>NZ_BDAI01000001.1 GCF_002091755.1 Pseudomonas nitroreducens NBRC 12694
CTGCCCATGCGGCCGTCGAGGCTGGTGATATTGCCTTCTGCCGTGGTCATGCGGCCGCCCAGGCTGGCGATCGAAGTCGCATTGCTAGAGATATCGGCGGTATTTTGCGTGACGCGGGTATCCAGCCCGGCGATCGATACAGCATTGGCAGCACTATCCGTGGCGTTCTGGGTCACACGACCATCCAGCTTGCCCAGAGCACCATCCACCTTGTCAAAGCCCGCTCCCACATTGGTCGCGGCGCCACTGGTTCCGCCAATGGTATTGGTCTTGGCCAGCAGGTAACTCGGCGCAGTGATCGCACCGTTGGTGCCCACGGTAGTGCTCAGAGCCGATGCGGCTGTCGCGGCGAGGTTCTCCACCTTGGCGTCTTCCGACTGCAATTGGCTGACGTTGACTGCGTCGGTTGCCTGCGAGCCAGCTGCCAGGTTGGTCAAGCGGCGCTCCTGGGTGGATGCGCCGATGGACACTTCGCCGTTGGTGGCGGAAGCCACACCCGACAAGGTGGCGATTCCCGGGTTGTAACCGGCAGCGGCAAGGTTCGCAGTGGTGCTGGAGTTGGCACCCAAGGCAACCGAGTTGCCCGCCGTGGCGACGGCGGAAGTACCCAGTGCCAGGCTGCTGGCGGCTGTTGCGCTGGCGGAAGTACCCAGCGCCAGGCTATCCACGCCCGAGGCATTGGTGCCATAGCCCAGCGCAATCGCATGGTCGGCCACCGCGTTAGCCAGGGTACCCATGGCGATCGAGCCGTTGCCCTTGGACGAGGAGTAGATGCCCATGGCGATGCCGCCGGAATCCTGCGCCATGGAGCCAAAGCCCATTGCGGTGGAGCCGAATCCATAGGCGCGGACGGCACAACCGATAGCCGTGGAGTTGTACCCGTATGCCAGGGTCGATCCGTTATTGACCGCGGTACCGCCGGCGTTGTTGCCAATGTTGCCGGTGCCGCCGATGAACTGGCTCGAGCCCCAGTTGACGTATCCCGTGCCTTTGTTGGCCTGCGAGCCATAATCGACTGTGGTTGAGTATTGCGGAGCCAGGCTGCTGAACAGACTGCTCATGTTGCCCAGCGCCCCAGGACCGGTCGTGTAGGTAGCGGTGAGGTCCTGGCAGTCGCCGTCAGGCGTCATCGCCAGGCCCTGGTAGTTGGCTTGCGCCCCCCAGCCACCACTCGAACCGGCAGCCCGAGAACCGTTGTTGCCGTTGACCGCTGCCCCCGTGTCGGAGAACGACGCTCCCGCAAACGCCTCGGGCAGGAAGCCGAATACGCTCATGAGGGCAGCAGCGATCAGACCACCGATGCGCCCTGCCTTGGTCCGACTTTTGGCCGTCTCCGCAGCCGCGACATAGGTCCCTGTTTTTTCACACCAGATACTGCGATATACGCGATTCATAAGAATTTCCCTCATGCCAAACGTAGGAATCGTCTCGTTTAAAAATCGAAAAGAGACGGGATGAGCGCATGTTATGGAGAGGCAAATTCCTATGAACTCAGATAATCCCATTACTTAGGTAGGATGATTCCTAAGACCATTTCCGCATGAAGCACGGAATACGCAATAAACGACCAGAACATAAATCTGGCCGACTCGTTTGAATCGTCACTTACAGAAATAGGAGATATCTCATCATGATGATTTCTCCTACAGACTGGAGTTGGAACCTACTGGCTGCCGCTTCGTAGCCGAGTCAGATAAAGTACTGCCTGCATCTACTACCCGGCGTGCGGAAGTACCCCCTCTCGCGGGTAAAAAAGCGGCAGCCTGAACCAGCCCGGGCGAGTCGTCGGCGAAGGCTTGAGCGCGCACAGAAAACAGAAAGGAAAACGCCAGGACTGTCCCACAGGGTGGGACAGTCCTGGCGATAAGACCTGCTCCCCCTCGAGCGACGGGGCCACTGCACGGGGAAGAGCGGCTGGTATCAATCAGGGTAACGTCGTCGAAAGATAATAGTTCTTGCCAAGTATCACTCCCCGGCCGAGCCAGAGCTGGCCGTAGCGTTTCAACACCACCCCCTCCCTTTTTGACACGTCGTAACGCAGGCCGGTGTCGGAGCTGAAGGAGAACTGATCGCTAGTCAGGCGATCCAGGCGATACCGGGTACTCGCGGGCGGAATATGCTGTTTCAGATCGTTCAGATAGCGCGGTGCCAGCTCCGCGAACAGTTTGGCAGCACTGCTCCGGTAATCACTCTCGGTCAGGCCCGGCGTGGCAGCCAGACGCCCAGCGATGAGTGCAAAGACGTCCGCATTGGCGCGGCTTTGCGCAATCCGCAAATCCATCAGCCTGCCCAGTGCGACGCTATCGAGTGTGACGGCTGAATCCGCCTTCACTTCACTTTTCCTTGCCTCCTCACCTGCAACTTTCCTGGCATCAGCGACGCTCCGAGCAGCCTGTGGCGTCGTCTCATGGGGCCGCATGAAGTCCTCGGGGGCAACAGGGGTCAGTGCGGAAACCGCATGATAGGCGGCACAGGCCGCAGCCTGAGCAGCCGTATTGCCGTTGACCAGTAGAGCCAGAGCGTCATTCCCCTGATGCGGCACCGAAGTCGGGTCGATCCCCAGCTTTCGCAACTGGGCACTGTTCTGCTCCGCGGTAACGCCATCATTGGCCAAGGAGCACAATTGATGGACAAGGGCGGGAACGCTTCGGCCATTGAAGGTGGGATACAGGGAGCGCACCGCCTCCTGAATGACCGGCAGTGCGGGCATGCTGACCGAATGGGCGGACGGCCCAGCCCCGGAGCCTTCATGCGGGCCGCAGCCAGCCAGAGTGAGCAATACCGCCGAGAAAACGAGGGATTTTGAGTTCATAGCAGCACCAGTTAGAAAGAGTGGCTCTCCGATATTGAAAGTCTTCAGAGAATGACCTGGTGATACTAGGAATTTACCCACTCGTTCTCGGTCATAAAATCCCACAACTCATGTAGGATATTTCCTATTAAGAATAGAAATTCATCGAAGTATTTCCTACGAATAAGTCTCGGGCGCTTTGGTTGATCAATTAAAAACCTACGAGAACCTGCTCTCGAAAATTCATCCCCCTGCGAACTCCCACCCCGGAACTGTGAACACAATCGTGACACCCCAGACACTCGCCTCAAGGTGAAGTGATGCTACTCGGCGCTATGTGCAGCCCCATGAATAAACGATCTCGAAGTACAAGGGTTTTCTCAAGGCTGAGCGGCGCTATCGGCGGGTGATGATCTGGGCGCGTGCACGCAGTTGCCCGCAGCCACCATCAACATCCTGCCCGGCGCTGTTGCGCACCTTGGTCAGCACGCCACGGCTGTGCAGGTAGCGGACCATTTCGACGATACGTTCGCTACCCGGTCGCTGATACAGGTCGCCCTCCAAAGCGTTGAACGGGATGAGATTGAGCACGCCGAACTTGCCCTTGAGCAGGCGCAGGATACCGTCGAGTTCTTCCTGACTGTCATTGATACCCTTGAGCAACGTCCACTGGTACTGGATCGGATAGTCCGTGGCGCGAGCGTAGGCCTCGCCCAGCTCCACCAGTTCGTCGGGGGTAATCTTCGGCGCACGCGGCAGCAGGTGCTCGCGCAACGCCGCATTGCTGGTGTGCAGCGAGAGCGCCAGCGCCGGCTTGATCCGCTGCTGCGGGAGGCGCTCGAACACGCGCGGGTCGCCGACGGTGGAAAACACCAGGTTCTTGTGGCCAATACCGCCGTCGGTGCCGAGGCGGTCGATGGCCTCCAGCACATTGTCGAGGTTGTGCGCCGGCTCGCCCATGCCCATGAACACCACCCTCTTCACTGGCCGCACACGCCGCGCGAGCACCAGTTGGGCAACGATCTCGCTGGTGGATAGCTGGCGCAGCAGGCCGCTCTTGCCGGTCATGCAGAAGCGACAGCCCACGGCACAACCGACCTGAGTCGACACGCAAACGCCGCCGCGCGGCAGCAGCACGCTTTCCACCATCTGCCCATCGGCCAGGCGTACCAGCAGGCGCTCGGAGTTGTCGCCGCCCGGGTGGCGCGACTGGATGGTCGCCAATGCATCCAGCTCGGCGGCAATCTGCGCCACGCCGTTGCGCACGCTCAGCGGCAGGAAGTCCTCGGTCGCCTGCCGCTTGGTGCCGGCATCCAGCGCCTTGCCCTGAAGCCAGGCACGCAGCATCCGGGCGCGATGCAGGGGCAGCGCGCCAAGGTCGGCAAGGCGTTGGTCGAGGTCGGATATTCGCATGGGGCGCGAATCCTACCACCCGCTGCCGGCTCGGCGTAGCGCTGCCGGTCGACGGCGCTGAAATATCCGTCCTAGACGCCTTGCTGTGACAATCACGTGCATCTTCCTTTGAGATTCGTCTTATTCAGCAACCGTTCATCGGGGCCCTACAGTGCCGCCGCCCCCAATCCAATGCAAAAAGGGGCATTTGCATACAAGGAGTAAGCATGAAGAAGTTCCTGAGCGCCGCCGCACTCGTCTCGGTCGCCGCACTTGCCACCGGCTGCACCAGCTACAACGTCAGCCAGCCGATCGCCCCGATCGCCGGTGCCGTCAAGACCGACCTGAAGGCAGACGTTGCCGTCGGCGGCCCGATCAGTGGCCAGTCCCAGGTCAACATCCTGTTCGGCTTCATCAAGTTCGGCGGCGACAGCCAGTACGCCGATGGCGTCACCTACGGCGCCGAGAGCGGTTCGGGCATGAGCCTGGCTGCCTTCGATCCGGTTTCCTCGGTCAAGGCCGCTGCCGCTTACAAGGCCGTGAAGAGCTCCGGTTCCGATCTGATCGTCGCACCGCGCTACGAAGTGAACGTGCAGGATTACTTCATCTTCAAGAAGGTGGACGTCAAGGTCACCGGCAACAAAGGCAGCATCAACAACATTCGTTGATGGACGCCGGGCGGGGCATCGCGCCCCGCCTACCGCTGGAGCGACGGAGCAGGTGGTGCTAGGTTCAGTCCTTCTACACCGCAACAGGACGTCTTCATGCGCCGGACCGCTCCCCTCGCGCTCAGCCTCATCGCACTCGCATTCTCCAACCTCGCCCAAGCCACCCCGCCGGACTTCGATGCGAAGGTGAACAAGCTCGCCCAGCAGGTCATGCGCGAACAGAACATCGCCGGCCTGGCCATTGGCGTCACCAACCATGGCGAGCAGCATTTCTACAATTTCGGCGTGGCGTCGAAGCAGAGCAAGCAGCCGGTGAGCAGCGATACGCTGTTCGAGATCGGCTCGGTGAGCAAGACGTTCACCGCCACCCTTGCCGGTTTCGCCGAGGCCAGCGGCAAGCTCAAGCTGCAGGACAGCCCGACGCATTATCTGAAGGAACTGCGCGGCAGCGCCCTGGACAAGGTAACGCTGATCCAGCTCGCCACCCACGTCACCGGTGGTTTCCCACTGCAACTGCCCGACGAGGTGAAGACCCCCCAACAGCTCACCGACTACTACAGGACCTGGCAGCCGCAGTACCCCGCCAACACCCAGCGGACGTACGCCAACCCCAGTATCGGCCTGCTCGGCATCGCCACCGCGCGCGCCCTCGATGTGCCGTTCAAGACCGCGATGCAGCGCAACGTCTTCGCCCCGCTGAGCCTGAGCAATACCCATATCGATGTGCCCGTGACGCGCCAGGGTGTCTATGCCCAGGGCTACGACAAGGACGACCAGCCCGTGCGAGTGAACCCCGACCAGATCGCCGATGAGGCCTACGGGGTGAAATCCAGCAGCCGTGACCTGCTGCGTTTCGTCCAGGTGCAACTGGGCGAGGTCAAGCTCGGTGCCAAGTTGCAGGCGGCGGTGGATGCCACCCGCACCGGCTATTACCAGGTCGGCCCGATGACCCAGGACCTGGTCTGGGAGCAGTATGCCTACCCCCCCAAGCTCGCCGAACTACAGCAATACAACGGCCCTTCGATGGTGCTGGAGAGCCAGCCGGTGAAGGCTCTGCGCAAGCCGCTGCCGCCGCAGCAGGACGTCTGGGTGAACAAGACCGGCGCCACCGGCGGCTTCGGTGCCTACGTCGCGTTCGTCCCGTCGAAGCAGCGTGGCATCGTCATCCTCGCCAACCGCAACTACCCCAACGAGGCGCGGGTGAAGCTGGCCTGGGACATCCTCTCGAAGCTGGATTGACGCGCTTGCTGTGGCAACGAATCTTGGCCGCGATGTCTCCCGGCAGCTCCGCCGCCCAGCGGTTCGCGAGCAAGCTCGCTCCAGCAGGGCCTCTCCCGAGGCGCGCGGCTTGTATCGATGCCGGTGATGTTCTGAATCAAAATGCCGGTAATGATCCCTGGCGGCGGAGCCTGTAGCGTGCTGTCCTGACAGACTCCGCCTCCAGAGGATCAGTGCCTTGCCCCGCCTCCCACTGCAACGCGCGCCCATCGGCAACTACGACCACTCCGCGCAATCGCGCGGAGGTCGCTTCCACAACCTCACCCCTCGCCCGGCCGACATGCCCGAGCCCAGCGCGAGGGTGCTCTGGGATGTACTGTTCAACAAACCGAAGAACACCGTGCCGCGCGCTCCAGTGCCCGTGCGCGCGCTGACTCCGGTCGAGCTGGACTCAGCGCCTGACCGTAGCCTGTATCGCCTCGGCCACTCCACCCTCCTGCTCAAGTTGCGCGGCGGCTGGTGGCTGACCGACCCGGTGTTCTCCGAGCGCGCGTCGCCCTTCAGCTTCGCCGGGCCCAGGCGCTTCCACGCACCGCCGATTGCCCTGCGGGACCTGCCGCCGATCCGCGGCGTGATCCTCTCCCACGACCACTACGATCACCTCGACCGCGCGACCATCGCCGTGCTGGCCGAGCGCGCGGAGGTCTTCCTCACCCCGCTGGGCGTGGGCGACCGCCTGCTCGACTGGGGCGTACCAGCTGAGAAGATCCGCCAACTGGACTGGTGGCAGAGCACCACGGTGGACGGCCTGTGCCTGACCGCTACCCCGGCGCAGCACTTCTCCGGCCGCGGTGTACGCGACGGCAACCGCACCCTGTGGTGTTCCTGGGTGATCGAGGACGACAGCCTGCGCATCTTCTTCAGCGGCGACACCGGCTACTTCGACGGCTTCGCCGAAATCGGCCGGCGCTTCGGCCGCTTCGACCTGACGCTGATGGAAACCGGTGCCTACAACGAGCACTGGCCTTACGTGCACATGCACCCGCAACAGACTGTGCAGGCGCACCAGGACCTCAACGGCCGCTGGCTGCTGCCAATCCACAACGGCACTTTCGACCTGGCCATGCATGCCTGGTACGAACCCTTCGAGCGCGTGCTGGAAATCGCCGGTGAACGCGGCCTGCCCGTCACCACGCCGATGATGGGCGAGCGTATCGCCATCGAAGTACCGCATAGCGCTGAGCGCTGGTGGCGCGGCGTAGTGGCAGAGGAGGCCCGCGCACCGGCGCCGCGCTGTGGTTGTCGTGCCGCCCGCGAAGGATGAAACCACAGTAGCCTGACGCCAATCGCGAACCGAATCCGCTCCTACACGCGGGGTGAAGTCGGCATTTGTAGGAGCGAGCTTGCTCGCTCCTACGAAAAGCCATGGATGCTCGCATACTCAATCGCTGGCCAGTTCGAACAGCTGCCAGCGCACCGAGCTGACGCCCTTCTCCAGGCTGATGCGGCTGACCATGCGCTCCAGCTGTCCGGCGGCGCCATGGCCGCCGAGCAGTTCGGCGCGCACTTCCAGTTTCGCCGGGTTGGTTTGATCCTCGCTGTGCAGCGATTGCAGGCGCAGTTCGCTGCTGTCCAGGCTGTGCAGCATCAGGCTGCGCACTTGGATCTCGTCTTCGGCGCGGCAGATGATCGCGACGCCGTAGCGCTGCTCCGCTTCACTGGCCGGCACTACGTCCTGGTGGTTCAGGCGCAGGGCGATGTCGCGCAGCAGGATGTTGGCGCAGAGCACCACCACGCTGCCCAGCGCGGCTTCGAGCAACAGCCCCATGCTGCACAGCACACCGATGGCGGCGGTGCACCAGAGCGTGGCAGCAGTGTTGAGGCCGCGCACGTTCAGGCCATCGCGCATGATCACGCCGCCGCCGAGGAAGCCGATGCCGGACACCACATAAGCGGCGATGCGCGGAGCGTCGGCCGAGAGCCCCGGCATCGCCTGGGTCATCAGCACGAAGAGACAGGCACCGGTGCTGACCAGCGCATTGGTGCGCAGGCCGGTCAGGCGCTGGCGCAGCTGGCGTTCGGCGCCGATCAGGGCGCCCAGGATGAGTGCCGCGGCAACCCGCAGCAGGAAGATTTTCCAATCCATGTTCCACCTCGTTTGCGGCGCTCGGCCGCTCCATGCGCCGGGCGATGCCGGCGCGCATTCGGGTGGTGGATTGCGAGGGAGCGAAGGGCCGGTTGGCCCCGCAGGGGAATGGTGAGACGTCATCCCGCGGCGGGATGCGTATCGCCACTGTCCGCAACGCAGCGAGACAGTGGCAGGGTTCTGCCGGACGGCTCGCTGTTCAGACCTGTCGCAATCGACCAGGGCAAGTGTCCAAGGCAGGACTCCTCTATTGATTCAAAAAAAGCGACCGGGCCCGGTGTGAGCACTGCCCGGGACAGCCCCGGCCGCGAGTCGTCATCATCCCCGGGCAGCCTTAAGGTTTCCTTAGTGCCCGGCCAATGGTTGGCATTGGCCGGGACAGGGCCCTACCATGCGCCCCTGCCCGATCAGGAACACATCATGCCGTCCGCCATCGTCACCCGCGAGCACTGGATCAGCAGCGAGAAAGGCCAACTGTTCGCCCAGGCCTGGACACCCGCCGGGAACACTGGCGAGCCGATCCTGCTGCTGCATGATTCGCTCGGCTGCGTCACCTTGTGGCGCGATTTCCCGGAAAGCCTCGCCGGCGCCACCGGCCGCCCGGTCATCGCCTATGATCGCCTCGGTTTCGGTCGCTCAGAACGCTACCCCGGCGCCCTGCCCCTGGACTTCATCGACGAGGAAGCACGCACCGTCTTCCCTCTGCTGCAGCAGCACTTCGGTTTCGAGCGCTGCGTGGTGTTCGGCCATAGTGTTGGCGGCGCCATGGCCGTGACGTCCGTGGCACGGCATCCGCAAACCTGCGCGGCGTTGATCACCGAGTCGGCGCAGGCCTTCGTCGAGCACCGGACCCGCGACGGCATCCGCGCCGCGGAACTGGAATTCGCCCGCGAGGGGCAGTTGCAACGCCTGCAGAAGTACCATGGCGACAAGGCTTTCTGGGTGCTGCGCGCCTGGGTCGACACCTGGCTGTCGGACGACTTCAGCGACTGGAACCTGGACGCCGAACTGGCGCAGGTAAAGTGCCCGACCCTCAGCCTGCATGGCGAGCAGGACGAGTACGGCTCGGCCGCCCACCCGCAGCGTCTCACCTCGATACCGGGCGTACCGACGATGCTCAGGCTGCTGCCCGATTGCGGACATGTTCCGCACCGCGAACAGCAACCTGCCGTGCTGAAGGCGGTGGCCGAGTTTTTCCAGCGCCATGTGCCCCAGGCCCCGTCAGTCGTGGGGCGCAGGTAATACCGTCTGGCTGAAAAATTGAATCCGGGTTCGCGCAGGGCGGTCACAACGACCAGGCGCCGTCGCTTCGCTTTCTTTTCCCAGGGAGCAGCCTCAAGGGCGCCGTCGCGCGGGTACCGGAAGGGCCCTGCGCAACGGCCAGACTGGTTTTGTCGCGCAGGTAGGTTCGATCATGTGCCGCCTTCATTTTCTTCCGCTGTTATTGCTCGCGCTCTGGGCACCCTCTTCCATCGCCGCTGAGCTGGGCACATCCACCGATGAGAAAGCCCAGGCCGCCGTGACCAAGGGCGAAGTCCTGGAACAACAGGTCGCCCACCCCGCTACCGCGGTAACCACCGCAGCACCCATCACCAAGGCCGAAGTGAAAGCCGTCGACCCCGCCGGCAAGGCGCCGCTGGACGACGCCGTCGTCTGCCTGTCGCGGACCCTCTACTGGGAAGCCAAGGGCGGCGGCCGCGCCGACATGGAGGCGGTGGCCAATGTGGTGCTCAACCGCATGGGCCACGGTGGCTTCCCCGACACCGTGTGCGGCGTGGTCAAGCAGGGCCAGGAGCAGAAACACTGCCAGTTTTCCTGGTGGTGCGACGGCCGCTCCGACCAGGTGGAGGAGAAGAACCGCTACGACATCGCCAAGGAGATTGCCCGCAAGGCGCTGAACCAGCAGCTCAGCGACCGTACGCGCGGCGCGATGTACTTCCACGACCGCCACGTCTCGCCGTCCTGGGCGAAGGAATACATCCGCACGGCCGAGACAGACGAGTTCGTCTTCTACAAGCCGCGCGGCGGCGATGCGCGTTAGCTGACGGCATTGCTGCCGTCGCGCTGGGCATCCATCCAGCGCACCAGGGCCTCGCCGAACTCCGCCGGCGCCTTGCGCCCGACGCGGCGTGCGAGATCGAGCACGGTGTGCTGGGCCAGCGCCTCTTCCATGCGTTTCTGCGCGGTCAGCATGACGGCGTGGATCGAGCAGGTACCGCAGGTCGCCCATTCCGGCGGCGAACCTTCGAACACCGCGCAGCGGCCGCGGATGTCGCGGCACTCGAAGATCTGCTTGTCGCCATCGATGGCCCTGACGATGTCCAGCACGGTGATTTCGTCCGCCGGCCGCGCCAGGCGGAAACCACCGCGCACGCCTTCGGTGGCTGCTACCAGCCCAGCCTTGGCCAGTTTGGTGAAGACCTTGGCCAGCAATTCCTGGGGCACACCCTGCAGCTCCGCCAGCGTTCGCACGCTGGAGTCACGGCTGTCGCCCTTCTCATCCGTCAGAAAGAGCAGGCAGTGAATGCCGTACTCCACCCCTGCACTGTATAAAGCCATCACAAACTCCGACTAATTTAGTCGCACAAATATCAAACTACAGCCTGCACCCGACCAGCACTTAAGCATGCAACCAGGGGGATTGTAACCCGTCGAGCCCTGCTTGCAGTACTTCCAAGCGTGCAGAGAACAAACAGAAGCAGGACTACCGCCTCCGCCGTAGGGGTGACGAACGGTCGGAGTTTGGGAAAAAAACAATTGCCTCGGATAACTACGACAAATATAGTCGTAGTTATCCGAGGCAAGCCGGGAAGCAAACCGCTCCGATGTCGGGCACTCGGGAACCCTACAACCTGAATTCATCCTTTCGTCGGAGAGACCATGAAACAACGCATCCTGATCGTCGGCACCGGTTTCGCGGGTATGTGGAGCGCCCTGAGCGCCACGCGCCTGCTCGATCTGCACCAGCGCGGCGACGTCGAAGTCGCTGTGCTCGCCCCGCAGGCCGAACTGCGCATCCGCCCGCGCTTCTACGAGCCGAACGTGCACCAGATGGCCGCGCCGCTGGGCGACCTGTTCGGCGCCGTGGGCGTGACCTTCATCCAGGGCAGCGCCGAGCAGATCGACGTCGACGGGCGCCAACTGGATTACCGAGATGCCAGCGGTGAGATCGCCACCCTGGGCTTCGACCGCCTGATCCTCGCCAGCGGCAGCAAGGTTGCTCGCCCCGCCCTGCCGGGCATCGAACACGCCTTCGACGTCGACGACATCGACCAGGCCATGCGCCTTGAGACGCATATCCGCTCGCTGAACCAACTGCCGGAATCTGCAGCGCGCAACACCGTGGTCGTTGCCGGAGGCGGCTTCACCGGCATCGAGACCGCCACCGAAATGCCCGCGCGCCTGCGTGAAGTTCTGGGCGCGGACGCCAAGGTACGGGTGGTCGTGGTCGATCGCGGCGCCGAGATCGGCGGTGCGCTGGGCGTCACGTCGCAATCCGTGGTGGCCGAAGCCTCCGCCGAACTGGGCGTGGAATGGCGCCTGAAGGCCTCGGTGGAATCCATCGACGACAGCGGCGTCACTCTCTCCAGCGGCGAGCGCATCGAGGCGAAGACCGTGATCTGGACCGCCGGCGTGCGCGCCAGTTCGCTGACCGAACAGGTTGCCGGCGAACGTGACCGCCAGGGCCGCCTGCATGTGGATCGTAACCTCCAGGTGATCGGCCAGGATGCGGTTTTCGCCACGGGCGACGTGGCCTATGCCGCCGTGGACGACGCCGGCAACTACGCGCTGATGACCTGCCAGCATGCCATTTCCCTGGGCCGCTCGGCCGGCAACAACGCTGCCGCCGACCTGCTGGGCGTAGCCCCCATCCCCTACAGCCAGGAGAAGTACGTGACCTGCCTGGACCTGGGCGCCTGGGGCGCATTGTTCACCGAAGGCTGGGACCGCCAGGTGCGTTTCCTGCGCGAGGAAGGCAAGAAGATCAAGACCGAGATCAACACCGTGTGGATCTACCCTCCGGCCGCTGATCGAGCCACCGCGCTGGCAGCGGCCGATCCGATGATCCCGGTCGTGGCCTGATCGGTTGAGAAAAGCCCCGGTTGGCGCGAGTCTTCCGGGCTTTTTTACGGGCGGACCCAGCCTCACTCCTTGCATGCGCAGGCTCGCCGGGAGAAGACAGCCGCCCCTACGGATGCCGCACAGCGCGCGGCAGGCACAGGGCTTCAACCATCCGCGCCAGGGTATGGATCACTTCCTCGCGCCCCAGCAGCGGCTGCGCATCGCTCAGGTAACGCGCGCAGGTGTACTGCACGGAGTTGATCACCACGAAGAGCACCGCCGGCAGGTTGTCGATGCGGTAATCGTCGAAGTGCCGAATCAGGTACTGCCGGCACACCTCCATCATCTGCTGCTCCAGGGCATGGAACACCGGCGCGGAATTGAGCCGGTGCCAATGCCGCAGCAGCTCGCACTGCGCCGAATCTCCCTCCACCTGCTGGAAGATGCCCTCCAGCACCGCACGGGTGACGCTGCCGATGTCCGCGCCCAGTAGCGGCGTCACGCGCTCGTGCACCACCTTCATCAGCGTGCCGGCGCGCTGCATGAGCAGGGCCTCGACGATCATTTCCTTGTTCGCGAAGTACTGGTAAAGCGAGCCGACGCTCACCCCGGCTCGACGCGCGACGTGGTTCGTGGTCAGGCCATCCAGGCCGTGCTCGCCGATCTCCAGTGCAGCGGCCTCGAGCAGCACCGCGACCATCTCGCTGGCGCGCTGCTGCTTGGGTTGCTTCCTCATGCCTATCCCCCGATGCGAGTCGGATGCGAGTTGAATGCGAGCAAATACTCGCAATAGCGTAACTCGACGAATCCTCCCGGCAACCAAACCAAGGTATGAATCGATGTGCGCAACTGACCTGCCTACCCGTCACGGCGCTGACCTGCAGCGCGCTCGGCGCACCGCTGCGCCGGTCAAGCGCTTCCTCAAGGGCCCTAGCGAGCCGGATACCGCGACCTGGAAGGCCATCGGCGCGTCCCTCACGGTAGGCGATGCTCCCATGGATACGCTGCTGGAGTGGATGTTCGAAGTCGGCCTCGGCAAGAGCATGCGGTTGTATGAACAGGCGCTGCACCAGGGCATTGCCGCCATCCCCGACGCACCCGAGGCACTGAGAACCTTCTTCGCCCGTGTCGAAACACCGCCCGCCTGGGTCGACCCGCAGCGCCTCGACGAGGGCGCCCGCGCCTGCGGAATTTCCGGGCTGACCGGTATGCGCGTGCTGCGCGACCTTGGCTTGCTGGCCGGATACCAGGCCTCCGCGATCAACCGTACCCTGGTACTCACCGGCGCGCTGGAAAAAGGCCCGCAGCGGCGTATCGCCGAGACCACCAAATGGTGGATCGACTGCACCCGCCCAAGGGGCATGGCGCGCGGCGCAGCGGGCTACCGCAGCACGCTGCACGTACGGCTGGTGCATGCATTGGTGCGACGTCGGGTGTCGCGCCTGGAGCAGTGGGACTTCGCTCACCATGGCCTGCCCATCAACCAGGGAGACATGCAGGCGACCTATCTGGCCTTCTCGGCGATCTTCCTGATCGGCCAGCGCATGCTGGGCGTAGTCCTGAGCCAGCGGGAGCGCGAAGCCATCAGCCACCTCTGGCGCTACATCGCCTGGCTGATGGGCGTCGAGGAGCGCTGGCTGTGCGCCAGCGAGAACGACGCGATACGCGCGCTCTACCACAACCTGCTGTCCCAGGCACCGCCGGACGAGAGCAGCCGCATGCTCGGCTGCGCGCTGGTGGACGAACCCCTGCAGCGCCACTACGCCAACTTTTCCTGGTTGCGCGGGCGCCTGAACCGGGCGATCCACCTGAGCATCGCCAGCACCTTCATCGACGACCAGGGGCGACGCGCCCTCGGCCTGCCCCGCGGCAGCCTGCCTTGGTACCCGTTGCTTACGGCCCCGCCCCGCTTCCTCGGCCACTGTCTGCTGCGCGTCATACCGGGCGGTCGCAACTGGCTGGTGCGCCGCGGCCTGCGAATCCAGGAGGATTACCTGCGCACCCTGTTTGGCGGTAGCGACCCCAGGCTGATCTCGCCCGTGCCTCTGGCCGTCGAGGATCGGCACTCCTGAGCTTGGCCATCCCGCCGGCGGATGAAAAAAAACAGCACTCCCGATGCCCTTTCGCGATCCATTACCGAAGAGACCTCGAGGAGCCGCCATGAGCACATCGCCGGAGCTGCTGGACCTGCCCCCCGACCTGCACTACGTCGACGACAGCCTGCCAGGCATCAGCCGGCGTCGCCTGCGCGGGCGCTTCGCCTACTTCGACCCGGGCGGCGAACGCATTCGCGTCGAAGCGGAGATCGAGCGCATCGACCGCCTGGCGATTCCGCCAGCCTATATCGATGTGTGGATCTGCATCGACCCGCTCGGCCACCTGCAGGCAACCGGCCGCGACGTGCGCGGGCGCAAGCAGTACCGTTACCACCCGCGCTGGACCGAGGTCCGCGACAGCGCCAAGTACGAGCGCCTGCTGCGCTTCGGGGAAAGCCTGCCAGCGCTGCGCAGGCGTATAGAACGGGACCTGGCGCTGCCCGGCCTGGGAGCGGAAAAGGTCATGGCGACCGTGGTCGAACTGCTCGATCGCACCTTGATCCGCATCGGCAACGAACGCTACCGCAAGGAAAATCGCTCCTTCGGCCTCACGACGCTGAACAACCGCCATGTCGAAGTCCAGGGCACGCGCATTCGCTTCGCCTTTCGTGGCAAGAGCGGCATCCGCCACAGCGTGGACATCGAACACCCGCGCCTGGCGCGCATCCTCCGGCGTTGCCTTGAGCTGCCCGGGCAACAGCTGTTCCAGTACCTGGACGCAGACCGCCAGCGGCACATGATCGACTCCCGCGATATCAACGCCTACCTGCGCGAGCACGCCGGCGAGGAGTTCACCGCCAAGGACTACCGCACCTGGGCTGGCACCACCCTGGCCCTTGAGCACTGCCGCAGGACCCACTGGGAAGACGAGAAGAGCGCCAACCGCCAGCTCAAGTCGATCATCCAGCAGGTGGCCGACGAACTGGGCAACACTCCGGCGATCTGCCGCAAATGCTACGTGCATCCGCGGGTGATACAGGCCTTTCTTGCTGGCGAACTGAGCGGATTAGCGAAGGCGCGCAAGCGCAAGAACCTCAGCGCCGAGGAAGCTACCCTGCTGGCTTTTCTCCAGTCCGACTGAGCTGCTCATGGCGCCGCGAAGACTGCCGAAGCGGAAAAGCCTAGACAAATGGCCCTCGGCCATTAGTGCGAAAAGCGTCTAATACGGCCAAACTGAAAAACTTTCATACGGGACTAACAGAGTATTCCCGCAACCAACTTCCGGCTCACAGAGTCGGTCCCCAACGGAGTGCCTAACCTTGCCCGCCGCAGAGACCGCCCTCGAACAAGCCATGGAGCGCTGCGCCCAGGAGCCGATCCAACTGCCCGGCAGCATC
The DNA here is from genome assembly GCF_002091755.1 of Pseudomonas nitroreducens NBRC 12694. Classification (GTDB taxonomy): domain Bacteria; phylum Pseudomonadota; class Gammaproteobacteria; order Pseudomonadales; family Pseudomonadaceae; genus Pseudomonas; species Pseudomonas nitroreducens. Next base: position 15,711 of record NZ_BDAI01000001.1, read on the forward strand.
CAGCCGCAGGGATTCCTGCTGGTACTGGATGAATCCGACCTGCGTATCCTCCAGGCCAGCGAGAACGCCCAGCGCTGGCTCGGCCTGCCCGCCAGTGACTTGCTGGGCCGCGACTTCGCCGCACTGCTGGCCGATGACTTCGACCTGCGCGAACACCTCAAGCGCCTGCCCGACAGCGAAATATTCCCTTTCCACATTGGCGACGTCAGGCTGCGACACAGCCCAGGCGCCGGTGAGCCCACCTCGGTGATGGTGCACCGCCACGATCAGGTCCTGATTGCCGAATTCGCCCCGCACCAGGAGCGTCCCGGGAACCCGTCCAACGTCGATTTCTATCCATTGGTGCGCGCCTTCGTGGCCGGCCTGCACAACGCCAACAGCATCGATGAGCTGTTGCAACGCTCGGTGCAGGAGGTCAAGCGCATTACCGGGTTCGGCCGGGTCAAGGCCTACCGCTTCGATGCGGAAGGCAATGGGCTGGTCATCGCCGAGGCGGCCGACCCCGGCTATCCGCAGTACCTGGGATTGTGCTTCCCGGCCTCCGACATCCCCCGCCAGGCCCGTGAGCTGTACCGGGTCAACCGCATCCGGGTCATCGAAGACGCCAACTACCAGGCTTCGCCACTTGTACCGGTCGACAATCCCCGCACCGGGCGCCCGCTGGACATGAGCTTCGCCGCCCTGCGCAGCGTCTCGCCCGTGCACCTTCAGTACATGCGCAACATGGGCACGCTGGCTTCCATGTCGCTCTCCATCGTCGTCGATGGCCGCCTCTGGGGGCTGATTTCCTGCCACCACCGCGAGCCGCGCGCCGTCGGTTTCCAGACACGCACCGCCTGCGAGTTGCTCAGCAGCGTGCTGTCGTTGCAGATCGAGTCCCGCGAATCCCATTCAAATACCCGCCGATTGCTCGATCTGCGCCAACGCATCGTGCAGATGCTTTCCGCAATGGCCGACCACGACAGCATCAGCGGCGGCCTGCTGGAGTTGCCCGCAGTAATGCTGGAGTTCGCCGCGGCCACCGGCGCAGCGATCGTGTCCGCCGAGCGGATCGATCTGCTTGGCGTCACCCCGCCAGCCGCGCAGGTCAACGCGCTGATTCACTGGCTGGCCAAGCGTGGCGGCGAGGTGGTGTTCCAGACCGACAACGTGAAGCGCGACATCGACGAACTGCCTGAACTCGCCCAGCATGCCGGCGGCGTGCTGGCCGTGGCAATTTCACAGATTCACTCGCACTACCTGGTCTGGTTCCGCCCGGAACAAGCGCGCACGGTAAATTGGGCCGGACGCCCGGCGAAGGAGATCGACGCCCAGGGCCAGTTGAATCCACGCCATAGTTTCGAGCGCTGGCGCGAGGAAGTACGCGGTTTCTCCGCCCCCTGGGAGCCGCTGATCGTCGACGCCGTGGTGGAGCTTCGTACCTCGGTACTGGGCATCGTGCTGCGCAAGGCCGAAGAACTGGCCCAACTGGCGGGGGAACTGCGCCGCTCCAACAAGGAGCTGGAAGCCTTCTCCTACAGCGTTTCCCATGACCTGCGCGCGCCGCTGCGGCACATTGCCGGCTACGCCGAGCTGCTGGGCGAAATCGAGGGAGAGGCGCTGAGCGAGCGCGGCCGTCGCTTCCTCCAGCACATCGAGGATGCCGCGCGCTTCGCCGGCACCCTGGTGGACAACCTGCTGAGTTTTTCGCAGATGGGCCGCTCGGCGCTCCGCCTGTCCGAGGTGGACCTCAACGCGCTGGTAGAAACCATCCGCACGGAAATGGAGCCCGACTACGTCGGCCGCCAGATCGACTGGAAGCTGGAGACGCTGCCGAAACTGATCGGTGATCCGGCGTTCATCAATCTTGCGCTGCGCAACCTGATCGCCAACGCCATCAAGTACACCCGCGGCCGCGAGCCGGCCCGCATCGAAATCGGCGCGAAACAGACGCGGGATGAAACCGAGATTTTCATCCGTGACAATGGTGTGGGCTTCGATATGGCTTACGCCAACAAGCTGTTCGGAGTGTTCCAGCGCCTGCACCGCATGGAAGAATTCGAAGGCACCGGCATCGGCCTGGCCAGCGTGAGGCGCATTATCGAGCGCCACGACGGCCGCGTCTGGGCCGAAGGAGTTATCAACCAGGGCGCGACATTCCACTTCGCCCTGCCCCGCCACCCACAGCCCCACTGAAGGAAAGCCATACGTATCATGCTCAAACCCATTCTCTTGGTGGAAGATAATCCCAGGGACCTGGAGCTGACGCTGGTTGCGCTGGAACGCAGCCAACTGGCCAACGAAGTCATCGTCATGCGCGATGGCGCCGACGCGTTGGACTACCTGCTGCGACGAGGAGCCCACGCCGAGCGTGCCGATGGCAATCCAGCGGTGCTGCTGCTGGACCTCAAGCTGCCCAAGGTGGACGGCCTGGAAGTGCTCAAGGTGGTGCGCGACACCCCCGAGCTGCGCAGTATCCCCACGGTGATGCTGACCTCCTCGCGGGAGGAGCCGGACCTGCAACGTGCCTACGAATTGGGCGTCAACGCCTACGTGGTGAAGCCGGTCGAATTCAAGGAATTCGTCACCGCGATTTCCGATCTGGGGATTTTCTGGGCCGTTCTCAATGAACCTCCGCCCGGATCGTTGCGTCTGAATCGTAGACGCAACCCGTGACGGAGCGGTGATGTCCGAAGTTCCGCTGAAACTGCTGGTCGTCGAAGACAGCGCCATGGATGCCGAGCTGACCCTGCTACGCCTGGAGCGCAGCGGCATGAAGATCGACGCTCGGCATGTCTTCGATCACAACGGAGTCGAACATGCCCTGCACGAGGGCAGCTTCGACCTGATTCTCTGCGACTGTGTGCTGCCCGGTTCCTCCGGCACCCACGTGCTGGCCATCGCCCAGCGCCTGGTGCCTGATACCCCGTTCATTTTCCTCTCGGGCATCTATGGTGAGGAGCACGCGGTGGAGATGATCCGCCTCGGCGCCACCGACTACGTGCTGAAGAAGAACCTATCGCTGCTGCCCAAGGCAGTGCGCCGCGCCCTCACCGAAGTCCAGGAGCGACAGCGTCGACGTCGCGCCGAAGAGGCGCTGGCGGACGTCGAGGCGCGCGCGCGCATCGCCATCGACGCCGCCGGCATGGGCACCTGGGACCTGCGTCCGGAGGACGGCCTGCTGCTCTGGGACGAACGCTGCAAGACGCTGTTCGGCCTGCTGCCGGACACCGAAATGACCATGGATGTGTTCTACAACGGCATCCATCCCGAAGATGTGGAGCGGGTGCGCGAAGGCGTCGAGCGCGCCATGGACCCGCGGGGTAATGGTCGTTACCGCGTGGAATTCCGCATCGAACAGCCCGACGGGCTGGAACCGCGCTGGCTGCTGAGCAATGGGCAGGCGCGATTCGTCGATGACCGCTGTGTTCGTTTCTCCGGCGTGCTGCAGGACATCCACCAGCAACGCAAGGCTACCCAGGCCCTGGAACAGCTCAACGAAATGCTTGGCGAACGAGTCGAGCGCCGCACCCGCGAGCGCGACCGATCATGGGATCTGTCCCAGGACCTGCTCGCCGTGCTCAACAGCGACCTCACCCCGGTCGCCCTGAACCCGGCCTGGGAACACACCCTGGGCTTCCAGCGCCAGATGCTCTCGCGCATGTCGCTGTTGCAGCTGCTGCCCGAGCAGGACCAGGACGCCTTCCTCACCGAGTTGGCCGCCCTCGCCCACGGTGGTACCAGCGCGCGCTTCGATGGCCGCATACGCCACGCCAGCGGCAAGCAGCGCTGGCTTTCCTGGGTGGTGGTACCCGAAGACACCCTGCTTTACGTGGTCGCCCGCGACATTACCAGCGAGCGCGAGGCTGCGCTGGATCTGGCCGAAGCCAATGCCCGGCTGCGCGAGCAGATCGCCGAGCGCGAACGAATCGAGGCGGCGCTGCAGCAGATGCAACGGCTGGAGGCGGTAGGCCAGCTCACCGCCGGTGTCGCCCACGACTTCAACAACCTGCTGACGGTGATCCTCAGCGGCTCCACCTTCCTCGAGCGCGACCTGGCGAAGGGTGATTACGAAAAGGCCGGCAAACGCTTGCAGCACATCCGCGAGGCCGGCGAGCGCGGCGCCAAGCTGACCGCGCAGATGCTCGCCTTCTCCCGCCGGCAGCGTCTGGAACCAGTGCCGCTGAACCTCAACGACACCCTGAGCGGCCTGGAAGAGCTGCTGGCCCGCTCCCTGGGCGGCAATATCTCGGTGCGCCTGGAACTCACCGATGGCCTGTGGCAGGCGCTGACCGATCCGACCCAGACAGAGATGATCATCCTCAACCTGGCGATCAACGCCCGCGACGCCATGCCGGCCGGCGGCCAGTTGATCCTTTCCGCTCACAACATGCACATCAGCCACAGACCCAGCCGCCCGGAGCATCCCGAACCGGGAGACTACGTGGTGTTGTCAATCCGCGACACCGGCTGCGGCATGGACGAGGAAGTGCTGGGCAAAGTGTTCGAACCCTTCTTCACCACCAAGGACATCGGCAAGGGTTCGGGACTGGGGCTGGCGCAGGTGTTCGGCTTCGCCAAGCAGTCCGGCGGCGGTGTGCACATCGACAGCGAGCCGGGGCGCGGAACCCAGGTGAACGTCTACCTGCCGGCCGTGGAACGTGCGCAAGCGGCTGACGACAGCGTGCGTGACCCCAGCGGCGACCTCACCGATAGCGGCCACGACCGCAATATCCTGCTGGTGGACGACGACGACCTGGTGCGCGAACTGCTCGGCGACGCCCTGCGCCTCTACGGCTACCGGGTGCGTCAGGCCAACAGCGGGCAGCAGGCTCTGGAGATGCTCGACGAACACGTCGACCTGCTGCTCACCGACTTCGCCATGCCCGAACTCAACGGTGCGCAGATGGCGAAGATTGCCCGCGAGCGTTTCCCCTACCTGCCGGTGGTGTTTCTCACCGGCTACGCCGAACTGCAAGGGCTGGAGCTGCCCGGCAGCCTGGTGATTCAGAAGCCGGTACATCACGAGGAGCTGGCCCGGTCCCTTGGCGAACTGCTGGGCATCAGCTGAATTCGACAGCAAGATTGTTCAAGCCACGCACCAGGCTTCTCTGCGACGCTGAAGGCACTTATCGGCCTGCAAGAAACGCTCATGTCCCAAGATCAGCTTCCTTCACGTGCCTTCCTCAAGGGCGCCATCGACATCACGCCGCTGTCGCTCGCGGTCCTGCCCTGGGGGCTGCTCGCCGGCTCCCTGGCCATCGACGCCGGGCTTTCGCCACTGCATGGCCAGGGCCTGTCCGCCATCGTCTTCGCCGGTGCTGCGCAACTGGTGGCCATCGGCATGCTCAAGGGCGGCGCCGGGTTCTTCTCGATCATGATCACCACCCTGCTGCTGACCTCGCAGCACCTGCTCTACGGAATGACCCTGCGCCCGGTGCTCTCCGGCCTGCCGGGACGCTGGCGCGCCGGCCTGGGCTTCCTGCTCACCGATGAATTCTTCGCCCTCACCAGCGGCCACGACCGCCAGACCTTCAACCGCTGGTACGCCCTGGGCGTGGGGCTGACGTTCTACATCGCCTGGAACCTCTTCACCCTCGCCGGCGTGCTGGTGGGCACCAGCATTCCCGGTCTGGAACACCTGGGCCTGGACTTCTCCATCGCCGCCACCTTTGTCGCGCTGATCGCGCCGGTGGTGAAGAACATCCCCACCCTGGTCTGCGTCGCCGTCTCGCTGTTCTGTTCGGTGCTGTTCAGCTACTGGCAGGTCGGCTCGGCACTGGTGCTTTCCGGGCTGGCGGGCATGTTCGCCGGCTTTGTCTGCCAGAAACTCTCGGGGGGGCGCGCATGATGGTCTGGGCAGTGATTTTCGGCATGGGCCTGATCGTGTTCTTCAACCGCTACGTATTCCTCGAACCGCGCCTGCCGATCCGCCTGAGCAGCAACGTGCGGCAGTTCCTCGGCTTCGCCGTGCCGGGCATGCTCACTGCGATCTGCGGGCCGATCGTGTTCCTGCCCGAACATCAGTTGAACCTGCGCCTGGACAACCCCTACCTGCTCGGCGCCGTGGTCGCCGTGGCGCTGGTGCTGTGGACGCGCAACGTGCTGCTCAGCGTGATCCTCAGCATGGGCGCGTTCTACCTGCTGCGCTGGTGGCTGTGACCGACGCCGGGCTTCAGCCCGCCGCGCCCCGCCCGTAGTACGCCAGCACCAACTGCACCAGCGCTTCCTCGATGCCCTCCCGCCGTCCAGGGATCAGGGCGCCGGGGTCGTCCAGCAGGGCACGCAGGACACCGCCCACGGCATGGGCGAGGACGAACACCTCGGCCTCGTCGAGCTTGCGCAGCTGCTGGTCGTGGTCGACCAGGCCATGGGTCACCAGGTGGGTCATGACGCTGCCGCGCAAGGCGGGCAGCGGGCTGCCGCCGCCGCGCGTCATCAGGTAGTGCATCAGCGCCTTGTGCGCGCCGGTGCGCCCGCCATAGGCGCTGACGGCGGCGTGAATCACTGCGCGGATGCGCTCGCCGGGCGCCTCCGGCGGGCGGCCGGTGAGCGCGCCCATGATGCCGGTAGCCAACGCTGCCAGTTCGCGCCGGGCCAGCTCGTCGAGGATCCGCTCCTTGTTGGGGAAGTACTGGTAGAGCGAGCCGACGCTGACCCCCGCCAACTCCGCCACATGGTTGGTGGTGAACCCCTCCAGGCCGCGGCGCTCCAGGATGCGCCGCGACGCCTCCAATATGAGCTCGACCTTCTCCAGCGCCCGCGCCTGCCGCGGCAGGCGGCGGTTATCTGGATGATTTTCCGCTGTTTTTCGGTTCACCTGGGGCCACCGGGAAAGCGAGTACAGCAAGCGTCGCGTCCTACCTATCATGGCAGCCACATCGAGGCCGGCAAGTCGAGCGGATGAACCGCAGCGGCCGGCGCAGGAGACCCGCCATGAGCCACAAGAGCCACACCGCCCCGCTGGACGACGACATCTGCGTGCACATCTTCGCCGCGTCCGGCGCCATGGTCGGCGTGTGCCTGACAGTGGTGGGCATCCTGCGCATCATCGTCGGCCAGCACCGCGTCGACCTGATCGGCCAGGACATGCTCGCGCTGAACACGGTGATCTACCTGGCGACCACCCTCACCGCCTATTTCGGCCTGCGGACCCGCAAGCTGCAGCGCAATCACCGTCTGGAACGCGTCGCCGACACCCTGTTCCTGGTAGGCCTGAGCATCACCACCCTGACCACCGCCTTCATCGCCTGCGCCATGTCCTGCTGCTGAAACGCCGCTTGAATTCCGGCATCGCTATTTTGAAACAGGTATTGCGATCAGCCTGCCGTTCAGAAGAAAGGACATACAAACCGCCAGGTACGCCCAGCAAGCCATCGCCGCGCCGAGGCTGACCGAACCGGAGATGGCCGCCTGCCAGGCGGCGACAACCCTGTTCGAGCGCACCGAGGCGCGCTGGTGGGTTTCCGCCAGGGCGGGAAGGAAATCACCGGCACTGCCGTGCTTGGCCACCAGCGGCAAGACCCACCACCCCATCGTCCAGTAAAGCGGAGCGGATGCCGGCCGGCTCCCGGGACCGCCTTCGAAATCGCCCCGCAGGCGCTGCTGGCGGCACACGCATACGCGGTATGGAACTGCCAGCGGGTCAGCGTGCAATTACCCGCCCGGCCTCCAGGCGTGGGTCCACATCAAGGCCCGGGGCGAGCCGCCATTTACCAGCCTGCCTGCATGGACTCATTAGCAGAACTTCAGTGTCGACCAGTTCATGACCCACGGCGGAGTTTCCGCGACCAAGCCCGAGGCCAGGTGGATCAAGGGTTTGATGCCAGTTCCCGCCTCGGCGGAAATTGGCATCAAACCCGTCCCTCGAGCGATTCGATCATTCATACCAGTTTTCTTCATGGGTCCCTCCTGCGGCTGCTCACTAGACTGTGGTCACTCGCGAGCATCACCCCACTGCACCTCCTTACCGAGAACATTCCAATGAAACTGCTCACTGCCAGTACCCTGACCCTTGCCGCCCTGCTCGCCAGCCAGGCGTCCATGGCCGAAGAATCCGCCCTGATGACCAACCGTCTGACCCAGGCCAACTACCAGGCTCTGCAGGCCACGCACGACAAGACCGACGCCGGACAGCAGACCGCTCAGAACGCCCAGCCGAGCGTCGAGAAAAAGGCCGAGCAGGACAAGCACTGCTGATACCGCTTCACACCGGGAGCGCGCTGTCGCTCCCGGTTCCCCCGCCCCCACTCCCTCTGCATCCCACCCTGCCTGTCCCTTATGCCGCCCTGCAGGAATGCGCCGTGCGCGCGATTGCGGCCCACCACCCTCCTGGAGAAGCGACCCGCTCCTACCGGTATACTTCGCACAAAACATCAGCAACAGCTGATGTCAGTGCAATCAAATATGAATTTTTCCTGATGCGGCAGCGCCCTACTCTGGCCATGCGCTGCACTGACAGCGCCAGCTACTCAGCCGTCCTTTAGAGACGCGGGTTCTCGATAACAACTCCAACTGCCCCGAGGATCTCCCATGCGCCCCGTCATGCCTGGCCGTGAATCCCCCTATTCCCTGAACCCCGGAGGCCGGCATGTCTGACCTTCGCAGCCCTGCCGTCGCTACCAGCAACGGCGACGAAAGCCTGCTCGCCAGCCACGGCTACCGCCAGGAGCTGGACCGCGGGTTGAACCTGTGGTCGTCGTTCTCCGTCGGTTTCGCCACCATTTCCCCGGTCGTCGGCATCTACTCGGTGATGTCCCTGGGCGCCATGAGCGTCGGGCCGTCCTGGGTATGGGTCGTGCCCCTGTGCCTGCTCCTGCAACTGACCGTGGCACTGGTGTACGCCGAGCTGTCCTCGCAGTTCCCGCTGGCTGGCGGCTGCTACCAGTGGGTGCGGCGACTGATCGGCGACCGCGCGGCCTGGTTCACCGGCTTCCTCTACCTCGCCTCCGCCCTCGCCTCGCTGACCACCGTCGCCTACCTGGGCGGCTTCTGGCTCGGCCTGCTGGTGACCGGCGAACCGCCGTCCGCCAATGCGCAGGTACTCTGCGGCGCGGCGCTGCTGGCCCTTGGGTTGGCGGTCAACCTGCTGGGCATCAACCCGCTGAAGTACTTCGTCAACGCCGGCATCTTCGCCGAGGCCATCGCCTCCATCGGCATCGGCGTGCTGTTGCTGCTGTTCTTCCGCAACCACTCCTTCGAGATGCTGTTCAGCAGCCTCAATGCCCTGGAAGTCTCCGGCGGCACCTACTGGAGCGGCTTCCTGACAGCACTGGCGGTGGGCGGCTGGGCCTTCCTCGGCTTCGATGCCTGCTCGCAGATTTCCGAGGAAACCACCGACGCCCGCGTCTCCACGCCCCGCGCCATCCTGCGTTCGATGCTGGTGGTCGGGCTGACGGTGATGCTCACCGCCTTCGCCGTCACCCTGTCGTACAAGGACCCGGCCGCCGTGGTCAGCGGGCAGGTCATCGACCCGGTAACCCCGGCCGTGGTGGACGCTTTCGGTGCCTGGGCCGAGCGGCCGTTCGTGGCCATCGTGCTGGTTGCCTTCGTCGCCTGCGTGGTCTCGGTGCAGACCTACATCGGCCGCGCCATCTTCGGCATGGCCCGCGATGAAATCCTTCCCGGTTCCGCCCTGCTGCGCCGCGTCGACAAGCGCAAGGTACCGATGGCCGCGATGGTCTGCAGCACCCTGCTGGCCAGCCTGGGCCTGGCCCTGGGGCTGAACGCCACGGCGGTCGGCACGCTGATCGCCTTCGGCAGCGGCGGCTTCTTCTTCGTCTTCCTGATCGTCGCCGCCAGCGCGCTGTATGCACGCCTGACCGGACGCTGGAACCCGGACAAGGGCGCACTGAAACTCGGCCGCAAGGGCCTGCTGGTCAACGTCATCGCCGTGGTCTGGCTGGTGTTCGAGGCGATCAACGTGGCCTGGCCGCGGGAGATGCTCGCCCCGCCCGGCGCGCCCTGGTTCCAGGTCTGGGCGGTGGTCGTGGTGTTCTCCGCCCTCGCCCTGTTCGGCCTGGCCTACCTGTTCATCGCCAAGCCGCACCGCCGCATCGCCACCAGCCTGAGCTTCGCCGGCCGCGCCGTCGGCTGAGCGCTCACCTGAACGCCTGGCGCCGGGCCTGTCCGGCGCCCTGTTTCCCACTTCCTCCCGCCGCTGGCTTTGCACGAGCCGGCGCGGGCAGGCCATGCCTGAAATCCGGAGCTTGTCATGTCCACCCTGAACTACTGGAACTACCCCACGGAAATCCTCTGCGGCGTCGGCGCCCTCGATCAACTGGCCGAGCGCTGCCGCCTGGCCGGCATGCTCAAGCCGCTGCTGGTCACCGACCCCGGCATGCTCGAACTGCCGCCGCTGCACGAAGTGCGGCGCCGCCTGGAAGCGGCCGGCATCGACTACGCGCTGTTCCACGGTTTCTCCAGCAACCCCGCGCTGGAAGAAGTCAGCGCCGGCGCCGGCGTTCTGGCCGAAGGCGGCCACGATTCGCTGATCGCCCTGGGCGGCGGCAGCGCGCTGGACGCAGCCAAGGGTATCGCCCTGCTCAGCCGCGATGCGAACGGCCTGCACAACTTCGAATGGTCGCAACTGATCGAGCGCTACCCGACCCTGGGCGACCACCCCGCCCTCGACCTGCCGCCGCTGATCGCCATTCCCACTACCGCCGGCACCGGCTCCGAACTGGGCCGCGAGGCCGTGCTGACCGATACCGCGCGCGGCATCAAGATAGTCGTCGGCCACCGCGAACTGCTGGCCCGCTCGGTGATTCTCGACCCGGTACTGACCGTCGGCCTGCCGAAGTCGCTCACCGCCGCCACCGGCATGGACGCCCTGACCCATCACCTGGAGTCGCTGTTCTCGCCGCTCTACCACCCGATGTCCGCCGGCGTAGCCATCGAAGGCGTGCGCCTGGTGAAGGAACACCTGCAACGCGCCGTGCGCAACGGCACCGACCTCGCCGCGCGCGAAGGCATGCTGGTGGCTTCGGCCAGTGCGGCAGTGGCCTTCCAGAAGGGACTCGGCGGCGTGCACGCGCTGGCCCACCCACTGGGCGCCAAGCACCACAAGCACCACGGCCTGCTCAACGCCGTGCTGCTGCCGTACCTGCTGGTGGCCAACCGCCCGGCCATCGAAGCCGACGCCACGCGTCTGGCGCGCTACCTGGAACTGCCGGAAGCGAGCTTCGAAGGCCTGCTGGGCTGGGTGCTGGAACTGCGTTCGGCGGTGGGCATTCCGCATACGCTCAGGGAACTGGGCCTGGACGGCGAGGACGCGCTCTGGATCGGCGAACAGGCGGTGGCGGATATCTCCTCCTCCGGCACCAACGCCCTGCCGCTGCAGGCCGAGGACTACTCGCGCATCTACCTCAACGCGGTCAACGGCGTGCTCGCCTGAGGGTTAGCCGAGGCCGTGCACGCTCAGCAGGTCCTCGATGAAGGCACGGGCGGCCTCGCTGCGCGGCCGCCCGGCGTAGGTGATCATGCTGTGCGTCACCTCGTAGCAGAGCTGCCCCGGCAGCAGCGGCTTCATCCGCCCGCGCTCGACCCAGATGTTCGCGTAGTGGGTCGGCAGGTAGCCCAGGTGCGTGCCGGCCAGCACCGAATGCGCCACCGCCTCCATGTGATGCGCGGTGGCGCTGCTGCGTTCGGGGCGGAACGGCAATTCCTGGTCCGCCGGCAGGAAGCCATGGCGCACCCAGTTGTACTCGGCGATCTGCTCCAGTGTCGGCTCGTGCGCCGCGAACAGCGGGTGGCGCTCGCCGCAGAACACGCCGATTTCTTCCGTGTACAGCGGCAGGTAATCCAGGGTCGGGCGCGCGCGGCTGAAGTAGGAAATCGCCAGGTCCAGCTGGCCGTCGATCACCGCCAGCTCCAGCTCGGTGGGCGAATTCACGTAGAGGTTCAGCTGCACGTCCTGCTCGCGACCGTGGAAGGCCGCCAGGGTCTCGTCGAAGCGCGCCTGCGGCAGGGTCGTGACGTTGTCCGCCAGCCCCAGGTACAGCTCGCCCACCAGCTTGCCCGAGAGCGCCTGCGCCTGGTCGCGGAACAGGCCGATGGCGTCGAACATCGCCTGGGACGCCTCGAGAATCCGCTGCCCTTTCGCGGTCAGGCGGAAGCCGCCCTTGCCGCGCTCGCACAGCCGATAGCCCAGGCGCTTCTCCAGGCTGCCGATGTGCATGCTGATGTTCGACTGGCTCATGTTCAGCTCGGCCTGCGCCGCGGTGAAGCCGCCGCACCTCACCACGGAGGCGAAGATGCGCAGCAGGCGCAGATCGAGGTCGGTGAAATTCCTGAGCATGGGCAGCGTCCGTCGCTGGGCGGGCGGCTAGTCTACTGCACGGGGCACGGCCAGTCCCGCTGGTGCGATCCGATGGAATCCCTGGCGCGCCCGCGAGTCCCTGTTCAGGTAGCCCTGATGGAGAGAAGCCATGCTGCTCGAAGGTTCCTGCCACTGCGGCGCCGTGCACTTCAGCCTGCACAGCGCCCATCCATACCCTTACCAGCGCTGCTACTGTTCGATCTGCCGCAAGACCCAGGGCGGTGGTGGCTACGCGATCAACCTCGGCGGCGAGGCCGCCAGCCTCAGGGTGCGCGGGCGCAAGCACATCAGCATCTACCACGCGAAGCTCCGTGAGGAAGGTCAGCGCACGCGTACCAGTGGCGCCGAACGGCACTTCTGCAGCCTGTGCGGCAGCGGCCTGTGGCTGTACGACGCGCGATGGCCGGAGCTGATCCACCCCTTCGCCTCCGCCATCGACACCCCGCTGCCCGTGCCCCCCGAACACACCCACCTGCTGCTGCGCTCGAAGGCCAGTTGGGTCGAAGTGCAGGCCACGCCCCATGACCTGCAATTCGACGATTACCCGCAGGAGTCCATCGCCCAATGGCACGAACGGCTGGGCGTGGAAAAGTAAGGGTCACGCCCGCCAGAACGGCTTGGCGATCTCCGTCGCCACCTGGCGCCGAGTCAGGCCGATGTCCTCGATCAGGTGCGGATTGGCCCTGGCCATCACGGCAAGTTGCTGGCGAAGCCGGGCGCGGGCCTGCCAGAGCGCCAGCAGTTCGGGCAGGGCCGACGGGCCGAAGCGCCCCGACGGAGCTTCCGACAGCAGCAGACGGGGAGTATCGTTCATGACAGCCTCCATGGACTCGGACCTCATGGGTCAAGCATGGAGAGCACCCGGCAAGCCGTCCTTAAATGACGCCAAACACTTCCAAAAACTTGCAAAGGGGGCGGCATGCAGCAATCGCGTCTGGCTTTCGGCCCCTTCGTGCTCGATGGCACCAGTGGCACGCTCAAGCGCAACGACGTTCCCGTGGCCGTCGGATTCCGTGCGCTGAACCTGCTGAGCGCCCTGCTCCAGCGGCCGGGTGAAATCCTCGGCAAGGCCGAGCTGATGGACGCCGCCTGGCCGGGCCTGGTGGTCGAGGAAGGCAACCTCACGGTGCAGATCGCCCAGTTGCGCAAGGTGCTGGGCGAGGCCCCCGACGGCAGCTCCTGGATCACCACGGTGCCCCGCGTCGGCTACCGCTTCAGCGCAAGCGTGGAACCCCTGGCCGAGGCGTCGCGTGCTCCGCTGGCGTTGCCGGATGAGCCTTCGATTGCCGTGCTGCCCTTCGTCAACGGCAGCCCCGATGCCGAGCAGGACTATTTCGTCGACGGCCTGACCGAGGATCTGACCACCGAACTGTCGAGGGCTTCCGGCCTGTTCGTGATCGCTCGCACTTCGGCCTTCGCCTACAAGGGCAAGGCCATGGACGTGCGCGAGATCGCCCGCCAACTGGGCGTGCGCTACCTGCTCCAGGGCAGCGCGCGCCGCGCCGATGCCCGCGTGCGGATCAACGCCCAGCTGGTGGATGCGCTCAGTGGCGAACAACTCTGGGCGGAACGCTTCGACCGCGAACTGGCGGCCGTCTTCGCCGTGCAGGACGAAGTCGCCGGGCACATCGTCCGGGCCCTGCTCGGCCATCTGCGCACGCCCCTGCCGCGCAATCGCCCGAGGAACATCGAGGCCTACGAACTGTGCGTGCGCGCCCGCCAGCTGATGGACGACTCGCCACTGGCCGCGCGCGAAGCACACCTGATGCTCAGCCGCGCCATCGCCCTCGATCCGCAGTACGCCGAGGCGCGCCGCTGGCTGGCGATGAATCACTGGATGGGCTGGATACACAGCGGCGGCCCCACCCAGGCTGAGCGCGGCGCGGCACTGCAGCGGGCGCGCGAGGCCGTGGCCATCGACCCCAATGACGCCGGCTGCCGCTGGAGCCTGGCCTACCTGCTGACGTACGAACGGCAGTACGCCGAAGCCGACCGGGAGTTCCAGCACGCCATCGAGCTCGACCCGAACGATGCGGACGCCTGGGCGGCGCTGTCCGACGTCACGGTACTGGCCGGGCGTATCGACGAAGGCCTGGAGTACATCCGCCGGGCCTTTCGCCTCAACCCCTTCCCCGCCGGCTGGTACTACCTGACCCTCGGCCAGGCACAGTACGCCGCGCGCGATTACCAGGGCGCCATCCAGACCCTGCGCCGCGACGAAACCTACCGCAGCAGCTCGCGGCGCTTCCTCGCCGCCAGCCTCGCGCAACTTGGCCGGCTGGACGAGGCCCGCGCGGAAACCGAATTCTTCCTGGTGGGCAATCCAAACTTCACCATCCGCCACTGGGTAGAGACCGAACCCCTGCGTGACGCGGCAGTGCGCGAACATTTCGTCGAAGGCTTCCGCCTGGCCAGGCTACCGGAGTAGGCAGCCCATCACGCAATTGTCATCTGCGCCGTTCAGCATGGGCGCTCATGTATCGCCCGCCGAACTCCGGCGGTGCGCTCGTCGCCAGCGCCAGATGACGGACCATGACGGTAGACACGAGCACCTCCCGCAAGCAGTTCCTGATCCGCTCCGAGAACATGACTGCCGACGATTTCGGCGAGCTGTACACGCGGATGTTCGGCAGCCTCTATTCGGGGATGCCGCGGCCCGAAAAGCCCATCACGATCGGCGGCGTCTATGGCCGCTACGAGGGCGTGAGCTTCCGCCGCCTGAGCTTTCGCGGCGACCTGCTGACCGAGATGCCGGACCTCGACGACGAGATCACCTTCATCTTTCCCGGCGCCGGGCGCGTGGTCTTCAACCAGTCCGACGAAACCATCGGTACACCGCGCGTCGGCCTCGCCATCGAGAAGGCCTCGGTGCGTTCGGTCGGTTTCATCGATGGCCACGCACACCACGGCCTGTCGGTGCGCCGCTCGCTGTTCGCGCGCCGGCTGGCAACGCTGCTGGGCCGGCCGATCAGCCACAAGGTGCGCTTCCAGCCGCGGGTCGACCTGCGCAACGAGGCCTTCCAGGGCATCAAGGCGATCGTCGCCATGGCCACCGGCAACGAGTTCGACCTGCTGATCAATTCCAGCGCGCTGATGCCGGCACGCCTGCAGGAAATGCTGGTGGATTCGGTGCTGGAAATCTGGCCGCACAACTACAGCGACGCGCTCAGGCGCCCTGCGCCGCAGATCGCGCCGCGCCACGTGAAACTGGCCATGGACTACATCCAGGAGCATCCGGACGCCCTGATCAGCGGCAGCGACCTGGCCGAGCTGACCAACGTCAGCCTGCGCGCCCTGCAGGAAGGCTTCCGCCGCTTCGTCGGCAGCTCCATCGTCGCCTACCAGCGCGAGGTGCGCCTGCAGCGCGCCTACGACGCGCTGCAGCAGGACGGTTCGCAATCGGTCAGCGAGATTTCCCTGGCCCTGGGCTTCAGCAACGTCGGGCGCTTCTGCCAGTACTTCCAGAGCGCCTACGGCATGAGCCCGGCAGACCTGCGCAGGAACCTGTCGACGCCTGCCTAGGGAAGCCACCGGCTCTGTTCGCGACGCCTGCTCCGTTTCCAGAGGAAAACTCTGGGCCACCCGGGGGCGTAGGGCGCATAACCCGGAACGGGTTATCCGCCGCCCTGGCGGATAACGCAGTGGGCGTTATGCGCCCTACGTGTTGGAAAGCAAAACGGCCCGCCGCGTTGGACGCGACGGGCCGCTTACCTAGGCCGCCACCGATCAGAACTGGTAGCTGGCCTTCAGGCTGCCATTGGCGCCGTGGCTGCCGATGCCGCCCAGTGCGCCGACTTCGGCGCCGACGCTGAAGTCACCCTGGCTGGCGGTCAGGCTGAACGCGCCGCTGAACTGGTCACGGTTGTCGAAGGCGGCACGCTGGGAAACGTCCAGGCCCAGCAGGTGGCCTTCGCTATCGACCTTGTAGTCGCCCAGCGCGTGGTCGTAGCCGACCTCCAGGCCCGGCACCATCTGCCAGCCACTGCCCAGGGCCACCGGGGCGAACGAGGCCTTGAGGTTGGCGTAGACGCTGCGGCGGTTCTCGCTGATATCGTTGACGTCCAGCGCCAGCTCACTGCCCTTTTCCTGGAAGCCATCCAGGTCCAGGTGGCTGTAGCGCAGACCGATGCTCGGCTCCAGGGTCACGGTGGACACCGCCGTGCGGTAGCCCAGCGCGACGCTGGCGCCGCTCAGGTTGCCGCTGGTGTCGCCCTTGGCTTTGCCCAGGCCGCCACCGATATCGCGCTTGCTGTCGTAGTCGAGCCAGCCATGGCTCAAGTCGGCGTCGACGAACAGGCCCTGATCCAGGCCATCGAGGGCGAGGCGCGCACCGCCACGGACAAAGGTCAGGTCGGTGTCGACATCACCGCCGCTCCCCCCGACGCGGCCCTTGCTGTAGCCGAAGCCCGCATTGCCACTGAGCTGCTCGGAAAAGCGCTGGGTGACGCCGACCATCAGGCCCTGGGTGTGTTCGTTGCTGCTTTCGGCGTTGGAGGTCGCGGAGTTGCCCTGATAGCCGGCCAGCGCCGTGGTCCACAGGCGGGTCTGCCCGGTCTTCAGGTCGACGCCGCTGGCGTAGGGCGCGGCAGCGCGGTCGATCAGCACATCCTGGCGCAGCAGGTAGCTGGCTGCGTCGGCGTGCACCTGGCCGCCGACGGTGGACTCCACACCACCGAGCGTGCCGGCATCGATGGCCGACTGCAGGTAGTAGTTGTACGCGGTGTAGGCACCGGAGAGGCTGCTGTTCTGCAGTTGGGTCAGCAGCTGCGCGCCCGCGGCGGCGTTGCCCGAAAGGCCAAGAGTGCCCGGCAGGCTGTTGTAGTAGACCATCTTGCCGCGCAGCACGTAGAGGGTTTCCTGGGACAGGCCGAGGCCCTCCTTGAGGTAGTTGTCCATGCTGCCGTACCGGGCGGTGACTTCGTCCAGGCCCGCCTGCAGGTAGCTGGCCTGCACGCCGATCAGCGGCTCGTAGATGGCCGCCATGCTGGCCGGCATCATCGCCAGGGTCGCCTTGATGCGGGCGGCAGTGTAGTCGTTGGTGGCCAGGTAGTTTTCCATGATGGTCTGGCTGTCCACCCCGGCGATGCTCAGCAGCACGGCGGCGGTCCAGCCGGTGCGGTCCTTGCCGGCGGTGCAGTGGAACAGCGCGGCACCGTCGGCGCCGGCCAGTTCATTGAAGAGCACGGTGAACTGGCTGCGCATGCCGGCGTCGCTGACGAAGGCGCGGTTGGTTTCCTCCATCATGGCCACGGCCTGGGCCGCGCTGGTGAAGGAGATATTGGTAATGTTGGCGCCCGAGGTGGTGCTGCCGATGATGTCGATGTTCTGGTAAACCGCCCCGGCCGGCAGGGTGTCCGGCGTGGCAGCCGCCTCGACGGGCGTGCGCAGGTCGTAGACGTTGCCGATGCCCAGGCTGTTCAGCACCGCCAGGTCGGTGCCCCTGGGGGTCAGTGCGTTGGAGCGGTAGAACACGCCCGAGCGCATCACGCCGTCGTGGAGCGTGGTGTATGCGGTGGTGGTGCCGGCGATATCGCGGAAGTTGTCGATGCCGGCCAGGCGCGGGGTATCCAGGCGGTTGGCCTCGGCCGCATTGGCGCAGGCGATGGACAGGCTGAGCAAGGACAGGGAAAGCAGAGCACGATGAAACACGGTGTAGCCTCTTTGAGCTGGGTTGGCGGGGCTACTATCGGGGGCCTTCGGGGCTCGAACGTGACAAGTCGGCGCCGATGAAAAATGGGCGCGCGATTGGTCCGTGGGCTGCGTTTTCTGTCCGTGAGCGGCGCTTTTCTAGTCTTCGTGCCGGTCGGATGACTCGCGGTCGCGCTCATAACGGTGACGCATCGCGAAGTCCGGCAGCCAGGCTTCGCGGCGGCAGGTCCACAGCTCATAGGTGGGCTGGAACTGGTCCGGCGCATCCAGCGCGCCAAGGGCCACCTCGATCTCGCCGGGACTGCGGCCGAATACCGATGAACCGCAGCGTGGGCAGAAAACACGCCCGGCGTATTCCCGCGCTTCGCCGTCGATGCGCACGGCATCTTCGGGGAAGATCGCCGAGGCATTGAACAGCGCACCATGGTGCTTGCGGCAGTCCAGGCAATGACAGATGCCTACCCGGTAAGGTTGCTCGATGGCTTCGATACGCAGGTTGCCGCACAGGCAACCGCCAGTGATCTTGCCCATATTGCACCTCCTCATGGAACTGAGCGGGGTTTCCCCTCGCCTGACCTAGCTGCAGAGAGGGGTGTCGCCTGTTGACCTTTTCAGGCCGGTATACGGTCCTGCCAACCGACGCGCGGCAGTGCTCGAGGATGGTCGCCGCCGACCGATTTGGCCGTTTCGCGATATTCGTCGTCCGGATCGCGTGAGACAGCTTCCGGCAGCGCGCCTAGCATAGACCACCCAATTCGAAGAACCCGGCGCCCGCCCGCGCGCCCTACCTTGCTGCCCCGGAGTCCCATGTCTACCACTGCTTCCCCCCTGGCCACGCCGACCGTGGCCAGCCAGGCCAGCCCGCTGGTGATGCGCGTGATCGGCGCCTGCGCCCTCGCCCACCTGACCAACGACCTGATCCAGGCCGTGCTGCCGTCGATCTATCCGGTGCTCAAGGCCAACTATGGCCTGAGCTTCACCCAGGTCGGCCTGATCACCCTGACCTTCCAGCTGACTGCCTCGCTGCTGCAGCCCTGGGTCGGCTACCACACCGACCGCCACCCCAAGCCCTGGCTGGCGCCGCTGGGCAGCGTCTGCACGCTGATCGGCATCCTCATGCTGGCCTTCGTTGGCAGCTTCCACGCCATCCTGCTGGCGTCGGCGCTGGTGGGCATCGGCTCCTCGACCTTCCACCCGGAAACCTCGCGCATCGCGCGGCTGGCCTCCGGCGGGCGCTACGGGCTGGCGCAGTCCACCTTTCAGGTCGGCGGCAACGCCGGCAGCGCCTTCGGCCCCTTGCTGGCCGCAGCCATCATCATTCCGTACGGCCAGGGCCACGTGGCGTACTTCGGCTTGTTCGCGGTGTTCCTCGTCGGCGTGCTCTGGGGCCTGAGCCGCTGGTACCGCAACCACCTAAGTCTGTTCAAGCTAAAGGCCGGCGGCGTGGCTACCCATGGTCTGTCCAGGGGCCGGGTGAGCGCTTCGCTGGTGGTGCTGGCGCTGCTGGTGTTCTCCAAGTACTTCTACATGGCCAGCTTCACCAGCTACTACACCTTCTACCTGATCGAGAAGTTCGACCTCTCGGTGGCCAGCTCGCAGCTCTACCTGTTCGGCTTCCTCGGCGCGGTGGCCGCCGGCACCTTCTTCGGCGGCCCGGTGGGCGACCGCATCGGCCGCAAGGCGGTGATCTGGTTCTCCATCCTCGGCGTCGCGCCCTTCACCCTGGCGCTGCCCTACGTCGACCTGTTCTGGACCAGCGTGCTGAGCCTGGTGATCGGCTTCATTCTCGCGTCGGCCTTCTCCGCCATCGTGGTCTACGCCCAGGAACTGGTACCGGGCAACGTCGGCATGATCGCCGGGGTGTTCTTCGGCCTGATGTTCGGCTTCGGTGGCATCGGCGCGGCGTTCCTCGGTCACCTGGCCGACCTCCACGGCATCGAGTACGTCTACACGCTGTGCTCGTTCCTGCCACTGATGGGCTGCATCACTATCCTGCTGCCATCCACCAAAAAAGCCTGAGGCACCAAGCCTGGCGAACCAGGTGCGCCGGCTGGATCAGCCCTTCCGGCGCTCCGGTTCGGTCGCGTGCACGAACACCGTGTAGGTGTCAGCCGGGTGCGCCACGCCGGCCTGGTCCAGCGCGCGGGCAATGGAGCCGCGGTGGTAGGTCGCGTGGTTGAGGATGTGGAAGAACATCTCCTCGCGGGTCAGGCTGCCGCTACGGCCGTCGGTGAAGCGGAAGCGAATGACTTCGCGCCCCTGCTCCGGGGTCAGCGCGGCGAGCTGCTCGACGTACCACTGGCCGGAGGTCAGCAGGCGCTCGCGCAGCTCGTCGTAACCGGGCACCACCTGGGTATTGGTGGCCGGGTGCGGGTCCGCTTCGCCCTTCAGCCGTGCGCGGAACAGGTCCTCGACGATGGCCATGTGGTTGAGTTGCTGGAGCGCGAAGGCATGCTCCTCGGGGAAGCGCCCGGCGTCGATCTGGGCGATGGCGTCCAGCGCCCGAAGGTCCGACCAGCACTTGTAGGCGAAAGCCTGGGTCAGCATCGCGATTCCTCGTCAGTGGCGAAGGCGGCACTGTAGCGCATCCGGGGCTTGGGTTGTGCCGGCCCAGCTGCCAGACTGGCGATAGCCCCAAGGACGATTCGCTGCCATGAAAACCCCCGATATAGAAGCCATCCGCGCCTTCCTGCTGGTCGCCGACCTGAAGAGTTTCACCCGCGCCGCCGAGGTCGCCGGCACCACCCAGGCGGCGATCAGCCTGAAGATCAAGCGCCTGGAAGAATCCCTCGGCCGCGCCCTGCTGGAGCGCACACCGCGCCGCGTCACCCTGTCCGCCCAGGGCTCGGTGTTCATTGCCAGCGCCCGCCGCCTGCTGCAGAGCTACGACGACACCTTGCGCTGCTTCGACGCGCCGCGCCGTACCCTGCGCATCGGCGTAAGCCATCACATCCTCGGGGCGGACCTGAGCCACTGGCTCCAGCGTCTGGCGCAAGCCGATCCGGAGGTGATCGTGGCCTTCAGCCTGGGTACTTCGCGGCAGATGCTGGAGAGCTACGAGGAAGGCGCGCTGGATATCGCACTGATCCTGCGTCACGACAACCGCCGCCAGGACGGCGAGGTGATCGGCAGCGAACGCTTCGGCTGGATGGCCGCCGAGTCGTTCGAACTGGACGATGGTGCACCACTGCCACTGGCGATCCAGCCGGCGCCCTGCGGCATGCGCAGCATGGTCAGCAGCGCGCTGCAGGGGCAGAACCGCAACTGGCGCGATGCCTTCGTCGGCTCGGGAATTCTGGCCATCGGTGCAGCGGTGTCGGCCGGTATCGGCATTGGCGCCATGGTCGAGCGCATGGCGCCGGCGGGCTGCGTCGATGTGCGCGAGCGCTTCGGCCTGCCTGAGTTGCCACCCCGCGACGTGGTGCTCTATTGCGCCCATCGCGACGCCCAGACACGCGCGCTGATCGGCGCACTGAGCCAGGCCATCACTGCCTGAGCCTCAGTGCAGGAGCACGCCCAGCCGCGCCAGGAACAGCGCCAGGGCGACGGTCAGCGAGCCGCAGAGGGCGACGGCAGCGAAGTGGATAAAGGCGATGTCACGAGCTTGCAGCGGTTCCTGGTCCATGAACGGCACTTCCTGAATGACGGTTGGGAGCCGCCAGTATCGAAAGTGCCGCCCACGGCAAACAGCGCACGCCGGCTATTTCAGCGATAAGCGAAACGCCTCAGTAGCCCGCCTGGCGATCCACGGTGTGCAGCAATTCGCTGCCTTGCAGATCCCGCAGGATATTCTTCGCCACCACCGCCGCGCCGCCTTCCACCTGCATGGTGCTGGCGATGTGCGGAGTGACCCACACCCGCGCGTGCGACCACAGCGGATGCCCTTCGGGCAGCGGCTCCTGCTGGAATACGTCGAGAATCGCCGCGCCGACCTGCCCCGCGTCCAGTGCCGCGACCAGGTCGGCCTCCACCACATGTTCGCCGCGGCCGACGTTGATCAGTCCGGCGCCCCTGGGCAGTTGCGCCAGCGTCTCGCGGTTGAGGATGCCGCGGGTGCTGTCGGTCAGCGGCAGCAGGTTGACCAGGATGTCGCACTGGGAGAGGAAGCTTGCGAGCTCCCCGGGGCCGGTGTAGGTCTTCACGCCGTCCAGCTCGCGGGCTGAACGGTTCCAGCCCAGCAGCTGGAACTTCAGGTGACGCAGTTGGGCCAGGCATGCCTGGCCCAACTGGCCGAGGCCCATCACGCCGACCCGGCTGTTCGACGCCGGGAGGATGCTCAGCGGCTCCCACACCTGCGCTGCCTGCGCGGCGCGGTAGGCCGGCATCTCGCGGTGCAGCGCCAGCGCCGACATCACCACGAACTCGGCCATGATGTCCGCCAGGGACTCGTCGACCATACGCACCAGCGCCACCGATTCGGGAATCTTCGCCAGGTCGAACTGGTCCACCCCGGCGCCGGCCGCAAACAGCACGCGCAGGCTGGTGTAACGCTCGATATCGGCGACTGCCTTCCAGGTCAGCAGGTAGGTGACACGCGCCGGGTCGACCGCGTCGAAGCCCTCGACGAACTCCAGGTCCGGCACCTGGGCGGCCAATAGAGCCCGCCATTTTTCCGCGTGTTCGGGTTCGGCGTTGTAAAGAAAGATCACGTCCTGTTCCTCACTCTTGTTCTCTGCACGTCCGGCCAGTTAACCAGCCGACCTGCGCGAGGAACACCATCGACAAGGCACTGCGGGCACGCAGACTGACTCGTCGAGCGCCTGCGTAACTTGGCGGAACGCACACAGCCGAAGCGCATTTCCTTCGACGGCGAATGGCCGAAGAACGAGGTGTAGCACTTGCTGAATTGGCTGGGCGAAACGAAGCCGCAGGCCAACGCCACCTCCACCAGCGACAGGTCCGAATGCTGCAGCAGGCGGCGGCTTTCCGTGATGCGCAGCTCCAGGTAATGACGCACCGGCGAGGTGCCCAGCGGCTCCGTGAACAGGCGCTCCAGCTGGCGCTTGGAACGCCCTACGCACTCGGAAAGCTGATCCGTGCTCAGCGGCTCCTCGATGTTCGCGCTCATCAGGTTGAGCACGTCGCGCAGCGGCTGGGCCATCTTCTCGTGCAGTGCCGGGCGGGTGCGGCGGTCACGCGATTCCTCGAAGACGAGGATATCGACGATGTCCTCCATAAGCTCGCGCTCGTGCAGGTTGTGGATCCACTCCAGCACCAGGTTGAAGGCACCGGTCGGGCTGCCGCGGTGAGGCGATTGCGGTCGAGGATATAGCTCTCGGCGGTGAGCACGCTGTTGCGCGCAACCTCTGCCAGCGAAGCGCGATTTTCCGGGTGCACCGCGCATTGGTGACCATCCAGCAGGCCAGCCTTGCCGAGGAACCAGGCGCCATTCCACAGGCCAGCCAGAGCGATGCCGCGCTCGTCGGCGAGCTGCAGCAGGCGGCTGAGGCCGGGCGTGTCCTTGAGCGGCGTGCGCAGGCCGCCGCAGACCAACAGTAGATCCATGTCCAGGTAACTGCCTTCCAGCGCCGCCGCCGGACAGATCACCATCTCCTTCACCGCCAGACGCATCAATCGGAGCGCGCATATCCGTTTCGGGCCGAAAGCGGCCCCTGGCAAGGAGCCGCTCCCCCACTGCGGACACCATCACCTCCACATCACCCACGGGATGAACGGTGCCTCCCATTGGGTAATCAAAACCGCACCCGAACCGAATCTCCACGGACCTCCGCCTGGCACGCCAAGGTCCAGCCCCGCCTGATCTCAGCATCGTTCAATACGTCGTTATTGCGCATGTGCACCGCGCCGTCCTCGACTCTGCAACGGCATGCTCCGCACAGGCCAGTACGACATCCACTGGGCGGATGGAGGCCTGCGCGCTCCAGGCTTTCCAACAATACTTCACCCGCATGACCGTCGGCCTGGAGAGACTGCCCATTCAGTTCGACCTGGATGCCATGTGTCACCTCACCCGCTGGTGGGAGCACCTGGCAGTGGCCACTGAAGCTCTCGCTGTGGATTCGATGAGGCGGAGCCCCGAGTTCCTGGAGGCATTCGGTGGCCAGGTCCATGAAGTCGGCGCCGCCACAGATGAATACTTCTTCATCCGACCATGGAGCCAGGAGCTGCAACAGTTCCTGCCTTCCTGCCCGGCCGCGCTCGTCGGTGTAGCGGTTCTGCAGGGTAAATCGCCCTGTGTACTGGTTCTGCAGGGCTAACAGTGGGGCAGCAAAAATGGTGGAGGCCGGAGACTGATTCAGGTAGACCAGTCGAACACGGCCACTCCCATTTTTCAGCAGGTCACGCAGTATCGAATACACCGGGGTAATGCCGCTGCCTGCCGCTATCAGCAGGACACTCCCTGCTCTGCTGGGGCAAACGAAACCGCCCATGGGCGCCTTCGCCCGAAAAGTCATGCCCACCCTCTGTCCGTCCAGGAGCCAGTTGGAAGCCCGGCCACCTGGAACCCGCTTCACCGTGATCCGCAGGCAATCGTCCAGCCCTGGTGTGCTGGATAGCGAGTAGCACCGCCACAATGGCAGCTCGTCACAGGGCACCTGGATCTGAAGGTACTGGCCCGGTCGATAGCCCGGCAGCGATCGGCCTGCACTGGCTGGGACCAGTTCGAAGGAGCGGCAATCTGCGGTTTCAACCTGGACAGCCCGAACCCGTAGCGCGATCTGATCACTGGGCGCCTTCGTCGTGCGGCGTGCCGTGAGCATCGCCCAAGCAGGCTTGCGGGCAAATAGCAGGAGGAAGCCCAAGTGGGCAACGACCAGCCCTAACGTCAGGTTGGCAAGAAGCTCATGGCTTTCTGCTGGGTCGCCGGGAAGTTTTTCAGCATCCAGAACACTTAGCCTCCAGGCGTCCGAAAGCTCCAGCGCTGCGCTCGAATTGATGAAGTCCACATTATCGATCATCAGCCAACCCAACGCCGCGCACGCCGCCAGCATAGCCAGCAGGGCCGCAGTCAGGCCCTTCCCTACGCGGAGTTTCGCAGTTGCAGTGATACGTCGAGAGACGAGCAGCCGGGGAAAACCATTTGCCGAGCCAAGCGCTGCCAGCAGACGGACACACAGCAGGGCGATAAGCCCATAGCCCAACCACACATGCAAAGTCTCAGCACGTTCGCCGCTGAGGTACACCCCCACGAAAAACGCCGCAAGCGACCAGTGATAGAGACGAAACCGGTTGTACGCGTTCATGTCATGCCCCCTTTCTAAACCTTGAAGGGTTGTAGGCGGGCATCCTTAACTATCCATGAACCGCTCTAGCACGGTATTTCAGCTTGAATTAAGAAAAAGACCATAGATTTTGTATGGAAAATTCAGGGGGAGTACCCATGCGCCAGTCCACATTGATCACCAGCATCTTCTGTTCGTTTTTTTCCGCTCTGGCTCTGGCCGCCGATCCGGCTGCATTGCTCGACAGTTACGCCGCCCAGGCACGCCAGCAGGAGCCGAATTTCACCGGCTTTTCCGGCGAACGCGGCAAGGCTCTCTACTTCCGCGAAGAACTTCGCGACGGCAAGAACATGAGTTGCACCACTTGCCACGGACAGGACCCGCTACAACCGGGAAAAACGCTGACTTTCCGCAAGATCGAGCCATTGGCGCCGAGTGTTACACCCGCTCGCTTCACCGATGCGAAGAAGGTGGAAAAGTGGTTCCGGCGAAACTGCAACGACGTATTCGGACGTGAATGCAGTGCCCAAGAAAAGGGCGATTTCGTTTCCTGGATCAGCAACCTGAAATAGCCGGAGCGACGCGCATGAACAGAAAGGGACTGCTACTGATGTTCGTTGCCATGCTGAATGTGGCTGGCTGCAATGCTGAAGACCACGGAGGGAACAAGCACGGAGGGTATAAGCGGCCCAAACAGCTGGCTGTTTCTGCAGCCGCTCCACAGCCTTGGCGCGAAGAGTGTTCGGCCTGCCATCTGGCCTATTCGCCCGGGTTACTGCCGCCGGACGCCTGGAGGGTTCAGATGAGTGACCTGAGCAACCACTACGGCAGCGACGCGAGCCTTGATCCAGACACGGAGAAAGTCATTCTCGACTTCCTCCTCCAGGCTTCAATGGCCAACCGGCTTCCGGTGGAAGGCGGAAGTCCAGGCAACCCACCACGCATCACGGAAACGCGGTGGTTCCTGAAAAAGCACGACGACATCAGCACTTCGACCTTCAAGCGCCCTAACATCGGTAGCGCGGCGAATTGTTCCGCCTGTCATCGTGATGCCGAGAAAGGGGACTTCGATGAGGATCGGGTGAAGATTCCAAAAGCGCAGGCCCAGAGCGCCGAAGTTGCCAATCTCATACAGCAGAAGCCGCAGCCTGCGGACAATTACGCGCCTCTCGCGGCTACTGCCAAAGGTTCTGGAGCCAGCAATAGCTGCAGGGTCACTAGCCTCACCTCCAATATCCATTGCGACACTTCGCCGGGTACCCCTGGTGAGCCCGCAACCGTGATTGTCTGGACGCAGGCCGCCGACGGAACATGGACTTGCTCCTTCAGTGGCTCGAGCAATACGGGACTCGTCCCTAAGAACTGCATGATTCTGGAGTCCCGCCAAGAGAACCTGATGCCTCCGGTAATAGAAAAATCGACGCGCTAGTGCCCGCCTGCAACTCGGAAAGAGCTCTGCAATACAAGCCTAAGCGGCGCAGAGGGCCAGTAGGCTGACTGAGCAAATTGTCAGTAATGCAGAAGTCCGCTCCTGAGCAAAAGCTGCCCGTGAGAAGCGGACGCTTGCGGTCAGGCCGCGGCCCGATTGCTCGATTCAGCTCGGCCCGGACGCTTCTTCTGCCCGGCTCCGGTGTTCCATGGCCACGGTCGTAACAGCCGTGAAAACGGCGAATGTGTCAGCGCACAACGATCTCCCCGTTGAGGGGCTGCACCTTGAGTGACAACGGAGCGCTGTGCCGGTCCGTATGTCCATCGCAAACCGAACTACGCTCCTCCAGTCGACACTCCTGGAGAGATCACGATGATCCGTCCCCTGCTGACCGCGTCCCTGCTGGTGACCTTGAGCATTCCGGCCCAGGCGGGGATAGCCGCCTTCCCCTCCTCCTTTCGCACCCAGGAGGTCGCCGTAGAGGGCGCGACCATCCACGTGCGCGTCGGCGGAACCGGGCCGGCAGTGGTGCTGCTGCACGGGTTCGGCGATACCGGCGACATGTGGGCGCCGCTGGCCACGGACCTGGCCAAGGACCACACCGTCGTCGTGCCGGACCTTCGTGGCATGGGCTTGTCGTCGATTCCGGCCAGCGGCTACGAGAAGAAGACCCAGGCCGCAGATGTGCGGGCGGTGCTGGCGTCACTGGGCATCGAGCACTCGGTGGTCATCGGCCATGACATCGGCACCATGGTGGCCTATGCCTATGCGGCGCGTTATCCGCAGCGAACCGAGCGCCTGGTGGTGATGGACGCTCCCGTCCCCGGCATCGCGCCGTGGAATGAGATCGTCCGCTCGCCGATGCTCTGGCACTTCGACTTCGGCGGCCCCGATATGGAACGGCTGGTGGCAGGGCGCGAGCGCATTTACCTGGACCGTTTCTGGAACGAGTTCGCCGGCGATCCGCACAAGGTGGACGAAGCGACCCGCCAGCACTATGCCAAGCTCTACGCCCGTCCCGGCGCGATGCATGCCGCCTTTGCCCAGTTCCGCAGCATTCGCCAGGACGCGGTGGACAACGAGGCGTCGAACAAGACGCGGCTGACGATGCCGGTGCTCGCCGTCGGCGGTGAAAAATCCTTCGGTGCCAACGAGGCCATCGTCATGCGCAATGCCGCCGACAACGTCACCGAAGTGGTGGTGCCGGGCGCCGGGCACTGGCTGATGGAAGAGGCGCCAGCCCCGACGATCCAGGCCATTCGCCAATTCATTTCGCCTTGAGATCCACGCCATGAAGGGCCCGGCATCAAGCGCCTGATGCCGGACGTTTCAGCGGCCCCAAGCCTTCCCCATCAGCGCATGGCCAACAAAGAAAGTTCGCTGCCGCTCGTCACAGAAATCCGATAGGAAGGTTGACCCTCCCCTACTGCGCCACTAGATTCCTACCCTTCTTTCGCCGGGGTGCGCTGTGCCCCGGCGAACACAACGGCAAAGGAATGTCCGCTCATGTTCAAGCCCCTCAGGCCCTGGCTGCCTGCCCTGCTGCTTTGCAGCCCGCTCGCCGCGCAAGCGGAAGGTCCCTCTGGCGATTTCTGGCTGATTCACCAGCAGGGCAGCCTCTACAAGAACGAAATCTTCGTCATTGATGGCGACCCCGCCAACATCTACGACCGCAAGAACGGCGTGCGCTCGCTGGGCGTCTATCAGTTCTACGAGGAAGGCGCCAAGCCGACCTTTACCGCTTATGACGTCGAGGTCGACTGCGCGAAGAATCGCGTGCGCCTCAACGGCGCGCAGAACTACGACAAATTCTACAACGACATCCGCCCGAAGAAGGTCTCTAAGGAATGGCAGAAGAAGCCTGAGGCGTGGATCGCCCAGAGCCGCGACTTCCTCTGCAAGCCGGATGCCCACGTCGAGCAGAAGATGTACCCGCTGGGCAAGATGCCCATGACGCAGCTGGTCTCGGCCGCCCCAGGCCTGTTCCAACTGCAGAACCGTGAGCACGCCAAGAACCTGATCCTGCAGATGGTCGACAAGGGCTTCGAGCAGATGCCGGTCAAGAACGCACCGGCCAAGGAGGGTGTGCAATGAAAGGTCTACTGGCACTCGGGATGATCGCCATCCTGCTCGGCGGCTGCTCCGCCATTCCCACCCTGCCCGAAGCGCAGGCCCGCAGCTACTGGAAGGGCCGCCCGGCCGGCGATGCCATCGACCACTTCGGTGCACCCAGCGATATTGGCCTTGCGCCGGAGAACGACTGGGTCGTGCTGATCTACCGCCGCGATACTTCCTACGTCTCGCGTGAAGCGCTCGGCACCTACACCGGCCCGCAGAACGGCCAACTGGTGCATACCGAGTACTGGGGCGACGTGGTCCACTCCGCCAGTTGTGAAATCCGTGTCGCCATCAATCGCGCCCGGCAGGTGGACTACCTGCTGACCCGCGGCAATTGCGGCGGCATCGCGCTGAGGCCGGAAGCCTGAGCCCAGGCTTCCTCATCAAGGAGGAGACGAAACCATGCCAAGCATGAACTACCTGGCGAAAGCGGCATTTCCGTTGCTCGGTCTCTTGACCATCAGCTCGCAGGCTTCTGCCGAAGAGGTCAAGGTGACGGAGTTGCTGCGCAGCGGCTATGAAGTGAAGGCGGCCTACGTGGCGCCGGGGCGAGTCACCCAGATCCACTTCCTGATCCTGCAGAAAGGCACGTCGGTCTACCAGTGCGGCAGCTATGAAAGCAGCGCGCCGATGCAGCGCTACTACGACTATTCCAACACCTACTCCTGCTCGCAGATCGGGGACTGGGTGCCCAAGAACTGAACGGCTTTCACCCTCAGCCTGTGCTCCTGCGAAGGTCGGCATCCTCGATGCCGGCCGGCCCCCGCGCTCCAACCGTCACACGGATGTTTCTGCGATGAAATTGCACCTGTTGCCCGCCAGCCTGTTGCTGGCCTGCGCCGTCTCCCACGCCGCCGAGCAGGCGCCTGTTCCCAAGCCCCTGGAAGAACAGGTCGGCCGCCTGGTCGAGCTGTACAAGGACAGCTTCGCCACTGGCTACCCCGAGGCCACCCGGGTGCAGACCCTGAAGGCCGGCAACGGCAGCGAGCTGACCCTGGCGGTCTTCACCGTCGAAGGCTTCGACATGGGTAACAACTACAACCAGTACCTCGCGGTCTTTGCCTCCACCCCGAACGAGGAAGGCCAGGAGCACTACAGCCTGCTGGATGCCATGCAGATCGGCGGCGGTGGCTGGCGCTCGATCGAGGCACTCAATGCCAGGCTGGTCAGCGATCCCACAGGCCAGCGCACGCTGATCGATATCCCGGTGATGGAAAACACCGACGACGATTCGCCGAACTTCCCCAGCCGCGCCGGCGTGATCCACCTGTCCCTGGAAGGCTCGCAGACGCCTCGGCTGGTGGAACAGCACTGACGCCGCCGCAAGGTCGTACCAGGCCTGATACCAAGTCGATAACAAGCCACGCTAAATTTCGCTGTGCGGCGGCCGCCACTGTCGGATAACCATCCTCAGCGGAAGTCTCGCCATGACCACCATCAGCGCCGTCAGCGCCACCAACGTTCGCTATTCCACTGCCTCGACTTCCTCCGCCTCGACCGTTGCGGCGAGCGGTGAAGACAGCACCACCACTGACACCACCAGCACCGGCCAGACTTCGGCAAGTGCTTCTGCACAAGGCGCGGGCGGAGCGGCAGGTGCCGGTGGCGCCGCGGCAAGCAGCGGCTCGGACAGCAGCTCCGACACCACCCTGGAAAAGCTCAAGCAGGCGATGGAGCAGGCGCAGAAGGAACTGGAAGAAGCCGAGCAGGAGCTTGCCAAGGCCAGCCAGGGCGGCGGCCGGACCGAGGAAGAACAGCAGGCCCAGCAGATCGCCACCCAGGCTGCACAGGCTCGCGTGTCGTCCGCCTCGGCGGCCGTGGCAGCGGCTACCGCCGCCTATTCGCAAGCGCTGACCGAGTCCGGCAGCGGCACCAGCGGCACGTCGGTGAATACCACGGCCTGAGGCCGGCAAACCAGCGGGCTGGCGCGCTCGCGCAGCCCGGTCAGGCTCAGCGGGTCCAGAGCGGGTCGGTGGTGAAGGCAATGGTCAGCCAACGGTTCGGGCCCTCGCCGCCGATGGCCGCGCCGATCTCGTCACGCAGTCGGTCCCACTCGTCGAGGGTCTGCGCCGGCCAGCCCGGCGGGACGATGAAGTACAGCTCGATCTGCTGTGCCCGCCCGACCTTGGCGACATAGGCCTGGTACGCCAGGAAGCCGTGCTGCGCGACGATCTGCGCGGCCACCTCGTCGACGTGCTGCTTCAGCTCCGGCGGGGTGACCAGCAGGATGTCCTTGAGCGCCTGGCGAATGGTCAGGAACGGAATCGGCAGGATCACCAGGCAGATCAGCGCCAGCACCGCCGGGTCGACATACGGGCCGATCTGCGCGTAGCCGCTCACGGTCGCCAGGTCGCCGACCAGAAAGGCGATCAGCAAGGCCAGGGAAATGCTGCCGGACATCACCCAGGACTTGGCATCGAGGGCGACGAAGTCCGAGCCGATGCGCCGGTTGGCGCGGAACTGCACCGCCGCCAGGGCGAAGCAGACCAGGGTGGCGACCGCCGCATAAAGAATGGCGAAGCCGAACTCCAGCGCATGGCCGCCGCTGAGCAGCCTGCCGATGGCGTTGATCAGCGCATACAGCGTCACGCCGCAGAGCAGCGTGCCGTTGAGTGCCAGCACCATCGGCTCCAGGTGCCAGAAGCCCATGTTGAAGCGTTCGGCCAGGCGCCGGCTGGCGTCGCCCTCGGTGGTGTGGCGGCGGATCAGCGTCGCCACCATCAGCGCCAGGCCGCTCATGCTGGCATCGGCCAGCGAGTAGACACCATCGAAGACGATGGAAAAGGATCCCGAAAGCAGGCCGACGACAATACCGAAACCGGCCAACAGCACGGTCACGATGATGGAAAGCCGCAGGATGCCCTGTTCTGTTTTCATTGCTGGCGTGCTCCTCGCGCCTCGATGGTTGCGTCGCCGGAAGCCGGCCTGGCCGGCCCTGGCGGTTTCGCTGGGGGGCGCGACTATACGCCAGGGGCCTGGCCACGGCCATTGGCGCCCCGGCAATGTGTCCATGCAAGGTCGCAAGGGGTCGGCACCACCAGCCCCTCCGGTACCGCCATTTCCTCCAGAGCAGCAGCCCCGACCTAGGGCGGCGTTGCCCCTTCGTTCATCAGGTAGGTCACCAATTGCCGGGCGTGGGAGGACAGGGCATCCCAGTCGGCAACGCAAAGGCGCAACTCACGGGTGGCCCAGGGATCCGCGAGGGCCACCAGCGTCGTCGGCAATTCCTGCGCCAGCCGCGTCGCGGCAGCCTCCGGCAACATGGCCACGCCCACTCGCTGGGCGACCAGTTGGGCGATGGCATCGAAGCTCGGCGCGCGCACGCGTACCTTGAGCGGCAGCGCATTGCGTACCGCCATCGCCTCGACGAAGCGTTGCATGGCGCGCTCGGCCGGCAGGCAGACGAAGGGAAAGCTCAACGCGTCGCGCAGGCTGGGCAGGTGCTGGCTGGCCAGCGGGTGGTCCCGCGGCACCAGCAGCACCAGCTTGTCATTGCGGAACGGCAGCGACAGCAGGCCCGCGGTGGGCAGGTTGCCGTCATACACGCCGATATCGATCGAGCCGTCCCGCACCGCGAGCAACACGTCCTTGCTGTTCTGCTCGATCAGTTGCAGGTCCACCTCCGGATAATCCGCCAGGAAGGGCCCCAGCGCAGTGGGCAGGAAGGTGCTGTTGGCGACGGTGGACGCCGCCAGGCGCAAGGTGATGCGCCGTTCACCGCCCAGCTCCTGCAGAGTGTCCTTGAGCTGCCGCGCCTCCTTCAGCACGCGCTGGCTGGCCTCCAGCACCAGGCGACCGGTCGGCGTCAACGTCATGCCGTCGCTGTGCCGGGCGAACAGGGCAAGCCCGCAGCGCTCTTCGAACTGGCGCAGGCGGTTGCTCGCCGCCGAGACCGCCACGGGCACCGAGGCCGCTGCCTTGCTCAGGCTGCCGGTGCTGGCGATGGCGGCGATCAGGCGCAGATCGGCAAGATCGAAATGCACTTTGCGTTCTCCATGGATGAAAGCAATCTTCGCCAATCCAGCATTCTAGCGGCCCAGCCTTCTCCATAGAATAATGCCTTTCCCCCGCCCTGCGTTCCCGCCGACATGAACAATCTGACTTCCCTGTACCAGCGCAGCCTGCACAATGGCGTGTTCTTCGCCGTGCTGTCCGCCACCGGCTTCAGCCTCAAGGCGGTTTTCGTCAAGCTCTCCTATGCGGCCGCGCCCGTGGATGCGATCACGGTGCTGGCCATCCGCATGGGCCTGGCGCTGCCGCTGTTCCTCTGGCTGCTGTGGTTCAGCCGGGGGCCGCAACAGGCGCGGCTCTCGCTGCCCGACGGTGTACGCATCCTGCTGCTCGGGCTGGTCGGCTATTACCTGTCGAGCCTGTTCGACTTCTACGGCCTGGAATACATCAGCGCAGGCCTGGAGCGGCTGATCCTGTTCACCTACCCGACGCTGGTCCTGCTGCTGCAGATGGCAATGACCCGCGAACGCCCGAGCTCACGCACCCTCGCAGCCATGGCCCTGTGCTACCTCGGCCTGGGCATAGCGCTGGTGCACGACATCAAGGTGGAGGGCAGCGGCGGGCAGATCCTGCTGGGCGCCATCTGGGTCTTCGCCAGCGCCGTGACCTACGCGGTGTACTACATCGGCACCGCCGCGGTGATCCAGCGTGTCGGCTCGATGCGCCTGGCCGCGCTGGCCGGCATCGCCTCGTCGGTGATGGTGCTGGGGCACTACGCGGTGACCGGCGACGCGCAGCAGTTGGCAACCCTGCCAGGCTCGGTGTGGCTCTATGGCGCCCTGATGGCACTGATCTCCACCGTGCTGCCGATCTACTGGATGGCGCTGGCCATCCAGCGCATGGGTGCCACCCACGCGGCGGCGTTCGGCAACCTGGGGCCGGTCCTCACCGTGTTCGCCTCCTGGGCGCTGCTGGGCGAGGCGATCTCGATCTACCAACTGGCCGGCCTGGCACTGGTGTTGTTCGGGGTATCGCGGTTGTCCGGAGCCAAAGCGGCTGCGCCTCAACCTGCGCCGAAACAGCAGGCCGAGGATTGCAAGGCAGCGGGTTGAGCGTATCCGCTGCCGCCCTGCGCGCGGACACCATGGCTTCGTGCAGCGGTGCGCCATTCACCTGGCGCACCGGTGCCTTACCCGCGTCTTACTGCACGTTGCCACTATCGAGCTGGTGTTCCTTCTCGGCCAGACCATTGGCCAGCGTGCTCAGCTTCGTGTCCGGAGCATTGCTGGGCAGCGGGTCGACGCCGGCCGAGGCGAACACCTGGCCGTAGCTGTTGCGCAGCTCGGCATAGGCCAGG
Source organism: Pseudomonas nitroreducens NBRC 12694 (assembly GCF_002091755.1). Lineage (GTDB taxonomy): Bacteria > Pseudomonadota > Gammaproteobacteria > Pseudomonadales > Pseudomonadaceae > Pseudomonas > Pseudomonas nitroreducens. The sequence goes on from NZ_BDAI01000001.1 coordinate 49,697, forward strand.
TCGCGACGCAGGTCCGCCTGCAGGGCGTTGAGCTCGCCCTGGATCAGGTCCAGTTCACCGATGCCCTGTGCCTGGTGGCGGTTGCGCAACTGGCCGACGATCTGGTTATCCAGGCTGGCCAGCTCCTGCGTGGTGACGAACTGGCGGCGCGCCTCGTTGTAGTTGGCGTTGGCCACGTAGAGCTGCGCCAGAATGGCCATCGACATGGCTTGCCGGCGCGCCACGTTGACGTCCTCGCCCGTCTTCGCAACGTCGATGGCCGCCGGAGCGGACAGGACGTTGAAGAGGTTCCAGGTGACCTTCACGCCGTAGTCGGCCCAGCGGTTGTTGACCAGGAAGCTGTTGGAGTCGTAGTGCCCACCGGCGGAGAACTCCAGGCCCGGCAGCAGGCGCAGCATGGCCTTGCGGGTTTCCGCGGCGCTGATGCGCGCCTGGTAGTCCTGCTCGCGCAGTTCCGGGCGGCTGGCCAGGGCCTGCTGCTCCAGTTGCTCGATGCCTACCTTCAGTTCCGGCACGTCGTAACCTTCCGGCGCGGCGAGGGTCAGCTCGGTGCCCAGCGGCAGGTTGATCAGGGTGGCGAGTTCGGTTTTCGCCAGCGACAGCGCACGGCGCTGTTCTTCCAGCTGGCGGCTGGCCTCGATCAGAGCGCGCTGGTAGCCCAGTGCCTGGACCGGATCGCCAATGCGCTGCTGGCTCATCTGCTGGCTGTCCTTGCGCGCACTGTCGACCCGCGCCATCAGCGCATCGATGCGATCCAGCAGGCGTTGCGCGGCGACGGCGCGCCAATAGGCCGAGCGCACGTCCTGGATGATGGTCTGCACCACCTTGCGCCGGCGCTCCTGGACGATCAGGCGCTGGTCGGCCTGCTGCTTGGCGCTGACGTAGCTGACGCCGAAGTCCAGCACGTTCCACACCATGGTGAGGTCGGCGACATCGCGGTCACGGTCCTGCGAGGTGGAAGGTTCCAGCGACTGGGTGTTGGTCAGCACGCTCTGGCTGCTGGAGGCGCTCTGGTTGTTGCGTCCGGCGTAACCCGCTTCGAGCGCCATGCGCGGCAGCATGTCGAAGGTAGCGAGGTCGAGCTGTCGGCGCGACAGCGCCTCTTCCATCACCTTCAGGCGCGACTCGAGGTTGTACTTCACCGCGCGGGCCATGGCCTCGTGCAGGGTCAGCGGGCCGCTGAGCGGCTCCTGATCCTTGAACATCGCCTGCAGGTCGTCGCGGGCACGTTGCTCGCTGACGCTGCGGTCGATGGGTTGCGTAGTAACGGCGCAGCCGGACACGGCAAGCGCCAACAAGCTGATCCCTAGCAAGGTCGTGTGTTTTTTCATCCCTGGCCGTCCCCCTCGTTACGGCTTCGTTCCTGTGCTTGTTCTGCTTTTAGATGAGCTGATCAGGATGCGTCGCGGCCCTGGGCAACCTGCCCCAGCGCCCAGGCCAGCTCACGCACTGGTTGTTGTTCGGATTCGTGGATCTGCTCCAGCTGCTGCGCCAGACTCGGCGCGCCGAAGACGCCGCGGATGCCCTGGTCGATATCGCCGTTACGGCGGTCGAAGGCCTTGAGCGGCGAGTTCTCGTCGCTGCCGTTGCGATCGAAGATGCCCGCCAGCGTGCTGCTGCCGAATACCCCGGCATCGCCGCCGCCGAAGCCCAGGAAGCCCTTGCCACTGCCATCGCCGAACGACGAACTGCCAAAGGCCTGGGCGATGAAGCTCTGCGACGGCGCACCGTTCTGCACGAAGATATTGCCCAGCGGCGGCAGGCCACCGGCACCTTCGCTCTGGAATAGCGAGGGCGGCAGCACCGGCGAAGTGCCCTGTGGCGTGACCAGCACTGGCACGTTGGGCTGCAACGGCGTCGGCGACGACGTAGCCGGCACGGGCGGCGTGGTGATGCGGAACTCCGGATCGCCATCGGACAGCGAGCCGATCACGTAACTGTCGCCGCGCAGGGAACTGCCCAGGGCGTTGCCGGCGGCATCATTGATGCCGCCGGCGTTGACCGTCAGGCCCAGGCTGCCCTGCCCGCTCACGCTGCCGACGGTCACGCGGTAGATGCGTGCGTCCAGTTGCACGATCGAGACGATACTGCCGCTGGCGGAATTGCTGGTCACCAGGGAGAAATCGCCGGCGTCGACACCGCTGACGTCCTCGTCGAAGGTCACCAGGAAATTCACCGTGCTCGCGCCGGTGGGTGACGGGTCCAGGCGCACTATGCCGGTCGCCGTGGGCGCGCGGGTATCCACCAGCACGCCGTGGCTGTCGCCGACGCCGTTCAGGGAAGGATTCAGCGCATTGCCGGTGGCATCGCGCAGGGAGCCGCCATTCGCGGAAAGCCCGCTGACCTGGATGCCATCGGCGTCGTTGTCGCCAGCCTGGACGGTGTAGCGGAACACCAGGCTGGTGCTGCCGGAGCCGCTGACGTAGTCGGCATAGACAGTGCGCCCGCCCATATCGATCGCCAATTTCGGCGAGCCGTCGACCACCACGGCTTCGCTGGTCTGCACCACGAAATCGAGGGTGCTGCCCGCGGTGTTCAGCGCGCCCGGCGGCACGCTGACCGCGGTGATGGTCGGCGCATCGCGGTCGACGCTGTACACCGCGCCGGTCAGCCCGCCGCTCAGCGGGTTGCCTGCCGCGTCGACAATGCCGGTTGCGCTGCCGTTGAGGTTCAGGCCCAACGTGCCCGTCCCCGAGATGCCACTGACGGTAATCTGGTAAGTGCGCGCGTCGATCTGCTGCAGGCCGCTCAGGCTGCCGGCGGCAGTACCGCTGCCGACCAGGGTGAAATCACCCAGGTCGACGCCACTGACGTTCTCGCTGAAGGTCACGGTGTAACGCACGCTGCCGGCATTGGTCGGCGACGGGTCGAGGGTGACGATGGCGCTGGGAGTCGGTGCGACGGTATCGACGATAACGCCACTGGTGCCGCCTACATTGTTGAGCGTCAGGTTCATGTCGTTGCCGGCGACATCGCGCAAAGTGGCGCCGTTGGCCGACAGAGCGCCCACGCTGATGCCGTCGGCGTCGTTGTCACCCGCCTGGACGGTGTACTGGAACACCAGCGTCGAAGTACCGGAGCCGGCGACCAGATCGGCGAATACCGTGTGGCCGCCGATATCCAGGGCCAGCCGCGGGACACCGTTGACCACGACCGCCTCGCTGGTGTTGACCACGAAGGTCAGGGTATCGCCGGCATTGTAGGGAACGCCGACCGGCACACTGACGCTGCTGACCGTGGGCACCACGGCATCGACCAGCACGCCACTGGTGCTTGCCACGCTGTTGAGGCCATTGACGATGTTGTTGCCGGCAGCGTCGCGCAACGTACCGCCGTTGGCCTGGATGGACGAGCCGAGGGTGATGCCGTTGGCGTCCAGCTGACCGCTGGCCACCACCAGGCGGAACACCAGGGCACTGCCGCCGCTGCCACTGACGTATTGCGCAAAGACGGTGCCGCCGCTGTCCAGGGTCACGGCGATGCGCGGCGTACCGCCACTGCTGTCGACGATGACGTTCTCGTTGAAGTTCACCGTGAAGTCGAGGTTCTGCCCCGCCACGTAGGTACCGTTGGCCGGCACGCCGACGCTGGTGACCGTGGGCGCCACGCCATCGATCACGATATCGCTGCGACCACCGAGGGAGTCCGCGCCGCCGATGGTGGGCAACGTCAGGATCGCCAGGTCGTTGTTGGCGTTGGCCAGTACCGCGCCATTGAGTCGCAATGCCGTGGTGCTTTGGGCGTCGAGGTCGGCGCTGCGGTCTCCGGCCTGCACGATGTACTGGAACGTCAGGATGTTGCTGCCCGAGCCGCTGATATAGACCGCCTCGCGATCGACCGGACCGGTTTCCAGCAACAGGCTGGGGACGCCGCCACTGGTGTTGACGAGCACCGACCGGTCGAACTGGACCTGTACCACAATCAGGTCGCCCACCTTGTAGCTGCCATCCGGATTGCCGGCGCTGACACTGACGATACGCGGGTTGGGCTGCTCCACCGTGATCAGGATGAAGTCACTGTCGGTCTGGCTGCCGCCGCTTCCGGACTGCCCCAGGTCGTTGCTGACGATCTGCAGAGAGGCCGGGCCGTTGTAGCCGGCCGTGGGGCTGAAGCTCATGCCGGCCAGAGCATGGTTGATATCGGCGAGGCTTCCATCGAAGGTGACGGTGCTGTCAGCGGAACCACTGCCGACGCTGAACGTCAGACCGGTGACGCTGCCCAGGGTGATCGTCCCGTTGACGGCGGTGAGCGTCACCCGCATGGTTCCGCTACCCACATCCACGTCCGAAATGGAAATCGGGTTGCCGGTGCCGACGCCGAAGAACAGCGTCTGGCCACCAAGCACCGACTGGGTTCCCGGTACGCTGTTCACCGGGGCGTCGTTCACCGGGCTGATGGCCAGGTTGAAGGCGCTCGACGCATACATGTTGCCGCCCATACCGGTATTACCAAGGTCATCGAGCCTGACCGTCACGGTAACAGTGCCCGATGCATTGGCCGCCGAAAGGTAGCTCACTGCGCCGCTGGCGATGAAAGCATTGATATCGCTCAGTGTGCCGCTGAGCACCAGGTGGTTGCTGCCCGAGCCCGTCAGCATCACGCCGCCTGCCGCCAACGCGCTGAAGGTGCCGCTGCCGGGCAGTACGCTGAAACTTGCCTCGACCTGTCCGGAGCCGGCGTCGACATCGCTGAAGCTGATACCGGTCAGCACCAGGGGCACGTCCTCGCTGGCGTTCACCGGGGACGACGGCACCACGGGAAGGTTCGGGGCGTCGTTCACCCCTTCGACGTGCAGCGTCAGGCTGCCGCTGCTGGTCTGCGCCGGGCCACCGCTGTTGCCCAGGTCACTCACGCGGACGTCGAGGCTGACGTCGCCGAAGTAGTTCGGCGTCGGCATGTAGGTCAGGTTGTTGCCGGCAAGGTAGGCGTTGATGTCTGCGACCCGGCCGGTAAGGATCACGCTGTACATCGCCGTGCCGACGGCGACGGTGCCGCTGACCGCCGCGTTCAGGGTGCCGTAGCCGGCAGGCAGAGTGAAGGTGACCTGGACGTTGCCGGTGCCCGCATCGACATCGGAAACGCTGATGCCGGTAATACTGCCGGAGCTATCTTCAATGAGGTTGATCACCGCGGGCAGGCTGAGCTGCGGAGAGTCGTTGGCAGCCGTCACGGTCACCGTGCGCGTGGCCGCGGCACTGTCGAGCGTGCCGTCGCTCACGCTGAAGCTGATGCTCCGGGTTGAGGTGTTCGGGGTGTCCGAGCTGTTGCTGTAGGTCACCGAGCGCAACGCCGCCTGCCACTGTGCAACGCTGGCGCCGGCGGCAGAGCTGAGCATCAGCTTGCCGGTGCTGCTGTCGTAGCTGCCGACGATGTCACCCATGGTGGCCGGGTTACTGGTGAAGCCGAGCGTATCCTCCATGCCCTGGAAGTTGCCGGTGATACTCACGGTGGCGCTGTAGAGCAGCGGAGAATCGCTGTCCGATACCGTGAGGCCGCTATCGACTAGCACGGGCGTTGAGGCCACGTCCGCGCCCTCGACGAAGGCCGCACTGCCGCCGCTGCTGGTCACCAGCGGCGCATCGTTGATCGCTGTAACGGTGATGGATGCCGTGTCGCTGCCAATGGAGTACGGCGAGCCGCCACCTGCGCCGGTTGCATTGGCCTTGGTGCCTTGCAGGCCGGCTGTGATGTCAGTCTGGTCCCAGGCTCTGTAGGTGATGCTTGCGCTGGTGCCATTGATGCCGTCAGGCACGAAGCGCACGCGGTCGCTGCTGCGCAGCAGCAGCGCCGAACTGAGAGAGACCACTCCGACGTTCTGCCAGCTGGCACCGCCATTCACGCTGTATTGCCAGGTGCCATTACCGGCGTTCAGACCGGTGATGGCAATGCCCTTCAGTGCCCCGCTGTCGACGTCGCTGACACTGCCGAGGAAGCTGGAGACAGCCTGGCCGACGTTGTTGATGTCGGAATCGGTCAGCCCAGTGAGCGTGGGCGCCGTCGGCGTCAACACGGGCGCATCGTTTTCGCTGCTGACGATAAGCATCGCCTGAGCCGTGCCGCTGGAGAACGCGGTAGTCCCACCATTGGTGCTGGTGTCGCTCGTGCTGCGCACACCGTTAGTGGAAGCGATGCCGACACTCCCGTCCCAGGCACGGAACGACAGCGCCGCCGTCTCGCCATTCTGCCCGTTGGGCACGTAGCGCAACTGGGTGGTGGCCGACAGCATCAGGGCGCTGGTGCCGCTGACGCTGCCCACCTGGGTCCAGGTCACCTCATCGGTGGAGTATTGCCAGTCGCCACTGCCGGTGCTGGCGATGATGGCAATGCCGCTGTTCGGGCCATCGCCATCGGCGTAGCTGACGCCGGACAACAGCGAGGACACGCTGACCGCGCTCGACGTGGCGTCTTCTCTGGTGCCGGCCCACGCGTAGGGTCCACCGGACAATGTCGGAGCGTCGTTCACGGCGGTCACCGTTACCTGCGCAGTGGCCAGGTTGGAAGTGCCGCCCTCGGCGTCGGTCACGGTGAAGTTGACCTGGCGAGTAATGTCGGTACCGCCGAAGGTGGGGTCGTCCGAAGAAGACGAATAGCTCACCGAACGCAGCACGGCCTGCAACGAGGCCAGCGAGCCGCTGCCGCTGATCTGCATCACGCCGGTCGTGCCGTTGTAGGTCGCCGAGAAGCCGCCGGAAACGCTCACCGACAGCACGTCACCCGAGCGGAAATCGCTGATGATGACCGTGGCTCCCTGGAAGGTCGTGCTGTCGGCATCGGCCAGCACCAAGCTGCCCACCAGCACAGCAGCGCTGCCACCCTCGGTGTAACCCACCGAGTTGTTGGCGGGATTCAGCGTCGGGGCATCGTTCACCGGGCTGACGGTAACACTCGAGGTGAGATTCGGCGAAGCGCTGTTGTTGTTCGGGCCGCTGTCCGTCACCGTCACGACGGTGACGGCACGGGTGGCGCTGCCCGGGTTATCGCTGCTGTTGCGGTAGGTAATGCCGGCGATCAGCTGCGCCATCTGCATGTTGTCGCGAGACAGGCCGCTCAGGGTGACCACTGCAGTCCCCCCGGACAGGCTCACGCTGTAGGTGCCTAGGCCGGCGAGCGAGCCGCTGCTGCCGTTGCTCAACGCAATGTCGACGCCACCGATGTTCAGGAACTCGCTGGCACCATTGCTGACGTTGGTCACCCGCAGCGTCATTCCGGTGAAGGTCTCGCCGGCATCGTTGCTCGCGGCGACCACGCCACTGAACAGGTCCACGGCGGTGCCGTTCTCGGTGAAGCTGGGGTTGCTGGCGGTGGCGGTCACCGTCGGGGCAGTGCTCGGCGGAACAGGGTCGCCGGCAAAACTGTCGATGTTGGTGTTGAAGAAATCGTTGCCACTGATGCGCACTTCGTCGACGCGGATACCACCAAAGCTCAGGGTCCTCTGCTGCCCCATGAAGACGGTCTGGGCCGTCCCGACCAGTACGCCATCGCGGTAGCCCGCGACGGTGATGGTGTCGCCGGCGGTGTTGTTCAGGTAGATGCTGGTGAAGGTGAAATCGGCGCCATCGGTGCGAGCGATGGTGAACACCTCGGTCTTGGTAACGTCGAACGTGGTGGACTGCAGGTTGATCGATGCGCCGTTGGCCTCGCCATTGGCGCTCTCCCAGGCCGTGTCGCCACCGTCCCCGGCGCTGGTGAAGGTATAGGTGTAGCTGACACCGCCCAGTACTCGGGTAAAGCTGCTGCTCACCCCTGTATTGGTGCTGAAGTCGTCATTGAAGCTCACCAGCAGGCCGCGGAAGTCGCCCACGTCGAGCGCCGCCGCCTCGACGGCGCCGTGGCTGACTTCCAGCACCCAGTTGCCGCCCAGCGCGGTGGCGCCGGTCATGTCGTTTGAGGCGGCGACGTCGGCGCCGGTGGCATCGGCCAGTTGATCGACGAAGGAACGGCCCGCACCGTCGGCGCCCACCTGGCAGCCGTACAGGAGGATGTCGCCATTCTTGTCCAGCGCCTGGCCGATGCTGGTGAGCAGGTCACTGCGCAGGGCGATGCTCGAACCGTCCAGCCAGGTATTGCCCAGTTGGACCTTGCCCACGTCGCCGTGGCTGAGAATATGGATCGAATCGATGCCGGAACGCCCCTGTAGGTAATCGGCAATCTGCTGCAGGCCGTCCTTGTTCGCGTCGAGCACCACCACTTCGGTACCCGGCTTGAGGCCGGCCACCAACTGCTGGTAGCCCTTCACACTGGCGTCGACGAACACCACTTCCTGGCGGTGGTCGGAGGTGCCGGCGGGTACGGCAGAGAGGTTGTCCTTGCTCGCCTCGTGGACACTGTTGTCCTGCGACGGGTGGGCCTGGGCGACCTTCGCGGCGGTGTCGGCGGTCGGTTTGGCATCAGCGGCCTCGGCCATGGTGGCGGCCACGGCACCGTCGAACAGCATGCGCGGTTCCAGCGCCATCGCCAGGGCCGGCATCACCGGTGCCTTGACCGGTACTGCACGCTTCGCCTTGTTCCACCACATGACCCACCTCCACTGCTCTTGGTCGGGAGCGGGTGCGCCCCGCTCCACTGTTTACTGCTTTTACGGTCGAAAACGAGCGATCAGTTGCGCGACGGGAAGACCCCTTCCAACGCAATGATGAAATTGATGCCCAGGTAGGGGTTGCGCACAGAGAAAGGCTGGCTACCGCCAGCAATGCTGGCAGTCCCGTTCGGTACGTTACCGCTGCAGGTGATGGTGAAGGGCTGCAGGGTAGTATCCGCCGCCGTGGTGGAGTACAGCGTGCCCGGGCGGCCGCCTGCGGCGATCGGCCCGAGTACCGTGGTCGCAGCCGGAGCTGCCTGGGTCGCCGTGCTGGCCGACGCAGCGGGGATCGCGGCCTGGCCAGTGGCGGTCAGCGGCGAACCGAATGTCACAGTGTGCGTATGCTGCGGCATCTGGTTGGTAGTCAGCGTGGTGTTCTCGACACCACCGACCTGGCCCAGGTTGATCGGCCCGAGACCGGGGGCTAGCCCCTGGCCGACGGGGCTGCGGCCGCGCATGTCGGGCAGGCCGAACGTGACCTGACCATCGCCGCCGTACGTCGTGCCCAGCAGCGAGAACAATGCCGAGTTCTGCGCGATCGACATGAGCTGCCCCTGGCAGAATGCGTAGCCACGCGGTGCGAAGTTGCCACCGAACATCTTGATCTCACCGATAAAGGGTTCCACGTATTGCCTCTCCTTGGTACCAATCGCTGGAAATGACGGCCAGGCTCGCAGCCGCCGGAATGGGTCGCTACGCCGCCTTGCGGGTATGGAAGACCGCCTGGAGCACCGCGCGGCGATCGGCAGCAGGCTGCACAGGGGTCAACAGCAGCAACCACCCCTCCTCACCAGGTGGGGACAGGCGGTAAAGCGCCTGGGGCAGGTCCCACTGCTCGGGCAAGGCGAAGGCGGCGCTGAAGCTCTCGTACTCAGCACTCATTGGATTACCGACAAGCACCTCGATCAGTTCAACGTCCAGGGCCTGATCCGGGGCAATCCACAACTGGAAGCGCGAACCTTGCGCCTGCTGCAGGCCATGCTGGGTGGGCATCGGGTACATGGAGTTTTCCTTCACGACAAGACGGCGGCAGGCGCGATCGCCCGTGGCACGGCGCGGGGCAACCGGCGCAGCTTGTGATAGACGCCGTTTTCGCCGGCCACGACGAAACCCAGGCGGGCATACAGGCGCTGGGCCGGGTTGTAGTTCTCTACGTGCAAGCCGACACTCAGGCCCCGGGCATCGGCGCATTCGAGCAACTGCACGAGCACACGGGTCCCGATCCCCAGGCCGCAATGGCTGGGCAGCAGGGCAAGGTCGATGATCTGTAGATGGGTGGCGCCCCAGTGGAGGTAGACGCGGCCGACGGACTGGGCGTCCGCCTCGATCAGCAGGTACTCGGCGTCGGGAAAATGCGCCTGGTAGTAGTGGTGCTGGGCGTCGAACTGCTGGGTGAGAAAGGCACCGATGGCGGCGGGCTCCCAGGCTACCTGGGCCAGCTCAGCGGAACGGGTGCTCGCATAGAGGGCGCGCAGGAACGCCAAGTCAGCGTCCACAGCGGGGCGGAACCTCAACGCGAGTGAAGTCATGGTGCTGTGAGTCCTTTCATACGGCAGCCTGGGAAGCTACCTACACCCTATTGTTATTTAATCGCGCACGCATTTTTCCGCAAGACTACATGATGCTGAAGGCAAGTTGCCACCTGATTCCAACACAACTAACCAGTCTTTTCGCAAACTATTGTCTGAATTCGATCAGCCTGACTATTTCCCCTACGACAACGCCCTTACGCCTCCTGCAGGCGCAGGGCCTCAAGGGCCACGTAGGGCGCCCTCGCCCAGCGTTCCACCGCCGCTCGCACCACCTCGTCTGCAGCCGCACGCTTGCGCTCGCTGTCCGGGCTGAAGGCCATGCCGGGCTGCTTGGCGTCCGAGGCTGCTACCGCCTGCAGGCGCTCCCTGTCCCCCGCCTCAACGCGCAACAGAGCCGCCAGCCGGTGCCAGGCCGCACCCGGCAGTTCGCTGTAGTTCACCGGCACGGCCCCCGACTCACGGCAGAGCCGCAGGCCGCCGTGCAGAATCTGCCCAATGTGCCGGGCCACTCTGTCGACCCCATTCAGGGCCCCGGACGAGTCCAGAGAGATCGCGCCCAGAAGTCCCGGCACCATGTGCATGCCGGGCTGGCGCAGGTGCGAGACGACGATTTCCAGCGGATCGCGATAGACGAACAGGCTCGGCGTCATGGGATACAGCTGGTGCAGGCGCGATGCCTGGAAAACATTCCAGGCATCGAGCTTCACCACCAGGGCCTGCTCCTTGCCGAGGCGCCGCTGACCATAGGCGCTGAGCAACCCACGTACGCCCTCGCCCGCTTCGGCTGCAAGCTCCGGAGCCTGCAGCCCAGCGCGCAGCAGCGCGTCCAACGCCGGAGCCTCGGAGACCACGATGTTCTTCTCGTCGCTGGCAAGCAGTTGCGCCAGCAAGGTCGAGCCACATCGCGAGGCATGATGGATGAACAGGCTCGGCGCCACACCGGGACTTGCTTCGCGCCATTGACGCATGGCGTCCAGCGAGCTTTCCCGACGCATCGCCTGGTTGAACGGCAACCGCAGTGCCCGGCGCACACTGTCACTGAAGAATGGCTCGCTTAACGGTGTGGAGCCGAACCAGCACCAGTCGACCCGCCAGTCGTCTCCCGCAGCGAACACCCGAATTGGCAGCCAGCCTTTCCAGTCATCGCACCCATCCATCAGTAACTCCGTTGATCCAGCCAGGCCTGACGTCCTTGGCGCATGGCCGCACGGACATCGTCATCCTGGAAGCGCAGCCCGAGCCCGGCTCCGAGCGCCACTGCGCGCTCGCAGAAGTCTCGGGGGTCCTGAAGGTCCCGCAGCGCCGCGGCAAGGTCCGCGCGGCGCTCCAGCTGGCGGCGGAATTCGGCGAACGCCAGGGTCGAACGTGCCGGCCGGCACGCGGGGGTATCCTGCAATCCGCGGGTGATCTGCCGGCGCAGCCAGTCGTTTCGCCGGGCGTCGACCACCAGGTGCACCCGCGCCTGTTCGCCGACATTCTCCACCCGATGCGGCCGTGCCAGGTCGAGGAACCAGCATTCTCCCGGCGCCATCGGCACCACCTGCCCCTCGAGCAGGAACTCGACTCCTGGCCCACTGAAAATGGGAAGGTGCAAGCGCACATCCCCCTCGGGGTCGCCCAGGTCCGGGTCGCAGTGTTCACGGATGCTGCTACCCGCTTCCAGGCGCAGCAGGCGGGCGCAACGCACGGGCATCTCGATGCGCCGCAACAGCTCCTGCCAGGGCGGACCGTACCAGCGTGTCGCGCAGGGCGGCTGCGTGCCATTCCCCTGCCCCGCCGACAGCGCGTGGCTAGAACCCTCTGGGGCCAGCAGACTGATGCCGCTCCAGCCTCCGGTATGGTACCCAGTGTTGAAATGAGTGACCCAGGCGCTGGCCGGCAACGCTGCCACGGCGGCCTCCAGCCTCTGCGTCGCGAAACGCAACGGCAGCCGGGCGCAGGCCGGCAGGCGGAAGTCAGAAGCCACTTTCACGCACTCCCAGGGCCGCCAACCTTCGCCAGATGGCGCTGAGCGGCGACTCGCCGTTGGCGTCCAGCACCACCTCTCCGCGCACCGGCTGCGTCAGCTCGACTGCCTGGTCCGCACTCAGCCGCACGGCATATTGCCCCTGAACCGGCTGTGCGCGCCCCTCGCCGTCGCGCTGGACGGCGATGGGTCCCTGGCGGTCGGAAGCCAGGGCTTCCAGGTCGAGGTGCGAAGTACCGGTAGCATCCACCGACTCCAGGCGCACCGGGAGCGCCGGGCGCGATGGATCGTCAGCAACGAAGCGGCCCACCGCTCCAGGTTCGACCCGCCACACCGCCTGCTCGGCGACGTAACCGCGCAGGCGCACACTCGGCTCCACGACTCGCGCCAGTACCTGGCGCGGGGACAACCAGAGACCGGGAACCAGTTCAGGCAGCAGGTCTCGTACCACTCCGGCATGAGGCGCGCGGATTTCCAGACGCTCGCGTTGCGCAGCCAGGCCGCGGTACTCGGCCACCGCTTCGGCCAGGCGCTGCTCCAGCACGCCGATATCGGCAGCTGTCTCGCTTCGGCCGGCCTGGCGCCGCAATTGTAGCTGGGTGATTTCAATTTCCCGACGGGTAATGCTCTGCCGCGCGGCGAGATCGGGGGACTCCAGTTCGAGCAGCAATTCGCCAGCGGCCACACTCTGTCCGTCGCTTACCACGATCCGCTTCAGCATGGCCGCCAGCGGCGCGTGGAGCGCCGACGCGCGCGTAGCCTCCAGCACCGCGGGAATCTCCACACTGCCACGCCAGGGCACCAGCAGTACCAGCAGCAGCGCCGCCAGCCCGGCGGCGCCCAGAAACAGGCGTCCAGGCTGGGCCTGGCCGCGCCGCTGCCACCACTCGCGCAATTCGCGCCAGATCGGCAGGCCGATGAACCACACCAGCTCCACCAGCATCAGGAAGATGCCCAACACCTTGAAGAACAGGTGATAGACCGTCAGCGCGATCCCCAGGAACAGCGCCGCGCGCCATAGCCAAGAGCCGTATCCCCACAGTAGAAGGCGCCAGCGCAGTCCATCAGGCCAGGGCTCGGGCATCGGATCGCCGTAGTCGAACAGTGCCTCGCGCAAACGCCAGCGGCACAAGGCGAAGGCTCGTCCCTGAAGATTCTCGACGCCCAGCAGATCGCTGAGCAGGAAGTAGCCGTCGAAACGCATGAACGGATTGAGGTTGACCAACAGGGTAGTGACCCAGGTCGCACTGGCAAGCATGAAGGCTGACGTACGCAGAGGCCCGTCCGGCAGAAGCGACCAGGCCAGTAGCGCGACGCAGGCCAGCGTCAGCTCGGCCAACACGCCTCCCGCTCCGATCAGCAGCCGCGAGCGCCGGTCGTTGACGCGCCAGGCGTCACTGACGTCGGTATAGAACAACGGCAACATCACCATGAACGCCACGCCCATGCTCTGCACCCGGCAGCCGGCGCGCTTGGCCATGAACGCATGGCCGAACTCGTGGCACAGTTTGGCAAACAGCAACGCGACACCGAAGGCCAGGGCACCGCCAAAGCTGAACAGGTGCGGGAAGGTCGCGAGGAAACGATCCCAGTCACGCGCCACCAGCAACAGGCCCAGGCCAAGGGTCAACGGAAGGCCGATCCGCAGCAGCGGCCCGCCGTGGCGGGCCAACCAGGGCCAGGCGCGGTTGAGGAAGGCATCCGGCCGCCACAACGGAATTCGGAAGAACAAGTACTGGTGCAGCAGCGATTTCCACAGCCCGTGGCGCTGCAACGCGGCCTTCTGCCCGTAGCTGCTGCGCTGCTCGCCGTCGGCCGAGCTGATCAGGTCCTGCTGGCGGAGGAATGTGAGCAACTGCTGCAACTCCTGTTCGCCTAGCAGATCCCCACCTTCGCTGTTGGCCGCTCGCAGCACCCGTTGCGGATCACCCAGCGTCCAGTGGCGCAACAGGCGCATCGCCGCCACGCCAAGCTTGAAGTAGCGCCCGCGCAGCGGGTCGGCCAGTGTCCATTGCGGCGAACCATCCAGCGCCGGGGCGCCTGGCGATAGCTGCAAGTCGGCGCGCAGCGCCGGCAATACCATCTAGAAGCCCACCGTCTGACGAAGCGCCGCCAGGGGACGACGCAACACGTAGAGCAGGATGGGCGCTCGCTCGCCATAGAGTTTGGCGGTACCGCGCAGACCGATCCGCGGCGGCGCGGAGTCGAAGCGCGCGTCCAGACGGTAGGCCAGTTGCCCGCCGGCGACCGGCTGGGCCTCATAAGCGCTGCGTGACAGGCGGGCGGCATGGCGGTTCAGCGGATCGCTGTCGAGGAATAGCTGGACCTCCGCCTCTGGCGCCAGGCGGATGGCATTGGCCACCGACAGGTCGATGCGCAGCTCGGCCTGGCGAGGATCGGCCAGCTCCATCAGGCGCTCGCCGGTCTGCACCGGCTTGCCGGTCCAGCGCTCGGCGTCGGCGAATACCGCGATGCCGTCGCGTGGCGCCCGCACCTCGGCGCGTGCCAGCAGGTCCCGGGCGTAGTCGCGCTCGGCGCGCTTCTGCTCCACTCGCGCCGCCAGCAGATCGACCCTGGCGCCTGATTCGGCGTCGGAGAAAGCGCGTTGCGAGTTGGCCTTGAGTTCGGCCTCGGCCACGCCAAGGGACCGCTCGGCCACGTCCGCCTGCGCTTGCAGGGTGGTGGCGTCGAAACGCACCAGCAGGTCACCGGCCCTGACCGTCTGGTTGGGCTTGACCAGCACCTGCTGGATCACTCCGTCCAGCGGGGCGGCGATGACCTGGCCGTCCAGCGGGACGACCTCAGCCGGCGCCAGCACCGACTGGCGCACGGGTACGAGCAGCAACAGGCACAGCCCGGCGGCAATCATCGACAACTTCTTCTTCGGCCAACGCGCTCGCCAGGGCTTGCGCGGCTGCAGGGCTTTCCAGGCGTGGGCGTAGGCATCGCCCAGTTGCACCAGCAGCGCCTGCTCCGCTTCGCTCCACGGTTGCTCGCGGGCCAGCCAGAGGCCGCCAAAGGCAGCCCCCTGCTGGTCCGCCAGCGGCAGCCAGAAGACGTCTCCGGCGGAGAGCGCCTGCCAGTCAGCCTGCTGCTGCGCGCCCAGGGCCTGGAAGTCGACGCGCTGCGGCTTGTCCAGGGCGCCGAGCCTCTGCAGTTGGGCGCAGGCCTGCTCGACGAAGGCGACGAAGGGCGCATTGGGTTCGACGACACTGATGCCGGTCAGCGCCTGCACCTTGCCCGCGATCAGCAGCGCCGCGTGGCGGTAGCCGAACAGCGCCTGCCCGTCGTTGACGATGTGATAAGCCAGTTGCTCGACCGTTCCTGCTGCGCGGGCCTGGCGCTCCAGCTCGAGGAACTGGGCGAAGAGCCGCTCCGCCAGGCCAACCTGCGGTGCGTTCATGGCGTCTCCGCGAAGCGTGCCGTCCCGCTCATGCCGGCCAGCAGGCCCTTGGTCTCGGCCGGCAGGGTGGCGATCAGCGGCAGCATCTGGCTGCCCTCGTCGATCCGCGCACCCAGGCGCTTCACCTCGGCCTGCAGCGGCTCGCCGGTTTCATCGGGAACGAAGGTGAAGGACTGCCCCGCCTTGAGCCTTGCGACCCAGCGCGAGGGCACCAGCAGGCGGATTTCCAGGCTGCGGTTGTCGACGATTTCCAGCAGCGGCGCACCACCACTGACGCTTTCGAAAGGCTGTGCCTTGCGCTGCACGACCTGGCCGTCGTAGGGCGCGGTGAGCGCACAGCGGCGCACCTGGACCTGGTAGACCTGGGCCTGGGCCTGGGCTTCGGCAAGCTTGGCCTCGGCCAGCGCGACCTCGAAGCGCCCTACCGAGTTGAGCGCCGCCAGCTGGCGGTTGTGCGCCAGTTGCTCACCGGCCGCCTTGGCACCGGCCTGCGCGGCGTTCAGTTGTGCCTGATACGCGGAGCAATCGAAACGGACCAGTACGTCGCCCTTGCGGAAGGATTGCCCCTCGGCGAAGGGCATCTCCAGGATGCGCCCGGCCAGCTCGCTGGACAGCATCGCCTGATCGCGTGCGCGCAGGATGCCCCGGACATCGCCGGCCCCGCTGGACGTCGACGGGCTCGACAGCAGCGGGTCGTCCTCGCCGGGCTGCGCCGCGTGGGCTGCTCCGAACGCGCACAACGACAACCCCAAACCTAGCCAAATCCCTTTATGCATAGTGGTCTCCCCGGCAGATCGCGGGAGTCTACGGTACTCCGCAAGCGCCGGATATTGGCCGTAGCAGAAATCCTTCGTACGCTAGGCAGCCGGCCGGCACCGATGACCTGCCGACCTCAAGCAGCAGACGCTCTGGACTGGCCCTTGGGGCCGCGATCATGGACGAGAGGGAAATGGATCAAGCCATGCTGGATCAGGCAGAACTTCACCGGGAGGGCTACGCGCTGCTGCGCCAGGTGATCCCGCACGCGATGCTCGAAGAGCTGCGTGCGGCTTTCGACGCCAATGTCCTGCCATCGGATCAATGGCCGGTGCCCCGCGGAATGGATTGGCGCCATGCGCAGATGGACCTGGAGCCGGCCGTGCAGGCGGCGTGTCGCCTGCCGCAACTGCTGTCGGCAGCGGGCATGCTGATCGGCGAGCGCTTCTTCCTCGCCCAGGTCGAAGGGCGCGAGCCCTTGCCCGGCGGCGGTCATCAACAACTGCATCGCGATCTGTCGGCCCGGCGCCCGGGCGACATGGTCAGCGCCCTCGCCTTTCTCGATGACTTCGCTCAGGGAAATGGCGCCACCCGGATCGTTCCCCGCAGCCATCGACCTGCTTCCGCAGCGGCGCCGCTCGACTTCCTGGACGAGTCCGCTGCCGTGCATCTGAGCGGGCGGCCCGGTGACATCCTGGTCTTCGACGTCGACCTGGTGCACGCGGGCAGCCTGAACATCAACGGTGCCCGCCGCCGCACGATCCTGATCAGCTACCGTTCGGAACTCCTCCACGCAGCGCATCTGGAGACGCTGGCCCTGCGCAATGTCCGTATGGACACCAGCGAGCGCTTCGATCCCTCAATCGCCGAACGAAGCACTGCAAGGTCATGCACACCCCGATGAATGAGGGGGGGTTCACACCCGCCCAATCCTCATGTTGATCGGCCATCTGACCGCAAGCCGCGCGGCAGGGTCGCCCCAGCGCTCGGCCAGGTCGGCGGCGAAGTGCTGCAGCAGGTCTTCGCGCCCGGCTTCCCGGGCGCTGCGCACTGCCGACCAGGTGGAGACGTAGCCGAGGAACTCGTGGAGGGTCCATTCCAGGCGGATGGCGATCTCCGGCCCCGGAAACTCGGCGAAGGGGAAATCAAGGGTCGCGTAGCCGCTGTCCACCAGCTTGCGCTCGGCGGGCCAGTAGGGACCGATCTCCTGCCAGTAGAAAGTCTCGAAGCGCTTGCCCGGATCGCCGTCCAGGTGCAGCACGCCGTAGCTGATCAGCGCCAGGACCGCGTCGGGCTCGGCGATTCGCCGGACCTCGGCGTAGAACTTGGGCAGGTCGAACCAGTGCGCGGCCTGTGCCGCCGTGATCAGGCTGGCGCTGCGGTCGGCCAGCGGGAGTTCTTCGGCCTGGGCGCAGGCGTAGCTCAGGTTCGCGCGGGGCGCGGCATGGGCAATCTGCTCCGCGCTGGGATCGAAGCCGACAACCGAACTGAAATGCTCGGCCAATTGCCGGGTCAGCTGGCCGCTACCGCAACCCACGTCGACTGCCAGCGCCCGGTCGGGAGCCAGCGAGGCCAGGCAGGAGGCAAGCTCCGCCGGGTACTCGGGGCGGAAGCGCGCGTAGGCCTGGCCGCCCTGGTCGAACCAGTTTCGCAGGTCGGTTGACGTGTCATTCATGGCTGGCGGCTCCTCTCTTGAAAACTGGCTTGCCGCGACTGTAAAGGGCAAACGGGCCAGCACACCAGAGCCACACAGGCCGCAGCAGGACGCACGCCCTGCCCGGCCCATGGCATGGTCAGACCTGTGCCATGCCGCCATCGACGAACAGTTCGATGCCGTTGATGAAGCTGGCCGACTCCGAAGCCAGGAAGGCCACTGCCTTGCCAATTTCGCGAGGTTCGCCCAGCCGGCCCAGCGGTACCTGGCTGGCCAGCGCATCGAACAGGCCCTGGCGCGCTTCCTCGGGCACCAGGTCGCCGAGGCCGGGAGTGCGGACCGGGCCGGGGCTGACGACATTGACGCGAATGCCCCGGTCCTTCAGATCCAGCGCCCAGGAGCGGGCGAAGTTGCGCACGGCGGCCTTGCTCGCACTGTACACGCTGAAGTTGGCAGTGCCCTGGATCGAGGTGGTGGACGAGGTGAGGATCACCGACGCGCCATCGACCAGCAGCGGCAATGCCTTCTGCACGGTGAACAGCACGCCGCGCACGTTGGTGCCGAAGATTCGGTCGAAGTGTTCCTCGGTGATCGCGCCCAGCGGGAGCATGTCGCCGCCGCCGGCGTTGGCAAAGAGGATATCCAGTCGGCCGGCAGCTTTCGCGATCTGTGCGTACACCGCATCGAGATCGGCGAGCACCGAGGCGTCGGCACGAATGGCCGTGGCGGCCGGGCCGATGGCTTCGACGGCGGCGTCCAGTTCGGCCTGGCGGCGGCCGGTGATGAAGACGCGGGCGCCTTGCGCGGCGAGTTCCTGTGCGGCGCCGAGGCCGATGCCGGTGCTGCCGCCGGTGACCAGTGCAACTTTACCAGTGAGGGACTTGTTCATGATGAGCTCCTGAGCTTTGCGAGTTGAGGGTTCTGCCTCCTGGCCGGCATCTGGCGCGGCTTTGCGGTGAGGCATGGCGCTACTCTAGGGCCCGGCCATTGATGGAAAAAGCGCATACAATGGAATGACTATCCATGCCCATGGATAATCAGGCGATCCCCTCAGAGGAGTTCCCATGGACCAGCTCCAGGCCATCCGTGCCTTCTCCCGCGTGGTGGAAGCCGGCAACTTCACCCGCGCCGCCGACTCGCTGGACATGCCCAACGCCACCCTGAGCAAGCTGGTTCAGGAGCTGGAGGCGCACCTGGGCGTCCGCCTGCTGCAACGCACCACAAGACGCGTCATGGTGACGCCCGAAGGCCAGGACTACTACGCCAAGGCCAGTCGCGTATTGCGTGACCTGGAAGACATCGACTCGTCCTTCAACATTGCCCGCAGCAAGCCACGCGGCCATCTGCGCATCGATGTCGGCGGCTCGACCGCGCGGGACGTACTGATACCGCTGCTGCCGGACTTCCTGGCGCGCTACCCGGACATACGCATCGATCTGGGCGTGTCCGACCGCTCGGTGGACCTGATCGGCGACAACGTCGACTGCGTGATCCGCGGCGGCGCGCTGGACGCCTCGTCGCTGGTGGCGCGCGGCATCGGCCAGGCGACCATGGTTACTTGCGCCTCGCCCGAATACCTGCGCCACAACGGCATCCCCGCCTACCCCGAGGAACTGCGCAACGGCCACCGGCTGGTCAGCTACCTGTCACCGCAGAATGGTCGCGCGGTGCCCTTCCGCTTCGAGCGCGATGGCGAACGCAGCGAGCTGAAAATCGAGTACCGCATCGGCGTCAATGAAAGCAACGCGCACCTGGCTGCCTGCGTCGCCGGCCTGGGCATCATCCAGACCTTCTCCTACGCCGCCGGCGCCGCCCTGCGCGACGGCACGCTGGTGGAAATCCTCGAGGAATGGCGCCCACCGCCCTACCCCTTCCACGTCGTCTACCCGCAGAACCGCTACGTCACCCACCGTTTGCGAGTGTTCATCGACTGGCTGGTGGAGTGCTTCCCGGCGCGGGTTGCCGGTTGAGCGCTCAGGGCGCCCTGTCTGCCAGCGCTTCGAGCAGGTCGGCCGAGGGCACGAAGAACAGGCTGCCCGTCACCGCCTTGCTGTAGTCCAGCAGGCGATCGTAGTTGCCGGCCGGGCGGCCGATGAACATGTTCTCCAGCATTTCCTCCACCGGCGCCGGCGAGCGGGCGTAGCCGATGAAGTAGGTGCCGAACTCCCCTGCCCCGGGCCTGCCGAACGGCATGTTGTCGCGCAGGATCTTCACTTCCTGGCCGTCCTTCTCCAGGGTGGTCAGCGAACTGTGCGAGCAGCTCGGTTTCACGTCGTCGCCCAGTTCGATATCGGCCAGCTTGGTGCGGCCGATGATGCGCTCCTGGGTTTCAGTGGGAAGCTGGTTCCAGCCGGCCATGTCATGCAGGTACTTCTGCACCAGGACGTAGCTGCCGCCGGCGAACGCCGCGTCTTCCTCGCCGATCAGGGTGAAGTGCGGAATCTCGCGCCCTTCCGGGTTCTCGGTGCCATCGACGAAACCGATGATGCTGCGCATGTCGAAATAGCGAAAACCCTGGACTTCATCGACCACCGTGATCGCATCGCCCAGGCGCGCGACCAGTTGCGACGCCAGTTCGAAACAGAGGTCCATCTGCTCGGCGCGGATGTGCAGCAACAGATCGCCCGGCGTGGAGACGGCGACCCGCTCGCCTGTGCCGATCTGGCGGAAGGCATGCAGGGACGCCGGACGCGGGGTGCCGAACAGTGCATCCCAGGCCGCCGAACCAAAGCCCACCACGCAGGACAGGTTGCCCGCCGGCACGCGCTTGCCGACCGAGCGCACCAGCGCCGCCACGTCCTCGCAGAGGGCTCGAACCGGGCTCCAGTCCTTACCTGGCATCAACGTCGCAACGAGGAAGATCGCGCTGCGGGTGATCGGGCTGTCGACTGTCTGGGGTACGGGGGATTCGTTGAGCATGGTTTCCATTCGCCGCCATCAGGGTTGGGAAGATGGGGTTATCAAAGCAGGTCGCCTACCTCGCTGACAATGCGGGCGGCGCATGACGAAGGGCCGGTCTTTCGAGCCCTCCCTTCGGGACAGCGGATGCTCCGCTGCGGCTTAGCGCATCGCCGCCAGCTTGATGCCGAAACCGAGCAGGCACGCCCCCGCCAGCCGCTCCAGCAGATTGGCGACACGCGGATTCGCGCGCATGCGCTCGGCCAGCCGGTGGGTCAGCAGCACGGCTACCAGCCCATAGAGGAAGGTCACTACCGCAACCGTCACTGCCATGAAGGCGAAGGTCACCAGCCCCTGATGCTTCACCGGGTCGATGAACAACGGCAGGAAGGCCATGTAGAACACGATGGCCTTCGGGTTGAGCAAGGTGATCAGCATGGTCTGGCGCAGGTAGTGACCGTTGTCCATGCGGCTCTGCCGCGAAGCGGCCCCGGGCTTGCTCATCAGCATGCGCAGGCCCAGCCAGGCCAGGTAGCCCGCCCCCAGCCACTGTACCGCCTGGAAGGCCGATGGGTAGGTGGCAAGCAGCGTCGCCACGCCCGCCACCGCCATCCACAGCAGCACCTGGTCGCCCAGGATCACCCCGCAGGTGGCCGCCAACCCTGCCCTCACGCCGCCCTTGCCAGTCGCTGTGATCAAGGCGAAGTTGCCGGGACCGGGAATGGCCAGGAGCACCACGAAGGCGATCAGGAAGGCGCCGTAATCGGTCACTCCGAACATCGGGAAGGCTCCTGGCAGGTCAGGACTGGGTTGAACGCCGAGTTTATCACCCGTTCCCACGGGTTGGTCCTCTCTATCTCCGGTACGCAACGATCTGACAGCGATCGTGTGCGGGGCTGCTCTGGTTCGGGGATGCCGAGTTTGCACATGCGCCGGGGCGCGCGACCGATTCGGGTCCGATGCCAGCCTCCGCGCTGACCGCCGCAGAGCCTTCGGTCGGCGGCCCAATCTTCTGCTCAGGTAATCTGAACGCATTCCCGGCAGAACCCTCTATCGCAGCAGCACACCCACGCAGGAAGAGATCGCATGGACAAGCTCGGAAGCCCACCCTCCGCTCCCCCCGGCTATGTGCTCATTCTCGATGACGATTCGAACCTGGCCAGGATGCTCGGCTTGGCCATGGAGGATCACGGCATCGAGGCCGTGGTCCTGGGCAATGCCGACGACGGGCTCGCCTGGATCAACGGCAACCCCGGGCAACTGGCATTGCTGCTGACCGATATCTCCATGCCCGGCAGCATCGATGGCGCCGAACTGGCGCGGCAGGTCGCCCGACGGTTTCCCGCCATTCCGATCATCATCATGTCCGGTGGCGCATGGAGCGACGACTATCCCGCCTGCCACTTCCTGGACAAGCCATTCGACCTTCCGACGCTGACCGGCCTCATCGACGAAGCGCTGGGAACACGCCATTGAATCGGCAGCGGCCAGCGCAGCGCACCGGGCAGCAGAAACAAAAAAGCCCCGCATCAGCGGGGCTTTTTCAGCGAACGACCGGTCAGATCACTTGCACTTGCTCGGCCTGCGGGCCTTTGGCGCCGGCAGTGACGTTGAAGGTCACGACCTGGCCTTCGTCGAGCGACTTATAGCCGGTGCCTTCGATGGCACGGAAGTGGACGAAGACGTCCGCGCCGCTTTCCGGGGTGATGAAGCCGAAGCCCTTCTCGGCGTTGAACCATTTAACGGTACCGGTTTGGCGAGTTGCCATGATGAATCTCCAATCAAAAGGAAATCAGGCCATGCGACATGCCTGGCGTGACTGTATGCGAAGTGAAGAGGGGGCCGCAGAGATGGAGAATCAAGAAGACAAAACATCGGACGGTGCCGCTAAACCGAGCAGGCAGAGGCCCAGCATACAGATCTGGCAGGGAATAAGTAGCGATTTCGCATGAAAATGCTTAAATCGGCCGGGCGGTCGGTATTCATCGGTCGAGGTGGGTATAGTGTCCGCTAGCCGCCAGCCAGGTGGCTCATCACCTCAGGTGACCGAATGTCCGAGTCAGAGACGAAAAGCAAACGATCGGAGCTGGATAAGAAAATTTCAGCATTTCTTTCAAAAGGCGGCGAGATCCAGGAAATCCCTGCGGGCAAGCATGGCCGGACCGAGCCCTACAAGCGCGCCGAATTCACCCTCGCCAAGCCCAGGAAGCCCGACGCCTGATTGACCCGCGGGCAGCACAGAAAAGGCCGTATCCCTCGATACGGCCTTGTCATTTGTGCGCCAGGTTCGGGCTGGGCCGCCACCTTGGGACTAGGCCGCCGGCCTGATCGAGAACAACCCCGCGAGCAGGATCAGCAGTGCACCGGTGATCGTCCAGGCGCTCGGCACCTCGCCGAAGACGATGAGCCCGATCAGCGTGGCGAAGGCCAGCAGCGAGTAGTTGAACGGCTGCAGCGTCGAGGCCTGGGCGTACTTCAGCGCCTGGATCAGCAGCAACTGCGCGACAACCCCGGAGACGGCGACGATCGACATCAGCATGGCTTCGTGAGGCGTTGGCGTGACCCAGGCCGGCAGGCCAACCGCGCTTACCGACAGCGCGCCGGCAACCGCCATGTACAGCGTGGTGGTGGCGAAGGAGTCGGTCTGGCTGATGCGCCGCGAGAGGATGTTGAAGAAGGCAAAGGTCAGCGCCGCCGCCAGCGGAATCAGCGCCGCGGGCTCGAACACGCCCATGCCGGGACGCAGGATCAGCAGCGTGCCGCCGAACCCGACAGCCGCCGCCAGCCATTGCCGGCCGACCAGCCGCTCGCCGAGCAGCAACCGCGCCAGGCCCAGCGTCATCAGTGGGAAGACCGCATAGAGCGCGTGGGTCTCGGCCAAACCGAGGTAGCGCAGGGCCAGTCCGAACAGCGCGATCTCGCCCACCCCCAGCAACGCGCGCACCACCTGCTGCCAGGGGCTGGCGCTGCGGGCAGCCTGGCGTACGCCGCCCTGCGAACGGCTGACGATGAGCGCGAACAGCACGAAAACCCAGTAACGCACCATCACCAGCTCGCTCACCGGCAGGTGGCGGACGAGCACCTTGGTGATACCGTCCTGGCAGGCAAAGATGAGCATCGACAGCAGGCACAGGCCGATACCCAGGCGCGGGTTGCTGGTAGCGGCCAGCGCAGTGGCCGTGGTCTTGCTGGTCATGGGGGAAGGCTCGCAGGCGGTGGCGCCTCGCTGCGGGCGCCTCCAGCGCTTGTGCCGGAGCGGCCGGGGCGCGGTCAAGCCAGGCGGCGCTGGCACGCACGCCGATGTCGCCCGCAGGCCACCGGCACTTCAATCCCGCGCGGCTTCCCTCTACAGTCTGGCGACCCGCTCAAGGCGACAACGGTGATCCATGGACAGGTTTCAGGAAATGACAGTGCTGCTGGCCGTGGCCGAAGCCGGCAGCCTTGCCGCCGGCGCCCGGCAACTGGGCCTCTCGCCGCCCAGCGTGACCCGCGCCATCGCCGCGCTGGAGCAGCGCCTGGGCACCCTGCTGCTGGCCCGCAGTACGCGCAGCGTGCGGCTGACCGAGGCCGGCCAGCGCTATGTCGAGGACTGCCGGCGCATCCTGCAGGAACTGGAGGATGCCGAGGAGCTGGCCTCCGGCAGCGCCTTGCGCCCGCGTGGCAACCTCACGGTGACCGCCCCGGTACTGTTCGGCGAGCTGTACCTGATCCCGCTGATCGCCAGCTACCTGGAGGCCCATGCCGAGGTGACGGTCAACGCACTGCTGGTGGACCGCGTGGTGAACATGCTCGACGAGGGCATCGATGTCGCCGTGCGCATTGGCCAGTTGCCCGAGGGCAGCCTGACGGCGCTCAAGGTCGGTGAAATCCGCCCGGTGATCTGTGCCGCCCCCTCGTTCCTCGACCGCTACGGTCGTCCGCAGCACCCCAATGAATTGCTCGATGCGCCGGTGGTGATGGCCGCCACCAGCGTGCTGCTCACCGACTGGCAGTTCATCACCCCGGAGGGCCCGCTGACCCTGCGCCCGCCGTCGCGCTTCGTGGTCAGTTCGAACAACGCGGCTCTCCATGCCGCGCGCCTGGGCGGCGGCTTCACCCGCGTTCTGTCGTACCAGGCGGCCGAAGCCGCCGCGCGCGGCGAGCTGGAAATCGTTCTGGCCGACTTTTCCACGGCGCCGCTGCCGATCCACCTGCTCTACCAGGATGGCGCCCGGCTACCGGCGAAGGTGCGCAGCTTCGTCAGTCACTGCGCCGAGCGCCTGCGCGCCGACCCCTACCTGCAAGCTGCCAAGCCGTGAACCGCTTCCGGGAAATGCAGGCATTCGACGCCGTGGCGCGCTCCGGTAGCCTTGCCGCGGGCGCGCGGCGGCTGCAGCTGTCCCCCGCCACGGTGATGCGCCTGGTAGCCGGATTGGAGTCGCGTCTGCACTGCGAGCTGCTGCTGCGTGGTCCGCGCGGAGCCGAACTGAGCCCCAGCGGCGAGACCTTCGCCGCCAGTTGCAGGCAGATTCTGCAAGGTATCGAGGAGGCTGAAGGCTCGCTCAGCGGACTGCAGGCGCACCCGGCCGGGCAGTTGAACCTTTGCCTGCCGCTGCTGATGGCCGACCGGATTTTCGCGCCCATCGCCCTGGACTACCTGGCCGCCTTTCCCGAGGTGCGGCTGCTCAGCCGACACCGCGAAGACCTGCCGCGCCTGTTGGAAGATGGCATCGACGTCGCTCTGGTCATTGGCGCCCTGCCCGACTCTTCCGGCTTCGCCCTGCCGGTGGGCACGGTGCGGCCGGTGATCTGCGCATCGCCCGAGTACCTGGCCCGCCATGGCGTACCGCAAGCACCGGAGGACCTCAAGGCGCATCGCATCATCGTTGCCGGCGGCCAGGGTGCGGTCAGCGAGTGGCGCTTCCGCCACCAGGACGCCCCGCGTTCGGTGCGCCTGACCCCGCGCCTGGCGTGCAGCACCACCCATGCGGCAATCCGCGCCGCCGGACTGGGCCTCGGACTGACCCGCTGCATGAGCCACGAGGCCCATGCCGACCTCAGCGATGGGCGCCTGCAGGTGGTCTTGCAGGACTATGCGGCGCCAGGGTTGCCGGTGCAGCTGATCTACCGCGAAGGCCGTCGTGCCGCGGCGCGCGTGCGCACCTTCCTCGATTTCGTGGTGCCGCGTTTGCGTGCGCATCCCGCGTTGCGCGGGTGAGGCACGCCGTATCCAGAAGCGCCCCATCCCTCTTCTGAGCTCAGGGCAGTTCGCGAGCAAGCTCGCTCCTGCGCAGCTTCTCTGTAAGAGCGAGCTTGTTGGCGCTCCCCGCTGCAGGCTTGGGAACGGCTGCGCCCGCTGGCAACCCTGCGCCCCATTCTTCCGCATTCTGAAACGCTGGATTGCCCGTACTGGGGATTCTGCGCGCCGGCCATCGAGCGCAGCATTCACCCATCAGCTCGAGCAACCCACCATGGACCGACTCGCGCTGCCTACCCACTCAAGCCAACGGAGTCACCGTCATGTCCCACACCATCAAGCTCTTCCGCCACCCGCTGTCCGGCCACGCGCACCGCGCCGAACTGATGCTCTCGCTGCTGCAACTGCCCGCCGAACTGATCGACGTCGACCTCGCCAAGGGCGCACACAAGCACCCGGACTTCCTCGCCCTGAACAGCTTCGGCCAGGTGCCGGTGATCGATGACGAAGGTGTGATCGTCGCCGACTCCAACGCCATTCTGGTCTACCTGGCGAAGAAATACGGCAACGGCCGCTGGCTGCCGGAAGACCCGCAAGGCGCCGCCCGCGTGCAGCGCTGGTTGTCGGTGGCCGCCGGGCAGGTCGCCTTCGGTCCTGCTGCGGCACGGCTGATCACCGTGTTCGGTGCAAAATTCAACCCCGAGGAAGTCGCTACCCGCGCCCATGCCCTGTTCCAGGTGATGGAGGGCGAGCTGGCGAAGAAGCCTTTCCTGGCCGGCAACGAAGCGACCATCGCCGACGTCGCCAATTACTCCTACATTTCCCATGCACCGGAGGGCAACGTCTCCCTGCAGGAGTACCCGAGCCTGCGCGCCTGGCTGGCTCGCGTGGAAGCCCTGCCCGGCTTCGTGCCGATGCAGCGCACCGCCATCGGCCTGCAAGCCTGATGCAACCCCCGCCGCCGGGCGACCCGGCGGCGCCTACTGCGAGGTGCTCGTCATGTTCCAGTTGCCCAAACACCGTACCTCCCCGTGGCACGCCGGCGAGAAGGCGATCCAGGAACGCGTCGGCGTGGCCGACCGCATGGAGGTCCATGGCCAGAAGGTCATCCGCGACTACATGCCCGACCAGCACCGCGAGTTCTATCACCAGTTGCCCTTCATCATCGTCGGCGCCGTGGATCAGCAGGGCCGGCCCTGGGCGACCCTGCTCGAAGGCGCGGAAGGTTTCATAACCTCCCCCGACCCGAAAAGCCTGCTGCTGGACAGCGTGGCCGACCATCAGGACCCCGCCGCCAGCGGCCTGCAAGCCGGTAGCGCCGTCGGCCTGCTGGGCATCGAGCTGCACACCCGGCGGCGCAACCGCATGAATGGCGTCCTCCGCGAAGCCGAGGGTGGACTGATGACCGTGGCCGTGGAGCACTCTTTCGGCAACTGCCCGCAGTACATCCAGAAACGCGAGTGGAGCCGCGACGAGCAGCGCTACAACCAGCGTGCCCCGCGCGAGGACTTCGCCGCGCTGAACGAGGAATTGGCGGCAATCATCCGCGACGCCGACACCTTCTTCGTCGCCAGCTACGTGCAGCACGAGGATGGCGAGCGCTCGGTGGACGTCTCCCACCGTGGTGGGCGTCCCGGCTTCGTCAAGGTCGACGGCAATCGCCTGGTCATCCCCGATTATGCCGGCAACCTGCACTTCAACACCCTGGGCAACCTGCAGGCCAATCCGCAAGCGGGGCTGCTGTTCGTGGACTTCGCCAGCGGCGACGTACTGCAAGTCCATGGCTGCACCGAGATTCTTTTCGACAGCCCGTTGCTCGCCGCCTTCGAAGGCGCCGAACGCCTGTGGACCCTGGATGTGCAGCACGCTGTCCTGCGCCGCAGCGCCCTGGCGCTGCGCTGGAGCTTGCGCGAATACTCGCCCACCAGCCTGATGACCGGCACCTGGGCCGAGGCCGACGCCAGACTGCAGGAACGCGAGCAGCGCCAGCAATGGCAGGACTGGCAGGTGCTGCGCGTGGAGCAGGAGAGCGAGGACATCCGCTCCTTCTACCTGCAACCGCCGGCCGGCACCGCCGTGAGTTTCGCGCCAGGCCAGCATCTGCCCGTACGCCTGGCAATCGGCGAGCAGGCACTGATCCGCACCTACAGCCTGTCCAGCGCGCCGTCGGACGGCGAGCTGCGCATCAGCGTGAAGGCCCAGGGCCCGGCGTCCCGCCACCTGCACGAACAACTGCAGGTGGGCGATAGCCTGCAGGTCCGCGCGCCCATGGGCAGTTTCACGCTGAAAAACGACACCGCGCGGCCGGTCGTGCTGATCGGCGCGGGCGTGGGCATCACCCCACTGCTGTCGATGCTGCGCGAATCGGTGGCCGCGTCGACCCGGAGCATTCATCTGTTCCAGTCCGCGCGCAGCCTGCGCCAATTGCCGTTCCAGCGGGAAATCACCGAGCTCCGCCAACGCGCCCAGCAGTTGCAGGTCCATCGCGCGCTCAGTCGTCCTGAGCCGGAAGCACTGCCCGGACGCGATTTCGAGCAGACCGGCCGGCTGGACATCGCGGCGATCAAGGCCCGGCTGCCACTGGACGATTACGACTTCTATGTCTGCGGCCCCGGCGAATTCACCCAGGCGATCTACGACGGCCTGCGCGGACTGAATATTGCCGACGCACGCATCCACGCCGAAACCTTCGGCCCATCGACGCTCAAGCGCCAGGGCGACGGTCTGGCGCCGGCGCTGGTGCAGCCGCCCGCCGCTACCGAGCCAGTGCCCGTGTACTTCGCCGGCTCGGCCAAGGAAGCACGCTGGAAACCCGAGAGCGGCACGCTGCTGGAGCTGGCCGAAGCTCGCGGTTTGTCACCCGACTTCAGCTGCCGCGGCGGCTCCTGCGGCACCTGCCGGACCAAGGTCGTCAGCGGCCTGGTGCACTACCCCAACCCGCCGGCGGAGCTGCCCGAAGCCGGCAGCGTACTGATCTGCTGCGCCATCCCGGCGCAGGACGAGAGCGGCGTGCAACCGCTGGTGCTGGACCTTTAGGGAGGGATTCGACCATGAACGCACGGCATGCATACGACAGCGCAAGCCAACGCTTCCCGCGCTGGGACGAAGAGTTCGTCGAAGCACCGGCCCCGGTGCTCTGCGGTCCGAATGAAGCCGAGGTTGGCTTCCTTCTGCCGCAATTGATCTCGACGCCGGGTTGCCCTTCACGCTCGCGCACCGTGGAGATCGGCGCAGCACTGGTGCGCTGGTTCAAGCGCGCCTTGTAGGCGCCATTCGCAAACCTGCCCCCCTGCCCCATTGCTTCGCGCTCGGCTCAGCCCTCTCCCACTGGGAGAGGGCTGGGGTGAGGGAAAGGCCCAGGCACGGATTGGGTCGGTACAACGCCGTTGCGCCACGGCTACGACCCAATCACGACGAAGCACGGGAAGCCATGGATCACTCGTCCTCCCGCGCCGGAATCCACCACTCCTCGCCGCGCACCGTGCGGATGTATTCCGGCCAGCGGAAGCGGTGCGGGACCTTGAAGTCCTTCGGCAGCAACGGCGCCTGCCACTGCTCGCCACCGATGCCGCCGCCGGTACGCTGGTTGAACTCGCGGGTCGCCTCGGCCAGCAGATCGGCATCGGTGAACAGCTCGATCAGTGTGCTGCCGATGGTCTTCGACGCCACGTCGATCATCGGGTCGATGGTCTCGCGGATGCCGCCCAGGGCGTTGGATACCCAGTCCGGATAGGTGAAGCCCAAGGGTGCGCTGAGCATCGGCCGGGCCACGTAGAGGCGCACGGTCGGGCAGTGCCAGGTGTATTCGGGGTAATCGTCGGAGGTCAGGTACTTCTGCCACGCCGGCATCTGCAGGCGCATCTGCCGCTCGCATTCCTGCGGCTCGATCAGCGCCTGGGTGGCCGGCAGGAAGGGCTCGTCCATGGGGTCGAGGCCGAGGTTCGCCTGGATTTCCCGCGCCACGGCGATGGCCTTTTCGCCCCAGGTCGGCGCGCCGATGGCGGCGAGGTTGTCGTAGCAAGCCTGCGCCAGTGCGTGGTTGGCCAACCCGCCACGGGACTTGCAGACCCAGGTCTTCTTCCACTGGCAGCCGGTGGCCATGGCCGCGGCGGCGGCGTTGTTGTCCATCACCGTGGAGATGGTCTCGGCCTGCTCGATGGAGTCGCAACGCAGCAGGTACTGGATCTGCGAGATGTGCGGCGGCAGGTTGTCGGCGGTGGCCTGGCCGGCGGTGAGGATGGCCTCGTTGAAGCTCCACAGCCCGGTAAACGGCAGCGTCGAGCGGCGCAGGCTTTCGTTCAGCGTGTAGAAGTGCACCAGCGCATCGTTGGCGCCCGGCGCGCGAGCCGCGAGGTGGTTCTGCGGGATCGGGCTGTAGCGGTCGGCGGCAATCCAGTTCTGCGGGTCTTCGCAGGTGAAGGTGTAGATGTACGAGTAAGCGATGCCGCAGTGCGTGTCCCAGGTGGTGGTGTTGTTCAGCGGCAGCATGTAGGTGGGGTGGAAGCTGACGGCGGCGTCGAGGTCGTCGTAGTAGCCCTTGGCGGCGTGCACGGGCTTGGAGGCGCGCAGCTTTTCCGCCGGCTCGCCGAAGAACCTGATGGTACCGGCGATGCCGAATTCCAGCATCGCCGCCTTGGCCGCCAGCACGCCGCCCAGGGCGCTGATGCCCAGCGCGGAATGCGGGTCGGTATGGCCGGGCGCGTATTTCGACAGGCCCTCGCGCGGCATTGGTTTGGTCGCCGCCGCCTGGCAGTTGCCCGGCACCGCGTCGTATTCGGCATAGGTGGCGAGGATGGGCCCTTCGCCGTTGCTGAAGGTGGCGACGAAGGCGGTGGGCATGCCGCCACTGCCCTCTTCCACCGTGAAGCCTTCGCGGCGCAGCAATTCCACGTACCAGGCGCAGGACTTGTACTCGCGGAAGGCCGGCTCGGCGAAATGCCAGATCACCTGGTGCCAGTCGGACAGCTGCTGGCGGTGCTCGTCGATCCACTGCTGGACGTAGGCCTTGAATTTCGACATGGCGGCTTCCTCATCGTTGCCTGTTGTTGTTGTCGTGTGGCCTAGTATTGGTGAAGCGGAATTCGCAACAAGCGCAGGATTTCGCCACCCCATGTCCGGTTAGTTTCACCAGTCGAGAATTGGACCGCCCATGCACTTTCCTTCGATGACCGCCCTGCGCGCGCTGGATGCCGTGGCCCGGCTGGGCAGTGTGTCCGCCGCCGCCACGGAGCTGAACCTCACCCGCAGCGCGGTCAGCCACCGCATCGCCACGCTGGAGGAACGCCTGGGCTTCGCCCTGACCGAGCGCACCGGGCGCGGCATCCGCCTGACCTATCGGGGCGAGAGGTATGCGCGCGACGTGCAGCGCATCCTCGCGGAGGTGCAACTGGCCGGCAGCAGCTTCGACGAGCAGCAGGTCAGCGGGCCGCTGTGCGTGAGTTGCAACCCCGGCTTCGCCACCTACTGGCTATGCCAGCACCTGGGGGATTTCCTCGCGCAATACCCGCAGGTGCAGTTGCACGTGGTGACGCCGCGCGTGCCGCAGGACACCAGCGCCAGCGATGCCGACCTGTTCATCGCCTACGGCAGCGGCGACTGGCCGAACCAGACCGTGGAGCAACTGGTGGCCCTGCACTTCTTCCCGGTGTGCAGCCCGCGCCTGATCCACTCGCGCGGCGGCCTGACGCAGCCGGCGGACCTGGCCCACTACACGCTGCTGCACATGAACGATTTCGCCGATTGGCGCCTGTGGCTGGGCGCCGTGGGCGCGAGTGCCATCGACCACCGCTCCGGCGTGCTGTTCGCCGACGCGCCCTGCACCATCGCCGCCTGCATTGCAGCCCAGGGCGTGGCCATCGGCGACAACCTGCTCAGTGGCGATGCCCTGGCGCGCGGCCTGCTGGTGCGCCCGTTCGACATCACCATCCAGTCCAGCCGCGGCTATTTCCTGGTGACCGACCCGGTGAAGGCCGAGCGCCCGGTGGTGAAGGCCTTCAGCCAATGGCTCAAGGCCCGTGTCGCCGCCACCACGCAGAACGCCAGCGACCTCAGCCGCCCGCCGCTGGCGATTCCCGAAGAAGCGCGCTGAGCGTCAGGCGATGCGGCGCAGCCCTTTGCGCGCCTTGCCGGAGCGGGTGTAGCGGAACAGGTCCTTGGGATCGTTGTCCTCGTCCTCGCTCCACGGCACCAGGTCGATGCGCTCGCCGAGGTCCAGGCGGCTGGCCTGTTCGTTCACGTAGCGCAGTGCCGAGTAGTCTTCGAGCGCGAAGCCGACCGAGTCGAAGATGGTCACCTGCTCGGCGCTGTCACGCCCGCCGACCTGGCCGGCCAGTACCCGCCACAGATCGGTTACCGGGAAGTCCGCCGGCATCTGCTGGATCTCGCCCTCGACGCGCGATTGCGGCTCGTACTCGACGAACACCTTGCCGGCGCGCAGGACGTCGGCATGCAGCTCGGTCTTGCCCGGGCAGTCACCACCCACGCCGTTGATGTGCATGCCCGGCTCGATCATTTCCGGAGTGAGGATGGTCGCGTAGGCCTTGTCGGCGGTTACCGTGGTGACGATGTCGGCGCCGCGCACCGCTTCGGCGGTGGAACCGGCGCGGATGATCTTCAGGTTGGGGAAGTCCGACAGGTTGCGGATCAGTTTTTCAGTGGCCTGCGGATCGATGTCGTAGACGGCGATTTCCTCGATGCCCAGGTGGTGATGGAAGGCCAGCGCCTGGAACTCGCTCTGCGCGCCGTTGCCGATCAGCGCCATGCGTCGCGAGTCCGGACGCGCCAGGGCGCGGGCAGCCATCAGCGAGGTAGCGCAGGTGCGCAGCGCGGTGGCCACGGTCAGCTCGGAGAGCAGCACCGGATAACCCGTCTCGACATCGGCCAGCACGCCGAAGGCCATGACGGTGAACAGCCCGCGCTGGGTGTTCTGCGGGTGGCCGTTGACGTACTTGAAGGCATAGCGGGCGGTGTCGGACACCGGCATCAGTTCGATGACACCGATCTCGGAATGGTTGGCGACGCGGGCGGATTTGTCGAAGGACTCCCAGCGCACGAAGTCCTGAGCGATGGTGTCGGCGAGTTCGCCGATGAAGCGGGCGACACCGATCTGCTGGACCAGTTGGGACATCGTGGGGACGTCGACGAAGCGGGTCATGGTGGGACCTCCGATTGTTGTGATTGGCGTCTTCTGATTGGACTGCAGCCCGCCTCCGCCGTGTCTCGAACAGCGGGCACAACAAGGTCGCAGAGGCCCTGGAACAGGTCTGCACGTCAGAGAGGGGCAAGACGATTTTCCCACTCGCCGTGGTGAAATCCCGGCTGTAATACGGGCTCGCGCCGGCCGATCCGGCTGTATTGGCGAGCGCAACAGCCGATTCGGCTGTGCGTATAGCAGCCCTCGACAGGCCGATATTGCAGGCGGAAAACCCAAGGAACTGGCGCCGCCGGAGGGGGCGCCGGAGGGCTAGCTGGCGGATTCCTTGATGGTCGTCAGCTCGGGATGGGCAACCAGCTTGTCGATGTGCAGGCTCTCGTCGTTCAGCCAGGTTTCGGTCAGCGCGCGGTAGTGCTCCATGTCCCGGCAGCGCATGCGCACGCTGTAGTCGAAGGTCCCGCTGATCAGCTGGCAGTGCAGCACTTCCGGGCAGGCGATGACGCGGGCCTCGAAGGCCTTCTGGGCGCTGCGGCCGCTCTGGTTCGACAGTGCGACCAGTACCAGCAGCGAGAGCCCGGCGGAAATCTTCTGCTCGTCGATGACCGCGCTGTAGCCACGGATGATGCCGTGTCGCTCCAGCTTGCGGACGCGCTCCTGGCAGGGGCGCGGGGTGAGGTGCACGAGGGCGGACAGCTTGCCGTAGGTGATGCGGCCCTGGTGACGGAGGATGCGGATGATCTCCTCGTCGATGCGGTCCAGGGTGAAGGGGCTGTCCTGATCTTTCCTGCTCATGATGCTTCGCGATGATTCGTCAGTCGTGCCGGCTTCCCTGCCCCGGCGAAAGCAGTCGGTGGAGGCACTGCCCGCCACCGACCCGGATCTTTATGGGGCACGCCCCGCCGTCTGTCAAAGTGCGCCGTGCCGTCTGCGACAGCACGGCGCACCCGGTCAGATTTCCCGCGCCAGCTCGCTGCCGTTGCCACGTCGGCTGAGCACCGCGAGGTACACCAGGCCGATGGCGATCCAGCCCACCCCCAGCTCCTGCGCTTCACGGCTCATGCTGAACAGCACGTAGGCGATGATCACCAGCCCCACCAGCGGGAACACCAGGTGGCGCAGCACCCGGCCGCTCTTCTGGCGGATGAAGTAGTGGTTGATCACCGCGATGTGCAGCAGGCAGAAGCCGGTCAGCGCGCCGAAGTTGACCAGCGAGGTGAGCACGTCCGGCGAGTCGAGGAAGTAGATGCCGATGCCCAGCGACAACACACCCACCAGGTACAGGCTGATGTGCGGGGTCTGGTATTTCGGGTGCACCTTGGCCAGCACGCGCGGCAGCTTGCCGTCGCGGGCCATGGAGTACAGCAGACGGGAAACCGCAGCCTGCGAAGTGATGGAGACGGTCACGCCCCAGGCCAGCGCAGTGGCCACTGCGGTCAGCGTGGACAGCCAGCTGCCGCCGGCCGCTTCGGCGATCTCGTAGAAGGCGGTGTCCGCCGACTTGAAGGTCATGCCGGCGGCAAGGTCGGTGGCCAGCCAGGTCTGTACGATGAAGATGGCGCCCATGACGAACAGCGCGATCAGCGAGGCGCGGCCGATCTGCTTGGCCGGGTCGCCCTTGACCTCTTCGGCGAGAGTGGAAATCGCGTCGAAACCGAGGAACGACAGCACCGCGATGGACACCGCCTTCATCACCAGGCCGAGGTTGAAATGCTCCGGTTGCAGCAGCGGCTCAAGCGTCAGCCGGCCATTGCCCATGCCACCCTGCAGCGCCTGGTAACCAACGACCAGGAAGATCGCCAGGACCACCAGTTCGGCGATCAGGAACAGCAGGTTGAAGCGGGCCGCCAGGGTGATGCCGCGCAGGTTGATGAGCGTGGCGGACACCAGGAAGATCAGCATGAACGCAAGCTTGGGAATCGCCGGGAACAGGTGGTTCAGCGCCAGCGCGCTGAACACGTAGAGCAACGGCGGGATCAGCAGGTAGTCCAGCAGCAGGACCCAGCCGGCGATGAAGCCGACGTTGGGGTGGATGCCGCGCTGGGCGTAGGAGTACACCGAGCCGGCGATAGGAAACGCGCGGGACATCGCGCCATAGCTCAGCGCGGTGAAGAGCATCGCCACCATGCCCACCAGGTAGGCCATCGGCACCATGCCGTGGGCGTCCGCGTGGACCCAGCCGTAAACGCCGAAGGGCGCGATCGGGATCATGAAGATCATCCCGTAGATCACCAGGTCGCCGAGCGTCAGGCTGCGGCGGAGTTGTTGCTTGTATCCGAACTGTTCGATAGCCACGGGGCACTTCCTCTGGGAACGGCAGCTTTTAGGGTTCGGCGCTCATGCGCTGAATTGTTGTTGTTTTCAGAACCTGCCCGGCCGCTGCAGCACATCGGGTCGGGCTGGGGTCCTCAGAGCCTGCTTACGACCTCGCGAGCTAGAGCCGTAGTAGGCGAAAAGCGCCCGAAGAGCGGAGTTTACGAGCCGTAAATGAGCATCTGAGGGCGCTTTTCAACGCCCTACGGCCGACGCGCAGCAGGTCGTAAACAGGCTCTCAGAGCCAGGGAGCCAGGCGTACTGCCCAGGCTTCCACCCCTTGCGGGGTCCGCAGTCCGTCATTGCGGATTTCGATCAGCACGGCATCCACGCCGCGCTCGTCGCCATGTACCGGGACGGTCATGTCCTCCAGCGGGTCGATCACATAGGGTTGGTTGGCGCCGATCTCCTCCCCGCTCTCCCGCAGCCCCGCCACCATGCGCTCGGCATAGGCCTCGGCCTTGGCGTAGAGCACCCCGGCGACCCAAGGGCGAGCTTCGCCGCGATAGCTCGGGGTGAAGCTGTGCACGCCGACCAGGCGAGTCGGCCGGGCAGCGGCCAGGCGCTCGTCGAGCAGCGCGGCCAGCTGTCGGTGGAAGGGCTCGAACAGGCAAGCCACCCTCTCCTGCCGGGCGGCCGCGCTCAGGTTGCGGTTGCCGGGAATCGGGTAGATCTCGCTGTGCTCGGGAATCGCATCCGGGGCGGACAGCGGACGGTTGAGGTCGATCAGTAGGCGCGAGTAGTTGGCCACCAGCAGCGTGGCGTCCAGGCGCGCCGACAGCTCGCGGGCCAGGTCCAGCGCGCCGATGTCCCAGGCGATGTGCTCGGCGGCCGCCGCGTCGTCCAGGCCCAGTTGCGCCAGCTCCTCGGGGATGTAGCGGCTGGCGTGCTCGCAGACCAGCAGCACCGGGCTCTTGCCCTGCGGGTTGACGATCTCGAACGGCGGGCGCCGGTAAAAGCCGGATTCAGTAGAACTTTGCATAGGATTCACAGAGTTGTTCTTCGCTGAGTTCGCGGGTCAGGGCCAGTTCCTGGCGCTTCATGGCGACGTAGGTCTGCAGCAGGGCCGGCGGCAGCTGGGCGCAGAGTTCGGTATCGGCCAGCAGCAGGCGCTGGGCCTCCTCCAGCGAACCGGGCAGCGACTGGATGCCCAGCTCGGCGCGCTGCGCATCGCTGAGGCTGTGCGGATCGACATCGGTGACCGCCGACAGCGGCAGTTCCTGCTGCATGCCCAGGCGCCCGGCGATCAGCACGGCGGCCATGGCCAGGTGCGGGCTGGCGGTGGCGTCCATCGGGCGGAACTCCAGGTTGAACTGGCGTGCCTTGGGCTTGCCGCCGATCTCCACCACCGGACAGATGCGCAGCGCGGCTTCGCGGTTGCGCAGCCCCAGGCAGGCGTAGGCGGCGCTCCAGTGGTGCGGCTTCAGCCGCAGGTAGGAAACCGCCGTCGGCGCGGTGAGCGCACACAGCGCCGGCAGGTGACGCAGCACGCCGGCGGCCCAGTGCTCGGCGAGCTTCGACAGGTTGCTCGGCGCGGCCTCGTCGTAGAACACCGGGGTGCCATCCAGGCGTTGCAGGCTCAGGTGCAGGTGCACGCCGTTGGTCACGGCGCCGGGCGCCAGCAGGGGTGTGAAAGTGCTGCGCCAGCCGAACTGGCGGGCCATCTCACGGGTGACTTCGCGGACGTTCACCGCGCGGTCCGCAGCAGCAACGCCCTGGGTCGGCCGGCAGGTGACCTCGTACTGGTTGCGGCCGTACTCGGGCAGGAACATTTCCGGCTCGGCGCCGATCTGCTCCAGCGCGCTCATCAGCCAGCCGCCGAAGTTGCCGGTCTGCCGCTGCGCCTGCAGGGAGAAGGCGGCGGCACGCTCGTCCGGCAGGCCGAGCAGGTTGAATTCGTGTTCGAAGGCGGCGGTGACCTGCAGGCCCAGTTCGCGGTAGCGGGCGATCTCGTCGCGCAGCAGCGTACGCGGGCAGACCGGCCACGGCGCGCCAGTGGTCGTCACCAGGTCGCCGTGCAGGTAATCCAGCGGCGCGGCCTGGGAATCGGGGCCGTTTTCCAGGCGCACCCGGCTGCTCGGGTCGGGCAGCAGGCGCAGGTCGCCATGGCTGCCCCAGGGGTTGTCGTCGGCAATGATGTCCTGCGGCGTCAGCGCGCTGTTGGCAGGCACCCAGCCACAGCCGGTGGCCAGTTGCTCGGCGACTTCCGATTCGGGAAGCGAGCGGCCGCGGGTGATGCCGCAGAGGTCGGTGGTGACGAAGCTGGTCAGGCGCATCGGAGCGGGATTGTTATTGTTCTGACTCATGACGTTCTCCCGGCCTCAGGCCAGCGCGGCGATGCGGGCCAGCACGCTGTCGGTGTCGGCGATCCAGCAGTAACCCTTGATCGCTTCCAGGCAGGCCTGGTGGCGTTCGGCGGTGTGGGTGGCGCAGGCGTCTTCCACCAGGGTGACGAGGTAGCCACGGTCGGCGGCGTCGCGCACGGCCATGTCCACGCACTGGTCGGTGACCACGCCGCAGATGATCAGGTGGCGGGTATTGAGGTTGCGCAGCACGTAGTCGATGGCAGTGGAGTTGAAGACGCCCGAGGATGTCTTCGGCAGGACGATCTCGTTTTCCCGCGGCGCCAGGGCATCGATCACCTGGGCGTCCGGGCTGCCCTTGGGCAGGTGCATGTCGGAGAGCTTGTGGTCCAGCGAGCGGTCGCGGCCATCGGCGGTGAGACTCTCGATGATGGTGTGCAGCACTTCCCCGTCGACCTCGCGCATGGCCGCCAGCAGGCGCTGCTGGTTGGGTATCACGCTCGCCTCGACGCGGTCGTAGAAGTAGCGGTGCGTCTGCGGGTCGACATGGGCATCGCGGCCGGGAATGACCCAGGCGTTCTGCATGTCGACGAACAGGATGGCGGTCTGGCCGGCGGTGAACGGCAGG
The DNA here is from genome assembly GCF_002091755.1 of Pseudomonas nitroreducens NBRC 12694. GTDB lineage: Bacteria > Pseudomonadota > Gammaproteobacteria > Pseudomonadales > Pseudomonadaceae > Pseudomonas > Pseudomonas nitroreducens. Next base: position 88,054 of record NZ_BDAI01000001.1, read on the forward strand.
TCACGGGGCGAGTGGTGGGGCAAGCTGAACACGGTCATTCCTCAAGGATGTGGCTGCCGAAGGCAGCTCTCAGGTGGTCGATGCCTTCCAGGCGTTCGTCGAGCTGGCCGTCCATGCGCGCTACCAGGCTGGCGATCAGCGCTTCGACCTGGGCCATGGTCGGCACCAGGGTGTCGAAGGGCGACGGGGACTCCACCGGGGCGCTGATGATCAGGTCGGCGAACTCGCGCAACGGCGAGTCGTAGATGTCGGTGAACAGCACCACCCGCGCGCCGCGGGCCTTGGCCGCACGGGTCACGCCCAGCGCCTGGGCCTGGTAGCGGCGGTAGTCGAACACCACCACCAGCGCCTGGCGGTCGATGTCGCCCAACTGGTCGGGCAGCGCGGCGCCGTCGTCCAGCAGCAGGCAGCCGCTGCGCAGCATGCGCAGGTGCGCCACCAGGTAGCCGGCGACGAAGCGGCTGAAGCGCCCGCCGTGGCAGAAGACACGCAGCTTGGGATCGAGCAGCCAGTCACCGAGCAGGCGCACGTCGTCGGCCTGGGTCAGGGCCAGGGTGCGCTGGATGCCTTCGCCGGCATCGCTCAGGTAATTGGACCAGACGTCATCGCGGCTCATGCCTTCGCGGCGCCCGGCGAGCAGGGTGCGCGGTGAACGCAGGCGGTCATCCACCTCGGCCATCAGGGCGTTCTGGAAGTCGCTGTAGCCTCTGAAGCCGAGCTTCTTCACCAGCCGCAGGATGCTCGGATCGCTGACGCCGGCCTGGCGCGCGAGGCGCGACATCGGTCCGAGGCCGCTGCGCGGGTAGTCGTCGAGCAAGGCGCGCAGGACTTTGCGCTCGGCCTTGGTGAGTTCGACTTCCGGGGTGTTCAGGCGGTCTTTGAGTGTGAGCATGGGTGCGCCTCTTGTTGCGGCTAATTTGTATAATGCGCTCCAGAAACTTTCAATATCTATTTTCTGTAGTATTCACTACCAAATCTGGACACGCCCTTCGACTGCTCGACGCAGAGCCGCGCCTGCCATTTTCCGCAAAGGGAACCGCTGCGTTCGCCAGGACGTCGAACGCCTTCAAAGCCGCCAGGAATCAACCTTGATGAACGAGCTGGAAAAAGCTGCCGCCGGGCTGCTCTACGACGCCAATCACGACTCGCAGGTGCTACGCCAGCGTGCCGAGGCCAAGGCGAAACTCTTCGACTTCAACCACAGCCACCCGGATGACCGCGAGCGTCGCGAGGCGATTCTCACAGGGCTGTTTGGCAGCATTGGCGAAGGCTTCGTCATCGAAGGCCCGTTGCACTGCGACTACGGCTTCAACATCGAGATCGGCGCGCGCTTCTACGCCAACGTCAACCTGGTGATCCTCGATGGCGCGAAGGTCAGCATCGGCAATGACGTGTTCATCGCGCCCAACGTCGGCATCTACACCGCCGGCCACCCGCTGGACGCCGAGCGGCGCAACCAGGGCCTGGAGTACGCGCACCCGGTGAGCATTGGCGACAACGTGTGGATCGGCGCGGGGGTGAACATCCTGCCCGGCGTGAACATCGGCGCGAACAGCGTGATCGGCGCTGGCGCCGTGGTGGTGGGCGACATTCCCGAAGGCGTGCTGGCAGCCGGCAATCCGGCGCACGTGATTCGCCCGATCACCGAGGCCGACCGCCAGCGCTACCGCTGACGGCGACAGCCAGGGTGCGCGGCGCTCCCTCAGGCGTCGTGGTCGAGGCGCACGACCCAGCGCTCCGCCGCATCGTGGGACGCCTGGAACGCCTCTTCGTGGGATTCCCACGGGCCGACCACCACGTCCAGCGGCGAGACGCCAGCGGGAACCTTCGCCAACGACAGCAGCACTTCGCCCACCTTGCCGGGGGCAATGTAGCGCGGCGACATCAACACGGCGACGCCCGTGGAAGTCAGGTATTCACTGGGTGCCATGAATTCCGGCTCGACTGACTGCTGCATGCGGTTCTCCCCTTGGCCACGGATGGCCCGTTCTGCGCTGAGTGGCGGAGACGAGGCGCACAACGCGCACTCTCCCTGATTCCTGACCCGGCCGGGCGAACCACAGTTCCGGCAACCACCGCCCTCATCCGCGCCAGCGGACAAACGGCCGTTTCAAGCGGGCACCGGCTCGTGGACCGGCATCGGCCGACCGAGCAACGTGCCAACCATCACGGCAAACACCAGCGCCGCGATGCCCGCCACCAGCAGCACACTCTCGAACCCGCCGATAAAGGCCTGGCGCACAACGGGTGCCAACGCATCGCGCAGTGCCGGGTCAACCACCGACAGCGCAGCACTGAAATCGCCAGCCGCCGCACGGATCGCCATCTCGGTGGCCTTGTCCAGTTGCGCGGGCGCCGCCGTTGCCAGCACATCTCGCAGCAACTGGGCGCTGCGTGCGGACAGCACGCCACCGAGAATGCCGATGGCCAGCACGATGGCGGCGAAGCGCGTCGTGGTGCTCAGGCCCGAGGCCATGCCGGTGCGCTCACGGGGCACGCAGGCCATGATGTTCTTCTGCGTATCGCCGTTGAGCAGCCCGGCGCCGGCCCCCAGCACCAGGCTGGCCAGGGCGAACGGCAAGTACTCCCCCTGCCCGGCCGCCAGTGCGCAAAGCAGGTTGCCCGCGCCGACCAGCAGCAGGCCCAGGGCGAAGACCTGCGCCGGACTGAAGCGGCTGTTCAGGCGCATGCCCAGGCGCGGGGTCAGCAGCATGGCGACGGCGAAGGGCAGCATCCCGGCACCGGCCGCGACAGCGGAGAGCTGCAGGCCGTTCTGCAGGTACAGCGGCAGCAGCGTCATCATCACCTGGGCGCAGGCGGCATAGGCGAACATGCCGAGCAAGGCGCCGATGAAGCGCCCGCTGCGCATCAGCCGCAGATCGATCATCGGCCGCGCCTGGCTGCGCTCCACCATCACGAACAGGCCCAGCAGGCCGGCGCTGAGCAGCAGGCGCGCGAGGGTCGGCGGGCTGTCCCAACCGATGCGGTTGGCGTCGATCAACGCCCAGATCAGGTAACCCAGGCCACCGGCAAAGGTCAGGCTACCGAGCGGGTCGAGGCGCGCGGCGGCACTGTCGCGGGATTCCTCGATGCTGCGCAGCGCCATGCCCCCGAGCAGTGCTACCAGCGGCAGGTTCAGGTAGAAGATCCAGCGCCAGCCCAGGGTGGCGGAGATCACCCCGCCCAGCAGCGGCGCAAAGGTGATGGTGGCGCCCATGCATGCGCCCCAGAAGGCCCAGGCCCGCAGGCGCTCTTCGGGCTCGTGGAAGCGGTGGCCGATGGCGGCCAGCGCCGACGTCAGCAGCAGGGCCGCGCCAACGCCCTTGGCGGCACGGGCAATGTCCAGGAGCTGCAGGCTCGGCGCGGCCCCGCAGGCCAGCGAGGCCGCGCCGAACAGCACCAGCCCGAGCAGCAGCATGCGCCGCCGGCCGAAGCGGTCGGCCAGGCTGCCGGCCGGCAACAGGCAGGCGGCGAAGGCCAGCAGGTAAGCGCTGACCACCCACTCGATGTCGGCAAAAGAACCCGACAGGTCGCGGGCGATACTGGGCAGCGAGACGGCAACGATGTTGGTGTCGAGGATGATCAGCGAGCACACTGCCGAGGCGGTCAGCAGGGTGAAGCGAGCGGAGGGACGTTCAGACATGGCAAGGCTTCCGGCGGCGGCCGCGCAGCCGTTCTTTGCTCTGACGCTTGCGGCCTTGTAGTGTTGCCCCACGGTAACGCCCACGCGCGCCGGGCTTGTTAGCCATGGCGGCCTTCGTCATTAGCCTGCGACTAACGAACATGGAAATCCGCCATTTCCGCTACTTCCTCAGTGTCGCCCGCCACGGCCACTTCACCCGTGCGGCCGAACAGCTGGGCATCGCCCCGCCAACCCTCAGCCGACAGATCCAGGACATGGAGAAGGAACTGGGCGTGCTGCTGTTCCAGCGCAGCCAACGCGAGGTGCGCCTGACCGCTGCGGGCGAGGCGCTGCTGGGTGAAGCCGAACTGGCGGTGCTCCAGTTCGATGCGGCGCAACTCGGCGCGCAGCGCGCCGGCCGGGGTGAAACCGGGCATCTGCGCGTGGGCTACGTGGCCTCGGCGGCCTATTCCGGCGTACTGCAGCAGCATGTCGAGCAGTTCACCCGTACCTCGCCGGGCGTGGATCTCGACATCAGCGAAGCGCCCATGGCGCAATTGCCGGCGCAACTACACGACGGGGTCCTCGACCTCGCCTACGTACGCTCGCCGATGAACCTGCCAGAGGAGCTGGAATCCGTCGCGCTGCTGGAGGAAAACTTCGTCCTCGCCCTGCCCGCCGCCTCGCGCCTCAACGAACTGCCGGAGATTCGCGCCGCCCGCCTGAGCGACGAAACCTTCATCCTGCCCGAACAGATCTCCGGCACCCTGGAGGTCGCCAGCGCCGGAGGCTTCTCTCCGCGCCTCGGCCAGCAGCCCGGCAGCCTGGTCGCGGTGATTGCGCTGGTCTCGCTCGGCCGCGGCATCGCCATCGTCCCCGAGTCGGTGGTGCGCCGCGTGCAGCTGCCACGGGTCAACTACCGCGCTCTCGCCGATTGCCAGCCTCGCTCGTGGTTGTCGCTGCTGCACCGGCGTTTCGAGAAATCACCAGTGGCCCGACGCTACATCGAGCAGGTCCGGGCTCAGTCCGCCGACCAGACCGCCAGCTCGTAGCCGTCCGGGTCGATGAAATGGAAGCGCCGGCCACCAGGGAACGCAAACGTGGCGCGGCTGATGGTGGCGCCGGCGGCCTCCAGGCGGGCCTGGGCCTGCACCAGGTCATCGGCGTAGAGAATGACCAGCGGGCCGCCGGGGCGCACCGGCTCACCGCTGGTGAAGCCGCCGGTGAGACGTCCGTCGCTGAATTCGCTGTAGGTCGGGCCGTAGTCGGTGAAGGTCCAGCCGAAGGCGCTGCCGTAGAAGGCCTTGCTGCGCCCGATATCGCTGACGTTGAACTCGATGTTGTCGATCTGACGGTCGTTTCCACGGATACCCATAGTCGCCTCCTGGCAAGTCATGACCGCCTGATCCTACGGCAAACTCCATAATGTAGAGCAGGTTGCGCCAGTCAGCCGCAGCGTCGTTGGCCATTTTGCGCGGATTGACGAATAATCATCGCAACCCAGCCAAACCCGTCACCATGCTCAACATTCCCCTCGCCAGCGTCGACGACGTCGACCGCACCGTACTCGCCATCGGTACCGACTACCCGCTCGGCACCCTGCTCCAGCCGCACTCCCATCGGCGCGCGCAGTTCCTCTATGGCATGAGCAGCCTGATGGAGGTGGAGACCGAGGACGGCGCCTGGGTAATCCCGCCCTACAGCGGTGTGTGGATTCCCGCCGGCAAGCGCCACCGGGTGCTGATGCGCGGGGTCAGCACCCGCAGCCTGTACATCGAGCCGCGGGTGCCGGTGCGCGACACGCTGCTGTGCCAGGCGCTGACCGTTTCGCCGCTGCTGCACGAGCTGCTGCTGGCCAGTGTCGAGGTGCCGGCGCTGCACGACGAGGATGGCCGCGATGGCGACCTCCTGCGCCTGCTGCTGCATGAGCTGCGCCAGGCTCCGAGCCTGCCGCTGTTCGCCCCGCTGCCGGCTCACCCACGCCTGGCCGAGCTGTGCCGCGACTTCCTGCGGGCGCCGCACATTGGCGTTACGGCGGACGCCTGGGCCGCCGAACTGCACTGCAGCACGCGCACCTTCAGCCGCCTGTTCCGCCAGCAGACGGGCCTCTCCTTCGGCGCCTGGCGCCAGCAGGCCTGCCTGCTCGCCGCCGTCACCCGCCTCTCCGCGGGCACGCCGGTTACGCGCGTGGCCCTGGAGCTGGGCTACGACAGCCCGAGTGCCTTTTCCAGCATGTTCCGCCGCAGCCTCGGGGTGGCGCCCAGCAGTTACCAGGCCGCCGCGGACAGCGCCTAGGAGCACCGGCGCGACTGCCCCCGCGCCGCCGGGGGGCAGATCGGAGTCATCCGTGGGGCGGCTCATGCGGCAAGGGAGGATTCGCCGGCGGCGCGCTGGATAGATCGGATACCCGTGCCGACTGAGACACTGGACGCGGCCCGGCACGCCATGCTCAGTGCGCCGGCCGCCTGGCATGGCGTCCAGGGGATGACACTACGCTATCGGCCCCCACCTCGAACACAAGGATGTGCGATGGAACGAACCTGCCTGAAGTGCGGGCATCAGCATCAGTTCAACGATGCACTGCCCAGCGATGCCTGCCCCCAGTGCGGGGCCATCTACGCCAAGGTCGAAGCAGCCCGGCGACTGGCCGACTCGCCCCCGGCGCAGGCGCCCGTCAACCCTGCCGCGGCAAGCAGCCGGCTGGATGTCTGGCATTGGACACTGCTGGCGACGTGCGTCCTGCTGGCCATCTCGACAACGCTGCTGGGCTCCCTGCTCTTCCAGGAGCTGCGCCTGAACCGCGTGCTGTTGAGCCAGCGGGAGGTGAAACCCGCGGAGCCGATCCGCAATCCGCCTGCGGCGATTGCAGCGGCCAGCCTGGACGAGCGGCCGCCGGCCCCCATGAGCAGCGCACAGCCGCCGGCCAGCCTGGCCGAAGGCGCCGAAGTGATGGTGGTTTCAGGCTACGAGGCGGAAGGCAAGGCGCGTCAGGGCACGGCGGTTCAGGTCAGCATCGACCGCCCCGGCAAGTCGGTGCTGCTGGTTCTCGCCAGTTACGAAAGGATCGTGTGGCAGGTCAGTGCCAGCGAGGCTACGCAGGTCAGGGCGATTCTCGTGTCGGGCTACGATCGCCCCCGAGTGGAAACGCCACTGACCGCTCCGGTGTACCAGACCAAACTTCCCTATAGCTACGAAAAGGACAGCGGAACCTTTGTCGCCCTGCTGAAGGGTTTGAAATCGCTGTTCGGCGTGGAAAAGGTCGACGCGTTCCGCGGACAGTATTCACTGCCCGAACGGGTCGTCATCGATCAGCCGGATCCGCCGCAGAGCGATCTCACCCTGCAGGGCGAGCAACCCCAGGCGCCGCTGAAGAGCATGGAGTTCCAGCTCAGCGACAAGACTTTCGCCATGGTTCCCTGGTCTCTCGGAGGCCCCGTCGGCACCGCGCCACCAGCCCCCCTGGCCTCGCCGGGCGCCATTCTGGTGCCCGGGGACGGGCGTATCTACCGGATCGCCAGCCACGCTTTCGAGATCGTGGAGCCGGCCACCGGCAAGGTGACGCCGCTGGAGCTGCCCGACAATTTTCCGCGCCTGTCGTGGCCCACGGACGTGACCTACGACAGCAAGCGCCACCTGGTGGTCCTCGCTTCGCTGGGCGGCGAGGGCTACCTGTACCGCTACGCTGTCGACGAGGGGCGCTGGCAGGACTTCCGCTCGCTGGACAATATAGACATCAATGCCCTCGCTTACGACGAGCAGGCTGACCGATTCGCAGCCTGGACTTCCGAGGGAGGCCTGCTGTTCCTGGCGGGCGACGGCACCCCGCTCAATACCCGCCGGCTCGCCGACCGCCTGCCGGGCTACAACCGACTCTATGACACCGGGAACTCCCGGCCTCCGAGGCTGCAGGTGGTCCCCCAGGGAGATCGCATCGCCCTGCTCCGCACCTCCGGCGATTCGGTGCAGATGATCTGGTACTACGACGTCCCGATGGACCTGGTCCAGCTCACCTACAAGAAGGATGCAGCAGCCGGCGCTCAGCCCTAGCTTCCCGTCACGCCCAGTGTTCCGCCGCCTGGCGGAACAGCTGCAGCGAGCGGGCGGATGAGTCAGATGGTGCGCGAGAAGCGCGCCTGCTGCCCACCGCCCAGGTAGGCATCGAAGGCCATGGCCACGCTGCGCATCATCAGTTGCCCCTGGGGCAGCAGCACCAGCGCATCGTCGTGCAGTTCGACCAGGCCGTCGCCAACCTGCTCCTGCAACTGCCGCAACGCCCCTTCGAAGTACTCGTCAAAACGAATGCCATGGCTCTCCTCCAGCGGCGCGTAATCCACCCTGCCGTGGCACATCAGCGCGCTGATCACCTCGCGGCGCAGGCAGTCGTCGTCAGTCAGGCGGTAGCCCTTGTGCACCGGCAGCAGGCCCTGGTCGAGCCGCGCGTAATACTGCGACAGCTCCTTCACGTTCTGCCCGTAGGTATCGCCGACCTTGCTGATGGACGACACGCCCAGGGCGATGAGGTCACAGTCGGCGTGGGTCGAGTAACCCTGGAAGTTGCGCTGCAGGGTGCCGTTGTTGCGTGCGACCGTGAGCTCGTCGTCCGGCAGGGCAAAGTGGTCCATGCCGATATAGACGTAGCCCGCCTCGGTCAGCCGCTGGATGGTCAGTTCCAGCAACTCCAGCTTGCGCTCGGGTGGCGGCATGTCCTCGCGGCGGATCAGCCGTTGCGCGCGCACCCGCTCCGGGAGATGGGCATAGCTGTAGGCGGCGATGCGGTCCGGGCGCAGGGCGATGATCTTGCTCAGCGTGGTGTCGAAACTCTCCACCGTTTGCAGCGGCAGGCCGTAGATCAGGTCCACCGACACCGACTTGAAACGCGCCTCGCGGGCCGCCTGTACCAGGTCGAAGACCTGCTGCTCGCTCTGCACGCGGTTGACCGCCTGCTGCACCTGCTCGTCGAAATCCTGCACGCCGAAACTCAGGCGGTTGAAGCCCTGGGCGCGCAGCTCGGCGATGCGTTCGCGGCTGATGGTGCGCGGGTCGACTTCGATGGAGAACTCGTGGGCATCGCTCTCGTCGAGGTTGAAATGCTCGCGCAGGCTGTCCATTACCTCGCCCAGCTGCTCGCTGGTCAGGTAGGTCGGCGTACCGCCGCCCAGATGCAGCTGGGTGAGCTTGCGCGACCCGTCGAACAGCGCCGCCTGCAGGGCGATCTCGCGCTTGAGGTACTCCAGGTACTCCACGGCGCGGTGGGTCTTCTGGGTGATGATCTTGTTGCAGGCGCAGTAGTAGCAGAGGCTCTTGCAGAACGGGATGTGGATGTACACCGAGAGCGGCTTGGCCGCCCCCTCGTTGCCGCGCTGGTTGCTGCGCTGGGCGGCCGCCCGGTAGTCGTCGGCGGCGAAGGCGCCATGGAACTGCGGCGCGGTGGGATAGGAGGTATAGCGCGGGCCGGGACGGTCGTACTTCTCCACCAGCGCGCGGTTGAAACTCATCGATTCGGGCATGACACGGGCTCCTGAGGCGCTGGCAGTCTGACGCTGCGAGTCGCGCGGCAACCTTACACCTGCCCGCGGGAGCGCTCCCTGCGCAGGATCAAGACTTCCATCCAGTCAGGCATATCGCAGCAATCTCACGCCAGTATCCGACCGCTGGCGCAGAATCAGGAGCCGTCGCGGCGGATGGTCGAGAGGAAACTCGTGGGAATCGACATCAGCAGGATGTAGGCCGACACCACCAGCATCAACCCGCCACTGCCCAGCAGCAGGTAGCGGCGCTCCTTCACCACCGTCATGTCCAGCCCGCCGGAGAAGAGGATCCATCCCAGCCCCGCCAGGGCCACGGTGAACAGGATCGCAATCAGGTAGCTGGCGGCGACGATCAGGAACCAGAGCGGACTCCAGCGCCGGCGTGTCGGCTTTTCCATGGTTTCGGGCCTCCAGCCCCACAGCGAATACTCACGAATCCGCACAGTCTGATGGCCAGTGGCCGCTTCGGCAATCCGACAAAAGCGGAAGAAGCGCTTTCCAGACGCGACAGAACGGTTGCAAACCCGACCGGAAGCACCCGGCCGACGTACCGGAGAACCAGCAAGGGCGCTTACAATCATGTTTTTTACCGCAAGTGCAGTACGGTTCAGGAAATGGCGCTCGATCCACCCACCATGTTGACTATTTCGGTCGCCCTAGCGGCGGCCGCAGCGCTGTATCTGGCCATCGAATGGCGCAGCGTGCGCGAACGCTCGCTGCTCTACTGGAGCGCAGGTTTCGCCACCATCACCCTCGGTTCCACCCTCGCGCTGCTGCGCATGAGTGGCTATCTGCTGGTCGGCATCTGGTTCGCCAACGGTCTGCTGGTGCTGGCGCACTGGTTCTTCCTCAGCGGGGTGGCGAAGTTCACCGAGGCACGGCTGTCACGGGGCTGGCTGCTTGTCCCACTGACCTGGATAGCGCTGCTGGCGCTGCCCGATGGCGGCCCGCTGTGGTCCAAGCTCATGCTGCTGGCCAACTCCTGGCTGGTCGCCCTGCTCTCCCTGCGCGCCAGCTACCTGTTGCGGCCCCACGGCAAGTCCCTGAGCGTGGGCGCGGTGCAGCTGCGCTACGTGATGCTGGTGCATGGCGCCTTCTACCTGGCCAAGGGCGCGACCGTGATCATCCCCGGCACGCTGATCGACCTCGCCGCCTTCCGTGGCGAGATCATCCAGATCTCCCTGGTCGAGGGCGCCATGGCGATCATGCTGATTGCCCTGTCGATGACCGGCACCGAACGCTACCGCCGCGAAAAGCGCATCGCCCGCCTCGCCGCGCGTGACCCGCTGACCGCCCTGTACAACCGCCGTGCCCTGGAAATGCGCGCGCCCCGCGTGTTCGAGGAGATCTCCCCCGAAGCCCCGGCGCGCTGCTGCTGATCGACATCGACAACTTCAAGCAGGTCAACGACCTGCACGGGCACACCGCCGGCGATCGCCTGCTGGTGGCGCTCAGCGAGATGATCCGCGCGGCACTGCCCGAGCGGGCCGTGGCGGCGCGCCTGGGTGGCGACGAGTTCGTCATTCTGCTGAGCAATGTCGGCGGCGAGCAGGTGATGGCGCTGGCCAACAAGTTGCGCGAGCAGTTCCAGGCCACTGCCACGCAGAATTTTGCCACGCCCCAGGCGGTCACCCTGAGCATCGGCGCCAACCTGTTCGACCAGCCGCCGGCCAGCCTCGCCGCGCTGATCGAGCAAGGCGACGCCGCGCTCTATGAATCCAAGCGCGGCGGCCGCGACAGCATCCGCCTGATGGACCGCACCCTGGCTGGCGGCGATCCGCTGCGGCTGGGCTGATGTTCGGAGCAGGATGAGCCCCTAGCGCCACAGCTGCGCAAGCACTGTGGCGTTCCCCTGAAACGACTCAGCTGCGACGCGCCGGCGCCGCGTACTGGGGCATAGTGATGCAGCCGATGTTGCCGCCGCCCAGGAGGATTTCCCGCGAGTTGTCGATGCCGATCACACGCTTCTCCGGGAACAGCTCGGCCAGCACGCCCTGGGCAATGCGGTCGTTGGGGTCATTGAAGAACGGCATGACGATGGCGGAATTGCCGGTATAGAAGTTGATGTAGGAGGCGCAGATCTTCGTGCCTTCCTGGCGATCAAAACTGCCATCGACCTGGTCCAGCCCCTCGGCTTCGGCAGCGGTCCACTCCAGCACCCGCGGCTGCGGCAGCTTGTGCACCTCCAGCGCATTGCCGCGGGCATCGCGCGCACTGCGCAGCACGTCGTAGGCCTCCTGATAAATCTCCCATTGCGGGTCGTCGCGGTCGTCGGTCCACTGCATCACCACCACGCCGGGCCGCACGAAGCAGGCAAGATCGTCGACGTGGCCGTCGGTTTCGTCGAACTTGCAGCCACGGGGCAGCCAGATCACCTGCTCGGCGCCCAGGTAGTCGCAGAGACGGCGGGTGACTTCCTCCTTGCCCAGGTGGGCATTGCGGTTGCGGTTGAGCAAGCACTGCTCGGTGGTCAGCAGGGTGCCCTGACCGTCACTGCGGATGCTGCCCATCTCGGCGATGATCGACGCGCGATAACGGTCGAAGCCTTCGATCTCGAGGATCTTCTGCGCGATCTGGTCGTCCTTGTCCCAGGGGTAGTAGAGGCCGCCGTCGAGACCACCGTAGGCGTTGAACTGGAAGTCCACGCCACGCATCTCGCCGGTTTCGTCATTCACCAGGAAGGCCGGACCGCTGTCGCGGAACCAGGTGTCGTTGCAGGTCATTTCCACCACCCGCACCTGCTCGGGCAGCATGCGCCGGGCGTTGGCGTATTGCGCGGCGGAAGCGCAGACGGTGACCGGCTCGCTGCTGGCGATGGCCGTCACCACCTCGACCCAGATCTTCTGCGCCGGCTTGCCGCCGTTGCGCCAGACGTCCGGCCGCTCCGGCCAGCCCAGCCAGCAGCGGGCCTTGGGTTCGAATTCACCGGGCAGGCGGAAGCCGTCTGCCTTGGGCATTGTCGAGTGGGTACGGGACATCGTGACGCTCCGGAGTCAGGGAGGGGAATGGCCCAAGGTTGCCGGCCCGGAACGGCGGACACCATTGATGAATTTCGCGGAATACCTGAACTGGATTCATCATTCATCTCCACAAACGATGAATTTCCATGCGACGTGGGAGTGGACTTCGTCCGCGACCGGCCACGCTTCACGCCGAATCGCAGACAGCGTCCGCCCCTACGCGATCCCCACCCGCATCAGCTATCAACCAGTTGATCGGTAAACCACTCGATGAAGTCCGCCACCGCCGGCTTTTCCAGACGCAAACGCTCGCAGACCAGGGCGTACTGCCCCAGGGAGGTGATCTGCGCGGCGAAGGGCCGGACCAGCCGGCCGCTGGCCAGGTCCTCGGCGCTGGTGAGGTTGTCGCCGATGGCCACGCCCTGCCCGCGCACCGCCGCCTCCATGGTCAGCCCGGCGTGGCCGAGGTAGACGTGCCGGCTGGGGCGGATGTCGCTGGCATGGGTGGTCAGCCAGGCAGTCCAGGATTTGCCGTCCTGGTCGTCGTGCAGCAGGCAATGCCGCGCCAGGTCACGCGGATGCTTGAGCGGCGACTGGTTGAACAGGCTGGGGCTGCACACCGGGAAGAACTGCAGGGTAGGCAACGGCCGCACGAAATAGCTGCTCGCGTCTGCCGGGCCGGTACCGTAGGTGATCGCCAGGTCGATCTCCGCGGCTGGCCCCGCTGCCTCCAGCGGCTGTTCGTGCAGGTGCAGGACGATCTCCGGGTAGCGTTCGGCGAAATCCGCCAGCCTGCCCACCAGCCACTTCTGCGCCAGCTCGACCGTCACCGCCACATGCAGCTGGGCCTGGGACCCGGGATCGCGCAGCTCATCGCACGCCGTGCCGATCAGCTCGAAGGCCTGTTGCAGGCTGTGCAGCAGGCGTCGCGCCTGGGGAGTGGGCTGCACCTGGCGACCCTGGCGCTCGAACAGCGTCGCCCCCAGCTGCTCTTCCAGCTGGCGAATCTGGTGGCTGACCGCACTGTCGGTGACGCACAGCTCGGCGGCGGCGCGGCCGAAGTGAGCGTGGCGGGCAGCGGACTCAAAGGTACGCAGGGCGGTAAGCGAAGGCAGGCGGCGCATGGGCGGAGCATCTTTTCGAAAAGGCGGCCGGCATGCTGACCGACACGCCGGGCCAGATGCAAGGCAGATCCTGCCGACACCTCGCGAAACGCCACCCGCGGCGGGAGTGATTCAATTCATGACGGCCGCCACTCCGCGAAAGCTCACTGCATTCCGCGAAACGTCGTCAACGCCGCGACCGCAGCCCGTTGCAACATGCAGATTGGATACGCTTCGTGCCCGCTGTTGTGTCGTGCAGGGCACATTGATCGCGTCTCGCAGCAAAAACCCGGTTGCATATCCCGTATCGCTATCTAGGCTCATCTGCACGCACGGATCCTGCCCGGAACTAGGCCCAGCTCTCTCCAGGCCGGATTCGCAACGAATGCCATTCAACTGCCCGCAGGCGGTGAATGCCCGTCAGGGACCGGCAGGGGATGCTCGATGACAGCATGCGTACCAGGCGCAAAGAGGATCGACCGCGCCAGTATTGCGACATCACTTTGTATCCTATTTCCGGCACGGTCGCCGCGACCGGCATCTGGATGGACCAGGCCAGGCGTGAAGGCGCGTGCCTTGCCAACGCCCCGGCATGCTGATGAGCGACCTGGCCCCCCTATGCAGCGCACATGAGGCCCCGAAACCCGATGCAGTGAACACCCAAAACTCGCTGGCAGTTACCTCGAAGGGTACAGCGCATCAAGCAAGAAGGAGCTTGAAATGAAACTGATCGCGCAATCTTCGAATGCAATGGATGGCCAGGGAGCTGCCAGGCTGTGGAAATTCAGCTCATCGTTCTTGTTGGCGGCGGCCATTTCCATGACCACCCAGGCCTGGGCCGCCGAACAGCCGAAACCGGCTACCGATGCCACCAAAGCCGCCAATGACGCGTTGCTCCAGGAGCTGCCGTTCAACGACAAGACCTCGTTCGAACTGGCTCACAAGGGATTCATCGCGCCCCTGCCCACCGAGCCGATCAAAGGCGAAAAGGGCAACATGATCTGGGACCCGGCCAAGTACAACTTCATCAAGGAAGGCGAAGCCGCGCCGGCCACCACCAACCCCAGCCTGTGGCGGCAATCGCAGCTGATCAACATCTCCGGCCTGTTCGAAGTCACCGACGGCATCTACCAGGTGCGCAACTACGACCTGTCGAACATGACCATCGTCGAAGGCAAGAGCGGCATCACCATCTTCGACCCGCTGATCTCCAGCGAGACCGCCAAGGCAGCGCTCGACCTCTACTACGCGCACCGGCCGAAAAAACCAGTGGTCGCGGTGATCTACACCCACAGCCACGTCGACCACTACGGCGGCGTGCGCGGCGTGGTCGACGAGAAGGATGTGAAGGCCGGCAAGGTGAAGATCTACGCGCCGCTGGGCTTCCTCGAACACGCCGTGGCGGAGAACGTCATGGCCGGCACCGCGATGAGCCGCCGCGCCAGCTACATGTACGGCAACCTGCTGCCGCCCAGCGAAACCGGCCAGCTCGGCGCCGGCCTGGGCACCACCACCTCGGCCGGCACCGTGACCCTGATCCCGCCGACCGACATCATCTCCAAGACCGGCGAGAAGCGCGTCATCGACGGCCTCACCTACGAGTTCCTCTACGCGCCGGGCAGCGAGGCGCCGGCCGAGATGATGTACTACATCAAGGAGAAGAAGGCCCTCAACACCGCCGAGGACTCCACCCACACCCTGCACAACACCTACTCACTGCGCGGCGCGAAGATCCGTGAGCCGCTGCCCTGGTCGAAGTACCTCAACGAGGCACTGAAGATGTGGGGCGACGACGTCCAGGTGATGTACGCCATGCACCACTGGCCGATCTGGGGCAACAAGGAAGTGCGCGACCAGCTTTCCTCGCAGCGCGACATGTACCGCTACATCAACGACGAGACCCTGCGCCTGGCCAACAAGGGCCTGACCATGACCGAGATCGCCGAGCAGGTGAAACTGCCCAAGGGCATCGCCGATCGCTTCTCCAACCGCGGCTACTACGGCTCGCTGAACCACAACGTCAAGGCCACCTACGTGCTCTACCTGGGCTGGTTCATCGGCAACCCCGCCACCCTTTGGGAACTGCCGCCCGAAGAGGAAGCCAAGCGCTACGTCGACATGATGGGCGGCGCCGACGCCGTGCTGAAGAAGGCCAAGGAGTACTACGACAAGGGTGACTTCCGCTGGGTGGCCGAGGTGGTCAACCACGTGGTCTTCGCCGACCCGAACAACCAGGCGGCGAAGAACCTGCAGGCCGATGCACTGGAACAGCTCGGCTACCAGGCCGAGAGCGGCCCATGGCGCAACTTCTACCTGACCGGCGCGCAGGAGTTGCGCAACGGCGTACAGAAGCTGCCGACCCCGGACACCGCCAGCCCCGATACCGTCAAGGCGATGGACCTGGACCTGTTCTTCGACTACCTGGCCATGCGCCTGAAGGGGCCTGAAGTCGCGGACAAGCACATCACCCTCAACTTCGACTTCACCGACCTGAAGCAGAAGTACATCCTGGAAATGGTCAACGGCGTGCTCAATCACACCGAAGGCGCGCAGGCGAAAGATGCCGACGCCACCATCACCCTGACCCGCGACACCTTGAACAAGCTGATGCTCAAGCAGACCACGCTGAAGGACGCGGAAGGCTCGGGCGAGCTCAAGGTGCAGGGCGACCAGGGCAAGCTGGACGAGCTGATGGGCTACATGGACAGCTTCGACTTCTGGTTCAACATCGTCACGCCGTGACCTGGCGGTAACCCACAGGCCAGCGGCAACCCCGCTGGCCTTTCTTCCATGGCCAAACCTGCAGGACTGGGCCATCGCGCTGATCCGGCGACACAAACCGATCCGCTACCGCCGGACAATCCGCCCGTTAGCTGCTATATGCCTTGAGGCACGCGCTGCGGCGCGGCCACTCTTCTTGCGCCTTCGTATGGATACCGGCATGCCGATCCACCGCTCCAGCACCCTCCTGGCCAGTAGCCTGGGCCTGACGGCCGCCATCAGCGCCCTGTCGCTCTGGGCCATCCTGGAGATGCGCCACGATGCGCTGGAAGTCGCCAGTGCCAATGGCCATAACATCGCCCTGCTGGTGCAGCGCGACATCCAGCGCAACCTCGACCTCTACGACATGACTTTGATGGCAGTGGTCCACGCCCATGCCCAGCCCGAAGTGCGTGCGCTCTCCGGCGAAGTGCGCGAGTCGCTGCTCAAGGACTACACCGCACCGACCCATGGCATGGGCTCGGTATTCATCACCAACGCCCAGGGCGTGGCCACCTTCAATTTCGGCAAGGAGATTCCGGGGCGCATCGATCTCTCCGGGCGCGAATACTTCCAGGCGCAGCGCGAGGCCAAAGGCAACCAGCTGTACATCGGCCACCCTTACATTCCCTACTCCAGCAACGCCCGCAGCAGCATCGCACTGAGCCGCCGACTGGAGCGCGAGGACGGCAGCTTCGCCGGAGTGGTCGGCGCCAACCTGGAGCTGAACTACTTCCGCGAACTGTTCAGCGGGCTGAACCTGGGCGAAGGCGGCACCGTCAGCCTGCACATGCGCGACGGCACCCTGCTGGCGCGCTGGCCCGATTCGCCGCCTGCCGGAACACTGGCCGGAGCCTTCGAACGCTACCTGGCCAGCGGCGAGGAAACCTTCTTCGATGTCGGTAGCGACGGCGAAACACGCTGGCATGACTTCCGCCCGGTGGAAGGCTACCCACTGGTGTTCAGCGTCGCCCTGCCGTCGGCGGAAATCTACGAGGACTGGTACTGGCGCGGCGGATTGATCGCCCTGCTGGGTCTTGCCCTGGATGGCACGGTGATCGGCCTGGCACTGATCGCCCTGCGCCAGATGCGCCAGCGCGACCGCAAGGAAGCCGAGTTGCAGATGGCGGCCAGCACCGATCCGCTGACCGGTCTGAACAACCGCCGCGCCTTCGACCTGCGCGCCGGCCACGAGTGGTCGCGTTACCAGCGCAGCGGTGCGGCACTGTCGGTAATGCTCATGGATATCGACAAGTTCAAGGCCTACAACGACCACTACGGCCACCCCGCCGGCGATGCGGCGCTCAGGACCGTGGCCCAGGTGATCGCCGAGTGGACCCGGCGCCCGAGCGATTGCGCGGCGCGCTTCGGTGGTGAGGAGTTCGTCATATTGCTGGGCGACAGCGACGAAGCCGACGCGTTGGCGCTGGCCGAACACATCCGCGCCAGCCTGCAGGAGCTCGCCGTTTTGCACGAGCACGGCCCGCGGGGAGTACTCACCCTGAGCATCGGCGTCGCCAGCACCTCGCGCTTCAGCCCGGTCAACTGGGCCGAACTGCTGCAATCTGCCGACAGCGCGCTGTACCAGGCAAAGAATGGCGGGCGCAACCGTGTGGTGGGCTTCCGCCCCGTCGAGGTCGAATCCTCCTAGCTGTGGGCGCCACGCAGGCTCAGCACCTTCAGCTCGCACTCGAACAGGAACTCGAACGCCTCCACCTGGCGCAGCGCATCGCTCATGCGTGCGCCCCAGGTGTACAGGCCATGCCCGCGAATCAGGTAGCCGGGGCAATCCGGGTGCGCATCCAGCCAGGGTTGCACTTTGGCCGCCAGGCGGGCGATGTCCTGGTCGTTGTCGAAGATGGGCACGATGACTCGGCCTTCGTGGGTGGTAACCCCGGAAAAGGCCTTCTGCAATTCGTAGTCTTCCAGCTCCAGGCGGTCGCCTGCGGTCAGGCGCGACAGCACGGTAGCGTTCACCGAGTGGGTGTGCAGCACCGCGCCGATCTCCGGGCGCCAGGCGTAGAGCTGCGTGTGCAGCAGGGTTTCCGCCGAGGGCTTCTTGCCCGGTTCGAGACTGTTGCCGGCCAGATCGGTCTCCAGCACATCGTCCTCGCCGAGCTGGCCCTTGTGCTTGCCCGAAACGGTCAGCAGCGCACGGTCGGCGGCCAGGCGCGCCGAGTAATTGCTGCTGGTGGCCGGCGACCAGCCACGACCGTAGAGGAAGCGGCCGGCGTCGATGATCTGCCGGGTGAGTTGCTGGCGGGTGTGGGTCATGCGAACGCCGGTGCTGTTGGAAGAGTCCGCCACTCTAGCCATGCTCACCTGCAGCTAGAAAATACCTTAATCGCATGAGGTCATAACTCGCGCACGCCCGCGCCAGAGCGATCCATCGCCGCGACGGCACTTGGCGCACAGCTATCTGCTCGCCGCCCGCTGCCAGGGAGTTATTATTCTCTAAGGTTATAAAAACCTGTGAAATTCATATTGGTATATACCAATTGTTCTACCTTGCAATACGCCCCATCGCAGTCATCGGCCGCTGGCCGTTTTGGAGAAAGGCTTCATGCTCGCCCTGAGGGTCATGCTCGAATACTTCCACCCCTGGCCCAATTCGGCCGGCTTCTACCTCGCCCGCGAACGCGGCTGGTACCGCGAGGCGGGGCTGGACGTGGAACTGGTGGTGCACGACCCCTACCACGGCGACACCCTCGACCACCTGATGCGCGGCGCCGCCGCGTTCGGCGTGTTCCCCAGCAATCGCCTGCTGGTGCGCCGTGAACTCGGCCAGCCACTGATCGGCGTGGCGGCGATCAACCATCGCGGCCTGGAATCGATACAGACCCTCACCGACAGCGGCATCCGTCGCCCCCGTGACCTGCAGGGCAAGCGCCTGGCGCTCAACCCGACGCCGCGCGGCCTGGCCATGGTGCGCCACCTGGTGAGCCAGGACGGCGGCGACCCCGATGCGGTGGAACTGGTGGACGCCGGCTTTCGCGAGCTGCGCCCCGAAGACCTGGCCGCCGGCCGGGCCGATGCCAGCTTCGGCGGCTACTGGGCCTGGGAAGCGCTGCTGCCAAGCCCCATCGCCGATGAGCGCCGCGTGGTGCTGCCGGTGGACGAGATCGGCGCCCCGCCCTACCACAGCTATCTGCTGGGCGCGCGCGAGGACTGGCTCGATGCCAACCCCGACATCGCGCGGCGTTTCCTCGCTGTCACCGCACGAGGTTTTCTCGCCGCAGCAGCGGAGCCAGAGGCCGCATTACCAGTCTACGAACGCACCATTCCCTACTTTCCCCACGCAATGCTGGCAGAATCCCTGCGGCGCATCGCGCCCAGCTGGCTGCATCAGGGCCACTGGGGCGAACAGCGCGAAGAACTGCTGCAGCCCTACGCCCAGTGGCTGCATGAATACGGCGTGCTGCGCGACCCGGAAGTCTGGCGCGGCGCCACCAGCAATGCCTGGCAAGTGGAGACCCCAGCATGACGAAACGCCTGAGCCACGGCATGGGCCTGGAACCGGTGGAAGCCGACTGGCCGGCGCTGACCGAAGCGGAGGTCGCCGCACTGCTGCAAGACTTCCCGCAGGCCGGTGGCGAAGTCCGCCTGACCTGGCACAGCCCGCGGCCATTCTCCGCCGCCGCATTGGTGGAAACCGCCAACGGCCCGCTGTTCGTCAAGCGCCATCACCCGAGCGTGCGCACGGCTGACTGGCTTGAGGAGGAGCACGCGCTCCTCGATCACCTGGCCCGCCACGGCGCGCCGGTCGCGCAGGTATTGCGGGATAGCCACGGCCGCAGCGCCATCGAACGGGACGGCTGGACCTATGAAGTCCACCAGAAGGCGGAAGGCCTCGACCTGTACCGCGACGCATTGTCCTGGACGCCGTTCCAGCACAATGCCCACGCCTTTGCGGCCGGCGCCGCACTGGCGAAACTGCACCGCGCTGCGGAAGGTTTCAATGCGCCTTCGCGCAGCGCCAGCGTACTGGTCAGCAACCTCAACCTGTTCGGCGCGCCGGACCCGTTGGCCGCCATCGAAGCGACCTTCGCCCAGGCACCCGCCCTCGCCGAGTACCTGCAAGCACGCCCCTGGAGGGAAACGCTCAGCGAACTGCACCTTCCGCGGCAACGGGAACTACTACCCTACCTGCAACGCCAGCCGGCACTCTGGACGCATAACGACTGGCATGCCTCCAACCTGTTGTGGAGCGAGGATAGCCCGCAGGCGCAGGTGGTCTCGGTGCTGGATTTCGGCCTGAGCGACCGCAGCTTCGCGCTGTTCGACCTGGCCACCGCCATCGAGCGCAATCTGGTGCCCTGGCTGGAGCTGGACCAGGGCCGCGCCGCCGTCGCCGACCTCGATGCACTGGACGCCCTGCTGCAGGGCTACGCCAGCGTGCGCCCGCTCGGCCGCGATGACCTGCTCGCCCTTGCCGCGCTGCTGCCGCTGGTGCACGCGGATTTCGCGCTGTCCGAGGTCATCTACTTCCACGGCATCCTCGGCTCGGCCGAGAGCGCTTCGCTGGCCTACGACAACTACCTGATCGGCCATACCCGCTGGTTCCTCGACGCCGAAGGCCAGCGCTTGCAGAACCATATCCGCCAACTGGCCGCGAAGGTGAAATGAGATGAGCGAACCTCTGGTCACCGCGCACTGGCTGGCCGCCGCGCTGGACAACCCTCGCCTGTGCCTGCTGGACGCCAGCGTGGAACTGGCGGCCCCCGAATTCGATGGCGACTACCGCGTAAAGAGCGGCCACGACGGCTGGCTCGCCGGGCACATCCGCGGCGCACGCCATGCCGACCTGCTGGACGAGCTGGCCGATCCGCAAGCCTCCTGCAGCTTCGCCCTGCCCGATCCACAAGTGGCGCAGGACGCCCTGCAGGCACTCGGGGTCGGCGACGACTCGCTGGTGGTGATCTATGACCGCAGCGACGGTTTCTGGGCTGCGCGCCTGTGGTGGATGTTGCGCAGCCTGGGCATTGATGCAGCCGTGCTGGATGGGGGCCTACGCGCCTGGATCGCCGCCGGATATTCGCTGGAGCAAGGCGAATCTTCCCAGACGGGAAACGCGATGCTGTCGGCCCCGGCGCAGTACCGGGACGGCTTCTGGATCGACCGCCACGACGTCGAGAAAGTCGTCGCGGGAGAGTCTCCTGGCACACTGGTCTGCGCCCTGTCCGCCGCCCTCTTCGACGGCAGCGCCGTCACCCGTTACGCGCGCCGTGGGCACATCCCCGGCAGCAGCAACCTGCCCGCGCGCAGCCTGTTCGACGACGACGGCCGCTACCGGCGCGGCGCGGCGCTGAGGGAAGCGCTCGCCGGGCTGCGCCAGGCCGAACCACCCTTGCTGCTGTACTGCGGCGGGGGCATCTCCGCCGCCGCCCTCGCCCTGGCGCTGACGCTCGCCGGGGAAACACGGGTCGCGATCTACGACGGCTCGCTGCAGGAGTGGGCCGCAGAGCCCTCGCTGCCATTGACCACCGGAGCAGCTCCGGCCTGACCGCCCGTTCGCGGGCACTCACGTTTCATATCCAAGGCCATCCGTTTCGCACGGGAGGGGCTCGGCCCCGTGCATTCCCGGCGCACGCCCCGGCGATTTTCAGGAGCGTTCCATGCAGTACCTGCCGCGCCCAGCGCGCACGCGATTTCCCCTCAGCCTGCTGACCCTGGCCGTGCTGCTGGCCAGCGGCCCCGGCCACGCCGAAGACGCCACGACCCTGGACACCGTGACGGTGATCGGCCACGACACCGAGAGCTACGCCAGCAGCCGCGCGTCGGTCGGCGGCTTCGGCGAGGCACCGTTGCTCGATACGCCCGCCGCCATCTCGGTGTTCAACCAGGCGCTGCTCAAGGACCAGCAGGCACGCCTGCTCAGCGATGTGCTGAAGAACGACGCCTCCACCGGCGAGGCCTACGCACCGGTGGGCTACTACGAGAACTTCGAGATCCGCGGCTACTCGCTCAACGCCGCCAGCAGCTACAAGATCAACGGCCGCACCATCACCGGCGAGCAGAACGTGGCGCTGGAGAACAAGGAGCAGGTCGAAGTGCTCAAGGGCTTGTCCGGCCTGCAGAGCGGCGTGTCCGAGCCCGGCGGAGTGATCAACTACGTCACCAAGCGCCCGCAGGACGTGGGCTCGGTGACGCTGGGCACCGACGATGAGGGTGGCCGCTACATCGCCACCGACGTCGGCGCCTGGCTGGATGACGAACAGACCGTCGGCGTGCGGGTCAACCTCGCCCACGACGACCTGCGCTCCTACATCGACCACACCGACGGCCAGCGCGACTTCGCCTCCCTGGCACTGGACTGGAACCTCTCGCCCAACGCCCTCTGGCAATTCGACGCCGAATACCAGAACCGTCGCCAGCCCTCGGCACCCGGCTACCAGTTGCTCGGCGGTACGCAGCTGCCCCACGACATCGACCCGCACGACCGCATCGGCTACCAGAGCTGGGCCGACCCGGTGCGCATCGAATCGCTGAACCTCAATACGCGCTTCGAGTACCGCTTCGACGACGCCTGGACCGGCACCTTAAGCGCCTCGCGCAGCCGCGTGGTGATCGACGACTACAGCGCCTTCCCCTGGGGCTGCTACGGCGCGGCCAGCTGCGCCGATTCCGCCGTGCCGAACTACTTCAGCCCAGAAGGCGACTACGACCTCTACGACTTCCGCAGCCCCGACGACACCCGCCGCAACGACGAACTGGAAGCCGCCCTGCACGGCCAGTTCGCCACCGGCTGGCTGCGCCACGAGCTGACCGTCGGCACCTCGGCCTTCCGCCGTGTGCTGGACAGCCGCCCGGAGCTCAACGAGTGGGTCGGCACCGGCAACATCTATACCGGCATCGGCGCCGTGGAGCCTTTCGACGGCGAGCCCGGCCACAGCTACCGCCACCTCGACAGCCGCCAGTACGGCCTGTTCGCCAGCGACCGCCTCTCCTTCAATGACCAATGGCAGGTCGTGCTGGGCGGGCGCCAGGTGCGCCTGGACGAGCGCACCTTCGACAGCGAGGGCGACACCACCCGGCATACCCGCCGCGCGGAGTTCCTGCCCAACGGCGCGGTGATCTTCAAGCCGCGTGCGGACATCTCCATCTACGGCAGCTACAGCAAGGGCCTGTCCCTGGGCGGCGAGGCACCCTGGTTTGCCAGCAACGCCGGCGACACCCTGGCGCCCACCTCCTCGCGCCAGGTGGAATTGGGCATCAAGCAGGAGCTGGCCGGCTTCGACTGGAGCGCCGCGCTGTTCCAGATCCACCAGGCCTACCAGTTCGCCCGGCCCAACGGCGACGGCAGCTTCACCTACGTGCAGCAGGGCCAGCAGAAGAACAGCGGGCTGGAGTTGTCCGCCAGTGGCCGGGTAACCTCCGCGCTGCAATTGAGCGGCAGCCTCGCGGCGATCCGTTCGCGGGTGGTGAACAGCGGCACGGACGATTACGAAGGCCACCAGGCGATCAATGTCCCGCGCCTGCGCGCGAGCCTGCAGGCGGACTACGCGCTGGCCGAAGTGCCGGGGCTTTCGCTGCTGGGCGCGGCGCGCTACAGCGGCGCCAAATATGCTGACCGCGATGGCGCAGTAGAAGTCGGCGGCTACACCGTGTATGACGCCGGCGCACGCTTCAGCACCCGCATCGGCGACTACCCGACCGTGCTGCGGCTGAGCGTCGACAACCTGTTCGACAGGCGCTACTGGCGCGATGTCGGTGAATATTTCGGCGACGGCTACCTGTTCCAGGGTGCGCCGCGCACGGCTCGCCTGACGGCGAGCGTCAACTTCTGAGGTAAGCGCGAATGTCTGCTCTGGAAATCATCGCGGTGATCGTCAACGTGCTCGGGGTCTGGCTCACCGCAAGGCGCATCCGCTGGTGCTGGCCGGTGAACGTGGTGGCGGTGCTGCTCTACGCCTGGATCTTCTTCAGCGTGAAGCTCTACTCCGACATGCTCCTGCAGCTGGTCTTCGTGGTGCTGCAGTTCTACGGCTGGTGGCAATGGAGCAAGGGCGGCAGCGACCACGGCAAGGTGCGTGTCGAACGCCTGCCCCTCTCCACCGCTATCACCAGTTGCCTGGCCGGTGCGGTGGGCGCCTTCGCCCTGGGCTGGGCGATGCACACCCACACCGACGCCGCCCTGCCCTGGATGGACGCCGCGCTGACCGCCTTCAGCCTGGTGGCGAGCTTCTGGACGGCGCGCAAATACGTCGCCAGCTGGTGGCTGTGGATCATCCTCGACGTTCTCTACACCGGGGTATTCCTCTACAAGGCGCTCTACCTCACCGCCGGGCTCTACGCCGGCTTCGTGGTGCTGGCGATCTACGGCCTGCTGGCCTGGCAACGCGAGCTGCATGACGAACCGCCCAGCGCTCCGGCACTGGCCGGCAACTCCTGAGGACCGCCATGCTCTACCAGGCCATCCCGCCGCACTACGCGCGTATCCGCGACCAGTTGGCCGCGGACATCGCCCAGGGGCGCTTCCTCGCCGGGCAGAAGCTGCCGCCCGAGCGCGACCTCGCCGAGCGCTTCGAATGCACCCGCGTGACCCTGCGCCAGGCCTTGCAACAGCTGGAAACCGAGGGTCTGATCTACCGCGAGAACCGCCGTGGCTGGTACCTCAGCCCGCCACGCATCGACTACGACCCGACGCGGCTGGTCAGCTTCATGGACTACGTGCGCCTGCAAGGCCGTGAGCCGATGACCGAATGCCTGAGCGCCGAACGCCGCCGCGCCGGCGCCTGGCTGGCCGCGCGGATGAACCTCCCCTCGCCGGACGAGCCCGTCTTCCGCCTGCACCGCCGCCGGCTGATCGACGGCCGCCCGGTGCTGGTGGAGATCAACACCCTGCTTGCCAGCTGGTGTCCCGACCTGCTCGACGCGCGCCTGGACCGCTCGCTGACCACCTTGCTGCGCGAGCGCTTCGGCAAGGTGCAGACGCGCTGCACGCTGAACCTGCGCCTGGGCACGGTCAACGACGATCACGCCGAACTGCTGCAACTGGCCTCCGGCGCCAGCAACCTGGTGCTGGAACGCCTGAACTACGCCGAGGACGGCCTGCTGGTGGAATTCGACCAGGAATTCTGGCGGCCGGATGCGGTGTCCGTCGCGGTCCAGGCGGATTTTCCGTCACGACCGCTTATAGCCGAATAAGTAATTAACAAATGCTAATTCAGTATTTCTGGTTCTAACAGAATCAACGCTAGGCTAGCTCCAACTCACCACTAACGGCTTGTCCCAAAGCCTTCTGGAGCCGCCATGGACCGCACCGACAACATCATCGACCTCGCCCGCCACCGCACGCGCCGTCAGGCACGCCGCCAGGCCGAGCTGATGTGGATGCTGTATGCCCAACGGGCCGGCTACGACGCCTTGCAGATCGTCCAGCAGAGCCGCGACAGCGGCCGCCGCGAGGCCTGATCGTGGGCCTGTCGCTTTCCACGGAGCTGCCGGCCGTGGAGTTCGACGCCACGCCCGGCACCACCGAAGACCCCATCGGCGAGCGGGTCGCCAGCAACCTGCTGCGCCTGCGCGCCAAGCGCAACCTCTCCCTCGATGGTCTGGCCCGCCTTTGCGGCGTGAGCCGCACCATGCTCGCGCAGATCGAGTCCGGCCGCAGCGTCCCGTCGATCAAGGTACTGTGCAAGATCGCCCAGGGCCTGAAAGTCTCGGTTGCCGCCTTCCTCGACGACCGCGCCTTCGACGGCGTGGCCGTGCTGCCCGCGCGCGACAGCAAACGCCTGGTCAGCGGCGACGGCGCCTTCGTCAGCCGCGCGCTGTTCCCCTTCGACGTCTCGCGCCAGGTGGAATTCTACGAACTGCGCCTCAAGGGCCTGGCCATCGAACACTCCACCGGCCATGCGCCGGGCACCCAGGAAAACCTGGTAGTCGCCCAGGGCGTGCTGGAAATCAGCGTCAACGAAGAACGCTTCCTCCTCGGCACCGGCGACTCCATCCTGTTCTACGCCGACCAGCCGCACAGCTACCGGAATCCGGCGGATAGCGAGGCCGTCGCCTACCTCGTCACCACCTACGCCGAACGGCTGGACTGATTCGCCAGGCAAAAGCAAAAGGCCCGGCGGACAACCCGCCGGGCCTTTCTCATTCAGCGCCCCGCAATCAGCAGGTGCAGCACATCATCGGCATGCCGTTGCAGCTCATCATCATCGGCATGCCGCACTCCATCATCTTGTTCATCAGCATGCAGCAGTTCTTCAGCATGTCCATGCTCATGCCCTGCATCGGCATCATCTTGCACATCATCATGTCGCCCTGCATGGAGCACTCCATCATGCACTTCATGGTCGGCATGCCCACGTTCATGCCCATCATCGGCATGGACATCATCGGGTTCATCATGCCCATCATCGGCATCATGGCCATGGCGGGCTGGGACATGCCCATCATCATCAGGTTGCCGCAGTGCATCATCATCGGCATGCCGCAGTTCATCATCATCGCCATCATCTCGGCGCTGTTGCGGAACATGGCCATTTCCATGCCCATGGCAGGCTTCATCTTGCACATCATGCCGTCATCGAGCATCTCGCACTCCATGGTCGCCATCATCATCGGCATGCCCATCATCGGCATCATGGCGTTGGTGTTCATCGGCATCTGCATGGCGTTCATCATGGTGGAGCTCCCTGAATCGATTGGAATGAAGTGCTGCGAATGGGGCCGATTCTAGAAAGGCGCGGCGACGGGACAAGATGGCGGGGAAACGGAGGTTTCTGGCGTGCTTTCTCGCGGTTCTGGTTCGATGATGGCGGCGGTGTTCGTCATGGTTTCAATTTCGACGTTTTAACGACTTTAAAAGAATCCTCGACGCGCATTTCAGCAACATGGATATCCCCTCCAGTGCTTAGCAAAGAACCGTAGTGAATATTGAATCTAACCAGCTCGCAAAAACTTCGCTTCGGACGGCTATCCGCGTCCTAGAGCGCTTCCATGGCAACTCATGAGTCTCAAATTCCGGCATATGAGAATGCGTTTTTAATATTTAAGGAAATAACAGACGAGCTTCTATAGTGGCGGTTTGATCCAACTGTCATCCCATCGCAAGGAAGTCCCATGCTCCGCCACCTGCTCGCCGCCAGCCTCGCCCTGGCGCTGTTCGGCTGCGCCACCCCACCCGCTCCTTCCGTCCATACCACCAACCCTTCCACCTCCACACTGCAGGGCGACCCCACGCGGCCGGCGCAGGCGCAGTGGCTGCGCACCGAGTTGTATTTCGCGCTGGGCCAGGAGGACGGCAAGGAGAAGATCAGCGAGCAGCGCTGGCGGCAGTTCCTCGACCAGGAGGTGACGCCGCGCTTCCCGGACGGCTTCACCGCCTATGACGCCTACGGCCAGTGGCGTGACCATGGCGCGCCGGCGCCGGAGCGCTTGAGCACCAAGGTGATCGTGATCCTGCATGAAGACAGCGCGGCGCGCGGCCAGGACATCGAGGCGATCCGCCTGGCGTGGAAGCGCATCACCGGCGACCTTTCCGTGCTGCGCCTGTCGCAACCGGCTCAGGTGTCCTTCTGATGAGCGAATTCCGCGAAACGCTGTACGAGGGTTACGCGCAGGCGCTGAGCGTCGATGAGCCGATCTACCAGGGCAACACTGGCCAACAGGCCGTGCAGGTATTCCGCAATCGACTCTTCGGCCGCGTGCTGACGCTGGATGGCGTGGTGCAGACCACAGAGGCCGACGAGTTCGTCTACCACGAGATGCTCGCCCATGTGCCGATCCTCGCCCATGGCGCAGTGCGCCGCGTGCTGGTGATCGGCGTGGGCGATGGCGGGATCCTGCGGGAGATCGTGCGGCATGCCGGCATCGAGGAAATCGTCGCGGTGGAGATCGACCCGCAGGTGGTCGAACTGTGCCGCGAGCTGCTGCCGAATCATTCGGCCGGTGCGCTGGACGACCCGCGCCTGCGATTGATCTACGCCGACGGCCTGGACTACCTCGCGCAGAGCCGGGAGAGTTTCGACCTGATCCTCTGCGATTCGACTGATCCGGGCGGCCCCGCGGCGAGCCTGTTCACCTCGGCGTTCTACCGCAACTGCCAGCAACGCCTCGGCGCCAGCGGCATCCTTGCCACGCAGAATGGCGTGCCCTTCCTCCAGCCCGAAGAGCTGGGCGGCACGGCGCGGAGGCTGGCGGACAACTTCGCCGACTGGGGTTTCTTCCATGCCGCGGTGCCGACCTACATCGGCGGCAGCATGGCCTTCGGCTGGGCGTCGAACAGCGAGAAGGTCCGCCGCACCGACCTGGAAACCCTGCGCCAGCGCTTTGCGAAAAGCGGCCTGGTGACCCGCTACTACACCCCCGAGGTACACCAGGCGGCATTCGCCCTGCCGCGCTACATGCTCGACCTGATCGAGGCCGGGCTTCAGCGCGACAGCTGAGGGTTGTCCAGGCGCTGCGGCGTCCAGTCCGGGTCGCGGGCGCGCACCGGGCTGCTGACCTGCAGCACCGCGGTGCCGAAGCGCTGCCTGAAGTCGGCACCGATCTGCGCCAGGGCCTGGCGGGTGTAGGGGTTGTCGGCGTGGATGAGGATCAGCATCCGCGACGGCAGCTTCTCCGGCCCGCCGCTGGGGCCGCGCCACTGGCCGTGCAGGTCGAGCCAGCTGAGGCCATCGGGGAAACGCGGCGTCACCTCGCGGGCGAGGAAATCCTCCCACTGCGACAGTTCCACCGCCTCCAGGTACAGCTCGGTGCGCAGCATGCGCCGGCCGCTGGCTTCGCCACCGCTGGCGCTATTGGCTGCCGGCTCGTTCAGCCACAGACCGATCAACGCCGCCAGCAGCACGACGATGGCGCCATTGCGCCACAAACGTTTCCTGCGCATCAGGCGCCCTCCTCCTGCCAGTTGGCAGACGACGCCGTGCGCGAACGCAGCAGCAGTTGCAGCACCGCGCCCAGCGCCAGTACCCCCACGCCGAGCAGCGCGCCCCAGCCGACAAAGGCGACGCTGGAATACAGCATGTACAGGCACACCGCGAGGAAGCCCAGCGGCAGCCACGGGTAGAGCGGCACCCGGATCGGCCGGGGCACTTCCGGGTGACGGCGGCGCAGGACGATCAGCGCCACGCTGCTCAGACTGAGGAACAGCCAGTACACCGGTGTCATGTACTCCACCATGGTGTTGAAGCCGTGGCCGCTCCAGCCGCCGACCGCGATCAGCAGCAGCGCCACCAGCCCCTCGGCCAGCAGTGCGGCGCGCGGTACGCCGTGGCGCACGTCCCAGCGGCCGAGCACGCGCAGCGCCGGCACATCGCTGGCGGCGGCGTAGGTGGTGCGGCTGCCGACGATCAACGTGGAGTTGATGCTGGCGACGGCGGACACCACCACCACTGCCATGATCAGGCCGATACCCGGCGCGCCGAAGGCCAGCCCGAGCAGCTCCAGCGCCGGCGCACCGCTGGCGGCGAGGCCATCGAAACCCAGGCCGCGAATGAACGCCCAGTTCAGCGCCAGATAGATCAGCAGCAGGGCCGCCAGCGCGCCGAGCATGGCAGTGAAGATGCCGCGGCGGTTGTCGCGCAGTTCTGCCGACAGCGTGGCCGCATCGCTCCAGCCACCGAAGGCGAGGAAGACGTAGATCAGCGCGGCGGAGAACCCGGCGACACCAACCTGCTCCGGCTCCACAGGCGCCACGGGTGACGGAACGAAGCCGCGCCACTGCAGCCACAGGCCGGCGCCGACGATCCCCAGGAAGCCGGCAGCGACCAGCACCACCAGGCCGGCCTGGGTGCCGAAGCTCACCCGCCAGCCGATGAGATTCAACGCCACCAGCGCGGCGACCAATCCACCGGCCAACAGCACGTTGCCCAGTTGCCCGAGGCCGAGCAAGGCGCTGAAGTGATCGGCGAAGAGGAACGCCATCAGCGCGATCCAGCCGGTATGCAGGATGGCGAAGCGCGACCAGGCGAACAGGAAGCCCACCCGCTGGCCGTAGGCGCGTTCAAGGAAGTGGTAGTCGCCACCGGGATGGGCGAAGGCCGAGGCCATCTCCACGTAGCACAGGGCGCCGACCATCGACAGCAGGCCGCCGAGAATCCACACCAGATAGAAGTGCTCCTGGCCGACGTTGAGCGCCACGGTGGGCGCGGTCTTGAGGATGTCGCTGGTGATCACCATGCCCAGCGTCAGCAGCAGCGCGTGGGCGGCGCCCAGGTGCCGGCGCGGGCCGGCTGGCTTGTCAGCGGCGAAGTTGTCAGCCATGAATCGGCTCCGGAAGTAGTAAGGGCCGCGATGCGGCCCCTGGATTTTCAACAGCGCAGATCAGAACGAATAGCTCGCGCGGGCGTAGTAGTACGCGCCGTTGGAGCCGATCGGCGAGAGCACGTCGTACGGCAGGTTGCCGCCATAGTTGATCTCCGAGCTGGAGCGCTCCGGGTAGTTGTCGGTGAGGTTGTTGCCGCCCACCGCCAGGCTGAACTGCGGGGTGAACTTGTAGGCCACCTCGGCATCCAGCTGCCACACCGCGCCGTAGGTCTGCTCCGGGTGGTAACCATCGCCGAAGTCGAACACGCGAGTGGTCTCGCCCTGCCGCGTCAGGCGGCCGAGCAGGTTCCACTGCGCATCGCTCCAGGTGGTGGTGAGGATGAAGCGATCCCGGGGCGCGGCGTCGGTCAGGGTGTTGCGTTCCTCCACGCCCACCAGTGCGTCCTCGCCGATACCCAGGTTGGAGAGCTGCTGCGGAGTGGCCTTGGTGCTGCGCACCTTGGTGTGGTTGTAGGTGTATGCGGTGGTCACGCCCAGCTGGCCGCCGACGAAGGGCTGGTGGTAGTTGAGTACCAGCTCGGCGCCATCGGTACGGGTGTCGGCGGCGTTGGTGAAGAAGTTCACGTCATGCACGCCGGCCACGCCGAAGTTGTCCTGGATGAACTGCTCCATGGCATCGCTGCCGATGCGCTGGGACAGGGTGATGCGGTCGTCGACATCGATGCGGAACACGTCGAAGGACAGGTCGAAGCGCTCGTTGAGCTGCGCGGTCAGGCCCAGGCTGAAGTTCTTCGAGGTCTCCGGGTCGAGCTTCTCGGCGCCCAGCGCGCGGGCGATCGGGTCGTTCACCGAGAGCACGCGGATGTCGGTCAGCGTGCCGCCGTCGCCGAAGTTGCTGGTGGTGTTCTGGAAGCCGACCTGGGCCAGCGACGGCGCGCGGAAGTTGGTGGACGCCGCGCCGCGCAGGGCCAGCACCGGGGTCAACTGGTAGCGCCCGCTGAGCTTGCCGGTGAGCTTGCTGCCGGCGTCGTCGTAGCGCTCCCAGCGCGCAGCGGCATCGACGAAGAACTGGTCGGTGAGGTCGCCCGACAGGTCGATGTAGGTGCCGAAGACGTTGCGGTCGATGTCCGACTCTTCGCTGGGACGCAGGCCCGCTGCGCCATCCGCCCCGACGCCGTAGTACGAGGCCGCGTCGCCGGCGGTGGTGATGTAGTTTTCGTAGCGGTACTCGCCACCGAGCGCGAGCACGAACGGCCGCCCGGCAAGGCTTAGCTCGCGGCTGAGGTCGAGGTTGGCGACGCTCTGGCGCAGTTCGTAGTCGCCGGTGTCGAAGCGGGTCGGCGTATCCTCGCCGAGCGATGCGTTGAGCGTGCGCCGGGTCGAGGATTCGAAGCGGTTGCGGCCGTGGGTAACGCTGGCGTCGTAGTCCCAGGTATCGGCGAGCAGGCCCTTGTAGCCGACTGTCGCGGACAGGTCGGTGTTGTCGCCCAGGGACTGCGGCAGGTAGCCGTTGGGGTAGATCTCCGGGTGCTCGTCCGGGTAGCGGTAGAACTCCGCGCCGGTGGTGTGGCGCTCGTTGTACAGGCCGAAGGAATAGAGCTTGCCGCTGCCCAGGGCGAGGTCGCCGTTGAACCAGGCGTTGACGTCACGCGCCAGGCCATCACCCATCACGTAGTTGCGCTGGCCGGGGGTGTCGGCGAAGCCGTCGTAGCCGGCGCGGTTGGTCGGCTCGCGGTTGATGAACTCGGCGCCGCCACGGATGAAGCCGTCTTCGCCCAGGCGGGTGCCGGCCTTGGCCGCGGTATAGGAGTTCTGCCCGTCGGTGGTGGTCTTGCCGATGGCGTCCTGGTGGGTGTGGTAGGCGCCGTAGCTGGTGGTTACCTCGCCGCCTTCGGGGGCATCGTCGAGGATGATGTTGATCACCCCGGCGATGGCGTCGGAGCCGTACTGCGCCCCGGCGCCGTCGCGCAGTACTTCGATGCGTTTGATGGCGCTGATGGGGATCGAGTTGAAGTCTACCGGCGCGGTGCCTCGGCCGATCTTCGAGGAGTCGTTGACCAGCGCCGAGGTGTGCTGGCGCTTGCCGTTGATCAGGACCAGCACCTGGTCCGGGCTCATGCCGCGCAACTGGGCGGCGCGCACGTGGTCGGCGCCACCGGAGTTGGACTGGCGCGGGAAGTTGAAGGACGGCAGCAGCGTCGCCAGGGCCTGGCCCAGTTCGCCGCCGACGGCGCCGGTCGATTGCAGGTCCTGCGCCGTGAGCACGTCCACCGGTACGGGGGAATCCAGCAGGGTGCGGTTGTTTCCGCGGGCGCCGGTGACCAGCACGGTCGCAAGCTTGGTGGTGGCCTCGGGGGTCGACGAACTTTCGTCGGCATGCGCGGAGGCCTGGGCGATGACCGAGGCCACCGCAACGGCAATAAGGGAACGGGATAACACGCGAAATACTCCTGTCTCGCTTAAAGAGCGCCACTCGCCGTTGGCGGCGAGTCCGGAACTCCGCTGGTGTGTTTTTCTGATTGGCTCGAGCGGTTGGTGTCGGAAGTCCGGAAACCGCGAGCGACTGTTCCCCTCAGGTGGAAAAACAGTGCTCGGGAAAGCGCTCCAGGTGTCACGGCCGGTCTCTCTTCGTGATGAGCGAAAAGGCGCGGCTCTCGGTATCGCGGGTCATCCCTGACCCGATGGGGAAGGCGTCATCCTAGCTAGTGGCAGAATGCTTTTAAACGAATAAAAAATGCTTTGGTTATAACTAGCTACCATGTTCGCCAAGCAACATCGGCCGGTGTTGCGAGGGCAACAGTGCATGCCTTCAGTCGAAGGCTTTTCGCGTCCATTCGTCCTCGGGAATATCCAGCGCCGCGCCGGAGAATCGCTCCTCGCGGAACGGGTCAGCCTCGTTGTGGAAGCCGTTGCGCTCCCAGAATCCGGGCCGGTCGGTATCGCTGAATTCCAGCTCGCGCAACCACTTCGCGCTCTTCCAGAAATAGCGCCCGGCGATCACCAGCCGCAGCGGCCAGCCATGCACCGGGGTCAAGGGTTCGCCGGCGTAGTGCGTGGCGAGCAGGCTGTCCGGACGCAGCAGTTCTGCCAGCGGCAGGTTGGTCTCGTAGTCGTGGTCGGCATGGGCCATGACGAATTGCCCGGCCGGCCGCACGCCGTAATGATCGAGCAGGTCGGCGAGATGCACGCCTCGCCATGAGGTGTCGAACTTCGACCAGCGCGTGACGCAATGGATATCGCAGACCAGCTCGCGCTGCGGCAGCGCCAGCAGGTCGTCGAGGCTCAGCTCCAGCGATTGCGGCCCAGGATTTTTCCCTGACAACGCACCGGTGAGCCGCAGGCGCCAGGTTTCACGCTCGTACTCCGGCACCTCGCCTTCATGGAGAATCGGGAAGCGCTCGGTCAGCACCTGCCCCGGCGGCAGGCGTTCGCCGTAACGCGGGTCGCCCGCCGGCGAGCGTGCCTTCTGCAGGCGCCTGGCCTTGTCGTGCATCCCCGATGCCCTCAGTTTGCCAATGGAATCCACGGCGCCTGCGCGACCTTCTGCGCCTCGCCGAAGGCCGGTACCTTGCGTGCCAGGTCGCGGACGTTCTTCACGTCCAGGTCGAGCAGTTGCTGGCGGGTGATCAGGGTCGGCGGCACCAGCACCTGCTCGCCCGGATTTTCCCCGGCGATGCGCAGGGCCAGGCTGCGCACACTGATGGCCCCGGCCACTTCCGGGTTGACCGCGGCAGTGGCGCTCCAGGCACTCCCCTCTTCCTTCATGATCTGGATGTCGGCGGTGGAAATATCGGCGCTGTAGATCTTCACCTGCTTGCCCAGGCCGGCTTCGTCCACGGCGATCTTCACACCCTTGGCGAACTCGTCGAAGGGTGCGAAGAACACGCTGATGCCAGGGTTGGCGCGCAGCACTGCGCTGGCCTGGTCGGCCACCGAGT
This sequence comes from Pseudomonas nitroreducens NBRC 12694, assembly GCF_002091755.1. Classification (GTDB taxonomy): domain Bacteria; phylum Pseudomonadota; class Gammaproteobacteria; order Pseudomonadales; family Pseudomonadaceae; genus Pseudomonas; species Pseudomonas nitroreducens. Next base: position 122,179 of record NZ_BDAI01000001.1, read on the forward strand.
TGGCAATCGGCGCATTCAGCGTACCGAAGCGCGCCTTCTCGACGATGCCGGGGTTCTCAGCCTTCACCTGGCGCCAGATTTCGTCGCGGCGCTCCATGGGGGTGAAGCCGTCGATGTACACGTAGCCGGCCTCGAAGGCCTTGCCGTTGTCCTGCAGCACCTGCTTGAGCGCCAGGCGTGCCAGCTCGCGGTGGTCCTGCTCGACGCGGGTGATGCGCGGGTCGTTCACGTCGACGTCGAAGGTGACCACCTTGATGCCCTTGGCCAGCGCCTTGTCGATGGAATCCTTGAGCGTCTCGGCGAGGCCGAGCTGAACGATGATGCCGTCCACGCCCAGGTCGATGGCCTGCTCCAGCATCTCGCGCTGGGTGGCCGCCTGCTGGCGGGCATCGAACACGCGCAACTTCACGTCCAGCGCGTTGGCCTGCTTCTCCACGCCGCGCAGGTAGGCTTCCGGGAAATCACCGGAGAACAGGTAACCGACCAGCGCGATCTGCACACCGCCCTTGTCGAAAGGTGCCGGCGCGCCGGGCAGGCCAGCCGCTTCAGCGGTCGCCGCGCCGGACAACAACAGCCCGCCGGCGAACAGCGCGCGCAGGGATTTGGCGGGGGTGAACTTCATCCGTTGAATCTCCGAAAAAGGTAAGTGATCAGCGCCCGCGCCGGGCCAGACCGAAGGTGAACATCAAGGCCGAAACGAGGACCGCACCCTTGACGAAGTCCTGGGCGTAGTAAGGCGCGTTGAGCATGGTCAGGCCGTTGAGCAGGGTCGCCACCAGTACCGCGCCCACCAGTGTCCCGAAGGCATTGGGCTTCTGCGCGCCGAGCACGGCAAAACCGATCAACGCGGCGCCCAGGGCATCGAGCACCAGCCCGTTGCCGGAGCTGACATCGCCGCGTCCGAGTCGCGCTGCCAAGAGCAACCCACCCAGGGACGCGAGCAGCGCCGAGAGCACATAGGCGAGCAGCTTGTAGCGCTCCACCGGCGCACCGGCGAGGCGCGCCGCCTGCTCGTTGCCGCCGATCGCGTAGAACAGCCGGCCCGGCCGCGTGCGTTCGAGGAACAGCCAGACCAGCAGCGCACAGCCGAGCATCACCACCACGGGCACCGGCACGCGGTCCCACAACTGCGCGCGGCCGAGTGCAAGGAACCAGCTGGCGAAGGCGCCCGGCGCTTCGTCGCCGTTGGGCAGGGTCATGCCGACGGCGATGGAGCGGCCGCCGGTGGGGATCAGTTGCACACCGACCACCAGGAACATGCTGCCCAGGGTGGCGAGGATGTCCGGCACGCGCATGCGCACGATCAGCCAGCCGTTGAGCAACCCGACCAGGGTGCCGAGGCCGAGGCTGATGAGGATTGCCGCCAGCGGCCCCCAGTCCAGCACCACCATCACGTAGCTGGCAGTCATCAGGCTCAGTGCGGCGACGGCACCGATGGACAGGTCCAACCCGCCCACGGCCATGCTCAGGGTCACGCCCAGGGCGAGCAGCGCGACGATGGACACCGACTGCAACACCAGGAACAGATTGCCGACCCGCAGGAACGCCGGCTCCAGCAGCGCGAATACCAGCACCAGCGCAGCCAGCAACAGGAGCAGCGCGTAGTGGATGAGGAAGTCGAGCAGGCGTGCGACGGAGGACGTCGCCGGGCTGCCCACTGCAGTTCTAGACACGCGCGGCTCCTTGGCGTGAAGGGTGGAATTGGGCTGGCGCCAGGTGGGCGACGATCTCGCTGCGCTGCAGGTCCTGCCGGGGCAGTTCGGCGACCACCGCGCCATCGCGCACGACAAGGATGCGGTCGGCAATTTCCAGGGCTTCGTCCGGGTCGCTGCAGATCACCAGCGTGGCGCGGCCGGCGGCACTGGCGCGGATACGTTGGCCAATGTCGCGGCGAGCGCGCACGTCGACGCCCTGGAAGGGTTCGTCGAGGATCAGCACCCGGCCCTGCCCCAGCAGCCAACGGGCAAGAATGACCTTCTGCTGGTTGCCGCCGGAAAGCAGCTCCAGGGGATGTTCCGGGCCCGGCCCCTTGATGCCGAGCGCTTCAATCTGCCCGGCAACCTCGGCGCGCTCGGCGTTGCGGTCGATGAACGCGCAGCGCGAGAAGCGGCGCAGGAACGGCAATGTCATGCTGGCGCGCACCGAGAAGCCCGGCACCCGCGAGTTGCGCGCGCGGTCCTCGGCGGCGAAGAACACCCCGGCGGCGATGGCTTCCCGTGGCGAACGCGGTTGCCAGTCACGGCCATCGATCCGGATCGATCCAGCGTGCTGCCGACGCAGGCCGAACAGCACTTCGGCGATCTCGCTCTTGCCCGCGCCGAGCAGGCCGGTCAGGGCGACCACCTCGCCTTCGTGCAGGTCCAGGTCGAATACCGCGCTGTGCGCATCAAGCTGCCAGTCGCGCAGGGACAGCACCTTCGCGCCGCGCTGCAAAGGCTGCAATTGGACCTCGCCCAGCGCGGCGCCGAGCATGGATTCGACTGCCGCGGCGAGGTCCAGCGGCGACTCGAATTCGCCTACCAGGCGCCCATCACGCAGCACCAGCGCGCGGTCCGCCACGCGTTGCAAGTCCGACAGCCGATGAGAGATGTAGAGGATCGCCACGCCGCGTTCGCGCAAGTGGTCGATGAGATGGAACAGACGCTCGGCCTCGAAGGTCGACAAGGATGCGGTGGGCTCATCGAGGATCAGCAAGCGTGGATTTAGCGCCAGCGCACGGGACAGGATCACCAGCTGCCGCTCGGCAGTGCCCAGGGTTTCGATGGGCGCCTGCAGCGGCAGGCGCAGCTCCAGCGCGGCAGCAATTTCAGCGGCGCGCTTCAACGCTTCGTCTGGGCGGAAAAGGAACGATCCGGTGGCGCCGCAGAGTTCGTCCAGCAGGAGATTCTCCGCGACGCTCAGGCCGGGCACCACGCCCTGCTCCACCTGCTGGTGCACCGCGACTATGCCGTGGCGGCGGGCGTCCTGGGGCGAGGCGAAACGAACCGGCTCGCCATCGATCAGCAAGTGTCCGGCATCGTGGCTGTGGGAACCGGCAAGAATCTTCACCAGCGTCGACTTGCCCGCGCCGTTGGCACCGAGCAGGGCAAGCACCTCGCCGGGACGGATTTCCAGGTCCAGGTCGACCAGCACGCGGTTCTCGACAAAGGACTTGCCGACGCCTTCGAGGCGGAAGAATGCAGCGCAAGCGGGCTGGGCAGACATGGGACTCTCGATAGGACGCGAAAGAGCGAGAGCGTCATTTCAGAGCTTCGCCGTTGGACTGAGTGGCGATTCTTTTATAATCTCAAATCATGCATCAACTTATTTTTAATATCGTTTATGCATATGCTAACAACCGCCCGAGCGAGGCGCCGCGCATTGTTCGCCCAGCAACAACAGCCCGAGAAAAACGGCTGACGCGACGCAGATCGGGCGGGTAGCATCCACGCATTCAACCCACAAGGTGAGCACTCGAGATGGCGAACGATACCTACACTCCCCCCCGCGTCTGGACCTGGGACAAGAGCAACGGCGGCGCCTTCGCCAGCATCAACCGGCCCGTCGCCGGCCCGACCCACGACAAGCAGTTGCCGCGCGGCAAGCACCCGCTGCAGCTGTATTCGCTGGCCACGCCCAACGGCGTGAAGGTCACCATCCTGCTCGAGGAACTGCTGGAGCTGGGCGTGACCGAAGCCGAGTACGACGCCTGGCCGATCAGGATCAGCGACGGCGACCAGTTCGGCAGCGGCTTCGTCGAGATCAACCCGAACTCGAAGATCCCCGCCCTGCTGGACACCAGCGTCGATCCGGAACTGCGCATCTTCGAATCCGGTTCGATCCTGGTCTACCTCGCGGAGAAGTTCGGCCACTTCCTGCCCAGGGACCTGGCCAAGCGCACCGAGACGCTGAACTGGCTGTTCTGGCAGATGGGCAGCGCGCCCTTCCTCGGCGGCGGCTTCGGCCACTTCTACGCCTACGCGCCGGAGAAGTACGAGTACCCGATCAACCGCTACGCCATGGAGGTCAAGCGCCAGCTGGACGTGCTCGACCGGCAACTGGCCGAAAACCGCTACATCGCCGGCGACGAATACAGCATTGCCGACATGGCGATCTGGCCCTGGTACGGCGCACTGCTGAACAACCAGGTGTACGAAGCCGCCGAATTCCTCGACGTGGAAAGCTACACCCACGTGCGCCGCTGGACCGACGAAATCGCCGCACGCCCGGCGGTGCAACGCGGGCGCCGAGTGAACCGTACCTGGGGCGATGATGCGTTGCCGGAGCGGCACAGTGCGGAGGATTTCAAGCGGTAACGGGCGCAACGAAGCCTGCTTCTGCGGTATTCCGCTGCTCATCTGCAGTCGGATGGAGATCGTTGGCAGAATCTGCTCGTGTGCAGCCCGATGCTCTTGTAGGAGCGAGCTTGCTCGCCCCCCCAGCGCCGGCCTTATCGGCGCATCGCGGAGAAGCTCCGCTCCTAAGAAAAGCAAAAGCGGAGCCTCGCTGGAGGCTCCGCTTTTTTTATTGCGGGGAAGGTTATTTGCCAGCAGTCAGCGTGCTGTAGGCAGTGATCAGGTTCCGATAATCCGGAATGTGGTTGGAGCACAGCGCCGCCAGCCCTTCGATATCGTTGCGCCAGTCGCGGTGCAGCTCACAGGCCACGCCGAACCAGGTCATCAGCTGCGCACCGGCCGCTTCCATCCGGCGCCAGGCGGCGTCGCGGGTCATCTCGTTGAAGGTGCCGGAGGCATCCGCCACCACGAACACGTCGAAGCCTTCCGCCAGGGCCGACAGCGCCGGGAACGCCACGCAGACCTCGGTCACCACGCCGGCGATGATCAGTTGCTTCTTGCCGGTGGCCTTCACTGCTTTCACGAAGTCCTCGTTGTCCCAGGCGTTGATCTGGCCAGGGCGGGCAATGTACGGCGCATCGGGGAACTGCGCTTTCAGCTCGGGAACCAGCGGGCCGTTGGGGCCGGTTTCGAAGCTGGTGGTGAGGATGGTCGGCAGGTTGAAGAACTTCGCCAGGTCGCCCAGCGCCAGCACGTTGTTCTTGAACTTGTCCGGATCGATGTCGCGGACCAGCGAGAGCAGACCGGCCTGGTGGTCGACCAGCAGGACGGCGGCGTTGTCTTTGTCCAGGCGGTTGTAGGTAGCGTTGGTCATGGTGAAATCCTCGATTTGCTTTCAGTGGGTGCCGGCGCTGCCGGAAAGGGTTTGGACTCGTTTTGCAGTGCGTCACTGCATGGAACAAAGATTAATTTCGACACCCTTGATCCACTAGACGGCAAAAATTGCCTCTAGCGTTCCATTTACAGAACGACAAACACATGGAGCACCGCTGGGCGCTCGGGCTAGCCCGCGTGCCGCCAGGTCGAACGGTGTTCCTCATGGAAGAACTGGCGCTGCCAGCTCAAGGGCGTAACGCCTTCGATGCGGTAGAAAATCCGGCAGAAATGCGCCTGGTCGCAGAAGCCACACTGCAGGCCGATCTCCGCCAGCGGGAAGGACGATTCGCGCATCAGTTGCTTGGCCTTCTCCACCCGCAGGATGCGCATCCACGCCTGGGGCGAGTGACCCGTGGCGACCTTGAACTTGCGGGTGAAATCGCTGCGCGACAGGGCGCAGGCGGCGGCCAGGTCGCTCACCGCGATGCCGCTGTCCAGATGCTTGAGCAGCAAGTCTTGGGCGCGCTCGCGCTGCCAGGGCGCAAGATCACGCTTTGGCGCGTCCACTGGCATCTGGCCGATCAGTCTCTGAAGCATGCTGGTCCCTCCCCTGCGGTCTGCTGGCCATTTTTTGTGGGCGAAGGGGTGGCGGCGAGTTAAAGCTGGTTAAACGGCATTAACCCGAGGGAGAGAAAAGGCGGCGCACCGAAGACCGGGAAGCGGATTTTCCATTGCCCGCGTCGTCACTTGCGATCATCGCGACAGCTCCCGACTGACACCCGCCAAGCCTTGCCCGGCCAGGCCTGCGAGGCAGAGCAGCCAGCAGCGCAGGACACCCGGAAGGCAATGTCGAGGTGAACGCGGCGTTAATCGTTATTAGGCAGAATGTCCGGATCAGGCTCGCCGACACAGGATGGCCCAACGCCGAGCCGTCGTTTACCCTGAGTGTCATTCACAAAAAGAATGGCCAATCGACCGCAGAGTCGATGGACCTGCGCCACCAGGGCCAGCACCTGGGCCGGCGCGAAACCTGCCCCAGCGTGCGAAAGCGACGACCAGACGATGACTCCCGAGCCCGTGGCGACGGTCGAAACCGTGCTTCATTTCGGCCCCTACCAGATATTCCCCACCTCACGCATGATCCTCGAGGCCGGCCGTCCGCTGCGCCTGGGCCAGCGTGCACTGGACATCCTTTTGGCGCTGCTGGAGCGCGACGGCCAGGTGGTGAGCAAGGGCGAACTGCTGGCCCGCGCCTGGCCCGGCCAGGACATCGACGAAGGCAACCTGCGGGTGCACATGGCCGCCCTGCGCAAAGCCCTGGGCGATGGCCAGAATGGCCGGCGCTTCATCGTCACGGTGGCATTGCGTGGCTACAGCTTCGTCGAGCCGCTGACCGCTTCGACGCAATCCACGCCGGCCCACGACCCGGGGGCCGCGGCGAACCACAATCTGCCGCCGCGGCGCAATCGCCTGCTGGGGCGCGAAACGGAGCTGGAGCGCCTGGTTGCCGAACTGCCGCAACGCCGCTGCATCAGCCTGGTGGGCAGCGGCGGGATCGGCAAGACCAGCCTCGCCCTGCAGGCCGCCGAGCGTTTCATCGGCCAGTACCGCCACGGCATCCGCATGCTCGACCTGACCCCGTTGCAGGACGCGCGGCCGTTGAACAGCACCCTCGCCAGTGCCCTGGGCATTCCGGGACTGGCAGGCGAATCGTTGGAACAGATCTGCACCCAGGTCGCCGACCGGCAGATGCTGCTGCTCATCGACAACTGCGAGCATCTGATCGAAGCCGCCGCGCATCTGGTGGAGTGCCTGCTGCGCCATGCGCCGCAGATGCATATCCTCGCCACCAGCCGCGAAAGCCTGCGCGCCACCGGCGAGCACATCCAGCCGCTGCGGCCGCTGGCTTGCCCGCCAGCACGGCTCGGCAGCATCGAGGACGCCCTCGCCTACCCGGCAGTGGCGCTGCTCATCGAGCGGGCGAAGGAGACCCACGAAGAGTTCGAATTCCGCCCCGAGGACCTGCCGCGGGTCGGCGAAATCTGCCGGCGCCTGGAGGGCATTCCGCTGGCGCTGGAACTCGCCGCCGGGCACCTGGGCCAGGCCGACGGCAGCATCGATGCGTTGTTGCAGGGTGGCTACCTCGACCTGCCGCTGCAATCCGATCGCCACCAACACCTGCGCGCGATGCTCGACTGGAGTTACGCGCTGCTGCGTCCCGCGGAGCAATCCTGCCTGCGGCGCCTCAGCGTCTTTCGCGGCAGCTTCACGCTGGACTCCGTCGCCGCGGCCCTCGGCCAACCGGCGGACCTGGGCACGGCCTTCCTGCTGGTGAATCACCTGACGGCCAAGTCGCTGCTGAGCACCGAGGTTCGCGGCGACGAAGTCACCTACCGACTGCTCGAACCAACCCGTCTTTATGCGCTGGAAAAACTCCAGGCCACCGGCGAACTCCACGAAGCCCGGGAGCGTCATCTGGAACTCTGCGAGCGCGCGATGCAGGCCGCGCAGGATGAGTGGGAACGGTCGGCGTCCCAGGGCTGGCTGCAACGCCACGCGCCATGGCTCGCCGATGTTCGCGCCGCGCTCGACTGGGGCCTGCACGCCGAGGTCCGGCACACCCTGGCGATCCATCTCGCGGCCTGTTCGTCACCGCTGTGGCAGGAGCTGTCGCTGCTGCACGAGTACGGCCCCTACGTGAGCGCCGCACTGGGCCTGCTCGGCGCACAATCCGCTGCATCGCTGGAGCTGGCCATGCGCCTGGAGCTGGCGTTGGGCAACACCACCTATCACGACGTGCGCAACAGCCAGGCGAACGAGGCCTTCCAGAACGCGCGGTTCCTCGCCCAGCAGATCGGTGACCGCCCTGGCGAGCTCACCGCGCTGTCGGGTGGCCTGGCGGTGCTGCTGTGGGCCGGCCAGTACCAGTTGGCGGCCGAGCATAGCCAGCACTTCGACCGCCTGAGCAGTGGCCAGGGCGAGATACTCGCCACCAGCGCACTGCGCCTGAAGGTACTGGCGCTGCATTACTCGGGGAATCAGGTACTGGCCCAGTCCGTCGGCGACGACGTACTTGAGCGCCTGGAACAACAGCGACAGGCGAACCGCTTCGCACCATGCCTGGGCGTGCAATACGACCAGCAGGTCGCTTCCCTGGCCACCCAGGCTCGCACGCTCTGGCTGCGCGGCCTGCCGGAACAGGCGGAGCGTATGGCAGCGCAGGCCATCGAACTGGCCTGCGAAATCGACCACAGCGCCTCCATCGCCTACAGCCTCGCTGCGGCCGGTTGCGTCATCGCTTTCTATAACGGCGAACTCGACAAGGCTCGTCAACGCGTGCGGCAGATGGTCGAGGTCGCCGAGCGCCACCGCGTTCCGCTGTTCACCGACTGGGCGCGGCACTATGCTTGGGCCATGCGCTTCGAGGACTCACCCGGCGCCCCCGCGGTCGGCCTGGTGCGCGACATCGTGCAAACCCTCGGCGGCCGTCCCCTGCCCGCAGACCCGGCCCAGTTGATGCGTGCAAGAACCGGCGCAGCAGGTTGGTGTGCGCCGGAAATCCTGCGCAATGAAGCCGTTGCCCTGCTCGAGCGCGACGACCGCGAATCCCTGCTCGGCGCGGAAACCCTGCTGACCCGCGCCCTGGCACTGGCCCAGGAACAAGGTGCGCTGGCCTGGGAACTGCGCTCGGCCACCTGCCTGGCGGGGCTGTGGCACACGCAGGGCCGATCGGAAGCCGCGCGGCAACTGCTGCAGCCGGTCTACCGTCGCTTCACCGAAGGCTTCGACTCGCCCGATCAGCAACGGGCGCGGCGCTGCCTCGAGCTGTGTGACTCCGCCGGCAACTGACTGATCCCCCTTCCCAAGCCCGGCGCCCCGGAAAGCCGCCTGTGCGGGCAGTCATGTTCGATGCCGATAAGGCATGAAAAGTATTCGCCGAAGGCAATGGCGCGTTCTCACAAGGGCGTCCTTAATGGGCGCTCTTATCGCTTGAAGGCATCGATATCTTCCTGGATATGCCGGAAAAGGAGCTTCCCCAGGCTGCACTCAAGCCAGGGAAACAGGCTGCGAAGCGCCCATCGCGCGCAGCTGCCAGCCCTCACGATGCACCGCACCACCTGCCTGAGACGACCATGAGCAAACGCCCGAACTTCCTGCTGATCGTTGCCGACGACCTGGGTTTCTCCGACCTTGGCGCCTTCGGCGGCGAGATCGACACACCGAACCTCGATGCCCTGGCCACGGCTGGCCTGCGTTTCACCGATTTCCATGCAGCGTCTGCCTGCTCGCCGACCCGCGCCATGCTGTTGACCGGCACCGACCATCATCTCGCCGGCATCGGAGCGATGGCCGAATTCAGCGACGAGACCATCCGCCGCAACCCCGGCTACGAAGGCCACCTCAACCGGCGCGTGGTGACCCTCGCCGAGCTGTTGCGCGACGCCGGCTACCACACGCTGATCTCCGGCAAATGGCATCTGGGCCGTACGGCGGAGACCTCGGCGGCGGCACGCGGTTTCGAGCGTTCGTTCATCCTGGAAGGGGCCGCACACAACCACTACGGCTGGTCGCCCGACGTGGTGCCACACAAGATGCCGCGCCTGCTGCATGCGGTGGAAGGCACTTACCGCGATGGCCTCGACCCGGTAAGCGAACTGCCGAAGGATTTCTATTCCTCCGATGCCTTCACCGACCGCCTGCTCGACTACCTGGACGAGCGCCCGACGGACGATGGACGGCCCTTCTTCGCCTACCTGCCCTTTTCCGCCCCGCACTTCCCATTACAGGCGCCGGACGAGCTGATCAGCAAGTACAAGGGGCGCTACGACGGCGGTCCCGATGTGCTGCGCGAACAGCGTCTGGCGCGGCTGAAGGAGCTGGGGTTGATCGCCGAAGACGTTGAAGCCCACCCGGTAGTAGCCGACACACCGAACTGGCACGAACTGGATGACGCAGGCAGGCAACAGTCGGCCCGCGCCATGGAGGTCTATGCCGCCATGGTCGATCGCCTGGACTGGAACGTCGGCCGGGTCATCGAGCACCTGCGCACCAGCGGCGAACTGGACAACACAGTGATCGTGTTCCTCTCCGACAACGGCGCCGAAGGTGCAGCGCTCGAAGCCCTGCCCATCGTCGGCAAGCGCGCCCAGCGCTTCATCGCCAAGCATTACGACAATCGCCTGGAGAACGTGGGCCGCGCCAACTCCTATGTCTGGTATGGTCCACGCTGGGCCCAGGCGGCCACCGCCCCCTCGCGCCAATTCAAACTCTTCACCAGTCAGGGCGGCATCCGCGTTCCAGCCTTCATCACCTGGCCCGGGCTGCATCTGCAGGGAACCATCAGCCATGCCTTCGCCACGGTGATGGACATCGTGCCGACCCTCCTGGAACTGGCCGACACGCGCCATCCGGGCCCCCACTACCAGGGCCGCGAGGTGTTGCCGATCCGTGGCCGTTCGCTGCTGGCGTACCTTCAGGGACAAGAAACCGAGCCGCACGCGCAAGACGAAACCACCGGCTGGGAGCTGTTCCGCGCTCGTGCCATCCGCCAGGGCCGCTGGAAGGCGCTGTATATTCCCAAGCCTGACGGTCCGGGGCGCTGGCAGCTCTACGACCTCGCGCGCGATCCCGGCGAAATCCACGACCTGGCGGAGCGGGAGCCGGAGCGCCTGCGCGCTCTGGTGGAGCAATGGCAGCGCTATGTCGACGAAACCGGTGTGCTCGACTTCAGCTTCGCCGGCCGCCTGTTCCGTGAGCTGGCGCGAGGTCTGCTGCGCGTCTTTACGCGACAGCCAAGAACATTGTGAGCACCGGCGATACCGGCGGTTTTCCGGGACCACGGCGCACGCCCCTGCGCCGCAACCCGCCAGGCATATTTTCCATGCTGAAAACGCATCGTCGTGGTCACAACCCGCAACGGCCTCCACTTAGGCATTTCAGTTATTTAAATAATAAAAATAATTCCTTCATGAGCTAAAAAATGCTTGCCATCATGGCGCTCCCTCCGTCGCAAACGACTGTCGCAGAGCGGCGCGGGCCTTTACCCAGGGAGTAGCGCACATGCATGCCGACACCATAGCCACCTGGGCCCAGGTCATCGCCCGCGCCTTGCAGGCCCACGGACACGATCCCAGACCCCTGCTGCGCACCGCCGGCATCGACCCGGCACAGTTGCAGGACGCCAACCTTCGCATTCCGCTCGAGCGCATGAGCGCCCTGTGGCGCGCCGTGGAGCGCACCACCGGCGATCCGGCGTTCGGCCTTGAAGTCGCCGCGCACAGCCTGCCCACGGACTTCCATGGCCTGCTGTTCGCCCTGCAAAGCAGCGCCACCGTCGGCGAAGCGCTGGAGCGCGTGGTGCGCTTTTCCCCCGTGGTCAGCACGTCCGGCCAGGTCAGCCTGGAGCGCGGCGACGGAGTCTGCCGCCTGATCTACCGGCGCATCCCCCGCGCACAGGTCGAGCAGATGGCCACCGAGGCACTGCTCGCTTCCGGGCTACGGCATGCCACGCCGATCTGGGGCCTGGGCGTGGTGCGTTGCGTACACCTGGCGCGGCCCCGCCCCATCGACGCCGACGCCTGGGAAGCGCGTTTCGGCCAGCGCCCGGTCTTCGATGCTGCACACAACGCCGTAGACTACGACCCGGCGCTACTGGAAATCCCGCTGCGCAGCGGGAACCGCGAGCTGGCGCAGATCCTCGATGGCAGCCTCAACAGCTACCTCAAGCGCCTGTCCGGCCACGACCTGCCCGAGCAGGTCCGCCAATCCATCGTGCGCCAACTGCCCAGCGGCGAAGTCCAGCAGGGGCTGGTCGCCGAGGAACTGGGCATGAGCACGCGCAACCTGCATCGCCACCTGCTGCGTCATGCCACCAGTTTTACCCAGCTTCTGGAGGAAATACGCCGTGAACTGGCGTTCGCGCACCTGCGCCAGCCTCACTGCTCGGTCAACGAAGTCTGCTACCGGCTGGGCTTCAACGAGCCCAGCAGCTTCAACCGTGCATTCCGCCGCTGGACCGGCCAGAGCCCGGGGCAATGGCGCCAGGGCGAACTGGGCCTGGCCGAGTCACCGGCCGCCGTCCGGCCAACCGGCGGCTTCGCCCTGGCGTTGTGAGACCGGTATCTGTCTGCGGCGGACCATGGATTGTCCGCCAAAGCCCATCGTCTTCGAGTGAGCTTGCCTAGCATCGGCGACCAGAGGGGTGACCAGCCCCCGCTCCGCCGACTTCCAGCCGTGCGTGCCACGGCCCTGCTGCAAGGACAAGCCATGCATAGACTCCCTTCGCGCGCCAGCCGCACCGGCCTGGCGCTGCACCCACTGACCCTGGCGCTGCTGCTGGCCGCTGGCAATGCCGCCGCCGATGGGCAGAGCGCCGTCGGCAACGACGGCCAAGCCGTTACCGATGCCCTGCAGACGGTCACCGTGACCGCCCGCCGCCGCGAGGAAAACGCTCAGGACGTGCCGACGCCGATCACCACGCTCAGCGGCGACACCCTCGACAAGCAGCGCATCTACAAGATCCAGGACCTGCAGCAGGCATTGCCCAGCGTGAACGTCGCCTACATCCACGCGCGCCAGTCGAGCCTGGCCGTGCGCGGTATCGGCAACAACCCGGCCAGCGACGGCCTGGAAGGTTCCGCCGGGATCTACCTGGACAACGTCTACCTCGGCCGCCCCGGCATGGCGGTGTTCGACCTGATGGACATCGAACAACTCGACCTGCTGCGTGGTCCGCAGGGCACCCTGTTCGGCAAGAACACCACCGCCGGTGTACTGAACATCACCACGCGCAAACCGACCTTCACCCCCGAAAGCAGTATCGAAACCTCCGGCGGCGAGAACGGCTACTTCCAGGGCAAGGGCAGTTTCTCCGGCCCGCTGACAGAGACCCTGGCCGGGCGGCTGTCGCTCTACCGCACCCGCGACGATGGCTACCTGAAAAACCTTGCCGACGGCCGCACCCTCCTGGGCGGCGAGCGCGAAGGCGTACGCGGCCAGTTGCTGTTCCAGCCCAACGATGATTTCAGCCTGCGCTGGATCAACGAATACAACAGCGAGAACTCCAGCCAGGGCAGCGGCGTGATCTACGGCGGCTCCAGTCAGTTCTGGCGCCGCGCAGCCCTGGTGGGCGCCCATCCGGTGGAGGGCAAATCCAACATCGACGGCCGGCAGAACGTCAGCGTCCACCAGAACGCCAGCTCGGTGGAAGCCAACTGGAACCTCGACGGCGGCTACAAGCTGACCTCCATCAGCGCCTATCGCTATTGGCACTTCAACCCGGCCAACGATTCGGACGAGTTGGACGTGCCGGTAATCCGCGACCTGGGTTACGAAATCCACGACCGCCAGTTCTCTCAGGAAATCCGCCTGGCCTCGCCCACCGGCGGTACCTTCGACTATGTGGTGGGCGCGTACGCCTTCCGCCAGAGCCTGAACAACCGCTATTTCGTCGACCTCGGCCCGTTGGCCGACCTCAACCTGATCGGCGCCAACCTCAATGCGCTGAACAACGTCAGCAGCACCAGCAAGGGCTGGATCGACACCGACAGTTTCGCCCTGTTCTCCCAGGGCACCTGGCACCTGAGCGACAAGCTGGACTTCACCCTCGGCCTGCGCGGCACCTATGAAGAGAAGCAGGCGCAGGTCGAGCGCTCCGCCCCCGTGGGCGGCGCTCCGGTCGGCGGCCTGCCGGCGGCGATCCGCGCCAGCCAGGCCGGCGCCTACGACTCCGGCGACCTCAGCCTGCACAACGCCGCGCCCTCGGCACTGCTCAGCCTGAGCTACAAGTTCGACGACAATCTGCTGGGCTACGCCTCGTTGTCCCACGGCGAAAAGTCCGGCGGGGTGAACCTCACCATCGGCAGTGCCCCCAGCGCTGGTGCCGACTCCCTGCTGGTCGGTCCCGAGCGCGCCAACGATGCGGAACTGGGGATCAAGAGCACGCTCTTCGACCGTCGCCTGCAGCTCAACGCCAACCTGTTCTGGACCGGCATCACCGGCTACCAGGCCACCACCTACTACCAGCCCGCCGGCTCGCTGACCGGCTACCAGGTACTGGCCAACGCCGGCGACCTGCGTTCGCGCGGCCTGGAGTTCGAAGCCACCGCGCTGCCGCTGCGAGGCCTGACCGTGAACTTCAACGGCTCGTTCAACGATGTCACCTATCTGTCGTTCAAGGACGCCCCCTGCCCGGCCGAAGTCAGCAGCCAGCCCGGCGCGCCGGCCACCTGCGATCTCTCCGGCGAGCGGGTGATGGGCGCGTCGCGCTGGATCGCCAACCTCAACGGCGAATACAAGTGGCAACTGGACAACCGCTTCGAGCCCTATGTCACCGCGAGCTACGCCTACCGCTCCGAGGCCGAGGGCACGCTGGACAACTCCAGCCTGTCGAAGATCCCCGGCTATGGCCTAGCCAACTTCTCGGTGGGCCTGCGCCACGAAGTCGGCGACGGGCTGCTGGACGCCTCCCTGTGGGTGAAGAACGCCTTCGACAAGGAGTACTACCAGGCAGTAATCGCTTCCTCCAACGGCCTGTACGTGGGCTATCCCGGCCAGCCGCGCGTGACCGGCGTGACCCTGCGCTACGACTTCTGAGGTACATATGAGCCAGACACAGATCAGCCTCGGCGCCTTCCTGATGGGCAGCGGTCACCACCTGGCCGCCTGGCGCCACCCGCTGGCACCCGCCGGCGCCCTGGACTTCGCACACTTCCGCCGCCTGGCGCAGACCGCCGAACGCGGCCTGTTCGACGCGATCTTCTTCGCCGACAACCTCGCCCTGCTCGGCAGCAATGAACTGGCCGCGCACACCACCCTCGGCGAGGTATTCGATCCACTGATGCTCCTCGCTTCGCTGGCCTCGGTGACCGAGCGCATTGGCCTGATTCCCACCGTCTCCACCAGCTACAACGATCCCTACCTGCTGGCGCGCCGCTTCGCCTCGCTCGATCACCTGTCCGGCGGCCGTGCCGGCTGGAACCTGGTGACCTCGGCGACGGACCAGGAAGCACAGAACTTCGGCCTGGAGCAGCATTTCGACCACGCCGACCGCTACGCCCGCGCCGAGGAGTTCATCGATGTGGCCCGCGGCCTGTGGGACAGCTTCGCCGACGACGCCTTCCGCCGCGACAAGCTCAG
Source organism: Pseudomonas nitroreducens NBRC 12694 (assembly GCF_002091755.1). Lineage (GTDB taxonomy): Bacteria > Pseudomonadota > Gammaproteobacteria > Pseudomonadales > Pseudomonadaceae > Pseudomonas > Pseudomonas nitroreducens. The sequence goes on from NZ_BDAI01000001.1 coordinate 137,466, forward strand.
CGGCCGCTACTTCGACCCGGAGCAACTGCGCACCCTCGCCCATCATGGCGACTACTACCGCGTGCGCGGCCCGCTGAACCAGCCGCGCTCGCCGCAGGGCCACCCGGTGCTGGTACAGGCGGGCTCGTCGGAACCGGGCAAGGCCCTGGCCGCGCGCACCGCCGAGGTGGTGTTCACCGCCCAGCAGACGCTGGAGGATGCACGCGCCTTCTACAGCGATCTGAAGGGGCGTCTGGCCGGGTACGGACGCGAAGCCCACGAACTGAAGATCATGCCGGGAATCTCCCCGGTGATCGGACGGACGCAGAGCGAAGCCGAAGACCTCCACGCCGAGCTGCAGGGGCTGATAGAACCGCAGCTGGGGCTCTCCCTGCTATCAGGCATGGCCGGCGGGCTGGACCTGTCCCGTTTCCCGCTGGATGGCCCGCTGCCGGAGCTGCCACCCAGCAATGCGATGAAGAGCCGGCAGGCGCTGTTCGTCGAATTGGCGCGCCGGGAAAAGCTGACGTTGCGCCAGCTCTACCTGCGGGCAGCCGGGGCACGCGGGCACTGCACGCTGGTCGGCGACCCCAAGCAGATCGCCGACCATCTGGAAGCCTGGTTCAGCGCCGGCGCCGCCGACGGCTTCAACATCATGCCGCCGCTGTTGCCCAATGGCCTGGACAGCTTCGTGGAACTGGTGGTGCCGGAGTTGCAGAAGCGCGGGCTGTACCGTCGCGAATACCGCGGTAGCACGTTGCGCGAACACCTCGGGCTGCAGCGGCCGGAGCGTCGATAGGCTAGCCACCGCGCCAGCGGTTCACTACAGGTCGCGCACCAGCAGCACCGGTCGCTGGCTCGATTGCAGCACGCCTTCGGCCACGCTGCCCAGCATCAGCCGGCGCACGCCGCGGCGGCTGTGGGTGCCCATGACGATGGCGTCGGCCTTGACGGCGTCGGCCTCGCGCTCGATGCGATCGGCCACTTCCTCACCGGCGGTTTCCATGCTGACCCGCTGGTAAGTGGCCGGCACGGCGTATTCGGCCACCACGTCCCGCGCCTTGCTCAGGATATCGTCGGCGGCCTTGAGTGCGGCGGCTTGCAGGGCCTCGGCGTCGTAATACTTGGCGTAGTAAGGCAGATGGCCGAGCGGGCGATCGACGATGGTGATGACATGCAGTTCACCACCGCTCATGCGGACCAGCCTTGCGCCTTCGGCCAGGGCCTTGAGGGAAACGGGGCTGCCGTCGACGGCAGCCAGTACGTGCTCGTACATGCTGTGCTCCTCGTTGAATGGGCACTACGACCTTAACCGCACAGGCCGGCAGCACCCTTGTGCCGCGTCAATGTAATCGCCCAGCGGTGCTTCAGTGCGCCGGCATCGCCTCGTCGCGGCAGGCGGACGGGCTCTGCCCGGTCCAGCGCTTGAAGGCCCGGCGGAAGCCGCGCACATCACTGTAGCCGAGCGCCTCGGCGATGCGCTCGATGGGCATCTCCGGGTTGTTCAGCAGGCTCATGGCGCGTGCGTGGCGCACCTGTTCCTGCAGGGCGTCGAAGCTCATCCCGTGCTCGCTCAGGCGGCGACGCAAGGTACGGCTGCTCATGTTCAGCTCGCCTGCAACCTTGTCGATGGGGCTGCCGTTGGCCAGGTCGCGAGCGATGGCACGCTCCACCGTTTCCAGCAGGCCGGTCTTCTGCTGTACCTGGGCGTACTCCCCCTCCAGCAGGCTGAGCGCCTGGCGCAGCGCGACCGGGTGGTGGCTGGGCAGTTGCACATCCAGCCAGTGGCTGGCGATGACCACCCGGTTGTGCAGGCAACCGAATTGCAGGTTCGGCCCGAGCAGCCGGCGGTACTCGGCCTCATAGACCGGTGCGGCATGGGTGAACTCGAAACGCAGGGGCTGAAACTGGGGCCCGATCAGCGTGCGGTTGTAGACCAGCAGGCTGGCGAAGAACTCTTCCACGGCGAACACCTGGATGTCGGCGTAGGGCAACCGGCATTCGACTTCGATGAAGCTTTCCTCGGGCCCCTCGATCAGGTTGCACAGCGCAATGCCGCCAGTGGTGTGCTGGAAGCGCCGGCCCACCTCGAAGGCGTCGCGCAGGGTCTTGCAGAGGGACAGTACGTGGCCAAGCAGGCCGAGTGTACCCAGCACGTTGTGATGGCCGACCCAGAGCCCCAGGCCACGCTCGGGCAGCGCCGCGAGGGCTCGCTGGATCATCGCCACCGTCTGCCGGTAGGTGACGCGCTGCGCCGGGTCCTGCAGCTCCTCGGCGGTAAAGCCGAGCCCGCGGCACAGGCGTTCGCTACTCACTCCCTGGTCACTGGCGACTTCGGCGAGGGTCTGCAGCAGGAAAGGTGAAACCAGGGCCAGGTCGAATTGCGCGTCGATGCTTGTGCTGGGCATGTAGGCTGCTCTCGAGCGGGGGCGCCGGCGATTCTTGTCATGTGGGCGGCGCAGGATGGCCGCATCATAACGCTTTCGCAGGCTCGCCAAGAGCGGGCGTAACAGAATATTACAGACGACCTCGCGCAATGCCCCGCTGGCTCGGGCGGACGGCTCCATGCCGCCCGCCCAACGTCAACGCTGCGCCGCTCAGCTGTAGACCGGCCAATGCTCGACGATGCGCCCCCCGCGTATCGCCAGCAGGTCGCCGAACTGCAGCAGGATCGACTCGGACTGGGTCGGGCGCAGGAATATCTGGTCGTCCACTTTCAGGTTCACGGCGCTGGAGCCGTTGACCATCTCCTGGTTCGAGCTGCGCCCGTACAGGCCGTTGAACTGCAATCCCCTGGGCGACTCGGGTTCGGCCATCCAGTTGCCGCCGTAGACGAAGAAGGTCTCGCGCTGGTTGGCATCCCACCAGGAGAACAGTGCCGACTTGTCGTCCAGTGCCGGAATCCGCACCGGCCCGGTGCTCTTGATGACTGGCGTGGCGATGAAGGCAGCCGGCTGGTGGTCCACCAGCGATGGCAGGTCGTAGTGGGTCGGCTTGACCAGCGCCGAACCCACCGACACTTCGGTGCTGGTGCGTTCGTTCTCGTGCATCCTGTAGCTCGGGCTGCCGGCGGTATTGAGCGTCAGCCCCGGCTTCCACAGAGGCGCATGGCGGGTGCGGGCGTAGTCGACGAAGCCGTCGTAGAGCGTCATGACCTTGGCGAAAAGCTCCTCGGAGGAGCCCAGCACCTCGGGCACGCCCATGCCGACGAAGGGGTCGTAGCCCATGAACCCGGCAAACTCCAGGTGCTGCGGGTTGGCGCCGATGATCGTGAGCATCCTGTCCAGCGTCGCGTGGTCCGCTACACCACCACGGTGCAGGCCGACGTCCAGTTCGATGTTGATCCGCAGGCGGGTGTTGCGCCCTTGCGCCAGCGCCAGGTACTGCTGCAGGCGCTCGGGGGTGTCGAGCAGCCATTGCAGCTGCTTCGTCGGGTCGAACGGGCCGCGAAGTTCCTCGTAGAACTGCTGTGCCGAGCCGACCGGCAGTGGCTTGCCCAGCAGCAGGTCGGCATCGGGAAAGCGCTCGGCATCGTGATTGAGGAACGGCTGGTGGAACGACATCATCCGCCGAGTGCCGGCGCGCTGGGCGATGTAGTCGAGCAACTGCGGCGACGGCAGGGACTTCTCCACCACGCGCAGGTGCTTGCCGGTGCGCGCCACCGACTGCATCACCACGTCGACGTTGTGGTCCAGGCGGTCGAGGTCGATCAGCATCACCGGGCGCATCGGCCCGTGCTCGCGCAGTTCGCGGTTCAGCCGGGCGAAGTAGTCGTCGTAAGGCGCGCCGTGGTCGGACGGTCGCAGCCAGGCACCGGCGCCGGCGAGCAGAACACCTGCCCCGGCCGCACCGACGATGAAATGGCGTCGTTTCATGGGTTGTTCTTCCTTGTCAGGCCACGCCCAGGATCGATGACAGGTGGGCATTGAGGAACTTGCCCTGCGGGTCCAGCTCGCGGCGCACTTCGGTGAACTCCTTCCAGCGCGGGTACAGCGGTTGCAGCGTGCGCGCGTTGAGCGTGTGCAGCTTGCCCCAGTGCGGCCGGCCGGCGTACTTCCAGAAGATCGGTTCGATGGCGGCGAAGAAGTTGTGGTGGTCCATGCTGTAGTGCTGGTGCACGGAGATGGAGCAGCTGTCGCGGCCTTCGAACATGCTCAGCGGAATGTCGTCGGCCTTCACGTAGCGGTATTCGATGGGGAACCAGGTGCGCAGGTCCTTGTCGTTGATCTTCTTCAGAATCTCGCGCAGGCAGGCCGGCCCGTGTTCCGCCGGGACCGAATATTCCATCTCGTTGAAGCGCACGTTGCGCACGTTGGCGTAGATGTCGTAGGAGTCGCCGACGCGGTCGTCGAAGCTGGCGACATGGCGCAGGCTGTTGAGCAGGAAGCGCCGCGCGGCGGGGAAGTCGCTGCCGTACTTGTCGAGGTTCTCGATGATGCTGACGAACTGGTTGCCGCCCTCCTCGGCCGGGTCCAGCGGCGGCGTGGCCGGGTCGGTGGTCTCGTTCAGAGCGATGGACAGCGCATAGTCGGAATGGGTCATGACCTGCATTTCCCAGTGCTGGTTCTCGCGGGTGTTCTTTTCCACGTCCTCCAGCAATTCCTCGGTGCTGGCCACCCACTGCCGCTCGCGCAGGCGATAGGCCTGGCGGTTCTGCAAGCGCACGCGGGTGGCGATGCCGAAGGCGCCGAGGGATACCCGCGCGGCGTTGAACACCTCGGGGTGGCGCTGGGCATCGCAGTCCAGCACCTCGCCGCCGGCGGTCACCAATTGCAAGCCGGTGACGCGCGAGGAATAGGAGCCGAAGCCGACTCCGGTACCGTGGGTCGAGGTGGAGATCGCCCCGGCCAGGGTCTGGTAATCGATGTCCGCCATGTTCGGCAGTGCCTGGCCGACCTCCTTCAGTGCCGGCCCCATGAGCGACATCGGCGTGCCGGCCGCGAATTCCGCCTGCAATGTGTCGGCATCGTGGCCGAGCAGGCCGTTGAAGTAGGCCAGCGAGACCAGCGTGCCTTCGGTCGGCACCAGGGCGCTGAAGGAGTGCGCCGACCCCACCGGGCGCACCTTGCCCTCGGCCTGGCGGATGACCTGCACCAGCTCGTCGAGGCTCTGCGGAGCCAGGCGCGCCGCCGGCAGGCAGCTCTGCCCGCCGGACCAGTTGCGCCAGGGAATCAGCCGCGGCGCGCGGGCCAGTTCGGCGGCCAGCGGGCTGCTCGACAGCGCCGCGAACGCGCCGGCAATGCCAGCGCTGTGCAGGAGTTGGCGGCGGGTGAGATGAATAGACATGCAAGTAACCCCGCGCTTACCGGACCGATTGGCCGGACATGAAGGAAATCAGCGCCAGGAACTCGTCCTCCGAGCACTGCATGCACATGCCCATCGGCGGCATGCCCTTGAAGCCGTTGATGCTGTGGTCGAGCAGGCTGTCGGCACCCTGGGCGACCCTGGGCTGCCAGGCTTTCGCATCGCCGGCCTGCGGTGCTCCCGACGCCGGGTTGGCGTGGCAGAGCTTGCAGCTGCTGTCATAGATTTTCGCCAACGCGGGATCGGCAGGTGCCAGGGCGGCGGCGTTGCGGGTAGGCGGCGCGGCGTCATCGCCACAGCCGCCGAGCAGGCCGACCAGGGCCAGCAGGGCAAACGGCAGCCAGGCCGTTGCGGGTTTATGCATGGTGCTCCCCTTCTTCCCGCGCGCGGGAACGGCGCGGATTCTTGTTGTCATGGGCAGCAGCAGGTTAAGTCGAGCGCCGCTCGCGACCGAGGGCTTTGCCGGCCAACAAGGGGGCTCTGAGCGGACAGCGTGGCCGTTTCGGCAGTCTGTCGGTTTAAGGGTCTGTCGGTTTCAGGATGCGCAGGGTCGCTGCGGTGCAATCCTTGAACACAAGGGATGGCAAGCTTCCATACTGTCGAGGACCAGGCGCGCCCAGATGCCTGGCCGGATAATAAGAATGGCGCCCCGAACAGCCACGCAGCCCGTGACGTGGCCGGTACGCCGCAGCCGAAGGATTCCGGATCGCCGCCTATGGCGGGTATCCGCGATATCGAGGTGCGCTGAATGCCTGATGATTCGCTTCACCTGCCCCTGATCCATGATGTTCTGGAACGCCTGAAAGCCACGCCCGGCGCCCTGCTGCCAGTGCTTCATGCCATCCAGGATTGCGTCGGCTACATCCCCGACGATGCCCTCCCTGAAATCGCCCACGCCCTGAACCTCAGCGTCGCCGAGGTACGTGGGGTGATCAGCTTCTACCACGACTTCCGCACCGCGCCCCCGGCCCGCCATACGCTGCGCCTGTGCCGCGCCGAGTCGTGCCAGAGCCGCGGCGCCGAAGCCCTCGCCGCACAACTGCGCGAACAGCTCGGGCTGGACGACCACGGCACCAGCGCCGACGGCCGCATCGCCCTGCGCCCGGTCTATTGCCTGGGCGCCTGCGCCTGCTCGCCGGCCCTGGAGCTGGACGGCCGGGTGCACGCGCGCCTCACCGCCGAACGCCTGCGCGAGCTGGTGAACGGTTGCCGGGAGGACGCCGCATGTTGAAACTGTTCATCCCCTGCGATTCGCTGGCCCGCGCGGTGGGCGCCGATGAGGTGACCGACGCCCTGGTCGCCGAAGCCGAGCGACGCCAGATACCGCTGGAGATCCAGCGCACCAGCTCGCGCGGCCTGTACTGGCTGGAACCGCTGGTGGAAATGGACGGCAGCGAAGGCCGGCTGGGCTTCGGTCCACTGGCGGCAGCCGATGTCCCGTCCCTCTTCGATGCGCTGGCCGACGCCCCTGCACGCCACCCGCTGGCCCTGGGTCTGGTGGAAGAGATTGCCTACCTGAAGACCCAGCAGCGCCTGCTCTTCGCCCGCGCCGGCATCACGCGGCCGCTGTCGCTGGACGACTACCGTGCCCATGGCGGCTTCGACGGCCTGGCCCGTGCCATCGGCATGGACGGCACCGACGTCGTCGCCGCCGTGCTCGATTCCGGCCTGCGCGGCCGTGGCGGCGCGGCCTTCCCCGCCGGCATCAAGTGGCGCACCGTGCGTGACGCCGTTGGCCCGCAGAAATACGTGGTGTGCAACGCCGACGAAGGCGACTCCGGCACCTTCGCCGACCGCATGCTGATGGAAGGCGACCCCTTCCTGCTGATCGAAGGCATGGCCATCGCCGGTCTCGCCGTCGGCGCGAGCATGGGCTACATCTACGTGCGCTCCGAGTACCCGGACGCCATCGTGACACTCAACCTCGCCCTGAGGATCGCCCGCGAAGCCGGCTACCTGGGCGACGATGTCTGCGGTAGCGGCCGCGCCTTTGAGCTGGAAGTGCGGGTCGGCGCCGGCGCCTACATCTGCGGTGAGGAAACCGCCCTGCTGGATTCCCTGGAAGGCAAGCGCGGCGTGGTCCGCGCCAAGCCGCCGCTACCGGCGCTGCAAGGCCTTTTCGGCCTGCCGACGCTGGTGCACAACGTGCTCACCCTGGCCTCGGTGCCGATCATCCTGGCCAGGGGCGCACAGTACTACCGCGACTTCGGCATGGGCCGTTCGCTGGGCACCATGCCCTTCCAGCTGGCCGGCAACATACGCCACGGCGGGCTGGTGGAACGTGCCTTCGGCCTGACCCTGCGCGAGCTGGTGGAAGGCTACGGCGGCGGCACCGCCAGCGGCCGACCGCTGAAGGCTGCGCAGGTCGGTGGCCCGCTCGGTGCCTGGGTACCGCCCTCGCAGTTCGACACCCCGCTGGACTACGAAGCCTTCGCCGCCGTCGGCGCCATGCTCGGCCATGGCGGCGTGGTGGTCGCCGACGACACGCTCGACATGGCACGCATGGCACGCTTCGCCCTGCAGTTCTGCGCCGAGGAATCCTGCGGCAAGTGCACGCCCTGCCGCATCGGCTCGACCCGTGGCGTGGAAGTGGTCGACCGGCTGATCGCCGCCACCGACCTCAGCGCCCGCGAGGAACAGGCGCGGCTGCTCACCGACCTCTGCGACACGATGCAATACGGCTCGCTCTGCGCCCTCGGCGGAATGACCGCGTTCCCCGTGGCCAGCGCCCTCAAGCATTTCCCCGCCGACTTCGGTCTGGCGACTTCGGAGGCCGACTCGTGATCAATTTCTTCGACCCTGCCACGTCCAGCACGAGTGACATCGACCTCGGCACACCCGCCCGCGAGAGCGACGTGCAGGTCAGCCTGAGCATCGACGGCCGCGAAATCAGCGTCCCTGCCGGTACTTCGGTGATGCGCGCCGCTGCGCTGCTGGGCACCAGCATTCCCAAGCTCTGCGCCACCGACAGCCTGGAAGCCTTCGGCTCCTGCCGCATGTGCCTGGTGGAGATCGACGGCATGCGCGGCTACCCGGCCTCCTGCACCACGCCGGTCAGCGAGGGCATGGTGGTGCGCACGCAGACGCCGAAGCTGGCGGGCCTGCGCCGCAACGTCATGGAGCTGTACATCTCCGACCACCCGCTGGATTGCCTGACCTGCTCCGCCAACGGCAACTGCGAGCTGCAGACCGTGGCCGGCCAGGTCGGCCTGCGCGAGGTGCGCTACGGCTACGACGGCGCCAACCACCTGAGCGATGCGAAAGACGTTTCCAATCCCTACTTCGACTACGACCCGAGCAAGTGCATTGTCTGCAACCGCTGCGTGCGCGCCTGCGAGGAAATCCAGGGCACCTTCGCCCTGACCCTCTCTGGGCGCGGCTTCGACTCGCGCGTGGCGGCGGCCGGTGGCGAGAACTTCCTCGATTCCGAATGCGTCTCCTGCGGGGCCTGCGTGCAGGCCTGCCCGACCGCTACGCTGATGGAAAAGAGCGTGGTCGAGATCGGCCAGCCCGAGCGCGCTGTCATCACCACCTGCGCCTACTGCGGCGTGGGCTGCTCCTTCCGCGCCGAGATGAAGGGCAACCAGCTGGTGCGCATGGTCCCGGACAAGAACGGCCAGGCCAACCACGGCCACTCCTGCGTCAAGGGCCGCTTCGCCTGGGGCTACGCCACGCATCCGGACCGCATCACCAAGCCGATGATCCGCAAGCACATCAGCGACCCCTGGCAGGAAGTCAGCTGGGACGAAGCCGTCACCTATGCTGCCAGCGAATTTCGCCGCATCCAGACGAAATACGGGCGCGACTCCATCGGCGGCATCACCTCCAGCCGCTGCACCAACGAAGAGACCTACCTGGTACAGAAGCTGGTGCGCGCGGCGTTCGGCAACAACAACGTCGATACGTGTGCGCGAGTCTGCCACTCGCCCACCGGCTACGGCCTGAAGCAGACCCTGGGCGAATCCGCCGGCACCCAGAGCTTCGACTCGGTAATGCAGTCCGACGTGGTGCTGGTGATGGGCGCCAACCCTACCGACGCACACCCGGTGTTCGGCTCGCAGCTCAAGCGCCGGTTGCGCCAGGGTGCGCAACTGATCGTCATCGACCCCCGGCGCATCGACCTGGTCGACTCGCCCCATGCCCGCGCCGAGCTGCACCTGCAACTTCGCCCCGGCACCAACGTCGCCATGCTCAACGCGCTGGCCCACGTCATCGTCAGCGAGGGCCTGGTCAAGCAGGACTTCGTCGATGCGCGCTGCGAGGCCAGCGACTTCATCCGCTGGCGCGATTTCGTCAGCCTGCCGGAGAACGCCCCGGAAGTGCTCGGCCCGGTCTGCGGCGTGCCTGCCGAGGAAATCCGCGCCGCCGCCCGCCTCTACGCGACCGGCGGCAACGCGGCGATCTACTATGGCCTGGGCGTCACCGAACACAGCCAGGGCAGCACCGCGGTGATGGGCATAGCCAACCTCGCCATGGCCACCGGCAACGTCGGCCGCGAAGGTGTCGGGGTGAACCCGCTGCGCGGCCAGAACAACGTGCAGGGTTCCTGCGACATGGGCTCCTTCCCCCACGAGCTGCCCGGCTACCGGCACATCTCCAACCAGACCGTGCGCAGCCAGTTCGAACAGGCGTGGGGCGTCACCCTGCAGCCCGACCCCGGCCTGCGCATCCCCAACATGTTCGAAGCAGCGCTGGGCGGCACCTTCAAGGCGCTGTACTGCCAGGGCGAGGACATCGCCCAGAGCGACCCCAACACCCAGCACGTCACCGCGGCTCTTTCCGCCATGGAGTGCGTGGTGGTGCAGGACATCTTCCTCAACGAAACCGCCAAGTTCGCCCATGTATTCCTGCCGGGCAGCTCCTTCCTCGAGAAGGACGGCACCTTCACCAACGCCGAGCGGCGCATATCCCGCGTGCGTAAGGTGATGGAGCCGCTGGGCGGCAAGGCAGACTGGGAGGCCACGATCGCGCTAGCCAACGCCCTGGGTTACCCCATGGACTACCAGCATCCGTCGCAGATCATGGACGAGATCGCCCGCCTGACGCCGACCTTCACCCGCGTCAGCTATGCCGAACTGGACCGCCACGGCAGCCTGCAATGGCCGTGCAACGACGCCGCGCCCGATGGCACACCGACCATGCACATCGAGCAGTTCGTGCGCGGCAAGGGGCGCTTCATGCTCACCGGCTACGTGCCCACGGAAGAGAAGGTCAACGCCCGCTACCCGCTGCTACTCACCACCGGGCGCATCCTCAGCCAGTACAACGTCGGCGCGCAGACCCGGCGCACCGACAACGTCGCCTGGCACGAGGAGGACCGCCTGGAAATCCACCCCAGCGACGCCGAGAGCCGCGGCATCAGCGACGGCGACTGGGTTGGCGTGGGCAGCCGCGCCGGGCAGACGGTGCTGCGCGCCAAGGTCAGCGAGCGGGTGGCGCCGGGCGTGGTCTACACGACCTTCCACTTCCCCGAATCCGGCGCCAACGTGATCACCACCGACAATTCCGACTGGGCCACCAACTGTCCGGAATACAAGGTCACCGCGGTGGAAGTGGTGCGCGTGTTCCAGCCTTCGGAATGGCAGAAGCGCTACCAGGCGTTCAGTGACGAACAGCGACGCTTGCTCAAGGAACGGCGCCACACGGAGAAAGCGGAGGCCCGTCGATGAGCGTGGATAACCTGATCAAGATGGCCAACCAGATCGGCCAGTACTTCTCCACCGAGTCGAACCACGACCTGGCGGTGCAGGGCGTGCAGCAGCACCTGCAGAACTTCTGGACGCCGGCGATGCGCCGCGAGCTCAAGGACTGGCAGGAGCAGCATCCGGGCGATGAACTGCATGCGCTGGTGCGGGCGGCATTGGCCGAGAAGGTGATTTAGTCGAATACCGGAGCCCAGACGCGCAGGCTGGGCTCCGGCAGGACATCAGGCGTGCTTGCCCGAAGCCGTCTCGGCCGGCGCCGCATACTGCGGCTTGAGCTTGCCGTCCTGGTCGAGCAGCCAGGCGTCCATGATTTCGCGGACCACCGGGCCGGCGACCCGGCCACCGGCTTCGCCGTTCTCGATGGTGACCGACACCACGATGGAAGGCGCGCTGGCCGGGGCGAAGCCGACGAACAAAGCGTTGTCGCGGTGGCGCTCCTGGGTTTTCAGGCGGTTGTAGCGCTCACCCTGGCGAATCGCGACGATCTGCGCGGTGCCGCTCTTGCCGGCGATGCGGTACTGCGCGCCCTGCCCTGCGGCGCGCGCGCCGCCGCCCGGATCGTGCATGACCAGCTGCATGCCGTAGTTCACCGCGTCCCAGTCGCGGGGATTGCTCAGGTGGATGTCGGGCATGGGATGGGCATCGACAACGTCCTCGCCGCCCACCGACTCCGCCAGGCGCGGGCGGTGCCAGGCGCCCTTGCTGGCGATCAGCGCGGTCGCTTCGGCGAGTTGCAGCGGCGTCACCTGCATGTAGCCCTGGCCAATACCGAGGATCACCGTCTCGCCGGGGAACCAGGCCTGGCGCCGGGTGGCGCGTTTCCACTCGCGGGACGGCATCAGGCCGGGGGATTCCTCGGCCATGTCGATGGACACCTTGCTGCCCAGCCCGAAACGCGTCAGGTAGTCGTGCATGCGGTCGATGCCGAGCTTGTGGGCGACGTCGTAGAAGTAGGTGTCGTTGGAGCGCTTGATGGCGGCGTCGAGGTCCACCCAGCCATCGCCGCTGTGGTTCCAGTTGCGGTACTTGTGATCGTAGTTGGGCAGTTGGAAGTAGCCCGGATCGAAGACCCGCGTGGCCGGGGTGATGGTGCCGGTATCCAGGCCAGCGATGGCTACCACCGGCTTGATGGTCGAGCCCGGCGAATACAGCCCGCGCAGCGCCCGGTTGAACAGCGGCCGGTCGATGGAATCGCGCAGCTCGGCGTACTGCGCCGAGCTGATGCCATTGACGAACAGGTTCGGGTCGAAGCTGGGGTTGCTGACCATCGCCAGCACCTGGCCGGTGTTCGGGTCCAGCGCTACCACGGAGCCGCGGCGATCACCCAGGGCCTTTTCGGCGGCGATCTGCAGGTCCACATCGAGGCCCAGCACGATGTTCTCGCCGGCCACCGGCGGCACCTTCTTCAGCACGCGCATGACCCTGCCCTGGGCGTTGGTTTCCACCTCCTCGTAGCCCACGTGGCCGTGCAGTTGCGGTTCGTAGAAGTGCTCGATGCCGGTCTTGCCGACGTACTCGGTGCCGCGGTACTCGGTGCTGTCCAGGCGGGCAGCCTCGCGCTCGTTGATCCGCCCGACGAAGCCGACCGAATGGGCGAAGTGCTCGCCGTAGGGGTAGTGGCGGACGAATTCGGCATCCACATCGATGCCCGGCAGCTTGTAGCGATTGACCTCGATGAGGGCGATCTGCTCCTCGCTCAGCTCATGCAGCAGGGTGACTGGTTCGAAGGGGTGGCGGCTCTTCTTCAGGGCCTTGTCGCACTGCAGGCGTTGCTCGGGGCTCAGGTGAAGAATATCGGTGACCTGATCGAGCACCGCCACCGAGTTGCCGGCGCGCTCGCGGGTCAGGGTGAGGTTGAAGCTCGGCAGGTTCTCGGCCAGCACCTTGCCAGTGCGGTCGAAGATCAGCCCACGCTCCGGGGGAATCGGCAGCACGTGAATACGGTTGTTCTCGGAGACGGTGGCGTTGGTCGCGTAGTCGGTGACCTGGAGGAAGTACATCCTCGCCACCAGGGTCACGCTCATCAGGGCCACCAGCAGGCCGCAGGCGATCAGCCGGCGGTTGACCAGCGCCGACTCCTGCTGGTGGTCCTTGAGTTTGATCGGATCGTGCATCGGGATTCCAGAAGGCCCCATCGACCCTGCGGCAAGCGATTCGCCCCTGCCCATGCAGGGGGGCTTGCCGATCGATGCGGCCTGTTTGCAGCAAAACGGAAGAAACCGGTATCGCCAAGCGCGGGACAATCACGCGGCACATGGCAGCTCGGCGCGCGATGGTACCAGACTGACGAGCCGGATTCTGACCGGTAGTCGAAGCACCTCCCAAGGGAAGTCGACGCCGATGGACGCTGCCGCAGCTCGCGATACTCCTCTGCAGGGTGAAGGCTATTGCGGGCCGAGCCCGCGATGGGCCAGCCAACGCACTCGGCCTGAGCAGAATCGCGCACAAGGTTCGCGGCGACGAAAACCGAAGGGCCGGATTCCATCCGCAGGAGCGCGCGGCGCCAAGTGCGAGGCGAGGAAAGTCAGACCACCGAACCTTCCGGCGGCTGCTCCAGCACCGCCACGACCACCGCGCTGCCGACGATCAGCACGATGCCGATCAACGACAGCAGGCTGAGCACTTCGCCCCAGATCAGGTAGCCGAGCAGGCTCGCCCAGATGATGCTGGTGTAGGTGTAAGGCGCCAGGGTGGCCGCGTGGGCGCGGCGCACGGCGATGGTGAACAGCAGTTGGCCCAGCGTCGCCAGCAGGCCGAGGGCAAGCATCAGGCCGAGGTCCGGCAGGCTCGGAGTGCTCCAGGAAAACGGCAGCGTGGTGCCGGTCACCAGCGTGCCGACCACGGTGAAATACAGCACCGTGGTGGTCGAGTCGTCGGTCTCGCGGATGCGTCGGATCTGGATCATCGACAGCGCGCCGAAGAAGGCACTGGCCACCAGCAGCGCCGGACCGACCAGGCTGGCTTCGGCATTGTCGGGCTTGACCACCATCAGCACGCCGAGGAAGCCGAGCAGCGCCGCCAGCGCGTTGCGCGGCAGCAGGCGTTCGCCCAGCAGCAGCGGCGCCAGCACGATCACCAACAGCGCCTCGGAATAGGCGATGGAGATGGCTTCGCTCAGCGGCACATAGGGCAACCCGGCGAAGAACAGCGCGGATGACCCGAGCAGCGTCACCGCACGAATGGTCTGCCCGCGCACGTCCAGCTGCCGCCAGCGTTGCACCAGCGGCCGCCCGCGCAGGCAGAGCAGGAAGGCCGGCAGCACGCCGAAGGCCATGCGGAAGAAGGTCACTTCGTTGGCCGGGTATTTCAGCGCCACGACCTTGGCCAGTGCATCCACCACGGCGAAGCAGAACATCGACAACAGCATCAGGCCCACACTGCGCATGGCATGGCTGCGTGGGGCGACGAGGGTCAGCTGGGGCATGTCGTGTTCTCCTTCCTGTTCGGGTGAATGTCCGTGGTGAATGCCGCGCTTCAGCGTGGGCTGAAGCGGCTGGCAAGGAACGGCGTCACCGGCACGCTGGTGACGACATCGCTGGCCTGCTCGGCGAGCAACTGGCCGGTGATGGCGCCGAGGGTCAAGCCGATATGGCCGTGGCCGAAGTTGTAGAACACCTGCGGCAGCCGCCGGGACGGGCCGAGCACCGGCATGCTGTCCGGCACCGAGGAGCGGAAGCCCATCCACTGCGACACCGGCTCGTGCTGCAGGCGCAGGAAGCGCCGCGCGCCACGGGTCAGGCAGCGGTAGCGCGCCGGGCTCGGCAGCGCTTCCAGTCCGGCGAACTCCACCGTGCCGGCCACCCGCAGGCCCTGTGCCATGGGCGTCATGTAGAAGCCGCCGGCGCCCCAGCACACCGGGCGATTGAGCACCTCGCCGGCATGGCCGAAGAGCACGTGGTAACCGCGCTCGGTGTCCTGCGGCACGGCATCGCCCAATTGCTCCACCAAGGTGCGCGACCAGGCGCCGGTGCACAGCGCCACGCGGTCGGCGGCCAGCCGCTCGCCGGTCGCCAGTTGCGCCTGCACTGCGTCCCGGCCCTGCCCGGCCGGTTCGAGTCCCAGCAGTTCGCCACGGCGGAACTCGCCGCCCATGGCCTGGAAACGTTCGAACAGGCGCAGGCTCAGCGCGTAGGGATCGAGCGTGCGGCTCACGCCCGGCAGCTCCACCGCGCAGCTGGCGCGGGCGTTGAGTGCGGGTTCCAGCTCGCGCAATTCACCGCCTTCGACGAAGCGGATCGGCACCTCGAAGCGCCGGTGGTAATCCACCATGGCCTGGGCGCCACCGCGTTCATGCTCCTCGAAGATGTACAGCGAGCCATCGTGGCGGATCAGGTCATTGGCGCCGGCCGCGTCGAACAACCCCTGCCACGCCTCCATGCACGGGCGCAGCAGGGTATTGAGATCGTGGCCGATGGCCTCCACACGATCACGCCGCGAAGCCGCCAGGAACCGCAACAGCCACGGCGCGATGCGCGGCAGGTAGGCCGGGCGGATCGCCAGCGGGCTGTCCGGGCGCAGCAACATGCCCGGCGCCTTGCGCCAGATGCCGGGCGTGGCCACCGGCTCAACCGAGTAGGTGGCGAAGGTGCAGGCGTTGCCGAATGACGTGGCCAGGCCCGGCGGATTGCGGTCCAGCAGGGTCACGCGGAAGTCGCGGCGTTGCAGTTGCAGCGCGGTGGCCAGGCCGACCACGCCGGCGCCGATCACCAGGGCGTGGCGGCGCAGGTCGTTGGGCTGGGTCATTTGCCGCTCATCACTCGGGTCCACAGGCGGGTGCTCATGCGCATCCCGGAGGGCGACAGGGTCTTGATCGGGAACAGGGTGTCGAGCACTTCCTGCGGCGGATAGACGGCCGGGTTCGCACGCAGTTCCGGCTTCACGTACTGGCTCGCGGCGGCGTTGCCGTTGGGGTACTGCACGGCGTTGGTGATGTTGGCGATCACCTCGGGCTGCAGCAGGTAGTTCATGTAGGCGTAGGCGTTGTCCAGGTGCGGTGCGCCCTTGGGGATCACCACGGTGTCCACCGCGATGGTGCTGCCTTCACGCGGCAGGCTGTAGCCGATCTTCACGCCGTTGCCGGCCTGCTGGGCAGTAGTCATGGCCTGCAGCACATCGCCGCTGAAGCCGATGGCGACGCAGATGTTGCCGTTGGCCAGGTCGCTGACGTACTTGGACTGGTGGAAGTAGCGGATCGACGGGCGAATCGCCTGCAGCGCCGCCTCGGCCGCCTTGAAGTCGTCCGGGTTCTGGCTGGCCGGGTCGCGGCCGAGCACCTTGAGGGTAATGGGCACCATCTGGGTGGCGTTGTCGATCACCGCGATGCCGCACTGGGCGAGCTTCTCCGCGTTCTTCGGATCGAACAGCAGCTGCCAGCTGCGGGTGACGTCGGTGTTGCCGAAGAGGGCCTTGATCCTGTCCTCGTTGTAGCCGATGCCCACGGTCACCCAGAGGTAGGGAATGGCGTAGCGGTTACCCGGGTCGCTGACCTCGAGGATCTTCATCAGCTTGGGGTCGAGGTTGTTCCAGTTGGGCAGCTTGCTCTTGTCCAGCTCCTGGATGGCGCCGGCCTTGATCAGCCGCGGCAGGAAGTGGTTGGACGGGCTGGCCAGGTCGTAGCCGCTGGCGCCGGTCATCAGCTTGGCTTCGGTGGTCTCGTTGCTGTCCACCAGGTCGTAGGTGGTCTGGATGCCGGTCTGCTTCGTGAAGTTCGCCAGGGTGTCGTCGGCGATGTAGCTGCTCCAGTTGGCGATGGTGACGGTCGGCGCCGCCTGGGTGGTGCCAGCCAACAGCGACAGGGCCAGGCCTGCCAGGGTCATGGGACGGTTGATCATGCTGCCCTCGGTTGTTGTTCTTGGAGATGGTCTTTCTGGATGGTCGTGCGTGGGTAAAGCGATGAATCAGGCCTCGGCTCGCGCGCGGCGCACCTCCCAGGCCATGCGCAGCGAAGCGCCGATATCGAAGAACGGGCTCGGCGGCAGGTAGCCGGGAGTCGCCTGCGCCAGCACATCGGCCAGCACCGGCGAGCTTCCCCCTGTCGCCATCTCCACCAGCAGGCGCCCCCACAGGGTGCCGCGCGCCACGCCCGAGCCGTTGCAGCCGGCCACGGCATGCAGGCCCTGGTCGACGCGAGCGAAATACGGTTCGCCGGAGCGGGTGCCGCTCAGGTGGCCGGTCCAGCTGTAGGCGATGTCGGCGTCGACGATGCCGGGGAAACGCTTCTGCAAACCGATGAGATGGCGGCGACGGCGCTCGGCCAGCGCGCGGTTGTCGAGGTCGCGATGGCGGTACTCGACGGTGTTGCGGATCAGCAGTCGGCGCCCCGGCAGCAGGCGCACGGTGCCGCCACCGGGCAACGGCGCGAGCACGCCCCACTGACGCTCGCCGAACAGCGACTGCCAGCGTGGTTCATCCAGCGGGCGGGTGATGCTGGCGCTGAGTTCCAGCGGGAAGGCGCCGCTGTCGTGCAGGCCGGCGCGGGCGATGAATGCGCCCAGGCAGACCAGCACCTGCGAAGCCTGGACTTCGCCCTGGGCGGTGCGTGCCACCCAGCCCTGGCCGCTGCGGCGCAGGTCGGTCACGCCGCTCTGCTCGAAGATCTCCACCGACGCCGGCAGGCTGTCGGCCAGGCCCTTCACATAGCGCGCAGGTTGCAGCAGTGCGTTGCCGCCGGCGCAATGAATGGCCCGCGCATAGAACGCGCTGCCGAGCCGTTGCTCCAGGGCGGCGCCCTCGTAGTAGCGAGCGTTGGCGCCCACCGAGGCCAGCGTGGCGAGGATGCCGTCGATATCGCCCAGATGCTCGGCGCAGTGAGCGGCGAAGTGATAGCCGTCGTCGTAAAGCTCGCAGTCGATGTTCAGTTCGGCGATGCGCTGGCGGACCTCCTGCGCTGCCGCGATGCCGATGCGCGAGGCCACCTGGTAAGCGGCATGGCCGGGTTGCCCCAGGCGTTCGCCGGCCGCCGGCAACTCGTGGGCGACGACGA
Source organism: Pseudomonas nitroreducens NBRC 12694 (assembly GCF_002091755.1). Taxonomy (GTDB): domain Bacteria; phylum Pseudomonadota; class Gammaproteobacteria; order Pseudomonadales; family Pseudomonadaceae; genus Pseudomonas; species Pseudomonas nitroreducens. The sequence continues at coordinate 155,436 of NZ_BDAI01000001.1, forward strand.
AACCGGAGTTGCGCGCAGAGGCGCCCTGGGCGATGCGCTGGCGCTCCAGCAGCACCACGCGCTGTTGCGGAAAGCGCGCAGCCAGTGTGTGAGCGGCGGACAACCCGGTGATGCCGCCGCCGATGATCAGCCAGTCCGCCCGCTGGGTTGCACTCAGCGTCGGCCGCGCGGGCAACTCGCCCGCCAGGGCGATCCAGCCGCAGTGATTGTTCATTGCCCGGCACTCCTTCACAATCCATGCGCCGGGCGTATCCAAGCGATTTCCCCAATGGCGCGTCATGGCCAGAATCTACGGGCAGTAGCGCTGGGCGCACCAACGCTCATTTTTCATCCTTGTATTCGCAAAACGCATAGATTGTGGAGGGACGGTTCATGGACAAACTGCTGCGCGTTCCCTCCCTGCAGGCACTGCAGGCGCTGGTGCAGGTTGCCGAATCCGGCAGCTTCACAGCGGCCGCGCTACAGCTGCACCTGACCCAGAGCGCCATCAGCCGGCAGGTCCAGCAACTGGAGGAGTACTACCGTGTGCCGCTGTTCGACCGCACCAGCCGCAAGGTGGCGCTGACCGACGCCGGCCGCGAGGTGTACACGGTGGCCGAAGGCATGCTGCAGCAGTTGCTGCGCCTGGAGGAACGCCTGGTGCCGGCCTCGGCGGACCGGCCTTTCCGCATCCGCATCTTCGTCTCGCTGGCGGTGCGCTGGCTGCTGCCGCGCCTGAGCTCCTTCTACTCGCGGCACCCGGAGCTGTGCCTGTCCATCGAGACGGTGGGCGGCGAAGTGGTGGACGACGGCGGTGACTGCGACGCCTACGTGCTCTACCTGCCCAGTGGCAGCGACCCCCAGGGCCGTGCGCTGACGCCGCTGTACGACGAATACCTGATCCCGGTCTGTGCCCCGCGCCTGGACGACGGCCAGGAGCCGCCGCGCTCACTGGAGGAACTGGCCCGCCACCCGCTGATCCACGCCTCCAGCGGCGGCCTGGAATGGCCGCAGTGGCTGCGCGCGCAGGCCGCGCCACCACCGGCGCAGTTCAAGCACATGCTGTTCAACCTCGACGACCTGGCGCTGGACGCCGCCACCCGCGGCCTGGGCGTGGCCATGACCGACCGCATGCTGGCCCACGACGCCCTGCAGCGTGGCGACCTCATCGTGCCTTTCGGCGAAGCACTGAAGACCGGCGGCCGCTACGCCCTGTGGCTGCGCGACAGCGGCGCCGCCCACCCGGCCTGCCAGGCGGTGCTCGACTGGTTCGAGGAGCAGCGCAACCCGTTGGAAGCTTGACCCGAGTTCAGGCCAGCTCTCGTGGAATCTCGCTGCACAGGCCCTCCACCGCTTTCCAGGCGGTATCCCGCGCGCGAGTCAGTACGGCCTGTTTCCACTGGTCGGTGTCGACGTAGAAGGCATCGCGCAGCTGCTGCTTGATCCGTTGCGCCGTTGCCACCGGCGCACCGGGGTTGCGGTGCAGCCACTGGTCCGCGCGCAGCGCTTCGAGCACTTGCGAGCCGGGCACGGTGCCGAACTCCAGGCTCATGGAGATCAGCAGCGCCTGCGGGCACTCCTCGAGTGCCGCGTGGACCAGCTTGCCGCTGAGCTTCACCGACACGCTGTTGCCCTCCTCCGTGGAGCGCACCTCGTCGCCCCACCAGGCGCGGGCGCGGAGCAACGCTGCGGGGCGCGGATCACCCGAGTAGATGTACTCGCCGTAGCCGGTCGGGCCGAGGCCGGTGTGCACGTCGATCCAGGCTATTTCGCGGCATTGCCGGCCATGCTGGCGCAGCACCTGGCGCACGGTGCGGTTGCTCCAGGTCGGCTGAGTGCCCGAGAAGAACAGGCCATCGGGATGACTCGCCTGGCCGGAGGAAATCGCCCGCTGCAATTCCCAGCGGCCATGGCGCAGTGCATAGCCGAGCAGCCGCAGGCGCCCCAACGGGCTCGGCCAGCGACGGGGCGCGAGTACCGCGTCCAGGCGCGCATAACCGGGGTTCTCCGGGGCCGCCTGGGTGAAGTCGCGGAAGTTGCGGTTGAGATCGACGTTCTCCTGGGTCCAGCGGCGCCACCAGGAAAAGCCGTAGGGGTTGGCGGCGTGCACGTAGAGCACCGCGCAGCCGTTGCGCAGCGCATGCTCACGAAATTGGGCGTCGGCCAGCAGAGCGCTCTGCACGCCGGAGCCGCAGAAACCTTCGACGCCATGGCAACCACTGCTGATAATCAATAGCCGCTTCGCGTCGGACGCACCTTCGCGGGCGACGTCCACCGCCAGCGTCTCGCCGTCGCGCCCGGTGAGCGGATGGACGTGGGAATCCACCCGCAAGCCGGCGGCTGCGCAGGCGTCGAGGAACTTGCTACGCGCCTGGGCATAGCTCTGGGCGAAATACGACGATGCATTCATGGAGACTCCGGCCGTTTCGGGTGGCATCTGGCGGCCGGCAGGATGCATCAGCGCGAAAGCGCGGAGTAATGATCTCTACACATGAGCATTGAAGCTGGTTATGCCGGTCAGATTTGCGCGGTGTTGAACGCCGTCACCATTTCCTCGGCCAGCAACCGGGCTTCGCGGGTCATCAACTCCTGCGGGCGAGTGACCATGGAAATGCTCGCCACCGGCGTGGCTTCGGCGATCTGCAGTGGCACCAGCACTTGCGCCACCATCGGCAACTGCAGCATGCGCTGCGACCAGAAGCTCACCGCATCGGTGCTGGCCGCCAGTTCGAGGTAGAGCAGCGAGGAAGAACATTCGGTGATGCGCTGGGGCGGCGCCACCTCGCGTTCACGGAAAAACTGCCCGGCCAGGGCGACTTCCAGCGGGTCGGACAACAGCCACTCCAGGTCCAGCAGTTCGTGCAGCGAGCGAGCCCCCGCCAGGGGATGCCCTTTGCGCACCGCCAATGCCGAAGGCTGCGGTGCCAGTTCGTACCAGACCTGCCCGTCGGCGGCGTCCTGCACCGGTTGGGTGGTCAGCACCAGGTCCAGCCGGCCTTCCTTCAGCCCTTCGAAGAGCTGCACCGAGCGCAGCTCGAAGATTTGCAGCTGCACATTCGGGTGCAGCTCGCGGTAGCGCTTGAAGCAGTTGGCAAAGGCGCGATTGGGCGTCACCGGCGACACGCCGATAGCCACGCGGCCGGCCATCTCGCCCTTGAGCGTACCGATCTCGTCGCGCGCGCGGCGCACTTCCTCGGTGACCAGCCGGGCCATGCTGACCAGCCGCTCGCCGTAGGCCGTGACCGTCACACCACGATTCGAGCGCACCAGCAGCGGCACGCCCAGCTCGCCTTCGAGCTCCTTCACTGCCTTGGACAGTGACGGCTGGGTGACCTCCAGCAGACGCGAGGCCTCCTGCAGGCTGCCGCTTTCGGCGATGGTGCGCAGGGCGCGCAGTTGATGCAGTTTCATGGCGCGATCCCGCCCGCTTCTCGAATTCGCGCCACCTTAACCAGTATCGGCTTCGCTTGAAAGAAGCCGGGGCCAGGCCCGGCTTCGATCCGACCGACGATCACTCCGCCATGTTCAGGTCCGGCAGCTGCTGCTGGAACATCCGCGTGGCGCTGGCCAGGCAGATGAACCCCAGGCACATCCAGCCGAAGCCGATCAGGAAGGACATCCCCGACAGGCTCGACCAGAGCCAGATGGTGCTGAGGAAGCCCAGGGCTGGCAGCGCCCCGTAACGCAGGTAGTTGCCCTTGCCGGTGAGGCGCTCATCGATCAGGTAGTGCTTGATCACCGCCAGGTTGACCGCCGAGAACGCGAAGAGCGCGCCGAAGCTGATCATGTTGGCGACGGTATCCAGGGTGACGAACAGGGCGATCAGCGACAGCAGGCTGATCAGGATGATCGCATTCGCCGGCACGCGTTTCTTCGTCACCAGCTTGCCGAATACACGGGGAATCGCCCCGTCCCGGCCCATGGCGAAGAGCACGCGGGAGACGCTCGCCTGGGACACCATCGCCGAGGCGAAGCAGCCCGCCACGTAGGTCGCGGTGAAGAAGGTCACCAGCCACTCGCCGCCGATCCGGCGCAGCACGTCGAGCGCCGCGGAATCGGCATCGGTGAGCGCCTGCCACTCGGGGAACACCAGTTGGCCGAAGTAGGCCATGACGATGAACAGCACGCCGCCGATCAGGGTTACCAGCATGATCGCTGCGGGAATCTGCCGGCGCGGCTCCGGGGTTTCCTCGGCCATGGTCGAGACGGCATCGAAGCCGAGGAAGGACAGGCACAGTACCGCCGCACCGGACATCACCAGCGGCAGGCTGAAGTGCTCGTCGTAGAACGGCTGGACCAGCGCCACCGGCTCCGCCTGGGCACCCAGGTGGCTCAGCGAGAGCGCGATGAACACCACCACGAAAACCATCTGCGCGACGATCAGCACCCAGTTGACCCGGGTGATCGACTCGATGCCGACGAGGTTGAGCAGGGTCACCAGCGCGATGGACCCGAGTATCCACACCGACAGAGGCACGGAGGGGAAGTAGTCGGTCATGTAGATGCCGATCAGCAGGTAGCTCAGCAACGGCAGGAAGATGTAGTCCAGCAGCAGCGTCCAGCCCGCCATGAAGCCGAAGGCCGCGCCGAAGGTCTTGCGCGTATAGCTGTAGACGGACCCCGAGTAAGGGTGCGCCTGCACCATGCGCCCGTAGCTGTAGGCGGTCAGCAGCATGGCCGCGAGGGTGAAGAGATAGGCCGTTGGCAGATGCCCCTTGCTCATCCGGGTCACCAGGCCGTAGGTGGTGAAGACGGCCAGCGGCACCATGTAGGCGAGGCCGAACAGCACCAGCGCCGGGATCCCCAGCGACTTGCGGAAACTGCGCGACGACGGCGATGGGGTATGGGCTGGATGGGCAGGCAAGGACGTAGCGGAAGCGCTTGTTGTTTTTTTCATGGCTGACTCATGGACTGCGAGCCTCTGGGCTCGTTGGACTGGAACGGCGCGATGCCGGTCGAGGCTTCCTGCGCAGCGGTCGGATGCCCGGTGACCCCAGCCGAAGCCAAGCCTCGGGCAGCCGCTGCCGGAGGACTCAGCGAGGGTCGATCGGGGCGGCCCGGCAAGCGTGCGGGGCCAGGGAAGCCGGGAGGCGGTGCATGGCAACGGCACCTTCCCGCATTGCGAGCCGGGGGCCGCCGCCCAGTGCGTCATCGATGAATGTCCGTGCTGCAAAACACCGCCGCCACTCGTTGAACGCTTGCACCTGGGCACTCCTGCTGGCCGCCTCGAAGGACGTTGTTGTTGGAATGGGGCGGCATGGTGCTTCAGCTTTTCGCCGAGGAAAATTAGTAAAAATATTTTCGCGGCCAATGAAAAAAATGGCCGTCCATTGCGGAGCCGGCGACCGGCTCCGCTGTCGGACGGGGTGGCTGGCCGTCAGCCCGGGCAACCCGGTCCAGGCGCCGGACGCTCGCCATGACACCTGCCTCGTCGACCACGCCAGTCCGATTTCCGCGGGGATCGGCCACGGCTGATGTACCATGCCGCGCCCAAACCTGCGGCGAACCCCTCTCCCTGGCTGCCTATGTCCTCCAACGCGCTGTACACCGACCTGTCCTCCTACTACGACCTGATGTGCGCCGACATCGACTACCAGGCACAGAGCCACTGCGTGCGCCGCCTGCACCAGCTGTTCGGCAACCAGGGGCACAGGCACCTGGACCTCGCCTGCGGAACCGGGCCGCACGTGCGCCACTTCCTCGACTTCGGCTACCAGAGCGCCGGCCTGGACATTAACCAGCCGATGCTGGACATCGCCCGGCAGCGCTGCCCCGAGGCGCACTTCAGCCGGCAGGACATGGCCAGCTTCCACGTCGACGAGCCGCTGGACCTGATCACCTGCTTCCTCTACTCGATCCACTACAACCCCGGCGTGGAACAGCTTCAGGCATGCCTTTCGAGCGTGCACGATGCACTCGCAGACGGCGGCGTGTTCTGCTTCAACAGCGTGGACAAGGGGCAGATCGACAACCGCTCCTTCGTGCGTCATTCGGTCGAGCACGAGGGTAGCCAGTTCACCTTCGGTTCCGGCTGGTACTACAGCGGCGCGGGCGAGCGCCAGGCCTTGCGCCAGAGCATCGAGAAGACCAGCGCCGGCGACACCCAGGCCTGGCAGGACGAACACGCGATGGTCGCGGTGACCTTCGCCGAGCTGCAGCGGCTGCTGGAGCCGCTCTTCGAGGTCCAGGTCTTCGAGCACGACTACGAACGGATCACGCCCTGGGCCGGCAGCTCAGGCAACGCGCTGTTCGTCTGCGTGAAACGCTAACGCGGGCCATGATATTCGCCGCGGCGTGAGCGACTGTGCCGGCCGCTCGACGAAGAACACGCAACCACGCCACCGGCCAGCGTGGCTGATCGTCAGCGGATCTTGCCCACCGGCGTGAAGTTGCCGGTGAGATGGCCGCCCACCGGGTTCTTCGGCTTGTACTGGGCATCGTGCTTGAGGCGGTCCTCCACGCTGGGATCGATCGCCTCCTGGCCGAAGGGCGTGTTGCCGATATCCCGGTAATACGGCGGGGTGAGCTGGCTGTAGGCGCCGCCCAGGAATTCCTTGTAGGAGTTGGTGATGGGCTGGGTGGTCGTGGGCAGGCTCGGGGTCTTGCCGGTATCCACCGCCAGGCCGCATTCGATCGCCTTGTTGACCATCCACACCAGGGCGATATCCGACAGGTTGTTGTCTGCGTAGCCACCGCCGACATTGGCGTGCGCACCGGAGAACCAGACCTGCTCCACGCGCTGGTTGGGCTTGCTCTTCGGGTCCCACAGCGTGCACTGATAATTCTTGCGCCACTCGTCGATGGCCAGCGCCTGGAATGCGTTGTGGACGATCGAGCTGAGCTCGGTGTCATGGAACTCGTAATAGGCCTTGTTGAACCAGTCGAAGGATTCCAGCGGCACACCCAGGGCGCCCACGGTATCCCAGATGCCGAGCATGTGGATGGAGATCACCCGCGAGAAATTGTCCCTGAACAGCTTGGCACTGTCGGAATCCGCACCCTCGTCGCGGGTCCGGTACAGGCCGTAGGCTTCGTTGGTCAGGTCGATGTGCTCGGGCTTGAGCAGGCCGGCATTGCGGATCAGCCCCACCAGGCTGCGCGCCGTATAGGCCCCACGGCTGAAGCCGAACAGGTAGATCTGGTCACCGGCCTCGTAGGTCGTGACCAGTTGCCGGTAGCCATCGAGGATTTTCTCGGAAAGCCCCACGCCGAATGCCCCGCCGGCGAGACGGTCGTACCACGCGGTGCCGACACCCTTGTCGTACCACTTGTCCTGCGTCGTGCCGTCCTTGTCGGTGGGCAGGATGGATGCATGCAGCTTCCACACATTGGTGCTTTTACTGCCCTTGATCTCGGACTTCGCATCCGGCGTGTTCCAGGTTCCGTCGAAGGAAATGATGATTTTCTTGGGCATGCCTTTTCTCCAACGCCAGTCGCTCTGGCTGCTCGAAACTTCCCGCTCCGTTGCTGCTTTCGCAGGCGAGATTCAAACCGGAAACACGAGTGGAGAAGGCCCTCGCAAGAATGCACGACGGATGACTTTTCATTCTGAGCAAAGGTCCGAAGCCCCTTCGACGGTATCGCCCTCGAGGGGCAACTGTAGTAGCCCGTCGACAGAGCTGCATCGCCGTACGGCGGACTGCGATTGCGGGCGATCTTGGTGGGCTGAGCTGACTTGCGCGCAGCGACGAGCAGCAGCGACCAACCCGTCCTGATGCCGGTTGATCATAGGGTTGGGCCCGGCATCCTGAAGCTCCTGCTCGATCGCACTGTCTGCAAGGTGCGGACTGATCGAAACTGCAAGCCCGACAGACAGGATCAGCATTGAGCCGGCAGCGGCCGCCGCGGGTGAAACACAGTCTCCCCAGGTGCAGGCCATACTCAGGGCGCGCCTGACGCCGCTGGAGAAAAAAGCCCAGGGTAATCTGGGCCTTTTATCCTTCCGCTGACAGGTTTCAGTTGCCCAGGCGCTGCACAGCTCCCGGGTCGATATCGGCATTGCCGTTGCGGGCACGCTCTTCGGCCAGGCGCGCGCCTTCGGCGGCAGTGAGCGCGAAAAGGCGCTCAGGGTCGGTGCTTCGCAGGTGCAGGGCGAGCTTCTCGGTACCCTCCGCCACCTCTATGCTGCGCAGACCGGCCGCCAGTCCCTCGACAATGCGCCGCGCGGCTTCGTCGGCAGGCATGCCGTTATCGATATTGACGTCGGAGCGACCGCGACGGGCACCGTCGCCACCCAGTGCGTTGACGGCCACGCCGGTGCGCACCGAACCAGGCAGGATCACGCTGACCCTGATGCCATGGGCCTGTTCGACTTCGGCGCGCAAGGCTTCGAAGTATCCGATTACGGCATGCTTGGCAGCGCAGTAGCCGGTACGCAATGGGGCACCGACCTTGCCGGCCACGGAGCTGACAACGGCCAATTGGCCACTCCCCTGAGCGACCAGACGCGGCAGCAACTGCTGGGTCAGGGCCACCGGAGCCAGGTAGTCGACTTCCATCAGCTCGCGGTAAACCTCGAAGCGGGTATCCAGGGCCAGGCTGCGCTGGCTGATCCCGGCGTTGTTGATCAGGCAGTCGATACGACCCTGCCAGGCCCAGGCCTTCTCCACCACCTGTGGCAGCGCGGCATAGTCGGTGCTTTCGAAGGGCAGGACCAGGGCACGCTGCGGCGCCTGCTCGGCAACGGCCTGCAGCGCGGCTTCGCGCCGCCCGGAGAGGATGACGCACGCGCCCTGCTGCAGCAGCAGGCGCGCCAGCGCCTCGCCAATGCCGGAGGATGCCCCGGTGATCCAGACCACTTGGTGATTGAAAGTCATGTGCCACTCCTTCTATTGGGTAGCCGCAGTCTAGTGTGCGCCGTGCCGCTCACCCCATGTCCGAGCCGGCCAAAGCGCTGGCCCCAGGGCCATGAATAAGTTCGCCGGTTGTCGCTGCACTCCAGGGTGCCGGCTGCAGATGATCGTCGGGCGCAAGGCGCAGCGCCCATCGTCGATCACCTTGAATGTTTGATCGTCCACTGGCGGTAGCGAATGCTTGTCGTCAGCGCGACCGGGCAGCACAAAGTGCCGCCGTCACGAATGCCTCGGACGACGGCAAAGTGCGAGCGAGTGCTATTGCAGCGGGATGTAGATATCCGTCTGCCATTCTTCCAGCGGCGTCTCAGGAAAGACGCTCAGGTAGTGGAAGAACAACGGGTGGTCACGGAGTTCTTCGTTACTGCCAGGCAGCCAGTCGCGATAGACCGGATAGATGCTCTCGCCGATGTGATCCGGCGAGCCGACGTGGCGAACGACCACACAACGGCCACCGGGAATGACCAGCTCGCGTACGCCGTAATCGTTCGACGCGACGGCTTCGCCGATCTCGCCGCAGATGTCGAAGCGAAACTGTTCTGTTGGTGTTGTGTCGGGGTTGCCGTAGGGAATGCCGAAAGTGCGGCTCGCGTCTACTGGCGACTGCCCGCTACCCATGCGCCACTGAATGAACTGGCGCACGCTCTCGTCGAGCTGTGCGGGAGGCCCGCAGTGTTCGAGGGCGGCGACCCGGACCTCGGCGAAATCGACGATACGTACCTGCATAGTGATGCTCCTGGAAAAATGGGGAATGGCGAAAACCGCATGCCAGGTCTGCCAATTCGGCTGCTGCCGGAAGGCACTGGGCGCCATGCCGAAGTCCCGCCGAAAGGCCCGGCTGAATGCCTCTGGGCTGTCAAAGCCGGCGTCGAGCGAGGCATCCATTACCGAGTATTCCGCACCAGACACCAGGCGATGCGCCGCGCGTCGCAGGCGCATCAGCTGCACATAACGCGCGACAGGCACACCTACGTAGGCTGTGAATTGCCGATGGAAGTGAAACGCCGAGAAATGCGCCACCTCGCTCAGCGTTTTCACCGAAAGGTCACCCTCGAGGTGCCCATCGATGTAAGCAAGCACGGAATCGAAGCGTTTGGCGTAGGCAGTCGGAATATCGGGCACCGGATGGAAGCTCCTGGTTATGCGGTCGGCGACAGAATCACCCAATCCGCAGTGGGCGCACCTAGCCGGATTTGCTCAGGTTACCCCCACGGCCGTCTCCGTCACCCGACTTTCCACCCTCATGGCAACGGCAGCCATGAGGGCTTGCAGGCGAGGAAAACGGCTGTGCGGGGCACTTCCGGCCAGAAGCAGACGCTCCCCAGCCGGCAGTTTTCAAGCATTGCCACATCCCGTATGATTGATAACGATTGTCGTTTGCAAATTGTTCTTGGGGGATTGCAATGCAGGGAGATTCGTCGCTGCAATCGGTAGGGATGCTGTACCGCGACCATCACGGCTGGCTTCGCGGCTGGCTGCGCCAGCGCCTCAACGACTCCGCTGATGCGGCCGACCTGGCGCAGGACACCTTCGTGCGCGTGCTGATGGCCAAGAGCGCTGGGGTGATTCGCGAACCCCGTCACTACCTGCAGACCATCGCACGGGGACTGGTGATAGACCTGTACCGCCGGCGCTCACTGGAACGGGCCTATCTGGAAGCGCTGGCCCTGCTTCCCGAAGCGGTCCGGCCCGCCCTCGAAGAGCAGGCCCTGCTCCTCGAAGCGCTGACGGAAATCGACCGTATGCTCGATGGCCTGGGGCAAAAGACCCGGCAGGCCTTCATCCTGTCACAGCTGGAAGGACTGACCTACAGCCAGATTGCCGAGCGACTGGGCATCTCCATCCGTACCGTCAACAAATACATGGCCAAGGCCATGGAACACTGTTGCCTGGCGATGGTGCGCCTCTCGTGAGCGACGCCCTCATTCCGAATGAGCGCCAGGCCATCAGCGAAGCCGCGCGCTGGTATGCGCGACTCGCCAATGAGTCGACTGCAGCCAGCGATCAGCAAGCCTGGCAGCGCTGGCTGGCGGCCGACCCGATCAATCAGCGCGCCTGGCAGCGCATCGAGTCGGTGAACCGGCAGATGGCCCGGGTGCCGGGTCGCCTGGCTGCTGCAACACTGGCTTCGACCGGACCATCGAGGCGCCAGGTGCTGCGCAGTGTCGTGGTGCTCGCTTCTCTGGGCGGTCTGGCCACACTGGGTTGGCGCAGCGATACGCGCCAACGCTTCACTGCCGGCTACAAAACCGCAGTGGGTGAGCGCCGCACTTTCACCCTGGCGGATGGCAGCCAGATGCTGCTCAACACCGACAGCGCGGTGGATGTGCGCTTCGACGCGAACCAGCGCCTGATCATCTTGCGTGTCGGCGAGGTGCTGGTGAGCACCGCCAGCGACGCCCTCGACAGGCCATTTTTCGTCCAGAGCCCCGATGCCAGCGTACGCGCCCTGGGGACTCGCTTCACCGTGCGCAGCTGGAGCGGCGGCACTGATGTGGCGGTCCTGGAAAAAGCCGTCGAAGTGACTGTTCCGGGACAGCGCAACGCCCTGCGCCTGGAAGCAGGCCAGCACACCCGCGTCGCCTCCGGAGTCATCGGCCCCGTGCAGGCCAACAGCGCCTCGGTGGGCGCCTGGGAACAGGGCAGCCTGATCGCGCTCGACCGCCCGCTGGGAGAGTTACTGGAAGATCTCGGGCGCTACCGCCATGGCTTGCTGAGGTGCGACCCACGCATCAGCAGCCTGCGCATTTCCGGAGCCTTCCCCCTGGATGACACCGACCTCGCGCTGCGATCCCTGGAGCGCAGCTTCCCCGTCACGACGGTGTATCGCACGGGGTATTGGGTAACCGTGATTCCACGCAGCTGACGCCTTCGGGATGCCGGCGAAAAATAATTCTGAACACCGTGCACTTTCTTCGTCCCTGGTTCGGCTTTCCCGGCATCAGTGACCCACTTGGTCACCACTACCGGGGAGAGACCATGTTGTATCCGTTCGTTCGCCATCGGCTCGCCATCCAGGTGCAGGCCGCCCTCTTCAGCCTCGCCGTTGGGGGCGTATCCGCCATCCAGGCCGCAGAACCGGTACCGACCGGTGCGGTGCAAAGCGTCCGGCAGTACGACATTGCCGCCGGCTCACTGACCGAAGTGCTCAGCCACTTCGCCAGCGAGGCCGGGGCAGCGCTTTCGTTCGACGCCAGCAAGACTGCCAACCGGCACTCGGACGGCCTGCATGGCAGCTATTCCAGGGAGGCCGGGTTCGCCGCCCTCCTCGCCGGCACCGGCCTGCGGGCAATCGATCAGGGTGGCAGCTACGTGCTGGAGGAAATCCCGACAGCCCTGGAGATGAGCGACACGGTTGTTACCGGTCAGGGCCTGGGAGCGACGACGGAGGGCTCCGGCTCCTACACCTCGAACGAAGCCACGATCGGCAAGTCCACCCAGCGACTGAGGGACATCCCGCAATCGGTTACCGTCATTACGCGCAAGGCGATGGACGACCAGCGCCTCGACACCCTGGACCAGGTGCTGGAGAAATCCACCGGCATCACCACCTATCAGAGTCCGTCCGGCGGTAAGTACATTTACTCGCGCGGCTTCGAGGTGGAGACCATCCAGTACGACGGCGTTCCGCTCGATCGCCGCTACTACGCCATCGGCAGCAGCTTCACCTCCGATACGTTGCTGTACGACCGCGTCGAAGTGCTGCGCGGTGCCAACGGCCTGCTGCAGGGCAGCGGCAACCCCGGCGCGGCCATCAACCTCGTGCGCAAACGTCCGAAGGCCGAGCCGTCGCTGTCCCTCACCGCCAGCGCCGGCTCCTGGGACACCTACCGGCAGAGCATCGATGCCAGTTCTCCGCTCACTGCCGACGGCAAGCTGCGTGGTCGCCTGGTGGCCGCCCACGAGGATCGGGAATACTTCTATGACACGGCGGAAAGCCGCAAGAACGTGCTCTACGGGATTCTCGAATACGACCTGACCGACGATACCAGGGTAGCCGCCGGCGCCAGCGTGGAAGACCTGCACTCGACACCGTCCTTCGGCGGCCTGCCGCGCAACAAGGATGGCAGCGCGGTGCACGCGGGCCGCTCCACCTTCACCGGCGCCGACTGGAACAAATGGAACAACAAGCAGACGACCTACTTCGCCGACGTCACCCATGACTTCAACGATGACTGGCGCCTGAATGCCTCGGGTAGCTACATCCGCGAGACCAACGACATCCTCTACAGCTTCGGCCGGGGGGCGGTCGACCCAGCCAGCGGTGACGGCATGCAGTCACGCGCCTACCTGTACGACTTCGAAAACATCAACAAGGGCGCTGACATCAACCTCGCCGGCAAGTGGCGCGCCTTCGACCTGGAGCACCAGGTGGTGGTCGGCGCCAACGCCAGCGACCTGAAGACCGACGACCTGCAAGGCGGACTGCTCAACCTCGGGCCGATCAACATCTACGACCCGGTATCCCCGCGCGAACCAACCGAAGAAGAGATGCTCAGCACCACCTATGCCGGCACCTCCAAGGGTCATATCCGCCAGAACGGCCTCTACGGCGTGGTGCGCTACAAGCTGGTCGAGCCGCTGACCCTGGTTCTGGGCGGGCGCACCAGCAACTACCAGTACGACTACGAGCTCACCCGCTTCACCACCTCCTCGCCCACCCCGGCGCATTCGAAGGAAACCGGCGAGTTCACCCCCTACGGCGGCCTCATCTACGAGCTGAACAACCAGTGGTCGGCCTATGTCAGCTACACCGACATCTTCAAGCCGCAGACCGAGCTGACGCAGGATAGCGCCTCGCTCAAGCCGATTGAGGGTTCGAATTACGAGATCGGCCTGAAAGGCGAGCTGATGGAGGGCCGCGTGAACACCAGCTTCGCGATCTTCCGTGTGGACCAGGAGAACCGTGCGCAGTACGACTACGCCTCAGAGTGCGGGCAGAACGGCGAGGACAACTGCTACGTGGCCAGCGGCAAGGTTCGCGCCGAGGGCTTTGACGCGGAGATCAGCGGCGAAGTGCTCAGGGGCCTACAGCTGTTCGCCGGGTACACCTATACCTCGACCAAGTTCCTCAACGATCCGGGCGACGGCACCTCATCTTCCGGCTCCACCTTCAACAGCTACACGCCGCGCCATCTCCTGCGCTTCTGGGGTGACTACAACCTGCCGGGAGCACTGAGCCAGTGGACCGTCGGCGCGGGCGCCAGCATCCAGAGCGAAAACTACAACACCAACTTCGGTGGCACCGGTGGCGTAGGCGATATCAAGCAGTCCGGCTACGCCATCTGGAACGCGCGCCTGGGCTACCAGATCAACAAAAACTTCAGCGTCGCCCTGAACGGCAACAACCTGTTCGACAAGAAGTACTACTCCTCCATCGGCTGGCTGAACGCGAGTAACCAGTACGGCGACCCACGCAACTACGCCGTCACCCTGAAAGCCGACTTCTGAGGTGCTTGCTTTGGACCGGTAGCCGCCTCTCAGCAGGGGCAGCTACCGGCCAATAGCAGACACCCCACTCAGGGTCTAAGCGAAGCGGACTCCGTAGCATATTGGACAGATGAACCTATATCCGCTCCGACCAGAGCAAATAATCTCCATACTCATCATCGCCCGCTTCCGCGCAAACTCACCAGCGAGATAAGCATTACGCTGGAGATCGTGTTGCTCCAGTCGATCTGCAGCCACCTGCACGCGAACCTTAAAGAATGGGAGACCCCAAGCTCTTGCCCTTGCCGAGCTTTCGCTTTATCCCATACGCAACTGTGTGCTCAGTACGGAACTTCCCCCTAATCGCGAGCAGCCATGATGGAGCCCTCCGCTCGCCGCAAACTGACTACGATCCTGAGGCTCTCTACCTGCGCACATAGGTAGCCATGCGCATTTATTCCAAAAAGGTATTGCCTGACTATTTGACAGGTTCTGGTAGACGTCTATTTGTAAAGTATCCTGATAGCTTCAACAAAATATTCAAAACGCGCGAGGGGCCATGGAACCTTCCTCAAGTGCCTTATTAGTCGATAGAAGAAGCGCTAGGCATACATGTGTATCAATACTCGATACTGGCTTTAGGCCTGAGCTTATATATAGATCAGCTCACGGTTATGAATGGTTGACAGTTGGGCGTAACTGGGTTGAACCAGATACTCCGCCTATTGATATTGAGGGACATGGAACAGGCGTTCTATCGATATTGGCTGCGGATCGCTCAGGCTTGAAAGGCGAAAATACGACATGCAATGTGTTAGTAAATAGGGTGCTTGGCACAGGCGGAAGAAACATCCAAAGAAACTGGGCCGAAGCTATATCTTACTCACTGAGCCACTTTGACTCGATGGGACTTAGCGGAGTTATCTTGTTGACTTCAGGAACATGGGGAGCCTCTGGCGAGCTAATTCGCGCCATTGATATGGCCCGTGAGAGAGACTGCATCCTGGTTACGATTGCACACAATGACAATATCCCTCTAGCTCGATATCCTGGACGTCTTTCTGAGTCAATGGAAAATGTGATTTGCGTAGGGGCAACAGACAATCTTGGCGGGCGATTAGTATGTAATGAAACGTCAAGAGGCTCTAACTATGGAAGCGGTGTAACTCTATATTTTAATGGCCAAAATGTTAGGGCTTTAGACTTAGGTGGCTCTATATGTGAAGTTTCTGGCACATCCGCATCAGGAGCAAGAGTTGCCGGCGTAGTTGCATCAATCCGCCAGATCAATCCGGCACTTAGGCCTTCAGAAATAAGGGACATACTACTGCGCGCCTCCATCAAAGCTGATGGCCACACAGTTAATAACCTAGATCCAAGTGCTGCGTATCATTTGGCTAGAGCTAAGGCGGCAGACGATGGCTATTCGCTCTGAGCTATTGACTTCTACCCCCAGAGCCCTCGGGAGCGTCGTTCTTGAAATCCAGGCTGTGAATTGCTGGCTGTCGTGCCAACACTGCTATGCAGGCAACTTCTCAGTGACAAAGAAACAAATGTCGCTAGAGGATGTATTTTCATGTATTTCATTCTTTAAAGAAATATCTAAAGAACCCTTAACTGTATACTTGTATAAAGATTTATTGGATTATGGCGAGAAATTCTCCTTCATTGAAGAGCTTTCACGGCTCAGACTGAAGGGGGCAATTGAGCTACTACCAACTCATGGCTGGGCACGAGGAGACGACTCAAAGGAAACTGCATATAGACTGGCAAATAGCGGAGTAAAAAAAGTATGGCTGACATTGCACGGCAATCAAAATGAACACGATTCTTTTGTAAGGCGACCTGGTGCATATCAGCGTATTTTTGACTTCGCCCAGAGTGCGATTAATTCCGGAGTCGGTGTCAGTTGGAATTTAATGCTTCGCAAATCGAACCAGTTGAGCCTCAAATCTCTACTGAGCAACGATGATGTACTTTCTCTGAGTCAAGAGCTATATGTTTCTGTTCCAGGCGGACTGGGGAATGGTCGTTCTATTATTCACGACATCCCAGAGATCGAAACTGTAAGGCAATTTCAAAACTTGGGCATCATGACATCTACGGATATCTTCTCAGAAGCCGAGTGGGAATTTCGAATAAAAAACCTTAACAGACTATCAACAAAGTGCGCCATGGAGCCTTATGCTGAAATCAGGATTATGCCAGATCTGTCCATTATGCTGCATGACTTCCCTCACGATAGGGTTATAGGGAATATTTCCACTGATACCCCGAAAACGATCCTTGAGAGGATCTATTCGGCAAACAGCTTTGTTGGCCAACTAAATAAACGAGAACCAACACAAGAGTTGCTGGATCTCTGCGAGGAGCAGAGCAAAGGCGGCAAGGATGCTTATTGCATATATGGCGTAGTAAGTCGCTGGATAGATAGGCGAACTTTTCATGAGCGCTGTTTTGAGGCAAATCCAATATCTGTGCTGGAGAAATCATGAGAATAAATCTATTTTTGAACAAGCTTTCACACGATCATTCCTTTTTGCTGGAAGATGGCATGGCTGCTACAGGATGGATTCATGGAATGCCCAAGCCAGACATGAACCCCTCACTACCAATTAAGAAATTAATGGGGGAGGCAGATGGGTGCGAGCATCTATCCCACATAGGTTTAAGAAAAGAGGAGTGGGGGGCGTTTCTAGTACATGGCCCGTCGGCCTCTGTCTATCAACTTGATCATGTTGCAACGGAGCTATTTCGCAGATTAAAGACTGGGGAGTCCCTTAAGGACATAAGGACTAACTTAGGCGCGATTTCTGTCAGCGAACTGGATGAATTTGAGCGATTGGTAAAGGAATTTAATTTACTTTAGGGGGCATCATGGGGAGTCATGATATCTGTCTAACCATGTCTGCACCCTTAGATGTGGAGCTAGATGTCACAGGCAAGTGTCAACTGGATTGCACATACTGCTCGGCAGCACCACTCATGGGGGCGGAGATCGCAACGGAAAAGGCGGTATCGCTTATCAAGAATATGGGGGAGCTTGGCGTTTTCTCTCTGTTAGTTTCAGGGGGGGAGCCTACAATCCACCCTGGCATAGTGGATATCATGAGATGTGCCTCCCAAAACATTCCTTCTATTACCATGAACACAAATGGCATACGCTTGGCTAATATTTCATTTGCCAAGCGCATGCATGATGCTGCCCCCAATGCGATGTTTTCGATAAGTTTGGATGCCGTTGATGTGGAAGTGAACAACATACATCGCGGGTCTGGTGGCGCGCAGGCTAAAACGGCGATTCATAACTGCCTTTCATTGGGGCAGCTGGTCAATATATCCTGCGTACTGACCGAGGACAACATTGACGCCGCCTATAGCATCTTAGACTCTTACTCCGACAGCGTTAGAAGATTCTCTTTCTTTCCAAGAGTACCAAGATCAAAGGGCGAAATTTCTTCTGCTAACAGAGCGAAGCCATTTTGGGAGAAGTTCAACAGGTTCATTGAGCACGTTAATGCCAAGTATCCTCCCGGCGGAGAGATATATGTTATGCTGCCTTTTAAAAGAATCCAAACAGACAGGCGAGGCGGGCTTTTTGACTATGTTGAAGGCTGCTGCTGCGCCTACACCAGACTGTATATAGACTCCGCTTTAAATGTATACCCCTGCTACTACTCTGCCGGCCCCGAGAACTTAATTGGATCTTGTAATAATTCCACCCTATCAGAAGTGTGGAGTGGCACCTCTGCTGGCCGCCTTCGAGAGAGAGCATCGCGAGAGTGTTTATGTAAAGTGAGCTTTTTGTCGGATGAAATTCCTTACAGGTTTTCGAATTCAGAGCATGTAAGCCGTATGAGCAAGCATGAACAGTTAAGGAGCGAAGCTGGTGAAGGTTGGCGTGCTCTAGTCTGGAAAAATAACTCTGAAGCCAATAAGTGATCTGCCCATCTTATGAGCTTCCGCTCAGAAGCGGCTACTAGCCGGAAGCAGCTCACACAATGGCCTCGGATACCCCAATGCTTGGTTCAAATTCTTTGAGGGGATCTGAACCCACGACCTACGCGATCATCAGACACCCAGGCACAGGGGGGATTGGATACACCGGAAATCGCTTTACAAAACCCTAGCGAAGCTTAGACTTTTGGCCAACGGCACGATGTCTACCAAGTCCAAGTGATCGGCTAACTGCGCTGAAAACTCTAGGGTTTTTGGGGCTCATAGGGGTTAGGCCACATCTCCCCCCGGCTCCACCAAATTCCCGTTTTCCTTCGTTAGAAATTCTTCTAAAGCTCCCCTTCTTGCGGCTTCTAAACTCCTCCGCAAATCTAGTCAGGGCCTACGATGAGCTTTGAAATGAAGGGATTCCGTTGCAGATCCTTATGGAGGAGTCCGGCGAATGCCCGCTTTGGGTCGGTAGCGGCCTCTCGCCAGGCGGCAACTACCGGCAATTAGCGGGCTTCAAGAAGGGTATGTAGCAAAGACCAAGGAGCCCCCGACCTGAGTCGGGGTGCTCCGTTGAATTTCGTCAGCCAACCAACGATTTACCGAAGATCTGCCGGGCTATGACCATCCTCTGAATCTCGTTAGTGCCCTCGTAGATCTCGCTGATCTTGTTGTCCCGGTAGATTTCCTCGACCTTGTAATGACTGCCGTCCTCGGACAGTTCGCGCAGGAAGCCGTAGCCGCCAAAGATCTGCACGCCGTCACGCGCCATGTCACCTGCGGCCTCGGTTGCGTAGAACTTGGCCATGGCTGCCTCGGGCTCGGGAAACTCGACGCCAAGGTCCATGCGCAAAGCGGCCTTGATGTAGAGGTTTCGCGCGTTCTCGATCTGAGTCGCGCGCTCCGCCATGCGGAACTGCCAGTGCTGGAAAGCACCAAGCTTCTTACCGAACGCCTCCCGGCTACGCAGGTGTCCGACCGAGTGGTCGAAGGCCGCTTGAGCCATGCCAACGCCGGTGGCAGCGATACCGATACGCCCATAGGTCAGGGTGGACAAGGCCACGCGCAGCCCCTGGTTACGCTCGCCGATTCGACGTTCGATGGGCACCTCGACATTATCGAAATGCACGTCGGCTGTGAGCTGCCCGCGATTGCCCATCTTCCGGTCTGGCTTGCCAATACGGACGCCGGGCTGGTCGGTTTCGACGGCCAGCTCCACCATTCCGTCGTCTTCGCTTCGGCACAGCACCACTATGAAATCGGCAACCGGCGAGTTGGTGATGAAACGCTTGTGACCATTGATGATGTAGCTCTCGCCATCGCGACGGGCAATGGTGGCCACCGCGCTGGGCGACAGGTCGGTACTCGCCAGGGGTTCCGTGGTGGCGAAGGCGCCGATCTTCTCGCCGCTAATGACCGCCTTCAGATAACGTTCGCGGATGAAGTCACTGCCTCTTTCCAGGGTGCGCCCGGCAAGAATGCAGTGCACATCAAATACCGCTGCAATCGAGTTGCTGTGGTAGGCGAGCTCCTCGCAAGTCGTGGCGGTGGCGAGTACTCGGTGCTCAAGGCCACGCCCGCCGTCACGCTGCTCGAAGGGAATACGGAAGATGCCCTGACGGGCCATCGCGTCGAACACGTCTCGTGGAAAGCTCTCGACGCTCTCGTCCCTGTGGGCGATCTCATAAGCCCGGGGAGCGACGAATTCGTCGGCGAAAGCACGCACCTCCCGGCGAACCTCGCGGATGGCCTCGGAAGACATCAGATCGTGATACAGCTCATCCGCCATGCGGATCGGACCTTGGCTCATTTTTACCTCGACGTGTAACTGACTCTGGAAAGCTCCGGACGAGCCCCCTTAATTCCCGGCAGCGGCCGGGCTTGCACCAAATCCCACCTTGGGGATCGTGTGGCCGTATTTCAGGAAGAAGTCCTCTGCGTACCCGGCGATCTCTCGGTGCCGGCCGGCCAGGGCCATCCGCATCAGCTCGATCTGCAGGTCTTCCTGTTCCACCATGTAGTCCAGGAATGCCGAAGCGCCGGACGGCCCCTCCGAGCAGAGGTCGCGCAGCCACTCTGCATAGGCGACGGTTTCCTTGAGGACGAATTTCACCAGCACCACCATCAGGCAGCGCGGCACGGAAGAAACCAGCCACGCCTTGAGCTTCGTGGCGAAGCCCGGAGCGGGGTCCAACCCCCAGATCAGGGCGGCGGCTTCGTAGCGTCGGGCATTGAGGACTTCCAGGTCCCAATAGGTCTTCCAGAACGAGAACCACGGATCGCCTTCCAGGCGGCCCGCCATGCGCCTGACAGTCATCAGCGCAAAGGCGCGATTGGCCAGTTCATGTTTGAAACCCTTGAGAAATTTTTTGGACGGCATGGCGACTCCAACATCAATGGCAATGAACTACGGCAGGCTTTCGGGGGACGCGGAGCCGGCGCGCGGACGCAAGTTCCCGTCGAAGTCAGCGAGCTTGGGAAATACCAGAGGTGCACGCTCCTCCAGCGTCAGCAGGTGCTCGCAGTAGCTGTTCAGGTAGTCCCAGCGCTCGGTCTCACTGATGTAAGGGACGTGGTAGGCGATGAAGGGCGGAAGCACTTCAAGACCGACGTAGGCCAGCATTCCCTGGTGGATCGGCCGCAGCAGCGTCTCGATCTCGCCGTGCACGGCACCCTTACCGAACATGTGGGACTGCCCGCCGAGGGTGAACGCGAGCATGGCCTTCTTGCCCTTCAGGCCACCCTGGTCATAGATCCTCCGGCCGCCGTAGCAAAGACCGGAGACGAACACACGGTCGATCCAGCCCTTCAGGATGGCGGGCATGCCGAACCAGTAAATTGGGAAGCTGAAAATGATCAGGTCGGCCCACTGAAGCTTTTCCAGTTCAGTGCTGATGTCCTGGGCGAGCGTTCCGTTCTTCAGGTTATGGCGCTGTTCCAGCGCATAAACCAGATACTCCTCGTTGTCGCGGCTGCCGAAGTCCGCGGCGCTGGCCACCGGGTTGAATCGTTGGGCGTAGAGGTCGGAGACCCTCACTTCATGCCCCTGCTCGCTCAGGATGACCACCGCCAGGTTCTTCATGGCGGTGGTGAATGAGCCCGGTTCGTTGTGGGCATGCACAATCAAGACATTCATAACTTCTTCCAGATTTTCGCGATTGAAACAGGTGCTCGGATTGCGATGACCGCACCCGTCATCGCAATCGGTGACTCATTGGTTGATGACGCCGGCCGGACCGAACAGGACCAGGTGGCCATCGGCACGCGGGGCCAATGCCGAGAGGTTCAGGCGATCCTCTCTTTGCGCGGCGGTAAAGCGCTCCAGGCGATTGTCGGAAAGGGCCAGCAGCCCGCCGTTGCCCACCAGGGCGACGCGGCCATCGGCCAGTTGGGTGACCGCCGTAATCGCCTCGTGGCTGCCGCTGTCGAGCGTCTGCCAGCGCTCGCCGAGGCGATCGCCCAGCAGCACCCGGCCGCTCATGCCGACCATCAGCAGCCGTCCATCGCGGAGCCCGGTGCCGCTCCACAGCGAGCCGCTTGCGCCGGTCTCCAGCGCCTGCCAGGTTTCTCCATGGTCGGCGGAGCGATAGGCATGCCCCGCCTCCGCCGCGATGAACAGATCGCCATTGCGGCCGGCGAAGAGGTGATTCAGGTGGAAGTCATCGCCCTCGGCCGAGACCGTCACACGTTGCCAGCTCTTGCCGCCGTCCTGCGTCTGCGCGGCATAGCCGTATGCCCCAACCACCACGCCGTGCCGAGCATTTTCGAACCACACCGAGAGGAGCACTGGCCGGTCCTCCAACGGCGGCAGCAAGGCCCAGGTTTCGCCACCGTCCTCGGTGTGCAGCACCACGCCGCCATGGCCGACCGCCCAGCCTTGTCGCTCGTCGACGAAGCTCAGCGCGGTCAGCAGTCCATCCACCGGAACGCTGCGGGCCTGGCGCCAGGTCGCACCGTCGTCGGACAGCACGATCACGCCGTGGTCGCCCACGGCCACCAGCCGTTGCCGAGCCTGAGCGGCCGCCACCAGCGGCGCGTGCTCGGCGCTGCCCAGCGCGATGGCAGGCACCTCGGTTTCGGCGGCGCGAAGGCTGCAGGAGATCACCAGGGCCAAGGCGACGCCGGCCAGGTGTGCGAATCGAATCGGGATCATCGGATGCGCTCCTCTTTCAATGCGCGATCAGCGGAGCGCGAACCGGCCCCCGACGCGGAATCAGGGTTTCCAGCACCACCGCCAGAGCCGGCAGCAAGGTGATGGCCATGAGCATGTTGGCCATGAACATGAAGGTGAGCAGCAGCCCCATGTCGGCCTGGAATTTCAACGCGGAGAAGGACCAGGTGGCGACACCGACGGAGAGCGTCAGCGCGGTGAACACCGTGGCCACGCCGACCTCGCGCAGAGCCAACTGGAAGGCGCTGACGATGTCGCGGCCCTGCGCCAGGTGCATCTGCAGGCGGTTATAGATGTAGAAGGCGTAATCCACGCCGATGCCCACCGCGAGCACCATGACCGGCAACGTCGCCACGGTCAGGCCGATGTCCAGTTCCTTCATGAACCAGTAGCCGAGGAAGGTGGCCAGGGTCAGCGGCGCGCAGCAGGCGATCATCGCCCGCCAGTCGCGGTAGACGAGGAACACCAGCAGCAGGATCGTCAGGTAGACGTAGAGCATCATCGGCAGCTCAGACGACTCCACCACCTCGTTGGTGGCCGCCTGCACGCCGGCATTGCCGCTGGCGAGGCGTACGGTCACGCCCGGCATGGTGTGCCCGGCGCGGTACTGCTCCACGGCCTGCACCACCCGCTTCAAGGTGCTGGCCTTGTGGTCGGCCAGGTAAAGGTTGACCGGCAACAGCGTGCAATCGGCGTTGTACAGCCGCAGGGCCTCAGGCACCTGGCGCACGGCTTCCCCCAAGGACAGCTCGTCCTGCGGCAAGGCGGCCCACTTCGGATTGCCCTCGTTCACCCCGGAGGCCGACAGCTTGGTCAGCGCCGGCAGGGACTGTGCCGAGAGCACGCCCGGCACGTTGCCGAGGTACCATGTGAGACGGTCGACATAGGTCATCACGTCGTTGCGGTAGCAGCCACCCGCCGGCGTCTCCACCGCCACGGTGAACAGGTCCAGGCCCAGCGCGAAGTGGCTGACCACGCTCTGCACATCCTGGTTGTAGCGCGAGTCCGCGTGCAGTTCCGGCGCACCCGGCAACACATGGCCGACATGCCGGCCATGGCTCTGCCAAACCGCCAGCGCCATCAGCGCCACGCCGATCAGGGTGCCGATAGCTGCGTTACGTGGCTCAGCGATGCGCCCGAGGCGGACCATCAGGCTGTCCCGCCCCGCACGCAACCGCTCGATGCGTGCCATGTAGCCCGTGTCGAAACGGAAGAAACTCGCCAGCACCGGCAACATGATCAGGTTAGTCACGATTTTGTAGGCCACGCCCACCGACGCGGTAATGGCCAGCTCATAGATCATCGGGATCGGCACCAGGACCAGGGTGGCGAAGCCGACTAAAGCGGTGATCAGCGCCAGCGTGCCGGGGATGAACAAGCCGCTGAAGCTGCGTCGGGCCGCCGTCATGCCATCGGCTCCAGCGCAGACTTCCTTGGAGATGAAATTGACCTGCTGCACACCGTGGGACACGCCGATGGCGAACACCAGGAACGGCACCAGGATCGCCAGCGGATCGAGCCCATAGCCCAGCAGCGTGATGGTGCCGAACTGCCAGACCACCGATACCAGCGAGCAGAACAGCGGCAGGAAGGTCAGCTTCCAGGATCGGGTGTACCAGTAGACCGCCAGCACGGTGAGCACAAAGGCCAGGCCGAAGAACTCCACCACGCTCTTGGCGCCCGCGCCGATGTCGCCCATCTGCTTGGCGAAGCCGATGATCTGTACGTCGTAGTCAGCGTTGGAGTACTGAGCTCGAACTTCCTTCTCCAGACGCTGGCTGAACTCGAGGTAGTTGAGCGGTTTGCCAGTCTGCGGGGCCGGGTCCGCCAGCTCGGCCACCACCATGGCGCCAGAATGATCGTTGGCCACCAGACTGCCAATGAAGCCGCCAACGATGGCGCGCTCGCGGATACCGGAAATCGCCCGGTCGTCCAGCGTGCCCACGGTGACATCGCCGCCGACTACATCCTCGGCCTTCATGCCTTCCTCAGTGATCTGCACGGCACGGGTGTTGGGCGTCCACAGCGAGGTCACGCTGCGCCGGTCAACGCCGGGCATGAAGAACAGCGTCTGGGTCAGATCGTACAGGCGGGTCATTGCCTGCTTGTTCCAGATGTCGCCGTGCCGGGCGTGCAGGACGACGATGATGCGGTTGGCGCCAAACAGTACGTCGCGGTACTGGTTGAAGGTCTTGATGAACGCGTGCTGCTGCGGCAGCTGTTTGTCGAAGCCGGCCGACATTTCCAGCCGCGAGGCGAAAGCCGCCATGACCAGGGTGATCGCGGCCAAAAGGCCCAGCGTCGCGAGCCGGTAGCGGAAGAACAGGCGCTCGAGCGCCGACACCAGAAAAGCCAACATGGAATGCCTCGATACTGCAGGGTCGCGGGCGGCGGGTCGCGCGAAAGCGGACCCACCGCCAACGAACCAGGGCTGGATTAGAACGAGTAGGAGAGATTGCCGCTGATGAAGTCGCGGTCGGCCATGAGGTTGTTGTCACCGCCGCCCCAGTACTGCACCCACTGCAAGCCGCCCTTCCAGCGATCGCGGTAGTTGAACAGCAGCGAGGTGCTCAGCGACTTGCGCCCCTCCACGAACGGCATGGCATTGGGCGTTGTTCCGTTGACGTCATGGCTGAAGTCCAGCTGCGGCGTGACCGTCACGCCACTTCCGAACAGGTTGGGATAGTTGACCCCCAGCTCAGTAACGTAGCCCCAGGAAGTTCGATCCGGCAGCGAATAGTCCGGCATGGCGTAGGGCACCTTTCCTGAGGTATCCAGCCCCGGGTAATGGGTCACCACCGCCTCGGCAAGCAGGAAAGCATCCGAGGCGCCGAGTGCCTCCGGAAGGAAGCCCAGGGGATCGTTGCCCGAGAAGTTATAGATGGCGTTCAGGTCGGCCTGCCACTTGCGCTCGTTGACGAAGCCCTTGCTGGTGCCGGTATCAAACACGCTGTACTTGTTATATCGCCCGGTCAGCCCTTGGCCGAAGGGCACGGTCGGATCGATGCCGACACTGTCTTCGGGGCGATAGGACAACTCGCCGGCGACTGCCACGGGACCAACCATCGTGCTCATGGACAGGCCATACAGATCCTTGTCCTCGCCGTAGTTGATGAAGTAGTTGTCCACCACCAGGTTGTTCGGGTCGCTCAGCGCGGTGTAACCCACGAAAGGCACCTTGTCGTGGTAGCGCTGGTAGAAGAAGCCGAACTCTGTGCCGATGCTCTCGGCGTTCCAGCGCACCGCGACGCCATACTGGCCGCTGTTCTTCGCCTCCTGCTCGCCCGCATAGGGGACGGCAAGCCCAGCGGCAACCAGATCATTGTGGCTTACGCCGGTATTCAGCGGATCGCCACAATGCCCCGTGGGCGTCGTAGTGCAGATCCCCGGCAGAAGGCCCTCGACATAGTTCGTCGAGTAGTAGATCGCCTGCCTCCCTTCGCCCGCCACATCAGTGGTGGAAAAGTAGGTGCCCACCGGGTCCAGGGCGTAGGCATTCCACTTGAACTGGTAATAGCCCTCCAGGCTGACGGTATCGGTGAGGCCGACATTGAAGGAGGCCATCGGTGCTGGGATGAACACTTCCTTGAGCTGGGTACCTGGCGTGTGGTACTTCGGCAGACTGAGGGCGTTGATCTGGTTGATGCCGCCGGGCACGAAGATCTCTGCACCCCAGCTGATGACCTGGTTGCCCACCTTCACCTTGGCAGGCATTTCGCCCAGGTCGAAGCTCTTCGCTACCCACAGGTCGAGCAGGTCGAAGCGCTCGGTGGCGTCGCGCTCGGCCTGGTCGTCCAGTTCCGTGCGACGGGTGTCGTCCATCTTGAAGTCCTTGGCCCAGGCGACGCGTCCGAGCGCGCTCCAGCCGTCGCCGAACTTCAGGCTCAACTCATGGGTGCCCTTGATGACGCTGGAGAACACGTCGTGTTTGGCGTAGTTCAGGTCGCCGTCATCTGCGTTGCTGTAGTTGATATCGGCATTGGCGTAGCCGTTGCCGCGAGTCGTGTTGTAGTAACGGCCGAGCTCGGTGTTGCTACCGGTGTTACAGCCGCCGTTGTCACTGCCCAGCTGATGGCAGTCGGGTGACTCCAGGCGTTGGGCGAAGCCGTAGGTCAGGGTGGAATCGAAGCTGCCCGAGATCCCATCCTCGTTGCCGAAGATGAAAGCGAAGCTCGATGGCGCCCAGCCCAGACCGGAGGCGATGGCCACGGCCAGCGCCAGTTTGCGGCGCGAAAAGGATTTGCCTGTAAGCACCGGGGCGCCGCGTTTGTGATTGCTCTGCATGTCCTGCCCTCCGTCCGATCAACGCTCGCCGCGACGGCGCAGTTCGTTGGAGTTGAACATCTTGTCGTTGACCCGCCCCTGCAGGCCGGCGGTGTAGTCGAGCACCTGGCCTTCCTGGGTAAAGCCGTCGGCGATGTAGCGCCGGGCAATCAGGTCGTAGCTGACATACTCTGAGCTGGTGCAAGACTGGATTTCGGGGTCGGCCCACTGGCTACCTTCCTGCACGCGCCAGAGGTTGCCCTTGGCGTCGTACATATCCACGTGCAGCAGGTTCCAGCTGTCCTCGTCGAAGTAGAAGGTGCGCTTGGCGAACGAGTGGCGCTTGTCCGCCTTTACGGTCGCCTCAACCACCCACACGCGATGCTTCTCGTAGCGCTGCACGTCGCGGTTCAGATAGTCCTTGCCGATCAGGTCCTCGTACTTGTTGGACTTGTCGACCAGCTTGAAGGAGTTGTACGGCACCACCATTTCCTTCTTGCCGACCAGCTTGAAGTCGTAGCGGTCAAGGGCACCAGTGAACATGTTGATCTGGTCAACGAAGTAGAGGTTGTCAGAGCCTGCGATTGGGTTGTCGTAGGCGAAGGACGGGGCCAGTCGCACGCGGCGCTGGCCGGGGAAGTAGATCCAGGAGCCCTGCACCTTGCTCAGGAAGGAGTGCACCAAGTACATCTCGCCGGCGCGGGACGAAGGCGAAAGCACCTCGTAGAGCTGCTTGGCTTCCACACCCTCGACATCTGAAGGATCACGAACCGCCGCGTCGTTGTAGGGATACCACTCGTAAGCCCACTGTTTCACCTCGCTGAGTGTTCCATTTTGCTCGCGAAGCAGTACAGAAATCTGCGCCCTGCGTCCTTTTGCCATATAGCGCAGCTTGTAGTTCCACATCACCTCCACGCCGCTCTTGGGCACGGGGAACGGCACCGTGGCGCCGGCCGCCTGCTGCAGCGACCAGCCATCGCTTCCGACGCTGGCCTGCCCGGCGAAGGCCTTGGTGCGCTCGGCCACTTCCGCCGGAATCGCACAGCTGCGGTGGGTCGGGTACACATCCAGACGGTAGCCTGGATAGGTCTTGATCAACGCCGCCTGCCCCTCCGGCAACAGCGACTGGTACTTGCCCAGGTTGCCCGCGTCGATGCTGTACAGCGGCTTATCGCTGGCGAACGGATCGCCGTGGCCGGGTGTCCAGCCGGCCGGCGCCTGGATCAGGCCACCGCTCCAGGCGGGAATACTGCCGTCGGCGTTGCCCGCCTTCTCAGCACCCACCGCAGTCAATGTGTTACCCAGGTCAGCCGCGGTGGCGGCATGGGCAGGGCCAGTAGCAAGGAGCGCAAACAGCGCACCACCCAACAGCGAAAGGGGGAGGTATCTCATGAACTTCTCCTGGTGGAGCTTTTTGTGGTTATCGGGAAGCAGTTCGAAATGACTCAGAGGGACCGGGTCAGGGAAACCCGGGCCTGAAGGAAAGGCGTAGCTCGCGTGCAGGTCCGATCGTTGCGATTGCGCAGTGCGCGGAGCCCACCTGACGGTAACTGCCGTTCCTCTTCCTGGCGTTCTTGTCCAGGCGAGCCGCGGTGGTTGTGGGAGCACGGTCGCAACCACCGCGGCCGCCTGTAAGCAAAGCTATAGGGAGCGCTGCGCCTGGAATTGCCAGCAGATGACAGGTGGGTTGGCATCTCGTGCCAATCGATATCTAGTGCTGCGCGCCCACGGGCGCCTGGGCCGAAAGACCGGCGAGGTAATCGATGATTGCCAGGCGGTCCTCGGTACTGCGGATCTGCAGGGCAATGCCACGCATCCAGATACCCAGCTCATCCGCATGCGCCTCCGCGCCGCGCATGCCCTGCGTGTAGTGGGTGAGCTGGCGGTCGAGATAGCTGGCATCGAGGATGCTCAGGTTTGGGGTTTTCAAGTGGGCGAAACCCTCCGCGTTTGGCCCGTGACAGGCGGCGCAGGTGCCCTGGTAGAGGCTTTCACCCCGCGCGTCAGCGACGCTTCCGCTGGCGGCGGCACTCGGCGCAGGCGGCGGCTGTTGCGCAAAGTGCTGCGCAAGGGACTTGAGTTCGGCATCGTCCAGGCCGGCTACCACGGTCCGCATCTGGGCGCCGTGGCCGTCCTCTGGGTCGTAGCCGCGCTGGCCGTGCTTGAACGCTTGCAGCTGCCGCAGCAGGTAATCGGGCTGCTGGCCCGCCAGGCGCGGCGCGCCGAGGGCCGCGTTACCCTGCCCCTGGTTGCCGTGGCAGGCCACGCAGGTTTCGCTACCGGTCACGGTTTCGGCGCGCAGGTGGAAGGTGACGGCCAGCAGGAGCAGGCCGACTGAGATGCATGGCTTCATGATCAGTTTCCTTTGCGTGTCTGTTGCGCTTGTTGCGCGATGCGTTCGATCAGGTCGCGGCGAACCTGCGCGACATCGGCCGGGACGTGCTGCCGCCACTCGTGCAGCTCCGCACCGCTGTAGGGTTTGAAATCGGTGGGCAGTTGCTGTGGGCTGAAGCGCTCCAACATCCAGTTGAGGACGCCGGCTAGTGCATCATCGGACAGCCCAGAGAGCGCAGAGCCCGGCACCTGCACCAGGTATTCGCGCCCACCCGGCACGCCGAGGAACTTGCCGAGCTGTCCCGGAAAGGCCGGCACCTGGCGCAGCTGGTTGCCGCTGCCATCAGGAAGATGGCAGCCCTGGCAGTTGAGCATGTAGTCCAGTTGCCGCTGCTCGGTAGCCGACAGGTCCGGTGCCCCCAACAGCAGCGCGACAAGGCCGATCAGCAGCGAGGCGCGAGCGGCCATGGGCTACTCCTTCACCCCGATCACCACCGACAGCGAGCAGTGATACGGCATGTCGGCCTGGCTGCCGGAGCACCAGTTCAGGTCGTTGGAGCTCTGCGGACGGTACAGCGGGCGGTCGCCCTCGTCGCGCTGGCACACACAGCGCCCGCAATTGCTCTTGCCGCAGCAGTCGTTGTAGGAGATCACGTAATCCTTGCCATCGGACGGATTGCGGCAGGTGCCGATCCAGGTGATGTCAGAGCGCACCGTCCCCGGCGGGCAACTGTTCACCGTGCCGCCGCAGCAACTACAGAGGAAGCCGTCGATGGCGCAGTAGCGCCAGTAGTCGCAACTGCTCGGATCACCACTTTCCACCAGGGCTGCCGAACCGCCCTGGGCAGGGGCGCTCTGGGCGAAGGCGCTGCTGCGAAACACCGGCAGCAGCGTGGTAGCGCCGGCGCCCGCCAGCAGCGTACCCAGCCCGCCAAGGAAACCGCGCCGTGAAGTGCCACGAGCGACTTTGCGAGTCAGTAGTTCGGCGGCCTCATCAAACCAACGGATTGCCATGCTCAGTGCACCTGCTTATAGAGAGGTTGTTCGGCGGCGCGCTGCGCGGCCTCGTATGCCTGGATCGAGGCAACGCCAAGCTCTTGAGCCTCGAACAGGCTCTCCAGGTGCTCGCGGGTATTGATCAGGCCATGGGTGACCACAATGCCGGCGGCGTCGATCAGCACGCCGTAAGGCAGCTTGCTTATCTGGTAGGCCAGGCCCACCTCCCGCGACAGAAGGTAAGGAAACTCCTCCAGGCGCTGGGCCGAGATGAATGCCTGATGCGCGACCGCCTCGCCATCGCTTGCCAATACCACCCGTAGGCGCGAGCGCTCTTGTTGTGCAATGGACTTCAGCACTGGCAGGAGTGTCTTGCAGACCGGACAAGTGTCCGAGAGGAAGAACAGCAAGGTTGACCGCCCGAGCCCGTCGCGCCCGCCAAGGCTGACCGAGCCGCCGGTGAGGCTTGGCAAGGTAAACGACGGCGCCGCTTCGCCTGCCTTGATGGCTTTGCCGAGGGACAGGGCGCCCACCGGTCGGATGCGTTCATGCAGCAACCCCACCTGCCGCGCCAGGGCGAGCACAGCGAGGATCAGGGCAAGATTAAGCAGCCAGGAAAAGCTGCTGGAGACGATTAATGCGTAGGTCATGTCCATCACGGTTCTCCCACGACAGCACGATTGGAAATTAGCGAGTGGGCCAGCACATAGAGAGCCACGCTGCCGGCCAGGACGAAGATCAGGGTGACGCCGTCGAACCAGGTCAGAGACCGTCCCCCCATGGGCGACAGCAGGTTCAGCGCCGGAATCGCCAACAGCAGATTGCGCAGAACCAGTGCCCTGCCCGGAGGCTGGGGACGCCCGCCGAAGTGGCAACCGCAGTCAGCGATGGAGGAGCCACGCTGCGCCACGATGGCCAGCAAGGCGGCATATAGCCCCAGTAGGTAAACAGCGGGCAGTGCAGCATCGGGTTGCCAGGGGCTGGTGAGCACGGCACCGGCGGCCAGTAACTCCAGTAACGGCACCAGACCGGCAACCCACGCGGGAAGCAGGCTGCCCAAGGCGGCGTTGTAATCACCGAAGATCACCGAGAATTCCCGCCAGTGGCGCAGCTTGTGCACGCCAGCACTACCCAGCAGCAAAGCGAGGCCGGCGGCGCTGGCAAAGTGCAGAACAGGTTCGTCGATCACCATGGCGCCACCGCATTGAGGAAGCCCAGGGGTATGTCACCAATTCCGCGCAGGTGCTCGCCGCTATCGGCGTCATACAGATTGATTCCCTGGCGCAACAGCGGCATCAGTCCCTTGTCCCCTTCGGTCAGGTAGATCCAGGCGGTGAACAGGCTGGGCATGGGCACGATCCAGTCGAGACTGTAAAGCCGCGGCTGCTCGCCCTGGCTTACGCCGATGGCGGTGCTCTGCTCCTTTAGCTCGATGCGCGCCAGGCGCTTCTGGGAACGCGTGTCGAACACCCAGACCTCGGTACCGGGCTTCTGGTAGTTCTCGGGTTTGTCCTTGTGCATCAGGACGAACAGCCGGCCACTGCGCTCGTGCAACGCGGTGCCATGATTGCCGGCGACGCCCCAGCCGTCGGCGCGCTCGGAGTCGCTGAGCAGTGACCAATGCTGCTTCGCCTCGACGCCATCGGCTGTCATGCGCAGCCCGTAGGCATCGTTGTGCTGGGACACGAAATACCAGATGTCGCCCTGGCGCGATGCGGTAGTCAGCAAGGCGTCCTTGACCGGATCAAAGACAGGCGCCGTGCGCTCCTGCAAAGCCACCTGGCCTTGCTCGTCCAGGCGCAGGTGGAAGAAACCGCCGTTGCCGCAGATGGAATAGAAGTCTCGTGGCCCGGCCGGATAGATGGATGCGCAACCGGGAATGGCGACTTCGCCAACGAAGCGGTAGTTTTCCAGGTCGACCACCGAAATGGACTGCGCCGGCGTGAAGTTGAGCACCAGGAGAAAGCGCTCATCATCCGAGAGCACGCTCAGGCCGGTGGAGATCAGCGCGGTCATGCGCTTGGCTGGAATGGCAATCTCGCGTTTGGGGCTGAGCGTCCGCGAATCGTAGACAGTGACCACGTCCGAACGGGTGCCACGCACGCCACGGCTGAAGTAGATCTCGCTGGCGTAAAACTCGTCTCGCTTGTGCGATAGCACTAGTCCGTTGGACCACATGCCGGTGCTCACCTGGCCAAGATTGCGCCCATCGTCGGCGAACAGGTAGGCGCGGCCATCGACCATGTTCGGGGCGTTGCTGCCCCAGATCCAGAACCAGTGCTGGCCCCGGTGATCGGCCAGGGTTTCCACCCGGGCCTGTTCCGGCACGAATTGCGCCAGCGCCGGCACGGCCACGACGGCAAGCCAGAGGCCACAGAGCAGGCCACGCAGGCGTCGCGGGCCGGACGTGGCCGGAACGGGAGATAACAGAGGAGCGGCGCGCAGATCGGCAGCGCTCCGCCATCGCAGGCTGACTAGCATTTGTTCTTGTTCTCCTGGGATCGGGCATCAGGCGTCCGGGTATCGCCCAGCCCCACTACCGACTGTCGGCGCGTGGCTGGCGAGTTGACCGGATAACTGAACAGGAGCATTCGTCAAAGCAGTGAGCGGCGGCTTGCCAGCAGGTGACAGCACCATTGGCATCTGATGCCAAGCCGGGGAAACCGAGGCGACTCCAGGCGTCCTCTTTCCCGATGCCGGGCTTACCAGTCACACCTTGAAACGATTATCGTAAGGTGGCGAGGAAGCCTCCGGCGGGCCTTGCGCCCTCTCAGCAAAGCGAGGGTGCCGGGCGACCACCGACCGCAGCCGATCACCCCGTTCGGCCGCGGTATTTCAGGAATGGACAGCAGAACCACAAGAACAAGAAGGCGGCGGTGCACATGAAGTTGGTACGTACGGTGGTGTCCGAAAATTTCTTCCGTCGATTCAGGGATAGCTTCGAGCCGTACCTGGACCCGCTGGGAATCGATCGTCGGGTGCTTGAGCGTGCCGACATCGAGATACCCGGTGAGCAATACGTCGCGCTCTGGGAAGCCGCCGCGCAACGCAACCCGAGCATTGGCATCGAGCTCGGCATCCAGACCGAAGGCGACGACTTCGGCGCTCTCGGTCATGCGCTCTTTTGCGCGCCCAGCGTCGAGAAGGCCCTGAAGACCCTACACCAGTTCATCGTGGTCTTCGCGCAGGAATCCAGCTTCGACTTCAAGGTCGAGGCCAACGCCTTGGCCGTGGAGTATCGTGTCACCATCCCCACCATACTCCAGCGCCGGCAGGATGCCGAATTCGCCGTTACATGCGTCCTGCGGATGCTCAACCTCATCACCAGCAGCACCTTGCGCCCCATCCGCCTGGACTTCGAACACGACCGCCCCACCGACCTCTCAGTGCATAAGCAGGTCTTCCGGTGCCCGCTCTACTTCAACCAGCCCACCAACCGAATCCTCCTGCCGCTGGAGACACTGCAACTGCCGGTGGTTCGCGGCAACGAACGGCTGTACATGGCGCTGGAACCCTACCTGGAACGAGAACGCGACGAGCGCGCCGTCTCCGACGAACTGCTTGCCCAGGTGACCCGCATGATCGCCGCAGAGATGAGCAGCGGCGCGCCATCCCTCGACGAGATCTGCGAACAGCTGAACCTCAGCCGGCGCACCCTGCAGCGGCGCCTCAAGGACCATGGCATCGAATACTCCACGCTGGTCGAGGACGTGCGCCGGGAATTGGCCCTGGCATACATCAAGGACTCGGACTACTCCATGACCGAAATATCGCTGCTGGTTGGCTATGCCGAGTCCGGCTCCTTTACCCGCGCGTTCCGCCGCTGGACCGGCCGCTCGCCGCAGCAATACCGCACCGGCAACCGGCCGAGTTCCTAATCTCCGCCCTCTGCAAGATTGGCGCGCGCGGCCCAAATGCTGGCACGCGCTAACAATCCAGCCGCCCCGCCGCCACCTACCCTCGTGGTCATCTTGCCGTAGGCCTGGGCCGTCGAATGTTTCGGCCCGCCCTCGTACGGCACTGCTTTCCCAATCACCAGACCGACAAGAAGAGATTGAGAGCATGACCATCAACAGCACCCCGGCAACGGACAGCAAATCCTTCTGGCAACACGACTTCGGACATTACTCGCCTAACCCTGCACTGAAGGAAAACCTCAAGGTGGATGTGGCGGTCATCGGCGGTGGCTTTACCGGCCTGAACACCGCGTGGCAGTTCAAGAAGGACAATCCCAACGCCCGCGTGGTCGTGCTCGAAGCCAACGTCATCGGCTTTGGCGCCAGCGGCCGTAATGCGGGATTCAGCACCAAGATGTTCGGCCTGGAGCCTGAACTGGTGCTGCTACGCTGGGGCAAGCAGAAAATGGTCGAGGCCCACCGGTACCTGGAAAAAGCCGTTGCCTACACCCGCAGCCTGATCGAAGAGAACGGCCTCGATGCCGATTACCGCCACAACGGACTGGTCCGCATCAGCTACTCGAAGCAGCAGGCGGACCGCCTGAAGAAGAGTTACCAGCTGTTCCAGGAATTGGGCATCGATGACGACATGACCTGGCGCGATCCGGCGCAAGTTCGCCAGGATTTTCATTCCGAACGTTTCCACAGTGCGATCTACGAATCCGGCACCGGCTACCTCAACCCCTGCAAGCAAGTGCGCGCCCTCAAGGTTCTGGCGGAGTCAACCGGAGTGCGCATCCACGAAGCGACCCCCGTGACCCGGATCGAAAGGAACGCCGCCGCGATCACCCTCGACACTCCGGCGGGCATCATCACCTGCGACAAACTCGTGGTGGCGACCAATGCCTACTCAAGGCAGATCCCCGACACCCGCTCCCTGCAAACCCGGCAATTCCCCCTATGGACCTACCAGGTCGTCACCGAGCCGCTCAGCGAGCAGCAATGGGACAGCATCGGCTGGAAGAAACGCGAATCCTTTGGCGACAACCGCCAGATGCTTCATTACTTCCGCCCTACCGTGGACGGGCGGATCGCCATCGGCGGCGGCGACGCGATCGTCTACCGCTCAGCCCCTATGGAGGAAGTGCCGTCCCCCATGAGCTGGCAGCACTGCGAGGCCCACCTGAAGTGGATCTACCCACAGCTCAAGAACCTACGCATCGCCTACCGTTGGGGCGGGCCGGTGTCAGTCACTGCGGACATGGTGCCCGAGATCAGCTTCATAGGCGACGAACGCGTCATCTATTCCGGTGGCTGCTTCGGACATGGTGTGGCGCTGAGCCATCTCAATGGCCGGACCATCGCGGATATTCTCAATGGAGAGAAGACCGAGCTGACCGACTTCTGGATTGTGAACCGGAAATCCTATTCCATCGGCAGCGACACGCTCGCTTTCCTTGGTGGCCGCATAGCCCGCCAAGGGCTCAAGGCTTGGGACTGGTGGGAAGAACGTAGCCTGGACGTACGGCCTGGGTAGGTCCGCTATGGGTCGCTAGCTGACTCAAGGAGGCGCCGGCTCGAAACCCGGCGCCAAAGTGGAAAAGGTCAAACCTCGGTCTGCTCCGCCATTTCTAGAGCGTCGTCCACCTCAATCCCGAGGTATCGAACAGTGCTCTCCAGTTTCGTATGGCCTAGCAGCAGTTGAACTGCCCGCAGGTTCTTCGTTCTGCGATAGATCAGTGAGGCTTTGGTTCGACGAAGCGTATGGGTTCCGTACAGCGTGGGGTCGAGACCGATTGTCGTTACCCAAGCTTTCACTATGCGGGCGTACTGCCTCGTGGATATATGCGCTGAATGTTGAGCACGACTCGGGAAAAGGAAATCGTCGTTGCGACGGCGAGCGGCAAGGATCCAAGCTTCAACTGCTGCTCTCGTCTGAGCGGTGATTTCGAACTGCACCGGCCGCTGGGTCTTCTGTTGCATGACGATTGCACGCGTCGATACATGATCACCGTGAGCGATGTCTCTGACGCGCAGCTTCGTTAAATCACAGGCTCGTAGCTTGCTGTCGATAGCGAGGTTGAACAGCGCCAGATCACGATCCTTGTTTGCGATTTCCAGCCGCACTCTGATAGCCCAAATGTCCCTAAGTCTCAGTGGTGCTTTCTGGCCGACCAGTTTGCCCTTGTTCCAAGGTTCGTGAGCTTTCTTTGTGGGTGTGGCCATGATTTGTCCTCCACATGAGTGAAGGACTAGGGTGCATCGCGCCTAGTCCCAGTGGCTCTCCGACCAGACTCTATGGCCGGAGATGCTCTTAAAACACTCATGTCGGATATTTCGCTTCCACCGCCGCTGACTCTCAGCGACTTCAGACTACTTTCAGATTTGCCGCTGATACTCCCCTCATCGAACGACCCCTGGGGGGATCACCATGACCCAGCACGAATGGAGCAGCCTGTTTCCATTCCACTTTGGCTCCGTCGCCGAGCGACAAGCTCGACTGACCTTGCGCCGCGAGGGCGACTCCGACCGCGAGGAGCTTGAAACCTTCATCCACGCGCGTTTCGAGTCCATCCACCACGCTGACGTCCACCACTATCTACCGGAGCTCATCGGGCTTCAGGACAGCCACGGGCGCTTGATCGCAGCCGCAGGCATTCGTCCGGCCAGCCACGGGCCGCTGTTTCTTGAGCACTACCTGGACGAGCCGCTGGAGGGCGTTGTGTCGCGGCTTGCAGGTCGTGCCGTCGGGCGTGAGCAGTTGGTCGAGGTAGGCAACCTTGCTGCCCTGAGTGCTGGCAGTGCACGCGTAATCATCACTGCCGTGACCTGGCTGCTGGCTGCGCGCGACCTGCAGTGGGTCGCCTTTACCGGCGCCTCCACCCTGGTCAACAGCTTCCACCGATTGGGATTGGAACCAACCGTCATCGCCGAAGCAGATCCGCGTCGTCTGAATGGCGAACTGGCCAGCTGGGGCAGCTATTACGCACAGCATCCTCTGGTCTACGCAGGAAACATCGGTTACGGCCATGAAGAGCTGGAGCGCGCGGGGGTGTACAAGCGCATGGGTTTCCCGATGCTGCTGCAGGAGGCCGGCCATGCCGCATGAACTGAATGCCTTTCGTGAGGTGCTGCAGGCGCACGCCACGGAGCATGCGTCGAAAGTGGCTGTACGCGGAATCACGGGCAACGTCACTTATGCCCAGCTTCTGGCTGAAGTTGAACGTCGCGAAGCATGGCTGCGAGAGCTACCCGGAGGGCCGTTTACCCTCGCATTGGAGAACGGCCCCGAAGCGCTCTTCTGGGACCTGGCCGCCCTCTTCGCTGAGCGCCCTTGCGTCATCCTCCCGCCCTTTTTCAGTGCCGCACAGCGCCTGCATTGTTTGATGCAGACCCAGGCGACACTGGCCGTCGCCAACGACTCCTTCGCAGAAGATCTGCGAGCAGCCGGTTTCACACCAGGCGAGCGCTTCTGGGAGCGGCCGGCCGTTGTCGACGCCGATCTACCGGCAGGCACTGCCAAGATCACCTACACCTCCGGTAGTACCGGGTCGCCCAAGGGCGTATGCCTGAGCGCCTCTTCACTGCTGTGCGTCGCACAGGAGCTCGAAGCGGCGAGCCGTCCCACCGAGCCCTCGAAGTACCTCGCAGTGCTTCCGCTGGCCGTACTGCTGGAGAACCTCGGCATTTATGCTGCCCTACTGGCGGGAGCCGGCATCACGCTCTACCCGCAAGCGCAGATGGGCATCGGTGGCGCCAGTCAGGTCGACTGGAAACGCTTCCTCGGCACCATTGCACTTAGCGGCGCCGAGAGCCTGATTCTGGTACCGCAACTCCTGCTTGGCCTGGTCACCGCCATCGAGCGAGGCATGATGAAAGTCGGCCCCCTGCGTTTCGTCGCAGTAGGTGGTGCCAAAGTCGCGAGCAGCTTGCTGGAGCGCGCCGAAGCAGTGGGCCTTCCGGTCTTCGAAGGCTACGGGCTCTCGGAGTGCGCCTCCGTGGTTTGCCTGAACCGCCCTGGCGATCAACATCCAGGAAGCGTTGGCCGTCCCCTACCGCACGTCCAGCTGCGTATCGCGGACGACGGGGAAGTGCTAGTTCGCGGTTCCACCCTGCTGGGCTACCTGGGCGAACCTTCTTTCGATGAGGAATGGTGGCCAACCGGCGATCTCGGCCATTTCGACGCTGCTGGCTTCCTCTACCTGGCGGGCCGCAAGAAGAACCAGTTCATCACCAGTTTCGGTCGCAACGTGAATCCCGAGTGGATCGAGGCCGAGCTTTCCCAGACAGGTGTAATCCTCCAGGCCTTCGTTCACGGCGAGGGGCTGCCGCGCAACTTCGCATTGCTCTGGCCCATCGACCCTGGCATCAGCGACGAAGTCATCGAACAGGCCGTGCAGCAATGCAACGCCGGCTTACCCGATTACGCACGGGTTCATGCCTGGAGACGCCTACCCAGCCCCTTTAGCGGTGCTGACGGAACCCTTACCAGTAACGGCCGACCGCGCCGCCAGGAAATCCTCCGTCGCCACCAGCCCCTCATCACTGAACTCTCGCAACCCTGAGGTCTGCCATGAACTTCTTCGATACTCTCCAATCAGCCACCACTCAGGAACGCCAGGCACTTTTCAGCGTCCCTGTCATTCGTGATGCCCTGGGTGGCGTTGTCAGCCTGGAGGGTTACATCGCCTTCCTCACTCAGGCCTATCACCACGTTCGCCATACTGTGCCACTGATGATGGCGTGCGGCGCTCGTCTGCCCAGCCGGCTTGAATGGTTGCGCGGTGCAGTCTGCGAATACATCGAGGAGGAGTACGGCCACGAGCAGTGGATTCTCAATGACATCGCAGCCTGCGGAGGCGACCCGGAGCAGGTACGTAACAGCCGCCCCAGCCTGCCGATCGAGCTGATGGTGGCCTTCCTCTATGACCTGATCGCCCGCGACAATCCTGTCGGCCTGTTCGGTATGGTCAATGTCCTCGAAGGTACCAGTATCGCCCTCGCTACCCAGGCCGCCGGCAGCATTCAGCAAGGACTTGGTCTACCGCCGACGGCATTCAGCTACCTGAGCTCCCACGGCGCGCTCGACCAGGATCACATGGCAACCTATCGCGAGCTGATGAACCGCCTGGATCGTCCGGAAGATCAAGAGGCGGTGATTCATTCCGCCAAGGTCGTCTACCAGTTGTACACCGATATGTTCCAAGGCCTACCGCGAGCCCACCAGCCAGAGGTGCAGCATGCGCTTGCGTGAATCGGTGGTGGTATTGACCGGTGCCAGCGGCGGCATTGGGCTGGAACTGGCCAGCCAGCTGTGTGCTGGTGGCGCCCGAGTACTGGCAATCAGCCGGCACCTTGGCGGTCTGGCGGTGCTCATGAACCGTTATCCCAATCAGTTGCGCTGGCACTCTGCCGATCTTCGTACCAGGAGTGGCCGGCAGGAGGTAGCCACCGCTGCCTGGGCCATGGGTGGCGTGAACGTGCTGATCAACGCCGCAGGCGTAAACCGCTTCGCCCTGCTTGAGCAGATCGATGAGGACACGCTGGACGACCTGCTGGATCTCAACATCAAGGCCCCCCTGCAGCTGACCCGCCTGCTGCTGCCATTGTTGCGCGAGCAGCCTCATGCGTTGGTGGTCAACGTCGGCTCCATCTACGGCTCCATCGGCTATCCCGGCTACGCGACCTATAGCGCCAGTAAGTTCGCCTTGCGCGGATTCTCCGAGGCGCTTCGACGCGAATTGGCTGATACCACGGTCGACGTACTCTACGCGGCACCACGTGCCACCCGTACATCGATGAACACTTCAGCCGCCACCGCGCTCAACCAAGCGCTGAAAGTGGGGATGGATGATCCGGTCGATGTCGCGCGGGCAGTGCTTGATGCGGTGCAACAGCAACGCAACGAGCTGTACCTGGGATGGCCTGAAAAACTCTTCGTGCGCCTCAACGGCATGCTGCCCGGCGTGGTTGACCGCGCGTTGCGCAAGCAGCTCCCACTGATCCGCCGTTACAGCGATGCCAACGCCAAGGAGCACAGCAAATGAAACGCCTGATACTCGCCAGCCTCATTGCCTTCTCCCCACTGACCTGGGCGCTCGATCAGACTGGCAACCAGCACCTCAGCGCGATCCAGCAACGTTGGGCGCAAATCCAGTACCAGATGCCTGAGGCGCAACGCGCAGCCGCTTTCGAAAAGCTGGCGGGCGACGCGGAGACCTTTACCCGCGAGCAGCCCCAGGCTGCGGAAGCTTGGATCTGGAATGGAATCGTGACTAGCAGTTGGGCCGGTGCCACGGGCGGGCTTGGTGCGCTTGGTAAGGTCAAGGCTGCCCGAGCAAGCCTGGAGAAGGCCCTGGCTCTCGATCCAAACGCTCTGCAGGGGTCGGCTTACACCAGCCTCGGCGCACTGTATGACCGAGTGCCTGGCTGGCCCATCGGATTCGGTGACTCGGACAAGGCAGATGAGCTGCTGCGCAAGGCGCTGCAGTTGAATCCGGAAGGCATCGACAGCAATTACTTCTGGGGTGACCATCTCTATCGCCAAGGGCATTACGTCGAAGCGCGTGCGGCTTTGCAGAAAGCACTGCAGGCACAGCCACGGCCCGGCCGTGAGCTGGCCGACCAGGGCCGACGCGGCGAAATCAATGCTTTACTCAAGACGATCAAGGACAAGCAGGACTAAGCATGCGGTTGCTGGTAGTCGAAGACGATCCCGCTCTGGGGGAAGGTATCTGCAACGGATTGCGCCAGGAGGGTTACACCATCGACTGGCTGCAGGACGGGGTGAGTGCATTGCACGCCTTGCAGCAGGAGACCTTCGATCTGGTCGTGCTGGATCTGGGACTTCCGCGCCTGGATGGCATCGAGGTGCTGCGCCGGTTGCGTGCTGGAGGCGATGCGGTGCCCGTGCTGATCCTGACAGCCCGTGACGCGACCGATGATCGCATCGCCGGTCTCGATGCCGGCGCCGACGACTACCTGGTCAAACCGTTCGACCTCAACGAGCTGAAAGCTCGCCTGCGTGCGCTACTGCGTCGCAGCGCCGGTCGCGCCAAGGTGCTGATCGAGCATGCCGGGGTGACACTCGACCCGGCCACTCGGCAAGTCAGCTACCAGGGGCATCCAGTCGTGCTGACCCCGAAAGAGTACCGGTTGCTCCATGAACTGCTGTCCCAACCCGGCAAGGTCTTCACCCGCGAGCGGCTCACTCAGCTCCTTTACGGCTGGGATGAAGAGCCCGAGAGCAACACGCTGGAAGTGAATGTCTATCACCTGCGCAAGAAACTCTTCAACGATCTGATCCGCACCGTTCGCGGCATTGGCTATCTGGTGGAAGGCAAAGCATGAGTTCGTTGCGCCAACGCACGCTCTGGCGAGTAATGCTGCTATTGCTGGTCGGTACCAGCCTGCTTGCGCTCTACAACTATCACGACAGCAGCCACGAGATCGACGAGATCTACGACGCCCATCTGGCGCAGAACGCGCGCCTCCTGCAAGGCGTCATGAGCATGCCGCTAGGCGACAAGGATCGCCATGCGTTGTACCTGGCATTCAATGAAGCATTGAGTCAGGCGGGCAAGCATCGCATCGGTCACCCCTACGAGAGCAAACTCGCCTTCCAGGTGTGGCGCATCAACGGTGAAGTCCTGGTACATACAGTCAGCGCCCCAAGCTTCACTCGTCCGCTGACCGAGCCCGGCTTTTCCAACATCATGGTGGGGGAGCAGCAATGGCGCAGCTTCGTGCTTCCCGTGCCAGAGCGCCAGTTGGTGATCTGGGTCGGTGAGCGCAACGATGTGCGCAACGATCTGATCGGCCGCATCGTCCGCCACACCTTATTTCCCTTCCTGATCGGTAGCCTCGCGTTAGCGTTGCTGGTATGGCTGGCCATCGGCTGGGGGCTGCAACCGTTGCAGAACATGGCACGCGTCATCCGAGCGCGGCATGCAGAGTCACTGGAGCCACTGCAGCTGGTACCCCTACCTCGAGAGCTCGAACCCATGCAGGCGGCGCTCAACCGGCTGCTGGGGCAGATTGATGAGCTGCTGCGCCGTGAACATCGATTTATCGCCGACGCCGCCCATGAGATGCGTACGCCCCTGGCAATCCTTCGGCTGCATGCGCAGAACGCGCTCGAGGCCAGGAGCGATGTCGAGCGAGATAAAGCCTTGGAGTTTCTGGTTGGTGGTGTGGATCGTCTCAGTCGAGTGGTAAACCAGCTACTGACCATGGCGAGAATCGAGCCGCGACTCGGGCAACGCAACTGGGTGACGGTCGATGTCGCTGCAGTGGCGACGGAGACATTGGCGGAGATGACACCCTGGATTTTGGATCAAGGCCAGGAACCGTCTCTGGAAATCACCGAGGGCGACTATCAGCTTCAAAGTGATGCAGGCGCTTTGGGCATTGCTCTGCAGAACCTGGTCGCAAACGCAGTAAATCACTCACCAGCTGGCGGTCGAGTCAACGTCACGCTACACCGTGAAGGCAACGCCATCGTACTGAACGTGGAAGATCAGGGGCCTGGCATCGACCAGGAAGACCTGGAGCGTGTCTTCGAACGCTTCTACAGCAAAGGATCCGAGAACGGCGCCGGACTGGGCCTGTCCATTGTTGGGATGATCATGGAACGGCTTGGAGGCAGCGTACAGTTGAGCAATCTCCCCTCCGGTGGACTTCGCGCAACGTTGAGGGTCATTCCTGCCTCCTGAGCACTGATGTCCGCTACGGATCGGAATCGGACAGTCTCGCTGTAGCGGCTTCTGCCTAGGCAGTTCACCTTCACTACCGACACTAT
Organism: Pseudomonas nitroreducens NBRC 12694; assembly: GCF_002091755.1. Taxonomy (GTDB): domain Bacteria; phylum Pseudomonadota; class Gammaproteobacteria; order Pseudomonadales; family Pseudomonadaceae; genus Pseudomonas; species Pseudomonas nitroreducens. Next base: position 198,102 of record NZ_BDAI01000001.1, read on the forward strand.
TCTGAAGCCAAGCCACCTCCGTTTGTCGAAGGCTGCGTGGCCACGAAGCGAAACGGCTAGAATGGCTAGAACGCCCGTATGCCGGGGCTTACGTGATGACTGACAGTCAACGCCCATCCCAGCTCTTCCAGGTCAGTTGCCTTGCCTGTTCGCTGAGCCGCCTTTGCCTTCCCGCCAGCCTGACCGAAGGTGAGGTTGCGGAGCTGGACCGCATAGTTCGCCGCAACCGGCCGCTGCACAAAGGGGAGTACCTATTTCGAGCCGGCGAACCGATGCGGCAGGTATTCGCCTTGCGTTCGGGAGCGCTGAAGACCTACCTGCTTGAGTCCAATGGTGATCAGCAGGTGACCGGCTTTGTCCTGCCCGGCGAAATGATTGGGCTGGATGCAATTGGGGCGCCGTCCTTCCGAGGGTTCGCGGTGGCTCTGGAGACTTCGCTGGTATGCGCCATCGACCTGGAGCAATTGGAGGACCTCTCCGGACGCATTCCCGGGCTGCGCCACCAATTACTGCATATCCTCAGTCAGGGTATCCACGGCGAGCACGAACACATTCGCTGCAACCGCGAGCGTGCCGAGCAGCGGCTGGCCCAGTTTCTGCTGAGCCTGTCGGCGCGCTACCAGCAGCGCGGACTGTGCCAGGACCGTTTCACGTTGTGCATGACGCGTGGTGATATCGGCAACTACCTCGATCTGACCCTGGAAACCATCAGCCGGTTGTTCACTCGCTTCGTGCAGACGGGCCTGATCGCATGCGAGGGTCGGGAGGTGCATTTGCTCAACCACCAAGAGCTTTGCCGATTGAGCGGGATCGAGGGGCAAGGTGCCGCAAGCGAAAATCGCTGAGTCTGCCCGCCTGGAGTTGCCCTCTTCAGCCGCCAGAACGCCTGTTTGATTCGCATCAAAGCGCCGCGGCCTTCCCTGGCGGAGGCTGCTCCGAGCGTGCCAGTTGGTGCTGGCGCCGCCGGAGGTCACCATGCGCCCAGACAGAGCGTTCCCCCTAGCACCATCCCGTATGCCAGCCAGCAGCACCGACTTTCTGATTGCCCGGCTCATCGGGTTGCAAGTGGATTATCTGTACACCGCACAATGCATCGAGAGCGCCAGTGACGGTGAGGCGCTGCACGACCTGCGCATCACGCTGCGAGGTGTGCGCAGTCTGCTGCGTCCACTGCGCCAGTGGCCGGAGCTGGCGGTCCTGGATCAGGCCGCCGCGGCGCTGCTGACGAGCACCAGTGACTTACGGGATGCCCAGGTACTAGCTCAGGAACTGGAGCGGCTGGGCTGGCAGGCAGAAGCCAGCAGACGCCGGGCGCATGTGGAACAGAACGTTCGGCTGTGTTTGCGCAAGCCAATTGCCAAACGAGTGCTCGGTGAGCTGGAGCGTTGGCCCGCCGCGTTTCGCAAGATCCGCTCCGGCAGCGATCTCAAGAACATTCGCAAGCTCGTCAGGCGACGGGCGAAGCGCGATCTGGTGCAGCTTCGCGAGGTGCTGGAAAAATCCCACGATAGTCCCCACGACTGGCACGCCATTCGTCTGCGCATCAAGCGCGTGCGCTACCTGTGCGAGAGCTATGCCAACTGGGTCAGGCCAGACGATGCACTGATGAACGACCTCAAGCGCGCCCAGTCAATTCTGGGCAATGAACATGACCTGAGCCTGTGGTGCACCAGCGGCGACAAGGACCAGTCGCTTCGCCCACTGATCAACGGGTGGTTCTCAGCCAGGACGGAAGCCCAGCACGAGGTGCAGACGGTTTTGGCGGCGCTGCTGGAACGGCTGACAACTTCCAGAAAGGAGAGAAAACACGTCCCACCGCTGAAGCCGGTGAAAGGTTGACGAGCCCTCTGCGGCGGCCGGTTGGCAGCCGGAGGCGATGAGATTACCGCCATTTGATCACGATCAAATTCACCCAACCTTCGCGGCGTACAAGTGAGTCAGCGGCTTACCCGCATATCGGCACTGCGCCAGGAGGTTTTCATGTCCAGCCACTCCCAAGCCAAAGACGATGGTCTCGATGAACACTGGGTCGAGGCCTTACCGGATGGAACCCACGTACTGATCCGCCCGTTGCGGCCGGAGGATCGCCAGCGTGAAGCGGATTTCATCGCGCACTTGTCGCCCGAAGCGCGTCACTTCCGTTTTCTCTGCACCATGAAAGAAGTCAGCCCCTCGTTTCTGAACCAATTGATGGCGGTGGATTTCAAGGATAGCGTCGCCTACGTGGCCCTGACGCACCAGAATGGGGAACTGGTAGAAATCGGCATCAGCCGGTACGCACGTTGCGCCGATTCCCACCAGTGCGAATGTGCGGTCACCGTGGCGGATGCCTGGCGTCATCGCGGGCTGGCCGTGGCGCTGATGCGCCATCTGATCGAAACGGCCAGGCAGCAAGGGCTACAGCAGATGTATTCGGTAGACGCAGCAGCCAACAGCGCGATGCACGAACTGGCGCATTTCCTAGGCTTCACCAGCCGCCAGGACCCAATGGATTCCACCCAGACCATTCACACCCTGCAACTGCAGCCGGCGCCGTGAGGCGGGGAGGCAACAATGCGCACGCAACTTCTCTGCACCAGCGACGGCCGCTGCTACGTCCAACTCGATCAGTACCGGGTGCCTTTTGCCGATGAGCGTCAGGCCCAGGACTATCTGGAGCGGCTGCATCAGCGCCTCGCGGCGCCACATGCATGGCCCCAGGTGCAACGCTCGGACCCTGAACGCCGGCGCGCCGGCTGACCTTGCTCACCGGGCCGCTGTCATGGACGCTGAGCCATGGGCCCGCCCTTTGCTGGGGATTCGACCCAGAGCGAGCGAAGGTCGCAGATAATGTGGGACGGTTCGCCGATCGATACCAGACACACTCGGTTTTCCCAGCGATCCCAGAGAAACACGTACTGACTGTCGCCACCGGCAGGCGTATAGCGCAACGCAATCCAGGCGACGCAAGCAATCGCCCAGACGGTGAACAGCGCGACGAGAAACGCCAGCACTTTCATGATCCAGCCTCAGGGTCGAACAGCCAGGATGCCGGAGTTCACCCGGTACAGCGCCTGCTCCGTGGTACTGCCGATGACTTTCGCCAGCCCGGCGTGATAGAGCGTGCCCATGACAACGACATCCATGTGCTGCTGCTCTGCGAACTCGGCGATCACCCGCGTGGCGCTGCCTTTGACGAAATGCTGGCATAGCTGCCCCACATTGAACTGGCTACCGATGCGCTCCATCTGCTGGCGCGAGCGTCCCGCGGCCAGTTCCGCGACCTCAGGCGTCCAGGCCACCGGTCCGGCGGCATAGGCCAGGAAGCCGGCGCTGACGTCGTAAGCCTGCAGCAAGTGAAGCTCGGCATCGCATTGACCTGCGAACTGCTGTGCCATTTCGACGATACGCTGGTTCAACTGGTCGACCTCCGGATCATCCTGGGAGAGATCAATGGCGGCGACCACCTTGCGCGGCAGAGGATGGGTCGCCTGGCTGACCAGGTGCAGTGGCACAGGCGACTGGCGCAGAAGCTGCCAATCCAGCGGATGAGTCAGCGCACGGCTCAGCGCGGGCTCATAGCGCGTGTCCTTGAGCAGCAGATCGATGTGATGCCGCCGGACCAACGCAATGATGTCATCCAGCGGATCATCGCTCCAGACGGCCTCGGCGCTGGCATCGATCCCATGACCACGCAACAGTTCCAACTGATCGTCGAGCCAGGTGCGCTGACGTTCCTGGATCTCTTCGCGAACTCTCTGCCGGGCGTTGTAATCGAGCACTGACAGACCAGTTGGCAGGCTTCCCAACACCACGATGTGCAGGCGCGCATCGAAGGCGCCCGCCAGTGCCTGAGCGCGCGCCAGCGCCGGGGAATAGTGGAGATCAGGGTCGCAGATCAGCAGCAAGCGAGCATAGGCGTTCATGAGGCCTCCGGCGCATGGCGGTTGGACGTGTCGCTATGAGCCTGTGCTTGCCCAGGAGGTCATACTTTGATGCCGATCAAATGCGCCCGCTCAAGCGATCGAAGCGCAGTACCGGGCCGTCTGCAGCTGACAGGGACGTGCTTCCCGCTCCCGGCAGCGCGCACTCGGTCCGTACCCAGATTCGATACGCCGGGACGCCATGCCATAGACAAAGACGGGCGGCCTTCAGCGCCAGCGGTGCAGGCGCGGAGCAGTAGACCAGGTCGGGCAACTGCCGGCTCAGCTGCGCTCTCAACCGCTCCAGAGGGCAATCCTCGACTGGCGAGGTCAGCAACCCCAGCGAATGCAGCCAGCGGCGGCAATCGTCGGGCAGGCACGCCTGGCTGGATGCGTCCTCAACCAGCACCAGTTGTACCCAGGGCAGCCAGCAGGCGAACTCGTCGATGGCGGCTGCCACGGCCAGGATTCCAGCATTGCAGGCAAAAACCAGCAGGCGGGAAACGCCAAACGGCAACGGCCAGCCCACCCCCAGTGGGCCGCGATAAAGCAACGGGCCATCCGTGCACAGCGGCACTCCGCGCCGGCTGGCCGCCAGGATGCAGAGACGATCACGCCCCGGCAGACTGACGTAGTTGAAGGCCCTGGCAGCTTGTACACGATCATCCAGCAAGCAGTACTGGCCAGGAATGATCGACTGTGTTTCGTCATCGTCCAGCTTCACACGCAGGCATTGCGTCGAGTCCGAGATGGACAGCTCCTCCAGCACCCGCGCGCGGCCAATCGTCTGCCATTCCATGCCGCGCCTCCACGGCAACCGCCGGCAGGGTACGCCGGCTTTGACTCAGGCTAAGAAGCCGCAGGCCAATCACCTTGATCGCCATCAAGTTACGTCCGGGAAAATCAATGTGATCGCCGGAGCGGCATTTGATCGGCATCAAAGTCGGACGGTATCAGGGTCGCAGAATCGAACGGCCTCGCCAGTGAGGCGATCCTTTTTCCTGCGGAGGAATTCATCATGTCCGAGCCCGCTAAAAAAGTACTTGTCAGCACCGTTCCCCAACAACCGACAAAGCCTTCGGAGTCGCCCGCCAACCCGTTCCACCCGTGGCGTCCTTTCGACAGTCTGCGCCGCCAGATCGACAGCCTCTTCGACGACTTCGGCCGCGCGCCGCTAAGGCTCCCCTTCAGCCACAGTCCGTTCGATGCCGACCAGTTCTGGCGCCGCGAACCTTTCTCCCATGGCCTACCCGCAGTGGACGTCAGCGAGCAGGCGGATGAGTTCCGAATCAACGCCGAGTTGCCCGGCATGGACGAGAAGGACATCGAGGTCAAGCTGGCCAACGGCAGCCTCATCATCAAGGGCGAGAAGAAGGAAGAGAAGAACGAAACCCGCAAGGAATACCACCTCTCGGAACGCCGCTACGGAAGTTTCGAGCGAGTGTTCCGCCTCCCCCGCGAAGTGGACCCCGAGAAGATCCAGGCACGCTTCAGCAAGGGCGTATTGCAGGTTCAGTTGCCCAAGCGGGCGGAAGCAGTGCATCCGGAGAAGATCATTCCGGTCAAGACCGCCAAGTGATGCGTTGGCGCTCCCGCCGGGAGCGCCCTCTCCCTGACGGCATGAGAACCAGGGCGATACCACCCCATTCAGGGTGGGGCTGCGCAGCGACGGTGCTGGTCTCCGCCGCTCGATCCTGCCCGTTCATGCTTGCGAGGTGCACCATGAGCCAGATCCAGAAACTGCTGCTGATCGCCCATCCCGACCGTCACGATACCCCGGCTTTGCAGCGTGCCACCGCCCTGGCAGGGCAATGCGGGGCCAGCCTGCATGTCATTGCCTGCGTGGAGCCGTTCGCCACCTTCAGTCTGCTGGCCAGGCACGTACAGAACGATGCGCGCGAGAACATGCTGATAGCCCAGCGCGAGCGTTGGGAAAACGAATGCCGTTTACAACGTGGTCGCGGCGTGGGCGTGGAGATGACCTCGTCCGTCCTGTGGACGACCGATCTGCGTACCGATCTGCTACAGGCCATCGGCGAACTGCAGCCGGACCTGGTGATCAAGGACATCCAGCATGAGTCTGCTTTCAAGCGCTCCTTCGTTACTCCGCTGGACTGGTTCCTGTTACGCGAGTGCCAGCAACCGCTGCACCTGGTGCACAGCGCGCAGCATCCCCTGCCCCGGCGCATCGTTGCGGCGGTCGACCCGGCAGATCCACGAACCCTGATCAACGGTATCAACGATCGCATCATTGCGGCGGCCAATGGCCTGGCGCTGCAATGCAACGCACAACTGCACCTGCTGTACATCTATGACTGCATGCCCGCCTACATGGCCAACCGTGCGGAAGGCGCGGTGGCCTGGGTCGACCTGGTGGAGGACATGCGCGCCTCCCTGCACCAGGCCTTCGTCCACCTGGCGGACGATCATGGCGTGCCGCAGGAGCGACGCCACTTTCTGATGGGGACGCCACTGCGCGGAGTTTCACGCTTCGCCCAGGAGAACGAGATGGATGTGGTCGTGATGGGCCGAGTGCACCGCACCGGCGTAGAGCGATTGATTGGCAGCACCACGGAGCATGTCCTCGACCAGATTCCAGGCAGCGTGCTGGCCGTGGGGGCATGACAAGACATCGAGGATGGAGTGGCAATCGCAGATTTTGATGGGCATCAAAGTCGCGCAACGCACCTCGTTCCAGCCTGCACTTGAAGTGGGCCGCGCCAGAGGCGAAGACCATGGACCAGTATCATAAAGTGTTCTTCATCGCCGCCCCTCACTGGCGGCAATCGGCCGCCTATCGAAGAGCCTTGGCGATTGCCCGTAGAAGTCACGCCGCGTTGCATATCGGCATGTTCCTCGAACCACGCCTGGGCATGCCGTTTCTTTCCGATCATCTGCGCGACGAACTGCTTGAGCAATGCCGCGTCGACGTCGAGCGTGACGCGCACGAGCTACGCAGCACCGGGATGGATGTCACCTGCGAAACCCTCTGGAGCGCCGAGCCCTGCCGGGAGATTCTTGATCGCGTGGCGACGCTAAAGGCGGACTTGGTGATCAAGAACGTTCATCACGAGGCGGCATTACGCAGGGTCTTTGTCACACCGCTGGACTATCGCCTGCTCAGAGCCTGCCAGGTTCCATTGCATCTAGTGGCAGAAGCAATCAATCCGCTGCCGCTGAAGGTGGCCGCCGCACTGGATGTCGCCAGACCGGAGCTGCTAGCTAGCGGGCTGAATGAAGGGATCATCGAAGCCGCGCGCAATCTGGCAAGCCTGTGCGGCGCAGAACTGCATTTTCTCCACGCCTGCGACTTGCCGAGCGCCATCGACTACGACTCGGCCACGCTGAGCAGCAGCTGGGACTCCAGCTATGCCGAGCAGGTCCGCATCTCGCTCTACCGCACCTTCAACCATCTGGCCGACCGCTGGCACGTTCCCATGGAACACCGCCATTTCGTCCTCGGCCCTGCCACCCAGGGCATTGCCAACTTCATGGACGACCATCGGATCGATGTCGTGGTCATGGGCATGCAGAGCCGGCTGGGGCTGGACCGCATCCTGGGCAGTACCACCGAGCGCCTGCTGTACCGCATGTCAGGTGGTCTACTGGCCGTCGGTGCTGACACAACCGGCCATCCCAGGCGGCCACCTGACAGCACGGAACAATCATGACGCGCATCACCCATTCCCCATCGGCACGGGGACGCGCCGAGTAGTCGCTACGCAGTTCTGTAGGAAGACTCGACGATGCCACGCGGTCAACGAAGATGCTCGACCCGCTGAGTTTCACGCATGGTGCGGTGGCCCTGGGCATTGGCATGCTGGTGGGCCTGGTGCGCGAGCGCAGGAAAGGCCAAGGCAGGAGCGGTGCCACACATGGCCTGAGAAGCTTCGCGGCCGCGGCCCTGCTGGGATTCACCAGCATGGCATTGCTTGGCCCAGTACTAGTGGGCGTCATGGGCATCGCGCTTTGCCTGCTGTTGTGTGTTTCCTATCACGACCAGCCCTGGGGAACCGGTATCACCGGGGAAATCGCCATGCTGCTCGTGCTCTTGCTGGGAGCACTCAGTGCCACGCAACCCGAGCTGGCAGCGGCCGTCGGGGTGGTGATGACCATCCTGCTGGCCTTGCGCGACGAGCTTCACCGCTTCGTGCTGCAGCAGTTGAGCGAAACGGAAGTCCGCGATGGCTTGATCCTGCTGACGGTCGCACTGGTTGTACTGCCGCTGACGCCAAATCGATTCATTGGCCCCTTCGAGGCCCTCAATCCCCGCACCATCTGCACACTCACCCTGTTGTTGATGGGGGTGGAGGCCCTCGGGCACATAGCGTTGCGCATGACCAGTGCGCGTTACGGTATCGCGCTAGGAGCGATCGCCTCCGGATTCGCCTCCGGCGCTGCAACCATCGCAGTGATTGGCCGGCAGGCCAAGGCGGCGGGCAATTCGCACAGGGAGTACGCTGCGGCGGCGGTGCTATCCAACTTGGCGACCATCGTTCAGTTCGCGCTGGTACTGATCGCCATCGATGCACGGTTCCTGACGCTGGTCTGGCCATCGATGTTGCTTGGTGGGACGTCGGCCGCTGCCTTCGGATTAGGATTGATCGCCCCTTGGCGAGCCTCGAGCACCGACCAGCCCGCCCGTTCCAACAAACGGGTCTTCAACCTCAAGGGCGCGTTGGTCATTACGGTGGTACTGACCGGCATTTCGCTGTTGTCCTCCGCACTGCTGCACCTGGCGGGCGACAAGGGGGTCATTGCCATAGCCTTCGTCAGCGGACTGGGCGACGCCCACGCCGCCATCGCCTCGATTGCATCGCTGGTCGCATCAGGTCAAATGTCCATCACTCAACTCGCCCCCGCAGCCCTGACGGCACTGAGCGGTAACACCCTCAGCAAGTGCCTGCTCTCTTGGTGGAGCGGCGGTGCTGCTTATGGGAAGTACGTGACCGCCGGCCAGCTTCTGGTTCTTGCATCGTTCTGGTTAGGGCTGTTCGTCTGACTGAAGAGGGCCTAAAGCGGACGTTCTGAGGCCTGTGTAGTATCTATTGTCAATTTGCCCCACGAGAGCAACCTGATGTCTGGCCGCCTTTCGTTTTCATCCCACAGAGCCGCGCGAGATCTACGCGACGCCCGTTTGCTTATGGGCAAACGACTGAGCGCGCTGTGGCATGACCAATACTATTTCAATGGCGAGAAAGACCCAGGAGACGTGGGCTTTCTTGAGTGGTGCTTCAGCGAAGGTGAGGTTTTATCCATGTACCTCTTGAGTGATGGCGAGAGCGTTGGAGCGGACTCATTACCGCTTGATACGCCTGTCTCCTTCGAGATAGAACCCAACGCTTCTTGCGCTTGGAAGAGAGAAAACCTCCTTGCTGGCTTATCGGCGTGTCATCTGGAGGGAGCGATCGTTCGCGACGTCGAGGGGGTGCTCGATACTGCGACTGGACGTGGGTCTCGGCTTGTCGGATTTAGAGTTTCTTTTGAGACCGGTGACTACCTAGTCTTTCTGAACAACGGAGATGAAGCAGCCGTACTCATCAACTCGCAGCCCTCACCGTGTCTCGGTATCGATACCCGCTTCGTAACATCTATCGACTGACTGCTATGGGTCGGTAGCTGCCCCACGTCACGGGCAGAAATCGGCTGTGGATTCAACCGGCCAGAAGCGGCCCCCTCAAATCACACCTCGAACACAAGGACTTGCAGCCAGATCAGCTCGCCCCCTGCCGGTGTCATGCGTTGGGGCTGGATGCTTGATCCATGGATGGAAAAACGTACCCCGGGAAAGCGCGCTAGCTGTGGCGAAGCCGGAGCGGGTCCACCAACCCAGCCGCGATGGCCATGCCCACCAGGTCTGACAGTGTTGCAGCCTGCATGCGCTTCATCACCCGTGCGCGATACAGGTCGACAGTCTTCACGCTGATCTCCAGTTGCTCGGCGACTTCACGGCTGGTGTAGCCGCGTACCAACGGCAGGAACACGTCACGCTCGCGAGGCGTCAGGGCCGCCAGACGCACCTCCAGTTCGCCCAGGCCTGAGCGCGACGCATGCAGGCGTTCGCCGGAGCTGAGCGCCTGCTGCACGCTGTCCAGCAGCAATTGCTCGTTGTAAGGCTTTTCGATGAAATCCACCGCGCCGGCCTTGAAGGCCCGGATGACGATTGGGACGTCGGCATGGCCGCTGACGAAGATCACCGGCAGTTCCAGGCCGCGTCGGCGCATTTCTTCCTGTACCGCCAGCCCACCAAGCCCGGGCATGCGCACGTCGAGCAGCACACAGGCGTGAGCATCGTTCGGGCAGGCGTCGAGGAACTCGCGGCCGCTGGTGAATGGCCGCACCTTCAGACCGACCGACTCCAGCAACCAGACTGTCGAGTCGAGCATCCGCTGATCGTCGTCCACCACATACACCACCGCCGTTTCCATCACTGTCTCCGTCATTGTTCGGTTTTCCCCGCTGGCAGCCGGCATTCCAGGCGCAGACCGCCGGAAGGCGCCGCCACGGCCTCCAGCGTGCCGCCGAAGCCTTCGACGATGCCGCGACTCATGGACAGGCCCAACCCCAGGCCTTCGGGCTTGCTGGTGAAGAACGGCGTGAACATCTGCTCCAGCGCCGCCGGGCTAGCCCCGGGCCCTTCGTCATCTACCCAGACGCAGAGCTGCCCGTCACTGTCGCGACAGCTGCCAATGCGCACATTCGAGGGCTCGCCGGCGTGGCGCTCGCGGTTGGCCTCGACGGCGTTGCGCAACAGGTTGAGGAATACCTGTTCCAGCAACACGCGGTCGGCGTAGACGGGCGCCAGATTGTCCGTGAAGGCCTCGCAGATGGCCACCTCCGCACCGGCCGCTTCCCAGGCGCACAAGCCCAACGCAGCACGCGCCACCTGGTTCAGGTCCAGCGCCTGCATCCGCCGCTGCCCCTTGCGCAGGAAGGCCCGCAGGCGACGGATCACTTCGGAGGCGTGGGCGGTGTGCTCGACGATCTGTGCCAACCCCTGGGCCACACGCTGAGCAGCATCCGGTTGGCTGTCGAGGGATTTCAGGTAGCGCTGGCTGGCGCTGGCGTAGTTCATCACAGCGGCCAGCGGTTGGTTCATCTCATGGGCAATTCCCGAAGCCAGTTCGCCCAGGGTCACCAGGCGCGCGGTATGCGCCAGCTCGTCCTGATGCCGGCGTTGCTGGTTCTCGCGCAGTTCGCGTTCGGTCATGTCACGGGCCACCAGCGAGTAGTAACACTCGCCGCCTGCCGCGTTGTGCGCCAGCAGGACCAGCGACAACGGCGCGCCATCGCGTCCGCGCAGGCGTCCTTCGGCGCTCCAGACGCCGCTGCGCCGCGCGCGCTCCCAGCCTTCTCGTTCCAACTGGTCCAGCAGGCCATCGTCCAGCACTTGCGCAACGGACGCTGGCAGCGCCTCGCCTTCTAGCCGCAGAGCACGGCACGCCGAGGGGTTGAGGTACGTGACGCGGCCTCCCGGATCGACGAACAGCACCAGGTCAGTATTGGCCTCGACAACTTCGGCCAGGCGCCGCAAACCTTCCTCGGCCTGAACCCGTGCGGTGATGTCGCGGGACACGCTGACCACTTCCATCACATGGCCGGTATAGGTTTCGCGAATGGCGCGGCTGGCGGTCTCGAACCACAGGTAGTGGCCGTCGCGGTGGCGCAGGCGATAGGTCAGGGTCACGTAGCCGTCCTGCACAAGCGCGTCACGCGTACGCTCGGCGACCCGTTGGCGATCCTGTTCGTGCAGCAGCGGCAGCAGTTCCTTGCCGCGCAGCGCTTCCGGCCAGTAGCCGAGCAACGTCCAGGAGGCCGGCGAGACGTCGAGCAGCCGGCCGTCGAGGGTGCGGCGGGAAATCAAGTCGGTGGTGTTCTCGATGATCTGCCGGTACAGCCGGCTGGCTCTCGCCGCCTCACGCTGGTCCCGCAGCGACGCGGTAGCCTCGCGACCGTGGACCAGCACCTGCCGCTCACCAGGCATCGGTACGAAGGTCCAGAGAAACTGCCGGCCTTCACGCTCACCGGTGACCTCGTGCACCGCCCTCCCCTGTTCCAGGCAGGTGCGCAGCAATTGCGCGTGGTTGCTGGGTAGCAGGTCGCGGGGCTCGCTGCCGGGCAGATCCGCGAGCAACTGACGCAGGGCCTGGTTGCAGTCCACCAGCACGTCTGCCTCGTCCAGCACCAGCGCCGGTTGTGGATCGGCGCTGAGTAACGGCGCAGTGCGGCGCGCCTGATGAGCGAGGGCAAGCACTTCGCCGAGCAGTTCACCCATCCAGCCGAGCCAGTGCTCGGCGTCCGCCCCGGAGCTTTCCACCAGCAGCAGCCCCGGCACCGCGTCTCGCAACGGCAGCACCAGCGCCAGCCCCTGGCTCCAGCCGGCGCGTCGCAGGCGGCCGCTGAGCCAGCACGGCACATCGAGGAGTTCTCCGAGAGGCAAGCGTGCAAGCTTGCCCAGCCCCCCGAGCAGCGCCAGGTCATTGGCCTGCAACGGGTCACCACTGCCCGGCGGCAAGCGTGATGCGCCGGCAAGGGCCTCGAAGCTCTGGCTGCGCGGTTGCCATTCGACGTAGAGAGCGCGCTCCACGCCGTCGCGCTCGAGACAGAGCCGCTGCAGAGCGTCGGTCTGCAAGGCGACCGGTGCCTGCTCGCGCACCAGGCGCACCAGGGTATTCAACTCGGACATGAAAGTGGCTCGAAGGCGCTTTGAATGAATATAGTATTTATACCATACACCATAGGTTTAACTTCCATATCCAATTCGACATTGCTATAAAACGCCGCAATGACCGGGCGACAGTTTGCCGCACCGGTCACGACCCGGCTGCTGCCAGACGCTCCACGGGTCATAACAGAACAATGAGCTAACAATCAGCCACAGGGTGTCCACATGTCGATCTTCGAACATGGCTTGCCGCGCGCGGCCGTCAACCACATCGCGCTGTCGCCGCTGAGCTTCATCGAACGTACCGCCCACGTTTACCCCGAGCGTACCGCCATCATCCATGGCAGCCTGCGCCGCACCTGGAAGGAAACCTACCAGCGCTGCCGCCGCCTGGCCTCCGCCCTCGCCGCCCGTGGCATAGGCCGTGGCGATACGGTGGCGGTGATGCTGCCCAACACACCGCAGATGGTCGAGGCGCACTTCGGCGTGCCGATGATCGGCGCGGTCCTCAATACCCTCAACGTGCGCCTGGACGCCGAGGCCATCGCCTTCATGCTGCAGCACGGCGAAGCCAAAGTGCTGATCACTGACCGCGAGTTCAGCGACGTCATCCACTCAGCCTTGGGCATGCTCGATCATCCGCCCCTGGTGGTGGACGTGGACGACCCCGAGTACGGCGAAGGTTATGCCGTCAGCCCGCTGGACTATGAGGCGCTGCTTGCCGAGGGCGACCCGGAATTCGCCTGGCAGTGGCCGCAGGACGAATGGGACGCCATCTCCCTCAACTACACCTCCGGCACCACCGGCAACCCCAAAGGCGTGGTCTACCACCACCGTGGCGCCTATCTGAATTCGCTGGGCAACCAGATGACCTGGTCCATGGGCCAGCATCCGGTCTACCTCTGGACCCTGCCGATGTTCCACTGCAACGGCTGGTGCTATCCGTGGACCGTTACAGCGCTGGCCGGCACCCACGTGTGCCTGCGCCGGGTCGATCCGCAGAAGATCCTTACCCTGATCCGCGAACACCAGGTCACCCATCTGTGCGGCGCGCCCATCGTGCTCAATGCGCTAATCAACATGCCCGCGTCGGCCAAGGCCGCCATCGACCACCCGGTGCACGCCATGGTCGCCGGTGCGGCTCCGCCGGCCAAGGTGATCGGCGCGGTGGAGGAAATGGGCATCAAGGTCACCCACGTCTACGGCCTGACCGAGGTCTATGGCCCGGTGACCGTCTGCGCCTGGCATGAGGAATGGGACGAGCTGTCGCTGGACGAACGCGCCCGCATCAAGTCGCGCCAGGGCGTGCGCTACCCGACCCTGGAAGGCGTGATGGTTGCCGACCCCAAGACCCTGGAGCCGGTGCCGCGCGACGGCCTGACCATCGGCGAGATTTTCATGCGCGGCAACACCGTGATGAAGGGCTACCTGAAGAACCCTACTGCCACCGAGGAATCCTTCGCCGGTGGCTGGTTCCATACCGGCGACCTGGCGGTCTGGCACCCGGACGGCTACGTGGAGATTCGCGACCGCCTCAAGGACATCATCATTTCCGGCGGCGAGAACATCTCCACCATCGAGGTCGAGGGCGTACTCTACCGCCACCCGGCCGTGATGGAAGCCGCCGTGGTGGCCCGTGCCGACGAACGCTGGGGCGAGACGCCCTGCGCCTTCATCACCCTCAAGGCCGAGCACGCGGCGGTCGAGCCGCAGGACATCATGAGCTTCTGCCGCGAGCACCTGGCCGGCTTCAAGGTGCCGCGCACCGTGGTCTTCACCGACCTGCCCAAGACCTCGACCGGGAAGATCCAGAAGTTCGTCCTGCGCGACTGGGCCAACGCCCTCTGACCCGACCTTTCGCCTGCCATCGTGCGCTCCCCGCTGCGGGGAGCGCTGGAGTCCGCCATGCCTGAGTACAACGCTCCCCTGCGCGACATGCGCTTCCTGCTCAATGACGTGTTCGATGCCCCAGCTCTCTGGGCACGCCTGCCGGCGCTGGCTGAACGTATCGACGCCGACACCGCCGACGCCATCCTCGAGGAGGCGTCGAAGATCACCAGCGGCCTGCTCGCTCCGCTCAACCGCAGTGGTGACGAAGAAGGGGCGCAGTTCGCCGACGGCAACGTGCGCACACCCACCGGCTTCCGCGAGGCCTACGCGACCTACGCCGAAGGCGGCTGGGTCGGGCTGGCGGGCAACCCCGAATACGGCGGCATGGGCATGCCGAAAATGCTCTCGGTGCAGTTCGAGGAAATGATGTACGGTGCCAACGCCAGCTTCAGCCTCTACTCCACCCTCTCCGCCGGCGCCTGCCTGGCGCTGGATGCCCACGCCAACGAAGCCCTCAAGAATACCTACCTGCCGAATATGTACGCTGGCGAATGGGCCGGCTCCATGTGCCTGACCGAACCCCATGCCGGCACCGACCTGGGGCTGATCCGCACCCGCGCCGAACCACAGGCCGACGGCAGCTATCTTGTCAGCGGCACCAAGATCTTCATCACCGGCGGCGAGCAGGACCTCACCGACAACATCATCCACCTGGTGCTGGCCAAGCTGCCCGATGCCCCGGCGGGCTCGCGGGGCATCTCGCTGTTTCTGGTGCCCAAATTCCTGGTGCAGGCCGATGGCTCGCTGGGCGCGCGCAACGCGGTCTCCTGCGGTTCGATCGAGCACAAGATGGGCATCAAGGCCTCGGCGACCTGCGTGATGAACTTCGATGGCGCCACCGGTTGGCTGGTCGGCGAGCTGAACAAGGGGCTGGCAGCGATGTTCACCATGATGAACTACGAGCGCCTGTCCATCGGCATCCAGGGTATCGGCTGCGCCGAGATGTCCTACCAGAGCGCCGTCGCCTACGCCCGCGAACGTCTACAAAGCCGCGCCGCCACCGGCCCGGTGGCGAAAGACAAGGCCGCCGACCCGATCATCGTGCACCCCGATGTGCGCCGCATGCTGCTGACCATGAAGGCCCTGACCGAAGGTGGCCGCGCCTTCTCCACCTATGTCGGCCAGCAGCTGGACGTCGCCAAGTATGCCGAAGACGCTGCCGAACGCGAGTCGGCCCAGTCACTGGTGGCGCTGCTGACTCCTGTCGCCAAGGCCTTCTTCACCGACACCGGACTGGAAAGCTGCATCCATGGCCAGCAGGTGTTCGGCGGCCACGGCTTCATCCGCGAGTGGGGCCAAGAGCAACTGGTGCGCGATGTGCGCATCGCGCAGATCTACGAAGGCACCAACGGCATCCAGGCACTCGACCTGCTGGGCCGCAAGGTGCTTGCCGATGGCGGCCAGGCACTGGCGCTGTTCGCCGGAGAGATCCGCGCTTTCGCCGATGCCGCCGACGGCGCCGCCATGGGCTCCTTCACCGCCCCACTACTGGATGCCCTGGACCTGCTGGAGTCCGTCACTCGCCAGTTGCGCGAGCGCGCCGCCAGCCAGCCGCAGGAGATCGGCGCGGCCTCGGTGGAATACCTGCACCTGTTCGGCTACACCGCCTACGCCTACCTCTGGGCGCGCATGGCGCAGGCCAGCCTGGGCCAGGGCGACGGATTCCACAGCGGCAAGCTGGCCACCGCGCGTTTCTACTTCGCCCGCTTGCTACCGCGCATCGAGTCTCTCGCCGGATCCATACGCGCGGGCAGCGATAGCCTGTTCGAGCTGCGCGCCGAGCACTTCTGAATTTCAGTTGAGCGTGATTGCGTGGCCAGTCGCCAATGTTGGCCACGCTTTTTTGATGGCAGGCTTATCGGGCGATGCAGACAGGCTTCACGCGCCGTATCGGTTCAGTATCTGTGGGTCAGCAATGCTGGCGTCCGGAATGGGGCGGTGGCCATCTCATGGTGCGCAAGCTCAACTTGGTCCCATGATTGGAAAGCCCCCGAATACCCTTCACGAGCAAATTCAGCGACTCCTCGGAGCACAGGTAGCGATTTTCGTCCTCGCTCAGACACACCGCACCTTGCTGTAATGAGCGTATCGATGCCGGGTAAGTGCCCGATTTCGGTCATGCTCGATCTTGGCCTTGAAGGGCTCAAGGAATCGACTGGTGACTTCGTTCGTATAGCCGTGGTCAGGCGGCTCGATGAACAGAGGCAGACCGAAGCTGAATCCCCAATGTCGATCAGGGATTCTGGTTGCTCGTCGCTCCGACAGAAAATCAAGCATTCGCACAAATGCTCTCGTTGAATCGGCTACGCAACAACGGCAGCAATCAGCCAGAGATAAATATCAAGCCGGCCTTTGCGAACCACCGCTCCAGGCGAGTTTCCAATCTGCGTCTGGAGGAGTCAGAGTGACCGATTCTGTATACGGTAGTGCGGCCGGCGCGGGAGATGCGCAATATTCGCCAAGCCCGTGGCATTGGACTGGCGAGGCGGCTCTATGAGTGTCCTGGAGAGGCCTGCAAGCCTAGGCGCCGCATCCGCCCGAGGAGCGTCGTTCGGGGAATTCCCAAGCGCTCGGCAGCCAGAGAAAGATTGCCGCGTACGTCGCGTAGAGCCTTAGCAATCAGGTTGCGCTCCTGCTCCGCCAGCCGTTCGCGCAAGCTTCCGCTGCCGGACGGGCAAGGCTCGCAAGCGGGCACAGCAGGATGATCGACCTCATCGTCGGCAAAGATGATCTCGTCGAGCTCAGCACCATCCTGGTCGTGCAGCAGCAGGCTGCGGCGAATGACATTCTCCAGCTGACGCACATTGCCCGGCCAGGCGCAGGCCTGCAAGCATGCCAAAGCGGTGGCGCCCAGGCTGGTGACCTTCGGATTGAGGTTTGGTGCATCACGCCGCACGAAGAGTCGGGCCAGAAGTTCGACATCTCCGGGGCGATCACGCAAAGGCGGAATGCTCAGGCAGGCAACGTTCAGCCGGTAGTAGAGATCCTCACGCAGGCGTCCCTCGGCAATCGCCTGCCGCGGTGCCTGGTTGCTTGCGGCGATCAGGCGAACATCCGCCCGTTGCGCGGTGAGACCGCCCAAGGGAAGGAAGCTGCCGTCCTGCAAGACCCGGAGCAACTTGCTCTGCATGCCCAGCGGCATCGAGTTGATCTCATCGAGAAACAGCGTGCCGCCCTCCGCCAGGGCGAACATACCCTTGCGGTTCTCGGCCCCCGTGAAGGCGCCACGGGTGGTGCCGAACAATGTGCTCTCCAGCAGGGTTTCCGGGATGGCGGCACAGTTCAGGCTGATCAACGGGCCATTGCGGCGAGGACTGAGGGCATGGGCGCGACGCGCAAAGAGTTCCTTGCCGGTACCGGTCTCGCCATGTACCAGCAACGGTAGGTCGGTCACGGCGAACACTTCCAGGCGTCGCAATTGCTGCAGCATTCCTGGCGCAACGCTGAGGATGGCCGGACCGTCCTCTGCGCCGGCGACCAACGCATCGGCGACCACCTCGCCCACCTCCATCGCGCCGACCAACTCGCCCTGGCGGCCATGCAGCGGAATGGCCCGGTGACGGTACTGCAACATTTCTCCACCTGCGCCGACATAGGCCTGCACGGTATCGATGGAGGGCTGTCCCTCCGCCAGGCAACGCAGCAGCGTGCTCTGCTCCGGCTTCAGCCAGGGCACGCTCTGCAGCACATGCATGCCCAGAACCTGCTGCGGGTCTAACCCGTCCAGCGCACCACTCGCCCGGTTGTAATAGACGTAGTGCCCCGACTGATCGACGACCGTGACCGGTTGTCGCAGTCCATCGAAAATCGGCGCCAGGCAGCGCACGAGCCAGTTCAACTCCTCACTTCGATTGGAAATCGACGACTTTTCGACACTTCCCATGGCCACTCCCTGATTTCCAACGCGTCGATTATTCGACATCTGTCTCAATCTCGCCGCAAGACGATTCGCCGGTCCTGCTCCCAGTCAAGGGAACGCCAGGAAACACGTTGCGCGATCACCCAGTTCTCCGCCCACGGCGCCTTCCAGACTGGCGCATGACTTGCACCGTCTTCGGCGTACACCCGCAAGAGGATTCACCATGTTCAAGCACATCATTGCCCGCACGCCTGCACGCTCCCTGGTCGACGGGCTGACCTCCGCCCACCTCGGCAAACCGGACTACGCTGCCGCCCTGGAGCAGCACAATGCCTACATCCGCGCACTGCAGACCTGCGAGGTGGATATCACCCTGCTGCCGCCGGACGAGAGCTTTCCCGACTCGGTATTCGTCGAGGATCCGGTGCTGTGCACCTCACGCTGCGCCATCATCACTCGCCCAGGCGCCGAATCCCGGCGAGGCGAGACGCGGATCATCGAAGAGACCATCCAGCGTTTCTATCCCGGCCGCGTCGAACGCATCGAGGCCCCTGGTACCGTGGAAGCGGGCGACATCATGATGGTCGGCGAGCACTTCTACATTGGCGAGTCGGCGCGGACCAATGCCGAAGGTGCGCGGCAGATGATCGCCATTCTCGAAAAGCATGGCCTCAGCGGCTCGGTGGTCCGCCTGGAGAAGGTCCTGCACCTGAAGACCGGCCTGGCCTACCTGGAGCACGGCAACCTGCTGGCCGCCGGCGAATTCATCAGCAAGCCGGACTTCCAGCACCTCAATATCATCGCGATCCCCGAGGAAGAGGCCTACGCGGCCAACTGCATCTGGGTCAACGAGCGGGTGATCATGCCCGCCGGCTATCCACAGACCCGGCAGAAGATCGCCGACCTCGGCTACCAGGTCATCGAAGTCGATACATCCGAGTACCGCAAGATCGACGGCGGCGTCAGCTGCATGTCACTGCGCTTCTGAACCGCGCCGTATCGACGGGCCAAACGGCCCGTCGATATCTGCGAGGGCCCCTCCCTTCGTGGCCGTGAGCGTGTCGGCAAGAGTCGCCACGCGACATCGACAGCTGTTTCGGAGGCGCAAGATGTCCAACTCGAATCAAACCAGACTGGGCCTGCCGGCCCTCACCGCCCTGGTGGTGGGCGGCATCATCGGCAGCGGCATCTTCAGCCTGCCGCAGAACATGGCCGAGGGCGCCGGTGCCGGCGCCATCCTCATCGCCTGGGCAATCACCTTCGTCGGGATGCTGACGCTGACCCGCATCTTCCAGTGGCTATCCAGCACCCGCCCGGATCTGGACGACGGCGTCTATGGCTACGCTCGCGAAGGGTTCGGCGAGTACCTGGGCTTCAATGCCGCCTGGGGCTACTGGATCTCCGCCTGGGTTGGCAACGCCGGATACCTGGTGGTGCTGTTCAGTGCGCTGGGATCGTTCAGCCTGTTCGCCTTCTTCGGTGATGGCACCACCTGGCAGGCGCTGGTCGGCGAACTGGCGGTGCTCTGGCTGGTACACGCCTTCGTGTTGCACGGGGTGCACAATGCTGCCCTCACCAACACCATCGTCACCCTGGCGAAGATCGTGCCCATCGGCCTGTTCATCCTCTGTGCCGCCCTGGCCTTCCGCGTCGACGTATTCCGTATCGACTTCTGGGGCAATCCGGCACTGGGCAGCATCGTCCGCCAGGTCGAGACCACCATGCTGTACACCGTGTGGGTGTTCCTCGGCATCGAGAGCGCAACCGTCTATGCCAGCCATGCCAAACGCATGGCCGACGTCAGCCGCGCCACCCTGATCGGGTTCGTCATTACCCTGCTGTTGCTGGTCTGCGTCTCGGTCCTCTCGCTCGGAGTGGTGCCGCAGCACGAACTGGCGCAGATGAAAAACCCATCGATGGCGCAGGTAATGGCCGCGGCGGTCGGCCCCTGGGGCGCCACCCTGATCAACCTCGGGCTGATCGTCTCGGTGGCCGGCGCACTGCTGGCCTGGACCCTGCTGGCGGTGGAAATGCTCTACCTGGCCAGCCGCGGCACGGGAAACACTGCTCCGGCGCTGTTTGGCAAGACCAACGCGGCGGACACCCCGGCACCGGCGCTCTGGCTGACCAATTCGCTGATATCGCTGCTGTTGCTGGTGGCATTCTTCAACGCCTCCGGCTACAACGCACTGATCCAGTTGGCCACCTCGATGGCGCTCATCCCGTATCTGTTATGCGCCGGGTTCTGCCTCAAGCTGGTCTTGCGACAACCTCGGCCGCTGCTGCTGGTAATGGCAGCGCTGGGCACCTTCTACGGTGTATGGCTGATCTATGCCGCCGGCCTGAAGTACCTACTGCTGTCGATGATTCTCTATGCTCCAGGGCTCGGCTTCTTCATCCGCGCCCGCCGCCAGCGTGGGTTGACGCGGTTCGGCAATGCAGGGGAGCGAATCGCCAGCGTGCTGGTTCTGGGCTTGGCAGCCATCGCCCTGTGGATGGTCAGCAGCGGCCGACTTGGTCTCTAGCTTAATGGATGGTTGTATACGACAGCATCTTTGAAGCGCGCACTACGACCGCTCGACTCGTGCCACTGAATGCCCCGGCGAGATTGATTGGTCGCTCGTGCCAATTGGCGAGGCTGGAGCTCCGCTTCCCGGCGCCAGGCTGACTGACTACCAGACCGGCATCGTCCAGGGCGAGCGTCTCAATCTGTCCATTGGCCAGCGTCAGCCCGCACCCCGTTGGGAATTCGCCCGGTTCTCTGAGTCGGCAGCTACCTGATTGGCAGCAGGTCGGACGCATCCAGGGCCGGCTCCGTCAATGATTGCAGTGCGGCCTCACCTATCTGCAGGGTTTCGCCAGCCTGGCGGTACGCTGTTTCTGAGCGAGTCGGCTTTCGGCCAATGGCTGCACCTCAGAGTACTGAAAAGAAAACCCTCACCGTCTGCAATCATCTCAGAGGCCTGTCCTTTACGTGCCTGAGCAACACAGATAATGTAGAGCTATAGACATTTTATGTTGCGAACTCTACAGATGAACTGGCTGCTACTGGTACTCGGATTGCCTACAGCGAACGCCACCGAACGCATGCGTGCCTGGCGGGCGTTGAAAGCCTGCGGAGCCGCTGTGCTGCGCGATGGTGTCTACCTGCTGCCTGATCAGAAAGCAGGACGCGCCGCGCTGGAAGCTATCGAACACAACGTGCTGGCCATCAACGGCACTGCGCTTCTGTTTCCTGTCCAGCAGCCAGGTGAGCGCTTTGCAGCACTATTTGATCGTGCCGAGGAGTACGGCAAGCTTCGAGAGGAAATCTCCACCTGCCATGCCGAGCTTTCCCCCGACAATGCTCTGCAAACGGCACGTCAGGTGAGGAAGCTGCGCAAAAGCTTCGGGCAAGTCGCTGCTATCGACTTCTTCCCTGGTGACGCCAGGGAAAAGGTCGACCTGGCGTTGAGAGACCTGGAAACGGCCATCAGCCGTGCCTTGTCACCTGACGAACCGAGCGGCCACGAGATACCCATCGAGCGGTTGGTTCGCGCGGACTTCCAGGGCCGACGCTGGGCAACCCGCCGCCGCCCATGGGTGGATCGTCTGGCCAGCGCCTGGTTGATTCGCCGCTTCATCGATTCGGATGCACGAATCCTCTGGCTGGAATCGCCGGGTGATTGTCCGGAAGATACTCTGGGCTTCGATTTTGATGGCGCCACCTTCAGCCACAACGGGCAACGCGTCACCTTCGAGACGCTGCAGGCGAGCTTCCAGCTCGAGGCCCCCGGTCTCCGACGCCTGGCCGAACTCGTGCACTACCTGGACGTGGGAGGTGCCCAGCCCGCTGAAGCTTCCGGCATCGAGCGTGTACTGGCGGGGTTGCGCGAGAGCATCACCGACGATGACCAGCTCTTCCAGACGGCTGCCGGTGTGTTTGACGGCCTGCTGACCGCCTTCGCCAGCGAGGAGAAGAATCATGGATGAGTTCCATCCAGGCGCCTCTGATTCCGCCGCGAATCACGCCAGGCCGGTTGGACTGTTCTCCGCCTTTCTTTTCTGGCTCAAGCTCGGATTCATCAGCTTCGGCGGACCCGCCGGGCAGATCTCGATCATGCACCAGGAACTCGTCGAACGTCGGCGCTGGATCAGCGAGCGACGCTTCCTGCATGCACTCAACTACTGCATGTTGTTGCCCGGCCCCGAGGCACAGCAGCTGGCCACCTACATCGGCTGGCTGATGCACCGCACCTGGGGCGGAGTGATAGCCGGCGCCCTCTTCGTAGTGCCATCGCTGTTCATCCTGATCGGCCTCTCGTGGTTGTACATCGCCTTCGGCGAAGTACCGGTCGTGGCCGGTCTCTTCTACGGCATCAAGCCAGCGGTGACCGCCATCGTCGTGCACGCCGCGCATCGCATCGGCACGCGCGCACTGAAGAACGGCTGGTTGTGGGCGATCGCTGCGGCCTCCTTCGTCGCGATCTTCGCGCTGAGCCTCCCTTTCCCACTGATCGTTCTGGGAGCTGCCATCATCGGTTACATAGGTGGTCGGCTAGTGCCTGCCAAGTTCGTCATCGGCGGGAGTCATCAGGCAGGCAAAGTCGGCTACGGGCCCGCCCTGATCGATGACGATACCCCCACTCCCGAGCACGCGCGGTTCCGTTGGGCACGCCTGCTACAGCTGCTGCTGGTCGGAGCGGTTCTCTGGCTGCTGCCGATGGGGCTGCTGGCGAGCGCTTTCGGCTGGCAAGGGACACTCACGCAGATGGGCTGGTTCTTCACCAAGGCGGCATTGCTCACCTTTGGTGGCGCCTACGCTGTGTTGCCTTATGTCTATCAGGGTGCAGTCGGTCACTACGGCTGGCTGACTCCAGCCCAGATGATCGATGGCCTGGCCCTGGGCGAAACCACGCCAGGGCCTCTGATCATGGTGGTTGCATTCGTGGGCTTCGTGGGGGGTTACGTCCAGCCGATGTTTGGCGCCGATCATCCCTTCCTCGCAGGTGCTGTCGCGGCAAGCCTCGTCACCTGGTTCACCTTCCTGCCCTCTTTCCTGTTCATCCTCGCCGGCGGCCCGCTGGTGGAGTCGACGCATAACGAACTGAAGTTCACGGCACCGCTCACCGGCATCACCGCTGCGGTGGTGGGCGTGATCCTGAACCTGGCGCTGTTCTTCGGCTACCACGTTCTCTGGCCCGCCGGATTCGAGGGGCACTTCGACTGGCCTTCGGCGCTGATCGCCCTGGCAGCCGCAATCGCCCTGTTCCGCTACAAGGCTGGTGTGATTCAAGCGCTGATAGCCTGCGCCCTGACGGGCCTGGCCGTGCATATGCTCCGGGCCGGGATGTGATTTACTTCTGGGTTCGCTTTCGGTCACTGGCTACCGACAACGATTTCCTCTCCGCTTATTTCAGCGACAGAGCCGCGCCATCCTTTCCTGCGTTTGCTGCAGCAGCCTGGCGTGATCGGAATTAATCATGGCGCCGTAGGCTAGTGCCCCAGTACCAGCTGATCCTTACCATCTCCTCATTCTTGGTTTGATCGAAAGACAGGAGATGTCATGGGTAACCGCACTGCATTGATCACCGGAGCGTCCGGCGGCATTGGACTGGAACTGGCTCGCATCCATGCCAGCAAGGGCGGCGATGTCGTCCTGGTTGCCCGTTCGCGCGACAAGCTGGAGGCTCTGAAACGTGAAATTCAGGCGCAGTACGCTGTAAAAGCTTACGTTTTGGCTGACGATCTGGCCGACCCGAACGCCGCGGATCGCATCTTCCATGCCACGCAATCCCTGGGGCTGACCATCGATGTGCTGATCAACAACGCCGGCTTCGGCGGACATGGCAAGTTCGTGGAGCGCGATCTCAGCGCCGACCAGGCCATGATGCAGGTGAACATGGCGGCGCTCACCTCCCTGACCCACTTCTACCTCCGGGGTATGGTGTCCCGCCGGCGGGGGCGCATCCTGAATGTCTCGTCCACCGCAGCGTTCATGCCAGGCCCCCTGCAGGCGGTGTACTACGCCACCAAGGCCTACGTCACATCCTTCACCCAGGCGGTTGCCGAAGAGGTTAGCGAGTACGGGGTAACTGCCACCGCACTATGTCCAGGTGCGGTCGCGACCAGTTTCGTCGCCGCGGGCGATCTGCAGGGCGTGGAAGTCTGGAAGAATGCCAGGACGGCAGAGTCCGTTGCACAATGCGGCTACAAGGCGATGGAGCGGGGCCAACTGGTCGCCTTCAACGAATGCAAGTTGCGGATCATGCTCGACTGGATCGTCCCCCTGCTCCCTCGCAGAATGGTGCTCAAGCTATCGCGCCGGGCGATGGAGAAGGCATCCTGAGCAAGCGCAGCGCGATGCCCTGAAAGGCGGCGTGCCGCCTGATGATCCGCGAGCCTGCAAGCTGATTCAAAGAGACACCGCGCCCATGAAACAAGCCAGGCATTTTGTTGTGCACCCCGGTTGGAAGCTGATCATCGCCGATCTGGGCATCTCTGCCGGAGACCTGCTGGCCCTCGCCGAACTGCCCGCCGACCTGTTCAGCCGCAAGGATGCAACCTTGTCTCCGCCAGAGTATTTCCGGCTCTTTCTGGGCCTGGAGCAATTGGTTGGCGAATCCCACTTGCCGCTACGGCTGGGTGGCGCCATTTCGGTGGAAGCTTTCGATCCGCCGCTATTTGCCTGCCTGTGCAGCCCTGACCTCAACAGCGCCCTTACTCGTCTTGCCGAGTACAAGCGCCTTTGTGGCCCGTTGGCGCTGGAGGTCTTCGTCCACCCAATGCACACGGACGTCTTCATCGACTGCTACGGTTACGACCAGCCATTGCCGCGCAGCCTCTGCGCCCTGGAACTGGTGTTCCTCACCCACCTGGCACGGCTCGCCACCCGACAGACCATCAAACCGCTGGAGGCGGAGCTGGCCGCTCTGCCGAGCCAGACCGCCCCGTGCGAAGGGTTCCTCGGATGTCGCCTGCAAGAAGGCCGGCGCAACCGGATCCGGTTCTCGGCGGAAGATGCCGCGCGCCCCTTCCTGACCGAGAACGTCGCCATGTGGCAGTTCTTCGAACCGGAGCTGCAGCAGCGGCTTTCGGTGCTGGAGACCGGTGCCAGCACCCGTGCACGCGTGCGCAGCGCATTGCTCGACATGTTGCCGAGCGGGCGCAGCAGCATTCAGGATGTCTCCGAGCGTCTGGCGATGAGCAAACGCTCCCTGCAACGCCACCTGGCGGACGAGGCACTGAGCTATCAGGAGGTACTCGACGACACCCGAGCGAACCTCGCTCGTCACTACCTCTCTCGCTCCACCTTCTCCGCGGGAGAAATCTCCTTTCTGATCGGCTTCCAGGATGCCAACTCGTTCCTGCGCGCCTTCAAGGCCTGGACGGGCATGACCCCGGGCGAGTACCGCAGCCAGCAGGCCTATTGAAGCCAGCTGCCGAGGTCAGCTACCGGCCACGCGCCAGATCGATAGCGGACGACCATCCGCGCTCGGAATGGCTAGCAGGCAGACGTTCCAGCACTCCTCAGCTGTCGCGCGACCTGTTGGAGCGAACCCGCCACATGCTCTGCCAGACACCGTCGCGATACAGCAGAGCATGAACCAGCGCGGCGCCGGCATGCGCAAGGATCAAGCCGAAGAGACCGTAGGCGATCCAGCCATGGGCGCAGCGCAGCAGACCATAGAGGCCCGCATCGGCATCGACCAGCGGCGGCACGTGCCAGCCGGCCAGGCGCAGCGGATAATCCGCGGCCCCTTGCATGGCCCAGCCGACCAGGGGTTGCAATACCAGCAGAACATACAGCGCAAAGTGCAGCAGTCCTGCCAGGTGACGCTGCCAGGCCTTCACGGATGCCGGCAGGGCCGGACGCGCCGTGACGGCGCGCACGAGCAGGCGAACGAGCAGAAGCACCAGCAAGGCCAGTCCGAGCTGCTTGTGCCACGCCACCAGTTGAGGCTGGCTGCCGCCGACGCTGGCAACCATCGCAACGCCGATGAACAGCAGGGCAATCACCAACAACGCCATCAGGCCGTGCAGCAGGCGAAGCAGCGGATGGAAGGAATCGACAGGCGCTTTCACGGTTGAGCTCCCGGCTGCTGGCTGGAGGGCTGACCTTCGAAGGTCCGGCGCCGATAGGACTGCGCGTAGGCCGATGAGCGTGCGCGCAGGATGGCATCATCGCTGGGCTCCACGCCATCGGGCAGGATCAGCGGGTCGAAATTGAAGCCGTAGCAGTCGCCTTCCAGCTGTGCGCGCGCCTGCTCAATCACCAGGTTTCCGGCGTCCAACTGCGTGCGCTCGGCAGGCCACGCATGGGTCGGATCGTTCACCGCATCACCGCTGTCCGCCAGGGTGAATCGCCACGTCCAGCGCAGCGGGCCGGTTTTCAGGCGCTGCAGCAGGTCCTGCTGCAAGGCATCGTCAGCCACTCCCTGAGAGCCCAGTGGCGTAGCGGCCAGTTGCGGCACCATCGACCATCGCACCGCATGGCGCTGACCTTGTGCATCGACGAGGACGAAGGCGTTGATGCTGTTGTACGCCGTGCTGGCGAAGCTGTCGCTCGGCCGGTAGGCCGCCGCCCAGGCACGAAACTCGGCGCTTTCGGGGTGTGCATCGAAGAATTGCTTGACCCGCACGGGGTCGTTTTTGCCTGTCCCCGGGTCCGGCCGCATGGCCCCCAGTTGCTCGTAGAAATCCTCCGGCGTGCGTACCGCGAGCACCGGCGGATTGTTCATCGCCATGCGCCACTGCTGGCCATCGGGCTGGCGCAGCAGGAGCGCCATGCTGCGCACAGGTACGCTGGTGTCCGCGGCATGGGGATTGCCCGCGCCTACCGAGAGCCGCCCCAGCACCGGTACCCGCCCTGCTCGCAGCAGCGCTGCCCGCGACAGCGGCGCCACGTCGCCGCTCACTTCGAGATAGCCGCTGAAGCAGATGCCGCGCGGATGGGCGCGGCGGTATCCGGGATGGACCCCGGCATTGGCCTCCATGCGATCGATCAATTGGGCGCTGGTGAGCCGGTCGGCTCCCAGCCAGCCGGCGCTCCAGGCGAACAGGCCGATGGCGGCGCACAGAGCGCCGGCAATGCACGCGCTGCGCAACAGGCGTTGGTTTCGGGTCAGGGAAAGGTCGTAGGGCATGGTGTGGTTATCAGCAGGCTGGGGAGTCATTGCGCGCGGCTGGCGAACTGAACGCGCCGGGCCATTATCTATACAACAACAAGACTATGCACACAATTTCATTCAAACACTGTATGCAAATTGCCTCCCACCCCCCGCACCAACGTGTTGAACATGGCTTTAAAGCGGCCGATACCGGCCATGGATCAGGGACTTCCACTGCGACAGTGATCCTAGAGCAGGCTACAGGCCGCTCACGCATTATCTGTACATTTAATAATTTCTGTACAACTATTGAGGTATGCATTCACAGGCCCACGTCATGCGCATACCGACCCGTTCCCTGTCTCTCTGTCTGGGGCTCGCTCTGTTCTGCAGTCTGTGGGCCTCGCCGGGCAGCGCCGACTGGCGCAGCGAAATCCCGGGAGCCACGCAGGTTGGTCAGGGTCAGTTCACCTGGCTCGGCTTCGTGGTGTACGAGGCGCATCTCTGGAGCGCCGGCGCAACCTCAGGCTGGGCGCATGCCTTCGCGCTGGAGTTGGTGTATCGGCGCGCGCTGTCGCAGGACACCCTGGTGCAGGCCAGCCTCGACGAAATGCGCCGACTGGGCACCGAGGACGAAGCCTTGCTGGCGGGTTGGGCCCGAGAGATGCGCCAGGGCTTCGTCGATGTGCAGCCGGGGCAACGGATCACCGGGGTCTATCTGCCCGGCGTGGGCTGCCGCTTCTATGTCGACGGCAGGCTTCGCCATGCGGTGAGCGACGCCCGATTCGCCCGGGCGTTCTTTTCCATCTGGCTGGACCCGCGTACGCGCAATCCGGAACTGCGCCGCGACCTGCTTGGCCTGAGCGGAGAGCAACCATGAACCACACAATGCGCCTGTTCCTGATCATCGCCAGCCTGCTGCTGGGCAGCTGCGGCAATGTCGGCGTCGAACACTACGCCAAGGAGCGCCCGAGCCTGGACCTGCCGGTATTCTTCGCCGGCCCGGTGAAAGCCTGGGGCATCTTCCAGAAACCCTCGGGCGAAGTGGTCAAGCGCTTCGCGGTGGACATCACCAGCCGCCGCGAAGGCGAGCGACTGATCCTCGATGAGCGTTTCCTCTACAGCGACGGTACGCGCCAGCAGCGCGTCTGGACCCTGACCCCCGACGGCACCGGACGCTGGCGGGGACGCGCCGCCGACGTGGTGGGCGAAGCCACCGGAGAAGTCGCCGGCAACGCACTGCGCTGGCGCTACCGCCTGAACCTGGAAGTTGACGGCACCACCTGGGAAGTGAGCTTCGACGACTGGATGTACCTCATGGACGACGACACGCTGATCAATCGCTCCAGCATGCGCAAGTTCGGCGTCGAACTCGGGCAGGTGACCTTGTTCTTCCGCCGAGAGGGCGCCGCGGATCCCAGCAGAAGCTGAGGCAGGCGCACACCTCTATTCCGACGGCCGTGCCGGCCAGGAGTACTCCATGACGTTGCAGGAATTCGCACAGGCCGCCACGGCCGGGCATATCCAGGCTATCGAAGTGATTTCGCTGGAGGGCGGATTCTATGTGCTGCAGGCGCGCCTGGCCGAGGGTTTGCGGCCGATTCGCGGCGAACGCGAGCAGGTGCTGCAGTTGCGCTCGACCACCGAGGTACGTGCAGTGCTGGCCGAATGGGCGTCACTACCCTGCGAGCTAGTGCAGCATTGCGTCCACGACGAGATCTGCGCTTCACATCCGACAGCCGTTGCGCCACTGCGTGTGCCACTTTCGCTGGAGCGCCGCGAATGATGGAGAAGCCACGCCGGCTCGGTCTGCTGCTGGGCGATCAGTTGAGCTTCGAGCTGTCGCTGTTCGAGGTGCTGGACCCCGCCCAGGACGCGATCCTGATGGCCGAGGTGAATCAGGAGGCACGCTATGTGCCCCATCATCCGCAGAAGATCGTGCTCATCTTCAGCGCCATGCGCCACTTCGCCCAGGCGCTGCGCGAGCGCGGCTGGCGGGTAATCTACGTGGCGCTGGACGATCCCGAAAACCGCGGCAGCATCGCCGGTGAAGTCGAACGCTGGCATGCCGCTCTGGGTGAACCGCAGGTGCATTTCACCGAATGCGGCGAGTGGCGGCTGGAGCGGGCGCTGCGAGACAGCGCGGTGCCGCTGAGCTGGCACGAAGACCGCCGCTTCCTGTGCAGCCGCGAGGAGTTCGCGCGCTGGGCCGGGGCGCGTCGACAATTGCGCATGGAGCACTTCTACCGGGAGATGCGCCGGCGCACCGGCCTGCTGATGGAGCCCGACGGCCACCCCGTGGGCGGCACCTGGAACCTCGACGCAGACAACCGCAAACCCCTGCCGCGAGGGCTGCGCGGACCCTTTGCGGCACGCTTCGGCCAGGACGCCGTCACCCGCGAGGTGATGGCGCTGGTCGGTGCGCGCTTCAGCGACCACTACGGCCGTCTGCAGGGCTTCGACTACCCGGTAACCCACTCCCAGGCACAGGAGCTCTGGCAGCACTTCCTGGAGTTCTCCCTGCCGGCTTTCGGTGACTACCAGGACGCCATGGCCGAAGGCGAGCCCTACCTGTTCCACGCCCGCATCAGCGCCGCGCTGAACATCGGGTTGCTGGAGGTGCGTCAGCTTGGCGAGGATGTGGAGCAGGCCTATCGCCAGGGACGGGTCCCGCTGAACGCGGCCGAGGGCTTCATTCGCCAACTGATCGGCTGGCGCGAGTATGTGCATGGCATCTACTGGCTGCGCATGCCCGAGTACGCCCAGCTCAACGTGCTGGGTAACAGCCGCCCGCTGCCGGAGTTCTACTGGACCGGCAGGACGGACATGCGCTGCATGGCCCAGGCGATCGGTCAGACCCTTGAGCTGGGCTACGCGCACCACATCCAGCGGCTCATGGTCACCGGCAATTTCGCCTTGCTGGCGGGTATCGCGCCCCCGGCCGTCTGTGACTGGTACCTGGCCGTGTACCTGGATGCCTTCGACTGGGTCGAACTGCCCAACACGCTGGGTATGGTGATGCACGCCGACGGCGGCTACCTGGGCTCCAAGCCCTATTGCGCGAGCGGGCGGTACATCCAGCGGATGTCCAACCACTGCGGCTCGTGCCGCTACAGGGTCGACAAGGCGACAGAGGAAGATGCCTGCCCCTTCAATGCCCTGTACTGGCACTTCCTCATGCGCCACCGCGAGCGGCTCGGCAACAATCCGCGGTTGTCGATGCCCTATCGCAACCTGCAACGCATGGACGATGAACGCAGCCTGGCCCTGTGGCAACGCGGCGAGGCACTGCTCGCGCGCCTGGATGCGGGGCAGGCGCTATGAGGAAATCGGTGCTGCCGCAAAAGATCTGCGCCGTCTGCAGCCGCCCTTTCACCTGGCGGCGGCGCTGGGCACGTTGTTGGGATGAGGTGCTTTATTGCTCCGAGCGCTGCCGACGCTCACCGGCCAAGCGCGAAGCGCAGCATCAGCGGTAGCGCGGCCGCCCACACCAGCGCCAGCAGCAACGCCGACCACGCGATGCCCAGGGGTAGGCCCACTCCTGCCAGCGGTGCGCCCGCACAATACGCCAACGGCCCGCCCAGAGCGCCCAGGCAGGCGCCGCGCCAGACCGGTCGCGCGGCCCAGGCCAGGCTGTGGCGCAACCCGCTGGCGAACACCAGCCAGAGCAGGACCAGCCAGCCCGGCAGCAAGGCCCCGTGAAAATCGAAAAACCCCAGCCAACCCAGCGTCGCATCCAGCACGCAACCGGCCAGGGCTACGCCGAGAGCCGCTATGCCCTCTTCCACTTTTCGCCGACACAACGCCAGGTGCGCCAGCAGCCCGAGCGCTACCACACCCAACAGCACGGGCCGCTGCGCCCCGAGCACACAACCCCACCAGCCAAGCTGCAGCCAGATCGCGTTGGCCAGCAGAGGCAGGCGCCGGTGCATCAGGCGTCCAGGTGATCCGCCAGGCTCGCCTTGCGCGCCGCAGGCCCGGCCCACAGCAGATGCGCCACGCCGATGGCGCGCTCCTCGAAGCCGCCCTGGCAATAGCACAGGTAGAACTCCCACAGGCGCTGGAAGCTTTCGTCATAGCCCAGTTCCAGCAGTTCGGTGCGCGCTTGCCGGAGGTTATCGCGCCAATGCCGCAGGGTCAGCGCATAGTCCCCGGCAAAATCTTCCAAATGGATGAGGTTGAGCCCCGTGTGCTGCGTCGCGGTCTGCAGCAGCGTGGTGATCGAAGGCAGCGCGCCGCCGGGGAAGATGTAGCGCTGGATGAAGTCCACCGACCGCCGCGCCTGCTCGTAGCGCTGGTCGCGGATGGTGATGGACTGCAGCAGCATCAGCCCGTCGTCCTTGAGCAAGGCAGCGCAGCGACGGAAGTAGTCGGGCAGGTAGCGATGGCCGACCGCTTCGATCATCTCGATGGACACCAGCTTGTCGTAGCTGCCGCGCAACTCGCGGTAATCCTGCATCAGCAGGGTCACGCGATCCTCCAGGCCGCATTCGCGGATGCGGTATTGGGCGCAGGCGTATTGCTGCTCCGACAGCGTCGTGGTCGTCACACGACAGCCATAATGGGTGGCAGCATACAGCGCGAGGCTGCCCCAGCCGGTGCCGATCTCCAGCAGATGATCCTGCGGTTGCAGATCGAGCTTCCGGCAGATGACCTCCAGCTTGTTCAACTGCGCCTGTTCCAGGCTCTGCGTAGGGCTTTGGAACACCGCCGAGGAATACATCAGCGTCGGGTCCAGCAGGCGCTCGAACAGGTCGTTGCCCAGGTCGTAGTGCGCGCGGATATTGCGCTGCGAGCCGCGACGGCTGTTACGGTTGAGCCAGTGCAGCAGACGCAGCGCAGGCTTGGCAAACAGCGCCAGGCCGCCCTCCATCGCATCGAGCACGTCCAGGTTGGCGACGAACAGCCGAGTGACCAGCGCCAGGTCCGGGCTGCTCCAGTATCCCTGGATGTAGGCCTCCCCTGCGCCGATCGAGCCGTTGCACGCCACCATCCCCCATACGGCGTCGTCATGCACGTCGATCACCGCGCGCAAGGGACTGCGCCGGTCGCCGAAGTCCAGCAGGCTATCGGCGCGACGCACCTGCAGCCAGCCATGCCGCAGTCGCCGCAGGCGAGCGAGCACCGCCTGACGGAACAGGTTGCCGGCCAAAGGTGCGGCGCCACCGGCTTTATCGGCGCTCAGGGTGGGTTCTGTCATGGTCAGGCTCCTCGACGGCACAGTGGCCGACACTCAGGCGATGGTCGCTCGCCTGGTGGTCGTGCAAAGGGATGCGCTTGAACAGCAGGCGTAACGCCTGCCAGTAGATGGCTGCAACGGTGCGCAGGCTCATCCAGGGGAATGCCAGCAGGTGCCGCCGCAGCGCCGCGCCGTTCAGCTCCTGGCGGTGCAGATCGAGATGGGCCTGGAACACCCGGTGGCCGGCGCGCCAGTTTTCCATCTGTACATGCACACGGGACTGATCGATGTGAAAGCGCATCCGGTACTCCATCTCCCTGGGCAGGAACGGCGAGACATGGAAGGCCTTGGCCACCGCGAATTCCTGGGGTGCGCCGGGCTTCACCGGCAGCACGTAGTGGTAGCGCTCACGCCAGGGGGTATTGCGTACCTCGCAGAGGATCGCAGCCAGGCGGCCTTCGCGGTCGTGGCAGAAGTAGAAGCTCACCGGGTTGAACCACAGGCCCCAGCTGCGCAGTTGGGTGAGCAGCTGGA
This sequence comes from Pseudomonas nitroreducens NBRC 12694, assembly GCF_002091755.1. GTDB lineage: Bacteria > Pseudomonadota > Gammaproteobacteria > Pseudomonadales > Pseudomonadaceae > Pseudomonas > Pseudomonas nitroreducens. The sequence continues at coordinate 231,220 of NZ_BDAI01000001.1, forward strand.
TCGGCCCGGCGGGCGACTCGCCCAGTGCCTCGCGCAGAAGGCAGCGTACGCCCTCCTCCAGCGACATCCCGGTCCCCGTCCAAGCGGGCAGGTAGTCACTTTCCCGCCAGCTCAGTGGAGCAAAACGCGAGGCACGCAACAGCGGCGAGAGCCGCATCACAGACGCTGGCTCGGCCAGGTCCAGCAGAATCATGCCCACCGGATAACGGAAAGCATGCACGCGGGGCAGCAGGCGCCGGTGCACCACCCAGCCACGGCAGAGGCTGCTGTTCACAGCCGCTCCCCGAAATGACCGGCAACTTCGAGGGCGCTGACCACACCGTCCTCGTGGAAACCGTTGCCCCAATAGGCACCGCAGAAATAACTGTGCTGCCGACCCTGCAGCAGGCCGCGCCGGGCCTGCGCATCGATGCCCGGCAGGCTGAATTGCGGATGGGCGTAGTCGAAGCGCGCCAGCACCTTGGCGGGGTCGATGCGCTCGGTCTGGTTGAGGCTGACGCAGAACGTCACGGGCGCCTCGATCCCTTGAAGCAGGTTCATGTCGTAAGTCAGCGCCGCGGGCGCATCTTCCGGGCCGCCGAGGCGGTAGTTCCAGCTCGCCCAGGCGCGACGACGCCGCGGCAAAAGGCGGGTGTCGGTATGCAGGACGACTTCGTTGCTGGCATAGCCGAGAGCAGAGAGCACCGTCTGCTCAGCCGCACTAGGCGCCTCCAGCAGGGCCAGGGCCTGGTCGCTGTGACAGGCGAACACTACCTTGTCGAATCGTTCGATTCCCGCAGCGCTGTGAATCTCCACGCCCTGCGCATCACGCCGGACGCGGTGCACCGGGCAGCTCAGACGGATCCGCTCGCGATACCCCGCCGTCAAGGGCGCCACGTAACTGCGCGAGCCCCCTTCCACCACACGCCATTGCGGTCGGTTGTTCACCGACAGCAGGCCATGGTTGGCGAAGAAGCGGATGAAGAACTGCAACGGAAAATCCAGCATGCGGGCGCGCGACATCGACCAGATGGCCGAGCCCATCGGCACGATGTAATGCTCGATGAAGCGATCGCCATAGTCGCCAGCGCGCAGGTAGTCGCCGAGCGTCAACGTCAGGGGAATGCGCTGCTCGGCGTGGTCTTCGAGCGCTTCGCGGTTGAAGCGCAGGATGTCGTGCAGCATGCCCCAGAAGCCGGGCGAGACCAGATTGCGCCGCTGGGCGAACAGGGTGTTGAGGTCATGGCCGTTGTACTCCAGGCCGGTGGCCGGATCGTGCACGGAAAAGCTCATCTGGGTCGGCCGCGAGGCAACGCCCAGAAGATCCAGCAACTGGATGAAGCGCGGGTAGGTCCAGTCGTTGAAGACGATGAAGCCGGTGTCCACGGCGTAGCGCTGGCCCTGCCAGTCCACATCCACGGTGTGGGTGTGGCCACCGATCCAGTCGGCGGCTTCGAAGACGCAGACCTCGTGACTGCGCGCCAGCAGATGGGCGCAGGTGAGGCCGGAGATGCCGCTGCCGATAATCGCGATGCGCATGCTCAGGCCTCCGCCGGACGGCGGGCGAGCCGTCGACCGAGCCCCAGGCGCCAGCGCGAGGGCAACGCGCCCAGCAGCCGCAGGATCAGGACGAAGGCACGCGGGAAGGCGATCTCCAACGGACGGGACTCCAGGCGCTGGACGATATGCTCGGCAGCGCGCTCCACCGGCCAGATCATGGGCATGGGGAAATCGTTTTGCCGGGTCAGCGGCGTCTCCACGAAGCCGGGGCTCACCAGGGTCGTATCGATGCCCTCGCCCGCCAGGTCGATGCGCAGCGATTCCAGCAGGTAACGCAGCGCGGCCTTGGAGGCCCCATAGGCACCGGCGCGGGGCAAGGCCAGCCAGGTCACCGCGCTGCCGATAACCACCAGGTGCGGTCGCACGCCCTGGCGCAGCAGCGGCAGGCACGCCTGGATGCATTGCGCGGCGCCCAGCACATTGGTCCTCACCACGCGCTCCACCAACGCCGCGTCGAAACGGCCGGGCTCGAGGTATTCGCAGGTCCCGGCATTGAGCACCACGCGATCCAGCGCCCCCCAGGCCTGCTCGATGCGGCGGACGATTTCCCGGACCTGGCCGGCGTCCGTGATGTCGCCGGGCGCTACCAGTACGCGCGCTCCGTGACGCTGGGCCAGCGCTTGCAACGGTGCGGCCTGGCGTGCCGTCACGGCCAGGCTGTGGCCCTCAGCGAGCAGCCGTTCGGCCAGCGCCGCGCCGATGCCGCTGCTGGCTCCGGTCAACCACAGGCGGCTCATGCCAGCCTCCGCTTCAGCCAGGCGATGACGCCGCCCATGACCGGCAGGTGCTCATAAAGCAGCGCTCCGGCATCGAAATAGTCCCGATGAAATTCCACGCGCTCGCCCCAGCACAGATGGCTGCAGCCTTCCACGACGATCAACTTGCCGCCCCCCAGCCGCGGATGGCGGAAATGCAGGGTCCAGCGCAGGTAGCCGCGCCCCTCGCCCACTTCATCGAAGCCGTGGAAGTCGTAGCGCAGCTCCTGGACATCGGCGTAGAGCGACTCGAAGTAGCGGCGCAACTCGGCGAGACCATCCACGCGGTGCAGCGGGTCCTGAAAGCTCACGTCCTGGCTGTAGAGGTCGCCGAGCCGGTACAGACTGGACGCGTCCAGCGAGGCAAAGCACTTGGCGAAGGATTCCAGAAACGAGGACATGGTGGGCTCCGGCAAATCCTGTACAACTATTATTTTCTGTACAGGTACAAGCGAAGCCTACGGCATTAATTGTACAAATCAAGTCTACTTGTACAATTTTTACTACAGATCATTGGCGGGGCTTCAGCGCGGCGAGTTGCTCCTTGAGCGCCTCGACCTCGGCCTCCAACTGGCGCACGCGGTCCTGAGCCGCGACTTCGCGGCTGACGTCGCGCTGGATGCCGATGAAGTACGTGAGCTGGTCCGCTTCGTTGCGCACCGGGGTGATCGACAGCTCGTTCCAGAACGGCGTGCCGTCCTTGCGGAAATTGTGCAGCACCTGGCGACAGGGTTGCCCGGCGCGGATCGCCTCGCGCACGGCCTCCAGCCCCGCCTGCTGCCGCTCGCTGCCCTGCAGGAAGCGGCAGTCCTGATAGAGGATGTCGTCGACGGCAAACCCGGTCAGGCGTTCGAAGGCCGCGTTGGCATAGATCAGGATGCTGTCCTCTCCCTCCTGCTCGGCCACCACGATGCCGTCGTTGGAGGCTTCGACCATCAGTTGCAGGAGTTTGGCATTGATCATGGGTTTTCCATCCGGTTCGCTGCGATCCGCCTAGGGTAGTCGGGCGACCGGGTACTGCCTAGCTCGGCCACAAGCCTTGCCGCTGGTTTACAATCCAGGCTCCTTCGCCGCCTGGCCGCGCCATGAACGACCTATCCGATATCGATCCCAGCGATCTGCTGCCCATGCGCGAGGTGGTTCGCCTCACCGGCATCAACCCGGTGACCCTGCGGGCGTGGGAGCGCCGCTACGGCCTGGTCAGCCCGCTGCGCACCGATGGCGGGCATCGCCTGTACACCCCGCAGGATCTGCAGACCATCCAGGACATTCTGCTGTGGACCGGCCGGGGCATGGCGGTAGGCAAGATTGGCGAGTTGCTCGCCCAGCGCCAGCGGCAGGAATCGGCCCAGCCCGGCGACGAGCGCCAGCAGTGGCGCGACGCATTTTCCCGCGCCACGGCGGCGTTCGACCAGAGCGAACTCGACAGGCTCTACGGCCAGGCCTACAGCATCTTTCCCCTCTCGACGCTGCTGGAGGACATCCTCCTGCCGCTGTGGCGCTCCCTGCTGACGCTCAACGGCTTCGGCTCCCGCAGCCAGTGGGCGTTCCTCGACGCCTTCTTGCGCGCCCGCGTCCTCCTTCGCCTGCAGATGAGCCGCGCGCCCGGCGCCGGCGTGCTGCTGGCCGATGCCGCCGGGACGACACAGGAATTCGAATTGCTGGCCACGGGCTTGCTGCTGGGGGGCGAGGATCTACGCGTCCAGCCCCTGGCGCCGGGTGCGCCGCCGGAAGAACTGCCACTGGTCTGCGCGGCGATGCAGCCGGCCGCGCTGGTGTTGCTCGCCCACGTGGTCTTGTCGGCGGATGCGATCAAACGCCTGGAGCGATTACAGATGGCGATCGATTGCCCGCTGGCCTTGATCGGCGAAGCCGCGCAGGACATTGCCAACGCCGCTACGGGGGTGCCCATAGCGGCCCTGGGTAGTGGTCCGGCACTCGGCGCGCAGCGGCTGCGATTGCTGCTGCGCGGCGCCCTGCAGCTGTAAACGCACGCGATCGACGCCCCGGCAAGCTGTACAACACGCCAAGTTCGTACAGGATGCGGGACGCACGGCTCAACCCCAGCGCCGGAAGAGGACGCTCGCGTTCACCCCGCCGAATCCAAAGCCATTGGACAGTGCGTACTCCAATGGCATGGGCCGGGCGCTGCCGCTGACCAGATTCAGGCCATCGGCCGCGGGATCAGGTACCTCCAGGTTCAGCGTGGCGGGTACCACCTGATCGCGCAGCGCCAGGATCGTGAAGATCGCCTCTATGCCGCCAGCGGCGCCCAACAGATGGCCCGTCGCCGACTTGGTCGAGCTGATGGCGACATTGCTGCCGCTGCCGAACACGGTCCTGATGGCAGCCAGCTCGCCCTTGTCGCCGACCGGAGTCGAGGTGGCGTGGGCATTGAGATGCTGGACCTGGGATGCCTCGACACCCGCCTGCCGCAGCGCTTGCTGCATGGCTCGGCGAGCGCCATCCCCGTCCTCGGGACCCGCGGTCATGTGATAGGCATCGGCACTGGTACCGTAGCCCACCAGCTCCGCCAGCGGCGTTGCGCCACGCGCCAGCGCGTGCTGCAACTCTTCGATGACCAGCAGGCCTGCGCCTTCGCCCATGACGAACCCATCGCGCCCCGTATCGAAGGGCCGGGAGGCGCGCTCCGGGGTGTCGTTGTACTGGCTGGAAAGCGCCCGTGCGGCGGCAAAACCGGCGAGGCTCACCCGGTGAATGGTCGCTTCTGCGCCACCGCAGACGGCGATATCCACCTCGCCCGCGCGGATCATCCGCGCGGCATCCCCGATAGCCTGCACGCCGGCGGCGCAGGCGGTCACCGGCGTACCCAGGGGGCCCTTGAAACCATGGAAAATGGATACATGCCCGGCCGCCATGTTGCTCAGGAACGAGGGAATGGTGAAGGGCGATAAGCGGCGCGGCCCCTTGCTGTCGGTGGTCCGTACCGCCTCGGCAATCGAATGGAACCCACCTACACCCGTTGCAATGATGGTCGCCGTGCGTTCCTGCTCCAGGGACGTGCTGGGAGACCAGCCGGCCTGTGCCAGCGCCTCCTTGGCTGCGGCCAGGGCGAACAGGATGAAACGGTCCATCTTGCGCTGCTCTTTGGCCGCCAGCAGTTGATCCGGATCGAAGCCGGCCTCCGGGTCCTGGGACCGATCCGGCACCTGGCCGCCAATGCTGACCGACAGATCACCGACCAGCTCAGGCGCCAGCCGGCGAATTCCCGACTGGCCGGCCAGAAGGCGTTTCCATATCGGTTCGACTCCGCAGCCGAGCGGGCTGACCGCCCCCATCCCGGTAACGACGATACGCTTGTTCATTTGGGCCCCACTCCTGTTGCAGATTGAGAGATCACACTGCATGGACGTTACTATCATCATGAAAGTAACATGCCGGGCTACTATTTATCCTTTTCAAAAGAAGGCCGACCATGCAGCGCAAGACTTTTGCCGAAGCCGAATGCCCCATCGCACTGAGCCTGGAGCGGGTTGGTGAATGGTGGAGCATGCTGATCATGCGTGACGCGCTGCAGGGCTTGCGGCGCTTCGATGAGTTTTCCCGCAGCCTGGAAATCGCTCCGAACATGCTGACCCGGCGCCTGAAATCACTCGTCGAGGCGGGGTTGCTCGAGCGCCAGGCGTACAGTCAGCGCCCGTTGCGCTACGAATACGTACCCACGCCCCGAGGCGAAGACTTCCGAGTCGTCCTCATGGCACTTGTGGCCTGGGGGAATCGCCATTACGTGCAGGGCGAGGAAAGCGTGCAGTTGGTCGAGCGGGAGAGCGGAAGGCCCGTACACCGGATCATGGCCGAAACCTCCGAGGGCCGCTGCGTGCCGCTGGATCACTGCACGGTGCAGGCAGGACCGGCGGCCAGCGCCCCGATGCGGCTGCGCCTTGGAACCAGCCGGCCCGCGCAGGACGCTTGATCGGCAGGCCCTTCGCGACTCCCCGCTGAGCGCGTCGAGCCGAGCCCCTCACAGCAGGCTCGGCCCCTCACCGCTCACCCCAGATATCTGGCTGCGGGCAAGCTGCGCGACAAGTTGGGCATCAATTTCTGGCGCGCCGCTTCATAGTCATCGAGGTCGGCGATTTCCGGTAGCGCCGGAATGGTGACGAACTCGCCCTGGTCGAGCCCGGCGAGTGCCGCATCCACCATGTCATCCGCCTTCATCACGATGGCGTCCGGTAGATGCTCCAGCGGCGTGCCGGCCAGGCCCCAGAAATCGGTGGCGGTCGCACCGGGCAGCACCACCTGTACGCGGACGTTCGTGTCCGCCAGTTCATGGCGCAGGGACTGGCTGAAGGCGAGGACGAACGCCTTTGAGCCGCCGTACACACCGTTCAGCACCTCCGGCGCGATGGCAACGATGGAGGCGATGTTGATCAGCGTGCCGCCACCGCGAGCGACAAAGCCGGGCACGGCGGCGTAGGTCAGGCGCGTCAGCACGTTCACGTTCAGCGTGAGCAGATCCTCCAGCCTGTCGATGTTGGATTCCAGCAAGGGACGGGTGGCGCCGATGCCGGCGTTGTTCACCAGCAAGGAGATGCTCGCGTCCGACCGCAGCAGCTCCTCGACCTGCGCCAGATCGGTTCTGTCGGCCAGATCGGCGACCACCACCTCGATGGCGCGACCGGTTTCATCGCTCAGGCGCTTGGCCAGCGCATTCAGACGACCACGATTGCGGGCGACCAGGATCAGGTCGTAGCCACGGCGGGCCAGGCGTTCTGCATAGATGGCGCCGATGCCGGACGAGGCGCCAGTGATCAGGGCAGTACCAGGATGAGTGTGGGTCATGTCGATGCTCCAGCGAGGGTTGGGGAAGGCTGGAGGTCAGGATGCGACGACTTGGCTGCATCTCAAATGACGTATAAGGTAGTATTTCAGGACATTCAGGATATCATCATGCATCGCATTGGCTATCTGCTCACCGATGGCTTCCAGGTGCTCTCCCTGGCCACCCAGACGGTCTTCGAGTTCGCCAACCTGGCCGTCGGTAAACCGGTCTACAGCATCGAGCACTTCTCGCCAGCTGGTGGCCTGGTGCGATCCTCGCTGGGCCTGACCATGGAGACCCGTCCTCTGCAAGCGCCACGGCTGGCCGATACCTGGATGGTGGTCGGGGTCAACGACCCGCTGGAGAGCGAGCCAACCCCCGAAGTTCTCGACTTCGTGCGCAAGGCCGGCAGCCAGGCGCGCCGTGCGGTCGGTATCTGCACCGGCGCTTTCATCCTCGCCGAAGCAGGACTGCTCGCCGGGCGGCGAGCGACGACCCATTGGGCCTATGCCCAGGCCCTGCAGAAACGTCATCCGCAAATCATGGTCGAGGAAGACCGTATCTACATCGTCGATGGCCCTTTTTGGACATCGGCAGGCATGACCGCCGGCCTCGACCTGGCCGTCGGCATGGTGGAGAAGGACCTGGGCGCAGAAGTCGCGCGCTCGGTGGCGCACAAGCTGGTAATGCACCAGCACCGCTCCGGCGGCCAATCCCAGCATTCGGAAATGCTCGACCTTGCCCCCAAGTCCGACCGCATCCAGAGCGTCTTGAACTATGCACGCCAGCATCTGAGGCAACCACTGGGCGTCGAGGAGCTGGCCGACGTCGCCCACCTCAGCCCCCGCCAGTTCACCCGCGTGTTCACCGCCGAGACAGGGCAATCCCCGGCCAAGGCGATCGAGGCACTGCGCCTGGAAGCCGCGAGGCTGATGATCGAGCAAAGCCGCCACTCGCTCGATGTGGTGGCCCGGGAAACGGGTTTCCGCGATCGCCGGCACATGCGCGAAGTCTTCATGCGCGGGTTCGGGGTGCCCCCACAGGCCGTGCGCCGCGATGCCCGCCGGGTAATGCCGGCATAGCCAGCAGCGACCGACAGCAAGGCGCGCTGATTGCCGACGCAATCCCGTCCGGAAGGAACTCACGGACACTGGTGTATCCGCAACGAAGGCTTGCGACTGGCGCTCCGGTTTATCCGCGTTGCCCAGCTAACGCCTCGCAGTCCGCCATTGGTGCCTTCCCCGGCGCGACCGAAAGTGCTATTGATGCCGCCTCATTATCAATCCATCGCCGGCCCCATGAGCATCAACTTCGATCTGGACGATCTTCAGGCATTCCGCGCCATTGTTGAAAAGGGCAGCTTCCGCAAGGCCGCCGAGACGGTAAAGATCTCCCAGCCGGCGCTGAGCCGTCGTATCGAGAAGCTGGAATCGGCCTTGAATGTTCGGCTGTTCGACAGGACGACCCGCAAGGTCAGCCTGACGGCGGTGGGTCGGGCATTCGTGCCGGAAGTCGAGCGGGTGCTCGATCAACTGGACAATGCGTTGATGAGCATTGCGGATGTCGCCTCCAGTCGGATGGAGCGCGTCACCATCGCCTGCGTGCCGTCGGCCGCCTACTACTTCATGCCTAACGTCATCAGTGAGTTCCACCGGCTGTATCCGCGTATCAAGATCATGGTGGTGGACGCCAGCGCGCATGAGGTCAACCTCGCCGTCGCGAGCGGGGAAGCCGATTTCGGCGTTACCTTCAGCGGCAATCTCAGCCCGGAAATCACCTTCGAACTGCTGCTCGAAGAACGATACGTAATGGCCTGCCGACGTGATCACCCCCTGGCGGATCGTCCGTCGGTGACCTGGTCCGAGCTCTACGAGCACGACTACATCGCGCTGGACAAGAGCTCCGGCAATCGCCTCATCCTGAGCCAGGCCTTGAAACGCGTGGTCCCGCCCCGCCACAGCATTTGCGAAACGAGACATGTCACCACCGCCATAGGGCTGGTGGAAGCCGGCGTGGGCGTGGCCGCCGTACCATCGATCGCGATGCCACGGACCAGCCACCCCATCCTCAAGGCCGTTCCGCTGGAGGAACCTGCGGTGGTGCGGAACGTGGGGTTGATCAAGCACAGCGGACGCACGCTGACGCCCGCAGCGCTCGAGCTGGAGCGGCTGGTCAAAAGCACGCCGGTGAAATCACCGGGGGACTGAGTCCAGGCCCGAGGCCTGCACGACGGGCTGCGCGGCAGGCGAGGCGAGATACGACAGCAACTCCCTGGCCTTCTCCGGGTGTTTCGCATTGCGTGGGATACCGGCGGAGTAGCGGGTCACCGATTGCAGGCTTTCCGGAATCTTGCCGACGAAGGATACCCCGGCAATGGGCAGCAACTCGGCGACCTGCTGGAAACCGACCTCGTACTGGCCCGAGGCGACGACCGAGGCAACCGGGATCCGTTCGATCATCTTCGCCTTCGGTTCCACCTGCTGCTCCACCCCGAGCTTCCTGAACAGTTTGTTCTGGATGTAGACACCGCTGGCACTGTCCGAATAAGCGATGGAGCCGGCGGCCAGCAGGCTGTTCCTGAACGCCTCCTCGCTATCGATCCGCGGCTTGGCAGCACCCTTTCGGACCACCATGCCAATACGAGAGTCCGCCAGCTCGACTTTGGAAGCCGGATCCACTACGCCCTGCTTGATGAGCTCATCCAGGGCGTAGCCGACCATGATCACCACATCGGCATTCTCCCCTCTCGCCAGTCGATTGGGGATCGCTTCGCGGGCCTTGCCCATGGACGGGCCGAGGATGGTCTGGATCGTGTCGCCGCTGTTTTGCGCATACTTAGGGCTCAGCCGTTGAAATGCCGCGGTGAAACCACCCGACGTCATGACGTTCAGTTCTTCGGCCTGTGCAGCGCTGTTGAGCGCGCAAAGGCCAAGCGCCAGGGCGGCTAGATGTTGGGTCAGTGCTTTCATTGAGCAAGCTCTCGATCAGGCAGGAAGGGAGTACGCGAGGAGCTTGCGCGGTAAAGCACCAGCGTCGAGCACAGCGCACAGACGGCGGCGAAGGTCATCCAGTAGCCGGGGGCGCCCTTGTCGCCGCTCAAGTGAATGAGCCAGGTAGAAATTGCGGGGGTGAAGCCGCCAAACACGGCGGTTGCCAGGCTGTAAGCCAGGGAGAAGCCCGCCACCCGGACTTGCACCGGCATGATTTCGGTGAGAGCGGGAATCATCGCCCCGTTGTAGAGGCCGTAGATGAACGACAGCCAGAGCAGGACCTGCAGCATGTGCGCGAAGCTCGGTGCCTGGGCCAGGAAGGACAGCGCCGGATAGGCCGTGAAAATGGCCAGCACGGTCATCCCGACGAGTATCGGCTTGCGCCCGAATCTATCGCTCAGATGCCCGCCGATGGGCAGCCAGATGAAGTTCGAGATCCCGACTAGCAGAGTCACCAGCAAGGCATCGGTCGTGCTCAGGTTCAGCACCGTCTTGCCGAAGGTGGGGGCGTATACCGTGATCAGATAGAACGCCGTGGTCGTCATCGCCACCATCAGCAGGCCGGCCAGGACCACACGCCAGTTCTCGCCCAGCGTGGCGAATACCTGTTTCATGGTGGGGCGCTCGGAGCGACGGGCAAACTCCTCGGTTTCCTCCAGGCTGCGACGAAGCACGAAGATGAACGGCACGATCAGGCAGCCAATGGCAAAGGGAATTCTCCAGCCCCAATCCGCGATCATTGCCGGTGACATCAGTTGATTGAGCCCGTACCCCAGGGCGGCCGCCACGACGATCGCCACCTGCTGGCTCGCGGATTGCCAACTGGTATAGAACCCCTTACGCCCGGCCGTCGCCATTTCCGCCAGGTAGACCGAAACCCCACCCAGCTCGGCGCCGGCCGAAAAGCCCTGGAGCAAGCGCCCCACCAGCACCAGCAAGGGGGCCCACAGACCGATGCTGGAATAGCCCGGCACCAGGACGATCAGCAGGGTGCCACTGGCCATGATCGACAAGGTGAGGATCAACCCCTTCCGGCGGCCGACATCATCGATGTAGGCCCCAAGAATCACCGCTCCCAATGGACGCATCAGAAAGCCTGCGCCAAACACGGCGAAGGTCATCATGAGCGAAGCGAACTCGCTGGATGCGGGAAAGAAGACGGCGGCTATCTGCGTGGCGTAAAAGCCGAAGAGGAAGAAATCGAACTGTTCGAGAAAGTTGCCCGAAGTGACGCGAAACACGGCACCCGCCTTAGAGCGGGCGGACGACGGGCCCTGGGTGGTGGAGGCATGCATAGGGAGTTCTCCAGCGATCTTATTTAGGCTTGTTGGCGCTTTTGGTCGCTGGATTCTGCTTGACACACTTTGAAACGATAAGTGCTATGTTTGCATTCATTGATGCATGAAATCTATCAATAAAGCCTTTCACCCTTCACCGACACCCCTGTGCTGATGCCTCGCGGGGGGCTTGAATCAGAGACTATTTTTGGTAAATTTTCCCTGCCGTGTGGTTTGGAGAGCAGCAACTTCACGGCAAAAGGCCGTATCGATGGGTACGGCCTTTCTTGCTTCCGAGTGGATCTGAAGTCTCTCTGCGGAGGTCATCATGAACACTTTCCCCCTCCCCTCGCTCGTTTGCCGTCTCAACCAGAACATCAATGCCACAAGCGCCGCCATTCGGGAACTCGCCACCTGGGCGGAGGCAAGCGGCTCGTCGGACACCGCCGAAGCCGTCCGACGTCATCTGAAGGTTCTGGAGGCCAACACCACGCCTCTCAGCGAAGCCTTGGCGGCACTGATCGCCTGGCAAGCCGAACGATAAGGATCGGCGCCTGCAGCAGCGGCTGCGCGCCGAGTGGCCGCTGACCATCCGCTCGCCCGTCAGAACACCGACCAGCCAATCCGAGAACTCAACAGTTCCAGCGCCGCCATCCCGGCAAGGGAATTGCCCGCTGCATTCAACTCCGGCGACCACACGCACACGGTGAATTGCCCCGGCACGATGGCCACGATCCCGCCGCCCACGCCGCTCTTGCCCGGCAGCCCCACGCGGTAGGCAAAATTCCCAGCCTCGTCATACAGCCCGCTGGTGGCCATGATCGAGTTCACCTGCTGAGTCTGGCGCCGGGTCAGAATCTGCTCGCCACTGTGCTTGCAGAACCCATCGTTGGCCAGGAAACAGAAGGCTCGTGCCAGATCCAGGCAATTCATGCGCAACGCGCAGTAGCTGAAATAGCTGCGCAGCACAGTCTCCACTTCGTTATGGAAATTGCCGAATGACTGCATCAGGTAAGCCATGGCCGCATTGCGCGCGCGGAACTGATACTCCGAATCGGCCACACGTGCATCCATCGCTATCTGGGGATTGCCCGACAGGCGCCGCACGAAATCGCGCATCGACTGAATGGGTGCAGCGAAGCGCGATTGGTTGATATCGCAGATAACCAACGCACCGGCATTGATGAAGGGATTACGCGGGCGCCCGCGCTCGAACTCCAACTGAACCAGCGAGTTGAACGGCTGGCCCGAAGGCTCGTGACCAAGCCGTTCCCAGATAGCTTCTCCGGAGTGACCAATCGCCTGAACCAGGCTGAAAACCTTGGAAATGCTCTGCACCGAAAACGGCACCAAGGCGTCGCCCGCGCAGTGATAGCTGCCATCGTTGCCATAGACCGCTATCCCCAGCTGACTCGCCGGCACGTCGGCCAGTGCGGGAATGTAGTCGGCTACGTTGCCCTTGCCGATCAAGGGACGCACGGCTTCGAGAATGTCGTTCAACAGAGTTTGCATGGAAGTCCCCGTTATCAGACCCCAGACGACTGCACGGGGCAGCACTCTTGACGTAGATCGAGCAGGAGAGATCACACTCACGGGATCAGAGTGGCGGCGATCGGGATTCATGGCGGCACCCGATAGGTGTGCGGGAGCGGCTGCTACCAACGCACGCTGCAGGCGAGCGAGAGGTCCTAGCGCCCCTCAGTGGCTGCCGAGCATCTCGCTGGCCAGTTCTGCCAGCGCACGCAGGCGATCCAGGCGCCGCATGTCCTGGTGGTAGCCCATCCAGATATCACGCGGGGGCGGCTCTTCGCTGAGTTCAATACGGGTCAGCGCCGGCAGCTGGTCGCCCAGCGGGCGCGGCAGTACCGCCACCCCCAAGCCTCGAGCGCACATCTGCGCCTGCACGGTGCGGCTACTGCTGGTGAACACCGTGGGCGCGGCGGGCAGCATGCGCTGGACCCACAGCACGTCGGGGTAATAGGCCTGCGCGGTGTTCATCACGATCAACTTGCAGTCCGCGCCATCCGGACCGGGCTCGAAGGGCACGGCGGCGCTGGCGTACAGGCCGTAGGGCATGCTCATCAGCCGGCGCTGCACGATGTCCGGCTGGTCAAACGGCACGATACGAAAGGCGATGTCCGCTTCGCGGCGGGTGAGGTCCGATAGACGCTGCCCGGCAATCACCTCGGGTACCACCGCAGGGTGGCGGCGCACCAGTTCGCCAAGCACCGGCGCCAGCACGTACCCGGCAAACCAGTCGGCTGAGGATATGCGCAGGATGCCCTCGGGCTGTTCACTGCCATCGATGCGCCGGGCAATGGCCAGGGCGCTGCTTTCCATATCCTCTGCCAGGCTCAGGATGCCCTCGCCCATCGCGGTCGGTACCAGACCTTCGCTGGTGCGCCGGAAAAAAGCCTGGCCGCAGGCTTGCTCCAGCGCCTGCAAACGCCTGCCCACGGTGGGGTGACTGACGCCCAGATGCTTGGCAGCGGCGCCCAGGGAGCGGGCACGGGCTATCGCCAGGAAAAAACGCAAGTCGTCCCATTCCACCCCGTCACCCCTTACGAAAATGAACGCGCAATGTGCAGCGATGGCAGTCCCGCCAACGCACCCAGCCTTTCAAACTGCGGCCACATCCAGCCTGGCAGCGTCGCCAGGCCGATCCCACTCCGCTCGCTAGTGTACGTAGCGATGCGCGGGCCCGGCCAGAAGCTGCCGGCCAAATCGTTTCCTGGAGGCGTTGCCATGACCCTTTCCACTCCAGCCACCGCCACGGCATCTCGGCGCTGGCTGGCCTTTGCGGTACTGCTGGCCGGCGCGTTCCTGCCACCACTGGATTTCTTCATCGTCAATGTGGCCCTGCCGTCCATTGCTCAGGGGCTGAGGGCGACGCCGGCGCAGATCGAATGGGTGATCTCGGCCTATGCGGCAACCTATGCAGTTTTTCTCATTACCGGTGGACGCCTGGGCGACCTGTTTGGCCGGCGTCGGGTGTTTCTGGCGGGCATGGCAGGCTTTGGATTGGCATCGCTGATCTGTGGACTGGCGGCCTCGCCGCCGATGCTGATCGTGGGTCGAGTCTTGCAAGGGTTGAGCGCCGCCGCCATGGCTCCCCAGGGCCTGGCGTCCATCCATGCCCTGTTTCCCGAGCAGGAGCGCTCGCGGGCGTTGGCGGTGTATGGAGCGGCGCTTGGATTAGCCGCCGTGGTCGCACAAGTCCTGGGCGGCGTGCTGATCGCGGCCGACGTGCTCGGGCTGCAGTGGCGGATCATCTTTCTGATCAATCTTCCCATCGTGGCCGCCGTTTTCTTCGTCGGCATGCCTTTTCTGCCGGACACCCGCAGCGCCACACCGGCGTCTCTGGATCGCCTCGGCGCGCTGCTCTGCGCCCTGACGCTGGGCCTGCTGGTGGTACCGCTGGTGCAGGGTCCGGAGTTGGACTGGCCGTGGTGGATGTGCCTGATGTTGCTGGGCGCGCCCGTGGTTGCCATGATCTTCTGGCGCCATGAAGCGGCCCTCCTAAGGCGCGGCGGCACTCCGCTGCTCAGCCCCCAACTGGCGCGATCGCCGCGCTTGCTGGCGGGCCTGGTCAGCGCGCTGTTTTTCTACGTCGTATCAGCGTTCTTTCTGACCTTTTCGGTGTACCTGCAAGGCGCGCTCGGCACCACACCGGCGGTCACCGGCCTGATGTTCACACCCTTCGGCGTCGGCTTTCTGGTCGGCCCGCTGACCACCCCCATTGCCATCCGCTGCTTCGGCCGCTGGGTACCGGCCCTGGGAATGCTGCTGGAGATGCTGGGCTGCGTGGTCCTGAGCGCAGCGGTAGGTACCGCTGCCGCGGGTGAACGTCCGGCGCTGGTGCCGCTGATAGTGGGCGTCGGGCTGCTGGGATTTGGCCAGGGCTGGGCATTGCCCACCCTGATCCGAAGCGTGATCGACCGCGCCCCGGCCGCTGGCTCCGGGATGGTTTCCGGCCTGGTCAACTCGGCCTTGCAAATCAGTGCCTCCCTCGGTGTGGCGGTGCTCGGCGGCCTGTTCTATGCCGTCGCCGCGCCGGCCCTCAGCCCGGCCTCGGTAGCCCGAGGCTTTATCGCCGCGCTGCTGGGCATCGCCCTGAGCCTGAGCTTGTCCGCGCTACTGGTACTTTACGCTTCGGCGCCGCGAACGGGCAGTGGCAAATCCCTGTAAGCAATCCAGGACGCCGGTAAGCATCGACCTTCCGTCGAGGACTGGCCTGCCGCACCTGTCTGTCACCGACCTCGTTCATGGCATCGGCCGAGCCAGTGTGCTCGGCACCGACTGACTAGTCAGGGGTGGTTTCCGCTGCCGATCCCGCTAGAAAATCGATCAACACACGGCACGCCGTCGATAACTGGCGATGGGGGGGATAGATGAGGGAAAAAGGTCGCCGGGCACCCTCGAGGTCCTCCAGCAGGCGAACCAGGCGCCCTTGGCGCAAGCATTCGGCAACGATGAATTCGTAGGTCTGGCAGATCCCCACGCCGTGCTCGGCCAGCGAGATGCAGCCCAGCACATCGTCCGCCACCACCGGGTTGCCCTGTGGAACGAACCTCAGCTCTTCCTCGCCCTGGCGGAATTGCCAGATGCCCGGCCGCCCATTGCTGGGCATGACGAACGGCAGACAGTTATGCATGGCGAGATCGGCGACGGATTTCGGCGTGCCGACGCGGGCCAGATAGGCCGGTGCCGCCACCAGGCAAAGCCGTGCCTCCTCCAGCTGGCGCGCCACCAGGCTGCTGTCGGGCAAAGTTCCGAGGCGAATCGCCAGGTCATAACCTTCGGCCACCAGATCGACATTGCGGTTGGCGATGCCGAGCTCCACCTGCACCTTCGGATAGCGCAGGGCAAAGGCCGCCAGCATGGCGGGCAGACGGTAGTGCCCGTAGGTGGTCGGCGCACTCAAGCGCACTCGGCCCTGCACCTCCCCTCGCCCGCTCAGTGCCCGCTCCGCACTGACGATCTGCTCGAAGGCGGCACGCGCCTGCTGGACATATTCACGCCCGCTGTCGGTGAGGCTCAGCCGGCGCGTGGTACGGCGCAGCAACTGCACGCCCAGGCGTGCCTCCAGCCGGGAGATGGCCCGGCTGATCACCGAGGGCGTGGTAGCCAAGGCAACCGCCGCCGCGCTGATCGAGCCACGCTCCACCACTTCGAGCAGGGCCTCGACATCCCCCAGGTGATCGAACCGTCGCGCCATTTTGTCCTCCAGAGCAAAAATGCTTTCCCAGAGAGCCAATTTATCGCCGATGCAAGCATCAATAAAGTTCCACCAACGCGCGCCATCCGGCTCGCGCCCACAGGGGAACCCGCGATGAAAACTTACCAACGACTCGCCCTCGCCGCCGCCATCGGTGGCGCCAGCCTGGGCGCCCACGCAGCAAACGTACTGGTGGTGCTGTCCGACGAGAACCACCTGGATCTGCGCGACGGCAAGGTCTTCGATACCGGCTTTTACCTCAACGAGTTGCTGGAACCGACCAAGGCACTGCTCGACGCCGGCCATCGTGTGACCTTCGCGACACCCCATGGGCGCGCCCCGACACTGGACCGCAGTTCAGCAGCCATCCAGTACTTCGGCGGCGACCCGAAGCGCCTGGAGCAATACCAGACGCTGCTGGAGAAACTGCAGCTCACCTCGCCGACCCACTCGCCGGTGATCAGCCTGGCGCGCGTGGAGCAGATCGGTTACAGGCAGTTCGACGCAGTCTATGTACCAGGCGGCCATGCGCCGATGCAGGACCTGCTCGCCGCCCCGGCACTGGGGCGCCTGCTGCGTGCGTTCCACGCCGACGGCAAGACCACCGCCCTGGTTTGCCACGGCCCCATCGCCCTGCTCTCGACACTGGACCAACCGCAGAAACTGATCCATGCGCTGGAGTCCGGAGACAAGACTGCAGCCCCCACAGGCTGGATCTACGCAGGCTATCGCATGACGGTCATCAGCAACCAGGAAGAAGAACAAGCCAAGGCGCTGCTGGGAGGTGGGCAAATGAAGTTCTACCCCCAGACTGCCCTGGAGCGAGCCGGCGGACAGTACCAGAGCAACCAGTCACCTTGGACGCCCAACGTGATAATCGATCGCGAGCTGATCACCGGGCAGAACCCGGCATCGGCGGCGCAGGTCGGCCAAGTCCTGCTGCAACGTCTGCAGAAGCATTGATTACGAGGAGCATGTCATGCCGCAACGTACCTTCCTGATCACCGGTGCCAGCAAGGGCATTGGCCGGGCTATCTCCGAGCAACTGGCGGCCGAGGGTCACCAGGTCGTCGGCATAGCCCGCCAGGCTGGCGACGCCAGCTTCCCCGGCGAACTGGTCGCCACGGACCTGACAGACGCTGGCCGCTTCCCGACCCTGCTGACGGAGCTGATGAAATATCACGCCTTCGACGGCCTGGTGAACAATGTCGGCCTGGTTCGCCCCCAGGCACTGGGCGAAGTGGACCTGGCAAGTTTCGACGAAGTCATGCAGGTGAATCTGCACCCAGCGCTGCAAGCCACCCAGGCACTGCTACCGGGCATGCGCAAGCGCGGTTGGGGACGGATAGTGAACATCGCCAGCCTCACTGTCCTCGGCACTCGCCAGCGCACCTCCTACGCCGCCGCCAAGGCTGCCCTGGTCAGTTTCACCCGCAGCTGGGCACTGGAACTGGCTCAGACGGGGATCACAGTCAACGCAGTCGCGCCGGGACCGATCGAAACCGAGCTGTTCCGTCGTGGAAATCCGCCAGGCAGCGCGGGCGAAGCCGCCTACATCGCAGCAGTGCCAATGGGCCGGCTCGGGCAACCGCAGGACGTCGCGCCGGCGGTGGCCTTCCTGCTCAATGAGCGCAGCGACTTCATCACCGGGCAGACGCTCTACGTTGACGGAGGGGCCTCGATCGGCAGGAGCCCGTTCTAGAGCCCGCCTTAACGAGGTTGCCTCAAGCAGGCGATGCTAGCGGCCAGAGGTGGACGCTACCAAGGCTCGACCTTGAGGTCTGGAGCCATCCATGACAACAAGGACGAAACACTCCGCGTTGCGTCGTTGCTACCCACCGCCGAACGACTCAACGCGATTGCGCCCACCTTTCTTGGCCTGATACAGGCATCGATCCGCCCGCTTGAGTGTTGCCTCCGCCAACTCGCCTTCACTGTCACGACTAGCCACACCGATGGAAACCGTGATGAGGCCGATTTGCGGAATCTCGCGAGCCGCGAGGGCGACTCGAATACGCTCTGCGATAGCTAGGGCGGTCGCCAACGATGTGTCCGGTAAGATCAGGGTGAACTCCTCCCCGCCAGCCCGGCATGCCATATCTCCTGCACGGGTATATTCCTGGAGTACTGCAGCTACCTGTTGCAGCGCCACATCTCCCACATCATGGCCGTAGGTGTCATTGACTCGCTTGAAATGGTCGATATCCAGCGCAAGAACCGAGTACTCCTGGCCCGTTTGTTCCAGCAACTGGAGAAGTGCGTCCATGGCACGACGATTCGCGAGGCCTGTAAGGGAGTCACTTTGTGCCTCATGTCTGAGCCGTCCGAGTTTCTGCTGCAGCAACTGCACGCCGGCCAGCATGGCCTGTCCGATCGCCGAGGCATCGGGATACCAGGCATTTACCGCCTTCAGCCGCTCCGTGGTCTGCGGCGCTGATAATTGCTCGGCGATCGATGCGAGCTCATGAAGCGGGCGGGCAATCAGCGCGGTGCCGTACCAGACCAGGATTAGCCCAACCAGTCCAGCCGGAACCATCTCCAGGATCATGTCGCGCATCAGCCGTCCGAGCGGCGCCAGTGCTATCTCACGGGGCTGCTGAGCGACTACTGCCCAGTTGGCGCTTTCCACATGGGCGTACCCGGCGAGCATCGGGATGCCCAGGTAGTTGGGTACTTCCATGGCTCCGCTTTCGCCTCGCAACGCAGCGTCAACTGTCTTGCTCCAGTCGAGTTTTTCGCCGATGCGATTCTGCTCTGGGTGGAATAACAGACGACGGTTTCCATCGGCGACGAAAGCAAATGTTCCCTCATGATGGAAATGGCTGCTGATCACGGTATGCAGTGCGCTCTGCTTGCGCAGATAGACGGATCCGCCAACGGTTCCGAGGAAGTGTCCCGAGGCATCGAAGATCGGCTGCGAGATGAACACCACCAGGTTACCAGCCACGGAAACATAGGCTGGGCTGATTTGCGGGCGACGCGTCTGCAACGCTTGCTGGATACTTTCCGAGCGCAGAGTTGTGCCAATGATCTGCAATGCATCCGGATAGGCCTGCAACACCTTGCCATTAGAATCGACGATGGCGATGGAGTTGAAGTCGATGTCCTGCGTCTGCATTCGCACCGCCTCCTCTCGCAAGCTTGAGGCGTCGCCCCAATGCTTGCCCAGTTCGCTAGCGCTGAAGCGCAGGTGACTCTGTGTCGAACGCAGGAACTCACTGAGACTCGACGCGACTTTAGATGCATAAGCGCTGTTGGACGCCAGTGCGTGCTCGATCAGCGCGTCGCGCTGGACTCTATAAGCCATGGTCAGGCTGTTGGCCAGCGTGGCCAACACGGACAGTAGGACGAGCCCGAGAATCAGCCAACGTATATCCAGTGGCCAGGCGGTTTGCTGCTTCATCCGAATCACCCTGCTCCAACGCATCGGCAAGACAGCCCGACGTCGCCATACGCATCACACACGTGCCGGACCGGTACGGCCCCGAAGCCAGGAGGACACCTGCTCATTAATGCCTCCGCCGCGCGATAGGATGCTATCGATGCGGGCATTCTCTTCGCATGTCACAAAGCAAGGGATATGAAAAGCAGTCAGGTTTCGTAGGAAAGGGATTACACGAAGATCGGTGTGGCGACACCGGCGCAAACTCCCCGTCTATCGGCCCGAGGCAAGCGTGGGCATGTCCGCTATCGGTCGGCGGAAGACTTCCCTGGGTCGCCGTAGGGAGACCGCCGGCATCTATTGCCTGATACCCGTGAACAGGACTTCGACGAAACGCCGCACACTTAGCTGATGGGCATCGAAATCCAAGGGCTCGACGCTGACCAGCTTGAGGAATTCGAGGGTGAGAAACTCGTTGAGCAACTGCGCCACGTAGTCCGGGCAGAGATCGTGACGCACCATGCCGGCCTTCTGAAGATGACCTAGCAGGACGCTGACCTCGGCATTGAGCACCTCGTTATTGAGCTTGAGCTGCTCCGGCGACGCTCCGCTGTAATGCATCGACAACAGCTCGCGCCAGACCGATACCGGCAACGCTTCGAGCTCGTACTTCAGAACCAGGCTCTCCAGGTGGCAGAGCACATCCACCGGATCCTTGAAGTCCAGCGCCAGCTGGACCATCTCCTTGACGACGCGCTCGTCGGTCGCCCGTAGCAAGTCGTTGAGGATCTCCTGCTTGCTGCCGAAGTAATTGAACACCGTGGGCGGCGATACCCCGGCCCGTTCGGCGATCTGCTCGACGGTGGTAGTGCCGTACCCCTGGAGGCGGAACAGTTCGACCGCTGCCTGGCTGATCGCCTGGCGCCGCGCCTCTTTCTGTCGTTCACGAAGCCCGCTCAAGTCGTCTCCTCACTGCTGAATCTGTCTGAGCGAGATTCTATAGGTTTTCCTCGAATAAAACTTTTAGTTGACTAAAAGTTTTTATGGTGAGAAAAATTTGCCACGGCCAGCGCCTGTGGCCCTTCGTTCTCCCAGGAGTGATCCATGTCTCTCGATCTGCAAGCGGCCCTGGTGCAAGCCTACGCCGAACGCCTCAGCCTCCAGCCGAATCCGCCACAGCCGCAGGAGCGTTCGTACGCCGCGCCACTGAGCGTCGGGGCCGCCGATGTCCTGCTGCCGCCCCACAATCGCTGGACCTTCCAGCACATGAGCCAACTCTGTCCGACCCTGGTGGTAGCCGCTGGCAATGCGCCGGTCAGCGACCTGGGCCCGACTGAGGACCTGCTGCAGGACTTCACTTTCACCAGCCTGAGTGGCGAGCAGGTCAGCCTTCAGGAGCACCTGGACGCCACCTTCACCGATGGCTTCCTGGTGCTCAAGAAGGGCCGCGTCCTGTGTGAACGCTATTTCAACCACCAGGCCCCGGACACCCGCCACATCATGTTCTCGGTCACCAAGTCGCTCACCGGCGCCTTGGCCGAGCAACTCATCGAGCAGGGCCTGCTCGACCCGGACCGCCCCGCGATTTCGTACGTGCCCGAATTTGCCTGCACCGCCTTCGGGACGGCGAGCGTGCGCCAGGTGATGGACATGGCCATCAGCATCGACTACGTCGAGCACTACGAAGACCCCAACTCGCCGACCTCGCGGCTGCACTACACCGTAGGCCTCACCCCGGTGCCGCCGGGGTTCGAGAGGTCCGCCTCGATCCACGACTGGCTGCGCACCTTCCCGCTCAAGGGCGAGCATGGTGGTTTCTTCCGCTATGTCACGGCGACCACCGAAGCCATGGGTTGGATCATGGAGCGCGCCAGCGGCCTGCCTTGCCATGTTCTGTTCGAACGCATGTGGCGGCAGCTGGGCTGCGAGCGCGATGGTTTCCTATTAGCCGATCCGTCGGGCCAGGGCGTGGTCGGTTTCGGCTTCAACGCAACGCTGCGCGACATGGGCCGCTTTGGCCTGATGCTGCTTGGCCGCGGCCACTTCAACGGGCATCAGGTACTGCCAACGGCGGCGGTGGAGCGCCTGCTGAAGGGCAATGACCCTGCGGTGTATGCGACCAACAAGGAGTTCTCCGAATGGAGCCCGCAGGCCTCCTACAAGAGCCAGTGGTATGTCTTCAATGACCACGCGCTCATGGCTGTCGGTATCCATGGCCAGTGGATCTTCATCGACTTCAAGGCCGAGGTAGTAATCATCAAGCAATCCTCCGCGCCCGAAGCGGAGAACGTGATCGATACCGACACCGTGCATCTGCTCAAGACGCTCGCCCAATCCTTAAGCGACGCCTGACACAAACCTGATCGCCAGCAAAAAGAAACGGACGCTGCACCCAGCATGCGCCCTTGCGGGCCCCGCTTTGCCCGCGTGACTGCCCTGTTCCAACAAGAACGACATACAGGAGCTTTGCCATGACCACCAGACGTTTCCCGTCTGCGCCCCGCAGTGCCCTTGCGCTGACCCTCATCGCCGGCAGCCCGCTGGCGACCGCGGGCGTAGCCTTCGAGAGCGGCGACTTCAAGGGCGAGTACTCGCTCAGCGCATCGGCCACCGCGATCAACAGCCACAATGCCAACTTCGGCCTGGGTCGCATCGACCTGCGCAGTGGCGAACTGAGCAACAAAGAGAACTACGACTGGCAGGAGTACTACCTCAAGCCAGGCGTGACCTTCGAGTACGCAGTCAGCCCGGACTTCACCTTTCTCGGCGGCGGCTCGCTGATAGCCGCCGGGACCACGGGTGACGGCGACCCGGGCGGTTACACCCGCGGTGACGAACATAACACCTCGGTGGAAGAGGCCTACGCGGGCTTTCGTGCCGGCGACTGGCGCCTGACCCTGGGCGACCAGAACTACATGGTCGGCAACGGCTTCCTGGTGATGGACGGTAACCTCGACCAGTACGGCGATGGCGCCTACTTCAGCGCGCCGCGCACGGCCTTCCGCGATGCCGGCGTGCTGTCCTGGCAGCACGAGATGTTCTCGGCGCAAGCCTTCAGCCTGCGCACCGACGACCATCTGGGCGACCTGCGCATGACCGGTGCCAACGCCGACTTCAAGCTGCCCAACGCGACCCTGGGCGCCATGGCCTTCAGCGTCGAGGCCAAGGACAACAAGCAGAATGCCTTCATCCCGCGCGACGGCATGGACGTCTACAACCTGCGTGTGCTCAATGCCAGCCCGCCGGGCCTGGAAGCCCTGCAGCTCAACGGCGAATACGCCATCGAGCGCGGCAACGGCAAGGGCATCGATTACGATGCCAGCGCCTGGTACGCCTCGGCCGACTACAGCTTCCAGGACCTGCCGCTGCAACCGACCCTGGGCTATCGCTACGCCGACTTCTCCGGCGACAACGATCCCAACGACAACACCCGCAAGGACTGGGATCCGCTGAGCAAGGGCTACGTTGACTGGGGCACCTGGGTGATCGGCGACGTCGTCGGCAACTACCTGCTCTACAACAGCAACGAGAAAGCCCAGACCTGGCGTGGCAAAGTGCACTTCAACGAGCAATGGTCTGCCGGCGCCCAATACCACCAGTTCAAGCTCAACTCCAACTACTACTTCGGCATCCCGGTGAGCGACCGCGACTTCGCCAACGAGACCGGGTTGTACGTCGAGTGGATGCCCACCGAGCACATCTACACCTCGCTGGCTTACAACTGGGTCGATCCGCAGGCCGGCGCCAAGGAAGTACTGGGTAACGACCGCTTCGACACCCTGGAATGGTTCTTCATCTACAAGCTGTGATCCTGGCCGCCACCCCCAACGTGAGCTGATCCGATGAAACTAGACAAGAAATGGTTCGCCGCCCTGCTCGTCTGCGCCAGCCTTCCGTTCACCCCTGCGAGCGCTGCGCAACGTGAAGTGAATATCTACAACTGGGTCGACTACCTGCCGGCGCAGGTGATCAAGGACTTCGAAACCCAGACCGGCATCAAGGTCAATTACGACGTCTTCGACAGCCCGCATACCCTGGAGTCGAAGATGCTCACCGGCACCTCCGGCTACGACCTGGTCTTCCCCAATACCGTGCAGATCGCCAAGTTCATCCAGGCCGGCGCCATCCAGAAACTGGACCGACAGCAATTGCCCAACTGGTCGCACCTGGACGCGGGCATCATGCACAACCTGGAACGGGTGGACCCGGGCAACCAGTACGCCGTGCCTTACCTGTGGGGCACCACCCTGATCGGCTACAACACCGACAAGGTGCGCAAGGCCCTCGGCGCCGAGGCCAGGCTGGACAGCTGGGACCTGCTGTTCAAGCCGGAGAACATCAGCAAGCTGCAATCCTGCGGCGTCGCCTTCCTCGATGCGCCCGAAGAGCTGCTGCCCATCGCCCTCCACTACCTGGGGCTCGACCCGAGCAGCCGCAACCCCACGGATTACCAGAAGGCCGAAGCGCTGTTGCTGAAAATCCGCCCCTACATCCGCTACTTCAACTCCGCCAAGCTGGCTTCCGATCTGGCCAACGGCGACGTGTGCATCGTGGTCGGCTGGTCCGCGGCAGTGCTTCAGGCCCAGGGAATGGCCGCCAGCGCCAAGAACGGCAACGACATCCGCATGCTGCTGCCGCGCGAAGGCACCCTGATGTGGGCTGACACCATGGCCCTTCCCAAGGGCGCGAAACACCCTGCGGAGGCGCAGGCGTTCATCAACTACCTGCTGGACCCCAAGGTGATCGTCCAGGTATCGAACATCATCGGCTACCCCAATCCCAACCGTGACGCGCAGGACACCGTTGCCCCGGAACTGCTGCAGAACCACGCGATGTTCATCCCGGCCGACCAGCGCGGCAACCTGTTCACCCTGTCGCCGGTACCCATCAGCATCGAGCGCGCCATGACCCGCAGTTGGACGAAGATCAAGTCCGGAACCTGAGGCAGCCTCCAACACTTTGCAGGCCACTTCCGCCCATGTCTGGGCGGAAGCAGGCTGCTGACTGTGGATTTACCGGTGAAAAAAACACACAAACCTTGCTAAAACGGGGGAGTGTCGGTGAGGAAACAGAGACCTCGGATCGACTATGCAGAGAGCCCAAAAGAGCTGATTGGGGCGTTGGAAGGCAGGCAACTTGGGATGCAGCCTTGCGTATGCGGTTAGTCGTGGGTGATGGATTGATCAAACACCTATGATCTCAATGCAAGACTGCCGAGCAGAGACAGGACAATTACTGAGATAACCGCATGCTTTATATCGATTACCGCCGTGATAAAACCAGAAACGCATCTATCCTGCGCATTAGTTCAGCGCCTTAATAGATCGTCACAGAGCCGCTGCAAGGCGAACCCTGAAAGTCAGAACCACAGACTTCGACCATGTAATAAAAAGCGAGCGCACCCCAAACCGAAACAGCACCATCCAGATTAAGGCAAACGCTGCCGGAGTAAGCTTACCTCCTCCGGCAGACTTGCTCACACTTACCTAAGAGCTTCACTTCATAATGTCAAAACGACATTTAAAAAGATGTTGACTTGCATTATTCCACAAGCTCTGTGGCACACAACCGGATTCCGCCGGGTTTAGCATGAGGGGGCTGGTCGGACGCTTCCAGTCAGATTCAATCTCGCAAGCGAGGGCCAATCTGGCGGCCAGTTTCGGGCCTGAAGAAGCCATGCGGCACATCGCAGCTTGGGCCGCATACTCGCTCCAGGCGCCACACGCATCGCAGCTTATAGCTATCCTGAAGCAGGGGCAGCGCGGGGAAGTTACTGCACGTCGAAGCTACGCTCGGGTGGAGGGCTTCATCGCGAAACGACCATCACCCAGCAGCGCTACAACCAGAGCAGTGGCGCTCAGGTAGATCGGGTATTCCCAGCCGCCGTTGGCATTGGTGAAGCTCCAACCATTACCGAAGTGAACGGTCGCAGCCATGAATAACTGGACAACTGCCAGCGCAGCAATCCAACGAGTATAAACGCCAAGCACTAGCAGAACGCCACCAATCACTTCGAATGCAATGACTGGATATGCCAGAAAACCTGGGAATCCAACTGATTCAAAAAATCCAGCGGTGCCCGCAGGGGTAAATACGAATACTTTGGTCAAGCCATGTGCAATGAACATGATACCGAGTGCCAGCCGCAGCACGAATGCAGCATAGGGCGCGGTGCGTGAATCAATCATGATTGTATCTCCTGTTGTTAAGTGAGTTGCAGCGTTTTGGATAACCACTTGGAAAAATCGGCCATTTCCAAATCAATCACCTCATGGGCCATGTCGTAAAAATGTGTCTCATGCTTTACTCCAATCCGGTCCAGCAAGGTGTCAGTTTCCTGTGCCCATCTGCTGGGCAGAACAGCATCCCGCTTACCATGGGCAATAAATCCTGAGAGCGACTCAAGTCGATCATCAGAAGCAATCTGGGTGTGGATTTCTCTCAGCACTCTTCCGCTCAAAACTCCGAACCCTGCGAAAAGCTCTGGCTCGGTTAATCCGATACTTGCACTCATGATTCCACCCTGGCTGAAGCCCGCGATCACCGTCGGCAACGAGGGAAGCGCTTCCAGGAATTGCTTCAACAGCTGCCGGCTGGATTCAGCCTGCGTATAGCTGAACGAAGGGCCGTCGCTGGTAAAGTTGACCTGATACCACGCGAAGCCCTGAGGCCCCGTTTGTAGGGGGCCCCGTAGCAATAGAACCTCCAGATCCACCGGCAGTGATGCAGCCACGCTCGCCAGATTGACTTCGTTCGACCCAACACCGTGCAACAAAAGCAAACGGGCTTTGGGATCAACGGCGTTACAACTCTTGCGGAAGTAGATGCCAGATGTGGGTTCTTTTATCGCTTCAGAAAAGCCAATTTCATGAATCATGTTCAACAACGCCTTGAGTCGATGGAGCCGAGTCGAAAAGGTAGCTATCCATCGCCAACACTCCGTAGGTAATGCCCCCCTCCAGAACGCGCGTTTGATACTTCTCTCCGGCTGCGCCAAGAGCAATCAACAGGGGTAAGAAGTGTTCATTCGTCGGGTGAGCTCGATCAGCAGCCGGTGCAAAGCGTCGGTATTCCAACATTTGTTCTGTGTCCCCGCGCTGCAGTGTCATCGCAGTCCAGGCAGCGAAGTCTTTGACGTAGTCCGCGCTGTCGGACGTAGCTCCTCGGAACTCATAAAGGTTATGGGTCAGGCTTCCAGAAGCCACTACCAGCACGTTCATGTCGCGAAGAGGCTTGAGTGCTTTACCCAGCGCCAAGGCACCGTAGGTATCCATAGGCATGGGCATCGAGACCTGGACCACTGGCACTGTTGCTGAAGGCGCCAGGTAGAGCAGCGGCACCCACGCACCGTGATCGAGGCCGCGAGTTGCGTCCAGGCGCGCTTTCCAACCTGCCGAACCGAGCAGCTCAACAATGTGATTCGCCAGTGCCGGTGCGCCTGGGGCGGGGTAGCTCAGTTCATAAAGCTGATTTGGAAACCCACCGAAATCGTGGATGGTTTTTGGGCTGGTGCTCGAGGTGACGCAGACCTCGCCTCGAGTCATCCAGTGAGGCGAGATGACCACGATTGCATCGGGCTGCGGCAGTTCGCGACCGAGCTCGGTCAACTGTTGGCCAGCCAGACCAGGCTCGATAGCGAACATTGGAGCACCATGAGATACAAACAGCAGCGGGAGCGACGTCTTCATGGTGATTCCTCAGGGTTGCCTTACTTGTTGAGCCAGACAGGAGCAATGGAGGTACCCAGGCCCGCGCCGTAACCGAGGTAAATATTCAAACCTGCCAGCGGCTCCAGGTAGCGAGCATTAATCAGCCCGCCTGCGTCGACGGCGTTCCACCCCATGCTCTGGGCCAGCGAAACTGCCGTCTGCTTGGCGCGTTCGTTGTCGCTGGCGACAAACACGCTGCCGCGCTGGTTTTCGGCGAACTCAGGGCCATCAGCGAGCACTTGCGCAAACAGTGTGTTGAACGCCTTTACGACATGAGCCTGTGGCAGGGCTTTGGCAATTTCTTCGGAAGCGCTGGTCACATGGCCAATGGTCAAGGACATGTAGTCGGCGCTCAGCGGATTGGTGATATCCACGATCACTTTCCCAGTCAGATCACCCAAGCCTTTCAGAGCAGAGACAGCATCACTAAAGCCAGTTGCAAGGACGACCACATCGCTGTCACCCAGGGCCTCAGAAGCTATATAGGCAGTGACGTTCGGGTACTGGTCGGCCAACGCTTTGGCCTTTTCAAAGTCGCGCCCCGTGATCCGGACCGAATGACCCGCGTTGGAAAGCTGCTTGGCGAAGCCGGAGCCCATGTTGCCGGTACCAATTACGGTGACTTTCATAGCTACCTCTCCCAGATGCGTTGATTCAAGTGTCGATGGGGCTAGTTTATAGGCTTATTTTTTGAGATAAACATTGGTAGATGTGATTATTTATCCCGAATGGTGGAACAATAATGGATCGCGCTCTCGAGATGCAGGTCTTCTGCACCGTCGTCGACAAAGGGAGTTTTGTAGGCGCTGCTGAACCCTTGGGAATGTCAAAGGCAGCAATATCCCGCTACGTAAACGCACTGGAGGAACGGCTGGGGGCACGCTTGCTCCATCGAACGACGCGGCGCCTCTCATTGACTGACGAGGGCCGCCAGTTCTATCACCAGGCCAGGGAGGTCCTTGCGATGATGGACGAAGCGGAAGAAGCCGTATCAGCCGCCCGGCCCGAGCCGAGCGGAGTGCTCCGGGTCAATGCACCGGTCAGTTTTGGCATCCTGCACCTTGCCCCCATCTGGGCCGACTTCATGCGTAGATATCCCAGGATTGAACTGGACATCAGTCTGAATGATCGGCTCGTGGATCTGGTCGAGGAGGGATTTGACGCCGCTGTGCGTATTGCACGGATGGAAAACTCGTCGCTAGTCGGGCGCCGGCTGGCCACCACCAGAATGTGTTTGAGTGCCTCGCCGGGATATCTGTCTAGTCGTCCAGCGATACGCAAGCTGGATGACCTGGCGGAACACACGATAGTGGCGTACTCCAATTACGCCAGCGGCAATGATTGGGTATTCGAGGGGCCAAGCGGTAGCGAAACCGTGCGCACACGTTCTGTCGTGCGGTGCAACAATGGAGATACCTGTCGCCATATCACTTTGGCTGATGGAGGTATTTCGTTACAACCGAGTTTCATGATTGCCGAGGATATTCGCAGAGGGGATCTGGTTGAAATCTTGCCGGAGTATAAATCCGTCGAGCTCGGGGTTTACGCGGTATACCCCAGCCGAAAACATCTTCCGGCGAAGGTAAGAGCTTTCATAAATTTCCTGGCAGAAAAATTTTCCCATCCATCGTGGGCGATATGACCTCGGCATCAGCGTGGGGAAAATCTCAACTGAAAACGCATGATGTTTCTTCAATTGGACTCTGGCGTCGATTCCTGTCCAAGCTTCCACTTAAATCGGAGACAGGCTTGAGACTATCCACCATGGACTGAGAGTTCTATCACCTCGTGCAACGCACAAAACCCTGCGTAAGCAGAAGGAATATTGCAGTCGAAACAAGGAACTCAGTTCTGTGAGACTGGAACCAGAAAAAGCCGACATGGGAATAACGAAAAGAAATATGCTGGCCACATCAGGCAGGTTCCAACCAATCGGATAGGGAGCCATCGGCCAGAAGCTGACGGAGTTGTCCCGCCAGCGTGTCCAAGCGCCTTACTTCACCTTCACCACATCATCCGGTTTCCACGTCTGGTCGTAGAACGCATCTTCGCTGCCGTACAGGCGCAGGGCCACGAGGAAGTTACGCCCAGGAATGGTCTGGATGAAGGCCGCGTCGGCCACATCAGCCGGCTTCTCCGGGCCGAACCAGATTTCGATGGAGCCGTCCTGCTGCTTGGGGATGTCGTAGTAGCCGTTGGTGGACGGCAGCAGCTGCTTGGTTTCGGGCATGGTGCCGTCGGTGATGTTGTAGGCCGTCACGGCCCAGAACAGCGCAGCCGGCGGATTGGGCGGCAGGCGCAGCTTGTAGGTGCTGCCGCCTTCGAGGAACTTGCCGTCCTTGTCGCGGCCGGTGAAGGGGTATTTCGAGCCGGCGCCCGTGGTGTGCATGACCATCGCCGGCGCGGAGGAGTAGGCGAACTGGAAGAAGTTGGCGCGCTGGCTCACGTCCAGGTAGCTGTCCTGCATCCAGTCGTTGGTGCCGCCGGCCCAGGTGTTCTCGTACTGGCGGTCCTTGTAGTAGAGGTTGCGCTTGTCGTCGCGGCCCAGCTGGCGGTTGGCGAGGATCATCTTCGGCGCAGTCTCCACGGCCTTCTTCAGCAACTCTTCCTGCTTCGCCGTGGGCTTGAACGGTTCGCCCTTGATGATGCCGATGGACGCCAGCACACCGCGCAGCTCGGGGTCGATGGCCTCGACCGGCTCGTAGTCGACGAACGCCTTGAGCTTGGCCCAGTAGCTGTTGTCCACCGGGTACATCATGTTCAGCGCCTTGCCGCTGGCATCCGGGAACTCCATGGGTTTGACGTCCTTCTCCACCGTGAACAGCGGATAGACGCGGGTCAGCTCGGCATTCTTCACCGCCGGTGCCGGGT
This sequence comes from Pseudomonas nitroreducens NBRC 12694, assembly GCF_002091755.1. Taxonomy (GTDB): domain Bacteria; phylum Pseudomonadota; class Gammaproteobacteria; order Pseudomonadales; family Pseudomonadaceae; genus Pseudomonas; species Pseudomonas nitroreducens. Next base: position 261,744 of record NZ_BDAI01000001.1, read on the forward strand.
CAGGCTTGCCGTCACCCTTGGCCATGATGGTGCGGAAGAACAGGAACACGTTGTAGGTGCGTGACTTGACTGCGAAATAGCCGCCCGGCACCGGGCCGTTGTAGTCCGGCGGCAGCAGCAGGTACAGGCCGCCCCGCGCGCGGTCCGGCCCCACCGCGCCGACGTCCGTCAGGGTGCGCTGGAAGAAATCGGTGAACATGCCGATGACGTTGGCCGGCGCCTTCACCACCAGCGGCCCGGTCTGTTTCAGGTCCAGGTAGCTCATCGAATAGATCACGTCGGCGTTCGGCGTGGGCACCATGGTCCGCGCGTCCATGCGCTGCTTCCAGATCGGCAGCACGTTGTAGCCGGCGCCGAAGGCCTTCTCGGAACCGTCCTTCATGCCGATGGTATTGAGCGCCGGCAGCATGGTCATGTAGGCGAATACCGCGCGCTGGTAGTACAGCTCGTCGCGCAGGTCTTCGGCCTCCTTCGGATCGAGCCAGTTGCCATTGTTGATCTGCTTGATCAGCGGCGAAGCAGGTGCCTGATCCGCCGCCTGTACCACCGGTAAATACATGAGCGAAGCGGCCAGCGCGGATAGCGCGAATACTCGGTGCATGGAACCCATGGATCAGTCTCCTGAAGGTGAGCGGCGGTGCTCGTCGCACCGCCGGGGAGAAATACAGCGGACGGCTTACTTGATCTTCTTGATCACCGGCGGTTGCCAGCTGCCATCGAGGATCGGTTCCTTGCCCCAGTACGAGCGGATGTACAGCGACATCGGCTCCTTGGGCGAAGGCAGCCAGTTGCTCTCCTGGTCCTTACCGGGCGAGGTCGGGCCGATATGGATGGTCAGCGAACCATCGGCGTTGCGCTTGAGGTCCTTGTTCTTGGTGCCCAGGGAATAGCGGTTGAGCTTGTTGGTGCTGAACAGGTGCTTCTCGTTGTACAGCGTCAGCGACCAGAAGCCGTTCACCGGGGGTTCCTGGCCGGCGGCGAAGGTCACTTCGTAGCTGTGCGCGCCGTTGAGCGGGGCGCCGGTCTTGTCGAAATCGGTATAGAAGTACTGGGTCTCGGTGGGACGGTTGTCGAACATGTTCGACTTCGCCGTACCGGTGCGGTTGAAGTAATCGATACCGAATTGCGCGTTGTTGGTCGAGCGGTTCCAGCCGTTCCCCGCCGGGCGTCCGTTGTGCTTCCACTCGAAGAACGGCTTGATGATTTCCTTCTCGCTCTCCACCGCCGTCTGCACCAGCAGCTTCTTCAGCTCCGGGTCCTTGGCGGCTGCGTCCATCAGTAGGCGGAACTGGCCGTAGAGCGCCTCTTCACCCGGCAGCGGCGGTACCATCTCCAGCACCTTGGGGAACTGGTCGAAGAATTTCTCCGGGATCACCCACTTGGTTTCCCCGCCACTGGCCTTGGCCGCGTTGGGGTTGGGGATGTCCGGGGTGTTCTTCCAATCGATGCTCTTCATCTTCCCGTCGAAGTCCTTCAACGGGTAGAAGGCGATCTGGTTGAGTTTTTCCTGGATCGCCGCACGGTCCTCGGCAGTATCGTCCATGAAGATGCGCGGGATGGCGTTGGTCAGCGCCGTGGGGCTGCGGATGATCGCCTCCACGCCCTCGGGCTTCTCACCCTTCCAGTTCGGCCCCACCAGCAGGTAGAAGCCCGGCTTGCTGCCGTAGGGTTTGCCCAGTTCGCCGACCTGGTCCGTGCGCTGGTCATAAATCGAGTAGACCCAGAACCGGTCGGCGAAATCCGGCACCTGGACGATCACCGGTTCCTCGTCCAGGGAGAAGAAGCCCAAGCCGTAGACCACGTCCTGGTTCGGGCAGGTGACGAAGGTTTCCGCCGGGGTGATGTAGTCGTGCAACATGCCCAGCTGGCCTCGCGGAGCCACCGGCAGGATGCCCCCCAGCAGGCCGGGGTGCGGCGCCTTGGTGATGGTGTCATTGCGATTGAGCATGTTCACCATCGGCCAGCCCCAGAGGTAGGCCATGCGCGCAATGGCCTTGGCGTACTCGGGATGCATCACTACACCCGTAGCGGGCTGGGTAACCTGCGCGACGGGCGACTGCTCGGCGGCATGCAGCAGCGGCACGCCAATGGAAAGGCTCAGGACAGCGATAGGCAGCAGTTTCAGCGGGTGTGGCATCGTCGACTTCCTTGCGTTGGGAATGCGCTAAGGAGGCGAACCTGTGAACTGCGGTGGGCGTCCAGATGACGCACACGCTCAACATTCCGGGCTCCATGGATTACGGAGTCTAGATGGCGTCAGTCGCTCTACAAGTGAGTATCTTCGATAACCCTCCCTGGCCGGAAGCTGCCTCTCACTGGCGGCTGCTATCGGCCAGTGGCCGCCACTCAGCAGGCACAAACCTGGTCGTTTCTTTCCAGCAGCGGCCCTTGGCTGCCCAGGCGCTGCACCGCTCCGGGGTCGATATCGGCATTGCCGTTGCGGGCACGCTCCTCGGCCAGGCGGGCGCCGTCAGCGGCGGTGAGCGTGAACAGCCGCTCCGGAATCGGTGCCCCGCAGGTACAGGGCGAGCTTCTCGGTGCCTTCCGCCACTTCGATGCTGCGCTGACCGGCCGCTCGCCCATCGACGATGCGCCGCGCAGCTTCCTCGGCGGACATGCCATTGTCGATATTGATGTCGGAGTGGCCGCGGCGGGTACCGCGTACACCGAGCACATTGACTGCCACGCAGGTGCGCACCGAACCGGGCAGGATCACGCTGACACGGATGCCATGGGTGTGTTCAACCTCTGCGCACAAGGCTTCGATGTAGCCGATCACGGCGTGCTTGGCGCCACGATAGCCGGTGCACAGCGGAGCGCCGACCCTGCCGGCTGCCGAGCTGACGACCGCCAGTTGCCGTCTGCCCTGAGCGACCGGGCGCGCTCTCGAAAGGCAGTACCAGAGAGCGCTGCGGCGCCTGCTCGGCGACAGCCTGCAGCGCTGCCTCGCGCCGGCCGGAGAGGATGACGCGCGCGCCCTGTTGCAACAGCAGGCCGGCCAGGGCCTCGCCAATGCCGGAGGAAGCTCCGGTGATCCAGACCACTTGACGCTCGAAAGCCCTGTGCCACTTCTTCTGTTGAGTAGCCGCAGGCCCGCGCGCGATGTGCCGCTCGCCCCATCTCCGTGCCGGCCAAAGCGTTGGCCCTGCGGCCATGGAGAAGCTCGCCAGGCAGCAACTGCTTGCCGGGGCGCCCAACGAAGAGGCCGTGATTGGCATCAACGGCATCTTCGCGGCGGCAGTGCGCAAGCCAATCGGCGTCAGAACGCGCCTTGCAGGGTCACCATGAAGTTGCGCGGCTCGCCGTAGAAGTTGCCCCAGGAAACGGCACCGACGCTCTGGTAGTACTTCTTGTCGAACAGGTTGTTGCCGTTGAGCGCGACCGTCCAGTGATCGTCGATGCGGTAGCCCAGGCGGCCGCTGTAGATGGCGTAGTCCGATTGCACCGAGGTGACCTTGCCGCTGTGCACGGAGGTGTCGCTCTGCGCCGTCACGCCCGCCCCCAGGCTCCAGCGGTCCAGCTCGCCGGCCAGTTGATAGTCGGCCCAGGCGCGGAACAGGTGGCGGGGAAAATAGGTGGTGGTGAAGGTCGGTTCCTGCGGATTTTCCGCGGCGCTCTTGAGGTACTTGGTCTGGGTGTAGGTGTAGCCGGCCAGCAGTTGCAGGCGATCGATGACCTCGCCGCTGATTTCCGCCTCGAAGCCCTGGGCGCGCACCTTGCCCACATCGGTGTAGCAGTAGCCGTCGGATGAGCCGGCACAGACCGTGTCGTAGTCCGCCTCGGCGCGGTGTTCCTCCACCGTACGGAACAGGTTGAAGGCGGTGTTGACCCGACCCTCCAGCAGCTCGCCCTTGATGCCCAGCTCGTAGCTGGCGCCGGTCTTGGGTTGCAGCGGGCTGCCGGATTCGTCGGTGTAGGTGCTCTGCGGCTGGAAGATATCCGCGTAGCTGGTGTAGACGGACCACTCATCGTTGAGGTCGTAGATCAGTGCCGCGAACGGCGTGACCTGGCCGTTCTCCTGGCTGCGGTCGTGCTGCCAGTAATCCCAGGCCTGAGTGTAGGAGTCTCGGCTGTTGCGGTACCAGCTGACGCGCGACCCCAGGACCGCGGTCAAAGGCTCGGCCAGCTTCAGGCGAAGGGTGGCGTAGGTGCCGAATTGGCGGGTGTCCGAGTTGGTGGGTACCGGGCCGCCGCGGTAGGAGTTGGGCGCGTAGAAATCATCCGCCGGCTCGGGAATGTGCGAGTTGGGATGGAACGGGTCCTGCGAGGTACCCAGCAGGCTGGTCATGTTGATCAGCGCGTAGTGATCGTGGGTCTTGGCGCGGCTGGCGTTGGCGCCGACGGTCAGCTCATGCTGCAGGCCGAAGGCCTCGAATTTTCCGTCCAGGTAGGCATCGAAGCCGTAATCGGTCTGGTCGTAGTCGAACAGCCCGGAATACACCGAGGAAGGCGCCGAGGTCGCGCCCGATGCAACACCGCCCGAGGTCTCGGACAGGGCGTACTTGATGTCCTGGTCGTTGTGGGTCCAGACGCCGGCGAACTTGAAGGCCCAGTCCTCGTTCAACTGCTGGGACAGGTCGGCGAATACCGTGGTGCGCTCGCTTTCCCAGTTGTTCCAGGTAGCGCCCAGGCAGGTCGAGCGGCTGAGCTTCAGGTCCTTGCCGTTGCTGTAGCGCGGCAGGCCGTGCCAGCACGGAGTCGCATCCAGCTTCTCGTAGGCAACGCCCAGGCCCACGGTGGTATCCGGGGTCACGTCGTAGTCCAGCGCGCCGTAGAGAATCTGGTCATTGCGCTTGCCGACATCGTAAAAATACTGGCGATCCTGCAGCGCCACGACTGTTCGCCCACGCAGCGTGCCGGACTCGTTGAGCGGGCCGCCGGTATCCACCTGGCCGCGGTAGTTGTCCCAGGAGCCGGCCGAGAGCGACAGCTTGGTCTCCGGCACGCTCTGGCCCCGCTTGCGGACGAAATTGACACCGCCGGTGGAGCTGCCCGAGCCCTTCAGCATGCCCGCCGCGCCCTTGAGCACCTCGACCCGGTCGTAGAAGGCCATATCGCCGGAGAAGCTGTTGGCCTGGACGTACTCGCCGCCGACATCCAGCGGCACGCCGTCGTACTGGTACTGGCCCTGCATCATGAAGCCGCGGGAGTAGAAGTACTTGCCGCCCATGGGCGACTCGTAGACGGCGATTCCCGGCGTCTTCTCCATCGCCTGTTCGATGGTAGTGACGTTCTGGTCGTCCATGTAGCGACGGGTCAGCACCGTCACCGACTGCGGGGTCTCGCGCAGGGAGTGCGCGCCCTTGCCGATGGTCACCGCGCGGGCCGAATAGGAATTGGTGCCCTCAGTGGTCGCGTCCAGCACCTGGCTGGACACCGTGGTGGAATCCATCTCCAGCACCGCATCCGACGGCGTCGGCACCAGGCCGTAGCCGCCGTTCTCCAGGCGGCGCACCGTCAGTTGCGTGCCAGACAGGATGCGGGCAAATCCGTCTTCGATGCTGTACTCGCCATTGAGCCCGGCGCTGCGCTTGCCTTCGGTCAGGCCGGCGTTCACCGAGATGGGAATGCCGGCACTGCGGCCGAAATCGCCGAGCACCTGATCCAGCGGGCCGGCGGGAATGGCGTAGTGCTGGGTCCGCGTGACCGCGGATTCGGCCTGTGCCGGCGACATCGGCAGCAGGGCCAGCGTGGAACAGGACAGCAGGGCAAGGCCGAGCGACTGGCGCAGGGCGCGGGCGATGGGGTGAAGCGTCATGGGCAGAGGGTCCGTTTCTCGTTGTGGGCCCGCGTGTGCGAGCAGGGATTTCTCCCTAGGCCAAGCGAGAAACGAAAACCTGCCGACTTTTCGAGAATTATTTTCATTGGTGTTTTTCTGCGGCGCTCGTCTGCGATTTTCCGCAGCGCTGGGCTTCTTTCCCTAGCGCGAGCCCACTGTCACCCAGTAGCGGGTGCGCCGCTGGACCGTCACCGGCAGGCTGTCCTGCAGCATGGCCAGCACCCGGTCGGTATCGGCCAGCGGATAGGAGCCGCTCAGGCGAATACCGGCGACCGCCGGATCGCAGCGCAGCAGCCCGGGGCGATAGCGGTCCAGCTCGGCGAGAAAATCCCCAAGGCGCATGCGCTCGGCCACCAGGTAGCCATCGACCCAGGCGCCGCCATTCGCTTCCAGCACCTGCGGAGCGCCGACGCCAGCCGCATCGATGCGAGCTTGCGACCCCGCCTCGATCACCCTCGCCTCGCCGCCGGCCCGCGAACTGGCAGCGACCCGCCCCTGAGTGACGGCCAGCAAGGTGCCGCGCCCGCCTTCGTCCCTGCGGACGCGGAAGCGCGTGCCCAACGGCTGCAACACTGCGTCGCCGCTGACAACCCGGAACGGCCGCCCCGCGCCATCGCGGGCGGTGAGAATCTCGATTTCGCCGTAGCGCAGGCGCAGTTCGCGAGCGCTGTCGGTGTAACGCAGGTCGACCGCGGTTGCGGTGTTGAGCCACAGGCGCGTGCCATCGGGCAGCGTGCGCGGCGTTCGCTCGCCGACGCCGGTGCGGTAGTCCGCCATGGCGCCCTGCACCCACTGCGTGTCGCGGCCCTGCCAGGCAAGCCCGCCGAGCAGGCCGAAACCGACCAGCACCTTGAGCGCCTTGCGCCGGTCCATCTCGTTGTAGTGGCGGCGACCGGCCAGCTGCCGCGCCATCGGGTCGGCCAGTGCGCCGGCGTGACGCTGCAGGCCGAGCGGAATGCTGCTCAGGCGCTGCCAGGCGCGCTCGTGCTCGCTGCTGGCCTCGCGCCAGACCAGCAACTGGCGCTGCTCGGCATCGCTCATGCAGCCCGACTGGGCCAGGGTGAACCAGGCAATCGCCTGGTCGCGGATGCTGCTGGAGATGGGCCGGGAATCGCTCTCGCGGGACATGGCGTTCACTCGAACCGGCTCGCGTAGCAGGCCGCAAACGCCTTGCTCATCGCCTTCTGCACCTGGTTGACGCTCAGTTCCAGGCGCAACGCGATCTGCGGGTAAGTCAGGCCGTCGAGCTGCGACAGCAGGAAGATTTCCCGCACCTGGGGCGCCAGGCCATGCAGGAGTTCATCGACCTCCACCAAAGCCTCGATCAGCAGCAGGCGTTCTTCCTCGGACGGCGCCACCGCTTCGGGACGCGCGGCCAGCGCTTCGAGGTAGGCCCGCTCGACCGCCTGACGGCGCCAGCGGTTGATCAGCAGGCTGTTGGCAATGGTGGCGAGGTAGGCCAGCGGCTGGCGAAGGTCGGCGATGGCGCTGCGCGAGCGCATCACCCGCACAAAGGTGTCATGGGCCAGGTCTTCCGCATCGGCGTGCTCGCCCAGGCGGCGGCGCAGCCAGCCCTTCAGCCACCCGTGGTGCGCAAGGTAAAGCCGCTCAACATCCCGTTCGAATGCCCGCTCGCTGTCCATGAACGTCCAGTATTGTTAAACATGATAATCGTTCTCAACAATACTGGATTTGCCCTGCCCTGCGCAATTGGCCGGATCATTCGGGGCAATGACCTGCTGCGGACGGCATCAGGCCATTGCCTCCACCTCAGGGCTTGATGGCGATCTTCAGCACGCCGTCGCGCTGGTGGGCGAACAGGTCGTAGGCGTTGACGATGTCGTCGAGCGCATAGTGGTGCGTCACTAGCGAGCCGAAGTCGGCGCGGTTCGACTCGATGATGCTCATCAGGCGGCGCATGCGCTCCTTACCGCCAGGGCACAGGGCGGTATTGATGCGATGGTCACCCAGGCCGGCGGCAAACGCCGAGAGCGGGATGTGCACATCGCTGGAGTAGACCCCCAGGCTCGACAGCGTCCCGCCCGGCTTGAGTACCTTCATCGCCTGCTCGAAGGTGCTCGGCAGCCCCAGGCATTCGATGGACGAATCGGCACCGCGCCCACCGGTGAGCTTCATCACCTCGTCCACCACGTCGCACTTGGTGAAGTCCAGGGTGACGTCGGCCCCCATGCTGCGGGAGATGTCCAACCGGTGCGCGTTGCCATCCACCGCGATGATGGTCGAGGCACCCAGCAGGCGGGCGCCAGCGGTGGCGCACAGGCCGATCGGCCCCTGGGCGAAGACGACCACGGTGTCGCCGATACGGATATTGGCGTTCTCGGCGCCCTTGAAGCCAGTGGACATGATGTCGGGGCACATCAGCACCTGTTCGTCGGTGAGACTGTCCGGGATCGGCGCGAGGTTGCCTTCGGCATCGGGCACCAGGACGTACTCGGCCTGGGTACCGTCGATCAGGTTGCCGAAGCGCCAGCCGGCGGTGGCCTTGTAGCCGTGGCAGGCGCAGCGACCGCTCTCGACGAGGTAGCTGCCATCCTGCGAGGGCACGCCATCCTGCGCGGCATAGGAATTGAAATTCGGGCAGATCGCACCGGCAATGACCCGCTGGCCCTCGCGGTAGCCCTTGACCGCGCTGCCGAGCTTCTCGATGACGCCAACCGGTTCGTGCCCGACGGTCAGCCCCCTGGCCACCGGGTACTCGCCCTTGAGGATGTGCACGTCGGTGCCGCAGATGGTGGTCGTGGTGATGCGGATCAGCGCGTCGTTGGGGCCGACCTCGGGGATGGGTTTGTCCGCCAGCTCGATTCGCCCCGGTTCCACGAAGATCGCCGCTTTCATCATTGCCATCGTTGTTTCTCCTCGCTTGGAATGCGCCATGGATGCACAGGACCGGGGATCGCAGGAAACGAATGCCCGCGGCGCCTCGGCCGACCGGACCCAGTGTGCTTGGCCGGAGCGGAATCCCTTTGATGCATATCAAGCCAGGGGAAGCTCGCTCGGCAGCCTGCCTGCCGGGAACGCTGGCGGGCTGATAGAGCATTGACCGGAATCGCCAGAAAACAAGGCGCGCGGACAGTCCGGCGAGCATGCGCAACTCCACCGGCGGGAGGTCCAGCGCGATGCCCTGGTAGCGCGCGTGGAAGGTGCGCTACCAGCTCCAGCTCGACGCCTGGGTGCCGGAGCGCCGCCGCAGTGACCCTGTACAAGACCCTCGCGCGATAGCTGGGAAAGCTGCGCAGCGCCTGCCGCCCAGCGCCCACCGGAGGAATCGTTCGAGGCCCGCGGAGGTTACAATGGGCACCACGCCGATTCCCCCGGATCGGGCACGCCCGGAGCCAGCTTCAAATGTTCACCCTCGTAAACCTCGACACCTCGCCCCCCGAATCCCTGAAAAGCCAGGTGCTGCAGATGGTGGTGGACTATTTCAGCGACGTCAGCCCGGTGCCGCTGACGCCGAGCAACCCGCTGTTCCAGCTGTACCAGTACGTGATCGGCTTCGAGGTGCACCTGTACCTGCAGGCCATGAACGGCTCGCCGGACGGCCCCACGCGGCTGATCCTCGCCCTGGATGATGAAGACCCATCGCAGGTGCTGGGTTTCGCCCTCTACCTGCCGAGCCAGGATGACGCCCAGGCCTGCACCCTGGCCTACCTCGCCGTCCAGGCCAGCCACCGCCGGCGCGGTATCGCCCGCGCCATGCTGCAGAAGATGCTCGAGCATCGCCCCCACGCGGAACTGGCCTGTGCGGCGGGCAAGGTGCCGGTCTTCGAGGCGATGGGCTTCCGCATCCTGGCGGCGCAGGGGCCGCACGTGCTGCTGAACACCCGCGACCAGCGTTCCGACGGCATGGTCGCGGTGCAGGATCTCGCGCCGATCTACCAGTCCAAGGAAGTGCGGCAGATCCACACCTATCTGGTGAAGCAGAAGGGCAGCAAGGCGATGCGCGAGGCCGAGCAGAAACGCGATCGCCTGCTGGACCAGATGACCTGGCAAGCCCGGGAACTGGTCAAGGCGCGCTTCCCGACGATTCACTGAGGGGCGGTTCGAGTCGTCTGCCGCGTCCCCGGGCAGGAGATTCCGCGCGGTGCCTCAGCGCCCGGATTCGGGCATGTAGAACGCCACCAGATCGAGACAGGCACTGATGCCATGCTCGATGGCCTTCATGTTGCGCCGACGCTGCCAGTCCAGCCACAAGCCATCGAGCATGGCCATGATGGCGTCGGCCGAGTTCTCGATACGCTCGGCGCCCACCTCGCGCTCCTCGGCGATCCTGCGCAGGATTTCCACCAGGCGTTCGCGGTAGATGGCGTAGAGCTTGCGCTCGGTGTCGGCGATGTCTTCCTGGAACAGCGAGGCGGACCACAGGTCGATGCGCACCGACAGGTAGCTGCGGTCGAGAAAGGTGCTGGTGAAGCCACTGCGCAGGAACACTTCCAGCTGCGCCATGGACGTGCGCGGCTCGGCCACCAGCCCCGCGCGGGTCGCTTCGTAGAGCTGGTGCGAGGCGTATTTGTAAGCCTCCACCAGCAGCTCGTTCATGTCCTTGAAGTGGTAGCTGATGTGCCCCAGCGCCATCTCGGCGCGCGCCGCCACCTTGCGCGCGGACAGCTTGGCGTAGCCCTCCTCGCTCAGACAGAGGAAGGCAGCCTTGATGATCTCCTCGCGGCGCAATTCAGGGTCGTAGACCTTTTTCGTTTTCTGTTGCGCCGCTTTCTGCTGCGCCACCTTCTGTTGTGACATGGCGTGCCGATTCCAAGGTTGGCAGTTGGGGCGGATTATTCCGCCCCGTGTCCGTCATGGTCAAAAGTTAGTTCATTCATAGCCTGATCCAGGTCGCCTTGAGTTCGGTGTACTTGTCGAAGGCATGCAGCGAACGGTCACGCCCGTTGCCGGACTGCTTGAAGCCGCCGAAGGGCGCGGTCATGTCGCCGCCCGAGTATTGGTTGACCCACACCGAGCCGGCCCGCAGCGCACGCGAAACCTGGTGCGCGCGGGACAGGTTGGACGTCCACAAGGCCGCCGCCAGGCCGTAGGGCGTGTCGTTGGCGATGGCCACCGCCTCCTCGGCATCCTTGAAGCTGATGACCGAGAGCACGGCGCCGAAGATTTCCTCGCGGGCGATACGCATGTCGTTGCGCACGCCATCGAAGACCACCGGCGCCAGGTAGCAACGCTCGCTTTCGCCGCTGCCGGCCACCAGCCGGGCGCCCTCCTCCAGGCCGCTGGCGATGTAGCCCTGCACCAACTGCAGATGCTGGGCGTCAACCAGTGCGCCATAGCAACTGGTCGGATCAAGGGCGTCGTTCGGCGTCCACGCGGCCAGTGCTTCACGCAGATGCTCGAGGAATTCTTCGCGCACCGACTCCTGCACCAGCAGGCGCGAACCGGCAGTGCAGACCTGGCCCTGGTTGTAGGCGATGGCGGCGGCGGCACTGATAGCCGCCGCGCGCAGCTCGGGCGCATCGGCGAAGACGATGTTCGGGCTCTTGCCACCGGCCTCGGTCCACACGCGCTTGAGGTTGGACTGCCCGGCGGCGACCATCAGGCGCTTGGCCACGCCGGTCGAGCCGGTGAAGGCGATGGCGTCGACGTCCATGTGCCGCGACAGGGCGTCACCGGCCTCGGCGCCATAGCCCGGCACCACGTTCAACACACCCACGGGGATGCCCGCCTCGCAGGCCAGCCGAGCGATACGGATGGCCGTCAGTGGCGAGCGCTCGGACGGCTTGAGCACCACGGAGTTGCCACACGCCAGCGCCGGGCCGAGCTTCCAGCTGGCCATCAGCAGCGGGAAGTTCCACGGCACTATCACGCCAACCACGCCCACGGCTTCGCGGGTGACCAGGCCCAGCTGGTCCTCGGCGGTGGCGGCGATCTCGCCGTAGACCTTGTCGATGGCCTCGGCGGACCAGCGAATGGCATTGGCCGCGCCGGGCACGTCGGTGGCCAGGGAGTGGGCGATGGGCTTGCCCATGTCGAGGGTTTCCAGCAGCGCCAGCTCCTCGGCGTGGCTTTCCAGCAGATCGGCGAAACGGATCAGGATGCGCTTGCGCTGCACCGGTGCCATGCGCGACCAGTGCCCGGCCTCGAATACCCGGCGCGCGCTGGCCACGGCACGCTCAATGTCAGCTGCGCCACCTCGTGCGATGGCCGCCAGGCGGCGCCCGTCGAGTGGGCTGGCCTTGTCGAAGGTGCGCAGGTCCTGCGCGCTGCAGTAATCACCGTCGATGAAGCAGCGACCTTCGATGGCGAGCGTTGCCGCGCGCTCGCTCCAGTCCTGCAGAGTTGTTGCGGTCATGGTTTGCTCCTTGAGCGGAAATGAGTTCAGGCCACGCCCCGTTGCGACAGGCCGTCGAGCCAGTCCGGGTCCATCTGCGGCATGCTGTCGAGCAGGCGCGTGACGTAGCTGTCGCACGGCGGCGTGAACACCCGCTGCTTGTCGCCGAAATCGACGACGCGGCCAGCCTTGAGCACCAGCACGTCGTCGGCGATGGACTTCACCACCGACAGGTCGTGGGTGATGAACAGGTAAGTGATGCCCAGGCGCTGCTTGAGGTCGTCGATCAGCCGCAGGATGCCCTCCGCGACAAGCTGGTCGAGGGCGCTGGTGATCTCGTCGCAGACGATCACCGCCGGGTCCGCCGCCAGGGCGCGGGCAATGCCCACCCGCTGTTTCTGCCCGCCGGACAGTTCGCCCGGTCGCCGGGCCATGAAGCGGCCGGGTTCCAGGCCCACGGCATCGAGCAATTCACGGGTTCGTTCTTCGCGCCGGGCAGCATCGAGGCCGCCATAGAACTGCAGTGGTCGCCCGACGATGTCACCGATGCGGTGGCGCGGGTTCAGCGCGGTGTCGGCCATCTGGTAGATCATCTGGATCGAACGCAGCTCGTCCCGGCTGCGCTTGGCGTAATGCCCCGCAAGCGGCCTGCCCTGGAACAGGATGCTGCCCTCGCGGCTGGGCAAGGCCCCGGTGATGCAACGCCCCAGCGTCGACTTGCCCGAGCCGGACTCGCCGACGATGGCCAGCGTGCGCCCCGGAAAGACCTTCAGCGACACGTCGTCGAGCACCTGCTTGTTGCCGTAGCCGGCGCGGATGCCGCGCAGCTCCAGCAGCGGTTGCTGGTCGGCGGCCACCGGCGGACGCGCCTCACACGCGAGGTTGCGTACCGCCCACAGCGAGCGGGTGTAGTCCGCCTGCGGCTCGGCGATCACCCGGCGCTTGTCGCCGCGTTCGACCATCTGGCCATCCTTGAGCACCATCACCTCGTCGGCCATCTGCGCCACCACGGCGAGGTCGTGGGAGATGTAGATGGCCGCCACCTGGAACTCGCGGACCAGCTCGCGGATGGTCAGCAGGACGTCGATCTGCGTGGTGACGTCAAGTGCCGTGGTCGGTTCGTCGAAGATGATCAGGTCCGGCCGGCAGGACATCGCCATGGCCGTCATGATCCGCTGCAACTGGCCGCCTGACACCTGGTGCGGATAGCGCTCGCCGATGGTCTCGGGCTCGGGCAGGGAAATCTTCCGGTACAGCGCCACCGCATCCCGGCGCGCCTGTTCGCGGGGCGCCAGGCCGTGCTCCAGGGCGCTCTCGCAGTGCTGGTCGATCAACCGGTGCGCCGGGTTGAAGCTCGCCGCCGCGGACTGCGCCACATAGGCGATGCGCGCGCCGAGCAGTTCGCGATGCTGCGCTTCGGGCACCTGGCGCAGGTCGATGCCGTCGAAGAGAATCTCGCCGCCGCTGATGCGGCAGCCGTCGCGGGTGTAGCCCATGGCGGCGAGGCCGATGGTGGACTTGCCGGCGCCGGACTCGCCGACCAGGCCGAGTATCCTGCCGCGCTGCAATTGCAGGTCGATGCCGTGGACGATATCGCTCCAGCCGTCCGCGCCGCCGGCCTCGATGCACAGGCCGGTAATCTTCAGTAGGGGTTCGCTCATGCTGCGTGTCCTCGGACAATAGGTGGGCAGGACGGTCATCGCCGCTGGGCGAGGAACCAGTCGGCAACGAAGTTGACGGCGATCGCCAGCACGCCGATGGCGGCGGCAGGGATCAATGGCGTCAGGTCGCCAAAGGAAATCAGCGAGGCATTCTCGCGGACCATGCTGCCCCAGTCCGCCAGCGGCGGTTGCAACCCCAGGCCAAGGAACGACAGCGAGGAAATGGTCAGGAACACGAAGCAGAAGCGCAGGCCGAATTCCGCCACCAGCGGTGCCCGCACATTGGGCAGCAGTTCCACCGCCACCAGCCAGAACAGCCCTTCGCCGCGCAGCCGGGCCACCTCCATGTAGTCGGTCACCACCACGTTGAGCGACACCGAGCGCGCCAGGCGGAAGATACGCGTGGCGTCCACCAGAGCGATGACGAACACCAGGTTGGCGATGCTGGTACCGAAGATGGTCAGCAGGAGCAGCGCGCAGATCAGCTGCGGCACCGCCATCAGCACGTCCACCAGGCGTGACAGTGCGCTGTCCACCCAGCCGCCCATGGCAGCGGCGATCAGCCCCAGCGAACCGCCGATGAAGAAGGCCAGAGCGGTGGACAGCAGCGCGATGCCGATGGTGTTGCGCGCGGCGAAGATCACCCGCGAGAGCATGTCGCGCCCCAGGGCATCGGTGCCCAGCCAGTGCTGCGCGCTCCAGGGGTCGTATTCGCCGCCGACGATCTCGGTCTCGCCGAAGGGTGCCACCAGCGGGCCGAACAGCGCGAGGAAGGTGTAGAAAAGGATGATCAGCAGGCCGATGCGGGCGGTCCAGGTCATCTGCTTGAAGGTTGCGATCAAGGCATTCATCGGCTCGTTCTCACTGGCGATGCAGCAGGCGCGGATTGGTAACGATGGACAGCACGTCGGCGAGCAGATTGATGCCGATGTAGACCACCGCGAAGATGCAGCAACAGGCCTGGACCACCATGACGTCGCGCTTGATCACCGAGTCCACCATCAGTTGCCCGAGGCCGGGGTAGACGAACACCACCTCGACCACCACCACGCCGGTGATCAGGTACGCGAGGTTCACCGCAATGACATTGACGATGGGCGCCCAGGCGTTGGGCAACGCGTGGCGCAGGACGATCTTCAGCCGCGACAGGCCCTTGAGCCGGGCCATCTCGATGTAGGGCAGCTGCAGCAGGTCGAGCACCGCGATGCGCGTCATGCGCATCATGTGGGCGGTGATCACCAGGGTCAGCGTGAGCGCCGGCAGGAAGGCCGCCTGCAGGTGCTCGAGCAGGCTTGCCGAGGCCGGTACGTCGGCGATGGAAGGAAACAGCGGGTGCTTCACCGCCAGCCAGAGGATCAGGATGTAGCCGATGAAGAACTCCGGCAGCGACACCGCCGCCAGGGAGACGATGTTCACCACCCGGTCATAGAACGAGTCCTTGTAGAGCGCCGCGAACAGCCCCAGCAGCAGCGCCAGCGGCACCGCGATCAGTGCCGTGTAGCCGGCCAGGAACAGCGTGTTCAGCAGGCGCTGGCCGATCAGTTCGGACACCGCCCGGCCGTTGGACAGCGAGGTGCCGAAGTCGCCCTGCAGGCTGCCCAGCAGCCAGTGCAGGTAGCGGCTCAGCGCGGGCTGGTCCAGCCCCAGCTCGTGGCGCAGGGCATGCAGCGCCTCGGGCGTGGCGGACTGGCCGAGCAGCTTCTGCGCCATGTCGCCGGGCAGCAGCTGCACCGCCGCGAAGATGAGTGCGGAGACGCCCAACAGGGTCAGGGCTCCGAGAAGAATGCGCCGCAAGAGAATGGGATAAATCAGAGCCATGGTATCGACCTGCTGATCGGTTGGGCAGTTGTTGTTCTTCTGGTTTCTGGCGGTTACGGGGAGGGTTGGGCAGTGCCCACCCTCCTCCGGCGTATCGGCAGGCGTTAGTGCGAGGCCTTGTCCAGGAAGGCTTTCAGGTGGGGCACCACCTGGTCGCTCGCTTCGATCAGGATGGCGTGCTTGAGGTCCGGCAGTACCACCAGCTGCGAGTGCGGCAACGCCTCGGCGATCTGCCGGTTCAGGCCCGGATTGCAGCCGCCGTCGAACTCGCCGGTGAGCACCAGGCACGGTTGCTTCACTTCATGCAGCCAGGGCGCCATCTCGGTCTCCGCGTAGATGTGGAAGACGTTGAGGAACACCTCGGCCGGCGTGTCCATCACCTGCTGCTTGCGCCATTCGATGACCTCCGGATGCGCCGCGCAGAAGTTCTCGGTGAACCAGCGCTGGGTCAGGGTATCCAGCACCGGGCCGATGCCCTTTTCTTCCATGGCGCGGACCACCTTGCGCACGTTCTCGCTGTCCTGCGGCGAGCGGAATGCCGCGGTGGACAGCAGCCCGACGCTCAGCACGTGCTGCGGATACTTGTGCGCATAGGCGGGGCCGATCATCCCGCCGAGGGAGTGGCCGATGATGTGCATCTGCTCGATGCCCAGCCGCGCACGCAGCGCCTCCAGGTCCTCCACCAGCTCTTCCAGGCCGAAGCCCTCGGTCGGCAGCGGCGATTCGCCGTGGCCGCGCAGGTCGTAGCGGATGCAGGTGAAGCTGTCCTTCAGCGCCTCGGTAACCTTGTCCCAGCCGGTCTTGCGCGCGCCGATGCCGTGCACCATCACCAGGGCGGGGCCCTGCCCGTCCACCACATAGGCGCAATCGATTGCCTTGCTCATCACGCGCCTCCTCAGCCCTGGGCCTTTGCTTCTGCGATGATCTCTGCGTAGCTGCGGCCGCCTACGCCCCAGTCGGCCGGGTCCACCTCCTTGAGCAGGATGGTGACCGCCTGGGCCTTGCCGCCGCAGACCTGGAGGTAGGTGTCGGTCAGCGCCTGGATCAGCTCGCGCTTCTTTTCAGGGGTGCGTCCGGGGAAGAGTTCTACGGTAAGCAGGGGCATCAGCCGGTCCTCTTGTTCAGGTTGGGTTGGTTCGAGCGGGAACTGAAGTGCGGAATGACCTGCTCGCCGAAGCGCCGCATCATGTCCAGGCTGTCTTCCTGGGACTGGCCGAAGTTGGCGGTCATGATCACTTCGTCGATACCGGCCTCGGCATAGGCGGAAAGCTGATCGATCATCTGCTCGCGGGTGCAGATGAGCAGGTTCCTGCCCAGCTCCTCGATGGACTGCTGGCGTGGCAGCGCTTCGATGCCACCGCCATGGACGATGCCCGGCCCGGTGAACACGTTGTCGAAACGCCGGTAGTACTCGTAGGCCAGTTGCAGCTTCTCGCGGGCGTCGGCTTCATCGCGGGCGAGATAGGTCGCGC
The DNA here is from genome assembly GCF_002091755.1 of Pseudomonas nitroreducens NBRC 12694. Classification (GTDB taxonomy): domain Bacteria; phylum Pseudomonadota; class Gammaproteobacteria; order Pseudomonadales; family Pseudomonadaceae; genus Pseudomonas; species Pseudomonas nitroreducens. Next base: position 278,769 of record NZ_BDAI01000001.1, read on the forward strand.
GCTGCAGCGACAGCCGGGCGCGCCTGGCGGATTTCGCTTTCGCCTCGGCGTTGCCACGGCGGAAGGCGTTGACCTGGTCCAGCAGCATCTGGTGGTCGCCGCTCAGCGGCGTGGTCTGCACCGAGAAGCCCTGGCGCGCGCAGGCCTGGATGCCCTCGGGCGCCATGCTCGCCACCACCAGCGGAATTTCCCGCTCGGGGCGCGGCATCACGGTCAGCGGGCCGAACTGGTAGTACTTGCCGTCCCAGCTCACTTCCTTGCGCGTCAGCAGGGCCTGCAGCACGGCCAGGGATTCGTCGAAGCGCTCGCGGGTCTCGCTCATCGGCACGCCGAGCATCTCGATCTCGTACTTGAAGGCGCCGCGCCCCACGCCCAGCACCAGCCGGCCGTCGCACAGGGCATCGGCCTGCACCACTTCGCCGGCGAATACCCGCATGTCGCGGATCGGCAGCACGGCGATGGAGGTAGCCAGTTCGATGTGCCGGGTGACCGCGGCGATCTTCACCGCCATCTGCAGCGGCGAGGGCACCAGCAGGATGTTGATCAGGTGGTGCTCGGGGATGGAGATGCCGGCATAGCCGACCTCTTCCGCCACCACGGCCTGCTCGACCATGTGCTCATAGAGCTGTTTGCCGGAGGCATCCGGATCGGGCAGGTAGGAGCTGAGGAAATGGTTGAATTCCATGTTGTTGTCCACTCGGTGGTCTTAGTGTTTCCAGTCCAGCCAATGCACGGGCTTGCCCGCGATGCCGGCAATTCGTCCGCCATCGGCAGTGTCGCAGTAGATGCCGAAGCTGTCGGCCTGCCGCTCGCTGAAGAAGCGGTGGAGCATGCTGATGCAGTAGTCGCCGCGGACCAGCAGCCAGGGCTCGTCCTCGGCACGGAAGACACGCACTTCCCGCCCGGCGTCGCTGGCCAGCGCCAGTTCGGCGCTGGCGTCCGCGCGAAAAATCAGGCGGGTGAAGTCGTCGCCCGCCTCCTCGAACATCGAGTAGATGAACGACACCTCGCCCACCAGGCCGACCCGGCGGAAGACCTCATCGATGACCGCCTTCTGGCTCACCCCGGCCCGCCAGAACACCTCCGGGATGCTCCAGTGCTCCTGGCCCGGCTCGCGCACCAGCAGCACACCGTTGTCGCGGGCGATCAGGCACCCGACCTTGAGCGCACTGCCGCGCTCCACCTGGATGGCCTTGGCGCCTTCGGCGAAGTCGATGTAGCTGCCGCGGAAGTAGCCCAGCGGGCTGCCGACGCTGCTGCGGTAGCGCTGCACCTCGCCGATCAGGATCACGTGGTCACCCGCTTCCACCAGGCTGTGGCGCCGGCAGCTGAGCACGCTCAGGCTGTCGGCCAGGCACGGCACGTCGGCCTCGCAGGACAACAGCTCGACCCCGGCGAACTTGTCGGCCGAGCGCCCGGCGAAGCGGTTCGACAGGTCGCGCTGCCAGTCGCCGAGGATGTTGACGGCGAAGCGTTCGGCCGCACTGAAGACCACCAGGCTGCCGGCGCTTTTCGCAATGCACACCAGCACCAGTGCCGGGCTCAGCGAGACCGACGTGAAGGAGTTCGCCGTGAAGCCGCGGGGCGTTCCGTCGGCCTCGCGGGTGGTGACGATGGTGACGCCGGTCATGAAGGTGCCGAAGACGTTGCGCAGGCTGCGCGTGTCGTCCGCGCTGACCGAATGCCAGTCGAGGTTGCTCATCCCGTTCTCCCGCTTCACGCCAGCGACCAGCGCTCGATGGCGCGCATGCCGTCCAGGGCCATGTCGCCGGCCACGGTCGGCGACGTCACCACATCGTTGCCCATGCCCATGATGTGGTTCATGAACATCGGTACCACGGTGGCGCCCTCGTCGTGCAGCATCGCCTGCATGTCCCAGTAGATGGCCTTGCGCCGGGCCTCGTCGAGCTCGGAGCGGGCCTGCAGCATCAGTTTGTCGAAGCGCTCGTTGTTCCACTGGGTGTCGCCCCAGGAAGCGCCGCTGGCGTAGATCTGGCTGAAGATCCAGTCCGGCGTGGCGCGGCCGGTCCAGTAGCACATGCACATCGGCTTCTTCGACCAGACGTTGATCCAGTAACCGTCGTTGGATTCGCGCACCACCTTGAGGTTGATGCCGGCCTTGCGCGCGCTTTCCTCGAACAGCACGCCGGCATCCACCGCCCCGGCGAAGGCCGCGTCGGCGGCACTGATGCTGATATCCAGGCTGTCCAGCCCGGCCTGCTTGAGGTAGAAGCGCGCCTTGTCGGGGTCGTACTGGCGCTGGGCGAGCTCGCTGTTGAAGTACTTCTGCTGGCGGCCGATGGGGTGGTCGTTGCCAACGCTGCCGTGGCCGCGCAGGATCGACTTCACCCACTGTTCGCGGTCCACTGCGTGCTTGAGCGCCAGGCGCACGTTGTTGTCCTGGAACGGGCTGACCTTGGCGATCATCGGCATGGTCGCGTGGTTCAGGCCGGTGACCTCGGCGATGCGTACCTTGTTGCTGCGCTGCAGCAGCGACAAGGTCTTGATCTCCACGCGGTTGATGACGTTGACCTTGCCGGTGAGCAGCGCGTTCTGGCGCGCCACGGAGTCGGCGATGGCGATCAGCTCTGCCTCCTCGACGTGCGCCCGGCCCGGCTTCCAGTAGTTGGGATTGCGCACTACGAAGGCACGGACACCGGGGTTGTACTCCTTGAGCATGTAGCCGCCGGTGCCCACGCCGGAGCGCCAGTCCACCTGGCCGTCAGCGCCACGCGGCAGGATGCTCAGGTGGTAGTCGCTCATCAGCACGGGAAAGTCGGCGTTGCCGCCCTTGAGGCTGACGCGCACCGTCGAGTCATCGACCGCCTTCACTTCGTCGATCTGCGAGACGATCGATTTGGACAGGGACTTGGAGCCGTCCTTGCGGTGGTAGTCGAGCGTGGCCACCACGTCATCGGCGACGAAGGGCTTGCCGTTGTGGAACTGCACGCCACTGCGCAGCTTGAAGGTCCAGACCCTGGCGTCCGGCGAGGACTCCCAGGACTCGGCCAGTTCGGGAATGGCGTTGCCGCTGCTGTCGATCTCCACCAGGTTGCCGCGCAGCGCCTGGCTCAGCAGCATCATGAAGTCGTCTTCGGCCAGGCCCGGATCCAGGCTGTCGGTGGTCGACGCGCCGGCCAGGCCGAATACCAGTCGCCCGCCCTTCTTCGGCTCGGCGAATGCCGGCAGCGGCAAGCCGCCCAGCAACACGCCGGCCCACAAAAGCCCCATCGTCCCTTTCACCAGGTCACGACGGGTTACGCCGGAGGATGGCTCCCCAGGTTGCTTTTCCTTCATCCCACACCTCGCAAGACACTTGAGTTTTGTACGACCGTACAGGCCTGAAGCGAAGTTGGGCCTGGGGTCTTCTGTTTGTTTTTATCCACTCAACGCGACTGCCCCGGAGACTTCTATCGAATCACTTTTGGACAGTCGTACAGATTATTAGCAACAAGAAATCCGCCATGCAAGAATTTTCTGTACAGACGTACAAAAGAATCTCGCAGATCTTCAGTTTCAAGGGAGAGCAAAGCGCGGCCGAGGGTGGCCGCAGGGGAGGAAAAAGGCAGGAAGTACTGGCGCCCTGGAGGGCAGAGCGCCATGGAACCTGACAGCAACCTGCAGCAGGTTCAGGGCCGTGACGACGGCCCTGGTCTCACTGCCCTGCGGTTGGCTTCCAGTCCAGCAGGTGATGGGTGAAACCGTAGCTGGCCGACTGGTAATAGCTGATAGCACGCGCCACCAGCGGGTCGTCCGCCTGCGCCGTCACTTCCGTGCTCGCCCCCAGGGCCTGGTTGTGCCGGCGCAGTTCGCCGCGCGGGCTGAGGATCGCCAGGTCCTGGCCGTCGAACAGGCCCAGGTGCTGGTAGTTGCCAATCACCACGCGCGGTGGCAAGGCGTTCGGCACCATCAGGTTGCGGCCGTAGAAGGTCGAGGTGTAGCTCAGGTTGAGGATCGACAGCAGGCTCGGTGCGAGGTCCAGCTGGCTGGCCAGCTCCGGGCGTTCCCCGGCCGGCAGCAACTTGGGCGCGTAAATGAACAGCGGGATCTGGTAGTTCGCCACGGGCAGGTCTTCCTTGCCGGCGCTGCCCGCGGTGTGGTCGGCGACGAACACGAACAGGGTGTTGTCGAACCACGGTTTGCTCTTCACCGCCTTGAGGAACTGGCCGATGGCGTAGTCGGTGTACTTCACCGCGCCGTCACGCCCCTCGCCCGAGGGGATGTCGATGCGATCGGCCGGGTAAGTGTAGGGGCGGTGGTTCGAGGTGGTCATCAGTTGCAGCAGGAAGGGCTGCTGGCGCGCGTGGTCTTCGTCCGCGACCTTGATCGCCTGGGCGTAGAGATCTTCGTCGCTCATGCCCCAGGCGTTCTTGAAGTGGATGTCCGACTCCTGGACGCTGGACTGGTCGACGATGCGATAACCATTACCGCCGAAGAAGGCGTTCATGTTGTCGAAATAGCCGCGACCGCCATACAGGAACACGGCGTCATAGCCGACGTTCTTCAACTGCTGACCGAGGCTGGCGAAACCGCTCTCGCGGCCGACACGCTTGACGATGGAGCGACCCGGGGTGGGCGGGATCGACAGGGTGATGGCTTCCAGGCCACGGTCGGTACGGGTGCCGGTGGCGTAGAAGTTGTTGAAGTAGAGGCTGTTGCGACGCAGCTCATCCAGGTTGGGCGTGAGGTCGCGCTCGTCGCCGTTGCTGCCCAGGTACTTGGCGCTCAGGCTCTCGATGGTCACCAGGACGATGTTGTAGCGCTTGGGCGCCCCTTCGCTGGCGATGCTCCGGCGGATGTCCATCGGCCCGGTGCCGGTGAAGCGCGCATTGGGCTCGGCCAGTTCCGAGCGGATGCGCTGCGTGACCTGCTCGGGCGGCAGGGTCGCGTAGAACTGCGGATAGTCCAGCTCGTTGTTTCGGAACGCAGCGAAGAACTGGTACGGCCCGTTGCTCGCCAGCTCGCGGGCGTAGGTATTGCCATCCTGGCCGCGCGGGGCATCCTGGTCGACCAGGACACCGGCCGCCAGCGCCATCACCACCAGGCCGGCGCAACCCAGCAGGCGGCGCGACAGCGGCGGCACCTCGGCGTCACGCAGGCGACCCAGGACCTTGAACAGCGCGAGGGTCACGCTCAGCGAAAGCAGCGCCAGCATGCTCAGCCACAGGCCGATGGGATAGGACTCGAGGATGTTGTTCAGCACCTCGTCGGAATACACCAGGTAGTCGACTGCGATGAAGTTGAAGCGCACCCCGAACTCGTCCCAGAACAGCCACTCGGCCACCGCCGTGAAGAGCATCACGTAGACGCTGGTGAACAGCATCGCCGCCAGCAGCCAGCGCCAACTGGCGCTGCGCCAGACCCGCGCGGGCATCAGCAGGAGGACCACACCCATCGGCAACAGGGCGTAGACCAGGAAGCTGAGGTCGTAGAGCAGGCCAATGGCGAAGACCGCCACATGGGCCGCGCCCACCTCGGGCAGATGGCCGACCAGGAGGGCCGATCGGGTCAGGAAGAAGACGATCAGCCAGAGCAAGGCGACCAGCGCCAGGAAGCGCGTCGGAGCCGAGCGGAAGAGTTGCATGGGGTGTCCTTGTAGAAGTCTTTCCTGCGCAGCACAACGCGGCGCAAGTCGGCGCCGGTGCAGGCATCCGGGCGGGACACTACAAGGGGGAAGGAAAAGAAATCGTCAAAATAAGCTGCGGGATTCGTAAATTGTCCAGGATCCGGAACCGCTCGCCTGAATGCCCGGGCAACAGCTCACGAAAAATCCTCCTCCACGTCTTTTTCACATGTCCTTGACGAGACCTTGATCGCTCGATTCGACAATGGACAGTAACTGACGAGTCCCTATCCATGAACGATCCCCAGCGCCTGTTCACCCCCTCCTCCCGACATCAGACCGATGCCCCTGCCCGCGGTTCGTCCGGCGGCGGACTTTGCCAGCGGATTCGCCAGTGGCGGGAGAAGCGTCTGCTGCGCCTGGCCCTGCGCATGGCCGAGGAGCCCATCCTGATGCTGGAAGTCTCGCAGTCGCCCGGCGCCTCCTGGCCCGTGCTGCTGGAACACAGCAACCGCATCATCGTCGCGACCTGCCCGTCGGGCGACTCGCTGGCCGACGCCCACCGCAAGCTGCCCGAAGCGATGAAACGGCGGATCCGCGACCTGCCGGCGCCGCTGGAGGGCGCAGAACTGCGCAAGGGCTCGGTCGATTGCCTGCTGCTGCCGGAAATCCCCCGGACCGCCTGCAACAGCCGCAACGTCCGCTTGCTGAACCAATGGATTCCGGTGACGCGCGACAGCGTGATCCTGTTCGCCCGCATCGGCCATTCGAATTCGCTCGACGACACACAGCCCTGCCCCTGCGGCTCGGACCCGCACCCCATCGGCCCCGACTTCGCCAATGCGCGCGCCCTGGAACGTGAATTCCAGCGCCTGGGTTTCTCCCAGATCCACCATTGCAACGTGATCCCCGGCGTGGATGGGGTACGCATCTACGTCCTGCGCAAGTAAGCCCTCTCGCCCTCCACGGGCAGACCTGCACTTCGCCGCGGCCCTGGTTCTCCGCCGGCAGGTCATTCCACGCTGACGACCGGCCCGGGCCGTGCCATCATCCGGATTTCGCTCCCACCTCCGGATTTCCCATGCCGCTGACCCTGCTGCTGCGCTGCCACGACCTGGACCTCACCCGTGAGCATTACCGCGACGTGCTCGGCTTTGCCGTGACCGACTCCGCCGAGGGGACGCTCACCGTGCAGCTGGAAGACTGCCGCCTGCTGTTCACCGCGCAGGACCTGTGGGGCAGCGAGGCAGGTTGTTCCGGCACCCTCTACCTGCAACTGGCCGACATCCAGCGCTACTACGACGCGGTAAAGGAGCAGGCGCAGATCGCCTGGCCCCTGCAGGACATGCCCTACGGCTCGCGGGAGTTCGGCGTGCGCGACTGCAACGGCTACCACCTCGCCTTCGCCCAGCACAGCGCAGCCTGAACGGGGCCAGCCGACCGAGACAAGGCGCTGGTGTTCGATGCGCAGGCGCCGGGACGCCAAACCAGCGGGGGGATGCGGCGGCGACACTGTTCGGGCCTCGTGGATCACCGCCAGCAAAATACCGGGCGCCCGCGACCTTGCATCCCGCGTCACACCGTGACGACTATCTTGCCCACCTGCTGGTTGGCTTCCAGGAAGCGATGGGCGTCCTGGATCTGCTCCAGCGGGAAGGTCCGCGCGATCACCGGGCGCAGCGCACCGGACTCCAGCCCCTTGACGATGAATGCCTTGGCGCGCTGCAGCGCCGCCGGGTCGGCGACGATCTCGGCGTACAGGTAACCCTTCAGCGTCAGGCTCCTGCCCAGCACGGTGAACAGGGGGAACGGCGTCGGTTCAGGGCTCAGCGCACCGTATTCGAGGAGGATGCCGCCGCGGGCCATGGCCTGGGTGAGCACCTCGAAACCGGGACCACCGATAGGGTCGAACACCACGCGGGCGCCCTGCCCGTCGGTCAGCGCCATGACCTTCTCGACGATACTTTCATCGTCGCTGACGATCACGTGATCGGCACCCGCCTCCAGCAGCGCCTGTTTTTTCGCCTGGGTGCGGGTGACGGCAATGGAGGTGGCGCCCACCATGCGGGCGATCTGGAAAGCGGCGAGGCCGACACTGCTGGACGCGGCGGTGACCAGCACGAACTCGCCCTTCGACAGCTTCGCCTGCTCCACCAGCGCACCCCAGGCAGTGACGTACTGCATCCAGGACGCGGCGGCCTGTTCGAAGCTGAGGTTCTGCGGATGCTTCACCACCAGGTACGCCGGCACGTTGGCCACTTCGCCGTAGGTGCCCCAGCGGGCGATATCCAGCGGCGGGATCAGGCTCACCGCATCGCCCACCTCGATATTCTTCACGGCACTCCCCACGGCGCTCACCACACCAGCGGCCTCGTAGCCCAGGCGGCTGGGGAACTCGGCTTCCTGCAGGTAAGCGTGGTTGCGGAACATCACTTCGGCGCGGTTCAGGCCGAAGGCCCTGACCGCGATCTGTACCTCGTCCGCCGCTGGCGCGGGCACGTCCACCGCCTCCAGTTTCAGGACGCTGGCGTCACCGTATTGGTGGATTCTGACAATGCGGGCCATGACAACCTCTCTTCAGCGGGCCGGGACAAAGGCGCCGGCCGGAATGGGAGTGTAGGAAATCCGTGCGGGGTCGCCCGACCATTCGGACCGGGCGCGTCATCCGGCTGGCCAAGGGCGAGCGAAAAGCCGCAGACTGCTCGCCCGCACACAGGACCTCGACATGGATAGCCTGCCCACCCTGCGTACCGAGCGCCTGCTGCTCACGCCCCTGCAACTGGCGGATGCCGACGCCATCCAGCACCTTTTCCCGCACAGGGAGGTGGTGCGTTATCTGGATAGCCGCGTGCCCTGGCCCTATCCCGATGACGGTGCCTTGACCTACGTGCGCGACCTGGCGCTGCCGGCAATGGCGCGCGGCGAGGAGTGGCACTGGATGATCCGCCTGGCCAGCGCACCCGGCGACGCCATCGGCAGCATTTCCCTCTTCGACCAACCCGGCAATCACCGGGGGTTCTGGCTCGCGCCGAGGTGGCAAGGCCGGGGTTACATGACCGAGGCCTGCGAAGCGGTCACCCGCTACTGGTTCCTAACCCTGGAGCGGCCGCTCATGCAGGTGCCCAAGGCCATCGTCAACCAGGGCTCGCGGCGCATTTCCGAACGCGAAGGCATGCGCTGCATCGACAGCAGCGAAGGCCATTTCGTCAGCGGCGTGCTGCCGCGGGAAACCTGGGAGCTGACCCGCGAAGAATGGCTGGCACACCATGCAGCCGACTGAACGGGCCTGGCAAGGCGAGCTGTGGCTGGGCGCGGACTTCTGCCTGGTCGCCGGCACCACCGGCCACGCCCGCCCACACGCGCACTATGCGCATCAGCTGCTGATGGCTCGCACAGACGAGGTGCAGGCGCTGGTGGACGAGCAACCGCAGCGAGGGTCGCTGCTGGTGATTCCGTCGAACCGGCGCCATGCCATCCAGGCCAGCGAGCAGCCCGTCATCACCCTCTTCGCCGAACCGCTGGCTTTCGAACTGGCCGACCTGGAGCGCGTCTGCCGAGCCACCGGGCCGGACCTGCCAGCGCTCGCCGCGCAACTGCAAGCCCTGCCTCGCCGTGCACTCGACCCGCGCCTGGGCAAGGCCCTGCAACGCATCCGCGCCCTGGACGATGGTGCCCTGCCCGCCCAGGAGCTGGCCGAAGAAGCCGCGCTATCGTTGAGCCAACTGGAGCGGCTGTTCAGCGGCACACTGGGGCTATCGGTACGTCGCCTGGTGCTCTGGCAGCGGCTGCGCCAGGCGCTGCGTCTGGCCATGGCCGGCGACAGCCTGACCAGCGCCGCCATTGCGGCAGGCTTCGCCGACTCCGCGCACTTCTCCCGCAGCGTGCGCAGCCAGTTCGGCATTCGCGCCGACCTGACGCTGCGCCAACTGAAGCTGCGGCTACTCGACTAGCGCACGGCGCAGCTCTGCCGGCAATGGTGCCGGCGGGTGCGCTGCATCGGCGCGGCGGAACGGTTCGGCGAGCTGCGCGAAGTACGCCAGCGGGTAGTCCGGCCGGTCGCCGACGCCCAGGTCGTCCTCTGCCAACTCATAGCCGGGCAGGTACAGCGCGGTACCCAGCAGGCGATCCCAGAAGCTGAAGAACAGCGCGAAGTTGACGTCGCCCGCAGTGCCGTACTTCAGGTGATGCAGGCGGTGCAACGGCGCCCAGGCGAACACATGGCGCAGCACACCGATACGCATGTCGACGTTGCTGTGCTGCAGCAGCAACTGGATGGCGATGGCGAAGGCCAGCAACGCCGCAACCTCCACGGGAACACCGAGCAACAGCAGTGGCAGCGTGCCGCCCAGGGCTTCGAGCATCTGGTGCAGCGGGTGCTTCATCAGGCCGTTGAAGCCGTACATGCGCGTCACGCTGTGGTGCACCGCGTGCAGACGCCAGAGCAGCGCGGAACGGTGGCTGGCGTAGTGCACCAGGGTGATGCCGAAGTCAGCGATCAGCAGCGCCGCCAGCAATTGCAGCACCAGCGGCCAATCGCTTGGCCACCACCCGAAATGCGGTAGCCACAGGGCCAGCAGAGGAATCGCGGCAATGCCCAGCGCGTTCAGCGTCTCGTTGACCAGCGCATGGATCAGGTCGCGGGCGCCATCGCCGTGACTCTCGTTCCAGCCCGCTCGATGCGGCCAGAATCGCTCGGCAACAAAGGCCAGCAGAATCGCCAGCGGCAACAGCGCCGGCAGACAGAGCAGCGAAACGCCTTCACCGACCAGGTACAGGGCCAGGCCGATGAAGCCGAAGAAGAACGCGGGGGCGTAGAGGTGTCGCATGGGGCAACTCCGGTGCAATGGGAGTCACCAGTGTTCCCGTTGCCGCATCACCGGCGCTTGAACAATCCGCGCATCTCGCCGGCTCAACGCCGCCAGGCGCACCCCAACGCACTGAGCGCCAGTATCAGCGCCGCTCCGGCGTAGGCCCAGATCGCCGGCACCTGCGGCAGCAGCACGCCGGCAAGGATCGGCCCGAGCCCGGCGCCGATATCTCGCCAGACCGCATTGCCGGCCAGCGCCTGGATGCGCGCCTGCGGGTTGCGCTGCGCCACCAGCGTCACCACCAGCGGCAGTTGCAGCGCGCGCAACACCAGCACGAAGAAGGCGCCGACGAACAGCCAGTAGCTGCCGAACATCAGCAGCGCCAGCGAGGTGGCCAGCGACAGGATCACCAGCATGCGTAGCGCGCCGAAGCGGTCCGCCAGTCGCCCGCCGAAGGGGCTGAAGAGCATCTCGCTGAGATAACGCGCCGCCATCAGGATGCCCGCCACCAGCACGCCGGTGCCGCCCAGGTGGGTCTGTGCGTAGAGCGACAGGCCGAAGATGAACAGGCCGTCCAGCGTCACGCCTTCGATGAAGGACCAGGTGGCGATGCTGTCCGGCAGGCGCAGGCGGCGACCGTTGCTGACGGGAATCTCGTGCCCCGTGGCCGGCAGCGCGCGGGCGCGCCAGAGACCGCACAGGGCAGCCACGCAGAGCACGAAGAACACGCTGCGCGGCCCGAAGGCCTGGGCCATCACCGCCCCCAGCGGCAGGGCCAGCATCGGCCCGATGGACAAGGTTGCCCGCGAGCGCCCGGCGCGCCGCGCAGCGCCTTGAGCCTCAGCGGTGGCGAGGGTCTGGGTGCTGAGGTTGAAGGTGGCGAAACACAGGCCCCAGACCAGGCGAAACACCAGCAATGTGGCAAACCCGGAGAGCGTCGCCGAGGCCAGCGCGCAGGCTGCCGTCGCCAGCGCCGCCAGGCTGCAGGCGGCACGGTCGCCATGGCGAGCGTAGAAATGCACCACCCAGCCGTAGCCGACGATGCGCACCAGGCGATTGGCCGCCAGCAGGATGCCCGCTTCCACCAGGGTCACGCCGAAGTCCGCCGCGTACATCGGCAGCAACAGGTAGAGCAGCACGTCGGCGGGCAGGCACAGGCCGAGCACCTGGGCGGAGTTGCGCGAATCTCGATCGGCGCGGCGCAGCAGCGCCTGCTCGGCAGCGGACGACATGACAGTCTCGTGACGGCGACGGGGCCCGCAGGATAACCCGGCCCCCGGCCCGCAAGACAAGCCTTACGCCCGCCCCGGCGGCTGTGCTATCGCGCGAGTGTGCGCAGGAAGGAGGCGATCACCTGGCTGCTGCGGCGCTCGGCCAGGTAGTACAGGTAGGTCTCGGTGAACACCGGGTCGCCGATGATGCGGATGGCCTTCAGGCGCGGATCGGCGATGTACTCCGCCTCGGACACCACGCCGATGCCGATGCCACGGATCACCGCCTCGCGCAGCGCTTCGCGGCTGCCGATCTCCATGGCGATGCGCGGTGTGACATCCGCCGCTTCGAGCACCCGCTCCAGGGCGACGCGGGTGGTCGAACCCTGCTCGCGACGCAGCAGCGGCTGGCCCTGCAGCGCCTGCACCGGCACCGCGTCGTGGCGGGCAAAGGGGTGTTCGGCGTGGGCGAAGAGGATCACCGGGTGCCGCGCATACAACTCGGCGACGAAGGCGGGATCGTCATGCAGCCCGGCCAGCACGCCGACATCGGTCACGTAGTTCTCCAGGTCGGCGAGCACCGACGCCGAGTTGCCGATACGGATCGATACGTCGATCTGCGGATAGTCCCGGCGATAGCGGTCGACCATCTCGATCACATGGAACGGCCCCACCGCGCCGACCTTCAGCTGGCCGCGATTGAGCTGGCCGGAATCGCGCAGCAGGTTGGTCGCCTCGGATTCGAGCATCGACATCTGCTGGGCAATCGGCAGCAAGGCGCGGCCCACGGCGGTCAGCTCGATGCGACGGCCACGGCGGTGGAACAGCTCGACGTTGAACTCGCGCTCCAGGCCCTGGATCTGCGTGGTCGCCGTCGGCTGGCTGAGGCCGATGGCCCGTGCGCCGGCGCTGAAGCTGGCGTGGCGGGCGACGGCGAGGAAGGTACGCAGGCGGGCGGTGGACATCCATAGCTCCTATCAATGGATTTGCGTGCAAACCCATATTGATCTGATGGCGTGACTGTCACATGACAGCCCTAGCTTTGGCGCTACCGAACACAACCTCCGGGTAACGCCATGACTTCGCTGACCAGACTGTTCCGCTTCGCCGTGCTGCCGCTCGCCTTCGCCTCCGCCCTGCTCTCGACTGCCCAGGCGCAGGACGCCCTCACCGTCGGCCTGATCCCCTCCGAGGATTCCCAGGCGATGATCAAGAGCAGCCAACTGGTGCTCGACCAGCTGCAGGAACGCCTGGGCATGCCGGTGAAGCCTTTCGTGGCCACCGACTACAACGGCGTGATCGAAGCCCTGCGCGCCGGCAAGCTGGACGTCGCCTACCTCGGCCCGTTCTCCTATGTGCTGGCGAACAAGGTGGCCGGCGCCGACGCCTTCGCCGTGGCGGTGACCAAGAAGACCGGCAGCAGCGCCTACCACAGCCTGATCATCGCCCGTAAGGACAGCGGCATCCGCAGCCTGGACGACCTCAAGGGCCACACCTTCGCCTTCGTCGACCCCAGCTCGGCCTCCGGCCACCTGTTCCCCAAGGCCGGCCTGGAGCAATCCGGGCATGACCCGAAGGCGCTGTTCTCGCGGGTGATCTTCTCCGGCTCCCACGACGCCAGCATCCTCGCCGTGGAGAACCGCAAGGTGGATGCCGCCGCCGTGGCCGACCGCATCCTCGCCGGCGCGATCAGCGCCGGCCAGGTGCAGCAGGATGACTTCCAGGTCGTCTGGACATCCGACGACATCCCCGAGTCGCCCATGGTCTGGCGCAAGAACCTCGACCCGGAACTGCAGAAGAAACTGGTCGCCGCGTTCGCCTCGATCAAGGACGTGCCGTGGGGCGACCAGGGCCTACTCAACGGCTTCCAGCCCACCAACGACGCCGCCTACAACGTCGTGCGCGACACCGCCAAGGTGCTCGATCTCGACCTGCGGAGCCTGAAATGATCCGCGTCGCCCAACTGACCAAGGGCTACGGCGACAACCCGGTGCTGCGCGGGATCGACCTGCGCATCGAGGCCGGCGAGTTCGTGGTGATCCTCGGCCAGTCCGGCGCCGGCAAGTCCACCCTGCTGCGCTGCATGAACCGCCTGGCGCAGGCCGACAGCGGTACGCTGCAGGTCGCCGGGGTCGATGCGCTGCAGCCCCGCGACCAGCGCGAGCTGCGCCGCCGGGTGGCGATGATCTTCCAGCAGCACAACGTGGTACCGCGCCTGTCGGTGCTGAAGAACGTGCTCACCGGGCGCCTGGGCTGCGTCGACACCCTCGCCTCGGTACTGCAACTGTTCAGCCGCGAAGACATCGCCCTGGCCCGCGAATGCCTGCGCCGGGTGGAGCTGGAACACAAGGCCGATGCGCGCACCGATTCGCTGTCCGGCGGGCAGATGCAGCGCGTCGGCATCGCCCGCGCGCTGGCCCAGCGGCCGCAGGTGATCCTCGCCGACGAACCGGTGGCGAGCCTCGACCCGAAGACCGCGCAGCTGGTCATGCACTACCTGCGCGAAGCCACCCGCACCCTGGGCATCACCGTGGTGTGCAACCTGCACCAGGTGGACCTGGCACGCGAGTTCGGCGACCGCATCGTCGGCCTGGCCAACGGCCGCGTGGTCTTCGACGGCAGCGCCGGGGAACTGGATGAATCGGCCCTGCAGCGGATCTACCAGCAACGCCCAAGCGGCGAGGCGACCGCCTACCAGGCGGCGGCTCGCGCGGTGTACACCAGCGGCACAGGAGTCGGCGCATGAACCTGCGAAGCCATCAGTGGATGGTCGAGACACCACACAGCAAGCGCGGCTGGCTGACCACCGGCGCCGCCGTTCTGGCGGTGATCTACCTGCTGCACTGGAGCGCCGAGGGCGCGCAGCTGAGCTGGAGCGAACTGGCCAGCGGCCTGCCGCAGATCGGCGACTTCCTCAGTCGCTCGCTGCCGCCGGACCTGAGCATCCTCCCCAGCCTCTGGCGCCCGGCGCTGGAAACCCTGCAGATCGCCCTCTGGGGCACGCTGCTGGGCATCGTCCTGGCGGTGCCGCTGGGTTTCCTCGCCGCGCGCAACCTGCACGGCAACCGCTGGCTGTACCTGGGCACACGGCAATTGCTCAACGTCATCCGCAGCATCAACGAGTTGATCCTCGCCCTGGTGTTCGTCTCGGCGGTCGGCCTCGGCCCCTTCCCCGGCGTACTGGCCCTGGCGCTGCACGGCGTGGGCATGCTCGGCAAGTTCTTCGCCGAGAGCATCGAGGAAATCGACCAGGGCCCTATCGAAGCCTTGCAGGCCACCGGCGCGCGGCCGTTGCAGGTGATCGCTTTCGGCGTGCTGCCGCAGGTGATCACCGCCTGGATCGCCGTGGTGCTCTACCGCTTCGAGGTCAACCTGCGCTCGGCCACCGTGCTCGGCATGGTCGGCGCCGGCGGCCTGGGCTTCGAACTGGTCAGCAGCCTGAAGCTGTTCAAGTACCCGGAGACCGCCACCTGCATCCTCGTCATCACCGTCATGGTGGTGCTCGCCGACCTGCTCTCCAACCGCCTGCGCCACGCCATCCAGGGCAACGGCCGGCACTGATCCACCCGCCCTCTTCAACCCTGCCGCGTGCGCCTTCCGGGCGCGCGCCGGGCAGGTTCATGCCTGGAGTTTTGCCAGATGTCCGCACCCGCCGTTATCGGTCAGGCCGATGCCCACCTGCGATCAATCGATTGGAACGAAACCGACGAGGCCCGGAGCATGGCCGCACGTTCAAACAACAACAAGGAACTGCCCATGCCTGCCCGATTCCACAATCCGGTCGCCACCGTTTTCGGCGGCGGCAGCCTGGAGCGCATCGCCGACCTGTGCCAAGGCAAGGTCGCCCTGGTGACCTTCCCCGAAGCCGCGCAACTGGGGCTGATCGAACGCGTCCGCCACCTGCTGGGCGACCGCCTCGCCTACGTCATCGACGACGTGCAACCCAACCCCGACGTAGCCTGGCTGCGCGACGTGCACGAGCGCTTCTGGCGTGAAGCGGGCGACTGCACCACGGTGTTCGCCCTCGGCGGCGGCAGCGCCATCGACACCGCCAAGGCACTGGTCGTCGGCACCGGGTCCGGGCGCTTCGACGAACTGCTCGACCTGCTGGCCGCCGGCAAGCCCTTCGTCCCGGCACGACACAAGATACTGGTCGCCGCGCCGACCACCGCCGGCACCGGCAGCGAAGTGACGCCCTGGGCGACCATCTGGGACACGCAGCAACAGAAGAAGTACTCCCTGCACCTGGATTGCACCTGGCCGCAGGTGGCGCTGATCGACCCGGACCTGATGCTCAGCGTGCCCGCCGGGGTCACCGTGTCCACCGGGCTGGACGCGTTGTCCCACGCACTGGAATCGATCTGGAACCACAACGCCAACCCGATCTCCGACACCTTCGCCATCTCTGCCATCGAAGACATCCTCGACTGCCTGCCGCGCCTGCAGCAGGACCTCGGCAACCGTGAACTGCGCTCGCGCATGGCGCTGGCCGCGCTGAAGGCCGGTATGGCCTTCTCCAACACCAAGACCGCGCTGGCCCACTCCATCTCCTACGAGATGACCCTGCGCCACGGCCTGCCCCATGGCATCGCCTGCTCGTTCACCCTGCCGCTGGTGCTGGGCCTGGCCTGGGGTCGCGACGCCGACCGCGACCGCGTGCTGCAGCGCGTCTTCGGCAGCGACCTGAAGGGCGCCCAAAAGCGCCTGCGTGAATTCCTCCATCGCCTCGGGGTCAAGACCGAGTTCGGCGACTACGGGGTGACCGCAGCCGAAGCCGAAGCGATGATCGACTTCGCCATGCAGGGCGCCCGCGGCCGCAACTTCATCGGCTCGCAAGCCGCCTGAGGTCGTCCTTTACCGGGCGGCCCTGGCTGCCGCCTTTTCCTGTTGCACCGAAAACCTATTGCACCGAAGAAGAGTGCCGACACGCCGAGCCTTGCGCCGGCGCGAGCGAACAAGAAGGAAAACAACCATGAACCGTGCACAAACCCTGCCTGGCCTTGAGTCATCCGTGTCGCCCTTCCGCGTGGCGCAGTGGCGCATGCTGCTCGCCGCGATGTTCTGCTACCTGTTCTTCTATACCGGCCGCCAGACGTTCGGCTTTGCCATCCCCGGTATCCAGGCCGAGTTCGGCCTGAGCAAGGAAACCCTCGGCTGGGCCTCCAGCGCCATGCTCTGGATGTACGCCATCGGCCAGGCCATCAACGGCAACCTCGCCGACAAGTTCGGCGGCCGGCGCATCATGAGCCTGGGCGCGGTGCTGTCCTGCGGCGCCAACTGGGTCACCAGTTTCGCCGGCGGCTTCGCCAGCCTGATCCTGCCGTGGGGCATCAACGGCTACTTCCAGGCCCTGGGCTGGGCGCCGGGCAGCCGCCTGCTGTCGAACTGGTGGAGCGCCGCCGAGCGCGGCAAGGTCTACGGCTTCTACGTGTTCGCCGCCGGCTGCGCCTCGGTGCTGTCGTACGTCACCTCGGTGGTGGTGATCGACGTGTTGCACCTGGAGTGGCGCTGGATCTTCCGCCTGCCGGTGCTGCTGATGCTCGCCGGCGGCATCGTGTTCTATCTGGTGGCGCGGGAACGCCCGCAGGACATGGGCTTCGAGCCGCTGGCCGACACCGGCGTGGCGAATGCCGAGGACCGCTCCAGCGAAGCGACCCACGGTGAAGAGGAAAGCTCGACGCAGCGCTACCTGGCGGTGCTGAAGAACCCGCGCCTGCTGGTCGCTGCGCTGTCGCTGGGCTTCCAGAACGCTGCGCGCTACGGGCTGATCGTCTGGGTGCCGGTGCACTTCCTCGGCGCCGACTGGCAGAAGGGCCAGAGCTTCATCGACCCGAAGTGGATCACCATCGCCCTGCCAGTCGGCATGGCCGTCGGCGCACTGAGCAATGGCTGGGTGTCCGACCGCCTGTTCGGCAGCAAGCGCTACCGCGCGATCATGCTCTACATGGTGCTCGGCGCCCTCACCAGCCTGTGGATGTGGAGCCTGCCGGCGCACAGCAGCATCGGCCTGCTCGCGCTGTTCCTCTGCGGCTTCTTCGTCTACGGCCCGGCGTCGAGCTTCTGGGCGCTCTGCCCGGACCTGGTCGGCGCGCGCCGCGCCGGTACCGCCACCGGGATCATGAACTTCTCCTCCTACCTCTTCGCGGGTCTGGCCGAACCCCTGATCGGTCGCATGCTGGACACGACGGGCAATACTTCGCTGATCTTCATCGTGGTCACCACGGCCTGCGTGTGCAGCGCGGTGGTCGCCCTGTTCGTCCGGCGCTGAGGGCACGGCAATGAGCCAGGCCTTCCTCACAGAGAGACCTCATGTACCAGTACCACAAGTGGTTGCGCTCCTTTCACGCCGTGGCCCGCACCGGCAGCTTCACCCAGGCCGCGGCGCTGCTCAGCGTCGGCCAGCCGACCATCAGCGAGCAGGTCAGCGGCCTGGAGAAGCGCTTCAGCGTGGAGCTGTTCCATCGACGCGGGCGCTTCATCGAGCTGAGCCCGGCCGGCGAGCAGCTCTACGCGATCACCCAGGGCCTGTTCGGCCAGGAGGACGAAGCCTTGCAACTGCTGCAGAGCTTCCAGCAGCGCAAGCAGGGCATGTTGCGCATCGGCGCGGTGTCGCCGCCGATCGCCATGAGCCTGACCTACGCACTGATGCAGCGTTACCCGCACATCGAACTGGAGACCTCCTTCACCAGCGAGGCCGGCACCCTGGAGCGGCTGTACAACTTCGATATCGACGTGGCGATCCTCGCCCTCTCGGAGTTCGACCAGCGCCTGAGCACGCAGCTCTACCGTACCTGCCCGATCCTCGCGGTGGTACGCGACGACCACCCCTGGGCGCAGCAGGAATCGGTCAGCGTGCAGGAGATCGCCAGCCAGCGCGTGGTGTTGCGCGAGCCGGCCTCGCGCACCCGCCAGTTGGTCGAGGAAGGCTGCCGGCAACATGGCGTGGAGCTGGACTGCGCGATGCAGCTGAACAGCCGCGAGGCCATCGTCCATGCGGTGGTGCACGGCATCGGCGTGGGCTTCGTCTCGGCGGTGGAATACGCCGACCGGCCCGGCACGCGCTCCATCGCCTTCGCCGAGGACCCGTTCCACATCGACTACTACCTGTGCTGCCTGGGCATCCGCCGCAAGCGGCCGATCATCGCCGAGCTGTTCGACTCCACGGCCTGATTTTCAACCCGAACACCCCGTGACACCGCGAGCCTGCCATGACGCCGGGCGGGCCGCGCTCATCCTGCCTTTCACCAAGAATCCCCTCACAGGAGCACCGCCATGCACTACCAGCAACCCCAGCAACTGCAAGCCGCCATCCTCGACTGGGCCGGCACCGTGGTCGACTTCGGCTCCTTCGCGCCGACCCAGATCTTCGTCGAGGCCTTCGCCGAGTTCGGCGTGCAGGTCAGCCTGGAAGAAGCCCGCGGCCCGATGGGCATGGGCAAGTGGGACCACATCCGCACCCTGTGCGACATCCCCGCCATCGGCGAACGCTACCGTACGGCCTTCGGTCATCTGCCCACCGACGACGATGTCACCGCCATCTACGAACGCTTCATGCCGCTGCAGATCGAGAAGATCGCCGAGCATTCGGCGCTGATTCCCGGTGCGCTCGATGCCATCGCCGACCTGCGCAGGAACGGGCTGAAGATCGGTTCCTGTTCCGGCTACCCGGCGGTGGTGATGGAGAAGGTCGTGGCGTTGGCCAAGACCAACGGCTATGTCGCCGACCATGTGGTCGCCACCGACGAAGTGCCCAACGGCCGCCCGTACCCGGCCCAGGCGCTGGCCAACGTGATCGCCCTGGGGATCAACGATGTCGCGGCCTGCGTGAAGGTCGACGACACCTGGCCGGGCATCCTCGAAGGCCGCAGCGCCGGCATGTGGACCGTGGCGCTGACCTGCTCGGGCAACGCCCTGGGCCTGACCTACGAGCAGTACAAGGCGCTGCCGGCGGAAAAGCTTGAGCAGGAACGCCGCCGCATCGGCCAGATGTTCGAGGGCTCGCGGCCGCATTACCTGATCGACACCATCGCCGAACTGCCGGCGGTGATCGCCGATATCAATGCGCGCCTGGCGCGGGGCGAGATGCCGCAGAGCAGCTGATCCCGAGCGAGAACGAAGAAGGCCCGCCTGATGCGGGCCTTCTACTTTCTGTAGGAGCGAGCTTGCTCGCGAACATCGCCGCGGGGAATCGGTTCGCCAGCAAGCTCGCTCCTATATAAGGATCGTCCATGCATCCCGTGATATCACGGCAATAGCACCTCAGACCGTTCGTCAGGCCTCTGTAAACATTCGGAACAAAATTTCCGTCCTTCATCTCGAACCGTCGGAGCTGTCATATCCGCGTTACACATCCGACAGCGGTGTATCAACGGATTTACAGCGATTAGAACGGATTCACGGTCGGATTCAGGACTTTTCGTCATAATTCGACGAGTTATTGCAAGATATTTCACAAGGATGCGAAATGGCTCTTCTCTCTTGCCGTAGAGCGCTTTCGGCAGATTCGTGCCGTGCTCCACGAGCCCCATGGATGGGTATCGCTCTTCCCCTTCGAACTGCCCTGCACCTGGCTGCCCTGGCCATGGGCGCGTGCAGTGGCGCCACCGCCCTGGCCGCCGACCCGCTCCCCGCCCAGCAGCTTCTGCAACAGCAGGAACGCGATCGCGCGCTGCGCGAGCAGATGGAACCCTCGCCAGATGTGCGCCTGAAGCTGCCACCCAGCGGCCTGGAAGGCAACCGCCTGCCGCGCAACGAGGCACCCTGCTTTGCGATCCGCCAGATAACCCTCACCGGCGATGCCGCCGAGCAATTCCAGTGGGCCCTGCGCGCCGCCGACCCGAAGGACGACCCGGCCACCGGCCAGTGCCTGGGCGCCAACGGCATCAACCTGACGATGAAGCGCATCCAGAACGCGATTATCGAACGCGGCTACGTCACCTCCCGCGTGCTGGCGCAGCCACAGGACCTGAAGAGCGGCACCCTGGAGCTGACACTGGTGCCGGGGCGCATCCGCTCGATCCGCTTCGCCGAGGGCACCTCGCACCGCGCCAACGCCTGGAACACCGTGCCCGCCAAGCCCGGCGACCTGCTCAACCTGCGCGACATCGAGCAGGCGCTGGAGAACTTCAAGCGGGTGCCCACCGCCGACACCGACATCCAGATCACCGCCGCCGAAGGCGCCGGCGCGCAGCCCGGCGAAAGCGACCTGGTGATCGCCTGGCGGCAGAAATTCCCGATCCGCTTCAGCCTCTCGGTGGACGACTCGGGCACCGACGAGACCGGCAAGTACCTGGGCACCACCTCGGTGTCGTTCGACAACTTCCTCACCCTCAGCGACCTCTTCTACTTCAGCTACAACCACGACTTGGGCGGCGGCGACTCCGGCGATCGCGGCTCGCGCGGCCACACCCTGCACTACTCGGTGCCCTTCGGTTACTGGCTGCTGGGGGTGACCTCCAGCGAGTACGACTACCACCAGACCATCTCCGGGGCGAACCAGGACTACAGCTACAGCGGCGAGAGCAAGAACGACGAGATCAGCCTCACCCGCATGCTCTACCGCGACGCCGTGCGCAAGACCACCGCCAGCATCGGCGGCTGGAGCCGGCGCTCGAAGAACTGGATCGACGACACCGAGATCGAGATCCAGCGCCGGCGCATGGCCGGCTGGTCGTTCGGCCTGACCCATACCGAATACATCGGCGCCTCCACCCTCTACCTGAGCACCGGCTACCGCCGCGGCACCGGAGCGCGCAATGCCATGGCGGCGCCGGAGGAACCCTTCGACGAAGGCACCTCGCGCTCCAAGATCATCACCGCCGAAGCCCAACTCAGCGTGCCCTTCGCCCTGGGCGACCAGCGCCTGCGCTACAGCAACACCTGGCGCGCGCAATGGAACCGCACGCCGCTGGTACCTCAGGACCGCTTCACCATCGGCGGGCGCTACAGCGTGCGCGGCTTCGACGGCGAGCAGATCCTCTCCGCCGACCGGGGCTGGCTGACCCGCAACGACCTCGGCCTGGCGCTCGGCCAGACCGGCCAGGAAGCCTACGTGGGCGTGGACTACGGCGAAGTCGGCGGGCAGTCGAGCAAGTACCTGATCGGCACTCACCTGGCCGGTTACGTGCTGGGCCTGCGCGGCGGTTATCGCGGCGTGTCCTACGACGTTTTCGTCGGCCAGCCGATCAGCAAGCCCAAGGGCTTCGACACCGCCACCACCACCGGCGGCTTCAACCTGACCTGGTCCTTCTGAGGAGGCGCCCATGCATATCGACGGATTCGACATCACCGCGCCGGGCTTCTTCGACGAACCCTGGAGCGAAGCCGAGGCGCTGGGCTCGGCGGTCTGGCTGTGGCTGCACTCGGCGTCCCACCGCGACATCCCGCTGCACGCGCTCAACGCCCTGCTGCTGCCGGCGATCAGCCATCGGCAGTTCATCCTCGGCCGGCAGAACGGCCGCCCGGTGTTCTACGTCGCCTTCAGCAACCTGAGCCTGGAAGCCGAGGCGCGCTACCTGAGCCAGCCGGCCATCTGCATGCCGGCCGCCGACTGGAACAGCGGCGAGCGTATCTGGTTCAACGACTGGGTGGCGCCGTTCGGCCACTCCGTTCCGGTGTCGCGCGTCCTGCAGCGGCACTTCTTCGCCAACCGCTGCGGCCGGGCGCTGTACCACCGTGGCGAACAACGCGGCCTGAGGATCAAGAAGTTCCAGGGTGTCGCGGTCATGCCCGCCGAAGGGCGCGCATGGTTCTCCGACCACCCGCTGGCCATCCAGCTCTGAGCGCGCCCCGCGGCCTGCGCCCTGAACCGACAAAGGGATTTGTATGAACAAGCACCTCTACCGCATCGTCTTCAACAAGGCTCGCGGCCAACTCATGGTCGTTGCCGAGAACGTCACCAGCAACGGCAAGGCACCGGGCACCACGGAAGGCCCGCGGGGCGCTGTTGGCTCCGCGCTGCTGGTCAGCCTGCGCCCACTGCGTTTCGCCCTGATGGCGACGCTCGGGCTGATCAGCCTGGCCGTCCCGCTGGCCCACGCCGACATCGTCGCCGACCATGGCGCCCCGCCCGGCCAGCAGCCGGGCGTGATCAACTCCGCCAACGGCGTGCCCCAGGTGAACATCCAGACGCCCAGCGCGGCGGGCGTCTCGCGCAACACCTACAGCCAGTTCGACGTGAACCAGCAGGGCGCGATCCTCAACAACTCGCGCAACAGCGTGCAGACCCAGCTCGGCGGCTGGATCGACGGCAACCAGAACCTGGCCAACGGCACCGCGCGGGTGATTCTCAACGAGGTCAACGGCAGCAACCCCAGCCAGCTGCGCGGCTACGTGGAAGTGGCCGGCGACCGCGCCCAGGTGGTGATCGCCAACCCGGCAGGCATCGCCTGCGACGGCTGCGGCTTCATCAACGCCAACCGCGCCACCCTCACCACCGGTACCGCGCAGATCGTCGACGGCCAGTTGCAGGGCTATGAAGTGCGCGGCGGCCGCATCGCCATCACCGGCAAGGGCCTGGACGCCAGCCAGACCGACTTCACCGACGTGATCGCGCGCTCCGTGGAGGTCAACGCCGGCGTCTGGGCGAACGACCTGCGCGTCACCGCCGGGGCCAACCAGGTCAACGCCGACAACAGCAGCGCACGGCCCATCGAAGGCAACGGCGAGAAGCCCTCGGTGGCCATCGACGTCGCCCAGCTCGGCGGCATGTATGCCGGCAAGATCATGCTGGTCGGCACCGAATCCGGCGTCGGCGTGCGCAACGCCGGGCAGATCGGCGCCAGCGCCGGCGACGTGGTGATCAGCGCCGACGGGCGCATTGGCAACAGCGGCCAGATCAACGCCACCGCCAACGTCCGCCTGGACAGCAACGGCGGCATCGACAACAGTGGCTCGGCCTACGCCAAGGGCGACACCGCCCTGAGCAGCCGCGGCGACATCCACAACAGCGGCATCGCCGCGGCGCAGCAGAACGTCAGCCTGAACGCCAATGGCATCGTCAACGACAGCCAGGCCACCCTGGCCGCCGGCGTGCAGGCGGACGGCAGCATCGGCACCAGCGGGCGGCTCGACATCACCGCCACCCGGCAGGTGAAAAGCCAGGGCGCCACCCTTGCCGGTGGCGACCTCGGGATCGCCGGCGCCGACCTTGACCTCAAACAGGGCCAGGCCAGCGCCCAGAACATTCGCCTGAGTGCCACCGCCAATGCCGACCTGAGCGGAGCAACGCTGGACGCCGGCAACCTCCTTGCAGCGAACATCGCGCAGAAGCTGACCTCCGATTCGGCCAAGCTGGCCGGCACCAGCGTGCAGTTGCAGGCCCACGACCTGTCCAACCGCAAGGGCGAGATCATCCAGACCGGCAGCGGCGACATGACCCTCGCCCTCCCCGGCACCCTGGACAACAGCGACGGCCGCATCGCCAGCAACGCTGCCAACCTGACCCTGGGCGCACTGAACCTGAACAACCGACAGGGCAGGATCGAACACGCCGGCAGCGGCACCCTGAAGGTCACCGCGAACTCCGTCGATGGCCGCAGCGGCTCCATCGCCAGCAACGGCCAGTTGCAGGCCAGCCTGAACGACGCCCTGCTCGACGGCGCCAGCACAGTCGCGCGGCAGATCGGCATCGATGCCGCGTCGCTCTCCAACCGCCAGGGCGAAATCCTCCAGACGGGCGCCGGTACCCTGCGCGTCAGCACCAGCGGCCTGCTGGACAACAGCGGCGGCACCCTCGCCGGCAATGGCGGCGTGCAGCTGGACGCAGGCACCCTGCTGAACCAGTCCGGCACCGTCCAGGCTGCCGGGGGCGACCTCCAGGCCAAGGTGAAGGACAAGCTGGACAATGCCTCCGGCACCCTCGCGGCGACTGGCAACTCGCGCGTGGAAGCCGGCGAGCTGGTCAATGCCAAGGGCAAGGTCACCGCCAGCGGCACGCTCGACGTCAGCGCCGGCAAGCTCAACAACGACACCGGCACCCTCGCCGCCAAAGGCGCACTGACGGCCCGTGGCGGCAGCATCAGCAACCAGGCTGGCACGCTCGGTTCGGTGGACGGCAGCGTGGCCGTCGACGCCACCCAGGGCAGCCTGGACAACCGTAACGGCCGCATCGAGGGCCAGCACCAGATCACCCTGTCGGGCCAGGGCGTGCTCAACGGCAACGGCCTGATCAGTGCCGGCAACCTCAAGCTGGACAGCAACCGCGCGACGCTCGACAACCAGAATGGCGTGCTGATCGCCAGCGACGGTGTTGAGCTGCAGACCGGCGCGCTGAACAACCAGGGCGGCCTGGTCCAGGCCGCCGGCCTGCTGCGCATCGACGCCCATGGCCAGGCCATCGGCAACACCGACTCCGGCGCCAGCGGCGGCCTGCTCGGCAAGGGCGGGGTGATCCTCGCCAGCGGCGACCTGGACAACAGCGCCGGCTTCATCGGCGGCAAGGGCGACCTCGATCTCACCACTGCGCAAATCAACAACGCCCGTGGCGGCCTGTTGACCAGCGAAGGCAACGTGCGCATCAAGGCCAGCGGCCTGGACAACCGTGGCGGGCAGCTGCAGACCCTGGGCGACGCCGTGCTCGACCTCGCCAGCGGCCGCCTGGACAACGCCGGCAGCCTGCTGCGCGCCGGCGGCAAACTGCTGGTCACGGCGGGTACCCTCGACAACCGCAACACCCTGGGTACCGACCAGGGCCTCGAAGGCCATTCGCTGACGCTCAGCGCCAGCCAGATCGACAACCAGTCCGGTGCGGTGCGCGCCGACGAAACCCTCACCCTGAACAGCAGCGGCCAGTTGGACAACAGCGGCGGCCTGGTCAGCTCCAGCAAGAACCTGAACATCCTCGACGGCGCGGCCAGCAAGTCCCTGGCCATCCTCAACCACAACGGCAAGCTGATCGCCGGGCAGAAGCTGAGCATCGACAGCAGGAGCCTGGGCGGCGACGGCCAGACCCTGAGCCTGGGCGACATCAGCCTGAAGCTGAGCGACAGCTACGTGCACAGCGGCCAGTTGCAGGCCAACGGCAGCATCGACCTGCAGACCGCCGGCAACCTCGACAACCAGGCACGCCTCGTCGCGGGCCAGGCGCTGAAGGTGACAGCCGGCAACCTGAACAACACCGCCACCGGCGAGCTGAGCGCCACCAACCTGACCCTCGACACCGGCGGCACCCTGACCAACCGCGGCCTGCTCGATGGCCAGACCACCCGTGTCAACGCAGGCACCCTGAACAACCTCGGCAGCGGGCGCATCTACGGCGACCAGCTGTCGGTATCCGCCGGCGCCCTGCGCAACGACGTCGAAGACGGCAAGGCCGCCGTGATCGCCGCGCGCAATCGCCTGGACATAGGCGTGGGCAGCCTGCTGAACCGCGAGCATGCCCTGCTCTTCAGCGCCGGCGACCTCTACATCGGCGGCGCCCTGGACGCCAACGGCCACGCCACCGGCAGCGCCGGCGAAATCCGCAACGCCAGCGCCACCATCGAGGCCCTGGGCGACATGGGCCTGGCCAGCGCCGTGCTGCGCAACACCAACGAACATTTCAGCACCCAGGAAGTGGAAGTCAGCCGCGAGAGCGTCCTCGAGTACCAGCTCACCGGCTCCACCAACCGCTACCGGCCGGAGCAGATTTCCATCTACAACTCCGAGGTGGATTACCTGGTCACCCCGGAGGGCGAGCGCGAGGACTGGAACCTCTACAACTACACCCGCGTGACCCGCGAAACGCAGATCCTCAGCTCCGATCCGGCGCAGATCCTTGCCGGCGGCAACCTGCGCCTGGACGTCGCCGACGCGCTCAACGACAAGAGCCGGATCATCGCCGGCGGCACCATCGGCGGTAACCTGGGCCGCCTGGAAAACACCGAGGCCCCCGGCGAGCGTGTCACTACCGAGAGCGGCATCGTCACCCACTTCTACCGCATCCAGAAGAAGGGCCGGGACAAGCAGGGCGCCGATAACGCCGCCTACAACCCGGCGGCCAGCATCGTCGACATCTTCCTCAAGCCCGGCGCCTACCTGCAGAACACTGCCCACGTCGGCAGCGGCACCCAGGTCGGCGATCTCAACCTGGGCCGTGTCGACCAGCCGGCAAGCGGTGCCGGCGCCGCCCAGGTCAACGTCGGCAACGGCCGGGTGATCAGCCCGGTACTGGAAGTGACTGCCGTGCAGACCAAGAACGATGCCGGCGTCGCCGAGAGCATCCGCACCGGCGGCATCGACACCCGCGTGCCGGACAACAGCCTGTTCCAGGTCAACCCGCAGGCCACCAGCGGCTACCTGATCGAGAGCGACCCGCGCTTCACCAACTACCGCGCCTGGCTGTCCTCGGACTACATGCTCGACCGCCTGAAGCTGGACCCCGGCCTGACCCTGACGCGCCTGGGCGATGGCTTCTATGAGCAGAAGCTGATCCGCGAACAGATCGCCCAACTCACCGGGCGGCGCTTCCTCGATGGCTACGGCAATGACGAAACCCAGTACCGCGCGCTGCTCGACAACGGCCTGACCTATGCCCAGGCCTGGAACCTGGTGCCCGGCGTCGCCCTGACTCCCGAGCAGATGGCGCAGCTGACCAGCGACATCGTCTGGCTGGTGGCCAAGGACGTCACCCTGCCCGATGGCAGCGTGACCCGCGCGCTGGTACCGCAGGTCTATGTGCGCGTACGCCAGGGCGACATCGACGGTTCCGGCGCGCTGATGGCCGGGCAGAACGTCGACCTGAACATCCAGAACGACCTGGTCAACAGCGGCACCCTTGCCGGGCGCGACGTGCTGTCGATCACCGCGCAGAACATCCAGAACCTCGGTGGCCGCCTGACCGGCACCGACGTGGGAGTGAAGGCCGCCGGCGACCTGAACAACCTCGGCGGCCTGATCGACGCCAGCCATAGCCTGACCGCCGTAGCCGGCCGCGACATCAACCTGACCTCCAGCACCCAGGACTCCCAGAGCGCCCAGGGCAGCGCCACGCGCCTGTCCCGGGTCGCCGGGCTGTTCGTCTCCGACCCGGCCGGCGAGCTGATCGCCACGGCCGGGCGTGACCTCAACCTGAACGCCGCCCAGGTGGTCAACAGCGGCGCAGGCGGCAAGACCACCCTGGGCGCCGGCAACGACATCAACCTCGGCACCGTGGCCGTCCAGGAACAGCAGAGCATGACCTGGAACAGCAGCAACTGGCGCAAGGAGTCCAGCGCCGGCGAAGTGGCCAGCAGCGTGCAGGGCCAGGGCGACGTGCGCCTGATCGCCGGCCACGACCTCAACTCCCGCGGTGCCAGCGTGACCAGCGAAAAGGGCGCGGTGCAGGCCTCCGCCGACCACGACGTCAACCTCACCGCCAGCCAGAACAACGCCATGGCCGACGAGGCGCACAAGGTCAAGAGCAAGACCGGCTGGTTCTCCTCCAAGACCATCGTCACCCGCGACACGGTCGACGAGAGCCTGTCCCAGGGCTCGACCTTCAGCGGCGAGACCACCTACGTCAGCGCCGGCAACGACATCAAGGTGGAAGGCAGCAACGTGGTGTCCAACGGCGACACCACCCTGGTGGCCGGCCGCAACGTCACCATCGCCTCCGCCACCGACCACCTGAACGAACAGCACAGCCGCGACGAGAAGAAGAGCGGCCTGTTCAGCGGCGGCGGCATCGGCTTCACCATCGGCAGCCAGCAGCAGTCGGTGAAGAACACCGACGATGGCGACAGCGCCGCCGCCAGCACCGTCGGCTCGATCAACGGCAACGTCAACATCAAGGCCGGCGAGGCCTACCGCCAGGTCGGCAGCAAGGTCAGCGCGCCCAGCGGTGATGTGAACATCGAAGGCCGCACCGTCGACATCGTCGAGGCGCAGAACGCCCACCTCAGCACCCAGGAAAGCAAGTTCAAGCAGAGCGGCCTTTCCGTCACCCTGACCAACCCGATCATCACCGCCGTGCAGACCGCGCAGCAGATGAAGAAGTCCGCCGAGCGCACCGACGACAACCGCATGAAGGCCCTGGCCGCGGCCAATGTCGCGCTGGAAGGTGCCGGCGCCGCCTCCGCCGTCATGGCCAATCCGGCCCAGGCTGGCGGCATCAACATCAGCATCTCCATCGGCGCGAGCAAGAACGAGAGCCGCAGCGAGCAGCGCGGCAGCACCGCCGCCGGCTCCAGCGTGAGCGCCGGGCGTGACGTGAACATCACCGCCAGCGGCGCCGGCAAGGACAGCGACCTCACCGTGCAGGGCAGCCAGATCAGCGCCGGGCGCGACGCCAATCTCAAGGCCGACGGCGACATCGCCCTGCTGGCCGCGAAGAACACCGTCGAGCAGCACAGCACCAGCAAGGGCAGCAGCGCCAGCATCGGCATCGGCTTCGCCGTGGGCGGCACGCAGAACGGCTTCACCATCAACGCCGGCGCCTCGCAGAGCCGCGGCAACGCCGATGGCAAGGACCTGGTGTGGAGCAACACCCACGTCGACGGCGGGCGCCAGGTCAACCTGCAGTCCGGCGGCGACACCCAGCTGCATGGCGCGGTGGTCAGCGCGCCGCAGGTCACTGCCGACGTCGGCGGCAACCTGAGCATCGAGAGCCTGCAGGACACCAGCACCTACGACGCCAAGCAGTCGAGCAAGGGCGTGGGCGTCAGCCTGTGCATCCCGCCGTTCTGCTACGGCGCTTCCAGCGGCAGCGTCAGCAGCAACACGGCCAAGCAGAACTCCAACTACGCCAGCGTCACCGAACAATCGGGGATCAAGGCAGGCGACGGCGGCTTCGACATCCGCGTGAACGGCAACACCGACCTCAAGGGCGGCCTGATCGCCAGCAGCGACGCCGCCATCGAGGCCGGGCGCAACCGGCTCAGCACCGCCACCCTGACCCAGGCGGACATCCACAACGCGGCGGATGCCAAGGCCACCAGCAGCGGCGTCAACCTCAGTTCCGACATGGTCACCCAGGGCAAGTACGGCGTCGGCAAGGCCATCGTCGGCAACGCGCTGAACTCGGGCAAGGACTCCGGCTCGTCGTCCGGCGATACCCGCAGCGCCATCAGCGCCGGCACCGTGGTCATCACCGACGATGCCCTGCAACAGCAACTCACCGGGCAGAACAGCGCGGACACGGTCGCCGGCCTCAACCGCGACACCGCCAACGCCCATACCGCCGCCGAGCGCCAGGACGTCGACGAGATGCGCCGCACCGCCGAGGCGGAACAGGCGATCAAGAACGAAACCTACCGCCAGGCCGTGCAGTTCACCGACGACGCCTACCGCAAGATGTTCCTGGAAAAGGCGCGGATGTTCGTCATCCTCACCGACGACCAGGGCAACGTACTGCGCGACAAGGACGGCATGCCGCTGCGCCGCGAACTCGACGACAGCGAGAAGGCCAACCTGCAGGCCGGTGGCGACGGCCGCGTGCACATCGCCAACAACGGCATCTTCAACGACGAGAACGGCGCGGCCCGCTACGCGGCGCAGCACAGCACCGCCGATGGCCCGCAGTACTTCATCTGGTTCCCCGACGCCAGCAACTCCGTCTCCGAGCTGCTCATCGCCGGCTACCAG
The DNA here is from genome assembly GCF_002091755.1 of Pseudomonas nitroreducens NBRC 12694. Lineage (GTDB taxonomy): Bacteria > Pseudomonadota > Gammaproteobacteria > Pseudomonadales > Pseudomonadaceae > Pseudomonas > Pseudomonas nitroreducens. Next base: position 308,891 of record NZ_BDAI01000001.1, read on the forward strand.
AAGTACCTGGAGAACGACTTCTGGGGCCTGGCCAACGCCACCGTCGAGACCCGCGAAGCGCTGCTGCGCTATGGCGAGACCGGTCTGCACATCGACGGCCACAGCCGCGGCTCGATGACCACCGGCAACGCCATGGAGTCCATCGCACGGCTGCCCGATCCCAGCGGCAGCCTGAGCAACACCACCCTCAACTTCTACGGCCCGGCCTACAATGCCGCCAAGGCGGACGACCTGCTGGCCATGCTGCAGAATCGCGACGCGATGAGCGACGAGAAGAAGAACGAGATGGTCGTCCAGTTGCAGAACCACAAGACCGACCCGGTGGGCGGCTGGATCGGCTGGAACCCCGGCACCGGCGGCACCATCCCCGACGACAGCAATGCGCTCAAGGAGATCAAGAACGTGGCAGGCGGCAAGTACACGGTGCACAACTGCTACGGCAACGGCGACCCTGCCTGCCAGAAGTTCTGGCAGGACATGCCGGACAAGAAACCGGTACTCACCCCGGTGAAGACCTATCCGCCGACCCCATGAGCCCGCAGACATGCTGAAGCGCAACGGCGGCCTGGCCGCCCTTCTGCCCTGCCTGCTCCTGGCAGCCTGCAGCCAGGCGCGGCCGTTGCAGCCGCCACCGCCGCTGTACGAGCTGTGGGCCAAGTCCGGCGTGGACCAGCAGGGCGTGCGCAACGCCCTGCTCGGCTGCGGCTTCCCCGACTCGGCCTACGTCGACAGCACGACCATCACCACCAACGACTACGCGCGCGGCGAGCAGTGCATGCTCGGCCAGGGGTTCGCCTACCAGGATCGCTACACCCTCTGCGATACCAGCCCGCAGCTGCCCGCCTGCAAGGCCACCGGCGCCGCGCCGAAGGCCGGCCCGACGCAGCGCCCGCCCGCCTACACGCAATGGACGCAGGCCGGTGCCGACAGCCTGGGCGTGCAGCAGGCCATGAAAGCCTGCGGCTACACCACGGTGATCGAGCCCGTCGACCAGATGCTCCTCAACGACATCGCCGCCGCGCAACTGTGCATGCTCGATCGCGGCTTCCACTTCACCCGCCCGGCCAACAATCTGCTGTGCAAGAACCCGCCCATGCTGCCCGCGTGCCGCGGCAAGGTCATCGACACGCGCAACTGCTGCGCGCCGCCCAAGGCCGCCGGGCAACGCTGATACCAGGAATCACCATGTACGCCACGCTGTTCCCCCGCACCGGCGCCCTGGCGCTGGCCACGCTGCTGCTCGCCGGCTGCGGCAACCTCGCCAACGTGCAGTCCTACTCCACGCCCTACTCCGCGCCGGCTGGCGGAGAAACGGCACGCTTGCGCGTGATCACCAACGGCATGGCCCGCGGCGTTCCCGCCAGTGCCTGCATCGACTGGCGCCGCGAAGGCGCCGGCGTGATCGCCGTGGCGCAATCCGGCTTCGCCAACCGCAACGGCCAGAGCCTGGGCATGCCGCCCAGCCGCCAGGCCGAACAACTCAGCCAGGGCGGCTTCGCCAGCAGCGAGGTGCGGATACCGGCGGGCCAGCCCTTCGCCTTCAACTTCCAGAGCCGGGGCATGGTCAGTAGCGGCTATTCGTATAGCTGCCAGCAATCCATGACCTTCACCCCCGAAGCCGGGCAGGACTACGAGCTGCTGCTGATGGAAAGCGGCCAGTGCCTGGCGCGGCTGGTGCGCCTGGGCGATGGCCGCAACCTCAGCGGCAGCCTGCAGGACACCCGTTTGTGCAAGGCTTCCGACGCGCTCTGAGCGCCGCTTTCAGGGTTGCGAATAGGGTGGATAGCGGTCATCCGGCACACGCCGCTGGCTGCCGGGGTCCGGCCCGTCTTCGGGAGCATGGGCCGGGTGTGGCGGGTCGACCTGCGGGTCGGCCAGGTCCGGCGAATCCGGATCGAACCCCAGGTCGGGGTCCACGTGGTGCGAGCCATCGCCGGGCGCCTGGCCCGACGCGAACAGCCAGCGCTCGCTGGCGGCCACGGGGTGCTCGCTGAGGGGGACATGGCGTTTCATGATCACCTCCTGCGTCTCTGGCAGTGACAAGGCAGTTTACGCGCAGCCATCCCCCTGGGTTTCCCCTGCACCGACAGCCGGCCGATTTCGCTCGCCGCCGAAGGGAAACCCGCGATCTAGACCATGGTCGCAAAGACCCGACCGCCCATCTGTGACACCTTCGCGCGCTTTTTCAGTGCCCCCGGAGTCACCGCATGCCCTCGCCCCTCTCCTCCAGCCAGCTCACCCGCCTGAGCGCCCTCGCCCTGCTCGGAGGCATCGCCGCCCCGGCCAGTGCCGACTTCCTGGAGGACAGCAGCGCGCGCCTGGAATCGCGTACCTTCTACTTCAACCGCGACTTCCGCGACGGCAGCTCGTCCAACCCGCAGGGCGCCTCCAAACGCGAAGAGACCGCCCAGGGCTTCATCCTCAATCTGCAATCGGGCTACACCGAAGGCACCGTCGGCTTTGGCGTCGACGCCCTGGCCATGCTCGGCGTCAAGCTCGACTCCAGCCCCGCCGACAGCAACAGCGGCCTGCTGCCTTCCAGCGGCCACGACCCGCGCCACTCCGCGGACCAGTACGCCAAGGCCGGCGTCACCGGCAAGCTGCGCGTGTCCCGTACCCAGCTGAAGTACGGCGCGATGCTGCCGGACATGCCGCTGCTCAAGTACAACGACGGCCGCCTGCTGCCCAACATGTTCCACGGCGCGCAGCTGACCAGCGAGGAAATCGCCCACCTCAAGCTCACCGCCACGCGGCTGGAGCGCTACACCGCGCGCGACTCCAGCGACGCCCAGGACGTGCGCCTGAACTGCAAGAACAAGCGCTACGCCTGCGACACCACCGGCAACCGCTTCGACGCCTACCAGGCCGACTACCAGGTCAATGACCAACTGCTGCTGCAATACGCCCAGGGCGGGCTGGAGAACGTCTACCGCCAGCGCTACGTCGGCATCGTCGGCAAGCAGGCGGTGGGCGCCGGCAAGGTCACCGCCGACCTGCGCTGGTTCGACAGCGACGACGACGGCTCGGCCCGCGCCGGCGAAATCGACAACCGCGCGCTTAGCCTGCTGCTGTCCTACGCCCAGGGCGGCCATATCCTCAGCGCCGGCTGGCAGCACATGAACGGCGACAGCTCCATGCCCTACCTCGACGGCAGCAACCCCTACCTCGCCAACTACGTGCAGGTGAACGACTTCGCCAATGCCCGGGAGCGCTCCTGGCAACTGCGCTACGACTTCGACCTGCGCAGCGTCGGCGTGCCCGGCCTGAGCTTCATGACCCGCTACGTCAACGGCGACCACATCGCCCTGGCCAATGGCGACGAAGGCAAGGAATGGGAGCGCGACGTGGAGTTCAAGTACGTGATCCAGGCCGGCACCTTCAAGGACCTCAGCCTGCGCCTGCGCAACGCCACCTACCGCACCAACTACGAACAGTCGGCGCGGGACGTGGATGAGGTCCGGCTGATCGCGAGCTACAACTTCTCGATTCTCTGAGCCAGCCGAACACCCCCTCTCACCGGGCGATGCCTGCCCACGCTTCGGTGACAGCTCCGGCCAGACGTTCCGTCGTGGCCGAGCCAGGGTCTGGGGCCCCCAGGGTTCGGACGAAGAATGCCGAAGCCTTGTCCCAGCCTTCCCGACGGTGAACGTAGCCCAGCAACTCGGCAGTCATCTCCCGAGCCTTGGCGATGGCAGCGCTGTTGCTCTTGTACGCCCCGTCCTTTTCACAGTGGGTCTTCCGGTTCTCGGCATCGTACGTATACAGATGCAGCAGCCTGCCGGTGCCGTTCTCGCGTTGCGTGTGACTGGCGCTGTAACTGTCCTGGATCAGGTGGGCGATCGCCCCTGCGGCCAGTGATCTCAGGTTTTCCTCCTGATTGCCCTGGCGATACATGTGCTTCATGTCGAAAACATCGAGCACCGTGCAGTCACTGGGGTTGGCCAGTTGCGGATTGCGCGAGCAGCCGACCTTGCCGAAGAACTCGTGGTAGGGCGTTGTCTTGCGAATGGTGTTGGCCGGCACCTCCCCGATCGCGACCCGGTAGGTGTATTCCAGCCACCGATACATCTTCGCTCTGGCCTGCGCGTCGGACTCATCCGCAGCCCGCATCGCATGAAGGAATTGCAAATCACCATGGTGTACGCGGCGGGTCAGCGTATTGGGTCGACTGGCGTCTTCCTCATGGGCCTTGAACAGCCAGATATGCGCCGTGCCGTTGTAGTGCCAGGCCTTGCGCGTCAGCTCTTCCGGGTCATCGTTCCACTCCACGCCCCCCAGTAACGGCAGGAGCCAGGTCCTGCCGCGCAGGACTTTCGCGTATGCCGGCTGATAGGCCTGCCGAGTGATGATCTCGTGGATGGCCTGATTACGGCTGTCGAGGATGTAGGAACGCAGATGGCATTGCGCGGCGCTCGCATCGTCGCGGATTTCCAACTGCACCGCGCTGGAGCCGTAGTCATTCGCGCCACCTTTCCAACTGACTGGATGGATTTCGAACGCCATGGCCTGGCTGACCAGGAGGATGCCCAGAAAGCCCAACGGAATGCGCATGTTTTCTTCCTTGAAGTGAGGCGGGGGCTGCTGGCAGAGCCTGAACCACCCCAAAGCGCCGGTCATCATCGAGATGAATGATGACCGGGCAACCCGCCAACGGCACTCTGGGTCAGGCGCGCACCTCCACCGAAAGACTTCTGGGCCGGGCCTGGGAGGCAATATGAAAAGGGAATTTCTGGTAACCGCCTGCCTGTTGATCGCGGGCTGCTCCAGCAACGCGCAGTTCCTCGTCGGCACAGATAGCGACCCGCAGGGACTGACGCTCGATCAACTCGAAGCGCAGAACACAGCAATCCGCCAGACCCTGGCCCCCTGCGACACCCTGTTCGGCGTGAAGACCGAGAAAGCCGAGCAGAAAGCTCGAACAGCCTGGTGGCTGAAGGTTATCGGCGTGACGTCGGCGTCCATCGTCGCCCCGGCCCTGACGGCGGCGAACGCCTCCGCCAACGCAGCCTGGATAGCCGGCGCCAGCGGGACCGGCGGCGCGGTGATCGCCGTGCTCGACAGCGCCGATTCGATGGGCATAAGCGGCGTCGCCGCATTACGCGGCCTGACCCAATTGGCCCAGGATATCGGGCCAGACGTCGATATCGCCGAAGACATCGGCAAACCCTACAACGAACGCACAGCCGCCGCCGCAACGGCCGCCCGCAAGTGCCGGTTCCAGGTTCCCACTGTGGCGCCGGCTGCTGCTCCAGCACCAGCTCCGACTCCAGCTCCTGGCGCCGCGAAGGGTTGACCTCTTTGCTCTTGCGCCGTGCGGCGAAGCCGGCTCCGCATTCACCTCTCCCACCCCGATCGCTCCTACGTGTTTGGGAAAGGGACGAGACCCGCTTCATTCTGTCGGCAATGTCCTGCCACTGCATCGCAGCAACCAACCGAGAAGCCTCACCGGCCATTAGCCTTAGCGCCGCCCCTGGCCTCTGAACCGCCGCAGCGTCATCGCGGCCGGGCGTAGGAAACCCCAGCAGTATCTCTCAGGGCACGGCAGCTCCGTAGCCACGACTCGGGGACGTAATCCGTTTGCGGACTCCTGTTTCATGGTGCCCGCGCGGGAGGCCTTCGGGCCTAGCGGGTTCCTGAGACCGGCGCTTCCTACCCTCGCACGGTTGCCTCTCTTCCCGCAGGAAGGGTTGATTGGCGGCCCTCATTCATTCTCGGGAAGAGCGAACAATCCCACCTTGCGGAGGATCGCCAAGCGCGAATTTCTCCCCCCGTCACCGTGACCGACCGGTCCGGCGAGGAAGTCCTCTTCATCAACGCACTGGCCCCGCTGCTCAGCGAAGCCCGACAATTCTACGAGCTTGCCCTGGAGCGCCCCGGCTTCAGGACAGGGCCGGCCCACCTGGCGCCGGCCCGGCAAGCGCCGCCTCACTTCTTGGCGGTGAGCGTGCTGTAGCTGGTGATCAGGTTGCGGTAGTCGGGGATGTGGTTGGAGAACAGCGCGGCAAGGCCTTCGATGTCGTTGCGCCAGTCGCGGTGCAGCTCACAGGCCACGCCGAACCAGGTCATCATCTGCGCGCCGGCGGCCTCCATGCGGCGCCAGGCGGCGTCACGGGTGACTTCGTTGAAAGTGCCCGAGGCATCGGCGACGACGAAGACATCGAAGCCCTCTTCCAGCGCCGACAGCGCGGGGAAGGCCACGCACACCTCGGTGACCACGCCGGCGATGATCAGTTGCTTCTTGCCGGTGGCCTTCACCGCCTTGACGAAGTCCTCGTTGTCCCAGGCGTTGATATTGCCCGGGCGGGCGATGTAGGGCGCGTCGGGGAACAGGTCCTTCAGCTCGGGCACCAGCGGGCCGTTGGGGCCGTTCTCGAAGCTGGTGGTGAGGATGGTCGGCAGCTTGAAGTACTTGGCCAGGTCGGCCAGAGCCAGGACGTTGTTCTTGAACTTGTCGGGCTCGATGTCACGCACCAGCGAAAGCAGGCCGGCCTGGTGATCGACCAGCAATACCGCGGCCTGGGACTTGTCGAGACGGACGTAGGGCTTGCTCATGGGATTTCCTCTGGATGAAGGTCGCCCGGCTCTGGGCGCCGGGCCGGTGATGAGTCAGCGGTACTGCGTGCTCGCTCAGTTCGTGCGCCGCCAGGCGCAGTGGCAGGTATCAAGCGTAGGCCATGAAGCCTGGCACGCCGGTGCAAAAAAGTTTGCACTTCGATTCCAGCCGCCGGTCCACGGTGAAGGAATTCCGAGAACGGATGATGACGACCGGGGCTTCAGACTTCCCTTACATATCTCACCCACGACAATTCCTTACCATTCGTCGACATTGTTGTTGTAAGCAGTTCTTCCCAATGGAAATATTCGCGAAATGTCTAAGCTGAAAACTGTAGGAAGCGTGTGGGGGAACTAGCGCCATGGCCAGGAACGTAAAAGAGCGCGCAACCGTGATTTGCCGGCTCGACGACAAGATTCTGTTCGTCCGCAAGGCCAAGTCGAAATGGAACCTTCCCGGCGGCCGTATCGAGGCCGACGAACGCCCAGGCCAGGCCGCCGTGCGCGAACTGATCGAGGAAACCGGGCTGGCCATCGAGCAGATGAACTACGTGGCACCGCTGGAGCTGTACCAGACGCTGCACTACGTGTTCGAAACGCCGGTCGACCCGGCGCAGCAGCCGACCCCGCTGAACGAGATCGCCGATTGCCGCTGGTTCACCCCCGAGGAAGCGAGCAAGCGCAACATCAACAAGTCGGTGCGGCGCCTGTTGCGTTCGTGTCTGAGCAAAGAGGCCGGCTGACGCCGGCCTTTTTCATCGCCCCCTCTCCAGCCCACGGCGGACAACGCAGGCGCGTTCGTCTCCCCTGTGCTGCTGACCACCGTTTCAGCTGCCCTGCCCTATTGCTCGATGATTCATGCACTCCAGCGCTTGCGCGCATTCAGATACGCCGCCAAGTCACCGTAGCCCAGGCGCTCGGCGATGCGCGTGCGACTTTCTCCCTGCAGTTCCAGGTGCTGCTCCAACTCCTTGCGCACCTGATCGAGCAACTCGCGAAATCCCAGATCCTGTTCCGCCAACCGCCTGCGCAGGGTGCGCGGACTCTGGTGCAGCTGGTCTGCGACGCTTTCCAGCGCCGGGACCTCGCCGCGTTCGAGCATCCGTCGGGCGATACCCGCTGCCCTGGCCGCCCACCCGCTGAGTTGGCGCAGCCGGGCGAGGCGGCGATCAAGCTCCATCGTGAGCAGCTCCACCAGACCGGCATGACGCCCCAGTAGCGGCAGGGACAGCGTCTGCGCGTCGAAATACAGTCGGTTGCAGGTGCTCCCGAACTCCACCCGCTGACCGAACCACTGCGTGTACTGCGCGTGGTACTCGGGCCGTGCGTGGGAGAAACAGGCACGCACCGGGACGACGGCGCTGCCGGTACCCCGACGCAGTTGAGTCACCGCCATCACGCAGTAATGCTCCAGCAGGTATCGGCTCAGCGGTTCGGGGGCATCGATGACCAGCTCGACGGCGACGCTGTCGCCCTCTTCGAGCAGCCGGAAGGTATCGGTGTCCGCGGCCAGCGGCGCATAGCGCACCCAGCAGAGCACAGCCTGCCGCACATCGGCGCAGAACTGCGCGAGGTGGGCGATCACATGCCAGTCCTGAGGGGTGAACAGGCCGAACAGCTGCAGGCCGATGGCCGGCTCCAGGCTCGCCGCTTCAAGCCAGAGCTGCTCCAGCTCGACCAGGCTGTAATCGCTGTGCCGGCGCGCACGGTGGCTGCTCAGGTAGCGCTCCAGCACCTGGCCGAGCGGCCCGCGGTGGTAGCGCTGCGCCGCCGGGTTGGCCAGTTCTCGGATGTTTCTGTCCTTTTCGCGCATGGGTCGCCGTTCGGTCATGGGTTCTGATGGGCACGCCTTGTCCCATTGGACCCGAACCGAGAGTGTCATGACTACAACAACAATGCTCCCAGACAATCCGACCGTGATCGTGGCGGGGATATTCTTCGCCTTCATCGCCCTGGAAATGGCCTGTGCCACCTTCCGCCAACCCCATGGCCAGCGTCGTGACGCGCTGATCGAGATTTTCGGCTCCAGCCTTCTGCTGGCGGTGACCTTCCCTCTGGTGATGTGGGCCAGCGGCGCCCTGCTCGACCTCGCCATTCCCGCCGCCGCCGGTTCCCTCGCGGGCATCCCCTGGCTGGCCGGCTTCGCGCTGTTCCTGCTGTTCGACGACCTGACCCAGTACTGGTGGCATCGCCTGGCCCACCGCGTGCCGTTCCTCTACGCCCTGCACCGCGCGCACCATTCGGCGCCGTACATGAGCATCCGCATCGTCTACCGCAACAACAGCTTCTACTACCTGCTGATGCCGGGCCTGTGGTTCTCCGGGGCGCTGATCCACATGGGGTTGGCGAACGTCTACTACGTCTACCTGATCCTGAAGATGTGCGTGATCTTCGGCGCCCACAGCAACCTCGCCTGGGACGACAGGCTCTATCGCATCCGTGTCCTGCGCCCGCTGATGTGGCTGCTGGAGCGGACAATCTCGACGCCCGCCACCCATTCGGCCCACCACGGATTGAGTGCCGACGATGGCGTGACCTACTACAAGGGCAACTTCGGCAACCTGCTGTTCTTCTGGGACGTGCTCTTCGGTACGGCAAAGATCACCCGGCGCCGCCCACAGACCTACGGCATCGAGGACCTGGCGCCGGTCAGCTGGCAGGAGGAAGTGTTCTGGCCGCTGGTGCGCAACCGTGCGCCGGACACCGAGAAGGACGTGGCAGCGGAGGTGGCCCGATGAGCCCGAATATCGTGCTGGTCGCCGGCTCCAGCCAGTTGGACAGCCAGTCGGCGAAGGTCGCTCGCTACCTTGCCGGCCGTCTGGAAAGCCTGGCGCTGTGCGGCTGGGCGCAGGTCATCGACCTGGGCGCCACGCCACTGCCGCTGTGGCCGGCAGCGGATACGCAAGGCCATTGGCCGCAGCACCGCGAGCTGCTGCACGAGGCCGATGCGCTGGTGGTGATCGCTCCGGAATGGCACGGCATGGCCTGCCCGGCGCTGAAGAATTTCTTCGTCTATGCCGGGCTGCGCGAACTGGGGCACAAGCCGGCGCTACCGGTCGGGGTTTCCGCCGGCCAGGGCGGCGCCTATCCGCTGGCCGAGCTGCGCGCCTCCAGCTACAAGAACAGCCGCATCGCCTACCTGCCGGAACAGCTGTTGGTCCGACAGGTGGAAAGCGTGCTCAACGAAGGCCCGCCAAGCGATGAAAACGACCAGCGCCTGCGCGAACGCGCCGATTGGGCGCTGCACATGCTTTGCCAGTACGCAGGCGCGCTGCGCGAGGTCCGCCAGCGGATCGACCTGCACAATCCGGCCTACGCCAACGGTATGTGAGGCGCCCAGGAGGATGCGTAGGAAGGCGCTTCAGGGTATCTTCTGCGCCTTCCTACAAAAACTTCGACAGGACTCGTCTCCCGATGCTTCGCACCGCCCTGCTCTGTGCCACCGCGCTGTGCTCCAGCCTGACCTTCGCCAAGGTCGAGGTGAAGCAGGTGCAGCATTCCAAGGTCGGCGAAGTACTGGCGGTACGGATCAGTGAGGACATCGCTCCGGGCGACTACGAACGTCTGTTCAAGGGGCTGCTGGCCAACCCCGGCAAGTTCGCCCGCAAGGTGGCCCTGCTGGACAGCATCGGTGGCAGCGCCGCCGAGTCGATCAAGATGGGCCGCCTGCTGCGTGAATCCGGCTTCGAGACCCTGGTGCCGACCAACAGCGTCTGCCAGGGTTCCTGCGTCTACCTGCTGGCCGCCGGCAAGCACCGTACCGTGCGCGGCTACGTGGGCCTGCATCGCCCCTACTACCCGGCCGGCGATTCGTCCCAGGCCGCGGGCAGCTACAACGCCCGCACCTATTTCCGCGACATGGATATTCCCCTGGAGCTGGCCGACGCCATGCAGAGCATCGACCCGCAACGCATGCGCGTGCTGACCGCGCAGGAATTGCAGCGCTACCGCCTGGGCGCCACGCCCAGCCAGATCAGCGCCCGCTGACGTTCAACGGCCACTGATCCGCGTCGAGGTAACCCAGCAGGCGCGGCGTCTGGTCCTTCTCGCTGAGCACGAAGAGCGTCGAGGCATAGTCCGGGGTCGCCGGGTCGTCCACGCTGACCGAGTGTTCCAGGTCTTCGATGCATTCGCTGTGGGTCACCAGGATCAGGTTGCGGTGCGCCACCTTGTGCTGCAGCGCCTGGTCCAGCATCGTTCCTTCGCACTTGTACAACCAGTTCTGCTCCACCGGCTGCCGGCCGAACATCGAGGAGGCGGTCTGGATGGCGCGCAACTGGTCGCTGCTGAGAATGTCGGCATTGGCCAGGCCGAGCGCGGCGAAATCCTGCCCGATCTCGTGGGCACTCTGCCCGCCCCTGACGGTGATGCCGCTGACGTCGGCCATGCACGGTGCGCTGGAGCGGTCGCAGCGTTCGGCATGGCGCACCAGCACGATCAGGTCGCCGTTCTGCCAATGCTCGCGCAATTCGGCCTGGCGCTGGGCGTCACCCACCAGCGGCGTAGGACGCGAGAAGTCCAGCGGCAGGAAGCCACTGAGCAGGGCAATCACCGGGAGCATTGCCAGTAATGCCAGCCAACCGCGGGACATTGATCTGAAGACTTTCGGGATGGGCATGATTGAGGCCGCGTTGCTGGAAAGAGGTCCGCATCCGTTCCCTCTTCGACGAGGGAGGCCCGACCCATCCCTGGGGTATCCATCGCACTGCGGGTTGTCAGATGGCGGGCGATCAAACCCTATCCCCGGATTCGTGAAGAACCCGTTATGAATTGCTGAAGAAACCGTCTCTGTCGGAAACGACCGTCTGTCGCCCCGCCGCCATCGAGGGGTCAACCAGCGCAATCGGCCGCTTTTCGGTCATCGCGATGTGGTAGAACAAGGCACAGTGCCATCAGAGAGCCGCCGCCATGCCGTACGACGCCTCCCCGGAGAATCCCGTCTACCAGACCCTCCTCGAATCCACCCGCGCCATCCCGTGGAAGATCGACTGGAAATCCATGACCTTCGCCTACATCGGCCCGCAGATCGAAGAATTGCTGGGCTGGAGCCAGGCCAGTTGGGTCAGCGCCAACGACTGGGCAGAGCGCATGCACCCCGAAGACCGCGAGCGGGTGGTGAATTTCTGCATCTCGCAGTCCCGCGAGGGCACCGATCACGAGGCGGATTACCGCGCGCTGACCATCCAGGGTGATTACGTGTGGATTCGCGATGTGGTGCACGTGGTGCGCGACGACGACGGCGAGGTGGATTCGCTGGTCGGCTTCATGTTCGACATCAGCGAGCGCAAGCGCGCCGAAGAACAGCTGATCATGCTGCAGCGCCAGCTCGAGGAGTACTCGTACAAGGACGGTCTGACCGGTGTGGCCAACCGGCGCATGTTCGATTCGGTGCTGGACACCGAGTGGGGCAGCGCCCAGCGCAGCGGCCAGCCGATCTCCCTGGTACTGCTGGATATCGACTACTTCAAGCAGTTCAACGATCACTACGGGCATGTCCGCGGTGACGACTGCCTGCGCACGGTGGGCAAGGCACTGGCCGGTGCGCTGCATCGCCCGCGGGACTTCATCGCGCGCTTCGGCGGCGAGGAGTTCGTGCTGGTGCTGCCAGAGACCGACAGCGAGGCCGCGCGGCAGGTTGCCGAGCGCTGCCGCAGCGTGCTGCGCGAACAACAGATCAGTCACGAGAAGTCGAATGTGTCCTCGCTGCTGACCATCAGCCTGGGCGTCGGCACCGCCGTGCCCTCCTCCAGCGACCGCCCGCTGGACTTCGTCGCGGCGGTGGACCGGTTGCTCTACCAGGCCAAGCAGGCCGGGCGCGACCGGCTGGTGGCGGCCCAGTGGAAGCGCGGCGACGACCTGCGGCGCGACGCGGTGCTCTGAGGCCACTGCGACGACCTGACTCGACAATCAGGGCGGGCACTGGCGCCAGAGCTGTCTAAGCTCTATAGCCACACGCGCGTGCCGGCGGCAGCGCGGTGGCCTCACAAGGGCCGCCGACCGTTGCGCCAACCCCATGGAACACCTGGCCCGGAGCCGGCATTGCGTAGAGCCGACCCCGTAACCAGGACCCCTGACCATGCACGATATCGACCCCGTCGAAACCCAGGAATGGCTGGACGCGCTGGAATCCGTACTGGAAAAAGAAGGCGAAGAGCGCGCCCACTACCTGATGACTCGCCTCGGCGAGCTGGCCAGCCGCACCGGCACGCAACTCCCCTACGCCATCACCACGCCCTATCGCAACAGCATTCCGGTCGGCCATGAAGCACGCATGCCCGGCGACCTGTTCATGGAGCGGCGCATCCGCTCGCTGGTGCGCTGGAACGCGCTGGCAATGGTCATGCGCGCCAACCACAAGGACCCGTCACTGGGCGGGCACATCTCCACCTTCGCTTCCTCGGCGACCCTCTACGACATCGGCTTCAACTACTTCTTCAACGGCCCTACCGAGGAACACGCCGGCGACCTGATCTACTTCCAGGGCCACGCCTCCCCAGGCGTTTACGCCCGCGCTTACATCGAGGGGCTGCTCAGCGACGAACAGCTGGAGAACTTCCGCCAGGAGGTGGATGGCAAGGGAGTCTCCTCCTACCCGCACCCCCGGCTGATGCCGCACTTCTGGCAGTTCCCCACGGTGTCCATGGGCCTGGGGCCGATCCAGGCGATCTACCAGGCGCGCTTCATGAAGTACCTGGAGAGCCGCGGCTTCATTCCCGCCGGCAAGCAGAAGGTCTGGTGCTTCCTCGGCGACGGCGAGACCGACGAACCCGAATCCCTCGGTGCGATCTCCCTGGCCGGGCGCGAGAAGCTCGACAACCTGATCTTCGTGGTGAACTGCAACCTGCAGCGCCTGGACGGCCCGGTGCGCGGCAACGGCAAGATCATCCAGGAGCTGGAAGGCGTGTTCCGCGGCGCCAACTGGAACGTGATCAAGGTGATCTGGGGGCGCCTGTGGGACCCGCTGTTCGCCAAGGACACCGCCGGCCTGCTGCAGGCGCGGATGGACGAAGCGGTGGACGGCGACTACCAGAACTACAAGGCCAAGGACGGCGCCTACGTCCGCGAGCACTTCTTCGGCAAGCGGCCCGAGTTGCTGGAGATGGTCAAGGACCTCTCCGACGAGGAGGTCTGGAAGCTCAACCGTGGTGGCCACGACCCGTACAAGGTCTATGCGGCCTACCACCAGGCGGTGAACCACAAGGGCCAGCCCAGCGTGGTCCTGGCCAAGACCATCAAGGGCTACGGCACCGGCACCGGGGAGGCGAAGAACATCGCCCACAACATCCACGAGATCGACGTGGACAGCCTGCGCGCCTTCCGCGACCGTTTCGACATCCCGATCAAGGATGCCGACCTGCCCAGGCTGCCCTTCTATCGCCCCGACGAGGGCAGCGCCGAGGCGCGCTACCTGAAGGAACGCCGGGCCGCCCTGGGCGGCTTCATGCCCCATCGCCATGGCAACAGCCAGGCCATCCCGGCGCCGCCGCTGGAAACGCTCAAGGCGCTGCTGGACGGTTCGGGCGACCGTGAAATCTCCACCACCATGGCCTTCGTGCGGATCATCTCGCAACTGGTGAAGGACAAGGAGCTGGGCCAGCGCATCGTGCCGATCATCCCGGACGAAGCCCGCACCTTCGGCATGGAGGGCATGTTCCGCCAGCTCGGCATCTACTCCTCGGTGGGCCAGCTCTACGAGCCGGTCGACAAGGAGCAGTTGATGTTCTATCGCGAGGACAAGAAGGGCCAGATCCTCGAGGAAGGCATCACCGAGGCCGGCGCCATGTCGTCGTTCATCGCCGCCGGCACCGCCTACAGCAACTACCGCCAGCCGATGCTGCCGTTCTACATCTTCTATTCGATGTTCGGCTTCCAGCGTATCGGCGACCTTGCCTGGGCGGCCGGCGACAGCCTGACCCGCGGCTTCCTCCTCGGCGGCACCGCCGGGCGCACCACGCTCAACGGCGAAGGCCTGCAGCACGAGGACGGCCACAGCCACGTGCTTGCCTCGGTCATCCCCAACTGCCGCACCTACGACCCGACCTACTCCTACGAGCTGGCGGTGATCATCAGGGAGGGCGTCCGGCAGATGATGGAGGAGCAGCAGGACGTCTTCTACTACATCACCGTGATGAACGAGAACTACCCGCACCCGCCCCTGCCCAAGGGCGCCGAGGAAGGGATCATCAAGGGCATGTACCTGCTCGACGAGGACAAGCGCGGCGCCGCGCACCACGTCCAGCTGCTCGGCTCGGGAACCATCCTGCGCGAGGTGGAAGCGGCCGCGAAAATCCTCCGCGAGGACTTCGGCATCGGCGCAGACATCTGGTCCGTGCCCAGCTTCAACGAGCTGCGCCGCGACGGCCTGGCGGTGGAACGCTGGAATCGCCTGCATCCTGGGCAGAAGCCGCGTGCGAGTTATGTCGAGCACTGCCTCGGCGGCCGGCGCGGGCCGGTGATCGCGTCCACCGACTACATGAAGGTCTACGCCGAACAGATTCGCCAGTGGGTGCCGACCAAGGAGTTCAAGGTGCTGGGCACCGACGGCTTCGGCCGCAGCGACACCCGCGCCAGGCTCCGTCACTTCTTCGAGGTGGACCGCCACTGGGTGGTGCTCGCCGCGCTGGAGGCGCTGGCCGATCGCGGCGACATCGAGCCGAAAGTGGTGGCGGAAGCGATCGCCAAGTTCGGCCTCGACCCGGAAAAACCCAACCCGCTGGACTGCTAGAACCTGTTCAAGGTCTTGCCGAACGCAGCTCAGGCAAGGCGAGAGCAGGCGAGAAAGCGCAGTTTACGAGCGATAAATGAGCATTTCGAGCCTGCTCTCAACGCCGCATGAGCAAGTGCAGGCAGACATTGAGCAGGTTCTGAGGAGAGGCACCGTGAGCGAGACCATCCGCGTACCCGACATCGGCAACGGCGAAGGCGAAGTCATCGAACTGCTGGTCAAGGTCGGCGATCGCATCGAGGCCGACCAGAGCCTGCTGACCCTGGAATCCGACAAGGCCAGCATGGAAATTCCTGCGCCGAAAGCCGGCGTGGTGAAGGCGATCAAGGTGAAGATCGGCGACACCCTCAAGGAAGGCGACGAGATCCTCGAACTGGAAGCCGAAAACAGCGCCACCGAGGCCAAGGCCGAAGAGCCCGCCAAACCGGCAGCCGAACAACCCAGGCCCGCCGCCGCACCGGCCCCGCAATCCGCGCCTGCGGGAGGCGGTGGCGTGGAAACCATCAAGGTGCCGGACATCGGCAACGGCCAGGGCGAGATCATCGAACTGATGGTCAAGGTGGGTGACTCCATCGAGGCCGACCAGAGCCTGCTGACGCTGGAATCCGACAAGGCCAGCATGGAAATCCCCGCGCCCAGGGCCGGGGTGGTGAAAGCCATCAAGGTGAAGATCGGCGATACGCTCAAGGAAGGCGATGAGATCCTTGAACTGGAAGTTGCCGCTAGCGCCGCGCCGACTGCTGCGCAGGACACCGCGCAACCCGCTCCGGAGCCCAGCGCAAGAACCGAGCAGCCCAAGGCACCGGAAGCCGCGCCCGTCGGTGCGCCCAGCCGCGACGGCACCAAGGTCCACGCCGGGCCGGCGGTGCGCATGCTCGCCCGCGAATTCGGCGTCGATCTCGCTCAGGTGACCGGCACCGGGCCCAAGGGCCGCATCCTCAAGGAGGACGTGCAGTTGTTCGTGAAGGAGCAACTGCAACGGAGCAAGTCCGGCGCGGCGGCAGGAGCCGCTGGCGGCGCAGGGATTCCGCCGATTCCGGAAATCGACTTCAGCAAGTTCGGCGAAATCGAAGAAGTGGCCATGACCCGCCTGATGCAGGTCGGCGCCAGCAACCTGCACCGCAGCTGGCTGAACGTGCCCCACGTGACCCAGTTCGAGTCCGCCGACATCACCGAGGCGGAAGCCTTCCGCATCGCGCAGAAGGCGGCGGCGGAAAAGGCCGGGACCAAGCTGACCATCCTGCCGATCCTGCTCAAGGCCTGCGCCCACCTGCTGCGAGAGCTGCCGGACTTCAACAGCTCGCTGGCGCCCAGCGGCAAGGCCCTGATCCGCAAGCATTACGTGCACATCGGCTTCGCCGTGGACACGCCGGATGGCCTGCTGGTGCCGGTGATCCGCGACGTGGACAAGAAAGGGCTGCTGCAGCTTGCCCTGGAGGCCGCCGAACTGGCGGAGAAGGCGCGGACCAAGAAGCTCTCCGCCGACGCGATGCAGGGCGCCTGCTTCACCATCTCCAGCCTGGGGCATATTGGCGGCACCGGCTTCACGCCCATCGTCAATGCGCCAGAAGTGGCGATCCTCGGCGTGAGCAAGGCGACCATGCAGCCGCTGTGGGACGGCAAGGCCTTCCAACCGCGGCTGATGCTGCCGTTGTCGCTGTCCTATGACCACCGGGTGATCAACGGTGCGGCGGCGGCGCGGTTCACTCGGCGGCTCGGCGAAGTGTTGGGGGATATTCGCAGTCTTTTGCTCTAAGGCCCCATGGCAGCGGGCTCCGACTGCGATGAGCCTCGCACCCGGGCGCTTCCCTCACCCCGGCCCTCTCCCCGAGGGCCAGGGTGAGGGGAAGCAGTGGCTCGAATGTCCGGGAGCGCAGGAAGCGTTATCCGCCATCACGGCGGATAGCCCGCAGCGGTTCGCGAACCTGTTCACTCCGACAAGTTCGTAGCAGGCTCCATTGGCAGGAGCGAGTCTGCTCGCGAACCCGTTGCCTCACCCTACATACGATTCAGCGGAATCCGCAGATACCGCACGCCGTTGCCCTCGGCTTCCGGCAGAACCCCGCCACGCATGTTCACCTGGATCGACGGCCAGATCAGTGCCGGGGCGTTGAGCGTCGCATCGCGTTCGTTGCGCATCGCGACGAAGGCGTCCTCGCCCACCCCGTCATGCACATGGACGTTGGCCTCGCGCTCGCGCGCTACCGTGGTCTCGTGCTGGTGCTCCTCGCGCCCCTCCGTCAGGTAGTCGTGGCAGAGGAACAGCCGGGTCGAATCGGGCAGCGCGAACAGCCGCTGGATCGAACGGTACAACTGCCGCGCGTCGCCGCCGGGGAAATCGCAGCGGGCGGTGCCGTAGTCGGGCATGAAAAGCGTGTCGCCGACGAAGGCAGCGTCAGCGATGAGATAGGTCATGCAGGCCGGCGTATGGCCCGGAGTGTGCAGTGCCTGGGCCTGCAATTCGCCGATGCTAAAACGCTCGCCGTCCTCGAACAGGTGGTCGAACTGGCTGCCGTCGCAGGGAAAATCCTCGCCCAGGTTGAGCAGTCCTGCGAAGGTGCGCTGTACCTGGGCGATGCTGGCGCCGATGGCGAGCCGACCGCCGAGCTCGGCCTTGAGCCAGGCTGCGGCGGACAGGTGATCGGCATGCAGGTGGGTCTCCAGCAACCACTGCACCGTCAGCGCCTGTTCGCGCACATGGTCGAGGATGCGCCGGGCGCCGGCGTTGCTCACGCGGCCGGAGGCGGCATCGTAGTCCAGTACCGGATCGATGATGGCGCAGTACCCGGTGCTGTGATCCGCCACCACGTAGCTGTAGGTGGAGGTGGCCGGGTCGAAGAAATGCTGGATCGTGGCGCTCATGCGGGCCTCCCCTGGTTCTCGCGATGCCGTTCGCAGGCGGCGTGGAGCGCCATCCCCACCAGCATGGCGAGGCAGAACAATGCGCCCTGCCAGTAGCCGGCGGAGAAGGTCACCAGTGCCGGTCCCGGACAGATGCCGGCAATGCCCCAGCCAACGCCAAACAGCAGGCTGCCGCCGATCAGCCGGCTGTCCAGGTCGCGGCGCTGCGGCAGTTGCATCAGGCCACCCAGCAGCGAACGATCGTGCCGCCGCGCCCACGTGAAGAACGGTAGTCCAACAGCGATGGCAGCCAGCATCACCAGCGCCAACGAGGGGTCCCAGCGCCCAGCGAGATCGAGGAAGCCCAGCACCTTGGCCGGGTTGGCCATGCCTGCCAGCAACAGGCCGATGCCGAACAGCAGGCCGAGCAGCAAGGCGGCGATCCTGCTCATGCTCCAATCCCCAACCAGTGACGCAGAACGAACACGGTGGCGAAGCCGGTACCCATGAAGCACAACGTCGCCACCAGCGAGCGGCCAGACATCCGTGATAGCCCGCAGACACCATGCCCACTGGTACAGCCGGAGCCGAAACGACTGCCAACGCCGACCAGCAGGCCCGCCACCGCCAGCGTCCTCCAGCCTGCCTCGAAACGGATCTCCGGCAATGGCAGCAACGCAGCCCACAACAGCGGCGCGGCCAGTATTCCGAGCAGGAAGAACAGCCCTTCTCCGCGCCAGCCGGCGCTTCTGAACAATCCGCCGAGCAGCCCGCTGATGCCGGCGACGCGACCATCGAGGACGGCGTAGAGCCCGGCCGACAGACCGATCAGCGCTCCACCGGCCAGGGCGCTCCAGGGGGTGAAATGAGTCCAGTCGATCATCTCGGTTGCTCCGCGCAGAACAGCCGGTACAGCGTTTCGATCACCGCCAGCGCCTGGTGGCTCGCAATGCGGTAATAGACCTGCTTGCCCTCGCGGCGAGTCTCCACCAGCTCTTCGCGGCGCAGCACCGCCAGTTGCTGGGACAGGGTCGGCTGGGAGATGCCCGTACGGGTTTCCAGCTCACCGACGTTCAGTTCACCCTCGGCCAGTTGGCAGAGCAGAATCAGGCGGTCGGTATTGGCCAGCGCCTTGAGCAACTGGCAGGCGGTTTCGGCGGACTGATGCAGACGCAGCGCGTCGGCGGGGTCGAGCGCAGGAGTGGTCATGGGTACGATCTACAAATAAACAATCTATGTTTTTATAGATTGTTTTTCACCTCCTGGCCAGTCCCCGATCTCTTCTTCAGATCAGCGGCTTCTCGTACCGCCAGGCATCGGCGCCGTCTTCGTAGAAACCCGCGGTCCGGCCAAACCGACGATAGTCGTGCCGCTCATAGAGACCGATGGCGATGCCATTATCGACGCGCACCTCGAGCCGCAGCGCCTTGCAGCCGCGCCCCGTGGCACTGCGCTCCACCTGCTCCAGCAGGCCACTGCCCAGCCCCCGACCACGGGCCTGGGACGAGATCGCCAGCGAATACAACCGCGCCACCGTGGCGCCCCGGCGAAACAGCAGCAAGGCGTAGCCAAGCAGCTCGCCCCCCTCCTGCGCCACGAGGAGTTCAGCGCTCGGCGCGGCGATCAGATGACGGAAGCTGCGCGCGCTCAGGCGGTCCTCGTCGAAAGTGCCTTCCTCCAACGCGAGAAGAGCCGGCAAATCGGCCTGCGTGGCAAGGCGATATAACAGTGACATGAGTTCTCCATAAAACTTTCGTAATGAACCGGGACATTTCAGAAAGTTACTGCTTAATAGACACACGGCAACTTCCAGACAGGTCCGTTAACAATGTCTTCGTTACACACTAACTTCCATGAAAAGTTGAACGCAAGTTCTCTCCGGATAATCCCCGATGCCGCTGCAGAGCCTCCTTCAGCGCGGTCCAGCCGGGTTCTGATCATCGTCGACCGCAAGGAAGACTGGGCCTCGTACCTCCCCAGCGAGGACATGCTGACGGCGCGGGAATATCTGGAAGCCTCCCGCCAGTTCGAAGCAGGGAAACGCTTCCAGGTCATCAACTTGTGCCGCCACTATAAATATCTCGGCCACGGTTATTATTGTTCGCTGCTCGCCGAAGCACGTGGCCACAAGGTCATTCCTTCCGTGCGCACCATCAGCGAATTGGCGAAGAAATCCCTCTACGGCCTGGCTCTGGACGGCCTGGAAAAATCCCTGGAAAAAGCCCTCGCCCAGCATCCCTGCGCCAGCACCGACGGCTTCACTCTGCGCCTGTATTTCGGCCGTACCGACCTCGAACCGCTGCAACCCATCGCCCGCCAACTGTTCGAGGTCTTCCCTTGCCCCATTCTGCTGGTGGACTTCCGCCGCACCGACGCCTGGCACATCGCGGGAATCCGCCCCGGCGCGCTGCACAAGCTGCGCGATAACCAGGAGGACCAGTTCGCCGATGCCCTGGACCGCTTCAGCCGGCGCGTCTGGCGCCAGCCCAACTCGCGGCGCCTGGCGCGTTACGACCTGGCCATCCTGCACAACCCGGCGGAAAGCCTGCCGCCTTCCAACGCCGGCGCACTGGAGAGTTTCGTCCGCGTCGGCCGGCAGTTGGGCATCGACGTGGAGCTGATCGAGAAGAAAGATTACCCGCGCCTCGCCGAGTACGACGCGTTGCTGATCCGCGAGACCACCAGCGTCGACGACCACACCTACTGCTTCGCCAAAAAGGCCGAGAGCGAGGGGTTGATCGTGATGGACGACCCGGCCTCGATCCTGCGCTGCACCAACAAGGTCTATCTCAGCGACCTGCTGCGCAGCCACGGCCTGGGCATGCCGGCCACGGAAATCCTCTACAAGGACGACCCGCAGGAACTGGAGCGCATCGGCGCGCGGCTGGGCTTCCCGCTGGTTCTGAAGATCCCCGACGGCTGCTTCTCCCGTGGCGTCTACAAGGTCGAGGACGCCCAGCAACTGCACAGCGTCAGCGCCGAGCTGTTCGAGCACTCGGTGCTGCTGCTCGCCCAGGAATACCTCTACACCGAGTTCGACTGGCGCATCGGCATCCTCAATCGCCAGCCGGTGTTCGCCTGCCAGTACTTCATGTCCCGCGGGCACTGGCAGATAGTCGAGCACAAGGCCGGCGGCGAGGCGATCGGCGAGTGCCGCACGCTGCCGGTGGAAAGCGCGCCGCCCGCCGTCGTGGAGCTGGCACTGAAGACTGCCAACCTGATCGGCGACGGCCTTTACGGCGTCGACCTGAAGGAGGTGGACGGCGAAGTGGTGGTCATCGAAGTGAACGACAACCCCAACCTCGACGCCGGTATCGAGGATGCCTGCCTCAAGGACGAACTTTACCGCCGGGTACTGGAGGAGTTCATCCGCCGCCTGGAGCTCAAGCGCCACGGCCAGGCGCTCTGAGCGAACCGTCCAAGGAGAACCCTATGGAAGCCACGCATATCGGCCTGACCATCCTGATCGCCATCGTCGTGTTCGGCACCGCGATCAACTACTTCGACCACCGCATGAAGCCGCGCGAGGAGCGCGAAGAGGCCAGGCACAAGACTCAGCCAAAGCGCACGCAGTAGATCGGCGGCAGGTGGACGGACAGGCACTGCCAGTGGTCCCCGCCGTTCTCCGACAGCCACAGGCCACCGGTGGTGGAACCCATCGCCAGGCAGGCGCCGTCATCGTCGATGGCCAGGCCGTGGCGATAGACCAGGTCGAAGGCGGCGCCCTCGGGCAGGCCACCGTCCAGTATTTCGAAGCTGGCGCCGCCGTCGCGCGTGCGGGTAACGACGAAGCGGGCATCCACCGGAATCCGGCACACATCCTTCACCGCCGGGACGAACCACGCCGTCTCCGGCCGTGTCGGGTGGACGGCGACGGCAAAACCGAAGCTCGAGGGTTGGACCGACACGTCGCTCCAGCGCGAGCCGCCGTCGATGGAGGTGAAGATGCCGTTGTGATGCTGCACCCAGAGGCGATCCGGTTGCGCCGGGCAATGCACCAGGCGGTGCGGGTCCTGGATGGCGCCCTCTTCACGCAGCTCCGGCGGCATGTAGTCGGCGTACATGCCGGCGGTGCTCAGGCGCCAGCTGGCGCCGCCGTCAACGCTCTGCCAGACGCCGCCGCAGGACACCGCGACGGTCAGGTGCTGGCTGTCCCGCGGATCGACGCTGACCGAGTGGATGCCCGGCCAGTCATAGCCGCCGCCCATCCAGCGCGAGCGCTCGGGAACATCCCAGAGCGGGCGGTTCAACTCCCAGCTGTCGCCGCCGTCGTCGCTGCGGAACAGGCCGCCGGGAATGGTGCCGGCCCAGAGCACGCCGGGCTCGGCAGCGCCACCGGTTTCCAGGCACCAGATCTGTTGCAGGGTCCAGGGCGCGGCCGGCGCTCCCCCTTCCGCGGGTTCGGGCAGCGGGTCGGGTTGCTGCGGATAGGTCGGCACGGCGACTTCCTGCCAAGCTTCACCGGCGCGTTGGCGCCAGAGCTTGCAGCCGAAATGGCCGAGGTTGAGGGCGGCATAGAGGCTGTCATCGCGCGGGTCGGCCAGCACGGTGCTGAGCGGTTCGCCGATGAAGTCACGGCGGCTTTCCTGCCAACCGTCCGCGCCACGCTGGAAGGTGAACAACCCCTTGCGGGTCGCCACCAGCAGTCGATCATCCATTGTGCTCTCCTGAATTACCGCCGGTTCTCATCCACCGCTCAAGGCCTGCACCACGTAGACCTCGCTGTCCGCCGCCAGCGCATCGCTGAGGCGGGCGCGGTCCCGCAGGCGCAGCCCATCAATGAAAATCGTCAGGTGCCGGCGCAATCCGCCCTGGTCATCCAGCAGGTAGCCGCGCAGCTTCGGCGCCTCGGCGAACACCGTTTCCAACGCGCCGGACAAGGTGTCCGCCGTCAGCTCGCGCTCAACGATGGAAACGTGACGCTGGATCGACGGGGCGAAGGCGATACGGCACATGGGCGAACTCGCAACGGGCGCTGACTGCACCAGTCTAGGGCAGGTGTGGCGGGTGTTCCGAGCGCTTCGACGGGATGCGCCATGGTCACCGGAGAGGCTCTGGAACGGCCTTCGTAGCGGTCCTTCCCCGGCATTCAGTTTCGATAAAATGAAACCAAACGTCGTGAAAATCACATTTAACAAACCCATCCGCCGTGCGAGTCTCCGGGAATCGTCAGCCATAACCTTCGACATGCATCTGCTCGTTTCGCCCGCATCGCTGGAACCCGTCGCCGCCCGCAAGGCCGGCAGCGCTGTCCGCCTGCCGCGCAAACATGCCCGCTGGCTCGAACTGCAACCGCTGACCCTGCCTCTCGAACTGGCCTTCTGGGCGCTCTGGCACTGCCGCCACGCCCGTCCACCGGACAGCACCTCTCGCTGATCGGGCGTCATCGCCCGTATTCATTCGACGGAACTACGCTCAGGACTGGCCATACGCCGTTCTCGAACAAGACGTAGCCCGTTGTATCGCTTGCCTGCCTTCAATCCTGCGCCCGTCGGCGCGGCCCTGGCCTGCAGGTCGTCAGCGCATCCGCGTGGATGCTAACGAGAGCCCCATGAATTTCGCCTCCGTGCAAGAAGCCCAGTATTTCCTGGCCCAGAACCCCGATATCGAGATGGTCGAGCTGTTCATCCTCGACGCCAACGGCGTGCCGCGCGGCAAGCTGCTGCACCGCGAGGAACTGCTCGCCGTGTACCAGTCCGGCCGGCCGCTGCCCAGCACCATCCTCGGTCTCACCGTGCACGGCGAGGACGTGGAGGATTCCGGGCTGGTCTGGGACGTGGGCGACATCGATTGCCGCGCCTACCCGTTGGCCGGCAGCCTGGTGCGCCTGCCCTGGCGGCAGATTCCCACGGCGGCGGTGCAGGTCAGCATGCACCCCGAGGAAGGCAAGCCGGCGGACATCGCCGATCCGCGCCACGTGCTGCTGCGCGTGATCGACGGCCTCAAGGCCGATGGCTTCCACCCGGTGATGGCCTGCGAGCTGGAGTTCTACCTGCTGGACGCCAAGCGCGATGCCAATGGCCGCCCGCAACCGGCGCTGGACGCCGACGGCGGTCGCCCGCGCACCACGCAGGTTTATGGCCTGCGTGAGCTGGAGCAGATCGAGCCGTTCCTCGCCGACCTCTATGCCGCGTGCAAGGCCCAGGGCATTCCGGCCCGCACGGCGATTTCCGAATACGCGCCGGGCCAGGTGGAGATCACCCTGGAGCACGGCGATGCGCTGGTCGCCATGGACCAGGCCGTGCGCTACAAGCGCCTGGTGAAAGGCGTGGCGCACAAGCACGGCATGCAGGCCTGCTTCATGGCCAAGCCGTTCGACGACCTCGCCGGCACCGGCATGCACATGCACGTGTCCCTGGCCGACGCCGAGGGCAACAACCTGTTCGCCAGCGAAGACCCCGCCGGCACTCCGCTGCTGCGCCAGTCCGTGGGCGGCATGCTGAAAAGCCTCCTCGACTCGCTGCTGCTGTTCTGCCCCAACGCCAACTCCTACCGCCGCTTCCAGGCCAACAGCTACGCGCCGCTGGCGCCGACCTGGGGCTGCGATAACCGCACCGTCAGCCTGCGCGTGCCCGGCGGCCCGGCCAATACCCGACACGTCGAGCACCGCATCTGCGGCGCCGACGCCAACCCGTACCTGGCTGCCGCCGCGATCCTCGCGGGTATTCACCGCGGCATTCGCGAGGCGATCGATCCGGGTGCGCCGGTGGAAGGCAACGGCTACGCCCAGGCCAAGGAACTGCTGCCCACCGACTGGCTCACCTCGCTGCGCGCGCTGGAACGCTCCAGCTGGGCGCGTGACGCGCTGGGGCACGAATTCCTCGGCGTCTACCTGAAGGTCAAGCAGGCCGAATACCGCCAGTTCATGGGCGAGGTCGGCGAGCAGGACTGGCGCTGGTATCTGACGCAGGCGTGAAAGCATCGTGCAACTGCTTGCAAGCCCCTCTCCCCAGCCTTCTCCCTTCAGGGAGAGGGCTAGGGAGAGGGAAAGGAACAACAAGGGAAACACAAAAATGAACGCTGCACTGAACCCCGCCACTCCCGCCCCCGAGCGCGCGAAGTCCTATTATTCCGCGAGCCTCAACGAAGAGACCCGCTACCCCACGCTGCAGGGCGAGGTGAACGTCGACATCGCCATCATCGGCGGCGGCTTCACCGGTGTTGCTACTGCCGTGGAGCTGGCCGAGCGTGGCTACAAGGTCGCCATCGTCGAGACCAACAAGGTCGGCTGGGGCGCCAGCGGGCGCAACGGCGGGCAGGTCACCGGCAGCCTCTCCGGCGACTCCGCCATGGAAAAACAGATGCGCCAGTGGCTGGGCGACGACGTCGACGACTTCATCTGGCACCTGCGCTGGCGCGGCCACGAGATCATCAAGAGCCGCGTGGAGAAATACGGCATCCAGTGCGACCTGAAGTTCGGCCACCTGCACGCGGCGATGAAGCCGTCGCACATGGACGAATTGAAGGCCACCTTCGATGACGCCAAGCGCCGTGGCATGGGCGACGAGATCAGCCTGCTGGACGGCGCCGGTGTGCGCGCGCACCTGGAAAGCGACCTCTACTGCGGCGCCATCAAGAACACCCGCAACATGCACCTGCACCCGCTCAACCTGTGCATCGGCGAGGCCAAGGCCGCCGCCAGCCTGGGCGCGCTGATCTTCGAGCACTCCGAAGTGCTGGACATCATCCACGGCCCGCGCCCGGCGGTGGTCACCTCGGGCGGACGGATCAACGCCGCGCAGGTGATGCTGGCCGGCGACGTCTACCACAAGCTCGAGCGCAAGCAGCTCAAGGGCATGATCTTCCCGGCCATGGGCGGCATCGTCACCACCAAGCCGCTGGGCGAACTGGCCAAGCGCATCAACCCGCAGGACCTGGCCGTCTACGACTGCCGCTTCGTGCTCGACTACTACCGCATGACCGGCGACGGCCGCCTGCTGTTCGGCGGCGGCGCCAACTACTCGGGTCGCGACTCCCGCGACATCGCCGGCGAACTGCGCCCGTGCATCGAGCGCACCTTCCCGGCGCTCAAGGGCGTGGACATCGAGTTCCAGTGGAGCTGCGCCATGGGCATCGTGATGAACCGCATCCCGCAGCTGGGCAAGCTGTCGGAGAACGTCTGGTACTGCCAGGGCTACTCCGGCCACGGCGTGGCGACCACCCACATCATGGGCGAGATCATGGCCACGGCGATGACCGGCGACCTGGAGAAGTTCGACACCTTCGCCCAGTGCAAGCACATCCGCGTGCCCATGGGCGACGTGTTCGGCAACCCGATGCTGGCGGCGGGCATGTGGTACTACCAGATGATGGAGAAGCTGCGCTAACGGCCAGATCAGAAGTCGAGCTGTAGGAGCAACTGTCTTCTTCAGGTCAGTCCGCGCCTGTGATTCCCCCTCACCCCAGCCCTCTCCCTTAGGGAGAGGAGGCAGATTGTGCCGGCTGAGGCCATGGTTTCATCCTGCGCCGAACGGCCCCCTCTCCCTCTGGGAGAGGGCTGGGGTGAGGGCGGCCCCTGCGCCGAGGTCATCCCGTAGGAGCGGCAAGACCGGGGTTGCCGTTGCGCGCGAACGGCTCTTTGTAGGAGCGAGCTTGCTCGCGAACCCGCCCCGCTGCGAAACCCGTTCGCGAGTTTTGTAGGGCGAATAACGCGCCAGCGTTATCCGCCGTAGGAGCAGCGGCGGATAACCTGTTCCAGGTTATTCGCCCTACGGTCTGGCTCCGGCGCTCCTGGGGTGCGCGAAACACTCCGCAACACCCACCCTCTCCGCCCGTACCCGCAGCCACTCGACACCACCGCCCCGCTCAGGGATAAAGGCTCCACTTCGCGCACTTGGAGTGAGCCATGCGTTTCCCCTCGATGACCGCCCTGCGCGTGCTGGACGCCGTCGCCCGCCTGGGCAGCCTGTCCGGCGCGGCCAGCGAGCTGAGCCTGACCCGCAGCGCCGTCAGCCACCAGTTGCACAGCCTCGAAGACTGCCTGGGCATCCCGCTCACCGAACGGGTTGGCCGCGGCATTGCGCTGACCTACCACGGCGAATGCTTCGCCCGCGAAACCCAGCGCGCCCTGGCGATCCTCAACGAGGCGCGGCGCTTCGCCAACGCCGAGGAAGTTTCCGGCCGCCTGTGCGTGAGCTGCACGCCGGGCTTTGCCACCTACTGGCTGTGCCACCAGATCGGCAAGTTCCAGCGCGCCCACCCGCAGGTGGAGCTGAACCTGGTCTCGCCCCGCGTCCCCGACGATGTCAGCGACCGTGACGTCGACCTGTTCATCGCCTACGGCGTGGGCGACTGGCAGGACCTGCACGTGGACCTGATCGCCACGCTGGACACCTTCCCGGTGTGCAGCCCGTCGCTGATCAACTCCGTCGGCGGCCTCGACTCGCCGGAAGACCTGGCCAGCCTGCCGTTCCTGCACATGGTCGATCACTCCGACTGGCTGCTGTGGACCGCCGCCGCCGGGGTGAAGAACCTCAATGTGCGCAACGGCATCGTCTTCTCCGACGCGCACCTGGTGCAGTCGGCGGCCATCGCCGGGCAAGGCGTGGCCATGGGCGATGCGCTGGTCAGCGGCGACGCCATGGCCAAGGGGCAGTTGGTGCGCCTGTTCAACGTCGCCATCGAGCCGCCCAACCGCTACTACTTCGTCACCGACCCGGCCAAATCCGAACGCCCCGACGTTCGGGCCTTCAAGGCGTGGATGAAGGCCGAGCTGCGGATGTCCGAGCAGTTCCGCCAGAATGCGCGCCATGCGCTGATTGGTGAGTGATTTCGAACAATGAGGGCAAAAAAACGCGATTGAAGCGAAGAGAGATTTGACAATACTGCGTTAAAAAAAGGCCGCTGATTTTTACCTGATCCTCACCCGGCGGCTGCTCGAACAAGAACAAGAAATCGAGGTAAGTGCAGTGGAGCGACAGCCCCAACTCCGTGCCATCGGCATCGGCAAGAGCTACGGAAGTTTCAACGCGCTGGATGGCGTGAACATCGACGTCCAGCAGGGTGAGTTCCTCACTCTCCTCGGCCCGTCGGGCTCCGGCAAGACCACCTTCCTGATGATCCTCGCCGGCTTCCAGGACCCGTCCCGCGGTCGTCTGGAGGAAGGCGGCGCCGACATCACCAAGCGCCCCGCCGAGAAGCGCAACTTCGGCATGGTGTTCCAGGGCTACGCCCTGTTCCCGCACATGAGCATCGAGGACAACGTCGCCTTCCCGCTGAAGATCCGCGGCGTGAAGACCGAGGAGCGCAACCGCCGCGTGCGCCACATGCTCGAAGTGGTCGGCCTCGGCGAACACCTGGGCAAGCGCCCCGGCGAGCTCTCCGGCGGCCAGCAGCAACGCGTGGCCATCGCCCGCGCCCTGGTCTTCGAACCGGACATGCTGCTGCTCGACGAACCGCTCTCGGCACTCGACAAGAACCTGCGCGAGCAACTGCAGGCCGAACTGCAACGCATCCACCGCCAGGTCGGCACCACCTTCGTCTTCGTCACCCACGACCAGAACGAAGCCCTCGCGCTGTCCACCCGCATCGCCATCTTCAACCGTGGCCAACTGGCCCAGGTCGACGCGCCGGAAATCATCTACAACCAGCCGAACAACCGCTTCGTCGCCGAATTCCTCGGCAAGATGAACCTCTTCCCGCTCAGCCAGGTGGGCCGCGCCGGCGAGCTGGCCTGCGGACGCTTCGGTGAGGCCGAGCTGCGCGCCAGCTATTCCAACGCCATACAGGCCGACGCACCGCTGCTGGCGGTGCGCCCGGAACACATGCAGCTGCACAGCGCCCCGCCGCAGGTGAACGGCCACAACGTGGTGCAGGCCGTGCTCACCGCCAAGACCTACCAGGGCGCCAGCACCGAGCTGTGCCTGGGTGCCGGTGCCGAAGGCAAGTTGCCCATGAGCCTGGCCGTGCACGCCGACCATCAGGCCTCGCGCCTGGAGCACGGTTCGAAGGTCTGGCTGAGCTGGCCCATCGAGAAAAGCCTGCTGATCGCCTGAGTCGCCGCACGCGTTCGTCCCCTAATTCGCCATCCCACCTGATCGGGAGCTGCACCCATGTTCAATCCTCACCAGCAAGACTGCATCGAAGTCCTCATCGAAAAGACCCGCCGCGGGCAGATCGACCGCCGCACCTTCCTCAAGGGCATGGGCCTGATGGCCGCCCTGCCGCTGGCCCTGCGCAGCGGCGTGAGCTTCGCCGCCGGCGACAAGCCGCTGGTGGTGGTGAACTGGGGCGGCGACGCGATCAAGGCATTCGGCAAGGCCTGGACCGAGGGCTTCTCCAAGGCCACCGGCATCCCCACCAAGATCGACGGCAGCGGCCCTACCGAGGGCGCCATCCGCACCCAGCTATCCAGCGGCCGGGTGAGCTGGGACGTGGTCGACGCGGAGAGCTCGGTCCTGCAGATACTCGGCAAGGAAGGCCTGGTGCAGCCGATCGACTACAACGTCGTGTCCAAGGACAAGGTGCTGCCCGGCTTCGCCTACGAGTACGGCATCGCCGACTACATGCTCAGCTACGTGATCGCCTACGACAGCGAGCGTTTCGGCGACAAGGCACCCAAGACCTGGGCTGACTTCTGGGACGTGAAGACCTTCCCCGGCAAGCGCACCCTCTACAAGTGGATGAACGGCATGCTGGAGGCCGCGCTGCTGGCCGACGGCGTGACCCCGGACAAGCTCTACCCGCTGGACGTGCCGCGTGCCCTGAAGAAGATCGAGGAGCTCAAGCCCCATGTGCTGTCCTTCTGGGGCTCGGGGGCGGAAACCCAGCAGCTGCTGATCGAGGGCGAAGTGTCCATGGGCGCGATCTGGAACACCCGCGCTCAGGTCATCACCGACGACAGCGAAGGCCGCATCAAGTGGACCTTCGACAACGCCCTGCTGGGCTGCAGCAACTGGGGCGTGCTCAAGGGCAACCCGGCCGGCACCGAGGCGGCGATGAAGTTCATTGCCTACGCCCAGGACCCGCAGACCCAGGTCGAACTGTTCAAGATGTTCGGCAACGGCCCGGCCAACCCCGCCGCCGCCGCGTTGATCCCTGACGACCGCAAGCACCTCAACTGCACGGACCCGGCGAACCTGCCCAAGCAGATCATGCTCAGCCACGAGTGGTACACCGACCACTACGGGGCAACCCTGGAGCAGTACCTGACCCACATTTCCAAGTGACGCGGAGCGCAGGTCATGGCCGATAACGCCCCCTCGCGGCTCAAGCTGGGCGCCCTGCTGCTGCCGCTGCCGATCGTCCTGTTCGTGTTCTACGTACTGCCCTTCCTCGGCGTGCTCGGCTGGAGCGTGACCCTGCCGGAGCCCGGGATCGAGCAGTACCAGCGGATCATGACGGACCCGGCGATCCACGACGTGCTCTGGCGGACCTTCCGCCTGTGCACCACGGTCAGCGTGATCTCCCTGGTGATCGCCTACCTGATGGCCTACTGCTGGGTCTACAGCCCGCCGTTCTGGCAGCGCGTGGTGGAAATCTGCGTGTTCATCCCGTTCTGGCTGTCGGTGCTGGTGCGTGCCTTCGGCTGGCTGATTGCCCTGCGCAGCAACGGTTTGCTCAACGACTGGCTGCAATACCTGGGCATCACCAGCGAGCCCTTGCAACTCACGCGCAACGAGCTGGGCGTGGTGATCGGCATGGTCCACTTCATGGTGCCCTTCGCGCTGTTCCCGCTGGTCTCGACCATGCGCCGCCTCGACCCGCGCGTGCTGCTCGCCGCGCGCGGCCTGGGCGCCGGGCAGATGCGCACCTTCTGGAGCATCTTCGTGCCGCAGACCATTCCGGGCATTCTTGGCGCCTTCATCATCGTCTTCGTGTTCTGCCTGGGCTTCTTCATCACCCCGGCGATCCTCGGCGGTGGGCAGACGGTGATGGTGGCCGAGTACGTCTACCTGCAGATGTTCCAGACCAGCAACTGGGGCCTGGGCGCGGCGCTTTCGGTGGTGCTGCTGGCGCTGGTGAGCGGGATGATCTGGGCGCTGCTGCGCATGACCCGCGTCGACAAGCTGGTCGGCTGAGGAACGAGGGCCTGTGGTCGTTTCGCGACGACCGCGACGGAGGCCCATTTGGCGCAGGGCAAGGCGCGAGGAGAGAGGTTTGGTGATCCAAATGAACGACGAGCAACGCGGCACTGCGCCAAATGGGCCCCGTCCCTCCGGGTTGCGCGGCAAATCGCGCCATGCTGCGTTGCAGGACTTGCCAAGGGAATAACCATAACCTGCGTCCCGCGCCTTGCCTGGCGCAATTTGACGCGGCAACGCGGCTCGCCGCGAAACGACAACAGGCCCTCATGATGAACGCACACGAAACCAAAGCCCCCAGCCGCCTGCTGGCGACCATGGCGATGATCTTCATGATCTTCCCGCTGCTGGCGGTGATCCCGGTGTCCTTCACCAGCAAGCGTTTCCTGTCGATGCCCAACGGCAACTGGTCGCTGCGGCATTACCACGCGCTGCTGGACA
The DNA here is from genome assembly GCF_002091755.1 of Pseudomonas nitroreducens NBRC 12694. Taxonomy (GTDB): domain Bacteria; phylum Pseudomonadota; class Gammaproteobacteria; order Pseudomonadales; family Pseudomonadaceae; genus Pseudomonas; species Pseudomonas nitroreducens. The sequence goes on from NZ_BDAI01000001.1 coordinate 340,472, forward strand.
GCCCGGAATGGCTCTCGGCGATCAGCCAGAGCCTGATCGTCGCCACCGCCACCTGCATCATTGCGACCGCGCTGGCGGTGAGCTTCAGCCTCGGCATCTGGTACCTGCGCTCGCGCCTGGCGACCCTGCTGATCGGCCTGGTGCTGCTGCCCATGGCGATCCCGCCAATGATCTCGGCGATGGTCCTGTACTTCATGGAGACCAAGGTCAGCCAGTTCGCCCCCGGCCTGGGCTACGACACCCTGTTCGGGCTGACCATCGCGCACATCGTGATGGTGGTGCCCTACGGCGTGGTGACCATGCTGGTGGCGCTCAGCCAGCTGGATCGGCGCATCGAGCTGGCCGCGCGCAACCTCGGCGCGAGCCTGGGCCAGACCACCTTCATGGTGGTACTGCCGAACCTCAAGCTGGGCGTGGCGAGCACGGCGCTGCTGTGCTTTGCCCTGAGCTGGGAGGAGATCGCGGTGACCCTGTTCGTCACCAGTACCGAGGTGAACACGTTGCCGCGGCAGATCTGGTCCGGCCTGCGCGACAACATCGACCCGGCGGTAGCGGCGATTTCGGTGGTGCTGATCGCCCTCACCTTCGTCGCGCTGATCGGGCGGATGATCGCCCAGAAGATTGCCGCACGCCCGGTAGGAAGCTGAAGCCTTTCCCTGTGGGAGCGAGCTTGCTCGCGAACAAATCCCCTGGCAGCTCCGGCGCCGGGCGCTTCGCGAGCAAGCTCACTCCCACAGAAAAGCGCTATCGCCGGTGACTCTGCGGCTGAAATTCAACGTCGGGCGCAGCGGCCACTCCCTGCAACAACCGCGCGGCGTAAAGACATCGCGGACGAAGTCCGCTCCCACGGGCGACCGGATATCGGCAGCGCGATCACTCCGCCTTCTTGCGAATCCAGTACAGGTAGGTCCCCGCCTCTTCCTGCTGCTCCACCAGCTCGTGGCCGAGGAAGACGCAGAACTTGGGAATGTCACGGCGCGTGGAAGGGTCGGTGGCAATCACCTTGAGCAGCCCGCCGGCCGGCAGGTCGCGCACCTTGTTGTGCAACATCATGACCGGCTCGGGGCAGTTCAGGCCGGTGGCGTCGAGAATCGCATCGACTGGCTGGGACATCGGGTAACTCCAGAAAAACCAATGGCGTATTGTCGCGCAAAGCGCACCGTGCGGTCACCTCGCGTCCGTCCGGGTCACCCAACCTTGGTTGGGGGTGGGCGCTACGGGCGCCGGGCATGCTGGCGCACCTGCCTGACCTGCCTGGAGTCCCGATGCGCGCCCTCCTCTGCCTGTGCCTCGCCCTGCTCGCCGGCTGCGCCGCCCGCGACCAGGTTCCGGACTTCAGCGCCAGCCGCGGCCAGGACCTGCCGGCCACCTGGTTCGAAGCGGTCATCGTCGCGCGCGACGGCACCCGGCTCTCCGCCACGGTCTTCCAGCCCGCGCTGAAGGCTGGCGAAACGGCCCCGCTGATCGTCCACACCCACGGCTGGGGCGGCTGGCGGGTGACCGGGCCGGAGGGTTACTACGGCAAGAACATGATGTCCGGCCGCGCCGCCTTGCGCGCCTGGAAGGCCGGTTTCTGGGTGGTCAGCTACGACCAGCGTGGCTGGGGCGGCAGCGACGGGCGCATCGAGATGATGAACCCGCAGTTCGAGGTCCAGGATGCCAGCGCAGTGATCGACTGGGCCGCCACGCACCTGGCACGGCTGACCATGGACGGCCCGAACGACCCGCGCGTCGGCATGCTCGGCGAAAGCTATGGCGGCGCCGTGCAGTTGCTGGCCTCGGCGGAAGACCCGCGCATCGACGCCATCGTGCCCATCGCCACCTGGTACGACCTGGCCGACGCCCTGGCGCCGGACGGCCAGCTGAAGATCGGCTGGGGCGGCGTGCTGGTCAGCCTGGGCCTCGCTACCGGCTACGACCTGGGCAAGTTCGTCCAGGCCGACTACCTGCACACCACCGGCGGGCGCATGGCGGAGCCGGTACAGGCCGAGCTGCACGCCAACAGCCTCGCCAGCTACTGCGCGGCCGGCCGCCTGCCCCACGCCGACGCCCTGCTGATCCAGGGTCTGCGCGACACCCTGTTCCCGCTGGACCAGGGCCTGCAGATCCGCCAGTGCCTGAAACAGGGCCCGGCGGACGTGCGCCTGCTCGGCATGCAGGGCGGCCACATCCTGCCGCCGCCCATGCAAGCCTGGAGCGGATTGCCGCCGTTCAACAACGAGCCGGTGATCCATTGCGGCTCGCGGGCGATCAATCTCTATACCGGCATCCTCGCCTGGTACGAGGAAAAGCTGCGCAAGCGCCCTGGCGCCGCCGACGGCGTGCCGGACCTGTGCATCAGCCTCGACCTGGACCAGGGAGTGGCACTAGACGACTTGCCTCCGCCGGGCGTAACCGTCGCGCTGCCGGCCACGGCGATCCGGCCGGCATTGAGTGGCCTGGTTCAGCCTTCGACGTTCATCCCCTTGCAGCGCGTAAGCGAAACCAGCGCCTTGCTGGGCAGCGCCGAAGTGCGCCTGGATCAACCGCTGGCGGAACGCCCGGACGCACAGGTTTTCGCGGCACTGGCGATCCGCAGCGCCAATGGCCGCACGCAGCGCCTGGATGAACAGGTGAAACCCCTGGCGAACCAGGGCAGCACGCGCCTCAACGCCGTCAGCGCCAGCCTTGCGCCGGGGGACGAGGTCGGCCTGCTGGTGAGCGGTTTCAGCGACCAGTACCTGTTCAACAGTTCCTGGCGCATCGCACCGGTAGAGTTGCGGGGCGAGGTGCAGCTGCCGAGCCTGGTGCCGCTGCAACCTCGTATGGCTGGTTCCCCGTAGAAGCAACAGCCTCACGCCCCAACTCAATCCGTGCGCGCGTTTTCCCCTCACCCCAGCCCTCTCCCGGAGGGAGAGGGAGCCTCCCGTGCCGGCTGACGCAGAGTTTTCATCCTGCACCGAATGGTCCCCTCTCCCCCTGGAAGAGGGTTTGGGTGAGGGCCGGGCCAAGTGCAGAACTATCCGATCGGCGTTCGGTGGAGTCCACGATTCGCGAGCAAGCTCGCTCCTACAAAGAGCGAGTCAGAACCAACCTGCAGGGCCGAGGGGGACACCCAGTCCTTGCTCGCGAACAGAGCCACACCAACGCTTCCCGGCGAATCGCCTAACGCAACGGCCCGTCCGGCGCTTCGTCCAGTTGCGCCAGCAGCATCGGCTGGCCATCGCCTTCGGCGGGCAGCAACGCCCACTGCTCCTTCCTGCCGAGGCGGCGATAGACCTGCTTCACCTGGCTGCCCAGCGGCAGCGGCGCCTTGAAGTGTGCATCCAGGCGCACGTTCTCCGTCAGGCGGCGGCCGGTCAGGCTGCGCGCCAGGCCCCACATGCCGTGGGCGAAGGGTTTGCCGAAGCCGTAATGCGAGGCCATCAGGCGCGACAGGTGCAGCGGGTTGAAGTCACCACTCAGACCCGCGTAGCGCCAGCCGACGATCTTCGGCACGCGCCACTGCACGCCGGAGTGGACGGGCGCTTCCAGGGTGTGCCACTGGGCGCGCTCCGGCAGCGGGTCGGGTTCGGTCTGGGCATCGAGGAAATCGCCACGGCGCAGGTAGGTGGTGATCGACTGCCAATAGAGCATGTCGTGGTGCCAGGCCTCGGTGACCACATCCACTTCCAGCCCCAGCTCGCTACGCCGGCTGGTGAGGATGCGGCAGTCGAACTGCAGCGGTTCGTGCTCATCAAGCATGCGGTAGCGCTGGATATGGCTGCGCAGGTGGATCAGCCCCACGACCGACAGCGGCATGCGCGATCGGCTGAGCAGGCGCAGGTGCAGCGGCAGGCTGATGACCTGCGGATAGAGCAGCGGCACGCCCAGCGCCGGGTCGAGACCGAAGTGCTGGCGGTAGGCGCGCAGGTGGCGCAGGTCGAATTTCAGGGTACGGCTGTCCATTGCCAGGTAGGGCACGCGCTCATCGCGGCCCAGGCCGCGGCGCGGCAGCAGCATACGGCTGTAACTGCCCAGCAGGGAGGGCAACTTTCGCTTCACGAAGGTCTCCGCAAGGATTCGCGCCGCCTAGCATGGGCAATGCCGGGCGGCGCGACAAGACACCGAAGGTCGGGTGGCGCTACGGAGCCGTTCCGAGTCGCTAGCGCTCGCCCTTCTCGATGCGGCGCAGGTGGCAGGTCACTTCCTCACGATCGTGGTAAAGCTGCTTGCAGCCGATCTGCACTTTCAGCCCACGCTCGCGGAAGGATTCCTCCAGGCGGTCGAGGATGCGCCGCACCTCGGCATAACGCTGCTTCATCGGCAGCTTGAGGTTGACGATGGCCTCGCGGCACAGCCCCTCGCCGATCCAGGTCTCGATCATCGCTCCCGTGCGTGCGGGCTTCTCGACGATATCGCAGACCATCCAGTCCATGCGCTGGCGCGGGCGGAAGGCGTAACCGTCTACGCGCTGGTGCTCGACCAGCCCGGAGTACATCAGGTTCTCCGCCATCGGCCCGTTGTCCACGGCGACCACGCGCATCTCCCGGTTCACCAGCTGCCAGGTCCAGCCGCCGGGCGATGCGCCCAGGTCCACGGCGAGCATGTCCGGCGCCAGGCGGCGGTCCCAGTCGGCGCGGGGGATGAAGTGGTGCCAGGCTTCTTCCAGCTTGAGCGTCGAGCGGCTGGGCGCCTCGCGAGGGAACTTCAGGCGCGGAATGCCCATCGGCCACATGGCGCAGTTGCGTGCCTCGGCCACGCCGATAAAGGCCTCGCGGCCAGAGCGGAAGGTCAGCAGCAGGCGCGGCAGGCTGGGGTCTTCCACCAGCTTGCCGGCTTTCACCAGGGCCGCGCGCAGGGGCTTCTCGAACTTGCGGCAGAAGGTCGAAAGCTCCTTGCCGTCGTTGGTGTCGAACACCTCCAGCCAGAGGCTGCCGCACTGCGGGAAGCCGGCCAGGGCCTCGAGGATCGCACCAATGCGGTCCTGCTCCGGCAGGGTGGTGAAGCCCGTGCCTCGCGCCCACTGGCGCGGGAAGATCAGCTCGGGGAAGCGCAGTTGGCGCATCAGGCGCTCGGCGCCATCGGCATCCATGCAGATAAATTCGGCGTAGGCTGTAGCCGGTTTGGCGCGAGCGTAGCCGGGAATGTCCAGGCGCGCAGCGTGCTCGGACAGCTCGGCGCAGACCTCATTCTCGAAGCCCGGCCGGCAGTGCAGTAACAGGGTATTCATCGGGGTGTCTCCTCGGCCGCGCACTATAGAGGCTGCCCACGAAGGTTTCATGCTGATTTACAGGAATGGTCCCACAGACAGAGCCATTTGTTCTGAACCCGTTCGCCAAGCGAACGGTCCAGAACAGATGGCAACACGCCGTCGGACGGTCTAGCTTGAGTGTTCTGGCCTAACCGCCCAGAAGACTGCCCGATGATTGCCCTGCATGGCGAAATTTGCCGCCAATCGAGCTTTTTCTGCGATGGATCAGCTCGGTTGAACGCACTTTCGCCAAGTATCGCTAGCGCACCCGACATCAGCCGTGCCTGACGATCACGAGCAGAATCCAAGCCTGAGGAGAATGTCATGCCCGCAGTGGATAGCCTGAACAGCCTGCGTACCCTGGAGGTCGCCGGCAAGACCTATCACTATTACAGCCTGCCTGAAGCGGCGAAGAGTCTCGGCGACCTGGGCAAACTGCCCATGTCCCTGAAAGTCCTGCTGGAAAACCTGTTGCGCTGGGAGGACGGCAATACCGTCACCGGCGATGACCTCAAAGCCCTGGCCGGCTGGCTGAAGACCCGCAGCTCCGAGCGCGAGATCCAGTACCGCCCCGCCCGCGTGCTGATGCAGGACTTCACCGGCGTGCCGGCGGTGGTCGACCTGGCCGCCATGCGCGACGCCATGGCCAAGGCCGGCGGTGATCCGCAGAAGATCAACCCGCTGTCGCCGGTCGACCTGGTCATCGACCACTCGGTGATGGTCGACAAGTTCGCCAGCCAGTCAGCCTTCGCGCAGAACGTCGAGATCGAGATGGAGCGCAACGGCGAGCGCTACGCCTTCCTGCGCTGGGGCCAGAACGCCTTCGACAACTTCCGCGTGGTGCCGCCGGGCACCGGCATCTGCCACCAGGTCAACCTGGAATACCTGGGACGCACGGTGTGGACCAAGGACGAGGACGGCCGCACCTACGCCTTCCCCGACACACTGGTCGGCACCGATTCGCACACCACCATGATCAACGGCCTCGGCGTGCTCGGCTGGGGCGTCGGCGGCATCGAGGCAGAAGCGGCCATGCTCGGCCAGCCAGTGTCGATGCTGATTCCCGAGGTGATCGGCTTCAAGCTCACCGGCAAGCTGAAGGAAGGCATTACCGCCACCGACCTGGTGCTGACCGTCACCCAGATGCTGCGCAAGAAAGGTGTTGTCGGAAAATTCGTCGAATTCTATGGCGACGGCCTCGCCGACCTGCCGCTGGCGGACCGCGCCACCATCGCCAACATGGCCCCGGAGTACGGCGCCACCTGCGGTTTCTTCCCGGTAGACGAGATCACCCTGGGCTACCTGCGCCTGTCCGGCCGCCCGGACGATGCCGTCAAGCTGGTGGAGGCCTACAGCAAGGCCCAGGGCCTGTGGCGCGAGAAAGGCCACGAGCCGGTCTTCACCGACAGCCTGCAACTGGACATGGGCGAAGTCGAAGCCAGCCTCGCCGGGCCGAAGCGCCCGCAGGACCGCGTCGCCCTCGGCCATGTCGGCCAGGCGTTCGATGACTTCCTCGGCCTGCAGATCAAGCCCGTGCCCAGCGAAGAAGGTCGCCTGCTCAATGAAGGTGGCGGCGGTGCGGCCGTGGGCGCCTCCATTGCGGCCGGCGAGACCGATTACCAGCACGACGGCCAGACCCATCGCCTGAAGAACGGCGCCGTGGTAATCGCCGCCATCACTTCCTGCACCAACACCTCCAATCCCAGCGTCATGATGGCCGCCGGCCTGCTGGCGAAGAAGGCGCTGGAGAAAGGCCTGCAGCGCAAGCCCTGGGTGAAGAGCTCGCTCGCACCCGGCTCGAAAGTGGTGACCGACTACTTCCGCGCCGCCGGCCTGACCCGCTACCTGGACGAACTGGGCTTCGACCTGGTGGGTTACGGCTGCACCACCTGCATCGGCAACTCGGGGCCGCTGCTGGAGCCCATCGAGAAGGCAGTACAGCAGGCCGACCTGACCGTCGCCTCGGTGCTTTCCGGCAACCGCAACTTCGAAGGCCGCGTCCATCCGCTGGTGAAAACCAACTGGCTGGCCTCGCCGCCGCTGGTGGTCGCCTACGCCCTGGCCGGTACCGTGCGCACCGACCTGACCAGGGACCCACTGGGCACCGGCAAGGACGGTCAGCCGGTCTATCTGAAGGACATCTGGCCAACCCAGCAGGAAATCGCTGACGCCGTACAGAAAGTCGATACGGCGATGTTCCACAAGGAATACGCCGAAGTCTTCCAGGGCGATGAGAAATGGCGCGCGATCCAGGTGCCGGACGCCAAGACCTACGTCTGGCAGAACGACTCCACCTACATCCAGCATCCGCCCTTCTTCGAGCACATCGCCGACGCGCCACCGAAAGTCGAGGACATCAAAGGCGCCAACATCCTTGCGGTGCTGGGCGACTCGGTAACCACCGACCACATCTCCCCCGCCGGCAACATCAAGAAGGACAGCCCGGCCGGGCGTTACCTCAGCGAGCACGGCGTGGCCTACGCCGATTTCAACTCCTACGGATCGCGCCGTGGGAACCATGAAGTGATGATGCGCGGCACCTTCGCCAATATCCGCATCAAGAACGAGATGCTCGGTGGCGAGGAAGGTGGCAACACCCTCTACGTACCCACCGGCGACAAGCTGGCGATCTACGATGCCGCGATGCGCTACCAGCAGGACGGCACGCCGCTGGTGATCGTCGCCGGCAAGGAATACGGCACCGGCTCCTCCCGTGACTGGGCAGCCAAGGGCACCAACCTGCTGGGGGTAAAGGCAGTGATCGCCGAAAGCTTCGAGCGCATCCACCGCTCCAACCTGGTGGGCATGGGCGTGTTGCCGCTGCAGTTCAAGGACGGCGAGGACCGCAAGGCGCTCAAGCTGACCGGCAAGGAAGTGCTGAGCATCAGCGGCCTGTCCGGCGAGCTGAAGCCGCACATGAACCTAAAGGTCGCGGTGCAGCGCGAGGACGGCAGCCAGGACAGCTTCGAGGTGCTCTGCCGGATCGATACCCAGAACGAAGTCGAGTACTTCAAGGCCGGCGGCATCCTTCACTACGTGCTGCGCAGCCTGATCTGAGGCATGGCGGCGGCCTGCAACAGGCCGCCGCCTCCTTCTTTGGTTTCATTTCGGTGACCAGTGGCGATAGGCTATCGTCCATATCCTGGCGTCACTCTTCTGACTTTTTTCTGTGACAGCCATCAAATTTTCGATCTGGCGGCCGATAAGCTGGACAGACGTACCATTTTCGACTTTGCCCGAGATCCCAGCCTGATGCGCAACAACCAGCCGATCACCCAGCGTGAATGCTCCTTCCCCGCCGAACAGCGGCTGATCTCCACCACCGATGCCCGCGGCGTGATCGGTTACGCCAATGAAGCTTTTACCGCCATCAGCGGATTCTCCCGCGAGGAACTGGTCGGCGCACCGCACAACCTGGTGCGCCACCCGGACGTTCCGTCCGCCGTGTTCGCGCACATGTGGACCACCCTGAAAAAGGGCCGCCCGTGGATGGGCATCGTCAAGAATCGCTGCAAGAACGGCGACCACTACTGGGTCAGCGCCTACGTCACGCCCATCTATGAGCGCAACGAGATCGTCGGTTACGAGTCGGTGCGGGTGAAACCCACCGCCGAACAGGTGCGCCGTGCCGAGGCGCTGTATGCACGGATCAATGCCGGAAAGTCGGCCATTCCCACCCGCGACCGCTGGCTGCCGGTGCTGCTGGACTGGCTGCCGTTCATCCTGATCGGCCAGATCGGCTTCCTCATCGGCGTCTGGCTGAATTCTCACTGGGGCTTCCTGCTGGCCGCCCTGCTGTCGATCCCGCTCGGCCTCATCGGCCTTGGCTGGCAGCAGCGCGGCCTCAAGCGCCTGCTGCGCCTGGCCGAGCAGACCACTTCCGACCCGCTGATCGCACAGATGTACACCGACAGCCGTGGCGCACAGGCGCGCCTGGAAATGTCCATTCTCAGCCAGGAAGCACGCCTGAAGACCTGTCTGACTCGTCTGCAGGACACCGCTGAAACCCTCACCGAGCAGGCCCGCGAAGCCGACTCGCTGGCCCACCACAGTTCCGCCGGCCTCGACCGCCAGCGTCAGGAGACCGAGCAGGTGGCCACCGCCGTCAACCAGATGGCCGCTACCACCCAGGAAGTGGCCGACAACGTGCAGCGCACGGCCGATGCCACCCGCCAGGCCAACGATCTGACCACTGAGGGCCGGCAGATCGCCGCCGAGACCCGCGAGGCCATGCAGCGTCTCTCCAACTCCGTGGGTGAAACCGGTGAAGCGGTCAGTCAGCTGGCCCGCGACAGCGAGCAGATAGGCGGTGTGGTGGACGTGATCAAGGGCATCGCCGACCAGACCAACCTGCTGGCACTCAATGCCGCCATCGAGGCAGCCCGTGCTGGCGAGATGGGCCGCGGCTTTGCCGTGGTCGCCGACGAAGTCCGTTCGCTGGCCCAGCGCACCGCCGAGTCCACCGGGCAGATTCACCAGTTGATCGCCAACCTGCAGAACACCGCCACCGAAGCCGTGCGCGCCATGGAGTCCGGTCGCCGCCAGGCCGACGAAGGCGTGGACCGCGTGTTGCAGGCGGACAACGCGCTAGTGGGCATCAGCGATGCGGTGGCGAACATCACCGAGATGACTACCCAGATCGCCGCCGCCGCGGAAGAACAGAGCGCCGTGGCCGAGGAGATCAACCGCAACATCAGCACCATCGCCAACCTCGCCGACCAGACGTCCGGCGAAGCCCAGCGCACCGCCCTGCTCAGCGAGGAGCTGACGCAGACCGCACAACGCCAGTACTCGCTGGTGGAGCGGTTCAACCGCTGAGCCTTGACAGGCTCCCTGCCGGAGCGCGCCAGGCGCGAGATCGCTGGCGCGCCCGTTCCTGCAGAGGCATCTGTCAGCTACTTGAAGTCCCACTGCATCTGAGCCGGGATGCTGACATCTCGCGAGGAATGCACGCACACGCCCACGTAGTCGGTGAAGCGCGGCGGCGCGGCGATGCCTTCGTCGAGCAGACGCTGGTTGTCGAACAGGTAGTTGAGGTCGGCGAAGCCGCTGTACAGGCGCAGTGCACGCAGCACAAGGCGCGGGTTGGCCTTGCCGATTCGACTCTCGAAGCTGCCGGCCAGCTCGCGCAGATCCTCCGAACTGACCTTCCGGTAGCGGTCCCCCACCGGAGTCTCGCCACGGGCGTCGGCGTAGGCCTGGTCGATTTCGCCGAAGGTGCAGGCAGAGCCGTGTCCGGCGGAGACGTGGTAGAGGTTGTGGCTCAGTTGCGGCTTGAGCGCCAGGGTGACCAGTGCCTCGGCGCAGTAGTCCACCGGGATCACATCGATCTGCTCGTCCAGGCCGCAGGTAAAACTCTCCAGGGCGAAGCCCATGCGGAACACCCAGAAGATGCTGCCCGAGGCGCGGCAGCCCAGTTCGCGATGCCCGACCACGATGGACGGCCGCGCCACCACCAGCGGTAACTGCGGCAGTTCTTCGCGCATGCGCCGTTCGATCTCGGCCTTGGAGGCGGTGTAGTCCACCAGTTGTTCTTCGCTGTCGGGGAAGTCCCAGGATTCGCGCACCGGCGACTCGCGCTGCGGCCCGCAGCACATGGCCGTCCCTACATGCAGGAAGCGCTTGAGGTTGCGGGACTGGCTGAGCAGTTTGGCAAAGGCGAAGGTGCCTTCGACATTCACCGGCCAGATGCTCGGGTTCTTCGAAAACGAGGCGACGGCGGCACAATTGATCACCTGCTCCACGCGCATCAGACGTGCGCGTTCGCCCTGCATCCAGGCGGTGTCGAGCAGATCGCCGCAAAGGATCTGGTGGTCCTGCAGGCGCTCCAGGGCAGCCTCTGGCACGCAGTGCAGCCGCAGGTTGTCGCGCAGGCGCTCCAGGCCCTGGGCTGGGGTTCTGGCACGCACCAGAAACAGCAGCGCCTCGCTCTGGCCGTCGGCAATCAGGTGCGCGGCAACGGAGCCGCCGAGGAAACCGGTGGCGCCAGTCAGCAGCAGACTGTGCGCGATACCTGGGGTGAAACGCGGGGCGTGGGTGGCAATGCGATCGGCAAATTCGGTGTTCATGGCAGCCTTCGGCCTGTCCTCTGGAAGCGGGTTGCCGGCTCCTGGAAGCCGGCGGAGGCGAGGATAGAAGGGATTGCCTTAAGGAGCGGTTACGACGCGAGGAACTCTGCTATCCGCTCGGCGGTAGTCTCCAGATGCTGGTCATGGGTCAGCCCGGAGACCTTGAGTGGCTTGAGATCATGGTCGGCCGCCGCCAGCCAGTGCAGCTGGATCGCCGGCGACAACGCGTAGCGTTCGACCGTGGCACGGTCGCCCAATGCATCGCGTTCGCCCTGGACGATCAGGGTCTGCGTCGTCAGTTCGGCGAGGTGGGCCACGCGCGGTTTTTCCGGCTTGCCGGCGGCATAGAACGGATAGCCCAGGCAGACCAGCGCGTCGGCGCCCAGTTCGTCCGCCAACAGGCTGGCCATGCGCCCGCCCATGGATTTGCCGCCAATCGCCAGCTTGCCTGCTGCTTCGGCGCGAACCTGCGCGTATACCCGCCGCCAGCACTCCAGCAAGTGCTTCTGCGGATTGGGCGGACGCCGCCGGCCGTCCTCGCGGCGCATGGCCATATAGGGGAACTCGAAGCGCACGACAGAGATACCCCGTTCGGCCAGCCGCGCGGCGATGTCGCCCATGAACGGGCTGTCCATCGGCGCACCCGCGCCGTGGGCCAGAACCAGCGTAGCCGACAGTTCGCGCCGTGCCGGGTTCCGCAGCAGCGACAAAGGACCGCAGGCGCCCGCGACAGAGGTCTCAGGCGGCAATTGATCCGAATCAATATTCCTCGACGGGCCTTTATCCATCCTTCACTCCGCTAATTCCGAATTAGTACCTATCCCAAGGGGGAGGGGCGGCGTAAGCCGTAAAAAACCTGCCGGGATGGGCATAGCCCATAACCGTGGATGGAAGCCCATAAATGAGCACAACCAATCAGACCGCTTATAACTATAAGGTGGTCCGCCAGTTCGCCATTATGACAGTGGTGTGGGGGATCGTCGGCATGGCCGTCGGTGTCCTGATCGCCGCTCAACTGGTGTGGCCGGACCTTAACCTCGGCTTACCGTGGACGAGCTTCGGGCGCCTGCGCCCGCTGCATACCAATGCGGTGATCTTCGCCTTCGGCGGCTGCGCACTGTTCGCCACCAGCTACTACTCGGTGCAGCGCACCTGCCAGACCCGCCTGTTCGCAGGTCCGCTCGCTTCCTTCACCTTCTGGGGTTGGCAGCTGGTGATCCTGTTGGCGGCCATTACCCTGCCACTGGGTTACACCTCTTCCAAGGAGTACGCCGAGCTGGAGTGGCCGATCGACATTTTGATCACCATCGTCTGGGTTTCCTACGCGATCGTCTTCTTCGGCACGCTGATTAAGCGCAAGACCAAGCACATCTACGTGGGCAACTGGTTCTTCGGCGCCTTCATCCTGACCGTGGCGATCCTGCACGTGGTCAACAACCTGGAAATCCCGGTCAGCCTGACCAAGTCCTATTCCCTGTACTCGGGCGCCACCGACGCGATGATCCAGTGGTGGTACGGCCACAACGCCGTGGGCTTCTTCCTGACCGCGGGCTTCCTGGGGATGATGTACTACTTCGTTCCGAAGCAGGCCGAGCGTCCGGTCTATTCCTATCGCCTGTCCATCGTGCACTTCTGGGCGCTGATCGCCGTCTACATCTGGGCCGGCCCGCACCACCTGCACTACACCGCGCTGCCGGACTGGGCGCAGTCGCTGGGCATGGTGATGTCCCTGATCCTGCTGGCGCCGAGCTGGGGCGGCATGATCAACGGCATGATGACCCTCTCCGGCGCCTGGCATAAGCTGCGCACCGACCCGATCCTGCGCTTCCTGGTGGTTTCCCTGGCCTTCTACGGCATGTCCACCTTCGAAGGCCCGATGATGGCCATCAAGACCGTCAACGCCCTGTCGCACTACACCGACTGGACCATCGGCCACGTACATGCCGGCGCTCTGGGCTGGGTAGCGATGGTGTCCATCGGCTCGCTGTACCACCTGATTCCGAAAGTCTTCGGCCGCGAGCAGATGCACAGCGTGGGCCTGATCAACACCCACTTCTGGCTGGCCACCATCGGCACCGTTCTGTACATCGCCTCCATGTGGGTCAACGGCATCACCCAGGGCCTGATGTGGCGCGCGGTAAACGCCGACGGCACCCTCACCTACTCCTTCGTCGAAGCCCTGGCCGCCGGCCACCCCGGCTTCATCGTGCGGATGATCGGTGGTGCCATCTTCCTGCTGGGCATGCTGGTCATGGCCTACAACGTCTGGCGCACCGTAGCGGCCGCCAAACCGGCCGAAATGCAAGCCGCGGCGCAGATGGCCTGAGGAGTCCGACATGAAACACGAAGTACTCGAGAAAAACGTCGGCCTGCTGGCCCTGTGCATGGCCGTCGCCGTGAGCATCGGCGGCCTGACCCAGATCGTCCCGCTGTTCTTCCAGGACGTCACCAACACACCGGTGGAAGGCATGAAGCCCTACACCGCCCTGCAACTGGAAGGCCGTGACGTCTACATCCGCGAAGGCTGCGTAGGCTGCCACTCGCAAATGATCCGTCCGTTCCGCGCCGAGACCGAGCGCTACGGCCACTACTCCGTCGCCGGTGAGAGCGTCTGGGATCACCCGTTCCTGTGGGGCTCCAAGCGTACCGGCCCGGACCTGGCCCGCGTCGGCGGCCGCTACTCCGACGACTGGCACCGCGCGCACCTGTACAACCCGCGCAACGTGGTCCCGGAGTCGAAGATGCCCGCCTACCCCTGGCTGGTCGAGAACAAGCTCGACGGCAAGGATACGGCGAAGAAACTGGAAGTGATGCGTGTCATGGGCGTGCCCTACACGGACGACGACATCGCTGGCGCCAGCGACGCCGTCAAAGGGAAGACCGAAATGGACGCGGTCGTCGCGTACCTGCAGGTCCTCGGCACCTCCATCAAGAACAAGCGGTGACAACCTTGGATATCGGGACCATTCGCGGCCTCGGCACCGTCATCGTGATGGTTGCCTTCGTCGGCGTACTGCTCTGGGCTTACGGCGGCAAACGCAAGGAGCGCTTCGACGAAGACGCGCTGCTGCCTTTCGCGGATGACCCGGTAGCCAAGCAGCACGCTGAGCAAGAGCAAGCTTCTAGGAGCAACAACGCATGACTACCTTCTGGAGTCTGTACATCACCGTTTTAACAGTCGGTTCGCTGATCGCCCTGCTGTGGCTGGTATTCGCCACCCGCAGCGGGCAGTCCTCGAACACCACCGACCAGACCATGGGCCACGCCTTCGACGGCATCGAGGAGTACGACAATCCGCTGCCCAAGTGGTGGTTCCTGCTGTTCGTCGGCACCATCGTCTTCGCCGCCGGCTACCTGGTGCTCTACCCGGGCCTGGGCAACTGGAAAGGCGTCCTGCCGGGCTACGACGGCGGCTGGACGCAGGACAAGCAATGGGAGCGCGAAGAAGCCCTGGCCAAGGAAAAATACGGCCCGATCTTCGCCAAATACGCGGCCATGTCGGTGGAAGAAGTCGCCAAGGATCCGCAAGCCATGAAAATGGGCGAGCGCCTCTTCGCCACCTACTGCGCCATCTGCCATGGCTCCGATGCGAAGGGCGCAGCAGGCTTCCCGAACCTGACCGACAGCGACTGGCGCTGGGGCGGCACCGCCCAGGATATCCAGACCACCATCCTCGGTGGCCGCCAGGCCGCCATGCCGGCCTGGGGTGAAGTGCTGGGCGACAAGGGTGTGCAGGACGTGGCGGCCTTCGTCACCGCCAAACTGGACGGCCGCAAGCTGCCCGAAGGCGTGACCGCGGAGAACGTCGACAACGGCGGCAAGCTGTTCGCCACCACCTGCGTCGCCTGCCACGGTCCGGAAGGCAAGGGCAACCCGCTGATGGGAGCGCCTGACCTGACCCACCCGGGTGCGTTCATCTACGGTTCCAGCTACGCGCAACTGCAGCAGACCATCCGTCACGGCCGCCAGGGCCAGATGCCGGCGCAGGAGCAGTACCTGGGCAAAGACAAAGTGCACATCCTCGCCGGATACATCTACAACATTTCCGGCCAGGCGAAGTAAACTCCCCGCCCCCCAACTCGCGCCCGCTAAAACGGGCGCGGGTTTCTGACCTCCGCAATATCGCGACGAAGTGTCGCACCCTCTCTATCTCCTTTCTTCACACCCTTCCTGTTCACGTCTAAGCTGGATTCCATTCGCAAACCTGCAATACGACTAACCTGACCCACTTCCCAGGTTGGCACGGGCGAGCCGAAATGAGCGGCAAGCAGCGGCGCAAAGCGCTCCGGAGCAGGCGTCAAACCGGCTTCGCGCCAAGGCCCGGCGCGTTGCAATGGCTACCTGCTTTCTCCATACTTGCCGCCGTTTTTTTGTCCATAAAATCCAAAAACCGTGGAACCTTAGAATGAGCACAGCAATCAGTCCGACTGCTTATAACTATAAGGTCGTCCGCCAGTTCGCCATCATGACGGTGGTCTGGGGGATACTTGGTATGGGGCTCGGTGTTTACATCGCCTCTCAGCTGGTTTGGCCCCAGTTGAACCTGGACCTGCCCTGGACCAGCTTCGGCCGCCTCCGTCCGCTGCACACCAACCTGGTGATCTTCGCCTTCGGCGGCTGTGCTCTCTTCGCAACTTCCTACTACGTCGTACAGCGCACCTGTCAGACCCGACTGGTGTCCGATAGCCTCGCAGCCTTCACCTTCTGGGGTTGGCAAGCGGTGATCGTGCTGGCCGGCATCACCTTGCCGCTGGGCTACACCTCCTCCAAGGAGTACGCCGAACTGGAATGGCCGATCGACATCCTGCTGGCCATCGTCTGGGTGACCTACGCACTGGTGTTCTTCGGCACGGTGATGAAGCGCAAGACCAAGCACATCTACGTGGGCAACTGGTTCTACGGCGCGTTCATCCTGGTGACCGCCATGCTGCACATCGTCAACAGCATGGAAATCCCGGTAACCGCCTTCAAGTCCTACTCGATCTACGCCGGCGCGACCGACGCGATGATCCAGTGGTGGTACGGCCACAACGCCGTGGGCTTCTTCCTGACCACCGGCTTCCTGGGGATGATGTACTACTTCGTACCCAAGCAGGCCGAGCGTCCGATCTACTCCTACCGCCTGTCCATCGTGCACTTCTGGGCGCTGATCACCCTGTACATCTGGGCCGGTCCGCACCACCTGCACTACACCGCTCTGCCGGACTGGGCGCAGTCCCTGGGCATGGTGATGTCCCTGATCCTGCTGGCTCCGAGCTGGGGCGGCATGATCAACGGCATGATGACCCTGTCGGGCGCCTGGCATAAGCTGCGCACCGACCCGATCCTGCGCTTCCTGGTGGTCTCCCTGGCCTTCTACGGCATGTCCACCTTCGAAGGCCCGATGATGGCGATCAAGACCGTCAACTCCCTGTCGCACTACACCGACTGGACCATCGGCCACGTACACGCCGGCGCCCTGGGCTGGGTTGCGATGATTTCCATCGGTTCCCTGTACCACCTGATTCCGAAGGTCTTCGGCCGCGAGCAGATGCACAGCGTGGGCCTGATCAACGCGCACTTCTGGCTGGCTACCATCGGCACCGTGCTCTACATCGCCTCCATGTGGGTCAACGGCATCACCCAGGGCCTGATGTGGCGTGCAATCAACGCCGACGGCACCCTCACCTACTCCTTCGTGGAAGCCCTGCAAGCCAGCCACCCGGGCTTCATCGTCCGTGCGCTGGGCGGCGCCTTCTTCGCCTCCGGCATGCTGCTGATGGCCTACAACACCTTCCGTACTGTGCGCGGTTTCAAACAGGCTGACGCCGATGCCGCTGCCCAGATCCCCGCTGTAGGAGCTCACTGATGAAGCACGAAGTAGTCGAGAAGAACATCGGCCTTCTGGCCTTCTTCATGGTCATTGCGGTGAGCATCGGCGGTCTGACCCAGATCGTTCCGCTGTTCTTCCAGGACGTCACCAACAAGCCGGTCGAAGGCATGAAGCCGCGCACCGCGCTGGAGCTCGAAGGCCGTGACATCTACATCCGCGAAGGCTGCGTAGGCTGCCACTCGCAGATGGTCCGTCCGTTCCGCGCCGAGACCGAGCGCTACGGCCACTACTCCGTCGCCGGCGAAAGCGTCTGGGACCACCCGTTCCTGTGGGGTTCCAAGCGTACCGGTCCGGACCTGGCCCGCGTCGGCGGCCGCTACTCCGACGACTGGCACCGCGCGCACCTGTACAACCCGCGCAACGTGGTCCCGGAATCGAAGATGCCCTCCTACCCCTGGCTGGTGGAGAACAAGCTCGACGGCAAGGACACCGCGAAGAAAATGGAAGCCCTGCGTACGCTGGGCGTGCCTTACACCGACGAAGACATCGCCGGTGCTCGTGATGCCGTCAAAGGCAAGACCGAGATGGACGCTGTGGTCGCCTACCTGCAAGGCCTCGGCACCATCATCAAGAGCAAACGGTGACAGTGATGGATATCGGGACCATTCGCGGTATCGGCACTGTAGTAGTGATGGTCGCCTTCGTCGGCGTCCTGCTCTGGGCCTACGGTGGCAAACGCAAGGAGCGCTTCGACGAAGACGCCCTGCTGCCCTTCGCGGATGACCCGGTCGCCAAAAAGCACGTCGAGCAAGAGCAAGCTTCTAGGAGCAACAAAGAATGACAACCTTCTGGAGTCTGTACGTCACCGTACTTACCCTGGGCACCATCTTCGCCCTGGCGTGGCTGCTGTTCGCCACCCGTCGCGGTCAGCGCAACGAAGCCACCGACGAGACCGTCGGCCATGCCTTCGACGGCATCGAGGAGTACGACAACCCGCTGCCGAAGTGGTGGTTCATGCTGTTCGTGGCCACCTTTATCTTCGCCCTCGCCTACCTGGCCCTGTACCCGGGCCTGGGCAACTGGAAGGGCCTGCTGCCGGGCTACCAGGACAAGGCCGAATTCGCCAACGGCGAACAGGGCTGGACCGGTGTGCACCAGTGGGAAAAGGAAATGGCCAAGGCCGATGAGAAGTACGGCCCGCTGTACGCCAAGTTCGGCGCCATGCCGATCGAGGATGTGGCCAAGGACGAGCAGGCCCTGAAAATGGGTAACCGCCTGTTCGCTTCCAACTGCTCCGTCTGCCACGGTTCCGACGCCAAGGGCGCCCACGGCTTCCCGAACCTGACCGACGCCGACTGGCGCTGGGGCGGCGAGCCGAAGGACATCATCGCCACCATCGAAGGCGGTCGCCACGCGGCCATGCCGGCCTGGGGCGAAGTCATCGGCGATGCCGGCGTTCATGATGTAGCAGCCTTCGTCACCACCAAGCTGGACGGCCGCAAGCTGCCCGAAGGCGTGACTGACGAGCAGGTCGCCAACGGCCAGAAGATCTTCGCCACCAACTGCGTGGCTTGCCACGGCGCTGAAGGCAAAGGCACTGCGGCCATGGGCGCGCCGAACCTGACCCACCCGGCCGCGTTCATCTACGGCTCGAGCTTCGCCCAGCTGCAGCAGACCATCCGCTACGGCCGCCAGGGCCAGATGCCGGCTCAGCTGGAGCGTCTGGGCAAAGACCAGGTCCACCTGCTGGCTGCCTACGTGTACAGCCTGTCACATGGCGAAGGTGAGAAGAGCGCCGAATAAGCCTCCCTTTCCTACACCCATAGCGACACCCAGCGGCGCCGGTTTCTATACCGGCGCCGCTCTATTTCTGGGTCCATAATTCCTTGCGCGACCAACTGTCGCACCGTTGCAACACCCACCACGCCGTATCATTGTTAGGCGTGCAAGCATATTTCTGACCCTCTCGGCATGTATCGACAGGGCGCCCTCCCGCTGCCGTGGAATGCACTGATGAGCAAACAGATTCCGGTCCAGGACGTCACTCCGCCCACCAAGGGCAAGGGTGAAAGCGTCGACCTTTATGCCTCCCGGGAAAAGATCTACACCCGAGCCTTTACCGGGTTCTTCCGCAACCTCCGCTTGGCCGGGGGCGCCCTCCTCTTCCTTCTCTATTTCGGCACCGTATGGCTGACCTGGAACGGTCGCCAGGCGGTCCTCTGGGATCTGCCCGAGCGCAAGTTCTACATCTTCGGCGCGACCTTCTGGCCGCAGGACTTCATCCTTCTCTCCGGGCTGCTGATCATCAGTGCGTTCGGCCTGTTCTTCATCACCGTGTTCGCCGGCCGCGTCTGGTGCGGCTACACCTGCCCGCAGAGCGTGTGGACCTGGATCTTCATGTGGTGCGAGAAAGTCACCGAAGGTGACCGCAACCAGCGCATGAAGCTCGACAAGGCCGGCTTCAGCGGCAACAAGCTGCTGCGCAAGGTCGCCAAGCACAGCCTCTGGCTGCTGATCGGCCTGGTCACCGGCCTGACCTTCGTCGGCTACTTCGCCCCCATCCGCGAACTGCTGATGGAACTGGTCACTGGCGAAGCCGACGGCTGGGCCTACTTCTGGGTCGGTTTCTTCACCCTCGCCACCTACGGCAACGCCGGCTGGCTGCGCGAGCAGGTGTGCATCTACATGTGCCCGTATGCGCGCTTCCAGAGCGTGATGTTCGACAAGGACACCCTGATCGTCTCCTACGATCCGCGGCGTGGCGAGAGCCGTGGCCCGCGCAAGAAAGGCGCCGACTACAAGGCCCAGGGTCTGGGCGATTGCATCGACTGCACCATGTGCGTTCAGGTCTGCCCGACCGGCATCGACATCCGCGACGGCCTGCAGATCGAATGCATCGGCTGCGCGGCGTGCATCGACGCCTGCGACAGCATCATGGACAAGATGAACTACCCGCGTGGCCTGATCAGCTACACCACCGAGCACAACCTGTCCGGGCAGAAAACCCATCTGGTGCGCCCGCGCCTGATCGGCTACGCCATCGCCCTGTGCATCATGATCGGCCTGCTGATCACCGCCATCCTCCTGCGCCCGCTGGTGGGGTTCGACGT
The DNA here is from genome assembly GCF_002091755.1 of Pseudomonas nitroreducens NBRC 12694. Taxonomy (GTDB): domain Bacteria; phylum Pseudomonadota; class Gammaproteobacteria; order Pseudomonadales; family Pseudomonadaceae; genus Pseudomonas; species Pseudomonas nitroreducens. Next base: position 360,674 of record NZ_BDAI01000001.1, read on the forward strand.
CAGCAAGGACCGCGTGCTCTACCGCGAGAACGCCGAAGGCCGCATCGAGAACGTGTACAGCCTCAAGGTCATGAACAAGGACCAGAAGGACCATACCTACGTACTCAGCGCCAAAGGCATGGATGGCCTGATCCTGGAAGGCAAGAAGGAAATCTCGGTCGCGGCCGGGGACATCTTCAGCATGCCGGTGGAACTCTCCATCGACCCGGAGAAGCTGCCCTCCACCACCAACGAGATCAGCTTTACCATCCAGTCGGTGGACGACCCGTCCATCAGCAAGGAATCCACCAGTCGCTTCATCGGTCCGCGCGTTCGTTGAACCAATGCTGAACGAATTGGCACCCCATGTTGCACATGGGGTGCCAGTAGCGATCCAAGGACGTAGAATTCGCCCGCCCCTTCACCGGGCGGCGTCCCGCAAGGCGCCGCCAGCGAGAGATCAAAGAGCATGCAATCGGCCATGAAGACACCCGTGGAACCCTGGTACAAGCACCTCTGGCCGTGGATCATCATCGCCATGCTGGCCACCTCGATCTTCCTCAGCCTGACGATGGTCAATATCGCCGTGAACAACCAGGACTCCCTGGTCAGCGACAACTATTACGAAGCCGGCAAGGGCATCAACCGCTCCCTTGACCGCGAGCACCTCGCCCAGCAACTCAAGCTGCGGGCGAAGATCAGCTTCGACGAGCTGACCGGCGAAGTGGACCTGCGCCTCACGGGCGACAGCCGTCCGGCCACGCTTACCCTGAACCTGCTCTCCCCCACCCTGGAATCCCAGGACAAGCACCTGGAACTGCGCGCCAGCCCCGCCGAGCCGGGCCGCTACACCGCCAGCCTGGATGCCGCCGTGAAGGGCCGCCGCTTCGTCGAGCTGCTCGGCGAGGAGAACGGCAAGACCTGGCGTCTGTTCGAGGAAGAAAAGGTCGCTCCCGGCGCTACCTTCGACCTCGGCGACGAGCCCCTCAGCGGAGATGAAGCCGAGCGCCCATGAGCGCCGCGCTGCTCTGTTACCACTGCGCGCTGCCGGTCCCGCCCGGCAGCCGCTTCACTGCGCCAGTACTCGGCGAAACCCGCGAATTCTGCTGCCCGGGTTGCCAGACCGTAGCCGAGGCTATCGTTGCCGGCGGCCTGGAAGGCTATTACCGCCACCGCACCGAAGCCGCCCCCAACCCTGACGCCCTGCCCGAACAGCTCGTCGACGAGCTGAAGCTGTTCGACCGCCCCGACGTTCAGCAGCCCTTCGTCCAGCATCAGGGCGATCTCGCCGAGACCACCCTGATCATGGAAGGCATCAGCTGCGCCGCCTGCGGCTGGCTGATCGAGAAACACCTCAAGGGCCTGCCCGCCGTCGCCGAGGCTGGTCTCAACCTGTCCAACCACCGTCTGCATGTGCGCTGGTCCGACAGCGAGCTGCCGCTGAGCGAACTGCTCGCCGAGCTGCGCCGTATTGGTTACGCCGCGCACCCCTTCCAGCCGGACCGCGCCGCCGAACAGTTGCACCAGGAGAACCGCAAGTCCCTGCGCCAGCTGGGCGTCGCCGGCCTGCTGTGGTTCCAGGCAATGATGGCGACCATGGCCACCTGGCCGGAATTCAACATCGACCTGAGCCCCGAGCTGCACGAAATCCTGCGCTGGGTGGCGATGTTCCTCACCACACCCATCGTCTTCTACTCCTGCCAGCCGTTCTTCCGTGGCGCCGTGCGCGACCTGCGCACCCGCCACCTGACCATGGATGTCTCGGTGTCCCTGGCCATCGGCGGCGCCTACCTGGCCGGCATCTGGACCGCGGTCACCGGCCACGGCGACCTGTACTTCGACGCCGTCGGCATGTTCGCCCTGTTCCTGCTCGCCGGCCGCTACCTGGAACGCCGCGCCCGCGAGCGCACCGCCGCCGCGACCGCCCAGTTGGTCAATCTGCTGCCCGCCTCCTGCCTGCGCCTGGACGGCAGCGGCCAGAGCAGCCGCGTACTGCTCAGCGAACTGAACGTGGGCGACCGCGTGCTGGTCCAGCCCGGCTCGGTGATCCCCGCCGATGGCCTGATCCTCGACGGCCAGTCCAGCGTCGACGAATCCCTGCTCACCGGCGAATACCTGCCGCAGCCGCGCCAGAGCGGCGACAGCGTCACCGGCGGCACCCTCAACGTCGAAGGCCCGCTGACCGTACAGGTCAAGGCCCTGGGCGGGGACAGCCGGCTGTCAGCCATCGTCCGCCTGCTCGAACGCGCCCAGTCGGACAAGCCGCGCCTCGCCGAACTCGCCGACAAGGCCGCGCAGTGGTTCCTCATCGCCTTGCTGGTGCTGTCCGCCGTGGTCGGCCTGTTCTGGTGGCAGCACGATGCTTCCCGCGCCTTCTGGGTCGTCCTGGCGATGCTGGTGGCGACCTGTCCCTGCGCACTGTCGCTGGCCACACCGACGGCCCTGACTGCCGCCACCGGCAGCCTGCACAAGCTCGGCCTGCTGGTGACCCGGGGCCACGTGCTGGAAGGCCTGAACCACATCGACACGGTGATCTTCGACAAGACCGGCACCCTCACTGAAGGCCGCCTCACCCTGCGCGCCGTGCGCCCGCTGGGCTTGTTGGACAGCGACACCTGTCTGGCACTGGCTGCCGCGCTGGAGAACCGTTCCGAACACCCTATCGCCCGAGCTTTCGGCCGCGCACCGCAGCCCGCCGAGAATGTCGAGAGCCACCCCGGCCTGGGCCTGGAAGGCCGGGTTGGCGAGCGTCGCCTGCGCATCGGCGAGCCGTCCTTCGTCTGCGCCCTGAGCGGCAGCGACGCGCCCCAGCATCCGCAGGAACCCGGCCAGTGGCTGCTGCTGGGCGATGACAGCGGCGCCCTCGCCTGGCTGGTGCTGGACGATCGCATCCGCGAAGACGCCGCCGACCTGCTCGAAGCATGCCGCGCCCGCGGCTGGCGCACCCTGCTGCTCTCCGGCGACAGCTCACCCATGGTCGACCGGGTCGCCGCCGAACTGGGCATCGACGATTGCCGTGGCGGCCTTCGCCCGGATGACAAGCTCGAAGTCCTGCGTCAGCTGCACCAGCAAGGCCACCGCGTGCTGATGCTGGGCGATGGCGTGAACGACGTGCCGGTGCTGGCCGCTGCCGACATCAGCGTCGCCATGGGCTCGGCCACCGACCTGGCGAAGACCAGCGCCGATGCCGTGCTGTTGTCCAACCGCCTGGACAGCGTGGTGCAGGCCTTCGGCCTGGCTCGTCGCACCCGTCGGGTCATCATCGAGAATCTGGTCTGGGCGGGGCTGTACAATGGGCTGATGTTGCCCTTTGCTGCCCTCGGCTGGATTACGCCGGTGTGGGCTGCGGTGGGCATGTCGATCAGCTCGCTGACCGTGGTGCTCAACGCCCTGCGCCTGACCCGGCTGCCCAAGGGCGCCGGCGCCCCGACAGCGACCACCGCCCTGCCAGCCGCCCCACAAGCGGCGCAGGCGCTGCCACGGAGTTGAAATGCCCGCTCTCTACATAATGATTCCGGTTGCCGTGGTGATCGTCGGCATCTGCATCGCGATCTTTTTCTGGGCGGTGAACAGCGGCCAGTACGACGACATGGACGGGCCCGCCCACAGCATCCTGTTCGACGACGAGGATCCCAAGCACCAGGCCGGCATCGATGAAGCCGAGGGCGATGCCTCGCACAGCAGCCAGAAACAGGACAAGCGCGATGCCTGAACTGGCGCCGCTGCTGGCGTCCGCGCTGATTCTCGGCCTGCTCGGCGGCGGTCACTGCCTGGGCATGTGTGGCGGCCTGATGGGCGCGCTGACCATGGCCATCCCGCCGGAGCAACGCGGACGTCGCCTGCGCCTGCTGCTGGCCTACAACCTCGGACGCATCCTCAGCTACGCCTGCGCCGGCCTGCTGCTCGGCCTGGCCGGCTGGGCCGTGGCGCGCACGCCATTCGCCGCAGCGTTGCGGGTGATCGCCGGCCTGCTGCTGATCGCCATGGGCCTTTACCTGGCCGGCTGGTGGAGTGGCCTGACCCGCATCGAAACGCTGGGTCGCGGCCTGTGGAAGCACATCCAGCCCTTCGCCAGCCGCCTGCTGCCTGTCGCCAGCGTCCCGCGCGCACTGCTGCTGGGCGCACTGTGGGGCTGGCTGCCCTGCGGGCTGGTCTACAGCACCCTGCTCTGGGCAACCAGCCAGGGCTCGGCCATCGACAGTGCGCTGCTGATGCTTGCCTTCGGCCTCGGCACCTGGCCGGTGCTGCTGGCGACAGGGCTCGCCGCCGAGCGCATCACCGCGCTGCTGCGCAAGCGCAGCGTGCGCATGGCCGGTGGCATCCTGGTGATCCTCTTCGGCCTGTGGACCCTGCCCGGCCCGCACCAGGCCTGGATCATGGGCCACGAAATGCACGCCAGCGCCGGTATTGCCCACCATAAAGCCGCTTGATACAGGTCAACAGGCCTCTATCGGACTCTCCCTAGACTGCGCAGGAAAAGCTCGCCACCGGGGAACATCGGCATGCTCGACAATATTCGCTGGGACGCAGATCTGATACGCCGATACGATCTGTCCGGCCCGCGCTACACCTCCTATCCCACAGCCGTGCAGTTCCACGAAGGAGTCGGACCCTTCGACCTGCTGCACGCGCTGCGCGATAGCCAGAAGGCGCAGCGCCCGCTCTCGCTCTACGTGCACGTCCCGTTCTGCGCGAACATCTGCTACTACTGCGCCTGCAACAAGGTCATCACCAAGGATCGTGGCCGCAGCGCCCCCTACCTCGCCCGTCTCATCCACGAAATCGAGATTGTCAGCCGTCACCTGGGCCGCCAGCAGCAAGTCGAGCAGCTGCACTTCGGCGGAGGCACCCCGACCTTCCTGAGCCCCGGCCAGTTGCGTGAACTGATGGCGCAACTGCGCACCCATTTCCACTTCGTCGAGGGTGACTTCGGCGACTACGGCATCGAGATCGACCCGCGCGAGGCCGACTGGTCGACCATGGGCCTGCTCCGCGAGCTGGGCTTCAACCGCGCCAGCATCGGCGTGCAGGACTTCAACCTGGAGGTGCAACAGGCCATCAATCGCCTGCAGAGCCTGGACGAGACCCGCGCCATCATCGACGCAGCGCGTACTCTGCAATTCCGCTCGATCAACATCGACCTGATCTACGGCCTGCCCAGACAGACCCCGGACACCTTCGCCCACACCGTCGAGCAGGTCATTGCCCTGCAGCCCAACCGGTTGTCCGTGTTCAACTACGCGCACCTTCCCGAACGTTTCCCGCCACAACGCCGGATCCTGGCCGAAGAACTGCCCTCCCCTGGGCAGAAGCTGGAAATGCTGCAGCGCACCACCGAGCAGCTCGAAGCCGCCGGCTACCGCTATATCGGCATGGACCACTTCGCCCTGCCGGACGACGAACTGGCGATGGCCCAGGAAGACGGCACTCTGCAGCGCAACTTCCAGGGCTACACCACCCACGGTCACTGCGACCTCGTTGGCCTGGGGGTTTCCTCGATCAGCCAGATCGGCGATCTCTACTGCCAGAACAGCAATGACATCGCCGACTACCAGAACACCCTCGACCAGGGCCAACTCGCCACTCGCCGCGGATTGCACTGCAACAAGGACGACCTCATCCGCCGCGCCGTGATCCAGCAACTGATCTGCCATTTCCAGCTGGACTTCGAGGACATCGAGGACCTCTACAACATCGACTTCCGCGGCTACTTCGCGGAAATCTGGGACGATCTCGAGCGTTTCGCCCGCGATGGCCTGATCACCCTCGGCCCGCGCGGCATAGACGTCAGCGCTTCCGGCCGGTTGCTGGTGCGTTCGCTGTGCATGCTGTTCGACCGCTACCTGCCCATGCAGAACCTGCAGCGCTTCTCGCGGGTCATCTGACGCCCGAGTTCCGCGCAGACGACCGACGGTGCGAGACCAACTGTCGCACCCATTGATACAGGATATGTCGGTCGTCCGAGGGTGTAGGAACAGCCCTGCCCTAGTACTTTTCGAAAGGATTCAAGCCCCGATACCCCGCCGCACTTCCTCATCCCCGTCGCTGGAACCAGCGATTCAGACAGGTCGCCAACTGGCGCGCGACTTGCCGTCTGCGGTACCCTTGGTTTTTGTGTGCCATCCCATTCAAGGAACACTCATGGCCGAAACCATCAAAGTGCGCGCACTGCCACAGGCGCACTGCAAGGATTGCAGCCTGGCTCCCCTCTGCCTGCCCCTGTCGCTGAACCACAGCGACATGGACGCCCTCGATGAGATCGTCAAGCGCGGCCGCCCCCTGAAGAAAGGCGAGTTCCTGTTCCGCCAGGGCGATGCCTTCGGTTCCGTCTTCGCCGTGCGTTCCGGCGCGCTGAAAACCTTCAGCATCACCGACGGCGGCGAAGAGCAGATCACCGGCTTCCACCTGCCCAGCGAGCTGGTCGGCCTGTCCGGCATGGACACCGAGAGCTACCCGGTATCGGCCCAGGCCCTGGAAACCACCTCGGTGTGCGAAATCCCCTTCGAACGCCTGGACGAACTCTCCGAGCAGCTGCCGCAACTGCGCCGCCAGTTGCTGCGGGTGATGAGCCGGGAAATCCGCGATGACCAGCAGATGATGATGCTGCTGTCGAAGAAGACCGCCGACGAGCGCATCGCCACCTTCCTGGTGAACCTCTCCGCGCGCTTCCGCGCCCGTGGCTTCTCGGCCCAGCAGTTCCGCCTGGCCATGTCGCGCAACGAAATCGGCAACTACCTGGGCCTGGCGGTGGAAACCGTCTCCCGCGTGTTCACCCGCTTCCAGCAGAACGGCCTGATCGCCGCCGAAGGCAAGGAAGTGCACATCCTCGACTCCATCGAGCTGTGCGCACTGGCAGGTGGCCAACTGGAAAGCTGATCTACCTGAAAGCTGACCGTCCGGTTGACTTTCCGGTCATCGAAAACGGGCTCGCCACACGGCGGGCCCGTTATACTTTGGCCTCTGCAAAAACCGCATCAGGTGCACATCCAGCATGATCCTCAACCCACTCGACCTGAAGTCCGTGATCCGTGCCGTTCCCGACTTTCCCAAGCCCGGCGTCATGTTCCGCGACATCACCCCGCTGTTCCAGTCGCCGCGAGCCCTGCGCTTCGTCGCCGACAGCTTTATCCAGCGCTACGTCGAGGCCGACTTCACCCACATCGGCGCCATGGATGCGCGCGGCTTCCTGATCGGTTCGATCATCGCCTACGAACTGAACAAGCCTCTGGTGCTGTTCCGCAAGCGCGGCAAGCTGCCGGCCGACGTACTGGCCCAGGCCTACGAGACCGAGTACGGCGAGGCCCTGCTGGAAGTCCACGCCGACAGCCTGTGCGAAGGCGACAGCGTGCTGATCTTCGATGACCTGATCGCCACCGGCGGCACCCTGCTGGCCGCCGCGCAACTGGTACGCCGCATGGGCGCCAGCGTGTTCGAGGCCGCTGCGATCATCGACCTGCCGGAACTGGGCGGTTCGACCAAGCTCAACGACGCGCAGATTTCCACCTACAGCCTGACCGCCTTCGCCCTCGACGAAGCCTGATCGGCGCTGTTTCCGAGAGCGGGCGCTACGGCGCCCGTTTTCGTTTCCGGCCTTCGCACGGGCGCCCCATCCAATGGCTGGTGATGACCGCTTTGGCCTGATTCGACCCTGCCGCGGCCGGAAATGACCTGGCGATTGTCCGACAAGACTCCGAACATGACATCAACCGATGACACATTCGAAGGTGGCATCGCGAACTAACGACAGGGCTTGCCTGGGTGCCGTACCTGCCACGCACCTCGCTCCCGCCCGCACAACAACAAGGAGTTAGTCATGAACGCCAGTACCACGCCGATCCGCGCCAACTTCCCGGTCCGCCGCATGGATTTCACCTTCAGTGAAACCCCGAAGTACTGGTGGGACGGGCAGCCCTTCATGACCCACTTCATGAACAACCTGTCTTCGCTGTTCCCCTACGGCGAGAAGTTCTTCGTCGACAGCGTGCGTGCGGTGCGCGAGCGCATCCAGGACCCGCAGCTGCAGAAGGACGTCAGCGCCTTCATCGGCCAGGAGGCCATGCACTCCAAGGAGCACGCGGCCTACAACGAATACGCCGACGAGCACGGCATCGACCTGGAAACCCTGGAACTGCGCATCAAGGTGCTGCTCGAATCGATCAGCAAGGTCACCACCAAGAAGCATCAGCTGGCGATCACCTGCGCCCTGGAACACTTCACCGCGACCATGGCCGAACAACTGCTCAAGCGCGAAGACCTGAGCGGCCAGATGAAGTCGGACAAGATGTACAAGCTGTGGATGTGGCATGCCGTCGAGGAGAATGAACACAAGGCGGTGGCCTACGATGTCTACCAGCAGGTCTACGGCGGCTACTTCACCCGCACCGCGGTGATGCTGCTGACCACCGTGATCTTCCTCAGCGTCATCGCCGGCTTCCAGATCAACCTGCTGCGCCGCGATGGCCAGCTGTTCAACTGGCGCAGCTGGAAGCATGGCCTGGGCGTGCTGCTGCACCCGCGCCGCGGCTACTTCGTCAACCTGATCCGCCCCTGGCTGGACTATTTCCGTCCCGGCTTCCACCCCTTCGACCACGATACCAAGGCGCTGGAAACCCGCTGGAAAGAGCAGCTGGACTTCGCCGGCTGATCTTCGCCAAACCGCCCTCAACGTCGAAAAACGCCAGGCATCGCCTGGCGTTTTTCATTTTCACCGCGCACCGCGACAACCAGTCACTACACTGAGCAGGGTTTCCGGAGTCCAATGGAACGCGCAGCTCATGCAGAACCATGTCACGAATTGCGAGCCAAGGAGGTTAGATGCCCCACCAAGCCCCCTCCCCTTGGAAGGTTCCGCTCGTCCGTGAGCTGACCCTCATCCTGCTGATCAAGCTGACCCTGCTACTGGTCATCAAGGCCGTCTGGTTCGACCAGCCTACCGTCCCCGATGACGGCTCCCGCGTCACCAGCCAACACCTGCTCGGCGACAGCCGCCCGAGCGACGCCGAGAAGGAGAGCGCCCGATGATTTCCGAAGCCGTCGTAGACCTGTCGCGCCTGCAGTTCGCGATGACCGCCATGTACCATTTCCTGTTCGTGCCGCTGACCCTCGGCCTGGCCTTCCTGCTGGCGATCATGGAGTCGGTCTACGTGATGACCGGCAAGCAGGTGTACAAGGACATGACCCAGTTCTGGGGCAAGCTGTTCGGCATCAACTTCGCCCTGGGGGTCACCACCGGGCTGACCATGGAGTTCCAGTTCGGCACCAACTGGGCCTACTACTCCCACTACGTCGGTGACATCTTCGGCGCGCCGCTGGCCATCGAAGGCCTGATGGCCTTCTTCCTCGAATCGACCTTCATCGGCCTGTTCTTCTTCGGCTGGGACCGCCTGTCGAAGGTCCAGCACCTGTCGGTGACCTGGCTGGTGGCGTTGGGCTCGAACCTTTCGGCGCTGTGGATCCTGATCGCCAATGGCTGGATGCAGAACCCGGTGGGCGCGGAGTTCAACTTCCAGACCATGCGCATGGAGCTCACCGACTTCGGTGCGCTGCTGTTCAACCCGGTGGCCCAGGTCAAGTTCGTCCATACCGTCGCCGCCGGCTACGTCACCGGGGCGATCTTCGTCCTCGCCATCTCCAGCTACTACCTGCTGAAAAAGCGCGACCAGGGCTTCGCCCGGCGCTCCTTCGCCATCGCCTCGGCCTTCGGCCTGGCCTCGATCCTCTCGGTGATCATCCTTGGCGACGAGTCGGGCTATGAGATCGGCGACGTGCAGAAGACCAAGCTGGCCGCCATCGAGGCGGAATGGGAAACCCATCCTGCCCCCGCCGGTTTCACGCTCATCGGCCTGCCCAACCAGGAGGAGCAGCGCACCGACTATGCGATCAAGATCCCCTATGTGCTCGGCCTGATCGCCACTCGCTCACTGGACAAGGAGGTCACCGGGATCAAGGACCTGCTGGCGCATCACGAGGCGCGCATCCGTCACGGCATGACCGCCTATGCCCTGCTGCAGAAGCTGCGCGGCGGTGACAAATCCGAGGCTACCCTGGCGCAGTTCAATCAGGTGAAGAACGACCTCGGCTACGGTCTGCTGCTGAAGAAGTACACGCCCGAGGTGGTGGACGCGACCGAAGAGCAGATTCGCCTGGCCACCCTCGACACCATCCCCGATGTGTTCACCCTGTTCTTCAGCTTCCGCATCATGGTCGGCTGCGGGTTCCTCATGCTCGCTCTGTTCGCCTGTGCGTTCTATGCCTCGGCGCGCAAGAACGAGGAGCGCAAGCGCTGGCTGCTCAAATGGGCGCTGTGGAGCCTGCCACTGCCCTGGCTGGCCGCGCAGACCGGCTGGTATGTCGCCGAACACGGCCGCCAGCCCTGGTCCATCGGTGAGGTACTGCCGGTGCACCTGTCCGCTTCCAGCCTCAGCACCGGCGATGTCTGGGGCTCGCTGCTGGCGTTGATCGCCTTCTACAGCCTGCTGCTGGTGGTGGAGATGTACCTGATGATCAAGTTCGCCCGCCTCGGCCCATCGAGCCTGCACACCGGCCGTTACCACTTCGAGCAGGGCCATGCGGCCAGCGGCGCGGCCACGGCGTAAGGAGACGATCATGGACTACGAAACGCTGAAACTGACCTGGTGGGTGCTGATCGGTGTGCTGCTGATCGGTTTCGCCCTCACCGATGGCTTCGACATGGGCGCCATGGCACTGATGCCCTTCGTGGCGAAGACCGACAGCGAACGACGGGTGGCGATCAACACCATCGCCCCGCACTGGGACGGCAACCAGGTCTGGTTCATCACCGCCGGCGGCGCCCTGTTCGCCGCCTGGCCGATGGTCTATGCCACCGCGTTCTCCGGGTTGTACTGGGCGATGCTGCTGGTGCTCTTCGCCCTGTTCTGCCGCCCCGTCGGTTTCGACTACCGCAGCAAACTGGAAAACCAGCGCTGGCGTGCGGTCTGGGACTGGGCGCTGTTCGTCGGTGGCTTCGTCCCGGCGCTGGTGTTCGGCGTGGCCTTCGGCAACCTGTTCCAGGGCCTGCCTTTCAGCCTCGATGAGATGATGCGGCCGTCCTACCACGGCAGCTTCTTCGCCCTGCTCAACCCCTTTGCCCTGCTCGCCGGAGTGGTCAGCCTGAGCATGCTCTGCCTGCACGGCGGCGCCTGGCTGATGCTGCGCACCGACGGAGAACTGGCTGAGCGCTCCAGGCGGGCCGCGCAGTTGTGCGCACTGGTCTACCTGCTGACCTTCATCGCTGCCGGTGCCTGGGTCAGCCTGGGCATGAACGGCTTCGCCCTGCTCTCGAGCATCGACGGCAATGCGGTTCTGAACCCGTTGAACAAGGAAGTTGCGCTGTCCAACGCCGGCTGGCTGGCCAACTACCACGCCTACCCCGCGACCATCGCCGCCCCCATGGTCGGCATCCTCGGCGGCCTGCTGGCCCTGGCCGCGGCCAGCGGCGGGCGCGGCGGCCTGACCTTCCTGGGCAGCGCCCTGGCGATCATCGGCACCCTGTGCACGGCAGGCTTCGCGCTGTTCCCCTTCGTCTTCCCCTCCAGCGAGAACCCGGCGGCGAGCCTCACGATGTGGGACGCGGTTTCCAGCCACAAGACCCTGGGCATCATGTTCGTCGTGGCCTGCATCTTCGTACCGCTGATCCTCTGCTACACGCTGTGGGGCTACGTGAAGATGTGGGGCCGCCTGAACCGCAAGCACATCGAAGCCAACTCCCACGGCCTCTACTGAAGGAGCAACCGCATGTGGTACTTCACCTGGATACTCGGCGTCCTGCTGGCCTGCAGCTTCGGCATCATCAATGCGCTGTGGCTGGAAACCACTCAGGATCTGGACAGTGACGACGACTGACGCAGCCTTCCTGCGCCACCCCGCCAGCCGCACCTTGTCACTGCTGCTGGCGATTCCCCTGGCGCTGGTCCTGCTGATCCATCCCGCCGCCATGCTCGACACCCAGGGCCGCTACAGCCATGGCCTGCTGATGCTGGCGATGCTCGGGGTCAGCGCCGGTTTCGTCCATGGGGTGGGCTTCGACCCACGCGGCCTGCCCTGGCGCTGGGTGTTCGGGCCGCTGTGCGGCTGGGCACTGATGGCGCTGGGCTACGCGCTCCTGCTCAAGGCGCAATTGGGTCTGTAGAACCACGACGGGCTCATTTCAGCCCTCGGAGCGCCGCGGCAGGTCATCGACCGTGTCGAACCAAGACAGTTGCGACGAACACCATACGTGGCACTGCGGCTCGATCCGCTCCGGCTCGTCCAGGGTGACGATGTTCAGCCCTACCGTTTCACCGTCACGCACGCGGAACTCCATGGGCGTACCGCACTTCACGCAGAAGCGCCGCTCGCCGTCTTCACTGGAGCGCCACAGGCCGAGTTCGCCGGCGGTGTAGGCAAACCCCGTCAGCGCAATCACCGCCCACGGAACAGCCGGCGCGGCATTGGCCTTCTGGCAGATGCGGCAGTGGCAATAGCCGGTTTCCTCCGGTTGCGCATCCACGCGGTAGCGCACCGCGCCGCAGGCGCAGCCGCCGAAGAGGGGAAAAGGCAACATGGTGAGGCTCCCGTGACAGTCTAAGCAGACTCAGAGCCTATCCAACATTCCCAGGGTCTGCAGGACCGCGACACCGGTGAAGAGCAACAGGATTTGTCGCTGGGCCAGGGCGCAGACCTCCTCGCGCAACTCCGGCGGGCGCTCCAGGTAGTCCAGCGACTGCTGGAACAGCTGCCGGCTGATCAGCCGCGACAGCTGGTCCAGTTCGCCCACCTCGACGTCCGGTAGCAGATGGAATTGGCGGATGTCCTCGGCCATGTCCTCGCCGAATTCGTCCATCACCCGCGCCAGTGCCTCACGCAGTACCGGCGACGGTCCGTGCAACTCGCGCACGCCGATGATGAAAGCCTGCGGGTTGCGCTCGACGAAATCAAAGAACAGCCGCACAGTCTCCCGGGTGACGCGCTGGCCGCGCTCCAGGTCCAGGCCGAACGGCACACTGGCCGCGCTCGCCCCCGATAGCGCGCGCTCGGCCGCCTCACGGCGCAGGTCGCGCAACGGCTGGCGCAACTGGGTAGCGATGTCGCGGATGATCGCCAGGCCCAGGTCGTCCACGTCGCTGAAATGCCGGTAGAAGGTGTTCGGGTTCAACCCCGCTTCCCGCGCCAGCTCCCGCAGCCCGAGGCTGCTCAGGCTGCGCCGGCTGGCCGCCAGGCGCAGCGCCGCGTCGATCAGTGCGCGCTTGCCGGCGGCCTGCGTTGGCCGTTCTTCCTGTTCGATTTCCATGTGTCTGGCGGCCGACCCCATCTAAGGTTGGTTGTTCCTGAAGTATACAGATGTCTACATTCCATCACGTAGACAGTTGTATACGCCAGCAATAATCATAACAGGAGCATGGCCATGAGTACGGTTGTGAGTACCCAACCAAAGACTGCCCCCAGACATTGCAAGGTCGCCATCATCGGCACCGGGTTTTCCGGGCTGGGCATGGCGATCCGCCTGAAGCAGGAAGGCGAGAACGATTTCCTGCTGTTCGAAAAGGATGCCGGCGTCGGCGGCACCTGGCGGGTCAACAACTACCCGGGCTGCGCCTGTGACGTGCAATCCCACGTCTACTCCTTCTCCTTCGAGCCGAACCCGGACTGGACGCGCATGTTCGCCCGCCAGCCGGAGATCCGCGCCTACCTGGAGAACTGCTGGAAGAAGTACCGACTGGAAGACAAGACGCTGCTCAACACCGAGATGGCGCGTTTCGAGTGGAGCGATGAGCAGCAGCTCTGGCACCTGTTCGACGCCGCCGGCAACCACTACACCGCCAAGGCCGTGGTGTCGGGCATGGGCGCCCTGTCGATTCCCTCTATCCCGGCGCTCAAGGGCCTGGAGAATTTCCAGGGCAAGGCCTTCCACTCGCAGCAGTGGGACCATGACTACGACCTCAAGGGCAAGCGTGTGGCGGTGATCGGCACCGGCGCCTCAGCCATCCAGTTCGTCCCGGAAATCCAGCCGCTGGTGGCCAAGCTCGATCTCTACCAGCGCACCGCACCGTGGATCCTGCCCAAGCCGGACCGTGCCATCAGCGAGAAGGAGCGCGCGCGCTTCCGTCACTTCCCGGCGGTACAGAAGCTCTGGCGCGGCGCCCTCTACAGCATGCTAGAAGGCCGTGTGCTGGGCTTCACCTTCGCGCCCTGGGCGATGAAACTGGTGGGCAGGCTGGCCGAACGCTTCATCCGCCAGCAGGTCAAGGACCCGGACCTGCGCCGCAAGCTGACCCCGGACTACACCATCGGCTGCAAGCGCGTGCTCATGTCGCACAACTACTACCCGGCGCTGGCCGCCTCCAACTCCTCGGTGATCGTCGACGGCATCCGCGAGATCAAGGCCAGCAGCATCATCACCGCCGACGGCCGCGAGCGGCTGGTGGACGCCATCATCTTCGGTACCGGCTTCACCGCCAACGATCCGATCCCGCGTGGCGTGGTATTCGGCAAGGACGGCGTGGACCTGCTCGATACCTGGCAGAACGGCCCGGAAGCCTACAAGGGCACCATGACCCGCGGCTTCCCCAACCTGTTCTTCCTCATGGGCCCGAACACCGGTCTGGGCCACAACTCCATGGTCTACATGATCGAGTCGCAGATCACCTACGTGCTGGGCGCCATCAAGCTGATGGACCGCCGCGAGCTGCAGAGCGTGGAGGTCAAGAGCGACGTCCAGGACCAGTGGAACGCCAAGCTGCAGCGCGGCCTCAACCACAGCGTGTGGAACACCGGCGGCTGCAAGAGCTGGTACCTGCACCCTGTGAGCGGGCGCAACTGCACCCTGTGGCCGGGCTTCACCTGGCGCTTCCGCGCGCTGACCAGCCAATTCGATCCCAGCGCCTATCATCTGAAGTCCAAGCCGCTGCCCAGCCCTGTCGTCCAACCCCAACGCCACGCAGAAGAGGTGCCGGCATGAAGAACTTCGAGAACAAGGTCGCCGCGATCACCGGCGCGGGTTCGGGCATCGGTCGCGCCCTGGCCATCGAACTCGCCTCCCGCGGCTGTCACCTGGCTCTGGCGGACGTGAATGCCGCAGGCCTCGAGGAAACCCGCCAGTTGCTCTCCTCCACCGGCGTGCGCGTGTCCATCGACACCGTGAACGTCGCCGACCGCGAGCAGGTGCACGCCTGGGCCGACAAGGCCGCCCGCGAGCACGGCAAGGTCAACCTGGTGTTCAACAACGCCGGCGTCGCCCACGCCGGCACCGTGGAAGCCAGTGACTATGAAGAGTATGAGTGGATCACCAACATCAACTTCTGGGGCGTGGTCTACGGCACCAAGGCCTTCCTGCCGCACCTGAAGGCATCCGGAGACGGCCACATCGTCAACGTTTCCAGCGTGTTCGGGCTGTTCTCCCAGCCGGGTATGAGCGCCTACAACGCCACCAAGTTCGCCGTACGCGGTTTCACCGAATCGCTGCGCCAGGAGCTGGACATGGAGCGCGCAGGCGTTTCGGCCAGCTGTGTTCACCCCGGTGGCATCAAGACCAATATCGCCAAGACCGCGCGGATGAACGACAGCATGGTCAAGGTCACCGGGCAGAACGCGGAAGCTGCGCGTACCCAGTTCAACGACCAGTTGCTGCGCACTACGCCACAGAAAGCTGCGCAGGTGATCATTCGCGGCGTGGAGCGTGATTCGCGGCGCATCCTGATCGGCCCGGACGCCCACGCCATCGACGTGATGTTGCGCCTGCTGCCGGTCTGGTATCAGAAGGTGGTCACCGGCAGCATGAAGCTGGCCAAGCGCTTCGCTCCGAAACCCAAGCGCAAGTCAGCCGCCGAGGGTTACGAGGCCAAGTAAGGCTCTGCCGCAACGAATCCCTTTTCCCTGTCGGACCGGCGCCCATCCCCCTTACCCCCGGATGGGCGCCGTTTTTTTCCGTTGCCAGGACGCCCCGTCATTCGCTTATCGCTGTTTATACTGGCAAGCCGCTGCCAGGGAACAACACCAGGGATGACGACCATGAGCCAGACACTGCCCACCTTCCGCTACCACCCCGAACCGCTTTCCACCGGCAGCGTGGTGGCCTCGGCAGAAACCTGCCGGTGTTGCGGCCAAAAGCGCGGCTACGTCTACACCGCCTCGGTGTACACGCGACACGACCTGCCGGAAAACTGCCTGTGTCCCTGGTGCATCGCCGACGGCAGCGCTGCAGAGCGTTTCGAGGCCAGTTTCGCCGATGACTATCCGCTGCTGGACGCCGGAGTACCCGATGCCGTGGTGCGCGAAGTCTGCGAACGCACGCCGGGGTTCGCCTCCTGGCAGCAAGAGCATTGGCTGAACTGCTGCGGCGACGCCTGCGCCTTCCACGGCGACGCCAGGCGGGAGGACATCATCGCCCTCGGCGCCGCCGAACTGGCCGGGCACTTCGCCGACTTCGGCTGGCCGGAAAAAACCTGGCTACAGGTGATCGAGCACTACGAGCCAGCGGGCAACCCGGCGATCTATCACTTCCGCTGCCTGCATTGCGGCAAGACGCGCTACGGGATGGACTTCACCTGAACCCCAGGGCATCTCAAAGCCCCATCTGCTTGGCGATGATCTCGTTCATGATCTCCCGCGTGCCGCCACCGATGGAGAGGATGCGGTTGTCGCGGTACAGCCGCTCCACCAGGCTCTCGCGCATGTAGCCCATGCCGCCCAGCACCTGCACCGCGTCGTAGGTCACCCGGTCGGCGATGTCGGTGGCGAAGTTCTTGGCCATGGAGATTTCCTTGATCACGCTCTTGCCCACCGCCATCTTCGCCGCCTGCCGATAGGTGAACTCTCGGGACACTTCGACCTGAGTGGCCATTTCCGCCAAGCGATGCTTGAGCACCTGGAACTTGCCGATCGGCTTGCCGAACGCCTCGCGCTCGCGGCACCACGCCAGCGCTTCGTCCAGGGCGAGTTGCGCAGTCATGTTGGCCATGATCGCCAGCGCCAGGCGCTCGCTCTGGAAGTTCGCCATGATGCAGGCGAAGCCCATGTTCTCGGCGCCGATCAGGTTTTCCGCCGGCACCTTGCAGTCGTCGAAGAACAGTTCGGCGGTGTCCGATGCCCACCAACCCATCTTCTTCAGCTTGCGGCTGACCGTGAAGCCGGGAGCGCCCTTCTCCACCAGCAGCAGGCTGACGCCACCAAAGCCGTCGCCGCCAGTGCGGACGGCCACGGTGTAGTAGTCGGCACGCACGCCGCTGGTAATGAAGGTCTTGCTGCCGCTCACGCGGTAGTGGTCGCCATCACGCACGGCGCGGGTCTTCAGGCTGGCCACGTCGGAGCCGCCGGACGGCTCGGTGACCGCCAGCGCCATGATCTTCTCGCCGGCCAGCACCTGCGGCGCGATGCGTTCACGCAGCTCCGGGCGGCCCCACTTGATCAAGGGCGGCAGGCCGATATCCAGCGAGCCCAGCCCCGCCACCAGCCCACCGGAGCCGCAGCGCATCAGCTCTTCGCTGGCTGCCACCTTGGCGAACAGATCGCCCTCGTGGCTGCCGCCAAGCGCTTCCGGATAACCAATGCCAAGGATGCCCGCCTCGCCGGCCTTGCGGTACAGCTCGCGGGGAAACTCCTCGGCCTCCTCCCAGTCAGCGACATGGGGCAGGATTTCCCGCTCGACGAAGCGCCGTACGCTGTCGCGGACCAGGCGGTGGCTGTCATCGAAGTACTCGGTGAACACGGACATGGCAAGGCTCCAGACGGTTTGCGTGAAACTTACCTAGCGCTTGCTTGGTTTACAAGGCGAGACACCCGCCATCGGCTAGGACAGATACGCCGTCCCGAATCGCTCGCGGTAAATCGATGGTGCCACCCCGGCCGCGCCACGAAAGGCGTTGCGGAAGCTTTCCACGGTGCCGAAGCCGCATTGCTCGGCGATTCGCTCGACGCTGTCGGTGCTGCCTTCCAGCAGTTCACGGGCTCGCGCCATACGCTCGTGCTGCAACCACGCCTTGGGCGTCATACCGGTGGCTTCGCTGAAGCGGCGCAGGAAAGTGCGTTCGCTCATCGCCACGCGGCTGGCCAGTTCGCCCACCGAGATGGATCGGTCCAGACGCTGGCGGGCCCAGTCCAGCAGCCCGGCGAGATCGTGGCGGGGCGCCTGGGCCACGGGCGCGGGGATGAACTGCGCCTGGCCGCCAGCGCGTTGCGGCGACATGACCAGCCGGCGAGCCACGTTATTGGCCACCTGTACGCCGAAATCCCGCGCCACCAGATGCAGGCAGGCATCGATGCCCGCTGCACTGCCAGCGGAGGTAATCACCTGTCCGGCATCGACATAGAGCACTTGCGCATCCACTTCGATGCCAGGGAAGCGTTCGGCCAGCTCCTCGGCATAGCGCCAGTGCGTGGTGGCACGCTGGCCGTCGAGCAAACCGGTGGCTGCCAGGACGAAGACGCCCGAGCAGATCGACAGCAGTCGTGCGCCCTGGTCGTGGGCCTTGCGCAGCGCCTGTACCAGCTCGGCGGACGGCGCCTCGGCGCGGTCCCGCCAGCCCGGCACGATGATAGTGCCAGCCGTTTCGAGCGCCTCCAGCCCGCCATCGGCCAGCACGTGGATGCCGCCCATGGCGCGCATCGGTCCGGCGTCGACGGCAACGATGCGGTGGCGATACCAGGCAAAGTCGAATTCGGGGCGCGGCAGGCCGAAGATCTCAACGGCGATGCCGAATTCGAAGGTGCACAGGCCGTCGTAAGCGAGAACGGCCACTGCGAGGGGATCACGCTGCATTTGGCGGAAAACTTCCGATCACTGTCCAGGCCGCCACTTTAGCCGGCTTTCGCGGCTGCATACAGTGGCCCCATCTTCCCCAGGAGCCTTGTCATGCCCAGCCTTGTCAGCCAATTCCCCGCCGCCCTGCCCGCCGACGCCCTTGTCCATTTCAGCCATCGGCTGGCCTTCGAGACCGACTGCTCGGACGTGAACGACGCCCTGCAGAATGGCGAGCAGGATTTCGTCCTGCTCGATGTGCGCAACGCCGCTGCCTTCGCCCGTGGCCATGTACCCGGCGCGCTGAACCTGCCAACACGGGAGATCGACGCACGACGCATGGCGCAGTTTCCGGCGGGTACCCTGTTCGTCGTCTACTGCGCAGGCCCGCACTGCAACGGCGTGCACCGCGCTGCCGCCAAGCTCGCAGCGCTGGGCCTGCCGGTGAAGGAGATGATCGGTGGCGTGACTGGCTGGCTGGACGAGGGGCTGGCGCTGGTTGGCGCAGTGGAAGAATCGCGGCGTGCCGACAGTCAAGGCATCAGCTGCGCCTGCTGACCCCGAATGCAATAAGGCCGGAATCTCTCCGGCCTTGTTCGAATCTGTCAGTTGCTGATCGGCCGGCGTCCTGCCAGGGCGTGGGCCAGCGTGCCGCCGTCCACCAGTTCCAGTTCGCCACCCAGCGGCACGCCGTGGGCGATGCGCGACAGCACCAGGTCACCGCCGCCCAGCAACTGGGCGATGTAGTGGGCGGTCGCCTCGCCTTCCACCGTGGGGTTGGTGGCGAGAATGATCTCGCTGAAACTGCCGGCCTTGATTCGCGCCTCAAGCTCAGGAATGCCGATGGCTTCCGGGCCCAGGCCATCCAGCGGCGACAGGTGTCCCTTGAGCACGAAGTAGCGGCCGCGATAACCGGTCTGCTCGACAGCAAACACGTCCAGCGGCCCTTCCACCACGCACAGCAGGCTGTCATCGCGGCGCGGGTCGGTGCACTGCGGGCAGAACTCGTCTTCCGACAGCGTACGGCACTGCTTGCAGTGGCCAACGCCTTCCATCGCCTGGGTCAGCGCCTGCGCCAGGCGCAGGCCGCCGCTGCGGTCACGCTCCAGCAGCTGTAGCGCCATGCGCTGGGCACTCTTCTGCCCCACTCCGGGCAGGGTGCGCAGGGCGTCGATCAGTTGGCGGATCAGCGGCGTGAAGCTCATGGGACGGTCTCGAATTTCCGGAGGTTAGAACGACTGTAGGAGCGAGCCTGCTCGCGAACCCTGCCAGGCCGAAGAGGCCGGAAGAGCGTTCGCGAGCAAGCTCGCTCCTACAGGGGCAGAGCCTGGATTAGAAAGGCATTTTGAAGCCGGGCGGCAATTGCATGCCAGCGGTCATGCCGGACATCTTCTCCTGGTTGTTCTGCTCGATCTTGCGCACGGCGTCGTTCACCGCGGCGGCGATCAGGTCCTCGAGGATTTCCTTGTCTTCCTGCATCAGGCTGTCATCCAGGGAGACGCGCTTGACGTCGTGGCGACCGGTCATCACCACGCTCACCAGGCCGGCGCCGGATTGACCGGTCACTTCGGCGTTGGCCAGCTCTTCCTGCATCTTCTGCATCTTTTCCTGCATCTGCTGGGCCTGCTTCATCAGGCCGGCCATGCCACCTTTCATCATGTCGAGTTCCTCGATTCGTTCAGTCGTCGACCCAGGCTCAAGCCTTGGCCTCCAGGGGTTCGATAGTACCGTCGCGGACGACCGCGGCGAACTGTTGCTTCATCTGTAGCACATAAGGGTCGGCGGCGATCGACGCCTCGGCCTGGCGCTGGCGCTCGGCACGTTTGCGCGCGGCGGCCTGGGCCGGGGTTTCCTGCTCGGGCTTCTGCTGGGTCACCTGCAGGGTCAGCGTACGACCGTGGAACTGGTTCAGCGCATCGTTCAGGCGACGCTGCTGGGTCGCGTTGAACAGCGCGCTCTGGCCCGGATCCAGGTGCAGGTGCCAGGTATCGCCCTCGACGGCGACCAGCGTGCAGTTGGCGCCGATGCTGGCCGTCAGGCCGGCCAGGCCCAGGCGCGGGAACAGGTCCAGCCACTCGGCAGCCAGGCCGGTTGCCGGCATGGCGGCGGGCTCGGGTTCGGGCTCGGCCTGCTCCTGCGGCGCCTCGTTCTCGAGGTAGCCGTAGGACTCCATGTCGACTTCGTAGTAGTCCTCGGCGGGCGGCGGCTCGTCATCGCGGTCGTCGTCCTCGGCCGGAACTTCGGCGATTATCGGGGCCGGCTCTTCGACCTTGGGCGCAGGCGCTTCCACCGGTGCCGGCGTGGCAACTGCAACTGCAGGTGCAGGTGCAGGTGCAGGTGCAGGTGCAGGTGCAGCAGTCTCGACTGGCGCTGGAGCCGCGGCAACCGGTGCGGCAGGTTCGTCCCACGGCAGATCGATCGGCGCCTCGGCGACGGCTTGTTCCGGCTCGGCAGCCGGCGCCGTCGGCTCGAGTTGCACGGCGGCTTCCGGCTCCACCGGAGCCGGCTCAGGCACAGGTTGGACAACCGGAGTCGGCGCAACGGCTGGTTCGGCTTGCGCAGCCGGAGCCGGAGCCGGAGCCGGCTGAGGCGCGGCAACAGCAGGCACAACCGCAGCAACCGGCACTACCGGTGCAGGCGCAACAGCCGGAGCAGCAATGGATGCAACCGGCGCCACAACGGCGGCGCCGGCCACTGGGTTCTGGTTGGAATCAGCCGTGGCCTTGCTGATCCCCAGGTCCTTTAGTGGTGACCTCGGTGCGCCGTCGGCATCCGCCGGGCGGAACGCCAGCATGCGCAACAGGACCATCTCGAAGCCGCCGCGGGGATCGGGCGCCAGCGGCAGGTCGCGACGGCCGATCAGGCCCATCTGGTAGTAGAACTGCACGTCCTCGGCTGGCAAGGCCTGGGCCAGCGCCAGCACACGGTCGCGGTCGCCCTGGCCGTTGTCCACTGCCTCGGGCAGCGCCTGGGCAATGGCCACGCGGTGCAACACGTTGAGTATCTCGGCCAGCACGCCGCCCCAGTCCGGGCCCTGCTCGGCCAAGTGGCGTACCGCCTCCAGCAGCGCGCGGGCATCGCCTTCCAGCAGCGCATGAAGCACGCCGTAGACTTGCCCGTGATCCAGGGTGCCGAGCATGGCACGCACATCGGCGGCCAGCACCTTGCCTTCACCGAAGGCGATGGCCTGGTCGGTGAGGCTCATGGCGTCACGCATGGAGCCGTCGGCAGCGCGGCCGAGCAGCCATAGCGCATCGTCCTCGAACGGCACGTTCTCGGCGCCCAGCACGTGGGTCAGGTGTTCCACCACGCGCTCCGGCGGCATGTTCTTCAGGGAGAACTGCAAGCAGCGCGAGAGGATGGTGACCGGCAGCTTCTGCGGGTCGGTGGTGGCGAGCAGGAACTTCACATGGGGCGGCGGCTCCTCCAGGGTCTTCAACAGGGCGTTGAAGCTGTGGCTGGAGAGCATGTGCACTTCGTCGATCAGGTAGACCTTGTAGCGGCCGCGGCTCGGCGAGTACTGCACGTTGTCGAGCAGCTCGCGGGTATCCTCGACCTTGGTGCGGCTGGCGGCGTCGACTTCGATCAGGTCGACGAAACGGCCCTCATCGATCTCGCGGCACACCGAGCACTGTCCGCACGGAGTGGAGCTGACGCCGGTCTCGCAGTTCAGGCACTTGGCCAGGATGCGCGCGATGGTGGTCTTGCCCACGCCGCGGGTCCCGGTGAACAGGTAGGCGTGGTGCAGGCGCTGATTGTCCAGCGCGTTGATCAGGGCCTTGAGCACATGGGTCTGGCCGACCATTTCGCGGAACGAGCGCGGACGCCATTTGCGGGCAAGAACCTGATAACTCATTGAAATCCATCGCGACAGGTGAGCAGAAGTGCGCTAATCCTAGCGAAGCGGACCGTAAATTGCACTCGATGTCCGCACCGGACGTTGTCGCATCTTGGCAAGGGCCGGGCTACACGGCATTGTGTCGTCGTTCTGCCATCAACGGAGCCTTGATGCGCTTCCTCGCCACCGCCCTGCTGCTGACCGCCACCCTCGCCCAGGCCGACGACCGTCCCCTGCGCTTCTCGGTGGTCGACAGCTGGGCGATGCCGCTGGCGCAGATCGAAAATGGCGAACTGACCGGCGGCATCCTGTTCGAGCTGTTCAACGAGACGGCCCGCGAGCTTGGACGGACACCGGCGTTCCACATCGTGCCCCGCGCCCGCATCGAACAGGCGCTGCTCACTCACTCCGTGGACGTGCGCTGCTACGTCTCGCGCACCTGGATCGAGCACGAGTTCAAGGACTACCGCTGGACTGCACCACTGATGTTGCAGCGCGACCTGCTGGTGGTCCGCGACGCCCCTGCGGAAAACCTCGAAACCCTCCCCAGCCAGTCCATCGGCACGGTGCTGGGCTACCACTACCCCCGCCTGCAGCCGCTTTTGGACAGCCACTGGCTGATCCGCGACGACGCGCGCAACCAGGAGCTGGTGCTGAAGAAGCTGCGCATCGGACGCTATCAATATGCGATCAGCAGCGAGTTCGCGCTGAACTGGTTCAACCGTGATCTGCCCGAGGCGGAGCGCCTGAGAACCGCCAGCGTGATCGAGGAGACCCCGCTGTCGTGCATGGTGCTGGACGCGCCCGAAGTCCGCGCCGAAGAGGTGCTCTCGGTGCTGGCGAAGATCAAGGCGTCGGGGAAGATCGAGCAGATCCTGGATCACTACCGCTGAGACGGGTAGCGCTCGACAGGCCGCGAGGCGGGCCATTTTCCAGGCTCCGAAATGGAGGCGGCCCCGCCAGCCACACCCCGGCACACAATGTCCCCGCCTTGGCTGCTTCCTTCCGGACCTGACCAGGTAAGCGAGTAATCGTTGCGGGGGGACCGACAGGGCCACCATCGCGAGAGCTCGCCAGTCCGGCGAGCCGCGCCATTGTAGCGGCTTGAGCGCAAGTTACAAGCACTTCAAGCACTTACGTTCTTTCCTTTGATCCACATCGCAGCCCGGGGAGCTTTTCCGCCAGGCCACTCAAGCTTCCTCGCCACAGGCCGAAGCAATGGATGAGTCCGCCCGCTCGAGGCGTCCCCGTCCATGCAAGGAGTGTTCAAATGCGATTGATCGTGAACTCTACCGCGCTACTTGCCATTGCCCTCTGCGGCTCGCTGCAGGCAGCCAGCAGCGGCACCATCACCTTTCGCGGCGCCGTCGTCGAGCCTACCTGCCAGATCGGCGTGAGCGACATCACCGGCTCCAGCGGCCGGGTGACGGCCAGCCAGTGCAAACAGTCGGTGGACCTGTACCTGAACGAGCCCCGCGGCAATCAGCTAGCGGTGCATTACCGACTCACCGACAGCCAGGGTCGCACAGTGGAAAAACTCAGCACACCGAACGGCAACGTCGCGGGGATGATTCGCGCCAAGGACCCAGCAGGCACGCGTCACCTCGTGCTGGTAGCCGAGTACCTGTAACCGGTCTCACTGCGCCTGCAGCAGGCCCTCGGGCCGGGGCTGGGTAGAGACTTCCAGGTTCGGCCCGATGAACAGGTCCATCTTGCTGTAGCCCGGACGGGTGCTGAAGGTGGAGTAGCGCTCCGCGCCCTGGTGGAACTGGAAGGCCACGCGATATTCCCCGGAACGCCACAGGCGCAGCGGGAAGGTTCGCGCCTCACCAGGCTTGATCTCGCCCGCGAGGGTTTCCTCGCCGTTTTCCTTGTAGCTGTAGCTGACCGCCGGACCACCCTGCGCCTCGTAATGCAGGACGATCTGCGGGCGCTCGGTCCAGGCCACGTAAGCCCCGAACAACAGCACCAGTGCCCCTACGCCGAGCAGGCGCTGCTTTCTTGCCTTGTCCATCTCGCTCTCCGTCAACCAATGGAATGGCCCGCCCCGTCCTGCATCGCAACGCAGAGGCCGAACGGGCCTGCCGATCAGTTCAGGCTGTCGACCAGAGCCTTGGCGGGCACCAGACGCACGGCCTTCTTCGCGGCGATCTCGATGGTCTTGCCGGTCTGCGGATTGCGGCCGGTACGGGCGGCGCGCTCGCTGACCTTGAGCTTGCCGATACCCGGCAGGGTCAGCTCACCGTCGTTCTCCAGGGCGTCCTGGGCGATCTGCGCCAGTTGCTCGAACACGCCGCGCACGGCGGCCTGGGTCAGGTCGAGGGATTCGGCAATATCGCGAACCAGTTGGTCCTTGGTCATGGGCATGGAATGACTCCTTGATGCGTTGATCTTGATTCTTTGATTGGAAGGAAGGCGTGTCAGGCGCCGATGCCGTGGTTGGCCAGCAGCTTGATCAGCTGCTCTTCGTCCATTACGGCGACGCCAAGTTCCTGGGCCTTGGCCAACTTTGAACCTGCTCCCGGCCCGGCAACGACACAATGGGTCTTGGCGGAGACGGAGCCGGCCACCTTAGCGCCCAGGCTTTCCAGCTTTTCCTTGGCGACGTCGCGGCTCATGGCCTCCAGCGTGCCGGTGAGCACCCAGGTCTGGCCCGCCAGCGGCAGGCCTTCGACGACCTTGCGCTCGCTGCGCCAGTGCATGCCGAACTCCGCCAGCTGTGCCTCGACGGCCTTGGCACGCTCGACGCGGGCGGCATCGGCGAAGTACTCGCGCACCGACTGCCTGGCCTTCTCGTTCACTCCTTTCAGGGTGCTGAGGTCCAGCCAGTCCTGGCTGAGGGCAACCAGTGCGTCGAGGCTGCCGGTGCGGTCCGCGAGCTTCTCGGCGCCAGTGGCGGCGATGAAGGGAATGTTCAGCTTGTCGATGAAGCCTGCCAGGGTGGCGACGGCGGCGAACTCGGCCGACACCTCGCCCTCGTCCTGCAGCTCGACGCCACGCTCCAGCAGTTGCTGGATCACGCTGCGGTTGTGCTCGTCATCGAAGAAATTGTGGATCTCATAGGCCACTTCACCGCCCACATCGGGTAGGTAGGTCAGCACCTCCGGCAGCGCCTTCTGGATGCGCGCCAGCGAGCCCAGGGAGCGTGCCAGCAGCTTGGCCGTCTCCTCGCCCACGTCCGGGATACCCAGGGCGAAGACGAAGCGTGCCAGCGCCGGCTTGCGGCTGTCGGCAATGGCAGCGAGCAGATTGCGCGTGGAGACTTCAGCGAAACCCTCCAGCTCGATGACCTGCTCGAAGGTCAGGGTGTAGAGATCGGCCGGCGACTTCACCAGGCCCTTGTCCACCAGTTGCTCGACGATCTTGTCGCCGAGGCCGTCGATATCCATGGCGCGGCGAGAAACGAAGTGGATGATCGCCTGCTTGAGTTGCGCCTGGCAGAACAGTCGTCCGACGCAACGGTAGATGGCCCCCTCGCTGACCGACTCCTTGCCCTTGCTGCGCTTCACCAGCTGAGTACGTTCGACCTGCGAGCCGCATACCGGGCACTGGGTGGGGATTGCGACCGGGCGCGCGTCTGCCGGGCGGCGCTCGGTGACCACCTGCATGACCTGCGGAATCACGTCGCCGGCCCGGCGGATGATCACGGTGTCGCCAATCATCAGGCCCAGGCGCGCGACCTCGTCCATGTTGTGCAGCGTGGCATTGGAAACAGTTACTCCGGCCACCTGGACCGGCTTCAGGCGCGCCACGGGCGTCACTGCGCCGGTGCGGCCGACCTGGAATTCCACGTCCAAGAGTTCGGTGAGCTCCTCCCGCGCCGGGAACTTGTGGGCGATGGCCCAGCGCGGCTCGCGGGCACGGAAGCCCAGCTCGCGCTGGAAATCGGTGCGATTGACCTTGAACACCACGCCGTCGATTTCGTAGGCGAGACTGTCGCGGCGCGTCCCGATATCTTCGTAATAGGCGCGGCAACCCTCCACCCCCTTGGCCAGCTTCAGCTCGCGGCTGATCGGGATACCCCAGCCCTTCAAGGCCTCAAGGATCTCCACCTGGGTGCCCGGCAGCGTGCCGCCCTCGACCCGGCCAAAGCCGTAGCAGCAGAATTCCAGCGGGCGGCTGGCGGTGATCTTCGAATCCAGCTGGCGCAGGCTACCGGCGGCAGCATTGCGCGGGTTGGCGAAGGTCTTGCCGCCGGCTTCCATCTGCCGCTCGTTGAGCGCCTCGAAGCCTGCCTTGGACATGAACACTTCACCACGCACTTCCAGTATCGCCGGCCAGCCCTCGCCCTTCAGGCGCAGCGGCACGTTGCGGATGGTGCGCACGTTGACGCTGATGTCTTCGCCGGTGGTGCCGTCGCCACGGGTGGCACCGCGGGTCAGCACGCCATTTTCGTACAGCAGGCTGACCGCCAGGCCATCGAGCTTGGGCTCGCAGCTGTATTCCACCTCGGCTCCGCCGCCGAACAGATCGGAGGAAGGCAGCTGATCGGCCAGGCCCTCGCGCACACGGCGATCGAAATCGATGAGATCCTGCTCCTCGAAGGCGTTGCCCAGGCTCAGCATCGGCACTTCATGGCGTACTTCGCCGAAAGCCGAAGCGGCCGCGCCGCCGACGCGCTGGGTTGGCGACTCGGGAGTAATCAGTTGGGGATGATCGGCTTCCAGCGCCTTCAGTTCGCGGAACAGGCGGTCGTACTCGGCGTCCGGCACGCTAGGCTCGTCGAGCACGTAATAGCGGTAGTTATGGTCGTCGAGTTCGCTGCGCAGCTGGGCGATGCGTTCGGCAGCGGTCTGGGAATCGGTCATGCGGGAATCTCGGCGGCTTTTTCTGCTTGAGGTAGAAATGCGAAGCCCCAAGGGTCGCTTGGGGCTTCTGTGCAGCGTGCTGAAAGCTTAGCGCTTCTGGGTCAGGGCGCGTCGTTCGAAATCGATGATGCGCTGACGGTAGTGCTCGATGGTCTGCGCAGTCATCACGCTGCGCTGCTCGTCCTTCAGCTCGCCATTGAGCTCCTGGGCCAGCTTGCGGGCGGCGGCGATCATCACGTCGAATGCCTGCTTGGGATGGCGCGGGCCCGGCAGGCCGAGGAAGAAGCTCACGGCACGGGTGCTGAACTGGTCGATGTTGTCCAGATCGAAGGTGCCCGGCTTGACCGCGTTGGCCATGGAGAACAGCACTTCACCGTTGCCAGCCATGCTCTCGTGGCGATGGAAGATGTCCATCTCGCCGTAGCGCAGGCCGCTTTCCAGGATGTTCTGCAGCAGCGCAGGCCCCTTGAAGCCACCCTCGTCGCGGCTGATGACGTTGATGATCAGCACTTCGTCGATCGGAGCCTGGGCCGCCGAAGAGGCGGCAGCCGGGGCAGCAGGAGCGCTACGCTCCTTGTCCTTCCTGCGCTCTTTCTTCGGCTTTTCCTGGGGCGCTTCGTCCAGCGGGTTCGGGAAATCTTCCTCGTCCAGCGGGCCGAGCAGGTTCGGTGCCGGGTCGTCCAGGTTCAGGTCGCCCTGGCGCGGTTCGCCACGGCGCTTGCCGCGCGACTCCTTGGCGCTGACCTTGGGCAGGTCTTCCTCGTCCAGTTCCGGCTCGCGGTGTTCGACCACCCGGGAAGGCCCGAGCAGTTCAGGAGTGCTTTCATCCCCGTCATCGGGCTGGTTGGCAAACTGGCGATCCAGTTTGAAGCGCAACTTGCCCTTGCCACCCCGCATGCGACGCCAGCCGTCAAACAGAATGCCGGCGATCACGATAAGCCCAATGACGATCAGCCATTCGCGCAGACCGATATCCATCTAATCCCGTAGCCCCTGAACAAAAAATGATGATGAAGAAAAGGACATCCTATCCCTTGAAAACGTGGAGCCAACTTCATGTTCTGACTGATGTTTTCCACGCGATACAAAAGTGGGCATTAAGCTAACACGCTCTCACATAACTTTACACTGTCTATGGCGACACTCCGCCGCGCACTTTGCAACTTTTCATAGCGCTTCCCACCTTCGCTTTGAGAATGCGACCTATCCCAATCAAATCAATACCTTAGACACACAACACGGCACCTTGCCAGCCTGCTGCAAGTTCTGCCGCGCGATCAGGCTTCGGCCAATGCCACCGCCTCTTCCACATCCACCGCCACCAGCCTCGAACAACCCGGTTCGTGCATGGTCACGCCCATCAACTGGTCGGCCATCTCCATGGCGATCTTGTTGTGGGTGATATAGATGAACTGCACTTTCTCCGACATCTCTTTCACCAGTCGCGCATAACGGCCGACGTTGGCATCGTCCAATGGCGCGTCGACCTCGTCGAGCATGCAGAACGGTGCCGGGTTCAGCTGGAAGATCGCAAATACCAGCGCCAGAGCGGTCAGGGCCTTCTCGCCACCGGACAGAAGATGGATGGTGCTGTTCTTCTTGCCCGGCGGTCTCGCCATGATCGCCACCCCGGTATCGAGTAGATCCTCGCCGGTAAGTTCCAGATAGGCGTGACCGCCGCCGAAAACCTTGGGGAACAATGCCTGAAGGCCAGCATTGATCTGGTCGAAGGTTTCCTTGAAGCGGTTGCGGGTTTCCTTGTCGATCTTGCGGATCACGTTTTCCAGGGTGTCCAGCGCTTCCACCAGGTCGTCGTTCTGGTCGTCGAGGTAGCGTTTGCGCTCGGATTGCTGCTGGTATTCCTCGATGGCCGCGAGGTTGATCGGCCCCAGGCGGCCAATGCGCGTGGCCAGTTCCTCCAGGCGGTTTTCCCAGATCTTCTCGGCGGCATCGTGAGGCAGCGTGCCCAGCACGCCGTGCAGGTCGTAACCGTCCTCGTGGAGCTGCTCCTGCAACGACTTGCGCCGCACGCTCAGGGCCTGCCACTCCATGCGCTGCTGTTCCAGCTGGCCGCGCAGCAATTGCGACTGCTGCTCGGCCTGGGTCCGGCGCTTCTCGGCGTCACGCAACTGGCGGTCGGCATCTTCCAGGGCGAGACGCGCGTGCTTGAGTTCGTCCTCCACTGCCATGCGCCGGTCGAGCAGCTCTTCCAGGCGCATGCGTAATTCTTCCAGCGGAGCGGCGCCTTCCTCCAGGTTGAGGTTGAGCTGCTCGCAGCGCTCGACCAGGCGCACCGCCTGACTATCCAGGCGCTCCAGCGCCTGGCGGGTGGATTCGTGCTGGGCACGCAGGGAACCAACGCGCACAGCCAACTGATGGGCTTGGTCCTTGTGCTGGCGCGACTCCTGGCGGATGCGGTCGAGTTTCTCGCGCATGCCGTCGCGTTCGGCGAGCAGCGACTCGCGGCGCTCGGTATCCACCGCCATGGCGTCCAGTGCTTCCTGCAGGCTCAGCCGGGCTTCGCCCAGTTGCTCCTGCTCGATGGCGTGCTGCTCGGCCAGTTCGGCCAGTTCTTCGTCAAGACGGCGCCGACGCAACGTCAACTGCTCGACCTTGGCCTGCTGCGCGGACAGTTGCGCCTTCAATTCGCCCTGGCGGCGACCTTCGTCCTGCAGGCGGCGGCGCACCTGGTCACGACCTTCCTCGGCGTGACGCTGCTCGTCACGCAGGCGCACCAGTTGCCCGTCGATCTCGGCGAGGCGCTGTTCCAGCGTCTCCCGCTCGACATAGAGGCGCTCCAGCTCCTGCCCACGCGCCAGCACGCCACCATCGGCGGATTCGCCACGGCGCATACGCAGGAAGTTGCGGCCGACCCAGTAGCCATCGCGGCTGACCAGGCTCTCGCCGTCGCCCAGCGAAGCGCGCTGGACCAGGGCCTGATCCAGGGTTTCGACCGGGCGCACGCGGCCCAGCCAGTAGCTCAGGTCGACGTTCGTCTCGACCTTGTCCAGCAGGCTGCCGGGGCGGGAAACAGCGCCAGCGGCCAGATCGAGCAGGCGCAGCTCGCCCTTCTCCAACGCGTCGAACGGCAGCCCCTTCAGATCATCCAGCAGCACGCCATGCAGGTCGGCGCCGAGTACGGTTTCCACCGCCAGCTCCCAGCCCGGCTGCACGCGCAGCCCTTCGGCGAGGCGCGGGCGTTGTTCCAGGCCCTGTTGGCGCAGCCACTGCGCAGTGCCGTCGCCCGGATCGAGCGCGGCCTGCTGCAAGGCTTCCAGCGAGGCGATCCGGCCATTCAGGCGTTGCAGCTCGCCCTGCGCCTGGTGCTGCGCAGAGGTGCTTTCCTGCAGGGACTGGCGCACGCGCTCCAGGCGCTCGGCCAGTTCCTGCTCTTCGATCTGCGACTCTTCCAGCAGCAACTCGATGGCGGCAACCTGCTCGCCCAGTTCGAGGATCGCGGCGTCTTCCGGGTCAGCCGCCAGTTGTGTGCGTTCGTCGCTCAGCCGGCGCTGCCGCTCGGCCTGGCGCTCCAGGCTCTGCTCCAGGTGCTGGATGCGCGACTGCTGCACTTCGGCTTCGCGGCGCGGCTCGGCGCTCTGCTGGTTGAAGGCGTCCCAGCGCTGCTGCCAGTCATGCATGCGCTGCTCGGCCTCTTCCAGGCCAACGGTGGCCTCTTCGGCAGCGGCCGCGCTGATCTCCTGCTCCGGGGCCAGGCGCTCCAGCTCTTCGGCCAGGGTGGCCAGCAGCGTGCGGTCGTGGCCCAGGTGGGATTCGGTTTCCTGGCGGGTTTTCTCCGCCTCGCGCAGGTCATCCTGCAATTGCCGCAGGCGCTGCTGGCCGTGCTGGATGCTCTGCTCGACGCGGGCGATGTCGCCGCCCACGGAATAGAAGCGGCCCTGCACCTGGTTGAAGGTTTCCGACAGCTCGTGGTGGCCGTCGCGCAGGCGCTCGATGCTGGCGTCCGCGCTGCGCTGCTCGGCCACCAGCGCCTCGAAGGCCACTTCCTGGTCGCCGATCACCTTTTCCTTCTGCCCGACCTGCTCGTTCAGGTCGCGCCAGCGCAGGGCGCCGAGCTGGGCCTTGAGGGTACGTTCCTCGGCCTTGAACTCCTGGTACTTCTCCGCCGACTGGGCCTGGCGGTGCAGACGTTCGAGCTGGCGTTCCAGCTCTTCGCGCAGGTCGGTCAGGCGCGCGAGGTTTTCCTGGGTGCGGCGGATGCGGTTTTCGGTTTCGCGGCGGCGCTCCTTGTACTTGGAGATGCCGGCGGCTTCCTCGATGAAGTTGCGCAGGTCCTCGGGCTTGGCCTCGATCAGCTTGGAGATCATGCCCTGCTCGATGATCGAGTAGCTGCGCGGCCCGAGGCCGGTGCCGAGGAAGATGTCGGTGATGTCCCGGCGCCGGCACTTGGTGCCGTTGAGGAAGTAGGTGTTCTGGCCGTCGCGGGTCACGCGGCGGCGAATGGAAATCTCGGCGTAGCTGGCGTATTCGCCCAGCAGGGTCTGGTCGGAGTTGTCGAAGATCAGCTCGATGGACGCCTGGGTCACCGGCTTGCGGGTGTTGGAGCCATTGAAGATGACGTCGGTCATCGACTCGCCGCGGAGATTCTTCGCCGAACTCTCACCCATCACCCAGCGAACGGCGTCGATAATGTTGGATTTTCCGCAACCGTTGGGGCCAACCACCGCCGCCATGTTGCTCGGAAAATTGACCGTCGTCGGATCGACGAAGGACTTGAAGCCCGCCAGCTTGATGCACTTGAGCCGCATGCGCCCTCCCCCCTTGTTCTTCTAGTAGCGAGCTTATCGTTCAGCCAGAGCGGCCAGGACCAGTTGGCTGTTGTGCCGACCGTAGTCGAGCAGCACCGCACGGATGCCGGCTTCGTCGCGCCCGACCACCGCGCGCAGCAGGTCTTCGAAGCTGCCGATGAACTGACTCATCTCGCCTTTGCGGCGTTCCAGGGCCAGATGATAAGTGCGGCTGATGGCCGGCAGGAGATTTTCCACGGTTTCCTGCAGGTAGGGGTTGCCAGCGAACGGGAAGGCAGCGCGCATGATGTCGAAGCTGGATTCGACGAAGGCGTTGATGTCGCCGCGCTCGAGGTTGTCCAGCAGGCGCTGCTGGATCGCCATGAAGGGTGCCAGGTCGGCCTCTTCCCGCCAGGTCCGGGCCACGCTGCTGGCGAGCATGATGTACAGCTCGATGACCAGCGAGTAGAGGCTTTCGACGTGGGCGGGAGACAGCTCGGACACCTGGGCGCCGCGGCGCGGCAGGATTACCACCAGGTGGCGGCGCTCGAGGATCAGCAGCGCCTCGCGCACCGAGCCACGGCTGACATTGAGGGTCTGGGTGACCTTCTGTTCCTGGATGCGCTCGCGCTCCTTGAGTTCGCCCCGGATGATGCGCTCGGCAAGGTGATGCGCGATCTGCTCAGCCAGGCTGTCCGGGGCCTTGAACGTCATGGTTGTCCTTAAGAATCGGGGCGCTTTTCGAGGGGTAATGCGGACGCGCAGTGTAACACAGGGTGTTACCGCGCCATCCCCTGCCCTGGGGGGATGACAGAACAAAGGTTGGTGCGTCTGACAGGGGAATCAGGCGCAGGATTGTCAGACAATCCTACACAAGAGACGTATCGGGAGTCGTCCATGTTCGCCTTTTTCCTTTCCCCTGCCTGGATGTTGCGTCTCAAGAAAGCCGGCTACTGGATCTGGCTGGTGCCGGTGTTCGGTATCCCCGTCAGCTACTGGTGGTCCTACGGCAGCAACTATCCCAATGCCTGGGCCTGGCTGGTGATCACCGTGGTGTTCGGGGTGATCCCGCTGCTGGACTTCGTGGTCGGCCGCGATCCGGCCAATCCAGATGAGATCGAGGAAGTCCCACCCATGGAGCGCGAGGGCTATTACCGCTTCCTCAGCCTGCTGACGGTGCCGCTGCTGCTGGGCATGCTGGTGTACGGCGGCTGGGTGCTGGCCACTTATGACGCCTGGAACTGGGTCGGGCAACTGGGCTGGATTCTTTCGGTGGGCACGGTGATGGGCGCCATCGGCATCACCGTCTCCCACGAACTGATCCACAAGGACCCGGAGCTGGAACAGAACGCCGGCGGCCTGCTGCTGGCGGCGGTGTGCTACGCGGGCTTCAAGGTGGAGCACGTACGCGGGCACCATGTGCACGTCTCGACACCGGAGGACGCCTCGTCCTCGCGCTACGGCCAGAGCCTCTACGCCTTCCTGCCCCACGCCTACAAGCACAACTTCCTGAATGCCTGGAAGCTCGAGAAGGAGCGCCTCAAACGCAAGGGCCTGCCGGCGCTGCACTGGCGCAACGAGCTGATCTGGTGGTACGTCATCAGCGCGCTGTTCCTGGTCGGTTTCACGGTTGCCTTCGGCTGGATCGGCGCGGTCTACTTCATCGGCCAGTCGGTGATGGCCTTCACCCTGCTGGAGATCGTCAACTACGTCGAGCACTACGGGCTGCACCGGCGCCGCCTCGAAACCGGGCGCTACGAGCGAACCACCCACGAGCACTCCTGGAACAGCAACTTCCTGCTGACCAACCTGTTCCTCTTCCACCTGCAGCGCCATTCCGACCACCACGCCAACGCCAAGCGCCGCTATCAGGTCCTGCGGCACTTCGACGAGAGCCCGCAATTGCCCAATGGCTATGCCGGGATGATCGTCCTGGCGCTGTTCCCGCCGCTCTGGCGCGCGGTGATGGACCGCCGGGTGCGCGCCTATTACGCCGGTGAGGAATATCAGTTGAGCGCTACCCAGCAAGCCTGATCGACGAGTTCCACGCCTTGGCGGCAAGCCCTACCCCGGCTTGCCGCCTTTTTTCTTTCCGCTGACCTTGTAGGAGCGAGAAGCCACTCTCTCCCTACCACTTGTCATGCCGGAAAAACTTTCTGACTATTCGGACAGAAATTTTATTGACTCAAAAGTCAGCTTTCCATAAATTCGCCATCCAGTGCCCTACCAAAAACAAGAATCAGCCTGGAGGCAAGCCTTGATCAGGTTCCTGCTCAATCGCGAGCTGCGCGTCGAAGACCGCCTCGATCCCAATCTCACCGTGCTCAACTACCTGCGCCAGACCCTGGGCAAAACCGGCACCAAGGAGGGTTGCGCCTCCGGTGACTGCGGCGCCTGCACCGTGGTGGTCGGCGAGCTGGTCGGTGAAGAAGGTGCCGAGCGCATCCGCTACCGCACCCTCAACTCCTGTCTCACCTTCGTTTCCTCGCTGCACGGCAAGCAGCTGATCAGCGTCGACGACCTCAAGCACCGCGGCGAACTGCACGGCGTACAGCAGGCCATGGTCGACTGCCACGGCTCGCAGTGCGGCTTCTGCACCCCCGGCTTCGTCATGTCGCTGTTCGCCCTGCAGAAGAACAGCGCGGGCGAAACCGCCGACGAGCGCAAGGCCGAAGCCCATGAAGCGCTGGCCGGCAACCTGTGCCGCTGCACCGGCTACCGCCCGATCCTTGATGCCGCCGAGCAGTCCTGCTGCCAGAAGCAGCCCGACCAGTTCGACGTCGCCCAGCCGGAAATCATCGCCCAGCTCAAGGCCATCGCGCCCAACGAAACCGCCGAGCTCAACAGCGGCGACAAGCGCTGCCTGCTGCCGCTGACCATCGCCGACCTGGCCGACCTCTACACCGCCAACCCGCAAGCACGGCTGCTGGCCGGCGGCACCGACCTGGCCCTGGAAGTCACCCAGTTCCACCGCGAACTGCCGGTGATGATCTACGTCGGCCATGTCGAGGAAATGAAGCGCGTCGAAGTCTTCGACGACCGTATCGAGATCGGCGCGGCGACTCCGCTGACCGACTGCTATGAAGCGCTTTCCCGCGACTACCCGGACTTCGGCGAGTTGCTGCACCGCTTCGCCTCGCTGCAGATCCGCAACCAGGGCACCCTGGGCGGCAACATCGGCAACGCATCCCCCATCGGCGACTCGCCGCCGCTGCTGATCGCCCTCGGCGCGCGCCTGGTGCTGCGCAAGGGCGCCGAACGCCGCGAACTGCCGATCGACGAATACTTCATCGACTACAAGGTCACCGCGCGCCAGGAAGGCGAGTTCATCGAACAGGTGATCATCCCCCGTCCGCAGGCCAACCAGGCGTTCCGTGCCTATAAGGTCTCCAAGCGCCTGGACGACGATATTTCCGCCGTGTGCGCCGCCTTCAGCGTCACCGTCGAGAACTGCAAGATCACCGCCGTACGCACCGGTTTCGGCGGCATGGCCGCGATTCCGAAGCGCGCCAAGGCCTGCGAGGCTGCGCTGCTCGGCCAGACTTTCAACAGCGCCACCTTCGAACGCGCCGCCCAGGCTCTGAGCGAAGATTTCGCGCCGCTCACCGACTTCCGTGCGAGCAAGGAATACCGCCTGCTCACCGCGCAGAACCTGCTGCGCAAGTGCTTCCTGGAGCTGGAAGCCCCTCAGGCCGTGACCCGGGTGACCCACTATGCATAAGCCGCAAAAAAGCCAGGAAGAACTCACCGCGCTGTTCCGCGCCGACCTCACCACCGGCGTCGGCCGCAGCGTCAAGCACGAAAGCGCGCCCAAGCACGTCAGCGGCGAAGCGCAGTACATCGATGACCGACTGGAATTCCCCAACCAGCTGCACGTCTACGCCCGCATGAGCGACCGCGCCCACGCGCGCATCACCAAACTGGACGTCAGCCCCTGCTACCAGTTCCCCGGCGTCGCCATCGCCATCACCAAGGATGACGTGCCCGGCCAGCTGGACATCGGCCCGGTGGTCGCCGGCGACCCGCTGCTGGCGGACGGCAAGGTCGAGTACGTCGGCCAGATGGTCATCGCCGTCGCCGCCGACAGCCTGGAAACCGCGCGCAAGGCGGCCATGGCCGCGATCATCGAGTACGAGGACCTGGAACCGGTGCTCGACGTGGTCGAAGCGCTGCGCAAGAAGCACTTCGTGCTCGACAGCCACCAGCACAAGATCGGCGACTCCGAGGCCAAGCTCGCCACCGCGCCGAACCGCATCCAGGGCACCCTGCACATCGGCGGCCAGGAGCACTTCTACCTGGAGACGCAGATTTCCTCGGTGATGCCCACCGAAGACGGCGGCGTGATCGTCTACACCTCCACGCAGAACCCCACCGAAGTGCAGAAGCTGGTGGCCGAAGTGCTGGGCATCTCCTTCAACAAGGTGGTCATCGACATGCGCCGCATGGGTGGCGGCTTCGGCGGCAAGGAAACCCAGGCGGCCGCTCCGGCCTGCCTGTGCGCCGTGATCGCGCGCCTGACCGGCCGCCCGACGAAGATGCGCCTGCCGCGCGTCGAAGACATGCAGATGACCGGCAAGCGCCACCCGTTCTATGTCGAGTACGACGTGGGCTTCGAGGACGACGGCCTGCTGCACGGCATCAACATCGAGCTGGCCGGCAACTGCGGCTACTCGCCGGACCTCTCCGGCTCCATCGTCGACCGCGCGATGTTCCACTCGGACAACGCCTACTTCCTCGGCAACGCCACCGTGAACGGTCACCGCTGCAAGACCAACACCGCGTCGAACACCGCCTACCGCGGCTTCGGCGGCCCGCAGGGCATGGTCGCCATCGAGGAGATCATGGACGCCGTCGCGCGCCATCTGGGCAAGGATCCGCTGGACGTGCGCAAGCGCAACTACTACGGCAAGGACGAGCGCAACGTCACCCACTACTACCAGCAGGTGGAACACAACCTGCTGCAGGAGATGACCGAGGAACTGGAAGCCAGCGCCGAGTACGCCAAGCGCCGCGCCGAGATCCGCGCGTTCAACGCCAGCAGCCCGGTACTGAAGAAAGGCCTGTCGCTGACCCCGGTGAAATTCGGCATCAGCTTCACCGCCACCTTCCTCAACCAGGCGGGCGCGCTGATCCACATCTACACCGACGGCAGCATCCACCTGAACCACGGCGGCACCGAGATGGGCCAGGGCCTGAACACCAAGGTCGCCCAGGTGGTCGCCGAGGTCTTCCAGGTCGACATCGACCGCGTGCAGATCACCGCGACCAACACCGACAAGGTCCCCAACACCTCGCCCACCGCCGCGTCCTCCGGTGCCGACCTGAACGGCAAGGCCGCGCAGAACGCCGCCGAAATCCTCAAGCAGCGCCTGGTGGAATTCGCCGCCAGGCACTGGAAGGTCACCGAGGATGACGTCGAGTTCCGCAATAACCAGGTGCGCGTGCGCGACCTGATCCTGCCCTTCGAGGAACTGGTGCAGCAGGCCTACTTCGGCCAGGTATCGCTCTCCTCCACCGGCTTCTACCGCACGCCGAAGATCTACTACGACCGCAGCCAGGCGCGCGGCCGGCCGTTCTACTACTTCGCCTACGGCGTGTCCTGCTCGGAAGTGATCGTCGACACCCTCACCGGCGAGTACAAGATGCTGCGCAGCGACATCCTCCACGACGTCGGCGCCTCGCTGAACCCGGCCATCGACATCGGCCAGGTGGAAGGCGGCTTTGTCCAGGGCATGGGCTGGCTGACCATGGAAGAACTCGTCTGGAACGCCAAGGGCAAGCTGATGACCAACGGTCCGGCCAGCTACAAGATTCCGGCCATCGCCGACATGCCCATTGACCTGCGGGTGAAGCTGGTGGAGAACCGCAAGAACCCGGAGCAGACGGTGTTCCACTCCAAGGCTGTCGGCGAGCCGCCGTTCATGCTGGGCATCTCGGTGTTCTGCGCGATCAAGGACGCCGTGGCCAGCCTGGCGGACTACCGCGCCCAGCCGCAGATCGACGCCCCGGCCACCCCCGAGCGCGTGCTCTGGGGCGTGGAGCAGATGCGCAAGCTGAAGCTGGCCCAGGCCGAGAAAGCACCGGCTCAGGTCGAGCCGGCGTGATGTGACCATGGGGCACCGCTGGCAGGGAGAGACGTCCCCACTTCCGTCCTCCGCCCTGCCAGCGGTGCCCCACCCTAACTCCAAATTGTAGGAGCGAGCTTGCTCGCGAACCGCCAAGCCACAGAGCTGCCGGGAAACCCGTTCGCGAGCAAGCTCGCTCCTACAGAAAAGCCACCTCCGAGGTTCGATACGATGAACTGGATCAGTGCCCTCGCCGACCTGCAACAGCGCGCCGAAGCCAGCGTGCTGGTGACCATCATCGAAGAACGCGGCTCGACTCCGCGCAACGCCGGCTCGAAGATGGTCGTCAGCGCCGACAAGATCTACGACACCATCGGCGGCGGCCACCTCGAATTCAAGGCCATGGCCATCGCCCGCGAGATGCTGCTGGCTCGTGAGCGCGAGCCGAAGCTGGAGCGCTTCAGCCTCGGCGCCAGCCTCGGCCAGTGCTGCGGCGGCGCCACCGTGCTGCTGTTCGAACCCATGGGCCAGCCCCAGGCGCACATCGCCGTGTTCGGCGCCGGCCATGTCGGCCGCGCCCTGGTACCGCTGCTTGCCAGCCTGCCGTGCAAGGTGCGCTGGATCGACTCGCGAGAGGCCGAATTCCCCGGCCATATCCCCGAGGGTGTGACCCGTGTGATCAACGAGGATGTGATCGACGAGATCGACGAAATGCCTGCCGGCAGCTACTTCATCGTCATGACCCACAACCACGCCCTGGACCTGGAGCTGACCGCGAAGATCCTCGAGCGCAACGACTTCACCTACTTCGGCCTGATCGGCTCGGACACCAAGCGCGCCAAGTTCGAACACCGCCTGCGCGACCGCGGTTTCGCCGCCGACACCGTGCAGCGCATGCGCTGCCCCATGGGCATCGGCGAGGTGAAGGGCAAGCTGCCAGTGGAGATCGCCGTGTCCATCGCCGGCGAAGTCATCGCCACCTACAACGCCACCTTCGGTCAGCAGACCAGCCAGGGCGAGAACACCGTGGCCAAACTGTTACCCACGAGCCGCCGTGCACGCACTGCCGAAAGCGGCGCCTGAAATTTCCGCCCCGGCGCCCACACGCGCCCCGGCCCCGAAACACGACTGAAGAGAGATCGATGAGCACTCAAGCCAAAGCCTACCGCGCCAGTATCCTGCACAGCGTCGCCGACCCGGCCGAAGTCGGCGTGGAGCAGTCCTACCAGTATTTCGAGGACGGCATCCTGCTGGTGGAAGACGGCAAGGTCGCCCGCCTCAGCCATGCCGCCGAACTACTGCCGCAACTGGGCGGCGTGGAAGTGGTCGAGTATCGCGATGCGCTGATCACCCCCGGCTTCATCGACACCCACATCCACTACCCGCAGACCGGCATGATCGCCTCCTACGGCGAGCAGCTGCTGGACTGGCTGAACACCTACACCTTCCCCACCGAGAAGCAGTTCGCCGACCCGGCCCACGCCGCCGATGTGGCCGGTATCTTCCTCAAGGAACTGCTGCGCGCTGGCACCACCACCGCGCTGGTGTTCGGCACCGTGCACCCGCAGTCGGTGGACGCGTTGTTCGGCGCTGCGGAAAAGCTCGACCTGCGTCTGATCGCCGGCAAGGTGATGATGGACCGCAACGCCCCGGACTACCTGACCGATACCGCCGAAAGCAGCTACACCGACAGCAAGGCCCTGATCGAGCGCTGGCATGGCAAGGGCCGCCTGCTCTACGCCGTGACCCCGCGCTTCGCCCCCACCAGCACCCCGGAACAGCTCGACGCCGCCGGCCGACTCCTCAAGGAATTCCCGGGCGTGTACCTGCACACGCACCTGTCGGAAAACCTCAAGGAAATCGAGTGGGTCAAGGAGCTGTTCCCGGAGCGCAAGGGCTACCTGGACGTCTATGACCACCACGGCCTGCTCGGCCCGCGCTCGGTATTCGCCCACGGCGTGCACCTGTGCGACGGCGAATGCCAGCGCTTGGCGGAAACCGGCTCGGCCGTGGCCTTCTGCCCGACCTCCAACCTGTTCCTGGGCAGCGGCCTGTTCGACCTGGCGAAGCTGGAGAAGCACAAGGTGAAAGTCGGCCTGGGCACCGACGTCGGCGCCGGCACCAACTTCTCCCAGCTGCAATCGCTGAACGAGGCCTACAAGGTCATGCAGCTGCAGGGCATCAAGCTCGACCCGTTCAAGTCGCTGTACCTGGCCACCCTCGGCGGCGCCCGCGCGCTGGAACTGGAAGACAAGGTCGGCAGCTTCGCCCAGGGCAACGAGGCCGACTTCGTGGTCCTCGACTACAAGGCCACCCCGCTGCTGGGCTACCGCCTGCAGCAGGCGAAAACCCTGGAGGAGAAACTCTTCGCACTGGTCATCCTCGGCGACGACCGTACCGTGAAGGAAACCTTCGCGCACGGCCGCAACGTGCATCGCCGCGGTTGACCCCTTACGGCTTCGGCGCCGGGTCCTCGCTCAGGACCAACCCGGCGCCGGGGCCGCTTTTCTTTCTGTTTCGCACACCCCTCTCCCACAGGGGTGCCGCTCTCCCCGGCCAGCGCAGGAGCGGACTCTATCCGCGCTTGGCCTGTCGAGCGCTGCGTTGGGCGGGTTCGCACGGCCCAGAGCCAACAGGTACGCTACTCCCGCACCTCGACTAGCACCGGACACGGCGCCCGCTCGATCACCCGCTGCCCCACCGATGGATCGAGCAAGCGCTCGATGCGCCCCAGGTGACGATGGCCGATCACAATCAGGTCGCACTCCAGCCGCTCCGCCTCGCGCAGGATCGCCCGCGCCGGATCACCGGCCACCACCGCTCCCGTCGCCACGCACGGCTGCAACTGCACCACGGCATCATCCACCAGCGCCTGGGCCTCGTGCTGCTCCTGCTCCGCCGGCGGGTACTCCAGCGCATCCTGGCGCGGCATGGCGAAAGCGCGGTCCACGGCGCATACCACATGCACCACCGCATCACTGCACCGCGCCAGCTCGGCGGCGCTGGCAATGA
This sequence comes from Pseudomonas nitroreducens NBRC 12694, assembly GCF_002091755.1. Taxonomy (GTDB): domain Bacteria; phylum Pseudomonadota; class Gammaproteobacteria; order Pseudomonadales; family Pseudomonadaceae; genus Pseudomonas; species Pseudomonas nitroreducens. The sequence goes on from NZ_BDAI01000001.1 coordinate 401,851, forward strand.
TCCGCGGCGACTGCGCCGCGCCGTCGATGGCCAGAAGAATCCGCTTGAACATGCCTTTCTCCTTCATGAAACGAAATCCGCCGCCATTCTTCGGGCCAGGGCGCGCACCGTAAAGGCACGCAAAACGTAATTAACCATTGCGTCAAACGCACGCTTGCCCATCAAGCCCGTCGCAATGGAACATGAATAGCAACGCGCCCATCCTTCGGAGTCACCATGGCCCTGCCCGATCTCAACCTGCTGGTCGCCCTCAACATCCTGCTCGAAGAAGGCAGCGTGGTCGGCGCCGCGCGGCGCATGCACCTCAGCCCGCCGGCGATGAGCCGCACCCTGTCGCGCATCCGCGAAGCGGTGGGCGACCCGATCATGGTTCGTGCCGGGCGCAACCTGGTGCCGACGCCTCGCGCACTGCAGTTGCGCGAGGAAGTCAGCGACCTGGTGGAACACGCCATGCGCCTGTTCAACGCCAAGGAAAACCTGCGCATGGACCAGTTGGAGCGCTGCTTCGTGCTGCGCTCCAACAACGTGCTGGTGGGCGGCTTTGCCTCGCGCATGCTGGCGGTGATGAAGGAAGAAGCGCCTCGCTGCAGCCTGCGCATTGCCCCGGAAGCGGACTTCGATGACGAAGCCCTGCGGCAGAACCGCATCGACCTCTATATCGGCGCCACCTCGACGCTGGAGCCGGAAATCCGCACGCAGACGCTGTTCACCACCAACTTCGTCGGCCTGGCGCGGCGCGACCACCCGATATTCGACGACGAGATCACCCCGGAACGCTTCGCTTCCTTTCCTCAGATCAGCGTGTCCCGCCGCGGCCGAGCCATCGGGCCGATCGACGAGGAACTGGCGAACCTCGGCCTGCGCCGCGAGATCCGCCTGACCGCGCCGACTTTCCACTCCTCGATCTTCGCCCTGCTGGAATCCGACCTGGTACTGCCCATCGCCGAGCATTCGCTGTGGCGCCTGGACCGCCTGGGCTTCGCCCTGCGCCAGTTCGACATCCCGCTGCCGCTCAAATCCGTGGTGATCCTCCAGGCCTGGCACCCGCGCTTCGACAACGACCCGGCGCACAGCTGGCTGCGACAGACGGTGAAGCGTGTGTGCATCGAATTGCGCGAGAGCTCCGGCCTGCTGAGCTGATTGCGCGACAAGTGCGCTAAACGCACTGATTAGCTGCAATCATTTCAATTTCCACAGCTATCGACCTTCCCTAGACTCGGTCGCAAATACCCGAGTTGATTCCTATGCCTTGCACCGAACCGCCTGCCGGCGGCGGCATCGGCCACCCCCGTGGAGGCCGGCCATGACCGCGCTCGCCCCGATTTCCGCTGCCCATCCGCAACCGGCCAAGCCAGCCACGCCAGCTGCTGCCCAGCCGTTCGGCCTGCGCATCGTGGTCGGCATGCTCGGCGTGCTGATCGCCTCCCTCAGCGCCGGGCTCAACGAGAAGGTCACGGACCTGGCCATGACCGACGTGCGCGGCGCACTGTCCATCGGCCATGACGAAGGCACCTGGCTGCTCGCCCTGTATTCGGCGGCGCAGGTCGCCGCCATGGCCTTTGCGCCCTGGTTCTCGGTCACCGTCTCGCTGCGCCGCTTCACCCTCGGCGCCATCGCCGCCTTTGCCCTGCTGGCACTGCTCTGCCCCTTTGCGCCGAACGTCGAGACGCTCTACCTGTTGCGCCTGCTGCAAGGCTTCGCCGGCGGCTGCATGCCGCCAATGCTGATGACCGTGGCGCTGCGCTTCCTGCCGCCGGGTATCAAGCTTTACGGCCTGGGTGCCTATGCGCTGACCGCCACCTTCGCGCCCAATCTCGGCATGCCCCTGGCGGCGCTGTGGACCGAATTCGTCGGCTGGCACTGGGTGTTCTGGCAGGTCATTCCACTCTGCGCCGTGGCGCTCGCTGCCGTCGCCTGGGGCATCCCGCAGGACCCGCTGCGCCTGGAACGCTTGCGTCAGTTCGACTACCTGGGCCTTTCACTTGGCTTGCCGGGCATCCTCATGCTGGTGATCGGCCTCTTGCAGGGCGAGCGCCTGGACTGGTTCGAGTCGGACCTGATCACCCTGCTGGTGATCGGCGGCGCCGGGCTGCTGGCGGCGTTCTTCGTCAACGAGTGGACGCATCCGCTGCCGTTCTTCCGCCTGGACATCCTCAAGCGGCGCAACTTCACCCACTCGCTGATCACCCTCGCCGGCGTGCTGGTGGTGCTCGGCGCGTGCTCCGGCGTGCCGGCGTCGTACCTGGCCTCGGCCCACGGTTATCGCCCGCTGCAATCGGCGCCAATGGCGCTGCTGGTGGCGCTGCCGCAGCTGATCTCCCTGCCGCTGGTGGCCGCGCTGTGCAATATCCCACGCGTGGATTGCCGCTGGGTGCTGGCCATCGGCATCAGCCTGTGCGGGCTCTCGGCCTTCGGCATGAGCCAGCTGACCAGCGAGTGGACGCGGGAGAACTTCTACACCCTGCTGGCGCTGCAGATCATCGGCCAGCCGATGGCCGTGGTGCCGCTGCTGATGTCCGCCACCAGCGTCGTCGCGCCCATCGAAGGGCCGTTCGCCTCGGCCTGGTTCAACAGCGTGCGCGGCTTCTCCGCAGTGCTGGGCAGCACCATCGTCACGTTCCTCATGACCTGGCGCGAGCACTACCACTCAAACCGCCTGGTCGACCACCTGGGCAACGCCTCGCAAGCCCTCGGCCTGCGCCTTGAACAACTGGGCGGCGCCGAGAACGTCAGCCGGCTGGCCGGGCAGGTGCGCGGTCAGGCCGGCGTGCTCGCCGCGTCCGAAACCCTGCTGGCGATGTCCTGGCTGGCCGCCGCCCTGCTCGTCCTGATTCCCCTGATGCCGCTGCGGGTCTACCCGCCGCGCCCCGTCGTTCCTGCTCATTGAAAGGTCTGCCCATGTCGAAACTGAATTCCCGTCGCGGCAGTCTGGCCCTGGTTGCCGTGCTGCTGCTCGCCCTTGTCGTCTACCTGCTGCTGCGCCTGCTCGGCCCGAGCCGTGAGCAGAGCACGGACGATGCCTACGTCCACGCGGACTTCACCCTGGTGGCGCCGAAGGTCGCCGGATTCATCGAGGAAGTGCTGGTGGACGACAACCAGTCGGTGAAGGCGGGGCAGGTCCTGGCGCGCATCGACGCCCGCGACTACCGCACCGCGCTGGCCGCTGCCGAAGCCGACGTGCTGGCCGCCGAGGCGCGTCACCACCACGTCGCTGCCGACCTGGAACGCCAGCAGGCAGTGATTGCCCAGACCGCGGCCCAGGTACAAGCCGACCTGGCCGCGCTGACCTTTGCCTCGCAGGAACTCAACCGCTACCAGCACCTCGCCAGCCAAGGCGCCGGCACCTTGCAGAACGCCCAGCAGGCGCGCTCGCGTGTCGACTCGGCGAAAGCCGTGCTCGACAAGAACAAGGCCGCCGCCCTCGCCGCCCGCAAGCAACTCGACGTGCTGCTGGCCCAGCAGGCCGAAGCCCTCGGCGCGCTGAAACGCGGCCAGGCGCAGTTGCAGCAGGCGCAACTGAACCTGTCGTATACGGAAATCCGTGCCCCCTTCGACGGCATGGTCGGCCGCCGTGCCGTGCGCGTGGGCGCCTACACCACGCCGGGTAATGCATTGCTGGCCGTGGTGCCGCTGCAGGATGCCTATGTGGTCGGCAATTTCCAGGAAACCCAGCTCACCGACGTGCAGCCCGGCCAGTTGGTCGAGATCAGCATCGACACCTTCCCCGGCGAGAAACTGCGCGGCCACGTCGACAGCATCGCCCCGGCCACCGGCCTGAGCTTTGCGCCGATCGCGCCGGACAACGCCACCGGCAACTTCACCAAGATCGTCCAGCGCATCCCGGTGAAGATCGTCCTCGACGCCGACCAGCCGCTGCGCGACAAGCTGCGCGTGGGTATGTCGGTCATCGCGCGGATCGACACCGGCAAGCACGCAGACGGTGAGCAGAAGGTGGCCGTGCAATGATCGCCACACGCGCGCCTCTCTTTCTGGCTCTGCTCGCACTCGGCGCCTGCAGCGTCGGCCCGGACTTCCAGCGCCCGGACGATGCCGACGCAGTGAACTGGTCCGCCCGGCGTGGTGATACACCGAGCCAGGCACTCAATGCGCCGCTGGAAGCGCAGTGGTGGACGCTGCTGGGCGACCCGCAGCTCAACGACCTGCAACGCCGAGTGGCGAATGCCAACCTCGACCTGCGCGAAGCCGATGCGCGCCTGCAGCAGAGCCGGGCGATCCGCCAGGCACTGGGCGGCGATGCCGTGCCCAACATCGGCGCAGACCTGGGCTACCAGCGCAAGCGCAACAGCGAGGTCGGCCTGAACGACCCGTCCGGCAAAGCCGGCAAGGACAACTTCAACCAACTCGACGGTGGCTTCGACCTGTCGTGGGAGCTGGACTTCTGGGGCCGCGTGCGCCGCGAGCTGGAGACCGCCGACGCCAACGTGCAGGCCACCGAGGCAAGCCGCCGCGACGTACTGGTTTCGGTGCTCGCCGAGACCGCACGCAACTACCTGCAACTGCGCGCCGAGCAAGACCTGGAAGCCATCATCCGCAGCAACCTCGAGATCGCCCAGCGCAGCCTGGACCTCACCCGCCTGCGCCGCGCAGACGGCGTCGCCACCGGGCTGGACGTGGCCGAAGCGCTGACCCAGGTGGCCAGCATCGAGGCACGCCTGCCCGACAGCCAGAAGCGCCAGGCGCGAATGATCAACGCCCTGGGCTACCTGCTTGGCGAAGCGCCCGGCGCACTGCAAGCTGAGCTCGCCCAAGCCAAGCCGGTGCCGCAGCCACCGCGCAACGTGCCAGTCGGCCTGCCCTCGGAACTGGCCCAGCGCCGCCCGGACATCCGCCGTGCCGAGGCAACGTTGCACGCCGCTACCGCCAGCATCGGCGTGGCCAAGGCGGACTTCTACCCGCGCATCAGCCTCAATGGCAGCTTCGGTTTCCAGGCGTTGCAGTTGTCGAACTTCGGCGACTGGAACAGCCGCACCTTCGGCATTGGCCCGAGCCTGTCGCTGCCGATCTTCGAAGGCGGCCGACTGAAGGGCATGCTCGCCCTGCGCGAGGCGCAGCAGCAGGAATCGGCCATCGCCTACCGCCGCACCGTGCTCAACGCCTGGCGCGAAGTGGACGATGCGCTCACCGACTACGCCGCCGACCAACGCCGCCTGGCCAGCCTGGACAGCGCTGCCGAACACGGCCGCACCGCCCTGGCCAACGCCCGCGAACAATACAAGGCCGGTGCGGTGGACTTCCTCAACGTGCTCAGCGCCCAGCGCGAACTGCTGGCCACCGAGGAACAGCAGGTGCGCGGCCGCGAAGCCGTGGCGACCACCCTCGTGCTGCTCTACAAGTCACTGGGTGGTGGCTGGCAGCAGGCCGAGGAAAGCGCCCAATCCCTGTAGCAGCGAGCTTGCTCGCGAACGCATCGCACCTTGAGACGCCGGCGTGCGTCGGATTGGCGAGCAAGCTCGCTCCTAGGAAAGCGCCCCGTGCAGAAACGAAAAAGCCCCGCAGATGCGGGGCTTCTTTCTGGCTCGGCGATCAGGCCGCCGAGTCGGCGTCCGCCTTGCTGCGGCGCGGCTTCTTCTTGCCGGCCAGCAGGTGCGAGAAAACCGCGTGCAGGTCGCCGGAGGCGCCGTCCACGTCCAGGTTCAGCTTGTCGTCGATGTGCGCCATGTGGTGCATCATCAGGGTCACGGCCTTTTCCTTGTCGCCCTTCTCGATGGCGTCGAGGATTTCGTTGTGCTCGTCGAACGAGCAATGCGAGCGGCCGCCACTTTCGTACTGGGCGATGATCAGCGAGGTCTGCGACACCAGGCTGCGCTGGAACACCACCAGCGGGGCGTTCTTCGCCATCTCGGCCAGCTTGAGGTGGAATTCGCCGGAGAGGCGGATGCCGGCGCCACGGTCGCCACGGGCAAAGCTGGACTGCTCCTGCTTGACCATGTCGCGCAACTCGGCCAGAGCGTCACCGCTGGCGTTGTCCACGGCCAGTTCGGTGATCGCGCGCTCGACGGTGCGGCGGGCGAAGAGGATCTGCCGGGCTTCGTCGATGCTCGGGCTGGCCACCACCGCACCACGGTTCGGGCGCAGCAGCACGACCTGCTCGTGGGCCAGGCGCGACAGGGCGCGACGGATGATGGTGCGACTAACGCCGAAGATTTCACCCAGGGCTTCTTCGCTCAGCTTGGTACCGGGCGCCAGACGCTGCTCGAGGATGGCGTCGAAAATATGCGCGTAGACGATTTCGTCCTGAGTGCCGCTGCGCGCCTTGCCATTGCGCGGCTGCTTCCTGATCTGTTGCAACTGGTCGGTCATCGGAGTCGAACCCTGCTCAGCCGGTGCGAACCGGCGCGAAATCCGTGGGGGCTGGAGTGAAGCTGGCCGCGGGCCAGGCATGGCGCACAGTGTACACAAAGTGGCCACTATCGTGCAGCCGTCATGATCGACTCGCCGGCAACCCCAGAGCCCCAGGGCACAGGAGCTTGGCCAAGGCCAACCTGCGACCATTCCGACGCTTTGCTTGTAAAAATCTTTCAGCAAGACACTAAACATTATTTGAACTTTTTGTACACAACTGCATAATCGCGGCGTGACTTCCTGACCCAAAGGTCAACATTCACACCCTCACAACTCTTTCCGTTAGCGCAAGGGACGCAGGTGAACCAGCCGACGGCAAGGGACCAACAACAAGAGCGTTGAGGAGTACCGCTGTGGAAAGCACCAAACAAGAACAACAAGCCTTTGCATCCAGTCCCCCCGCCACCGGCCTGCTCGAACGCCTGTTCAAGCTGAGCCAGCATGGCACCACCGTGAAGACCGAACTCGCCGCGGGTCTCACGACTTTCATCACCATGGCGTACATCATCTTCGTCAACCCCAACATCATGGCCGACGCGGGCATCGATCACGGCGCCGCCTTCGTGGCTACCTGCCTGGCCGCCGCGCTGGGCTGCTTCCTCATGGGCCTGTACGCCAACTGGCCGGTGGGCCTGGCGCCGGGCATGGGCCTCAACGCTTTCTTCACCTACACCGTGGTCAAGACCATGAACTACAGCTGGGAGATCGCACTGGGTGCAGTGTTCATCTCCGGTATCGCGTTCATGATCCTGACCTTCTCGCGCATTCGCGAGTGGCTGCTCAATAGCATCCCGGTCAGCCTGCGCTTCGCCATGGGCGCCGGCGTCGGCCTGTTCCTCGGCCTGATCGGCCTGAAAACCGCCGGCATCGTGGTTGCCAGCCCCGCCACCCTGGTTCACCTGGGTGACCTGACCAGCCCCGGCCCGCTGCTCGCCGCCATCTGCTTCCTGATGATCGCGGTGCTGGAATACCGCCGCGTGTTCGGCGGCATCCTGATCAGCATCCTCACTGTCACCGTGGCCGGCATCGCCTTAGGGATAGTCAAGTTCGGCGGCGTGTTCTCCATGCCGCCGAGCCTGGCGCCGACCTTCCTGGCGATGGATATCTCCGGCGCGTTCAACGTGACCATGATCAGCGTGATCCTGGCCTTCCTCTTCGTGCATATGTTCGACACCGCCGGCACCCTGATGGGCGTAGCCCAGCGCGCGCACCTGGTGCGCGAGGACGGTCGCATCGAGAACCTGTCGAAAGCGATGAAGGCCGACAGCACCTCCAGTGCCTTCGGCGCGGTGCTCGGCGTACCGCCAGTGACCAGCTACGTCGAGAGCGCGGCCGGTGTCGCCGCCGGTGGCCGTACTGGACTGACCGCCGTGGTAGTCGGCGTGCTGTTCGTCGCGGCGATGTTCTTCGCCCCGTTGGCCGGCATGATCCCCGCCTACGCCACCGCCGGCGCGCTGATCTACGTTGCGATGCTGATGATGGGCGGTATGGCCCACATCGACTGGAACGAGCACACCGAGACCATCCCGGCGATCGTCACCGTGATCATGATGCCGCTGACCTTCTCGGTCGCCGACGGTATCGCGCTGGGCTTCGTGACCTACGTGGCGATGAAGGTATTCACCGGCCGCCACAAGGACGTGACCATCAGCCTGTACGCGCTGTGTGCGATCTTCGTGGCGAAGTTCATCTTCCTCTGAGCCGCCGCCGCGTCTGATAGAAACTAAGACCCCGGCGATTGCCGGGGTTTTGGTTTCCGTTCGCGGCCTGATCAAATCCTGAACCGCTGTATCGTGATCAGGACGAGGCGTCAGGGACCCTCACTTTGAAACTGAACTCCGTGCCGACGCCCAGGCGACTCTTGACGCTAATGTCGCCCCCCATCAGTGTCACCAGGCTTTTGCACAAGGCCAGCCCCAGTCCAGACCCCCCTTGTCCGATACGCAGCCCATCGAGATCATAGGAAAACGGCTCGAAAAGATGCGCCAACTCGACATCGGAAATGCCAACTCCCGTGTCGATCACATCCACCTGAACCTCTACCATTCCCTGGCCCTTCCCCCTGGCGCAAAGCCGCACAATCACGCTTCCCTGCTCAGTGAACTTGACCGCGTTGCCCAACAGATTCTCCATTATCTGCCGCAGACGTGGCGCGTCGCACCAGACTCGCGGCTGCAGAGCAAGGTCGAAGTTGGTTTCCAGGCTTATTCCCTTGGAGGCGGCAGAGTCGGCTACCGATTCAACCTGACGGGAGACCAGCGTTCGTAAATCGGTCTCTTCCATGTTCAATTGAAGCCGCCCGGATTTGGCCCGATTGAGTAACTGCAGGTCGTCCAGAACATGCAACAGATTGCTGGCCTGCGAGCGGGCGACCAGCAGGGGTTCGCGCCGGCGCCTGGCGTCGTCCTGATTCAGTGCAAGGTCAATCATGGCGACAATGGTCTGGATAGGTCCCTGCATCTCGCTCCCCATCCCCGCCAGGAACTGCGTCTTTCCCCTGCTGATGGATTCAATGCGGGCATTGGCATTGCGCAACGCGCGGACCAGATCATCCTGGTCGGTGATATTGATCGCCCCGCAAATAGCACCCAGCAACGTTCCGGTGCCGTCTCGATACGGCCGCCCCCAATGATGGAATACCCTGCGGCCCTTGACCGTACGCAACTCGACATCCGAGTCGTAAGGTTCGCCTCGCGCAATATTCGCAATCATCCTTTCGCGAAGAAAGTCCCACTCATTGGAGTCGCTAAAAACCCCCAACTCGCCGACCCAACTGCCAACGACGGCCTCCAGGGGCAACCCCAGATAGCTCAACGCCGTTGCATTGCAGTAGCGCACCCGACCATCCAGCCCACGCACGCTCATCGGGTAGGGAAGCGAGTCGATCATGTGGCGCAGAAGCTCGAATTCCCGCTTCTGCTCATCGTCAAGCTCCGATTCACCTCCCCCCTCTTCCTTTGCGCCTCCCTCGACCAGCCCGTGGCGCCGGCCGATATCGACCAGCTCCACCAGCGATTTGGCGTGCAGCTTCTGCATAAGACGCACCTTGTAGGTGCTCACGGTCTTGTCGCTGATGGACAACTGATCGGCGATGGCAATGTTGCTCAAGCCTTGGGCCAGCAATTGCAGCACGCTCAGTTCACGCACCGAAAGGTCCTTGAGCAGACCGCCATGCCCCGCCTCCTCCGCAGCATTCACACTGCCCAGGGCGTGGCTGGGGAAGTAGCTGTGCCCCTGGGCGATGGCTCGCACCGCCTCGCGCACGGCCTGCGGGTCCTCCTGCTTGCTGACGAAGCCGGCAGCGCCGGCCGTCAGGCAGCGGCCGGCGAAATACTCGGAGTCCTGGGAAGTGAGCACCAGCACCTTGACCGGCGACTCCTGGGCCACCAGGCGTTGCAGTACCTCCAGGCCACCCAGCCGCGGAATCGACAGTTCGAGGATCATCAGGTCCGGCTTGCACAGGCGCGCCTGGTGCAACGCATCGGGGCCGTTGTCCGCCTCGCCGACTACCTCGTGCCGGTCCGCCTCCATCATCAGGCGCAGCGCATGGCGGGTAACCGGTTGTTCATCGACGATCAGGATTCTGCTCATGCCACTTCTCACGAATTCGGTATCTCTCCTTCTAGTCCAACTACCGCGTTTGCGCCCATAAAACCCAGGCATATTGCTGAATGACGGGCAAAAAAAAGCCCGCAGTGTGGGCGGGCCGAGGAAGACTCCACGAAGAGTCCGGGGGAAGACCTACGGGCGGGGACTAGCTACCGCGATAGGTGGAATAGCTGTAGGGGGAAATCAGCAGCGGCACATGGTAGTGGTCGCTTTCCGAGGCAATGCCGAAGCGCAGCACGACCTGGTCGAGGAACGCCGGCTTGGGCAGCTCCACGCCACGGGCGCGGTAGTAGTCGCCGGCATTGAACAGCAGCTGGTAGACGCCGGCGCGGAAATCCTCGCCCTGCAGCAGCGGCTCGTCGCAGCGGCCGTCATCATTGGTCACGCGGGTGGCGATCAGCTCGAGCTGCTGGCCCTCGACACGGAACAGTTCGATCTTGATGCCATGGCCCGGGCAGCCGTGGGCGGAATCCAGTACGTGAGTGGTCAAGCGTCCCATGGGCTATCGGTGTCTGACGGCGGCGCCGGCGGACACCTTCCTCCTCTGTCTTGTTGATCGATATCGGCGCACTGCTCCATTGAACAGTACGCGGGTGCTTTTGGTCGGACCGAATATACCCAGCGACATGATCAATTGTATACAAAAAAGTGTTCCATCACGGCAAAAAGCAGCTTTTCCCGAACCTGTACCGGCGTGCAGAAGCAGCCAACCATCAGCCGCAGACTGCGCCATTGCATGGCATCCAGCGCATTCGCAGCAACCGCGGGGGAGGCCGATGGATTGAAACGACCGTTGCGCGGATTGTATTTACAGACCGCCCGACATTTTGTATACAATGCACACATCACGGCAGCGCACGGTCTACCGACCCGGCGCCGACCGCCAACCACAAGAAGGAACACTGCAGTGAGCGCTGACTATCCACGCGACCTGATCGGTTACGGCAACAACATTCCCCACCCGCACTGGCCGAACGATGCGCGCATCGCCCTCTCCTTCGTCCTCAACTACGAGGAAGGCGGCGAGCGCAACATCCTGCACGGGGATGCCGAGTCCGAAGCCTTCCTCTCCGAGATGGTCGCCGCCCAGCCGCTCAAGGGCGAGCGCAACATGTGCATGGAATCGCTCTACGAATACGGCAGCCGTGCCGGCGTATGGCGCCTGCTCAAGCTCTTCAAAAAGTACGACCTGCCGCTCACCGTGTTCGCCGTGGCCATGGCCGCCCAGCGCCACCCGGAAGCGATCCGCCAGATGGTCGCCGACGGCCACGAGATCTGCAGCCACGGCTACCGCTGGATCGACTACCAGTACATGGACGAGGCGCAGGAACGCGAACACATGTTCGAGGCCGTGCGCATCCTCACCGAGCTGACCGGCCAGCGCCCGCAGGGCTGGTACACCGGCCGCCTGGGCCCGAACACCCGCCGCATCGTCCGCGAGGACGGCAACTTCCTCTACGACTCCGACACCTACGACGACGACCTGCCCTACTGGGACCCGGCGAGCACCGCCGAGAAACCGCACCTGGTGATCCCCTACACGCTGGACACCAACGACATGCGCTTCACCCAGGTGCAGGGCTTCAACAAGGGCGACGACTTCTTCGAATACCTCAAGGACGCCTTCGACGTGCTCTACGCCGAGGGTGCCGAGGGCGCGCCGAAAATGCTCTCCATCGGCATGCACTGCCGCCTGCTGGGCCGTCCGGCGCGCATGGCCTCGCTGGAGCGCTTCATCCAGTACGTTAAGGGTCACGAGAAGGTGTGGATCACCCGCCGCGTCGACATCGCCAAGCACTGGCACGAGAACCACCCGTTCAAAGCGCAGGAGAACAAGGCATGAGCCGCTTCCAGACCCTGACCCCGGCCAGCCTCGACCGCGCCGCCTTCGTCGCCACCTTCGCCGACATCTACGAGCACTCCCCGTGGGTCGCCGAGAAGGCCTATGACCTGGGCGTCGACGACAGTCTGAACGACATCGAACTGCTGCAGCAACGCATGGCCGACATCCTCCTGTCCGCCAGCCATGAAGCGCAGCTGGCGCTGATCAACGCGCACCCGGACCTCGCCGGCAAGGCCGCGATCCGTGGTGAGCTGACCGCCTCCAGCACCGCCGAACAGGCCGGTGCCGGTATCCAGGACTGCACCGCCGAAGAATTCGCCCGCTTCACCGAACTCAACGATGCGTACAAGGCCAAGTTCGGCTTCCCCTTCATCAAGGCGGTGAAGGGCAGCAACCGCCACCAGATCCTGGCTGCGTTCGAAGAACGCATCCACAACACGCCGGAGCAGGAGTTCCAGACCGCCCTGGCGGAGATCAACAAGATCGCGATGTTCCGCCTGCAGCAGCTCTGAGCCAGCGGACCTTCACTCCCCCTCCCCTGGGAAGGGGCCCATGCGAATAACGAAATAAGAAGACCAGCCATGCGTACCCTGAAGATCGAGCCATTGACCAAGGAAGCCTTCGCCCCGTTCGGTGATGTCATCGAGACCGAAGGCAGCGACTTTTTCATGATCAACAACGGCTCCACCCGCCGTTATCACAAGCTCGCCACCGTCGAAACGGCGCAGCCCGATGACCAGGCGATCATCAGCATCTTCAGCGCCGAATCCCTGGAGATGCCCTTGCGCATCCGCATGCTGGAACGTCACCCGCAGGGCAGCCAGGCGTTCATTCCGCTGCTCGGCAACCCCTTTCTGATCGTGGTCGCGCCCCTTGGCGATGTACCTGTATCGGGCCTCGTCCGCGCTTTCCTGTCCAACGGCAAGCAGGGCGTCAATTACCACCGCGGCGTCTGGCACCACCCGGTGCTGACGATCGAAAAGCGGGATGACTTCCTGGTGGTCGATCGCAGCGGTTCTGGCAACAACTGCGACGAGCATTTCTTCACCGAGGACGAACAGCTCCTCCTCGACCCCCAAGCAAACTAATAAGAGAGGCCCGCCTGCCGCGACGGCGGCACCCGGGCAAGAGGTAAAAAACTGTGGAAGCACATCTCATCGAATGGCTGAACCTGCTGGTCCGCTGGGTCCACATGATTGTGGGCATTGCCTGGATCGGCGCTTCGTTCTACTTCGTCTGGCTGGAGAACAACCTCAATCGCGCCAACCCGCGCGAGGGGCTTTCCGGTGATCTCTGGGCGATCCATGGTGGCGGCATCTACCACCTGGAGAAGTACAAGCTCGCCCCGCCGAAAATGCCGGACAACCTGCACTGGTTCAAATGGGAGGCCTACTCCACCTGGATGTCGGGTGTCTGCCTGCTGACCATCGTGTTCTACCTGAACCCGACCCTGTACCTGATCGCCCCGGGCAGCGACCTGGCTCCGGCCGCCGCCGTGGCCATCGGCATCGGCTCGCTGATCGCCGGCTGGTTCGTCTACAGCACCCTGTGCGATTCGCCGCTGGGCAAGAAACCCGCCCTGCTCGGCGCCATCCTGTTCGGCCTGCTGGTCCTCGCCGCCTACCTGCTCAGCCAGGTGTTCAGCGGTCGCGGTGCCTACCTGCACGTGGGCGCCATCATCGGCACCATCATGGTGGGCAACGTGTTCCGCGTGATCATGCCGGCCCAGCGCGCGCTGGTTAAGGCCATCGAGGAAGGCCGCGAGCCCGACCCGGTACTACCGGCAAAAGGCCTGCTGCGTTCGCGCCACAACAACTACTTCACCCTGCCGGTGCTGTTCATCATGATCAGCAACCACTTCCCGAGCACCTACGGCAGCCACTACAACTGGCTGATCCTGACCTGCATCGCGGCTCTGGCAGTGATCGTGCGTCACTACTTCAACACCCGCCACGAAGGCAATGGCATGGCCTGGGCCCTGCCCGCCGGCGCCGTCGGCATGATCGCCCTGGCCTTCGTCACCGGCCCGAACTGGCCAACCAGCGACGCCTCCTCTACCGCGCAAGCTCAGAAGATCGAGTACCAGCCGCTGCCGGAAACCGCCGTTGGCGGCAAGACCCCGGCCGAACGCGCCAAGGACGAGGAAGCCGCCAAGGCCGCTGCCGCCCAGCAGGCTCAGGCCGCTCCGACCCAGGCGTCCACCGCCGCGGGCTCGACCGAAGGCTTCGACAAGGTCCATCACGTCATCCAGGAACGCTGCGCCGTCTGCCACTCGGCCAAGCCGACCAGCAATCTGTTCAGTACCGCGCCGGCCGGCGTGATGTTCGACACCCCGCAGCAGATCCAGCAGCTCGCCCCGCGCATCCAGGCGCAGGCCGTGGCTTCGCAGGTCATGCCGCTGGGCAACATCACGCAGATGACCCCGGAAGAGCGCAAGCTCGTTGGAGACTGGATCTCCAAGGGTGCCCAGGTTAATTGAGCCTGCGGCACGGCCAGAAGAACCGCACCTTCGGGTGCGGTTTTTTTATGTCTGTACAAAAGTCCGGCATGGCTCGGCGGGTCCGCGATTGCCATCCGCTGCCCCCTTGAAACAAAAAATGTAGTCCACTCGACCAATGGCTACAGAATTGCTGAAACCAGGAAACACGCGACCTAGAGCCATCCAGCACTGCAGAGACAAAACATGACCGACGAGTTGTATACAAAAATCGATTGAACGTAATACACATCGCGTTTATAAAGTCCCGCACCGCTTCACCCGCTCGGCCCCGGGGGTGAGATCGGCCAGTACTTCCCGGTTGTCGTGCCCGTCCGGCAACCAGCGACTGACAACAATAAAAACCGAGGTGTTGCATGTCCGTGGTAACTGAGCGCTCCCCTACCGGCTCGCCCGTCGACCAGCGTTTGCCCTTGCTGCAGCTGCTGCTGGTCGGCTTCCAGCACGTTCTCCTGATGTATGGCGGCGCCGTCGCCGTACCACTGATCGTCGGCCAGGCCGCCGGTCTCTCCCGTGAAGAAATCGCCTTCCTGATCAACGCCGACCTGCTGGTCGCCGGCATCGCCACGCTCGTGCAATCGCTCGGCATCGGCCCGGTGGGCATCCGCATGCCGGTGATGATGGGCGCCAGTTTCGCCGCCGTGGGCAGCATGGTCGCCATGGCCGGGATGCCCGGTGTGGGCATGACCGGCATCTTCGGCGCGACCATCGCCGCCGGCTTCTTCGGCATGCTCATCGCGCCGTTCATGAGCCGCATCGTGCGCTTCTTCCCGCCGCTGGTAACCGGCACCGTGATCACCTCCATCGGCATGTGCCTGTTCCCGGTGGCGATCAACTGGGCCGGCGGCGGCAAGGCAGCCGCCAACTTCGGCGCCATCGAATACCTCGCCCTGTCCTCCTTCGTGCTGGCAGTGATCCTGCTGATCAACCGCTTCCTGAAGGGCTTCTGGGTCAACGTCTCGGTGCTGATCGGCATGCTGCTGGGCTACATCATCGGCGCCAGCATGGGCATGGTCAGCCTGGACGGCATCGAGCAGCGCCCGTGGTTCGACATCGTCACGCCGCTGCATTTCGGTGCCCCGGAATTCCACCTGGCTCCGGTGCTGTCGATGTGCCTGGTGGTGGTGATCATCTTCGTCGAGTCCACCGGCATGTTCCTCGCCCTGGGCAAGATCACCGAGACCGAAATCTGCCCCAACCGCCTGCGCCGTGGCCTGTTGTGCGATGCCAGCGCGTCGTTCGTCGCCGGCTTCATGAATACCTTCACCCATTCCTCGTTCGCCCAGAACATCGGCCTGGTGCAGATGACCGGCGTGCGCAGCCGCTACGTCACCGCCGCCGCCGCGCTGTTCCTGATCGCCCTGTCGCTGCTGCCCAAGGCCGCCTTCCTGGTCGCCTCGATTCCGCCCGCCGTCCTGGGCGGCGCCGGCATCGCCATGTTCGGCATGGTCGCTGCCAGCGGCATCCGCATCCTTCATGAGGCGGACATCGTCGATCGCCGCAACCAGTTGCTGGTGGCGGTGAGCATCGGGATGGGAATGGTGCCGGTGGTACGCCCGGACTTCTTCGCCGCGTTGCCCCAATGGATGGAGCCGATCACCCATAGCGGCATCGCGATGACCGCGATCTGGGCCGTGGTGCTGAACATCCTCTTCAACATACTCGGCGAACAAGGCCGCGACGCCCTCTGCGGGCATCACTGAAACCCTTTTGCGGGCGCCCCGGGCGCCCGCACCCAAGCCGCGTCCAACTCCTTCGCGGCTTTTTTTCGCCTGCGATTCTTAGTAGGAACGGGCTAGCCCCTGGAGCCTCAGGCTTCCGGCCGGTAGCCCAGGCGCAGGCCGCCCCACTGGCGCCCACGCACGTAGATCGGCACCGAGAGGTCGTGCATCAGCTCGCCGGTATCGCGGCAGTAGGTCTGTAGCAGCATGGGCTGGTTGTGGCTGCCGCAGCGCACCCCGGTGCGGTCGTTGAACAGGCGCTTGCTGCGGCTCTTCAGCATGTCCACCTGCAGGTCGCCGCTGGGCGGATGGCTGAACGCCTGGTTGTGCGTCGGCACGTAACCCTCGGCGGTACAGGCGATGGCGAACACCAGCCCTTCATGGCGTTGCAGCAGGTTTTCCTGGATGCGCGGCAGCACCTCATCGGTGTAACGGTCGAAACGCGTACGGAATTTCTGCGGCCGAGTGCCCGGCATCGGCTGGTAGTCGCGGTCGAACAGATCCTCCGGGCCGATGCGCCCCGTGTCGATATCCGCCTCGAAACGCGCACCGATGGCCTGCGCACCGGCGCGGGCAAGGTCATAGACGCGCTGGTGATAGTCGTCCAGCGCCACCTCAGCCAGGCGCTCGCTGATCATCTCCGCCTGGGTTTCCAACTGCACCGCCGCGTCCGCCAACCGGTGCGTCTGCTCGTCGCTGGCGCGCAGGTCGCCGCGCACCTGCTCGACGGCGGCGAACAGGCTGTCCAGCTGGTTACGGTTGATCTCCGCGCCTTCGGCAATCTCGGTGATCTGGGTCTCCACCGTGGCGGCCAGCCCGGCGATGTCCTGCAACTGCCGGCCAGTACTTTCCACCTGGCTGACGCCCAGGCCCAGGTCATCGGTGAGCTGGCGAATCTGCTCCACCACCTCGCCGGTCTGGCGCTGGATATCCTCGATCATCTGCCCGACTTCGTCGGTAGCCTCGGCGGTGCGTCCAGCCAGGCCGCGCACCTCTTCGGCGACCACCGCAAAGCCGCGCCCATGCTCGCCCGCGCGAGCCGCCTCGATGGCGGCATTGAGCGCGAGCAGGTTGGTCTGGCTGGCGATGGACTGGATCACCTGGGTCACGCGCTGGATGTCCTCGCTGCGCGCATTCAGCGTCTCGATCAGCACGCGGCTGGCACTGGCGCGCTGGCTCAGCTGGCGCATGCAATCGATAGCGGCGTGCAACTCGCTGCGCCCGGCATCGCTGCCGGCGCGGGCGAGCGTGGCTGCCTCCTTCGCCTGGCGGGCCAGGTTCGACGTAGCCCGCTCGGTATGGATCATCACCTCGGCGCTGCCGACAATCTGCTCGGCCGCCACCACCTGGGACTCCAGCTTCTCCACCAGGCGCTGCACCGAGAAGGACACCCCGGCGGCGGACAGCGCATTGCGACTGGTGCCCTGGGACAGCTCGCGGGTCAGCTCCGCGACATCCGGCAGCACCGCCAGCGCACCGGCCGGCGCCGCCCGCTCGGGAACGAACCATGGCCCCCAGAGCAGCACCGCGGCCAGCAGCAGGCACAACGACAACGGCCAGCCGCCCAGCGCCTGGGCGATGAACAGCAGCACCAGGCCGCACGTCTGCAGGGTAAGGATGAGGACGATACGCGGGCGCGCGATATCCATGGCGGCAGCTCTCTTCTGGCGGGCCCTACCGCTGCACAGCGCAGGCACGCTGCCGGGAAGCCCGATTATTCTTGTCAGAGCCATTAGGCCGCCTGCTTCACGCGGCGGCTATCGTTCCTTAGTGGTAGACGAGGCGCTGCTTGAGTCGCTACAGGCAGCTGCGCGCCGCCAGGATGATCGCATCGTCCGGGCTCGGCGAATGGTGGCGATAGAGCACCACATCACTCCCCTTGTCCGCTGCCGTAGCCTCCAGCAACGCCTCGGGGCTATCGCTCGCTGTGGCCGGCATCACCAGCCGGTAGCCAAAGCGGATTTCCTTCACCGACGACGACGAGCGGATCTCCCGCCATTTCGGCAACAGGCAGGTCATATAGACCGAGGGCGACTTGGCGCTTTCCATCCGCAACCCTGGCGCCTCCTCCTTCAGCTTGCCCGGCGAGGAACAGGCCGCCAGCAGGATCAGCGGGAGCATCAGCAATAGGCGTTTCATCGAATGAGATCCTTCTGTCAGGAACCCAGAGGGTAGCAGCTGCGTCGATGCTGACCGCTAGGCCAAGACAGACCGCCCGCCGGTTTCCGTGCGCGGAGCGGGCAACCCCGGTAAAATCTCCGCCCTTTCCGCGGTGCGAACGATTTCGCGCCCCCAAGCGAAGCCAGATACGAAGCACCGATGACCACTGCCGCTCCGACCGCCACTACCCGCCCCGAGCCTTCCCGCCGCTTCAGCGTGGCGCCGATGATGGACTGGACCGACCGCCACTGTCGGTTCTTCCTGCGCCAGCTCTCCAGCCATGCCTTGCTCTACACGGAGATGGTCACCACCGGCGCCATCCTCCATGGCGATGCCGCGCGCTTCCTGCGTCACGACGAGTGCGAGCACCCGCTGGCCCTGCAACTGGGCGGCAGCAATCCGGCGGACCTGGCGGCGGCGGCGAAGATGGCCGAAGCAGCTGGCTACGACGAAGTGAACCTGAACGTCGGCTGCCCCAGCGACCGCGTGCAGAACAACATGATCGGCGCCTGCCTGATGGGCCACCCGGCGCTGGTGGCGGAGTGCGTGAAGGCCATGCGCGATGCGGTATCGATCCCGGTAACGGTCAAGCACCGCATCGGCATCAACGGCCGCGACAGCTACGAAGAGCTCTGCGACTTCGTCGGCCAGGTGCGCGACGCCGGCTGCCGCAGCTTCACCGTGCACGCGCGCATCGCCATCCTCGAAGGCCTGTCGCCCAAGGAAAACCGCGAAATCCCACCGCTGCGCTACGACATCGCCGCGCAGCTCAAGCGCGACTTATCGGAACTGGAAATCGTCCTCAACGGCGGCATCAAGACCCTGGAAGAATGCCGCGAGCACCTGCAGGTGTTCGATGGCGTGATGCTCGGCCGCGAGGCTTACCACAACCCCTACCTGCTGGCCCAGGTGGACGCCGCGCTGTATGGCTCGTCGGAGCCGGCCATCACCCGCGCGCAAGCCCTGGCGCGAATGCGCCCGTACATCGAGCGGCACATTGCCGAAGGCGGCGCAATGCACCATGTGACCCGCCACGTCCTTGGCCTGGCGCAGGGATTCCCTGGCGCACGGCGCTTCCGCCAACTGCTCTCGGTGGACGTTCACAAGACCAAGGATTCGCTGGGGTTGCTTGATCAGGCGGGAGAACTTCTCGCCGGTCACTGAGTCCCGTTGAGTGGCGCATCGGCCTCGGGTAAGGTCGATGCACTCTCTACGGAAGACGCGCCATGACCTCCAAGCTGGAACAACTCAAGCAATACACCACGGTTGTCGCCGATACCGGCGATTTCGACGCCATTGCCCGCCTGAAGCCGGTGGATGCCACCACCAATCCGTCGCTGCTGCTGAAGGCTGCCGCCCTGCCCCGCTACGCCGAGCACCTGGCACGCGCCACCGAAGGCGCGCAGGGTGACGCCGGCCTCGCCTGTGATCGCTTCGCCGTCGCCGTGGGCAAGGACATCCTGGGCGTGATTCCGGGGCGCATCTCCACCGAGGTTGACGCCCGCCTGTCCTTCGATACCGAAGCCACGCTGCAGCGCGCCCATCGCCTGATCGACCTGTATGACCAGCAAGGCATCGGCCGCGACCGCGTGCTGATCAAGATCGCCTCCACCTGGGAAGGCATCCGCGCTGCCGAGCAACTGGAGCGCGAAGGCATCCAGACCAACCTCACCCTGCTGTTCTCCTTCGCCCAGGCCGCCGCCTGCGCCGACGCCGGTGTGTTCCTGATCTCGCCCTTCGTCGGGCGCATCTACGACTGGTACAAGAAGGCCAATAACCGCGACTACGTCGGCGCGGAAGATCCAGGCGTGCAGTCCGTTTCGCGCATCTATCGCTACTACAAGGCCAACGGCTACGACACCGTAGTGATGGGCGCCAGCTTCCGCAACCTCGGCCAGATCGAGCAGCTCGCCGGCTGCGACCGCCTGACTATAAGCCCGGACCTGCTGCAGCAATTGGCAGATGCCCAGGGCGAGCTGCCGCGCGCGCTGCAGCCCGGTGGTGGCGAGGCGCGCCAGGTTCTGGACGAGAGCACCTTCCGCTGGCAAATGAACGAAGACGCCATGGGCACCGAGAAGCTGGCCGAAGGCATCCGCCTGTTCGCCCGCGACCAGGAAAAGCTCGAGGCGCTGCTCGCCAACCGCTGAAAACTGCGGACGAGCAAATGCAAACCGGCGCCCCAGGGCGCCGGTTTGCATTTCAGCTCATCGAATCAGTGGCGCTCGAGCGCGCTCACCAGATCGTGGAAGGCCTCGCGGTTGGTCTCGTTCAGGCCCATCAGGATACGGTGGGCCTCGAGCACCTTGCCGCGCACCACCTCCTCGGACTGGTCCTGGGGAGGCAGATCGGTCAGGCAATCCGAGCACGGAATCGGGCGATCAACGATGTTGAACACCTGATCGAAGCCCATCGACTGCAGCAACCGGGTGATGTCCGCGTTGGTGGTGACCAGCGTGGGCAACAGTCCGACCTTCTGCCGCGAGAGAATCGACAACTTCGCCAGGAGGCCCAGCGTGGTGCTGTCGATGCTCTGGGTTTCCGTGAGATCGATGATGATCGCCGAGAAATTCAACGCGGCGAAGATTTTTTCAATGGTGGCATCCAGCGCCGAACACAGGGTCAGTCGGACTTCGCCCACGAACTTCAGGACGAATGAGCCATCCTGCTCGGCGAACTGGATTTTACCGGTACTCATGCAAGGTTCCTGCTCAACACCAGCAAGGCAATATCATCCGGCATCTCGGACAACTTGGCCAGTCCGAAGACTTGACGCAGGCCATCCAGAGTTCCGCCGGCGGCGACGACCTGCTCGGGCAGTGCCGTCTCCTTTTCTTTCAGCGTAGCTCCCGGAAGGACATCGAGAATGCCGTCCGAGAACAGGGAAAGACTGAAGGATTTGGGAAGATCGAGGACATGATCCTCGTAAGTCGCTTCGTCGAACAGCCCAACCGGCAGGCCTCTGCCTTCCAGGTAACGGGCTTCGCCGTCGACATAGAGCACAGGCAACGGCAGGTGCCCGCCGATGCTGTAGGTCAGGCGGTCGGTATCCAGGTCGATCACGCCGCCGAGCATGGTCACGTGCTTGCCCAGGTTGCAGTTGATCAGCCCGCGGTTGATGTGGCCGAGGACGTCCGACGGCTTGAATTCCGGCAGCATGTCGTTGCGCTTGGACTCGTACAGCAGCCGCGTGGTCATGAACTTCAGCAGCACGGTGACGAAGGCGGACGAGGCGCCGTGCCCCGAAACGTCGGCGAGATAGAAGCCGATGCGGCGGGCGTCGACACGGAAGTAATCGACAAAGTCACCCGACAGATACAGCGACGGGATGATCTGGTGGGAAAACGCCAGTCCTTCGGACTCCCAGGGCGTTTCCGGCAGCATGTTCATCTGCACCTGGCGACCGGCGTTCTGGTCTTCCTGGAGCAGGTTCAGGCTGGCCTGCAGTTCGCGGTTGGCGGTTTCCAGCTTTTCGCGATAGCGGCGGTTTTCCGAGCGCAGGAAGGCGCGGTCCAGGGCACGGCGTACCGAGTGTTCCAGGACGGCAAGGTCTTCCAGCGGCTTGATCAGGTAGTCGGCGGCACCCAGGCGCAGGGCTTCGACGGCATCGCTCATCACACCGGCACCGGACAGCACGATCACCGGGGTTTCCACCGCCATCTCGCTGACGCGACGGATCAGCTCGAGGCCGTCCATCTGCGGCATGCGCAGATCGCAGATCACCAGGTCGGGGAGTTGGTGTTCGAAGACCTTCAGGCCTTCCAGGCCGTTGGTGGCCTGTGTGACCTTGAATCCGCTGTCTTCCAGGTAGGCGGCGAGGCTTTCGCGGACGACGTCGTCGTCATCGATAATCAGCAGCGAGGCACTGGCTTTGTGCATGGGTCATCCAGGCAAACGGCGCCGGGGTTGTGGTTTGGCGCTCATTCTAGGGAACAGCGGCGCGGGTCGGTCGCGACAAGGCGCAGACAGTACTCCCATCCGCTCAAGGGTTCAAGCAGCCGCAGCCCGCGCCACGAAAGGCGGGGGCTGGAGGACAGGAGCGGGCTGCGGGCAAGGCGGATCAGAAGTCGTCTTCGACCTCGCCGTCCTTGACCTTGAACTCGCGGTTCTGCAGGTAGGCGTTGCGTATGAAGGTGTATTTGTCGCCGCTGATCAGCTTCTCGGACTTGAGCAGGTCGGCGCGGGTATCGACCACGTTGACGCCGCGCAGGCTGTTACGCACCGATACATTGTCGATGTAGGGATACGGGCCGGTGTAGGCATCCGGGATCAGCGAAGGCGCATCGCGCAGGGTGCTCGGGCCCAGCAGCGGCAGCATCACGTAAGGGCCGCTGCCCACGCCGTAATGGCCGAGGGTCTGGCCGAAGTCTTCGTCGTTGCGGCGCAGGCCCATGTGGGTCGCGACGTCGATGAAGCCGGCCAGGCCGAAGGTAGTGTTGAACAGCAGGCGGCTGGTGTCGACGCCGGCATCGCGGAACTTCAGTTGCAGCAGGTCGTTGACCAGGTTGCGCACGTCACCGATGTTGCCGAAGAAGTTGTGCACGCCGTCTTGCACGACGTTCGGTGTGACGTACTGGTAGCCCTGGGCCAACGGCTTGAGGGCGTAGGTGTCCAGTGTGTCGTTGAAGGTGAAGATCGGGCGGTTGACGCTTTCCCACGGGTCGTCTTCGCTGGCGGCCTGTGCCAGGTACGGGATCGTGGCCAGACCGGCGGCGGCGAGCAGGCTGAAGCAGCGTTTCGTCCATTGGACGCCTAGTGGGCGCATCGGGAGTTCTCCAGTGAATGTCTTTCGGGCCAGCCATGGCGGCCCCGCTGTGCGGGCAGATTATATAGAGGCCGAAGAGTTTTGCGGACCCGAACCGATCTCGCAGGATTTCGATTTGGATCACGCTCTGCCGTTTCGCTTGCCTTCAACAGAAAGCATAGTGCCACTTCAGTCCGGATACCGTGCGTCGATGACAATTTCCAGTGCATCGGAACGCCAGAACTCCTGGTCCCACTCCACCATCCGGCCACCGTCGACAAAGCTTGCGCGCTCCACGTGCAGTCCTGGCGCGCCCGGCGTCAGTTGCAGCGGTGTCGCCCGCGCAGCCACCAGCGCCGTGGAATGCATGGCCAGCTCGGAACGTGACAGGCTGAGTCCCAGCTCCTCGCGCAGTACGCGGGTAAGCGAGGTGTCCAGACCATGGTCGAGCAACCCGGGGCACCAACTGGCATCCAGGGTGATTTCCTCCAGCATTACCGGGCGTTCGTCGACCCAGCGTCGGCGCAGGATATGAAACACCTCGGCCCCTTCATCCAGCCCCATGCGTCGAGCGATAGCGGGCCCGGCGGTACGGCGTTCAGCCGCCAGCACTTCGGTACGCGGCACCCGCCCCTGGGCCTGAACGTAATCCATGAAGCCCGTGGTACGGGTCGGGTTGTAGCGGATGCGCGGCGGTGAGACGAACCAGCCGCGGCGATTCTCGCGGTAGAGCACGCCTTCTGTTTCCAGCTGTTGCAGCGCCTCACGCAGGGTTACGCGGGTGCAGCCGAAGCGTTCGGCCAGCTCGCGCTCGGCGGGCAGGCGCTCGGTGAGGGTGTCGTTGGCGATGTCCTGCGCCAACTGGTCGCGAATGCGCAGGTAATGGGGCATGGGTTCGACCGGCATGGGTGTCTTCCACAAAAAGGCGCGGCGATTATAACGGGCAGCAGGGGGACTTCATCGGACCGTCACAATGGCTCGCTAGTCTGGCCTAGACCAATTATCAGAAAAGCCCACCATGCCTGCGACTGCCGACCTTCCGCGCTTCACCACCCTGCTGTTCGGACTGTCCGGTGATCTGGTGGACTTCGGCGCAAGGACGCTGCCGGTTGCCCTGCAACGTAGTTGCCCCGATTGTCCGCCGGAGCGCCTGACCTCCGCCCTCGCCCTGCCCCCGCAGCAGGCGCTGGATCTGGCCCTGGGCCACGATGCCGACGCCCCCGAGTGCGACTTGTTCCAGTCGGCCCTGGACGAAGCCGCCCAGGCCCACGCCGAGGTGACGCCCGGCGCGCTGGATGCCTTGCAGTCACTGCACCGGCGCGGTATTCCCTGCGGCTGGCTGGATGAGCTACCCAGGGCCACCACGCTGCATCTTGCTGCCGCGCTGGACGAACACCTTGCCACCGGCCTGGATATCGCCGGCCGCCAGTGGCCGGCGCCAGACTCCTGCTGGCAGGCACTGATGCAGCTTGGCACGCCATTACTGGACGGCTGCGTGCTGGTCAGCGGCCAGCCGCGCCTGCTCCAGGCAGGCCTGAACGCCGGCCTGTGGACCATCGGCCTGGCCGCCAGCGGCCCACTGTGCGGCCAGGCGCCGGGAGACTGGGACGCCCTGGGCAACCTCGACCGCGACCGCCTGCGCGCACAGGCCACGCTGGGCCTGTACCGGCTCGGTGTGCACTCGGTCATCGATCACCTGGGCGAGCTGGACTCCTGCCTGCAGGACATCGCCGGCCGCCGCCTGAAAGGAGAAAAACCATGAAGCACGAACGCCACCGCTTTCTCGACGAGCTGGCCGAGCGCTTCGCCAGCCACGGCGCCGAACCTTACGGTGAGGCCGTCAGCCAGGCCGAGCACGCGTTGCAGTGCGCCACCCTGGCCGAGCGCGCCGGCTGTTCCGACAGCCTGGTGATCGCCGCCCTGCTCCACGACATCGGCCACCTCTATGAAGATCCGCAACTGATCGATGAACAGGACCAGCGGCACGAGGAGTTCGGCGCCAACCTGCTGCGCGAGCTGTTGCCCGAAGCCGTCTGGCAGCCGATTCGCCTGCACGTAGCCGCCAAGCGCTACCTCTGCGCGGTGGACCCGGCCTACCACGCCGGCCTGTCCACGGCCTCGCGGCAGAGCCTGGCGCTGCAGGGCGGGCCGTTCGATGAACGCGGCTCCAGCGCCTTTCTCAACGCGCCCTTCTCCCAGGACGCGCTGACGCTGCGCCGCCTGGACGACCTGGGCAAGGACCCGGCCATGCGCACGCCGGAGCTGGAGCACTTCTTCCCGCTGCTCGAACGTCTCCTGCGCGTTGATCGGCATCAGGCAAGGGTGCGCGCGGCGAGTTAAGCTCAAAGGCATGGCGATGGACCTTTTCCCCGTCGGGCGAGGTCCATCTTTGGGTACGTACCGCAGAAGGACACCACCATGCCGACACAACGCCTCCAGGAAGAACTTCAGGCCCTGCGCGACCAGCTGGAGCGCCAGCCGCCGTTGAACGCGGAGGAGCGCGAATCGCTGCAAGCCCTGATCAAGGACATCGAATTGCAGCTGGCCAACGAAGAGGCGCTGGCCGACGAGACCCTGATGGACAACGTCAACCTGGCCGTCGAGCGCTTCGAGGCGAGCCATCCGACCTTGGCCGGCACGCTTCGCTCCATCGTGCAGAGCCTGGCGAACATGGGCATCTGAAGCTCCCAGACATGAAAAACCCGGCCATGGCCGGGTTTTTTGTATCCGCGATTGACAGGCGCGCCAGCAACTACTGACGCACCAGCCGGCGATTGTCCGGCTGCACGGCTTCGCTGCTGCGGTACGGGTTGATGTCCAGCCCACCACGGCGCACGTAGCGTGCATAGACGGTCAGGCGAGTCGGCTGCAGCAGGCGCTGCAGGTCGAGGTAGATGCGCTCGACGCACTGTTCGTGGAAGTCCTGGTGCTGGCGGAACGAGACGACGTAGGCCAGCAGGCTTGCGGCATCCAGCGCCGGGCCGGCGTACTCGACCACCAGGGTGCCCCAGTCCGGCTGGCCGGTGACCGGGCAGTTGGATTTGAGCAGGTGGCTGTAGAGCACTTCGTCGACGCGACGAGTGTCATCGCAGCTCAGCAGTTCCGGGCGCGGGTGGTCGTAGCTCTCCACCGCAACGTCCAGATCATCGACACAGGTGCCTTCGATGACGGCAACGCCCTCGCCTGCCACTTCGTCCAGGCTGCGTACGCGCACACCGACCGGCGCGCCAGCGGCGGTAGACAAGTCGCGCTCCATCACCGCACGCACGGCTTCGGCGCTGTCGAAGGCGGTCTGGTTCAGCGAGTTGAGGTAGAGCTTGAAGGACTTGGACTCGATGATGTTAGGCGACTGCGCCGGGATCGAGAACTCGCCGATGGCCACCACCGGCTTGCCCGATGCGGTCAGCCAGGACAGCTCATAGCAGTTCCACAGGTCCACGCCCTGGTACGGCAGGGTGTCCGCGGTCAGGCCCAGCTCCGCCCACTTGGTGGAGCGCGAGATCGGGAAGAGCAGCTCCGGCGCGTAGGTGGAGACGTATTCGCTGGATTTGCCCAGGGGCGAGTGTTCGGCGGGATGCTGCATGTGAGGACCTGCTGGATCGACGTTGCGGGCGGTGGCGCGAGGCGGCGAGTGTATACAAATCCGCCTCGCCTTTCAGCAGCCGGCGGACGAACCAGGCCCTTCGCCGCGACACCCGCCCTGCAGGAGCGAGCTTGCTCGCGAACCGTCATGGCGATAACGCCGCCGGGAAATCCGTTCGCGAGCAAGCTCGCTTCTATGAAGAGCAACCTACCCTCAGAACCACATCCGCACGCCCGCGACCCAGTAGCCCTCCTCGTCATCCTCGCCTTCGGCGCGGGCGATGTCGCCGCTGCGGCCATAGGTCTTGCTCCAGACATAGCCGAAATAAGGGGCGAACTCGCGACGGATTTCGTAGCGCAGGCGCAAACCCGCCTCCAGCTCGCTGCCGCCCGCGCCCACGCCGATATCCCGGTCATCGGCCAGCGCCAGGTTGTATTCCAGCGATGGCTCGAGGATCAGCCGCTGGGTCAGCAGCAGCTCATACTCGGTCTCCAGGCGCAGGGATGGATCGCCGCGCTCGCTGAGAAACAGGTTGGCGTCCACCTCGAACCACTGCGGTGCCAGGCCCTGGATACCCAGCACGGCGTAAGTACGTGACGGTCCCGGCTGGTCGTCATGGCGCACACCCACCTGCCAGTCCCAGAAATCCGCGACCATTCGCTGGTAGAGCAGCTGCACCTCATTGTCGGTGGTCGGGCCGCCGGCATCGCGCTCGCCTTCCAGCTTCAGACGGAGCTTCTGGTAATCGGTGCCGTACCAGCCCTGGGCTTCCCAGCCCAGGGCCTGGTCGTTGCCGTGGAAGCGGCTTTCCAGGCGCTGGATCAGCAGCGAGCCCATCGGCATGTCGTCCATCTCGGCACTTTCTGCGGGCAAGGCCAGGCCCAGGGTCGCCGCGCAGGCCACCGTTGCAATGCGTTTCATGGCGGGTCCTCAGAGGCTGGCGCTGGCGGGTGCCGGCTCGACGATGACCTTGCGCATCATGCCGGCGGCCATGTGGTAGATCAGGTGGCAGTGGAAGGCCCACTCGCCCAGCGCGTCGGCCGGTACGTCGACGTCCAGGGTGCTGCCCGGCGCCACGCTGACCACATGCTTGAGCGGGTTGAAGCGGCCATTGCCCTTGTCCAGCTGCATCCACATGCCGTGCAGGTGCATGGGGTGGGTCATCATGGTGTCGTTGACGAAGCGGATGCGCACGCGCTCGCCGTAGGTCAGGCGGATCGGCTCCGCCTCGGAGTACTTCTTGCCGTCGATGGACCAGAAGTAGCGCTCCATGTTGCCGGTCAGGCGAAACTCGATGGTGCGATCCGGCGCACGGTAGTCGGCGTAGGGACGCATGGCTTTCAGGTCCGCGTAGACCAGCAGGCGATTGCCCGGCTCGGCCGGTTGCGGGGTCAGACCGCTGCCGGGGGCGTAGTCGGACTTCGGCGCCGCGGCGCCCATGGTCGAATGATCCATCCCAGCCATCTGCGAATGATCCATGCCGGCCATTTTGGAGTGATCCATGCCGGCCATGTCCGAACCTTCCGGATGTCCCATCGCCATGCTGCCGTGATCCATGCCTCCGTGGCTCATGCCCATATCGGCCATGGTCAGCAACGGCCGCTCGCGCAGAACCGGCACCTCGGCGACCAGCCCCTCGCGCGGCGTCAGGGTGGCACGGGCGTATCCGCTGCGGTCCATCGCTTCGGCGAAGAAGGTGTAGGCGCGGTCTTCCTGCGGCTGGACAAT
Source organism: Pseudomonas nitroreducens NBRC 12694 (assembly GCF_002091755.1). GTDB lineage: Bacteria > Pseudomonadota > Gammaproteobacteria > Pseudomonadales > Pseudomonadaceae > Pseudomonas > Pseudomonas nitroreducens. Next base: position 430,096 of record NZ_BDAI01000001.1, read on the forward strand.
CACGTCATAGGTTTCGGCCACGGCGATACGCAGTTCGTCCACCGTCACCGGCTGCACGTCGTTGCCGTCGGCCTGCACCACAGTCATCTTCAGGCCGGGAATGCGCAAGTCGAAATAGCTCATGCCCGAGCCGTTGATGAGGCGCAGGCGCACTCGCTCGCCAGGCTTGAACCGGCCGGTCCAGTTCTGTTCGCTGTCCTGACCATTGACCAGGAAGCGAAAGCCGGCGATGTCGGCGATGTCCGTCGGTGTCATGCGCATGCCGCCCCAGTCCAGGCGGTCGCGCAGGGTCGCCAGAAAACCATTCGCACTGGAGTCGGCGATGAAATCCCCCAGGGTTCGCTGGTTATGGTTGTAGTAGTCGCTCTGCTTCTTCAGGTTGGCGAACACGGTTTCCGGCTTCGTGTCGTGCCAGTCCGCGAGCAGCAAGGTGTACTCGCGGTCATAGCGGTAGGGCTCGCGCGACTTCGGTTCGATCACCAGTGGGCCATAGAGGCCCTCGATTTCCTGGAAGTCGCTGTGGGCGTGGTACCAGTAGGTGCCGGACTGCTTCACGGTGAAGCGGTAGGTGAAGGTCTCGCCGGGCTTGATACCCGGAAAGCTGATGCCCGGCACGCCATCCTGGGTGTAGGGCAGGATCAGCCCGTGCCAGTGCAGCGAGGTGTCGCGGTCGAGGGTGTTGGTGACGCGCAATTCGACGTCCTCGCCCTCCTTGAAGCGCAACTCCGGCGCGGGCGTCCGGCCGTTCACCGTGAGCGCCTTGCGTGCGCCATCGGACAGTTTCAACTCGCCCTCGCCAATCGTCAGGTCATACACGCCCGCCTGCACCGCCAACGGTGCCAGCAGCAGCGCCCCCAGAGCCCAATCCCTTGCGCGAATCATCTTGGCGCGCTCAAGGCTTGACGGTCAGTTTGCCGACCATGCCAGCCTGGTAATGCCCCGGAATGTTGCAGGCGAACTCCAGGCTGGTGGCCTTGCTGAAGGTCCAGGTCAGTTCGGCGCTCTTGCCCGGCTCCACCAGCACGCTGTTGGGATCGTCGTGCTTCATCATCGGCATGTCGCCATGGCCCATCTTGCTGTGGTCCATCTGGCTCATGTCGTGCTGCATGCCGGTGGGCGTGAGCATCCCGGTATCCATCATCTGCTGCATTTCCTTCTGGTGGCCGGCGTGCATGGCGGCGCTTCCCAGGTTGAATTCGTGCAGCAGGCTGCCCGTGTTGTGGATGACGAAGCGCACGGTCTCGCCCGGCTTCACGTCGATGCTCTCCGGCTCGAAGAACATCTCGCCCAGCTTGATCTCCACGGTGCGGGTGGCCTGGGCGGCCTGGGCCGGCTTGCCGAAGTCGTAGGTGTGCCCGGTATCGGCCAGGGCCGGCAGGCTGAAAGCGGCGGCGAGGCCGAGGGCGGAAGCTTGGAGCAGATGACGCAGGGACATGGCGAATCTCCTTTCTGGAATGGTGGCCATGGTCGCTGTCGGCGGCTGAGGGTTACCTGTCGGGAAGATTACAACTCTGTCAGCTTGGCGCTCGCTTGCCCGATACCGGGTATAAAGAGGGCGAAAAAAGCCCGCCGAAGGGCGGGCAAGGGGCAGCACGATGAAGCGAAATCAGCAGACCTGGCGCGCCTTGGCGGCCTGTTCCTGCATGCGCTGGAAGGTGATGTCCCCTCCTCCGTCAGCCCAGGCTGGCGTGACAGGGAACAACAGCACGGCAAACAGCGTGGAGATGATCAGATGCATGGCAGCCTCCTCAATGACGCTTGAAAATGAATGCGCTGCCAGTCTGCGATACCGACACTGTCAGTTCGCTGACCGCCCCATTACCTTGAGGACAGCCGCGCCCCGAGCGCCTGAATGGATACCCGGATGAAACTCCTCATCGTCGAAGACGAACCCCGCATCGGCCAGTACCTGCAACAGGGCCTGAGCGAGGCCGGCTTCGCCGTCGACCTGACCGCCGATGGCGACGAGGGGCTGCAACTGGCCCTGGCCGCCGAGCACGACCTGCTGATCCTCGACGTGATGCTGCCCGGCCGCGACGGCTGGCAGATCCTCCAGGCGGTGCGCCAGGCCGGCAGCGCGGTGCCGGTGCTGTTCCTCACCGCCCGCGATGCCGTGGAAGACCGCGTGCGCGGCCTGGAACTGGGTGCCGACGATTACCTGGTGAAACCCTTCGCCTTCGTCGAACTGCTCGCCCGCGTGCGCACCCTGCTGCGCCGCGGCGGCCAGCAGATTCAGGAAACCACCCTGCAACTGGCCGACCTGGAGCTTGACCTGCTGCGCCGCCGCGTACAGCGCGCCGGCAAGCGCATCGACCTGACCGCCAAGGAGTTCGCCCTGCTGGAATTGCTGCTGCGCCGCAGCGGCGAGGTGCTGCCCAAGTCGCTGATCGCCTCCCAGGTGTGGGACATGAATTTCGACAGCGACACCAACGTCATCGAGGTCGCCATCCGCCGCCTGCGCGCCAAGGTCGACGACGACTTCCCGCAACGCCTGATCCACACCGTGCGCGGCATGGGTTACGTGCTGGAAGAGCGCGAAGCATGAGCGCCCGCCTCTCCCTCGGCCTGCGCCTGAGCCTGCTGTTCGCCGCCTGCACCGCCGCCGTGTCGTTGCTGGCCGGCCTCATTTTCAGCCGCGCCAGCGAGGCACACTTCATCGAACTGGACCAGCAGTTGCTGAGCGGCAAGCTGGCGATCTTCCGCGACGTACTGAATGGTGTCGGCAGCGCTGAACAACTCGCCCCCCACGACGCCGAACTGCGCCGCGAACTGGAGCGCCATCCCGACCTCGGCCTGCGCCTGCAGGGCCCTGACGGCCAACGCTGGTTCTGGCAACTGCCCGCCATGAACATGGCCAGCGACGAAGCCCCCGCCTACCGCGAACTGCAAGCGCCGCTGGATGCCGGGAATCCGCAGGGTGCGCAACTCACCCTGATCCTCGACATCACCCATCACCAGCACTTCCTGCAGCGCATGCAGCGCCTGATCTGGATGACCATGGGTTTCTCCGCCCTGGCCACCGCGCTGCTTGGCGCCTGGGCGGCCCGCGCCAGCCTGCGCCCCTTGCGGCGCATGAGCGAAGTGGCGGCCCAGGTCAGCGCGCACTCGCTGACGACCCGCCTCGACGCCGGGCAGATGCCGCAGGAGCTGCGCGGCCTGGCCGGCGAACTGAACGCGATGCTGGCGCGCCTGGAAGAAGCCTTCCAGCGCCTGTCGGCCTTCTCCGCCGACATCGCCCACGAGCTGCGCACGCCCCTGACCGGGCTGCTGACCCAGACCCAGGTAGTGCTCTCGCGCTCGCGCGGTCTGGAGGATTACCGCGAAGCGCTGCACGGCAACCTGGAGGAGCTGGAACGGCTCACCGCGATGGTCAATGACATGCTGTTCCTGGCCAAGGCCGACCACGGCCTGCTCGCGCCGAACCGCCAGGTTCTGGCTCTGGCCGCCGAAGTGGACGAACTGCTGGAGTTCTACGGACCGCTGGCCGAGGAAAAATCCATTCGCCTGGAGCGCGACGGCGAGCTGTCGGTACAAGGCGACCGTGCCTTGCTGCGCAGGGTACTGGCCAACCTGCTGGACAACGCCCTGCGCTTCACCCCGGACGGCGGGCAGATTCGCGTACGCCTGGAGCCGGGCCGCCTGAGCGTGGAAAACCCCGGCCGGGAGATTCCCGCCGCGCGCCTGCCGCGCCTGTTCGACCGTTTCTACCGCGCCGACCCGGCCCGCCGCGAGGGCCAGGGCGAGCACGCCGGACTGGGGTTGGCGATCTGTCGCTCCATCATCCGCGCCCATGGCGGGGAGATTCGTTGCGAGTCGGCTGGTGGGTGGACGCGGTTCGTTATCGAGTTTCCCGCTTAAGAGCCCCTCACCCTAACCCTCTCCCAGAGGGAGAGGGGACTGTACGGAATAGGCGGAAACCAAGGCATCAGCCGGCACGCGCGGCTCCCTCTCCCTCCGGGAGAGGGCTGGGGTGAGGGCAAACCAATGCAGCGAAGTTCCAGCTGGCCCAAAAAACTAAAAGGCCCCAACCGGGGCCTTTTGGCATCAGCGCAATGCGTCACTCACTGGCGCATCCCACGCCCGCTCACCAGCAGGCGCACGCAGAACACGTAGAGCAGCACGGTAGCCACCAGCATGAAGATCACCGCGGTGCCGATGCGGATGTCCGACACCCCGAGAATGCCATAGCGGAAGGCATTGACCATGTGCAGGATCGGGTTCGCCAGCGACACGGTCTGCCAGAACGGCGGCAGCAGCGTGATCGAGTAGAACACCCCACCCAGGTAGGTCAGCGGCGTCAGCACGAAGGTCGGGATAATCGAGATATCGTCGAAATTACGGGCGAATACCGCGTTGACGAAGCCACCCATGGAGAAGATCGCCGCCGTCAGCACCACTACCAGAACGGTGATGCCCAGGTGGTGGATCTGCAGGTCGGTGAAGAACAGCGACAGAATGGTGACGATCACGCCCACCGCCAATCCGCGCAGAACACCACCGCAGACGAAGCCGAGGAGGATGGTGTGCGGCGACACCGGCGACACCAGCAACTCCTCGATGTTGCGCTGGAACTTGCTGCCGAAGAAGCTCGACACCACGTTGCCGTACGAGTTGGTGATCACCGACATCATGATCAGGCCGGGCACGATGTACTGCATGTAGGTAAAGCCGCCCATATCGCCGATCTGCCGGCCGATCAGGTTGCCGAAGATGACGAAGTACAGAACCATGGTGATCGCCGGCGGCAGCAGGGTCTGCGGCCAAATACGCAGGAAGCGGCGGACTTCGCGGTAGACGATGGTGTTGAGGGCGACCCAGTTGGCGCGCAGTTCGTGACTCATACCGCCACCTTCGACAGATTCTTCTCCACCAGCGACACGAACAGCTCCTCCAGCCGGTTGCTCTTGTTGCGCAGGCTCAGGATCTGCACGCCCTGGGCATTGAGCTGGACGAACAGACCGTTGATCCCCAGGGATTTGTCCACCTGCACTTCCAGGGTGTGGTCATCCACCAGCCGCGCCGGATAGCCTTCGAGCCTGGGCGTCTCGCTGAGCGTGCCCTGCAGGTCGAGGTAGAAAGTCTCCACATGCAGCTTGTTCAACAGCTTGCGCATGCTGGTGTTCTCCACGATGGTGCCGTGGTCGATGATCGCGATGTTGCGGCACAGCTGCTCGGCCTCTTCCAGGTAGTGCGTGGTGAGGATGATGCTGATGCCTTCGCCGTTGAGCTCGGTAAGGAAGTTCCACATCGAGCGGCGCAGTTCGATGTCCACGCCGGCGGTGGGTTCGTCGAGGATCAGCAGGCGCGGCTCGTGGACCAGCGCGCGGGCGATCATCAGGCGGCGCTTCATGCCACCGGAGAGCTCGCGGGAGGCGGAGTTGCGCTTGTCCCACAGGCCCAGCTGGGTCAGGTACTTCTCGGCGCGCCCCTTGGCCACGCTCATCGGGATGCCGTAGTAGCCGGCCTGGGTGACGACGATGTCGAACACCTTCTCGAACTGGTTGAAGTTGAATTCCTGGGGCACCACGCCCAGGCAGCGCTTCAAGCCGTAGGGATCCTTGTCCAGGTCATGGCCGAACACATTGACCGTGCCGCTGGTCTTGTTCACCAGGGTGGAGAGGATGCCAATGGTGGTGGATTTGCCGGCGCCATTGGGGCCCAGCAAGGCAAAGAAATCGCCCTCGGCGACGTCCAGATCGATGCCCTTGAGGGCCTGGAAGCCGTTGCCGTAGGTCTTCGTCAGTTGACGGATGGACAGCGCGGAACTCATGGGTTTTCCCGTTGCAAGTCGGTGGAAAGACGCACGTCTCTGGAAAAAGGCCTGCTTGATAAGGGCACGCCGCGAGGATTGCAACCTTCGGGGCACGCGCAGGGACTCAGGTCAGTTCGGTCATCACGGCGTCACGGTAGGCCGGGCGTGCCTTCAGGCGCTCGTACCAGGCCTTGAGATGCGGCTGCGCCGGGCGCTCGATGGGCATTTCGAACCAAGCATAGATGAAGCAGCCCAGAGGAATATCGCCGATACCGAACTGTTCGCCAGACAGGTATGACTGCTTTGCCAGCACCGCCTCGGGAATTGCCAACAGACCCGCGCAGATATCGAGGGCAGCCTGGATGGCAGCCGGGTCGCGCTGTTCCGGCGGGGTGCGCACGGTCCCCCAGAATACGGTGCGGAACGGCGCGGCCAGGGACGAGGTGGTCCAGTCCATCCACTTCTCGGCGCTGGCGCGCTGCTGCAGGTCCTGCGGGTACAGGTCCGGGGCGTAGCGCGCGGCGAGGTAGCGGACGATGGTGTTGGACTCCCAGAGGACGAAGCCCTCATCCTCCAGGGTCGGCACCACGCCATTGGGGTTCAGGGCACGATAAGGCGCGTCATTGACCACACCGAACGCGCCGCCGGCGTCGATCCGCTCATAGGCCAGACCCGCCTCCTCCGCGCACCAGAGCACCTTGCGCACGTTGGAGGAATTCTTCCGGCCCCAGATCTTCAGCATACTGCGCCCCTCTTGTTGTCGTCATTCGATGGTCACGCGCCCAACGGACGCGATTTCGGATGACGGCACACTACCGGCAACGGCGCGAGGAAAAAAGACACAGCTACTGATGGTCACTATCGATTGCGTTCATGCTTTGGCTGCTTCACTGCGCATGTCGCCCTGCAGCGGTGCGTCTTCACCGGTGAACAGATGCGGGTAACACTGCCGGAGGTAACCGAAGAAAAACGCCTCGGGCACGTCGGGGAACTGCCCGTGGTCGCGCAGGTACTCCATATGCCGCTCGCCGTCGCGATTGAACGGGTGGAAGACGCTGTCGTTGCGCCCGTCGAACTCCAGCGGCAGCACGCCGAAGGCCTCGCACAGGCCGATATCGAAGGCCGGCGTGGCCTTTACCCAGCAGCCTTCGAGGAACAGCTCGGTGTAGCCGTGCATGGCGAATACCTCGCTGCGCAGCAACTCCAGCAGGCGCGGCGTGGCCAGGTGGTTCTTCACATCGGCCAGGCCAATGCGCGCGGGAATCCCGCAGTGCCGGGCGCAAGCGGCCAGCAACGTGGCCTTGGGCACGCAGTAGGACTGCCCGCTTTCCAGGGCGTGACTGCCCTTGAGGGTCTGCGGGTCGCGGCTGAACACGTAGGGGTTGTAGCGAATCCCGTCGCGCACCGCGTAATAGAGCGCCACCGCCTGCTCCAGCGGCGTACCGCCGTCGCCCCGATGATTTAGAGCGAACTCGATTACCCCGGGGTGGTCACTATCAACGAAGCGGCTGGGCTTGAGGTACTGCTGCATGGCTCTGTCTCCGGGCTGGTCGTCCTTGATGGCGCCACCAGTCTAACCAGCCGGATCGGCTCCCCGACAAGGCGATCCGGCCAAGCTGTCCGGCCATGCGGCCATCGGTCCCGCTCGGCCAGCTAAGCTTCCGGTGCATTGTGAAGGGTGTTCACGCCCGTCGCTTTGCGCGCGCATTGTTCGTCACCAAGCCCACCACGGCGCGCTGCCGCCGGGGCGGGCTGTCATGGAGGAATCCGCATGCTGCTCGTCTGGTTACTCGTCCTGATCCTCGGCGTTGCCTGGCTCGCGCACCGCCGCGCCTCGCCGCTCAAGGCCCTCGGCATCGTCGCCGTGTACCTCGTGCTGATGAGCCTGTTCAGCCACGCCCACGGCTGGATGGTGCTGTTCTGGCTGATCTGGGCCGTGGTCGCGGTGACGATTCTCGCCACCGACCTGCGCCGCAGCCTGTTCACCTCGCGGCTGTTCGCCTGGTTCAAGAAGACCCTGCCGCCGATGTCCGAGACTGAACGCGAGGCCATCGAGGCCGGCACGGTCTGGTGGGACGGTCAACTGTTCAGCGGCCGCCCGGACTGGCATACCCTGCTCGCCTATCCCCGCGCGCAGTTGACCGAGGAGGAGCAGGCGTTCGTCGACGGCCCCACCGAACAGCTCTGCGCGATGATCAACGACTACCAGGTCGGCAAGGACATGGACCTGCCGCCCGAGGCCTGGGCCTTCATCAAGGACCAGGGCTTCTTCGGCCTGATCATTCCCAAGGAATACGGCGGCAAGGGCTTCTCCGCCTTCGCCCACTCCCAGGTGGTAATGAAACTCGCCACCCGCAGCGGCGACCTCGCCTCCACCGTGATGGTGCCCAACTCCCTCGGCCCGGCCGAACTGCTGCTGCACTACGGCACCGACGCCCAGCGCCAGCGCTACCTGCCGCGCCTGGCCACCGGCGCAGAAATCCCCTGCTTCGCCCTGACCAGCCCGCAGGCCGGTTCCGATGCCGGCGGCATGACCGACGTCGGCGTGGTCTGCAAGGGCCAGTGGGAAGGCCAGGAAGTCCTCGGCCTGCGCCTGACCTGGGAAAAACGCTACATCACCCTCGGCCCCGTCGCCACCCTCCTCGGCCTGGCCTTCAAGTGCCATGACCCGGACCACCTGCTGGGCGAGGAAGAAGACCTCGGCATCACCCTGGCGCTGATCCCTACCGACACCGACGGCGTGCAGATCGGCCGCCGCCACGTGCCGCTGGGCGCCGCCTTCATGAACGGCCCCAACTCCGGCAAGGATGTATTCGTGCCGCTGGACTACATCATCGGCGGCCAGGAAATGATCGGCAAAGGCTGGATGATGCTGATGAACTGCCTGTCCGTGGGGCGCTCGATTTCCCTGCCGGCAGTCGGCACCAGCGCCGCCAAGGCCGGCAGCTACGTCAGCGGTCGCTATGCGCAGGTACGCGAGCAGTTCAACGTGCCGCTGTCGGCCTTCGAGGGCATCCAGGAAGCGCTCGCGCGCATCGGCGGCAACGCCTGGCTGATGGACAGCGCACGCATCCTCACCGCCAACGCGGTAGACCTGGGCGAGAAACCCTCGGTGCTCTCGGCCATCCTCAAGTACCACCTCACCGAACGTGGTCGCGAATGCATCGCCCACGCCATGGATATCCATGGCGGCAAGGGCATCATCATGGGCCCGAACAACTACCTGGGCCGCTCCTGGCAGGCCGCGCCGATCTTCATCACCGTCGAGGGCGCCAACATCCTCTCGCGCAACCTGATGATCTTCGGCCAGGGCGCGATCCGTTGCCATCCGTACGTTCTCAAGGAAATGGAACTGGCGCGCCGCGAAGACCAGGACCAGGCCGAGCGTGAGTTCGACGAACTGCTGCTCGACCATATCGGCTTCGCCGTCAGCAACGCCGCCAGCAGCCTGCTGCTGGGCCTGGGCTTCGGCAGCTTCGACCAGGTGCCGGGCGACCGCGTCAGCCGCCCGTACTACCGCGCGCTGAACCGTCTCGCCGCCTCCTTTGCCCTGCTCGCCGACTTCAGCATGATGATGCTCGGCGGCGAGCTGAAGCGCCGCGAGCGCCTGTCGGCGCGCCTGGGCGATGCGCTGAGCCACCTGTACCTGGGCTCCGCCGCGCTCAAGCGCTACCACGACCTGGATAACCCGGATTACCTCCACCCGCTGCTGCGCTGGGCCATGGAGGAAAACCTGGAGAAGGCCGAAGCGGCGTTGGCCGACCTGATCGACAACTTCCCCGACCGTGCCTTCGCCTGCCTGCTGCGCGTGCTCGTGCTGCCGCTGGGCCGCCGCCACCGTGGCCCTGGCGATGCGCTGGATGCCGAGATCGCCGATATCCTCGGCCGCCCGCTGAGCGACCCGGCGCTGCAGGAGATCCTTGCCGGCGCCTACCTGCCCAGCGGAGAGGACGATCCGGTCGCCAAGCTCACCATCGCCTACGACCAACTTGCCGCCGCCGCACCGCTGCAGAAGAAACTGCACAAGGCCCTCAAGGAACACGGCGTTGATCCCAAGCCAGGCCAATCGCCCATCGACGCCGCCCGCGAGGCCGGCGTGCTGGAGGCGACCGAGGCTGAAACCCTGCATGCCGCCGAGCGCGCCCGCCGCGCGGTGATCGATGTGGACGATTTCTCCAAGGAAGAACTGGCCGGAAAGACATCCGCCAGCGAGAAATCGAACAAGGAGAACCCGGCGAGCAAACCGACCACCACCACAGACTGATCTACAGGCTTCACGCATAGGGCGCCTTCGGGCGCCCTTTTCCTTGTCCGACGCAAAGCAATGCCGAGCGCAATGATCAGGTGCACACTGGGGGCAACCCTGTCATGGAGATACCTCCCATGCGCCGATTCCTCCTTCCGCTGCTGGCGATCTTCCTCGTCGGCGCCGCCCAGGCCGATCCCTGGCTCTATCCCAGCCGCCCGCGCCCGGCCCCCACGCCCAGTCCGGTCATCGACCCCATCCAGCAACAGCAGGACAGCCTGCGCCGCCAGTCCGAGCTACGGCAGAACGAACTGGACCGCCAGCGCCTGAACTACGAGGACCAGCGCCTGCAGATACAGCAGGACAACCTCAAGCGCCAGCAGGACAGCCAACGCCGCTGGGACGAACAGCGCCGGCAGAGCGACCAGATGATCCAGCGGCAGAAGAGCGAACTGCAGCAGGACCAACTGCAACAGCAGCAACGCATCCTCGACCAGCAGCGCCAGCAGATCGACAACCAGCGCCGGCAGATCCAGATGCGCCCGATCCGCTGATCATCCCCGGCGGCAGCAGGGGCGAAACCCGATATACTCCGCAGCCGTTTGAATACAGCTCCAGAGGAACTCCCATGGCCAGCGCCTATCTCGACCACCACATTGCCCTGCTCAACCACCTGCGCATGATCCTCGGCGCGCTGGGCGAAGCCGAGCAGGTTCCCGAGGACAACCACGGCCTGTTCCTGGAACGTTTCGACGAACTGATGCTGGAATTGCCGCGCGACCCCGAAGGCGCCCAATACCTGGGCCAGGACCTGATCAGCCAGGTCTTCCACCGTTACCCGCAGATCGCCCACCTGGTGCCGCGCGACCTGCTGTGGTTCTTCGGCGGCGACTGCCTGCATTTCATGCCCGACGAAGAACTGCAGATGTACCAGCAGCTCGACGAGCGCCGCTTCGAAGCAGAAGAAAACGGCGAACCCTTCGACTGGAACCGCGAGAAGCAGGTACTGGCCCTGCCGGACGACTCGCCCAAGCACTGATCCCCGCCTGGCGCGGCGACTGCCGCCGCGCCACGGACATTCTGTCCAGCGCCCGCCGCGCGCGGTCGACAAACTGACAAGGACACCCGGGGCGCCCCGCCCGTAGCCTTTTGTTACTTATTCAAACAAAGGCAGGGAACGTCATGCTCAGCTTCAAGATCTCGCAAGGGGCCCACGACAAGGTCCGCCGCGTCTCCAGCATCATCTGCACCCTTTTCTCCATCGGCTTCGTCGTGGTGATGTGCCTTACCGCCATCGGCGACCACCTGCGCGCAAAACGCATCCTCGCCGACCATTCCGTGGTCAGCGCGCCGCTGGTGCTGGACGAAGTCACCGAGGAGCGCGGCCGTCGCGGGCGCACCAAGGAGATGTACCACTTCACCTACCAGTTCGAAGTGAAGGGCCAGCCCTACATCGGCCGCTTCGACGTGGCCGGTAGCAACGCCGACAAGTACCCCGAAGGTACCGTGCTGCAGATCGCCTACGCCAACGCCGACCCGGCGCACTTCGACCGCCTGGACCGCCTCCAGGACCTCTCCGACACCGGCGGCATGTTCACCCGCCTGGGCGTGGGCCTGCTGGGGGCCGCGCTGATCGGCTTCATCATCCACCTGCTGGCCACCCGCCGCCTGTTCGTCCCCCGCGAGGAGCCAGCAGCAGCCTGAGCCGGCACAACGAGAAAAGCCCGCATTCGCGGGCTTTTTTCATGCCGGGCAGGATCAGCGTTCGGAAGCTTCCCCCTCGACCTCCTCCTTCTGCGGGAACAGCAGGCTCGCCACAATCCCCACCGCCAGAACCGCCAGCACGACCACCAGGCTGGTGTTGGCATCGATGCTGTAGCCGTGATGGAGCAGGGAGTCCGTGGCATTCAGCCCCAGCTTGGCGGCAATGAAGAACAGCAGCACCACCACCGACTTCTCCAGGTGCACGAGGTAGCGCTTGAGCGCTTCAAGCACGAAATACAGCGTGCGCAGCCCGAGGATGGCGAACAGCATGGCCGAGTAGACGATCAGCGGCTCGCGGCTCACTGCGATCACTGCCGGAACCGAGTCGAAGGCGAACAGCACGTCCGACACCTCGACCACCACCAGGCAGAGGAACAGTGGCGTGGCAAACAGCGCACCCTTGGCGGCCAGGCTGAGGCCCTTGTGCTCCGGCTTGCACACTTCCACCTCGAGCTGCTTGCGCGCCACGAAGAAACGCCCGCCCAGCAGCTTCGGCCAGACCGGGAACAGCTTGCTGGCGAAGCGATAGGCCAGGTGCCGGGAATAGTCCTCCTCGCCGTCATCGTCGCCGCCACCCCTGAGCATCATCACGCCGGTCCAGGCGACGATCGCGGCAAAGACGATCTCCACCCACGGACCGAACGCCAACAGCCCCGTACCGATGGCCACGAAGATGGCGCGGAACACGATGGCGCCGATGATTCCCCAGTACAGAACGCGGTGGCGCAGGCCATCCGGCACCTTGAACCAGGCGAAGATGGCGATGAAGACGAACAGATTGTCGACGCTCAGCACCTTTTCCAGCGCATAGCCGGTAAGGAACAGACTGGCCACCTGGGAACCATGCTGGACGTAAAGGAACCCGGCGAAGCTCAGGGAAATGGCGACCCAGAAGATTGACCAGCCCGCCGCCCCCGCCAGGGAGATGGGCTTGTTGTCGCGGTGGCTCACCATGTCCAGCAGAAGGGCCGCCAGGGCAAGCCCGACAAAGACCGCCACGGTCAACGGGGGGAAACCAATATGTGTCTGTTCCACGATTGCGACTCTCGATAATGAAATGTCGGCCGGATCGATCCGGCCACCCTTCGGATCAGGTGGCGGGCCGGTCTGCGCCGATCTTTCGCCGCCAGCGCGGATGGAAGGCCCGCCAATGCGGGTCCTGTGCGGCGCGCAGCAGCGCATGGTCGCCCTGGGTGTCGCCCCAGGCGCGCAGCCGGTAAGCCGTCAGGGGGCCGTACTCGGCCTGCAGGCGCAGCACCTTGTTCTCGGCGCGGCAATTGCCGCCGGCGATGCGGCCGGTGATACGGCCATCGATCACCTCCAGTTCGGTGCCGATCAGCCCCACGCCCAGGCGCTCGGCGAAAGGTCGCAGCACCAGCGCAGGGGACGCCGAGCAAAGCGTCACTTCGGCCCCGGACGCCAGTTCTGCGGCCACGCCGCGCAACCCTTCCGGCCGCAGCAGGTAGCCCCAGACGAACCGGCAGTAGGCTTGCGCACGGACGGCAAGCCATTGCGCGTCGATACCTCCGAGAAAAACCGCGAGGAGGCGCGCCTTTAGCTCATCGCGGCTGATCCGGCGCAAGAGGAAAGCCAGGCTCGGCAGCAGCATGGCGGACAGGCGTCGGACGAATCCGAGCGTACCGAAGGCGAACCAGAGGAACGGCAGGAAGCTGTCATGGCGGGTCAAGGTGCCGTCGAAATCGAATACCGACAGGACACCGCCTCCGCCCGCGCTCGATTGACGCCCATGGCGGCCAGACTCGGGGCGATCCATTGACTCCCACATCCGCATGACCACCTCACCTGAGCGCCCCACAATCTCCATCCCCGCCGCCGACAGGCGGCACGAACGAGCCCCGCTCCATCGCACAACGATCGAGCGCTGGCATTCTCGGGTACCTGTCTGAGGCGACAAACGAGAATCCCCTCAGGGCTGCGTCGGAATTTTCCTCAATACAGGCGCCAGAGCGGATTTGCCGGTAGATAGCGGGGAAGCCCCAAGCCCACGGCGGAGCAATGAATGCAGAAGAGAGGCCAAGGATGGCAGCCGGAATTCGGCCCGTAGAGGATGGTGCGCGGCGGCGGTAAGATTTTCATCGCACAAACGAAAACGCCGCCCCGAAGGGCGGCGTTTCGATTCTGGAGCGGGAAACGAGACTCGAACTCGCGACCCCGACCTTGGCAAGGTCGTGCTCTACCAACTGAGCTATTCCCGCATCAACTTGCAGTAACCTTCAGCTTGCGCCTCAGGTTAACGAAAACGCCGCCTAGAGAGGCGGCGTTCCGATTTGGAGCGGGAAACGAGACTCGAACTCGCGACCCCGACCTTGGCAAGGTCGTGCTCTACCAACTGAGCTATTCCCGCATCAACTTGTTGCAACCTTCAGCTTTCGCCGAAGGGTAACGCCATTTCATCTTTCGGTCACTGCCAGAGGCAATGATCGAGAATCTGGAGCGGGAAACGAGACTCGAACTCGCGACCCCGACCTTGGCAAGGTCGTGCTCTACCAACTGAGCTATTCCCGCAATGGCGTCCCCTAGGGGACTCGAACCCCTGTTACCGCCGTGAAAGGGCGGTGTCCTAGGCCACTAGACGAAGGGGACGCGGCCCGGAACTTAACATCTTTCCGACTTCGTCGCTGCGGCAAATTCTGCGTTTCGCGTCGAAGTGGCGCGCATTCTAGGGAGGCTTTGAAGGGTCGTCAACCCTTCAGAGAAATTATTTTTAAATCAAAGACTTCTGGGTAAAAACCGAGCTGCCGCTATCAGCAGTATCACTAAGACATTACACTCGCGGAAAACATCCGGAGCACTCCACGGTGTCGCCAATCGTCATTACGGTCCTGGTTCTCGTCGGTATCGCCCTGCTGGTCGCTATCGGCTACATCAACCATCTGGTGGAAAACCGCAAGCTGGAGCAGGCGCGCCTGAAGGCCGATCTGGCCGACCGCTGCCGGCGCTGCGCCGATGTTTCCGAATCCCTGCCCGGCCAATTCATGTCGCCGGCACTGAAGCTGCTGCTCAGCGGCTTCGAACTGAGCCTCAGCGAACGCCTGCTGGCCGTCGACAAGCAGAACGCTGCGCTCAGGCAGCGAATTGAAGAGCTGCGCGGCCTGGTGGCCAAGGGCGAGTCCATTCCGGTCAAGAATGCGCCACAACCGATCCTCACCGAGGCCAAGGCCAAGGACGTGCGCTTCCTCTTCGAAGCGCTGCATGCCCAGCTTACCCGCTGCGCCCAGGACAACATGCTGCCTCGGGTGGAAGCGCAGAAATGGGTGAAGGAAATCCGCCACCTGCTCACCCTCCTCCATATAGAGTTCTTCGGCAACCTCGGCCAGCAGGCGCTCCAGCAGGGCCAACCGCGGCAGGCACGCCTGGCCTTCGAGCGCGGCGCACAGTACCTGCAGAAGCAACCGGAGATCGGCCGCTACCAGGCGCAGCTCAAGCAGATGGAAGCCCAGCTGGCCCACGCCAACGCTCTGGTACTGGAAACCTCCCAGCCCGCCGTGGATGAACAGAGCGAACTCGGCGACGGCCTCAAGGCGCTGGACGAAGACGATATCTGGAAGAAGAAGAACCTTTACGACTGATCCGTCGTCGAATCACCAACCCGGCCACCTTCGCCCCAGGAGCCTTGCATGAGCCTCGTCGTCTTCGGCGCCCCACTGTCCCCCTTCGTTCGCAAAGTCCGCCTGTTCGCGGCCGAGAAAGGCTTCGATTACCAACTGGAGAACATCAACCCGTTCAACCAGCCGGACTGGTACCGCGAACTCAACCCGCTGCGTCGCGTACCGGCGATCCGCGATGGTGACTTCACCCTCGCCGACTCCAGCGTCATCTGCCATTACCTGGAAGACCGTGACCCGCAGCGCGACCCGCTGTGCGGCACAGGCGCCGAGTCCCGCGCACGGATCAACTGGCTGGAGAAGTACGCCGACTACGAGCTGGCGCCGCTGACCACCTTCACCGTGTTCCGCAACCGCCTGCTCAAGCCGCTGATGGGCAAGGTCTGCGATGAAGTGGCGGTCAAAGGCGCCATGCAGGAGAAGCTCCCCGAACACTTCGACTACCTGGAGAAGTGCCTGGGCCAGCAGCAATGGTTCGTCGACGACCGTTTCAGCCTCGCCGACATCGCCATCGCCTGCCAGTTGGTAAACCTGCGCCACGGCGAGGAAGAACTGGACGCCCAACGCTGGCCGAAGCTGGCAGCGCATTTCGAGCGTACCCTGGCCCGCCCTGCCCTCGCCGAAATCGTCCAGGGCGAGCTGCAGATCATCGCCAAGATCATGGCCAAGCGCTGATCTTCCTGCATGAACGAAAAAGCCCCGCCTAGGCGGGGCTTTTTCATGGGCGCGGATCAGCAGTCGGAGAGGCGCAGGAAAATCTCCACCAGGCGTTCGATACCTGCCTGGTCCTCCTCACTGAATCGGCCAACCTTCGGGCTGTCCAGATCCAGCACGCCGATCAGGCGGCCGTCCTTCACCAGCGGCACCACCAGCTCGCTGTTGGAGGCGCTGTCACAGGCGATGTGGCCGGGGAATGCGTGCACATCTTCGACACGCTGGGTCTCCCGGGTGCGCGCCGCGGCGCCACACACGCCCTTGCTGAAGGGAATGCGCGCGCAGGCGACCTTGCCCTGGAACGGGCCGAGCACCAGCTCTTCATTGCGGTTCAGGTAGAAGCCGGCCCAGTTCAGGTCCGCCAACTCGTTGAACAGGAACGCGGAAAACTGCGAGGCGTTGGCGATGAAATCGCGCTCGTCGGCAAACAGCGACTCCGCCTGGGCGGCCAGCAGCGCGTAGCCGCCAAGGCCGGCACCGGCCTGTTGCAGATCGATCATGGGGTCTCTCCTTCCAGCAATTGTCTGCCCACCCAGTAGCGGGCGAATTGATAGGCACAGCGGCCATTACGGTTGCCGCGCCCGAGCGCCCAGCGGATGGCTTCCTTCTCCAGCGCCTCGTCCCAGGTCCAGGCAGCGAGCCCGGACTTCTGCGCGAGCACCTCGACCCAGTGACGCACCACGCTGAGGAAGTGCTCCTGGGTGAAGGGATAGAAGGACAGCCACAGGCCGAAACGGTCGGACAGGGCGATCTTGTCTTCGACGGCTTCGTTGGGGTGCAACTCGCCATCGACCATCTTCCAGTTCTCGTTGTCGCTCTGCTTCTCCGAGACCAGATGGCGACGGTTGGACGTGGCGTAGAGCAGCAGGTTGTCCGGCGCCTGCTCCAGCGAGCCGTCGAGCACGCTCTTGAGGACGCGGAAATCGCCTTCGCCGGCGTCGAACGAGAGGTCGTCGCAGAACAGCACGAAGCGCTGCGGCAGCCCCTGGATCTGCTCGACCACGCGCGGCAGGTCGGCGAGGTGGTCGCGCTCGATCTCGATCAGGCGCAGTCCTTCGCCGGCCAGCTCCGCCAGCAGCGCGCGGACCAGCGAGGACTTGCCGGTGCCTCGGGCGCCCCACAGCAACGCATGGTTGGCCGGTTGGCCCGCAACGAACTGCCGGGTGTTGCGCGCCAGTTGCTCGCGCTGCCGGTCGACGCCCAGCAGGTCGTCCAGGCGCAGGTCGAGGCTGACCTTGAGCGGTTGCAGGTAACCGCTGCGGCCGTCGCGATGCCAGCGCGCCGCCAGGCTGTGCTGCCAGTCCAGCGTTTCGCGGACGGCGGGCAGCAAAGGCTCCAGGCGCACCATCAGCGCTTCGGCGCGGGCGAGAAAATCGTTCAGACGAGAATCCACGCGGGTCTCCATATTCTTCGACGCGGCTCTACGGGTTGAGAACCGGGAATTTCTTCGCCTTCGGGCTATCCCGACAGACGGTTCCGATGGGCTATGCTACGCCGCAGGAAAGCTTCTGCGAGGCGACGCTCCGCAACCATGGATATTGCGCTCACTCATCGCCTCTCGTTCAAGCAGGCCAGCCTGACGGTGCTGGTGGCGTTCATCCTGGGCACCTTGCTGAGCCTCATCCAGGTAGGCGTCGATTATGCCAGCCAGGACGCCTCCATCAACCGCGAAGTGCGCGCCCTGCTGGACGTCAGCCACAACCCCGCCGCCCGCATCGCCTACAACATCGACGCCGAACTGGCCCAGGAACTGGTCGTGGGACTGCTGCGCTCGCCTGCGGTGATCCGCGCCGAGATCATCGATAACGCCGGCGTGCCCCTGGCCAGCGCCGACCGACCACCGGCGGAAAGCCACCTGCGAGGCCTGAGCGATTTCCTCTTCGGCCAGCAGCGCACCTACGAGGAACCGCTGTTCGTCGAGCATGCCCCAGCAGAATCGCTCGGCGTGCTGCGCCTGGAGATCGACACCTTCGTCTTCGGCAACGACTTCCTGCGCCGCGCCGGGATGACCTTCATTTCCGGCTTCATCCGCAGCCTGATGCTCTCACTGATCCTGCTGGTGCTCTTCTACGCGCTGCTGACCAAGCCCCTGGTGAGCCTGATCGAAGCCCTGTCCCGCCACGACCCGCGCTCGCCCTCCCGCCTGCGACTGCCCTGCCCGCGAGGCCATGAGCGCGACGAGATCGGTGTGCTGGTGGAGGTCACCAATCGCCAGCTCAACCGCATCTCGGTGGAGATGGAACAGCGCCGCGAGGCGGAGGACCGCCTGACCCAGTATCTGGAAGAACTGGAAAGCATCGTCGCCGCGCGCACCGCCGAATTGAAGGCAGCCAACGCGCGCCTGACCCTGTCCAACCAGGAACTGGAGCAGGCCCGGCAGAACGCCCTGGCCATGGCCCAGGCACGTGGCAGCTTCCTGGCCAACATGAGCCACGAGATCCGCACGCCGCTCAACGGCCTGCTGGGCATGCTCGGCCTGGCGCTGGACGGCCCGCTCACCGCCGAGCAGCGCCAGCAGCTGTCCATCGCCCATGATTCGGGCAAGGTGCTGGTGGACCTGCTCAACGACGTACTCGACCTCTCCAAGTTCGAGGCCGGCCAACTGGAGCTGGAGCAGATCCCCTTCGACCTCGGTACCCTCGTGGAAGACACCGCCAGCCTGCTGTCGCAGAACGCCGGTCCCGCCGTGGAACTCACCTGTCTGATCAGCCCGCAGCTGCCGGCCCAGCTTTCCGGCGACCCGACCCGGGTGCGCCAGGTGATCAGCAACCTGCTGTCCAATGCCCTCAAGTTCACCCGCTTCGGCCGTGTGGATGTCCGCGTCGATCCTCTGGACCATGGCGTGCGCATCAGCGTCCGCGACACCGGCATCGGCGTGGCGCCCGAGGCCCTGCAGAAGATCTTCCAGCCCTTCACCCAGGCCGACGCCGGCATCGCCCGCCAGTATGGCGGCACCGGGCTGGGCCTGGCGCTGACGCGCAAGCTCTGTGAGGCCATGCAAGGCGAGCTGAGCGTCACCTCCGAACCGGGCCTGGGCAGCGAGTTCGCCGTCACCCTGCCCCTGACGACGCTGGAACCCGCACAACCGCTGGCGCAACTGAACGGCAAGCTGATCGTGCAGTGCGCCGCCAGCAGCGGGCTGGCCGCGCTGCTGCAGAGCTGGCTGCCGGCATGGGGCGTGGACTACCAGCGCCTGGACATCGACGCCAGCCTGGCCGGAGTGGAGCTGGACGCGCTGCTCTCGGATTGCCCGGACTGCCTGATCGGCCTGCGCCAGAACGTCACCAAGCCGGTGTTGCTGGTGACGGCCTATGGCAACTTCCTCGAGCCCGAGATGGCCCAGCGCCTGGCGCCCTTGCGGCAGCTGGCGCGCCCGCTGTCGCGCGCCGTGCTCTACCAGGCACTGAAACAGGCTTTCGAGCACCAGCCTCTACCCACGGCAAAAGCGCCGGGCACTGCGGCACTGGAGCAATTCTCCGCCCGCGTGCTGCTGGTGGAGGACAACCCGGTCAACCAACTGGTCGCGCGCGGGCTGTTGCAGAAACTGGGGTGCCAGGTGGGCATCGCCAACAATGGCGAGGAGGCGTTGCAGCAGCTCGCCAGCGCCGAATTCGACCTGGTGCTGATGGACTGCAACATGCCGGTGATGGACGGCTACCAAGCCACCCGCGAGATCCGCGAGAGCGGCCGCTGGCCGAGCCTGCCGGTGATCGCCCTGACCGCCAATGCCCTGCCGGACGAGCGCGAACGCTGTCGCGCCGCCGGCATGGACGATTACCTCGCCAAGCCTTTCCACCGCGACGAGCTGGCCGCCATCCTCGAACGCTGGGCCGGTCCCCGGTCGCGCGGCTGACTCAGGCGTCCAGCTGGGTCAATTGCCGCAGCAGGCCGTCCAACTGCTCGCGCAGGCCATCGGTGACGCTCAGGTCGATACCACTGCGACACAGCAGTTCCTCCCGCAGCGGCAGCACCTTCTCGCGCAATGCCGCCCCCTCCGCCGTCAGGCCCAGGTGCACCTCACGCTCGTCATGCTGCGCGCGACGGCGCTGCACCAGGCCCAATTGCTCCAGACGCTTGAGCAGCGGCGTAAGGGTGCCGGAGTCCAGCATCAACCGCTCGCCCAGGGCCTTCACCGAAGGCTGCTCCGGCGGCTCGGCCTGCCACTCCCAGAGCACCAGCATGGCCAGGTACTGCGGGTAGGTCAGGCCGAGCGCTTCTAGCATCGGCCGGTAGCCACGGATCACCGCGCGGGACACGGCGTACAGGCGGAAGCACAGCTGGTTGTCCAGCTGCAGTTCGGCCGGCAGGGATACAGCATCTTTCATCACAGCAGCGCTTCGATCTCGGCGGACAGTTGCTCGGGCTTGGTGGTCGGGGCAAAGCGCTTGATCACCTTGCCATCCTGGCCGATGAGGAACTTGGTGAAGTTCCACTTGATGCCCTGGCTGCCCAGCAGGCCCGGCGCGCGCTTCTTCAGTTGCACATAAAGCGGGTGGGCCTCGGCGCCGTTGACGTCGATCTTCTTGAACAGCGGGAAGCTCACGCCGAAATTCAACTCGCAGAACTGGGTGATTTCCCCTTCGTTACCGGGCTCCTGCTTGCCGAACTGGTTGCAGGGGAAACCGAGTACCACCAGGCCCCTGTCCTTGTACTGCCGCCAGAGCTTCTCCAGCCCCTTGTACTGCGGAGTGAAGCCGCACTGGCTGGCGGTATTCACCACCAGCAACGCCTTGCCGCCGAAATCGGCGAGGGTCTTCTGTTCGCCCTTGATGGTAGTCACGGGAATGTTCAGCAGTGCATCGCTCATCGGACATGGCTCCGGAAAAGTGGGAGATTGAAGAATAGTGATCAATTAAATTGTGTGCAATTCAATTGATCACTAATCACCCACTGAATGCCCCTTCATCACCCTGCAGGAGCGAGCTTGCTCGCGAACCCGTCCAGTTCGGTTGCCGCCGGAAAGTTCGTTCGCGAGCAAGCTCGCTCCTACAAAAAGCCAAAAGGCCCGCTCGGTGGCGGGCCTTGAGGTCACTCTTTAGGCACCAACTTCAACGACGCCGAATTGATGCAGTAGCGCAGCCCGGTCGGCCGCGGGCCGTCGGGGAAGACGTGGCCCAGGTGCGAATCGCACTTGCCGCAGCGTACTTCGATGCGGTGCATGCCATGGCTGAAGTCTTCCAACTCCTTGACCACCTCGCCATTGACCGGCTGGAAATAGCTCGGCCAGCCGCTGCCGGAGTCGTACTTGGCGTCGGAATCGAACAGCGCGGTGCCGCAGCACACGCAGTGGTAGATACCGGGTGTCTTGGTGTCGTGGTATTCGCCGGTGAAGGCGCGCTCGGTGCCGCCCAGACGGCAGACATGGAACTGCTCGTCGGTGAGTTCGTCACGCCAGGAATCCAGGGGCTTTTCCAGCTTTTCCATCGATCTGCCTCCATTAATGGAAAAAATGCCCGATGCCTCCTTTTCCGGGAATCGGGCCGCACGTATGATGCGCGTGGTTAACGTCAGGTTCAGAATCTGCCGCACAGAGACATTCTCGCGATAGAAAAGCCTTAAAAACTCTACTTTTTCGAGAAATCCACTGTTTTCCTGTCGATTTTCAGGGTCGATACCAGGGAAAAGCACTTCCGAACCCATCATTTGACGCCAGTCTGTCACCCGCGTTACAGCCTGCCAAGTCGCCGGCCGCGGACTATTTCGGAATCCCAGATCATGCAGGTCACCAAATCGAACAAGCTCGCCAACGTCTGCTACGACATTCGCGGGCCCGTGCTCAAGCACGCCAAACGCCTGGAAGAGGAAGGCCATCGCATCCTCAAGCTGAACATCGGCAACCCGGCGCCGTTCGGTTTCGAGGCGCCGGACGAAATCCTCCAGGACGTCATCCGCAACCTGCCCACCGCCCAGGGCTACAGCGACTCCAAGGGCCTGTTCAGCGCGCGCAAGGCAGTAATGCAGTACTACCAGCAGAAGCAGGTGGAAGGCGTCGGCATCGAGGACATCTACCTGGGCAACGGCGTATCCGAGCTGATCGTCATGGCCCTGCAGGCGCTGCTCAACAACGGTGACGAGGTGCTGATTCCGGCGCCCGACTATCCGCTGTGGACCGCCTCGGTCGCCCTCTCCGGCGGCAAGCCGGTGCATTACCTGTGCGACGAGCAGGCCGGCTGGTTCCCCGACGTCGCCGACATGAAGGCGAAGATCACCAGCAATACCAAGGCGCTGGTGCTGATCAACCCGAACAACCCCACCGGCGCGGTCTACTCGAAGGAAGTGCTGCTGGACATCGTCGAGCTGGCGCGCCAGCACAACCTGGTGATCTTCTCCGACGAGATCTACGACAAGATCCTCTACGACGAGGCCCAGCACATCTCCACCGCGTCGCTGGCGCCGGACGTGCTCTGCCTGACCTTCAACGGCCTGTCCAAGTCCTACCGCGTGGCGGGCTTCCGCTCCGGCTGGATCGCCATTTCAGGCCCCAAGCACAAGGCACAGAGCTATATCGAGGGCCTGGATATCCTCGCCAACATGCGCCTGTGCGCCAACGTGCCGAGCCAGCACGCCATCCAGACAGCGCTGGGCGGCTACCAGAGCATCAACGACCTGGTGCTGCCGGGCGGCCGCCTGCTGGAGCAGCGCAACCGCGCGTGGGAGCTGCTCAACGACATTCCCGGCGTCAGTTGCGTGAAGCCCATGGGCGCGCTCTACGCCTTCCCGCGCATCGACCCGAAGGTCTGCCCGATCCACAACGACGAGAAGTTCGTCCTCGACCTGCTGCTTTCCGAGAAGTTGCTCATCGTTCAGGGCACCGCCTTCAACTGGCCCTGGCCGGATCACTTCAGGGTCGTTACCCTGCCTCGACTCGATGACCTGGAACAGGCCATCGGACGTATCGGCAACTTCCTGAAAAGCTATCGCCAATAAATCATCGCCAGTGAACTGATGGATCTGCAGATCGACGACTTCTACAAGGACGCAGCCGGCGGCCTGCTGACGCTCTACCAGGCCTTCCCGCGCAAGATCGCCCTCTACGTCGAGGACCTGATCGGCCGGGAAGAGCCCGACGAATTCGGCCTGCCCAGCACCCGCCACCAGAGCTGTCTGGGCGCGCTGCTGTGGTTGGCCGAAGAAGGCTACCTGCGCTTCGAGGCAACCATTCGTTACGAAGCATTGGACCAGGCGGTGCTCAGCGAAAAAGCCTTCCTGCGCCTGACCCGCCTCGTCCCCCATGCCGTGCGCGACAACCAGGAACTGCCGCCCAGCGTGCGCCGCGACCAGGCCACGCTGGCCAACCAGCTGCGCGATGCACTGGCCAGCCGGCACGGGGAACGCATCGCCCGGCTGACCCGTCTACTCTTCGAGAGCGACCTGGGGCGCTCGTAGTACAGGCAGACGACACAAGTTGAAATAGTCCCCGAGTTGAATCACCTGGGGGCCATCCGTATATACCCCGCATACTATTCAGCGATCCCGAGCGCGTTGCGCCCGGCGATCCGGAAAGCCGCATTCCAAGGCGGCTTTCGCCCCGTCACCGTGAGGAGAAGCTTTACGCCATGATGCGCATCCTGTTGTTCCTGGCCACCAACCTGGCAGTTCTGGTGATCGCCAGCATCACCCTGAAATTGCTCGGCGTGGACCGATTCACCGGCCAGAATTACGGTAGCCTTCTGATTTTCTGTGCCGTCTTCGGCTTCGCCGGCTCCCTGGTTTCGCTGTTCATCTCCAAGTGGATGGCGAAGATGAGCACCGGCACCGAGATCATCAGCCAGCCGCGCACCCGTCATGAACAGTGGCTGCTGCAGACCGTGGAAGAGCTGTCCCGCGAAGCCGGCATCAAGATGCCGGAAGTGGGTATCTTCCCCGCCTACGAGGCCAACGCCTTTGCCACCGGCTGGAACCGCAACGACGCGCTGGTCGCGGTCAGCCAGGGCCTGCTGGAGCGCTTCTCGCCTGAGGAAGTGAAAGCCGTACTCGCCCACGAGATCGGCCACGTGGCCAACGGCGACATGGTCACCCTGGCGCTGATCCAGGGCGTGGTGAACACCTTCGTGATGTTCTTCGCGCGCATCTTCGGCAACTTCGTCGACAAGGCGATCCTGAAGAACGAAGACGGCCCGGGCATCGGCTACTTCGTTGCGACCATCTTCGCCGAGCTGGTCCTGGGCATCCTCGCCAGCATCATCGTCATGTGGTTCTCGCGCAAACGCGAATACCGCGCCGACGAAGCCGGCGCCCGCCTCGCCAGTACCGGCGCGATGATCGCCGCCCTGCAACGTCTGCGCGCCGAACAGGGTGTGCCGGTGCAGATGCCCGACTCGCTGCAGGCCTTCGGTATCAACGGCAACCTCAAGCATGGCCTCGCCGGCCTGTTCATGAGCCACCCGCCGCTGGAAGACCGCATCGAAGCCCTGCGCGCCGCCGGCCGCTAAGCTTCGACGCGACAAAAAAGGGCGACCCTCGGGTCGCCCTTTTTCATACCTGCGATTCAGCCCCGGCGCAGCGTGAACACCACTTCGTCCAGATGACCGACGCCACGCTTGAGAAACTTCGGGCTCTCCGCCAGCACATCGAGGCGCTCCACCTCCGTCACCTCCCAGTCTTCGGCGAAGAGCTCGTGCACTTCCGGCGCCAGCACGGCGAACGGCGGGCCGTCCATCTCGGCCTGAGGGTATTCCAGGGTCACCAGCAGCCCGCGTGAGCGAGACGGCAGGATGCGCTGCAGATGGGCCGCATAGTCAGCACGCAGGTCCGGCGGCAAGGCGATCAGCGCCGCGCGGTCGTACAGTGTGCTGCACCCCGCCACCTGTTCAGCGGTGACATCGAAGAAATCGCCCTGGAGAATCTCCAGGCGCTCGAAACTGTAGCGGCGCAGCGCGCCATCCTCGGTGACCTGCGGAGTGACACCCAGCTCGGTGAAGAAGTCGACGGCAGCGCGCTCGGCCAGTTCGACTCCCAGCACGTGATATCCCCACTGGGCCAGCCAGAGCATGTCCAGGCTCTTGCCGCAGAGCGGCACCAGCACCTGCGACTCCTCGGGCAACCCCAGGCCCGGCCAGTTGCGCTGCAGTCCGGGATTCACCGACTGCTGATGGAAACCGATTTCATTGCGCGCCCAGCGCGACTGCCAGAACTCATGCTGCATAGATCACCTGCTCAAACACTGCGCAAAGCGCGGGGCAACAGCCAGCGCCACCAGGCGCCGCGCCGCTCGCGCTGACTTTCTCCGGCCTCGAGAATCTTCAGCCGCACCTGATCACCGCGGACCCGCTGCACGCAGATTTCGGTGCCGTCCTCCAGACGGAGGCAGTCGCCGATCTCGAGCATCAGGACTTGTTCGCCTTGCTGCATAGCTGAATTCGCCATCTGTTTCGGAAATTTCCGCAAACTCTAACGCATAGTCCGACTGACATCCCCTCAAAGCGTCTTATGGCGGCTGGCTCCGCCACTCTGCAACCCAGTTGGCACTTTTGCAGCGAAGCAGGCTGCGGGAGATATCGCGTTAAACATCGACTATTACGATCATTAAAGTCAAAAACCTATACTGGATTTCGATCTTTGAGCGCGTGAACATAGAGGCATTCAAGTAGCGAGGTTCGCCATGCTCCCTGCCCTCTTCATCTCCCACGGCTCCCCCATGCTGGCTCTGGACCCCGGCGCCAGCGACGCCCCCCTGAAACGTCTGGCCCGCGAATTGCCGCGTCCCAAGGCCATCCTGGTGGTTTCCGCCCACTGGGAAACGCCCGACCTGCGCATCACCGCTTCGCCCATGCCGGACACCTGGCACGACTTCTACGGCTTTCCGCCCGAGCTCTACGCCGTGCAGTACCCGGCCGCCGGCTCGCCGGAGCTGGCACAGCGGGTCGCTGAGCTGCTGGCCGAGGCCGGCCTGCCTGCCACCCTCGACCCCGAACGCCCGCTGGACCACGGCGCCTGGGTGCCGCTGAGCCTGATGTACCCGGAAGCCGATATCCCCGTCGTGCAGTTGTCCCTGCCCAGCCGCCTCGGCGCCCCCATGCAGCACCGGGTCGGCGCTGCCCTGCGCAAACTGCGCGATGAAGGCATCCTGCTGATCGGCTCAGGCAGCATCACCCACAACCTGGGCGAACTGGACTGGCACGCAGGCCCCGAGGTGATCACCCCCTGGGCCAAGGCGTTCCGCGACTGGATGGTGGCGCGGCTGGAAGCCGACGACGAAGCCGCCTTGTTCGACTATCGCCGGCAGGCTCCCTACGCGGTACGCAACCACCCACGCGACGAGCACCTGCTGCCGCTGTACTTCGCCCGCGGCGCCGGCGGTTCGGCGATGACGGTGGAGCACGCCGGCTTCACGCTTGGCGCGCTGGGGATGGATATCTACCGCTTCGACTGACTGCTCTTTTGCAGGAGCGAGCTCGCTCGTGAACTTCTCGCTACAGCGTCGGAGTTGGGCGGTTCGCGAGCAAGCTCGCTCCTAAAGGGCATGCACCGGCCGATGCCGGAAACGAAAAAGCCCCGCCAAGGCGGGGCTTTTTCATACGCGGGAGACTGACGAATCAGTCTTCGCGATAACGACGCAGGCGCAGGGCCTTGCCGGCGACGCGGGTGTCCTTGAGCTTGGTCAGCAGACGCTCGAGGTTCTCTTCCGGCAGCTCGATCAGGCTGAAGGTCTCGCGGATCTGGATGCGGCCGATGGCCTCGCGGGACAGGCCACCCTCGTTGAGGATGGCGCCCAGCAGGTTCTTCGCCTGCACGCCATCACGGGCGCCCAGGGCAGTACGGCAGCGGGCCTTGCCTTCCGACGGCGGAGCCATGGTGCGACGCTCGCCACTGCGCTCCGGACGGTCGCCGCGCTCGGGGCGATCGCCACGTTCGCTGCGCTCGTAACGGTCACCGCTGCGCTCGCGCGGAGCGGCCGGGGTCAGCGGTTGTTCGCGACGGACCGATTCCAGGTCCAGCGCCTTGCCTTCGGTGAGCTTGGCCAGCAGCACGGCGGCCAGGGTGTCCATGTCGGTACCCAGGCGACGGCACAGCTCGTCGCGCACGGCGCCACGGTTGGCCACAGCGTTGGCCAGCAGCGGTTGCAGGCCGGTGGCCAGGCGATTCAGGCGGGCTTCCAGCACGGTCTCGGCGTCCGGCAGGCGAACTTCGCCGACCTTCTGCCCGGTCACACGCTCGATCACCTGCAGCATGCGGCGTTCGCGCGGGGTCACCAGCAGCAGGGCGCGGCCTTCGCGGCCGGCACGGCCGGTACGGCCGATACGGTGCACGTAGGATTCCGGATCGTAGGGCATGTCCACGTTCAGTACGTGGGTGATGCGCGCCACGTCCAGGCCGCGAGCAGCAACGTCGGTGGCGATGACGATGTCCAGCGAGCCATCCTTGAGGGACTCGATCACGCGCTCACGCTGCGCCTGCGGCATATCGCCGTTCAGCGCGGCGGCACGGTAGCCCTGGCGCTCGAGCAGCTCGGCGATATCCAGGGTGGCCTGCTTGGTGCGGACGAAGCCGATCAGGGCGTCGAACTGTTCGACTTCCAGCAGGCGCAGGATCGACGCCGGCTTCTGGTCGGCGTGGACCATCAGGTGCACCTGCTCGATGCGGGCGACGGTCTGGGTCTTGGCGGCGATGCGGACGTGCTTGGGTTCTTTCAGGTGGCGTTCGGCGATGCTGCGGATCGAAGCCGGCAGGGTCGCGGAGAACAGCACGCTCTGACGGCTGGACGGCATGGCTTCGAAGATCACTTCGAGGTCATCCATGAAGCCGAGCTTGAGCATTTCGTCCGCTTCGTCGAGCACCAGGCTCTTGACGGTGGACAGCAGATTTTCGTCGCGGCGCAGGTGGTCGCACAGGCGGCCCGGGGTGGCGACCACGACCTGGGCGCCCTGGCGCAGAGCCTTGAGCTGCGGGCCCATGGGGGCACCACCGTAGACGGCAATGACGCCGACGCCCGGCATCTGCTTGGAGTAGGTCTCGAAAGCGGTGGCAACCTGCAGGGCCAGTTCGCGGGTCGGAACCAGCACCAGCACCTGCGGGACACGGCGGCTGGGTTCGATCTGCGAAAGCAACGGCAGCGCGAACGCGGCAGTCTTGCCGGTACCGGTCTGGGCCTGGCCGATCATGTCGTGGCCTTCGAGGATCACCGGGATCGACTGGGCCTGGATCGGCGACGGCTCTTCATAACCGACAGCGGCAATGGCAGCGAGAACATTGGGGTGAAGACCGAGCGCGGCGAAGCCGGCGGTTTCCTGGGTCATGGGTTTTGCCTCTAAGTACATCCGCAAAGACCCAATAGCCGAGCTGCGCATGCCCTGTACGACGATGAAGTCACCCAGGCAGCTGGAAGCGGGGATTTGCGAAATGAAGATTGGAAGAATGCGTCAAGGAAGTCCGCACAGCGGACGCACAGCCCGAGCGTGAAAGCTGCGGAAAAATGCGGGATCCGAAACGAGGCCAGCGTTTGGCCGGCGCGTATCATACCGGAAAATCCTGACCGATGTGTTTCTTTTCGGAACAGGGCCGGCGAACGGTCGTCCCATAGACAACCCCGCCCCTGCCAGCTATACCGTGCAAGCCACCCGACCGGAGCCCGCCCATGACCGCCAGCAGCGAACCGCGCATCACTGTCGAACGCCATGACCACGTCCTGTTGCTGGGCCTGAACCGGGTCGGGAAGCGCAACGCCTTCGACCTGGAAATGCTCACCCAACTGGTGCTGGCCTTTGGCGAGTACGAGCGCGACGACGAGCTGCGCTGCGCACTGGTTTTCGCCCACGGCGACCATTTCACCGCCGGTCTGGACCTGGCCAGCATCGGCGAGACCTTCCGCACCGGCTGGAGCATGCCCGAAGGCTCCGCCGACCCCTGGGGCACCTTCGGTGGGCGGCGCCTGACCAAGCCTTTGCTGGTCGCAGCGCAGGGCTATTGCTTCACCCTGGGCATCGAATTGATGCTCGCCGCCGACATCAATCTCTGCGCCAGCAACGCGCGCTTCGCCCAACTCGAAGTACAGCGCGGCATTTTTCCCTTCGGCGGGGCCACTTTGCGCATGCACCAGGTGGCCGGCTGGGGCAATGCGATGCGCTGGCTGCTGACCGGCGACCCCTTCGATGCGCACGAGGCCTATCGCATAGGCCTCGTGCAGGAGGTCACCGCGCCGGAAGAGCTGCTGCCCCGCGCCCTCTGGCTGGCCCAGCGCGTTGCCGCCCAGGCACCGCTGGGCATCCGCGCAACCCTGGCATCGGCCCGGAGAAGCCTCGACGAGGGCGAGGAGGCAGCTGCAAGACTGCTGCCGGCCATGGCCAGCGAACTGCTCTCCACCGAGGACGCGAAAGAGGGTTTGAATGCCATGCTGGAGCGCCGCGACGGTCGATTTCTGGGCAAATGAACGCTCGCGGAAAAAGCAAAACGGAACCATCGTGCGAAAAGCGCTATATCCAAGGTATTAAAAACCCCTGACGGGCGGTCATAATCCTTTAGTTTTCACTTTAAAATCAGATAGTTAAAATTCACAAAACGACTATATACAAGTTCCAATTTCGCGCCTGAAAACAAACCTCTAGAACTGACTCCAGAGCAGCTCAGCGACGCGCCGGATACCGACCGGGAAGCCCGCTGACTGACGTTCTCATGGAGGAACTTCTCATGTCAGGCCCGATCCGTGTTTTCGCGCTTTCCCTTCTCGTCGTTGCCCTCTCCCTGCAAGGTTGCAGCAGCAAGGGCGGCAGCAGCCACCACTCTTCCGGCAGCAGTTCCGAACAACCCGCCGACAGCGGTTCCGGCGGCGATGGCTCCGGTGGCTCTGGCGGCACAGGCGGTACCGACGGCACTGGTGGCACTGGTGGCACCGACGGCACCGGAGGAACTGGCGGTACCGGTGGGACCGGAGGAACTGGCGGTGGCGGCACGGATGGCGGCGGGACCGATGGCGGCGGCACCACCACACCGCCGGCCAGCACCACCGGCAATATCCTGACTAACACTGGCCAGGCGGTCTCCAATGTCGGCGACACCGTCAGCACCGTGGGCGGCGTGGTGAAAACGGTTGACCTGCCGGTGCTGGGCAATGGCGTCACGCAGAATGCCGGCAGCCTGGTCCAGCAAGTCGGCGCAGGCGTGGACAGTGTCGGCACCGGCGTGACCAACGGCCTCGGCCAATTGGGCAACAACCCCAACGCAGTAGGCACTACCGTGGCTGGCGTAACCGGCCTGGTGAGCCATACCGGCGGCGCCGTGAGCAGCCTGGGTGACACCGTGGCGGCCATCGGTGATGCACCGGTGCTGGCAAACACCCCGCTCAACGGCCTGACCGGCCAGGTGGGCGGCCTGGTGGATGGTGTCGGCGGCAAGATCACCATGCTCGGCGACTCGCTCAGCGGCGCGGTCACCACCGGCCCGCTGAGCCAGTTGACCACCCAGCTCAGCGGTACCACCGCCGGCCTGGTCGGCAAAGTCGAAGGAACTACCCGCGGCGTCGGCGCCGCCACCGGACTGGGAACGCCGGTGAACAACCTGTTGACCACCGTCGGCGGTGTTGTGACCCAGACAGGCAACCAGGTCGCCAGCCAGAATCCGGCGCTGGCACCGGTCGGCGGAATCGTCAGCAATGCGGGTCAGGCAGTCAGTGCCGCCGGCGGCCTGGTCAACGGTAGCAACCCGGGCGGTGGTCTGCTCGGGGGTGTCACCGGCTCCCTGGGTGGAGCTACCGGTGGCAGCAATCCGGTGGGCGGCCTGGTCAGCGGTGTGACCGGTGCAGTCGGCGGCATCACCGGCTCCCTCGGCGGCGCTACCGGCGGCAGTAATCCGGTGGGTGGCCTGGTCGGCGGTGTGACTGGCGCGGTCGGCGGCATCACCGGCTCCCTCGGTGGCGCCTCTGGCGGCAGCAATCCGGTCGGGGGCCTGGTCAATGGCGTGGCCGGAACCGTCGGTGGCCTGACCAGCGGCCTCACCGGTGGTGGCGGCCTGGTCGCCGGCGCTGGCGTGGGCATCGGCAGCAATGCCCAGGGTTCAGGCGTGGCAGTCGGCGCTGGCGCCGGTACGACTGGCGGCACCAGCGGCCAGGGAGGCTTGCTGGGCAATACGCTGGGCGCCGTGGGTGGCGCGCTGGGTGGTGTGACCGGCGGACTGGGCGGTGGGTTGGCGATCGGTACGCCCAAGCAATAATCCGATTTACGCCCATACTGTAGTAACCAGGAGCCGCCCACGGCTCCTGGTCTTTTAATAAGAAGATCGGTCTCATGGAGGAGCCAGATGCGCAGACTCGCTGTCCTTCCCCTGTTGTTGGCTGCACCCTTCGCCTGGGCCGAGCGCCCGATACAGCTTCCCGGCTCAGATATCGAACAGACCCTTCCCCGCCCCAACCTCCCCGGCGGCGATATTCGCCCCAAGGCCCCCAAGGTCACAGCTCCGGAACCGTCGGCAACCCAGCCCGGACAGGTGCTCCAGCAGCGCATCCGCATCAAGCGCATCGAACTGGCCGGCGGCAAGCACTACCCCGTCGAGACCTGGAAGCCGCTGCTGGAACCACTGACCAAGCGCACCATCCAGGTCAGCGAGCTGGTGGCGGCGGCCAAGGCCATCACCCAGCGCTACCAGGATGACGGCTACTTCATCTCGTTCGCCTACGTGCCCAACCAGGACTTTGCCAGCGGCGTCGCGCGGATCGTACTGGTCGAGGGCCACATCAGCCAGGTTCGCGCTGCGGGCGACCTGGGCGTGCACCAGATGCGCGTGGACCGCTGGATCGAGAAGCTGAAAGCGGAAAAACCCCTGACCCGCGAAAGCTTCGAACGCTTCAGCGTGCTGATGAGCCGGGTGCCCGGCATGCAGATGGCCATGGCGCTCAACCCGCCCACCACCAGCGACGGTGGCGCCGTGTTGGAGCTGGCGGGCAAGCAGAAGCGCTTCGACACCGGCATGAACCTAGACTCGCGCCGTGGCGAGCAGCGCGGCCTGTTCAACGCCGAGGTGATGTCGATGCTCGGCTGGGGCGAGCAACTGCAGTTCAGCTACCTCTACCCGCCGGGCGACGACCACGAGTACTACCGCGCCTGGAACTACAGCCAGCTCCTGGGTGACAACGGCCTGCAACTGCTCGCCGGCTACAGCAAGTACAACTCCCGCCCCGGCGAGAACCTGCGCCTGGCCAGCGGCCTGGAGTTCGAGCGCAAGCGGCAGAACGAGCGGGTCAGCGCCGGACTGGGGATTCCGCTGGTGCTGCGCCGCGACCTGACCTGGGACCTCAACCTGAGCGGCTATACGGTGAACGACACCAGCCGTTACGACCTGGTCTACCCGGCCATCCCCTTCCGTATCGAGCAGAAGAGCAAGCTTCGCGTGGTGGGGATCGAAACCGTGGTCCAGCAATTCGCCGAGAAGCGCGTGCGGGCCGGCAGCGTGGCGGTTTACCAGGGCCTCAACGGCATGGGCGCGGAGACGCCGGATCCGATCAAGAAGAATTTCACCCGCCTGCTCGGCTACGGCGCCCAGCAGGACCAGTTCGGCTCCAACTGGCAGGGCGTGGTGACCGCCGCCTTCCAATGGAGCGACGACGTGCTGCCGGATTCCGAGCAGGTCACCTACGGCGGCGGAAACTTCGGCCGCGGCTACCCCGACGATCAGGCCACCGGCGACAAGGGCTGGGGCGCCGCCTATGAGGTGAACTATTCCTTCCTGCGGCAGAGTGTGGTGCTCAACCAGATCCAGCCCTACTTCGTCGTCGACACTGCGCGCACCCGCTATAACCAGGACGGTCTGAACGAAGGCAAGCTCGGCTCCGCGGCGCTGGGCGTGCGCTTCTCCGACCGCAAGCACTACCTGGTGTCGATGGAAGTGGCCAAGCCCTTCGGCGATCGGGCCCTGGACAACAACGAGCGCAGCCCGCGGCTGAACTTCGCCTTCAGCTATCAGATTCCCTGATGGCTATCCATGCAGAGAGTCACTGCGCCGGGCGCAGTGACTCGATGTAGGGGCGCAGCGAATAGCCCAGCTTCGGTTCAAGCTGGCCGACACGCTTCTTCAGGCCGCGCAGGTTCAGCTCCTGATCCAGTTCGGCGGGGACGAAGACGATCACGTTGCCTTCGGGCACCGGGCATTCCCAGTAATGCCGATTGAAGCGACCGCGCAGCAGCGCGGCACCCAGGGGTCGGCCGTCGTCGGTGCTCCACTGGTTGATCACCAGCCAGCCCCCCGGCCGCAGGCGTTCGCGACAGGCGCCGAGAAAGTCCCAGCCGATGTGCGCCGGCGCAGGTCCGGTATCGGTATAGAGATCGAGGAAGATCAGGTCGGCCGGCTCGCACCCGGCCAGCTCCTGCACGGCATCGCCGATGCGCAGGTTCAGGCGCTCATCGTCCGCCAGGCCGAGGTGCTCGCGGGCCAGGCGCGGAATGGAGGGACGCAGCTCGATGGCTTCCACTTCGTCCAGCGGCAGGTACTTCAGGCAGGCCTGGGTCAGGCTGCCGGCACCAAAACCGAGGAACAGCGCGCGGCGCGGGCGCGGATGGCACAGCGCACCGACCAGCATGGCGCGCGAGTAGTCGTACTCCAGCCAGCTCGGATCACCCGTCAGCACGCAGCTCTGCTCGACCTCGTCGCCGAACTCCAGGTAGCGGAAGGCACCGCTCTCCACAACACGGATCACGCCGAAGTCATCGCGCTCCTCGACGATCAGCAACTCTTCGCTCAACTGTTCCTCGCTCATCACCGGCTCCGGGAGGAAACTGCCATGGCAATGCGGCTCGCCGGATACGGCGAACGGCACGGATTGCCATTGAAATACAGGGGCTCGCGCACGCAATAATCCTTCGAATCAAGACGGCCACCCGCGACCGCCAGGTCGGCAAAGCCGCAAGAATAACAGCCCAAGAGGCACAACCGAGCATGCGCCAGCGTAGCGCCCTTCGCGAATCCGCCAACCGTCACTGTCTTTCGTCGGTATTCCTGCGTCAGCGCACACCTGTGCGCTGCGCGGGCGGCTGATCGCCCACCAGTGTTCCCCAGGACAAGGATGTCCCTTCTTTTCCAGCGCAAACCGCCACGGCGACCTCGCGCGAGCCATATGCCGAGCTGATACCATGGGCGGATACCGTCCATAGCCGCGAAGACCCGCCAATGAGCCTGCCCTGGAGCCCCGATAGCTGGAGAAGCAAACCGATCCAGCAACAGCCCGCCTACCCCGACGCGAACCGCGTGAGCGAGGTCGAGCGCACCCTCGCCAGCTTCCCGCCGCTGGTGTTCGCCGGCGAGGCCCGCGAGCTGCGCCGACAGTTCGCCGAGGTCACTGCTGGTCGCGCCTTCCTGCTGCAGGGCGGCGACTGTGCCGAGAGCTTCGCCGAGTTCTCCGCGGCGAAGATCCGCGACACCTTCAAGGTGCTGCTGCAGATGGCGGTGGTGATGACTTTCGCTGCCGGCTGCCCGGTGGTGAAGGTCGGCCGCATGGCCGGCCAGTTCGCCAAACCGCGCTCCTCCGGCGATGAAACCATCGGCGGCGTGACCTTGCCGGCTTACCGCGGCGATATCGTCAACGGCATCGGCTTCGATGAGAAAAGCCGCGTGCCGGACCCGGACCGGCTGCTGCAGGCCTACCATCAGTCCACGGCCTCGCTGAACCTGCTGCGCGCCTTCGCCAATGGTGGCTTTGCCGACCTGCACCAGGTGCACCAGTGGAACCTCGATTTCATCGCCAACTCGGCGCTGTCCGAGCGCTACCAGCAACTGGCCGACCGCATCGACGAAACCCTTGCCTTCATGCGCGCCTGCGGCCTGGATACCGCGCCGCAACTGCGCGAGACCAGCTTCTTCACCGCCCATGAAGCACTGCTGCTGAACTACGAGGAAGCCTTCATCCGCCGCGACAGCCTCACCGGCGGCTGGTACGACTGCTCCGCGCACATGCTGTGGATCGGCGACCGCACCCGCCAGCTCGACGGCGCCCATGTCGAAATGCTCCGCGGCGTCGGCAACCCCATCGGCGTGAAGGTCGGCCCGAGCATGGATAGCGAGGAGCTGATCCGCCTGATCGACATCCTCAACCCGGACAACGAGCCCGGCCGCCTCAACCTCATCGTGCGCATGGGTGCCGACAAGGTCGGCGACGGCCTGCCGCGCCTGATCCAGACCGTGCAGCGCGAGGGCAAGCAGGTGCTGTGGAGCTCCGACCCCATGCACGGCAACACCATCAAGGCCTCCAGCGGCTACAAGACCCGCGACTTTGCGCGCATCCTCGCCGAGGTCCGGCAATTCTTCGAAGTACACCGGGCCGAGGGCAGCTACGCCGGCGGCATCCATATCGAGATGACCGGGCAGAACGTCACCGAGTGCATCGGTGGTGCGCGGCCGATCACCGAGGCCGGCCTGAGCGATCGCTACCACACCCACTGCGACCCGCGCCTGAACGCGGACCAGTCGCTGGAGCTGGCCTTCCTCATCGCCGAAACCCTGAAGCAGGTCCGTCGCTGAACCGGACATGCGTCTCAGCAAACACCTGAGAGCTCTTCCCGCAATTGACGGGTACCAGGCGTCTACCTAGAGTGGCGCCCCGCGCGGCAGCCGCCGCGCCATGGAAACCGTCAACCAAGGAAGATTCCCGATGCAACTGCACCGCTCCCTCCTCGCCCTGCTGATCGGCGCCAGCGCCGCACTCTCCGGCTGCCAGAACATGAACACCGACAGCCTCGTGCAGTCGGGCATGATGGCCATGAAGGCCGCCACCCTCAGCGATGCTGAGATCAAGCAGGTCGCCGACGAAGCCTGTGCCAAGCAGGATGCCGAAGCCCAGATCGCCCCAGCCTCCAGCCCCTACGCGCAGCGCCTGGACAAGATAGCCGCCGCCCTGGGCAACCCGCTGACCGGTACCTCGATCAACTACAAGGTCTACCTCACCGAAGACGTCAACGCCTTCGCCATGGCCAATGGCTGCGTACGCGTCTACTCCGGCCTGATGGACCTGATGAACGACAACGAAGTGGAAGGCGTGCTCGGCCACGAGATCGGCCACGTCGCCCTCGGCCACGTGAAGAAGGCCACCCAGACTGCCTACGCAACCGCCGCCGCCCGCGGTGCCGTCGCAGCCTCGGGGAATGCCACCGTCGCCGCCCTGTCGCAATCGCAGTTGGGAGAAATCGGTGAAGCGCTGGTCAACGCGCAGTTCTCCCAGTCCCAGGAGTCGGCGGCCGACGATTACTCCTTCGACCTGCTGAAGAAGCGCGGCATCGACCTCAACGGCCTGGCCAGCGCCTTCGACAAGCTGGCCAGGCTCAGCGGCGGCCAGGAAAGCAGCATGTTCGACTCCCACCCCGGCTCGCAGCAGCGTGCGGACCACATCCGCAAACGCATCGCCAGCGGCAAGTGATCACGGACGGGCCTCTGCGGAGGCCCGTTTCGTTTCAGGCCTGCGTCAGCAGCCCCTGCAGGCGCTCGCCTGAGGGCCGCCGGCAGTTCACCGCCACCCGTTCCAGCCCGAGCCAGCGCGCCATCTCGTTCAATTGCTGCGCCAACGCGGCGTGGCCCTCTTCACCCAATCCCTTTTCCTCTTCGTGGACGGCATGCACCACCAGCTTTCCCGCGGCGCGATCGGAGCGCAGATCGACCCGCGCGGCCAGGTGCTCGTTGAACAGGAAAGGCAGGACGTAGTAGCCGTAAACGCGTTTGTGCTGCGGCGTGTAGATCTCCAGGCGATAACGGAAATCGAACAGCCGCTCGGTGCGGGCGCGCTCCCAGACCAGCGAGTCGAAGGGCGAAAGCAAGGCGCTGGCGCGCACCTTGCGCGGAATGACCGGTTCCGCCAGGCAATAGGCCGGCGCCTGCCAGCCCTGAACCTGTACGACCAGCAGATCGCCCGCCTCCACCAACTCCGCCAGCCGCGCCTTGCTGTCGGCGGGGTCCAGGCGGAAGTAGTCGCGCAAGTCCTTCTCGGTGGCCACGCCCAGAGCCTGGGCGGAATGCAGCAGCAATTGGCGCTGCGCCTCGGCCTCGTCCAGCTCGGGCTGCCGGAGCAGATCGGACGGCAGTACGCGCTCCGGCAAGTCGTACAGACGCTCGAAGCCGCGCCGCCCGGCGACCGTCACCTCGCCTGCGGCGAACAGCCATTCCAGCGCATGTTTCTCCTCGCTCCAGTCCCACCAGGGGCCGGCACGTTCCACGCGGGTAGTCAGGCTGCCGGCGCCCAGCGCGCCCTGCTCGCGAACGGCATCGAGCACCCGCTGGATCACCGCCTGTCGCTCACGCCCGAAGCGCGCCAATTGCTGATAGATACCGCGCCCTTCGGCTGCGCGACGCATGCGCCAGCGCATCAGCGGATACAGTTCGAGCGGCAGCAACGAGGCTTCATGCCCCCAGTATTCGAACAACCGACGATGCCGCCCGCCACTCCAGGCCGCCTCTTCCAGCAGCGTCGGCGAGTAGTTGCCCAGGCGCGAGAACAACGGCAGGTAATGCGAGCGCACCAGCGCGTTCACCGAATCGATCTGTAGCACACCCAGGCGCTCCAGCAGGCTGCGCACATGGCGACGCTGCACCTCGCCACCGGGCCTGCGCAGGGCAAAGCCCTGGGCGGCCAGGGCCAGGCGGCGGGCTTGCTTGAGGGACAGGGATTCTACGGTCGGCATCGTGGACTCCAGGATGGGGCAAGCCATAGAGCCTAATGCCTATTGCCGGAGCTGGCTGCATCAGGCCGACTCAGCCAGCGATCCGGGCGCCGGGAATGGCCGCGCGAAAGTGAAGACTTCCGGCGACGGGCCTTCCAGCTGTAGGCGCTCCAGGCGCTCGCGGGCCATCTGCACATCCGGAAGGTTGCCTGCGGGCAGCCACCACAGAGCGAGGCTTGGCGCGCCAAGACGCTCCATCCAGTCGCGCTTGCTGCGCAGTACCTGCAGGTGCTCTCCGCTGTAGACGTACTCCTTCAACGCCTCGACGGACTCCCAGACGGACAGGTTGACGATGATCAGTGGGTCGTCGAAGACGCGGACGGACGTGGCATCGCCCTCCTCCGTCTGCAGGCGCCAGACGAAACCAGGGCTGCGCTCGGCGAGGGCGTTGATGTGATCGAGCTGGTCAACGAAGCCCTTCATCACGGGTTGATCCAGTGGTGCGCGGGCCTTGGCGATGTTGACCTGGGCGAGGTGGTAAGGCGTGGACATAGGCTTCCTTGTCATGACGCTGATCAGACTTGCAAGAGCGGGCGACACGGTGAGGGCCGTGTCGCCCGGCAGGCTCAACGACGAACATAGTCGGCCCAGAACGGGCGCTCGACTTCCTGCTGGATATCGGCGCGACTCAGGCCAATGTCCTTGAGCGCTTCATCGCTCATGGACGCCAGCTCACGGCGCTGGCGGGCCAGTTCGTGCCAATGCAGGACACGTTGCACGGCACGCTTCCACAGCGGTGCGGCCGCGATTTTGTGAACATGGTAGGACGCTGCTACGAAACCGATTTGACCTTTCATCTTGCTTCCTCCCTGTGGGGTTGGATGCAGTTTCCTGCTCGCGCTAAGATCAATCCAACGAATCATTCTTATGCGAACCATCTCGGAGATTGATGAATGAGCAGTTTCCCCAGCATCGACAGCGAACTGCTGCGCACCTTCGTCGCCATCGCCGACCACGGCGGCTTCACCCGCGCCGCCGAGATGGTCAACCGCACCCAGTCGGCGGTGAGCATGCAGATGAAAAGGCTGGAAGAAGACGTGCTGGAACGCAGCCTGTTCGAGCGCGACGGCCGCCAGGTGCGCCTGACGCCGGAAGGCCAGATCCTGCTGGGTTACGCGCGGCGCATCCTGCGGTTGCAGGGCGAGGTGTTCAACACCTTCCGCCAGCCGCACATGGTCGGCTCGGTGAAGATCGGCACGCCGGACGATTATGTGATGCGCTTCCTGCCCAGCATCCTCTCGCGCTTCGCCGAGGCCTACCCACTGGTGCAGGTCGAGGTGCATTGCGACTCCTCGGCGCAACTGCTGATGCGCAACGACCTCGACCTGTCCATCGTCACCCGCGAGCCGGGCACCGAGATCGGCCAGCTGCTGCGCCAGGAAGACTTCGTCTGGATGGCCGCGGAGAGCTTCTGCCCGCAGGACCAGCGCCCGCTGCCGCTGGCGATGTTCAACACCGCCTGCTTCTGCCGCGCCTGGGCCTGCAACGCCCTGGAGGCGATGGAAGTGGACTATCGCATCGCCTACAGCAGCCCGAGCCTGTCGGCCCTGTTCGCCGTGGCCAATGCCGGACTGGCGGTGACCGCGCAGCTGCGCAGCCTGCTGACCGGCAACCTGCGCATCATCGGCGAAGACGAAGGGCTGCCGGTGCTGCCCAACGCCAGCATCGTGCTGCTGCGTGGGCAGAAGATGACGCCGGTGACCGACAAGCTCGCCGAGTACATAGTCGAGGGCTTCAAGTCCTGACGATCAACGCGCAGGGACTCAGCGCACCGCCAGCAGCACCGCACAGACGATCAGGAAGGCACTGAAGGCCATGCGCAGCTGACGTTCTGGCAGCGCGTGGGCCAGCCGCACGCCCCAGGAAATGCTCACCAGGCCGCCCAGCGCCAGCGCGCTGCCCATGCGCCAGTCCACGTGGCCGTGCACCGCGTAGGTTGCCAGCGCCACGCCCGTGCTGGGCGCCGCCAGGGCCAGCGCGAGGCCTTGGGCGATCACTTGGGTCAGGCCGAACACCGAGGTCAGCACCGGCGTCGCCAGAACGCCACCGCCCACACCAAACAGGCCGCCCAGCGAACCAGCCCCCAACCCCAGAACGCCCATCCAAGGCAGGCCGTAGCGCGGCGTGCTGCCACCCTGCGGCACGGGCTGGAACAGGCGCACCAGCAGGTACAGCGCCAACAGCACCAGGAAAACCACGAAGGCCGTGCGCATGCTACGGGCATCCAGGTTGACGGCAATGCTGGAAGCGAAGAACGCACAGACCAGGCCGGTCAGCGCCAGCACCCCGGCCTGGGCGAAATCGATGCGATTGCGCTGGTGATAGCGCCAGATTGCCAGCAGCACGTTCGGCACCACCATCACCAGCGCGGTACCCTGCGCCAGCTGCTGATCCAGCCCGAACAGCACGCCCAGCGCCGGAATCGCCAGCAGCCCGCCGCCGATACCGAACAGCCCACCCAGGCTGCCCAGCACGACGCCGAGCAGAAAGTCCACGACCAGATCCCACATCACGCACCTCCACAACAGTGCGTCCATGCTAGAAAAGCCTGGCTGGATGGGAAACGCAAAGCGCTGCACAATGGCTTTGCCTTTCTCGCATAGCCAATGAATGCCATGACGCCCTCCAACCTCGAGGACCAGCTCGATCTTTACCTGGACGTGCTCGACAACGGCAGCTTTTCCGCTGCCGCCCGCCTGCGCCAGCTCACTCCTTCCGCCGTGGCACGACGCATGGACTCCCTGGAGCAGGGGCTGGGATCGACCCTGCTCGTGCGCAGCACCCACAAGGTGCGCGCCACGCCGGCTGGGCTGGCCTTCGCCGAACGGGCACGGCGGATCGTCAGCGAACTGCGTCAGGCGCGAGCGGAGGCCGTGTCCCTGAGCACCGCGCCGGAAGGCCTGATCCGCATCGACGCCCCGGTGCCTTTCGGTCGTCGCCACCTCGCACCGGCGCTGGTCGACTTTCTCGCCGCCAACCCCGGCCTGGACGTGCAACTGCGGCTGATCGACAGCTTCACCGACACCCGCGGGGAGAACCTCGGCCAGGTCGACCTGGTCCTGCGCATCGGCACCCTGCCTGAAAGCCGCCTGGTCGCCACACGCCTGGCGTCCATGCGGCGGGTCGTCTGCGCCAGCCCCGCCTACCTGAAGCACCACGGCAAGCCTGCCTCCCCCCTGGAATTGCCGGAGCACATCGGCCTGGACTGGGAAGGCCTGGCGCCGGCACTGGCGTGGCGTTTCCTCATCGATGGGAGGCTGCAGCAGCTCCGGCCGCGCCGCTTGCGCATGACCGCCAATAACGCGGAAACACTGGTGGAAGGCGCGCTGCAGGGCATCGGCCTGGCGCACCTGCCGACATGGCTGTGCAGCGAGTACCTGATCAGCGGCCAGTTGCTGCCTCTGTTCTGCGAGAACGGCCTCCCCGAACCAGAGCCCGGCGTCATCCACGCGCTGCGCCTGCAACGCGGTACCCACCCGCGCAGCGAACGCCTGCTGGCCTTCCTGCTGAAGCGCTTTGGTTTCCCTCCCCCCTGGGACACGGCACTGGAGGAAGCGCTGTTCAAGAATTAACCATCGCGCTAAATTAATGCGCAATTACCTCTTCGCCTCGAGCGCCCAGCCCGGAGCACGCCATGACCAAGCCAGACCCGACCTGCGAAGCCCTCAAGCTGGATAACCAGCTGTGCTTCGCCCTCTACTCCACCTCCCTGCAGATGACCAAGGTGTACAAGCCATTGCTGCAGGAACTGGGGCTCACCTACCCGCAGTACATCGCCATGCTGGTGCTCTGGGAAGAAGACGGCATCACCGTGGGCGAGATCAGCTCACGCATGCTCACCGACCCCGGCTCGCTCACGCCGCTGCTCAAGCGGCTCGAAACCGAAGGCCTGATCACCCGCACCCGCAGCCAGGCAGACGAGCGCGTCGTGCAGTTGCGCCTGACCGACAAGGGCCGGGAACTGCGCCGACAGGCGGAGCGCATTCCGGCCTGCATCCTGGCCAGCAGCGGTCTAACGTTGGACAGTCTGAAGCGACTCCAGGAGGAGCTCGTGGACCTGCGCGGACATTTGCAAGCCCCGTAAATCGGGGCTTATGCCCAAGCTGCAGGTTCCTTAGTCAGAAATCTTCCAAAAATTATCTTGCGCACTAAATTAAATAGAACTAACTTTCTCCTCACGAACTGCTTAGCGCACAAGATATTAAGCAGCAAGACATTCTCAACCAGACTTACCTGACAGCGAATCGGAGACCACCATGCAAACCATCAAAGCCCTCTACACCGCCACCGCTACCGCCACCGGAGGCCGCGACGGCCGTGCCGTTTCCTCGGACGGCATCCTCGACGTAAAACTGTCCACCCCGCGTGAACTGGGCGGCGCCGGTGGCGAAGCCACCAACCCGGAGCAACTGTTCGCCGCTGGCTACTCGGCTTGCTTCATCGGCGCCATCAAGTTCGTCGCCAGCCAGAGCAAGAAGCAGATCCCGGCGGACGCCTCGATCACCGGCAAGGTCGGCATCGGCCAGATCCCCGGCGGTTTCGGCCTGGAAGTCGAGCTGAACATCAATCTGCCGGGACTGGACCAGGCCGAGGCGGAAGACCTGGTCGCCAAGGCTCACCAGGTCTGCCCCTACTCCAACGCCACCCGCGGCAATATCGACGTGCGCCTGAACGTCAGCGTCTGACTCCAGCGCCGACAATCCAGAACGCTAGAAACGAAAAAGCCCGGCATCAGCCGGGCTTTTTTGTGTCTCGAATCAGGCTCAGGCCTTGACGCGGGACTTGTACTCGCCAGTGCGGGTATCGATTTCGATCGAGTCGCCGATTTCGCAGAAGGCGGATACCTGGACTTCAGCACCGTTCTTCAGGCGAGCGGTCTTCATCACTTTACCGGAGGTGTCGCCACGGACGGCCGGCTCGGTATAGACGATTTCGCGAACGATGGTGGTCGGCAGTTCAACGGAGATGACTTTCTCGTTATAGAAGACCGCTTCGCAGACGTCGGTCATGCCGTCTTCGATGAAGGTCAGCACGCCTTCCAGATCGTCTTTCTCGATCTCGTACTGGTTGAACTCGGTGTCCATGAAGACATACAGCGGGTCCGCGAAGTAGGAGTAGGTTACTTCCTTGCGATCGAGGATGATCGGCTCCAGCTTGTCGTCGGCCTTGAACACGGTCTCGGTGCCGGCACCGGTCAGCAGGTTCTTCAGCTTCATCTTGACGACCGCGGAGTTACGGCCGGACTTGTTGAACTCGGCCTTCTGGATGACCCAGGGGGCGCCATTGATGTTGGCAACCTGGCCAGCGCGGAACTCTTGTGCGGTTTTCATACGATTATCCGATTGGATTGGAGACAAAAATCAGGGGCCATATCATAGCCAATTTGTATAAAAACGCACCAGCCCCGCAGCAAGATCGGTTTGTTCGCCCAGGCGCCGTTGCCAATTGCCAATCCACGCGGACCACTCCGGCAACCGTCTTTCCAGCTTTCGCCAGGCTTCCCCGGCATCACCCTGGCCATTCCAGGCCATCCAGAACGCCATCAGCTCGGTCCGCAGCGGCTCGTCCATTCCGTCACTGAACAGGGCCATGAAGGCCTGCAGCTTCTCCAGGTGAACATCGTCATCCTGCTGGTAGATGTGCCAGACGAATGGCCGCCCCGCCCACTGCGCCCGCACGAAGGAATCCTCACCACGAACCGCGTTGACATCGCAACTCCACAAGAGCGGGTCGTAGTCCTCCTGGCGCACGAAGGGCAGTACTTGCAGGCGCAGCGCACCGCGCTGGAACTGCCCCCCTGCTTTTAACGTTCTCTGCGCCCAGCGCTCGACATCGGCCAGCACCCTGCCCTCCGGTACCAGCAACAAAATGCTGTCGGAGCTGGCGGCCAATGCGTCGAGCCAACTGCCCAGCGCGGCATTTTCATAGGCGAACAGGGAAATGCGCCGCTCATGGGCACGCGGGTGCACGCCCAGACTTTCCAGGAACCGAAGGCTGGCCGCCGGGTCGGCCTGGAAAGCGTCACGCCGTGCAATCAGGTCGCTCTCGCGCAACAGCCCGCCGGTGGCCGGAGTGAAACCGGGGAAGTAGAAGTACTTCTGCAAACCGTTGGCCTGCATCGATGGCAAGCCATGGCAGGACTCCACCCACGGCTCGGCGCTGAGGTATTCCAGGTTCAGCCACAGAGGCGGCTGCCGGCGTTGCTTCA
Organism: Pseudomonas nitroreducens NBRC 12694; assembly: GCF_002091755.1. Taxonomy (GTDB): domain Bacteria; phylum Pseudomonadota; class Gammaproteobacteria; order Pseudomonadales; family Pseudomonadaceae; genus Pseudomonas; species Pseudomonas nitroreducens. The sequence goes on from NZ_BDAI01000001.1 coordinate 474,026, forward strand.
TCGCTTCTATATAGGCAGGCGGCATTTCGCAGGCAAAGGCCTCGATCACCACGTCCGCCGCTTGAGTATCCTGCCAGGGCTTCGGCCACAGGCGTACCTCCACGCCGGATTGGTGTTGCGATTCGGCCGCGCCATCGGCGGCCGGGCAGATACGCACAAAGGCCGCCAGATCGTCGACCCATAGCCGAACCCGCTGGCCATGTTCGCCGGCCAGTTGGCGAGCCAGTCTCCAGGTGACACCGATATCGCCATAGTTGTCGACTACGCTGCAGAAAACGTCCCAGTTGGCCATGCGCTCTCCGGAGGATCAGATGGCGCCAGTGTACCCGCGATCCAGGCCGTGCTCCTTAAGCCGATGAATCCGTTGGGAAAAACTTTCAAAAAACATTTGCCAAGGAGGAAACCTTTGAGTAAAGTGCGCGCCTCGACAGACACAGCGCTGTCGAGAAATCTGGTGAGGTGTCCGAGCGGTTGAAGGAGCACGCCTGGAAAGTGTGTATACGAGAAATCGTATCGAGGGTTCGAATCCCTCCCTCACCGCCAGATTCATGAAAAGCCCGGCTAAGCAATTAGCCGGGCTTTTTCGTTTTCCCCTTCACACTTTCTTCACCTGTTGCGACCTAGTTGCAAGTTGTCCGCTGGACAAATGCACAACGGCGATTAAACAGTTGTTCGACCATAGGCGACAGTCATCTGACGGCTTGGTTCCGCAGGCCGGAAAGCGGCCTCGGAGCTTGCCTGACGCACTTTGGAAACACTCCTTTGCCAGATTGGACAGTTTTTGCCCAAATCGGCCTCGCACAACTGCGAAGAGCGACCTAACATGAAAAAAAAGTGCCGTACTTGCGCTTGGTCAGTTTACTTACTACAAGTAATGGGTACTATGTAGTCCGGCTAATTTCCCAGTCATGGGAGATTGCTTTTAATGGAAATGTCCACCTTAAGGGGAACACGATGAACAACGTTCTGAAATTCTCTGCTCTGGCTCTGGCTGCTGTTCTGGCCACCGGTTGCAGCAGCCACTCGAAAGAAACCGAAGCACGTCTGACCGCTACTGAAGACGCCGCTGCTCGCGCTCAAGCCCGTGCCGATGAAGCCTATCGCAAGGCTGACGAAGCTCTGGCCGCCGCTCAGAAAGCCCAGCAGACCGCTGACGAGGCTAACGAGCGCGCACTGCGTATGCTGGACAAAGCCAGCCGCAAGTAATAGATCTTCGGATCTGTTCGAAAAAACCGACCCTTCGGGGTCGGTTTTTTTATGCCCGCAGGAAAGTAGCTGGCAAGAAAAAGCCCGCTCGCGGCGGGCTCTTTCGCTGGAGTAGAAAGTTACTGCAGCGGCATCGCATCCTGGTCGACAGTGGCGGCAACCGAACCGCCCTGCTGCACTTGCTGCGGCTGGGCAATGGCAACCGGCAGGCCATCTTCGGCGGCAACCACTTCACGCACCACGTTCCAGTCCATCTGCATCTGGCTGGCGATGTCTTCGCGCTTGAGCAGCGCGTTGATCACGGCGGTATGCTTGTCGACGACCGAAGGATCACCGTTGTCATCGATCGGCGCATGGGCTTCGAGGTAGATCTTGCCTTCGCTGCGACCGAACTTGTACGGCTCGTTGATGATGCGCACCTTGGTACCCACCGGGATCATCGAGAACAACTGGGTCACGTCCCAGTTGTACATGCGGAAGCAACCGTGGCTGGTACGAGTACCGATGCCGAACTTCTTGTTCGAACCATGGATCAGGTAGCCGTGGAAGCCCAGGCTCATCTTGTACGGCCCCAGCGGGTTGTCCGGGCCTGGCGGCACCACGGTCGGCAGCGGATCACCATCGGCGGCGTGCTCGGCGCGGATCGACGCCGGCGGATACCAGGCCGGGTCCTTGGTCTTGGCGATCACGCTGGTGCTGCCCACCGGCGAACCCCAGCCTTCACGACCAATGCCCAGGGCGTAGGTGTAGACGACGTTCTTGTCCTTGGGGAAGTAGTACAGGCGGTATTCGGCGAGGTTGATCACCACGCCCTCGCGCGGACCGGCCGGCAGGACGAAGCGGGTCGGAATGATGATCTCGGTGCCCACACCCGGCAGCCAGGCATCGACGCCCGGGTTGGCGGCGATCATCTCGGAGTAACCGAGGCCGTATTTCTCGCCGAGGTCGGCGAAAGTGTCTTCGTACTTGGCCTTGATCACCTGGACCTGGCCGACGATATCGTCACCCGGCGCCGGCAACGGCAATTCAATGGCGGAAACGGGGCCGGCCGAGAGCAGCGCGGCGAGGGACAGCGAGCAGGCGGCAATGACGCGCGACAACATCCGAGGATCCTTGACGTGGGCAATGAGCAAAGGGTGACCAGTTTACCACCGCAAGCCCCGTCAACGGGAGATATCAGACGAGCCAGGAACCGCGCGCGCCGCGCTTTTCCTCTTCCAGTTGTTTCAGGCAGGCCGCGCAGATGCGCCGGTCGCGCAGCAGCGGCCTCTCGGCGCCGCGCCAGAGTGGCTGCGCCGGCAGCAGGCTGCCGCACAGGGTGCGGTCGGCCGGGGTTCCCAGCTCCAGTTGGCGCGCAACCAGGTGCACCCGCACTTCGCGGCAGGCGAACAGGTCCAGCTGCTCATCGGGTTCGATCAACTGGTAGGCGAAGAGGGTCCAGGCGTGGCGCGACATAGGGGGTTCCAGAAGGGTGCGCAAACATAGCCGAAAGGCCGGGCGCGGGGAAGCCTCGATTCAGTGGTTTATTACTGCAACCGCCCATCACAGCAAGGGTTTGAGCGTCGGCCACACGTTGTCGAGCAGTTTAGGCTGTGCCGCCACCGCCGGGTGAATGCCATCCGCCTGCATCATGCCCTGTACACCGCCGACTCCTTCGAGGAAGAACGGTACCAGCGGAATCTTCTGCTCGCTCGCCACGCTGTCGAAGACCTTGGCGAATGCATCGGTATAGCGCTGCCCGTAGTTCGGCGGCAGGCGCATCCCCAGCAGGATGACCTTCGCGCCCGCCTGGCGCGACTGATCCACCATGGAGGCAAGATTCTGTTGCAATTGCGCCGGCGCCATCCCGCGCAGGCCATCGTTGCCGCCCAATTCGATCACCACCAGCTTCGGCTTCTGCTCCGAGAGCAGCGCCGGCAGGCGCGCGAGGCCGCCTGCCGTGGTGTCGCCGGAGATCGACGCATTCACCACCTGGTAGTCGAAACCCTGCTCCTTCAAGCGCTTGTCCAGCAGGCTGACCCAACCCAGGCTGGTATCCAGCCCCAAACCGGCGCTGATACTATCGCCGACGACCAACAGCGTCTGCGCCGCGGCCTGCTGCGTGATCAGAAGCAACGCCAGGCAGCCGCCCATTAGCCATGCACGCATCGGATTCTCCATGAGCGAAAGCATTCTCACCGCGCGGAACCTTAGCAAGGTTGTTTCCAGCGCGGAAGGCAAGCTGACCATCCTCCACGACCTCTCCCTCGACCTCTCCCGCGGCGACAGCCTCGCCATCGTCGGCAGTTCCGGCTCGGGCAAGTCCACCCTCCTCGGCCTGCTGGCCGGGCTCGACCTGCCCAGCGGCGGCGAGATCGTCCTGCTCGGCCACACCCTCGGCAGGCTCGATGAGGACCAGCGCGCCCGCGTGCGTGCCGCTCATGTCGGCTTCGTCTTCCAGTCGTTCCAGTTGCTCGACAGCCTCAATGCGCTGGAGAACGTCATGCTGCCGCTGGAGCTCGATGGCCGCAAGGACGCCGGGCAACGCGCCCGGGAACTGCTGGAGCGAGTCGGCCTCGGCCAGCGCCTCACCCACTACCCGCGCCAGCTCTCCGGCGGCGAGCAGCAGCGGGTCGCCATCGCCCGCGCCTTCGCCGCCGAGCCGGATGTACTGTTCGCCGACGAGCCCACCGGCAACCTCGACACCCATACCGGCGAGCGCATCACCGACCTGCTCTTCGAGCTGAACCGCGAGCGCGGTACCACCCTCGTCCTGGTGACCCACGACGAGCGCCTCGCCCACCGCTGCCAGCGTCACATCCGCCTGGAAAGCGGCCACCTGATCGACCACGTCGAACCCTGACGGACGAGCGCCGATGAAGCCACTGTCGCTGCCCAACCTGTTCCGCCTGTCCCTGCGCCAGCTATGGCGCGAAGGGCGCAGCGGCGAACTGCGCGTGCTGTTCTTCGCCCTGCTGGTGGCGGTGGCGGCCAGTTCCGCCATCGGCTATTTCAGCGCTCGCCTGAACGGCGCAATGCTGGTGCGCGCCGCCGAATTCCTCGGCGCCGACCTGGTGCTCACCGGCACCCAGCCCGCGCGCCAGGAGCAGATCGACAGCGGCCTCAAGCTGGGCCTGCAGCACGCGCAGAGCGTGGAGTTCTCCAGTGTGGTGGCCACCGATAACGGCATTCAGCTGAGCAGCGTGAAGGCCGTCGGCGACAGCTATCCCTTGCGCGGCGAACTGAAAAGCGCACCCGCGCCATTGCAGCCGGAGGTCGAAGGCGGACGCCCGGCAGCGGGTGATATCTGGGTCGAATCGCGCCTGCTCGCAAGCCTCGACCTGAAAATCGGCGACAGCGTCGACATCGGCCGCAAATCCCTGCGTATCGCCCGTGTTCTGACCTATGAACCGGACCGGGCCGGCGACTTCTACAGCCTTACCCCGCGCGTGATGATGAGCCTGCAGGACCTGGACGCCACCGGCGTGGTACAGCCCGGCAGCCGGGTGCGCTACCGCGACCTGTGGGGCGGCGCGCACGACGCACTGCAAACCTACCGGCAGGCTACCCAGGGCAACCTTGCCGCCAATCAGGAACTGCAGGACGCGCACCACGGGAACCGGCAGATCGGCGATGCCCTGGGCCGCGCCGAGCGCTACCTCAACCTTGCCAGCCTCGCCGCCGTACTGCTCGCCGGCGTGGCGGTGGCGCTGTCTGCCAACCGCTTCGCCACCCGACGCTTCGACGCCAGCGCGCTGTTGCGCTGCCTGGGCCTGTCACGCCGCGAAGCGCTGCTGCTGTATGGCAGCCAGCTGTTCGTGCTGGGCGTGGTCGCCAGCCTCTTCGGCGCCTTCCTGGGTTGGCTGGCACAACTCGGCCTGATGCACCTGCTGGGTAACCTGCTGCCACCGGAAATCCCCGACGCCGGCATCGTTCCGGCGCTCGCCGGCATGGCTACCGGGCTGGTCGCGCTGGCCGGCTTCGCCCTTCCGCCGCTGGCTGCCCTTGGCCGCGTACCGCCGCTGCGAGTGCTGCGCAGCGACCTGTTGCCGGTGCCGATGCGTACCTGGATGGCCTACGGCTGCGCGCTGCTCGCCCTCGGCCTGATCATGTGGCGGCTGAGCCTGGACCTGAAACTCACCCTCGCCCTGCTCGGTGGCGGCGCCATCGCCGCAGTGGTCCTCGGCTTTATCCTGCTGCTCGCCCTGCGCGGCCTGCGTCGCGCGCTGCAAGGGGCCAGCCTGCCGTGGCGCCTGGGCCTCGGCCAATTGCTGCGTTACCCGCTGGCGGCCGCCGGGCAGAGCCTCGCCTTCGGCCTGATCCTGCTGGCCATGGCGCTGATCGCCCTGCTGCGCGGCGAGCTGCTGGATACCTGGCATTCGCAGTTGCCGCCCAATGCCCCGAACCATTTCGCGCTGAACATCCTGCCGGCCGAGAAGGACAGCTTCGAGCAGCGGGTGAAGGCGCTGTCGCCCAACGCCGAAGACCTCTACCCCATGGTGCCCGGCCGCCTGGTGGCGGTGAACGGCAAGCCCGTCCACGCGATGAACGAGGACATCCGCAGCGAGCGCGCCCTGCAACGCGACCTGGGGCTGACCTGGTCCGCACGCCTGCCCGCAGGCAACCAGATTGTCGCCGGCGAGTGGTGGACGGCAGGCGAGAAGAGCGAACTGCCGGGCGTCTCGGTGGAAGAAAAGCTCGCCGGTAACCTCGGCCTGAAGGTCGGCGACCACCTGAGCTTCACCGTTGCCGGGCAGACCCGCGAGGCGCAGATCCGCAGCCTGCGCTCGGTGAAGTGGGACAACTTCCAGCCCAACTTCTTCATGGTCTTCGAGCCGGGCACCCTGACCGACCTGCCGGTGACCTACCTGACCAGTTTCTATCTGCCGGCCAGCCAGGAGCGCCAGTTGATCGAGCTGGCCCGTGCCTACCCCACGGTCACCCTGCTGCCGGTGGACGCGCTGCTCGCGCAGCTGCGCAGCATCCTCGACCAGGTGACGCTGGCCGTGGAGTACGTGCTGGTGTTCGTCCTTGCCGCCGGCTTCGTGGTGCTGTTCGCCGGTCTGCAGGCGACGCTCGACGAGCGCCTGCGCCAGGGGGCGCTGCTGCGTGCCCTGGGGGCCGAACGCAGCCTGCTGATGCGCACGCGGCGCAGCGAGTTCGCCCTGCTCGGCGCGGTCAGCGGCCTGCTGGCGGCACTGGGCTGCGAGCTGATCAGCTACCTGCTCTACCGGCTGGTGTTCGACCTGCCGTGGAGCCCGCACCCCTGGTTGCTGGCACTGCCGTTACTGGGGGCGCTGCTGGTGGGTGGCGCCGGGCTGCTGGGGACGCGCCGCGCGCTCAACGTGAGCCCGTTGCGCCTGCTGCGCGAGAGCTGATCGGGTAGACTCGCCCGATCACTTTCGCCGCCCTGGATACCATGAGCCGCTATCGCCCGCCCCGCCCTGCCGGTACCCCACTGATCACTCCCGAAGGCGAAGCGCGCCTGCGCGCGGAACTGCATGAACTGTGGAACGTGCGCCGGCCACAGGTGACCCAGTCGGTCAGCGAGGCCGCCGCGCAAGGTGATCGCTCGGAGAACGCCGAGTACACCTACGGCAAGAAGATGCTGCGGGAGATCGACAGCCGCGTGCGCTTCCTGCGCAAGCGCCTGGAAAACTGCAAGGTGGTCAGCGAGCGCCCGGCGAATCCGAACAAGGTCTACTTCGGCGCCTGGGTCACCCTGGAAGACGAGGACGGCGAGCAGGCCCGCTATCGCATCGTCGGCCCGGACGAACTGGACCTGCGCAACAACCACATCAGCATCGACTCGCCGCTGGCCCGCGCCCTGGTGGGCAAGGAACTGGACGCCGAGGTGATGGTGCGCAGCCCGTCAGGCGAGAAAATGTGGTTCGTGATCGAGATCGAGTATCCCTGATCCATCGTCGGCCCGATGGAGCCTCTGCTGGGGCGAGCTTGTTCGCGAACGGAGTCACCGGCAGCGCCGAAGCCGAAGCAGATTCGCGAGCAAGATCGCTGCAACAAAAAGGGACTCAGGGCAGCTGCTGGCACTGGTGAACGGATGCTTGTCACCGTTTCGCCACTGCCCGCGCCCTGGTTAAGGCATCGCCTCGGAGTAGCGCTGACCAGTCGATTTTTTGTGTCGGCCATAGAGAATGACCGTAGCGGTAAGCCCGCACACGGCGGCGAACATCAGCCAATACGCTGGTGAAGCCTTGTCGCCGGTGGCTTGTACCAACAGCGTCGACACTGCTGGCGTGAAACCGCCGAACAGGGCCGTGGCCAGGCTAAACGCCAGGGAAAATCCGACTACCCGCACGTTCTGCGGCATCACTTCAGTTAGCGCCGCAACCATGGCGCCGTTGTACAGACCGAAGAACATTGAGAAGTACAGAAGCACCGCAAGCAGCCGCTCGAAGCTCGGCGCCGTAGCCAGCCAGTGCATCGCCGGATAAGCGCTGAAGATGCACAGCAAGGTGATCCCCAGCAGTTGCGGACGGCGGCCAATGCGGTCAGACAGGGCGCCGCCGATAGGCAGCCAGATGAAATTGCTGACGCCGACCAGCAGGGTCACGACCAGGCTGTCGGTAGTGCTCAGGCTCAGCACCGACTTGCCGAAAGTCGGGGTGTACACGGTGATCAGGTAGAAGGTGGTGGTGGTCATCGAGGCCAACAAGCCACCGGCCAGCACCGTACGCCAGTTGTCGCGCATTGAGCGGAACACTTCACCGGCACTCGGGTGGTGATTACGCGCCTTGAATGCTTCGGTTTCCTGCAACGAACGGCGAATGATGAAGATGAACGGGATGATCACACAGCCGATGAAGAACGGGATGCGCCAGCCCCAGGCTGCGACGTCGGCAGCCGCCATGGTGGCGTTGAGCGCGTAGCCCAAGGCCGCCGCCACAACGATGGCGACCTGCTGGCTGGCTGATTGCCAGGCGGTGTAGAAGCCGGTGCGGCCCGGCGTGGCGATCTCGGAGAGGTAGACGGACACGCCGCCCATCTCCGCCCCTGCCGAGAAGCCCTGCAGCAGCCTGCCCAGCAGCACCAGCAACGGGGCGAACAGGCCGATGCTGGCGTAGCCCGGTACCAGGGCGATCAGCACAGTACCGGCGGCCATGATCGACAGGGTGACGATGAGGCCCGTGCGGCGCCCCGCCTTGTCGATGTACGCACCCAGCACAATGGCCCCCAGCGGGCGCATCAGGAACCCGGAGCCGAATACCGCGAAAGTCATCATCAGCGAGGCGAACTCGCTGCTGGCCGGGAAGAACGTCTGAGAAATGTAGGTGGCATAGAACCCGAACAGGAAGAAATCGAACTGTTCAAGGAAATTGCCGCTGGTGACACGCAGAATGGCGCCCAGCTTGGAGCCTCTGCCTTGGGGGGTCGTGTTCATCATAGCTACCGTTGTGCTCTTAATTGTTGTTGTAGAACCGGGTGGTCGAGCGGTCAGTCGCTTCCCGCGTTTATCGGATTGGGTTGGCGCTTTTCGATGGCATGCTTGAGCAGCGCGGCACTGCGGAAAATGCCGTGGGCGAACTTGCTGTAGGGCATGGTCAGGAAGAACGCCATGACCAGGCCCAGGTGGATCGCCAGCAGCAGGCCCAGGGCAGCGGTTTCCCGGAAGGCCAGCAGAGCCAGGCCACTGGCACTGACCAGGAACAGCAAGGCGATGAAGCCGCGATCCATGGGTTTCTGCTGGTCGTCGCCCTGGGCGGGGTTGCGGCGCAGGTTCAACCAGAGAAGGCCCGCTGGGCCAACCAGCAACCCCAGGCCGCCGGCTATACCCAACAGCACCGGCAGGCTCAGCACCGGGTAAGGTGCCGCCAGGCCCAGCAAGTAGTGATAGAGCGTCGCGGTGCCAGTGGCGGCGAAGCACAGCAGGAAACCGTAGAAGGTCAGGTGGTGAAAGCGACGACGCCACAGGGTGAAGCGGTCATCGGCGTTATTGCAGCCTTCGCCATGTCCGCCGTCCAGATACTTGAGCGTGGCCACGCTGGTCGTGGCTTCCAGTACCGCAGCGGTCTTCAGTGGTGTGGGCGCCGTAGCCGGCGAGACCGAGCGCCAGAAGCGGCGCACGCCCAGGGTCAATGACAAGGTCGCAAAGCCGAATACCGCGCCGAACATCAGGGCCAGGGTGTTGTGCGGGAAGATGCCGTAGAAGTTACCGCCGGGCATGGCGGTGAAAAGGCTGCCCATCACCAGCAGGGTCAGGCACAGGAACAGGACCAGCCCTGCGCCGGACGCCAATGCCAGGGTCAGCCCGTTGCGCTGGTAGAGCTTGCCCAGCGCTTGCGGCCAGGCGTACTCGGCGTAGGTGTCAAGGCGCACCTTGGCCATGGCCTGGGGTACGTTGACAGCAAATTCATGAGGCGCGGCGTACTGGCAAGCGTGCAGACAAGCACCGCAGTTGTGGCACAGGTTGGCCAGGTAATGGATGTCTGCCTGGGCGAACTCAAGGCGGCGGGTCATGGCCGGGAATACGGCACAGAAGCCTTCGCAGTAACGGCAAGCGTTGCAGATGCTCATCTGCCGTTGTACTTCTTCCTCGTGCACATTCAGTACGGGGATCAGATTGCTTGAGGCAGTGGGATCAAACAGTTGCACGGCGGGCCTCCGAAGTATTCTTTGTGTTGCCAGCCCCTGCGCTGGCAGCCGCCTGCACGCCAGCGATGCGGCCGAACGCCGTACCGATCGCCATGCCGATACCGGCGGTATACCCCTTGCCCAGGACGTTGCCGGCCATCATTTCTCCGGCGACGAACAGGTTGGGGCTGGGCTTGCCGTCGAAGTGCACGGCAGCTGTCTCGTCGGTGGCTAGACCGAGGTAAGTGAAGGTGACGCCCGGCCGCAGTGGGTAGGCGTAGAACGGCGCCTTTACCAGGGGGCGCGCCCAGTGGGTCTTGGCCGGTGTCAGGCCCTGGGTGTGGCAGTCGTCGAGCGCGGTGTGATCGAAGGTGCCGGGCTGGCAGGCGTTGTTGTAGTCGTCGATGGTCTTGAGGAAGGCCATTTCGGGCAGTCCCAGCTTGCGCGCGAGCTCGCCCAGGGTCATTGCGGTAGTACTGGGGAATACCGGCGGCATGAAGCGACCGATGGCCTGCTGGTCGATGATCGAGTAGGCCTGCTGACCTGGCTGCCCAGCCACCAGGCGCCCCCAGATGGCATAGCGCTTGGGCCAGAAATCCTCACCCTCGTCATAGAAGCGTTGGCCGTCGCGATTGACCACCACCCCCAGGGACACGCAGTCGATGCGGGTGCAGATGCCGCCGTCGTAAAGTGGCGCGCGCGCATCGATGGCAACCATGTGCGCCTGGGTCGGATCTCCGATCACGTCAGCGCCCAGCTCGCCCATGCGCCTGAGCAGTATCCCTGTGTTGAAGCGTGTGCCGCGGATCAGGAAATTGTCCGACGGCCATTCACCACGCTCGTTCTGGCCCCAGGCCTCACGCAGCCATTCTCGGTTGGACTCGAAGCCGCCTGCCGCCAACACGCAGGCCCTGGCCTGGATGCGCTCGGCGGGCAGGCGCTGGCCGTCCACCTCGCGTTCGGCCAGGCAGGCCGCGACGAACCGACCGTCCTGCAGCTCGATATCGGTGACCTGCGCGTTGTAGCGGATCTGCACGCCCAACCGCTCGGCACTGCGAAAATAGGCATTGACCAGGGCTTTGCCACCGCCCATGAAGAACGCATTGGTGCGCGCCACATGCAGCGCCCCGGACAGCGGCGGTTGAAAGTGCACACCGTGGCTGCGCATCCAGTCACGACAGCTGGACGAGGCGCGGATGGTGATCCGCGCCAGCTTTTCGTTGGTAAGTCCGCCCGTGACTTTCAGCAGGTCCTGCCAGTACTCCTCTTCGGGGTATGCCTCGACCAGCACGTCCTGCGGGGCATCATGCATACAGCGGAGGTTGCGCGTGTGCTGTGAATTACCGCCACGCCAGACCCTTGGGGCGCCCTCTAAGAGCAGGACGCTGGCCCCGGCTTCCCGGGCCATCAGTGCCGCGCACAGAGCGGCATTGCCACCGCCGATTACTAGAACATCGATCATCTTCGCTCCTCATTTCACAAGGAAGCCGAAGACCTTGTGAGTGGGGAGGAAAATAGGGGAGCAAGCGGATTGCAGAAAGGCCGCTTTTGGCATGAGGTGTTTAGTTTTCGTAAAGGCTTTGCCCGTGCCTTTACCACGCGGAGGACGCTAGCCTTACTCTGCCATGTCTTGAAGCCAGGTTGCTCCCGGCCACTGGTCTGCTTCCACCAGTTGGCGGGCCACGTCCGTGATGACACGCCGAGTTGCCAGGGCGGCGGGAGAGAGCTCATCGTCCGCGAGCGTTGCAAGCAGGTTACGCCGCCCTACATGGGGATTGGTGATTTCAGCTACCAACAATCCCGACTCACCTTTCAACGCAGCTGCAGCGCCCGGTTGAATCGTCGCCGCATGCCCCGCACGCGCTGCGTTCATGAGAACCGCGAGGCCATCGATCTCCATAATGATGTTCGGCGCCAACCCCTCTCTTTCAAAGGCGCTGGTAAGCGCTGAACGCAAGCCATGCTGTGCGCTGGGCATCACTAACGGCAAGTTGCCCAGATCTGCCAACTGCACCCGCTCCCCACGGGGCGCTCCGGCCAACGCCGGGGAGCAAATCACGAACAGTTTCTCGTCAAGCAAGGGTGTCACGCTCCAGCGCTTCCCCCCCTCCAGCTGAAAAAGTATGGCCAGGTCGATCTGGCGTGAATTGAGTTGTCCGGCCAGATGACCGGACAGCATTTCCACAAGGTGCAACTGAATATCTGGATACCGAGTGCGCATCGCACTTATGAGAGGCAGAGCCAGAACGGTCGCCGTGGTTGGTGGCAAACCGACACTCACGTAGCCACTCATTCGTCCACGATGAGCCGCCATGATCGCATTGTCGGCCTGACGCAGGGATAGTTGGGCATGGTGCAGGAACGCCATACCCGCACTGGTAGGGGTGACGCCGGTCGTGGTGCGGTTGAGCAGGCGCGTCGAGAGCTCGCTTTCCAGTTTGCTGATCTGCTGACTCAACGCCGAGACACCTACCTCCAGCTCAAGTGCGGCACGACCTAAACTGCCATGCTCGATGATTTTGACGAAGTAACGTAGCTGTCTTAATTCCAAAATGGTAAGGCTCCGCATGGGATTGGAACTGTCTTAACGACCAGTCTGGGCCAGCTCATTGCTCATGATGGATCAGCGATCAGGTGGAAGAGCATTGATAGTCCGACCGACTTGCCGCAACTGCCAGATCCCAGTTTGTCTGATCTGCCCCGCATCGTCGGCCCATATGAACTGAGCGTGCGCAACAACCCTGTCAGCATCGACTCGCCGCTGACCCTGCACCTTGGTGGACAATGGGCTGGACGCCGAGGTGAGGGTGCGCCAGCGACTGGCTGTGGTTCGTGGCGGGAATCGAGTACCCCTGGGCAACGCCAGGCACAACACTGGCGGGAGCGCCCCCATCCAGCCAGGGCGCCGCCAGGGAATCCGTTCCAGAGCGGCGTCGCTCCTGCAAGGGTCAGATCGGTTGCGGACGCCGGGTGATCAGCCCTTGCCGGGCCACACGGGTGAGTTGGTGAACAGCCGGTTCCAGCTGCTCGGCCACCGGCGACTGGACCACCGCGAAGTCAAAGCTGTCGGAGGGGAAGCGCGCCAGGTCGGCAAAGGTTTCGGCAAACTGGATCAGGAAGGTACGCGAGCCGTTCCAGCGCTTGGGCCAACCATCGAGATAACGGACGAGGGTGGGCTGGTGATTGCCGCCCAGGAGAATCTTCGGATTGCGACGAACCAGGCCGGTGGTGATCGGAGCCAGGCGCACATGGGGATTGGGACAAGTCATGGTGTCATGTCTTCCGCCTCTTTGGTCCAGCTGGACGCGGCGAGAGGCACACCGAACCAGCGCTTTAGCGGTATTTCGATGCCAGCCATCGCTGCATCCGCGCCCCGCAAGTTGCTACTTAAATCGGCGCTGTGCGGCATCCTAGAGAAGCCCCGTCAAAGCTGTCAAGGAGACTTCAGTCGATGACCACACCACCCCTGCGGCTGTTCTTCGCCCTGCCCTGCCCGGCGCCGCTGGCAGCGCAAATCTGCGCCTGGCGCGATGGCCTGCACCTGGACGGCCAGCCCGTTGCCCAGGCCAATCTGCACCTGACCCTGGCTTTTCTCGGCGCCGTCCCGCGCGGCCGCAAGGCGGAATTGCGCGCCCTCGGCGAACGCCTGCCGCACCGGGGCTTCAACCTGGAACTGGACCACATCGCGCGCTGGAGCAATGGCATCCTGCACCTGGCGCCGAGCAGCGCGCCGGCCGCCCTGCACGAACTGGTGCATGCATTGCGCGAAGAGTTGCGGACAGGCGGATTCGAAGTCGAGCACCGCCCCTTCCATCCCCACATCACCCTCGCGCGCCACGCCCACCAGACACCGGCTGCCACGGCGTCGTTTCTGCTACCGGCCCAGGCCGTGACGCTGTTCAGCTCGGAGAACAGCCCCGCCGGCGTGCGCTACCGCGCCATCGGCGAGTGGCCGCTAGATAGCGTCTGATCGAGCCGCCCAGCCCTGGGCGTAATCGAGGAAGCGTCGCAGGCCCGCCGTGGGGTATTTGTCGATGTGCAGCGCACGGAAGAAGGTGCGCCGCAGCGGCCCCAGCGGATTATCCAACTGCACCAGCTCGCCGCGTGCGAGTTCCGCCTGTACGACACGCTGCGACAGGCAAGCGATGCCGAAACCGCTCGCAACCAGCTGCTTGATCGCCTCGGCGTTGCTCACCTCCAGGGGCGCATTGACGCTGCCCAGGCGCGGCAGTACCTGCTGCTCGAAAGTCACCCGTGTGCCCGACCCGGACTCCCGCAGCACCCAGCGCGCCGCCGCCAGATCCTGCAGGGTGACGCACTCGGCCGTCGCCAGGGGATGATCCGGCGCCACGACCAGTAGCAGCTCGTCCACCATCCAGGGCGTCAGCTGGATCTGCGGATGCTGGATCGGCGCTTCGATGAAGGCCACGTCCAGGCGGAACTCGGCCAGCGCCTCGATCACCCCGCCGCTGTTGGCGACCTGCAGCTCCAGGCGGCTCTCGGGCAATTCGCCGAGAAAGCCGGCCATCACCTGCGGCAGCAGATAGCCGCCGATGCTGCGGCTGGCACCGAGGCTCAGTTGTACCGGCGCCGATTCGAACAGGCTCTCCAGCTCGGCGCTCTGCGCCAGCAGCGCACTGGCCTTGGGATAAAAGGCGCGGCCATTGTCGTTCAGCGCCAGACGCTTGCCACTGCGGTCGAACAGGCGCGCGCCGAGTGCACGCTCCAGCTCCTGCAACGCCTGGCTGGCGGCGGACTGCGAAAGCGCGATGCGTGCCGCGGCCTGGGTGACATTGCCCAGTTCGGCAATTGCGGTGAAGGTCGCCAACTGGCGAAGGGTGATGCGCGGGCCCATATCGATAAAACCGGTCATCCCAATAAGAACAATCCGTTTTTACACTAAGCGGTGCCGCGGCACCATGGCTTCACCTTACACAAGGAGCCTGCAATGAACGCCCTCCGCCGCCTGCCCTACTTCGTCCCCGGCGCCCTGCTCTGCCTGGCCATCGCCTTCGGCTCGCGCCAGCTCATGGAAATTCCCGCACTGCAGCACCTGGGGCTCGGCAGCCTGACCCTGGCAATCCTCATCGGCCTGCTGGCCGGCAACCTGGGACTCGCGCGCTTCGGCAGCATTCGCCCCGGCATCGACCTCTCTCGCCAACAACTGCTGCGCCTGGGCGTTGTGCTCTACGGCCTGCGCCTGACCTTCCAGGACATCGCCGCCCTCGGCCCGGCAGCATTGATCATCGACGTGCTGATGGTCGCCAGCACCCTGACCGTCGCCTGGTGGATCGGCGAACGCTGGCTCAAGCTGCCGCGCGAAAGCGCCCTGCTGATCGGCGCCGGCAGCGCCATCTGTGGAGCCGCGGCGGTCATGGCGAGCAGCCCGGTACTCAAGGCGCGTGCCGAGCACACGGCCGTCGCGGTAGCCACCGTGGTGCTCTTCGGCACCCTGGCGATGCTGCTGCATCCGCTGATCTACGCCGCGCTGCCCAATCTGTTCGGCAGCGAGCAGGCCTTCGGCGTGTTCACCGGCTCGACCATCCACGAAGTCGCCCAGGTGGTTGCCGCCGGCCGCGCCATGGACCCGGCCGCCGCGGACGCCGCGCTGATCAGCAAGATGTTGCGGGTCCTGCTGTTGGCCCCGGCCCTGCTGATCCTCGGCCGCGTCGGTTGCGCCGAAGCCGCCGAGCCCGGCGCGCGCCGCAAACTGCACATTCCCGGTTTCGCCGTGTTTTTCCTGCTGGTGACTGGCCTGCGCTCGCTGGGCTGGGTGCCGGAAAGCTGGCTGGCGCCGCTGCAGCAACTGGATGACATGATGCTCGGCATGGCGATGGCCGCCCTGGGCCTGGCCACCCGCCTGGGCGACCTGCGCAAGGAAGGCCCCAAGCCGCTGCTGCTGGGCGCCGGCCTGTTCGCCTTCCTGCTGGTGGGCGGCGGCCTGATCAACGGCGGCGTACAGTACCTGTTCCACTGATTCACGCAGGCAAACAGAAAGGGCGGGCACCTTGGGTGCCCGCCCTCTTTCGTTATCGCGTCGGCGATCAGCTGGACAGCTTGCGGTCCAGCGAGAACGGGCCGGCGCCGCTGATCAGCAACGCGACGCTGATCATGATCAGGGTGAAGGCGTATTCGAAGCCGTTGGCGGTGATGAAGAAGCCGTTGGCCAGGTGCACGCTGAACACTGCGACCAGCATGGCGACGATCAGCGGGATGCTCGCCAGGCGCACCAGCAGGCCGAGGACCAGGGCCAGGCCGCCGAAGAACTCGGCGCTGCCGGCCAGGGCAGCCATCAGGTAGCCAGGAGTCACACCGAGGGATTCCAGCCAGCCCGCCATGCCTTGCAGACCCGGGCCACCAAAGGCGCCGAAGAGCTTCTGCGAGCCGTGAGCCATGAAGGTCAGGCCGGTGGTGATGCGCAGGACAGCGATGCCGGCGCCAGCGTTGGTGGTCAGGATGGATTTGATCAGCGAGTTCATGGTGCGTCCTTATGCGAGCTCTAGTGGGAGCGGAGGGTTGCGTAGGAAGTAGGTGACAACCGGGGTTGCTTGGCGACCAATATAACCAGTTTTTACGATATCAAAAGCGCAAAATAGCGCTGAAAGCTATCGAAAAAACTGATTACTTCTTGATTGCCGCCACGCTCTCACGTGGCTCGAGGCCATCACGCTCCCGCTGATATGCAAGATAGTACTTGTTGACGCTACTGACGTAGTTCACCACGCCCATGCCCAACTGCTCGGCCGCCACGCGCTCGACCTGGAAGAACCACTGGTTGGGGTTCAGGCCCTGGCGCTTGGCCTCCGCACGCAGGCTTTGCACCCGCTCGGGACCGGCATTGTAGGCAGCCAGAACGAAGGCCATGCGGTCCCGTTCATTGATGCGCGGGCTGGAGAAGAAGCGCTTGCGCAGCATGGCCATGTAACGGCTGGCTGCCTGCACGTTGTTCTCCTTCTGGTGCACGGTATCCACGCCCACGGCGCGGGCCGCCGCCGGGGTGATCTGCATCAGCCCGGTGGCGCCGCCGGCGCCGCGCGCGCCGGCATTCAGGTTGGACTCCTTGAAGCCCACGGCGGCCAGGGCCAGCCAGTCGACCTTGCTCTGCTCACCATAGCGTTGCAGGGTCGGGCGCACGGCTTCCAGGCGCTTGCGGTCGGGAACGAGCAGCGGGTTGCGCACCTGGTAGGCGCGGCGGTACAGGCGCTGGAAGGCCGCGTCCTGGTCCGCCGGGGCGCGATAGTCCTTGAGGAAGCGGTTGACGCTGGCGCGCAGCATCGGCGCGTCACGACGAACGTACCAGGCCATCGGCTCGCTGTTGTCCAGCACCAGATGACGATCGACGCGCAGCTTGGTGAAGACCTTGCTCCAGCGTTCGGCGATGGGCTGCTCGACCACGGTGTAATTGAAGATGCCGGCCTGGACCATCTCCAGCACGTCTTCCACCGCCAGGGAGGAATCGGTCCACTCCAGCACCAGCGGCGCCATGCGCTTCTGCGCCAGGCGCTCGTTGACCTTGCGCACGGCCTCGCCGGCGGCGCTGCCGGCTGGCAGGGTGATGGTGCGGCCGGCCAGCTGCTCCAGGCGCACGAACTTGCGGTTGCCCTGCTTGGTCACCAGCACCAGCGGCACGTCGGCCTTCCACGGCAGGCTGGGGCTGACGTTCTGGCCATCGCGGGCCAGCAGGACTTCCCCGGGCGCGACCAGATCGCCTTCACCGCGCTGCAGCGCGCCGAGCAATTGATCCTTGGCCTTGGGAATGAACTGGATGTTGAGCGGCTTGCGCCCCGGGGCACTGTCGTTGAGGTATTGCTCGAAGGCGCGCAGGCGACGGTATTCGACGCCAATGGGTTCGCCCTTGATCTCGCCGGAGCTGTTGCGGCTCTGGTTGACCAGAACCCGCAGGGTGCCGCCGGAGCGGATCGTGGCGAGGTCGCGGGCGTCGGTGTTTTCCTGCTCCCAGTTTTCCGGCTGGGCCGTCAGGCGCGCGGCCGCCGGCAGTGGCGTCAGGGCCACGAGGCACAGCAGTAGCAACAACAGTCGGGTCATCCAGCTCTCCAGGGGCTCGCACTCGGCGGCGGGCCGATTAGAGTGCGGTTTCGGCCGGGGGTTCCCGACCGCCAAGGGCGCGCAAGATTCTCACAGGAGGGACTCATTACCAACCCGAAACTTCCGATATATCTTCGGAATAATCCGCAACCTGTTGTTTTTGAAGAATTTTCGCCTGGAAAGAGCGTTTTGCTATGCTCCGCATCCGGACAAAGGGAACAAAAATGCAACTGATCGACATCGGCGTCAACCTCACCCATCCAAGCTTCGAGCCGGAACGTGAAGCGGTCCTCGCTCGCGCGATCGAGGCCGGCGTCGCCCAGATGGTGCTCACCGGGACCAGCCTGTCCGACAGCGAACAGGCCCTGGAACTGTGCCGGAAACTGGACGAAGAACAGCGTCTTTACTGCACCGCCGGTGTCCATCCCCATGAAGCCAGCCACTGGGACAGCGGCAGCGCCAGGGCGCTGCGCGGCCTGCTGGCGGAGGACCGGGTAAAGGCCGTGGGCGAATGCGGCCTGGACTTCAACCGCGACTTTTCGCCGCGCCCGCAGCAGGAAAAGGCTTTCGAAGAACAACTGGGCCTCGCCGTGGAACTGCAATTGCCGGTGTTCATCCACGAGCGCGATGCCGGAGAGCGCCTGCTGGCGATCCTCAAGGAGTTCCGCGACCGGCTCCCTGCGGCCGTGGTGCATTGCTTCACCGGCGAGCGCCGCACGCTTTATTCCTACCTCGACCTCGACCTGCACATCGGCATCACCGGCTGGATTTGCGACGAGCGCCGCGGCACCCATCTGCAGGAGCTGGTGCGGGAAATTCCCGAAGGCCGGCTGATGCTGGAAAGCGACGCACCTTATCTGTTGCCGCGCACGCTGCGGCCCAAGCCGAAGAACGGCAGGAACCAGCCGGCCTACCTGCCCGAAGTGCTGACCTGCGTGGCCCAGCATCGTGGCGAGAGCGCAGAGCGTGTCGCTGCCCATACCACCGAGTGTGCGCGGCGCTTCTTCGACCTCCCGGAAATTTGAACCGGCTCTCAAGAATGCCCTTCCTCGGCCGATAAGTCGGGAGCGGAAGGTGGCTTGATTCCCATCAATGGCCATCTTCATCCCTTTTCACGACAATAATGGCGCCCTGCCACTATTCGACCGACAAGAAGACATCTATGGCCGCCTGGATCCGCGATATTTCCCTCAAGTACAAATTCTGGGCCGTCAACGCGGTCGCCTTCGTCACCACTCTGCTGCTGGTGCTGTTCGCCATGCACCAGGAGCTCGATGGGCGCAACCAGCAGGCACGCCAGGGTGCCGAAGCCCAGGCCCAGATGCTCAAGGGCTGGCCGGCGGGCTCGGCGCTGCCGACTTCGCCGAACCTCGTCAGCTTCGCCGCCGGCAGCGCCCCGCAGATCACCGGTGTCGACGGCTCGGCCCTCGCCCGCGCCAGCGGCTGGGTGGACCTGCAGGATGCGCAGAACCGCAACGGCGCACTGGCCGGCGCTTACGTGCAGGATATCGGCAACGGCCAGCGCGTTGCCGTGCTCGCCCCCGGCGCCGACTTCTGGAGCGTCTTCGAAGACCGCGCCCTGCCCTTCGCCGGCGCCGTGCTGGTGCTGATGCTGGCCCTGCTGGCCGCCTCGCAATTGCTGATCCGCTTCATCCTCACGCACCTGCTGACCCTGCGCGACGTGATGCTGCACGTGGAAAAGAGCGGCGACCTGTCCGCCCGCGTGCCACTGGAAAGCCGCGACGAAGTCGGCCAGATGGCCACTGCCTTCAACGCCATGCAGGCCGGCTACCAGCGCGTGGTCGGCACCGTTGCCCAGGCCGCCGGGCGCCTCGACGAAGGCGCGCGCAGCCTTGCCAACAGCATGGGCCAGGTGCGCCAGGGCATGCTCGGCCAGCAGAGCGAGACCGACCAGGCCGCCACCGCCATCAACGAGATGTCCACCACCGTCCACCACATCGCCCAGCATGCCGCCGACACCCGTGACCAGTCGCAGGAGGCCGACCGCCTCGCCGGCAATGGCCAGCAGGTCGTCGGTCGCGTTGGCCAGTCCATCGCCGGTTTGTCCCAGGGCGTGCAGCAGACCGCCGAGATGATCCAGCAGTTGGCCCAGGACAGTCACAAGATCAGCAGCGTGGTCAGCGTGATCCATGGCATCGCCGAACAGACCAACCTGCTGGCTCTCAACGCCGCCATCGAGGCCGCCCGCGCCGGCGAGATGGGTCGCGGTTTCGCCGTGGTGGCCGACGAAGTGCGCAACCTCGCCAAGCGCGTGCAGGACTCCACCGACGAGATCACCCAGATGATCAATGCGCTGCAGTCCGGCACCCGTGACGCGGTGGAATTCATGCAGGAAAGCTCGATCAAGGCCGATGGCTGCGTAGAGCAAGCCCGTGAAGCCGGCGAAGCCCTGGCGGCGATCGCTTCGGCAGTGGCGCTGATGCGCGAGAGCAATACCCAGATCGCCGTGGCCGCCGAGCAGCAGAGCCAGGTCGCCGAGGAAATGACCCGCTCGGTCGTCGGTATCCGTGACGTGACCGAACACACGGTGCAGCAGACCGTGGACTCGGCCGGCACCAGCCACCAGTTGGCGGACCTCGCCGGCGAGCTCAGCCGCGCCATCCGCCAGCTGCGCCTGTAATCCCTATCGCCCGCATAGCCTGCGTCCATTGGCGCGGGCTTCGGCGCAGCACCTAGACTGCTGATAGTCCGCCCGCCTGCGCTCAGGCGGGCCTTTCAGTCTCGGGAGCACCCACATGGGCAAACGTCATCCCAACCTCCTCGCCTGGCAGTGGCAGGGCTACGCCGCCAACCACCGCAACCCGACCAACCTGGCGTTGCACATCATCGCCGTGCCGCTGTTCATCCTCGGCGCCCTGACCCTGCTCAACGGGCTGTTCGGCCTGAGCCTGTCGGCGATCCTGCTGGGGGTGATCGGCATGGTCGCCTCGCTGGCCATCCAGGGCCGCGGGCACAAGCTTGAAGAGCAGGCGCCCGAACCCTTTAAGGACCGCAAGGACGCCGTCAGCCGTCTGCTGGTCGAGCAGTTCGTCACCTTCCCGCGCTTTGTTTTGAGCGGCGCCTGGTGGCGTGCCTGGCGCAATCGCGGGCGCTGAGCCGGCCATAAGAGCAGGGCGCGGCATTGCGGCCATTCAAGTACCGGGCAGGTTCGCCGATATAATCGTCGAGATTTCGTCGCGAGCTGTTGAGATGTCGGCCTTTCGTCATTTTATTGGCTTTTTTGCCTGCCTGTTTATTGTCACGACTGCGAACTCAGCCCCGGAATCGACGGCCGAGCGCACCGTGCTGACCATTGCAGTCAAAGGCCAGCCGCAACTCCAGCGCCACTACAGCCTGCGCGAGCTTGAAGCACTGCCGCAGAGCGAGCGGCGCTCGATGCTCCCGGAAGAAACCCCGGTCCATGGCTGGCAAGGCGTGCGCTTGAGCATCCTGCTCGCCGTCTTCGAGCGCGGCGACGCCCAGCGCCTGCGGGTCGAGGCACTCAACGACTATTCCGCGCTGATTCCACTGAGCGACCTGGACGCCTTCGACCCGATCCTCGCCTACCGCCGCGACGGCCAACCCATCGGTATCGCCGAGCGCGGCCCGCTGTTCGTCATCTACCCGATGCTCGATTACCCGGAGTTGCGGACCCAGGTTTATTTCAACCGCACCGTCTGGCAGGTAAGCCGCATTACCCTGGAGTGATCGCCGTGCCCCCGCAACTTCCCAGGCGGCGCTATCGCCGCCTGACCGTCATCATCCTCAGCGGCCTGATCGCGGCGCTGACCGCCGGCGCCGGCGCCGCGCTGCTGATGGTGCACCAGCATGTCCGCCAACTGGCCCATCCCGATGCCCACAGCGAGCTGTGGCAGGCCTACCAGCTGCGGGCCGAGCTGGAGCGCTCGTTGAACAGCGCCCGGCAGGTACTCGCCGGGGAGAGCGACAGCGATGCCCTGGCAACCCGTGTCGAAGTGCTCGCCAGCCTCCTGCCGCCGCTGCGTAATACGCCCGTCTACAACTACCTGGCCGTACCCCGCCCGGAAGTGCAGGCAACCCTGGAAAAGATCCAGCACCTGAGTGACGCCTGGCTCAAGCGTGCGCCATGGGGGCAGCCGCAGGCCGCGAAACTGCTGGCCGGCGAGATGCTGCACGAGCTGCCGCCTCTGCTCGAACCCACCCACGAACTGGTGGTGGTCACCAACATTGCCCTGACCAACTACATGGACGCCGAACGCCAGGACCTGCAGCGCGCCTTCAACCTGCTGGCCTGGGTGCTTTTCGGCCTCGGCCTGTGCAGTGTGCTGCTGGCCTTGCGGGTGATCGCCAATTCGCGGCGCAAGCTCCTGCTCACCCAGCGCCTGCATGACCTCAACCAGTCGCTGGAGCAGCGCGTCGAGCAGCGCACCCAGGAATTGAGCGAACGCAAGGCGCTGCTGCGCTATATCCTCGACACCAGCCCCAGCGACGTGGCGCTGCTCAGCGACGAAGACTCCCGCGCCCACTACGTCAGCCCGCGGCTGCTACAGCGCACCGGCATCCGCCCGCACGAACCCTTCACCCTGAGTCGACTGTTCGACGATCCCGACGAGGAAGCACGCTTCCGCCAGTCCCTGGCCGATCACGGCCAACTGGACAGTTGGGAGACCCGCCTGGCGGGCAATCCGCCTTTCTGGGCGATCGTCTGGGCACGGCGCATGGAGGTGGACGGACGCCCCGCCTCGCTGGTGTGGAGCTTCGACATCAACCAGCGCAAGACCATGGAACAGGAGTTGCGCCTGCTGGCCACCACCGATCCGCTGACCGGCCTGCAGAACCGCCATGCCTTCGTCAAACGCGGCGTCGCCCTACTCAAGAGCGCACAGCGCTACGACCGCCAGTGCTCGGCGCTGATGCTGGACATCGACTTCTTCAAGCCGATCAACGATACCCACGGCCACGCCTTCGGCGATGCCGTGCTTCAAGCCGTGGCGAAGGAGTTGACGCAGGGACTGCGCGAAGTGGACCTGCTTGGCCGCCTGGGTGGCGAGGAGTTCGCCGCAATCCTTCCCGAAACCGACCTGCAGCAGGCGCTGCAGGTCGCCGAGCGGGTACGCAACAGCGTCCAGGCACTGTCCTTCACCAGCGAAGACGGCAGCCGCGTGCGTCTCACCCTGAGCATCGGCGTGGCGGCCCGGCGCGAAGGCGAGCTGCGCCTGGAGGACCTGCTCGCCCGCGCCGACCGGGCCCTCTACCGGGCCAAGGCCGGCGGCCGCAACCGCACGGAGACCGCACCCGGCATTTAGCGGGGGCAGCCCTAGCCGAAGATGGTCACCGTCTGCCGGCCGATCGCCAGGAGCTGGCCATCGGCCGACCAGGTCTGGGCGGCGATGTGCCCGTAACCGTCGCGGGCATGCTCGATGGTCGCCAGGTACTGGCACCAGCCATTGGCGGGCATCGAGGGCAGCGGCTGGACGAACTCCACGGTCCAGGTCAGCGAGCTGGAAGGCGCTGGCGATTTCAGATGCGGCAGGTTGGCCGGCGGCCAGGCGTCGATCAGCGCCAGCAGGTGGCTGATCTCCATCGGCTCCTCGCCCACGTCGCCGCCGCGGAAGCGCATCCAGCCACCCATCTCGCGCTCGCGACTGGCCGAGAACGGCATGTGCCCGACCGCCCAGCGCATGGCGATATTCTGGGTGAAGGCCGGCATCAGCTTGCGAATGTACGGCAGTTCCTGGCAGTCCTCGACGGCCTTGAACATCGGTGGCGGCAGGCCGTCCATCTGCACGGTGGATTCGCGTCCCACACCGAAGCTGCCTTGCGCCAGCAGCACCACCTGCCCGTTCTGCACCGCGCGGCAGAATACCTGGCTGACCGACTTGCCCTCCCGCAGCACTTCGGCCTCGAAGCTCACCGGCACTTCCACCTCGATGGGGCCGACGAAAGTGATCGCCAGCGAACGCACCGGTCGTCCGGCCTCGGCCACCGCCGCCATGGCCTCGTAGGCCAGCGCCGCCACCAGGCCGCCGAAACTCGCACGGCCCTGCGCCCAGGCGGCGGGGATGACAATGGACAGCGGTGCGGCACGCACCGCCCGGAGCAGTTCGCTGAAGGACATGATCGGACTTCCCTGAGGCTTCTGGAAAATGGCAGCTGGTTGCGATCTTAGGGGCACCGGCAGCCCCGGCAAACCATCCAAAGCCTTGTCCCTTGCAGGAAATGCCCTGTCATCAACGAGCCCTATGCAGCGCTTTCCGCAGGGCTTCGAGGCTCTCGTCGGCGAGGCGCTCGGCGAGGTCGTGGCGGGCGTTCCAGTGCGGCTGCAAGGGCATCAGGTCGAGTTCGCGCTCGCTGCGGATCAGCCACTGCTCGTAGTCATGCCAGTCGCCCAAGGCCGATTGCGAATCCTTCAGCGGCGCGAGCAGTCGCTGCGGCACCGCCGACTCCTTCGGATAGGCCTCCAGCGAATAGCGCACGCGCTTGATCAGCAGGCGCAAGCGATGGCGATCGTGGGCCGGATCTTCCAGCGCGTCGCGCAGCTTCCGCCATTCCCGGGCAAGGCGCTTCTCCACCTTGCCGTGCAACCCCTTGAGCACGCCATGGCGCTCCGCTGTTCGCCACAGCTGCGGCCAGCCATCCAGGCGCAGCAGCAGACGCTCCCACTGCGGGCTGGCGAGCAGCGTGGCATAGCCGGAAATCAGCGCCGGCCGGCGCAGCGCGGCGGCACGCTCGTAGCCCTCGGCCTCCAGCGCCGGCAGCAGCACTTCCAGATCACGCAGAGGACCGCTGAGACGGCCCATATCACCCAGCGCCTGCTCCAGTTCGTCGATCCCCGGCATGCCCCGCACCGGGTGCAGCAGACTGCGCAGCCGGCGCACAGCGATGCGCAGGTCGTGCAGCGCCTCGGGATCGGACTCCGCCTTCAGGCGGGAGGACGCGGAGAACAACGCGACCTCCTGCTCGATCAGATGGCTTACCAGGTAATCGCAGAAGGAGGTCACGGCAGGCTCCACGCCAGAGGGTGAGCTATCAGGTTAGCCCCCGCCAGCACACCGGCAAGGGCCGCGATGTCACGTCCCGTTTCTGCGCGCAGACCACAAGCGCCAGGGCAGTTCGCGACGCAGGCGCGCCAGGTGCGCACGCAATTGGGCCGGAGCGGTGGCGGCTCCGCCATAGCGCTGTGCTTCGAAGGCTTCCAGGTAGCTGCGGATCGCCTGGGCGTGGGCCGGGAGGACCCTGCTCGCGCGCCGGCAGAAGTCCCGCGCGCCCTCCCCCGGCTCGCGATGCACCCCCAGGGGCGCGAGCATCCTTTCGAAACGCTGGAAGCTCTGCAACTGGAGATCGGTGGAGCGCCGCCAGGGCTTGAACAGCACCAGCGCCAGCACAGCCAGCAACAGCGCGCCACCGCCCACCAGCAGGGCGCCGATCCACTGCCGGTCCAGTCCGCCGAACCAGTTCTTCAGCATGTCGCCCTGCTGCTCGGCCTGGTAACCCAGCACCCAGCGCTGCCAGCCGTAGTTGACGTCGTCCCAGGCCATGCGCAGTTGGTTGAGCAGCGCGAAGTTCCGGTAGCGCAGGGGTGAAAACGGATCGGCCTCGAGGAAGCTGCCTTCCTGGCTCATGGCCGCCTCCAGCCCTTGCTCGATCCGCTCGGGCGATACGGCGCCCGTGGGGTCAACGCGCGTCCACCCGCTGCCCGGCTGCCAGTACTCCACCCAGGCGTGGGCATCGAACTGGCGGATCGCCAGGTAGTTGCCCGACGCGCTGGCCTCGCCCCCCTGGTAGCCGGTCACCACGCGAGCCGGAATCCCCGCCGCGCGCAGGACGAAGGTCATGGCGCCGGCATAGTGCTCGCAGAAGCCGGCCCGGGTGTCGAACAGGAAACCGTCGATGCGCTCCGGGCCAACATCCGGCGGGCGGAGTGTGTAGCGGAACGGCTGCTCGCGGAAGTGCCGGAGCATCGCCTGCACCAGCTCGGCCGGCTGTGGGTAGCGTTCGCGCAGTTGTCGCGCCCAGGCGCGGGCCTGGGGATTGCCGCCCTGCGGCAAGGCGAGGTTGATCCGTTGTGCGCGGGTGGCGTCGTCCGGCTCCAGCAGAGCGTGCGGCCAGGAGGTGGCGCGGTAGAGCAGCCCCTGGCGCACCGGCAGGCGCCGCTCCAGGTGGAAGTCGCTCATCATCCGCGCATCGCCCAGGCTGGCCTGCGCCACATCCAGCCCGAACAGCCAGGGCCGACCGTTGGGCTCCATGATCACCTGGTACTGCAAGGGCTGCCCCTGCCGCTCCCATTGCGGCTCACGATCGCCACGCTGAAACGCGGTACTCCAGCGCACGCCGTCGAAGCGCTCCAGGGTCAGGGCGCGCCAGTACAGTTGCGAGCGCGGCGGCGGGCTGCCGTCGAAGCTCACTCGAAAAGCCAGCGCAGCAGACTGGCTCAGTTCCACCATGTCGCCGGGTGCCATGCTGTCACTCAGCCCGGTCATGGATTTGTCGCCGGGCATTGGCAGCGACCACAGTGGCCCCATGCGCGGGAACAACAGGAAAAGCAGCAGCATCAGTGGCAAGGCTTGCAGCAGCAGACCGCCGGCCAGGCGCAAGGTCGGCATCGGGCGCGCGGCGAAACCGCTCTGCTGCAGGCCGATGGCCGCCGCGAGCAGCGCTAGCACCGGCAGCAAGCTGAAGGCGGCGGCGAGGATGTCATCCTGGAACAGGTAACTGGTGGTAACCGCGAAGAACCCCAGCAGGATCAGTACCCAGGCATCGCGGCGAGTCTTGAGCTCCACCAGCTTGACCACGAAGGCCGAGATCAGCAGCACCACGCCGGCATCCAGGCCGAGCAGCGAGCCGCGGGAAAACCACACGCCCAACCCGGCCAACGCCACCAGCGCCAGCTTGGCGATACCACTGGGGTAGTTGGCGCGCATGCGAAACACCTGGATGCGCCAGGCGGCGCAACCCAGCCAGAGGGCGACGACCCACAGCGGCAGATGTTCCAGGTGCGGGATGATCACCACCGCCTGGGCCACCAGCAGCCAGGTCAGGGCCACCCGTGGAATGGGCTGGGAGGAAGTGGCGGTCGCACTGCTCATCGCTTCGTCCCGTGCAACGCCAGAGCGCGCAGGCAGGCGTCGCGATGGGCATCGTCCAGGCCGACCGCCAGTTGCGCATCCGGCAGGCGCAGGCCGAACGGCTGCTGGCGCCGCGTGAGCTGCAGGACCCAGAAGCACAGCCGGGACAGGCGCCCCTCGGTGTCGCCGCCCAGGCTGTCGAACTCCAGCCAGATGTTGCGCCCGGCCAGCGCGGAGAAATCCTTCACCAGCAGGCCCTGGCCACGGGAGTAGGCCTTCCAGTGCAAGCGCCGGCGCGAATCGCCCGGCTGGTAGGGCCGCAGGCCCTGGTAATCATCGACGCCGCGCCCGCTGGGCCGCACGCCTTCCTCGTCGTTCTCCGCCGCCCCGCTTTCCAGCGGCAGGTCGCCGGGCTGCGGATGCGGGTAGACCAGCACCGACTGGTCCAGGTCGACCCAGCTCCAGGCGACCAGCAAGCCCAGCGGGAAGCGACTCTCCACCCGCAGGCGACCAGGGCGCAACCAGCCACGGCGCTCGGCTGGCACGCTCAGCAGCAACTCTTCGGCGTGGTCCGCCGTGACATCGGCGAACTGCATGCGCTCGGCTTCCCACCCCAGGCCGATGGCCTGCCGGTTGCGCCCTTCGCCCTCCAGGCGCACCCGGAAGGCTGCCTGCTCGCCGACGAACACTGGCTGCGCGCCGAGCGCCGACAGACGCAGGCCGCCCAGGTTGCGGTAGGTGTGGAGGATGGCGACGATGAACAGCGACAGCAGAAGGAAGGTCAGGCCATAGGCCAGGCTGTTCTGGTAGTTGATCGCGGTCAGCAGCATCAGCAACAGCGCGACGCCGAACGCCAGGCCCTGCCGAGTGGGGATGATGAAGATGCGGCGCTGGTTGAGCTGCAGCGAGGGAGACGGCGGTATGCGCCGGGCTATCCAGCTCTGCCACAGTGGCCTGACCTTGACGAGCATGGCGTGCCCCTCAGAGAGCCGGAACTTCGCGCAACAACCACTGCACCAACGCACCGCCGCCATGCCCGGCCGGGTCGGCCTGGTCGCGCAGGCGGTGGCCGGCCACCGAGGGCAGTACGGCCTGTACGTCCTCCGGGATGACGTAGTCGCGCCCGGCCAGCAACGCCCAGGCGCGGGCCGCTGCCAGCAGCGCCAGGCTGCCCCGCGGTGACAGGCCCAGGGCAAAGGCCGGCTGGGTGCGCGTGGCTTCCACCAGGCGCAGCACGTAGTCCACCAGCGCATCGCTGGCGCGCACCGCCAGCACCTCGCCCTGCAGCGCCTGCAGTTCCTGCGGGTCGAGCATCGGTTCCAGGCGCGGCAGCAGGTCGCGGCGAGCTTCACCCAGCAACAACGCCTTCTCGGCGGCGCGGCCGGGGTAACCCAGGGACAGGCGCATGAGGAAGCGGTCGAGCTGGGATTCAGGCAGCGCAAAGGTGCCGCCCTGGGTCACCGGGTTCTGCGTGGCGATGACGAAGAAGGGTTCGGGCAGCGGCCGGGTCGCGCCCTCGATGGTCACCTGCCCTTCCTCCATCGCCTCGAGCAGCGCGCTCTGGCTCTTGGGGGTGGCGCGGTTGATCTCGTCGGCCAGCACCAGCTCGGAGAAGATCGGCCCGGGATGGAAGACGAACTGCCCGCTGTCCTTGTCGAACACCGAAGTGCCCAGCACGTCGCCGGGCAGCAGGTCGGAGGTGAACTGGATACGCTGGAACCCCAGGCCCAGCACACGCGCCAGGGCATGGCTGAGGGTGGTCTTGCCCATGCCGGGCAAGTCTTCGATGAGGAGGTGACCGCGCGCCAGCAGGCAGGTCAGCGCCAGCCTTACCTGAACCTCCTTGCCGAGCAGGACTTCGTCAACTGCCTTCAGACAATTCTCCAGCTTGACGCGCATCCTGACCTCACAATCTAGGAAAACTCCGATCCTACTGGTGTCGCGCCGGGCATCAAAGGCCCCGACACATTTAGTCCGGAAACTGTGATGCAGAGCGCCTCAACGGCCCAGCAGCCGCTCCGCCAGCCAACTCGCGGCCGGCCCCAGGCGTCGTTGCCGCGACCAGATCACATCCACCGCCACTCGGCGCGGCCAGCCGGCAACCTTCAGCTCCTGCATACGCCCGCCGGCGAAGCGTCCTACCATCCAACTGGGCAATTCGATCCAGCCGAAGCCAAGCACCGCCATGTCCAGCAACAACAGGTAGTTCGGCGCGCTCCAGCAGCGCCCGCCCAGCAGCGGTGCGGCATCGTCCAGATAGGTATTCAGGCGCAAGGCGCGGTAGGCCAGCAGGTCTTCGCGCTCCACGTGCTCGCGGCCAGCCAGCGGGTGATCGCGGCTGACGAACAGGCCGAACTCCGCCTGTTCGCTCAAGGTCGCCGAGCTGATATCCGGCGCGTAATCCTTTTGAGCGGCAAGCAGCCCCAGGCTGGCGCGCCCCTGAACAACCAGATCGAGCACATCGCTGTCCTCGGCGATCAGCCACTCGAACTCCAGGTCCGGGTAGCGCGCATCGATCTCCGCCAGCCGCGCCTCGAATTCAGCGGACTGGTAGGTGTCCGACATCGCCAGGGTCACCCGCGACTCCAGCCCGCCTACCAGCTGATGGGCGAGCTGGCCGAGGCGGTCGTTGGCCATCAGCACTTCCTCCACCCGCCCGAGCAGCGCGTGGCCGGCTTCGGTCAGTTGCGGCTGGCGACTGCTGCGGTCGAACAGGGTCAGCCCCAGATCGATCTCCAGCCGTGCGATGGCCTCGCTGACGGTGGACTGGCTCTTGCCCAGCTTGCGCGCGGCGGCGCTGAACGAGCCCAGGCATGCGGCCTCGGCGAAGGCCTGCAGGGATTCGGGGGAATATTGCATGGAGCGACACCTCTACCATCGGTTACACCGATGGTATCCAACTTAGATCCAGCCGGTCGACCGATGATAATGGCGCCAGACCGACGGAGTCGGCCTGCCACTGCCTTATCTGGAGAACCCCCATGAGCCCGACTAAAACCCTGAAGGAACGGATGTTCCACGCCGGCCTTTTCGAACTGCTGGCGGTCGTCATCTGCGCGCCGACCCTGGCCTGGCTGATGGACAAACCCCTGGGCCACATGGGCGCCATGACCCTGATGTTCTCGGCCATCGCCACCCTGTGGAACATGCTCTTCAACGCCGCCTTCGACCGCGCGCAGAACCGCATGGGCTTCAGCCGCACCCTGCCGGTGCGCGTGCTGCACGCCTCGCTGTTCGAGCTCGGCCTGATCGTCCTGCTGGTGCCGCTGGCCGCCTGGTGGCTGTCGGTGAGCCTGCTGGAAGCCTTCATCCTCGACATCGGCCTGGTGCTGTTCTTCCTGCCGTACGCGCTGGTATTCAACTGGGTGTACGACGTGCTGCGCGAGCGCTGGTTTGGCCGGACGGCGATGGCCCAAGCGAACGGCTGATTTCCCCTATGGACATCTCCGCAGTCGCTCCCCCCTCTCCCCCCGCCCTCTCCCTGAAGGGAGAGGGAGCTATCCGTGCGGGCTGACGCAGCGGTTTCAGCCTGCACCGCACGGTCCCCTCTCCCTTCGGAGCGGGGCGCGTAGCCAGGGTTAGGGAGAGGGAAACACCCGAGGCACGAACCAGCAGAAATCGCCCACGTCATTCGACACAAAAAAGCCCGCAGCGATGCGGGCTTTATCGTTTCCGGCGGCTTCTCAGTGCAGGGAAAGCACTCAGGCCAGGCTGGCAGCGATCTCGGCGAGTGCCTTGGCCGGGTCGGCGGCTTGGCTGATCGGGCGGCCGATCACCAGGTAGTCGGAGCCGTTGTCCAGCGCCTGGCGCGGGGTGAGGATGCGACGCTGGTCGTCCTGGGCGCTGCCAGCCGGGCGGATGCCGGGGGTGACCAGTTGCAGTGCCGGATGTGCAGCTTTCAGCGCCGGCGCTTCCTGGGCGGAGCAGACCAGGCCGTCCATGCCGGCCTTCTGCGCCAGCGCAGCCAGACGCAGTACCTGCTCCTGGGGCTCGACGTCCAGGCCGATGCCGGCCAGGTCCTCGCGCTCCATGCTGGTCAGCACGGTCACGCCGATCAGCAGCGGCGACGGACCATTGAAGGCATCCAGAGTCTCGCGGCAGGCACTCATCATGCGCAGACCGCCGGAGCAGTGCACGTTGACCATCCACACGCCCATCTCGGCGGCGGCGCGCACGGCCATCGCGGTGGTATTGGGGATGTCGTGGAATTTCAGGTCGAGGAAGACTTCGAAGCCGCGGCTGTTCAGAGTCTCGACGATACCGGCAGCACAACTGGTGAACAGTTCCTTGCCCACCTTCACCCGGCACAGCTTCGGATCGAGCTGGTCAGCCAGCGCCAGCGCGGCTTCGCGGGTGGGGAAATCCAGGGCGACGATGATCGGGGTCTGGCAGGCGGACATGGGCTCTCTCGCGGGTATCGAAAAAATCGGCGCGCATTGTCGCAGAAACGCGCCGACTTCCGTAGCCCGCCCGGCAGGAATGCTCCGTCGCCGACGGCGATCAGGCACTCAGCCGCTCGCGAAGGCGGCCGAGCATGCCCAGCAGGCTGCCCACTTTCTCTCGCTCACGATCCTCGCGAGGCACCTCGGCGATGCGCGCGACTTTCTGCTCCGGCTGGGCGCGCCAGAGCAGCGCCTGCTCGGCGGCGGCCTTCAGGCCCTTCTCGAACAGGCCGCGGCGGATCGGCTTGGGCAGGTAGCGGAAGATCTGCGCCTGGTTGATCAGCGCCAGCAGGTCCTGGGTGTCGCGGAACGGCGTGACGACGATGCTCAGCAGGCGCGGATGAGCCTGCGCCAGGGACTTGAGCAGCGGCGCGGTGTCTTCGCCGGCCAGCTTGAGGTCGCTGACCAGGATATCGATAGGTTCGCTGTTCAGTCGCACGATGGCCTCGGCGAGGTTGCGCGCGCGGTGCAGCTGGTGGGTACCGGCGCTGCAGAACTCGCCGACGCACGCCAGGGTCTCGGCATCCTCGTCCAGCAACAGCACGTTGAGCGGCGCAACGAC
Organism: Pseudomonas nitroreducens NBRC 12694; assembly: GCF_002091755.1. Taxonomy (GTDB): domain Bacteria; phylum Pseudomonadota; class Gammaproteobacteria; order Pseudomonadales; family Pseudomonadaceae; genus Pseudomonas; species Pseudomonas nitroreducens. Next base: position 505,897 of record NZ_BDAI01000001.1, read on the forward strand.
GCGGCTGATCGCCTTGGTATCGATGGGCTCGGCCGGCGCCTGGCGCTGGGCGATCTCGGCCGCCTGGCGCAGGGTGAAGGCCATTTCCTGCGGGTCCCAGGGCTTGGTCAGGTAGCGGAAGATGCCGCCACTGTTGAGCGCGTCCACCGCGGCGTCGAGGTCCGAGTAACCGGTGAGCAGGATGCGCAGGGTGTCCGGGGCGATTTCCCGGGCCTGGGCGAGCAACTCGGCGCCGGTCATCTGCGGCATGCGCTGGTCGCTGACGAGAATATCGATGTGCTCTTCGCGCAGGCGCTGCAGGGCCTTGTGCGGATCGGTTTCCACCAGCACGTCGTAGTGACGGCGGAACTGCATCGCAAGGCTGCGCAGAATGCGTTCCTCGTCGTCGACGAAGAGGATGCGGACAGGCTGCTGAGTCATGTTCAGGCGCTCCGTTTCAGTTCGCTGGCCTGCTGGATCGGCAGGCTGATGAGGAATCGTGTGCCGCGTCCGGGTTCGGATGCCACGCGGATGCGGCCGCCGTGGTCCTGGACGATCTTGTAGCTGATCGACAGGCCCAGGCCCGTGCCCTGCCCCACCGGCTTGGTGGTGAAGAAGGGGTCGAAGATGCGCACGCGCACCTCATCGTCCATGCCCTTGCCGTTGTCCTGGACCGAGAGGTGCACATGGGTTTCGTCCGCCCAGGATTTCACCTGGATCAGGCCGAACTTCTGCATGGCCTGGGCGGCGTTGGTCAGCAGGTTGAGCAGCACCTGGTTGATCTGGCTGGCGGCGCAGGCAACCTTGGGCAGCGCGCCCAGCTGGGTGGCAACCTCGGCCTTTTCCTTGATGCTGTTGCGGGCGATCAGCAGCGCGCTGCGTACGCAGTCGTTGAGGTCGACCTCTTCGCTGCGGGCGCGGTCCAGGCGGGCGAAGTCCTTCAGGCCGCCGACCAGCTCGCCGATCTGCGCCAGGCCGAAATCGGTGTCGCCGAACAACTGGTCGAGATCGCCCACCAGTTGTTCCAACGCCGCTTCTTCGCGGGCCTGTTCGAAGGCTGCGCGAGTGCGCGCCAATTGCTCGGGGTCGCAGGCCGGGTCGTCCAGGCATTCGTTGAACAGGGCCTGGGCTTCGGTAAGGCCGAGCAGTGGCAGCAACAGCTCGCGCAGCAGCGCGACGTTGTTCTTCACATAGCCCAGCGGCGTGTTCAGCTCGTGGGCGACGCCGGCGACCATCTGCCCGAGGGAAGCCATCTTCTCCGATTGCACCAGCTGCGCCTGGGACTCTCGCAGGTCCTGCAGCGTCTTGTTGAGCGCGCGGTTGCGCTGGGCGACGCGCTGCTCCATGGCTTTCAGCAGATCGAGCACCGTGCCCAGGCCGAGGTAGCGTCCCTGCTCGTCCACCAGGACGAAGTCCTCGGTGATCGGGTAACTCAGTTGGGCGGTGACCTGTTGCGAGGCTTCTTCGAGGCTCAGGTCGGCGCGCACCTTCAATGGCTGCGCATTCATCACATCGCTGGCCGGACGGCGGCCCCAGAGGTCGCGGCCGAAGCGCTGCATGAAGATGTCCTGCAGGCCGTTGCGGCTGACCAGCCCCAGCGGCAGCCCGGCCTCGTCCACCACGGGCAGCGAGAGGAAGGCGCGGTGCTCGGCATCGAGGAAGCGATCGGCGACGTCGCTGATGCTCAACTCCGGGGCCAAGGGCGCTACCTGGCGCAACAGCTCGTGCAGGGCGCGGGTGGTCATCGGCGAATCTCCGGTCGCTGGAATGGGCGCCAGTAGACCAGCGGCAGATTGCCATCCTGTGACAGCCGTCGCGGCTCCGCGAAGCGTCACGCTGCGGTCATCGCCGTGCAACAAGCGCGGGACCGCGCACCTGAACGAATCGCCGCGCCCCCATTCGAGGCACGCCAATGTGCCGCGAATGTTCACGAAACGACGCGAAACCAGGCTTTGCGACCTGATCTCCGGGCATGGCACGGCCACTGCACGAATCAGCGGGTCGTGTTTTTCATCCTCGTTCGGACTTTCTCTTCTCTGACTTTCTCTTCAGGAGACGTCGCATGAGCACGCAACTCAAACCCACCCTCGGCACCCTGCACCTGTGGGGCATCGCCGTGGGCCTGGTGATTTCCGGTGAGTACTTCGGCTGGAGCTATGGCTGGGGCGTGGCCGGCACCCTCGGCTTCCTCGTCACCACGCTGCTGGTGGCAACCATGTACACCTGCTTCATCTTCAGCTTCACCGAGCTGACCACGGCGATTCCTCACGCCGGCGGGCCCTTCGCCTACAGCCGCCGCGCCTTTGGCGAAAAAGGCGGACTGGTGGCGGGCCTCGCCACGCTGATCGAGTTCGTCTTCGCCCCGCCGGCCATCGCCATGGCCATCGGCGCGTACCTCAACGTGCAGTTCCCCTCCCTCGATCCGAAGCACGCGGCGGTCGGCGCGTACCTGATCTTCATGACGCTGAATATCCTCGGCGTCAGCATCGCGGCGACCTTCGAGCTGATCGTCACCATCCTCGCAGTGGGCGAGTTGCTGGTGTTCATGGGCGTGGTTGCGCCGGGCTTCAGCTTCAGCAATTTCGTGCTCAACGGCTGGGCCGGCTCCGACAGCTTCGGCGGTGAGGCGATCAGCGGCATCTTCGCGGCGATTCCCTTCGCCATCTGGTTCTTCCTCGCCATCGAGGGCGCGGCCATGGCCGCCGAGGAAGCCAAGGACCCGAAACGCACCATTCCCAAGGCCTACGTCAGCGGCATCCTGACCCTGGTGGTGCTGGCCATCGGCGTCATGCTGTTCGCCGGCGGCGCGGGCGACTGGAAGGCCCTGTCGGGTATCAACGACCCACTGCCACAGGCGATGAAGATGGTGGTCGGTGAGAACTCCGGCTGGCTGCACATGCTGGTGTGGATCGGCCTGTTCGGCCTGGTCGCCAGCTTCCACGGCATCATCCTCGGCTACTCGCGGCAGTTCTTCGCCCTCGCCCGCGCCGGCTACCTGCCGCGCGGGCTGGCCAAGCTGTCGCGCTTCCAGACTCCGCACCGGGCAATCATCGCCGGCGGCCTGGTAGGCATCGCGGCGATCTACAGCGACGGCCTGATCGCCCTGCAGGGCATGAGCCTGACCGCGGCGATGATCACCATGAGTGTGTTCGGCGCCATCGTCATGTACATCATGAGCATGCTCAGCCTGTTCAAGCTGCGCCGCAGCGAGCCGCACCTGGAACGCAGCTTCCGCGCGCCGGGCTTCCCCGTGGTGCCGGGCATCGCCCTGGCGCTGGCCGTGCTGTGCCTGGCGGCAATGGTGTGGTTCAACCTGCAGATCGCCGGGATCTTCCTGGCCTTCATGGCGGCGGGCTTCGTGTACTTCCAGCTCACCGCCGCCCATCGCGCCAGCGCCCCGGCGGACGCCATGCTCACGGGTGCCTGAGCGCCGTCCGCGCCCTGCCCTCGTGGCGGGGCGCGGGATAATCCGAGCGCCAGGCCATATCCCCACCCGACAACCGCGCTCAGTCAATGTGCGCCCGCAGGATCTGTCCTACGCCAGTGGCGTGAAGCTCAAGGGCGATAGCGAGCTCTGCGAGGCGATCAGTCTGAACCGGTCCGCGCCTGACAAGGTCTGAATCACAGCGTATCGTGATATTCCACTGCCACTGTCGGAGACGGGACCATGCCCTGGTATGCCTGGTTGATCATCGCCCTAGCTCTGGGCTCCATCGTCGGCGCGCTGATGATGCTGCGCGACACCGCGAAAAAGCTCCCGCTCACCGAGGAACAGCTCAAGCGCATCCATGAGCGCAACGCCGAAATGGATGCCAAGGAAGCCGAAGATAAGCGCTGAAATGTCTTAACTGACTGACGTTTCAGTAAAAACTGGCCACAGCGATGGCCAGTGGCAGTCGAAATTGCCTAGACTGCGCCTCCCTGGATGGAGGAAAGAATGCTCAGGAAACTCCTGCCGCTGCTGCCAGTCGTGTTGTTGCTCTGCGGTTTTGCGCTCGGATTCGTCCAGCCAGTGGGGTTGCTGATCGGCGCGTTCTATGTCGCCTGGACTCTCTGCGGCGAGACCCGCCTGCCCCGCCTGCTGTGGTGGCTGGTCTGCCTCGTGCTCAGTATTGCCCTCGCCGCGCACCTGTTGCCGGGCACTACCTCGTGGACACTCTGGCCAGTGCGCCAGCTCAGCCCCGACGCTCCCGTCTATGCCCTCCACCTGTCCTGGGACAAGGCCCTGGTAGGTGCGACCCTGCTCGCCTGGTGGCTGCGCCGCGAACCGGTGCCCGAGGAAAGGCGCTCGCCGGACTTCGCTGCCATCGTCATCGTCACCACGCTGTTCGCCGTGCCCCTGGTTGCAGTGGCCGGCGGCCTGGTGGTGTGGAACCCGAAATGGCCGCCGGGCTTCTGGCTATGGATGCTGGTCAACATCTGCGTGATCTCGCTGACCGAGGAAGCGTTCTTCCGCGGCCTGCTGCAGAGCGAACTGGTGCGCCGGTTCGGCGCCTTTGCCGGTGTGGCGGTCGCCAGCGTGCTGTTCGGCATGGTGCACTGGCCGATCAACCCGTTGTTCGCCGTCGTCGCCGGTATCGCCGGCCTGGGCTACGGCCTGGCCTTCCACTTCAGTGGCCGCCTGGCAGTACCCGTGTTGCTGCACGCGGCGGTGAACTGCCTGCACCTGCTGCTGTTCAGTTATCCGTTGCGAATTATCTAAGCCAGTAGCAGTCATGTAGGAGCGAGCTCGCTCCTACAAGAGCCTCAATCGCGCATCACCAGCAGCAACGCCTGCTCGGCCAGCTCGTCCAGCGTCAGGCTGCCCTCGGGGCGGAACCAGGTGATGGACCAGGACAGCGCCCCGGTGAGGAAGCGCCGCAGAATGAACGGATCGGCCTGAGTGAATCCGGCCACGCGTGCCTCCTCCAGCACTTCCAGCCACATCTGCTCGTAGATGTCGCGCAGGCTGAGGATGTAGGCCTGGCCTTCTTCCGACAGCGAGCGCCACTCGTAGACCAGCACTGCCATCGCCTCGCCGGTACCGCCGGTGATCGACTGCAGCTCGCAGCGGATCAGCGCCAGCAGGCGCTCGCGCAGGTTCGTGGCATCGGCCAGGGCGGCGCGCATCAGGGCGGTGTTGTAGAGGATGGTTTCCTCCATCACCGAGCGCAGGATTTCGTCCTTGCTCTTGAAGTGATGGAAGATGCTGCCGGACTGGATGCCGACCGCGCCGGCCAGGTCGCGCACCGTGGTGCGCTCGTAGCCCTTGCTGCGGAACAGGTGCGCGGCAGTCTGCAGCAACTTGCCACGGGCGCTCTCCGGGTCGGTGATCTGCCCGGTCCCGACCAGCTCCAGCATGACTTCGCGGGCTTTGCGGTCATCCACGCTTTCTCTCCCCATGGGTCCCATCTGGCCACCTTGCTCAGGGCAATTCATCGAATCGCCCCGCAAGTGCTTGTGTTGTCTGACGAAATGTAAGCCCGCGAGTGCCAACCAAGCAAGCGCTTGGCCATCCAATGGTTGGGGTAGTCATCGACTCGGGGCTTTTCAACCAAGCGCTTGCTTGGTAATGTCGATCCATCACTCAGCGTCACGGGCAGAACAATGACTAGATCCGTACGTATCGGCTGCGCCTCCGCCTTCTGGGGCGATACCTCCACCGCCGCCGCTCAACTGGTGCGCGGCGCGCAGCTGGATTACCTGGTGTTCGACTATCTCGCCGAGATCACCATGTCGATCATGGCCGGCGCGCGCCTGAAGAACCCCGAGGCCGGCTACGCCACCGATTTCGTCGACGTGATGACACCCCTGCTGGGCGATATCGCTTCGAAGCAGGTGCGCGTGATCAGCAACGCCGGCGGGGTGAATCCCAGCGCCTGCGCCAACGCCCTGGCCACCGCCTGCGAAAAGGCCGGCGTGGCGCTGAAGATCGCCGTGGTGCACGGCGACAACCTGCAGCCGCGCCAGGGTGAACTGGCCAAGGCCGGCATCCGCGAGATGTTCAGCGATGCACCGATGCCGCCGATGTGCGTGTCGGTCAACGCCTACCTCGGCGCTCCCGGCATCGTCCGGGCGCTGGAGTCCGGCGCCGACATCGTCATCACCGGTCGCGTGGTGGACAGCGCGGTGGTCAGCGCCGCGCTGGTCCACGAATTCGGCTGGGCCTGGAACAACTACGACAAGCTGGCCCAGGCCGCACTGGCCGGGCACATCATCGAATGCGGCGCGCAGTGCACCGGCGGCAACTTCACCGACTGGGAAAGCGTGCCGGACTACGAGCATATCGGCTTCCCCATCGTCGAAGTGCAGGCCGGCGGCGAATTCGTCGTTACCAAGCCGCAGGGCACCGGCGGGCTGGTCACGCCACTGTCGGTGGGCGAGCAGATGCTCTACGAGATCGGCGACCCGCGCGCCTACCTGCTGCCCGATGTGATCTGCGATTTCACCCAGGTCCAGCTGGCCCAGGTCGGCGAGAACCGCGTAGCCGTCAGTGGCGCGCGCGGCCTGCCGCCGACCGGCCAGTACAAGGTCAGCGCCACCTACCCGGACGGTTTCCGCTGCACCGCCAGTTGCCTGATCGCCGGTATCGACGCGGTGAAGAAGGCCGAACGGGTCAGCCAGGCGATTATCGCCAAGACCGAGGAAATCCTCATGGAACGCGGCTGGGGGCCGTATCGCGAAGTGAGTGTCGAACTGCTCGGCAGCGAGGCCACCTATGGCCCGCACGGGCGCCGCGAGGACAGCCGCGAAATCGTGGTGAAGCTCGCCGTGCGCCACAGCCGCAAGGAAGCCCTGGTGCTGTTCTCCCGCGAGATCGCCCAGGCCGCCACCGGCATGGCGCCGGGCCTGACCGGCATCGTCGGTGGCCGCCCGACCGTGTACCCGGTGATCCGCCTGTTCTCCTTCCTGATCGACAAGGACGCCTGCGAGCTGGCCGTGGAGATCGACGGCGAGCGCCAGCCAGTCGCCCTGCCCGCCATCGACCAGTTCGACCCGGTCGCGCTGGCCGACGACATTCCCGTGCCGGCGGCCATTGGCCCGGCGCAGGCCAGCGTGCCCTTGGTGAAACTGGCGGTGGCGCGCTCCGGCGACAAAGGCAACCACAGCAACATCGGCGTGATGGCGCGCCAGCCCGAATACCTGCCGTGGATCGCCGAGGCCCTGAGCGAAGGCGCGGTGGCCGAGTGGATGCAGCACGTGCTCGACCCGCAGCTTGGCCGCGTCAGTCGCTGGCACCTGCCAGGCACACACAGCCTGAACTTCCTGCTGGAAAACGCCCTGGGCGGCGGCGGTGTCGCCAGCCTGCGTATCGACCCGCAGGGCAAGGCCTTCGCCCAGCAGTTGCTGGAATTCCCGGTGGCGGTGCCGCAAGCCATCGCCGATTCGCTGCAAACATAGGGCGAATAACGCCACCGGCGTTATCCACCCATCGACAACGGCGGATGAAGCGTTCCGCTTCATCCGCCCTACGGGATACCTCGGAGTCAGAACAACAATGAGCTACGACTCGATCTTCAAACCCGGCCTGTTCGACGGCCAGACCATCATCGTCACCGGCGGCGGCAGCGGTATCGGCCGCTGCACCGCCCATGAGCTGGCAGCCCTCGGCGCCCACGTGGTGCTGGTCGGGCGCAAGGCCGAGAAGCTGGAGAAGACCACCGGCGAAATCATCGAGGACGGCGGCAGCGCCAGCTGGCACAGCTGCGACATCCGCGACGAGGAGGCGGTGAAGGCGCTGGTCGCTCAGGTCATCGCCGAGCGCGGGCCGATCCATCACCTGGTCAACAACGCCGGCGGCCAGTACCCGGCGCCGCTGGCTTCGATCAACCTGAAGGGCTTCGAGGCCGTGGTGCGCACCAACCTCGTCGGCGGCTTCCTGATGGCCCGCGAAGTGTTCAACCAGAGCCTGAGCAAGACCGGCGGCAGCATCGTCAACATGCTCGCCGACATGTGGGGCGGCATGCCCGGCATGGGCCACTCCGGCGCCGCCCGCGCGGGCATGGAGAACTTCACCAAGACCGCCGCCATCGAGTGGGGCCACGCCGGCGTGCGGGTCAACGCCGTGGCGCCGGGCTGGGTCGCCTCCAGCGGCATGGACACCTACGAAGGCGCGTTCAAGGCCGTGATCCCGACCCTGCGCGAGCACGTACCGCTCAAGCGCATCGGCACCGAGTCGGAAGTGGCGTCGGCCATCGTCTTCCTGCTCTCCCCCGGCGCGGCCTTCATCAGCGGCAACACCATCCGCATCGACGGCGCCGCCAGCCAGGGCAGCCGCGCCTTCCCGCTGTCGAAGGTGAAGCCGGGGCAGAGCCGCTCCTATAACGGCTTCCACCGCGCCTACCTGCCGGACGTCCTCAAGGATCAGGAGTAAGCGATGCCCGTCATCCAATCCGAACTCGATCCTCAGGGCGAAGACTTCGCCCGCAACCGCGAGGCCATGCTGGCCGCCGTGGCGAGCTTCCGCGAGGTCGAGCAGAAGGTGCTCGACAAGGCCGCCGAGGCCAAGCCCAAGTTCGACAAGCGCGGCCAGCTGCTGCCGCGCGAACGCCTGAACCTGCTACTGGATGCCGGCGCGCCGTTCCTCGAGATCGGTTCGCTGGCCGGCTACAAGCTGCACGACGACAAGGACGGCACCCAGGCCGGCGGCGGCATCATCTCCGGCATCGGTTATATCGCCGGGGTGCGTTGCCTGGTGACCGCCAGCAACAGCGCAATCAAGGGCGGCACCATCTCCCCCACCGGGCTGAAGAAGACCCTGCGCCTGCAGCAGATCGCTTTCGAGAACAAGTTGCCGGTGGTGGCGCTGACCGAGAGCGGCGGCGCCAACCTGAACTACGCGGCGGACATCTTCGTCGAGGGCGCACGCGGCTTCGCCAACCAGGCGCGCCTGTCGGCGGCGGGTATTCCGCAGGTCACCGTGGTGCACGGCTCGTCCACCGCCGGCGGTGCCTACCAGCCGGGGCTGTCGGACTATGTGGTGGTGGTGCGCGGCAAGGCCAAGATGTTCCTCGCCGGCCCGCCGCTGCTCAAGGCCGCCACCGGCGAAATCGCCACCGACGAGGAACTGGGCGGTGCCGAGCTGCACGCCCAGGTCGCCGGCACCGCCGAGTACCTGGCGGAGAACGACGCCGACGGCGTGCGCCTGGCACGGGAAATCCTCGCCGCGCTGCCATGGAACAACCAACTGCCAGCCCGCGCGAAACTGACGTGGGAGGAGCCGCTGTACCCGGCGCAGGAACTGCTCGGCGTGGTCCCGGCGGACGCGAAGAAGCCCTACGACGTGCGCGAGATCGTTGCGCGCATCGCCGACGGTTCGCGTTTTCTCGACTTCAAGCACTCATTCGACAGCCAGACCGTCTGCGGCCACCTTCACATCGAAGGCCACGCCTGTGGCCTGATCGGCAACAACGGCCCGATCACCCCGCAGGGTGCGGCCAAGGCGGCGCAGTTCATCCAGCTGTGCGAGCAGAGCAACACGCCGATCCTGTTCCTGCACAACACCACCGGCTTCATGGTCGGCACCGAGTCCGAACGCCTGGGCGTGATCAAGCACGGCTCGAAGATGATCCAGGCGGTGGCCAACGCCACGGTGCCCAAGCTCACGCTGGTCGTCGGCGGTTCCTACGGCGCCGGCAACTACGCCATGTGCGGCCGCGGGCTGGACCCGCGCTTCATCTTCGCCTGGCCCAACAGCCGCACCGCCGTGATGGGCGGCGCCCAGGCCGGCAAGGTGCTGCGCATCGTCACCGAGGAAAAGCACGCCAAGGAGGGCAAGGAGCCTGACCCGAAGATGCTCGACATGCTCGAACAGATGACCGCGCAGAAACTCGACGCCCAGTCCACCGCGCTCTACGGCACGGCGAGCCTGTGGGACGACGGGCTGATCGATCCGCGCGACACGCGGCAATTGCTCGGTTATCTGCTGGATATCTGTGCGGAAGCGGCCGTGCGACCGCTGAAGGGTAATAGTTTTGGGGTAGCGAGGTTCTGATCGGGAATTGGGAGAGTGGGCAGAAGACCCTCTCCCCCCGCCCTCTCCCGCAAGCGGGAGAGGGAGCCAAAGCGACCCGGCGTAATGCGAACCGTCCAGCCACTCCGGACAGCCCCTCTCCCTTCAGGGAGAGGGTTGGGGAGAGGGCCAGAGGCGGGAAACCAGACCAGGCATCAGGAGAACAACAACAATGATCTTCACCCAGGAACACGAAGAACTCCGCCGCACCGTGCGCAACTTCGTCGAGCGCGAGATCAACCCTTACGTCGACGAGTGGGAAAAGGCCGGTCGCTTCCCCATCCACGAAGTCTTCAAGAAAGCTGGCGACCTGGGCCTGCTGGGCATCTCCAAGCCGGAGAAATTCGGCGGCATGGGCCTGGACTACAGCTACTCGGTGGTCGCCGCCGAGGAGTTCGGCACCATCCATTGCGGCGGCGTGCCGATGGCCCTGGGCGTGCAGACCGACATGTGCACCCCGGCCCTGGCGCGCTTCGGCTCCGATGAGCTGCGCGAGGAATTCCTCCGCCCGGCCATCGCCGGCGAGATGGTCGGCTGCATCGGCGTCTCCGAAGTGGGCGCCGGCTCCGACGTCGCCGGGCTGAAGACCACCGCGCGCAAGGATGGCGACGACTACGTCATCAACGGCAGCAAGATGTGGATCACCAACTCGCCGTCGGCCGACTTCATCTGCCTGCTGGCCAACACCTCCGACGACAAGCCCCACGTCAACAAGTCGCTGATCATGGTGCCGATGAAGTCCAAGGGCATCAGCATCAGCCCGCACCTGGACAAGCTCGGCATGCGCAGCTCGGAGACCGCCCAGGTGTTCTTCGACGACGTGCGCGTGCCGCAGCGCTACCGCATCGGCGCCGAGGGTTCGGGCTTCATGATGCAGATGCTGCAGTTCCAGGAGGAACGCCTGTTCGGCGCCGCCAGCGGGATCAAGGGCATGGAGTACTGCGTCAACGCCACCATCGACTACTGCAAGGAGCGCAAGACCTTCGGCCAGGCGCTGATCGACAATCAGGTCATCCACTTCCGCATGGCCGAGCTGATGACCGAGATCGAGTGCCTGCGCGCCCTCACCTACCAGGCCACCGAACAGTACATCCGCGGCAAGGACGTCACCCGCCTGGCCTCCATGGCCAAGCTCAAGGTCGGCCGGCTGTCCCGCGAGGTCACCGACGCCTGCCTGCAGTACTGGGGCGGCCAGGGCTTCATGTGGGAAAACCCGATCGCCCGCGCCTACCGCGACACCCGCCTGGTCTCCATCGGCGGCGGCGCAGACGAAATCATGCTGGGCATCATCTGCAAGCTGATGGGCACCCTGCCGGGCAAGAAGAAGGGCTAAGGGCCTGGGCCCTTTGTAGGAGCGAGCTTGCTGGCGAACGCTGTTTCGCTTGGCACCCCGGTGCCATGCGGTTCGCGAGCAAGCTCGCTCCTACGAAAAGACGACGAATCAACGAGGAATTGCGGCATGAGTGAACTGCCGAACTGCGAAACCCTCCTGCTGGAACGTGAAGGCGGCGTACTGCACGTCACCCTCAATCGCCCGGACAGCCGCAACGCCATGAGCCTGGCGATGGTCGGCGAACTGCGTGCCGTGCTCGCCGCCGTGCGCGACGACCGCGCCGTGCGCGCCATTGTCCTGCGCGGCGCCGGCGGGCACTTCTGCGCCGGCGGCGACATCAAGGACATGGCCAGCGCCCGTGCCACCGGTCCCGATGCCTATGCCGCGCTGAACCGCGCCTTCGGCGGCCTGCTGGAAGAAGCCCAGGCACAGCCGCAGGTGCTGGTCGCCGCGCTGGAAGGTGCGGTGCTCGGCGGTGGCTTCGGCCTGGCCTGCGTCTCGGACATCGCCATCGCGGCGGCCGACGCGCAGTTCGGCCTGCCGGAAACCAGCCTCGGCATCCTGCCGGCGCAGATCGCGCCCTTCGTGGTGAAACGCATCGGCCTGACCCAGGCCCGCCGCCTGGCCTTGACTGCCGCGCGCTTCGATGGCCGTGAGGCGCTGCGCCTCGGGCTCGTGCATCACTGCGCCGACAACGCTGAAAACCTCGGCGAGCAACTGGCGGAAACCCTTGACCAGGTCCGTCGCTGCGCGCCGGGCGCCAATGCCGCCACCAAGGCACTGCTGTTGGCCACCGAGACCGAAGCCCTCGGCCCGTTGCTGGACGGCGCTGCCCGCCAGTTCGCCGACGCGGTGACCGGCGCGGAAGGCGCCGAAGGCACCATGGCCTTCGTGCAGAAACGCAAACCGAACTGGGCGCAGTGACCCAACGCGCGCACCGAACAACCCCCTCTCCCTTCAGGGAGAGGGCTGGGGAGAGGGAAACAGCCAGCATGCCCAGCTTCGACAAGATCCTGATTGCCAACCGCGGCGAGATCGCCTGCCGGGTGATCCGCACCGCCCACGACCTGGGCTATCGCACCGTGGCCGTGTACAGCGAGGCCGACGCCGACGCCCGCCACGTGCAACTGGCCGACGAGGCCGTGTGCATCGGCCCGGCGCCGGTCGGCCAGTCCTACCTGAAAGCCGAGGCGATCCTCGACGCCGCGAAACGCACCGGCGCCGGCGCCGTCCACCCCGGCTACGGCTTCCTCTCGGAGAACGCCGACTTCGCCCGCGCCTGCGAGGCTGCCGGCATCGTCTTCATCGGCCCCGGCGTGGAAGCCATCCACCTGATGGGCAGCAAGCGCCTGTCGAAGATCGCCATGCTCGAAGCCGGTGTGCCCTGCATTCCCGGCTACGAAGGTGCCGATCAGGACGACGCCACGCTCAGCCGCGAGGCCGAGCGCATCGGCTACCCGCTGATGATCAAGGCCAGTGCCGGCGGCGGCGGGCGCGGCATGCGCCTGGTGACGCGCAGCGAGGACCTCGCCGAACAGCTGCGCACGGCGCGCTCGGAAGCGCAGAACGCCTTCGGCAGCGGCGAGCTGATCCTGGAGAAAGCCGTGGTGCAACCGCGGCACGTGGAAATCCAGGTATTCGGCGACAGCCACGGCCATATCGTCTATCTCGGCGAGCGCGACTGCTCGGTGCAGCGCCGCCACCAGAAGGTCATCGAGGAAGCGCCCTGCCCGGTGCTGACCGAGGACCTGCGCGCCGCCATGGGCAGCGCTGCGGTGAAGGCCGCCGCCTCCGTGAACTACCTGGGCGCCGGCACCGTGGAGTTCCTGCTGGATGCCAGCGGCGCCTTCTACTTCCTGGAAATGAACACCCGCCTGCAGGTGGAGCACCCGGTCACCGAACTGATCACCGGCCAGGACCTGGTGGCCTGGCAGATTCGCATCGCCGAGGGCCATCCGCTGCCGCTGACCCAGGAGCAGATCCAGCTCAAGGGCCATGCCATCGAGGTGCGCCTGTACGCTGAGGATGCTGGCAACGGTTTCCTCCCGCAGACCGGCCAGGTGCTGCGCTGGACGCCGCCGCAGCTGGACGGCATCCGCATCGATCACGGCCTGCGCGAAGGCCAGCCGGTGACGCCCTTCTATGATCCGATGCTGGCCAAGGTCATCGCCTACGGCGCCACCCGCGAGGAAGCCCGGCGCAAGCTGGTGCGCGCCGTGGAGGACTGTGTGCTGCTGGGCGTGACCGGAAACCAGCGCTTCCTCGCCAACCTGCTCAAGCACCCGGAGTTCGCCGCCGGCAAGGCCACCACGGCGTTCATCGGCGAACAGTTCGCCGGCGACCCGAGCTTGGCCCCGCGCCAGCCGCAACCTCTGGAACTGGCCTGCGCCGCCGCCCTGCTCTACCAGGCTTCGGCCAGCGACCGAGCGCACCAGCCTGGGCTGTCCGGTTGGCGTAGCGCGGGCAGCGCGCCCTGGCGTTTTGCGCTCAAGCATGGCGAGGAGAAATTCGCCGTCGAACTGGAAGTCCGCGAACACGGCACCCAGCCGACGCTGCTGGCCCGCATCGGTGAGTCCGCCATCAAGCTGCGCCTGCTCGGCGAGGAGAACGGTGACGCGATCATCGAAGCCGACGGCGTTCGTCGCCGCCTGCCCTTCCACCTCGACGGCGCGCGCCTCTGGCTGTACGGCACGGACGGCAACCTGGAACTGCTGGACGTCACCCACGAGCCCGTCAGCGCGGCTGGCGGCGCAGGCTCCGGCACGGTGAAGGCACCGATGGATGGCGCCATCGTCGACGTGCTGGTGAGCGAAGGTACGCGGGTCAGCAAGGGCCAGCTGCTGCTGGTACTGGAAGCGATGAAGATGGAGCACCCGCTCAAGGCCGGCGTCGACGGCGTGATCCGCCGCGTGCAGGTATCCAAGGGCGAGCAGGTGAAATCGCGGCAGTTGCTGGTGGAGGTCGAGGCGCTGGAGTCAGTCTGAATCTCCTTTCGCCTCACCCCAGCCCTCTCCCCCAGGAGAGGGCAGTTCGGAGCGGAAGGGGGACACCGCATTCATCCTCGCAGCAGACAGTCCCCGCTCCCTCTGGAGCGGGGCGCGCAGCCAGGGTTGGGGCGAGGTCAGGTCCAAACGCACCGAATACCAGGAAGCACTTTTCGTAGGAGCGGATTCATCCGCGATGCCGTCCGACAAAGACAACAAGAACACGGAGCACCCCATGTCCCTCAAAGGCAAAACCCTCTTCATCACCGGCGCCAGCCGCGGCATCGGCCGTGAAATCGCCCTGCGCGCCGCACGCGATGGCGCCAACATCGTCATCGCCGCCAAGAGCGCCGAGCCCCACCCGAAACTCGAAGGCACCATCTTCAGCGTGGCCGAGGAGGTCGAAGCTGCCGGCGGCAAAGCCCTCGCGCTGCAACTGGACGTGCGCGACGAAAACGCCGTGCGCGAGGCCATGGCCCGCGCCGCCGAGCACTTCGGCGGCATCGACGCGGTGGTGAACAACGCCGGCGCCATCAAGCTGGTGGGCGTGGAACGCCTGGAACCCAAGCGCTTCGACCTGATGTACCAGATCAACACCCGCGCCGTGATGGTCTGCAGCCAGGCCGCGCTGCCCTACCTGAAGCAGAGCAAGGGCCACATCCTCAGCCTGTCGCCACCGATCAACCTGGCCGGCAAGTGGTTCGCCCAGCACGGCCCCTACACTGTCACCAAGTACGGCATGAGCATGCTCACCCTGGGGATGCACGAGGAGTTCAAGAAGTACGGCATCAGCGTCAACGCGCTGTGGCCGAAAACCATGATCGCCACCGCCGCCATCGAGTTCGAGCTGGGCAGCCGCGACGCCTTCAAGCGTGCGCGCACTCCCGCGATCATGGCGGACGCCGCCTACGCCATCCTCTCCAGCAGCGAGCGCAGCATCAGCGGTCGGCTGCTGATCGACGAGGACATCCTGCGCGAACAGGGCCAGAGCGACTTCGAGCAGTACCGTTTCGACCCGAACGGCGGCAGCCTGGTGCCCGATCTGTTCCTCGATTGATGGATCCCATCGTGGCCGGCGGCGGATAACTCCAAGCGATTATCCGCCCTGCATCCTGGCTTGCCGCAGGGGCGCATGACGCAGCACGAGTCATGCGCCAGGCACTCATCCTCCGGCCTTGGCCCGCGTCCTTTACCAATCGACACAATCCCGTCCTGGCCCTCTGGCCATCCGCTCCTAGACTGCGATGAACGCAACCCGGCCGGTTTGCCGATCTGCCCGGCCAGGCACGCACCTGGGCCATAGTCTCCCGACAGGCAGCGCCCTAGAGTCGCGCTTGAGCGTCTGCACGCCAGACAACAATGACAATAAGGGCACGCGTCAATGAGCCACGCCGATATCATCACCCCGACCCGCTTCCTCGCCCACCTGCCGGCCACACTCGGCCGCGTGCCGCGCATGCTCCGCGGGCTCTACTACACCGGCATCCGCAACCGCGAGAAGAACCTGTCCCTGGGCTGGGCCCTGGAGCGCGCCGCGCGCCTCTATCCGGACAGCCCGGCGCTGATCGACGAACGCCGGCGCCTGTCCTACGCCTTGTTCAACGGCTGGGCCAACCGCCTGGCGCGGGCCTTCCAGGCCGAAGGCGTGCAACACGGCAGCGTGGTGGCGGTGATGCTGGAGAATCGCGCCGAGTTGATGGTGGTGCTCGCCGCCCTGGCCAAGCTCGGTGCCATCGGCGCGCTGGTGAACACTACCCAGCGCGGCCAGGTACTCAGCCACAGCCTCAACCTGGTCAAGCCCAGCCATTTCGTGGTCGGCGAAGAGTTGCGCGAAGCCTTCGAGGACGTCCGCCCGGCCCTGGAGAACAGCGGCGGCCGCTGCTACTGGATCGCCGATGGCGATGAAGCGGCACAAGCGCCCGCGGGCTGGCACAGCCTGATGCGCCTGGCGCAGGAACAGGACTCGAACAACCTCGCCGACACCGCCAAGGTGCGCCTGAAGGACGCCTGCTTCTACATCTACACCTCCGGTACCACCGGCCTGCCCAAAGCCTCGATAATGAGCCACGGCAAGTGGATCAAGGCCTACGGCGGCTTCGGCCATTCGGGCCTGGCGCTGACCAACAGCGACGTGCTTTACCTGACCCTGCCCTGCTACCACAACAATGCCGTGACCGTGTGCTGGAGCGCCGTGCTGGCCGGCGGCGCGGCGATCGCCCTGCGCCGCAAGTTTTCCGCCAGCTCGTTCTGGAAAGACGTCCAGACCTACCAGGCCACCTGCTTCGGCTACATCGGCGAACTCTGTCGCTACCTGCTCAACCAGCCCGAGTGCGCCGAAGAGCGCGGCAATACCTTGACCTGCATGATCGGCAATGGCCTGCGCCCCTCGATCTGGAACGAGTTCAAGGAGCGCTTCGGCATCGAGCGGATCACCGAATTCTATGCCTCCAGCGAAGGCAATATCGGCTTCACCAATGTGTTCAACTTCGACAATACGGTGGGATTCTCCCCAGCAACTTACGCCATCGTCCGCTATGACCTGGAAAACGACCAGCCGGTACGGGGCGCCAAGGGGTTCATGAAAAAGGTCGACAAGGGCGAAGCCGGCCTGCTGATCAGTGAGATCAGCGACAAGTGGCCGTTCGATGGCTACACCGACCCGGCCAAGAGCGAGGCGGTGATCTACCGCAACGTGTTCAAGGAAGGCGATACCTGGTTCAACACCGGCGATCTGATGCGCGACATCGGCTTCAAGCACACCCAGTTCGTCGATCGCCTGGGCGACACCTTCCGCTGGAAGGGCGAGAACGTCTCCACCACCGAGGTGGAAAACGCCCTGGGGGCATTCCCCGGCGTGGAAGACGCGGTGGTCTACGGCGTGGAGATTCCCGGCACCAACGGCCGCTGCGGCATGGCTGCACTGCGCCTCGCCGACGGCGTCAGCCTGGATACGACAGAGCTGGCGGCCCACCTGGACCGCGAGCTGCCGGCTTATGCCGTGCCGCTGTTCCTGCGCCTGCTGGCCCAGGTAGAGACCACCGGGACCTTCAAATACAAGAAGACCGACCTCAAGCGCAACGCCTACGACCCCTCAGCCGTAACCGAGGCACTGTTCGTGCGGCTACCAGGGGAGACAGCCTATCGAGCGCTGGATGGCGCGCTGTTCGAAGCGATTCGCGGCGGCGCTCACCGTTTCTAAGGGCCACCATAACGAACTGCTTCGCGAAGTCTCCCCTCTCTCCCGTCCTGGCTGTGCGCCCCGTTCGGAAGGGAGAGGGCAAAACGCAGGCACGGCATCGCACAAGAAAACAGTCGGTCCTGGAGGGAAATCGAGCGATCAGTTGCGGAACTTGAACTGCAACTCGGCGCCACGGATGTCCGAGTGCCAACTGTCGTCGTTGGGTTCACGCTCGTTGGGCTCGCGCTGGATCAGCCGGCCACCGACCTCGAAGGGGCTCTGTCCGGCTTTTTCGCCGAACATCGGCGGCAGGATCGGCTTCTCCTCGATCACGGTGATCGTATCGTCCGGCTCCAACTGATGGACCAGGTCCTTGGGCAGACGCAGGTCCAGCTTCACCGCCGGCAGCGGCTGCTTGACCACCGGATCCAGCGGCTTCTTCACCTGCGCCGGCGTCTTCGAGGGCGCCTTGGCCTCTGGCTTGATGGCGGCCTCGACCGCGGCGGACTTGGGCGACGCCACGACTTTGGCAGCAGCAGGCTTCGCCTCTTCCTCACGCGGCTGCTCGGCGGCAGGTTCCGGCGCAGGTGTGCTGGCAGGCGCAGTCACGGCTGGGGCAACAGCCGGGGCCGGAGCCACAGCCTTGTCCTTGTGCTCATCGCCACAGGCAGCGAGCAGCAGGGACAGACTGGCGACAACGAGGATTCGAGACTTCTTCATGGAGCGGACCGTGAGAAAAACCGCGCAATGCTGGCGCGAGTTGCCTTGCGGAGCAAGAGTCTTGCCATGACAAACCGTTACGTCATGCAGTCTGACAGACGCAGGCTGAACCCGGCCTGTCATTGATCAAGGGTTGTCAGGTAATTCCTTCAGAGCCTTGTCGATGCCCAAGCCAGGGAAACGCTGCCGGAGGCTCTCACGCACTTGTTCAGCCTCTTCCTTGCGCCCCTTGCCTTGCAAGTCGCGCAGGTGCAGCAGACTGGCACGTGGCTCGTCGGCCTCCTCGGCGAATGCCTGGAGCTTCCCCTCGGCCGCTACACCTGACCGCGCCTGTGCATCGGCAGATGCGCGGACTTCGTCCCTTGCCGCCGCAGCCGCCATTTTCTTGCTCATCGGCGCAGGCTTGGCGAGCTCCTGGACCGATGCCCCGGCAGCGGCACTGTCCATCTGCGGCGCGGCCATACGCGGCTCCGCCACTAAAGGCGCAGCGGCCGGAACCGCCGGTGGCGCCATGGCCGGTGCGGGCGCTGGCGCGCGCATCATTGCCGGGGATACCGGCGCGTCAAAGCGCTCTGGCGCGTCCTCAAAGGTCCGCAGAGTCAAGCTCAGGCCGATGCCCAGGGTCGCCAGGCCCGCCACGGCAACGCCCCAGCGCTGGCGGCTGCCGGCGCCCAGCAACCATTGGTGCAGGCGCTGGGCGAAACTCGGGGGCTTCTGCTGTACGGCGGCGCGAGCGGCGGCCAGGATGCGCGCGTCCAGCTGCGCCGGCGGCTGCGCTTCGCTATGCCGACGGTAGAGTTCGAGCAGCTCCTGCTCGTGCGGATCGCGGCTCATGGGTTCACCTCCTCGGCCACCGACGGGTCGGACAACAACCGACGCAGTTTCTGCATCGCATAGCGAAGTCGGCTCTTCACGGTTTCCGCCGGAGTCTTCGTGAGCTCGGCAATTTCGTTCAGCTCCAGATCGCCATGGGTGCGCAGCAGGAAGACTTCGCGCTGCTCCACCGGCAAAGACTCCAGTGCGCCCTGCAGGCGCTGCTGGTCGCGGGCAAGGCTCAGCTCGCGCTCGGGGTCGGTGCTTTCGCCGCCCAATGCATCGCCATGCAATTGTTCGTCGAAGCTTTCCTGGCGCCCCAGGTGCCGACCCAGCTTGCGCCAATGGTCGATCAGGCGGTTGCGCCCGATCTGGTACAGCCAGGTCTTGAAGCTGGCCGCGCCCAGTGGCTGGCTATCGCTGCGGATCAGGCTCAGCCAGGTTTCCTGGAACACTTCCTCGGCCTGGGCATTGTCGCCGCACAGGCCGCAGAGGAAGCGGAACAGGCCAAGGCGATGACGAGCGTAAAGCTCGCCGAACGCTTCGGCGTCGCCTTGTCGGTAACGCCGCAGCAGGGCGACGTCGTTTTCATCCGTGAGGGGTCTCTTCAACTCTCTCGATCCGTAGCGGTGCGGGTGGTGGCTGGCTTCTCGCCAGCGACCGAGTATCACCGATGGCGCAGGCACGGGTGTAACGCAGTGGTCATCCGGCAGCGTGGCGATCGGCACGGCAGCGGTCTCGTCGAGGGATTCAACTTGCTTTGACGAGATCGTCTGAAGAAATGGGTTAGGCGGACACAGAAACAAACAGGTGTTTTCGTAGGAGCCGACTCCGTCCGCGATGTCCTCCGGCGCGGTGCGGAGCTATCGCGGACGGAGCCCGCTCCTGCGACGGTACGATCACGCCGCGATCAGTTCCTCCTGGCACAGCTGGCAGGCCAGCATGCCGAGGGTCATGATCGCCCGCTCCGCCTCGCGGTCCCACGGGATGCCGCAGGTCAGGCGCAGGCAGTTGTTGAACTGCTCGGTGTTACTGAAGATCAGCCCCGGCGCGATGCTGATGCCCTGCTCCAGCGCGCGCACGTGCAGCTCCTTGGTGTTGACCTTGGCCGGCAGGCTGACCCAGAGGATGAAGCCGCCCTTGGGCCGGGTCATCTGTGTGCCTTCGGGGAAGTACTGCTGCACCGCCAGCTGGTAGGCCGTCATGTTCTTGCGGTACTCCTGGCGGATGTAGCGCAGGTGCCGGTCGTAGCCGCCGTTCTCCAGGTAGGCCGCCACGCCCATCTGGGTGACGGTGCACGCCGAATGCGTGGTGAAGGTCTGCAGGCGGCGGATTTCCTCCTGGTAGCGCTCGGCGATGATCCAGCCGATGCGCACTCCCGGGGAAATGGTCTTGGAGAAGCTCGAGCAGTACACCACACGACCGTCACGGTCGTGGGCCTTGAGCGCCTTGGTCTGGCCCTGGTCGAACATCAGCTCGCCGTAGATATCGTCCTCGATCACCCCGATGTTGTGCTCGGCGGTGAGCTTGAGCAGTGCCTTCTGGCGATCCTCGGGGATGGTGCCGCCCAGCGGGTTGCTCAGGCGCGCGGTCAGCACCAGCGCCTTGATCGGCCACTGGTTGGCCGCCAGCTGCAGGGCTTCCAGGCTGATGCCGGTCTGCGGGTCGCTGGGGATCTCGATGACCTTCAGACCGAGGATGTCGGCCAGCTGCAACAGGCCGTAATAGCTCGGCGACTCGGTGGCGATCAGGTCGCCCGGCCGGGTCATCACGCGCAAAGCCATGTGGATGGCGTCCACGCAACCATGGGTGATGGTTACCTGAGTCGGATCGACCACCACACCGGCATCGCGCATGCGGATCGCCACCTGGCGGCGCAACGGCTCGTAGCCGGGGCTGAACATGTAGCTGAAGGCACGCGGGCTGGAGAAGCGGGTGACCTTGGCCAATTGCTGGTGCAGCGCACGGACCGGGAGGTAATCCACGTGCGGCACGGCGGCGCCCAGCGGGAACACGCCTTCGCGGCGCGCCTCGGCGAGCACCTGATTGATGATGCTGCTGCGGGTGACCAGCCCCGGCCGCTCGACACGGGCGATGTCCGGTGTCGAGGCAGTCAGCGCCGGCGTGCGGTGCACGTAGAATCCGGATTGCGGGCGCGCGCGGATCAGCCCCTGATCTTCGAGGGTGGCATAGGCCTGGAGCACCGTGGCATGGCTGACGTTGAGCTGGGTGCTCAACTTGCGCACGGACGGCACGCGCTCGCCCGGCTGGTAGACACCACGACGGATGTCTTCCGCCAGTTGCTGGGCGATGCGCTGGTAGAGCAGCAGATTGGACATGACGGCCATCCCTCGGTCATTGAACCGAAACAGTAGCCAAAAAGTGCAAACTGTTCCAGAACAGTCGTCAGCATTCCGTCCGATACAGTTGCGCTGTCCTCTGCGCTCAGATCTCCCCGAGCCAGTCCAGCAAACCCGCCACCACCAGTTGCGCATCGGTGGTCAGGCCGAGCTTCTGCATGGCGTTGCGCTTGTGGGTACTGATGGTGGAGACACTCCGATTGGTCCGTTCGGCGATCTCGCCCACCGTGGCGCCATGGGCCAAACGGCGGATGATGTCGATTTCCGTCGGGCTCAACGGTTTGCCGGTATGCCGGGGGGGCCGCAGCATCGGGTCTATATAGGTCTCGCCCTTGCGGATACGGGCGAAGGCGTCGTCCAGCAGGCTCAGCGGGTTGCGCTTGCAGACATAGCCCACTGCACCGCATTTCACCGCTGCGCTGGCCAGCAGCGGTGCGCCCATGACCGAGTAGACCAGCACCGGCACGTGGGGATAGTGGCGCTGCAGCCATTCGATCAGGTGCACCCCATCGCGACCGCGGGCGCCGGGCAGCGCCAGCTCGACGATGGCCAGGTCGACCTCGGGATGGGCAGTGAGGACATCCAGCAGGCTATCGGTGTCGCTGACGAAGGCTTTCACCTGCGCCAGCTCGCGCTCCAGCAGATAGCGTTCAAGGCCCCAACCGATCATCGGTTGCGGATCCGCCACGATTACATTGAAAAGCTTCTTTTCCGATGACATCACATTCTCTCGTTTACAGCTCCCCTGAGGGGATTAGTCGCACCCGGCCATTTTCGCCAAGCTGCCACTCGAAAGATTTCGAGATGCCCCTGATGAAAAACCCCGGAGCCGAGGCTTCCGGGGTTTTCCTGTGACGGGATATTGCGAGTCGGATCAGCGTTCGGCGCCGAGCTGGCCCTTCTCGTCGGAGAACACGATCTCCACCCGGCGGTTCTGCGCGCGCCCCAGCGACGAAGCGTTGTCCGAGATCGGATAGGCCTCGCCATAGCCTTGTACCTGGACGCGCTTCTGGTCCACCCCCAGGTCGGTCAGCGCATCCGCCACAGCCTGCGCACGATCCTTCGACAGCTGCAGATTCTGCTCGCGGTCGCCTTCGGCGTCGGTGTAGCCCTCGATGCGGATGACCCGCCGCGGGTTGAGCTGGAGGAACTGCACCAGCTTGAGCACAGTGCGGTTGGCCGCGGGCTTCAGGTCGGCTTCGCCGCTGTCGAACAGCACGTCCCCCAGGGTCAGCACAAGGCCGCGCTCGGTTTCGTTGGTCGCCAGGCTGACCATCTGCTGCTCCAGCCACTTGCTCTGCTCCTGCACGCCCAGCAGGCGGGCTTCGCGCATCGCCAGTTGCAGGCGTTCGCGCTCCATCTGCTGCTTGGCCAGGCGCTCCTGATTCAGCGTCAGGTTGCTGTGCTCGCGGGCAATCTCGCTGTAGCGCTGGCTGAGGTAGGAGTACTGGAGGACGTCGTCGCTGCTGCCCCAGTAGTTGGACAGGCGCTCGGCACGGGCCAGCGACTCGCCGGCACGGATCACGTCCTTGGGCGCGCTGCGCAGCACGGCGGAGTCTTCCTTCACCGCCTGGAACTGCTGGCGGGCCTGCTCCAGGGATTTCTCGCTGAGCTGGCTGTTGGCGCAACCGGCCAGCAGGACGGCACTCGACAGTGCAGCCAGACGCAACAGTTGCAGGGAAGTCATTGCACTTCCCCCAACTGTTTACGCAGGCGGTTGATGCTCTTGCTCTGCTCGGCCAGTTGCTCGGCGCTCTTGCGTGTCAGCTCCTTGGCCTCGGACAGGCGGGCATCGAGTTCAGCCTGTTCGGCCAGTTGCCGGGCCTTCTTGTTCGAGCCGACCGCCAGGGCGCCCTTGGCGGCCTGGTACTTGTCCTCGGCGAGCTTGAGTTCGGCCACGTCATCGGTCGCACCCACGGCTTTGGCCTGTTCCAGCGCCTGT
The DNA here is from genome assembly GCF_002091755.1 of Pseudomonas nitroreducens NBRC 12694. GTDB lineage: Bacteria > Pseudomonadota > Gammaproteobacteria > Pseudomonadales > Pseudomonadaceae > Pseudomonas > Pseudomonas nitroreducens. Next base: position 529,197 of record NZ_BDAI01000001.1, read on the forward strand.
TCGGTGAGGCGCATCTGCTCGTTGGGTGCCGGGTCGTTCGTCGCACAGCCGGCCACTGCTAACAAAGCCAGGCCGGCGACCATCATCCGTCGATTGATCACGAAATCTATTGTCCTACTCGGTGGGAGTGCTGGCAGGCCGAAGTTGCTGGGCCTTCCAGCGGGCCAGGTTGTCCTGCAGCAGGCGCTGCGGGACTCCGGCGGCCGTCAATTCTGTCATTTTTTTCGCCAGTTGTCCGCGCAGCCACGGGTCGTTGCAAGCCGAGTTGTGCGCGACTGTCAGGTACAGACCCTCGCTGGAGATCGGCGGTTCCAGCGGCTGCAGATCATCGGCCATGCCGAGGGTATCGGCGACCGCGAGGCCGGGATAGTGCTCGTAGATCACATAATCCGAGCGTTTGAGCAGCAGCTTCTGGAACGCCTGGGTCAGGCTGGGCACTTCCTCCAACGTCAATTGTTCCTTGGCGAAAGTGTCGAAATCCGCGCCGAAGCTGTTGTTCACCAGGGTTCCGCCCTTCAGGCCCTTCAGATCGTCACGGCCGCTGTAGGCCACGACGGCATCCCTGCGCATCCAGACGACGTTGTCGGTGGTGAGAAAAGCCGGATGGATATAGTCCATGGTTTCCAGACGCTCCGGCGTTAGAAATGCGCCAGCGATCAGGTCGACCCGACCCAGCCGCGCTTCTTCCTGCGCTCGCGCCCAGGAGCCGGTGTAGATCACCCGGATGTTCACCCCGATGGCCTTACCGATCTGCTCCAGCAGGTCGGCATTGGCACCGATCAGCCGTTCCGGCTGCGCCGGGTCGCGCCATAGGTAAGGTGGGTATTCCGGATTGCCGGTGGCCACCAGGCGCTCGCACTTGCCGGCCGCGAAACCGGCCAACGGGATGGAGAAAGTCACCAGCAACAGCGCCGCACGGATCAACGTGGAGCAATCAGGCATCGGTAGTCTCACTCACCAGAAGAAGGTAAGGCCCTGCTTAGAGCCGCAAAATGCTAGCGTAAAGCACACCGCCCCGATTTGGTAATAAGGACTTCTCATGAAGAAAGCCCTTCTGGCCCTTCTCCTGCTGATTGCTGTCGCCGCAGGCGTTCTGTATGCCTTTCCCTCCACGCTGCTGGCCACTGCGCAATACGTCGAAAGCGCCCGTGCCCGGCTCTCGACCAACAGCCTGCAGGTCGACAACCTGGACATCGCCTATTACGAGGGAGGCCCGGAAAAGGCCCAGACTATCCTGCTGATCCACGGCTTCGGCGCCGACAAGAGCAACTGGCCGCGCTTCGCCCGCTTCCTCACCCAGGACTACCACGTCATCGCCGTCGACCTGCCTGGCTTCGGCGATAGCAGCAAGCCTGCGAACATCAGCTACGATGTCGGCACCCAGGCAGAGCGCCTGGCCGACTTCATGCGCGAGCAGGGCATCGGCCGTTTCCACGTGGTTGGAAACTCCATGGGCGGGCACATCGCCGCGCTGCTGGCCGCCCGACATCCGCAGGAGGTGCTGTCGGTCGGGCTGTTCGACAACGCCGGCGTGACGGCGCCGCACCCGAGCGAACTGTTCGAGCGCCTGCTCAAAGGCGACAATCCGCTGGTGCTGCGCTCGGTGGAGGACTTCCCCGCCCTGCTCGACTTCGTCTTCGTGCAGCCGCCGCCGCTGCCGGGGCGCCTGCGCGATTACCTGGCCGAGCGCTCACTGCAGCGCAGCGCCTTCAACGGCATGGTCTTCCAGCAGTTGCGTGAACGCTATATCCCGCTGGAACCGGAGCTGCCGAAGATTTCCGCACCCACCCTGCTGCTGTGGGGCGATCGCGACCGCGTACTGGACGTTTCCAGCATCGACGTGATGAAACCGCTGCTGAAGAAGCCCAGCATCGCCATCCTGCGCGATTGTGGCCATGTGCCGATGATCGAGCGCCCCGAGGAAACCGCACGCTTTTACCTGGATTTCCTCAAACAGAGCCACGGCCCCGTCACTGCGGCGAACTGATCGCCGGCGGCAAACAAAAACGGCGCCCTCGGGCGCCGTTTCTGCTGATGCGAACTCAGAGCTGGATCAGATTCGGAATCTGCACGTCCGGGTTGACGTCCTGCTCGTAGTCCACGCCGGCGATCTCGAAGCCGAACAGGCGCAGGAACTCGGTCTTGTAGCCGGTGAAGTCGGTCAGTTGGTACAGGTTCTCGTTGGTCACCTTGTTCCACAGGTCCTTCACGGTGTTCTGCACGTCCGGCTGCAGTTCCTTGTAGTCCGCGCGCAGGCGACCATCGGCGTCCAGATGCGGCTCAGCGCCGTACAGGCTCTCACGGAACAGGCCGTCGACCTGCTCGATGCAGCCTTCGTGGGTGCCCTTCTCCTTCATCACCTTGAACAGCAGCGACAGGTACAGCGGCATCATCGGGATGGCCGAGCTGGCCTGGGTGACCACGGCCTTCAGCACGGAAACGCGGGCATCACCACCAGTGGCAGCCAGTTTTTCACGAATACCCAGGACTTTCTGGTCCAGGTCCTTCTTGGCGGCGCCGATGGAGCCGTTCCAGTACAGATCGTGAGTGATCTCTTCGCCCAGGTAGGTGAAGGCAGTGGTCTTGGCGCCGTCGGCCAGGACACCGGCCTCCTGCAGCGCATCGATCCACATCTGCCAGTCTTCACCGCCCATCACCGCTACGGTGTTGGCGATCTCGGCCTCGGTGGCCGGTTCCATCACGCTTTCCTTGATCACTTCCTTGTCGGTGTCCAGCCCACGGAAGTTCACGGTCTTGCCGACCGGCTTGAGCACGGAGTTGAAGACTTCGCCGGTCTTCGGATGGGTACGGCGCGGCGCGGCCAGGCTGTAGACCACCAGGTCGACCTTGCCCAGGTCCTGCTTGATGGTGTCGATGGTGACTTTCTTCACTTCATCGGAGAAAGCGTCACCATTGATGCTGCGCGCATACAGGCCCTTGGCCTTGGCGAACTTCTCGAAGGCAGCGGAGTTGTACCAGCCGGCGGTGCCCGCCTTGGTTTCACTGCCCGGACGCTCGAAGAACACACCCAGGGTATCGGCGCTGGCGCCAAAGGCGGCGCTGATGCGCGCGGCCAGGCCATAGCCGGTGGAGGAACCGATGACCAGGACCTTCTTCGGACCGTTGGCGATGGGGCCATGCGCCTCGACGTACTCGATCTGTTCCTTGACGTTGGCTTCACAGCCGGTCGGGTGGGTAGTGACGCAGATGAAGCCACGCACGCGCGGTTTGATGATCATGAAAACCTCGGTAGCAGGTGTCGTTGAAACACGTTCAGGAACTGAAGACGACGCGCATTGTAGATGAGACACCTTCGCCCGTGGACTTCTCGGCAAAGATTCGTGACCAATGGGTCACCCGCACGGCGAAATAGTTCTTTCCGGAGGAAAATCAAGGCCCTGAAATGAAAGAACCCGCTACGGGAGCGGGTTCCTTCATCGAGCGAAAAAGGCTTAGACGGCCTTTTCCAGCTCCGGTACGGCTTCGAACAGGTCGGCGACCAGGCCGTAGTCGGCGACCTGGAAGATCGGTGCCTCTTCGTCCTTGTTGATCGCCACGATCACTTTCGAATCCTTCATGCCCGCCAGGTGCTGGATGGCGCCGGAAATGCCGACGGCCACGTACAGCTGCGGAGCAACGATCTTGCCGGTCTGGCCGACCTGCATGTCGTTCGGCACGAAGCCGGCGTCGACCGCGGCGCGGGAAGCGCCGACGGCAGCGCCCAGCTTGTCAGCCAGGGAGTAGAGGATCTTGAAGTTGTCGCCATTGCCCATGCCACGGCCGCCGGAAACGACGATCTTGGCAGCGGTCAGTTCCGGACGGTCGGACTTGGCCAGCTCTTCGCCGACGAAGGCGGACTTGCCGGCATCGGCCGGGCCGGAAACGGCTTCAACAGCGGCGGAGCCACCTTCGGCAGCAACGGCGTCGAAGCCGGTGCCACGCACGGTGATGACCTTGACGGCGGCCGAGGACTGCACGGTAGCGATGGCGTTACCGGCGTAGATCGGGCGCTTGAAGGTGTCGGCGCTGACGACTTCGATGATCTCGGAGATCTGGTCGACGTCCAGCAGGGCGGCAACGCGCGGCAGGAAGTTCTTGCCGTTGGTGGTGGCTGCGGCCAGCACGTGGCTGTAGCCCTTGCCCAGCTCAGCGATCAGCGGAGCTACGTTCTCCGGCAGCTGGTGAGCGTAGGCGGCGTTGTCGGCGACCAGCACCTTGGAAACACCAGCGATCTTGGCAGCGGCTTCAGCCACGCCACCGACATTCTGGCCAGCGACCAGCACGGCGATGTCACCACCGATCTTCTGCGCAGCAGCAACAGTGTTCAGAGTGGCAGCGCCCAGTGCGCCGTTGTTGTGCTCAGCGATTACCAGGATAGCCATCAGATTACTTTCGCCTCGTTCTTCAGTTTCTCGACCAGTTCGGCAACGGACTTGACCTTGATGCCGGCGCTACGGGCAGCCGGCGCTTCGACTTTCACGGTCTTCACGGTGGAAGTGGTGGAAACGCCCAGGGCGTCCGGGGTCACCACGTCCAGCGGCTTTTTCTTCGCTTTCATGATGTTGGGCAGCGACGCGTAGCGCGGCTCGTTCAGGCGCAGGTCGGTGGTGACGATGGCCGGCAGGTTCAGGGCAACGGTCTGCAGGCCGCCGTCGATTTCACGGGTGACGTTGACCTTGTCGCCAGCGACTTCGACCTTGGAGGCGAAGGTGCCTTGCGCGTAGCCGGTCAGCGCGGCCAGCATCTGGCCGGTCTGGTTGTTGTCGCTGTCGATGGCCTGCTTGCCGAGGATGACCAGCTGCGGCTGCTCTTTGTCGACCAGGGCTTTCAGCGACTTGGCGATGGCCAGGGAGCTCAGCTCTTCGTTGGTTTCAACGAGGATGGCGCGATCTGCACCCAGAGCCAGCGCAGTACGCAGTTGCTCCTGGGCAGCGGTCGGGCCGACGGAGACCGCAACGATCTCGGTGACGACGCCTTTCTCTTTCAGGCGTACGGCCTCTTCCACGGCGATTTCGCAGAAGGGGTTCATGGACATCTTGACGTTGGCGAGATCGACGCCGGAGTTGTCCGCCTTGACGCGGACCTTGACGTTATAGTCAACCACTCGTTTGACAGCTACAAGAACCTTCATGGATTCCTCGTTTTTCTCCGGTGAATAGGAATGTCGCCAGACAGGCCTGGCCGGTAGTGCACGCCATCTGCGACTACATCCAGCGCAACGCGACCGCAAAACCGCAGGTATCTTGACCGCATCGACCGGGCGGGTCAATACACGAAAATACCCCTTCATAAGCCGCGGACCCCGATTCTATCAGGGTTACGCGCGATTCAAACAAACGTTTGTATTGCCCTCGATAAAGGGTTTAGATATAGCAACAGGTCTAGCTATAATGCGCCCCGCTCTTACTGGGTGGGGGCACGCCCATCCCAATACCTACAAAATGCCCAGAGCCTTGATTCAGGAGAGATCGATAGTGGAACGCGAATTTATGGAATTCGACGTCGTCATCGTCGGCGCCGGCCCTGCCGGTCTGTCCGCCGCCTGCCGACTGAAGCAGAAGGCCGCCGACGCCGGTCAGGAAATCAGCGTCTGTGTGGTCGAGAAGGGTTCCGAAGTGGGCGCCCACATCCTCTCGGGCGCCGTGTTCGAGCCCCGCGCGCTGAACGAGCTGTTCCCCAACTGGAAGGAACTCGAAGCGCCGCTGAACACCCCCGTCAAACGCGACGACATCTATGTGCTGAAGAGCCCTGAGGCGGCGGCCAAGGTGCCGAACTTCTTCGTGCCCAAGACCATGCACAACGAAGGCAACTACATCATCTCCCTGGGCAACCTGTGCCGCTGGCTGGCCCAGCAGGCCGAAGGCCTGGGCGTCGAGATCTACCCGGGCTTCGCCGCCCAGGAAGCGCTGATCGACGAGAATGGCGTGGTGCGCGGCATTGTCACCGGTGACCTGGGCGTCGACCGCGAAGGCAATCCGAAGGAGGGTTACTACACCCCGGGCATGGAACTGCGCGCCAAGTACACCCTGTTCGCCGAAGGCTGCCGTGGCCACATCGGCAAACAGCTGATCAAGAAGTACAAGCTCGACAGCGAAGCCGACGCCCAGCACTACGGTATCGGCATCAAGGAAATCTGGGACATCGACCCGGCCAAGCACGAGCAGGGCCTGGTGGTGCACACCGCCGGCTGGCCGCTGAACGACGACAACCCGGGCGGCTCCTTCCTCTATCACCTGGAGAACAACCAGGTGGTGGTCGGCCTGATCATCGACCTGTCCTACACCAACCCGCACCTGTCGCCGTTCGACGAGTTCCAGCGCTACAAGCACCACCCGGTGATCAAGCAGTACCTGGAAGGCGGCAAGCGCGTGGCCTACGGCGCTCGCGCCATCTGCAAGGGCGGCCTGAACTCGCTGCCGAAGATGGTCTTCCCGGGCGGCGCGCTGATCGGCTGCGACCTGGGCACCCTGAACTTCGCCAAGATCAAGGGCAGCCACACCGCGATGAAGTCCGGCATGCTGGCCGCCGACTCGGTTGCCGAAGCCCTGTTCGCCGGCCGTGAAGGCGGTGACGAGTTGACCAACTACGTCGATGCCTTCAAGGGCAGCTGGCTGTATGACGAGCTGTTCAGCAGCCGCAACTTCGGCCCGGCGATGCACAAGTTCGGCGCCATCGGTGGCGGTGCGTTCAACTTCATCGACCAGAACATCTTCGGCGGCAAGCTTCCGTTCACTCTGCACGATACGACGCCGGACTACGCGACCCTGAAGAAGGCCAGCGAAGCGCCGAAGATCGACTATCCCAAACCGGACGGCAAACTCAGCTTCGACAAGCTGTCCTCGGTGTTCCTGTCCAACACCAACCACGAGGAAGACCAGCCGATCCACCTGAAGCTGGCCGACCCGAACACCCCGATCGAGAAGAACCTGCCGCTCTACGACGAGCCCGCGCAGCGTTACTGCCCGGCTGGCGTGTACGAAGTCGTGAGCAACGACGACGGCAGCAAGCGCTTCCAGATCAACGCGCAGAACTGCGTGCACTGCAAGACCTGCGACATCAAGGACCCGGCCCAGAACATCACCTGGGTGGCCCCGGAAGGCACCGGCGGTCCGAACTACCCCAACATGTAAGGCGTTGGCGGTAACAGAAAAGGCTCCCTCGGGAGCCTTTTTCTTTGCAAGCTAAGTACTTGTAGCGATGAAGGACAGGGACTACTGGCCGCGTTCAGACCAACCGGTCACGGCTGCGGCGCGATGGCGAAGAACTCGCCGGAACTCCACACTCCCAGCCACTCAACTCCATCGATCTCGCGGGGAACCGCCAGCTCTACCAACTGGTAGAAGACGTTGCGGTGGATCAGCGCCTCCAGGTTCACCCGCACCAGCACGTAGGGCGACGGCTCCTGGGTCTGCGGATCGAGCTCCACGCGGATCGGATGCGCGGCGTCGGCCACCACCTCATCCTCGACATTGGTGGTGAAGCGCAACACCTGCTGTTCGCCCTCCCCTTCGACGGCCAGGGTAACGGCGACGAAAGGCGCGTCATCGACGGTGATTCCGCACTTCTCCACCGGAGTGACCAGGAAATAGTCGTCGCCATCGCGGCGGATGATGGTGGAGAACAGCCGCACCATCGGCTTGCGCCCGATCGGCGTGCCCAGGTAATACCAGGTGCCGTCGCGGGCGATGCGCATGTCGATATCGCCACAGCAATCAGGGTTCCACAGGTGCACCGGCGGCAGCCCCTTGTCCTTGCTGGCGGGAATCTGCGCCAGCAGATCGCCGGCTTTGCCTGGGTCGGTCATTGGTACTCCTCTCGCGTCTTCACCCCGAGCAGGCTGCGGGCATAGTCTTCCAGCGGCCGCCCTATCAGGTCCTCGGGTTTGGCATCATAGAATGTCAGAAAACCGCCGCGACTGCGGATGGTGGCGCTGTCCACCAGGTAGCGGTTGTCGGTCTCGATCAGCATCACCTGAATCACGCTGCGGTCACGGCCCACGGCGTTATCGGTGTCTTCGTACTGCTCGTAAGTGCCGACATTGTCCTCCCCACGGGCAAAGCGCGTATACAGCAGATAATTGGCGCCCGCTGCGCGCGCTTCCTGCATCGCACCTTCCAGGCCCAGCGGACTCTTGGCTCGGCGCACCAGCGGGAAGTACTCGACGAAACCGTCGAACGCCTCCTCTGCCACCACATTGGGCCGTGCATACGGATGGCCCGGCGGCACGAACGGCCCCTGAGCGATATAGATGAAGGAGTCCTGCTGCAGCCGCCAGTTGGTCGTCCGGCGAGTCTGGCTGTGGTCGAGGAAGCCCGCGTCGCGCAGGTAATAATCGGTGCCGTCAGCCAGGTCGTTGGGGCTCATGCAGCCGCCCAGGGCAGCGAAGGCAAGGGTCAGTATCAGTTGGCGCATGCAATGTCTCCGGAGCCGGCGACGAAAAACCGGCATTCGGACAGGCAATGCAGCTTCCGCGCCATCACAGGCCGCGCTGCCATTCCTGGCGCAGCTGCGCACGCTGCGGCTGCTCGATGGCCTGGCGGACCTGGGCGAGCAGCTTCGCCTTGTCCTTCCCCAGCGTGCCCTTGAGCACCAGGTAGTTGGATGCGTGATCGCTGCGGAACACCGTGTCGCTAAGCTCCAGACCGTTCAGCAGGCGCTCGACTTCGATGAACAATTCGGCCTGCGATAACGGCTGGAAATCCGGGAAGCCCTGGCGATAGCGTTCTTCGCCAGTGGGAAAGCTCACCACCAGAGTCGACAGGAATTCCGGCTGCGCCTCATTCATCAATCGCGCTGAGTTGTCGGCGTGCTGGGCGCTCAGGGTGCTGCCGCCCAGGCCGTTGAGGACCATTACCGAGCGCTTGATCCCCGCCTCTCCCAGCTTCTGCAATGCATCCAGCGTCGAGGCGTAGGTCTCGCCCTTGTTCACCCGCGCAAGCACTTCGTCGTCGCCGGATTCGGCGCCCACGTAGGCCATGCGCAGACCGGCGTCCGCCAATTCCTTCAGCTCCTCCACCGACTTCTTGCGCAGGTTGCGCGGCAGGCAGTAACTGGAGACGCGGTCCACCTCGGGCAGGTGCTCGCGGATCGCACGGAGGATGTTGAGCAGGCGCCGAGTCGGCAACACCAGCGCATCGCCATCGGCGAGGAACACCCGCTGGACGATCAGGCGCTCGCCACAGCGGCGAATCTCCTCCAGTACCTCGGCCTCGTCGCGGGCGCGGAATTTCTTCTGCGGCTGGGTATACATCTCACAGAAGCCGCACTGGTTCCAGGAACAGCCGTTGGTGACGGGAAGAATGAGCGAGTGTGCCTCGCTCGGCGGCCGGAACACCGGCTCGATATAGGAAATGGGGAATTCGTTGGGCATGGGCTAATCAGGTCTTGAGGGCGATCTCAGCCGCCGATGATCTTCATGATGGTGGCGCCGCCGGAGAAGGCGACTTCCTGCTTGTCCGCCAGGGCACTCACCAGCAACCGCTGCAAGGCGGGAAGCGCCTGGTGGCGCGGCTTGTCCAGCAGGTCGCCGACGTAATGGCGGTTGCTCGACGACAGGCAGCCATGCAGCCAACCGGTGGAAGACAGGCGCAGACGCGAGCAGGTCCGGCAGAACGGCACGCTTTCGTTGGCGATTACGCCAAAATAGCCCTGCCCCGGCACTTCATAGCGAATGGCCGTGGCATCCACCGGCGCATCGGCCTGGATATAGGGATGGCGTTCGCCGATGAGCTCCAGCAGCTCCTGCAAGCTGACGAACTGCCGGTGGAAGCCGTTCGGGTCATGGGCCAGGTGGCCCATGCGCATCAGCTCGATGAAGCGCAGCTCGAAGCCGTGCTCCAGGCAGTAGTCCAGCAGCGGCACGACCTGGTCGAGGTTCTGCCCGCGTAGCGGGACCATGTTGAGCTTGATCTTCAGGCCGGCCGCGCGGGCCTCGTCGAGCCCCTTGAGGACCGTGGCCAGATCGCCGCCACGGGCAATGCGCCGGAAGGCATCGGCATCCAGGGTATCGAGGGAAACGTTGAGGCGGCGGATGCCGCAATCCAGCAGCAGCGGCAGCTTCTTCGACAGCAGCTGTCCGTTGGTGGTGATGGCGATGTCCTGCAGCCCGAGACGGCTGACGCCATGCAGGAAGGCATCGAGCTTCGGACTGACCAACGGTTCGCCACCGGTGACGCGCAGACGCTCGATGCCGGCGGACTCGATCAGGTAGGCGACCCCGCGCACCAGGGATTCCGCCGACAGCTCGTCCTGCGCCGCGACCAGACGTTTGCCGTCCGGCACGCAATAGGTGCAGGCGTAGTTGCAGGCGGCGGTCAGGCTCACGCGAAGATTGCGGAAGCGCCTGCCCTGGCGGTCGACGATCATGCTCGGCTCCGGTGGCGATCACTCATGCAAGTATATCCCCACCGGCGCCGGGAGCCCTGTCGCAACCGCGACGATGAATCGCGCGAATGGCGACTCAGGCGGCCGGCGTATCGCCGTCGCGCTTGCGCTTGTTGCCCATGCGCACGCCGATGTCCATGAGGAACTGGAAGAAGCCCTCCTGATCCTCCAGCACATCGCGCCAGAACGGCGAGTGGTACAGCGCCACGGCGCCATGTACCAGCGCCCAGGCCGCGCAGTAGTGGAAGTAGGCCGGGACGTCTTCCAGCTTGCCCGCCGCGATGCGTTCCTTGATCAGCTGGCTCAGGCGCTCGAAGTTGGATTCGCGGATCTTGTGCAGCTCCTCGACCATCTCCGGGACCTGGCTGGTCTTCACCACCTTCTCTTCCAGGCGGTCGAACAGGCGGTAGCGCTGCGGATCGCGCATGCGGAACTCGAAGTAGGCGCGCGACAGGCGCTCCTTGTCGCGGGCGACGTCTTCGGAGTGGAACAGGTCGGCCAGATCGCGCTCGTAGTCCAGCATCAGGCGCAGGTAGATCTCCGCCTTGGACTTGAAGTGCTTGTAGATGGTGCCTTTGCCGATACCCACGGCATCGGCGATCATTTCGACCGTGACACTGTCTTCGCCCTGCTCAAGGAACAGCTTGAGGGCGGTGTCGAGGATTTCCTGTTCGCGACGACGGAATTCGCGAACCTTGCGCGGCTCTTTCTGCATAAAAAGACTGTTCGGTCAAAAATAGTCAAAATTCGAAGCCGCGTATTATGCCTATTCAGCGCCAAATTGCACGGATCATCCGACATGATTAGCTTTTCTTCCGAGTTTCCCCAACAACCCGGCCTGCGCTACCTGAACCACGCAGCGGTCGCGCCCTGGCCCAAGCGCGCCGCAGACGCCGTCACGGCGTTTGCCCAGGAGAACATCCTGTTGGGTGCCCGCGACTATCCGCGCTGGCTGACCATCGAGAAGCGCCTGCGCGAACGCCTGATGCGCCTGGTGAATGCCCGGACCACCGGCGATATCGCCCTGGTGAAGAACACGTCCGAGGCGCTGTCCTTCGTCGCTTTTGGCCTGGACTGGCGCGCCGGCGACCAGGTGGTGATCAGCGATCAGGAATTCCCCTCCAACCGGGTCGTCTGGGAAGCACTCAAACCACGTGGGGTGGAAGTCATCCAGGTGAGCCTGGACGGCGATGATCCCGAAGGCGACCTGCTGGCCGCCTGCTCACCGCGCACGCGCCTGCTCTCCATCAGTGCCGTGCAGTACGCCAGCGGCCTGCGCATGGACCTCGAGCGCCTCGGGACCGGCTGCCGCCAGCGCGGCGTGCTGTATTGCATCGACGCCATCCAGCAACTGGGCGCCCTGCCCTTCGACGTGCAGGCCTACGACTGCGCCTTCGCCATGGCCGACGGGCACAAATGGATGCTCGGCCCGGAAGGCCTGGGTGTGTTCTATTGCCGCGCCGCCGAACGCGAGCAACTGGCGCTGCAGGAATACGGTTGGCACATGCTGGAAAACGCCGGCAACTACGACCTCGCCGGCTGGCAACCGGCGCGCAGTGCTCGCCGCTTCGAGTGCGGCAGCCCGAACATGCTCGGCGCCGTGGCATTGGACGCCAGCCTTGGCCTGCTGGAAGAGGTCGGCATGGCTTCGGTCGGCGAGTTGGTGCAGACGCGCGTCCAGCAACTGCACGAGGGCCTGGGCCGCATCAACGGCGCCTCACTGCACAGCCCGCTGGAGCCTGACCGTCGCGCCGGCATCCTGACGTTCAGCCTGGCCGGCTGGGACAATATCCGCCTGCTGGAGCGTTTGCGCGCGGAGCAGGTGGTGTGCATCCAGCGCGGCGCCGGTATCCGCTTGTCGCCGCACTTCTACACCAGCGAAGCGGTCATCGAGGAGACCCTGGCGTTGATCGGGGCTTTGGCGGGGCAATAATGCAGGCGCGGCCGAGAAAGCTGCTCAGCCCGGTGTGATGTATTCCAAATCCGTTTAAAAAACACCGGGCACCCTGTGGCAAGCGCGGCATCTTGACCAATACTTGTAGATACCGGCGCGCGGCATCTCCCCCCAAGTGCTCCGCCGGTGAAGGTACCGAGGATCGCGTACCTTATTGTTAAACTCCTAATGGTCTTGACCCGGATTCATCCCCCAGAACCCGGGTTTTTTTTGCGCGCGGGAAAGCTGTCCGCGCACGGACCATCAGCAGGCGAGGGGGAACAGCCGGCGGAAATTCGCAGTGGTCTGCTCGGCCAGCGTTTCGAAACTCACCCCACGCAACACGGCCAGGTACTCGGCCACCTCGCGCACGTATTCGGGAAGGTTCGGTTTGCCGCGATGGGGCACCGGCGCGAGATAGGGCGAATCGGTTTCCACCAGCAGGCGGTCCACCGGCACCTGTCGCGCCACTTCGCGCAATTGCTCGGCATTGCGGAAGGTGACGATGCCCGACAGCGAGATATAGAAGCCAATATCCAGCGCCGCCTTGGCCATCTCCCAGTCTTCGGTGAAGCAATGCAGCACACCGGCCTGCGGCAGCGCTGCCTCGCGCAGCAACGCCAGGGTATCGGCGCGGGCTTCGCGGGTATGCACGATGACCGGCTTGCCGGTCACCTTGGCGGCCTCAAGGTGCAGGCGGAAGGCCTCCTGCTGCAGCTCGGCGGCCTCGGGCTCGTAGTGATAGTCCAGGCCGGTCTCGCCGATGGCCACCACGCGCGGATGGTTCAACTCACCCAGCAGCCAGTCCAGCGCCGGCGCGGCGCCCGGCTCCAGGTCAAGCGGGTGGACGCCGACCGAGCAATGCACGTCGGCATAGCGATCAGCCAGATCCTTCACCGCCCTGGCATTGTCCGCACTCACGCCGATGCACAGGAACTGGCTGACACCGCGCGCACGGGCAGCGTTCAGCGCGGCATCCAGTGATCCGTCGTGGGCGGCGAGATCGAGACGATCGAGGTGGCAGTGGGAATCGACGAGCATGAAAACCTTCTCCGGGAAATGACGAAGCGCCCCTCAGGGCGCTCCGTGTTTGCAGCCTGTACAGGCTGCTAATTCTACAGGGGATGAGCTACATGGTATGGGTCGGGCGATCCGACTTCAGCGCGCCGGCGAGATAGGTCTCGATCTTGTTGCGCGCGGTGTTGTCACCGTCGTTGAACTGCACGCCAATGCCGGCGGCACGGTTGCCCTGCGCTCCGCGAGGAGTAATCCAGACCACCTTGCCGGCGACCGGGATCTTTTCCGGCTCGTCCATCAGGTTGAGCAGCATGAAGACCTCATCGCCCAGCTTGTAGGTCTTGTTGGTCGGAATGAACAGCCCGCCGTTGCGAATGAACGGCATGTAGGCGGCATACAGCACGGATTTGTCCTTGATGGTCAAGGACAGGATTCCGTTACGCGGACCCAGATTTGGTGGCAAGCTCATTCAGCTATCCTGGCAGATTTTTCCGATGGCCGGATTCTAGCCCGGCCCAGGGAGACTTGCCCACTGTACGAGCAAGGCTTCGAGAAGCAAGGCACGGTTGAGGTTGGCTTTATTGAGGACTTTCTGCCGTTGCAGCAGCAGCCAGTCCTGCATGGCCAGCACCTTGGGCTGTGTCGACTTTTCGGCGAGATACTGCACGACCTTGCGCATGTCGGCGAGGCCAAGGCCCTCTTCGTCCCGAGCCAACTGGTAACGCAGGATCAACAGCGACCAGTCGCAGAACCAGTCGAACAATAGTGGCAAAGGTACAGCATTCCAGCTTTCGGCCAGCTGACCTGGGGCAACCTGCTGCTTGAGCAGCTTCTTCACCCCTTCGACCACTTGTGCGCGCTGCTCGCGCACGCCGTGGCCCTGCAGTCGCAGCGCGGTCAGCGGTGATCCGCCAGCGAGCACCAGCAACTCGTCCAACGCCTCCACCGGCTCGGCCGGCAGAGTACCCGCCAGCCAGGCACGGGCCTGCTCGGCAGAAGGCTGCGGGCAAGCCTGTTGCACACAGCGGCTCTTGATGGTCGGCAACAGCCGGCTGGGCTGGTGGCTGATGAGCAGCAGCACGGTATCGCCGGAAGGCTCTTCCAGGCTTTTCAGCAGGGCGTTGGCGGCATTGAGGTTCATGGCCTCGGCCGGCTCCAGCAGCACCACCTTGCGCCCGCCCAACTGCGCGGTCTGCACCACGAAGCCCACCAGCTCGCGAACCTGATCGACCCGAATGGGTTTCTCCGGCTCCTCCGGTTCCAGCAGGAAGAAATCCGGGTGGGTGCCGGCGGCGAGCAACTGGCAGGCCTTGCAATGGCCGCATGCTTTGCCGCCCGCGGGTTGCTGGCACAGCAGGAAGTGCACCAGATTCTCCGCCAGCACACGCTTGCCGATACCGGCCGGCCCGTGAAGCAGATAGGCATGGGCATGGCGCGGGCGGCTGCTGAGCTGCTGCCAGAGGCCCTGCTGCCAGGGATAGATGTCAGCCATTGAGGCGCTCCAGCAGGATCGGCAGCAGGCCATCCAGGTCGCGCTGCACCTCGGGCAGCGTCTGCGCCGCATCGAGGATGTGATAGCGCGCAGGCTCGGCGCGGGCGCGATCCAGGTAGGTATTGCGCACCGCCTCGAAGAAGGCGCGCCCCTCCTGCTCGAAGCGGTCCAGGCGACCGCGGGCAGCTGCGCGGGACAGGCCGATTTCCACCGGCAGGTCGAACACCAGGGTCAGGTCCGGGCGCAGGCTGCCCTGGACGAAGCTTTCCAACTGGGCGATGCGCTCCACCGGCAGACCACGACCGCCGCCCTGATAGGCGTAGGTGGCGTCCGTGAAGCGATCGCAGAGCACCACGGCGCCGCGCTCCAGGGCCGGGCGGATAACCCCGGCGATGTGCTGTGCGCGGGCGGCAAAGACCAGCAGCAGTTCGGTATCGACTGCCATCTTTTCATCGCTCGGGTCCAGCAGCAGCTCGCGGATGCGCTCGGCCAGCGGCGTACCGCCTGGCTCGCGGGTCAGCTGGACCTCGATACCGCGTTCGCGCAGGCGCTCGGCCAGGTACTCGCGATTGGTGCTCTTGCCCGCGCCTTCGGGGCCTTCCAGGGTGATGAACAGGCCGGTCACTCGGCTCACTCCTTGTGTTGTCGGGCTACTGCGCTGCAGGGGTATCTGCGGCGGGAGCGTCTTCGTCCGGCGTCTGCGCCGGCGACGGAACGGGCGCCGGGCTGGAACGGTAGTCGGCGCGGCGCTTGATCTGGAATTCCTGGACGGCCTTGTTGTGATCGTCGAGGTTGTCGGAGAAGGTGTGGCTGCCATCGCCACGGGCGACGAAGTACAGGCTCTGTCCCGGCACCGGGTTCAGCGCAGCGTGGATTGCCTCGCGACCGGGCAGCGCGATGGGCGTCGGCGGCAGGCCGGCGACCACATAGGTGTTGTAGGGCGTTGGCGTGCGCAGGTCGGCCCGGGTGATCTTGCCGGCATAGCGCTCGCCCATGCCGTAGATGACGGTCGGGTCAGTCTGCAACAGCATGTTCTTCTGCAGGCGGCGCACGAAAACGCCCGCGATCTGGCCGCGCTCCTGGGGTACGCCGGTTTCCTTCTCCACCAGCGAGGCCATGATCAGCGCCTGGTACGAGTCCTTGTAGGGCAGGTCCTCGCCGCGCTTGTCCCACTCCTCGGCGAGAATGGTCTCCATGCGCTGGTAGGCATGCTTGAGGATATCGACGTCCTTGGTGCCACGGACGAAGCGGTAGGTGTCGGGGAAGAAGCGGCCCTCGGGGAATACGCCGGGCTTGCCCAGCCTGGCCATCACGTCGGCGTCGCTGAGGCCGTTCAGAGTCTGGTCCAGCTTGGGCTGGCGGGCGAGCAAGTCGCGGACCTGATGGAAGTTCCAGCCCTCGACCAGGGTCAGGCCGTACTGCACGACGTCGCCCTCGCGCCACAGATCGAGCAACTGGGCGGCAGTCATGCCGGGCGTCAGGCGGTATTCACCGCTGTGCAGCGCCTCGCCCGCCAGGTTGAAGCGCCAGTACAGACGAAGCCAGAAGCCGCCGTGCAGGACGTCCTCGTCCTCCAGGCGGGTCAGCAGACGACCGGGGGTGGCGCCGCTGGGAGCATCCAGCAGGCGCTCTTCGGTGAGCTGGAGCGGCTGCTGCAGCGCACGCTGCTGCTCCCAGGCCGCCAGGCCCAGCATGAGCCCGGCCAGCAGCAGGCCGCCTTCCAGCAGCACCAGCAATTTGCGCATCACGTATCAGGAATCCAGAAGTTCGCGGAGTTGGCCCTGCAGTTTACGGGTCAGGGGCCCGACCGGCCAAGTGAACTCGGCCACGCCGAGCACCGGCCAGATACCGTAGAGACTGTTGCAGAGAAAGACCTCGTCGGCGTCCGCCAGTTCGCCGTGCTCGATGTCGCGCACGATGACCGGCAGGCCCAGGCTACGGGCGCGCTCGATGATCTCGGCGCGCATGACCCCGGCAACGCCGCAGCGACCGAGGTCTGCGGTGATCAACTCGCCGTGCTTCACGAGGAACAGGTTGCTGAACACACCTTCGACGACGCGCCCGGAAACATCGCGCATCAATCCTTCGGCGAAAGCCGGATCGCTCCATTCGGCGCGAGCCAGGACCTGCTCCAGGCGATTGAGGTGCTTGAGGCCGGCCAGCAGTGGCTGCTCGGCCAGGCGGGTGGCGCAAGAGAAGAGCCTGACCCCCTCCTCCCAATTCTTCGCCGGGTAAGCCGGCGCAGGCGAGGCCAGCAATAGTCGGCGCACCTGGGCATCGGCCTGCGGTGCGTAGCCACGCACGCCTTCGCCGCGGGTCAGCACCAGCTTGGCGACACCATCACCCAGCAGGGTGGAGAAACGCAGGATTTCATCTTCGACGAGATCGAGCGAGACCGGCAGGGACAGGCGCCTGACGCCCTCCTCCAGTCTTGCCCGATGGCGCGCCAGCAGGCGCGGGAGGCCTGCGGACACGCGGATGGTCTCGAACAACCCGTCGCCGTAGGCCAGTCCGCGATCACGCGCGGACAGCACCTCGGCGTTCTGGCCGTCGATCCAGCTCAGCATCAGCCCTGGAACCGGCGGAACACCAGGGAACCGTTGGTGCCACCGAAGCCGAAGGAGTTGGACAAGGCGACGTCGATCGGACGCTCCTTGGCCTGGTGGGCGACCAGGTCGAGGTCGCAGCCTTCGCTGGGGTTATCCAGGTTGATGGTCGGCGGAGCCACCTGATCACGCAGCGCAAGCACGCTGAAGATCGCCTCGACCGCGCCGGCAGCACCCAGCAGGTGGCCGGTCATCGACTTGGTGGAGCTCATCGACAGCTTGTAGGCGTGGTCGCCGAAGATCGACTTCACCGCGGATATCTCCGCGATATCGCCGGCCGGCGTCGAGGTGCCGTGGGCGTTGATGTAATCAACCTGCTCGGGATTCAGGCCGGCATCGCGCAGTGCGGCTTTCATGCAGCGTGCAGCGCCTGCGCCGTCTTCCGGCGGAGCAGTCATGTGGAAGGCGTCGCCGCTCATGCCGAAACCAACGATTTCTGCGTAGATGCGAGCGCCACGAGCCTTGGCGTGCTCCAGTTCCTCCAGCACCAGGGAACCTGCGCCGTCGGAGAGCACGAAGCCGTCGCGATCCTGGTCCCAGGGACGGCTGGCCTTGGTCGGCTCGTCGTTGCGGGTGGACAGCGCACGTGCGGCACCGAAGCCGCCCAGGCCAAGACCACAGGCCGCCATTTCGGACCCGCCGGCGACCATCACGTCAGCGTCGCCGTAAGCGATGTTGCGCGCGGCCATGCCGATATTGTGGGTGCCGGTGGTGCAGGCGGTGGTGATGGCGTAGTTGGGGCCCTGCAGACCGAGGTTGATCGACAGGAACCCGGAAACCATGTTGATGACCGAACCGGGCACGAAGAACGGCGAGATGCGCCGCGGGCCCTGCTCGAACAGCGAACGACAGGTGTTTTCGATATTGGTCAGACCGCCGATGCCCGAACCGATGGCAACGCCGATGCGCTCCCGGTTGGCGTCGGTGACTTCCAGGCCGGAATCGCGCACCGCCTGGTAGCTGGCGGCCAGGCCGTACTGGATGAACAGGTCGAGTTTGCGAGCTTCCTTGGCGGACATGTATTGCTCGACGTCGAACCCTTTCACCGAGCCGCCGAAACGGGTGGCAAAGGCGGACAGGTCCATGTGTTCGATCGGGGCGATACCGCTGCGCCCGGCGAGAATGCCTTCCCAACTGCTCGGCACATCCACACCCAGGGGCGACAACATACCCATGCCAGTGATGACTACGCGTCTACGCGACACTGTGACTTCCTCTCATGTGTTTCACGGCAATAACGCCGGCAGAAGCCGGCGTTAAAGAAAAGCCGCACGCCTTTGCAGGCCGTGCGGCTTCTTTCGTCGGGGAACCGACGACTACGTCTTATGCCTGGTGGGCAACGATGTAGTCGATGGCTTCCTGAACGGTGGTGATCTTTTCGGCTTGCTCGTCGGGGATTTCGGTCTCGAATTCCTCTTCCAGAGCCATCACCAGCTCAACGGTGTCAAGGGAGTCGGCGCCCAGGTCTTCGACGAAGGAAGCGCTGTTGGTGACTTCTTCTTCCTTAACGCCGAGTTGCTCAGCAACGATCTTCTTGACGCGTTCTTCGATGGTGCTCATACCTTGTTTTCACTCCTATGGACAATCCGTACAGCTGGGCTGCGGGTAAGTGTATAGAAAGGGATTTCTGCATTTCAAGCTGAACGCTGACGCCCCTTCCGGCAATCCAGATGCTCTGCCTATTCCAGCGTCACAACGCTTGGAGAACTTTAGACAGCGCATATGACATCGCCACGAAGGAACTCGTCACATCAGCTCATGTACATTCCGCCATTCACCGGTACCGTGGCACCCGTTACATAAGCTGCGCCCTCGGAAGCGAGGAATGCTACCACTTTGGCGATCTCTTCGGCTTGTCCCAGTCGACCCAGCGGAATCTGACCGAGCAGTGCTTCACGCTGGGCTTCGGGCAACTCACGGGTCATGTCGGTGTCGATGAAGCCCGGAGCGACCGCGTTGACAGTGATAGCACGGGAACCGACTTCGCGCGCCAGGGCACGGGTGAAGCCTTCCAGACCGGCCTTGGCCGCCGCGTAGTTGGTCTGCCCGGCATTACCCATGGCACCGACGACCGAACCGATATTGATGATGCGACCCCAGCGCGCCTTGGTCATGCCGCGCAGCACGGCTTTCGACAGACGGTAGAGGCTGTTGAGGTTGGTGTTGACCACGTCGAACCACTCATCGTCTTTCATGCGCATCAGCAGGTTATCGCGGGTGATACCTGCGTTATTGACGACGATAGCCGGTGCGCCAGACTCTTTCTGAATGGCCTCGACTACGGCGGTGACGGACTCGTCATTGGACACATCGAGCACCATGCCGGAGCCCTGGATACCGTTTTCCTTGAGGTACTCGGAAATCTTCTGCGCGCCGGACTCGCTGGTGGCAGTGCCGACCACGGTGGCGCCCATGCGGCCCAGTTCCAGAGCGATGGCCTGGCCGATACCACGGCTCGCGCCGGTAACCAGGGCAACCTTACCTTGCAGACTCATGCCTTATCTCCTGTTCAAGCCAGAGCCGCGCGAGCCGCGCCAAAGGCGTCCGCGGAATCCAGGTTATGGGTGGTTACGCCCTTCGCGCAACGCTTGTTCAAACCAGCCAGCACCTTGCCCGGGCCGCATTCGACCAGGTCAGTGACGCCCTTTTCGGCCAGCAACTGGACGCTCTCGACCCAGCGTACCGGGCTGTACAGCTGCGCCAACAGGTCGCGCTTGAGCGAAGCCAGATCAGCCGGAACCTGGGCGGTGACGTTCTGTACCAGGGCAATCTGCGGCATCTGCCACTGAACGGCCTCGACCGCCTCTGCGAAACGCTCGGCAGCCGGACGCATCAGCTCGCAGTGCGACGGCACGCTGACCGGCAGCGCCACGGCACGCTTGGCCCCGCGCGCCTTGCAAGCCTCGATGGCACGCTCGACGGCCTTGGCCGCCCCCGCGATCACCACCTGACCCGGCGCGTTGAAATTCACGGCACTGACCACTTCGCCCTGGGCAGCTTCGGCGCAGGCGGCAAGCACATCAGCATCTTCCAGGCCGAGAATGGCAGCCATGCCGCCGGTACCGGCGGGAACAGCTTCCTGCATCAATTGGCCACGGCGTTCGACCAGCTTTACCGCGTCGGCGAAGGCCAGGCTGCCAGCAGCGACCAGAGCGGAATATTCGCCCAGGCTATGGCCGGCAACATAAGCCGGCTGCACGCCGCCTTCGGCCAGCCACAGACGCCAGAGGGCGATGGAGGCCGTAAGGATCGCGGGCTGGGTCTTGTCGGTCTGGTTCAGGCGCTCTTCAGGGCCCTCCCGGACCAGGGCCCAGAGGTCATAACCCAGGGCGGCGGAGGCTTCGGCGAAGGTTTCGCGCACGATGGCGTGCTGGGCACCCAGCTCGGCAAGCATGCCGAGCGACTGCGAACCTTGACCGGGGAATACGAAGGCGAGGGATGCGGACATTGCAACAGGTCCCTTTTGTCTATGTCGTCAAATGGATAGCGCCGGCGAGAGCCTGGCGCATTGAACTGACAGTTGGATGACGGTCTGACGACCGCGGTCACACATTAGAGCAGATGTTCCAATCGGCCATGCAGCCGCTGGGGCAGATTCTCGCGAACTTCCAGCAGCGCGCGACGCAAGGCGCTCTGAATGCCCTCTTCCTTCGCACTGCCGTGACTCTTTACCACGATACCCTGCAACCCCAGGAAACTCGCGCCATTGTGCTGGGACGGCGTCAGATCGCCCCGCAGACGGCGCAGGAAAGGCATCGCCATCAAGCCGACCGCCTTGGCCGGCAGGCTGGAATTGAACAGTTCCTCCAGACGCGCCGCCACCATGGCCGCCAGGCCTTCGCTGGACTTGAGCAGGATATTGCCGACGAAGCCGTCGCAGACCACCACATCGGCCAACCCGCGATACAGGCCATCGCCTTCGATGTAGCCGATGTAGTTCACACCGCGCGCCTGCTGCAGAAGGCTGGCCGCCAGCTTCACCTGCTGGTTGCCTTTGATGTCTTCGGTGCCGACATTCAGCAGCGCGACCCTGGGGTCGCTCTTGCCCAACGCTTCCGCCGCCACGGCGCCCATGACGGCGAACTGGTAGAGATGCTCGGCGCTGCAGTCGACGTTGGCGCCCAAATCGAGCAGATGGCAGTGGCCGGTCTGCGTCGGCACTGCAGTCACCATCGCCGGGCGGTCGATGCCGGGCAGGGTCTTGAGCAAGTAGCGGGACAGCGCCATCAGCGCACCGGTATTGCCGGCACTGACGCAGGCATGGGCCTTGCCATCCCGAACCAGTTCGAGGGCAACACGCATGGAGGAGTCGGGCTTGCCACGCAACGCCTGTGACGGACGCTCGTCCATCGTGACGATTTCGCTGGCGTGATGAATGTGAAGACGCTGGCGCTCGGCCGGAGAGAGGCCACGCAGGTGTTCTTCTAGCAGAGGAGCTTGGCCGACGAGGACCAGCTGGAGGGAAGCATATTCGGCCAGAAAGGAAATACAGGCCGGAACAATGCAGTGGGGACCGTAGTCCCCACCCATTGCATCAATCGCGATGATTGGTGCGGACAAAGATTACTCGTCAGAGCCTTTGTCTACGACCTTGCGGCCGCGATAGAAACCGTCCGGGGAGACGTGGTGGCGCAGGTGAACTTCACCGGTGCTCTTTTCCACGGACAGAGCGTTCGCGTCCAGGGCATCGTGCGAACGACGCATGTCACGAGCGGAACGGGATTTTTTGTTCTGCTGAACAGCCATGATTGATTAACTCCTAAACGTTTGGGTCACGCTTCAACTGCGCCAGTACGCTGAACGGATTGGGCCGTTCTTCGACGTTCTCGCTCGGTTCGGGCGCTGTAGCGTATCCCACCGGCTGCTGGCAATCCTCAGGGTCATGGACCGGCACGATGGGCAAGGCGAGCAGCAACTCGTCCTCGGCCAGCGAGGTCAGGTCGATGGGGTCATCCCCCACCTCCAATGCATCGTAGCCACTGGGCAGATCATCGATCGACTTGCCTTCCGGAATGATGACGTAATCGTACGCACCACCCACATGGAAGTTGGCCGGCTCGAGACAGCGTTGGCATACCATGCTCACCTCGGCGTCGAGTTCGACGTGCATGACCGCCAGCTTCTGCTGATCACGGAAGAAGGAAAACTTCGCGTGAATCTTGCCATCACTGCTGGTCAGTTGCTCGTTGAGACGTGGCATCTTGGCGATCAGCAGCTCACCTTCGAGGGTGGCGGCGCGCTCTACCAATTTGCGCGGATCAACGTGAGGTGGTATCGGTCCATTCAACATAAGCGCGCCATTATAGGGATGCACCCGAAGCTGTCAAAGGAAATTAGCCATAAACCGCTGTATGGACAGACCTTTTCGCTAGAATCGCGGCGACGCACCGAAGGAGTTATCCATGTTACCCCTGATCCTGGCTTCCAGCTCGCCCTATCGCCGCGAACTGCTGCAGCGCCTGCGCCTGCCGTTCGAATGCGCCAGCCCCGACGTCGACGAAACACCGCTGCCGGGCGAAAGCGCCGAGCAACTGGTGCGCCGGCTGGCGGAAAGCAAGGCGCGCACTCTCGCCCAGCGATATCCCAACCACCTGATCATCGGCTCGGACCAGGCCGCCGTAAATGGCAGCAGGATACTCGGCAAGCCCCACACCATCGAACGCGCCACCGAACAACTGAAAGACGCCAGCGGCAAGAGCGTGAGCTTCCTCACCGGCCTCTGCCTGCTGAACAGCCAGAGCGGTGAGGCGCAGGTCGACTGCGTGCCCTTCACCGTGCACTTCCGCGACCTTGACGAAGCGCGCATCCGCCGCTACCTCGAGATCGAGCAACCTTTCGACTGCGCCGGCAGCTTCAAGGCCGAAGGCCTGGGCGTCAGCCTGTTCCGCGCCACCGAAGGCGAGGACGCCACCAGCCTGATCGGCTTGCCGCTGATCCGCCTGGTGGACATGCTGCTCGCCGAACAGGTACCCGTGCCCTGAAAAAGAAGGCCTGACCCGCAAGACGGAAACAATAAGGCCCGGCAATCGCCAGGCCTTTTCCTTCCTTATATAAGGAAGAGCACTCAGCGCAGCGCTGGCCCCTGGAAGCCCATCCACATGGCCATGCGCTCGGCGACACTGGCACCAAGCTTCTTGGTGAAACGATCAAAGGCGGTTTCCTGGACGGTATAGTCCACGATTTCCTTCTCCTTGATGACTTCGCGCGCCACATAGCTTGAGCTGCCCAGGCCATCGATCAGCCCCAACTGCAGCGCCTGCTCACCGGACCAGATGAGGCCGGAGAACAGCTCCGGGTGCTCCTTGTCCTTCAGGCGGTCGCCACGACCTTTCTTCACGCTATCGATGAACTGCTTGTGCGTGACGTCCAGCACCTGTTGCCAGAAGGCGGTTTCATCCGCTTTCGGCGGCTGGAACGGATCAAGGAAGGCCTTGTGCTCACCGGAGGTATAGATTCGACGATCCACACCCAGCTTCTCCATGGTGCCGACAAAGCCGAAAGTGGCCGCCGTCACGCCAATGGAACCGACCAGGCTGGCCTTGTCCGCGTAGATCTGATCGGCAGCACTGGCAATGTAGTAAGCACCGGACGCCCCCAGATCACTGATGACGGCGTAGACCTTGATATCCGGATGCTCACCACGCAGGCGCTTGATTTCATCGTAGATATAGCCGGACTGTACCGGGCTGCCGCCCGGGCTATTGATGCGCAGGACGATGCCTTTGGTGCCGGCATCCTCGAACGCCGAGCGCAGCGCGCCAACGATGTTGTCGGCACTGGCCGCCTCGTTGTCGGCGATCATGCCTTTCACCTCGATCAGCGCGGTATGGCTGGCGCTGCGCGAGGCAGACTTGGAAAGGCCACTGAAGGGACTGAACAATGCCAGCGCGCCAAACAGGTAGACAAAAGTCAGCAACTTGAAAAAGATGCCCCAGCGGCGCGACCGGCGCTGCTCCTGGACACCAGCCAGCACAGCCTTCTCCAGCAGCTTCCAGCTCTTGTCGTCGCCCGCCGCAGTTTGTGCAGCCTTGCTATCGTCCGCCTTCCATTCATCCGACATCAGTTGCCTACCTCGAGCACTGGTTTGACCGAGCGCCCGGCGAGCCAGGCGCGCAATTCATTGAAATGATTCACTTCCAGCGCCGGAGCATACTCCCGAAGGACCTCCAGCGACTGAGCACCATAGCCCACCGCCACCGAATCCATGCCGGCTCGGCGCGCCATTTCCAGATCGAAGGGCGAATCGCCCACCATCAGCGCGTCGCGGGCATCGACCCGGCAATGTTCGAGAATCTCATGCAGCATGCGCGGATCCGGCTTGCTCGCCGACTCGTCGGCGGCGCGGGTGATATCGAAGAAGTCCGTCCACCCCTGCCCCGCCAGCACACGATCCAGCCCACGGCGGTTCTTGCCGGTGGCGACCGCCAACTGGTAGCCCGCGCTCCGAAACTCAGCCATTGCCTCGGCCACACCAGGAAACAACGGCGAAGGCTGCACTTCCAGACTCAAATAGTGATCACCGTAATCCCGACGGAAACGATCCAGCGGCTCGCCTTCTTCGACCTCGGGATACAGCGTCTGAATAGCCTCCGGCAGCCCAAGACCGATGATGCCCTTGATCGCCGCCTCGCTACGCACCGGAAGACCGGAACCTACCGCCGCCACCCGCATCGCCTCGACGATACGACCGATGGAATCCACCAGCGTGCCATCCCAATCGAAGATCAGCAGGGAATACTCACGCATCCAGACGCTCCACGGTACGCTGCCAGATATCGTCCACCGGCGCCTCCAGTTCCAGCACCGAGCCGTCGGGCATCGGCACTCGCAGGAACGCGGAATGCAGGAACAGGCGCTTGCCGCCCAGCTCGCGGATCTCGCGGGAGAAGTCCTCATCGCCGTACTTGGGATCGCCGGCAATGGAATGGCCGGCATGCTTGGCATGCACACGGATCTGGTGGGTGCGACCGGTAATCGGGCGCGCCTCCACCAAGGTGGCAAAGTCGCCGAAGCGGCGCAGCACCTTGAACTCGGTCAGCGCCTCCTTGCCCTCGGGATTCACTTCCACCACGCGCTCGCCGGAGCGCAGGTTGTTCTTCAGCAGCGGCACGGCAATCTGCTTCTTCGCCGCCGGCCAGCTGCCGCGCACCAGGGCATGGTAGCGCTTGTCCACGATGCGCTCGCCGCGCAGGGCGTCGTGCAGGTGACGCAGCATGCTGCGCTTCTTGGCGATCATCAGCAGGCCGGACGTATCACGATCCAGGCGATGCACCAGCTCCAGGTCCTTGCACTCAGGGCGCAGTTGACGGAACGCCTCGATGACCCCGTAGTTCAGCCCACTGCCGCCGTGCACGGCGATACCGGTGGGCTTGTTCACCACGATCAGCGCCTTGTCTTCGAAGACGATGGCAGCCTCCAGGCGCTCGAGCAGCCCCTGCGCCAGCGGCACCGGCTCGTCGCGCTCGGCCAGGCGCAGCGGCGGGACGCGTATCACGTCACCCGCCTGCAGCTTGTACTCGGGCTTGATCCGGCCCTTGTTGACCCGCACCTCACCCTTGCGAAGGATGCGGTAGATCAGGGTCTTGGGCACGCCCTTGAGCTGGGTGCGGAGGAAATTGTCGATTCGTTGGCCGGCATACTCCGGCGCGACTTCAAGCAGCTGGACGCCGGAAGTCGGAGGGGCGGGATTAGTCATCCGAATATAATAACAATTTTTCATTCAATTGAAGCACTTAATCATTGCTGCTATATTCGGGAGGCCGCCAAAAGTGGCCAGGCCTGCGGATGATCGCGTAATCGCCATCCCCAACCGCCTGCAAACACATTGAAAGGACACCAGGCAGTCCCCGGAAGCGTTGCAACGGCCCGAGCGATTCTCGCGCCGACAGCGCCTCGAAACCCAGGCCTTGAGACATGACCACGGCAACCAAGGTCGCCGTGATAAAAGCCAACCCCGCTCCCGGATTCAGCGAGTGGCACCCGGCTCTTAGGGAAATGTGCAGGGCGGAGATGCACAACTGTCGGATTGCGTTGCGTTCATGCCTTGAACGCATGCCTTGAACGTAGACGCACTTATCGTCCGCATCTGACAGTCAATTCCTCCTCCTGATGAGTGCTTGTTCTTACACAACAAGCAGGAAACGTAGTCGCGGCACAGCAGTTCTATCCTGCTGCCGCTGGACACGGGAATGGTCCGCCATTCCTGAGTACGTGCCTTAGCACCGACCGTGAGAGTCGTGTGTGCCGATCGCCGTTTCCGGTGGCCCCGGAAACCATTGGTACTACATGAAAAGAATGCTGATCAACGCGACTCAACCCGAAGAGTTGCGTGTAGCGCTGGTAGACGGCCAACGCCTGTTCGACCTGGACATCGAGTCCGGCGCGCGCGAACAGAAGAAGGCCAACATCTACAAAGGCCGCATTACCCGCATCGAGCCGAGCCTCGAGGCCGCATTCGTCGACTTCGGCGCCGAACGCCACGGCTTCCTCCCCCTCAAAGAAATCTCCCGCGAATACTTCAAGAAGAACCCCGAAGGCCGCATCAACATCAAGGACGTCCTGAGCGAAGGCCAGGAAGTCATCGTCCAGGTCGAGAAAGAAGAGCGTGGCAACAAGGGCGCCGCCCTGACCACCTTCATCAGCCTCGCCGGCCGCTACCTGGTGCTCATGCCCAACAACCCGCGCGCTGGCGGCATCTCCCGCCGCATCGAGGGTGAAGAGCGCAACGAACTGCGCGAAGCCCTGAACGGCCTGACCGTTCCCGGTGACATGGGTCTGATCGTCCGCACCGCGGGCCTGGGCCGCAGCTCCGAAGAGCTGCAATGGGACCTGGACTACCTGCTGCAACTGTGGGGCGCCATCAAGGAAGCCTCCGGCGAGCGCAGCGGCCCGTTCCTGATCTATCAGGAAAGCAACGTCATCATCCGCGCCATCCGCGACTACCTGCGCCAGGACATCGGCGAAGTGCTGATCGACAGCCTCGACGCCCAGGAAGAGGCCCTGAACTTCATCCAGCAGGTCATGCCGCAGTACGCGAGCAAGGTGAAGCTGTACCAGGACAGCGTTCCGCTGTTCAACCGCTTCCAGATCGAGAGCCAGATCGAAACCGCCTTCCAGCGCGAAGTGAAGCTGCCCTCGGGTGGCTCCATCGTCATCGATCCGACCGAAGCCCTGGTGTCCATCGACATCAACTCGGCGCGCGCCACCAAGGGCGGCGACATCGAGGAAACCGCCCTGCAGACCAACCTGGAAGCGGCCGAGGAAATCGCCCGCCAACTGCGTCTGCGTGACATCGGCGGCCTGATCGTCATCGACTTCATCGACATGACCCCGGCGAAGAACCAGCGCGCCGTGGAAGAACGCGTCCGCGAAGCCCTGGAAGCCGACCGTGCCCGCGTCCAGGTCGGCCGCATCTCGCGCTTCGGCCTGCTGGAAATGTCCCGTCAGCGCCTGCGTCCGTCCCTGGGCGAGACCAGCGGCATCGTCTGCCCGCGTTGCAACGGCCAGGGCATCATCCGCGACGTCGAGTCCCTGTCGCTGGCCATCCTG
The DNA here is from genome assembly GCF_002091755.1 of Pseudomonas nitroreducens NBRC 12694. Classification (GTDB taxonomy): domain Bacteria; phylum Pseudomonadota; class Gammaproteobacteria; order Pseudomonadales; family Pseudomonadaceae; genus Pseudomonas; species Pseudomonas nitroreducens. The sequence continues at coordinate 557,176 of NZ_BDAI01000001.1, forward strand.
CGCCTGATCGAGGAAGAAGCCCTGAAGGACCGCACCGCCGAAGTTCGTGCGCGCGTGCCGTTCCAGGTTGCCGCCTTCCTGCTCAACGAGAAGCGCAACGCCATCACCAAGATCGAGCTGCGTACCCGTGCACGCATCTTCATCCTGCCGGACGACCACCTGGAAACGCCGCACTTCGAAGTCCAGCGCCTGCGCGACGACAACCCCGAACTGCTGTCCGGCCACGCCAGCTACGAGATGGCCCCGGAAGAGCACGAGGAAGTCCAGCCGGTCAGCGCCACCCGCACCCTGGTTCGCCAGGAAGCCGCGGTGAAGACCGTTTCCCCGCAGACCCCTGCCCCGCAGCAGACCGCTGCCGCAGCGCCGGTTGTCGAAGCCACCAAACCCATGCCTGAGCCGAGCCTGTTCCAGGGCCTGGTGAAGTCGCTGGTAGGCCTGTTCGCCGGCAGCAAGCCGGAGCCGACCCCGGTGGCCGCCGAGAAACCGGCCACCGAGCGCAGCGAAGGCCAGGGCGAACGTCGCAACGGTCGCCAGCAGAACCGTCGCCGCGACGGTCGTGACGGCGGTCGCCGTGACGACGAGCGCAAAGAACGCGGTCGTCGCGAAGAGCGCGGCGAGCGCGCCGAACGCCCGGCCCGCGAAGAGCGCCAGCCGCGCGAAGAGCGTGCAGAACGTCAGCCCCGCGAAGAGCGTCAACCGCGCGAAGAGCGTGCCGAGCGCCAGCCGCGCGAGGAGCGCCAGCCGCGTGAAGAGCGCGCCGAACGTCAGCCGCGCGAAGAACGCACCGAGCGTCAGCCCCGCGAAGAACGCCAGCCGCGTGAAGAACGCGCCGAGCGTCAACCGCGTGAGGAACGCCAGCCGCGCGAAGAGCGCCAGCCTCGTGGCGAGCGCGCCGAGCGTCAGCCCCGTGAAGAGCGTCAACCGCGTGAAGACCGTCAGGCTCGCGATGCTGCCGCCCTTGAGGCCGAAGAGCTGCCGAACGAGGAGCTGCTGGAGCAACAGGACGACGAAGGTTCGGATGACGAGCGTCCGCGTCGCCGCTCCCGCGGCCAGCGCCGCCGCAGCAACCGCCGCGAGCGCCAGCGTGAAGCCGGCGTGGATGGTGTTGAAGGTGAAGCGACTGGCGCCGAAGGCACCGCCGAGCAGGCTGCTACCGACACTCCGTCGCCCGCTGCCATGGTCGCTGCCGCTGCTACCGCCGTTGCCGTAGCCGAAGCTGCTGGCGAGCAGGAGCAACCGGCTGTCGAAGCCCAGGTCGAGACCGTTGCGGTCGAGTCCGGCGTCGTCGAGGCCGTTCGCACCGAGAGCGCCCTGGAGCAGACCATCGAGTTCCTGGCCAAGCCCGCCGAACAGGCTGCCGAGCCGGTCGAAGCCGCCCACGAAACCGTTGAAGTGGTGGCTACCGAGCCTACCATTGCGGAAGAAGCGCCGACCCCGGCTGCTGAAGCCGTGATCGAAGCCGTCGCCCAACTGGTCGAAGAGCCCAAGGCAGAAGCGCCGGCCGCTGCCGAAGAAGCCCCAACAGCTGCTCCGGCGCCCGCCGAAGAAGCCGCCTCGGCCGTTCCGGCCAACGCTACCGGCCGTGCCTCCAATGACCCGCGCGAGCGCCGTCGTCAGGAGCGCCTGGCCCGCGAAGCCGCCGCTGCTGCAGCTGCTGCCCCGCAGGTCGAGCAGGCTCCGGTTGTCGAAGCGGTGATCGAGGAAGCTGCCGTCGTCGAAGCTGAAGTCGCGGCCGAACCGGCTGCCGACATCACAGCAGAGACTGTTGTGGCCGAAGCGGTGAGCGAAGCCGAAGCCCAATCCGTGGAGCAGGCCGAACCGGCTGCCGAACAGGTTGAAGGCGACAAAGCCGAGAAGACCGAGGAAGAAGGCACCGTGGTTGAGAAACACCACAGCTGATAGCTTCCGAGCATGAAAAAGGGGATGCCTAGGCATCCCCTTTTTTATTGCCCTCAATGCGATAACCTCCCCTTTTCGCCGTAGCAGACTCCGTCCGCGATTGGCTCGCCATCGCGCCGATATCGCGGACAAACCTGCTCCTACGTTCAGCCTGACTCAGCAGCTAGGGACCGTCCGCGAGCAAGCTCGCTCCTACAAAGCCCCGCCCTGATTTGCGCTGGTGAGCAGGCACAAAAAAGGGATGCCGAAGCATCCCTTTTTCCATCTGAAGCAACCTCAGTAGAGATTCGGCTCCATCTCCAGCTCCACGCCAAAGCGCTGCTGGATGTCATCCCGGATACGCAGCGCCAGATCATGCAACTGCGACCCGGTAGCGCCACCGTAGTTGACCAGGACCAGCGCCTGCTGCGCGTGGACGCCAGCAGCACCCTCGCGGAAGCCCTTCCAGCCAGCCTTGTCGATCAGCCAGCCAGCAGCCAGCTTGCTCTGTCCGTCACCCTGCGGGTAGGCCACAAGGTCGCTGTAGCGCTGACGCAGCGCCACTGCCTGATCCGCGGACACTACCGGGTTCTTGAAGAAGCTGCCGGCATTGCCCAGCACAGCAGGGTCCGGGAGCTTTTCGCGACGAATCGCGCAGATCACCCGCGAGACGTCGGCCGCCGTCGGTTCGGTCACGCCCTCCTCCGCCAGGCGCTGGCGCACAGGACCGTAGTCCAGGTGCAGTTTTGCCACACGGCTCAAGGCGAAGCGCACACGCAAGATCAGCCAGCGACCGGGCTCGCGCTTGAAGCGACTTTCGCGGTAGGCGAAGGCGCAGTCCTCCAGGTCGAACTCGCGCAGCTCGCCCGTCTGGCGGTCCAGCGCGGTCAGGCCGGCGAACACATCCTTGAGCTCCACGCCATAGGCACCGATGTTCTGCATGGGCGCAGCGCCCACGGTACCCGGAATCAGGCTGAGGTTTTCCAGCCCAGCGAAGCCCTGGGACAGGGTCCAGCGCACGAAGCCGTCCCACACCTCGCCGGCCTCTGCCTCGACCACCACCCGCTCGCCATCATCACTGAGGACGCGAACGCCGCGGGAAGCCATGCGCAGCGCCAGCGCCTCGACGTCACGGGTCAGCAGCAGGTTGCTGCCGCCACCGATGACCATCAACGGCAGCCCCTTCCGCACCGCCGCAGCAATGCCTTCGCGCACCTCGGCGTCGTCATGGGCCTGGGCAAACCAGCGTGCCGCGACATCGACGCCGAAGGTGTTGTAGGGCTTGAGGGAAATGCGTTCTTGCAGTTGCAGCGTCACAGTCGCCCCTTCACTTCCGTCAGCAGGCCGTCGCAGGCCCTTTCCACCAGGTCCAACACCTGCTCGAAACCATCCTCGCCGCCATAGTACGGATCGGGGACTTCGTCGATTTCCAGCTCGTAGCGAGCCAGGAACAGGTCCAATTCGGCCTTGCCGCTGCTGCCGCGCAATCGCTTCAGGTCACGCAGGTTGGCGTTGTCCATGGCCAGGACCAGGTCGTAGCGGGAGAAATCCGCCGCACTGACCTGTCGTGCCCGCAGGCTCGACAGGTCATAACCACGGCGCAGCGCCGCGGCACGGGTGCGCGCATCCGGCGCCTTGCCGACATGCCAGTCGCCGGTGCCGGCCGAATCGATCTCCACTCGATCCTCAAGGCCCGCCTCGCGGACCTTGTGGCGGAACACGCCTTCGGCGGTGGGAGAACGGCAGATATTGCCCAGGCAGACGAACAGGACCTTCATCAGGCCCCCAGGATGCGCCGCACGCGCTCCAGGTCTTCCGGGGTATCGACGCCGGCCTGCGGTGCTTCCAGGGCGTCCGCCACATGGATGCGCACGCCATGCCAGAGCGCCCGCAGCTGTTCCAGGCATTCGGTGTCTTCGAGCCAGCACGGACCCCAGGCCACGAAATCACGCAGGAAGCGCGCGCGATAGGCGTAGATGCCGATGTGGCGGCGGTAGGGCACATTGGCCGGCAGCGATTCGCGATCCACGGCAAAGGCATCGCGCGCCCAGGGCAGCGTGGCGCGGCTGAAGGTCAGTGCCAGGCCGTTCTTGTCGCTGACCACCTTGACGATGTTCGGGTTGAACAGCGCGGCCGGATCATGGATTTCCTCGCACAGGGTGGCGATGCCCGCTTCCGGGTGTGCCGCAAGATTGGCGGCCACCTGGTCGATGATCGACGGCGGCACCAGCGGCTCGTCGCCCTGCACGTTGACCACGATGGCGTCGTCGGCCAGGCCCAGCGCATCGGCCACTTCCGCCAGGCGGTCGGTGCCGGAGTTGTGGTCGGCGCGGGTCAGCACCACCTGGGCACTGAAGCCTTGGCAGGCATCGAAGATGCGCTGGTCGTCGGTGGCGACCACCACCTGGGTGGCAGAACTTTTGCCGGCCTGTGCCCAGACGTGCTGGATCATGGGTTTGCCGGCGATGTCCTGCAGTGGTTTGCCGGGCAGGCGGGTGGAGGCGTAGCGGGCGGGAATGACGACGGTGTAGGCCTGGCTCATGGGATTACTTGTCCAGACGCTCGTCGACGTTCAGGGTACGCGCCTCGCCTTCGAGCATCACCGGGATGCCGTCGCGCACCGGGTAGGCCAGGCCGTCGGCCTTGCAGATCAGCTCGGACTTGTCGTCGGTGAGCTTGAGCGGGCCCTTGCACAGCGGACAGGCGAGGATATCGAGGAGTTTCGGGTCCATGGTGCGTTCCTTGAGCTTGAAAGGATTGAAAGCTGGCAGCGCAGGTTACGACGGCGGATCAGCGGGCGACCAGGCGCTCGAGCTGGGCGTCGAACCAGGCAACGAAGGCCGGCGAGGGCTGCGCTTCGACGGCGAGGTACCACCAGTCGGGCGCGGCGAAGGACCGGCATTTCACCGCATCCTTCTCGGTCATGACCAGCGGCAGTTCCGGCGTGAAACGCAGCTGCTCGGCAGTGTAGGCCGCATGGTCGGGGAAGGGATGCGGAATCGGCCGCCAGTTTAGCGCCTCGAGCGTCGTGAAGAAACGCTGCGGGTTGCCGATGCCGGCCAGGGCATGGAGTGCCTGACCGGCGGGGAAATGCTCGACGCCACGGCGTTCGCCGCTGGCCAGGTTGATCAAGGCAGATGGTTGCAGGGTGAAGGAGAACGCCCCCGGCGGATCGCTGGGCGCGCCGTTGTACAGCACGGCGTCGACTTCACCCAGGCGCTCGACCGGCTCGCGCAGCGGCCCGGCGGGCAGGCAATGGCCGTTGCCGAGGCCGCGCGCAGCGTCGATCAGCACCAATTCCAGGTCACGGGCCAGGCGGTAATGCTGCAGGCCGTCATCGCAGAGGATCAGGTCCAGCGGTTCTTCGGCCAGCAGTACGCGCACTGCGCTGGAGCGATCCGGGTCGATCATCAGCGGCACGCCGCAACGGCGCACGATCATCAGCGGCTCGTCGCCCGCTTCCGCCGCCGATTGCTCGGCGCGCACGCGCCAGGGCGTCTGCGGCGGCTTGGCGCCATAGCCACGGCTGACCACGCCGACCTTCAGCCCGCGGGCGCGGCACTGCTCGATCAGCCAGAGGATCATCGGCGTCTTGCCGGTGCCGCCGACGGTGATGTTGCCGACCACGATGATCGGCACCGGCGCGCGATAGGCCGGCTTGGCGCCGGAGAGAAAGTCCTGCCGGCGGCCTTGGGCTACTCGCCGGTAGAGGAGTTCGAGCGGTCTGAGCAGGGCAAGGGCCGGGTGGCCCTTGTACCAGGCGTCGAGCAGGCGATCGGAGAACGCCATCAGGGGCTCTTCTTGTCCGCCCGGGACTCGATGGTGGTGATGCGCAGGTGGGTGAAGCCCAGCTTGCCGGCGGCATCCATCGCGGTGACCACGGACTGGTAGTCCACCTTGCCATCGGCGGTGATCACTACCGGCAGGCTGTTGTCGCCGGCGGATTCGCGCTGCATGGCGTTCATCAGGTTTTCCAGGTCGTCGCGCGCCAGGCTCTGACCGTTGAGCGCGTAGTGACCCTCGACGCTGATGGAGATTTCCAGCTGCTTGATCTCGGTGGCTTCGGGCGGCGTGCCGCTGACCGCCTCGGGCAGTTCAACCTTGAGCTGCGACGGCTTGGTGAACGAGGTGGCGACCACGAAGAACAGCAGCAGCACGAAGATCACGTCGATCAGCGACGCCAGGTTGATGAAGACGTCCTCGCGGGCCGCTCCGCCCGCTCTGCGGCGGAATTTCACGCTTTGCCTTCCTCGACGAAGTCGACTTCGCGGTCGCCCTGGGTCACTTCCACCAGCTTGATGGCTTCCTGCTCCATGGCGATGACCAGCTCATCGACGCGGCGCAGCAGGTAACGATGGAAGAATACTGCGGGGATCGCCACGATCAGGCCGGCCGCGGTGGTGATCAGGGCCTTGGAGATGCCGCCGGCGAGCATCGGCGCGTTGGCCATGCCATCGCCCATGAAGGCGCTGAAGATCTGGATCATGCCGAACACGGTGCCCAGCAGGCCGAGCAGCGGCGCCATGGCGGCGATGGTGCCCAGGGCGTTGAGGTAGCGCTCCAGCTCGTGGATCACGCGGGAAGCGGCTTCCTCGATGCACTCCTTCATGATTTCGCGGCCGTGCTTGGAGTTGGCCAGGCCGGCGGCGAGGATTTCACCCAGCGGGGAGGATGCGCGCAGGTCCTTGAGGGCCTGGCTGTTCATCTTCCTGTCCTTGATCTGCTTCCATACCTGGCCGAGCAACTGCGGCGGGGCCACGCGGCTCAAGCGCAAGGTCCAGAGACGTTCGGCGACGATCGCCATGGCAGCGACGGAGCTCAGCAAGATCGGCAGCATCATCCAGCCGCCAGCTTTGACCAGTTCCCACACAGTGGTGAATCCCCTGAAAAAAAGTGGCGCCACTCTAGCACAGGGGCCGTGACGAGCCGACCGCCCCAGGGTCAATTTTCCTGCCAGAAATGTGCGCCTTCCCGCACTCCCCGGAGCTCGCCATGGGCACCAAGCATCAGAGTCAGTGCGCCCTGCTCCGCCGTATCCTGAATCCGGATGCCCAGCGTGCGGAAGCGCTCGACGACCGACGGGTGCGGATGGCCGTAGGGGTTATTGGCACCGCGCGAGATGATCGCGGTGGATGGACGGATCGCCCGCAGGAAGGCCGGCCCGGAGGAACTACGGCTGCCGTGGTGCCCGGCCATCAACCAATCGATGCGCTCGGCCGGATGCGCCGCCAGCCAGGCCAGTTCGGCAGATTGTGGCAGGTCGCCAGTGAGCAGGATGCGCTCGCCATTGGCCTCGACTTCCAGCGCGCACGAGCGGTCGTTGCTTTCCCTGGCGCCTGCCCACGTCCAGCTGGACAGGCGTACGTCATCAACCCTCCATTCCTCGATTCGACAGGGGCTTGCCTGCAACTCTGGCGCCAGTCTTTCCGGCTCGCCACTGATAACCTGCGCAGGCCGGAGTGAATGCTTCACCGCCAACGCACCGCCGGCATGGTCATTGTCCGCATGGCTGAGCATCAGCAGATCGAGCTTGCCGACGCCAAGACTCCGCAAGGTCGGCACTACCACCCGCTCGCCGATATCAAAATCTCCGTTGCGCGCACCAGTGTCGTAGAGCCAGCTCTGACTGCGGGTACGGATCAGCACCGAAAGCCCCTGCCCCACGTCCAGTACGCGGATCTCGGCCATGCCCGACGCGGGCAGCGGAATGCTCGGCCAGAACACCGGCAGGAACATCGCCAGCCCGAGCGAGCGCAGCGGTACTCCCGCCGGCGCCAGCAGCAGGAGCGCACCGAGCATCGCCAGTATCAGCGTCCAGGTTGGCGCCGCCACCGGCTGCCAGGCGGGCGCCAGCTCGGCCATCCATCCGAGCAGACGAAACAGTATTTCCAGCAGGCCGCCGGACACCCAGAGCAGCAACTCCCCCACGCCGGGAACCCCCAGCGCCAGACTGCCCAACAGAGCGAGCGGAACCACGACCAGCTCCACCCAGGGCACCGCAATCAGGTTGGCGGCGACACCGGAAATGCTCAGCGGCAGGCCCAGCGCGATGGACGCCGGCAACAACCCGATCGCCATCAGCCACTGCGCACGCAGCCAGGTGCGCCAGGCCGTCCAGCGTCCCAGGCGGCCGGAGAAGCCGAAGATCAGCAAAGCCACCGCCGCGTAGGACAACCAGAACCCCGGCAGCAACACCACCAAGGGCTCAGCCACCAGCACGGCTAGCAAAGCGCCCAGCAGCGGCGTCCACAATCCCCGATGGCGATAGCGCAAACGCCACAGCAGGACGATGGAGACCATCACGCACGCGCGCTGCAACGGCACCTCGAAGCCCGCCATCAGGCTGTAGGCCCAGGCGCCGCTGGCAGCCAGCAGGCAGGCGCAGGGCAACCAGGGCAGACGGGATGGCCAGCAGCCCAGGCGCGCCAGTCCCGCCACGACGGCGTATAGCAGGCCCGCCAGCAGGGATATGTGTGAGCCGGAAATCACCATCAGGTGCAGGGTTCCGGTGTCCTGCAGGACCTGCCAGTCCGCCGTGGTCAACCCGGAAGCGTCGCCCAGCACCAGCGCGGCAAGCGCACCAGAGCGCCCCTGGGCGTCCACTGCCAGCAGGCGTTGCCTCCAGGCTTCGCGCCAGGCGCGCGGGCCGCTGGAAGCCTCCAGGCGCTGCCCGTCCTTCACGCTGCCGGTGGCGCCGATGCGCTGGGCAGTGAGCCAGGCCTCGTAATCGAAGCCCACGCCGTTGACCATGCCGTGGGGACGCTTGAGCTTCACTGCCAACCGCCAGCGCTCGCCACCTTCTACCGGCGGCCCGCCGAACCAGGACAGGCGCAGTGTTGCCGGAACCTGCGCGCGCGGGCTGGAAACCTCGGAGAGCACGAAGCGCACTGAAGGCCCCGAACGATCCGGCAAGCCCTCTACCCTGCCCTCCAGCCACAGCGTGCGGCCGTCCAGCTCCGGCGCCAGCCGGTCATCCAGCGCCCACTGGGCCGATTGGCAGGCCCAGGCGAAGCCGAGCAGGAACAGCCCGACGAAGTAGCCGCGAGTGAACAACAGAGGCAAAGCGCACAGTGCGAGAAGCAGCAGCACCCAACCAGATGGCAGCTCCGGCAGCCAGCGCAGCGCCAGCAGTCCCAGGGCCAGAGCGAACATCCCTGCAAGTGGCAACGACTTTATCCCCCAGCGCCACCGAGGCCTCGCACGACCACCGATCCGACAGGCCGACGGCGGTTACACACGGACATAGTTGGCAACGAATGACTGTCACCTAGCTAGGCATAATGTGGCGTCGTCCGTCTGCCAGAGATTTCCTTCATGCCGCGCCGAATCTTCAAGCGCTACATGCCGGATCCGGAGAGCATCAGGAACCACAAGGGCCTGCGCTTTCTCGGACCGCTGATCCAGTCGCCCAACCTCTGGCACCTGAATCGCCGCTCCGTGTCCCGCGCCATGGGCATGGGGCTGTTCGCCGCGTTCATCCCGATCCCGCTGCAGATGCTGCTGGCTGCCTCGTTGGCCGTGTGGGTACGGGCCAACCTGCCGATCTCGGTCGGGCTGGTCTGGCTGACCAACCCGATCACCATGCCGCCGGTGTTCTACTGCACCTACAAGATGGGCGCCTGGGTGATGGGCATCCCCGCGCGCGCCCTGCCCGAGCACCTGACCTGGGAATGGATCAGCGGCGAGTTGTCGCTGCTCTGGCAGCCCTTCCTGCTGGGCTCGGTGATCTGCGGCATCCTGGTCGGCCTCCTCGGTTACCTGCTCACCGAGGGGTACTGGCGCTGGTGGATCGGCCGCAGCTGGCGGCGTCGCCGGGCGCTGCGGAATCTGCAGCGCGGGCTTTAGGCACTTCCTTGCAGGAGCGAGCCTGCTCGCGAACCGCCAAGCCCCCGGAGCCGTGGACAGGTTTGTTCGCGAGCAAGCTCGCTCCTGCTGGGTGATCCCTGAAACGAAAAAGCCGCCCCGAGGGGCGGCTTTTTCGTGGGCCGATGAATCACTCGTAACGCAGCGATTCCGCCGGCTGGGTCGAGGCCGCGCGCCAGGCCGGGTACAGCGTGGCGAGGAAGCTCATCGACAGCGCGGCGACGCAGATCAGGACGATATCGCTGATCTGCGGGTCGGACGGCAGGTAGTTGATGAAGTAGATGTCCGAATTGAACACGTGGGTGCCGGCGATGCGCTCCAGGGTCGAGACGATGGCGGTGACGTTGTACGCCGCCAGCACGCCCAGCACGCAGCCGATGACGGTGCCGATCAGGCCGATCACCGTGCCCTGCACCATGAAGATCGCCATGATCTGCTTCGGCGTGGCGCCCAGGGTGCGCAGGATGGCGATATCCGCGCGCTTGTCGGCCACCACCATGATCAGTGTGGCGATGATGTTGAAGGCGGCGACCGCAACGATCAGCAACAGCAGTAGGCCGATCATGGTCTTTTCCATCTTCATCGCGCTGAACAGGCTGCCCTGGGTGTGGGTCCAGTCCACCGAGCGGTAGCCGTCGCCCAGTTGCTTGGCGATGGTCGCACCGACTTCCGGCGCCTGGAACAGGTCTTTCAGGGCGATGCGCACGCTCTGTACCTGGCCCGGTTGCCAGCGCAGCAGGCTGGCGGCGTCGTCCACATGGATCAGCGCCAGGGTGCTGTCCAACTCGGCGCCGACCTTGAAGATACCGACCACGTTCAGGCGCTGCATGCGCGGGGTGATTCCGCCGGGCGCCGTGCTCGGCTCCGGCACGATCAGCAGCAGGCTGTCGCCGACATTGACGTGGAAGCGCCGCGCGGTGATCTCGCCGATGACCACACCGAACTCGGTAGCCTTGAGGTCGTCCAGGCTGCCTCGAACCATGTGCTGGCCGATGATCGACACCTGGGTTTCCAGCGCCGGGTCGACGCCGTCCACCTCGATGGGCTGCATCATCCCCTTATAGGAGAGCATGCCGTCGACCTCGGTGTAGGGCACCGCGCCGACGATCTTCGGGTTCTGCTTCGCCACCTCGGCCACATGCTGCCAGTCATCCAGCGGACCGCTGGTCTTCTGCAACACGGCGTGGGGGACCATGCCGAGGATCCGCGAGCGCATTTCCTTCTGGAAGCCATTCATCACCGAGAGCACCACGATCATTGCCAGCACGCCCAGGGCGAGGCCGATCATCGAGGTCAGGGAAATGAACGAGATGTAGTGGTTGCGTCGCTTGGCCCGGGTGTAGCGGGTGCCGATGAAGACGGACAGGGGTCTGAACATTCCGGTATCCCTCAGGCGGCGACCAGCCGGCCCTCCTCCAGGCGCAGCACACGGTCCATCTGCTGGGCGAGGTGGGTGTCGTGGGTCACCACCAGGAAGGCGGTGCGCAGGGACTGCGACAGCTCCAGCATCAGCTCCTGGATACCGTGGGCGGTGTGCTGGTCGAGGTTGCCGGTAGGCTCGTCGAGCAGCACCAGCTTGGGCGTGTTCACCAGGGCGCGGGCGATGGCCACGCGCTGGCGCTCGCCGCCGGACAGCTCGGACGGTTTGTGGCTCAGGCGATGCCCCAGGCCCACGCGTTCCAGCAACGCCGTGGCGCGCTGACGCGCCTCGGGGATCGGCGTCTTGCCGATCAGCAGCGGCATGCAGACGTTCTCCAGCGCGGTGAACTCCGGCAGCAGGTGGTGGAACTGGTAGACGAAGCCCAGCGCGCGATTGCGCAGCAGGCCGCGCTGCTTCTCGTTGAGCGCCGACAGCTGTTCGCCGGCCAGCCAGACGCTGCCGGTGCTGGGCGTATCGAGGCCGCCGAGCATGTTCAGCAGGGTACTCTTGCCCGAGCCGGAGCTGCCGACGATGGCCACGCGCTCGCCGGGCAGCAGTTCCAGTTGCACGTTGGACAGCACTTCGACCGACTGCGGGCCTTCCTCGTAACGCTTGCCGAGGTCGCGGCAGCTCAGGACGGCCTGATCGTTGTTACTCATAACGCAATGCCTCCGCGGGCTGGGTGCGCGCCGCACGCCAGGCCGGATACAGGGTGGCGAAGAAACTCAGGATCAACGCGGCGCTGCACACCAGGATCACGTCCTCGCTCATCAGTTGCGAGGGCAGGTAATCGATGAAATACACGTCCGCGTTGAGGAATTTGTGGCCCAGCAGCCGCTCCAGCAGAGCGATGGCCGAGCTGACGTTGAGCGCCGCGAGGATGCCCAGCACGCCGCCGATGAAGGTGCCGATGACGCCGATCACCGTGCCCTGGACCATGAAGGTCGCCATGATCTGCCCCGGCGTGGCGCCCAGGGTGCGCAGGATGGCGATGTCGGCCTTCTTGTCGGTGACGACCATCACCAGGGTGGAAATGATGTTGAACGCGGCGACCGCGACGATCAGCAGTAACAAGAGGCCGATCATCGACTTCTCCATGCGGATGGCCTGGTACAGGTTGCCGTGGCTGCGGGTCCAGTCGCGGGCGAAGTAGTCGTTGCCCTTCAGGGTGCGGGCGATTTCCCAGGCGGTGCGCGGCGCCTGGAACAGGTCGTCGAGCTTCAGGCGCAGGCCTTCGACCTGGCCTTCCTTGAGGCGGCGCATGCGCGCCGCGTCGTCGATGTGGACCATGGCGACGTAGCCGTCCAGCTCGCCGGCGCCGACGTGGAAGGTGCCAACCACGGTGAAGCGCTTCATGCGCGGGAACATGCCTGCCGGCGTGACCGAGACTTCCGGAGCGATGAAGGTGACCTTGTCGCCCAGTTTCACGCCGAGGTTCTTCGCCGCCTTGTCGCCGATCAGGATGCCGAACTCGCCGGGTTTGAGGCTCTGCAGCGACCCTTCCTGGAAGAACTGGTCGATGATCGAAACCTTGCTCTCCTCGTTCGGGTCGACGGCGTTGATCAGCACCTTCTGCACCGTGCCGCCCGAGCTGAGCAGGCCCTGCATCTGGATGAAGGGCGCGACTTCCAGCACGTTGGGGTGCTGCGTCTTGATCTGCCCGGCGATGCCTTGCCAGTCGGAAATCGGCTGGTAGGACTCGACCGTGGCGTGGGGCACCATGCCCAGCACGCGGGTACGCATCTCGTGGTCGAAGCCGTTCATCACGGAAAGCACCACGATCATCACCACCACGCCCAGCGCGAGGCCGATCATGGAGGTGAGCGAAATGAAGGATACGAAGTGGCTGCGGCGTTTGGCGCGTGTGTAGCGCGTTCCGATGTAGACGGAAAGTGGTCTGAACATGAGGGGCCGATTGAGAAGATGAAGAGTGCGTCGAGCGTCAGATCCTTCTGGCGTGCGACTTCCGTGTGGCGAGGCCGGGCAGGCGGCTTTACACTCAGACCATCACTGCCGCCGTGGGTTCGCCATGTCCACTCCAGACGCGGATAACCGCCGCGAATACTATCGTATTGAAGATACGCTCGCATTGGAATTTCGCCCGCTGCGCGAGGACGAAATCCAGTCGCAAGAAGTGCTTCAGGATGATTCCGCGCTGTTCAATCTGCTCAGCGACCTGCACCTGGCCGACTTCGAGTCGCAGCACCTGCTGCGTCATATTCACGATCGCGACCGCCCCCTGGCCAGCTATCTCAAGGTGATGAACAAGCGCATCGACCTGATCGCCCAGGCGCTCACCCAGAGCCTGCTCAGCGAGATCGGCCCGGCGCGCCGGGTGACGCTGTCCGAAGGCGGCATCAACTTCCGCGATGCCCAGCCGCTCCCGGTCGGCCAGGACCTGGCGCTGAAGATCGTCCTGCTACCCCACGGCCTGGGCCTGCTGCTGCGCGCGAAGGTCACCCACTGCCAACAGCAAGCCGAGGGCGACTACGAGATCGGCACCGAATTCGAGATGCTCGGCGACGCCCCGCGTCAGCTGCTGGCTCGTCACATCCTCCAGCGCCAGGCACTGGAGCGCCGGCAGGCCAAGGCCCGCGAAGAATGAACAAACGCATCTGCTTGCGCCACCTGCTGCTCCTGTTGAGCCTTGTCACCCCGCTGCCACTGCCGGCCGATATCCTCTCGATACCCGTGGGTGACCAGGGCGATCCGCATATCGTGCTGCCGAACCGCGGCGACAGCCAGAAGGCCGTGCTGGAACGCTTCGGCTTGCCGGACGAGGAACACCCGGCAGTGGGCAAGCCACCGATCACCCGCTGGGACTACCGCGAATTCAGCGTCTATTTCGAGAGCGGGGTGGTGGTCGATGCTGTCCGCCAGCACCGCTCGCAGTACCTCAAGGACCTTTCACCGACTCCCAAGGAGCCCCAGTGACTCTGATCTATGGCCATCGCGGCGCCAAAGGCGAAGCACCGGAAAACACCCTGAACAGCTTCCTGCACTGCCTGGAGCACGGCGTGAAGCGCTGTGAGCTGGACCTGCACCTGTCCCGCGACGGCGAGCTGATGGTCATCCACGACCCGACGCTCAAGCGCACTACCGGTCGCCGCGGCAAGGTCTCCGAGCAACTGGCGGATGACCTGGTGACCATGGACGCCCGCGAAGGCGGCCCCGGCTGGTTGCGCCCCTGCCCTATCCCGCGCCTGGCGGAGCTGTTCGAGCGTTGCGAGTTCGAACACTGGCAGCTGGAAGTGAAAAGCGCGTCGAAGGATCGTGCCAGCCGCACGGTACAGGCCATCCACCAGTTGGTGGGCCGTTTCGGTCTGCGCGACCGGATTACCGTGACATCGAGCTCGCGCACCGTGCTGCGCGCGCTGGAGGAACTGGCGCCGGACCTGTCACGCGGGCTGGTGGCCGAATACGCCTGGCTCGACCCATTGAAGGTCGCCGCGCACTACGGCTGCGATCTGCTGGCGCTGAACTGGATGCTGTGCACCCCGGAGCGCCTGCTGAAAGCGCAGAAGCAGGGGCTGCATGTGTCGGTCTGGACGGTCAACGAGCCGGCCCTGATGCGCCGGCTCGCCGATTTTGGCGTGGATAGCCTGATCACAGACTTTCCCGGTTTGGCCACTGCCACGATCGGGAATCGCTGAGCAGGTTCCCCCCGACCGGCTCAGGCCGCCGGTCGGGGTATTTCAAAAAATCCGGTTCAGGCCGTCGAACGCCGCTACGCGGTAGGCTTCGGCCATGGTCGGATAGTTGAAGGTGGTGTTGACGAAATACTTCAGGGTGTTCAGCTCACCCGGCTGGTTCATGATCGCCTGGCCGATGTGGACGATCTCCGAAGCCTGGTCGCCGAAGCAATGCACGCCGAGGATTTCCAGGGTCTCGCGGTGGAACAGAATCTTCAGCATGCCCACCGGCTCGTTGGATATCTGCGCGCGGGCCATGCCCTTGAAGAAGGCCTTGCCTACCTCGTAGGGAATCTTCGCGACCGTCAGTTCCTGCTCGTTCTTGCCGATGGAGCTGATCTCCGGAATGGTATAGATGCCGGTCGGCACGTCATTCACGAAGCGCCAGCCATCGTGCTCGACGATGTTGCCGGCGGCGGAACGGCCCTGGTCGTAAGCGGCGCTGGCCAGGCTCGGCCAGCCGATCACGTCGCCCGCGGCATAGATGTTCGAGACCGAAGTACGGTAGTTCTCGTCCGTCTCGATCTGGCCGCGGCTGTTGACCTTGATGCCGATATTCTCCAGGCCCAGGCGATCGGTGTTGCCGGTACGGCCGTTGCACCACAGCAGGGCATCCGCCTTGATCTTCTTGCCGGACTTCAGGTGCAGGATCACCCCGTTGTCCAGGCCTTCCACGCGCTCGTATTCCTCGTTGTGACGGATCAGCACGTTGTTGTTGCGCAGGTGATAGCTCAGCGCATCGGAGATCTCGTCGTCGAGGAAGCTCAGCAACTGGTCACGGGTGTCGATCAGGTCAACCAGCACGCCCAGGCCACTGAAGATCGAGGCGTACTCGCAGCCGATCACGCCGGCTCCGTAGATGATCAGGCGGCGCGGGGTGTGGCTCAGCGAGAGGATGGTGTCGCTGTCGTAGACGCGCGGGTGATTGAAGTTGATGTCCGACGGGCGATACGGGCGCGAACCGGTGGCGATGACGAACTGGTCGGCCACCAGGCGCTCCACGGCGCCGCTGGGGGTGACGACTTCGACGGTGCGCTCATCGACGAAGCTGGCGGTGCCGTTGAACATGTCGATGCGGTTGCGCGCGTAGTAGCCGGTGCGCGAGGAAACCTGCTTGGAGATCACCCGCTCGGCGCTTTTCAGTACGTCCGGGAAGGAGAACCAGCGCGGCTCGCCGATCTGGCGGAACATCGGGTTGGTGTTGAACTCGATGATCTGCTTCACCGAGTGACGCAGCGCCTTGGACGGGATGGTGCCCAGGTGCG
The DNA here is from genome assembly GCF_002091755.1 of Pseudomonas nitroreducens NBRC 12694. Lineage (GTDB taxonomy): Bacteria > Pseudomonadota > Gammaproteobacteria > Pseudomonadales > Pseudomonadaceae > Pseudomonas > Pseudomonas nitroreducens. The sequence continues at coordinate 573,294 of NZ_BDAI01000001.1, forward strand.
TGCAGTTGCCGCCGACCACGCGACGGCTGTCCACCACCGCCAGCTTGCGCCCGTACTTGGAGGCGTTCATCGCCGCCCCCTCGCCTGCCGGGCCCGTGCCGAGAATCACCACGTCGTAGTTGTAGACAGCCATGCGTACTCCTTCAGAACAGGCCGGGGCGCCCGCTTGGCGCTCCCGGCGAAGCCCCGGCACCACATGCGCCGAGGCGGATCGAAATCATTGGCGCAGCTTAGCCCTGCGGCAAAAGGCTGCACATTAGCGGTTGGTCGGCAGGTAGGCGAATTTTGCCGCCACTACAAGCCGTGCCCCTCACTGCGGGCCGCCATCATGCCCGCCGAAGCTTTCATTCAGGCGACGGGAACAGCGCTTCGAAGCGCGGCGTCGCGCGGGTCACGAAACCTTCGCCCTGGCGCACGATGAAGAAAGCTGCCAGCCCGTTGCGCTCGGCAAAGGTATAGCCGTCCTCCGGCCCCAGCACCATCAGCAGGGTCGACAGGCCATCGGCACGCAAGGCCTGGGCTTCCGCCACGGTCACCGACGCCAGCGCATGCCGGACCGGCGCGCCAGTGCGCGGGTCGAAGGTGTGCGAATAGCGCTGCCCACCTTCCTCGAAATAGTTGCGGTAGTCGCCCGAGGTGGACAGGCCGAAACCGTCCAGCGCCACCGAGCGCTCCACCTGCCGCTCGCGCTCGCCGCTGGGCACTTCCAGGGCAATGCGCCAGGGCGTGCCATCGGGCTTGTGGCCCACGGCCTTGAGCTCGCCGGTGATTTCCACCAGGTAATCCGTCAGGCCCAACTCCATCAGCCGTGCACTGACCTGATCCACCGCGTAACCGGCGACGATGCTGTCGAAGTCCAGCTGCGCGTCGACGTCCTTGCACAGCTGCTCGCCTTGCAGGCGCAGATGCTGATGGCCAACACGGGCGCGTTCACGCTGCAGATCGGCCGGCGCCGGTACCTGCTCGCGACGCGACTGCGGGCCGAAGCCCCACAGGTTCATCAGCGGCTCGACGCTCAGGTCGAAGGCACCTCCGCTCTGCTGCGACAATTCCTCGCCATAGCGCCAGAGCTTGAGCATGTCCGCCGGCAACGCCATGCAGGCGCCGGCCGGCAGCGCATTAAAACGGGAGACCACGGAATCGTCGCGGTAGGTCGAGAACTGCTCGTCGAGGCTGGCCAGAATCGTATCGACCTCCGCCTTGAGCTTCGCAGCGTCCGGCGCCTTGCCGGTCGGCACGTATTGCACCGTGTAGCTGCTGCCCATGGTCGGGCCACCGAAGCGTTCGATGGACTGCCCGCAGCCAGTCAAGGTCGCGACCAGTAGCACGATCAACAGGCTTGCACGGGACAAGGTCTTCTCCATCAGCCGGCAGGCGCGCGGCGCCGGGCATTCTACCGCAAGCACCCCGCTGCACTGTTTCCGCTGTGACAAAGGTGCATTACCAAAAGAAAACGGGAGCCGAAGCTCCCGTTTCCCGACCGGCTCAGGCGTCAGCCTTGGCCGGAGACTTGCGCTTGAACAGGAAATAGCAGGCGCCCATCAGCACGATCCACACCGGGATCGCATACACCGACACGTCGATGCCAGGGATCTGCAGCATGATGCCCAGGATGAACACCACGAAGGCCAGGCACAGCCAGTTGCCGAAGGGGTACCACAGCGCGCGGAAGAACGGCTGCACGCCCTTGGCCGCCATGGCCTTGCGGAACTTCATGTGAGCCAGGCTGATCATCGCCCAGTTGATCACCAGCGCGGCGACCACCAGGGACATCAGCAGCTCCAGCGCCTGGTGCGGGATCACGTAGTTGACCACGACGCACGCCAGGGTGATGAAGGCCGACACGCCAATGGCCAGCAGCGGTACGCCACGGTCATCGACCTTGGCGAAGGCGCGCGGGGCGTCGCCCTGCTCGGCCAGGCCGTAAAGCATGCGGCTGTTGCAGTACACGCAGCTGTTATAGACCGACAGCGCGGCGGTGAGCACCACGAAGTTCAGGATGTTCGCCGCGTACTCACTGCCCAGCAGCGAGAAGACCTTCACGAACGGGCTGCCGCTGTAGGGGTCGCCAGCGCTGTTGATGCTCTGCAGCAGGGCATCCCACGGGTACAGCGAGAGCAGCACGGCCAGGGCGCCGATGTAGAAGATCAGGATCCGGTAGATGACCTGGTTGATCGCCTTGGGGATCACTTTCTTCGGCTCGGAGGCTTCGGCGGCGGTGATACCGACCAGCTCCAGGCCACCGAAGGAGAACATGATGATCGCCAGGACCATGATCAGCCCCTTCCAGCCATTGGGGAAGAAGCCGCCATGGGCCCACAGGTTGCTCACCGAGGCCTGCGGGCCGCCGGCGCCGCTGACCAGCAGCCAGACGCCGAGCAGGATCATGCCGATGATGGCGACGACCTTGATGATCGCGAACCAGAACTCGGTTTCGCCGAAAGCCTTCACGTTGAACAGGTTGATGGCGTTGATCAGCACGAAGAACACCGCCGCCGTCGCCCAGGTCGGGAAGTCCGGCCACCAGAACTGGATGTACTTGCCGACCGCGGTCAGCTCCGACATGCCCACCAGGATGTACAGCACCCAGTAGTTCCAGCCCGACATGAAGCCGGCGAAGCCACCCCAGTACTTGTGCGCGAAGTGGCTGAAGGAACCGGCGACAGGCTCCTCGACGATCATCTCGCCCAGCTGGCGCATGATCAGGAACGCAATGAAGCCGCCGATGGCGTAGCCGAGGATCATCGACGGGCCGGCGGATTGCAGGACGCCGGCCGAGCCCAGGAACAGGCCGGTACCGATGGCGCCGCCGAGGGCGATCAGCTGGATGTGGCGGTTCTTCAGACCGCGCTTCAGCTCGCCTTCATGCAGATGTTGTCCATCCATTTGAAGTCTTTCCAGGTTCAGGAATTGGCAGATTTTATTGATGATTATGGTGGAGCCAGTAACGAAAAACGGGAGCCCGAGAGCTCCCGTTTATCTAGACCGCCTGGATCAGCGCGGGAAAGCCGGCGGGTTCACGCCAGCCATGTCTTCCATCACGCGGACGACCTGGCAGCTGTAGCCGAACTCGTTGTCGTACCACACGTACAGAACGACGCGGTTGTCGTTGGCGATAGTCGCTTCGGCATCGACGACGCCCGCATGGCGGGAGCCGACGAAGTCGGTGGAGACCACTTCCTGGGAAGCAACGAAGTCGATCTGCTTCTGCAGGTCCGAGTGCATGGCCATCTGGCGCAGGTACTCGTTGATCTCTTCGCGGGTAGTGGCTTTTTCCAGGTTCAGGTTCAGGATCGCCATGGAGACGTTCGGCGTCGGAACGCGGATGGCGTTGCCGGTCAGCTTGCCCTTCAGAACCGGCAGAGCCTTGGCGGCAGCGGTCGCGGCGCCAGTCTCGGTGATCACCATGTTCAGCGGCGCAGCGCGGCCACGGCGGCTGCCCTTGTGGAAGTTGTCGATCAGGTTCTGGTCGTTGGTGAACGAGTGAACGGTTTCGACGTGACCGTTGACGATGCCGTACTGGTCGTTGACGGCTTTCAGCACCGGCACGATGGCGTTGGTGGTGCAGGAAGCGGCGGAAACGATCTTGTCGTCAGCGGTGATATCGCCATGGTTGATGCCATGCACGACGTTCTTCAGCGCGCCCTTGCCCGGAGCGGTGAGGATCACGCGGTCGATACCCGGGCACTTCAGGTGCTGGCCCAGGCCTTCGGCGTCACGCCATTTGCCGGTGTTGTCGACCAGCAGGGCTTTCTTGATGCCGTACTGGGTGTAGTCGATCGACGCCGGGTCGTTGGAGTAGATCACCTGGATCAGGTTGCCGTTGGCAGTGATGGTGTTGTGTTCTTCGTCGATGGTGATGGTGCCATCGAACGGACCATGCACGGAGTCGCGACGCAGCAGGCTGGCGCGCTTGACCAGATCGTTCTCGGCGCCCTTGCGGACGACGATGGCGCGCAGGCGCAGGCCGTCGCCACCACCGGTCTTCTCGATGAGGATGCGCGCCAGCAGGCGGCCGATACGACCGAAGCCGTACAGGACGACATCGGTGCCTTCGCGAGCGCCGCCGTTCTGCTTGCCGACCACGTCGGCCAGCTCGTCCTTGGTGAACTGCTCGATGCTGCGACCGTTACCTTCGGCCTTGAACTTGGCAACCATCTTGCCCAGGTCGACGGAAGCGGCGCCCAGCTTGAGCTCGCTCATTGCCTTGAGGATCGGGAAAGTGTCGTGAACCGACAGCCCGCCTTCTTCGGCCAGGCGGTGACGGGCGAAACGGTGCGCTTTGAGGATCGCGATCACCGAACGGTTGATCAGGCCACGGCCGTAGATCGAGGTCACCACGTTGTTGTTACGGTAGAGTTGGCCGATCAGCGGAATCATGGCTTCCGCGAGGGCTTCACGATCGATCCACTCACCGAGACACTGGTCGGGCTTCTGGGTCACGGGCAATACCTTCCACATGTAGGAGAAGAAAAAAGGGGCTACATTATGACGGCGTGAACAATCGCCGGCAATCCGCAGCGGTCGTATGACTGACATCCGTCAATCGGGATAGTTACAATCCGACCGGTCAAATTCCTCGACCGGAGCCACGAACGCCCGTGTCCGTATTGCGTATCCCTACATTGCCGACAGCTGCCGGCAAGCAATCCTGGGGCAACCTCCCCGGGGCCGCCCTGAGCCTGGCCATCGCTGAAGCGGCCGGCCCAGCCAAACGTTTCACCCTGTTGCTGACCGCCGACAGCCAGAGCGCCGAGCGCCTGGAGCAGGAGCTGCGCTTCTTTGCGCCAGACCTGCCGGTTCTGCAGCTGCCGGACTGGGAAACCCTGCCCTACGACGTCTTCTCGCCGCACCAGGACATCATCTCCCAGCGCGTCGCCGCCCTTTATCAGCTACCCGAACTGCGCCGCGGCGTGCTGGTGGTGCCCATCACCACCGCCCTGCACCGTCTGGCGCCGGCCAAGTTCCTGCTTGGCAGCAGCCTGGTGCTGGACGTCGGCCAGAAGCTTGACGTCGAGCAGATGCGCAGCCGCTTCGAAGCCGCCGGCTATCGCTGTGTGGACACCGTCTACGAACACGGCGAGTTCGCCGTGCGCGGCGCATTGATCGACCTGTTCCCGATGGGCAGCGAACTGCCCTACCGCATCGACCTGTTCGACGACGAAATCGAGACGCTTCGTACCTTCGATCCGGAAACCCAGCGCTCCATCGATAAGGTGGAGAGCATCCGCCTGCTGCCGGCGCGCGAGTTCCCGCTGCGCAAGGAAGCGGTGACCGGCTTCCGCGGCCGCTTCCGCGAGCGTTTCGACGTCGACTACCGCCGTTGCCCGATCTACCAGGACCTGGCCAGCGGCCTGACACCTGCCGGCATCGAGTACTACATCCCGCTGTTCTTCGAAGATGGCGAGACATCGACGCTGTTCGATTACCTGCCCCAGGACACCCAGGTGTTCTCCCTGCCGGGCATCGAAACCGCCGCCGAGCAGTTCTGGACCGACGTACGCAACCGCTACGAAGACCGCCGCTACGACCCGGAGCGCCCGCTGCTGCCGCCCGCTGAAGTCTTCCTGCCGGTAGAGGACTGCTTCGCCCGCCTGAAGAACTGGCCGCGCGTGGTGGTCAGCCCCGAGCCCATCGAGACCGGCGTCGGACGCGAGCGTTTCCCTGCCGAGCCGCTGCCGGAGCTGGCCATCGAGGCCAAGGCCACCGAGCCGCTGGCACGCCTGCGCCAGTTCATCGAGCAGTTCGACGGACGCATCCTCTTCACCGCCGAGTCCGCCGGCCGCCGCGAGGTGCTGCTGGAACTGCTGGCGCGACTGAAGCTGCGCCCGGTCGAGGTCGAAGGCTGGCCGGGCTTCCTGGCGCACAAGGACCGCCTGGCGATCACCATCGCACCGATGGACGAAGGCCTGCTGCTGGACGCAGGCATTGGCCAACCGGGCATCGCCCTGGTGGCCGAGAGCCCGCTGTTCGGCCAGCGCGTCATGCAGCGTCGGCGCCGCGAGAAGACCCGCGACGGTGGCGAGAACGTCATCAAGAACCTCACCGAGCTGCGTGAAGGCGCGCCGGTGGTGCACATCGACCACGGCGTCGGCCGCTACATGGGCCTGATCACCCTGGAGATCGACGGTCAGAACGCCGAATTCCTCGCCCTGCAATACGCCGACGAAGCCAAGCTTTACGTGCCGGTGGCCAACCTGCACCTGATCGCCCGCTACACCGGCAGCGACGATGCCCTGGCGCCGTTGCACAAGCTGGGTTCGGAAACCTGGCAGAAGGCCAAGCGCAAGGCCGCCGAACAGGTCCGCGACGTCGCCGCCGAACTGCTCGATATCTATGCCCGCCGCGCCGCGCGCAAGGGCTACGCCTTCAAGGACCCGCAGGTCGACTACGCCACCTTCTCCGCCGGCTTCCCCTTCGAGGAAACCCCGGACCAGCAGACCGCCATCGAAGCGGTGGTCGCCGACATGCTCTCGGAAAAGCCGATGGACCGCCTGGTCTGCGGCGACGTGGGCTTCGGCAAGACCGAAGTGGCCATGCGCGCGGCCTTCGTCGCGGTGCACAGCGGCAAGCAGGTCGCCGTGCTGGTGCCCACCACCCTCCTCGCCCAACAGCACTACAACAGCTTCCGCGACCGTTTCGCCGACTGGCCGGTAACGGTCGAGGTGATGAGCCGCTTCAAGTCCGCCAAGGAAGTCGAAGGCGCCGTAGGTCAGCTCGCCGAGGGCAAGGTCGACATCGTCATCGGCACCCACAAACTGTTGCAGGACGATGTGAAGTTCAAGAACCTCGGCCTGGTCATCATCGACGAAGAGCACCGCTTCGGCGTGCGCCAGAAGGAGCAGCTCAAAGCGCTGCGCAGCGAGGTGGACATCCTCACCCTCACCGCCACGCCGATCCCGCGCACCCTGAACATGGCGGTCGCCGGCATGCGTGACCTGTCGATCATCGCCACGCCGCCGGCGCGCCGGTTGTCCGTGCGCACCTTCGTCATGGAAGAGCAGAAGTCGGTGATCAAGGAAGCCCTGCTGCGCGAACTGCTGCGCGGCGGCCAGGTGTACTTCCTGCACAACGAAGTGAAGACCATCGAGAAGTGCGCCCGCGACCTGGCGGAGCTGGTTCCCGAAGCGCGCATCGGCATCGGCCACGGGCAGATGAACGAGCGCGACCTGGAACGGGTGATGAGCGACTTCTACCACAAGCGCTTCAACGTGCTGGTGGCCTCGACCATCATCGAGACCGGCATCGACGTGCCCAGCGCCAACACCATCCTCATCGAGCGCGCCGACAAATTCGGCCTGGCCCAGTTGCACCAACTGCGCGGCCGGGTCGGCCGCAGCCACCACCAGGCCTACGCCTACCTGCTCACCCCGCCACGCAAGCAGATGACCCCGGACGCCGAGAAGCGCCTGGAAGCCATCGCCAACGCCCAGGACCTCGGCGCCGGCTTCGTGCTGGCCACCCATGACCTGGAGATCCGCGGCGCCGGCGAACTGCTCGGCGATGGCCAGAGCGGGCAGATCCAGGCGGTGGGCTTCACCCTCTATATGGAAATGCTCGAACGCGCGGTGAAGGCAATCCGCAAGGGCGAGCAGCCGAACCTGGAGCAGCCGCTGGGCGGCGGCCCGGACATCAACCTGCGCGTACCGGCGCTGATCCCGGAAGACTACCTGCCGGACGTTCACGCCCGCCTGATCCTCTACAAGCGCATCGCCAACGCCGCCGACGAAGACGGCCTGCGCGAACTGCAGGTGGAAATGATCGACCGATTCGGCCTGCTGCCAGAGCCGGCGAAGAACCTGATCCGTCTGACTTTGCTGAAACTGCAGGCGGAAAAGCTCGGGATAGTGAAGGTAGATGCCGGGCCCCAGGGAGGCCGGGTAGAATTCGCCGCCGATACCTGCGTCGACCCGCTGGTGCTGATCAAGATGATCCAGAGCCAGCCCAATCGGTACAAATTCGAAGGGGCCACCCTCTTCAAGTTCCAGGTGCCCATGGAGCGCCCGGAAGAACGGTTCAACACGCTGGAAGCGCTGCTCGAGCGCCTCACGCCACAGACTCACTAAGGATTCCGTGCAATGCGCCTGTTCCAACCCCTGCTGCTGTCGCTGGCACTGCTGTCGCCGGCGGCCTTTGCCGAGCCTTACCAGGTAGAGCTGATCCTCTTCCAGCAGTCCGGCGACGTCGTGCTCGCCAGTCGCCCCGCCCCGGATGACTGGGCCAAGGGTGCGCAACCGCCCGGCCCGGACAGCTCGCGCCCTACTGCCATGGACGCCCAGGTCGCCAAGCTCAAGCAGAACGAAGGCTTCCAGGTGCTGATGCACAAGGCCTGGCGCCAGGAGATCGATGCCAACCCGGTGAAGGTTTCCCTGACCGAGGGCGCCCAGCGTGACAGCCACTTCCCGGTGGAAGGTACCGTCACTCTCAGCCAGCAACGCTTCGTGAACACCCAGACCGACTTCTGGATCAACCAGTTCGGCCAGGACGGCCTGCTCGCCGCCAGCCAGCACATGGTCCAGGAAGCCAGCCTGAAGAACAGCGTGCTGACCTACCTCGACCACCCGAGCCTGGGCATGTTGATTAAAGTGACCCCGCTCAACGCCAAGCCGGCCGCCGCCCCGCCGCCGGGCATGGAAGACGAGGCGCCGACCGGCCCGGACGCGCCGCAGCAGCCTGCGCCGGCCGCTCCGGCAGACGGTGGCTTCGACGCCCCGCCGCCGGCCCAGCCCGCGCAATAAAGAAAAAGCCCGGCAATCGCCGGGCTTTTTTTCACCTGCAGGAGCGAAGCGTCAACTCACCAGCACGCGCCCCAGCACCTCGCGCACCTTGCCGATGCCGTCGTGCAGCGCCTGCTCGATCTCGGCCATGGTGATGATGCCGCTGGACTTGCCCGCCGCGGGATTCACCACCAGCGACAGGCAGGCATACGGCAAATCCAGCTCACGTGCCAGCGCGGCTTCGGGCATACCGGTCATGCCGACGATGTCGCAGCCGTCGCGCTCCAGCCTGGCGATCTCCGCCACGGTTTCCAGGCGCGGCCCCTGGGTAGCCGCGTAGACACCATGACTGCTGTACGCATATCCCAACGCCTGCAGTGCGGCGATCAGCTTCTGCCGCAGCGGCTCATCGTAGGGGTGGCTGAAGTCGATATGGGTGACATGGTCAATGTCACCGGCGAAATACGTGTGCTCACGGCCCCAGGTGTAATCGACGATCTGGTGCGGCACACACAGGTGACCACTCCCCATCGCAGCATGGATGCCGCCCACGGCGTTCACCGCAAGCACGGCCTGGGCGCCAGCCTGCTGCAGCGCCCAGAGGTTGGCGCGGTAGTTCACCTGATGCGGGGGGAAACGGTGCGGATGGCCGTGGCGAGCGAGGAACAGCACCTCGCGACCGGCGAACTCGCCGCGCTGAACGGTCGCCGAGGGGGCACCGTAGGGCGTCTCCAGCTCGATGGCATCCTTCAGGGTCAACCCTTCCAATTGGGTCAGGCCGGTACCGCCGATGATGGCGTAGACAGTCATGGCAAATCCTTAGTCGATCAGTTGTGCGGCACGCAATTCGCCGACGGCTTGTTGCCAACGCGGCAGTTGCTTGTATTCGGTGCCCGGCCAAGCTCTGGCACGCATGCGTTCAAGGCGCTGCGGCGCGCTGACCTTCAGGCGCTGCAGGGCACTCAGGGCCAGCTCGGCGGAGGCGCGGTCATTGCACACCAGCCCCATGTCGCAGCCGGCACTCAGGGCGGCCTCGATGCGGTTGGCGGCATCGCCGACCACATGGGCGCCGGCCATGGACAGGTCATCGCTGAAGATCACACCGTCGAAGCCCAGTTCGCCGCGCAGGATGTCCTGCAGCCAGCGACGGGAGAAGCCGGCTGGATTCGGGTCGACCTGCGGGTAGATCACGTGGGCCGGCATCAGCGCATCCAGCTCGCCGGAAAGACGCTGGAACGGCACCAGGTCCACGGCGCGGATCTGCTGCAGCGTGCGCTCGTCCTCGGGAATCCCCACATGGGAATCGACTTCCGCCCAACCATGGCCGGGGAAGTGCTTGCCGGTAGAGGCCATGCCGGCGGCGCGCATACCACGGATGAACGCACCAGCCAGCGCAACGGCACGCTCCGGATTGCCTTCGAAGGCGCGGCTGCCGACGACGGCGTTGCGCTGGTGGTCCAGATCCAGCACCGGAGCGAAGCTCAGGTCGAGCCCTACCGCCAGCACCTCGGTCGCCATCAGCCAGCCGCACTGCTCGGCCAGGCGCTCAGCGTTGGCGTTATCGGCGATGGCACGCATTGCCGGCAGACGCAGGAAGCCCTGGCGCAGGCGCTGCACGCGGCCACCTTCCTGGTCCACCGCGAGCAGCAAATCGGGGCGCACCGCGCGGATGGCGGCCATCAGCTCGCGCACCTGGCGCGGCGACTCGATGTTGCGGGCGAAGATGATCAGGCCACCCACTTCCGGGTGGCGCAGAATCTGGCGGTCCTCGGCGGTGAGCCAGGTGCCGCCGATGTCGAGCATCAGGGAGCCTTGCATATGCATTCCTTTCAATTCAATTGCGCTGCGTGCCACTCAGGGCATGCAGCCTCTTCGATTCGGACCCGGCAATGGAGGGGAACCCGCGGAAAGAGTTCCAGCAGGTCGTCATTGCGCAGGCGGATACAGCCGTGCGACAGCGGGACGGCCATGGGCTCGCAGTCGGGAGTGCCGTGCAGATAGATGTAGCGGCGAAAGGTGTCGACCTCGCCCATCCGGTTGCGGCCCTGTTCGCAGCCGCTGAGCCAGAGAATGCGCGAGAGGATCCAGTCGCGGCCGGGAAACTCTTCGTGCAGCGCAGGCGTCCAGGTTTCCCCGGTCCAGCGCCGCCCCTTCAGCACCGCTCCTTTGGGGAGCCCATCACCGACGCGTGCGCGTATCTGGTGCAGGCCACGCGGCGTGCAGCCGGACCCGTTGCGCTCCCCCGCGCCGTTGACAGCAGTGGATACCTGAACACGGACGACGAGACACCCCGCGGCAAAGCCGTAGAGCATCTGGTCAGCAAGGGAGATATGGAGAAGATCAAGATCGGCCATGGCCGGCTACTGTAGCCGATCGGACCGGCGCAGCCCAGCGCGAAGCCGGGCGCAAATCAGACTTTGGCGGGAGCCTGTGCGGCGCTCGACTTGGTGCGCGGCTTGAGCTGGGCGCCGGCCAGCGACGGATCGCTTACACCGCTATCGGCTCGCATGCCGGCAGCCAGGAACGGCACCATCAGGCGCATCACCTGCTCGATGGAGGTGTTCACGCCGAAATCGTTCTCGGCCATGGCGCGCAACGCCTTGATGCCGGACATGCTGAATACGGCAGTACCCAGCATGAAGTGCACACGCCAGAAGAGCTCCAGCGGCGGCAGACGCGGTGCGGACTCGTTCACCAGCAGCATGTAGCGGCGGAACACCTTGCCATAGACCTCTTCGAGGTACTTGCGCAGGTGCCCCTGGCTCTGGCTGAACGCCAGGCCCAGCAGGCGCATGAAGATGGACAGGTCATTGCCGCTGCGCGGCTTGACGGCCATGGCCTGGACCACGAGCAGTTCGAGCAGCTCTTCCAGCGTGGCACGCGGCGCATCGGGCTTGGCCTGGCGGCGATCCAGCTCCTTCTCGAGACTGGCGCAGAACGGACCGAGGAAGCGCGAGAAGACCGCCTGGATCAGCGCCTTCTTCGAGCCGAAGTGGTAGTTCACCGCCGCGAGGTTCACCCCCGCCTTGCTGGTGATCAGACGCAAGGAGGTTTCGGCGAAGCCTTTCTCCGCGAACAGCTGTTCCGCAGCATCCAGGATGCGTTCGACGGTTTCCGACTGGGCCATGGCTACTCCGCCTGACAAACACTTGTTTGAAACATACGTTTCAGCGTCTTCTATTGTCAAGCAAAGTGCGATGGATTGTTACCAATATCATGGCAATGCGACGAGAGACCGTATGTACAGCAAGACGCCTGCCAGCGTCCAAAGGTTACATGCACGAACGTTCCACCAACAGCCTCGCCCAATAAAAGCATTGCCAGCCCGCTATCACTGTATATAATTCCAGGAACTGTATAAAAAGCCAGAGTATGGACATGCTGAAGCTCACGCCGCGCCAAGCCGAGATCCTCGCCTTCATCAAACGCTGCTTGGAAGCCAACGGCTATCCGCCCACCCGCGCGGAGATCGCCCATGAACTCGGCTTCAAGTCGCCCAACGCCGCCGAGGAGCACCTGAAAGCCCTCGCCCGCAAAGGCGCCATCGAGATGACCCCGGGCGCCTCCCGCGGCATCCGCATCCCCGGCTTCGAACCCAAGGCCGCCGCCAATGACGACGAACTGCCGATCATCGGCCGCGTCGCTGCCGGCGCGCCGATCCTCGCCGAGCAGAACGTCGACGACACCTGCCGAATCAACCCCACCTTCTTCAACCCGCCGGCGGACTACCTGCTGCGCGTTCGCGGCCAGAGCATGAAGGATGTCGGCATCATGGACGGCGACCTGCTCGCCGTGCATGTCACCCGCGAGGCGCGCAACGGCCAGATCGTGGTCGCCCGCCTGGGTGAAGAGGTGACGGTCAAGCGCTTCAAGCGCGAAGGCAGCAAGGTCTGGCTGCTGGCCGAGAACCCGGAGTTCGCCCCCATCGAGGTCGATCTCAAGGAACAGGAACTGGTCATCGAAGGCTTGAGCGTCGGCGTTATCCGTCGCTGAACAGGAGACAACCATGCAGTACCCGCAGCCACAGAACCTGCCGCAACTCCCGCTGTTCCAGGAAGCACTCTGGGCGAGCGGTACTGCCCCCCTGCTCCCTGAACTGCTGGAAGACGAGCCGGTTGCCGACGAGAGTGCCTTCAGCGAGATTGCCCTGCGCGGGCTACCCGGCCAGTGCCTGACGCTGCTGGCGCCAATGCTCCGTGGGCTCAGCGAGGAAAGCGACTCCCGCTGGCTGACACTGATCGCCCCGCCCCCCAGCCTGACGCCGGACTGGTTGCGCAAGGCCGGCCTGAATCGCGAACGTATCCTCCTGCTGCCTGCCCGCGATCACGCCGCAGCACAGGCCCTGGCCTGCGAAGCATTGCGCCTGGGCAACAGCCATACGGTGGTGAGCTGGCTGAATCTCAGCGAAAGCGCGCGCAGGCAGCTTTCCCGCGCTGCCGTTGCCGGCCAGGCGCAGAGCCTGAATATTCGTCTGGGATGAACTGAACAAGAAGCCTCACCGCGAGCGCAGTGAGGCGGCAGAACTCAGTGCAGGACGCGCGGACCTTCGTCGTCCATGCCCATGTCACCACCTTCGGCGAGACGACCGGCCATCTGCACACCGACATTGAACATCGCCTTGGCGATCTCGATGTGCTGGCCCTGCAGGAAGCCCTTGGCATCGGCGGAGAACTCCAGGGTCACCAGCGCCTCCTCCTCGTCCGCGCGACGCAGCACAATGCGCCCGTCAGGCAGCTCGACAATTTCCAGAAATGAGGTTGGCATAGCGAAGTTCTCCACAGCAGAACGCGTAGTGTAACAGCCACACCCACTACGCCCTAGCCAAAGCGCGCATCGGCCGACCAGAAGGCCGGCACAGTGTGAAGCGGGAATCAGAGCTCGGTGAGCGAGGCGCGGAAACGCAGCACCAGATCCTTCAGGGCTTTGCGCCAGGCTTCCAGCTCTTCATTGCCCAGTTCCTCCGGCGTCTCGTCGTCGACATTCACCGCCTGGATCAACGGCTGGGTCGGATCGACCTTGGCTTTCTTCGGCTCGCTCGGGGGCTGGAACAGCGCAGCATAGGCGGCCAGCAGGCGACCCAGCCAGGCTTCGGGCGATTGCGCCAGCTCGACCATTTCGGCCAGCTCCGGGCTTGGAGCGGCGGCCAGCACCTCGGCATTCAGCAGCATATCGACGCGCGGCGCACCAGCCTGGGGCAGGCGGTAGTAACCGGCGATCTCATGGGCCACACCCAGCACGGCACCATAGAGATGGAACAACGCCGCTTCGCGCTCGGCCTGGATGCGCGCCTGGGCATTCATCGCACGCGCCGTTTCGGCGCTGCGCCAGGCTTCCAGAGCAAGGCCGGCGAAGAACAGCTTCTGGTTGGTGCGGGTATAGAGTTCGTTCGCCATGACCGGGCCCTCTGCAGTCGACTTCGGCAGTATAAGCACGCCCCGCCTCAGCGGGGCGCGCCTTCCATCAGCGCTTGTCTTCGACCTTCCACTTGCCGCCGTCGAAGAAGGCACGCCAGCCAGTGGGCTTGCCGTCGACCTCGGACTGCACGTACTGCTCCTTGGTCTTGCGGCTGAAGCGGATCACCGCCGGGCGGCCATCCGGATCTTTTGCCGGCGCGGCGAGCAGGAAGTGGTACTTCGGATCCAGCTCTTCCTTGTGCGGAATCAGCTCGGCCACCAGCGGAGCACGGGTCTCGCGATTCTTCGGGAACTGGCTGGCGGCCAGGAACAGGCCGGAAGCGCCGTCACGCAGTACGTAGATGTCGTCCACCTTCTCGCACTTGAGTTCCGGCATGCGGATGGCGTCCATCTTCGGCGGTGCAGGCTCGCCATTCTTCAGCAGCTTGCGGGTGTTCTTACAAGTCGGGTTGGTGCAGCCGAAGAACTTGCCGAAGCGGCCGGTCTTGAGCTGCATCTCGCTGCCGCACTTGTCGCATTCCAGGCTCGGGCCTTCGTAACCCTTGATGCGGTACTGCCCCTCTTCGATCTCGTAGCCGGCGCAATCCGGGTTGTTACCACAGATGTGCAGCTTGCGCTTCTCGTCGACCAGATAGGCATCCATCGCGGTGCTGCAGATCGGGCAGCGATGCTTGCCGCGCAGCACGCGGGACTCGGACTCGCCCTCGTCATCCGCGGCAATCTCGTCGCCTGGGATCAGGTTCACGGTCGCCTTGCAGCGCTCCTTGGGTGGCAGGCTGTAGCCGGAGCAGCCGAGGAACACACCGGTGGAGGCGGTACGGATCATCATCGGTCGGCCGCACTCGCGGCAGGGGATGTCGGTCAGTGTCGGCTGATTGGCGCGCATGCCGTCGTTGGCGGCCTCGGCCAGGTCGAGCTTCTTGCGGAAGTCGCCGTAGAACTCGTCCAGCACATTCTTCCAGTCGCGCTCGCCCTGGGCCACGTCATCGAGGTTCTCTTCCATGCCGGCGGTGAAGCCGTAGTCCATCAGGTTGGAGAAGCTCTCGTTGAGGCGGTCGGTGACGATGTCGCCCATCTTTTCCGCGTAGAAGCGGCGGTTATGGGTGGTGACGTAGCCGCGCTCCTGGATGGTGGAGATGATCGCCGCGTAGGTGGACGGGCGACCGATGCCGCGTTTTTCCAGTTCCTTGACCAGACTGGCTTCGGAGAAGCGCGCCGGCGGCTTGGTGAAGTGCTGGCTCGGGTCGAGCTTGAGCAGCTTCATCGCGTCGCCCTGGTTCATGACCGGCAGAACGTCGTCCTCGCCCGGCTTGCTCTGCTGCGGCAGCACCTTGGTGTAGCCATCGAACTTGAGGATGCGGCCCTTGGCACGCAGCTCGAAGTCACCGGCAGCGGCGCTGACGGTGGTGGACAGGTACTCGGCCGGCGGCATCTGGCAGGCCACGAACTGGCGCCAGATCAGGTCGTACAGGCGCTCGGCGTCGCGCTCCATGCCCGACAGCTGGGTCGGACGCAGGTTGACGTCGGAAGGACGAATCGCTTCGTGCGCTTCCTGGGCGCCTTCCTTGCTGGAGTAGAAGTTCGGCTTGGCCGGCAGGTACTTCTTGCCGAACTCGCTTTCGATGAAGCCGCGCACCATGTCGATGGCGTCGGCCGACAGGTTGGTCGAGTCGGTACGCATATAAGTGATGTAGCCGGCTTCGTAGAGACGCTGGGCCATCATCATGGTCTTCTTCACACCGAAGCCCAGGCGATTGCTCGCAGCCTGCTGCAGAGTGGAAGTGATGAACGGGGCCGAGGGCTTGCTGGAGGTCGGCTTGTCCTCGCGCTTGGCGATGCTGTAGCTGGAAGCCTTGAGCTTCTCCAGGGCGGCCATGGCCTGCGCTTCATTGAGCGGTTTGAAGGCTTCGCCCTTCTCGCGCACCACCTCGAAGCGGACCTTGTCGTTCTTCGGCGTGCCGAGGTCGGCATGCACTTCCCAGTACTCTTCCGGGACAAAGGCGCGGATCTCGCGCTCGCGCTCCACCACCAGCTTCACCGCCACCGACTGCACACGGCCGGCGGACAGGCCGCGGGCGATCTTCGCCCACAGCAGCGGAGAGACCATGTAGCCCACCACGCGGTCGAGGAAGCGGCGCGCCTGCTGGGCATTCACGCGGTTGATATCCAGCTCGCCGGGCTGGGAGAAGGCCTCCTGGATGGCCTTCTTGGTGATTTCGTTGAAGACCACGCGCTTGTAGCGCGAGTCGTCGCCGCCGATGGCCTCGCGCAGGTGCCAGGCAATGGCCTCCCCTTCGCGGTCCAAGTCGGTTGCGAGATAGATGGTGTCGGCGTCCTTGGCCAGGCGGCGCAGCTCCTCGATCACCTTTTCCTTGCCGGGCAGGATCTCGTACTTGGCCTTCCAGCCGTGCTCCGGGTCGACGCCCATGCGGGTGACGAGCTGGCGCTTGGCCTTCTCCTTCGGCGACAGGGCCGGCGCTTCGGAAGCGGTCTTGCGCGCTTTCGCCGCAGGCTCCTTCGACGCGGACGAGCCGCTGGTGGGCAGGTCGCGGATGTGGCCGATGCTCGACTTCACCACGTACTGGTTGCCCAGGTACTTGTTGATGGTCTTGGCCTTGGCCGGTGATTCCACGATGACCAGCGATTTACCCATGGATCGGAAGATTCCTGCGTCGAAAAGATGAATTTACAAGGAGGGAGGCGCTTGGAGCGGCACCGCTATATATAGTGGCGGTCGCGCCAAGGTCAAGCTTGGGTTTCGCCGGACGGGCCGGTCTGGAGACCCAACGGATCATCTTCGGCGCTGATCAGAGCGAATCGAGGAACCTTCTCGCCATCCACTTCCACCGCCTCGGTGAACATGCTCAGCGGGCGTACCCAGAGGCCGAATTCGCCGTACAGCGCCTGGTAGATCACCAGGTCTTCCTCGGTCTCCGAATGCCGGGCGACGCCGAGCACGCGGTACTGCTGTCCCTTGTAGTGTCGATACAATCCGGGCTGCAAGTGCATGTCGGTTCTCCCTCCGCCGGCCAAAAGGCGGCGATTGTGCTGATTGCGCGGCCGCCGGGCAATCCCCACCCGACAAAAACGAAAGCCGGGGCACAAGGCCCCGGCTCTCCCATCCACGAAAGCTTAGACGCGTTCGAAGACGGTGGTGATGCCCTGACCGAGGCCCACGCACATGGTGGACACACCCAGGGTGCCACTGTTCTGCTTCATCACGTTCAGCAGGGTGCCGGAGATACGCGCACCGGAGCAGCCGAATGGGTGACCCAGGGCGATGGCGCCGCCGTGCAGGTTGACCTTCTCTTCCATCTTGTCGAGGATCTTGAGGTCCTTCAGCACCGGCAGGGCCTGTGCGGCGAAGGCTTCGTTGAGCTCGAAGAAGTCGATGTCGTTGATGGTCAGGCCGGCGCGCTTGAGCGCCTTGTTGGTCGACGGAACCGGGCCGTAGCCCATGATCGCCGGATCAACGCCCGCCACGGCCATTGCGCGAACCACGGCCATCGGCTGCACACCCAGGTCCTGGGCGCGCTGGGCGCTCATGACGATCATGCAGGAAGCGCCGTCGGTGATCTGCGAGGAAGTACCGGCGGTCACGGTGCCGCCCTTGGGGTTGAACGCCGGTTTCAGGGCGGCCAAGCTTTCCAGGGTGGTTTCCGGACGGATGGTTTCGTCGAAGTCGAAGATCTTCAGGAAGCCGTTCTCGTCGTAGCCTTCCATCGGAATGATTTCGTCTTTGAACTTGCCTTCCTGGGTCGCTTTCCAGGCCAGCTGGTGCGAACGCACGCCGAACTTGTCCTGCGCCTCGCGGGTGATGCCGTGCATCTTGCCCAGCATCTCGGCGGTCAGGCCCATCATGCCCGACGCCTTGGCGGCGTACAGGGACATGTGCGGGTTCGGATCGACGCCGTGCATCATGCCTACATGGCCCATGTGCTCCACGCCGCCGATGACGAAGACGTCACCGTTGCCGGTCTGGATCGCCTGCACGGCGGTGTGCAGGGCGCTCATGGACGAACCGCACAGGCGGCTGACGGTCTGGCCGGCGCTGGTGTGCGGGATCTGGGTCATCAGCGACGCCATGCGCGCGATGTTCCAGCCCTGCTCCAGGGTCTGGTTCACGCAGCCCCAGATCACGTCCTCGACTTCCGCCGGGTCGATCTTCGGGTTGCGCGCAAGCACGCTGCTGATCAGGTGCGCGGACATGTTCTCCGCGCGGGTGTTGCGGTGCATGCCACCCTTCGAACGGCCCATCGGGGTGCGGCCGAAGTCGACAATGACGGCGTCTCTCGGATTCAGGCTCATAAATTCACTCTCGCTCTATTCGTTGCGCACTCAACCGAAGAACTTCTGGCCGTTCTTGGCCATTTCACGCAGCTTCGCGGTCGGGTGGTACAGCGCACCCAGGTCGGCGTATTTGTCGGCCAGTGCGACGAATTCGGCCACGCCTATGGAGTCGATGTAACGCAGGGCACCGCCACGGAAGGGAGGGAAGCCGATGCCGTAGATCAGGCCCATGTCGGCCTCGGCAGCGGTCTCGACGATGCCGTCTTCCAGGCAGCGCACGGTTTCCAGGCACAGCGGGATCATCATGTAGTTGATGATGTCCTCGTCGCTCAGCTCGCGCTGTTCGGTGACGATGGACTTCAGCAGCTCATAAGCCTGCGGGTCGGTGACTTTCTTCGGCTTGCCGCGCTTGTCGGTCTCGTAGGCGTAGAAGCCCTTGCCGTTCTTCTGGCCCAGACGGTTGGCGTCGTACATCACGTCGACGGCGGTCTTGCCTTCCACGGCCATGCGGTCCGGGAAGCCTTCAGCCATCACGTCACGGCCATGGTGGCCGGTGTCGATGCCGACCACGTCGGACAGATAGGCCGGGCCCATGGGCCAGCCGAACTTCTCCATGATCTTGTCGATGCGCACGAAGTCCACACCGAAGCCCAGCAGCTTGGAGAAGCCGCCGAAGTACGGGAACAGCACGCGGTTGACCAGGAAGCCGGGGCAGTCATTCACCACGATGGGGTTCTTGCCCATCTTCTTGGCGTAGGCCACGGTGGTGGCGACGGCGACGTCGCTGGACTTCTCGCCACGGATGACTTCTACCAGCGGCATCATGTGCACCGGGTTGAAGAAGTGCATGCCGACAAAGTTTTCCGGACGCTTGAGCGCCTTGGCCAGCAGGTTGATGGAGATGGTGGAGGTGTTCGACGCGAGGATCGCGTCTTCCTTCACTACGCCTTCAACTTCAGCCAGAACGATCTGCTTGACCTTCGGATTCTCGACCACGGCTTCGACGACGATGTCGACGTTGCCGAAGTCGCCGTAGGACATGGTCGGGCGAATGGCGTTCAGTGCCTCGGCCATTTTCGCCGGGGTCATGCGGCCTTTCTCGACGCGCTTGCCCAGCAGCTTCGAGGCCTCGTTCAGCCCCATCTGGATACCCTCTTCGCGGATATCCTTCATCAGGATCGGAGTGCCCTTGGAAGCAGACTGGTAGGCGATGCCGCCGCCCATGATGCCGGCGCCCAGTACGGCGGCCAGTTTCACGTCCTTGGCGATCTCGTCGTACTGCTTGGCCTTCTTCTTCAGATCCTGGTCGTTCAGGAACAGGCCGATCAGGCTCTGCGCAACCGAAGTCTTGGCCAGCTTCACGAAGCCCTGGGCTTCGATTTCCAGCGCCTTGTCACGACCGAAGTTGGCGGCTTTCTGGATCGACTTGATCGCTTCGACCGGAGCCGGGTAGTTCGGGCCGGCCTGGCCAGCAACGAAGCCCTTGGCGGTCTCGAAGGCCATCATCTGCTCGATGGCGTTCAGCTTGAGCTTTTCCAGCTTCGGCTGACGGCGGGCCTTGTGGTCCAGCTCGCCGGCGATGGCGCGCTTGACCAGGTCCAGAGCGGCGGCTTGCAGCTGCTCGGGAGCCACGACGGCATCGACGGCGCCGACTTTCAGCGCGTCTTCAGCCTTGTTTTCCTTGCCCGAGGCAATCCACTCGACCGCGTTGTCGCAGCCGATGATGCGCGGCAGGCGAACGGTGCCGCCGAAGCCCGGGTAGATACCCAGTTTCACTTCCGGCAGGCCGACCTTGGCGGTGGCGCTCATGACACGGAAGTCGGCCGCCAGGCACATTTCCAGACCGCCGCCCAGGGCGATGCCGTTGATCGCGGCTACGGTCGGAACGTTGAGGTCTTCGAAGTCGCTGAAGATCTTGTTGGCTTCGAGGTTGCCGGCCAGCAGCTCTTCGTCAGGCAGCTTGAAGTTGTCGACGAA
Organism: Pseudomonas nitroreducens NBRC 12694; assembly: GCF_002091755.1. GTDB lineage: Bacteria > Pseudomonadota > Gammaproteobacteria > Pseudomonadales > Pseudomonadaceae > Pseudomonas > Pseudomonas nitroreducens. The sequence continues at coordinate 593,692 of NZ_BDAI01000001.1, forward strand.
CTCGGTGATGTCGGCGCCGACGATGAACACGCCTTTGCCGCTGGTCACGATCACGCCCTTGACGGACGCATCGGCCTTGATGGTATCGACTGCTTGGCGCAGTTCATTAAGGGTGAGTCGGTTGAACTTGTTGACGGACTCGCCCTTGAGGTCGAAATTCAGTTCGACGATGCCGCTCTCAAGAGCCTTAACCGTGATGGCTTTACCTTGGTAAATCATCAACTGATCTCCACGCTAGGGAAGCTTGAAATCACACGTCGGACACCGTGTATCGGGACGGCCCGGCAGTCGCCGAGGATAGTCCCAAAGCTTGCGGCACACCCGCCGACGCGATAGCCGGGGCGTTCTGATCGAGTCACTGCGCAGGGCAAACGCTCGATTCATACGCCCGTTTGATTTGGGTGCGCCCACCTTCTAGCAAAAGCCAATGCTTGTCAATCGGCGAGACGTAACAGTCGCAAAGCGGCCGGGGCGTCTGGGCCGGAGCATTCAGCGCAGTCCTGATACCCCATTCATCACGCCTATCATGACAATCGCAACCTGGCACCACCGTTCCGACAGCCACTGTTCAAACCCCATGGCCCGCGCTAGAGTCGGGCGCAATGGCGATCTGCCTCCTGCCAACACCGGCGGACGCCTGGAACCTGTGCAAAACAAAACAACAAGAAGCCCATGGCTCCAAGGAGTTGGAACGATGTCCAGCCGTCCGCTCGTGCGTCTGCTGTCCGCGCTCGCGCTCACCGCCCTGCCCCTCATCGCTGCCGCCGATACCGCCAGCGACCTGCTCAACATCCACCAGACGCGCTTGGCCGCCCAGCGCAGCCTCGGCGATTTCTTCATGTTCAACGCGATGGAAGGCGACCAGAAGTACGCCAAGATGGTCGACGCCTCGTCGCAGAGCGCGACTGACGCTCTGGGCAAGCTGGGGGAAATGCCCGGCAACGAATCGAAGAAGCTCAGAAGCGAGCTGCAGGATGAATGGAAAGCCTACGCGGCTCAGTTGCACACCCTCACCGGCGCACTGGACAAGAGCGGCTACACCGACCTGCAACCGGTGGCCGACCTCGCCGCACAGAACCGCAAGCTGCTGGACACCGCCGAGCAGCTCTACGCGAAGATCCAGGAAGAAAGCGGCAACAAGGTCCCGCCGCTGACCCAGCAGACCCGTGAGCAGAGCCTGCTGATGCAGGACATCGCGGTGGACTACGCCTCACGCAATGCCTCGGTGGGCGCCAGCTTCTTCGGCGGCGGCGAGGAACGCCCGCTGGACGACCTCGCCAACCGCTTCGCGATCAACCTGGTGAAGCTGCAGCAGGCGCCGCAGACCACGCCGGAGATCGGCCAGGAGCTGCGCGGCGTGGCGATCAAGTGGCGCTACATCGAAAAATCGCTGCAGAACTACAACCAGAACAGCGTGCCGTTCCTGATCAACAAGTACTCCGACCGCATCATTGAAGACCTGGAGAAGGTCTCCGGCCTTTATGCCGCGCAGCAGAGCTGATCGAATCAGGCATGCTGCCTGAGGAAGGTCGCGACACGCTCAAGATCGCTGCTGTCGCCCCGCTCGCCCCAGTACAACGCCAGGAACTGGGGCGTGGCCTCGACCATGTAGACATCCTTCGGCAGGCTGGCCAGCGCCTGGGCCAGCTCGACCGGGGCGCTCGCCTCGCGCCAGCGGTCCAGCCAGACACCCGGCTCGCTCTGCCAGTAGCACCAGACATCGCGGTTCCTGCCGCGCGCGCGGTGGTACTGGGCGCACTGGCGCGGCGGCTGCCGTTCCAGCCAGTGCGGCCAGTCCTGCTGCGCCATCTGCATGGCCAGGCCCAGGCGCCGCGCCTGCAGGCGCAAGTCCATCTGCCCGCGCTGGCCGCGCGAAGGAATCAGCCAGGTCAGGGGGCTGAGCACCAATGCGATAAGAAGAATTACCATCCACGTGGTCATATCGGGTATACCGGTCAAACAGGTCAAGCACGGCCGTTAGGGCCATACTGATAATTATCGAGTCCCCCGGAGGAGACGCTCATGCCCTACCAACACATTCTGGTCGCCGTCGACCTTACCGAAGAATGCGACCCGGTGATGAAACGGGCGGTCGCGCTGGCCAAGGCCAATGATGCCCGGCTCTCGGCGGTGCATGTGGTCGAGCCCATGGCCATGGCCTTCGGTGGCGACGTGCCGATGGACCTGTCGATGCTGCAACAGCAACAGTTCGACCAGGCCAAGGAGCGCCTGCACCAGTTCACCCTGACCTACGCCGAAATCACCAGTTCCCAGTGCCACCTGGTCTACGGCCAGCCACGCCAGGAAATCCACCGCCTTGCCGATGAACAGGACTGCGACCTGATCGTCGTCGGCAGCCACGGCCGCCACGGTCTAGCCCTGCTGCTGGGCTCTACCGCCAACGACGTGCTGCACGGTGCGCCCTGCGACGTTCTCGCCGTGCGCCTGCAGAAAACCAGCTGAACCAGCTCAAGGTGAGACAGCGGGCCCTGCGGGGCCCGCTTCGTTTCAAGCCCCGAGCATGTCCCCGCTCATCAGCAGTGGTCGCACCTTCTGCAACTGTGCCTCGAGCGAATAGCTCATGCTCGACGCCATGGAGAAGAAGCTGAGGAATGCCTTCAGGTTCGAGTCGCCTTCGCAGGTCTCGTGGATGCGCTGCCAGAACGCCTGGTTGACCAGCTGCAACTGCTGGAACTGCTTAACCAGCCCCTTCAGCTCCCAATCCGCATGCCGCCCTTCGCGGAAGTTGAAGTACTGCCGCATCAGGTAGAGCGACACTGCGCGCAGGATGAACTCCTGGTTGCTGGCGAACGGAAGGTGCTGCTGCGCCATGGGCTTGAGTCGGCCCAGCAGCGGACAGGCGCTGGTGGCCATGATCACCCCCAGCAGTGCACGCAGTCCCTCTTCCAGCCCCGCATGCTTGATGTATTCCCGCTCGGGCGTACGGACCTGCACCGAGACCTTCTTGAAAGCCGGCAAACCACGAAAGTCCTCGATCACCCGGTGCAGATCCACCGCCGCCGGGCAGTGGCTGTATTGCGCCGTGCTCAGCGGGCAATTGCTACAGCGGTTGTTCTCCAGGCGCGTCCAGCGCGGCGCCTGGGCGGCTATCTGCGGATCGTACTGGCGCTCCAGCTCGATGCGGTAACTGAACTCGTGCTCATCATCCAGGGTGATGCGGTACTCGATTGCCATTCGGCCATTCCTAGCAGTCTTTGATCAGCGATATGCACGGGCACATCGCCGGACCGACCGGATTATTCTTCCAGTTCGGCCCAGCGCTCGATCAGCCGGTCCAGCTCTTCCTGCAGGGAGCTCAGGCGCGCCAGGGCGGCCTGGGTTTCGCCCTGCGGGCGCTGGTAGAAATCCGGCGACGCGGTTTCTTCCTGCAACGCTGCCATCTCGCTTTCCAGGGCCTCGATCTGCCCGGGGATGGCTTCCAGCTCGCGCTGCAATTTGTAACTGAGTTTCTTCTTCGGCGCGGCTTCCGCCGGCGCACTGACTGCCACCGGCTGCTCGGCAACGGGGGCAGCAGCGGGCTTGTCACCCTTCTCTTCACCTACACCGAGCAACTTGGGCGAACCGCCCTGGCGCAGCCAGTCCTGGTAGCCGCCGACGAATTCGCGCACACGACCTTCACCTTCGAACACCAGGGTGCTGGTGACCACATTGTCGAGGAAGGCTCGGTCGTGGCTGACCATCAGTACGGTGCCGTCGAAGGTCAGCAGCACTTCTTCGAGCAGCTCCAGGGTTTCCACGTCCAGGTCGTTGGTCGGTTCGTCCAGCACCAGCAGGTTGGCCGGCTTGCTGAACAGCTTCGCCAGCAACAGGCGTGCCCGCTCGCCTCCGGAGAGCGCCTTCACCGGAGTGCGGGCGCGCTGGGGGGAGAACAGGAAGTCGCCCAGGTAGCTGAGAACGTGGCGATTCTGCCCGTTGATCGTGATGAATTCGCGACCTTCGGCAATGTTGTCGATAACGGTCTTTTCCGGCTCCAGCTGGTGACGCAACTGGTCGAAATAAGCCACTTCCAGTCGGGTGCCTTCCTTGACGCTGCCGGAAGTCGGCTGCAGGTCGCCCAGCAGCAGCTTGAGCAGGGTGGTCTTGCCGGTGCCGTTGGCGCCCAGCAGGCCGATGCGGTCACCGCGCTGCAGCACCAGGGAGAAATCACGAATCAGCGCCGGGCCGCCCGGGTGGGCGAAGCCGGCGTTCTCGACGACGATGACCTGCTTGCCGGACTTCTCCGCAGTCTCCAGCTGGAAACTGGCCTTGCCCTGGCGCTCACGGCGATCGGCACGCTCGTTGCGCATCGCCTTCAGCGCTCGCACACGGCCCTCGTTACGGGTACGACGGGCCTTGATGCCCTGGCGAATCCACACTTCCTCCTGGGCCAGGCGCTTGTCGAACAGCGCGTTGGCTGCCTCTTCCGCAGCCAATTCCTGCTCTTTATGCACGAGGAAGCTGGCGTAGTCGCCGTTCCAGTCGATCAGATGGCCGCGATCCAGTTCGAGGATACGGGTGGCCACGGCCTGCAGGAAGGCACGGTCGTGGGTGATGAACAGCACGGCGCCGGGGAAGTCGGCCAGGGCATTTTCCAGCCAGGCGATGGCACCGATGTCCAGGTGGTTGGTCGGCTCGTCCAGCAGCAGCAGGTCGGGCTCGGCCACCAGCGCCTGGGCCAGCAGCACGCGGCGGCGCCAGCCACCGGAGAGCTCGGCGAGGGTCTTGTCGGCCGGCAGTTGCAGGCGCGTCAGTGTGGTGTCCACCAGTTGCCCCAGGCGCCAGCCGTCGCGGGCCTCCAGCTCCTGCTGGACGCGCGCCAGCTTGTTCAGGTCCTCTTCGCTTTCGATGTGCATGCTCAGGTGGTGATAGCGCGCCAGCAGCTCGCCCACCTCGGCCAGACCTTCAGCGACCACGTCGTAGACGGTGCGGTCGTCGGCGCGCGGCAACTCCTGCGGCAGTTCGCCGATCTTCAGCGCCGGGGCGCGCCAGATGTCGCCGTCGTCGGGCTTCTGCTCGCCCTTGACCAGCTTGAGCATGCTCGACTTGCCGGTACCGTTGCGGCCAATGACGCACACCCGCTCACCCCGGGCGATCTGCCAGGACACCTTATCCAGCAGCGGAGTGGTGCCAAAGGCGAGGGACACGTCGGTGAACTTGAGCAGGGTCATTGGGTATCTCCACAAACAGGGCGCGCAGTTTAAGGGAAAGCGCGGAAAAGTCAGAGGGTCGCGCGCAAACTCGCGCAGCGAGACAGGCGTCCGCCTTTGCGCGGTGCATCTGTGGTGGCGCTTTCGCCGCCCTCGCGCAACAGGCTAAGCTACAGGGCAGCGGGCGCGCGCCATCCAGCGCCCACCGATCATCTTCCCGGAAGAGCCATGCGCGGTCGCCTTTTCTCACTGTTCTCCTGCCTGATCCTCAGCCTGTCCGCTTCGACAGCCAATGCAGCGTCCCTGCCCCAGCAGCGCCAGATGTACGACGAGGCGCAGAAGGCACTGGCGCGCAATGACAGCGGCCCGTATTTCCGCTACCAGTCGGCATTGGCCGATTATCCGCTGCAGCCGTACCTGGCCTATGACGAGCTGACCAACCGCCTGAAAAGCGCCAGCAACGCCGAGATCGAGCGCTTCATCGAGCAGCACGGCGACCTGCCGCAGATCAACTGGTTGAAGCTGCGCTGGATGCGCCAGCTGGCCGATCAGGGCGACTGGAACACCTTCGTCCGCTATTACGACCCGAAGATGAACTTCACCGAACTGGACTGTCTCTACGGCCAGTATCAGCTCGGCCATGGCAACAAGGCCGAGGGCTATGCCACCGCCGAGAAGCTCTGGTTGGTCGGCAAGCCGCAGCCCGACGCCTGCGACACTACCTTCGCCATGTGGCAGGCCGATGGCCAGCTCACCGAAGAGAAGGTCTGGAAGCGCCTGAAGCTGGCCGCCGAGAAAGGCAACTACAGCCTCGCCACCGTGCTCTCCAAGCGCCTGCCGACCCTCGGCAGCCAGGGCGCACTGATGGTCAACGTGGCGCAGAACCCCGCGCAGCTGAGCCAGACCACCCGCTTTGGCGCCCGCGACCATGCTACCGCCGACGTCGTCGGCCTGGGTCTGCGCCGCCTGGCCAAGCAGGACCCGGAAAAGGCCATCACCCTGCTGGACTACTACAGTTCGGTGCTGCCCTTCTCCAGCGACGAGAAGGTCTCCATCGCCCGCGAGATCGGCCTGAGCCTGGCGCGCCGCTACGATCCGCGCGCCCTGCCGATGATGGTCAAGTACGACCCGCAACTGCGCGACGACACCGTCACCGAATGGCGCCTGCGCCTGCTGCTGCGCCTGGGCCGCTGGGAAGAAGCCTACGAGCTGACCCGCGCGCTGCCGCCGTCGCTGGCCGAGACCAACCGCTGGAAGTACTGGCAGGCGCGCTCGCTGCAACTGGCGCAGCCGCAGAACAAGCAAGCCGTCAGCCTGTACAAGCCGGTGGCCGACGAGCGTGACTTCTATGGCTTCCTCGCCGCCGACCGGATCAATGCACCGTACCAGCTGAACAACCGCCCGGTTTCGCCGGATGCCGGCACCATGCAACGCGTTCGCAATGCGCCGAGTACCCGCCGCGCGCTGGAATTCTACGCCCGTGGCGAGATCATCAACGCCCGCCGCGAGTGGTACCACGCCGCCCGCCACCTGAGCCACGATGAGCTGCTGGCCCAGGCCAAGATCGCGTACGACATGCAGTGGTACTTCCCGGCCATTCGCGCCATCAGCCAGGCCAAGTACTGGGACGACCTGGATATCCGTTTCCCGATGGCCTACCGCAACACCCTGGTGCGCGAGGCGCGCAACCGCGGCCTGCATTCCAGCTGGGTGTTCGCCATCACCCGCCAGGAAAGCGCCTTCATGTCCGATGCGCGCTCTGGCGTCGGCGCCACCGGCCTGATGCAGCTGATGCCGGCCACCGCCAAGGAAACCTCGCGCAAGTTCGGCATCCCGCTGGCCTCGCCGCAGCAACTGATAGTGCCGGATGTGAACATCCAGCTCGGCGCCGCCTACCTGAGCCAGGTTCACGGCCAGTTCAACGGCAACCGCGTGCTCGCCACCGCCGCCTACAACGCCGGCCCCGGCCGCGTAAGGCAATGGCTGAAGGATGCGCGCCACCTGGCCTTCGACGTCTGGGTAGAGACCATTCCGTTCGACGAGACCCGTTCCTACGTGCAGAACGTGCTGTCCTACGCGGTGATCTACGGACAGAAGCTCAATGCGCCACAACCCATCGTCGACTGGCACGAACGCTTCTTCGACGAGCTCTGACACCCCTCCACCGCCCGGCACCCGCCGGGCGGTTTTCATTCCCTCAAGGAAAAAAGGAAATTTCCATGCGCAAGACCGTTCTCTCCCTTTCCATGCTTGCCGCAGGCCTGCTCAGCGCCGACCTCGCCCTCGCCGCCTGCGAGAAGCCGCGCAACGCCTTCGACAGCGTGTACTGCCTGAGCACCGAGTACGCCCAGGTCGACCGCGAGCTGAACAATGAATTCGGCACCCTGCGCAAGATGCTCAACGACGGCCAGAAGGCCGCGCTGAAGAAGAGCCAGATCGCCTGGATCAAGGACCGCGACGCCCAGTGCAGCTACGAGCGCGACGGCGGTTACTTCGTCAACCTGCAGTGCGCCGTGGACAAGACCAACGAGCGCCTGGCCGTGCTGCGCGAGCGTGAGCGCGAGTGTCAGAGCACCGGTTGCGTCGACAGCAAGCTGTAAGGCGCCGACGGCGAACAACCGTGAAAGTTGTTCGCCCTGCGGTTACCTGCAGGCGCTAGCTTGCTCGCGAAAAGTTTCCGGCGGCACAGGCGGCAGGCGGGTTCGTGAGCAAGCTCGCTCCTGCACGCTGGGGCCAGGCGCACAACCCTACGCGTGATGTGACTATGCGCCCTACTCCAGAACTTCTACTTCCATACCCACGCGCAGTGTCCCGCTGTTCAGGGCGATCAGATTCTCGCCGAACAGCGCCTCGCCATTAACGTTGCGATAACCCAGTAGCGTGGCCAGCGGTTCACGGGCAGCGTCGCGCTCGCCAGTATGCGGGTCGATGGTGGTGAGGATGCAGCGCGCGCAGGGCTTGGCCACCTTGAAGGTGACGTCGCCGATGCGGATGCGCTTCCAGCCGTCTTCCGCAAACGGTTCGGCGCCAGTGACCACCAGGTTCGGGCGGAAGCGCAGCATCTCCAGCGGGCGGCCAACCTTCGTCGACAGGTCGTCCAGCGAGCCCTGGCCGATCAGCAGCAGCGGGAAGCCATCGGCGAAGTGCACGTGCTCGCCGGGCTCGGCGTAGGCGGTGTCCACCTGCCGCGCACGCTGCTCGGGCATCTGCACCAGGCGCACATCACGCTCGAGGAATGCGCTCAGCCACTGCGCGGCGGCATCGCCGGCATCCGGCACCTGCAGCATGTCACGCCAGATCAGCACGCCACGCAGGTTGTCATCGCGTCCCGGCACTTGCACCAGCAGGTCGTCCATGCCCGGTGCACGCAGGCGCAACGCCTGGAATTCGTCCTGCCAGCGCGCCTCGATACGGCCCATCTGCGGCAGCAGGCGCTGGGTGAGGAAGCGCCCGTTGGCGGAGTCGACCACCATCCAGCGTCGATCCCCTTCCAGACCCAGGGCGTCCAGGCGAACGGACTCCAGGGGCTCGTAGGCAGTGGATTTGACCGGGTAGCGGTAGAGCTCGCTGAGGGTGTACATCGGAGGCTTCCTTTCGGGCAGGCGAAAGCGACCTTATACGGTGTGGAACGGGCGTCTAGCAATGGGCACTCTCCTGCAGGAGCGGGCTTGCTAGCGAACAGCTGGATGCCGGTATATCCGACGACGAGCGTTCGCGAGCAAGAACTAGGCGTCCCCCTCGCTCCTACAGGGAGATCGGAGCTAGGCGGGAACTTTCTGCAGGCGGCGGCGTACCACCTCCACCAGCTGGTCCGGCTGGAACTTGGAGAGGAAGTCGTCGCAGCCGACCTTCTTCACCATGGCGTCGTTGAAGCTACCCGACAGCGAGGTGTGCAGCACCACGTAGAGGTCACGCAGGCGCGGGTCGTTGCGGATCTCGGTGGTCAGCCGGTAGCCGTCCATTTCCGGCATCTCGGCGTCGGTGAAGATCATCAGCAGCTTCTCTTCCATGTCCAGGCCTTCATCGGCCCAGCGCTTGAGCTGCTGCAGCGCGCGCAGGCCGTCGGTCGCCACGTGCAGGCGCAGACCGAGCTGGCCAAGGGTATCGCGCAGCTGAGAGATAGCGACACTGGAGTCGTCCACCACCAGCACTTCGCGGCCTCGGGTCTGGCTGAGCAGCGTGTCGTCCAGGCGGTCGCTGGAGACACGGGTGTTCATCGGTACGATCTCCGCGAGCACCTTCTCCACGTCAATAATCTCCACCAGGCGGTCTTCCACCTTGGTGATCGCGGTCAGGTAATGCTGGCGGCCGGCGCCACCGGGCGGCGGCTGGATCGATTCCCAGTTGAGGTTGAGGATGCGCTCCACCCCACCCACCAGGAACGCCTGCACCGAGCGGTTGTACTCGGTAACGATGATGGTGCTGTTGGCATCCGGGGTCAGCGCGCGCATGCCGATGGCGCGCGACAGGTCGATCACCGGCAGCGTCTGGCCGCGCAGGTTGATCACCCCGCAGATCATCGGGTGGCGCTGCGGGATCAGCGTCAGGCGCGGCAGTTGCAGCACCTCCTGCACCTTGAACACGTTGATCGCGAACTGTTGCCGCCCGGCGAGGCGGAAGACCAGGATTTCCAGGCGATTCTCGCCTACCAGTTGGGTGCGTTGATCGACAGTGTCGAGAATACCGGCCATGCCTGCTCCAGATTCGGAATGAGTCGTGCGGGAGAGCTATCGGCCATATCGGCACCAACAAGATACTGGCCGTGCGCCATCATGCACGACTTGTCCGGTCCGGACCAGCGCGATCAGCCTTGTTCGGCAACGAGCCGCCCAGTGGACGAGAGCAGCGGCGAGTCTGCCGGCAGGTGCATGGCGAGCGCTGCCGGGTGCACCTCGAAGCGCAGCTTGCGGCCCTCCAGCGGCTCACCGTCGAGATTGACGTCCAGGCCCTCGCGGGCTTCGACCTCAACCCAGGGCAGGCGCGCCCGGATGAAGACGTCCTGAATGCCGAACCCGCTACTGCCCAGCAATGCGCCCAGCGTACCGACCATGTCCTGCGGGGTGGGCAGGATGCTCACGTCCAGCAGCCCGTCATCCGCCGTGGCCTGCGGGCAGAGCACATGTCCGCCGCCAGCCTGTCGGCCATTGCCGATGCCCAGGGCGAGGAATTCGCCTTCCCACTCGAAATCCGGTCCGGTAAAGCGCCCCTGGGCCGCATGGACTTCAGAAAAGCGCGTCAGGCCGGTCAGCAGGTAGGCTGCGCCCCCGAGCAGCTTCTTCAAGTCTTCCGGGGTGTTGGCGGTGACCTTCGAACCGAAGCCACCCGTGGCCATGTTCAGGAAGAACTGTCCGTCGACCTCCCCAAGGTCGATAGGGCGCGGCGGCACGTCCAGCAAGGCCAGCGCGGCCGCGGGTTCGAGCGGAACGCCGGCGGCGCGGGCGAAGTCGTTGGCAGTGCCCAGCGGTAGGATGGCCAAGCTGGCCTTGCCCCCGGCCTGGACCAGCGCCTCGGCGACGTCGCGCACGGTGCCGTCGCCACCGCCGGCGATCAGCGTGGTGTATCCCGCCGCCAGGCCCTCCTCCACCAGCCGCCGAGCATCACCGCCCTCCCAGGTCACCCTGACATCCAACTGGCGCCCCGCTTCGCGCGTGGCCAGCACGGCGGCACGCACTTCGTCGTTGGCGGCTTGCTTGCCGTGCAGGATCAGCAGGGCCCTGGGCTGGGTCATGGTCGGCTTCCTCGCGAGTAGTCCATTGAGCGTCAACTAATGGACCCAGAGTAGCGCGGGAAAATTTCCTCGCTTTTCATCACTGAATCGGGAATGGGCGGTTCAGGCCGGGTAGCCGGTGATCTCCCGAATGCTCTGGTACAGCGGCTTGAGCTGCTTGTACATGCGCTGGTAGACCTCGTTGTACAGCCGCTCGTAGGTCCGCTGCGCCTCGGGGCGCGGGTGGAAGACGTCGCCGACGCGGGTCATGGCGGCGATGGCGCTGGCGAAGTCCGGATAAAGCTTCAGCCCCACCGCGCAATCGATGGCAGCGCCCAGGCCGGAGGCTTCGTAGACGTGCGGGCGCTCCGCCGGCAGGCCGAAGATGTCGGCAGTGAGCTGCATCGCCGCGTCGCTCTGCGAGCCGCCACCGGCCACGCGCAGGCGCTGGATGCGGGTGCCGGAGCGTTTCTCGATGCGCTCCTTGCCCTGGCGCAGCGCGTAGGCCAGGCCTTCGAGGATGGCGCGGTAGATGTGCGCGCGGGTGTGCACGTCGCCGAAACCGATGATCGAGCCCTTGGCCTCCAGGCCCGGCTCGCGGATGCCCGGCGTCCAGTAGGGTTGCAGCATCAGGCCCATGGAGCCGGCTGGCACGCTGTTGACCAGTTCGTCGAAGAGTTTCTCCGGCTCGACGCCCAGTTCCTCGGCACGCTGCATCTCGCGCAGGCCGAACTCGCGCTTGAACCAACTGACCATCCAGAAGCCGCGGTAGATCATCACCTCGGTGTTGTAGTGATCGGGAATCGCCGCCGGGTACGGCGGGATCAGCGGGATGGTTTCCAGGTAGCGCGAACGGGTGGTGTTGATGGTCGCGGTGGTGCCGTAGGACAGGCACGCCACGGTCGGGTCGATCGCGCCCGCGCCGAGTACTTCGCAGGCCTTGTCGGCACCCGCGGCGATCAGCGGCAGGCCCTCGGGAATACCGGTCAGGCGGCTGGCCTCGGCGGTGATCTCGCCCAGTTTCTCACCCGGCTTGTACAGCTCCGGCAATTGCTCGCGGCGCACGTCGATCGCCTGCCACTTCCAGTCCCGCGGCGCAGCCCAGGCGAGCTTCTTGTAGTCGAACGGCAGGTAGGCAACGCTGCAGGCCACCGAGTCCACGTAACGCCCGCACAGGCGCTGGGTGAGGAAGCCAGAGAGCAGCAGCAGCTTGTGGGTGCGCTGGTGGATGTCCGGCTGCTGCTGGGCCACCCAGTTCGCTTCGGCCTGGGTGCGGAAGTAGTCCACCGCGCCCTGCGCGCCCACCAGCTTGAACAGCCAGCCCCAGGGCCCCTTGATCGGATCGCCCAGCTCCGCGCGGCGCTGGTCCAGCCAGATGATCGCCGGGCGCAGGGCCTGGCCGGCTTCGTCGACGTGAATCACCGTACCGCGTTGGGTAGTCAGCGACACGCCACGAATGCGGCTGCGGTCGATGTCGACACTGGCCCACAGGCGCTTGCACGCCTCGCCCAGCTGCTCCCAGTAATAGTCCGGGTGCTGCTCCGCCCAACCGGGCTGCGAGGAGAAATACGCCTCCAGCTCGACCTTGCCCTTGCCCACCAGGTTGCCCTGGAGATCGAAGAGCAGCGCGCGCACGCTCTGAGTGCCGTTGTCGATGGCCAGCAGGTAGTTGTTGTTATTCATGGGGCTCTTGGTCATGGAGGGTCGGTCAGTGCGGAAGGCTGTAGCTGCGGCGCCACAGCTCCAGGTAGTCCTGTTCTTCCTGTTTCCAGCGCGCGTCGTCCCAGCCCAGGCGGCGCTGACACAAGGCGCGAATCCTCGGCAACTCGGCAGCGCCACCATCGGCCAGCAGCAGGCCAATACGGGTGCGACGCAGCAGCAGGTCGTCCAGGTGAAGCACCAGTTCGCCTTCCGCCGCCCAGGCCAGCTCGGCCCAGAGCGAATCGGTATGGCCGATACACTCGCTGCCCACCTCGTTCAGAAGGCGCGCCAGTTCCGGCAAGGAGCGCCCATGGCGCCCGCGCAGGCGGCGCTGCTGAGGTGGAATGAGGCCCGGCAGGACGACGTCCTCGACGGCCGCGAAGACGTGGTCAGGCGCAGTTTCCAGCTGGCGCTCCAGCATTGGCGCACAAGCGGCAAGCACCTCCAGCGCCAGCAGGCGGAAGGTCGTGAGCTTGCCGCCAGCAAGAGTCACGCACCCGGGCTCGACCCACAGCGCATGCTCGCGTTTTTCATCCGACGGCTTGAGCGAGGGCGTGCCATCGCTGACCACCGGGCGTACACCGGCCCAGGTGGAGCGCACATCGCCGGCGGTGATCTGCGCAGCAGGAAACTGCTGCGCGCAGACAGCCAGCAGGTACTCCAGCTCTTCGCGGCTGATGGCAGCGTCATCGTCCAGGGTTTCCCGGTGATCCAGGTCGGTGGTGCCGACCACGGTCGCCCCTTCCCAGGGGAAGACAAAGACCGGACGCTTGTCCTGCCCGTGCATGAAGCTGAACGCATGGGTGACTGGCAGGCGCCAGGCCGGCAGCAGCAGATGGCTGCCACGCAGCGGTCGGATGTGTTCGCTGCCGTGCTTCTGCCGCAGCGCATCGGCCCAGGCGCCAGTGGCCAAGGCCACGGCGCGGCTACGGAAGGTGAAGCGCTCGCCGCTCTCGCGATCCTCGGCAACCAGCCCCTGAACGCGACCATCGCGGCGATCCAGTTCGATCACCTTCAAACCATTCAGTGCTTCGCCGCCCTCGGCTCGCGCTTCGCCCAGCACACGCATGACCAGGCGCGCGTCATCGGTTACCGCATCCTGGAAGCGGGTGCCGCCCAGCAGGCGATCTTCCTTCAGGCCCGGCGCCAGGTAGCGCAGTTCCTCCAGGCGATGAAACAGGTGATTGCGCCGCCCCGCCAGCGCGTCGTACAGCGACAGCAGGGTGCCGAACACCCGCGGGCCGGGGAAGCCGCCCTGGTAGTGCGGCATGATGAAGCTCAGCGGATCGACCAGCCCCGGCGCCTCGCCCAGCAGGCGCTGGCGCTCGCGCACCGAGTCACGGGTCAGGCCGAACTGGCCCTTGGCGATGTAGCGCAGGCCGCCGTGAACCATCTTCGATGAGCGGCTGGAGGTGCCCCAGGCGAAATCGCGCTGCTCGACCAGCAGGCAGCGCCATCCGCGCCGTGCCGCTTCGCGCAGGATGCCGGCGCCGGTGATGCCGCCGCCGACCACGATCAGGTCCCAGTCGCGTGCCGCCAGCTCCGGCAGCGCCTGCGCGCGCCAGGCCGCGTTCCAGGCAGGCATGGGTTCAGTCCTGCAGCAAGGTGCCGGGGTTCAGCCGGCCGGAGGGATCGAAATGCCCGGCCAGCGTCTTGATCGCCGCCATGCCCAGCGGGCCCTTTTCCACCGGCAGGTAAGGCGCGTGGTCCTTGCCCACGCCGTGCTGGTGGCTGATGGTGCCGCGGTTCTGGGCGATGGTCTGGCTGGCGGCATGCTTGAGCTTGCGCCAGCGCTCGTGTGTCTGCGCATAGCTGGCGGCCGGGCGGAACACGTAGGTGGTGTAGATGCTAGAACCCTCGCCGTAGACGTGCGACAGGTGGGTGAACACGTGCACGCGCTCGCCCTCGGCGGCCAGGCCTTCGCGCAGGCTGGCCTCGATGCGGTTGAGCAGGTTGTCGACGTTGGACCAGTCGGTGGCGGTTTCCAGGGTATCGACCACGTAGCCGTTCTCCCACAGCGCTTCGCGCAGGTAGGGGAAGCGGAAGCGGTTCTGCGCCCATTTCCTGCCCAGCAGGGTGCCGGTGAACACGCCGCCGAAGCCCTTGAGCAGCCGGCGCGCGGCGCGCAGCGACGTCGCGTTCTGCGCGCGGTCACCGGTGACGCCGAAGGTCAGCATGCACTTGCCCTCGGCCGCGCCGCGCATCTTCAGGTAGCGCTCCAGCCAGGCGATCTGCCCCGGATGGCCGGCCAGGGCCAGTTGAGTGGTGGTCTCGATGGCATTCGACAAGCGCAACATCGACAGCGGCACGCGCGCCTGCACCAGAGTGCGGATGCCTTCCAGCGCCTGCTCCCAGGACGGCAGGAACACCGCGTAGAAACGTTCATCGTCGGCGATGCGCGTGACCCGCACCTTCACCGACGAGAGGATGCCGAAGCGGCCTTCGGAACCCATCACCATCTCGCGCAGGTCCGGGCCTGCGGAGGACGCCGGGAAGGTCGGGATCTCCAGGCTGCCGGCGAAGGTTTCCAGTGTGCCGCCGGCGAACAGTTGCTCGATGCGCCCGTAGCGCAGCGACTGCTGGCCACTGGAGCGGCTGGCAACCCAGCCGCCGAGGGTGGAAAGCTCCCAGGACTGCGGGAAGTGGCCGAGGGTGTAACCACGGGCGCGCAGCTGGCTTTCCACCTGCGGGCCGTTGGCGCCGGGGCCAAAAGTGGCGATCAGGCTCTGCTCGTCCAGCTCCAGCAGGCGGTTCATGTGTTCCAGGGAAACGGTGAGCACCGCCTTGTCGGACTCCGGCGGGTTGATATGACCGGCCACCGAAGTACCGCCGCCGTAGGGGATCACCAGGCAGTCCCAGAGCTCGGCGAACTTCAGCAGCTCGCGGATCTGCTCGGCAGTCTGCGGGTAGGCCACGCCATCGGGGAACACACCGAACTCGCCTTCGCGCATCGCCAGCCAGTCCGGCAGGCTCTGGCCTCGGGCGTGCAGCAGGCGGTCGCGGGCTTCGCGCACCACCAGCGGATGCACGGGCAGGCGCGAGGCCGGTACCTTGGCCAGTACCTGCTCCAGCGTCGCGTCCGGCAGCGTCAGGCCCGGGCCGACCAGTTCGGCGAGAAAACCGCGTCCGTTGTCGGGCAGTTCCACCACCGTCGTTTCTTCACCCCAGCCGTTCCAGCGTCGCATGCCCGCTCCTTTTATTCAGGGTCTCTGTCTGCAATTTCGATTGCTATTTCGGTGCCGCTTGATGGCTGCCTATACTAGCCAGCCGCCCTGCCCTGTCACTGTCGGATCAAGACAGGCGCAGTTGCCGATCGAGACACCAGAACAAGAACGAACGCCATGCATTCCCTCGGCTATACCTCCGTCCCCGCATTGCTGAAATACCTGCGCCACGCCGAGTCCCTCGGCATGGACCTGGACGTCGCCCTCAAGGTCGCGGGCCTTGCGCGCTCGCAACTGAGCGACAACAGCCAGCGCCTGCCCAGCGAGGCTCACGAACGCCTGCTGCAGCATTTGTGCGCGCATTCCGGCGACCCGCTGTTCGGCCTGCACTCTGCACGCTTCGTGCAGCCGGGCTCGTGGAGCGTGCTGGGCTACATCACCATGAACTGCGCCAACCTGGGCGAAGCCATGGGCCGCATCATTCCCTACGAGAAGCTGGTCGGCGACATGGGCGTCAGCCGCCTGGAGCCTGGCGGAGACCACATCAAGCTGATCTGGAATTGCCGCCACGAGGCGGCGCAGATCCGCCGGCACATGGTGGAAAACGTGCTGGCGTCCTGGCTGCTGTATGCGCGCTGGATCGCCGACACCAGCGGCTCCCCGCAGGAAGTCTGGTTCGAACACCCACAGCCCGAGGGCACCGATATCGCCGAGTACGAGCAGCTATTCGGCTGCCCGGTGCGTTTCGAGCAACCCTTCAGCGCCCTGCTGGTGCCCCTGCAACTGCTGAGCTATCCCCTGCGCCAGGCCGACGCCAACCTGCTGCGCACCCTGGAAGAGCACGCCCTGGCGCTGATGGCCGAGCTGGACGACGACGAGCCGCTGCCGCTGCGGGTGAAGAACGCCCTGCGCCTGCTGCTCAAGGATGGCCTGCCGCGCAAGGAGCGTGTCGCCGAACGTTTCGAGATGACGGTGCGCACCCTGCAGCGCCACCTGCAGCAGGCCGGCACCAGCTACCAGCAGATCCTCGACGAGCTGCGCCAGGAGCTGGCCGAGCATTACCTGGTACACAGCGACCTGCCGATCCAGGACATCGCCCAGTATCTGGGCTTCACCGAGTCGCGCTCGTTCCACCGCAGCTTCAAGGGCTGGACCGACCAGACACCGGGCGAGTATCGCCAGCAGCATAAGAAAACGCC
Organism: Pseudomonas nitroreducens NBRC 12694; assembly: GCF_002091755.1. Taxonomy (GTDB): domain Bacteria; phylum Pseudomonadota; class Gammaproteobacteria; order Pseudomonadales; family Pseudomonadaceae; genus Pseudomonas; species Pseudomonas nitroreducens. The sequence continues at coordinate 610,610 of NZ_BDAI01000001.1, forward strand.
GGTCTGAGACCGGCGTTGTTCATGGTGCTCCCAGCACTCAGTCCAGCAACTCACTGAAGGGAATGAAGTTCAGCCAATCGCCTTCGGCCAACGTCGTGCCCTCGCGCACTTCCACCAGCCCTTCGGCCCAGGCTGCGCTAAGCAGCACGCCGGAGCTCTGATTGGCGTAGGGCACTGCACGGCCATTTTCCAAACGCGCGCGCAAGTACTCACGACGGTTGCCCGGCTTGGTCCGGTTGAAGCCGGCCGGGACCTGCAGGCGCAGCGGCTCGACCTTCTGCGTGCCGAGGCGGCGCATCAGGTAGGGCCGCGCCAGCAGGGCGAAAGTCACCAGGGTGGATGCGGGGTTACCCGGCAGCCCGATCACCGGCACGCCCTGGTAGTGGCCGACGGTCAGCGGCTTGCCCGGCTTGATCGCCAGCTTCCACAGCGCCAGATCACCTGCTTCGCGCAGGGCCGCTCCGAGGAAGTCCGCCTCGCCGACGGACACGCCACCGGTGGAAAGGATCAGGTCGACATTCGACAGCCCCGCCAGTGCGGCGCGGGTGCGCTCCAGGTCGTCCGGAAGGATGCCAGCGTCCACTACCTCGCAACCCAAGCGCAGCAGCCAGGTGCGCAGCAGGTGACGGTTGCTGTTGTAGATCTGCCCGAGCGCCAGCGGCGTGCCCGGCTCGACCAGTTCGTCGCCGGTGGACAGCAGCGCCACGCGCGGGCGGCGACGTACTTTCAATTCAGCGTGGCCGAGGGACGCGGCCAGGCCGATCTCGATGGGGCCGATGCGCGTGCCGTTGGGCAGCACGCAGTCTCCCTTGCGGGTTTCCTGGCCCTGCGGGCGAATGTGCTGGCCGGCTTCCATCGCTTCGAGGAAGCGCACACGGCCATCCTCCAGCACCTCGGCGTTTTCCTGCATTTCCACGCAGTCGGCGCCTTGCGGCACAGGCGCGCCGGTGAAGATGCGCACACAGGTGCCCGGTTGCAGCGGTTCACCGGCCTGGCCGGCGAAGATCTTCTGGCTTACCGGCAGCGCTTCGCCCCGCCAGTCGGCCAGGCGCAGCGCGTAGCCGTCCATGGCGCTGTTCGGCCATGGCGGCAGGTCCAGGCCGGCCAGCAGCGGCTCGGCCAGCACGCGGCCATCGGCGTCGGCCAACGGCAAGGTTTCGCACTCGGAGACCAGAGACTGTTCGGCCAGCGCCAACAAGCGCGCCAGGGCTTCCTCGACCGGCAGCAGGCCGGGCTTGTCGCAGCAGCTCATCCGCGGCTCTCGCAGGGCGCCGCCTTCTTCAGGTGCGGCACAAAGTTGCAGGGACGATGACTGGCGTCCAGCTGTTCGCCGAGGATGCCGTCCCAGGCAGTGCGGCAGGCGTTGGTGGAACCCGGCAGGCAGCAGACCAGGGTGCCGTTGGACAGCCCCGCCAGCGCGCGGGACTGCACGGTGGAGGTGCCGATGTCGGCCACGGAAATCTGCCGGAACAGCTCGCCGAAGCCGTCCACTACCTTGTCCAGCAGGCAAGTCACGGCTTCCGGGGTGCTGTCGCGGCCGGTGAAGCCGGTGCCACCGGTGATCAGCACGACCTGGACCTCGTCCTCGGCGATCCAGGTCGCGACCTGGGCGCGGATGCGATAGAGGTCATCCTTGAGCAGGACGCGAGCGGCGAGGTTGTGGCCGGCGGCCTTAAGGCGGTCGACGAAGAGCTGGCCGGAGGTGTCGGTTTCCAGGGTGCGGGTGTCGCTGACGGTAAGAACGGCGATGTTCAGCGGGACGAATGGCTGCTCGGCCTTGTGGCTCATGATGAGGGCCCTTGCTTGTGAGGTTGGAATGCGCGGTGTTATATCACAGGCCCGCCCCTGGAGACCCTGACATGCCACAAGCCCCGCTACCCCGCTGTTCCGTCCTGATTCTCGCCGGAGGACGCGGCCAGCGCATGGGTGGCCAGGACAAGGGCCTGCTGGACTGGCAGGGCAAGCCGCTGGTGAGCTACGCCGCCGCCCTCGCCCGCCCGTACAGCGACGACCTGATCATTTCCTGCAACCGCAACGCGAACGTCTACGCGGGCTACGCCGACCGCCTGGTACAGGACGACAGCCCGGACTTCCCCGGCCCGCTGGCCGGCATTCGCGCGGGTCTCGCCGCTGCACGCCACTCACACCTGCTGGTGCTGCCCTGCGATGCGCCGCTGCTGGACACCGATCTGCTGGAGCGCCTGCTGCTCGCATCGGCTGAAGCGCCGGACGTCGTGCACATGCTGCGCTGCGGCACGCAGTGGGAGCCGCTGTTCAGCATCATTCCGGTGGCGACGCGCGAACCGATAGAACAGGCCTGGCACCAGGGCGACCGCAGCCCGCGCCATGTGTTCTCGAACCTGGGGCTGCAGGCAGTGGATTGCCCGGCGAACGACCCGCGCCTGGCCAATCTCAACACGCCAGAGCTGCTCTATCACGCACGATAGCGCCGTATTCGAAAATTTTCCGGGAACTATGCCAAGAAGCACCCTGTCAGACTTTTCGTACCTTTATGTTCGCTCATCAGGAGATTCACTAATGAACAAACGGATGCTTCCCGCCTTCCTGCTCGCCCTGGGCTTCGGAGTGCTCGCTGGTTGCTCCACTCCGTCGGTCATCACCCTGAACGATGGTCGCGAGATTCAGTCGGTCGACAAACCCAAGTACGACGAAGAATCCGGCTTCTATGAGTTCGAACAGCTGGATGGCAAAACCGCCCGCGTGAACAAGGATCAGGTACGGACCGTCAAGGACCTCTGATTCTCCCGGCGGTGAAAACGCCCCGCAGCCCCTGACCGGTCTGCGGGGCGTTCGCGTTTTACCGGGGGGCGAAAAATATTTTTCGCTAACCCCTTGTGCGTCAAAAGTTTTTCGGTAGAATGCGCGCCATCAAACGGAGCGTAGCGCAGCTTGGTAGCGCGTCTCGTTCGGGACGAGAAGGTCGCTGGTTCGAATCCAGTCGCTCCGACCAAATCCCGAAAAACCCGCCTAACGGCGGGTTTTTTATTGCCTGCGATTTTTCATGCAGACCAATCATCAGGCACAAAAAAGCCCGTCCAGCCGGACGGGCTTTTTCATGGACGAATCAGAGCTGCCCGGACTTGCGCAGCGCCACCTGCGATAGCGCGCTCCAGTCCAGATCGCCATCGCCGTGGGCAATGGCTTCGAGCAGGTTGTCACGCAGGACGCTGGCGAACGGCAGCGGCACGCGCTGCTCCTGCCCGGCCGACAACGCCAGCCCCACGTCCTTGAGGCCCAGCACCAGGCGGAACGCCGCCGGATCGAAGCGCTGCTCGGCGATCAGGGCGCCATAGTTGCGATACACCGGCGCGTTGAACAGGGTGTTGCCCATGATCTCCATGAACTCGCCCGGCGCCACCCCGTAGGTTTTCACCAGCGCAGTGCTCTCACCCATCGCCTCGATGGCGCTGGCAATCATGAAATTGCCGGCGATTTTCACCGCAACGGCGCGCAAAGGGTCGTCGCCCAGCGGCCAGGTCTTCTGTCCCAGCACATCAAGGACCGGCTGCGCCTTGGCGATAGCCGTCTCGGGTCCGGCGACCAGGATGTTCAGCTTGCCGGCGGCGGCAACGTCGGTGCGACCAAACACCGGCGCAGCAACGAACTCGACGCCCTGTTCGCGGTGCAACTCCACCAGCTCGGTGACGAGGGCGGTGGACAGCGTGGCCATGCTCAGGTGCACCAGCCCTGCCTTGGCCGAGGCCAGGGCGCCGCTGTCCAGCAGCACGGTGCGGGTGGAGTTGTCGTCGGCCAGCATGGAAATCACCAGTTCGACGTCCAAAGCCTGCACAGGCGTGGTGGCGGCAACGGCACCCAGCGCCACCAGGGGCTCGGCAGCCGCTGGCGAACGGTTCCAGACGACAACCTGGTGGCCGGCCTTGATGAGGTTTGCAGCCATGGCAGCACCCATGCCGCCCAATCCGAGAAATCCGATCTTCATTGCAATGCGCCTCGCATCAGTTGATTGAGGAGAGGAAAAGCCGCCAAAGGCATCAGCGGCGGAGGAAAATGGCGACCTGCTCGGCGTCGAAGGGCCAGTTCAGCTCGGCGCCGGAGTCGCAGCGGCGCAACACGGGAATGCTCAAGCCATATTGCTCGACCCATTCCTCGCGATCGGCGATGTCCACCAACTCGACCAACAGTCCGTGTTCGACAAAGGGCATCAGCACGGCTTCGGCCACTTCGCAGAGATGGCAGCCAAGGGTGCCGAAGAGTTGGCATTCCGGGGGCATGTGAGGCTCCAGGGTTGGCGGCATAGGTTCAGACTCCGGCGTGCTTGAGCAAGGTGTCGGCCATGGCGCGGGCTTCTCGCCCTTGCTGCGCCGGGCCCTGCATATGCGCCATCACCAGCACGCCCTCGAGCAGGTATTGCAGCTGGCGGGCCAGAGCCTCCGGCTCCGCAGCACCAAGGCGCATCAGCTGGGCGGCGAAGAAGCGGCCGAGAAAGGCCTTGTGTTCAGCGGCCTGCTGGTGGATGGGGTGTTCGCGGTTGTGGAATTCGCCCGCGGCGTGGATGAAGGCGCAGCCGCAGAAGTCCGGGCTGTCGAGCACCTCCTGCAGGCCGTCGAAGATCGCCAGGATCGACTCGCGCGGCGCGAGGATGCGTCCGGCCACCTCCATGCGCTCGACCATGCGGGCGTGGCGCTCTTCCAGCGCCGCCATGATCAGCTCGTCCTTGGACTTGAAGTGCTTGTACAGCGTCATCTTCGCCACGCCCGACTCGGCAAGGATGCGGTCGATGCCGGTAGCGTGGTAGCCCTCGCGGTAGAACAGGTCCTGGGCGGTGGTGAGCAGCAGCTCGCGTTTGCTGGATGCCATGGCATTACCTCCTGACCGGACATTATGCGCGAGGCTCGGCGCCCATGGGGAGCCGGAGCGTTGCAGGGAGGACCGCGCAAGTTCCGGTGGGTGGACGGTCATTTCGCTTGAACTATACAGACCTGTCTGTCTAATATCTATTCCGCCGTCCCCACAACAATGCACAGGGCTCTCGCCATGAAACTCCACGACGTCGCGCTTTCCGGTAACTGCTACAAGGTTCGTCTGTTCCTCGGGCTCATCGGCCACAAGGCTGAACTGGTGCAGGTGGACCTGCAGGGCGGTGCGCACAAGCGCCCGGCCTTCCTGACAATCAATCCGCGCGGCCAGGTGCCCGCGCTGGAAGACGGCGAACTGCGCCTGGGCGACTCCCACGCCATCCTGGCCTACCTCGCACGGCAGTACGGCGAGCCGCACTGGCATCCCCAGGACGCCATGACCCAGGGGCGAATCGCCAACTGGCTGAGCTTCTCGGCCAACGAGGTGCAGCACGGCCTGGCCCAGGCACGGGTGATCCAGCTGTTCAAGCGCCCCGGCGACCTGGCCACGGCGCAGGCAAAGGGCCGCCATGCACTGGAACTGCTGGACGCGACGCTGGCCGACCACCGCTGGCTGGCGCAGACGGAAAGGCCCAGCATCGCCGACATTGCCGTCTACCCCTACGTCGCCCTGGCGCCGGAAGGCGGGCTCGAGCCATCCGGCTATCCCTATGTGCAGGATTGGCTGGCCCGCGTGCGCGCCCTGCCCGGCTACGTGGCACAACCCGCCCTCTGAATCTGCGCGCCGCCGCGAACCTGGCGGCGCCCTTCTCCGCTCCACGAAAAGGAAATCTCGATGCGTCTGCCATCCCTACTGCTGGCCGGGCTGTTCGCCCTCGCCGGCCTGAACATCCAGGCCGCCGACCTGCGCTTCTCGTTGATCCGCACCTCCGGCGTAACCACCCTCGATGCATTCACTGTGGCCGGCGGCAACTGGACGCAGAAGGTCCCGCTCAACCACACCGCGGTATTGATCCAGCATCACGCCGCGACCTTGCTGTTCGATACCGGACTGGGCAGCCAGGCGGACGCGCAGTTCAAGCAGGACATGCCCTGGTGGGACAAGCCGCTGTTCCAGTACCACGGGCTGAAGCCGGTGCGCGAACAGTTGCAGGGCAGCGGCATCCGCATCGACCGGATCATTCTCTCCCATGCTCACTGGGACCATGCCTCCGGCCTGTCCGACTTCCCGGACGTGCCGGTCTGGGCGACCTACGAGGAAATCAACTACGCCCACATCGCCCAGCCTCCGGCGGTATTCCCCAGCCAGTTCCGCCATCCACTGAAATGGGTACCGTTCCAGTTCGAATCCGGCCCCTTCCTGAGCTATGACCGCAGCCTCGACCTGTTCGGCGACGGCAGCCTGGTGCTGGTGCCGATGCACGGCCATACCCCCGGCGCGGTCGGCCTGTTCATCACCCTCGACGACGGTCGGCGCTTCTTCTTCAGCGGCGATACCACCTGGCGCCTGTCCGGTTTCACCGGTCCCCGCGAGAAGTTCTGGGTCAGCCGCAAACTGGTGGACAGCGACCGCGAGCGGACCCTGGCCGAAGTGGCCCGCGTACACGAATTGATGCGTGCGTATCCAAAGTTGACCGTCGTGCCTGCCCACGATGCCCAGGTGCAGGACAAACTCGGCTACTACCCCCATTGGATCGACTGAAAGCTACGCCAGCTGTCCCTCGGCGCTTCAATAGCCAGCTCACTAATCAGCGACTAAGGTCTAAGGGTCGTCAACATTCGGTAATGATTTAGTAGGTAGGCTGTAACAGATCGACATGCCGGCCCGATCCACCGGCATCACCGAACTGCCCCAAGCGCTCGAGGAGACAATAACAATGAGCAAGACCCCGATCGCCCGTGCCGTGGCTTTGTCCACGCTGGGTACCAGCTTTATCCTTCCGACACTCGCCCACGCTGACTTCATCAAGGACAGCAAGGCCACCGTCGAACTGCGCAACTTCTACTTCAACCGCGACTTCCGCCAGGACAGCCCGGCCCCTGCCCAGAACAAGGCCGAGGAGTGGGCCCAGGGCTTCATCCTCAAGTACGAGTCCGGCTACACCGACGGCACCATCGGCGTTGGCGTCGATGCCCTGGGCACCCTGGGCCTGAAACTCGACTCCTCGCCTGACCGCAGCGGCACCGGCCTGCTGCAACGCTCCTCCAGCGACAAGCGCGCAGAGGACAGCTATGGCGACCTGGGCGTTACCGCCAAGCTGCGCGCGTCCAAGACCACGCTCAAGGGCGGCACCCTGATGCCGAAGATGCCGGTGGTGCAGTTCAACGACACCCGCCTGCTGCCGCAGACCTTCAGCGGCTTCGCCCTGAACTCCGCCGAACTGGACGGCCTGACCGTCGACGGCGGCCGCCTCTACCAGGTGAACCAGCGCGACTCCTCGGACTACGAGGACATGACCATCACCGGCGGCGGCAAGCGCAACATCAAGCTCGGCGATAGCCTGACGTCCAACAAGTTCCTGTTCGGCGGCCTCACCTACAAGTGGACCGACAGTCTGAGCACCAGCTACCACTACGGCGGCCTGGAAGACATCTACAAGCAGCACTACCTGGGCCTGATCCACGTATTGCCGATCGCCGACAAGCAGTCGCTGAAGTCCGACATCCGCTGGGCCAAGTCCAATGACGACGGCGGCAGCAACGTCGACAACAAGGCGCTCAACGCCATGTTCACCTATGCCCTGGGCTACCACGCCTTTGGCCTGGGCTACCAGAAGATGAGCGGCGACACCGGCTTCGCCTACATCAACGGTACCGATCCCTACCTGGTGAACTACATCCAGATCGGCGACTTCGCCAACAAGGACGAGAAATCCTGGCAGGCGCGCTACGACTACAACTTCGCCGGCCTCGGGATCCCCGGTCTGACCTTCATGACCCGCTATGTGAAGGGCGACAACATCGACCTGATCACCACCGACGGCGAAGGCAAGGAATGGGAACGCGACACCGACATCGCCTACGTCTTCCAGGACGGCCCGCTGAAGAATCTGGGCGTGAAGTGGCGTAACGCGACCATGCGCACCAACTACACCAACGATTATGACGAGAACCGTCTGATCGTCAGCTACACCATGCCGCTCTGGTAACCCTCACGGCATGACGAAAAAGCCCGGCGGATGCCGGGCTTTTTCTTTGTCTCGTCATGGACCGATCAGTCCTGGCTGAGCGCCCCGATCTTGTGGATCGACAGGTCGGCGCCGTAGTACTCCTCTTCCTTCGTCAGACGAATTCCCACTGCTGACTTCACCAGGCCGTACACCAGCAGACCACCGGCGAAGGCCACGACGACTCCCAGCAATGTCCCGATCGCCTGGCTGGCAAGACTCACACCGCCCAAGCCGCCAAGCGCCTGATGCCCGAAGATCCCGCAGGCGATCCCGCCCCAGGCGCCGCACAGGCCATGCAGCGGCCAGACACCGAGTACGTCGTCGATCTTCCAGCGCACCTGGGTCGCGGTAAATGCCCAGACGAACAGCGCCCCCGCCACCATCCCAGTGGCCAAGGCACCGATGGGGTGCATCAGGTCGGAACCGGCACAGACGGCGACCAGCCCGGCCAGCGGGCCGTTGTGCAGGAAGCCCGGATCGTTGCGGCCAACCAGCAGCGACGCCACCGTGCCGCCGACCATCGCCAGCAGTGAGTTCACCGCCACCAGGCCGCTGGCGCCAGCCAGCGACTGAGCGCTCATCACGTTGAAGCCGAACCAGCCAACGATGAGAATCCAGGAGCCCGCCGCCAGGAATGGAATGTTCGACGGCGCGAAGGCCACCAGGCGCCCTTCGCGATAACGGCCATTGCGCTGCCCCAGCAGGACCACCGCCGCCAGCGCTAGCCAGCCGCCAAAGGCGTGCACCACCACGGAACCGGCGAAATCATGGAAAGCCGCGCCGAACTCGGCCTTGAGCCAGTCCTGAAAACCGAAGTTGCCGTTCCAGATCAGCCCTTCGAAGAAGGGATAGACAAAGGCCACGATCAGCGCGGTCGCCATCAGCTGCGGGCCGAACTTTGCCCGCTCGGCGATGCCGCCCGAGATGATCGCGGGAATCGCTGCGGCGAAGGTCAGCAGGAAGAAGAACTTCACCAGCGCGTAGCCGTTTTCGTTCGTCAGTTGCGCCGCCGGCTGCAGAAAAGTCACGCCATAGGCGATCCAGTAGCCGACGAAGAAATAGGCCAGGGCCGAGATAGCGAAGTCCGAGAGAATTTTCGACAACGCATTGACCTGGTTCTTCAGGCGCACCGTGCCAACTTCCAGGAAAGCGAAGCCCGCGTGCATGGCCAGCACCATGACCGCGCCCATCAGGAGGAACAGCGTGTTGGAGCCGTGGACCAGCGTCTCTACGGCACTATTGAGGTTTTCCATCGCTACAGGCAGCCCCGGAGGTCAAGGGGAAAGCACCAAAACGGCTCGCGGCGACCCTGCGCCGCACCACGCTGAAGCAGTGATGCACCGCAGAAGAGCCGAGCGCTGACCCAGACTGGCCCACAGGCCAACCGACCAGCTTCGCAATTTCCTGTACTTCCTTATGTTTTTCAATGATTTGAGCTTATTTTCCGCGCCGGTCAAGACACCGGAAACGCCCCGCCGTGGGGCGCTCTGCTCTCCATGCGCACCAGAGAAATGCAAGCGTCATACCACCAGTCAGGTCATCAACAGCTAGGCTTCATCTCGCACGCAAGAGCGGCCCCGGGGTGAATTTATGAGAAACTTTCCTCCGCCCCCGGGGCTCGAAAACTAGGAACCTCAACCCGCACAAGGAGCATCACATGCCTCGCAAGACCGCAGTGAACGCCGCCAAGGATGAACTCCTGGCCGAATTCCAAGCCCTCGTCAGCGACACCGAGAAACTCCTGCAGAGCTCCGCCGACCTGGCCGGCGCCGAAGCCGACCAGATGCGCGCGCAGATCCACGAGAGCCTCAAGCGTGCCCGCGATGCCATCTACTCCACCAAGGACTCCGTGCGCGACCAGGGCAAGGCCGCCGTGGACGCAACCGAGGACTACGTCGGTGACCACCCCTGGCAGGCCGTGGGTATCGCCGCCGGTGTCGGCTTCCTCCTCGGCTTGCTGGTCAGCCGGCGCTGACCGATGAGCGACGGAATGGACGCCGGGCCGAAGTCCTCGGCCAACTCTCCTTCCCTGCGGCGCTTCGGCGCCGCAGCCCTTGGCCTGCTGCACGGTCACGTCGAGCTGTTGGGCATCGAGCTGCAGGAACAGAAGACCCGTACCGTGCAGATGCTCCTGATGGCCGGCCTCGCTCTGGTCTTCGCCTTGCTCCTGCTGGTTGCGCTGTCGGTGCTGGTGTTGATTGTCTTCTGGGACAGCTACCGCCTGCAGGCCGCCATCGGCCTGTGCCTCTTTTACGTCGGCGGTAGCCTGCTCTGCGCGTGGCGTCTGCACCTGTTGGTCACCGATGAAGGCTCGCCCTTCAGTGCCACCCTCGATGAACTGGCCCGCGACCGGGAGCGCCTGTTGCCATGAGTGAAATGCCGGACGCCCGCAACCTGAGCCGGGCCGAGCTGCGCAAGGCCATCGTCCGCCTGCGCCTGGAAATGCAACGCCAGCAGCTTCGTCAGGAAGGTGAATTGCTGCTGCAACCCCTGAAACAGGCTCGCCATGTCGGCCAAAGCTTGCGTGGTGGACTGGCCGGCAATATCCCGCTGTGGGGCGCCGGCGGCGCCGCAGCCCTGGCACTCCTGTTCGGACGCAAGCGTCGCTGGATACGGCTGCTGCGGCTAGGGATCGCCCTGGCGCCAGTCATCCTGCAGATGCGCAGGAAGCCCGACCATCAGGACCCTCCCGCGCCATCGACGCACCTCTGACGTCCATACTGGCCACATTCTTGCAAAGTGACATGGAGCAGCGCTCCGGCGCTTTCCTGTCACGCCACTAAGGATGTGTCCCTTGATCGACGGGCAACCCATCGCCTGCTTCCAGCCATTCATCGACACCGCGACCGGCCTGATCGCCGGTGTCGAGGCGCTGGGGCGGTTGCGCCAGGACAACGGTGACCTGCAATCGGTCGGCCCGCTGTTCTTCAACCCGCGAGTCGGCCTCGCCGAACTGCGCCGCCTCGACCGGCAAATCCGCGATGCCGCCCTCGCCCGCATCCATGAGGCGCCCAGGGACTGGTTCCTCAGCCTGAACATTTCGCCGCGCTGGATCAGCCGCCTACGCCCGAACCAGCCACTGCCCAGCCTCAAGCAACTGCAACAGCAAGGCGTGCCGCCCGAACGGGTGGTCTTCGAGATCACCGAGCTGGGCGGTGCCCACCAGCGTCTGCCCGAAGTGGTGGCGCGCTATCGAGACGCAGGTGCGCGTATCGCCATCGACGACTTCGGTGCCGGTTACTCGCAGTTGGATCGCGTGCTGGCGCTGCAACCGGACATCCTCAAGCTGGACATGCGCCTGTTCCAGGAGGCAGCACGCGGCGGCCCCAGCGGCGAGGTAGTGAAAGCCCTGGCGCAGATGGCCGAGAAGACCGGCTGCTGGATCATCGCCGAGGGCGTGGAAACCGAAGAGGAAATGGACTTCGCCCTGGAGTGCGGTGCGCGCTATGTGCAGGGCTACCTGTTCGCCAAGCCTGCGTTGGAGTTTCCCGCCAGCGACGCCTTCCGGGCCGCCTTTGCCCAGCGCCGCGACCATTACGTGAATCGCAAACTGCGGGAGCGCGCCAACCTCATCCAGTTGCGGCAACAACTCTCCGAGCTGATGAACATGCTGCGCCCCTGGGCCGAAGGCGGCGCCATGCTCAGCAGCCTGCCACCAGCGCCGGAGTCCTTCAGCCGCCTGCTGCGCATTTACCAGTGCGACCGCCACGGCACCCAGACCTCGCCAAACCTGGAGTGGAACGGCCTGTTCTGGAAGGAAAACCGCCGCTACCTGGGGCACAACTGGTCCTGGCGTCCGTACTTCTACCAACTGCTCGCCGAAGGCTGGGAAGAACGCCGCCTGACACTCTCCAACACCTACCGCGACGCCACCACCAACCAATACTGCATGACTGCCGGGCAGTTCATCGACCAGGGCCGACGGCTTCTGCTCATCGACATCGACGCCGAAGGTCTCTAGCGCCACGATTGAGATTGCCGGCACGAACGGCTAGCGTTGCCGGTAACTCTCTCGATTGTGGAAAGAAGAATGGATTGGCACACCCTGCTCCCTCGAGAACGCCTCGGCAAACCGGTGCACAGCAGCGCCGAACTCGGCCGCAGCGCTTTCCACAAGGACCACGACCGCATCATCTTCTCCGGCGCCTTCCGCCGCCTGGGGCGCAAGACTCAGGTGCACCCGGTATCGAGCAACGACCACATCCATACCCGCCTGACCCACTCCCTGGAAGTGGCCTGCGTCGGCCGCTCGCTGGGCATGCGCGTCGGTGAAATCCTCCGCGATCGCCTGCCTGAATGGTGCGACCCGGGGGACATGGGCGTCATAGTGCAGTCCGCATGCCTCGCCCACGACATCGGTAACCCGCCCTTCGGCCATTCCGGCGAGGATGCCATCCGCCACTGGTTCCAGCAGGCCGCCGGGCGCGGCTGGCTGGATGGGATGAGCGAAGAGGAGAGCTCCGACTTCCTGAACTTCGAAGGCAACGCCCAGGGCTTCCGCGTCCTCACGCAACTCGAATACCACCAGTTCGACGGTGGCACTCGCCTGACTTACGCCACCCTCGGCACCTACCTGAAATACCCCTGGACGGCACGCCATGCCGACTCCCTCGGCTACAAGAAGCACAAGTTCGGTTGCTACCGCAGCGAACTACCGTTGCTGGAGCAGATCACCCAAAAGCTCGGCATGCCGCAATTGGAGGACGAACGCTGGGCGCGGCACCCGCTGGTCTATCTGATGGAGGCTGCCGATGACATCTGCTATGGACTGATCGACCTGGAGGACGGCCTGGAAATGGAGTTGCTCGATTACGCGGAAGTCGAATCGCTGCTACTCGACCTGGTGGGGGATGACCTGCCGGAAACCTACCGCCAGCTTGGCCCGAAGGATTCACGCAGGCGCAAGCTAGCCATCCTGCGCGGCAAGGCTATCGAGCACCTGACCAACGCCGCCGCACGAGCCTTCGTCGAACAGGAACCTGCTCTGCTCGCCGGCAGCCTGCCAGGCGACCTGGTGGAGCACATGCATGGTCCCGCCAAACACTGCGTGCAGCGAGCCAAGGCCATGGCGCGAGAAAAGATATTCCAGGACAAGCGCAAGACACTGCACGAGATCGGCGCCTACACCACCCTTGAAATCCTGCTGAATTCCTTCTGCGGCGCGGCACTCGAGCAGTACGGCCGGAGTACACCGTCATTCAAGAACCAACGCATCCTTGATCTGCTCGGCAACAATGCACCGGAACCGGACTGGACGCTCTATCGCGCGTTCCTTCGAGTCATCGACTTCATCGCCGGGATGACGGACAGCTACGCCACAGAGATGGCTCGCGAGATGACCGGCCGCTCCAGCCCCAGCTGAAGCGGTCGCGCCGACTAGGCGACGAGTGTCCGCAGTTGCGCCAGCAGTTCGTCCTGCAAAAGCGCCATCGCCTGCTCCACCGCCAATGCCCGATTGAGCAACTCCTTGCTGCTCAGGCCATCCTTGCAGCCGCCTTCAAGCTGACCGCACAACTCCTGAAGCGCACCCGCGTTGACCAAGCGAGCGGCACCTTTCATGCGGTGGGCGAGGTCCGCCAGTTGCTTCCAGTCACCCGCCTCCCATAGAGGCCGAACCTGGTCAATATCGAGCCGGTTGCTGCTGTGCAACTCCTCCAGCAGGCGGCGAATCAGACCGGGGTCACCGCCGGTCATCTCCCGCAGGGACTTCAGGTCAACCCCATCGGCTCGCTTGCTCTGGGCGTCTCTTGGTCGGTCATCGGCAGCGGTGATCTTCGGTACTGTTTCCAGCCGTACCCGCAGATTGTCCAGACCAATGGGCTTGAACAGGCAATCGTCCATCCCGGCGCGTCGACAGTTCTCGACCTCGTCCGGTTGGGCATTGGCGGTGAAACCGAAGATCACGCAAGGCTCAGCCTCCATCTCCGCTTCCAGTTCGCGAATTCTGCGCGCCAGGCCATAGCCGTTGAGAACCGGCATGTTGCAGTCGGTAATGACCAAATCAAAATCGCCCGGATGCCATGCCTGAAGTGCCAGAGAACCATCGGACGCCACTTCGACCCGGTGCCCCAGGTGCTCCAGTTGCTGGGTCAGTAACATCCTGTTGGCAGCGTGGTCGTCGACCACCAGCACCTTGAGCGAATGCACAGACCTCGGCACATCCGGCGCCGGACGCACATCTCCTTCGGGCAGGCTCTCGAGTGTTTGCAGCAACAGCCGCACGGTGACCGTCGTTCCTACGCCGGGGCGGCTCTCCATACGCACCGTGCCGCCCATCATTTCCGCTAACTTGCGGCAGATGGTCAGGCCCAACCCAGTGCCGCCACGACTTGCGTGGCTGCTGCGGGCAACCTGGCTGAAGGGCTCGAACAACTGCCGCTGATCCTCTTCGGAAATCCCAATACCGCTGTCTTTCACACTGACTTCGAGGGACAGGCGCTCACCAGCGACCCTCTCTCCGGAGACGTGGATTCGCACATGGCCAATATCGGTGAACTTGATGGCATTGCTGACCAAGTTGGAAAGAATCTGCTTGAACCGCAGCGGATCGATGAGCACGTCACAGGCGGCGTCCGCCTCGATCTCCAGCCGCAGTTCCAGTGCCTTCTGTCGGGCCAGCCCGTCGAACACCCGGGCCACGGACTCCACCAGTTCGCGCAGGTGCGCGCGCTCCGGCAGGAGGGTCAGCCGTCCTGACTCGATCTTGGCCACGTCGAGAATGTCACCGATCAACGTCAGCAGCGAGTGCGCAGAGTCATAGGCTACTTCCACCGGTTCGCGTTCCCAGTGGCCTTGATCGGCGCGAGTCAACGCCAGCTCCAGCATCCCGATCACTGCGTTCATGGGAGTGCGGATCTCATGACTCATGGTCGCCAGGAAGGTACTCTTGGCACGGTTGGCTTCCTCGGCCTGCTCCTTGGCCGCCTCCAGTTGGTGATGCAGGCGCTCTCGCTCGGTCACATCGATCCAACCGGTCACCACGCCGGAGAGCTCCCCACCGGGCCCACGGTATGGCGTCGCCCAGTAATGGATTTCACGAACATTGCCGCAAATCTGCAGCATCAGATCGGAGGCCACTTTGCCATCCTGCTCCATAGCCTGCTGATGAATCAGCTGGAGCGTGGCTGCGTCGCGCGCATCCAGCCACGAGCAATCGGCAACTCGGGTGCCGCCAACCGTGTCGTGGGACATGCCGGTCTCGGTCAGGAATCCGATATTGCAGGTGACAAGACGTCCTTCGCGGTCCCGTACGGCCACCGGCTGGGGAATACCATCGATCAGGGCACGCTTGAATGCGAGTCGGTAATTGAGCTCGCGCTCGGAGTCCTGTCGGTGCCGGACCTTCAACCACAAGCGCCAGTTCCACAACAATAGCAGGAGCAGCAACAGTGTTGCGGCCCACGCGAACTGGATGAATTGCGTGCGATAGCCTTGCCAGATGCTGTCCGGCTTTTCCATGCTGGCGGACCAGCGGGTAACGATGTTGCTCATATCCTCGGGGGAAATGGCGAGGATCGCCTTGTTCAGAATACCGAGAAGCTCCGGGTCCGTCTGGGAAACGGCCAGGGAGAACTGGCCCGGCTCCCGGTCGAGGGCAAGTGCCACACGCAGCTCCGGGTAATAGCGAGAGATCAGGTAATTGGCGGAAGACAGCAGATGAATTCCTGCATCGACCTTGCCTTCGCTGATCATCGACAGATCATCGACGTTGTTTTCGACCTCAACCAGTTTGGCCTGAGGATGATGCATACGCAGAAAGTCGGCGATGACAGAGCCCTTTGGAACCGCTACTCGACGCCCATCCAGATCACCCAGCGAATGTAGCCAGTCACTCTTTCCGGACACCACGACCACGAAGGAGGCGGTCATGTAAGGACGAGTGAAGCCGAGCCACTCTTCACGCTGAGCCGTCGGTGTCAACGCTGAGATGATGTCTGCTTTGCCCGTTTTCACCTGCTCCAGCATTGCCGTGACGCTGGGCTGAGGACGTACCTCGAAGTCGAGGCCAGTGCGGCTCTGGACGAGGTCCAGTACGTCCGCGGCAATGCCGCGGAACTGCCCCTGAGCATCGAAAAATGAGACGGGAGCCAGAGCCTGATCCACGACGACCACCGGGCGCGGATGAAGATCAAGCCAGCGCTGTTCCCGGGGAGTGAGGATGAGTCGCTGATTGACGATCGAGAATGCCCCGCCAGGACTCCAGCGTCGCTGGATTGCGCTCTTGGTCTGGCGTGGAATGGCAGCCAGGGTATGGTTGAGAATATCCAGCAGCTCATGCCCGGAGGAGATGACGGCGAAGCTGAACCCCAGGCCATCGAAGCCGGCGAAATTCAGCGGCTTGAGGTTCGCCAGGTACCCCTGGCTGATCAGATACTGAGCACTGAAGGCATCCCCGACGTAGAAGTCCGCCTGACCGAAGGCAACGGCCTCCAGGGCCCGACGCACCGACTGGTAGCTCTGGATGGTGGTTCCGGAAAGGTATTTGTCGCGCTCATCCACGGAGAAATAGTCGCTGACCACGGCAATGCGCTTTCCCACCAGTTGCGCAGCACTCTCCAGGCGTACGCCCTCCGGGCCAATAACCACAGGCTGATTGGAAAAATAGGGTTGAGTCAGGGTGACTTCGGGCCGCATTGCCTCGTAACGGGTGGAACGACTGAGCATGTCGATATCGCCCTGTTCCAATGCCTTCAGGGCGGTGGTGCGATTCGCATAACGGCGCACTTCGATGTGGACATTGAGCGCGTCAGCAATGACGCCTGCGAAATCTGCCGTGATGCCTTCGAGATCCGTGCCACTGGCCATGATGTCGAAGGGTGCATAGTCCGGCGCGGTCACACCGAGACGCAGCGTGCGCTTGTCCCTGAGCCATTGCCAGTCTGAATCGTTCAATTTCACCTTGACCGGCTCGTCCGTCGAACGAGCCAGCAGGTTCATTGCGGTCCAATCGTGCTGCTCCGCGACTCCCCATCCACAACAGAGGAATAACAACACACTGACGAGCAAGCGGAAGCGGTACATCACACACCTCAGACCAGCGCGTTCCGCTTGGCAAACTCGATCAGATCGACCAAGGAATGGGCGTTGAGCTTCAGCAGCAGTCGGGTCTTGTAGGTGCTGACCGTCTTGTTGCTGATGAACATCTGTTCGGAGATTTCCTTGTTCGAATACCCGTTGGCCAGGTACTGGAGGACGGCCATCTCACGGTCGGAAAGACGCTGAATGAGTTCCTGGTCATCCATCTGCCCGCTGTTGCGGCGGGTCTGGCGAACGGCAGTACTGGGGAAGTAGTTGTAACCGGCAACCACGGCGTTGACCGCACTGATCAGCTCCGCCAGCCCACCCTGCTTGCAGACGAAGCCCGAAGCTCCGGCCTGCATGCAGCGCATGGCGAACAACGAGGCGCTCTGTCCGGTCAGCACCAGGACCTTGAGCGGAAGCTCGAAAGCGGAGATCCGGCTGATGACCTCCAGGCCATCGAGCCGAGGAATACCGATATCCAGAACGACGAGGTCGGGGATCAGATCCTTGACAAGCGAAAGCGCATCCACGCCGTTGTCAGTCTCCCCGACGATAACGTGGCCTTCCTTTTCCAGCAGAACGCGCATTGCCATACGAATGACCGGATGGTCATCGACAATAAGAACTTTGCTCATCAAGCTTCCTCCCACAGACCCATCGAAATTAATATTTGTCCGTAAGATATATGCCAAGCTTGTTCTGTCGAGATTACCCACCCTCATTATTTATCATTAGAGGGTTTTCCTACGTAACATCTAAATAATTCCTACAAGAATCTCCCTCAGCTCCACCACTCGCCTCCCTTCCGCAAGAATATTCCGACTCCAAACAGGAGAAAATCTGACTTGGAGCCCTGATAAACCTCGGCACTATCTCCGCATACTTCATCTAGCTGGCTCCAGGTATGCATTTCTTCTTGTTTACAGGCAACAATGGATACGCCTCTCCACCATGTCGACCTGTAGGATGCCAAAAATCAATCGAAGACCTCTGCCTAGGCCATTCCGGACACGAAGAGGCGTTCGATTCTGCGACCTGTGCGGCAGCAGATGCCAGACTTAAACTCTATCCATCGTGGGGTTATTCACGGAAAAGCCTGATGATTATCACTTTCGCCAGAAAAGCTGGTGAACACTGAATAAAAACTCACATTTCCTAGGAGAGTTGAAGTCCAACCGGCACAGTGCAATAGATAATAGTCAGAGACCATTGAAGATCAGCCAGACCAGATAACAATCACGCTTCGCTCAACACAGAAGCCAAAATAGCTCCAGAGAAATCGACCTAACCTTTCATCCGCAATAGTACCCAGAACAAATACAAAGAAGATATTTAAAACCTGAGCACACATATGAAGGCACACACTAAAACCTCCAAAATAAAATTATTAGACACCTGTGCTTGCCTGTGAAAAAGCATCAGCGAAGTTCATCAGCTGCATCCGGAGTTTTCAAGGAGCTCGTCATGCAGGACAACAAACTCAGCATCCTGGTCGTCGAAGATCATCCCTTCCAGTTAATCGCCACCCAAATGCAATTGAACCGCTTGGGATTCTTCAGGCTGACTCCTGCACTGGACGCCACGGAAGCGCGCGAAGCGTGCGCACGTCGCAGAGAACCATTCGACTTGCTTCTCTGCGACATAAATCTGCCGGACGTCAATGGAATCGAATTGGCCTGCGAGCTGGCCGACGCAGGCAGGGTTCTCCACGCAGTCCTGTTCAGTGGCCGCGAAGAAGATGAGTTGCAGGCCGAGCTAAAAACGCTCAGAGCACGAGGCCAGCCCATCCTGGCCTGCCTGCCGAAACCTCTCGACCCATGGAAACTGATGCAGGTCCTGAGAGCGGAGGAGAGCCTCAAGCTCAACGAGCAGGCGGATTGACCGGCTGGTCCGGGTACCAGGCATCAATCAACGGGCTGACGGTGAACTCCGCCAGCTCGGGCTGCTGCCTCAACCAGCCTTCGACCAACTCGCGCTGCTCGTTGCTCACCGAGCCACGCCGGGCCAGGCAGATGAAGCCGTACTCATCGCACCCACTGTAGACAAGGTCATTGGGCTCGACAGCATCAGCGGCGAAGCGCTTCAAGAAATTGCCGATGGAGTCTTCGTCCTTACCCTCGCGGTACTTGAAGCTCAACTCGAAACCGAGCTCCTGGAACTCATCGACACACAACTTCTTGCGTAAACGACGGGAACGATGGGTGGCCATCTGAATCTCTCCTCATGAGGGCTTCGCCACTCGACGAACAAGTGTGCCCGAGCCAAATACACAACTTGCGCCAGCACAGTCACGCAGTATCTCGTCGAGACGACCGGCTCTCGAAGGCCTGCGCATACTGGAACGGCTTGCGGCATAATGTGCCGCGTCTCCCAGTCCAACAGGGAGTACTTCAACTGTAGTGTTGCGCTTCATCTTTTCATTTTTTCAAGTCAATGCCCGACCACTGGGATGTCATCTTTTCTATGTTCAAGTCTCTGCGCGTCCTCGCTCTCGCCACATTACTGCCCTTTGCCTTACCCGCCGTTGCCCAGATCAACACCACCCTGCCCGAGCGCGTACAGAAGGCGCTGAGAGCCAGCAAGCTCACCGATGACGCTCTCTCGCTGGTGATGATTCCGCTCGAAGGCCCCGGTAACGCCACTTATTTCAACTCCGACGTCTCGGTGAACCCGGCGTCGACCATGAAGCTGTTCACCACCTATGCCGCCCTGGAGATGCTCGGCCCGACCTATCAGTGGCAGACCGAGTTCTACACCGACGGCCAGCTCAAGGACGGCGTCCTGAACGGCAACCTGTATCTGAAGGGCGGCGGCGATCCGAAGCTGAACCTGGAGAAACTCTGGTTGATGATGCGCGACCTGCGCGCCAATGGCGTGCTCAAGGTCACCGGCGACTTGGTGCTGGACCGCAGCTACTTCAATATTCCGCAGTTGCCGGTGTTCAATGACGACGGCGGCGACGACAACAAGCCGTTCCTGGTCGGCCCCGACTCGCTGATGGTCAACCTGAAGAGCGTGCGTCTGGTAATCCGCACCGAGGGCAGCAAAGCCACCGTCCTGATGGATCCGCCGCTGGCGAACGTGCGCATCGACAACCAGATCCAGGTGAGCAAGGCCGCTGCCTGCCCGGCCTGGCCGAAGCTGCGTTTCAATCCGGTGACCCAGTTCGACGGCACCTCGCTGGTCGCCACCGGGCAGATTCCGCAAGGCTGCAGCGCGCAGACCTACATGTCCCTGCTCGAACACCCGGCCTACACCGCGGGTGCCGTGCGCGGTATCTGGCAGGAACTGGGCGGCAGCATCCTGGGCAAGGACCGCGAGGGCAACGTGCCGAAGAACGCCACCCTGGTGGCCCGTGCCATGTCGCCGGACGTCGTGGAAATCATCCGCGACATCAACAAGTTCAGTAATAACACCATGGCCCGCCAGCTGTTCCTCTCGGTCGGCCGCCAGTACCGCAACGGCGCCGACGCGGACGACGCCCAAGCCGCACAGCGAGTGATCCGCCAATGGCTGGCGCGCAAGGGCATTACCGCGAGCCACCTGGTGATGGAGAACGGTTCCGGCCTGTCCCGCGACGAGCGGGTCAGCGCTCGCGAAATGGCTGCCATGCTGCAGGCCGCGTGGCACAGTCCCTACGCTGCCGAGTACATCTCTTCGCTGCCGATCGTGGCGAAGGACGGCACCATGCGCAAACGCCTGCGCGGCACGCCCATGGCCGGCGAAGCCCACGTGAAGACCGGCACCCTGAACACCGTGCGCGCACTTGCCGGCTTCAGCCGCGATGCCAACGGCCGCACCTGGGTGGTGGTGGCAATCCTCAACAGCAACCGTCCCTGGGGCGCCTCGTCGATCCTCGACCAGGTGCTGCTGGATCTCTACAGCAGCACCAAGCACTGATCCAACGCGAACCCCGGCCGACAGGCCGGGGTTTTCGCATCAGGCTTCGACCTTCTCCAGACGATCCCGCCCCAGGCGCTTGGCGCGATAGACCGCACGGTCCACCTTGCGCATCAGATCATCAGCGCTTTCCCCAGGGCACCAGGAGGCAACGCCGAAACTCGCGGTGACCACACCCACTCCTTCCATCGGCTGACCACGCAATGCCTGCCACAACGCCTCGGCCAACTGCCAGGCCTGCTCCGTGGTACTGCCTGGGCAGAGCACCACCAGCTCCTCGCCTCCCAGGCGACAGAATACATCCACCTTGCGCAGGCGCTGGGAAATGCGTTGGCACAAGGTCACCAGCACGATATCCCCAGCCTCGTGGCCAAAGCGGTCGTTGATATTCTTGAAGTGGTCGATGTCGAACATCACCAGCGACAGCGGCTCGCCGCTGCGCGAGCAGCGCGCCATGGCCTGGTCCAGTTGCTCCTTGAAATAACGGCGGTTGTGGATGCCGGTGAGCGCATCGGTGACTGAAAGGCGCCGCAGCTCCAGCTCCGCTTCCTTGCGTCGGGTGATGTCGGTGGCGATGCCCAGGTAACCGGTGGTACTGCCAGATGAGTCGCGCACCCCGGTGATGATCAGATTGATCTTCAGTTGCCGGCCATCTCGACGCACGCAGGTCCATTCGTGCTCCTCGTGCCCCTCGCCGACCAGGGCACCTACCACTTCGAAGCCGCGAATCTCACGGCCGAGGATGCTCGACAGATCCTGCGCGCGACGGCGGATTTCGTCCTTGACGAAGACGTTCTCCGGCACCGGCCTCCCGATCACCTCCTGGGCGCTGTAGCCGAACATGCGTTCGGCCCCCACATTGAAGCTGCGCACGAAACCGCGCAGGTCGGTCGACACGATGGCAACCTGGGTCGCCGCATCGAGCAGGCCGTGCAGACGGCTATTCACCTCGCCCAGTTCCAGCTCGGCGGCCTTGCGCGAACTGATGTCGGTCTGGGTGCCGATCATGCGTCGCGCCGCGCCGTCGTTGTCGCGCTCCACCACCTGCCCGCGATCGAGCACCCAGAGCCAGCGCCCACTCTTGCAGCGCAACCGATGTTCGCTCTGGTAGAGCGAAGTCTCGCCGCGAAGATGCCGGCGCAACGCTTCGCAGCGTGCGGCCTTGTCGTCTGGATGGACGCGACTCAGGCTTTCGTCGGTCGTGGTGCCCACCTCGCTGTCGCGGTAGCCAAGCATCGCTTTCCAGGCGTGGGAGTAGAAGACGCTGCCGCTATCCAGGCTCCAGTCCCATACGCCATGACCGGCACTGTCCATGGCGAAATGCAGACGCGCCTGGTTCTCCTGCAGCTCCAGCTGGTTGGCGCGCAGTTCGGCCGTGCGTTCTCCCACCAGTTGCAGCGCCCGCTGACGCTGGCCCAGCAGGATCAGGACATAACCGGCGAGCAACAGGGAGGTCAGCCCACCCGCGAAGATCACCCACAGCTGAGGATGCCCCTGGTTGCGGCGCAGAAAGTCGCTGGATGGCTCGACGCGCACCAGATAGTCGCGGCCAGCGAATGGCAGGTGGCGCTCGGCCACTAGTCCTGCCGTCTGGTCGGGGGAGACCGGGCTTCGATACAGGGGGACATCCGGGCGCAGGTCGCCGGAATCGCGCAATGTCAGGGCCAGTTGCTCCTCGCGCCCCTCCACGCCCTGCTCGATGAGCAGCCGATAACTGATGGCCGCCAGCAGGATGCCCTGGATCCCGACGCGGGTTTCCGCCGTTGGGCTGGGCGTCACGCTGGTCCGGTAGAAGGGCGCCGCCAGCAGTACCCCGGTGGAATCGGCCGGCGGTGCGCCGGGCAGGACTACCGGGATAGAGGCCGCAACAGCGCGCGTCTTCACTACGCGCCGGGTCAGCTCGCGCCCCGGCAACGTCGAGTTGAGATCCAGCCCCAGCGGCATTTCCTCCAGATACTCGGAGGCACCATAAAGGACAGGGAAGTAGTTGTCCCGGACCTGCGCGGGAATCGGCTGCCCCTGCAGGTTGAGCTCGAACAGCATGTAGTCGAGCATCCCGGCAGCATGAGCGCGGGCTTCGAAAGCCTCCCGGTCGTGCTGCGCCACATGGGGCAGCCAGGCATAGCCCAGCGTGTCGCCCAGCAGGGGACTGACGAAATGCTCGAACTCCTCTCTGGAGACCGACCTGGAATTCTCGAAGAAGCGCTGGATCGACTCCAGTTCACTCTGCTGTATCGTGAACCGCTCGCGGACCCGGTCGATCCGCTCATTGGCGGCCAGGGAGAACTGCTGCTCGAGGGCTATACGGGCGTTACGCCAGACATTCCAGCCCAACAGGGCGGTCAGCAGCAGACCTGCCGCCAGCACCAGGCCGGCGGCGCGCAGAGCCTTCTTCTGGCTGACGACTCCCTGAGCAACGGGCAACTGCTCGTAGGCCGGCAACTGAGTCATGTGAAATCCCGATCTCAGGGTTACTCAGTTTTTATAGCAGCCGATGGCCATTTGCCCAGCGCCCGCGCGACGCACGGCCCCTGCCGCGCGCCACAGGGACTTCAACGGACGGTGATGCGCCAGGCGCGGTGGATCTTGCTGTTGCGGGCAAAATCCTGGTCCAGCGTCTGGGCGCTGATATCCTCGACCTGATAGCGCGCCGACAGCCCTTCATCCAACTCGAACTTGCGGAAGTTGTTGGAGAAGTACAGCACCCCGCCCTTGGCCAGCCGCGCCATGGCCAGGTCGATCAGCTCGACATGGTCACGCTGCACGTCGAACACCCCTTCCATGCGCTTGGAGTTGGAGAAGGTCGGCGGGTCTATGAAGACCAGGTCGTACTCGCCGCGGTCTTCGCGCAGCCATTCCATCACGTCGCTCTGTACCAGGCGCTGCTTGTCGGAGAAGCCATTGAGCGACAGGTTGCGCCGCGCCCAGTCCAGGTAGGTCTTGGACAGGTCAACGCTGGTGGTGCGGCGCGCATCGCCCTTGGCCGCATGCACGGTCGCCGTGGCGGTGTAGCAGAACAGGTTGAGGAAGCGCTTGCCGGCAGCCTCGCGCTGGATGCGCAGACGGATCGGGCGGTGATCGAGGAACAGACCGGTGTCGAGGTAGTCGGTCAGGTTGACCAGCAGCTTCACGCCGCCCTCTTCCACTTCCATGAAGCGGCCTTCGGCATTCTGCCGCTCGTACTGCTTCTTGCCGGCCTGGCGCTCGCGACGCTTGATCACGATGCGCTCGGTGGGAATGCCCAGGGCCTGCGGCAGCGCCGCCAGTGCATCGAGCAGGCGGGTCTGGGCCTTCTCCGGGTCGATGGACTTGGGTGCCGCGTACTCCTGCACGTGCGCCCAGTCACGGTAGAGATCCACCGCCAGGGCGTACTCGGGCATATCGGCGTCATACACCCGGTAGCACTCGATCTTTTCCTTGCGCGCCCACTTGCCCAGCGCCTTGACGTTCTTCTGCAGGCGATTGGCGAACATCTGCCCACCCTCGCTCAGGCGAGCCTGCTCGATCACCGCGGCGCCCTGAACCGGTGACGCTTCGCTACGCTCACCGCGCTCGCCGGTCACGAACTGGCGCGGCTCCACGTCGAGCATGATCAGCTTGCACGGCAATGCGCCGTTGAAGAACGCGTACTGCTTGTGGCTGCGGATACCCATGCGCTTGCCCAGCTCCGGCGCGCCGGTGAACACCCCGGCGCTCCAGCCCAGGCAGCTCTGGCGAAGCCGTTCACCCAGATGCTGGTAGAGGTAGAGCAGGCTGGCCTCATCCCCCAGGCGCTCGCCGTAGGGTGGGTTGCAGATGATCAGGCCCTTCTGGCCCTTGTCCGGACGCGGCTCGAACGTCGCCAGCTCGCCCTGGTAGATCTTCACCCACTCAGCCAGACCCGAGCGCTCGATATTATTGCGCGCCGGCTGGATCAGGCGGGGATCGGCTTCATAGCCACGAATCCACAGCGGGGTCTTCGCCAGACCGACTTCGGCGCGTTGCTGGGCCTCGTCGATCAGCTTCTTCCAGATTGCCGGCACATGGCCCAGCCAGTTGCTGAAACCCCAGCGCTCGCGCTTGAGGTTCGGCGCCACATCAGCGGCAATCAGGCCGGCCTCGATGAGGAAGGTACCGACGCCGCACATCGGGTCGGACAGTGCGCCACCTTCAGCGGCGATCTTCGGCCAACCGGCGCGGATCAGCACCGCTGCGGCGAGGTTTTCCTTCAGCGGCGCGGCGCCTTGCTGCAGGCGATAGCCGCGCTGGTGCAGGCTGTGGCCGGAGAGGTCCAGCGACAGCACCGCCTGGCCACGATCCAGGTGCAGGTGCACGCGGATATCCGGATTGACCTTGTCCACCGTCGGACGCTTGCCGAACTCGGCGCGCAGGTTATCGACGATGGCGTCCTTGACCTTCAGCGCACCGAAGTGGGTGTTATCGATGCCCGAGCCCTTGCCGCTGAACTCCACCGCCAGGCTGCCGTCGGCCTCCAGGTGGTCGCTCCAGGGTACGGCGTTGACGCCCAGGTAGAGGTCTTCGGCATTGCTCACCGGGAAGCGCGACAGCACCAGCAGCACACGGTTGGCCAGGCGCGACCAGAGACACAGGCGGTAGGCCGTCTCCAGGTCGCCCTTGCCGCGAATGGCCGAAACCTGGGCACGCGCCTCGGTCAGCCCGAGCGCCTGGGCTTCCTCCAGCAACAGGCCATCGAGCCCTTTCGGGCAGGTGAGGAAGAGATCGTGCAAATCCGCCATGCAAATAGTTCCCGGGCCGCAGCCCTTTCAGCAAAGCCGCTTACGGCCTTGTCGGCCACCTTTTTATTCGACCAAGGCGACCCGTGTATTCATTTTCAGGGATGGACCGGCGAACCGACCTGCGGCCTCGCGTCGCAGAAAGTCATCCCACTCGTCGGAACGAGAGATGGTCTCAATTAGACACACATTCCTCTTGATCCTCGGCAAGCTCCCGCCCCTGGCGGGTTATGCCGTACTGGCATTTTGCAAACCGGGCGAACCTTATGGCTTGAACCCATAAGAGTTACGTCCTTATGACAAATTGGTCATTCACAGCCCCGGAACCTTTCGATAGAACTCGGGGTAATCCTTCACCGCAATGGTGTCGGGCGGGGCGCGTCACGCCGGCAATGCGCCCCATTTGGCGGAACATTCCGCCCGGCCTCCCTGGGGGGCCAACGGGACATAACAGTCAACAAGTGAGGGCAACACCCTATGAGAAGACTTAAGCGTGATCCGTTGGAAAGAGCCTTTTTGCGCGGTTATCAGCACGGCATTACTGGAAAATCTCGCGACCTCTGTCCGTTTACCCATCCCACTACCCGGCAATCCTGGCTCAACGGCTGGCGTGAGGGCCGCGGTGACAACTGGGATGGTTTGACCGGCGCCGCCGGTATTCAACGAGTGAACCAATTGCAGCACGCAACAGGCTGAATCCAGGGTCACCCACGACTTCCCCAAGCCGCCCCATCCGGGCGGAAAAGGGCGCAAGCCCAAGGGCTCCGAAAGGAGCCCCACTTATTTCTGCTCCCCGTCCTTACACCCGCTTGGCCGCTGCAATAGCGTCCACTGCCTCGCGAATCAGCGCCGGGCCCTTGTAGATGAAGCCGGAATAGATCTGCACCAGGCTCGCCCCCGCAGCGATCTTCTCCGCTGCATGCGCGCCTTCGGTAATACCGCCGGCCGCGATGATCGGCAGGCGACCACCCAGTTCGCCGGCCAGTACCCTGACGATGTGCGTACTCTTCTCGCGCACCGGAGCGCCCGACAAGCCGCCCGCCTCGTTGCCGAACGGCAGGTGCTCGACGCCTTCGCGGCCAAGGGTGGTGTTGGTGGCGATCACCGCATCCATGCCCGATTCGATCAGCGCAGCCGCGACCATCGCGGTTTCCTCGTCGCTCATGTCCGGGGCGATCTTGATCGCCAGGGGCACACGACGGCCATGTTGCACGGCCAGGTCTTCCTGGCGCTGGCGCAGTGCTTCGAGCAGCTGCTTGAGCGAATCGCCGAACTGCAGGCTGCGCAGGCCGGGGGTGTTCGGCGAGCTGACGTTGACCGTGACATAGCTTGCGTGGGGGTAGATCTTGTCCAGGCAGATCAGGTAGTCATCCACCGCGCGCTCGACCGGGGTATCGAAGTTCTTGCCGATGTTGATGCCCAGCACGCCCTTGTACTTCGCCGCCTTGACCCGCTCGATCAGGTGATCGACGCCGTGGTTGTTGAAGCCCATGCGGTTGATGATCGCGGTGGCTTGCGGCAAGCGGAAGATGCGCGGCTTGGGGTTGCCCGGTTGCGGACGCGGGGTAACGGTGCCGATCTCGACGAAACCGAAGCCCAACTGGGCGAAGCCATCAATGGCATCGCCGTTCTTGTCCAGGCCGGCCGCCAGTCCCACGGGATTGGCGAACTCCAGGCCCATCACCTTCACCGGCAGGCTCCTGGGCGCCTGCGCCAGCAGGCCATTGAGGCCCAGGCGGCCGCCGGCACCGATCAGGTCGATGGACAATTCATGGGAGGTTTCCGGGGAGAGCTTGAACAGGAGCTCGCGGGCCAGGCTGTACATGGTCGGGCATCGGTCGGCAAAATGGGGCGCTATTATAGCCAGCCTGCCCTCGCTCAAGCGAGGCGACGCAGCGCCAGCAGCCGCCCGGAATCATCGAATTCCAGCTCGAAGCTGCCGTGCACTCCGGAGTGAGTGACGAATGGACGCAGGTGATGCGCAGGCAGGTTGACCTGCCGGCCATCGCGGCTACGTACCTGTACCCGGTTGGCATGCCCGCGATAGAGCGCCTGCAGCCGATCCGCCGACAGAGAAATATCCAGCACAACGCAAGCCATGGAGGCCTCCCGGAAGTGAAGGAAAGAATTTTGCCACAACGCATGCGCCCAACGGCGCCAGGGTTTTCTATGCTTAGGGCAATACGCCGCGCATCCGGCCCGGCGCTTCCTGCACTGACCAGTCGGCCATCGGGAGTCTTGCGTCGTCCATGAGTCAACCACCTCGCCCCCGCAGCGTGACCAGTCGGCTGGCTGCCCTTGCCCAACGCCTGGGCATCGGCAGTGCCGATGGACGGAACATCGTCGAACGCAGCCGGAGCCTGTCCCTGCCCTTCGAACCGCTACCCGACTGGCCCGCCGGCCTCGGCTGGCAGTCCGGGCCGCCGCTGTACCGACTGATTGACCTGCCGCGCGGAGCGCTCTCCGGCCCCGTGCAGGAGGACAAGGCGCGCATCCACGCCGTACTCAAGCGCCTGGTAAGCAGCCGCCACGAGGAACATCCCGCAGTCGACATGCGCAGCATCGACGGCTTGTGCTGCCGCGGCCTCATCGACAGCCCGCTTGCAGGGCTGGAGGAGCTTTCCAACTGCGAGCAGTGCCGCAAGGTGCGCATCATCAGCTACAACGATTTCACCAAGGTCCTGGGCGTGGCCCTGCCCGGCTTCGAACGCAAGACGCAACTGCAGTTACGCAGCGCCGGCTGGCACGGTGAGCGCTTGTTCTGGGACGACGATAATCACCCCTGCGAACTGGCCAACGCGGTGGTCTATGCCCGCCGCCGCGGGCTGGAGATCGTCCTGCCCGCGCGAATCCAGCGCTTCGCGTTGCAGGCTTCTGTCCTGGATGAACTGCAGCGCGACTTCCACATGCTGGCCATGCCGTCCAGAGCCTGGAGCGACGCCGCTTTCATGGAGTTGCTGCTGGAAACCGGCATGCCCTATGCGCGCTTCGGCCTGTTCAACTCGGAAACTCCGGAGAGCCTCCTGTTGCCCAGGGACAATCCAGCATCGGATGCCTTCGGCCAAGGACTGCAAGAGGCCGGAGCACAGGATGTGATCACTTACCTGCGCGATGTCGGCAGCAAAAACTGACCCGCGGCGTCACACCTCAGGCGCATCCTCGTGGAGATGACGCTCTTCCTCGTCCAGGCTTTCCAGCATCGTATGATGCCTGGCCTGCCACTCCTCGAGACTGAGTCCCGCCGTCGCCAACAGCTGCGGATTGCGCTTCACCAGGTAGACCGCTGCCCGCTGAGCGGAATCTTCCACCTTCCAGCTCACCTCGGCCGGATCGATCGGCCCTTCATAGGTGATCCAGCGGCTGAAATCCGGATACACACTGCAGACCTTCTGGAAATCCAGGTCCCGCATGCGCTGGTTGCCATACTCGATGTTCTCCACATCCTTGGCCTTCATG
Organism: Pseudomonas nitroreducens NBRC 12694; assembly: GCF_002091755.1. Lineage (GTDB taxonomy): Bacteria > Pseudomonadota > Gammaproteobacteria > Pseudomonadales > Pseudomonadaceae > Pseudomonas > Pseudomonas nitroreducens. Next base: position 639,728 of record NZ_BDAI01000001.1, read on the forward strand.
CCGACCGTCTCGGCGAAGGCGCGGCGCGACAACCCCGTCAGCGAGCGCAGCGCCCGTAGTCTCTCTCCTGCGGTGAACAGGAAACGTTTCTTTATCATGTGTCGTCCATCTCCGAGACTGCGAAGGCCCCGAAAAACACCCCAACTACTAGGATAAATTGGCTATCCAGACCGAGGCGCAAGCCCGTGGATCAAGGGGCATGATGGTGCGGGACACGAGATGAGGCAGGGAAGAGGATTCACCCCGGACTTGCTCGCGGGTGGCTATTACGTGACGCCGCAGCGCTTTGCACAGCTGATCGGCCTGGGTGATCGCCAAGCCATTGTGCAACGCTGGATCGAGCAGGGAGACCTTCCCTCGCGCTGCATCGGTGGCCAGACCCTGGTGGACCTGGCCGCCCTGCTCCTGATGACCCAGGCGGATCAGTCCTGATCCGCTTCCTGGGCGGCCTGCAACGCTGGCTTGGCAGGAATGCCGATTTCCACGCAAAGTGCCATGAAGCGCTCAAGGTCGTTTCGATACACCAGCACGCATTGCAGTTCGGTATCTAGCGGCTCGCTGAAATCCACCAGCACGTACCCGCCCTTTTCCGGATACAGCGCGCCGAGCTGGGTCTGGATGCGATTCAGCGCGGTGAGCGGATCCGCCTTGCGCAGTTGCTTGGCCTGCAGCACGAAATTGACGCTGGGGTCGAAGGAGGCGCGGATCTCGCCGAACAGCTCCTCGTAGCTGTCGCCCATGAACAGCACGATTTCCGGCAGGCTGCCGACCACGACCCATTCGCCCAGGGGAATGGGGAAGCTGTCGTCGTAGTTGATGTCTGCATTGGCCGCGAGGAAGGCGGCCGGATCGGCATAGGCCTGCGAGGCCTCGTCGGCGATCTGCTGGATCTCTTCCTCCGCCAGGCAGCCGGAGCTGATCAGCGTGAGGAGTTCGACGAGTTGCGCTTTCATGAGGGAGTCCTGAAGAGAGATGAACAGCCGGAAAGCATATCTGCATTCGCCGTAAAACACCGCAGGCAGGGAACTTTCCGTCAGACAAAAGCGTCCGAAGTTGCCAGAAACGATACCCACTATCGAACGGGATGATTTCTGCTCACCTCGAGCGGTTGATAGCCTGACAACCATCCCGAACCAGCCTGCGTGTGAATCCATGAACCGTGCCCTCGCCCTTCTCTCCCTGACCCTGCCCCTGTGGCTGGTGGGTTGCGCCAGTCAGCCCGCGCCGCAGCAGGAGCCCTACAGCAACGAACAGGTGAAGTCCTTCGCGCTGAAGATGCTGGGAACCAGCAACATGTCCGATGAGCTGTACGCCAAGTACCGCCGGGCTCTCACCGAGCCCCGCGAGGATGGGCGGAGCGGGAGCTGATTTCGCGTTCTTCGTGTTCCTGACTACCGCTGGACGCCCCCGACGGGCCAGTGCTGTCGTTCTGCCTATCCGCGATGCTCTTGCTTCTGATGGGGGGGGGGTGCGCCCCTTTGAAAGGCGCGCAGCGTCCGTGTCATGTCCCCTGCCTGGCCAAGCGACGTAAGCTAGGCAGGTTTCTCGCCCCTCCATCCCGTTTTGCGCTTCGCGAGCAATACCCGGGCCCTTCCGCCTCCTGCAAGGGACACTTCGGCCCGCCCGGACATTTGCCTGGAAATCCTTCAGAGCCAAAGCCCTAAGAACTGTTCGCGAGCAGGCTCGCTCCTACAGCCCAGTCAAACTGCGGAACGCTCTTCGCAGAAGCGCTTGCCTGCGAATACGCCCCGTTCCCGGGCTGGCAGACGTGCAGATCCAGGCAAAAAAAGCCCCGCACTTGGCAGGGCTGGAGCATCAAAACGTCAATCAGGCTGGCGCATCACACAGGGCACACACCCTGCTGGTTGCTCTGCGCCAGGTCGAGCAGCTCGCGGTTAGCCACGGCGTACATGGCGTAGTCCGTGCTGGTGGAAGCACGCAGCTCGACGAGCATGGCGCGCCAGCGGGCGACCATCGGGGCGTGCTGTTCCAGCCAGAGTGCCACGCGCGCATCGATTTCCGCCGGACCGTCCTGCATCTGCAGCACGGAGACGGTGATTGCCCGCTGCTGCCAGTCCAGGTCGTCGCGGAAGGCCTCGCGGGCCAGCGCCTGCCAGTTGTTCTCCACCGGCAGGGAGCTGAGCTGCTGCAGGTACCAGGTCAGTTCCAGCTCGCTGCCCAGGGCGAAGTAGGCGCGCGCCACGTCGGCCGGGTCGCGGCCGGTGACGTCGGCCGCTTCGACGATCGGCAGCAGGGTGTAGAGATGGCTGGTGCCGGCGACCATGCGTGCCAGCAGCTCCGGCACACCGGCGTCAACATAGGCCTGGTAACGCGCCTGCCACAGCTCGCGGGTCGGGCCTTCGAGCAGTTCGTTGAGCTTCAGGCCAAGGGCGGCGATGCGCGGACCGAAATGCGCCACGTCACGGGCGGCATCCTGCTCGTTGCGGCGGCTGCGCAGGAACCAGCGCGTTGCGCGGCGGCCCAGGCGCATCAGTTCGTCCATCAGGGTCAGTTGCACTTCCGCCGGCACCTGGTAGTCCAGCGCCTCGATCTGGCGGAACCAGTGCGGCAGGTGGAAGACATCGCGCACGATCACGTAGGCACCTGCCACATTCGCCGGCGTCATGCCGGTGGACTCCTTCAGGCGCTGCACGAAGGTAATGCCCATGTGGTTGATCAGGTCGTTGGCGATCTGCGTGCTGACGATCTCGCGCTTCAGGCGGTGCCTGCGCATGGCCGGGCCGAAGGTGTCGACCAGGGTCTGCGGGAAGGCCGTTTCCATGTCGCGGGTCAGGTAGTCATCGTCCGGCACCAGCGAGCCCAGCAGCTGCTCCTTCAGATCGATCTTGCTGTAGGAAATCAGCACGGACAGTTCCGCCCGAGTCAGGCCCTGCCCGGCGGCGATGCGTTCGGCGAGCCCCTCGTCGGTAGGCAGGAATTCCAGCGCGCGGTCCAGCTTGCCGCGGCCTTCCAGGTCGCTCATCAGGCGCTTGTACTCGGCGATGCGCTCGCGGGCACGGCGCTCGGCCAGGGACAACGCCTGGGTCTGCTTGTAGTTGTTGCCCAGCACCAGGTCGGACACCTGGTCGGTCATTTCCGCCAGCAGCTTGTTGCGCTGCTTGCTGGTCATGTCCCCGGCGGTCACCACCTCGTTGAGCAGGATCTTGATGTTCACCTCGTGGTCGGAGCAATCCACACCACCGGCGTTGTCGATGAAGTCGGTGTTGCACGCGCCGCCATTGAGGCCGAATTCGACCCGCGCCAGCTGCGTCATGCCGAGGTTGCCGCCCTCGCCCACCACTTTCACCCGAAGGTCGCAGCCGTCCACGCGCAGGCCATCGTTGGCCTTGTCGCCGACGTCGGCATGGGTTTCATCGCTGGATTTCACGTAGGTGCCGATGCCGCCGTTCCACAGCAGGTCCACCGGCGCCTTGAGCAGCGCGTGGATCAGCTCGGTCGGGGTCAGGCGCTCGGCGTCGATGTCGAAGCGCGCGCGCACTTCCGGGGTCAGGGTGATGCTCTTGGCGCTGCGCAGGAAGATGCCGCCGCCGGCGGAGATCAGCGAGGCGTCGTAGTCGGCCCAGCTGGAGCGCGGCAGGTTGAACAGCCGCTGGCGCTCGGCGAAGCTCGCCGCCGGGTCCGGATTGGGGTCGAGGAAGATGTGCATATGGTTGAAGGCCGCGACCATCTGCAGCTTGTCGGACATCAGCAAACCGTTGCCGAACACGTCGCCAGCCATGTCGCCGATGCCGATGACCGTGACGCTGTCCTTCTGCACGTCGATGCCGCGCTCGCGGAAGTGGCGCTGTACCGAGACCCAGCCGCCGCGGGCGGTGATGCCCATGCCCTTGTGGTCGTAGCCGGCGGAGCCACCGGAAGCGAAGGCGTCGCCGAGCCAGAAGTTGTAGTCGGCGGAAATGCCGTTGGCGATGTCGGAGAAGGTCGCGGTGCCCTTGTCCGCCGCCACCACCAGATAGGGGTCGTCCGGGTCTTGGCGGACCACGTTGGCCGGCGGCACGACGTTGCCTTCCTTGAGGTTGTCGGTGATGTCCAGCAGGCCGGAGATGAAGATGCGGTAGCAGGCGATGGCCTCGGCCTGGATCTCATCGCGCGAACCACCCAGCGGCAGGCGGCGCGGGATGAAGCCGCCCTTGGCGCCGGTGGGCACGATCACCGCATTCTTCACCTGCTGCGCCTTCACCAGGCCCAGCACTTCGGTGCGGTAGTCCTCCTCGCGGTCGGACCAGCGCAGGCCACCACGGGCCACGTCGCCGAAGCGCAGGTGCACGCCTTCCACCCGCGGGCAGTAGACGAAGATTTCGAACTTGGGCGTGGGCCGCGGGATTTCCGGAATGGCCTTGGGGTTGAACTTGAAGCTGAAGTAGCTCTTGTTCTGCCCGGCGGCGTCGGGCTGATAGAAGTTGGTACGCAGGGTCGCCTTGATCAGGTCGAGGTAGCGCCGCAGGATGCGGTCCTCGTTGAGCACCTGGACGTTGTCCAGGGCCGCGAGAATCGCCTGTTCCAGCTTCTGCTGCTTGTCTTCAAGGTCCTCGGCGGTGAGCTTGCGGGCCAGGTAGAAACGGGTCTTGAACAGGCGCACCAGTTCGCGGGCGATGTCCACGTGGGCGTTCAGCGCGCTGGCGATGTAGCCCAGGTCGAAGCCCAGGCGAATCTGCTTGAGATAGCGCGCGTAGGCGCGCAGCAGGGCTACGTCGCGCCACGGCAGGCCGGCGGTCAGCACCAGGCGGTTGAAGGCGTCGTTCTCCGCATCGCCGTTGACGATGTGGACGAAGGCGTCCTGCAGGGTCTCGTTGAGTTCCTGGATGTTGACGTCCAGGCCCTCGGCGTAGGTGAAGGCGAAGTCGTGGATCCAGTACTCGCGGCCATTGGTGTGGCGCAGGCGGTAGGGGAACTCGCCGAGTACGCGCAGGCCGAGGTTCTCCAGGATCGGCAGGACGTCCGACAGGGCCAGCGGCGTGTCGGCGTGGTAGAGCTTGCAGTGCAGCTGCTGCTCACCCTGGGCCAGCGGCTGGTAGAAGCTCATCACCAGCGGGCGGCTGTCGCCCAGGCTGGACAGGTGCTGCAGGTCCACCACGGCGAAGTGCGGGGCGAAGCGCTCGCGATAGCCGGCCGGGAAGCCTTTGGGGAAGTCTTCCAGCAGGTTGTTGCCCTGCCCTTCGCCGAAGTTCTCCAGCACCAGTGCGGCGTAATCGTCCTGCCAGGAACGGCAGGCCTGGATGGCTTCCTGCTCCAACTGGGCAGCATCGACGTCGATGCGGTTCTTCGGGTCGACGCGCAGGATGAACTGCACGCGGGCCAGGGTGGATTCGGAGAAGAAGGTCCAGAACTCGCAGTCGCTGGCCTTCAGGCGCTCCATCAGCACCTGCTGGATCTTCATCCGCGTTTCGGTGGAGTAGATGTCGCGCGGCACGTAGGCCAGGCAGTAGGCGAAGCGACCGTAGGGGTCCTTGCGCAGGAACAGGCGGATCTTGTTGCGTTCCTGGATCTGCACGATGGACATGGCGGTGGCATACAGCTCGTCCACCGGGGTCTGGAACAGGTCGTCGCGCGGCAGCACTTCGAGAATCTGCGCCAGTTCCTTGCCCAGGTGCGCCTTGCTGTCGAAGCCGGAGTTCTTCAGGACGGCGGCGACCTTGCCGCGGATGAACGGGATGTCAAACACGCTCTCGGCGTAGACCGCCGAGGTGTACAGGCCGAGGAAGCGGAACTCGCGGACGACCTTGCCCTTGGCGTCGATCTCGCGGATCGATACGTAGTCCGGATAGGCCGGGCGGTGCACGCGGCTGGGCTGGGAGGCCTTGGCGAAGGACAGCAGCACCGGCTCGCGCAGGTAGGCCACCGCGTAGTCCTCGATGTGCAGGTCTTCCTTGTTAAGGCCGGCGCGCAGCAGCTTGGTCAGGCCGAGGAAAGCCTTGTCGTCGTACACCAGGTGGCCGCCATCGGCCTCCTCCTGCACGGTGAATTCTTCATAGCCGAGGAAGGTGAAGTGGTTGTCCAGCAGCCATTCGAGGAAGGCACGCACTTCGGCGGTCTCTTCCGCGCGGGCCTTGACCTTGGACTTGCCCAGCCAGGCCAGCAGCTCCTCGGCCTTGCTGCGCATGGCCGGGAAGTCGGCGACCGCCAGGCGGACTTCGCCGAGCACTTCCAGCAGGGCCTTCTCCAGGGTGCGCAGTTCGCCGGTCTGGGAGACGCGGTCGATCTCCAGGTACATCAGCGATTCCTGGTGCACGTCCTTGCCGGTGCTGTTCTTGGGCAGGATCTCCAGCAACTCGCCCTTGGCATTGCGGCGCACGCTGAGCACGTTGGTCTGCAGGGTGTGGATGCTGTAGCCGCGGCGGTTCAGTTCCATGCGCACCGAGTCGACCAGGAACGGCTGGTCCGGGTGCAGCACCTGCACGGCGGTGTGGGTCGACTGCCAGCCGTGCTTTTCATAGTCGGGGTTGTACACCGCGACGATCGGCTGGGCGGGGTTGAAGCGTTCCAACAGGCGCCAGGAAGACAAGGTGCAGCCGACCAGATCGGACAGCCTGCGCTGGGTCAATTCGTCGAGGGAGATGAAGCCGAAGAACTGCTCGGCGAACAGGGCCACTTGTGGCAGACCCTTGTCGTCGACGTGCTGCGCCAGGGCCGCTTTCAGTTGTTGCTGGAAGTCGGCTTTGCTGGCTGCGGTGAAGAACGCCATGTTGTTACTCCGCTGGGCTCGAATTATTGGATTGAGCGTAGAACGCATATCGTCTTGTGTCGGGCCACAGGTATAGCCGGGCAGTGTGACCCTCGACTGACAGCCCCGACCGGGCGGTCACCGATCCCACCGAGCTTATCGGGACTGGGCCGCCGCTGGCTTACGGGGCTGCGACATATTCGTTCAACGGCATGCAGCCACCACGCTCTGGGGAAACGACAGAATTTGCGGCACGATCGTTCCGCAACTGCCCGAGGAAATATCAAAGCGCTATCATGGCGGCCCCTCGCCTGGAACGGACGCCATGCAACGCCACCCTCCCCTGCGCCGCCCGCTGCTGCGCCATCTGGACAACCTGCTGGTCACCCTGCTGGGCGCGGCGCTGCTCGTGCTGGCCTGGCTGTTCCTCGATGAAGCCGTGCGGCCGCTGCTGATCGGCGCGGTCCCGGTCTATCTCGGCGTGCTGCTGCCGCGCATCGTTGGCCGGGACGAACGCCTGCGCCGGGTGCAGGCTGCGCGGGAACGCTCGGTGGACGAGTGGGGTTTCTGCAGCCGCGACCGCAACGGCCCGTGGATCAACTACATCGATTTCCCGCTGGTCCGCGAAGCTCCGCTGTTCAGAGGCCGCTACTTCTATAGCGAATGGCTGGTGGTGCACGACGGGCGCATCGTCATCAACCCCGGCCCCGCCCATGTCGACCTGAGCGCCGGCACCGTGAGCTACGACTTCGGCTGCACCCGCACCTATGCCTGGGACGGCTGCTCGCCGAAAGTGCCGTTCTTCTGGATGGCGACGCTTGGCACGCCGGACTGGTGGGAGCATCTGGAAAGCGTGCAGTGCCTGCGCCACGGCCAGCAGCAGGAACGCGAGATGTTCTGGCCGGTGGCGCACCACGCCAGCCTGGTGCATGACGCGCTGTACCAGTTCCTCAATGTCGCCCCGGTGACCAAGGCCGAGGCGGACGAGCTGTTCCACCGCATGCTGCTGGACGCCGGCATGCCGCGCCTGGTGGCCTGGGTCTACCGCTTCGCAGTGGTCCACGGCGGCGCACGCGACATGCGCCGCCAGCTCAACCCCAATACTTCCCTGCGCCTGCTGACCCCGCTGCCTGGCGGCCGGGCAACTCAGGAACCACTAGCGCCGCACAAGGCTCGAAGCGCAGCGCTGCAAGAGTGACGGCCGATGCAGTAAAGTAGGCGGCCCGACAGCCCCACCCTTCGTCCAGGAAATCCACGCGATGGAACATCGTGAGTCGCTCCTTGCACTGCGCCAGTATCTCTCCAGCCAGATCCTCGGCCAGGAAAAGCTCATCGAGCGGCTGCTCATCGCCCTGATCGCCGACGGCCACCTGCTGGTGGAAGGCGCACCGGGCCTGGCCAAGACCAAGGCGATCAAGGACCTGGCCGAAGGCCTGGAGGCCGAGTTCCACCGCATCCAGTTCACCCCCGACCTGCTCCCGGCGGATATCACCGGCACCGAGATCTATCGCCCGGAGAACGGCAGCTTCGTGTTCCAGCAGGGGCCGATCTTCCACCACCTGGTGCTGGCCGACGAAATCAACCGCGCGCCGGCCAAGGTGCAGTCCGCGCTGCTCGAAGCCATGGCCGAGCGCCAGGTCAGCGTGGGCCGCAGCACCTACGACCTGCCACCGCTGTTCCTGGTGATGGCCACGCAGAACCCCATCGAGCAGGAAGGCACCTACCCGCTGCCCGAGGCCCAACTCGACCGCTTCCTGATGCACGTGAAGATCGGTTATCCGGAAGCCTCCGTGGAGCGCCGCATCCTCCAGCAGGCCCGAGGCGAAGCGCTGAACGGCGAAACCAAGCCCGAGCGCCGGGTCACCCAGGAAGCCATCTTCGCCGCGCGCCATGAAATCCTTGGCCTGTACATGGCCGACGCCGTGGAGGAATACCTGGTCCAACTGATCATGGCCACACGCACCCCGGCCAAGTACGACGCCGAGCTGGCCGAATGGCTGTCCTACGGCGCCAGCCCGCGGGGCTCCATCGCGCTGGACCGTTGCGCGCGTGCCCACGCCTGGCTGGCCGGCCGCGACTTCGTCAGCCCCGAGGACATCCAGGCGATGCTCTTCGATGTGCTGCGCCACCGCCTGATCCTCACCTTCGAGGCGGAAGCTGCCGGGATCGACCAGGACCGCGTGGTCCAGCGCATCCTCGACGTAGTCGCCGTCGCCTGACATGCACAATGTCCTGGCGCCTGGCGTCGCGATTTCCCTTGGCGAGCTGATCGAGATCCGTCACCGCCTGCACGAAGTCCAGCTGTTTTCCACGCCTTCGCGGCGCAGCCCGTTGATCGGCCTGCACCACTCGCGCCTGCGCGGCCGTGGCGTGGACTTCGACCAGGTGCGCGTGTACCAGGCCGGCGACGATGTGCGCACCATCGACTGGCGCGTCACCGCGCGCACCCAGGAGCCGCACACCAAGCTGTTCCATGAAGAGCGCGAGCGCCCGGTTTACGTCCTGGTGGAACAGAGCGCGCGGATGTTCTTCGGCTCCGGGCAGTCGTTCAAGTCCGTGCTCGCCGCCCGTGCCGCGGCCTTCGTCGGCTGGGCCGCGCTGGCGCACAACGACCGCATCGGCGGGCTGGTGTTCACCGACAGCGAATGCCACGAGATCAAGCCACGGCGCAGCAAACAGAGCCTGCTGCAGTTGTTCAACCTGATCGTGCGCGCCAACAACGCCCTGCTCGCCGGCTCCAACCTCAGCCACAACGGCGACGGCTTCGGCATGGCCCTGCGCCGCGCCCGCGAGGTGCTGCGTCCCGGCAGCCTGATCATGGTGATGTGCGACGAGCGCGCGCTCAGCGACGTGGCCGAGCAGCAATTGTCCCTGCTGGCGCGGCACACCGACCTGGTGATGCTGCCGGTATCCGACCCGCTCGACCACGCCCTGCCCGCCGCCGGATTGCTGAGGTTTGCCGAGGGCCAGGCACAGCTGGAACTGGACACCCACATCGACGAGCAGCGCCTGGCCTACCGCGCCCTCGGCGAGGCCCGCCGCGAGCGCTGGCAGCGCCTTGCACTGCGCCTTGGCGTGCCGCTGCTGCCGCTGACCACCCAGGAAGAACTGGTGGAGCAGCTGCGCAACCTGCTGGAACAGCATCAGCCGGGTTATGCCAAATGAATCCCCTCGACCAACTGCAACCGCTGATCGAACCGGCGACGGTGCCCTGGTGGCCCCCGGCGCCTGGCTGGTGGCTGCTCGCCGCGCTGCTGCCGCTTCTGCTCTGGCTGCTGTGGCGCAATCGCCAGCGCTGGTTGCCCAGACGCAAGGCCAAGGTGGCCACAGAAGCCCCGCTGGACCCGCTGCGCGAAGCCGCCCTGGAAGAACTCAAGCGCCTGCCGCGCCCCTATGACCGCGCGCCGGCCGGCGCCTGGCTGCAATCGCTCAATGGCCTGCTCAAACGACTGTCGCGCGCCCGCTGGCCGGACAGCCACAGCCATACCCTGAGCGGCCGTGCCTGGCTGGCCTTCCTCGACACCCGTTGCCCGGCCGCCGGCCTGACCCGCTGGATGATCCTGGTGGAAGGCGGCTACCGCGCCGAGTGCAAGCTGGACGACAAGGCCATCGACGGCCTCGCCGCCGCCGTGGAAACCTGGGTGCGCAAGCATGTTTGAATTCGCCTGGCCGTGGATATTCCTGCTCGCCCCGCTGCCCTGGGTGATGCGCTTCATCCTGCCGCCGGCCGACAATGGCGAGGCGGCGCTCAAGGTCAGCTTCCTCAAGGAACTCGAAGGGCTCGCCGGCCGCCGTGCCCGTGCGCGCCTGCCGGCCTGGCGCCAACAGGCGCCTTTCGCCCTGCTCTGGCTCTGCCTGCTGCTGGCCGCGGCGCGCCCGCAGTGGGTCGGCGAGCCACTGCCGATCCCCGCCACCGGCCGCGACCTGCTGCTAGCGGTGGATGTCTCCGGCTCCATGGACTACGCCGACATGACCTGGGACGGCGCGGAAGTCAGTCGCCTGCACGCCGTGCAGAAACTGTTCGGTGATTTCATCGAAGGTCGCCGGGGTGACCGCGTCGGGCTGATCCTGTTCGGCACCCGCGCCTATCTGCAGGCGCCGCTGACCTTCGACCGCCACACCGTGCGCATCTGGCTGGACGAAGCGCTGATCGGCATCGCCGGCAAGGACACCGCCCTGGGCGACGCCATCGGCCTGGCGGTCAAGCGCCTGCGCCAGCGCCCGGCCGAGAGCCGCGTGCTGGTGCTGATCACCGATGGCGCCAACACCGCCGGCGAGATATCCCCGCAGACCGCCGCACGCCTGGCCGCCGACGAGCACGTGAAGGTCTACACCATCGGCATCGGCGCCGATCCCAAGCAGGGCGGCGTCGCCGGACTGTTCGGCCTCAACCCGGGCTTGGACCTGGACGAGCCGGCGCTCAAGGCCATCGCCGAAAGCACCGGCGGCGAGTACTTCCGCGCACGCAATGGCGAAGAGTTGCAGCGCATCTCCGACAGCCTCGACCGGCTCGAGCCGGTGGAACAGAAGCCGACCCAGGCGCGCCCGGCCATCGCGCTGTACCGCTGGCCGCTGCTGCTGGCACTGCTGATCAGCGCAGCGCTGGTGGTGGGCACGCTGTGGCCGCCCGAGGACTGGCGCTGGCCGGCCTGGATGGCGCGCCTGAAGAAGGAGCGCCGGCCATGAGCAACCTTTGGCCGCACCTGCTGCACCCGCTGTGGCTGATCCTGCTGCTGCCGCTCGGCTGGCTGCTGTGGAAGCTCTGGCACCGTGAGCGCCGCGCCGGCCGCTGGCAGCTGCTGCTGCCCCAGGCCTTCCACCCCTGGCTGCTGGCCGGCGGCAACGGCCGTCATGAACGCCGCCCATGGATCTACCTGGGCATCGCCTGGCTGCTGGCGGTGCTTGCCCTGCTCGGCCCGAGCTGGCAGCAGGTGGAGCAACCGACCATGGAGCGCAGCGACCCGCTGGTGGTGGTGCTGGAACTCACACCGCAGATGCTCGCCACCGACCTCAAGCCGACGCGCCTGCAACAGGCCCGGCGCAAGCTGCTCGACCTCCTGCAGGCACGCAGCGACGCGCAGACCGCCATCGTCGTCTACGCCGGCAGCGCCCACACGCTGGTGCCGCTGTCCAATGACCTGGGCACCGCACGCAACCTGCTCGACGCCCTCAAACCCTCGATCATGCCCGAGCCCGGCCAGCGCGCCGACCTTGCCGTCGCCCAGGCGCGACGCCTGCTCGACAACGGCGCTGAGGGCAACGGCCGGATCCTGCTGCTCACCAGTGCGCTGGACGCCCGCGAACGCCAGGGCATTCGCCAGGCGCTCAAGGGCAAGGGCAAGGATCTGCTGCTGCTCGCCGTGGGCACGCCCGGCGGCGCCCCCATCGCCCAGGAAGACGGCACCTTCCTCAAGGACGACCAGGGCAACATCCTGGTGCCACGCCTGGACGAGAATGGGCTGCGCGTCTTCGCCACCGACATGGGCGGCCGCTTCCAGCGCCTGCGCGCCAGCAGCGGCGACCTGCGCTCCCTCGGCCTGCTGGATAACACCCAGGGCCTGCAGGTCAGCGAGGAAGATGCACTGCTACGCCTGCAGCGCTGGGCCGACCAGGGCTACTGGCTGCTGTTGCCACTGCTCCTGCTCGCCGCCTGCGCCGGGCGGCGCGGCTGGCTGTTCAGCCTGCCGCTGTGGCTGCCGCTGCTCTGGGCGCCGCCGCAGGACGCCAATGCCTTCGAGTTGAACGATCTCTGGTTGCGCCCCGACCAGCAGGGCCAGCGCCTGCTCGACGCCGGCAAGCCGGCCGAGGCGGCCGAGCGCTTCGCTGACTTCCGCTGGAAGGGGCTGGCCCTGTATCGAGCCGGCGATTATGTCGACGCCGCCCAGGCCTTCGCCCAGGGTGACGAGGCCGCCGACCACTACAACCGCGGCAACGCCCTGGCGAAACAGAACGAGCTGGAAGCCGCGATCGACGCCTACGACCAGGCACTTGAACGCAACCCCGACCTGGAGGCCGCCAAGCGCAACAAAGCCCTCCTCGAAGACCTGTTGCGCCAACGCAAGGACAATCCGCCCGGCGACGGCACCGACCAGCCCCCCGAAGAAAACCACGACGCCGGACAGAGCAGCGATCCCCAGGCCGCCCAGCCTCAGGATCAGCAGCACGAGGAGGACAACGCCGGCGAACGTGACTCGCAACCGGCACCGGCGGCGAAGACCCCATCGCAGGAAGCCGACAAACCCACCACCAGCCAGGCCGACAAGCCCGACGGCGACGTTCGCGAAGATCAGGAAACCAACCCGGAAGATGCCGGTCCACTGGGAGACGAGCGCCGTCAGGCCCTGGAACAGTGGCTGCGGCAGATTCCCGACGATCCGTCCGAACTGTTGCGTCGCAAGTTCTGGTACCAGCAACAGCAGCAGCGCCAGGAACCCAACCCATGAAAAGGCTGATCTGCCTGACCCTGCTCTGCCTCGCCGCCTTCCGCGCCGAGGCCAGCTTCACCGCCAGCGTCGACCGTGCGCGCCTGAACCAGGGCGAGAGCGTCGAGCTGACGCTGGAGTCCGATGACCCGACGCTGTTCGGCAAGCCCGACCTGAAACCGCTGGACGAGCACTTCGTGGTCCTGGGCACCCGCCAGGTCAACCGCCTCACCACACTCAACGGCAAGGCCCAGGCCACCACGCGCTGGATCATCACCCTGCAGCCACGCAGCGAAGGCAAGGTGGAAATCCCGCCGATCCACCTGGGCGGCAACGCCAGCGAGCCGATCAGCCTCGATGTGCTCAAGGCCGAGGACAGCGCCGAGGGACAGAAGCTCGCGCCGGTGTTCATCGACGCCAGCGTCGACCACGAGGAAAGCTGGGTGCAGGCCCAGGTCATCCTCACCCTGCGCATCTACCACTCGGTGTCGTTGTACGACGACAGCAGCCTCAGCCCGCTGCGCATGAACGACGCCCGCGTCGAGCAACTGGGCGAGCCACGCACCTACGAGAAGGACATCAACGGCGTTCGCCATGGCGTGATCGAAGTGCGCTACGCGATCTTCCCGCAGAAGAGCGGCACCCTGGAGATCCCCGGCCAGACCTTCAAGGCCACTCAGGTTGCCCAGCGCCGCAACGACGATGACTACAACCCGTTCGGCCCGCAGCCGGGCAAGCAGGTGCTGGTCACCTCGCCGAGCATCCCGTTGCAGATCGACCCCAAGCCCGCGGACTACCCGAAGGACGCACCCTGGCTGCCGGCCCGCTCGCTCAGCCTGAGCGAGACCTGGAGCCCGCAGCCCGAGGAAGCCAAGGCCGGCGAATCGCTGACCCGCAACATCATGCTGCGCGTGGATGGCCTGTCCGGCGCCCAGTTGCCGCCGCTGCCGGTCACCCTGCCCGAAGGCCTGCGCCATTACCCGGACCAGCCGCAGCTGGCCAACGAAAGCAGTGACCAGGGCATGATCGGCAGCCGCGAGGAACGCGAAGCGCTGATCGCCGACAAGGCCGGCCCGGTCGAGCTGCCGCCGGTGGAAGTGGTCTGGTGGAATACCCAGGAGCGCCGGGTCGAGCGCACCAGCCTGCCGGCGCGCACCCTGCAAGTCGCCGCCAATGCACAACTGGAAGAACACATCGAGCCCACCGCAGCCCTCAGCGAAGCGGCAGTCAGCGACACGCTGCTCTGGCCCTGGCAGCTCGCCTGCGCACTGCTCAGCCTGACCACCCTGCTCGGTTTCGCCCTGTGGTGGCGCGCCCGCAGCCAGCCGGCGGTCATTCGCGTGGCGCAGGCCGGCCCGAGTACTCGCACCCTGCTGGATGAATTGCGCCGCGCCTGCCAGGCCAACGACTCGCATGCCACCCGCCAGGCGCTGGATGCCTGGGCCCGGCAACAACCGGAAACCCTGGCCGACATGGCAGCGCGCTTCGTGCCGTTGTCCGATGCGCTGGATGGCCTCAACGGTGCGCTCTACAGCGACAGCGAAGGCGGACGCAACTGGCAGGGCGAAGACCTTTGGCGCGCCATCCGCACCCTGCCCGGTGCCGACCCGGACGCACCGCCGGCGCCGGAGGCCAGCAGCCTGCCGCCGCTCTATCCGCGCTGACGGCTATGCTGGTGGCATCCCCGCCAGAGATGCGTCCATGCCCGCCCACCGGCTGATTCCGGCGCTGGCCGCCGGCCTGCTGCTGATCTGCAACCTCCTCGTGGCCGGCCCGCTGCAGGCAGCCGAGGCCCTGCCACCGACCCAGCCGTTGCAGGGCCCCGGCGGTTCGAACTACGCCCATGCCGACGTGCACCAGTGGCACTTCTCGGCCGAGGGCAACGAATACTGGGTGTTCACTCCGGAGCGGCCCGCCCCCGCCAGCGCGCCTGTGGTGGTCTTCACCCACGGCTGGAGCGTCATGCAGCCGGACCTCTATCGCGCCTGGATCGAGCACATCGTCCGGCGTGGCGCCATCCTCATCTACCCGCGCTACCAGGCGACGCTGAAGACGCCAGCGGCGGAGTTCCTGCCCAACGCAGCCGACTCCGTGCGCCGCGCCATCGCCGATCTGCAGGCGGGCAAGCTGGGAGTGAAGCCGGAGCTGGAGCACGTCGCCTACGTCGGCCATTCGGCGGGTGGCCTGATCGCCAGCGGGCTCGCCGCCTCCTGGCAACGGATGGGCATACCGGAGCCGCGTGCGCTGATGGCGGTGGAGCCGGGCAAGAGCAGTGGCCCACGCTGGCGCCAAGTGCCACTGGAACCGCTGGCCAACATCCCCGCCGGCACCTTGCTGCTGGCGCTTTGTGGTGATGAGGACGAGCGCGTTGCCTGCGATGACGCTCAGCGCATCTACTCGGAAAGCACCCAGGTCGCGCCGCGCAACAAGGACCTGCTGCTGCTGCGCAGCGACCGCCACGGCAGCCCGCCCCTGCTGGCCAACCATGCGGCGCCGACCGCACCGCGCTTCGATCCGCGCTACCCGCCCAGCGACTCTTCCAGCTGGTTGCTCAACCGCGTGCAGGAGCGCGTGAAGCAGCGTCTGAAACAAGGGCAACCCTCAGCCCACAACGCCCTGGCGACCGATGCGATGGACTGGTTCGGGCCGTGGAAGCTGTTCGATGCGTTGTGCGATGCGGCCTTCTACGGCCAGGACCGCGACTACGCGCTGGGCGGGGGGCCGGCGCAGCTGTCCATGGGGCGCTGGAGCGATGGCACACCGGTGAAGGCGATGCAGCGGTTGTCGGCACCAGTACCCTGAGCATCCATCGCAGGCCTGGGTTCGCGAGCAAGCTCGCTCCTACAGGCACGCGCCGGAGCGCTTTTGGTAGGAGCGAGCTTCGCGAACAATCTCAACTGCCGCTGTGCTCCATCACCGCCCCCTTGAACACATCGTCCAGCGGCACCTGGTAGCCAATGGCAAGACGGTTGGTCTCGTTGGCCATGGCCACCACGGCCATCAGCTCGCCGAGCATCGCGTCGTCCATCCCGGCCTTGCGCGCCGCCGCGCCGTGGGAGCCGATGCAGTAGTTGCAGTTGTTGGTGACGCTGACGGCAACGTAGATCAACTCCTTCACCAGCGGATCGAGCTGACCCGGCCCCATCACCTCCTTGAGGCTTTCCCAGGTGCGCCTGAGGGTCTGCGGGTGGTTGGCCAACGCTTTCCAGAAGTTGTTCACCCAGTCGATCTTGCGTGTCTCCATGATGTCGTCATAGACAGCGCGGACTTCTGGGCTGGCTTCGGCGTACTCGATGAGCTGGAAGGACATGAGGTCTCCTAACGAAAATGAATAAGAAAAGCAGAATTCAGAATTGGATGATTGGACAAGCGATGGAGAAAGATAAGGCGTTCTCTCCCATCCCCGTCAAGGAATCAGACCCATGCAACGCCGCCCCACCCTGCTATTCGCCGCCACCCTGCTGCCATTTCTCGCGCTGTCGGCCCACGCCGCCCAGCCGGGTCTGTGGGATACCTACGCCAGCCTCAGGCAGCACGACTGGGTCGACCTGACCCACGCGTTCGACAGCAATACACCGCACTGGAAAGGCTTCGAGCCCATGGGCCGCAAGACGCTCTACACCGTGGACAAGGACGGTTTCCAGGTGGAGCTGTACAGCCACGTCGGACAGTGGGGCACCCACGTCGACCCGCCGGTGCACTTCCACAAGGGCCTGCGCAGCGTCGATCAACTCGACGTGAAGGAGCAGTTCCTGCCGCTGGTGGTGTTCGATATCCATGAGCAGGTGGCGAAGAACCCCGACTACGTGCTGACCCTGGCCGATGTGAAGGCCTGGGAAGCCAAGCATGGCCCGGTACCAGAAGGCTCCTTCGCGGCGCTGCGCACCGACTGGTCCCAGCGCTGGCCGGACCAGGCGAAGATGCAGAACCAGGACGCCAAGGGTGTGGCGCACTATCCGGGCTGGAGCAAGGAGGCGCTGGTGTATCTCTACGAGACGCGCAAGATCACTGCCTCCGGCCACGAGACCACGGATACCGATCCCGGCATCGCTACCAGCAAGGACGACTATTCGCTGGAGTCGTACATCCTGGGCACCAACCACTACCAGATCGAATTGCTCGCCAATCTCGACAAGGTGCCCGAGGCCGGCGCGCTGGCGGTCGTGAGCTTCCCGAAGATTGCCCAGGGCACGGGCTTCCCGGCGCGGGTCTTCGCCATCCTGCCGTGATCCGCCCTGCGCGTAGGAGCATAAAAAAACGCGGCCCGAGGGCCGCGTTTTTTATTGCTCGAGCGTCGATCAGTGAACCAGGATCGAAGCCTTCTTCTGACGCACCTTCTCCGGGTTGATCAGGAAGCGCGCCAGAGCCGGCAGCAGCCAGAGGGCGCCGAACATGTTCCAGAGGAGCATGAAGGTCAGCATCAGACCCATGTCGGCCTGGAACTTGATCGCCGAGAAGATCCAGGTAGCCACGCCGATGGCCAGGCACAGGCCGGTGAACAGCACGGCTTTACCCGTGGACTTCAGCGTCTCGTAGTAGGCCTCCTGCAGGGACAGGCCCTGGCGCAGGAAGGACTCCAGGCGGGTATAGATGTAGATGCCGTAGTCCACGCCGATACCCACGCCCAGCGCGATCACCGGCAGGGTCGCCACCTTCACGCCGATGCCCAGGGTGGCCATCAGCGCGTTGCCCAGCACCGAGGTGAGGATCAGCGGCAGCACGATGCACAGGGTCGCGGCGAAGGAACGGAAGGTGATCAGGCACATCACTGCCACGCAGATGTACACCAGGATCAGGATGGTCAGTTCCGAGTGCTTGATCACGTCGTTGGTGGCGGCCTCGATACCGGCGTTACCGGCGGCGAGCTTGAACTTCAGGTCATCCTTCTCGTTGGCCTTGGCGAAGTCCTGCACGACGGCCACGGCGCGGTCGAGGGTCTCGGCCTTGTGGTCGTTGAGGAACACCAGAAGGGGTGCCAGCGAGCAGTTGCTGTTGAACAGACCTTCGGCGCGGCTGATGGAGTTGTTCAGCACGTCCTGGTTGCGCGACAGCGACTCCCACTTCAGGTTGCCTTCGTTCATGCCCTTGATCATCTGCTTGGAGACGGTGACCAGGGAGATGGCCGACTGCACGCCCTGGGTGTTCTCCAGGCGCCAGGCCAGCTCGTCGATGGCGGACAGGGTCTTGTGGGTGGAGCAGCCTTCGGCCTCGGACGCCACCATCACCACCAGCACGTCGGAGCTGGTCGAGTAGTTGCGGATGATGAAGTCGTTGTCCAGGTTGTAGCGCGAGTCCGGACGCAGTTCCGGCGCGCCCTGGTCGAGGTCACCGATCTTCAGGTGATGGCCCTGCCACATGCCGCCGGCGAACATCGCCAGGGCGATGACCACGGAGATCGGCGCCACGGACGGGCTGGCGAAGTTGGACAGCGCGCGCCAGAAGGGATGGTCGCGCACGGCGTCTTCCTTGCTGCGCTGCACCGCCTTCTTGCTGATGCCGATGTAGGAAATGGCGACCGGCAGCAGGATCAGGTTGGTGAACACGATCACCGCCACGCCGATGGACGCGCCGATGGCCAGTTCGCGGATCACGCCGATGTCGATCACCAGCAGGGTGATGAAGCCGACGGCGTCCGCGAGAATGGCGATCATGCCCGGCAGGAACAGCTGGCGGAAGGTGCGGCGGGCGGCCAGCAGCGGGGTTTCCGCATCACTGGACTGCAGGGCGATACCGTTGATCTTCTGCACGCCGTGGGAAATACCGATGGCGAAGATCAGGAACGGCACCAGCATCGAGTACGGGTCCAGTCCGAAGCCGATGATGTGCAGCAGGCCCAGTTGCCAGATCACCGCCACCAGGGTGGTGGACAGCACGGCAATGGTGGAGCGCACGCACTTGGTGAACCACAGCAGCAGCACCAGGGTGATGACGAAGCAGATGCCGAAGAAGCCGACCACCATCAGCAGGCCGTCGATCAGGTCACCGACCTTCTTGGCGAAGCCGGTGATGTGGATCTTCACGTTGGGGTTCTGCAGCTGGTACTTGTCGCGGATCTTCTCTTCCAGCTCATGGGAGAACTGGCGGTAGTCCAGCTTCATCAGCTTGCCCTGGTCTTTCGGGTCCGGGTAGACCTCCAGCAGCGGCACGTCGACGATGCTCGACTTGAAGTTGTTGGCCACCAGGCGGCCGATCTGGCCGGACTTGAGCACGTTGTTGCGCAGCAGGTCCAGGGCCTTGGCGGAACCGTCGTAGGTCTGCGGGATAACCTCGCCACCGGCGAAGCCCTCCTCGGTCACTTCGGTCCAGCGTACGCTCGGGCTCCACAGCGACTTCATGCCGGAGCGGTCGACGCCGGGAATGTAGAAGACCTCGTCATGGATCTGCCGCAGCGTCTCCATGTATTCCTTGGTGAAGATGTCGCCGTTCACCGCTTCCACCGAGATGCGCACGGTGTTGCCGAGGTTGGCCAGGTCGTTGCGGTGCTCCAGCATGTTCTGGATGAACGGGTGCTGCAGCGGGATCATCTTCTCGAAACTGGTGGACGGGCGCACTTGCGTGGCCGACCAGGCGAGGAAGACGGTCACCAGCAGGCACGCGATGATCACGAACGGCCGGTGGGTGAAGATGATGCGTTCCAGGAAAGTCGCCTTGTCCTGTTCGTGCTTGTTCAGAGCGTTCATTGCGGCTCCCTGGCTTATTGTTGTTCTGTCAGCTCGGCACCGGTCGCCGAAGCCAGGTGGATACCGCCCTGGCCGACCAGCACCAGGTTGCCATCGCCGGCCGCGCTCACGCCCGCGAGGGAGAGGCGGTCCGGACGGTTGACGACGCTGAAGCTGACGCCGTCGTCCTTGCTTTCCAGCACGCTGCCGCCGTGGCCGACGACGACGATGGTGCCGTCATCCAGCAGGCTGCCTTCGGAGAGGCCGAACTCCAGCGCTCCGCCATTGGCGGTGGGCAGGCTGACCTGCTGCCAGGTGCTGCCGAAATCGGTCGAGCGGAACAGGTGGCCGCGCAGGCCGTAGGCCAGGACGGTGCCGGCCTGGGTGGTGCCGGTGGCGCCGAACAGCGAGCCCTCGTAGGGGCCCTGGAGTTTTTCCCAGGTCTGGCCCCAGTCCTTGGAGCGGAACATGCTGCCCGCCTCGCCGACCACG
This sequence comes from Pseudomonas nitroreducens NBRC 12694, assembly GCF_002091755.1. GTDB lineage: Bacteria > Pseudomonadota > Gammaproteobacteria > Pseudomonadales > Pseudomonadaceae > Pseudomonas > Pseudomonas nitroreducens. The sequence continues at coordinate 659,983 of NZ_BDAI01000001.1, forward strand.
AACAGGCCGGAATCCTTCACCGCCGTGATGGCGTTGAGGTGGTACTGGTCTTCGTTGTCCAGGCGATCGCTGACGTCTTCCCAGCTCTTGCCGCCATCGGTGGTTTCCAGCAGCGCGCCATAGGCGCCCACGGCCACACCGTGGTTCTCGTCCTGGAACCAGATGTCCAGCAGCGGCGCTTCGCGCTTGAGGTCCTCGAACTGGCGCACCCAGGTGGTGCCGCCATCGGTAGTGGCCAGGACCTGGGCGTCGTGACCGACGGCCCAGCCCTTCTTGTCGTTGACGAAGAACACCGAGGTCAGCAGCTGGCGGGTCGGCACGGTGGCCTGGGTCCAGCTCTTGCCTGCGTCGTCGGAATAGAGGATGTGCCCGTGGTCTCCCACCGCGACCAGCCGCTTGCCGGCATGGGCGATGCTCAGCAGCAGGCTGCTGGAGGCCTTGGCGGAAATGATCGAGTTGGCATCGCTGGCGGCGTCCGTTGCGGCGACGGCATGCAGCGGAGCCAGGGACATCATCAGGAAGGAAAACGCGCCGAGCAGGGAAATCGACTTGCGCGACATCGGGAAGGAGCTTCGCACTCCCGATACGGGCTGCTCGCTCGAAGTGCGCCACAGGGGCTCACGCATATGCCTTTACCTCTTTTTCTTATGCAGGCGGTATGTAGTTTGGAGCTATATAGCCAGCCTTTTCCGGGGCTGACAATTAACGGCACGTTATCTTTTGTTAAGCCCCGGGCGCCTCACTCGAAAGGATGAGTGCATTTTGCCATCTCGCCCGAAAGGCGCGCGGGTGGCGGCTTCCCGCGGGTGGAGCGGTAACACTTTCACGCCCTCACGCTTTCGCGCAGGTATAAAAAAGCCCGCCATGGGGCGGGCTCTTTCACGCACGAAGCGAACTCAGCGGGTGCCGCGGCGACGCAGTGCGGACGGGCTGAAGTAGGAGTCGTCCGGTACGGCCTGGCTGAAGTCGATGGTGGTCGGCTCTTCGTTGTCCAGGTTCTGTACGTGGTAGCGACGGGCCTGCAGGTCGTGGAAGGTATCCAGAGCGGTCCAGGTGGTGGGCAGCTCGTAGTAGTTCTTCAGGTACGCCAGCGATACGCGCCACAGTTCGCCGCGACCGTCGTACTGGTCGACTTCGGCGGCGCCCCAGCTGTCCTCGTCGAGGAACAGTACGCGCTTGGAATAGATGTGGCGTGCGCCCGGCTTCAGGGTGCCTTCCACGATCCACACGCGGTGCAGTTCGTAGCGGGTGTATTTCGGGTTCAGGTGGTTGGGGGTCAGCAGATCCTTGTACTTAACCTCAGGGCTGGAAACCTTGTAGTTGTTGTACGGGATGTACATTTCCTTCTTGCCGATCAGCTTCCAGTCGTAGCGGTCCGGCGAGCCGTTGAACATGTCGGTGTCGTCGGCGGTACGCAGGCCGTCGGCGGCGGCGATCGGGGTGTCGTAGGCCAGGTTCGGCGCACGGCGCACGCGGCGCTGGCCGGCGTTGTAGCCCCAGGCCTGGCGCGGCTCCTTCACCTGGTCGAGGGTCTCGTGGACCAGTGCGGCACCACCGGCCAGGCGAGCCGGGCTCTTGGTGAACGACAGGTAGTAGAACAGCAGGTTGTTCAGGTCGGCGAAGCTCTTGCCCTGGATGTAGTACTTGAACAGCGCTTCCTGCTGCGAGGTCACCAGCGAGTAGTCGCCGTTACGCTGCACAGCCACTTCGGAGGCGCGACGCACGACGTAGGTGCCGCGGTAGCGGGCGATGTGGTTCCACACCGCTTCCACGCCGTTCTGCGGGATCGGGAACGGGATGCCGCCGAAGGCATCGACGAAGCCGTTGCCGCCTTCGGCCAGCTTGGCGCTGGTGGCATTCTTCAGGGTGTTGTCGTACACCCACTGCGGCGCCGAACCGCTGCGGCGGCTCGGGTACACCGGCATCTGGAAGGTGTCCGGGTAGGTGGCGAACAGCGCCAGGGTGCCCGGAGTCAGGTTGGCCTTGTACTGGTTCAGGTTCGCCTTGGTGATGGTATACAGCGGCTTGTCGGCGGCGAACGGGTCGATATGGTGCTGGCCCGGCTTGTAGCCGGCCGGTGCCTGGGTGATGCCACCGGTCCAGGCCGGGATGGTGCCGGCGGCGTTGCCGGCCTTTTCCGCGCCCAGCGGGGTCAGGCTCGACTGCAGCTTGGCCGCGTCCTGCGGGGAAACCGCCGCCAGGGCGCTGCCGGCGGACAGGGCCAGGGCCACTGCGGCGCCGACCAGGGTACGCATGTTGCGCATGGTGATTCTCCGTGAAGTTCACGCGCCGGCCCGTGTGGGCCGACGCGAGCTTGTCGTTAGAAGGAGTACTTGACGTTGAAGCCGACGTTGTCGCGGTCGCGGCTGGCGTTGTTCTGCCCGGCGCCGTAGAACTCGGTGTACTGCAGTTCGGCTTCCAGGGCGTTCAGGTAGGTAGCCTTGACGCCCAGGGTGTAGGCCTTGCGGCCTTCGATGAAGTTGCCGGTCTGGTAGGAGTTGCCTTCGAAGTCGTCCTTGTAGACGGCGTAGGGCGAGATGTTCACGCCGGCGAAGACGTCGTTCCAGGTACCCGACAGCAGCAGGGTGTAGCCGTAGGCGTTCTTGTTCACCTGATCGTCGCGGTCATAGCCGGAGATGTAGGCGCCGTTGCCACGGCCGGAGTAGTAGCGGGTGCTGCCGTCGTACGCGGTGTACTGCAGGTCACTGCCGCGCAGGTGTTCGGAGGCCAGTTCCGCCACGCCCATCAGCGAGTCGAAGGACAGCGACGGGCCGAAGTTGTAGATGGTGCCCAGCGAGGTGTTGAAGGCTTCGACGCGCTCGTAGTTGTGGATCTGGTCGCGAATCGAGACGTCACCGCCACCGATGTTCACGGTCTTGCCGCTGGCCAGCGCCGGGGCCTGAACCAGCAGGTCGCCGAGCAGGTCGTTGGTGGTGGCGATGCCGATCGGCAGGTTCGGGCGGTAGGCCAGCTCACCGAACACCGAGGCGTCGCCCACGGTGGTGTTGAAGCTGAAGCCGTACATGCGGATGTTTTCCACATATTCACGGCGGGCGTTGACCTGGTTGGCGACGTCCACGGAGGTCGCGCCATTCACCAGGCTCAGCACCTGGCCGGCCATGGCATTGCCGCTGCCTGCGGCGCTTACCAACTGGTCGTAGGAGGTGAAACCGCCAACGCCGGCGAGCTGGTCGAGATCCACGCCAGCGTAGTCGCTGTTCAGGTCGGCGTAGATGGTCGGCTCTTTGGAGTGATAGTTTACGAAGTAGAAGCCGAACTCGGTGGAGTTCAGTTCTTCAGCCACGTAGTGGAAGGCCACACCGAACTGACCATCGTTCTTGGCGTTGATGTCCTTGCCGACATTGGCGACCTTGAACACACCGTTGGAGTCCAGGTACTGAGTACCCTGCAGGCCGCCCACATGGGCTGCGGAAAGCTGCGGGTAGAGGCTCTGGAACAGCGGATTGGAGAGCGCGCCCACGGTGGTGTAGGCAGTGTTGCCGCCATCGGCGAACAGGTCGGTCTCGGAGAAGAAGGTGCCGACCGGGTCGATGCGGGTCTCTTTCCAGTTCCACTGGTAGAAAGCGTCCATCGACAGGTTGTCGGTCAGGCCGATGTTGAAGCTCGCGGCCTCCACCGGCATCAGCACTTCCTTCAGCTCCGAGCCCGGCAGGCGGAACTTGGCGGCGTCCACCGGGTTGGTGGTGTTCACGCCACCGCGGTAGAAGATGCCTTCGCCCCAGTTGAATACCTGACGACCCAGGCGCGCGGTCAGCGGGTGATCGGCCACGTCCCAGTTGCCATAGACATAGGCATCGAGGATCTCGGCGCGGTTGCCGGCGGCGTCGCGGGTCTCGCTGGTGAAGCGGTCGCTGTTCGGATAGGTCTGGCTCGGCTGCGCCGGGTGGTTGTTGTCGTAGTAGTCGTTGCGCTTGTCCATGATCTGGGTGTCATAGAAAGCCGAGCCACGCACGAACAGGCCGTAGTTCTTGTAGGTCGCTTCCAGGTCGGAAGTGATCTTGTACACCTCGGAAACCAGGCCAGTGTCGAAGTTGCGATTGCCGTCGTTGCCGTTGATGTCGTTGTTGGTCTTGTCCTGGCCTTGCACGCGCCACAGGGCGCCGTAGGACACGGTGCTGTCCAGCGAGCCGGTGACTTCGTTATCGAGGAAGCTGAACTCGACCGCCGTTGCCTGGGCAGACATCAGCAGGGGCAGGATGCCGGCCAGGGCGAAACCGGCACGAGCAGGCGCATAACGCAAGACAGGCTTGCGAACTGGGATTTCCATTAGGACTCACTCCATGGACTGATCATTCTTTAGCGGCGCCGCCAGTGCGCGGTACGCCTTGTCAGCCGTTACTCCACGGCCTTGTTGTCGTCGATCTGAAGGAAACTCCCCCAAGGTGCTCGACACGCCTCCCGTCCCAATGGACGGGTAAAGGCTAAGCAGCGTCCGCCGGTGCAACCCCGATGCCAGAATTCAGATGCGTCTGATTCTGCTTACAAAAAATAAAGAATATGTGCGCTACTTTTTGTGACTGGTCGTTCACTGATCAAATCAAGTGGCCGATTGCGCCATTCACCACTGCAAATGGCGCAATCGGCCCCTCGAGGCTCGACGCAGACACATCGGGCTTTTTCGCTCAATAGCGAGCAGCGATAAGCGAGACATCGATTAATTTCGATAGGTAACAAAAAGGTGTTACCAACAAGAGCTGGTAACACCTTTTTGAAAGTTGCTTGCGCCCCCGGGACGGGACGCGGCGGGTGTGCTAAGCGAGGCTCTTGCTCACCACTTCGTATACATCGCTGGACAGCTCGCCCGACGCCAGGATGCGCTCCAGCTCGGCCTTCATCAGCGCCTGGCGCGCGGGCGCGTACTTGCGCCAGCGGGTCAGCGGCGTGAGCAGGCGCGAGGCGATCTGCGGGTTGAGTGCGTTGAGGGTGATGATCTGGTCCGCGAGGAAGCGGTAGCCGGCGCCATCCGCGCGGTGGAAGTTGATCGCGTTCTGGTTGGCGAAGGCGCCGATCAGCGCGCGGATCTTGTTCGGGTTCTTCAGGGTGAACGCCGGATGGCTCATCAGCGCCTGTACGCGCTCCAGCCCGCCCGGCAGGGTGGAGCCGGCCTGGACGCTGAACCACTGATCCATCACCAGCGGGTCATCCTTGAAGTAGTCGGCGAACATCGCCAGCGCCTCGGCCTTCTCCTTGTCGAAGGAAGAGTTGACCAGCACCGCGAGCGCGGTCAGGCGCTCGGTCATGTTGTCGCAATCCTTGTACTGCTCCTGGCAGGCGGCGAGCACTTCGGGCTTGGCGCTCTGAATGAGGTAGGACAGCGCGATGTTCTGCAGGCTGCGGCGGGCAATGTGCGAGGCCTCGGCAACGTAGGCGGTCTCGCGGGATTGCGTGCGGTTGGCCTGGTAACGCTCCCACAGCTGTTCGTGCAGCGCCGCGCCGATCTGCTGGCGCGCGAACTCACGGGCCGCATGGATCGCCTCGACATCAGCCACTTCGCTGATCTCGGTGAGATAGGCCTCGCTGGGCAGCGAAAGCATCTCGGCGACCATGGCCTGGTCCAGGCCGGTGTCCAGCAGCAAGGTGCGGAAGGCGGTGATCAGACGCTGGTCGAGCACCAGCTTCTCGCCACGCTGGTGCTGGCCGATCAATTCCTGCAGGACCTGCACGGACAGCTGCTGGCCGGCTTCCCAGCGATTGAAGCCGTCCTCATCAAACTGCATGAGGAACATCAGCTGGTCGCGGTCGTAGGGGAAGCTCAGCTTCACCGGCGCGGAGAAACCACGCAGCAGCGACGGCAGCGGCTTCTCGGCGAGGCCGACGAAGGTGAAGGACTGCTCCGCCTCGGTGACCTGCAGCACACGGTCGCTGCCATGGGCGTGCTCTTCGCCCTTGAGGCGCAGCGACAGGGCGTTGCCCAGCTTGTCGATCAGGCCCATCTGCACCGGGATGACGAAGGGCAGCTTCTCGCTCTGCCCCGGCGTCGCCGGGCAGCTCTGGCGGAAGGTCAGGGTGTAGCTCTGCGCGGCGGCATCATAGCTCTCCTCCACCGCCAGGCGCGGAGTACCGGACTGGCTGTACCAGCGCTTGAACTGGGTCAGGTCGACGCCGTTGGCGTCTTCCATCGCCTTGACGAAATCGTCGCAGGTCACGGCCTGGCCGTCGTGGCGCTCGAAGTACAGGTCGGTGCCCTTGCGGAAGCCATCGGCGCCCAGCAGGGTGTGGATCATGCGCACCACTTCCGAACCCTTCTCGTAGACGGTCAGGGTGTAGAAGTTGGAAATCTCGATGAAGGAATCCGGGCGCACCGGGTGCGCCATCGGGCCGGCGTCCTCGGCGAACTGGTTGGTACGGAGGAAGGCCACGTCCTCGACGCGCTTGACGGTGCGCGAGTTCATGTCAGCGGAGAACTCGCTGTCGCGGAACACGGTGAAGCCTTCCTTGAGCGACAGCTGGAACCAGTCGCGGCAGGTCACGCGGTTGCCCGACCAGTTGTGGAAGTACTCGTGGGCAACCACGCCTTCGACGCGCTGGTGCGCAGCGTCGGTGGCGGTCTCGGCCTTGGCCAGCACGCAGCTGGAGTTGAAGATGTTAAGGCCCTTGTTCTCCATGGCGCCCATGTTGAAGTCGTTGACCGCGACGATCATGAAGATGTCCAGGTCGTACTCGCGGCCGTAGACCTTCTCGTCCCAGCGCATGGAGTTCTTCAGGCTGTCCATGGCGTGCTGGCACTTGTCGATGTTCTCCGGCTCGACATAGATGCGCAGGGTGACTTCGCGCTCGCTCATGGTGGTGAACTGGTCTTCCACGCACCAGAGGTCACCGGCGACCAGGGCGAACAGGTAGGCCGGCTTCTTGAACGGGTCCTGCCAGGTCGCCCAGTGGCGGCCGCCCTCTTCCGAGCCGCTGGCGACCGGGTTGCCGTTGGAGAGGAGCACCGGGTACTGGTGCTGCTCGGCCGACAGTGTGGTGGTGAAGCTGCTCATCACGTCCGGGCGGTCGAGGTAGTAGGTGATCTTGCGGAAGCCTTCGGCCTCGCACTGGGTGCAGAACATCTTGCCGGACTTGTACAGGCCTTCCAGCGCGGTGTTGCTTTCCGGGTGGATGCGTACGGTGCTGTCGACGGTGAAGGTCGCCGCCGTCGGCTGCAGGGTCAGGTGGTTCTCGTCGAGCTGGTACTGGCCGGCCTCAAGGGCCTGGTCATCCAGCGCCACCGACAGCAGCTCCAGTTGCTGGCCGTCGAGCACCAGGGGCGGCAGGTCGTCGCCCGGAGCGCCGGCCGCACGATCCGGGTTGCGGCGCATCACCAGCTGAGCGTGGACCAGGGTGTGGTCCTCATACAGCTCGAAGGTCAGGTTGGTCTCGTCGATCAGGTACTCAGGCGCCTGATAATCCTTGAGGTAGATGACTTTCGGTTGCTCGGTACGCATGGCTTTTGGCCCCTTGGCAGGCGGCCGGCGCGGTGGGCCGGCCGGAGGAATCTGGTACTGACTCTAGCGAGCTAGAGCGAAGCGGGCGAGTCGTGCGCGAATCTATCCCTAGATGCGTGCCACGAGCCGGAAATTCAATGCGGTGCGATCAGGCGCTGATGGCCAGCTGGTACGCGGTGAACTTGCGCACGTTGATCACGCCGGTATCGAAGATCAGGTACTGGCCCTTGATACCCTGCAGGGTACCCTCGACCACCGGCGTCTTGTCCAGATCGAAGCTGGTGATCTTGGCCAGGTAGGCCTCCACCGGATAGCGGATCTCGATGGGCTCCATGTCGATCACCGGCTGGATCGCCTGCAGGCCGAAGCGCTGCTGCAGCCCGACGATACCCTCGGCACAGGCGTCGAATATCTGCTCGCGAATCGCCACCAGGTCCAGTGGTTCCGCCTCGCCCTTGAGCAGCGCGCGCCAGTTGGTGCGGTCGGTGACCTGGCTGCGCAGCAGATCCTCGACGAAGCCGGACTGCTGGCGGGTGGCTACACGCATGATCGGCAATGCCTGGCGCGCGCCCTGGTCGATCCAGCGGGTCGGCACCTGGGTGGCGCGGGTGATGCCCACCTTCACGCCCGAGGAGTTGGCCAGGTAGACCACGTGGTCGGTCATGCAGAAACGCTCGCCCCACTCCGGATCACGGCAGGAGCCGTCCTCGAAGTGGCACTTCTCCGGGCTCATGATGCAGCTGTCGCATTGCGCCAACTTGGTGAAGCACGGGTAGCAGTAGCCCTGGGCGAAGCTTTTCTTGGTCTTGCGGCCGCAGTGGCTGCAGAAGATTTCGCCCAGGTACTCCAGGCGCACCGTCTTGCCGATCAGCGGGTTGACCGGGACCTGCGCCTCGCCGAGGCGGAAGGCGTACTGCACGGGGCTTTCCAGGCGCGCCGACATCTTGTCCAGGGCGCCGCGTCCAATCTCTTGCATCAGTGCAGGGAGTTGGAGGAGAAGATCATATTCGGGATCGGCTCAGCGTGGGAGGCGCATTCCTGCGGGCCCATGTAGCCGGTGCGCTGGTCCTCGGGCAGGTTGTCCATCTCCCAGGCGATCATGGCCTGCAGCGACAGCTCCTTCTGCTCCTGGGACAGTTTGCGGCCGTCCGGCCACTTGCCGATTTCCACGGCCAGCTTGAGGCTCTCGTAGATTTCGGGGGTGATGTTCTGGATCATTTCGGCGAAGGACGACATGGGCCGGCTCCTGCAGGGGAAAACGAAGCGGGCATTCTACCGGGCCGAGCGCCCGGGCGCACGAACGCTGGTCAATTAGGGCGATAGCTGTTCGTAGGATGAGCCTAAGCGATACCCATGCTGTCGGTGCACTGATCGATGGGTATCGCTACGCTCCACGCCATCCTACGGCGCGGGCGCGTGTCGCCGCGCCAGCAACCCACCAACCAGGCCGCCCAGGCAACCCGCCACCAGGCCGCCGACGTGGGCGCCGTTGGCGATGGAACCGAAGCCGAGCAGGTCGATCACGCCCGAGAGACACACCAGCAGCCAGATCAGCATCATCGCCACCACACCCTTGGGCAGGTTGTAGGCCGGCGTCGGCGCCATGCGCTGGAAGATCCAGCAGTGTCCGAGCAATCCGTAGAGCACGCCGGACAGCCCGCCGAACAGGCTCGGGCCACTGACGCCGTACTGCACGACGTTGGAGATCAGGCCAAAGCCCAGACTCAGCCCCAGCAACAGCCACGGCCCCTGGCGGTACTCGATGCGCCGCCCCAGCTCCCAGTACCACATGGCGTTCATCGCCAGGTGCAGCCAGCCGAAGTGGATCAGCATGGGCGTGAACAGGCGCCACCACTGCCCCTGCGCCAGCGAGTCGGACAGCGGATAGAACAGCGCGCGATCCTCGCCGACCAGCTGGAAGTTCTGGAAGGTGAACCAGCGCAGCGTCTCCGGCGAGGTACCCAGCAGGGTGACGGCCGCAACCACGAAGGTCACCAGCAACACCGCCGCCGTCATCCGGCTCATCTTCAGTTGCTGCACGAACCCCGGCCCACGGCGCTGGGGTTCGGCCTGCACGGTGAACTCCGGGTCGCCCTGCGGGTAGCGCTGGTAGAGGCTGCGAACCTGCTCGGCCAGCTGCGAATTGGGCACCCAGAGCACCTGTTCACCGGCCTCCTCGCTGACCCGGAACGGCACGTTCAGTCGGCGCAGCAGGCCAACGAACTCCCCCAGATCGACTGCCGCCGGCAACCGCATCGCTTCAATGGCACTCACTCATCGCCCTCCGGACGCTTGACGTCCACCCACACGAACTTGTTGCGGTCCAGCCGCGTTTCCTCGTCCAGCCGGTAGGCCGCGAGCTTGCCGTACATCACCGCGCTGTAGTCCAGGCACGCGAGGTTCGGGCGGATCGGCGCCGGCGTGCCGCGCCGCCAGTAGTGGCCGACGAACAGCAGCGGCTCGTCGGCGCCGTAGGTCAGCAGGCGCGACTTCTGCTCCTCGCTGAGGCGTTCGCTGGCCACTTCGTCGGGCAGCGCGTCGGGCTGGAACACGATATCGCCGTAGGTCTCCGGCGCACGGTCCTCTTCCCAGAACTTGGTACGGAAGGCCGAGCGGGTGAAGCCGTCGCTGCCGGTCAGGGTCATGCCGTTGGGCAGGCGCATGTCGGTGCCGCGCAGCAGGCGGTCACAGGCTTGCTGGGCAAAGCTGCCGGGCTCGGCACTGGCCTTGAGGAAGGCCTCGTCGATGCGCCCGCTGGGGAACTGCTGGCGCAGCGTATCGATCACGTCGTGATCCCAGCAGGCGTGGACCATGCGGAAGCGCCCGGCATCGAGGAACAGCGGCATCTCCTGGAACCAGCCGAGGAAGTCGCGCCAGTCCGCCGGGTGGCCTTCGAACTGTTCCAGGGTTTCCTTGATCAGCCGGGCATGGCGCGGCGTGTGTTCGCGCACGTACTGCCGACCGCTGCCGGGCGCGGCGGGGGTCGACCAGCCCAGGGCATTGAACTCGTGATTGCCCATGATGCACAGCGCCTCGCCAGCGGCGACCATGTCGTGCACCCGGTGCAGGGCCTCGCGGATGCGCGGGCCACGGTCGATGATGTCGCCGAGGAACAGCGCCTGCCGCCGTGCATGTCGCCAGACACCGCCCTGCGCGCGATAGCCGAGGCGCTCCAGCAGGTGATCGAGGGTATGCGCGCAGCCGTGGATATCGCCGATCAGGTCGTAGCCGCGTGCCGGGTCGAGTTCCATCACTCGCTGCTCCCCAGACGGCTGCCCCAGCCCAGCTTGGTCCGGCAGACCTCGTAGTAGTTGTGGTCGATGGGATGGATCAGGCGCAGCTTCTGCGGCTTCTTGCTCACCGTGACGGTGTCGCCCGGCGCGCAGGTGAAGTGGTTCTGCCCATCACAGGAAACCTGCGGGTAGATCTGCATGTTCGGCGAGACGACGATCTTCAGCTCGCTGTTGCCGTCCACCACGATGGGCCGGCTGGAGAGCATGTGCGGGTACATCGGCACGACCACGATGGCATCCAGCTTGGGATGCATGATCGGCCCGCCGGCGGACAACGCGTAGGCGGTGGAGCCGGTCGGCGTGGCGACGATCAGGCCGTCGGCCTTCTGGCTGCAGACGAACTGGCCATCGATGTACAGCTCGAACTCGATCATCCGCGTGGACTTGCCGGGGTGCAGCACCACGTCGTTCAGCGCATCGCCCTGGCCGATGGACTCGCCATGTCGGCGCACCAGCGCATCGAGCAGGAAGCGGCTCTCGACTATGTACTGGCCGCCGAGCACTTCGGCGACCTTGGTCTCCAGCTCGTCGGGGCGGATATCCGTGAGGAAGCCCAGGCTCCCGCGGTTGATTCCCAGCACCGGCACCTTGTGCCGTGCCAGGGCGCGCGCGGCGCCGAGCATGCTGCCGTCGCCGCCGACCACGATCACCAGGTCGCAGATCTCGCCCATGATCTTCCGCGAGCAGGTCTGCAGGCCGTGGCCGGGCAGGACCTCGGCGATGGTGTCCTCGAGGATCACATGCAGGTGTCGCTCGGTGAGGAACTTCTTCAGCCGACGGATGGTTTCCAGGACCTGGGTGCTGCCCAGGCGGCCGATGATGCCGATATTGCGAAAGGGTTCCATGGGACTCCGGACGGCGTTGCGGGTACTCGAATCTCGGAATTATGGGCGAAAGGCTCAGGCAGCGGCAAACCGCAGCGCGGGCATAGCGGCTAGGCTTGGGGCATGACCGACTTCACCGCCCTGCTCGACGAGCTGCTGATCGACCTGCGCCAGCCGCAGGTCCGCGACCTCGCCTGGACGCTGCTCTCCCCGCCCCTGCTGCAACCTGGCAGCCCCGCCCTGCGCCATCCGCTCAGCGCCAGTCGCTGGCACGCGCAGCCCCGGCTGCTGGCCGACTGGCTGCGCAGCCAGGAACACTCGCCGGGCGAGCTGCTGGCCCAACTCGAAGCCGCGCCGCACCAGCGTCTGGGACGCTACTACGAACGCCTCTGGCAGTTCGCCCTGGAGCGTGCGCCGGATCTGCGCCTGCTCGCCGCCAACCTGCCGGTGCGCGACAACGGCCAGACCCTGGGCGAGCTCGACCTGCTGGTGGAAGACGACGCCGGGCTGCATCACCTGGAGCTGGCCATCAAGCTCTACCTCGGCCCCAGCGACGACGGCCCCGATTCCTGGCTCGGGCCGGGGGCCGAGGACCATCTGCTGCGCAAGATCGAGCACTTCTACCAGCACCAACTGCCGCTCTCGGCCACCGCGCAAGGGCTGGCCGTGGTCCGCGAGCACAGCGACGCCATGCCATCCCCCGGCCTCTGGCTGGGCGGCTACCTGTTCTACTCCTGGCCCACGCCCTGCCCGCCGCCTGTCGGCGCCAGTGACAACCACCGGCGTGGTCGCTGGCTGCACCGACGCGCCTGGCCGGCCTACCAGGCACAGCACCCGCAGGGTTGGCAGGCGTTGTCGCGCAAGGGCTGGCTCTCCCCGGCCGCCGAGGACGAATGCTGGAGCGCCGAGCGCTTCGCCGCCTGGCTGGAGGAGTTGCCGGAAGACGGCTTCCCGCAAATGCTGGTGCGCTTGGAGTTCCGCGAAGGGCGCTGGCGGGAGCAGGAGCGTCTGTTCCTGGTGGGCGACCGCTGGCCGCGGGTGCACAGCGGTTATTCGCGCTGAGTGGCCAGCGCCGTCAGCTTATCGTCCAGCGCTCGGCGCCCCTGCAAGCCACCACTGTGGACGGCGACGATACGAGCACCACGGTCAATGCGCCCCGCTGCAATCTCATCGTGCAGCGCCAGCAGCAGCTTGCCGGTGTACAGCGGTTCCAGCGGTACGCCGCACTCGGCCTCGGTCGCCAGAATGAAGCGCGCCAGCGTCGCGTCGATCCGCGCAAAACCACCGCGGCTGGCGTCGACCAGACGGTAACCGGCATCGGGCACACCGCCCGCTCTCAACAGCTCAGGCACCTGCGTTTCGACGCCATGCCCCGGCGGCACCGCCAGGGCACCGACCACGCAATGCGCGCCCTGCTCGCCGAGCACAAGGCCGGCCAGGGTCGTACCGGTACCGCAGGCAACCCAGAGCTGCTGATAGTCCTTCCAGCCCAGGTCGCCGAGCTGCTGGCGAATAACTCCGACCAGGGGTGAGCAGCCCTGTGCGCCGGGGAGCCCGCCGCCGCCCTCGCCTACCGCGAGCAACTGGGGGTAGCGCTCGCGCCAGGGCATCCAGAAATCAGCTGCGTGGCGCCGGCGATAACCGCCGTAGCCGAGCCAGTGGAGCTGCATGCCGAGCTGGCGCAGGTCGGCCACTGTCGGGTTGTCCTGCTCTTCCCCGCGCAGCAATCCCACGGTTTGGAAACCGAATCGTGCACCGGCCGCCGCGACCGCGTGGAGATGATTGGAATGGGCGCCGCCCAACGTCATCACGCCACTCAGCCCCAGGTCGGCGGCCTGCTTCAGGTATGGCGCGAGCTTGAACCATTTGTTGCCGGAGACGAGGGTATCCACCCGATCCAGGCGCAACAACGCCAGCTCGACGCCGGCGCGATCCAGCCATCCCAGATGAATGCGTTGCAGTGGTGCTTCCGGGCGCCAGTCGGGAAACAGCAAGGCGCCCTGCTCAGCCGGTGGTGACGCTGCGCAGGCGGCCGGCGGTCTTGTGCCGGGAACAGCAGTTGCTGTCGCCTTCGACAAAGCGGCCGGGGGTTTCCACGCGGTCGATGGGCATGGCGCAGCGCTCGCCGTTGGACAGCCGTCCTTCGCAGGCGGGTTGCTGGTAATGGGCAAGCCAGCTGCGGTACTGGTCTTCGGCGACGAAGCACTTGGCAGCGGCGTAAGCCATGGGGTTTTCCTGGTAACGGGCGACATCCTGAAGCGACAGGGTCAGATGACCGGCGCCGGGATGGTACACCACGAAGATCACCCCCAAGCCGGCCAGACGCTCCAGCGCCGAGCCGTCTGCCGCCCTGGCCGACAGTGCGTCGAGCTCCAGGCGCAGACTTTCGGCGCCCTGCTGCAGCTGCGTGGCAACCTGGCGCAGCTGGGCGGTTTCCTCGCGCAGCTGGTCGGCTTCCCGGCGCAGTTGCTGATTCTCCTGCTGTAGCTGCTGGTCCAGCTCGTTGCGGTAGCCCAGCTCGACATCGCGGACGGAAATCTGCTCCTTGTAGCGAGCCTCCAGGCTGGCCATGCGGGTGCGGGACTCTTCCTCGATCTGCTGGCGCAGTTGCTCCAGCTCGTCGCGGCCGCTCTGTTCGATATGGCGCAGTTGCGCGGTCAGTTCCTCGCGGCCGCGCTGGAACCCGTTGGCCTGGCCATCCAGTTCGCGGCGCAGGCCGGCATTGATCTCTTCCTCGCGCTTGAGCCCTTCGCGCAGGGAGGCAAGTTCAGCTTGCAGCACCTTGACCTGCTCCTGCGCACCGAGCTTCAGGCGGCTGAGCTCCTGCTCGTGCTGCTGGCTGACCTGCGAAAGACGGGCCTCATGCTGGCCGAGCAGCTCAGCGGTCTTCTGCTGGTGCTCCTCGAGCATCGCGCGGGCCAGCTTCTCGACCTCCTCGCGGGACTCTTCGGCGGGTGCATACCACTGGTGCTCGTCGGCCATCTGTAGACGCGCCAGCTCCACGGCGGCCGGTTCTTCCTCCACCAGCACGCCAAGGTTGTTGCGCTTGATCGATTCCCGCAATTGCACCAGATGGTTCTGGCTGGCGTCCAGGGTCGGGTCCCACAGATGCATCTGATGCCAGGAGACCGGGCACTGGCTGCGACAGGCCAGGCGAATGGGACCGGCCCCCATGTCGGGGCCGCGGCCTGCACGGTCGGCGAGATTGCGCAGCGGCAGGTTCCAGCCGCGGTCCGCCTCGCCCTTCTCGTCGAAGTCCAGATAGAAGAACACCACCGCCTTGACCAGCAGGCGCGGGTTGATCAGCACATAGGCGAGCTGCATCTGCTGATCGGCGTACTCCGGCATCTGCACGACGTTGTCGAGCAGCGCCTCGAATTCGGGGTAGAGCATTTCCCTGCAGACGCCACGGTCATTGAAGAAGACCACGGCTTCCACCATTTGAGGCTTCTTCTGCATGCTCATCGATTGACCTCTGGGCTGGTGCGGGAGGAAGTCTGGAAAAGGGTCTGTCAGAAATGCAGCACCCAGACAGCGGGAAAATCCCGACATCCGAGCAAGTCTAGGGGAATTAATGTCGCAGGCAATGTGACTCGGTTGGCACCGGCCCCGGCGGTCTGGCCGGGCGGTTAACCGGTTGGATAATTCTGTGACGCGGTTGGATTTTCGGAAGGATATCCGGGCCCGGAAGGGAACTTTTCCGGGCCCGGTTTTGAGACCTGAATCTCAGCCGGCTCAGGTCTCAGGCGCTTCAGATCTCGGCAGCGAGGCGCGAGCCCTGGTTGATGGCGCGCTTGGCGTCCAGCTCGGCAGCCACGTCGGCGCCGCCGATCAGGTGCACGCTCTGGCCGGCAGCGACCAGGCCGTCATGCAGCTCGCGCAGCGGCTCCTGGCCGGCGCAGACAACCACGGTGTCCACCGGCAGCACCTGCGGCTCGCCGCCGGCGATGCTGATGTGCAGGCCGTCGTTGTCGACCTTGAGGTACTCGACGCTGTTGAGCATCTGCACCTGCTTGTTCTTCAGCCCGGTGCGGTGGATCCAGCCGGTGGTCTTGCCCAGGCCGTCACCGACCTTGGACTTCTTGCGCTGCAGCAGGAACACCTGGCGCGCCGCCGCATGCGGGTGCGCCTGGATACCGGCGATGCCGCCACGGGCCTCCAGCTTCTCGTCGATACCCCATTCCTGCCAGAAAGCGTGGCGGTCCAGGCTGGTGGATTCGCCGGCATGGGTGATGTATTCGGAGACGTCGAAGCCGATGCCGCCGGCGCCGATCACCGCGGCGGTCTTGCCCACCGGCTTGCGTTCGAGGATTGCATCCAGGTAGCTGATCACCTTGGCATTCTCGATGCCCGGGATGGCCGGGGTGCGAGGCACGATGCCGGTGGCCAGGATGATCTCGTCGAAGCCGCCCTTGACCAGGTCGTCGACGCTGACGCGGGTATTCAGGCGCAGGTCGACGCCGGTGGTTTCCACCTTGCGCTTGAAGTAGCGCAGGGTCTCGTAGAACTCTTCCTTGCCCGGTACGCGCTTGGCGACGTTGAACTGGCCACCGATCTCGCCGGCGGCGTCGAACAGGGTCACTTCATGGCCACGCTCGGCCGCCACGGTAGCGGCGGACAGCCCGGCCGGACCAGCGCCGACCACGGCGATCTTCTTCACGTGGGTGGTCGGGATGTAGTTCAGCTCGGTCTCGTGGCAGGCACGCGGGTTGACCAGGCAACTGGTCAGCTTGCCGCCGAAGGTGTGGTCCAGGCACGCCTGGTTGCAGCCGATGCAGGTATTGATTTCGTCGGCACGGCCTTCGGCGGCCTTGTTGACGAAGTCCGGATCGGCGAGGAACGGACGGGCCATGGAGACCATGTCGGCATCGCCTTCGGCCAGTACCTGCTCGGCCACTTCCGGGGTGTTGATGCGGTTGGTGGTGACCAGCGGGATACCGATCTCGCCGCGCAGCTTGGCGGTTACCTTGGTGAAGGCCGCGCGCGGCACCTTGGTGGCGATGGTCGGGATACGTGCTTCGTGCCAGCCGATGCCGGTGTTGATGAGGGTCGCGCCAGCCTTCTCGATGGCCTTGGCCAGCAGGACGATCTCGTCCCAGGTGCTGCCGCCTTCCACCAGGTCGAGCATCGACAGGCGATAGATGATGATGAAGTTCGGGCCGACGGCCTCGCGCACGCGGCGGACGATTTCCACCGGCAGGCGCATGCGGTTCTCGTAGCTGCCACCCCAACGGTCGGTGCGGTGGTTGGTGTGGGCGGCGAGGAACTGGTTGATGAAGTAGCCTTCCGAACCCATGATCTCGACGCCGTCATAGCCGGCCACCTGGGCCAGGCTCGAGCAATTGACGAAGTCGGCGATCTGCTTCTCGATGCCCTCTTCATCCAGCTCGCGCGGCTTGAACGGGTTGATCGGCGCCTGGATGGCGCTGGGCGCGACGGACTTGGGGCTGTAGGCGTAGCGGCCGGCGTGAAGAATCTGCATGCAGATCTTGCCGCCCGCCTCGTGCACGGCCTGGGTGACGATCTTGTGCTTCTCGGCTTCTTCCGGCGTGCTCAGCTTGGCTGCACCGGAATAGACGCCACCTTCCTCGTTCGGGCCGATGCCGCCGGTGACCATCAGGCCGACGCCGCCGCGGGCGCGCTCGGCGAAGTAGGCCGCCATGCGCTCGAAGCCCTGGGGCTTCTCTTCCAGGCCGGTGTGCATGGAGCCCATCAGGGTGCGGTTGCGCAGGGTGGTGAACCCCAGGTCCAGCGGCGCGAGCAGGTGCGGATAAGTGGCGGTCATGGTTCCTCCGGCATTCACGATGATGCCGCGCCCTCAGCCTGCGGAACGGCGAGGCATGGGGCGCGGTCGGTATGGGGCAGACTTTAGGCAGCGCGCACCCGCCGCTCAATGATCGAAAATGACAAGTTACTGACCAAAGATGACACGCTGTCTTGGCAATACCCGGCGCAGCCCCTACCCTGTGGGGCACCCCATGAGTACCCATCCTTTATGCGCAAGCTGATCTTCCTCGTTCTGGTCATCCTCTTCGCCGGTTATGCCGGCTGGGCGGAGCGTCGCCCGGTGGGCCACTACCTGTCCGACCTGCGCAGCCAGGTGGTGCTCAACCAGGGCCAGCCGTCCGAGCGCGGCAACCTGCTGGGCGTCCAGCCGGAACTGTTCACCCAGGACTACCAGAGCGCCGAACGCCTGCGTCTGAAATTCCACGCCTACCTGGCCAAGGCCCGCGACGAAGGGCTGATCAACCCGCGTACCGTCGTGGTGTTCCCCGAGCACATCGGCACCTGGCTGGTGGCCGCCGGCGAGAAGCCCGAGGTCTATCAGACCGAGCACCTGACCGAAGCCATGGAATGGATGGCCGCCAGCAACCCGCTCAAGCTCGCGCGCGGCTGGCTCGGTGCCAAGGGCGAGGACCGCATGGCGGACGCCCTGTTCCGCATGAAGGCGGTAGACATGGCACATGACTACCAGACACTGTTTGGCGGGCTGGCCAAGGAATTCGGCGTGACCATCGTCGCCGGGTCCATCGTGCTGCCCAACCCGCGCATCGTCGAAGGGCAGATCCGTACCGGCAACGGCCGCCTCTACAACGTCAGCCAGGTCTTCGGCAGCGACGGCCTGCCGCTGGGCAAGCCGCAGCGCAAACTCTTCCCCATCGACGACGAGAAAGGCTTCACCCGCGGCGGCGATCCCGACGACCTGCAGGTCCTGCAGACCCCGGCCGGACGCCTGGGCGTGCTGGTCTGCGCCGACAGCTGGTTCCCGGCGAGCTACGAGGCGTTGGCGACGAACAAGCCCGATATCGTTGCCGTGCCTGCTTTCCTCACCGGCAACGGCAACTGGAGCAAGCCCTGGAAGGGCTACAACGGCGCGCCGACACCGAGCGATGTGACGCTCAAGCCCGGCGAACTGACCGAGGGCCAAGCCTGGGAACGCCTGGCCCTGGCCGGCCGCCTCGGCGAAAGCGGCGCCCATGCCGGTATCACCGTGTTCATGCGCGGCCACTTGTGGGACCTGGGCAGCGACGGCCGCAGCCTGGTGGTCAGCGGCGACAGCCACACCCTGGCGCCCGACGGGCCCGGCGCGCGCCTGATCAACCTCTGGCTATGAGCCGCCCGACCATGCGGCTGGGCGATCTGTCGGTGGGCTTCGTCCACAGCCTCGCCGATGCGTTGGCAGAAAGCGGCGTTCCGCCACAGCCATTACTGCAGCAGTACGGGCTGGACGCCGCACGCCTGGGCGAACCGGGCGCTCGCCTGTCGATCCCGCGCTACATGCGCCTGGGCCATGCGGCCATCCAGCAGAGCGGCAACCCCGCCCTCGGCCTGCGCATGGGCCAGCTGAGCCGACCGAGCCAGAGCGGCCTGGCCGGTGTCACCGCCGCGCAAGCGCCCAACCTGCGTGCGGCGGCCCGTGCGCTGATCCGCTTCGAGCCGCTCTACGCACAGAACTACCGCGGCCAGAGCAGCTTCATCGAGGACGCCAGCGGTGCCTGGCTGCGTTTCTACTCCATCAGCCCGTACAACGCCTACAACCGCTTCGTGGTGGATTCGGTGCTGGCTGGCTGGGTGAGCATGCTCGGCAGCATCGGCGCACAGCCGCTGCGCCCGGAGAAGATCGAGATCGAGTATGCGGCGCCCGCCTGGGCCCCGCGCTTCGAGGAGCTGCTGGGTTGCCCGGTGGAGTTCGGTGCGGCGCACAACCAGTTGCGCCTGGACCAGTCGACGCTGGCACGCGGCAACCCGGACCACTGCCCGAGCACCTGGCGGCAGCTGCTGGATATCTGCGAAAAGGAACTGGAACAACTGACCCGCACACGCAGCCTGCGCGAGCGCGTCGCCCAGTTGCTGGGGCCGATGCTCAACGGACGCGAGCCGGACCTGGAGGAAGTCGCCGCCCGCCTGAAGCTGCCGACCTGGACGCTACGCCGCAAGTTGGCGGAGGAAGGCACACAGTTCCGCAGCATCCTCAACGACACCCGTCGCGACCTGGCGATGATCTACATCCGCGACACCGACCTGGCCTTCGGCGAGATCGCCTACCTGCTCGGCTTCGCCTCCGCGGAGGCTTTCCAGCGCGCCTTCAAGCGCTGGAGCGGGCAAACGCCGGGGGAATTCCGCCGCGCCCAGCGCCACAGCGCCTGATCACATCTCGGTGGCGTCGTCGGCCGGCTCCGGCAGATCCTGTTCCACGGCATGCAGCTCCAGCAGTTCTTCCTGATAATCGTCCATTGGCTTTTCTCCTGACCGTTCGATCCGGTTTTAGCAAAGACCACGAGGAAAAATCTAGACGCCAAAGGTGAACGACCTGTGACAGCGTCTTACAGAGCAACGTCAGGACTTTTCGGACGGAAACAAAAAATCCCCCAGGTATCGCTACCTGAGGGCTTTCGAATATGGCGCAGCGGACGGGACTCGAACCCGCGACCCCCGGCGTGACAGGCCGGTATTCTAACCGACTGAACTACCGCTGCGTGTCGGTTGGACTTTCGTCCGGTACAGCAACCTCCTTGCGCCTGGAGTGAATCACTCGACAAGCCGGTTCGGGGTAGGAACCAAGGAGGGGGAAATGGCGCAGCGGACGGGACTCGAACCCGCGACCCCCGGCGTGACAGGCCGGTATTCTAACCGACTGAACTACCGCTGCGCGTAACTGCGAGAGTGGTGGGTGATGACGGGATCGAACCGCCGACCCTCTGCTTGTAAGGCAGATGCTCTCCCGGCTGAGCTAATCACCCTTCGTCTCGAAGTGGGGCGCATTCTACAGCCGACGAATCCTAAGTCAATGCCCTGATTGAACTTTTTTTCATTTTCCGCAAAAAAAGTTCGGCGTGCGGTTAGCGCCCCCGGCGCGGCTTCATGTTCGCGCTCAGAGTCGGAAAGCCACAAAAGAAAAAGGGCGACCGCGGGCCGCCCTCCTCTTCCACACTCGACACTCAGTCGAGATAGATCATCTTGCGCGTCATGCCGCCGTCGATCACCAGTTCCTGGCCGGTGACGAAACCGGCATCGCCATTGACCAGCCAGGACACCGCCGCGGCGATATCCTCCACCGTCCCCACACGGCCAACCAGGTGCTGGTCGTGGTCCAGTTCGGTCAGCGGCTCAGCCTCGCGCTCGCGCAGGTCGCGAGCGTCGATCCAGCCGGGGGAAATCGCGTTGACGCGAATCTCCGGGCCCAGGCTGCTGGCCAGGGCGTGGGTCAGCGACAGCAACCCGCCCTTGCTCGCCGCATAGGCTTCGGAATTCGGCTCGGACTGGTGCGCGCGGGTGGAAGCGATATTGACGATGACACCGCTGTGCGCACGCAGATAGGGCGCACAGTGCTTGGCCAGCAGCATCGGCCCCGTGAGGTTCACCGCCAGCGTGCGGTTCCACTCGTTCAGACCCAGGCTTTCGAGCGCCGTATTATGTGGCCGCGCGATAGCGGCATTGCTCACCAGCGCGTCGAGACGACCGAACTGGCCGATCAATTCGGCCACCGCTGCTGCAACCTGCGCTTCATTGGCCACGTCCAGGGCGATGAAGCTGGCGCGCTCGCCGAGCGCTGCGGCCACTTTCGGCCCGCGCTCACGATCAATATCCGCCAGCACCACCTGCCAGCCCTCGGCGACCAGCCAGGCGGCGATGCCCAGGCCGATGCCATGCGCCGCCCCGGTGACCAGGACGACACGCCCGTTGCCGAGGATGTCAGCCATGCTCACAGTGCCGCCAGGCCTCGCGCCAGATCGGCCTTGATGTCGTCGACATCCTCCAGGCCAACGGCAACGCGGATCAGGTTGTCACGGATGCCGGCGTTCTCGCGCTCGGCCGGCGAAAGGCGGCCGTGGGAGGTGGTAGCCGGGTGGGCGATGGTGGTCTTGGTGTCACCCAGGTTGGTGGTGATGGAGATCATCCGGGTAGCATCGATGCAGCGCCACGCCGCGTCCTTGCCACCCTTCACCTCGAAGCTCACCACCGCGCCGAAGCCCTTCTGCTGACGCCTGGCCAGCTCATGCTGCGGATGACTGGGCAGGCCGGAGTAGTAGACGCGCTCGACGCCCGGCTGTTGCTCCAGCCATTCGGCGATTTGCTGGGCCGAGGCACTGTGGGCCTGCATGCGCACACGCAGTGTTTCCAGGCCCTTGATGAAGATCCAGGCGTTGAACGGGCTGAGGGTCGGGCCGGCGGTGCGCAGGAAACCGACGACGGGCTCCATCTGCGCGCGGCGACCAGCCACCACGCCACCCATGGTGCGGCCCTGCCCGTCGATGTACTTGGTCGCCGAGTGGATCACCACATCCGCGCCCAGCTTCAGCGGTTGCTGCAGCGCCGGGGTGCAGAAGCAGTTGTCCACCGCCAGCAGCGCGCCTTTGGCATGCGCGATCTCGGCCAGCGCGGCGATGTCCACCAGCTCGGCCAACGGGTTGGACGGCGATTCGACGAAGAACAGCCTGGTGTTCGGCTTGCAGGCCGCTTCCCAGGCTTTCAGATCGCTCAGCGGCGGGTAGTCCACCTCGATGCCGAAACGCTTGAAGTACTTCTCGAACAGGCTGATGGTCGAGCCGAACACACTGCGCGAGACCAGCACGTGGTCGCCGGCACTGCACAGGCTCATCACCAGGGAAAGGATCGCCGACATGCCGGTGGACGTGGCCACCGCCTGCTCGGCGCCTTCCAGCGCGGCGATGCGCTCCTCGAAGGTGCGCACCGTGGGGTTGGTGTAGCGCGAATAGACGTTGCCCGGCACTTCGCCGGCGAAACGCGCGGCCGCGTCGGCCGCGCTGCGGAACACGTAGCTGGAAGTGGTGAACAGGCCCTCGCCGTGCTCACCTTCCGGGGTGCGGCGCTGGCCGGCACGCACCGCCAGGGTGTCGAAACCGACACCCTCGAGGTCGCTGTCCAGCCGGCCGGCTTCCCAATCCTGAGCCATGCCTGCTCTCCTTAGTCGTTATACAGATCGATGATGGCGCTGACGGCGGCGACCTTGGTCTTGGTCGCGTCGTTGCGCGCCTGCTCGATCTTGTTCAGATAGGCCTCGTCGACGTCGCCGGTAACGTACTCACCGTTGAACACGGCACAGTCGAAGTGCTCGATCTTGATCTTGCCGCCCTCGGTGGATTCGATCAGGTCCGGCAGGTCCTGATACACCAGCCAATCGGCGCCGATCAGCTCGCCGACTTCCTCGGTGCTACGGTTGTGCGCGATCAGTTCGTGGGCGCTCGGCATGTCGATGCCGTAGACGTTGGGATAGCGTACGGCGGGAGCGGCGGAGCAGAAGTAGACGTTCTTCGCGCCGGCCTCTCGGGCCATCTGGATGATCTGCTTGCAGGTGGTGCCGCGCACGATGGAGTCGTCCACCAGCATCACGTTCTTGCCGCGGAACTCCAGTTCGATGGCGTTGAGCTTCTGGCGTACCGATTTCTTGCGCGCGGCCTGGCCAGGCATGATGAAGGTACGGCCGATGTAGCGGTTCTTCACGAAGCCTTCGCGGAACTTCACGCCCAGGCGGTTGGCCAGCTCCAGCGCGGCGGTGCGGCTGGTATCCGGGATCGGGATGACAACGTCGATGTCGTGGTCCGGACGCTCGCGAAGGATCTTGTCGGCCAGCTTCTCGCCCATGCGCAGGCGTGCCTTGTAGACCGAGATGCCATCGATGATGGAGTCCGGGCGCGCCAGGTAGACGTGCTCGAAGATGCACGGCGAGTACTGCGGGTTGGCCGCGCACTGGCGGGTGTAGAGCTTGCCTTCCTCGGTGATGTACACCGCTTCGCCCGGCGCAAGGTCGCGGATCAGGGTGAAGCCGAGGACGTCCAGCGCCACGCTTTCCGACGCAATCATGTATTCCACGCCGTTTTCGGTGTGGCGCTGGCCGAAGACGATCGGGCGGATGGCGTGCGGATCGCGGAAACCGACGACGCCGTGGCCGGTGATCATCGCCACCACGGCGTAGCCGCCGACGCAACGCGCATGCACGCCGGCAACGGCGGCGAAGACGTCTTCCTCGGTGGGCTGCAGCTTGTTGCGCACCGCCAGCTCATGGGCGAACACGTTGAGCAGCACTTCCGAGTCGGAGTTGGTGTTCACGTGGCGCAGGTCGGATTCGTAGATTTCCTTGGCCAACTGCTCGACGTTGGTCAGGTTGCCGTTGTGCGCCAGGGTGATGCCGTACGGCGAGTTGACGTAGAACGGCTGGGCCTCGGCGGAGCTGGAGCTGCCCGCGGTCGGGTAGCGCACGTGGCCGATACCGATCTTGCCGACCAGGCGCTGCATGTGGCGCTGCTGGAAGACATCACGGACCAGGCCGTTGTCCTTGCGCAGGTACAGACGGTCGTCCTGACAGGTGACGATCCCCGCAGCGTCCTGGCCACGATGCTGGAGAACGGTGAGGGCGTCATACAGCGCCTGATTGACGTTCGACTTGCCCACGATACCGACGATGCCACACATGCGACGCAACCCCTAGTTGGTGTTCAGGCTAAAACAATTCCGTATTCGGCAGTATCCACCGGACCTGCCATGGCGGCGACGGCTACCCGTCGCCTCTGCCCGCCCGTCATTGGGCCGGCAGCAAAGACCCCACTCCGGACGGCGGAGTGATGGTCACGCCGGACATCCACTGCCCGGCGAAAGTCAGGATGAAGTTCTTCGACCAGTCGGCGACCAGCAGGAAATGCGGCAGCAGCACCGATTGCTGCCACCACGGATCCTGTTGCACCGGCGCCAGGCTCAGCAGGCCGACCAGCAGAACCACCAGCAGCACGCCACGGGCGCCGCCGAACACCATGCCGAGCACACGGTCGGTGCCGGACATGCCGGTCACCCGCACCAGCTCGCTGATGAGGAAATTGACGAGTGCACCCAGCAACAGCGTGACGACGAAAAGAAGAGCGCAAGCAGCGATGACGCGCCCCGAGGGCAGCTGAATATAGGGTGCGAGATGCTCGGCCAGCGCGCCGCCGAACATCCAGGCGACCGCACCGGCTACGATCCAGGTGACCAGCGACAGGGCTTCCTTGACGAAACCACGGCTCAAGCTGATCAGGCTGGAAATGACGATGATGCCGATCATCGTCCAATCGACCCAGGTAAATGCCACGTTGCGGCCCAGAAACGGAAAGGCCCCGCATTTTAGCAGAGGCCTTCGATTTAGAAGAGCCCCAGTTTGCCATGGGGCTGATTGAGAGAAGCTAACGAACCAACTCAGCCACGTTCAGGCTGGAACCGCACCACGAAACCGTTGAGCTTCTGCTGCTTGCCGAGCTGATCGCGCAGGCGGTCTGCCTCGGCGCGCTCGACCACCGGTCCGACGAACACCCGGTTCATGCCGTCGAAGCTGCGAACGTAGGCGTTGTAGCCCTGGCTGCGCAGTGACTTCTGCAGTTCATCGGCGCGGGCGCGGTTGGACAGGCTGGCCAGCTGCACCGACCAGCTCACCGGCAGGTTGTTGCTGTCCAGACGCTGGGCCGGCTGTTGCGCAGGCGCAGCCGGAGCGGCACTGGCCTGGGCGGGCTGTTGAGCGGGCGCAGCAGGCTTGGGCGCAACTGGCTGCGGAGCCGGAGCCTTGGGCTGAGCGGACTGGGACTGCTGGGCTGGCGAGCTGGCGATCGGTGCGGAAGGCGCCTGCGCGGCCGCCGTCTCGGCAGGCGGCACACCGTTTTCGGCGTCTTCGGCCTGTGGCTCGGGAACCTCGGTGGGTTGCACCTCGACCGTCGGCATGGCCGGCGGCTTGGGCATCACCGGCGCCTCGACCACGACCTGGCGTACATCATCCTCGCGGGAGAACAGCATCGGCAGGAAGATGACCGCCAGTGCCAACAGCACCAGCGCTCCGACTACCCGCTGCTTGAGCCCCTTATCGAGCAACGCCATGCAACAACTCCCCTTGGGTCTACCTTATTGAGCAGCCTTGGCGAGCCACTCCAGGGCATCCGCCACGCTGTAGAACGAACCGAACACCAGAATCTCGTCATCGGTGCTTGCTGCATCGCACTGCGCTACCAGCGCCGCGGCGATATCGCCATGACAACTGACCTGCGCCCCGCGAGCCTGCAATGCCGCCTGCAACTCTCCAGCAGGACGGCTGCGGCTGGTGGGCAACGGTGCGACGGCCCAATCCTGCACCAAGCCGAGCACAGGTTCCAGTACGCCGTCGAGATCCTTGTCCGCCAGCAGGCCGAATACCGCGTGGCGCACGCCCTTGGGCGGCGCCGCACGCAGGCGACTGGCCAGGTATTGCGAGGCGTGCGGATTATGCCCGACGTCGAGCAGCAAGTGGCGCTCTTCGCCGTGCCATTGCACGGTGCGCCGATCCAGGCGCCCGGTAACCCGGGTACGCAACAGCGCGGCGGCCAGGGAATCAGGCTGCCACGGCAGGTCCAGCAAGGCATAGACCTGCAGGGCCAGCGCCGCGTTCTCCATCGGTAGTTCGAGCTGCGGCAGGTTGTGCAGGCTCAGCGCTTCACCCGAAGCGGAGCGGCCACGCCAGTGCCAGTCGCCCTCGCCCATTGCCAGGTCGAAATCGCGGCCGCGAAGGACCAGCGGCGAACCCAGTTGGCGAGCCTGCTCCAGGAGCGGTGCTGGCGGCTCGAGGTCGCCACACACGGCAGGCTTGCCAGCGCGGAAGATACCGGCCTTCTCGAAGGCCACGCTTTCGCGGGTATCGCCCAGCCAGTCGGCATGGTCGATGCCGATGCTGGTGACCACGGCAACATCGGAGTCGATCAGGTTGACCGCATCCAGGCGGCCGCCCAGGCCGACTTCCAGCACCACCGCATCGAGGTTGGCGCGCTCGAACAGCCAGAAGGCCGCGAGAGTGCCCATCTCGAAGTAGGTCAGGGAGATTTCGCCGCGCGCCGCCTCGACGGCGGCGAAGGCTTCGCACAGCGTTTCATCGCTGGCTTCGGCGCCATCGATGAGCACGCGCTCGTTGTAACGCAGCAGGTGCGGCGAGCTGTACACGCCGACCCGCTGGCCCTGCTCGCCGAGCATGGCGGCGAGGAAGGCGCAGGTGGACCCCTTGCCGTTGGTGCCGGTGACGGTCACCACGCGGGGCGCGGGGCGTCCCAGGCCAAGCCGGCCGGCTACTTCACGGGAGCGGTCCAGCCCCATGTCGATCGCCGTGGGGTGGAGTTGTTCGAGGTAGCTGAGCCAGTCGGCAAGGGTACGTTGGGTCATCCTGCGAGCGCGGTACTTGGAGTGTGGGTGAACTTGGCGAGCACCTTGGCCAGGCGCGGACGCAGCTCGGCACGGTGAACGATCATGTCGATGGCGCCGTGCTCCAGCAGGAACTCGCTGCGCTGGAAGCCTTCGGGCAGCTTCTCTCGCACGGTCTGCTCGATCACGCGCGGACCGGCGAAGCCGATCAGGGCGCGCGGCTCGCCGACGATCACGTCGCCGAGCATCGCCAGGCTGGCGGAGACGCCGCCGTAGACCGGGTCGGTCAGCACGGAGATGAACGGGATGCCCTCTTCGCGCAGACGGGCCAGCGCGGCGGAGGTCTTGGCCATCTGCATCAGGGAGATCAGCGCTTCCTGCATGCGCGCGCCACCCGAGGCGGAGAAGCAGATCATCGGGCAACGGTTTTCCAGGGCGTAGTTGGCGGCGCGCACGAAGCGCTCGCCGACGATGGAGCCCATGGAGCCGCCCATGAAGGAGAACTCGAAGGCACTGACCACCACCGGCATGCCCATCAGCTTGCCGCTCATGGAGATCAGCGCGTCCTTCTCGCCGGTATCCTTCTGCGCAGCGGTCAGGCGGTCCTTGTACTTCTTGCTGTCGCGGAACTTCAGGCGGTCCACCGGCTCCAGCTCGGCGCCCAGCTCCTCGCGACCTTCCTCATCGAGGAAGATGTCGATGCGCGCACGCGCGCCGATACGCATGTGGTGATCGCACTTGGGGCAGACGTCGAGGGTCTTTTCCAGCTCGGGGCGGTACAGCACCGCTTCGCAGGACGGGCACTTGTGCCACAGGCCTTCCGGCACCGAGCTCTTCTTAGCCTCGGAACGCATGATGGAAGGGATCAGCTTGTCTACCAGCCAGTTGCTCATGCTTACATCTCCAGTGCAGGGGCGCGGTGCGATGGACGGCGCCTGCCCCTGAGCAAATTCATCGTCGCGGTACCGACCTCAAGGCCGGAACCCCTCGCAAACAAAGGCGCCGCCGAGGCGTCGCCATGAATACACCACTGGGTCGCCGACGGCAGCCGCCAGCGAGTCCCAACGCTGCCGTGCAGCGATTGGGTAGTGGACGGCGGCGGGCCGCTCGTCGTCACATGAAGATTCCGCGTCAAGCCACCGACCGGCACTGGGCGATGAAATCGCGGATCTTCTGCGCATCCTTGATTCCCTTGCTCGCCTCCACCCCGCCGCTCACATCCACGGCGTATGGCCGCACCTGGGCGATGGCCTCGGCCACGTTGGCCACCGTCAGGCCACCCGCCAGGATCAGGGGGCGCTGAACATCCTTCGGCACCAGGGACCAATCGAAAGCCTGCCCGGTTCCACCAGGGACGCCCTCCACGTAGGTATCGAGAAGGAAACCACTGGCCTGTGGGTAGTTCGCGATCTGCGCCGCCACGTCGTCGCCCGGCTTTACCCGCAGGGCCTTGAGGTAACGCTTGTGCCAGCCGGAGCAGGCTTCGGGCGTTTCGTCGCCGTGGAACTGCAGGACGTCCAGCGGCACCGCATCGAGGATCTCCCCCAATTCGCAACGGCTGGCATCGACGAACAGGCCGACGGTGCTGACAAAGGGCGGCAACGCGGCAACGATTGCCCTGGCCTGCTGGATGCTCACCGCACGCGGGCTCCTGGCGTAGAACACCAGACCGATGGCGTCGGCGCCCGCCTCGGCGGCTGCCAGGGCATCCTCGACTCGGGTAATACCGCAGATTTTGATGCGAACGGCAGACAAGATGCAGCAACCTTCAGGCAAGTGATCGATCGATGGTAGCAAATGCCCCCGGCAACGTCAGCCAACGACATCCGGCAAACTTGAAAGGAAATGTGGCCCCAGGTAGCGCTCGGGCAACACGAATTCCTCCGGGTACTCCACGCGCACCAGGTACAACCCGTAAGGGTGCGCTGTGACGCCCCCGGCACGGCGATCGCGTGCCGCCAGCACTTCGGCCGCCCACTCCGACGGCCGCTCACCGGCGCCGATGGTCATCAGCACACCGGCGAAGTTGCGCACCATGTGGTGCAGGAAGGCGTTGGCGCGAATATCCAGCACGATGAAGCGGCCGTGCTCGATCACCTCCAGGTGATGCACGGTTTTCACCGGCGACTTGGCCTGGCACTGCACGGCGCGGAACGAAGTGAAGTCATGGGTGCCGACCAGCGCCCGGGCCGCTTCGCGCATGCGCGAGGCGTCCAGCGGACGGTGGTTCCAGGTCACCTCTTCGGCCTGGTGCGCCGGGCGGATCTGGTCGTTGTAGATCACGTAGCGGTAACGCCGCGCCAGGGCACTGAAGCGCGCATGGAAGTGCGCCGGCATCACCTTCGCCCAGGTCACGCTGATATCGCCCGGCAGGTTGGCATTGGTGCCCATGATCCAGGCCTTGAGCGGGCGCTCGACCGTGGTGTCGAAATGCACCACCTGCCCACTCGCATGCACCAGAGCGTCGGTACGGCCCGCGCACATCAACGAGACGGGATGATCGGCCACCCGGGACAGGGCTTTTTCCAACGCCCCCTGTACGGTCGGCACACCATCTTCCTGGCGCTGCCAGCCGCGATAACGCGAGCCTTTGAATTCGACGCCCAGGGCAATCCTGGAAACGCCAACGGCGGCCGATTCGGCCGCCGCTGAGAGTACTGCTTCAATCATCTATCTGGAGCCTTCCGGCTCAGGCGATACGCCCGAGCAGTTCACGCGCTTCCTGCTGCTGGTTGTCGTTACCCTCGGTGAGCACTTCATCGAGGATGTCGCGGGCGCCTTCGGTGTCACCCATGTCGATGTAGGCACGCGCCAGGTCGAGCTTGGTGGCCGCTTCATCGGCGCCGGAGAGGAAGTCGAAATCGTCTTCGTCATCTGCCCCTTCGCCCGGCAGGGCAAGGTCGCTCGCGAGGAAGCTGTCTTCAGCCAACGGCGCGGCAACCGGAGCTTGCGCCTCGTCATTCTGCGACGACAGGCGATCCAGCTCGGCGCTGACCTCGTCCAGTTGTGCGGCGAAACTATCGGCGGCCTTGGCCGGCACCGGCTCGTCGTCCGCCAGGGACAGGTCGAAGTCGTCCGGCAGGTCGTCGGCCTGCGGCGCCTTGCTGTCGATATCCAGGCTGAACTCTTCGGGACTCACTCCGGACAGCGAAGCGGTGTCGTCGTCCAGGCCCAGCAGGAAGTCGTCTTCCGCCGATGCCAGGGTAGCGTGGGTGTCTTTCTCCAGATCCTTGTCCAGGTCCAGGGAGAAATCGCCCAGATCGTCCGCCAGCGACGGAGCCTCAACCTTGGCAGCCGACTCTTCCGGCAGGTCGAGGTCGAAGGCGAAGTCGTCCTCGGCCTTGGCGCTCGGCGCCTCGGCCGGCGAACCGCCCAGGCTCAGGTCGTCATCCAGGTCGAAACTGCCGAAGGACAGATCGTCGTTCTGCTGGGTGGCCGGAGCGGCAGGCTTGTCTTCGCCCAGATCAAGATCGTCCAGCGCCAGGTCAAAGGCATCGTCCAGGTCGCCATGGGGCTGCGCAGCGGGCTCCGCAGCGGCTGCCGGGGAATCGATGGTGAAGTCGTCCAGGCTGAATCCGTCGAGCTCATCGTCGGAAGCCGCTGCCGCTGCGGCCAAGCCGCCACCCACTGCAGCCAGGGTGACCATGCCCGGATAGCGGGATTTCAGCTGTTCCACCTGCGGTTCGGCGCCGCCGATCTCGCGCAGCTCGTTTTCCTGGCGGGCGAAGCCTTCGCGATCACCGATCTCGGCATAGACCTCCATCAGCTTCAGGCGCAGGTCGGCGCGCTGCGGCTCGTCGTAGATGGCGCCCTGCAGCAGTTCGGCAGCCTGGTTGAAGCGGCCGTAGGCGATGTAGATATCCGCCTCGCCCAGCGCATCGCTGGTCTGCGCGGCAACGCGCTCGGGCGCAGCTTGTGTCGGGGCGGCGACTTCGGCGGCCTGCGGCACGTCGAGGGTATCCAGCTCGCTGCCGGCGAGGGCCAGGTCATCGTCCAGGTGCGGCTCGTCGTCGCCGGCGTAGGCAGCGAGGCTTTCCTGCTCCTTGGCGGCGCGGCGACGGGAAATGATCATCAGCAGGACCAGCAGGGCCAGCAGTGCGCTGCCGGCAATTGCACCCAGCCAGATCGGGTTGGCGAGGATCTCGTCGACGATGCTGGTCTGGGCCTGCTCGACCGGTGCAGCCACTGGAGCAGGCGCCGGCTTGGGCTTCTGCGCCTCGGGCGCGGGAGCAGGGGCGACCGGAGCGGGCGTCGGTGCCGGTTGCGGCTGCGCCTCGGCGGCCGGTGCCGGCGGGGTGCCCGCATCGCCAGCGGGAGCCGGGGCGACCGGTTGTTCAGCGACCGCCGGAGCCGGCGGAGTTGCGGGCTGAGCAGCCGGTTCGGCGCCCGGCACCGGAGCCGGCACGACAGCGGCGCCGTTGGCTGCAGCCTTGTCGTTGCCCAATTCGTTCTGCAGCTTCGCCAGCTGCGCATCCTTCAGCGCAATCAGCTTCTGCAGCTTGTCCATCTGGCTCTGCAGGTCGGTCATGCGACTGCTCAGCTCGTCATTCTCGCGACGGGTGCTGTCGAGACTCTCCTTGGTGACGGCCAGCTTGTCGGCGACGGCCTGACCATCCTTGCTGCCCTTGTCGCCACCCTTGGCCTTGCCGTTCTCGCCGGAGAGCAGGCGCAGGCTGTCCTTGGTCTCGGCCTGGGCCGGAGCGTTACCGGCGTTGGCGCGGGGAGTGGCGTCCAGCTGACGGGTACCGCCGGCCGGCAGGCTGCGGCCCTCGCGCCAGGCGGTGTACTGCTGTTTGACTTCGGCCTCGGCGGTCGGCTGGGTGCGGGCCTTGATCTGCTCCGCATCGGGCAGGCGCAGCACCTGGCCGCTCTTCAGGCGGTTGATGTTGCCACCGAGGAAGGCGTCGGGATTGAGATCCTGGATCGCCAGCATGGTCTGCTGGACGGATACGCTGCCGTCCGGGCGCGCACGGGCGGCGATGTCCCAGAGGGTGTCATTCTTGCCGGTGCGGTATTCGTTGCCGTCCAAGCGGCGCGACGCGGCAGCCGGGGCCGGAGCGGCGCTGCGGGCGGGAGCGGCGGCAGGACGGGGCGCAGCCGTGGCGGACGGGCGCACGGCGGGTGCGGGGACGGCCATCGGCGCGCGCGGCACGGCGGCGGCGGTCTGCGGGGAATACAGCGGCGGGTCCAGCAGCACGGTGTATTCGCGCAGCAGTCGACCATTGGGCCAGAGCACTTCCACGAGGAAGTTCAGGTAGGGTTCCTGCACCGGCCGGTCGGAGGTCACGCGAATGACGCTCTTGCCGTTGGGCTTGACGATGGGGGTGAACTTCAGCCCGGTCAGGAAGTACTGACGGTCGACGCCGGCCTTGTTGAAGTCTTCCGGCGAAGCCAGCTTCGGGATCACCTCGGCCGCGGACAGGTCACGAACTTCAACCAGTTCGATTTCGGCATCCAGCGGCTGGTTCAGCGCCGAACGCAGGTGGATGTCTCCCAACCCCAGCGCATGCGCCATGCCCGAGGTCAGTGCCGAAGCAGCTGCGATTGCCTGCACCAGTTTGCGAAGCCGGACCATATATTAATCCCTTGTTTTAATAGCTTTTTTCTGGATTAGAACAACGTCTATCGGGCGCCGCTGCCCACTACACCCGCCGTTTTCACGGCAGTGCTTCCCCTGTCAGCGACGTTCCCGGCCAGTATTGCCAAGCTAGAATACTTCTTCAAATATTCGGTAAGTATCTTTTACAGATAGTGTTTTATCAACAATTCGCCCAAGTTCACAGCATTTAGGGCTGCGCCTTTTCTCACATTATCTGACGCAATCCACAAATTCAGTTCGCACGAATCTGTCAGACCGTTCCGTAGGCGACCGACGTAAACCCTATCCTGCCCCTGTGCATCGCCGATGACAGTCGGGTAATCGTCTTCCACCAGCTCAATGCCGTCAGCCGCCTCAAGAGCTGCACTGACGTCGGGCAGGGAAACCGGTGTCACAGTCTTGATGGTCAGCATCAGGGCATCACCGAAGAAAACCGGGGCCACGCTGCAGGTCACGCTCAGGCCATGCTCCAGCTCGGGGAACAGCCTTGCGAGCTCCGCCGCGATGCGACGCTCTACCGCGGAATGGCCCTGTTCGTCGACGCCACCCAACTGCGCGAGCATGTTGAAGGCGAACTGGCGATCCACCAGGCGTGGCTCCAGCGGGCGCGCATTGAGCAGCTCGGCAGTCTGCCGAGCCAGCTCCTGTACCCCCTCGCGCCCTAGCGCAGAGGCAGACAGGCAGGCAGCCACATTGACCTGGCGAAGCTCCAGCACGCCGCGCAGCGCGGCGAGCACCTCGGCCACCTCGGCGGCGGGCGCTGCCGGTGCTGCAATCAGGGCGGGGAGCTGCAGGGTTTCGATGGCATCGCCATTCACGCAGGCCTGGGCCAACAGTGCGGCGGCATTGTTCAGCGCGGCACCACTGAGGTCGATCACACTGCAGCCTGCCTCGCCGGCGCGGGCGGCACAGTCGGCAGCAGCTTCGGCGCCCACGGAGAGGAAAGCCAGGCGCACCTTGGCGAAGTCGAACTCATCGAGCTTGCCGACCCGGATGTTGCGCCCACGGAAGCCTATCGACTTGCCGGCGGATTCGCCGCTGGCCAGCAGATACAGGTTGGCGACGGGGAAGTCGCGCTCTTCCAGCAGTTCGACCAAAGCCTCGCCAACGAGTCCTGTGGCGCCAACTACGGCAATGTCGAGTGTTTCAGGCATCGGGGTCTCACAATCGGTGGGAAAAGTAGCGCAGCACTTTACTGCCCCCACCGGCGGCGAAGCAATCGAGCGCCCCGCCGCCTATCGCCGCAGCTCAGGGGCGCGGCTCGCCCCCGGCGGCCTGAGCGGTCAACCCTGCCGATGCCTGGGGATTGCCGGCTGGCGAGGCGGCCTGGGCCTTGGCGCGATCCTGCTCGGCCAGTCGCGCGATCAGGCCGGCGATCTGCGAGTCTTTCAGCTCGATCAGCTTGTTCAACTTCTGGGTCTGGCTTTCCAGGTCGGAAATCCGGCTGCGCAGCTCCTCGCCTTCGCGGCGTGCGCTGTCCAGGCCTTCCTGGGCAACGGCCAACTGCTCGGCCTCCACCTTGCCTTTATCTTTACCCGGCTGACCGGAGACCAGGCGCAGGTTGTCGCGCTCTTCGGCCTTCGCCGGCGCACTGCCCGCCTCGGCCTTGTGGGTCGCGTCCAGTTGGCGCTCCTGCTGCGCCAGTTGCGGATTGCGCTTGGCCTTCCACTGCGAATTCTGGGTTTCCACGTGGGCCACTGCCTGGGCATGGCTCTGCTCGCGAACCTGTTGCTCGCTGGGCAGACGCAGTACCTGGCCGACCTTCAGGCGATTGATATTGCCGTCGACGAAGGCATCGGGGTTCATCCGCTGCATCGCCGCCATGGTCTGCATGACCGAGACGCTTCCGGATGGGCGATTGCGCGAGGCGATGTCCCACAGCGCGTCGTTGCGCTGGATGCGATAGCTGTCAGTCGGCGCATTGGCCACAGAAGGCGTCAACGGTTGCGCTTGCGGCGCGCGGACGGCAGCAACCGGCGCAATGGCCGGCGGCGTCACGGGGCTGGCTACATAGGACGGCGGATCCAGCAACAGGGTGAACTCACGAACCAGGCGCCCCTGCGGCCAGACGACCTGCAGGACAAAGTTCACGTACGGCTCGCGAATCGGCCTGTTCGAGCTGACATGAATGACGCCACGGCCGTTCTTGCCGATATCAGGGGTGAATTTCAGCCCGCTGGTGACCACGTTGCGGTCCACCCCGAGGCGCTCGAAGTCCTCGGCCGAGGCCAGGCTCACCACGACGTCTTCGGAGCTCATGTCAGCCGCACCGCGCAGATCGATATTGGCCGAAAGGTTCTGCCCCAGCGCCGCCCGCGAGGAAATGTCGCCCAGCTCAAGGGCGCCCGCCATGCCCGGCAGGAAAGCCGCCGCCACCGCCGTTGCCAACCACAATCTGTGTAACCGAGCCATCCTCTCCCCCGCTGCTTGCTTGCCGTCGGCCGGCGCGAAAGGGCGCGCCAGAACCTGTCCCCATGGACGGGCAGCGAGGATAGCGACTGGTTCCCGGTGGCTTTTGCGGGTGCGTCACAGAAACTGGCGCCAAAGAGCCGGCAGCAACACAGGCTGGCGTTTTTGTGCGGCGGTTCACCTACACAAGGGGAACTTCTCGTGTTCCAGAAAGCACAACGCCGGCACTGGGCCGGCGTTGTGAGGTGACGCAGAGCGGATCAACGCTCGAGCAGGATGCGCAGCATACGGCGCAGCGGCTCGGCAGCGCCCCACAGCAGTTGGTCGCCGACGGTGAAGGCACCGATGTACTGCGAGCCCATGTTGAGCTTGCGCAGACGACCCACCGGAACGCTCAGGGTGCCGGTAACGGCCGCCGGAGTCAGTTCGCGCATGCTGATCTCGCGCTGGTTGGGGATCAGTTTCACCCAGGGATTGTGCTGGCTGATCATGCCTTCGATGTCCGCGATGGGCACATCCTTGTTCAGCTTGATGGTCAGCGCCTGGCTGTGGCAGCGCATGGCGCCGATGCGCACGCAGATGCCGTCGACCGGAATCGGGTTCTTGAAGCGACCAAGGATCTTGTTGGTTTCCGCCTGGCCTTTCCACTCTTCGCGGCTCTGGCCGTTGGGCAGTTCCTTGTCGATCCACGGGATCAGGCTGCCGGCCAGCGGTGCGCCGAAGTTCTCGATCGGCATGGCGTCGCTGCGGATGGCCTCGGCGACCTTGCGATCGATGTCGAGGATGGCGCTGGACGGGTTGGCCAGGTCATCGGCAACGGAGGCGTTGATGGCGCCCATCTGCTTGATCAGCTCGCGCATGTTCTGCGCGCCGGCGCCGGAGGCCGCCTGGTAGGTCATGGCGGACATCCACTCGACCAGGCCAGCTTCGAACAGGCCGCCCAGGGCCATCAGCATCAGGCTGACGGTGCAGTTGCCGCCGATGTAGTTCCTGGTGCCGGCGTCCAGCGAGTTGTCGATGACCTTGCGGTTGACCGGGTCGAGGACGATGACCGCGTCATCCTGCATGCGCAGGCTGGAGGCGGCGTCGATCCAGTAGCCCTGCCAGCCGGCTTCGCGCAGCTTGGGGAAGACTTCGCTGGTGTAGTCGCCGCCCTGGCAGGTCAGGATGACGTCGAGGGTTTTCAGTTCCTCGATGCTGTAGGCGTCCTTGAGGGGGGCAATGTCCTTGCCAATGGACGGGCCTTCGCCACCCACGTTGGAGGTGGTGAAGAACACCGGCTCGATCAGGTCGAAGTCCCGCTCTTCCAGCATCCGCTGCATGAGCACCGAACCCACCATGCCACGCCAACCGATCAGACCTACACGCTTCATCGCTACTACACCTTCAAATATTTAGAGGGCCGTCGTTCCCGCTTTCCTACAAGAGCGCGGGAACGAGCGAGCCGGACAGATTACAGATTCCGCAGAGCCGCGACTACCGCATCGCCCATTTCGCGGGTACCGACCTTGGTGCAGCCTTCGGACCAGATGTCACCGGTGCGCAGGCCCTGGTCGAGGACCAGGCTCACGGCCTTCTCGATGGCGTCGGCGGCGGCGCCTTCGTTGAAGGTGTAACGCAGCATCATCGAGACCGAGAGGATGGTCGCCAGCGGGTTGGCGATGCCCTTGCCGGCGATGTCCGGCGCGGAACCGTGGCAAGGCTCGTACATGCCCTTGTTGTTCGAATCCAGCGACGCAGAAGGCAGCATGCCGATGGAGCCGGTGAGCATGGAAGCCTCATCCGACAGGATGTCGCCGAACATGTTGTCGGTCACCATCACGTCGAACTGCTTGGGCGCACGGACCAGCTGCATCGCAGCGTTGTCCACGTACATGTGCGACAGCTCGATGTCCGGGTAGTCCTTGGCGACTTCCTCGACCACTTCGCGCCACAGCTGGCTGGACGCCAGGACGTTGGCCTTGTCCACCGAGCACAGCTTCTTGTTGCGCACGCGGGCCATGTCGAAACCGACGCGGGCGATGCGGCGGATTTCGCTTTCGCTGTACGGCAGGGTGTCGTACGCCTGGCGCTCGCCGTTCTCCAGTACGCGCTGCTCGCGCGGTTGGCCGAAGTAGATGCCGCCGGTCAGCTCGCGGACGATGAGGATGTCCAGGCCGGCGACCACTTCGGGCTTCAGGCTGGAGGCATCGGCCAGCTGCGGGTAGAGGATGGCCGGGCGCAGATTGCCGAACAGGCCCAGTTGCGAACGGATCTTCAGCAGGCCGCGCTCGGGGCGGATGTCACGCTCGATCTTGTCCCATTTCGGGCCGCCCACGGCGCCCAGCAGGACGGCGTCGGAGTTGCGCGCGCGCTCCAGGGTCTCGTCGGCCAGCGGTACGCCGTGCTTGTCGATGGCGGCGCCGCCGATCACGTCTTCGGTCAGTTCGAAGCCCAGGGCGAACTTGTCGTTGGCCAGCTCCAGCACCTTGACCGCTTCGGCCATGATTTCCGGGCCGATACCGTCGCCGGGGAGAACCAGAATCTGTTTGCTCATCTCTCTGCTCACTTTATAAAAGTCGCTTGGCAAAAAACGTAACGCTCCGGGCGGCTCGCGCCACCCGGAGCGGTCAAAAAGCTGAAATCAGCGCTCGGCCCAGAGCACCAGCACGTCGGTGCTGAAAGAGCCCTCGGCGTCGATCTCGAAATACTCGCGCACCTCAATGCCCATCGAAAGCTGCAGGGCACGAATGGCCTGGCGCATCACGTCGGGCGTACGCATGCGCTCGACCCAGGACGTGAACTCCAGGCGCAGGCGCTGGCGCTTGGCAGCGGTCACCGCAAGCCCCGCCTCGCCAACCAGGCGCGCCCACTCCGACGGCGAGTAGTCACGCACGTGGCTGGTGTCGCGCAGGACCTCGACAGTCTGCAGATAGGTGTCCAGCAGAGGCAAGCCCGGCGCCGCGACATCGATGAAGCAGGCCACGCCGCCCGGCTTGAGCACCCGGCGCACTTCGCGCAGCGCCTGGCCAACATCCCGCCAGTGGTGCGCGGAATAGCGGCTGAAGACGAAGTCGAACTCCCCCTCTTCGAACGGCAGCTGCTCGGCGGCGCCACAACGCGTGGAGATGTTGCCCAGGCCGCGCTCGGCGGCGGCCGAAACCACCACATCGAGCATCTGCTGGGACAGGTCGTAAGCCACCACCTCGCCGGCCAGCGGCGCGACGTTGAAGCTTACATGCCCTGCCCCGCAACCCAGGTCCAGCACACGCGCACCAGTGGTCGCCGACAGTCGCTCACGCAGTTGGGCGAATTCTTCGCCCTGGGCGTGGACGGCACTGGTCAGGTAAGCGTTGGCCTGGGCGCCGAACTGGCGCTGGACCACTTGCTCGTGGCGACTCTGGGTCATGGCTTTCTCCTTGGCTTGCGGTTGCTGCGGCGCCATCAGGCGTCGCGGAACAACCAGGGTTGCTGCTGTTTATAGCCACCTTCGAAACTGCGGATGGCGTCGGCGTCCTGCAGGGTCAGGCCGATGTCGTCCAGGCCGTTGAGCAGGCAGTGCTTGCGGAACGCGTCCACTTCGAAGCGGTACTGCTTGCCATCCGGACGGGTCACGGTCTGTGCGGCCAGGTCGACGGTCAGCTGGTAACCCTCGGTGGCTTCGCACTGGGCGAACAGTTCGTCCACTTCTTCGTCCTTCAGAATGATCGGCAGCAGGCCGTTCTTGAAGCTGTTGTTGAAGAAGATGTCAGCGAAGCTCGGCGCGATCACGGTGCGGAAGCCGTACTCGTCCAGCGCCCACGGCGCGTGCTCGCGGGAGGAGCCGCAGCCGAAGTTCTCACGGGCCAGCAGCACGCTGGCGCCCTGGAAGCGCGGGAAGTTGAGGACGAAGTCCTTGTTCACCGGACGCTTGGAGTTGTCCTGGTTCGGCTGGCCGACGTCCAGGTAGCGCCACTCGTCGAACAGGTTCGGGCCGAAGCCGGTGCGTTTGATCGACTTGAGAAATTGCTTGGGAATGATCTGGTCGGTGTCGACGTTGGCGCGATCGAGCGGCGCGACGAGACCGGTGTGCTGGGTAAAGGCTTTCATGTTCGGTCTCCTCAGGCCTGCATCAATTCACGTACGTCGATGAAACGACCGGTCACCGCAGCGGCAGCGGCCATCGCCGGGCTCACCAGGTGAGTACGACCACCGGCCCCCTGGCGGCCTTCGAAGTTGCGGTTGGAGGTGGAAGCGCAATGCTCGCCGCTCTCCAGGCGGTCCGGATTCATCGCCAGGCACATGGAGCAGCCCGGTTCACGCCACTCGAAGCCGGCTTCGATGAAGATCTTGTCCAGGCCTTCCTGTTCGGCCTGCGCCTTGACCAGGCCCGAGCCCGGCACGACCAGCGCCTGCTTGACGGTGGCGGCAACCTTGCGACCCTTGGCCACGGCGGCAGCGGCGCGCAGGTCTTCGATGCGCGAGTTGGTGCAGGAGCCGATGAACACGCGGTCCAGCTGGATATCGGTGATCGCCTGGTTGGCGTTCAGGCCCATGTACTTGAGGGCGCGGGTGATGGAGTCGCGCTTGACCGCATCGGCTTCGGCAGCCGGATCCGGCACGTTCTGGTCGACGGCCAGGACCATCTCGGGCGAGGTGCCCCAGCTGACCTGCGGCTTGATGTCCTCGGCACGCAACTCGACGATGGTGTCGAAGTGCGCATCGGCGTCGGAAACCAGGTCGCTCCAGGCCTCCACGGCCTTGTCCCAGTCGCTGCCTTGCGGCGAGAACGGACGGCCCTTCACGTACTCGATGGTCTTCTCGTCGCACGCCACCATGCCGACGCGGGCGCCCGCCTCGATGGACATGTTGCAGATGGTCATGCGGCCTTCCATGGACAGGTCGCGGATGGCGCCGCCGGCGAATTCCAGGGCATGGCCGTTGCCGCCCGCGGTGCCGATCTTGCCGATCACCGCGAGGACGATGTCCTTGGCTGTCACGCCGAAGGGCAACTTGCCCTCTACGCGAACCTGCATGTTCTTCATCTTCTTGGCGACCAGGCACTGGGTGGCGAGCACATGCTCCACCTCGGAGGTGCCGATGCCGTGGGCCAGCGCACCGAAGGCGCCGTGGGTCGAGGTGTGCGAGTCGCCGCAGACCACGGTCATGCCCGGCAGGGTCGCGCCCTGCTCCGGGCCGACTACGTGGACGATGCCCTGGCGGACGTCGTTCATCTTGAATTCGAGGATGCCGAAGTCATCGCAGTTCTCGTCCAGGGTCTGGACCTGGATCCGCGACACTTCGTCGGCGATGGCCTGGAGGCCGCCCTTGCGCTCGGCCTGGGTGGTCGGCACGTTGTGGTCCGGGGTGGCGATGTTCGCATCGATGCGCCACGGCTTGCGACCCGCCAGGCGCAGGCCTTCGAAGGCCTGCGGGGAAGTCACTTCGTGAAGGATGTGGCGGTCGATGTAGATGAGCGACGAACCATCGTCACGGCGCTTCACCTCGTGCATTTCCCAGAGTTTGTCGTAGAGCGTCTTGCCGGCCATCAGAGAGTCCTCATCAGCGTCTTTCTATGCCCCTAGGGCTTGTGAGGATGATGCTATGGGTTGTCGTCGAATAACTCAAATTCATATTTTTTATCCAAAGGATTCCCACGAGGAATACGGTGCGATATAAAAGTCTGGCGCCGTATCCAGAGCGCAGGGAGTCGACATGGACCTGACCAGCCTCAACACCTTCCTCGCCATCGCCGAGTCCGGCAGCTTCTCCGAAGCCGGCGAGCGCCTGCACCTGACGCAGCCCGCGATCAGCAAGCGCATCGCCGCCCTGGAGAACCAGTTGGGAGTGCGCCTGTTCGACCGCGTAGGCCGCGAGGTGACCCTGACCGAATCCGGTCGCGCCCTGCTGCCCCGTGCCTACCAGATCCTCAATGTGCTGGACGACACCCGCCGCGCCCTGACCAACCTCAACGGCGAGGTGAGCGGCCGGCTGGTCCTGGCCACCAGTCACCACATCGGCCTGCACCGCCTGCCGCCGCTGCTGCGCGCCTTCACCAAGGCCCACCCGCAGGTCGCGCTGGATATCCAGTTCTGCGACTCGGAAGTAGCCTACGAAGAGATTCTCCATGGCCGCGCCGAACTGGCCGTGATCACCCTGGCACCGGAAACCGCCGAGCCGGTGCGCGCCGTGCCGGTCTGGGATGACCCGCTGGACTTTGTCGCCGCCCCCGAGCACCCGCTGTCGGTACAGGGCCCGGTATTCCTCGCCGACGTGGCGCGGCACCCGGCGGTGTTCCCCGGCGGCAACACCTTCACCCACCACATCGTGCGGCGCATGTTCGAAGCCGAAGGCCTGACGCCGAACATCGGCATGAGCACCAACTACATGGAGACCATCAAGATGATGGTCTCCATCGGCCTGGCCTGGAGCGTACTGCCGCGTACGATGCTGGATGACAGCGTCGTACGCCTGCCGCTGCAGGACATCCAGCTCAGCCGTCAGCTCGGCTACATCCTGCATACCGAGCGCACCCTGTCCAACGCCGCGCGGGCCTTCATGCGCCTGCTCGACGCCCAGGCGGCGGGGCTTGCACCCGTCGCGGCCTAACCTCTATTGTTCTGACAGAATTAGAAGAAGGGGCCCGAATGCCCGTCCGCACGCCACCATGCGTTAGCCGGCCCCACTTGGCCGGTGCCGCCAGCTGCCGGGGAAGCGCCGCATGAGCCGCGTTCCGCGCACGCCCCCGTTCGCTACCGACGGCCAGGACCAGTTCGCCAAAGCCTTTCACACCGCGCCCGACGCCATGGTCATCACCGACCGGGACAGCGGAAAATTCCTCGAACTCAACGCCAGTTTTGTCGACCACTTCGGCTGGAGCCGCGAGGAAGCGCTCGGCCGCACCTCGGTGCAGCTCGGCCTGTGGCGCAGCCTCGACGAGCGCCAGCGGATGCTCGACAGGATCGCCGCCGAGCAACAGCTCGACGGCTTCGAAGTCAACCTGCTGACCCGTACCGGCGAAGTCCGCAGCGCTCGCGTCTACGGCTGCCAGATCGAACTGGACGACCATCCCTGCCTGGTCCTGACCGTCCGCGACATTACCCGTGTGCGCGCCCAGGAACAGGCCCTGCGCGACAGCCAAGAGCGCCTCGACCTGGCGCTGGACTCCGCACAACTGGGCATCTGGGACTGGCATATTCCCAGCGGCCTGCTCTACGGCTCCGCCCGCGCCGCCGTTCTGCACGAATTGCCTGACCGGGATTTCCACGGGCCCTTCGGCGAATTCTTCGCCTGCGTCGACAAGACCGACCGCGCGCGCATGCGCCAGGCCTACGCCCGCCTCGCCCGCGGCCCGGAGAACGACTACCAGTTCACCTACCGCGCCCAGCTCGACTCCGGCGAAGTCCGCTACCTGGAGAGCCGCGCCCGCCTCTACCGCAATACCAGCGGCAAGCCGCTGCGCATGGCCGGCACCCTGCTCGACATCACCGAGCGCGTGCTCCGCGAGCGCAGCCTGCAAGCCTCGGAGGAGAAGTTCGCCAGTCTGTTCCAGGGCAGCCCGGACCCGATCTGCGTCTCACGAGTGCGCGACGGCGAGTTCGTGGAAGTGAACCCGAGCTTCTGCAGCACTTTCGGCTGGCTCGCCGAGGACATCATCGGCCGCTCGTCCCACCAGGTCACCTTCTGGGCCGATCATCACCAGCGCTCGCGCCTGTTCGAGCAACTGATGCGCGACCACGCGCTGCAGAATGTCGAAGTACAGTTCCTCACCCGCGAAGGCCAGACCATCACCTGCATGGTCGCCAGCCGGCTGATCTGGGTCGACCGCCAGTTGTGCATCCTCTCCAGCTTCCGTGACGTCACCCGGCGCCTGCAGGCCGAGGCCGCGCTCAAGGCCAGCCAGGAGAAGTTCGCCAAGGCATTCCACTCCAGCCCCGACGCTATCACCATCACCGAGCGCGACACCGGCCGCTACATCGAGGTCAACGAAGGCTTCCACCGCCTCACCGGCTACCGCACCGAGGAGGTTATCGGGCAGACGGCACTGGGCATCAATATCTGGGCCGACCCGGACGAGCGCCTGAACATGATCGCCGCGCTCAACCGCGACGGCTTCGTCCACCATCTGGAAATGCGTGGCCGCCACCGTGACGGCACGATCAAGACGGTCGACGTGTCGGTGGAACCGATCGAACTGGGCGGCGTGAATTGCCTGCTGCTCACCGCCCGCGACACCAGCGAGCTGCGCGAGGCCGAGGCACGCATCCAGCACCTCGCCTACCATGACGCCCTGACCGACCTGCCCAATCGCGCCCTGCTGATGGATCGCCTCAAGCAGCAGATCGCCCTGCTCCAGCGCCACAGCCTGCGCGGTGCGCTGCTGTTCCTCGACCTGGACCACTTCAAGCACATCAACGATTCCCTCGGCCACTCCGTCGGCGACTCCATCCTGCAGATGGTCACCGCGCGCCTGGAGGCCAGCGTGCGCCAGGAAGACACCGTGGCCCGCCTGGGCGGCGACGAGTTCGTGGTGCTGATCACCGGTATCGAAGGCAGCCGACTGGAAACCGCCCAGCAGGTGCGCCAGCTGGCAGAAAAACTGCGCGACCTGCTGGCCGAGCCGATGCTGCTCGACGGCCACCGCCTGCAGATCACCCCGAGCATCGGCATAGCGCTGATCCCCGACGACGGCGCCACCCCGGACGACCTGCTCAAGCGCGCCGACATCGCCATGTACCGCGCCAAGGACGCCGGGCGGAACACCGTGCAGCTGTTCCACGAATCCATGCAGCAGGCCGCCAGCGAGCGCCTGCGCCTGGAGAACGGCCTGCGCATGGCCCTCGCCCGGCGTGAATTCAACCTGCACTACCAGCCGCAGGTGGACACCCGCGATTCACGCATCGTCGGCGCCGAAGCATTGCTGCGTTGGCGCCACCCGATTCTCGGCCCGCAATCGCCGGCCAGTTTCATCCGCGTACTGGAGGACAGCGGGCTGATCGTCGAAGTCGGCCAGTGGGTCATCGAGGAAGCCTGCCGTACCGGCGCGCA
Source organism: Pseudomonas nitroreducens NBRC 12694 (assembly GCF_002091755.1). Lineage (GTDB taxonomy): Bacteria > Pseudomonadota > Gammaproteobacteria > Pseudomonadales > Pseudomonadaceae > Pseudomonas > Pseudomonas nitroreducens. Next base: position 703,697 of record NZ_BDAI01000001.1, read on the forward strand.
GCTGCTCGCCGAAGGCCGCATCGACATCGAGAATTTCAGCCTGAGCGTGAACATCAGCCCGCGGCAGTTCCGCCAGAGCGATTTCGTCGAGCGCCTGCTGGCGCTGCTGCACAAGACCAGGCTGCCGCCCAGCCTGCTCAAGCTGGAGATCACCGAGGGCATCGTGATCCAGCAACTGGACGACACCATCGCGCGCATGCAGCGCCTGCGCGAGGCCGGCGTGCGTTTCGCCATGGATGACTTCGGCACCGGCTACTCATCGCTCACCTACCTCAAGCGCCTGCCGGTGGACAGCCTGAAGATCGACCAGAGCTTCGTGCGCGACGCGCCCAACGACAGCAACGATGCGGAAATCGTCCGCGCCATCATCGCCATGGGCCACAGCCTCGGACTGGAACTGGTGGCCGAAGGGGTGGAAACCCCGGAGCAGCTGGCGCTGCTGGCCGAGCAGGGTTGCCACCTGTACCAGGGCTACCTGTTCAGCCGCCCGGTACCGCTGGAGGAGTTCATCGCGCTGCTGCCCAGCCGCGAGCAACAGGCGACCTGAAGCCCGCTACTCGGCGGGCCGCGACTCCGACATCACGACCATCACCTGCGCCTCGTCGGCCTCGCCATCGTTGAGATAAAGATGGCCGACGCTGCTGTCGAAATAGGCCGTCTCGCGCAGGCCGATGCTCACCGACTCGCCCGTCTCGAACTGGATCCGCACGCGGCCGGCCACCACCATGGCGAACTCCTGACCGGGGTGGCGAACGTAGTCGTCGAATTCGCCGACCTCGCGGGCAAAGATGCGCGCGTACAGCGGCGTCATATTGCGCTGTGGGAAATCGCCGGCAATCGGGTAGTACTCATACCCCCCAGTGTCGTAGCCGGCAGCATCGTCGACGCGAGTCTTCACGAAAGTCTTAAGACCCGCCAGGACGCCGACGGCCGGCAGCGGGCGGAACAACTGAGCGATATCCACCTGCAGCGCGCGGGCGGCGGCAGCCAGCTTGTCGTAGCTCACCGCGACCTGCGCCAGCTCCATCTTCGACAAGGTGGAAACCGCTACGCCAGACAGGTCGGAGAGCTGTTTCAGGGTCAGCTTCTGTTGCTTGCGAACTGCCCGCAGACGCGCTCCGACTTCGTCTCGATCCAGCTGCTGGGGCTTGGGTAGTGCTTGGGCGGTTTCGCTCATGGGACTTCTCGTGAGGGGGCCGACGAAAGTTTACCGGGCCTTGCCTTTGTCGCAAAAATTCTCATATCTTAGATTTCTCACATAAGAGAAATCACTCAGAAGGCCCTTGCAGTGAGCCATTTCGATTTCGTCATCATCGGCGCCGGCATTGCCGGAGCCTCCCTCGCCTACCGCCTGAGCGAGACGCACAAGGTGCTGGTACTGGAACGCGAAGAACAGCCCGGCTACCACGCCACCGGGCGTTCGGCCGCCATGTTCATGGAGGCCTACGGCACGCCGCAGATCCAGGCGCTGACCCGTGCCAGCCGCGCCTTCTACGAGCATCCGCCGGCCGGTTTCAGCGAGCACCCGATCCTCACCCCGCGCGGCTGTCTGTACATCGGCGGCCCCGAGCACATCGAGTTGCTGAACCAGGCCGAAGCTACGCCCGGCGTGGAGCGCATCAGCACCGAAGAAGCCCTGGAGCGCCTTCCCTGCCTTCGCGCGGACGCGATCATCGGTGCGCTCTACGAGCCCGACGCCCGCGATCTCGACGTACACGCCCTGCACCAGGGCTATCTGCGCGCGCTGCGCCAGCGCGGTGGCGAGCTGCGCTGCAACCGTGAGCTGCTGTCGGCTGACTATGCGGATGGCGCGTGGACGCTCGAACTCAGCCAGGCCGAAACCGTCCACGCCACGCAACTGGTCAATGCCGCCGGCGCGTGGGCCGACCATGTGGCCGAGCGCTCAGGCATCCGCCCAATCGGCCTGCAACCCTGCCGCCGTACCGCCTTCACCTTCCCGGCGCCCGACGGCGCGGACATCAGCCAGTGGCCGACGGTGATCGGCATCGACGAAAGCTTCTACTTCAAGCCCGATGCCGGCCAATTGCTCGGCTCCCCCGCCAACGCCGACCCGGTGGAAGCGCAGGACGTGCAGCCCGAGGAACTCGATATCGCCCTGGGCGTGTACCACATCGAGGAGCACACCACCCTGGCGATCCGTCGGCCGAACCATAGCTGGGCCGGCCTGCGCTCCTTCGTCTCCGACGGCGATCTGGTGATTGGTGCGGATGCACAGAACCCGGCGTTCTTCTGGCTGGCCGCCCAGGGCGGCTACGGCATCCAGTCCGCCGACGGCGTTTCGCGCCTGGCCCAATCGCTGCTGCTCGGCCAGCCGCTCCCCGAATCCCTGCGCCAGGAAGGCGTCGATCCCCAGCGCCTGGACCCGGCGCGCCTGCGTTGAATTCCCCCGGAGACTTACCCATGAGCGATATCCAGCGTTACCCCAGCAGCCTGCCCTTCCCCTTCTCCCGCGCGGTGAAAGCCGGCGGCTTCCTGTTCCTCTCCGGACAGGTGCCGATGACCGCAGACGGTCAGGTGGTGAAAGGCGACATCCAGACCCAGACCGAGGCAGTGATGACCCGCATCGCCGAGAGCCTGGAAGCCTGCGGCGCGAACTTCTCCCAGGTGGTGAAGGCCACCGTGTGGCTGTCGGACATGTCCCACTTCGCCGGATTCAACGAAGTCTACAAGCGCTACTTCGACCAGGGCCTGCCGGTGCGTTCCTGCGTGGCGTCCGCCCTGGCACTGGGCGTGGACGTCGAGGTGGAAATCCAGGCCTACGTCGGCCAGGCGTAAGCCCTTTTGAGGTCCGGCGCTGAGCCGGGCCGCCCCATAACAACAACAGAGTCTCGATCATGAAAACCAGTCTCAAGCTCGGCGGTGCGTACATCGGCCTGGTGGTGGGCGTCGGCTTCGCCTCGGGCCAGGAGATCCTCCAGTTCTTCGGCGGCTTCGGCATCATGGGCCTGGCCGGCGGCCTGGTGGCGCTGGCGCTGTTCGCCTTCCTGCTGATGAACCTCTACCAGATCGGCAGCCGCCTGCAGACCCAGTCGCACAAGGAAGCCATGGAGTTCATCTGTGGCAAGCCGCTGGGCCGTGTCGTCGACCTGATGCTGACCTTCTTCCTGTTCGGCACCATGGTGGTCATGTTCGCCGGGGCGAACTCGTCCTTCGAGCAGCAACTGGGCATCGGTCATTCCATCGGCGGGATCGTCCTCGGCGTGCTGACCATCATCACCGTGTGCATGGGCCTGAAGCGGGTGATCACCCTGATGAGCCTGATCACCCCGGTACTGATGATCATCGTCGCAATCATCGCCATCTACGCGCTGACACACATCCAGAAGCCGCTGGCGGAGCTGGAGCAGATCGCCCTCGCCGTGCCGCACCCGGCGCCCAACTGGCTGCTCGGCGCGTTGCTCTACGTCTCCTACAACGTCGCCGCCACCGCGGCCGCCGTGGTGGTGATGGGGGGCAGCGTGGCGAACCTGCGCACTGCCGCGCTGGGCGGCGTGTTCGGTGGTATCGGCGTCGGCGTGCTGATCCTCGCCATGGCGCTGGTCATGCTGGTGCAGATCGACGTGATCGGTGGCAGCGCCATTCCCACCCTGCTGCTGAGCAACAACATCGCCCCCTGGTTCGGCGACGTGATGCTCGCCCTGCTGCTGGTGAAGCTGTATTGCACCACCAGCGGTTTCGCCTACACCCTGGCCGCGCGCTGCGCTGCCTACGGCGTGCCCTTCCGCGTGGCGACCGTGGTCGCGGTGGTGCTCGCCTTCATCGCCAGCCAGGTCGGCTTCGTCAGGTTGGTGGGGCTGGTCTACCCGGCCATGGGTTACCTGGGCTTCGTGCTGATGGCAGCCATCGTCATCGCCTGGTGGCGCAATCGCTCGGCGCCGCTGGAGCAAAATGCCTGATCGAGGCACGAACGAAAACGCCCGTCTCTGTCGAGACGGGCGTTTTGCTTTGCGGCTACGAACCGGCTAGCGCCGGGGCGTTGCTCAGCCTTCGATGGCCGGGCGCTGGCCGTTGATGGCAATCCGCTTGGGCTTGGCTTCTTCCGGAACGATACGCACCAGCTCGACGCTGAGCAGGCCGTTCTTCAGCGACGCGCCCTGGACCTCGATATGGTCGGCGAGGCGGAACGACAGCTTGAAGGCGCGCTGGGCAATGCCCTGGTGCAGGTAGGTGACGCTCTCGGAAGCCTTTTCGCGCTTGCCGCCGTTGACGGTCAGCACGCCGCGCTCCACTTGCAGCTCCAGGTCTTCCTCCTGCAGGCCGGCAGCGGCGATGACGATGCGGTACTGGTCGTCACCATGCTTCTCGACGTTGTAGGGCGGGTAGGAACTGCCGCTTTCACTGCGCAGGGCGGATTCGAACAGATCGTTGAAACGATCGAAGCCGACGGACTGGCGGAACAGCGGGGCGAGGGAAAGGACGTTGCTCATTGCGAATCTCCTGAAAATTTCAGCAAGGTATGATCGGGAGCCTGTCTTCAGAACTCCGTTGCGGGACCCGACTTCGGCCTCCCGCAGGAACATAGATTGGGCTGCTCGAATCCATTTCAAGCCCCCTTCGCCACAGGACGATTTTCCATGCTCAAGGTCATGCTGATCACCGGCGCCAGTCGCGGCATCGGCGCCGCCACCGCCCTGCTCGCCGCGGAGCGCGGCTACGCCGTGGCGATCAATTATCGTCGCGAACGCGAGGCCGCCGATGAGTTGGTGACACAAATCACAGGGGCTGGCGGCAAGGCACGCGCCTTCGCCGCCGACGTGGCGAACGAGAGCGATGTGCTGCAGCTGTTCCGAGAAGTGGACGAAGCCTTCGGCCGCCTCGACGTGCTGGTGAACAACGCCGGCATCCTCGAGCGCCAGATGCGCCTGGAAGACATGGACGTGGCGCGCCTGCAGCGGGTATTCGCGGTGAATGTCACCGGCACTTTCCTCTGCTGCCGCGAGGCGATCAAACGCATGGCGCGCAAGCACGGCGGCAACGGTGGCAGCATCGTCAACGTATCGTCCATGGCCTCGCGCCTGGGCTCGCCCAACGAGTACATCGACTACGCCGCCGCCAAGGGCGCCGTGGACAGCCTGACCATCGGCCTGGCCAAGGAAGTGGCGGCAGAAGGCATCCGCGTGAATGCCGTGCGGCCTGGGCTGATCAAGACCGAAATCCATGCCAGTGGCGGCGAACCCGGGCGTGTGGAGCGCCTGCAAGCGGCGATTCCGCTGGGGCGTGGCGGTGAGGCTGAGGAAGTGGCGCGGGCGATCCTGTTCCTCGCCTCGGACGAGTCCAGTTATTCCACCGGCAGTTTCGTCGACGTCAGCGGCGGCCGCTGATTCGGTGTAATCGTGGCGCTCGCTCCTGCGAAGAGCAGATCAGGCGGCCGCTTCGATCTCGACCTGCAGCATCCGATCCAGCACGTCGCAATCGTGCTCGCGGCGTACCTGGGCGAATAGCTCCACGGCCTCGGGATAACTGCGGGTAAGCATCCCCAGCCACTGCTTCAGGCGCCCGGGCGCATAGCGCGGTGCCAGCTTGCGCCGGGCCTGGCGCCAGAAGTCGTCGAGCAGCACGCGCACTTCCGACCAGGGCATCGGCACCACCTCGCGGCCGTCACGCCACGCGGCGATCTGCCGGGCCAGATCGGGGCGCGAAACCAGCCCACGGCCGAGCATGATGTCCGCCACGCCGCTGATGGAACGGCAGCGATGGTAATCCTCGAGCGTCCAGACTTCGCCATTGGCGAACACCGGAACCTTCACCGCATCCGCTACTTTCGCCACCCACTCCCAATGCGCGGGCGGCTTGTAACCATCGGCCTTGGTCCGGGCGTGTACCACCACATGGGCGGAACCGGCGTCGGCCAGGGCGCGGGCGCAATCGATGGCGCCGTCCGGGCTGTCGTAGCCCAGGCGCATCTTCGAGGTCACCGGAATGTGCGCAGGCACCGCACGGCGCACGGCCTCGATGATGCTGAACATCAGCTCGGGCTCCTTGAGCAGCACCGCGCCGCCACGGGAGCGGTTCACTGTCTTGGCCGGGCAGCCGAAATTCAGGTCGATCACCGGCGCACCCAGTTCGCAGGCCTGCACGGCGTTCTCCGCCAGCAGTTGCGGGTCGGAGCCGAGCAGTTGCACACGCATCGGCACGCCGGCGCGCGTCTTGCTGCCGTGCACCAGTTCCGGGGCGAGCGCCAGGAAGGACGACGGCGGCAGCAGTCGGTCATTGATGCGGATGAATTCGGTGACGCACCAGTCGATGCCGCCGACGCGGGTCAGCACATCGCGGAGGATGTCATCTACCAGCCCCTCCATCGGGGCCAGGGCGATCTGCACGGGGGAATCTCGGGCTATGGCGAAGGCCGCGGATTGTAGGGAATGCGCCGCGCCGGGAAAAGCGCGGCGCGACGGATCACGCGCCAGCGGCCAGGGTGTCCGGGGAGAGCAGAGCGCGGCCGTAACCTTCGATGAACTCCGCTGGCATGCGCTTGGGTTTGCCGGTGGATAACTCGATGCAGACGAAGGTGGTCTGCGCGCGCAGGAGGGTCAGGGCGTCCGCCGGGCGCACCAACTGGAAGTAGCGGGTCATCTTCAGGCGCTGGTCTGACTCGACGATCCAGGTCGCCAACTGCAACTGATCACCTTCGTAGGCGGCGGCCAGGTAGTCCACTTCGTGGCGGACCACGGCCATGGCGCGGTCCAGCCGGCGATACTCGGCCAGGTCCAGCCCGAGTTTCTGCGAATGCCGCCAGGCGCAGCGCTCCAGCCAGCTGACGTACACCGCGTTATTGGCGTGACCGAGACCGTCGATGTCCTCGGACTTGACCTCGATATCGATGACGAACGGATCGGGTAACCGCCAACTCATGAAGCATGCTCCAGGCTTGCAGCCAGCGCGCGCGCCTCGCTGGCCAATTGGGTGATCTGATCCCAGGCGCGGGCGCGTACCAGGCTGGGCGGTGCGATCCAGGTGCCTCCGACGCAGGCGACATTGGGCAGGCGCAACACGTTGAGCAGGTTTTCCTGGGTAATCCCGCCGGTCGGGCAGAAGCGGATGCCGGCGAAGGGTGCCTTGAGGCTCTTGAGCATCTTGATCGCGGCATTGCCGTCGGCGGGGAAGAGCTTCAGCGAGCGATATCCGTACTCCAGCGCCACCAGCACCTCGGAGGGCGTCATCACGCCCGGCAGGAACGGCAGCTTCGCATCGTCGGCGGCGGCTACCAGGCGCGGCGTGCAACCGGGGCTGACGGCGAACTGGGCGCCGGCATCGCGGGCTTCCTGGAATTGCTCGGTGTGGATCAGGGTACCGGCACCGACGATCATCTCCGGCAGCTCGCGGCGGATCTCCGCGACCGCATCCAGCGCCTGCGGCGTGCGCAGGGTCACTTCCAGCACCCGTACACCCCCCTCATACAGTGCACGGGCCAGGTCGGCGGCCAGCGCCACATCGTCGATCACCAGCACCGGCATGACAGGGCGTGCCTTCTGCAGTACCCAATCCAGCGACAGATTCATGCATTCCCCCCAATCGACCACCCGCGTGCGCAAGACCTCGCGCCCAGGCCGGGGCGGCCGGAAATGCCCGAAAGTCTACGCCAGCGCGCCGGGCCTGACGACCCGCAAGGGGCCATCACGAAACGAAAACGGCGGCCTGTAGCCGCCGTCATCACCAGGGTGAATGACTCAGGAAACCAGGGCCAGGGGCAGCGGCTCCTCGACCGCTTCCAGCAACTCGAGGATCGCGTCGATGACGGCTGCGTCCGCCATCACCCGGTGATGTCCGCCAGCGGGCAGGCGCAGCAGCCGGCTTTGCGGCCAGGCTTCATGGATGGCCACCGCCTCGCTCACGCGCACGTAGCGGTCATCCTCGGCGTGAACCACCAGGCCAGGAAAGTCCAGCTGATAGCGCGCCACATCCAGTTGTCTGGCGGCAATCCCCGCGCGGCTTTCGATCATCCGGATGAAGCGCGAGCGCGCTACCGGCGGCAAGCCGACGACGCTGGAGAAACCCCGCAGGACGCCGAGCACATTGCTGGGTGCACCGATGGTGACCAGCGTTTCGGTACGCAAGCCCATCTGGGTGGCCAGCAAGGCGCTGGCGCCGCCCATGGAATGGCCGATCACGGCGCGCAGCGGAGGCAGCTCGCCAGCCGCCTCAAGGAGCGCACGGGCGAACAGCACGATATCCGCTTCCCGACCGGGCGAGCGCCCATGCGCCGGTCCGTCCAGGGCGATCACGCCATAACCGGCCCCCACCAGATTCTCGATCAGCGTGGCGAACTGGGTCGGCCGCCCTTCCCAACCGTGCATCAGCAACACAGCCGGCCCTTCTCCCCAGCGCAACGCGGACAAACCAAAGCGCAGGGTCACGCGCTCCGAGCTGGCCAGCAGCGGCAGCTCCCAGTCACGCGGCGCATGTTCATTAGGCGTCACGAACAGCTCACGCATGCGCCCCGCCGCCCATTGCGGCGCCACGCGCCCCAGGGTGGCATTGATGCCTCGAACCCAGCTCAGGCTATTCATTTTTTCGCACCTCCTCAGACCACCGCTTTCTTCGCGGCACGCAGGACGCGATCGGACAGGTCGCCGTCGCCCAGGGCCCGTGCCAGCGCCAAGCCACCAATCATCAGGGCCATGTCGCTGAGCACCGTGTCGATCTCTTCAGGACGCCCGGCCAAAGCCGCGACCATCAATTCCACGTGCTCTTCCAGGGTCTGGCGGAAAGCTTCCGGGAGGTTGGCCACCTCGTTGAGCGAACTGGGAATCGGGCAACCCTCCTCCTCGGTATCGCGATGCTTGCGCGACAGGTAGAACTGCGCCGTCAGCGCGCGGCGCTCTGCGAAGCTCAACTTCGGATCGAAGCGCTTGAGCCCTTCGCGACGCTTGGCAAGCAGTTCGCGGAAGGCTTCCAGCATCAGCGCATCCTTGCTCTCGAAGTGCGAATAGAAACCGCCCACCGTCAGCCCCGCCGCCGACATCACCTCGCCCACGCTCGGGCCGACCGGGCCACGCTGCAGCAGCGCGCTGGTGGCGGCAGAGAGGATGCGTTCGCGGGTCTGGGCTTTCTTGTCGCTCATGGCGGGCCTCCGGCTGAAATATTATGGATAGAATATTATTCACATAATAAAAATCGGCAAGCAGAAGTTGCGACCGCCGGTCGGGAGAAATTTTTCGGAGAGGGATAAAAACAAAAGGGCCACTGAAAGTCTCAGTGGCCCTATAGGCATCGCAGAGCGATAAAAATGGCGTCCCCTAGGGGACTCGAACCCCTGTTACCGCCGTGAAAGGGCGGTGTCCTAGGCCACTAGACGAAGGGGACATATCCTTCGAAGAAACCCACCAGGCGGTGGATTCTGGCTTCATCCCGTATGGGAATTTGGTGGAGCTAGACGGGATCGAACCGTCGACCTCTTGCATGCCATGCAAGCGCTCTCCCAGCTGAGCTATAGCCCCAGATGACTCTGGCTGACGACGCGAACGCATCGTCGCTGGAATAGTGGCGTCCCCTAGGGGACTCGAACCCCTGTTACCGCCGTGAAAGGGCGGTGTCCTAGGCCACTAGACGAAGGGGACGCAAAACCTTCGATTTCAGCTCCGCTCGGACAAACGAAGCTTACTGGTAATTTGGTGGAGCTAGACGGGATCGAACCGTCGACCTCTTGCATGCCATGCAAGCGCTCTCCCAGCTGAGCTATAGCCCCAAAGTACCGCTGGATCTACCGTTCCGCTTCGCTCTGTCAGTTCAGTTCGTCGCTGGAACGGGGCGCATCTTAGGGGCGAGGCGAACCCCTGTCAACAACATTTTTTCAGATTTCTTATTTTTTTCTCCCACAGAACAATCACTTAAGTGACCACCGCGGTTTCCGGCCGGCGAAATCCGCGGCTCGCCTGCCCTCCCCCGGTACGTCCGCAATCAACGACGCCGGTGTGAAAAAAGGCCGGAGCTTTGCAGCGTCCGGCCTTTTTCAGTGGAGGAAAGAACTCAGGAGCCGATGGCGTCGCGAATCTTTTCCCACTCCTTGGCTTCTTTCTTCGACGCACCACCCAGCAGTTCCAGGGCCTGGCGCAGGCGATAGCGCGACAGGTCGGCGCCGAGGATTTCCATGGCGTCGAGCACCGACACCGAACTGGCCTGACCGGTGATGGCCGGGAACATCAGCGGCATCACGTCACGCAGCTTGAGACCCAGGTGTTCGGCCACCGCCTGGATGGTCGCGGTGATGCGATCCTTTTCCCACTGGCGCAGCGCTTCGAGCTTCCACAGGACCAGTTGCAGCACCTGGCGAACCTGGGTGGCATCGAGTTTCTTGTGCTCGAATAGCTTGGCGTCCAGCGGCACGCCGCCGCTGAAGAAGAAACCGGCCAGCGGAGCGATCTGGCTGAAGTTCTCCACGCGGCCTTGCACGTGCGGGGCGATCTTCATCAGGTACTCGGGGTTGAGCGCCCACTTCTGCACTTCCTTCGCGAAGTCCTCGACGGACAGCTCGCGGATCCACTGGCCGTTCAGCCAGGAGAGCTTCTCGATATCGAAGATCGGCCCGCCCAGCGACACGCGGGACAGGTCGAAATGCTCGATCATCTCCGCCAGGCTGAACTTCTCGCGCTCGTCAGGCATGGACCAGCCCATGCGGCCGAGGTAGTTCAGCAGCGCCTGGGGCAGCAGGCCCATGCGCTCGTAGAAGGTGATGGAGGTAGGATTCTTGCGCTTGGACAGCTTGCTCTTGTCCGGGTTGCGCAGCAGCGGCATGTAGCACAGCACCGGCTGTTCCCAGCCGAAGTACTCGTAGAGCTTGATCAGCTTGGGCGCCGAAGGCAGCCACTCTTCGCCGCGCAGGACGTGGGTGATGCCCATCAGGTGGTCGTCGACCACGTTGGCGAGGAAGTACGTGGGCAGGCCGTCGGCCTTCATCAGCACCTGCATGTCCATGCGGTCCCACGGGATTTCCACGTCGCCACGGAGCATGTCCGGCACCACGCAGACGCCCTCGGTCGGCACCTTCATGCGCACCACGTGGGACTCACCGGCGGCGATGCGCTTGGCCGATTCCTCTTTCGGGATGTGCATGCAATGGCCGTCGTAGCGCGGGGTTTCCTTGCGCGCCTGCTGCTCGGCACGCAGCGCGTCGAGGCGCTCGGAGGAGCAGAAGCAGGGGAAGGCGTGGCCCTTGTCGACCAGCTCGTCGCTGTACTGCTTATAGATGGCGCCGCGCTCGCTCTGCCGATACGGGCCGTGCGGGCCGCCGACGTCCGGGCCCTCATCCCACTCGATACCCAGCCAGCGCAGTGCGTCGAAGATCTGCTGTTCCGACTCGCGGGTCGAACGCACCTGGTCGGTGTCCTCGATACGCAGGATGAACTGACCGCCGTGCTGGCGGGCGAAGCAGAGGTTGAACAGCGCGATATACGCGGTGCCGACGTGCGGGTCACCGGTGGGAGACGGCGCGATACGGGTGCGGACTGTGGTCATGAAGGCTCTCGTGTGCAGCAATTCTTCGTGTGAAGCGGACAGCGCGCGACGGCGCACGCGCTCATGGGTGCGATGGTATCAGGCGGGCCGCCTTCGGCTCCAGCCAGCGACCGGGATCGATGGGCAGGTTGTTGATCAGGAAGTCGAGGAAGGCCTTCACCTTCATCGCCTGGAAGCGCCGCGACGGGTACACCGCGTACAACTCGCCCACCGGCAGCTGGATCTGCGGTAACACCCGGACCAGACGCCCGCTGGCCAGCTCCTCGTCGACGATGAGTTCCGGCAGCGAGGCGATTCCCGCCCCCGCCAGCACGGTTTCGCGGGCGAAGGTGATGTTGTTGCAGGACAGCACCCGGTGGCACGGCACGGTTTCCCCGCGCAGTGGCCAGTAGCGCTGGGAGTCGGCCTGCAACAGCACGGCGCGGTGGCCGGCGAGCTCCTCGACGGTCTCGGGGCGGCCGTGCAGCTCCAGGTAATCCGGGCTGGCGCACAGGCAGCGGTTGGTGGTGAGCATGCGCCGGGCGATCAGCGTCGAGTCTTCCGGCTGGCCGACCATGATGACGATGTCCACGCCCTCCTCCAGCGGATCGACGTTGCGCGAGGTCAGCTCGACCTCGGCGGTGATCTGTGGATAAAGGTTCATGAAATCGCCCAGCACCTTGGCCAGGTACATCTGGCCGAACTCGATGGGCGCGGTGATTCGCAACAATCCCGAAGGCGCCTGCTGCAACTGCATCACCGCCTGCTCCGCCTCAGCGAAGTCGTGCATGATCTGCCGGCAGCGGTCGTAGTAGGCCTGACCCACTTCGGTCAGGCGCAGCTTGCGGGTGGTGCGGTTGATCAGGCGCACGCCCAGGCGCTCCTCCAGCAGCGCGATACGCCGGCTCACCGTCGACTTCTGCATGCCCAGGCTGTGCGCGGCCTGGGTGAAACTGTGCAGCTCCACGACGCGGGTGAAGATCAGCGCATCATCCAGCCCCATGATTGTTCCCTATAAGCAACAAAGTTTCCGAAGTGTAGCGGCTACGTGCTGCCACGGAACACTGTTACATTGGCAAACATTTTTTGGCCAACCAAACGCTCGTTTACCTATGCCCGCACAATTACAACGCCGCCTGACCGTGTTCTTCGTCATCCTCGCCGTGGTCGCCCTCGCCTTCCTGGCGCGCTGGTACTTCATCGGCCGCTTCGTCGAGACCACCGACAACGCCTACGTGCAGGGCGAGATCACCCGCATTGCCAGCCAGCTCGGCGCCCGCGTCGACGAGGTACTGGTGCAGGACAACCAGCACGTGGAGAAAGGTCAGTTGCTGGTGAAGCTGGAAGCTGCTGATTTCCAGCTCGCCCTGGACCGCGCCAAGGCCACCCTGGCCACCCGCGAGGCGGAGCTGGAGCAGGCGCGCAGCAAGCTCAAGGGCCAGACCAGCATGATCGCCGCCAGCGCGGCCGACGTGAACGCCAGCCAGGCCACCCTCGGCCGCACCGAAGTCGATCTCGGCCGCGCCCAGGCGCTGCGCAAGCCCGGCTACGTGTCGGAAGAACGCGTCACCACCCTGGCCGCCGACTCCAACGTCGCCCGCTCCCAGGTGGCCAAGGCCCAGGCCGACCTGCAGGCCCAGCGCGTACAGCGCGAAACCCTGGGCACCGATGTCCAGCGCCTGCAGGCGCAGATCGAAAGCGCCCGCGCCGACATCACCCAGGCCGAGATCAACCTCGCCCGCACCGAAATCCACGCGCCGGTCAGCGGCCTGGTCGGCCAGCGCGGCGCCCGTGTCGGCCAGTACGTGCAGGTTGGCAGCCAGTTGCTGTCGCTGGTGCCGGACGACGGCATCTGGGTCCAGGCCAACTTCAAGGAAACCCAGATCGGCAAGATGCGCCCCGGCCAGACCGCCAGGCTGGTGTTCGACTCCTTCCCCGACCAGCCCATCGAAGGCCAGGTACAGAGCCTGTTCGCCGCCTCCGGCGCGCAGTTCAGCCTGCTGCCGCCGGACAACGCCACCGGCAACTTCACCAAGGTGGTGCAGCGCATTCCGGTCAAGATCACCTTCGCCGACGACAACCCGCTGAAGGGCCTGATCCGCCCAGGCATGTCCGTCGAGGCCGAGGTCGAGCTGCGTGTCCGCTGATGCCCTGGTGCGGCCAGTCGGGGAGCCGACCCGCCGCGACTGGATCGCCGTGTTCAGCGCCATGCTCGGCGCGTTCATGGCGGTCCTCGACATCCAGATCACCAACTCCTCGCTGAAGGATATCCAGGGAGCGCTGGCCGCCACCCTGGAAGAAGGCTCGTGGATTTCCACCTCCTACCTGGTGGCGGAAATCATCATGATCCCGCTCACTGCCTGGCTGGTGCAGTTGCTCTCGGCGCGCCGGCTGGCGTGGATGATCTCGGTCGGCTTCCTGTTCTCCTCGCTGCTCTGCTCGTTCGCCTGGAACCTGGAGAGCATGATCGTGTTCCGCGCCATGCAGGGCTTCACCGGCGGCGCGCTGATCCCGCTGGCCTTTACCCTGGCGCTGATCAAGCTGCCGGAACACCACCGTCCCAAGGGCATGGCGCTGTTCGCCATCACCGCTACCTTCGCGCCCTCCATCGGGCCAACCCTGGGCGGCTGGCTGACTGAGAACTTCGGCTGGGAGTACATCTTCTACATCAACATCCCGCCGGGCCTGTTGATGATCGCCGGCCTGCTCTACGGCCTGGAGAAGAAGCCGCCGCACTGGGAGCTGCTGAAAAGCACCGACTACGCCGGCATCGTCACCATGGCCATCGGTCTGGGCTGCCTGCAGGTGTTCCTGGAAGAAGGCCACCGCAAGGACTGGCTGGAATCGAACCTGATCGTCAGCTTGGGCAGCATTGCCCTGGTCAGCCTGATTCTGTTCGTGATTCTGCAGACCTCGCGGCCCAACCCGCTGATCAACCTGGGCATCCTGCGCAACCGCAACTTCGGCCTGTCGAGTATTTCCAGCATCGGCCTGGGGATGGGGCTGTACGGTTCGATCTACGTGCTACCGCTGTATCTCGCGCAGATCCAGGGCTACAACGCCATGCAGATCGGCGAGGTGATCATGTGGATGGGCGTGCCGCAGCTGTTCCTCATCCCGCTGATCCCCAAGCTGATGAAGATCATCGAGCCGCGCCTGCTCTGCGCCATGGGCTTCGGCCTGTTCGGCATGGCGAGCTTCTTCTCCGGCGTGCTCAACCCGGACTTCGCCGGCCCGCAGTTCAATCAGATCCAGCTGTTGCGCGCCCTTGGCCAGCCGATGGTGATGGTCACCATCTCGCTGATCGCCACCGTCTATCTGCAACCGCAGGACGCCGGTTCGGCCTCCAGCCTGTTCAACATCCTGCGCAACCTCGGCGGCGCCATCGGCATCGCGCTGCTGGCAACCCTGCTGGATAGCCGCGCCAAGGTCTATTACGACTACCTGCGTGAAGCGGTGGTGCCGGTGAACGGTGCAGTGGACGAGCGCCTGGCGCAGCTGACCTCGCAACTGGGAACGCAGCAGGCGGCGCTGGGCAAGATCAGCGAGATCGTCCACCAGCAGGCGGCGATCATGGCCTACAACGATGCCTTCCATGCCATTGGCATTGTGCTGGCAGTCAGCATGGTGGCAGTGTTGCTGACGCGCCCGCTGCCGGCGGGCGTGGGTTCTGGAGCTGCGGCCGGGGCGCACTGAGTCCCAAGCCTCGCTCCTACAAAGAGTCGATCAGCCCATCGACACGATGCGGTCGCGCAACTTGCCGATCTCGTCACGCACGCCAGCGGCGGCCTCGAACTCCAGGTCGCGGGCCAACTGGTACATGCGCTCTTCCAGCTGCTTGATGCGTTTGCCGATCTCTTCCGGCGTACGCGGCTCGTTGTCGTAGCGGCCGCTCTCCTCCGCGACTTTCGCCAGGCTGCGGCGCTTGCCCTTGGCGCCCGGCACCACGGCACCTTCGAGGATGTCCTTGATATCCTTGGTGACGCCCTTGGGCACGATGCCGTGCGCTTCGTTGAAGGCCACCTGCTTGGTGCGGCGGCGCTCGGTCTCGTTGATCGCCCGCTGCATCGAGCCGGTGATGTTGTCGGCGTAGAGGATCGCCTTGCCGTGCAGGTTCCGCGCGGCGCGGCCGATGGTCTGGATCAGCGAGCGCTCGGAACGCAGGAAGCCCTCCTTGTCCGCATCGAGGATGGCCACCAACGCCACTTCCGGCATGTCCAGCCCCTCACGCAGCAGGTTGATGCCCACCAGTACGTCGAACTTGCCCAGGCGCAGGTCGCGGATGATTTCCACCCGCTCCACGGTGTCGATGTCCGAGTGCAGGTAGCGCACGCGCACGTCGTGGTCGCCCAGGTAGTCGGTCAGATCCTCGGCCATGCGCTTGGTCAGGGTGGTGACCAGTACGCGCTGATCCAGTGCCACACGCTTGCCGATCTCAGAGAGCAGGTCGTCCACCTGGGTGGTCGCCGGGCGGATTTCCACCTCCGGATCGACCAGGCCGGTGGGGCGCACCACCTGCTCGATCACACGACCAGCGTGTTGCTCTTCATACGGGCCGGGCGTCGCCGAAACGAAGATGGTCTGCGGGCTGATCGCCTCCCACTCCTCGAAGCGCAGCGGCCGGTTGTCCAGCGCCGATGGCAGGCGGAAGCCGTATTCCACCAGGGTTTCCTTGCGCGAGCGGTCGCCCTTGTACATGGCGCCGACCTGGGGAACGCTGACGTGGGACTCGTCGATCACCAGCAGGGCGTTATCAGGCAGATAGTCATAAAGAGTCGGAGGCGGCTCGCCAGGACCACGCCCGGAGAGGTAGCGCGAGTAGTTCTCGATACCGTTGCAGTAGCCCAGTTCGAGGATCATCTCCAGGTCAAAGCGCGTGCGCTGCTCCAGTCGCTGGGCTTCCACCAGCTTGTTGTTGGTGCGCAGGTAGTCCAGGCGCACCTTCAGCTCGGCCTTGATCTGCTCCACCGCCTCCAGCAGCGTCTCCCGCGGGGTCACGTAGTGGCTCTTGGGGTAGAAGGTGAAGCGCGGCAGCTTGGTGAGCACTTCGCCGGTCAATGGGTCGAAGGCGGCGATGTTCTCCACTTCGTCGTCGAACAGCTCGACGCGGATGGCCTCCAGGTCCGACTCCGCCGGGAAGATATCGATCACGTCGCCGCGCACGCGGAAGGTCGCGCGGGCGAAATCCATGTCGTTGCGGGTGTACTGCAGGCTGGTCAGGCGGCGCAACAGCTCGCGCTGATCCATCTTGTCGCCGCGATCCAGGTGCAGGACCATCTTCAGGTAGGACGCCGGGTCGCCCAGGCCATAGATCGACGACACGGTGCAGACGATGATCGCGTCCTCGCGCTCCAGCAGCGCCTTGGTCGCCGACAGCCGCATCTGCTCGATGTGGTCGTTGATCGAGGAATCCTTCTCGATGTAGGTGTCCGAGGACGGCACATAGGCCTCGGGCTGGTAATAGTCGTAGTAGGAGACGAAGTACTCCACCGCGTTGTTCGGGAAGAAGGTCTTGAACTCGCCGTACAACTGCGCGGCCAGGGTCTTGTTCGGCGCCAGCACCATGGTCGGGCGCTGTACCTGGGAAATGACGTTGGCGATGCTGAAGGTCTTGCCGGAGCCGGTCACCCCCAACAGCGTCTGGTGCGACAGGCCCGCTTCCAGCCCCTCAACCATCTGTCGGATGGCTTCTGGCTGATCGCCAGCGGGCTTGAAGCGCGAATCCAGCTGGAATAACGACATGGGAACCTCGCTTTGACGTGTGACGCTTCGGTCGCCAAAGCGTCATACCAGTCGAAAAGCATGCGCGACAACTCGCCGCCTGCCATAGAGGCCTATATAATACCGGCCCGTCGACGCAACCCCCAGCGCCGTGAGCGGGTGGGTTGCAATTGCACTTCACTCCCGCCTTAGAGCTGCTGCCAAAATGAGTCTGTTCTCCGCTGTCGAAATGGCCCCCCGCGACCCGATCCTGGGCCTGAACGAAGCTTTCAACGCCGATACCCGTCCGGGCAAGATCAACCTGGGCGTGGGCGTGTATTACAACGAGGAAGGTCGCCTCCCGTTGCTGCGCGCCGTCCAGGCCGCGGAGAAGGCCCGCATCGAAGCCCACGCTCCGCGCGGCTACCTGCCGATCGAAGGCATCGCCGCCTACGATTCGGGCGTGCAGAAGCTGCTGTTCGGCACTGATTCCGAGCTGCTGGCCGAAGGCCGCGTGGTCACCACCCAGGCCGTCGGCGGCACCGGCGCGCTGAAAACCGGCGCCGACTTCCTCAAGCGCCTGCTGCCCAACGCCACCGTCGCCATCAGCGACCCGAGCTGGGAAAACCACCGCGCCCTCTTCGAAGCCGCCGGCTTCCCGGTGCAGAACTACCGTTACTACGACGCCGCCACCCACGGCGTGAACCGTGCCGGCCTGCTGGAAGACCTCAACGCCCTGCCCTCGCAATCCATTGTCGTTCTGCACGCCTGCTGCCACAACCCGACCGGCGTCGACCTGACCCTGGACGACTGGAAGCAGGTGCTGGACGTGCTCAAGGCCAAGGGCCACGTGCCGTTCCTCGACATCGCCTACCAGGGCTTCGGTGACGGCATCGACGAAGACGCCGCCGCTGTGCGCCTGTTCGCCCAGTCGGGCCTGAACTTCTTCGTCTCCAGTTCCTTCTCCAAGTCGTTCTCGCTGTACGGTGAGCGCGTTGGTGCCCTGTCGGTCGTGACCGATAGTCGTGAGGAATCCGCCCGCGTCCTGTCCCAGGTCAAGCGCGTGATCCGCACCAACTACTCCAACCCGCCGACCCACGGCGCCAGCGTCGTCGCTTCCGTCCTGAACAGCCCGGAGCTGCGTACGGTATGGGAAGAAGAACTGGGCGAGATGCGCACCCGCATTCGTGCCATGCGCGAAGCCATGGTCGCCCAACTGGCAGCCCAGGGCGCCAAGCGCGACTTCGGCTTCGTTGCCCAGCAGCGCGGCATGTTCTCCTACTCCGGTCTGACCGCCGAGCAGGTTGAACGCCTGAAGAACGAATTCGGCATCTACGCCGTCGGCACCGGCCGCATCTGCGTGGCCGCGCTGAACAACGGCAACCTGGACACCGTCACCCGCGCCATCGTCCAGGTGCTGTAAAAAATTAAGGGGAAGTCATCGCCTGATTGTTGACTTCCCCTTCTTAATCAGTAAGATACGCACCGTTGTTCCGCGATAGCTCAGTCGGTAGAGCAAATGACTGTTAATCATTGGGTCCCTGGTTCGAGTCCAGGTCGCGGAGCCAAATTCTAAGCCCTCGGCACATGCCGGGGGCTTTTTTATTGGGCCTCCGGACTCCTCGGGACTACGTCCCAGGCAATTCCCCCTTCGAGGCCGCGCTGAAGCGCGTTCGGCTGACGCCGTCGAGTCCAGGTCGCGGAGCCCAAATTCGCAGCCCTCGGCACATGTCGTGGCTTTTTCTTTGGACTCGAAAAAGTCTTCAATGAAAAAGCCGGTCGACGACCGGCCTTTTCATTCCAACTGGCAAAGCTCAGAGCGAAATCTTGTCGCGATTCTTGTCCAGCGTACCCTTGCCGATGCCCTTTACTTCCAGCAATTGATCGACCGTGGTGAACGGCCCGTTGGTTGTGCGGTAGTCAACGATAGCCTGTGCTTTCACCTTGCCGATGCCTTTCAGGGAATGCTGCAACTCTTCAGCCGATGCAGTGTTGATATTCACGGCCGCCATCTGGGCAATAGGCGCCTTCTCGGCCGAAACTGTGGTTTCGGCTGAGGGTTTTACGGCCGGAGCCCCATTGGTGGCTGCCAGAGCGGCTCCACCGAACGAGAGGCCCGCCAACAGAATCAGACTTGTAACGGAAAGCAGACTCTTCTTCATGGATCGTTCCTTGATGCAACAGGTTTCGAGGCAGGCGCGATTGCGCTGCCTGGAAAACATATCGCCAGGAACACCGGTGAAAACGCCGGTTTAGAGAGTCGGCGGCAGATTCCGGCGCCGCCGACAGTTCACCAAGAAAGGACTGACATGACTCGCAGACGCAGCAGCGGCGCTGTCTGCTAGGTAGCCCACCGACTCAGGGCTCCATTCGCCGCTGCTGATGGATCAGGTCGACGATCTCACCCTCGGGGCAATAGCCGCTGACGGTTTCCCGCAGTAGTTGCCGCACACGTGCGTAATTGCCCTGCTCTACCGCCTTGAGCAGATCAGCCAGGACGAGCTTGAAGCCCTCCCAGTGCATCAGCTCCTCGTTGGCCTTCATGATCATGGGATGCTCGGTGGCGCTGACGTTGTCGCCGATCAGCAACTCCTCGTAGAGCTTTTCGCCAGGCCGCAGGCCGCTGAACTCGATGGAAATGTCACCCTGGGGATTGCGCTCGGAGCGGACGCTCAGGCCGGACAGGTGGATCATCCGCTCGGCCAGCTCGAGAATCTTCACTGGCTGCCCCATGTCCAGCACGAAAACGTCGCCGCCGCGCCCCATGGAGCCCGCCTGGATCACCAACTGGGCCGCTTCCGGGATGGTCATGAAGTAGCGGGTGATGCCCGGATGGGTCACGGTAACCGGACCACCGCGCTTGATCTGCTCGCGGAACAGCGGAATGACCGAACCGGAGGAGCCCAGCACATTGCCGAAGCGAACCATGGTGAACCGGGTCTTGTTAACCTGGTGCACGCCGGACTTGTCGCCGAACAGCACCGGCGCGGACTCCTGGCTCAATGCCTGCAGAATCATCTCCGCCAGGCGCTTGGTGCTGCCCATCACATTGGTCGGGCGCACTGCCTTGTCGGTGGAAATCAGCACGAAGTGCTCGACGCCGGCCTGCACCGCCACCTGGGCGGTATGCAAGGTGCCCATCACATTGTTCAGGACGCCTTCGGAGATATTGTGCTCGACGATGGGCACATGCTTGTAGGCCGCGGCGTGATAGACCGTCGCGACCTTCCAGGTGCGCATGACATCGAGCAGGCGCTCAGCACTGCGCACGGAGCCGAGGATCGGCACCAACTGCACCGCGAGGGACTCGCGCTTGACGCGGTTCTCCAGCTCCTGGTGCACCCGGTAGAGGTTGTATTCGCTGTGTTCGAACAGCACCAGCACGGTAGGCGACGAGCCCAGGATCTGTCGGCAAAGTTCGGAGCCGATGGAGCCGCCTGCGCCAGTGACCATCACCACTTCGCCGCGGAGACAGTGTTCGAACAGCTCCTTGCGCGGCTCGACCGGGTCACGCCCGAGGAGGTCAGCGATGTCCACTTCCTGGATGTCGTCTACCCGCACCCGGCCGTTCGCCAGCTCGATGAATCCCGGCACGCTTCGCACGTGGACCGGGTAGGGCTCGAGCAAGCCGAGAATTTCGCGGCGGCGGGCGCGCGTCGCAGAGGGAATCGCCAACAGCACTTCCTGCACGCCGGTTTCGTCGATCATCTGCTGGATATGCTTGGGCTTGTAGACGCGCAGGCCAGCAATGATACGGTTGGCTATCTCGTCATCGTCATCGATGAAAGCGACCGGACGCATCGCGCGACCGAGGCGCAAGGCGGCAACTAATTGGTTGCCGGCAGAGCCCGCGCCATAGACGGCAACCTTCGGCAAGCCGTCCTGTTGTTTGAGGAACGGGACCGCCTGCACGGTGCTGTACCAGTCCCCCATGAAATACTGGCGCATGGCCAGACGTAGTCCGCCGATCATCAGCAGGCTCAGCCACCAGTAGTTCAGGACCAGCGAACGCGGAACCGCCTCGATTACCGAGCGGTTCCAGTAAACCACCAGCGACAACAGCAGCGCCGAGATGGTCACCGCCTTCCAGATCGCGATCAGCGCGTCGTTGCCGAGGTAGCGCATGACCGCGCGGTACATGCCGAAACGGATGAACAGCGGAATCGCCACCGCCGGGGCAGCAAAGAACAACCAGCCGTGCACGCGGAACGGGTACTCCAGATCGTCCGTACCCAGTCGCACGATGAACGCCAGCCACAGCGCAAACCACACCAGGCAAATATCGGTGGTGACCTGCAGTAACCGTTTGTTTCGTCTCGGAAGCCTCAGCAGGCGTTCTCGAAGCATCAGCGCTTGTCCTTATCCCGAGCAGAGGAAGTTTTCCACCCGCTACATTGACCACCCAATCCGGCGGAGTTCAGCTCACATCCTGTTCATCCGGACGACCTGCACCCAGATGAGCTACGACAAGCACCAATGGAGCATAGGCGACAATCAGCGCCAGCAAGCCTGAAACATGCCCCAGCGCGACCAGCAGCGCCAGCGGCAGGAGCCAGAACACGTTGATCGCAGTTACCGCCAGCGATACCCGCAGATGACTGCCGAAGCGTCGCGAAGCGCGTTGGTAGGCATGGCTGCGATGCGCTTCGTAGACGCGTTCGCCGCGCATCAGCCGATGAATCAGGGTGAACGTCGCGTCGACGATGAAAACGCCCAGGAGAATCAACCAGCTCCAGATCAGCGGCGGGGCCACCGAGGAGGCCTGCAGCGCCAGACCGCCGAGGATCAACCCGAGAAAACCACTGCCCGCATCGCCCATGAAAATTCGCGCGGGAGGGAAATTCCAGACCAGGAAGCCCGTCGCCGCCAGGCCCAGCAGCAACGGCAGCCAGACCTGCTCCACCGCCCCGAACGCCCAGCCGCAGAGGGCTCCACCCAAACAGACGCTGATGGCCTCCAGGCCGGCAATACCGTCGATGCCGTCCATGAAGTTATACAGGTTGAGTAGCCAAACCAGGAACACCACTCCCAGGAGGTCACCTGCCAGGCCCAGGTCCAGCGCGCCCCAGGGCAACGGCAACACGGGCACGCCACCCAGCCAGCAGAGCAGCCAGAGCGCCGCGACAAAATGCCCCAGAAGCCGCCAGCGTGCCGGAATATGGCGGTGATCGTCGAGGAAGCCAATGGCCGCAACCAGAGCGCCGGCCGGCAGCAGGGCCACCAGGCTGGCTCCGCCGACCATCCCGAGCACGGCCGCCAAGGGCAGGCTGCCGAGAAAACCCAGTACAATCGCAACACCACCACCGCGCGGCGTGGGAATCCGGTGCGAACTGCGGGCGTTCGGAATATCCATGATGCTGCGCGCCAGCGCGTAGCGACGAACACCCGCCGTCATGGCCCAGGACGCAATGAACACTGCCAGAAGCAGCAATGCCGCACTCATCTTCTCTGCTCCTGACCGTATCCCTGCACTGTTTCCAGCAGGGCCTGTTCGACGCTCACGGGGGGAGCCCAACCCAGCCGGCTGCGGGTTGCGGAAATATCCACCTGCAGGCATCCCAGCAGGCGCTGGATCTGTTGGCCTCGCCCGGCCAGCAGCCCCAGCAGGCGCAACAACCCCGCCGGAACCGGCAGAAGTCGAGGCTGCAAGCCCATGGCCCTGCTCAGGCCGCGACACAACTGGGCCGTGGACAGGTCTTCTCCATCACTGACCAGGAACACCTGCCCCGCCGCTGCGGGGTGGCGCGCGCACAGCACCAACAGGTCGACCAGATTATCCCGGGCCACCAGGCTACGGCGATTGTCGATGGAGCCGAAGGGCAGCGGCAGACGGCGCTGCAAGGCGCGCATCAGACTGGCGAAGTTGGCCTTGACCCCGGGGCCATAGACCAGTGGCGGGCGCACCACCACGACCTCCAGTCCCGTCTGCCGGGCAATCTCGAACAAGGCTCGCTCGGCCTCGAGCTTGGATTGACCGTAAGGGTCCTGCGGCTGCGGCTCGGCATCGGCCGTGAACGGCCGACCAGGCGTGGTTTCCTCGCCATTGACCTTGATCGAACTGACAAAGACAAAACGCCTCACGCCCGCCGCCGCAGCCTGCTGCGCCAGATGCCGGGTCGCCTCGACATTCACCGCGCGAAACTCGGCGAGTGGATCGGCAGCCAGCTCGTCCATGACGTGAACCCGGGCAGCGCAATGAATCACGGCATCGATCCCTTGCAGGGCCGGCGTCCAGGATTGCGCCACGCTCAACCCGTCGATGAGCGCCACCTCGACACCTTCCGGAAACTGCGCAACGGCGCCACGCTGGGCGACGCGAATCTGCACATCATCTTCCTGGCACAAGCGAGCCAGCACGCCTCGGCCGACAAAACCGCTCGCGCCCGTGAGTAGAACCTTCAATCCAGCACCTGCAGAACCTGACGCCAGCGGCGCCTTCCATGTTTGAGCGAACGCGTCAGAGCGGCGAGATGACCGGTCGCAGCGCATTCCAAGCGTGACAGCTGGGACATTGCCAGTGCAGTTCGCGGCCGGCGAAACCACACTTGCCGCATCGATAGCGCGGCATTGTCTTATACAAACCGATGATTATTGGAGCGATTTTTCCGGCTGCCGAGTCTTTTTCGCCATCGTTTCCGACTACTTCAAGGTACTCGCCGACTCCTTGCCAGGAAGGATGACGCTCCACCCGCTCCAGCAGGCTCTCGCGCCAACCGGACGCTCCCGCTGGCAGCTCGTTTTGCGCCAGTAGGGCGAGGATTGCCGGCGGCACTTCCTCGCCAGCGGCCAAACCCCGCAGGCACGCCAGCAACTCGGGCCGGGCAAGGCCATCATGGCGACGCAACAGCGGCACGATCTCGCCCAGGAAGGCCTTGGCATCGCTCGCCAACTCGCCGACGGTAGCCACGGCAGCGACCTGATCCTTGCGCCACAACTCGCAGTCCAGCCGCATCAGCAGAGCGCGCACGCAGCGCTTGTCCACACGGCGAGCCTCACGCAGCAGCTCCTGCATGGCACTGCGATCGCCGGTCCTGCCCTTCTCCTGGGCGAGTTCGCAGTAGTAGTTGGCCAACGCCGCGCTCAGTTCGGGGCGACTTGCGACCAGGCGCGAGGCCAACTCGATGGCGCGCGACCAGTTCTTCTCGCGTTCGCAGATCAGCCGTTGTTCATCCAGCGCTTCCAGGGAGATGGGTTCATCGCGTTGCTGCGTCAGCTCGTCCAGCAGTTCCTCGGCGCTACCCAACAGGCCGCCAGCGATGTAATCGCGCGCCAGTTCCAGGCGCACCTGTGCCACCAGCGAACCATCTTCGCCGGCGCGGCCCAGCAGTTCCTGGTGAATGTGGATGGCTTTCTCGATATCGCCGCGACGGCGAAACAGGTTGCCGACGTGCAGGTGGCTTTCGAGAGTCTCCGGGCTGACGACCAAGCCTTGGGACAAGCTTTCCAGCGCATCGTCGGAGTGTCGCTCCAGCAGATTGTGCATGCTGTGGACACGGCTCCGAAGGTGGGTTTCGGAGGCTTCCCGGGGTCGGGAAAGAGAACGACGCCCCATCCACCAGCCGATGGCCAGGGCGCAGAAGAAGAACAGCGTGGCGATGACGCTAGGCATGGTCCGTCAGCGACTTTTCACGCAGCGCGTCATTCTCCTTGCGGAAACGAGTGACTTCGGAGCGCAGGCCGCTCATGCGGGCATGCGCCTTTGCCCGGAAGGGAATGCTCAGCAGCAGGCCGATCACGCCACCGACGATGAAGGCAAGGGAAATGAAGACCACCAGCGGCCACTGCGGCGATTGCCAGCCGAGGAAGGTCAGCTGTGCGGACTGCAGGTTCTCCAGGACGAAAACCACAACGATGGCGGCCAGGACGACCAACGCCAGAATCAGCAGGAAACGTTTTGCCCGAAGCATGGACACTCCTTCTTGAAGACGGATACCCCGGGGTCACTCGGGTTCGTTGACGCGGTCGCGCAGCTCCTTGCCGGGCTTGAAGTGCGGGACGAACTTGCCGTCCAGGCGCACGGACTCGCCGGTTTTCGGATTACGCCCCACGCGCGGTGCGCGGTAGTGCAGAGAGAAGCTGCCGAACCCCCGGATTTCGATGCGATCCCCCGTCGCCAGAGCCTGGGACATTTGCTCAAGCATGGTCTTGATCGCCAGCTCCACATCCTTTGCGGAAAGCTGCCCCTGATGGGTGACGATTCTCTCGATCAACTCCGACTTGGTCATGGTTTTCCCTTCTTTTTCAAGCGGCTAGATCAGCTCTAGGTTCTTTTAGCATGCTGATCATGCTTTGAACAGCCCGAACGGAAAGGATGTGTTTTCTGCCGGTCAAGTAGCCGGCGAATAAAAAATGGCCGACTCCCAGGCAGGGAATCGGCCACGGTCGCGTCCAGGAGCGGTAGGATGCGCAAGGGGGAAGCGGATCAGGCGATGGCGGCGAGCTGCGCCTTGGCCTTGGCCAGGCCTTTCTCGGCGAATTCACCGCCCATGTTCAGGCCTTCGGCGTGGATGAAGGTCACGTCATGGATGCCGACGAAGCCCAGCGCCTGGCGCAGGTAGGGTTCCTGGTGATCCAGCGCGCCGCCGGCGTACACGCCGCCACGGCTGGTCAGAACGAAGGCGCGCTTGCCGGTGAGCAGGCCCTGCGGGCCGGTCTCGGTGTATTTGAAGGTGACGCCGGCGCGCAGCACATGGTCGAGCCAGGACTTCAGCGTGCTGGGGATGGCGAAGTTGTACATCGGCGCGGCCAGCACCAGCACATCGGCGGCTTGCAGTTCGGCCGTCAGCTGGTTGGAGCGCTCCAGCGCGATGCGCTCGATCTCGCTGTGCTCCTGGGCCGGCTTCATCCAGCCACCCAGCAGGTTGGCATCCAGGTGCGGCACCTGCTCGATGGCCAGGTCGCGAACCTGGATCTCGTCCGCCGGGTGCGCCGCCTGCCACTGCGCGATGAAATCGCGGGTCAACTGGCGGGAAACGGAACCTTCCTGGCGGGCACTGCTTTCGATGACGAGAACGCGGGACATGGACTGGACCTCCATCGGTCATTGAATGTGTCGATGGAGGCCATCCTAGAGATGAATAAATCGATAAAAAAGCGCAAATAATCGCTTCTAATTATCGAATAAATTGATTTCTCGCAAAACTGCTTCTAGTCTTGTCCGGCAGAGTACTCAACCCGGCACGCAGGTGAGCTTGATGCGCAGCTTGATCACTGCGCGACTGAAGCTGGAAGTCAGGTTCGCTTCCTTGCCCGGCGCGATGGAAGCCTTGCGGACATGCGGAGTTTCCGGGCCATTGACGAAGACTGCGGTGCAGGTCGCCTGTTCCTGACCATTGTTGCGCAGGATGATGGCACCCATCTGGTCGCCTATGTCCTGGGTGTCATAGTCCACCTGGGTGCCCTTGAGGGATTTCTCCACTTCAATGGGATAGGCCAGGGCGGTCAGCGGCAACAGTGCCAGAACGGCACAACAGAATTTTTTCATGGCGGTCTCTTGTTGGTCTTCTGCGGACCGCCAGATTAGACAAGAGGAAGCGAGGATGAAAGCGCCCCGCGTTACCCTGGATCAGTGGAGAACCCTACAGGCCGTGGTCGATCACGGCGGCTTCGCCCAGGCGGCGGAAGCCCTGCATCGCTCACAGTCGTCGATCAGCTATACCGTGGCGCGCATGCAGGAGCAACTCGGCGTACCGTTGTTGCGCATCGACGGGCGCAAGGCGGTGCTCACCGAGGCCGGTGAAGTGCTGCTGCGTCGCTCCCGGCAGCTGGTGAAATCCGCCGGCCAGCTGGAAGAGCTTGCCCATCACATGGAGCAGGGCTGGGAGCCGGAAGTACGCCTGGTGGTCGACGCCGCCTACCCCACCGTGCGCCTGGTGCGCGCCCTCTCCGCCTTTATGCCGCAGAGCCGCGGCTGCCGCGTGCTGTTGCGCGAGGAAGTGTTGTCCGGCGTGGAAGAAGCGCTGGTGCAAGGGCACGCCGACCTCGCCATCAGCGGCCTGAACATCCCCGGCCACCTGGGCGCCGACCTCTCCATCGTCGACTTCGTCGCCGTTGCCCATCCCGATCACCCGCTGCACCGACTGCAACGCGAAGTCACCCACCAGGACCTGGAAACCCAGATGCAGGTGGTGATCCGCGATTCCGGTCGCCTGCAGCCGCGCGACGTCGGCTGGCTCGGCGCCGAGCAGCGCTGGACGGTGGGCAGCCTGGCCACCGCCGCCACGTTTGTCAGCAACGGCTTGGGCTTCGCCTGGCTGCCGCGGCACATGATCGAGCGCGAGCTGCGCGACGGCCAGGTCAAGCCACTGCCGATGAAACAGGGCGGCGTGCGCGAGAGCCGGTTCTATCTTTACCCGAACAAGGAAAAGCCCCTGGGCCCGGCCACGCAGATCCTCGTAGAACTGCTGACCACCTTTGCCAATGTGCCACTCGACGCCCATTTCGCCGCCCCCGAAAGCCCGGTCTGAGCATATAGGCCGCACGAAAAAGGAGCCCGTCATGCCGTTCTTCGACCACGCCGGCCACCGCCTGCACTATGAGGAAAGTGGTTTCGGCACGCCGGTCCTGCTGGTGCACGGGCTCGGCTCCAGCACCCGCGACTGGGAGTTTCAGGTGCCGGAACTGGAAAAGCGCCACCGGGTGATCGCCCTCGATGTACGCGGCCATGGCCAGTCGGACAAGCCTCGCCAGCGCTACAGCATCGGCGCCTTCGCCGAGGATGTGATCGCCCTGCTCGACCACTTGCGCCTGGGCCGCGTGCACCTGGTGGGCATCAGCATGGGTGGCATGATCGGCTTCGAACTGGCCACCCGCTGGCCGGAGCGGCTGAACAGCCTGACCATCGTCAACAGCGCGCCGGAGGTAAAGCCACGCAGCCCTCGCGAGTACCTGGAAGTGGCGCGCCGGCTGTTCCTCGCCCATGTGCTGGGCCTGGATACCGTGGGCAAGGCACTGGGCAAGATGCTCTTCCCCAAGCCAGAACAGGGCGACCTGCGCCGCAAGATCCAGCAGCGCTGGCCGCAGAACGACAAGCGCGCCTATCTGTCCAGCCTGCATGCCATCATCGGCTGGGGTGTGCAGGAACGCCTGGCGCGCATAACCTGTCCAACCCTGGTGATCAGCGCCGACCGCGACTACACCCCGGTTTCGCTCAAGCAGGCCTATGTCGGGCAGATGCCCAACGCACGCCTGGTAGTAATCGAGGATTCGCGCCACGCGACGCCGCTGGACCAGCCCGAACGCTTCAACACCACCCTGCTCGACTTCATCGATCAGGTCGACCATCCCTAGAACCTCAGGAAACATCCACCAAATGACCCTGTTCAAACGCTTCCTGCTCGCTGCCTGCTCCCTGGTCCTGGCCGGCTCGGTGTTCGCCGCCGACAGCAAGAACCCGCATGTGCTGTTGTCCACCACTTCGGGCGAAATCGAAATCGAGCTGTACGCCGACAAGGCGCCGATTTCTGTGAAGAACTACCTGTCCTACGTCGACAGCGGCTTCTACAACGGAACCATCTTTCACCGCGTCATCCCCAACTTCATGATCCAGGGCGGCGGTTTCACCGAGGCCATGAAGGAGAAGGACACCCAGGCGCCGATCAAGAACGAGGCCGACAACGGCCTGCTCAACGAACGCGGCACCCTGGCCATGGCACGCACCAGCGACGTGAACTCCGCCACCAGCCAGTTCTTCATCAACCTGACCGGCAACGACTTCCTCAACCACGGCGCCCGCGACTTCGGCTACGCCGTATTTGGCAAGGTCGTACGCGGCATGGGCGTGGTCGACCAGATCGCCGGGGTCAAGACCGGCAACCGCGGCATGTTCCAGGACGTACCGACCACCCCGGTGGTCATCCTCTCCGCCAAGCGTCTGTGATTCTGCGCAATCACGGCTGACGGAGGCCATTCAAGGCGGGGCCAGGACGGCCCCGCCGACAACCCGAGAGCTATCATGCTTTACCGTCGTTTCGAGCGTCTGATCGATCCCTTCCGCGACGTCCCCGAGCGCATGCCGCCGTCCGATGTCATCCGCTTCTACGTCTATTACCTGCGCCAGGTCTGGCCGGTCTTCCTCGCCCTGCTCTTCGTCGGCCTGATCGTCGCCCTGATCGAAGTCGCGCTATTCAGCTACCTGGGGCGCATCGTCGACCTCGCGCAAGGCACCGTGCCCGCGGACTTCTTCACCCTGCACGGCCGCGAGCTGATCTGGATGGCCGTCGTCGCGCTCATCCTGCGCCCGGTGTTCAACGGCCTGCACGACATGCTGGTGCACCAGAGCATCAACCCCAGCATGACCAACCTGATCCGCTGGCAGAACCATCGCTACGTGCTCAAGCAGAGCCTGGGCTTCTTCCAGAACGACTTCGCCGGGCGCATCGCCCAGCGCATCATGCAGACCGGCAACTCCCTGCGCGATTCCGCCGTGCAAGTGGTGGATGCCATCTGGCACGTGGTGATCTACACCGTCAGCGCCCTGGTGCTGTTTGCCGAGGCCGATTGGCGCCTGATGATCCCGCTGCTGCTGTGGGTCGTCGGCTACGTCGGCGCGCTGGGCTACTTCATTCCCCAGGTGAAGCATCGCTCGGTGGTCGCCTCGGACTCGCGCTCCAAGCTGATGGGCCGGATCGTCGACGGCTACACCAACATCACCACCCTCAAGCTGTTCGCCCACACGCGCCAGGAAGAGGACTACGCCCGCGAAGCCATCGACGACCAGACCCGCAAGGCCCAGCAGGCCGGACGCGTGGTGACCTCCATGGACGTCACCATCACCGTCTTCAACGGCCTGCTGATCGCCGGTACCACCGGCCTTGCCCTGTGGCTGTGGACCCAGTCGCTGATCTCGGTCGGCGCAATCGCCCTGGCCACCGGCCTGGTCATCCGCATCAACAACATGTCCGGCTGGATCATGTGGGTGGTCGGCGGCATCTTCGAGAACGTCGGCCAGGTGCAGGACGGCATGCAGACCATCGCCCTGCCCCGCCAGGTGAACGACCAGCCCGGAGCCAAGCCGTTGGTGGTGAGCCATGGCGAAGTGCGCTTCGACCAGGTGGATTTCAGCTACGGCAAGGGCGGCGGCCTGATCAGTGGGCTGGACCTGACCGTACGCCCCGGCGAGAAGATCGGCCTGGTCGGGCCGTCCGGCGCCGGCAAATCCACCCTGGTGAACCTGCTGCTGCGCCTGTACGACCTCGAGGGCGGGCGCATCCTGATCGACGGCCAGGACATCGCCCACGTGACCCAAGAAAGCCTGCGCGCGCAGATCGGCATGGTCACCCAGGACACTTCGCTGCTGCACCGTTCGATCCGCGACAACCTGCTCTATGGTCGCCCGGACGCCAGCGAGGCGGATTTGCAGGACGCCATCCAGAAAGCGCGCGCCTCGGAGTTCATTCCGCAACTGAGCGACGCCGAGGGTCGCTTCGGCCTTGACGCCCACGTCGGCGAGCGCGGCGTGAAGCTCTCCGGCGGCCAACGCCAGCGCATCGCGATCACCCGCGTGCTACTCAAGGACGCGCCGATCCTGATCCTCGACGAGGCCACCTCGGCGCTGGACTCCGAGGTGGAAGCGGCGATCCAGGAAAGCCTGGAAACCCTCATGCAGGGCAAGACGGTAATCGCCATCGCCCACCGGCTTTCCACCATCGCGCGCATGGACCGGCTGGTAGTGCTGGAGCACGGCCGCGTGGTCGAGAGCGGCAGCCATGCCGAGTTGCTTGCCCATGGCGGGCTCTACGCGCGGCTGTGGCGGCACCAGACGGGCGGGTTCGTCGGGGTGGATTGAAGCCCGAGGGTCACGCGCGACCCTTTCGCGAACAGCCCCGCGTCGGGGTTTGTTCGCGAGCAAGCTCGCTCCTGCTGGGAGCAGTCCTGCACCGGGCGCGTTTTTCTGTAGGAGCGAGCTTGCTCGCGAACCCGCACGGCAACTCTGCTCAGCCGCAGAAGCCCCCATAAAAAAGCCCGGCACAAGGCCGGGCACGTCCAAATCCAGGACAGCTCAGTGTGTGTCCAGTAGCGCCAGCGCCTCACGACTCAGGCGTTCGACCGTCGACCAGTCGCCGCCGTCGACGGCGGCCTTGGGCAGCATCCAGCTGCCGCCCACGCACATCACGTTGGCCAGGCGGTAATAGTCATTCAGGTTGTCCGGGCCGACGCCGCCGGTAGGGCAGAAACGGATGTCCGGGAACGGACCGCCGAAAGCCTTGAGCGCTTCCACGCCGCCGGCGACCTTCGCCGGGAACAGCTTGAAGCGGCGCAGGCCATGGCGATAAGCGGCCATGATTTCCGACGCGGTGGCAACGCCCGGCAGCAACGGCACAGGGCGAGTCCCCGCGTACTGCAGCAACTCCTCGGTGCAGCCGGGCGTGACGATGAACTTCGCCCCCGCCTCTTCCGCCTGGGCGAAAGTTTCCGGGTCGAGCACGGTGCCGGCGCCGACGATCAGCTCCGGGCGTTGCTCGCTCAACTGGCGGATCGCGGTGAGACCCAGCGCCGTCCGCAAGGTCACTTCCAGAACGGTGATGCCGCCGGCTGCCAGAGCATCCGCCATGGGCAGGATGTCTGCCTCGCGGTCGATGGTGATCACCGGCAGGATGCGCGCACGCTGCACCAGGGCATCGATCTGCTGGATGTGTTGTTCAGGCATAGCGGTAACTCCGTGCTTCAGGGGCACCAGTGGATCGAAAGAGGTGAACGCAGGAACGCATTGACCGGCATGCGCTGGTCGTCGTTATCGCTGAGCGCCTGACTCAGCGTGGCCAGCTTGGACTCGCCCTGGATGGCCAGGATCTGCACCCGCGCGCCCTGCAATACGGCTCGGGTGAGGGTCAGGCGCTGGTGCGGCACGGTCGGCGCCCACATCGGCAGGCATCGGCGTGTGCCGGCCGGGTCGAGCGCCTCGACCAGGTTGGTGCTGCCAGGGAACAGCGAAGCCGTGTGGCCATCGTCGCCCATGCCCAGCACCAGCACATCGATGGGCAGCGTCAGCTCGTGGAGGAAGCGATCGGTCTTGTCGGCCGCCTCCTCAAGGCTGCTCACCGGCTGATACAGGCCGATGAACTGCGCCTTGCCCGCCTCGCCCTTGAGCAGATGGCGGCGCAGCAGGCCTGCATTGCTGTCAGGGTGCGACTCGGGCACCCAGCGCTCGTCGGCGAGGCTGACGGCGACTTTCGACCAGTCCAGTACCGCGCCGCTCAGGGCCTCGAGGAAAGCCACCGGACTGCGCCCGCCGGACACCACCAGCAATGCGCGGCCGCGCTCGATCAGCGCCTCGCGCAGCGCGCCGGCTACCGCTTCGGCGAGGCCGCGGGCCTGCTCGGCGGCGTTGTTCCAGGTCTTCCAGGCCATGCCTTCTTTCAGTGTCGGTTCAAAGATCGCCATACCAGTCCCTCCCGTCGCGAGCGATCAGGGCAACCGACGCCTGCGGTCCCCAGCTTCCGGCCGGGTAAGGCTTGGGCTCCTCGCCCAGGCGGCCCCAGCCGTCGATCAGGCCATCGCACCATGTCCAGGCGGCCTCGATCTCGTCCTTGCGGACAAACAGGTTCTGGTTGCCCTGGGTGACTTCCAGCAACAGTCGCTCATAGGCATCCGGCGTACGGGCGGTCTGGAAGGTTTCGGAGAAATTCAGTTGCAGCGGGCCGGTACGCAGTTGCATGCCCTTGCCCAGGCCTTGGTCCTTGGTCATCACCTGCAGGGAAATGCCCTCGTCCGGTTGCAGGCGGATGATCAGCCGGTTGCTGATCAACGAGCGCTGCTCCGGGGCGAAGATGTAGTGCGGCGGTTCCTTGAAGTGGATGACGATCTGCGAGTGCTTCTGCGGCATGCGCTTGCCGGTACGCAGGTAGAACGGCACGCCGGACCAGCGCCAGTTGCGGATATCCACCCGCAGGGCGACGAAGGTCTCGGCGTCGCTGTTGGGGTTGGCATTTTCCTCGGCGAGATAGCCCGGCACGGGCTTGCCGTCGATGTAGCCGGCCGTGTATTGGCCGCGCACCACGCGGGTCGCCAGTTGCTCGGGAGCGATGGGCTCCAGCGCGCGCAGCACCTTCACCTTCTCGTCGCGAATGCTGTCGGCGGTGAGGTTGGCCGGCGGGTCCATGGCGATCAGGCAGAGCAGTTGCAGCAGGTGGTTCTGCACCATGTCGCGCAGTTGGCCGGCCTTGTCGAAGTAGCCCCAGCGGCCCTCGATGCCGACCTTCTCGGCCACGGTGATCTCCACGTGGGAGATGTGGTTCTGGTTCCACTGGGTCTCGAACAGGCTGTTGGCGAAGCGCAGCGCGATGAGGTTCTGCACCGTCTCCTTGCCCAGGTAGTGATCGATCCGGTAGATGCGGTTTTCCGGGAAGAAACGTGCCACGGCGTCATTCACCGCGCGGGACGATTCCAGGTCGTGGCCGATGGGCTTCTCCAGCACCACCCGGGTGCGTTCGGCGAGGCCGGCAGCGGCAAGGTTCTCGCAAATGCCGCCGAACACCGAGGCGGCGGTGGCGAAGTAGGCGACCAGGGTCTTCTCGTCGCCCACCAGCTCGGCCAGCGCCTGGTAGGAGCCGGCGTCGAGGAAGTCCATGCTCAGGTGATGCAGGCGCGCCTGGAAGCGGGCCCAGACCTGTTCATCCCACTCTTTCGCCGGGACATACTGGCGCAGACGGCGTTCGATGGTAGCCAATGGCGCT
The DNA here is from genome assembly GCF_002091755.1 of Pseudomonas nitroreducens NBRC 12694. GTDB lineage: Bacteria > Pseudomonadota > Gammaproteobacteria > Pseudomonadales > Pseudomonadaceae > Pseudomonas > Pseudomonas nitroreducens. The sequence goes on from NZ_BDAI01000001.1 coordinate 737,521, forward strand.
TCCGTGGCGCCGTCATCGCGGGCCAGGGCAAGAATGCGGGTATCGCGGTGCAGCAGGTCTTCGCGGTCGAGCTGGTAGAGCGCCGGCAGCAGTTTGCGCAGGGCGAGATCCCCCAGGGCGCCGAACAGCGCAAGGGTGCAGGGCAGAACGCGGACTTCAGGCATTTGTTGTTACCAACCAAATTTTGAACGATAGTTAGCCTTCTACGCCGGCATTAAGACAAATATGTAGTAATTAAACAACATATTTCTGCCATCTCGCGCCGTTGTTGGTCGCTTGCCAGCCTGACGTTAGGATAGCGCCGCTGGCCGCACCTACCCGGTCAACCGTCGATTGCCCAAGGAGCACGGATGAAAAACCTGCTGGAGCAGATCCAGAGCCGTCTGGAAGAGCTGAACAAGGCCGAGCGCAAGGTCGCCCAGGTGATCCTGCACGACCCGCAGCAGGCCACGCGCTTCAGCATCGCCGCGCTGGCCCAGGCATCGAGTGTCAGCGAGCCGACGGTGAATCGCTTCTGCCGCTCCTTCGGCATGAGCGGCTATCCGGAGCTAAAGATCCAACTGGCGCAGAGCCTGGCCAGCGGCGCAGCCTTCGTGACCCAGGCCGTGGCGGCCGACGACGGCCCCGAGGCCTACACGCGCAAGATCTTCAGCAGCACCATCGCCTCGCTGGACAGCGCCCACAAACTGCTCGACCCGAAGGTGATCGACCGCGCCGTGGACCTGTTGATCCAGGCCCGGCAGATCCACTTCTTCGGCCTTGGCGCGTCCAGCTCGGTGGCCCTCGACGCGCAGCACAAGTTCTTTCGCTTCAACCTGGCGGTGTCAGCGCAGAGCGATGTGCTGATGCAGCGGATGATCGCCTCGGTAGCACACACCGGCGACCTGTTCGTGGTGATTTCCTACACCGGGCGCACCCGCGAGCTGGTGGACGTGGCCCACCTGGCGCGACAGAACGGCGCCTCGGTGCTCGGCTTGACCGCCGCGGACTCGCCGCTGGCCCGCGCCAGCACCTTGAGCCTGGACATCCCGCTGCCCGAGGACACCGACATCTATATGCCGATGACCTCAAGGATCATCCAGCTCACCGTGCTCGACGTGCTCGCCACCGGCGTGACCCTGCGCCGTGGCGTGGATTTCCAGCCGCACCTGCGCAAGATCAAGGAGAGCCTGGTGCCGACCCGTTACCAGCTCGACGAGGAAAGTTGAGGGCGGCGCCGCCCTCGGCTCTGGAAAAGCCCGCTCCTGCAAACGCGCGCAGAACCATCACCTGCTGTAGCAGCAAGTTCGCTGCTACGGAGAACAGCTCGAGCTGGTGTCAGTCATCCGCGCTCGGATCGAGCCCCGGGAACAGCACCTCGGTAAAGCCGAACTTGCTGAAATCGGTGATGCGCGACGGATACAGCCGGCCGATCAGGTGGTCGCACTCGTGCTGCACCACCCGCGCATGGAAGCCTTCCACCGTGCGGTCGATGGGCTGGCCCTGGGGATCGACGCCCTGGTAGCGGATGCTCCGGTAACGGTCCACTGCGCCACGCAGGCCCGGCACCGACAGGCAGCCTTCCCACCCCTCCTCCAACTCGTCGCCGACAGGCGTGATCAGCGGATTGAGCAGGATGGTCGGCGGCACTGCCGGTGCATCCGGGTAGCGCTCGCTGCGCTCGAAACCGAAGATCACCAGCTGCAGGTCCACGCCGATCTGCGGCGCGGCCAGGCCAACTCCACCAACGTGATGCATGGTCTCGAACATGTCGTCGATCAGTTGCTGCAGCTCGGCGCTACCGATCATCGACTCGGGCACTGGCGGGGCGATGCGCAGCAGGCGCTCGTCGCCCATCCTGAGAATCTCGCGGATCATCTTGGCCTCGTCGCCAGGGAGTGAGACCGGCATCCTCTGCCCTCCCACGCCGCATGGCAAGCCCGCGACCGCCCGGCAGCGCCCCGCGAGCCACGCCCCCCGGTGTTAGACTGGTGCATGACGACATTCTTCGAACGCCGGAGATTTGCCGGGAAACGCGGCAGATCACGGACGAAACCCTGGGGGGATCTTTTATTTCCGAGGGGCGCGAGGTTCGTCATGAACAGGCATTACTACATCAGCGACAACCTGGACGACCTGGAACAGGTCGAGCAGGAGCTTTCCGAAAGCGGCATCGGCATCGAGCAGATGCATGTGCTCAGCGACAGCGACGCGGAACTGGAAGAGCACCGCCTGCATGAAGTGCCGTCGGTGATGAAGAAAGACGTGGTGCACTGGGGCAAGATCGGCCTGGTGATCGGTGCCGCACTGGCCGTGCTGGTACTGGTGGTCGGCTACCTGAGTGGCTGGACGCAGACGGCGGCAGGCTGGATCCCCGTGGTCTTTCTCGCCGCGGTGCTGCTGGGCTTCAGCCTGTGGGAAAGCAGCTTCTTCGGCCTGCAACGCCCCAGTGGCGACGTGCGCCGCTTCCAAGGCAACCTGCAGCAAGGCCGCCACGTGTTCTTCGTCGACGTGAAGCCCGAGCAGGAACCGGTGCTGGACATGGTGGTGCGCCACCACCCGCGCCTGGAGATCGCCGGCTTCGGCAGCGCCATGCCGGCCTGGTGGCTCTCCGTCGAGCAGGCCTGGAATCGCTTCCGCCACATGATGTAGCGGCAAGCGCCAGCCTCTTCTCCGCGGCTCTGGTGACCCGCGGCCTTAGCCCTGCGCGCTGTTGAACCGCAACAGAACTCGTTCAGGGTCGGTTCAGAAACCGTTAGCCTGCTATTGATATACATCAGCCGAGTGCCTCCGAGCGGATTCGAAAATATGCGAATCCATTCACATTCAGGAGGCTGGGAAATGCCCACATCGCCCAACCAGAAACTCGGCCTGGCTGCACTCACCGCCCTGGTGGTCGGCTCCATGATCGGTGGCGGCATCTTCTCGCTGCCGCAGAACGTCGCGAAAAGCGCCAGCCCCGGCGCTGTTCTCATCGGCTGGGCCATCAGCGGTATCGGCATGCTGATGCTCGCCTTCGTCTTCCAGAGCCTGTCCAACCGCAAGCCGGAACTCGATGCCGGCGTCTACGCCTACGCCAAGGCCGGCTTTGGCGACTACATCGGCTTCAATTCGGCATGGGGCTACTGGCTCAGTTCCATGCTCGGCAATGTCAGCTACTTCGTGCTGATCTTCAGCGCGCTGGGCTACTTCTTCCCGGTGTTCGGCGAGGGCAATACCGCCATTGCCTTCGTCTGCTCATCCCTGCTGCTATGGAGCCTGCACTTCCTGATCCTGCGCGGGATCAAGCAAGCGGCCTTCATCAACCAGATCACCACGGTCGCCAAGGTCGTACCCATCGTCCTGTTCATCCTGATCGGCCTGGTGGCGTTCGACATGGACCTGTTCACTGCCGATTTCTGGGGCCACGGTCATGTCGATTTCGACAGCGTGATGAGCCAGGTACGCAACATGATGCTGATCACCGTCTGGGTGTTCATCGGCATCGAGGGCGCCAACCTGTACTCAGGCCACGCGAAGAAGCGCTCGGATGTCGGCACCGCCACGGTGATCGGCTTCGTCTCGGTGATGGCGCTGCTGGTGCTGGCGAACGTGCTGTCCATGGGCATGATGAACCAGGCGCAACTGGCCGGCTTGCCCAACCCGTCCATGGCCTACGTACTGGAACACGTGGTCGGTCACTGGGGCGCCGTGCTGATCATCGCCGGGCTGGTCGTCTCGCTGTTCGGCGCGCTACTGGCGTGGATTCTGCTGAGCGCGGAAATCATGTTCGCCGCTGCCCAGGACCACACCATGCCCAGGTTCCTCGCCCAGGAGAGCAAAGCGGACGTGCCGGTCAACGCGCTGTGGCTGAGCAACGCCACGGTGCAGGTATTCCTGATCGTCACCCTGTTCGCCGCCAGCACCTACACCAGCCTGGTGTACCTGGCCGCATCCATGGCGCTGCTGCCTTACCTGTTCTCCGCCGGCTACGCCGTACTGCTGTGCCTGCGCGGGGAAAGCTATGAAGGTCTGCTGCGCGAGCGCCGCAAGGACCTGGTAATCGGCGCCATCGCCCTCATCTACAGCCTGTGGCTGGTGTATGCCGGCGGCATGGATCACCTGCTGCTCTCGGCGCTGCTCTACACCCCGGGCGTGGTGCTGTTCATCATGGCCAAGCGCGAGCGCGGCGAACGCGTGTTCAGCAAGGCGGAAGGGCTGATCTTTGCCGTCCTACTGGCCGCAACACTGGGCGCCGGCTACGGTCTCTATTCCGGACAGCTGAGCCTCTGAGCCCAATATCGAACGCCCGCGGCTTCGGTCGCGGGCTGGCGTTACCAGGAGAAAAAATGACCGTTCCCGCTCAGGTCACCATCCACTCCACCGCCGGCCTCGATCGGCAGCAGTACCGTATTCGCATGAGCTACGTCGTGGAAAATGCCGCCAGCCGTGATGCGACAGTGAAATTCGAGCTGGATGGCGAAATCGACGGCCAGCCCTTCAATGACGGCTTCGAACTCCCCGGCGATCTCGCCTTCAACTTCGCCGGCAGCGCCACGCGCATTTTGCGACGGCACGGCCTGCGGGTCTGCAGCGGGCCGGTACTGCGCTTTCGCAAGGAGCATGACCGGGTGTTCGACGACCTGCGTCGCCAGCTGAAGGCCGAGCCGGGCACGCCGGTCGACCTGCAGCGCATGGGCTCGCTGGCCCCGGCCGAGCCGCGTTGCGCGGTGGCCGAGTCCATCGTCCGCGGGCGCGGCTGAGCCGTCAGGCCAGCTCGATGCGATCGTCGTGGATGACGATCAGGCCCTGCTTGAACAGGCCGCCGATGGCCTTCTTGAAGTTGCCCTTGCTGACGCCGAACTGCTGCGCGATCAGCTCTGGCGGGCTCTTGTCGCTGATCGCCAGCTTGCCGCCGGCATCGCGCAGAGCCTGGAGGATCTTCTCGCTCAGGGCATCCGAGAGCCCCGCGCCGGCCGGCTGCAGGCTCAGGCTGATCTTGCCGTCGGCGCGCATTTCCTTGATGTAGCCCTTCTCACGCAGGCCGCCACGCAGGAACTTGAACGCTTCGTTCTTGTGGATCAGCCCCCAGTGCTTACCTTCGATGATCGCCTTGTAGCCCAGGTCGGTGCGCTCGACGACCAGCAGGTCGACTTCCTGGCCGGCCTTGTAGTTCGCCGGGGTGTTGTCCAGGTAGCGGTCCAGGCGCGCGGTGGCGGTGATGCGGCGGCTGCGCTCGTCGAGGTAGACGTAGACCACGCAGTAATCGCCAACCTGCAGCGGACGCTTCTCTTCCGAGTGCGGCAGGAGCAGGTCCTTGGGCAGCCCCCAGTCGAGGAACAGACCGATGCGATTGACCTCCACCACCTTGAGGCTGGCAAAACCGCCGACCTGCACCTTGGGCTTCTGGGTGGTGGCGATCAGTCGGTCTTCGCTGTCCAGGTAGATGAACACGTTCAGCCAGTCGCCCACCTCGGTGGGTTCGTTCTTCGGCACGTAGCGCTTGGGCAGCAGGATCTCGCCGTGGCTCTCGCCATCCAGGTAGAGACCGAAATCGGTGTGCTTGGCCACCTGCAACGAATTGAACCGACCTATGACTGCCATGACGCTTACCTCGTGAACGGGGCGAGCATTCTACGCGCATTGGCGCAAGGATGCGCCTCAAGCCGCCGAACGCCGGCTTCATGTAGGACCGAGGGGGGCGCCCAGCCCTTGCTCGCGAACCAGGCTGTGCAGCAGCTCCGGAGTTAAGCAGTTCGCGAGCAAGTTCGCTCCTAAAGGCTGTGTTCCTTCTGGCCGAACTGGAGTTCCGCAAGGCGCGCATACAGGGGGCTGCTTACAACCAACTCGGCGTGCCGCCCCAGCGCCACCAGGCGACCGTGCTCGATCACCGCGATACGGTCGGCATTGAGCACCGTGGCCAGGCGGTGGGCGATCACCAGCGTGGTGCGGTCACGCATCAGCCCCGGCAACGCCTGCTGGATCAGGTGTTCGCTCTCGGCATCCAGCGCGCTGGTGGCTTCGTCCAGCAACAGGATAGGCGCGTCCACCAGCAACGCGCGGGCAATCGCCAGGCGCTGGCGCTGCCCGCCGGAAAGCCCCTGGCCGCTCTCCCTCAGATGAGTCTGATAACCCTCGGGCAGACGCAGGATAAATTCGTGGGCGTGGGCTGCACGGGCGGCAGCCTCCACTTCGGCATCGCTGGCGCCGGGGCGGCCGTAGCGGATGTTCTCCTCCACCGTGCCGAAGAACAGCGCCGGGTTCTGCGAAACCAGCGCGAAGCTGCGGCGCAGGTCCGTCGGATCGAGTTGGGCGATGGGCTGGCCGTCGATCAGGATGCGCCCCTGCTGCGGGTCGTAGAAGCGCAAGAGCAGGTCGAACAGAGTGGACTTGCCCGCGCCCGACGGCCCCACCAGCGCCAGGGTTTCGCCCGGCTCCACGTGCAGGTCGATGCCATCGATGGCCCATTGCTCCGGGCGCGACGGATAGGCGAAATGCACGCCCTGCAGATCGATACTGCCGACGATGCGCTCGGGCAAACGCAGCAAGTCGCTGGCCGGTGCGTGGATTTCACTGCGCGCCCGCAATAGCTCGGCGATACGCTCGGCCGCACCGGCGGCGCGCTGCAGCTCTCCAATCACCTCGCTCAGCGTGCCGAAGGCCATGCCGACGATCAGGCTGTAGAACACGAAGGCAGCGAGGTCGCCGGGGCTGATGCGCCCGGCGATCACGTCCATGCCGCCGACCCAGAGCATCACGCCCACTGCGCCAAGTACCAGCAGGATCACCACGCTGACCAGCCAGGAGCGCTGCATGATGCGCTTGCGCGCGGTGTCGAAGGCGTCTTCCACCGTGCGCCTGAAGCGTGCGCGGTCCTGCGCCTGGTGGTTGTAGGCCTGTACCGTCTTGATCTGGCCGAGGGACTCGCCGACGTAGCTGCCGACATCCGCCACGCGATCCTGGCTGAGCCGCGACAGGCTGCGCACGCGGCGGCCGAACAGCAGGATCGGCGCAATCACCAGCGGCAGCGAAGCAACCACGATGCTGGTCAACTTGGCGTTGGTGAAGAACATCAGGATCACCCCGCCCAGCAGCATCAGAACATTACGCAGCGCCATCGACAGCGAGGAGCCGATCACCGACTGCAGCAGCGTCGTGTCGGCGGTCAGCCGCGACTGGATTTCCGAGGCGCGGTTGTTCTCGTAGAAGCCGGGGTGCAGTTCGATCAGGTGGTCGAACACGCGCTGGCGGATGTCCGCGACGAACCGCTCGCCAATCCACGACACCAGGTAGAAGCGCACGAAGGTACCCACCGCCAGGCACAGCACCAGGGCGAAGAAGATACCGATGGCGCGGGTGAGCAGCTGTTCGGACTGGGTGATGAAGCCCTGGTCCACCAGCAGGCGGATGCCCTGTCCCAGGGACAGGGTGATGGCGGCGGTGAACAGCAGCGCCAGCAACGCGCCAAGGGCACGCCAGCGGTAGGGAGCGAGGAACGAGCGAGCCAAGCGCAAGGCATTGCGCTGGCGGGACGACAGCAGGGACATGGCGGGCTCTGAAAGGCCGGAGTGCGCAGAGGGTAGCACTGCCGCCACACCGCGGGCGAAGGACGATTCAGGCAGCCGAATGAGACCGTTCGTTCCATGACCGCCCCGAAACCTGCTCGTTTGATGTACAATGGGCGGCCAATTTGCGCAGACAGGTATGGCAGATATGACTACCAAGCCCTCCACCCGCCAGAAAGCCGCCCCCAAGGCTCCCGCCGCTACCGCGACCAGCGAAGCCCTGGAAGCCCAGATCGCCGCCTTCCTGAACTCCGGCGGTGAGATCCAGCAGATCGCCAAGGGCGTGACCGGTCAGAACTACGGCGCACCGAGCCGCCACATCAGCCTCGGCAAGAAGTAATACCCGCTGGCAAGCCTGCCGAACCTCGGCAGGCTGCCCGCCTCCCCCCGCTTCACCTCCGCGCTTTTCACGCTTTTCACGATCTCCCCGCAATACCGAACTTCCTTTATTGCCTGAATACCTTGCACTCGGGCAGAGTCCGCCGATAGTTAAGGACTGGGCCACGTCGCGCCCGCTGCAAGGAGCACCCCATGCTGCCCTCCCCGGAAAAGCTGCTGTCGCGCAACCTGCTCGATGTGCTGATCCGCGCCGGCCTGATCCTGTTGCTGGCCCTGTTCTGCTTCCGCATCTTCCATCCCTTCCTCGACCTCATGCTCTGGTCGGTGATCCTCGCCATCACCCTCTACCCGTTGCATCAGTTGCTCAGCGGCTGGCTGGGCGGACGGCCCAACAGCGCGGCGACGCTGATCGTGATCCTCGGCCTGGTGATCCTGCTGGTGCCGGTGGTGGTGATCGGCATGTCGATGGCCGATTCGGTGCGCGACCTGGTGCACGCGATCCAGAACCGCACCCTGCAGATACCTCTGCCACCCGACTCGGTGCAGACCTGGCCGGTGATTGGGCAGTACATCTATCCCTTCTGGACACGCGTGGCCACCGACTTCATGGGCGTGGTGCACCAGATGGCCCCGCACCTGCAGGGCGTCGCCAAGACCCTGGCGGGTCAGGCGGCGGGTGCGGGCATGGGCCTGATGCAGTTCCTCGCCGCGTTCGTCATTGCCGGGGTGATCATGGCCTACGGCGAACTGGGCAGCCGAACCTCCTGCGATATCGCCATCCGTATCTCCGGCCCGGAGCGCGGACCGGGGCTGGCCGAGCTGTGCACCGGCACCATCCGTGCGGTAGCCCAGGGCGTGGTCGGCGTGGCCTTCATCCAGACCATGATCCTCGGCCTGGGCTTCGTCGTCATGGGCATCCCCGGCGCCGGCCTGCTGGCCCTGGGCGTCCTGTTGCTGGGCATCACCCAGTTGCCGGTGGTGCTGATCACCATCCCGGCGATCATCTATGTATTCATGACCAACGATTCGCTGCTGGTCGCCATCCTGTTCACGATCTGGACCATGGCCGGCGGCCTCTCCGACAACGTCCTCAAGCCGCTGATGTTCGGCCGCGGCGGCAAGGTGCCGATGCCGGTGATCCTGATCGGCGCCCTGGGCGGCATGCTCAGCAATGGCATCATCGGCCTGTTCGTCGGCCCGGTGGTACTGGCGCTGGGCTACGAGCTGTTCATGTCCTGGGTCCACGAGCGCGAGGCGCCCGTCGCTCCGCCCATCGAGCCAACAGTTCGGGACGCCCCCTGAAACCTCTCGCCCGCGGCGCGCGCCGCGGGATTTCCCCCTGCAATGGAATGCACAAGATGTCGAAACGCTGCTCCCTCACCGCTGCCCTGCTCACCGCCGGCCTGCTGCTCTCCCCGTTGGCCTTCGCCGACGACACCGCGACCGTCTGGCCCGCCGCGGTCAACGCTGCCGACCAGCAGCGCCTGACGACCCTCGATGGCGAGGTCAAGCGCCTGCTCGACCAGCTCCAGCAGAGTGAAGACGAGACCACCCGCAACGAAGCGCTGAATCTGTACCGCATCGTGCTGGAAGATCCCGAACCACTGGCCGACGCGGCCCTGACCGGGAACTGGAAATGCCGCTCGGTGCAGATCGAAACGGAAGCACTGTACGGCTACCCGAATTTCAAATGCTCGGTGCGGCAAACGCCCAAGGGCCTGTACCTGGAGAAGACCAGCGGTTCGCAGCGCATCAGCGGCTATCTGCAACGCCTGGACGACAAGCGGCTGGTATTCGTCGGCGGCGCTTCGGTGAACGACGACCCGCAGGTGGGCTACAGCGGCCTGGAGCAGGCGGCGGCGCGCGAGACCGACGTGGTCGGCGTGGTGCGCAACTCGCACGACGGTTTCGTGCTGCTGGTGCCCGAGCAACTGGGTGGCTACAACCTGTTCCGCTTCACTCGCTGAACCCTGCCACACCAGCAAAGGCCTAGAGCAGCGCCACCATTTCCTTGAGCGTCACCGCCCAGGTACCTTTCGCGTTGAGGTAGCGATAACCGAAGCGCGAGCCATTGGCCTGGGTGGTGAGCACCGCGTTCCAGGCCAGCCCGCGCTGCAGGTCGTGCGCCGGGTCGAGAAGGAAGAAGGCGTCGTCGCTCATCCCCACCGCCAGGCACCAGTGGCGGATATCGCTGTCCTTGCGGCCGTGGAAGCCCAGCACCACCGGGATGTTCTCGTCGAGGTGCCGCCGGGTCAGCTCGACCATCCGCGTACCGTTGCCGCGTTCGACGCGGTATTCCTTGTCGCTGATGACCTTGAGCAGCTCCAGCAGATCCGCGCCGGTGGTGCCAACGCGCACCAGGGTCTCGTGCGCGTTCAACGCCTCCATCAGCCGCCCGTAGCGGGTGCGCGAATCCACCGGCGCCAGGCCCTTGGCCGCGCGCCGGCCGAGCTGGTTGCGCGCCAGCATCGCCATCACCAGGCAGTACGGTCCGCACGCGCCGTCCATGTCGCCCTGGCGCAGGTGCACCTTCTCGCCACGCTTGTTGATCAGGCCGCCGCTGCCGTGTTCGTCCAGGTCCCAGCCCAGACCGTCGATCAGGGTGATCCGCATCGCGCTTCCTCATTGCTTGCTCTGCAGTTGTGACCGGAAGCCGCGCGGATCATTCCGCCGGCTTGCGGTTACAATGATCGCTTTCCCCTGCCTGGTTACCCGAAATGTCCGAAGCCATCCGCCTGTCCAAGCGCCTCGCCGAGCTGCTGCCCTGTTCGCGCCGCGAAGCCGAGCTGTACATCGAGGGCGGCTGGGTCACGGTGGACGGCCAGCGCGTGGAAGAACCGCAATTCAAGGTCGACGCCCAGCGGATCGAACTGCTGCCGGGTGCCTCCGCCGACCCGATTCCGCCGGTGACCATCCTGGTGCACAAGCCGGTCGGCCTGGGCAGCGGCAACGGCGCCAACTCCGCCCAGCAACTGCTGACGCCGGACAAGCGCTGGGCCGAGGACAACCTGCAGCAGCGCCTGCTGCGCAAGCACTTCGGCCACCAGTTCAACACCACGGTGCTGGAGACCGACGCCAGCGGCCTGCTCGTCTACACCCAGAGCCGCGGCGTGCAGCGCCGGCTGGTGGACGAGGCGGACAACATCGAACACGAGTACGTGGTCGAGGTCAGCGGGCAGATTGCCGACAATGGCCTGAAGCGCCTGTGCCGTGGCCTGGTCATCGACGGCCGCGAGCTGCCGTCGCTGAAGGTCAGCTGGCAGAGCGAAAACCGCCTGCGCTTCGCCGGCAAGCAGTTCCGCCCTGGGCAGATCGGCGCCATGTGCCGGGCCGTCGGTCTGCATGCCCTGTCGATCCGCCGCCTGCGCCTGGGCGGCGTGGCCATGGGCAAGCTGCCGGTTGGCCAATGGCGCTTCCTGCAGCCGGGCGAGAAGTTCTGAGCGTCTACGAGACCAAGGTCGCAGGCGCCCGAAAATAACCTGGGCGCCTCTCTAAACTGAGGCTTCCAGCCGTTATCGATAACGTCGATAGTCACCAGTCGGCGCATTCAGTTCTCTTGATAGTCCGTGCGCGGCATCTTTGCCCCATCAACTCGCTGGCAGGAGATTCGCCGGCCCCGCAGTCGGGCCGCAGGGGCGAACGAGCTACTCGCGAGACGCCCCCAACGGATCGTCAAGAGGACACCACCATGCAAGTCATTCTCGATTTCCTGCTGCTCGTTGGCTCCCTGGTGGAGCTGCTGCTGTATGTCGCCCTGGCCAGCATCGTGCTCGCCGCCGTGGTGCTGCTCAGCGTCATTGCCGTGCTGACCCTGCGCTCGCCGGGCTCGGCCGTGGTCATCCCCGACCGTCGCCCCTCGGTCAGCCGCCAGCCGCGTCCGGCGGTCAAGCATCAATTGGCCCGGCCGATACTGGTCGCCGTGGCGAACGAGCCGATCCTGGCGAAGACCGCGTGACGCCGTCCTCGCCAGCGGTTCAGGCCGGGTAGCGCCCGAGCGCTGCCCCCAGTTCGCGTTCGAGTTCCCCGTCCCGCTGGCCACCGTTGTCCATCATCCAGCGCACCCGCTCCACCGTCGCGGGTGCGGACATGTCACCGACGAAGCGCTGCGATTCATCCACCAGCGCCGCCTGGTCCGCCGCCGTCACCTGATCCACCACCGCCTTCACATGGACGATGCCTGCCGCCGGGAAGGCCGCGATCCGTCGCGCCAGGGCCTCGCAGAATCCTTCCAATTCCGCATCCGCCAGTGCCCGGTTTATCCAGCCGTAGCGCTCTGCCGTGTCCGCATCGAAGTCCTCGCCACCCAGGCAGACTTCCAGCGCCCTGCCCCGCCCGAGCATCTGTGCCAGGCGAACCGTACCGCCCGCGCCAGGCAACAGGCCGACCGCCACTTCCGGCTGGCCAAGCAGCGCGCGTTCGCGGGAGGCGAAGCGCATATCCAGCGCCAGGAGGAATTCGCTGCCGGCGCCACGCGCGCGGCCGCGCAGTTCACCAATGGTCACCTGCGGCAACCGGCTGAAACGGCTGAGCAGCGCGCTGAGCGGGCTGGCCATGCCGGCGGGCAGCTTCATCGGCGGCGCGTCCAGCTGGCTGCCGAGATCGTAGTGGGCAAGGAAGAAGTCCGGGTTGCTGCTGCGGAACAACACCACACGGATATCGGCGTTGCGCTCGAGCTCATCGGCCAGATGCAGCAGGTCGATGACCATGGCGCGGTCGATCAGGTTGATCGGCGGATGACGGAAGCTCACCACGGCTACGCCGTCGCGGTCCTCCCGGGTAAAGGTGCGGTAGTCGCTCATCGATGGGGCCTCCATTGCGAAGACCCGAGGATGCGCCGGGGCGGGCAGCCCACCCCAGCACTATCGATGCGCGGAATGGCCCGTCAGTGGTGGCCGATACCCTGGTCTTCCAGGTGGTCAGCCTCGAACAGGGTTTCCAGTTCCTTGCGTGCCTCGCGTGCAGTCTGGACTACGGCTTTCTCGTCGTCGTAGACGCGGTACTGGGCCATCAGCACCGCCTCGTCGTGGCGCTTGAAACGGCGGATGCGCGCGCCGACCTGCTCCTCGTTCAAGCCCAGGCCGGTGAGCAGCAGGCGGCTCATTTCCAGGCTCGAGTGGAAGGTTTCGCGCACCGGCGTCGCGTCGGCGTCCAGCAGGTGATAGACGTGCTGGCGGTTGCGCGCCCGGCCGATGACCTTGATGTGCGGGTAGAGCTTGCGCACCAGGCGCGCGGTCTCGATGTTGGTCTGCGGATCGTCGGTGGCGACGACGAAGAACTCGGCCTTCTCCACCTGGGCGGCACGGAGGATCTCCGGGCGCAGCGGGTCGCCGTAGAAGATCGGGATATTGCCATAGCTGCGGGTCAGTTCGATGGTATCCACCGAGGTGTCCAGCGCGACGAAGGGCACGCCCTGGGCGCGCATGATACGGGCGACCACCTGGCCCATCCGGCCCATGCCGGCGATCACCACGCGCGGCGCGTCGTCCGGCAGTTGGCGGTATTCCGGCGGCGGTTCGCGCAGTACCGCGGGCTTGGGTTTGATGCTACGTGCAAGGGCCAGCACCATCAGCGGCGTCATCGCCATGGACAGCGTGATGCCCAGCACCAGCAGTGAATGCATGTCGGCGTCCATCAGTCCCTGCGCCGCCGCCAGCTTGAACACCACGAAGGCGAATTCGCCGCCGGCGCCGAGCAGCACGCCCAGGCGCAGCGCCGACACCTTGTCCAGGCCACCGGCCAGACGGCCGATGACGAACAGCAGCGGCAGCTTGATCGCCACCAGCAGCAGGGTCAGGCCAATGACCCGGAACGGCTCGTTCTTGAGCAGGCCGAGGTCAGCGCTCATGCCCACGCTGATGAAGAACAGCCCCAATAACAGGCCCTTGAAGGGCTCGATCTGCGCTTCCAGTTCATGGCGGTACTCGGAATCCGCCAGCAGCAGGCCGGCGAGGAAGGCGCCCAGCCCCATGGATACGCCGGCCTCCTCCATCAACCACGCCGTACCGACCACCACCAGCAAGGCAGTGGCGGTGGACAGGTCCGCCTGGCCGGTACGCGCCACCGAGCGGAACACCGGGCGCAGCAGGAAGCGCCCGCCGATCACCACCACGGCGATGCTGCCCACCACTTCGATCACATGGGCGACATCGCCACCGGGCGCGAGGGTGTCGGCGCGGGCGCCCAGCAGCGGGATCATGGCGATCAGCGGGATCGCGGCGATGTCCTGGAACAACAGGATGGCGAACGCCAGGCGTCCATAGGGACTGTTGAGTTCCTTGCGCTCCGCGAGGATCTGCAGGCCGAAGGCGGTGGACGACAGCGCCAGGCCGCCACCGATCACCACGGCGGTATTCACCGGCAGCTCGAACACCAGCACGGCGAGGCTGCCCAGTGCCAGGGCGGTCAGCAGCACTTGCGCCAGGCCCACGCCGAATACCTGCTTGCGCATCACCCAGAGGCGCTTGGGCGACAGCTCCAGCCCGATGATGAAGAGCAGCAGCACCACGCCAAGCTCGGAAAGACTGGCGACGCTTTCCGGGTTGTCGATCAGGCCCAGCAGGTATGGCCCGATGATCACCCCGGCCAGCAGGTAGCCCAGCACAGCACCGAGTTGCAGGCGCTTGGCCAACGGCACCATGAACACCGCGGCGATCAGGAAGACCACCGTGGATTGCAGGTAATTCGTCCCATGTTCCATGTATCAAGACTCCTTGGAAGGGTTGGGGCGAAGCGAAGATCCACCCACGTCGTTCGTATCACACATCCAGCGCCACACCCTCGGCCAGCAAGTGCCGCTGGAACTGCCCGGCCAGGGCGTCAACCTGGTCCCAGGGCTGTTCGTACAACTCATCCAACGCCACGTGGCTGGTGGCGCGCACGCGGGCGTCGAGCCCACAATTCTCGTAGAAGGCGTTCACCGCATCGACCATCGGCTCGCGCTGGTTTTCCATCAGGATCGCGCCGTGGGCCAGGACCACATAACGCCCGTCGCTGGGCCGGCGACGCCAGCGCTGGGCGGTGCCCACCAGCTTGCGACCGCCCAGGTTGACGTTGTAGCGGCCATCGCAGAAGGCGCCCTCCACTTCCCCCAGGCCCGGATCGAGGCCGAGGGCGGCCAACCAGTCGCACAGCGGCTGGCACAGGCGCAGGTAGGCGGTTTCGATACGCGTCTGCTCGTTATCGCCCGGCGGGATCGCATAGACCAGTGCGACATTGAGCACGCCAGGGGACTGCGGTACCGGTTCGCCACCGGTGTCGCGCAGGGCTATCGGCCACCCCAGCCCGGCACACGCGGCCTCGGCGGCAGAAAAGCCTTCCAGTCGGCTCAGCCGGCGCGGCATCACCAGGGACTGCTCCAGTGGGCGCCAGAACAGCAGGCCGCTGTCACGCTGGCCGGCAAAGGTGGCGTCCAGCAGCGTGCGCTCAGCATCCAGGCCCTGCTCCGTCGGCAGTCTTTGCACTCTATTCATGACGCATATCCTTGAGCGAACCGGGTTGCGGACTATGCCCGCAGAGGGCTTATCCGACAATGTTCCAGGCCAATTCGTTGCCAGGGTCGGAAATTTATCGATAGCGGTCTGTGACTCCCTCAATGCGAGGCCAGGTCACGTCAGGCTCGATCGCCACGACAGCGTGGCAGCGGCTGACTATTCTGCAACTGCCCGGCACTTTGCGCAGGAGGCCAGAGCCCGTGTCCAGGACGTTGCTCCAGCGACTGCACCACGCCATCGCGGTCAACGACGCGCTGGCGCTGCCGATCGCCCGGGAAAACCTCAGGCGGCTGTATCTGTCGGCACCGCTGGCCGTGCTGTTCGATCTGATCCACATCATCGTGTTCAAGCTCAATCTGCAAGGGGCGAGCGCGGCGCACGACGGCTGGAGGATGGACATCATCCGCGTGCATGCCACGGTCGCGGTGCTCTTCTCCCTGCTCGGACTGCTGGCATGGCTCGCCTTACCCCCCAGGCGCAGCGCGCCGCTGTGGTACATGCAACTGCTGACCATCCTGGGCAGCGCCTTGTTGCTGGGCTTCGGCGTCGCCATAACCGGCGCAGACCAACAGGTCACCAGCAGCATCACGCCCTTCCTGATGGCCTCGGTGGCCGCCGCCCTGATCCTGCTGATGCGCCCCCGACTGGCGGTCACCCTCTACATTCTCGCCTTCGCCGCCTTCGAACTGACGATCGGCCTGACCCAGGCTGATCCGCAGCTGCGCCTGTCCAATCAGATGGGCGGGCTGACCATCTGTGGCATCGGCGTGATCCTTTCGCTGATCCTCTGGCACGGCCATGTGCGCAACCTGCGCCAGCGCGAGTTCCTCCGCCAACAGCGGCTGGAACTGGAGGAAAAGAACCGCCAGCTGGAATACCTCGCCGGCCACGACCCGCTGACCGGGTTGTTCAACCGCCGCCAGTTCGACCAGTTGGTGAGCATGGAACTGTCCCGCGCCGCGCGCCAGCCGGCGCCCATCAGCCTGCTCATGGTGGACCTGGATCATTTCAAGTTCATCAACGACCGCTATGGCCATCCACTGGGCGATGAAGTCATCCGCCACACCGCCACGCTCCTGCGCAACTACACACGCACCGGCGACAGCGTGGCGCGCCTGGGTGGCGAGGAGTTCCTGCTGCTGTTGCCCGACACCTCGCAGCCGCAGGCGCGCACCATCGCCGAAAAGGTGCGCCGCCTGTTGGAGGAAACCCCGTTGCCGATGAAGGACGGCCTGCTCTACCTCACCGCCAGCTTCGGCATTGCCTGCCTGGAAGCGGGCGTTCCCGGCACCTACGAGGGACTTTACGCAGCAGCGGACAAGGCGATGTACAAGGCCAAGGCCAGTGGGCGCAACCGGGTGGAAGTGATAGAGCTGGGGACGGAGATGGGGACGTTCGATTGAGCGCCGCCTCGGTGGAACCTGTAGGAGCGAGCTTGCTCGCGAACGAGACTCCCGGCGACACCGGCGTCAAGCGGTTCGCGAGCACGCTCGCTCCTACGAAAAGTCCGCGTTATTGCGCGTACTTGCGCGTCAGCCCCGGCGGCACGCCGCTGCTGTCGGTTTCGGTCCATGGGCCTTGCGGGCCGACGCCCCAGTACCAGCCGTTGTCCCAGTGGTAATAGGTACGCTGGCGGTAGTAGAGGTCCTTCTGGCCCTGGATCACGTAGACGCCCAGGCTGGCATCCCAGCGCCCCTTGCCACCGGGCGGCGGGGCGAACTGGGTCGGGCGCTTGGCAGCCGGTGCGGAGCTCGGCTGCGGGGTGATCGGCGAAGACGACTGCTTGGGCGGCGGTGTCGGGGTAGTCGGATGCGCAGGCGGAGACGTCTGTTGTGGCGGCTGCTCAGGTTGCTGCGGCTGCACCACGCAACCACCCAGTACCAGCATGGCGCCCAGCGCCAGCACTCTGCCCTTCATCGCTCAACCCTCTCTTGTTCGTCTTACTTCTGATCCGGGCTGTCGATGGTGATGCTCTGCTCGCCCGCGTTGGCAGTAGACAACGCTTCGCTGCGTCCGATCCATTCGCCGGTGATGGCATTGCCGGCACGGGAGATCCGCGCGACGAGCTGCACCTGCGGGTGCTGCGAGAGCTTGAGCTGCGGCATCATCGCGTCGGCATCACTGAGGGAAACCTCGCTGGGCAGGTCGGAGACCTTCAGGCGCTTCACCGCCAGCGGCATCGGCGGGCCGCTCACTGCGCGGGCGAAGACGAACACGCTGTCGTCCGGCTTGACCTGGCCCTTCACGGCAGCGGTCAGGTCGACCTTCACTCTCAGGGTCACCCCGGCAGTCTGCGCAGCGGCAGGAGCCTCCGGCGGGGTCTCGCCCTTCTCGACCATGCGCTGGCGGGCGCGCTCGATGCCACCGGCAATGGCGCTGCGGGACGGATCGTCCTGCGGCAGCACGGCAACCAGGCGGCCCCAGTAGTCGATGGCGTCGGCGTACTTCTCGTCCTCGAAGGCGGCGATGCCGAGCAGACCGAGGGTGGTGACTTCCTGCGGGTCCTTCTTCAGGGCTTCGTCGGCCAGCTCGCGGACCTGCTGGGTCAGCGCCTTGTCACCGGCGAAATACAGCGCCTGGGCCCACTGGCCGAGCACTTCCGGCTGGCGCCCGGAGAGGCGCGCGGCCTGCTCGAAAGCCTTGGCAGCGTCGCCGGCTCGGTTCTGGGTCATGTAGGTGCGGCCGAGGAAGTACCAGCCTTCGGCGGAATCCGGCTGGGCCTGAACCGCACGCTCCAGGCGAGTGGTCATTTCTTCCATGGAATGCGGCGCGGTGGCGAATTCGCGGGCCAGGGCGACCTTGTCGCTGGCGCCCCAGTGCAGATACAGGCCCAGGGCGAGGAATGGCAGGACCAGCGCGACGATCATCGGCGCCGCACGGCCCAGGCGCGAGCGACGGTCCTCGCTGGCACCGTCGGTATCGGAGAGCAGCTCGCGGGCCGCTTCGGCGCGGCCGGCTTCGAGCTGAGCGTCGTCGAGGGTCCCGGCGTCACGCTGGGCGGTCAGCTCTGCCAGACGTTCCTGGTACAGGGCGACGTTGAGGGCGGTGCGGTCTTCCTCGGCCTGGGCCTTGCGGCCACGCAGCAGAGGGACGAGGAGAAATGCCAGGGCTACCAGCAACAGCAGGCCGGCAGCGAGCCAGAAATCGATCATTTGTCTTGGTTATCCAGCAATTGGTCGAGACGCGCCTGCTCCTCGGCGGACAGCGTGGTGGAAGTGGCAGCGGCCGGGCGACGGCGGCGCACGACGATGGCGCCGATGATGATCACGCCCAGCCCCAGCAGCGCGGCGGGGCCGAACCAGAGCAGCCAGGTGCGCTCGCTGACTTCGGGCTTGTAGCGCACGAACTCGCCGTAGCGGTCGACCATGTAGTCGACGATCTGCTGATTGCTCTTGCCGGCCGCCATCTGGGTGTAGATCTGCTTGCGCAGGTCGGCGGCGATCGGCGCGTTGGAGTCGGCGATGTCCTGGTTCTGGCACTTGGGGCAACGCAGCTCGGTGGTCAGGTCGCGGAAACGTTCGCGCTCGGCGTCGTTGGCGAACTCGTAGGTGTCGATGGCCGCGTGGGCGATACCGGTGAGAGCCAGGCCCAGCGCTGCGGCGGCAAGAAGTCGCTTCATTTGCCTTGCGCCTCGTCGACCAGCCCCTGGTAGATCGGCGCCAACTGCTCGCGCCAGACCTTCTCGTCGACGGCACCAACCAGCTTGTGGCGGATGATGCCGTCTTTGTCGATGATGTAGGTCTCCGGCGCGCCGTAGACACCCAGGTCCAGGCCGAGGGTGCCCTGTGCGTCGGCGATGTTCAACAGGTAGGGGTTGTGCAGCTCCTTGAGCCACTTCTGCGCGGCGGCGCCGTCATCCTTGTAGTTGATGCCGTAGATCACCACGCCCTTGGCGGCGAGGTCGGTCAGCACCGGATGCTCGAAGCGGCAGGTCGGGCACCAGGTGCCCCAGACGTTGACCAGCGCCGGTTTGCCCTTGATATCGGCCTCGGTGTAGGTCTTGCCCGGCTCGGTGACGCTGGGCAGGGAGAACGCCGGGAACGGCTTGCCGATCAGCGCCGAGGGCAGCTCGCTGGGGTCCAGCCACAGGCCACGGAAGAGGAATACCGCGACGACCAGGAAGATCGCCAGGGGCAACAGCAGGATCGCACGCTTCACACTCAGGCTCCCTGTCCGGCGAGGCCCAGGGCCTCGCGTACACGCGTTTTCACTTTCAGCCGGTAGCGACGGTCGAGCGCCGCCAGCACGCCGCCCAGGGCCATCAGCAGGCCACCGAGCCAGATGAAGCGCACGAAGGGCTTGATGTGCACGCGCACGGCCCAGGCGCCGTTATCCAGCGGCTCACCCAGGGCGACATAGAGGTCGCGGGTCAGGCTGCCGTGGATGCCGGCCTCGGTCATCATCGAGTTCTGCACGCTGTACAGGCGCTTCTCCGGGTGCAGCGTGGCGACTTCCGAACCATTGCGGGTCACGACGATGGTGCCCTTGTCGGAGGTGAAGTTCGGCCCTTCGAAGTGATGGGTGCCCTCGAAGCGGAACTGGTAGCCGGCCAGCTCGACCGACTCGCCCGGCGCCATGCGCAGGTCGCGCTGGGCGCTGAACTGGCTGGTGAGCACCACGCCGATGGCGCAGATGGCGATACCGAAGTGCGCCAACTGCATGCCCCAGTAGCTGCGGTTCAGGCCCGCGGCACCGGCGATCACGCCCTTGTGGCGGACCTTGTCGAAGAAGTCACGCACACCGGCCAGCACCACCCAGGCCGCCAGCATGAACACGGCGAGCACTTCCCAGTGCAGCTCGCCATACAGGAAGCTGCCGAGGCCACCCAGCACCACGGTGCCGATCAGCACCGGGGTGAGCATGTTGCGCAGCCAGCGGGTCGGAGTGTCCTTCCAGCGCACCAGCACACCGACCGCCAGGGCCAGCATGAGGATGGCGATCAGCGGCACGAACAGGGCGTTGAAGTACGGCGGGCCGACCGACAGCTTGGCGCCGCTGATGGCGTCGAGCACCAGCGGGTAGAGGGTGCCCAGCAGGATCATCGAGGCGGTGACCACCAGGATCAGGTTGTTCAGCAGCAGCAGGGTCTCGCGGGACCACAGGGCGAAGCCGACCTGGCTCTTGACCACCGGCGCGCGCAGGGCGAACAGCGTCAGCGAGCCACCGACCACCACCAGCAGGAAGGCCAGGATGAACACGCCACGCTCGGGGTCCGAGGCGAAGGCGTGTACCGAGGTCAGTACACCGGAACGGACCAGGAAGGTGCCCAGCAGGCTCAGCGAGAAGGCCGCGATGGCCAGCAGCACGGTCCAGCTCTTGAACACGCCGCGCTTCTCGGTCACCGCCAGCGAGTGGATCAGCGCGGTGCCCACCAGCCAGGGCATGAACGAGGCGTTTTCCACCGGGTCCCAGAACCACCAGCCGCCCCAGCCCAGTTCGTAGTAGGCCCACCAGGAGCCCAGCACGATACCGACGCCGAGGAAGGTCCAGGCCACCAGCGTCCAGGGCCGCGACCAGCGCGCCCAGGCGGCGTCGAGTCGACCGCCGAGCAGCGCGGCAATAGCGAAGGCGAAGGCCACCGAGAAGCCCACGTAGCCCATGTAGAGCATCGGCGGGTGGATGATCAGGCCCGGGTCCTGCAGCAGCGGGTTGAGGTCGTTGCCGTCGGCCGGCACCTGCGGCAGCAGGCGGCTGAAGGGGTTGGAGGTGATGATCAGGAACAGCAGGAAACCGGTGCTGATCATGCCCATCACGGCCAGCACGCGGGCCAGCATCACTTCCGGCAACTGGCGGGAGAACACCGAGACAGCGAAGGTCCAGCCGCCGAGGATCAGCGCCCAGAGCAGCAGCGAGCCTTCGTGGGCGCCCCACACGGCGCTGAACTTGTAGTACCAGGGCAGCGCGCTGTTGGAGTTGCTGGCGACGTAGGCCACCGAGAAATCATCGTGGAGGAAGGCCCAGGTCAGGCAGCCGAAGGAGAACAGCAGGAAGGCGAACTGCCCCCAGGCTGCCGGGCGCGCCAGGCTCATCCACTGGCGATCGCCGCGCCAGGCGCCGATCAGCGGGAAGAACGACATCACCAGCGCCATGCACAGCGCGAGGATCAGCGAGAGGTGGCCGAGTTCGGGGACCATCGTCAGTTGCTCCCTTGTTGCGGCGCGGCATTGCCGTTCTGGCTGGCTTCGTAGTGCTCCAGCTTGCCGCTGTCCTTGAGTGCCTTGGTGACTTCCGGCGGCATGTATTTCTCGTCGTGCTTGGCCAGCACTTCATCGGCGGTCAGCACGCCGGCCTCGTTGATCTTGCCGAGGGCGACGATGCCCTGCCCTTCACGGAACAGATCAGGAAGGATGCCGCGGTACTTCACCGTGACTTCCTTGGCGAAGTCGGTGACCACGAACTCCACGTCCAGCGAATCCGCCGAACGCTTGAGCGAGCCCTTCTCCACCATGCCGCCGGCGCGGATACGCGTGTCGTGCGGCGCTTCGCCGTTGGCGATCTGGGTCGGGGTGTAGAACAGGTTGATATTTTCCTGCAGGGCCGACAGCGCCAGGCTGACGGCGACACCGACACCGGCAACGATGGCGAGAACGATGTACAGACGCTTCTTGCGGACCGGATTCACTTGCTGGCCTCCCGGCGCAGACGACGCGCCTCTTCTTGCAGGTAACGCCGGCGCGCCACGATGGGCGAGACGACGTTGATCGCCAGGACCACCGCGCAGATGGCGTAGGCGGACCACACGTAAGGGCCATGGTGCCCCATGGCGAGGAAATCGGAGAAAGACTCGAAACTCATAGCACGCGCTCCACCTCGGCCTTCACCCAGCTCGCGCGGGCTTCGCGCTTGAGCACTTCCAGGCGCATGCGCATCAACAGCACCACGGCGAAGAAGCAGTAGAAACCGGCGACCATCATCAGCAGCGGAATCCACATCTCCGGCGGCATTGGCGGCTTTTCGGTCAGGGTGAAGGTGGCCGGCTGGTGCAGGGTGTTCCACCAGTCCACCGAGTACTTGATGATCGGGATGTTCACCACGCCGACGATCGCCAGCACGGCGCAGGCCTTGGCGGCGCTGTCGCGGTTGGTGATGGCCTGGCCCAGGGCGATGATGCCGAAATACAGGAACAGCAGGATCAGCATCGAGGTCAGGCGTGCGTCCCAGACCCACCAGGCGCCCCAGGTCGGCTTGCCCCAGATGGCCCCGGTGACCAGCGCGACGAAGGTCATCCAGGCACCGATGGGCGCGGCGCACTGCACAGCGACGTCGGCGATCTTCATTTTCCAGATCAGGCCGATGGCGCCGGCCACGGCGAGCATGACGTAGCAGGACTGGGCGAGGAACGCCGCCGGTACGTGGATATAGATGATCCGGAAGCTGTTGCCCTGCTGGTAGTCCGGCGGTGCGAAGGCCAGGCCCCAGACGGTGCCGGCAGCCATCAGCACGATTGCAGCGACGGCGAACCACGGCAGCCAGCGTCCGCTGATCTCGTAGAACCACTTGGGCGAGCCAAGTTTGTGAAACCAAGTCCAGTTCATCATCAGGCTCTGTATTTCAAAGCTCTAGTCTGCCGCCGGTGCCGCTTCCCAGCCCGGCGATCGTTCGTTCACTCGCCGACGCTGATCTTCAGCCCGGCGGCGATGGCAAAGGGCGTCAGCGTCAATGCTAACGCCGTCAGGCTGGCCAGCCACAACAGGTGCCCGGCGGTGGGCAGCCCCTGCAGCGACGCCTGAAGCGCTCCGCTGCCCAGGATCAGCACCGGAATGTAGAGCGGCAGAATCAGCAAGGCCAGCAGCAGGCCGCCACGCTTGAGCCCGACGGTGAGTGCAGCGCCAACGGCGCCCAGCAGGCTCAGCACCGGCGTACCCAGCAGCAGCGACAGCAGCAGGTCCGCCAGGCAGCGCGCCGGCAGGCCCAGCATCAGGGCGAACAGCGGCGACAACAGCACCAGGGCCAGCCCTGAAACCAGCCAGTGTGCCAGCACTTTGGCCAGGACCAGTAGTGGCAGGGGGTGCGGCGAAAGGACCCACTGCTCCAGGGAACCATCCTCGAAATCGCTGCGGAACAGGCCGTCCAGCGACAGCAGCACCGCCAGCAATGCCGCGACCCAGACGAGGCCGGGCGAAAGGTTCTTGAGCATTTCCGATTCGGGGCCGACCGCCAGCGGGAACAGCGCGATGACGATGGCGAAGAACACCAAAGGATTAGCCAGCTCCGCCGGACGGCGGAACAGCAGGCGCGCTTCGCGGGCGAGCAGCAGGGTGAAGACGTTGCTCATCGCGCCGCCTCCCGTGCGTGCTGACCCAGGTCGAGGGCGCGATAGCCTGAAGGCATACGCTCCAGGGTGTGGTGGGTGGTCAGCACCACCAGGCCACCGCGCTCGCAATGGCCGGCGAGGTGTTCTTCGAGCTGCGCCACGCCCTGTTTGTCCAGGGCCGTGAAGGGTTCGTCGAGGATCCACAGCGGCGGCGCGTCGAGGTAAAGACGCGCCAGGGCCACGCGGCGCTGCTGGCCGGCGGACAGGGTATGGCAGGGAACGTCCTCGAAACCGCGCAGGCCGACGGCCTCCAGCGCTTGCCAGATGGCATCGCGGTTGGCCGGCTGGTGCAGCGCACAGAGCCAGGCGAGATTCTCTTCGGCGGTGAGCAGGCCCTTGATGCCGGCGGCGTGGCCGATCCACAACAGCAGCCGGGCCAGCTCGTGGCGTTGCTCGGCGAGCGGCTTGCCGTTGAGCAGCACCTCACCGGCGGTGGGCTGCATCAGCCCGCTGAGCAGGCGTAGCAGGCTGGTCTTGCCGCTGCCGTTGGGGCCGACGATCTGTAGCATCTCGCCCGCGCCCAGTCGCAAATCGAGACGCTCGAACAGCATGCGCCAGTCCCGCTCGCAGGCGAGCGCCACGGTTTCGAGGAGGGGATGGTTCAAGGGCATCGGCAACCGTCGGGCAGAAAACAGTCAGTGGTGCAAAAAAGCGGCCATACCGTCCGGACCGCCAAGCGCAGCCTCGGGCGGCGCATTATACACAGCCGTTCCTAAGCCCGACGTCAGGTTTTTCGACAGGGTGTAACGTCAAATCAGCGCACCCTGCCAGCCTCAAGCGCCCTGCCCCGCGGCCGCCGGACGGTCTAAAGTCCCTGCAATCGCCGCCGATACACTGGGCGTAATCCCGTCACGCCGCCTACAGGTCCCCGATGCCAAGCGAAATTGGCGCTTCCCGTCCGCTACCGCCTACGCCGTCGCTGCGCAGCACGCAGAACGCCGCCGAGCTGACGCTCAAGCTCGCGCAAAGCCTGGGCGATCTGCTGCCGCCGGGGGAAAAGGCCCATGCGGAAGTGCTGGCGGTACGTGACGGGCAGGTGAGTTTCCAGTTGCTGCTGCGCCTGACCATGGCCAGCGGCCAGCAGGCGCTGGTGGTGGCGGAAAGCTCCCAAGCGCTGCCCAAGGGCAGCACCCTTCAGCTGTCGACTCTGAACCAGACCAGCCTCGCCGCCACCCTGCTGACCCAACCAAGCCTGGGCTCGCTGGGCCTGGGCGGCGCCAGCCAGACACCGCTGGGAAGCCTCGACCTCGACGTATTGCCGGTCGGCACGCTGATCCAGGGCAAGGTCGATGCCAGCCAGTTGGTCGCCCTCGGCAAGGCCGAACAGGTGGTTTACAAGGTCCTGGTGACGCTGCTCAACACTCCGCTGGCCGGGCGCCAGCTGAGCATCGAATCGCCCAACCCGCTACCGCTCAACAGCCTGCTCAGCGCCCGTGTGCAGGACCAGCAGGCCTTGCAGTTCCTGCCGATGAATGCCCGCCTGGAACAGCTCAACCTGAGCCTGCAACTCAGCGCCCAGCAGAGCCGCCAGGGCCCGCTGGACGGACTGCTCAAGGCGCTGCAGGGCGCTGGCAGCAACCCGGACATCAGCCCAGAACTGCGCCAGTCAGTGGATAAGTTACTGGGGGCGCTGCCGGACGTGCGCCAGCTCAGTGACGCCAAGGGCGTGGCCCAGGCCTTCCAGCAGAGCGGCGCGTTCCTCGAAGGGCAGATGCTGCGCGGTGTCGAAAGCCTTCCCCTGGACCTCAAGGCCAACCTGCTACGGCTGATCGCCCAGTTGCTGCCTGCCGTGCAAGGCGGCACGGCGGCGGCCGTGCTGAACAATCTGCCGGGCAACGCCATGGCCGGTGCCAGCAATCTGGCGCAGGCCATGCCGGCCTTCGTGCGCAACGCCCTGGGTGTCATCGGCCAGACCAGCGGGCGCACGCCGTCAGCGATCAGCTTTCCGCTCCCCAGCCGGCTTGCCAGTGAACTGGAGCAGGAGGGTGATCTCGAATCGCTGCTCAAGCTCGCCGCGGCCGCGGTTTCGCGCCTGCAGACACACCAGTTGGGCAGCCTGGCGCAAAGCGACGTTCTCCCCGACGGTACGGTGGTGAATACCTGGCAGCTGGAAATCCCCCTGCGCCATCAACATCAGATGGTGCCGATCCAGGTGCGTATCCAGCAGGAAGAAAAGGACAGCCCGGCCAGCGAGCGCGAGCAGCAGACCCGCGACATGCTCTGGCGCGTCGACCTGGCATTCGACCTGGACAGCCTCGGCCCGCTGCAGGTCCAGGCCACCCTGGCCCACGGCAGCATCGGCACCCAGCTGTGGGCCGAGCGCGACACCACCGCCAACCTCATCGATGGCGAACTGGGCACCCTGCGCCAACGCCTGAGCGACGCCGGCCTGACCGTGGGCGAGCTGAGCTGCCGCCAGGGCAAGCCGCCCCAGGGGGCGCGGACGGCCGTGGAACAGCGCTGGGTGGATGAGACCGCATGAAGAAGGCCAGGAAAGCCCCACACCAGGTGATCGCGCTCAACTATGACGGGCAGAGCGCGCCGACCCTCACTGCCAAGGGTGACGACGAACTGGCGGAAACCATCCTCGCCATCGCCCGCCACCATGAGGTGCCGATCTACGAGAATGGTGAACTGGTGCGCCTGCTGGCGCGCCTGGAGCTGGGCGACGCGATTCCCGAGGCGCTCTACCGCACCATCGCCGAAATCATCGCCTTCGCCTGGTATCTCAAGGGCAAGAGCCCGCTGAACGACACGCCAGGGGCGCCGCCGGACGCGATGCCCCTGTTGCTGGAAGGACCGGACTTCCGGCGCCAGTGACCAGCCTCAGCTGCGACACTCGCAGCCGAGCTGGGCCGGCGGATGATCGCCTGCCGGGGCGAAATCGCAGAACTCGCGAACCGATTGACGGATTGGCTGCCGGTCCTCGCTGTGATAGAGCACCATGCCGCTGGTCACTTCGCGCAACTGCGCCAGCGACAGCGGCTTGTCCAGCACATCCAGCAGCGGTACGCGGTTGGCCCAGGCCCATTGCATCAGCCCGCGCTTTTCCTCGGCACTGTAGTGCCCGACCAGCAGGAACTGGCGGAAGGTATTGCTCTGACTCAGCGCCTTGAGGCTCAGCAGCTCGCCGGGCCCCGGGCGGAAGTCGTCATGGATGAACAGGCTGTAGCGTTGCCGGGTGGCGAGCGCCTTGCGTACTTCATCCAGGTTCAGGCACAGGCTCAGGTGATAGAACTCCAGACGATTGAGCAGCACGCTGTAGTTCAGCAGCCGACCGGGATGCGAGCACAGCACCATGGCACGTCGGGAAATGGTCGCCATATCGATGGCCTCGGGAGAAGTTTTGACGAGGCCAATTTAGCGACGATTTGACGCCTTTCTTATCAGATAAATCCGAATCACCCGTCAGCTTAATCCCACAAAATCCTGATCAGATGGATGGTAGTCCGCCGCTATCGCCCAACATCGGCACGGAACTGCCCCCCAGCTTTCGCCATCCATGCAGTCCGGATCGGAATATGGAACCTGTTCAACTTTGAGAGCCAGCCCGGCGACAGGTGGGCAAAAGCACATGAAGTCGCCGTCCTCTTCGGCTACACACAACCGTCAAGCTGTGCAGTGACCGGAACCGAACCGGCAGTCACCAGTGTCAATTGGACGACGGGGCGCCGGAAGGACGAGTTCTCGGTGATTCGATTGGCAAGCACCTCCATCCGTTCATGCCGTCCACCGTGCGGCAAGGGAAGTCTGATTTTGAGCAAGATGAATGATCTGGCCAGCGAGGCCCCCAGCACCGAACTCAAAGGCGGCCTGAAGTCCCGCCATCTGACCATGATGTCCATCGCAGGAGTGATCGGCGCGGCGCTTTTCGTCGGCTCCGGTAAGACCATCGCCATGGCGGGGCCGGCTGCGGTACTAGCCTACCTGGGCGGCGGCATTCTGGTGGTGCTGGTCATGCGGATGCTCGGCGAAATGGCCGTCTCGCAGCCCGATACCGGATCGTTCTCCACCTACGCCGACCGCGCCATCGGACGCTGGGCCGGTTTCACAATCGGCTGGCTGTACTGGTACTTCTGGGCTCTCCTGATGGGCTGGGAGGCCTTCGTCGCCGGCACCATCCTCAACAGCTGGTTCCCGATGATTCCGGGCTGGAGCTTCGCCCTGATCGTCACGCTGGCGTTGATGCTGGTGAACTTCATGAACGTGCGCAACTACGGCGAATTCGAGTTCTGGTTCGCCCTGATCAAGGTCGTTGCCATTGTCCTATTCATCTGCATCGGCGGCTTGGCGATCGCCCACCTGTGGCCATGGGGGAACACCAGCGGATGGTCGAACCTGACCGCCGTCGGTGGCTTCATGCCCAATGGCGGGCAGGCCGTGGTGGTAGCCCTGCTAGGCGTGATGTTCGCATTCCTCGGCGCCGAGATCGTCACCGTAGCCGCAGCCGAGTCGGCCAATCCCGGCAAGGAAATCATCAAGACGACTAGATCGGTGGTCTGGCGCATCTGCCTGTTCTACATCGGCTCGATCTTCATCGTGGTGGCCCTTGTGCCCTGGAACAACCCGCACCTTGGCGATCCGACCTGGGGTTCGTATCGCGTCACCCTGGATATGCTGGGTATTCCCCACACCGGTCTGATCGTCAATTTCATCGTCCTGACCTCGGTGTGCAGCTGCTTCAACTCGGCGCTCTACACGGCCTCGCGCATGCTCTACTCGCTGTCGCGACGCGGCGATGCCCATCGCATCATGCAGATCACCGGGCGCAGCACCGGCACCCCCTACGTGGGCGTGATGATCTCCAGCATCTTCGCCCTGGTGGCGATATTCCTGTCGGCCATGCACTGGATGGACGTGTATGACGTGCTGATGCAGGCCACCGGCACCATCGCCCTGTTGGTCTACCTCGTCATTGCGTTCTCCCAGTTGCGCATGCGCCGAAAGCTGGAAGCCGAGGGCCGGGACATCCAGCTCAAGGTCTGGCTGTTCCCGTGGCTGACCTATGCAGTGATCGTGTTCATCATCGGCGCCTTCATCATCATGGTCTGGGAAGGAACCTACTTCTACGAAGTCGTCTACACCCTGCTGCTGGCAACAGTCATCGTCGTCATGGGCATCGTCGCGCAGACGTTCAACATCGGCACGAACAGTCGCAAGCACTGAGTACGGCGACAATCACCACGCCCCACTTCCGGGGCCTGATTCATTTTCGGGCTAGATGCCCGGCACTCAGTCGCGCACCTTGCCCTGATGCAGGCGGGCGACCAGCTCGGCCTCGGCCTGGGACAGGCCGCAGCTCTGGGTCAGGTCTTCGGGGCTGGCGCCCATGCCGACCAGGCGCGCGGCCTGGCTGAAGGACAGGCTGGTGGGGTCGCGCTGCTCGATGCGCACCAGGCGCTCCGGCAGCGGCGCGACCTGTTTGGTCAGCTCGCGCAGCTCTTCGCCCATGCGGATATTGATCTGCTGGTACGACTCGATGCGCTTGCCCTGCTCTTTCAGGCGCTGCTCGAACACTGCCAGCTGCTTGGCCAGTTCGGCGGCCTGCGCCTGCTGGTCGCGCTGCCGGCCGGACAGCCAGACGCAGGCCAGCGCCAAACCGGCGCAGACGATACTGAGTACCACCAGGGCGATCAGCACCTCAGATGCTCTCCAGCTCCGACCACTCTTCCTCGGTCATCATCTTGTCCAGCTCGACCAGGATCAGCAGCTCGCCGTTCTTGTTGCAGACGCCCTGGATGAACTTGGCCGATTCCTCGTTACCGACGTTCGGCGCGGTCTCGATCTCGGACTGGCGCAGATAGACAACCTCGGCAACGCTGTCGACCAGGATGCCCACGACCTGCTTGTCGGCCTCGATGATGACGATGCGGGTATTGTCCGAGACCGGCGCCGGGTCCAGGCCGAAACGCTGGCGGGTGTCGATCACGGTGACCACGTTGCCGCGCAGGTTGATGATGCCCAGCACGTAGCTCGGGGCACCGGGGACCGGCGCGATCTCGGTGTAGCGCAGCACTTCCTGGACCTGCATCACGTTGATGCCGTAGGTCTCGTTGTCCAGGCGGAAGGTGACCCACTGCAGAATCGGATCTTCGGCACCTTGCGCTGACGTTTTCTTCATATCCCCTCGCCTCTTCTGGTACCGCGCCGCCTGCGGCGCGATGGTTGTCTTTCAATAAGGTAGCGCCCGGCCTCAGGGCTTCAGGTGCTTCGCCGCGCCGCTGGCGATCAGTTCGGCCAGGGCCGAGACATCCAGCAGCGCGCACATCTGGTCGATCACCGTGCCGGCCAGCCACGGGCGCTGCTGGCGCTGGCTGCGCCACTTCACCTCGGACGGGTCGAGGCGAACCGAGCGGCTGACCTGGTGCACGGCCAGCCCCCACTCGTAGCCCTGCACGGAAATCACGTACTGCAGCCCCTCGCGGTAGTCGTCGCGGTAGCGCTCGGGCATCACCCAGCGCGCGGTGTCGAGCACCTTGAGGTTGCCGTTCTGCCCCGGCAGGATGCCAAGGAACCAGTCCGGCTGGCCGAACAGCGGGGTCAGGTCGTGCCCCGCCAGCGGATAGATCGAGCCCAGGCAGACCAGCGGCACTGCCAGGGTCAGGCCGGCGACGTCGAACAGCAGGCACTCGAACGGCTCGGCAGCCCATACCGGACGACCATCGTCGAGCAGCTTCAGCGGCGCGGCGGGCATCTCGGCGCTGCCGGGCTGGTGCAGGTCGATGACCTGGCCGATCTGCGCCGGCGGCTCGTCGGCGATCGGCGCCTCGATGACCGGGGCGACCGGTTCGGGCAGCAGGGCTTCGATGACCTTGGGTTCAGCAACTGACGCGCGGGCGACGCCGCTCAGGCGCGCATCACGAACCTGCTCTTCGAGCACGGCCGCTTCGAATTCGTCGAGGCTGACGCTGGTTTCCGGCGCCTGCATCACCGCTGCCTGAGGTTCGGCGGTGAGTGGCTCCACCGGCTCGCTGACCACCAATGCCACCGCGGCGACCGGAACCGGTGCAACGGGTGCGGCAACGGGCTGCGCCAGCGGCTCCACGGCGAAGTCTTCGAAAGTGGCCTCCTGCAGCAGCGCATCCAGGTAGGACTGCAGCGCGAGCTGGGGGCGAGTGGCGGTAGCGGAACGACTCATGATGGATAACCGCGCAAGGTAACTGTCCAGCCTATCGGCAGCGGATGCGCAGGACTTGAACACATCCGTCGGATTCTTCTGTGGGTGCCAGCCATGCTCAGGCTACCTGGCTCGCCGGCACATGGGCCAGCAGATGCTTGAGCAACGCACGGTAGGCGATCACGCCCCGGCTGTTGCTGTCGTTGCGCGACGGCACCATGCCCAGGCGGCTGGCGTCGCGCAGCTTGGTGTCCACCGGGATGAAGGCTTGCCACAGCGTGTCCGGGTAGGTATCGCGCAATACCCGCAGGGTGCCCAGGGACGCCTGGGTACGGCGGTCGAACAGGGTCGGCACGATGGTGAACGGCAGCGCCTGCTTGCGCGAGCGGTTGACCATCTTCAGGGTGTTGACCATGCGCTCCAGGCCCTTGAGGGCGAGGAACTCGGTCTGCACCGGGATCACCAGGTGCTGGCTGGCCGCCATGGCGTTGACCATCAGCACACCCAGCAGCGGCGGGCTGTCGATGATCGCGTAGTCGAATTCGTTCCACAGTTGCGCCAGGCTCTTGGCGATCACCAGGCCCAGGCCGTTCTGCCCCGGCGATTGGCGCTCCAGGGTGGCCAGCGCGGTGCTCGATGGCAGCAGGCGGATGTTCTCGTGGCTGGAGGGCAGCAGCAGTGACTCGGGCAGTCCCTCGGGCACGTTGCCCTGGTGCAGGAACAGGTCGAAAACGCTGTGCTCCAGGCTGTCCGGGTCATGGCCGAAATAGCTGGTCATCGAGCCGTGGGGGTCCAGGTCGACGATCAGCACGCGCTTGCCGGCATCCGCCAGCAGGCCCGCCAAGGCGATGGAGGAAGTGGTCTTGCCGACGCCACCTTTCTGGTTGGCTACCGCCCAGACTTTCATAGTGCGCGCTCCCCGGTGGCACAGCATCGGCTCAGGATCGTAGTCATGGTTCTCATTGCCCTGTGGCCGATGACGAAGAATTGACGGCACCACTGGCGGGCGCCTCACTGGCAAGCACTGGTGCAGGTTGCGTGCCAGCATGCCGCAAGGCCGGATCGGGCTGTGCCTTGCCGCTACCGACACCGCTGATGCTGCGGCGCACCTCCAGGTTGCGGGAGATCACCAGCACCACCCGGCGGTTGCGTGCGCGACCATCCGCCGTGGCATTGTCCGCCACTGGCTGGAATTCGCCATAGCCCACCGCTGCCAGCCGACCGGCGTCGAGGCCGTCCTGGGCGAGCATGCGGACGATGCTGGCGGCACGGGCCGCGGACAACTCCCAGTTGGTCGGGTACTGCGAATTATGGATCGGCACGTTGTCGGTGAAGCCTTCGACATGCACCGGGTTGCGGTAAGGCGCCAGAATCCTGGCGACCTTCTCGATGATGGCGAAGGCAGCGTCATTGGGGATCGCGTCGCCGCTGGGGAACAGCAGGCTGGAATTGAGGGTGATCTCGATCCAGAACTCGTTGCCGCGCACCGACAGCTGTTCGCTGGAGATCAGGTCGCCGAACGCCTGGCGCACGCTGTCGCTGATCTGCTGCAGGGTATCGGGGCTGCCCTGGGCCTGTCCTTCGTCCTGCGGTTCGGTGATCGACTGGTCCGGCTGCTGGGTGCGCGGGCGCTCCTCGCCGACGGGAATCGGGCGGATCGAACGGTCCGGCTGGTTGAACACGCCGGTCAGGGTTTCCGAGAGGATCTTGTACTTGCCCTCGTTGATCGAGGAGATCGAGTACATCACCACGAAGAAGGCGAACAGCAGGGTGATGAAGTCCGCGTAGGACACCAGCCAGCGTTCGTGATTCTCGTGTTCCTCGTGGCGTCTGCGGCGAGGCATGTCAGTGGCCTGCGCGATCGATTGACGAGATCAGCGTTGGATGCCTGGGGCTTCCAGACAGGGCGGCGAGACGAGCCATAGTTACTCTATGGCGAGGAGCGCCAACGCAGTATGGGAGACTCTGGCGCCGAAGATGGCTTGGCGAATCGGTCAAGCAGGCCACTTTGTCCCTCCCCCTCAGCCGACGAAGCCTTGCAGCTTCAGCTCGATGGAGCGCGGGTTCTCGCCTTCGGCGATGGACAGCAGGCCCTCCATCAACATTTCGCGGTAACACGACTGACGCAGCACGATGCTCTTGAGCTTGTTGCCGATGGGCAGCAGCAGGAGGTTGGCCAGGCCGACGCCATAGATGGTGGCGACGAAGGCCACGGCAATGCCGTTGCCCAACTGGCTGGGGTCGGCGAGGTTGCCCATCACGTGGATCAGGCCCATCACCGCGCCGATGATGCCGATGGTCGGCGAATAGCCGCCCATGGCTTCAAATACTTTGGCCGCCGCGAGGTCGCGGCTTTCCTGGTTGTACAGGTCGACTTCGAGGATGCTGCGGATGGCCTCGGGCTCGGTGCCGTCCACCAGCAGTTGCAGGCCCTTGCGCGCATAGGGGTCACGCTCGGCGTCGGCGACGGTTTCCAGGCCCAGCAGGCCTTCCTTGCGCGCCGTCATGCTCCAGCCGACCACCTGGTTGATGCCGCCGACCAGGTCCACCTTGGGCGGCAGGACCATCCAGCGCAGCATGGTCAGCGCCCGCTTGAGCACTGCCACCGGGGTCTGCAGCAGCGCGGCGGCCAGGGTGCCGCCGACCACGATCAGCGCCGCCGGGCCGTTGGCCAGGGCACCGACGTGCCCGCCCTCGAGGAAGTTGCCACCGATGATGGCAACCAGCGCGAGGATCAGGCCGACCAGGCTGAGGACATCCATCAGCCGCAGGCCTCGGTCAGGTGGCGACCGATGTCGTCCAGGCTGTACACCGCATCGGCCAGGCCGGCCTTGGCGATCGCCATGGGCATGCCGTAGATCACGCAGCTGGCCTCATCCTGCGCCCAGACCTGGGCGCCGCCCTGCTTGAGCATGCGCGCACCTTCGCGGCCGTCGGCGCCCATGCCGGTGAGAACCACCGCCAACACCTTGTCGCCATAGGCCTTGGACGCGGAACCGAAGGTCACGTCGACACAGGGCTTGTAGTTCAGGCGCTCGTCGCCGGGGAGAATGCGGATAGCGCCGCGAGCGTCGACCATCATCTGCTTGCCGCCGGGAGCCAGCAACGCCACGCCGGGACGCAGTATGTCGCCATCCTCGGCTTCCTTGACGGTGATCTTGCACAGCTTGTCCAGGCGCTCGGCGAAGGCCTTGGTGAAGGCCGCCGGCATGTGCTGGATCAGCACCAGCGGCGCGGGGAAGTTGGCAGGCAGCTGGGTCAGGACCCGCTGCAGCGCCACCGGCCCACCGGTGGACGTACCGATGGCTACCAGCCGGTAGGGCTTACGCTTTGGGGCGACGGAAGTCGTCGGCGCCGGAGTCGCTGGCGCATGGCTGCTGCCCGAGGAAGCGGGAGCGACATGGCGGGCGGCGCTGCTGGCCGCCGGTGCGGCTGAAGTCGGCGTGCTGGAGGAATAGGACGAGTACGCGGCAAAGCGGCGATTGCTCTTGGCGATGGTGTGGACCTTCTCGCACAGCAACTGGCGGACCTTGTCCGGGTTGCGCGAGATGTCCTCGAAGTTCTTCGGCAGGTAATCGACGGCGCCGGCGTCCAGCGCGTCCAGGGTCACCCGCGCGCCCTCGTGGGTCAGCGAGGAGAACATCAGGACCGGCGTCGGGCAGCGCTGCATGATGGTCCGTACGGCGGTGATGCCATCCATCAGCGGCATCTCGTAGTCCATGGTGATCACGTCGGGCTTGAGCGCCAGCGCCTGATCGATCGCCTCGCGGCCGTTGGTCGCCGTGCCGACCACCTGGATCTGCGGATCAGCCGAAAGAATCTCCGAGACGCGGCGGCGGAAGAACCCCGAATCGTCCACCACCAGGACTTTGACAGCCATAGACACTCCTGAAAAAAACTTCTTCCATCACGGGCGCGGGCCTCGCGGCTCGCGCACGGCGGTCAGATACGACGGGCGTAGCGCTTGAGCATGCTCGGCACGTCGAGGATCAGCGCGATGCGCCCGTCCCCGGTGATGGTCGCTCCGGCCATGCCCGGCGTGCCTTGCAGCATCTTGCCCAGCGGCTTGATCACCACCTCCTCCTGACCCACCAGTTGGTCGACCACGAAGCCGATGCGCTGGGTGCCCACGGAGAGGATCACCACGTGGCCCTCGCCCGGCTCGTCATGCTGCGCGCCCGGCACCAGCCAGCGCTTGAGGTAGAACAACGGCAGGGCCTTGTCGCGGACGATCACCACTTCCTGGCCGTCGACCACGTTGGTGTTCGACAGGTCGAGGTGGAAGATCTCGTTGACGTTGACCAGCGGGAAGGCGAAGGCCTGGTTGCCCAGCATCACCATCAGGGTCGGCATGATCGCCAGGGTCAGCGGGACCTTGATGACGATCTTCGAGCCCTGGCCCTTGGTCGAGTAGATGTTGATGATCCCGTTGAGCTGGGAAATCTTGGTCTTCACCACGTCCATGCCGACACCGCGGCCGGAGACGTCGGAAATCTCGGTCTTGGTCGAGAAGCCCGGCGCGAAGATCAGGTTGTAGCAGTCGGACTCGGACAGGCGATCGGCCGCGTCCTTGTCCAGCAGGCCCTTCTCCACCGCCTTGGCGCGCAGCACGTCCGGGTCCATGCCTTTGCCGTCGTCGGAGATCGACAGCAGGATGTGGTCGCCTTCCTGCTCGGCGGACAGCACCACCTTGCCCGAGCGCGACTTGCCGGCGGCTTCGCGCTCGTCCGGGCCTTCGATGCCGTGGTCGACCGCGTTGCGCACCAGGTGCACCAGCGGGTCGGCCAGGGCTTCGACCAGGTTCTTGTCCAGGTCGGTTTCTTCGCCGATCAGCTCGAGGTTGATCTCTTTCTTCAGGTTGCGCGCCAGGTCGCGGACCTGCCGCGGGAAGCGGCCGAAGACCTTTTTGATCGGCTGCATGCGGGTCTTCATGACCGACGACTGCAGGTCGGCGGTGACCACGTCGAGGTTGGAGACGGCCTTGGCCATCGCCTCGTCGCCGCTGTTCAGGCCCAGGCGCACCAGGCGGTTACGCACCAGCACCAGTTCGCCGACCATGTTCATGATCTCGTCCAGGCGGGCGGTGTCCACGCGCACGGTGGTTTCCGCTTCGTTGGCCGGCTTCTCTGCGGCGGCGGCCGTGCTGGGCTTGGCCGCGGCAGGCTTGGCGGCAGCAGCCGGTGCGGGCGCGGCGGCGGGCTTGGGCGCCGGCGCAGCAGGCTGGGCAGCCGGCTTGGCGGCCGCAACCGGCTCTTCCTTCGCGCCGGTGAACTGGCCCTTGCCGTGCAGCTCGTCGAGCAGCTTCTCGAATTCGTCGTCGGTGATGTTGTCGTCGCCGGAGGCCGCCGGAGCTTCCTCGGCCCTGGCCGCGGCAGCAGCCTCGACGGGAGCGGCGGCTTCTTCCTTCGCGCCGGTGAACTGGCCTTTGCCGTGCAACTGGTCGAGCAGCGCTTCGAACTCATCGTCGCTGATCTCGTCACCGCCACTGGCGGCCGGAGCCTCGGCCAGCGGAGCCGGGGCGGACTTGGCGGCTTCCTTGGCGCCGGCACTGAACTGGCCCTTGCCGTGCAACTGGTCGAGGAGTGCTTCGAATTCGTCGTCGGTGATGTCGTCGCCACCCGCGCCAACCGGTGCGGCAGGCGCATCAGCGGTGGGCTCGAGGGCATCCATCAGTTGCTCGAACTCGGCGTCGGTGATGTCGCCGTAAGCGGCTGGAGCTTCTTCCGCCACTGGCTCGGCCACGGCCGGAGCAGGAGCTTCGGCCGGGGCGGCGTTCGGATCGGCCAGGCGCGACAGGGCAGCGAGCAGCTCGGGCGTCGCCGGAGTCGGCTCCTGCGCGTCACGCACCTGCTGGAACATGACGTTGACGGTATCCAGCGCCTGCAGCATCACGTCCATCAGCTCGGCATCCACGCGGCGTTCGCCCTTGCGCAGCATGTCGAACACGTTTTCGGCGATGTGGCAGCACTCCACCAGCGCGTTCAGCTGGAGGAAGCCGGCACCACCCTTGACGGTGTGGAACCCACGGAAGATGGCATTGAGCAGGTCCATGTCTTCCGGGCGGCTTTCCAGCTCGACCAGTTGCTCGGACAGTAGCTCGAGAATCTCGCCGGCCTCCACCAGGAAGTCCTGGAGGATTTCGTCATCGGCGTCGAAGCTCATTCGGTGCTCCCTCTACAGCGTCAGGCGACGCTTAAAAACCAAGGCTGGACAACAGGTCGTCGACATCGTCCTGACCGGACACGACGTCCTTTCTTGTATCGGCAGCAATCTGCGGACCTTCACCCTTGGACGATCTTTCTTTTTCCACCGCGTCGCGCATGCCGTCGTGGTCATGCTCGATACCGGCGTAGCGATCGACCTGACCCGCCATCCAGACCAGCTTGACCAGGTTCGACTCGACCTCGGTCACCAGCTTGGTGACGCGCTTGATCACCTGCCCGGTGAGGTCCTGGAAGTCCTGCGCCAGCAGGATGTCGTTCAGGTGGGCGGAGAGCTTGCGGCTGTCCTGGGCGCTGATGTAGAGGAACTGCTCGACGCGCTTGGCCAGGTCGCGGAAGGCGTCGGCGCCCAGCTCGCGGCGCATGAAGCGCGACCAGTCTTCCTGCAGCTCCTTGGCCTGGGTCTCGATGTGCATGACCACCGGAGTGCACTCCTCCACCAGGTCCATGGTGCGATTGGCCGCTTTCTCGGTCATCGTCACCACGTAGGACAGGCGGTCGGTCGCGTCGGCGATCTGCGACATCTCCTCGGCGTGCCGGGAGTTGGGATCGATCTGGAAGTTGACGATGGCGTTGTGCAGCTCGCGGGTGAGCTTGCCGACCTCCTGGTAGAGGCCTCGGTCGCGCGCCTGGTTAAGCTCGGAGATCAGTTGCACGGCGGTCTGAACGTCGCCGCGTTCGAGGCAGTCGACCAATTCGCGCGCGTGTTTTTTCAGGGTCGACTCGAAGTCACCCGCGGATTCGTTGAAATCCATGACGCCCTCTATGCCGGCCTTAGCTGCCGACCCGCTCGAAAATCTTCTCGATCTTTTCTTTCAGCACCTGAGCGGTGAAAGGCTTGACCACATAGCCGTTGACCCCGGCCTGGGCCGCTTCGATGATCTGGTCGCGCTTGGCTTCGGCGGTGACCATCAGCACCGGCAGGTGCTTGAGGCGCTCGTCGGCGCGGACCGCACGAAGCAGGTCGATGCCGGTCATGCCGGGCATGTTCCAGTCGGTCACGAGGAAATCGAAGTTGCCGCTGTGCAGCATCGGCAGCGCAGTGGTGCCGTCGTCGGCTTCTGCGGTGTTGGTGAACCCCAGGTCTCGCAGGAGGTTCTTGATGATGCGCCTCATCGTGGAAAAGTCGTCCACGATGAGAATTTTCATGTTCTTGTCCAAACCTGCCTCCATCGATACCAAACGCGCCCTGGCGGGCGTGCCGTCAATTCATTGAGCGCCGTGCGCTCTTTGGGGTGGATGCGTCAAAGGAACGTCACCCAAAAATTCGTAAGCCTATAACTTGCCTAAGGAAATTCCTTTCAGGCTTTCCGCTCAGAACAAGCAGCCGCGAAACTACCCGATGCTCAGCGCGCGCGCCACTCCGCCAGTCGCGAGCGCAGGCGCGCGGCGCACTGGCTGTGCAACTGGCTGACACGGGACTCGCTGACGCCCAGTACTTCGCCGATCTCCTTGAGGTTGAGTTCCTCGTCGTAGTACAGCGCCAGCACCAGCCGCTCGCGCTCGGGCAGCTTGGTGATGGCGTCGGCCAGCGCCGCCTGGAAGCGTTCGTCTTCCAGGCCGTGGGACGGCTCGTTGTCGTGGTGGGATGCGTCTTCGGCAAGGCCACCGCCCTGTTCACCGTCCTGCAACATGTCATCGAAGCTGTACAGCCGGCTGCCCTGGGTGTCGCTGAGGATGCCGTAATAATCTTCGAGGCTCATATTGAGTTCGGCAGCAACCTCCTGATCTTTAGCGTCGCGTCCGGTGCGCGCCTCGACGGCGCGGATGGCGTCGCTGACCATACGGGTGTTGCGGTGCACCGAACGGGGCGCCCAATCGCCCTTGCGCACCTCGTCGAGCATGGCGCCACGGATACGGATGCCGGCGTAGGTCTCGAAGCTCGCGCCCTTGCCCGCGTCGTACTTCTTCGCTGCCTCCAGCAGGCCGATCATCCCTGCCTGCATCAGGTCTTCCACCTGCACGCTGGCCGGCAGGCGGCCCAGCAGGTGGTAGGCGATGCGCTTCACCAGTGGTGCGTGTTTCTGGATCAGCAGTTCCTGGGAGTTGTGCGCCTGTGCCTTGCTGTACATACGCGCTCCGGAGGCCGCGGTCATACGGCCGAACCCGTGGGATGTTGCACCAGGCGCTCGACGAAGAACTCCAGGTGCCCTCGTGGGTTGGCCGGCAGCGGCCAGCTGTCGACCTTCTGCGCCACCGCCCGGAAGGCCAGGGAAGCCTTGCTGCGCGGGAACGCCTCATACACCGAACGCTGCTTCTGCACCGCCTTGCGCACCGACTCGTCGTAGGGAATGGCGCCGACGTACTGCAGCGCCACGTCGAGGAAACGGTCGGTGACCTTGGTCAGCTTGGCGAACAGGTTGCGGCCCTCCTGGGGGCTGTGCGCCATGTTCGCCAGCACGCGGAAACGGGTCATGCCGTAGTCGCGGTTGAGCAGCTTGATCAAAGCATAGGCATCGGTGATGGACGTGGGTTCATCGCAGACGACCAGCAGTACTTCCTGGGCCGCGCGAACGAAGCTCACCACCGAGTCGCCGATGCCGGCGGCGGTGTCCACCACCAGCACGTCGATGTTGTCGCTGATGTCGCTGAAAGCCTGGATCAGACCGGCATGCTGCATCGGCGTGAGGTGCACCATGCTCTGGGTGCCCGAGGCCGCCGGGACGATGCGGATGCCGCCGGGCCCCTGGAGGATCACGTCGCGCAGGTCGCATTCGCCTTCGATCACGTCGGCCAGCGTGCGCTTGGGCGACAGGCCCAGCAGCACGTCGACGTTGGCCAGGCCAAGGTCGGCGTCCAGCAGCATGACGCGGCGACCAAGATCGGCCAGCGCCAGCGACAGATTCACCGACACGTTGGTCTTGCCCACGCCACCCTTGCCACCGGTGACTGCGATTACCTGAACGGGATGCATGCCCATATCAATACCTTGTCTCGTCGTTCGACCGTCACGCTTCTGGCGTTCCGGCTAATCCGGCTGCGGTGCTCCACCGCTTCCGGTGCTCGCGGATCATCTTGCAGAGCATCCGCATCGCTTGGGCGGCCCAACCGGCCGCCCCACGCCCCACCCGGGGCTCACAATCCTCAGCTGGCGCGACGCACCGGCTGCTGGTAAAGGCCGGCGAACATGTCGGCCATGGCGTCCTCGCTGGGCTCTTCCGGCGACTGCAGGCTCACCGCACGGCTGACCAGTTGGTGCGCGCGTGCCACATGCAGGTCATCCGGGATCTTCGGCCCGTCAGCCAGATAGGCTACCGGGAGATGCTGGCTGATAGCCAGAGCCAGAGCTTCGCCGAGGCTTCCCGCTTCGTCCAGCTTGGTCAGGATGCACCCGGCCAGCCCACAGGAACGATAGTTCTGCCAGGCGGACTTGAGCACCTGGCTCTGGCTGGTCGCGGCCAGCACGAGGTAATTCTTCACGTTCAGGCTCAGCGACGACAGCGCTTCGAGCTGCATGCGCAGCGCCGGATCGTTGGCCGGCAGGCCGGCGGTGTCGATCAGCACCAGACGCTTGCGCGCCAGCGGCGCCATCGCCTGGATCAGCGACTGGCCAGGATCGACCAGGGTCACCGGCACATTGAGGATACGGCCCAGGGTCTTGATCTGCTCCTGGGCGCCGATGCGGAAGCTGTCCATGGACACCAGGGCAATGCTCTGCGCGCCGTACTTGAGTACGTAGCGGGCAGCCAGCTTGGCCAGGGTGGTGGTCTTGCCCATGCCGGCCGGGCCGACCAGGGCGATCACGCCGCCCTGCTCCAGCAGGTCGGTTTCCGGGGTGTTGATCGAGCGCGCCAGGTGCGCCAGCAGCATGCGCCAGGCCTGCTTCGGATCGGCGATGGAGGCTACGCGCTCCAGCAGGCTGCGCGACAGGTCGGCCGGCAGGCCCATGCGCTGCAGGCGACGCCACAGGTTGGCCTGCTTCGGGCGCTGGTTCTGCAGCTGGTTCCAGGCGATGGAGCCCAGTTGCACTTCAATCAGTTCACGCAGGCCGTTGAGCTCGAAGCGCATGGCTTCCAGCGCCTGCTGGCCGGCGGCAGCCGGCGTCGGGGTGGCCGGCGCGGCCATGGCTTCGGCCAGGGTCTCGGCAGCACTGCGGCGCGGCGCTTCGGTGCCGTACATTTGACGGTCCTTGCGCACGCCATCGGTTGCGCGGGCCGGGGCCGACAGGTCCGCCTTGGCCTGGGCGATTTTCGCCTGGGTCTTGCGCAGCTCGGCTTCCAGCGCCGGGTTCGGCTTGCTGGCGGCCACCGGTGCCTGGTAATCCAGCGCGGCGGTCAGCTCCACGCCGCCGGCGACACGGCGGTTGCCGATGATCGAGGCATCCGGGCCCAGCTCGTCACGGACCAGTTTCATGGCCTGACGCATATCGGCGGCGAAGAAGCGTTTTACCTGCATGGCCTTGGACCTCAATCAGTTCTGCCCAACAGTGGCGACAATCGTGACTTGTTTGTTGTCCGGGATTTCCTGGTAAGCCAGCACGTTCATGGTGGGAACCGCCATCCGGGCGAATCGCGACATCATCGCGCGGATGGGACCCGCCACCAGCAGAATCGCCGGCTTGCCGAGCATCTCCTGACGCTGCGCCGCTTCAACCATCGAGCGTTGCAGCTTTTCGGCCATTCCGGGTTCCAGCAACATGCCGTCTTCGGAGCCCTGTCCGGCCTTCTGAAGACTATTGAGCAATATCTGTTCCAACCTGGGTTCCAGAGTGATCACAGGCAGCTCCGGCTCTAGTCCCACAATGGTTTGCACGATTGCGCGAGACAGCGCGACGCGGACCGCCGCCACCATCGCGGCGGGATCTTGACTCTTCGCCGCCACGTTGGCGATGGCCTCGGCGATGGTGCGGATATCGCGTACCGGCACCTGCTCCTGCAGCAGCGCCTGCAGCACCTTGAGCAGGGTCGACAGGGAAATCAGCCCCGGCACCAGCTCTTCGGCGAGCTTGGGCGAGGTCTTGGCCAGCAGTTGCATCAGTTGCTGGACTTCCTCGTGGCCGAGCAGCTCGTGGGCATGCTTGTGCAGCACCTGGTTCAGGTGAGTGGCAACCACGGTGCTGGCATCCACCACGGTGTAGCCCAGGGACTGCGCCTGGTCGCGCTGCGAAGCCTCGATCCAGACGGCTTCCAGGCCGAAGGCCGGGTCCTTGCCGGCGATGCCGTTGAGGGTGCCGAACACCTGGCCGGGGTTGATCGCCAGGTCGCGATCCGGATAGATCTCGGCTTCGGCCACGCTGACACCCATCAGCGTCAGGCGATAGGCGTTGGGCAGCAGGTCGAGGTTGTCGCGGATATGCACCGACGGCATCAGGAAGCCCAGGTCCTGGGACAGCTTCTTGCGTACGCCCTTGATCCGCGCCAGCAGCTGGCCGCCCTGATTGCGGTCCACCAGCGGAATCAGGCGGTAGCCCACTTCCAGGCCGACCATGTCCACCGGCGTCACGTCATCCCAGCCCAGTTCCTTGGTCTGCTCGGCGCGCTGGGCGGGCAGCAGTTCCTGCTGGGTCTGGGCTTCCTGCTCGGCCTTCTGGCTGGCCTTGCGCTGGCGACTCCAGATCATCCAGGCGCCGCCGGCAGCCAGGCCACCCAGGCCGACGAAGGAAACGTGCGGCATGCCGGGCACCAGGCCCATGGCGATGAGGATGGCGGCAGAGATGGCCAGCGCCTTGGGCGAGGCGAACATCTGGCGGTTGACCTGGGCCCCCATGTCCTCGGAGCTGGACACACGGGTCACCATGATCGCGGCGGCGGTGGACAGCAGCAGCGAGGGCAACTGCGCCACCAGACCGTCACCGATGGTCAGCAGGGCGTAGACCTTGCCGGCATCGCCGAAGCTCATCGAGTGCTGGATCACCCCGATGGCCACGCCACCGATGAGGTTGATGAACAGGATCAGCAGGCCGGCGACGGCGTCGCCGCGGACGAACTTGCTGGCACCGTCCATGGAGCCGTAGAAGTCGGCTTCCTGGGCCACTTCGGCGCGGCGCTTCTTGGCTTCCGCCTGCTCGATCAGGCCGGCATTGAGGTCGGCATCGATGGCCATCTGCTTGCCGGGCATGGCGTCGAGGGTGAAACGCGCACTCACCTCGGAGATACGCCCGGCGCCCTTGGTGACCACCACGAAGTTGATGATC
Source organism: Pseudomonas nitroreducens NBRC 12694 (assembly GCF_002091755.1). GTDB lineage: Bacteria > Pseudomonadota > Gammaproteobacteria > Pseudomonadales > Pseudomonadaceae > Pseudomonas > Pseudomonas nitroreducens. The sequence continues at coordinate 780,658 of NZ_BDAI01000001.1, forward strand.
ATGAGGATCGCGAAGACCACGATGCCGACGACGTAGTTGCCGCCGATCACCACCTCGCCGAAGGCCTGGATCACCTTGCCGGCGGCCGCGTGACCGTCGTGGCCGTGCAGCAGCACGACGCGGGTGGACGCGACGTTCAGCGCCAGGCGCAGCAGGGTGGCGACCAGCAGGATGGTCGGGAAGACGGCGAAATCCAGCGGGCGCAGGGCATACACGCTGACCAGCAGGACGACGATGGACAGCGCGATGTTGAAGGTGAACAGCACATCCAGCAGGAACGGCGGGATGGGCAGGGTCATCATCGCCAGCATCGCCAGCAGCAGCAGCGGCACGCCGAGGTTGCCTCGGCTGAGCCCTACCAGGTTGCTGCGAACAGTGCCGATCAGTTGCGTACGATCCACCCGAATTTCCCCTGCGCGTGGGTGGCCGAGGCAGCCACCGGATCAAACTTTTGACGCCGAGACCGGCGTCCGCACAGGGTTTTGCAGGAAGCGTTCCAACTTCTTCGAACCGCGATAAATGCCCGACTCAGAGCGGCCGGATCACCAGCTTCCGGAAGCGCCGCCACCGCCGCTGGAACCGCCACCGCCGGAGTAACTGCTGCCGCCGCTGGACGACGAACTGCCGCCGCCGGAGCTTGAATCCGAGCCGGACCCGGAACCGGAGCTGCCGCCGGCCAGGAAAGCGACCAGCATCGGCACGTACAGCATCGGAATCAGCGCCAGCGAATCGGGAAGCACCCAGGGCCACAGCGGAACTCCCGTCGCATAGACCACGAACCCGGCGATACCGCCGGCCAGCGCCAGGCGAATGCAGAATTCCAGACGACTGCGCTTCCAGGTGCCGTAGGCGAGGAAGAACGGCAGGCACAGGAAGATCAGCGCGACGGTCCCACCAATGGGAGCCGCCAGGCCGTAGAGCGCGACGTCTCCCCCGTCGAAATGCGAGGCGAGCAGCATCAGCGCCACCAGGTAACCGATGATCCCGCACACCACCCAGGCTGCCTTGCGCGAAGAGGCAGCCAGGGCGCCGATGCCGCCACCGGTGAACAGGCAGAACGGCAGGACGAAGAGCAGCATCGGCGCGGCGTCCAGGCCGGAGCTGAACGCCAGCAGCAGCGCCAGGCACGTGGACGCAAGCAGCACGGCGCGAACGCTGAACCAGCGCCGGCGCAAGGCAATGCCTGCTACGGCGCCGGCGCCCAGGCCGATCAGCAGCAGCCAGCCCTCGAGCGTCAGGCCGCCCTGCTGGCGTTCCTCCGGCAGTGTCTCGCCATCGATCAGACGCTCCAGGACCTCGACCGCCCGCTGGATGCCGCCGGCGAAGTCACCGTCGCGGAAAGACGGAACCATGTATTCCCGGATGATCCGCGCGGCACTCACATCCGGAATCGCGCCTTCCAGCCCATAGCCGACCTCGATGCGCATAGTCCGGTCGTCCTTGGCCACCAGCACCAGCACGCCATCATCCACCCCCTGCCGCCCCAGACGCCATTGCTCGAAGACGCGGGTGGCGTACTGCTCGATGCTGTCCTCGCCGGTGCTGGGTAGCATCAGAATGGCGATCTGCGAGCCCTTGCGCTGCTGCAGCGCCAGCAGGCGCTGACCCATCGAGGCGACCCAGTCGCTATCCAGCGTGCCGGTGAGGTCGGTGACCGGGCTTGCCAGCCGAGGCACGGCCACCGCGGCAGGCGCTTGCTCCTGCAGCGCATCGGCGACATCTACGCTGGCCGCAGCCCTATCAGCCTGGACAGCCTGCGTGAGCGGCGCGCCCGACAGGAGGAACAGGCACAGGAAGCCGAGAATCCAGGTTCTCATCAGGCAGCCGCCCTCGGCCGTCCGCGCAGGGCCTGCAGAATCCCCATGGACAGCTTCGGATCGTGCAACTGGCCGCGCCAGGCACGAACGACGCTGAAGGCAGAGCTGACGAGGACGTATCCCGTGATCAGCAGACTGAACACAACCACCAGCACGGACTTGATCTGAGGCCAGAGCTTGATCTCGCCATCGTTGGCAACCACGCCCAGCGAACCGATCAACAGCACGACAGCCACGAAGATCAGCGCCAGGGACAAGTACAGGTCCAGCACTCGCAGCGTCACTTCGCGGACCAGCGGCGGAGCCCTGCGCCCCAGCAACAGATAGCCCAGCACCAGCAAGGGGATGAACCACAACGAAACGTAGATCACCGGTAGCGTGACAAGGGGAATGGCGGCAGCAATGCGGCGGTCGCGAACGGTGCTGTCCATGGCGTGCTCGGTGCCTCCTGGCAAATGGGTGTCGAGATGCTAGTTGAATGCGCTCAACGCGCAAAGCCGCGGGGCGCTGCGCTACCAGCTGCCGGACGCCCCGCCGCCGCCGCTCGACCCGCCACCGCCGGAGAAACCGCCACCGCTGGAACCGCCACGGGAAGAGCCGCTGCCCGAGCCGGACCCGCCAGCCCCCTTGCCCGAACCGAATATCAGCAGCCCGGGGAGCGCCATGAACGGCAGCACCGCCAGCCCGCTCAGCGGCACGGCCGGTACGCCCGCGAAGAACGCCACCACCAGGTAGAGCCCCGCCAGGATCAGCAAGCGCAGGTAGAAACCCTGGCGCCCCTTGCGCCAGGTATCGCGCATCATAGAGATAACCAGCCACCAGAGGCCAAGCACGAACAGCAGGCCCACCGGCGCGGCCAGCGCATAAATCCACAGCACGCCGCCAAAGCGCGGCGTCAGGAAGCCGAGCAGGATGCAGTAGACGATCAGCCCGAGCACCCCGTAGAACATCACGCGAACCGTCCACAGCGCGCCGAAGGTAGCGCCACCCATCAGCAAGCAGAGCGGCGAAATCGCCACGGTCACCAGGGCATCGGTGCCGCTGGCGAGTACCGCCACCAGCGCAACGATTGCGGCGCCGATCGTCAGGGCACCACGCCAGCGCAGGCGATGGGCGGCCAGCAATACACCGCCAATCCCACCCGCCACGAAGGCCACCAGCAGCAGCCAGGCTTCCAGCGGCACCCGCAACGGGGCGGGCGCGGCCAGCGGTTCGCCGTCGACCAGGCCGATCAGCGCATCCACCGCCGCATCGAGACCGCCGGCGTAATCCCCTTCGCGGAACGCCGGCGCCATGCGCTCGCGGATGATGCGCCCGGCCAGCACATCGGGAATCGTCCCTTCCAGGCCGTAGCCCACCTCGATGCGCATCAGGTGGTCGTCCTTGGCCACCACCACCAGCACGCCATCGTCGATGCCCTTGCGGCCGAGCTTCCACAGGCTGAACAGTTTGTTGGAAAACGCCTCGATGCCCATCTTGCCGACCGAGGGCAGCATCACCACGGCGATCTGCGCACCGCGCCGCCCCTCCAGGGCCGTGAGCTTGTCGATCAGGCGGGCCTTGGCGGAGGGGTCGAGCGTGCCGGTGACGTCGACCACGCGTTCGCCCAGCGGCAGCAGGACGCCGCCTTCGGCATCCGAAGCCGCCCAGGCGAACTGGGAACAGAACAGGCAGAGCAGAAACCAGAGCGTCGAGCGCCAGCCGGCGGAGAATCCATGAAGCATCGAAGTGTCCCTTCGCGATCCTTGCAGCCGGAGCATGCAACCCCGGCCATGAACCGCCCATGCTACTGCGGTCGGAAGGGCGAGATATAGCGGACGCGGTCCTGCATCACTCGTCGCGGCGCAAATCCGGCGGAATCGGCAGGTCCGGCATCGGCCCCGGGCGTTTGCCCTTGCCGGCGCGGTACTGCTTGAGCTGGTAGACATAGGCCAGCACCTGGGCGACCGCCAGGTAGAGGCCGGCGGGAATCTCGTGATCGAGTTCGGTGGAGTAGTACACCGCCCGCGCCAGCGCCGGGGATTCGAGCACGGTGACCTTGTGCTCCTGGGCGATCTCGCGAATCTTCAGGGCCATGAAGTCGTTGCCCTTGGCCAGCAGGCGCGGTGCGCCGCCCTTCTCGGCGTCGTACTGCAGGGCCACGGCGAAGTGGGTCGGGTTGGTGATCACCACGTCGGCCTGGGGCACCGCCTGCATCATGCGTCGGTTGGCCATCTCGCGCTGCATCTGGCGGACCTTGGCCTTGACCTCCGGCTTGCCCTCGGAGTCCTTGTACTCGTCCTTGACCTCCTGCTTGGTCATCATCAGCTTCTTGCGGTTGTCCCAGAGCTGGAACGGAACGTCCGCGGCGGCGATGAAGATGATGCTGCAGGCCAGCCAGAAGGCGCTCCAGCCCACGACCTTGGCGCTGTGCACCATGGCCTGCTCCAGCGGCTCGTGGGACATCGCCAGCAGGTCGTCCTGGTCGGACTTGAGCACCAGTATCGCCACGATCAGCACCAGCACGAACTTGGCCAGCGCCTTGAGCAACTCGGTCAGCGAGCGCAAGGAGAACATGCGCTTGAGTCCCGCCAGCGGGTTCATCCGGCTGAACTTGGGCGCCAGCGCCTCGGCGGAAAACAGCCAGCCGCCCAGGGCCACCGGCCCGATCAGCGCAGCCACCAGCAACACGGCGAGGATCGGCCAGACGCCGTCGGCGCCGATCTTCGCACCGGCGATCAGCAGGTTGAGCATGCTCTCGCTGTTCATCGCCGTGGCGCGGTCGAACTCGAAGCTGCCGCGCATCAGGCGCAGCAGCGCATCGGCGAGGCTGGCGCCGAACATCAGCAGACCACCGGCGCCGGCGAGCAGCACGGCCAGGGTGTTCAGCTCCTTGGACCTGGGTAGCTGCCCTTTCTCGCGCGCGTCGCGGCGCCGTTTCTCTGTAGGTTCCTCTGTCTTGTCTTCGCTACTGTCGTTCTCGGCCATCAGCGGGCCCCCACGAGTTCGCGAAGCAGGCGCAGGCCTTCACTGGCCAGTGCCTGGTACTGAGTCAGAATGTCGGCACTGCCAATCCAGACAATGACGAACCCCATGACCAGGGTCAGGGGGAAACCGATGGAGAAGATATTCAGCTGCGGCGCGGCGCGCGTCATGGCGCCGAACGCGAGGTTGACCACCAGCAGCGCGGTGATCGCCGGCAAGGCGATCATCAGGCCGGCCCCCAGGACCCAGCCGAGCTTCCCGGCCACGGTGATGAAATGGTTGCTCGACAGCCCCTCGCCCACCGGCAGCGTGTTGAAGCTTTCCGCCAGCACCTCGAACACCACCAGGTGGCCGTTCATGGAGAGGAACAGCAGCGTCACCAGCATGGTGAAGAACTGCCCCAGCACCGGCACGGAAATGCCGTTGGTGGGGTCGACCATGGAGGCGAAACCCAGGCCCATCTGCATGGAGATGATCTGCCCGGAGATGACGAAGGCATGGAACATCAACTGCAGGACGAAGCCGAGCATGGCGCCGACGAGGATTTCCTGGGCGATGTAGACCATCGCCTTGAGGCTCAGCGCGTCCACCTGCGGCATCGGCGGCAGGTTCGGCACCAGGGCCACGGCGATCGCCACGGACAGGTAGAGGCGCACACGGGTGGGCACCAGCTGGGTGCCGATGATCGGCATCACCATCAACATCGCGGCGATGCGGAACAGCGGGAACAGGAAGGCCCCGATCCAGCCGCCGATCTGCGCGTTGCTGAGCTCGAGCATCAGCCGATCAGCGTCGGGATGCTGGTGATCAGCGACTGGGTGTACTCCATCAGCTGTCGCAGCAGCCAGGGCCCCAGCACGATCAGGGTCATCAATACCACCAGCAGGCGCGGCAGGAAGCTCAGGGTCTGCTCGTTGATCTGAGTGGCGGCCTGGAACATCGCCACAATCAGGCCCACCAGCAGACTGGGCAACACCAGAACGCCGACGATCACGGCGGTCAGCCAGAGCGCTTCACGGAACAGGTCGACGGCGACTTCGGGGGTCATGGCTGCTCCTGTCGTTCAGCAGAGAGGTTCATCGCTAGACCGTCCCGAAACTGCCGGCGAGCGTACCGATGATGAGTGCCCAGCCGTCCACCAGGACGAACAGCATGATCTTGAACGGCAACGAGATGATCAGCGGCGAGAGCATCATCATGCCCATCGCCATCAGTACGCTGGACACCACCAGGTCGATGATCAGGAACGGAATGAAGATCATGAAACCGATCTGGAAGGCCGTCTTCAACTCCGAAGTGACGAACGCCGGCACCAGGATGGTCAGGGGCGTGGCGTCGGCGCTGGCGATGTCGGTGCGCTTGGACAGCCGCACGAACAGCTCCAGATCCGATTGCCGGGTCTGCGCCAGCATGAAGGCCTTGAGCGGCACCTCGGCGCGGGTGATCGCTTCCTGTGCCGGGATCTGCTCGTTCAGATAGGGCTGCAGCGCGGTGCTGTTGATCTTGTCGAACACCGGCGCCATCACGAACAGCGTCAGGAACATGGCCAGGCCGATCAGCACCTGGTTCGACGGCGTGCTCTGCAGGCCCAGCGCCTGGCGCAGGATGGAGAAGACGATGATGATACGCGTAAAGCTGGTCATCAGCATGACGAACGCCGGGATGAAGCTCAGCGCCGTCATGATCAGCAGGATCTGCAGGCTGACCGAATACTCCTGCTGCCCCTGCGGGTTGGTGGTCACGGTGATCGCCGTCAGCTGCGTCGGATCAGCGGCGAAGGCCTGGGGCACGGCCAGCGCCAGCAGGGCCAGGAGCAGCGGCGCGAAACGCTTGAGCGCGCCGATCAGCACGGAAGAAGTCGGCGAACGGGTCACTGCGGGCGGCCCTTGTCCTTGTTCAGCAATTCCAGCAGGCGCTGGGCGAATTCCGGCTGCGCGGGTTCCGTCTCGGCGGCATGCACCGGCTGGCGCATGACGTGCAGCGGAGTAATGCGGCCCGGCGTCAGGCCCAGCAGCACCTGCTCCTCGCCCACCTGCACCAGCACCAGGCGATCGCGCGGGCCGAGCGCCTGGCTGGAAATCAGGCGGATCGACTGATTGCCGCGCGGCACCACCTGCTGCACGCGGCGCACCAGCCAGGCGAGCAGGAAGATCAGGCCGACCACCAGCACCAGGCCCAGCAACAGCTGCATCAGCTGCGCGCCGGCGCTGCCGGTGATCAGGCTCGGCGTGGAGCTGGCGTGGACGATGGCCGGGTTGGATGCCGGAACCTTGCCGGCCTCGTCGGCCATCGCCAGGAGGGACAGCCCCGCCAGCGGCAGGACGGACAGTTTCGCGAGCAGGCGGGCCATGTCAGCGCAGCTTCTTGATGCGTTCGCTGGGGCTGATCACGTCGGTGAGGCGGATGCCGAACTTCTCGTTCACCACCACCACTTCGCCGTGGGCGATCAGCGTGCCGTTGACCAGCACGTCCAGCGGCTCGCCGGCCAGGCGATCGAGTTCGATCACCGAGCCCTGGTTGAGCTGCAGCAGGTTGCGGATGCTGATGTCGGTGTGGCCGACCTCCATGGAAATGGTCACCGGAATATCCAGGATCACATCCAGGTTGGGGCCTTCGAGGCCGGCAATGGTCGGCGCCTTGGGCGCCATGCCGAACTCTTCCATCGGCGCGCGCGGCGCGGCGGGCACGGCCGGAGCGGCGGCGCCGGCCATCATCGCATCGATGTCGTCCTGGTTGGCGTCACCCGATTCGGAGAGCGCCGCAGCCCATTCGTCGGCCAGTGCCTGTTCTTCGGGAGTCACGTTTTCTTCGTCTGACATGGTGGGTCCTCTTGGGCTTCGCTCAGCGCGGTCGCACGAGCGGATCGAGAATCTGCAAGGCCAGGTTGCCCTTGTGCGAACCCAGCTTGACCTTGAAGGAAGGCACGCCGTTGGCGCGCATGATCATGTGCTCGGGCAGTTCCACCGGGATCACATCACCCGGCTGCATGTGCAGGATGTCCCGCAGCTTGAGCTGGCGGCGCACGACGGTGGCGCCCAGCGGCACGTTGACGTCGAGAATGTCCTCGCGCAGGGCGTTGATCCAGCGCTCGTCCTGGTCGTCCACGTCGGACTGGAAGCCGGCGTCGAGCATCTCGCGGATCGGCTCGATCATTGCGTACGGCAAAGTGATGTGCAGGTCGCCGCCGCCGCCGTCCAGTTCGATGTGGAAGGTGGAGACCACCACCACTTCGCTGGGGCTGACGATGTTGGCCATCGCCGGGTTCACCTCGGAGTTCACGTACTCGAAGGTGATCGGCATCACCGCCTGCCAGGCTTCGGCGAGATCGACGAAGGCCTGCTCGATGACCATCCGCACCACGCGCAGCTCGGTGGGGGTGAACTCGCGGCCCTCGATCTTGGCGTGGCGCCCGTCGCCGCCGAAGAAGTTGTCCACCAGCTTGAACACCAGCTTGGCGTCGAGGATGAACAGCGCGGTGCCGCGCAGGGGTTTCATCTTCACCAGGTTGAGGCTGGTGGGCACGTACAGCGAATGCACGTACTCGCCGAATTTCATCACCTGCACGCCGCCCACGGCGACGTCCGCCGAGCGGCGCAGCAGGTTGAACATGCTGATGCGGGTGTAGCGGGCGAACCGCTCGTTGATCATCTCCAGGGTCGGCATGCGGCCCCGGACGATGCGGTCCTGACTGGTCAGGTCGTAGGACTTGATCGCCCCCGGCTCGACATCGGACTCGGTTTCCACCAGGCCATCGTCCACGCCGTGCAACAGCGCGTCGATCTCGTCCTGGGAAAGTAGATCCTGCATGGCCATGGCGGGTACCTACTGCAATACGAAGTTGGTGAAAAGCACTTGCTCCACGGTCAACTGACCGGTCGCCTTCTTCGCCAGTTCCTGAAGACTGGAAGTCGCCTGCTGACGCAGCATTTCCTTGCCCACCGGCGTCACCAGCGTGTCGAAATTCTGACTGGAGAACAGCATCACCAGCTGGTTGCGCACCAGCGGCATCTGCTCGCGCAGCGCGTCCATCTGCGCCTGGTCGCGGCCCATCAGGGCGACGGCCACCTGCAGATAGCGCTGGCGACCGTTCTGATTGAAGTTGACCACGAAGGCCGGCGCGAGAATCTCGTAGACCGCCTGCTTCTTGGTCGGCTCCGCGTGCTCGGCGCTCTTGGCTTCGGCTTCCTCGGGCTTGGCGCTCTTGTGCAGGAAGAACCAGGTGCCGCCCACCGAGGCACCGACCGCCAACAGAAAGGCCAGTACGATGATGATGATGAGTTTCAGCTTGCCCTTGGCGGGCGCTTGTCCATCGGGAAGCGGAGGCTGTTCTTTCTTGGCCATGCCAAATATCCGTCACTATTCCGGCGCAATGCGCTGATACAGGGGGTATCAGCAAGGGCTGTGCCAGTTCGACTGGCGCCGCCGCGGATATTACAGGCTAGACGGAGGATGTCACGGGGAGCGTAAGAATTTTCCTGTGCACCATGAAGATCAGGCGTTGGGGCGACTAACAGGGAAACTCACTGCTCGGGCAATTCCCTCACCCCAGCCCTCTCCCAGAGGGAGAGGGGGCCTCCCGTACCTTTAACAGCGAAGGTGCTTGCCGGATGGCTGCGGACTGCCCAACCCTCAGGACAGTCCCCTCTCCCCTCGGGAGAGGGTGAGGGCGCTCTCAGGCGCGCCGCGCGGCCCCGCAAGCCGCACAGGAATCACGCGTAGTAATCCACCAATCCCCTGCCCTGCGCCGTCGATGCCGGGCGAATCTCCGATACGCCACTGATCATCGGCTCGTCGTCGCCACTGTCGGAACCGGCCACGCGCCGCGAACCGCCGCGCTCATCACCCTGCTGTTGCTGCTGCCAGCCACGGGCGGACTGGTCCGAGACGTTGACGTCCAGCTGGCCCATGCCCTGCTGGCTGAACATTTCGCGCAAGCGGTGCTGCTGGCTGTCCAGCGCTTCACGCACGCCGGCGTTGGCGCTGACGAAGTTCACCTGGGTCTGGTCGGCGGTCATGTGGATGCGCACCTCCAGGCGACCGAGGTCGGCCGGGTCCATCTGGATCTCGGCGGACTTGAGGTTCTGTGAGGACATCCACATCACCCGGTCCACCACCTGGTCGGTCCAGCCATTCTGCTGCATCGACACCGCCTGGCCGGGCACCAGCGGGTTCACCGGGCGAGTGGTCATGGCCTGTGGCGTGTTCAGCGCCTGGGTCAGGGACTCCAGACGCGCAGCGAAGGTCTCGTTGCGCGGCATCTCCGGCTTGGCGTCGGTCTGCACATCCGCCAATTGCTGGGTCAGGTCGGGAGCATCCTTCAGCGCGCCTTCGGCGAGCTTCGCTTCACCGCCCTTGGCGGCCGAATCCGGGTTCAGCGCGGCCAGGGCAGCGGACAAGTCGTTCTTCGCGTCGACGTTCGCCTTGCCGTCGGCCTTGGCTACCAGGTGGCCGGCCAGCTGCGTCTGCTGAACCTGTGGTGCCTGATCCTCGCCACCCAACCCCAGGGTCAGGCTCACGCCAGGGATCTCGTTGAGCTTCTGCAAGTCGCCATCGCTGCTGGCATCCGTCAGCTGGCTGGCCCCGCTGCTGACCACCAAGGGTGGCGCCTCGGGCTCCGGCAGTTGCCCGGTCATGCCCAGCATCAGCAGCGGGTCGAGTGTCGCATCGGTCTTGGCTTCGGTATCGGCTGCCGTGCTGTCCTGCGCCTTGCTGGCGCCATCGGCCGGCAAGGCCTTGCCGTCCTCGGCAACCTTTGGCTGGTCAGCGGCAGCCGGCGCTGCAGAATCCTTGCTCGCGGTGCCCTTGTCGGCAGTGTCCCGAGGCTTGTCGGTCTTCGCCTTGACGGGCTTGTCCGGGCGCTCGCTGGCCGCCGGACGCTGCTCCTTGGCATAGACGTCGGCGAAGCTGGAACCCTTGTCGTTGCTGCTGTTCGACGAATTCTGGGCAGACTTGGAGAGCGCCGCATTGGGCCTGGTGTCAGGCGTCGACGTCAATAACATATCCGGGGCGACAGCCATCGGAGTTCTCCGTTGATGTGAATATCCAACACGGAGATAGCAAGGCGCGGGCCAACTCGGAAAACTCAGGGGCGACCGGGCACCAGCAGGGTACGGACGATGGAGAATTCGTGCTCGACCTTGCCGATCAGGCTCTGGGCGCTGGCCAGGTCATTCTGCCGTGCGGCCTCTTCCAGGCGCTTGCACAGGCTGCTCAGTACGGAAGCGCCCATGTTGCCGCAGCTGCCCTTGAAGCTGTGCGCAGCGTGGCGCAGGGCTGGCGCATCGCTGACGGCGGATGCCTCGCGGATGCTGCGCAGGCGCTCTTCGGAGTCGCTGAGGAAGGTCTCCACCAGGAGCGGGTACTCGTCTTCCATGATCGACAGCAAATTGCTCAGCACGGCGCCATCGAGATGCGGCTCGGACATGGGGCACTCCCTGGAGGACGGCTCGCCACCCTGCGGGGGGACAAGAAGGCCCCGATTATGCCTGAGCCGACCAGAAGAACTCCACGGCCACGGTCTTGCCGTCGCTCGACCACTGGCAGCGGTCGGCCAGTTGCCGGACCAGCGTGAGGCCGCGCCCGCAGAGACTGCCGGCAGCCTGCTGCGAAGCGAGCACCGCGCCGACGTCGAAACCCTCGCCGCTGTCCTCCACCCGCATCAGCAACCGCCCGCCATCGCCGTGGGGCGCGAGGTCGAGGTGGAAGCGCACGAAGCCGTCGTGCAGTTCGTGGAGACGCTGGCTGCGCTCCTGGTAATAGCGGGCGAAGCCGGCGGCATCGCACTTGAGCGTGGAGTCCAGGCCCATGACGCCGTGCTCCAGGGCGTTGGAGTACAGCTCGGCGAGTACGGTGTAGAGCGCGCCGCCGCGCGGGCGCAGGTCGTGCACTTCCATCAGCAACTGCAGCAGGAAAGGCAGGGGATTGAAATTGCGCAGGGTCGGCGCGCGGAACTCGAAACTGGCGGACCAGTCCAGCGGGCTGCTCAGGCCATTGTCGGAGAACGCCAGCGGCGGGCGCTGCAGCGAGTCCTCGGGGACCAGCGCGACCTCCAGCATGCTGACGTCATCCTGGGCCTCGCCGCGGAAGCGCGCCAGGGCGGCCTGGATACCATCGAACAGGCGCGCGGAGCTTGGCTCGCTGTCGTAGACCTCGCGCAGGCGCTGCTCCCCGAACACTTCGCCGGCGGCATTGCGCGCTTCCAGCACCCCGTCGGAGAAGAGAAACACTCGGTCGCCCTCCTCCATGGCGTAGACCTCGCAGTGGTCGCTGAAGGCGGACGCCTCGAGTATCCCCAACGGCAAGTGCCGCGAAACCAGCGGAACGATCTCGCGCGGCTGCTGGCGCAGCAGGTAGCCATTGGGCAGGCCGCCGTTCCACACCTCCACCAGGCCGCGCTGGAAACTCAGGTTGAGCACCGCGGCGCAGCAGAACACCCCTACCGGGAGGATGCGCTTGAGCTTGGCATTCATCTCCCGAAGGATGTCCGCCATCGGGTAGCCCTTGGCGGTCATGCCGTAGAACACCTCGGCCAGCGGCATGGCACCGATGGCCGCCGGCAAGCCATGGCCGGTGAAGTCACCGAGCAGCACGTGCATGCCACCGGAAGGCTTGAAGGCCGCCAGCAGCAGGTCGCCGTTGAACAAGGCAAAGGGTGATTGCAGATAGCGGATATTCGCCGCATTCAGGCAACCCGAATGCGCCACCTTGTCGAACACCGCCTTGGCCACCCGCTGCTCGTTGAGCAGGTGTTCGTTGTGCCGGGCGATCAGGTCGCGCTGCTCCAGCACCATCCGCTGCAGGTGATGCAGGCGCCCCATGGCGCGGATCTTGGCTTCGAGGATGATGCGGTTGTAGGGCTTGGAGAGGAAGTCGTCGCCGCCCGCCTCCAGGCTCTGCACCAGCGCCTCGGGCTCGCTCAGCGAGGTGAGGAAGATGATCGGCACCAGCTCTTCGCCGGCCTGCCGGCGAATCCGCCGCGCCGCCTCGAAGCCGTCCATCACCGGCATCAGTGCATCCATCAGCACCAGCTGCGGGCGCTCCTGGGCGAACAGCGCCAGGGCTTCCAGCCCGTTGGCGGCGGTGAGCACGCGATGACCCTGGCGGCTGACGATGGTCGACAGCAGCAGGCGGTCGGCGGCGTTGTCGTCGGCGATCAGTACCGTGAGGAGTTCGGACATGGCCGTTGCCACTGCGGACCGGGCCGCGTCAGCTGATCTTGAACAGCTGCTCGAAGTTGGAAATGGCCAGCACCTTGCGCACATCGGGGTTGCAGTGCACCAGGCTGACCTGCGCGCTCTCGCCACCGGCATGGTCGCGCAGCAGCAGGAGCATCCCCAGCGCCGAGCTGTCCAGATAGGTGGCGCCCTTCAGGTCCACCACGTAGCGCTTGGGAGTGGTCTCGACGCGCTCGTAGGCGTTGCGGAACTCCTGGTGTGCGCCGAAATCGAAACGCCCCTGGACCACGATGGTGAGCTCCTGCCCGTCAGCGGAGGGAACGGAAGTGATGGCCATGGGATTCTCCTTATCGATCGATGGTCGCGCACGAGCTTGAAGATGTAGCAGTTAGCGATGACAGCGGCAACCTCGGCGAGCGATGGGAAACCGCCGGGCCAGGCCCGTCTGGCCCTCGCCGCGCCAGTCGATTAATGGACCACCGGTCGACACAGGCATGGCGAATGCCTTTACCCTTTTACGCGTGCGACGCGGGGTGAAGGCTCGCAAGAAGCCTTGTAAGGGTCGCAGCCGCAAGAAGGGGGGAGCATGACCAAGTCCATTCTCATCGCGGCCTGCATGTTGTGTGCAGCGCCGTATGCAGCCGCCCAGGTGATGCAGCGCGAGCTGGGTGACTTCGAACTCAAGTTCGCCAACTCGCCGACGCGCAGCATGGCCCAGGGGCTGGTCCAGCCGGGCCAGGCCAGCAGCGCCCAGGGTGGCCTCGACATCACCCACGACAGTGGGTGGTATGTGGGCAGCTGGACATCGAACCTGGAGCAGGAGAAGCCCCTGGAGATCGACAGCTACGCCGGCTTCAAGCATCCGCTGGGTGATGGCAAGCTGGGCTACGAAGTAGGCACCCTGCGCTACAGCCGCCCGGAGCAACCCGACTACGACAGCCAGGCGCTCTACGGTGGCCTCTCGGTGTTCGGCAGCCGCCTTGGCGCGGCCTACAGTGCCCAGGCCGGGCGCAGCACCGCGACGCTGTTCACCGACCTGGGCGTACAGTCCGACCTCGGCTTCGACGTGACCTTCAAGTACTCCGCCTACAGCCTCGCCTCCCCCGTGAGCCTGAGCAGCGGCGGCAGCGTCAGCGAGTACGGCGACTGGTCGTTGAACTTCAGCCGACCGTGGAAAGGCATCGACCTGAACTTCTCCTACAGCGGCAGCAGCCTCACCGGCGGCGACTGCAGTGCCTACTCCGGGCACAACGCCTATTGCGACTCGGCATTCATGTTCAAGGCGTCACGGCCGTTCTTCTGAGCCTGGACATTCTCAGTCCCCGGAGCCCCCTCACCCCAGCCCTGGCTGCGCGCCCCGCTCCTGAGGCAGAGGGGGTAGCCCGTGCCTGGGCTGAATCCACCGTTTTTCCTGCGCCATCGCTTCCCGCTGAGACCGGCCCGCCCGCCTACACCGAACGGCCCCTCTCCCTCGGGAGAGGGTGGGGGTGAGGGGCAAACCGAGTACCGATGGTCGGCAGCGGCGAAAGAGTCAATTTCATTCAAGAGCACCGCTGCACAAGGGGCTACTCTGCCAGTCACCACCCCACGCCCGCAGGCTCTGACCCATGCTGCACCGAGTGAACTGCACTTCCACTGCCCTGCCCGGCCTGCGCACCGTCGAGATCCTCACCCAGCGCAGCTTCCCGCGTCATGCCCACGACGAGTACGGCATCGGCGTGATGCTGGAGGGCGGCCATCGTTCGTGGAGCGGCCGCGGCCAGGTCGAGGCCGGGCCGAGCGACATCATCACCGTGAGCCCCAACGAACTGCACGACGGCATTCCCCTGCGCAGTGCGCCCCGCCGCTGGTGGATGCTGTACGTCGAGCCGACGCTGATTGCACGACTGGCCGGCCGGGAGATGGCAGGCCGGGAGTTTCCCCTGCCGACGCTGGCCGACCCGCGACTCGCCCGACGCATCGCCAGCCTGTTGCAGCGCCTGCCGGACGCTTGCGCCGATGAAGCCAGCGAAGGCCTGCTCGACCTGTTCGGCGATCTGCTCGACCGGCGTACCGCCGCGACAGCGGCCGCTCTGCCCTCCCGGAGCGTGGCGCGCATGCTCGAACGGATTCAGGATGACCCACGCCACGCTCCCACACTGGCCGAGCTCGCCGGCCTGGCCGGGCTGACACCCTTTGCGGCCCTGCGCCGCTTCCGCCGCGAACTGGGCACCACGCCCCACGCGTACCTGCTGCAGTACCGCGTGCGAGTGGCCCACAAGGCCATCGGCGAGGGCCGCTCGCTGGCCGAAGCGAGCCTGCTCGCCGGGTTCGCCGACCAGTCCCACATGACCCGCGCCTTCGCCCGCCAGCTCGGGCCGACGCCAGGACAATGGCGCTCCTCGCTCAGGGCACCACTACCAGCCCCCTGAGTTCGCCGGCCTCACGGCCTCACTTCTTGCAGACAGGAAACCCACGGGAATGAACGCAGAATTCCTGCTGACGGCGTTCGTCGTCGTTTTGCTGCCCGGCACCGGTGTGCTCTACACGCTGGCCGTCGGCCTCGGTCTCGGTGCCCGCGCGGCCACCCTTGCGGCACTGGGCTGCACACTGGGCATGGTCCCGCAATTGCTGCTCGCGACCTTCGGCCTGTCGCTGATCCTGCAGGCCAGCGCGGCCAGCTTCCAGGTCATCAGATGGCTGGGCACCGCCTACCTGCTGTTCATCGCCTGGCAGGTATTGCGCGGCAACGGCGCCCTGGCGCTGGACTCGGCCGGCAGCCCGCGCAGCACCACCCAACTGGTGGGCACCGGGCTCTGGCTCAACCTGCTCAACCCCAAGCTCGGGCTGTTCTTCCTGGCCTTCCTGCCGCAGTTCGTGCCGGCCGGCAGCGCGGACGCCAAGGCCCTGTTCCTGGTGCTCGGCCTGGCATTCGCACTGATGACCTTCCTCGTCTTCATCGGCTATGGGCTGCTGGCTGCCCGGGTGCGCGACCACGTGATCGGCCGACCCGCCGTGATGAAAGGGATTCGCTGGGGCTTCTCGCTGGCCTTCGTCGTGCTTGCGCTGCGCCTGGCCGCCGAGACGCTGCCGCCCACCTAGCCGACCAAGCCGGCGCCCATGTTGATCGCCAGCCCCAGGATCGCGGTATTGAACAGGAAGCCGATCACCGAGTGCGCCAGCACCACCTTGCGCATCGAACGCGAGGCGACTTCCACATCGGAGGTCTGCACCGCCACGCTGAGGGTGAAGGAGAAGTAGAGGAAGTCCCACAGGTCCGGATGCTGTTCGCCTTCGGGAAAGCGCAGCACCGGCTTGCTCTCGTGGGCGGCATAGAACATCCGCGCGTAATGCATGCTGAACATGGTGCCGATGAGGAACCAGGAACCGAGCACGGTGCTGGCCGTGAAGGCATAACGCACCAGCTTCTCGCGGTCACCGGCGTGGGATGCGGTGGCCAGTTCGACGATGATCGCCCCCAGGCTCGCCAGCGCCGCCACGATGATCAACACCAGCACTGCTTCGGCGTTCTCGTCCTCGATGCTCGCCACGCGCTTCACCTGAGCGGCATCGGCGCGCCAGGCCAGCCAGCCGATCAGCAGCACGTACAGCCAGGCCATGCCGTTCCACCCCACCAGCACCCGCGTCATGGGTGACAGCCAGTAGCAGGCCAGCCCCGCCAGAACGCCGAACAACCCGGCCCCCAGCAGGCGTGGATGCGCTCGCAACAACGTGCGATTCACGCGCAGCATGCGCTGCGGTCCAGTTCGGCGGCCGCCAGTTGCGCGACGGTGAGATCGCTCTCTGCGGCCATGCCGTCGTCGAGGAACCAGGCGGCGGAGAGACCGGCGAAAGCCAGAACCCACTCCAGCAGGCGCCGCCGATCGACACGGGCGTGCTCGACGATCACATCCAGCTGGCGGAGAAATCGCGCGCGCTCGCGAGAGGTGGGCAGGTCCGGGTTGCACAGCAGGTTGGCGTAGTCGAACAGATGCTCGCCATACAGACGCTTGGGATCGATGGCGCGCCAGCCGCGCTCGCCGAAATCCAGGATGTTGTCGTGATGGACGTCGCCGTGCAGCACGCCCCGATCATGCTCGCTGGCGAGCAACGCTTCGGCGGTTTCCAGGCAGCGCGGGAACAGGCCGCCGTAACGCGCCGCCGCCGGCGCGAGGTCACGGAACCATTCGCGCAGCCCCAGCAGTGGCGGCAGCGGTTGTTCCTGCGGCCAGTGCAGGCGGCGCACGACATCACAGACGATGCGGCTGGCCTGGTCGTCCTCGCCGTTGAGCGCCATGTGCATCAGCGATCGAGTTCCCTCGGCTCGCTCCATCAGGAGGGTGTCACCGTCAAAGGCGTAGACCAGCGCGGCGCCCTCGCCATTCCACCAGTTCATCACCTGCGCGCCGACCTGCTCGTCGATGTCCAGCGCACGCTTGACCATCGCTGCCCGGCCGCGCCAGCGCACCGGCAGGAGGTGGCTGCTGGGCGTGATAATGGGCTCGCCTTCGGGAGTGAGCTGCCACAGGTCCAGGACACGGTCGAAATCCACAGGCACAGGCGCAGGCAACGGCATGGAGAGATTCCACTGGTGGGGGCTGCCTGGAGGCTAGCACGCGATATCAGCCCTGTAGATAGACCCCGCCCGCTTCCATGCGCATCGCCAGCGCCTCCAATTGCCGCCCCTTGCACGGCCCTTCGACGCAAACACCGTCGTCGAAGCGGAACATGGCACTGTGGTGCGCGCACATCAGCACCTCGCCGCGGTAGGTGCTGAAGGTCCCCGGATAGACATCGAGCTTCACGGAAAAATGCGGGCAGCGGTTACGGTACAACCAGACCCGGTCGCCCCTGCGTACCGCTACCACGGCCAGGGGCTTGCCATCGAGCTCCACCTCGAACCCCCGTCCGCCACCGTCCACCAGATCGCCCAGCCGGCACAGCTGCAATTCGCTCATGATGCCGCCTCCTGCACAGGCTGGCCCAAGCCCCACAGCCAGGGACGCACTTCCAGGTGGGCAAACAGATCATTGCGAATGTACGGATCATCCTGAAGGAACGCCTCCACCTCGGTCCGGGACGCCGCCTGTACCACCAGCAGGGTTCCGTTCATCCGCTGGCCCTCGCTATCCAGCGTTGGCCCACCGAGGCATACCCGCACACCATGCGGCTGCGGGCAACGCAGATACTCGCGATGGGCCGGACGCAGGCGCTCGCGCCTTTCGTCCATGCCGGGCCGGTCGGTAGCGAACACGACGAAATAGCTCATGCCGGCTCCAGGACGAAGTCATAGTCCGCCATGCGGAAGGCCGTGTCGAAGCCAAACCGGGCCGCCAGTGGATCGTCCGCGGCGCAGGATCGGTAAGCGACGCGCAGGGCGTCCTTGACACCGAATACCGCATCCGAATCCAGATACGGATCCCCCTCATTGAACAGGTGCGTGACCAGCCGCCGATGGCCCGGCGCATCGATCATGAAGTGCAGGTGCGCGGGACGCCACGGATGGCGGGCGGTAGCGTTCAGCAGCCGCCCCACCGGCCCATCGGTGGGAATCGGATAGCTCACCGGCAACGTCGAGCGAATGGCATAACACCCCTGTTCGTCGGTGTGATAGCGACCGCGCAGGTTGCCCTCGGCCTGTCCGATATCCTGCCCCGAATACATGCCATTGGCGGCGCACTGCCAGACATCCAGGCAGGCACCGACCAGCGGCCGCCCCAGCGTATCGAACACCTTCCCCCGCACCAGTATGGGTTCACCGGATGTCAGGGCCATGTTTTCGCCGTAGGCCCGCTCCGGCATGCCGGCGATGTAGAAAGGGCCGAACACCGTGGTCGCAGTGGCCTCCTGGGAGTATCGGTGGTTGATCGCATCCACCAGCATCGACACACCCAGCACGTCGGACAGCAGGATGAACTCCTGACGGATTCGCCCATCGCACTTCTGTCCCGTCTCGGTGAGGAAACGAATACCTTCGAACCACTCCTCCTCGCTCAGCTCGACCTCGCTGACGAACGCGTGCATGTGCCGCACCAGCGCCTGCACCAGGTGTCGCAGGCGCCGATCGGGTGTGGCCTCAAGGCTGTGTAGCACCTGCCCGGTGATCGTCGCTTCGTCGATGTCGCTATGACTGTTCATTGGCGCACCTCATGGATTCTTGTTTTGGTTTGCCGGCACTCAGGCCGGCGGCATGCCGGCGCGGGCGCGCTCGAGCAGCGCTTGGATGGCGTCGGCCTCGAAGGGACGCGGGTTGTAGTACGGATTGGAGCAAGCGATGCGCGCGGTTTCCGCCGGCCCTTCGGGTGGGAAGCCGATCTCGGCGAGGGACGTTGGAACGCCGATCCGCCGGTTCAGCGCATACAGCAGGCCGCCGACTTCCTCCGCCTGACTGCCGCCCAGCGCTCGCGCGGCCCGTTCCAGTGCCGGCCGTGCCGCGTCGCGGTTGTAGTTCACCGAGTACGGCAGCAGTACCGCATGGCTTTGCGCATGCGGCAGGTTGAAGGTGCCGCCCAGCGTGTGGCAGAGCTTGTGATGGATGGCCATGCCTACCGATCCCAGGCAGATACCCGCCAACCAGGCGCCATACAGCGCACGGCCACGGGCCTGGCGATCCTGCGGATCGTCGACGATCGTCGGCAAGGCCTCGGCCAGCGCACGGATCGAGTCTTCAGCCATCAGGCTGACGATGGGGTTGGCGTCTTCGGCATAGAGCGCCTCGATGGCGTGGGCCATGGCGTTCATCCCCGAGCAGGCGGAGATGTCCGCGGGCAGGCTGAGGCTGAACTGCGGATCGTAGATCACCGTCCTGGGCAGCACGCGGACATCGCGTCCGGTCCTCTTCAAGCGATTCTCGGTAAGGCCGTAGATCGGCGTCATCTCGGAGCCGGCATAAGTGGTCGGAATCGCCAGAATCGGCAGGCCGAACTCCAGCGCGATGGCCTTGCCCAGGCCGATGGTCGAGCCGCCGCCGACCGCCACGCAGCAATCCGCGCCCAGCCGCTTGGCTTCCTCGCAGGCCGCCTGGGCAACCTCCACCGGTACATGCATCACTGCCTGCGGATAGACGCCCGCCGAGCGCTCACCCAGCAGCCCGGCGATCCGTTCGCCTAGCTCGCGCTGCTCCGGCGTGGTGAGGATCAGCGCGCGTCTTGCGCCCAGCCGCTCGATCTCTTCGGCCAGCGCATCAATCCTGTTCCAGCCAAAGATCACGCGGATCGGCAGGCTCTGGTAAACGAAAGCATCCATGGTGCGCCTCAACGTTTGAAATGCGGGGGAATGCGAGCATCGACGTTGACCCACACCGAATGCGCCTCGGTGTAATCGTGGATCGCCTCGAAGCCCATTTCGCGGCCGTAGCCCGACTGGCCAACGCCACCGAAGGGGCTGCCGGGGCTGACCCGCTTGTAGCAGTTGATCCAGCACATGCCGGCGCGGATGCCTGCGGCCATGCGGTGCGCCCGCTGCAGGTCGCGCGTCCACAGGCCGCTGCCCAGGCCGTAGGGCGTGGCATTGGCAATCGCCAGCGCCTCTTCGTCGGTACGGAAGCGCAGCACGGTGACGAAGGGACCGAAAACCTCCTCCTGGGCCACGCGGTCGTCCACCTTGGCCTCGACCACGGTTGGTTCGACGTAGTACCCATTGGCGAGACTCGGCGCACTGGGTGCCTTGCCGCCGGTCAGCACCCTGCCGCCCTGCTGGCGAGCAATATCGACGTAGGCCAGCACGCGGTCACGGTGCAGCGCCGAGGTCAGGGGGCCCATCTCGGTCTGCGGGTCGCTCGGATTGCCCAGGCGGATGGAGCGCGCCAACGCAATGAAACGCTCGAGGAAGGCATCGGCGATGTCCTCGTGCAGCACCAGGCGCGAACCGGCGATGCAGGCCTGCCCCTGGTTGTGGAAGATGGCCCAGGCCGCCCCGTTGATGGCGGCTTCCAGGTCAGCATCGGCGAAGACGATATTGGCGCCCTTGCCGCCCAGTTCCAGTTGTACGCGCTTGAGGTTGCCCTGGGACGCTTCGACGATGCGCCGGCCAATGGCGGTGGAGCCGGTGAAGGCGATCTTGCCCACATCGGGATGCTCGGCCAGGCGCTGGCCGGCAGTGTGGCCATAGCCGGGCACCACGTTGACCACCCCGGCAGGGAAACCGACCTCGTGCATCAGTTCGGCAATGCGCAAGGTCGACAGCGGCGTGATCTCCGACGGCTTGATCACCACGGTATTGCCGGCGGCCAGTGCCGGGCCCATTTTCCAGCTGGTGAACATCAGCGGGAAGTTCCACGGCACGATCTGCCCGACCACGCCGATGGGCTTGCGCTGCACGTAGTTGAGGAAGCCAGCCTCCACCGGGATTACCGAGCCCTCGATCTTGTCCGCCATGCCGCCGAAGTAGCGGAAACAGGCGGCAGTGCGCGGGACATCCAGGCCACGGCAATCGCGGATCGGATGCCCGGTATCCAGCGACTCCAGCTGAGCCAGTTCGTCGGCGACGGCCTCGATGCGATCGGCCAGCTTCAGCAGCAGGCGCCCCCGCTCCGCGGCCCCCAGCGCAGCCCAGGCAGGAAAGGCTCGGTGCGCGGCGGCTACGGCGAGGTCGACATCCGCCACCTCGGCGGCGGCGATCGAGGTGATCAGTGAGCCATCGTGGGGGGACAGGACATCCAGGGTGCCTCCGTTGATCGCCGGAACGAAACGGCCATCGATGAACAGCTGATTTTGCATAGGGGTACTCCTCACGGCGCTGTGGCGCCATGACAGAACGGAAAGCGGTGCGGAAGTACCGGCCCCGGTGGCGCAAACCACCGGAGGACCGGTCAGGTGTCAGAACTCGACCGGATAGGGCGCCAGCTCGCCACGGGCGTAGCGCTGCGGCAGGTCCGGCGTGGCGTTCTCCCACACCAGCAGCATCGAGCGTTTGGTCGAATAGCCCTGGTGCTGGATGTCGGCCGGCATCGCCGCGATATCGCCCGCCTTCATCACCACGCGCGCCATGGGTTCGCCGGTGTCCTTGTTGGCGATCTCCCAGTCGATCTGGTCGGAAAGCTGGAGGAACCACTCGACCCGGTCGTTACCGTGGAAGATCGGCAGGATGTACTCCTCGGTGGTCGGGCAGAACAGGCTGCCCTTGCACACCGAGGTCACCGACGGATTCCAGGTGACGTCCGAACGAGACAGATACTTGAACAGGTTGAACGCATGCAGTTGCCCTTCGAAGCCCGGCTCGGCATGCACCATCGGCTCGTCCTGCGACACATCGGCGAAGTGACGGTTCACCGGCAGGTCGTCGCGCAGCGGCGAGTCGCCGGGGATGCCCGGCATGCGGTCGGTGCCAACCCGGTAGCGGTCGATCGCCTCGATGTTGTCACCGGCCTTGCGGCCGAAGGCGCTGCCGGTTTCCTGGGGCGCGGCAAAGGGGTCGAACTCGGCGTTGGTCCAGTCGGCCAGGATGGCCTTGAAGGTCGCCATGATCAGCGGCGTTTCGAAGCGCTCGGTGTAGTTGACGCCCGAAGCCTTGAGCACGCCGTTGAAGGTGCCGGCGTACAGGTCGACGCTGCCGTAGTGGTTCTGCGTGCCGATCACCGTGTCGAAGTTCACCCAGCCGTAGAAGAACCCCCAGGCCACATCGCGCATCAGCGCGCGCAGGAAGGCATCGGCCGACATCAGGTGGGAGTGGGTCTCGCCCTTGGCGGGCCAGGAAATCTTGGCGAAATACTCGTCGCGGCTGAAGCTGAAGGCGCCCAGCGTGAAGCGGCGATAACCGGTGATGGGGTCCTTGTCGCTGGCCTGGACAAGGTCGGCGGCGAAGCTGGCGGGCTTGGTTTTTTCTTGAGTCATGGCCATGGTCGAAATCCTCGAAAATGCTCGAACGCGGGTCGAATGGGTTACTTCAGGCAAATGTCCGCCCACTTCTGTACCGACAGCGGGCCGAGGATGGTCTGCAGCAACAGCACACCGGGCTTGGCGCTTTCGAAGCGATAGGCGCAGCCAACCGGCAACAGGCACTGGTGGCCACGCTTGAGCAGCACATAACCCATCGGCTTGCCCTTGGGCGACTCACCGGCCAGGCGGGTGCCCTCGCCTTCTACCAGCGGTGTATCGAGCTTGAGGAAATCGACGCGGATGTCGCCGTCCATGGAGATGGCGAACTCGTCGTGGGCACAGGTGAACCAGGGGGAGCGCCCTTCGGCGCGGAGGGTTTCGATGACGTAGTCGAGATTCTTGCCGACTACCACCTTCTCATAGGGCGCCGAACGCTCGGCGACCTCGAATACGTTGGAGAACACGTAATGGCTGGCCTTGCCCTTGACGATTTCGACCGAGCCTTTCTGGTAGTTGTCCAACGAACCGAAGACGGTCTTGAAAGCAGTTGAAGTCATTGCCGATCACCGTTGTCTGATTGTTGTTGTGCGAGTGGGTGAGGCACACGTTACGAGCCCATTCGGGGTCGCCACAATCCAACATCGGCCGACAACAGTGTTCGCGGAACACGAACACTTGTCTTGAAAATCAGCTAATCAGCCAGCTTTAGCCAACCCTTTTCGAACAATGGCCGATCCCATACCGGTTCGCCACCGATGCCGTCGAGCAGAAAATCCACCAGTGTGCGCACCTTCAACGCCTGCCGCTGGGTAGCGGGATAGACCGCGGAAAAGTCGAACGACGACAACGCATAGTCGGTCAGCACCGGCACCAGCCGCCCCGCCAGCAGGTCGTCGCTGGAAACCAGGGTTGGCAGGCAGACCACGCCGCCGGCATCCAGGGCGTAGTCGCGCAGCAAATGCACAGAGTTCGAACGCAACTGGCCATGCAGGCTGAGCTCCATCAGTTCGTCTTCGCCGTGGAACTGCCAGCGATTGCGCGAGGGATAGCCTTCATAGAGGCCAATCTTGTGCTGCAAAAGGTCCCGCGGATGTTCCGGCATGCCATGGCGCTCCAGGTAGCCGGGGGCCGCGCAGAACAATCGCCGCACTCGGAACAGACGTCTCTCGATCAGCGTCTCCGCCTGCGGCGGAAACATCTGGAAGGCCACGTCGAAGCCTTCCTCGATCGGATCGACCACGCGGTCGTTGACCACCACGTCAATCTCGATGTCCGGGTAGCGATGGGTGAAGTCCGCCAGCAAGGCGCCGAAATGACCGATGGCGAAACCAGGCAACATCTGCATCCGCAGCTTGCCGGTGGGCTGGGTGCGCATGTCCTGCATCTGCTCGGTCAGCGCATGGAAGCTGGCCACCATCTCCGCGCATTCCTTGTAATAGGTCTCGCCGACCTCGGACAGGCGGACATGACGGGTGCTGCGGTGGAACAGCGGCGCGCGGATCAGCTCTTCCAGTTGCTGTATCCGGTGAGTGATGACCGAGCGCGTCACCCCCAATTGCTGCGAAGCCTTTGAGAAGTTGCCGGTCTCGGCGACCCGGACGAAGGCTTCAAGGCTCAATAGACGGTCCATCACGGCTCCTCATAGTCGGCATCGCTCGCCCATTACGGCGAGGGGCACTCGCCAGCCACACTCAAGGTACCCAGACCAGGCGCCAACATGCCATTCCCAGCGTGGTCGTGTCCCGGAGTTCCTGGGCGCCGTGAACTGCGACGCTACAGAGAGAGTCCTGTAGCGGCCGGGCCGCTGTGCTTTTTCTCGTTCATGGCTTGCTCCAGCCCGAACGCTCCCGCCGCCGCTCTGCGGAGCGCGGTGGCGCGGACGGGCAAACGGGGGTCAGAAGTAGAAGGTGACGTCGACCGAGGTCAGCAACTGGCGCTCAGAACGACCGTCGCCATAGGCCTTGCGGCCATCGCCGTCATGGATGTCGTAGCGCAGCTCCGGACGCAGGCGCACGTTGGCCACCGGCGTATAGACCAGGTTGGTGGTGAAGCCGTAGAAGCTGCCCCAACTGGGATCGGGAATGCCGGTGGCCGGGTCGATGTACGCCATCACCACGTGGACCGGCGCGTCGGTGTAGAACCATTCGGCGCGGCTGTTCCACATCAGCTTCTCGCCCAGGCGGTGGTACCAGTTGAGGTTGCTGCCGTACCAGGTGCCGTCCTGCGTGCCGGCGAATCCGGCCAGCGCCGCATCCTTCTGCCGTCCCCAACCGGTTTCCAGGGCCAGGCGGTTGTCGCCGTTCAGCGCATGGGAAACGGTCAGGTAGGTTTCATAGCGCATCTGCCGGTCGTGCGCGTTGCCCGTGGTCGGCATCGGCGAGCCGCAGGCGCATTCGGCGAAGCTGTCGTCCGCGCCGTTGCCATAGATGTTTTCCCAGTCCACCCAGGTGCGGAAATCCGCCGAGCGCCAGCGCAGGTTGGCGATCAGGTGCGGATCGTGGTTTTCCGACTGCAGGTTGTTCCAGCCTTGCACCAGCCCCAGCTCGAAGCCGAGCATGGACTCGTCCTTGGCGCTGGGCAGCTTGAACGAATAGAGCGCGCCGGCATGCTTGGCCGGACCGTGCATGAACGAATAGGTATGGGTGTAGAAGTCCGCCGGAGCGGGCGTCGGCAAGGGGAAGCCGATCTCGTTCTCCAGCGGCGTGTGGAAGATCCCCAGCATCAGGTCGGAACCGCCCAGCACCGGGAAGTAGAAGTCCAGGTAAGCCTGCGCAATGTTGAAGTTCTCGTCCTCGGGGCCGGCGGCGCGGTTGACACCCAGGTCCTCGTCCCAGCCGTAGGTCTTGAAGAAGCGCGCATCCTTGCCATAGAGCGCGGTGACGTTGAAGCCCCAGTCGGCCTCCTGCGGCATCGTTCCAGGGAAGGGGCCGACCCGGCCGATCACGTTGCTCCCGGGCTGGCGCTCCACCGCCAGGGCGAACTGATTGAGGTTGAAGCCCTCGCGGGAGTTGAAGAAGCCCTGGCCGGCGACATCGCGGCTGCCGTTGTCGTTATACATCAGCCCGGCTTGCGCCCAGCCGCCGACACGGATGCCGTAGTCATCCTCCAGTTGCGGGCCGAACAGGTTCCGCGCCAGCGAGCCAATGGGGCCGTCGGCGGCATTGCCTGCCAGCGGCACAATGGACAGGGGCGCCAACAGCGAGGTGCAGAACAGCAATGGACGAAGGTTCATGCCGCAGTCCTTTTATTGTTATTGGATGGCGTTGAACCGACGGCGGAAAAGCGGAACATTCCCTCTCCCGCCTCGACACACACAGCGGCGTGCCCGGCGGGGGTGGACGTTACGCAGCGGGAATTGTTGCAACAATCGCCATTTAAGCGACTTCAGTGTTCGTGCATGCAGAACAATGCGTTAAGCGACGGGCTAGGGAGTAGGAGGTCGCAAACGCTGGGCGAACTCATCGAGTTGCTTCTGCTCGTATTTGTCGGCGGCCAGGCGCGCTTCCTCGCGGTAGCGCTCCACCAGTTTGCGCAGGCCTTCCAGGCGCGCGTACTTCTCCTGCCAGACGGCCCGCGCCTTGTCGGCGGTGTCCTGGTGCCAGCTCACGGAGCGGTTCTGCTGCTCCACCGCGCCTTCGAGCTGGGAGAGGAAGCGCTGGTAGTTGATCAGCCACTGGCCACTGACGCCCTGCTGGCCATTGCGGATCCACTGCTGCTGGTAGTCGAAGCGGTAGCGTTCCAGCTCGGCAAGTTTGCGCTGCGCCTGCTGTAGCTGACCCTGCACCACACCGAGCTGGCGCGCGGCTTCGCGCTCGGCCTTGAGCGCCATCTCGACCACCGGAGCCAGGCGTTCGGCGCGGCGGTTCACAAGCGCTTCTCCCGCTGCGTTTTCCGTGGGATGGGTGCAGAGCAGCGATACCCATGCTGCGATTCGCCGCAAGCTGAAAGACGATGGGTATCGCAAGCTCCCCCCATCCTACCAACAGCTTCGTGGAGACCGGGCATCAGCCGGCCTTGCCGCTGACCACCGCGTCCAGCAGCAGGCGGCTGTCGTCGAGGTTCTGGCTTTCGTCCAGTCCCTGGCGGAGGAACTGGCGCATGATCGGGAAGCGCTGGATCGCCAGATCGGTTTCCGGATCGCCACCGGCCACGTAGGCGCCAACGCTGATCAGGTCGCGGCTCTGCTGGTAGCGCGACCACAGTTGCTTGAAGCGCTGGGCATCGCGCAGGTGCTCCGGCGAGGTGACCTGCGGCATCACCCGGCTGATGGAGGCTTCGATGTCGATGGCCGGGTAATGGCCTTCCTCGGCCAGCCGGCGCGACAGCACGAAGTGGCCGTCGAGCACACCCCGCGCGGCGTCGGCGATCGGATCCTGCTGGTCGTCGCCTTCGCTGAGCACGGTGTAGAACGCGGTGATCGAACCGCCGCCCTTTTCACCATTGCCGGCGCGCTCAACGAGACGCGGCAGCTTGGCGAACACCGACGGCGGATAGCCCTTGGTCGCCGGCGGCTCGCCGATGGCCAGGGCGATCTCGCGCTGGGCCTGGGCGTAACGGGTCAGGGAATCCATCAGCAACAGGACATTCTTGCCCTTGTCGCGGAAGTACTCGGCGATACGGGTGCAATACTGCGCGGCGCGCAGGCGCATCAGCGGCGCATCGTCCGCCGGCGAGGCGACGACCACGGAACGCTTGAGGCCTTCCTCGCCGAGGATGTGCTCGATGAACTCCTTCACCTCGCGGCCCCGTTCACCGATCAGCCCGACCACGATGATGTCGGCCTTGGTGAACTTGGTCATCATGCCCAGCAGCACGGATTTACCGACGCCGGTACCGGCGAACAGGCCCAGGCGCTGGCCGCGGCCGACGGTAAGCAGCGAGTTGATCGAACGGATGCCGACGTCCATCGGCTCGTGGATCGGGTCGCGCGCCAGCGGGTTGATGATCGGGCCATCCATCGGCACCCAGTCCTCGGCGCGCATGCCGCCCTTGCCGTCCAGCGCACGGCCGACGCCGTCGAGCACGCGGCCGAGCATCGACATGCCCATGGGCAGACGGCCGGAATCCGGCAGCGGCACCACGCGGGCGCCGGGGGCGATGCCGGCGAGGCTGCCCACCGGCATCAGGTAGATCTTGCTGCCGGCAAAGCCCATGACTTCGGCCTCCACCTGCACGGGGTGATAGCCGCCGTCGTTGATCACCTGGCAGCGGCTGCCAACGGCGGCCTGCAGGCCTTCGGCCTCCAGCGTCAGGCCGACCATGCGTAGCAGGCGGCCCTCCACCACCGGCTGGGTCGGCAGGCTCACGGCATCGCTGTAGCCTTGCAGGCGGCGGGCGAAGCTGACGCGATCAAGGCGCATCGAGGTCGCCCTGGCCAGCGTCGAGGTCCACATGTAGGTCAGGCTCCAGCGCGTGGGTCGCCTGGTCGCGCTGCTGCTCGAAGAGTTGCTTCACGGCCTGGGCCAGGCGCGTCTCGACAGAGGCGTCGATGCGCGAATGTTCGGTCTCGATACGACAACCGCCGGGCAGCAGGCCGTCGTCCTCGATGATCTTCCAGCTTTCCTCGTGGCGATCGCGTAGCGCTTTCACCAGTTCGAAGTCCTGCGGGTTGACCTGGATACGGATGTTGCTGGCGCCCATGGGCAGCAGCTTGAGTGCCTCGCGCAGCACCAGGCGGATCTGGCTGGAATCGGTGGCCAGTTCGCGCTGCACCACCTGGCGCACCACATGGGTCACCAGGTTGAGCATGCCTTGTTCGAGCATCTGGTCCTGCTCGGCGATGGGCTCGAGCAGGTGCGACATCAGGGTTTCGAGATTCTGCAGGCGCGGTTGCAGAGCCGCGTCGGCTTCCTGGCGCGCCTTCAGCTGGCCGGCGTGGAAGCCGTCCTTCTCGCCGGTGGAAAAGCCCTCGTTGTACGCCTCCTGGCGAATCGCCTCAAGCTCGTCCAGCGTCAGTGGCTTGACCTCTTCCTCCGGCACCTCTTCGATCTGCGGTTGTTCGTCGAGCACCGGCTCGGGTTCGGGCTCGGGTTCCGGGGCCGGCCGGGCCGGGTCGAAACTGGGCAGCGACCAACGATCGAATCCCACGCTATCGCGGGCCCGGATCAGCTCGCTGAGCTTGTCCTCGTCCTTGACCAACTTAGATCATCTCCTCGCCGCCCTTGCCGCCGAGCACGATCTCGCCGGACTCGGCCATACGCCGGGCAATGGTGAGGATTTCCTTCTGCGCGCCTTCCACTTCGCTGACGCGCACCGGGCCCTTGGCCTCCAGGTCGTCGCGCAGCAGCTCGGCGGCACGCTTGGACATGTTGCGGAAGATCTTCTCGCGGATCGCCTCGTCCGAGCCCTTGAGGGCCAGCACCAGCACGTCCGAGGAGACCTCGCGCAGCAGCGCCTGGATGCCGCGGTCGTCGACGTCGGCGAGGTTGTCGAAGACGAACATCAGGTCTTCGATCTGGCCCGACAGGTCCTCGTCGACTTCGCGGATGGCGTCCATCAGCGCGCCTTCGACCGAGCTGTCGAGGTAGTTCATGATGTCTGCCGCGCGCTTCACGCCGCCCATGGTGGTGCGGGTGGAGTTGGCGTTGCCGGCGAACTGTTTCTCCAGGATCAGGTTCAGTTCCTTGAGCGCGGACGGCTGCACGGTGTTGAGCGAGGACACGCGCAGGATGATGTCCAGGCGCACCTTGTGGTCGAAGTGGCTGAGCACTTCGCCGGCCTGGTCCGGGTCGAGGTAGGCGACCACGATGGCCTGGATCTGCGGGTGCTCGTAGCGGATCACGTCGGCCACGGCGCGCGGCTCCATCCACTTCAGGCTGTCCAGGCCGCTGGTATTGCCGCCCAGCAGGATGCGGTCGATGAGGTTGTTCGCCTTGTCCTCGCCCAGGGCCTGGGTGAGCATCTTGCGGATGTAGCTGTCGGCGCCCACGCCCAGGCTGGTCTGGTCGCCGACGATCTCGACGAACTCGCCCATCACCTGCTCGACCTGCTCGCGGTGCACATTGCGCATCTGCGCCATGGCCACGCCGACCTTCTGCACTTCCTTCGGGCCCATGTGGCGCAGCACCTGCGCGGCATCGGTCTCACCCAGGGAGAGCAGGAGGAT
The DNA here is from genome assembly GCF_002091755.1 of Pseudomonas nitroreducens NBRC 12694. Lineage (GTDB taxonomy): Bacteria > Pseudomonadota > Gammaproteobacteria > Pseudomonadales > Pseudomonadaceae > Pseudomonas > Pseudomonas nitroreducens. Next base: position 810,512 of record NZ_BDAI01000001.1, read on the forward strand.
GGCAGCCTTGTCGACCTTGTTCAGTTTGGCGCTCATGCGGGCTTCACTCATCGGAATTGATCCAGTCCTTCACTACCTGGGCTACGCGCCCCGGGTCCTGGGCGACCAGACTCTTGATCGCATTCAATTGTGCATCGTACCCCTCGGAGGGGCTCGGCAGCAGGATGCTGGCCGGGCCGCCGAGGCTCACGCGGTCTTCGGACAACTCGCCCTCCAGACCACCCAGCTCGCCCAGGCCGCCTTCGCCTGCGCCGCCGGCCACCAGAGCCTTGCTCTTGTTGCCCGACAGGTTGTTCAACACCGGGCGCAGCACGCCCAGCACCAGCACCAGGATGAAGACGATGCCCAGCACCTGCTTGACCACATCCCAGAACCAGGGCTGCGAGTAGAACGGCGGCGAGGCAATTTCATCACCCAGTTCCGGGGCGAACGGCGCGTTGATCACGCTGACGCTGTCGCCACGGCTGGCGTCGTAGCCTACCGCGTCCTGCACCAGACGGGTGAAGCGCCCCAGTTCGTCGGCGGTCCAGGGCTGGTGGCTGACTTCGCCGGTTTTCGGATCGGCGATCACGCGGTCATCCAGCACCACCGCGACGGAAAGCCGGCGCAGGCGACCCTGCTGCTGCTTGGTGTAGCTCACCGAGCGGTCCAGCTCGTAGTTGCGTGTGTTCTGCTGGCGCTTGTCGGTCGGGTACGGAGCCAGTTCCGGCTTGCCGGTCTTCGGATCGATGATCGTCTGGCCGTTGGCGTCCTTGAGCGGTTGACCCGGAGCGACGAAATCCGCGCCGGCGTTCTGACCGGTGGTCTGGGGCGCGCTGGCCGGGTTCGGCGGCTGGTTCGACAGCGCACCCGGCACGCCCTGCGGGCCGTTGCTGTTCTGCCGTTCCTCGTTGTTCACCTGTTCGCTGCGCAGGGCCGGCTGGTCCGGGTTGAACGACTCGGAGGTGGATTCCACCGCGCTGAAGTCGACGTCGGCGGACACCTCGGCCTTGTAGCGGCCATTGCCCAGGACCGGCGCGAGGATGCTGTGCACGCGCTGGGTGAAGTTGCTTTCCATACGGCGGGTGAAGTCGAACTGCTTGCCGGCCATGGTCAGCTCGGAGAGCTCCTGCTGGTCGGAAAGCAGATTGCCCTTCTGGTCGACCACGGTGACCTGGGACTTGTCCAGTTCCGGCACGCTGGTGGCGACCAGGTTGACGATGGCCAGCACCTGGCTTGGCTCCAGGCTGCGGCCCGGGTACAGCTCGACCAGCACCGAGGCGCTGGGCTTGCGGTCGTCACGGACGAACACCGAGCTCTTCGGGATCGCCAGGTGCACGCGGGCACCCTTGACGTTGTTCAGGCTGGCGACGGTGCGCGCCAGCTCGCCTTCCAGGCCGCGACGGTAGTTGGTCGCTTCCATGAACTGGCTGGTGCCCAGCGCCTGCTCCTTGTCGAGGATCTCGAAGCCGACGTTGCTGTCGGTCGGCGCCAGGCCCGCGCCGGCCACTTTCATGCGCGCACGGCCGAGGTCATCGGCTTTCACCAGCAGCGCGCCGGAGTTGGGCTCGATCTTGTAGCCGATATCGGCGGCGGACAGCGCTTCGACCACCTTGTTGGCGTCGACGCCATTGAGGCTGCCGTAGAGCGGCTTGTAGTCCGGCTGCTGCGACCACAGGACCATGCCGAAGCCGATGGCGATGCTCGCGGCCAGGCCGACCAGCAGGCCGACCTGGCGCAGCACCGGCATGTCCGCGAGGTTCTCGAGGAAGGCCAGGCCCAGCAGCGGCTTTTTCGGCGCGTCGGCGCCGACCTTGGCCGGAATCTGGCTATCAACAACGGAGGCTTGGGACATTACCTACGATCCTCGCCGATCAAACCGGCATCTGCATGATGTCCTGGTACGCCTGCACGAGCTTGTTGCGTACCTGGGTCATCGCCTGGAAAGAAACACTGGCCTTCTGCGAGGCGATCATCACGTCGGTGAGATCGACCCCTTTCTGCCCCATCTCGAAGGCGGAGGCCATGTCGGAGGCGGCCTGCTGGGTACCGTTCACCTTGTCCACGGCCTGGCCGAGCATCTGCGAGAAGCTCGGCGCCCCCGCTTCGACCGGCGCCGCCTGCGTCGTCTTCGCCTTGGCCATGGCCTCCATTTGCATGGAGCGCATTTCCAGCAGCAGACGATTGAACTCGATACCCTGACTCATCACTTACCCCTCCGACCGGCCGCGGTTTTTTGACACTGCGCGGCGCTTTGCAGAGGTGATTGCAACTTGGGTGCCAGGTTTTCGGGGCGTAGGAAAAATGCGAGAAATGGCTCTGGAATGGGGACTGCAGGCTGAGTGACCAGGTGTTGCGGGCAGAGGTACTGGCGTACGGTCAAGGGCCCCTCACCCCAGCCCTCTCCCAGAGGGAGAGGGGGCAGGTCGGCGTGGCCGGTGGGCAGGCATTCAGCCGGACATTGCGCTACAGCAGAACGGACGCCAATTTTCCAACCGGCAGAGGACATCCCCCTCTCCCTCTGGGAGAGGGTTGGGGGTGAGGGTAATCATCCCGCACCGGATTCGACCGCCAATCGAGGCGCTTCCAGCACAGTATCAGCCCCCACCAAGACATCGTGATTCCCATAGCGCAAAACGCGAATCCCCTGCCCTGCCAGCCAGACGTCACGCTCTCGATCATGCGCAGACTCCAGATGCTGCCCACCATCCAGTTCCACCGCCAGCCGCAGCGCATGGCAATAGAAATCCAGCACATAGCGCCCGCACGGCACCTGCCGGCGAAACTTCAGGCCAAGAAAACGCCTATCTCTTAACGCTGCCCACAAACTCCGCTCAGCGTCGGTTTGCCGCCGCCGTAGCTGCCGCGCAAATGCCACCTCGTCCATGGTTCGCTCCCAGGTCGATCAACCTGGGAGAAAGGTCCGACATTCCCATGCAGGAGGCAGCCAGACGAGAACACCAGCGCTCCACAGAAACCACCGAGCCCAACCAAGAAAAGGCCCGCACGAATGCGGGCCAAGAGGGGTTGTCCATTCGCCATTCAACTGGCGTAGAGATAAGCCTCCACATCCATGCCGGCGTCGCGCATCTGCGCGAGCTTGTAGCGCAGGGTGCGCGGGCTGATGCCCAGGCGCTCGGCGGCTTCCTTGCGGCGGCCGCGCTCGCTGCGCAGGGTGTCGATGATCATCTGGAACTCGCGGCGCTTGAGGTCTTCGCCCAGCTGCCCGGCCTCGGTGGAGGCGACTGACGGAATGTCGACGCTGGCAGAAACCGGCGGCGGCGCCGATGCCGGCACTGCCGACAACACCGGGCGCGGTGCCAGGCCGATGGGCGAGGTCAGACACAGATCAGCGGCCAGCACCTGGCCGCCCTGCTGCAGGATCAGCGAGCGCTGGATAGCGTTGTCCAGTTCGCGAACGTTGCCCGGCCAGGGGTGCGTCAGCAAGGCGGCGCGGGCGCAATCGGCCAGGGTGACGGGTGCGTGGTTCATCTTGCGCGCGTACTTGGCCAGCAAGCGTTCGGCCAGCGGCAGGATATCGGCGGGACGCTCGCGCAGCGGGCGCCACGCCAACGGGAATACCGACAGGCGATAGTAGAGGTCCTCGCGGAAACGCCCGGCAGCCACCTCGCCGAGCAGGTCGCGGTTGGTGGTGGCGAGCACGCGGATATCCAGGCTGATCGGCTTGCGCGCGCCGACACGCTCCACCTCGCGCTCCTGCAGCACGCGCAGCAGCTTGGCTTGCAAGGCCAACGGCATCTCGGAAATTTCGTCGAGCAGGATGGTGCCCCCGTCAGCCAGTTCGAACTTGCCCGGCTGGGCAGCGATGGCCCCGGTGAAGGCCCCCTTCTCGTGGCCGAACAGGGTGGCCTCGAGCATGTTGTCCGGAATCGCCGCGCAGTTGATTGCAACGAACGGCTTGCCGACGCGGGGCGACTGCTGGTGGATGTACTGCGCCAGCACCTCCTTGCCGGTACCGGACTCGCCGGAGATCAGCACGGTGGAATCGCTCCGTGCAACACGGGCAGCCAGCTCCAGCAATTGCTGGCTGGCGGGCTCCAGGGCTACCGGGCCTTCGCCGGCACTGGCCGATACGGCCCCGAGCGCGTGGCGGGCCACCAGCTCCAGCAGCGCACGCGGCTCGAACGGTTTGACCAGGTAGTCGGCAGCGCCCTGGCGCATGGCATCCACGGCGCGGTCGACGGCGCCATAGGCGGTCATCAGCAGCACCGGCAATTGCGGGTAGCGCTTGCGGATCAGGCCGAGCAACTGGTGCCCGTCCATGCCCGGCATGTTGACGTCGCTGATCACCAGGCTGAAGGCATCCTTCTCCAGCGCTGGCAGCGCCGCTTCGGCGCAATCGACGGCAATGAAGTCGTGCCCGCCGAGCGACAGGGTGTCGCAGAGGGCTTCACGAAGGGCGCGGTCGTCTTCGACCAGCAGGACTTTGGCGGCCATGGAAATCACTCCTCGTGGACGGCGGATTGAGCCAGGATCAGCGGCAGGACCAGGGTGGCGCAGGTACCGAGACCCGGCCGCGAGCGCAGAAGCAGTTCACCCTGGTGAGCCTTGGCGACAGCTTTCACCACCGCGAGGCCGAGGCCGGTGCCGGTGGTCTTGGTGGTGAAGAAGGGTTCGCCGAGACGCGCCAGGGTTTCGGCGCTCATGCCCGGACCGTTGTCGCTGACGCTCAGGCGCAGGCTGTTGCCACGCTGGTAGAGGTGCACCTTCAGGCGCACTTCGCGGCCAGCGGCCTGGATGGCGTTCTCCACCAGGTTGAGTACGGTGCCGACCAGCGTGTCGCGGTTGCACAACAACTCGCCCACGCGAGCATCGCACTGCCAACGCAGATTGAGGCCGGCGACGTGGGATTCGGCCGCCGCGCGAAGGCTGCTGAACAGTTGGTTGGGGGCGAGACGGTCCGGCAATGGCAGCTCGCCGCGAGCGAATACCAGCATGTCGCGCACCTGGCTTTCCAGCTCGTGCAGGCGCTCCTTGATGCGGCCGGCAAAGCGTTGCTGCTGCTCGACCGGCAGCTCGCCTTCGCTCAGGTGGCCGGCATAAAGCATGGCGGCGGACAGCGGGGTACGGATCTGGTGAGCCAGGGAAGCGACCATGCGGCCGAGGGCGGACAGGCGCTCGTGACGGGCAAGCTGGTCCTGCAGACGACGGGTTTCCGTCAGGTCGTTGAGCAGGATGAGCTGGCCGGGTTCGCCGTTCAGCGGACGGATGGCGATGGACACACGGCGACCATCGCGCAGGGAAACTTCGTGGCCGTCGTCGGCACGCGGGGCGAAGCTACGGGAGATGACCTCGCGCCAGAGCATGCCCACCAGCGGCTTGCCGAGCAGGGCGACCGCCACCGGATTGGCGTCGCGTACCACGCCTTGACCGTCAATCATGATGACGCCGCCGGGCAATACGTCGAGCAGGCTCTGCAGGCGGTTGGCCTGGCGTTCCTTCTCCGCCAGCTCCTGCATGCGCTGCGCGCTGACCAGCGCCAGTTCGCCCTTGAGCTCGGTGACGCGGGCTTCCAGCAGGCTGTAGGACTGGTTGAGCTGGCTGGACATCTGGCTGAACAGCTCGAAGGTCTGCTCCAGATGGGCGCGGCTCTGCTGCTCCACCGGCACCTGCTCGGAGGGCCGGGAAGCGAGTTCAGTCTGGCGATGGGTGGCGGGCATCATGCGGTTTTTCCTCATCCGTCCGACGGCGTGAATCTGTCGGTCGGATGAGTCTTAGCAAACCGCGTGCCTAAAAATTACTCGTTATATTTCAATGACTTGAAAAAACGAGTGTGACGGAGGCGTCAATCCTCCGCCATTTCCTCTTCGCGGCGGCTCATGCCGTACTTGCGCATTTTCTCCACCAGGGTGGTCCGGCGGATGCGCAGGCGTTCGGCGGCTCGGGCGACGACACCACTGGCGTCGTCCAGCGCCTGCTGGATCAACCCCTGCTCCAGGTTGGCCAGGTAATCCTTCAGGTCGATGCCCTCGGCCGGCAGCATGGCCGGCGAGTCCAGGCCCGGCAGGCCGGCGGTGATCGCCGCGCGCTCTTCCAGTTCCTCGCGCAGGCTGGTCGCCAGTTGCTCGTCCTCGTCGTCGACGTGACGGAATTTCTTCGGCAGCTCGCCCACTCCGATCACGCCGTAGGGATGCATGATCGCCAGACGCTCGACGAGGTTGGCCAGCTCGCGCACGTTGCCCGGCCAGTCGTGACGGCAGAGCGACATGATGGCGGCCGAGTTGAAGCGGATCGAACCGCGCTTCTCGTGCTCCATGCGCGAGATGAGTTCGTTCATCAGCAGCGGGATGTCCTCGACGCGCTCGCGCAGCGGGGCCATCTCGATGGGGAAGACGTTGAGGCGGTAGTACAGGTCCTCGCGGAAGCTGCCGTCCTCGATCATCTTCTCGAGGTTCTTGTGGGTCGCGGCGATGATGCGCACGTCCACATTCTGCGTCTTGTTGCTGCCCACGCGCTCGAAGGTGCGCTCCTGCAGCACGCGCAGCAGCTTGACCTGCATCGGCAGCGGCATGTCGCCGATCTCGTCGAGGAACAGCGTGCCGCCGTTGGCCAGCTCGAAGCGGCCCGCACGCGTGGTGATGGCGCCGGTGAACGCGCCCTTCTCGTGGCCGAACAGTTCGCTTTCCAGCAACTCCGCCGGAATCGCGCCGCAGTTGACCGGCACGAATGGCGCATCACGACGCTTGGAGTGGTAGTGCAGGTTGCGCGCCACCACCTCCTTGCCGGTGCCGGATTCGCCGAGGATCAGCACGCTGGCATCGGTATCGGCGACCTGCTGCATCATCTGCCGCACTTGCTGGATGGCACGGCTGGTGCCCACCAGGCTGCGGAACAGGTTGGGTTCGCGCTGACGGCCACGCTCGCGGGCCTGGTCGTACATCTCACGGTAGACCTGGGCGCGGTGCAGGGAGTCGAGCAGCTTGTTGTAGCTGGGCGGCATCTCCAGGCTGGCCAGCACGCGGCGGCGCAGTTCCTCGGGCCATTCGTTGGGCACCGGCTCGCCCATCAGCAGCACGGGCAGGTATTCGTCCCAGGCAGCGAGCTGCTTGAGCAGCTCAAGCGCCCCGCCCTTGCTTTCCACAGCGCCGACCAGCACGCAGAGCACGTCGCGGCTGCCATTGGGCAGAGGGTCGACGATCTGCCGCCAGTCGCGGCTGTTGCAGGAGAGCTGGTCTTCACCCAGGAAGCTGATGATCACCGAGAGGTCCCGGCAACGGTCCTGGTTGTCATCGATCACGAGGATTTTGGTTTCGCGCCACATCTTAGCTTGTCATCCCGGGCTTGAAGGCCGTACTACGGCGGCTGACACGATCTGGCCACAGCACAAATTCCTCATGCTAGCCAGCATTTGGCCACTAGTTAAGTCAAAATTGTGGCTAGAGTCAAATTTATGGCGTGTTTTTTTTGATGAAGCCCGACGAAGGGTGTTGATCCTTGTCATGGCAATCGAACTGGAGGGTAGTTCGAAGCGCAGAAGGCGGCCAACGGTACCTGACCGATCACCGCCCGAAGAGAGCCGATCCGAATGGATCAGCCGAACATCTGGTAAACCTTGGCGCCCTGGTGGGAGCGATTGACGCGGACGATTTCGCCTGCCACCTCTTCGCGCTGCCGAGTGACAGCCTGGACCAATTCGCGGTAGAGCACCAGCAATCCTTCCAGGCTGCGCTTGAGTTCGCTGTCATCGTCCATCGGCTCGACCATCGCGGCATCGACGTGCTCGCGACACTGAAGGTCGAGCTGGGCGACCGCTTCCCAGTCTTCCTGGGCCAGTGCGGCCCCGAGAGCGAGGCGGGTCTGTTCGATCTGCTGGACGGCGAGAGTCATGTTCGGTATCTCCTGGCAGGCAGCAATCACGGAGCGATGGCGTCCCAGCCTTCCTTGAGGGTGCGCAGCAGACCCGAGACTTCGTCGAGCACCTGCACTTCGTTGCTGCGGTTGGCGTCGCCCAGGCGACGGCTCATGTAGTCGTAAAGGTTGGCATAGTTTTCCGCCACCTCGCCACCCGCCTCGAAGTTCAGCGCTTCGCGCAGGCCGGCGATGATCGCGGTGGCCTTGGCGATCAGCATGCCCTTCTGAGCGAACTGCTCGCGCTCCATCGAGCCGCGCGCCTGGGCGATGCGGCTCAGGCCACCTTCCATCAGCATCTGGATCAGACGATGGGGAGAGGCGTCGTGCACCTGCGACTGGTTGTTCACATTCTGGTACTGGCGCAGCGCTGCCGAAGCGTTCATCTGATTTCCCCTTGATTCGCTGAACGATCAAATCGTCGATATTCAAAGTATCGGCGCTGGCGGGAAAACCTTTAGGCAAAAATCAGCACGGGCGTACGGCTGCGCAATGGCGTCGCAGAGCGGCGCGCGGCTCAGCAATCAGCTGTCGGAACTGCTGGTCTTGTTCAGCGCGTTGAGGGTGGTCAGTACGCTGGAGCGGGTAGCCTTGAGCTGAGCGACCAGGGTATCCATGGCGGTGTACTTGGCCATGAGCGTTTCGGTCAGCTTGGTCATCCGGTTGTCCAGCTTGATCTGCTGGTCAGCCAGATCGCTCAGGGTGCCGTTGAGTGCGGACGTGCGCTGATCCAGCAGACCGTTGGTCTGGGTATAAATATCCAGGCTTTTGCTCATGCGAGAGAGCAGCCCGCCATCACCGGAGAAAAAGCCCTGGACCGAGGCGAAGTTCTTTTCCAGCGCCTTGTCCAACTTGTCACTGTCGACCTGCAGAGTGCCGTCGTTCTTGGTGGAAATTCCAAGCTGCGACAGCAACTTGATGCTGCCGCCATTGCTGGAGCCCCCCACAAGTTGGCTATGCAGCCCGCTGAGCAGGTTGCGGGTCATCGAATCACTGGCCAGGGCAGCCGCAGTGGTGGTCGGATTGCCGCTGGAGTCGGTGGTATTGGTGACCTTGGTCAGCGAGTTGATGCTGGTGATCAACGCGTTATAGGCATCGACGAACGATTGCACTGAGGTCTTCAGGCCATCCGTGTTGGTATCGACGGTCAGCGTCGACTTACCCTCTGCTACCAGACTCAGTTCGACGCCACCGATGGCGCTGGAGATCTTGTTCACCGAGCTGCTCATTTCCAGCCCGTCGATGGTGTAGCTGGCGTTCATCGCGGGTTTGTCGATGTAGCCACCTGCAGTGGCGCTGGCCTTAGTATTGGCCCCGTCGATAGCCAGTACCCCCAGGCTGCTGTCGCCGGAAGTGGTGACACTGATATCGCTGCCAGCTCCGGTCACGCTCGAGCCCAAGACCAGGCGCGGCCCCGTGGAGTCGGTAATGATGTTTGCAGTGAAACCGCTGTCTTTGAGTTGGCTGTTAATGCTGTCGCGGATCTCCGCCAGGCTAGCACCAGCCTTCACGCTGACGTTGTAGGTGCTGCTGCCCTGCTTGATGGTCAGGCTGCCGGCACCGAAAGAGGCGGATTTATCAACGTACTGCGTGGCGACCTTGGAGCTGGTAGCCAGGTTCTTGACTTCGACGCTGTAGGTGCCGGCCGAAGCGCCGGTACCCAGCGAGGCAGTAAGCGCATCGGAATTGGAACTCTTAACGGCGAGGCCAGCGAAAGCATTGGAATCGGAGGCGTTGAGCTTGCTCAATGCGGTCTGGAAGGTGGACAAGGCGCTCTTGAGTGAGCCGATACCCGAGAGCGTGGTATTGGTCGCGGTCTTCTGTGTGCTGATCTGGTTGGATTTCGGCGCCTTCTGCGCGTTCACCAGAGCAGTCACGATGGAGTCGATGTCGTATCCCGACCCAACACCGTTGATTGAAGTCCCGGCCATTTGCCTACCCTCCTGTCCAAATTTCTGGCGGCTCTCAGTTCGCCGCCTGCGTTTGGTAACCCTTCATACAAGAATCACGCCAAGAACCAAAATAGATCAGGCGCGTTCGCTGAATAGCAGATTACCCGCTTCCTTCAGGCTTTCTGCCAACTTGAGCGCAACTTCCGAAGGAATCTGGCGTATGACCTCGCCAGTATCGGAGGCCACGACCTTTACGACGGTTTCGCCGCTGGCTTCGTCCACCGAGAACTCCAGGTTGCGTTGAACCGACTGGGCCTGTTCACGCAGTCGGCTAACGGCTTCGTTCAGGCTGCGAGCCTTGCTGGCCGGCGATTCCTTGGCGCTCTGCGGCAAGCTGTTGCCGCTGACCGGCTTGCTGCCTGCGGCGGCGCTGTCGACCGGGCGCGAGTTGTTGATTCCGAGGCTGGTATCCATCAGGTGTTACCCTCCGAATGCAAAACAAGGAAGGGCGCCGGGCGCCCTTCCTTTCCGTTTTTTGCCTTGCGGCAACCCCTTACTGGAGCAGCTTCAGGACAGCGGAAGGCAGCTGGTTGGCCTGGGCCAGAACCGCGGTGGCGGCCTGTTGCAGGGTCTGCTGCTTGGTCATCTCCGCGGTTTCTGCGGCGAAGTCCACGTCCTGGATGGTGCTGCGTGCAGCGGTGGCGTTCTCGGACACGTTCTGCAGGTTCGAGATGGTGCTGTCCAGACGGTTCTGGATGGCACCCAGCGAGGAACGCTGGCTGTCGATCTGCTTCAGGGCGGCGTCGATCACCTGGGTGGCCGATTGGGCACCTTTGGCAGTGCTGATGTCCAGAGCCTGGACGGTGGAGTTGGTGGTGGTAGTGGTCGCGGTGGTCGCGGCAGCAGTACCGATGGCAGTGGTGAAGTTGCTGCCCGAGGTCAGGGTGATGCTGGTGGTGCCACCCGAGCCGGCGGCATCGGCGACAGCGGCCACACCGGAAATGTTGGTGTTGATCGCGGAGACGATGTCGTTGGCAGTAGCGCCCTTGGCGAAGCTGACCTGGGTGCCGTTGATGCTCAGGGTACCCGCGGTCGCAGCGACGCCGCCGGTGCCGGACAGCACGGTGCTCAGGTCCAGGCTGGTGGAGGCCAGTTGCGAGGAGCCCTTCAGCGCGGTGGCGCTCATGTCGCTCAGGGTGAAGCTGACGGTTTCGTTGGCGTTGGCGCCGACCTGGAAGGTCAGGGTGCCGTTGCTGCCGGCGGTGCCGTCGAGCAGCTTGATACCGGAGGTGCCGCCACCGAAGGTGGTGGTCTTGGAAATACGGGTCAGTTCAGCGGTCAGCGACTTGAACTCCTGGTTCAGCGAGGTCTGGTCTTCGCTGCTGTTGGAGCCGTTGGCGGACTGCAGGGACAGTTCACGCATACGCTGCAGGATGTTGGTGGACTCTTGCAGAGCGCCTTCAGCAGCCTGGGCGATGGAGTTGGCGTCCTGGGCGTTCTTCACGGCTACGTTCAGGCCGTTGACCTGGCTGGTCAGACGGTTGGAGATCTGCGAGCCGGCGGCGTCGTCCTTGGCGCTGTTGATACGCAGGCCAGTGGACAGACGGGTCATGGAAGTATTCAGGTTGTTGGCGGCCTTGGTCAGGTTCTTTTGAACCGACAGCGAGGCGATGTTGGTGTTGACGGTAAGAGCCATGACGAATTCCTCGTGTTAGGGCTAAGTGGCCTCCCTGCCCGATTGATTCGAAATGGCGTGGAGAACCTTCGTTAGGGTTATCGTCCCAAGTCGGATGGGCTTTAACTTTTTTTTCGATTTTTCTTCAGGCCGCTCCGCAGGCCCCGGCTGGCCTCGTTCTTGCAATTACCCCTCGAACGCGCCAAAGCTCCGTCACCAGCAGGGTCCACATGTCAAACCAATCGCTTCAATCCGACATCCAGCGCATCAGTGAAGCGCTGCAGATCGCCGAAAGCCGCCAGGATCGCGGCGAGCAGATTCGCTTATATGAAGCGTTGGCGAAGCTCTCGCCGGAAACCGCGATGATCCACGCGAAGATTGCCCGGCTGCATCTGGAGCTGCTCGACCCATCTTCCGCCCAACCCTGGGCCGAACGCGCGCTGGATCTCTCGACCGCGGCCAACGTCGATGAAGAGCTGCTCGACATGATGCGTTCGCATCGCCTGTTCACTCAGGATCTCGAGCGCGCCGAGCGCTGGTACCGAGCCTCACCCAGCCTGCCGCGCCTGGGGCTGTACGGCGCCGCGCTGACCCTCAAGAGCCGCTTCGACGAAGCCGAAGCTCTCTATACCCAGACACTGGAAAAGCCCCTGAAGGACTGGCAGCAGAGCGTCGTGCTCGGTCTGCTGGGCACGCTGTACTTCGATTGCGGCCGCTACCACGACAGCATCGCCTGCCACCAGTTGGTCACGGAGTTGACGCCCGACTACCCCTTCGGCCCCTTCAACCTGGCGCTATCCCTGGAACAGGTCGGTCGCTACCGGGAGGCGCATCGCCTCTATATGAAAGTGCTGGAAAAGCTGCCGCAACACGCAGGCACCCATAACAACCTGTCCCTACTGCAACTGCGCCTGCTGCAGTTCGAGCTGGCCTGGCCGAACTACGAGTGGCGCTGGAAGACCTCGCTCAAGGAACACCAGCAGGAGTTCAACACACCGCGCTGGCGGGGCGAGCCGCTGGAGGGCAAGACTTTGCTGGTCTGGGCTGAGCAGGGCATCGGCGACCACATCATGTTCGCCAGCCTGCTGCCGGACCTGCTCAAGCTCGGCGGACAGCTGCATTTCGAAACCTATGATCGCCTCTACCCGTTGCTGTACCGAAGCATGCCTGGGTTGAGCGTGATCCAGCGCGAGAGCAGCGGCCAGGTACACAACGGCCAGCGCATGATGCACCGGCAGAACTGGCCGCGCAGCGACTACCAGATTCCCATGGGCAGCCTGGGCGAGTTCCTGCGCCCTACCCTCGCCTCTTTCGTCAATCAGCCGCGCGCCTTCCTCAAGGCCAGCCCGCAACAGAGCCAGGCCAAGCGAGCCGAGTACCAGCAGCTGTTTCCCGGCAAGCGCCTGGTGGGTCTGTCGTGGCGCGGCGGCATCGACTCCGCCAACGACATGCAGAGCCGCCGCATCGCCATGGAAGAGCTGGCGGAGCTGGGCAAGCTCGAACACGTGCAGTTCATCAACCTGCAGTACGGCAAGACCGTCGAGGAACGCGAAGAGGTCGAGCGCCTGGGGCTGTACATCCACGATGACGAGAGCATCGACCCGCTCAAGGACATGGACGCCCAGGCCGCCCAGATCTGCGCCCTGGACGCCGTGCTGAGCATCGACAACACCACCGTTCACCTGGCCGGCGCCCTCGGCGTGCCGACCTTCGTCCTGCTCCAGCTCAACCCGAACTGGCGCTGGGGTATCGAGGACGCGACCAGCTACTGGTATCCGTCCGTGCACCTGATCCGCAACCGCGAGCTGGGCCGTTGGGGCAATGCCCTGGACCAGGCGGTGCAAAGCATGCGGGTCAGCGGCGTGATCTGAGCGCCGTCAGCCCGACGAACTATCCACCGGCCCGCCCAAGCGGCGGATGCCAACCCTGATTGCCAGCGACTCCGCTTGGAGGAGAAACCCAGTGTCCCAAACTCTTGAAGCCCGCATTGCCCAGGCCCAGCAACTGCAACGCAGCGGTCAGCGGGAAGCTGCCGTCGCGGCTTTCCGCGGGCTGCACGACGACTACCCAGCCGACCTGCCGGTGCGCCTGAGCCTGGCTATCGCCCTGGGTGAGCTTGACCAGAACAACGAGGAGGCATTCGAGCATCTGCTGCACGTCCAGCAGAACGTGCCGGACAACGCCGCGGTGAACAGCCTGCTCGGCCGCCTGCTGGTTCGCCTGCATCGCTACGACGAAGCCCACCCCTATCTGCACCTGGCCGTGCAGCTGGACGCGGAAGACTTCGAAGCGCGCAACACCCTGGCCACCCTGGCGTTATTCCAGGGTCACCTGGAAGAGGCCTACCACTGGCTGGCCAGCCTCTCCACCTACGAGAAGCGTGCCGACACCGCCGACCTGCTGGCGCAGTTGGAGATGCTCCAGGGCATGCGCCAGGCCGAGGCCAGCAGCTTCTTCGGCAAGGCGCGGGTTTTCGCCCGCTCCAGTCATGCGGCCACTGCCGGTGGCCCGCCCGGCGCCAAGGCGATCATGGAGAACAACTCGAGCCAGCGCGACGATCTACTGGCGGTCACCGGCTGGCAGCGCATAGAGGCCGGTACCCTGAACCTGCAGGCGCTGTTCGATCCGAAGGACCTGGTGCAGAAGATCGCCCCGCTGTTCTTCGAGTCCGGCAACGGTATCGTTTACCCCGCGCCGTACGAGCACGTGCCCTATATCCGCATGGGCTATTTCTACTACCAAGGCTTCCTGCAGTTCGAAGGCCGCCATGCGCCGGTGCTGATCCGCCGCGCCGCCGTGCCTTCCTCGCCGGATGTGCTGGAAGTCTGGGCCGAGCACAACCTGCGCGAACAGCTCAACCTGGTGGATGGCAACGACGTGCTCTGCTACCTGCGCAGCCCCGACGCCGCGCCGGAAGACAGCCAATGGCGCGACTGCAAGCTGGACGTGCACGAGAACTTCTTCTCGCAGTCCCAGGTATTCGGCGCCAACAAGGAGCTGTACCAGGGCCACGAAGGCTGGGACCTGCCCGGTGCCCGTCCGACGCTGTTCCGCATGGAGCGCTATGCGCTGGAAAAATGGCTCTCGCCCACCGACCGTGTGCTGGACATCGGCTGCAACATCGGCTGCTTCGGTATCGAGGTGGCACAGAAAGTCGGCAGCTACCTGGGCTTTGACAACAACGACTCGCTGATCCGTATCGCCGAACGTCTGGCGCAATACCATGGGGTGAAGAACTGCGAATTCCGCACCTGCACCTATGAAGACCTGCGCGCCAGCGAACCGGAGCTGTTCGACGTGATCTTCTCCTTCGCCGTGCACGTGTGGATCGGCAAGCCGATGCCCGACTATGTTGCCGACCTGAAAAACCTGCTCAAGCCCGGCGGCATCGTGGTCATCGAGAGCAACGACCTGAAGATGAACGACACCAAGTTCTTCGCCAACGTGCGGCACTTCTACGAGCAGGGCTTCTTCCTGCTGTACCAGGGCCAACTGTTGGACGACAAGGTCCACCACCGTGGCTTCTGCGTGTTCAAGCGACTGGACTGACTCATCGCTGCAATAAAAAAAGCCCGGCGTTTGCCGGGCTTTTTCTTTGGCCTTTGGGCTTGCTCCTACCGGAGGGAATGCGGCGAGCTCGGGTCTGCCGAAGGATCAGCAATCCTCCGCGAAGGATTTCGCGGATAAGGGCCAGGCGTCCCATCTCTCCTGCCGGAGCCGCTCACACTGATATGAAAAAGCCTCCGCAAGGGAGGCTTTCTCTTGTCGATCAGTAGCCCATCAGTTGGCGATGACGAACGTCTCGCTGGCCTGCCAGCCGTTGCCGCTCCATTGCGGGAAACCGGTGGCCTGGCGCCAGGCGGTGGAGCAGATCAGGCAGGTGGTCACGTTGGGGAATTCAGGCGTGATGCAATCGACCATGCCCTTCCACCACAGCGGCTGGCGCACAGTGATATGGGCGTTCTCGCCATTGGGCAACAGCGCCGCCGCTGGGTAGCAGGCAACGTTGAGGATCACCAGGCGGTCGGCACAGGAGTAGATGTCGCGCAGGACCTTCGGCACGTCGGCGACGAAGATGTGCTCGAGCACGTCGAAGGACACCACGCAGTCGACTTTCCGGCGCTCGTCGATGCCGCGCGCCGGCTCATAGCGGTAGGCGGCCTCTAGGTTGAAGTACTGCACCGCCGACTGGCCATTGTCGTCGAAGCCGGGCATGGTCCAGTCCGAACCGCCGCAGCCGTAGTCCAGAACATTGCGGATGCGGTGCCCCTGCAGAATCTCGCGGATCTGCGGGCGGAATGGGCGCAACTCGAAGTCGCTGAAAGCCACCTCGACGTGCTGCGCATCGCTGCGGTCGTAGCCTTCGCGGGCCATCTGCCCGTACATCTCGATCAACTGGCGGCCCTTGGAACTGAAGTCGATATCGCCCATGTGCGTGTCTTCCGAAGTGAGTGCCCGCCTTTACCGGCGGGCCGGATGAATCAGAGTTTGTTGAACAGGCTGAGCTGGCTGATCCGCGCAAACGCGGCCTGGGCCGCTTCGAGCATGGTCTGCTGCAACACCAGTTGCGACGTCGCCGCGGCCATGTCGGTGTCGCGGATCGAGGATTGGGTCGTGGTATTGGTCAGGGCCAGGCTCTGGTTTTCCTGGGTCAGCACGTCGATGGTGTTGAGCCGTGCGCCGATCGACGACTGGGTCGCGAGCACCTGGTCGCTCGCCTTGTCCAGATTGGTGAGTGCAGTGGCCACCATGTTGCGGATGTTCAGCTGCGCCTGCGGGTCGCCGGCCGTCGAGGTATCCAGCGCCTTGCGCAGGTCGCCGATGGTGTTGAGGATGTTCTGCCGCTCCGGCGAGCTGGCGGTGACGCTGAACTGGTCTCCGGCTGCGGGGGCCGCGCTGATGCTCATGTCCACGCCGGCGACGGTCACCGTCTGCGGGAAGGTCGCGCCCAGCGTGCCGGTGGACAGCGGCGTGGCGCCCTGGCTGGTGGGCAGCGCGTAGACCTCGTAGGCGGTGGCGCTGGTGAATTTGAGCTGCACACCGCTGTTGGGGAATTGCGTGGTATAAGCGGTGTTGTTGCTCACCGTGGCCGAGGTGATCTGCGCGGTCGAAGTGTTGGTGGCGTTGCGCTTGATCGACAGGCTGTCCGACGCGGTGCCGAAGCTGAAGCTGTAGCCGCCGACCAGGCTGTCCATGGCGGTGGCGTCGTCGGTCTTCTGCAACGAGACGTCCAGCTGGAACTGCGAGCCGCGGAAGTTAATGGCGTTGCTGTCGGTGGACGTGGCGTCGTAGGTACCGTTGGTAGTGGCCTCGCTGGTGACGTCGTTGCCATTCTTGTCGAGGATCTGGTACTGCGTGCCGCTGAGCACTTTCAGGGTGTACGGCGCGCCGTCACGGAAGCTGGCGTTGTACTGGCTGTCACTGGTGACGGTGCCCTGGGAGAGGAACACGCGCTGGGTGCCGTCGGTGTTCGGGTTGCTGGTCACCGAGCTGATGGTGCGACTGGCATTGGCGGCCATCTCGAAGATGCTCCAGCCATTGTCGTTGGTCGACATCTGCAGGCTGTCGGAGATCTGCAGCTTGAGCGTGCTCTGGTCGCCCTGGTAGCTGAAGCTGCCGTCGGCATTCTGCACGAAGGGCTGCACGGTGCTCTTGCTGCCGGAGAACAGGTAATTGCCGCCGGCGTCCTTGCTGTTCATCAGGGTCAGCAGCTGGTTCTGGATGGCGCCCAGTTCATCGCTGATGGCGCCGCGGTCTTCGTCGGTCATCGAGCCGTCGCCGGCGCGCAGCGTCAGTTCACGGGCGCGCTGCAAGGCAGTGGTGATGGAGTCGAGGACGCTCTGTTCCTGGTTCAGGCTGTTGGTCGCGCTGGTCATGTTGCCGCTGTACTGGGTCAGCAGCGCCTGCTGCTGTTCCAGTTGCAGCAGACGCGCGGCGCCGACGGGGTCGTCGGCGGGCGTCTGGATGCGCGTGCCGCTGGAGATCTGCTCCTGCAGCTTGGACAGGGTCGCGTAGCCGCGGTTGTAGTTGTCGATGTTGGAGTTGAAGATCTGCGGGGTGGAAATTCGCACTACCATTTCGGCCTCCTCAGATGTTGTTGATCAAAGTGTCGAAGAGCGTCTGCGCGGTCTTGATGACCTGCGCGGAGGCCGTGTAGTACTGCTGGAACTTGACCAGGTTGGCCGCTTCCTCATCGAGGTTCACCGCCGACAGCGAATCGCGCGTGCCTTGTGCCTGGGTCAGCACCGCCTCGGTGGCGGTGGCGTCGAGCTTGGCCTGGTTGGCGGTGGCGCCGACGGTCTCCGTCAGGCTGCTGTATGCGCCGGTCAGGCTCATGCCGCTACCACTGCCGGTGCCGCTGCCAACGGTCTTGGCACTCTGCAGGTCGATCAGCTTCTGCGCGTTGGTGTTGTCGGCGTCGCCGTCGCTGTTGAAGGCCACGGAGAAGCTGTCGCCCTGCCCCGGATAGCCGGCGATGGTGGTCTCGAAGGTGAACGACGGCGTGCCCGGCACGGTAATGCTGAGGTCGTTACTCTGCCCCGGCACGATGTTGCCGGTGCCCAGCGGATTGCCGGCCGAGTCGTAGATGGTATAGCCCTGGGTGCCGCCGCTGGCGGCGTCGAACACCAGCTTGACCGGCAGGCCAGCCTTGATTGCCGCCGACATGGCCGCGCTGTTGGTCGAGTCCAGCTGCGAGGTCAGGCTGGTGCCGCTGATGGTGCCGCTACCGATGTTGCCGGTGGTGGTGCTGGCGGTCACCGCCGAGGCGAAGGCCAGGCGGTTGGAGTCGGTCATGGTGACCGAGATGCCCGCTGCGGCGGTGCGGGTCGGGATCACGGTGAAGCGGTCGCCAGCCTGCACCGTGCCGACGCTCTGCTGGCTGATGCTGAAGCCGTCGAATTCCTTCGGCGGGTTGTCGGTCAGGTCACCGCTGCCCAGCACCGTGCCATCGGAGGAACGCTTGATGGTGTAGCCGGTGGCAGAGGTGAAGGTCACCTCGTAGTCACTGGTGGTCAGCGCGCCGCTGTCGGTGATGTTGACGTTGAGGTTGCCGGTACCGGTGTTATGGGTGTTGGCCAGGCTACGGTTGCCGATCACGCTGGCATCGTTGATGTCCTTGAACAGCTGCGCGCCGAAATTGCCGTTCAGGTCCAGGCCCTGGGCCAGCTGGCTGTTGAAGGTGTCGGCGAGGACGATGGCCATGCGCCCGAGTTCGTTCTGGGTCGTGTCGAGCACATCGCTGCGGTAGCGCAGCAGGCCGCCCATCTGGCCGCCGGTGACCACCGAGGTGACGTCCATGGTCGAGCTGCCGGAGCTCAGGCTCAGGCTGAACTGCGACGGGTTGTTGGCGCTCGGCCCGGCAGTCAGGGTGGAGGAATTGGCGCCCACCACCAGCGGCTGCCCGGAGCCCAGGTAAAGGTTGAGGCTGCTGCCCTGCTTGACCACGCTGACGCCGATCATGCCCGAGAGCTGCAGCACCGCCTGGTCGCGCTTGTCCTGCAGGTCGTTGGCGCTGGCGCCGCCGGCCTCGGCGGCAATGATCGCCTGGTTGTACTGGGCGATGGTCTTGGCCAGGTCGGTGACCTGCCCGGCCAGGCTGTCCATCTGGGTGTTGACGTAGCTGTTCTGGGTGCCCAGCTGGGTGGAAATCGAATTGAAGCGCTGCGCCAGGTTGTTGGCCTGGGTCAACACCAGCTGGCGCGAGGCGGCGTCGGTCGGCGTGGCCGAGGCGGTCTGCAGCGAGGCGAAGAAATTCTGCATGACCTTGGACAGGCCGGTGGTGCTGTCGGACAGCAGCGAGTCGATCTGGTTGACCTGGGACAGGTAGGTCTGCGCATCGCTGTCCACCGAGGTGGCGCCGCGCAACTGGTTGGCCAGGAACTCGCTGTACATCCTGCGCACGTCCTGCACCGTGGTGCCGGTGCCGACGTAGTACTGCCCGGCGAACTGCTCGGCAGAGGTCACCTGCGACGTCGACTGGCGGGTGTAGCCGGCCGTGTTGACGTTGGTGATGTTGTTGCCGGTGGTGCTCAGTGCCGCTTGCGAGGCATTGAGTCCGGACAGTCCGATGGATAGTAGGCTCATGGGCTTTCCTTAGAGCGTTCCCTTGAGGTGGGCATCAAAGGGCGCGGGTCGGGGCGTCGGCCATCGCCACGGTCTGGTAGACCTGCATCTGCTTGGCGATCTGGTTCACCTTCCGTGCGTACTGCGGGTCGGTGGCGTAGCCGGCGCGTTGCAACTCCTTCATGAATTGATCCGGGCGCGCGGCGGAATCCAGCGCGCCCTGGTAGCGGTCGTTGTTCTGCAGGAAGCTCACGTAATCCTGGAAGCTCTGCTCGAAGGAGTTGTAGGCGCGGAACGACGCCACCTCCCGGACCTGCTTGCCGTTCTCGAATTCGGTCGTGGTGGCGCGGGCGGAATCGCCCTTCCAGCTGGAGCCGCTCTTGATGCCGAACAGGTTGTGGCTGCTGCTGCCGTCGCGCTGGGCGATCATCTTCTTGCCCCAGCCGGTTTCCAGCGCGGCCTGGGCCACCAGGTAGCGCGGGTCGACGCCAATGCGCTTGGCGGCGCGCTCGGCCATGGGCAGCATGGTGCTGATGAAGTCGTCGGCGGAGGCGAACATCGACTTGCCCGGCTTGGTGGAGATGGCCGAGGTGTCGACGTCTGCGACCGGCACGCGGGTGTCGATCTGCTGCGTGTAGGCGCGGTTGCCACGCCAGTCGTTGCTGGCCAGCTGCGCCGGCTGGCCGGCGCTGGAAGCCACGGCGTTGCCGCTGTCGGCGCCCGGCACGATACCGGCGGCGATGCGCTGGGCGAGCTTGCCCGGCAGGGCCAGGCGACGCGAATTCAGGGCCTGGCGATCATCGCGGCCGGCTTCGGGCTGGGGCAGCTCCTTGCCGTTGGACGACCACAGGCTGCGGGCTTTCTGGCGGTCGGAGGCGGCTGCGGTGGCCGTCGCGCTCGGCGTCGCGTCGGCAGCGGCCTGGGCGCCTGCCTGGGCGAACGGGTTGTTGCCGGTGTGGCGCACGCCCCGCATCTTTTCCATCTGCTTGACCAGCACGTCGGCCAGGCCGATGCCATGGCCCTGGGTGGCCAGCGACACCGACAGCTGGTGGTCGTACATGTCCTGGTACTGCTTGGAGGCCTCGCTGTTCATCGGGTTGTCCTTGGCGAACACTTCGTTGGCCGAGCGCATGGACTTGAGCATCTCGTTCATGAACAGCGATTCGAATTCCTGAGCGACCTTGCGGATGTTGCCGGCGCTGTCGCGGGCCGAACCGGTCTTCATCGCCGACAGGCGATTGAGGTCGGTGTAGGACCCGCTGTCGGTGCTGGAAGTGCGGGAGGAAAGCAGTCTGGCGTCCACGTCGGCGTCCTCAGATCACGATCAGGTCGGCTTGCAGTGCGCCGGCCTGTTTCAGGGCTTCGAGGATCGCCATCAGGTCGCTGGGCGCGGCGCCCACCTGGTTAACGGCGCGGACGATTTCATCCAGCGTGGTGCCCGGGCCGAACTTGAACATCGGCTTGGCTTCCTGGTCGGCGTTCACCCGCGAACGCGGGACCACGGCGGTCTGGCCGTTGGAGAACGGGCCGGGCTGGCTGACGATGGGGTCTTCGGTGATGGTCACGGTCAGGCTGCCGTGGGTCACGGCAGCCGGCGACACGCGCACGTTCTGGCCGATCACGATGGTGCCGGTCCGCGAGTTGATGATGACCTTGGCCACCGCTTCGCCGGCCTGCACGTCGAGGTTTTCCAGCACCGACATGTAGTCCACGCGCTGGTTCGGATCCAGCGGCGCGCTCACGCGCACCGAGCCGCCGTCCACTGCCTGGGCGACGCCCGGGCCGAGCAGTTCGTTGATGCGGTCGACGATGTGCTTGGCGGTGGTGAAGTCCGGGCGGTTGAGGTTCAGGGTCAGGCTGTTGCCCTGGTCGAAGCCGCTCGGCACGGCACGTTCAACCGTGGCGCCCGCCGGGATGCGGCCGGCCGACGGCACGTTGACGGTGATCTTGGAGCCATCGCGGCCCTCGGCATCGAAGCCACCGACCACGAGGTTGCCCTGGGCGATCGCGTAGGTCTGGCCGTCGATACCCTTGAGCTGGGTCATCAGCAGGCTGCCGCCACGCAGGCTCTTGGCGTTGCCGATGGAGGAGACGGTGACGTCGATGGCCTGGCCCGGCTTGGCGAACGGCGGCAAGTCGGCATGGATGGACACCGCCGCGACGTTCTTCAACTGCACGTTGCCCGAACCGGCCGGGACCTTGATGCCGAACTGCGCCAGCATGTTGTTGAAGGTCTGCAGGGTGAAGGGCGTCTGGGTGGTCTGGTCGCCCGTGCCATTGAGGCCGACGACCAGGCCGTAGCCGATCAGCTGGTTGTTGCGCACGCCCTGGATGGTGGCGATGTCTTTCAGCCGTTCGGCCTGTGCCATCGGCACCGCCAGCAACGCACAGAACGCCACCAGAACGTAGGAGCGGACTCGGCCCGCAATCGCCACCAGCGTTTTTCCAGAGAAGGCCATGCTCATCATCCTCAGAACGGGAACAGCGGGCTGAGGAAGAAGCGATCGAACCAGCCCGGCTGGCTCGCATCGGCGAACGCACCGGTGCCCGAGTAGGTGATGCGCGCGTCGGCCACGCGGGTGGACGGTACGGTGTTGTCGGTGGCGATGTCGTCGGCGCGGACCAGGCCGGCGATGCGCACCAGCTCGTTGCCGGTGTTCAGGGTCATCCACTTTTCGCCGCGCACGGCGATGATGCCGTTGGGCATGACGTCGGCGACGGTAACGGTGATCGAGCCGGTCAGGCTGTTGCTCTGCCCGGCCTGGCTGTCGCCCTTGCTCTCGCGGTTGCCCGAATACTCGGCGGAGAGGCTCAGGTCACCGCTGCCCACCGGGTTGTTGGTGGTCAGGCTGCTGCCGAACATCGAAGTCAGGCCGAGCTTGTTCTTGCTGTCCTTGGAGATGTCCGAACTGGCCTTCTTGCTCGCCTGGGTCTTCTCGTTGAGGGTGATGGTGATGATGTCACCCACGCGGAAGGCCTTGCGGTCGCCGTAGAGGTTGTTCTCGAACCCGGCCTGGTAGATCGACCCGTTGTTCTGCGCAGCCGGCGCGGGCGTGCGCGGCAGCACCGGCGCGTAATAGGGGTCGTCCGGCTTGGGCGGCGGGCTCACGCACCCTGCCAACGCGGCGATGGCCAGCAGCGGAAGGAGGTGGGAACGGTTCATCTACAGCTACCTCTCGGGGAGAGCGACTACGGGATCAGGACTTACAGGTTTTGCGTCACGAACGAGAGCATCTGGTCCGCGGTGGAGATCACCTTGGAGTTCATCTCGTAGGCGCGCTGGGTGGTGATCATGTTCACCATCTCCTCCACCACGCTGACGTTGGAGTTCTCCAGGGTGTTCTGCAGCACGGTGCCCAGGCCGTTCAGGCCGGGAGTGCCAACCTGCGGCGCGCCGCTGGCGGCGGTCTCCAGGAACAGGTTGTTGCCGGTGGCCTGCAGGCCCGCCGGGTTGATGAAGTCGGCGGTCTGGATATTGCCGATGATCTGCGGCGTGGCGTTGCCGGCGACGGTGACCGAGACGGTGCCGTCGTTGCCGACGGTGAAGGTCTGGGTTTCCGCCGGGACGACAATGGCCGGCTCCAGGGCGTTGCCGTTGGAGGTGACGATCTGCCCGTCGGAGTTCAGGTGGAAGCTGCCGTCACGGGTGTACGCGACGGTGCCGTCCGGGGTCAGCACCTGCAGGAAGCCACGGCCGTTGATGGCCATGTCCAGCGGGTTGTCGGTGGTCTGCAGGCTGCCGGCGGTGAAGTTCTTCTGGGTGCCGACGATGCGCACACCGGTACCCAGTTGCAGGCCCGAGGGCAGCTGGTTGTCCTGGGTAGTGTTGGCGCCGGGCTGCCGCTTGATCTGGTAGAGCAGGTCCTGGAACTCCGCGCGGTCACGCTTGAAGCCCGTGGTGGACACGTTCGCCAGGTTGTTCGAGATGGTCGTCAGGTTCATGTCCTGGGCGGACAGACCGGTCTTGCTGACCCAAAGTGCCGGAAGCATGTTTTCTCTCCTCGGGCGCCGGATTCATGGCGCCTCGAACGGGTAATCAGGTGTTATCAGCTGAATTGCAGAACACGCGCCATGGCCTGGGAGTCATCCTCGGCGGTGCGCATCATCTTCACGTGCAGCTCGAACTGGCGGGACAGCGCCAGGATCGAGGTCATCTCTTCGACGGCGTTGACGTTGCTGGCTTCCAGCACGCCGGACTGCAGGCTGGCGTTGGCATCGGCCTGCGGCGCGGGCTGCCCGGCCTTCAGGCGGATAAGGCCATCGGCGCCCTTCTCCAACTGCTTGGGATCAGGAGTGACCAGCTTGATGCGGTCGACGGTGGCCAGCGCATTGGGCTGGTTGCCCAGACCGCGGACGGTGATGGTGCCGTCGTCGCCTATCTCGATCTTCTCTTCCGGCGGCACGGCAATCGGCCCGCCATTGCCGATCACTGGCATGCCATTGCCGGTGCGCAGCTGGCCGAGGGCGTCGATTTCCAGGCTGCCCGTGCGCACGTAGGCTTCGCCGCCGTCGGGCGCCTGCACGGCGATCCAAGCGTCGCCCTTGGCGGCGACATCGAGGTCACGACCGGTTTCCTGCAGGGCGCCGGCGGTGAAGTCGGTGGCCGGGCGCTCGCTCATGGCGTAGACGCGCGCCGGAAAGCTGTCACCGAAGACCGGCATCGCGCGCGCCTGTTCGAAGTCGCGACGAAAACCGCTCGTGGAAATGTTCGCCAGGTTGTTGGCGTGAGCCTGCATAGCCAGGGTGTTCTGGCTCGCTCCGCTCATGGCGACATACAGCATTCTGTCCAAGGCATTCCTCCAGTGCCGGGTCGGATTCCCGGCGGTGCTGGAGGGACTTCAGCAAGGGTTGTGCCAGAACGCTGAAAAAAAGTGCAAGACGCTGACAGAGAAGGATTTATCAAAAAACAAAGGCTCCCGAAGGAGCCTCGATGAGCGTCAGGCGGCGAAGGACTGCCGCCTGCGGCAAAGGACGATTTGCCGACGGAGAGCGTTGTTGCCGGCAGACCTCATCAACGCAGGTTGATGATGGTGTCGGAAATGGTGCTCTCGGTCTGTACGGTCTTGGCGTTCGCCTGGTAGTTGCGCTGGGCGACGATCAGGTTCACCAGCTGCGCCGTCAGGTCGACGTTGGATTCCTCCAGCGTGCCCGAGCCCACCGAGCCGAGGGTGCCGGAGGTCGGCGTGCCGATCACTGCCTCGCCCGAGGCCAGCGACTGCTTCCAGCCGGTATTGCCGACCGGGGTCAGACCCTGAGTGTTGGCAAAGTTGGCCAGAATCACCTGGCCGATCACCTTGGACTGGCCGTTGGTGTAGGTGGCGTACATCTGGCCGTCCTCGGCGAACGACAGGCCGGACATCTGGCCGGTGGCGTAGCCGTCCTGGGTCACCGCGGTCACGGCGAAGGAGCCGTTGGTCTGGGTGGTCTTGGTCAGGTCGATGCTGATGCCGCCGGTCGCCCCCGCCGCACCGTTGGCGCCCCAGGTCACCGGGCTGGTGGTGGAGTCGGTGACAGCTGCCGGCGTCCAGCCCGTCAGGGTCATGGTCTTGTCGGCGTTGACGGTCATGCCGGTGGAGGTGATGCCCGTCAGTTGGCCGGCGCTATTGAAGGTGATGTCGCTGCTCAGCGGCGTAGTGCTGGTCGGCGTCTGCGGGTTACGGCCGTCGACCAGGGTGTACATGCTCCAGTTGTTGGCGGCGTCCTTGACGAAGTAGTTCGTCATGGTGTGCGAGTTGCCCTGGGAGTCGTAGATGTCCACGGAGGTCGACCAGTTGTAGCTGTCCGAGTCGGTGGCATCGAACGGCGTGGTCTTGGGCGTGGTGGCGTTGGAGTTCAGGCTCAGGGTCGAGGTGATCTTCGAAGTCGGGCTCGGCGGCTGGTTGGCGGTATCGACCTTCAGGTCGGTGATCACGCCATTGACGATGTTGCCGTTGGCGTTGACGCCGTAGCCCTGCAGGCGGTTGCCCGAGCCATCGACGATATAACCGCTGGCGTCGGTGTTGAAGGTACCGTTGCGGGTATAGACGCGGCTGCCGTTGTCGCTGGTCATGAAGAAGCCGTTGCCGCTCACCGCCAGGTCCAGGCTGCGCCCGGTGGTGCTCAGGTTGCCCTGGGTGAACTGCTGCGAGACGGACTGGGTGACCACCCCGTTACCCACGGCGATGCGGCCGGTGCCGAGCATCGAGGAGGCATAGAGGTCGGCGAACTCGGTACGCGACGACTTGAAGCCGGTGGTGCCGACGTTGGCGATGTTGTTGCCGGTGACGTTCAGGTCCATCGACGCGGCGTTGAGTCCACTCAGGGCGGTGTTGAAAGACATGTGTTGCTCCTGTGCCGAAACGCGGCGTTATTTTCCGATGGTCTGAATGCTGGAGGCGGAAACGGCGCCGATGCCCGCCAGGTTCAGGGTCATTTCCCCACCGTTCTGGCCCAGCGTGACGCTGTTGACCGTGGCCGGCAGGTAAGTGGTCAGGGCGGTGCTGGTGCCGTCCAGGGTCGCGGTGGCCTTGACGGTGTAGGTACCGGCACCCACCAGCTCGCCACCGTCGTCCTTGCCATCCCAGGTGAAGTCGATGTTGCCGGCCTTCTGGCTGCCCATGTCGACGGTACGCACCAGATCACCGGAGTCGTCATAGATTTTCAGCGTCACGCCATCGCCTTTGGACGGCATCACCAGCGAACCCTTGACGCCAGCGGACGGGTCGTCGACCTGCACCTTGCTGGAATTGACGATCACCGAGCGGCCGACCAGCGACGAGGCCTGCAGGGCCTGCGAGGACTGGAACGAGGAGTAGAAGGTCCCCAGGGTGGTGTCGAGGTTCTGCATGCTCTCCAGGCTGCTGAACTGCGCCAGCTGGGAGACGAACTCGGTGTTGTCCTGCGGGTCCAGCGGGTTCTGGTTGTTCAGCTGGGTGACCAGCAGTTGCAGGAACGAGTCCTTGCCCAGCGCACTGGTGCCGGTCTCGGTGGTGGACGACGAGTTCTTGGAGCCTGCGTTCAGCGAAGACAGGATCGAGCTCGTGCTGTTGTCGGTATTGATGCTCATGGGGCGTCCTCTGCGCTTACTGACCCAGGGTCAGGACCTTCTGCATCATCTGCTTGGCGGTATTCATCATTTCCGCGTTGCTCTGGAAGGAACGGCTGGCGGAGATCATGTCGGCCATTTCCTGCACCACGTTCACATTCGGGTAGTAGACGTAACCGTCCTTGTCGGCAGCCGGGTGGTTCGGCTCGTAGCGCGGCACCAGCGGGCTCTGGTCCTCGACCACGCCCAGCACCTGCACGCCCGAACCCGCCTGGTCGGTCTCGCCGAACAGCGAACCCTGGTCGCTGCCGCCCTGCGCCTGGTTGAGCATCGCCGAGAACACCGGATGGCGGGCACGGTAGGTCTGGTCGATGCTCGAGGACACGCTCTCGGCGTTGGCAAGGTTCGAAGCGGTGGTGTTCAGACGGGTAGTCTGGGCACTCATGCCGGTACCGGCGATGTTGAAGACACTGGCGAGGGACATGATTACTCTCCGCGCAGGGCGTTCATCAGCCCTTTGAACTTGCTGTTGAGGAAGGTGAAGGAGGCCTGGAACTGCACGGAGTTCTCCGCATAGTTGGCCTGCTCGATCTGCGCATCCACGGTGTTCTGGTCGATCGAGGGCTGGTTCGGAATGCGGTACTTCAGCGATTCGTCACCCATGGCCAGGCCATCTGCCTCGATGTGACGAGCGTTGGTCAGGGCGGTGCTGAAGGTGCCGTTCTTCAGCTTGTCGGACTGCGCCGCGAGCACCGAGGCGAAGTCCAGGTCACGCGCCTTGTAGTTGGGCGTGTCGGCGTTGGCCAGGTTGTTGGCCAGCACTTCAGCGCGCTGGGAGCGGAAGCTCAGTGCTTGCTGGTGGATGCCGAGGGCTTTGTCGAAGCTGATGCTCATGGTCGCGAACCTGTTTGCCGGTGTGGGCTTGCCAACACTTCAGCAAGGTGCGTGCCAAACGTCTATTTCCTTGATATTCAATGGCTTGAGTAGCCAGCAAGGGCGGCAAGGAGCGGCAAAAGGCGGCAAAGCGGCAACCGATTTCCTTGCCGCCCGCCTCCCGCCGTTGCCGCTCGACGCATCCCGCGGCAACAAGCCGGCTCACTCCAGCGAAAGGTTCCTACGCTTGCGCCAACGCCAGGAACGCGCTCGGCAACCGTGCCTGCCGCCGATCCTTCAGGCAATACAGGTACTCGTCGATCAGGCTCGCGCCCTTGATCTCCAGTACACACAGCTGGGGGTTATCCGGTACTTCCTGGCGGGCAATGATGCTCACGCCCAGGTTGCGGATCACCGCCTCGCGAATCGATTCACGGCTGCCGATTTCCAGCACCGAGGCGGGTACCACTCCGGCCTGCTGCAACATTGCCTCGGTCAGTTGGCGAGTGGTCGAACCCGCCTCGCGCATCAGCAGGCAATGCTGGCGCAGTTCGCCGAGGTTCACCGACTGCATGGCCGCCAGCGGATGGCTGCGGTGCACAGCCAGCACCAGCGGATCGCTGCCCAGCACCACGCGGGTCAGGCGCGCATCATCCACCTGTTGCGAAGAGGCGGCCAGGTCGACCCGGCATTCGATGAGCGATTCGAGCACCTGCTGGGAGTTACCGATCTCCACCGACACTTCTATCTGCGGGAAGCGCTCGCGGAAGTCCTTTATCAGCCCGAGCACATAATAAGGAGAGGTGGCGCCGATACGCAGGGCGCCCTGCATCTGCCCGCAGTTGCGCAGGTAGAACTCGATGTCGGCTTCCTGCTGCAGCAGCGCCTCGACCATCGGCAGCAGGCGCGCGCCCTCGTCGCTCAGGGTCAGGCGCCGGCCGCCGCGATAGAACAGCTCCACCGCGTACTGGCTTTCCAGGTGGCGGATCTGGGTAGTCACCGTTGGCTGGCTGAGGCCGAGCTTTTTCGCCGCCTGGGTGATGCTGCCCAGCTTGGCAACGCGGTGAAACGCCTTCAGTTCAGCGCTGAGCATCGGCGACCCACCTCTTCGAAAAATTCATCAACAGTTTTTCTCAACGCTGCCGGCAAACCGGCGCCAGCCCACTGGCGACGCGGCCTTCAGCCGAGCGACAAAAGCCCTTAAAAGGTCAATGTACCTGACCTGTATCACTGGCATCACCAGTTGGCGCTGGACAGCCCGGAGTTGAGCGACTTTCATTGCCCTTGGAAAAATCCCACCTGGAACCCGAAGGCGGCCTCACAAGGGTGCGCCCAAGGAGCAATTGATGAAGTACAAAGTCACCATGGTTTTCGGCACCCGTCCGGAAGCCATCAAGATGGCCCCGCTCGCCCGCGTCCTTCGCCGTACCCCGGAAATCGAACTGCGCATCTGCTCCACCGGCCAGCATCGCGAAATGCTACAGCAAGTGCTGAACTCCTTCGAACTGGAGGTCGACGAAGACCTCGACGTCATGACCCAGGGCCAGACACTGAACAGCCTGTCCCTGCAGATGATGGGCAAACTGGATGACAGCTATGACCGTCATCGCCCCGACATCGTGCTGGTCCACGGCGATACCACCACCAGCTTCATCGCCGCCCTCACCGCCTTTCACCGGCAGATCCCGGTGGGCCACGTCGAGGCAGGGCTGCGCACCGGCAATATCCACCAGCCGTGGCCGGAAGAGGCCAACCGCCGCCTCACCGCGGTGATCGCCGACCTGCACTTCCCGCCGACCAAGGCCGCGCGCGACAACCTGCTGCGCGAAGGGGTGAACATCGACCAGATCGAGGTCACCGGCAACACGGTGATCGACGCCCTGCTGTGGATGCGCGAGCACCTGCACGAGACCGATTGGAAGCCCGCCGCCGATTCGCCCCTGGCCAAGTTCACCGGCGACCGTCGTCTGGTCTTGATCACCGGCCACCGTCGGGAAAACTTCGGCAAGGGCTTCGAGCGCATCTGCCTGGCCCTGGCCGAGCTCGGCCAGCGCTTCCCCGACGTGGACTTCGTCTACCCGGTGCACCTCAACCCGCAGGTGCAGAACGCCGTCTACGGCCTGCTCTCGGACAAGCCGAACATCCACCTGATCGCCCCGCAGGACTACCAGCACTTCGTCTGGCTGATGGACCGCGCCTACATCATCCTCACCGACTCGGGCGGCATCCAGGAAGAAGCCCCGGCCCTGGGCAAACCGCTGCTGGTGCTGCGCCGCGTCACCGAGCGCCCTGCCGTGCTGGAGGGTGGCACCGTGGTGCTGGTGGGGACCAACACCGGCCGCATCGTCAGCGAAGCCAGCCACCTGCTGCGCGACGACGACGTCTATGAACAGATGAGCCGGGTGTTCAGCCCTTACGGCGACGGCCACGCCAGCGAGAAGATCGTCGCCCGGCTGCTGTCCTGGTTCGGTGAATCACGCACGCGTAGCGAGTTCGAATGAGCCTCGAACTGGTCGATATCCTCACTTACGTTCTCTATGCCCTGAAGTACCTGGCGATCATCCTGGCCGCGCTGATGTTCCTGCTCGGTCTGGATGACCTGTTCATCGACCTGGTGTACTGGGGCCGGGTGCTGGTGCGGCGCTTCCGCATCTACAACCGCTTCGATCGGGCCGACGAGGAACGCCTGTTCGCCGCGCCGGAAAAGCCGCTGGCGATCATGGTCCCGGCCTGGAACGAAGTCGGCGTGGTCGGCGAAATGGCGCGCCTGGCGGCCTCGACGCTGGACTACGAGAACTACCAGATCTTCGTCGGCACCTACCCCAACGACCCACAGACCCAGGCGGACGTGGACGCGGTATGCCTGCATTACCCCAACGTGCACAAGGTGGTCTGCGCGCGCCCCGGCCCCACCAGCAAGGCCGACTGCCTGAACAACATCATCGACGCCATCCTGCGCTTCGAGGCCGATGCCCGCATCGAGTTCGCCGGCTTCATCCTGCATGACGCCGAGGACGTGATCTCGCCGCTGGAGTTGCGCCTGTTCAACTACCTGCTGCCGGCCAAGGACCTGATCCAGATCCCGGTCTACCCCTACGCCCCGGAATGGAGCGGCTTCACCGCCGGCCACTATGTCGACGAATTCGCCGAGAACCACGGCAAGGATGTGCCGGTGCGCGAAGCGCTGACCGGCCAGGTGCCCAGCGCCGGTGTCGGCACCTGCTTCAGCCGCCGCGCCATCGCCGCGCTGCTGGAAGACGGCGACGGCATCGCCTTCGATGTGCAGAGTCTCACCGAGGACTACGACATCGGCTTCCGCCTCAAGCAGAAGGGCATGAAGTGCATCTTCGCCCGCTACTCCATCACCGATCCGCAGCTGGCGCTGAAAAGCACCTGGGTGCCGGGCATGGACCGGCGCTTCTCACAGGTCATCTGCGTACGCGAACACTTCCCGCGCACCTGGCAGCACGCCATTCGGCAGAAGTCTCGGTGGATCACCGGCATCGTCTTCCAGGGCACGCGCAACCTGGGCTGGAGCAGCAAGGGAATGCTCAACTACTTCCTCTGGCGTGATCGCCGCGGGCTGATCGCCTACCTGCTGAGTTTCCTGGTCAACCTGCTGTTCCTGGTGCTGATCACCATGTGGCTGATCACCACCCTGTCGCCCAACGCCTGGCGCTTCCCGTCGATCCTCGAAGGTAGCCAATTGCTGGTGGTGCTGCTGTTCCTCAACGGCCTGATGCTCCTCAACCGGCTGTTCCAGCGCTTCTGGTTCGTCACCCGCTTCTACGGCATCTTCGAGGGACTACTGTCGGCGCCGCGGATGATGTGGAGCAACTTCGTCAACTTCTTCGCCAACCTGCGCGCGCTCAAGCAGGTAATGGAGATGGGCGATTCGCGCCGCGTCGCCTGGGACAAGACCACCCACGAATTTCCCGCCCTCGCCGGCCCGCAGCGCACGCCGCTGGGCCAGCGCCTCAAGGAAAAAGGCCTGATCAGCGAAGAACAGCTGCAATCGGCACTGACCAGCCCGGTGCGCCGACGGCTGGGCCGCGAGCTACTGCTGCGCAAACTGATCACCAGCACGCAACTGGTGGAAACCCTGGCGGAGGAACTGGGCGAGGAATGGGCGCCGCTCAACCCCTTCACCCTCGATGAAAAACTGATCGAAACCCTGCCGCGCAAGCTGGCCCTGCGCTACGCCGTGCTGCCGGTGGCCGTCGAGGGCGAAACCCTGGTCCTGGCCAGCGAACAGCAGATCAGCCAGGTCTCCCTCGGTGCCATCAGCCGGCAGCTCAAGCGCCCGGTACGCGGCCGACTGGCCCCACAAGGCCGTGTCACCCTCGGCCTGCGCCACTGGTACGGCGGGCGCCACCAGACCGATGAAACCCGGGCCATCGTCGAGGTGCTCCGGCGACGCCAGGGCGACGAATCCCTCATGGAGCGTCTCTGTGGTCACGTGGTGATGTTCGGTGCCTTGCTGCAGGTACGCGGCATGGTCCCGCCCAGCCTGTTCAACCAGGCCCTCATCGACTTCGACCCGGAACAGGACTCGCTCGGCGAACACCTGATCAAGCGCGGCATGATCACCCAGCAGGTGCTCGAGGAAGCGCTCAAGGAACAGGCCAGCGAACAGCACGAGGCCTATCGCATTGCCCGGGAGGCCGTGTGAAACCGCAACAAACCCTGCTTTACGGGCTCATCCTGGCGAGCATCGCCGCGCCGCTGGCGCAGGCCGCCGACGACCAGCTCAGCGAATTCCAGCGCTTCCGCAGCTATCCCTTTCTCGACAAGGGCTACAAGGAAGCGAAGAAGAACAACTGGGCGGAAGTCGAACGCCTTATGCGCCACCTGCTCGACCGCGTGCCGAGCAACACCGAGGCGCGTGCCCTGCTGATCCAGTCCCTGGCCAAGCAACAGCGCTACGCCGACGCCGAGAGGGAGGCCCAGGCCCTGGCCGGGACCGACGCCGGTGCGCAGGCGCTCACCGAGCTGCGCCTGGACCTGATCGAAAACGGCCCACCGCCCGAAGCCCAGGTCAACCAGTGGCTGGCTCACACCAGTAACGCCAACGAGCGCGTGCGCCTGTGGCAAGCCTACAGCCTCAAGCTCGGCCAGACCCAGGGAGCGGCCAAGGCACTGGACTGGCTCGGCACGCTGCCGCCCGGCAACGACGGCCGCGTGCTGCGCGAGGCCCGTGCCAACTGGGCCGAACAGCTGCGCGACTGGGACACCACCATCGCCCAACTGGCACCGCTGGCTGCCGCGCACCAGCTTTCGGCCGACGACTGGCGACGCCTGGCCAACGCCTACGCCCAGCGCCTGGAAGAAAAGCCGCTGGAGCAACTGATCCAGCAGGCACCTGACGCCGACTCGGCGCGCAGGGCACGGCTGGCGATCATCGACCGCGCCATCGCCGTCGAGCAGACCGAAGTGGCCAAGCGCTGGCTGCTCACCCTGCCCGAGCAGGACCGCCGCGACCCGACGCGCCAGGCACAGCTGCTGGAAGTCGCACGCGACAGCAGCGACGCAGCGCTGGTTACACAACTCAGCGACGCGCAGAACCGCCCCTGCCTGGAAACCACCGAATGGTTGTCGCGTCACGACCAGGCAGCGGCACTGACGAAGCTGCAGCAGTGCAAGCCCACTGACGATCCAAAGACCTGGCTGGTCCTGGCCCAACGCCTGGAGGCCACCGACCTGCTGGAAAACACCCGGCTTCCCGAACCCTGGGACACCGCCCGCCGCGACCAACTGGTGGACTCCTGGCGACGCCAGGGGCGCACCGACCTGGCCCTGGCCTGGCTATCCCGCCAGCCTCAGACACCCGATACCGTGCGCCAGCGCGCCGAGCTGCTGCAGGCCCGTGGCCGCACCGGCGAAGCGGCCGCGCTGTGGGAGCAGCGCTACCGCCAGACCGGCGACCTCAAGGCGCTGGACCAGGCCAGCTACCTTGCGCTCAACGCCGGGCGCACCGAGCGCGCCAAGCAGCTGCTGGAAAGCGCCTACGACCGACGCGGCGGCAACCTGCCGCCCACGTTGCTGCAGCGCCTGGCCGGCATCCATGCGCGCAGTGATACACCGCTGGACGTCGCCCGCATCGAAGCCCTGCTGCCCAAGGCAGACCCGGTCTCGCGCGGCTACCTGCTCGGTCGCCTGGCCGAAGCCGGGCGCTGCGATGCCCTGCAACGCTACCTGAGCCCGGATTCCAACACCCCCGGCGACCTGCGCGCCCTGGGCCGCTGCGCCATGCCCGCGCGCCCCGGCGAAGCGGTGGTCTACTACCAGGCCGCCATCGCCCACGGCGACAAGGACAGCCAGCTGCCGCTGGCCTATGCACTGGAGGCCGCCGGCGACCCGGTCGGCGCCCTGCGCATCTTCAATGCCCTGCCCGCCAGCGAACTCAACGACAATGCCCGCCTCACCGCCAGCCGCGCCGCGCTGCTCACCAACGACAATGCCGGCGCCGAGCGCTACTGGCAGCAGGCGAAGAAAGGCAGCGCGGACGATTGGGCACTGGGCGCCAACATCGCCGACGCCCGTGGCGACTATCCCCTGGCACTCACCCGGCACCGCGAGGCCCTGCAACACGAGCCCAACGGCCAGCACTACTACAATGCCGCCGGCAGCGCCCAGAAGGCCGGCGACAAGCAGCAGAGCAAACTCTGGCTCGCCGAGGCGGTACGCCGCGAGCCGAACAACCCGCGCTTCCGCGCCGACTACGGCATGCGCCTGGCCGGCACCGAGACGCCGGAAGAACGCCGTACCGCGATCCCCTACCTGGAGCGCGCCACCCGCGACTACCCCGAGGACTTCCGCCTGGGCGAAACCCTCGCCTGGCGCTACGACGAGGCCGAAGACAGTTTCGCCGCCCGCCGCGAGCTGCGCCGGGTCATCGACCTGGAGCAGGACCCGGTGGCCGCCGACGACGAATACGGCAGCCTCGAAGCTCGTCGCTTCCGTCAGCGCCGCGCGCATCAGACGTTGTCCCAGCGTGACAACCTGACCATCGCCAGTACCTGGTCGCCGGCGGGCGTCACCACAGTGCCGATCCTCAACGGCGACACCCAGACCGGTGACCGCCGGCGCGCCCAATCGCAGAACCTGCAGACCTTCATCTGGGACCACGCACTGGGCGAGGAACCGACACGCAACGGTAGTACCCTCTCGGTATATGGCCGGGCGATCGCCGGCAACGAAGGGCGCAAGAACTACACCCAGACCCTCGCGGCCGGCTTCGGCCTGCGCTACAAGCCTTTCGGCGACTACAACCTCAACCTCTACGGCGAGCTGTACAAGCAGAACACCGTGAACGACGACGTCGATCCTGAGGACGCCTTCGACGGTCTGCGCTGGCACGAGATCGGCACGCCGGAGAAGTTCGAGCGCTACATCCGCAAGCGCGACAAGTACGGTCAGACCAGCACCGACTTCCTGCTGCGCGCCACCGCTTCCTTCCTCGACCAGGGCGAGTACCGCAACGACTGGCGCGTGGACGAGAGCGACTGGGACGAACGCTTCCTCTACACCGACTTCGCCTGGTGGACCCACGCCGGCGACCACCAGTGGGTCTCGCGCTACCAGCAGGGCCACACCTGGAAACTGCCGGTGGATTCGCCGCAGACGATCATGCCCTACGGCTTTGCCGAATTCTCCGCACAGGACCCCAGCAACGACTGGCGCCAGGACCTGCGAAGCGGCGTCGGCCTGCGCTGGCAGTACTGGTACGGCGAGGACCGCTACAACGCCTACCGCGCCCACGTCACCGTGCGCACCGAGTACCAATTGGGCATGGCGGGCAATCTCTATGAAAAGGCCAACGGCTGGCTGGTGGGACTCGAGGTGAACTTCTGATGCGCCGCCTGATTTACGCCCTCGCCCTGCTCTTCTCCACCGTCGCAGCGCACGCCGACGACCAACTGTTCTATCAACCGCTGAATGTCGATGCCGCACTCAGCGAAGCGCAGTGGCAACAGATCTGGCGCGCCAGTGCAGCCCAGGGTGCGAAGACGCTGATCGTGCAATGGACCGCCTATGGCGACTCCGACTTCGGCGGCGCCACCGGCTGGCTCGCACATGCCCTGCAAAGCGCCCACGACAACGGCCTGCAACTGGTCCTCGGCCTGTACATGGACCCGGCCTACTACCAGCGCCAGAGCGAACTGGACACACCCGGTCTGGAGGCCTACTGGCAACACCAGCTCGGCCGTTCCCTGGCGCAGCAACGGCAAGTGAGCGAGCAATGGAAACTCCCTGTCGCCGGCTGGTATCTGCCGATGGAGCTGGATGACTGGCACTTCCAGGCCGCCGAACGCAGACAAGCCCTGCAACGCCAGCTCAAGGACTTCGCCGGCCAGATGAAGGCCCCGCTGCAACTGAGCGCATTCTCCGGCGGCAAGCTCGCACCACAGGTATACGGCAACTGGCTGGGCGAGATCGCCGGCCTCGGCGTACAGGTCTGGTGGCAGGACGGCGCCGGCACCGGCGCGCTGCCCGAGCGAGTACGCCAGGCCTACGCTGCCGCTCTACCCTGCTCGGTTGGCATCGTCCGCGAAGCCTTCCGCCAGACCAGTCCCACCGGCCAGACCTTCCGCGCCGAGCCTGCCACCCCCTCCAGCGCATCCACCGGCTGCCACGCCAGCGCCGTGTTCGAAGTGCGCTACCGGCCCTGGGGCAAGGTGCTGCTGGACAACCAGCGCGCCCACTCCGCCAGCTCCGCAACGCCCTGAAACAGCCGCCCAAACACATGCCCCGCGCCCGTGCGCGGGGCATAGTGAGTTCAGCTATGCTCGCGCAAGCGACCCCACACGCGCACAGGGCGGTTCATGTTCAAGACCATTGAATCCGAAGTACTCAAGCAAAGCGTTCCGGCCGGGATCAGGGCCGAATTCCTCCAGCACGACTTCGAACGACTCCATGGTTTCTGCCTGCTGGTATTTGGCGTCAGCATCGCCATGTGGCTGCTCTTCGACCTGATCGTCAGCTTCCAGGCCGGCCAGGGCTTCACCTGGGTTTCGGTGGCCTTTCTGGGGGCGTTATTCCTCATCACCGCCCTGACCATCTTCGTGCGCAAGGCCGTGCATTTCTACTGGCTCAACCTGGCCTTCGTCTTCGTCTTCTGCCTGGGCGCCCGCCTGGTGATCGACGGCGTTCCCGAGGCCGTCCGCCAGACCTGGCTGGTGATCGCCGCGGCAACTGTGCTCTACAGCGCAACGGCCATGCCGCTGAACAATCCCGCCTTCTATTCGGTCATGACGGTGACCTGGGTCTTCCTCAATCCACTGCTCGGCGACGTGCCGGACTTCGACGCGCGGCGCAGCCTGCTGGTGTGCTACCCGCTATTCATCAGCGCCTTGTCCATCTACATCTTCAACCACCTGAGCAAGGCCAAGCTCTACAACTACGCCATGGCCCGCCTGCTGCTGGACCAGGCCTATCTCGACGTGCTCACCGGCATCCCCAATCGCCGCTCCTTCATGACCCGCGTCGGACAGCGCCTGGCAGACGATGGCGACCAGCGTTACCTGGTGATGATCGACATCGACCACTTCAAGCGCGTCAACGACACCTACGGGCATGACATCGGCGATGAAGTGCTGACTCGCGTCGCGCGGGCCATCAAGAGCGAGATGCACGACTTCGAATTCGCCCGCCTGGGCGGCGAGGAGTTCGGTCTGTACCTGTGGGGCATCAACGCGGAGGACGCGCAGTCTCGGGTCGAACAATTGCGCCGCATCACCGCCGAGTTGCCCGGCACTCCCAGCGTCACCATCAGCCTCGGCCTGGCCCACGTTACCGCCGACGGCACCCTGAGCCAGGCGCTGATCAAGGCTGATCAGGCGCTATACAGCGCCAAGCACAATGGTCGTAACCGGGTGACCTATTCGCCCTGACGCATGACCGGTGCAGAAACGAAAAAGGCCCGCGAATGCGGGCCTTTTCATGCTGGTGTCCCGGAGAGGGGTCGAACCTCCAACCTTCCCCTTAGGAGGGGGACGCTCTATCCAATTGAGCTACCGGGACAATCGGGTCGGCATGTTAACCACCGACAAGCGTTTTGTCATGCCACCGCCACCGGAGCGGTCCATAATTTTGCCGTCAGCCGGAGAATCACCATGACCTCAGAAGACGGCGCCCTGCCCGACTCACCCTTCGCCACCTTCGATGTACGCGTCGCCACAGTCGAGGACGCTGCAGCCCTCGCTCCGCTACTGCAGCAACTGGGCGCCCGCGACCCGCTGCCCGACACCGCGCTGCTGGCCCTGGGCAACCAGTTGCCGTCGCGAGTGACGCTTGTCGCCGAGCGCGATGGAGCCTTGCTGGGCACCTGCACCCTGCACCCGATCGAACACATCGCCCACGGCTTCGCCCGCTCGGCGATCCTCGAAGACATGGTGGTGGACAGCCGTGCGCGCGGCCAGGGCATAGGCCAGGCGCTGATCGCCCGCGCCGTGGAGTGGGCCCGGGACTGGAAGTGCTACAAGCTGGCGCTCTCCAGCCACCAGGACCGGGAAATGGCGCACCGCTTCTACGCCGCAATGGGCTTCGCGCCCCACGGCGTCAGCCTGTCGCTGAGTCTGGACTGACCTCAGCTGGCCTGAGCATCCGGAGGAGCGAGCAGGTTCAGCAGATGGCCGACCGTCACATCCAGGGATACCGAGTTGTCCAACTCCACCAGCGGGCCCGACAGGCCATCGGCGAAGTGCGCATTGCGTGCCAGGCGCTCCTCGATTTCCACCGGCGTCTCCCGCCCACGCTTGAGCAGTCGCTGGCGCAGCACATCGGTCTCGACCTTCAGCAGCACCGCGATCAACGATGGATAGCGACGGCGGGCTTCAGGCAGGTATTTGCGTGAACCATTGACCAGGACGTCGTGACCAGCGGCGAGCCAGTCATCGATCTCGCGGGGGATTCCGTAGTGCAGGCCATTGGCACGCCAGCTCATGGCGAAAGCACCGGAACGCTCCAGGCGAGAGAACTCCTCGACGCTCACCGAAAGCGCCTCCTCGCCACGCGCTTCCGCGGAACGCGTGATGACGCGCCGGACGATCCGGCAATCCATTGCGGCCAGGGGAACGCTGGCTGCCTGCAATACGCTGTCCTTGCCGGATCCCGAAGGGCCCATCAGGAAAATCAGTCTACCTGGGGTCATAAGACTCTCGGTGCACCGGCGGCTCGGCGCTACTTCAATTCTGATCCGCGGGCCGGATAATACGCCGAGCCTTGTGGGATACCAGTGAAACTCGTGATGAAAGCCCCCTGAAGCGGGCATCCGCTGACTCGCCGCCGGGCGCTGTGCCATCATGAAAGCCTGCGTCGAAGCGGGAGTATCGGGCCGCCCAACGGCAGGCAGCCACGGACGACATATCGACTACGCTGACGGATATGGGCACATCGCCAGCTTTCCCCTTAACTCCCATCTAAAGAAGGGTCTGCCTAGGCGGTCTCATTTCGGACGATTGGTGCTGGCATTTAGCCTTCACCCAAGACACAATATGCCGAAGGTTTGACGTCAAGTTATTGGATATTTTCACAAAAGCTTTGACGACGCGCTGAACGGCCATTGGAAATCGCTGTCAAAGGGCCTGAACGAACGCTGACCCATGGCATCGGCCTCCCTGACTTACAGGTTTAAAGTATGCGCCCATTGAAACAGGCAACCCCCACCTACTCCAGCCGTACCGCTGACAAATTCGTCGTACGCCTGCCCGAAGGCATGCGTGAGCGTATCGCCGACGTCGCCCGCAGCCACCACCGCAGCATGAACTCCGAGATCATCGCGCGTCTCGAACAGAGCCTGCTGCAGGAAGGTGCCCTGCAGGACAACCTGGGCATCCGCCTGGACAGCCCGGAACTCAGCCTGCACGAACGCGAACTGCTGCAGCGTTTCCGCCAGCTGACCCATCGTCAGCAGAACGCTTTGATCGCCCTCATCGCGCACGATGCCGAGATGGCGCAGAACGAAGCCTGATTCGTTCGCGATAACCGAAACAGCCGGCCTTGAGCCGGCTTTTTCATGCCCGTGCTTTCGTACCCTCCAAATCCGCATGACGGGCACAAAAAAGCCGCCTCGCGGGCGGCCTTTTCGGCGGGGCGGGCACTACATCAGGAACAGCGTGGCCAACCCGAGGAAGATGAAGAAGCCGCCGCTGTCGGTCATGGCGGTAATCATCACGCTGGAGCCCATCGCGGGATCGCGCCCCAGGCGCAGCAGCGTCATCGGAATCAGCACCCCCATCAATGCAGCAAGCAACAGGTTCAGCGTCATGGCGCCGGTCATGACGGCGCCCAGCTCCCAGTTGCCGTAGAGGTAGAAGGCGACCAGGCCGATCACCCCACCCCACACCAGGCCGTTCACCAACGCTACGCCCAGCTCCTTGCGCAGCAGGCGGTTGGCGCTGCTGGTCTGGATCTGGTCCAGAGCCATGGCGCGGACGATCATGGTGATGGTCTGGTTGCCGGAATTGCCGCCGATGCCGGCCACGATGGGCATCAGCGCCGCGAGTGCCACCAGCTTCTCGATGGAGCCTTCGAAGAGGCCGATCACCCGCGAGGCGATGAAGGCGGTGACCAGATTGGTGGCCAGCCAGGCCCAGCGGTTACCGACCGACTTCCAGACCGAGGCGAAGATATCTTCCTCTTCACGCAGACCGGCCATGTTCAGGACTTCGCTTTCGCTTTCCTCACGGATCAGGTCGACCATCTCGTCGATGGTCAGACGGCCGATGAGCTTGCCGTTCTTGTCCACCACGGGGGCGGAAATCAGGTCGTAACGCTCGAACGCCTGGGCGGCGTCATAGCCGTCCTCATCAGGGCTGAAAGTCACAGGGTCGGTGGCCATGACTT
The DNA here is from genome assembly GCF_002091755.1 of Pseudomonas nitroreducens NBRC 12694. Classification (GTDB taxonomy): domain Bacteria; phylum Pseudomonadota; class Gammaproteobacteria; order Pseudomonadales; family Pseudomonadaceae; genus Pseudomonas; species Pseudomonas nitroreducens. The sequence continues at coordinate 850,734 of NZ_BDAI01000001.1, forward strand.
CCGCCACGTCCTTGTCCGGATCGTTCACCAGCAGGCGCTTGATCGGCAGCACGCCCTTGAGCACGCCGTCATAATCGACCACGAAGAGCTTGTCGGTATGGCCCGGCAGCTCCTTCAGGCGGCGCAGGTAGCGCAATACCACTTCCAGGCTGACATCGTCGCGGATGGTGACCATCTCGAAGTCCATCAGCGCGCCGACCTGGTCTTCCTCGTAGGACAGTGCCGAGCGCACGCGCTCGCGCTGCTGCGCATCGAGGGTTTCCATCAGCTCGTGGACCACATCGCGCGGCAATTCCGGCGCAAGGTCGGCGAGTTCGTCGGCGTCCATGTCCCGAGCCGCGGCGAGAATCTCGTGATCGTCCATGTCGGCGATCAGGGTTTCCCGCACGGAATCGGATACTTCGAGGAGGATGTCGCCGTCGCGCTCGGCCTTGACCAGTTGCCAGACCGTCAGACGGTCATCCAGCGGCAGCGATTCGAGGATGTGGGCGATGTCGGCCGGGTGCAACTCGTCCATCTTGCGCTGCAATTCGGCAAGGTTCTGGCGGTGCACGAGGTTTTCGACGAGGTCTTGATGCTGGCCTTCCTGACGGTGCGTCAGGTCTTCCACCAGCTTGTGCTTGTGCAGCAGGTCGACCACCTGGTTGAGGCGGTCCTGCAGGCTTTCCTGCGGCTTCTTGGCTTCTACTTCGGTCATAGCACGCTCCACCCCCAGTGGCAGAACGGGCCAGAGGGGATCAATACATCAGGTCGTGTGTACGCAATCGGGGTTCTGAGTAACTACTGGGTAAGTCCATGGTGGTGTCCCATGCGCCCATCGAGGGCAGATGCGGGAAATGATAACACTCCGGGGTGTATTGCGCGTTACAAAATGGCGGCTAGAACAATCGCTTGCAGGTGAAAGCTCACTGCCGAATCACTGCCCGGTTCGACGCCCGAAAGCTCCCACAGGACACCCGGCTCCGACTGACAAATTCCACTCCTAGTCTGCAGGCAGGCCCGCCATCATGGAGGAACCATGCGCCTGTCTGCCCTGCTCTATTTGCTCCTGATTTTTCAAGTACCGACCAGCCAAGCGGCCTCTGTGTTCCGCTGCACCGCAGCCGATGGCAGCGTGCTGTTCAGTCAGTATGGCTGCCCAACCGAACGGCAGCAGGAAATCCAGGAAGCCAGCAATCAAACACCCGGCTGGGGCGAGCCAGTTCCCATGGCCGCGGTAAAGGCGCCGGCACCACAGAAGGCTCCTGCACGCAGCAAGGGCAAAGGCGGGGAACTCGAAGATCGCTCACTGGTTATCGTGGGAGAGCAGCAGAACGGTTGCGGCAACCGCGTTACCGGCAGCGCGCGGCGCAAGGCGATCATCGAAGGCAGGATCAAGACAGGCATGACCCGCAGCGACGTCGAGAGCGCGTTCGGAAAGCCGGATAAGGTCAGCCAGCACAACGAGACGCTGCGCTATCACTATGACGCGAACAAGAGGCACGGCGCGCGTACCGTGACATTCGACGAGGACGGCTGCGTGACGGGCAAGGCAAAGCGCTGAGCACGCTGCGAAGACTTTTTCGAGAGCAAAGAAAAAGGGCCTGCATTTCTGCAGGCCCTTCCGGTATATGGCGCACTCAGGAGGATTCGAACCTCCGACCGCTCGGTTCGTAGCCGAGTACTCTATCCAGCTGAGCTATGAGTGCGTCGTTGGTAAAGTTTAACCAGATTCACCAACTGGTTGCAGCTAATGGCCTTTCAGCCCTTTCGCCACTGAAGCCCCGCTTTCGCGTTGCCTCGTATATGGCGCACTCAGGAGGATTCGAACCTCCGACCGCTCGGTTCGTAGCCGAGTACTCTATCCAGCTGAGCTATGAGTGCGCTGATGAGGGCGCAAATTCTAGAGCGATTTTTCTGATTCGTCAACAAGATTTTTCAATCTTTTCAGTAACTTACGTTACCTGACAAACCATCGCACCAGAGGATGCAATGGCGGAGAGGGGGGGATTCGAACCCCCGACACCCTTTTGAGGTGTACTCCCTTAGCAGGGGAGCGCCTTCGGCCACTCGGCCACCTCTCCGCAACACGGGGCGCATGATATCCATGTTTTCCCCGTTTGCAAAGAAAAATTTTAGAAAAATTAATGGTTTGGTTCTTGGTCTTTCTCTTTCTGGATGCGCTGGTAGATTTCCTCACGGTGCACAGCAACTTCCTTCGGCGCATTCACACCGATACGCACCTGATTTCCTTTGACGCCCAGTACAGTCACGGTGACGTCATCACCGACCATCAGGGTCTCTCCGACCCGGCGAGTCAGAATCAGCATTCCTTTCTCCTTACGTGTTACGGGATAAGCAGTCTGCAAAAAAAGAAATGGTGGCAGATTCGTATAGATCAAGTGCACGAATCCTTCACCCAAGTATTGACCAGTCCTGCCGGAAAGAAAGTTCCTGTCAGACAGTCAAAAACGACAAAAGGCGCGGGGTAGCCGCGCCTTTCGGTAGTTCTCGCCTTACTCGCCCTGTCGGGCCGGGGCGTCGAGTTCGAAAGCGGTATGCAGAGCACGGACCGCCAACTCGAGGTACTTCTCTTCGATGACCACGGAAACCTTGATTTCCGAGGTGGAGATCATCTGGATATTGATGGTCTCCTTGGCCAGGGCTTCGAACATGCGGCTGGCCACACCGGCGTGGGAACGCATGCCGACGCCGACGATGGAAACCTTGGCGATGTTGGTGTCGCCGGTGGCTTCGCGCGCGCCGATGCTGGCGGCGGTCTGCTTGAGGATTTCCAGAGCGGCCTGGTAGTCGTTGCGGTGCACGGTGAAGGTGAAGTCGGTGGTGTTATCGTGCGCGACATTCTGCACGATCATGTCGACTTCTACATTGGCGGCACTGATCGGGCCGAGAATCTTGAAAGCAACGCCGGGGGTATCCGGTACGCCACGGATGGTCAGCTTGGCTTCGTCGCGGTTGAAGGCGATGCCGGAGATGATCGGCTGTTCCATGGATTCCTCTTCATCAAGGGTAATGAGGGTGCCCGGACCCTCCTGGAAGCTGTGCAGCACGCGCAGCGGGACGTTGTACTTGCCGGCGAATTCCACCGAACGGATCTGCAGCACCTTGGAACCGAGGCTGGCCATTTCCAGCATCTCTTCGAAGGTGATCTTGTCCAGGCGGCGGGCCTGCGGCACGACGCGCGGGTCGGTGGTGTAGACGCCATCGACGTCGGTGTAGATCTGGCACTCATCGGCCTTCAGCGCCGCCGCCAGGGCCACACCCGTGGTGTCGGAACCGCCACGGCCGAGGGTGGTGATATTGCCGTGCTCGTCCACACCCTGGAAGCCGGCGACCACGACCACGCGGCCAGCCTTCAGATCTGCGCGAATGTTCGCATCGTCGATGCTGAGGATACGCGCCTTGGTGTGGGAACTGTCGGTCAGGATACGAACCTGGTTACCGGTGTAGGACACCGCCGGCACGCCGCGCTTCATCAGCGCCATGCTCAGCAGGGCGATGGTCACCTGCTCGCCGGTGGAGACCATGACGTCCAGCTCGCGCGGGATCGGCTGATCCATGATCTGTTTGGCCAGACCAATCAGGCGGTTGGTCTCGCCGCTCATGGCGGACACCACCACGACGATGTCGTCGCCCGCTTCACGGAATTTCTTCACCTTCTCGGCTACCTGCTCGATTCTCTCGACGGTGCCGACGGAGGTCCCTCCAAACTTCTGTACGATCAAAGCCATTTCAAAAGCCGCCTGATTCCTGAAGGGCGCCCATTAAACATGCATCACCGCATGCTGCCAAGGCCCGCCGGACGCGCTGCGGGCCCCGTATTTCAGGGCCTTTAGAGGCCCTGTTCGACAAATGTCACTGCCAGCGCCAGCGCTTCGTCCAGCTTGCCGGCATCCACGCCACCGCCCTGGGCCATGTCCGGGCGACCACCGCCCTTCCCGCCCACGGCCGCAGCGGCCTGCTTCATCAGATCGCCAGCCTTGAGCTTGGCGGTCAGGTCCTGGGTCACGCCGGCGACCAGTACGACCTTCTCTTCGAACACGCCGCCCAGCAGGATCACGCCGCTGCCCAGCTTGTTCTTCAGTTGGTCGACCAGCGCCAGCAGCGCCTTGCCATCGAGGCCGTCGAGACGCGAGGACAGCACCTTCACGCCACCGACGTCCACGGCGGAACCCGCCAGGTCGTCACCGGCTGCACTGGCAGCCTTGGCCTTGAGCTGCTCCAGCTCCTTTTCCAGCTGACGGTTGCGCTCGATCAGGCCGGACAGCTTGTCCAGCAGGTTGTCGCGGCTGCCCTTGACCAGGCCGGCCGCTTCCTTGAGTTGCTCTTCGGCGCCATTCAGGTAAGCCAGCGCAGCAGCGCCGGTGACCGCTTCGATACGGCGCACGCCGGAGGCCACACCGCCTTCGCTGGTGATCTTGAACAGGCCGATGTCGCCGGTACGGGACACGTGGGTGCCGCCGCACAGTTCGACGGAGAAGCTGCCACCCATGCTCAGCACGCGCACCTGATCACCGTACTTCTCGCCGAACAGCGCCATGGCGCCCTTGTTCTTGGCGGATTCGATGTCGGTCTCTTCGGTCTCCACCTCGGAGTTCTTGCGGATCTCGGTGTTGACGATGTCTTCCAGTTGCTTCAACTGCTCGGGCTTGATCGCCTCGAAGTGGCTGAAGTCGAAGCGCAGGCGCTGGCTGTCGACCAGCGAGCCTTTCTGCTGGACGTGATCGCCCAGCACCTGGCGCAGCGCGGCGTGCAGCAGGTGGGTAGCGGAGTGATTCAGCGCAGTGGCCTGGCGCACGGAGGCGTCGACTTCTGCTTTGACAGCCGCGCCAACGCTCAGGCTGCCCTGGGCAACCACACCGTGGTGCAGGTGCGCGCCGCCGGCCTTGGTGGTGTCGCGCACGTCGAAGCGCACGCCGGCACCCTGCAGGTAGCCGCTGTCACCGACCTGGCCGCCGGACTCGGCGTAGAACGGGGTCTGGTCGAGGACGACGACGCCCTCCTCGCCTTCGTTCAGTTGCTCGATGGCCTTGCCGTCCTTGAACAGGGCGATGATCTGGCCGGCACCGGAAACGCCCTGGTAGCCGAGGAAGCGGGTGTCGCCGTCGACTTTCACCAGGCTGTTGTAGTCCATGCCGAAGGCGCTGGCGGAGCGGGCACGCTCGCGCTGGGCCTCCATCTCGCGCTCGAAGCCTTCCTCGTCGAGGGTCAGGCTGCGCTCGCGGGCGATGTCGTTGGTCAGGTCGACCGGGAAGCCGTAGGTGTCGTACAGCTTGAACACCACGTTGCCGGGGATGACGCTGCCCTTGAGCTCGGACAGGTCCTGCTCGAGGATCTTCAGGCCCTGCTCCAGAGTCTTGGCGAACTGCTCTTCCTCGGTCTTCAGCACGCGCTCGATGTGCGCCTGTTGTTGCTTGAGCTCGGGGAAGGCTTCGCCCATCTCGCCGACCAGCGCGGCCACGATCTTGTGGAAGAAGGTGCCCTTGGCGCCCAGCTTGTTACCGTGGCGGCAGGCGCGACGGATGATGCGGCGCAGCACATAGCCACGGCCTTCGTTGGACGGCAGTACGCCATCGGCGATCAGGAAGCCGCAGGAACGGATGTGGTCGGCCACCACTTTCAGCGACGGGGCGTCGTCGTTGGCGCAGCCGATGGCGTCGGCCGACGCCTTCAGCAGGCTCTGGAACAGGTCGATCTCGTAGTTCGAGTGGACGTGCTGCAGCACGGCGCTGATGCGTTCCAGGCCCATGCCGGTGTCCACGCTCGGCGCCGGCAGCGCGTGCATGACGCCGTCCGCGGTGCGGTTGAACTGCATGAAGACGTTGTTCCAGATCTCGATGTAGCGGTCGCCATCTTCTTCCGGCGAGCCGGGCGGGCCGCCCCAGATGTCGGCGCCGTGGTCGAAGAAGATCTCGGTGCAGGGGCCGCACGGACCGGTGTCGCCCATCGCCCAGAAGTTGTCGGAGGCGTATGGCGCGCCCTTGTTGTCGCCGATACGGACCATGCGCTCGGCGGGAATGCCGACTTCCTTGGTCCAGATGTCGTAGGCCTCGTCATCGGTGGCGTAGACGGTGACCCAGAGCTTGTCCTTGGGCAGGTTCAGCCACTTGTCCGAGGTGAGGAATTCCCAGGCATAGGTAATGGCATCGCGCTTGAAATAGTCGCCGAAGCTGAAGTTGCCCAGCATTTCGAAGAAGGTGTGGTGGCGCGCGGTGTAGCCGACGTTTTCCAGGTCGTTGTGCTTGCCGCCGGCACGCACGCACTTCTGGCTGGTGGTGGCGCGGGTGTAGGCGCGCTTTTCCAGGCCCAGGAAGCAGTCCTTGAACTGGTTCATGCCTGCGTTGGTGAACAGCAGGGTCGGGTCGTTCGCGGGGATCAGCGAACTGGACGCTACGCGGGTGTGCCCCTTCTCTTCGAAGAAGCGGAGGAAGGCTTCACGGATTTCAGCGCTTTTCATAGGTTCTTCCACGGAAAAATGCGGCCACGAATCGCCGGCAAAGGGCCGCATTATATCGGCCCCGCATCAAGGTTGTAGTGTCTTTGCGCGATAGTTAACCCCTATCGCGCAATAATTTCTGTCAGGAACGACGAAAGGCGGCAAAAGCTTCGACGATACGCGGGATATCGGTGCTTTTCACATCGAGGTGGGTGACCAGGCGCAGGCGCGCTGCCGGGCTGACGCGGATGCCGCGCTCGGCCAGGTGCTCGCCCAGCACGCCGGCCTGCTCGCCGATGCCAACGTAGACCATGTTGGTCTGTACCGGCTCGATGCTGTAGCCCAGCTCAGCGAGGCCACGGCCCAGCGCTTCGGCATTGGCATGGTCATCGGCCAGGCGCTCGACCTGATGGTCCAGCGCGTAAATCGCAGCCGCTGCCAGGCCGCCGGCCTGGCGCATGCCACCACCGACCATCTTGCGCAGGCGGCGCGCGCGGCCGATCAGCTCCACATCGCCGCAGAGCACCGAGCCCACCGGCGCACCCAGGCCCTTGGACAGGCAGACCGAAACGGAATCGAAGTGACGGGTGATCTCGGCGGCGTCCACGCCCAGCTTCACCGCCGCGTTGTACAGGCGCGCGCCGTCGAGGTGCAGCGCCAGGCCGCGACGGCGGGTCATTTCACGCGCAGCCGCCAGGTAGGTCAGCGGCAGGACCTTGCCTTGCATGGTGTTTTCCAGCGCCAGCAGGCGGGTGCGGGCGAAGTGGAAATCGTCCTGCTTGATCGCTGCCTCGACCTTGGTCAGATCCAGCGAACCATCGGCCTCGCCATCGATGGGCTGCGGCTGGATCGAGCCCAGCACGGCGGCGCCGCCACCTTCATATTTATAGGTGTGCGCCTGCTGGCCGACGATGTATTCGTCGCCGCGGCCGCAATGGGCCATCAGGCCGAGCAGGTTGCTCATGGTGCCGGTGGGGACGAACAGCGCGGCAGCGAATCCCAGGCGCTCGGCCAGGGTCGCTTCCAGGCGATTGACCGTCGGGTCTTCGCCGTAGACGTCATCGCCCAGCTCGGCCCGTGCCATCGCCTCGCGCATGCCGGCGGTGGGCAGGGTCACGGTGTCGCTGCGAAGGTCGATGATGGACATGGCAAGGCTCCTCGGGCATCAGGCACAAAGAGCCGATGCTAAGCGCTCGCCAGTGGGGAAACAAGGCGCGCGATGGGCGCGCGCCGGGGAGATCAGAGCTCGGTGGGAACGACCAGGATGCCGGCGCGCAGGCCGTTCTTCACCCGCGGATTGGGGAAGATGATTCGTGCACCCTGCTCTTCCACGATCCAGCGCGTTCCGCCGATGTCCTCGGCCAACAGGAAGCCATGGTCCAGCTCGGTGAAGTTGTCCACCGCGTCGTCCAGGTGCAGGCGGAAGTGGTCGCTGTGCTTGATCACTTCGCGGGAAACGGCGAACAGCTGCAGGCCGTCGATCTGCGCACCGTCTGCCTCCTGGCCGCTGATCACGGCTTCGAGCATGGCTTCCAGGCGATCCAGGTTCACCGCCTGGTTCTGCCCGAACGGCCGCGCCTTGCCAAGCTCCAGGGTAAAGGCCTCGGCGCCCAGGTGGCTGTAGGTGTAGGCGCTGAAGGTGATGCCCGGCTTGCTCTGCAACAGCACGGCGTCGATGCCGGCGCTGCGCAGGCGCGCCAGCTCCTCGCGGGAATGTTCGCGGCCGCTGGCCCAGGGGTAGAGCGCGAACTGCTCGATCTTCGAGCCGCGGATCGCGGTGTGCAGGTCGTAGTGCAGGCGCGGGCGGCCTTCGCGGGCGAAGAACGCGGCGGCCAGGCGCTCGAGCTCGGCTGCGCGCAGGGCCTCGTTGCCGCTGCCCTCTTCATGGCGACCGCAGAACAGGCGGTTGATGTCCTGTTCCAGGTAGCGCTCGCCACGGCGCATGGCCTCGGGGTTGCCGAGCAGGAACAGCACTCGCGCCGACGGCTTCAGCTCGCCGCGGGCGATGCGGTGCACCAGGCGGTCGAGCAGCTCGATGGGCGCGGTCTCGTTGCCATGGATACCGGCCGAGAGCAGCAGGTCGCGGCCATTGTCCCGCGCCACCGGCGGAGTAATTTCAAGGGCGCCTTCGGCCAGCCAGTGCAAACGGGTGCCGTCTGCGGTGAGCTGAATCTTTTCCGTCGGCTCACGGCCGGCGAGGGTCAGTTCGAGCAGTTTGCCCAGGGCTAGCATGCGGACGCCTCCATCATGTCCTGCGGCCTGGCCGGCCGTGGACTCCGCGGTCAGTGGTGGTGGTCACATCCACAGTCTGGACCATGTTCGTGGACTTCGGCGGCTTCCAGCTCCAGGCTCAGGCCCAACTGGTTCACCGCCTGCGGGCGCACCACCAGCAGCGGGATCTCGGCATCGTCCTCATGGGAGTCGGCGTAGATCACCAGGCCGCCCTTGCCGTCGGCCTCCAGCCACAGCTCGCGGCCTTCCAGGCGGATGGCCAGGCGCGCGGTGTGGGTCTCGCGGCGTTCGCCCTGGTTGTCTTCGAGAATCAGCGGGAGGCTTTCGGTCATGTCGTTCACCTGACCCGTTCAATACCTCGCCGAGCGTAGCTCAGGCGAGGCAAGAACAGGCGAAAGAGCGCAGTTTACGCGCTGTAAATGAGCATCTTGAGCCTGTTCCTAACGCTGCATGAGCAAGCGCAGGCAGGCAGTGGGCGGGTCGTCAGTTCTGCTGGAACGGATAAACCGAGCCCAGTTTAAGGATCTGGCTCAATTCATCCAACGCCGTCCGGCACTCGACCAGCAGTTGCGGGTCGGCCAGGTCGGACTCGGCCAGGCGATCGCGGTAGTGCTTGTCGACCCAGGTGACCAGGGTGTCGTGCAGGGTCGGGGTCATGATCACGCCGGGATTGACTGCCGCCAGTTCGGTGTCGTTCAGCGCCACGCGCAGGCGCAGGCAAGCGGGGCCGCCGCCGTTCTGCATGCTCTGCTTGAGGTCGAACACCTTCACCTCGCGGATCGGGCCGTCCTCGGCCGTCAGGCGCGACAGGTAGTTCCACACGCGCTCGTTCTTGCGGCACTCCTCCGGGACGATCAGCAACATGTTGCCGTCGGTGCGGGTGAGCAGTTGGCTGTTGAACAGGTAGGACTTCACCGCGTCCTCGACCGTGACCTGGTCGCGCGGCACGCACACGGCGCGGAAGCGGCCGCCACGGCGGCCCAGCTTGTCGTGCAGTTCGGCGAGGACGCGCTCGGTGTCGAGGAAGGCGTCTTCGTGGTGGAACAGCACTTCGCCGTTGCCCACGGCAATCACATCGTTATGGAACACGCCCTGGTCGATCACCGCCGGGTTCTGCTGGGCGTACACCACGCCGTCGTCGCCCAGGCCGTGCAGGCGGGCCACCGCCTGGCAGGCTTCCAGGGTCTGCCGCGCCGGGTAGCGCTGCGGCGCCGGGAAGCGGCTGTCGAAAGCGCTGCGGCCGAACACGAAGAACTCCACGCCGGCTTCGCCGTAGGACTTGCAGAAGCGCGTGTGGTTGGCCGCGCCCTCGTCGCCGAACTGGGCGACCGCCGGCAATGCGGCGTGGTGGGCGAAGCGCTGCTCGTCGTTGAACATCGCCGCGAGGATGCGGCTGGTCTGCGGATGCTCGATGGAACGATGGAACTTGCAGTTCAGGTTGGCCGCAGTGAAGTGCACGCGACCATCGGCGGTGTCGGCACTGGGACTGACGGTGGCGGCGTTGGCCGTCCACATGCAGGACGCCGAGCTGACCGCGGCCAGCAGCGGCATGGCCTCCTTGGCAGCCTTGGCGATGACGTCCGCATCAGTACCGGAGAAACCCAGGGCGCGCAGGGACGCAACCGCCGGGCGCTCTTGCGGGGCGAACACGCCCTGCTTGAAGCCCAGTTCCATCAGCGCCTTCATCTTCGACAGGCCCTGTTTCGCCGCTTCGCGCGGGTTGGACGCCGCCTGGCTGTTGCTCTGCGAAGCGACGTTGCCGTAGGACAGGCCGCCGTAGTTGTGCGTCGGTCCGACCAGACCGTCAAAGTTCATTTCATAGGCGGTCATCACAGGCTCACTCCCGGAGTCAGGGTTGCAGGCAGGCTCAGGCTGTCGCTCTCCAGCGAGGCGACCGGGTACGCGCAGTAGTCGGCTGCGTAGTAGGCGCTCGGGCGGTGGTTACCGGAGGCGCCGATGCCGCCGAATGGCGCGCTGCTGGCCGCACCGGTCAGCTGTTTGTTCCAGTTGACGATGCCGGCGCGGCTCTCGATGAGGAAGTCCTCGTAGCGCTCGCGCGAGTCCGACAGCAAGCCGGCAGCCAGACCGTACTGGGTGGCGTTGGCTTCGCGCACGGCGGCGTCGAAGTCGGCGTAGCGGATCACCTGCAGCAGCGGGCCGAAGAACTCTTCGTCCGGGCGCTCGGCCACGGCAGTCACATCGAGGATGCCGGGGGTCAGCAGCGCGGCGGTAGCCAGCGGCTGGGTCATCGCCAGCAGCGGCTTGGCGCCCTTGGCCAGCAGATTGTCCTGGGCCTTGATCAGATGCTCGGCGGCGGCAAGGGAAATCACCGAACCCATGAAGGGCGCCGGCTGCTCGTCGAAGCGGCCGACCTTGATGGTCGAGGCCACGGCGACCAGGCGCTCCAGCAGCGCGTCGCCCCAGGCCCCCTGCGGCACCAGCAGGCGGCGGGCACAGGTGCAGCGCTGGCCGGCGGAAATGAAGGCGGACTGGATGATGGTGTAGACGGCGGCGTCGACGTCTTTCACTTCGTCGACCACCAGCGGGTTGTTGCCGCCCATCTCCAGCGCGAGGATCTTCTGCGGGCGACCGCCGAACTGGCTGTGCAGCAGGTTGCCGGTGCGGCTGGAGCCGGTGAAGAACAGGCCGTCGATGTCGTCGTTGCTTGCCAGCGCCACGCCGGTATCGCGGGCGCCCTGGACCAGGTTGATCACGCCAGCGGGAATGCCCGCCTCGACCCAGGCCTGCAGGGTCAGCTCGGCCACTTTCGGAGTCAGCTCACTGGGCTTGAACACCACGGCGTTGCCTGCCAGCAGCGCCGGCACGATATGGCCGTTGGGCAGGTGGCCGGGGAAGTTGTACGGGCCGAACACGGCAACCACGCCGTGCGGCTTGTGGCGCAGCACGGCGGTCGCGTCGGCCAGCGGGCCGCTTTTCTCGCCGGTGCGCTCACGGAAGGCCTGGACCGAGATGGCGACCTTGTTGACCATGCTGGTCACTTCGGTGGCAGCTTCCCACAACGGCTTGCCGGTTTCCTCGCCGATGGCGCGGGCCAGTTCCTCGGAACGGCCTTTCAGCGTAGCAGCGAAGCGCTCCAGCACGGCGATGCGCTCTTCCACCGGGCGGCGCGCCCAGGCCGGGAAGGCGTTGCGTGCGGCAGCGACAGCAGCGGCGACCTGCTGCTCGGAGGCAGCACGGCCGGACCAGACAACGGCCTGGCTGACCGGGCAGAGCGATTCCAGCGGCTCGCCTTCGCCTGCCAGCCACTGGCCGGCAATGTAGTGGGTATTCATCATCAGGCTCCCCTGACGCCGGGCGGCGTCAGTTGCGTTTTCCGGCGAGAGGCACCGCGCGGACCGAGGCCCCGGCGGACAGGCGCAGGCGCTTGGCAGTCTGCGCATCGACCACCAGCGAACCAGCGGCCAGGCGCGCGGGCGCGGCGGTGATGCGACACTCCTCGCGCTTGCGGTTGTGGATCAGGAAGGGCTCGGCGTCATCGCCCGGCGTGCCGATGGCCAGCACCAGGTTCTGGCTGTCGGCGATGGCGCGGATCTTCTCGGTCGGCGCCTCGATGGCGGGGCCGGCATCGAAGATGTCGACGTAGCCCTGGTAGCTGAAGCCCTCGGCCTTGAGCATGGCCAGCGCCGGCTCGGTGTCCGGGTGGACACGGCCGATCACTTCACGCGCATCCTCGGAGAGGAAGCAGCTGTAGAGCGGGAACTTGGGCATCAGCTCGGCGATGAAGGCCTTGTTGCCCACGCCGGTCAGGTAATCGGCCTGGCTGAACTCCATCTTGAAGAAGTGCCGGCCCAGGCTTTCCCAGAACGGCGAACGGCCAGCCGCGTCGGACATGCCGCGCATCTCGGCAATCACCTTGTCGCCGAACAGCTCGCGGAACTCGGCGATGAACAGGAAGCGCGCCTTGGACAGCAGACGACCGTTCAGGCCGGCGCGGTGGTCGGCATGCAGGAACAGCGAGCACAGCTCGGACTGGCCGGTGAGGTCGTTGGCCAGGAACAGCGTGGGAATTTCGCGGTGGATACCCAGCTCTTGCGAGGCGCTGACGGTCAGGCCGACGCGGTAGTTGTACCAGGGCTCGCGCAGGCCGACAGCACCGGCGACGGCGGAAATCCCCACCACCTTGCCGTCATCGTTTTCGAGGACGAACAGGTAGTCGGCGTCGGCGCGCTCGGCCTCACCGCGGAAGGCTTTTTCGGCCCAGTTCACGCGGTGCTGCAGACGCTGCTCGTTGGCCGGCAGTGTGGTCAGGCCAGTGCCGGTGCTGCGCGCCAGATCGAAAAGAGCCGGCAGGTCGGCGCTGGTTACGGGACGGACGATCATGCTCTCTCCCCTCAGATCGCAACCAGGCGCACGCTGGCGCCCTCGCCGATGCCCAGGGCTTCGGCGGCTTGCTGGTTCAGAGTCACGGGCTTGCCCGGTACCCAATCGAGTTCGACAACGATGGCGCGGAAATCCTGCAACTGGCCGTTGGTCACCAGGTAACCGCGATTGCCCTTGCCGCCCTCGCCGATGCGCACCGGCACCTGGCGACTCTGGGCGATGGAACGGATGCCCGAGGTGCGCGCGTGCAGCGCCGGGCCGCCGTCGAAGATGTCGACGTAGTTGTCGGATTCGAAGCCGTCGCGCATCAGAATGTCGAAGGTGATCTGCGCGCGCGGATGCACCTGGCCCATGGCCTCCTGCGCGTCATCCGGCAGCAGCGGCACGTAGATCGGGTAATGCGGCATCAGTTCGGCGAGGAAGGTGCGGCTCTTCAGCCCCGAGAGCTTCTCGGCCTCGGTGTAGTCGAGGTCGAAGAAGTTGCGCCCGATGGCGTTCCAGAACGGCGACTGGCCCTGCTCGTCGCTGTAGCCGACGATCTCCACCACCACCGCGTCGGCGAAGCGCTCCGGATGGCTGGCCATGAACAGCAGGCGGCCACGGGAGTTGAGCTCGGCGATTGGCGTGTTCACCAGCTCGCGCTCGACGTAGAAGCTGGTCAGCAAGCTGTTGCCGGTGAGGTCGTGGCACAGCGAGAGGACGTGGATCTTGTTGTGGATCTTCAGCTCGCGGGAGGCGTGCACGAAGGTCTCGTTGCGGAAGCTGTAGAACGGTTCGGAGAAACCGGCCGAGGCGACGATGGCCGAGCAGCCGACCAGGCGGCCGGTGTCGGTGTCCTCGAGCACGAAGAAATAGCTCTCTTCACCGTTGAAGCTCACTTCGGCGGCGAACGAGGCCTCCGAAGCAAGGATCTTCTCGCGCAGGCGTTCCGCGTCGTCCGGCAGCGACGTGACGCCGACCGGGCTGTCCGCGGCGAGACGCTGCACTTGCTGCAGGTCGGCCACTTGGGCGGGGCGCATCACCAGCATGGCGTCACTCCTCTAACCAGACAAAATTCGTGATTGGCAGGCGCGACACAACCCGTGCCGCACTCATCAGGGCATTCGAAAGCACCAGCCGGGACGACCCGGCCGGTCAGGCGGCGAGGCGCGAGCCCCGCCGCTTCAGCGTAGCCGGGGGATCAGCCGCGGGTCAGCTTGGCGATGGCGCGCTCGAGGCGATCCAGGCCTTCGTCGATGTCGGCGTCCGGGATCACCAGGCTGGGGGCGAAACGCACCACGTCCGGGCCGGCCTGCAGGACCATCACGCCTTCCTTCTCGGCGGCGTTGAGCACGTCCTTGGCCTTGCCCTTGAAGGCGTCGTTGAGCACCGCGCCGATCAGCATGCCCATGCCGCGCACCTGAGTGAAGATGCCGTACTCGGCGGCGATCTTCTCCAGGCGGACCTTGAAGCGTTCGTGCTTGGCTTTCACGCCTTCGAGCACTTCCGGGGTGTTGATCACGTCGAAGGCGGCGCCAGCGACCGCACACGCCAGCGGGTTGCCGCCGTAGGTGGTGCCGTGGGTGCCGACGACCAGGTGCTCGGCGATCTTCGCGGTGGTCAGCATGGCGCCGATCGGGAAGCCGCCGCCCAGGCCCTTGGCGCTGGAGAGGATGTCCGGGTTCACGCCGTAGTACTGGTGGGCGTAGAGGTAGCCGATACGACCGAAGCCGCTCTGCACTTCATCGAAGATCAGCAGCGCGTTGTTCTCGTCGCACAGCTTGCGCACGCCTTCCAGGTACGCCTTGTCGGCCGGCAGCACGCCGCTCTCGCCCTGCACCGGCTCGATGATCACGGCGCAGGTCTTGTCGGAGATGGCTGCCTTGAGGGCTTCCAGGTCGTTGAACGGAATGTGGGTGATGCCTTCGACCTTCGGGCCGAAACCGTCGGAATACTTGGCCTGGCCGCCGACGTTGACGGTGAACAGGGTGCGCCCATGGAAGCTGTTGACCATCGAGATGATCTCGTACTTCTCGGGGCCATAGACGTCATGGGCATAGCGGCGTGCCAGTTTCAGCGCGGCCTCGTTGGCCTCGGCGCCGGAGTTGGCGAAGAACACGCGCTCGGCGAAGGTGGCGTCGATCAGCTTCTTGGCCAGGCGCAGGGCCGGCTCGTTGGTGAACACGTTGGAGACGTGCCAGATCTTGCCGGCCTGCTCGGTCAGCGCCTGCATCAGCGCCGGGTGGGTGTGACCCAGCGAGCTCACCGCGATACCGCCCGCGAAGTCCACCAGCTCTCGGCCGCTCTGATCCCAGACTCGCGAGCCTTCGCCACGCACCGGAATGAAGGCAGCCGGCGAATAGTTGGGAACCATGACCTGGTCGAAGTCGGAGCGTTGGACCTGAGCTTGCGGAGCGGACATCGGTGTTCTCCTGCCTGGTGAGGCGGCTATCGATGAATGGATTGTAGGGACGATCAGCGGGCCGGCATTGCCGCCATGCGACAACTTGTTATAGCGCCAACCCGCGAATTGCCGAGGCTTACGGAAATGCGACAGAAAGCGTCGGGAAGGCGCAGTGTAAGGCTTGCGGACTGCTGCGGGTACAAGAGGGCGTGGAATTTGTTCGCACGGCGAACGAACGGTCAGGAATAAGACAGAGAGGGTAATTCTGTAGGAGCGAGCTTGCTCGCGAACCGCATGACGCCGACGTATCCGGCGAGAGAGTCGTAGGGCGCATAACGCGCCAGCGTTATCCGCCGTGCCCGGAACGGCGGATAACCTGTTCCAGGTTATTCGCCCTACGGCGCTACAGACTGAGCCGTCAACCGCGCTCGGCGACCACCGGAGCGGCTTCGGCGGCGCCCTGGCCGCGGCGCTGGTTGCGGTCTTCGCGCGGGGTCACGCCGAAGAAGTTGCGGTAGGCGCTGGAGAAGTGCGGGCCGCTGGAGAAGCCGCAGGACAAGCCGATCTGGATGATCGACTTGCTCGTCTGCATGAGCATCTGCCGCGCACGGTTCAGGCGCAGCTCCAGGTAGTACTGGCTGGGCACGCGGGTCAGGTACTGCTTGAAGATGCGCCCCAGCTGGCGGCGCGAGACGCACACATGCTGGGCGATCTCGTCGGTGGTCAGCGGCTCCTCGATGTTCGCCTCCATCAGCAGCACCGCCTGGGTGAGCTTCGGGTGGCTGGAACCGAGGCGGTTCTTCAGCGGGATACGCTGGCGCTCGGAGCCTTCGCGGATGCGCTCCACCACCAGCTCTTCGGAAACCGCGCCCGCCAGTTCCGCACCATGGTCGCGGGACAGCACGGCCAGCAGCAGGTCGAGCACCGCCATGCCGCCGCAGGCGCTCAGGCGGTCGCGATCCCACTCGAACAGGTGATTGGTGGCGATGACCTTCGGGTAACGCTCGGTGAAGTCGTCGTGCCAGCGCCAGTGCACGGCGGCGCGGTAACCATCAAGCAGGCCCAGCTGCGCCAGCGGGTAGATGCCGGCAGACAGCGCGCCGATACTCACGCCACTGCGCGACAGCTGCTTGAGCGCGGCGCCCAGCGGCGCGGAGACCGTCTGGGGAATCTCGTCAGCGACCAGGAAAATACGCTGGCACTGTTCCAGCACACCGTTCCAGGACTGCCCCGGCAGGCGCCAGCCGTCCGCTTCGGCCACCGGCTCGGCACTCATGAACACTGGTTCGTAGAGCGCTTCAGGGTGCAGCCGGCGGGCGACCCGCAGGGCCTCCTCGGCCAGCGCGAGGGTCAGCGCCCGCGTGTGCGGCCAGAGCAGGAATCCGATGCGTTGTGCGGTCATGCGGCAGGTTCACCCAACGGTGCGAATAACAGACAGCTTACTTCAAGCTGCCGGAAAGGAACTGCTTGAGCCGTTCCGATTGCGGATTGGCGAGGACTTCCCTCGGGCAGCCCGTCTCTTCCACCAGGCCCTTGTGCAGGAACACCAGCTGGTTGGAGACCTCGCGGGCGAAGCCCATCTCATGGGTCACCACCACCATGGTGCGGCCTTCCTGGGCCAGGTCCTGCATGACCTTCAGCACTTCGCCAACCAGCTCGGGGTCGAGCGCCGAGGTCGGCTCGTCGAACAGCATCACTTCCGGCTCGACCGCAAGGGCACGGGCAATCGCCACGCGCTGCTGCTCGCCACCGGACATGTGTGCGGGATAGGCATCCTTGCGGTGCGCCACGCCGACTTTCGCCAGGTAGTGCTCGGCCTTCTCCAGCGCCTCTTTCTTCGACACGCCGAGCACATGGACCGGCGCTTCGATGACGTTCTCCAGGGCGCTCATGTGCGACCACAGGTTGAAGTGCTGGAACACCATCGACAGGCGCGAGCGCATGCGCTGCAGCTGCTTGGCGTCGGCGGCCTTGAGCGCACCGTCCTTGTTCGGGGTGAGCTTGAGCTCTTCGCCGTTGAGCAGGATCTTGCCGGCGTGGGGCTGCTCCAGCAGGTTGATGCAGCGCAGGAAGGTGCTCTTGCCCGAGCCGGAGGAGCCGATGATGCTGATCACATCGCCCGCCTTCGCCGCCATGGAGACGCCCTTGAGCACCTCATGGGTGCCGTAGCGCTTGTGCAGGTCCTGGATTTCAAGTTTGTACATGGTGTCGGTTCTCGAATTCAGTCGTTGATCAGCCGGCCCTTGCGGAACGGCTCACGCCCGGCCACCTTGGCCAGCCAAAGCCCTGGCTGGGCGTAGCGCCCACGCTCGATGGCGAACAGCACGCCGGAGGTCCCGGCGCGTACGGTGCTGACCTTGTCGTTCAGCGGGTCGACCACTTCGAACAGCGCGTCGCCCTTCTCCACCCACTCCCCCGCCTTGCGCAGGAAGCTCACGACACCGACGTGGGGCGCGTAGAGGTATTCGGTACCTTCGAAGGGCATGCCTTCGCAGCACTCGGCCGGGGCCGCCGGCCAGTCGCCAGCGATCAGACCCTGCTCGGCCAGGAAGCCGAGGATGGCTTCGCAATTGTCCTGCGCCTGGTCGACGCGGGTATCGCCTACGCCGCCCAGCTCGACGGTGGTCGCCAGGCACGCCAGCGGAATCGCCGCCTGCGGGAATGCTTGCGCCAGGCGCAGCCAGGGCAGCGAGCAGGACTCGTCGAAGGAACTGCCACCGGAGTCTTCGGCGAGCAGCGCCACGCCAGCCTTCAGGCGCGCGGCCAGGGACTTCCAGCGCGGCCAGTGCTGCGGGATCGCGTAGACATGGATGGCGGCGTCGAAGTCGCAGTGCAGGTCGAGTACGACCTCGGCATCACAGGCGTGGCGCAGCAGGATGCGCTGCATGCCCTGCAGCTCGGACGAGGCCGGCGGCAGCGCGTCGAGGCCGTCGCGCATGGCCTGGCGGATCAGCTCGACGTTGGCGGCTTCGTCAGCGCCCAGCTTTTCGCCGACACGCTCGGCAACCAGAGCGCTCAGCTCGACGAAATCGCGGTTGAAGTTCTTCCCGCTGGCGAATTCGAAACGGCCCAGATGACTGGCCTGCAGGGTCTGGCCCAGGCCGATGGGGTTGGCCACCGGCACCAGTTCGACAACGCAGTTCAGTTGCCCGCGCGACTCGAGGTCGGCCAGACGCTGCTTGAGTTCCCAGGCGGTGCGCATGCCCGGCAACTCGTCGGCGTGCAGGCTGGACTGGATGTAGACCTTGCGCGGGCCCTTGCCGTAGCGGAACACGCTCAGGCGGCGCTCACTGCCCAGGCTGCTCCACGGTAGCGGATGATCGATACGTTCCACGGTCTTTTCCTCAGTGCTTGCGCGGCGCGAGATAGGCCAGCCAGCGGCGCTCGGCCAGCTTGAACAGGCGCACCAGGGTGAAGGTCATGATCAGGTAGAAGATGCCGGCGGTAATGAACGCCTCGAACGGCAGGTAGTACTGCGAGTACACGGTGCGCGCGGCGCCGGTGATATCCACCAGGGTGACGATGGACGCCAGGCTGGTGGTCTGCAGCATCATGATCACTTCGTTGCTGTACTGCGGCAGCGCGCGGCGCAGCGCCGAGGGCAGCAGGATGCGGCGATACATCTTCAGGCGCGACATGCCCACGGCCTTGGCCGCTTCGATTTCGCCATGCGGCGTGGCGCGAATGCTGCCGGCGAGGATCTCGGCGGTGTAGGCGCTGGTGTTGATGGCGAACGCGGCGCAGGCGCAGAAGGTGGCGTTGGACAGCCACGGCCAGAGGAAGCTTTCGCGTACCACGGCGAACTGCGCCAGGCCGTAGTAGATAAGGAACAGCTGCACCAGCATCGGGGTGCCGCGGATCACGTAGGTGTAGAGCCAGGCGGGCAGGTTCACCGCCGGGTTCTTCGAACAACGCATCAGCGCCAGCGGCACCGCCGCGAGCAGGCCGAAGAACAGCGAGATGGCCAGCAGCTTGAGGGTCACCAGCAGGCCGCTGAAGTAGAGCGGCAGGCTGTCCCAGATGACGGAGAAGTCGAAGATCATGATCAGGCTCCCGGTCTCAAAGCTCGGCGACTTTCACGCCGACCGAATAGCGGCGTTCGAGCATGCGCAGCAGTACCAGGGAGACGGTGGTGACCACCAGGTACAGCGCCGCCACGGCGAGGAAATAGGTAAAGGGTTCGCGGGTGGCGTCCGAGGCTTGCTTGGCCTTGAACATCATGTCCTGCAGGCCGACCACGGAGATCAGCGCGGTGGCCTTGACCAGCACCAGCCAGTTGTTGGTGAAGCCCGGAATGGCCAGGCGGATCATCTGCGGCACCTGGATGCGGAAGAACACTTGCAGCGGGCTCATGCCATAGGCGAAGCCGGCCTCGCCCTGCCCTTTGGGGATCGCCATGAAGGCGCCACGGAAGGTTTCGGACAGGTAGGCGCCAAAGATGAAGCCCAGGGTGCCGACGCCAGAGGCGAACGGGTTGAGGTCGATGTAGTCGTCATAGCCGACCATCGGCGCGACCCAGTTCACCGCAGCCTGGCCGCCGTAGAAGATCAGCAGGATCAGCACTAGGTCCGGCACGCCACGGATCACGGTGGAATAGAGGTCGCCGCACCAGGCCAGCCACTTCACCGGCGACAGGCGGATGGCCGCGCCGAGCAGGCCCAACGCGATTGCCAGGGCCATCGACAGCAGGGACAGCTGAAGCGTCAGCCAGGCACCATCGACGATGGTGGCTCCGTAGCCATTGAGCATAATTTCCTACCTCATGAAACCGGACGCCGCCCGCAACGACACGGACGCTCAGGGCGAGCGCCATTGCAGGCTCACCCCCAATAAAAAAGTGGCACAAACTTCAGGGTCAGGCCTGGGTTTGCGCCACTTCCGGACGTGGATCAGTTCTCGCCGTAGACGTCGAACTTGAAGTACTTGTCCTGTACTTCCTTGTACTTGCCGTTGGCACGGATGCCGGCGATGGCCGCGTTGAATTTCTCGGCCAGGGCGGTATCGCCCTTGCGCACGGCGATGCCGGCGCCACCACCGAAGTACTTCGGATCGTTGTATTCCGGACCTACGAAGGCGTAGCCCTTGCCGGCGTCGGTTTTCAGGAAACCGTCGTCGAGGTTGACCGAGTCGGCCATGGTCGCATCGATGCGGCCGGAGACCAGGTCCATGTTGGCTTCGTTCTGCGAGTTGTAGCGCACCACTTCGATACCGGCCGGGGCCAGGACGTCGGTGGCGTAGCGGTCGTGGGTGGAGGCGCGCAGCACACCGACCTTCTTGCCCTTCAGGTCGACCAGCGGGTCATTCAGGGTCACGCCTGCCTTCATCACGAAGCGCGCAGGGGTGTGGTAGTACTTGTTGGTGAAGTCGACGGACTTCTTGCGCTCGTCGGTGATGGTCATCGACGAGAGGATGGCGTCGATCTTGCGAACCTTCAGCGCCGGGATCAGGCCATCGAACTCCTGCTCGACCCAGGTGCACTTGACCTTCATCTCTTCGCACAGGGCGTTGCCGATATCCACGTCGAAACCGGCGAGCTTGCCATCGGGCGTCTTGAAGGAGAAAGGCGGATAACCGGCTTCGATGCCGATGCGGACCGGCTTCTCGTCAGCGTGGGCAACCAGGGAAAGCGCGGACAGGGCCAGCGCACCGAGAAGTGCAAACTTCTTCATCAGTAACTCCTTCGAGGGTAGGACTTCGATTGGCAGGAGAAAGGGGTTGGCCCAGGCTGCCCGTGCAGAAGTGAAGGTTATTGTTCGTCTGCGCATTGCCGGCGCGATTCTTGTGAAAAGCGCGCCTACCGGGGTGAGCGGCATTCTAGCGACAGCCCCGAAGCGGTTATTTCTTCAATGCGACAACTAATTATAGAAGCGCCGGAGACAGAGCCCCGGCGGCTTGACGGCGCGGATTTTACGTGATCTTAAAGCGGGGAGTAAAACCTAATTTACTTGCAGTTATTGGGCCATAAACACCCATACCCTCACACTGCGCGGGGTGCGCGATATTGACTCATTCCGCACTGACAGAAAAGACACTCCCAAGCTGTGCGAATTGTTTCCTGACGCCTCATTTTGTCGCAGAGAAATGTTACCGGTGGGCAGGAAGCACACTGTAGGAGCGAGCTGGCGCGCGAACCGGATCGGCTCGGCGTCATGCGTTCGCGAGCAAGCTCGCTCCTACGAAAAGCCAAAACGCAGAAATGAAAACGCCCCGGCAAGCGGGGCGTTTTTCATGGAGCCGCAGATCAGGCCGCGCGCATGGCCTGGTGCGTGTCGATCAGGTGCTGTACCACACCAGGATCGGCCAGGGTGGAGATATCTCCCAGGGTGTCGTACTCGGCCGTGGCGATCTTGCGCAGTATGCGGCGCATGATCTTGCCCGAGCGGGTCTTCGGCAGGCCGGGCGCCCACTGGATCACGTCCGGGGTAGCGATCGGGCCGATCTCCTTGCGTACCCAGGCCTTGAGCTCCTGGCGCAATTGCTCGCTGGATTCCTCGCCGGCATTCAGGGTGACGTAGACATAGATGCCTTGTCCCTTGATGTCGTGCGGTACGCCAACCACCGCGGCTTCGGCGACTTTCGGGTGGGCGACCAGCGCGCTCTCGATCTCGGCGGTGCCCATGCGGTGGCCGGAGACGTTCAGCACGTCATCGACGCGACCGGTGATCCAGTAATAGCCGTCCTCGTCGCGACGAGCACCGTCGCCTGTGAAGTACATGCCCTTGAAGGTCTTGAAGTAGGTGTCCACGTAGCGGTCGTGGTCGCCGTAGAGGGTACGCGCCTGGCCCGGCCAGGAATCCAGGATCACCAGGTTGCCCTCGGTGGCCCCTTCCAGGATGTTGCCCAGGTTGTCCACCAGCGCCGGCACCACGCCGAAGAACGGCTTGGCGGCGGAGCCCGGCTTCAGGCCGTGGGCGCCCGGCAGCGGTGTCATCAGGCAGGCACCCGTTTCGGTCTGCCACCAGGTGTCGACGATCGGGCAGCGCGACTGGCCGACAGTCTCGTAGTACCACTGCCAGGCTTCCGGGTTGATCGGCTCGCCGACCGACCCCAGCAGGCGCAGGCTGGAGCCGTCGGCGCCTTCGACTGCCGCCTTTCCTTCGGCCATCATGGCGCGGATGGCGGTCGGTGCGGTGTAGAGGATGTTGACCTTGTGCTTGTCGACGATCTTCGCCACGCGGGAGATGTCCGGGTAGTTCGGCACACCCTCGAACAGCACGGTGGTCGCGCCGTTGGCCAGCGGGCCGTAGACGACATAGGTGTGGCCGGTGACCCAGCCGATGTCGGCGGTGCACCAGAAGACCTCGCCCGGACGGTAGTCGAACACGCGCTCATGGGTCAGCGAGGCGTAGACCAGATAGCCGCCGGTGGTGTGCAGCACGCCCTTGGGTTTACCGGTGGAGCCGGAGGTGTAGAGGATGAACAGCGGGTCCTCGGCGCCCATTTCCTTCGGCGCGCAGGTGGTGCCGGCGACCTTCATCAGGTCCTCGAACCACACGTCGCGGTGCTGGTTCCACTTGATGTTCGAACCGGTGCGCTTGCAGACGATGATCTTCTGCACGCTGTTGGTTTCCGGGTTGGTCAGCGCGTCGTCGACGTTGGCCTTGAGCGGGGTCTTCTTGCCGCCGCGCAGACCTTCGTCGGCGGTGATCACTACCTTGGAACGGCAGTCGATGATGCGCCCGGCCAGTGCTTCGGGGGAGAAGCCGCCGAATACCACGGAGTGGATCGCACCGATGCGGGCGCAGGCCAGCATGGCGACCACGGCTTCCGGGATCATCGGCATGTAGATGGTCACCACGTCGCCACGGTGCACGTCCTGGCCACGCAGGGCGTTGGCGAACTTGCAGACCTGCTCGTGCAGTTCGCGGTAGGTGATTTCCTTGTGCTCGGAAGGATCGTCGCCTTCCCAGATGATGGCGAGTTGGTCGCCGCGCTCGGCCAGGTGACGGTCGAGGCAGTTGTAGGAGAGGTTCAGGGTGCCGTCGGCAAACCACTTGATGTCGACGTGATGGTCGTCGAACGAGGTCTGCTTGACCTTGGTGAACGGCTTGATCCAGTCGATGCGCTGGGCCTGTTCGCGCCAGAAGCCGTCGGGGTTGACCACCGACTGCTGGTACAGCTTCTTGTAGGTGGCCTCGTCGGTCAGAGTGGTCGCGGCCACTTCGGGACGCACGGGGTACACGGATGCCGCTGTCATGGCGTTTTACCTCGGTGAAGAGTGTTGTTTTTGTTGCCCTAAGTTGTAACGGCGACACCCTTCCCCGAACCATACGACCATGGTCTTACCAATCCTTAGTCGTAGTGATGGGCCCCATAACTCCTACTGCCATGGGGCCGCGACAACCTGTCACATGCCCAGCGCGTGCGGCAGCGCCAGCGAGATGTAGGGCACGTAGGTCACCAGGATCAGGAACAGCAGCAGGATCATCAGCCACGGCAGCGCGGCGCGGATGGTCGAGCCCAGCGGCAGGCCGGTGACCGCCGAGGTGACGAACAGGTTGAGCCCCACTGGCGGGTGCACCAGGCCGATCTCCATGTTCACCACCATGACTATCCCCAGGTGGATCGGGTCGATCCCCAGGCGCATGGCGATGGGGAAGAAGATCGGCGCCAGGATCAGCACGATGGCCGACGGCTCCATGAAGCTGCCGGCTACCAGCAGCACGATGTTGACCATCAGCAGGAAGCCGATTGGCGTCAGCCCCTCCTGCATCACCCACTCGGTGATCTGCTGGGGAATCTGCTCGGTGGTCAGCACGTGGGCGAAGAGCATGGCGTTGGCGATGATGAACATCAGCATGATGCTCAGCCGCCCCGACTCCACCAGCACCTTGGGGCAGTCGCGCAGGCGCATGTCCTTGTAGACGAACAGCGCGACGAAGGCCGAGTAGACCGCCGCCACCGCCGCCGCCTCGGTCGGCGTGAACAGCCCGGAGTAGATGCCGCCGAGGATGATCACCAGCAGCAGCAACCCCCAGCCGGCACGGCGTGCAGCGGACAGCCATTCGCGCAGGCTGGCGCGCGGTTGCGCCGGGAGATTCTTCACCCGCGCGACGATGTAGATCACCACCATCAGGATCACGCCCAGCAGCAGGCCCGGCACCACGCCGGCGACGAACAGCTTGCCCACCGAAGTCTCGGTGGCGGCGGAGTACACCACCATGACGATCGACGGCGGGATCAGGATGCCCAGGGTCCCGGCGTTGCAGATGATCCCGGCGCCGAACTCGCGCGGGTAGCCCGAGCGCACCATCCCAGCCACGGCAATCGAACCCACCGCCGCCACCGTTGCCGGCGACGAACCAGACAACGCGGCGAACAGCATGCACGCCAGCACTGCGGCAATCGCCAGGCCGCCACGGATGTGGCCGACGCAGGCGTTGGCGAAATCGATCAGCCGGCGCGCCACGCCACCGGTGGTCATGAAGGCGCCGGAGAGCAGGAAGAACGGAATCGCCAGCAGCGTGTAGGCCTCGGAGGTCTCGAACAGCTTGATCGCCAGCGAGCGCACCGAGTCCGGGCTGAACAGCAGGATCGTCAGCGCCCCGGAAAGCCCCAGGGAAATGGCGATGGGCACGCCGATGAACATGAAGACGAACAGCAGGAGGAACAGCATCATCACGGTCATGGACGATTCTCCGCGGCTTCTTCGCCAGCCAGTTTCGAGGCCTCCGCAGCCTCGTCGGCAAGGCCCAGGCCGAGCTGGCGGCCGCGCAACAGGTTGACGAGGATTTCCAGGTAACGCAGGAGCACCAGGCCGAAGCCGACGGGCACGATCACCGCGATGTAGGCCTGGAGGATGCCGAAGTGGTCGAGGTCTTCGGCGCCGATGCCGGCGATGAACAACGTCTTCACCCAGTCGAAGCTCGCGACCATGAACAGCCCGGCATAACCCAGGCAGCAGAGGCAGGCGAGCACACCGATGAACCGCTGCAGCGGACGCGGCGCCAGCTTCACCAGCGCATCCACGCCCAGGTGGCCGGCGGTGCGCACGCCATAAGCGATGCCGAAGAAGATCAGCCAGCCGAACAGCGCCTTGGTCAGGGCGTTGCTCCAGGACATGTCCTGGGCGACGCCGAGGATGGCGTCACCGATGGCGTAAAACACTCCTTGCAGCGAGGGCACGCGGTCGCCCAGGTCATAGAACAGGGTGAAGACGTTGGTCATCACCACGTAGACGAAGGTCACCAGCGTCATGGCCGCCAGCAGGAAGGCGATGGCGCCCTCCTCGAAGTGGTTCCAGACGCGCACGAGTCGATTCATGGAAAAGGCTCCAGAAAGCCCCGCCATCCGGCGGAGCCGGACGGATCAATGGGGGCGGTTGGAGGCTTCGGCGGCCTGGAGAAAATCGGCGCCGACGTTGTCGCGGAATTTCTGCCACACCGGCTGCATCGCCTCGCGCCAATCGGCGCGCTGCTGCGCGGTAAGCGTGTGGATCTCGCTGCCGCCGCTGGCGAGGATGCGCTGGCGGGCGTCACGGTTCAGGCGCTCGGCTTCCAGGTTCACCTGCACGGTGACCTCGGCCATGATCTTCTGCAGCTGGGCGCGGATGTCCCGCGGCAGGCCATTCCAGAAGGTCGCGTTGGTGATCACCATGTAATCCACCAGCCCATGGTTGGACTCGGTGAAGTACTTCTGCACCTCGTTGACCTTCTGGCTCTCGTAGTTCGACCAGGTGTTCTCGGTGCCATTCACCACACCGGTCTGCAGGCCCTGGTAGACCTCGGCGAAGGACATCTTGCGGGAGATGGCGCGTAGCGTGCGGAACTGCTCGTTGAGCACATCCGAGGCCTGCACGCGGAACTTCAGCCCCCGCGCATCGCCCGGCTCCAGCAACAAGCGGTTGGCCGACAGCTGCTTCATCCCGTTGTGCCAGTAGGCCAGGCCAAGGATGCCCTTGCCCTGCATGCTGGTCAGCAGGCTCTGGCCCTGCGGGCTGCGCTGGAAATTGTCGACAGCCTGGATGTCGTCGAAGAGGAATGGCAGGTCGAATATCTGCACCTTCTTGGTGTACTGCTCGAACTTGGCCAGAGACGGCGCGAGCATCTGCACGTCACCCAGCAGCAGTGCTTCCATCTCCTTGCCGTCGCCGAACAGCGAGGAGTTCGGGTAGACCTCCACGCGCACCCGGCCGGGCAGGCGCTCTTCGGCCAGGCGCTTGAACATCAGCGCACCCTGCCCCTTGGGCGTGTTCTCCGCGACCACGTGGGCGAACTTGATCACTATGGGTTCATGGATAGTCGGATCATTGGCAGTTTGCGGTTCATCGGCAGCCTGCGTGGCAGTAGCGCAGGCCAACGCCAGGACGGCGAGCATCGCCCGCCCCATGGTTCCAAACATCGCGTCACCCTCAATTTGTTCTTGTGCTTGCGAGGTGAGCCTGGCGGCAGGCTCGCAGGGAGACTGACGTAAATGTTGGCGTTCGGAGAATTCATCTTTTCCCAAAGCAGCGTTCGCCAGAGCGGAACGCAAAAAGCAAAAAGAGGCGCCCGGCAGATGCCGGGCGCGAAAAGATTCAGAAGCTCAAGTCTGCGAGATGACGCGTCAGCCGGTTACCCGCGTCCGGTGGTCGAGCATCATCCGCTCGTGCTCTTCGAGCATGCCCGGCACGCAGTCACGGAGGAACTCCACCCAGGTACGGATTTTCGCATCGAGGTACTGACGCGACGGATACAGCGCGTAGACGTTGAGGTGGAACAGGCTGTAGTCCGGCAGCACGCGCACCAGGCTGCCGTCCTTCAGGCCCTGCACGGCGGAGTACACCGGCAGCGCACCGATGCCCATGCCGGCGCGTACCGCTTCGGTCATCGCGTCAGCGGTGTTGACCTGGAAGTGGCTATGGTTGATGCCGACCATTTCCTGGCCGTCGGGACCATCGAACAGCCACTTGTCCAGCGACATCACCGAATTCACCAGGCGCAGGCAGCGGTGATCGGTGAGTTCTGCGAGCTTCTTGGGCATGCCGTGCCGCGCCACGTACTCGGGGGATGCGCAGAGCACGCTGTAGGTCTTGCCGATGCGCTTGGAAACGAAGCCCGAATCCGGCAGCTCCTGGGCGATGACCACGGAGATGTCGTAGCCCTCGTCGAGGATGTCGGTGATACGGTTGGCCAGCGTCAGGTCGAAGGTGACCTCCGGATAGATCTCGCAGTATTGCGAGATTGCGCGGATCAGGTAGTGCTGGCCGATACCGGTCATGGCATGCACCTTCACCTTGCCGTGGGGCCGGGCGTGGGCGTCGCCCGCCTCGGCCTCGGCCTCCTCGATGTAGCCGAGGATCTGCTGGCAGCGCTGCAGGTAGCGCTGGCCGGCTTCGGTGAGCGCGATGCGGCGGGTGGTGCGGTGCAACAGTCGGGTGCGCAGGTGCGCTTCGAGTTTGGCCACCGTCCGCGAAACGTAGGCGGTGGTGAGGTCCATGCGCTGGGCGGCGGCAGTGAAGCTGCCGGTCTCGGCGACACAGACGAAAGCACGCATGTTGTGCAGCAGGTCCATCATTTCTCCTGAAGAGCCTGTCCCGGCGCCACGGCGGGCGGCCTCTGCAACGGCGCTCGACCGAGCAACGCCTTGTTACAGATTCATGACAGGCGGCGAATTGTCGCACAGGTGCGGCGCAGGGATTATTGTACTTTCAGGTAACAATAATTCGCCCATCCGTCAGCTTATCCTGCCCCCGGCGCACTTCTAGAATCGCCCTCCCCAACGCGGCCTGCCGCGACACCCCAGGATTCGCACCCGTGCTCCGCCTTTCGTGCAACGTGCTTCCAGCCC
This sequence comes from Pseudomonas nitroreducens NBRC 12694, assembly GCF_002091755.1. Classification (GTDB taxonomy): domain Bacteria; phylum Pseudomonadota; class Gammaproteobacteria; order Pseudomonadales; family Pseudomonadaceae; genus Pseudomonas; species Pseudomonas nitroreducens. Next base: position 878,894 of record NZ_BDAI01000001.1, read on the forward strand.
TTCGCTCCGCCTTCGAACTACAGGGTTCTGAAAACCCGGCCCAGCCCGACCACCGCCTGCCGAGATAAGCCTGATGAGCAGTCTGTCCGTGCGCCTGCCCAAGGCCGCCGCGGTGCGCTTCGCCCTGTCCGACTGGGCGCACACCGACGGCGTCACCTGGATGTTCATCCTCAAGACGCTGATCACCGCCTTCACGGCCTTGTGGCTGGCCTATCGCCTGGAACTGCCGCAGCCCAACACCGTGCTGGTGAGCGCCTTCATCGTGCTGCAGCCGCAGAGCGGCCAGGTACTGGCGAAGAGTTTCTACCGCATCCTCGGCACCCTGGCCGGGCTCACGGTGATGGTCACCTTCATCGCCCTGTTCGCCCAGGAGCGCGTGCTGTTCCTGCTCTGCGTGGCGATCTGGGTCGGCCTGTGCACCGCGGGCGCCGCGCGTTATCGGGATTTTCGCGCCTACGCCTGTCTGCTGGCCGGCTATACGGCGGTGATGATCGGCATCCCCGCAACGCTGCATCCCGAAGGCGCCTTCATGCAGGCGCTGTGGCGGGTGATCGAGATCACTCTGGGGATTCTCTGCACCGGCGTGGTCAGCGCCATCGTCCTGCCGCAGACCAGTACCGCCGCCCTGCGCAATGCGCTGAACACCCGCTTCGGTGACTTCGCCGGTCTTGCCAGCGCCGGCCTCAATGGAACGCTGGAGCGCGAGCGTTTCGAGCAGGCCAGTGCGCGCATTGCCGCCGAAGTGGTGGGCCTGGAAAGCCTGCGCAACGTCACTGCCTTCGAAGACCCGCACATGCGTCTGCGCAGTGGCCGCCTGGCGCGGCTGAACAGCGAGTTCATGCAGCTGACGACACGCTTCCACGCCTTGCAGCGCCTGCTCGACCGCCTGCGCGAGCGGCAGGCCAGCAATGTACTGGAAGTGCTGATGCCCTGCCTGATCGATGTCAGCGAACTGCTCGCCAGCTGGCACGGCCGGCCACTCGCCGAAGCGGATGCCGAGCGCCTGAGCGTGCAGCTCGAACTGTGCAAGCATCACCTCATGCCGCGCATCCGCGAAGCACGCGCCAGCCTCGGCCACACCTGCCCGCGGGAGGCCGACCAGTTGGATTTCGAGACCGCCGCCGAGCTGCTCTTCCGCTTCGTCGACGACATGCACAACTATGCGCAGACCCACGCCTCGCTCGCCGCGCACAAGCACGAGCGCGAGCAGTGGAAGGAGCGCTTCACGCCCAAGGCGAATGCGCTTGCCGCCGCCGTCGCGGGCTTCCGTTGCGCGCTGCTGGTGATAGTCGGCGGTGTGTTCTGGATCGAAACATCCTGGCTCAGCGGCGCCACCTTCGCGCTGACCTCGGTACTGATCGCAGCGCTCTCCTCCGCCTCACCCAATCCCAAGCGCCTGTCGCTGCAACTGACCCTCGGCACGCTGCTGGGCGCCACGCTGGGCTTCATCCTGACCTTCCGCGTGCTGCCGCATATCGACGGCTTTCCGCTGCTGTGCTTCGTGCTCGCCCCGGTGTTCGCCCTCGGCGCCTTCCTGATCACCCGGCCGAAGTGGAGCGGCTACGGCGTCGGCCTGCTGGTGTGGTTCTGCATCGCCTCGCTGCCGGCGAACCTGGCGCACTACGACGCTTACACCTTCATCAACGAATACCTGGCGATGCTGCTGTCCATGGGCATGGCGGTGGTCGCGGCGATCGTCATCCTGCCACCCAACCGGCCATGGTTGTGGGAGCGCCTGGAAGCCGAGCTGCGCCTGCGCGTGGTACGGGTGATCAGCGATCCGCTGAAGGGCCTGTCGTCCAGCTTCGAGAGCGGCACCCGCGACCTGTTGAACCAGGCGTATGGGTTATCCACAGGCCGCCCGGACGTACAGCGCCGGCTACTGCGCTGGACCTTCCAGGTGCAGGAGATCGGCCTGTCGATCATCGAGTTGCGCCGCGAGCAGGAGGCCCTGCCGAAAGAGCCCTGGTACGCCGAGCGCATGCCCTGGCGCCGGGCCATCCGCGCCCTGGGCCGCGCGCTGATCCGGCTGTTCATCCAGCCCAGCGAGAGCAACCGCCAACGCGCGCTGGCCGCGGTGGAACACGCGATCCACGCGACCCGCAACACCGATGACCGCCGCCCGCCGCACTTCGACTCCTCACCCTTGCGCCGCGTGTGCAGCTACCTGCACTTCATCCGCACGTCACTGCTCGATCCGCAGTCGCCGCTGCGCGATTGAGTCGTCGCCATCGCACCGAAGCCCACCCTAACAAGATCAAGAGCCCCTCACCCTAACCCTCTCCCGCAAGCGGGAGAGGGGACCATTCGTGCAGGATGAAACCCTGGTGTCCGCCGGCACGTACGGCTCCCTCTCCCTGGGGAGAGGGCTGGGGTGAGGGGAATGCGCAGGCACCGGACTCACCTGGCTAAGACAGTTGCTCCTACCCGCCCTGCAACCACGTCCCAAACTTGACCGAAACTGCGACGACCCGCCGCAAGAACACCCCTGCAACCCGCGTCAATCCTGGATTGTTGCCTCTGAGTACGAAGTCTTGTTGGCGCCTGGATATATGACTCAGGTCAGGCAAATCCTATTATTTCCGTGCTGTTACAGCGCGCGCCGCAACACCACCCAAGACCCGTAATCAACCCCAACGATTCCCGACGCAGCCATCCGCTGAACGTCACGGACCCGTCACGTCCGGACACCGGGAACAAGGCAGGTAAATTCATGAAAGCTGTAGTCATCCTGGCCATGCTGGGCTTCTCTTCGCTCGCCCTCGCCGAGCAGGTGAACGCCGCCGACCAGGCGCCAAGCGCGGCCGTGGAGCAGTACACCTACGACATGAAACTGGACGTCGCCCACGTGATCTCGACCACCGACGTGTCCAACGAGTGCGGCATCGTGCCGGCGCGCATGACCTACGAAGATACCCAGGGTCAGCGCCACACCGTCGAATACCAGGTGTGGGGCAACGGCTGCTCCGGCGGCTAAGCGACTTGTGCCGTTGCGCCGGGGCCCACGCAGCCCCGGCGCAACGGCCAGCCCTCTTTTACGGCTGCAGGGCCGCCTTCGCGATATTGCGACTGTGCGCACCGAAGTGCCGGATCAATTGCAGAATCTGCTCATCCAACGCCTCATCGTGCCGGAACGGCTCCGGTGAGTTCCCCGTACTGAAATCCCCCGCCGGCGCCTTCTCGTTTTCCAGCCAATGGCCGATCGCTGCATCGAACGCCGCCGCATGGGCATGGGATTCGCTCGCTACCACCTCACGCAGGTACTCCGTCGAGTACGGTGGATAGGTGCCGTCGGTACTGATATCCGCATAGGCCGTCAGCAACGGCGACTGCCCGCCCAGGCGCAGCGTCTCGCGCAGCCAGTCCACCTGATAACGCTCCACGCCCGTATGCCGGTCCGCCACGCGCTGGATCGCCGCCTGCTTGTCGGCATCAAAGCCCGCCATGGACTTGCCCGCCGTCCACAGCATGCTGGCGGTGGTCTCGCCCGGCAGCGGCGTCGAGTGATAGGGCTGCGTCATGTCCTGGATGTAATGCATCGCCCAGCCAAGGAAGCGGTAGCCCCAGTACGGGTGCCCCTTGTCGAAGGCAAAACGGGCCAGGCCGAAGAACTGGTACGCGCGCCACTCCGGCCAGTTGCGCTCCAGGTACGGTGCGCCGGTGAAGATGATCGCGTCCTCGTGGTAGAAGCCCATGTGGAACGGCGCCTGGGAGCTGAACTCGTAGCGCGGGTCGCCGAACGGCTGGGTGCCGAAGCCGTAGCGCTGGCCGGCTTCGCCAGGGTTGTCGCTGAACAGGTTGATGTCGTGACCGAAGTCCGGCTCGTCGGCGGCGCTGGCCAGCACGTCGATGGCCGGAATCTTTTCGCCAGCCTGCAACTGCACGAAGCGCCACTGGTTCCAGCCGGACAGGTTGCGGAACACCAGCACCTCGGCCGGCTGCAACGCCACATGATTCGGCAACTCACCACCAGGCGGAGGCTGCACGGCGGTGGCCAGTTTGATCTCCGGATTCAGGCGCAGCGCCATGAGGAAGGCCTGGCGCAGATCGTCGCGGCCATCCTCGGTGAAGCGCAGGTCATCCGGACGCGGCGGATACTCGCGGAAATGTTCGCGCGCATAGGCTTCCTGCTCGTCCAGCAGCTTCACCAGGCCGGCACGCTGCTGGCTGATGAAGCTCTCCAACGGCTCGACCTCGACGTCCGGCGCCTGGACGACGGCTGGCAACTGCTGCAGGGCGATGTAGCTGCCCAGGGTGTGATTGGACCAGGCCCAGAGACTTTGCGGCAGGACCAGCAGGCCAGCCAGCAGGCAGGTGGAAAGACGCTTCATCGGCTTTTCGCTCTTATTTGGCAATGCAATGCGGAAAATTCCGACGCAGACTAACAACACAAAGCCCTGCCGGCACTGTCGAAGCTTGCCAGCACAAGTCACCGATAACGCCACGCCTGACCATCATCAATGGCGCATACGGCCCCAGCCACTACACTTGCCCGGCATGGACAGGCACCGGTTCCACACGCGTGCCGACCACTTGAAATAAGGGCGTCCCCATGCTGCAGTCCGTTTCACCCAAGCACGACCTCCCCCTCAAGCCCGATCCAGCCGAACCTCGCAGTGGCGTACTCGCCCCCTTCAGCATCGCCGCGTTCCGCATCATCTGGATCTGCAACCTGTTCGCCAACCTGGGCACCTGGGCGCAGTCGGTCGCCGCTGCCTGGGTGGTCACCGAGGCCCACGCCAGCCCACTGATGGTTGCGATGATCCAGGTCGCCTCGGCATTGCCGCTGGTGCTGCTGTCGATCATGTCCGGCGTGCTGGCCGACAACCACGACCGCCGCAAGATCATGCTGGTGGGTTTGAGCGTCGAACTTTCCGGTGCCGCACTGGTGACGGTGCTGGCCTTCATGGGCTATCTCGACCCGCTGATGCTGATCGTGTCGATCCTCTGGCTGTCCCTGGGCAGTTCGATCACCATTCCCGCCTGGCAGGCGGCGGTCAACGAGCAGGTACCACCGCGCATGCTCGGCGATGCAGTGCTGCTCAACAGCGTCAACTACAACGTCGCCCGCGCCGTCGGGCCGGCCATTGGTGGTCTGCTGCTGTCGGCCACCGGCGCTTCCTGGGTATTCCTGTTCAACTGCATCTGCTACGCCTCGCTGATCTGGGCGATCTGGCAATGGCGCCGCGACGTACCCAAACGCACCTTGCCGCCAGAACACATCTTCGAAGGCGTGATCGCCGCGCTGCGTTTCACCCAATACTCCAGTGTCACCCGGCTGGTGATGCTGCGCTCGGCGGTGTTCGGCCTATCGGCCAGCGCCATCTGGGCCCTGCTGCCGCTGCTGGCGCACCGCAACCCGGACGGTAGCGCCTCGGTCTACGGCTACATGCTGGGGGCACTCGGGCTAGGCGCCATCGTCGCCAGCACCGTGGTGAGCAAGGCTCGCCAGTGGCTCGGCAGCAGTCGGTTGATCAGCTTCGCCGCCGCCACCCTGGCGCTGGTCATGCTGACCCTGGGCTGGGTCGACAACCTCTGGGTGATCTTCCCCGCGCTGGTGCTGGGCGGCGCCTGCTGGATCGCCGCGGTGGCCACCTACAACTCGGCCGTGCAGATCCTTGTGCCCGACTGGGTCAAGGCGCGGGCCCTGGCGCTCTACCAGACCGCGATCTATGGCGGGCTGGCGGCGGGCTCCTTCCTCTGGGGCCACTTTGCCGAAACCATGGGCGTACAAGGCGCATTGATCGCCGCCGGCTGCCTGCTGCTGATCTCCGTGGCACTGCTCTACAACTCGCGCCTGCCGGAGCTGAACTCCGCCAGCATCGCCCGTGCACCGGGCGGCGTGCCGGGCCAGCCGACCTTCGTGTTCAACCCCGAGCGCGGCTCGGTCCTGGTGTCCATCGAGTACCGGATTCCCGCCGAGCGCACCCGCGACTTCGTCCGCGCCGCCAAGCCGTTGCGCCGCCTGCGGTTGCGCAACGGCGCGGAACGCTGGGCACTGTATCGCGACGTGAGCAACCCGGAAATCTGGCAGGAATTGTTCCTGGTGGACAACTGGATCGGCCACCTGCGCATGCTCGACCGCCTCACCCTCGAGGACAAGACCATCATCGACAACGTCACTAGCCTGCACGCCGGCGATACGCCACCGGTGATTCGCCACGGGGTGAGCTACGAATCCGGCAGCTACGAGGCGCCGCCGGAAACGCTGGGCTAGCGGCGCACGAACAAAAACGCCTCTCGGTCAGGAGAGGCGTTTCCAGTGACGCGGAAGGCTTACTCCGCCGCCGGCTTCTTGCGTTTGAGCGGCGCCAGGCCATCCTGGCTCACGACCTTAGATGGGCCAGACCTGGGCTTGGCTGCGGGCTTCTTCTTCGCCAGTGACTTGCTGCCGGTCTTCTTCGCATCATCCTTTTTCTTCTTGGTACCGGCGGCCTTGCCGGATGCCTTGACCTTCTTCGGCCCCTTGTAGGTGCCCTTGAGTTCCTTGATGGTGCGCAGCTCGAAGCGCAGCTTGAGGTAGCGCTCGATGCTCGACATCAGGTTCCAGTCGCCATGGCCGACCAGCGAGATAGCGGTGCCGCCGGCGCCTGCGCGGCCGGTGCGGCCGATACGGTGCACGTACTCATCACCGCGACGCGGGATGTCGAAGTTGATCACCAGGTCCAGGCCGTCGACGTCCAGGCCACGGGCAGCCACGTCAGTGGCGACGAGAATCTTCACCGCGCCCTGCTTCAGGCGCTCGATGGCCAGCTTGCGGTCCTTCTGGTCCTTCTCGCCGTGCAGCACGAAGACCTTGTGCCCGGCAGCGATCAGGCGGCCGGTCAGGCGGTCGGCGGCGACGCGGGTGTTGGTGAAGACGATGGCCTTCTCATAGGTCTCGTTGGCTAGCAGCCACTGCAGCAGCTCTTCCTTGTGGCCGACGTGGTCGGTCAGGATCACCTGCTGGCTGACATCCTCGTTCAGCTCGCTGACGCGGTTGAGCTGCAAGTTCTCCGGTTCGCGCAGGACCTTTTCGACCATCTCGTGCAGGCCGTTGCCGCTGGTGGCGGAGAACAGCAGGGTCTGGCGCTCGGCCGGGCACTGCCCGGCGAGCTTGAGCACGTCCTCGGAGAAGCCCATATCGAGCATGCGGTCGGCTTCGTCGAGGATCAGCACTTCCACGTCGCCCAGCGGCAGGTTGCCGGCGTTGAACTGCTCGTTCAGGCGGCCGGGAGTACCGATGATGATTTCCGGATTTTTGCGCAGCCGCGCACCCTGCACCTTGAAGTCTTCGCCACCAGTGATCAGGCAGGCCTTGATGAAGGTGAACTGGGCGAAACGCTCGACTTCCTTGAGCGTCTGCTGGGCCAACTCGCGGGTGGGCAGCAGGATCAGTGCGCGGGCGCCGCTCTTGGGCTTCTCCTCAGCGAGCAGACGGTGCAGCAGCGGCAACACGAAGGCGGCGGTCTTGCCGCTGCCGGTCTGCGCCGTCACCCGCAGGTCGCGTCCCTCCAGGGCCTTCGGGATGGCCGCGGCCTGGACCGGAGTCGGCTCGGTGAAGGACAACGAATCGAGCGCCTTGAGCAGGCGTTCGTGGAGGGCGAATTGGGAGAACAAGGCAGACCTCGATATCACGTAAAGACCAAATAGCTGCATAGCTTAATGTTTGCCGAGCCTGTTCGCTGGAAATATTGCCGCCGACCACCAGGGACGCACTGCCGCGTCAATAATCCGACAAACGCACCGACGCTCTACAAAGGGCGATGCCATGCTCTGATGAGCCTGACAAAAAGGAGCACACAGGTGCCATCTCTCATTTACTACGTTGCGGCCAGCCTTGACGGCTACATCGCTCGCCCCGACGGCAGCGTGGATTGGCTCGAAGGCTATGGCGGCGAAACCGATGACCATGGCTACCATGCCTTCTATTCCAGTATCGACGGCCTGATCATGGGGCGCGCCACCTACTTGTTCTGCCTGAACCAGGGCGAATGGCCGTACCCCGACAAACCCGCGCTGGTCATGACCCGCTCCAACCACCTGCCCAAGGCCGCACCGCAGGTGGAGCTTGAGCACTATGCACCGGTAGACGCCCTCGCCTCTCTGGAGGCACGCGGCTGCCAGCGTATCTGGCTGGTAGGCGGCGGTAGCCTGGCAGGCAATTTCCTCGCCGCAGGCTTGCTCGACGAAGTGATCGTCAGCATCATTCCGCACCTGCTCGGCGCCGGTATTCCCCTGTTCAGCATCGGGCTCGAGCAACGCCTGCAGCTGCTGGAGCAGCGCAGCTTTCCCAGCGGCATCGTACAGATGCGCTACCAGGTTCTGAAGGAAACGCCCTCGCCATGAGCTCCACGATTCGTATCGCCGCCGCCTGCCTGCTCGATGACACAGGACGCTTGCTACTGGTACGCAAGCGTGGCACCCGCGCCCTCATGCTGCCCGGCGGCAAGCACGAACCCGGCGAGACATCCGTGCAGGCCCTGTTGCGCGAGTTGCACGAAGAACTCGACCTTCGCCTTGCAAGCTCCGCACTGACACCGCTCGGCCACTTCCAGGCCAAGGCCGCCAACGAGCCGGATATGCGGGTGGACGCGCATGTCTTCATTGCCACCCTACCCCATGCCGTCCAACCCGCCGCCGAGCTGGAAGAGCTCGCCTGGCTGGACACGACCGGCGTCTACCCGCAAAACCTTGCCCCGCTGCTCCGCGAACAGGTCATTCCCGCGTTACTCGCCCATCTGGGCTGATTCTTTCAGCTCAATTACCTGCATTTCGTCGGGTTTTTCCTTAAGAAGCCTTAAGTGTCTGGCTTTTGGCTACTAGCCCGCCAGCTTTCCGTCGCGTGGCCGAAAGTCCCGTTTTATAGGGCTTCCGGCTATAAGGTCAGGCCGTGACTGATGCGTCTGAACACATGTCACGCAGCGTCCTACAAGTCACAGGGGAATTGTGAGAATCGACAGACGGTACGAACTGTCATGAAAAGTCGTTCAGAATGCGTGGAATTTTTGAGCGGACCAAAGGAAACCACGCCGACAACAATGGCGATCCAGCGGAGTCTGGGCGATATCAACCAGCAAGAAGACATGCCGAATGCGAAGTACCCTTTTGACATGCCTTTCCATAGGCTTGGCGACCCTCTTGGCCGCCACCGAGGCAACCGCCTCCTCCAAGATCACGCGCACCTATCAACCTGCACCGGTTGATCTGCGAGTCCCGGTCCAGGGCAGTGCCCTACTGACCTTCAATGCCAAGTCGGTCAAGCCGACCAAGAGCGAGGCGCACCAGGTCACCCAGCGTGCCTACAGCATGATCGGCACGCCATACCGCTGGGGCGGCACTTCGCCCAAGCGCGGCTTCGATTGCAGCGGCCTGGTGAACTACGTGTTCCAGAACGTCGACGAAGTCGACCTGCCGCGCACCGCGCAGCAGATGTACAGCATGCGCGGCAACTCGAAAGTGGCGCGTGGCGATCTGCAGCCCGGCGACCTGGTGTTCTTCCGCATCCACAATCGCCGCAATGTCGACCATGTCGGCATCTACGTCGGTGACAACCAGTTCGTCCATGCGCCGCGCCGCGGCCAGAAGGTCCGTGTCTCCGACCTCAGTGGCGACTACTGGAAGAAGCACTACACCGCTGCCCGCCGCATCCTGCCGGAAACCCTGGCCAAGGCTGACGTCGGCGGTCGCTACGACTGATACTGAGCGCTCTCCCCTTGCGGGAGAGCGCCTGCCCCTCATCTACAAGCCGCGACGCGCCTGCCGGCGCAACAGTCGCGCGCTATCCCAACCGGTCAGCAGTACAGCGATCCAGATCGGCCCGTAGGTCCAGATCTGCGCCGGGTTGAATGCCTCGCCCAGAAACAGCACGGCGATGGCGAACAGCAGCACCGGCTCCACGTAACTCAGAATCCCGAACAACCCCATGGGCAACAGCCGGCTGGCCGCCATCATGGCGCCGAACGCCAGCGCGCTGATCAGGCCCAGCAGCGGCAGCAGCGCCCACAGGCGCGGCACCTCTTCCAGCACCCCGGCGCTATCAGTTATCCACAAGGCGGCCAGGGCGAACGGCAGCAGCACGATCATCTCGAAGACGAAGCCGGACAACGAATCCACCGCCATCTTGCGGCGCAGCATGAAGTACGGCGGATAGCCCAGCGCGGTAATCAGGGTGAACCACGAGAACGCGCGAGTGAGCCACAACTCGTGCAGCACACCCGCCAGCGCGAAGGCGACGGCAATGCCCTGCAACGTGGTCAGACGCTCGCCATAGAACACCCGGCCGCAGAGCACCATGGTCAGCGGCAGCAGGAAGTAGCCCAGCGACAGCTCCAGCGTGCGCCCAACCATGGGCGCCCAGATGAACACGCCCCACTGGATCAGCATCATCGCCGCCGTCAGCGGGAAGCACGCCAGCAGCCATGGCTCGCGCAGCAGCCTCCGACCCGCATCGCGCAGCACACCGCCCTGACGGGTGAAGAGCACCAGCAGCAGGACCATGGGAATCGACCAGACCACCCGGTGGGCGATCACCTGGATGCTGGTCAGCGGCTCCAGCGAATGGATGTAACCCGGCAGGGTCACGAACAGCACGGAAGACGCCAGGGACAGCGCTACGCCACGTCCGGAGATATTCATGCGCAGCGCTCCTTGCGACGACGCAGGCCAAGGCGATTGACGCCTAGCGACGCAACGATCACCGCACCGCCCAGCGCCAGGCGCGGTAGGTCGGCGGCCTCGTTCCAGATCAGCAGGTTGATCAGCAGGCCCACCGGCACGTGCAGGTTGTTCATCACCGCCAGGGTGCCGGCATCCACCATGGTGCCGCCCTTGTTCCACCAGAACTGCCCGAGCGCGGTGGCCAGCAGCCCCATCCAGATCAGCACACCCCATTGCAGGTCGGTGGTCGGCAGCTTCTGCGGATTGCCGAACAGCAACCAGCCCGGCAGGGCAACCAGCAGCGCACCGACGAAGAAGTAGCCGAAGCGGCGGTACTGCGGGATGTCCGAGGGATAGCGTCGTACCAGGTGTTTGTAGAACACCTGCCCCGCCGCGAAGGTCGCGTTGGCCACCTGCAGCAGGAGGAAGCCCTGGATGTAGTCGCCGCTGACGCCGTCGTAGCGGATGATCCCGGCGCCCAGCACCGCCACCGAGGCCGCCAGCAGCGCCCAGGCATTGAAGCGCCGGTTCAACGCGTCATCGATCAGCGCCACGTGCAACGGCGTCAGCACGGTGAACAGCAGCACCTCCGGGACCGTCAGCACGCGGAAGCTCTGGTAGAGACAGACGTAGGTAATGCCGAACTGCAGCGCGCCTGCCAGCATCACGCCAGCGATAAAGCGCGGCTCGACGCCGCGCCAGCGGGTCAGTGGCAGGAACACCAGGCCGGCGAGCACCACGCGGGTGAGCACGGCGAAATAGCTGTCGACCTGCCCGGCGAGGTATTCGCCGATCAGGCTGAAGGAGAACGCCCAGAGGACGGTGACGAAAAGCAGGTAAGGCATGGAGATAGCGACCGGAACGGGGCGGGCACCATAGCGCCAGTCTCGACTTGGAGAAAGCGCTGCGCGCCCGCGCCAGCGATAGGCAGAAACGAAAAAGGGCGACCGAAGTCGCCCTTTTCCTTGGATGGTGAATCAGGGATTAGCCCTGGTTCTCCATCTGAGCACGGATCAGATCACCGATGGTGGTCGGACCAGTGGCTTCTACGTCTTGCTTGTGACGCAGTTCTTTCATCGCATCTTTCTCGTCATCAACGTCTTTCGACTTGATGGAGAGGGAGATGACGCGGCTCTTACGGTCGATGCTGATGATCTTGGCTTCGACTTCTTCGCCTTCTTTCAGAACGTTGCGAGCGTCTTCAACGCGGTCACGGCTGATTTCGGAGGCTTTCAGGATGCCTTCGATTTCGCCGCCCAGGCTGATGACAGCGCCTTTGGCGTCCACTTCCTTCACGGTGCCGCGAACGATGGTGCCTTTCTCGTTGAGCGATGCGTAGTTGGAGAACGGATCGTCTTCCAGCTGCTTGATGCCCAGGGAGATGCGCTCACGCTCCGGATCAACGGAGAGGATGACGGTTTCCAGCTCGTCGCCCTTCTTGAAGCGGCGAACGGCTTCTTCGCCAACTTCGTTCCAGGAGATGTCGGACAGGTGAACCAGACCGTCGATGCCGCCTTCCAGGCCGATGAAGATACCGAAATCGGTGATCGACTTGATGGTGCCGGAGATCTTGTCGCCCTTGTTGAAGCGGCTGGAGAAGTCTTCCCACGGGTTGGACTTGCACTGCTTGATGCCCAGGGAGATACGACGACGCTCTTCGTCGATGTCCAGAACCTGAACTTCCACTTCGTCGCCAACCTGAACGACTTTCGACGGGTGGATGTTCTTGTTGGTCCAGTCCATTTCGGAGACGTGTACCAGGCCTTCCACGCCCTCTTCCAGCTCGGCGAAGCAGCCGTAGTCGGTGAGGTTGGTGACGCGCGCGGTAACGCGGGTGCCTTCCGGGTAACGGGCTTTGATGGCAACCCATGGGTCTTCGCCCAGTTGCTTCAGGCCCAGGGATACGCGGTTGCGCTCGCGGTCGAACTTCAGAACCTTGACATCGATCTCGTCGCCAACGTTGACGATTTCCGACGGATGCTTGATACGCTTCCAGGCCATGTCGGTGATGTGCAGCAGACCATCGACGCCGCCCAGGTCAACGAACGCACCGTAGTCGGTGAGGTTCTTGACGATACCTTTGACCTGCTGGCCTTCCTGCAGGGATTCCAGCAGAGCTTCGCGCTCGGCGCTGTTCTCGGCTTCCAGCACGCTGCGGCGGGAAACGACAACGTTGTTGCGCTTCTGGTCCAGCTTGATGACCTTGAACTCGAGCTCTTTGCCTTCCAGGTGAGTGGTGTCGCGCACCGGACGCACGTCGACCAGCGAACCCGGCAGGAACGCACGGATGCCGTTGACGTCGACGGTGAAGCCACCCTTGACCTTTCCGTTGATGACGCCTTTGACCACTTCGTCGGCAGAGAAAGCAGCTTCCAGAACGATCCAGCTCTCGGCACGCTTGGCTTTTTCGCGGGACAGCTTGGTTTCACCAAAGCCGTCTTCTACCGCGTCAAGCGCAACGTGGACTTCGTCACCCACATTGATGGTCAGCTCGCCCTGTTCGTTGTAGAACTGCTCGACCGGGATGACGCCCTCGGATTTCAGACCGGCATGGACGGTGACCCAGTCACCATCGATGTCGACCACGATGCCGGTGATGATTGCACCCGGCTGCATGTCGAGGGATTTAAGACTTTCTTCAAAGAGTTCTGCGAAGCTTTCGCTCATGTCTATACCTGTAGTCAAAGGCTTGTAAGCCCGATTCCGCGCCACCAGCGAACACGGTCAAGTGATGAAAAAGAAGCCAGCAGGATCAAGACTGGTATCCTGCCGGCCCCCTGTTGCACCCGCCGAAACGGATGCTCCACATTCAGATTTTAAGGGAACGCTTCGCTCAATATGGGCGAAACCCTCCCGATACAAGGTCTGGAATGGTAGCAACGGATGTCGGTTGCGTCAATCGGCGCCCCCGGTTTCCGATGTCCTTCACGACTCCAGCCTCATTCCTTCATTTTCGCCCAGCCTCGGAAGACGGGAGGACCGCCTGTCAGATCCGTCCTGCGACGCACTCGCCCCGGGAAAGAAAAATCCCCGGCTGGCCGGGGATTTTCGTGAGCCGTTCGACTAGTCCGTCAGGCCGCGACGAGAAACCTCGGCGAGGATACTGTCCACGACCTCTTCAATGCTCATCGAGGTGGAGTCCACCAGGATGGCGCCTTCGGCGGGCTTGAGCGGAGCCACGGCACGCTGGCTGTCACGCTCGTCGCGGGCGCTGATTTCTTCCGCCAGCTGCGCCTGATCGCTGTCGATACCCTTGCCCTTGAGCTGCAGGTATCGGCGACGGGCGCGCTCTTCGGCCGACGCTGTCAGGAATATCTTCAGCGGCGCGCTGGGGAAGACCACGGTGCCCATGTCGCGGCCGTCGGCGACAAGGCCGGGGGCTTCGAGGAAGGCGCGCTGGCGTTGCAGCAGCGCATCGCGCACCGCCGGCAGCGCGGCGACTTGCGAGGCGCCGGCGCCGACCTGCTCCGTACGGATGGTATCGGTGACATCTTCGCCTTCGAGGATGATGTGCTGACCCTGTCCGCCCTTGGCATGGGTGAACTGCACGTCCAGGTGTGCGGCGAGAACCTTGAGGGCTTCCTCGTTGGTCAGGTCGATACCGTGGTTACCGGCAGCGAACGCCAGCAGGCGATACAACGCGCCGGAGTCCAGCAGGTTCCAGCCCAGGCGCTTGGCCAGCAGGCCGGCGACGGTGCCCTTGCCCGAGCCGCTGGGGCCATCGATGGCGAGGACCGGCCATTCGCCGTTCATCAGTTTTTCTCCTCGGCGACGCGGATGCCCGCGCCGGACGCCAGCCCGAGGAAGTTCGGGAAGGAGGTCGCGACGTTGGCGCAGTCGTGGATGCGGATAGGCGCACCGGCACGCAGGGAAGCCACGCTGAAGGACATGGCGATACGGTGGTCGCCGTGGCTCCAGACTTCGCCGCCGCCATAGCTGCCGCCGTCGATGATGATGCCGTCCGGGGTCGGCTCGCACTTCACGCCCAGGGCCAGCAGGCCGTCGGCCATGACCTGGATGCGGTCGGATTCCTTCACCCGCAGTTCTTCCGCGCCGCGCAGCACAGTGCGGCCGGAGGCAGAGGCGGCGGCAACGAAGAGCACGGGGAACTCGTCGATGGCCAGCGGCACCAGGTCTTCGGGGATGTCGATGCCTTTGAGCTGCGCCGAGCGCACGCGAATGTCGGCAACCGGTTCGCCGCCCACTTCTCGCTGGTTTTCCAGGGTGATGTCGGCGCCCATGAGCTTGAGGATGTCGATGACGCCGGTACGGGTCGGGTTGATGCCGACGTGCTCCAGAGTCAGGTCGGAGCCTTCGGCGATGCTCGCGGCAACCAGGAAGAAGGCGGCGGAGGAAATGTCGGCCGGGACTTCGATCGAGGTGGCGGTGAGCTTGTGGCCGGACTCGACGCGAGCGGTGGCGCCTTCGACGTCGACCGGGTAGCCGAAGCCGCGCAGCATGCGCTCGGTATGGTCGCGGGTCGGGGCCGGCTCGGTGGTGGAGGTTTCACCGGCAGCGTAGAGGCCGGCAAGCAGCAGGCAGGATTTCACCTGGGCGCTGGCCATGGGCATGTCGTAGTGCATGCCGGTGAGCTTCTGGCCACCACGGATGGTCAGCGGCGGACGGCCTTCGGGGCCAGTCTCGATCACTGCGCCCATCTCGCGCAGCGGCTTGGCGACGCGGTTCATCGGGCGCTTGGACAGCGACGCATCGCCGGTCAGGGTGGTGTCGAACGGCTGGGCGGCGAGCAGGCCACTGAGCAGGCGCATGGAGGTGCCGGAGTTGCCCAGGTAGATCGGGCCGGGCGGCGTCTTCAAGCCATGCAGGCCCACGCCGTGCACGGTCACGCGGCCGTGGTGCGGGCCTTCGATGACCACGCCCATGTCGCGGAAGGCCTGGATGGTGGCGAGGGCATCTTCACCCTCGAGGAAACCTTGTACCTCGGTCGTGCCTTCGGCCAACGAGCCGAGCATGATCGAGCGGTGGGAAATGGACTTGTCGCCCGGTACGCGAACGCGCCCGGAGAGGCGGCCACCCGGCTGGGCCAGGAAAATCAGGTCATTGTTGTGCATGGCGTCCACATAGGCCCGGCGGGCCAGGATTTTGCTGAAATGCTCGCGGGCAACCCGGGCGCGGGTGAAGACGCCCATCAGTTGTTGCCCGTCCCCTTGATCGACGGCCTCGCGCAAGTCGTCGAGGTCGTCACGGAATACATCGAGGATGCGCAGCACCGCCTCGCGGTTGGCGAGGAAGATGTCGTGCCACATCACCGGGTCGCTGCCGGCAATCCGCGTGAAGTCGCGGAAGCCGCCAGCGGCATAGCGGAAGATTTCCAGATTCTCGCTGCGTTTGGCCAGCGAGTCGACCAGCGTGAAGGCCAGCAGGTGCGGCAGGTGGCTGGTGGCGGCGAGAACTTCGTCGTGGTGTTCGACGGCCATCTGCTCGACATCCGCGCCCAGCTCGCGCCAGAGGCTCTCGACGCACTGGATCGCGTCCGCGTCGGCATTATCCAGCGGGGTGAGGATGACTTTATGACGGCGGAACAATTTCGCGTTGGCCGCTTCCACCCCGCTCTGCTCGGAACCGGCGATGGGATGGCCGGGAACGAAGCGCGCGGGCATGCCACCGAACACGGCTTTCGCAGCGCGCACCACATTGCCCTTGGCGCTGCCCACGTCGGTGAGGATGGCATTGCCGATGTCGAGAGTGGCGAGTTCCCCGAGGACCTTCTCCATGGCCAGGATCGGCACCGCAAGCTGGATCACGTCAGCCTCGCGGCAACCGGCAACAAGGCTTTCCTCGCAGCGGTCGACCACTCCCAGTTCCACCGCCAGGCGACGGGTTTGCGGGTCACGGTCGACGCCGACCACTTCCTCGAACAGGCCCTTTTCGCGGATGCCCTTGGCGAAGGAGCCGCCGATCAGGCCGAGCCCCACCACCACCAGGCGCTTGCGCTGAACAACATCAGGCACGAGCAAGCACCTTGGCCAGCGCTTCGAGGAAGCGGGCGTTCTCGGCCGGCAGGCCGATGGAGATGCGCAGGTGCTGCGGCATGCCGTAGCCACCCACCGGACGGACGATCACGCCTTCGGCGAGCAGCGCCTGGTAGACCGGGCCGGCGTCACGCTTGAGGTCCACGGCGATGAAGTTGCCCTTGGAGGGAATCCAGTGCAGGTCCAGGGCGCGCAGGCCGTTTTCCAGCTGCGCCATGCCTTCGTCGTTGATGCGCTTGCCTTGGGCCAGGTAGTCGGCATCGTCCAGCGCCGCACAGGCGGCGGCCAGGGCCAGGCTGTTGACGTTGAACGGCTGGCGAACGCGGTTGAGCACATCGGCGACCTGCGCCGAGGAGATCGCGTAACCGACGCGCAGCGAGGCCAGGCCGTAGGCCTTGGAAAAGGTGCGGGAGACCAGCAGGTTCGGGTAGCGGGCCAGGTACTTCAAGCCGTCCGGCAGCTCCTCGCCTTCGGCATACTCGATGTAGGCCTCGTCGAGCACCACGAGGACGCTCTCCGGCACCTGCGAGAGGAAGCGCTCCAGCGCGTCCGGGCCGAACCAGGTACCGGTGGGGTTGTTCGGGTTGGCGATGAAGACCACGCGGGTGTTGGCGTCGATGGCCTCCAGCATGGCTTCCAGGTCGTGGCCCCAGTCTTTCGCCGGCACGACCTTGCCCTGGGCGCCGACGGCCTGGGTAGAGATCGGGTAGACGGCGAAGGCGTACTGGCTGAACACGGCGTTCAGGCCAGGCGCCAGATAGGCGCGGGCCACCAGGTCGAGAATGTCGTTGGAGCCGTTGCCCAGGGTGACCTGCGCGGTGTCGACGCCGCAGCGGGCGGCCAGGCGGGACTTCAGCTCGAAGCCGTTGCCGTCGGGGTAGCGGGTCAGTTCGGCCAGTTCGGCGCGAATGGCGTCTAGGACCTTGGGGCTCGGGCCCAGCGGGTTCTCGTTGCTGGCCAGCTTGACGATGCCGGCGGGGTCGAGCTTCAGCTCGCGGGCCAGTTCATCGACCGGCTTGCCGGGAACGTAGGGAGAAAGTTTCTGCACGCCCGGCTGGGCCAGGGCAAGGAAATCACAGCTCATGGACATCTCTCTCGACGGGGGCCGCACAGACTGACTCGATATAGCCGGCGGCAGCCATGTAATCGCAGATACGGTCAACAGATTCCTCTACCGACAGCACGGACGTATCGATGCTCACCTGGGCGGCCAGCGGCGCCTCGAACGGAGAGTCGATGCCGGTGAACTCCTTGAGTTCGCCGGCTCGCGCTTTGCGGTAGAGCCCTTTGGGATCGCGCTCCTCGCACACTTTCAGCGGCGTGGAGACATGCACTTCCACGAAACGCTCGGGTAACAGCTTGCGAACCCTGTCGCGATCCGCACGAAAGGGCGAAATGAACGCGGCGATGGTGATCAGGCCAGCATCCACCATCAGCGCCCCCACCTCTCCAACGCGGCGAATATTTTCACAGCGGTCTTCAGCGCTGAAGCCGAGGTCCCGATTCAAGCCCTGACGGAGATGATCGCCATCGAGCAGGTAGGTGTGCCGCCCGGACGCATGCAGGCGCTGCTCGAGGGCATCGGCCAGCGTCGACTTGCCGGAACCGCTCAGCCCAGTCAGCCAGACCAGGCAGGGGCGCTGGGCCTTGAGGCCGGCGCGCCCTGCACAATCGACCGTCTGCGACGGCCAATGGGCATTTCGCCCCATGTCAAAGCACGGCCTTGGGGTACGAACCCAGCACCTTAAGGGCAACGGCTTCGCTGTTGATCTTTTCCAGCACGTCCTTGATCAGCGGGTCCTTGTGGTGGCCGACGAAGTCGATGAAGAACACGTAGGTCCACTTGCCGCTGCGCGACGGGCGGGTCTCGATGCGAGTCAGGTCGACACCGTTGCTGTGGAACGGCACCAGCAGCTCGTGCAACGCGCCCGGCTTGTTGCGCATGGAGACGATGATGGAAGTCTTGTCATCGCCCGTGGGCGGCACTTCCTGGTTGCCGATCATGAGGAAGCGCGTGGAGTTGTCCGGGCGGTCCTCGATCTTCTCGTGCAGCTTGTCCAGGCCGTACAGGCTGGCCGCCATGTCGCCGGCAATCGCCGCGCTGTTCCACTCGCTCTTCACCCGCTTGGCGGCGTCGGCATTGCTGGAGACCGCCACGCGCTCGACGTTCGGGTAGTGCGCGTCCAGCCACTTGCGGC
This sequence comes from Pseudomonas nitroreducens NBRC 12694, assembly GCF_002091755.1. Classification (GTDB taxonomy): domain Bacteria; phylum Pseudomonadota; class Gammaproteobacteria; order Pseudomonadales; family Pseudomonadaceae; genus Pseudomonas; species Pseudomonas nitroreducens. The sequence goes on from NZ_BDAI01000001.1 coordinate 897,723, forward strand.
ACTGGGCCAGGGACTGGGCGTGGGAGTAGATGCGGGTGATGTTGTTGGTCTTGGTGTTCTCGCCCACCAGCAGGTGGTGGTGGATGCGCAGTTCCACCTCGCCGCAGATCACCAGGTCGTGCTCGAGGAAGCTGTCGAGGGTGTGGTTGACCGCACCCTCGGTGGAGTTTTCCACCGGCACCACGCCGAAGTTCACCGCGCCGGCAGCAACTTCGCGGAACACTTCGTCGATGGCCGCCATCGGCGTGCTGATCACCGCATGGCCGAAGTGTTTGAGCGCCGCGGCCTGGGTGAAGGTGCCTTCCGGGCCGAGGTAGGCCACTTTCAGCGGCTGCTCCAGGGCCAGGCAGGAGGACATGATCTCGCGGAACAGACGAGCGACTTCCTCGTTGTCCAGCGGGCCCTTGTTCAGCTCCATGATGTGCTTGAGCACCCAGGCCTCGCGCTCGGGCCGGTAGAACACCGGCTTCTCGCCTGCGGGCAGGGCGGCCATTTTCACGCGCGCCACATCGGTGGCGCAGCGTGCGCGTTCGCTGATCAGCTCGAGGATCTTCTCGTCGAGGCTGTCGATGCGTACGCGCAAAGCCTTGAGCTGGTCAGCGTCGCTCATCAGCCGTGCTCCTTCTCGAACTCGGCCATGTAGCCGACCAGGGCTTCGATGGCATCCAGGCCCAGGGCGTTATAGATGGAGGCACGCATGCCACCTACCGAACGGTGACCCTTGAGGTTGAGCAGACCGCGCGCGTCGGCACCGGCGAGGAAGGCCTTGTCGAACTTCTCGTCGGCCAGGCGGAACGGCACGTTCATCCAGGAGCGAGCGCTGGGCTGGATCGGGTTGGTGTAGAAGTCGCTGCTGTCGATGAAGCCGTACAGCATGTCCTTCTTCGCGCGGTTGCGCTGTTCCATGGCGTCGACACCGCCCTGCTCCTTCAGCCACTGGAAGACCAGGCCGGAGAGGTACCAGGAGTAGGTAGCCGGGGTGTTGTACATGGAGCCGTTATCGGCAGCGACCTTGTAGTTGAGCATGGTCGGGCAGATGCTGCGGGCGCGGCCCAGCAGGTCTTCGCGAACGATGACCACCACCAAACCGGACGGGCCGATGTTCTTTTGCGCGCCGGCGTAGATCAGGCCGAACTTCGATACGTCGATCGGGCGGGAGAGGATGTCCGAGGACATGTCCACCACCAGCGGGACATCGCCGACTTCCGGAATCCAGTCGAATTCCAGGCCACCGATGGTCTCGTTGGACGCGTAGTGCAGGTAGGCCGCGTCCTTGGACAGGTTCCACTCGTTCTGGCCGGGGATCGCGAAGTAGTCGTACTTGGATGCGCTGGCGACGACGTTGACGTTGCCGTAACGGCGAGCCTCTTCGATGGCCTTCTTCGACCAGATGCCGGTTTCCACGTAGTCGGCCACGCCGTCTTCGGGCAGCAGGTTCAGCGGAATCTCGGCGAACTGCTGGCTGGCGCCGCCCTGCAGGAACAGCACCTTGTAGTTCGACGGGATCGCCATCAGGTCGCGCAGGTCCTGCTCGGCCTTCTCGGCGATGGCCACATAGTCGTCGCTACGGTGGCTCATCTCCATGACCGACAGGCCCTTGCCCTGCCAATCCAGCAGCTCGGCGCGGGCGCGCTCCAGCACCTCGGTGGGAAGCGCCGCGGGACCGGCGCAGAAGTTAAAGGCTCGCTTGCTCACATCCACTCTCGCTATCAGTCTTCGCTGGCTTGCGGGGCTTCTTCAGCCGCGACTTCGCCTGCTTCTTGGTTCTCGTCCGCTACTTCACCCTCGACGGTCTCGCCGTCGACGATCTCGCCTTCGATCTCTTCGCCTTCGACGACGGTCGGCTCCTGCACCCGCTCCAGGCCTACGACGGTCTCGTCGGCGGCCAGCTTGATGAGGATCACGCCCTGGGTGTTACGGCCAGCGCCACGGACTTCGTCGACGCGGGTACGCACCAGGGTGCCCTGGTCGGAGATCAGCATGATCTCCTCGCCGTCCAGCACCTGCACGGCGCCTACCAGGTTGCCGTTACGCTCGTTGATCACCATGGCGATCACGCCCTGGCCGCCACGACCGCGACGCGGGTAGTCGGCCAGCGGGGTGCGCTTGCCGTACCCGCGCTCGGAGGCGCTGAGGATCTGCGCTTCGCGGCACTCGGGGATCAGCATGGAAATGATCCGCTGGCCTTCGCCCAGGCGCATGCCGCGCACGCCACGGGCGTTACGGCCCATGATGCGCACCTTGCTTTCCTTGAAGCGGATCACCTTGCCGGCGTCGGAGAACATCATCACGTCCTTCGAGCCGTCGGTGATGGCGGCGGCGATCAGCGAATCGCCCTCCTCCAGTTTCAGCGCGATCAGGCCGTTGGAGCGGGGCTTGGTGAACTGGATCAGCGGGGTCTTCTTCACGGTGCCTTTCATGGTGGCCATGAAGATGTACGCGCCGGTCGGCTCGTCCTGGCTGAAGTCGGCGTCGTCGCCCTCTTCGCCTTCTTCGGCTTCCGCCACTTCGGCGACCTGCTCGGCGACCACGTCGTCATCGTCGTTCTCGTCACCGGCGAACTGGGCGCGCACAGCTTCCAGGTCGATCTGCAGCATCGCGGTGATGCGCTCGCCTTCGTCCAGCGGCAGCAGGTTCACCAGCGGACGGCCACGGGCGGTACGCGAGGCTTCCGGGATCTCGAAGGTGCGCAGCCAGTAGACCTTGCCCTTGCTGGAGAACAGCAGCAGGGTGGCGTGGCTGTTGGCGACCAGCAGGTGTTCGATGTAGTCCTCGTCCTTCACGCCACTGGCCGACTTGCCCTTGCCACCGCGACGCTGGGCCTCGTAGGCGGCCAGCGGCTGGGACTTGGCGTAGCCGCCGTGGGAGATGGTGACCACGCGCTCTTCTTCGGTGATCAGGTCGGCGATGGTCAGGTCCATCTGCGACGCGACGATCTCGGTGCGACGGGCATCGCCGAACTCCGCCTTGACCTTCTCCAGCTCCTCGCGGATGACTTCCATCAGGCGCTCGGGGTTGGTCAGGATGCGGATCAGCTCGCCGATCAGGGTGAGGATTTCCTGGTACTCGGACAGGAGCTTCTCGTGCTCCAGGCCGGTCAGGCGGTGCAGGCGCAGTTCCAGGATGGCCTGGGCCTGTTCCGGCGACAGGTAGTACTTGCCTTCGCGCAGACCGTACTGCTCATCCAGGTCTTCCGGACGGCAGGAATCGGCGCCGGCGCGCTCGACCATGGCTTCCACGGCGCTGGATTCCCAGGCCGTGGCGATCAGGCGTTCCTTGGCCTCGGCCGGGGTCGGCGAGGTCTTGATCAGCTCGATCACCGGGTCGATGTTCGACAGGGCGACCGCCTGGCCTTCGAGGATGTGGCCGCGCTCGCGGGCCTTGCGCAGTTCGTAGACGGTCCGGCGGGTCACCACTTCACGGCGGTGGCGAATGAAGACCTCGAGCATGTCCTTGAGGTTCATCGTGCGCGGCTGACCATCGACCAGGGCCACCACGTTGATGCCGAAGACGCTCTGCAGCTGGGTCTGGGCGTAGAGGTTGTTCAGCACGACCTCGCCCACTTCGCCGCGGCGCAGCTCGATGACCACGCGCATGCCGTCCTTGTCGGACTCGTCGCGCAGCTCGGTGATGCCTTCGATCTTCTTCTCTTTCACCAGCTCGGCGATCTTCTCGATCAGGCGGGCCTTGTTCAGCTGGTAGGGCAGCTCGGTGATGATGATCTGCTGGCGGTTGCCGCCCTTTTCCATGTCCTCGATGGTGGCGCGGGCACGGATATAGATGCGGCCACGGCCGGTGCGGTAGGCCTCGATGATGCCCGCACGACCGTTGATGATGCCGGCGGTCGGGAAGTCCGGGCCGGGGATGTACTGCATCAGGTCGTCGACGGACAGCTCGGGGTTGTCCATCAGCGCCAGGCAACCGTCGATCACCTCGGTGAGGTTGTGCGGCGGGATGTTGGTCGCCATGCCCACGGCAATACCGCTGGAACCGTTGACCAGCAGGTTCGGGACCTTGGTCGGCATGACCGCCGGGATCTGCTCGGTGCCGTCGTAGTTGGGCACCCAGTCGACGGTTTCCTTGTCGAGGTCGGCCAGCAGTTCGTGGGCCAGCTTGGACATACGCACTTCGGTGTATCGCATGGCCGCGGCGTTGTCGCCGTCCACCGAACCGAAGTTGCCCTGGCCGTCGACCAGCATGTAGCGCAGCGAGAAGGGCTGGGCCATGCGCACGATGGTGTCGTACACCGCGGTGTCGCCGTGCGGGTGGTACTTACCGATCACGTCACCGACCACACGGGCGGATTTCTTGTAGGGCTTGTTCCAGTCGTTGCCCAGTTCGCTCATGGCGTACAGGACGCGACGGTGCACGGGCTTCAAGCCATCGCGCGCATCGGGCAGGGCACGACCGACGATCACGCTCATGGCGTAATCGAGGTAGGACTGTCGGAGTTCGTCTTCGATGTTGACCGGGAGGATTTCTTTGGCCAGTTCGCCCATGAGAAGCCTGGTTCCTTTTTCAAATGGGTCTCCGTCATGCCCGTCCCGGGCCTGGCGGAGCGCGGTGCGCTATCAAAGCGCCACCGACTCTCTACAAATCAACGACTTGGCCGTTGATCCGCGATGCTGTGGGGGCCGTAAAAATGCCCCATCAAGAACCGTCGGAGCTTACCACAAGCCAGGGTCAAACCCTACCCTCGCCCAAGCCCCTCGATGAATTGCCGCAGGCCCCGTCAATGCAGGCGCTTGCGGCTCATCAACTGGGCCATCCGCTCGGCGTCCGGACGCTCGACGACGCCGCGCTCGGTCACGATGGCGTCGATCAGGTCCGCCGGGGTCACATCGAATACCGGGTTGTAGGCATCCACGTCGGCGGCGACACGTTTGCCGCCGATTTCCAGGAGTTCGCGACCGTCGCGCTCCTCGATCGGGATGTCCTCGCCACTTTCCAGCCCCATGTCGATGGTCGAACTGGGCGCCACCACCATGAAGCGCACGCCGTGGTGCATAGCGTTGACTGCGAGCTGATAAGTCCCGATCTTGTTGGCAACATCGCCGTTGGCCGTGATGCGGTCGGCACCGACGATGACCCAGGTGATGCTTTCGGTCTTCATCAGGTGCGCGGCGGCCGCGTCCGCGTTCAGGGTGACCGGCACACCTTCGTTCGCCAGCTCCCAGGCGGTCAGACGCGCGCCCTGCAGCCAGGGGCGGGTTTCGTCGGCGTAGACGCGCTCGATCAACCCTTCCAGGTGCGCCGCGCGCAGCACGCCCAGCGCGGTGCCGAAGCCGCCGGTGGCCAGGGCGCCGGTATTGCAGTGAGTGAGTATCTTCTGCGGGCCGCCGTGGTGCTTGCGGATCAGCTCCACGCCCAATTGGGCCATGGTCAGGTTCGCCTCGCGGTCGCTTTCGTGGATCGCCACCGCCTCGGCTTCGAGCAGCGCCAGCGGGTCCTCACCCGGCTTCAGGCGCTCCAGACGGTCACGCATGCGGTTCAGCGCCCAGAACAGGTTGACCGCGGTGGGACGCGATTCGGCGAGCACGGTGAAATCTTCTTCCAGCGCCGTACGCCAGTCGCCGCCGGCGGCCAGGCGGGCGCGCAGACCCAGCGCCAGGCCATAGGCGGCGGCAATGCCGATGGCGGGTGCGCCACGCACGACCATCTGGCGGATGGCCTCGGCCACGCCTTCGGCGGTCTCAAAGGACAGCCAGGTTTCCTCCAGCGGCAGCAGGCGCTGGTCCAGCAGTCGGAGTGTGCCCTTGCGCCAATCAATGGCCGTGACCCGTTCGGCCGCCAACAGTCGCTCACGCATGGAACACCTCTTCAATTCAATGGAATCGCGGGCCTTTCCCGGCCCCCAGGAATCTTCCCGCGCAGGCGGGTAAAAGCGCCGAGTATACCGAGCCTGCGGCGGTGGCGCTCGGCTATACTCGGGCGCTTTATTATCGCGCCCAGGATGCGCCATATGCCCACCACCAAAGTCCCGCTCGACCTGCTGCTCTTCCCCACCTGGATTGTCCCCGTGGAGCCCGCCGGCATCGTCCTGCGTGACCATGGCCTGGGCATCCGCGACGGTCGCATCGCCCTGCTCGCCCCGCGCGCCGAAGCGCTGCGCCATCCGGCGGCGGAAACCCGCGAACTGCCGGGCATGCTGCTCTCCCCCGGCCTGATCAACGCCCACGGCCATGCGGCGATGAGCCTGTTCCGCGGCCTGGCGGACGACCTGGCACTGATGACCTGGCTGCAGGAGCACATCTGGCCGGCAGAAGCCAAGTGGGTCAGCGAGGACTTCGTCCGTGATGGCACGGAACTGGCCATCGCCGAGCAGCTCAAGGGCGGCATCACCTGCTTCTCCGACATGTATTTCCTGCCGCAGGTGGCCTGCGAGGTGGTGCACAAGGCCGGCGTTCGCGCGCAGATCAGCGTGCCGGTACTGGATTTCCCGGTCCCCGGCGCCCGCGACGCCGACGACGCCATCCGCCAGGGCCTGGCACTGCGCGACGACCTCAAGCATCACCCGCGCATCAAGGTCGCCTTCGGCCCGCACGCGCCCTACACGGTCAGCGACGACAAGCTGGAAAACATCCTGATGCTTGCCGAGGAACTGGACGCCGGCATTCATATGCACGTCCATGAGACTGCCTTCGAGGTCCAGCAGGCGCTGGAGAAGCACGGCGAACGCCCGCTGGCCCGCCTGCATCGCCTGGGGCTGCTCGGCCCGCGCTTCCAGGCCGTGCACATGACCCAGGTGAACGACGAAGACCTGGCCATGCTGGTGGAGACCAACAGTTCGGTGGTGCACTGCCCCGAATCCAACCTCAAGCTGGCCAGCGGCTTCTGCCCGGTGGAGCGCCTGTGGCAGGCCGGAGTCAACGTGGCCATCGGCACCGACGGCGCGGCCAGCAACAATGACCTCGACCTGCTCGGCGAAACCCGTACGGCCGCCCTGCTGGCCAAGGCCGTGGCCGGCCAGGCCACCGCGCTGGACGCCCACCGTGCCCTGCGCATGGCCACCCTGAATGGCGCCCGCGCGCTGGGCATGGAACAGGAAACCGGCAGCCTGGAACTGGGCAAGGCTGCCGATATCACAGCCTTCGACCTTTCCGGACTGGCCCAGCAGCCGGTGTACGAGCCGGTTTCCCAGCTGATCTACGCCAGCGGCCGCGACTGCGTGCGCCACGTCTGGGTCGGCGGCAAGCAGTTGCTGGATGACGGCAAGCTCACCCGCCTGGACGAAGAGCGCCTGATCGCCGTAGCAGGCGAGTGGGGACGCAAGATCGCCGGTGCCTGAGCCCCTGCCATCCTGTCGCAGCGCCTGCCTCGGTCCAGCGCTGCGACAATCTGTCATGCCGCGCCCCATCCATTCGACGAAGCTGGCATCATAGCCAGTCTTCGTTTCCAGCTTTTTGATCAATAGGGACACCATGAGCAACGTCGACCACGCCGAGATCGCCAAATTCGAGGCCCTCGCCCACCGCTGGTGGGACCGCGAAAGCGAGTTCAAGCCCCTGCACGACATCAACCCGCTGCGGGTCAACTGGATCGACGAGCGCGTCAGCCTCGCCGGCAAGAAGGTCCTCGACGTCGGCTGCGGCGGCGGCATCCTCAGCGAAGCCATGGCCCAGCGCGGCGCTACCGTCACCGGCATCGACATGGGCGAAGCGCCCCTGGCAGTCGCCCAGCTGCACCAGCTGGAGTCCGGCGTGCCGGTGGAATACCGCCGCATCACCGCCGAAGAGCTGGCCGAGGAAATGCCCGAGCAGTTCGACGTAGTGACCTGCCTGGAAATGCTCGAGCACGTGCCCGACCCGGCCTCGGTGATCCGCGCCTGCCACAAGATGGTCAAGCCCGGCGGCCAGGTGTTCTTCTCCACCATCAACCGCAACCCGAAGGCCTACCTGTTCGCCATCGTCGGTGCGGAATACGTGATGCGCCTGCTGCCGCGCGGCACCCATGACTTCAAGAAGTTCATCCGCCCCTCCGAGCTGGGTGCCTGGTCGCGCGACGCCGGCCTGGCGGTCAAGGACATCATCGGCCTGACCTACAACCCGCTGACCAAGCACTACAAGCTGGCCAACGATGTCGACGTCAACTACATGATCCAGACCCTGCGGGAGGAGTGAATCGCATGCTCAAAGCGGTTCTCTTCGACATGGACGGCACCCTGCTGGACACCGCGCCGGACTTCGTCGCCGTGTGCCAGGCGATGCTCGCCGCCCATGGCCGCGCGCCGATCGACGACCAGCGCATCCAGGACGTGGTGTCAGGTGGCGCCCGCGCCATGGTTGCCGCGACCTTCGACATGGACCCGGAAGCGCCTGGCTTCGAGACCCTGCGCCAGGAATTCCTCGACCGCTACCAGGAGCATTGCGCCGTCTTCACCCGTCCGTACGAGGGCATGGCGGAACTGCTGGAGAGCATCGAGCGCTCCCGCCTGATCTGGGGCGTGGTGACCAACAAGCCGGTGCGCTTCGCCGCGCCGATCATGCAGCAGCTGGGCCTGGCCGAGCGCTCCGCGGTGCTGGTCTGCCCGGACCACGTGAAGAACAGCAAGCCGGACCCGGAAATGCTCCTGCTGGCCTGCAGCCAGCTGAACATCGACCCGTCGCAGGTGCTGTTCATCGGTGACGACCTGCGCGACATCGAGTCCGGCCGCGCCGCCGGGACCAAGACCGCCGCCGTGCGCTACGGCTACATCCACCCGGACGACAACCCCGCGCACTGGGGCGCCGACGTCATCGTCGACCATCCCCGCGACCTGCTGGCGGTTCTCGACCGCGCCCTCTGCTCCTGCTGAACCGAACCTCGCGAGCCCGCCAGCGCGCTGACGGGTTCCGCCAAGGAGAAACCATGTTCGACTATTCCGCCCGCCCCGACCTGCTCAAGGGCCGCGTGATCCTCGTGACCGGCGCCGGCCGCGGCATCGGCCGGGCCGCCTCGCTCGCCTTCGCCGCACACGGTGCGACCGTGCTGCTGCTGGGCAAGACCGAGGACTACCTCAACGAGGTCTATGACCTGATCGTTGCCGCCGGCCACCCGGAACCGGTGGTCATCCCGCTGAACCTGGAAACCACCCTGCCGCACCAGTACGACGAGTTGGCGGCCATGATCGAGAAAGAGTTCGGCAAGCTCGACGGTCTGCTGCACAACGCCTCGATCCTCGGCCTGCGCTCGCCCATCGAGCAGATTTCCACCGACAACTTCACCCGTGTCATGCAGGTGAACGTCAACGCCATGTTCAGCCTCACCCACACCCTGCTGCCGCTGCTCAAGCTCTCCGAGGACGCCTCGGTGGTCTTCACCTCCAGCAGCGTCGGCCGCAAGGGCCGCGCCTACTGGGGCGCCTACGCGGTGTCGAAGTTCGCCACCGAGGGGCTGATGCAGGTTCTGGCGGACGAGTGCGAGGACATCACCCGCGTGCGCGCCAACAGCGTCAACCCGGGCGCCACCCGCACCGCGATGCGCGCTCATGCCTACCCGGGCGAGAACGCTTACAACAACCCGGCGCCCGAAGACATCATGCCGGTCTACCTGTACCTGATGGGTCCGGACAGCAAGGGTGTGAACGGTCAGGCCTTCAACGCCCAGGACTGAGGTCCGGCCCTGCACAATCGGTACTGGCGTACCAGCGGCGTCGGCCTGCAGCCCAGCAACCACGCCGCCTCCCGCCATTTTTCTGGCTCCGCCCCGCTCTCCCCTCCGGCAAAGTGCCACTATTTCGCCAGACTTCTGGCGAAACCTTTCCCCGACTGGGAACCCTGACCACCACCGATCGGTCAATACGGCGTCTTTTCAGGCCTTTCCGCGCCCTGGCACGGAAATCGCTCTGTCCCTGCAAACGCCGTAAAAATGGTCGCCGCCATGGTTCCTCCCAAGCACTCCAATACCATCGATTTCGATGCTGCCAAGCTCCAGCGCGCGGCCAGCCAGGACATCCGCACACCCTCGCGGCGTCCGCTGGAGCTGCTGGAACTGCGCCAGCAGCTGAACCTGCAATTGCAGGTGAGCCTGGAGGCTGACCGCATCCTCGCGGTGTTCTTCCGCGAGATCCAGCAGTTGCTGCCAGTGGCCTACCTGGCGTACTACCACGCCGGCGCCGACCTGCGCCTGGAGTTCGGCGAAGCGGCCCGGCACAGTGCCGACTACCGCCTGACCCACGCCAGCGAATACCTCGGCGAGATCAGCTTCCGTCGTGCCCGGCGCTTCTCCGAGGTGGAGCTTTCGCAGCTGGAATCGCTGATGGCCTGCCTGCTCTATCCCCTGCGCAACGCCCTGCTCTACCGCGCCGCCGTGCAATCGGCGCTCCGCGATGCGCTGACCGGCACCGGCAACCGCATTGCCATGGACCAGACCCTGGGGCGCGAGGTCGAGGTAGCCCGGCGCCACCTGCTGCCACTGTCGATCCTCATGCTCGACCTGGACCACTTCAAGCAGATCAACGACGAGCACGGCCACAGCGTCGGCGACGATGCCTTGCGCGCCGTGGCAACGGCGCTGAAGAACAGCCTGCGCAATGTCGACATGGTGTTCCGCTTTGGCGGCGAGGAATTCCTCGTGCTGCTGTCCAACACCCCCGGCGTCGCCGCCGTGCAGGTAGGCGAACGGCTGCGGGCTGCCGTGGAGGAGCTGAACCTGGCCGCCGGCGGCAAACGCTTGCCGCTGTCCATCAGCCTGGGCTGCGCCACCCTCAATGGCGGCGAGTCGGTGGATGATCTGCTGCGCCGCGCCGACAGCGCGCTTTACGAAGCCAAGCGCGATGGGCGCAACCGACTGGCCTGCGCCAGCTGACCCAGCGAGAGCCCCCTGTAGGAGCGAGCTTGCTCGCGAACGGACTTCCCGGTAGCTCTGGCGTCAAGCGGGTTTGCGAGCAAGCTCGCTCCTACAGAAGACTTCCGCTAAATCGCAGGCAAGAAAAAGGGCTCCGAGGAGCCCTTTTCCATTTACCGCTGACGCTTAGCGCTTGAAGCCCGGACGCATGCCGTCACCGGCAGCCTGCGGACGGCGCTTGGCGATCGGCTTGCGCACCGGCTTGCCGGGACGCTCGGCCAGCGGGGCGCCTTTTTCGCGCGCCGGACGGTCGCTCGGAGCCTTGCGCGGCGCACGGTTCTCACCGGCATCGCTACGCGGGCCACGGGCCGGACGATCACCGGCATCGCGAGGAGCGCGAGCAGGACGATCACTGCCAGCGTCACGCGGCTTGCGCGGAGCGCGGCCTTCACCAGCGTCGCTACGCGGGCCACGGGCAGGACGATCACTGCCAGCGTCACGCGGCTTGCGCGGAGCGCGGCTGTCAGCGGAATCGCCACGCGGGCTACGGGCAGGACGATCACCGGCATCGCGCGGGGCACGAGACGGACGCTCGTCGGAATCGCGCGGACCACGAGCCGGACGCTCGCCAGCCGCCGGGCGCGGAGCACGCTGCGGACGCTCGCCTTCGGCGCGCTCGGTGCGGGTGCGCGAACCACGGCCCGGACGCTCGCTGGGCGCGAGCTTCTTGCCGAGCTTGCGCTCCTGGCGCTCGACCTTTTCCTTGGTCTTGGTGGAAACGGCCGGCAGGGCGACCGGGGTCAGGCCGACCTCCTCGCTGAGGATGTCCAGCTCGCGCTGGCCCATTTCGCGGTAGCGGCCCATGGTCAGTTCGGAGGTCAGGAACACCGGTCCGAAGCGCACGCGCTTCAGGCGGCTGACGATCACGCCCTGGGATTCCCACAGACGACGAACTTCGCGGTTACGGCCTTCCATCACCACCACGTGGTACCAGTGGTTGAAGCCTTCGCCGCCAGGCGCTTCCTGGATGTCGCTGAACTTGGCGGGGCCGTCTTCGAGCATCACGCCGGCTTTCAGGCGTTCGATCATCTCTTCGTCGACTTCACCGCGCACGCGTACGGCGTACTCGCGGTCCATCTCGTAGGACGGGTGCATCAGGCGGTTGGCCAGCTCGCCGTCGGTGGTGAACATCAGCAGGCCGGTGGTGTTGATGTCCAGACGGCCGACGTTGATCCAGCGGCCGCTGCGCAGGCGCGGCAGGCGGTCGAACACGGTCGGACGGCCTTCCGGATCGTCGCGGGTGCAGACTTCGCCTTCGGGCTTGTTGTAGATCAGGACGCGGCGCACATGCTCTTCGATCTTCTCGCGCTTGAGCAGGCGGTCATCGACGGCGATGGCATCGCGGTCGCCCACGCGCTGGCCAAGGGTGGCGACGGCGCCATTGACCTTGACCCGGCCTTCCTCGATCCAGGCCTCGACGTCGCGGCGCGAGCCCACGCCCATGCGGGCCAGGACCTTCTGCAGCTTTTCGCCTTCCGGAGCGGGGGTCAGTTCGGTGTTTTCGTGCTGGTCGTTCATCTCGGCACCTCCCGGTGTGTCGTGCAACGAAGAAAAAGGTCGCGCATCATACGCGCTTGTGCGCGGCAAAGCACCGCCCGCAGTCGGGAAAGACTAGTCGACTTACAGGGGAATGAAGCCATGCAGCGCGAAGACGACTTCACCGGGGCCAAGCTGGCGCTGTTCCATGGGGGCCAACTGGTGGTCTACAAGCGCGACGACAAGCCGGGAATCCCCTACCCCGGTTGCTGGGACTTTCCTGGCGGCGGCCGCGAAGGCGACGAGACCCCGGCGCAATGCGCGCTGCGCGAGTTGGAAGAAGAGTTTGGCCTACGCCTGGGCGAGCAACGCATCGAATGGCAGCGCCGCTACCCTGCTACGCACGGCCCCGCGCCCTGGGCCTGGTTCCTGGTGGCGCGGCTGCAACAGAACGAGTTCGAGGCCATCCGTTTCGGCGATGAAGGCCAGTACTGGCGGCTGATGCGCGTCAGCGAATATCTCGCCGAGGAACAGGCGGTGGGTTACCTGCAGGAACGCCTGCGGCATTTCCTCGCAGGGCGCATGGACATCGCCTGAATCCGCGCGCCGGGCCGCTGATACGCATTTGAGCGGCCCATCTGAATCTGTTTCCCCCGCCCGCATTTTCCTAGATTGCCCGCTCACCGGAGCGCCCTGGTTTTCCTCCAGGGGTGCGCCCGGACGTTCTGTCACAAGCGGGAATCCAGCATGAACTCGAGAAGCACGGAGCAGGCGTACAACTACAAGGTGGTTCGCCAATTCGCCATCATGACGGTGGTCTGGGGCGTCGTCGGCATGGCCATGGGGGTACTGATCGCCTCCCAACTGGTCTGGCCGCAACTGAACCTGGACCTGCCATGGACCAGTTTCGGGCGCCTGCGCCCGCTGCACACCAGCCTGGTGATCTTCGCCTTCGGCGGTTGCGCGCTGTTCGCCACCAGCTACTACACGGTGCAGCGCACCTGCCAGACGCGGCTGTTTTCCGACAGCCTCGCGGCCTTTACCTTCTGGGGCTGGCAGGCGCTGATCGTGGTGATGATGATCAGCCTGCCGCTGGGCTACACCACCACCAAGGAATACGCCGAGATCGAATTCACCGGCGCCGTGTGGATGGCCATCGTCTGGGTCGCCTACGCGGTGGTGTTCTTCGGCACGCTGATGAAGCGCAAGACGCCGCACATCTATGTGGGCAACTGGTTCTTCGCCGCCTTCATCCTGGTCACGGCGATGCTGCACATCGTCAACCACCTGGCCATTCCGGTGGACTGGTTCAAGTCCTACCCGGTCTACTCCGGCGCCACCGACGCCATGGTGCAGTGGTGGTACGGGCACAACGCGGTGGGCTTCTTCCTCACCACCGGCTTCCTCGGGATGATGTACTACTTCGTGCCCAAGCAGGCCGGACGCCCGGTGTATTCCTACCGACTGTCCATCGTGCACTTCTGGGCGCTGATCACTCTCTATATCTGGGCCGGCCCGCACCACCTGCACTACACCGCCCTGCCCGACTGGGCGCAGAGCCTGGGCATGGTGATGTCGCTGATCCTCCTGGCGCCGAGCTGGGGCGGGATGATCAACGGCATGATGACCCTCTCCGGCGCCTGGCATAAGTTGCGCACCGACCCGATCCTGCGCTTCCTCGTGGTTTCCCTGGCGTTCTATGGGATGTCGACCTTCGAGGGCCCCATGATGGCGATCAAGACCGTCAACGCCCTGTCTCACTACACTGACTGGACCATCGGCCACGTCCATGCCGGCGCGCTGGGCTGGGTAGCGATGATTTCCATCGGCTCGCTCTATCACCTGATTCCCAAGGTCTTCGGTCGCGAACAGATGCACAGCATCGGTCTGATCAACGCTCACTTCTGGCTGGCCACCATCGGCACGGTGCTCTACATCGCCTCGATGTGGGTCAACGGCATCACCCAGGGCCTGATGTGGCGGGCGGTGAACGCCGACGGCACGCTCACCTACTCCTTCGTCGAAGCGCTGCAGGCCAGCCACCCCGGCTTCGTGGTGCGCATGACCGGCGGGCTGATGTTCCTCAGCGGCATGCTGCTGATGGCCTGGAATACCTGGGTCACCGTGCGCCAGGCGCGCCCCGAGGCGATGCGTGTCGCCGAGCGGATGGCCTGAGATGACACTTTGGCTGGGGCTGGGCGGCCTGCTGGCACTGTATTTCGGCGTCGGCTGGAGCCTGCGGGCGCACCGCCAGCGCGGTATCGAGGAGGCCAGCATGCTGCCCTTCGCCGATGACGAGGAAGTGGCCCGGCGCATGGAAAAGGCCACCGGGCGCAGCCGCACCGGTTGCGCCTGCCCCGGCCAGTGCAGGGGCGACTGCGAACACTGGCGCGACTGGCAGCCCTAGCGCGCCAGTTTGCGGTCAGGCCTGCGACAGAGCGCCACATCACCTTCATCAATTTTCATTAGCAAGCACATCAATTTCCCGGCGGGCGTGCGGAGGCGGAATATCACTCCCGTGCCCCGCCACCTGATGGACGCCTGCAGCATCGTCCCCTGTCCTGTCTGGACCCCAGGACAGACATCATCGATGCCAGTGCTCCCCGGTGGGGCTTTCCATCCCACTCAAGGATCCCTGACCGGGTCCTTCACCGAGGAAATAAAGAATGAAGCTTGCCTCTGTCGTGTCGGCTGTCATCTCCAGCCTCGCCCCGATGGCTTTTGCCCAGGACGCAATCAAGAACCCCGGCGCCGACCTGCCGGTCACCGAATACCACTACGGCATGTCCCTGGACGTCGACAAGGTCCTGCACCGCACCGACAACTCCGGCAAGGTCGGCATCGTGCCGGCGTACATGGTCTACCAGGATCACGAAGGCCAGACCCACAAGGTCCGCTTCCTCGAATGGGGCGGCAGCACCAGCCAGGGCTGAGCCTTGCCTAGCATCGCCCTCCGGCCGTCTTGGCCAAACCCCGCGAGCCAGTGGTGGCGACCGGGGGGCGATCCTGATGAGTGGCCCGCCGCCAGGTGATGTCGCTCAGTTCCAATGCCGCCGCGAAGCGCGCCGGTTGTCCCCCAGGCCGACCAGCGCCGCCACCGAGGCCATCAGTACCTCGGCGATCCATGCCAGCAACAGACCACCGGCCAGCGCCCAGCCAATTGCCTCGGGCTCCAGCATCACCTGGTAGCGGTAGTTCTCGTAGGTTTCCTGCAGCAGTTCGTGATTCGGCGAGGTGAGCATGTGCAGTGCACGCTGGTACCAGGTGCCCTGCAACGCCTGCCATTCGTTGTCGAACAACTGGGCGCGACGCATCAACCGCTCGATATTGTCGGCGTCGCGCTGGAATACCGGGTCGGCGCTGCCGCGGTAATGCGCCACCAGGGCGCTCAGGTCGCCCTTGAAGAACTGCCCCGAGGTGTCCTTGAAGCCTTGCAGCGCCTGCGTTGCCTCGATGCGGTGGGCATCGACGCGTTGCGCGTAGTCCTTGATGAAACCCGGAATCTGGACCGCGACCATCAGACCCAGTGCGAACAGCACCATGCGTACATAGCTGCGCAGCATTCTTTCCCCCTTTCGTTCTTATGATGTGCAAGGCAACGCGGGATTCTCCCGCTTGCCGCGTCCACGTTCCGGGAATGCTTCACGTCCCGCTCAGATGCGCCCCTGGGTGACGATCTCGCCACGCCACCAGAGCATCCACTCGCCGCCCTGCATCAGGGTCCAGTTCTCGTTGTCGGTCAGCGGCTCGGTGGCGATCACCGTGACCACGTCGTTGGGTGTGGTTTCCGACTGGAAGTCCACGGTGACATCGGCGTCCTTCAGGCGCGCAGGCCCGAAGGGCGCACGGCGGGTGATCCACGCCAGCTTGGTGGAACAGAAGGTGAACAGCCAGTCACCGTCACTGAGCAGGCAGTTGAACACCCCCTTCTCGCGATAGGACGCGCAGGCAGTCACCAGCGTGGGCAGCAGCACCTCCACCGGTACGGGCTCGGGAAAGGCACGCCGCACGCGGTTGAGCAGGTCGCAGAAGGCCGCTTCGCTGTCGGTGTCGCCCACCGCGCGGTAGAGACCGGGTTCGGGATGGAAGTCGGCGAGCTGGCCGTTGTGGGCAAAGGTCCAGTAGCGGCCGCCCATCTCGCGCACGAACGGATGGGTGTTGGCCAGGCAGACCTTGCCGACGTTGGCCTGGCGGATGTGGCCGATCACCGCTTCGCTCTTGATCGGGTAGCGCTGCACCAGCCGCGCGACTTCCGAGTCGACGCTGGCGGACGGGTCCTGGAACAGCCGCACACCGCGCCCCTCATAAAAGGCGATGCCCCAGCCGTCACGGTGCGGGCCTGTGCCGCCGCCGCGCTGCATCAGCCCGGTGAAGCTGAAGACGATGTCCGTCGGGACGTTGGCGCTCATGCCGAGCAACTCGCACATGAATCAGTTCTCCTCCATCAGTGCCTCGCGCAGCTGATGCAGCTCGCGTTCCAGGCGATTCTGCATCCTTTTCCGCCCCAGTGGCAGGAACCGCGTCAGCGCGCGCAGCAGCAGGGCTGGCAGGTCGTTCAACTCACGCGGGATAAGGTGCAGATGAAAATGTGCGACGTGCTGGTTGGCCGCGGGGCCGTCGTTGACCAGCAGGTTGATGCCGACTCGCCCGTAGCCGGCGCGACGCAGCACCCGCTCCATGCGTTCGGCCAACGGGATCAGGTCCTGCTGCGCAGCCTCGGAGAGCTGGTGCAGGAAGGCCGCGTGCTCGCGGGCGACCAGCAGCAGGTGCGCGGGGCGCAGCGGATAGATGTCCAGCAGCACGATGAAATGGTCGTCTTCGTAGAGGGTACGGGCCGGCACGCGACCGGCCGCGATGGCGCAGAACACGCAGTCCATGGGAACTCCTGCAAAGGCCGTTCAGTTCATGCTGGACGCGTGCGGGGCAGTACGCAAGGCCGGACTACAGGCGCGGTTCGATCCGCATGCGGCGCTCGCCGTGATCGTCGGTGCGGCTGTCAACGTCGGGCATCAGCTGCGGTTGCATCAGCTGGCGCAGGGTCGGCTCGTCTTCGTCGACCTTTTCCTGGCGGCGCTTCTTCAGCGAGCGCTCCAGCGGCCAGCGGATGAGCACGAACAGCAGGTACACACCGAATGCCGCCAGCAGCACCAGGGCAAGGTCGGAGACGGCGCGCCAGGCGTTGTTGCCAACCTTGAACACCACGTCCAGCGCGGTGATCGCGATAGCCGGAGCATACAGGTTGTTCGCCGGGTCCACCGGGGTCGGGGTGAACAGCAGGACGATGACGATCACCCGCAGCGGCTCGCGCATCCAGCGCCACATCCAGCCGGTCATCAGGAACCAGACCAGGGTCAGGCCAAGGCCGGCGGCGATATAGGCGCCCCAGGCAAGCGTGTAATCGTGTTCGTTCATGCGCGTGCGTGCGGTGTCGACAGAGGGGTGCGTATGATAGCCGCTTTTCCCCATGGGTGCGCATCCGGGCGTCCCCCATGCCGTCCCGAGGAGCCACCATGACCGACCGCCAGCCCCCCATCGCCCGCCGCGAAGCCGCCGCCGATCCGTATGCCTGGCTGGAAAACCGTGACGCCGAGGACGTCCTCGACTACCTGAAAGCAGAAAATGCCTACCTGGAAGATCAGCTTCTTCCTCAGACGAAACTGCGCGAAACCCTGTTCCAGGAGATCAAGGGCCGCATCCGCGAAACCGACCTGTCGCTGCCCACGCCCTGGGGCCCCTGGCTCTACTACCAGCGCACCACTGCCGGCGACGAGTACCCGCGCCACTACCGCAGCCCCCGCCCGGCCGACGGCTCGCTCACCGTCGACGCGAGCGCCGAAGAGCTGCTGCTGGACCCCAACGCCCTGGCCGGCGATGGCTTCCTGTCCGTGGGCGCCTTCAGCATCAGCCCCGATCATTCGAAGCTGGCCTACAGCCTGGATACCAGCGGCGACGAGATCTACACCCTGTACGTGAAGGAACTGGCTGACGGCAGCGTCACCACCCTGCCCTTCGAGGACTGCGATGGCAGCCTGACCTGGGCCAACGACAACCGCACCCTGTTCTTCGGTGAGCTGGACGACACCCACCGCCCGCACAAGCTCTACCGCCACAGCCTGGGCGAGAGCGGCGCGCAGCTGATCTTCGAGGAGCCCGACGGGCGCTTCTTCCTCAACTGCTACCGCGCCAGTTCCGAACGCCAGCTGATCCTGCTGCTCAACAGCAAGACCACCAGTGAAGCCTGGGTACTGGATGCCAATACGCCCGAGGGCGAGTTCGTCTGCCTGGCACCACGGGAGGAAGACCACGAGTACTACCCGGACCACGGTCGCCTGAACGGCGACTGGGCCTGGATGATCCGCAGCAACCAGGCCGGCATCAACTTCGCCCTCTACCACGCCAGCGAGACGCAACCCACCCGCGCCCACTGGCAGGAGCTGGTGGCGCACCGTGACGACGTGATGCTGGAAGGCCTCACCCTGAACGCCAGCGCACTCACCCTGAGCCTGCGCGAAGGCGGCCTGCCGATCGTCGAAGTCCATCCCCATGGACAACCGGCACACCGGGTGGACCTGCCGGACGCCGCCTATAACCTGTACGTGCAGGACAGCCTGGAGTTCGACAGCGCCACGATCCGCCTGCGCTACGAGGCCCTCAACCGACCGGCGCAGATCCGACAGTTGAATCTTTCAAGCGGAGAGCAAAAGGTTCTGAAGGAAACGCCGGTAGAAGGCCCATTCGACGCCGACGCCTACGAAAGCCGCCGCCTCTGGGCCGACGCCGCTGACGGCGTACAGGTGCCGATCAGCCTGGTCGGCCGCCGCGACGTGCTGGAAAACGTCGCCCGCGGCAAGCCCGCCCCGCTCTATCTCTATGGCTACGGCGCCTATGGCGAGAGCCTCGACCCCTGGTTCTCCCACGCCCGCCTGAGCCTGCTGGAGCGTGGCTTCGTCTTCGCCATCGCCCACGTTCGCGGCGGCGGCGAGCTGGGCGAAGCCTGGTACCGCGCCGGCAAGCTGGCGCACAAGCAGAACACCTTCAGCGACTTCATCGCCTGCGCCGAACATCTGCTGGACCACGGCTACAGCACCCCAGCGCAACTGGCCATCAGCGGCGGCAGTGCCGGCGGCCTGCTGATCGGCGCGGTACTCAACCAGCGCCCACAGCTGTTCGCCGCGGCCATCGCCGAAGTGCCCTTCGTCGATGTGCTCAACAGCATGCTCAACCCCGACCTGCCGCTGACCGTCACCGAGTACGACGAATGGGGCAACCCGCAGGAGCCGGAGGTCTACGCACGGATCAAGGCCTACGCGCCCTACGAGAACGTCAGCGCCCAGGACTACCCCGCCCTGCTGGTGGTGGCCGGCTACAACGACAGCCGCGTGCAGTACTGGGAAGCCGCCAAGTGGGTAGCCAAGCTGCGCGTCAGCAAGACCGACGACCGCCTGCTGCTCCTCAAGACCGACCTGGGCGCCGGCCACGGCGGCATGAGCGGACGCTATCAGGGCCTGAAGGACGTAGCGCTGGAATACGCCTTCCTGTTCAAGGTGCTGGGCATCGAAGGCAACGCCTGATGCTCTACACCTGCCCGTGCTGCGGCTACTTCAGTTTCGGCGACCCTCCTGGGTCGTACGAAATCTGCGAGATCTGCTTCTGGGAAGACGATCACCTGCAACTCTGCTTCCCCGACGCACGCGGCGGCGCCAATGCCGTCAGCCTGATCGAGGCGCAGGTCAACTTCGTGCAATGGGGCGCATGCGAGCGGCGCTTCCGCGCGCAGGTGCGCCCGGCGACCATCGACGACGAGAAGGACGAGCGCTGGTTTCCGCTCTGGGAAAAGCGCGTGGACCTGCCGGATGGCGAGGCTCCACTGACCGGTGAGGAAGCCTGCTACTGGTTGCGCACACCCACGCCGGGCTGACTCAGCCGGCGCGGAAGATCAGGTGTTCTTCCCAGTCGTCCTCGGGCACCGAACCCTCCGCAAGCATGCGGCCGGACTGCGAGATGCGCTCATGGTGCACCGCCTCCGGATCACCGCAGACAAGGTGGTGCCACAGCGGCAGGTCCTTGCCCTCGGCCACCAGGCGGTAGCCGCAGGTCGGCGGCAGCCACTGGAACTCATCGGCCTGGGCCGGGGTGAGCTGGATGCAGTCGGGCACGCTGGCACGGCGATTGGCGTAGTCGGTGCAGCGGCAGGTCTTCAGGTCCAGCAGCTTGCAGGCGATGCGCGTGTAGTAGACGGTGCCGTCGTCCTCGTCCTCCAGTTTCTGCAGGCAGCACAGGCCGCAGCCGTCGCACAGCGACTCCCACTCTTCCTGGTCGAGCTGGTCAAGGGTCTTGCGTTTCCAGAAGGGCTCTACTTTGGCGGCCATTTTTTGTACAGGGGCAATTTCACGGGGCGCAAAGTCTAAGCCCGCCGCGCTCGCAGGCCAAGCGCAGGCGACCATTGACCGCGCGAGACTTGCCAGAGCGGGCCGTGCTGGTTAGTTTGATCGCCCCACGGGCCCGGTCCGCCGACACATCAGGCAGGACTCGCCAGCCGCTTCCCGCAGCCGCGCCGCCCGATCCCACCGCGATGCCCGGCCGACCACGGCACCATCGGCAGATTCCACGCCCTTCAAGGAGCCACCATGAGCGCCAACCCTCGCGTTTCCGAGCACCCCATCGACCCGCAATTCATCAATCGCTGGTCGCCCCGCGCCTTCAACGGCGAAGCCATTCCCCAGGAGACCCTGCTGAGCTTCATCGAGGCCGCGCGCTGGGCACCGTCCTCTTTCAACTCGCAGCCCTGGCGCTTCCTCTTCGCCCGGCGCGACACGCCGAACTGGCAGCGCTACCTGAACCTGCTGGGCGAGTTCAATCGTGGCTGGGCGCAGCACGCCTCGGCGCTGGTCGTCGTTCTGTCCAAGACCACCTTCGCCCCGCCCGGCTCCAGCGAAGAAAAACCGGCCCTGTGGCACAGCTTCGACACCGGCTCCGCCTGGGGCTTCCTCGCCCTGCAGGCGAGCCTGGCTGGCTGGCACACCCACGGCATGGCCGGCTTCGACCGCGAGCTGGCGCGCACCGAATTGAAAGTCCCGGCGGATCATGAGATCCACGCAGTGATCGCCATCGGCAAGCTCGGCGACAAGTCGATCCTCTCCGAGAGCCTGCAAGCCCGCGAAGTGCCCAATGCTCGCCGCCCGCTGGCGGAGATCGTGGCCGAGGGCGATTTCTCGCTCTGACGCCCAGCGCCGGACTTTCCGCCCTACAGCAGAACAAAAGAAAAGGCCCCGATCGGGGCCTTTTTTATGTCATCGGTGCGACAGCGATCAGTAACCGCGGGAGAAATCCACCTCGCCACGCATGGCCTGTCCCGCCCAGAAGCGGGTCAGGTTGTCGCGGAACAGCTCGATGAGCAGGCCCGGTAGGGTCGGCGCCGCCGTATGGCCAGTCAGCAACAGGCGCGGCGTGTGCCAGAACGGGTGCGACGTCGGCAACGGTTCCTGGCGGCAGACATCGATCACTGCGCCGGCCAGTTGGTTGGCTTCCAGCGCCGCGACAAGGTCCTCGTCCACCACCGAAGTGCCGCGCCCGGCGTTGAGGAACAGCGCGGTGGGCTTCATCCGCTGGAACAGCGCCAGGTTGTAGATATCGGCGGTTTCCGGCGTATCGGGCAACAGGTTGATCACGTAGTCGGCGGTCTCGGCCAGACGCGGCAGGTCATCCAGCCCGCCCATGCGGCCAAAGGGCACCAGCGCGCGCGGGTTCTTCGCCACGCCGACCAGTTCGACGCCGAACGGCGCGAGCATATGCGCTACGGCCTGGCCGATCTCGCCCGTGCCGACGATGAGGATCTGCCGGCCGCTCAGGCTGCCCGGCGAGCGGTCGTCCCACTGCACGCCGACCTGGCTGGCCAGGCGACCAAGGAACTGGCGCTCGTGGGCAAGCATGTAGGTGAGCAGGTATTCGGTCATGACCTGGCCGAAGATGCCGACGGCGCGGGTCAGCGCGTAGTCCTTGGGCAAGTCGTCGGCCAGCAGCGGGGTGATGCCCGCCCAGCTGGACTGGATCCACACCGGGTGCACGCCGTGGCGCAACAGCTGCGCGGCCAGGGTTGGCTCGCCGAGCCATACCGGGCACTCCGCCGCCGCTTCCACCAGGCCATCGGGGTTGTTGCCGGAGATCACCGTCAACCGGGGTTCGGCCGCCATCAGCAGGGCGGCGTAAAGGGAGTGTTCGCGATCGAGTACGAGCAGGCGCATGGTCAGGCCTTTCGCTTCGAGCGGTGGTGCATTTCCGGCTGGCGCATCTGGACTCGCTTCAAGGGAGCTTCCCTGGGATAAAACGTGGTCAGTTCTAGGGAAGTCAGGCGGCTATAGACACAGCCAAAGACCAAGCGTTCCGCTCCGTTGAACCCTATTCTCCGCGCATAATGCGCTCAAGCCGCGAACTTGCACAGTGCCAGCACTGGGCAAATCCGCGGCCTGAGCGCAGTGACGAGCCAGTCGGGATCAGACTGGATCGTTTCGCCGCAGCAGCTCTTCGGGCAGGTGCTCGATGTACTCGTCTTCGGCCGGTGGCATCTGCAGGTGGAAACCTTGTTTCTCGATGTTTTCCAGCACCACGTTGATGTCTTCGCGAGCCAGCTGGCGCTCGGGACTCAGGACCAGGTCGAAGGCGTGCTTCGGCACGCCAAAGGCCGCCAGCAGCGCCTCGGGAACGCGGCTTAGGGCTTCGCGCTTGTCGACGTACAGGTACATCTCGTTCTTGCGCGGACTCTTGTAGATGGAGCAGATGCGTTTCATGTCGGTTCTTTCTGCGTGATGGGGTGGGCCGCGTTATTCGGCAGTCGGGGCAGCCAGGCTGTCCAGCAGGGCCTGCCCCATCAGCTCGCGGCGCCAGCCTTGCAGCGAATCGGGCAGTTGATAGGGGCCATTGGGCCAACCGGTCTTGAGCAGGGCCTCGAGAATCTTCTTGCGCAGCATCAGCTCGGGCGCCATGTCCAGGCGCTCGGCTTCCTTCTGGCCGACTTCGCGCAGCTTCTTCAGCACCGGGGCGATCTCGCGCGGCAGCGGCTCGGGCAGGGGCTGCGGGCGTTCTGCCTCTGGCAGCTTCGCTGCATGGGCGATCAAGGCGATCAGGGTGTCGCCGTCCTGGCGCACCGTACGTGGGTGCATGTCGTCGATGCGTGCCAGTGCAACCTTGTCGCCAGGCTGGAAGCGCGACAGCGGCCACAGGGTATGCTCGCGCAGCACATGGTTGCGCGGCTTGTTGCGCAACCGCGCCTGCTCCTCGCGCCAGACACACAGTTCGCGCAGCACGGCCAGTTGCTGGGGATTGAGCTTCCACGCCAACTTGACGTCGAGGTAAGCCTGCTGCGGATCGCTGACGCGGCTCTGGTTCTGAGTGAGGTCGGCACCATCGGCCAGCAGCCACTGCAATTTCTCGTCGCTCAGGCGCGGCGCCAGTTTCACGTAGACCTCGGCCAGGTGCTGCACGTCCTCGGCGGCGTAACGCACCTGCATGTCGGTCAACGGGCGCTGCAACCAGTCGGA
This sequence comes from Pseudomonas nitroreducens NBRC 12694, assembly GCF_002091755.1. Lineage (GTDB taxonomy): Bacteria > Pseudomonadota > Gammaproteobacteria > Pseudomonadales > Pseudomonadaceae > Pseudomonas > Pseudomonas nitroreducens. The sequence goes on from NZ_BDAI01000001.1 coordinate 921,557, forward strand.
GCGGGTTTCATCCTTGGGCAGGTCGAGGCCGAGGATTTCCAGCACCAGTTTGGAGTAGCCCATGGAGTGCGGCATGCCCAGGTAGGCGGCGGCCAACTGGGTATCGAACAGCGGCTGCGGCAGGCTGCCGGTCAGGCGCTGGAATACTTCCAGGTCTTCGCCGCAGGCATGGAACACCTTGACCACCAGCGGCGATTCGAGCAACGCGGCAAACGGCGACCAGTCGCGGATCAGCAGCGGGTCGATCAGCCACACGCCGCTGCCGTCACCCACCTGCACCAGCCCGGCTTCCGGGTAGAAGGTATCGACACGCATGAACTCGGTATCGAGCGCGAGGTACGGCAGTTCTTTCCAGTCCTGGCACTTGCGTTCCAGGGTGGTATCGTCGCGAATCCACTGTATATCGAGGGCGGTCACGAACATCTCCTTCGTTTCGGTGCGCGCAGTATATAGAGATGCATGATGTGCGAGCATTCCACTCGGCCATCGGTGTGTGACGATCGGCCAGCGGTCTCTACGCTTTGCCCCGCTCACAACAACAATAAGGCAGCTTTACATGAAGAAGCTTCTCGGGTTGGTCGTCCTGCTGGTCGCCGCCCTCGCCGTTTACCTGGCCTTCACGCCCAGCCCCATCGATCCGCTGGCCTGGACGCCGCCCAAGGCGCCGCCGATGACCGGCGTGATGGAACCCAACGACACGCTGATGAAGGCCGAACTGCTTGCCCAGGGCCAGATCGTCGGCCCCGAAGACACCGCCGTGGACAGCCAGGGCCAGGTGTTTGCCGGCCTGGACGACGGACGCATCGTGCGCATCGGCGCCGACGGCAAGGCGCAAACCTTCGTCGAAACCGGCGGACGCCCGCTCGGGCTGGCATTCGACCAGGCCGGAAACCTGATCGTCGCCGATGCCTGGAAAGGCCTGCTTCAGATCGATCCGCAGGGCAAGATCCGCGTACTGACCGACTCGGCCGACGGCGTGCCCTTCGCCTTTACCGATGACCTGGACATCGCCAGCGACGGGCGCATCTATTTCAGCGACGCCTCCAGCCGCTTCCATCAGCCCGACTACATCCTCGACCTGCTCGAAGCCCGCCCCCACGGCCGCCTGCTGCGCTACGACCCGGCCACCGGCAAGACCGAGACGCTGCTCAAGGACCTGTACTTCGCCAACGGCGTGGCGCTGTCGCAGCACGAGGACTTCGTCCTGGTCAACGAGACCTACCGCTACCGCATCACGCGTTACTGGCTCAAGGGCGAAAAGGCCGGACAACACGACGTGTTCATCGACAACCTGCCGGGCCTGCCGGACAACCTCGCCAGCGACCGCAGCGGCACCTTCTGGGTTGCACTGCCCTCGCCGCGCAAGGCAGACGCCGATGTGATCCAGCAGATGCCCTGGCTGAAACGCCAGCTCACCAAGCTGCCGCGCGCGGTCCTGCCCAAGCCGGTGCCCTATGGCCTCGTGATCCAGGTGAACGAGAAGGGCGAGATCCTGCGCAGCCTGCATGACACCAGCGGCCAGCACCTGCGCATGGTGACCTCGGCCAAGCCGGTGAACGGTGTGCTGTACCTGGGCAGCCTGGAGAACGATCGTATCGGACGGCTGCCCATCCGCTGAAGGCTCCAGATTCACTGACGCCTCAGGCCGGCGTCTGCTCCTTAAGGGCAGGCGCCGGTACGGGCACGGTGGAGGGCTCCAGCAACTCCAGCATGCGCTCGCGCACCTCGCTCATCAGCGCATCGACGCCATGCTCGGTGAACCGGGTGGAGTCGATCGGTGCGCCGACATGCACTTCCACCGGCATGCCAAGATTCAGCTTCAGGCCGCCAGCCGGGAGCAATTGCTGAATGCCGCGAATCGCCACCGGGACAATGATCGCGTCGGTCTGCTGCGCCAGGCGGAAGCAGCCCTTCTTGAATGGCTGCAGCTTGCCATCCTTGGAACGCGTGCCCTCCGGCGCAGCCCAGAGCACGATACCGCTCTCCATCATCGCGCGCGCCCTGGCGAGGTCCGCCACGGCCTGGTGGCGGTTGTGCCGGTCGATGGAGGGAAACTCCGCCGCCCGCATGGCCGCGCCCCATACCGGCACGGCAAACAGCTCACGCTTGGCCAGCATGCGGATCGAGCCGGGCATGGTCACGAAGATCGCCGGGATGTCGTAGAAGCTGGAATGGGTGCAGAGGATCATGTAACGACGGCCATCGCCGAAGTCCGGTACCTCACCGTGGCGGCTCAGGCGCGCACCGGTCAGGCTCAACAGGCTGGCGGACCAGTCGCGTGTGAAGCCGTCGACCTTGGCGCGACGAAGCCGGCCGATGGCCCCCAGCAGCAGGACCCGGACGCTGTAGCCCAGAGTGATCAGAACGGTCGCCAGGCCCACCAGGGCGACTCGCAGCGGGCCGGCCTTGCGCGGCGCCGATTGCAGGTTGAGCATGTTCGCCAACTCCCCACCAACTTTTCTTCATACAAGCCTTATGATGCGTTTCGGCCCCGTCACGACACAGGAACGCGCCCATGACCCAAGCCCGCCTGCTCACGCCCGAGCAACTGGCCGCCCGCCTCGATGACCCGAACCTCGTCCTCCTCGACTGCCGCTTCGCCCTCGAAGACCCGGCCTACGGCGCACGCAGCTACCAGGAGAATCATATTCCCGGCGCGCATTTCGCCGATCTCAACCGCGACCTCTCCGCCCCGGTGCGGCCGGGTGTAACGGGCCGCCATCCGTTGCCTGACCCGCAGCACCTGCTGGAGAAGCTGCGTGGCTGGGGGCTGAATGCCGACAGCGAAGTGGTGCTGTATGACGATGGCCCCGGCGCCTTCGCCGCCCGCGCCTGGTGGCTATTGCTGTGGCTGGGCAAGAGCGAGGGCGTCTATCTGCTCGATGGCGGCCTGAGTGCCTGGCGCAACGCCGGCCAGCGCCTGACTACCGCCGAAACGCCGGTGCGACCCGGCGACTTCGAGGGCCAGCCGGACAACAGCCTGTTGATCAGTGCCAGCGAACTGGCCAGCAAACTCGGCGACGCCGAGCTGCCGCTGATCGACGCCCGCGGCCTGCCGCGCTTCCGTGGCGAGGTGGAGCCCATCGATCCGGTGGCCGGGCACATTCCCGGCGCCCAGTGCGCGGCCTTCACCGACAACCTGGGCAATGACGGCCGTTTCCTGCGCCCCGAGCACCTGCACCAGCGCTTCGCCGGGCTGCTGCGCGGCCGCCCGGCCGAGGATCTGGTGGCCTACTGCGGCTCCGGCGTCACCGCCTGCCACAACCTGTTCGCACTGAGCCTGGCTGGCTACCCGCTGGGTCGCTTGTATGCGGGCTCCTGGAGTGAATGGATCACCGATGCGCGGCGCCCGGTGGCAACAGGCGACTGATTGCCCACTTCCGGCAATAAAAGCGGAAGACGCGTCACACCAGCGTCTTCCGTTCTCATGGATAGGTGTAAGGGCATCCGTCAGACTCGTGCCCAATCTTCAAAGGAGTGATCCCCCATGCCCTCGCGCATCCACCAGACCCTGCTCGCCAGCCTGCTGCTTGGCCTGTGCAGCATTGCCCCGGCCTACGCCACCGAGCTCGAAGCCACCCCCTGTGAAATCCAGGACCAGTGGTCCGACCTCTATGGCGACGACCTGGTGAAAGCCGCCAAGGCTGGCCACGCCAGTGCGCAGTACACGCTCGGCCTGGAATACGACTCCGGTAGCGACGAGTACGACCAGGACTATGAGAAGGCCGCCTACTGGTACGAAAAGGCCGCCAGGCAGGGCCATGCCTGTGCCCAGTACAACCTGGGTAACGCCTACGACAACGGCGACGGCGTCGAGCAGGACTCGGCCAAGGCGGTGTACTGGTATCAGAAAGCCGTCGACCAGGGCGACAAGGACGCCCAGTTCAACCTGGCAATCATGTACGAGAACGGCACCGGCGTGACCCGCAGCTACAAGAAGGCTTTCGCCCTTTACCTGCAGTCGGCCGAGCAAGGGGATGTGGACGCCGAGTTCCAGGTAGCGGAGAGCTACGCCAAGGGCCGCGGCGTGGCGAAGAACCCCGCGCAGGCGCGCTCCTGGTACCGGAAGGCGGCGGAAAAGGGCCACGAAGAGGCAGCGGAAAAGCTCGCTGCGATGCCGGAGTTACCGCCGAGCATCTAATCGCCAGAAGGAATATGAAGGAAAGCGGCGCCGACTAAACAATTTAAAAACAGTCCTTTACATCACATTCATCGCACTACACTTCAATTCGAGCGGCTAAGTCCGCTTCCGGCGGGGCCGAGGATAATCATCAGAAGCTGCCAAGACGCCCAGCCCCGCCGGTCATTGATGACGAGGATGTCATGGGAATCGCCGCGAACGATCTCTGCCAGTATGTGATCCGCCCCACCCTGCACTACCTGGGGCGCCACAGTATCGCGGCCGAATCGCTGCTGCTGGGGGCAGCAGCCTGTCAGTCGGCGCTGGGGAGCGCCCTCGATGACAGCCATGGCCACGGGTTGTATCGCATCGGTGAGCAGCGGCACCAGACGCTCTGGGATGGATTCCTGGCGCTGGACCCCGAGCTGGCCAGCCGCGTCCGGGGGCTGGCCAGCCAGCATGCTTTCCTCGACGCACCGCATCTCGAACTGACGGTCAACCTGCGTTACAGCACGGCCATTGCCTGGATGCTGGTCGAGGCGGAACACCTTTCCCTGCCACCGGCGGACGACCCCATGGAACTGGCCCGCATCTGGCGCCAGGTGTTCCACCCTCACGGGCGCCTCCACGACTTCGTCGACGCCTGGCACAGCTATGTCGGCAATTTAAGTCGAGTCGCCTAGTACTTCCGTACCCGAAGCGTGACCGATCGGTCAGAAATTATTTACATACAGCGACGAACGGACATCATTCAGATGGAACGCTCGTTTGAGCCCTGAAGCCCAAGGTAGAGCGCCTGCCAACCACTACCCAAGACCCGGGAATCTTGGTAGCTTGCGCGCCGATAAACACAGGAGTTGCTCTTACAATGAAAACAACATGGCTCAAGACCACCCTAGCCCTGACCATTAGCGCTGCCTCTGCCCAGGCCCTGGCCAACGGCATCGCCATCAACGAGCAGAGCGCCAGCGGCGCCGGCACCGCTTACGCGGGCCGTGCTTCTTCGGCATTGGACGCCAGCACCATCTACGGCAACCCGGCCGGCCTGTCCAAGCTCAAGCGTACTGAAGTCAGCGGCGGTCTCGCCGTTGTTTCCGCCAAGGACGACATCAGTGACGCACACAGCACTGCCTCCGGCTCCAACAAGGGCGACTCCGTCCCTCTGGCCGCCGTGCCCTTCGGCTACTTCGCCACTCCGCTGGATGACAAGGTCAGCGTCGGCCTCGGCATCTATGTGCCGTACGGCATCATCAACGACTACGAAAGTGGCTTCCAGGGCCGCTCCCACGGTTCCTACAGCAAGGTCCAGGTCATCACCGTCCAGCCGACCATCAGCTACAAGTTCAACGACGTGGTATCCGTCGGCTTCGGCCCGACCATCAACCGCATCGACGGCAAGCTGGAAAACTACCTGAACACCGGCGCGCTGAACGGCGCCCTGGGCGGTAACGGCGACGACACCAAGATCAGCATCAAGGGCGACGACACCGCCGCCGGCTTCAACGTCGGCGTACTGGTCACCCCGACCGAGAGCACCTCCATCGGCGCCACCTACCACTCCAAGGTGAAGTACGAGCTCAAGGGCCACACCACCGTCTCCAACTCGCCGGCCGGCCTGTTCGATTCGCGCATGGATGCCAGCCTGGACATCACCCTGCCCGAGTCCCTGGACCTGTCCCTCACCCAGAAGCTGGATGACCGTTGGACTGTCTACGGTGGCACCACCTGGACGCGCTGGAGCCGTCTGAAGTCCATCGAAGTGCAGAACACCGGCGCCCCGATCTCTTCCTTCGACACCATCGGCGAAGACCTGAGCTGGCACGACACCTGGTCGGCCGCCATCGGTACCTCCTATCAGTGGAACGACCAGTGGGTGCTGCGTACCGGCTTCGCCTACGATCCGTCGCCGACCACCAACGAGCACCGCAACGTGCGCATCCCGGTGGGCGATCGCAAGATCTTCACCCTGGGCGCCGGTTACTCGCCCAATGCCGACATGACCATCGATGTCGCCTACGCCTACCTGTGGGAATCCACCGCCGGCGTAAACCAGCCGGACGGCCAGGAACTGGCAGGCCTGCAACTGCAGCCGGCCTACAGCGCCAAGTATGACAACAGCGCCCACGGCCTGACCGCGCAGATGACCTATCGCTTCTGATAGCGCCGCGGCGTAACGAAAAGCCGGGCTCATGCCCGGCTTTTTCTTGCCCGCGAATCGGCTCAGTGGACATCAGGCCACTTGATCGGGCTCGGCATGCTCGCGGCAGATCTGCTCGCCCTCGCCGCTCTCCAGCCGCTCCCCGGTCAGACCACACAATCCACCGCCGTCCAGTTTCTGGTGGAAGCGGCAAGTACGGCAAAGACCGAAGCCCGGCACGTCTTCCTGACGCTGCACGGTTGCCAGTAATTCCCGCAACAGCGAGACCAGCAGTTCGCTACGCTCCCCCAGCGCTTCCTCTGCGCGACGCAGGAAATCCGGCGGCACCAGTGCATCGATCAGCCCCCTGCCCTCCCGAGTCAGCTCGAGGTGCACGCTACGGCGGTCCTGGGCATCCGGGCGTTTCTCGATCAGCCCCTTGGCCTCCAATGCCTTGAGCGACTGGGAGACCGTGCCCTTGGTCAGCCCGAGGAAATCCGTCACCCCCAGCGGCGTATTCGAATAGCGGTTGCAGCGCGCCAGGTAATTGAGCGCGCTCAATTGGATCGGCTGCAGATCCGCCATCAGCGGCTGCTCACGAGCCCAGGCGCGCATCAGGCTGGCAATGCGTTCGAGGTAGTCGTACAGGGTCGTATCGGTCATGGGCTAATCCTCCCGATAGATAGTATCGATCAAAAACCAGTTTGACAGAAGGTCCATCTCGCTCGCAGACTGAAAAGGTATCGAATCGATACATAATTGATCAGGAGAAGGAACATGAACAAAGCCGTTTACTATCATGCCGGTTGCCCTGTCTGCATCGAAGCAGAGCGGGCACTGCTGCCGCTGCTGAACCGCGAAGTCGAAGTGGTGCACCTGGGCGAGCAGCCGCGTGTGGCCGAAGCCGAGGCCGCCGGGGTGAAATCCGTACCGGCGCTGGTGGTCGATGGGCAGGTGCTGCACCTGAACTTCGGCGCGGCATTGGCTGACCTGAAATAAGGCTTGGCGAGATGAGCGACTACCAGCCGTTGCATTGCGATCTCCATGACTACCTGGAAATCGCCTGCCTCTACCGCTACTGGCTGCGTATCGAGTTGCGTGACGGCCTGGCGTTCGATGCCCAGGCCTTCACCACGCACACGCGGCGAACTGTGGACGGATCGCTGGAGGAATATCTGGAAGTGCGAGTGGACGATGCCAGCCGGGAGTTCCGGCTGGACCGCCTGCGCGCCATCACGCCGTTGTCGGCGACGGCGCAGTTCGGCAGGGTGCAGCTGGGCCCCGCCTGAAACCGGACCTCCGCAACCTCACCACATGAGATCGTCGGGCACCACGTAATCCTTGTACGGATCGTCCTCGTCCGGTTCGCCGCTGGGCTCGCTGAGCAGGATGATACGGCGCTCGTCGCGTTCCTGGATGCGCAGTGCGGCATCACGCGGGACGATCTCGTAGCGGCCGTCGTAGCTGACGATGGCCAGGCTGCCGCGACTGAGCTTATCGCGGATCAGGTCGTTGACCGCGATGCGCTTGACCTTCTTGTTGTCGACGAAGTTGTAGTAGTCGTCCGACTCCAGCTTGGGCAGGCGCGTGCCCTCGATCAGTTGCTTGATCTGCGCAGCCTTGGCCTTCTTCTCGGCCTTTTCCTGCTGCTGGCGGTTCAGTTCGGCGTCGCGAGCCTGTTTCTCGGCCTGGGCCTGCAAGGCAGCCTGACGCTGACTGTCGTCCTTGGCCACCTGGTTCTTGTGCTCCAGGCGCTGCTGTTTCTGCTTCTGCTTGCCGGCCTGCTTGGCCTGCTTCTCGTTGACCAGCCCGGCTTTCAGCAACTGATCACGCAATGACATGCTCATGAATCAAGGCTCTCCAACAGCCCAATTGATGCAGGACAACTCCCAGACCAACGCATAGGTGCTGCGGGACTGTCCTCAGGGGGTATAATCCTCGGGCCTGTGCCAGCGCAGCGCAAGTGCCTGGCTCGAATTCACTCATCTGGAGCGGACTCGTTACCTCCATGCTGAAGCTCATCGTTCTCGCGATACTGGCCATTTTCCTCATCGCCATTCTCTACGTGCACCTGCGCGGCAAGGTGCGCCTGCCCTTCCTCCGCCAGGTGGTGAACCACTCGGCGTGGTTCGCCCCCTACAACTCGCTGATGTACCTGAACTCCAGCGTACCGTCCAAGCCGTACCTGGACCGCGAGCGCTTCCCCGAGCTCGACAAGCTGCGCGACAACTGGCAGACGATCCGCGAGGAAGCCGAGAAACTCTTCGATGAGGGCTACATCCGCGACGCCCTGAACAACAACGAAGCCGGTTTCGGCTCCTTCTTCAAGAAGGGCTGGACCCGCTTCTATCTGACCTGGTACGACGGCCCCCTGCCCTCGGCGCAGCAGCTGTGCCCGAAGACCGTGGAACTGGTGAGCAGCATCCCCAACGTCAAGGGTGCGATGTTCACCCGCCTGCCGCCACGCAGCCACCTGAACAAGCACCGCGACCCCTACGGCGGATCGCTGCGCTATCACTTGGGCCTGGCCACACCGAACTCCGACGACTGCCGCATCTTCGTCGACGGGCAGCCCTACGCCTGGCGCGATGGCCAGGACGTGATGTTCGACGAGACCTTCGTTCACTGGGTGAAGAACGAGACGGACGAGTCGCGCCTGATCCTCTTCTGCGACATCGAGCGACCGCTCAAGTCGCCGCTGCTGACCCGCGTCAACCGCCGCGTCAGTGCCTTCCTCGGCCGCGCCACGGCGCCGCAGAACGTCGAGGGCGAGCGCGTCGGCGGGATCAACCAGGCCTACTCGGTACTGATTCGCCTCGGCGACGCCGTGGGCAGCAAGGTGAAGGTGTTCAAGCGCGCCTATCCCAAGGCCTACCGTATTGGCCGCCCGGTGCTGGCAGTGGTGCTGCTGGTGCTGATCCTGCGCTGGCTGTTCGGCTGACGAGCAGACACCACGCGCCAACAGCTCGCTCCTACGAAGAGAAATAAAAAGCCCCGCAATCGCGGGGCTTTTTCATGGGCGCCAATTCAACGGAGGCAGCACTTATCCACAGCTGAGCGGATTCTTCTCGTCACGCTTGGCAGCGCCCCACAGTTCGTCCATCTCTTCCAGGTTGCTGTCTTCCAGCGTACGTCCTTGGTCGCGCAAGGCCGTCTCGATATAGCGGAACCGGCGCTCGAACTTGGCATTGGCGGCGCGCAGGGCGGTTTCCGGATCGACCTTGAGCTTGCGCGCCAGGTTGACCACCACGAACAACAGATCGCCCACTTCCTCAGCCTGGGCTTCGGTGTCGCCGCCGGCCATCGCTTCGAGCACTTCGTCCAGCTCCTCGCGAACCTTGTCCACCACCGGCAGCGCGTCGGCCCAGTCGAAGCCGACCTGGGAGGCGCGCTTCTGCAGCTTGGCAGCGCGGCTCAACGCTGGCAGCGCGTTGGGCACATCGTCCAGCAGCGACAACTGCACCGGCTCCGCGGCCTTGGCGGCGCGCTCCTCGGCTTTCAACTCTTCCCAACGCTGCTTGACCGCCGCTTCCTCCAGCTTCGCTGGGTCCGGCTCGCCGTAGAGGTCGCCATCAGGGAAGACATGGGGATGGCGGCGAATCAGCTTGGTGGTAATGCCGTCGACCACTGCGTCGAACTCGAAGCGGCCCTCTTCCCGAGCCAGCTGCGCGTAGTAGACGACCTGGAAGAGCAGGTCGCCCAACTCCTCGCGCAGGTGGTCGAAGTCGCCGCGCTCGATGGCATCAGCGACCTCATAGGCTTCCTCGAGGGTGTAGGGGACGATGGTCGCATAGCTCTGCTTGAGGTCCCAGGGGCAACCGTTCTGCGGGTCACGCAGGCGGGCCATGAGGTACAGCAGGTCTTCGAGCTTACGCATCCTTGGCACCCGCGCGATCACGCCGCGCCTCGATGATGTTGGGCAACTGGGAGATGCGCGCCAGCAGGCGGCCCAGCGAATCGAGACCTGGAATCTCGATGGTCAGGCGCATGATCGCGGTGTTGTCTTCCTTGTCCGAGCGGGTATTCACCGCCAGCACGTTGATGCGCTCGTTGAGCAGCATCTGCGAGACGTCGCGCAACAGGCCGGAACGGTCGTAGGCGCGGATGACGATATCCACCGGGTAGGTGCTGACCGGCACCGGGCCCCAGCTGACCTGGATGATCCGCTCCGGCTCGCGCCCGGCCAGTTGCAGTGCGGTGGCGCAGTCCTGCCGGTGGATGGTCACGCCGCGGCCGAGGGTGATGTAGCCGACGATCGGGTCGCCCGGCAGCGGCTGGCAGCAGCCGGCCATCTGCGTGAGCAGGTTGCCGACGCCCTGGATCTGGATGTCGCCGCGCTTGCCATGGCCGATCTTGCTCGGCTTGCGCGGGATGAGTTCGAGCTGCTCGTTCCCGCGCTCGGGCTCGACCAGTTGCTGCGCGTAGTTGACCACGTGGGCCAGGCGCAGATCGCCGGCGCCCAGGGCGGCGAACAGGTCTTCGCCGGTCTTGTAGTTGGCCTTCTCGGCGAGCTTTTCGAAGTCCACCGGCGGCAGAGCCAGGCGGCCGAGTTCGCGCTCGAGCATGGCCTTGCCGGCGGCGACGTTCTGGTCGCGCGCCTGCAGCTTGAACCAGTGGACGATCTTGGCTCGCGCCCGCGATGTGGTGACGTAGCCCAGGTTCTGGTTCAGCCAGTCGCGGCTCGGCCCACTCTGCTTGCCGGTGATGATTTCCACCTGCTCGCCGGTCTGTAGGCTGTAGTTCAGCGGCACGATGCGGCCGTTGATCTTGGCGCCACGGCAGTTGTGACCGACCTCGGTGTGCACGCGGTAGGCGAAGTCCAGCGGCGTGGAGCCCTTGGGCAGGTCGATGGCGTGGCCGTCGGGAGTGAAGACGTAGACCCGGTCGGGCTCGATATCCACCCGCAACTGCTCGGCCAGGCCGCCGATGTCGCCCAGTTCCTCGTGCCATTCGAGCACCTGGCGCAGCCAGGAAATCTTCTCTTCGTAGTGGTTGGAGCTGGCCTTGACGTCGGTGCCCTTGTAGCGCCAGTGCGCGCAGACGCCCAGTTCGGCTTCCTCGTGCATCGCGTGGGTGCGGATCTGCACTTCCAGCACCTTGCCCTCGGGGCCGATCACCGCGGTGTGCAGCGAGCGGTAGCCGTTTTCCTTGGGGTTGGCGATGTAGTCGTCGAATTCCTTGGGGATGTGGCGCCACAGGGTGTGCACGATGCCCAGCGCGGTGTAGCAGTCGCGCATTTCCGGCACCAGCACGCGCACGGCGCGCACGTCATAGATCTGGCTGAAGTCCAGGCCCTTGCGCTGCATCTTCCGCCAGATGGAATAGATGTGCTTGGCGCGTCCGGACAGGTCGGCCTTGATGCCGGTGGCGGCCAGGGCATCCTTGAGCTGCTGCATAACAGTAGCGATGTACTGCTCGCGGTCCAGCCGGCGCTCGTGCAGCAGTTTGGCGATCTGCTTGTATTGGTCGGGTTCCAGGTAGCGGAAGGACAGATCCTCCAGCTCCCACTTGATGTGGCCGATGCCGAGGCGGTGGGCCAGCGGGGCGTAGATGTCGAAGACTTCTCGGGCGACGCGCATGCGCTTCTCTTCGTCGCCGTTCTTCACCGCACGGATCGCGCAGGTCCGCTCGGCCAGCTTGATCAGCGCGACGCGGACGTCGTCGACCATGGCCACCAGCATCTTGCGCAGGTTCTCGATCTGCGCCTGGGTGCCGAGCACCAGCGACTGCCGAGGGCTGAGGCTGGTACTGATCGCAGCCATGCGCAGCACGCCTTCGATCAGCTTGGCGACGACAGGGCCGAAGCGCTGCGCCACGTCCTCGAGCTTGACCTTGCCCTCGCGCACGCCACGGTAGATCACCGCGGCGACCAGGGACTCCTGGTCGAGCTTCAGGTCCGCCAGGATCTCGGCGATCTCCAGCCCCGTCTGGAAGCTGGAAGTGCCATCCGCCCAGGAGTTGTCAGCCGTGCTGACAGCCCTGTCTTCCACCTCGCGAGCGAACTCGCAGGCTTCCAGCAGGACCTGGCGATCCAGGCCCGGGACCAGGGTCTGGACATGGTCCAGCCAGGCCTCGAGATTGATGCTGCCGTCCGTGTTGACCGGCTGATGCGCTCTCACCTGTACCATCGTGTCTACCCTTCCCCACGGTGCGCCACAACACACCGCTCACTGCGCCGGCCTTTCTTCTTGCTTGAGCCGGTCGGATTGCGCAGGCCTTCCTAGCCTGCCTCGAACAAAGCCATGGCCTCGACATGGGCCGTCTGCGGGAACATGTCGAGGATGCCGGCGCGCTTCAGGCGATAGCCCTGTCGGGCCAGTTCGCCAGCGTCGCGCGCCAGGGTCGCCGGGTTGCAGGACACATAGAGTACCCGCTCCGCGCCCAGTGAACGCATCTGCCGCGCCGGTTCGAAGGCTCCGTCACGCGGAGGATCGAGCAGCACGGCGGTGAAATCCTCCGCCGCCCAGGGGGCTTCGGCAAGCGGTTTCGTCAGGTCCGCCTGATGGAACCGGGTGTTGGCCAGCCCGTTGGCATGGGCATTGGCAGCAGCACGCTCGACCATGGTCTGCACACCTTCCACGCCCACTACTTCGCGCACCTGGCGCGCCAGCGGCAGGGCGAAGTTGCCCAGGCCACAGAACAGGTCCAGCACGCGCTCGTCGCTGCCGGGCTTCAGCCAGTCCAGCGCCTGGGCGACCATCGCCTCGTTCACCGGCTCGTTCACCTGCACGAAGTCGCCGGGCCGGTAGGCCAGGGTCAGATTCCAGGCTTCGAGCCGGAAGCCGAGCTCCCGGTTCCCGCCGTTTTCTGCGCCGCTGGAACAGAGTGTCGGCTCGCCGTCGCCCTGCAACCACAGTTGCACATCCCGTGCCGAACAGAATTCCAGCAGTCGCGCGCGATCGCTATCGGACAAAGGTTCGATATGCCGTAGCAGCAGCGCGCTGGAGGTGCCGTGGAACAGCTCGACATGGCCCAGCGACTGCGGCTTGGCGAAGCCGCGCAGCAGCGCCGGCAACTCGCGAGCGAGAACCTGCAGCTCGGGCACCAGCACCAGGCAGTCGTCGAAGGCGACGATGGCCTGGCTGGCAGCCGCGCGGAAGCCGACGTCCAGGCGCTTGGCCTTGACGTCCCAGCGCACGGCGAGGCGAGCACGGCGCCGGTAGCCGAATTCGGGGCCGACCAACGGCGCGGCCCACTCTTGCGGAACCAGGCCGGAGAAACGCTCCAGCTGCTCGGCCAGGGTGCGCTGCTTGAGCGCCAGCTGATCGGCGTGGGGCAGGTGCTGCAGGCTGCAGCCGCCGCAGGTGCCGGCTACCGGGCAAGGCTCGGTGCGACGGTTGGCGGCGGTGCTGAAGAGGCGTTCGCTGCGGGCGTCGACGATCTGCGCGCGTGCCGACAGCACACGGGCTTCCACCGCTTCGCCCGGCAAGGCGCCGGCGACGAACCAGGTGCGCCCGTCGGCGTGGGCAATGCCGCGGCCGTCATGGGCCAGGCGCTCGATGTTCAGGCGCTGCTTCTTGCCCACGGGTACCCCGGGGCTGCGGGCGCCACCGCTGGGCTGGAAGCGCAGGCCGGATCGTTGTTTGGCCATGTCAGTTGGCGTCGAACACGCCCGAGGACAGGTAACGGTCGCCACGGTCGCAGATGATCGCCACCAGGGTCGCGTTTTCCAGTTCGCGCGAGAGACGCAGCATGGCCGCCACCGCACCGCCGGAGGACACGCCGCAGAAAATGCCTTCTTCGCGAGCCAGGCGGCGCATCACGTCCTCGGCTTCGGTTTGCTGCATGTCGACGACGCGGTCGACGCGGGTGGCGTCGAAGATCTTCGGCAGGTATTCCTGCGGCCAGCGACGGATGCCGGGGATGGCCGAGCCTTCCATCGGCTGCAGGCCGACGATCTGCACGTTGGGGTTCTGCTCCTTGAGGTAGCGCGACACGCCCATGATGGTGCCGGTAGTGCCCATGGAGCTGACGAAATGAGTGATCTCACCGCCAGTCTGCTGCCAGATTTCCGGGCCAGTGGAATGGTAATGGGCGATCGGGTTGTCGCCGTTGGCGAACTGGTCGAGCACCTTCCCCTGCCCTTCGCGCGCCATCTGGTCGGCGAGGTCGCGGGCGCCTTCCATGCCCTGCTCCTTGGTCACCAGGATCAGCTCGGCGCCGTAGGCGGTCATCGCGGCCTTGCGCTCGGCGGTGGAGTTGTCGGGCATGATCAGGATCATGCGGTAACCCTTGATCGCCGCGGCCATCGCCAGGGCGATGCCGGTGTTGCCGGAGGTGGCCTCGATCAGCGTGTCGCCGGGCTTGATGTCGCCGCGCAGTTCGGCACGGGTGATCATCGACAGCGCCGGGCGATCCTTCACCGAACCCGCGGGGTTGTTACCCTCGAGTTTCACCAGCAGGGTGTTGGAGGTTTCCCCGGCCAGGCGCTGCAGGCGCACCAGCGGGGTATTGCCGACGCAATCGGCGATAGTCGGGTACTGCACGGTCATGGAGGCACTCGGATCTGGAACAGGGCGCCCTATGATACCGGCAAAAGACGCCCTGCCATACGAAACTTCCTAACAAGCCGTGTTCAGGGTCCGGGGCACGCCTCAGGCCGCCGCCGCATCCGCCAGGCGCAGGTGAACGCGCAGACCAGCGTCGGCGCAATCCGCCCAGAGTTCGCCACCCTGCATGCGCAGCGAGCTGCGGGCGATGCTCAGGCCCAGGCCGAAACCTTCGCCGGTGCGGGCATCGGAGAGCCGGGTGAAGGGCAGGAAGATACGCTCCAGGTCGCTTTCCGCCACACCCGGGCCATCGTCCTCCAGCCACAGGTGCCAGCCGCTCGGTTCGCGCCGGCCACTCAAGCGGATATGCCCCTCCTCCGGGGAGTGGCGGATGGCATTGCGCAACAGATTTTCCAGCGCCTGGGCCAGCCCATTCAGATGACCGCGCACGCGGCAGTCCGCCGGCACCTGATAAAGGAAGCGCTCCGAACTCCAGCCAGCCTCGAAGCGCGCGTCGTCCACCAGCAGATACCACAGCGAACGCAGGTCGATCTCTTCCAGCTCCACGCGCGGGCGCTCTGTATCCAGCCAGGCCAGTTCCAGCGTATCGGCGACCAGTCGCTGCATCACGTCCACCTCACGCTCCACGCGCTGACGCAGCGCGGTTTCGCTGATCGGACTGTCCCCTGCCACGCGCAGGCGGCTCAGTGGCGTACGCAGTTCGTGAGACAGGTCGCGCAACAGTTGGCGCTGCAGGCCGACATGGCCGCGCAGGCGCTCGGCCATGTGGTCCAGCGCGCGGCCCAGCTCGCCCAGTTCGTCGCGGCGGGTGACCAGTTCGGGGCCGGCGACCGAGCCCAGGTTATCCGCCTGCAAGGAATTGGCGTGCTCGCGCAGACGCCCCAGCGGGCGTACCAGATGCCGGTAGATCAGCCCACAGAGCAGCAGCGCGAGGATCGCCGGCACCAGTGCATGGCTGATGGACTGGCGCAGGAAACTCAGGCCACCGGGGAGGAAGCGCTGCGGCAGCTGCAGCACCAGGCGGCCGGCAGCCGGGTCGTCGGGAAACGGGATGCCGATGTAGGGCAGGTTGACCGAGCGCGAGCTTACCGGCCAGTCCAGCCCGCGCTGGAAGGTCAGGTGCGCCACCTCAGCCATGGGCAACGGCTGCGTGCCCAGCGACTGCAGGCGACCGTCCACCACCACCATCCACACCGGCTCGCGCTGCCTCATCCCCGCCAGCCAGCTGTCGACGCCCGCCGCCCCGCCGCTACGCCAGGCCTGCTGCGCCTCTTCGGCATAGCCACCCAGGACACGCCGCGCATCCTCGGAGAGGTTGTAACTGTCGCGCTCCATCTGCTTGCCCCAGTTCCAGGACAGCCAGATCACCGACAGGCACAGCACCACCAGGGCAAAGGCGAGCTTCCAGAACAGCGAGTGGCGGCCGGGCATGTCAGTCCTCGGCCTCTGCAAAGACGTAGCCTTTGCCCCACACGGTGTGCAACTGGTGGCGCGCGTAGCCTATAGCCTGAAGCTTGCGGCGCAGGTGGCTGACGTGCATGTCCAGGCTGCGGTCGTGGGCGGTGAAGGCGCGGTGCAGTACGTGCTGATAAAGGAAGGGTTTGCTGAGAGTCTCGCCCTGGCTACCCAGGAAAGTCTCCAGCAGGCGGTACTCGGTGCCAGTCAGACCGGCCCACTGGCCATCCAGCCCGACGTCGTCCTTCTGCGGGTCCATCTGCAGGCCGGTGACCGTACTGCCGAGGGACTGGCTGCCGCGTTCCAGCGCGACGCGGCGCAGCACTGCATCCACCCGCACGCTCAGCTCGGCGAGGCTGAAGGGCTTGGGCAGGTAGTCGTCGGCGCCCTGGGAGAAGCCGGCGATACGGTCCTGCTCGGCGCCCAGGGCCGACATCAGGATCACCGGCACCGCACGCTCGCGACGCAGGGTGCGGAGGATATCCAGGCCGCCAGTGCCGGGCAGCATGATATCCATCAGCACCAGGTCGTAATCGCCGCGGCGAGCCTGGGCCAGGCCTTCGTCGCCGTCCTGGCACCAGGTGACGTCGAAACCGCGTTCGATCAGGTGGGACGACAGGTGGGCGCCCAGGGTTGGGTCGTCCTCGATGGTCAGCAGGCGCAGGCCGGACGAAGCGATGGCATTCATATCAAATAAGAGTGATTAGCAATTGCGCGAAGTATTCACGATTCCGCGTCGTCTCGGCAAGGCAAAGGGCTCCCGCCCCAGGCCCGAACCGCTACACTGCCGGGGATAAACGCATCGGAGGAAACGCGTGTTCAAGGATCTCGGCATCAAGGGTCGGGTACTGCTGCTCACCCTGCTGCCCACCAGCCTGCTGGCGCTGGTGCTGGGCGGCTATTTCACCTGGGTGCAGCTGGCGGACATGCACGCCCAGTTGATCGAGCGTGGGCAGCTGATCGCCGAACAACTGGCGCCGCTGTCAGCCCCGGCCATGGCCCACCACGACAAAGAGCTGCTCGAACGCATCGCCAACGAAGCGCTGGACCAACCCGACGTACGCGCCGTGACCTTCCTCAACCCGGACCGGGAGAAACTGGTCCACGCCGGCCCCAGCATCCTCACCCCCATTCCTTCCGGCGACGGCTCGCACCTGAGCATGTCCAGCAACCTGGACACCACGCACTTCCTCCTGCCGGTGCTGGGCAAGCACCGCAGCCTCTCCGGCGACCCCGACGATGACGCCGAGAAGCTGCTGGGCTGGGTCGAGCTGGAGCTGTCCCACCACGGCACCCTGCTGCGCGGCTACCGCAGCCTGTTCACCAGCCTGCTGCTGATCGGCGCCGGGCTTGCCGTCACCGCCCTGCTCGCCCTGCGCATGAGCCGCGCGATCAATGCGCCGCTGGGGCAGATTGCCCAGGGCGTAGCCCAGCTCAAGGAAGGCCGCCTGGAAACCCGCCTGCCGGCATTGGGCAGCCACGAACTGGATGAGCTGGCCGGCGGCATCAACCGCATGGCCGAGGCGCTGCAGAGCGCCCAGGAAGAAATGCAGCACAACATCGACCAGGCCACCGAGGACGTCCGGCAGAACCTGGAGACCATCGAGATCCAGAACATCGAACTGGACCTGGCGCGCAAGGAAGCCCTGGAGGCGAGCCGGATCAAATCCGAGTTCCTCGCCAACATGAGCCACGAGATCCGCACCCCGCTCAACGGCATCCTCGGTTTCACCAACCTGCTGCAGAAGAGCGAGATGACCACGCGCCAGCAGGACTACCTGGGCACCATCCACAAGTCCGCCGAAAGCCTGCTGGGGATCATCAACGAAATCCTCGACTTCTCGAAGATCGAGGCCGGCAAGCTGGTGCTGGAGAACATCCCGTTCAACCTGCGCGAACTGATCCAGGACACCCTGACCATCCTCGCCCCCGCCGCCCACGAGAAGCACCTGGAGCTGGTCAGCCTGATCTACCGCGACACCCCGCTGCAGCTGGTGGGCGACCCGCAGCGCCTGAAGCAGGTGCTGACCAACCTGGTGAGCAACGCCATCAAGTTCACCCACGACGGCAGCATCGCCGTACGCGCCATGCTCGAAGACGAGAGCGACGACCGCGCGCAACTGCGCATCAGCGTGCAGGACACCGGCGTGGGGCTGACCGACGCCGACCTGCGCGCCCTGTTCCAGGCCTTCAGCCAGGCCGACAACTCGCTCTCGCGCCAGGCCGGCGGCACTGGCCTGGGGCTGGTGATCTCCAAGCGCCTGATCGAGCAGATGGGTGGCGAGATCGGCGTGGAAAGCAGCGCCGGCGACGGTTCGGAATTCTGGATCAGCCTCAACCTGCCCAAGGCCCGCGACGACGGCGACGACCTGCCGCCCGCCATGGCCGGCGGCCTGCGCGTGGCGCTGTACGAGCCCCATGAACTGACCCGCACCGCGCTGCACCACCAGTTGGAGGACTGCGGCCTGGAAGTCACCGAGTTCCCCGACCTCGCCACGCTGGAAAAGGCGCTGCTGGCCGGGCCGTCGGACAAGGCGCCGATCACCCTGGCGCTGCTGGGCGTGACCGCCGCCGAACACCCGCCCGAGGCGCTGCGCCAGTCCATCCGCGAGCTGGAACAGCATGGCTGCAAGAGCCTGGTGCTGTGCCCGACCATCGAGCAGGCGCACTACAACGACGTGCTGCCCGACGCCCAGGTGCAGAGCAAGCCCGCCTGCACGCGCAAGCTGCAACAGGCGATGAACGAACTGCTGCACCTGCGCCCCCTGCGCAAGGACAAATCGGCCAACGGCCGGCTCGAGCGCACGCCGCACCTGCTCTGCGTCGATGACAACCCGGCCAACCTGTTGCTGGTGAAGACCCTGCTGACCGACATGGGCGCGCAAGTGACTGCCGTGGACAGCGGCCTCGCCGCCGTCGAGGCCGTGCAGCGCGAGCGCTTCGACCTGGTCTTCATGGACGTGCAGATGCCGATCATGGACGGCCGCCAGGCCACCGAGGCGATCCGCCACTGGGAGGCCGACCGCGAGGTCAGTCCCGTGCCGATCATCGCCCTCACCGCCCACGCGCTGGCCAACGAGAAGCGCGCCCTGCTGCAGGGCGGCATGGACGATTACCTGACCAAGCCGATCGACGAGCGCCAGTTGGTCCAGGTGATCCTCAAGTGGACCGGCCTGGCGCTGGGCGAGCCGCGTGACGAACGCCCGCGCCACTCCGAATCAAAACTCGACGGGCTCAGCGTCCTGGACCCGGAGGAAGGCCTGCGCCTGGCCGCCGGCAAACCGGAACTGGCCGCCGACATGCTCGGCATGCTGCTCGCCTCGCTGTCCGCCGACCGCCAGGTGATTCGCCAGGCCCGCGAGCGCAACGACCGCAACACCCTGCTCGAGCGCATCCACCGCCTGCACGGCGCCACCCGCTACTGCGGCGTGCCGATGCTGCGCGCCGCCTGCCAGCGCGCCGAAACCCTGCTCAAGCAGAACGAACCGGACGCCCCCGCCGCGCTGGATGAACTCGACATGGCCATAGCCGAACTGGCACAAGCGACCGAGGGCCAGCTGGAAGCAGAGGCCGGCCAGCCGCACTGAGGACGGAATCCAAGCGATGCGCATCATCCTGTTCAGCAACCAGACCTACGACCGCGACAGCTTCCTCGCCGCCAACCACGGCCACGGCTTCGAGCTGCACTTCCAGCAGACCCAGCTGCGCCTGGACACCGTCGCCCTGGCCATGGGCTTCGAGGTGGTCTGCCCCTTCGTCAACGACGACCTGTCACGCCCGGTGCTGGAGCACCTGGCCGCCGGCGGCACGAAACTGATCGCCCTGCGCTCGGCCGGCTACAACCATGTCGACCTGGCCGCTGCCCACGCGCTGGGGCTGGCCGTGGTGCGCGTACCGGCCTATTCGCCCCACGCCGTGGCTGAACATGGCGTGGGATTGGTCCTGGCGCTATGTCGGCACCTGCACCGCGCCTACAACCGTACCCGCGAAGGCGACTTCTCTCTGCATGGCCTGACCGGCTTCGACCTGCACGGGCGCACCGTGGGCGTGATCGGCAGCGGGCAGATCGGCGAGGTCTTCGCCCGCATCATGAGCGGTTTCGGCTGCCACATCCTGGCCTACGACCCCTATCCCAATCGCGCCATCGAGGCCCTGGGCGGGCGCTTCGTCGAGCTGGACGAACTGCTCGCGCAGTCCGACATCATCAGCCTGCACTGCCCGCTCAACGAGGCCACCAAACACCTGATCAATGCCCAGAGCCTCGCGCGCATGAAGCGCGGCTCGATGCTGATCAACACCGGCCGCGGCGCGCTGGTGGACACCCCGGCGCTGATCGAGGCACTGAAAAGCGGCCAGCTCGGCTACCTCGGCCTGGACGTCTATGAAGAGGAAGCCGACATCTTCTTCGCCGACCGCTCCGACCAGCCGCTGCAGGACGATGTGCTGGCGCGCCTGCTGACCTTCCCCAACGTGATCATCACCGCGCACCAGGCTTTCCTGACCCGTGAAGCCCTGGCCGGGATCGCCCAGACCACCCTGTCCAACATCGCTGCCTGGCAGGCAGGCCGGCCGGTCAATCGGGTCGAAGGCTGATCAGTTGCCCCTCGCATCCCGGCGCTGCGCCGCCTAGAATGCCGCGCTTTCCCGGAGGACCCATGGCTCAGCACGATTTCCGCTACACCCTGCTCAACCCGCAATTCACCCTTAACGAGTGCCGCGCGCTGACCCCGGGCCGCTACCAGGTCACCGGCATCGGCGGCTCGATCAAGGCCGGCGACACCCTGCTGGTCAGCCTCAAGGGCAGCAAAAGCCTGAGCATGACCCTGGAAGTGGAAAAGGTCCGCCACCTGATCAACCCGCCGGGGCAGTGGATGGCCGTGGCCAGGGGGCCGGCATTCCGTGAACTGGGTATCCACGAGTGGACGGTCAAGTGCGACGGTTGCGCGGCTACACTGGACTTCGAATTCGCCGTCGATGCCACCCTCGGCAAGGCCGCCCAACAGCCGGCCGCCGAAGCGCGCATCGCCGAACTCGGATGGGCCAAGGCCGGCAAGCGCCACCTTTGCCCGGATTGCCAGAGCAAGGAGACCGCATGAAAACCCTGATTGCCAGCGCTTGCGCTGCGCTGGCCCTGGCCGGCTGCGCCAGCAAGCCGGTGCCCGAAGCCGAGCAGAACTACCGTGTGGAATGGATCGGTGAGCGCCCGCTGATCGACTACACCCACATCAGCCTGACCCTGGACGGCAACGGCCGCGCCTATGGCAGCGCCGGCTGCAACCACTGGTTCGCCAGCTACAAGCTCGAGGGCGACCAGCTGACCTTCGGCCAGCCGGGCGCCACCCGCAAGCTCTGCGCCGATCTGGTGATGGAGCAGGAACAACAGTTCCTCAAGATGCTCGGCCAGGTGCAGCGCTGGGACATCACCGAAGAAGGCGAACTGCGCCTGTGGCCGGCCAGCGGCCGCGCCATGCGCCTGTGGCCGGAAGGCTGAGGCTCTTCCGGGCAGGGCTAGAAGAGCGTCAATTGCTCGTGGGCGCCGCGCAGATCGACGAGGCGCACGCCTACACCGATCAGCCGAACCGCCTTGTTGCCGCGCTGGAAGGCCTGCCCCAGCAGCAGCCGATAGCTTTCCAGATCCCGCGCGGCGCCGGCCTGCTCCAGGGTAGTCTGGGTGAAGTCGTGGAACTTCAGCTTGATGAACGGCTTGCCCGGCCGATAGCTGGCGTCCAGGCGCGTCATGCGCCGCTCCAGTTCACCCAGCAGTGACGGCAATTCTTCCTGGCAGGCTGCCAGGTCCGGCAGGTCCTGGTCGAAAGTGTTCTCCACGCTGATCGATTGCCGCCGGCTGTCCACCTGCACCGGGCGCTCGTCAATGCCACGCGACAGTCCCCAGAGCCGCTCGCCGAAACTTCCGAACTCCTTGGCCAACTGGATCCGCGACCAGTCGCGCAGGTCCGCGCAGGTACGGATGCCCAAGCGCGCCAGCTTCTCGGCGGTGACCTTGCCCACGCCATGCAGCTTCTTCACCGGCAGTTCGGCGACGAAACCGTCGACCTCATCGGGGGTGACCACGAACAGGCCGTTGGGCTTGCGCCAATCGCTGGCGATCTTGGCAATGAACTTGTTCGGCGCCACCCCGGCAGACACGGTGATGTGCAGCGTCTCCCAGACGCGCTGGCGAATCTCTCGAGCAATACGTGTGGCGCTGCCGCCGCAACGCTCGCTGTCGCTGACGTCGAGGTAGGCCTCGTCCAGGGACAGCGGCTCGATCTGGTCGGTGTAGTCGCGGAAGATCGCGTGGATGTCCCGCGAGGTCTCGCGATAGACGTCCATACGCGGGCGGACGATGGTCAGGTCCGGGCAGAGTTTCACGGCGGTACGCATGGCCATGGCCGAATGCAGGCCGTAGGCACGCGCCTCGTAATTGCAGGTCGCGACCACGCCACGCTTGTCCGGTGACCCGCCCACGGCCAGCGGCTTGCCCGCGAGGCTGGGGTCGTCGCGCATCTCGATGGCGGCATAGAAGCAGTCGCAATCGATGTGGATGATCTTTCTCTGCCGAGTCACGAAGGAGGCGCCTGCATCACCAACGGAAACCGCCTTTATAGAAGACGGAAAACCCGCCCATGGTAATGCAAAAACCTGCCGTCCCGGTTATCCACAGCCGCGGAAATCACCCTTGTCGATCCCTGCGACGATTCCATTCCTGGCGGCTAAATATCTGATAGAAAATCACTTTTCCCCTTTTTTCATTGACACCCGGGCGCACCGGCGTAGAATGGGCGTCGCGGGATGGAGCAGTCTGGTAGCTCGTCGGGCTCATAACCCGAAGGTCGTAGGTTCAAATCCTGCTCCCGCAACCAGATACAGGAAAAGGCCACTCTTCGGAGTGGCCTTTTTCGTTTGCGCGTCATTTAAATTTTTGATCGCAGAACAAATATCGATTGACAGAGACTTTCATTTACGTAGAATGGCCGGCGCGGGATGGAGCAGTCTGGTAGCTCGTCGGGCTCATAACCCGAAGGTCGTAGGTTCAAATCCTGCTCCCGCAACCAGACACAGGAAAAGGCCACTCTTCGGAGTGGCCTTTTTCGTTTGCGCGCGATTTAAATTATTGATCGAAAACGAAATATCGTTTGACACGAGGCTTCATATCCGTAGAATTGCCGCCGCGGGATGGAGCAGTCTGGTAGCTCGTCGGGCTCATAACCCGAAGGTCGTAGGTTCAAATCCTGCTCCCGCAACCAGACATCAAGAAGAAAGCCACTCTTAGGAGTGGCTTTTTTCGTTGTGCGCAGAAAAAACCACGTACGGGTGGCGCCAGCCGAATGACGAAAATACTCTCCAAGGACTTGGGAATTCGCGACAGTGCCCCTACTCTGTCGCGCAGGATCGTTAGAGGTGCCCGATGAGCGCCAACCCTGCCACACCCGATACACCTGCCCCCGACGAAGCCTCGCCACGAGCGGCATGGCTCGACTGGATCAACGCCAACCGCCAGGCACTCGGCCTGGGCGTAACCCTGGTGCTGTTCAGCCTGGCGTTGATCGCCTGCTACCACCTGCTGCGCGACATCGACGCCTATTCCCTGCACGACGCCCTGCTCGATGTGCCGACCACCGCGCTGGCCGGCGCGTTCGCGGCCACCGTCGTAGGCTTCATCTTCCTGCTCGGCTATGAATGGTCGGCCAGCCGCTTCGCCGGTGTGAAACTACCCACCCCGGCACTGCTGACCGGCGGCTTCTCCGCCTTTGCCATCGGTAATGCCGTGGGGCTGTCGATGCTGTCCGGCGGTTCGGTGCGCTATCGCCTCTATGCCCGGCTGGGACTGGGCGCCGGCGACGTCGCGCTGATGACCCTGTTTGCCAGCCTCTCGCTGGGCTGCGCCTTGCCAGTGCTGGCAGCCGTGGCCGCGCTGAGCGACCTCGCGGACGCATCGCTGGCCCTGCACCTGCCACAGTGGCTGGTGGCTGTCCTCGCGCTGGGCATCATCGCCTTCTGCCTGCTGCTGGTGGTGGCTATCGAACGTCGCCGCCTGCCGGAGCAACCCTCGCCGGACAGCCATCTGGTTCGCGTCGGCCGCCGCACGCTGCGCCTGCCCGGCCTGCGGCTGTCGCTGCTGCAACTGCTGATCACCGCGCTGGACGTTGCCGCTGCCGCCACCGTGCTCTATCTGCTGCTGCCCGAGGCCCCGCCCTTCGGCGCCTTCCTGCTGGTCTACCTGATCGCCCTGGCGGCTGGCGTGCTCAGCCACGTCCCCGGTGGCGTCGGCGTATTCGAGGCCGTACTGCTGGCCGCCTTCGCCGGGCAACTGGGTGCCGCACCGCTCGCCGCGGCGCTGCTGCTCTATCGCCTGATCTATGTCGTACTGCCGCTGATCGTCGCCTGCCTGCTGCTGCTGTTCCTCGAGGCACGCCGCATCCTGGTGGCCAAGCAGGCGGTACGGATCACCTCCGGCTTTGCCGCGCAGATCCTCTCGCTGCTGGTGTTCATCTCCGGCATCGTGCTGCTGTTCTCCGGCGCTACACCGTCCATCGATACCCGCCTCGACGAAGTCGGCTTCCTCGTCCCGCACCGCCTGATCGACGCCTCACACCTGGCCGCCAGCCTGATCGGCGTGCTCTGCCTGCTGCTCGCCTATGGTCTGCGCCGTCGCCTCTCCGCTGCCTGGGCGCTGACCCTCGGCCTGCTGATCGCCGGCGCTGCCTTGTCGCTCCTTAAAGGCTTCGACTGGGAAGAAGCCCTGATCCTCAGCTTCACCGCCGCCCTGCTGGTGATCTTCCGCAGCGCCTTCTATCGTCGCAGCCGCCTGATGGACCTGCCCTTCTCGCCGCTGTACCTGGGCGCAGCCGCGTGCGTCATCGCCGCTTCCATCTGGCTGCTGCTGTTCGCCTACCAGGACGTACCTTACAGCCATGAGCTCTGGTGGCAGTTCGCCCTGGACGCCGATGCCCCGCGCGGCCTGCGCGCCGCCCTGGGCAGTTGCCTGCTGCTGGCCGCCCTGGCGCTGTACTGGCTGCTGCGCACCGCGCCGCCGGCGATCCACGCGCCCACACGCGAGGAGCTGGACAGCGCAGCCGGCATCCTGTCCAACTCCGCCCAGCCCGACGGCGGCCTGGCCCTGTCCGGCGACAAGGCGCTGCTGTTCCATGAGGGCAACGACGCCTTCCTGATGTATGCCCGCCGCGGCCGCAGCCTGGTGGCGCTGTTCGATCCGATCGGCCCGGCACAGGCCCGCGCGGAGCTGATCTGGCAATTCCGCGACCTTTGCGACCTGCACCACGCCCGCCCGGTGTTCTACCAGGTGCGAGCGGAGAACCTGCCGCTGTACATGGATATCGGCCTGACCGCGCTCAAGCTCGGCGAAGAAGCACGGGTCGACCTGCGCCGCTTCGACCTGGAGAGCAAGGGCAAGGAGATGAAAGACCTGCGCTACACCTGGAACCGCGGCCAGCGCGACGGCCTCAGCCTGGAGTTCCACGACGCCGGCCAGGCGCCGATGGAGGAGCTGCGCGCCATCTCCGATGCCTGGCTGGGCGGCAAGAACGTCCGCGAGAAAGGCTTCTCCCTCGGCCGCTTCACCCCTGAATACCTGCACTATTTCCGCATCGTCGTGGTCCGTTTCCAGGGCCGCGCCGTGGCTTTCGCCAACCTGCTGGAAACGTCCGGCAAGGAACTGGCGAGCATCGACCTGATGCGCGTCGTCCCCGATGCGCCCAAGCTGACCATGGAGTTCCTCATGCTCGGCCTGATCCTGCATTACAAGGAGAGCGGGCATACCCGCTTCAGCCTCGGCATGGTGCCCCTGGCCGGCTTGCAGCCGCGCCGCGGCGCCCCGCTGACCCAACGTCTCGGCGCGCTGGTGTTTCGCCGGGGTGAGCAGTTCTACAACTTCCAGGGGCTGCGTCGCTTCAAGGACAAGTTCCAGCCCGACTGGGAACCCCGTTACCTGGCCGTGCCCGCCGGACTGGATCCGCTGGTGGCCCTGGCCGACACAGCCGCCCTCATCGCAGGCGGCCTGAGTGGATTGGTAAAACGCTGATATGTTGAAACGACGCTGGCGACACCTGCTCGCCCTTCTCCTGCTGATCGTCATTGCCGTCGGCCTGCTGCTATGGAGCCGCCCGGCCCCGCAGGCCTCCCTGGACCACCGCCAGTTGCCCGACGGCAGCGCCGCCAGCCTGGCCAACCCCGGCAAGCAGCCCAATGCACGCGTGCTGCTGGCCGTGCAGGCCGACCAGAAACTGGACGACGCCCAGTTGCTGGCCCTGGCCCACGACAGCGGCGCCCGTGTGGTGCAGTTCGTCTTCCCGGAGAACGACTGCAAGGCCCAGCAGGCTCGCATCCAGGCCGCTGGTGAACTTCTTGACGGCCAGCCGACCCTGGTTGCCGGCATCGGCCCCGGCAGCGCCTGGGCCTTCCGCTGGCTCGCCGGGCAGACCGACGACAAGGCCAAGGCGCTGTCCGTGGGCTTCTCTCTGGAGAAACCCGACTGCGCCGCCTCGCCTCTGCCGCAGACCGCTCCGCACGGCCACTGGCTGGCTGCCTGGAATGACAACCCGGACGATGCCAGCGCGCGCTTCGCCCGAGGCCTGAAAAACGCCGAAACGGTGATCACCGACTACGACGCGCCGCTGCCCAAGGTCCTCGCCGATCAACTGCGCCAGCAGCTGCAAGGTGGCGGCGATAACGTGCCGGTGGTGGAAGTCCCGGCCGCCAAGCCCTCGGAAACCGTCACCCTGTTCTATTCCGGCGACGGCGGCTGGCGCGACCTCGACCGCGACGTCGCCGCGCAGATGGCCGAGCTCGGCTACCCCGTGGTGGGCGTCGATGCCCTGCGCTACTTCTGGGAGCACAAGACCCCGGAGCAGAGCGCCGCCGACCTTGCTCTGCTGATGCAGCACTATCGCGAGAAGTGGGGCGCCAAGCACTTCGTGCTGGCCGGCTACTCGTTCGGCGCCGACGTGCTGCCGGCGATCTACAACCGCCTGCCGGCGGACGCCAAGAAGGACGTCAGCTCGGTGATCCTGCTGGCCTTCGCCCGCAGCGGCAGCTTCGAGATCGAGGTGCAGGGCTGGCTCGGCAAGGCCGGCCAGGAAGCGTCCACCGGCCCGGAAATGGCGCGCCTGCCCGGACCGAAGGTGCTCTGCGTGTACGGCGTGGAAGAAAAGGACGAGAGCGGCTGCACCCAGCCCCAGGCCGTGGGCGAGAACCTGCAGTTGCCCGGCGGGCACCACTTCGACGAGGACTACCCGGCCTTGGCCAAAAGACTGGTGAATGCCATCCGCTCCCGCCAGTCAGCCGACGACGAAGGCTGACCGACGTCAAAAGGGCCGCACATAGCGGCCCTTTCACTTTGCCTTCATGGTGTTTCAGGCACATTTAAGGTTCTATGCTCAGACTGACAAGCCCGTCGCCAGAACGGGGCGTCACGATAACCGAGCCAAACAAGGAACCGTCATGAGCCTGTCCAAGACCCCGTCCCGTTACGGCAGCCTGTCCATTGCCATGCACTGGATCATGCTGGTGCTGATCGCCGCCACGTACTTCTGCATGGAATACCGCACTAACTTCCCCAAAGGCAGCGACACCCGCGCGCTGTTTTCCCAATGGCACTTCATGCTTGGGCTGAGTGTGTTCGTGCTGGTCTGGCTGCGCCTGATCGGCCGCTTCATCTACCCCACCCCGCCCATCGTTCCGGCACCGCCGGCCTGGCAGATGGCGCTGGCAAAGCTCGCGCACCTGGCACTGTACGGCCTCATGATCGGCCTGCCGCTGGCCGGCTGGATCATCCTCAGCGCCGCCGACAAGCCGGTGCCGTTCTGGGGCATGGAGCTGCCGCACCTGGTGGACAAGAACCCGGACCTGGCCAAGCAGGTGAAGTACTGGCATGAAACCATCGCCGTGCTCGGCTACTGGCTGATCGGTATCCACGCGTTGGCCGCGCTGTTCCACCACTACATCAGCCGCGACAACACCCTGGTGCGCATGCTGCCGGGCAAGGGCGAGGCAAAGCCGGAGTAATCGCCCCGCCGCGCAGCGCCGACCAGCCGTGAGCAAGGTCTGCTCCTGCAGGGAAAGCTGCACTTCGTAGGAGCTTGCTCGCTCCTACGAAGTGCAGTCCTGACGATAGGGCAGCGCAGCACGGGCCTCCTCGGCATAGGCCAGGATGCCCGCCCTCTCCCCTATCAGGAACTCCTGCACCGCCTCGCGCAGTCCGGGATGTCCCAGGCGGTGCCAGGAGCGGGTGATCACCGGCTCGAAGCCACGGATCAGCTTGTGCTCGCCCTGCGCTCCGGCGTCGAAGCGCTGGAGGCCGTGGCCGATGGCGAAGTCCAGGCCCTGGTAGAAACAGGTCTCGAAGTGCAGGCGGTCGAACTCCGCCAGGCAGCCCCAGTAGCGGCCGTACAATGTATCGCCGCCGAGCAGACTGAAAGCCATGGCCACGGGCCGGCCATTCTGGTGAGCGAAGACCACGCGGATCGCCTCGGGCATACGCTCGCCGATCAGGCTGAAGAACGCCCGGCTCAGGTAGGGCGCCTGCCCGCGGACCTCATAGGTGCTGCTGTAGCAGGCATAGACGAAGTCCCAGTGCGCTTCGGACAGCTCGCGCCCTTCCATCCAGACGAAATCCAGCCGCAGCCCGGCGACCTGCTCACGCTCCTTACGGATCTGCTTGCGCTTGCGTGAGCTGAGTGCATCGAGAAAGTCCTGGAAGTCGCGGTAGCCGCGGTTGCTCCAGTGGTACTGGCAACCCAGGCGCTCCAGCCAACCGTCTGCAGCGTCCAGCAGGGCATCGGCGGCAGCATCGGTGAAATTCACGTGCACGCCGGAGCAATGCCCTTCGTCCACCTCGCCCGCCAGCGCGCCGACCAGGCTCAGCGCCGCGTCCGGCGCGCCGAGCAGGCGAGCGCCGCCGACCGGGGTGAAGGGAATGCCCACCAGCAGCTTGGGATAGTAGGGAATGCCGGCGCGCAGGCAGGCATCCGCCCAGCTCCAGTCAAACACGTACTCGCCGTAGGAATGGCTTTTCAGATAGGCCGGCGCCGCGGCGAGCAGACGGCCATCGTCGGCCAGCAGCACCCGGTGGGAAGGTTTCCAGCCGCTGCGGCCGCCGACGCTGCCGCTTTCCTCCAGGGCGGAGAGAAAGCCATGGCGCAGGAACGGCTGGTCGTCCGGCAGCAGGGCGTCCCACTGGCGGGCGTCGACTTCGGCAAGGCGGGAAAGGGTCTGGATAGGCATGGCCGACAGTCTGGCGCGAGGCGCGAGCGAAGGGAAGATTCAAGCGGGAAAACTCGCACGCCGGTGACATTCACGTTCGTCGGTATCCGCCGGAGAGGCCGGCAGAGTGGTCTATGTTGGGGGTTAGCAAGGCTTGCCGGCGCACGACGCCAGCACCGTTCCGCTCGCCACACGCCCTCGCGGGCTGTTGGCGACCAGCCAGGAGGACGCCCCATGAGCCTGATGCAATGCGAGTACCGCAAGTACACCATCACCGCCGATGTCGTCGAGCATCCCGGCCTGCCCACTCCCTGGGCCGGCGGTTGCCACATCACCGCCCCGGACGGCCAGACCACCAAACGCAAGACGCTACCGGTGGAGTTTGCCTTCATGTCGGATCTGCAGAAGGCCCAGCACGCTTCCATCGCCCACGGCAAATGGCTGGTGGACCAGAACCTGGACCACGACCGTCGGCTGTTCTGATCTCTAGCTGTTCACGTAGCCCGGTTCTTCGCTGACCGGCGCACCGACTGGCAATGGCGTCAGGCTCACCTGAAGCGCCAGGAACTCCTGCGCGGATGCCCGCCAGGTCTGCCCGCGCGCCCACTGCGCGCAGGCCTGGCGATCCAGCTCCAGCGCCCGCAGACAGGCGCTGCGCAAATCCGCGTCCATCACCCCGGTGACGCCGTCCTCCAGGACATCCAGCGGCCCCGTCACCGGGAACGCCGCCACTGGCGTACCGCAAGCCAGCGCCTCGACCATCACCAGGCCGAGGGTGTCGGTCAGCGATGGGAAGGCCAGCACACTGGCGCTGCGATAGGCCTCCGCCAGTTCGTCGCCGTGCCGATAGCCGAGGAACTCCGCCTGTGGATAAGCCGCTTGCAGCTCCGCGCGCTGCGGGCCGTCGCCCACCACGCGCTTGCGTCCCGGCAGGTCGAGCGCAAGGAAGGCTTCGAGATTCTTCTCCCGCGCCAGCCGGCCGACATAGAGGAATATCGGCTCCTGCAGCGGTGCGCCCTCCCCCGGCTGAAAACGCTGGAGATCCACGCCCTTGCGCCACAGCGCCAGATTGTCGAAAGCGTGATCGGCGAAAGCTCCGCGCATGCGCTCGCTGCTCACCAGCACGGCCTGGCTCGGTGCATGGAAGCGGCGCAGGAAGGCGTAGCCCCAGGCCAGCGGCAGCCAGGGCCAGCGAGTGTTCACGTATTCGGGAAAGCGCGTATGGATGGCGCTGCTGAACTTCATCCCGCGGCGCACCAGCCAGCGCCGTGCAGCCCAGCCCAGCGGGCCTTCCGTGGCGAGGTGGACGCAGTCCGGGGCGAAGTCGGCGATCTTCTCGCCGACTGTCCACAGGTTCCACGCCAGGGGGATTTCCGGGTAGCTCGGGCAAGGCCGGTGACGAAAATCCTGCGGGGTGATCAGGCCGACCCTGTGCCCCATTTCCTCCAGCTCGGCCACCAGTGCCCGGAGGCTGGTGACCACGCCGTTGACCTGCGGCAGCCAGGCATCGGTGACGATCAGCAGCCTCATGCCGCCGACTCGACCACCGCAGGCGCCTCGGCGCGCACCGGTTCCTCGGCCAGGCGGTAAAGCTCGATGCTGCCATCCCAGTGCTCGATCAGCGCCGAGCAGGATTCCACCCAGTCACCGCAATTGAGGTATTCCACCTCGCCGATCTGGCGGATTTCCGCGTGGTGGATGTGCCCGCAGACCACGCCGTTGAGGCCGCGCTTGTGCACCTCGTGGGCGATGGCTTCCTCGAAGTCGCTGATGAAGTTCACCGCCGTCTTCACCTTGTGCTTGAGGTACGCCGACAGCGACCAGTAGCCGTAGCCATAGCGGCTGCGCCAGTGATTCAGCCAGCGGTTAAGCGTCAGGGTGAACTCGTAGGCGGAGTCGCCGAGGAAGGCCAGCCACTTGTGGTAGCGCGTGATGACGTCGAACTGGTCACCGTGGATCACCAGCAACTGGCGGCCGTCGGCGGTGGTGTGGACGATCTCGTCGACCAGGCGGATGTTGCCCAGCAGCAGCGAGGAATAGCGGCGCAGGAACTCGTCGTGGTTGCCGGTCACGTAGATCACCTCGGTGCCCCGCTTGCTCATGGTCAGCAGGCGGCGGATCACGTTGGTGTGCGCCTGCGGCCAGAAGATGCCGCCGCGCAGCTTCCAGCCGTCGATGATGTCGCCCACCAGGTAGATGCGGTCGGCGTGGTAGCGCTTGAGGAAGCCGGCCAGATGCTCGGCCTGGCAGTCGCGGGTGCCGAGGTGGACATCGGATATCCACAGGGTCCGCACCCGTTGTTTCTTCGTCGGCGTCATGCGTTGCGCGCTGCTCATCGTCGGCGACCTCCAGAGGGGTTTCTCCGAGTGTCGGCCGCCGCGGTGAAGCCAACATGACCGACTGGCGACAGTCCCGTGACAGGCCGCGGCGCGCTAGACTGTCCACCTGCCCGCCAGCTTCGGAAAGCAGTTCGCATGAACCCGATCCTCTCCCTGCGCCACTACAGCCACGACCATCTCGCCCATAGCCACAGCCATGCGCAGCTGGTGCTTGGGCTGTCCGGCAGCCTGGATTTCGAAGTGGGCGGACGCGGCAGCCTGGTGACCCGGCAGACTTTCGCCGTGGTGCCGCGTGACGAGCACCACGCCTGCGCCAGCCCCGACGGCAGCCGCTGCCTGGTGGTAGATCTGGAGGACGAAGATAACCTGCTCGCCGCCCTGGGCCTGCACAGCGACGCCGGCCGCCGCCTGCTGGAAACCCCCGGCCAGCGCCTGCTCAACAACGACCAGGCGCAACTGGTGCACTGGCTGGCCGGCAGCCCCCTGCATGACCCGGTGCTGGCGCGCCAGGGTGCGATCCTCCTGCTCGCCAGCCTCGCCGCCGGCCAGCAGCGCGTGGAGGAACCTACGCAATTGCCGTTGGCCAGCCTCGACAGCTACATCGACCGCCACGCCGCGCACCCGCTGCAGGTGGCCGACCTGGCGCGGCTCGCCGGGCTTTCCGCCGCGCGCTTCCATGCCCGCTTCCTCGCCGAGACGGGGCAGACGCCCATGGACTACGTGCGCCAGCGCCGCCTGCAATTGGGCCGCGACCTGCTGCGCGGTTCGCACCAGTCGGTCGGCGAGATTGCCGCACAAGTCGGCTACGCCTCGCAGAGCGCCTTCACCGCCGCGCTGGTGCGCCAGTTCGGTACCACCGCGCGCCAGCTTCGCCAGGAGGCGCGCGACAATTCCCGCTAGCCGCGCGACAGACAGCCGCGCGCCCAGGGCCTAGACTGCCGGCCATCGAACCCAATAACCCAACGGGAGCAGCGATGTCGGCAGACACTATCGAGTGGCAGGATTTCGAGCGCGTCGAACTGCGCGTGGGCACCATCGTCCAGGCCGAACCCAACGTGAAGGCGCGCAAGCCCGCCTACATCCTCCAGGTCGACCTCGGCCCGCTGGGGATCAAGACCTCCAGCGCACAGATCACCGCGCACTATGAAGCCAACGAGCTGATCGGCCGCCAGGTGCTCTGCGTGTGCAACTTCGAACCCAAGTCCATCGCCGGTGTGCGCTCGGAAGTGCTGGTCACCGGCGCCTACGACAGCGACGACAAGGTGGTGCTCGCCGGTTTCGACAAGCTGCTGCC
This sequence comes from Pseudomonas nitroreducens NBRC 12694, assembly GCF_002091755.1. Taxonomy (GTDB): domain Bacteria; phylum Pseudomonadota; class Gammaproteobacteria; order Pseudomonadales; family Pseudomonadaceae; genus Pseudomonas; species Pseudomonas nitroreducens. The sequence goes on from NZ_BDAI01000001.1 coordinate 954,633, forward strand.
CAATGGCGCGCGGCTGGCCTGATCTTCGACTCACCGCGCGCCAGCCAGCCCGGCGCGCTTGCCTCTTTCCCGACAAGGCCCCGCCACAGCAATCGGCGGGAGCTCAGGCATGAATCGCATTACCCAACTCACGCCCCGCGGCGCCCTGATCGGCCTGCACATCGGCGCCCTGATGTTCGGGCTGTCCGGCATCTTCGGCAAACTCATCCTCGCCGGCCCCCTGGTCATCGTCTTCGGCCGCGCGCTGTTCGGCTCGCTGTCGCTGGCGGCGGTTTTCGCCGGGCATCTACGGCAGCAGAAGCGACCTACGCTGAAACAGGCCGCCATGCTGCTGGGTGGCGGCGTGCTGCTGTGCACCCACTGGCTGACGTTCTTCCTCGCCGTGAAAGTCGGCAACGTGGCGGTCGCCACCCTCGGCTTCGCCAGCTTCCCCGCCTTCACCGTGCTGCTGGAAGGCCTGCTGTTCCGCGAACGCATCCGCAAGGGTGAATACCTGGTGGTGGCGCTGGTGTGCATCGGCCTGGTGATGGTCACGCCGACACTGGACCTGCGCGACGGCGCCACCGCAGGCCTGCTCTGGGGGACACTCTCCGGGCTGCTGTTCGCCCTGCTGTCGCTGGCCAACCGGGTCAGCGTGCGCGGGATCGACCCAATCCAGGCGGCGCTGTGCCAGAACCTGACGATCATCGCCTGCCTGCTGCCGCTGGTGCTCTTCGAGTTGCCCGCGATTCGCGGCATGGACTGGTTGTGGCTGGTGGCGCTGGGCGTCCTCTGCACCGGTGTCGCCCACAGCCTGTTCGTCGCCAGCCTGCGGCTGATCAAGGCACGCACGGCGGCGGTGATCTTTGCCCTGGAGCCGGTCTACGGCATCGCCTTCGCCGCCGTGCTGTTCGGCGAGGAGCCGAGTCTGCGGATGCTGGCGGGTGGCGTGCTGATCATCTTCGCGACCTTCCTCAGCGCACGCGGCTCGCATTAACGACCTGCAGGAGCGAACTTGCTCGCTCCTGCACTTGCCGGGTAGTGAATACGCTGAAAAGGAAGGCTGCCCCGCAGCGCGCGTATCTCGAACCTTGCCCCGGGGAGGGACTGCCAAGGATTCATCGCACGACAGCCTGCGAGGCGGCCTGTTCGGTGTGGTGCCTGTGGATAAGGCGCCGAGATTGGGTGAACCTTTCCACGACGCCGGAGGGGGCGAGGCAGCTTCAGCTCTGGGCGCAATGATCGCGCGTCTGCCCTGCCTGGAACGTCAGCACTGGGTAAAGAGTAGGTAAAAGGTCCGATACACGGGCTATCAAGCCTGTTGCAGCAACCACCGGCAGTAACGCTGCACCCCTTCCTCCACGCCCATCATCGGCGCGCGGTAGCCCGCCTCGCGGAGGAAGGCGATATCGGCGCAGGTGTAGCACTGGTACTTGCCGCGCAACTCGTCCGGGAACTCGGTGTACTCCAGCAGTCCATCGCGGATCGCTGCGTCCAGGGTCAGCGGCTGCAGGTCCTGCTGTTCGCGCAGGGTGTTGATCACCGCCAGCGCCACGTCGTTGAACGGCTGGGCACGGCCGCTGCCGAGGTTGAAGATGCCGCTGCGCTCGGGGTTGTCGAGGAAATGCAGGTTGACCCTGGCCACATCCTCCACCGAGACGAAATCGCGCAGGTGGCCGCCGGCCGGGTAGTCGCCGTACTCGCCGAACAGCTTCACCTTGCCGGTCTCGCGGAACTGGTTGAAGCAGTGGAAGGCCACCGAGGCCATGCGCCCCTTGTGCTGCTCGCGCGGGCCGTAGACGTTGAAGTAGCGGAAGCCGGCCACCTGGGTGCGCGCCGTGGGCAGCACCTTGCGCACGCGCTGGTCGAAGAGGAACTTCGAGTAGCCGTAGACGTTCAGCGGCCGCTCGCAGGAGCGCGTCTCGCGGAACTCCTGGCCGCCGCCATAGACCGCCGCCGACGAGGCATAGAGGAACGGCACGCCCAGGGACAGGCTGGCGTCCAGCAACTCGCAGCTGTAGCGGTAGTTGTTGTCCATCATGTAGCGCCCGTCGCGCTCCATGGTGCTGGAGCAGGCGCCCTGGTGCAGCAGCGCACGCACCACGCCGAAGCGTCCGCGAGCGTAGCGCGCAATGAAATCGCCCTTGTCGAGGTAGTCGCTGATGTCGCAGTCGGCGAGGTTGGCGAACTTGTCACCCTCGGTCAGATCATCGACCGCGATGATGTCGGTCTCGCCGCGCTGGTTCAGCGCCTTGACGAGATTGCTGCCGATGAAGCCGGCGGCGCCAGTGACAATGATGCTCATGAGGGCACCTCCTGTGGAGAATGGGTGTCCTCAGACTAAGAGTGGTACGCGCGTACCCCGTTGATATGAAGCAAGGAAGTTAGCCAGCTATCGAATGGTTCCGCCGACCGGTACCGCGACGCTTCAGGAGCGATCGTTATGGCCCAGGTCGCGCTGCGGATCGATGCGGTCGCGCACGCGCTGCTTGAGCACCTTGGCCTCGGGGAAACCACCGTCGACCTTGCGCTCCCAGATCTGCTCGGCGTCGCAAGTGATGTGGAAGACCCCGCCCGTGCCCGGCACCAGGCTGACCTTGCCCAGGTCGTCGCCAAAGGTGCTCAGCAGTTCCTGGGCCAGCCAGGCGGCGCGCAACAGCCACTGGCACTGGGTGCAATAGGTGATGACGATTTCGGCTTTGGCTTCGGACATGAATCAGACTCTGCAGTAGGACGCGAACCTATAATACCGCTCTGAAATGCCCTACCGGACTCTTCTCTTCATGCGCCGACTGCTGTTCGCCCTCCTCCTGCTCCTTCCCCTCGGCGCCCTGGCGGCGAACACTCCACCGAAGATCGGCCTGGTCCTCTCCGGCGGCGCAGCGCGCGGCCTGGCGCACATCGGTGTGCTGAAGGCGCTGGACGAACAGGGCATCCACGTCGACGCCATCGCCGGCACCAGCATGGGCGCAGTGATCGGCGGCCTGTATGCAGCGGGCTATACGCCCAAGGAGCTGGAACAACTGGCCCTGGGGCTGGACTGGAAGGAAGCGCTGTCCGACTCGCCGCCGCGGGTCGACGTGCCCTTCCGCCGCAAACAGGACGACCGCGACTTCCTGGTGAAGCAGAAGCTCAGCTTCCGCGACGACGGCACCCTCGGCCTGCCGCTGGGGGCCATCCAGGGGCAGAACCTGTCGATGCTGCTGGAAAGCCTGCTGGTGCACACCAGCGATACCCGCGACTTCGATCAGCTGGCGATTCCCTTCCGCGCGGTGGCCACCGATATCTCCACCGGCGAGAAAGTGGTGTTCAGCAAGGGCCACCTGCCCCAGGCGATCCGCGCCAGCATGTCGATCCCGGCGGTGTTCGCGCCGGTGGAGGTCAACGGCAAGCTGCTGGTGGACGGCGGCATGGTCGACAACATCCCGGTGGACGTGGCCCGGCAGATGGGCGTCGACGTGGTCATCGTGGTCGACATCGGCAACCCGCTGCTGGATCGCAAGCAGTTGGCCACCGTGGTGGACATGCTCAACCAGTCCATCACCCTGATGACCCGCAAGAACTCCGAAGCACAGCTGGCCACCCTGAAATCCAGCGACATCCTGGTGCAGCCGCCGCTCAGTGGCTACAGCTCAACCGACTTCGGCCGCGTGCCGCAGCTGATCGACGCCGGCTACCGCGCCACCAGCATCCTCGCCCCGCGCCTGGCAGCGCTGCGCAAACCCGCCGACGCCCAGGCAGTGGCACTGAACGAGGCGCGCACACCGGGCGAGCGCCAGCCGCTGATCGACCGCATCGAGGTGGAGAACAACTCCAAGGTCAGCGACGACGTCATCCTCCATTACATTCGCCAACCGCTGGGCGAGCACCTGGACCTGGAACGCCTGCAGCGCGACATGAGCACCCTCTACGGCCTGGATTACTTCGACCAGGTCCAGTACCGGGTCGTGCACCGCAAGGATGGCAACGCGCTGGTGATCCACGCCTATGGCAAGCGCGGCGGCACCGACTACCTGCGCCTGGGCCTGAACCTCTCTGACGACCTGCGCGGCGACAGCACCTTCAACGTCGGCGGCAGCTACCGCATGAACGGTATCAACCGCCTCGGCGCGGAATGGCTGACGCGCCTGCAGATCGGCGACCAGCAGGAGCTCTATAGCGAGTTCTACCAGCCGCTGGACGTGGGCTCGCGCTACTTCGTCGCGCCCTACCTGTTCAACGAGGCGCAGAACGTCGAGGCCACCGACAACGACGACCCCATCGCCGAGTACCGCCTGGAGCGCTATGGCTATGGCCTGAACCTCGGCCGGCAGATCGCCAACAACGGCGAGATCCGCCTCGGCGTGGCCCAGGCCTTCGGCAAGGCCGACGTACGCGTGGGCGAGCAGGACCTGCCGGACTTCCACTTCACCGAAGGCTACGCCGAGCTCAAATACTCCTTCGACACCATGGACAACGTCGACTTCCCCCGTGAAGGCGAGAACATCCAGACCTCCTTCCGCGAACACACGCCGTCCCTGGGCGACGACGACCGCTACCGGCAATGGGATTTTCGCCTGGACAAGGCGCTGAGCAGCGGCCCCAACACCTGGGTGCTGGGCGGCGGCTACGGCCGCACCATCGATGACGCCGAGGTGGTGGTGTCGAGCTTCCTGCTCGGCGGCGCGCGGCAACTTTCCGGTTATCGCCAGGACGCATTGGCCGGACAGAACTACAGCCTCGGACGGGTCATCTACTACCGGCGCATGACCGAGCGATCTTTCCTGCCGCTGGACTTCCCCTTCTACCTGGGCGGCAGCCTGGAGCGAGGCAGGGTGTGGAACAACGACAACAGCTACGACACCGGCTACGTCAACGCCGGCAGCATTCTCATGGGCTTCGAGACACCGCTGGGGCCGCTGTCCTTCAGCTACGGCCTGAACGATGCCAGCGAGCACGCGGTGTACATCAACCTGGGCCGTAACTTCTGAGCCGGTCTTGTAGGAGCGAGCTTGCTCGCTCCTACAAGAGCCTTCGCGCCCGATCCTCGGGAGGTAAGCAATGTCGACCTCTCGCAAATGAAAAAGCCCGGCAAGTGCCGGGCTTCTTCATTCAGACAGCGGATCAGGCAATCAGCGCCAGCAGCTCGCGCGCTTCGGCCTTGGCCTTGGAGTCGCCGCTGGCGATCACCTGCTTGAGGATGCCGTAGGCTTCTTCCAGGTTGCCCTGGTCGATGCATTTGCGCGCACGGTCGAGGCTGGCCAGCAGCTCGTCATGCTCGTGGCCGATGTCGTCGGGCAGGTCGAAGGTCAGGTCGTCCTCCACCTGGGCCTTGCTGCCATGACCGAACATCTCGCCGTGCTCGCCCAGATCCAGCTCGGTGATTTCCGGCAGTTCATGCAGGTTGCTGCGGAAGTCCGATGGCACTTCCTGGGTGGCCTTGGAAGCAGCCTTGCCCTGCTTGGGCGACTCGAAGGGGTTGTCGAGCTTGTCCCAGTCCAGGTCCAGCGACAGGTCGCTGAGGTTCATGGCGAAGTCCGGCTGGTCCTGCGCCGCCTTGGGCTGCTCCACGGGCGCAGCCACCGGTTCGCCCAGCTCGAGATCGTCCCAATCGGTCAGCGTCTCCCCGGTGGGCGCCTGGAGGGTGTCTTCCGGGCGGATCAGCATCGCCGGGTAACGCGACTTGAGCTGGTCGATCTGTTTCTGGTCGCCGCCGACAGCCACCAGGGCGTGCTCTTCCTCATGGAAGCCCGCCACGTCACCCAGCTCGGCCAGCACCAGCAGCAGCTTCATGCGCAACTCGCGGCGGTTCGGCTCGGCATTGACGGCCTTGCGCAGCATGTCGCGGGCCTGGTTGAAGCGGCCGTAAGCGATATAGATGTCCGCACCTTCCAGGCTGTCCGCGCTGGCGGCCGGCAGCCGGGCGACGCCCGGTTCCGGAGTGGCGATCACCACCGGATGCGGAACCGGTACCGGGGCCACGACGGCAGCAGCCAGCGGTTTGGCCGGCGGAAGCGGTCTGACTGGCTCGGCAGCCGCCTGCAGGGGCGGCATCTCGACCGGTTTTTCCTCGCGCTTGCGGCGGGCGAACAGCAGGCCGACCAACAGTGCGCCGAGAGCACCAGCGCCCAGCCATGGCCAGTAGTTGAAACCGCTGTCCTGCGCGTCCTGCACCGGAGTCGCCGGCTGGGCAACGCTCGCAGCCGGGGCATCCTGCTGCGCCGGCGCCACCGCATTGGGGGCAGCGGGAATGGCATTGGTTGGCGCACTGGCCGCGGGAGCATCGGCTGCCGGGGCATTACCCGAGGCAGCTTCGCCCTGGCGGCGATCCAGCTCGGCCTGCAGCGTTTGCACCTGCTGGTCGCGGCTCTGCAACGCCTGCTGCAGAGACTCCAGCTGCTTCTGCATGTCGTCCATGCGCTGGTTCAACTGGTCGCGCTGGGCGTTGGCCAGGAGCAGGTCGGCCTCGACCTTGGCGGCATCGGCTCCACCGGCCGGCGCGGCGGTGTTGCCCGGTGCCTGGGGCGGGGCAACGGCTGCGGGCGCGGCCGGCGTAGATGCTTCTGTTGAAGCGGCCTGCGGAGCGGGCGCGGCAGTATTACCGGCGAGCTGCTGGCCCTGCGGCAGGATCAGCGTCTGGCCGACCTTCAGTCGATGCGGATCGCCATTGACGAAGGCCTGCGGATTCAGCGCGACGATGCTGTCCATCAGTTGCGAGCGCGAAACGCCAGTGCCGCTCAGGCGCGAACTGATCTTCCACAAAGTGTCATTGCGCACCGTGGTGTAGCGGCCGTCGCCAGCCGGCAACGACGGTTGCGCCGGAGCCCTGCGTACAGGTTCCGTGCGATACCCGGAAGCCCGCGAAGGCGCCGGCACGCTGGTCGCCAGATTGGCGGCCAGGCTGCGGTTGGCGCTGTACTCCGGCGGATCGATCAGCACGGTGTATTCGCGCAGCAGGCGACCGTTGGGGCGCTCCACGGCGATCAGGAAATTCAGGTAAGGCTCGTGTACCGGCTGCGTGGACACCACCTTGATGTAGCCACGGCCGTTGCGAATCACCGGGGTGAAGCGCAGGTTCTGCAGGAACACGAAGCGGTCGACCCCGGCATTCTCGTAGTCCGCGGGGCTGGCGAGCTTGGCCACCAGTTCGTCGGACGTCATGTCGCCGGTCTGCAGCAGAGCGATCTCGGCATCCAGCGGCTGGTTCAGGCCGGAATGCAACGTGATTTCCCCGAGACCGAGGGCATTCGCGTGAGCGGATACAAAAACCGACAGTGCGGCCAGCGTCAGCGGAATTCTCTTTATTCGAGCCATAACCCCATCCCATTGTCCGGGTCTGCACGCCATTCCCTGACCACTCGAAAGCAGCAGGCTGAACCTGTCCTCACACCTGAAGCCATGCCGGACTGCAGACCGTCACGCACTACCCACTGTACCTTGCAGAGTACAGGCCGTCTGATATCACGGATTAGGTGGTGCGCTGGATTTGGTCAAGATAAATCGTCGAAAAACCGGCGAATGGTTGGGGAGTGGATAGCGAATGGCCAGCAGCCCCACAAAGGACCGCCAGAAAAATGGCTACTTTACCTGAATAACGTGATGAATTGCTCAGTTCCGCTCAAGATTGCCGAGAATCCGACTGAGCGTTTTCTGGCACAGGGCGATTTCATCTTCGGTAATGCCCGCCAGCACTTCGTTGCGAACCGCGGCGGCGATATTCTCGATGTCGGTGATCAGCACGTCTGCCTTGGGGGTCAGGGCGATACGCTTGGCGCGACGGTCTTCGGCCACGGCTTGCCGCCGGACCAGACCTTGGGCTTCGAGGCCGTCCAGCAGCCTGGCCAGCGTCGGACCTTCGACCCCGACCGATTGCGCGAGCTCGCGCTGCGTGGGTGCGGCCGAGTGGCGCGCCAGGTGCAGCAGCACCAGCCAGCGCGCCTGGGAAAGTCCGAGATGACTGAGACGGCGGTCGAGTTCAGCCCGCCATGCCACGCGAAGCCTGGGCCAATTGGGTACCGAAGTAGTGCTTATCGTTATCTGACATTGCGTCGGGCTTTCTACTGAGAGAATCGAGGATGAGTCGGCTAAGTTGATTTGACTAATTATTAGCCAGCTAATCAAGCCCGTACAATGACAGATTGTCGCAGGGTGTGACCTCGGGCCTCACCATTTCGCATATTGGTCTTCGACGAAGCCCCACAGATTGTCGATACGCACCTCGGCCTGCCCTGCCGGCTTCAGCACGCCACTGAAGCGCCCGAAGATCTGCTTGAAGTTGCTCGCCAGCACGCCGAGGTTCAGGCGTTCCTGGTGCAGGCCGTGGGCTTCGAAGCGCAACTCGACCTGGCCGTCATAGGAACGGATGGTCCAGGGCTGCAGCGGATGATCGCGGTCGAACTCGAAACGCACCGTATCGACCTTCACCAATTGGCCGTCGAGCCAGTAGCAGTTCTCGGTGAAGCTGGTCTCGTTGACCCCGCAGGACAGATTCAGGCCGACACGCCGCCCCTGCGCCTCGCCGGACAGGCACGCCCAGTTCCAGAACGTCTCGCGGCGCATGTAGCCGGCGGACCAGTCGTGGTGGGCGTAGGCATCCAGCTCCCGCAGGTCGTAGTCGCCCAGCGCGCTGCGCACTTCGCCATGGCAATGCACGCCGGCCACCTTGCGGGCGTAGACCCAGCCGTTGACCGCCGTCGGCGTGCAGATACTCATGGGTTCGAACGCCGGCTGCTCCTCGCTGAAACGGGCGTCGATGCGGGTGCCGTCGTCCAGTTCCACCAGGAGGCGCTTTTCCAGGGGCGAGGAACCATTCTCCAGGCGCAGCAGGTTGCGCCCCTGGCGCAGTTCACAGACACCGTCGTTGGGCGTCTGCGAGAAATTCGAGCCCTTGCCCAGCGGGCACTTGAACTGGCGCTCGATCATCCGCCCGCTCTCGGGGTGGTAGAGGTAGACGAAGCCGATGGACAGCAGGCTGAGGTCCGCCAGCGCGCAGCCGCCGATCAGCGTCGGGCTGATCAGGCCGAAGTACTGGAACTGGTGGAAGCTGCGCCACTTGCTCAACGCGCCGAGACGGCGCCCCATGGGCGAGCGGAAGTCAAAGTCGCGGTGATTGATGGTCGCCGGGGTGCCGGGGAAGATGCCGTAGTGCGGTTGGCCGTTGGGCTGGATCAGCTGCTGCATGGGCGCGGGCTCGGAGGCAAGGTGCGGCGAATCCTAGCACCGCGCCTGCGCACGCCGCAGTCACGCACGGCGCCAGCTCGGGGGACGGAATGGGCCATCAGGCGACAACCTGGTTGCGCCCGAACGCCTTGGCCTCGTAGAGCGCACGGTCGGCGTGCTCGTAGATGCTGCGCAGCGGATGCCCTGTCTCCGGCCAGAGGCAGGAGACACCGATGGACAGCGTCACCTCATCCGCCGTCAGCGATCCTTCGTGGACGATGCCCAGGCCCTGCACCGCTCCGCGCAACACCTCGGCACGCTCCCTCGCCTCCCGCTCGCTGGCGCCATAGAGCAGCACGGCGAATTCCTCGCCGCCCAGGCGCACAGCCATGTCCAGCGGGCGCCGGGCGCTGGCCATGAGCACCTCGCCGATACGCTGCAACACACCATCGCCGGCCTGGTGGCCGTAGCGGTCGTTGTAGGCCTTGAAGTGGTCGACATCGCAGAGCAGCAGTGCCAGCCCCACGCTCTCGCGCTGCGCCTGGCGCCACAGGCGCTCGAGCTGGCGATTGAAACTGCGGCGGTTGTGCAGGCCGGTCAGCGCATCGTGCTCGGCCATGACCTTGAGCAGGCGGCTGATCAGGAAATGCTGGCGGGACTTGTAGTCCAGCAGGTAGCAGCCCACTGCGCCGACCAGGTTGCCGAACAGCAGGAAGACCACATTGCTGATCAGCTTGGGCAACGGCAGTCCCGCATACAACTCGAAGCCCACGTAGGCCAGCAGGATCACGGAAGCGCTGCCCACCGCCTCGGCGAAGCGCAGGCCGATCAGAAAGTAGGCGGCCATGCTGACCAGCAACAGGCCTTCGTAGGGATAACTCTGGTCCACTGTGTGGGCGATGCCGGCGACTGCCGCCGCGCCGATGCCGACGCTGAGGATGCAGGCCAGGCTCAGCGGCACCAGCAGGTGGATATGGCGACGCTGCAGGATCAACCCGCCGCAGACGGTCAGCAGCACCAGCACGCCGATGCGCACGGCAAGCATCTGCCAGTGTTCGGGGCCACGGATAAGGAGGAAATCGATGGCCGCCAGCGCCAGCCAGATCAGCACGCCGATGGTCAGCGCGGTGCGCTTGAGGTCGAAGCTGTCTTCGAGCAGGTAATGACGGTACTGGGTCTCGAGGTCGGGCTCGAAACGCAGGCGGCGAAAGCCCCGGGAGAGCTGTTCGGCATAGGCATTGGAGCGGACGTCGTCCAGCCAGCTTTGTTGTTGTGGCACGCTCACCTCTTCTCGTGGAGGTCTAAGTGCCACCATAGCTGTTCGGGACGTGCGTCACAAGTTTGTCGTTTTGCCCCGTCACGAAACTGACGGATCAGTGCAATCACCAGCGATCGTCACGGGAGTTCCGGTAGCGGTCGTGGTCGTGGTCGTAGTAGGAGCCATTGCAATAGCGGCGCTCGGAGCGATTGTGATGCTTGCGGCAGTCTCGATCATCGTCCTTGGACATGATGACCAGCCCTGCTACCAGCGCGACCGCCGCAACGCCGATCAAGGCGTTCTTGCCACCTTCGGTCAGACCGCCACCACTGGCACATCCGCTGAGTTGCCCGACGACCAGCAGCCCCGCCACTACCCGCACCCAGCTCGCCATCTGTCACTCCGAAAGTGTTCCGTACTGACAGATAGGACTGGTGGAAAAAGGCGCCGTTGCTGGCACATTGATATTTCATCTGTAACGCCGTATTTCGGCGCGATCAGACTTCCAGCTCGGCCTGCAGGGCGGCGCGCACGCAATGCAGAACGCCCAGCGGGACGCGGCCCTCGAACAGCTCGGCGATCGCTGTCACCGGCGGCAGCTCACCGTCCTCGTCGAGGAAGGCGTCCTGGATTTCACCGAGCAGTTCCTCGGGCAGGTCCAGCGCCTGTTCCAGGCCCAGCTGCTGCTTGCCGATGGCCTCGGCCAGCAGGCTATAGACGTTCTTCTCGCTGCAATCGAGCTGGCGGGCGATCTGCGCCGGGGTCATGCCGGCGCGGGCCAGGGTGACCAGTTCGTGGCTGAGGTCGGCCACCGGTGCCGGGGTGGCGGGCGCCGCCTCGGACTCGGTGAGCACGTCGAGGAAGGCCTGACCGTAGCGCTCCAGCTTGCGCGCGCCGACGCCACTGACCTGAGCCATGGCGGTGAGCGTGGTCGGCTGGCTGCGCAGCATCTCCAGCAGCGTCGCATCGGGGAAGATGACGTAGGGCGGCACCGAGTGCTCCTGCGCCAGCTTGCGCCGCAGGGTGCGCAGGGCTTCCCACATCTCGCGCTCTTCCTGGCGCACCAGCTGGCTGGCCGAACTGGCCCCGCCAGAAGAGGACGACTTGTTGCGCTGCGGCTTCGGATCACGGCGCAGGGCCAGCGTCTCTTCGCCGCGCAGCAACGGACGGCAGGCCTCGGTCAGGCGCAGGCCATTGAAGCCGTCGACGTCCACATCGGCGAAGCCACGGGCGACCAGTTGGCGGAACAGCGTGCGCCATTCGTCCTCGGCGCGGGATTTGCCGATGCCGAATACCGCCAGGTGCTGGTGGCCGACGCTGCGCACCTTCTCGGTGTCCTTGCCCAACAGCACGTCCACCAGATGACCGACGCCATAGCGCTGGCCGCTGCGGTAGATGGCAGACAACGCCTGGCGCGCGGGCTCGGTGGCGTCCCAGGTCTCCACGCCATCGACGCAGATGTCGCAATGGCCGCAGGGGTTGGGCATCACCTCGTCGAAATAGGCCAGCAACGCCTGGCGGCGGCAGCGGGTTTCCTCGCACAGCGCCAGCATGGCTTCGAGCTTGTGCCGCTCGACGCGCTTGTGGCGCTCGTCGCCCTCGGAGTTCTGCATCATCTGCCGCAGCAGCAAGACGTCCTGCAGGCCGTAGGCCATCCAGGCATCGGCGGGCAGGCCGTCACGGCCGGCGCGGCCGGTTTCCTGATAATACGCCTCGAGGCTTTTCGGCAGGTCCAGGTGCGCGACGAAGCGCACGTTGGGTTTGTCGATGCCCATGCCGAAGGCGATGGTGGCGACCATGATCAGCCCTTCCTCGTTGAGGAAGCGCTTCTGGTGATAGGCGCGCAGGTCGTTGGACAGCCCGGCGTGGTAAGGCAGCGCCGGGAAGCCCTGGGCGGAGAGGAACTCGGCGACCTCCTCGACCTTCTTGCGCGACATGCAGTAGACGATGCCGGCATCGCCCCGGCGCTCGGCGAGGAAGCCCAGCAACTGCTTGCGCGGCTGCTCCTTGGGCACGATGCGGTAGAAGATGTTCGGCCGGTCGAAGCTGGAGAGGAACTGCTCGGCGTCCTGCAGGTGCAGGCGCTGGATCATCTCCTCGCGGGTGCGCATGTCCGCCGTGGCGGTCAGGGCAATGCGCGGCACGTGCGGGAACAGCTCGGCGAGCTGGCCCAACTGCAGGTATTCGGGACGGAAGTCATGGCCCCACTGCGACACGCAGTGCGCCTCGTCGATGGCGAACAGGCCGATCTCCAGGCGTTGCAGGAAGTCCAGCATGCGCGGCTGCACCAGGCGCTCGGGCGCCAGATAAAGCAGCTTGATTTCGCCACGCTGAAGGCGAGCGGCGATTTCGCGCTGGGCCTCGGGGCTCAGCGAGGAGTTCAGCGCCGCCACCGGCACGCCCAGTTCATCGAGTGTGGCGACCTGGTCTTCCATCAGCGCGATCAGCGGCGAGACCACCACCGTCAGGCCGTCGCGCAGCAGCGCCGGGACCTGGAAGCACAGCGACTTGCCGCCGCCGGTGGGCATCAGCACCAGGGCATCGCCGCCGCTGGCCACGCGCTCGATGATCCGCGCCTGATTGCCGCGGAAGGCGTCGTAACCGAAAACGTCTTTGAGGATGCGCAGTGCCTGATCGAGCATGGGGGACTCCGAATGAAGCCGCGCATTATACGCAAGCCGTCCGCCCACGGCCGGCACCTTGTCCGGGAAACTGCGGAAAAATCCGTCACATGCGTCCGAACCCCGCGTCGGCTCAGGCTGCACGGGCATTTGGCTTTTGCCGCGGGCCCCCGGAAGGACTACAATTCGGGACCGATCACCTCCGAGGTAGTACCCGATGTCCTTCGCCGACCAATTGTCCCGCCTGCAAGCCTTTCTCGATGCCGATGACCTGCACGAGGAAGCCTTGGACTACGTGGCGGCACACGGCTACCTGACCGCCCTGGCGATCTGCCCGGAGGAAGTGCCGGAGCGCGAGTGGATCGACGCCCTGTTTGCCGAGCCGCCGCACTACCGCAGTGAGGAAGAGCGCAACGAAATCGAATCGACCCTGGCCCAGCTCAAGGCGCACATCATCCGCCAGATGGCCGGTGACGAAGAGCTGGAGCTGCCCTGCGAACCCTACCTGGGCGACGAGCCGGACGACTCCGACATCCGCGGCTGGTGCATCGGCTTCATGGAAGGCGTGTTCCTGCGTGAAGCGGTGTGGTTCGAGCAGGCCGAGGAAGAAGTCAGCGAGCTGCTGCTGCCGATCATGGTCGGTTCCGGCCTGTTCGACGAACAACCCGAGTTCGACGAGATCGCCAGCGACCGCGGACTGGTGGATGACATGGTCGCGCAGATTCCCGAACTGCTGACCAACCTGTTCCTGCTGTGCCAGGCCCCGGAAGAGAAACCGGCCCTGCTCAAGCCCCGCACCCACTGATCCACTGCCGGAGCCGCGCAACGCGGCTCCGGATTCGCTACGCGTACGTCGATGCCACGAGAAATCCGCCAAAGCCGTCACGCCTGGGTTCGCTACTGCCTGCTGGGCATCGGCTGGCTCAGCGTGGCACTGGGCGTGATCGGCATCTTCCTGCCGGTACTGCCCACCACGCCCTTCCTGCTGCTCGCCGCCGCCTGCTTCATGCGCAGCTCCCAGCGCTTCTATGACTGGCTGGTGAATCACCCGAAACTCGGCCTGTGGATTCGCGACTACCTCGACGGCGAAGGCATCCCGCTCAAGGGCAAGGTCTACGCCATCGGCCTGATGTGGTGCAGCATCCTCATTTCAGGGTTCATCGTGCAGCGCCCCTGGGCCTGGGCGTTCATGCTGACCAGTGCGACGCTGGTGAGCATCTACCTGATTCGGACGAAGACGCGGCGCCTGGATTGAGTCCGCTGCGGGCTCGAAAACCCTCTCCCCAGCCCTCTCCCGGAAGGGAGAGGGCTATTGCCCGAGCACTGAAGCCTTCAGACTGGCACCACTTCGCCCGTCACATCCTGCTGATCATCCTGCGCCGGCCCGACTGGCCCCACCCCATCCACCGTAAAGCCGAAGGTATTCACCCCGCCCTCGCTGCGCACGAACACCGAGCCGCCGTGCATGCTCGCCACCGCCTTGACGATGGACAACCCCAGCCCATGGTTGCTCTGGCTGTTGGCGCGAGCCATGTCGGCGCGATAGAAGCGCTCGAACAGCCGCGCGCGTTGCTCGGCGGTGATCGGCTCGCCAGGGTTGCTGACTTCCACCAGCGCGGCGCCGCGCTCGACGCTCAGGCGTACGTCGATGCGCCCGCCCGGTGCGGTGTGCTGGGCGGCGTTGTAGAGCAGGTTGGTCACCGCGCGCTGGAAAAGCGCGCGCTCGACGCAGGCCCGCGCATCGCCGCGCAGATTCACCTGCACGCCCTGTTCGTCGAAGATCACCTCGAGGAAGTCCAGCGTCGTCGCCACCTCGGCCGCCAGTGAGGTTTCCACCCTTTCGGCAGCCAGCCCGCCCTGGTCGACACGGGCGAGGAACAGCATGTCGTTGACGATGGCACGCAGGCGCTCCAGCTCCTCCAGGTTGGACTGCAGCACCTCCTCGTAATCCTGTGCGCTGCGCTCGCGGGACAACGCGACCTGGCTCTGGCCGATCAGGTTGGCCAACGGCGTGCGCAGTTCGTGGGCGACGTCGGCGTTGAACGACTCCAGACGCAGATAAGCCTGCTCCAGCCGGTCCAGTGCTTCGTTGAAGGCACCGGCCAGCGCCGACAGCTCCGCCGGCAAACCGGCCAGGCGCAACCGCTGTGACAGCTGGCGGGGGCTGATCTGCCTCGCTTCGGCAGACAGTTCGTGCAGCGGCCGCAAACCGACGCGGGCAATCCAGTGGCCGCACAAGGTCGCCAGCGCGATCCCCAGCGCGGAGAGCACGAACAGCGTCACCAGCGTCGCCTCGCGGGCGTGCTTGAATGCCACGCTGTCGATCGCCGCCAGCAGCACCAGCGCCGGTCGTCCATCGCTGGCCGGCAGGCGGCCGACACGGGCGGAGAGCGGTGCGTCGTGTTCGGGCAGCTCAAGCTCGGCATAGCCGTTCCCGGTGCCGAGCATCCGGTTGACCGTCTCGTTGGGTTTGCCGTAGCGGAAGCGCGCGTCGTCGCTGTCGATCCAGAAGCGGATCAACTGGTACTCCTGGCTCAGGGTGTTGAGCTTGAGCTGCATGTGCGGCCAGCGCTCGGCGAGGTCGGGCTTGTCGAGCATGCGCGCGACCATGTTGAAACGGGTGTCCAGCTCCGAGCGTTGCAGGCGCTCGATCTGCGCATCGAGCACGCAATAGATGGCCGAACCGATGAGCAGGAAGATGCCCAGTGCGGCGACGGCGAACATGCCGGCCAGGCGCGTCGACAGCGACAGGCCTTTCACGCTTCGCGCTCCTGCACGGTGCGGCTCTCCAGCACATAGCCCATGCCGCGGATGGTGTGCAGTAGCTTGGTGTCGAACGGCCCGTCGAGCTTGGCGCGCAGGCGCTTGATGGCGACCTCGACGACATTGGTATCGGTGTCGAAATTGATGTCCCAGACCAGCTCGGCGATGGCCGTCTTGGAGAGGATTTCGCCGCTGCGCTGGGCCAGCACGCACAGCAGCGAGTATTCCTTGGCGGTCAGTTCCAGGCGCGTGCCGCCGCGCTGCACGCGGCGGCTGACCAGATCGATGGCCAGGTCGGCGATGCGCATCTGCGTGGCGCTTTCCAGGTGCGCGCCACGGCGGGTCAGCGCTTGCAGGCGCGCCACCAGTTCGAGGAAGGAGAACGGCTTGATCAGGTAGTCGTCGGCGCCCTCGCGCAGGCCGCGCACGCGGTCTTCCACACGCTCGCGGGCGGTGAGCATGATCACCGGCGTCTGCCGCTGTTCGCGCAACGCGCGCAGTACGCCGTAGCCGTCGATACCGGGGAGCATCACGTCGAGCACGATGACGTCGTATTCGCCGTTGAGCGCCAGGTGCCGGCCGTCGATGCCGTTGGCCGCGACGTCCACGGTGAAGCCCTGCTCGCTCAGGCCGCGCTGCAGGTAATCGGCGGTCTTGCTCTCGTCTTCAACAATCAGTACGCGCATGCCGGCCCTCCGTTCGCCGCGTCCAGCCATGCTACCCAGCCGCGCTTCATGCCGCACCTCCGGCAATTACCTGCGCAGGCTGCGGGCGGTGGAAGACACGGTCCAGCGCCAGGTACACCACCGGGGTGCTGAACAGGGTCAGCGCCTGGCTGAAGATCAGCCCGCCCACCACCGCCACGCCCAGCGGCTGGCGCAGTTCCGAGCCGGTGCCGAAGCCGATCATCAGCGGGATCGCGCCGAGCAGCGCGGCCAGCGTGGTCATCATGATCGGCCGGAAGCGCGCCAGGCACGCCTCGCGGATCGCATCGTAAGGCGACAGCCCGCGCTGGCGTTGCGCAGCCAGGGCGAAGTCGACCATCAGGATGCCGTTCTTCTTGACGATGCCGATTAGCAGCACCAGGCCGATCAGCGCCATCACCGAGAACTCCAGGCCCCAACCCCAGAGCAGGAACACCGCGCCGATGCCTGCCGAAGGCAGGGTGGAAAGAATCGTCAGCGGGTGCACGAAGCTCTCGTAGAGCACGCCGAGGATCACGTAGACCGCGAACAACGCCGCGAGGATCAGCAGCGGCTGGCTCGCCAGCGAGCTCTGGAAGGCCGCCGCCGCGCCCTGGAACTCGCCGCTGATGCTGGACGGCATGCCGATCTCCTGCTGCACGCGCTGGACGAGACTCACGGCATCGCCCAGGGCCACGCCCGGCGACAGGTTGAAGGACAGGGTCACCGCCGGGAACATGCCGTTGTGGTTGATCTGCAGTGGCCCGGACTTGTCCGGCACGACCCGCGCCAGCGCCGCCAGCGGGACCATCTCGCCAGTCAGCGGCGAGCGCAGGTGGAACCACGCCAGGCTGTCAGCGCGACCACGCTGCCGGGAATCCAGTTCGAGAATGACCTTGTACTGGTTGACCTCGGTCTGGAACTCACCCACCTGGCGCTGGCCGAAGGCATCGTAGAGCGTCTGGCTGACATCCTCGGCGGACAGTCCGAAACGCGCCGCCGCCACTCGGTCGATCTGCAGCGAGGTCACGCTGGCGCCCATCTGCAGGTCGTTGGACACGTCCTGCAGGCCGCCCTCCTCCTTCAGCCGCTGGGTCAGCCGATCCGCCCAGAGTGCCAGTGCCGCGCTGTCGTTACTGCGCAGGGCGTACTGGTACTGGGTGCGCACCGGGCCGGTGGCAAGGTTGATGTCCTGGGCCGAGCGCAGGTAGAGAACGATACCCGGCACCTTGGCCAGCTTGGGCCGGATGCGGTTGATGAACTCGTCCACCGATACGTCGCGGTCGCCGCGGTCCTTGAGCACGATCCAGAAGCGCCCGTTCGACAGGCTCTGGCTGCCGCCGGTGATGCCGATGGCGTGGTTGTAGCTCTGCACGGCAGGGTCGGCGGCGATGATATCCGCCAGTTGCTTGTGCTTCTCGGCCATGTCGGCATAGGAGATATCCTCGGCGGCCTGGGTGGTACCGAAGATGAAGGCGGTATCCTGGGACGGGAAGAAGCCCTTGGGAATCCCGACATAACCGGCCACCGCAATGGCCACGCAGACCACGAAGCCGGCGAGCACGGTGCGCTGGTGCTTGAGCGACCAGTCCAGCCCCTTCGCGTAGCGCGCCAGCAGCCACTCCGATATCCCGCCGTGATCGTGCCAATGCTTCGGCGCGCCCATGAAGCGCGAGGCGAGCATCGGCGCCACGGTCAGCGAGGCCAGCACGGAAATCAGGATGGCGGCCGTGACGCTCACTGCGAACTCACGGAACAGCCGACCGACGATGCCGCCCATGAACAGTAGCGGGATAAATGCGGCGATCAGCGAGAAGCTGATCGAGACCACGGTGAAGCTGATCTCCGAGGCGCCGGCCAGCGCCGCCTCGACCCGGTCCTTGCCCTGCTCCAGATGGCGGTGGATGTTTTCCACCACGACGATGGCATCGTCGACGATGAAGCCCACCGCGATGATCAACGCCACCAGCGTCAGGTTGTTCAACGTGAAGCCCAGCAGATACATCGCCGCGAAACTCGCGCTGAGCGACACCCCCAGGACAGTCGCGACGATCAGGGTCGCCGACAGCTGGCGCAGGAACAGCCCCATCACCAGCACCACCAGCCCCATGGTCAGCAGCAGGGTCAGTTCGACTTCGTGCAACGAGGCACGAATGGTGCGGGTGCGGTCGTTGAGCACTTCCACCTCGACGCCCGCCGGCAGCATCTCGCGCAGGCGTGGCAACTCGGCCTGGATGGCATCGGAGGTCTCGACGATGTTCGCGCCGGGCTGGCGCAGGATCACCAGCGCAACGCCCGGCCGGCCATCCGGCCAGGCCTGCACGTAGTCGTCTTCCGGCGCCTTCACCACCTTCGCCAGGTCGCGCAGGAACACCGGCGCGCCCGCTCGGTAAGCGACGACGAGATCGCCGTATTCGTCGGGGCTGAACAACTGGTCGTTGGCCGCCAGGGTGGACACGCGACCGTCGCCGAACAGCGCGCCCTTGGCCAGGTTGATGCTCGCCGATTGCAGCGACTGGCGCAGGTCAGCCAGGGTCAGGCGGTACGCCGCGAGCTTCTCCGGCTGAGCCTGGATGCGGATCGCCGGGCGCTGCTGGCCGACCACGAAGATCTGCCCCACCCCGGCAATCTGGCTGAGCTGGCGCGACAGCAGCACTTCGGCCAGGTCGCTCAGCTCGATCAGCGGCATCAGCTCGGAGTTCACCCGCACGATCATGATCGGGCTGTCCGCCGGATTGATCTTGCGCCAGGTCGGCAGGTTCGGCATGTCTGCCGGCAGCCGGCCGGCGGCGGCGTTGATCGCGGCGGTGACCTCCTGGGCGGCGACGTCGATGTTCTTGTCCAGGTCGAACTGCAGGGTCAGGGTGGTCGAGCCCAGGGCGCTGGTGGAAAGCATCTGGGTGATGCCGGGAATGGCGCTGAACTGCACTTCCAGCGGGGTCGCCACCGACGACGCCATGGTCTCCGGACTGCCGCCGGGCAGCAGGGCCTGGACCTGGATGGTCGGGAAATCCACCTGCGGCAACGG
Organism: Pseudomonas nitroreducens NBRC 12694; assembly: GCF_002091755.1. Taxonomy (GTDB): domain Bacteria; phylum Pseudomonadota; class Gammaproteobacteria; order Pseudomonadales; family Pseudomonadaceae; genus Pseudomonas; species Pseudomonas nitroreducens. The sequence continues at coordinate 974,103 of NZ_BDAI01000001.1, forward strand.
CGCGACGCCAAGCCGGAAGAATGCCAGCAGCCCGAGCAGCAGCGAGGCGATGGTCAGCAGGCAGGTGGCGATGGGGTGGCGCACGCACCAGCCGGACATGCCGGCGCGCACGCTCACGGCTCGCTCCGGCGGGCCAGGGCCTGCACGTCGCCCTGCACCTCCACGAGTGCACCGGGCGTCAGGCGGGAATGGCCATCGAGCACCACTTCATCGTCCACCGCCAGGCCCTCGACTATGGTGCGCCCGTCCACTTCCGCGACGATGCGCACCGGCACCTTCTGCGCCTTCCCGTCCTCGATGCGGAACACGAAGGCACCGTCCAGGCCACGGCGCACGGCGCGGCTGTCCAGCACCAGGCCGTTGTGCAGCACGCCGGACTGCAGGTCGATGGCAACGAACTGCCCCGGCCAGAGCTGGCCGTCCTTGTTGTCGAAAACCGCACGGACACGGATGGTGCCGGTGCTGGCGGCCACCTGGTTGTCGATGCTGCGCAGGCGGCCCTCGCCGAGCAACTGGCCGCCGTCGCGGCTGCGCGCCACGACCGGGGAATCGCTGCTCATCAGCGGTTGCAACTTGGGCAGGCTTTCCTGCGGCAGGGCGAAGACCACCGAGATCGGCGACATCTGCGTGACGGTGAACAGGCCGCTGCTGTCGTTGGTGCGCAGCAGGTTGCCGACATCCACGTTGCGAATGCCGACGCGGCCGGCAACCGGAGAGGTGATCCGGGTGTAGGACAGGCGCACGCGCTCGGCGTCGATGGTGGCGTCGTTGCCGCGCAGGGTGGCACGCAGGCGAGCGGCTTCGGCCTCGCTCTGCTCCACCGTCTGCCGGGAAATCGAGCCGCGCTGGATCAGCGTCTGGTAGCGGGCCAGGTCCTGCTCGACGATGCGCAGCTGCGCCTGGTTGCTCTGCTTGGTGGCCTCGGCCTGCTCCAGCGCAGCCTTGATCGCGCGGTCGTCGATGGTCGCCAGCAGCTCGCCCTGCTTGACCATCTGCCCCTCTTCGACAAGCAACGCGGTGAGCTGGCCTTCCACTTGCGGGCGGACCAGCACGCTGGCCAGCGAGGTAACGGTGCCAACGCCGTCGAGGTTCTGCGCCAGGTCCTCGCGGGCCACTCGCGCCAGGGTTACCGGTATGCCGGCTGGCTGGGCTGCGGCCTGCGGCGCCTCGTGCCGGCCGGCAAAGCCCCAGATGCCTGCTCCCAGCGCCGTCACCCCCAGCAACCCTGCCGCCAGCCAAACCCGCCGTTGCCCCTGCATCCCGCTCTCCTGCGTCTGGATCGGCCACAGCGGCCGCATCCTGGGGTTATAAGCCAGCAGCCGGGACCGGACGCTGACCCTTAAATGACAATCCTGTCAGTTTCGTCTTCAAGCCCCGTACAGCGGGGCTTTGCGCCTAATGGCGATAGGCCGGCGCAAGTTCTCGAAGAGCGCCTAGACTCCACACATCCCACATGGAGCGCTGGCGATGCAGCCACCCCGAGGAGCCCTCTGGCTGTTCGCCAGCCCGCTGCGTCTGCGGGCCGGCGTGCTGCTGCTCGCGCTCCTCGCGCTGAGCGCCGGCGCCGCCTGGAACTTCGACACCATCCTGAAGAACGCCGAGCAGCGCTACGGCAACCTCGGCACCGCCAAGACCCGCATCGAATCCTGGGGTCGCCTGATCGCCGACAGCGAGAATCTCGACGAGATGGCCAAGCTCAAGGCCGTCAACGCCTTCTTCAATGGCGCGCTGGTGTTCACCGACGACCGCACCGTCTGGCACCAGGAGGACTACTGGGCCACCCCGGTGGAGTCGCTCTACAAGGGCGCCGGTGACTGCGAGGACTACTCCATCGCCAAGTTCGTCACCCTGCGCCGCCTCGGGGTCGCCAGCGACAAGCTGCGCATCACTTACGTCAAGGCGCTGCAGCAGAACCAGGCGCACATGGTGCTCACCTACTACGCCTCCCCCACTGCCGAACCGCTGGTGCTGGACAACCTGATCCCGCAGATCAAGCCCGCCTCCCAGCGCAAGGACCTCCTGCCCGTCTACGCCTTCAACGCCGAGGGGCTGTGGCTGCCCGGCCCCGGCGGCGGCAAGCGCACCGGCGACAGCAAGAAGCTGTCGCGCTGGCAGGACCTGTTGACCAAGATGCGCGCCGAGGGCCTGGACCTCGACGAGACGCGATAGGAGAACCCGGCATGTCATTGCTCAAGCAACTGTTCCTGGCGATCTGCCTGTTCCTCGTGGTGGCCTTCGCCGGCAGCTTCGCCGCCAGCCTGGAAAGCTCCCGCGAGCAACTGATCGGCCAGTTGCGCTCCCATGCCCAGGATGCGGCCACCGCGCTGGGCCTGTCGCTCACCCCGCACGTGGACGACCCGGCGATGATCGAGCTGATGGTCAGCTCGATCTTCGACTCCGGCTACTTCGCCACCATCCGCGTGGTGAGCATTCCCGAGGGCAAGGTCATCGTCGAGCGCGACAGCGACACGCAGAACCAACAGGTGCCGGCCTGGTTCGCCAAGCTGGTCAACCTCAAGGCCCAGGGCGGCGACGCGCTGATCATGCGCGGCTGGGAACAGGCCGCGCGGGTCGAGGTGGTCAGCCATCCGCAGTTCGCCCTGGCCAAGCTGTGGGACGGTGCGCTGGGCAGCCTCGCCTGGCTGCTGGCCTGCGGGCTGGTCAGCGCCATCCTTGGCGGCTGGCTGCTGCGCACCCAATTGAAGCCTCTGGACCAGATGGTGCAGCAAGCCCACGCCATCACCCGCCGCGAATTCCTCACCCTGCCCAGGGAACCGCGCACCCCGGAGCTGCGGCGCGTGGTACAGGCGATGAACCAGATGGTCGACAAGCTCAAGGCCCTGTTCGCCGAAGAAGCCAGCCGCAGCGAGAAACTGCGCGAGGAGGCCTACCAGGACAGCCTTTCCGGCCTGGCCAACCGTCGCCTGTTCGACGCGCGGCTGGATGCGCAGCTCTCGCCCAGCGAGCAGAACGCCGCTGGCTACCTGCTGCTGCTGCGCCTGAACGACCTGGCCGGGCTCAACCAGCGTCTCGGCGGACAGCGCACCGACGCGCTGATCCGCGACGTCGCCGAGTTGCTGGAACGTGAGCGCGAGCAGCACGGCACGCCGGACTGGCTGGCCGCGCGCAGTCGCGGCGGCGAATTCACCCTGCTGGCGCCCGGCCTGGACAGCGCCAGTGCAGAGCATCTGGCGGACGAACTCAGTGCCGCCCTGGAAAACCTGCGCGGCACGGGCGCCAGCGATTGCACGCCGGTGGCGCATCTGGGCCTGGCGGCCTTCCGACCGGGCGAGCCCTCCGCTGGCGTGCTGTCGCGCGCCGACCAGGCACTGGCCCAGGCACAGGCCACTCCGGACCGCACCTGGCAACGCCTGGACAGCTCCGGCAGCCAGCCTGCCCAGGACTCCCGTGCCTGGCGCGACTGGCTCGACGACGCCCTGCAGAAGGGCAAGCTGCAGCTGTGGTTCCAGCCCGTGCGCGCCTGCGCGGAAAACGGCGAGTTGCTGCACCAGAAGGTCCTCGCGCGGCTGCTCGATCCCAAGGGCGAGGCCGTGGCCGCCGGGCAATTCCTGCCCTGGATTGAGCGATTCGGCTGGTCGGCGCGTTTCGACCTGGCGATGCTCGAACACGCCCTCGCCCACCTCGCCCAGCAACCGGCACCGCTGGCCCTGTCGCTCTCGGCGGAAACCGTGCGCAGCGCCGAGCCCCTGCGCCAGCTCTTCGAAATCCTGCGTGCCCACCCGCAGGAAGCGCAGCTGATGACGCTGGAAGTGGACGAACGCTACCTGCCGCCGCCGGCCGAGCTGGAGAAGCTCGCCCAGTCTGTCCAGGAAGTCGGCGCCAAGCTCGGCCTGCAGCACTTCGGCGGGCGCTTCAGCCTGATCGGCAACCTCACCCGCCTGGGTCTTGCGTACCTGAAGATCGACGGCAGCTACATCCGTGCCATCGACCAGGACAACGACAAGCGCCTGTTCATCGAGGCCATGTACCGGGCTTCCAACAGCATCGACCTGCCGCTGATCGCGGAGATGGTCGAGACCGAGGGCGAGCTGCAGGTGCTGCGGGAGATGGGGATTGCCGGGGCGATGGGGCGACTCATTGGCGCGCCGAAGCCGTCGCAGAAGAACACCTTGTAGGAGCGAGCTTGCTCGCGAACAGAGCCCGCTGCGGAGTCAGTTCGCGAGCAAGCTCGCTTTTACGAAGAGCTCGCAACCCCTGTCTCAGGCTCTGACACTTCAAAGACTTCCAGAAAAACAGCCGAGCACTCCGAACCGCCCCGTTCAGGAGGCCTCGTTGAAACTTCGATTCGACGAGGGAATTTTTCGCCCAAGCGAAAAACCGGATGTCCGGGGCAAGACCTTTGCCCACTTTGGATGGGGCGGCCATCCGTCGTTTGCCAAAGTGGGTCGCCCGAGGGGGCGAAACGAGAAGTCGCAGCGCACGCTGAAGCGGCGCTGGAAACCTCAAAGCTAGGCAGACACATCGCGGACAAAGCCCGCTCCTACACAAGGGCAAACGCCGGAGCAGGCCTTGAAGGCCGCATTCGCGAGCAAGCTCGCTCCTACACCAAACGTCAGTCCTTCTTGCCCTTCTTCGCGCTTCCGTAAGCCGCCTCCAGCGCATCATTGATCGTCTTGAGCACCTTCACCCGCGCATAACGCTTGTCGTTGGCCTCGATCAGCGTCCAGGGCGCAATCTCGGTGCTGGTACGATCGACCATATCCCCCACCGCATCCACGTACTGGTCCCACTTGTCGCGGTTGCGCCAGTCCTCCTCGGTGATCTTGAAGCGCTTGAAGGGAATCGACTCGCGCTCCTTGAAACGCTCCAACTGGGTCTGCTGGTCGATGGAGAGCCAGAACTTCACCAGCACGATACCGTAGTTCGTCAGTTGCTCCTCGAAGTCGTTGATCTCCGCATAGGCGCGCAACCAGTCAGCGTCGGAGGCGAAGCCCTCGACCCGCTCCACCAGGACCCGGCCATACCAGGAACGGTCGAAGATGGTGAACTGCCGCCGCCCCGGAATGTGCCGCCAGAAACGCCACAGATAGGGCTGCGCACGCTCCTCCTCGGTGGGCGCGGCGATCGGCACGATGCGGTACTGGCGTGGGTCCAGCGCATCAGTCACGCGGCGGATGGCGCCGCCCTTGCCGGCGGCGTCGTTGCCTTCGAACACGGCGATCAGCGAATGGCTGCGGAAACGCTTGTCGCGCATCAGCGTGGCCAGGCGCGCCTGCTGCTTGGCCAGGTGTTCCTTGTACTGGTCCTTGTCCAGCGACAGGCTCAGGTCAAGCGCATCCAGCAGCCCCTTGTTGTCCAGGCTGGAGACCAGTGGCGCCGCATGGGGCTGCGGGGTCGGGCGGTCCTTTCGCTTGAGTGCGGCCTGCAGGCTCTCGAGGATGGTGCGGCCCACCGTCAGGCTGCGGTAGCGCTCATCGGAACCCTCCACCACGTACCAGGGCGCGTAGTCGCGGCTGGTGCGGCGCAGCACGCGCTCGCCGTAACGCACGAACTTGTCATAGACCTCGCTCTGCTTCCAGTCGATCTCGGAGAGCTGCCAACTGCGCGTCGGGTCGTTCTCCAGTGTCTTGAGCCGCTCCTTGAGCTGCTTCTTGGAGAGGTGGAACCAGAACTTGAAGATCAACGCACCCTCGTCGGAATACATCCGCTCGAAACGCTCGGCATCGTTGATCAGGCCATCGAGCTGGCTGTCCTTGATCTCGCCGGTGACCCGCGCGTAGAGCATCTGGCTGTACCAGTTGCCGAAGAAGATGCCGGTCGTTCCCTTGGGCGGCAGACGGCGCCAGAAACGCCATTGCGGCGGCCGCGAGAGTTCCTCGTCGGTGGGCTGGAGGAAGCTTTCCACCCGGATCAGGCGCGGATCCATCCACTCGTTGAGCAGCTTCACCGTTTCGCCCTTGCCGGCGCCCTCGATGCCGTTGATCAGAATGATCACCGGGAAGCGCGCCTGCTGCTTGAGCTCGTACTGCGCCTCGAGCAGGGCTTCGCGCAGCACCGCGACCTCCTTCTCGTAGGTTTCCTTGTCGATGGAATGACCGATCTCGGCGGATTCGAACATGCACCTCTCCTTGTCTCGAAGTGAGTAAAAGGTAGCGGAAGTGACGCAGCCTGTCCTCGGAACGGATCAGCTAAACTGCCGCCTTCGTTTCACTGCCCTGCCTTCCTTCATGCCAGACATCAGCAGCGCCCAGATCGACTGGGACGAGAACGGCCAGCCCACTTCCCGCGTCTATGGCGACGTGTATTTTTCCCGCGACTCGGGCATTGCCGAGACGCGCCACGTATTCATCGACGGCAACCGTCTACCCGAGCGCTTCGCAGCGCTGCCAGCGGGCGGGCGCCTGTGCATTGGCGAGACCGGCTTCGGCACCGGGCTGAACTTCCTCTGCGCCTGGCAATTGTTCGAGACGCTGGCACCTGGCGATGCACGGCTGCACTTCGTCACCACCGAGAAGTACCCGGTAGCACCTGAAGACCTGCGCCGCGCCTTCGCCCTCTGGCCGGAGCTGGCGCACCTGTCGGGGCAGGTGCTGGAACAGTACGTGGCGATCAATCCCGGCTTCCAGCGCTTCGTCTTCGCGGGCGGCCGCGTGGTGCTGACCCTGCTGGTGGGCGACGTACTGGACACGCTGCCGGAACTGGACGCACGCGTCGATGCCTGGTTCCTCGACGGTTTCTCCCCGGCGAAGAACCCGCAGATGTGGAACGACGCGCTCTATGCGCAGCTGGCCCGTCTTTCGGCGCCGGGCACGACCCTCGCCACCTTCACCAGCGCCGGTTTCGTCCGCCGCGGACTGGGCGCAGCCGGCTTCAAGATTCGCCGTACCCTGGGCTTCGGCAAGAAATGGGAGATGTCCCAGGGCGAATTCATCGGCCTCGAACAGCCCACCGGCAAGCCCTGGTACGCCCGCCCCGTTCGCTCGAAGGGAACGCGCCAAGCCCTGGTGATCGGCGGCGGCATGGCCGGTTGCGCCAGCGCCGCGAGTCTCGCCGCACGCGGCTGGCAGGTGACTCTGATCGAGCGTCATGCCAGCCTTGCCGAGGAAGCCTCGGGCAATCCCCAGGGCGTGCTCTATCTCAAGCTGTCTGCCCACGGCACCGCACTGTCACGGCTGATCGTCAGCGGCTTTGGCCATTCGCGACGGCTGATCCAGCGTCTGCAGAAAGGCGAGGAATGGTCCGACTGCGGCGTGCTGCAACTGGGTTTCGATGAAGCCGAGGCCGGCCGCCAGGCGAAGCTCGCCGAAGCCTTCCCCGGCTCGCTGCTGCGCCTGCTGGACAAGGCTGAGGCAGAAACCCTCGCTGGCGTCGGCCTGCCCGCCGGTGGGCTGTTCTATCCCGAAGGTGGCTGGGTACATCCGCCGGCCCTGTGCCGGCACCTGGCGCAGCATCCGAACATCCGCGTGGTGGCCGGCGAGGAAGTCCGCCTGCAACGCGAAGCCGATGGCTGGAGCGCCTGGAGCGGCGACGCGAAACTTGCCAGCGCGCCCGTCGCCATCCTTGCCACCGCCGCCGAGGTGCGCCGCTTCGAAGGCGCATCGAGCCTGCCGATGAAGCGCATTCGCGGGCAGATCACCCGTGTGCCGGCCACCGCCGACAGCGCCGCGCTGAGTACCGTGGTTTGCGCCGAGGGCTACGTCGCCCCGCCGCGTCACGGCGAGCACACCCTGGGCGCCAGTTTCGAATTCAAGCGAGACGACACTGAGCCATCATTGGCAGAACACCTGGGCAACCTCGACCTGCTGGCGGAGATATCCACAGACCTGAGCGAACGCATGCACATCGCCCAGCTCGACCCGGCAACTCTGCAGGGCCGCGCCGCCTTCCGCTGCACCACGCCGGACTATCTGCCACTGGTGGGCCCGCTGGCCGACCGCGAAGCCTTCGCCAGCGCTTACGCTGTACTGGGCAAGGATGCGCGCCAGGTGCCGGAAACTCCGTGCCCCTGGCTCGACGGCCTGTACCTGAACAGCGCCCACGGCTCCCGCGGGCTGGTCACCGCGCCGCTGGCTGGCGAGTTGCTCGCTGCCTGGATCGACGACGAACCGCTACCCTTGCCCCGTGCCGTGGCCGAGGCCTGCCACCCGAACCGTTTCTTCCTGCGCGACATCGTGCGCGGCCAGAAGAACGCCTGATCATCTCGCGGTCCAGCGACAGGACCGCGACCAGCTTCCAGAGCGGACCACCGACATGGATGCACTGCTGCTTGAATCCTCCGCCATCGGCCTGATCCTCGGGCTGCTGCTGGGCCTGACCGGCGCCGGCGGTTCGCTGGTGGCGCTGCCATTGCTCCTCAGCCTGCACCTGCCGCTGCACGATGCCATCGGCGTCAGCCTCGGCGCCGTTGCGCTGTCGGCAGCCATTGGCGCGGTGCCGCGCGCGCGGCAGGGCCAGGTGGCGTGGAAGCCGCTGTTCTGGCTGGTGATCACCGGCTGGCCGGGCAACGCCATCGGCCAGTGGCTGGGCAAGTTCGTGCCCGATGGCTGGCTGATCATCGGCTTCTGCGTGCTGGTGCTGTGGTCGGCCTGGCGCATGTGGCAGGGCTCCAGCCAGCCGCGCGTGTCCGAACTGCCGACGCGCAACGGTCCGCTGCTTGCGGTGGGGTTGGCGGTGGGAGTGCTGTCCGGCCTGATGGGTGTGGGCGGCGGCTTCCTGATCGTACCGGGGCTGCTGTGGTTCACGCCGCTGTCGATGATGGCGGCAACCGCGACGTCCATGGCGGTGATCGCGCTGGTGTCCGGCGGTGGATTCCTGCTTTATCTGACCCACGCACAGCCACCGCTGCCCTTGCTGGCGTGCCTGGCGGCGGGCGGTGCACTGGGCGTGCTGTTCGGCAATCGCCTGGCGGTGCGCCTGGGCGGCGCGACGTTGCAGCGCCTGTTCGCGCTGATGCTGGTGGCGGTCAGCCTGTCCCTGGCGGCACAGAAACTGATGAGCTGACGCTCAGAACTCTTCTTCCTCTTCTTCCTCGACGCCGCTCCCCGGCGTCTCGAACAGCTCGGCCGCGCGCAACAGCCCGGCGAGAATCGCGTGCTGCTCCCATTCGGGCAGCCCGGCGAAGCGCTCCAGGGCGTGCTCGGGCAATAGCGCCGGGCTGTGCTTGAGCGCTTTGCGGCCATCGGCTTCAAGGCTCATCCACTGCTTGCGGCGATCACCATCGTCGCGCCGCCGCGTCAGCAGCCCCTTGCTCTCCAACCGGGCCAGTGCACCGGAAAGCGACGACTGGGACAGCGCCACGTGCCGCGCCAGCTGACCAGCGGTTATTTCCCCTTCCAACTCCACCACCTGCAGGATCAGCAACTGCAGCGGCGTCAGTTCGCCATCCCGGCCCAGGCTCTTGGAGTGCACCTCCGCCGCCTGTTGCAGGCGCCGCAGGGCCTGCAACATCGAGAGTGCGTGGGCGTTGCGCATCGAAGTCTTGCTGTCAGCCATGTCAGTCCACCTGCTGCTCCGTCATTTTTCCTCAATGAAATCAAATAGAACTCTCGCCGGATCGACGGGTCATCCCCTAAGGCGTCCGTGAGACGCCACCCACTTCATCCCCAACGGAGATCCGGTAAGGACATGTGCGGAATAGCAGGAGAGTTACGTTTCGATAAACAGGCTGCGGACCTTGCCGCAGTCGAACGCATCACCCATCACCTGGCCCCGCGAGGCCCCGACGCCTGGGGTTTCCATAGCGAAGGTCCGGTGGCCCTGGGCCATCGGCGGCTGAAGATCATGGACCTGGCTGAAGCCTCCGGTCAGCCGATGATCGATACCGCCCTGGGCCTGTCACTGGTCTTCAACGGCGCCATCTACAACTACCCCGAGCTGCGCCAGGAGCTCGAAGCACTGGGCTACCGCTTCTTCTCCGGTGGCGACACCGAAGTGCTGCTCAAGGGATACCACGCCTGGGGTGAACAACTATTGCCCCGCCTCAATGGCATGTTCGCTTTTGCCATCTGGGAACGCGACAAACGGCGCCTGTTCATCGCCCGCGATCGTCTCGGCATCAAGCCGCTGTACCTGTCACAGACCGGCAAGCGCCTGCGCTTCGCCTCCAGCCTGCCGGCGTTGCTCAAGGGCGGCGATATCGACCCGGCGCTGGACCCGGTGGCACTCAACCATTACCTGAGCTTCCACGCCGTGGTGCCCGCGCCGCGCACCCTGCTGGCCGAAGTGCAGAAGCTGCCGCCGGCCACCTGGATGAGCATCGACGCCGACGGCCACACCGAGCGCCAGCGCTGGTGGTCCCTGGACTACGGCCCGCTGCCCAATGAGCGCGAGCTGACCCTGGACGATTGGGAAGACCGCCTGCTGAGCAGCCTGCGTGACGCCGTGAGCGTGCGCCAGCGCGCTGCCCGCGAGGTTGGCGTGCTGCTCTCCGGCGGTGTCGATTCCAGCCTCCTGGTCGGCCTGCTCCACGAAGCCGGCGTCGAAGACCTGCTGACCTTCTCCATCGGCTTCGAAGATGCCGGCGGCGAGCGCGGCGACGAGTTCCAGTACTCGGACCTGATCGCGAAACGCTATGGCACCCGCCACCACCAACTGCGCATCGACGAGAACGAAGTCATCTCGCAGTTGCCGGCGGCCTTCCGCGCCATGAGCGAACCGATGGTCAGCCACGACTGCATCGCCTTCTACCTGCTCTCGCGGGAAGTCTCCAAGCACTGCAAGGTGGTGCAGAGCGGCCAGGGCGCCGACGAGCTGTTCGCCGGCTACCACTGGTACCCGAAAGTGGCCGGCGCGAAGGACCCGCTACAGGCCTACCGCGCGGCCTTCTTCGATCGCAGCCACGGCGAGTACCTGGACACCGTCCGCGAGGCGATGCGGGTCGAGGACGTGGCCAGCGAGTTCGTCCGCGACCACTTCGCCCAACCCGGCGCAGAAGACCCGGTGGACAAGGCGCTGCGCCTGGACAGCACCATCATGCTGGTCGACGACCCGGTCAAGCGCGTGGACAACATGACCATGGCCTGGGGCCTGGAAGCCCGCGTGCCGTTCCTCGACTACCGCGTCGCGGAACTGTCGGCGCGCATCCCGTCGCGCTTCAAGCTCGGCGACGGCGGCAAGCAGGTGCTCAAGGCCGCCGCGCGCAAGGTCATCCCCAGCGAGGTGATCGACCGGCCCAAGGGCTACTTCCCGGTGCCCGGCCTCAAGCACCTGCAAGGCAATACCCGCGCCTGGGTCAGCGAATTGCTGCTGGACCCGAGCCAGGACCGTGGACTGTTCGAGACGGCGATGTTCGACCGCCTGCTCAGCGACCCGGCGAGCGACCTCACTCCGCTGCGCGGTTCCAAGTTGTGGCAGTTGGCGGCCCTCAACCTCTGGCTGACGGAACAAGGCCTCTAGAGCCCGGCGGCGCCGTGCGTGGCGCCGCCATCCCCACAGCCCAGGACAGATGCTTATCAGGGAGCGCACGATGAAACCCCATTCCAACCTGCCCCATCCCCACAACCAGAGGCTGCTGCGCGGCCAGACGCCGACCTACGAGCGCCTGCAGGCGCGCTTCGCCGGCGACCACGCGGAAAGCCACGGCCCGCTGATCCTGCAATGCGGCTGGGGCCGCCTGCTGATCGGCCATACCTTCTCCAGCCCGGACAAGCTGGCGGCCGAGTTGCTCAACGAACAACCCGGCGAGCGCGACATTGCCCTCTACGTCGCCGCGCCACAGCAGGTGCTGTCCCACGCCCCGCAGCAACTCTTCCTCGACCCCTCGGACGCGCTGCGCCTGTGGTTCACCGACTACCGCCCGGCGCGCCGCCCCTTCCGCGGCTTCCGCATCCGCCGCGTGCACAGCGACGACGACTGGACGGCGATCAACCGCCTCTACCTCTCGCGCGGCATGCTGCCGGTCGATCCCTCCAACGTCACCCCGCGCCACCAGGGCGGCCCGGCCTACTGGCTGGCGGAAGACGCCGAGACCGGCACGGTGATCGGCACCGTCATGGGCATCAACCACGCCAAGGCCTTCCGCGATCCCGAAGGCGGCTCCAGCCTCTGGTGCCTGGCCGTGGACCCGCAGTCCAGCCGGCCCGGCGTCGGCGAAGCGCTGGTACGCCACCTGATCGAACACTTCATGAGCCGCGGGCTGGCCTATCTGGACCTGTCGGTGCTGCACGGCAACCAGCAGGCCAAGTCGCTGTACCGCAAGCTGCGCTTCCGTGAACTGCCGACCTTCGCAGTGAAGTGCAAGAACGGCATCAACCAGTCGCTGTTCCTTGGCCCCGGCCCGGAAAAGGGACTCAATCCCTACGCCAAAATCATCGTCGACGAAGCCCATCGACGCGGCATCGAGGTGCAGGTGCAGGACGCCGACGCCGGCCTCTTCACCCTCACCCAGGGCGGCCGACGCATTCGCTGCCGCGAGTCGCTGTGCGACCTCACCAGCGCCGTCAGCATGAGCCTGTGCCAGGACAAGACCCTCACCCACCGCGCCCTCGACCGCGCCGGCCTGCGCCAGCCGCAGCAACGCCTGGCCGCCAGCGCCGAAGACAACGCGGCATTCCTCGAAGAACACGGCGCGCTGGTGGTCAAGCCGGTGGACGGCGAACAGGGCCAGGGTGTCGCCGTGGACCTGCGCACGGCCGAGGAGGTGGAGAGCGCCGTCGCCCACGCGAAGCAGTTCGACACCCGCGTCATCCTCGAGAGCTACCACCCCGGCAATGACCTGCGCATCGTGGTGATCGGTTACGAAGTGGTGGCCGCCGCCATTCGCCGCCCCGCCGAGGTGATCGGCGATGGTCGGCACAGCATCCGCAAGCTGATCGAGGCGCAGAGCCGCCGGCGCCAGGCTGCGACCGGAGGCGAAAGCCGCATCCCGCTGGACGGCGAGACCGAGCGCACCCTGGCCGCCGCCGGCTTCAGCTACGACGATGTGCTGCCCAGCGGTCAACGCCTGGCTGTACGCCGCACCGCCAACCTGCACACCGGCGGCACCCTGGAAGACGTCACCGAGCGCCTGCACCCGGCCCTGGCCGACGCCGCCATCCGCGCCGCGCGAGCGCTGGAGATTCCGGTCACCGGCCTCGACCTGCTGGTCACCGAGGCCGACCAGGCGGACTACGTGATCATCGAGGCCAACGAGCGCCCCGGCCTGGCCAACCATGAGCCGCAGCCGACCGCCGAACGCTTCGTCGACCTGCTCTTCCCGCTGAGCCGCGAACTCCTGCATCGCGACAACCGTGATCAGCCTCACCCTAACGAAGAGGCCCCGGCATGACCCAACTGCCACAACCCGACCTCAACTACCTGCAGCGCGTGCTGCTGGAAATGCTCGCCATCCCCAGCCCCACCGGTTTCACCGACACCATCGTGCGCTACGTCGCCGAACGGCTGGAGGAGATCGGCGTGCCCTTCGAGATGACTCGCCGCGGGACCATCCGCGCCACCCTGCTGGGCCGGCGCAAGAGCCCGGACCGCGCCGTCTCGGCGCACCTGGACACCATTGGCGCCATCGTCCGCGAGATCAAACCCAACGGCCGCCTGGCCCTGGCGCCGGTGGGCTGCTGGTCGAGCCGCTTCGCCGAGGGCAGCCGGGTCACGGTGTTCTGCGAGAACGGCGTATTCCGCGGCAGTGTGCTGCCGCTGATGGCCTCCGGGCACGCCTTCAACACCGCGGTGGATACGCTGCCGATCAGCTGGGATCACGTCGAGCTGCGCCTGGACACCTACACCGCCAGCCGTGCCGACAGCGAATCCATCGGCGTGGCCATCGGCGATTTCGTCGCCTTCGACCCGCTGCCCGAGTTCACCGAGAGCGGCCACATCAGCGCCCGCCACCTCGACGACAAGGCCGGCGTGGCCGCACTGCTGGCCTCGCTCAAGGCCATCGTCGAAGCCGGCCAGGTGCCGCCGATCGACTGCCACCCACTGTTCACCATCACCGAAGAAATCGGCTCCGGCGCGGCCGGTGCGCTGCCCTGGGATGTGAGCGAATTCGTCGGCATCGATATCGCGCCGGTGGCCGAGGGGCAGAACTCCAGCGAACATGCGGTCAGCGTGGCGTTGCAGGACTCCGGTGGGCCTTACGATTTCCACCTGTCCCGGCACCTGCTGCGCCTGGGCGAGCGCCACGAGATCGCCGTGCGCCGGGACCTGTTCCGCTACTACCACAGCGATGCGCAGTCGGCGATCACCGCCGGCCACGACATCCGCACAGCGCTGCTGGCCTTTGGCTGCGACGCCACCCATGGCTACGAGCGCACCCATATCGACAGCCTGGCCGCACTATCGAAACTGCTGACTGCTTACCTGCTCAGCCCGCCGGTCTTCGACAGCGACGCCGAACCCAGCGAGGGCACGCTGGAGCGCTTCAGCAAGCAACTGGAGCACCCGGTGCACATGGAAAGCACCACCCATGTACCGCCGGTGGACGACCTGATCGACAGCACCGACAGCGGCGACCGGGGCAAGGACTCGGATAAGGGCAAGAACTGAAGCTGCACTCACCGCATCGCGGGACTACAATCCCGCGCTGCGATTCCGAGTACTCCGCCATGCTGATTCCTTACGATCTGATCGAAGCCGACACCCTGAACAACCTGCTGGAAGACTTCGTCACCCGCGAAGGCACCGACAACGGCGACGACACGCCCCTGGACGTGCGCGTAGAGCGCGCGCGCCATGCGCTCAAGCGCGGCGAGGCGGTGATCGTCTTCGACCCGGAAAGCCAGCAGTGCCAGCTGATGCTGAAAAGCGAAGTGCCGAGGGAGTGGCTGGAGGACTGATAGAGCGTCAGGAACTCCTGCAGCTGTCGATCCCGCTCAGATCACGGCGCGAGACGAGGCCCGAGCAACACCACGCTGGCGCCGATCACGCAGAGCGCCACGCCGACCCAGTCGCTCCACAGCGGGCGACTCTTTTCCACGAAGGACAGCCAGAACAGCGACGCGGCCACATAGATACCGCCGTACGCCGCGTAGGCGCGTCCGGCATAGTTCGCCTCGACGCGGGTAAGCAGCAGGGCGAACAGCGTCAGGCTGAGCAACCCGGGAATGATCCACAGGGCGCTCTTGTCCAGGCGCAGCCAGAGGTAGAAGGCGTAGCAGCCAGCGATCTCGCAGAACGCGGCGAGGACGAACCAGAGGTAATTGATCATGGATGCTTTCCGTAACGGGAGGCGCGCCATCAGCCGCGCAGGCCGCCCTCGCGCTCCCAGGCGCAACGCACTTTCAGCTCACCTTCGCGCGGGCTGTGGAAACCATTCTCGGATTCCCAGCGGAAAGTGTGGCTGCCGTTGACCTCGGTTTCCAGGTGCACCACCGCACTGGCCCAGTAAAGGCGGCGCAACAGCGCTTCGAACTGTTCGACCCAGAGTTTCCACTCGTACTCGATGGTCTGGTAACTGGCGCCGAAATGGATCACCTGGGACTGGTACAGGCCCGCGCCTTCGGTCTCGCAGCGGCTGAACATTTCGCGGCCCAGGAACGGCCAGGCCTCGCCCATGGGCAGGCTGTCGAGGACCTTGCGGTTGGCGGCGCGGCGCAGGCGGCGCTCCATCGAGTCGCCGGGCCAGTCGCGGATGCAGCCATAGACGATGGATTCACAGTGCAAGCGGGTTCTTCCTTCAATGACACCGGAGCCTTCTAACACAGGCCCGACGATGCGCAAAGCACGAATCCCAAGAGCTGGGCGGTAGCCCGAAAAAGCAAAAGCCCCGCGACATTCGCGGGGCTTTTACCGGGGTCCAACGTACATCAGCCAGGCAGGCCGGTGACTAAAACTAACCCTTTGCACCGGCCTGGGCAAGCCCTGTCTTTCATTGCACCGAAAGAGGGCAAAATCAGGAAAGGCTGCGGCGCTTGGCCTGCATCTTCTCCGCCATCTTGGCCATCTCGTCGTAGAGCGCCTGGGGGTTCTGCTGCTTGATCTGCCAGGCCATGCGACCCTGTTCATGAGGCAGGATCATGAAGACGTCGCGGGCCACTTCCTGGTGGATGTAGTCGGCGATGTCGGCGGCGCTGATGGGCGAGCTTTCCAGCAGCTTGCCGACCTGGGTCTTCATTTCCGGGCTGGGGCCGCGGAAGGAGTCCAGCAGGTTGGTCTGGAAGAACGACGGGCAGACCACATGGACCTTCACGTCCACCAGGCTGAGGTCGGCCAGCAGGCTTTCCGACAGTGCCACCACACCGGCCTTGGCCACGTTGTAGTTGCTCATCGCCGGGCCCTGCATCAGCGCGGCCATGGAGGCGATGTTGATGATGCGGCCCTTGCTCTTTTCCAGCAGCGGCAGGAAGGCCTTGCAGCCCTTGACCACACCCATCAGGTTGATCGAGATCTGCCAGTCCCAGTCCTCCAGCGACAGTTCGCTGAAGAAGCCGCCGGAAGCGACGCCGGCATTGTTGACGATGATGTCGATGCCGCCGAACTTCTCTTCGCAGTTCTGCGCCAGCTGGGTCAGCTGACTGTAGTCGCGCACGTCGCAGCGCTGGGTGAAGCCGTCGCCGCCAGCCTCGCGCACCAGCTTGAGAGTTTCCTGCAGGCCTGCTTCGTTAACGTCGGCCAGCGCCAGCTTCCAGCCCTCGCGGGCCCAGCGCAGGGCGATTTCGCGTCCGAGGCCGGAACCGGCGCCGGTGATCATGATGCGATTTTGCATAAGGGAGGTCTGCCTTTTCTTGTCTTGTTCGGGACGGGTGGTCGACGAGGATCTGTCGACGACTGTGGCCCGAAGTGTAACCAAGGCTTTCGACCATCAGCGGTGAAATCAGGGCGCTGAATGCCCCTGGCAAACCGCCGGCGCATTAGTGATTCACGGCTTGCAGGGTCAGGCCTGGGCGAGCACGCAGAGCTTGCCCAGCACCAGGGCGATGCCGGCGGAGACGAGCAGGTGGGCAGCGCAGTTGATACGTTCGCGCTTGAGCTGGGCAAAGCCCTGGATACGGTAGCGGAGGAGGAAGACGCCCAGCGCCACCGGAAGCGCCGGACCGAGGAAAACGAATTGCCAATAGCGGTCGGGGTCGACCACCGGGTCCAGGGTCATGGCTTCGGCCAACGGCGGCAGGCCCAGCCCGCACTGGACGAGCAACCACACCACGCCCAGCAGAACCAGTACAACGCCCAGCATCCCTACGACTCCCTGATGGCAAAGGCCCAGTATGTTAGTACAGGCCTACCCAGCGGGCTGTGCGACGAATCACCCTGTGGCGTATCAGCGCGGTGACAAAAACCGACTTACCTGGGGCCTCCGTGGTCGGGTATTCCCCTCACCCCAGTCCTCGCCACTGGGAGAGGGCTGGGGTGAGGGGTTTAACGGGTCACGCCGATCCACTCGGTCAGATACGTCCGAGCAACAACAGCACCAGCAGAACGACCAGTACGACACCGATGACGCCCGACGGGCCGTAACCCCAGTTGCGCGAGTGGGGGAAGACCGGCAGGCCGCCGATCAGCATCAAGATCAGGATGATCAACAGGATGGTCCCGAGTCCCATATCGTCTCTCCTCTTTCAGTCGACGAGGGGCGATGGCTCGCGGGATGCGATTGGCCAGCGCTTATGTGTTCCGACCGGGCGGTTGCGCGGAAGATTCAAAGAATCTGCACGCCGCCGGGATCAGCTCAGATCGCGGGGTAATGAGCCCTTGCGCAGGCGCAGGAACATCAACGCGGCAGTGCGCGCATCGCCGATGGCGGTGTGGCGACCTTCGATGGGAATTTCCAGGTTGCGCGCCAGGGTATCGAAGCGCAGGTCCAGGTGCAGGTCGGGAAAGCGCCGGCTCATCTTGCGGTGGTAGATCTCGGAGACCTCGACGCGGGGATTGTCGAGCCGCGCGCCGAGCTGCTCGCGCAGATGCCGGCGCAGTACGGCGACATCGAAGGACAGGTAGTAACCCAGCAGCGGGCGGACGCCGATGAACGCCTGTACCCGCTTCAGCGCCTCCGCCAGCGGCAGCTGGCCTTCGAGGTCGGCGCGGCGCAGCTTGTGGATGCGGATCGACTCGCCGTCCAGCGATGGCGGCGGTTCCACCAGCAGCTCCAGGCGCTCGCCGAGGATCAGCTTGCCTCGGCGGATCACCACGGCGCCGATGCTGAGGATGTCGGCCTTGCGCGGATCGAGGCTGGTGGTTTCCAGGTCCAGCGACACCAGTTCCTCCGCCTCGGCCGGATCATGCCGCCACCAGTAGAGGCGACGGCGCCAGGCGGACCAGTGCGGATCGGGGGCGGCGACGCAGGCGTTCATCGGGTCTCCAGATGGAATTGGCGGGTCAGGCTCTGCTTGAACTTCTTCACCGTGTGCAAGCCGAAGCGCAGCAGGTCGCGCTCGTGGCGGCTCAGTCGGGAAACATCGAGCCCCTGCTCGCGACCGTCACGCTTGCCGTCCAATTGCTGGCGCAGGCGCAGTTGAAGGAACAGCTCGAAGGACTCGACCAGGTTGTCCACCAGCGACTCGTCCAGCACGCCGAGCGCCTTCAGCGCAGTCAGCCGGCCCAGCGTGCCGCGCTCCTCCAGGCCTTCGCGCACAGCCAGCACGCGGGCGCCGTGGACGATGGGGAAGATGCCGCCGCGCTTCACGTCGAGCTGCGCATCCTGGGTCTTGAGTTGGCCGAGGAAGGTCAGCGGCGTGTCGAATTGCAGCGCCGGCAAGGCGAGGTCGCTCATCCAGCGGCTGCTGTCGCCAGCCAGTTCACCCAGGCATTCGCGCAGGCCGTCGAACAGCCGCCGGTTGCCCGCCACCGGCCAGGCATCGGCAAGAATCGACAGGCGCATCAGTTGCTCCGGGCGCCCCTGCAACGGCAACTCGCGCAATTCGCGCTGCCATTCCGACAAGGCTTTGCACCACTCCGGCCGGCTGGCCATCACGCCACCGGGACATGGCGGATAGCCGAATTCCAACAAGGCGGCAGAGAAGCGCTGCATCAGCAGCAGGCCCTGCTCCACCGGCAGACCGTCGTCGAGGATCAGCGCGTTGTCCTGGTCGGTTTTCAGCAGTTGCTCCGCGCGCCCTTCGCTGCCCATCACCAGCAGGCAGCAGCGGCCGCGCAGCACCGGCGGCACTTGCAGTTCGAAGAGGCGCTCGAGCAATTGTTCGTTCAGCGCGCTGACCAGTTGCATGATGAAACGCAGGCGGATGCCATTGCCCGCCAGGGTGGCGATCAGCGTGTGCAGGGTCTCGGCCGCGGCGCGCAGCTCGGCCTCGCTCTCGGCGCGAGCGATGCGCAGCGCCAGCACATGGGAGTGGGTGGAGAACAGGCTGAGCACCTGGGTCAGGTGCAACAGGCCGACCACCCTGCCCTCCTCGCACACCGCCACGCGTTCGATGCGCTGGCGGGTCATGAGGATCATCGCGTCGAAGAGAAAATCCCCCAGCTCGACATGGCTCAGCGGGCGGTGCGCCAGCGGGCCGATGGGTTGCGTCTCGCTGAAGCCGTCGCGGAAGTGCGCGGTCATCAGGTCGGTGCGGGTGACAATGCCCAGGGCACCTTCCTCGCGCACCAGCAAGGCGTCGGCACCATGGCTCAGCTGCAGGCGCGCCGCATCGCCCAGCGGCAACGTAGGCTCCACTTCAATGGCCGGCAACAGGTGTTCGGAGGCGATACGGGTGAGGATGAATTCGGCCAGGTTCTGCCCGTCGCGGCGCTCCAGCTGGCGCTTGCTGGCCAGGTCCGCGCGGAAGAATTGCGCGAACTGGGGATTGTCCGCGCAGAGCTGATGGAAAACCGCCGCGGGCAGTTCGTAGACGATGCTTTCTTCCACTGCCTGGTAACGGTGCTTGCTGCTGCCGGAGAGCAATCCGCGAACATCGAACAGGTCTTCGGCGCCATATTGCGCGAACAGCCTGCCGTCCTCGCCGCGCTCTTCGATCACACCCTTCATCAGGATGAACAGGCAGGGCACCGGCGCACCCGCCTCGAGCAGTACTTCGTCGACCGTGTAGTAACCCACACTCAATGCATCGCGCAGCTGCTCGCGCTCCAGCGGACGAAGCTGGTCGAAAGGAGGCGAGGCGAAGTTGAAATCGTCGGACATCCGTTATCCATCCCTGTCAAAAAAGCAGGGCCGGAGGTGTTTCCACCTCCGGCCCCGGCAGGTTAGCTCAAGCGATCAGTGGGCAACGGCGCCAGTGGCACCCAGGCCGGTCTGCGAGCGAATGAATTGCGGGAAGAAGCGTGCGCGCTCCTCGTCGGCAGCGGCGGACTTGTCGGTGATGGAGAAGAACCAGATACCGATGAAGGCCACGGCCATGGAGAACAGCGCCGGGTATTCGTACGGGTAGATGGCTTTCTCGTGGCCGAGGATCTGTACCCAGATGGTCGGGCCGAGGATCATCAGGGTCACCGCGGTGATCAGGCCGAGCCAGCCGCCGATCTTCGCGCCACGGGTGGTCAGTTTCTTCCAGTACATCGAGAGCAGCAGCACCGGGAAGTTGCAGCTGGCGGCGATGGAGAAGGCCAGGCCGACCATGAAGGCGATGTTCTGCTTCTCGAAGAGGATGCCGAGAACGATGGCCACCACGCCGAGGCAGACGGTGGTGATCTTCGACACGCGCAGCTCATCCTTCTCGTTGGCCTTGCCGCCTTTGAGCACGCTGGCGTACAGGTCGTGGGACACGGCCGAGGCACCGGCCAGGGTCAGGCCGGCAACCACCGCGAGGATGGTGGCGAACGCGACGGCGGAGATGAAGCCGAGGAACAGGCTGCCACCCACTGCATTGGCCAGGTGCACGGCGGCCATGTTGTTGCCGCCCAGCAGGGCGCCGGTGGCGTCCTTGAAGTCCGGGTTGGTGCTGACCAGCAGGATCGCGCCGAAGCCGATGATGAAGGTCAGGATGTAGAAGTAGCCGATGAAGCCGGTAGCGAAGAACACCGACTTGCGGGCTTCCTTGGCGTCACTGACGGTGAAGAAGCGCATCAGGATGTGCGGCAGGCCGGCGGTGCCGAACATCAGCGCGAAGCCCAGGGAGAACGCGGAGATCGGGTCCTTCACCAGGCCGCCGGGGCTCATGATGCCCTCGCCTTTCGGGTGGACCTTGATGGCTTCGGAGAACAGGGTGCTGATGTCGAAGTTGACGTGCTTGAGCACCATGATCGCCATGAACGTGGCGCCAGAGAGCAGCAGCACGGCCTTGATGATCTGTACCCAGGTGGTGGCGAGCATGCCGCCGAACAGCACGTACAGCACCATCAGGATGCCGACCAGGACCACGGCGACGTGGTAGTTCAGGCCGAACAGCAGCTCGATCAGCTTGCCGGCGCCGACCATCTGCGCGATCAGGTAGAAGGCCACGACCACCAGCGAGCCACAGGCCGACAGGGTGCGGATGTCCTTCTGTTTGAGGCGATAGGACGCCACGTCGGCGAAGGTGTACTTGCCCAGGTTGCGCAGGCGTTCGGCGATCAGGAAAAGGATGATCGGCCAGCCGACGAGGAAGCCGATGGAGTAGATCAGGCCGTCGTAGCCGGAAGTGAACACCAGCGCGGAAATACCCAGGAAGGACGCGGCGGACATGTAGTCGCCGGCGATCGCCAGGCCGTTCTGGAAGCCGGTGATGCTGCCGCCGGCGGTATAGAAGTCAGCAGCGGACTTGCTGCGCTTGGAGGCCCAGTAGGTGATGCACAGGGTCAGGCCGACGAAGGCGACGAACATGACGATGGCGGAGATGTTCAGCGGCTGGCGCTGTACTTCGCCGGTGAGGGCGTCAGCCCAGAGTGACGGAGCGAAAGCGGCCAGTGCGAGGGCCGCAGAAATTCGGCCTTTCATTGCTGGGCCTCCTTGAGGATTTCCTGGTTGAGGCGGTCGAATTCACCGTTCGCCCGGCGCACGTAGATGCCGGTGAGCACGAAGGCAGAGAAAATCAGCCCGACGCCCATGGGGATGCCCCAGGTGACGGACGAATCGGCACTGATCTTCGCGCCCAGCAGCTGCGGCTGGAAGGCGATGAGCAGGATGAAGACCACGTACAGGCCCAACATGATCAGGGAGAGCAGCCAGGCGAATCGCTCGCGCTTGGCCACCAACTCTTTGAAGCGCGGATTGGTATCAATCCGCTGGTAGATGCTGTCGTTCATTTTGTTCTTGTCCTCACAGCGGGGATGACGCGGATGTCGTCGATCCCTAATTTATTGGAGCGCTGCAAGCTCTCCAGACGACTTTAGTCGTAGCGATTTGCCCTCTCTTGCGAACAAGCCCGGAATAGACGCCTCGGAATAAAAAAATCCCCCGCGAACGATGGCGTTCGCGGGGGATTCTTCTGTTGCTGGCGTCAGTTCGGCCTAGAAGATCACAGCCATTCCTTCACGCGATCCGGATGCGCTTCGACCCATTTCTTGGCGGCCACTTCCGGCTTCTCGCCATTCTGCACGGCGAGCATGACTTCGCCGATTTCCTGGCCGTCCTTCCACTGGAACTTCTTCAGGAAGGCCCAGACTTCCGGCGCCTTCTTCTCCAGCGCCGGGTTGGCCACGCTGTCGACGTGCTCTTCTTCGCCGTAGACCTTTTTCGGGTCTTCGAGGAACTTCAGCTTCCACTTGGCGAACATCCAGTGCGGAATCCAGCCGGTCACGGCAATGGCCTTCTTGTCGTTCTCCGCACGTGTCAGCTCGGCGATCATGCCGCTGCCGGAACTGGCTACCAGCTTGTAGTCCAGGCCGTAGTCCTTGATCGCCTGGTCGGTCTTGAGCATCACGCCGGCGCCGGCGTCGATGCCGACGATGCGGCCGCCGAAGTCATCCTTCTGCGCCTTGAGGTCCTCGATGCTGTTGGCTTTCACGTATTCGGGCACGATCAGGCCGATCTTCGCGCCCGGGTAGTTCACGCCCAGGTTGGTGACCTTGTCCTTCATCTTCTCGTAGTAGGCGCCGTGGGTGACCGGCAGCCAGGCCGAGAGCATGGCGTCGAGCTTGCCGCGCGCCACGCCCTGCCACATGATCCCGGCGGCAACCGGCATCAGCTTGACCTGGTAGCCGAGCTTCTCGCGCATGATCTCGGCGGCGACGTGGGTGGTCGCCACGCTGTCCGACCAGCCGTCCACGTAACCGATGGTGATTTCCGGCTTGGCCGCCGCGCCGGCCAGCCCGGCCGCCGCCGACAGCACCAGACCTGCGCCCAGGCCCAACAGGCGTCGCATCATTGTCATGGTTTTCTCCCCGTGATTTTTCGTTGCGGCGTCCGGGTAGACCCGGCGCCATTCGCGGTCTTGGCCGCCCTTTCATGATCGGCGCCCGCTGCTGGCGAACTGCTCTGAGAACGACGCCAAACGGTCCGATCCACGACAGAAACCGTCCATCCACGACCGCGCCATTCCATCCGCGACGAAGGTGCCGGCCTATCGCCTCCATACAGAGGCTCGATTACTCGAGAGGGTTCCTGCGCAGTAGGCTTTCAGCAACGGAGAATCATTCTCGACTGGAGGATCGCCACCATGCTCAAGACCGTCACCTTCACCCTGATGCACTTCGCCATCGCCTTCAGCGTCGCCTACGCGCTGACCGGCAGCATCACCGTGGGCGGCCTGGTGGCGATCGTCGAGCCGCTGTGCAACGCGGTGGGCTTCCACTTCCACGAGAAGTTCTGGAAGCGCATCGAGGGCAACGCGGCCCAGCCGACGCACAACTGGATTCACCGCCACGCGTGAACGCCACGCACGGGCACTGACGGCGGCAAGCGGCGTTGCTAAGATGCGCGCCTCGCCACGGTTCGCGTGCCCCCATGCCCCAGTCCTCGCGCTTTCCGCTTCTCCCTTACCTTCTCGCCCTGCTGCTTGCCCTGATCGCCCTCGGCGGCCTCTGGTACGGCCTGGGCAGACCGGTGGCCCTGCCCGACGCGGCCACGCCCACGCACAAGCTGCAGTGCGCGTCCTACAGCCCGTTCGCCAAGGACCAGTCGCCCTTCGACCAGCCCTTCGTCCTGCGCCCGGAGCAGATGGACGCCGACCTGGCGCTGCTGGCAACGCGCTTCGAGTGCGTGCGCACCTATTCCATGACCGGCCTGGAAGGCATCCCGGCGCTGGCGCGCAAGCACGGCCTGAAGCTGATGCTCGGCGCCTGGGTCAATGCCAACCCGGTGGATACCGATCGGGAAGTCGAGGCGCTGATCAAGGCGGCCAACCAGTACCCGGACGTGGTACAGGCGGTGATCGTCGGCAACGAGACCCTGTTGCGAAAGGAAGTTACCGGGCGCTACCTCGCCGGGCTGATCCACAAGGTGAAGGCTCGTGTTCGCCAGCCGGTGACCTACGCCGACGTCTGGGACTTCTGGCACCAGCACCCGGAGATCGCCCCGGCGGTGGACTTCATCACCATCCACCTGTTGCCGTACTGGGAAGACAATCCCAGCGGGATCGACGATGCACTCGCCCACGTGGCGAAGATCCGCGAAGACTTCGGCCGCGAGTTCGCCCCCAAGGACATCCTGATCGGCGAAACCGGCTGGCCCAGCGAAGGCCGCCAGCGCGAAACCGCACTGCCCAGCCGCGTCAACGAGGCGCGCTTCATCCGCGGCTTCGTGCACATGGCCGAGGAGAAAGGCTGGCGCTACAACCTGATCGAAGCCTTCGACCAGCCCTGGAAACGCCAGAGCGAAGGCGCGGTGGGCGGTTACTGGGGCCTGTTCAGCGCCGATCGCGCAGAGAAAGGCGTGCTCGCCGGGCCGGTCAGCAACCTGCCGGACTGGCCGCTCTGGCTGGGACTTTCCGGCGTGATCCTGCTCGCTGGATTGCTGGTCGGCGGCCGCCCCACCTCTGCCCGCCATGCCTTCCTGTTGCCGCTGGCTGGCGCCCTCGGCGCCGGCTGCATCGGCCTGTGGCTGGAGCTGTCGGTGATCACCAGCCGCTTCTGGGGCGAGTGGCTCTGGTCGGCGGCACTGGTTGGCTTGAATCTGCTGGTACTGCTGCACATCAGCCTGGCGCTGTCAGCCCGCGCGGGTCGGCGGTCGAAGGCGTTCGACTGGCTGCAGCGCCACGCCGGCCTGTGGCTGGCGGCGGCCGGTTTCGCTGGCGCGGTACTGATGCTCGGGATGGTCTTCGACGCGCGCTACCGCAGCTTCCCCAGCGCGGCACTGCTGTTCCCGGCGCTGGTCTATCTGTGCCGGCCGGTCGCGACGCCACGTCGAGAAGCACTGTTGCTGGCATTGATCATTGCCGCCGGGATTCCCGCACAGCTGGCTCTGGAAGGCTTGAGCAATCTTCAGGCACTGGGCTGGGCAGCGGTGAGCCTGCTCCTGCTCGGCGCACTGTTACGCGGACGGCTGGCACCGCAAAAGGCCTGACTCAGCGTCCTGTTGCCCGCACCAGGCGCAACCCGGCCAATACCACCGCGAACACCGCGAGGCCGGCGTTGTACAGCACCAGCGCCGGCAGCGTAACCAGCATCGCCAGCACCGCCAGCCACCAGCCGGCCTGGCGCGGCACGAAGAACGCCAGCAGCGAAAGCCCCAGGGCCAGCTTGCCGAATACGCCGAAGTGGATCGCCCAGCCCAGCTGCGAACGCACGCCGCACTCCCAGCGCGCGGCCTCGTCGGCGCAGATGCCGACCCAGCGGCCATCCTCCATCAGCCCGAAACGTACGCCATAACTGGCGGCCAGCCACAGGGCCAGGGCGAGCAGCAGGAGGATCAGGGGCAAACGACGGGACATGGCGCCACTACTCCGGGCAGGCGGGAAATCGGCGCCCAGCATAACCAGCGCAAGGGCCGATGCAAGGGGGGCCGGTTGCAGCCTAGACTTCGCCCAGCAATGGAGCCTTCGATGAAACGATCGACCCTGTTCCTGCTGGCCTGCCTGGCGGGCAGCTTCTGGTGGCTCTGGCCCACCGAACGTCCCCAGGCACCGCAGCAGCACAGCCAGACACTGGCCAATGGCGGCTTCCGCCTGGCGCGCTACTCCATCTATCCGCTGGAGGATTTCAGCATCGAGGCGCGCGTGCTGGGCCGCGAGGATTACCGCCTGGGTCGCGAGGCAGAGTTGTCGCCCACCGACCTCGCCCTGGGCTGGGGGCCGATGGACGATCCGCGCGTGCTGGCCGATATCCGCATCACCCAGGGCAACCGCTGGTTCTACTGGCACGCCGACAAGCTGCCGATTCCCCGCCGGGAGCTGGAGACCCATGCCGCCAACATGCACATGATCCCGGCCAGCGACGACGTGGCGCGCACCCTGGCCCAGGTCAGCGCCGGCGAGCACATTCGCCTCTCCGGCAAGCTGGTGCGCGTGGAGGGTGATGACGGCTGGCGCTGGGTCAGCTCACTGACCCGCGAAGACACCGGCGCCGGCGCCTGCGAGCTGGTCTGGGTGGAAAGCCTGGAGCTTTACTGAGGCGCCCGGTTGCCAGCCGCGCCCGCCTTTGGGCATCCTCGCCGCGACCCCGCCCTGCAAGGAATGACCGATGCCTCGTGCCACCCTGCGCCCCGCCGTCCCGGGCGACATCCCGCTGATTCTCGACCTCATCCGCGAACTGGCCGACTACGAAAAGCTGGTCCACGAAGTGAAGGCCGACGCCCAGCGCATGCACGACCACCTATTCGGCCCGCGCCCTTTTGCCGAGGTGCTGATCGGCGAAGTGGACGGCACGCCCCAGGGTTTTGCGCTGTTCTTCCACAATTATTCCACCTGGCTGAGCCAGCCCGGCATCTACCTCGAAGACCTCTACGTGCGCCCCGCCGCGCGAGGCGCCGGCCTGGGCAAGGCGCTACTCACGGAGCTGGCGCGACTGGCGGTGGAGCGTGGCTGTGGCCGGCTGGAATGGTCGGTGCTGGACTGGAACGAACCGGCCATTGGCTTCTATCGCAGCCTGGGCGCGCGCCCACAGGACGAATGGACCGTCTATCGTCTAACCGGTGACGCGCTGAAAGACCTGGCACGCAAGGGCTGAACGCCAATCGCACTTGTCGGAAATGCGCTGGTCTTATTCGGCGGTCACCCTAGAGTTGGCCTCTCCTGAAAGGACTTCATACGATGACATTTCTTTACCGCGCGGCGGCCCTGATAGGCTGCCTCGCACTGGGGCTCGCCGGCCCGGCATCGGCCCGCGACGTGGATCAGGCCAGCTACGGCTACCCATTGATCAACCCGTTCGAGGCGACCATTGCCACCACCCCGCCGGAGCTGCGCCCGCAACTGCCGGCGGACGACGATATCCGCCAGTCGGACTACGCGCTCAAGCTGCGCCCGGAGCGCGAGTACGAGCTGCCGAGCAACTTCTGGCCAGTGAAAAAGCTCCACTATCGCCTGGCCTGGCAGAACCACAAGGCGCCGCTGGTATTCATCATTGCCGGCACCGGCGCCAACTACGCCAGCACGACGCCGGAGTACCTCAAGCGCCTCTTCTACGGCGCCGGCTACCACGTGGTGCAACTGTCCTCGCCCACCAGCTGGGACTTCATGGTTGGCGCTTCCCACGTCGCCACTCCGGGCTACACGCCCGACGATGCCGACGACCTGTACAGAGTCATGCAGGCGGTGCGCGCGCAGCATCCGGAGCTGCCTGTCAGCGACTACTACCTGACCGGCTACAGCCTGGGCGCGCTGCACGCAGCCTTCGTCAGCAAGCTCGACGAAACCCGCCGCAGCTTCAACTTCAAGCGTGTGTTGCTGCTCAACCCGCCGGTGAACCTCTACACCTCGGTCAGCAACCTCGACAAGCTGGTGCAGACCCAGGTCAAGGGCATCAACGACACCAACACCTTCTACCAGGTGATCCTGGCCAAGCTGACCCGTTACTTCAACCAGAAGGGCTATGTCGACCTCAACGACGCCTTCCTCTTCGACCTGCAGCAGTCCAAGCAACACCTCTCCAATGAAGAAATGGCCATGCTGATCGGCGCGGTATTCCGCTTCTCCTCCGCCGACATCGCCTTCACCTCCGACCTGATCAACCGCCGCGGCCTGATCACCCCGCCCAAGTACCCGATCACCGAAGGCACCAGCCTGACGCCGTTCTTCAAGCGCGCCATGCAATGCGACTTCGAGTGCTACATGACCGACCAGTTGATGCCGCTCTGGCGCGCCAAGTACGACGGCGGCAGCCTCCCGCAGCTGATCGACCAGGTCAGCCTGTATGGCGTCCAGGACTACCTGAAGCAGAGCCCGAAGATCGCCGTCATGCACAACGCCGACGACGTCATCCTCGGCCCGGGCGATATCGGCTTCCTGCGCCGCACCTTTGGCGATCGCCTGACGCTCTACCCCCGCGGCGGCCACTGCGGCAACCTCAATTACCGCGTGAACGCCCAGGACATGCTGGGCTTCTTCAAGGGACAGGGTGCCCCGGCCGACGGCCTGGCCACCGCGCAGACAGGAAACTGACTCCATGCCACTCCGCCATTCCTGGACTCTTGCCCTGCTGCTGGCCTGCGGCGTCGCCCAGGCCGAGTCCGCGCAACCGGTACAGACGCCCATCACCACCAAGTTCGACATGGCGCCGGACGACGACGGCTTCAAGCACCCGCTCGACGCGCTGAAGTTCAACCCCGGCCTGGACCAGCGCGAGTTCGAGCGCGCCACCTTCGACGCCCTCAACGTCTACGACCCCTGGGAGTCGTGGAACCGCCGGGTCTATCACTTCAACTACCGCTTCGACGAGTGGGTCTTCCTGCCCGTGGTGCACGGCTACGAGTACGTCACCCCGCACTTCGTGCGTACTGGCGTGAGCAACTTCTTCAGCAACCTGGGCGAAGTGCCGACGCTGCTCAACAGCGTTGCCCAGCTCAAGCCCCAGCGCGCGGCGAACAGCACCGCGCGGCTGCTGTTCAACACCATCTTCGGCATCGGCGGCCTGTGGGACCCGGCCACCGCCATGGGCCTGCCCAGGCTCAGCGAGGACTTCGGCCAGACCCTGGGCTACTGGGGCGTCCCCGATGGCCCCTATCTGATGCTGCCGATCCTCGGCCCGTCCAACCTGCGCGACACCGGCGGGCTGGTCACCGACTTCGTCGCCGCCCGCGAAGTGAACTACCTGAACTACTCCGAGCTCAGCCGCGAGTACTGGGAACTGCCGGTGCTGGAGATCATCGACAAGCGCTACAGCAACGGCTTCCGCTACGGGCAGATGAACACGCCCTTCGAGTACGAGAAGCTGCGCTACTTCTATACCGAAGCCCGGCGCCTGCAGATCCAGGAGTGAATCGGAACCGTCGCCCTTGGGCGGCGGTTTTCTTTCCATTGATACATCTATTTTATCGATTGGTAAGCTGAAAAACTCGTAACCATTGATCCACCATTTGGGACTAGGATGATCTCCATTCACAGATCAAGGAGGTCCCCATGACCCGCTTACGTACCGTGATCGACCAGCACATCGGCCACCCGGCCTCCGACGGCGCCGGCGTGCGCCTGACCCGCGTCATTGGCGGCGCGGGCATCGAACGCTTCGATCCGTTCCTGATGCTCGACCAGTTCGACACGCAGAACCCCGACGACTACATCGCCGGCTTCCCTTCGCACCCGCACCGCGGCTTCGAGACCGTCACCTACATGCTCGAAGGGCGCATGCGCCACGAAGACCACCTGGGCAATACCGGCCTGCTCAAGCCCGGCGGCGTGCAGTGGATGACGGCGGCCCACGGCATCATCCACAGCGAGATGCCCGAACAGGTGGAAGGCGCCATGCGTGGCTTCCAGCTGTGGCTGAACCTGCCGGCGAAGGACAAGCTGTCCCCGGCCGGCTACCGCGATATCGAGCCGGAAGACGTGCCGCGCGTGACCACCGGGCAAGGTGTGGGCGTGACCGTGATCGCCGGGCGCTTCGACGATGGCGAGACCGCCGTCGATGGCGCGGTGCAGCGTCCGGGCACCGAACCGCACTATTACGATCTGGTCCTGCCGGCGGGCACTTCGGTGGCTCCGCAGATTCCGGCGGGCCATCGGGTGATGCTGTACGTCTATGAGGGTTCGCTGCAGGTGCCGGGCGAGCGCGGCAACGAGACCGTCGCCACCAACCGCCTGGTGCGCCTGGGCCAGGGCGACGAGATCCAGCTGTCCAGCGACCAGGGCGCGCGCGTCCTGCTCCTGGCCGGCAAGCCGCTCAATGAACCCATCGTGCAGTACGGCCCGTTCGTGATGAACAGCCGCGAGGAAATCGAGCAGGCCCTGCGCGACTATCGCGATGGCGTGTTCGCGGTCTGACTGAAGCCCGATGAGCTTTCGTAGGATGGGTGCCTAAAGCGACCATTCCTCCATCCCCAGAAAGCGCGCGATCTCCGCGCGCTTTTCCATGGCATCGCGGTACCCCAGATCGATCAGCGCATTGCAGTAGCCCGGCTCGAACAGCAGGTAGCTGAGCACACCCGCGCCGCTCGCCCTGGTCGCCCCCGGCCCGCGCAGGAACAGGCGCAACGCTCGCGGCAACTCATGCCGGTATTGCGCGGCGATCTCGTCCAGCGGCCGGCTTGGCGAAATCAGCAGCACATCCACGGGAGCCAACCCCAGCGTCGAGCGGCGCGCCTCTTCGGGCACCAGTGAACTGAGGAAGTTGATGCGGTGCAGCAACTCGATATCGCCTTCCAGGTTGTCGATGAAGGTGCTGTTGAGGAGATGGATACCCACCTGCGCCAGGCTCGGCGGCTGGCCGGTACGGTAGTTCGCCACGGACTCGTTGGCACTGCCGACGGTGGGATTGCCGCTCACACCAATCACCAGAACGCGGTTGGCGCCCAGGTGCAGCGCCGGGCTGATCGGAGCCTGCTGCCGCACCGCACCATCGCCGAAGAACTCGCGGAGAATCTTCACCGGGCGGAACAGCAACGGAATCGCCGAGCTGGCCAGCAAATGCTCGATCTGCAGGCGCGTCGGCACGCCGATACGCCGGTGGCGCAGCCAGGGATCGATGGTGGCGCGGCCCTGGTAGAAAGTCACCGCCTGCCCCGATTCGTAGCCGAACGCGGTGACTGCCACCGCGCGCAGGTTGCGGCGGCGCACGGCCGCGGCGATGCCGGACAGGTCCAGTTCACGTTCCAGGAGATAGCGCAACGGCGTGCTGTCCAGCAGCGCCACCGGCTCGCGCTTGCCCAGCCCGAGCAGACTGTGGCCGAGGAACTTGAAGGCCTGGCTGAACACGCCCGGCCAGTCGGAACGGTAGACCTGCCCGGTGCGAAAGCCCTTCCAGACCTTGGTCAGGCGCTGCACCGCGCCGGTGAAGGACAGCGCACCGCAGGCGAGACCGACGGCATTGATGGCGCCGGCTGAAGTGCCGACGATCACCGGGAAAGGATTCTCCGCCCCCTCGGGCAGCAGCTCGGCGATGGCGGACAGCACGCCGACCTGGTAAGCCGCCCGCGCACCGCCGCCGGAAAGAATGAGGCCGGTGACGGCCGGGGAAGTCGGTGCAGTGGCGGAGTCGGTCACAGCTGAAGTCCTTGTCGCGTCGTTACCAGCGTAGCCCCCGGCCTACTTCTTGTCGTAGAGCTTCGGCTCGCCCTCAGGGCGGCTCTTGAAGCGCCGATGCGCCCAGAGGTACTGCTCGGGCTGGCGGCGAATCTCGCGTTCCACCCACTGGTTGATGCGCAGGCAGTCGGCCTCTTCGCTCTCGCCGGGGAAGTCTTCCAGCGGCGGATGGATGGTCAGGCGGTAGCCCGAGCCGTCGGCCAGGCGCGACTGGGTGAAGGGCAGCACCAGCGCGCGGCCCAGGCGGGCGAACTTGGTGGTGGCAGTGACGGTGGCGGCCTGGATGCCGAACAACGGCACGAACAGGCTCTGCTTGGCGCCGTAATCCTGGTCCGGCGCGTACCAGATGGCGCGGCCGGCGCGCAGCACCTTGAGCATGGCGCGCACGTCCTCGCGCTCGATGGCGGTAGCGTCGGCGTTATGCCGTTCGCGGCCGGTACGCTGGACGAAGTCGAACACCGGGTTGTCGTGCTCGCGGTACATGCCGTCGATGGTCTGCACCTGACCCAGCAGCGCCGCGCCGATCTCCAGGGTGGTGAAGTGCATGGCCATGAGGATCACGCCCTTGCCTTCGGCCTCGGCCTTCTTCAGGTGCTCGATGCCTTCGATGTGGGCGAGCTTGGCCAGTCGGGCCTTGGGCCACCACCAACTCATGGCCATTTCGAAGAAGGCGATGCCGGTGGAAGCGAAGTTTTCCTTGAGCAAGCGCTTGCGCTCGGCGGCGGAGAGTTCCGGGAAGCACAATTCCAGGTTCCGTGCAGCGATTGCCCGGCGGCTGCCCACCACGCGGTACATCAGCGCCCCCAGCGCACGCCCCAGGGCCAGCAACGCCGGGTACGGCAACTGCACCACCAGCCACAGCACGCCGAGGCCGAGCCAGAGCGGCCAGTGGCGGGGATGGAGAAACTCACGGCGAAAGGTGGGGCGGTCCATGGAACTTTCCGGCTAGGTCAAAGCCCGACATTCTACCTTGCCGATGCACACCGCGCCCGCCTTCACGCCCTGGCCCTCCGCCACGCTTGCGGCTGCCGGGGCGCTCCGTTATAAGTCCACACCATTTAGTGATGCAGCCTGACCATGAGCCAAGCCGACCTTCTCGACCACGATCCCGTATTCCAGCTCAAGGGCAGCATGCTGGCCGTCACCGTTCTGGAACTGGCCCACAATGACCTGCCGCGCCTGGACCGCCAGCTCGCCGACAAGGTCGCCCAGGCCCCCAACTTCTTCCGCGACACCCCGCTGGTGCTGGCGCTGGACAAGCTCCCCGACGGCGAAGGCCAGCTCGACCTGCAGGGCGTGCTGGACATCTGCCGCCGCCACGGCCTGCGCACCCTGGCCATTCGCGCCAGCCGCGAGGAAGACATCCGCCTGGCCACCATGTTCGACATCCCCGTGCTGCCGCCGTCGGGCTCCTCCCGCGAGCGCCCGGTCGAACCCAAGGACGCCGTCCCGCAGGTGACCGGCGCCGCGCCGGTACGTCGCCCGCGCGGCGAAAAACTCTCGGAGAAGGTGGTCGAGCAGGCCGCCGGCGCTGGCACCCAGGCCGAGAAACCCGCCGCACCCGGCGAGCCCATTGCAGCCGCGCAGCCCGCAGCCGAGGCCCAGGCGCCGACCCAGGAAGCTGCTGCGGAAAAACCTGCCGAGCCGCCGGCACCGGTCGTCCGTCCGACCAAGCTGGTCACCACTCCGGTACGCGGTGGCGTGCAGATCTACGCCGCCGGCGGCGACCTGATCGTGCTCGCCCCCGTCAGCCCGGGCGCGGAACTTCTCGCCGACGGAAACATCCATGTGTACGGTCCGATGCGCGGACGCGCCCTGGCCGGCGTCAAGGGCGATACCAGTGCCCGCATTTTCTGCCAGCAGCTGGCCGCGGAACTCGTTTCCATCGCTGGTAATTACAAGGTCGCCGAAGACCTTCGACGCAGTCCGCAATGGGGGCAGGCAGTGCACGTCAGCCTGTCGGGTGACGTGTTGAACATCACCCGCCTTTAACGGATACTGCCGCGACTTTCAGGGACCAGAATTCTTCGTTTTTTCTTTGGGGTGAATCACCTTGGCCAAGATCCTCGTAGTCACTTCCGGTAAAGGTGGCGTCGGTAAAACCACCACCAGCGCAGCCATCGGCACCGGCCTGGCCCTGCGCGGCCACAAGACCGTCATCGTCGACTTCGACGTGGGCCTGCGTAACCTCGACCTGATCATGGGCTGCGAACGCCGCGTGGTGTACGACTTCGTCAACGTCATCAACGGCGAAGCGACCCTCACCCAGGCCCTGATCAAGGACAAGCGCCTCGAAAACCTGTACGTGCTGGCCGCCAGCCAGACCCGCGACAAGGACGCCCTCACCCAGGAAGGCGTCGGCAAGGTCATCGAAGAGCTCAAGCAATCCTTCGACTACGTCATCTGCGACTCCCCGGCTGGCATCGAGAAAGGTGCCCACCTGGCCATGTACTACGCCGACGAGGCGATCGTCGTGACCAACCCGGAAGTCTCCTCGGTCCGCGACTCCGACCGCATGCTGGGCCTGCTGGCCAGCAAGTCCGCCCGCGCCGAGAAAGGCGAGGACCCGATCAAGGAACACCTGCTGCTGACCCGCTACAACCCCGAGCGCGTCACCAAGGGCGAAATGCTCGGCGTCGAAGACGTCGAGGAAATCCTGGCCATCCGTCTGCTCGGCGTGATCCCGGAATCCCAGGCGGTGCTCAAGGCATCCAACCAGGGCGTACCGGTCATCCTCGACGAAGAAAGCGATGCCGGCCAGGCGTACAGCGACGCCGTCGAGCGACTGCTGGGCAAAGAAATGCCCCACCGTTTCCTCGACGTGCAGAAGAAAGGATTCCTGCAACGACTGTTCGGAGGACGTGAATGAGCCTTTTAGATTTCTTCCGCAGCCGGAAGTCGCAATCCAGCGCATCCATCGCGAAAGAAAGACTCCAGATCATCGTCGCCCATGAGCGCGGCAACCGTTCGCAACCGGACTACCTTCCGCAGCTGCAGAAAGACCTGCTGGAAGTGATCCGCAAATATGTGCCCATCGATCAGGAACAAGTCCAGGTCGAGCTGGCCAACCAGGGCAGCTGTTCGATCCTGGAACTCAACATCACCCTGCCGGAGCGTTGATCCGGTTGTGGTGGACCTGCGGCGGCTTCGGCCGCCGCAGTCGTTTTCGTCATTCTTATTCGCGCAAGAGCTTCCATGCCGCTTTCCCAGATCGAATTCGTCCATGAGGACGCCGCCCTGCTGGTGGTGAACAAGCCCACCCTGCTGCTCTCCGTGCCCGGCCGCGCGGACGACAACAAGGACTGCCTGATCACCCGTCTGCAGGAGAACGGCTACCCGGAAGCGCGCATCGTCCACCGGTTGGACTGGGAGACCTCCGGGCTGATCGTGCTGGCCCGCGATGCCGACAGCCACCGCGAGCTGTCCCGCCAGTTCCACGACCGCGAAACCGAAAAGGCCTACACCGCCCTCTGCTGGGGAGAGCCGGAACCGGACAGTGGCCGCATCGAGGCACCGCTGCGCTACGACCCGCCAACCAAGCCGCGCCACGTGGTGGACTTCGAACAGGGCCGTCATGCGCTGACCTTCTGGCGGGTCATGGAGCGCCACGGCAACTGGAGCCGCGTGGAGCTGACGCCAATCACCGGGCGCTCGCACCAGTTGCGTGTGCACATGCTCAGCATCGGCCACCCGCTGCTCGGTGACCGCCTGTATGCCGAGGGCGAAGCCCTGGCCCTGCGCGACCGCCTCTGCCTGCACGCCAGCATGCTGGCCCTGACCCATCCGCAGACCGGCGAACGCCTGCGCTTCGAATCGCCCGCGCCGTTCTGATTGTTTTACAAGGTCCTCCCCTGGCCGCAGATTTGCCCATTTACGTTAAACTTCCGGCCATTCGCTGTCCGGAGTTACCCATGCGTGCAGAACTCAACCAGGGCCTGATCGATTTCCTCGCGGCCTCCCCCACCCCCTTCCACGCCACCCAGGCCCTCGCCCTCCGCCTTGAAGAGGCCGGCTATCAGCGCCTGGACGAGCGCGAGGCCTGGCGCACCGAAGCCGGTGGCCGCTATTACGTCACCCGCAACGACTCCTCGCTGATCGCCTTCAAGCTCGGCACAGTGCCGCTGCTGGAAAACGGCCTGCGCCTGGTCGGCGCCCACACCGACAGCCCGTGCCTGCGCGTCAAGCCGAACCCCGAACTGGTGCGCAACGGCTACTGGCAGCTGGGCGTCGAGGTCTACGGCGGCGCGCTGTTTGCGCCCTGGTTCGACCGCGACCTGTCCCTGGCCGGCCGCGTCACCTTCCGCCTGGCGGGCAAGGTGGAAAGCAAGCTGATCGACTTCAGGGCGCCCATTGCGGTGATCCCCAACCTGGCGATCCACCTCAACCGCGAAGCCAACCTGGGCTGGGCGATCAATGCGCAGACCGAGCTGCCGCCGATCCTCGCCCAGGTCGCCGCCGGCGAGACCCGCGACTTCCGCGACCTGCTCGGCGAGCAGTTGCAGCTGGAGCACGGCATCACCGCCGACGCCATCCTTGACTACGAGCTGAGCTTCTACGATACCCAGCGCGCCGCCGTGATCGGCCTCGACCAGGCGTTCATCGCCGGTGCCCGCCTGGACAACCTGCTGTCCTGCTACGCCGGCCTGCAGGCGCTGCTGGGCAGCAGCGACGAGCAGAGCGGCGTGCTGGTCTGCACCGACCACGAGGAAGTCGGCTCCTGCTCCGCCTGCGGCGCCGATGGTCCGTTCCTCGAGCAGGTGCTGCGCCGCCTGCTGCCCGAGGGCGATGCCTTCACCCGCACCGTGCAGCGCTCGCTGCTGGTCTCCGCCGACAACGCCCACGGCGTACACCCGAACTACGCCGATAAGCACGACGGCAACCACGGCCCGAAGCTCAACGGCGGTCCGGTGATCAAGATCAACAGCAACCAGCGTTACGCCACCAACAGCGAGACGGCCGGCTTCTTCCGCCACCTGTGCCTGGAAAACGAAGTGCCGGTGCAGAGCTTCGTGACCCGCAGCGACATGGGTTGCGGCTCCACCATCGGCCCGATCACCGCCAGCCAGATCGGCGTACGCACCGTCGACATCGGCCTGCCGACCTTCGCCATGCACTCCATCCGCGAACTGGCCGGCAGCCAGGACCTGCACTACCTGGCCAAGGTTCTCAGCGCCTTCTACGACAGCGCCGACCTGCCCTGACCCGAACGCCCGGCGCCTGCCGGGCGTTTTTGTATGGAGAGTCTTAGAGGAGAGCCAGCCATGTCCTTCAACGGAAGCTGCCTGTGCGGCGATATCGCCTACGAGATCGACGGCCTGGACATGCCTATCGGCCATTGCCACTGCCGGACCTGCCAGAAGGCGCACGCTGCGGCCTTCGCCAGCACGGCAGGGGTCATGCGCGAACACTTCCGCTGGACCCGTGGTGCGGACAAGCTGGCAGCCTATGAATCCTCGCCCGGCAAGCTGCGCAAGTTCTGCCCGCGCTGCGGCACGCAACTGATCGCCGAGCGCGCCGGCCAGCCTCACGTCATCGTGCGGGTAGCCAGCCTGGACGAGGATCCAGGCACCCGGCCGGCGCGGCATATCTGGGTGTCCCACGACCGCCCGTGGCTGGCGCAGGATGGGATTCCGGCCTATCCGGAGTGGAATCCGGACCGCTGAATCGACCTTTGATCCTGTAGGAGCGAGCTTGCTCGCGAACCACGCAGTTTCGGAGTCGTCTGCACGCCCCGCGGCGGAAACCAGTTGTTCGCGGGCAAACTCGCTCCTGCAGGCTCGACCGCAACTCAAAGATCAATCCGGCACTTCCACACTCACGTGGATGGCATCGTGCCGCCAGAATTCCAGGTCGCAATCGATGATGCGCCCATGCTGGTCGCCATTGATACGGGTGATGCGCAGCGCCGGGCTGCCCTCGGCGACACGCAGCACGCTGGCCGCCTCACCGTGCAGGGCGGTGGGCACCATGTCGAAGCGCACGCGGCCGTAGCGGATGTCATAGCGGCTGGCGTACAGCTCGGTGAGTGAACAGGTCAGGTCGCTGTCGAGGATGCCGGGGAAATACGCTGGATTGAGGTAATGCTCGACGTACAGCACCAGGCGGCCATCTACCCGGCGCAGCCGGCGAATCTGGTAGACGCTCGATAGCGCCGGCAGCTCCAACAGCTCGCAGATCGCCGCACTGGCGGGCACCTGCCGGGCCGACAGCACCTCGGTCGCCGGCACCCGGCCCTGGCCTTCCACCATGGCGTGGTAGTGGCTGCGCACCAGCGGGTTGTAAAGCAGGCGCGGCGGCGAGACGAACCAGCCGCGACGCTCCTCGCGGTAGATCAGCCCCTGAGCCTCCAGTTGCCCCAGCGCCTCGCGCAGGGTGATCCGCGTGGTGTCGAACAACTCGCTCAGCTTGCGCTCGGCCGGCAGCTTGCCGCCAGCGCTGAGCAGGCCGCTGTCGATCTGTTCGATGAGCGCGCGGCAGATCGCCGTGACTGTGGGTAGCGCCGAATCGCGCATTCGATTCCCTCTTTTGGACTAGTCCAGCCCCAGAACAGGGCATTTCTTACCCCCGCCGGGGTGTCGTCATCCTAGGAAAGCCCGATGACCGTCCCGTGACAGTGCCTTTGCAAGCAGCGCCCATGCCAGTTAACGACACCAGCGTAGACCAGGCGGATCAAGGCGTTGGCCATGGTCTACGCTTTTCCCCGACGACCCACTGGCCGCGCAGGGCCGGGCTGGCGCGCCGGGTGCCTACATCAAACTGTCATCCACGCCGCTTAGATTGGCCTGCGTCTTGCTGATCTAGACCACGCTTGAAATCACTCAAACCGAAGGAGCACCGAATGAAACGCTTGCTTGCTTCACTGCTGGGATCGGCCATTGCCTTGGGCAGCGGCCTCGCCATGGCGGCCAACGCCGATCTGCAATCGCTGGAAGCCGCCGCCCGCAAGGAAGGCCAGGTCAACAGCGTGGGCATGCCCGACAGCTGGGCGAACTGGAAGGACACCTGGAAGGACCTGGAAAGCAAGTACGGCTTGAAGCACATGGACACCGACATGAGCTCGGCCCAGGAGCTGGCGAAGTTCAAGGCCGAGAAGGAAAACGCCAGCGCCGACATCGGCGACGTCGGCGCCGCCTTCGGCCCTATCGCCATGCAGATGGACGTCAGCCAGCCCTACAAGGCCAGCACCTGGGACCAGGTCCCGGAATGGGCCAAGGACAAGGACGGCCACTGGGCGCTCGCCTACACCGGCACCATCGCCTTCATCGTCAACAAGCAGTTGGTCAAGGAGGTCCCGCACAGTTGGGCCGACCTGCTCAAGGGCAAGTACAAGGTCACCATCGGTGACGTCAGCGCCGCTGCCCAGGCCGTCAACGGCGTACTGGCCGCCAGCATCGCCAATGGCGGCGACGAGAAGAACATCAAGCCTGGCCTGGAGTTCTTCGCCCAGCTCGCCAAACAGGGCCGCCTGTCGCTGACCAACCCGGTGATCAACACCCTGGAGAAGGGTGAAGTGGAAGTCGGCATCGTCTGGGACTTCAACGGCTTGAGCTACCGCGACCAGATCGACCCGTCGCGCTTCGAGGTGCTGATCCCCTCCGACGGCTCGGTGATCTCCGGCTACACCACCATCATCAACAAGTACGCGAAGAACCCGAACGCCGCCAAGCTGGCCCGCGAATACATCTTCAGCGACGCCGGGCAGATCAATCTGGCCAAGGGCAACGCCCGGCCGATCCGTGCCGAGCACCTGACCCTGCCGGCCGACGTACAAGCCAAGCTGCTGCCCAACGAGCAGTACGCCAAGGCCCAGCCGATCAAGGATCCCAAGGCCTGGGAAGAGACCTCCAAGCGTCTGCCGCGGATGTGGCAAGAGAACGTCATCATCAACATGCAATGACGCCCAGCCGCCTCGGTTCACGCCGGGGCGGCCGCGTTTCGCCGAAGGCCCCGCCCATGCGCCACGACGTCATCCTGGTCGTCCTCGACGGCCTCAACTACAGCGTCGCCCACGACTGCATGGGCCACCTGCAAGCGCTGTGCAATGCCGGCCGCGGCCAGCTGTACCGGCTCGAATGCGAGCTGCCGTCGCTGTCGCGCCCGCTCTATGAATGCATCCTTACCGGTGTGCGCCCCATCGACAGCGGCATCCTGCACAACGATGTGTCGCGCCGGTCCAACCAGCGCAGCCTGTTCCACTACGCCCGCGCCGCCGGCCTGACGACCGCCGCAGCGGCCTATCACTGGGTCAGCGAGCTGTACAACCGCACGCCCTTCGACCCGGCGCGCGACCGGCATACCGACGATGAATCCCTGCCGATCCAGCACGGGCACTTCTACTGGACCGACCACTACCCCGACTCGCACCTGTTCACCGACGCCGAGTCGCTGCGCCGCCGGCACGCGCCGAACTGCCTGCTGGTGCACCCGATGAACATCGACGACACCGGCCACAAGCACGGCCTCGGCACGCCGCAGTACCGCAACAGCGCGCGGCACGCCGACATCATCCTCTCCGAATACCTGCACCAGTGGCTGGCCGCCGGCTACCAGGTGATGGTCACCGCCGACCACGGCATGAACGACGACCGCAGCCACGGCGGCATCCTCCCCGAGGAGCGCGAAGTGCCGCTGTTCGTCTTCGGCGAGGCATTCAGCCTCGATGACCAGGCCCGCCCGCGCCAGGTCGAACTCTGCGGCACGCTGTGCGAGATCCTCGGCGCGCCCCACGACAAACCGGTCTGCCGGGAGCTGCTCAAGGCATGAGATCGAACACCGGAAAACGCTTCGCCCTGCTCTGCCTGCTGCCTTTCGCACTGTTCTTCTTCGCCTTCCAGCTCGCGCCGCTGCTGTGGGTGATGATCAACAGCGTGCGCACCGGCGACGGCTGGGGCCTGGGCAATTTCAGCGAGATCTTCGGCTCGCCCTTCTACCTCCAGGCGATCCGCTACAGCCTGGAAATCTCGCTGTGGTCGAGCCTGATCGGACTGTTCATCGCCATCCTCGGCAGCTACTCGCTGCGCCAGGTGGACAGCAAGCTGCGCGACTTCGTGATGGCCTTCGCCAACATGACCAGCAACTTCGCCGGGGTGCCGCTGGCCTTCGCCTTCATCATCATCCTCGGCTTCAACGGCGCCATCACCCTGCTGCTGAAACAGGCGGGGATCATCGAGGACTTCAACCTCTATTCGAAGACCGGCCTGATCATCCTCTACACCTACTTCCAGATTCCCCTGGGCGTGATGCTGCTCTACCCGGCCTTCGACGCCCTGCGCGAGGACTGGCGCGAATCCGCCGCGCTGCTGGGCGCCAGCCAGTGGGCGTTCTGGCGGCACATCGGCATCCCGGTGCTGACCCCTGCGCTGCTGGGCACCTTCGTCATCCTGCTGGCCAACGCGCTGGGCGCCTACGCCACCGTCTACTCGCTGACCACCGGCAACTTCAACGTGGTGCCGATCCGCATCGCCGGGCTGGTCTCGGGCGACGTGTTCCTCGACCCGAACATGGCCAGTGCTCTGGCGATGGTGCTGGTCGGCCTGATGAGCATCATTACCCTGGCCCACCAGTGGCTGCTGCGCCGGAGCTACCATGTCGAGAAACGCTAACGCGCTCTACCACCGCGTGGTGGTCTACGCGCTGTTCCTGATCCTGCTGGTGCCGCTGGCCGCCACCCTGCTCTATTCGCTGGCCACCTCCTGGAGCGCCAGCGTGCTGCCCGACGGGCTGACCCTGAAGTGGTTCCTGACCCTGTGGAGCGACCCGCGTTTCCTCGTCGCCTTCGGCCAGTCGCTGCTGGTGTGCTTCGGCGCGCTGATCCTGAGCGTGGCGCTGGTGCTGCCGCTGATGTTCGTCATCCACTACTACTTCCCGCGCCTGGACGCGCTGATGAACGTGCTGATCCTGCTGCCCTTCGCGGTGCCGCCGGTGGTCTCGTCGGTCGGCCTGCTTCAGCTCTACGCCTCGGGCCCGGTACCCATCGTCGGCACGCCGTGGATCCTGATCGGCTGCTACTTCACCATCGCCCTGCCTTTCATGTACCGGGCGATCAGCAACAACCTGCAGGCGATCAACCTGCACGACCTGATGGACGCCGCCCACCTGCTCGGCGCCAGCACCTGGCAGGCCGCCCTGCTGGTGGTGCTGCCGAACCTGCGCAAGGGCCTGATGGTGGCGCTGTTCCTGTCCTTCAGCTTCCTCATCGGCGAGTTCGTCTTCGCCAACCTGCTGGTGGGCACCCGCTACGAGACGCTGCAGGTGTTCCTCAACAACATGCGCAACAGCAGCGGCCACTACACCAGCGCAGTGGTGGTCTCCTACTTCCTCTTCGTCCTGCTGCTCACCTGGGCGGCAAATCGTTTGAACAAGGACAAGACCTGACATGAGCTTCCTCAGCGTCGAAACACTGAACAAGAGCTAC
Source organism: Pseudomonas nitroreducens NBRC 12694 (assembly GCF_002091755.1). Taxonomy (GTDB): domain Bacteria; phylum Pseudomonadota; class Gammaproteobacteria; order Pseudomonadales; family Pseudomonadaceae; genus Pseudomonas; species Pseudomonas nitroreducens. The sequence goes on from NZ_BDAI01000001.1 coordinate 1,015,830, forward strand.
GGCAGCACCACGGTATTCCAGGACATCGACTTCGCCGCCGAGCGCGGCGAGTTCGTCACCCTGCTCGGCCCCAGCGGCTGCGGCAAATCCACCCTGCTGCGCTGCATCGCCGGCCTCACCGCGGTGGACAGCGGACGCATCCTGCTGGACGGCGAGGACATCGTGCCGAAAAGTCCGCAGAAACGCGGCATCGCCATGGTGTTCCAGAGCTACGCGCTGTTCCCCAACATGACCGTGGAGCAGAACGTCGGCTTCGGTTTGCGCATGCACAAGGTGCCGGGAGCGGAATCCGCCCAGCGCGTGGCCGAGGTGCTGGACATGGTCGAACTCGGCCCGCTCGCCACACGCTATCCGCACCAGCTCTCCGGCGGCCAGTGCCAGCGCGTCGCCCTGGCCCGCTCGCTGGTCACCCGCCCACGCCTGCTGCTGCTCGACGAGCCGCTGTCGGCGCTGGACGCACGCATCCGCAAGCACCTGCGCGAGCAGATACGGCGCATCCAGCAGGAGCTGAAACTGACCACGGTGTTCGTCACCCACGATCAGGAAGAAGCACTGACGCTGTCCGACCGTATCGTACTGATGAACGCCGGGCGCATCGTCCAGAGCGGCGACGCCGAGACGCTCTACACGGCGCCGGAAAACGCCTTCGCCGCCGGCTTCATCGGCAACTACAACCTGCTCGACGCGGCCCAGGCGACCAGGCTCCTGGACCGCCCCTTCCGCCAGCAGGTGGCGATCCGCCCCGAATCCCTGCGCCTGAGCGCCGAAGCGAGCGAGGGCATTCCGGTTCGGGTACTCTCCCACAGCCTGCTGGGCAACGTGATCCGCTACCGGGTGGACGCCAATGGCGTCGAGCTGACCGTGGACGTCCTCAACCGCAGCGCCGAGCGCCTGTACCCAGCCGGCACCACGCTCGGCCTGCACGTAGACATTGAAAGCATACGGGAGGTGGCCTGATGGCCCTGGTGATATTCGACCTCGACGACACCCTGATCGACGGCGACTGCGCGAGCCTGTGGAGCAAGCGCATGGCCGATCTCGGCTGGGTCGACGCGGAGTCGTTCCTCAAGCGCGACGCCGAACTGATGGCGCTGTACGCGCAGGGCAAACTGCCCATGGAGGACTACATGGCCTTCGCCCTGGAACCGATGGCCGGGCGCAGCGTGGAAGAAATCGAGCGCGATGTGGAAGCCTTCGTCGAGGACGTGATCGAGCCGCTGATCCATAGCGACGCGTGTGCCACCCTCGCCCGCCACCGCGAAGCTGGCGACCGCCCGCTGGTGATCTCAGCCTCCGGCGTGCACCTGGTCCAGCCCATTGCCGAACGCATCGGCATCGACGAAGTGCTGGCCATCGACCTGGAAGTAGTGAACGGCCACTACACCGGCCGTACCGTTGGCGTGCTCACCTACCGCGAAGGCAAGGTGCTGCGCCTGCTCGACCTGCTGGAGGGCGACGACAGCCCCCTGGCCCAGGCGCACTTCTACTCAGACTCGCGCAACGACCTGCCACTGCTCAAGCTGGTGGGCAACCCGCACGTGGTGAATGCCGATCCGGTCCTGCTGGAGCATGCACAGAAGATGGGCTGGGACGTTCTGAACTGGAAATGACCTCTTGCGCAGAAAAAGGGCCGCTTCAGCGGCCCTTTTCATGAGTGCAATCGACTCAACCCAGGCTCTCGTCGATCACTACCACCACCTTGCCCTGCACCTGGTTGCTCGCCAGCGCATCGAACGCGCTCTGCGCATCGCGGACCGGGAAGGTGCGCTCCAGTTGAGCGCTGATTTGGCCGGACTCGAACAGCGGCCAGACCTTCTGTCCGAGTTCAGCGATCAGCTGCGCCTTGAAGTCCGCATCCCGCGAACGCAGGGTCGAGCCGATGAGCTGGATACGCTTGCCCAGCAGTAACGCCAGGTCCAGCTCGGCCTTGCGACCGCCCATCAGGCCAATGACCACCCAGCGACCGTCACGGCCGAGGATTTCCAGGTCGAGCTTGGCGTAGTTGGCGCCCACCGGATCGAGGATTACATCGAAGGGCGCGAAATCCCGAAGCGATTCGAGGCTCTCGCCGCGCAGCGCGCCGCCTTCGGCGCCCAGGCTTTCGCAGTAGGCCAGTCGATCGGCGGAGCCAACGCTGACCCAGCATGGGCTGTTGAACGCCTTGCACAGCTGGATGCCGGCCGAGCCGACGCCGCTGGCGCCGGCGTGCAGCAGGACTTTTTCACCGGGTTGCAGAGCGCCAAGCATGAACAGGTTAAGCCAGGCGGTAGCGTAGACCTCGGGCAGCGCAGCAGCCTCGGCCATGCTCAAGCCGGCAGGCACCGGCAGCGCATGGCGCTGGTCCACCACGACTTCCTCGGCCATACCGCCGCCAGCCAGCAGGGCGCAGACGCGGTCGCCCACCTGCCAGGTACTGCCGGCACCGACTTCGGTCACCACGCCGGCGCACTCCAGGCCGATAACGTCGCTCGCCCCCGGTGGCGGCGGGTAGAGACCGGCCACCTGCAACAGGTCGGCGCGGTTGAGTCCCGCGGCGGCGACCTGGATGCGGATCTGTCCCTGCGCGCAAGTCGGGTTCGGGCGCTCGGCCCACTCCACTCGCCCTTCGATGCCTTGCAATGCGTTCACGCTGCCTCCATAGTGATCCTGCAGGGCCCGATCCGAAAGGTCGGGCCCTTTCTTCGCGCCGAATTCACCTGCGATTGAACCCGGCGCCGCCAATTAAGGCCTAATATGCGTCATAACTCCGCGATCAGTCGAATCAGCATGAAGCGATTTTTGCCCCGTACCGCCCTGTTGTTCATCCTCGGCGCAACAGCCTTTTCCTCGTTCGCGGCAACCACCAGCCCGAATGTATGGGACGGCCTGCAGCCTGACCGGGATCAAGTGATCGCCAGCCTCAACATCGTTGAGTTGCTAAAGCGCCATCACTACAACAAGCCGCCGCTGAACGACGAGCGCTCGGCAAAGATCTATGACAGCTACCTGAAGACGCTCGATCCGGCGCGAATGTACTTCACCCAGGCCGACATCGACCAGTTCGCGCCCTGGCGCACCCAGTTCGACGACTTCCTCAAGAGCGGCGAACTGGAGCCCGGCTTCACCATCTACAAGCGTCACCTCGACCGCCTGAAGGAGCGCCTGGACTTCGCCCTGGCCACCCTGAACAAGGGCGTCGACAAGATGGACTTCAAGACCGACGAATCGCTGGAGATCGACCGCGAGAAATCGCCCTGGGCGAAAGACAGCGCCGCGCTCGACGACCTGTGGCGCAAGAAGGTGAAGGACGAAGTCCTGCGCCTGAAGATCGCCGGCAAGGACAACAAGGCCATCCAGGAACAGCTGACCAAGCGCTACAAGAACCAGCTGATGCGCCTGGAGCAGACCCGCAGCGAAGACATCTTCCAGGCCTACATCAACGCCTTCGCGCAGACTTATGACCCGCACACGCAGTACCTGTCGCCGGACAGCGCGGAAAACTTCGACATCAACATGAGCCTCTCGCTCGAAGGCATCGGCGCCGTACTGCAGAGCGACAACGACTACGTCAAGGTCGTGCGCCTGGTACCGGCCGGCCCCGCCGAGAAGAGCAAGCAGATCGCCACTTCCGACAAGATCATCGGCGTCGCCCAGGGCAAGGGCGAGATGGTCGACGTGGTCGGCTGGCGTCTGGATGAAGTGGTCAAACTGATCCGTGGCCCGAAAGGCTCTCAGGTCCGCCTGGAAGTGATTCCGTCCACCAACGCGCCGAACGATCAGACCAGCAAGATCGTCACCATCACCCGCGAGGCGGTGAAGCTGGAAGACCAGGCGGCGAAGAAGTCGGAAATCACCATCGACCACGAAGGCAAGAACTACAAGCTGGGCATCATCGACGTGCCCGCGTTCTACCTCGACTTCAAGGCCTATCGCGCCGGCGACCCGGACTACAAGTCCACCACCCGCGACGTGAAGAAGCTCATCGCCGAGCTGCAGAAGGACAATGTCGACGGCATCGTCATCGACCTGCGCAACAACGGCGGCGGCTCCCTGCAGGAAGCCACAGAACTGACCGGCCTGTTCATCGATCAGGGCCCGACCGTGCTGGTGCGCAACAGCGACGGCCGCGTCGACGTGCTCAACGATGACGAGGGCAAGGCGTTCTACACCGGCCCGATGACCGTGCTGGTCAACCGCCTGTCCGCCTCGGCCTCGGAGATCTTCGCCGGTGCCATGCAGGACTACCACCGCGCGCTCATCGTCGGCGGCCAGACCTTCGGCAAGGGCACCGTGCAGACCATTCAGCCGCTCAACCATGGCGAGCTGAAGTTGACCCTGGCCAAGTTCTACCGCGTCTCCGGCCAGAGCACCCAGCACCAGGGCGTGATCCCCGACATCGGCTACCCGTCCATCGTCGACGACAAGGAAATCGGCGAAAGCGCCCTGCCCGACTCGATGCCGTGGGACACCATCAAGCCCGTGCTGAAGGCCCAGGCCGATCCGTTCAAGCCGTTCCTCGACCAGCTGCGCACGCGCCACGACGCGCGCACCGAGCACAACGCGGACTTCGTCTACGCCCGCGAGCGCCTCGCCCTGGCCCAGGAGTTGATGAAGGAGAAGACCGTCAGCCTCAATGAAGCCAAGCGTCGCGCCCAGCAGACCAGCATCGAGAACCGTCAGCTGGCCATGGAGAACGCCCTGCGCAAATCCAAGGGCCAGGAACCGCTCAAGGAGCTGAAGAAGGAAGACGAGAACGCCCTGCCGGAAGAGGACAAGACCAAACCGCAGGACGACGCCTACCTCACCGAGTCCGGGCACATCCTGATCGACTATCTGAACCTGAACTCCCAGGTGGCCAAACACTGATCGGATGACATCAAACAGTCATGACACTGTCGTGAAATGCACAGGGCCGGGAAACCGGCCCTTTGCATTTCCAGCCACCGAGAACCGTCATGACCGTCACCGAGCAGTTGAGCGCGCTGGACCAGATCCTCGCTCACGGCGACCTGCACTGCCTGTTCCAGCCCATCCTGTCGCTTTCGGAAAGGCGCCTGGTGGGCTACGAAGCCCTTACGCGCGGCCCTTCCAACGGCCCTCTGCACTCGCCCCTGCCGCTGTTCAGCATCGCCCGCAGCAGCGGTCGCCTGAGCCAACTGGAGCTGCTCTGCCGGCGCAAGGCCTGCGCGCGCTTTCGCGACCTCAAGCTCGAGGGCAAGCTGTTCCTCAACGTGTCGCCCGAATCCCTGCTGGAACCAACCCACCAGCCCGGCCGCACACTGCAGTTGCTGCAGACTTTCGGCATCTCGCCCAGTGACGTGGTGATCGAACTCACCGAGCAGACACCCATCGAGGATTTCACCCTCCTCGACACCGCACTTCACCACTATCGCGCCATGGGTTTTTCCATCGCCCTGGATGACCTGGGGGCGGGCTACTCCAGCCTGCGCCTGTGGTCCGAGCTTCGACCCGACTACGTGAAGATCGACCGTCACTTCATCGAAGGCATCCACCTGGATGCGGTGAAGCGCGAGTTCGTCGGCTCGATCCTGAAGATGGCCCACGCCTCCCGCGCCCAGGTGATCGCCGAAGGCATCGAGATTCCCGAAGAGCTGGCCGTGCTTTCCGAGATGGGCGTGGACCTGGTACAGGGCTACCTGCTTGGCCGCCCCAACGAAACTCCGCCCCGCGACGCTCGTGCCCTGCTACCGGAAGTGGACAGTGCTGGCGCGTTGCTGGCCGAAGATCAAGCGGACCTCGAGCCCCTGCTGCTGGAACAACCGGCGGTGCGCGACAGCACGCCCATCGCTGACGTGCTGGAGGCCTTTCGCGCCCAGGCCAACCTCAACTCCCTGGCGGTGCTCGACGGCCACGATCAACCGGTCGGCATCGTCCATCGCCATGCACTCTCGGACACCCTGCTCAAGCCGTTCGCGCCGGAGCTGTATGCGCGCAAGCCGATCAGCCGGCTGATGAGCGACGACTTCCTCGCGGTGGAACGCAGCCAGTCGCTGCAGCAGGTCAGCCGGCTGCTCACCAGCCGCGCGCGGCAACGCATCGAGGAAGACTTCATCATCACCCTGAACGGTCGCTACCTGGGGTTGGGCCGGGTGATCGACGTGCTCAAGCTGATCACCGAACTGAAGATCCGCCAGGCCCGACACGCCAACCCACTGACGCTGCTACCGGGCAATGTTCCCATCCAGCAGTGCCTGTCACGCCTGCTGCAACAGGGGCGCGAAGCGGTGGTGTGCTATGTCGACATCGACAGCTTCAAGCCCTTCAACGACCTCTACGGCTATGCCCGCGGCGATGAAGTTCTGCTGTGCCTGGCGCAGTGCCTGGGCGAGCGCGTGGACCCGACGCGGGACTTCGTCGGCCATATCGGCGGCGACGATTTCATGCTGGTGCTGGGGACGCAGGACTGGCGCGAGCGGCTCAACCACCTGCTGGAGGATTTCCAGGGCCAGTGCCGGCGCTTCTACAGCCGCGAGCACCTGGACGCGGGCTGCTTCGTCGCACACAACCGCCAGGGGTGGCGCGAGGAGTATCCGCTGCTATCCCTGTCGATCGGCGTGGTGCACGTGAAGAGTGGCGCCGGTCAGCGTCTGGACGCCAGCCAACTGGCCGGGCTGGCCTCGGAGGCCAAGCGCCATGCGAAGAACATGCCCGGCTACAGCCTGCACATTCTCACGGCAGAATGATTCAGAGCCCCAACTGGCGGGCGCGCGTCTCGTAGCGTTCGGCCTGGGCCACATCGGGTTCGAGACCGGGGCCACCACTGCGGTACAACTCGCCAAGCTTGCGGGCCGCCAGCGGATGCCCCGCTTCGGCGGCCTGCCCCCAGTAGCGCGCCGCTTCCTGCGCATCGCCGGCATGGCGGGTATCGCCCTTGAGGGATTGCACGCCCAACTGGTACGCCGCCTTGTGGTCGCCTGCAGTGGCGGCCAGGCGCAACAGGCGCAGGCCTTCCTCGCGGGCGCCAAACCCCTGTCCGCGGAACAGCAGCAGGTGGCCGTAGAAGCTCTGTGCGCCAACATCCCCCAGCGCGGCCATGCGTGCGAACTGGCCCTGCATCCAGGCCCAGGAACGCGGCTGGCGGACCATCCACGGCCACCCCATCAGGCGCCGCGCCACCGCATAGCTCAGCCGTGCACGCAGACGCCAGAACAGCTCGCGAGGCGTCGCCACGTCAGAGCTCCTCGGGGTACTCGAACTCGAACACGCGCACCACTTCCGCCGCATGCCAGCCGGCGGCAGCAGGACCATCCGGCGCACCGGAGAATCGGCCCAGGCGTTCGACATGCTCGAAGAAGCCGGTTCTGGGCAGGCGGCTGGCGCCCTGGCTGATCACCAGCGAGCTGCGTATCGGCCGCCCCGCACGGGCATCCAGCGCAGCCAGGTGTTCCAGCGCGGCGGTCAGCACGGTCATGGCCGGGGTCGGCAATTGCAGGCGCTCGATCAGCGCCCGGTAGGTGAGCAGGTGGCGCTGGCGGCGGGCGTCTTCCAGCTCGCCGAGCAGACCTTCCCAATGCTTGCGACTGATCTGCACGCTCAAGAAGCAGACTCCCCAGTGCCCAGGGCACGACGCAGGCCATGCTGGATGGCGTCGCTGGCCTCGCGCTCGCCGTTCTCTATCAGTGCCAGGTAGGACGGGCTGATGCCCACCGAGCGCGCCAGCGTTTCAATGGCGATGCCACGGGCTTCCCGCAGGGCTTTCCAGTCCGGCTTCTCGTCGAACACCGGGGACGCATCCGGTTTGACGAGCTGAGCAGCTCCGCGGCCGGCAGCCGCCAGCAGCGCCTGGTACTCAGCCCAGGGAACCACGGCGTACTCCGCTTCGCCGTCACGCATGATGACTTGAACGTTCATGACAACACTCCTTGCAGGCGGCCATCTTAACAGCCTGGCGCCGGGCTGTGCCGGCTATACTGCGGTCGCCGTCACGCCCACAAATCGGGGGAACGATTTGCAGCGCCTGATTCCACTCTGCCTGTGCCTGGCCAGCGCCCTGTGTGGCGCCGAAGAGCTGCGCTGGGGCTATTCGCCAAGCAACGGCATGCCCTATGCGGAAAGTATCGACCATGAATTGGCACCTGGCTTCATCCGCGATCTGGGGGAAGCCGTCGGACAGCGCCTGGGGCTCGAGATTCGCTTCGTGGAAACGCCGGACAAGCGCGCCGAGCCCGCCCTCGCCCAGGGCGCGATCCACCTGCTGTGCATCAACAATCCGCAGTGGATGAAGGCGCCGGAGAAACTGCACTGGTCTCCCAGCCTGTTCGAGGAAGAAGATGCCCTGGCCCAGCGGGCGGATGCGCCGCCTGTGGAGAACCTCGCGCAGCTGCACGACATCCGCATCGGCACCAGCCTGGGCTACGTCTACCCCGCCCCGCTGATGCAGGCCTTCGCCGAAGGACGGGTGAAGCGCGCCGATGTACGCGACCTGGATACACGTCTGCACATGCTCGAGGCCGGCCGCCTGGATGCATTGATCGAAATGCGCCGGCCGCTGGAGTTTCTCCTTGCCCAGCACCACGAATTGCCCGTGGCGATCCACAGTAACAACGTGCAGCACTACTCGATCCATTGCTCGTACGGCCCTGCCCTGCCGCTGCCCGCCGAGCGACTGGATGCCGTGCTGCAGGCGATGGTGAGCGACGGTTCCATCCAGCGCCTGCTCGGCGAGCAGAGCGCGCGGCTGCGTCAGAGACGCTGAATCGCTTCCGGCGGCGGCAGTTGCTTCAGGGCTTCGCGGGTTTCCACGCCCTGCGCGTCGCGCCAGACCTTGAAGGCATCGATCTCCGATTGCCAGCGACGTACCACCCAGGCCAGCACCGCCAGGTCGTCAAGGAAGCCGACGCCCAGCAGCCAGTCGGGCACCAGGTCCACGGGAGAAAGGAAATACAGCAGCGCCGCCACCACGGAAACCAGCGCCTGGGAACTGATGCCGCGGTAGTCGCCGCGCACCCAGGCCACCAGCAATTCCTGCAGCAGCTTCAGATCGGTCCTGGCCAGCTTCACTCGGCCACTCTTGCGAGCGACGGCGAACAGCAACGCAGGCACTCGCCCACCCGCGATGAAACGGCTGGCGAGCTTGAGGAAACGGTCAAATCCCGGAGGCTTTTTCATCGACTTACCTCGATAGGAAGATTCGTACAGAGCAGGTTCAGGTTATCCACCTTTCCTGTGGATAACTCTGTTGAAAGACACCCTCGATGTCGCCCAAACGCCCGCGCCACGAGGGCTGGAGACAGATCGGCGATTTTTTGTTCACCCCTACAAATGCGTTAAAAATCATGCAGTTGCGGCTAAGCGAAGGGCCCGGCAATGTCAAGGGGAGGAGATTGTTTCAACTGCGTCAAATATGTGCATAAGGGTAACACCGGAATGAAGGTTACTCCCCTTCAGACCCGACGGTCAGCGCACCGTTCCAGAGCGTTCCCCGCACAAACGAAAACGCCCCGCAGGTTACGGGGCGTTTCCACTGGTACGAAGGTACTCAGTTACTTCTTGGGCTGCTCTGCCGAAGCTTCCGGAGCCTCAGCCGCGTCAGGCTGATTCGGGTCCTTGATGGCCAGCAGTTCGAGGTCGAACACCAGAACCGAGTTGGCCGGGATGGTCGGGCTCGGGCTCTGGGCACCGTAGGCCAGTTCGCTCGGGATGAAGAGCTTGATCTTCTCGCCGACGTGCATCAGTTGCAGGGCCTCGACCCAACCCGGGATCACGCCGCCGACCGGCAGGTCGATCGGGCTGCCACGCTGGATGGAGCTGTCGAAGACAGTACCGTCGACCAGCTTGCCTTCGTAGTGAACGGTGACGACATCGGTAGCCTTGGGCTGTGCGCCGTCGGCTTTCTTCACGACTTCGTACTGCAGGCCGGACTTGGTGGTGACCACGCCCTCACGCTTGCCGTTTTCCTCGAGGAATTTCTTGCCGGCTTCCAGGGCCTCGGCGTTCTTCTTGGCAACCTGCTCTTCAGTGCGCTTCTGCAGGGCAGTGAAGGCTTCGGTCAGCTCTTCGTCGGTCAGCTTCTGCTTCTGCTTGCCGACGGCATCTTCGATACCCAGGGCGACGGCTTTCGAATCCAGGTCATTCATGCCTTCCTGGGCGAGGCTCTTGCCCATGTTCAGGCCGATGCCATAGGAAGCTTTCTGCGCAGGAGTCTTGAGTTCCACTTCGGCGGCCTGTTTGTCGCAGCCCGCGAGAACCAGGCCGACCAGCGCGATCGCTGCCGCCAACCGATGTTGTTTCATGCTGAATCCTTGTCTTTGCGCCGTCATGGCTTAAGTAATGAAGCCGCGAGCTTATCAGGCGCTCGTGGCCAGTGGCTATGGGCAATAGGAACCACTGCCGAGAGAGAAGTTCCCACAGCAAACTTATAAGAAAATTAACAGGATAAGACAGACGGCCAGCACGCAATCACGGTGATCGAAGCGGGCAACTTTGACGGGACGCTTTCGCAGGAAAGGCTTTTGCAGACAAGGAAAGGAAGGAAAAGAAAAAGCCCCCAGGTATCGCTACCTGAGGGCTTTTCAGAATGTGGCGCAGCGGACGGGACTCGAACCCGCGACCCCCGGCGTGACAGGCCGGTATTCTAACCGACTGAACTACCGCTGCGTCGGACCTCGAGTGGTGGGTGATGACGGGATCGAACCGCCGACCCTCTGCTTGTAAGGCAGATGCTCTCCCGGCTGAGCTAATCACCCTTCGTCTCGAAGTGGGGCGCATTCTACGGAGGACATTTGCACCTGGCAAGCCCCTCGATGAAAAAAATTTTCAGATGTTCCAAAGGCTTAGATGAAGAGGGGGAATGACGAAACGGGGTTGGCCTGAACCGCGCCGAACGGAATAATGGCTCCTTTGTGTCCAGGAGTTAGCCCCTCATGTGGTTCCGCAATCTGCTCGTATATCGCCTCACCCAGGATCTGCAGATCGACGCCGATGCCCTGGAAAAGGCCCTGGCCAGTAAACCGGCGCGCTCCTGCGCCAGCCAGGAGCTGACTACCTATGGTTTCTCCGCCCCCTTCGGCAAGGGCCCGGACGCGCCGCTGGTGCACGCCAGCGAGGGATTCTTCCTGATCAGTGCCCGCAAGGAAGAGCGCATCCTCCCCGGCAGCGTGGTACGTGACGCGCTCAAGGAGAAGGTCGACGAGATCGAAGCCGCACAGATGCGCAAGGTCTACAAGAAGGAACGCGACCAGCTCAAGGACGAGATCGTCCAGACTCTGCTGCCACGCGCCTTCATCCGTCGTTCCGTGACCTTCGCCGCCATCGCTCCGAGCCTGGGGCTGATCCTGGTCGATACCTCCAGCGCGAAGAAGGCCGAAGACCTGCTGTCCACCCTGCGCGAAGCGCTGGGCTCGCTGCCGGTGCGCCCGCTGACCGTGAAGACCGCACCGACCGCCACCCTGACCGAATGGGTGAAAACCCAGGAAGCCGCCGGCGACTTCTTCGTCCTCGACGAGTGCGAGCTGCGTGACACCCACGAAGACGGCGGCGTGGTGCGCTGCAAGCGCCAGGATCTGACCAGCGAGGAAATCCAGCTGCACCTGACCGCCGGCAAGCTGGTTACCCAGCTGTCCCTGGCCTGGTCCGACAAGCTGTCCTTCGTCCTCGACGACAAGGTCGCGATCAAGCGCCTGCGCTTCGAAGACATGCTGCAGGAGAAGGCGGAGCAGGACGGCGGCGAAGACGCCCTCGGCCAGCTCGACGCCAGCTTCACCCTGATGATGCTGACCTTCGCCGAATTCCTTCCAGCGCTGATCGAAGCGCTCGGTGGCGAAGCGATGCCTGAAGGCATCTGATGCCGTGACAGGCGCCGCGTCCTCGCGGCGCCTGTCCTGACAATAAGGCCCACATAAAAAGAAGGACGGCCCATGCGTGCTCTCATCCTGCTCAGCCGCTTCATGGGCAACACCTTCGCCCTCTGGGTGCTGCTCTTCGCCATTCTGGCGTTCTTCATCCCCTCACTCTTCACTCCGCTCACCGTCGCCATCGTCCCCATGCTCGGCGTGGTGATGTTCGGCATGGGCCTGACGCTCAAGGTCGAGGACTTCGCCGAAGTCGCCCGGCACCCGTGGCGCGTCACCCTCGGTGTGATCGCCCACTTCGTGATCATGCCCGGCATGGCCTGGCTGCTCTGCCAACTGATGCACCTGCCGCCGGAAATCGCCGTGGGCGTGATCCTGGTCGGCTGCTGCCCCAGCGGTACCGCTTCCAACGTGATGACCTGGCTCTCGCGCGGCGATCTGGCGCTTTCCGTGGCCATCGCCGGTGTGACCACCCTCCTCGCCCCGCTGCTGACTCCGGCGCTGATCTGGCTGCTGGCCTCGGCCTGGCTACCGGTGTCCTTCGGCGCGCTGTTCTGGTCGATCCTGCAGGTCGTCGTGGTACCCATCGTCCTCGGCATCGTCGCTCAGCGCATGCTCGGGGCGCGAGTTCGTCACGTGGTCGATGTGCTGCCGCTGATCTCGGTGATTTCCATCGTGATCATCGTCGCCGCCGTGGTCGCGGCCAGCCAGGCGAAGATCGCCGAATCCGGCCTGCTGATCATGGCCGTGGTGATCCTGCACAACGGTTTCGGCTTCCTGCTCGGCTACTTCACCGCCAAGGTCTTCGGGCTGCCGCTGGCGCAGCGCAAATCGCTGGCGCTGGAAGTCGGCATGCAGAACTCCGGGCTTGGCGCCGCGCTGGCCAGTGCGCACTTCTCGCCGCTGGCGGCCGTACCCAGCGCGCTGTTCAGCGTCTGGCACAACATTTCCGGCGCTACGCTTTCCACCTGGTTCCGACGCATGTCCGATGAGCCACCCGTCCAGAAAGAAGCCCCGCAATAGGGCAACCTCCCGCGCCGGGTTGCCCGGCGCACCGCTTTTGTGCAAAATAATGCACATTGTGAGGACGACCTCACCACCTTCCGGTGCTCCAGCGGGGACGGCCCTCCATTCCATCCACCGTCTGGAGAGTTCCATGTCCTGGATCATTCTGTTCGTCGCCGGCCTGTTCGAAGTGGGCTGGGCTGTCGGCCTGAAATACACCGAAGGCTTCACCCGACCGATACCGACCATCCTCACCGTGCTGGCGATCATCACCAGCATGGGCCTGCTTGGCCTGGCCATGAGGAATCTGCCCCTGGGCACCGCCTACGCCATCTGGACCGGTGTCGGCGCTGTCGGCACCGTCATCGTCGGGATCGTGCTGTTCGGCGAGTCCATGGCGCCGGTACGCCTGCTCAGCGTTGCGCTGATCCTGTGCGGACTGGTCGGACTGAAAATGAGCCACTGACGCTGTATCGGTTCTCGATACCGGCGGGTTGTCGCTTTCCCGAAAATTTGTCGGTATGCTGCGGGCCACTGTGTTTGCTTGGGTCACTGTGGCTCGTGACCTGGTGGGGCCATTCCCCACCACCCGGCTTCGACTGCACCTTGCAACTCAGGACGAGCGCGGACCTTTCCGCAAAACAATATTCAATTGTTCAAGGTGTATCTCCATGTCGAATCGTCAGACCGGCACCGTCAAGTGGTTCAATGACGCCAAGGGCTTCGGCTTCATCACTCCGGAAAGCGGCAACGATGTCTTCGTGCACTTCCGCTCCATCCAGGGCACCGGCTTCAAGTCGCTGCAGGAAGGCCAGAAGGTCTCCTTCATCGTGGTTGAAGGCCAGAAGGGCCTGCAGGCTGACGAAGTTCAGGTCATCTGAACCGCGACACGCCCATGAAAAAGCCCCGGCATTGCCGGGGCTTTTTCTTTGCCGCCAATAAAGTCAGCGCGCCGCGCCGCGCAGCATCGCGACCTGCTCCTGCAGCGCCAGGCGCCTGGCCTCTTCCGGTGCCACCGGTTGACCAGCCACCAGGCACACCCGCGACCACAGCCGGCGGAAGAAGCCCTTCTGCGGGTCACGGCTGAAGAAGCTGCCCCACAGGCCCTGCAACGCCATCGGGATCACCGGCACCGGCGTCTCCTCGATGATGCGCTCCACGCCGCCGCGGAACTCGTTCATCTCGCCATCCAGGGTCAGCATGCCCTCGGGGAAGATGCACACCAGCTCTCCTTCTCGCAGGTACTCGGCGACTTTGGCGAAAGCCTTTTCGTAGGTCTCCGGATCCTCGTTACGCCCGGCGATCGGCACCGCGCCGGCCGTACGGAAGATGAAATTGAGCACCGGGATGCGGAAGATCTTGTAGTACATGACAAAGCGCACCGGGCGCCGCACCGAACCCGCAATCAGCAGCGCATCGACGAAGGACACGTGGTTGCACACCAGCACCGCGGGGCCTTCGTCGGGGATGGCTTCAAGGTTGCGATGGTCGACTCGGTACATCGAATGGGTCAGCAGCCAGACCAGGAAGCGCATGGTGAACTCGGGCACGATCTTGAAGATGTAGACGTTCACCGCGACGTTCATCAGCGAGAGCACGAGGAACAGCTCGGGGATCGTCAGCTTCGCCACCGACAGCAGCAGGATCGAGACGATCGCCGCCACCACCATGAATAGCGCATTGAGGATGTTGTTCGCCGCGATCACCCGCGCGCGCTTGTCTTCCTCGGTGCGCGCCTGGATCAGTGCGTACAGCGGCACGATGTAGAAGCCGCCGAAGATACCGATGCCGAGGATATCCGCCAGCACAGCCCAGGACTGCGAGTGCTCCAGCACGGCCAGCCAGTTGTAGGGCTGCGCGCCCTGCGGGAAGCCGCCCGAATGCCACCACAGGAGGATGCCGAACAGGCTCAGGCCGATGGAGCCGAAGGGCACCAGGCCGATTTCCACCTTCTTGCCGGAAAGCTTTTCGCAAAGCATCGAGCCCAGCGCGATGCCCACCGAGAACACGGTGAGGATCAGCGTCACCACGCTCTCGTCGCCATGCAGCAGTTCCTTGGCGTAGGTCGGGATCTGCGTCAGGTAGACCGCGCCGAGGAACCAGAACCAGGAGTTGCCCACCAGCGAGCGCGACACCGCCGGGCGCTGGCGCAGACCGAGCAGGAGGATGCTCCAGGACTGGCGGAAGATGTTCCAGTCGACCTTCAGGTCCGGCAGCGCAGCTGCCGCACGGGGAATGTTGCGGCTGGCGAGGAAACCGCAGACAGCCACCAGCACCACGGCGATGCCGACGCCGGCCGCATAGTCCTGCCGCGACATCAGCACGCCGGCGCCGATGGTGCCGCAGAGGATGGCGAGGAAGGTGCCCATTTCCACCAGGGCGTTGCCGCCAACCAGTTCGTCCTCGCGCAGGTGTTGCGGCAGGATCGAGTACTTCACCGGGCCGAACAGCGCCGAGTGCGTGCCCATGGCGAACAGCGCGAGGAACAGCAGCGGCAGGCTGCCGAACACGAAGCCCGCGGCGCCCACCGCCATGATCACGATCTCGGCCAGCTTCAGCGCGCGCATCAGCGCGTCCTTGTTGAACTTCTCGCCGAACTGGCCGCCCAGGGCGGAGAACAGGAAGAACGGCAGGATGAACAACAGCGCGCAGAGGTTGACCAGCAGGTTGCGGTCACCGCCGACGGTGAGATGGTAGAGGATCGCCAGGATCAGCGACTGTTTGAAGATGTTGTCGTTGAACGCACCCAGCAGCTGGGTAATGAAGAAGGGCAGGAATCGCTTGGTGCCCAGCAGGGCGAATTGCGAGTGTTGAGACATCGTCCTTGTTTACCTGCGTAGCGGCCTTGAGCCGGAATGACAGCACGGATATGACGGCAACAGCGTGAAGAAAAGCCACATTTTCCGCACAAATCCATTCGAACGCCGTAATCCGTGCAAGAAAAAGCCCGTCGCGAAGGACGGGTTTTTCAATGAGCCGGGAAGACGTCAGAAGCCGACGCTGCCCTGCACGTAGAAAGTGCGCGGCTCGCCCAGGTAAATCCCGGCGTTGTTGTCGCTGGAACGGGTGTAGTTCATCTGGTCGAAGATGTTCTTCACCCCGGCGGCGACTTTCAGGTTCGACGCCTGCGGGCCGAAGTCGTAGCCCACGCGGGCGTTCCACAGCACGTAGCCGGGGATGTCGCCGTACTGGCCATCGGCGCTCGGCTCGGTGATGTAGTTGCCGGTGAAGCTGCCGTTGGAGTTGGTGGTCGGGCCGGGCGCGCGCTGCCCCGACTGGGCGAAGCCGTCGACGTTGTAGGTCCAGCGGTCATGCTCGTAGCGCAGGCCGATGGTCGCCACCTGGCGCGAGTACAGCGGCAGGTCGCGGCCCTTGAACGACGGGATCTCACCTTCGTAGGTAGCGCGGGTATAGGTGAAGGTGCCGTAGGCAGTCAGGCCGGCGAGTACCGGGTCCAGCGCAGCCATGTCGTAGTGCGCGGAGGTCTCGATGCCCTGGTGCTTGGTGGCGCCCAGGTTGGTCCAGCCCACGTCGTTGCTGATGTACTGCAGCTCATCGTCGAAGTCGATGTAGAACAGCGTGACTTCGCCACCCCAGGTGCCGTTGTCGTAGCGCGTGCCCACTTCGTAGGTCTTCGCCTTCTCGGGCTGCAGGCCGCTGGCGGTGTCGTTGCCGCTGCCGCCCTGGCCGAGCTGGAAGTATTGCAGGCTGCCGAAGGAGGTCTCGTAGTTGGCGAACAGCTTCCACTCGTCCGACAGGTGATACATCACCGCGAGCGCCGGCAGCGGCTCGTTGTAGTCCTTGCTGCGGTTCTTCTCCTGGACCGGCTTGCCCTTGTTGTCGAGGACCGGGCGCTCGTGCCAGTCAGTGGAGATGCGCTCGAAGCGGATGCCCGGGGTAACGGTCCAGTTGCCCACGTCGATCTTGTCGTCGAGGTAGAGGGAGTTCGCCTCGGTACCGCCTGTGCGGTCCTGGTAGGTGTGGCCGTCGGCGCCGGGTATCGGCGTCGGGATGTTGTTCACCAGGCCGACCTGGCTGGCGCGCTCGTGCATCGCCTCCTTCAGGTAGCGATAGCCGATGCTGGCTTCCTGGGTGGTCGGGCCGACCATGAAGATCTTCGACACGCGTGGCTCGATACCGAAGGTGTGGTAGTCGCGCGGGTAGGACGCCAGGGTCTTGAGGTCGCGGTTGGCGATGTTGCTGCCACGGAAGCTGTCGCTGTAGTAGGTCAGCACTTCGACCTGGGTGAGGTCGTCGATCTGCCGCTTGTACTTTAGCGAGACGTCCTTGCGACGACCGGTGAAGTTGTCGTAGTCGCGCACCGACTGGTACGGGTCCTTGTCGAACTGCGCCTGGGTCAGGCCACCGGGCATGTCGGCGCTGCCGTCGTAGTAGTGGAAGTTGGCGGAGAACTCGTCGACATCGGTGGGCGCCCAGTGGGTCTTGAACATCACGTCGTCGATGTCGGTGGCGTCGTTGCCGTCGCGGTAGCCCGCGCCCTTCACGCCCGAATACAGCAGTGCAGCGCCCATGCCGTTGTCGGCGGTACCGCCGAGGAAGGCGTTGTAGAGCTTCTTCCAGCCGCCGTGGGAAGCGGTTTCTACGGTGCTGCCGACGTCGCCGGAGAACTCCTTGGGAATCGCCCGGGTGACGAAGTTGATCACCCCGCCGACGTTCTGCGGTCCATAGCGCACGGAACCGGCGCCACGTACGACGTCGACGCTGTCGAGGTTGCCCACCGACAGCGGGAACATCGACAGCTGCGGCTGGCCATAGGGCGCCACGGCGGCCGGGACGCCATCGATGAGTACGGTGGAGCGTGGCGACAGGCGCGAGGTCAGGCCGCGCACGCCGACGTTGAGGGAAACATCGCTGCCGCCGGTGCCGTTGTTGTCCTGCACCTGCACGCCGGGAATACCGCGCAGCACGTCGCGTACGTTCTGCGCGCCCTCTTCGATCATCTGCTCGCGGCGTACCACGGTGCGCGCGCCGGGGTGGTTCTGCACAACCTGCTGGTCGGCCTCGCCGAGCCAGTCACCGACGACGGTGACGGTCTCCAGTTCCCTGGTGTCTTCTTCGGCCTGCGCCGGCAGCAGCGGCGTGGCCAGGGCAACGGCGATCGCCAGGCGCGACCACGAACGAACGTGCGACATGCTCCCCCTCCCCGGGTACTTCGTGAAGGGGTGGCAAATTAAAGCCGAATGTAAATTTTGTAAATGCAAATGTATCGCAAATGAAAAAATATTCCGATTGACTCAGATTCTCTTTCCGTCGTATCGAACGATCGCTCAATGGCGTGTCGATAAAAAAGCCGGCCCCCCATCAAGGGCAAGGTTCTTCAGGGGAATACGGCAGAAACGTCAGGCCTGGCGGAGCGACCGCGCGCAGGCCTGGCGATACTCGCCAGGGCCGACCCCATAGGCCTGCTTGAACTGCCGGCTGAGGTGGCTTTGATCGGCGAAGCCCAGTTGCATGGCCACGTTCACCGGCATGCAGCCCTGCTTGAGCAGCGCCCTCGCCTGTTCCAGCCGACGCTGCTTGAGCCAGGCATGGGGCGGCAGGCCAGTGGCCTTGCGGAACACGCGGGCAAAGTGGAACGGAGAAAGCCCGACGGCGGCGGCCAGTTCCTCCAGCGACGGCGGCTCCAGCAAGCGCGAGCCAAGCAGCTCGCGGGCCCGCGCCACCGCCACCGGTTCATTGCCCGCGGGCTGCGCCTCGGGAATCCGCCCGTGGCGCTGGAACAGCAACAGCAGCGCCTCGCGCCAGCAGGTCTGGCGCTGCAGCACAGTAGCGTCGGAATCCGCCAGCCGGTGCGCGGCGAACAGCGCCTGCACCAGTTCCGGATCATTCACCACGCTGGCAGCGAAAGACGGCGTGCCGCCCTTGCCCAGCTCCAGCTCCTCCAGCACGCCGGAAACCTGCGCCAGCTCCGGATAGAAACCACGGTAGCGCCAGCCGGCCTCGTCGGCCTTGGAGCCGGTGTGGACCTCGTCGGGGTTGATCAGCACTACGCTGCCGGCCGGAGCGAAGTGCTCGGCACCGCGATGGTGAAAGCGCTGCGCCCCCTGCTCGATCATGACGAAGGCGAAGCCTTCATGGACGTGGGGCGAGAACACCTGCTCGATGTAGCGTGCGTGCAGCAGCTCGACGCCGCCCAGTTCCTGGGCGCGCCAGAAGCGGGTGCGTTCGCCGCTTGCGTGGTCTTCTGCCATGTACCACTCCCGTCAAGGGACTCTTTGTATGCCGTGCCCTGCCGGCATATCAGCCATTACTGGAAAATGGCGTCCGGGCTGTCCCTCACCCCAGCCCTGGCTACGCGCCCCGCTCAGAGGGAGAGGGAGCCGTCTGCGCCGGCTGACACAATAGTTTCCTCCTGCGCCGAACAGTCCCCTCTCCCTTGGGGAGAGGGTTAGGGTGAGGGGGCAAGCGGTGCAGAGTATCACTCAGCCGACGAAACCGGCTTCCAGCGCGGCCTTCACCTGTGGCCATTCCTGGTCGGTGATGCTGTACAGAATGGTGTCGTCGAGCCGCCCGCCAGCCAGGCGCCGATGGTTGCGCAACACACCCTCGCGCACCGCGCCGAGCTTCTCGATGGCGCGCTGGGAGCGCTCATTGCTGGCGGCGGTCTTGAACTGCACGCGGACCATCTTCCAGCTGTCGAAGGCATGGCGCAGCATCAGGTACTTCATGGTGGCGTTGAGGCCGCTGCCGTGCTGGGCCTGGTCCAGCCAGGTGGCGCCGATCTCGCAGGCCGGCAGCGCCGGGAGGAAGTCCATGAAGCGCGTGGTGCCGACGATCTGGTTGCCCAGGCGCACCACCAGCGGCAGGGCGCGGCCCTCGCGCTGGTCGGCCAGCCCCTGGCGGTACCAGTCCGGGCGTCCAGGCGCGCTCATGAACTGCAGGACCTCGCGGTTCTGCTCCGCCAGCGTCACCAGGTCCGGTACGTCGGCCTCCACCATGGGCTCCAGGCGCAGGGCCCCGCGCTGCAAGGTGATGGGTAACGGTCTGAACATGGCGCCCTCCTCGACACACGACGCAGAATCATCGCTCACATCAGAGCGTAGCGGCCCGATGAAGTGCCGCGCGCCGGCAGGCGCACGACAGACGGACCGCGAAAAGGCCGGCAAGCTATCAGTCCGGCGCGCCGCCCTCAAGTGTGAAGCGCGACACGGCGCCACTGAGACATTGGTAGCAGGCGTCTGACAGTTCCGGACTTTGGTGCGAAACTGCTGCCAGCGCTCCTGCGGGGGAGCCAGTTCATTTCCGGAGTCAGCATGTCGTTGTCCAGTGGGTTGATCGCAACGGTCGCCCTGCTCTACATGGCGGTCCTGTTCGCCATCGCGTTCTATGGCGACCGCCGTCGCGCCCCTCTTTCGCCGCGCGTCCGCGCCTGGGTCTACAGCCTCTCGCTGGCTGTGTATTGCACCAGTTGGACCTTCTTCGGCGCCGTCGGCCAGGCTGCCGACCAGTTGTGGTCATTCCTGCCGATCTATGTCGGCCCCGTGCTGCTGATGCTCTTCGCGCCCTGGGTGCTGCAGAAGATGATCATGATCAGCAAGCAGGAGAACATCACCTCCATCGCCGACTTCATCGCCGCGCGCTACGGCAAGTCCCAGGCGCTGGCAGTGGTGGTGGCGCTGATCTGTGTGGTCTGCGTGTTGCCCTACATCGCCCTGCAGCTCAAGGGCATAGTCCTCGGGGTGAACCTGCTGATCGGCGCCGGCCCCGATTCGGGCGGCATCCGCGCCCAGGACACGGCGCTGATCGTGTCGCTGATTCTCGCCTTGTTCACCATCGTCTTCGGTACCCGCAACCTGGATGTCACCGAGCACCACCGCGGCATGGTGCTGGCCATCGCCTTCGAATCCCTGGTCAAGCTGACCGCCTTCCTCGCCGTCGGCATCTTCGTCACTTACGGCCTCTATGACGGCTTCGGCGACCTAATGGACAAGGCCCGCGTCGCCCCGCAGCTCAACGAATACTGGAAGGAGACCGTGCACTGGCCAGCCATGCTGCTGCAGACCGGCGTGGCGATGACCGCCATCATGTGCCTGCCGCGCCAGTTCCACGTGCTGGTGGTGGAGAACATCGAGCCGCGCGACCTGAACCTGGCGCGCTGGGTGTTCCCGATCTACCTGGTGCTGGCCGCACTGTTCGTGGTGCCGATCGCGCTGGCCGGGCAAATGCACCTGCCGGCGGGCGTGATGCCGGACTCCTTCGTGATCAGCCTGCCGCTGGCCGAGGCCCATCCCGCACTGGCACTGCTGGCCTTCATCGGTGGCGCCTCGGCGGCCACCGGCATGGTCATCGTCGCCAGCGTGGCGCTGTCCACCATGGTCTCCAACGACATGCTGCTGCCCTGGCTGCTGCGCCGCAAGGGCGAGGCCGAGCAGCCGTTCGAGGTGTTCCGCCACTGGCTGCTGACCGTGCGCCGGGTGAGCATCGCGCTGATCCTCCTGCTGGCCTACGTCAGCTACCGGCTGCTGGGCTCCACCGCGAGCCTAGCCACCATCGGCCAGATCGCCTTCGCCGCCATCGCCCAGCTCGGCCCAGCGATGATCGGCGCGCTGTACTGGAAGCAGGCCAACCGTCGTGGTGTGTTTGCCGGGCTGGCCGCCGGCTCGTTCCTCTGGGCGTACACCCTGGTGCTGCCGGTGGTCGCCAAGGGCCTGGGCTGGCCGCTGGAAACCTTCCCCGGCCTGGCCTGGCTCGCCGGCCGCCCGTTCGGCCTGTCCATCGAACCGCTGACCCTGGGCGTGCTGCTCTCGCTGATCGGCAACTTCGCGCTGTTCGGGCTGGTCTCGGTGTTCTCGCGCACCCGCGTGTCGGAGCACTGGCAGGCCAGCCGCTTCATCGGCCAGGAAATCTCGCAGAAGCTCAGCTCGCGTTCGATGCTCGCGGTGCAGCTGGAAGACCTGCTGATGCTCGCCGCGCGCTTCGTCGGCGAGGAGCGCGCGCGGCAGAGCTTCATCCGCTTCGCCTACCGCCAGGGCAAGGGCTTCACGCCCAGCCAGAACGCCAACGACGAATGGATCGCCCACACCGAACGCCTGCTCGCCGGCGTGCTCGGCGCCTCCTCCGCGCGCGCCGTGGTGAAGGCCGCCATCGAAGGCCGCGAGATGCAGGTGGAGGATGTGGTGAAGATCGCCGACGAAGCCTCCGAGGTCCTGCAGTTCAACCGCGCACTGCTGCAGGGCGCCATCGAGAACATCACCCAGGGCATCAGCGTGGTCGACCAGTCGCTGCGCCTGGTGGCCTGGAACCACCGCTACATCGAGCTGTTCGAGTATCCGGAGGGGCTGATCTACGTCGGCCGGCCCATCGCCGACATCATTCGCTACAACGCCGAACGTGGCCTGTGCGGGCCGGGCGACCCGGACCTGCACGTCGCCAAGCGACTGTACTGGATGCGCCAGGGCACGCCGCACACCTCCGAGCGGCTGTTCCCTAACGGCCGCGTCATCGAGCTGATCGGCAACCCGATGCCCGGCGGCGGCTTCGTCATGAGCTTCACCGACATCACCAACTACCGCGACGCCGAGCAAGGCCTGAAGGACGCCAACGAGAGCCTGGAACAGCGTGTGCAGGAGCGCACCTTCGAGCTGTCGCAGCTCAACCAGGCACTCACCGAGGCCAAGGGCACGGCCGAGGCGGCGAACCAGTCGAAGTCGCGCTTCCTCGCTGCGGTCAGCCACGACCTGATGCAGCCGCTGAACGCCGCGCGGCTGTTCTCCGCCGCCCTCGCCCACCAGGACAAACTGCCCGAAGAGGCCACCGAACTGGTGCGCCACCTGGACTCCTCATTGCGCTCGGCGGAAGACCTGATCACCGACCTGCTGGACATCTCGCGTCTTGAGGGTGGCCGCGTCAGCGCCGACGTCGCAGCCTTCCCGCTGAGCAACCTGTACGACACCCTCGGCGTGGAATTCCGCGTACTGGCCCAGGAGCACGGCATCGACTTCCACGTGCGCGGCAGCAAGCTGCGCGTGGAAAGCGACATCAAACTGCTGCGCCGCGTGCTGCAGAACTTCCTCACCAATGCCTTCCGCTATGCCAAGGGCCACGTGCTGCTGGGCGTGCGCCGCGAGGCCGGGCACCTGCGGCTCGAAGTCTGGGACCACGGTCCAGGCATCCCGCCGGACAAGCTGCAGGTGATCTTCGAGGAATTCAAACGCCTGGACAGCCACCAGACCCGCGCCGAAAAGGGCCTGGGTCTGGGCCTGGCCATCGCCGACCGTCTGTGCAAGGTCCTCGGCCACCGCCTGGAAGTGCGTTCCTGGCCGGGCAAGGGCAGCGTGTTCAGCGTCAGCGTGCCGCTCGCCCGCCAACCAGCCCCGGCGCCGCTCAACGGGCACAAGGTGGAAACCCCGGAACAGCTCAACGGCGCGCAGGTGCTCTGCGTGGATAACGAAGACAGCATCCTCACCGGCATGAACAGCCTGCTGACCCGCTGGGGCTGCCGCGTGCTCACCGCACGCAGCCGCGAGGAATGCCAGGCGCTGCTGGACGGCGATGCACGCCCGCAACTGGCCCTGATCGACTACCACCTGGACGACGGCGAACTCGGCACCGACCTCATGGCCTGGCTGCGCACCCGCCTGGGCGAGCCGGTGCCAGGCGTGGTAATCAGCGCGGACGCCCGCCCCGAACTGGTGGCGCAGATCCATGCGGCCGGGCTGGACTTCCTGCCCAAGCCGGTGAAGCCGGCGGCGCTACGGGCATTGTTGAGTCGGCATCTGAGCCTGAGATAATTCGTCTAGCCGCGCCTTGGCAGCGGCGTCGCGAACCCACCCAAAACCAGCAGCCAGCGATACTTCACGCCACCCTCCCACGCCACTGCAAAACCACCACCCCGGCAATGATCAGCCCGATGGCCAGATAACCTTCGGGCGACAACCGCCGCACTGAAAAACCCGCCCAGCCGAACTGATCGCACAACGCCGACATCAGCATCTGCCCCGCCACTACGCAGGCGAGGAACGTTGCCGCGCCCAACTGCGGCGCCAGCATCACGGCCACCGTCAGGTACGCTGCACCGAACAGCCCACCCAGCCAGCCCCACCAGGGCGTGGCGGCAATTCCGGCGGCGGCCGGGAGCGGTACGCGGAACGCCAGCAGCGCAATGATCACCGCCGCCAGGCTGACACCCAGCGAGGTCAGGCTGGCACTCAGCGGATGCCCCAATTGGCGCGCCAGCAGCGAGTTGCTGCCCGCCTGCAAGGCAACCAGCGCGCCCACAGCGATGGCAGGCAATAACAGAAGCAGTTTCGACATCGAAGATTCTCCATGGCTTGTCGATGGGGCTCAGCTTCTGCTATCCATCCAGCGCATGGAAATGAATGATTGGTACAACCTGAATGCACTCGATTCATGACTTGCGCCGCATCGATCTCAACCTGCTGGTGATCCTCGACGCCCTGCTGGAAGAGCGCCACGTCTCCCGCGCCGCCGAGCGGCTGGCCATGACCCAGCCGGCGGTGAGCCACGCGCTGAATCGCCTGCGCGACCTGCTGGATGACCCGCTGTTGGTGCGCTCTGGCAACCAGATGCAGCTGACCCGCCGCGCCTTCGAGCTGGCCGGCCCGCTGCGGGAAATCCTCGGTGGCGTGCGTCGGCTGGTACTGGGCGATGACTTCGATCCGGCCAGCGCTGAGCTGGAGCTGCGCCTGGGCATGTCCGACTACGGCGCCTGGGTGGTGTTGCCGACGCTGTTGCCGATCCTGCGCCGCGAGGCGCCGGGCATTCACCTGGACGTCCGCCAGGCTTCGCGCGGGGGCATGGCCGAGCAGGTGGCGAGTGGCGAGCTGGATGGCGCCCTCGGGGTCTTCCCGATGCTGCCGGACGGGCTGCGCGTGCAACGCCTGTTCGAGGAACGCTTTGTCTGCCTGTGCTCGCGCGAAACCCTGGGCGGCCGCAAGCGCCTGGACCTGGAAGACTACCTCGCCGCCCCGCACCTGCGGGTCGCCCTGCAGCAGAGCCCGGCGGAAGAGATCGACAGCCATCTGGAAAAACTCGGCCGGCGCCGTCAGGTGGCCTCCACCGTGCCGCATTTCAGCGTGGCGCCCAGCCTGTTGGCAGGCACCGACCTGGTGCTGACGATCGCCGCGCGGATGCTTCCGGACGATCTCGAAAGCCACGGCCTGGCCAGCTTCGAGACGCCGCTGAAACTGGCACCGTTCGATTTCGTGCAGATCTGGTCGGAGGCCAGCGAGGACGACCCCGCGCGGCGCTGGCTGCGTGGCAAGCTGGCCCAGGCAGCCCGCTGACCGCCTATTCCGGGGTTTCCAGGCGACGGAGGATTTCCCCGACGCGCTCGCCGAGCATCTCGTTGGCCGAGCGCTTCAGGCCTCGCGCCAGCTCCACCAGCACCACCTGTTCGGCCATGGGACGCAGGCGCTGGAAGACTTCGGCAAGGCGCTCCAGATCGGCCGCGCCGGGCAGCAGGTCGGCACCGGGCTTGTCCACCAGGTGGGTCACCACCAGGCGCACGATACCGGCAGCCAGGTGTTCGGTGTCGGTTCGCAGCACGGCCAGATGATCCAGCAACGACGCCAGCGGAATACCCGCACGGTAGAGCTCGACACCGGCATTGAACAGGCGCGGGCTGGGGATATTGATGCGTTCGCCATCGAAAGCGAGCAGCCCTTGGGCCAACGCCTGGTCGATCACGGCGTCGTTCAGCTCATCGCCAAACAACGCCTGCAGGTCGCTGAACTCGATGCTGCCGGGCGACTCCAGGTTCCATGGCCCGACGATGGCTTCGTCGAGGCCGAGCACATGGTCCAGGTCATGGCCGCTTTCCCAGCTCTGCAGCAGCTCCTTGATATTGGCAATGTTGTAGCCGCGCTCCAGCAGTCGATTGATCAGCCGCAGGCGGCGCAGGTGGCTGGCGAAATACACCCCGGCGCGGCCCCGGCGCTCGGGCGGCGGCAGCAGGCCACGATCCTGATAGGCGCGCAGGTTGCGTACCGTGGTGCCGCCCTCGCGGGCCAGTTCATCCACGGAATACTCGCGCTCGTCTTCCAGTGCGGAAGGCGCGTCGTCCGGGCGCTGCAGCAGGCGCTGCAGGAGGTTCAGGGGTGTGCTCATGGCCGGATGATAGCCATCGACATGCCCACGGAACAATCGGAAGGATTAATCCTTCGGTGATCCCCTTCGCATCCCCGAGGCCCAACCAAAGACGGGAACTGCACCCACCGGATTCCCCGCTCCCGCCCACAACCCGCGCCATCCGCGGCTCCCCGCTCCGGTAACACTCCAGGCCCGCGACGCACGCATGGCGCAATGGCAACCGATGGGTCAGCATCGATCGTGACATCGCCCGATGTAACGATAACAACAACCAGCCTGGAGAAAGTCATGTCCCAAGGCGCCTGGGTGCCCACCCCCGAAGACCTGCGGCACTTCCGCGAGATTCAGCAACTGGCCTACCGCTGCTGCGAAACCATTGCCGGCGAACTGCGCCCGGGCATCAGCGAGCGCGAGACCGCCGCGCTGATGAAGACCTGGCTGCTCGATCACGGCGTGCGCGACTGGTTCCACCAGCCCTTCGCCTGGTTCGGCAGCCGCACCTCCTTCAAGGGCTTCGACGGCCTGCGCCACCTGGGCGGCTTCAACCTGGCCTTCTACCCCGGCAAGCAGCGCCTGGAGGAAGGCATGCCCTTCATCCTCGACTGCGCACCGACCCTGGGCGCCTACACCGCCGACGTCGGCTACTCCGGCGCACTGGGCCACAACCTGCTGGTGGAGCGCCTGATGGACGATCTGCTGGCGCACCGCAACCTGATCGTCGAACAAGTGCGCCAACGCCTGCCGCTGGCCCATGTCAGCCAATCGGTGGACCGTCTCTGCCACCGCCAAGGCACCCTACCGCGGCACAAGGCCTATCCCTTCGAAGTGCTGGCGCACCGCGTGGAAAAACTCGGCGCACGCACCACCGGCCCGTCGGTCGCGCGCTTTGGCGTGCGCAACATCGCCACGCTGATGAAGAACGCCCTGATCACCGGCCGCCGCGAGGGCTGGTCGCCGCTGTGGTCGAGCAATGATCGTTCGCAACATGCGCCCACGCCCGGCCTCTGGGCCGTCGAACCGCACCTGGGCCTGCGCGGCGTGGGCGCCAAGTTCGAGGAGTTGCTGGTGGTCACCGAGGACGATGCCTACTGGCTGGACGACGACCTGCCCCACGTGCGCCGCTGGACCGAGCGCGGCCTGATCAGCGCCCCGGCGCGGCGGGAGGTGGCATGAACGCCATGCTGGAGAAGACCCTGCCGGCGCCGGAACGGCTGGACGTGCAGTCCGGCAACGTACGCCTGGCCGTCTGGCGCTGGGGCGAGGCGCACCTGCCGATGGTGCTGTTCGTCCACGGCTATCCGGACAACCACGAAACCTGGCTGCCGCTGATCCGCCATCTCTCGGGGCGCTTCCAACTGGTAGCGTACGACGTGCGCGGCGCCGGCGAATCGGACAAGCCGCGCAAGACCCGCGACTACCGCCTGGAACTGCTCAGCCAGGACCTCAAGGCCGTGCTCGATGCCGTCAGCCCGCAGCGCGCGGTGCATCTGGTGGCGCATGACTGGGGCTCGATCCAGACCTGGGAAAGCGTCACCGATCCACAATTGCGCGCCCGCATCGCCTCCTATACCAGTGTCTCCGGCCCCTGCCTGGACCACGTCGGTTTCTGGATGCGCGACCGTCTGCGCCGCAAGACGCCGCGCGCGCTGCTGCAGATGGCCAGCCAGCTGCTGCATTCCTGGTACATCTACTACTTCCACCTGCCGCTGCTGCCGTCGCTGTCCTGGCGGTTCGGCGCGGCGAAGGCGTGGCCGCTGTACCTGCGCAAGGTCGAAGGCATCCGCAACCCGGTGCGCAACCCGCACCAGGCCAGCGATGGCGAGCACGGTGTGAAGCTCTACCGGGCCAACTTCATCACCTCGATCTTCAAGCCGCGCAAGCGCCACACCGAGGTGCCGGTGCAACTCATCGTGCCCACCCGCGACCGCTACGTCGGCCAGCAACTCTTCCAGCAGCTCTCGCTGTGGGCGCCGCGCCTGTGGCGCCGCGATGTCACTGCTGGACACTGGCAACTGCTCGCCGAACCGGTCCGACTGGGCAAGTGGATCGACGAATTCGTCAGCCATATCGAGGGCGGCGAAGCCCCGCCGGAGCTGCGGCGCGCGGCACTGAAGCCCGGCGCCGGCCCCTTTGCCGGCAAGCTGGTGGTGATCACTGGCGCGGGCGGCGGTATCGGCCGCTCGACCCTGCTGAGCTTCGCCGAACGCGGCGCCAGCGTGCTGGCCGCGGACATTGACCCGGCCGCTGCCGAACGTAGTGCCGAGCTGGCCCGCGCAGTCGGCGCCACGGCTCACAGCTATTGCGTGGACGTGGGCGACAGCGCCGCCATGGAGCGCTTCGCCCAGTGGGTGAAGAGCAGCCTCGGCGTGCCCGACGTGGTGGTCAGTAACGCCGGCATCGGCATGGCTGGGCCGATGCTCAAGACCACCCCGCAGGAATGGGAGCGTCTGCTGCGCATCAACCTGTGGAGCGTGATCGACGGTTGCCGGTTGTTCGGCAAGCAGATGGTCGAGGCCGGGAAGCCGGGGCACCTGGTCAACGTCGCCTCCGGCGTGGCTTTCGCGCCGTCACGCAACTACCCGGCCTACGCCACCAGCAAGGCCGCGGTACTGATGCTCAGCGAATGCCTGCGCGCCGAACTGGCGGGCAATGGCATCGGCGTCAGCGCCGCCTGCCCGGGCTTCGTCGATACCGGCATCGTCCAGGCCACGCGCTTCGCCGGCCTGGATGAGGAACAACAGGCGAAACACCGCGCCAAGGTGCAGCGCTTCTATCGTCGGCGCCGACTCAGCCCGGACACCGTCGGCGAACGCATCGCCCTCGCGGTGGAACGCAACCAGCCGGTGGTGAAAGTCGGCAGCGAAGTGCACCTGGGCGCCCTGCAATGGCGCTTCATGCCCTGGCTGTCGCGCCTGTTCGCCCGCCTCAATCTCACTGCCTGAGAACTGCCATGAACGACCATCATCACAAGCTCGTGCAACGCAAGGTGCAGTTCGACTACACCGATTCGCCGCTGCACTGGATTCCCGGCGAACCCGAAGCGTCCCACGCGATCAACGTCATCCACATGATGCTGCCGGCGGGCGAGCTGTGGTTCTGCCGCCTCTACAACAAGGCACTGCCCTTCGTGAAGGAAGGCCGGCTGCGCGAGGACGTGCAGGGTTTCATCCGCCAGGAAGCCATGCACGCCCGCGCCCACTCGGGTGCCTTGGAGCGCTACCTGAGTCACCACGGCATCGACTCCACACGCTATCTGAAGGTCATGGACTACCTGTTCGAACAACTGCTCAGCGACACGCCGCTGGGCACTGAACTGTTCAACCGCACACCCTGGCTCAAGCGCTGGTGGATCGGCCAGCGCTGCGCCATCGTCGCCGCGGTGGAGCACTTCACCTGCATCCTCGGCAAGTGGATTCTCGAAGCCGATGCGCTGGACCGCGCCAAGGCCGACCCGGTGCTGCTCGACCTGTTCCGCTGGCACGGCGCCGAGGAAGTGGAGCACCGCAACGTTGCCCATGACCTGCACGTGCACCTGGGCGGCACCTTCGTCAGTCGGCAGCTGTGGATGTTCGTGGTGTGGCCGCTGATCATCTATCTGTTCGCTTTCGGCACCCGCACCCTGTCGCGGCAGGACCCGACCATCGCCAAACCACGCTCCTTCGCCGCGATCTGGCGCGATGGCTCGAAGTCCGGCGTGCTGCCGAAGATCAGCTCCCTGGCCACCAGCTTCCTGCGCTACTTCAAGCCCTGGTACCACCCGGACCACGAGGCCAACACCCAGGAAGCGCTGGACTACCTGGCCCGTTCGCCGGCCGCCAGCCGGGCCGCGCGCGCTTCGTAGCGCCTGTCGGCGCGCCCGCACAGTGGATGCGCGGCGCACGTCAATCGCATACTGCGGCATCCGTTATTCGACTCAGGGATGCCGCCGTATGCCGATGGGAACCTATCCGCTTCACCCCGCCCTGTCCTCCCGCGTGGAGCGCCTGCCGGAGCAGGTGGACGTGGTCATCGCCGGCAGCGGCATCATGGGCTGCGCCACCGCCTGGCAGCTCGCCGGCCAGGGCCTGAGCGTACTGGTGCTGGACAAGGCCGGGATCGCCAGCCAGCAATCCACCCGTGCCTGGGGCTTCGTCCGCCAGCAGGCACGCGATCCGGCGGAAGTGCCGCTGATGATGGCGGCGATTCCGCTGTGGGAACGCCTGGAAGAAGAGCTGCAACTGCCGCTGGAATGGCGCCAGGGCGGCTGCCTGTACCTGGCCGAAACGCCGGAGCAGCAGCGCAAGTACGAAGACTGGCTGAAGGTCGCCGCCAACTTCGACCTCGGTACCCGGCTGCTGAGCCGCGCGGAAGTCGCGCAGTTGATGCCGGCCCTGAGCGACCCGGTACTGGGCGCCCTCTACACCGCCAATGATGGCCAGGCCGAGCCGCGCCGCGTGGCGCCCGGCTATGCGCTGCGTGCCATTGAGCGTGGCGCCGTGTTCGTCGAAGGCTGCGGCGTCACCGGCATCGACCGCGCCGCCGGCGCCGTCTGCGGCGTACAGACCGAACGCGGCTATGTGAAAACCCGTCACCTGCTGATCTGCGCGGGCGCCAGCAGTTGGCGCCTGGTGCAGAGCCTCGGCCTGGAGCTGCCGCAACAAGCCGTGCGTTGCACCGTTTCGCGTACCTGCCCCGGCCCGGACGTGGGCGCGCAGAGCTTCATCGGCCACGGCATCGGCTTCCGCCAGCGCGCCGATGGCAGCATCAACCTCGCTGACGAAACCCAGGCCGACATCGACCTGAACCTCGACTACCTGCGCGGCGCCAGACACTACCTGCCGCACCTGCCAGAGCATCGCGCGGGCTTCTCCTTCAAGCTCAACGGCGCGTTGTTCCACGACTTGCGCCAGCGCCTGCCCGGTTCGGAAAGGAGCGTGAACGGCCCGGTACTCGGCGAGCGCGATCCGCAGGTAAAGGCCAACACCGCGCGTGTCTTCACAGCACAGCAGAATCTGGCAAAAGCCTTCCCGGCACTACGCGATGTGAAAGTCGTGGAAAGCTGGGCGGGACTGATCGACGTGCTGCCCGATGGCATTCCGGTGCTCGATGCGCCCGCGCAAGTACCCGGACTGCTGATCGCCACGGGCTTCTGCGGCCACGGCTTCGCCATGGGGCCGATCGTCGGCCAACTGATGAGCCAGTGGATTTACAAAGGTGATCCTGGAATGGATCTGCATGCCTTCCGGCTGCGGCGCTTCGCCGATGGCACGGCGGGCAAGCCCTACTCCCTGTTCTGACGGAGCGGCCAGTGTTTTTTTGTAGGCGCGTCCCCAGGCGCCCCTACTCGCCCTCTTCCACCAGCGGCGCATCGTCACTCAATGCCCGCTCCAGCCACTCCGTCGGCAGGTTCTTGCTCGCCCGCGCGCCCAGCAGCTTTACCTGCTCGGCGCGGCTGATCAGGTTGCCGCGCCCTTCGCAGAGCTTGTTGCGCGCAGCAGCATAGGTCTTGTCCAACTGCTGCAGGCGGGTCCCCATCTCATCCAGATCCTGCACGAAGAGCACGAACTTGTCGTACAGCGCCCCGGCGCGCTCGGCGATCTCGCGGGCGTTCTGGTTCTGCCGCTCCTGGCGCCACAGGCTGTCGATCACCCGCAGTGTGGCCAGCAGGGTGGTCGGGCTGACGATCACGATGTTGCGTTCGAAAGCCTCCTGGAACAGGTTCGGCTCGGCCTGCAGTGCCGCCGAGAAAGCCGCTTCGATCGGCATGAACAGCAGCACGAAGTCGAGGCTGTGCAGCCCTTCCAGGCGTCGGTAATCCTTGTCGGACAGCCCCTTCACATGGTTGCGCAATGACAGCACATGGGCCTTGAGCGCCTGCTGGCGGATCACCTCGTCCTCGGCGGCAATGAACTGCTGGTAAGCGGTCAGGCTGACCTTGGCGTCCACCACCACCTGCTTGTCGCCGGGCAGGCGGATCAGCACGTCCGGCTGGAAGCGCTCGCCATCCGGCGCGCGCAGGCTGACCTGGGTTTCATACTCGCGGCCCTTCTCCAGGCCGGCGTGTTCCAGCACGCGCTCGAGCACCAGTTCCCCCCAGTTGCCTTGGGTTTTCTGGCCCTTCAGGGCACGGGTCAGGTTGGTGGCTTCCTCGCCCAGGCGCAGGTTCAACTGCTGCAGGCGCTCCAGCTCCTTGGTCAGCGAGAAACGCTCACGAGCCTCGGCCTGATAGCTCTCTTCCACGCGCTTCTCGAAGGACTGGATGCGCTCCTTGAGCGGGTCGAGCAACTGCCCCAGGCGCTGCTGGCTCGACTCGGCAAAACGCTGCTCGCGTTCGTCGAAGATTTTCCCGGCCAGCTCGGCGAATTGCGCCCGCAGATCGTCTCGCGCCGATTGCAGGTCGCCCAGTCGCTGCTGGTGATTGTCCTGCTGCTCACGCAGCTCGGCGGAGAGCGCCGCGTGCTCAGCGGAAAGACGGCGCAGCTCGGTTTCCTTGTCGGCGCGCTCGGCCTGCCAGTCTTGCTCGGCGTTAGCCAGGCGGGCCCGCTCTTCCTTGCCCAGTTCAACTTCGCGGCGTAGCGCCGCCGCCTCGGCGGAGAGTTCGCCGTGCCGGCCACTCAAGCGCTGGAAAGCATCGCGATCCGCCTCAGCCCGCGCGGACAGCCCGTCCTGCGCCAGTTGCGCCGTCGCCAGCCGCTCGCGCAGCAGGGTCGCCTCCTGCTCCACCTCCACCCTTCGCGCTTGCAGACGCCAGGCAAGTGCAGCCATGGGCAGCAATCCGGCGAGCGCACCGATCAACAGGGCGGACAGATCGAGGGGCATGCAGGACTCCGAGGTGTGGCAAAGGATCGCGCCAGTCTACCAGCCGCTCGCCGGGAGCGGCCTCTCCGCCGTAAAGGCCCTGGCACAAGGCTCCTGAGCAAGCGCTCGGGACAATCCACAGAAGCTGTGGATAACTCGGTGGAGAACTTGCTGAAAACCACCCATACCCCCAGTGAACTGGGGCCGTGTGACAGATTGGTGATTTTTTCACCAATCAAAATTCTCTTTATTTTTCAACAAGTTAAAAAACGCAAGGGAATTCACAGGGTGGCCAAGTGCAATGTTTCGGGGGCTTGACAGAGTGCGTCAGCATTGTGCACAAGTGCGCGCCACGCAGCAGCCGACCGCCCCGTTTCAGGGCAGTGGATAAGAAGTGTTCTCAGGCAAGCAGTGCTTGCTACCGGGCAATGCACGGGGCGGAAGATCCGTTTTCCGACGCCGATGCCCGGCAAACTTCAGGCGATCTGAACCTCGCGCCGTGACACACGCTGCGGCCGGACAATGCGAGGTGGTTCGGGAAGCTGAATCGCCAACTGCTCCGCGGCGCAGACCCGCGCATAAATACGCTCGGCCGAACTGCGGCTCTTGCAGTCATAAAAGAATTGGTTGAGGTACACACGCCAGCGACGATCATCGCTGGGATGGACAGCTATCCGTATATCCATGGTCTGGCACTCCCTGCTTGGCCATCCCGCAACATACACCGCACAACATGACGCGTAAGCGGCGAAACGATGAACGGTCAGGCAGGATGGGGTAGCCTGCCATCCACCAGGTACTGTTCACGCCGGTAAATGCGGGGGCTGTCGGGCACCTGGGCATGCTTGAAGGCGACGTACTCCGAAGTCGTCTCGCAAAGCCAGGGCATCAGGTTGCGCGGGCGCTTCTCGGTAAAGGCCGAAGGCACGAACAACGCCACATTGATGCCCCCCTGCGGACAACGCGCCGAACGATATTCGAAAGCCTCCACCCCTGCATCGCGCATCGCGCTGCCCATCCCCTGAGTCACGCTGTAATCCTGTGGATCAAGCAGGGCCGCGTGCTCGCGGAACGGCGGCAGGTGCAGCCGCACGCCCTTCTGCACCTGGAAGCGCGCCTCGAAGGAAGCGTGCTCGGAAAGGATCCGTCCACTGGGCGGCGGCGTGGCCATCCCCTCCCACAGCACGAAGCGGTAGAACGCCGATTCCGCCATCGCCGTTTCCAGCTTGAGCGCGCCGTAGAACAGGCTCGGCTCATGGCGCCGACCAAAGCGCGAGCCCCAGCGCAGCGGCGGGTAGCGGAACGGTGTCTTCAGCAGGTAATGCAGTGGCTCGGCGCTGGACGGCATGCGCGGTTTGCTGGTTTCCAGCAACTCCTCCAGCAGTGCCTGCTCTTCCAGCGTGTCCACCAGTTGCAACGTCGCCACCTGGCCCTGGCTCTCCACCAGTCGCACCAGGCGCCCACGGATGGGCGCGACAACCGAGTCCTCATACTTCGCCCATAGACGAGCGCCGGCTTCGAAGGACATTCAGACCTTGCCCCGGATGGCGTCCAGGTACTCGACCACTGCGACCAGCCCCTGCACCCGCTCCATCAACTGCAGCGGCACACCGCCCAGGTGGCGGTTCTCGGTGCGCAGGAAGTGGCGCATGTCCTCATGATTACCGCCGAACAGAGCGAACAGCGCGCGGTAGATGCGCACCAGCAGCAACGCCAGCTCGCCGGTCTTGCTGTCCACGCGCAGGCCATTCTGCTTCCAGCGGCTCACCGCGCTGCGGTCCACGCCGACAATGGCAGCCAGCTCCTGCTGTGTCATCGCCAGGTGCTCGCGGGCAGTCAACACCGCCTTCGCGAGGACGGTATCGGCAGCCGGGTTTTCCTTCAGCAGTGCGCTCATGGCAAAGCTCCAACAAGTGCATTTGTTGCAAACATATCACCAAATGCTGTAACTACACAAAGACTGCAGTGCTGGAAAAATCACCTGCTGCTCTCCCCCGACAGCCCCGTATCAAAGCGCTGACAAAGCAGAGAATTTCTTTACCGAACATTTACTTAGGCTTGGCATTCATTGACCCGACGACGCGCTCTCATGAAGTACCCGGATCGTCCGGGAGATGAAAGCAGGAGTCACGCACCGGCAACGCCGGCTGCGCCAGGAGAAACACCATGAAGAAGTCTGTCGCCCTGTTTTGTGCCGCCCTGATGCTCGGCAGCCCGCTGGCGAGTTTCGCCCAGCCGGGGGGCGGCCCGGACTATGGTCCGAACCATCCGGATAATCGACCGCCGCAACAACAGCAGCGGCCGCCCCAGCAGCAACAGCAACGACCTGACCAGCAACAGCACTATCAACAGCGGTCCCAACAGCAACAGCAGCCTCACGGCAACTACAACCAAGGGCGCAATGGCCACGCGGATCCGCGTTACTACAGGAACCCGGACTACCGCCCTCAGGCCGGCATGCCCGTGCCCCACCGCGACTGGCGCCGCGGCGTGATCGTGGAACCGAACTATCGCGGCGACCGTTATTGGGTCACCGACTGGCAAGCGCGCCACCTGTACGCACCGCCGCGCGACCATCGCTGGCTGTACGTCAACGGCGACTACATCCTGGTGACCATCGCCAGCGGGTTGATCGTCAACATCCTGGCCGGCTATTGATCCACGTCAGGCGCTGGCGCTGAGCATCGAGCCGGCGCCACTGCCACCAGCCCTGCGGATCGCCTCGGCCAACGCCGCGGCGGTCTGCTGCATGGCCGCACTGGTACTGGCGATGCGGCTCTGCACGGCCATCAGCGCCGCGGTGCGCTCGGCATCCGAGGAATAGTGATGCTTCTGTGCGTCGGCCAGCTCCCGCTGCTCCTGCTGCAACTGCTTCTGCAATTCCTTCAGGCGCTTCTGTAATTGCTCAACGGTGGTGCTGGCCTTGCCGGAACTGGCGGAGCTGCTGCTCTTCTCGCTTTGCGCCGCTCCGCCGGCCTGCAGACGAGGGCTGCCGGAGCTTTCATTGGCGCTGTCGGCCTGCGTACCCGCGGCGGTGGTGGCAACGCGTAGCTGACTGGCGAAAGCCTGGTTCGCCGAGGTAATCGAAAGGCTCATGCCGGATGTCCTTTGTACCGGGAATTCAGCCGCTCTATCGGCTGCGGCCGGAAAATCTTGAAAGCGCCTTCGCAGGGCTGGGCAAAGGCCCTAGGATAGGCGGCCTTATTTCCAGCCCGCCGCCATGGACAAGAAACGCGCCTACCAACTGATCCTCGCCCGCCTCGCCGAAGACTTGGAGGTCGCCGTGCGCGCCGCCCAGACGGCCCACGAGACCGCGACCCACGAGGAAAACATCGCCGAGAACAAGTACGACACACTCGGTCTGGAAGCGGCCTACCTCGCTGCCGGCCAATCACGGCGCGTGGAAGAGATCCGACAGGCCCTGTCGCTGTTCGAGAACCTTCAATTGCGCGATTTCGACGAGGAACAGGGCATCCAGACCAGCGCCCTGGTGCAACTGATCAACGAGCGCGACCAGCAGCGCTGGGTATTCCTCGGCCCGGACGGAGCCGGCCTCAAGGTGCAGCACGAAGGCACCGAAATCCTGGTCATCACCACCCGCGCCCCACTGGGCAGCGCCCTGCTTCAGCGTCAGCCCGGCGATGAAGTCGAAGTGGGAACCGGCAGCGCACGCCAGCGTTATGAAATCCTCGACGTCTGTTGACGCTTGCGCCCTGCAAGGCAGCAGTCGAGCGCATTGATGAAAAATCTGAGCGGAACAGACAATACCCGGCACGCGGACTGACGCAGACTAAGCTTCAAGGCCACACCCACTCCCGGCCTCAAGGAGAAGCATCATGCTGTTCAACTGGTCCGAGTACGTCCCCGCCGTGAAAAAAGCCTTCGGCGCCCTGGGCAAGAAACACCCGAAAATGATCGCCGCCTACCAGGCCCTGGAAGCCGCCGCCGCTGACGGCGACGCCCTGGATGCCAAGACCCGCGAACTGATTGCCATCGCCGTGGCCATCACAACCCGCTGCGACGGCTGCATCGGCGTCCACGCCGAGGCTGCCCGCAAGGCTGGCGCCACCGAAGCCGAGATCGCCCAGACCCTGGCCACCGCCATCTCGCTCAATGCCGGCGCCGCCTACATCTACTCCCTGCGCGCCCTCGAAGCCTAC
This sequence comes from Pseudomonas nitroreducens NBRC 12694, assembly GCF_002091755.1. Taxonomy (GTDB): domain Bacteria; phylum Pseudomonadota; class Gammaproteobacteria; order Pseudomonadales; family Pseudomonadaceae; genus Pseudomonas; species Pseudomonas nitroreducens. The sequence continues at coordinate 1,052,632 of NZ_BDAI01000001.1, forward strand.
GAGTCCGCCGCCGCTCCGAAATGAGCCCTGCACCCGCGGCGCTTCGGCGCCGCGGGCCTGCCTCTTTCCCTTGAGGGGTGCGATGGGTTATCTGTGCTGCTCAGCCAACCAAAGCCGCTGCCCATGCCCCAGCCTACCCTCAGCTTCTGGAAACTCACCCTGGCCATCGCCGTCGGCACCTGGCTCGGCTGCCTGGCCGTCGCCGCCACCGCGTGGCTGGTTTGGCGTAACATTCCGCTCGCTCTCGCACCTCACCTCGCCCCACCATCAACGGCAACGTCCACGGCGCCCCCACCAACCCGCAGCAACGAAGAAATGTTCCAGCAATACCTGCAACGCCAGCAGGCCCTGCAGGAGCAGCAGAATCGTCAGGTAGAGAAATCGGAGCAGGAAAAACGCTTCAACAGCGCGCCATGCCAATTCTGGCTGCAGCAGTATCAAGCGGATCCGACGCAGAAGAATCGAGAGAAGATGGATGGGTATTGCGGGTGATGGGGATCAGGGTGGAGATTTTCATGACGTAGAAAAGACAAAACCCCTGAAACGCTAAGCATTTCAGGGGTTTCGGCCATATGTAATGGCGGAGAGATAGGGATTTGAACCCTAGGAACCATTGCTGGTTCAACGGATTTCGAATCCGTCCCGTTCGACCACTCCGGCATCTCTCCGTGCGGCGCGCATGATACCAGCTTGAAGTCCGAACGCGAAGCTTTGTTTTCGGATTTTTTTGCGTGGTATCAGGCGCTTGCGTGATTTCGCCGGTTTACAGCGGCACGCCCAGGCGGTGGGCCACTTCTTCGTAGGCTTCGATGACGTCGCCCAGCCCCTGGCGGAAGCGGTCCTTGTCCATCTTCTTGCGGGTTTCCTTGTCCCACAGGCGGCAGCCGTCCGGGCTGAATTCGTCGCCCAGGACGATCTTGCCGTGGAACAGGCCGAACTCGAGCTTGAAGTCCACCAGCAGCAGGCCGGCGTCGTCGAACAGCTTGCTCAGTACTTCGTTGACCTTGAAGGAGTAGGCCTTCATTTCGGCCAGTTGCTCCAGGGTCGCCCAGCCGAAGGCCTGGACGTGGGATTCATTGATGAACGGGTCGCCCAGGGCGTCGTTCTTCAGGAAGAGTTCAAAGGTCGGCGGGGTGAGCTGCAGGCCCTCTTCCACGCCCAGGCGGCGCACCAGGCTGCCGGCGGCGTAGTTGCGCACCACGCACTCGACCGGGATCATGGCGAGCTTCTTGACCAGTACTTCGTTGTCCGACAGCAGGGCGTCGAACTGGGTCGGGATGCCGGCGGCTTCGAGCTTCTGCATGATGAAGGCGTTGAACTTGTTGTTCACCATGCCTTTGCGATCAAGCTGCTCGATGCGCTTGCCGTCGAACGCCGAGGTGTCGTTGCGGAACAGCAGGACGAGGCGGTCGGCGTCATCGGTGGTGTAAACCGACTTGGCCTTGCCGCGATAGAGTTCTTCGCGTTTTTCCATGATGGGCTCCGCTTGCTTAGGGGGTGGGCTCAGGCGATGGTGCGCCAGTCGAGTCCAGAATGCTGATCGGCTACCTGCAGCCAGTCCGGGTCGCACCCTAGGGTGTCGACGAAACATTGCCGGGCCAGCTGCGGCGAGTTGTTCTTTTCGCTGAGATGCGCCAGCACGAGGTGCTGCAAGCTTTCCCAGCCCAGCTGGGCCACCAGTTCGGCGGCCTGCCGGTTGTTCAAATGTCCCCACTGGCCGCCAACACGGGCTTTGAGTGGGTAGGGATACGGACCGCGGGCCAGCATGTCGGTATCGTGGTTTGCCTCGATGATCAACGCATCGAGGCCACGATAGCATTCCAGCACCTGCGCCGTGGCGGCCCCCAGATCGGTGAGCTGGCCAAAGCGCTTCCGGCCATCGGAAAACACGTACTGCAGGGGCTCCCGCGCATCGTGGGAGACGCTGACTGCAGTGACTTCCAGGTCTTTCAGTACCAGGCGGTCGCCGCATCTGAGCAGCCCCGCCGGCGTGACCGGCTTGCGCATTCCCTGCAGGGTGCCGGCGCTGAGATACACGGGTATTCGATGGTGCCGGGCCAGCAGTTCGACGCCGTTGATGTGATCGGAATGCTCGTGCGTGACCAGCACCGCGTCCAGCTGCCCGGGCTCTACGCCCAGGCGCGCCAGACGGCGGATGGTTTCACGCAGCGGGAAACCGCAATCGATCAGTATCCGGGTGTCAGAACTGCTCACCAAGGCCGAATTGCCCCGGCTTCCGCTCCCCAGGACCGCGAAGTGCATTCCGCATACTCTCCTGGAGTTTCTCCAACACGCCCTGCGCCACGTCAGCCGGTGCGGAAGTGTTGATGTCTTTGTCGACGGTGATCTGGACGGTATTGCTCACGCTGGTCAGGCGAACCTGGTAGCGCTGGGCCTTGGCGTCTTCCTCTTCCTTGGTCTTCTCGCCACCGCCGAACAGACGGCTGAAGAAGCCAGGCTTGTCTTCGTCCTTCTTCTTCGCGCCTTCGGCGATGTTGACGTAGTACACGCCCAGGCTGCGGTTGAGGTCGTCGACACGGATGTCGGCACGATCCAGAGCGCGGCCTACGCTGACCCAGGCACGGTCGAAGTCGGAGTCGACGGTCAGTACCGGGTTGCCACTGCCGTCCTTGTTCAGCTGGACGGCGCCGGGGGTGTCGTAATCCGAATGGGCGGCGAGCAGGGAGACGGAGCCGCCCTTCTCGGCACTGGTGGCCATGCTGGCGATCATCTCGTCGAGCAGCGCAGCATCCAGGCTCGGCACCGCCGGCTTGGTCGGCCAGTCACCACTGGCGGTGCTGCCGGCCGGGCGGGTTTCGCTCAGCACGTAGACTTCACTGGTGTTGGTCTGCACGCCCGGCTCGATGCGTACGCGAACGCGCGCTTCGCTGTCGGGTTCAACGCCCGACACGCGGCTGCTCAGTCGACGCGCCAGGGGCGCGGAAAGCTGCGACAGCGGTTGCCAGTTGGTGCTGAACTCGCCAGTCTGCGGACGCTCGTTGGCGATGGAGAAGCCATTGTCCTGGAAGAACTGGTGGGCGACCGGCCAGACTTCCGCCGGCGGGCGCTGGGCGACCAGCCAGCGCGAATCACCGCTCTTCTGCAAGCTGAAATCGCTGACTTCACCAGCGCCGGACAGGGGCTGCGGCCGTGGCACTTCGAACTCGCCTTCCTTCTCGGTGCTGGTGGCGACGTTCATCGGGATCGGCAGCAGCGGGTCGAGCGGCTTGCTCTGCATGCCGTCGGGCACCTTCATCGGTGCCGTTTCGCGGGCGTTCAAGTAATCGTCGCCACGGTCACGGAAGTAGCCTTCCGGGCCCCACAACCAGCCGCAACCGGAGGTGTTGCCGATAACCAGGGCGAGCGCAGTCAGTCCTGCCAGTCGCTTCATGCGAGGGAGCTCCTTAAGCCAGGACGCCGGTCTGGCGCATGGCCTGACGCAGCGGTTCGTGGCAACGCGGGCTGAGCCAGGTCAGAGGCAGGCGGATGCCCTCTGGAATCAGCCCCATTTCGTGCAGGGCAAACTTGACCGGGATGGGGTTGGATTCGATGAACAGGGTCTTGTGCAGCGGCATCAGACGATCGTTGATGGCGCGGGCAGCGGCGGCATCGCCACGCATGGCGGCGGCGCAGAGGTCGCTCATGGCGCGCGGGGCGACGTTGGCGGTCACCGAGATGTTGCCCTTGCCGCCCATCAGCATCAGCTCGACGGCGGTAGCGTCGTCACCGGAGTAGACGAGGAAGTCCTTGCCAACGCGGTCCAGTACTTCCTTGCCGCGCTGCAGGTCGCCGGTGGCTTCCTTGATGCCGATGATGTTCGGCACCTTGGACAGGCGCTCCACGGTCTCGGGCAGCATGTCGCAGGCGGTACGGCCCGGCACGTTGTAGAGGATCTGCGGGATGGCCACGGCTTCGGCGATGTGGCGGAAGTGCTGGTACAGGCCTTCCTGGGTCGGCTTGTTGTAATACGGAGTCACCAGCAGGCAGGCGTCGGCGCCGCCGGACTTGGCGGCCTCGGTCAGCTCGACGGCTTCGCGGGTGGAGTTGGCGCCGGTGCCGGCGATGACCGGGATGCGGCCGTTGACCTGGTCGACTACGCGACGGATGACTTCCAGGTGTTCGTTCACGTCCAGGGTGGCCGATTCACCAGTGGTGCCGACCGCTACGATGGCGTTGGTGCCTTCCTGCAGGTGGAAGTCCACCAGCTTAGCGAGGCTGTCCCAATCCAGTCGACCCTGAGCATCGAAGGGGGTGACCAGCGCCACCATACTGCCCGCAATCATGCAACCGCTCCTGCCGGAAAAAGAAAGCCGTAATGGTACTGTCGCCACCGGCCACGCACAAGGTGACGCAGCGACCCGCGAACGACCAGACATTCCCCTCATCGGCGCTTTTCGCTACCCTTCCTTCTTTGTCGATGCGGCCCGCTTGGCCGCCACTCCAGGAAAGCTGCATGTCCGCCTCTCACCCTCGTGAACAATTCCTCCTGATCAGCGCTCTGGGCCCGAACCCGATGGAGTTGACCAGCGTGCTGTGCCGCACCTGCGTCGACAACCGTTGCTCGGTGGTCAGCAGCCGCCTGACCCGCCATGGCGAGTTCAGCGCGCTGATCCTGCAGATCTCCGGCAGCTGGGATGCCCTGGCCCGCCTGGAAGGCGGCCTGCCGCCCCTGGCCAAGCGCCATGGTTTCACCCTCAGCGTCACCCGCAGCAATGTCCACGTTACCCGCGCCCAGGCCCTGCCCTACGTGGCCTATGTCAGCGCCGTCTATCGCCCGGACATCCTCAACGAGCTGTGCCAGTTCTTCATCGATCACAACATCGAACTGGAGAACCTCACCTGCGACACCTACCAGGCGCCGCATACCAACACCAGCATGCTCAACGCCACCCTCACCGTGACGCTGCCAGCCGGCACCCAGATCAGCTGGCTGCGCGATCAGTTCCTCGACTTCGCCGATGCGCTGAACCTGGACGCGCTGATCGAGCCCTGGCGTCCGCAGCATCCGTAAGGAGAGAGCCCTATGGCAGTCGAACTGAACAAACCCGTCGCCGATTTCCAGGCCCCCGCCACCAGCGGCGTCGAATTCCGCCTGTCCGAACTCAAGGGCAAGCAGATCGTCCTGTACTTCTACCCCAAGGACAGCACGCCTGGCTGCACCACCGAAGGCCAGGGCTTCCGCGACAAGATCGAGGACTTCGCCAAGGCCAACACACTCGTGTTCGGCGTTTCCCGCGATGGCATCAAGTCCCACGAGAACTTCAAGGCCAAGCAGTGCTTCCCCTTCGAACTGATCAGCGACAAGGACGAAGCCGTCTGCCAGCTGTTCGACGTGATCAAGCTGAAGAAGCTCTACGGCAAGGAATACATGGGTGTTGACCGCAGCACCTTCCTGATCGACGCCAAGGGCGTGCTGCGCCAGGAGTGGCGCGGTGTGAAAGTGCCCGGCCACGTGGATGCCGTGCTCGCCGCCGCCCAGGCGCTGAACCAGTAAGCCACTCAGCCAGCTCCATGAAAAAGGCCGCTGATCAGCGGCCTTTTTCCGTTCCCGACGTCACATCATCGGGCTGACCTGCGGCTGCACCGCCGATTGGCGCGGCCAGGCATCCAGGACAGCCTTCACCAGGGTCGCCAGCGGAATGGCGAAGAACACTCCCCAGAAGCCCCACAGCCCGCCGAACAACAGCACCGCACAGATGATCGCCACCGGATGCAGGTTCACTGCCTCGGAGAACAGCAGCGGCACCAGCACGTTGCCATCCAGCGCCTGGATGATCGCGTGGGCTGCCATCAGGTAGATGAACTGGTCGCTCCAGCCCCACTGGAACAGCGCGATCATCGCGACCGGGACCGTGACCACGACTGCGCCGATGTAGGGCACTACCACCGACAGACCAACCAGCAGAGCGAGGAGCGCCGCGTAGTTCAGGCCGAGCACGGCGAAGGCGATGTAGGTCACCACGCCGGTGATGAAGATCTCGATGACCTTGCCGCGAATGTAGTTCGCAATCTGCTGGTTCATCTCGTTCCACACCTGCTTCATCAGCCCGCGCTCGCGCGGCAGGTAGCGGCGGAACCAGTGGTAGAAGCGCCGGCGATCCTTGAGGAAGAAGAACACCAGGATCGGTACCAGCACCAGGTAGATCATGATGTTGACCACCACCGGCAGGCCCGACAGGGAGAAGGTCAGCGCCCACTGGCCAAGCTGCCCCAGCTCGTTGCGCGCCGCCTCGACGGTACGCAGCACCTGTTCCTCGGTCACCATGTCCGGGTAGCGCTCGGGCAGCATCAGCAGCGTCGCCTGCCACTCGCCGAGCATGCCGGGCAGCTCGTTGAACAGGGTGAAGAGCTGCTTCCACAGCAGCGGCACCAGCACCAGCAGGAACACCGCGAGCAGGCCGAGGAACAGCGAATACACCAGCCACACCGAGAACAGGTGCGGCACGCGCAGGCGCTCCAGTACACCGACCATGCCCTGGATCAGGAAGGCGATGACCATCGCCGCCAGCACCGGAGCGAGCATCCCGCCGAAAGCCAGGATGACGGTGAACCCGAGTCCGAGAATGACCGCCAGCACTATCGCCTCCTCGTCGGAGAAATAGCGCTGCATCCAGTCCTGCAAAACCTTGAGCATGTAAGGGCCTACGAAACGACAAAGGGTAACGTCCCGGTTACCCGGAAACTTCAGAGCTACTTCTTGCGAAGCCAGTAACGATAGACGCCGCCTTCGACCTCTTCATGCAGCAGCGAGTGCCCGGCAATATCGGCAAAAACGCGGAAGTCGCGCTGGGAGCCAGCGTCGGTGGCTATCACCTTGAGCACCGCCCCGCTGGGCAGCTTGTTCAGCTCGAGCTTGGCCTTGAGCAGCGGCAACGGACAATTGAGACCGCTGGCGTCCAGCTCCGCGTCACAGGCGGGGACGGACGGCGTGGAATCGGACATCGAAACGAACTCCGGTCAGGGCGCCCAAGAATACCGAAAGCCTTGGAAAAGTAACCAGGCCCAGGCAAGACGGTGTTCATTAATCAAGCCGTCAGCATCAAGGCCTAAAAGGAAGACCAAGCGAAAATACCCATTTCGAATTGCGCCGCACTTCCGCCCTGCAAACTAGGCATAGGCGTTAGCGTGCGGCTAAAGTAGAGCCTTTCTCGGAACGAGCCTCGTGTACATGAAAGTACTCCGCCCTGCCCTGCTGTCGCTCGCTGTCGCCCTCGCCACGCCGGCCCTGGCGGACGACTTGCCGTCTCTGGGCGATGCCAGCTCGTCCATCGTCTCTCCGGAGCAGGAATTCCAGCTCGGCCGCGCCTGGCTGAGCATGCTGCGCAACCAGGTCGATACGCTCAACGACCCGCAACTCAAGGATTACGTCGAGTCCAGCGTTTACCGCCTGGCGGAGTCCAGTGAACTGCAGGACCACCGCCTGGCCTTCATCCTGATCCGCGACAAACAGATCAACGCCTTTGCCGCCCCTGGCGGCGTGGTCGGCGTCAATGGCGGCCTGTTCATCTATGCCCAGACCGAAGGCGAATACATCGCAGTACTGGCACACGAACTCGGCCACTTGAGCCAACGCCACTTCGCCCGTGGCATCGAGGCGCAACAGCGCATGCAGGTACCGGTGATGGCCGCCATGCTGGCCGGCATTATTGCCGCCGCAGCGGGTGCCGGCGACGCCGGTATCGCTGCCATCGCCGGCACCCAGGCCGCAGCGATCCAGAACCAGTTGCGCTTCTCCCGGCAGAACGAGCAGGAAGCTGACCGCGTCGGCGTCGCCACCATGGTCCGCGCCGGCTACGACCCGCGCTCCATGCCCAACATGTTCGAGCGCCTGGCGCGCCAGTACCGCTACGAGGGCAAGCCGCCGGAATTCCTACTGACTCACCCGGTGACCGAATCGCGTATCGCCGACACCCGCAACCGCGCCGAGCAATACCCCAAGGGCGGCAAGGAAGACTCGCTGCGCTACGAGCTGATGCGCGCCCGCGTCCAGCAGATGTTCGAGGACACCCCGGGCATGGCCAGCAAACAGTTCCGCGCGCAGCTCGATGAAGACCCGAAGAACGATGCCGCCCGCTATGGCCTGGCGCTGTCGCAGACCAAGATCGGCCAGCTCAACGACGCCCGCAGCAACCTCCAGCAACTGCTGGCCAAGGCACCCAACGACATCAGCTACAACCTGGCGATGTCCGACCTGGACATCACCGCCAACAAGTTGCCCGATGCCCAGGCGCGCGTGCAGAAAATGCTCACCCAGTACCCGGACAGCTATCCGCTGATCCAGGCCAACGCCGACCTGATGATGAAGACCAACCGCGCCGCCGACGCCGAGAAGACGCTGTTCAAGCTGTCCCAGCGCCGCCCGCTGGACCCGGACGTGTGGAACCGCCTGGCCGATGCCTGCACCCTGAGCGGCAACGCCATCGGCGTATACCAGGCCCGCGCGGAGTACTACGCGCTCACCGGCGACTACAAGCAGGCGATCGAGCAACTGGACTTCGCCAAGCGTCGCGCCGGCGGCAACTTCACCCTGGCTGCGCGCCTGGATGCACGCCAGCAGGAGTTCCGCGACCAGGAACGCATCCTGAAGGAGATGATGGGGCGCTGAGCAACCACGCAGCCCTTGCCTGTGCTCACGAACAGCTTGATGCCACTGATTCCCGTGGTGGGTTCGCGAGCAAGCTCGCTCCCACAAAAGCCTCAAAGAAAAAGCCCGGCATCTGCCGGGCTTTTTCATGGTGCCGAGAGAGTCAGGCGTTGCCCGCCAGTTTCAGCTTCGCCGCCTGGGTGAAGTCGAGCATGCGCTTGAGCGGCTTGATCGCCTTGGGAATCAGCGCCGGGTCGACGAAGATTTCGCCCGAGCCTTCCTTCAGGCATGCCAGGGTGCGCTCCAGGGTGTTCATGGCCATCCACGGGCAGTGTGCACAGCTGCGGCAAGCCGCGCCGTTGCCGGCGGTGGGCGCCTCGATGAACTCCTTATCCGGGCACAGCTGCTGCATCTTGTAGAAGATGCCGCGGTCGGTGGCGACGATGAAGCGCTTGTTCGGCATCGTCTGCGCGGCCTTGATCAATTGGCTGGTGGAGCCCACCGCATCGGCCAGCTCAACCACCGCTTCCGGTGACTCCGGGTGCACCAGGATCGCGGCGTCCGGATAGACCGCTTTGAGGTCTTCCAGCTGCTTGGCCTTGAACTCCTCGTGAACGATGCAGGCACCGTCCCAGAGCAGCATGTCCGCACCGGTTTCGCGCTGGATGTAGCGCCCCAGGTGCTGGTCCGGCGCCCAGAGGATCGGCTCGCCGTTGTCCATCAGGTGCTCGACGATCTCCACGGCGCAGCTGGAGGTCACCACCCAGTCCGCGCGAGCCTTCACCGCCGCCGAGGTGTTCGCGTAGACGACCACGGTGCGCTCCGGATGCTTGTCGCAGAACGCCGAGAACTCTTCCACCGGGCACCCCAGGTCCAGCGAGCAGGTCGCCTCCAGCGTGGGCATCAGCACGCGCTTTTCCGGGTTGAGGATCTTCGCGGTCTCGCCCATGAAGCGGACACCAGCCACCACCACGGTCTGCGCCGAGTGCTGGTTGCCGAAGCGGGCCATTTCCAGCGAATCGGAAACGCAACCGCCGGTCTCTTCAGCCAGCGCCTGGATCACCGGATCGCAGTAATAGTGCGCGACAAGCACAGCGTTCTGCGCCTTCAATTCGGCAGCGATGGCCGCACGGTAGTCGGCCTCTTCCTCTGCGCTCAGCACCCGCGGCTGTTTCGCCGCCAGATGGGCCTGGACCAGAAGGCGTTCGGAAATCTGGGACATCGTGTGGAAACCTCAACAGGCACGGTCTGATTATGCCGGCGATTTTATCACCACCATCCCTCGTCGCGGCGGGCCGAGAAGTGCCGCGCGGCGGACTTTTTCCGGCACATGGCAAAAGCCCCGTGACCTTTCGATCACGGGGCTTTCACAAGATTTGATGGTGGGTCGTGTAGGATTCGAACCTACGACCAATTGGTTAAAAGCCAACTGCTCTACCGACTGAGCTAACGACCCGACGTGGTGCGTATAATACTGATTTCTAACGTAAAAACAACACCCCGAGAAAACTTTTTTCAGAAATATCGCGTAGGGTCGGAAATTCCAGCGGCGGAAAAGCCCTCGGAGCGCAGTCGGCAGCTGTCACATTTGCGGCAAGCACGCCCCTCATCATCAGCCTGATAGCAGGAAACGGTGAGGCCGTAATCGACGCCCCGAGCGACGCCTGCCTCGATGATCTGCGCCTTCGAAAGGAACTGCAGCGGCGCCTGGATACGGAAGCCGTCGCCCTCCACTCCTGCCTTGGTAGCCAGGTTCGCCATACGCTCGAAGGCCTCGACGAACTCCGGGCGGCAATCCGGGTAGCCGGAATAATCCACGGCGTTCACGCCGATGAAAATGTCCCGTGCGCCCAGCACTTCCGCCCAGCCCAGCGCCAGAGAAAGGAACACGGTATTGCGCGCCGGCACATAGGTCACCGGAATGCCTTCACTGGGAGCTTGGGGAACATCGATGCTGCTGTCGGTCAGCGCGGAGCCGCCGATACCATTCAGGTCGAGGCCGATCACCTTGTGCTCGACCACGCCCAATTGGCGGGCGACGCGCTCGGCGGCCTGCAACTCGGCACGGTGACGCTGGCCGTAGTCGAAGCTCATGGTGTAGCAGGCGTAGCCCTCGGCCTTGGCCATGGCGACCACTGTCGCGGAATCCAGGCCGCCGGAGAGCAGGATCACGGCTTTCTTGTCGTTCGCAGCATTCTTGTCGGACATAAACAGGGGCTCCTCCGCGCTCAGTGGCCCGGCTCATCGTTCCAGAGAATCTTGTGCAATTGCAGCTGCAGGCGGACCGGCAGGTTGTCGCTGACGATCCAGTCGGCCAGCGCGCGCGCATCCACCTGGCGATGGCTGGGCGAGAACAGAACCTCGCCGGCTCGCTCATCCAGGCGGTACTCGATCAGCTTGGACACCGCCCAGTCATAGTCCTCGCGGGAACAGATGACGAACTTGACCTGATCGTTGAGCGTCAGCTCGCCGATGTTCTCGTAACGATTGCGCGCCACTTCGCCGGAGCCGGGGGTCTTCAGGTCGAGGATACGGCTGACGCGGCGGTCGGTGGCCGAGATGTCCAGCGCGCCACTGGTTTCCAGCGATACTTCGTAGCCGGCATGGCACAGCCGTTCGAGCAGCGGGATACAGTTGGGCTGCGCCAGCGGCTCGCCGCCGGTCACACAGATGTAGCGCGGGCGATACCGCGCAACCTGGTCGAGGATGGCGTCAAGGCTCTGGATTTCGCCGCCACTGAAGGCATAGGCGGTATCGCAGTAGTTGCAGCGCAGGGGGCAGCCAGTCAGGCGTACGAACACGGTCGGCAAGCCGGCGGTGCGCGTTTCCCCCTGCAACGAGTAGAAAATCTCGGTAATGCGCAGGGTCTGTTGCATATCAGCCACGGGCGTGACGGCTATACAGGCCATCCGCCTCCGTTGCGTTGGAGTCGTGGGCGCACTGGAGAGGCGCCCGGCAATCCCGGAACACAGCAGACATCAGCGCAGCTGAAACCACTGGCTTTTCCGGGGGCGGCAATTCTAACGAAAAAACCCGCGGCGGGCGCGGGTTTTCAGACTGCGAGATAGGAAGCCTACTTCAGGTTCTTCAGATCACGCTGGGACAGTTGGGCAGCGGAAGTGCCCGGATACTGCGCGACCACCTGCTGCAGGATGCCGCGAGCCTTGTCATTGTTACCCAGGCGGCGCTCGACATCGGCGAGCTTGTACAGCGAGTCCGGCACCTTGGCGCTGCTCGGGTAGGCCTGGCTGACGCGGGCGAAAGCCTGGCCGGCGCCCTGCAGGTCGCCTTTCGCGAGATTCACTTCACCCAGCCAATACTGCGCGTTACCCGCGTACTGGCTGTTCGGGTACTTGCGCAGGAAGGCGCCGAAGGCCTGGCTGGCCTTGTCGAAGTCCTTGGCCTTGATCAGGTCGAAGGCGGCGTCGTAGTAGAGCTTCTCTTTGGCCGGGTCACCCGGCTCGCTGCTGGCGGCGGGCTGCTGTTGCTGGGCGGCGGCTACGCCTGCTCCGGTAGCAGCTCCGGCACTGGCGCCGGCAGCGGGGGAATTCTGTTGAACAGCAGCACCGGCCGCTCCTGCACCTGCACCGCTGGAAAGGCGGCTGTCGATGTCCTGGAAGCGCTCCTGGTTCTCCTGCTTCATTTGCTGGATCTGGTTCTGCTGCTCTTCGAGCATGCCGCGCAGACGGGACATTTCGTCCTGCATCTGCTGCAGCTGCATGAACAGCTGAGCCTGACCGGAGACGGGAGTTGTCATCCCGCCTCCGGCGTAGGCGCCATCAGCGCCTGCGGTGCCATAACCCGAGGGCGGCGTGCTGGCATAGCCACCATTGCCGTCCTGTACCGGAACCGCGGCTGCCGCCATGAGGGGCAGTCCGCATGCGATCAAGGTCAGAAAACGCAGGCGCATCGGCATCACGTCTTACTTCTTCAGCTCAACGCGACGGTTCTGGGCCCAGGACTGCTCGTCGTGGCCAGTGGCAACCGGACGCTCTTTGCCGTAGGAAACCAGTTCCAGCTGAGCCGGGGAAACGCCCTGCAGTACCAGGTAGCGCTGAACGGCCTTGGCACGACGCTCGCCCAGAGCCATGTTGTACTCGCGGGTGCCGCGCTCGTCAGTGTGACCTTCCAGGACTACGCGCTGGCCGGAACCTTTCAGGTCCTTGGCGTGTACGTCCAGGGCACGCATGGCTTCCGGCTTCAGGTCGGAGCTGTCGTACTCGAAGTAGAAGGTGGTGATAGCGCGCAGAGCGGCTTCGTCGCTCAGGGAGCCGTCAACGGCACCGCTGTTGGCGCCGTAGCCAGCGTTCGGGTCAACGCCGCCATTGGCGCCTTCACCAGTTGCATCGCCTTTCTTGGACGAGCAACCAACGGCTACGGCCATGGCGAGGGCGATAACGGCAAATTTGCCGAATTTCAGCATTTCCATCATGTAACTCCTAATGAACCCCAGTGTATAAGTTTGAAACAGTTGGCAACCGTCAGTTCAGGTAAGGGGACCAGGAAGGCTCGCGCACGTCGCCTTGAGCGGTGGGTAGCGGTAACCGAACACGTCCGTTGATGCTCACGAGCATCAACACGCCCCGGTCCTGCTGGCGGGTGGCGTATATTAGCATCGTGCCATTTGGCGCAACAGTGGGCGAATCGTCCAGATTGGTGTTGGAAAGTACCCGGAGATTACCGCGCTGAAGGTCCTGCGCTGCGATCTGGAAGTTGGTGAATCCGTCCTGGCGGTGAACCATCACCAGGGTCTTCTCATCCGCCGAGAGTTTCGGGTTGGCGTTGTAGTTGCCGATGAAGGTCACGCGGTCGGTAGCGCCCGAGTTCACGTTCATCTTGTAGATCTGCGGTTTGCCGCCACGGTCCGAGGTGAAGTACAGGGTCGAGCCGTCCGCGCCCCAGAAAGGTTCGGTGTCGATCGCCGAGTTGTTGGTCAGGCGACGCAGCTGGCGGCTGCCCAGGTCCATCACGTAGATCTCCGGGTTGCCGTCGCGCGACAGCACGAAGGCCAGGCGGTTGCCGTCCGGCGAGAAGGCCGGGGCGCCGTTGAGGCCTTCGAAGTTGGAGATCTGCTCGCGGCGGCCGGTGTCGACGTACTGCATGAAGATGCGCGGACGCTTCTGCTCGAAGGACACATAGGCGATACGGCGACCATCAGGCGAGAAGCGCGGCGAAAGGATCGGCTCGCGCGATTGCAGCAGGGTCACCGGGCGAGCGCCGTCATAGTCGGAGCGCTGCAGGGTGTAGCGGGTGTTGTCCACCGAGAAGCGCTCGGCAGTCACGTAGAGCAGCCGGGTGGAGAACGCACCCTTGATGCCGGTGAGCTTCTCGAACGACTGGTCGGCGATGTAGTGCGACATGTCGCGCAGTTGGTCGGTAGTGCCGCCCACGCTGCCGGTCAGGACCTGCTGCTGGGTCGCCACGTTGAGCAGGGCATACTGGATCTGCAGGCGGCCACCGTTGGGCACGATGCTGCCGACCAGCACGTACTGCGCGCCGAGGGCCTGCCAGTCACGGTAGATCACTTCGCTGGCCTGGACCGGCTGGCTGATCATGTTCTGGCGCGGGATCGGCTCGAAGTAACCGGAATTGCGCAGGTCGTTGCCGATGATGTTCGACATGTCTTCGGGCAGCACATTACCGCCCTGCCAGCCGAACGGAACCACGGCGATCGGGACGGCCGAGTCACGACCGCTGGAGATCACCAGCGGGTCGGCGGCCTGCGCTGCGCCGGCCACCAGGGCCAGGGCGAAGAGCGCGAAGCGAATCAGGGTACTCACAGATCTAAATCCTCCGGTTTGAAGACCATTCGGCGCTGACGATACAGGCTATCGAACGTGGCGCGATCCAGTTTTTGCAGTTCGGGAATACGGCCCACATTTCGGACCGCTGCCACTGCCGAATCGTCGAAAGGCTTGTCACCACTGGAGCGAGTCACGCTCACATTAGTGATGGCGCCGCTCGGCAACATCTGAATCAGCACTTCTACGCTCATTCCATTACGAGCTGAAGGAGGACGGCTCCACTGCTGGCTCACCAGGCTGACGATCAGGTCGTCAAAGTTGCCCGCCACCTCATTACCTTGCTCGTCGGCCAGGGCCTGCTGCCGCTGCGTGTCATCCGACAGCAGTTCAGCCAGGGCCTGGGCCTTCTTGTCTTCCGTCGCCTTGCGAGCTGCGGCAGCGGCTGCGGCAGCAGCCTTTTTCTTCGCAGCCTCGACCGCGGCAGCCTTCTTCTTGGCTTCATCCGCGGCGGCTTTTTTCTTCGCGTCCTCGGCGGCCTTCTTCTTGGCCTCCTCGGCAGCTTTCTTCTTCGCCTCTTCTGCGGCCTCTTTCTTGGCCTCTTCCTCGGCTTTCTTCTTGGCTATGTCAGCCTGCTGCTTCTGCTCGGCGGCCTTGGCCTCAGCTGCTTTCTTGGCGGCTGCGGCAGCATCGGCCGCCTTCTTGGCGTCATCTGCCTTCTTCGCTTCTGCAGCTTTCTCAGCGGCATCTGCAGCCTTTTGAGCCGCATCGGCCTTCTTTTGTTCCTCGGCTTTCGCAGCAGCCAATGCCTGCTGCTCAGCCTTCTTCTGCTCGAGCTGCTCCTGCTCGTATTGCTTGGCCGAGGTTTTCTTCGCCTCGCCGGCTATCTTCTGGTTGGTCTGCTGGGTCGCCTGGCTCTTGGACTTCAGCTGGTACAGGGTAGCCTGGACGATCGGCCGCGAAGGCGGCAGTTCAGGCGTGCTGGCCCAGCTGACGAACAACATGGCAAAAATCAGCACATGCAGGGCCACGGCCAGGACCGTTGGCCAGAAGTAGCCTTCCGATTGAGAGCGCTCGAGCTGGTGCATCAACTACCTGGTGCCTCGGTAATCAGACCGACGTTGCCGACCCCGGCTTTCTGCAGACCGCCCATGACGGCCATGACCGAGCCATAGTCGACTGCCTTGTCCCCACGGACGAAGACCTGGACTTTCTTACCCTGGCGGCTGTTCTCGGCCATGATGCCGGTGGCAGCGTTGACCAGCTGATCGAGGTCCACGGCAGTCTGGCTGCCCTTGCCCTGATCCGGGTCCACTTCCGAGCCCATGTTCCAGTAGTAGGTCTTGTCGGCCTTGATGGAGATGGTGAGCACGCGGGAATCGTTATCCTGCGGCAGCGCTTCGCTGGAAACCTTGGGCAGGTCGACCTTGACCCCCTGGTTGAGCATGGGCGCGGTCACCATGAAAATGACCAGCAGTACCAACATCACGTCGATGTAGGGCACCACGTTCATTTCCGCGACCGGCTTGCGCTTGTGACGAACTCTTGCCATGACGGCTTACCTCTTGGTCGTCTTCAATCGTCGCTGGTGTGCACTTTGCGGTGCAGGATGGCCTGGAACTCGTCGGCGAAGGTGTAGTAGCGGCCGATGAGCATTTCCGAGCGAGCGGCGAAACGGTTGTAGGCGATGACCGCGGGGATGGCCGCGAACAGGCCGATGGCGGTAGCGATCAGCGCTTCGGCGATACCCGGCGCCACGGTGGCGAGGGTGGCCTGCTGCACGGTGGCCAGGCCACGGAAGGAGTTCATGATGCCCCACACGGTGCCGAACAGACCAATGTACGGGCTGGTGGAACCGACGGTAGCAAGGAACGGCAGGCTGGTTTCCAGCTTCTCTTCCTCGCGGGAAATGGCGACGCGCATGGCGCGGGAAACGCCCTCCATCACTGCATCCGGGTCAACGCCGGCCTGCTGGCGCAGACGGGAGAATTCCTTGAAGCCGGCACGGAAGATCTGCTCGACCCCCGAATCCGGATCGGGGTTGCTGCCCGCCTGACGATAGAGCTTGGACAGGTCGATGCCCGACCAGAAGCGCTCTTCGAAAGTATCCAGGGCCTTCTTCGCCGAGCGCATCATGTTGCTGCGCTGGAAAATCATGATCCAGGAAGTGACCGATGCGGCCACCAGGGTCAGCATCACCAGCTGTACCACGACGCTGGCGTTACTGATCAAGCTCCACATGGAAGTATGGTCGACGACGTTCGGTTCCACGTTAATCTCCTGCTGAAAGGGTGTCCGGACTGCCGGCAAATGCCGCACGCAACACATCTGGGATAGCGCGGGGTTTCAGGGTGTCCGCCCGCACGCACGCCACCAGGAATCGCCCCTCGCAGAGCAAGGTCGAATCCGACGCCCGTCGAACCTGTTGACGAAACTTCAGGCTCGCACGGTTCAACTCCTCCACTTCGGCGCTGACGAGCAGTTCGTCGTCCAGGCGAGCCGGCGCGTGATAGCGCGCCTCGGCCGAATGAACGACGAAAAGCAGGTTCTCCCCCGCCAGCTGCGACTGGGCAAAGCCCAGATCACGCAGCCGCTCGGTACGAGCCCGCTCCATGAACTTGAGGTAGTTGACGTAGTAGACGATGCCGCCGGCATCGGTGTCCTCGTAATAGACCCGATACCGCTGCTGGAACGGCTGACCCCCGTGTTGCGCGCGCATACTCTAAAACCAAGTCCTGGCTTTGCCAATCGGCAATCGCCTACAAATGCAATTAATTACCATCTTCAGGGGCGAACAGATCCGGCGTTGCCCCCTCCCCCATCCGCTTCGGCACATTCAGGCCGAAATGCAGGTACGCATGCCGGGTCACTACACGGCCGCGCGGTGTGCGCATGATATAGCCTTGCTGGATCAGATAGGGCTCCAGCACATCTTCAATCGTGTGTCTTTCTTCGCTGATGGCGGCCGCCAGGTTGTCGACACCCACCGGCCCTCCGTCGAACTTGTCGATCATGGTCAGCAACAGGCGGCGATCCTGGTGATCGAAGCCCCTTTCGTCCACGTCCAACAGGTTCAGCGCCTTGTCGGCGATGTCGCGACTGATGTGTCCGGTGCCACGCACCTCGGCGAAATCCCGTACACGGCGCAGCAGCCGGTTGGCGATCCGCGGCGTACCACGGGCGCGCCGGGCGATCTCGAAGGCACCCGCCGGCTCGATCTCCAGGCCGAGAATCCCCGCCGAGCGGGCGACGATGCTGGACAGGTCGTCCACACCGTAGAACTCAAGACGCTGCACGATACCGAAGCGGTCACGCAGCGGATTGGTCAGCATGCCGGCGCGAGTCGTCGCGCCGACCAGGGTGAAGGGCGGCAGGTCGAGCTTGATCGAGCGCGCGGCCGGGCCTTCGCCGATCATGATGTCCAGCTGGAAGTCTTCCATGGCCGGGTACAGCACTTCCTCGACGATGGGCGACAGGCGATGGATCTCGTCCACGAACAGCACGTCGTTGGGCTCGAGGTTGGTCAGGATCGCCGCCAGGTCGCCAGGGCGTTCCAGCACCGGGCCGGAGGTGCTCTTGATCGAAACCCCCATCTCCTGGGCGATGATGTTCGCCAGGGTGGTCTTGCCCAGGCCGGGCGGGCCGAAGATCAGCGTGTGATCCAGCGCTTCCTGACGCCCGCGGGCCGCCTGGATGAACAGCTCCATCTGCTCGCGCACCACCGGCTGACCGACGTAGTCCGCCAGCTTGAGCGGGCGGATGGCGCGGTCGAACTGCTCTTCGCGGTCGCGACTGGAGGCTGAGGAAATCAGGCGATCGGCTTCGATCATCAATATCTACCTAGACCATGCCCTTGAGGGAACGGCGGATGAGTTCTTCGCTGGACAAGCCTTCCTCCTGCACGGCGGCCACGGCGCGGCTCGCCTCCTGAGGTTTGAAACCCAGGGCGATCAGCGCGCTGACCGCATCGGACTCGGCGCTTGAGACTGCGGCAACCCGCATGGGTTCCACCACCAGCGGCGCGATGGACGGAATATTCTCCCACGCCTTGAAGCGATCCTTCAGCTCCACCAGCAGGCGCTCGGCAGTTTTCTTGCCGACGCCCGGAATCTTCACCAGGGTCGAAGTATCCTGCGCCTGCACGCAACGCACCAGCTCATCGACCTCCAGCCCCGACATCAGCGCCAGTGCCAGCTTCGGCCCCACGCCGTTGAGGCGGATCAGCTCGCGGAACAGCTCGCGCTCGCGCTTCTCGGCGAAGCCGTAGAGCAGGTGGGCATCCTCGCGCACCACCAGATGGGTATGCAGGGTCACCGGCTCGCCCAGGCTCGGCAGGCGGTACAGGGTGGTCATCGGCACTTCCAGCTCGTAGCCCACGCCGTTCACATCGACGATCAGGTGCGGCGGCTGCTTCTCCGCCAGGGTGCCACGCAGGCGTCCAATCACGGGTGTTTGTCCTTGCTCAAAGTTTTTCCGGATATCACAGGCGCAGACGTCCGCCGCGACGGCGGGCGCCCATCAGGCCATGCGGCACCAGGCTTTGCCGGGTGTGCGCGTGGCACAGGGCGATGGCCAGGGCGTCGGAGGCGTCGATCTGCGGCTTCTGCACCAGCTTGAGCAGGTGCATCACCATCATCTGTACCTGCTGCTTGTCCGCACCACCGGTGCCGGCAATCGCCTGCTTGACCTGGCTGGCGGTGTACTCGGCGATCTGCAATCCCTCTTCCGCCGCCGCGACTATGGCCGCGCCGCGCGCCTGCCCCAGCTTCAGCGCCGAATCGGCGTTGCGCGCCATGAACACCTGCTCGATGCCCATCATGGTCGGCTGGTAGGTCTGGATGACCTCGCGCACACCACGGAAGACGATCTGCAGGCGCTCGAACAGCTCGCCATTGCCGGTGCGGATGCAGCCCGAGGCCACGTATTCACAACCACGGCCGGTGTCGCGCACCACGCCGAAGCCGGTAATTCGTGAACCTGGGTCGATGCCGAGAATCAGGGTCATGTCCGTTCGATCACACCTAGTCTGCAACGCGCATTTCAGATAACAAAAACCGGAAGCGGGAGGCGCCGCTGACGACCACTCCCGCTTCCGGCTTCAGCACATCGCCGATGGTGGGATCAGCCCAGCTGGGCCATCACCTCGTCCGGGATGTCCGCATTCGAGTAGACGTTCTGCACGTCGTCCAGGTCTTCCAGCATGTCGATCAGCTTGAGGACCTTCTGCGCGGTGTCCAGGTCCAGGGTCGCCACGGTCGACGGGATCATGGTGATCTCCGCGTCCTCGCCCTTGAAGCCCGCTTCGGTCAGTGCTTCGTTGACCGAGATGAAATCGGCGAAGGTGGTGAAGACGTCGATGGAACCGTCGTCGTTGACCACTACATCGTCGGCGCCGGCTTCCAGCGCGGCATCCATCAGGGCCTCTTCGTTCACGCCCGGCGCATAGCTGATCTGCCCCTTGCGCTCGAACATGTAGGCCACCGAACCATCGGTACCCAGGTTGCCGCCGCACTTGCTGAAGGCATGGCGCACTTCGGCCGCGGTGCGGTTGCGGTTGTCGGTCATGGCCTCGACGATGATCGCCACGCCGCTGGGCGCGTAACCTTCGTAGGTCAGCTCAGCCATGTTGTCCGCTTCGCTGGAGCCCACGCCGCGCTGGATGGCACGGTCGATGGTGTCGCGGGTCATGTTGGCGGTCAGCGCCTTGTCCACGGCCAGGCGCAGGCGCGGGTTGTCCGCCGGCACCCCGCCGCCCTGCTTGGCGGCGACGGTCAGCTCACGAATGAGCTTGGTGAAGATCTTGCCCTTCTTGGCGTCCTGACGTTCCTTGCGGTGCTTGATGTTGGCCCATTTGGAATGACCAGCCATAACTCACTCCGTATCGCTTGTTTGCTTCGCTGGCGGCGCCCGCAGTGCAGGTACCGCCAGCTATTCGAATCGACTTACTCGGCGGCCTTCTGCTGCTCGCGCAGGCGGATGTTCAGCTCGCGCAGAGCCTTGGCATCCACGGTGCCCGGAGCCTGGGTCATGACGTCGCCGGCGCTCTGGGTTTTCGGGAAGGCGATGACTTCGCGGATCGAGGCCGCGCCGGTCATCAGCATCACCAGACGGTCCAGGCCGAAGGCCAGGCCACCGTGCGGCGGTGCGCCGTACTTCAGGGCGTCCAGCAGGAAGCCGAACTTCTCTTCCTGCTCCGCATCGTCGATGCCCAGCACGCGGAAGACCGCCTGCTGCATGGCCTTGTCGTGGATACGGATGGAACCGCCGCCCAGCTCGGTGCCGTTGAGCACCATGTCGTAGGCACGGGACAGCTTGCCGGCCGGGTTGGCCTCCAGCTCTTCCGGGGTGCACTTGGGCGCGGTGAACGGGTGGTGCAGCGAGGTCAGGCTGCCGTCGTCGTTCTCTTCGAACATCGGGAAGTCCACGACCCACATCGGCGCCCACTCCTTGGTGAGCAGGTTGAGGTCATGCCCGACCTTGATGCGCAGCGCGCCCAGGGCGTCGCAGACGATCTTGGCCTTGTCCGCGCCGAAGAACACGATGTCGCCATCGACCGCACCGACGCGATCGAGGATCTCGTTCAGGTTCGGCTCGGCGATGTTCTTCACGATCGGCGACTGCAGGCCTTCCACGCCCTTGGCGCGCTCGTTGACCTTGATATAGGCCAGGCCCTTGGCACCGTAGATGCCGACGAACTTGGTGTAGTCGTCGATCTGCTTGCGCGGCATGCTCGCACCGCCCGGAACGCGCAGGGCGGCAACACGGCCCTTCGGATCGTTGGCCGGGCCGGAGAAGACCTTGAACTCGACGTCCTTCAGTTGATCGGCGACGTCGACCAGTTCCAGCGGGATACGCAGGTCAGGCTTGTCCGAACCGTAGCGGCGCATGGCCTCTTCGAACGGCATATGCGGGAATTCGTCGAACTCGACGTTCAGCACTTCCTTGAACAGCTGGCGCACCATCTTCTCGGTGATCTCGATGATGTCGCTTTCTTCGAGGAAGCTGGTCTCGATGTCGATCTGGGTGAATTCCGGCTGGCGGTCGGCACGCAGGTCTTCGTCGCGGAAGCACTTGGCGATCTGGTAGTAACGGTCGAAGCCGGCCACCATCAGCAGCTGCTTGAACAGCTGTGGCGACTGCGGCAGGGCGAAGAAGTGGCCCGGATAGGTGCGGCTCGGCACCAGGTAGTCACGCGCGCCTTCCGGTGTCGGGCGACCGAGGATCGGGGTTTCCACGTCGAGGAAGCCGTTCTCGTCCAGGTAGCGGCGGATGCTGCTGGTGATGCGCGCGCGCAGCTTCAGCTTGGCGGCCATCTCCGGACGACGCAGGTCGATGAAGCGGTAGCGCAGGCGGGTTTCCTCGCCAACGTCGGAGTACTCGTCCAGCGGGAACGGCGGGGTCTCGGCCTGGTTCAGTACTTCCAGCTCGTGGCCCAGCACTTCGATGGCACCGGAAGCCATGTTCGAGTTGCGCGCGCCTTCCGGGCGCAGGCGCACCTTGCCGGTGATCTTCACCACGTACTCGCTGCGCACGCGGTCGGCCTTGGCGAAAGTCTCGACGCGATCCGGGTCGAACACCACCTGGGCCAGACCTTCACGATCACGCACGTCGAGGAAGATCACCCCGCCGTGGTCGCGGCGACGGTGTACCCAACCGCAAAGAGTGACTACCTGGCCGTCCAGGCTCTCGTTCAACTGGCCGCAATAGTGGCTGCGCATCATGGTGTGTTTCGCTTCTCGAAAGTCTTGAATTCTAGGGAACCGCTCATTCGCTGGCGGAGCAGGCGCCGGCACCGCAACCGGTGGCCGGACAGGCCGCTGGGGCATCGCCGGAGGCCAGGTTCTTCTTCGCTCCGGTCTTGAAGTCGGTCTCGTACCAACCGCTGCCGCCCAGGCGGAAGCCCGGAGCCGACAACATCTTCTTCAATTCGGGAGCCTTGCAGGCCGGACAATCGACCAACGGCGCATCGCTGATCTTCTGCAGCGATTCCAGCTGATGCGCGCAGGACTGGCACTGGTACTCGTAAATCGGCATGGAACACCTTGGCTGTGTAACGCCACGGGTCCGCGTCCCGCGGCAAAGAGGCCGATTATAGCCTGAAAAATCCGCAGGTTGCAGCCGGGCTCCGGTGGCGGAAAAGCCTGCCGGGCGCACAGCCTTTTAATAGAAAACATCAATCGATTGCCTTGATATAGACCAAGAGCTTCGCACCTACCCCGGTGATAGCCTCGAATCCAGCGTTTTAAATCATTCATGCTCGATGAGGAGATCGCCATGGACATCGATATCGGAATCGCCAAAGAAGATCGCGCCGCCATCGCCGACGGCCTGTCCCGCCTGCTGGCCGACACCTACACGCTGTACCTGAAGACCCACAACTTCCACTGGAACGTCACCGGGCCGATGTTCAACACCCTGCACCTGATGTTCGAAGGGCAGTACAACGAACTGGCGCTGGCCGTGGACAGCATCGCCGAACGCATCCGCGCCCTGGGCTTCCCGGCGCCCGGCACCTACGCCGCCTACGCCCGCCTGTCCTCGATCAAGGAAGAAGAAGGCGTACCGGACGCCCAGGAAATGATCCGCCTGCTGGTGCAGGGCCAGGAAGCCGTGGTGCGCACCGCCCGCAGCATCTTCCCGCTGGCCGACAAGGTGGCGGACGAGCCCACCGCCGACCTACTGACCCAGCGCATGCAGGTCCACGAAAAGACCGCCTGGATGCTGCGTAGCCTGCTCGCCGAATAACCCCTTCCCTTTATAAGCAGCCGGCCAGAAAGCCGGCTGCCTCCCCCTACGAATGGCCTAAGCGGTTGATTTGAGAAGGCAACTGGATTGCGGTTAAATACCCGCCGTGCGTTTCTCGCATAGGCCGCCCGGCACGCTTTCATTTTTCCTTTCTGGCGTCGCACCCGGGGCTGGCTGCTTCTTTATCTCGTTACCCGCTCAAGGTGAATCCGTAGCCATGTTGAAGATCGTCCATCTCGTGACGGGCGTCGCCGCACTCTTGCTGTCCTTGATCCCGAGTCTGCGTAGTGATGCCCTGCCCTACCTGCAACAGAGCGATGCCATCTACCTGGCACTGCTCGGTCTGACCAGCCTCCTGCTCGCCCCGAGCAGCAACCTGAAACACCCCTCTGCCCTGCAAAGCCTCGCCACCGCCCTGGTCGTGCTGGCCGTGGTCCTGCAGATCCTGATCCTGCTCGCCCCCCTGCCCTTCATCGGCGATCAACCGGCCATCGTGCTGCCGCTGCTAAGCCTGGCCGGCGCCGTCATCCTGCAATGGATCGCCAGCCTCAACAAACCGAGCGCCAGCGCTTCCATCGAAACCTTCGCCGGCGTCGACCGCGAAACCGGCACGGTGAAGTGGTTCAACACCTCCAAGGGCTTCGGCTTCATCTCCCGCGACTCCGGCGAGGACATCTTCGTCCACTTCCGCGCCATCCGCGGCGAAGGCCACCGCATCCTGATCGAAGGGCAGCGGGTGGAGTTCTCCGTTGTCCAGCGTGACAAGGGGTTGCAGGCTGAGGATGTGATTGCTGCGCTGCCTAACCGGCGCTAAATATCGCTGAAATGAAAAGCCCGCCAATTGGCGGGCTTTTTCTTGGTGATACTTATTGGGGAAATTAAAAATGGCGGGGGCAGGTTTACTTTCCGCACCCTAACCCCTTGGCCTTATCCGGAGCAAAAAAGGGGACAGATCTATTTTTCTACTCTAACCCTGACTCCGCGTCCAGTTTCAGAGTAGAAAAATAGATCTGTCCCCTTTTCAGTCCCTCGGAGATGAAATCCAGCCAGGCGGCCAGAGCTGACTCGAACTCCTCAAGGCTGACCGTCGCGCTACAACGTTCCTCATACAGCGAGCGGAGAGTGACTTGCTCAACGGTCAGCGTTGCTGCCCAAGAGGAGACAAAAGGGGACAGATTTATTTTCTATACTCCAACCCGAACTCACAATTCGGCTTTAGATTAGAGAGTAAATTCTTTCGATTTTCGCTGCTCAGCAAGGCGCTAACGCTTAAGGCTCTGTATTTCCTTTTCCAATCCTTCACTGAATGCCTCCGCTCCCGGACAGTCCTGTGCTTGAGCTTTCTGTATGCGACTCCGCGCCTCATCGACCTGCCCAAAGGTCGGAATAGTGAGGATGGCCACCAGCAGGTTCGCCTCTCCCTGGAACTCGGTGTAACTGGTCATCCGAGAGGGTCGAATTGGGATCGGTGAACCTGGAATCGACACCCGTTCGGGCGGAGGGACGCACATCCCCATGAACAACGGTAGGGGATACCACCTCCAATTGGCGTCCTTCGCTTCGGCCATTCTGGCAAGCCGTGAGAGCATTCTGTGATGCTCACGATCCCCGAAGTCCTGCTTTCTGAATCCATCATCGCACTTGTATATCTGAACGACTGCTGCTGCCAAAAGCCCGCTTTCCGCCGCCTTATCAATCAGCTGACAGTACTCTTCGCGCTTCTTAGGGTTACCGATGGCCTGCTTGTCCACCAACTGGGCCAGGTAGAACTGTGCGACCGGATGGCCTGACTGGGCGGCGCTGACAAGTGACCTTTGCATTTCGAACCCGGCTTTGAGGGCAGCACTTTTCAACCCTGCAGCAGCTTCTGGGCTTGTCTCGCTGGCCTGCTCACTCAAGAGCTGTTGCAACGTTTGGCGGGCCTGCAAGGCGTTATTCAACTCCTGCTCTCCCAACGACGCGCCTGCCAAGGCAAGTTCCGACAGAAGCAATAGAGATAACAAAACCTTTTTGAAAATCATCTGTTACCTCAAAAACAGAGAAAACGGGGACAGATTTATTTTCGACACTCTAATCCTGACTCCGCGTCCAGCTTTAGAGTAGAAAAATAAATCTGTCCCCTTTTCGTAGTCCTCGCTCTCAACGAACACCACCTGTCGGTTATGGCCCCGTTGAACGACATGGTGTGGGTAGTTAGGCAATATGACACGACCAACCCTAGGCATCGCTCTCTCCATGCGTATTGGGTTTTGGAGAAAGGCTGCCACCTATAAAGGTACCTAGTCACCTTCGCATCAGCCGAGATTAGAGTAGGAAAAATAAATCTGTCCCCTTTCTTCTCTCACGAGACAGATGATGTCGGCTGGTCGCTCAGCGGTAAACGCAGGAAATCAGAGGAGAGACGCGAAGAAATTCAGTCGAAAATCCGACAAGCGGGAGGTAGTAGCAGGCGTTTTTGACGCCTAACCCACGAAAATCCTCCCGCCAATTAAGCAGGGAAATTGAATTGGACGCTTGGACGGGACAACGGGACAACGGGACAGTAAACTATGAAAAATCCCCATTCTCTAATGCCTCCGGGAGAAATTCAGCCCCCCGGCTAAGTATCTCCCTGAGGTCACCTGCACTAAGGTACAAATTTAAGGCGCGTGAATACACCACGAATTCGAGGCTTCGATCTTCAGCAACTGATATTTCCATGAACGGCTCTTTTTCTTCAGAAAAATAGACGCACAAATATGGATATTCACTATGAATATCACCAACTTTTTCGAATACAAGATCTTTCATTTAATTCTTCACCCCTCTAAACCCAATAAACTCACCATTTACCCCCCAACTAGCTGCCCGTCCATCAGGAAGAGTATAGGTTACCCATCCACCAGGATACCGACCACCCGCACCGGCAGTCCTAACGCCGCCTTGGAGTATTTCTTGGATGGCGTTACCTGCCAACTCATTCAGCATGGCATCAGATCTATAAATCTGACGCAATTCCAGAGTAGAATTAAAGCCAAAGCACTCAGGATGTTTAGTTACCCCCCGACCAGCGGCACTAATAACTTGTCCACTTGTATATGGTTCTTTGGCCGACTGCCAAAACAAGCCCATTTCTCTCGCAGCATTTGCGGAAGGCAGGTACCGACCTGCCACCCCCAATGCCACTCCCAGACTTAGCTCACCCCAGAATCCAGGCTCCGTCAACATGTAGCCATAATGGTCAAATGCAGGTGAGAACTCCCCATCGAACATTCTTTGGGTGTAGGAGGAAAGATCGAGCTTCCAGGCAGGCTCCATCATGTAGCCTTCCTGCCAAGCTACCGGCAACTGGCTATACAGCCCGAACTCCTTGGGCTCCATGATCATCAACGGTTGGCCGCTTTCCCCCAAAATGGTGTAGCTGACCACGTTACCCGAGGAATCCAGATTCCTAATGACGCCGTCATCCATTGGTTGCGACGATGTGCCCGCCATTTTGAGAATCGTGGAACAACCTGCACTAGAAGGGTTCTTCTGGCAGGCACTGAAGTCCTCCTCGAAGTCATCCCAATGTGAAGAGTAGTTGTACTGCGTGGCATTCTCCGCCACCCACTTGCCTTTATTCAGATCATCGATAGTGGCGTCCTTCTGCGCTGCAGCCGCCAACACACCCACCAGTTGCGAAGTCATGTTCAGCAGAGTTTGATCGCCACCGACCCAGGTGTTGAGCTGGTCTACCAGCGCCTCGTTGGCGCCCCCGGCTAATGCACCAGTCTTGAAGTCGCCGCCGCTCGCTTCCGCAAGTAAGCCGCCGACCATGGCGTGGATCATGATCTTCTGGATGCTGCCGTCTGCGTAGACACCTTTGGTGTAGTCACCCACCGCGTTGAAGCTGGCGGCGGCCAGGGTGTTGTAAAGCGTGTTTTGCAGGACGTCTCCCAGATTGCCCCCCTGACCGAGAATCTTGCTCAGGCCAGCGGCAGTGCCGTTCTGAAGGGCCTGCTGTGCAGCAAATCGACCGATGCCTTCGAACGAATTGAGGCCAACACCGGAAGTGAAGGATATTTTTCCTGTATTGATATCGGTATATGTGCCCGTCAAAAGAAAAAGGGGACAGATTTATTTTCGACACTCTAATCCTGACTCCGCGTCCAGCTTTAGAGTAGAAAAATAAATCTGCCCCCCTTTTTCGCAAATAGCTCTTTCATACCAACTCTCATTCTGGATGGAAGTTAGTAACCCGGTGCATTTCTAGAATACTTCATGCCTGAGCAGCTTAAAGCATGCACCCTTCTTGATTGCCTCCTCTACGTCAGATGAACGTGCTGTGGCGTTTATATAGAGCAGAACAGGGTAGTCAGGAAAACTTTGCTCCACTGGCTCATCATCAAAAGGGTCAAGATTAGCCTTCAGAATAAAATTCTCCGAGTCATTACCACCAAACATGTAGTAAATCCCTCCTTGATAAGTGCTATTTCTTTCATCAAGAGATACTCCAAAAACCCCCTCTATATGCTCTCTTGCCAGCAGAAGGCTGAGGGTTTTCGCTCCGTACAAGTCATATGCAATCATTTTGGAAGTACCAAGCTCGGCGCGCGGCTGGCAGCCGTTGCCGCGGAGTCATAAATCATAAAATTAACCTCACGTCCTGCCTGTGCGCTTAGCTTGCTAGCTAGGTCTTTTAATCCAAGTGCTTGCAAATCTCTTGCACTCAGAGGACCGGTGCGAGTACCGCCGCTTCTTAAGCCTATTCCTAACGACTGCGCACGCTGAAGGAGAAAAAGGGGACAGATTTATTTTCGACACTCTAATCCTGACTCCGCGTCCAGCTTTAGAGTAGAAAAATAAATCCGTCCCCTTTTCGGTCCAGAGCAAAAGACTCCCGAAGACAAGAATAAAATCTTCACCAGAACCTTTTTTGCAAATCCATAAAGACCTCAATATGGAACAGTTTGAGCAGGAAGAGAGTATAAAAAAGGGGACAGATTTATTTTCCGTACTCTAAGCCTAACTCCGCGCCTAGTTGTAGAGTAGAAAAATAAATCTGTCCCCTTTTCAGTCCCCTTTTCAACCCGTATTTGGTTTTGGAGAAAAGCTGCCACCTCTAAAGGTACCTAGTCACCTTCACATCAGCCGAGATTAGAGTAGGAAAAATAAATCTGTCCCCCTTTTTTCTTAATCGGCGCTGAGTGTTACGCCCATGAAAAAGCCTGCCGATTGGCGGGCTTTTTATTGCGGCCTCAATGAAAAAAGGGGGAATTTATTTTCCGCACTCTAATTCTGTCTCCGCGTCCAGTTTTAGAGTAGAAAAAATTCGTCCCCTTTTCGATTTCTTGATACAACTATTCAGAGAATAGATATTTCTCTCGAACCTGCCTCATGCAGTCAATCACACTCTCCAACCGCTCGCCCTCAAGACCAATCGCTACCAAATCGTCAGCGCAGCAATTATCATACGCTCTAGCCAAAACCTCCAGCAGGTCTTCTGCATAAGGACTTTCTCTAGAAAGCTCCAATCCATAGCGCATTCCCTCCTTAAATATTGCTGTCTGCAATACCGCAAAAAATCCTACATCATCAGTCGTACAAAGAGAGCCCGCTTCATCCTGGACATATGCAAAGGCTTGCTCTGGCCGAAGGTTAATCTGAGATATCGCCTTTTCATAAAGTCGAGAAACTACTGAGCATATCTCCTCCACGGTCAAGCCGAATGACATCTTCATTTCTCCATGGTAAAGATATTTAATTGAATATTAGGATATCTCTCGCGAAACTGATTAACAATATCACTACAGCTTGGGCAGACCATTTTTTCTGAAATCAAATTTATGCGGCCTGATGCTTGCGAACTCAAAAAAGGGGACAGATTTATTTTCCGTACTCTAACCATGACTCCGCGCCTAGTTTTAGAGTAGAAAAATAAATCTGTCCCCTTTTCTTCACTAACTCGTTTCGCGCATCTGTACCAAACGCGCGAAATCATCGACACTCGTGAAAACTTTGGGAATCGTAGTCCAATTTGAAACTATAAATCACAGGAGCGAAGCTCCCTGATCGCATCCAAAACGGAGCCCTCTTCCAGATAAACTTCTTTTACAGGTCCCCCATTTGCACTCCAAACAAGTCTATCCCCAAAGCTAGTCCTTATAAAATAAAGGAAACACTTGCTGTCACTCATCGCAGTGGGCGTCAAGTCAAACAAACCATCCACCAACTCAATACCGTCGCCCCAAAAATAGTCACTAGCACTCTTGTAAAGCTCAGCCTTATTAAGCTCTGAGTCATTAACAGGCAACCTCTCTACCAGAGCATTGGAGTAGAAAGAAAATATCGCCCTCAACTCAAATACATCAACCGCGCTAAAAACCCTCTCACCTTTTATATACAAAGAGAAAACGCCATTCCTCCAAGAGTCACCAGGCAAATTCCAACCAACAACAACGTCAAATTGAAGAGCAAAACAAAAAGGATCCCCTACTATCACTTTACTTTCACCCCCAACTGTTTCTGTACATCACTTGGTATCTAGCTGCCCGCCAATGGGTTTCTCCAACCAAAAAGGGGACAGATTTATTTTCTGCACTCTAATTCTGACTCGCCAGCCAGTTTTAGAGTGGAAAAATAAATCTGTCCCTTTTTTCCATTTTCTTGTAAGGCGGGATCGGTGCAGGTATCAGCCACCACGAGATTTAAAGTAATTAACCGCAACAACAACCCCAAGAAATAACGCCATCACCCCCCCACCTCTCAATGCATTTTTTGCAGCAGAAACCATAACACTTAAAAAATCGAATTCCTGCCCTCTAAAATACAGGACAAATGCTATTGAAATGGCCGACGCCAGAAAAATCGCTCCTCCACATATTAGAAACCATTTAACAACCAGAACAGTCAGTTTAATAATTTTTGCACTAGTCATTTCTTACTCGCACCGCTACTGACGGCATCACTAACAATTTCAGAGGATATTGCACCACCAATGGTTTCCGCATGCTCTCTAACAGTTGCAGACACCTCCGACGCTATACCATTCCCCAGAGCTTTCCCAGCTGCGCTGCCTCCCACAGCCCCCACTCCCGCCCCAATGACTGCGGGAAGAGGGTCGGCACCCTTCACTTGGCTTCCTATGTAGGCGCCTCCCATGTTTGTGGCGACAGAGGCAGGAATAGATTTACCTTGAGTAAATACTCCGACTAAAGCAGCCACCGTAAGGTCGGGGAAGCTGAATTGAGTCGGGTCTTTTGTCAGTTGGTAACTTGCGTTTGCACCGCCTCCAATAGCCCCTCCAGCAAGCGCCCCACGAATCCCAACCGCAATGCCTCCTTCAAGTGCAAAAGGTGCTGCAGACACCACGACACCCCAAGCTTGAAGATAATCCCCAATAATATTCGGCCCTACATATCCTACATTTCTATCAACAGCTATCGCTGCTTCTCGAACCTGTTCCGGTGTAGCACCAGCAAGAGCTTCCTGTATTTTTTTCGCAATGTAGTACTCACTACCTGTTGCCATTTGCTGAGCGTTGGCGGGGAAAAGATCATTGTTTTCCACAGCATTTTTCCCGGCTGCTGCTCCAGCTACTACACCACTTGAATCCCCACCTACCAACCCGCCTGTCATTCCCGCAGCAAGGGTCGAGAGTGCAGATACGATCTGGCGCTCTTTTTCGGTGAGCTGGTCGTGAGGCTTATTTGGGTAGAGCTGCTTAGCAATCAGCTCACCCGTCGCAGCCCCCGCAGCACCGGCCACGCCGGAGTTGCCCTGGGCATTCGCCACAATGGCCCCGAGTACCGCTTGGGCCATGATGCGGGCGGTGTCGTTGTCGCCGGTTTGCTTCTTGATCAGCGTCGCCACATAGGGCGCCGAGGCTCCCGCGACGGCCCCACCGATATCTCCACCGACCAGGTACTGCAGTGCTGCGGTGACGGCCTGGGCAGCCTGCTGATAATTGCTGCCCGTGCCGTATTCACGCATTACATCCTGGTAGGCCTTGGAGTTGACCAGAGCGTCGTTGTACTTCTTGATCTCATCGGCCGAGGCGCCTTCACCCGGCGGATACTTGCCGTCCTTCTCCAGCGCCTTGCGCCCTTCTTCGTTCGCCTTGATCTCGCCGTTGGTGCGAATGATGTCCATCGACTGGCTGCCGATCTGGGCGATCAGTTGCACTTCCTGCAGGCGGCGCTGTTCTTTCTCCTTGTCGAAGATGGGGCTGATGCTGCCGTTGGCGTGTTCGACGTCGCGGCTCAGGCTGGCGACGTCCTGCTGCTGGGCTTCGCCATTGCGGATGTCGATCGTGCCGGCGGAGATGGCGGAGTGGGTGGTGCCGCTGTCGCTGTCGCCGTGGGTGTAGGCGGTGACCATGCCGTTGGGCGCGTTACCGATGAACATCGGCCCATCGCCACCGCCGGAGCTGACGCTGACGCCCTGTTGCTGCGTCTTGTAGTCGGCCTCGTTGCGGATATCGCGCCAGCCGAGGGTGTCGGTGCTCAGGCGGTTCTGGTCGGCGTTAGCGGTACTGGAGATGACGGCGCCGTCGAGCTGGGTGTGCTTGCCCACCTCGATGTCGTAGCCGCCCTTGCCGGCATAGAGCCCGGTCTGTTCCTGCACGCTGTCGTAGTTGGAGTGGATCTTGCTCTTGTCGACCGAGAGGCTGGCGCTGCCGCCGGAGCCGATGATGGCGACGCTGACGCCGCCGCTGACGTTCTTCTGCTCCGATTTGTACTCGTCAGTATCCTGCAGGCTGCGCAGGGTAAGGTCGCGGCCGACCTTGGCGGTGATCTGCTCGCCACTGACCTGGGCACCGATGAGGCTGGTATCGCGGCCGCTGACGAGGGTGACCTGGCGGCCGGCA
This sequence comes from Pseudomonas nitroreducens NBRC 12694, assembly GCF_002091755.1. GTDB lineage: Bacteria > Pseudomonadota > Gammaproteobacteria > Pseudomonadales > Pseudomonadaceae > Pseudomonas > Pseudomonas nitroreducens. The sequence continues at coordinate 1,084,532 of NZ_BDAI01000001.1, forward strand.
TCGACGGTGGTTTCGCTCCAGGTTGTGCCGTTGCCGTGTTCGAAACCGGTGCCCTTGTTGCCGTTGGCGAAGACGCTCAGGCCACCACCACTGCCGCCGAAGCCCAGGCTGACACCGACGTTGCCGCCGCTGCTGCTGTTCTTGCCGTCGAGCTTCTGGGTGTTGGAGGCCGCTTCGAGGAGGAGGTCACGATTGGCGGCAAGCATGACGTCCTGGCCGGCCTTGAGCTGGCTGCCCTGGATGCGGATATCGCCGTCTTCACCGACCTTGCCCGCGCCAGTGGCGAGGATGTTCAGGTTGTTGCCGGCGGTCAGGGTGCTGCCCAGGCCGAGGCTTTGCTCCTGGACGGTTTTCGACTTGGATTGCTGCGAACCGGCGGATATGGAGATGCCGACGAACTGGTCGGCGTTGGCAGCGGTCATGCCGCCGTTCTGCTGCGCCGCCTGCCACGCCTGGTAGCCGGTCAGGCCAGCCTTGATGCCCTGCAAGGCGCTCAGGCGGGAGTCATCTTCGTCGCGCGCTTGGCGGGAGGTTTCGTAAGCGCTGTTCACCGCGCTGCCGACGCTGCCGGACAGGGCCAGGGTCAGGCCGCTCTTCTTCTGCTCGCGAGTCTGCTCGCTGCGGTTCTGGTTCTGCGCCTCGAGGATGCTGACGTTTTGCCCGATGAGGTTGATGTCCTTGCCGGCGACGAGGTCGGAACCACGGATGGTGAGGTCCTTGCCGGCCTGGATGTCGACGTTGCCGAGCACGCTGCCGATGGTGCTGCCACGGGTCTGTTCGGTGTGGTCGTCCTGGGTGGTCTTCAGGCTGCTGGTACCAACGGTGAAGCCGATCCCACCGCTGCTCATGAGGCCGGATTTCTTTTTGGACTCGGCGTGGCTGCTCTCGAAGGTCTCGGTGGCACCATCGATCAGCACGTTGCGCCCGGCCAACAGGCTGGTGCCGTTGGTAGAGGCGACGTCGCTGCCTTGCACGGCAATGTCCTGGCCGGCGCGGATGGCGATCTTGTCGGCGCTGACCAGGGAGCCGGTCTGGGTGGTGCTACTGCTGCTGTCGACGCGGGTCTTGGTGGTGCTGGAGAGGCCGGAGCTGCTGGTCTTGGTCTTGCGGTAGTAGCTGTAGTCGCTGTCCTGCTCGGAGACCAGGCTGACGTCACGCCCCGCATACAGGTAGGCCTCACCGGAGGCGCTGACGCTGCTGGCCTTGAGAGCCAGGTCCTGCCCGGCGGCGATGCTGACGTCGCCGCCGGCGGTCAGCTCGGTGCCCTGCTGTTCGACGTGATCCTTCTGGCTGCTGATCTTGCGGGTGTTGCTATAGCCATGGCTCTCATCCGCTGCCGAAGCGAGGGTCACATCGCGGCCGGCGCTCAGCGCCGCGTCACGCGCGGCGTCGAGGCGGCTGGCAACGGCGTTGAGGTCGCGCCCGGCGCTGATGTCGAGGTCGCGCCCGGCACTGGCTTCGGCGCCCAGCTGGGTGGTGGTTTCGCTGTAGTAGCGGCGGCCGTTGAGCTGGCCGTTGGTGACTTCCACCGAGGCGATGTTGACGTCGCGGTCGGCGCCGATGAACAGGTCGCCACGGCTTTGCAGCACACCACCGAGGTTGCTGACGTCACGACCGGCGCTGATGTCGAGGCTGTTGGCGGCCTCGATGCGCGCGGCGCTGTCGGCGAAGCTGGTGGTCCAGGTGCGGTTGGCGCTCTGAGCGCTGTCGATGCGGGTGACGCTGCGTTCGTTGATCACATCGCCGGTGAGCGCGGTGAGGCTGACGTCGCGCCCGGCGATGATGCCGCCGGCGGCGTTGCGGATGCTGTCGTCGGCGAGCAGGTCGAGGCGGTTGCCGGCCTGGATCAGCCCGCTGTTGTTCAGGTTGCCGGCGCTGGCGCTGAGGTTGTTGCTGGCGCGCAGGGTGCCGGCGTTGTTGAGGTCGCCGCCGCTGATGAGGCTGACGTCCTGGCCCTGGATCAGCGCGCCGGTGGGGCCGAGGCGGTTTTCGGCCTGGGCGAGGTAGAGCACCGGGACGAGGACCTTCTCGCCATTCACCTCGGCTTCTTCGAGCCAGACGATGTCGTGGGTCAGGGCCGCGACCTGTTCGGCGGAGAGGCCGACGCCGACGGAGAGCTGCAGGCTGTCCTTGTAGGCGATGGCGTTATCCATCAGGTAGCGGAACAGGGCTTCGTCGCTGGCCATGCCATCGATGAAGCGCTGGCCGGTGCGCGCGGCCACAGCCTGCTGGATCAGGCGCTGCTCGTAGAGGCCGTCGCCGAGGCGCTTCTGTGACTTGTCCGGGTCATAGCCGAGCTGGCCAAGCAGGTAGTCGGAGCTGAGGAAGCTCTTCAGGCTGGTCAGCTCGGGGTTGGTTTCGATCAGGTATTTGTGGCTGTTGCTCGGCGTGGCGCTGCTGGGCAGGCCCTGCACGCGTGGAATGTCGAAGCCGGGCTGGGCGTTGGCGGCCGACGCGCCACCGCTCACGGCCACATTGTCTGCACCGCTGGCGCTGTCGCCCTGTGCCTGTTCACGTTGGGCGGTATCGAGGTTCTGGCCGTTGAAGCCAAGCTCACCGACGCCCTACACATTGCCGGCGCTGCCGCCGCTGCCTTCCTGGCCGCTCAGGCGGAACAGACCGTTGCTGCCAGTAGGCAGGCTGAAGCCCGGCAGGGTGATGGGGTTGACCTGCTGCTGGGCGAGGTCGGGCGGCAGTTGCGAGTTGATCGGCACCACGGTGGCCACCGGACTGGTACCGATGGTGGTATCGCCGGTCTTCTGGCCCGGATTGACGAAAGTGTAGTAATCCCGGATGACGCTGTTGTTGATCTTGCTGGTGGCGGTGATGCTGACGTTGCCAGCAGCCTGGATGATGCCGGCGTAGCTCTGGTCGCCGCTGTTGAGCTGGGTGCTGGAGCCGTACTGCGGGTATTCCTTCTCGGTACGGGCGATGAAGTGGCTGAGGGCGGTGGCCAGACCAGCCGGGTCGTTGACGTAGTTGGGGCTGTCGATCCAGTACTGGTCGGTGAAGGCCTTGGCCTCGTTGCTGCGGCTGGCGTGGTCGCGAGTACGCTCAGAGCGCAGCACGCGCAGGGTTTCGGTTTCGCCGGTGACGACACCTTCGTTGCTCAGGCTGGCAACGTTTGCATAGAGGTTCTGCCCGGCGCTGATGACGCTGCTGGCGTTGTTGATCGAGTCGCCCAGCAGGTTGAGGTTGCCGCCAGCGCTGATGGAAGAAGCCGCGCTGGCCTGGAGCACTTCGAGCTTGTCGCGCTCGGTGACTTCCCAGACCTGGTTTTCCTTGCCGCCACTGCAGTCGGCGTTGTTGTCGTTGAAGTACTTGTAGCAGCTGACTTCGATGATCTGCGCGGTGTATTTGCCTGCGTTATTGACCACGAGCACGACGCGCTGATTGTTCAGCGCGCCGACGTTCAGGCGCATGTCGCCCTGGCTCTCCAGGGTGGCGGAGAGGTTGTCCAGGCGAGCGGCTCGGCCGCCGTTGTCGTCGCCGGCGAAATCGAGAGTGCCGAGGCTGTAGATGCTGGCGAAGCGGTTTGTGAGGTTTTGCGCACGCAGCAGCATGTTGCCGCCGCTGAAGATCAGCGCACCGTTCTGCTCGCCATCGTTGCGCAGGTTCCAGGCGCTGAGGCGAACGTCGCCGGCGCTGCCCAGGGTGCCGTAGTTGTCGAGAGTGCCGGCGCTGACGATGAGATCACCGCCAGCCGTAATGCGACCTCGGTTGCTCAGGGTGTTGGCATTCAGGGTGACGCCCTGGCCGCCGGCGAGGCTGCCAGTCAAGTCGATGACGGTGGCACCGAGGGTGAAACCGCCCACGCTGGAGACGCGGCCGGCGCCTGCGTAAGTACCGCCGAGCTGGACGTCGAGGCTGCCATCACTGGCGATCAGCCCGCTGTTGGTCCAGTCGCCGCCGCGACCGATCAGGCTCTGCGCGGCCAGCAGTTGGCCGTAGAGGCCCTGGTTGAGCTGGCCGATGGTCAGGTTCAGGTTGCGCGCCTGGATGACAGCGTTGTTGGTCCAGTTGTCGGCCTGATAGGTCAGGCTGCCGTTGGAGGTGAAGTTGCCGCCGGCCTGACCGGCCTGGGCGAGGTCAATGCCGAAGGTGCCGGTGCCGACATGCAGCACGTTACCGCCGCCGTTCTGCAGGGCGCCGGTCTGCAGGATCAGATCCTGGGTGGCGCTCTCGATGCGGCCGAGGTTGTTGTTGAGCAGGCCGCCGCTGGTGATCTTCATCTGCGTCGGGCTGGCCGCCAGTAGCAGGCTGCCGGGCGCCTGACCGAGTGCGCGGATAGAGCCCACCACGTTGTTGATACTGGCCGCGCCGAGCGTCAGGTTGCCGCTGCTTTCGATCAGGCCGAACTGGTTGTTCAGCGCGCCAGTGAGGCTGGCGTCGATGTTGCCGGCGCCGATCTTGCCGCCCTGGCCGAGGGCCGCGCCGTCGTTGAGCAACTGGTTGCCGCGCAGGTAGAGCAGGCCGCCGGCATACAGGCCGCCGCCCTGGTTGTTCAGGTCGCTGGTGCTGATGCGGTTGTCGCCGCTGACGGCCGAGAGGTGGCCGGTGCGGTTGTCGATACCGCCGGTGGCGGTGATGTCGAGGCCCTTCGCCTGGGTGGTGCCGGCGCTGTTGCTGAAGGTGCCGGTGATCAGCTTGAGGCTGCCGTCTGCAGCGTTGAGAACGCCGCCGTTGCTGTTGTCGAGGCTGGCGCTGCCCAGGTCGAGCTGGCCGCTCTGGCTGATAATGTGGCCACTTTGGTTAGCAATCGCGCCGGTGGTCGTGAGGGTGGTGTCGCCCTGGCCCTGCAGGGTGCCGGCGCTGTTGTCGATGCGGCTGGCGCTGGCGTTGAGCTGGCCAGTCTTGGCGAAGATGAGGCCGTCCTGGCCGTTGAGCAGTTCGCCGGTGAGTGTCAGGGTCAGGTCGGTCTGAGCGGCCACGGTTCCGCCGGCGCTGTTGTCGAAGCTGCCGGCGAGAACCTTGAGCAAGCCCTGGCTGGCGAGCTGACCGCCACGGTTCTGCAGGCTGCCGACATTCAGGTTGAGCGGGCCGCCGCTGGCGATCTTCGAGCCGGCGCCGTTGTTGAGCAGCGCGCCGAGCAGGCCCAGGCGCAGGGCGCCCTGGCTGACCAGGCTGCCACCGCTGTTGTCGAGGCTGCTGGCGTCATAGTCGATGCTGGCGGCGCTGATCTGCCCGCCACGGTTGTCGATGGCCTGGGCGCTGCCGGTCAGGCTGCCCTGGGTGCTGAGCAGGCCTGCAGCGCTGTTGTCCAGGTCGCCGCTGAGGGTCAGGCCGAGGTCGCCCTGGGTGGAAACGATGCCGCCGGCGTTGTTCAGACTGCCGGCGCCGAGGGTGAGTTTGCCTTTGCTGACCAGCGCGCCTTCGTTGTGGTTGTCGAGGGCGCCGCTGAGCGTCAGGGTCAGCGCGCCGTCGCGGCTCGACAGCGTGCCGCCGCTGCTGTTGTCCAGGCTGGCGGCGTTGACCACCAGGCCCTGCCAGCCGGAGAGCAGGCCCTGGTTGGCGTTGCGCAGGGTGCTGGCGTTCAGGTTGAGTTGGCCGGCGCTGATGATCCGCCCGCTGTCGCCGTTGTCGAGAGTGCCGCTGGCGGTCAGGGTGAAGCCCTGGCTGGCGGAGATTTCCCCGCCGCGGTTGTCGAGGCTGCCCAGGCCGTTGATTGCCAGGAGGCCACCTGCGCTGAGCAGGCCGCCACGGTTGTCGAAGTCGCCGCGCTGGGCGCCGTTGCCCAGGTCGAGCGTGACCTTGCCTTCGCCGATCAGTGCCGCCTGCTGCTGGATGAGCTGGGCAACGATCAGGTGCAGATCGCCCTTGGCGGAGATTTCCCCGCCGCCGGTGGATTCGAGCTTGCCGCCGCGCAAGGTCAGCGCGGCCTGGCTGGTGATCAGGCCACCGGGTTTGCCAGTAGCGCTGGCGCCGTTGAGGACGTTGCCAGCGCCAAGGTCGAGGCCCTGGGCGCCGCTGATGACGCCGTCGCGGTTATCGAGGTCGGCCGTGGTGCCGTCGAGGCGCCCTTGAGCGAGCAGGCGACCGTCGCGATTGTCGGTGGTGCCGGTGGCCAGCAGCAGGTTGCCGCTGGCGGAAAGCAGGCCGCCCTGGTTGTTCAGGCTGGCGCTGCCGACATCGAGTTTGCCACCGGCGACCAGTGCGCCGTCGCCGTGGTTGTCCAGCGTCCCTTGGCTACGCACGAGCAGGTCAGCACGGCTGGCGAGGGTGCCGCCCTGGCTGTTGTCGAGGCTGGCGGCGTTGACGGTGAGGCCGTTGTTGCCAGACAGCACGCCGGCGCCGCTATTGTTGAGCGCGCCCGTGGTGAGGGTCAGTCGATCGCTGGAGATCAGCTTGCCACCCTGGTTGAGCAAGGCGCCGGTGGTCAGGGTGAAGGCGCGGTCGCTGGAGATTTCGCCGCCGCGGTTGTCGAGGCTGGCGACGTTGCGCAGGACCAGTTGGCCGGGGCTGCCGAGCAGGCCGCCGGCGTTGTTCAGGGCGCCGCCCTGCAGGTCGAGGTCGATGCCACCCTGGCCAATCAGTTGGCCGCCACCGTGCTGGTCGAGGCCAGTGACACGACCATCGATGACGCCGCGCGCGGACAGGCTGCCGCCCTGGCTGTTGTCCAATTGGGCGGTGGCGAGGTGGATGGCGGCGTCGGTGACGATGCGGCCCTTCTGGCTGTTGTCGAACCGGGCGCCTTGAAGGCTGATGTCACCCGCCGCGCTGAGGATGCCGCCGGCGTTGTTCAGGTCGGCTCCGGAGAGGTCGATAGCCGCGTCGCTGAGCAGCTTGCCGCCCTGGTTGTTCAGGGCGCCGGCCAGGCGCGAGAACAGTTGGCCAGCGCTGGAGACAGTGCCGGCGCGGTTGTCGAGGCTGCCGGCGTTGAGGGTCAAGGTGCCTTGGCTGAGCAGCGCGCCGTTGCCGCTGTTATCGAGGGCGCCGGCCAGTTGCAGCCAGAGATTCTTCTGGCTGTTGAGCAGGCCGCCCTGGCTGTTGTCCAGGCTCTGCCCGGTGACAGTCAGGCCGTCGCGGCCGGATAGGGTGCCGGCGCTGTTGGCGATGCGTTGCACCTGCAGGTTGAGGCCGGCGTCGCCGATGACCTTGCCGGCTCCGTTTTCCAGGCTAGCGGCCTGTACGTCGACCTTGGCGCGGCTGGAGATTTCGCCGCCCTGGTTGAGCAGGTCGGCGCCCGCGAGGGTCACACCGTTGTTGGCGGCGATGAGGCCGCCGTTACGGTTGTCGAGCTGCCCGGCTTCGAGGCTCAGCGCACCCTGGGCGAGCAGTTCCCCGCCCTGCTGGCTGAAGCGGTCGGCCTTGGCCTGCAGGTCGCCCTTGGCGCTGACGCTGCCTTTAGTGTTGTTCACCTGCCCAGCAGTCAAGCGCAATGAAGCGCTGCTATCGAGTACGCCGCCCTGGCTGTTGTCCAACTGGCCGATGTCGAGCTTCAGCTCGCCCAGGCTGCTGATCACGCCCAGCGCGCTGTTGTTCAGGCTGGTGCCGGTGAGGGTGACGGCGCTGTCGCCGACCACCAGCCCGCCACGGTTGTCGAGGTTGCCGGCCTGTACGCCGAGCGCGCCCTTGGCCGAGAGCAGGCCGTCTGCCTGGTTGTCGAGCTTCTGCTGAAGGCGGGCCTGCAAGGTGCCGTTGCTGACCAGGGTGCCCTTGCCGCTGTTGTCCAGGCTGTCGAGGGTGAAGTCCAGCGACTGGTCGGCGGAGAACAGGCCGAGGCGGTTGTCCAGCGCGCCGCCGCTGACCTGCAGGCGATTGGCGACGGCCTGGCCGTTGCGGTTGTCCAGGCGCACGGCGCTGAGCGTCAGTTGATTGCCGGCGAGCAGGCGCCCCTGACGGTTGTCCAGCGTCGCGGCGGTGATCCGGGTGTCGGCGCCCTTGAATGCGCCGCCCTGGTTGTCCAGGGTGCCGCTGGCGTTGGCTTCGAGGTTGCGGCTGGCCACCACGCTGCCGCTGTTGCGCAGGTTCTGCGCAGTGATCGCCACGTCGCCCTGGGCGTTGCGGCTGTTATCCGGGTTGACCCCGGCTTCGACGATGCCGCTGTTGCTGACCTGCGCGGCACTGAGTGCCACGCGCTGGCCGGCGGCCAGACTCTGGCTGTTGCTCAGTTGACCGGTCGCGCTCAACTCGGCGACGCCGGCCGCATAGGTCTGGCCGTTGAGAGCGATGTCACTGGCCTTGGCGCGCAGGCTGCCGGCAGCACTGGTTTGCGCGAGGGACAACTGACCATTGGCATCGATCTGGATATCGCCGCCACTGGCGGCCATGTTGCCGGCCAGCTTCACGCCCACCCCCTGCTCGGTGCCCACCAGGCGAATGGCGCCGGCGTACATGCCGCCCAATGCGGAGCTATCGATGGCCAGCTGTGGCTTGGCGCTGCCGTCGTCGGCCTTGGCGGTAGCGGCCAGGCTTTCAGCGTCCACCTGGTTGCGCCCGGTCACCACCGCGAGCTGCTTGGCGTAAAGGTCGGCGTTGAGCTTGGCGCTGCGGGTAATGAGTTCGAACCTGTCGATATTGCTGGCATTCAGGCCGGCGCCTTCGATGGCGATCTCGCCGCCGTCGACGTCATAGCCGCGCAGGCTCTCGCCGTCCATCAACGGCTTGCCGGTGGTCAGGGTGGCGCGCGGGGTGTTGATGAAGCCGCAGCCGTTGCAAGTGATGCCGTGGGGATTTGCGACGATGACGTGGGCGGACTGACCGGCCACTTCGGTGTAGCCGCGCAATTGCGAGGGATTGGCCCCGGTGACTTCGTTGAGGATCTTCTGCGCCGCGCCGCCCTTGAGGTTCGGATTCCCAACAATGATTCCACCCAGTTGGGTGGCCTGGGTCTTGCCGGTGGCGTTGTTGAGGATCAGGCCGTTCTGCCCGACGTTGTAGTCGGTGAATTTATTGTGCGAGAGCCCTGCGCCGTTGGGCGTAGCGATGTTCACCACCGGCACGCCGTTGCCCGCTGCACCCAGGTGGGTATTGCCCCCCGCCGCCGCATCCACTGCCAGCTCGGCCGCAGCCGCGACGATGGGGTTGAGGATCAGGATGCCGGCGAGGACGCTGGCGATGGCCTGGTACAACGGGTGGCGGATGTCCATGTGGGAATCTCCCAAGTACTAGCTAAAGAGCGAAGCGGTTCAGAAGAAGAGATCGACGCGGAAATAAACCGGGTGTTCGCGTCGCTCGATGATGTCGGGACGCTCCAGCGAGCGCGCCAGGATGACGGAGGCGGCGGCGTACTGCCCGCGCGCGCTGAATTCCACGCCGTGGCCACTCATGCGACCGGAGAGGCCCTGGTTATAGCGGCCGTGCTCGATGGCGCCGACGTCATAGGCGTAGGCGACACCGTACTCCTGCACCCAAGGCAGCAACGGCTCCCAGGTCACGGCGCGGCGCCAGCGCAACTGGTTGCGCCAGTAGTAGCCGGAGTCGCCGGAGAGGGTCTGGTCCTTGAAGCCACGGATCGAGCTGAGGCCGCCCAGGCTGATGCGCTGTGGGCTATAGAGCACATCCTCGCTGTGTTGGCCGGTGGCGAGGCTTTCGAAACTGAAGGCTTGGTCCCACAGCGTGAACGGCTGCAGGTAGCTCAGGATCAGGCTGTATTTGTTGTAGCGGGCGGTGGGGCTGCCATGAGGCGCAGCATGATCGTCGTCCTGTGCGCCGAAGGCGCCGATGCCGCGCTGCCAGCCGATATCGGCGTTGACGAAGGCGCTGCCGATGCGCCGGCCATGGTTGAGGCCAAAGCGAAACTCACTGAGGTGGGTGCTGGAGACATCCAGCAGAGTGTCGTCGATGTAGTTGCGGGTGCGCTGGTGGCTGAGTCCGAAGTTCACCCCGGTCTTGCTCACATCGTCGCGATACAACACGCGCTCGGCGCCGAGCTGGTGGGTCTCGTTGTCGCCGTCGTACTTGAAGGCGAAGCCGGCGTCTTCGTTGCGGGTGCGGTAGTAGTTGCGGCTGTAGCTGTAGTTGAAGGTCCACCACCCATAGGGAACGCTGTACCACAGGCTCTGGTTGTCGGAGTGCTTCCAGTGGTCGCTGACCACGTCCTCGCCATAACGCAGGCCGAACTGGTCGGCCAGGCCCAGCGGGCTATCCCAGTCCAGGCCGACACCGGCCTGCTGCTCGCCGGAGGTCGCATCGCCGTTGTTATCGCGGCTGGCGGAGACGCGCCAGGGCTTGCTGCGCTCACCCTTGAGCTGCACCCGGCTGCCGCCCACTTCCTGGCCTGGCACCAGCTCCATCTGTGCCTGGCGTGAGGGCAGGCGGTTGATCTGGTCGACCAGTTGCTCCAGCTCGCGCAGGTTCAAGACGTCACCGGTGGCACCGGGAAAGGTCATGGCCAGTTCGCGATCACTGGCCAGCTCCGACTGGTCGAAACCTTCGAAGCGCCCTTCGACCACGATGACCTTCAGCTCGCCACTGGAAAGGTCCTGCTGCGGCAGGTAGGCGCGGGTCGTAACGAAACCTCGGGAGAGGTAATGGTCGGTGATGCCCTTGAGCAACTCGTTGAGCTGGTTGACCCCCAGGCATTGGTCGCGATAAGGCGCCAGCAGCGCTTCACGCGAACGCGCATCGAGGTGCTCGGCACCTTCGAGGCTGATGCTGCGGATAGTGAAGCAACGGGTGTCCGGCGCGGTGGTCGGGCGTTCCTCGCTGGGCGCCTTGCCAGGGAGCTGCTGGAGCTCCTCCAGGCGCTTCTGCTGCTCACGCAGGAGTTGTTCCTGGCGCTGACGCTGGAGGTCGTTGTCACCCGGTGTGGGCAGTGGTGCAGCAAAGCTTGCCGAAGCACAGCAGAATGCCAGGACCGGCATCCAGCCACGGTAGAGAACACGCATCCTTACGATCCCCGTCTTCCGGCCGAGCGGCCAGTCCATCCCAAAAGACGGATTGGATCATATTTGATACATGATGCCCTTAGGCCATTATCCCGATGAAATGTAGGCTGTTTCCCATTTTCTGGGAGACATTGCGCACAAGCAGCAGTTGCCTGTGCGCCCGATTGTCACAGCTCAGGAATGCGCAACAGTTGCCGGGAGATGACTTTGCGCTCAGCAAGGTGGTGTTGGGAAACCGGGCGCTTGCTGCTCAATAATGGGGAGGAGGCGCCTCGTCGTCCGAGACACCCACCTGCCCCTGCAGGTCTTCCAGGCGCTTGAGCAATGCCTGCATCTGCAGGCGCAGGCGCTCGATCACCCGCTCCTGCTCATAGACCACATCGCTCATTGTCTGTAGCGCGTCATCCTGGAAGGCCAGTCGGCTCTCCAGATCGGCCATCCGTTTTTCCAGATCCATCACTTACTCCTGGCTGAAGCGAAAACCGTCGCCCAGCACCATGCGCAATTTCTCGCGTAGGCGAGCCAGCTCTTCTTCTTTATAAGGCACAGCCGCGTGCTTGCCCCAAACCGGGCCCGGCCAGGCGGCATCGCTTGCCTTGCGCACGATGACGTGCACGTGCAGCTGACTGACGACGTTGCCCAGGTTGGCGACGTTCATCTTGTCGGCATCGAAAGTGTCCTTGAGCACTTCAGCCAGTTGGGTCGCCTCGCGCCACAGCTGTTGCTGGTCAGCGACGTCCAGCTGGAAGATTTCGCTCACATCCTCGCGGCGCGGCACCAGGATGAACCAGGGGTACTGTGAGTCATTCATCAGCAGCAGGCTGCTCAGTGGGAAATCCCCCAGTGCAACGGTGTCCTGCTGGAGACGGGAATCCAGGGCGAACATAAGACTTCTCCTGCTCGACGAGCCTTGTTTTAGCCTAGCTCCGCGAAGGAGCCGAAGGGCGCGAAGAATACTAGAGAGCCGTTGCGGCGAACATGCTCAGGCGCAGCCCCATCCCGGAGCAAGCCGCCCAAGGCCTTGCCCCAGTATCGGGCATGACGCGAATTGGCATATCCCGACAACAGGCGCGTGCAGGAAACCACACGGCAATCCCGGCCATCAGCGCTGAAAAATCGTTTAAACAGCGGGATCTGCGGAATGTCGGAAAACGACATCGGCGCGCTTCCATGTTGCAAATCCCCAACAGAAGCCGTGAAATGGCGCCAACACGTCGCAAGACGCGCACTGTGAAAGCGGCTCCGGGCATTTGTGCACGGTTGTTGCTAGATGCAAGGACATCGCTCCGACGGCCACCCCTTTCAGAAAGTGGGCGCGGAAGCGTGAGAAAGCATGAAGTGGTTGAGGGAGAGCAAAACCACAAGACTGAAGCAACATTGGAGCAATGAGGGGGACAACCTCTTTTTGCAACATCGAAACTGCTTGAATGCGACATGTGTCATGCAGCTTTGCGACAGTCCCGTAACGTTTCCGTGTGTTTATTTGGGCAACTATCGCCAACTGAACACGCGTGCTATAAGTTAGCGCCGACAAAAAGAATGAGCCGTCACCGCGGCACTGTGATGGCAGATAATTTCAAAACCAAAGGAGCAATCACAATGAAAGTGATGAAGTGGAGCGCCATCGCCCTGGCGGTTTCTGCAGGCAGCACACAACTGGCAATGGCCGAACCCTTCGTAGGTAATCAGGCTGACGCTAAAGGCTTTGTCGAAGACAGCAGCCTGAACTTCCTGGTTCGCAACTACTACTTCAATCGCAACAACTTCAATGGTTCCCACGACTCCAAAGACTGGACTCAAGGCTTCTGGGCAACCTACAACTCCGGCTTTACCCAAGGCACCGTTGGTTTCGGCGTTGATGCCTTCGGCTACCTCGGCATCAAGCTGGATGGCGGTCGCGGCACTACGGGCACCGGTAACCTGCCCGTCGAAAATGACGGCCGTCCTGCCGACGATTACGGCAAAGCTGGCGCAGCCATCAAGGTTCGCGTCTCCAAGACCGAGCTGAAGGCCGGCGACATGCAGCCTGCCAACCCGGTGTTCGCCGTAGGCGGCACCCGCCCGGTTCCGCAGACCGCCAGCGGCCTCAGCCTGATGAGCAGCGAGATCGAAGGCCTTGACGTTGAAGCCGGTCACTTCTACTCGTCCACCAGCCAGACCACCACCGCCCGTGATGGCGAGCTCTACGCCACCTACGCTGGAGCTCCGGCCAAGTCCGCAGACTTCATCGGCGGCAAGTACGCATTCAACGATAGCTTCAGCGCTTCGCTGTACGGCTCCAAGCTGGAAGACATCTGGAACCAGTACTACGTCAACCTGAACTACACCCTGGCGGTTGCCGAGAATCAATCCCTGGGCCTGGACTTCAACTACTACAACACCCAGGACGAAGGTAAGTCGCTCGCCGGCGACATCAACAACAACACCTTCTCCCTGGCTGCCGCTTACACCCTGAGCGCCCACACCTTCACCCTGGCCTTCCAGAAAGTGAACGGTGACACTCCGTTCGACTACCTCGGTGTAGGTGGCCAGGAAGGCGATCGCAACGGCAACAAGGGCGGCGACTCCATCTTCCTCGCCAACTCCGTGCAATACTCCGACTTCAACGGCCCGGGCGAGAAATCCTGGCAGGCTCGCTACGACCTGAACATGGCCGAGTACGGTGTGCCGGGCCTGACCTTCATGGCTCGCTACATCAAGGGTACCGACATCGACGGTAGCCACGCACCGACCAACGGCCAGTACAGCTACGCAGGCCTCTACGGTGACGACGACAAGCACCACGAAACCAACGTCGAAGCCAAATATGTGATCCAGGAAGGCCCGGCGAAGGATCTGTCCTTCCGCATCCGCCAAGCCTGGCACCGCGCCAACTCCACTCAGCTGGATGGCGACGCCGACGAGTTCCGCCTGATCGTCGACTACCCGCTGTCCGTCCTGTAATACAGAACGAACCGCAGGTAACTAAAAAGCCCGGCTTCTGCCGGGCTTTTTTATTGCAACTTACCTACAACTTCGAACGTATCCGTTACATCGGCAATACATAAGTCCCAGTCACATGGGCGACCAATTCCTCGGGATTGCTGACCGAGTAGACAGCTACTTCGCAAACCACCTGCCGCCGACCGAGTTTCAATATCTTGGCTTCCGCCAACAGATCTTCCGGCTTCGGCTTGCTGAGAAAGTTGATATTGAGGTTGGAAGTAACAGCCATCTCGACGTTATCCAGCTGCGCCAGAATCACTGCGTACATCGCCGCATCCGCCAGCGACATGATGGTCGGCCCGGAGACCGTACCCCCCGGACGCACCATCCGCCCGTGGAACGGAACCCGCACGAAGGCGCTGCGTCCTTCCAGTGCATCGATGCGCAGATCCATGTCGTCCGCCATGGGCAATCCCGCGCGAATGAACGCCTGTACCTGCGCCGCAGTTAAACGACTCACGCCACTCCTCCCTCTCCGTCCGCCGCGCCCTGTACGCAGCCAGACCTGCACCGTACAATGCCCAGCCTATATTCCCCTTCGCAACCGACAAAACGGCCAAAGATGCGTACCAGTCAGTACCTGCTGTCCACCCTGAAAGAAACCCCTTCCGATGCGGTCGTGATCAGCCATCAGCTGATGCTGCGCGCCGGCATGATCCGCAAGCTGGCGTCCGGTCTGTACACCTGGCTGCCAATGGGTCTGCGGGTGCTGCGCAAGGTGGAGACCATCGTTCGCGAAGAAATGAACGCCGCCGGTGCCCTGGAGGTGCTGATGCCGGCCATCCAGCCCGCCGAACTGTGGCAGGAATCCGGTCGCTGGCAGCAGTACGGCCCCGAGCTGCTGCGCCTGAAGGATCGTCATGACCGCGACTTCTGCGTCGGCCCGACGCACGAGGAAGTGATTACCGATCTGGCACGCAATGAGCTGAACAGCTACAAGCAGCTGCCGATCAACATGTACCAGATCCAGACCAAGTTCCGTGACGAGATCCGTCCGCGCTTCGGCCTGATGCGTGGCCGCGAGTTCATCATGAAGGATGCCTACTCCTTCCACGCCAGTCAGGACTCGCTGCAGGCGACCTACGATGTCATGTATGGCGCGTACAGCAAGATCTTCACCCGCCTCGGCCTGGATTTCCGTGCCGTGCAGGCGGACAACGGCTCCATCGGCGGTAGTGGTTCCCACGAATTCCACGTGCTGGCCGGATCCGGTGAAGACGATATCGTCTTCGGCGAGTCCACCGATTACGCCGCCAACATCGAGAAGGCCGAGGCCCTGCCCCGCGAGACCGCTCGTGGCGCTGCCAGCGAAGAACTGCGCCTGGTCGATACTCCCGAGACCAAGACCATCGCCGCCCTGGTGGAGAAGTTCGGCCTGCCGATCGAGAAGACCATCAAGACCCTGGTGGTGCACGCCGCCGAGGAAGGCAAGCTGATCGCCCTGGTCGTCCGTGGCGACCACGAACTCAACGAGATCAAGGCCGGCAACCACCCGCTGGTGGCCAGCCCCCTGCAGATGGCCAGCGAAGCGGACATCAAGGCCGCCATCGGCGCCGCGCCCGGCTCCCTCGGCCCGCTGAACCTGCCGCTGCCCTGCATCATCGACCGCTCCGTCGCCCTGATGAGCGACTTTGCCGCCGGCGCCAACGTCGACGACAAGCACTACTTCGGCGTGAACTGGGAACGCGACCTGCCGGTGCCGGAAGTCGCCGACCTGCGTAACGTCGTGGAAGGCGACCCGAGCCCGGACGGCAAGGGCACGCTGGTGATTCGTCGCGGCATCGAAGTGGGCCACATCTTCCAGCTCGGCACCAAGTACAGCGAAGCCATGAAGCTTGCCGTACTGGGCGAGAACGGCAAGCCGGTCACCCTGATCATGGGCTGCTACGGCATCGGTGTATCCCGCGTAGTCGCCGCCGCCATCGAGCAGAACTACGACGACCGCGGCATCCTCTGGCCGGCCGCCCTGGCGCCCTTCCAGATCGCCATCGTGCCGATGAAGTACGAGAACGAGGCCGTGCGCGCCGCCACTGACAAGCTCTACGCGGACCTCACCGCCGCTGGCTTCGAAGTGCTGCTGGACGACCGCGACAAGAAGACCAGCCCCGGCGTGAAGTTCGCCGACATGGAGCTGATCGGCATCCCGCACCGCATCGTGGTCAGCGAGCGCGGCCTGGACGAAGGCACCCTGGAGTACAAGGGTCGCCGTGACGCCGAGTCGCAGCCTGTCGCCCTGTCCGACCTGCAAGCTTTCATCACGGCCAAGATCGGCAACTGAGCAGAGCGATGTCCACCCGAAGTACCTCAAGCCTCGTGGCTGCCGCCCTGTGCGGCAGCCTTCTGCTGAGCGGCTGCGCCAACCAGCTGCCGCAACGCAGCGAGCATGAAGAGCGTGTCGAGCGCAAATTGCTCGACCACAGCCTGCAGATCGACGTGGGCACCCCGGGCACGCTGGAACTGCCGCAGCGGCGTATTCGCGTGCAGGAACAGAAGACCTTCGAAGTCACCGAGTTCGAGGTCACCCGCCGCTACGACCGCTACACGCCGTACCAGGGCTGGCGCAAGGTCTACGAAATGCCGCTGGGCGTCGTCGCCTTCGTTGGCGGTATCGGCGCCAACGTGGTCAACGTGTTCGCCCTGGGCAACCTGCCCGAGAGCGTCACCCGCGGCTGGATCCGCTACGGCATCGATGGCATGAATCCGTTCATGAACGTCGAGTCCAACGGCCGTGCCGAGCAGAACCTGGCCTCGATCGACGAAAAACAGCGCGACAAGCGCACCGAGTACTCCAGCCTGCCCTGGTCGAAGCGCCCGGTGACCGTCACCGCCGGCAAGAACTCACAGGAGCTGCTGACCGACCGTCACGGCGTGCTGCGCCTGAATCTGCTGGAAGGCCCGTTCAGCGACGACGAGGTCAGCCGCATCGGCCGCCTGCAGTTCAGCGTCCAGGACCCTTCCGACGACACCCGCGCCGACGCCAGCCTGCTGGTCAGCCGCTCTCTGCGCGGCAAGCTGCAGGAAGCCCACGCGCTGATTTACGATGACCTGGAAGGTGACGATGTGCACCACTGGGTACACCGGGTGAAACGCCTCTCCGACCTGGGCCTGGAAGAGGAAGCGAGCGAACTGGAACAGAGCCTGATCGAGCTGACCCGCAACGATCCGGAGCTGCAGAAGGAGTTCCTCCACAGCCTGATGACCGACGCCGGTCGCCTGGCAGCGGACCCCGGCGTCAGCAACTGACACCTAGCGGCGAACGATGAAGCCGGTGATGCCCTGGGGTGTCATCGGCTGCAGCTCCACCGCCGCCACCTTCGCCTTCACCGGCCCGCGCGCCAACCATTTCTCCAGCTCGCGTACCGCGTCTTCCTCGCCTTCGACCAACAGCTCCACGCGCCCATCTTCGAGGTTGCGTACCCAGCCGTCGATTTCCAGGCGCTCGGCCTGCTCCTGGGTGCTCTGGCGGTAATAAACACCCTGTACCTTGCCGCTGATGTAGCCGTGCAGACAGATCCTGGCCATTACTGTTTCTCCTCGCGCAACGCGCCAAGGCGCGCCAGCACGCCGGCGGCGGTCTGCTCGCCGAGCAACTGCTCGCGCAGCTTGCCCTCAGGGTCGACGATGTAGGTTACAGGCAAGGCTTCACTGCGCGGCAGGCTGAACCGCGGTGCGGGGTCATCGGCCAGCACGGTGTATTGCACGCCCAGCGCCTGTGAAGCCTTTGCCAGGTCCGCATCACGCAGCCCATCGAAGTTCACCCCCAGCACCCGGAAGCCCTTGGCCTTGCCCTCCTCCGCCAGGTGATTCAGCTCGGGAATCTCCTTGCGACAGGGCGCGCACCACTCGGCCCAGTAATTAATAACTAGCCACTGGCCATCTACGCCGGCAGCGGGTACTTTCTGTCCATGCTGATCGGTGCCATAGTCCGCCGAGCAGCCGGCCAGGATCAGGCCGGCCATCAAGCCCATCACAATACGGAGCCGCACTCCCATGCCTTCAATCCTCGTGTATGCGGGGTGGTCATGATGCTCGATGCCCTGCGCCTGGAGGTGCCGGACATCCTCGAAGAAGACGCCGAGGCAATGAGCAACCTGGCGGCCGGGCTCCAGGAATCGCGGCAGCAACCCCTGCAGGAAGGTTTGCAGAAGGCTCTGGGCACGCTGTTCCGCCTCAACCGATGCGCGCTGACCTTACTGGAAAGGCAGCGCGCCCTGCAAAGCCTCAGCGAAGAATACCGGCATTACGAACGGCTGATCCGCCAGGAAAAGACGCCGCCGGCGTTGTTCGTGCACTTCTGCAGCGAGCTGGCCGCCGGCTTCAAGCGCCTGTTGCTGCAGATCCTGCACGGCCACAAGCCTTCGCGGCCGCACATGGCCTGGTGCTTGTACATGGCCCAGCATTTCCTCGCCCAGGCCCTGTTGCGCCATTACCAGCAATACCAGCAGCCGCCCGGCAGCCTCTGGCGTGACAGCCACCTGCTCTACTGGATCGGCGAGCATCAGGAGTGCCTGGACGAGCCGGTTGCCGCCGCTTTCGACCCGGTGCCCGCAGGCACCTTGCGCGGGCTGTACCAGCAGATCCTGCTGCTGGCCCTGAGCAATCCGTTCCACCTGACCGAAGGGGAAGCCCCGCAACTGTTCAGCGCGCTGGCACCGCTGGCCGCACTGGGTCGACTGCTGCCCTGGGACGATGAGGAACAGGAAGGCTTCGTGGTCGACCTGGGCTCTGACCAACCGTGCCTGGCCGCAGAGCAGGCACGCGATGCCCCGAAGGAGCAACTGCGCCGGCTGGAACTGGGTGCCCTGCTGATCGCCCTGCACGATCCCGCGCCGCTGCGTCGACTGGAGCAAGGCGCACTGCTGGATCGCGTCCGCCACCACTGGCTGGGCCACCAGACGCGCCGCCATGAGCGTGCAGAACAAACCGGCAACTGCCGCGTGGTAGTCGGCCTCCCAGCCATCCAGCAGCACCTGCTGGACAGCTCAGCCAGCCCCTGCCGGGAAGCCACGCTGATGGATGCCAGCGCGGGCGGCGCGCGCATTCTCTGTTCCGGCCAGCAGGCCGGGCAGCTCCCGGTCGGCCAACTCCTGCTGATCCCCAGCAACGGCGGCACTCCCACCCTGGCCGTGGTGCGCTGGCGACACCTCAACAGTGACGGGCTGCACCTGGGCCTGCGTTACCTCAAAGGGCTTCCCCGCCCGGTCTGGCTGCGCCGCGCACCTGACGCGCAGCGTCACCCCGGCGTGCTGCAGAGCACACCGGAACCGGGCAACGGCTGGTATCACGGGCTCTGGGTCGCCCAGGGGCAATTCGTCGAAGGCGAGAACCTCTGGCTGCAGCTGGCCAGCTTCGACAACCAGACCATCCTGCCCCTGCCGGCAGCCAACCTCAGCACGCCACTGGTAGCTCGCCACCCGCTGCGCCTGGCCTGATTGTCGATTTTGGGAGAGATGTCACAGGCAAGATCGGCAGTAGGCCCGATATGCCAGGCATCTGCCTCCCTATAATTCGAACGTTCGTTCTGACTCTCGGGACGATTCTCGCTCGCCGATAACTCAGCGGCCTTCAGAATGCGACTGGCGCCATGCACGCCAGCCTCCAGCGACAGGACAGCCAGATGCAGCCTACAGACCAGCTTGTCAGCAAGGTTCCCAGCCATATTGTCGCCAGCGCCCGGCCGGCCAATGCGGCGAATGGAGGACGGCTGGCCGACTTCAATGTCGCGGTCTGGCTACATCTGCCCGGCGTAGCGGACCTGCCGGTGACACTGTTGCTCAACTACCGCGATGGGGAGCGCAGCCGGGAAGTGGTGATCGACCATGGCACGGTCAATAAACAGAGTCGCATCCTGCTCTCAGGTGTGGCCCGACTGCCGTTCTCCCTGCGGATCGAGGATGCGCAGATCAAGCTTCGCGCGGCCGTTCCTCTGTCGCGGGTGATTGCCGAGGAGGTCTTCATGCAGGCGGTAGAGCAACAGGCGGGCGCCGCGCGTCCGGTAGCCACCAGCCTCTAAGGGTCAGCCCAGCTGTCGCACCGGAGTTTCATCCGACGACTCGGTCGCAACGCTTTCGGCGTTGTCGTGCGGGACGGACGGCAGGAGCGATTCAGGCCAGCGGCTGAATTGCAGACCAGTGATTCGATTCAACCGCTCCAGAGCGCTCGTCAGATCGCGCTGATGCAGGTGCACTACGTTGTTCTGGTCTTTTTTCATGGATTCGCTGGCCTTGGAGGAACTTCTGAAGGACTTCTGTGTCCTGTTACCTCCATAGCCAGAACTGTGCCAATTCTGAAATAGCGAGAATTGGCGCATTTCCTGAAGTGGTACAAAGCCGCGACAGAATCAGATTCGCCGCAAACTGACGTTTTGCGTCACTCGGAATGTGACGGCTTCAACCATTTCGCCAGGCTATCGCCGAACAGCTCCTGTCGGTCAGCCTGATAGCGCGCCAGCGTTTCTCGCAACTGCGGGTACCACGGCTCATCCAGAGTCGTCGGCAAGGCCTCCAGACACGGCAATGGCCAGGGGCTGCGGTTGAGCAGGTGGTGCAGGCTGTAGCTGCCCAGGTCGCGGCACAGCACCCAGGCCGCGGTGGTCGAGCCGGCGCGGCAGACCAGTTGCTCGCCCTCCAGGAAATCCAGCACCTCTTCCCACTCGTCTTCCGGCAGCAACCAGCCCGCCCGATGCAGGTGCGCCAGGCGCGTCGGCAAGCCATGGCGCTGGCGGTCGAAGAACACCCGCAGTACGCCGAGGATGACCAGCAGGCGTGGCATGGCGCGTCGACGCCAGAGCCGGGTCGACGACAGGTTGCAGACCAGCTCCGCACCAAACAGCACGATCAGCCACGACAGGTAGATCCACAGCAGGAACAGCGGCACCGTGGCGAAGGCACCGTAGATCAGCTTGTAGCCGGGGAAGAAGCTGACATAGAAGCCGAACAGCGACTTCGCCGCTTCGAACAGGATCGAGGTGAACACCCCGCCGGCCAGGGCGTGCAGGAACGGCACCCGCGCGTTGGGCACCGCCGCATAGATCAGGGTGAAGGCCGCCACGCTGGCCAGCAATGGCATGAACTTCAGCAGCATCGCCGCACCCGGCAGCGCATGGGGACCGGAGAGCAGCGACAGCGAAGTGATGTAGGTGGACACGGCGAAACCGGTCCCCAGCAGCAACGGGCCCAGGCTGAGGATCGCCCAGTACAGCAGGAAGCGCGTTACGCCCCGCCGTGGTTGACGCACACGCCAGATGGCGTTGAAGGCCTTCTCGATGGTCACCAGCATGGTGAACGCAGTCACCGCCAGGAAGGCCACGCCCAGCCAGGTCAGGTGGCGCGCCTGCACGGTGAAGTTGCGCAGGTAGGCCTCCACCGCCTCGCCGGTAGAGGGCACGAAGTTGCGGAACACGAACAGCTGGATGCGCTCGCCCATGCCCTCGAAGGCCGGTACGGCCGAGAGCATGGCGAAGGTCACCGTCATCATCGGGACGACCGCGAACAGCGTGGTGTAGGTCAGGGCCGCGGCGCTGTTGGGCGCCTTGTCGGCCAGGAAGCGCTGGACCAGATAGCGGCCGAATTCGACCAGGCCCTGCAAGCGTTCGTGCATGAAGTGTCCTTTGGCTGCACTGAAAAAACCGTCCTCGTAGATCGCGGCGAACGACAGCGGTTCAGTCCAGTCCGAGGAGGCGGTTAGAATAGCCGCCACTTCATCGGCCTTGCGAGTCCCGGCACATGAGCCAGATTTCACTTTTTCATAATCCGCGCTGCTCCAAATCCCGCGGCGCCCTCGAACTGCTCGAGGAACGCGCCATCCAGCCCGAGATCATCCGCTACCTGGAAACTCCGCCCAGCGCGGCCGAACTCAAGGCGCTGCTCGGCAAGCTGGGTATCGGCGCACGCCAACTGCTGCGCACCGGCGAGGACGAATACAAGGAGCTGAACCTGGCCAACCCGGCACTGGGCGACGACCGACTGATCGAGGCAATGGCCAGCCATCCCAAGCTGATCGAGCGGCCGATCCTCGTCGTCGGCGACAAGGCGGTGATCGGCCGCCCGCCGGAGAAGGTTCTGGAGATCCTGCCTTGAGCGCGCCTTACGTCCTCGTCCTCTACTACAGCCGCCACGGCGCCACCGCCGAAATGGCCCGGCAGATTGCCCGCGGCGTCGAGGCCGGCGGCCTGGAAGCGCGCGTGCGCACAGTGCCGGCGGTGTCCACCGAGTGCGAAGCCGTCGCCCCGGACATTCCGGCAGAAGGCGCGCTCTACGCCACCCTGGATGACCTGAAGGACTGCTCCGGCCTGGTCCTCGGCAGCCCGACCCGCTTCGGCAACATGGCCGCGCCGCTCAAGTACTTCCTCGATGGCACCAGCAGCCTGTGGCTGACCGGTGGCCTGGTAGGCAAGCCGGCGGCAGTCTTCACCTCGACCGCCAGCCTGCATGGCGGCCAGGAAACCACCCAGCTGTCGATGCTGCTGCCACTGCTGCACCACGGCATGATCGTCACCGGCATTCCCTACAGCGAGCCCGCCCTGCTGGAAACCCGCGGCGGCGGCACGCCTTACGGCGCCAGCCATTTCGCCGGCGCCGATGGCAAGCGCAGCCTGGACGAACACGAGATCACCCTGTGCCGCGCGCTCGGAAAGCGCCTGGCCGAAGTCGCCCGCAAACTGGAGAGCTGAATGGCCCGCAAGAACAAACCGCTGCCGCCCATGGACTGGCTCAAACCCCGGCTGGCCGCCAGCCGCGCGGTGGCGCTGGGCAGCTTCATCGGGCTGATCCTGCTCATCGTCATCTGGGACCTGCTGTTCGCCGACGCCCACGGCGGCGCGCGCTGGGTACCCTGGGTGTTCCTGGGCTTCAAGCTGCTGCCGCTGCTGGTCGTGGCGCCGGGCATCCTGATCGGTAGCGCGCGTGGCCATGCCTGGGCGTGCTACGTGATCAACCTGTACTTCATCCTCGGCGTGCTCAACGCCTTCGATCCCAACCACGCCATCTTCGGCTGGGCGGAGATCATCCTCAGCGTGTCGCTGTTCTGCTCGGCGCTGATGTACACGCGCTGGCGCTTCCAGTACGACCGCAAGCTGGCCGGCGAAGGCCAGGAACCGCAGCAGGAAGCGACGAGCGTCTGATAAGGGAGTCGGGGAAACCGGGGCTTACCAGCCCATGGTTTCCTTGAGGAAGGGAATGGTCAGCTTGCGCTGCGCCTGCAGCGAAGCCTTGTCCAGCTCGTCCAGCAGGTCGAAGAGGAACTGCATGCTGCGCGCGCCACGGGTAAGGATAAAGCGCCCCACTTCATCGGTCAGGTGCAGCCCACGGCGCGAGGCGCGCAGCTGAAGGGCGCGCAGCTTCTCGTCATCGGTCAGCGGGTGCAGCTGGAAGATCAGCGAGAGCGTCAGGCGGGATTTCAGGTCCGGCAGCTTCACCCCCAGCTCGCGCGGCGACACCGAGGCCGACAGCAGCAGCTTGCGGCCGGAATCGCGCAGGCGGTTGAACAGGTGGAACAGCGCCTCTTCCCATTCGCGC
Organism: Pseudomonas nitroreducens NBRC 12694; assembly: GCF_002091755.1. Lineage (GTDB taxonomy): Bacteria > Pseudomonadota > Gammaproteobacteria > Pseudomonadales > Pseudomonadaceae > Pseudomonas > Pseudomonas nitroreducens. The sequence continues at coordinate 1,107,861 of NZ_BDAI01000001.1, forward strand.
TTGCCGGCCAGGGCGTCGAGATCGTCCAGGCACACCAGCTCGCGCTGTTCGAGGTTGTCGAAGATTTCCGGACCGTAGGCCACCAGGTCCGCCATCGGCAGGTAGACGGACGGCTCACCCAGTTGCTCGGAACGAATGCAGGCAGCCTGCAGCAGGTGACTGCGGCCCACGCCTTCGGCGCCCCAGAGATAGATCAGGCTTTCCGTCCACCCCGCCTCGGGCTCGCACAGACGCTCGACATAGCCGAGCGCCGCGGCGTTGGCACCGGGGTAGTAGTTGGCGAACGTTGCGTCATCGCGCAGACGTACGCTGAGTGGGAGCTGCATAGGAGTCATGCCGGGCCGGGCGTTTCTTCAATCGCTTGGGGTGGGCCTTGGTGACTGAAAGTTTATCCAAATCAGAAGGATAACGCAGCTACCACGTGCGACTCAGAGCCACCGGCGCCGGGAAGCGGGACTTTGCCCGCCTCCGCAGGGCTCATTACCAGTGGAAGCGCAGGGTGTTCTGCGCCGGCACGGCCGCGTTCGGCACCGGTTGGCCATTGGCGTCGACCGCCGGTTGCGCCGGCTCCGCCGGGGCTTCCTGCAGGCGGGCCAGAGCCAGTTGCGCACGCAGTTGCTCGGGGCTGGCGGTGACGCGGTAGACGAGACGGTTGCCCTGTACCTCCACCAGCTTGGCGCCCATGGGCTCCAGCAGGCGCGAGACTTCGGCGTAGCGCGCCAGGTCGGCGCCCTCGATCTGCAGGACCTGGGCCGAAGCCGAGCCTGCCGAACCGACGAAACGCTGCGACAGGCGCTGGGACACGCCGAGCATTACCGCATCGGCCAGCGCGTCCGGGGTATCGCCCTGGGCCTGGCCCTGTTCGCGGCTGTCGCCCATCCACACGCGCCAGGTGGCGGTCCACTTGCCGTCGGCTTCCTTGGCGTCCACCGCCAGCAGGGCATCGGCGCCGTAGCGTTCGGAGGCGGACTTCAAAACATCCGGCTGGGCGGCGTTGAGATTTTCGGGAGTACCGACCTGCTGTTCGCTGAGGTCGGCGATCGGCAGGCGCAGCGGCAGGCCGCGGCGCTGGGCGGCGCGGTTCAGCGGGGCGGAGGCTTCCTGGCTGTCGCCGACCAGGCTGCTGCCGTTGGCGCTTTCGTTTAGCCACCAGGCCAGCACGCTCGGGCGGCTGGCACCCCAGACCGGCAGGCCGGCCTGGCGCAGGGCGTTGTCGGTGGCAGTCGGGTCGAAGTCCACCACCAGCGCCATGGGCGGGCCATTCTCGAAGCCGTACTGGCTGATCAGTTGCTGCGGGTCCTTGAAGTAGCCGGCCAGGGCCGGGCTCTGCGCAGCGCTGGCATTGCCGGTCAGGCGCAGTACCAGGGTCTGCAGGGCGCGGGTCAGGCCGGCGTTGCGCTCGTCCGGCTGCTGGGAGGCGACCGGTTCGTGCACCTGGTACAGGTTGCCCAGCGTTTCAGCGAAGGACGGCAGGCTGAACAGCGTCAGGCAGAGGATCAACAGGCGGGCGGTCAGGCGCATGGCGGGTTCTCGCGCAGGAAAACGAAGGCACCGTCGACAAACGCGACGGCAAGGAAGGCCTATACCTTAAACAGCCGTCCGGCCAGCGGCAACAGCGCGAGATGGCCGCTGCCGGGCAAGCCTGATAAAATCCCGCGCCTCCCGCGCAGGCCGGGAAGCGCAAACGGCGCACCCGGCGGCAAGACGAATCATCCCTTCTATAGGCCTGGATTTATGAGCAGCAAGCAACCCTCGTTGAGCTACAAGGACGCCGGTGTGGACATCGACGCCGGCGAAGCCCTGGTCGAACGCATCAAAGGCGTCGCCAAGCGCACCGCACGTCCTGAAGTGATGGGAGGCCTGGGTGGCTTTGGCGCTCTGTGCGAAATCCCGGCTGGCTACAAGCAACCCGTGCTGGTGTCCGGCACCGATGGCGTCGGCACCAAGCTGCGCCTGGCGCTGAACCTGAACAAGCACGACAGCATCGGCCAGGACCTGGTCGCCATGTGCGTGAACGACCTGGTCGTCTGCGGCGCCGAGCCACTGTTCTTCCTCGACTACTACGCCACCGGCAAACTCAATGTCGACGTGGCCGCCACCGTGGTCACCGGCATCGGCGCCGGCTGCGAGCTGGCCGGCTGCTCCCTGGTCGGTGGCGAGACCGCCGAAATGCCGGGCATGTACGAAGGCGAAGACTACGACCTGGCTGGCTTCTGCGTCGGCGTGGTGGAAAAATCGGAAATCATCGACGGCTCGAAAGTGGTTGCCGGCGACGCCCTGATCGCCCTGCCCTCCTCCGGCCCGCACTCCAACGGTTACTCGCTGATCCGCAAGATCATCGAAGTCTCCGGCGCCGACATCGAATCCACCCAGCTGAACGGAAAGCCCCTCGCCGACCTGCTGATGGCCCCGACCCGCATTTACGTCAAGCCGCTGCTGCAACTGATCAAGCAGACCGGCGCGGTCAAGGCCATGGCCCACATTACCGGCGGCGGCCTGCTGGACAACATCCCGCGCGTACTGCCGGACAACGCCCAGGCGGTGGTCGATGTAGCCAGCTGGCAGCGCCCGGCGGTCTTCGACTGGCTGCAGGAAAAAGGCAACGTCGACGAGACCGAGATGCACCGCGTGCTGAACTGCGGCGTCGGCATGGTCATCTGCGTCGCCCAGGATCAGGTCGATGCTTCCCTGAAGGCCCTGCGTGACGCCGGCGAGCAGCCGTGGGTCATCGGCCGCATCGAGGCTTGTGCCGCCGACGCCGAGCGCGTGGTCCTGCACAACCTGAAAGGCCACTGATGTCCACACCTTGCAATGTCGTGGTGCTGATTTCCGGCTCCGGCAGCAACCTGCAAGCCCTGATCGACAGTCTCGCCGGCGCCGACACGCCGGCAGTGATCCGCGCGGTGATCTCCAACCGCGCGGACGCTTACGGCCTGGAGCGCGCGCGTAAGGCCGGCATCGAGACCCGTTTCCTCGACCACAAGGCCTACGCCGACCGCGAAAGCTTCGATGCCGCGCTGATCCAGGCCATCGATGGCTTCGACGCCGACCTGGTGCTGCTCGCCGGCTTCATGCGCATCCTCAGCGCGGACTTCGTGCGTCACTATCAGGGCCGCCTGCTGAACATCCATCCGTCCCTGTTGCCCAAGTACAAGGGCCTGCACACGCACCAGCGGGCGCTGGAGGCTGGCGATGCCGAGCACGGCTGCAGCGTACACTTCGTCACGGAGGAACTTGATGGTGGGCCTCTGGTCGTACAGGCGGCAATCCCGGTAGAGTCTGACGACACGCCGGAAACGCTGGCCCAGCGCGTGCACGTGCAGGAACATGTGATCTATCCGCTGGCCATGCGCTGGTTCGCCGAAGGCCGAGTCAGGCTCGGCGAACATGGCGCCATGCTGGATGGGGAGCTTCTGCCCGCATCCGGCCATTCGTACCGAACCTAGGAGATTCGCGATGCGTAGAGCTCTGTTATTCCTGATGGCCGTGCTGACCCTGCCGGCCCAGGCTTATGAGCTGGAACCGTTCGACGCCAGCTACACCGCCGACTGGAAGCAGATGCCCATCAGCGGCACCGCCTCCCGCAGCCTCAAGCAAGGCGACGGCGGCCGCTGGGAGCTGAATTTCAAGGCCTCCATGCTGCTCGCCAGCCTGACCGAGAACAGCACGTTCAAGGTCGAGAACGACACCTACCTGCCGCTGACCTACCGCTGGGCCCGCGAAGGCCTGGGCAAGAACAAGCAGACCGAGCTCGATTTCGACTGGGCCGAGAAGCAGGTGCTGGGCAGCGACCGTGGCGACCAGGTACGCCAGCCGCTGAACAAGGGCCAACTGGACAAGTCCACCTACCAACTCGCGCTGCAGCATGACGTGGCCGTTGGCAAGAAGGCCATGAGCTACCAGGTCATCGAGGGAACCGACGTCGATACCTACGACTTCCGTGTTCTCGGCGAGGAGAAGGTGCGTACCCAGGCCGGCCTGATCACCGCGATCAAGGTGGAGCGCGTGCGTGACCCCACCAAGAGCAACCGCAAGACCATCCTCTGGTTTGCCAAGGATTGGGACTTCCTCCTCGTGCGCCTGTACCAGCAGGAGTCCGACGGCAAGGAGTACCAGATCATGCTCAAGGAAGGCACCGTGAACGGCAAGGCGGTTCAGGGCGAGAAAGGCTGATCCTTCAGCGCACAAGAAAAGCCGGGCGATGCCCGGCTTTTTTATTGGCCGCTCACTGCGGCGTACAGCGCTTCGTAGGAACGAGGGGGAAGCCCAGTCCTTGCTCGCGAACAGAGCCACCCGGCGACATCGATGTTGGTCGATCCGCGGGCAATAACGATGGCGCCCCCTCGCACCCACAGGGCCTACGCCACGAGTGGCGCAGAAACGAAAGAGCCGGGCAACGCCCGGCTTTTCCTTGCTTGGAGAATCAGCCTTCGTTCGACGGCTTGCGCTTGAATCGCCGTGCGATCCAGCCGATGGCCAGGGCCGGGACGATCCACAGCTTCTTCAGCAGAACCAGCAGGGTGGCGAACAGCCCGACCTTGGCGGCAACCTTGCCGGCGATCAGCGCGCCCAGGCCGTAGGCGGCAACCTTGTCGACGCTGGGATTGAAGTCGACGTAGCGGTTGCCCGGGTTGAACTCGGTCATCGCCAATACCTTGCCGACGTTCTTCTCGATTTCCGGCAGTTGCTCCATGCCCGCGACAAAATTCAGCACCAGCACGCCTTTGCGGCCCAGCGCGCGGATGTTGTAGTTCAGCGTGTGCTCCTTGGCGTCGCCGAACTGCAGCTCCTTGGCCCAGTAGAGCTTCTTCTCGGCGGCGTCGTAACGCGGCGGCGCGGCCCAGCCAATCAGCTGGATGGCCTCGAAACCCTGCTGCTCGCGCTGCGGATTGGCCTGCTTGAGGTCGTCCTGCATGTCCTTGAGCATCTCGGCGTAATCGATCTTCGCCGCGTCCTCGTCGGACACGTAGCCGCTCTCCTCGTATTGCACAGTCACTGCCCAGGAGGCGGCTTCGAAAGGCGAGACGCCGGCCGGCATCAGCATGCCCAGCGGCGGCTCGGAGCTGGGCGGGTTACCCCAGGCTTCCAGCACGCGCTCGGCATCCTTGCTGTCGAGGAAGACGAAATTATCCGGCAGGTCGAAGGTGGCGAGGTTGTCGCCCACCACCACCTTGCCCTTCTGGAAATGCAGGCTGGCGACGAAGGTCTCGGGCGACATCTCCTCGTCCGACTCGGCGGCAGGCGCAGCGGCAGCCGCGGGGGCTTCGCTCTGGTTGGACGTAGCGGGTGCAGCGAACGCCGGGGCAGCGACGGCCTGGGCGAGCAAGGCAACGAGGAAGAGGGCTTTGCCATCCATAGGGGTGAATCTCCTGAATCGAATCCATGACATCGGCGGCCACCGGTGGTGGCGCCGGGCACGGATTGTCTCACTGACCCAGCCGGTCTGTAACAGGAAATTTCTGCATTCGGGCACGGAGCCAGCATTCATCTGCAGGGGCGAGCAAGCTCGCTCCTACGAAGAGCTCATTCGCACGCTCACGGCTGGCTGGCGATGGCCTTTTCGATTGCCGCTTGCAGCTCCGGATCATCCGGCTTGGTCAGGCTGGAAAACTCCGCCACCACCTTGCCCTGGCGGTCCACTACGTACTTGAAGAAATTCCAGCGCGGCACCTGGTCGGCCTGCTGGGCGAGGTCCTTGAACAGCGGGATCGCCTCGTCGCCGCTGACGTGCTGCACCGAGGTCATGTTGAAGGTCACACCGTAGTTGCCGTAGCAGATCTTCGCGGTCTCGGCGGCGTCCGCGTCTTCCTGCTTGAAATCGTCGGAGGGCACGCCGAGTACTTCCAGGCCCTGGCCCTTGTACTTCTGGTAGACGGCTTCGAGCCCTTTGAATTGCGGGGTGAAGCCGCAGTGGCTGGCGGTATTCACAATCACCAGCGGCTTGCCGGCGTACAGCTTGCACAGGTCGAGCACATCCTTGGAACGCAGTTTGGGCAGTTCGCCCTGGGTCTTGAGCAGCGCCGGGCAATCGGCGGCCTGGGCCGCCAGCGGCAAGAGAAGAGAGAGAGCGAGCAGGGAAAGACGCATGGCAGTGATCCTCGAATTATCCCGTCACGCTACCCCGCACGACGGGCATCAGCAACTGCCCATGCCCAACTGCATCAGCGCGAGGCCACCACGTTGCCAGCCCCACCACGCCAGGCCCGCCAGCGCCAGGCCGAGGCCCAGCACCAGCGCGATCACCACTGGGCGCTTCACGCCGTCCCCAGCGCGGCGCGCTCGACAGGACGCTCGCGCACCGGCCAGTTGAGCAGGCCGGCCAGCAGGCTGAGGAGGATGGAAATCTGCCAGACCAGGTCGTAGTTGCCGGTGTGGTCATACACGTAGCCGCCCAGCCAACCGCCGAGGAAGGCGCCGATCTGGTGGAACAGGAAGGTGATGCCGCCGAGCATCGACAGATTGCGTACGCCGAACAGCGTGGCCACCGTGCCGTTGGTGAGCGGCACCGTGGACAGCCACAGCAGGCCCATGGCAATGCCGAACAGGTAGGCAGTCCAGACCGTCAACGGCGCCCAGAGGAAGGCGATGATCACCACGCCGCGCAGCAGGTACAGGCCGGTGAGCAGCTTGGGCTTGCTCATTCGCCCGCCGAGCCAGCCGGCGATATAGGTGCCGAACACGTTGAACAACCCCACCAGCGCCAGCACCGTGGTACCGACGGTGGCCGGCAGGTGACGGTCCACCAGGTATGCCGGCAGATGTACGCCGATGAACACTACCTGGAAGCCGCAAACGAAGAAGCCCAGAGACAGCAGCCAGAAGCCGGAATGCCCCGCCGCCTCGCGCAGCGCCTCGGCCAGGGTTTGCTCGTGACCCTGCATCGGCAGCGGCTTGTCCTTCATCAGCGCGGCCAGCGGCACGATCAGCGCCACCATCAGGCCGAGGGCGAGCAGCGCGGCAGACCAGCCGAGCCAGCTGATCAGCCCGAGCGTGCCGGGCAGCATGGCGAACTGGCCGAACGAGCCCGCCGCCGCCGAGATGCCCATCGCCATGCTGCGCTGCTCCAGCGGCACCGCGCGGCCGACCGCGCCGAGAATCACCGAGAACGAGGTACCTGACAGGCCGATGCCGATCAACAGGCCGGCGCTCATCGACAGGCTGAAGGCCGAATCGGAATAGCCCATCAGCACCAGGCCGATGGCATAGAGGATGCCGCCCACCACCACCGTGCGCATCGCGCCGAAGCGGTCGGCAATGGCCCCGGTGAACGGCTGGGCGATGCCCCAGATCAGGTTCTGCAGGGCGATGGCGAAGGCGAAGGTCTCGCGCCCCCAGCCGAATTCGGCGCTCATCGGCGCCAGGAACAGGCCGAAGCCGTGGCGGGTGCCCAGGGACAGGGCGAGGATCAGGGCGCCGGATAGCAGTATCCAGAACCCCGTACGCGACAGCTTCGACATCACTTGCTCCTACACGGGTATATACCCGCTTCTAATCGTTCGTATCCAGTGCACGCTGGCCTGCGCTAGCTCTCCAGCGCGGCCAGTTCATCCAGCAGGGCTTCCAGTTGCCGACGCTTGTCATCGCCCAGGTGGACCGCTACATCCTGCTGCGCCGCGTCCCAGGCTTCGCCGCCGCGGACAATGCGTTCCAACCCTGCGGGAGTCAGCGCGACGATGCGGTTGCGCAGGTCCTCACCCTCTTCCAGCTTCACCAGGCCGTCGGCTTCCAGCGGCTTGAGGTTGCGCCCCAGCGTACTGCGGTCCAGGCCCATGGCCTCGGCCAGGTCGGAGATGCTCGGCTGCTCCAGCCGCGACAGATGCCGCAACAGGGAAAACTGCGCAGTCGTCAGCCCGACGCTTTTCAAGGCATCGTCGTAGACGCGGGTCACGGCACGGGCCGAGCGGCGCAGTTTGGTACAGAGACATTGGGTGGTCAGCATGGGATACGTGTATATACCCGCAATCGCTCAAGCGCAATGGCCGATGCGACCGATTGTCCCATCTGCCAGCGCCCGGCGTTGGCGCAGCCAAGGGCACCGCATCGCGCCAGCCGTATAACTGCGGCCATCCAGCCCCGCGATTTCGGCGGGGCGCATCACGGTCCGAGGTCCCCGATGCCCGTCTACAAAGCCCCGCTGCGCGACACCCGCTTCCTGCTCAACGAAGTCTTCGATTTCCCCGGCCACTACCAGAACCTGGTGAATGGCGGTGAAGCCACGCCGGACATGGTCGATGCCATCCTCGGCGAATGCGCCAGGCTCTGCGAAGAGGTGATCGCCCCGCTCTACCACAGCGGCGACGAGGAAGGCTGCCACCTGGAGAACGGCGAAGTACGCACGCCCAAGGGTTTCAAGGAAGCCTACGACGCCTACGTGGCCGGCGGCTGGCAGGGCCTGTCGCACCCGGTGGAATATGGCGGCCAGGGCCTGCCGATGAGCCTGGGCGCGCTCAAGCAGGAAATGCTGGGCACCGCCAACTGGCCGTTCTCCATGTACCCGGGCCTGTCGCTGGGCGCGATGAACACCGTGATGCAGCACGGCACCGAGGAGCAGAAACACACCTACCTCACCCCGCTCACCGAAGGCCGCTGGGGCGGCACCATGTGCCTCACCGAGCCACAGTGCGGCACCGACCTGGGCCAGGTGAAGACACGCGCGGAATCCAACGCCGACGGCAGCTACGCCATCACCGGCACCAAGATCTTCATCTCCTCGGGCGAGCACGATCTCACCGAGAACATCGTGCACATCGTCCTCGCCCGCCTGCCGGATGCACCGAAAGGCACGCGCGGCATCTCGCTGTTCATCGTGCCCAAGTTCCTTCCAGGCGAAGGCGGCTCCCTCGGCCCGCGCAACGGCGTGAGCTGCGGTGCGCTGGAGAAGAAGATGGGTATCAAGGCCTCGGCCACCTGCGTGATGAACTTCGACGGCGCCACCGGCTACCTGATCGGCGAGCCGAACAAGGGCCTGGAATGCATGTTCACCTTCATGAACAGCGCGCGCATCGGCACCGCGATCCAGGGCGTGGCCACCGCCGAGCTGGCCTACCAGGGCGCGCTGGCCTATGCCCGCGAGCGTCGCTCCATGCGTGCCCTTTCCGGCACCAAGGAGCCGGGGGAGATCGCCGACACGCTGATGCACCACGGCGATGTGCGCCGCATGCTGCTGACCCAGAAGGCCGTGGCCGAGGGCGGCCGCGCGCTGATCTACCTGGCCACCCAGTACGCCGACAAGATGATCCAGGGCCTGCTGACCAACGATAACGCCGAGTACGACCGCTGGGACGACAAGCTCGGCTTCCTCACCCCGATCCTCAAGGGCTGCCTGACTGAACTGGGCCTGGAGAGCGCCAACCTCGGCATGCAGGTGTTCGGCGGCCACGGCTACATCAAGGAACACGGCATGGAGCAGATCGTCCGCGATGCGCGGATCGCCACGCTCTACGAGGGCACCACCGGCATCCAGGCGCTGGACCTGCTCGGCCGCAAGGTGCTGCTGATGACCCAGGGCAAGGCCGTACGCGACTTCACCCGGCAAGTGGCGAAATTCGCCGTCGACCTGCTCAAGCAGGAACCGGCCATGCGTGGCCGCGCGCTCACGCTGCTCAAGCTCTGCGCGCAGTGGAACATCCTCACGCTGCGTATCGCCCTCACCGCCCGCAAACAGCGCGACCTGGTGAGCACCGCCAGCCACGACTATCTGATGTTCTCCGGCTACGCCGCGCTGGCGTATTCCTGGGCGCTGCAGGAAGCCGCCGCACGCAAGCGCCTGCGCCAAGGCGGCAGCGAGTCGAGCGACTTCTACAAGGCGAAGATCGCCACCAGCGACTTCTACTTCGCCCGCCTGCTACCCCGCGCCAAGGGGCACGCGGCGGCGATGGCCAAGCCGGTACGGTCGATCATGGGGTTGAAGACGGAGCATTTCGCGTTCGATTGATGCTAGGCACAGCTATCCCGCTCTCCCATGGGAGAGCGGGAGTGAAGGCATTTTGTAGGAGCGGGCTTGCTCGCGAACAAGCTTCCCGGGAGCAGCGGTGCCCTGCAGTTCGCGAGCAAGCTCGCTCCTACACAAACAGCCCACGCGCCTATCCGTTGGACTCTAGAGCGCCAACGCCACCAGCACCGCGCACTCGATCATCTCCAGCATCGCCCCGGCGGTATCCCCGGTGGTGCCGCCCAGGCGGGCGATGAAGCGGCTGCGCAGCCAAACGAACATCACCAGCGCGACCGCCAGCGCCAGCATGCCGGTCAAGCCCACCAGCACCATCAGTGCGGCGTTGGCCGCCAGCATCCACGGCATCGCACCGCGCGGCAGGTGATCGGCCAGCGCCTGGCCCAGGCCGCCCTTGCGCGCGTAATCGGTGGTGTAGAACAGCAGCGGCAACGCGCAGCGACCCAGCCAGGGCGCCAGCAGCAAACCCCAGTGCTGGTGGTTGCCGAGAATGGAGGTGATCGCCGCGAACTTCAGCAGCAGCAACAGCACCAGGGCGACCACCGCGGCCGGGCCGCAGCGCGGGTCCTTCATGATTGCGAGCGTGCGTTCGCGGTCGCCCAGCCCGCCGATCCAGGCATCCGCCGTGTCGGCCAGGCCGTCGAGGTGCAGCGCGCCGGTGAAGGCCACCCACACCAGAAGGATGAGTGCCGCCTGCAACAGCAGGTGCACACCGCTGAGCAACTCTCCCATGGCGAACAGCACCGAACCGATCAGCAGGCCCACCAGCGGGTAATACAGCGTGGCGCGGCCGAACTGCTGCGGCGTCGGCATGTGCCCCAGGCGCACCGGCAGGCGAGTCAGGAACTGCAACGCCACCAGCGGCAGGCACCAGTCACTGAGCTGGGCGGCGCACGCGTCTTCGCCACTCGCTTCAGCAGGCGGCTCGGGGGCTTCCTGGTCGCGTTCCGGGTGCAGGTTGTTCATCAGAGGTCGACTTATGGTTGCGCCTTTTGGATACGCCAGCCATCACCCTCGCGGGTCACGTCCAGCACCATACATTCGCCGTGGGCCACCACCACTTCCAACAGACGCTCCGCCGGCAGGCCGCTGGCCAGGGCGCCGAACAGGCGCATCACACCGCCATGGGTGACGACCAGTACGGAAGATCCGGCATGGGCCTGGTAGAGCCGCTCCAGCGCCGCAAAGACGCGGGATTCGAAGTCGCCCATGGCCTCGCCGCCCGGTGGAGGGAAAGCGTAGGGATCGTCCCAGAAGCGTCCGAGCGCCTGCGCATCCGTCTCCATCAGCTTAGCTGGCGAAATGCCTTCCCACTGGCCGAAATCCAGCTCCTGCAAGCCTGGCTCAAAGCCCAGCGGCAGGCTGTGGCGCGCCGCCAGCTCCCGAGCGAAGGCAGCGCAACGCTGCAACGGCGAGCTGACCAGCGCCGCCCAGCGACATTCGTCGCCCACCGCCGCGCGCATCTGCGCCCAACCGCTCTCGGTCAACGCGTCGTCCAGCCGCCCGCGAAAGCCACCGCCGCGCTCGGTCTCGCCGTGGCGCAGCAATTCCAGCCGCAGCGTCATGCCGGGCGATCCGATACCGCCGCTTCGGCGAAGGTCGCCATCTCGCTGTGCAGCCGGCAGGCCTGGCGCAGCAGCGGCACTGCCAGCGCCGCGCCACTGCCCTCGCCCAGGCGCAGGCCAAGGTCCAGCAACGGCTGCGCGTCGAGCGCGGCCAGCACACGATTGTGCCCCGGTTCGGCACCGGCATGGGCGAACAGCAGCCAGTCGCGGCAGGCCGGATTCAGATGAATCGCGCACAGCGCGGCAGTACTGCAGATGAAGCCGTCCACCAGCACGGCAATACCCTTCTGCGCACATGCCAGGTAGGCGCCGACCAGTGCGGCAATCTCGAAGCCGCCCAGGCGGCACAGCGCTTCGAACGGTTCGTCGCAGTGGGCGCGGTGCAGCGCCAGCGCGCGGTCGATCACCTCGACCTTGCGGGCGACACCCTGCGAGTCCAGCCCCGTGCCGGGGCCGACCAGCGCGCGGGCCGGTTCGTCGAGCAGCGCGCAGGCCAGCGCAGCGGCGGCACTGGTGTTGCCGATACCCATCTCGCCGCCGATGAACAGCTCGGCGCCGGCCTGTTGCGCGCGGCGCACGGACTCGCGGCCCGCTTCCAGGGCAATCAGGCATTGCGCGGCGGTCATCGCCGGCTCCTTGGCGAAGTTCGCCGTACCGGCGCCGACCATCACATGCAGCACACCCGGCAGCGGCTCCAGCGGCGTTGCCGTGCCGAGGTCGATGACCTCCAGGCGCGCATCGAGGTCGCGCGCCAGCACGCTGATCGCCGCGCCGCCGCGCACGAAGTTGCGCAGCATCTCGACCGTCACCGCCTGCGGATAGGCCGATACGCCCTCGGCCACCACCCCGTGGTCACCGGCGAACAGGGCGATCCAGACATGCTCCAGGCCCGGCCGCTCGCGGCCCTGCAGGCCGGCCAGGCGGATGGTTTCCTCTTCCAGCCGGCCCAGTGCGCCACGCGGCTTGGTCAGTTGGTCCTGACGCGCGGCGGCCTTGTCCTGCGCCACGCGGTCGATCGGCTGGGTACCTTGCAGCCACCATTGCAGACTCATAACGCTTCCCCCTTCAACACCATGGGCAGGCCGGCGACGGTGAACACCACGCGCTCGCTGACCTCGGCCAGGGACTGGTGCAACCAGCCGGCCTCGTCGACATATCGGCGGCTGAGCTCGCCCATCGGCACCACGCCCAGCCCGGTTTCGTTGCTGACCAGAAGGATGCGCCCCGGCAGGTGCGGCAGCGTTTCCAGCAGCGCGTCGATCTCGCCACGCAGGCGCCAGCCGTCTTCATGGATCAGCAGGTTGGTGACCCACAGGGTCAGGCAATCGACCAGCACACAGTGGCCGGGTGCAGCCAGGCGCTCCAGTGCGTCGGCCAGGGCCAGCGGTTCTTCCACCAGGCCCCAGTGTTCCGGGCGGCGCTCGCGGTGCTGGAGAATGCGCGTGGACATCTCGCCGTCGCCGGCCTGGGCCGTGGCGACGTAGGTGACCGGCAGGCCGCTGTCCTGCGCCAGGCGCTCGGCCAGGCGGCTCTTGCCCGAGCGGGCGCCGCCGAGAATCAGTTCAAGCATGGGTTCCCGCTCCTACGAAAGACAGTTTCAGAGCCCACACAGCCGCCTCAGTTTCTCGGTATCCAGATGCGCCTCGACCTGGTCGGCCAGACGCTCGATGTCGCGCTCGCGCAGGGCGTGGTAATCGATCTGCTGCACCTCGTGCAGCCCCGCCCAGCGCAACAGTGCGGCGCTGGACGCGGAGGACTCGAACAGCCCGTGCAGATAAGTGCCCATCACCTGGCCATCGTCGCTCAACGCGCCATCGGCACGGCCATCGCTCAGGCGCACGGCGGGATTGGCCAGCGCCGGGCCTCGGGTGACGCCAGCGTGAATCTCGTAACCACTCACCGCAGCATCTTCCAGCGCCAGCCGGCCACTGACGTTGCGCAACTGCTTCTGCGGCTCCAGCACGGTGAGCAGGTCCAGCAGGCCGAGCCCCTCGCTCTCCCCCGCCGCACCTTCCAGCCCATGCGGATCGGCCAGAGTACGGCCGAGCATCTGCAGGCCACCGCAGATACCCAGCACCTTGCCGCCGTAGCGCAGGTGGCGCTGGATCGCCGCTTCCCAGCCCTGCGCGCGCAGGAAAGCGAGATCAGGACGCACGCTCTTGGAGCCGGGCAGGATGATCAGGTCCGCCGGTGGGATCGGCTGGCCAGGGCCGACGAAGGTCAGCTCCACCTGCGGGTGCAGGCGCAGCGGATCGAAATCGGTGTGGTTGCTGATGCGCGGCAAAACCGGCACGACGACCCGCAGTCGCTCGCCGGTCTTGGCGGCCTGGCGGGTGTCGATGGCATCCTCGGCTTCCAGGTGGAAGTCCATCAGGTACGGCAACACGCCCAGCACCGGCACGCCGGTGCGCTCCTCCAGCCAATCGAGGCCGTTCTGCAACAACGCGATATCGCCGCGGAAACGGTTGATGACGAAGCCCTTTACCCGCGCCCGCTCGCTCTCGGAGAGCAGCTCCAGGGTGCCCACGAGGTGGGCGAACACGCCGCCACGATCGATATCGGCGATCAGGATCACCGGGCAGTCCACTGCCTCGGCGAAGCCCATGTTGGCGATGTCGTTGGCGCGCAGGTTGATCTCCGCCGGCGAGCCCGCACCTTCGACCATCACCACCGGGTACTGCGCGCTCAGGCGCTGGTGGGACTCGAGCACCGCCTTCATCGCCACGCGCTTGTAGTCGTGGTAGGCCACCGCGTTCATGCTGGTGACCGCGCGGCCATGGATGATCACCTGGGCACCGGTGTCGCTGTTGGGCTTGAGCAGCACCGGGTTCATGTCGGTGTGCGGCGCCAGGTGGCAGGCCTGCGCCTGCACCGCCTGGGCGCGTCCGATTTCGCCGCCATCGGCAGTCACCGCACTATTGAGCGCCATGTTCTGCGGCTTGAACGGCACCACCGCCACGCCCTGGCGGCGCAGCCAGCGGCACAGCGCCGTCACCAACGTGCTTTTGCCGGCATCCGAAGTGGTGCCCTGCACCATCAAGGTCGCGCTGTGTGCGCTGTGCAACGTCACCGCAGGCTCTCCATCTGGTTGAAGGTGCGCAGGCCATGCTCCAGGCGCTCCCAGCCCTTCTCGTCCGGCGGCAGACCGAAGCGCAGGCTGCCGGGCGTCTCGAACAGGCGCACGAGAATCCCCTGGCGCGCCAGATGGTCGCGCAGCGCGTGAGCACGCATGGACACCACCCACTGGAACAGCGACGTTCCGCCCTGGGGCGCGAAGCCGTGTTCGCCCAGCAGGCCGGCCAGGCGCCGGCTCGCCTCGTTGAGGTCACGGCGCCGCTGGATCTGTTCCTGGAACTCCCCCAGCACCGCCTGGGCAACCCAGCGCGTGGGGCCGTTGACCGCCCAGGGGCCGAGCAGCTTCGCCAGGCTTTCCAGCAGGCGCGGTTCGGCGAAGGCGAAGCCCAGCCGCGCACCGGCCAGGCCGAAGAACTTGCCGAAGGAGCGCAGCACGATCAGCCCCGGACGGCTGGCGCAACTGGGCGCCAGGCTGTGCTCGGGAGTGCAGTCCATGAAGGCTTCGTCCACCACCAGCCAGCCGCCACGTTCCTGCAGGCGTGCGTGCCATTCCAGCAGCACACCGGCCTCTATGCGCTTGCCCGTGGGGTTGTTCGGGTTGACCACCACGAGCACGTCGAAACGCTCCAGGTGATGGGGGACTTCCTGGTCGCTGACCTCTCGCAGGATGTGCCCGGCGGCACGCCAGGATTCGGCGTGCTCGGCGTAACAGGGCGAAACCACGCCGACCTTGCCCGGTCGGCGCAAGCGCGGCAGCAGCTGGATCGCCGCCTGGCTGCCGGGTAACGGCAGCAGCTTCTCGGCACCGTAGTAGCGCCGCGCGGCGGCTTCAAGGCCGTCGCTGTCCTCGGGCAGGCGCATCCAGGCCGCCGCCGGCACGCTGGGCAACGCCCAGGACCAGGGCGAAATGCCAGTGGACAGGTCCAGCCACTCGGAGAGCGGAATTCCGTACTGCTGCGCCGCTTTGCGCAACCGGCCGCCATGTTCGAGCATCAGAGCACTCCCAGAATCAGGATGATCAGCAACCACAACAACACTCCCTGACGCACCAGGGCAAGCGCGCGCCAGATATCCACGGCAGTCGGCGCCGGGCCTTTGCCCAGCTGCGGGCGTTCGTGGAGCTCGCCGTGGTAGCGGGCGGAGCCGCCGAGCGAAACGCCCAGAGCCCCCGCGCCGGCGGCCATCACCGGGCCGGCGTTGGGGCTGTCCCATTTTGGCGCCTGTGTGCGCCAGCAGCGCAGGGCCAGCCGGGTGTGGCCCAGCAGCGCGTAGGTCAGCGCCACCAGCCGGGCGGGAATGTAGTTGAGCCCATCGTCGATCTTCGCCGCGGCCCAGCCGAACCGTTCGAAGCGCGCATTGCGGTAGCCCCACATGGCATCGAGGGTGTTGCTCAGGCGGTAGAGCACCACGCCCGGAGCACCCGCCACGGCGAACCAGAACAGCGCCGCGAAGACCGCGTCGCTGCCATTCTCCAGCACCGACTCGGTGGCCGCGCGGGCCACCGCGGTTTCGTCCAGCTCGGCAGTTTCGCGGCTGACCACGTAACCCACGCGCAGGCGCGCTTCGTTGAGGTCGCCACTGCGCAGCGCCAGCACCACCGGATCGGCGTGCTCGCCCAGGCTGCGCAGACCCAGGGCGGCGTACAGCGCCAGCACCTGGACGATCCAGCCGACGTAAGGCAGCAGGCTTAGCAACAGCGCGATGAGGGTCAGCGGAATGACCGCGATGATCCATGCGGTGACGCCATGGCTGCGCCAGCCGAGGCCAGGGGTGTCGCTTCCGGCATCGGCGCGGGAGCGATTGAACCTTCGCTCCAGCCGGTCCGCCAACCGCCCGAACGCCACCAGCGGATGCCAGCGTTTCGGCTCGCCCAGCAGGGCGTCCAGCGCCACGCCGAGGACGCTCAGCAAGGCCAGGCTCATGCCTTCTCTCCCCAGCGGTTTTCGAACACCAGCTCGTCCAGCGAGCGCGGCTGGCGCCAGCCTTCCAGGGCCAGCATCGGGGCGGAATAGAACGCGCTGACCGGCCCCAGGCAGATCACCGCAACCGCCTCGGCACCGTCCGGAAGGCCAAGCAGGTCGCCGAGCGCGGCAGGATCGAACAGCGACACCCAGCCCATGCCCAGCCCTTCCGCGCGCGAAGCCAGCCAGAGATTCTGGATGGCACAGGACAGCGAGGCCAGATCCATGTTCGGCAGCGTGCGACGGCCGAAGACATGCGCCTCGCGGCCGTCCATCAGCGCAGCCACCAGCACCTCGGCGCAGTCGAGCACGCCCTCGACCTTCAGCTTCATGAATTCGTCGGAGCGCTCGCCCAGCGCTTCGGCGGTACGAATGCGCTCCTCTTCCACCAATTGGTGGATCGACTGGCGCACGTCCCTGGACGTCACGCGGATGAAGCGCCAAGGCTGCATCATGCCGACGCTCGGCGCCTGGTGTGCGGCTTCCAGCAGGCGCGCGAGCAATTCGGGCGCCACCTCGCCACCGTTGAAATGACGCATGTCGCGGCGCTCGGCGATGGCGCGGTAAAGCGCGGCGCGTTCCTCGGGGCTGTAGGCGTGATCGGTCATGGTCTGAAGAGTGCGGCTGCGGCATCCGGATCGGATGGCAGGTAGAAGTGGATGTAGGACGCCGTGAGCCGGCCACGCCGGAACACGGCCTCGGCCACCGGCTTGTCGTTCGGGCAGACGCCACGGGCCAGCGGTACTTCAGCGCTGTCGAGCAACGAATGGTGGAAGGTGTGCCCGCGCAGGGTGCCCTCGGGCAGCGTCACGGCCTGCAACGCCAGCGCGGCGAGACGCTTCTGCATGCGCGCCTCACCCGGCAGCAGGGCCAGCAGCTCCTCGCGTTCGCCGGCCACGTCGGTCAGGGCATCGAGCAGATAGAGCATGCCGCCGCACTCGGCGAGGATCGGCTTGCCCCTCTCGTGGTGGGCGTGAATCGCCTGGGCCATGGCGCGGTTGTCGGCCAGCGCTTGCAGGTGCAGCTCCGGGTAGCCGCCGGGCAGGTAGAGGCTGTCCACCTCCGGCAGCGATGCGTCACGCAGCGGCGAGAAGAACACCAGTTCGGCGCCCAGCTCGCGCAACAGATCGAGGTTGGCCTGATAGAGGAAGGCGAAGGCGTTGTCCCGCGCCACGCCAATGCGCACGCCGTCGAGGCGGGAAGACTCGCTGCGCGGTTCGGGCGCGGCGAAGCTCACCGGCGCCGGCAACTCGGTGCTGGCGCTGGCGGCCAGGGCATCGGCGGCGGCGTCCAGGCGCGCGTCGAGGTCCGCCAGTTCGCCGGCCTGCACCAGGCCGAGGTGGCGGCTGGGCAACTCGACCTCGGTGTCGCGCGGCAGCGCGCCATACCAGCGAATCCATTCCGGCAGGCTGTCACGCACCAGGTCACGGTGGCGCTGGCTGCCGATGCGGTTGGCGAGCACGCCGGAGAACGGCAGGTCGCGCTGGTAGGTGGCCATGCCGACGGCCATCGCGCCGAAGGTCTGGGCCATGGACTGGCCAT
This sequence comes from Pseudomonas nitroreducens NBRC 12694, assembly GCF_002091755.1. GTDB lineage: Bacteria > Pseudomonadota > Gammaproteobacteria > Pseudomonadales > Pseudomonadaceae > Pseudomonas > Pseudomonas nitroreducens. The sequence continues at coordinate 1,125,953 of NZ_BDAI01000001.1, forward strand.
TGATCACCGCCATCACCGGCACGTTGAAGCGCCGCGCCAGATCGGCGGCCGAGGGCGAGCCGTCGAACAGGCCCATCACGCCTTCGATGAGGATCAGGTCGGCCTCACCGGCCGCCTCCCAGAGCAACCGGCGGCTTTCGCCCTCGCCGACCATCCACAGGTCCAGCTGATAAACCGGTGCGCCGCTGGCGCGGGCGAGGATCATCGGATCGAGGAAGTCCGGGCCGCACTTGAACACCCGCACCTTGCGCCCGAGGCGCGTGTGCAGGCGCGCCAGGGCGGCGGTCACGGTGGTCTTGCCCTGCCCGGAGGCGGGGGCAGCGATCAGCAGGGCGGGGCATTGGCGCGCATCGAGCATCAGGAGCACTCCGCCATAACGAAGGGCATCAGAACTCCACCCCTTTCTGCGCCTTGATGCCAGCCTTGAAGGCATGTTTCACCAGGCCCATCTCGGTCACGGTATCGGCGGCCTCGACCATGGCCGGTTGCACGCCTCGGCCGGTGGCGACCACATGCTGCATCGACGGGCGGGCGGCAATGTCGGCGAGCACGGTGTCCAGCTCCAGATAGCCGTGCTTGAGGGCGATGTTCACCTCGTCCAGCACCACCAGGCCTATCTGCGGATCGGCCAGCAGTTGCCGTGCCACATCCCAGGCCGCCTGTGCCTTGGCAATATCGCGCTGGCGGTCCTGGGTTTCCCAGGTAAAGCCTTCACCCATGACATGGAAGCTGACTTCCTCGGGGAAGCGGCGGAAGAACGCCTCCTCGCCGGTGGTCGCAGCACCCTTGATGAACTGCACCACCCCGACCTTCATGCCGTGGCCCAGCGCGCGGGCGACCATGCCAAAGGCCGAGCTGCTCTTGCCCTTGCCGTTGCCGCTGTTGACCAGGAACACTCCGCGTTCGCCCTGGGCCTGGGCGATCTTCTCGTCGATCACCGATTTCTTGCGCTGCATGCGCGAACGGTGGCGTTCGTCCTTTTCAGGGGATTCAGTCATGGGGTTTGCCTCTAGAAAGGGAGCGCGCAGGCGCCAGCTCGCCGGCCGGGCGGCAGCGAGCGGAGAATGGGATGGGCAGGAACGAACCGCCGGCGTGCGTAGGCGCCATGCGGTATAAGCCGCTCGGCGCGAAAGCCGTCGGCTTGGGAAACAGGGAATTCACCTGAAGGATTCTCCGCCGCTCTCACCCGCGCGGCACTGACCAGTCGGGGCAGGCGGAGGACGGCAACGCGCGGCGCACATGGCCTGCGTCGACAGCGCCTCCCGCGATGCCATGCGATGCAGCAGGCCGGTCTCCGGGCTTGCGAGTGGAAGCGCCTGGCGTTTCCGAAAGAACCGCGCCTTCCCATGCCAGTGGCACAGTGGCGGATGCGGTTCGAAGCTCGCTTACCGTTGCGGGGGCAGCGCCGGAATGCTCGATTGCGCATCGAATTCACCGGCTTCCCTGTTTCACCCTCGACTTGCGCCTCGGGCACCTGTAGCAGGCGCGCAGCTTAGTGGCTGGCGGGCTGGGGCGTCAATTGAACAGACTGTCGCCGGGGGCCCGCCCGTCGAACCGCCGAGGCTCTATAAAGGGTCACACAAGTCAAGTGGTCAGGCCGCTCAACTTCGCTAGAATGCGAATCATGACGACGACTGCCCAACCCGGCCAGCTTCAGCTCGACACCTCCGCGACCCCGTCCCTGATGCACATCAGCGGCGACTGGACACTCGCGCACTTCGCCTCGCTGCAAGCCCAGGTCGCCGCCCAGCGCAGCGCCGAGTCCCCCGCGGAGCTGGATTTCGCCGGCCTTGGCGCGCTGGATACCGCCGGCGCCGCGCTGCTCGCCGAGATCATCGGCGGCGCGCGCATGAGCCAGCTCGACCAGATCGCCCGCAACCTCCCCGCCGAACGCCAGGCGCTGCTGCGCACGGTGGGCAGCGCGATCACCCAGTGCCGGCTGGACGAGAAAGGCCCGGCACCGGGCAACGCACTGGCCGACGTACTGGAGCGCATCGGCGTCGCCACCCTGACGTTCAAGGACCACCTGATCGGCGTGCTGGGCTTCATCGGCCTGACCCTGCAAACCCTGGTGCGCAACCTGTTCCGGCCGCGTCGCTGGCGGTTGACCTCGCTGACCGCGCACATGGAGGAAACCGGCCTGGACGCCGTGCCCATCGTCGCCCTGCTCACCTTCATGGTCGGCGCGGTGGTGGCCTTCCTCGGCGCCACGGTGCTGCAGAAATTCGGCGCGGCGATCTACACGGTCGACCTGGTGGGCTTCTCCTTCCTGCGTGAATTCGGCGTGCTGCTCACCGCAATCCTGCTGGCCGGCCGTACCGCCAGCGCCTTCACCGCACAGATCGGCTCGATGAAGGCCAACCAGGAGATCGACGCCATCCAGGCCCTGGGCCTCGACCCCGTGGAGTTGCTGGTGCTGCCGCGCGTGCTGGCGCTGCTGCTGACCCTGCCGATGCTGACCTTCCTGGCGATGCTCTCCGGCATCTTCGGCGGCGGCGTGGTCTGCGCCCTGAGCCTGGACATCTCGCCGCGCATGTTCCTCTACATGCTGCAGAACGACATTGCCGTGCAGCACTTCCTGGTCGGCATCGTCAAAGCCCCGGTGTTCGCCTTCATCATCGCCGTGATCGGCTGCCTGGAAGGCTTCCGCGTCAGCGGCAGCGCACAGTCGGTGGGCGAGCACACGACTTCCAGCGTGGTCCAGTCGATCTTCGTGGTGATCCTGCTGGATGCGATGTTTGCGCTGTTCTTCATGGAGATGGGCTGGTGAGCGAACCGATCATCGTCGTCCGCGACCTGGCCAACCGCTTCGGCACCCACGCCGTGCACGAGCATCTCGACCTCGATGTGATGAAGGGCGAAATCCTTGGCGTAGTCGGCGGCTCGGGCACCGGCAAGTCGGTGCTGCTGCGCAGCATAATCGGCCTGCGCCAGCCCAGCGAAGGCAGCGTCCACGTGTTCGGGCAGAACCTGCCGGCGCTGCCGCCGCTGGAGCGCTCGAAGCTCGAACGGCGCTTTGGCGTGCTGTTCCAGAATGGTGCGCTGTTCTCCTCGCTGACCGTGAGCGAGAACATCTGCCTGCCACTGATCGAGCACGCCGGCCTGTCGCGCAGCGACGCCGAGTTCATGGCCAAGGTGAAGATTTCCCTCGCCGGCCTGCCGCCGGATGCAGGGGCCAAGTATCCGGCCGAACTGTCCGGCGGGATGGTCAAGCGCGCCGCGCTGGCCCGCGCCCTGGCGCTGGACCCGGACATCCTGTTCCTCGACGAGCCCACCGCCGGCCTCGACCCCATCGGCGCGGCGGCCTTCGACCAACTCATCCTGACCCTGCGCGACGCCTTCGGTCTCACCGTGTTCCTGGTCACTCACGACCTGGACACCCTCTACACCATCTGCGACCGCGTCGCCGTGCTCTCGCAGAAGCGGGTGCTGGTGGTCGGGCCGCTGGACCAGGTCGCCCAGACCGACGACGCCTGGGTACAGGATTATTTCCACGGCCCACGCGGCCGTGCCGCGCTGCAGGCCACCGAACACCTGCGGGAGGAAAGCTGAATGGAAACCCGTGCCCATCACGTACTGATCGGCCTGTTCACTCTGGTCGTGTCGATCGGCGCGCTGCTCTTCGCGCTCTGGCTGGCGCAATCGAGCAACGACCAGCGCTACAAGATCTACGACGTGATCTTCAGCGAGGCGGTGACCGGCCTGTCCGAAGGCGGCACCGTGCAGTACAGCGGCATCCGCGTCGGCGACGTGGTCTCCCTGCGCCTGGACCCGAACGACCCGCGCAAGGTCCGCGCGCGCATCCGCGTCTACGACAGCACGCCAATCCGCGAGGATACGCGCGCCAAGCTGGCCCTCACCGGCGTCACCGGCCAGGCCATCATCCAGCTCTCCAGCGCCGGCCAGGACAGCCCGCCACTGGAAGCCAAGGATGGCGGAATCCCGGTGATCAAGACCATCCCGTCGCCTTTCGCCAAGCTGCTCGCCAACGGCGAGGACATCGCCACCAACATCAACAACCTGATCAACAACGTGAACCGCATGTTCTCCCAGGAGAACGTCGACCGCATCAGCCGCACCCTGGACCACATCGACCAGGCGACCGGCGTGGTCGCCGAACAGCGCGACGACATCCGGCGGACCTTCAAGGAACTGGCCACCGCCAGCGAGCAGGCGCGCATTACCCTGGCCAATGCCAGCCAGCTGCTCGACCGCGCGAACCAGACCCTGGGCGGCAAGGGCCAGACGATTCTCGACGACACCCAGAAAACCCTCGCCTCCCTGCGCACCAGCAGCGAACGGGTGGAGCAACTGCTGAACAGCAACTACGACTCGGTGAACGGCGGCCTCAACGGCCTGGGCGAAATCGGCCCGGCGATCCGCGAACTGCGCTCCACCCTGGAAGACCTGCGCGGCGTCACCCGCCGCCTGCAGGAGAATCCCACCGGCTACCTGCTCGGCCGCGAACGCAACAAGGAGTTCCAGCCATGACCGCCCTTCCCCGCCTGCTCGCCGCCGCCCTGGTCAGCCTGTTGGGCGCCTGCTCGATCCTCCCGGAAGCGGAAAGCCCGGACTTCTACCTGCTGCCGGCCACCCAGCAACCCGTGCGCGGCAGCACGGCGGTAAACTGGTCGCTGCGGGTCAGCGCGCCTACCGCCAGCCTGGTGCTGGACAGCAACCGCATCGCCGTGGTCCCGCAGGGCAACCAGTTGAGCAGCTACCAGGGCGCACGCTGGAGCAACCGCGCGCCGGGCCTGCTGCGTGATCGCCTGCTCGACGCCTTCACCGCCAACGGCAGCATCCGCGCCCTGAGCAGCGACGAAGCCAGCCTGCAGGCCGACCTCGACCTGACCGGCGAACTGCGCGCCTTCCAGAGCGAGTACCAGAACGGCAAGCCAGTGATCCACATCCGCTACGATGCCCGCCTGGTGCGCACCCTCGACCAGCGCATCGTCGCCTCGCGCAGCTTCGAGGTCAGCCAGCCAGTGGACGGCAAGCAGGTGCCCGAAGTGGTCAGCGCCTTCGGCAAGGCCGCCGATCAGCTTTCCGCGCAGGTCGTGGAGTGGACGTTGCAGCAGGGACAGCAGCAGAAGTTCACACCGCCAGCCCCATGAGAGGACTCAGCGACAGTGGTAAGGGCTTTCGCCCTCCAGCTCCTGGTCCGTCTCCACGTCCTTGATGGTGACGATGGCCTTCGGATAGACCGAGCACAGTGAGTTGCGCACGGTGTAGATGCCGCTGCCATGGGCGAGGAACTTGCCATTGCTCAAGGCCTTGCCGGACTCGTCATGGGCGCTGACTTCGTAGTTGCCGGTCATGGTGATGCAGCCGGCGAGCGCCAGCAGGGAAAGGATAGGAACGAGGACTTTCATGGATTCTCCTTGGACGCGAGGCGCTCCTTCAACCAGGTTGCAGGACCGCGCGAGTGTCAATCCGTGACGGGTTCGCGAAAGCGGGAAATGGCCAGCCAGCATGGCAGGGCCGCTGCGGATACGACCGACGCCGGTTGCCGCAGTTCAGCCAGCGCCCCCGCAAGAGTGCTGGCTGAAGGTATTTCTGACGAGAGGCTGCCTCAGCGCTTGCCCATCGAGCGACGCGAGCCGCGCGGGTGCGGCGGGCGATACTCAGCCTTGTCGTGCGCCTTGCGGTGCTGGTAGGCGGAAGCGGCCTGCTTCTGCGCAGCAAGCGCAGCCTTGGCCAATTCTGCCAGGGAGAGCGAAGGTTGTTCCTGGGTGTTGTCCGCGTTTTCGTCGCGCGGCGGCTGCTGGGAGGACGTCATGGGGTAACCGGATAGAAAGAGTTTGACCGGCGCACATGATAGCCGAAGCACAGGCTTCCCGGCTGCAGTCCGCTCGGAGGAATCTCGCGAGCGGCAAGGCGTGGTCTGGCGAATTGTCCGTCAGCTCGGCGGGAAGAGAGTTCCCGGACGGTTTACATACTCTGTCGCTTCCCGCTCGGTGAGCACCCATATCTGGCTGATGCGACTGTCCAGGCCGACCTTGATGCCGACGAATTTTCCGGTGATGTTGGGTAACAGGCCGTAAACCATGAATCGGTTGTTCTCATCACGGATACGCACCGAAACGGACAATGGATAGCTGACGGTCCTCTTGTACAGCCCCAGCGTCATGACCCGGCGCAGCAGACTCGGTTTCGGTCGCTTCAAGGTGATCACCGGATACACCGCACTGTCGACGAAGCCCACCATCATCCCCGAGGGAATCACCCGGTCGGCCAGTGCCGGGCTGCTCAGCCCCAGCATCAGGGCCAGTGCGCCGAGCAACCGGAGTGTCCAGCGTTGCAACGAAGCGCATGAAGGTACTGCTGAAGTCATCGGATTTCCCGCCCTGGTTTTCCTGTTTTCGTTATCGCCCGGTTGAAGACTCCGGATCTGAGCGTGGAGCGTAGCGGTTCGCCGAGCCGCTGTCCGCACATTGATTCACAGCCTCCGGAGATTCCCATGGCGAGATGGCGGATCGTCACGCGACATTCCCGTGCAGCCCGGCGTCAAGCGGCCGCTCGGCACATTGCGAGAGGACTTGCCGCGCTCTATCGTGACGAATCCGCTGCCATACCGAGAATCCTTCATGAGCGCCCTTCGCGAAGCCCTCGCCCGCTTTCCCCGCCTCGACCTGGCCGGCGGCCCGACGCCGCTGGACAAGCTGGAACGGCTGTCCACTTCCCTGGGCCGCGATCTGTATGTGAAACGCGACGACACCACACCCTTCGCCCTGGGCGGCAACAAGGTGCGCAAGCTCGAATTCCTCGCCGCCGATGCGCTTAAGGTCGGCGCCGATACGCTGGTCACCGCTGGCGCGATCCAGTCCAACCATGTGCGCCAGACCGCCGCCGCCGCGGCGAAGCTCGGCCTGCGCTGCGTGGCGTTGCTGGAAAACCCCATCGGCACCGAGGATCGCAATTACCTGAGCAACGGCAACCGCCTGCTGCTGGACCTGTTCGGCACCGACATCGAACTCGTGCCCAACCTCGATAGCGCGGACGAGCGGCTGGCACAAACCGGTGAACGCCTGCTCAGCGAGGGTCGCAAGCCTTACATCGTACCCATTGGCGGCTCCAACGCGCTGGGCGCCCTGGGCTACGTACGCGCCGGGCTGGAGCTGGCCGAGCAGGTTCGGGCCAGCGGCCAGGAGTTCTCCGCCGTGGTACTCGCCTCGGGAAGCGCCGGTACCCATGCCGGCCTTGCGATCGCACTGGCCGATGTGCTGCCGCAGCTGGACGTGATCGGCGTGACCGTTTCGCGCACCGATGCGGCACAGAGGCCAAAGGTGGAAGGACTGGTTGAGCGCACGCTGCAACTGCTCGGCCACGAAGCGCAGGCGGTGCCGAACGTACATTTGTGGGACCAGTACTTTGGCCCGCGCTACGGCGAAGCCAATGCCGGGACGCTCGATGCGATCCGCCTGCTGGCAAGCCAGGAAGGCCTGCTGCTGGACCCTGTCTACACCGGCAAGGCCATGGCGGGATTGCTCGACGGCATCCGCCAGGATCGCTTCGTAAAACCCGGACCTATCCTGTTCCTGCACACCGGCGGGTCGCCGGCCTTGTTCGCCTATCATTCGTCGACCTGACCTACATACCATCCAGAACTAGGCATGTAATTTTTTATTATTTTATTGCATAACGATTCTGCCCATATAGTCGCCACGCGTTGACTAACCTGCTTAAAACACCAAAAACGGGGACCACCATGACCTTCTCCGCACTGCGACGTCATTTCCTGCTTGCCAGCCTGACCCTCACCCTCGGCGCCGGCCTCTTTGGCCAGGCCCAGGCCGCCGACGACCTGCTCGCCCAGATCAAGGAAAAAGGCCAGGTGCGCGTGGGCCTGGAAGGCACCTACCCGCCCTTCAGCTTCCAGGACGAAAACGGCAAGCTCGCCGGCTTCGAAGTGGACTTCTCCGAACTGATCGCCAAGGAGCTGGGCGTCACCGCCAAGCTGCAGCCGACCAAATGGGACGGCATCCTCGCCGCGCTGGAATCCAAGCGCCTGGACCTGGTGATCAACCAGGTGACCATCTCCGAAGAGCGCAAGAAGAAGTACGACTTCTCCGAGGCGTACACCGTCTCCGGCATCCAGGCGCTGGTGCGCAAGGGTGACGAAGGCAAATACGACTCGCCGGAGAAACTCGCCGGCGTGAAAGTCGGCGTGGGCCTGGGCACCAACTACGAGCAATGGCTGCGCGAGCACGTGCCGCAAGCCGACGTCCGCACTTACGAAGACGACCCGACCAAATTCCAGGACCTGCGCAGCGGCCGCATCGACGTGATCCTGGTGGACCGCCTGGCCGCCTTCGACATGGTCAACAAGACCAAGGGCGCCATGGCACTGACCGGCGCTCCCTTCGCTCGTCAGGAAGCCGGCATCGCCCTGCGCAAGGGCAACCCGGAATTGCTCGCAGCGCTGAACAAGGCCATCGAGAAATTCCGCGCCGACGGTACGCTGAAGAAACTCTCGGAGAAATGGTTCCAGGCTGACGTCACCCAATGATCGAGGAAAGCCTGCAGCTTGCGCTGGATTCCGCGCCCTTCCTGCTCAAGGGCGCGATCTTCACAGTAGTCCTCAGCGTAGGCGGCATGTTCTTCGGACTGCTGCTCGGATTTGTACTGGCGCTGATGCGCCTGTACGGATTCACTGCCGTGCGCTGGCTGGCACGCATCTACGTGTCGTTCTTCCGCGGCACGCCATTGCTGGTCCAGCTGTTCATGATCTATTACGGCCTGCCCCAGGCCGGCATCGAACTCGACCCTCTGCCGGCGGCGCTGATCGGCTTCTCGTTGAACATGGCCGCCTATGTCTGCGAAATCCTCCGCGCCGCCATCGGCTCCATCGACAAGGGCCAATGGGAGGCCGCCGCCAGCATCGGCATGACCCGCGCCGAGACCCTGCGCCGGGTGATCCTGCCGCAGGCCGCGCGCACCGCCCTGCCGCCGCTGGGCAACAGCTTCATCTCGCTGGTCAAGGACACCGCCCTGGCCGCCACCATCCAGGTCCCTGAACTGTTCCGCCAGGCCCAGTTGATCACCGCGCGCACCTTCGAAGTCTTCACCATGTACCTCGCCGCCGCACTGATCTACTGGATCCTCGCCAGCATCCTGTCGCACCTGCAGAACCGCCTGGAAGACCGGGTCAACCGCCACGACCGGGAGCAAGACGCATGATCGAAGTCCGCCAGCTGACCAAGCAGTTCCGCGGCCAGGAGGTGCTCAAGGGCATCGACCTGACCGTCCAGCCCGGCGAAGTGGTCGCGATCATCGGCCCCAGTGGCTCGGGCAAGACCACCCTGCTGCGCTGCCTGAACCTGCTGGAGGTGCCCAACGGCGGGACCATCCAGGTCGGCGACATCCTCATTGACGCCTCGCGGCCGCTCAGCGGCCAGCAGGGGCTGATCCGCAAGCTGCGGCAGCACGTGGGTTTCGTCTTCCAGAACTTCAACCTGTTTCCCCACCGCACCGCGCTGGAGAACGTGGTGGAAGGCCCGATCATCGTAAAGAAGGAACCGCGCGCCCAGGCCATCGAGCGCGCCCGCCAGTTACTGGCAAAGGTCGGACTGGCCGGCAAGGAAGACTCCTATCCCAAGCGCCTCTCCGGCGGGCAGCAGCAGCGCGTCGCCATCGCCCGCGCCCTGGCCATGCAGCCGGACGTGATTCTCTTCGACGAACCGACTTCGGCACTGGACCCGGAGCTGGTCGGAGAGGTCCTGGCGACCATCCGCGGCCTGGCCCAGGAAAAGCGCACCATGGTCATCGTCACCCATGAGATGAGCTTCGCCCGCGACGTCGCCAACCGGGCGATCTTCATCGACAAGGGCGTGATCGTCGAACAGGGCGATGCCAAAGCGCTGTTCGCCCACCCGAAGGAAGAGCGCACCCGCCAGTTCCTCAGCAAATTCCTCGATCAGGGCGACAGGCACGCTGCCGAATAGAATCGAATTAATCGATCTATATCTGCCGATATTTGCGCTTTTTTATCGATCATCTGCGAGAGAAGATAGTCCCATGAACCGCGCGGACTGGCCCACCGGCCAGCCGCGCCCCACGAGGACTAAGTCATGATCGAACGCAGACCCTTCCAGCAACTCGGCGGCGCCAACCACGGCTGGCTCAACGCCAAGCACCACTTCTCCTTCGCCGAGTACTACGACGCCGAGCGTATGGACTGGGGTAACCTCCGCGTCTGGAACGATGACGAAATCGCCGCGGGCACCGGCTTCCCACCGCACCCGCACCGCGAGATGGAAATCATCACCTACGTTCGCCAGGGCGCGATCACCCACCAGGACAGCCTGGGCAACAAGGGCCGCACCGAAGCGGGTGACGTGCAGGTAATGAGCGCAGGCTCTGGCATCGTGCACTCCGAGTACAACCTGGAGAAGGACGTCACCAAGATCTTCCAGATCTGGATCATCCCCTCGATCCGCGGCGGCACGCCGTCCTGGGGCGCCAAACCCTTCCCGAAGGGCGATCGCGCCGGGCGCTTCGTAACCCTGGCCAGCGGCTATGAAAACGACGCCGACGCCCTGCGCATCCGCGCCGAAGGCCGCCTGGTCGCCGCCACCCTGAAGGCCGGCCAGACTGCCGAGTACGAGCTTGGCGGCAATCGCCGGGCCTATCTGGTTCCGGCGGTGGGCAAGGTCGAGGTCAACGGTATCGAGCTACTGGCCCGTGACGGCGCCGCAATCGCCGATGAGGCCGTGGTGAAGGTCACCGCACTCGAAGACAGCGAAGTGATTCTGGTGGATGTTGCCTGACCCAGGCCGCAGTAACGAAAAAGGCACGCGTCACGGCGTGCCTTTTTTTGGCCCAAGGTTTTTCAACGCTTGCGACAAAGGCTCATGCCATCGCCAATCGGCACCAGCGAATAGTCCACTCGCTCATCCACCTTCAAGGCCAGGTTGAGTTGCTGGATCGCGCGGGTATCCGCACTCTCCGGGTTGGCCTCCAACACTCGTCCACTCCACAGTACGTTGTCGAAGACCACCAGCCCGCCCACACGCAGCAGAGCCAGCGCGTGCTCCAGGTAGGTGAGGTAATTCGCCTTGTCGGCGTCGATGAATACCAGGTCGAAAGCGCCTTGCTGATCGCCCGCAACCAGGGCTTCCAGGGTGGCCAGTGCAGGTCCGAGCCGCAGCTCGATGCGCGAGTCGACGCCAGCGTCGTGCCAGTGGCTGCGTGCAATGTCGTTGTACTCACCCGGCAGGTCGCAGCAGAGGATATGGCCGCCTTCGGGCAGCGCCTCGGCCATGCACAGGGCGCTGTAGCCGGTGAAGGTGCCGATCTCGAGGATTCGTTTCGCGCCGGTCAGCCCGACTAGCAGCGCGAGGAACTGCCCCTGCTCCGGAGCGACCTGCCAGCGAGACATCGGTAACCTGGCCGTCTCGGCGCGCAATCGTGCCTTCACTGGCGAATCGCGCAGGGAAACGTCGAGCAGATACTGATAAAGCGAGTCGTCGAGGTTCAGCGTGCGAGTGGTCATGGGCCCTCCTAAGTATCAGGGATGGAGGGCGAGACTCTGCACGGCGAGGACGCGCTTGGCTTCCAGGAAGGCTTTCTGCCAATAGGCGCTGTCAAGGCTGTCCAGGCGCACGGTCCCGCCCGTTCTGGGCGCGTGAACGAAGCGCCCTTCCCCGACATAGATACCCGCATGGCTGACGCCACGTCCACCGCTGGTAGCAAAGAACACCAGGTCGCCACTCTGCAAGGATTCGCGGCCAACGGTCGGCGCACGCATGGAAATCATCTCGCGAGTGGAACGCGGCAGCATCAGGCCGGTGGCATCGCGATAGACGTAGCCGATCAGGCCGCTGCAATCGAATCCGCTATCCGGCGTATTACCGCCCCAGCGATACGGAGTGCCGACCAGGCCAATGGCACGGATCAGAACATCGTCGGCAGCCTGGGTGTTGTAGACGGGAGCAGCGTTAGCGCGCACTACGGGAGGCGGCGCAGGCGGAGTGCGACTGGCGCAGGCAGCCAGCGAGGCGAGAAAAGCGAGGAGAATGATGCGCTGAGGAACGAGCATGTGATGGCATCCCGTCAAGGAGTGCCATCACTTTGTACCAACAGTGACTTGAGCGCAATACTTAAAGTAAAACTTTAAGTTCAGCGACTCACAGTGTGAGGTTCGTAGCCTGGTTCGAGCACCCGCTTGGCTTCCATGTAGCTCAGGCGCCAGTAGCTCTCGTCCAGGCTGTCCACGCGGACACCACCACCACGGCGGCTGGCAGAGTGGATGAACTGTCCGTCACCGATATAGATGCCGGCATGGCTGACCCGGCCGCGACCACGGTTGTTGAAGAAGATCAGGTCGCCCGGCTGCAGGTCTTCTTTCGAGACCAGCGGGACATCCATGTTGATCATCTCACGCGTGGAACGCGGCAGGCTGATGCCCGCTTCTTCGCGGAACAGATAGCCCACGAAGCCGCTGCAATCGAAGCCGGTCCGCTCCGACTTCCCACCAAAGCGGTACGGCGTACCGATCAGCGAAAAAGCGCGGTCCAGAATGTCGGATACATGGGCAGTCGAACTGCCGTTATCGTTTTTGGCCCCCTCGTCCTGCGACTCATTCATCAGCACTATGTTGTGCTGATTTACCTGGAGCGCTGCTCGAGTGGCAGGTGCTGAAGCGACCTGGTTCGGCTGCGATTCCGGCGAATGGCTGGCGCAAGCTGCCAGCAGCAGAACGAAACTCATGGGCACGAGGGGTGCTAAGCGTTTAAGCATGGGCACGACCGTGTCTCATTAGCTCCATTTATTAGCGGGCTAATTTGCCCGCTCAATGGGACCAATGCAAGTTTTTTATCGCGGAATGTGACTCAGCAGGCGCGGCATAATGTCTAAGGCTCGACCCACCATTCTTTCTTCGACCACCGAACTCAGGTCGGTCAGCCCCGGGTTCACCTCGGCGGTGAAGCCTCCAGCATCCCGAGTTCGCAGCACGGGCTCGATGATGTACGGGAAGCTCGCGGTGGTCCCGACCAGCAGAACGGCATCGAATCCCTTGCGCAGTTGCGCGTAGAGCGTATCGACGGCCTCTTCCGGCAACATCTCCTCGAACAGTACTACCGGCGGGCGCAGCACACCTGCACAGCGCACGCACTTCGGTGGTAGCGGGCCATCCAGGTGCCCTGCCAGCTCGGTGCTTTCCAAGCCGCACGACTGGCAGTACAGCGGTGCAAGTTCGCCATGGATCTCGATCAGCCGTTCAGGCGGCGAGCCGGCGCGGCGGTGAAACCCATCGATGTTCTGGGTGAGCACCCAGCACTCCGGCTTGAGCCTCTGCAGCTCCGCGATGGCTTCATGGCCAACGTTGGGCTGCGCGCCCAGGCAGGCCTTGCCGAGTTCCGCCAGATACTTCCAGCACAGCGCCGGATCCTTCTGCAGCATCGGCCCGGAGATCGCTACTTCGATCGGTACGCCTTCCGCCGTCCGGCCGTTGTACAGACCACCCAGGCCGCGATAGGTGGGCATCCCGGAGTCGGCGGAGAGCCCGGCACCGGTAACTACCAGGATACGTTCTGCACGAGCAAGCGCTGCGCCAGTGCGTTCGATCGCCGAGTCCATGCGCCCTCCTACGCGGCAGGACCGCGTATCAGTGGTTGACCGTGAAAGCCAGCATCATGGAAATCTGGCACAGCGGACGGCCGCTTTGTTCCTGCCATTGATTAAAGGCAGCCTGCACCAACGCCAGATCCTTCTGGCTGGTGGGCGCCTTGTCGACTATCTCCTGAGCCTTGAGCGCGGCAACCACATCGTCGCCGAGGACGAACGTGTCCTTGCCGGCCATGCGCAGGAAACGCGGCGCGGACATGCCGCCCAACTGACTACCACGCTTGGCCAGCAGCTTCCAGAGACCGACGATGTCGCTGGACGGCCAACTGGCCAGGAGTTTGCCGAAGCTGCCGTATTCGCGAGCAATGTCTAAGACGAACTGGGCGTTGCGCGGCACGCTCTTGAGCTTGCCCAGGTGACGAATCAGCCGGGCGTCCTGCATCAGGTTTTCCAAGCGCTCGCCGCCCATCAGCACGACCTTCTCCGGGTCGAAGCCGAAGAAGACCTCCTCGAAGGCCGGCCACTTGGCATCCACCAGGCTGTGCTTGAGGCCGGCGCGAAAGATACGCAGGCTAATCAGCGACAGGTAGCGATCATCAGTCACCGCCGCCAGCTCGTCCGCTGACTTGGCCTGCGGAAGCCGGGCATCCAGCGCCTCGACCGAGCCGAAGCGGTTCAGACAGTACTCATACAGCCACTGGTAATCGCGCATCAGGCGTCCTTGCGAGTTTTACAGGTTCATCACGTCTAGGAAGCGCGGCGTCGCAGTCTCGTCGATGCGCAGGCTGTTGAAGTCGAACAGGTTGCGGTCCGCCAGTTGCGACGGCACCACGTTCTGCAAGGCACGGAACATGATCTCGGTGCGGCCCGGCGACTTGCGCTCCCAATCCAGCAGCATCTCCTTGACCACCTGGCGCTGCAGGTTCTCCTGCGAACCACACAGGTTGCACGGAATGATCGGGAACTCCTTGAGCACCGAGTAGGCTTCGATGTCCTTCTCGTTGCAGTACGCCAACGGGCGGATCACCATGTTGCGGCCGTCGTCGGAGAGCAGCTTGGGCGGCATCGCCTTGAGGGTGCCGCCGTAGAACATATTAAGGAAGAAGGTTTCCAGGATGTCGTCGCGGTGGTGTCCCAGCGCCATCTTGGTCGCGCCGATTTCGTCAGCATAGGTATAAAGAGTGCCACGGCGCAGGCGCGAGCACAGCGAGCAGGTGGTCTTGCCCTCCGGGATTTTCTCCTTCACCACCGAGTAGGTGTCCTTCTCGATGATGTGGTACTGCACGCCGATGGATTCCAGGTAGGCCGGCAGCACGTGTTCGGGGAAGCCGGGCTGCTTCTGGTCCATGTTCACCGCAACGATCTCGAACTGAATCGGGGCGACCTTTTGCAGGTACAGCAGGATGTCCAGCAGGGTGTAGCTGTCCTTGCCGCCGGACAGGCAGACCATCACCTTGTCGCCGTCCTCGATCATGTTGAAGTCGGTGACCGCTTCGCCAACCTGGCGGCGCAGGCGTTTCTGCAGTTTGTTCTGGTTGACCGAAAGGGTACTGGCCATGGTGCTCTGGAATCCGAAGGCAAGACGAAAAGCCGGTCATTTTACGCGCAAATCGCCCATGGCGGACACCACGCATTCAAGCCATTGATCCATAAAGAATTTTCTTAAGCAATCAGATCGCATGTCGAAGAAGTGTCGAAGCAATTCCCTGCCTTGTTACAAGGCGCCTCCACCCCACCACCCAGTGACGGTGAAATGCTGACGCTACCATCCAGCCCATGATAAAAGTAACCAACAGGGATCAAGCAGGAAGTGAAAGGAAGGCAAGAATGCTTAGCGATGAAAATTTAGAGCAGCTTCGATATAAGGGCGAGAGTGTAGACCTAGACTTCAAACAAGCCCAGTATCCTTTCTCTGGCGCAACTGACCATCAGAAATCTGAATTACTGAAAGACATCCTAGCGATGGCTAATTCGTACCGGACAGAGCCGGGCCACATACTTATTGGCTTTAAAGACCAAACCCCGCACCCCGCAGAGGTTGTCGGGCTTACTGATAGCGATCATATTGACGACGCTACCCTTCAACAGTTCGTTCATAGCAAGGTGGCCCCAAACCTTGAATTCCAATACGAAGAACGCCTGTTCGATGGCAAGCATATTGCGATCATCACCATCCCCAAGCAACCTCGACCATTTGCACCAAACAAAGATTATGGGAAATTAAAAAAGAACACTGTCTATGTGCGACGTGGAAGCTCAACAGACGAGGCCTCAATCACCGAAATAGCAAAGATGGCGGTACTTGACGCAGGATCATCAAAGACAGCCCAAGTCAAATTACAAATCGACACTGATAAAAACACTCCCTTGCCCGACCACTTAACCCTTCGCTTTTTGCGTTTCGAAACTCTTCCTGACTACGAAGAAAACAACTGGATAGACATGGGATTTGGAATAAAACGGCAAATTCCCTCCATCACCCCTGTCAATAGCGACTACTACCGCGATTGCGCGGATTACTGTAGCACTAGAAGCCGAATGGCCCTGATCAGGCTGTCACTGTCAAATAGATCAGATTTCTCGCTAAGAGAGGTTAAGCTCGAAGTATCGTGCGCCGCAAATCAAGGACAGACTATCAGAATGTTGCGCTCTGACGATCTGCCCGACGAGCCTGAATCTAAACTAAACCTTATTCACGGCGGAATTCAAGCAGTGGTAAATCGCATGAGGCAGAGAGTCATAATAGATCAGCGCTCTCGCGATCCGATCTGCCATATAGACCTGGAAACACTTCGACCAGGCGAAACGGGCAGAGCAGAAACCGACATCGCAGTGCTTTTCAGTGGCCCAGGTGATTACCTAATCAAGTTCAGAATACTAGCCAATGAAATATCCGCCCCCATCACCCAAGAACACACCATCACCGTAACAGGTACAACGGAAGAATTGAGCTTTAATGACTTACAAGAAATAATTTACGGAGAGGGAACTCAAATTGAAAGCCCTACCCAATAACTTAAAAACCAACACTAACGCACGATAAGGAACTACACACTCCCAACGTCTTAGAGTTACGAACAAGCATCAAGAGCAGACAATGGATTGAGTCGAATCGCATCTTGCAGATACTCGGGCGAAAGATGGGCATAGCGCATCGTCATATTGAGCGACGTGTGTCCAAGAATCTCTTTGAGAGCAAGTATGTTTCCGCCATTCATCATGAAGTGCGACGCGAAGGTGTGGCGCAGCACGTGGGTGCACTGGCCTCTCGGCAGCACGATATTGCATCGCTTCACCATGCGAGCGAATGCCTCTCGGCAGCTCGGGAAGCGGTCCTTCTTAGTGAAATAGGCCTCCAGGCGGTCTTGCAGCTCCTGGGAGATCGGCACAGTCCGTACTCGCTTCGACTTGGTGTTGGCGAACACCACACAGCCCGCACGAACCATCGGCCAAGTCAGTCGTTGAGCTTCCGACCATCTCGCTCCCGTCGCCAAGCAAATCTCTGATATCAGGGCCAAGTGTGGGAACGTCGAATAGTCCCGCAGTGCAGACACCAGGGTCGCGACCTGAGCTTTCGACAGGAACGACACCACTTCCTGCTGAGGCTTTAGCGGCTTCAATGTGTCCAGGGGATTGGCGTAGTCGATGTCACCAAGTCGGCGCAGCTCGGTATAGATGGACTTGAGGTAGGAGTAACGCACGTTGATCGAGCGCGGAAGTGCCCCCTCCTCCAACTCCACCTTACGCAGTGCAACCAAGTCTGAGACGGTAAACGTCTGAGCGATGGGATTGCCCAGCTTCGCAGCGATGAAGAGCAGCATGTTCCTGCGGCGCCGTCCGCTGGTGATCGCATGCCCGTGCAGCTCATACCAACGCTCAATGAGCTGAGACAGTCGGCGTGTGTCCTTCGGCCTGGGATTCCACTCCGGTGTCACCGCCAGTTTCGCGCGCACTGACGCTTCGAAGCGTTGGGCCTCGCCCTTGGTCTTGAACCGCTTGCGGAAGCGCTTCCCCTTGATGGGTTCGACGTCGACGAACCAGCGACCATCCTCCAGCTTGGTAATCGCCATTAGATCGCGTACCCCCGCTTCAAGTACCGATCATTTATGAGTCCAATGACGTGCCTTTCGAGGTCGCGAGTGCTGTAGCCCTTGGCGGTGTAGTGATCCTCTATCACGTGCCAGAAGGGAAGCGTTCTCCCGACCTCCAGGGCCTTTTTTGGTGGCACGCGCTCCCGTGCGATCAGGCTGGCGAACTGGCCGAGAAACATCTCGCAGTTCTTGCCGGAGAAGCCCTGAGCCGTCTTGTAGTAACGGCGGTATTCGGTGCGATCAATGAGCGGATCGGCCTCTACCTGCACCTGGGTATCCAGGGTGATGAGCGACCAGAACGGATTGAACTCCTTCGGGCTGTCCAACAGCCGGAAGTTCTCACAGGCGTAGCCCCACAGGCCTTGCAGATGCGGGCACAGCCCTGAGTACGTGCGGCAACCGATCACCTCGCCGGAGGTCATCGTGGAGCCTTCGGAGAACTGCTGTACCACCGAATGGTGGAAGCGGAACTCGATACGCCACACCGTTTCCAGCGGGTTGAAGGCGGGTTCGCCATCACCGAAGGGATCGCCGTTGAGGGAAGCCCAGACGTTTTCCCAGTAGTCGAGCTTGTCGGTTGCCCGAGCTTGGAGCGTCTTGTTGTAGATGCTCAGTTGCAGGCCGCTGGCCGAGCCGAACATGTACGTTTCACCGCGACCGTAGACCGAGGCGTTGCCGTCGAACTCGATACGCTCGATGCCGCTGATTTGGCGAACGCGCCGGGACCGGCAGTGCATGCGATCCACCAAGTCAGACGGAGGGGTCCAACCCTGCACATCAAGGGCGAGGTGCACAGCGCATTGGTTGGTTTCGCAGGCAGAAAGAACGCCTTCGGCCAAGTCATCGAGCACGCCTTGCAGGATCGATGGATCGGCTCCATCCAGGGCGTGCGGGGACACCTCAATCTTGAGGTGCGGGCCAATGTTCTCCAGCTTCACATTATGGTTCTTGATCAGCAGGATCAGGCCCATATCAGCGTTCTGTAGCCGGTACTGGTAGCCGGGGTCGCGACCAAGACGGCCCTTGGCCCACTGATACCCGGCGAACTCTACGATGTCTTCCGGCTCATCAAAGATCGCCATGATCTCGGGTCGAATCAGGCCGTTGTACAACTGGCGAACCGTATCTACGCCGCAGCGCAGCAGACGCACACCGGAAAGGTCAGTGAACTCCCCTGCCCTACTGCTGAAAAAGATGCGCCCTTTGGGCGACTCAAAGAACTGCCCGTCTTCCTGAAGTACTGCGCGAATCTGGTGTTCTGCTGCCTTAGTCATGATTCAAACCTATCCAATGCTATCCAATGAGTAACTGGGTTATCCGACGTGTTACAGGGTCGTCGGCCGCGCCTTCGGCCTACCGCTCGTGCCTGGCGCTCCCGGCCGGCGGCGCGGCTCGCCGACTCAAAACGGAAACGCCGCCACCGGCTGCATCACCTGCAGGGCGGTCAGAAATCCGAGCGCATAGGCGAGTGCGAGCAGCCCTAGGGCGTTGATCAGGCCATGCAGGGTCATTGGGTCCTCCAGGGGCGGGCGGGGTATTCGGAGTCAGGGACGATGGTCAGCGTTGGCCCTGCGGGCGCTGCTGGGGCGACTGCGACTTCTACGGATGGTGTTGCGGGCGTCTGCGCCGGCTTGGGGAAGGCTCCAGCGCACACCACCGTCTCGTGGTAGCTCTGGTAGAACAGCTCGGCAACGCACTCGGAGCGGGGCCGCACGCGGTAGCCGGATTCGCTCAGCTGCTGCGAGTTGAGCATCAGCCGTCGCCCTTCTGGGTCGATGATGGCGAACAGGTAGACCGTGCCCTTCTTGCCGAACTGCTCGCCTTGCTTGTCGCCCTTCACCACGCCGGCCACGACGATCTGCCGGCCCGCGAAGGGATGCTCAGCTAGTGGAAGAGTCGAAACACTTGGTTGGCCAAGTACAGAACTAGTAGGAAGAGTGCTACGCGCAGCAGCAGGCGTTGGAGCAGGTACAGCAGCCCCTTGAGGATGAGGCGCACTAGCTGGCTGAGGATGGGCAGGATCAGTTCCTTGCTGAGCGCCACCACCGATGACCTTGAGAGGTCCCATATAGCTGACAAAGCCAATAGTGCCGGCCAGCAGTGCCAGTAGAAGAACCAACTTAGGCGACCGGAAGAGACTCTTGCCGGCCTTGGTGTCCTGGGTCTTTCCGGTGGCGGTGGACTGGTAGAGGGCGAAGGTCTGCTTTCGGATTCGCTTGTATTCGACGATGGTGCCGTCAGCGGGTGGTCGGTTGAGCTGGGCGTCATGCTGGGCCTCCTTGTACCGGCCGGGGATACCGATGACCGCGAGGTTGGAGTGTTTGTAGGCCATCTCGCAGGTCATGCGGATGTCGTCGCGGATGTAGCTGATGTTCGGGGTGGTCAGGACGATGTCCCAGTTGAAGTGCCGGTGCCGGGTCCAGGCATCCAGCCAGCCCATGGGCCGATCCGCTTCATGGGCCGCCTCGGGGCCGCCGGGGTAGTCGAATTTCTCCAGGTCCTTTTCACGCCAGGATTTGGGGAACAAGAGTTGGGTTTCATCAAAGATCAGGAACGCGCCCCGCGGCGCCCACTGAAACCACGTGCGCATCTTGTCGAGGTCGGCCAGCGATTCGAGATCGAGGTTGATGATCTGCGCGGAGTTGGGCAGCTGCGGGAAGACGCTGTAGGCGCGCTCCAGGGTGAAGCCACGGACGTTGGTGATGATGACGCGGCCATCCTTGAGGGCCGGGACGGCATCGTCTTGGATCGCACCGGAAGTTTTGTAGGAGCCGTTGGGGCCGTGGTGAATCTTGATCGACATGATTCACTCACCTCCCAATGAAGGGCACAAAGCGCATACAGAAGCGTGTGGCCAGGGCGGAGAACAGGATGTTGAGGGCCTGCGGCACGCCGAGAAATTGCAGCGCGGCAGCCAGCGGGGCGGGCAACGTGGCGTACATGGAGCGCACCATGTTGGAGACGCCGAGGCTGTCGATCAGCTCGCGGGCGACGGTGTAGCTGACATCGAGCAGGAACAGGAAACCCTGGAGCGCGCTGTACATCGCCCACTTGGTGGCAACGACGAAGCCGTCCTTGATGAAGTCGTAGATGCCTTGGGTCATGAACTCCCAGATCCATTGGAAGAACAGGATGATCTGGTCGAAAGAGCTGGATAGCCATTCCATGAGGTCACTCCTTCAAAATGGCGAACGCGGCCAGCACCGATGCCATGAACATCAGCGCGTAGCGCAGGTAGGAGAGTTTTTCTTCGTAGGCGGTGAAGCAGAGGCTGACGCTCTTCTTCCACACGGTGAAGGTGTCGCAGGGGAGCTTGCCGCCGCCCTCGCCCAGGTTCAGGTCAAACACGCCTCTGAGCTGATCAGCGTTGGTTTTGATCTTGTCGCGGAAGGTGTCTTTGGCTTCTTCGACTTTGGCGTCCCACTCTTTGAGTGCTTCGTCCCAACTGCCCTGCTTGGGCTGCTCCAGTTCCTCCGTGGGGCCGTCGCCGCCATCGGAGCCGTCATCACCGCCACCGCCGCCGGTATTGCCGCCGTCGCCGCCACCCTCACCACTGCCCGTACCAGGATTGGTGCCGCCATCGCTGCCGCCGCCGTTGTTTCCGCCACCGTTGTTGCCCCCGCCCGAACCGCTACCGCTGTTGTTGTTTTCAGCGGGGCCGCCCGGTGTGGCGACACAGGTGGTGCCTGACCACGAGTAGCCGGGAAAGCAACGATGGTCGGGATCGACATCCGGCGGGGTCTGTTGCGCATTGGTGCAGCCGATGTAGCCGTTCACCGTTTTCACGCAATCGAACTTCTTGGCAAGGTCATCCAGATAGTCCTGTAGCGACTTCTCCGGATCGGTGCCGTCGGCGTTATCCGAGGGATCGTCATTGCCGCTGGGCGACATGTCGAATTCGCACTGCGTGGCGGTGCAGTTCTGCGGCTCGCCCGGCTCGTAAATGCAGTGATCCTTGATCTCCGGATCAACCGGGATTACGGCCTGCCCATCGACGAAGGAGAACTGGACAATCTTGGTGTAGGGATCGCGGGTCTTGCAGTCATCGTCGCTAGGTGCCGGAGGATCATCACAGGCACCTGTCGCGGAGTTATAAACCTTCGGCGCAACACACTCCGTTCCATACCTGTACGTCGAGCTGTACAAGTAATCCCGATCATCATTTTCGCCGTAGCGATAGACACACTGAGCACTCCTGCCATTAGCACTCATATCAACCCGCTTAAATCTTGGGTAGATGGCAGTGCAAGCCGCAACAGCAGAAGGCCATTGCCCAGAGCGCCCCGAGACAGTCCAGTAATAATCAGCGGACGCGGAGAAAGACAAAAAGAGCAGCACAATAAGAAATATATGCCGCATATACCTATCTCCATGAAAAAAGAACCCCGCCGAAGCGGGGTCCAGGTTCGGCACTTGCAGTGCAGTCAGAAGAATTCGCCGCAGCGGTACCCGGTGATGAAGGCGCCGGCGAAGAACGCCCCCAACCACACCGACCAGAGCACTTACGCCTTGCGCAGCATGCTGTAGATCAGGCCGGCGACCGCGAGGATGACCAGGGCACCGACGATGTAGCCGCCGATGTTGGACATGTCGCCCTTGCCGTCGGTGATGGCCTGCTCGACCGAGCTGGTGTCGATGACGCTGGCGGCCCACACCGGCATCGAGGAGGCAGCGGTGACGGTGCCCGCGATGCAGACGTTTCGGAACGAGCGGATCGGGTTGAACTTGGCGATCTGTTGTTTCATGCCTTTCATGGGTATTTCCTCTCTACTTGGCTTTACGAAGAAGTGACGCGACCCAGCCAGTTAAAAGCCCCGTCACGAATGCCCCGAGAACGCCCGCAGCACCGATGCTGAAGGCCTCCAGGGAGAACCCGCCGTTGACCAGGATTTCAATTGCTCCAGCGGCCTCGGGCGGAATCAGATAGGCCTGTTGCCATTCGATCTGCTGGCAGCGCATGAGGCCGCCCGCCGTGGACGCCCAGCTGGTGCAGACCTGAACGGCGACCACGCCTGACATGTCAGCGGGCCTCCTTGCGTGGCTGGTCGCACCAGCCCCAGAAGGAGCGCAGGACGAACCACCACAGGGCGAAGAAGGCGAACGCAGCCGCGACCACAGCGATCACGGAATCCAGCGGGTAGGGTTCGAGGAATTCGCGCACCGCACGCACGGCAGGCGATACGGCGCAAAGGATTGCCACGTACAACACCCAGCCGAAGGCGAAACGGAGCGGCGCTTTCATCTACCTACCCTCGCCGTCAGGACTTGCTGCTGTCGGAGGGTTTCTCAGCGGCAGGCTTCTCGCTGGCCGGCTGCTGAGTTGGGCGCTGGGCTTGTGCCTGGGGTTGCAGTTGGCGGCTCGGTGCGGGGGTGTGCACGTCCTTGCCGGTGGCGAGCAGTTCGGTCAGTACCTGGGTGTTCTTGGTGTTGCCGAAGCGGTCTTTGGTCGGGCGCACCACGGTGGCGAACTTGCACAGCACCGGGGAGCCTTCGAAGACGATGGCATCGAGAAGGGTCGGCTCAATGTCGTACTGGGTGATTTCGAAGCCCTTGGCGTTGCCGCGAGCACCTTCTGGGATAGGGGAAATGGCCTGCACGCTGGCGAAGACTTCGCCGGAGGCTTTCGAGGTGAAGGTGTCAGTCTGGATGACCCACAGTTCAACGACACCGCCAGTGGTTGCAAACATGTTCATTGGTAGTTCTCCTTTTGCCTTTTTTAGGCATGAGTTGGCCCGCAACCTGATTAGGCTGTTCGCATCAAATGGCGGGAATTACTGCCTTGCCGAATTATTCAAACATCTATTTCTACTGAAATTTCATACATCAATTAATTTCAGATAGATACTTTCAAACTGGATACTGTTGGATAGGACACGACTCTATTTTTATGCCAACTTTCAATACATAAGAAAGTTTGATGTTCTTAAGAGAAACGTCGTAAGGACTCTGCCCTTACCATCCCGCTCTCGCCGCCGAGGGCTCAGGAGCGCGGGGCGGTGGTGCTGCCCCTCACTCCCGCGCGGAGGCTATTCAGGGAGGGGGACGGTCAAGGGTGCGCTTCGCCCGGCGCTCCGTTTGACCGAACGGGAAAGCGCGTTCGGACAAGCCGGTGCGGCGGCCCTGGACCTGATTGGCCCAGGTGGGGATGGTGTGGCGAGCGTGGTAGCGGCCAATCACTGCACCAACCATCAGCAGGACGAGCCAGAAGATCAGGTGCGGGAGTGGGTTAGAGACCATGGCTCAACCCTCCAGCTCGAAGGGGGCGCGCACGGGGACGAAGGGAGTCGGCCTGCCGCTGTCGTAGATAACGTGCCAGTACTTCGGGGGACGGAGCGCGGGCATGTGTTTCGCGCAAGTAGAACCCCGTTCCACCCGGTACGTCGAGTGGATCGAGCGCCACACTCCCGCGACCTTGGCCATCGTGGTAACGACCGTGAAGACTCGCGTAGGGCGGCACTCGGTACAGGGTATGCACTGGGAGGGATCGGGCTTCGCCAGTTCGCGACGGGACCAGCAGACAGAGCAGTCGCAATCCGGGGCGTGAGGTTGACGAACGTACTTCGACAGCATCGGAAGTCACCTCGCGATCAGAAGGCAGACGCGGATGAATCACAGCGAGAGAGAGCAGGCACCGCATAGAAGGAAGAACGTCATCATCGCGGTTGGCTTCGACGGTCAAACGTGCGGAGGCAAGCTCCATCCGTCCTTCTTCATGGAATCGGCGCGCTGCATCTGCAAAGCCATCGGCCACTGCCTTGCGCATCAGCCGGAACGACATGCGCGCAGCGGCGAGTTTTTCTCGTACACGCTGAGCGCTGAGAGGAGAAAGAAGGCTCATCAGAGGCCCTCCTGTTCCAGCAGATGACGATTCAACAGCGCCACATTCACCATGACGTGAGTTCCGATCTTGTAGCGCGGGATATACCCGCTCCTGATCCAGCCCCACACGATTTGCTCGTCGTCCCCCATTCCTATCCACCTCGCAAATTCTTTCCAAGGAAGAAGCGGCGGTGCCCCTCTGAGGTCGGCGACTGAAACTTTGACTCCATCCAAATCCATGACCCTACTCCTAGCACTCGACAACAAGGGATCACCGTGGTCCACCGGCAGATAAAACCACCGTGGTCCCATTGCTGTCAAGACCACCGTGGTCCATCATCGCCACCATGAGCAGAGAAGACCCACAATTCAAACTTCGAATGCCGCAGTCCTTGCGAGATCAGGCGGAGCAGGCAGCCAAGAGTGCAAGCAGATCGCTAAACGCGGAGCTAGTTGCGCGCTTGGAGGCAAGCTTTCTCTCGGCCGCAGAACCTGGGGAGTTGATGCGTGCCGAACGGGCAAGGGAGCTCGCTGCAATTGCGCGCGAGGGAGTTCCTGAAGAAATTCGGAGACGTGTACTAAAAGCGATCAACCGCGCCGTAGAGCTTGGGCACAGTGCGGTAATCGTGGATTTCAAAGACCTCAAGCTCGATGGAATGGCGGAACCCATCTTTGAGGAGCTGACACGCAATATCAGCCTCGAACTGACTAGTGCAGGCTACGAGATCGAATGGGACGGAGGGGCGGCACTCTGGATCAACTTCTGATCAATCCTGCCCGCCACTAGACATCGCTTTCCGCTCCCGCGACCGTCACAGAGCGATCCTCATTCATCGCACCAAGGTTCCGCCTCTCCACCCGCTCTTCGGCAAGTCAGGTAAACAGAACGGCTGGCTTTCGGGACAATCTCGTCTTGCCGGGATAACGCTCCTTACCTTTCTATGAGACAAGACGCCTGCGTCAAAGCAACCTATTGCTACCAGGTAGCTCTGCGCCGCACGAGGCTCTGGAGATGGGAAATGCTCGCCCCGATAGAAAATCCTTAAAAATCAATAGCTTTATCAAAAGACCTCTTCGCTTTACGTCGGCCATCTGCTCTGGCAAATCGAATTTTCATACAGAAAAGTCGGAGAAATCTGACCCAAAGCCCGAAAACAGCGTGTTTACTTTGGTGTATAGTTAACGCAGTTTTTGTAATCCACCTATGGGCTACCTCCTCATGACGTCTCGTACTGGCATCCTGAAAAACTCCCCTCTCGCCCACGTGATTGCTTCCGTCCGGTTTGCGCCTTGGCCGCTCATCGCCAAGCACATGGCCGACATCCAAAATGCACTGCGAGAAATCGCACCGCTGATGAGCGAGATTCAATTGGAGCAGTTGGGACCAGATGGGCAACCGCTGGGAACTCCACGTCAGTCTTGGGTGCTGATAGCTGCTGACCACAGCTTCTCTATTCAGTTTTCTTCTGACCAGATGTTGATCCACTCATATAAATACTCTCGCTTTTCCGACTTTTCGGAGAGATTTGATAGATCAATTTCAACCTTGCTTCAACATATGGGCTTTATTGACGTCATAAACATGGGCGTTAGATATATTGACCACATAAAACCAAAAAACAACGAAGATATAGAGCAATATATAAACAAAAAATTCCTACCAGCAACTACAAGTGACCACAAATCAATCGGCGGACAATCAGTAGCCGACTACCTGATAAGCGAAACAACTCGCTTGCGAGTTAATATATTGAGCATGCCCGGCACTCCAAATCTTCCTCAGGATGTTATCAGTGTCTCCATGATGGATAGCGCTCCATATAGACAACTTCAAATTGAGGTTCTTCAGGAAAATCAGCTTACACTTGACATGGACGCAATATTTACCCCTCCGACTCCGTCCAGAATTAAGCGCGAAGATATTCTAGAAAAGCTGAAATATCTTCATGATGTGAACAATGCATTCTTCAGGCACCCTGAAGTCTGCTCAGAGCATGCATTTAAAGTCTGGAAAGGAGAGCAGTAATGGATTATTACGGAACCAACTCCCAAGCCTACAGCGCACCACCCTATATCATAGATAGCAAAAGCCTATTTACCTCTGGCGCCAGTGGCAGAAAGTTTCCAAATAAAAAGCCGCCGGCTACAGCAACAATCATTTTCAATACTGGGCATCAAAACATCAGCACAGGGGCAAGGCCGTTTAATGGCGGGAGAATTCGAGTCCTCATAAATGATGTAGTATTTGAAACATCAAAAATAGAATTTAAAGAAACCCCAATAGAATCCACATCCGTAATAGCCTCACCGACAACAACATCAGAAAAACTATCACTACTTCAGAGCTCCTTCGGAATATCAATAACGCAAATGTCCGACATTCTAGGAGTTACAAGAAAAACAATCTATGACTGGATTGACGGATCAGAGCCAAGACCTGCTTCTTCTCAGAAGATTGATATACTTACGGAGATCTCCGAAAGGCACTCCAACATCAACTTGTCGCGCCTAAAAACAGTCTGGAACATACCAATCAACGGAAAGTCTTTACGCCAAGTATTGGCCGAAGACTCGACAGATAGGACTGGCGTGCTAGAAGATGCCTCTGCTAAAATCGCTGCGCTTGCCCCCAAGCTTGGGGCTCCAAGCAAGCCATCTAAGGCAAAGATAAGAATGGCTCACCTTTCTGATATTGACAGGGCATCAGATGTCGGATGAAGGTTTAGTTGAAGCTATCCGGAACAATGGATGGTGGCAGGGATCAGTGATCTCGGCCGCCGAGCTCAGTTCCTATCTGGAGCTGCCGGAAGGCATTGAGTTCCTAGTGGTCGCCTCTCAGACATGCAATCTCTACAACTTCAGTTTGACAAATATTCCTGTTTTCGAGCTGGTCGGCGCAAAACGTCTGGATAATTGTAATAACGCGTATACGAAAGGTGATCACCCTCGCATTCTACACCTAGAGTCAATCACTCAAGATCAAGAAACAATACTCCTCGAGGTCAATATATTACAACGATATTGGCTAGATCGCAGGATATTAGCTTCCACATCTCCTATAGCATCTATTCGTGACTCATGCGACCTTCACGATCCAGACATCATGAAAAAGCAATGGCTGGACAAGTTTTCAGGATGGCTGGCCCGCAGCTATACCCGAGTAACCTTACCAGATGAATTTAATACCGCCCTCGAAAAGGGTCGATTGAAAAAATACATAAACAGTAAGCTAACGGCCGATGCAGACTCGCTACATGGTATATATTTTAACATCTCTCACGATAGCGAAGACCCGTATGATGGCTCGCTTGGCCTGATGCCGCCTCCCTACCTCTTGGAAATCACAGTAGTAACAAACTCCGGCGTTTCTTCAGAGTCTTTAGAAACCCGCATGAAACAGGAGCTTTTCGAGAGAAAAAAGAATGGAGATCAAGAGCCTCTTCCTTCTATCGCAGACACATGCCTTGCACAGGGTATTACCATCTCTGAACTAGGAATCATTGGCCGAACGACAGATGACTTGACACTTGGAGAGCTTAGCAACCTTACAAGATACTCCATGGTAGATCACCTTTCAGACTCAAAATTCTCCTCACCTGAATGACCACAAGTTTACTTTTAATTAATCCAATAAACTTAAACAAGCTTAACTCATTACACTCCAAAGCATTGCCACCCAATCACAGCCCAGCACATCAGCATCATCTATCCTTATATAAAAATAAATATAACCAACCACTAATCAGTGAAATTTATTCCGCATTTTTTCGTTTGAATTCAACTGACCTTTGACAGCATACAGGTGTCGAAAAAGTGTCGAAATTGCTGATCAGTGCTATCCAAAGCAAACCAACTCGAGCTCCATGAAAGCCCCCTCCGTTCCTAATCTATCCGGAGCTTTCCAACGCTATCCACTCAAAAAGCCTGTCTAGCTTTTCTACGCGCAAAGCGACGCGTACCCCAGCCCCTCTATCGGGCTGCTGCTAATCTGACAGCATGACGCGCGATCTCGATCCTTCCCTCGAACTGACTGACCAGCTTCTGCAGTTGCTACGGGAAGCGCATGAAGGAATCTCCGAATTCCAGCTGATCCAGCAATTGAAGGCTCGGCACTCCACTCACGTGCCCAACCTGCCGCTGACCGACAAGCTGGTGCTGTTCCGCACCCACTTTCTGGTGTTCAACGCGTTGTATCGCCTGCGCGACCAGCTCTGGGCGGAGGGCGCCGCGCACCTGGAGATCGGGCCGCTGCAGATTCGTCTCTCTCCTTTTATGAATGGCGCACAGGCCCTCGCCGAGCGGGACGCACTACGCGCCTACTACCTGGATGAGAAGCACCTGAAGGAAACCACCGAGCACGATGTGGAGAAGTTGCTGGAAAGCTTCTGGACACGTATGCAGGGCAACGAGGAAAAAGCCGCGGCATTGGCACTCTTCGAGCTGGAGGACGGCCCGGTGGATTACGCGCTGATCAAGCTGCGATACCGCCAACTGGTGAGCCTGCACCATCCCGACAGAGGCGGCAGCACCACTCGATTGCAGTCGATCAACAAGGCGATGGAAATACTGGAGCGCTATTACAGCCGCCCGTGAAACTTCCATTTGCTCTAAACCCACGGACGACGTGGCTTGCAGCCATTCCTATACTGCGACTTAAGGTCGCATAGGTCGGCTGGGCACCGGATGACGCTGGCTACGCGTACTCGGCGCCTCGCTGGGGGGCGGCCTTCTATAAGAAGAGGAGAATGCTGACATGATCCATCATGTGTGGGGGCTCTTCACCCATCCCGATCAGGAATGGCAGGACATCCGCGGCGAGGAAGAATCCATCAGCCACATGTACCTGACCCACGTCCTGATCCTCGCTGCCATCCCGGTCATTTCCGCCTACATCGGCACCACGCAGGTTGGCTGGGTATTGGGTAATGCGGGACCGGTCAAGCTGACGGCCGCCAGCGCGATCCAGCTGACCATCATGACTTACATCGCCATGCTCGCCGGCGTCGCCGTGATGGGCGCCTTCATCCACTGGATGGCTCGTACGTACGACGCGTCGCCATCGCTGACCCAATGCATCGTCTTTGCTGCGTACACCGCGACTCCGCTGTTCATCGGCGGCCTGGCGGCTCTCTATCCACACCTGTGGCTGGGCATGATCATCGGCACGGCCGCGATCTGCTACACCGTCTACCTGCTCTACGTCGGCATCCCGACCTTCATGAACATTCCCAAGGATGAAGGTTTCCTGTTCTCCAGCTCCGTGCTGGCGGTAGGACTGGTGGTGCTGGTGGCGATGATGGCCCTGTCGGTCATCCTCTGGGGCAGCGGCGTCGGCCCGGAATACACCTGATCTCACGCTCTGCGGAAGAAACCGGGCCCTTGTGGCCCGGTTTCTTTTGGGCTCCTCGCAGGAGCGAGCCGTCGCTGAACGGGTTCGCGAGCAAACTCGCTCCTGCAGAGAGCGGCACTTGCCTGAAACTCGTCCGGCTTGCCTGAAGCTGCACCCCGGACGAGCGGCCACGAGAAATCCTCCACCGGCGCGCCGACTGCGGCATAATCTTGCCCCGTCGGAGAACCACTGTATGCCTGAACAGCTCAACGCTCGCGTCGAAGCCTGCTACCAGCAGGCCGAAGCCTTCTTCCAGCGGCGCTTTCCCCGCCCGGAAGTGAGCTTCCGGCTACGCGGCCAGAAGGCCGGCGTCGCCCACCTGGATGAAAACCTGCTACGTTTCAACCCGCAGTTGTACCGTGAAAACCACGAACACTTCCTGCAGCAAACCGTGGCCCATGAAGTGGCGCACCTGATCGCCCACCAGATGTTCGGTCCGCGCATTCGCCCCCACGGCGAGGAGTGGCAACTGATCATGCGCGGCATCTACGGCTTGCCGCCGGACCGCTGCCACACCTATGAAATCAAGCGTCGCCGCTCCACCCGCTACCTGTATCGCTGTCACTGTGGAGAGGGAAACGAATTCCCCTTCTCCTCCCAGCGTCACAACCTGGTCGCCCAGGGCCGCCGCTACTATTGCCGGCGGTGCCGCGCCACCCTGGTATTCACCGGCGAAACCCGCCGCGAGTGATGCTGCTCAGGCGATGACCTTGGCCGCCTTCAGCGCAGCAACCTGTTCGTCGGTGTAACCCAGTTCTGCCATCACCTGCACCGTGTGCGCTCCCAACGCAGCGCCGATATGGCGTGGCTCGGGCAGGCCGGCGGAGAAACGGATCGGGCAGGCCGCCTGCCGTTGCGCCCCGCCCTTGCCGTTGGGCACCTGCGTGACCACACCCCGTTCACGCAACTGCGGATGTTCCACCGCCTCGGCCAGGGACAACATCGGCTCGACACAGGCGTCCAGCGCGGCAAAGCGCTCCAGCCAGTGAGTGAAGTCCTGCTTCTCGAACTCGATGGCGATTTCGCGCTTGAGCGACTGCTGCTCTTCCGGTTTGGGCGACAGCCCGCGCGCGGCCAGTTCCGGGCGGCCGATGGCGGTGCAGAACTGTTGCATGAACTGCGGCTCCAGGCTGCCCACCGAGAACCAGCGGCCATCGCGGGTGCGGTAGTAGTCGTAGAAGCTGCCACCGTTGAGCGCGAGGCCTTCCATCTCCGGCTCCACTCCCGCCGCAAGATAGCCGGCACCCGCCATGCCGTGCAGGCTGAAGGCGCAGTCGGTCATGCTCACGTCAACCTGCTGCCCCTCGCCCGTCTGTTGCCGATGGATGACTGCCGCCAACAGGCCCATCACGCCATGCAGCGAACCACCGGCGATGTCCGCCAGTTGCACGCCCAGCGGCAGCGGGCCGCTCTCGCGGCGGCCGGTGTAGCTGGCCACACCGGCCAGGGCCAGGTAGTTGATGTCATGCCCGGCGCGGTCGCGCAGCGGCCCGGTCTGGCCGTAACCGGTGATCGATACGTAGATCAGCTTCGGGTTGATCGCCTTGAGCGCCTCGTAACCGACGCCGAGCTTGTCCATCACGCCGGGGCGGAACTGCTCCAGCACGATGTCGTATTCCTGCACCAGTTGCTTCACCACCTCCACCGCCTCGGCCTGCTTGAGATCCAGAGCAATGCAGCGTTTGTTGCGGTTGAGGTAGGCGTGGCTGGCGGAGGTGCCGTCCACGTGCGGCGGCAGCACGCGCACCAGGTCCATGCGCGTGGGCGACTCCACGCGCAACACCTGGGCGCCCATGTCGGCCAGCAGCAGCGAGGCGAACGGCCCCGGCAGCAGGGTGGAGAAATCGAGGATCTTCAGGGAGGCGAGCGGGCCGTTCATGGGCACTCCTGTTTCGCTCAATCGATGCGTGGGCGCCGCGCCTCAGAGCTTCATGCCGCGGCTGATGATCTCTTTCATGATCTCCGAAGTACCGGCGAAAATGCGCTGGATGCGCGCGTTCGCGTACATCTTGCAGATCGGATACTCCCACATGTAACCCCAGCCACCGTGCAGTTGCACGCCCTCATCCACCACCTTGCAGAGCAGTTCGGTGGTGAACAGCTTGGCCTCGGCGGCCACTTCGGGAGTGAGCTTCTTCTGGTTGTGGTCCATTACGCAACGATCGGTGAAGACCTGCGCCACGTCGATCTGCGTACGCATCTCGGCGAGCTTGAAGCGGGTGTTCTGGAAGTGCGCGATCGGGCGATCGAACGCCTTGCGCTCCTTCACGTAGTCGACGGTCGCGTTCAGCGCGGCCTCGGCGCCGGCCACCGCGCCACAGGCGTTGGTCAGGCGTTCCTGGGCCAGCATGTTCATCAAGTAGAAGAAACCGCCCTTGGCGTCGCCCAGCAGATTTTCCTTCGGCACTTTCACGTTGTTGAAGAACAGCTCGGCGGTGTCCTGGCTCTTCATGCCCAGTTTCTTCAGATTGCGCCCGCGCTCGAAGCCTTCCATGCCACGTTCAACCACGAACAGCCCCATGGCGTGCTTGTTCGAAGGATCAGTCTTCGCCGCGACTATCACCAGGTCCGCCAGCAGGCCGTTGGAGATGAACACCTTGGAGCCGTTGAGGACGAAATGGTCCCCCTTGTCCACCGCCGTGGTGCGCATGCCAGCCAGGTCCGAGCCGGCCGACGGCTCAGTCATCGCCACCGCCAGGATGCTTTCGCCACGAATGATCCCCGGTAACCAGCGGGCCTTCTGCTCGGCATTGCCGTACTCGGCGATGTAGGGGCCGCACAGCGCCGAATGCAGCGGGATCATGAAACCAGGCTCGTTGATGGCAGCCAATTCCTCACACATGATCTGTTCGTAGCGAAAATCCTTCAGAGCGGATCCACCGTATTCCTCTTCCGCCCAGGGCAGCAGAAAGCCCATCTCCCCCGCCTTACGCCAGACACTGCGGTCCACCACGCCGGCTTCCTCCCATTCCTCCTGGTGAGGCACCACTTCCTTGTTGAGGAAGGATCGGAACGCATCGCGGAACAGGTTGTGTTCGGTCTCGAAGTGATTGCGCAGCATGGTCGACTCCCGGTGGGTTGAGTGCCCGCAGGGTAGGTGCTGGCCGCGCGCGGCCTCAATGACGCGAGCGCTCAGGGTCGATTGACGCAATCGCCCAGCAGATGCGAGTGTGAAATATCCCAAAGCTGCACCGGAGAGCGCCCGCATGCAGATTCGCCCTTTCCAGGCGGAAGACTTCCCGCCGTACGAAAGCTGGTTCGCCGACCCCGTGCTCTTTGCGCAGCTTGGCCCGATGGACCGTGAATGGCTGGAACAGCTGCTGAACGCTCCGGACAGAGTCCTGTACAGCATCCTGCGCGGCGATCTGCTGGTGGCGGTTGTGGGGATTTGCCTGCCCAACCCCGACCACCCGTACTATTTCGTCACCGATCTCGCCGTGCGCCCGGAGTTGCGTGGTTCAGGTGTTGGGCGCGCGGTGATGGCGCTGGTGATGAGCCGAGCGGAACTGCAGAGCAGCCCCTTGTGGCGCGCCAGCGTGAGGCCGGACAACCTGGGGGCGCTGGCCTTCCTCATCAAGCTGGGCTGGACACGACTGGAAATGGGCAATCCGTTCGATGAGCTGCTCGAGTTCGAATTCCGCCGGCGCCCGGCGGGCCCCTTGCTCCGCTGATCCGGCAAGGGTGCTGTAGTGGACTCCGCCCGGGATGATTTCATTCTCGACGTGAAGCGAGCCGATCGAGGGCAAATCGCTCCCGCGCAATCGGGATGTTCGGCGTTCATAAAGAAGCAATTTCCCGGCTCGCATAAAAAACCCCCGCCGGGGCGGGGGTTCACACAAAGGAGTCAAACGGTATTGCTGTAGTTCTTAGAACACGTACTGCAGGCGGGTCACGACACCGTTGCCGTCGTCGTCACCGTTGGCGTTGCGGATGCCATCGGTACTGACGTGAACGTAGTCCAGGGAGACCTTCACGGCTTCGTTGGCGTACCAGTTCACACCGATGGTGTTGGTGCTGGCCTTGGTGTCGCCCACGTCGCGGGTGGCGGTAGCCACGACCACGTTCGGGTCATCGACCTTGATGTGGTCGTAGCGGTAGAAGACTTCCCAGGCACCGATTTCCTTGTTGGCCGGCTTGATGGTGTCGAACTTGGCGCCATCGAGCTTGTAAACGCGGGATTCGCCGGTGATGGTGTAGGCCAGTTGGCCGTAGTAGCCGTCAGCCTTGATGTCCTGGAAGGCATCGGCATCAGCCTTCAGCTTGCGCTTCAGGTATTCGGCCTGAGCGGAGAACGGGCCGAAGGCGTAGGCGAATTCTGCGCCCCAGGTGGAGTCGTCCTTGTAGGAACCGGCCGGGCTCAGGGTGGCGCCGCCGAAGGTCGCGCGGTTGCCATTGTCGCCAGCGTCGTTACCGCCGTTGGTGGCGATACCACGCATGCCCAGACGCGGACGGATGCGGGAATCGAAGGCGGTGTCGTTCAGGTCACGGTAGGCGTAATCCAGGCCGACATGCAGGACGTTGCCGTCGGTGTTCAGCGGAGCGAACACGCCGCGGAAGTTGAACTGCTTGACGCTGTCGCCGTCGGTGTCGTCGGCGTCCTTGGCATATACGCCGGCGTCCAGGTAGGCCATGTTGGCGACGACGCCGCCAACCTGGGCCCCCATGCCATCCTGGTGGGTGTTGATCCAGTCAGCCAGTTCGTAGGCGCTGGTACGCTCGGTGGCGGTCACCCACTTGGAGCTGGTGGCTTTCTCCAGACCGAAGTCCGGGTCGAAACGGCCGAACTTCAGGGTTACCGGAGCGAAGCCGGTGTAGCTGAAGGAAGCCTCGTCGAAGTAGCCGTTGTCAGCGTTACCGGAGTTGTGGGACATGTCGTAGTTGATCTGGTATTTCCAGTCTTTGTAGACAGTGCCGCCCAGTTCCAGGTAGGCGCGGCGGAAATAGGCGCCGTCACCGTTGTTGCCGTTCTTGGTGTAGAACCCATCGAAGCGGCTGTAATCCGCTTGCAGACGGCCACCGAGCTTGAAGCTGAACTCCTTGTCGGTGGTACCGACTTCAAGACCGCCCTTGGTCTTGATAACGATATCGGCGCCATCGGTGGTGACTGTGCCTGCGAAAGCCTGGGCGGAAACGACCAGTGCCAGGGCAGTGGCGGCGTAACCGGCGAAGTGCTTACGGATCATCGAAGATTCCCCTTAATGGTATTTGCGTTGAACACGCCGAGTGCCTGGCTGCTGCGCGCCCCCCAAGGACTCGCACAGGCCGTTCTGGCGGCCCCCGTTTGTGTTGCTGGGAATCTTGGCGAGGGGTTATTTCAGATCGGTTGCTCGTAGATAAAACTTTTATTACAAAGGAACTTTTGATTTCCTTATCGCATAAAGGATCAGGACCACGCCCGACTAGGCTTTCAGCCGTTTCTTTCGGCCTCTTTGGCGGTATGCTCCGACCTCACTTCTGAAAGACAGCGCCTTCAGGCTTACCCATGCATGAACTGCAACCCTTGATCCAGCAGCACGGCCTGACACTGCTGTTCTTTAACGTCCTGCTGGAACAACTCGGCTTGCCGATTCCCGCGTATCCGGCGTTGATCGTCGCCGGAGCGCTTGCCCTGCAGGGAAGCGGCGTTCCATTGGGGCAGGCGCTGGCCGTGGCCGTGTGCGCCTGCCTGATTGCCGATTTGATCTGGTTCAGCGCCGGGCGACGCTATGGCGGCTTCATGCTGCGCAGCGTGTGCAAGGTTTCGCTGTCACCTGACAGTTGCATCCGCCAGAGCCAGAGCCTGTACCTGCGCATCGGTCCGCGGGCGCTGCTGATCTCGCGATTCCTCCCCGGTGCCAGCGCGCTGACCACCACCATGGCCGGCATGACCCGCACGCCGCTGCCACGCTTCCTTGCGTACGACTGTGCCGGCGCCGCGCTCTGGGCGGGCTCGGCGCTGATGCTCGGGAGCATCTTCAGCGATGCCGTGGACCGTGTCCTGGGTTGGCTCACCGAGTACGCGAGCCTTGGTGTAGCGGTGCTGCTGGGCGCCTTCGCGCTGTTCATCGCCTGGAAGCTCTGGCAGCGCTTCAGCCTGCTCAAGCGCACCGCGCGGATTCCACGCATCAGCGTCGATGAGCTGCGCGCACGCCTGGACGCCGGCGAGCCGCCGCTGATCCTCGATGTGCGCGCGCAATTCGATGACGAGGCGATTCCCGGCTCCATCGCCTTCAGCCTGGACGGGAAGCTGGACGAGTTGCGCGACAGCCTGGAGGACAAGGACGTGGTGATCTACTGCGCCTGCCCCCACGAGCTTTCCGCAGCGATGCTGGCGGAGCGACTGCAGGCTTTTGGGCATCCGCGTACCTGGGCGCTGTCGGGGGGATTGGATGCGTGGCGGGCGCAAAGCCTGAGCTGAGGAGTCGCCTGCCGGAGCGCGCCATGCGCGCGACCGCAGGCATCGGCATCACCCGGACGTCTCCGGCAAACGCCATCCTACGGCGCTGCTGGGAACGCCAGTTCGTGAGCAAGCTCGCTCCTACAGAAAGCTCTTAGCGCCGTGCGCTGTCCCGGCGAAACTCGGCGAGATGGTCAGCCAGGCGCTCCGAGTCCGGGCGAGGCGGTTCTGGCAGCAGGCGCAGGGTCGCCTGGGTCAGGCGCATCTGCCGCAGGTAGCGCCGGCAGTGGCGGCACAACAGCAGGTGCCGGCGCAATGCGATCTTCTCGCGCCAGCCCAACCGTTCGTCCAGCAGGTCGCTGGAGCGCGCCACCAGTTCCTTGCAGGTCAGCATTCCCCGGTCTCCTCGAAGTGCTCCACGGTGGCGAACACCTTCAGCCGCGCACGGTGCAGCAGTACCCTGGCATTGGAGAGCGAAACCTCCAGCAGATTACAGATTTCCTCCAATTCCAGGCCCTGGCGCTCACGCAGCAGCAACACGCTGCGCTGCAATTCGGAGAGGCTGAGCAGGGTCTTTTCCAGGCATTGGCGCAGCTCGTCCTCGGCCAGCAGGGCCTCGGGCGAGTCCTCGTGCCACGCCAGCGGCGCCGGGCTCCAGTGGCCGTCGGCGGCGAAGCGGGAATCGTCGATGCTGCCGTGGGGCGCAGGCAGCTCGTCCAGCGAAACGTCGCGACGAACCTTGCGCAGGCGGGATTTGGCGGTGTTGGCAGTGATGGTCAGCAGCCAGGTCTTGAGGCTGGAGCGGCCCTGGAATCCATCGAGGTTGCGCACGGCGGCCAGCCAGGCGTCCTGCACCACCTCGTCGGCATGGGCGCTGCCGACGATCGCAATGGCGACGGCGCGCATCGCACCCTGGTAGGTGGCTACCAGGGTGCGAAAGGCCTGCTGGTCACCGGCCAGCAGGCGCGACAACAGCTCGTTGTCGTCGGCGGGCACGATCAGCGCTTGCGCAGGATCACGCTGCCGATCGAGTAACCGGCGCCGAAGGAGCTCAGCACGCCGATGGAGCCGGCGGGCAGGTCGTCCTGGTACTTGTGCAGGGCGATCACCGAGCCAGCCGAGCTGGTGTTGGCGTAGGTGTCGAGGATCACCGGCGCCTCGTGCGGCTCGGCGTCGCGGCCGATCAGCTTGCGGGTGATCAGCAGGTTCATGTTCAGGTTGGCCTGGTGCAGCCAGAAGCGCTTCACGTCGCTGACCGGGATATCGTTCTGCGCCAGGTGCTCGCCGATCAGCTCGGCCACCATCGGACAGACGTCCTTGAACACCTTGCGGCCTTCCTGCACGAACAGCTTGTCGCGAGTGCCGATGCCCTCTTCCGCCGCGCGGTTGAGGAAGCCGAAGTTGTTGCGGATGTTGTTGGAGAACTGGGTCAGCAGCTTGGTGCTGACTACGTCGAACTGGTGCTTGGAAGTCGCCTGGTCGGCGCGCTCGATGATCACGGCGGTAGCGGCGTCACCGAAAATGAAGTGGCTGTCGCGGTCGCGGAAATTCAGGTGGCCGGTACAGATCTCCGGGTTGACCATCAGGATCGCCCGGGCCTGGCCCAACTGCACGCTGTTCACCGCGGCCTGGATGCCGAAGGTGGCCGAGGAGCAGGCGACGTTCATGTCGTAGCCGAAGCCCTGGATGCCCAGGGCAGCCTGCACTTCGATGGCCACGGCCGGGTAGGCGCGCTGCAGGTTGGAGCAGGCGACGATCACCCCGTCGATGTCTTCGGGAGTACGGCCGGCGCGCTGTAGGGCCTGCTTCGCGGCGGCGGTCGCCATCTCGCAGAGGATGCCCCAGTCTTCGTTGGAACGCTCCGGAATACGTGGCGCCATGCGCTGAGGGTCGAGGATACCTTCCTTGTTCACCACGAAGCGGCTCTTGATGCCGGAAGCCTTCTCGATGAACGCCGAGCTGGACTCGGAGAGGGCCTCCACTTCGCCCTTGGCAATGGCGTCGGCGTGCTGGTCGTTGTAGCTGCGGACGTAGCTGTTGAAGGATTCCACCAGTTCATCGTTGGAGATGCTGAACGGCGGGGTATACAGGCCGGTTCCGCTGATCACGACTTTATGCACGGTCAATCCTCTTCAATTCTCAAAGCCGCCGGGCCGGGCAGCTGGGTTAGGCAGCAAGGTGCCCGCGCATTGGCCGGCACCGAATATTCATGGGCTTGCGCGCCCTGCGCGAAGCCTCTGGGATGGCAATCCCTGCAACCGGGCAGTGTGCCACTCCCTTGCCGGGGCGGCACCTTTGCCCGCCCGGCGGTTTGCGGTTTCTCCTAAGGTGCAACCGCTGGTCGCTGATTATGCTGCAAAATTCGCCGAAAAGCCGCCGTGCGAGGACGGCATTTGCGCAAGATTACAGACGCAAATCACGCCGTGCCTGCCTTGAAGCAAGGGATTGATTTTTTCCACCGGCACCATAGGCACGGCGTTAGCGCGCCAGAGCGCGCGAATCCTTATCCTGCGAATCATTCCCGACATTGCCAAGGAGACTTCAGGATGAATGCTGCGAATCGCCCGGAAATGGACGAACAGACCCTGGAATTCGCCAACCAGGTGATCGACCTCGCCCGCCAGGGCGACACCGAGCGCCTGGCCAACCTGCTGAGCCAGGGCCTGCCGGCCAACCTGCGCAACCACAAGGGCGACAGCCTGCTGATGCTGGCCAGCTACTATGGCCACCACGACACCGCGGCCGTGCTACTGGAGCACGGCGCCGACCCGGACCTGCGCAACAATGCAGGCCAGACACCGCTGGCCGGCGCCGCTTTCAAGGGCGATCTGGAGATGGTCCGCCTGCTGCTCGGCCGCGGCGCCCAGGTGGAAGGCGCCTCGCCCGACGGCAAGACCGCGCTGATGATGGCCGCGATGTTCAACCGTCCGGAGATTGTCCGCTGCCTGCTGGAACATGGCGCGAACCGCGATGCTCGCGACGCCAGCGGCCTGACTCCGCTGGCCGCGGCAAGAATGATGGGTGCAACCGACACCCTGGCACTGCTCGAAGCCGCCTGAGTCAGTCGATGCGCACGTGCTCGGCGAGGAAGTCGAGCACCGCGCGTACCCGTGCGGGCAGGTGCCCCGGCTTGCCCAGGTAGAGCGCATGCATGGGCTTGCGATCACCAGGGTTGAAGTCCGCCAGCACCTCTACCAGCCGGCCGGCAGCAATATCTCCGCGCACCTGAAACTCTGCCAGCCGCGCCAGCCCCAACCCGGCCAGCGCCAGGCGACGCACGCTGTCACCGTCGCTGGCCAGCAGGTTGCCGCAGGGCTCAGGGGCATCCGCCGGCTTGCCGAGAAATGGCCAGTCCGGCTCGACGCGCCGGTAGCTGAAGCCCAGGCAGTTGTATTCGTCCAGCTCACGCGGATGCTGTGGCGTACCGTGCCGAGCCAGGTACTCGGGTGCGGCGACAATCTTGTGCCCGGACTCCCCCAGTGAACGCGCCACCAGCCGCGAATCCCGCAGCGGGCCGCTGCGCACGGCGACGTCTGCACGCACTTCCAGCAGGTCCACCACTTCATCGGTCAGTTGCAGGTCGAGGCTGACGCCGGGGTAGCGCTCGAAGAACAGCGGCAGCGCCGGAATGAGGAACTGCCGCCCCACCGGCAGGTTGCAACTGATGCGTACCCGGCCCAGGGGCTCGGCGCTGGCCGAGGCTTCGCGCTCAGCTTCGTCCAGGTCGGCGAGGATGCGCAGGCTGCGCTCGTAGAAGGCCGCGCCCTCGGCCGTGAGCTGCTGGCGTCGGGTGGAACGGTTGAACAGCCGCGCGCCGAGGCGATCCTCCAGGCGCGCCACCAGCTTGCTCACCGCCGAGGGTGTCATCCCGCACTGCTGCGCGGCGGCGGTGAAACCGCCGGTTTCCACCACGCGGATGAAGACTTCCATTTCGCCGAAGCGGTTGACGTCAGGGCGCGCCATGTTGAATTCAATTCACAGGTGATTTGCTCAAAGGCAGTCTATATCAGCAATACGCGCGGGGATAAGGTGGCGCCCATTCTTCACTGTTTATGCAAATCAGCCAGGGAGAGCCATCGTGCCCATTGCCTTGTATGCCTTGACCGCCGGTGCCTTTGGCATCGGCGTTACCGAATTCGTGATCATGGGATTGCTGCTGGAGGTCGGCCAGGACTTCGGCGTGTCGATCTCCGCTGCCGGCCTGCTGATCTCCGGCTACGCCCTGGGCGTGGTGCTCGGCGCGCCGCTGCTCACCGCCCTCACCGCGCGCTGGCCGCAGCGCCGCACGCTGCTGGGGCTGATGGTGATCTTCACCCTCGGCAACCTGGCCTGTGCCCTGGCACCGGACTACGCCACGTTGATGGCCGCGCGGGTGCTGACCTCCTTCGCCCACGGCACCTTCTTCGGCGTCGGCTCGGTGGTCGCCACCAGCCTGGTGCCAGCCGAGCGCCGCGCCTCGGCCATCGCCCTGATGTTCACCGGCCTGACCGTCGCCACCATCCTCGGCGTCCCGCTCGGCACCTGGCTCGGCCAACTCTATGGCTGGCGTGCGGCCTTCTGGGTGGTGACCGGCATCGGTGTGCTGGCCCTGGCGATTCTGGCGATCTACCTGCCGCGCAACGGCGCCCCGCCGCCGGCCGGCAACCTGCGCGACGATTTCCGCGTGCTGAAGCGCCCGGCCGTGCTGCTTGGCCTGCTGACCACCGTGCTCGGTTTCGGCGGCGTGTTCACCGTGTTCAGCTACGTGTCGCCGCTGCTGACCCGCCTTGCCGGTTTCTCCGAGAGCGCCGTGTCGCCGGTGCTGCTGGTGTTCGGCGGCGGCTTGGTGCTGGGCAACCTGCTCGGCGGCAAGCTGGCCGACCGCAGGCTGGTGCCCGCCCTGCTTGGCAGCCTGGTGGCACTGGCAGTGGTCATGGGGTTGATGAGTTTTGCGCTGCAGAACCAGATCGCCGTGGTCGTCTTCATCGCCCTGCTCGGCGCCGCCGGCTTCGCCACCGTGCCACCGCTGCAGATGTGGGTGCTGGAGAAAGCCCATGGCGCCGGCCAGAGCGTGGCGGCCAGTTTCAACATCGCCGCGTTCAACCTCGGCAACGCGCTGGGTGCCTGGCTCGGCGGCATGACCATCGACCACGGCCCCGGCCTCGCCGCACTGCCCTGGGTCGGCGCCCTGCTGCCAGTGGCGGCCATCGCCACGGCGCTGATCTGCCTGCGCCTGGAGCGCGGCCCGGCGCTGCCGGCGGGCACCGTCCAGCAGGCACGGTGAACGATCGGCGAATCCGCACTGTCGAGGAAAGGGGCGCGCACTGTCGCGCCTCTTTTCTTTTCCCACAGACGGAGGGCTCGCCCACCCATGCTGGTTTCGCTTCAGGCTCTGCGGGCACTGGCCGCCTGGCTGGTGGTATTCCATCACTTCATGCAGGTGTTCTTCGATTTCCGCGCCGACAGCCTCGGCGGCAGATTGCTCTCCACCCGTGGCCAGGTCGGCGTCGACATCTTCTTCGTCCTCAGCGGCTTCGTGATCCACCTTTCCAGCGCCGGCCGACCGATGTCGCCGCTGACCTTCCTGGTCCAGCGCCTGGCCCGCGTCGCCCCGGCCTACTGGCTATACACGGCGATCACCGCGTTGATCATCTACGCCTTCGCCGACGTGATGCCGGCCTACGGTGTCGGCGGCAAGTCACTGCTGCTGTCCATGCTGTTCATCCCCAGCGAGAACCCCGGCGGCTTCGGCAAGTACCCGGTGCTACCGGTGGGCTGGACGCTGAACTTCGAGATGCTCTTCTACGGCCTGTTCGCCCTCTCCTTCCTGGTTGCCGAACGCTGGCGGCCCTGGCTGGTGACCGCACTGGTGCTGCTGGTGGCGCAGGTACTGGCGCGCGAACCGTGGGTCAGCAACTTCTACCGCAACCCGATCATCTTCGAGTTCCTCCTCGGCCCGGGCCTCGCGGCGCTGTACCGGCGCGGCTGGCTGAACTGGCCGCGACCGCTGGCGCTGGCGACAGCCGCCATGGCAGTGACGACCCTCTTGCTGTTCCCTGCCGACCATCCCTGGCGCCTGCTCACCTGGGGCCTGCCCGCCGCCGCGCTGCTCGCCGCCTGCGTGGCGCTGGAACCACTGTTCGAGCGCAACCGGGTGCTGCATGCGCTGGGTGACTGGTCCTATTCGGTCTACCTGCTGCACGTGATCGTGCTCTGGCTGGCCGCGTACTGGCTGCATGAACGGCTGGGCCTGACGCCCTACCAGACGCTGGGCATCAGCGTGCCAGCCATCCTGTTGCTGTCCTGGCTGAGCTACGAATGGGTTGAACGGAAGATGGCCCGCCAGGTGCGCACGGCCTATGCGCGCCTGGCCGAGCCGCTGGCCGCCAGGCGCACTCAGACCGGATCGCTGTAGACCAGGCGGTTGCGCCCCTCGGCCTTGCCGCGATACAGGCGACGGTCGGTGCAGCGGTACAGTTCGTCCGCATCCAGCCCATCGCCCGGCCATTCGGCGAGGCCGAAGGTGGCGGAGATCGGGATACGCTGGCCGTGGTACATCAGCGGCGCCTCGTCGATATCCCGGCGCAGGGACTCCACCAGCGGCTTGGCGTCGAAGCGGTCGGTGAAGGGCAGCAACAGGCCGAATTCCTCGCCGCCCAGCCGGCCGATCAGGTCGGTGGCGCGCAGGCGGTGGCGCAGGCGATTGCACAGGTGCTGCAGCGCCTTGTCGCCGGCATCGTGGCCCCACTGGTCGTTGATGTTCTTGAAATGGTCGACGTCCAGCACCACCAGCACAAGCCGCGTCTCGTAGCGCGCCGCCTCCTGGATGCAACGGCGCAACGTGCGCTGAAAACTCTCGCGGCTGGCCACGCCAGTCAGCGCGTCGGTCAGCGCCAGGTTCCGCAGCTGCTTGTAGGCGGCCGCACGCCGCTCCTCGTACACGTGCATGAAGGCGATCACCAGGACGCCACAGAAGATGCCATTGCCGATGTCGATCAATCCCGGGGCATCCAGGCGCAGGTGATTGGCGTGCAGGTACATGACCGTGGCGATCAGCATGAACGGCACGGCAAGCAGGAAGCCGCGCCACTTGCCCAGCAGCAGGTAAGCCATCACGGGCATCAGGTAGACCCAGACGAAGGCCGATGCCGAAGCGTTGGGCATGACGATGATGTAGAGGATGAAGCAGAAGGTCGGCAGCAGGTAGGCGATGATCCAGGGCACCAGGCGCGTTACCCGCTTGAGCCGCTGCGTGGCCCACAGCAGCAGGCCGCAGGTGGCCAGTTCGGCGCCGGCCAGCCAGTAGTTGCCGGCGAAGCACTGGAGAATCGAGAACAATCCCAGCGTCGCGCCGGTACAGGTAAAGATCAACCGCATCAGCAGACGATGGTCTGCCTCCTCCAGGCCGGTCGGTCCGGCGCTGGACTCGAACAGATGGTCGGGATCGCTGTTGCGGTGCATCGCCCTGCTCCTTGGCTCAACCGCCCGGCGGGTCGGCCTCGATGGCGGCGGCCGAGCGCTCCAGCCCGGCTCACGTTTGCTGAAGACTACTCCAAATTCCTACAGCGCGTTGCCAAGCCGACGGAAACCCGCCGGATGGG
Organism: Pseudomonas nitroreducens NBRC 12694; assembly: GCF_002091755.1. GTDB lineage: Bacteria > Pseudomonadota > Gammaproteobacteria > Pseudomonadales > Pseudomonadaceae > Pseudomonas > Pseudomonas nitroreducens. The sequence continues at coordinate 1,169,777 of NZ_BDAI01000001.1, forward strand.
CTAGCCTAGGCTGCATTGTCCATGGAGGAAATCTATGCGTTCGATTCTTGCCGTCCTGTCCGTGCTCGCGCTTTCCGGTTGTGCCTCGTACCAGAACGACGAGGTCCATCCCGTCCCCACCGACCGCCTGCTGGCCTACCAGCAATCCGGCAAGGACAGCGTCAAGGTCGACGTCACCCGCGACGTCGGCTATCTCGGTGGCGGCTGCTACGTCGCCATCACCATCGACCACGAAATAGCCGCGCGCATCGGCAAGGGCGAGTCGGCCAGCTTCCACGTGCCGGCGGGCAAGCACGTGGTCGGCATCATCGGCGACAAGGACGGCGAAGGCCTGTGCAGCAAGGCCATGCTGCGCCGCGAACTGCTGGTGCCGCTCGAGCCGGGCGGCAACAACGCCTTCCGCATCGTCAGCGACAACCGCACCGGTTTCGACATCAAGCCCGCCGTCGAATAACCGCCTGGCGCGCCTCAGCCGTTCAGACGGGCAACGAGGCGCGCCTGCAGCTTCTCCAGTTCAGCCGCCTCGGCCTTGTTCGCCGCGTGGATGCCCAGGCCCTCGCCGGCATAGCGCGGGACGATGTGCACGTGGATGTGGAACACCGTCTGCCCGGCGGGCGCGCCGTTGAACTGGGCGACCTGCACGCCATCGGGATTGAGCTCTTCGACGATCACGCCGGTCAGGCGCTGCACCACCCGCATCACCTTGGCCAAGGCGTCGGGGTCGACTTCGAGGATGTTGCGCGCCGGCGAGTTCTTCGGAATCACCAGCGCATGGCCGTAGGACTGCGGGAACAGGTCGAGGAAGGCGAGCACGTCGTCGTCCTCGTACAGCTTGTAGCAGGGGGCCTCGCCGCGAATGATCTGGGCGAAGATGTTCTGCGGATCGTAGGTGCCGTGCAGGCTCATGGTGGGTTCCTTCTCCGTTGACTATGGGGCCGCACCTTACCTTTTTGTCGCGTGCGGGTCATGACCGGCCGCTTCCGGAGGTCTATCCTGAGGCCTTCCGCTGCTTTTCCCAGTGACCTGACCGGAGTATGCATGTCAGACCTTTCCGCGTTCCCCATCACCCGCAAATGGCCCGCCGAACACCCTGACCGCCTGCAGCTGTACTCGCTGCCCACGCCCAATGGCGTGAAGGTGTCGATCATGCTGGAAGAGCTCGGCCTGCCCTACGAGCCGCACCTGGTCAGCTTCGAGCGCAACGACCAGATGAGCCCGGAATTCCTGTCGCTGAACCCGAACAACAAGATTCCGGCGATCCTCGACCCCAACGGGCCGGACGGCCAGCCGCTGGCGCTGTTCGAGTCCGGCGCGATCCTGGTCTACCTCGCCGACAAGACCGACTCGCTGATCGCCCCCGGCGCCAGCGGTCGCTACGAGACGCTGCAGTGGCTGATGTTCCAGATGGGCGGGATCGGCCCGATGTTCGGCCAGATCGGCTTCTTCAACAAATTCGCCGGCAAGGACTACGAGGACAAGCGCCCGCTGCAGCGCTACGTCGACGAAGCCAGGCGCCTGCTGGCCGTGCTCGACCAGCGCCTGGAAGGCCGCGACTGGATCATGGGCGAGCGCTACACCATCGCCGACATCGCCACCTTCCCGTGGATCCGCAACCTGGTCGGTTTCTACGAGGCGGGTGAGCTGGTCGGTTTCGAGAACTTCCAGAACGTGAAGCGCGTGCTGGAGCGCTTCCTGGCGCGGCCTGCGGTGCAGCGCGGGCTGAACATCCCCAAGCGCGACTGACGGTTCATACCCTGTAGGCGCGAGCTTGCTCGCGAACCCATTTCCGGCAGCTAAAGCTGGGCAGGTTCGCGAGCGAGCTCGCTCCTACAAAGAGCACGAAAGTCGCAGCCCGGACAACGCGAGCCTGACCGTCAGGCCTCGACCTGGCTCCACTGCTTCGACAAGCGCTTGTCCGACACCGGAATCTTCGTCCCCAGTTGCTGGGCGAACAGCGAAACGCGGTACTCCTCCAGCATCCAGCGATAGAGCACCAGCTCCGGGTCGCGCTTGCCTTCCTGGGCGTGCTTGGCCAGGCGCGCCGAGTACTGTTCCCAGTAGCCGGCCATCTCACCGCTCCACACGCGGTCGCGCTGGACCTGACCGGCGACCTTGTCCAGACGCTGTTCCACAGCCTTCAGATAGCGCGGGATTTCCTTCAGCCATTCCAGCGGCGTGTCACGCACGAAGCCGGGGTAGACCAGCCTGGCCAGTTGCCCCTTCACATCGTTGAGCGGCACCGTCATGGCCAGGTCGACCTTGCCCTTGAAGCGCTTCTGCAAGCCATGCCAGAGCTTGAGGATTTCCAGGGTCAGGCGGGCGATACGCTCGGCGTGCTCGGTCCAGGCGCCGCGCTTCTTCTCGGCCAGTGACGCGAGGCCGGCGCCATCGCGCGGCAGGTTGGCTTCACCGTCGAGAATGGCGCTGTCCAGGCTGGCCAGCAGGATGTCTTCCACCAGCGACTCGACCCGGCCCAGCTCGCGATAGAGCAGACCCATGTCGGTCTGCCCCGGCAGCTTGCTGCGCAGGAACTTGGCCGGCTCGGCGAGCTGTTGCAGGAGCAGGCGTTGCAGGGCGCGGCGGTGCTGGTAGTCGGCCTCGGCCTGGGTCGGGAAGCGGTTTTCCTTGACCACGCCGGCCTCCTCCACCAGCGCCGGATAGACCGTCATCGACAGCCCGGCGACCTTCTGCTGGACCTTTTCCGCGACCCCGGCGAAGCCCTTGGCTTCCACCGGTTTCTGCGGCTTGTCGGCCTGCGGGATCGCCAGCGCGGCCTGGCTGGCCTCGGCGAAGCGCGCGGTGAGTTCCACCAGATCACGACCTGCGCCAAGGAACTTGCCACGGGCGTCGACCACTTCGATGTTCATCCGCAGGTGGCTTTCCACCTGGGTCTCGGCTTCCGCCCAGGCCTCTTCCGGCACACGGCTGCCGGTCATGCGCTGCAGCTCGCGGCCGAGGGATTCGGACAGCGCGCCCTCGGCGAAGACCATCTTGCCCAGCGCCGCCCGGACGAAGTCCGGCACCGGCACGAAGTTCTTGCGGATGGCCTTGGGCAGGCAGCGCACCAGCTCGATGCACTTGGCTTCCAGCAGGCCCGGCACCAGCCATTCGAGGCGTTCGGCAGGCAGTTGCGGCAACAGTGGCGCCGGCACGCGCAGGGTCACGCCGTCCCGCACGTGGCCCGGCTCGAAATGGTAGGTGAGCGGCAACTGCAACTCACCCAGTTGCAGGCGATCCGGGTAAAGACCGGCAGTGACTTCACTGGCATCGCGGGCGAGGACATCTTCCTCGCGCATGATCAGCAGGTCCGGTTTTGCCTTGTGCTCGCGCTCGTACCATTTCTCGAAGCTGGCAGACTGGTAGATATCCGCCGGCAATCGTTCGTCGTAGTAGGCGAACAGGGTTTCCTCGTCGGCGAGGATGTCGCGCCGGCGCGCCTTGGCTTCCAGCTCGTCGAGCTTCTCCAGCAACTGGCGGTTGGCCGACAGGCACTTGGCGCGGCTGTTGATCTCGCCGCGCACCAGCGCCTCGCGGATGAACATCTCGCGGGACACCGGCGCATCGATCGGGCCGTAGTGCACGGCGCGGCGGCCGATGATGATCAGGCCATACAGGGTGACCTGCTCGTAGGCCACTACCTGGCCGCGGCGTTTCTCCCAGTGCGGTTCCAGGTAGTTCTTCTTCACCAGGTGCCCGGCCAGCGGTTCCAGCCAGTCCGGCTCGATCTTGGCGACCATGCGGGCGAACAGCTTGGTGGTCTCCACCAGCTCGGCGGCCATGATCCACTGCGGCTTCTTGCGGCCGATGACGCTGGAGGGATGAATCCAGAAGCGCCGCTGGCGCGCGCCGAGGTAGTCGCCCTCCTCCGCCTTCTGGCCGATCTGGCTGAGCAGGCCGGAGAGGATCGCCTTGTGCACGGCGGCGTAGTCGATGTCGCGGGCCTTCGGCTCATCCGCCTTGGCGACCGGCTGGCGGCCACGGTTGTCGTGCGGCTTGGCCTGCTCGCGGACGGGTTCGTTCTTGCGCTGGGCACCGTCCGACTTCGAGCCGAAAGGCAGCTGCAATTCGCGGCAGATCAACGTCAGCTGGCGGTGCGCATCGCGCCACTCGCGCAGGCGCAGGTAGTTCAGGAAGTTCTTCCGGCACCAGTTGCGCAGCGGGTTGGAGCCCAGCGCCTGGCGCTGCTCCTCGAAGCCGCGCCAGAGGTTGATCAGGGCGGCGAAGTCCGAGTCCGGGTCCTTCCACTGTGCGTGGGCCTGGTCGGCGGCCTGCTGGCGATCCATCGGCCGCTCGCGCGGGTCCTGCACCGACAGCGCGCTGGCCACGGTGAGGACTTCCGGCAGGCTGCCCAGTTGTGCGGCCTCCAGCAGCATGCGGCCCAGGCGCGGGTCGATGGGCAGGCGCGCGAGCTGGCGGCCCAGCGGTGTGAGCTGGCCCTCGCGGTTCACTGCCGAGAGCTCCTGCAGCAGGGTGAAGCCGTCGTTGATCGCCTTGCCATCCGGCGGCTCGATGAAGGGGAAGGCCTCGATGTCGCCCAGTCGCAGATGGAGCATCTGCAGGATCACCGCCGCCAGGTTGGTGCGCAGGATTTCCGGATCGGTGAAGGCCGGGCGACCGTTGAAGTCTTCCTCGCTGTACAGGCGCACGCAGATGCCCGGCTCGACCCGGCCGCAACGGCCCTTGCGCTGGTTGGCGCTGGCTTGCGAGACGGCTTCGATGGGCAGGCGCTGGACCTTGGCGCGGTAGCTGTAGCGGCTGATGCGCGCCGTGCCGCTGTCGATCACGTAGCGGATGCCCGGCACGGTCAGCGAGGTCTCGGCGACGTTGGTAGCGAGCACGATCTTGCGCCCCGGCATGGGCGCGAAAATCTTCTGCTGCTCGGCCGGCGTCAGGCGCGCATACAGCGGCAACACTTCGGTGTGGCGCAGGTTGGCCTTGCGCAGCATGTCGGCGGCGTCGCGAATCTCGCGCTCGCCGGGGAGGAACACCAGCACGTCGCCGGGGCGCTTGCCGATTTCGCGCTCATGGGCGGCAATTTCGTCCAGCGCGCGGAGGATGCCCTGGTCCACGGACAGGTCGTCGAACAGCGCCTCGCCGTCCTCGTCCACTTCCGCGGCGAGCGGTCGATACCAGGTGTCCACCGGGTAAGTGCGGCCCGAGACCTCGACGATGGGTGCATCGCCGAAATGCTTGGAGAAGCGTTCGAGGTCGATGGTCGCCGAGGTGATGATCAGCTTCAGGTCGGGACGGCGCGGCAGCAGCGTCTTCAGGAAGCCGAGCAGGAAGTCGATGTTCAGGCTGCGTTCGTGGGCTTCGTCGACGATGATCGTGTCGTAGCGTTCCAGGTAGCGGTCGTGCTGGGTCTCGGCCAGCAGAATGCCGTCGGTCATCAGCTTGATCAGCGTGCTGTCGTCGCTCTGGTCCTCGAAACGCACCTGGTAGCCGACCAGCGAGCCCAGTGGCGTGCCGATTTCCTCGGCGACTCGGGTCGCGACACTGCGCGCGGCCAGGCGGCGCGGCTGGGTGTGGCCGATCAGGCCATGGGTGCCACGGCCCAGCTCCAGGCAGATCTTCGGCAGCTGGGTGGTCTTGCCCGAACCGGTTTCGCCGGCGATCACCACCACCTGGCTCTTTTCCAGCGCGGCCTTGATCTCGTCGCGCTTGGCGGCGATGGGCAGGCTGTCGTCGTAGCGAATCTTCGGAATGCTCGCACGGCGCGCCTCGACCTTGGCACAGGAGGCCTGGAAACGCTCGGCCCACTGGGCGAGCTTGGCGTCGTCCGGGTGCTTGCGCAGTTCGTGGAGCTGCCGGCGCAGGCGATGGCGGTCGCGGATCAGCGCATGGTCCATGCGCTGCAGGAGCTGTTCGGGAGTCGGCGTGGTTTCTGGGGTCATCGGCTTCGCTGGCGTATGCGCGGGAAGCGGCGCAGCGCAAACGAGCGAGGCCGGTCCCGGAAAATGGGCTGTCATGGCGACAATCCGTGGATTGTCGCAGAGGACCGGCAAGGGCTGCCACGCCGAATGCGTTGCGGCCCGTATTGGCAGGGCGTCGCGCCCCGCCGGGAGTCAGGCCTGCTGGTGCTCGCGCAGCTTGGCCAGGGCAATGGCCAGTGCCGCGCCGCCGAGGGTCTTGATCAGCGTGGGATGCTGGGCATAGAAGTGGCCGATGCTTTCGACTACGCCGGGGTTGGCCTTTTCCGCCTGGGCGGCCATCACCTCCACCTCCGACGCGCTCAACTGTCCGGCCTGTTCCGGCGTCAGCTGCGTCGCGCCCGGCTGCAGCACCTTGCCCAGGCCGCCGCTCATCATCTGGGCGAGCAGTGCCGGGCCAGCGGCGGCCAGCAACTGATTCAGCATGCCCGCACGCTGCACATCGCTGGACTGGCCGAACAACTGGCTCACCGTGTTGGCGAAAGGCGGCGTCTGATCGGAATGGAACATGGCGGTGAGGCTCTGCCCCAGTGCGCCGGTGGGCGCATTTTCAAGGTGCTCGTCCAGATTGCCACCGACGGCACCGACCACTTGCTGCAACAACGAATCCATCAGACTCATGGCGAATTTCCTCAGCTCTTTTTGGCGAACAGCAGGTGGTAGAGGACGAGCAGGGCTACGGCGCCGATCACCGCGCCAATGAAGCCCGTGGACTCGTCGGGTTGGTAGAAGTGCAAGGCCTGGCCCGCGAAGGTCGCCAGCAGCGCGCCGGCAATACCCAGGGCAGCGGTGATGAAGAAGCCCAGGGAGTTGTTCCCGGGTGCCAGCCACCGCGCAACAAGCCCCGCAACGAAGCCGATACAGATTGTCCAGATGAGGTGCATGGCGCTAGAACTCCGTGACAGTGGGAACGTCGGCCGAGGCTACGAGCAGCGCTGCCATGGAGGTATCGGTGATTTCCGAAAGTACCGCGGGGAATGTTGACTGTCTCCAGCGCGGAGGCGCCGGTGAACGATCTGGGGGGCAGACGTGCCATCGGCTAAGGAGCCGGTTGTTCGGACCGCCGTTGAATACGCCACTGGCCTGGCGTCCCCGAATCGGAGCGCAAGCTCCCATCCATGGGCGCTTGCGATTCCCTAGCAATGCAATGCCGCCAGCGCGCGGCTCCGCTCAGATGCGGAACTGCCCCACGAGCTGGCGCAGGCGCTCGCCCAGGCCGTTCAGCTCGGTCGCCGTGCGCGCGCCCTTGGCTGCGTCGTCCGCCACGCTCTCCACGCCGCCGGCGATCTGGTGCACGCTGCGGTTGATCTCCTCGGCCACCGCGGTCTGCTCCTCGGCGGCGCTGGCGATCTGCGCGTTCATCGAGTTGATGGTGCCGATCAGCTGGGCGATGGCGTCCAGCGACTGGCCGGCCTGGTTGGCCTGGCCACGGGTGCGCTCGGCCATGTCGCTGGCGCGCTGCATGGCACTGACCGAGCCTTCCGTGGTACCGCGCAGGCGGTCGATCATCTGCTGGATTTCCCCGGTGCTCTGCTGGGTGCGGCTGGCCAGGGCACGGACTTCGTCGGCGACCACGGCGAAACCACGCCCGGCCTCGCCGGCGCGGGCCGCTTCGATGGCAGCGTTGAGCGCCAGCAGGTTGGTCTGCTCGGCGATGGAACGGATCACTTCCAGCACACCGACGATGCCCTGCACGTCCTGCCGCAGGGTGTCGAGGGAGTCGCTGCTGCTGCGCACCTCGCCCACCAGGTCGTTGATCTGCGAGACGCACAGGTCCACTTCGCGCTTGGCGGCCTGGCCTTCGCGATCGGTCTGTTGCGCTGCGTCGGCGGCCTGTTGTGCGCTGCGCGCCACTTCCTGCGCAGCGGCGGTCATTTCGTTGATGGCGGTGGCGACCTGGTCAGTCTCGTGGCGCTGCCCGTCCATCGCGCGTTCGGAGCGCTGCGCCTGCTGGGCCACATCGCCCACCAGACCCGACAGCTGGTTCGTGGTGCCGGCGACCTGCTGCACCAGTACGTGAATCTTCTCGACGAAACGGTTGAACGAGCCGGCCAGTTCACCCAGCTCGTCATGGCGGCCCAGGTTCAGGCGATGGGTCAGGTTGCCGTCACCGGCAGCCATGTCGTCGAGGTTATCGCGGACCTGCACGATAGGCTGCACGATGGCGCGGCTGAACAGCCCGGCGAGCAGGCCGATCACCACCAGCAGCGCCAGCGCCCCGCCACCCATGAGCAGCAGCAGGTTGTCGATCTTGGCATCGAAAGCGGCACCGGCCTCCTTCACTTCGCGCTCGACGTCGTCGAGGTTGAGGGAGGTACCGAACACCAGGTTCCACTTGGGCAGGTAATGCGCGTAGCCGATCTTCGGCACGATGGCATTGCCGCCCGGCAGGGTGAAGCTGTAGCGCACGTAGTGCTGGCCGCTCTGCCCCGCCGCCACCAGTTCGCGGATGGCGTAGACGCCGTTGGGATCGCGATAGCCGCTGAAGTCTTCGCCCAGGCGTTCGTCGCTGGTGCCCTGGAAGACGCGGATGGAGCGGGTGTCGTAGCCCCAGAAGTAGCCGCCCTTGCCGTATTCGAGGCGCTTGAGGATGGCGATGCCCTGTTCGCGCGCCGCGGCATCGCCCTGAGCAGCGGCCTGGTAGACAGGCCCGACGGCGGCCAGTGCCACGTCGACGAAGTTCTTCAGCTGGGCTTCGCGGTCCTGGGTAAGGTTCTCGCGGATCTGCGCTTCCTGCTGGGTCGCCAGTTGCTTCAAGGCAACGGTGGAAATCGCGCACAGCAGCAGGGTGAGGAGGAGGATCGGCACGATGGCCAGGAGCAGGACCTTGGCGCGCAAACGAAGGGCAGTGTTCAAGGCGTTCACCTCAGGCGGATAGGGGACATGGCTTCCTTGCCCCATCAAAAAACCCGCCTTGCGGCGGGTTTCTTATCTATCGGCTCAGGCTCTGATTTTCTTGAGCTCTTCGTCGCGCAATTCGCGGCGCAGGATCTTGCCAACGTTGGTGGTCGGCAGGCTGTCGCGGAATTCCACGGACTTGGGACGCTTGTAACCGGTGAGGTTGTCGTGCATGTGCTGCATGACTTGCTCCTTGGTCAGGGTGACGCCCGGCTTGGACACCACGAAGACCTTGATCGCCTCGCCGGACTTCTCGTCCGGGATACCGATCGCGGCGCACTGCAGCACGCCCGGCAGGGTGGCGAGCACGTCTTCCAGCTCGTTGGGGTACACGTTGAAGCCCGACACCAGGATCATGTCCTTCTTGCGGTCGACGATACGCATGTAGCCGTCTTCCTGGATGATCGCGATGTCGCCGGTACGCAGCCAGCCATCCTTGTCGAGGATCTCGTCGGTGGCTTCCTGGCGCTGCCAGTAGCCCTTCATCACCTGCGGGCCCTTGACGCACAGCTCGCCACGCTCGCCCAGTGGCAGGTCCTGGCCGTCATCGCTGATGACCTTGCAGAGGGTCGACGGAACCGGGATGCCGATGGTGCCGATCTGGATGTTCTGGAACGGGTTCACCGACACCACCGGGCTGGTCTCGGTCATGCCGTAGCCTTCGCAGATGGCGCAGCCGGTGACGTCCTTCCAGCGCTCGGCAGCAGCCTGCTGCAGGGCCATGCCGCCGGAGAGGGTCAGCTTCAGTGCGGAGAAGTCCAGCTTGCGGAAGCCTTCGTTGTTGCACAGGCCGACGAACAGGGTGTTCAGGCCGACGAAGCCGGTGAACTTCCACTGCGACAGCTCCTTGACCATGCTGGCCAGGTCGCGCGGGTTGGTCACCAGAATATTGTGGTTGCCGGTGAGCATCATCGCCATGCAATGGAAGGTGAAGGCGTAGATGTGATACAGCGGCAGCGGCGTGATGAGGATCTCGCAACCTTCATTGAGGTTGGCGCCCATCAGTGCCTTGCACTGCAGCATGTTGGCGACCAGGTTGCGATGGGTCAGCATCGCGCCCTTGGCCACGCCGGTGGTGCCGCCGGTGTACTGCAGCACCGCTACATCGTCGCCCTTGGGCGAGACTTCCGCCACCGCCTTGCCGCGGCCCTTGGCCAGGACGTCGATGAGCTTCTGCGCGTTGGGGATGCTGTAGGCCGGCACCATCTTCTTGATGTTGCGGACCACGAAGTTGACGATGAAGCGCTTGAGCGGCGGCAGCATGTCACCCACTTCGGTGACGATGACGTTGCGGATGCCGGTCTTGGGCAGCACTTCCTCGGCCAGGTGAGCCATGTTCGCCAGGCACACCAGCGCCTTGGCGCCCGAGTCGTTGAACTGGTGCTCCATTTCCCGCGCGGTATACAGCGGGTTGGTGTTGACCACGATAAGGCCCGCGCGCATGGCGCCGAAGACCACGATCGGATACTGGAGCACGTTGGGCAGTTGCACGGCGATGCGGTCGCCGGGCTTGAGGTCGGTGTGTTGCTGCAGGTAGGCGGCGAAGTCCCCGGAGAGCTTGTACATCTCGCCGTAGGTCAGGGTCTTGCCCAGGTTGCTGAAGGCAGGCTTGTCTGCAAAACGTTGGCAGGATTCTTTGAGTACCGCGAGGATGTTCGGGTACTGGTCAGCGTTGATCTCGGCAGCGATCCCCACTGGGTATTTGTCCTTCCAGAAATTGTCGGTCATGGAAGCCCACTCCTAAGCAACAGCTCATCTTTACCGCGTTCGCGGTTCTTTGTTGTGTTTATGTCGCTTTCCCCCGGCTCGGGGAGCGAAAAGCGGGCCGAGATTATCAGCTTTGGGAAACAGCGACCAGCACCAAACACAGCCTTGTCCGTAAGAAAAATGACCGAAGACAGGCTTTCCGGTCACCAATCTCCCATTCGTCGGAAAAGCCCGTCCCAGAAGGCTCGCAGCCTTGTTGGATTGTCTGACAAAGTGAGTTTCAGGGAAATGAAACCGGAAAAAAGAACGGGGACCGGTGTTCAGGCCAGGTCCCGCTCGGAAGGTTGAAATCGCAGTTTCGGATAGGCCGGTTTCGCATGGCTCAAGCGGTTGAAGCGATTCGCCGCCGGCGGCTGCTGTGAACAGCGTCTCAGGCGGCGCGCCCGGGTACGCTGCCTTCAATGATCTACCTCAACACCGGACCATTAAGGTTCCCGCACAGTGCTTATGCACTCTCCTGGAGAACCCTCATGTTTCCCGAATTCCGCGAAAAGATTACCCGTCTGAAAACCGAAGACCCGCATTTCGCCAAGCTCTTCCACAGCCACAACGACCTCGACCAGCAGATCAAGAACATGGAAGCGGGGATCACTCCCGCCAGCCATGACACCATAGAGACACTGAAGAAGCAGAAGCTGCAGCTCAAGGACGATCTCTACGAGATCCTGCGCAAGAAAGACGGCTGCTGCCAGTGCGGCAGCGGCGGCTGTGGTGGTTGACCCACTCGCGTCGACAATACGCCATAAAAAAGGGGGGGGCTGATTCAGGATCAGCCCCCCCTTTTCATTCACGCTCGCCTCAGGCGGTTTCGCGCAGCTCGCGGCGCAGGATCTTGCCCACCGGCGTCATCGGCAGAGCGTCCTTGAGCACGATGTGCTTGGGCACCTTGTAGCCGGTGAAGTTTTCCTTGCAGTAGGCCTTGAGTTCCTCGACGGTCACGCCGCCTTCGCGGGCGACGACGAACAGCTTCACCGCCTCGCCGGATTTCTCGTCCGGCACGCCGACGGCCGCGCAGTTGGCGACTTTCGGGTGGGCCATGACCACGTCCTCGATCTCGTTGGGGTAGACGTTGAAGCCGGAGACGATGATCAGGTCCTTCTTGCGGTCGACGATGCGGGTGAAGCCGTCCGGGTCGATCACCGCGATGTCGCCGGTGCGCAGCCAGCCGTCGGCGTCCAGCACCTCGGCGGTGGCTTCTTCGCGCTGCCAGTAACCCTTCATTACCTGCGGGCCCTTCACGCACAGCTCACCACGCTCGCCCAGGCCGACGTCGTTGCCGTCGTCGTCGATCACCTTCAGCGCGGTGCCCGGCACCGGGATGCCGACTGTGCCGAGGCGCGCCTGGTCGCCGTAGGGGTTGGTGCTGACCACCGGGGACGTCTCGGTGAGGCCGTAGCCTTCGACCACGGTGCAGCCGGTCATGGCTTTCCAGCGCTCGGCGGTGGCGGTGACCAGCGCGGTGCCGCCGGAGTTGGTGACCTTCAGGTTGGAGAAGTCCAGCTCCTTGAATTCGGGGCGGTCCATCAGGGCGACGAACAGGGTGTTCAGACCCAGCAGCGCGGAGAAGCGCCACTTCTTCAGTTCCTTGATGAAGCCGGGGATATCGCGCGGATTGGTGATCAGCACGTTGTGGTTGCCATTGACCATCATGCACATGCAGTTCGCGGTGAAGGCATAGATGTGATACAGCGGCAGCGGCGCGATCATCACCTCGTTGCCGACCTGCATCAGCGGCTTGCCGTCCGGCCCGTATTGCTGCAGACAGGCATGCACCTGCTGCATGTTCGCCACCAGGTTGCCGTGGGTGAGCATGGCGCCCTTGGCCACGCCGGTGGTGCCGCCGGTGTACTGCAGCACCGCGATGTCTTCCAGACCGACCTTGACCGGCTGCAGCCCATGGCTGCGGCCCTGACGCAGCGCTGCCTTGAAGGAAACGGCCTGGGGCAGGTTGTACTCCGGCACCATCTTCTTCACGTGCTTGACCACGGTGTTGACCAGCAGGCCCTTGAGCGCCGGCTGCAGGTCGCCCATCTGCGCTTCGATCAGGTACTCGATGCTGGTGTCGGGCAGCACTTCCTGCACCAGCTTGCCGAACAGGTTCACGTAGACCAGCGCGCGGGCGCCGGAATCCTTGAACTGGTGGCGCATCTCGCGGGCGGTGTAGAGCGGGTTGGTGTTGACCACGATGAGGCCGGCGCGCAGGGCGCCGAACACGGCGATGGGGTATTGCAGGATGTTCGGCATCTGCACGGCGATACGGTCGCCGGGCTTGAGGTCGGTGTGCTTCTGCAGGTACGCGCCGAAGGCGGCGGACAGGCGATCCAGCTCGGCGTAGGTCAGGGTCACGCCCATGTTGCTGAAGGCCGGGCGGTCGGCGAACTTCTTGCAGGAGCGTTCGAAGACTTCCACCACCGACTTGTAGGCGGTCAGGTCAATGTCGCTGGGCACGCCGGCCGGGCGTTTGTCGTTCCAGAAATCAGGTTGCATTTATTCTTGTCCTCGTACCTGAGCGAAACCGAACCGTCATTGCGGTCATTCGACGGAAGCTAGCAGTTCCTTTGGTCATCGCAAAGACTCCAGGCGGCGTCATAGACTGCGTGAATCTTGCTCCACCATCCCCGCTCAGCGCGGGATAGAGCCGGCGGCCGCCTGGGACGGGACTTGCACGACAATGGCCGGGAGCTATCCGCAATCCATACAGAAGATGTCCCGGCGTGGCAGAATCGCCCCGTCTGGCCCGCTCCATGGCCCCATTCCAATAAGAATCGACGAACAAGAACCAGGATGGACCCCATGCCCTACGCCGCCTACTGGCTCGCTGCCAGCGACGAGACACCGCTCTATACCCGCCACTGGGCGCCGGAAGGCCCGTCCCGCGGGGCCCTGATGCTGTCCCATGGCATGGCCGAGCATGCCGGCCGCTACGAGCGCCTGGCCCTGGCGCTGAACGCCGCCGGCTATCACCTCTATGCCATCGACCAGCGCGGCCACGGCCGCACCGCCGAGAACGGCGAGCTGGGCCATTACGCCGACCGCGGCGGCTGGGGCAAGGTGATCGGCGACCTGCACACGCTCAACCAGCATGTGCGCGAGGAACACCCTGACCTGCCGATCATCCTGCTCGGCCATAGCATGGGCAGCTACATTGGCAGCGCCTACCTGCTGCAACACAGCGCCAGTGTGAATGCGGCGGTGCTGTCCGGCTCCAATTACCAGCCGGTCGCGCTGTACAAAAGCGCTCGCGCCATCGCCCGCTTCGAACGCTGGCGCCAGGGCCCGCTGGGGCAAAGCGCGCTGATCGACTTGCTGTCCTTCGGCTCGTTCAACAAGGCCTTCAAGCCAAACCGTACAGCCTTCGACTGGCTCAGCCGCGACCCCGTCGAAGTCGACAAGTATGTCGCCGACCCGCTCTGCGGCTTCCGCTGCAGCAACCAACTGTGGGTGGACCTGCTCGGCGGCCTGGCGGATATAACGCCGGTGGAACATCTCTCGCGCATCCGCAACGACCTGCCCGTGCTGGTGATCGGCGGCGAACGCGACCCGGTCAGCCAGGGCAAGCGCCTGCGCGATCTCGCCCAGGCGATGACCCGCGCCGGGGTTCGTGACGTCCAACTGAAGATTTATCCCGACGCTCGCCACGAGTTGTTCAACGAGAGCAACCGCGACGAGGTCATCCACAACCTGATCGACTGGCTGGGCGTGCAGTGCCCGGTCCCGCAGGTCGAGAAATCCGAGGAGCCCCTATGACTTCCGTGCAGAACGTCCCCTATGAAGAACTCGAAGTCGGCCAGAAGGCCAACTTCAAGCGCAGCGTCGGCGAACGCGACATCCAGCTGTTCGCCGAGGTCTCCGGCGACCGCAACCCGGTGCACCTGGACGCCGACTACGCCGCCACCACCCAGTTCAAGGAGCGCATCGCCCACGGCATGCTCACCGGCGCGCTGATCAGCGCGGCAATCGCCACCACCCTGCCCGGCCCGGGCACCATCTACCTCGGCCAGAACCTGACCTTCACCCGCCCGGTGAAGCTCGGTGACGAACTGACGGTGGAACTGGAAGTGCTGGAAAAGCTGCCGAAGAACCGCGTGCGCATCGGCACCGTGGTGCTCAACCAGGACGGCAAGGCCGTGGTGAAAGGCGAGGCCGAAGTGATGGCGCCGACCGAGAAACTCGACATCGAACTGCCCGCCCTGCCGCCGATCACCATCGGCTGATGCAAATTCCGGGGCCGGCCATCCGGCCCCGGAAACTTGTATACAGTTTTCCCCTCGACTACCCTGCCCCCGTCACCTCACATCCATCCGGGATAACCGAAGGCTTCGTGCCCGAAACCCCTCACCGGGAATCGGAGCCGCCATGGACCTTCGACTGCTATTGCTGTCCCTTTGCACCTTCGCCGCCGGCCTCGCCGAGGCCATCCTCACCGGCATCCTGCCCTCTCTCGCCGACGACCTGAATGTCTCGCTCAGCCTCGCCGGCCAGCTCACCAGCCTGTTTTCCCTGAGTTTCGCCATCGCCGCGCCGTTGCTCGGCTGGCTGACCCGTGGCGCCGATTGCCGGCGGCTGCTGTTCATCACCCTGCTGGTGTTTGCCGCGTTCAATGCTGGCGCCGCGCTGAGTCCCGACTACGCCTCACTGCTGCTGATGCGCATCGGCATGGCCGCGTGCTGTGGGTTGCTGATCATGCAGGCCAGCCTGCTGGCGGTGGAGCTGGCGCCGCCGGGCCAGCGCGGGCGCGCCATTGGCCTGATCTTCATGGGCATCAGCGGCTCGCTGGTGTTCGGCGTACCAGCCGGCGTACTGGTCAACGACTGTTTCGGCTGGCGCTGGATCTTCGCCGCCATCGCCCTTTACTCGCTGCCACTGGCCGCCCTGCTGCTGCTCGCCCTGCCCCGCCGCACGCTGGAGAGCCCGGCCAATGGCGCAGCGTACAGGCGCCAGTTGCGCAGTCCGGCGCTGAATCTCGCACAACTGGTGTCGATTCTTCTGTTGGGCGGTCACTTCACCCTGTTCGCCTACATCACGCCCTGGTTCCAGCAGGTCGCCGGGATCACTGACAGCCAGAGCATTGCGCTGACCCTGTTACTGATCGGCCTGGCGGCCATCGGCGGCGGTTATCTGGGTGGCTGGCTGAGCGACCGGCTCGGCCAGCGCCGCGCGCTGATCGTGGTGCCGGTGCTGTTCGCCCTGGCGATGACGGCGATCCCGCTGAGCCTCGGACATCCGTGGCTGCTGCTCGGCGCGCTGATGGTCTGGAGCACCATCAGCTGGATGATTTCGCCAGCGGTGCAGAGCTACCTGCTCGCCAGCGACCCCGCCAGCGGCAGCGCCGGCGTGGCGCTGAACACCTCGGCCATGCACCTGGGCGTTGCCCTCGGCGCGGCGCTGGGCGGCGCGGTGATCAGCCTGGCCGGCATCGTCTGGACGCCCTGGGTCGGCGTCAGCCTGGTAAGCGCGTCGGTGCTGTGCGCGGCACTTTCCTGCTGGCTCGGGCGCGAACCGCATGCGCTGGGGCTCAGCGCTCCTTCACGGTGACGCTGGCGGTCATCCCGGCGCTCAGGTGTACGCCTTCGGGTACCGTGCCCAGGCGGATGCGCACCGGGATGCGCTGGGCCAGGCGCACCCAGTTGAAAGTCGGCTCGACGTTGGCCAGCAACTGGCTGTCGGGGATCGCGTTGCGGTCGGTGATGCCGCTGCTGATGCTTTCCACCGTGCCGTCGATGGCGATGTCGCCACTCATCAACACCACCTGCGCCGGCTGGCCGACACGGATGCCGGGCAGCTTGGTTTCTTCGAAGTAGGCGGTGACGTAGAAGGACTTCTGGTCCACCAGCGCCATCACCGGCTGGCCAGCCTGGGCATAGTTGCCCTGGGCCAGGCGCAGGTTGGTGACCTGGCCGTCGCGCGGGGCGCGCATTTCGCTGCGGGTCAGGTTGAGCTGCGCCAGCCGGACCTGGGCCTGGGCCTCGTCGAACTCGCTCTTGGCAATGGCGGCGTTGATCTGCGCGGTCTCCTTGTCCTCGGCACTGATGGCGGCGATGCCCAGCTTGTTGCGCCGCGAGGCTTCGCTCAGGCGCAGTCGATATTGCTGCTGGCGCGTCTCGGCGACGGCCTTGGCCTGCTCCAGGTTGGCGGCATAGCGCTCGTGGTCGATGCGCATGATCAGGTCACCGGCCTTGACCTGCTGATTGTCCTGCACGGCGAGGTCGGTGACCCAGCCGGATACGTCCGGGGCGATCACCACCACATCGGCGCGCACGCGCGCATCGCGGGTCCAGGGCGACAGCATGTAGTAGCGCCATAGCCAGGTGCCGGCCATGACAGCGGCAATGACCAGGATGACGGTGACCGCTACGCGAAAGGTTCCGCGCATACAAACTTCTCCTCTCAGGGCGCAGCGCTGAGCGCCCAGGTAATGGCGCAGAGAATCAGCACGAACAACGCGCAGTCGAACAGCGCCTCGTGCCAGATCCAGCGTCCGAAGGGGGTGGCCTGCAGCAGCAGGCGCAAAACCACGGTCAGGCCCAGGGCCAGCACCGCGTAAATGAACAGCGGACTCAGAAACACGCCACCCCAGCCGAACTCATGCAGTCCCATTGGCGTCCTCCAGACGGCACCACTGGCGCCAGGTATGGCGTAATTGCGCCAGCGCGGCACGGGCCAGGCGGTTGGATTCGTCGTCACCCTGCAGATCATGCGCGAGGGCTTCCTCCAGCGGCGGGCACAGGCTTTCCAGGCGCGGCTCGCGGCCCGCACCAGGGCCCTTTTCCAGCACGCTGCCCAGTGCACCGAGGAACTGATCACGACGCTTGCGCAACTGCCCCTGGGCGCCGTTGAGGCAGGCTCGCATGTGGATCAGCTCATTGCCCAGGTCAAGGGCGAACAGGCCGTCCTGCCAACGCCGCTGCTCTTCCTTGGGCAACAGAGTGTAGTGCCGCGCCAGACGGATCAGGCGGTCGGCCATGCGCCCGCCAAACCAGTTCTCGGCTTCGGCCAGCGGCCGCCGAGTCAGGCGTCCGAGATCTTCGCAGGTGGCCTGGATCAACCGGCGGTTGAGCCAGTCCGCCGGCAAGGTCAGCAAGCGGAACACCAGCACCGCAAAGCCCACGCCGATGACGATGCCCTGGGCCGAATTAAGCAGGTTGGCCAGGTCGTACTTCATCACGTTGCTGGGCGCTACGAGCGTGATGAAGTGGATCGAAAAGGACGTCGCCGTGCCCGCCAGCGCTGGCGTGGCCATGCCCAGCAAGGCGAAGAACAGCGGCACGCCCAGTGCCAGGCAAAGCAGCGGGAAGCCGTTCCACTGCGGCAGCAGCCATTGACTTACGACGGCAGCCGCCGGGATCGCGTAGAGAATGCCTCGCAGGAAACCCAGGCCGATGGTGACGGCATTGTCGCGGTTTGCGAACAGGCTGCAGATCACCGCCGCCAGCAGCATGCCGCCGGTGGCCGCCGGCCAGGCCGTGGCCATCCAGAAGGCCGACATGCCGAGTAACGCCAGCGCACTGCGCAGGCCGTAGAACAGCGCCATCAGCCCATCGCGGTGCCAGGACAGGGTACCGGTGGCAACATCGTCCACCCGACCGTCGGCTACCGCACGCATGGTCCGTTCCGAATCCACCGCCTTGCGCAGCAACAAGGCACAACGGGTCAGGCAGTAGCGCAGGTCGTTGGAATAGCTGTCGTCGGTGCCGGCCTTCTGCAGGCGCTCCTGCAACCCATGCATCACATCGACCTGGGGATTTTCCAGCGCGGCACGCAGCTCCTCGAACCAGGGCTGCAGGCGGGCACGGTCTTCCGCGTCCAGCACGCTGCGCTGGCGCGCTACACCGCGCGCGGTGCGCAGCAGGCTAAGCAAGTCACGGGAAAGAATCCGCAGCGCGCGTGAGCGCATGCGTCCGCGATAGCCCTCGAACCAGGCATGGTCGCGCTGCACGTCGACTTCGACAATCTTGCCCAGCGCCTGCAGCAGTCCCTTGATCTGCCGAGCGTCGGCATCGATCTCGCTGCGCGCGGCCTGCATGCCGGTAAGCCAGGTGGACTGGGCCTGCTTGTCCAGGTTGGCCTCGACGCGACGGGGCCAGAGGATGGCGCTGATGGCCGAGGCGCAGAGGATCCCCAGGCAGATTTCCGTGCTGCGCGCCACGGCCTGGTCGAACACGTCCAGCGGATGGTTGATCGCCGGCAGGCCGATGATCGCCACGGTGTAGCCCGATAACACGAAGGCGTAGGAAACGTGGTTGCGCAGGCTCGTCGACGCAGCCGTGCAGAGCCCTAGCCAGAGCGAGATGGCCAGCAGGAACAGCCAGGGCGTCTGGGCGAATAGCGCGATCATCACCACCGACATGACGGTACCGACCACGGTACCGATCAGGCGGAAAAGCCCTTTGGCCACCACCATGCCCGACAGCGGCTGGGAAACGATGAACACGGTCATCAGCGCCCACTGCGGCTGCTCAAGGTCAAAGCGGAAGGCGCACCAGAGCGCCAGACCACCGGCCAGGAGGGTCTTGATTGCGAATTTCAGCGCCAGCGTATCCGGCGCGAGGAATGCCTGCAGCGTAGGTCGCACGCGGTCTCTCGAAAGGGTCCGGGTCTATCGCTTAAAGATAGCCGGCAAAGAGGATGATGGAATCGTTGCTGATCATATTATTAGCAAGCTAACAATATGTCATCCCCACTTTCGTCAGGGCAAAAAAAACGGGCGACCTAAGTCGCCCGAAGTGCCTTGCGTGCTCTGTGAATCTGTAAGGATCAGCTCTTCTTGTGGCTGTCCTTCCAGATGAAAATTCCAACCCCGCCGAAGAAAACAACCATCAGTCCGACGGTAAGGATGCCTGCGAGAACCACTTCGTCGATGAACATGATGCTGGCCTCCTGTTGCCTACATCGTCTGGGGATGTGTGCAGATTACCGGCGGCCTGGCGGTGCAAATTGACCTGGATCAATGGACGACAAGGCGCTTTCCGGGGAGGCCCGGAGCACTGACGCAGGTCAAGTTTCGGAGGGGACGGGGTGCGGCGGGAAGCCGCGCAGGGCGGGGGTTTGCGGGTGAAGCGGGGGATTGGAGGCGAAGAAGCTCAGCGCTTCTTCGGCTTGCTCTTGCCCTTCTTGCGCGACTTGCCCAGCGGCAGTGCCTGCTCGAAGGCCTTGCGCACATCCTGCAGGCGCTTTTCGTGCACGTCGTGGATGCGCTTGTCGCGCTCGGCGGTGAAGTCGATCAGCTTGTCGTCGTTGCTCATGGCAGGGCATGCACCAGGCGGAAAGTCAGATTCAGGCGCGGCGCGACCGGACGGCGCGTCTTGGCGACCTGATGCTGCCAATAATGCTGCGTCGCGCCGGACATGACCAGCAGCGAACCGCCGGAAAGCTCCATGGAATGTTCGATTGTGTTTCGCCCCTTGCGCCGCAAATCGAAGCGCCGGGTCCCGCCCAGGTTCAGCGAGGCCACCACCGGATTGCGCCCGAGCTCCGGCTCGTCATCGCTGTGCCAGCCCATGGAATCCTGGCCGTCGCGGTAGTAGTTGAGCAGCACGCCATTGAAGCGCTGCCCGGCCGCCGCCTCCACCGCGGCACGAATCTCCGCCAGTAGCGGCGTCCAGGGCAGCGGCGCGTGGGTCAGGCCGGAATAGGTATAGAAGGCCTCGGGATCGCCGTACCAATTGACCAGGCGCGGCACCGGGTAGTCGCGGCCGTGCAGACGGACGAGCGGTTGCTCCCAGGGCGTCTCGGCCAGCAACTGCGCCAGCCAACGGGCGGCACGCGGCGGCGGGCACCAGTCGGGAATCAGGCGCAGCTCTGCATCGGGCAGCAGGATGGGGGCGTCGTCGAACAGCATGCAAGGCTCGGGCATTTAGCGATGGACAGAGTCTACTACCCCGGGAAGTCAGACCTCGACATCGATCCACAGTCCCTTGCGCGGCGCGGCCTGCACGCCTTCACCCAGTTCCTCGACTTCTTCCAGCTCCTCCAGCGCCTCGCCCTCGGGCGTGCCGTCGGTCTGCTCGCGACGCTTGCGTCGGCGCTGGTACTCGTCCTTGAGCGCCTGTTCGTCCGGACGGCGCTCCAGCTCCACACCAGCGTTGCCCGCGCTGGGCGCAGGTGGCGTCACCGGGGCGACATCCGGTCGCGGCCTGGGCAGGTCCTGCTGGGCAGTGACGGGGGCAAAATGGGTCGGTACAAGTGGCAGCATCGGGATGCTCCTGCGCCGAAGCTCGGTGGGAAGTCCTCTTGTCAGGCTATCGGCGGCAGCGCTAGAGACTTGAGCCCGCCTCGCTACACTTTGTTCGATTCGCGATGAATCTGCCGTGAAATCCGGCACCTGCCGGCGGCCGTAGCGACATTTCGGACGACCGGAGGCGCCGACGGCCATCGCTGAACGCTGCGCGTTCCGGTACCATAGCCGGCTTTTTTTGGGAGGTGTCCATGGCGCAGTATCAACCCGGTCAACGCTGGATCAGTGACAGTGAAGCGGAACTCGGCCTGGGGACCATCCTGGCGCTGGATGGCCGCATGCTCACGGTGCTCTATCCGGCCACCGGTGATACCCGCCAGTACGCCGAGCGCAATGCGCCGCTGACCCGCGTGCGCTTCGCCCCGGGCGATCAGATCACCCACTTCGAAGGCTGGAAGATGACCGTCCGCGAAGTGGACGAGATCGACGGCCTGCTGATCTACCACGGCATCACCGCGCAGAACGAGCCGCACACCGTCCCGGAAACCCAGCTGTCGAACTTCATCCAGTTCCGCCTGGCCAGCGACCGCCTGTTCGCCGGGCAGATCGACCCGATGTCCTGGTTCGGCCTGCGCTACCACACCCTGGAACACCGCACCCGCCTGCTGCAGTCCTCGCTGTGGGGCCTGGGCGGCGCCCGTGCGCAACCCATCGCGCACCAGCTGCACATCGCCCGCGAAGTCGCCGACCGCATGGCGCCGCGCGTCCTGCTGGCCGACGAAGTGGGCCTGGGCAAGACCATCGAAGCGGGCCTGGTGATCCACCGCCAGCTGCTCTCCGGCCGCGCCAGCCGCGTACTGATCCTGGTACCGGAAAACCTGCAGCACCAGTGGCTGGTGGAAATGCGCCGGCGCTTCAACCTGGAAGTCGCGCTGTTCGACCGCGAGCGCTTCGTCGAGAGCGATGCCAGCAATCCCTTCGAGGACACCCAGTTGGCCCTGGTGGCGCTGGAATGGCTGCGCGAGGACGAGAAGGCCCAGGACGCGCTGTTCGCTGCCGAATGGGACCTGCTGGTGGTCGACGAGGCCCACCACCTCGTGTGGCACCCGGAACAGGCCAGCCCGGAATACCAGTTGGTCGAGCAACTCTCCCAGGTCATCCCTGGCGTGCTGCTGCTCACCGCGACCCCGGAACAGCTCGGCCTGGATAGCCACTTCGCCCGTCTGCGCCTGCTCGATCCGGACCGCTTCCACGACCTGGAAGCCTTCCGCACCGAAAGCAGTCAGTACCGCCCGGTTGCCGAAGCGGTACAGGAGCTTGTCGACCAGGGCACCCTCTCCCCTACCGCGCGCCAGGCCATCCACGGCTTCCTCGGCAGCGAGGGCGACGAGCTGCTGGCCAGCGTCGAGGCCGGCAATGAAGAGGCCCGCGCCCGCCTGGTACGCGAGCTGCTCGACCGCCACGGCACCGGCCGCGTGCTGTTCCGTAATACCCGCGCCGCCGTGCAGGGCTTCCCGGAACGCCAACTGCATCCTTACGTACTGGCCAACCCGATCGAGTACATGGAGCTGCCGCTGGGCGAGCACCCGGACCTCTACCCGGAAGTCAGCTTCCAGGCCCAGGCCGACGACGGCGACGAGAACAACCGCTGGTGGCGCTTCGACCCGCGCGTCGAGTGGCTGATCGACACCCTGAAGATGCTCAAGCAGTACAAGGTGCTGGTGATCTGCGCCCATGCCGAGACCGCCATGGACCTGGGCGACGCCCTGCGCCTGAAGTCCGGCATCCCGGCCACCGTGTTCCACGAAGGCATGAGCATCCTCGAACGCGACCGCGCCGCCGCCTACTTCGCCGATGAAGAGTTCGGCGCCCAGGTGCTGGTCTGCTCGGAAATCGGCAGCGAAGGCCGCAACTTCCAGTTCGCCCATCACCTCGTGCTGTTCGACCTGCCGGCCCACCCGGACCAGCTGGAACAGCGCATCGGCCGCCTGGACCGGATCGGCCAGAAGCACACCATCCAGATCCACGTCCCGCACCTGGAAAACAGCCCGCAGGAACGCCTGTTCCAGTGGTACCACCAGGCGCTGAACGCCTTCCTCAACACCTGCCCCACCGGCAACGCCCTGCAGCACCGCTTCGGCCCGCGCCTGGTGGAACTGCTGGACGGCGGCGACGACGACGCCTTCGAGGCCCTGCTGGCCGAAGGCACCGCTGCCCGCGAGGCGCTGGAAGCCGAGATGCACAACGGCCGCGACCGCCTGCTGGAGCTCAACTCCGGCGGCGCCGGCGAAGGCGAGGCGCTGGTGGCGGAGATCGAGGAACAGGATGACCAGTTCGCCCTGCCGATCTACATGGAGCGCCTGTTCGACACCTATGGCATCGACAGCGAGGACCATTCCGAGAACGCCCTGATCCTGCGCCCTAGCGAGAAGATGCTCGACGCCAGCTTCCCGCTGGGCGACGACGAAGGCGTGACCGTCACCTACGACCGCGGCCAGGCGCTGGCTCGCGAAGACATGCAGTTCCTCACCTGGGAACACCCCATGGTGCAGGGCGGCATGGACCTGGTGCTGTCCGGCTCGCTGGGCAATACCTCGGTGGCGCTGATCAAGAACAAGGCACTCAAGCCCGGTACCGTGCTGCTGGAACTGCTGTTCGTCAGCGAGGCCGTGGCACCGCGCAAGCTGCAGCTCGGCCGCTTCCTGCCGCCAGTGGCGCTGCGCTGCCTGATGGACGCCAACGGCAACGACCTGTCCTCGCGCGTGTCCTTCGACACCCTGAACGATCAGCTGGAAAGCGTGCCGCGCGCCAGCGCCAACAAGTTCGTGCAGGCCCAGCGCGACGTGCTGGCGAAGCAATTCTCCGTGGCCGAGACCAAGATCACCCCGCGCCATGCCGAGCGCGTGGAGCTGGCTCGCCAGCAGTTGAAAGCGACCCTGGACGAAGAGCTGGCGCGCCTGACCGCGCTCAAGGCCGTCAACCCCAGCGTGCGTGACAGCGAGCTGGATGCCCTGCGCAAGCAGCGTGACGACAGCCTGGCGATGCTGGACAAGGCCTCGCTGCGCCTGGAGGCGATCCGCGTGCTGGTCGCCGGCTGATCGCGGCAACGCCGAAATGAAGAAGCCGCCACCGGGCACCCGTTGGCGGCTTTTTTCATGGGCACCGTTCCTACGCAATGGCGAGCCCCACGATCAGCGAAACAACCCGCTCTATTCCCGGCATATTCAGGCACACCGACTACCATTGACGCTGCGCAAGGGATTCTCGCCCATGGGGGGATAGAGTTTCCCTACCAAGCCACTCATTGAGGGAACACATCATGTACGAGCGCATTCTGGTAGCGGTGGACGGCAGCCCGGTTTCCGACCGAGCCCTGGTCGAGGCGGCCAAGCTGGCTCAGCTGAGCGGCGGCGAGCTGCGCGTCATCACCATCGTCGACAGCCCGCTGCGCCATTTGCCCGACTACGCCGTGTACTACAACCCGGAGCCGCTGCGCGAAGCCGCGCTGAAGGCCGCCGATGACATCCTCGGCAAGGCGAAGGAGAAGATCGCCGAGTTCCCGGTGAAAACCAGCTTCGAGCGGGTTTGCCAGGAGCGCGCCAGCGAGGAAATTGCCGAGCGCATCGAGATCGAGGCCGAAGCCTCCAAGGCCGATGTCATCGTGATGGGCACCCACGGCCGCCGTGGCGTACGTCGCCTGATGCTGGGCAGCGTGGCCGAAGGCCTGCTGCGCGTCAGCAACCGTCCGGTTTTGCTGGTTCGCGAGAAGTAACAGCTCCCGGAAAACAAAAGGCCCTGCGAGGGCCTTTTTCATGGCCGCCGTTCAGGTCGGCCCTTCAGTCATTGCGAAGCGGTCATGGCACGTTTGCAGGAGTGGAAGATGTCCAGGTCCGGCTGGTACAGGCTGGTCTGCACACCGTAAAGCCCGAGCACCGAATGGAACAGGTTGTCATGGCTCAGCTCGTCGCCGCCGGCTTTCTTCTCCAGGCAGCCGCGATCTACGCCCATGCCACCCAGGGCGCCGTCGCCGAACCACATCACCATGGGCACGTGGGTCTGCGCCTTGGGCGCGATGGCATAGGGCGCGGCGTGCAGATACACACCGTTCTCACCCAGCGACTCACCGTGGTCGGAGACGTAAAGCATCGACGTATCGAAGCGTCCCTCGTTGTGCTTGAGCAGCTCCACGACCTTGGAGAGGAAGTAATCGGTGTAGAGGATGGTGTTGTCGTAGACGTTCACCAGCTCTTCCTTGCTGCAGCTGCCCAATTGGTTGGTATGGCAGACCGGGGTAAAGCGCTCCATGGACTTCGGATAACGATCGTAATACTCCGGACCATGGCTGCCATCGGCGTGCAGGACGATGATCGCGTTGTCCTTCAGGCCATCTATGTAGGCCTGCAGGTCCTGCAGCATGGCTTCGTCAAGGCAACGATTGCCGTCGCAGAACGGGCCCGGCTGATCCTTCGAGATATCGCGGCTGGGCACGCGCAGGCAGGTGCCCTTGCAATCGCTGTTGTTGTCCAGCCAGAGCACCGACACGCCGACCCGCTGGAGGATGTCGAGCAGCCCCTGGTTGGTCTTGCCCTTCTTGTCGCTGTAGTCCTCGCGGGGGAACTTCGAGAACATGCAGGGCACGGAAACCGCCGTGGACGTGCCGCAGGAACTGACGTTGGTGAAGTTGAGGATATCGAGCTTCGCAAGCTCCGGGTTGGTCTCGCGCGCGTAGCCATTGAGGGAGAAATGGTCCGCACGGGCGGTTTCGCCGACCACGAAGATCATCAGCGACTTCTTGCCGTCGGCATTCACCTTGCGCGGCATTACCGCGTCCTCGCCGATGGGCTGCACCACCAGATGTTCCTTGATGCCCAGGCGCTGCTTGGTGAACTTGCTCACCGCATAGATGTAGTTGGTCGGGTTGATGAAGTGGGTCAGCTTCTCTTCCTGGCGGAACACCGGCGCGTAGGTGGAATAGAACGAACCGACGCAGACGGCGACCACCACCAGGCAACCGAGGATGACCAGCACCTTGTTCAGCAGCCCGCGGAAGAACGGGCTGTAGTGGACGGGCGTCAACCAGATGATCACCGCCGGCAGCACGCCCAGCAGAAGCAGGTAGCCGACCATGCGCGCGCTGAACAGCGCGGCGGCCTCGCCGGGGTTGGTCTCGATGACGTTCTGCACCATCACGGTATCGATCACGACACCGTAGGAGTTCATGAAGTACGCCGCCGCCGCCGAAACCAGCGCCACCAGGGTCAACGCCGGCTTGAGCAAAGGACGGAAGGACACCAGGGTCAGCAACAACGTGAAGGCGGCCCAGAGGAACAAGGCGAACGAGGCGAAGAACGCCACGCCCCAGAGGCCCTCCATGGGCACCAGGCTGTTCAGGGCCCGCCAGGTGGCGAAGTTGTAGAACAGCACCAGTGCCAGCGAGAACAGCAGGACCAGCCTTGCAGAGCTGACCTGGGGGAAGAGGCGGCGCTTGCCCTCGGACATCGAGCGCACTCCTTACATCGATAGTCGGATAGGAAATGGGATGGCCGATGCTGCCGGCCGGCGGCGCAACTCTAGCGGGCAATTAGTCAAAAAAGTGTCAATTTCGAAACACCGCACTTCCTTCAGAGTCTGGAGAATATCAAAGCAGAATCTGGCACTACCGTACGTCGTTTCGTATTAACCAGTTTGTCGGAAATGGCCGCAAGACCTTGCGGGCCGCGGACAGCTTCCTAGACTCACATCAAAGTGATATCAATTCGCCAACCACCTCCCCCGACATCTGGAGCATCCCGCCCATGGACTGGCAGAAGGACGCCTTACCCGATGCTGTGCTGTTGGAGTGCTCTCACAATTCCGGCCTGGTCCTGCTGGCCATCCTCATCGCCTGCGTCGCCAGCTTCGTCGCGCTGAGCATCGCCGCACGGATGGTCCGCGCACCGCAACATGCGCACCGTTGGCAGTGGGTCGGCGGCATCTGCCTGGGCAGCGGCATCTGGTCGATGCACTTCGTCGCCATGCTGGCCTTCCGCTCGTCGGTTCCGCTGCACTTCTCCGGCGGCCTGACACTGATCTCCCTGCTCATCGCCATCGCCATCTGCGTGGTCGCCATGCGCCTGCTCGCCCACGCGGGCCTTAGCCCCCTGCAGTACCTGCTGGCCGCCTGTTGCATCGGCGCCAGCATCGCCGGGATGCACTACACCGGCATGGCCGCCATCGAGTCGCCGCCGATGCAGCATTACGACCCGCTGCTGGTTACCCTGTCGGTGCTGATGGCCGTGCTGGTGGCCTTCGTCGCCCTGGTACTGGCGCCGGTACTCAATCGCCAGCCGGCGGGCCGCCAGTGGATCTACCAGGTTTTCGCCAGCCTGCTGCTGGGTGGCGCCATCGCCAGTATGCACTTCACCGGCATGGCCGCCCTGACCCTGACCCTGCCCTCCTGGGTAGCGCCGGTGGCGGACCTTGGGCGCAACAACGCCATCCAGCTCGGCCTGATGGTTGGCCTGTTGGCCCTCGCCGTGGTGCTCGCCGGGCTCTGGGCGGCCTGGATCGAAGACAGCCTGGAAAGCAAGGAAAGCGAGTTGAGCCGGGTCAACGCCCTGCTCAGCCAACTGGACCACGCCAATGCCTCGCTGCAGCAATTGGCCCGCTTCGACGGCCTCACCGGCCTGCATAACCGCAACGCGCTCAACGAGGAATTCACCGCCCGCCTGCAGCGCAATCGGCAGAAGGGCCAGGGCATGGCGGTCATCCTGCTGGACGTCGACCACTTCAAGCGGGTCAACGATTCCCTTGGCCATGCCGCCGGGGACGAGCTGCTGTGCATCGTTTCCGAGCGCCTGCGCAGTGCGCTGCGCAGCACCGACCTGCTGGCGCGCTTTGGCGGCGACGAGTTCTGCATCCTCGCCGACCTGGGTGAGGACCACGAGGCGCGCATCCTCGCGCAACGCCTGATGCAGCGCATGAAGGAGCCGATCAGCACGGCCGGGCGCAACCTGGTGATGACCATGAGCGTGGGCATCAGCCTGTTCCCCAACGACGGCGATCAACCCGAAGAACTGCTCAAGCACGCGGACCTGGCGCTCTATCAGTCCAAGGGCAACGGCCGCAACGCCACGCATTTCTTCAGCCCGCACCTGAAGACCAAGGCAACCCAGGAGCTGCAGCTGGAGGAAGAACTGCGCAAGGCGTTGTGGGACGACGAGCTGGTGCTGTACTACCAGCCGATCCTGCGTATCGATCATGGCGAAGTGGAACAGCTCGAAGCGCTGGTGCGCTGGAAGCATCCTACCCACGGCCTGCTGGCGCCGGACCGCTTCATCGGCCTGGCGACCGCCAATGGCCTGATCGGTGCGCTCGACGCCTGGGTACTGCGCCGCGCCTGCGAGGACCTGCGACGCTTGCACGACCTGGGCCACACGGACCTGCGGGTAGCGGTGAACTGCTGCGCCAGCAACCTCGGCCGCGAAGGGCTGGTCGATGAAGTCCAGCAGACGCTCGAAGAAACCGGCCTTGCCGCGCGCTACCTGGAGATAGAGGTCACCGAGAACGCCGTGATGTCCAATATCAGCCAGGCCGTTCCCTTGCTCAACCGCCTGCGCGAGCTGGGTGTGAGCCTGTCGATCGACGATTTCGGCACCGGTTACTCATCGCTGTCCTATCTGCGCCAGCTGCCGCTGGATGCGCTGAAGGTGGACCGCTCCTTCATCCGCGACGTGCCGCAGTCGCGCCGCGACAGCGAGATCGCCCAGGCGATCATCGCCATGGCGCAGAAGCTGCACCTGAAGGTGATCGCCGAGGGCGTAGAGCACGCGCAGCAACTGACGTTCCTGCGCGATAACCATTGCGAGCTGGCCCAGGGTTACCTGTTCAGCCGCCCGTTGCCCCTCTCCGCACTGGTGGAATTCCTCGAGGCCTACCGCGAAGACAGCGACACGGCCTTGCTGCGCAATCAGGCCTGACTGGGGGGGTTCCCTCAGAAATCGAACTTCCCCGCACGCCAGCGCGGCAGCCAGCGCAGGGAGTCGGCGGTGGTGCCGGTGGGGCGGTACTCCGCGCCCAGCCAGCCGTCGTAGCCGACGTCATCGAGCACCTGCAGCGGCACTTCGAATTCCATCTCGCCCGAGCCCGGCTCGCCGCGCTCGGGGTAGTCGGCGAACTGCACGTGGCCGATCTGGCCCATCAGCGCGTAGATGCAATCCACCAACTCCAGGCCCATGCGCGCCATGTGGTAGAGGTCCAGCTGCGCACGCAGGTTTTCCCGCGCCACGCGCTCGAGCATGTCCTGCAGGTGCTCCGGGGTATTGAGCAGGAAATCCTTCATGTCATGGCAGTTGATGGCTTCCATCAGCACGTCGGTGCCCGTGCCGGCGAAGGCATCGCAGGTGCTGCGCAGGCGCTCGGCCAGGGTCTGCAGAGCAACCTCGCGCTCCTGCCCCTCGACCAGCCGGCCGGCCAGCACGTTGACGTGCTGCGGCTTGACGATGCGCGCGTAGTCCAGCGCCTTGGCCAGCGCCGCCTCGAACTCCGCCGCGCGCTCCGGCACAGCCGCAATGCCCGGGCCGCCCTGCATCAGGTCGCCGGCCGGCAGGTTGATGAGGATCAGCGGCAGGCCGGCTTCATCCAGTGCAGCTTTCAGGTCCTGCGCGGGGACGTCGTACGGGAACTGGATCTCCACGCCCTCGAAACCGGCCTTGGCGGCGGCGTCGATACGCTGCAGCAGCGGGACTTCGGTAAACAGCAGGGACAGGTTGGCGCAGAGTTTCATACGGGGAATTCCTTCGAAAGACGGTATTGCTCGACCAGGGTAGCCGGGTCGCGTTCAAGATTGCCCTGGCTACCGTGCAAGCGCATCAGTTGCGCGGCGAGGCCGCTCATCGGCGTGGCCGAGCCTTCCTCGCGGGAAAGCTTCACGGCAGTGTCCAGGTCCTTGAGCAGCGTGCGCACGTGCCACTTCACCGGCTCGAACTGGCTCTGCGCCATCTGCGGAGCCAGGATCTGCAAGGGTTTGGAATCGGCGAAACCGCCGGCCAGGGCGGGCGCGATCAGGCTGGCATCGACGCCGGATTTCTCCGCCAGCGCCACCACTTCGGCGATCACCAGCGCATTGCAGGCGACGATCATCTGGTTGCACACCTTGGTCACCTGCCCCGCGCCGACGTCGCCCATGCGCGTCAGGCGCTGGCCGAGATGGGCCAGGATCGGCCGCACGCGCTCGATGTCCTCGACGCGCCCGCCCGCCATGATTGCCAACGTACCCGCTTCGGCGCCCGGCGTACCGCCGGAGACCGGCGCGTCGACCCAGCGCATGCCGGTGCGCGCTTCCAGCTCGGCGGCCATCTCGCGGGTGGCCGCCGGTTCCAGGCTGGAGAAGTCCACCAGCACCTGGCCTGCGCGAGCGCCCTCGATGATGCCGCCGGCACCGAACACCACTTCGCGCACGGCGGCAGTATCGGCCAGGCAGAGCATCACCACCTCGGCATCGGCACACAACTGCGCAGGCATCGCCACGGCCTGCGCACCTTCGGCGGCGAGCAGTTCGCGCTTGCCGGCGGAGCGATTCCACACCGTCAGCGGGAAGCCGGCGGCAAGCAGGCGGCGGGACATGGGCACGCCCATCAGGCCGAGGCCGGCAAAGGCAAGGGAGGGAATGGCGGACGACATGGACAATCTCCAGTACAGAGGTGGGAAAGTACGGGGATCGGCATTCTAACAGGCGCCGGTTACTGCCGGCCGAAGGCGCCGCGACGAAACCGCAGGGCAGCCAAACAGACGCGCCGCCACTATACTGCCGGAGTTTTTTCCGCCATTGACCCGGAGAACTCTCCCCATGCTCAAACGCACCCTGGCGCTCGCCGCCGGTTTCGCCCTGTCCCTGTCCGCCGTCTTCGCCCACGCCGATACACCGAAGGAACTCAAGGTCTCCGCCATCCCCGACGAAGCCCCGACCGAACTGCTGCGCAAGTTCAAGCCGCTGGGCGCCTACCTTGAAGAGCAACTGGGCATGCCGGTGAAGTTCATCCCGGTGTCCGACTACGCCGGCGTGGTCGAGGCCCTGGCCTCGGATCGCCTGGACATGGCCTGGCTGGGCGGCTTCACCTTCGTCCAGGCGCGCTTGAAGACCGGCAACGCCATCCCGCTGGTGCAACGCGAGCAGGACCAGCAGTTCACCAGCAAATTCATCACTGCCGACCCGAACGTGAAATCGATCCAGGACCTCAAGGGCAAGACCTTCGCCTTCGGCTCGGTCTCGTCCACCTCCGGCAGCCTGATGCCGCGCTACTTCATGCAGAAGGACGGCGTGGTGCCCGAGCAGTTCTTCTCCCGCGTCGCCTATTCCGGCGCCCACGACGCCACCGTGGCCTGGGTCCAGGCCGGCAAGGTCGATGCTGGCGTGCTCAACGCTTCGGTCTGGCAGAAGCTGGTGGACAGCGGCAAGGTCGACACCAACAAGGTGAAGGTCTTCGCCACTACGCCGACCTACTACGACTACAACTGGACCGTGCGCGGCAACCTCGATCCGGCCCTGGCCGAGAAGATCAAGAAAGCCTTCCTCGCTCTCGACCCGGGCAAGCCGCGCGACAAGGAAATCCTCGACCTGCAGGCGGCCAGCCGCTTCATCGAGACCCAGCCTGAGAACTACAAGGGCATCGAGGAATCGGCGCGCGCCGCCGGCCTGCTGAAGTGACCCTGAAACTGACCGGCGTGGAGCACATCCACGCCAATGGCCAGCGCTCGCTCGCCGGTATCGACCTGAGCGTCGATGCCGGCGAACGGGTGGCGATCATCGGCCCTTCGGGCGCCGGCAAGACCACCCTGCTGCGCATCCTGGCCACCGCCCTGAAACCCGCTTCCGGCAGTTTCGACCTGCTAGGCACCCAGCCCTGGGCACTGAGCGGCCCCGCGCGCCAGCGCCTGCGCTCGCGTATCGCCCTGGTGCATCAGGCTCCGCCGCTGCCACCGCGCCAGCGGGTGGTCACCGCCGTTCTCGCCGGCCGCCTCGGCCATTGGCCGTTGTGGAAGAGCCTGGCCAGCCTGCTCTACCCCCTCGACAGCGCTGGTGCCCGCAGCGAGTTGCAGCGCCTGGACCTGGGCGACAAGCTCTTCGAACGTTGCGACAAGCTTTCCGGCGGCCAGCTGCAACGCGTCGGCATCGCCCGTGCGCTGTACCAGCAGGCCGAAGTGCTGCTGGCGGATGAACCCGTCTCGGCCATGGACCCCGTACTCGCCGGCCACACCCTCGGCGTGTTGACTCGGGAAGCGCAGAACCGCGGCGTAACGCTGCTCGCCAGCTTGCATGCCGTGGACCTGGCGCTGGAGCACTTCCCGCGTATCGTCGGCGTGCGTGATGGCCGTATCGCCTTCGACAAGGCGGCACAGAGCGTCAGCCCCGACGACCTGCGCGCGCTGTACGCCAACGAGCAGCTCGGCCAGCAGGGCGCTTCCTCGCCGGAAGGCAGGCCCGTGGTGGTGCAGATCCCGCGATGCTGAACCCTGCTCTGTCGAAGACCTCGCTCCGCGATCCGGCGGCGCTGCCGCGCCTGCTGCTCACCCTGCTGGCCCTGGCCCTGCTGTGGCCTGGAGTGCGCCTGTCCGAACTGGATATCGCCGGCCTGTTCAGTGGCGACAACGCGCGGACCATGGCGAACTTCCTAGCCGGCTTCTGGCCGCCGGCCCATGACGAGGAATTCCTCGCCCTGCTCGGCCGCGCCACCCTGGAAACCCTGGCCATCGCCACCGCCGGCATGGCGCTGGCCTGGCTGATCGCCTTCCCCGCCGCCTTGCTGGCAACCCGCGCGCTGTCGATCTCCGCCCTACCCCGCGGCGGGCTGCCGGCCTGGTGGGCGCGAGCGCTGCGCTGGCCGGTGCGCGGCCTGCTGATCGTGCTGCGCAGCGTGCCGGAAATTGTCTGGGCGCTGCTGTTCGTCCGCGCCGTGGGCCTGGGTCCCACCGCCGGCGTACTGGCCATCGCCATCACCTACGGCGGCATGCTCGGCAAGGTCTACGCGGAAATCTTCGAATCGGTGGACCCGCGACCGACGCGCGCTGTGCTGCTGGGCGGCGGCTCGCGGTTGCAGGCCTTCGCCTACGGCGTGCTGCCCTCGGCGGCGGCGGAACTGATTTCCTACACCGTCTATCGCTGGGAGTGCGCGATCCGCGCCTCGGTGGTGATGGGCTTCGTCGGCGCCGGCGGCCTCGGCCAGCAGATCGACCTGTCGCTGCGCATGTTCGCCGGCGGCGAGGTGGCCAGCATCCTGCTGACCTTCCTAGTGCTGGTGCTGGCCGCCGACCTGCTCAGCCGCTTCCTGCGCGGGAGGCTCGAATGACCGGCCTGCTGCGCAGCCTGGGCTGGCTGCTGCTGATCCTGCTCGCCGTCGGCGCGTCCTTCGCCTACCTGGAGATGGACAGCGGCGGCCTGTTCGACGCGCGCGGCCTGGGCCAGATGCTTGATTACGGGCGCGATTTCCTCTCGCCGGACCTGAGCGCAACGCACCTCGCGGCAGTCGGGCGCGGCGCCCTGGAGACCCTGGCCATGTCGGCCATCGGCACCCTGCTCGCAGCGCTGCTGGGCATGCTGCTGGCGCTGCCCGCGGCCGGGCGCTTCGGGCGTATTGCGCAGAGCCTCTCGCGGCTGCTGCTCAACGCCCTGCGCGCGGTGCCGGAACTGGTCTGGGGCGCACTGATGGTGCTGGCCGCCGGCCTGGGCCCGAACGCCGGCACGCTCGCCCTGGCCCTGCACACCGGCGGCGTGCTCGGCCGGCTGTTCGCCGAGGCGCTGGAGAATTCCCCGAGCGCCCCGGCAGAAGCCGTGCGCCTGGCCGGTGGCGGACGCATCGCCGCATTCGCCTACGGCACCCTGCCGGCCGTCTGGCCGCAACTGGTGGCGTACATGCTCTACCGCTGGGAGAACAACATCCGCATGGCCAGCGTGCTCGGCTTCGTCGGCGCGGGTGGGCTGGGGCAGATGCTGTATTTCAGCCTCAGCCTGTTCCAGCAGGCCCAGGCGGCGACCGTGATCCTCGCCATGCTGTTGCTGGTGCTGTGTGTGGATTCGCTCAGCGCCTGGGCGCGGCAGCGCTGGGTGAGCCACTAGCGCTGGTGGAAGCGAGTGGGCCCCCCAGTTCTTGCTCGCGAACCGCCTCACGACGGAGTCACCGGTGAATCCGTTCGCGAGCAAGCTCGCTCCTACAGGTGAACCGCCGGCGCCTGGCGGGGCAGGACCGCACGCAATAAAAAGCCCGGCACACAGGCCAGGCTTTTTATTGCGTACGTCGGTTACGAGTCGCCGTGGATCACCTTGTCCAGGTCGATCGGGTCGCCGGGCTGGGTGCCGAGCTTCTGACGGATGTCCTCGAACATCGCGTCGTATTCCTTGTGATTGCGCACCATCGAGCCGAATCGCGGGTGCAGGCCATGCTTCTGCGCGATGCGGGTGGCATCGCTGGCGAAATTGAAGGCCTGTTCCTTGGGCATGTCCCATTCTTCGGTGAAGGCATTGCCGTCGATCTCGCCCTTCATGACGAAGTGAACGATGGTGCCTTTTTCCACATCCTTGCGGACTTCATAGTTGATGTGAGCGTCGATCTCCTGCTGCCCCAGCCCCGGCAGGGACTGGAGATGCAGATGGCCCGGTTCGAACATGGCGAATCTCCTTCTATGGAATCCCGACAGTCTAGCCGGCCTTGGCGAATTGGAAATCGCCCAGTGTCAGTGCACGGACTCTTTTCGAACTCTTTCCTGTACCAGCACCCAGGGGGCGATCACTACCGCCCAGAGCTCCGGGTCGCGGTCGAGAAAATCCTGCGCGAGCTTTTCGTCGACCTTGCTCAGCTCACCACTGGCCAGCCAGGCCGATACCTTCGCCCTGTCGTCCTCGGCCACGCCCATCGCGACCTCCACCAGATCGGCAGAACCCGCGACCTTGAGCAGGCTCCCGCGGGCAAAGAAGGGCGCGAGCTCCTGCCAGGAAATCTTCGCGGTTTCGCCAAGCAACTTGGCATAGAGGGTGCTAGCTTCTTCTGTCATGGATCTCACCTGGTAAACGAACGGCGCCATGATAGCGCCGGGACCGCGCCAGGCAAGGTTCGGACGGCGTTTTCCATGGTGACGAAAAACCCATGGGGATGAGTCGGAAGGCGCCGTTTTTCTGTACGTTTGTTTCAATCTTGCGACATGCCCACAGTCGGCTGTCCGCCCCCCGCTTTTCAAGCGGTCCGGCGGCACTCTACACTGTACCGGTACAGTTGCCGGTGGGCCTGTCCGGGGCAATCCCGGTCCGGTAGCCCCTCGGCCACCAGGACTACAAAAACGAAAACACAAGAAGAGTGGAGCACTATGAAAAAGGGTACTCAGCGTCTTTCCCAGCTGTTCACCGCCATGGCCCTGGCCGGCGTTGCCAGCTTCTCCATGGCCGCCGACACCATCAAGATCGCTCTGGCCGGCCCGGTGACCGGCGCAGTCGCCCAGTATGGGGAGATGCAGTTCATTGGCGCGAAAATGGCCATTGAGCAGATCAACAAGGCCGGCGGCGTCGACGGCAAGCAACTCGAAGGCGTGGTCTACGACGACGCTTGCGACCCGAAACAAGCCGTGGCCGTTGCCAACAAGATCGTCAACGATGGCGTCAAGTTCGTCGTTGGCCACCTGTGCTCCAGCTCCACTCAACCGGCTTCGGACATCTACGAAGACGAAGGCGTGCTGATGATCACCGCCGCCTCCACCAGCCCGGACATCACTTCCCGCGGCTACAAGCTGATCTTCCGCACCATCGGTCTGGACAGCCTGCAGGGCCCGACCGCCGGCAAGTTCATCGCCGAGCACATCAAGCCCAAGACCGTGGCCGTGATCCACGACAAGCAGCAGTACGGCGAAGGCATCGCCACTGCCGTGAAGAAGACCCTGGAAGGCGCCGGCATCAAGGTCGCCCTGTTCGAAGGCATCAACGCCGGCGACAAGGACTTCTCCGCGATGATCGCCAAGCTCAAGCAGGCCAAGGTCGACTTCGTCTACTACGGCGGCTACCACCCGGAGCTGGGCCTGATCCTGCGCCAGGCTGCCGAGAAAGGCCTGAAAGTCGGCTTCATGGGCCCGGAAGGCGTGGGTAACAAGGAAATCTCCGCCATCGCCGGCCCGGCTTCCGAAGGCCTGTATGTGACCCTGCCGAAGTCCTTCGACCAGGATCCGAAGAACCAGGCCCTGGTTGACGCCTTCAAGGCCAAGAACGAAGACCCGAGCGGTCCGTTCGTGTTCCCGGCCTACGCCGCGGTCCAGGTCATCGCCGAAGGCATCAAGAAAGCCGGCAGCGAGGACACCGACAAGGTAGCCGCCGCTCTGCGCGCCAACACCTTCGCAACCCCGACCGGTGACCTGGCCTTCGACGAGAAGGGCGACCTGAAGAACTTCAACTTCGTGGTCTACCAGTGGCACAAGGACGGCACCAAGACCGAAGCCAAGTAAGCCACCCGCCGCCACACAAAGCCCACTGCCCACGCAGTGGGCTTTGTTTATCCGAGTATTCCGGGGGTCCGTCGCGCCACAAGCGCCGCTTCACGCGACGCCCGAGGAGTTAGGTAATGCCTGAGCTCTATCACTACCTGCAACAGCTGATCAACGGCCTCACCGTCGGCAGCACCTATGCCCTGATCGCCATCGGCTACACCATGGTCTACGGCATCATCGGCATGATCAACTTCGCCCATGGCGAGGTGTACATGATTGGCTCGTACGTGGCCTTCATCGTGATCACGGGGCTGGCGATGATGGGAATCGTGAGTCTTCCTGTCGTCATCATCTGCACCTTCGCCGCGGCGATCATCGTCACCAGCGCCTACGGCTACAGCATCGAGCGGATCGCCTATCGGCCACTGCGCGGAAGCAACCGGCTGATTCCGCTGATCTCCGCGATCGGCATGTCGATCTTCCTGCAGAACGAAGTGCTACTCGCCCAGGATTCCAAGGACAAGGCAATCCCCAACCTGCTGCCGGGCAACTTCGTGATCGGCGCCGACGAAATGACCGGCGTGACCATCTCGTACATGCAGGTGCTGATCTTCATCGTCACCCTGCTGACCATGTACGGCCTGTCCATGTTCATCTCCCGCTCCCGCCTGGGCCGCGCCTGCCGCGCCTGCGCCGAGGACCTGAAGATGGCCAACCTGCTGGGCATCAATACCAACAACATCATCGCCCTGACCTTCGTCATCGGCGCCACCCTGGCCGCCGTGGCTGCGGTGCTGCTGGGCCTGCAATACGGCGTGATCAACCCGCACATCGGCTTCCTCGCCGGCATCAAGGCATTCACCGCCGCGGTGCTGGGCGGCATCGGCAGCATCCCGGGCGCCATGCTCGGCGGCCTGGTGCTGGGCGTGGCCGAAGCCTTTGGCGCCGACGTGTTCGGTGACCAGTACAAGGACGTGGTGGCCTTCACCCTGCTGGTGCTCGTGCTGCTCTTCCGCCCCACTGGCCTGCTCGGTCGCCCGGAGGTGGAAAAGGTATGACTCGGAAACTCAAGACCGCCTTCTTCAGCGCCCTGCTGGTGATGGCCGTGGCCTACCCGGTGCTGGGCCTGAAGCTCAGCGTGATCGGTATCGGCCTGCAGCTGGAAAACGTCAGCCCCACCCGCCTGTGGACCATCGCCGCCTGTGCCGTGCTGATGTTCGTCTGGCAGCTGGTGCGTGACCGCTTCGCCTTCGGCGGCAGCGTCAAGCAAGCCCTGTCGCATCCGCATACCCGTCTGGCCGAACGCCTGACCCACGCCTCCGTGCAACGCAAGATCATCATGGGCCTGATCGTCGTCGCCCTCGCCTGGCCGTTCTTCGGCTCGCGCGGCGCGGTGGACATCGCCACCCTGATCCTGATCTACGTGCTGCTGGGCCTGGGCCTGAACATCGTGGTGGGCCTGGCTGGCCTGCTCGACCTCGGCTACGTCGGCTTCTATGCCGTGGGCGCCTACAGCTACGCGCTGCTGTCGCACTACTACGGCCTGGGCTTCTGGGTGTGCCTGCCGATCGCCGGCCTGATGGCGGCGTTCTTCGGCTTCATCCTCGGCTTCCCGGTGTTGAGATTGCGCGGGGACTACCTGGCGATCGTGACCCTGGGCTTCGGCGAGATCATCCGCATCCTGCTGCGCAACATGACCGAGCTGACCGGCGGCCCCAACGGCATCAGCAACATCGACAAGCCGACCCTGTTCGGCCTGACCTTCGAGCGCCGCGCCCCCGAGGGCATGCAGACCTTCCACGAGTTCTTCGGCATTGCCTACAACTCGAACTACAAGGTCGTGTTCCTCTACCTGGTCGCGCTGCTGCTGGTGCTGCTGGTGCTGTTCGTGATCAACCGCCTGCTGCGCATGCCCCTGGGCCGCGCCTGGGAAGCCCTGCGCGAAGACGAGATCGCCTGCCGTGCGCTGGGCCTCAACCCGACGCTGATCAAGCTCTCCGCCTTCACCCTCGGCGCCTGCTTCGCCGGTTTTGCCGGCAGCTTCTTCGCCGCGCGCCAGGGCCTGGTCACCCCGGAGTCGTTCACCTTCATCGAATCGGCCATCATCCTCGCCATCGTGGTGCTGGGTGGCATGGGTTCCCAGCTCGGCGTCATCCTGGCCGCCGTGGTGATGATCCTGCTGCCCGAACTGATGCGTGAGTTCAGCGAGTATCGCATGCTGATGTTCGGCGCCCTCATGGTGCTGATGATGATCTGGCGTCCGCAGGGGCTTCTGCCCATGCAGCGCCCGCACCTGGAGTTGCGCAAATGAGCCGACCGATTCTTGAAGTATCCGGCCTCACCATGCGCTTCGGCGGGCTGCTGGCCGTCAACAACGTGGCCCTGAAGGTCCAGGAAAAACAGGTGATCTCGATGATCGGCCCCAACGGCGCCGGCAAGACCACCGTATTCAACTGCCTGACCGGCTTCTACGCCCCCACCGGTGGCGAGATCCTGCTGCGCGGCGAGCCCATCCAGGGCCTGCCGGGCCACAAGATCGCCCACAAGGGCGTGGTGCGGACCTTCCAGAACGTACGCCTGTTCAAGGAAATGACCGCGGTGGAAAACCTGCTGGTGGCGCAACACCGGCACATCAACACCAACTTCCTCGCCGGCCTGCTCAAGACCCCGGCCTTCCGTCGCGCGGAAGCCGAGGCCCTGGACTACGCCTCGCACTGGCTGGACATCGTCAACCTCAAGGACATCGCCAACCGCCCGGCGGGCACCCTCGCCTACGGCCAACAGCGCCGCCTGGAGATCGCCCGCTGCATGATGACCCGCCCGCAGCTGTTGATGCTGGACGAGCCGGCGGCCGGCCTGAACCCGCGGGAAACCGAGGACCTCAAGGCGCTGATCGCCATGTTGCGCTCCGAGCACGGCGTCACCGTCCTGCTCATCGAGCACGACATGAAGCTGGTGATGAGCATTTCCGACCATATCTACGTGATCAACCAGGGCACTCCCCTGGCGGACGGCACCCCGGAGGAAATCCGCGGCAACCCGGATGTGATCAAAGCCTATCTGGGGGAGTCCTGAGTCATGCTGAAGTTCGACAAGGTTTCCACCTTCTACGGCAAGATCCAGGCGCTGCACGACGTCAGCATGGAAGTCCAGCAGGGCGAGATCGTCACCCTGATCGGCGCCAACGGCGCCGGCAAGTCGACCCTGCTGATGACCCTGTGCGGCTCGCCGCGCGCCTCGTCCGGCAGCATCACCTATATGGGCGAGGAGCTGGTCGGCAAGGAATCCTCCGTGATCATGCGCAAGAGCATCGCCGTCGTGCCCGAAGGCCGCCGCGTGTTCGCCCGCCTGACCGTGGAAGAGAACCTCGCCATGGGCGGTTTCTTCACCAGCAAGGGTGACTACCAGGAGCAGATGGACAAGGTCCTGGCCCTGTTCCCACGCCTGAAGGAACGCTTCAACCAGCGCGGCGGCACCATGTCCGGCGGCGAACAGCAGATGCTCGCCATCGGCCGTGCGCTGATGAGCAAGCCCAAGCTGCTGCTGCTCGACGAGCCGTCCCTGGGCCTGGCGCCGATCATCATCCAGCAGATCTTCGACATCGTCGAACAGCTGCGCCAGGAAGGCGTGACCGTCTTCCTCGTCGAGCAGAACGCCAACCAGGCGCTCAAGCTCGCCGACCGCGGCTACGTGCTGGAAAACGGTCGCATCGTCATGCAGGACACCGGCGCCAATCTGCTGGTGAACCCCAAGGTGCGCGACGCGTACCTCGGCGGCTGACCTTTCCCGTTGCGTTAAGAAACGGCCCTTCGGGGCCGTTTTTCATTTCCGACGCACAAACGAGAACGCCGCCCGGTGGGCGGCGCTCTCACATCGGGGTGGATCAGGTGCCGTAGCTCAACACCTGAGCGCGCCGGCGCAACTGGGAAACGACATCATCCTCCATGCGACCTTCGGAGATCAGCAGGTCGCGGCGGATGGTCTGCACCGCATCCGCACTCTGGTCATGGTCGGCCAGATGCTGGCCCTCGATGACTCGCCGTAGTACCACGTCTCCTTCGTCGTTGGTGAGGGTCAGAATTCGGCCGCCGTCGGGGCGTGCCGGGCCCAGGGAGGGAGCGTAGGGAGCGAAGGTCTCGGTCAGCAGGGCGCTTAGCCGGTCCATGTCGTATCTCCTTGTTGCGAAATGAAAAAACACAGGAAGAAGACCGCACGTTCGGCGATAAAGTTCGCGAGTTTCAGTACCGTTGGTCATGACGGCATGTTTCACAGCCCGTTCCTGCGGGCATGAAAAAACCCGCCGATCGGCGGGTTTTTCCGGACAGCGAGCCGCGTTTTAGAGCGGCTTGCCGCGGTTGCCGTGGGCGCTGACGAAGGCCTGAACCTTGGCCAGCTCGTTCGGCAGAACGGTGCAACGCTCTTCGCGCTGGAACAGGTCGGTCAGGTGCGCCGGTAGCGCCGGGACGGCCTCGATGCCGGCCTTCTCCACCGCTTCCGGGAACTTGACCGGATGCGCGGTGCCCAGGGTGACCATGGGCACCGCCAGGCTACGACGGCACTCGCGAGCGGCGCGCACGCCGATGGCGGTGTGCGGGTCCAGCAGCTCGCCGGACTCGGCGTAGACCTGGGCGATGGTCTCGCAGGTCTCCTCGTCGCTCACCGCCAGCGAATCGAACAGGCGGCGGGCTTCGGTCCAGCGGTCATCCTCGACGGCCAGCTTGCCGGTGGCCTTGAAGTTGTCCATCAGCTCGGCAACAGCCTTGCCATTGCGGCCGTGCAGGTCGAACAGCAGGCGCTCGAAGTTGGACGAGACCATGATGTCCATGGACGGCGACAGCGACGCGTGCAGGGTGTCCTTGTCGTAGCGGTTGCCGGACATGAAGCGGTGCAGGATGTCGTTGCGGTTGGTCGCGACGATCAGCTGGCTGACCGGCAGGCCCATGTTGCGCGCCAGGTAGCCGGCGAAGATGTCGCCGAAGTTGCCGGTGGGCACCGAGAAGGCCACGGAGCGGGCCGGTGCGCCGAGCTGCAGGGCGGCATGGAAGTAGTAGACGATCTGGGCCATGATCCGCGCCCAGTTGATCGAGTTCACTGCCACCAGGCGGGTGCCTTTCAGGAAACCCTGGTCGGCGAAGCTGGCCTTGACCATCTCTTGGCAGTCGTCGAAGTTGCCTTCGATGGCGATGTTGTGGATGTTCTCGCCGAGGATGGTGGTCATCTGCCGGCGCTGCACCTCGGACACACGGTTGTGCGGGTGCATGATGAAGATATCGACGTTCTCGCAGGCCTTGCAGCCCTCGATGGCGGCCGAGCCGGTGTCGCCGGAGGTGGCGCCCATGATCACCACACGCTCGCCGCGCTTGGTCAGCACGTGGTCGAGCAGGCGGCCGAGCAGTTGCAGGGCGAAGTCCTTGAAGGCCAGGGTCGGGCCGTGGAACAGCTCCAGCACCCACTCGTTGCCGTTGAGCTGGCGCAGCGGCGCCACGGCGTTGTGGGCGAAGACGCCGTAGGTCTCCTCGAGGATCTTCTTGAAGTCGGCATCGGAAATGCTGCCGGCAACGAACGGGCGCATCACCCGGAAGGCCAGCTCGTGGTAAGGCAGGCCAGCCCAGGAGGCAATCTCCTCGACGGTGAAGCGCGGCAGGTTTTCCGGCACATAGAGGCCGCCGTCGCTGGCCAGGCCAGCCAGCAGCACGTCTTCGAAGTTCAGCGCAGGCGCCTGGCCGCGGGTACTGATGTAACGCATGGTGTGAAACCTTCGGGTTGGCAGCGGCGCGCAGGCGCCGCCGCAGTCGATTCAGTTCAGTTGTTCGACGCGGATGCGTACGACATTGCCGACGACGTCATCCAGCGCTTCCAGCGCGGCGATGGCTTCGATGATGCGCGACTCGAGCACGCGGTGGGTAACCAGGATCATCGGCACCAGACCGTCATGCTCTTCGACTTCCATCTGCATGATCGATTCGATGTTGATGCCGCGCTCGGAGAGGATGGTCGCCACCTGGGCCAGTACGCCCGGATGGTCCTTGGCCTGGATGCGCAGATAGTAGGCGCTTTCGCAGGCGTCGATCGGCAGGATCGGGTGGTCGGAGAGCGAGTCCGGCTGGAAGGCCAGGTGCGGCACGCGGTTCTCCGGGTCGGCGGTCATGGCGCGAACCACGTCCACCAGGTCGGCGACCACCGAGGAAGCGGTGGGCTCCATGCCGGCGCCAGCGCCGTAGAACAGCGTGGAACCGGCGGCATCGCCGTTGACCATGACCGCGTTCATCACGCCATTCACATTGGCGATCAGGCGGTCGGCCGGGATCAGGGTCGGGTGCACGCGCAGCTCGATACCCTTGTCGGTACGGCGGGCGACGCCCAGGTGCTTGATGCGGTAGCCCAGCGCCTCGGCGTAGTTCACATCGGCGGTGGTCAGTTGGGTGATGCCTTCGGTGTAGGCCTTGTCGAACTGCAGCGGGATGCCGAAGGCAATGGACGCCAGGATGGTCAGCTTGTGCGCGGCGTCGATGCCTTCGACGTCGAAGGTCGGATCGGCTTCGGCATAACCCAGCGCCTGGGCTTCCTTGAGCACGTCGGCGAAGGCACGGCCTTTCTCGCGCATCTCGGTGAGGATGAAGTTGCCGGTG
This sequence comes from Pseudomonas nitroreducens NBRC 12694, assembly GCF_002091755.1. Classification (GTDB taxonomy): domain Bacteria; phylum Pseudomonadota; class Gammaproteobacteria; order Pseudomonadales; family Pseudomonadaceae; genus Pseudomonas; species Pseudomonas nitroreducens. The sequence continues at coordinate 1,212,610 of NZ_BDAI01000001.1, forward strand.
CCGTTGATGATGCCGGCCAGCCAGTTGATGCGGTTGGCGGCCAGGCCCTCGCGGATCGCCTTGATCACCGGAATGCCACCGGCCACGGCGGCTTCGAAGGCGACGATGACGCCCTTCTCGCGGGCCTTGGCAAAGATCTCGTTGCCGTGCACGGCGATCAGCGCCTTGTTGGCGGTGACCACGTGCTTGCCGTTCTCGATGGCCTTGAGCACCAGCTCGTGGGCCAGGGTATAGCCACCGATCAGCTCGATGACGACGTCGATTTCCGGGTTGTTTGCCACGTCGAAGATATCGGCAGTAATGGGGGTACTGCCGGTTTCACACTTCGGATTGGGGCGACGGGCGGCAATCTGCGCAACCTCGATACCACGCCCGGCACGGCGGGCAATCTCCTCGGCGTTGCGTTTGAGTACATTGAAGGTACCGCCACCGACGGTCCCCAACCCACAGATTCCCACTTTCACCGGTTTCACGCTGAAACTCCCCATGATTACAGCATCGGGGTGCCTGAGACGCCGATGCCCGCAACGAGGCGGGCACGGCAGCAGGCACCAAGTCAGAACAGGCGAGGCGCCTGTTCCCTAGTCAAAAGGAACCGAACATTACGAAGCGGTTCCGCATTAGTCAATCAGAGCGCAAGCCGCGGCTTACTTGGCTTCCAGCGCCAGCTTGGCGATCTGGCCGGCCGGCTGGTAGCCCGGCAGCATGGTGCCATCAGCGAGGATGATCGCCGGGGTGCCCTGCACACCGACCATCTGACCCAGGGCGAACTGCGCATCCACCGGGTTATCGCACTTGGCGGCCTTCACTTCCTTCTCGTGGAACATGTCGCTCATGGCCGACTGGCGGTCCTTCGAACACCACACGGCCTGCAGCTGCGCATCGCCTGGCGAGTTCGGCCCCTGGCGCGGGAAGGCCAGGTAGCGCACCTCGATGCCGCGCTTCTGCAGTTCCGGCACTTCGGCGTGCAGCTTCTGGCAGTACGGGCAGGTGGTGTCGGTGAAGACGGTGATGTGCGCCTTGGTCTCGCCCTTGGCCGGGAACACGACCATGTCCTTGGCGGCGATGGCGTTGATGGTCTTGGCCACGCCGGCGCTCTCGGCCTTCTCGGTCAGGTTGGTCGGCTTGCCGTCCTTCACCTGGTAGATATTGCCCTGGACGACGAACTGGCCGTCGGCGCTGGCGTAAAGAATACGGCCGCCCTTGAGCTGCACCTGGTAGATGCCATCCAGGGGACCCTTGGAGATATTCTCGATGGGCAGGTCAGGCTGCAGGGATTGCAGGGTGGTGCGGATCGCCTGGTCCGGTTCGGCGGCCAGGGCGAGGGTGCTGGCGAGGCCGATAGCCATACCAGCCAGAAGTCGAGACAAACGCATGGAAAACTCCTGATGTCAGTCGGCGAAGACTATCACACCGGGCCGGCAAGACCGAGCCAAAGGCTGTAGCGGGAAGCTTCGGCGTAGCGGTGTCTCACACGCCTGATTCGCAAAGATCGAACAAGGTGTAGACATCCCTGTCGCGGCAACCTGCCCAAGTTCGATCCCGGCCCGGCCATCCATGGCCGGTCGTTCGCGGGGCAACGCATGCGTTGCCAGAGCCCCGCTCACCCACGGGGGTGATGCTGGGCGTGCAGGTCCTGCAGACGTGCTCGGGCAATGTGCGTGTAGATCTGCGTGGTCGACAGATCGCTATGCCCCAGCAGCATCTGTACCACGCGCAGGTCGGCGCCGTGATTGAGCAGATGGGTGGCAAAGGCGTGGCGCAAGGTGTGCGGCGACAGGCTCTTGCCGATGCCAGCCACCCTCGCGTGCAGCTTGATGCGGTGCCAGAAGGTCTGCCGGGTCATCTGCTCGCCACGCAGGCTGGGGAACAGCACGTCGCTGGGCCGTCCGGCCAACAGATCACCGCGGGCCTCGCGGACATAGCGCTCGATCCAGCGGATCGCCTCCTCACCCAGCGGCACCAGGCGCTCCTTGCTGCCCTTGCCGAGCACCCGCACCACCCCCTGGCGCAGGTTCACCTGCTCCAGGGTCAGGCCGACCAGCTCGCTGACCCGCAGGCCGCAGGCATACAGCACTTCGAGCATGGTGCGATCGCGCAGCCCGAGCGGATCATCGGTCTCCGGCGCGGCCAGCAATGCCTCCACATCCGCCTCCGACAGCGATTTGGGCAGCGGCTTGCCCAGTTGCGGCAGGTCCACCAGCAGCGTCGGATCCTCGGCGATCAGGCCTTCGCGCAGGCAATAACGGTAAAAGCCTCGCAGCCCGGAAAGGAATCGCGCCGTGGAGCGGGCCTTGTAGCCCTCGCCCAGGCGCCAGGCCAGATGGTCGAGGATCACGTCGCGACCAGCCGCCTCCAGCACCACGCCGCGCTGGTCCAGCCAGCCGTTGAACAGGGCGAGATCGCTCCCATACGCACTGCGGGTGTTGTCGGAGAGCCCCTTCTCCAGCCAGAGGGCATCGAGGAAGCGGTCGATCAGGGGATGAGCAATCGGAGTCATTTCACGCCAGTACAAAGGAAAAAGCGGCGCCGGTAGTCTTTCATAGACACCATCCCCCTCACCACTGCTGCACAACCTCGGACGGTCCATGGACGAACACAGCACCTATTACGCCTTCGCCGGTATCGGCATCGCCGCCCTCCTCAGCCAATGGCTGGCCTGGCGCCTGCGTCTGCCGGCGATTCTCTTCCTGCTGTTGAGCGGCATCCTGGTTGGCCCGATCCTGCACGTGCTGTCGCCCGAAGCGTTGTTCGGCCCGCTGTTGTTCCCCGTCGTCTCCCTCGCGGTAGCCCTGGTGCTGTTCGAGGGCAGCCTGACCCTGCACCTGGACGAGTGGAAGGAAATCGGCACCGTGGTACGCCGCATGGTGACCATTGGAGCGCTGGTCACCTGGGGCGTGATCGCCCTGGCCACCCACTACCTGCTGGACTTCACCTGGGAGATGGCGCTGCTGTTCGGCACGCTCACCCTGGTGACCGGCCCCACCGTGATCGTGCCGATGCTGCGCGTGGTCCGCCCCAACGCCACCATCGCCAACATCCTGCGCTGGGAGGGCATCGTCATCGACCCCATCGGCGCCATCCTCGCCGTGGTGGTGTACACCTTCATCGCCGCGAGCGACGCAGGCTCCGGGTGGACCGACAGCCTGCTGACCTTCATCAGCGTGATCGGTTGCGGCATCCTCTTCGGCCTGCTCGGCGGCCAGGCGCTGGGCGTCGCGCTGCGTCGCCACTGGCTGCCGGACTACCTGCACAACCTGGCATCGCTGTCGGTCGTCCTTGGCGTGTTCGTGCTGTCCAACACCGTGATGTCCGAGTCAGGATTGCTCGCCGTCACCGTGATGGGCCTGCGCATGGCCAACATGCAGGGCGTCGACGTGCGGCACATCCTGCACTTCAAGGAGAACCTCAGCGTCCTGCTGATTTCCGGCCTGTTCGTGCTGCTTGCCGCGCGGCTGGACTTGCCGGCCCTGCTCGGCCTGGGGCCGATCGCGCTGTTGGTGCTGGTGCTGATCCAGTTCGTCGCACGGCCGCTGAACGTGCTGATCGCCACGGCCGGGTCAACGCTGAACTGGCGGGAACGGGCGCTGCTGAGTTGGATCGCGCCCAGGGGAATCGTCGCCGCGGCGGTCTCGGCGATCTTCGCCATCCGCCTGCAGGAAGCCGGCCATGCCCAGGCCGGCGTGCTGGTGCCGCTGACCTTCCTGGTGATCATCGGCACGGTGATCCTGCAAAGCGCCACCGCACGACCGCTGGCCCGCCTGCTGAAAGTTGCCGAGCCGGTGCCCACCGGCTTCCTCATCATCGGCGCCAACCCGGTGGCCCGCGCCATCGGCACCGGCCTGCAGAATGCCGGCGTGGAGGTACTGCTCACCGACTCGAGCTGGGAGAACACCCGCGCCGCGCGCATGGACAACCTGCCCACCTACTTCGGCAACCCGGCCTCGCAGCACGCCGAGGCGCACCTGGACCTGATCGGCCTGGGGCACCTGCTGGCCTTGTCGCCCAATGCCGAACTCAATGCGCTGATGTGCATGAGCTTTCGCCACGAGTTCAACCCGCGCCAGCGCTTCATCCTGCCCAGCAGCCAGGACAGCAGGCGCAGCGAGAAGCATCGGGTCAGCGACCGCCATCGCGGCCGGCCGCTGGGGCAATCGACGATCACTTATCCACAGATGGCTGGCCTTATCGCTCGCGGCGCGGAAATCCGCTCGACCCTACTGAGCGAGAACTTTGGCTGGGAGGACTATCAGGCGCTGCACGAAGGCCGTGCGCTGCTGCTGTTCGCCAAGGACCCGAATGGCCGCCTGCACATTGCCAGCCCCGAGCGGCCGCTGACGCCCGGCACGGGATGGACGGTGATTTCGCTGATCGAGGAAGTAGCTGAAGGGGCGTCGAGTAGGAATGAAACGGCCCAAGTCGCAAGAACCTGACGACTGGCTACGTCACCCTATCTTACGGTTGGTGACAGAATATGTCTGACAGACAATGATTGCACCACGCCATCATTGCGCCCCACGAAGCCCACGCCATGCCCAGTCAACAGAACTCTCGTCTCGGCCAGATCCTTGTCAGCAAGGGCCTGATTACCTCCCAACAGCTGGACAAGGCCATCCAGCTCCAGCTCACCAACGGCCTGCGCCTGGGCGAAACCCTGATCCAGCAGGGCTGGATCAGCGAACGCCAGCTCGGCCGTGCGCTGAAGAAGCAGAACAACCTGCGCCTGGCGGCGACGCTGGTCGCCGCGCTGCTCAGCCCGTTCCAGCTGGCCAGCGCCGATGTGCAGCGCCAGGCACCGACGAGCATCACCCGCCATGAGGCGCCCAAGGGCTTGAAGCCACTGAGCGACCGCGAGATGAGCGATGTCAGCGCCCAAGGTTTCGATGACACCCTGCAGAGCCTGCTGGTCAGCGCCGAGAGCGGCGATGGAGTCGGCGCCATCAAGCAACTGTCGCGCCTGGTAATGCCCGTCGTGGACAGCCTCGACGCCGAAACCTCTCTGCACGACGTCCAGTACGACACGCTGCATGCCTCCTCCAGCCTGAATCCCGATGGCTCGATCAACGTGCGCCTGCCCAGCTCCATCGGCGAGGTGCGCTTCGACAACATCCGCGTCGCCGGTGCACCGAAGACCCAGAGCATGGGCAGCCTGAGCCTGCAGAACATCGACCTGTCCCAGGCCTCGCTGAAGATCAGCCTGCGCCACTGAAGGCGGCCTGAAATGAAAGAAGGCGCCCGTGGGCGCCTTCTTTCATTTCAGGCCTCGAAGCCGGGCAGGACCGGCACCGGGCGCTTCTCATCGTCGATGGCGACGAAGCTGAACAGCCCGTGGATAGCCTTCTCGCGGCCATCGGCGGACATGCTCTCGACGAAGACCTCCACCTCGACCTTGAGGCTGGTGTTGCCGACCTTCACCACCCGGCCGATCAATTCGACGATGGAGCCGGCGGCGATCGGGTGCTTGAAGTCGATGCGATCGGTGGACACGGTCACCAGCGGCAAGCGGCAGAAGCGAGTCGCGGCGATGAACGAGACCTCATCCATCCAGGCCAGCGCGGTACCGCCGAACAGGGTGTTGTGGTGGTTGGTGGTGGGCGGGAAAACCGCCTTGGTCACGCGGGTTTCGGACAACTCGGTACGACGGAGGATTTCTTGCTCTCTGGGGCTCATGCCACTGCTACCTGATGCAATGAGGGTGGCTGCCGGTGCTGCGGGGTCTTGTACTTCTACTACGCTGCCGGGGGCAAATGGGACGCCGGATTGAGCGGCGAAAAACTACAGGCAAGAAAAAAGCAGCCCGTGGGCTGCTTTTTTCGGGAACAACCGGCGAATTAGGCCAGTTTTTCCTTGATGCGAGCTGCCTTGCCGGACAGTTCGCGGAGGTAGTACAGCTTGGCCTTGCGCACGTCGCCGCGACGCTTGACGGAGATGCTGTCAACCAGCGGGCTGTAGGTCTGGAAGGTACGCTCGACGCCTACGCCGTTGGAGATCTTGCGAACGGTGAAAGCGCTGTTCAGGCCGCGGTTACGCTTGCCGATCACGACGCCTTCGAAGGCCTGCAGACGCTGACGGTCGCCTTCCTTCACTTTAACCTGGACGATTACGGTGTCGCCGGGGGCGAACGCCGGAATCTCTTTGCTCATCTGTTCAGCTTCGATCTGCTGAATGATCTTGTTGGTCATTTCATGCTCCTAAGACAAGCGCTCGGCGCTCGCCATCGATACGTTAACTATCGTTCCGCTGGCGGATGTATTCCTCCAGCAGCTTTTTCTCTTCTCCAGAAAGCGAGCGGCAATCCAGAAGATCGGCACGTCGTTCCCAGGTCCTGCCTAAGGACTGCTGCAAACGCCAGCGCCGGATGTGTTCGTGGTTGCCGCTGAGCAGCACCTCCGGAACACGTTTGTCTGCGTACACCTCGGGTCGGGTGTAGTGCGGACAGTCGAGCAGGCCATCCGTGAAGGAGTCCTCCTCGGCGGAGTCCACGTGGCCCAATGCTCCGGGCAACAACCGCGTGACCGCGTCAATCAGCACCATGGCCGGAAGCTCACCCCCGGACAGGACATAATCGCCGACTGACCATTCCTCATCGACATGCTCTTCAATGAAGCGCTCGTCGATGCCTTCGTAACGCCCGGCGATCAGGATCAGACGTTCCTCGTTCGCCAGTTCTTTCACGGCCGCCTGCGTCAGCTTGCGACCTTGCGGCGAGAGGTAGATCACCTTCACCGGTCCGCCTGCGGCTTGCCGGGCATCGCCCAGTGCGCCTTCGAGCGGCTTGATTTTCATCACCATGCCGGGACCACCGCCGAAAGGCCGGTCGTCCACCGTCTGGTGACGGTCCTCGGTGTTGCTTCGCGGGTTGAAGCACTGAAGCTGAATCAGCTCCTGCTTGACCGCGCGACTCGTGATGCCATAGTCGCTGATAGCGCGAAACATCTCCGGAAAGATGCTGATTACTCCTATCCACATCGGCTGAGGGCTCTCATCCACATGGGTTAGAAGTCCGCGTCCCAGTCCACCCGTATCTCACCGGCTTCCAGGTCCACCGCCTGTACGCACTGATCCGTATACGGAAGCAGGCGTTCACGGTCGTCCAGGCTGCCTGCGCAGGGCTTGACTACCATCACATCGTTGGCGCCGGTCTCCAGCAAGTGGTCGAGAATCCCGAACAGTTGCCCGTTCTGGTCAATCACCTTGAGACCTTCCAACTGGCTCCAGTAGAACTCGCCATCATCCAGCACCGGCAGCTCGCTGCGCGGAACCAGGATCTCGAATTCGGCGAAGGTGCGGGCGATCTCGCGATCATCCAGTCCCTTCAGCTTCACGACCAGGACATTGCCCTGCACGCGACCTTGGACCAGTTCAGCCTGTCGAACCTCGTTGCCACGCTTGAGCGTCCAGCGACGGTAGTCCAGCAGGTTGTCCAACGGATCGGTAAAGGAATACACCTTCACCTCACCACGAATGCCGTGCACCGATACGATCTTGCCGAGAACGATCATCTCCTCGGCGGGAGCAGGCTTCGTGTTCATCGATCTCAGGCAGCCTTGGCGGCTTCCTTGATCAGTTGAGCAACACGCTCAGACGGTTGAGCGCCTTGGCTCAGCCAGTAGTTCAGACGCTCCTGGTTGACCGACAGCTTGACTTCGGCGCCAGTGGCGACAGGGTTGAAGAAGCCGACGCGCTCGACGAAACGGCCGTCACGAGCGTTGCGGCTGTTGGTCACGGTCAGGTGATAGAACGGGCGCTTCTTGGAGCCGCCACGAGCCAGACGAATGGTTACCATGCGTACGTTGTTCCTATGGTTTGCTTGCAAAAAAGAAATGCAGCCCTCGGGCACAGAGCCCGAAAGGCCGCATATTCTATGAGCTAAAGCCCCGCGCCGCAAGCCGCAGCGCGTCCGGCCCGCTGGGCGGCGAGCCGTCTGGCCTCACATCTTGGGCATGCCGCCGGGGAACATGCTCCCCATGCCGCGCATCATCTTGGCCATGCCGCCCTTGGCGGTGACCTTCTTCATCATCTTCTGCATCTGCTTGTGCTGCTTGATCAGGCGACCAACGTCCTGCACCTGGGTACCGGAACCCATGGCGATACGGCGTTTGCGCGAACCGCTGATCACTTCCGGATCACGGCGCTCGGCGGGGGTCATGGAGTTGATGATCGCCTCCATCTGCTTGAACTGCTTCTCCGCCGCGTTCTGCGCGTTGCCCATCTGCGACAGGTTGACGCCGCCGAGCATCGGCAGCTTGTCCATCAGGCTGCCCAGGCCGCCCATGTTCTTCATCTGCTGCAGCTGATCGCGGAAGTCTTCCAGGTCGAAGCCCTTGCCCTTCTTGATCTTCTTCGCGAGCTTCTCGGCCTTCTCGCGGTCCATGTTCTGCTCGGCCTGCTCGATCAGGCTGAGCACGTCGCCCATGCCGAGGATGCGCGAGGCCACGCGGTCGGGGTGGAACGGATCGAGCGCTTCGCTCTTCTCGCCCATGCCGAGGAACTTGATCGGCTTGCCGGTGATGGCGCGCACGGACAGCGCGGCACCGCCACGGGCGTCACCGTCGACCTTGGTCAGCACCACGCCGGTCAGCGGCAGCGCATCGTTGAAGGCCTTGGCGGTGTTGGCGGCGTCCTGGCCGGTCATGGCGTCGACCACGAACAGGGTTTCCACCGGCTTGATCGCCGCATGGACCTGCTTGATCTCGTCCATCATGTCGGCGTCGATGTGCAGACGACCGGCGGTATCGACGATCACCACGTCGATGAACTTGAGCTTGGCTTCGCGGATCGCCGCTTCGGCGATCGCCACCGGCTTCTGGCTGGTATCGGACGGGAAGAAGGTCACGCCGATGTCGCTGGCCAGGGTTTCCAGCTGCTTGATCGCCGCCGGGCGGTAGACGTCGGCGGACACCACCAGTACCGACTTCTTCTTGCGCTCCTTGAGGAAGCGCGCCAGCTTGCCGGCGGTGGTGGTCTTGCCCGCGCCCTGCAGGCCGGCCATCAGGATGACCGCCGGCGGCGCGGCGTTGAGATCGAGGTCCTCGTTGGCCGCGCCCATCAGCTCGACCAGCTCGGCCTGGACGATCTTCACGAAGGCCTGGCCCGGGGTCAGGCTCTTGGAAACCTCGGTGCCGACCGCGCGATCCTTGATCTTGGCGACGAAGTCCTTGACCACCGGCAGGGCCACGTCGGCCTCCAGCAGGGCCATCCGCACTTCGCGGAGCGTGTCCTTGATGTTGTCCTCGGTCAGCTTGGCCTTGCCAGTGACGTGGCGCAGCGTTTGCGAGAGGCGATCTGTAAGGTTTTCGAACATGCGCGTTCCTAATCAGCCCGGTCGGGCCTGGGTTTGGCTTGTCAGCAAGCCGCCGATTATAGCGAAGTGCGGGCAGCGCCAACACCGCCGATGATCCCGATGTGACGGAGCGCTTCGCAGGCCAGAAGCGAACTGTTCTCAGCGGCTTTCTAGGCGCGGGCGATCTGTGCCACACTCACCACCTTTCGGGTCCCCCGTCGAAGGACTGTTCCAAGGACTTATGCAACCTCTGCTGCCCAGCCTGATCGCCGCCGTCCTTTATATCGGCACCACCGTCTACCAGGGCGCAAGCCTGGCCCGCCGCACCCCGCCGCAAAAACCGCTGCTCCTCCTGCTGGGCCTGGTCGCCCTGCTCTGCCAGGCCTACAGCCTGAGCCAGGAGCTGCTGACGCCTGCGGGCCTGGCGCTGGACTTCTTCAACGCCGCCAGCCTGATCTCCGCCGCGGTCACCGCCCTGACCCTGCTGGCCTGCCTGCGCATCCCGGTGCAGAACCTGCTGCTCTTCCTTTATCCGCTCGGCGCGCTGACCACCCTGCTGGCCGTGCTGGTGCCCCACGGCACCATCGAGCCGATCAACGAGCAGCCGGGCATCCTCGCCCATATCCTGCTGTCGATCCTGGCCTATGGTCTGCTGACCATCGCCGTGGTCCAGGCGCTGCTCCTGCTGGTGCAGGACCATCAGCTCAAGCACAAGCACCCGTCGGGCCTGATCCGCAACTTCCCGCCGCTGCAGACCATGGAAAGCCTGCTGTTCGGCTTCCTCTGGGGCGGCTGGTCGCTGCTCTCGCTGTCGCTGATCTCCGGCTGGCTGTTCGTCGACAACCTGTTCGCCCAGCACCTGGCGCACAAGACCATCCTCTCCTGCTTCGCCTGGGTGGTGTTCGGCGTGCTGCTGTGGGGCCGCCACCAGCTCGGCTGGCGCGGCCACAAGGCGATCCGCTGGACCCTCGCGGGTTTCTGCCTGCTGATGCTGGCCTACTTCGGCAGCAAGCTGGTCAAGGAATTCATCCTGCACATCTGAGGCTAACGGCGGCGCCTGCGCGCCGCTGAAGGACACGCGCGCATGGAAGAGATCCACCCCGGCTACCTGATCGGCCTGCTGGTCTTCCTGATCCTCTGTTCGGCGTTCTTCTCCAGCGTCGAGACCGGCATGCTCAGCCTCGACCGCTACCGCCTGCGCCACCTGTCCAAGCAGGGCAACCGCGGGGCGCGCCGTACCAGCTGGCTGCTGCTGCGCACCGACCGGCTGCTGGGCACCATCCTGATCGGCAACAACTTCGTCAACATCATCGCCTCGTCCCTGGCGACCCTGCTGGCCCTGCGCCTCTGGGGCGAAGCGGGCGTGGCCATCGCCACCGTGGCGCTGACGCTGATCCTGCTGATCTTCGGCGAGATCACGCCCAAGACCTACGCCGCCCTGCGCCCCGAGCGCGTGGCCTTCCCCGCCAGCCTGCCGCTGATCTGGATGCAGAAGCTGTTCAGCCCGCTGCTCTGGCTGATGACCGGCATCAGCAACCTGCTGCTGCGCATGGGCGGCCTCGACCCGACCCAGCGCGGCGGCAAGCCGCTGAGCAATGACGAGCTGCGCAGCGTGGTCACCGACTCCAGCGAGAAGCTCACCCACAATCGCCAGGACATGCTGCTGAGCATCCTCGACCTGGAAAAGATCACGGTGAACGACCTGATGGTGCCGCGCAACGAAGTCCAGGGCATCGACCTGGACGACGAGCTGGAAACCATCATCGGCCAGCTGCGCAACACCACCCATACCCGGCTGCCAGTGTTCCGCAACGACATCAACCAGGTCGAAGGCGTGGTGCACATGCGCCAGATCGCCCGTCTGCTGACCCATAACCAGTTGACCAAGGACAGCCTCAAGGCCGCCTGCCTGGAGCCCTACTTCGTGCCGGAGAGCACGCCGCTGTCGACCCAGCTGGTGAACTTCCAGAAGCAGAAGCGGCGCATCGGCATCGTCGTCGACGAATACGGCGAGGTGATCGGCATCATCACCCTGGAAGACATCCTCGAAGAGATCGTCGGCGAGTTCAGCAACCAGAACACCCTGCGCAACCCGGACATCCACCCCCAGGCCGACGGCACCTATGTCATCGACGGCTCCGCCAACCTGCGCGACGTCAACCGCGCACTGGGCTGGCAATTGCCCAGCGACGGCCCCAAGACCCTCAACGGCCTGGTCACCGAAGCACTGGAGCAGATTCCCGACTGCGCCGTATGCCTGAAGATCGGCCGCTACCGCCTGGAAATCCTCCAGTCCGGCGAAAACCGGGTGAAAAGTGTGCGCGCGTGGCTGCCTGGCGCGCCGCCGAGAGAACCCTACGCCGACGAGCTTGCCTGAGCCGCCCCGCCCGCCCCTATAATCCAGGCGGCTTACCCAGCCTCCCGCCGACGCCCGCCGCTATCCGCGACGCAGCGCCGGCCAGTCAATCGCACGCCCCGCCGAGCCTCGACCCTGCGTCGTTGCCTTGCGAAGCAGCCGGCCTCGCCCCGACCCGCCGCGAGCCGCGCCCATCCCGCCCCGACACCGGGCCGCGCTCGCACTCGCGCCATGGCGATGCCTCAAGAAACGTCGGACACGACCGCCAGAGTCGTCGCCGCGCCTGACTGCCAGGGATATTCCCGTATGACCAGTGCCACCCTCGAAGCCGCACAACCGGCCGAACAGACCAACTCCACCACCCGCGTCGCGGTAGCCAGCTTCATCGGCACCGCCATCGAGTTCTACGACTTCTACGTCTACGCCACCGCCGCCGCGCTGGTGATCGGCCCGGTGTTCTTCCCGCAGACCTCCGGCACTGCCCAGGCGCTCAGCGCCTTCATCACCTTCGGCATCGCTTTCCTCGCCCGCCCGCTGGGCTCGGCACTGTTCGGCCACTTCGGCGACCGTATCGGGCGCAAGTCGACCCTGGTCGCCTCGCTGCTGCTGATGGGCATCTCCACCACCCTGATCGGCCTGCTGCCGGGCTACGACAGCATTGGCGCCTGGGCGCCGATCCTGCTCTGCGTGCTGCGCTTCGGCCAGGGTCTCGGGCTGGGTGGCGAATGGGGCGGCGCGGCGCTGCTGGCCACGGAGAACGCGCCCAAGGGCCGTCGGGCCTGGTTCGGCATGTTCCCGCAGATGGGCCCGTCGATCGGCTTCCTCGCCGCCAACGGCCTGTTCCTCTGCCTGGCCATGCTGCTCAGCGAAGAGCAGTTCCGCGCCTGGGGCTGGCGTATTCCGTTCGTGCTCAGCGCCGTGCTGGTGATCGTCGGTCTGTACGTACGCCTGAAGCTGGTGGAAACCCCGGTGTTCGCCAAGGCCATGGAGCGCCACGAACGCTCCAGCCTGCCGATTGCCGAGCTGTTCGCCAAGCACTGGCGGCCGACCCTGCTGGGCGCCCTGGCGATGGTGGTGTGCTACGCCCTCTTCTATATCTCCACGGTGTTCTCGCTGAGCTATGGCGTCAGCACCCTGGGCTACAGCCGCGAAGACTTCCTCGGCCTGCTATGTATCGCCGTGCTCTTCATGGCGGCAGCAACACCGGTATCGGCCTGGCTGAGCGACCGCTTCGGGCGCAAACCGGTGCTGATCATCGGCTGCGTCGCCGCCATCGCCTCGGGCTTCGCCATGGAACCACTGCTGAGCCAGGGCTCGTCGGTGGAGGTAGCGATCTTCCTGTCGCTGGAGCTGTTCCTCATGGGTGTAACCTTCGCTCCCATGGGCGCGCTGCTGCCAGAACTCTTCCCCACCCACGTGCGCTACACCGGTGCTTCGGCGGCCTACAACCTGGGCGGCATCCTTGGTGCCTCAGTGGCGCCGTACATCGCGCAGAAGCTGGTGGGCATGGGTGGCCTGAGCTGGGTGGGCGGCTATGTGTCGGTTGCGGCGGCACTCAGCCTGCTGGCGGTGCTGTGCCTGCGCGAGACGCGCGGGGACGACCTGAACGATATCCGCTGAGACTTGCCTGTAGGAGCGAGCTTGCTCGCTCCTACAGAAGGGTTCGATCCTGGAAAACCAGCCATTGGGCCAGGTGTTCGCCCCAGACCTGATAACCCAGCGCCGACGGGTGATAGCCATCGATGGCAAGGAACTGTGGCTGCATCTCCAGGCTGACGCCGCAATACCCCGCCCCCTGCGCCAAGGCGAGGCTTCTGAGCTGACGATCCAGCAGCGCTGCGCGCCAGCCGAGCAGCCGGCGCAACAACCAGGGTAACTCCGTGAAATGCTGCAATGGCGGCACCGCCGTGCAGACGACCCGTGCGCCGCGACCACGAAAATGCGCGATCAATTGCTCAAGAGCCCCCAGCCAATGCTGGCCGGAGCTGAAATGCGTGGTGTCGTTGACGCCGAAGACCAGCGCCACCAGCTCGTAATCCTGATCAGTCGCCACCGGCAGCAGGCGCTCGCAGGCCTCTGCGGCAGTAATGCCGTTCTCCCCTACCGCACGCCAGGCAACAGGACGCTCCAGGCGGCTCGATAGCGCCAACGCCAGCCGCCCGGCCAGCGCAAAGTCCAGGCAGGACGCACCAACGCCGGCGACCGTGGACTCACCCAGCAGGAGAAGACGAAAAGGTTCGCCAGGAAACTCCGCGCCTGCAACGCCTTCGCAGACGCCCGCGGCGGGAGCCAGGCGCAAGGCCGTGCGCCTGGTACGCACGGCCATGGGCAGGGCCAACGGCAACAGCGGCAATGCCGCCGCCCACCACATCAGCCCCGCCCAGCGGCTCACAGCTGGACGTTGACCGCCTGGGCCGAACGGGTGGCCTTGGCGCGGGCGGCGTCGATCGACTCGTCGCGCGCCAGAGCAACGCCCATACGGCGCTGGCCATCCACCTCGGGCTTGCCGAACAGGCGCAGCGCGGTGTCCGGCTCGCTCAGCGCGGCGCCGAGGTTGCCGAAGGAAACCTGCTGCGACTTGCCTTCCACCAGGATCACTGCCGAAGCGGAATCGCCCAACTGGCGGATCACCGGAATCGGCAAGCCCAGGATTGCGCGGGCATGCAGGGCGAACTCGGAGAGGTCCTGGGAGATCAGCGTGACCAGGCCGGTGTCGTGCGGGCGCGGCGAGACTTCGCTGAACCACACTTCATCGCCCTTCACGAACAGTTCCACGCCGAACAGGCCACGGCCGCCCAGCGCTTCGGTGACCGCCTTGGCCACGCGCTCGGACTCGGCCAGCGCCTTCGGGCTCATCGCCTGCGGCTGCCAGGACTCGTGGTAGTCGCCCTTCACCTGGCGGTGGCCGATGGGCGCGCAGAAGGTAGTGCCGCCGATGTGGCGTACGGTCAGCAGGGTGATTTCGTAGTCGAAGTCGATGAAGCCCTCGACGATCACCCGGCCCTTGCCGGCCCGGCCGCCTTCCTGAGCGTAATCCCATGCGGTCTTCAGGTCGGCGTCGGACTTGAGCACGCTCTGGCCCTTGCCCGAGGAACTCATGATCGGTTTCACCACGCACGGATAGCCCACGGCGGCGACGCCCGCAGCGTAATCCTCGTAGGTATCGGCAAAGTGATAGGGCGAAGTGGGCAGGCCCAGCTCTTCAGCGGCCAGGCGACGGATGCCTTCGCGGTTCATGGTCAGCTGCGCGGCGCGCGCGGTCGGGATGACCGTGTAGCCTTCGTTCTCCAGCTCGACCAGGGTCGCGGTGGCGATGGCCTCGATCTCCGGCACGATGTAGTGCGGCTTCTCCTGCTCGATCACCGCGCGCAGGGCGACGCCGTCGAGCATGCTGATCACGTGGCTGCGATGCGCGACCTGCATGGCCGGCGCGTTCGCGTAGCGGTCGACGGCGATGACTTCGCAGCCCAGGCGCTGCAGTTCGATCGCCACTTCCTTGCCCAGCTCGCCGGAGCCACAGAGCAGTACGCGGGTCGCGCTCGGCGACAAGGGAGTTCCAATACGGGGCATTGCGGGAAACCTCAAGAAGGGAAAAATCGACGGCGTGCTAGACCAGCACGCCTTGTTCGCGGGCACGCTGTTCGCAACGCTGAAGCACTTCGCGCCGTTCGGCGTTGTCCATGAGCCCCCAGCGGGTGATTTCGGCAGCGCTGCGCTGGCAACCCAGGCAGATGTCGGCATCGTCTAGCGCGCAGACGTGCACGCAGGGCGAGGCGACGGGACGTTCTTCAGTCATTTTCCTGCTCGGCCAGGTCGCGGGCGTAGCGCTGGGCGTTGTGTACGTAGTGGGCAGCGCTGGCTTCGAGCATCTTCTTCTGCGGCTCGGTCAGCTCGCGCACCACCTTGCCGGGGGAGCCCATGACCAGGGAGCCGTCGGGGATTTCCTTGCCCTCGGGGATCAGCGCGTTGGCGCCGATGATGCAGTACTTGCCGATCTTCGCGCCATTGAGGATCACCGCGTTGATGCCGACGAGGCTGTAGTCGCCTACCTGGCAGCCGTGCAGCATGGCGTTGTGGCCGATGGTCACGCCCTTGCCCAGGGTCAGCGGGAAGCCCATGTCGGTATGCATGACGGTGCCGTCCTGCACGTTACTGTGCTCGCCGATGTGGATCAGCTCGTTGTCGCCGCGCAGCACGGCGTTGAACCAGACGCTGGCGCCGGCGTCGAGGCGCACCTTGCCGACCACCGTGGCGTTGGGGGCGATCCAGCTTTCCGGATGGGTTTCGACTCGGGAAGAGCCCAGGCGGTACTTCATGATTTCTCCTCAGACGGTGGCCGCTCGTTATTATCGGGTCTCAGCTCAGCTTGATGAACTTCGATGGCGGCTGGTGCAGGTCGATACGGGCGTCGTACAGCAGGTTCAGCAACTCGACCAGCATGATCGCGGACAGGCCCCAGATCTTGTAGCCCTCGAACAGGTAGCTCGGGACGTACCAACTGCGGCCGAAGTAATCGATACGGTGAGTGGTTTCCCGCGGGTCGCCACGGAAGAACTCCAGTGGCACCTTGAACACGGCGTCGATCTCGCCGTCATTGGGACGGTACTCCACGAAATCGGGGACGAAGCCGACGAATGGCTTGACCAGGATGCCGTGCCGCGACACCAGAGTGCTCAACGGACCGACCACCTCCACCAGCCCCGGCGGCAGGGCGATTTCCTCCTGCGCCTCGCGCAGCGCGGTGTGGATCAGGTCGACGTCCTCAGGATCACGGCGCCCGCCGGGGAAGGCCACCTCGCCGCTGTGGGTCGAGAGCCCGGTCGCGCGCAGGGTGAGCACGAGCTCTTCCTGGGGTGTGATGGGAAGCAGAACCGCCGCCTCGGGGAAGCTGTGGTCCGTTTCAAGGTCGCTTGGTTGGTGCGTCTGTATGCGTTGGCGCAGCTGGTCCAGCATGCCGAACATCCTGCGGGGGCCGATTCTTCTAATTGAAGGATCATGGCACGAAAGACGTCCCTGCCCAACCCCCGCCCCTTGCTGGGTGCACCACGCAGCGCGCAAGATTGCCGCATCGAAAAACAAGGAAACGGCATGAAATTCTGCAGTCAGTGCGGCGCCTGCGTAAGCCTGCGCATCCCCAGCGGCGACAACCGCCTGCGCTTCGTCTGCGACCAGTGCCAGACTGTTCATTACCAGAACCCGCGCATCGTTGCCGGCTGCCTGCCGGCCTGGCATGGGCGCATCCTTCTCTGCCGCCGTGCCATCGATCCGCGCCGAGGATACTGGACGCTGCCGGCGGGCTTCATGGAAAACGGTGAAACCCTGGAACAGGCCGCCGCTCGCGAGACGCTTGAAGAAGCCAATGCCCGCGTCCACGACCTGCAGCTTTATACGGTCTTTGATCTGCCGCATATCAGCCAGGTTTATATCTTCTTCCGTGCCGAACTCACCGACCTCGACTTCTGTGCCGGCGACGAAAGCCTGGAAGTACGGCTCTTCGAAGAATCCGACATTCCGTGGGGTGAGCTGGCTTTCCCCACCGTGGGTCGTACCTTAGAATATTTCCTGGCGGATCGGGTCATTCAGAACTTCCCGATACGCAATGAAGGGATTCTCCCAATGCTTGCACAGAAAAAGAACTTATAAGCTCATTTACCGCCTCTAAGGCTTTAGGAACTACCGGGGAACACCACTCGATGCGCTGGTTGATTGCCGTACTTTGTCTGACCTTCGCAGCGTTCTCGCATGCCAACGCGACGCCCACGCTCGACGGTCACATCGACAAGATTCTCGTGCTCAAGTCCGAGCGCAAATTGCACCTCATGAGCAACGGCAAGGTGCTCAAGAGCTACCGCGTGTCCCTGGGCAAGCGCCCGCAGGGCCCGAAACTGGCCGAGGGCGATAACCGCACGCCGGAGGGCTTCTACTGGGTCGACTGGCGCAAGACCAGCGACAAGTACAACCTCTCCATGCACATCTCCTACCCCAACGCCCGCGACGTGGCCAAGGCGCGGGAAAAGAGCCTGCAGCCGGGCGGCATGATCATGATCCACGGCACCCCGATGGATGATGAATACCCCGAGTGGTACTTCTCGACCCTGGACTGGACCAACGGCTGCATCGCCATGACCAATGCCGACATGCGCGAGGTCTGGAGCCTGGTCAAGGACGGCACGCTGATCGAGATTCGCCCGTAAGGGCAGCAGCATGAAAAAGGCGCCCGCGGGCGCCTTTTTCGTATGGTTCAGAACACCATGTCCGACAGCCGCCAGACCTCGAAGGCCGGCGTCTCATAAGGATGAGCCTGCTTGAGGGCCTTGACCGAGTCATGGATCAACTCGTCGGCGACCACCATCTCCACCTTCCATTCGGCGACCTGCTCGATGCTGCCGGCCTGGCCGATGAACGGATTGCTGCCCTGCAAGGGGCGGAACTGTCCCTGTCCGAGTGCCTGCCAGCTACAGCTGTCGTAGGCACCGATGCGTCCTGCACCGGCGGCGAACACCGCTTTCTTGACCGATTCCAGATGGCTTTCCGGAACGTAGAAACACAGTTTGTACATCGGAGACTCCGATCGAAACGGGGACACGACCGTGGCAAGACGGGCCACGGGTGATATACCGCCGCCAACCTCTTCGACGCCCTGAAAGAAGGCTATTACGGCAAGTACTGATACCCCTGGAGAATGCTATGAGCGTCAAGATCAACCAGAAGATCAAAGGCTTCCAGGTGGTGGACGTGGCCGAGGAAAAGGCCCGTGTGGAAGCCGCCGCGGCCGCC
>NZ_BDAI01000002.1 GCF_002091755.1 Pseudomonas nitroreducens NBRC 12694
TTTGAGTTCCGGGCCTGCCATTTAAGGAAGGCAGGCCGCTCAGCCAGCGGTGGATAACGCTGGCGCGTTATCCACCCAACAAAAGCACTCGCCGGGCTGTCCAATCCGCTCATCCAGGTTGGCGGCTTTCGACATTGCCCGCGCGCCAGTGCAGCGGGAACATCAGAGGACTCCACACAAGAACAAACCCAGGAGTTCCGCGATGCGTTCCCATACCGCCGCCACGGCCGAGTTCGACTACTTCGCCGCCGCCGACGCCGTCCTGGCCGGCAACCTCGATGCCCTCAACGCCTGTGTCGAATGCTGCGACCGCCACGCCATTCCCGGCCGCGTCGCGCTGTTCTGGGAGGGCAAGGACGGTGACAGCGCCAGCTACACCTTCACCCAGCTGAAAGAACTTTCCGGCCGCTTCGCCAGCTTCCTGTACAGCCTCGGCGTGCGCCCCGGCGACTGCGTCTCCGGCATGCTGCCGCGTACCCCGGAGTTGCTGATCGCCGTACTCGGTACCTGGCGCCTCGGCGCGGTCTACCAGCCGCTGTTCACCGCCTTCGGACCCAAGGCCATCGAGCACCGTGTCAAGCTCGCCGGCAGCAAGGTGGTGGTCACCGACGGCGCCAACCGCGGCAAGCTCGACGAGGTCCCCGACGCCCCCACGCGGGTCACCGTCGGCGGGCCGAAGGGGCAGGGTATTCGTCATGGCGACTACAGCTTCTGGGCCGAACTGGAACGACACTCGCCGGACTTCGAACCTGTCCTGCGCAGCGGCGAAGATCCCTTCCTGCTGATGTTCACCTCCGGCACCACCGGGCTGGCCAAGCCGCTGGCCGTGCCGCTGAAGGCCATCGTCGCCTTCGTCGGCTACATGCGCGATGCGGTCGGGCTTCGCGAGGAGGATT
Organism: Pseudomonas nitroreducens NBRC 12694; assembly: GCF_002091755.1. Classification (GTDB taxonomy): domain Bacteria; phylum Pseudomonadota; class Gammaproteobacteria; order Pseudomonadales; family Pseudomonadaceae; genus Pseudomonas; species Pseudomonas nitroreducens. Next base: position 897 of record NZ_BDAI01000002.1, read on the forward strand.
CGTTCTGGAACCTCGCCGATCCGGGCTGGGCCTACGGCCTCTACTATGGCCTCACCGGGCCGCTGGCCATGGGGCACCCGATCACCTTCTACGAAGGCGCGTTCACGGTGGAGAGCACTTGCCGCATCGTGCGCCAGTACGGCATCACCAACCTGGCTGGCTCGCCCACCGCCTACCGTCTGCTGATCGCGGCTGGCGAGGCAGCGTCCAAACCGCTCAAGGGCCGCCTGCGTGCCGTGAGCAGCGCCGGCGAGCCGCTGACGCCGGAAGTCATCCGCTGGTTCGCCAGCGAGCTGGGTGTAACCATCCACGACCACTACGGCCAGACCGAGTTGGGCATGGTGCTGGCCAATCACCACGAGCTGGAACACCCGGTGCACCTGGGCGCTGCCGGCTTCTCCATCCCCGGCCATCGCGTGGTTGTGCTGGACGAGCAGGGCAACGAGCTGCCCGCCGGCCAGCCCGGCGTGCTCGCCATGGACCGCAAGCGCTCGCCGCTGATGTGGTTCGCCGGTTACCAGGACATGGAAACCAAATCCTTCGTTGGCGACTACTACCTCAGCGGCGACACCGTGGAGCTGAACGCCGACGGCAGCATCAGCTTCGTCGGCCGCGCCGATGATCTGATCACCACTTCCGGTTACCGCGTCGGCCCGTTCGACGTGGAGAGCGCGCTGATCGAGCACCCGGCGGTGATCGAGGCGGCGGTGATCGGCAAGCCGGACCCGGAGCGTACCGAACTGGTCAAGGCCTTCGTGGTGCTCTGCTCGTCCTACCGGCCGGGCGCGGAGCTGGCCGAGGAACTACAACAGTACGTGCGCAAGCGACTGTCGGCGCACAGCTACCCGCGGGAAGTGGAGTTCGTCGACGAGCTGCCCAAGACGCCCAGCGGCAAGATCCAGCGCTTCCTCCTGCGCAACCAGGAGATCGCCAAGCAACGCGAAGCGGCCGAGAAAGCGGCGGCTCACTAAGTCCAGCGGAGAAACTTCATGCAGATCCAGAACAAGGTATTCCTCATCACCGGCGGCGGTTCCGGCCTCGGTGCGGCCACCGCGAAGCTGCTGGTGAGCGCCGGCGCCAAGGTGGTGCTGGCCGATATCAACGCCGAAGCCGGTGCGGCCCAGGCCGCCGAACTGGGCGAAGCCAATGCGCGCTTCATCCGCACCGACGTGTGCAGCGAGGCGGACGGCAAGGCTGCCGTGCAGCTTGCGCTGGATGCTTTCGGCGCGCTGCATGGGCTGGCCAACTGCGCGGGTGTGGCCCCGGCGGAAAAAGTCATCGGCCGCAATGGCGTGCATGGGCTGGAAAGCTTCGCCCGCACCATCAACATCAACCTGATCGGCACCTTCAACATGCTGCGCCTGGCCGCCGAAGCCATGGCGCAGAACCAGCCGGACGCCGGCGGCGAGCGCGGCATCATCATCAACACCGCCTCGGTGGCGGCCTTCGACGGGCAGATCGGCCAGGCCGCGTATTCCGCCTCCAAGAGCGCCGTGGTTGGCATGACCCTGCCGATCGCCCGCGAACTGGCGCGCTCGGGCATCCGCGTGATGACCATCGCCCCCGGCATCTTCGAGACGCCGATGATGGCCGCCATGCCCCAGGAAGTCCGGGACTCCCTCGGCGCCAGCGTGCCGTTCCCGCCGCGCCTCGGTCGTCCCGACGAGTACGCCGCGCTGGCCCGCCACATCATCGAGAACAGCATGCTCAACGGCGAAGTGATCCGCCTCGACGGCGCCATCCGCATGGCCGCGAAGTAAGCAGGAGAATTGCCATGAACGATCCCATCGTCATCGTCAGCGCCACCCGTACCCCCATGGGCGGCTTCCTCGGCGACTTCAAGGATGTCACCGCCGCCACCCTCGGCGCAGCCGCGATCCGTGCGGCCGTCGAGCGCGCCCGTCTGGGTGCCGAAGAAGTGGATGAAGCCGTACTCGGCTGCGTGCTCGCCGCCGGCCAGGGCCAGGCGCCCGCGCGCCAGGCGGTGCTGGGTGCGGGGCTGGCGCGTGGCACGCCGTGCTCCACGGTGAACAAGATGTGCGGCTCGGGCATGAAAGCCGCGATGATGGCCCACGACGCCATCCTCGCAGGTAGCGCCCGCGTCGCCTTGGCTGGTGGCATGGAGAGCATGTCCAACGCACCGTATCTGTTGGAGCGCGCCCGCAGCGGCTACCGCATGGGCCACGGCAAGGTGCTTGACCACATGTTCCTCGACGGCCTCGAGGACGCCTACGACAAGGGCCGCCTGATGGGCACCTTCGCCGAGGACTGCGCCGAGAAATACGGCTTCACCCGTGAGCAGCAGGATGACTACGCCATCACCTCGCTGAGCCGCGCGCAGAAGGCCATGAGCGAAGGCCGCTTCAAGGACGAGATCGTCGCGGTCACTGTGAAGGCTGGCAAGGAACTGCGTGCCATCAGTGAAGACGAGCAGCCGCCGAAGGCGAAGCTGGACAAGATTCCGAGCCTGAAGCCGGCCTTCCGCGAAGGCGGCACCGTGACGGCGGCCAATGCCAGCTCCATCTCCGACGGCGCCGCCGCACTGGTGCTGATGCGCCTGTCCGAAGCCGAGAAGCGCGGTTTGACCCCGCTGGCGGCGATCCGTGGCCATTCGTCCTACGCCGATGCGCCGAACCTGTTCCCGACTGCCCCGGTGGGCGCGGTTGAGCGCCTGATGCAACGCACCGGCTGGGCGATCGGCGACGTCGATCTGTTCGAGGTCAACGAAGCCTTCGCCGTCGTCGCCATGGCCGCCATGCGCGACCTGGTTATTCCCCATGACAAGCTCAACGTCCACGGTGGCGCCTGCGCCCTCGGTCATCCCATCGGTGCTTCCGGCGCGCGGGTGATCGTGACCCTGCTGTCGGCGCTCAAGCAGTACGACCTCAAGCGCGGCGTGGCCTCGGTGTGCATCGGTGGCGGCGAAGCCACGGCCATCGCGGTCGAGCGCCTGGCCTAAGGAGCGAGCCATGATTCCCAGCGAAGAAGACCTCCAGATCCGTGACGTTGCCCGCCAGTTCGCCCAGGAGCGGCTGAAACCCTTTGCCGCCGACTGGGACCGCGAGCACCGTTTCCCGGCCGAGGCCATCAAGGAAATGGCCGACCTCGGCTTCCTCGGCATGCTGGTGGCGGAGCAGTGGGGCGGCGCGCAGACCGGCCACCTGGCCTACGCCATGGCGCTGGAAGAGATCGCCGCCGGCGACGGCGCCTGCTCGACCATCATGAGCGTGCACAATTCGGTGGGCTGCATGCCCATCGCCAAGTTCGGCAACGACGAGCAGAAGCGCCAGTTCCTCGTGCCCCTGGCCCGTGGCGAGATGATCGGCGCCTTTGCCCTGACCGAGCCGCAGGCCGGCTCCGACGCCAGCTTCCTGAAAACCCGCGCACGCCGGGACGGCGACCATTACGTGCTGAACGGCAGCAAGCAGTTCATCACCTCCGGCAGCCATGCTGGTGTAGTGATCGTCTTCGCAGTGACCGATGCGGCGGCAGGCAAGAAAGGCATCAGCGCCTTCATCGTGCCGACCGAAACGCCTGGCTATCGCGTGGTACGCGTCGAGGACAAGCTCGGCCAGCACGCCTCGGACACCTGCCAAATCGCCTTCGACGACATGCGTATTCCTGCGAGCTACAGGCTGGGCGAAGAGGGGCAGGGCTACGCCATCGCCCTGGCAAACCTGGAAGGCGGGCGCATCGGTATCGCTTCGCAAGCTGTCGGCATGGCCCGCGCCGCGTTCGAGTACGCCCGCGACTACGCCCACGAGCGCGAAACCTTCGGCAAACCGATCATCCAGCACCAGGCCGTGGCTTTCCGCTTGAGCGATATGGCTACCGAGATCGCCGTGGCCCGGCAGATGGTTCACCACGCGGCCAGCCTGCGCGAAGCCGGCCTGCCGTGCCTGACCGAAGCCTCCATGGCCAAGCTGTTCGCCTCGGAAATGGCCGAGCGGGTGTGCTCCGCGGCGATCCAGACCCTGGGCGGTTACGGCTATCTGCAGGACTACCCGGTGGAACGCATCTACCGTGACGTGCGCGTGTGCCAGATCTATGAAGGCACCAGCGATGTGCAGCGACTGGTGATCGCGCGCAGCTTGTAAAGGGTTCGCCGGCAGACCCCGGCCTGTTCGTTGGACAGGCACTTCGGCAGGGCGGGGTCTGCAGGTGGCTTGTCGAGCATGACGCCTTCGCTTATGGCGGGGAGCGAAGCGATACCCATCAATGGGATCGCTCCAGGCATCAGGCGCGCTCCGCCGCCTCGCGCGCTTCGCGCGCCGTCACCTGCTGGCACAGCTCGATGATCTGCTCGCGCATCCAGCGGTTGGCCGGGTCCTGGTCGGTGCTCTCGTGCCAGTACAGGTGGGTTTCCAGCTTCGGCACGTCATTCACCGGCAGGTCGACGAAGTGCAGGCCGTGGTGGCGGGCAAAGCGCTCGGGCACGGTGACCACCATGTCGGTCTGCTGTACCACGGTGGAGGCCATCAGGTAGTGCTGCGAACGCAGGGCGATCTTGCGCTGCAGGCCCATCTTGCCCAGCGACAGGTCGACGTAGCCCAAGCCGCTGCGGCGGCTGGAAATCTGGATGTGCGCCACCGACAGGTATTCCTCCAGCGTTACCTTGTCCTTGGCCAGCGCATGGCCCTGGCGCATGGCGCAGACGTAGCGGTCTTCCATCAGCTTGACGTGGCGTACCTGCGGGTCGGTGTTCAGCGGCGCGTCGACGGCGAAGTCCAGGCGGCCGGCGGCCAGTTCCTTGGTGGTTTCGCGGCGCTTGGAGAGGAAGCTCTCGATGTGCACGTTCGGCGCCTGGCGGCGCAGGCGCTGGAACAGAGGCGGCAGGACGATGGCCTCGGTGAGGTCGGTCATGCTGATGCGGTAGGTCTTGTTCGCCTGGGTCGGGGTGAAGGTGCGGCTTTCCTGTACCGACACACGCAGCAGCTGCAGCGCGTTGCGTACCGGGCCGATGATGTTCTGCGCCATGGGCGTGGGCACCATGCCCTGCGCGGTGCGCACGAACAGCGGGTCGTTGAAGGTTTCGCGCAGGCGGGCGAGGGCGTTGGAGACGGCGGGCTGGGTAATGCCGACGATCTGTCCGGCGCGGGTCAGGTTGGCTTCGGTGTAGATCGCGTCGAAGACGATGAACAGGTTCAGATCGACCTTGCTGAGGTTCATTACCGGGGCTCCGCTTGTCATTGTTTTGGCCCGATCATACCCGAACCGACGCTCAGGTCCATACGGGTTATGAATGTTCATTGATTCGGATAATAGGCTGGGTAAATGCCCTTGGCTGTTCTAGCATCATCACCACACAAACAACCGCCGCCAGAAGGTTAGCCCCCATGGATTTCGCTTATTCCGCCAAGGTTCAGGACCTGCGTGAGCGCCTCACCGCGTTCATGGAAGCCAACGTCTATCCCGCCGAAAAGGTGTTCGAGGAGCAAGTGGCCCAGGGTGACCGCTGGCAGCCCACGCAAATCATGGAAGACCTCAAGGTCAAGGCGAAAGCCGAAGGCCTGTGGAACCTGTTCCTGCCCGAGTCCGAGCTGGGCGCTGGCCTGACCAACATGGAATACGCACCGCTGGCCGAGATCATGGGCCGCTCGCTGATCGGCTCCGAACCCTTCAACTGCGCAGCTCCCGACACCGGTAACATGGAAGTGCTGGTGCGCTACGGCTCCGAAGAACACAAGCGCACCTGGCTGGAGCCGCTGCTGCGCGGCGAGATCCGCTCCGCATTCGCCATGACCGAGCCGGGCGTTGCTTCTTCCGACGCCACCAACATGCAGGCCAACGCCGTGCGCGATGGTGACGAGTGGGTCATCAACGGCCGCAAGTGGTGGACCTCCGGCGCCTGCGACCCGCGCTGCAAGATCATGATCTTCATGGGCCTGACCAATCCGGATGCACCGCGTCACCAGCAACACTCGATGATCCTCGTACCCACCGACGCCCCCGGCGTGAAGATTCTCCGTCCGCTGCCTGTATTCGGCTACGACGACGCTCCGCACGGCCACGCCGAAGTGCTGTTCGAGAACGTCCGCGTGCCCTACGAGAACGTCCTGCTCGGCGAAGGCCGCGGCTTCGAGATCGCCCAGGGGCGCCTCGGCCCAGGCCGCATCCACCACTGCATGCGCTCCATCGGCATGGCCGAGCGCGCGCTGGAACTGATGTGCAAGCGCTCCGTCAGCCGTACCGCCTTCGGCAAGCCGCTGGCGCGCCTGGGCGGCAATATCGACCACATCGCCAACTCGCGCATCGAGATCAACCAGGCCCGCCTGCTGACCCTCAATGCCGCGTACATGATGGACAAGGCTGGCAACAAGTTTGCCCAGAGCGAGATTGCCCAGATCAAGGTCGTCGCGCCCAACGTCGCCCTGCAGGTGATCGACCGCGCCATCCAGATGCACGGCGGCGCCGGCGTCTCCAACGACTTCCCCCTGGCCTACTGGTACGCCATGCAGCGTACCCTGCGCCTGGCCGACGGCCCGGACGAGGTGCACCGTGCGGCAATCGGCAAGTACGAGATCGGCAAGTACGTACCGCGTGACGCGCTGCGCAGCAGTCACTGATCGCAACCTGCAATGAAAAAGCCCGCTGATGCGGGCCTTTTTCTTGGGCGGGACAGGGTGCTTTTCGTAGAAGCGGACTCCGTCCGGGATTGGCCTGCATCGTGCCGGACACCATCGCGGACGGTGGGGCGTCCCGCGCAGGGTGTCGGATATCGGTTGTGCAACGGTACACAGAACAAGGCCAGCTTGCGCTGGCCCTGTTCATTCACTGCTCCGGTGACGGCTCCGGCCCATCCGCCTGGCTCTGCTGCGTCAGCAACCACTCCCGGCGCGTGTGCAACTGGGCGGCGAAGGCCCGCGCAGCGGCCTCGTGGGGAAATCGCAGCGCGCGACGACCGAGACGGACCTGCCAATAGGCCCTGCCGCGAAACTCAACGGCTTCGATCCTCACCTCCAGCGCTTGCATGGATCCTCTCCTGGCTGACGATTTCCAGCGGTTCCTCGCCGGTTCTGCGCGTCTTGAGCAAGGATAGCAGTATGCCACCCGCCAAAAGGCCGAAGGTTACGCCAAGGGACAGTGCGGCGGGAACCTTGCCGATGAATCCGTGCAGGAAAATCTTCGTGCCGATGAACACCAGGACCAGCGCCAGGGCGTACTTGAGGTACACGAATCGATGGATCATCGCCGCCAGCGAGAAGTACAGGGCGCGCAGGCCGAGGATGGCGAAGATGTTCGAGGTGTAGACGATGAAAGGATCCTGGGTGATGGCGAAGATCGCCGGCACGCTGTCCACGGCGAATACCAGGTCGGCCAGCTCGATCAGGATCAGCGCCAGGAGCAGCGGGGTGGCGTAGCGCACCAGCTTGCCCGAGGCGTCCGGCATCTTCACGAAGAAGTGGTGTTCGTGAATGGTGTCGGTCATGCGGATGCGCTTGCGCAGGAACTTCAGCACCGGGTTGTTGGCCAGGTCCGGCTCGGCATCATGTTTGCTGAACAGCATCTTCACGCCGCTGAACAGCAGGAAGGCACCGAATACGTACATGATCCACTCGAATTCCTTCACCAGCGCGGCGCCCAGGCCAATCATCAGCGCGCGCATGACGATGGCACCGAGAATGCCCCAGAACAGCACCTGGTGCTGGTAACGGCGAGGGATGCCGAAGAAGCCGAAGATCATCGCCATGACGAACACGTTGTCCATCGATAGCGACTGTTCGACGAGGAAGCCGGTGTAGTACTCCACCGCGCTGGTGGCGCCGAACTCGTACCAGACCCAGCCACCGAAGGCCAGGCCGCAGGCGAAGTAGCCGGCAGAGAGCATCAGGCTCTCGCGCACGCCGATCTCGTGGTGATCGCGTTGCAGGACGCCCAGGTCGAGTACGAGGAGAAGAATCACGATGGCCAGGAAGGCCAGCCAGAACCAGGTGGCGGTTCCGAGGAATGGTTCGGTTAAAAAGGCGTGCAGAGCTGTCATTTGGCCCCTCCCTTAGTGTCGTTGTCGAAAAGTGACTCCGACATGGCGGTTGGCAACCGTCAGAGGGGCCCGGCGTCACTGGCGGGAAAATAGCAGAGCGCCTGGCAGAGACAAGCGAAGGAACGTAACAAGTTCCTACAGTATTTCCAGACCGGGCGATCAGCTTCCTTCAGACAGTCTAGACGCTGATCGCCAGGGGGATCAGTAGACCCAGACTTCGACGCGGCGATTCCTCACCCGTCCGTCATTGTCGCTGTTAGCTGCCACCGGCAGGGCATCGCCCATCCCGCTGATCTCGCGGAACATCACGCCTTCCTTGGCCAGCTCACGGCGCACGGCCATGGCGCGCAGCTTGGAAAGCAGTTCGGCGCGCGCCGGGTCCTGCTTGGGATCGCCGAAACCGACCAGCACGGCCTGCTTGTTCATCTTGCCGGCCTGCTGCAGGTAGGCGAGCAGTCGGTCGATATCGCGCTGTGCCTTGTTGTCCAGGGTTGCGCTGCCTTCGCGGAAACGGAAGTTCACCGACAGGCGCTCGGCGTCTCGCGCCAGGGCCTGATAGTTCTCCGGCATGCTGGCACGCGGTGCCATCTTCACTGCCTGTACACGCTGGCCGACGAAGCCGCTGGCGCTGACCAGGGCCTGGCCCTTGTCACCCTGGGCAAACTGCAGCAGGGCGCGGGCCCAGCGGTTTGGCTCTTCGGGCTTCATGTAGAGGAACAGGCGGCGCGACAGTGGGTAGTCCTCGGTGGCGATCAGCGTTGTCGATGGCGGCATGGCCTGGGAGTCGCCGTCGGCAATGCGCAGCGCCTTGGCATTCTGGACGGACGACAGGCCGACGAAGCCAATGCCCTGCGGGTCCTTGCTCACTTCGGCGGACAACTGGTCGCTGGATTCGAAACGCTGGACGCCACTGGCCAGCGCCTTGCCGTGACTCGCGAGGACAAGCTCCTTGAAGGTATCGAAGGTGCCGGAGTTGTCGTCGCGGGAATACAGGCGAATGGCACCACCTCGCCCGCCAATCTCTTCCCAGGTTTTCACCTCGCCGGAAAAGATCTTCGCCAGCGTATCGGTGGTCAGTTCATCCAGTGGGTTGGCTGCATTGACGATGATCGCCAGGCCATCGATGCCGATCACCTGTTCGGCCTTGGCGCTGCGCAGGTTGCCCGATGCCGAGAGGCCTGCGACTTCGGCGTCCTTGATCGGGCGCGAAGCGGCTGCCAGCTCGGCACTGTTGTCCTTCAGGGCGAGGAAGCCGGTGCTGGAACCGTGGGCGGCCAGGTCGACGATGGCCTCCTTGCCGTCCTGGGTGCGACCGATGATTCGCTGTTCGTTCTCCGCCTTGCCCGGCTTGGCAGTGACGTCGCTGTAGCCCTCGCTCACCAGCAGGCCTTTCACCAGCTCCGGCAGCAGGTGCGCACCGATGGTGTTGGAGCCCTGGATGCGCAGTACCGGCTCGCCGCCCCGGGACGAAGGCAGGGCCGCGAACGCCGACCAGGGGAACGCATAGCAGATGAAGGCGATGGTGAGCCAGGCGATGGTCACGGGCCAGGGTTGGGCGTCGCTGGGGCTCGGCTTGTACTGCATGGGTCAACTTCCATTTGAGGCATCGTTGGCGCGGCAGATTAAGTCGGAATCATTGCACCGATATGACGCATCGCTGGGCTGCTGATTGCCTGCCGCTGCCTTCGGATATGACTGGCGGGTTGTCGGAGATTTCCGATTTCGACTCCGTGCGGGCGGGGTTATACAGGTCACCTTGTGCGAGCAGGCCGGAGAGCAAAATGGACGAGATTCTCGACTTTTCGTCGCTTCTGATGAAGCTGGTGCTCATCCTGCTGGTGACGCTGATGGCTGCAACCCTGGTGGTGGCACCCGAAGCGATGGTGGAGAACGCCTTCGCGACGCTGTGGCTGGTCGCCCCGCTGTTTGTCCTGACGACACTGCTCGACCTGGCTGGCGCGCTGCGTCGCCACCCGCGGGGCCGCTATGCATCGAAGCCATTGCACGATTTTCGCCACCGTTGATCAACGCAGACCCAGAGGAAGGGTGATGGGAAAATACTTCAGGCTCATCAGGATTACCTGATAACGCCAGTTTTCCGGCCAAGCGAAACTTGCGCGGTTTTAACATCCCCGCCGGACATTAATCATGACTCACCCCCGTAGTGCACCAACGCCGGTCGGCCCCGAGCATCCTGTCAAGCTGATTTCCCTGGCTGTACACAACGCCTCTGCCAATCACTGGGGGCGCCCGTGGCGCCGACGCACTTTGAGTGTGCTGTATCCGCGGGAGCTGACGTTCAAGGGGATCAGACTGCCGACGCAACAAGTGCACTCATGGTTGCACCTGCTGGCAAGGTCCGGGATGTTGAACCGGCGTAGGGCCGTGCCTGCAGTCAGTCCTCAAAGCGAGACGGCGAATCAGGCTCCGCTGCCGGTAGAGACGCCGCAAGCCAGTTCAGCACTGGCAGACCTGGCCTTCGAGTGGAGTTCGGAGATGATTCCGGATTTCGCACAGTTCGCCCGCTTGTCGCGATTGAAGAGAGAGCAGGAGCAGGCTTCCATAGTTGGTAGCGAGGATATGTCCGACTCCACCGGTGATCAGGAGCGGTTCGATGGCCTGCCCAGTGACGCCGATGCAGTTCTCAGCCAAGTCTCGATGGATGCCGTGTCATCGGATGTTTTGGATGCGGAATTCCTGGATCCCGTGAGTAGCTCGGACACGGCAGATGACGAGAGCAGCGAGACTACGCAACATGCGGAAGGCACTGCCGTAGAGCCAATTGAACAGCATGGCTCCGGTGGCACCGTGACGGATGAGCTGCAAGCCGTGGAATCGCCAGCTGTTACCGGCCATGAGACCGCCCCAGTTTCGGGGTCGGTGCCGATGTATTCAACGGTGGCTTCGGTGTCAGCCGCTTCCGCGGCGGTGGAGGGCGTCGAGAGGATTGTGGCAGATGCCTCGGAACAGCCCGTTCGCGAAGAGTCGATACTAATCGAGCCGGACAGGCCCTTCCTGCCGGAGCGGGAAGTAGACGCCGAGCCAATCGGCACACCGCCCGAGTCCGCCGAAGCAGAGCCAGTTCCGTCGACGTCCGTATTGACAGCGCAGCCGGATCGGCAAAACACCGAAATATCCCCCGGCATCTTCTCAGATGAGGTCGTAGTACACGCATCGCTCGCCCAGTCTCTGCCAGACGCCCCGGACATTCTGGAGCCGCTGGAGAGTCCGCACACCGAGGCCTTTGCCCACCGCGAGTCCACCGTGGACGAGCGCTCTCTCGAATGGCAGTCGAATGATGTGACGGGTGGTGCCGACCTTGATGAACCTATCGACGACGCCCCCCTCGCGCCTGAGTTGGCTGTTCAGGTTCCGATCGAGTCTTCGGAGCTTTCGGCTGTTGATGCGACCGGTGCCGATGCCCCGGATGAGCCCGAACAGCAGGCATTGGTCGAGCAGGAAATTGTGCAGGTGGAGAAGTTCCCTGAGCCGGATGGTGCCAAGGTGGCGGATCTTCAAGAGGGGGCTGCAGCTGTCGAGCCTTTGTCGACCCCGATGGTGGAGCCAGCGGCGTCACCCGAATCGGCAGTGGCGGCCGGAGTTGGTGCAATGGATCTGCATTCGCTGGACGAAGCGGTTTCCACAGTGCGAATCGCAGCGGAGGCGTTAGGGCATTTCGAGCCGGAAGAAGACACGCTGACGGAAGCCGTCCTGCCCCAGGAGAACCGGACCTCGGCAGGTCAATCCGACCACTTGATGGTGCAGCCTGCAATGGACGAGCAATCCAGTCATGGCGTTTCCGGCTGCGGCCCTGCTCAGAGCGACGTAGCCCTGGAGCCGATCATCGCGAGCCTTGAAGACGCGCTGGCGATGCTGGAGGCAGCCAGTACCACTCACGACGGCAAACACAGCCTGCCGTGCGGCTGCAACGACGAAGAGTCCTCAGGGTCGGAGTTCCTCGTTACCACCTCGACCGATGTCGCGGCGGCGACCACTTCCCAGTCGAGCGTGGCTCCTGCAGTTCCCGCAGTCGAGCCCCAGCCACTGGCTGACAACCACCTTGAGGCAGCGGTGCTTCAGGGAGTCTTTATCCAGAAGGAAACTGAAATGACCCATGTGCACGATGAGTTACCTGAGGCCGATGTGCGGGAAACGGCTGTCCCAGTAACCTCGGTGGAGTTGCAGGAAGTGTCGGCTGTGCTGAACGTGCCTCAGCTCGAGGCGGACCCGGAAGATGTTCTCTCCGACGTCCAGAGTACCCTCAACTCCCTTGCCGGGATGGCCCAGGGACTGACCCAGCAGAAGCAGGCCGCCGGCCGTTTGCAGGAAGAGCTGGAGGAGTGGAGCACCCAGTTGCAGGAGCGCGAGCGCCTGGTGGGTGACAAGGAAGAGCGTCTGCTGCAGCTCGAGAACCACCTCAAGGAGGCCAAGGCCAATCTGGATCGCATGGCCGCCGAGAACAATCGCCTGCTGGCAGAGCGCAGCGAAGCACTGAAGGAGCTGGCCCAGACAGTCGATATGCGCGACAAGGCGACTCTTAAACGTGCCGAGTCTATCCAGCTGGAGCAGCAGCGCATCGATGAGCACTCGGCCAGCCTGCGCGGCCGAGCGAGCGAATTGGATGAACTTGAAAGCGCACTCAAGCGCAAGACCGAGGAACTGGCGGTGCGGCTCAAGCAGTTGCAGAGCGCCAAGGATAAGTTCAGCACCATCGTCAAGAGTTTCAACGAGACGGTGCAGTTCAACAGCACCTTGTCGGCCATTTCCAAGACAGTGAGCGAGTAACCGAGCAGGCCGGTAGGTTGGAAAACCTGCTGGCCGAGCTGCTGTCACAGCGGATGCGCTGTCGTATGGGCGTTGCCGAGACCCGGATTGGTCCGTTTACGTTCATTTGATTGCCATGAATACCGTTGCGGCAGCCATTCAATGACATTCTGCGGGAACGACTGCGGCGGCGATTTCTGTCGATGCGCCATGTCGCACCCGGCCCGTGGGGCCTTTGCTGCAAGGAGGAACATGGCCCGCGTAGTTCTCATCGAACCGTTGCGACGTGACTTCGTCGCGCTTCGCCGGTTTCTGCTGGACCACGGTCATCAGTGTGACGTGCATTTCAAGTTTGCACGCCAAGCCTTGAGTGGCCTGGATACCAGCAGCTGTGATCTCCTGGTGGTGACCCTGGAGCTGCCCGACATCCATGGCATGGAACTGGTCACCATGCTTCGACGGGATGGCCGACTCAAGGCCACTACCCCGGTGCTGGTCTGCTCCAGCCTGGGATCGCCACTGAACATTCAACGGGCGATTCGCATCGGCGTGTCGGGGTTTCTGCTGATGGACGACCGTCCGACCCTGATCGGTCGGGCCGTCGACGCCGTTCTCGCGGGCGGAAAGATATTTCCCGAGCACGCGCGTCTGCCGTTGGACCGTGATCCCCGACTGGAGTCCGCACTAGCACTTCCCACCCATTTGGTGGCCGTTCTCTATGGGTTACGCAGGGGACGCTCGGTCGGGGCGCTGGCCGATGTCCTGGCATTGTCGGGAGCAAGCATCGGCCAGCACAGGAGGCAACTGATGCGGAAACTGTCCGCCACGACTCTCGATGAGCTGTTCAGCATCAGCGAACAGATTGGGCTGCTCTAATGGCGGGGCGCTCGAGCTATCAGTCGGATCCTGGAGCCCAGTGGGTTGATTGACTTGCGAGGCGTCGAATGATTCGGGTGGTCTTACATAGTTTTCCTTCGCCCATGCAGGAAGTTACTGACATTCATGACGACATAGGGCTGTGAGAATCCTTCCCGCAACCTGTCCCGGTCTCAAACTATCAAGGTAGAGCGGGGCAGCCCATCGGCTCATCCAGTCGGCCTGATTGCCTCTGCTTTCGAAGCGCAATCACCATCAGATTCCAGGGCTCGTTCGCATTGTCGAGCGTTCTGTCGGGACGGTGGGGCTGACCACCCTTCAGGGTAGGACGTTTCATGACTTCAGATGCGAAGCGGTACGAAGGACATCAAGAAGAGGGCTTGTCAGCCATGACCGCCACTCAGCCGTCCGTTCAGGAAACCGCATTTCTTTCCCCAGATATCGAGGAGGATCTGCCCGGGCTCCTGTCTCCTCTGCCTGCGACCACTGAAGGCATGGTTCGCCCTGCCGTGTCGGTGGGATATATCCCAATCCAAGTGAACGCCGTGACTGGAGTTGGGGAGCCGGCCGATCTCCATTCCGTGAAGGCTTTCGAAAACCTGGAGCGGGATCTCGACGATCTCGCCTCGGCCTGCTCGGGGCTGGGCCCTGTGGAGCCCAGTTGCTCCGACTCCATCGAGCCGTTGGCAATGATCAGCGACGCAGCATCTGCCTGTCCGGCGATCAATGAAGCTGAAGCCGTCACGACTCTGCTCGATTCGCTCCAACTGCCGGCATATGCGCATGACGCCGAATGCAATGTGGCTGACGCAGCAATCCTCTCGTCTGCCGGCGAGCCGGCCTTCCACTTTTCCAACGAGGAATCCTCCACCATGAATGCCCAAGCCCAATCCGTCAGCTCCGGAGTCGCAAATGCCCAGGCGCCCGTGGAGTCGGCTGTGACTGTACGTCAGTCGTCCTCCCTTGAAACCGACGGCGTACTGCACGACGTGCAGTCCACGCTCGATTCCCTGGCGGGAATGGCCCATGGCTTGTCGCAGCAGAAGCTGGAGATCGTGAAAATGCGCGAGGCGCTCGAGGAGCGTCGCCTGGCGGCGCTTGAGCGTGAGCGTCAGCTGGCCGAGCGTGAGGAACGCCTGAGCCAGCAGGAACAACGGTTGCAGGAAGAGAAGCACGGTATCGAACGTATTGCCGAGCACAATGCTGCCGTGCTCGCAGAGCGCAGCAGCGCGCTGCAGGCCCTTGCTGAAACAGTCGACAGCCGCGACCGCGCGACGACGAAACGTGCCGAGATCCTGAGCCAGGAGCAGCAAAGCATTGACCGTCAGTTGAATCAGCTACGCGCACGGGTGCAGGAACTGGATGATCGAGAGGTGGGGCTGCAACGTCAGGGAGCGGAGCTGTCCGATCGTTTCAAGCAACTGCTCGATGCCAAGGAACGCTTTGGCGCCATCGTCAAGGGATTCAACGAAACCGTACGCTTCAACACCACCTACAGCGCTATCAGCAAGACTGTGGGAACCGGCACGGAAGAGGCCTGAGCCCGAAGCCGAGCCTGAGAATGAAATAGCCCGGCCCTTGCCGGGCTTTTCACTCAGGGTGTCACTTCAGCTGCAGCCAGATCGGCGCATGGTCGGACGGCTTTTCCATACCGCGGATGTCGTAGTCCACACCGGTATCGGCAATGCGCCCGCGCAGGGCCTCGGAGGCGAGGATGACGTCAATGCGCAGGCCGCGCTTGGGGGTGTCCTCGAAGCCGCGACTGCGGTAGTCGAACCAACTGAAGCGGTCATCCACACTCGGGTTCTGCAGGCGGAAACTGTCTACCAGGCCCCAGCCCTTGAGGCGCGCCAACCATTCACGTTCTTCCGGCAGGAAGCTGCACTTGCCGGTCTTCAGCCAGCGCTTGCGATTCTCTTCGCCAATTCCGATGTCGCAGTCTTCCGGCGAGATATTGATGTCGCCCATCACGATCAGTTGCTGGTCGGGCTGGAAGCGGGTTTCCAGCAGGTCCTGGAGGTCGGCGTAGAAGCGCTGTTTGGCCGGGAACTTCACCGGATGATCACGGCTCTCGCCCTGCGGGAAGTAGCCGTTCATCACGGTGATCAACTGGCCCTGGGCGTCCTTGAAGGTGCCCCAGATGAAGCGGCGCTGGGACTCCTCGCCGTCGTTGGGGAAGCCGCGCTGCAGTTCCAGCGGCTCCTGACGGGAGAGCAGGGCGACGCCGTAGTGGCCTTTCTGCCCGTGGTAGTGCACGTGGTAGCCGAGGGCTTCGATTTCCTCGCGGGGGAACTGCTCGTCGGCGACCTTGGTTTCCTGCAGGCCGATCACGTCCGGCTGGTGGCGTTCGATGATCGCCTGGAGCTGGTGGGGACGTGCGCGCAAACCGTTGATATTGAAAGAGACGATTTTCATCCTGGGCGCCCTGGCAAAAGCACGATGCTAGCCCAGGTGGACGGACCCTGGCGACCCCGGCGAGGCGCTGCTAGGGTTTTGTGGCTGGACTCATAACCATAAGAAGAACTCACAAGAAGAGGCGTCCGCATGCCTGATACCCGCGCCGAAGTCCGTCTGCTGGACGGCAGCTACAGCCGTGAAGTCCGCTCGCTGCTGTACCACGCCTATCGTCACGAACCCACTTTTGCCTATCTGTTCGAATCCGATCGCCCTGGATTCGACCAGCGCGTGCGAGCCACCATCCGTGAACTGGTCAACCAGCACTTCCTCGAGGAGTTGCCATCCATCGGGCTGCTGCTCGAGGACCGCTTGGTGGGCGTCGCGCTGATCGTTCCGCCGCAGCGCCGGCTGGATGTCACGGAAAGCTGGTTCTGGCGCGTGCGCATGCTGCTGACCACCGGCCTGGGCTGCACCCGGCGCTATCTGGACTACCACGCCGCCGTGATTGGCTGCCTGCCGCCGGGGCCATACCACATCCTGCCGCTGATTGGCGTGCACCCGGAGTTCCAGGGCAAGCACCTGGGCGAACAGCTTCTCGACGCGCTGCATACCTGGTGCGCCGAGGATGGCGGCTCGCAAGGGCTGGTGCTGGATACGGGTAACGCACGGTACCTGGAGTTCTATCGGCGTCATGGTTACGAGGAACTCGGTGAAGTTGCCCTGGGACCGATCCGCGAGCATGTCCTGTTCCATCCGAATGCCGGGCGCGAGGCGGCAAAGGCAGCTGCGGGATAGGCCGGCGGTCAGTCGCTCAGACGTTTCCTACGCTCTAGGGTGAGGCATCGCGGGGAAAACCCGTGCTAGCATTTCGCGCCATGAGAGTTGTCCAAGGATTGCTTGGGCTGCTGCTGGTAATGGCCTTCTGCTTGCAGAGGGCGCTGGCGGTCGAAGCCCATCTCGACGTTCGTGTCACCCCCGCCAACGCTGCGCTCAAGGCCAATATCGAGGCCTATGTGGGCAGCCTTGGCGAGCGTGATCAGGCGGCCCTGCAAAGATTCCGGCGCAATGCCGTGGAGCAGGCGCAGAAGGCCGCCCAGGCTTTGGGTTACTACCAGGCGCGGATCCGTGGCCGGGTGACCGATGACAAGGTGCCCACGCTGCGGATCAATGTGCGGCCAGGCGAGCCCGTGCACCTGCGTAATGTGACGGTGCGAGTTGACGGGCCGGCCGCCAAGCTCAAGAGCTTCCGCGTTCCCGGCGGGGATTCCCTGAAGCCTGGCGCGCAACTCAACCACGGCGCCTATGAGGACGCCAAGCGGCTGATCCAGAACCAGGCTTCGCGCTTCGGTTTCTTCCGCGGGCAGTTCACCCAGCAGCAGTTGCGCATCGACCCCGAGGCGGGTGTGGCGGATATCGAGCTGGTCTACGCCAGCGGGCCGCGCTACCGGCTGGGCAAGGTCGACTTCGCCGGCGATTTCCCCTTCGACGAGGACCTGCTGCAGCGCATGGTGCCGTTCAAGGAAGGCAGCGACTACGATTCCGAGCAGATCGCCGATCTCAACCAGGCTCTGCAATCCAGCGGCTATTTCGATGGCGTGCGGGTCGACGCTGCACCGACCAATGCCGATGGCGAGGTGGTGCCGGTGCACGTTCACCTGGAAGCGCGCAAGCCGCGCACCATGGGGCTTGGCCTCGGCTTCTCGACGGACGTGGGGCCGCGCGCACGGGCGACCTGGACCCGTCACTGGGTCAACCCGCAGGGCCACAGCCTGGGCTTCGAGGCGGAAGTTTCCGCGCCCCGGCAGAACGTCGGCGCCTGGTACGAGATCCCGCTGGACCCGCCGCTCACCGACAAGCTGCGCTTCACCAGCGGCTACCAGTACGAAGACCTGGTGGACACCGAGAGCAAGCTGCTCACGCTCGGTGGCGAGTGGCACCACAAGCTCGACAGCGGCTGGCAGCGGGTCGTCTCGCTGAATTGGCAGCGCGAGGAATACAAGCTGGGTGACGATTCGGGCCTGAGCAGCTTCCTGATGCCGGGGATCG
Source organism: Pseudomonas nitroreducens NBRC 12694 (assembly GCF_002091755.1). Taxonomy (GTDB): domain Bacteria; phylum Pseudomonadota; class Gammaproteobacteria; order Pseudomonadales; family Pseudomonadaceae; genus Pseudomonas; species Pseudomonas nitroreducens. The sequence goes on from NZ_BDAI01000002.1 coordinate 18,961, forward strand.
GCTACTCGATCCTCGAAGCCGACAACAAGATCGACCCTGGCAAGGGCTACCGCCTGCAGTTCGAAGTGAAGGGCGCCAAGGAAGGTCTGCTGGCGGACGCCGATGTGGCGCACATCAACGCCATGGCCAAGGGCGTGACCAGTTTCTGGGGAGGGCAGCGCTTGCTTGGACGCATCCAGGTCGGCGGCATCGCCACCAATGACTACAGCGCGATCCCGCCGTCGCTGCGCTTTTTCGCCGGTGGCGACCAGAGCGTGCGTGGCTACGACTACCAGACGCTGTCGCCGAAGAATTCCGATGGCGACCGCATTGGCGGCCGCTACATGGTCGCCGGCAGCGTCGAATACCAGTATCCCATCGCCGAGCGCTGGCGCATCGCCGCCTTCGTCGACCAGGGCAACTCCTTCAACTCGCTGGACTTCCCCTCGATCAAGACTGGCGTCGGGATCGGCATCCGCTGGATTTCCCCGGTCGGCCCGCTGCGCCTGGACCTCGCCGACGGCCTGGATGAGGACGGCGGCATCCGCCTGCACTTCTCCATGGGGCCTGAGTTGTGAGTCGCGTGGGCTGGATGCGCGCACTGCGCTGGAGCCTGGGCGGCCTGCTCGGGCTGATTCTGCTGCTGGTTATCGCCGTGGCTGCCTTGCTCGGCACTCCAGCCGGCAGCCGTGCAGTGTTGAGCTGGGTGCCGGGCCTGAACGTGGAAGGATTCGACGGTCGCCTCGCCGACGGTTTCAGCGCCAAGCGCCTGGAGTGGAGCGATGGTGCAACGCATCTGGTGCTCGATCAGCCGCAGATCGACTGGTCGCCTGCCTGCCTGCTGCGCATGACCCTGTGCCTGCACAAGGTGGTGGCCAACGAAGTGCTGCTGACCCTGCCGCCAAGCGAGCCGAGCGAGTCCTCCGGCCCAATCGAGTTGCCCGACCTGAGCCTGCCGCTGTCGCTGGAGCTGGGTGACATCCGTATTGGTCGCTTCCTGCTGGATGGCCAGGAACAGCTGCGCGACGCCGAACTGGCGGCGCACTGGGACAGTGAAGGCCTGCATATCGACTCGGTAAAGCTCGTCCGCGATGGCCTGAACCTGTCGCTCATGGGCTTGCTGAAACCCACGCAGGGCTGGCCGCTGGAGGCCGAGGGCACTCTCGGCCTGCCGGCGCCGGGTGAGAAACCCTGGACCCTGCGACTGCAGGCCAGTGGCGAGCTGATGGGCCACCTGAAGTTGCAGGCGCAGAGCAGTGGCTATCTGAACGGCACCCTGGAAGGTGACCTGCAACCGCTGGCGGAGAACCTGCCGGCCACCGCACTGGTGATTGCCGACGGCTTCAAGGCGGACGCCTCGCTGCCCGATACCCTGACGCTGAATCAATTGCGCCTGAACGCCAGCGGCAATCTCAAGGATGGCTACCAACTGGCCGGCGCTGCCGTGTTGCCCGCCGAGCAAAGCCCGGTGGTACTGACGCTGCGCGGCCGTGTCGACGCCCAGGGCGCGGATATCGCCGCGCTGGACCTGAGTGCCGCCAAGGACCAGCGCGTGGCGCTGACCGGCCGGCTCGACTGGAAGGATGCCTTCGCTGCCAACGCTCAGCTCGACTGGCTCGACTTCCCCTGGCGCCGCCTGTATCCGGCCATCGACGAGCCGCCGGTGAGCGTGCATACCTTCAAAGCCGAAGTGAGCTACAGCGAGGGTGCCTACCTGGGCAACTTCGATGGCGCCTTCAAGGGGCCTGCCGGCGATTTCACCCTGGCCAGCCCGGTGTCGGGCAACCTCTCGGAAGTCTTCCTGCCGTCGCTGAAACTGGTGGCGGGGCAGGGCAAGGCCGAAGGACACCTGAAGGTCGGCTTCGCCGACGCGGTGACCTGGGATGCGGCCCTCGGCCTGTCCGACCTCGACCCGGCCTACTGGCTGGAGGAGATGCCCGGCCGCCTTGGCGGGCCGCTGCGCAGCAAGGGCTCGCTCAAGGGCGAGGCATTGAACCTTGATGCCAACCTCGACCTGCAGGGGCGCCTGCGCGGCCAGTCAGCCATTTTCAAGGCAAATGCCGTGGCGGCTGGTCAGGCGTGGAAGGTCGATGGACTGACGCTGCAACTGGGCGACAACCGCATCAGCGGGCAGGCTGCGCTGGACCAGCGGTTGTCCGGCCGCCTGGATATTGCGCTGAATCGCCTGGGCCAGTTGTGGCCGCAATTGTTCGGCAAGGTCAGCGGCCAGCTCGATCTTGCCGGCACGCTGCAGGCGCCGCAGGGGCAGCTCAAGCTCGACGGCCAGCGCGTCGCCTACGCCGACCAGGGCCTGCGCACGCTGGACCTGACCGCCTCCCTGGATGCCGCCCAGCGTGGCCGGGTCAACCTGACGGCCCAGGGCCTGCGCAGCGGCGATACGGATTTCGGCGTGCTCAAGCTGGACGGCAGCGGCGATCTCAAGCGCCAGCAGCTTGCCCTGAACCTGCAAGGCAAACCGGTGGTGCTCGACCTCGGTCTGGACGGCAACTGGAACGGCAAGGACTGGCGCGGGCGCCTCGCGAAAGGCGATATACAGAGCGGCGGACAGGACTGGCGCTTGCAGCAGCCGGCGCGCCTGGAGCGTCTGGCGGACGGGCGCATCAACCTTGGCGCCCATTGCTGGGCCTCCGGCCCGGCCAGCCTGTGCATGGAAGACCAGCGCCTGATGCCCGACCCGCGCCTGCGCATGCACCTGCGCGAGTTCCCGCTGGACAGCCTGGCGCGCTGGCTGCCGGAAGACTTTGCCTGGAAGGGCAAGCTCGACGGCGACGTGCAGCTCGACCTGCCTGGCAGCGGGCCGAACGGTTCGATCCTGATCAATGCCAATGACGGCACCCTGCGCATCAAGGAGCAGGAGGAATGGGTCGACTTCCCCTACCAGCGCCTGCAGCTGGAAAGTCGCCTGACGCCACGGCGCATCGACACCAACCTGCAGTTCCAGGGCGACAAGCTCGGCAGCCTGCAGGCCCAGGTCCAGCTCGATCCGCGCCCGAAAAACAAGCCGGTCAACGGCACCTTCAGCCTCAATGGCCTGGATATCTCCCTGGCCCGGCCGTTCGCGCCCATGGTGGAAACCCTGAAAGGCCATCTCAATGGCAGCGGGCAGATTTCCGGCGGCCTGCTGGCGCCCCGGGTGGACGGCGAACTGCGCCTGAGTGACAGCGAAATCTCCGGTGGCGATCTGCCGACGCGCTTCGAGCAGTTGCAGGTCACCGCGCGGATCGCCGGCGAGCAGGTCGACCTGAGTGGTGACTGGAAGGCGGGCGAGAACGGCAACGGCAGCCTGTCCGGGCGCATCGCCTGGGCCAGTGGCCTGGATGTCGACGTGAAGCTGCGCGGCAATCGTTTGCCGGTCACCGTGGAGCCTTACGCCAACCTTGAGGTGGAACCGGACCTCAGCGTGCAGATGGCGGGTGAGAAGCTCGCGGTTTCCGGTTCGGTGCAGGTGCCGCGCGGCGCCATCACCATTCGCCAGTTGCCGCCGTCCACGGTCAAGGTCTCCGACGACACCGTGATCGTCGGCGCGAAGCAGGAACCCAGGAGCGCCCTGGCGCTGAACATGGACATCGACGTCAAGGTCGGCAGCGACAAGCTGACCTTCAGCGGCTTCGGCCTGAATGCCGAACTGGCCGGCCAGGTGCACATTGGCGACAACATGGACACCCGCGGCGAGCTGCGCCTGAACAACGGCCGCTACCGCGCCTACGGTCAGAAGCTGACCATCCGCCGCGCGCGGCTGCTGTTCGCCGGGCCCATCGACCAGCCTTTCCTCGACGTCGAGGCGATCCGCAAGGTCGACGACGTGGTGGCCGGCCTGCGCCTGACCGGCAATGCCGAGCAGCCGCGCAGCGAGGTGTTCTCCGAGCCCGCCATGAGTCAGCAGCAGGCGCTGTCCTACCTGGTGCTGGGCCGGCCGATGTCCAGCGGCGAGGACAGCAACATGCTGGGCGAGGCGGCCCTGGCGCTCGGTCTGGCGGGCAGTGCGCCATTGACCGGCGAGGTGGCGCAGAGGCTGGGTATCCAGGACTTCCAGCTGGACACCGAGGGCACCGGCAACAGCACCAGCGTGGTCGCCAGCGGCCAGCTCTCCGACCGTCTCAGCCTGCGTTATGGCGTGGGCGTGTTCGAGCCGGCCAACACCATCGCGCTGCGCTACCTGCTGAGCAAAAAGGTCTACCTGGAGGCCGCCAGCGGCCTGGCCAGTTCGCTGGATATCTTCTACAAGCGCGACTTCTGAGTGCAGTCGGCAGCGTTGCTGCCGACTCTTCCGCCCTGGCCCCGCCAGCCTTCATGGCCCCTTAAGGTAGCCGGCACAGACTTCCCCCGCCGCCGGACGACGTGGCGCACAAGGGGAGAGTCATCATGCGCCTGGACCTCATCAGGACCCACCTGCTCGAATTCATCAACAAGGGCTTCCCGGCCCGTCAATTGCGCCGGCTGGCCGCGCGCGACCTGCTGCGGGGGGCCGCCGTCGGGCGCCAGGCGTCCAATGCGCTGACCGCGAGCCTGCTGGAATGGTCAGCGCTGGAGTCCGCCTCTGTGCTGGAGCGCCTGGAAAGCCGGCGCGAGGGCCTCAGCGAAACCGAGGCAGAGGAACGCCGCCAGCGCGACGGGCTGAACGAGGTCGACCAGGACCGGCCGATCGGCGCCTGGATGCACCTGTGGTACTGCTACTGCAATCCCTTCAACCTGCTGCTCACCGTGCTGGCGACCATCTCCTGGCTTACCGAGGACGTCGAGGCCGCCGTGGTGATCGGCAGCATGGTGGCTATTTCCACGTTGCTGCGTTTCATCCAGGAGAAGCGCTCCAACCGGGCCGCCGAAAAGCTCAAGGCGATGGTCAGCAACACCGCCACGGTATTCCGCAGCGCCGAGGACGATGGCCCCGCGCTGCGCGTGGAGGTGCCGATCCGTCAACTGGTGCCCGGCGATGTGCTGTGGCTGTCGGCCGGCGACATGGTGCCGGCGGACGTGCGCCTGCTGAGCGCCAAGGACCTCTTCGTCGGCCAGGCTGCACTGACCGGCGAATCCCTGCCGGTCGAGAAGTTCGCCCAGCTGCGCGATGCCCGCCAGGGCAATCCGCTGGAGCGCGACAGCCTGTGCTTCATGGGCACCACGGTGGTCAGCGGCTCCGCCCTGGCGGTGGTGATCGGCACCGGCACGCGCACTTACTTCGGCTCCCTTGCCGAGCGAGTGATCGCCAGCGATCCGACGCCGACCGCGTTCCAGACCGGGGTGAACCGCGTCAGTTGGCTGCTGATCCGCTTCATGCTGGTGATGGCGCCGGTGGTCCTGCTGATCAATGGCTTCACCAAGGGTGACTGGCTGGAGGCCGCGCTGTTCGCGCTGTCCATCGCCGTCGGCCTGACCCCGGAAATGCTTCCGATGATCGTCACCTCGACCCTGGCCAAGGGCGCGGTGGTGCTCAGCAGGCGCAAGGTGATCGTCAAGCGTCTGGACGCCATCCAGAACTTCGGCGCGATGGACATCCTCTGCACCGACAAGACCGGTACCCTGACCCAGGACCGCATCGTCCTCGAACGCCACACCGACGCCTTCGGCCAGGTGCAGGACCGCGTGCTGCAACTGGCCTTCCTCAACAGCCACTACCAGACCGGCCTGAAGAACCTGCTGGACGTCGCCGTGCTCGAACACGTCGAGCTGCGCCATGCGCTCAAGGTGGACAGCCGCTTCCGCAAGCTCGACGAGATTCCCTTCGACTTCGCCCGCCGGCGCATGTCGGTGGTGGTCAGTGAACGCGAGGACAACCACCTGCTGATCTGCAAGGGCGCGCTGGAAGAAGTGCTGGCGGTGTGCGAATCGGTGGAGACCGCCGAGGGTATCGAGCCGCTGACCGGTGCCCGCCTGGACAGCATTCGCGCGGTGGCCGACGAGCTCAACCAGGAAGGCTTGCGGGTGGTCGCCGTCGCCACTCGCGAGTTGCCGCCGACCCGCGATACCTACGGCGTGGCGGACGAGAGCCGGCTGTGCCTGGCCGGCTACATCGCCTTCCTCGATCCGCCCAAGGAAACCACCGCTCCGGCGCTGCGCGCGCTGGCACAGAACGGCGTGGCCGTGAAGGTGCTGACCGGCGACAACGACCGGGTAAGCCTCAAGGTCTGCCGTGATGTGGGCCTGGTGGTCGAGGGTGTGCTGCTCGGCCCGCAGCTGGACGAGCTGGACGATACCGCGCTGGGCGAACTGGCCGAGCGCACCACGCTGTTCGCCAAGCTCACCCCCAGTCACAAGGAGCGCCTGGTGCGCGTGCTGCGCGAGCGCGGCCATGTGGTCGGCTTCCTCGGCGACGGCATCAACGACGCTCCGGCGCTGCGCACGGCGGACATCGGCATCTCGGTGGATTCGGCGGTGGACATCGCCAAGGAAGCCGCCGACCTGATCCTCCTGGAAAAGAGCCTGATGGTCCTGGAGGAGGGCGTCATCGAAGGCCGCCGCACCTTCGCCAACATGCTCAAGTACATCCGCATGACCGCCAGCTCCAACTTCGGCAACGTGTTCAGCGTGCTGGTGGCCAGTGCGTTCATTCCGTTTCTGCCGATGCTGCCGCTGCAGCTGCTGGTGCAGAACCTGCTCTACGACCTGTCGCAGGTCGCCATTCCCTTCGACCATGTCGACGACGAGCTGCTGCGCAAACCGCAGCAATGGAACCCGGACGGGCTGGGGCGTTTCATGGTGTTCTTCGGGCCGATCAGTTCGATCTTCGACATCGCCACCTTCCTCGTGCTCTGGCATGTGTTCGGTGCGAACTCACCCGTGCACCAGACGCTGTTCCAGTCCGGCTGGTTCGTCGAGGGGCTGATCTCGCAACTGCTGGTGGTGCACATGATCCGCACCCGGCGCATTCCCTTCCTGCAAAGCCGCGCCGCCTGGCCGCTGCTGGGCATGACCCTGGTGATCGTCGCGGTGGCGATCTTCCTGCCCATGGGACCGCTGGCGCACTCCTTCCGCATGGAGGCGTTGCCGCTGGGTTACTGGCCTTGGCTGGTGGCCATCCTGCTGGGCTACATGGCGCTGACCCAGGCGGTGAAGGGCTGGTTCGCGCGGCGCTACGGCTGGCAGTGAGCGAAACGGGACGAACGTCCGAACCCGATCACCGCTGGTCACGCGGGCATGGGGTTCAATACACTGCGGCGTCCGTCTTCTCCCGCTGTGAGTCGAGATATTGCCATCGCGAGCCGTTCGCCTGCCGTTGCTCCTGCGTGTGCGCTTCAAGCGCCTGGTCCTGCTGGGCCTGGCGCTGGCCAGCTTGCCGCTGGCTGCCTGCGAAAAGTCACTGCGCTGGGATGACGACCCGCCGTTCAGCATGCAGTTGCCCGACGGCCGCATCGGAGGTCTCTACGTCGAGCTGAACCGTGCCGTGCTGGAGCGCCTGGGTTGCCAGGTGCGCATGGTCAAGCTGCCCTGGGCGCGGGCGTTGAAGGAGCTGGAGCTGGGCCGCCTCGACGTGTTGCCCGGCGCCTTCCGCAAGCCCGAGCGCGAGGTCTATGCCTGGTTCTCCGGTGCCCTGTTGCCGCCCTCGCGCAACATCCTCTTTGTCCGACGCGGTTTGCCCCAGCGCGACAGCCTGCAGCAGCTGTCCGATCTGGCCGGCAGCGGCTTCCGTCTCGGCGCACAGATCGATGTGTCCTACGGCGAACCCTTCCGCCAACTGATGGCCGATCCGGACTACGCCGCGCGTGTGTTCTTCAACCCAAACCGCAGCAACCTCTGGCATATGGTCGACAAGGGGCGCATCGACGGCATCATCGCCGACGAGCACAGCGGCCAGTATGAGCTTCAGCAACTGGGCCTGGCGCGGCGCATCGAACCTACGGGCGTGGTGGTGTCAGCGGAGTCGGCGGAGGTCGCGTTCAGCAAGCGCACCCAGGACGAGGGTTTCGTCCGTCGCTATGCGCAGATGCTCAAGACCCTGGTGGAAGAGGGCGAGGATCGGCGCATCCTGCAGCACTATGTCAGCAATTGACTTCAGGGCTTGCGCCAGAGGTTGATTCGGCGCGCCTTGGCTTCGTGTTCCTCGAACTGGTACTGGCCGACTTCCTCGGGCGTCTGCGCGTCGCTCTGCCGCCAGCGTGCGAGGCCGATGCTCAACTGGGCGCGGCCGATATCCAGGGTGTGGCCGCAGTTCGGGCACTCCGCCGGAGTGACCCACACCGCCGCGCGCAGGCTGCCGTCGGCCAGCGGTTCGGCGTGCTTGAGGGTGGCGCTCTTGCCCAGGGCAAGCTGCACCAGGGCTGCGCGGGAACGTTGGCCGAAGGGCTGCTCCAGTTCCGGAGCGGTCACGCCGCGCAGGTGGATGGTGGTGTCGCCACCGTCCGCGCGCTGGCAGGTCAACTGGTCGCCGCTGAAGACGGCCGTCACCTGGCATTCCTCATCCGCGTGGGCGGCGAGGGGAAGGAAGGATAGTACGAGCAGTGCGGCGGGAACGAATCGCATGGAGCCTCCGATGGACCCCGTCAGCATAACCGCTGCGAGCGTCCACCGGAGCGCCGCTGCAGAGCTTTTACTGGATCAGCGCCATCACCTGTTCGCTGTAGCGCCCGCCGGCGGCGGCGCCGGCCGGGAAGATCGCGTCCAGTTCGAGCAGTTCAGCCTGGGTCAGCGCCAGGTTCACGGCGGCGACGTTCTCCTCCAGGTACTTGCGCTGCTTGGTGCCGGGGATGGGCACGAGGTGCTCGCCCTGGGCCAGCACCCAGGCCAGCGCCAGTTGCGAGGGTTTCACGTCCCGAGCGGCGGCCAGCTCGGCGACCTTGTCCACCAGTTGCAGGTTCTTCGCGAAATTCTCGCCGGTGAAGCGTGGGCTGGAGCGGCGATAGTCATCCTCGGCGAAGTCATCGGGGCTCTTCAACGCACCGGTGAGGAAGCCCCGGCCCAGCGGGCTGTAGGGCACGAAGCCGACTCCCAGGCGTGCACAGGCGGCCAGCACGCCGTTCTCCTCCGGGTCGCGGGTCCACAATGAGTACTCGCTCTGCAGCGCGGTGATCGGGTGGACCCGGTGCGCGCGCTCCAGGGTTTCTGCCGAGGCTTCGCTGAGGCCGAGGAAGCGCACCTTGCCGGCCTTCACCAACTCGGCCATGGCACCGACGGTTTCCTCGATGGGTACCTTCGGGTCGACGCGGTGCTGGTAGTAGAGATCGATGTGGTCGGTGCCCAGGCGCTGCAGGCTGCCTTCCACGGCCTGGCGGATGTACTCCGGGCTGCCGTTGGCGCCGCGTACCTGCGGCTGGTCCGGGGTGCGCACGATGCCGAACTTGGTGGCAAGGAAGACCTGTTCGCGCTTGCCCTTCAGGGCGCGGCCGAGCAGTTCCTCGTTGGTGTGCGGGCCATAGATGTCGGCAGTGTCGAGCAGCGTGACGCCCAGTTCCAGCGCGCGGTGCAGGGTGGAGATGGATTCGGCTTCATCGCTGCCGGTGGTGTAGAAGTCGGACATGCCCATGCAACCGAGGCCGATGGCGGAGACGATGGGGCCTTGCGGGCCCAGGCGACGGGTTTTCATGCGGGATTCTCCAGGTGAGGAAAGGGGCAGGACCATTCTTGTTGTTTGTCTGGCATGGATAAACCAGCGGATTACGGTTTAACTATTCGGTATGGATGAATAATCGGAGCGTGTTATGGACCGCTTGCAGGCCATGCAGGTCTACACCCGCATCGTCGAACTCAGGGCCTTCGGCAAGGCGGCGGACAGCCTCCAGCTGCCGCGCGCCAGCGTGACCCAGCTGATCCAGCAATTGGAGACGCACCTGGGCGTGCAACTGCTGCGCCGCACCACCCGGCAGGTGAGTGTCACCGCCGACGGGCAGGCTTACTACGAGCGCTGCGTGCGCCTGCTGGAGGATCTGGAGGAAGCGGAGAACTGCTTCTCCGACTCCCCCGACAACCCGCGCGGCAAGCTGCGCATCGACCTGCCCAGCTCGCTGGGGCGGCTGGTGGTGATCCCGGCGCTGCCGGAGTTCTGCCGGCGCTACCCGCAGATCGAGCTGGAGCTGAGCCTGAACGACCGCCAGGTGGACCTGGTTCGCGAGGGGGTGGACTGCGTGCTGCGCGCCGGAGAATTGCCGGATTCCAGCCTGGTCGGCCGGCGTATCGCCGAGCTCGAGCAACTCACCTGCGTGGGGCGCGCCTACGCGCAGGAGTTCGGGCTGCCCGAGCATCCTCAGCGGCTCGAAGGGCACTTGGCGGTGAACTATCAGTCGGCTTCCAGCGGACGCATCTTCGACCTGGAGTTCCGCTTCGACGGCCAACTGCGTACCCAGCGGTTGCCCAGCCGGATCACGGTGAACAACGCCGATGCCTACATCGCCGCCTGCCGTGCCGGTTTCGGGATGATCCAGGCGCCGCGCTACCACTTGCGCGAGGGGCTGGCCAGCGGTGAGCTGCTCGAAGTACTGCGCGCCTGGCAGCCGCCACCGTTGCCGGTCAGCGTGCTGTATCCAGTGCGCCGGCAGATGTCGCGGCGCCTGCGGGTGTTCTCCGACTGGCTCGGCGGTTTGTTCGAGGCGGGCATCGTTTGAGCCGTCGCTCGTCGGAAAGCTGCCGGCGAAACCTGCCGCCGTCACTGTGCTGGCTATGCTCAAGGCCGCCGTAGAGCGGTTTGCAGTCGCTGAAGTTGCGGCGTTTCTTTTCAACTACTCCCTGAAGGAAACGACCCAAATGAGCATCGTGAAAGCGAAAGATGGCACCGAGATCTTCTACAAGGATTGGGGCAGCGGGCAGCCAGTGGTGTTCTCCCATGGCTGGCCGCTCAATGCTGACGCCTGGGACGCGCAGATGCTGTTCCTGGTGCAGAAGGGCTACCGTGTCATCGCCCATGACCGGCGCGGCCATGGACGCTCGGGCCAGCCGGCCAATGGCAATGACATGGATACCTACGCCGACGACCTCGCGGCGGTGATCGAGGCACTTGACCTCAAGGGCGCCACACTGGTGGGCCACTCCACCGGTGGCGGCGAGGTGGCGCACTATATCGGCCGGCATGGCACCAAGCGGCTTTCCGGCGCTGTGCTGATCGGTGCGGTGCCGCCGCTGATGCTCAAGACCGCCGCCAACCCCGGTGGTTTGCCGATCGACGTGTTCGACGGCATCCGCAAGGGCGTGAAGGAAGACCGCTCGCAGTTCTTCAAGGACCTGGCGCTACCTTTCTACGGCTACAACCGGCCGGGTGTGAAGGTTTCCCAGGGAGTCATCGACAACTTCTGGCTGCAGGGCATGATGGGCGGGCACCTGGGCTTGTACCTGTGCGTCCGTGAGTTCTCCGAAGTGGATTACACCGAGGACCTGAAGAAGATCGACGTGCCGGCGCTGATCCTCCACGGCGATGACGATCAGATCGTGCCCATTGGCGCCGCCGGCCAGCGCTCTGTCGAGCTGGTGCAGAAAGGTGAGCTGAAGGTGTACAAGGGCGGGTCGCACGGCATGTGTACCACCATGGCCGACCAGGTGAACGCGGATCTGTTGGGCTTCCTCAATCGCTGAAGCCATTCGCGAGCAAGCTCGCTCCTGCAGGAGTAGCGCACAGGCAGTTGTAGGAGCGAGCCTGCTCGCACACCCACTTCTTAATGAACATGCTGGAGTGCATTCACCAGCGTCCCCTGGGGATCGCGCACGAAGAACCGCCGCACGCCCCAGGGCTCGAGGGTCAACGCATAGACAATCTCGTGGCCGGCGGCCTGGGCACGCTGATACACCTCGTCGAGATTGTCCACCTCGATGGACAGGCCTGGCACCGGCGCGCCGGAGCCCCCTTCGCTGGCCAGGCTCAACTGCGCGAGTGCGCTTTCGCCGCTGGCGAGCGTGATCAGCCAGCCGTGGTCCATCACGATCTCTAGGTCGAACAGTTCGCGATAGAAACGCGCGACTTCGGCAGGCTCACCGGCAGCGAGGTTGGCGACGATGCGGCGGACGGTCATGGCGGAGCTCCGATAAGGACAACCGCCAGCATAGACCCTCAGTGTGCCGGGCGTGCCGGCGGCATCCGCCGACGATGGATGCGGTAGAACTGGTAGAGCACACCGACGACGAAGACCAGCAGCGCGATAGTCACCGCTGTTTGCACCGGTGGCGAATCCGGACCCTGGCCGATGGGGTTCGACGGCGGCAGGCGCGACAGCGATTCGTTGAGCGTCGGGATCACCATCAGGAAGAAGCTGAAGCTCATCGCCGCCGTTTCCACGTACTCGCCCAGGCCGCCGAGGGCGCCGACGCGCTGCGCGTAGCTACCCACCGCAATGGCGACCAGGCAGAGGATGCCGATGGCGTGCCCCGCGTTGAAGCCGCCGGTACTGGAGAGTCCGAATGCCGTCAGCACGCCGAGGATCATCCCGTAGACATACCACCTGCCGACACGGCTGCGCGGGTCGATGCGCCCCGCCTGATAGAACGCCCAGATGCCCGCGACCAGGGGCACCAGGCTGATGGCGGTATGCACGATACCCAGGGTGGAAAGGGGGTTGGCCATGACGAACGCCTCCGCAGTGAGCACAGGGACGCCACGCATCCACGAGCTGTGCCGGGGCACGGAGGGGCGGGTGTGTTGTCAGGTTAGACGCAACCCGCGTCGGAGCGGGGCCGCGGTGGATTCAGCCGACGAACGTCACAGCCGCTTGTTCAGCCAGCGCGCCAGGCGGTCGCCGCCGAACTGGATCAGGGTCACCAACGCCACCAGCAGGATGATCACGGTGAGCATCACCTGTGTATCGAAGCGCTGGTAGCCGTAGCGGTAGGCCAGGTCGCCGAGGCCGCCAGCACCGATGGCGCCCGCCATGGCCGAGGAGTTGATCATGGTCACCAGGGTGATGGTGAAGCCGGCGACGATGCCTGGCTGTGCCTCGGGCAGCAGCACGTTCCAGATGATGTGCCGGGGTTGGCAGCCCATCGCCTGCGCGGCCTCGATCAAGCCGTGGTCGACCTCGCGCAGGCTGACTTCGGCGATGCGCGCAAAGAACGGCGTGGCGGCGATGGTCAGCGGCACGACCGCGGCCCACACGCCGTAGCTGGTGCCGACGATCAGACGGGTGAAGGGGATCAGCGCGACCATCAGGATCAGGAAAGGGATCGAGCGCAGCACATTGACCACGCTGCCCAGGCCCTGGTTGACCAGGCGCGCCTGGAAGATCCCGCCGGGGCCGGTGGTGACCAGCACCAGGGCCAGCGGAATGCCCACCAGCAGGACGATGGCCGAGGACGCGCCGATCATCAGCAGGGTATCAAGCAGGCCTTGCAGCAAGCGATCAGGCATGGGTGAGCACCTCCAAGCGATCGGCGACGTCGCGGGCACGTTCGAGCAGCTGCGCAGCGCTGGTTGCGGGCGCGGCGACGCTCAGCAGCAGGCGACCAAGGGCGCGGCCCTGGATACGTTCGATGCCGCCGTGCAGCAGGCTGATGCGGCTGCCCAGTGCCTGGGCAATGGCCAGCAGGTCGGGCTCCTGCTCGCGTACACCGGTGTAGTGCAGGTCGAGGATGACCTCGTCGTCCGACGGATTTTCCAGCCGCGCCAGCAGGTCCGGCGGCAGGTGCTGCTGCAGCGAGCCGAGCAGGGTGCGGCTGACTTCGTGCTGCGGGTTGCCGAAGACCTCCCAGACGTCGCCTTGCTCAACGATGCGGCCCCGTTCGAGCACCACCACGCGGTCGCAGATTTCCCGGATCACCGCCATCTCGTGGGTGATCAGCACGATGGTCAGGCCGAGGCGGCGGTTGATGTCGCGCAGCAGGGCGAGGATGGCCTGGGTGCTCTCCGGGTCCAGCGCCGAAGTGGCCTCGTCGCAGAGCAGGATTTCCGGCTGGTGCACCAGCGCGCGGGCAATGCCGACGCGCTGCTTCTGCCCGCCGGAGAGTTGCGCCGGGTAGGCGTGGCGCTTGTCCTGCAGCCCTACGAGCTGTAGCAGTTCGTCCACCCGCTCGGCGATGCGCGCCTTGGGCACGCCGGCCACGCGCAGGGGCAGGGCGATGTTCTGCGCGACCGTCTTGGCCGACATCAGGTTGAAGTGCTGGAAGATCATGCCGACGCGGCGGCGCAGGCCGACCAGTTGCTGGGCGTCGAAGGCGCCGATGTCCTCGCCGTCGATCAGCACCTGGCCGACGCTGGGTTGCTCCAGGCGGTTGAGGGTGCGGATCAGCGAGCTCTTGCCGGCGCCGCTGCGGCCGATGATGCCGAACACTTCGCCACGGCGGACGGAGAGTTCGATATCGCTCAGTGCCTCCACCGGGCCGTGGTGGCCGGCGTAGGTCTTGCCCAGGCCGCGCAGGGCGATGTGCTGGATGGCGAGTTCGAGGTTACGGTTGAAGCTGACCATGGTGGGGGCCTGTTCTGGAGTTCGGAGAAGGCTGGTTGCCCTCTCCCTTCAGGGAGAGGGCTGGGGATAGGGAAAAAGCTCCGCCTCGGCTTCGCAGAAGAAGACATTTACCCTTACCGATGAACGTCGGCGCGCTCACTGCCAGCCGGGTTGGTAGAGCGAGCCATGGGCCTTGTCCAGCGCGGCGCGCACCTGCGGTGAATGCTGGTAGAGGTCGACGAATTTCTTCAGCTTGCCGTCCGGGTCCTTGTAGTCATCGCGGGTGACGAACTGGATGACGTACTCCTTGTTCTCGATACCGTCGAACAGCAGCGCGCTGTTCGGATCGATGGTGCCGGCCAGGCGGATATAGTGCGGGTAGCCCTGGGCCAGGTCGACGTCATCCAGCGCGCGCACCAGCTGCACGGCTTCCAGTTCGATGATCTGAATGTGCCTGGGGTTGGCGACGATGTCGTCCAGCGTCGCCTTGTAGCCCACTCCATCCTTGAGCTTGAGCAGCCCGGCCTTCTGCAGCAGCTGCAGGCCGCGGCCGCCATTGATGGGGTCGTTGGCGATGGCGACCTTGGCGCCCTCGGGCAGGTCGGCGATGGCCTTGTATTTGGTCGAATACAGGCCGACGTTGTTGATGATCCCCGGTGCGAAGGCCTTCAGGTGCAGCCCGCCTTCGCGGTTGGCGTTTTCCAGGAAGGGCGTGTGCTGGAAGTAGTTGGCATCGATGTCGCCGTGGTCGAGGGTGATGTTCGGCGCATTCCAGTCGGTGAATTCCACCAGCTCGACCTTCAGGCCTTGTGCGGCGGCTTCCTTCACCGCCACTTCCAGCGGAGGGGCGAAGGCGGCGGTGGTGCCCAGGCGCAGGGTATCGGCGGCCTGGGCGAGGCCGGCGGCGAGGAGGCTCAGCGAAAGGCCGAGGGTGAGCTTGATGCGTGCATGCATGGCAACGAATCCTTATGGGGTTTAGAGCCTGACGGCCTTTTAAAGAGAGAAGGCTGGAGTCGCTCCAGTGGCGGTTGCCTGGCGATAGCTCGCGCCGACGTGCCGCGCGGGCAGTCGGGCGCGGCCGGCGCCGAAGAGTTTTTCCCGCAGGGTGCCGGCCTCGTAGGCGGTCTTGTAGGCGCCGCGGTTCTGCAATTCGGGCACCACCAGCTCAATGAAGTCGGCGTAGCTTTCCGGCTCCACGGTGCGGGTGAGGTTGAAGCCGTCCAGGCCCGCCTCGTTGATCCAGCCCAGCAGCTCGTCCGCTACCTGCACCGGGTCGCCCACCAGCGTGGTGTAGCGGCCGCCGAGGGTGAACTGTTCCAGCAACTGGCGCACGGTGGCGTCGGTACGGGCCACGGTCAGGGCCTTGGTGGCGGACTCGATGGCATTGGTCTTTTCGTAGCGGATCGGCTCGTCCAGCGCGTAGCGCGAGAAGTCTATGCCGGTGGTGCTGGCGAAGTGCGCAAGCCCGGCCTCGGCGCTGGCGAAGCGGCGGTACTCGGCGAGCTTGTCATGGGCTTCGGCCTCGGTCGCTGCGACTATCACGTTGATGCCCATGAACACCTTGATGTCGTCCGGCCGACGCCCCGCGTCCACTGCCGCCTGGCGGATGCGGTCCACCAGCACGCGGGTGGCTTCACGGCTCTGTGCCGAGACGAACACGCACTCGGCGTGGCGTGCTGCGAAGGCGAGCCCGCGATTGGACGCGCCGGCCTGGAACAAGAGTGGCGTGCGCTGCGGCGATGGCTGGCTGAGGTGGTAGCCCTCGACGTCGAAGAACTCGCCGTGGTGGCGGACCTTGTGCACCTTGCCCGGCTGCGCATAGAGGCGGCGCTGGCGGTCGGCGATTACCGCGTCGTCTTCCCAGCTGCCTTCCCAGAGCTTGTAGAGCACCTCCAGGTATTCGTCGGCGCGGTCGTAGCGGCGGTCGTGGTCGATCTGCCGGTCCTGGCCCATGGCGCGGGCGGTGCTTTCCAGGTAACCGGTGACGATATTCCAGCCGACCCGGCCATCGCTCAGATGGTCGAGGGTGGAGAGGCGCCGGGCGAACGGGTAGGGTGCCTCGTAGGTGAGGTTGGCGGTGACGCCGAAGCCCAGATTTTGCGTAACGCCGGCCATGGCCGAGACCAGCATCAGCGGGTCGTTCACCGGCAGCTGGATGGCCTCCTTCGCGGTGAGCTCGATGCCGTTCTGGTAGACGTCGTAGACGCCGAGGATATCGGCCAGGAACAGGCCGTCGAACAGGCCTTTCTCCAGCAGGCGGGCGAGCTCGGTCCAGTGGCTGAGCCTGTTGAAGTCCGTCGAGCGGTCGCGCGGGTGGGTCCACAGGCCGTGGTTGATATGGCCGACGCAATTCATGCTGAAGGCGTTGAGGAGAATCTGTTTCTGGCTCATAGGGTTCCCCGGCGCGGCGGGAGCTTGCCGTTGAGGTAGTAGTTGCCCACCGCGAAATACTTCCAGCGCGCCGGGTCGTGCAGGGTGTGCACGCGGGCGTTGCGCCAGTGGCGATCCAGGCCCAGTTCGGCGAGGCTGGCGCGGCTGCCGCCCAGTTCGATCAGCTTGCTGCCGGCGAGCAGCGAGACTTCGGTGGTAATGGCGCGCGCCTCGGCCACGGCGATGGACGCGGCGGCAACGCTTTCGGCAGTCGGCTCGGCGGTGGCTGCGTCGAGCACTCGGCCGGAGCGGTCCAGCAGCGCTTCGGCGGCATGCAGGCGGATCGCCAGGCGGCCCACCTCGTTGATCGCCAGCGGATCATCGCTGGCCTTGTCCACCCCCGAATCGATCCACGGCCGTGCCTTCTCGCGCAGGAAGGTCAGCGTGTCTTCATAAGCGCCCCGAGCGATGCCGACATCGATGGCCGCGTGCAGAATCTGTGCGTAAGGGCCAACGGTGGTCGGGCGCTCGAAAGCAGCCTGGAACGAGACGATGTCGTCCTCGCCGACCTGCGCGCCATCGAACACCACGCTGCCGCTGCCGGTGGTGCGCTGGCCGAAGCCGGACCAGTCGTCGATGATCTCGACGCCCGGGGTGTCGCGCGGGATGAAGGCGAATTGCTGCAGGCCATCGTCATCGATCACCAGCGTCGGAATGCGCTGCGCATACAGCGCGCCGGTACAGTAGAACTTGCGGCCGTGAATGCGCAGGCGGCCGTCCTCGCGCTTGAGGCGCGTGGTGCGATCATGGGCGGTACGGGTGCCGATCTCCGCCAGCGCATTGCCGAAGCGCACGCCGGCCAGCACCTCGGCGAACAGGCGGGCTTTCTGCTCGTCGTTGCCATTCACCCGCAGCAGTTCGATGGCATAGAAATGGTTCTGCGGAATCTGCCCCAGCGAGCCGTCGGCGGCGGAGATGATGGCGATCACCCGCGCCACGGTGACGCGGGAGACGCCCGCGCCGCCATACTCGCGCGGCACGGTGATGCCCCACAGGCCGGAGCGGCTGAAGCGTTCTAGTTCGTCCCACGGCAGGCGCCGCTCGCGGTCGCGGGCGATGGCGCCTGCGCGGAAGTCGGCGGCCAAGGCGCGGGCGACGTCGAGGGCTTCGTCGTCGCTGCGGATGATGTGGACGGGATTTGGCTGTACGAGACTGTTCATCGGCGCTCCTCAGATCCAGGAATGTCGCGCCGGGCGGGCGCCGTTGAGGTGGTAGGCGCCAACCGCCTGGACCTTCCAGCGCACCGGGTCGTGCAGGGTGTGCACGCGGGCGTTGCGCCAGTGGCGGTCGAGGTTGAACTCGGCGAGGGTGGCGCGGCTGCCGGCCAGTTCGAAGAGCTTCTCGCTGGCGGCCAGGCTGATCTCGGTGGTCAGCACCTTGGCCTCGGCCACGGCGATGGACGCGCGGGCGGCGGACTCGTCGTCGACGGGGCGTGCGCTGACTTCGTCGAGCACATGGCCGGCGCGCTCCAGCAGCGCCTCGGCGGCGTGCAGTTCGACCTGCAGGCGGCCGATCTCGAAGAGGGTGAAAGGCTCTTCGCTGGCCTGCTCGACGTTGGCGTCGATAAAGGGGCGGGTGCGCGTGCGGATGAAGTCGATGGCGTCTTCCAGGGCGTTCGCCGCGATGCCGGCATCAATGGCGGCCTGGATCAGTTGCGAGACGGCGCCCTGGATGTTCGGGATGTCGGCCAGGCGACCGTTGTGGATCACCAGCGAGTCGGCGACGGGTGCGTTATCCAGCAGCACGGTGCCGCTGGCGGTGGTGCGCTGGCCGAAGCCGGACCAGTCGTCGACGATGCGCAGGCCATCCACGCCACGTTCGACGAAGCCCATGACCGCGCGGCCGTCTTCGTCGATGGCTTTCACCGCGACCCAATGGGCGAACAGCGCGCCGGTTGAATAGAACTTCTCGCCACTGACGCGGAACTGCTCGCCGTCGCGCACCAGTCGTGCCTTGAGTTCGAGGGTGTTCCTGGTATTACGCTCGGGGCCGGCATTGCCGATGCGCCGGCCGTTGAGTACGCCGCCGAACAGCACGCGCTTCTGTGCCTCGCTGGCGACGTTGTCGATGACGTTGAGCAGGCCGAACTGGTTCTGCGGGATCTGCCCCAGAGCCGGGTCGGCGGCACAGATCACGCGGAAGACTTCGGCCACGGTGGCGTAGGAAACCTGCGCGCCGCCGTACTCGCGGGGAATGCTGATGCCGCCCAGGCCGAGGGCGGTGAAGTGTTCCAGTTCGCGCCAGGGCAGCGCGCGCTCGCGGTCGCGGGCGGCGGCTCCGGGTTTCGCCAGGCGGGCCACTTCGTGGGCGGCTTCGATGGCCTGGGCGTCGTTGCTGATACGGCGCGCCGGGAGTAGCCGGGGCGCCTGGTCACGAAGGTCCTTGGGTGCGGATTCGTTGGTCATGCGTTGCCTTCTTTTTTGCTTTTGTTGCTGCCGGTGGTATTGAGGTCTGGCGAGCTAGAGCCAGGCAAGGCGGGCAGGGACTCGGAAGTGCTGTTCACTCCAGTGAATGAGCATTGCGAGTCCCTGCCCAGCGCGGCATGGCCGACGCGCAGCAGACCGTTTCCGGAGCTCGATCAGAACGCCGGCGCAATCTCGCCCTTGTAGCGGGTCAGGATGAACTGGCGGACCTCCGGCGAATTCAGCACCTTGGCCAGCTTCTGGATGCCTGGGTCCTGGATGTTGTCCGGACGCGCCACCAGGAACTCGGCGTAGAGGTCCTTGCCTTTCTCCACGATCAGCGCGCTCTTGGTGTCGATGCCTGCTTCCAGGGCGTAGTTGGCGAAGATGAAGGCCAGGTCCACCTGCTTCACGGCGCGGGCGAGCAGGGCACCTTCCAGTTCACGGATCTTCAGGTGTTTGGGGTTGTCGGTAATGTCGCGCTCGGTGGATTGCGGATTGCTCGGATCCTTGAGCTTGATCAGGCCACTCTCGGCCAGCAGTACCAGGGCGCGGCCGGTGTTCACCGGGTCGTTGGGGATGGCCACGCTGGCGCCGTCGGGCAGTTCGGCGAGGGACTTGTACTTGGTGGAGTAGGCGCCGAACGGCTCGATGTGGATGCCCACCACCGGCACCAGGTCGGTGTGGCGGGTCTTGTTGAAGTCATCGAGGAACGGGCGGTACTGGTAGTAGTTGGCGTCGAGGTTCTTCTGCGCGAGTTGCAGGTTGGGCTGGATGAAGTCGGTGAAGACCTTGATGTCCAGGTCGACGCCTTCCTTGGCCAGTTCCGGTTTGACGAACTCGAGGATTTCCGCGTGCGGCACCGGGGTGGCGCCGACAACGAGTTTTTCCCCTGCGTGGGCGGAGAAGGCGACGACGGCCGCCAGAATGGCGATGGCCTTTTTCATGGGTGTTGCTCCTTGGCAATAGTGGGTGGGCCGTCGTGGTGTGGACGTGGGGCCTTGATGGCAGCGGAGCCCGGCTGCCGGCGGGTGTTCTGGGTGCCGCTCCCGGAGAGGGAGTGGGCGGGGATTTCAGCGCCGGGTGTAGCGCGCCACCAGTCGGTCGCCGCTCATCTGCAGGGCCTGCACCAGCAGGATCAGCAGGGCGACGGTGATGATCATCACGTCGGTCTGGAAGCGCTGGTAACCGAAGCGGATCGCCAGGTCGCCGAGGCCGCCGCCGCCGATCACGCCGGACATCGCGGTGTAGTCCACCAGCACGATGGCAGTCACGGTGACGGCAGCGATCAGCCCGGTGCGGGCTTCCGGCAGCAGCGTGTGCCAGATGATCTGCCAGGTGCTGGCGCCCATCGCCTGGGTGGCTTCCACCAGGCCGCGGTCGACTTCGCGCAGGGCGGTTTCCACCAGCCGCGCGAAGAACGGCGTGCAGCCCACCACCAGTGGCGGGATGGCGCCGGGCACGCCCAGCGAGGTGCCGGTGACCAGCGTGGTGACCGGGATCAGCACGATCAGCAGGATGATGAACGGCAGCGAACGCAACATGTTCACCACCACCGACAGGGCGCGGTACAGGCCGGGTTTCTCGTGCAGCTGGCGCTTGCCGGTGAGGTACAGCAACACGCCCAGCGGCAGGCCCAGCAGCACGGTGAAGGCCAGCGCGCCGCCGAGCATGGCCAGGGTGTCCAGGCAGGCCTGGGCGAGGTCGTGCCAGTCGAGGTTGCGGAACCAGCCGTCCATCATTCGCGGCCCCTGCGCAGCTTGGCGGCGCGGTGCGAAGCGCCCAGGCGGTCGCCCTGGCCGAACAGCTTGTTGCGTAGCGTGCCCTGTTCGTACTCGCGCTTGAACAGGCCGCGCGCCTGCAGTTCCGGAACAAGCAGGTCGACGATGTCGACGAAGGTTTCCGGCGCCACCAGGCTGGAGAGGTTGAAGCCGTCCACGTCGGTTTCCTCGACCCAGGCCTGCAGCTGATCCGCCACGGTCTGCGGCGAACCCACCAGCAGCGGGCCGTCACCGCCCAGTGCGCAGTAGTCGGCGATCTCGGCGGCGGTCCACTGGCGCTGCGGGTCGGCAGCGCTGAAGGCGTCCACCGCGGACTGGATGGCGTCGCTCTGTACGTGGCGCAACACCTGGTCCGGCGCGTACTGGCCGAAGTCGATGCCGGTCCAGCCGGAGACCAGCGCCAGGGCGCCTTCGCGGTCGCTGTACTGGCGATAGTCTTCCAGCTTGGCCAGTGCCTCGGCGTCGGTCGGCGCGACGATCACGGTAAGCTGGTTCAGGACCAGCACGTCGTCGGGCTGGCGACCGGCTTCCACGGCGAGGCGTCGCAGGTCGGCCACCTGGTCGCGGAGGATGTTCTTCGTCGGCGCGGCGACGAACACGCACTCGGCATTGCCGGCGGCGAAGGCCTTGCCGCGGCTGGAGGCGCCGGCCTGGTACAGCACCGGCGTGCGCTGCGGCGATGGCTGGCTGAGGTGGAAGCCGGGCACCTCGAAGTGTTCGCCCTTGTGCTCGATGGGGTGGACCTTGCGCGGGTCGGCGTAGACGCCGCTCTTGCGGTCGGCGACCACGGCGTCATCGTCCCAGCTGGCTTCCCAGAGCTTGTAGCAGACCTCCAGGTACTCGGCGGCCAGGGCGTAGCGCTGCTGGTGGTTGAGCTGCTGCTTCAGCCCCAGGTTGCGCGCGCCGCTGTTGAGGTAGGAGGTGACGATGTTCCAGCCGGCTCGGCCACGGGTCAGATGATCCAGCGTGGACATGCGCCGGGCGAACGGGAACGGGTGCTCGAACGACACCGAGGCGGTGATGCCGAAGCCCAGGTGCTCGGTGGCCGCGGCCATGGCCGGGACGATCTGCAGCGGGTCGTTGGCCGGCACCTGGGCGCCGGCGCTCAGCGCGGCGTCAGCGTTGCCGTGGTAGACGTCGTAGACGCCCAGCACGTCGGCCAGGAACAGGCCGTCGATCCTGCCGCGTTCGAGGGTTTTCGCCAGTTCGATCCAGTAGTGGATGTCGGTGTAGCGCGCGGCCTGCTGGTCGCGCGGGTGGCGCCAGAGGCCGGGCGAGAGGTGGCCGACGCAGTTCATGGCGAAGGCGTTGAGGCGAATCTGCTTGCTCATGGCGATGGCCTCAGTTCCAGTCGTGGCGCGGCGGGCGCTTGTCGTTGAGCAGCCAGTTGCCGACCAGGTGGTACTTCCAGCGCACCGGGTCGTGCAGGGTGTGCACGCGGGCGTTGCGCCAGTGGCGGTCGAGGGCGTGGCGGGCAAGGGTGGAGCGGGTGCCGCCCAGCTCGAACAGCTTGTTGGCGGCATCGATGGCGACTTCGGTGGTCAGCACCTTGGCCTTGGCCACGGCAACCGAGGCGCGGGCCACGCTGTCTTCGTCCGGCGCCGGGCGAGCGGCGTCCATCACCCTGCCGGCGCGTTCCAGCAGGGCATCGGCGGCTTCGATGCGGATGCCCAGTTCACCGACCTGGATGATGGTCAGCGGGTCTTCGCTGGCCTTCTCCACGCCGGCGTCGATCCACGGGCGCGCCTGTTCGCGGACGAAGGCGATGGTGTCGCGCAGCGCAGCGCGGGCAATGCCGGCGTCGATGGCGGCGGTGGTGATCTGCGCGAACGGGCCGGCCAGGGTCGGCACGTCGTAGGAGCGGTGGGTAGGGAAGACGTTGAACGCCGGCACCCGCAGGCCGTCCACCAGCACGGTGCCGCTGGAGGTGGTGCGCTGGCCGATGCTGGCCCAGTCGTCGACGATCACCAGTCCCGGCGTGCCGCGCGGGACGAAGGCCAGCTGGGCGTTGCCCTGTTCGTCCAGGCCCAGCACGCCGAGCCAATGGGCGTAGAGCGAACCGGTGCAGTAGCCCTTGCGGCCGTCGAGCACGACATGATCGCCGTCACGGCGCAGGCGGGTCTGGATGTCCTGCACGGTCTTGCCGCCGGTTTCCGACAGCGCGTTGGCGAAGCGGTTGCCCTTGAGCGCGAGGTCGAAGAAGAAGCGCTTCTGTTCGTCGCTGCCCTGCAGGCGGATGTCTTCCAGCAGGCAGTAGTGGTTCTGTGGAATCTGTCCCAGCGACGGGTCGGCGGCGGAGATGATGGCGATGACTTCCGCCAGCGTGGCGTAGGACACCTCGGCGCCGCCAAAGGCGCGCGGCACGGTGATGCCCCACAGGCCGCTGTTGGAGTAGACCTCGACCACTTCCGGGGGGACTTCGCGGTTGCGGTCGCGCTCGGCGGCGCCTTCGAGCAGGAAGGCGGCGACCTTGTGGGCGACGTCGATGGCCTCGGCGTCGGAGGTGATTACCTGGGCGTTCGGCTCACGGATGTCGTAGTGGGCGGATTCGGGGAGTTGGGACATGGCAGTACAGCGACCTCGGGGCAGATGAATCGGCCCGGTGTTCGGGCCTGTCTGTTCAGGTCATTGCACAAGCTGTGCCGTAATTTAAAAGTCTTTTAAATCAATGATTTGGCGTTTTTGGTAAACAGTTGAGACGCTGAGCGAACAGCAAAGTGTTGGGCGAGTGTTGCTGTGGCAACAGTGGCGGAGCAGGGATATACCTTGGCGGATTGGAGCGGCCTGACGCCCATCGCGGATGGAGTCCGCTGCTAACGGAAGTTTCCAGCGGGTGTAGCAGCGGACTTCGTCCGCGATGGTCGGCAAACCTAAACTGGTTGATCAACCCGCTCCTGGCAGACATCGATCCAGTCCGCCGCCACCAGCTCCGCCATGCGCTGCGGCCCGATCCGCACGGCGCTGTGCACCGCGCCAGCGGCCGGCAGCACCTCGTCGAACGCCTGCAACGACACATCGCAATACACCGGCAACGGCGTCGCCAGGCCGAACGGGCAGACCCCGCCCACGGGGTGGCCGGTCAACTCCACGACTTCCTCGGCACCGAGCATCTTCGCCTTGCCGCCAAAGGCTTCCTTGAGCTTGCGGTTGTCCAGCCGCGCATCGCCGCGCGCCACCACCAGCACGGTGCGTTCGCCGACGCGCAGGGATAGCGTCTTGGCGATGCGGCCCGGCTCCACGCCGTGGGCCTCGGCGGCCAGGGCGACGGTGGCGGTGCTGGTTTCCAGCTCGATGATGGCGATGTCGGGGGCCTTTTCGGCGAAGAAGGCGCGAACCGATTCCAGGCTCATGGGGCAATGCTCCGTATCTTGCGAAAAGGTCTGAATCTAAGAAGCGCGGAGAAGACTGTCCAGCCCGGAAGGCTAGCGTCCGTGGATGAGCAGGGTTTCGATGTCCGGTACGTGCAGCGCCTGCTCGGCGTTCACCAATGCCAATCGCGCCGCGAAAATCCGTAGTTCCCGATCGGCGGCATGCACGGCGCGCATCAGTTCGCTCAATGGTACCGTGACCGAATGCAGCGGCGGGGGCGGGGCAAAGCCCTCGCCCGGCCCGTTGAAGTCGAAATGGGCGGACTGGTTGCGGCGACTGATGTCGGGCGAAGGGTGGCCGCTGTACAGGTAGGCACCCTTGCCAGCGGCGATGCGCTTCCAGCTGTGCAGGTCGCCCAGGTCGCTGCAGCACTGCGGGAACAGCACATCGAGACTGCCGATCCGCAATACATAGCCGCCGGGCAAGGGCTGGATCTGTTTCCAGTTCCCCGAGCCCGCCAGCCCCTCTTCACAGTGCAGCCGTATCAGGCGCGAAATGTCAGCATCGCTCAGCTCGGCGATACGGTGGAATGCGCTTCCCGGCCGGTAGGGCCTGAGGCTCGGATCGAAGCCGCTGGCCCTCAGATTGCGCTCATGGAAGGCCCGCCAGCTTTCCACGTGCTCCCAGTACGGCCCCTCGGTCGGCACCGGCACGGAGTCGACCAGGTAGAACAGTTCGATGACGGGAATGAGCTGGACCTGCATGGGGGCGCCCGGAGTTTTCCGAACGGCACGTTCTAATGGCGTTGGCCCTGGGCGTCCATAGCGAATTTTCCCATTTCTGCGGCTGCGGTCCTTGGCGCGACCTATGCTCAAAGCCCTCGCAGTACCCCTGAGAATATTTTTGCGTGGGCTGTCGATTCGCCGTCCTGCCCTTCGACTATTCGTCAGGAACCGGATGAAACCGGATGAAACCGGCCGCCACGCTGGCAATTACAAGAGAATGACAAGAGGAGAAAACCCATGCGTTTCATGGTGATCGTCAAAGCCACCGCCGACTCCGAGGCGGGTGTGATGCCCAAGGAAGAACTGCTCGCCGCCATGGGGGCGTTCAACGAAGAACTGGTCAAGGCCGGGGTGATGCTGGCGGGCGAAGGGCTGCACCCCAGCGCCAAGGGCGCGCGGGTGCGCTTCGATGGCGCTTCGCGGCAGGTGATCGACGGCCCGTTCGCCGAAACCAAGGAGCTTATCGCCGGCTTCTGGATCATGCAGACCGCGTCGTTGCAGGAGTGCATCGATTGGGTCAAGCGCTCGCCCAATCCCTTCGATGGTGAGTCCGAGATCGAAATCCGGCAGATCTTCGAGGCCGAGGACTTCGGTGCCGAATTCACCCCTGAATTGCGTGAGCAGGAAGAGCGTCTGCGCGCCGAAATCGCCAGCAAATCCTGAATCTGGAGGATACCGCCATGTTGATGAATGCCTATCTGGTCTTCGATGGAAACTGCGAGGAAGCCTTCCGTTATTACGCCGAGGTGCTGCGCGCAGAGCTGCCGGCGCTGATGCGCTTCTCCGATGCGCCGGGTTGCGAGGACATGCCCGAGGCCTTGAAGAACCGCGTCATCCACGTCCGCCTGGAAGTGGATGGCCATGTGCTGATGGGATCGGACGCCTCGCCCCAATGCGGCCAGTACGAAGGAGTGAAGGGTGTGTCGATCACCCTGAACGTCGACAGCAAGGCCGAGGCCCGGCGCCTGTTCGAGGCGCTGGGCAAGGGCGGCAAGGTCACCATGCCGCTGGAGCAGACCTTCTGGGCCGAATTGTTCGGCGCAGTGGAGGACCGCTTCGGCGTGCCGTGGATGATCAACTGCGAGAAGGAAGCTTAAGCGCAACGGCGAGCCTGTCGCGGACGGAGTGCGCTCCTACACAAGGGCCGACCCTGGCGTAGGAGTGGACTCTGCCCGCGCTTGCCTATTCAGCTGAGATCCCGCCCGCTGCGCGGAATCGCTCCGGTGTCGTCCCGGTAAACCGCTGGAATGCCCGGTGGAAGCTGGTGACGTGTTCGTAGCCGAGGAGGAAGGCAATCTCCTGCAGCGCCATCCGGCTGGCCAGCAGATAACGCTGGGCCAGCGCCATCCGCACCTCCAGCACTATGCCCTTGAAGGTCAGCCCGTGCTCCCGCAGCCGGCGTTGCAGCGTATGCGGCGGCAGGCGCAACCAGGCGGCGGTCTGTTCCAGATCCGGTAGTGGGATACGCGCGTTCTGCAGCAGGTAATAGCGCACGTCATCCGGTAGCGCCTGACCGCGTTCGAAACTGGCCAGGGTCGCCGCGCCCTGGGCTTGGCACAGCCGCGTCACGGAAGGGTTGGCGGTCGAGAAGGGGCGATCGTGGAATTCCCGTGGCATCCACAATTCGGCCCGCTCGGCATTGAAATGACAGAGGCCGGGGAAAATCTCGCCGTACAGCGCGGCATGCGCCGGCGGCGGGTAGGGCAGGTGCAACTGCATGCTGGCGCAGTTCTCCAGGTCCGGCAGGCGCTGGCACAACCAGCGCCAGGTGCTGCTCAGCCATTCCTCGCAGAGGGCGATGCGCTCCACTTCACTGAAAGGCGGCAATTGCAGCGTCAGCCGAATGTGCTCGTCGACCTCCTCTCGGTGGGTGTGGATCGGGTGAGGCATCAGGCTCGACGGCTGGCCGAGGGAGATGTCCCAGGAGCGCCGCAGGTTGGCCGCGCTGATCAGCGCGTAGCCGATCACTCCCAGGTCATAGAGGTTGTAGCGCTGGCCCAGGCGCAGGAAGAAGTCGCTCGGGCCGAGCAGTCCGGCGGCCTGCTGCAGCAGGCGATAGTAGCGGGCGAAGTTCATCATGCTGGCTGCCGCTTCTCCGCTCGGCGGCAAGCCGAGGCCACCGAGCAGGGGAGCCACGGGTGGCAGGGCGGGGCGAGCGCGCCATTCGTCGATGAAATGGCGGAAAAGCTGACGCGCGGCGTAATCGATATCGAAGGAAGCGGTGGGCATTCGCGCGGTCAACCTGTTGTTTAGTGCTAGCGAGTTGTCATCTTGTGCTAGTCAATGGTTGAAAGTCGAGCCCTATACTGCCCCCACGGACAAGAACAACAAGGGCTTCCCATGACCGCTCCGGACCGCTTCCGCTCCTCCAATTCCCCAACCGGCCGCTTTGCCGAACTGCTGCTGCACAACGGCCGCTTCTACACCCTCGATCCCGCACGACCCTGGGCCGAGGCCGTTGCCATCCGGGATGGTCGGTTGCTGGCGGTCGGCCTTCGCGAAGAGATGGAGCACCTGATCGGCCCGGACACCCTGGTGCATGATCTCGAAGGCGCCTTCTGCATGCCTGGCCTGCACGACATGCACACTCACCCGGACCTGGCGCTGAATCCGCGCTATGCCGACGACCTCGATGTCGGCATCGAGGACCCGACTCCGGAGCAGCTTGCCAAGGCCATTCGAGACTATGCCGACAGCCACCCGGGCGATGGCTGGGTCTACGGCCAGTACTGGGTGCGCTACACCTTCCGCGAAGCCGGGCTGAAGCCGGGCCGCGAGTGGCTCGACTCGGTGATGCCGGATCGCCCCGTGGCGCTGCTCGACCGCATGTGGGGCACCATGATGGTCAACTCCCGCGCGCTGGAACTGGCCGGCATCGACGCCAATACGCCCGATCCGCGCAATGGCTACCTGGAGCGCGACGAGCTGACCGGCGAGCCCAACGGCCTGTTGATCGACGGCGGTTACGCGCTGATCCACGCTGCCATGCCGCCGACCCCGGCCAAGGTGCTGCGCCAGTCCTACCGCGAAGGCGTGCACTTCCAGAGTTCTCGCGGCGTCACCGCGGCCAAGTACCTGCACGTCTGCGAGAACCGCCTGGATGCGCTTAAGTACCTCGATGACGCCGGCCAGCTGACCCTGCGCGTGGAAGCGGCAATCAGCTGGCAGGACGACATCTTCCCGGTGCGTCGTCGCTGGGAGCTGCTCGCCGGCGAACGCCACTACTACCGCAGCGCACGGTTGTCGGCGAACGCGGTGAAATTCCACTTCGACGGCACCGTCGAGCCGCGCTCGTCCTTCCTTATCACTCCCTGGCCGGGCGAAGACGCCTGGCGCGGCAAGCTGAACCTGACGCCGGAGCACATCACTGACATGGTGGTGGACATGGACCGTCGCGGCATCCGCGTGATCGCCCATTGCACGGGTGATGCGGCGTCCGACGTATTCCTCGATGCGGTGGCCGAAGCACGCCGGCGCAATGGCTTTTCCGGCGTGCGCCACCAGTGCGCGCACAGCACCATCCTGCATCCGGGCAACCTCAAGCGCTTCCGTGAGCTGGAGGTGATCGCCGAGTTCTCCCCGGCGGCCTGGTACCCGACGCCTTTCGCCAGCGGCGCGCGCTCCGGCTACGGCCCGGATCGCCTGAAGCGCATCTACGACTTCAAGGGCGTGCTGGCCGCCGGCGGTGTCGCGGTATTCGGCACCGACTGGCCGGTGGCGTCAATCGACCCGTGGCTGGCACTGGAAACCCTGGTGACCCGGCAGAACCCATGGAATGACGACCCGGCCTGCTTCGGCGAGCCGATCAGCCTGGAACAGGCGATCCGTGTTGCGACCCTCAACGGTGCCTATGCGATGGGCCTGGAAAATCTTACCGGCAGCCTGGAGGCGGACAAGTCGGCGGACTTCATCGTCCTCGACCGCAACCTGTTCGAGCAGCCGGCGCGCAACTACATCCACCGCACCGAGGTGCAACTGACCTTCGTCGAAGGTCGCCCGGTGTACGACCGCCTCGGCCAGTTCAGCGATACCGCCCTGGCGGCGGTGTGGCAGGGCGAGCCGCCGCGTATCGAAGGGGTCAACGCATGAATGCCGCGAGCATCCCGGTAACGGTGGTCGCCGGCTTCCTCGGCGCCGGCAAGACCACGCTGTTGCGCAACCTGCTGGAGCGCTGCGAAGGGCGGCGGCTGGCTGTGATCGTCAATGACTTCGGCGAGCTGAACATCGACGCCGGGATGATCGCCGAGCAGACCGAGGCGGTGTACAGCCTGGAGAACGGCTGCATCTGCTGCTCGGTGCAGGACGACCTGCTGGCGCAGCTGGAACGGCTGGCGAATATGCACCCGCCGTTGGAACAGGTGGTGATCGAGTGCAGCGGGGTGTCCGACCCGCAGCGCATCGTACAGACGCTCGGCTACCCGAAGCTGCGCAGGCGCCTGTACCTGGATGCGGTGCTGACCGTGGTCGACGCCGCCCGTCGTGAGCCGCTCGAAGGCGAGTATGCGCGGCTGGAACGCATGCAGGCGGCTGCCGCCGATCTGCTGCTGCTGAACAAGTGCGACCTGCTCGAAACCGATGAGCTGGCCGCCCAGCACGAGCGCTTCGGCGGTGGCGCGCGGGTGCTGGAAACCATCCAGGCGCAGATTCCCGATGAGCTGCTGCTGGGCGAGCCGTCGCGCAAGCTGCGGCCCCATGGGCAGGAAGGTGTCGACCATGGCGACCTGTTCGACAGCTGGAGTTGGCAGGGGGATGAAAGCTTTGAGGGTGTGCGGCTGAAACTCTGGTTGGAGACGCTGCCGCGTGGCCTGCTGCGCCTCAAGGGACTGATCCGACTGTCTGGACAGGGGGATGCGTTGTGGCTGCAGTACGTTGGCGGGCGCTATCAGCTGCGGCCGGCGACGGCGGCCGAAGCGGCACAGGGATCGCGGCTGGTGTTCATCGCGGAAAAGGACGCAGGATTGCGGGCTGATCTTGCGGCCGGGTTATGCGGCTGCTTTTCATAGGACAGAGCTCGACAGTTGTACCGGCAATAAAAAGCCGGCCTCAGGGCCGGCTCTTTCATGGAACAGCCGAACTCAGCGGTATTCGCAGAGGTAGGCGGTGTCCTGGGCGACTTTCAGCTGGAACTTGCTGTTGGCCGGTACGGTGAAGTTGCTGCCGCCTTCGAAGGTTTCCCAGCTGTCGCTGCCCGGCAGCTTGACGGTCAGCGCGCCGGCGACGACGTGCATCACCTCCAGCTGGCTGGTGCCGAATTCGTATTCGCCGGGAGCCATCACGCCGATGGTGGCGGGGCCTGCGGTCATGTCGAAGGCGATGGATTTGACGGTGCCGTCGAAGTACTCGTTGACCTTGAACATGGGCTTCTCCTGCTAGAGGGGTGAAAAAGGGCCCGCCAGTATGCC
Organism: Pseudomonas nitroreducens NBRC 12694; assembly: GCF_002091755.1. GTDB lineage: Bacteria > Pseudomonadota > Gammaproteobacteria > Pseudomonadales > Pseudomonadaceae > Pseudomonas > Pseudomonas nitroreducens. The sequence continues at coordinate 49,352 of NZ_BDAI01000002.1, forward strand.
CAAGGGCGCAGGCTCCGTCACTAGAGCGGCGCAGGCGACCGTTCGGTCAGTGAATGGAGCCTTCTTTCAGCCGGCCACCGGCAGTGTCAGCGGCAACAGGCGGGCAGTATTGCGGGCATCCTCCAGGGCGCGGTGCGGCTGTCCCTGGAAGTTCAATCCGGCCAGGTGCAGCGCGGCATTCAGGCCCACCGGCCGCTTGAGCTGGCGGGCCTGGGCGAAGCGCTGTTTGAGGTTGACGTGAGGAACACGGGCCAGGTGGCTGTCCAGGTTCTGGCGGCGCCATTCCAGTTCCAGTTGGTGACGGTCGTAGTCGCCCCAGCTGGTCCAGCCGGCCAGGCGCGGGCGGTGCTGGGCCAGCCAGCGCTCGAATTGCGGCCAGACCTCATGCAGGGGCGCGGCGGCATCGACGTTGGCCTGGGTGATGTGGGTGAGTTCGCGACAGAAGGCGGTCAGCAATGGTCGACGTTGCGGGCGCACGAACCGCTGGAAGTGATCCAGCTCGCGGCCGTCGGCCTCGGCCACCAGGCTGGCGCCGATCTCGATGATTTCCATTTCCTCGACCGGCCAGCCGCCTTCCTCGGTGGTGGCTTCCAGGTCGATCACCAGCCAGTGGGGCATAGTCGGTGCTCGTGGTTGGGTACGAATCGAGTATGGAAGGCGTTTGCGGGGCCGGCAAACCGCTGTGCTAGGCTGACCGGCTACCAGGACAAGGGGGATCAAGATGGCGAAAGTGGCATTCATCGGTCTGGGCGTGATGGGCTATCCCATGGCCGGGCATCTGGCGCGCGAAGGGCATGAGGTGTGCGTCTACAACCGCACCGCGAGCCGCGCGGCCCAGTGGGTCAGGCAGTTCGGCGGCAGTTCGGCGGACACTCCGCGCGAGGCCGCGCAGTGGGCTGAGTTCGTGATGTGCTGCGTCGGCAACGATGATGACCTGCGCAGCGTGGTGCTGGGCGAGGAAGGCGCGTTGGCCGGGATGCAGCCGGGCGCTGTGCTGGTGGACCACACCACCGCTTCGGCTGAGGTCGCCCGTGAACTGGCCGTGGCGGCGGCGGAGCGCGAACTGGGCTTCCTTGATGCGCCGGTCTCCGGCGGCCAGGCCGGCGCCGAGAACGGTGCGCTGACGGTGATGGTTGGCGGCGATGCGGACCTCTATTCGCGCGCCGAACCGGTGATCGCCACCTACGCGCGCATGGTGCGGCGCATGGGCTCGGTGGGCAGCGGCCAGCTGACCAAGATGGTCAACCAGATCTGCGTCGGCGGCTTGCTGCAAGGGCTGTCGGAGGCGCTGCACTTCGCCCGGAGCGCCGGCCTCGACGGCATGGCGGCCATGGAAGTGATCAGCAAGGGCGCGGCGCAATCCTGGCAATTGGAGAACCGCCACCAGAGCATGCTGGAAGGGCGCTTCGACTTCGGCTTCGCGGTGGACTGGATGCGCAAGGACCTGGGGATCGTGCTCGACGAGGCCCGCCGCAACGGCGCGCAACTGCCGGTCACGGCGTTGGTCGACCAGTTTTACGCCGAGGTGCAGGCTGCCGGAGGCGGGCGCTGGGATACCTCCAGCCTGATCACCCGTCTGCGGGACTCGTCCGAGTCCTGATCGGTCTTCTATTTCCCCGGGCGGTCGCGGAGATCGTCGTGTGCCGAGTCAGTCCGATTCAGGCGCGGAAGATGAAGTACACCGCGCCCAGCAGGCACAGCCCGGCCCATAGATAGTCGAGCTTCAGTGGCTGCTGCATGAAGTACACGCTGAACGGCACGAAGACCGCCAGCGTGATGACCTCCTGCATGATCTTCAGTTGCCCCACCGACATCACCGTGTAGCCGATGCGGTTGGCCGGCACCTGCAATAAATACTCGAAGAGTGCGATGCCCCAACTGACCAACGCCGCGATGATCCACGGCTTGCTGTTCAGGGTTTTCAGGTGGCCGTACCAGGCGAAGGTCATGAACAGGTTGGAAAGACACAGAAGAAAAGCGGTTTGCAGCCAGACCGGCATGGCAGAGGCTCCAGGGTTGGGGGCTGCGCATGAGCCTACTGGATGCGCCGCGATACAGCCAAGGGGCGGCGATCGCGGCACTGGGACGGCATGCTGTTGCTGTGAAGCTGACATCCCTGGGCCTGGTCGGGGTGAGACGGGAGTCCGAGAGTGTCCGATGGGCGAGCCGTTGCCGGAGTTTCCCGCTGATCTGGCCCGCTTGGCGGAATGCTCGACCCGCTATATGCTCGGCGGCCCCGTTCTGCTCGCCTCGGGATTGCCGCCCGCCGTGCATGTCCGCCCGCGGCGAAAGGGCTTGGCGGGCCTTGCTGGAGAGCTGCCCCCCCAAGATGCTGGCTCGCCGCGCGGTCGAAGTCGATATGTGAAGTGGCGAAGCTGCGCAAGCAGTGGCTGCTGAGCGACCAGCCCCGATGACGTCTTGATGTCGAATAGAGAGTAGATCCATGCAATGCCGTATCGGCTGTGGCGCCTGTTGCATAGCGCCGTCGATTTCCTCGCCCATCCCTGGCATGCCCGACGGCAAGCCGGCGGGTGTTCGCTGCGTGCAACTGGATGAGCGCAATCTGTGCAAACTATTCGGCGACTCGCGGCGTCCAAAGGTCTGTGCGGCCTTCGATGCGGACGCCGATGCCTGTGGCAGCAGCAACGAACAGGCCCTGCGGATCCTCACCGAGTGGGAGCGCATCACCGCCGCCTGATGTGACTTGGAAGTCACGATTTCGCGGTCCATACTGACGCCCCGATCCGCTCAAGACCGCGGATTGCGACAGGGCGCCGGCAATTGCCGACCCTACGAGACCAAGAATAAAGAGAGGTAAGACGATGCGTGGTGTATTGCGTATGACCCTGCTGGCCACTGCCGTGATGGGCTTTGCCGGTACTGCCCTGGCGGAAGACTGGAAGCTGGAGAAGGAAGACGATGGTGTGAAGGTCTTCCTCAGCCCGGTCGCGGGCTCCAAGTACAAGGCCTACCGTGGCGTCGTCGACATCAAGGCCGATGTGGCCAAGATCAACGCCCTGCAGGAAGACGTGGCCGGCTCCTGCAAGTGGATCCACGCCTGCGCCGAGATGCGTCTGCTGAAAACCGAGGGCGACAATTCCTGGACCTACTCGAAGATCGACATGCCCTGGCCGGTGACCGGCCGCGACGTGGTGATCCACGTAACCACCGAGAAGACCGCCGACGGCGGCCTGATCCGTCACCTCAAGGCCGAGCCGACCTATATCCCGGAAGAGAAAGGCGAAATCCGCGTGCCGAAACTGATCGGCGAGTGGAAGCTGGTGCCCAAGGGTGCCGGCGTGACCGAGGTGACTTACCAGGTGCAGACCGAGCCGGGTGGCAGCATCCCGTCCTGGCTGGCCAACAGCTTCGTGGTCGATGCGCCGATGAATACCCTGAAGGGCCTGCGCAGCGCTGCCGAGAAGTAATCGGCGCTGTCGTTCCCTTTCGTGAAGAAGCCGCCCTCGGGCGGCTTTTTTGCTTTTGCAGGAGCGAGGTGACGCCCAGTTCCTGCTCGCGAACCGAGGGGTGGGGAAGCTCGCAGCGGGGCTGTTCGCGAGCAAGCTCGCTCCTCCAGAAAAGCCGTGGCAATAAAAAGGCCGCCCGAAGGCGGCCTTTTCTTTTACGCCGTAGCGCTTAGCGGGCCTTGAGGTCCACGAAGTCGCGCTGGGTGGCGCCGGTGTACAGCTGGCGCGGACGGCCGATCTTGTACGGGCCGGAGAGCATTTCCTGCCAGTGCGAGATCCAGCCCACGGTACGTGCCAGGGCGAAGATCACGGTGAACATGCTGGTCGGAATGCCGATGGCCTTCAGGATGATGCCGGAGTAGAAGTCCACGTTCGGGTAGAGGTTGCGCTCTACGAAGTACGGATCGTGGCGGGCGATTTCTTCCAGCTTCATGGCCAGTTCCAGTTGCGGGTCGTTGATGCCCAACTCCTGGAGAACCTCGTCGCAGGTCTGCTTCATGACCTTGGCGCGCGGGTCGAAGTTCTTGTAGACGCGGTGGCCGAAGCCCATCAGTTTGAACGGATCGTTCTTGTCCTTGGCCTTGGCCACGAACTTCTCGATGTTCGACACGTCACCGATCTCGTCCAGCATGCGCAGAACGGCTTCGTTCGCACCGCCGTGAGCCGGTCCCCACAGGGCGGCGATGCCCGAGGCGATACAGGCGAACGGATTGGCACCCGAGGAGCCCGCCAGGCGAACGGTGGAAGTGGAGGCGTTCTGCTCGTGGTCGGCGTGCAGGATAAAGATGCGGTCCATGGCCTTGGCCAGCACAGGGCTGATCGGCTTGGTCTCGCAGGGGGTGTTGAACATCATATGCAGGAAGTTTTCTGCATAGTTCAGGTCGTTGCGCGGGTACATCATCGGCTCGCCCTTGGAGTACTTGTACACCATGGCAGCGATGGTCGGCATCTTGGCGATCAGACGATGCGCCGAGACTTCCCGGTGCTTCGGATTATTGATGTCCAGGGAGTCGTGATAGAAGGCGGAGAGGGCACCGATTACGCCGCACATCACGGCCATCGGGTGCGCATCACGGCGGAAACCGTTGAAGAAGGTCTTCAGCTGCTCGTGAACCATGGTGTGGTTCTTGATGGTGCCGACGAACTTCTCTTTCTGCTCGGCAGTGGGCAGTTCGCCGTTGAGCAGCAGGTAGCAGGTTTCCAGGTAGTCGGACTTCTCGGCGAGCTGTTCGATCGGGTAGCCGCGGTGCAGCAGTACACCTTTATCGCCGTCGATGAAGGTGATCTTCGACTCGCAGGAGGCAGTGGACATGAAGCCGGGGTCGAAAGTGAAGTGACCCGTGGAGGTCAGGCCCCGCACGTCGACAACATCGGGACCCAGCGTGCCGGAGAGGACAGGCAGTTCGACGGGGGCAGCGCCCTCGATGATCAACTGCGCTTTTTTGTCAGCCATGATGGCCTCCTATTTATGCTTGAAATCATCTGTACGACCCCCCACGCAGGGCCCGCACCACTATAGAGAGATAAATCCGAATGTCAATTTGCACAATCGGAGAAGTTTGGCTCCTCCAAGCCCCTGTTTTGCCGGAAAAATTTGCCTGTTTACGCCTTTTATGGGGGTGCGGCAATTAGTCCTTAGGTGGAGGTCTTTCCGTTGTCATTAGGGGCCTAACTGTCTATACTCGGCGACCAGCCGCCAAGGGCCGTCCGGCCTCGCTTGATTGGTGGTTGTCACTCCCGAAGGTGATGGGTACCTGACAAGTGCACCTCCCGACAACTAGCCCTGATCCATAGAAGGGCTCTCAGTGTGAAAAAAGCCGTGAATAGCAAACGACCCGTAAACCTAGACCTAAGGACCATCCAACTCCCTATCACTGCTTACACGTCGATTCTCCACCGTATCTCCGGCGTCATTCTGTTCGTGGGTATCGCAGTGCTGCTGTTCGCACTGGATCGTTCCCTCGCATCCGAAGACAGCTTCGAGCAGGTGAAGGCGTGTCTGACCCATCCGTTGGTCAAGCTTGTGATTTGGGGCCTGCTGTCTGCGCTGCTGTACCACCTGGTAGCCGGTATTCGTCACCTCGTCATGGACGCAGGTATTGGCGAAACACTGGAAGGCGGTAAGCGTGGTTCGAAAATCGTCATCGCTGTCGCAGTGGTGCTGATCGTTCTGGCGGGGGTATGGGTATGGTAACTAACGTCACTAACTTGTCGCGTTCGGGTCTCTACGACTGGATGGTCCAGCGCGTCTCCGCGGTCGTTCTCGCGGCTTATGTTCTCTTCCTGCTGGGCTTCCTGATCGCTCACCCAGGTATCACCTACGCCGAGTGGCATGGTCTGTTCTCCCACAGCCTGATGAAGATCTTCAGCCTGTTGACGCTGGTGTCCCTGAGCGTGCACGCATGGGTCGGTATGTGGACCATCACCACCGACTACCTGACTCCGATGGCGCTGGGCAAGTCCGCGACCGTCGTGCGTTTCCTCGTCCAGGCGGTATGCGGCATGGCCATGTTCGCATTCTTCGTCTGGGGTGTGCAGATTCTCTGGGGTAACTGATCCATGGCTAGCATTCGCTCTCTTTCTTTCGACGCCATCATCGTGGGTGGCGGCGGTGCCGGCATGCGTGCCGCACTGCAACTGGCTCAGGGTGGTCACAAGACTGCCGTGGTGACCAAGGTCTTCCCGACCCGTTCGCACACCGTATCCGCCCAGGGCGGCATCACCTGCGCCATCGCTTCGGCCGACCCGAACGATGATTGGCGCTGGCACATGTACGACACCGTCAAGGGCTCCGACTACATCGGTGACCAGGACGCGATCGAATACATGTGCTCCGTCGGCCCGGAAGCCGTGTTCGAGCTGGAACACATGGGTCTGCCGTTCTCCCGTACCGAACAGGGCCGCATCTATCAGCGTCCGTTCGGTGGCCAGTCCAAGGACTTCGGCAAGGGTGGCCAGGCTGCTCGTACCTGTGCCGCGGCTGACCGTACCGGTCACGCCCTGCTGCACACCCTCTATCAGGCCAACCTGAAGAACGGTACTTCCTTCCTTAATGAGTGGTACGCAGTCGATCTGGTGAAGAACCAGGACGGTCATGTGGTTGGCGTCATCGCCATCGACATCGAAACCGGCGACACCGTTTATATCCGCTCCAAGGCCGTGGTCCTGGCCACTGGCGGTGCCGGCCGTATCTACGCCTCCACCACCAACGCCCTGATCAACACCGGTGACGGTATCGGCATGGCGCTGCGCGCTGGTGTGCCGGTGCAGGACATCGAGATGTGGCAGTTCCACCCGACCGGCATCGCCGGCGCTGGTGTACTGGTCACCGAAGGCTGCCGCGGTGAAGGCGGCTACCTGATCAACGCCCATGGCGAGCGTTTCATGGAGCGTTACGCTCCGAACGCCAAGGATCTGGCCGGCCGCGACGTGGTTGCCCGTTCCATGGTGAAAGAAGTGATCGCCGGCAACGGCGTGGGCCCGAACAAGGACCACGTACTGCTGAAGCTCGACCACCTCGGCGAAGAAGTTCTGCACAGCCGCCTGCCCGGCATCTGCGAACTGTCCAAGACCTTCGCCCACGTCGACCCGGTCGTCGCTCCGATCCCGGTTATTCCGACCTGCCACTACATGATGGGCGGCGTGGCCACCAACATCCATGGCCAGGCCCTGACTACCGATGCCAACGGCAACGAGCAGATCGTCGAAGGCCTGTTCGCCGTAGGCGAAGTGGCGTGCGTATCGGTCCACGGCGCCAACCGCCTGGGCGGCAACTCGCTGCTCGACCTGGTTGTGTTCGGTCGTGCCACCGGCCTGCACCTGGAGAAGGCGCTCAAGGATGGTATCGAGCACCGCCAGGCTTCCGAGTCCGACCTGGAATCCGCTTTCAAGCGCCTGAACGGTGTGAACGAGCGCACCAGCGGCGAAGAAGTCGCTCCGCTCAAGCGCGAGCTGCAATCCTGCATGCAGAACTACTTCGGTGTGTTCCGTACCGGCGAGTACATGCAGAAAGGTATCGCTCAGCTGGCTGATCTGCGTGAGCGTATCGCCACCGTCAAGATCAACGACAAGAGCCAGGCATTCAACACGGCGCGTATCGAAGCGCTGGAACTGCAGAACCTCCTCGAAGTGGCCGAAGCCACTGCGATTGCGGCAGAAGCCCGCAAAGAGTCCCGCGGCGCGCATGCCCGTGAAGACTTCGAGGAGCGCGATGACGAGAACTGGCTGTGCCACACCCTGTACTTCCCGGGTGAGAAGCGTGTAGCCAAGCGTGCCGTCAACTTCGCGCCGAAAACTGTTCCGGCATTCGAACCCAAGGTTCGTACTTACTAAGGGTGCCCGCCATGTTGCAAGTGAGTGTTTACCGCTACAACCCTGAGAAGGACGCTGCACCCTACATGCAGGACTTCCAGGTCGATACCGACGGCAAGGACATCATGGTCCTGGACGTGCTGGCGCTGATCAAGGAACAGGACGAGGGCTTCTCCTATCGTCGTTCCTGCCGTGAAGGCGTGTGCGGTTCCGACGGTATGAACATCAACGGCAAGAACGGCCTGGCCTGCATCACCCCCCTGTCGGCCGCTGGCCTGAAGGGCGGCAAGCTGGTTCTGCGTCCGCTGCCGGGCCTGCCGGTCATTCGTGACCTGGTCGTCGATATGCGCATCTTCTACAAACAGTACGAGAGCGTGAAGCCGTTCCTGCAGAACAAATATGCAGCGCCGGCCATCGAGCGTCTGCAGAGCCCGGAAGAGCGCGAGAAGCTGGACGGTCTGTACGAGTGCATCCTGTGCGCCTGCTGCTCGACCTCCTGCCCGTCGTTCTGGTGGAACCCCGACAAGTTCCTGGGTCCCGCCGCGCTGCTGCAGGCCTACCGCTTCCTGGCCGACAGCCGTGACACCGAAACTCAGGCGCGCCTGGCGAGCCTGGATGACCCGTTCAGCGTCTTCCGCTGCCGCGGGATCATGAACTGCGTGAACGTTTGCCCGAAGGGTCTGAACCCCACCAAGGCAATCGGTCACATCCGTAACATGCTGCTGCAGAGCGGTACTTGATCTGCGGGCCTTGCGCCCAAAGATCATGAAAGAGCGACACCTGTGCCGCCGGAACATTGTCCGGCGGTACAGTCCTTAGGACCCAAGCCCACAAAGCGGGGGTCCTGTTTTGAAAACGTATATATGACCAGCAGGGGCATCCGGGCTGGTACCCGGACTATCTGCGGGAATCGGTGGCTTGAAGTCGCTGTGTTTGACTTCGCGCCAGAGGTTCCACAGGTGGAGTCCCCTTACCGAGGGTGACCAAGCATGCACGAAAGCGTAATGCAGCGGATGTGGAACAGTGCCCATCTATCCGGTGGAAACGCTGCCTACGTCGAAGAGCTCTACGAGCTCTACCTGCACGACCCGAACGCTGTGCCAGAAGAGTGGCGCACGTACTTCCAGAAGCTTCCTGCCGACGGCAATCCTGCCCCCGACGTTTCGCATTCCTCTATCCGTGATCATTTCGTACTCCTGGCCAAGAACCAGCGCCGCGCCGCGCCTGTTTCCGCTGGCAGCGTAAGCACCGAGCACGAGAAAAAGCAGGTTGAAGTCCTGCGTCTGATCCTGGCATACCGTCTGCGTGGACATCAGGCAGCATCGCTCGATCCGCTGGGTCTCTGGGTGCGTACCGCTCCCTCCGATCTGTCGCTCGAACACTACGGGCTCACCGCTGCAGACCTCGACACTACTTTCCGGACCGGTGAGCTCTACATCGGCAAGGAAGAAGCGACCCTGCGTGAAATCATCGATGCGCTGAAGCAGACCTACTGCAGCACCATCGGCGCCGAGTTCATGCACATCGTCGATTCCGAACAGCGCCACTGGTTCGCCCAGCGCCTGGAAAGCGTCCGTGGCCGTCCGACGTATTCCGCCGACGCCCGCTCCCACCTGCTCGAGCGCCTGACCGCTGCCGAAGGCCTGGAAAAGTACCTGGGCACCAAGTACCCGGGCACCAAGCGCTTCGGCCTGGAAGGCGGTGAAAGCCTGATCCCGATGGTCGACGAGATCATCCAGCGCTCCGGCTCCTATGGCGTGAAGGAAATCGTCATCGGCATGGCCCACCGCGGCCGTCTGAACGTCCTGGTCAACACCCTGGGCAAGAACCCGCGCGAGCTGTTCGACGAGTTCGAAGGCAAGAAGCTGGTCGAGATGGGCTCCGGTGACGTGAAGTACCACCAGGGCTTCTCCTCCAACGTCATGACCACCGGCGGTGAAGTCCACCTGGCCCTGGCGTTCAACCCCTCGCACCTGGAAATCGTTTCCCCGGTGGTCGAGGGTTCGGTACGCGCCCGCCAGGACCGTCGCAAGGACGGCAGCGGCGACAAGGTCGTGCCGATCTCCATCCACGGTGATGCCGCCTTCGCGGGGCAGGGCGTGGTCATGGAGACCTTCCAGATGTCGCAGACCCGTGCTTACAAGACGGGCGGCACCATCCACATCGTGATCAACAACCAGGTCGGCTTCACCACCAGCCGTCAGGACGACGCTCGCTCCACCGAGTACGCGACCGACGTGGCGAAGATGATCCAGGCGCCGATCTTCCATGTGAACGGCGACGATCCGGAAGCGGTCCTGTTCGTGACCCAACTGGCCGTCGACTACCGCATGCAGTTCAAGCGTGACGTGGTCATCGACCTGGTCTGCTACCGCCGTCGCGGCCACAACGAGGCCGACGAGCCGAGCGGCACCCAGCCGCTGATGTACCAGCAGATCGCCAAGCAGCGCACCACCCGTGAACTGTATGCCGACGCGCTGATCGCTGCCGGCGTGCAGAGCACCGAGCAGGCCCAGGAGAAGGTCGACGAATACCGCGACGCTCTCGACAACGGTCAGCACGTGGTGAAGAGCCTGGTCAAGGAGCCCAACAAGGAGCTCTTCGTCGACTGGCGTCCGTACGTGGGGCACGCCTGGACCGCGCGTCACGACACCCGCTTCGACCTGAAGACCCTGCAGGACCTCTCCGCCAAGCTGCTGGAAACCCCGGACGGCTTCGTCATGCAGCGTCAGGTGCAGAAGATCTACGAAGACCGCGCGAAGATGGCTGCCGGCGGCATGCCCATCAACTGGGGCTTCGCCGAGAACCTGGCCTACGCCACCCTGCTGTTCGAAGGTCACCCGGTGCGCATGACCGGCCAGGACGTCGGCCGCGGTACCTTCTCGCACCGCCATGCGGCGCTGCATAACCAGAAGGACGACTCGGTCTACATCCCGCTGGCTCACCTGTTCGACGGCCAGCCGCGCGTCAGCCTGTACGATTCCTACCTCTCGGAAGAAGCCGTACTGGCCTTCGAATACGGCTACGCCACCACCACGCCGAACGCGCTGGTGATCTGGGAGGCCCAGTTCGGTGACTTCGCCAACGGTGCGCAGGTCGTGATCGACCAGTTCATCACCAGCGGCGAGACCAAGTGGCAACGTCTGTGTGGTCTGACCATGCTGCTGCCGCACGGTTACGAAGGCCAGGGTCCGGAGCACTCCTCCGCGCGTCTGGAGCGTTACCTGCAGCTGTGCGCCGAGCAGAACATCCAGGTCTGCGTGCCGACTACCCCGGCTCAGGTCTACCACATGCTGCGCCGTCAGGTGATCCGTCCGCTGCGCAAACCGCTGATCGTGATGACTCCGAAGTCGCTGCTGCGGCACAAGCTGGCCATCTCGACCCTGGAAGATCTGGCAGACGGCTCTTTCCAGACTGTGATCAACGAGATCGACAGCCTGGATCCGAAGAAAGTCGACCGCATCGTGCTGTGCAGCGGCAAGGTGTACTACGACCTGCTGGAGAAGCGTCGCGCCGAAGGTCTCGAGAACATCGCGATCGTTCGTCTCGAGCAGCTGTATCCGTTCCCGGAAGACGATCTGGCCGAGGTGCTGTCGCAGTACAAGAACCTCAAGCACATCGTCTGGTGTCAGGAAGAGCCGATGAACCAGGGTGCCTGGTTCTGCTCGCAGCACCATATGCGTCGTGTCATCGCCGCGCACAAGAAAGGTCTCAACCTGGAATACGCGGGCCGCGAAGGCTCGGCAGCTCCGGCTTGCGGCTACGCTTCGATGCACGCCGAGCAGCAGGAAAAACTGCTGCAGGACGCCTTCACCGTTTAACGCCAACGCGCAGTTGATACCGAATTTAAGGAAACACACATAATGGCTATCGAAATCAAAGCCCCAACCTTCCCGGAATCGGTTGCCGACGGCACCGTTGCAACCTGGCACAAGAAGGTCGGTGAAGCCGTCAAGCGCGACGAACTGATCGTCGACATCGAGACCGACAAGGTCGTGATCGAAGTACTGGCCGAGGCTGACGGCGTCCTGGCAGAGATCGTCAAGAACGAAGGCGACACCGTTCTCTCCAACGAACTGCTGGGCAAGCTGAGCGAAGGCGGTGCTGCCGCTGCCGCTCCGGCTGCTGCCTCGGCTCCCGCTGCTGCACCTGCTGCCGCTGCACCGGCCGCCGCTGGCGACGACAACATCCTCTCGCCGGCTGCCCGCAAGCTGGCCGAAGAGAATGGCATCGACCCGAACAGCCTGGCCGGTACCGGCAAGGGCGGTCGCGTGACCAAGGAAGACGTCGTCGCTGCCGTTGAAGCGAAGAAGAACGCCCCGGCCGCCGCTCCGGCTGCCAAGGCTGCAGCTCCGGCTGCCGAGGCTCCGGTCTTCGCCGCTGGCGACCGCGTCGAGAAGCGCGTTCCGATGACCCGCCTGCGCGCCAAGGTTGCCGAGCGTCTGGTCGAGGCCCAGTCCTCCATGGCCATGCTGACTACCTTCAACGAAGTCAACATGAAGCCGATCATGGACCTGCGCAACAAGTACAAGGACCTGTTCGAGAAGAAGCACAACGGCGTACGCCTGGGCTTCATGTCCTTCTTCGTCAAGGCCGCCACCGAAGCCCTGAAGCGCTTCCCGGGCGTCAACGCCTCGATCGACGGCAACGACATCGTCTACCACGGCTACCAGGATATCGGCGTAGCCGTTTCCAGCGACCGCGGTCTGGTCGTACCGGTCCTGCGTAACGCCGAGTTCATGAGCCTGGCCGAGATCGAAAACGGCATCGCCACCTTCGGCAAGAAAGCCAAAGACGGCAAGCTGTCCATCGAAGACATGACCGGTGGTACTTTCACCATTTCCAACGGTGGCGTATTTGGATCGCTCCTGTCGACTCCGATCGTCAACCCGCCGCAGACCGCCATCCTCGGCATGCACAAGATCCAGGAGCGCCCGATGGCCGTTAACGGCCAGGTTGTGATCCTGCCGATGATGTACCTGGCGCTGTCCTACGATCACCGCATGATCGATGGCAAGGAAGCGGTAAGCTTCCTGGTCACCATGAAGGATCTGCTGGAAGATCCGGCTCGCCTGCTGCTGGACGTCTGATACGTCAGTTCACACGACGGCCCCGTACTACACGACGGCCCCGCGAGGGGCCGTCCGCTTCACCGGAATAAGGATTGAGACATGAGCCAGAAATTCGACGTGGTTGTGATTGGTGCCGGCCCCGGCGGCTACGTAGCCGCCATCCGTGCCGCCCAACTCGGCCTGAAGACCGCTTGCATCGAGAAGTACATCGGTAAAGAGGGCAAGGTTGCCCTCGGCGGTACCTGCCTGAACGTAGGCTGCATTCCGTCCAAGGCACTGCTGGACAGCTCCTGGAAGTACAAGGAAGCCAAAGAGGGCTTCGAGGTCCACGGCATCTCCACCGGCGGCGTGAAGATGGACGTTCCGGCGATGGTTGCCCGCAAGGCCACCATCGTGAAGAACCTGACCGGCGGCATCGCCACCCTGTTCAAGGCCAACGGCGTGACTTCCTTCGAAGGCCACGGCAAGGTCCTGGCCAACAAGCAGGTCGAAGTGACCGGCCTGGACGGCAAGACCCAGGTTCTGGAAGCCGACAACATCATCATCGCCTCGGGCTCCAAGCCGGTTGAAATCCCGCCGGCCCCGCTGACCGAAGACGTGATCGTCGACTCCACCGGCGCCCTGGAATTCCAGAGCGTACCCAAGAAGCTCGGCGTGATCGGCGCTGGCGTCATCGGCCTGGAACTGGGTTCGGTCTGGGCTCGCCTGGGCGCTGAAGTCACCGTACTGGAAGCCCTGGACAAGTTCCTGCCGGCTGCCGACGAGCAGATCGCCAAGGAAGCGCTGAAAGTCCTGACCAAGCAGGGTCTGAACATCCGCCTGGGCGCTCGCGTCACCGGTTCGGACGTGAAGAAGAAGCAGGTCACCGTGACCTTCACCGACGCCAATGGCGAGCAGAAGGAAACCTTCGACAAGCTGATCGTGGCCGTGGGCCGTCGCCCGGTGACCACCGACCTGCTGGCCGCCGACAGCGGCGTGACCCTGGACGAGCGTGGCTTCATCTACGTCGACGACCACTGCAAGACCAGCGTTCCGGGCGTCTACGCCATCGGTGACGTGGTCCGCGGCGCCATGCTGGCGCACAAGGCCTCGGAAGAAGGCGTGATGGTTGCCGAGCGCATCGCCGGTCACAAGGCCCAGATGAACTACGACCTGATTCCGTCGGTGATCTACACCCACCCGGAAATTGCATGGGTCGGCAAGACCGAGCAGCAACTGAAAGGCGAAGGCGTTGAAGTCAACGTCGGTACCTTCCCGTTCGCCGCCAGCGGCCGTGCCATGGCTGCCAACGACACCACCGGCCTGGTCAAGGTCATCGCCGATGCCAAGACCGACCGCGTACTGGGCGTCCACGTGATCGGCCCGAGCGCCGCCGAGCTGGTACAGCAAGGCGCGATCGGCATGGAATTCGGCACCAGCGCCGAAGACCTGGGCATGATGGTCTTCTCCCACCCGACTCTGTCCGAAGCGCTGCACGAAGCGGCACTGGCAGTGAATGGCCACGCCATCCACATCGCCAACCGCAAGAAGCGCTAAGGAACGGGACCACGGCGGGGAGGGCGGCAGTCTTTTGCGAGGGGCTGCCCCCGTCCCGCCGGATCGTTTCTCCCCCGAGGGGGACTCGGTCACAGGTGGCGTGGCGCCACGAGCGCCGCGCCGAATGCGCAATACCCAAGACGAAAACGGTAGACAAGCATGAATCTCCACGAATATCAGGGTAAGCAGCTGTTCGCTGAGTACGGCCTGCCCGTATCCAAGGGCTTCGCCGTCGACACACCCGAAGAGGCCGCAGAAGCCTGTGAAAAAATCGGTGGTACCGAGTGGGTCGTTAAAGCCCAGGTACACGCCGGTGGCCGCGGTAAAGCGGGCGGTGTGAAGCTGGTCAAGAGCAAAGAGGACGCCAAGGCGTTCGCCGCCAACTGGCTGGGCAAGCGTCTGGTGACTTACCAGACTGACGCCAACGGCCAGCCGGTCAGCAAGATCCTGGTGGAATCCTGCACCGACATCGACAAGGAGCTGTACCTCGGCGCCGTCGTCGACCGTTCCAGCCGTCGCATCGTCTTCATGGCCTCCACCGAAGGTGGCGTGGACATCGAGAAAGTGGCGCACGAGACCCCTGAGAAGATCCTGAAAGCCACCATCGATCCGCTGGTTGGCGCTCAGCCGTACCAGGGTCGCGAGCTGGCCTTCCAGCTGGGCCTGAAGGGCGACCAGATCAAGCAGTTCACCCACATCTTCGTTGGCCTGGCCAAGCTGTTCCAGGATTACGACCTGGCGCTGCTGGAAGTGAACCCGCTGGTGATCAAGAAAGACGGCAACCTGCACTGCCTGGACGCCAAGATCAACATCGACTCCAACGCCATGTACCGTCAGCCCAAGCTGCGCGCCATGCACGACCCGTCCCAGGACGACGCTCGTGAAGCCCATGCGCAGAAGTGGGAACTGAACTACGTCGCGCTGGAAGGCAACATCGGCTGCATGGTCAACGGCGCTGGCCTGGCCATGGGCACCATGGACATCGTCAACCTGCACGGCGGCAAGCCGGCCAACTTCCTCGACGTTGGCGGCGGTGCCACCAAAGAGCGCGTGACCGAAGCGTTCAAGATCATCCTGTCCGACAGCAACGTCGCTGCCGTTCTGGTGAACATCTTCGGCGGCATCGTTCGCTGCGACATGATTGCCGAAGGCATCATCGGCGCCGTGAAAGAAGTCGGCGTGAAAATCCCGGTTGTCGTTCGTCTGGAAGGCAACAACGCCGACCTCGGCGCCAAGGTCCTGGCCGAAAGCGGTCTGAACATCATCGCGGCGACCAGCCTGACCGACGCTGCCCAGCAAGTCGTCAAGGCCGCGGAGGGTAAGTAATGAGCGTCCTGATCAATAAAGACACCAAAGTCATCTGCCAGGGCTTCACTGGCTCGCAGGGTACCTTCCACTCCGAACAAGCCATCGCCTACGGCACCAAGATGGTTGGCGGCGTGACCCCCGGCAAGGGCGGCACCACCCACCTGGGCCTGCCGGTGTTCAACACCGTCAAGGAAGCCGTGGAAGCTACCGGCGCCGACGCTTCGGTCATCTACGTTCCGGCTCCGTTCTGCAAGGACTCGATCCTGGAAGCGGCCTTCGGCGGTATCAAGCTGATCGTCTGCATCACCGAAGGCATCCCGACCATCGACATGCTGGAAGCCAAGGTCAAGTGCGACGAGCTGGGCGTACGCCTGATCGGCCCGAACTGCCCGGGCGTGATCACTCCCGGCGAGTGCAAGATCGGCATCATGCCGGGTCACATCCACCTGCCGGGCAAGGTAGGCATCGTGTCGCGTTCCGGCACCCTGACCTACGAAGCCGTGAAGCAGACCACCGACGCCGGCTTCGGCCAGTCCACCTGCGTGGGCATCGGTGGCGACCCGATCCCGGGCTCCAACTTCATCGACATCCTGAAGCTGTTCCAGGAAGACCCGAAAACCGAAGCTATCGTCATGATCGGCGAGATCGGTGGTTCGGCTGAAGAAGAAGCGGCTGCCTACATCAAGGCCAACGTGACCAAGCCGGTGGTGTCCTACATCGCTGGTGTCACCGCACCGCCCGGCAAGCGCATGGGCCACGCCGGCGCCATCATCTCCGGCGGCAAGGGCACTGCGGACGAGAAGTTCGCCGCCCTGCAGGACGCTGGTGTGAAAACCGTGCGTTCCCTGGCCGACATCGGCAAGGCCCTGGCCGAGCTGACCGGCTGGCCGGTCAAGTAAGCGCCTCGCTTATTTAACCGTTCGTCAACAGAGGCCACCTTCGGGTGGCCTCTGTCGTTTCCGCCTCGTCTGAAAAGTGTCGTTCAAGCGACATCGCCGATCATTGCGCGGACGATCTGACGTATGTCAGTGCAGCTCATCGGAATAGATCGTTAGGCTAGCAACTATATGAAGCGTCGCGTTCCCCACAAGGGAGGGCTCGCTCACCGTCCATTCCTACCCGGAAGCGACGGCGATTCCTGACCGTCAAGGATGGCGGGATAACCAGAATGCAGGAGCAAACGGGCCACGAGCCCATGGAAAACCTCTGCTATCGGACTTCCAAGAACAACTCTCCGTACCGATGACAGCAGCATCACAGGATGCGCAGGCTCGCCCCGAGTGAGTCGGCCAGTCCCGTTCGATGCGGCTTTGTCACGTCCGTACGGCGTGCGTGCCTTGGGAGACCACAAACCCGCTAAAGCACTGTGGTATTTCCCTTCATGAAAGTCTTGAAAGGCCAGGACATCCTGGCATTGGGTTTTATGACCTTCGCGCTGTTCGTCGGCGCGGGCAACATCATCTTCCCGCCGATCGTGGGCCTGCAGTCGGGGCCGCACGTTTGGATGGCCGCGCTGGGTTTCCTCATCACCGCGGTCGGCCTGCCGGTAATCACCGTGGTCGCGCTGGCCAAGGTCGGTGGTGCGATGGATACCCTGAGCCACCCGATCGGCAAAGTCGCCGGTGGGTTGCTGGCGGCTGTCTGCTACCTGTCGGTCGGACCGCTGTTCGCCACCCCGCGTACCGCCACGGTCTCCTTCGAAGTCGGCCTGGCGCCGCTGACCGGGGAGGGCGCTCTGCCGCTGTTCCTCTACAGTCTGGTGTACTTCCTGATCGTGCTGGTGATCTCGCTGTATCCGGGCAAGCTGCTGGATACCGTCGGCCGCTTCCTCGCGCCGCTGAAGATCATCGCCCTGGCCGCCCTGGGCATCGCCGCCTTCATGCTGCCGGCGGGCCCCATCGGCGTTGCTGAGCCGGCCTACCAGGCCGCGGCGTTCTCCCAGGGTTTCGTCAATGGCTACCTGACCATGGACACCCTGGGTGCGCTGGTCTTCGGTATCGTCATCGTCAACGCCATCCGTTCCCGTGGCGTGCAGTCGCCGCGGCTGATCACCCGCTATGCCGTCATTGCCGGGCTGATCGCCGGGGTTGGCCTGGCGCTGGTGTACATCAGCCTGTTCCGTCTGGGCGCTGGCAGCCACGACATCGCCGCCGGTGCCGCCAACGGCGCAGCCGTCCTGCACGCCTATGTGCAGCACACCTTCGGCTCGCTGGGCAGCACCTTCCTCGCCGTGCTGATCGCGCTGGCGTGCCTGGTCACCGCCGTAGGCCTGACCTGCGCCTGCGCCGAGTACTTCTGCCGCATCCTGCCGCTGTCGTACCGCAGCCTGGTGATCATCCTGGCGGGCTTCTCGCTGCTGGTGTCGAACCTGGGGCTGACCAAGCTCATCCAGTTCTCCATCCCGGTGCTGACCGCCATCTACCCGCCGTGCATCGTGCTGGTAGCGCTGAGCTTCTGCGCCAGCCTGTGGCGCTCGCAGACCCGCATCGTCGCTCCGGTGATGGTGATTTCCTTCGCATTTGGCATCATCGACGCGCTCAAGGGCGCCAAGCTCGACGCCTGGATGCCGTCCTGGATGGAGCATCTGCCGTTGGCCGAGCAGGGCCTCGCCTGGCTGATCCCCTCGGTCGCCATGTTGGCCGTGATGGTGGTGATCGACCGTCTGCTGGGCAAACCCCAGGAAGCGATGGCCTGATCCCGCCGTACTGAGCCACCAATGAAAAAGGCCGCCCACAAAGCGGCCTTTTTCATTGCTCCAGCAGATGCTTGGCGGCGTCCTTCGTGGACTCGTCGGGTACTATTTGTGCTTCAACTGCTCGTAGGACTTGACCATGTCCCGCGCCCAGCCATCGAGCAGGGCCTTGGCGTCGTTGGCGGTCATGACCTGGGAGGAGTTTTCCAGCTCGGTGCCGGCGCCCTTGCGGACCACCTGGGCGACCACCGTGCCGTTGCTGCCATCGAGGAAGGCGGCTTCGGTGGCGATGCTGGTGTCCTGGTCGCGGATGCCGGTAGCGGTGCTGACGCCGGCAGCGATCAGGGCGATGGGGATGACCTCATAGGGCTGCAGCCCCTTGGTCGAGGCGCTGACGGCGGTGATCGCCGGACGCACGATCAGCACGCCCGGGCCGGGGCCGCTGGCCAGCGGCAGGGCCTTGGAAAATTGCGTCTGCAGGGCCTGATCATAGTACTTGGTGATGCCATCCAGGGTGCTCTGCGGAATCTTCTCGCTGGCTTGTGGTTGTGGATAGAGCTGGCTCGGCTCGACGTACACGCTGGTGAACTGGCTGACGTCGATACCGGGTTTGATCCAGCGCATCACCGGCGCACCGGAAGGGGACTTCTCTTCCTTGAGGACCTTGTAGTCCTTGAGGAAGCCGGAGTAGTTCTCGGGCTCGACGTACTTGCTTGCGCAGCCGGCGAGCGTGATGGAAGCCAGGCACAGGGCCAGGAGTTTGGTGTGCATCGAGTCGCTCCTTGTAGGTACAGCAGGGGTTGGATCGCGTTCTACGTCGCGTGAATGCTTCGTTTGGCGTGAGTGGTCAGAATCGCCAGGTCGCACCGCCGCCAAGAATGTGCAGGGCCGCATTGCGATAGGTGCCGGATAGGGTTTCACCAGAGCGGGACTTGGTCTGCTCGTCGTCCATGTCGCCGAGCCACACCAGGGTGTAGGCGAGATGCAGGTCGAGGCCTTCCTCCAGCTCGTAGTTCACCCCGGTCGCCAGGCGCCAGGCCTCGCCCATGGGGTTGTCGACGGTGCGGTCCTTGTCGTCCACCGCCGAGCTGTCGTAGCCCAGGCCCATGCTCCAGCGCAGGCGTGGGTTGGCCTGATACTGCGCGCCGACGGAGGCGTGCCAGGTGTCCTTGTACTGACGGTCGACGGTGCGGTCGACGCCGCCGGCGTTGGCGTCGACTTCCACGCCGATCTGGCCGAAGTCGCTCCAGTCCTGCCAGCCCAGGCTGCCCAGCAGCTTCCATTGCGGGTCGAGCTGGTGGGCGATGCTCAGGGTCGCCGTCTGCGGGATGTTCATGTCCAGTTCCAGGGAGTCGACATCCAGGCGATTCAGGGCGGCATTGATGATCGGGTTGCTGACCTTGCGTACATCCGGGCTGTCCCTGAACTCCAGCTTGACCTTGCTGGTGTAGGCGAGGCCGATCTGCGTACGGTCGCTCACGTGGTAGAGCAGGCCCAGGTTGACCCCGGTGCCGACGTCGGTGTCCTTGTATTCCAGCTGGCCGTCCGGCCGGTCCGCCAGCCCGAGCAGGTTGTTGTTGATGGCCATCTCGGTGCGGTAGTAGCCGTAGACGAAGCGCGGACCGATGCCCACCGTGAGGTCGTCGGTGAACTTGTGCGCCAGGGTCGGCTGGAAGGACACGCCGATCACTGCCGCCTCCTGCGTGAAGTAGCGGCCGGCCCAGTCGTCGTCGTAATCGAGCGCCAGGCCGAAGTTGCCGTACATGCCGAAACCGATGGCGGAGCGGTCGTCGATCTGGTGGCTGATGAACAGGCTGGAGCCCGGCAGCCATTGCAGGGCGTTGCCGCCTTCGTTGCCATCGAACTGGTTGTCGCTGTCACGGGAAAAGCGGATATCGCCGAGGATCACCTGGGCGTTGACGCTGATCTGCGTGCCCTTGAGTTCGGCGATTCCGGCCGGGTTGCTCATCAGCACGCTCGGATCGGCAGCCAACGCAGCAGAGCCGGCGTTGGCAAGGCCATTGCCTTCCTGCCCGGCCTCGTAGATCAGGATGCCGCCCGCCAGAGCAGGGCTGCTCAGGCAAGCCAGGAAGACTGTCGATAGCAGATAAACAGAAGCAGGCTTGGTTCGTAGGTGATCCGCGTTCATCTGGCGCTCCGGGTGCATACCGTTAGCCACCGCCCCAGATTCAGGTCTGTGGTGGCTCAATGCTCCGAATGCTGTCTGGAGTCGACTGCTGATTCCCCATTGAGTGGGGGACTGTGAAATCAGCCTAGATAGCCAAATGCGATGTGCAAGCCGACTTTAAATTCTTAGTGAAATTAATGCCCACCGCATCCCCCTTCAGATGCAAACCGCTTGCTCAGCTCTGCCGGGGAGTGCGTGAGCCAGGATGAATCTCTCGGACGTGAAATGAAAAAAGCCGACGTAGTGCCGATTGTAGGAGATCGCCAGCTGGGGAAATCATGCACTACCAGGAGCGGTGACCGTTCCCCAGCTCTGCTGCACGAGGCCCGCCAGCATTGCTGTGCATGCTCGAAGTGGCGATGGCAGAAGCCAAGGCTGCAGAGCACGCCGCCAGCCTCCCTGGTTTTGCCTGCCCGCATCATGGCAACCCGCTTCCATAGCGAAGTATTACCGGTGGGCTACTGTTATCCAGCAGGCCGTGGCACGGCAGTGTGGCTGGAGGGCAGCTCCAGCACGCCATCGGCAAGGAACCCGAACCCACGGTACAAGGATCATCCCCGTGTCCACGCGTGAGCAGATTGCTGGCCTGGAAGCCGCCGTGTCGGCGCAGGTGCTCGGCCAGGAAGAAACCGTCCGCCACATCCTGCTGGGCCTGCTGGCCAACGGTCACGTCCTGCTGGAAAGCCTGCCCGGGCTGGCCAAGACCCGCACCGTCAAGGCGCTGTCGAAGCACCTCGATGCACGCATGAGCCGCGTGCAGTTCACCCCCGACCTGTTGCCGTCGGACATCACCGGTGCCGAGATCCTCCAGCAGACCGAGCAGGGCAACCAGCTCAGGTTCCAGCCGGGGCCGCTGTTCGGCAATGTCATCCTCGCCGACGAGATCAACCGCGCGCCGGCCAAGGTGCAGGCGGCGTTGCTCGAAGCCATGGAAGAGCGCCAGATCACCGTCGCCGGACAAACGCATCGGATGCCTGGCCTGTTCATGGTGCTGGCGACGCAGAACCCCATCGAGCAGGAAGGCACGTACCCGTTGCCCGAAGCGCAGATGGACCGCTTCCTGATGAAGCTGCTGATCGACTATCCCAAGGTCGAGGACGAGTCCCGCATATTGCAACTGGTGCGCGCCGAGGAGCGCAGCCAGCAGTCCGGCACCGAGCCGCTGGAGATCACGCCGCTTGCCCAGGACGCCGTGTTCGCGGCGCGCCGGGAAGTGGGCGACGTGCATGTCTCGGACGCCATCGACCGCTACCTGATCGACCTCATCCATGCCTCCCGCCGACCCGCCGACTATGACGCCGACCTGGCCCGCTGGTTGAAGGTCGGCGCCAGCCCGCGCGGCGGCATCAGCCTGGACCGCGTTTCCCGCGCCCACGCCTGGATGGCCGGCAATGATTACGTCACGCCCGACGATGTACGCGCTGTCGTGCATCCCGTTCTGCGCCATCGCCTGCTGCTGTCCTATGACGCGGTGGCCGATGGCGTCGGTGCCGATCAGGTGATCGACCGGCTGCTCGACAAAGTCGCGATTCCGGCCTGAGGAGGAGGGCGTCGATGGCGGATCAGCAGCCGGTCGCCGATGGTTTCGTCTACGCCTCGCTGGACCAGCTGATGCTGCTGGAACATCGCGTGCGCGGCCTGAGCTTCCTGTCGCGGCAACCGTTGTCCAGCATCCTTTCCGGCAGCCACGCGGCGCGCCTGCGCGGCCGGGGGCTGAGCTTTGACGAGCTGCGCCAGTACAACCCTGGCGACGACCTGCGTCATCTGGACTGGCGTGCCTCGCTGCGTTACGGCAAGCCCTTCGTGCGCAGCTATACCGAGGAGCGCGACCGTCCCACGCTGCTGCTGGTGGACCAGCGCATGAGCATGTATTTCGGCTCCAAGCGCAGCTTCAAGTCCGTGACCGCCGCGGAGATTGCCGCGCTTGGCGCCTGGATGGCCCTGCAGGCGGGTGACCGGGTCGGTGGCCTGGTGTTCGGCGACCGCCAGATCGAGTACATCCGCCCCTTGCGCAGCCGGGCCAGAGTCGAGGCGCTGTGTGCGGCCGTCGTGCGGCACAACCATGCACTGCAAGCCACCCGCAGCGACGACGATGCACCCGGCCAGCTCGACCGGGCGCTGCGCCAATGCCTGGGGGTAGCGGGGCACGACAGCCTGGTGGTGATCATCAGCGACTTTGCCGGCGTGACCGACCAGACGCTGCAGCTGTTGCGGCAGCTGAGCTCGCATAACGACGTGCTGGCCTTGCAGGTATTCGATCCGCTTGCCCTGCGCCTGCCGGACCGCGGCCGCGTGACCGTGACCCAGGGCGAGCTGCAGGTGGAACTGGAGGTTGGCCGGCGGCAGGTGCACCGGCCGCTGGGCGAGTTCCTATCCGGCCGCCTGAAGGACGTGGCGACCCTGCTGCGCCGCAGCCAGGTGCCCTTGATGATGTTCAGCAGCGGCCGCGACAGCCTGGAGCAACTGCGCGGCGAGCTGGGGCGCCTGGCCCGATGAGCACTCCGCGCATCGACCAGCTCCAGGAACTGCCGCCGCCACCGACGCTGGTCAGCTACTGGCCGCAGACCTGGGCCTGGGCGGCACTTGCCCTGCTGCTCGTGGCGGCCTTGGCCGTGTGGGCGCTATGGCGCTACCGGCGATGGCGGCGCGACCGCTATCGGCGCGAGGCGCTGCTGCTCCTGGATGATCTGGGCGAGGCCCTGGCGGACCCACAGCGTCGTCTTGCCGCGCTGCGCCAGCTGCCTTCGCTGCTCAAGCGTGTGGCGTTGTCGATGCCCGGTGGCGAAGCCACGGCGGCGCTGGGTGGCCGCGCCTGGCGCAGCTATCTGCAAGGCCGCAGCCCGGCGCAGCTGCCGGCCGATCTGGATCAGCGGCTGGCCATGCTGGCCTATGCGCCGGATGAGCGCGTCCAGGCACTGGGTGAGCAGGAGGCGCAGGCCCTGCTGGCGGTCTGCCGGGAATGGATCGAGGTGCACCATGTGGCAGTTTGACCTGCCCTGGCTGCTGCTCCTGCTGCCGTTGCCCTGGCTCGCCTGGCGCTACCTGCCGGCCTACCGGGAATCGCGCAGCGCCTTGCGGGTGCCGTTCTTCGCCGCCATGAGCCGCGCCGTGGGACAGGAACCCAGCCGCGGCGGAGCCGCCGGCGGGCGCTGGCAACTCCCGCTGAACCTGCTGGTGTGGGGACTGGTGCTGGTGGCGTGCGCGCGTCCGGTGCTGGTGGAGAAACCCATCGAGCGGGTGCGGCCGATCCGCGACCTGATGCTGGCCATCGATATCTCGCAGTCCATGGAGACCAACGATTACCTCGATGCCGGTGGCCAGCGGGTGGACCGCCTGAGCATCGTCAAGGACGTGGTGCGCGACTTCATCGGCGAGCGCAAGGATGACCGTATCGGCCTGATCGTCTTCGGTACCGGCGCCTTCGCCCAGGCGCCGCCGACGCAGGACCACGCCAGCCTGCTGATGTTGCTGGACGAAGTCGGCATCGGCATGGCGGGGCCGAACACCGCCCTGGGCGATGCCATCGGCCTGACGCTCAAGCTGCTCAAGGACGCGCCGGAGCAGGAAAAGGTGCTGATCCTGCTCACCGACGGCAACGACACCGCCAGCGCCATCACGCCCAGCCACGCGGCGGCCATGGCCCATGAGCGCGGTGTGGTGGTGCACACCATCGGCATTGGCGACCCCGCGGCCAGCGGCGAGTCGAAGGTGGACCTGAAGACGTTGCAGTATATCGCCCACAGCACCGGCGGGCGCTACTTCCGAGCCGGCGACCGCGAGGCGTTGAAGGCCGTCTACGTGACGCTGGACCAGATCACGCCGCACCAGGTGAAGACCCTCAGCCACCAGCCCAAGCTCGACCTGTTCTGGGTGCCGCTTGGCGCTGCATTGACGCTGCTGGTGCTGTCGCACCTGTTGGCGGCCATCGCCGGACGATTGGCCGTGCCAGGCGATTCGCGCGCCAACCGGGAAGTGGAGGGCTGATGGACATCGACCTCAGTGCCTTTCATTTCCTGCGGCCGTGGTGGTTGCTGCTCCTGCTGCCGGGAGTGCTGCTGCCGCTGCTGTGGAGCCGGCGTCACGATCTGGCCCGCCGCCTCGACGGCATCATTGCACCCCATCTGCTGGCGCACCTGGTGATCACGCCCACCGAACGCCAGCGTGTGCGCCCGGTACAGCTGCTCGGCGCCGTGCTGGTGCTAGGCGGCGTGGCGGCGGCCGGGCCGACCTGGGAGCAGGACCGCCCGGCCTTTCTGGAGAATCGTGCGCCGCTGATCCTGGCGGTGGACCTGTCGCCCTCCATGGCCGCCAGCGATGTTCCGCCGTCACGCATCGAGGCGGTGAAGCACAAGCTCCACGACCTCATCGTGCGGCGGCCGGGCAGCCCGACGGCGCTTATCGCCTATGCCGGCAGCGCACACCTGGTGCTGCCCGCCACCGACGATGGCGGCTTGCTCGACAGCTTCCTGCAGGCGCTGTCCCCCGGCCTTATCCAGCGCAGCGGCAAGGACGCGCTGGGTGCCATCGAGATCGCCAAGCGACTCCTGGCGGCCGAGCAGTCGCCGGGTACCCTGGTATTGCTGACCGATGGCGCCGACCAGCAGCAGTTCGACGCCATCGACAAAGCCCTGCGCGGCAGTGATCTGCAAGTGCTGGTGCTCGCCGTAGGTAGCCAGGATGGCGGCTTGCTCGACGGTGGCCAGCAGGACGCCGCCGGCCGCCCCTTGTTGGCCAGCTTCGACTCGGACGCCTTGAAGGGCCTCGCGGAGGCGGCGGATGCGCCACTGGGCAGCCTGACCCTGGGGGATGACGACCTGGACTGGATCGAATTGCACGCCCAGCAACATTTCCAGGCGGCCCAGGGGGACGAGCAGCAATTGCACTGGAAGGACGCCGGATACTGGCTGTGCTGGCCGCTTTTGCTGCTCGCGCTGCTGAGCGTGCGCAAGGGCTGGAAGGTGCACTGGATGAGCGCACTGTTGCTCGCCGTCGGGCTGAGTGGTGCCCCGGAACCGGCGCGTGCCGGTGCGCTGGCCGATGCCTTTTTTACGGCGGACCAGCAGGGGCGCTGGGCTTTCGAACACGGCCATTATCCGCAGGCGGCTGCGCATTTCCGTGATCCATTCTGGAGGGGGCTGGCTGCTTATCGTGCCGCAGACTACCCGCTGGCCCTGAGCAGTTTCGCCCGGCTGGATTCGTCCGAGGCGTACTTCTACCTGGGCAATACCTATGTGCGCCTGTCGAAGTTCGATCAGGCCATCGACGCTTATCGTCAGGCGCTGCAGCGCCAGGCGGACTTTCCAGCCGCCACCGCCAACCTCGCCCTGGCGCTGGCCCTGCAGAAGGACCGCGAAGACCAGCAGGAAGCCGGCCCGCCCGACGAGAAGCCCGACCAGGAGGTCTTCGACAACACCGCCGGCAAGGGCAAGAGCGTGCCCCGCGCACGCGCCAAGGCCGACTCGGACGAGCAGTGGCTGAACAACCTGAGCACCTCGCCGGCACAGTTCCTGCGCCGCAAGTTCCTGCTGCAGGACGCCGCAGTGGGGACAGGGTCATGACGCGCGCGCTGCTGCTGTTGCTGTTGTGCTGGCCGTGGCTGGGCTTCGCCGCCGAGCCGGAGGTGAAGGTCCGTACCCAGTTGCTGCCGGGCGATTCGGTGCTGGTCGGTGGGACGCTCACGTTGCAGGTCGATCTGCTGGTGGACACCTGGTTCGCCCAGCCGCCGCAACTGCCCGCGCTGAAGGTCGCCGGCGCGGTGGTCTCCGAGCCGAGCAGCGAGGCTGCCCATCTCAACGAGAAGATCGCCGGGAAGCCGTTCTTCGGCCTGCGCTACGGCTACCAGATAACCCCGCAGAATGTCGGGGAATTCACGCTGCCTGCGCTGGATATCCAGGTGCAGCCAGGGCAGGGCAGCGGTCCGCTGAAGATCACCAGCCAGCCGCTGCACTTCACCGCCAAGGCCCCCGCTGGCGTTGCTGCCGACGGCGGTCAGCGCCTGGTCGCCAGCCAGGTGCAGATGACCCAGCAGCTCAAGGCTTCCCGCGAGCTACTGCGGGTGGGCGACAGCGTGACCCGCAGCCTGCACATCACCGCCGAAAACGCCCAGGCCATGCTGATCCCCGCACCGGACTTCGCCGAGGTGAAGGGGCTGCGCCGCTACGTGCAGTCCCCGACGGTGCAGGCCTTGAGCGATGGGCGTGGCGGCAGCAGCGGCGGTGAGCGCATGGATGCGGCCACCTACGTGGTCAGCCAGGCCGGCGATTTCCAGCTGCCGCCCATCGAGTTGCACTGGTGGGCGGCGGACAGCGGGGAACAACGTACTGTTTCGGTCCCTGCGCTGGAGCTGTCGGCCCAGGCTGCGGCCGTCTACAAGGCGCCTTTCTCCATCAGCGATGACCTGCGCGAGCTGGGGCGCCATGCCCAATTGCGTATCGCCCGTCACTGGTTGCTGCTGGCCGTGTTACTGGCGGTTCTGGTGGGCGCGGGTTACGCCGCGCATGCGTGGGGCGCGCCGTTGCGTACCGGCGTGATGAATGCCATCGAACGCCGCCGCCAGGCATGGCGCGAGTCGCCTGGCTACGCCTGGCGCCAGGTTCGCTCCCAGCTCAAGGGCGACCCGCCGCAGCTCGGTGCGCTGTACCTGTGGCTGCGGCGGACAACCGGAGGTCGTGAATTAAGCACGGCAGTGCCTGATGGTTCCGTCAAACCCGGCAATTCTTTGCTAGCGTTTCTCAGGGCCCGTTACGGCCGGGCCGATGCGCAGGTGCGTAGCGCTCCCGCCCAACTGATACAGGCGTTGCCGGAAATCCACCGGGAGATGGGCCGCGGCAAGCCGGCGAGCCTGCCGGCCCATGCCCTCAAACCTTTGAATCCGTGATCCAGGGATGTGACATGCCTTCGTACCTTGCGCGACCGATTGCCCGCTGGATGCTCCTGCTGCTCTGCCTGCCGCTGCTGGTTCAGGCGGCGGACGAGTTGCCATCGTGGAACGAAGGACCCTCGCGGCAGGCGATCATCGAATTCGTCGAGGCCGTGACCCACGAGGGCGGCAAGGACTTCGTGCCGCCGGCCGAGCGCATCGCCGTGTTCGATAACGACGGTACGCTGTGGAGCGAGCAGCCGATGTACTTCCAGGTGCTCTTCGCCCTGGACGAGGTGAAGCGGCAGGCGCCGCAGCATCCGGAGTGGAAGCAGAAGCAGCCGTTCAAGGCGGTGCTCGAGGGCGACCAGAAGACCCTCGCCGCCAGCGGCATGAACGGCATCCTGGAGATAGTCGCCGCCACCCATTCGGGGATGAGCACCGAAGATTTCATCGCCAACGCCCGCCGCTGGCTCGCCAGCGCCAAGCACCCGCGCAGCCAGCGGCCCTACACCGAGATGGTGTTCCAGCCGATGCTGGAGCTGCTGGGCTACCTGCGGGCCAACGGCTTCAAGACCTACATCGTCTCCGGTGGCGAAGTGGCGTTCATGCGCGCCTTCGCCGAAGAGGTCTACGGCATTGCGCCGGAGCAGGTGATCGGCACCACCCTGGGCAGCCGCTTCGAGGACCGCGACGGCAAGTTGTCGATCCAGCGCCTGCCCAAGCTGGTGCACAACGACGACGGCCCCGGCAAGCCGGAGAGCATCGACAGCATCATCGGCCGCCGGCCGATCCTGGCCTTCGGCAACTCCGACGGCGACCTGCAGATGCTGCAGTGGACGACCGCCGGCAAGGGTCTACGCTTTGCCGGCCTGGTGCACCACACCGATGCCCGGCGGGAGTGGGCCTATGACCGGGAGAGCAAGGTCGGGCGCCTGGACAAGGCGCTCGATGAGGCGAAGAGCAAGGACTGGGTGGTAGTGGACATGGCAAAGGAGTGGAAGCGGATCTACCCGTTTGATCAGTAAGACCAACAAGTGAAACCGCAGGGGCATGGGGATCTCCAGTCGAGCAGTCGGTATCTCCAGTGACGCAGTCGTGGCAAACGATGAGTAACTGGAATGGAGAGACAACAATGAAGCGCACGGGAAGATGGTTATCGCAGTTCGCCCTCGCGGCGACCGCGATAGTGGGGTGCACGGTTGCCAGCGCTGCTGACAAGCCGAACATCCTGGTGATCTTCGGCGACGATATCGGCCAGACCAATATCAGCGCCTATTCGTTCGGCGTGGTCGGCTACCAGACGCCGAACATCGATCGCATCGCCAAGGAAGGCATGATGTTCACCGACTACTATGCGGAGAACAGCTGCACCGCGGGGCGTTCGACTTTCATCACCGGGCAGACGATCCTGCGTACCGGGCTGTCGAAGGTTGGCATGCCGGGGGTGCCGGTGGGGCTGCAGGACCGCGATGTCACCATCGCCCAGGCGCTCAAGGCCCACGGCTATGCCACCGGCCAGTTCGGCAAGAACCACCTGGGCGACCGCGACGAATACCTACCTACCAAGCATGGCTTCGACGAGTTCTTCGGCAACCTCTACCACCTCAACGCCGAGGAAGAGCCCGAGCGCCCGTACTGGCCCAAGGATGACGAGGCCTTCACCAAGGCCGCGACGCCCCGTGGCGTACTCAAGGCTACTGCCGACGGCAAGATCGAGGATACCGGTGCGCTGAACAGCAAGCGCATGGAAACCATCGACGATGACACCACCCAGGCTGCGATCAACTTCATGGACAAGCAGGTGAAGGCGGACAAGCCGTTCTTCGTCTGGATGAATACCACGCGCATGCATGCCTTCACCCACGTGCGTGATTCGATGAAGGGCCAGAGCGGTATGGCAGGCAACGATTACGCCGATGGCATGATCGAGCACGACGGCGACGTCGGCAAACTGCTCAAGGCGGTGGATGACCTGAAGATCGCCGACAACACCATCGTCATCTACACCACCGACAACGGGCCGAACCAGTGGTCCTGGCCGGACGCGGCGACGACCCCGTTCCGCAACGAGAAGAACTCCAACTGGGAAGGTGCCTACCGTGTGCCAGCGATGATCCGCTGGCCGAACCACGTCAAGCCGGGCAGCGTTTCCACCCAGATGTTCTCCGGGCTGGACTGGTTCCCGACGCTGCTGGCCGCCATCGGTGACACCGACATCAAGGACCGCCTGCTCAAGGGCGCCGATATTGGGGGCAAGAACTTCAAGGTGCACCTCGACGGCTACAACCAGCTGGACTACCTGACCGGCAAGACCGACAAGGGTGCGCGCAAGGAGTTCTACTACTTCAACGACGATGCCGAGCTGGTGGGCATGCGCTTCGAGGACTGGAAGATCGTCTGGTGCGAACAACGCGCACCGGGCGGGCTGAAGGTCTGGAGCGAGCCGTTCACCTGCCTGCGGGTGCCCAAGCTGTTCAACCTGCGCATGGACCCCTACGAGCGGGCGGACGTGGTATCGGACCAGTACTACGACTGGCTGACCAAGAACGACTACCTGCTGTTCCAGGGCACGCAGAAGGCGGCGAAGTTCCTCCAGACCTTCGTCGACTACCCGCCGAGCCAGCGCCCGGCCAGCTTCAGCATCGATCAGATTCGCAAGGATGTGGACGCGAAGATCGACGCGAAGATGAAGCAGGGCAGCAAGTAGTGATCCACGCATTGGGCAGCGCTCCGGCATTGCCCACCTCAATCCCCGCGACAGCACAGCTGTCGCGGGGATTCTTCTGTTCGACAAGGTTGTCCCGATGCCGTCACCTGCCAGTTCGTCGACCATGAATGCTCGCCCCGCCAGACAGGCCGCCATTGGGGTTCCGCGCCGGCTGGCCATGTGGATGCCGGCTCTGCTGCTGTTTGCTTCCGGCGGTGCGGCGCTGGTGTTCCAGGTGCTGTGGGTGAAGCAGTTGTCGCTGGTGGTCGGTGTGGAGGTGTACGCCGTGACCACGGCGATCAGCGCCTTCTTCGCCGGCCTGGCGCTGGGAGGACTGGCTTTCGGGCGGCTCGCCGATCGGCTGGCGCGGCCTTTGCGTCTCTATGCAGCGCTGGAGGTCCTGGTGGCGCTGCTGGCCGTCGCGTCTACCGTGGCGCTGGCCAATGCCGCCAGCGCCTTCGCGTTTCTGGAGGAAGCCTTCGGCATCCTGGCCTGGGCGCTGCCGTTGGTGCTGGTGGGCGTGCCGGCATTCTTCATGGGCGGCACGCTGCCGGTGCTGGTGCGCGCCGTGGAGCCCGCCGATGGGCAGATGGGCCGCGCGGGCGGCAGTTTGTACGCCGCCAATACCGCCGGCGCCATCGCCGGCACGCTGATGGCGGCGTTCGTCTTCCTGCCGATGCTTGGCGTGTTGGCGAGCGCCTTTGCGGCAGCCGTGTTCAATCTGATCGCTGCCGCAGGCGCGCTGACGCTGCGGCGCGAGCCCGCCACGCCAGTGATCGCAGGTGAATCGCTGGCCGCTCCGCGCGGCAAGGCGGCGCGCCTGGCCATCGCCCTTTACTGCGTGGCGGGTGGCGTCGCGCTGGGTTACGAGGTGGTCTGGACGCAATCCATCGTCCAGTTCATGAGCACCCGTACCTTTGCCTTCGCCGTGGTGCTGGCCACCTATCTTTGCGGCCTGGTGCTGGGCAGCGCCCTGTATGCCCGGCGCGCGGACCGCCTTCGCGACCCCTGGGGCCTGTTCGGCCTGCTCATCGCGGCGGCCGGGTTGCTGGCCATCCTGCAGGTCGCCGGGCTGGGTACCTGGCTGGTCGGCCTGCAGACCCGCGCAGAATGGCTGGTGCTGCAGGCCGGTGGCAGCGAACTGGCGGGCATGTGCGCGCGCTTCGCCGTGGCCGCGCTGTGCGTGGTGTTCCTGCCGACCACCCTGCTGGGGGCGGCGTTCCCCATCGCCCTGCGCTTGGCGGTGGACCAGCAGCACGTGGGGCGCGATGTGGGCATGGTGGTGGCGCTCAATACCCTGGGCGGCATCGTCGGCGTGATGCTGACGGGGTTCGTCCTGGTGCCGGGGATCGGCCTGGTGCGTACCCTGGCGGTCCTCGGAGCTTTGGCTGCGCTCATCGGCCTGCTGGCAGTCTGGCGGGGGGAGGGCGTGGGCAAGGTCCCGCGCATTGGCGTCGCCATGGTCGCGGTCCTGACACTGGCCATCGGCGCAGTGACGCCAGCGCAGCATCTGGCGCAGCTGATGCCGGGGACGCGCAACGGTCAGATCAGCTTCTATGCCGAGGGCCGCGGCGGCACGGTGGCGGTGATCGAGCAGGGCCGGGGCGACAACCGCTTCAGCCGTCTCTACATCCAGGGCGTTTCCAACACCGGCGATGCCATGCCGTCGCTGCGCTACATGCGACTGCAAGCGCTGTTGCCGCTACTGATCCATAACGGCGAGCCGCGTTCTGCGTTGGTCATCGGTTTCGGCACGGGCATTACCGCAGGCGCGATGCTGCGTTATCGCGACCTGCAGCACCCGGTGGTGGCCGAGTTGCTGCCCGAGGTACTGGCCGCCGCCCCGCGCTTCAAGGGCAACTTCGACGCGATCCACGACCCGCGCCTGGATATCCGCCTGCGCGATGGTCGGCGTGAGCTGCTGCGCAGCGCCGAACGCTACGACATGATCACGCTCGAACCGCCACCGCCCTCGGCTGCCGGGGTGGTCAACCTGTATTCGCGGGACTTCTATGAGCTGGCGGCGTCGCGGCTGGAGGAGGACGGCATAGTCGCCCAGTGGTTGCCGCTGCCGACGCAGAACGATGAGGAAAGCCGCTCGCTGGTGCGCAGCTTCATCGATGTCTTCCCCAATGCCACGCTCTGGACGACCGAGTTCCATGAAATGCTCCTGGTGGGCTCGCAGCAGCCTCTGCATCTGGACGTGACGACCATCCGCCAACGCTTCGAACAGCCCGATGTGGCCGCTGCGCTGGGAGAGGTGGGGATCGATTCGGTCGAAGCGCTGCTGGCCACCTGGGTGACCGACCGCGCGGGCCTTGAGCGCTATGCCGGCGATGCGTTGCCGGTCACCGACGACCAGCCGCGAATCGAATATGCGCCGTGGGTACGTTCCAAGGAAATCGCCCGTGTGCTGCCAACGCTGCTGGCCCTGCGCACGGCACCGCCACTGGAGAACGCCGTGCCATCGGTCCGCGCGTCAGTCGACGATTACTGGGCCCGGCTGCGGCGCTTCTACGATCTGAGCCTGCACGCGTACCGGGGCGACCGCCAGGCCTGGGCACGGGATGCGCGGCAGGTGGCGATCGATGACGGCGACAATCCCTATTACCGATGGTTCCTGGGCTCGCCTTGAGCGTCAGGCTCAGCCGGGTTCATGTGCCGTGCCGCCAGTTCCAGCGCGCCTCGGCCACCACGGCGCAGGCAAGCTAGTAGGGGCAGCCAGGGAATGTCGGTGACACGCACCGAGCCGGCCGGCACCATCCGCACTTCCCCGGCGGTGCCACCGGCAGGGCCGCCATCGGGCAGGTAGACCAGCAGCCAGTCGTCCCGAGTTTCCAGGATCAGCGCGAAACGAAACCCGACGTCCTCCCCCACCAGGCCGACCTTGGCGCCTTCCACTTCGTCCATTCCGGCGAAGCGCGCCGTGGCGTCCTTGAGCAACTGGTAACCCGGCAAGTTGCTCAGCAACCGGTCTTCCAGCGTGCGCAGCGAGGCCGCCGCGGCGCGGGTCCTTGCCAGCAACCCGGCGAGAAAGCACAGCAACAGGAGCAGAACGATGCAGGCCAGCGTTACCGAGGTGACACCCCAGGCGGTGAAGCCGGTGAATAGTGGCAGGATCTTCTGCACCGGTGGAGTGAGCAGGTGAATGGCCTTTTCGATCAGAATGAAGAGCAGCACCAGCGGCAGGATGAACAGCAGGCCACCGGCGATGGTGGTGCGGATGAACTTCAGCATTTCGACCTCCTTGGGGAAGCCGGCCGACGACAGCGCAACGCAGCCGGTGAATCGATGGCGGGCTCAGCCCGCCGTGACGGCGACGATGATCGGACCGCACACCGCCAGCAGTACGTTGGAAATGGCGTAGCACACCGTGAAGCCAATGACGGGTGTATTGCTGCCGGACTGCTCGATGATCTTGTTCATCGAGGCCGCTTCGGTCTGCGCGCCGGCCAGGGCGCCGAACAGGATCATCGGGTGCAGCCCCAGGACGTAGCGGCCGAAGTAGAGCGTCACCAGCGGCGGGATGATGGTCACCAGGGCGCCGGAGAGCAGCAGCGCCGCGCCCTGGCTCTGGATCGCGGCGATGGCGGCCGGGCCGGCCAGCAGCCCCACCACGGCGCCGAAGGCGGTCAGCCCGAACTCCGAGAAGGCCCACTGTGCGGCCGGGGGCAGGGCGCCCACTTCGGGATGCCGCGAGTTGTACCAGCCGATCAGCAGGCCGGCGAGCAGCATGCCGCCACCGATACCCAGCTCCACCGGAATCATGCCGATGTGGGTGGAGAGCATGCCGACCAGCGACCCCACGACCATGCCCAGGGTATGGATGGCGATATCGCTCTTGTAGTCGCTCGCCCGGATGCGGCCGATCTGCGCTGCCAGTGCCTCGACGCTGGCCGTGCGGCCGACCAGGGTGATGACGTCGCCACGGCGTAGCACGGTGTCGGGCAGCAGCGGCAGCTCCAGGCCTTGCCGGGTGATGGAGCGGATGTAGCAGCCCATTCGGTCGGCGCCGACCAGCAGCGTCTTGATCTGGTGGATTGTCTTGCCGGCCAGCCGGGGCGAGGTCAGGACGATATCGGCATCGCGGGTGGCGAAGGACATGCTGTCGGGGTTGTCGATTTCCGGGCCGATCCAGTCGTTGAGGTCGGCCACCGCTTCGCGCAGGGCGTAGACGCCGAGGATGTCGCCGCTCTCCAGGCGCAATTGCGGGTCGCGCTCGAGAATCTGACCGCCACGGATGACCCGCTCCACGCTCAGCGCGGCGTGCCGCGCCTCGACATCGGCGATGCGCTGGCCGATCGCTGCCGCCGACTGGGCACGATGGGCACGGACGACGATGCGGGTGTAGGGAATGCTGATGGCGTTCTCTTCGCGCTCGATGCCCAGCTCCCGCTCCAGCTCGCGTGCGCTCTGGCGCAGGTCGACGCGCAGCAGCTTCGGCGCGATGCTGCCGACGAAGACGATCAGGCCGATGGTGCCGAACAGATAGGTGATGGCGTAGGCCACCGCCATGTGGCTGTTGAGCTGGCTCTTGGCGGCATCGTCGATGGCCAGCTGGGAAATGGCGCTGCTGGCGGTGCCCATGATCGCCGTGTCGGTCAGCGCTCCCGCGCCCAGGCCGGCGGTGAAGCCGGCGTCGAAGTGGAACAGGTGATACAGGCCGAGGATGACGCCCAGGGCAGTGGCGCAGAGCACCACGGAAAGCACCACCAGCTTCAGGGTGCCGCGATTGAGGCTGCCGAAGAACTCCGGGCCGCTCTTGAAACCGACGGTATAGATGAACAGCGCGAAGAACACCGACTTCAGCTCATGGGGCACTTCCAGGCCGATCTGCCCGATCAGCAGGCCCATCAGCAGCGCGCCGGCGACCGAGCCCAGGTGAAAGCTGCCGATCTGTATCCGCCCCAGCAGAACCCCCAGGGAGATCGCCAGGAACACTGCGATCTCGGGGTTGGCGCGCAAGGCGTGGAGGAAAAAATCGAGCATCGACGCGGCTCCCTGTCGAAGTGGCGTCCGTGCAGTATGGACGGTGAATGCCGAGCTGCCGTTATGCAGCGGAGTGTGGAACGACTTTCTCTTTAGTGCGTTTTCGCCGCGCGACCCCCACCATCGAAAAACCTCGACTAGTCTTGTGCAGACTTCATGCGGATCGCTCCAGAGCCTGTGCCCAGGCTCTCGTCGTGGATAGCGATTTCCCTGGCCGGCGCCGTGCGCCGGCTCACCACGAGAGCGCCCATGGCAGCAGCCAGCGACCTGATCATCTGTGAGTACTGCGATGCGGTGTACGAACGCCAGCCGCTGCAGCGACACCAGCGTGCACTGTGCGTGCGCTGCGGCGGGGTACTGCATCGGCACAACGCAATGTCCGTGCAGCAACGCCTGGCGCTGGCGCTGACCGGCGCGGTGCTGCTGGCCTTCGCCAACAGCTACCCGGTGATGACCATCAGCATGCAGGGCCTGAGCAATTCGGCGACGTTGTGGGACGCGGTGATGATCCTGAGCAGCGGCCCCATCACCTTCATCGCACTGGTGACAGCGCTGGCCATCATCCTCGCGCCGGCGCTGCAGGTAACGCTGCTGATCTGGGTGCTCGGCTTCGCCCTGGCCGGGCGCCGCGCGCCGGCCTTCGCCGGGTGCATGCGCTGGCTGGAGTCGTTGCGCCCCTGGAGCATGCTGGAGGTCTGCCTGCTGGGCACCATGGTCGCGGTGATCAAGCTGGCCGGACTGCTCGATGTGATACCTGGTATCGGCCTGCTGGCGATGGCCGCCCTGAGCGTGTTGATCATCTACATCGCCGGCAAGGACATCCGCGATCTCTGGGAGCGGGTATGAACACGCCCCCGCTCGCCGCTCAGCTGAACCTGTGCCTTTGCCACGGCTGCGGCGCCGCCTGCGATACGCGCAGCGGCGGCCATCATTGCCAACGCTGTGGTGCCCCCCTGCACCCGCGCAAGGCCGATGCCATCACCCGCGGCTGGGCGTACCTGGTGGCGGCGCTGATCTTCTACGTGCCGGCCAACCTGTTGCCGGTCATGCATACCGAGATGCTCGGCCAGGGCATTGACAGCACCATCGGCGGCGGCGTGCTGGAGTTCTGGGAAAGCGGCGCCTGGGACATCGCGCTGATCATCTTCATTGCCAGTATCGGCGTGCCGGCGATCAAGTTCTTCTCCCTCGGGCTGCTGCTCTGGACTGCCCAGCGCCGCAGCAACTGGGCACGCCGGCAGCGTTCGCAGCTATACCGTTTCGTCGAGCTGATCGGCTACTGGTCGATGCTCGACGTGATGGTCGTCGCACTGGTGGCGGCCCTGGTGCAGATGCATGAACTGGGCACCATCGAGCCGCGCGCCGGCATCCTGTTCTTCGGCATGGTGGTGGTCCTCACCATGCTTTCCGCCATGAGTTTCGATCCACGACATATCTGGGACGACGGAGATCCGATCGATGGAGCAGGACACCCCTAAGCACGCCGCCCCCGGACAGCCGCAGGTACGCACGCGGCGCTGGAATGTATCGCTGGTCTGGATCGTGCCGATCGTGGCGCTGCTGGTGGGCGCTTCGCTCATCGTGCGCAACTGGATGGAGCAGGGGCCGACCATCGAGATCTCCTTCCGCACGGGGGAGGGCCTGGTCGCGCACAAGACCCAGGTGAAGTACCGCAGCGTGGTGATCGGCGAGGTCGAAGGCGTCGAGCTGGCCAAGGACAAGAAGAGCGTCACCGCCAGCGTCAAGCTGAACAAGGAGGCCGAATCCTTCGCCACCGAGGGGGCGAAATTCTGGGTCGTGCGGCCACGCATCGGCGCTGGCGGCGTGACCGGCGTCGACACGCTGTTGTCGGGCAATTTCATCGGTGCCGACGCCGGTGAATCGAGTGCGCCGAAGAAGCGCTTCACCGGCCTGGAGCTGCCGCCGCCGATCACCTACGGGGAGAAGGGCAAGAGCTTCGTCCTGCGCGCCGACGACCTGGGCTCGCTGGATATCGGCTCGCCCATCTACTACCGCAAGATTCCGGTGGGCCAGGTGACTTCCTACGCCTTGCGCAGCGATGGCAAGGGCGTGGACCTGGGCATCTTCATCGAGTCGCCCAACGACGCTTTCGTGACCCAGAACACAAGGTTCTGGAATGCCAGTGGCGTCGACGTCAACGTCAGCGCCAACGGCCTGAAGGTGAATACCGAATCGCTGTCCGCGCTGCTGGTCGGCGGGCTGGCCTTCGGCACGCCCGAGGGCAGCGAGGAAACGGCCGCCGCCCAGGACAACGAAGCCTTCGACCTCTACGTCGACCGCGACAATGCCCTGGCTCCGCCCACCGGCCTGCCGCAGTACCTGCGCCTGCGCTTCGACCAGTCGATGCGCGGCCTGAGCGTGGGCGCGCCCGTGGAGTTCATGGGTGTCGAGTTCGGCAAGGTCACCAACATCCAGCTGGACTACGACGAGAAGCTGCAGATTTTCCCGGTGGTGGTCGATGCGGTGATCTACCCGCAGCGTCTGGGGCCCGTGCACCAGAAGATGCTCAAGGTCTTCAACAGCAGCGTGGGCGACCAGGGCGGCGTCACCCGCGTGATCGGCAGCTTCGTCGAGCACGGCATGCGTGCCCAGGCGCGCAGCGGCAACCTGCTGACCGGGCAGCTGTACATCTCGCTGGACTTCTATCCCGACGCCAAGCCGGTGGCCTTCGATGCCAGCGCGCGGCCGCTGCGCATCCCGACGGTGCCCAGCAGCCTGGCGAAACTCCAGGAACAGTTGCAGGCGGTGGTCGACCGCATCGGCAAGCTGCCGCTGGAGCGCATCGCCAACAACCTCGACGGCAACCTGCGCGAGTTGCAGGGCAGCCTCAAGCAGTTCAATACGCAGACGTTGCCGGGCGTCACCCGGACGCTCGATGAGGTGCGCACCACGCTCGCCACGGCCAACTCGGCGCTGGGCGAGAACTCGCCGCAACGGGAAAAGCTCAGCGACACCCTGGATGAGCTGGACCGCATGTCGCGCTCGTTGCGTGACCTGTCCGACTACCTCGGTCGCCACCCGGAATCCTTGATCCGTGGTCGTCCGAAGAACGCCAACGCCGACAACCTGCGGCCCTGATTCGCGTACAAGGAGAGACTTCAGATGCCGAAGCTGCCCATGCTGCTCCTGGCCGCACTGTTCCCCGTGTTGTCGGGCTGCAGCAGCGCTCCGATCCACTACCACACGCTGGTTCCCGCACAGCCGGGCAGCCCCGCCAGCGGCCAGGTACGCGTCGAACGGGTGGAGATGCCGCCGCAGGT
Source organism: Pseudomonas nitroreducens NBRC 12694 (assembly GCF_002091755.1). Classification (GTDB taxonomy): domain Bacteria; phylum Pseudomonadota; class Gammaproteobacteria; order Pseudomonadales; family Pseudomonadaceae; genus Pseudomonas; species Pseudomonas nitroreducens. The sequence goes on from NZ_BDAI01000002.1 coordinate 87,765, forward strand.
CGATCGCTCGCAGATTGTCGTCCGCCAGGGCGGCAGCGGGCTGTCGATCCTGGAAACCGAGTGGTGGGGCGCCAACCTGGTGGACGAGTTCCGCAATGCCCTGGAGGACCAGCTCGGCGCTCCGGGGCCAGGCGCTGCATTGCTGCGCGTGGAAGTGCAGCGCTTCGATTCGGTGCCGGGCCAGTACGCGTTGCTCGATGCCCGTTGGCGCCTGCAGCGGCCCGGCTCGAACAAACCGCTGAGCTGCCGTAGCAGCCTGCAGACGGCGGCCAACGGTACCGTGGACGGGCTGGTGGTCGCGCACCAGGCCAATGTGCGCAAGTTCGCCGAACTGGTGGCGCAAGCGAACGCCAGCGGCGGCACGCGTTGTCCTTGATGTTCGGGGCAGGGTGCCAACCGAATCTTTACGAGTACTGAACGCGATACCCTTGGACCGGCGTGCCGCCACGCACGCCGGGGCTTGCAGGTTGGTGCGCGCGATGTCGTTGCACAGGAGAAACCTTCCCGATGAGCTCATCCGGCAAGCCAAGGACAACCCTGAACCCTCCGGTCTTCTATACCAGCGCGGCGCTGATCCTGCTGCTGGTGCTCTACGCCGTGCTCTTCAAGAGCCAGGCCCAGACGCAGTTCGAACACATCCAGCAGTGGATCTTCACCAACGCCAGCTGGTTCTACATCCTCGCGGTGGCGCTGATCCTGATCAGCGTGGTGTTCCTCGCGGTCAGTCGCTACGGCGACATCAAGCTCGGGCCCGATCACAGCGAGCCCGAGTATCGCAGCAGCAGCTGGTTCGCCATGCTGTTCTCCGCCGGCATGGGCATCGGCCTGATGTTCTTCGGCGTGGCCGAACCGGTGATGCACTTCACCAGCCCGCCGGTAGGCGAGGCGGGCACGGTCACCGCGGCTCGCGAAGCGATGAAGATCACCTTCTTCCACTGGGGCCTGCATGCCTGGGCGATCTACGCCATCGTCGGGCTGATCCTGGCCTACTTCAGCTTCCGCAAGGGCCTGCCGCTGACATTGCGCTCGGCGCTGTATCCGCTGATCGGCGAGCGCATCTACGGCCCGATCGGCCATGCAGTGGACATCTTCGCCATCCTCGGCACGGTGTTCGGCGTCGCCACCTCACTGGGTTATGGCGTGCTGCAGATCAACAGTGGCTTCCACCACCTGTTCGGCCTGCCGGTGAATGCGACGGTGCAGATCATCCTCATCGCCGCGACCTGCGCCCTGGCGACACTCTCGGTGGCCAGCGGCCTGGACAGGGGCATCCGCATCCTTTCCGAGCTGAACCTGGCGCTGGCGGTGATCCTCATGCTGTTCGTGCTGCTGCTCGGCCCGACCGTGTTCCTGCTGCAGACCTACGTGCAGAACACCGGTGCCTACCTCTCGGACATCGTCAACAAGACCTTCAACCTCTATGCCTACGAGCCGACCGACTGGATTGGCGGCTGGACCCTGCTGTACTGGGGCTGGTGGCTGTCCTGGTCACCGTTCGTGGGGCTGTTCATCGCACGCATCTCGCGCGGGCGGACGATCCGCGAATTCGTCTGCGGCGTGCTCTTCGTCCCGGCCGGCTTCACCCTGCTGTGGATGACCGTGTTCGGCGATTCGGCGATCCACATGATCCTCAACGAGGGCGTGACCACCCTGGCGGCGGTTGTTGATCAGGACAGTTCCCTGGCGCTGTTCGCCTTCCTCGAGCACTTCCCGCTATCCAGCGTGGTGTCGATGGTGGCGGTGCTGATGGTGGTGGTGTTCTTCGTCACCTCGGCAGACTCCGGGGCGCTGGTGGTGGACATGCTCGCGTCCTCGGGGCACTCCCACTCGCCGTTGTGGCAGCGCATTTTCTGGTCGGTGAGCATTGGCGTGGTGGCGGTGGCATTGCTGCTGGCGAACGGGCTGAAGGCCCTGCAGACAGCGACCATCGCCAGTGCGTTGCCATTCTCGGCGATCCTGCTGGCGTCCATCTGGGGACTGTTCCGCGCGCTGCACCTGGATGCCACGCGGCGCGGCCTGCGCCACCAGTCGCTACCTGCGCCGCGGCATGCGCCACACCACGAAGGCGGTTGGCAACGGCGCCTGCGCAGTATTGCCATGCGCCCCCGGCGCGCCCACGTGACCCGCTTCATTGCCGAAGTCGTGCGGCCGGCTTGCGAGGAAGTGGCCGCCGAGTTGCGCAAGCAAGGCCATGACGTGCAGGTGCTGGAGCGCGAGGATGGCCGCGTGGCCCTGGAGCTGGTGCAGCCGGGGGAGGGCCATTTCCTCTATGAAGTCCGCCCGCGGGCCTTCACCAGCCCCAGCTTCGTTCTACTGGAGGAGGACGAGGGCACCGAGGCGCGCAAGTACTTCCGCGCCGAGGTTCACCTGCGCGAAGGCGGGCAGGATTACGACGTAATGGGGTGGAACCGCGACGATGTGATCTCCGACATCCTCGACCAGTACGAGCGGCACCTGCATTACCTCCATGTCGTGCGCTGAACTCAGGGCTTGTTCGGCGCCACCTTGTCGAGAATCTGCCGGGCCAGGGCATGGTAGAGCGACACCGGCGCTATCCAGCCGGAAATGGCCGCGGCCAGCAGCGTGGCGGCGAGCATGGGAATGGCCAGGTCCGGGCTGTGGGAAAGCTCCAGCACGATCACCGAGGCGGTCAATGGCGAGCGCGTAACGCCCGCCAGATAGGCGCCCATGCCGAGCAGTGCACAGGTCTGCGGGTTGACGCCCGGCAGCAGGGAGAGCACGGGCGCGAACCCCGCGCCGACGCTCAATGATGGCGAGAACAGGCCGCCAGGGATTCCGGCCAGGTACGAGACCACGTTGGCGAGGAACTTCCAGAGCAGGAAGCTGGCGTCGGTCATCGGGTTGCCGTCGAGCAGGGCGCGGGTTTCCTCGTAGCCGGTGCCGAACACGTGGTTGCCGGAAATCACTCCGAGCAGTGCCAGTGCAAGCCCGCAGACAGCAGCGAAGCGCACCGGGAAGCGCTCTCGCACGGCGCACATCCGGCCGATCCAGCCGTGCTGCGCCGGCAGTACCAGCTTCACGTAGAGCCCACCGAGCACGCCGCCCAGCAGCGCGCAGGCGGGCACTTCGCTCCAGCCCCAGCCCGTGGGCAACCCGCCGCTGATGTCGCCAAAGTAGGAGTAGTGCCCCATCAGGCCCAGGGTGACCACGCCGCCGATCAGTACGGCGGTCAGCACCAGCCCGCTGAAGCGCTGCTCGTAGGTGCGGCTCAATTCCTCGATGGCGAAAACCACCCCGGCAAGGGGTGTGTTGAAAGCTGCCGCGATGCCGGCGGCGCCGCCCGCCAGGATCAGCCCTGCCACGGTGCGTCGGCCGTGGAGGCCCAGGCGCGTGCCGAAGGCGTAGATCACCGCGGCGCCTACGTGCACGGTAGGCCCCTCACGGCCGACCGAGCCACCGACCAGCAGGGCGCCGAGGGTGAACAGCATCCGTACCAGCGCCACCGGCAGGGCGAGCACCTGTGCACGGAATCGCCGCGATGGCGATTCCAGCGCGGCAATCACCTGCGGGATGCCACTGCCTTTCGAGTTCACGAACCAGCGCTGGGTGATCCAGGCCAGCAGCGCAAAACCCAGCGGCGTTGCCAGTAGCGGCAACCACGGCGATACCTGCAGCATCCGCTGGAACAACCCGAAGGAGCGATCCGCCAGCCAGGCAAAAGCCAGGGCCACCAGCCCCACCAGCAGGGCGCCGACCCAGAACGCGAGGTGCTGTCGCCATTTCAGCCAGCGCGAGCGAAGCAGTCGCCGCGTGCGCTTGCTTGCGGCGGAAACGCTTCGCGCATCGGGCTCATCTTGGAGGTCAGAGTCGGACATCGGCGGGTAGAGGTTTCGTCCCAGAAAGACCGAGTATGACCGCTACCGGCTGAACCGGGAAAGCCAGGATGACCGTCGACGAGAGCCGCCATGCCGTCAGCCGATCTTCAATGCCCGGTCCAGCGACCAGGCGCCCGCGCCGCGACCAATCAGCAGCAGGAGCAGGCCGGCCCAGGACAGGTGCGTCGGCCAGGCATCGGGGTAGACGAACACTTCGATCACGGCAGTCATGCCCAGCAGCGCGAGGGCGGAGAGGCGGGTGAACAGGCCCAGCACCAGCAGGACCGGGAAGAAGTGTTCTGCGTAGGTCGCCAGGTGCGCGGCTATATAGGGTGGCACCAGCGGCAGCACGTATTCGGTCTGGAACAGCTCGTAGGTGCTCGGCGTGATGGTCAGGATGCCCTCGACCTTGGTGCGCCCGGAGAGGAAGAAGATCGAGGCGATCCCCAGGCGCGCCACCAGGCACAACAAAGAGTCGCTGAGCACGGACTGCAGGCGGCTGGCGATGGTGTTCCAGTGCTGGCGAAGGGCGCCGCCCGGGTAGTGGCTGCGGGAGATGTCCATGGCGGCTTCCTCAGGTGAGTTTCAGCGGTTGGAACACGGCGGCGCCGAGCAGGTTGCCCAGCAGTACCGTGAAGTCGAGGTCGGCTTGCGCCCTGAGCGCCAGGGTCGATGCCTGATCGAGGTCATGACCGCTGGCGCAGGCATCGAGGAAGGCGCAACCGCCCACGTCCAGTGCCTGCCAGGTGACGCCCTCGGCATGGCCGACCAGCAGCGCGCCTTCAGCGTGCCAGGGCAGCTCTTCGGGCAATGGCAGCGCTTCGCGGTTGTAGCGCCAGATGCTGTAGATCGGCTGTTGGTCGAACCAGCGCCAGCGCGCGCTGGCGCGGGGTTGCAGGTGACAGGGAGCAAGGTCGGAAGCGGTCATGCCCGCCAGGTCGGACCACTGCAGCGCAGGCTCCTGTGGCGCGGTGTAGGCTTCCAGCCACAAGCGGTCGAGACGCGCCACGCCGGCCAGGTAGGGCAACTCGCGCGCGGGTTCGAAGGCGTCGAGGAAATCGGCGAAGTCTTCGCCGTAGAGCACCAGGCGAGCGTCGTTCGGCGGTGTCTGCTGTGCGTGGATGGTCGCCGCGCCGCGCAGCCAGTCGGTGCCGACCAGGCGTTCGACACTGGGGAAGTTGTCGCACAAGGCGTCGGTGCAGCCCTTGAGCACGGTGTTGCGGTAGACGCTGAAGCCGGCCTGCTCGGTCAGACCTTGCAGTCCGGGGGGAGAGCGCTGGTACAGCGCTTCGACGAAAGCTTCCTGGAATCTGCCGAGGGACGTCTTCATGCGGCCACCTTCGCCCGGTTGAGGATACCCTGGGCGATTTCGCGCTCGGCCAGCAGTTCGCTGAAGGCGGGGATCTGGTCGTCGCGCTCGATCAGCGTCGGGCGCGGGCCGATGCGCCGGATCAGGTGCTGGTAGAGCTCCCAGACCGGTTCGGCGATGGGGGCGTCGTGGGAGTCGATCAGCAGCTCGCCGCGCTCGTCGTGGCTGTGCCCGGCCAGGTGGATTTCCAGGATGGCCGCGGCGGGGAATCGGTCGAGATAGCGCTTGGCATCGAAGCCGAGATTGTGCGCGCTGACGTGTACGTTGTTGATGTCCAGCAGCAGGCCGCAGCCGGTGCGCAGCGCCAGTTCGGTGAGGAATTCGATCTCGTCCCAGTCGTGGCCGTCGAGGCGAAGGTAGTGGCTGGGGTTCTCGATGGCGATGCGCCGGCCCAGGGCATGCTGGGTGCGCTCGATGTTGTCGACGATGCGGGCCAGGGCCGCGTGGCTGCGCGGGAAGGGCAGCAGGTCCGGCAGGTACCGGCCGCGCCAGGTGGACCAGGCCAGGTGCTCGGAGATCAGCACGGGCTGCACGCGCTCAACCAGCGCGCGCAGCCGCAGCAGATGAGCCTTGTCGGGGGCGGCGTCCGCCGCCAGGGACAGCGAAACCCCGTGCAGCGACAGCGGATGCCGTTCGGCGATCCGCTCCAGCCAGGCAAGGCGAGGGCCGCCGACCATGTAGTTTTCCGGATGCACTTCGAACCAGAGCCCTCGCGCGCAGCAGTCGAGCGCCTGAGCGTAGTGCTCGGCCTTGAGCCCAAGGCCGGCACCCGGTTGAGTCGATACGTTCATGGTCGGCAGCCTGCACTCAGGACTTCATCGGGGTCAGCGAGCCCATGCCGTGCGGCGTCTTGATCGAGGCGCAGGTGCCGGCCGGGACGTTCTTCCAGTGCATGCCGTCGTAGTCCTTCTTGGCGCTGCCTGCGCAGGTGGTGCCGGCGCCGGCCTTGCAGTCGTTCTTGCCGGCCAGGGCCACGCCGTAGCATTTCTCCATGGCCGCGCCCGTGCTGGCCTTGGTATTCATGTCGTCGGCCAGTGCGTTCCCGGCAAGGCCGGCAAGGGCAAGGGCGGCGGTGGCGAGGGTGAGGTTTTTCATGGTGCGGTCTCCCGTTGGGTGGTGGGGCCGCACAGAGACTTCCGGCGGCTTGTCGAGTAGTTCGCCGGGAGTGGTGATCCGGTTACAGCCGCCTGAAGATTTTTTTGAGATTTCCCTGGGGCGGCCCTAAGGTATTGAACAGCTGCCTGTTTTTTCTGCGGGCCGGCGATCTGCCAGCAAGCGTGGGGCAGACTCGGGAAGATTTTCCTTGCGCGCTGTAACCAGGACGGCCGATGCAACGAACTACCAGCCAGGACGTGTTGATCGCGCGCGAAGCGCAGCTTCAGACACTGCTGATGCAGGGCATGGCCGGTGACGCGGCGGCCTACCGCGAGTTCCTCGCCGCCCTTGGCTCGCACTTGCGCGCGTTCCTGCGCCGCCGTCTGGCGCAGCGCCCCGGCGAGGTGGAGGACCTGGTGCAGGAAGTCCTGCTGGCCGTGCACAACGCCCGCCACACCTATCGCGCAGAACAGCCACTGACGGCCTGGGTGCAGGCGATTGCGCGCTACAAGCTGGCTGACCATTTCCGCGCCTTTGCCCGTCGCGAGGCGCTGCATGATCCGCTGGACGGCGATGAGGGCGAGCTGTTCGCCACCGAGGACGACCAGCCGGCGCAGGCCAGCCGCGATCTGGGCAAACTGCTGCAGCAGTTGCCGGACAAGCAGCGCCTGCCGATCGTCCATGTGAAGCTGGAAGGGTTGTCTGTAGAGGAAACGGCAAGCCTGACCGGGCTTTCCAGTTCCGCCGTGAAGGTCGGCATCCACCGCGGGCTGAAGGCCCTGGCGAACATGATCCGAGGGTTGCGAAGCGATGAAGACCAATGAACTGATCGACCTGCTGGCTGCCGGCGAAAGCGCGGTCGATCGGCGAGCGCTGGGCAAGCGCTTCGCTCTGGCTCTGCTGGGCGGCGGCCTGGGCGCGATACTGCTGATGGCCGCGCTCTATGGGGTGCGCGCGGACCTCGCTGACGTCGCGCGGACTCCGCTGTTCTGGGCCAAGGTCGCGCTGCCCGGCAGCCTGGCGCTGATCGCGTACGGGTTGAGCAGCCGCCTGGCGCGGCCGGGGGTCAAGGGCGGTGCTGCGTGGCTGCTGCTCGGGCTGCCGGTGCTGCTGGTATGGCTGGGTGGCGCGGTGGAGCTGGCCGCGGTGCCTGCCGAAGCGCGCGCCGGGCTGATACTGGGCAAGACCTGGCGCACCTGCCCGCTGAACATTGCGCTGCTCTCGATACCCACATTCATCGCCGTCTTCTGGGCGCTGCGTGGGTTGGCGCCCACCCGGCTGCGCCTGGCCGGTGCTGCTGGCGGTCTGCTCGCCGGGGCTACCTCGACCCTGGCGTACTGCCTGCACTGCCCGGAGATGGGCATTCCCTTCTGGGGCGTGTGGTACCTGCTCGGCATGCTCCTGCCTACGCTGCTGGGCCTGGCCCTGGGGCCGCGCCTGTTGCGCTGGTAGGGGCGTGCCGGCAACACGCCTACCAGGCTGCGAAGGCTTGTGAACGCCCGGCGGCCCCCGCGCCCGGACATGCGCCACATACCGGTAAGCCTGCGCAGGGGGCGCGTGTCCTGGCGGGATAAACTGGCGTCTATCGGCTGCGTACCGACTTCATTCCGTCTCCAATCGCAAGGAAATCCATGACCGACGTCGTCGACCTGTTCGACATCCAGTATTTCTGGAACCTGCTTGCCATCCTCTGGTTCCTCTTCTGCTGGATCGGCTACACCCGCTACGCCAAGACCAAGGCCCGCGACACCGCGTGCCTGGCCAGCGTGTTGCATCTCTACCGCCAGGACTGGATGCGTCGCGTGCTGCTGCGCGACAACCGCGTGGCGGACGCCAGCGTGATCGGCAACCTGGAGCGCAACGCCTCGTTCTTCGCTTCCAGCACCCTGATCATCCTGGCCGGTATCCTCACCCTGCTGGGCTCGGCCGAGCGCACGATATCGGTGCTCGCCGACCTGCCTTTCGTGACGCCGCCCACTCGCGGGCTTTCAGAGCTGAAGCTGCTGTGCCTGGCGGTGGTATTCGTCTATGCCTTCTTCACCTTCAGCTGGTGCATGCGCCAATACAACTTCGCGGCGGTGCTGATCGGTTCGGCGCCCATGGTGGGGGAGCGCAACGTCGGCGAGCTGGAGCGCAAATCCTTCGCCGAGCGCGCGGCACGCGTGGTGTCGCTGGCGGCGCACCAGTTCAACCAGGGCCTGCGCACCTACTACTTCGGCCTGGCGATGCTGGCCTGGTTCATCAACCCCTGGATCTTCATGCTGGTGACGGCGGGTGTAGTGGGCGTGCTGTACCAGCGTGAATTCCACTCCAGCGTGCTCCATGTGATGGTCTACACGCCGACGCCCCAGAGCGACGCGCCACGGGACAACGACATTCCTCCCAGCGGCTGAGCGGCAAACGGCAGAAACGACAAGGCCCGCAAAATGCGGGCCTTGTCTTGTGCAGCGCAAGCGACTTACTGTTTCTGCTCGTCGCCGGCGGGCTCCTGCGGCGCAGTGGCCGGGGCAGCCGGAGTGGCCGGGGAGGCTTCAGGTGCCGGTGGAGTGGTCGGCGCCGGAGTAGCCGGCTGCTCGGTCGCGGCCGGTGCCGGCGGCGCTTTCGGCTCTTCTTTCTTGTCGCAGGCGGCAAGGCCCAGACCTGCAACGATCAGCAGAGCGAAGGGAAGGGTTTTTTTCATGCGGAGCCTCCATGTGCGGCTTTCCTGGTGTTAGCCCTTTGAACCAGGCTTGTGTGAATTAGTTCAATGAATATTCCTGCGCCCCTGTATTCCATCACTGCAGGAGTGACAACGACCGGGGTATGATGCGGCCCCGTGCAGTCAATCGGTCGACCCTCCCATGTCCGAAAACCCACTCCTGGAGCGCGCCCAACGCTTCCTTTCGGCGCTGCGTCACTGCCAGTTGCTGGGCATCAGCGCGCATGCGGCAGACGCCTCCGGCCTGACCCTGCGGCTTCCCTACAGCGAGGCCATTGTCGGCAACCCGGAAACCGGCGTGATTCATGGCGGCGCCATCACCACGCTGATGGACACCACCTGCGGCATTTCCACCGTCTGCGTGCTGCCGCAGTTCGAGATCTGCCCGACCCTGGACCTGCGTATCGACTACATGCACCCGGCGCAGCCGCACAAGGATGTCTACGGGTTCGCCGAGTGCTACCGGGTCACCCCGAACATCATCTTCACCCGTGGCTATGCCTATCAGGACGACCCCAGCGAACCCATCGCCCATGTGGTCGGGACCTTCATGCGCATGGGTAAGGCGGTATCCGCCGGCTCGGTGAAGCGCGACGTCGATGGGGGCCAGGGATGACCACGGTGAACATCGAGGCCATGGTGCGCGCCGCGCACGAGAGCAAGGACTACGACCCGCTGATAGACGCGATCCCCTATGCCCGGCTGCTCGGCATCCGCTGCCTGCGCCTGGGCGACGATGCGATCTTCCACCTGCCGGCCAACCCGGAAAACATCGGCAACCCCACGCTGCCGGCCCTGCATGGCGGGGTGATCGCCGGTTTCATGGAGCACTCGGCGCTGCTGCATTTGCTGATGTTCATGGGCATCCCGCACATGCCCAAGATCATTGACTTCTCCATCGACTACCTGCGCGCCGGGCACTTCCGCGATACCTACGCGCAGTGCCAGGTCTGGCGCCAGGGCCGGCGCGTGGCGAACGTCGCCATTACCGCCTGGCAGACCACTCGCACCGAACCCATCGCCACCGCTCGCGCGCACTTCAAGGTCGATGGCGCCTGAATGGATACGCTGCTGATCCTGCTCGGCCTGCTGCTGATCCTCGCGGGGTACGTCTGGCTGATTGCCCGCGCGTTCGAGCGCAGCCTGTTCTGGGGGCTTGCCAGCCTGTTACCGCCGCTGGCCGTGCTGTTCGTCCTGATCCACTGGCGGCTGGCCCGCAGCGCCGTGGCCCTCGGGGCCCTGGGCTGCATTCCGCTGGTGGTCGGCCTGACGATGCTGGCCAGCCGCGACAGTGCGCGCCTGGAGGCCATCCTCCGCCTGGAGTGGCTCAAGCCCGAGGCGGTCGCCAAGCCTGAACTGGCGATCAACCTGCGCGGGGAGCTGAATGGCCAGCCCTTCGTGCCCGAACAGGCCGAGTTCATCGACGGTGTGCTCAGCCTGCGCGAAGGCCAGGACTTCTACGCTCACCGCGAAATCCAGGTGCGCCTGGCTGCGCCGCTCAGCGGCCCGCTCAGGCTGGACGTGCTGCCCGACGACAAGGGACGCCTGCCGGAAATCGAAGTCAGCTGGCTCGCGCCAGGCCAGGACCTGCCCGAAGCGGTCCGTCTGCAGCATGGCTACAGCCTGCACCTGGACCTGACGCCGAAGGCTCCCAACCGCCTGGAGGGCGCCTTCCACCTGGTGCTGCCGGCCCAGATGCAGACCACGCTTTCGGGCACCATCGAAGTCTTCACCGACCGCCTGCGCTATCGCGATGGCGAGGTGGATACCCGCTTCGACTCCCGCGATACCTTGCGTTATGTACTGCAGGACTACCTGCAGCGCCGCTTTGCGCGTCGTGATGTCGCCGTCACCCGCATGCCTGCCCTGGATACCCAGCGTGCCTCCCAGGAGGTTGCACTGACCGTCGAGGTAGGCGGCGCGCCGCAGGACCTGCAGGTCACGCTGGAGAAGACCCCCACGCGCGGCTGGGGTGTGCGGGACGACCGCTACCCGCGGATGAAGGCGTCGAACGTCGCTGCTGCCCCCCTTGCGGCCGCCACGCCGGCGAAATCCAGTGCCCCTGTGCCGCAGGCGCCGGAAAGCGGTCGCCTGGCCATCGAGCGCCTGCTGTCCGCACCGCAGCGCTACGTCAACCGCAGCATGCGCGTGACCACCGAGCGCGGCCGGGTTGCCGAGGGCGTCTTCGTCGGCCTCGATGTCGATGGCCGCATCGTCATCCGCCAGGTCATCGATGGCCCGGGCGAGGCGAGCTACACGCTGCGTCCCAGCGAAGTGACCGACATCGAACTGCCGGCGCGCTGACCTTTCGCCGGTCATTTGCCGGCGAATTTTCTCCAACCCCTTGAATTGGTTCGGGAAGCCCCCATCTCGCTGACATCGGCCGCACGACGCGGCATTTGTCACCCTCGGAGCGAGAAACGATGAGCGCGGAGACTCAAAAAGAAACACTGGGCTTCCAGACCGAAGTGAAGCAGCTGCTTCACCTGATGATTCACTCCCTGTATTCGAACAAGGAAATCTTCCTTCGCGAACTGATTTCCAACGCCTCCGACGCGGCCGACAAGCTGCGTTTCGAGGCCCTGGCCAAGCCCGAGCTGCTCGAAGGCGGCGCCGAGCTGAAGATCCGTGTGAGCTTCGACAAGGACGCCAAGACCGTCACCCTCGAAGACAACGGCATCGGCATGAGCCGCGAGGAAGTGATCGCGCACCTGGGCACTATCGCCAAGTCCGGTACCGCCGACTTCCTGAAGAACCTCTCCGGTGACCAGAAGAAGGATTCCCACCTGATCGGCCAGTTCGGCGTGGGCTTCTACAGTGCCTTCATCGTCGCCGACCAGGTCGATGTGTTCAGCCGCCGTGCCGGTGCACCGGCCAGCGAAGGCGTGCACTGGTCGTCCAGGGGCGAGGGCGAGTTCGAAGTTGCCACCATCGAGAAAGCCGAGCGCGGCACCCGCATCGTCCTGCACCTGAAGGACGGCGAGGACGAGTTCGCCGACGGCTGGCGCCTGCGCAACATCATCAAGAAATACTCCGACCACATCGCGCTGCCCATCGAGTTGCCGAAGGAGCACCACGGGGAAGAGGCCGACAAGCCGGCTGAAACCGAGTGGGAAGTGGTCAACCGTGCCAGCGCCCTGTGGACCCGTCCGCGCACCGAGGTGAAGGACGAGGAATACCAGGAGTTCTACAAGCACATCGCCCATGACTTCGAGAACCCGCTGACCTGGAGCCACAACAAGGTCGAGGGCAAGCTCGAGTACACCTCGCTGCTGTACGTTCCGGCCCGCGCGCCGTTCGACCTGTACCACCGCGAGGCCCCGCGCGGCCTGAAGCTCTATGTGCAGCGCGTGTTCATCATGGACCAGGCCGACCAGTTCCTGCCGCTGTACCTGCGCTTCATCAAGGGCGTGGTGGATTCCAACGACCTGTCGCTGAACGTCTCCCGCGAGATCCTGCAGTCCGGCCCCATCGTCGATTCGATGAAGTCCGCGCTGACCAAGCGCTCCCTGGACATGCTGGAAAAACTCGCCAGCAATGACGCCGAGGCCTACAAGGGCTTCTGGAAGAACTTCGGCCAGGTGCTCAAGGAAGGCCCCGCCGAGGACTTCGCCAACAAGGACAAGATCGCCGGCCTGCTGCGCTTCTCTTCCACCAGCGACGAGAGCGGCGAGCAGAGCGTTTCCCTGGCCGACTACATCGACCGCCTGAAGGAAGGCCAGGACAAGATCTACTACCTCACCGGCGAGAGCTTCGCCCAGGTGAAGAACAGCCCGCACCTGGAAGTCTTCCGCAAGAAAGGCATCGAAGTGCTGCTGCTCACCGACCGCATCGACGAGTGGCTGATGAGCTACCTGCCGGAATTCGACGGCAAGCAACTGGTCGACGTCGCCCGTGGCGACCTGGACCTGGGCAGCCTGGACTCGGAAGAGGACAAGAAGGCTCAGGAAGAGATCGCCAAGGCCAAGGAAGGCCTGGCCGAGCGCCTGAAAGCCGCACTGGGCGATGAAGTCGCCGAGGTGCGTGTCTCCCACCGCCTGACCGACTCGCCGGCGATCCTCGCCATCGGCGAGCAGGACCTGGGCCTGCAGATGCGCCAGATCCTCGAGGCCAGCGGGCAGAAGGTGCCGGAAGCCAAGCCGATCTTCGAGTTCAACCCGGCCCACCCGCTGATCGAGAAGCTCGACGCGGAAGCCGACGAAGACCGCTTCGGCGAACTGACCCACATCCTCTTCGACCAGGCCGCCCTGGCTGCGGGGGACAGCCTGAAGGACCCGGCCGCCTACGTGCGCCGCCTGAACAAGCTGCTGGTGGAACTTTCCGCCTAAGCTGAACCAGCCCAAAGCCCGCTTCGGCGGGCTTTGTGTTTTTCCAGTACTCGATCAACTACACCGACAAGCGAAAGGGGACTACCCGAATGAGCCAGATCAGCGTGCAACCTGTCGCCTACAGCCTCGATGGCGTGTCCTTCGAAGGCCAACTGGTATTCGATGCCGCCAGCAACGCGCCGCGTCCCGGCCTGCTGATGGCGCCGAACTGGATGGGCGTCAGCCAGGGCGCAGTGGATATCGCCCGCAAGGTCGCCGAGCGCGGCTATGTGGTGCTGGTGGCCGATCTCTACGGCAAGGATGTGCGCCCCAATGGCACGGAACAGGCCGGCGCCGCCATGATGCCGCTGAAGAACGACCGTGCATTGCTGCGCAAGCGCATGCAGCTTTCGCTGAAGACCCTGCTGGAACAGGCCGACAAGGCGCCGCTGGATACCGCGAAGCTGGCCACCTTCGGCTTCTGCTTCGGCGGCTGCTGCTCCCTGGAGCTGGCCCGTGACGGCGCGCCGCTGGCGGCTGCGGTGTCCTTCCACGGCACCCTGGATACGCCGAACCCGGCCGATGCGCAGAACATCAAGGGATCGGTACTGGTCCTCGACGGCGCCATCGATCCCTTCGTGCCGCGCGAGCAACTGACCGAGTTCGCCAAGGAGATGATCGACGCCAAGGTGGATTGGGCACTCACCAGCTACGGCGGCGCCGCGCATTCCTTCACCGACCCGCACGCGCAGATTCCCGGCAAGATGCAGTACGACGCCAAGGTGGCGCGCCGTGCCTTCGCCGCGATGTTCGACCTGCTGGAGGAGCGCTTCGGCGCCTGACGGCATCGGGGGGAGGGCGGTCGCGCCGCTCCCCCACGCCGGGCTCAGCGCAGCTTGGCGACCTTGAATTCGAGGTCCGGCCAGGCTGGCAGGCCGGCGAAGTCCTCCCGCAGGAAGCGCGCCAGCGCGACAATCTGTTCGTCGTTGAGGCTGTGACGGAACGCCGGCATGTAGCCCAGCTCCGGTCGGGCGGGTTCGCCGATGCCATCCAGGATCACCCGCAGCAGATTGTCCGGCGTGGCCGCATAGAGTTTGTTGCTCACCGCCAGTGACGGCCGCACGCCATTGAGCTTCGGGCTGTCGCCGTCATGGTGGCAGGCCATGCAGGCGCCATTGAATAGCCTGGCGCCAGTACCGCTGACCGGTTGCAGGGTGCCGTAGGTACGCTCTTCCAACTCGCTCGCCTGCTTCTGTGGCGAGAAATCGACGGGCTGTTCCGGCCGGAGGCTCGCGAGGTAGCGCGCCATGGCTTGCAGGTCCGCGTCCGGTTGCTGCGCAAGGCCTGCAGCTACCGCTGCCATGGGGCCGGCGGCGCCGCCGTGGTAGCGCGAGAAGCCATTGCGCAGATAGTCGTACAACGTCGCCTGGGTCCAGGGAATCGCCGTCTGGCCGCTGCCGTCGAGAGAGGGCGCCTGCCAGCCGTCCACTGTCGCACCGGTGAAGCGTTGCTTGCCGGCACGCTCGGCGCCCAGTGCGTTGCGCGGTGAATGGCAGGCGCTGCAGTGGCCGAGCCCCTCCACCAGATAGGCGCCGCGGTTCCAGGCAGCATCGCGCTGCGGCTGAGGCTGGAAGCGGCCCTGGTCGAAATACAGCAGGTTCCAGGTGGCCATCAGCCTGCGCTGGCTGTAGGGGAAGCGCAGGCGGTTGGCCCTGGGCTGCGCCTTCACCGGCGGCCGGCTCATCAGATAGGCGTAGAGGTCGTGCAGGTCTTCGTCGCCAATGCGGGTGAAGGCGGTGTAGGGGAAGGCCGGGTAGAGGTAGTCGCCCTCCCGCGAGACACCTTCGCGCATCGCTCGCTCGAAGGCCTCGAAGGACCAGCTGCCCAGCCCGGTATCGCGGTCCGGGGTGAGGTTGCTGGTGTAGAGCGTGCCGAACGGTGTGGCCATCGCACGGCCACCGCTCAGCGGCGCGCCACCTTCACGGGTGTGGCAGGCGGCGCAGTCGCCCAGGGCCGCCAGTTTCTGCCCGCGGGCAATGGATTCGGCGCCGAAGCTGTCGACGGCCGGCGGGTCGATGGGCGCAATGCTGCCTTTCCAGGTCATGGCCAGCGCTACCAAGGTGGATGCGGCCAGCGCTGCGATGATGCCCAGTGAATGGTTTTTCATTTGGGTTGTTTCTCGTTCAGGGCAGCCAGTACCCGTTCTGGCGTGAACGGCGGGCGGGTGAAGCGCACGCCGGTCGCGTCGTGCAGGGCATTGGCGATGGCGGCGGCGCTGGGTACCGATGCAGATTCGCCGGCCCCCAGCGGCGGAGTACCGGGGCGGTCGAGCAGCAGCGCGGTGATCCTGGGCACCTGGGGGAATCCGAGGATCGGGTAGCCACCCCATTCCAGGCTGGTGACACCGCTGCGGTCGAAGGTCGAGCACTCCATCAGTGCACGGCTGGTGGCCTGGATCACGTTGCCGTGGACCTGGTGGCGTACCCCGTCGGGATTCACCATCTGCCCGCAGTCCTGCGCCACGTGGACCTCGGTCACGCGGACGGCGCCGGTGTGCGGCTCGACCTCGACGTCGACTATCCGCGCCGCCCAGGCCGCGCCGAACCCTGGGAAGGTACTGTGGAAGTAGCGCGCGTAGGCGAAGCCGCGGCCGACCAGCAGGTTGCCCTGGCGTGCCCGCGGGTTGGGCGAGACGCGCGGCTGCCACTGAGCGGCGGTGGCCAGCGCGTTGATCAGCGCTATGGCACGTTCGTCATGCAGGTAGCGCAGGCGGAATTCGATGGGGTCGGCGCCGGCCATCTGCGCCAGTTCGTCGATGTAGGACTCATGGGCGAAGACGTTGGGCAGTGCCGATACGCCGCGCATCCACGAGGCGCGAACGATGGGGGCTGCGTCGTTGCAGACCACCCGCATGTGCGCAAAGGCGTATTGCGGGACGGCGGTGCGATCGCCCATCTGGGTTATCTGGGGCTTGGCGTCCACCCGCGAGGTGAGCAGCAGGGCCAGGTTGACCGCGTTATTGGAGGGGTAGCAGGTTGAGAAGTCGTACGCCGCCACGTCGCCGTTCTCATCCAGCCCGCCGCGGACTTCGATCAGTTGCGCCGAACCCTTGGGCTCCCAGCCGTGTTCCTGTTCGCGCATCAGTTGCACGCGCACCGGTCGGCCGACGGCCAGGGCGAGCAGCGCGGCATCGGCGCTCACGTCGTCGGCGCAGTTGCGGCCATAGCAGCCCGACGCTTCCATCCGGATGACCTCGACCTGTTCCGGCTGCATGCCCAGCAAGGTCGCCAGGTCGGCACGCAGGTCGTGGGGGTTCTGGCTGCCCGACCAGACCTTCATCAGGCCATCCTCGAAGTGCGCGAGCGCGCAGGATGGGCCGATGGAGGCGTGCTGCTGATAGGGCCAGACGTAGGTGCGCTGCAGTGGGCGGTGGAGCTGCGCCAGCGCGGCATCCATCTGCGTGTCGTCCTGGAGCATGCGTGGCTGCTTGGGATGGGCGCGCAGGGTGGATTCCAGTTCGTTCAGGCCCAGGGGTGGCAGGCCGCTCCAGTGCTTCCAGCGTACTTTCAGCTGGCGGGCAATGTGGATCGCCTGCTCTTCGCGCTCGGCTACCACGCCGATGAAGTCACCTATTATCACCAGCCGGACAAAACCGGGCAGGTGGGCTACGGACTGCTCATCCACTTCCGCCCGGCTCCTGCCCAGCGGCGCGCTGACATCCGCACCGGTGTAGGGCGGCCGCACCACGCGGCCATGGAGCATGCCCGGCAGGCGCATGTCGTGTACGTAGGTCAGCCCGCCCGTGACCTTGGCCGGGATGTCCAGGCGCGGCACCGAGCGGCCGACCACGCGGTAATCGCTGTGGGCCTTGAGCGGCGCGCTGGCATCGACCTTCAGTTCGAAGCGCTCGCCACGCAGCAGTTCGCCGTAGCCGATACTGCGGCTGGGTTTGCCTCTGACGAAGATTGCCCCGCCGGCGCAGTCGAGCTGGCGAATGTCGACCCGGAGGTGTTGCGCCGCGCGCTGCATCAGGAACTCCCTTGCCTCGGCGGCTGCCCGGCGCAGCGGAATGGCGCTGACCTGGAGGGTCGAACTGGCGATGGTCGGCCCCTGGTCGGGCGTGTAGCGGGTGTCACCCAGCAGCAGGGTGATCTGCTGTAGGTCGACATTCAGCTCCTCGGCGACTATCTGGGTCAGGGCAGTGCGTATGCCGGTGCCGAGGTCGACATGGCCGCAGGCAGCGGTGATGGTGCCGTTGCCGGCGATGGCAATGAAGCTGTCGACCTCGTCGAGGGTCAACACGCCATCGGCGCTTTGCGCCAGCAATGGGTCAGGCAGTTGAGTGCTGACCAGCAGGGCCGCGCCGGCCTTCAGGAACTCACGGCGGCCGAGCAGGCTCATGCCGGGTTTTCCTGGCCGCGGTTGCCGATTCGCTCGGCGGCCCTGCGCACGGCACTGAGGATCTGCACGTGGGTACCGCAGCGGCACAGGTTATAGGCCAGTTCCTGGCGGATCTCTTCGTCGCTGGGCGAACTGTTGCGCGCGAGCAGGGCTGCGCTGGTCATGATCATGCCGTTGCTGCAGTAACCGCACTGCGCCGCCTGCTCGTCGATAAAGGCCTGCTGGACCGGGTGCGGGGCATCCAGTGTGCCGAGACCTTCCAGGGTGGTGACCTGGCGCCCCACAGCCGCGGAGACCGGCGTGACGCAGGAGCGGGTGGCGATGCCGTCGAGATGCACGGTACAGGCGCCGCACTCGCCCAGGCCGCAGCCGAACTTGGGGCCATTGAGCTGCAGGTCGTTGCGCAGGACGTACAGCAGCGGCGTATCGGCGGCCACGGCGAGGTGCCGGGGCTGGCCATTGACGACCAGCGAGAGGGGGTCAGCCACGGGGTGTGCTCCTTCCGGGGAAATCGGTCCCTTGCGCCGAAGAGGGTCGGCGGAGGGAAACGGAAGGCAGTCTTCGGGAACGAGCTGACGCCAGCTAGGGCGAGGGGGCCGATAGGCCTGTAGGAATCAGGTGAAAGGGGCGCGGACACCGCGCCCCGTCGCAGTGTGGTTTCAGGGGGTACCGGCAGGGGCGGAGGCTGATTGGTTGGCACGATAGCCGCGCGCACCGAACCAGATGATGTACAGGTAGCACACCAGCGGCACGGCAAAGGAGGGCAGCAGGCCGATGCGGTCGGCGAAGAAGGCCTGCACCAGCGGCATCAGCGCGCCGCCGACGATGGCCATGCAGAGCAGGCCGGAGCCTTTGCTGGTGAGGTTGCCCAGGCCCTCCAGAGCGAGAGAGAAGGTGGTCGGGAACATGATCGAATTGAACAGGCCGATCAGGATCAGCGCCCACATCGCCACGTGCCCGCCCAGGGTCAGCGCTATGCCGATCAGCACCGCGATGGCCACGGCGTTGAAGGCCAGCAGGCGGTTCGGCGCGATCGCGCGCATCAGGGCGCTGCCGATGAAGCGACCGACCATGGCGCCACCCCAGTAGAACGACAGGTACTTGCCGGCCTGCTCTGCCGGCAGCCCGGCGATGTCCGGTTGGCCCATCAGGCTCACCAGGTAGCTGCCGATGGAGACTTCGGCGCCGACGTAGCAGAAGATCGCGATGACCCCGAACACCAGGTGCCGGTGGGCGAGGATCGACTGGCGACCTGCCGCGCCATCGGTGGGTTCGCCGTGATGGATCTTCGGCAGGCGGAACAGGGCGATCAGCACGGCGATGGCGAACAGCAGCCCGGCCAGCACCAGGTAAGGCGTCTTCACCGAGTCGGCTTCGCTGGCGGCGGAACCACCGATCTGCGAAGCGGCACCGGCTCCGATGGCGAGGATGGTCACCGAACCCAGCAGCGGGCCGACCGTCGTGCCCAGGGAGTTGAACGCCTGGGTCAGGTTCAGCCGGCTGGCCGCGGTGGCGGCGGGGCCGAGCACATTCACGTAGGGGTTGGCCGCAACCTGCAGCAGGGTGATGCCCGAGGCGAGGATGAACAGCGCGGCGAGGAAGAACGGATAGGACTGCGAGCCGGCCGCCGGGTAGAACAGCAGGCAGCCGAGGCCGGCCGTGGACAGGCCGACGATGATGCCGCTCTTGTAGCCGACCTTCTCCACCAGCCGCCCGGCGGGGAAGGACATGATGAAGTAGGCGCCGAAGAAGCAGAACTGCACCAGCGAGGCCTCCACGTAGGACAGCGTGAAGACGGCCTTGAGGTGCGGCACGAGGATGTCGTTCAGCGAAGTGATCAGGCCCCACATGAAGAACAGCAGGGTCAGCACGGTGAGGGCGCTGGTGTGGCGTTGGGCGGTCGACTGGTCCATCGCGGACTCCTCGGGCCAGAGGTAGCGGGCTTGCCGGGGGCAAGGGTTCAGGGCGCGCGATGCTACAGCAGGCCTTCGCGCGAGTCCTCAAGCATTCGCCGGTGTTCGACAGCGCGGCGGCGATATCCGATAGGTTTCTCTGTTCGGCTAGCGCGGCAACTCGATGCGTTCCTGCTCACCCGGCACCGTCGGCCAGTCGTGGGCGGCCCAGCGGGCACGAGCGTTGTCGATCAGTGCCGGGTCGCTGGCGACGAAGTTCCAGTTCATCCGTCGCGGACCATCCAGCGGCTCGCCGCCGACGATCACGGCATGGCAGTCGCCGCAGGCACTGAGGGTGAAGGTTTCACCTTCGGGCAGCACCACCAGCTCGTGCGGTGACAAGGGCTCGTCGTCCAGGAGGGCCTCTCCCTCGATGAGGTAGAGCGCCCGTTCGGGGTGTTCGTCGGGTATCACCAGGGTCGCGCCAGCATTGAGTTGCAGGTCGGCGTAAAGCGTTCTGGAGTGCACCGGCACCGGTGACTCCAGGCAGAAGCCGGTGCCGGCGATCATGCGGATGCGCACGCCCAGGTGGTCGCTTTCCGGCAGGCTGGCGCTGGCGTGGTGGCTGTAGCTGGGCTCGCAACTCTCGAGCTCGCGCGGCAGAGCCAGCCAGACCTGCAGGCCGTGCAGGCGCGAGCCGCTGTGCAGCAGGTCGGCGGGGGTTCGCTCGACGTGGGCGACGCCGCGGCCGGCGGTCATCCAGCTGACGTCGCCGGGCAGTACCCGCTGGTCCGAGCCGAGGCTGTCCTTGTGCTGCACCTGGCCCTCGAACAGGTAGGTGAGGGTGGACAGGCCGATGTGCGGGTGCTGGCGGATGTCCATGCCATGCTCCGGCGCGAAGCTGCTTTCGAGCATGTGGTCGAAGAACACGAAGGGGCCGATGCTGCGCCGCTGTGCAGACGGCAGGGGCCGCAGGATGGGCACGCCCTCGACGTCTTCGGCGCGCGGGCGGATGGCTAGCAGGCTGTCGCTCATGATGGTGTCCAGTGGTCCGATCCACGCATGATAGACGCTTGGCGACATGCCTACCCACGCGGCGCCAAGCTGTCATCAGGCTGTCACGGCGATGTCATAGCCTCGCGCGGACCCCAACAAGGAGCGCGACATGCCCATTTCCCGCCTGCCAGCAGTCCTGGCTCTCTCCCTGGCTTCTGCCTTCGCCTCCTCGGCCTTTGCCGAAGTGCGCGTCAACGGCCCGGTCGAGTACGGCGTCTTCGTCAGCAACTACAAGGATTACCAGCCGGGCGAGCGCGTGCTGACGCGCAGCGAGCAGGAGCTCGAGTCCACCACCCGCGTGCCGGCCAAGCTGGGCACCAAGTTCGGCCTGCGCTACCAGCTCAGTGGCAAGGTCGAGGGCGATACTCCGCTGACGCTGCTGTACTTCACTCCCGGCGTGGTCAGCCCCGATGGCCAGCGCCACGACAAGTTCGAAGTGGTGCAGAAGCTGGTCGTGGGCGCGCCCACCGATGTGATGGCCTACCAGTTCACCGAGAATCATGAGGTGGTACAGGGCCAGTGGCGCTTCATGGTGTTTCAGGGCGATCGCCTGCTGGCAGAAAAGACCTTCACCGTCGAATAAGTCACGCAGTAATAACTCTCTGTAAGAGAAGGGCCCGGTCATATGCCGGGCTTTTCTTTGCCTGTTGAAAGAGACGGATTACATCCTTTCCATTGGCAGAGGGGAAACAGTTTGTTACTTTGCCTGCACGATAGTCCCAACTCCAGCGTGCAAGCAGAAGAGGAGGGGGGGCCATAGCGCCCGCAAGCGCTCTGGCAGGAGTGTTACTGCACGGCGGCCCGGTTTTGTCCGAGGCTGGCGGCAGCCGAGAAACGAATAAGAACAGCTCTGGCCGCAATGACCGGGGCGATAAATCTTGGCCATGGAGGTAATGCTGTCTATGAACAGTCGATTGGGTGCGCGCTCGTCCATTTTCTGGGCGCCGCGGCGGGCGGGGGCGGTGATGGGACTCTTGCCGCTGCTGGTGGCGGGCTCGGCCCAGGCTCTGGAGTTCAAGCTGGCCGACAACGAGATCACCGGCTCGCTGGACAGCACGCTGTCCTACGGCGCCATGTGGCGCGTGCAGGGCCGCGACAAGAGCAACATCAGCGACATCAACGCCGACGACGGCAACCGCAACTTCGACACCGGCCTGGTTTCCCAGGTCTTCAAGCTCACTTCCGACCTCTCGGCCAAGTACCAGAACTATGGCCTGTTCATGCGTGGCACCGCGTATTACGACACGCAGATCATGGACAAGCGCAACGACTACTACGACACCACCAATGGCGTGGAGCGTCCCAGTCAGTCGTACCCGCAGGACGACCACTTCACCGACGACACCCGGCATATCGCCGGCCGCAAGGCCGAGCTGCTGGATGCCTACCTGTCCGGCAGCTGGGATGTCGACGAGCACCCGCTGACCGGCCGTGTCGGCCGCCAGGTGCTGAACTGGGGCGAGGGCGTGTTCTACCGTGGCGGGGTCAACACCATCAACCCGGTCGACGCCGCACGCTTCCACCTGCCGGGTTCCGAACTCAAGGAAGTGCTGGTGCCGGTGGAGGCCCTGAGCTTCAACCTCGGCCTGACCGACGACCTGTCCATGGAGGCCTTCTACCAGTGGAAGTGGAAGGAAACCCGCCTCGACTCGGTCGGTACCTACTTCTCCGATACCGACCTGTTCAGCGATGGTGGCGAAACCGCCTATACCACCGAAACCGACCCGCTGATCAAGGAACTGCTGGCCGGCTACCCGACGGTCGCCTCTCTCGGCCTGCTGGGCAACGGCCCGCATGGGCCGAACGCCTTCCTCGATCCGAACACCGGCACCTTCAAGGTGGCCAACATCGGCAAGGACATCGAGGCGCGCGACGACGGCCAGTTCGGCGTGGCGTTCCGCTACATCGCCGAGGAGCTCAACTCCACCGAGTTCGGTTTCTACTTCGTCAACTACCATGCCAAGGAGCCGCAGGTCGCGGTCGATCTGCGCAACTACCAGGGTGTCGATGTCGACGCGCTGAACAGCCTGCTCGGCCCGCTGGGCCTGGGCGAGGCGGTGCCGGGCCTGGCCACGCTGGACATGGCGAGCAACGCCGAAGCCCGCCGTGACTATGTCGAAGACATCCGCATGTACGGTTTCAGCTTCAACACCACCCTGGGCGATGCCTCGGTATCCGGCGAGATCGCCTACCGGCCGAACATGCCCATCAGCATTTCCGCCACCGACGACCTGCTCGGCGACCTGCTGACCCAGGGCGTGCTGGGCCAGACCAACCTCTACGACGGCAATGTGGCCGCCGGCCAGGCCTGCGCCCAGGTGGCCGGCAAGCAGCTGTGCCGCGGCAGCCTGTTCGAGAACTATGAACGCGCCGAGACCTACAACATCTCGCTGTCGACCATCTACAACTTCGGCCCGCACCTGACCTTCGACTCCATGACCGGCGTGGCGGAGCTCGCCTCCGAGCACATCCGTGGCAGCAGCCTGAAGTACACCGCCTGGGACGGCACCGAGCGCAAGTTCGTCGGCGCCCAGGACAAGGCCTACGTCGGCGGCAACGATGACGACGTGCAGATCAGCCGCGACAGCTACGGCTACACCCTGCTGCTCACCGGTAGCTGGAACGACGTCTACGCTGGGGTGAAACTTTCGCCCTACGCCGTCTACCAGGAGGACTTCAGCGGCAACTCCGACCGCACCGGCAACTTCATCGAAGGCCGCAAGGCCTACACCCTCGGCATCGACGCCAGCTACCTGAACACCTTCGAAGTCGGTACCCAGTACACCAACTACTACGGCGCCGGCTCGAGCAACTCCATGCGCGACCGCGACAACGTCTCGATCACCGCGAAATACTCGTTCTGATCCGGAGAGGACCATGTACAAGAAGAGTTCCCTGATCGTCCTTGCCACGCTGACAGCCCTCGCCGTCACCGATGCGCGCGCTGCCGTCTCGGCCGACCAGGCTGCCCAACTGAAGAGCAGCCTGACGCCCATGGGCGCGGAGAAGGCCGGTAACGCCGCTGGCACCATTCCTGCCTGGAGCGGCGGCCTGACCTCGGCACCCGCCGGCTACAAGGGGCCGGGTGCGCACCATGTCGATCCGTTCGCTGGGGAGAAGCCGAAGTTCGTCATCACCAAGGCCAACCTTGACCAGTACAAGGCCAACCTGACCGCGGGGCAGATCGCACTGTTCAACGCCTATCCGGACAGTTACCAGATGCCGGTCTACGAGACCCACCGTACCGGTTCGGCGCCACAGTGGATCTACGACAACATCTACAAGAACGCCACCAGTGCCAAGCTGGTGGAGGGCGGCAACGGCTTCTCCGACGCCTACGGCGGCGTGCCGTTCCCGATCCCGAAAAGTGGCGTGGAAGCGGTGTGGAATCACATCGCCCGCTACCGCGGCACCTATATCGTGCGGCGTTCGTCCCAGGCCGGCGTGCAGCGTAACGGCGCTTACTCGCTGGTGACCTCCCAGGACGAGGCGCTGTTCCGTTTCTACGACCCCAAGGGCAGCTACGACAAGCTCGGCAATACACTGTTCTACTACATGACCTTCACCACCGCGCCGGCTCGCCTGGCCGGCAACGGCGCACTGGTCCAGGAGACCCTCGACCAGGTCAAGGAACCGCGCCAGGCCTGGGGTTACAACCCCGGCCAGCGCCGCGTGCGCCGCGCCCCGACGCTGGCCTACGACACTCCGATCGAAGACTCCGACGGTCTGCGCACCGCCGACGACACCGACATGTACAACGGCGCGCCGGACCGCTACGACTGGACCCTGGTGGGCAAGAAGGAAATCTACATTCCCTACAACAACTACCAGATCACCAGCCCGGAGGTTAAGTACAAGGACCTGCTCACCCCGGGCCACGTCAATCCCAAGTACACCCGTTACGAACTGCACCGCGTGTGGGTAGTGGACGGCAAGCTGAAGCCCGGCGCGCGGCACATCTACTCGCGCCGCACCCTCTACCTCGACGAGGACAGCTGGGGCGCCGCCGTGGTGGACCAGTACGATGGCCGCGGCGAGCTGTGGCGCGTGTCGCTGGCCTACCTGAAGAGCTTCTACGAGCAGCCGATGGTGTGGACCGCCCTGGACACCTTCCATGACCTCCAGGCGCACCGCTACAGTATCCAGTGGCTGGACAACGAGGAGCCTGGCACCGCCGACTTCAGCCAGCCGGCCCCGGACGACTCCAATTTCAGTCCCTCGGCGTTGCGCCGCAAGGCCTCTCGCTAAGCGAGCAAACGACAAAGGCCCCGCAAGGGGCCTTTGTTTTTCGGCTAGCGCGGAGATGCTCCGTGCTTGCCGGCAGCCCAGGCGCTTTGTGGCTCGCCAGCCGCTAGCAGATCCGCGGTAGTTGCTCTCCTGCGAGCCAGTCGACGATGCGGCGGCCACCGAAACGGGTTTGCATCTGTACGAAGCCGTGCCCGTCCTCGATGACGCTGCCGATTCGCGCCGCCTGTGCGCCCAGCGGATGGGCGCGCATCACTTGCAGCAGGGTGTCGGCGTCGCGCGCGTCGCAGATCGCCACCAGCTTGCCTTCGTTGGCGACGTACAAGGGATCGAGCCCGAGCAATTCGCAGGCGGCTTCCACCTGCGGCTGCACCGGGATGGCGGCTTCATCGAGCAGCATGCCCACGTCGGATTGCCCGGCGATCTCGTTGAGCGTCGTCGCCAGCCCGCCGCGCGTGGGGTCGCGCAATACGCGTATGCCTGGTACGGCTTCGAGCATGCACATCACCAGACCGTGCAGTGCTGCACTGTCGGACCGTATCTGTGTCTCGAACTCCAGGGATTCGCGTTGCGAGAGGATCGCTACGCCGTGCTCGCCGATGCAGCCGGACACGAGGATCACATCGCCGGGGCGCGCGCGGTTGCCGCTGGTATCGATGCCGGCGGCCACCACGCCGACTCCGGTGGTGCTGATGAACACGCCATCGCCCTTGCCACGCTCGACCACCTTGGTATCGCCTGTGACGATGGCGACGCCGGCTTCCTGCGCGGCGCGGCCCATGGAGTCGGCAATGCGCTTGAGGTCGGCGAGGGGGAAGCCTTCTTCGAGGATGAAGCTGGCCGACAGGTACAGGGGGCGAGCGCCGCTCATGGCGACATCGTTGACGGTGCCGTGTACCGACAGGCTGCCGATATCGCCACCGGGGAAGAACAGCGGCGAGATCACGTGGGCGTCGGTCGCCATCACCAGTCGCTCACCCATGCCCAGCACCGTAGCCAGTGTCGCCCCATCGTTGCCCTGGCGTAGCCAGGGATTGTCGAAGGCGCGCAGGAAGATTTCCTCGATCAGTTGCGCCGAGGCCCGGCCGCCGGAGCCGTGGGCCATCTCGATGCGGCCATCGCGCAGGTTCAGAGGGCGCACGTAGGCGCGTCTGACGGCAGTGGGGGAGGTCATACGCGGGTTACCTCGATGTCCTTATAGCGCCCGTAGGCGTAGTGCGCGGCGCAGGCGCCCTCGTTGGAAACCATGCAGGAGCCGACAGGGTTCTCCGGGGTGCAGACCGTGCCGAACAGTCGGCAGTCGACAGGCTGTTTCTGCCCGCGCAGGATCGGCCCGCAGTCGCAGGCCTTGTGGTCCGGTACGGACTGGTAGTGCAGGGCGAAGCGCGCTTCGGCGTCGTGCCGGGCGAAGGCCGGGCGGATGCGCCGGGCGCTGGCGGGCATCTCGCCCAGGCCGCGCCATTCGAAGCATTCGCGCAGTTCGAAGACCTCCTCCATCAACGCTTGCATCGGCCGGCTGCCTTCGTCGCTGACGGCCCGGATGAATTCGTTCTGCACCTCGGCGCGGCCTTCGTTGACCTGCTGCACGAGCATGAGTATGGACTGCAGCACGTCCAGCGGTTCGAAGCCGGCGATCACCACCGGCTTGCGGTAGCGCCGGGCGAACTCGCCATAGGCACCTGCGCCGATGACCACGCTGACGTGTGCCGGGCCGATGAAGCCGTCCAGCGCTACCGCCTGTTCGGCCGGTGCGTCGAGAATGTGGGCAATGGCGGGCGGGGTGAGGACGTGGCAGCAGAGCACGCTGAAATTGTCCACTGCGCGCCGCGCCGCTTCGCGAATCACCAGGGCGGTGGGTGGGGTGGTGGTCTCGAAGCCGACGGCGAAGAACACCACTTCGCGCTCAGGGTTGGCCTCGGCGATCTTCAGCGCGTCCTGGGGCGAGTAGATCATGCGGATGTCCGCGCCCCGGGCCTTGGCGCGCAGCAGCGAGAGTCCATCGGAGGCTGGCACGCGCATCGTGTCGCCGTAGCTGCAGAGGATCACCTGCCGCTCCATGGCCAGGCGGATGGCCAGATCGATTCGCCCGATCGGCAACACACAGACCGGGCAGCCGGGCCCGTGGATCAGGCGTACGTTGGTTGGCAGCAGGTCGCTCACGCCATAGCGGGAGATAGCATGGGTATGGCCGCCACAGAATTCCATGAAGCGGTATTCCCGTTCCGGCTGTGCGACTGTGCGGATGCGTTGGGCGATCTGCCGGGCGAGTTCGCCGTCGCGGTATTCATCGATGTATTTCATGGCTCCAGCCCCTGGGACTGGCCCAGCTCATTGAACATCTCCAGGGTGCGCTGCGCTTCTTCCGGGTCGATCAGCCCGAGGGCATAGCCCACGTGGACGATCACGTAGTCACCCAGCTGCGCGCCATTGACCAGCGCCAGGGAGATTTCCTTGCGGATGCCGCCGAGATCGACCAGCGCCTGGTCGTTATCGCGCAGTTCGACCACGCGGGCGGGAATGGCTAGACACATGGGGCAATATCCTCCAGCGGCAGCGCCGCCTCACAGGCCGGGGCGGCCCACTGCGCGGCGACCCAGGCCTGCCCCAGGGCCAGGCCGGCATCGCCGCAGGAAACGGTTTGCGTGCCGAATACACACCGCCCCTGAAGTGACAGAAGATCGCTCAATTGCGCGCTGAGCAGGCGATTGGCAAAACAGCCGCCGCCCAACAGCACCGAGAGTTCCGTGGGCTGCTGTGCCACCCAGTCGGCCAGGGCGGCGGCGAGGGTCAGGTGGAACAGGGCGGCGCCTTCATGGGCGCGACCCTGGTCGGCCAGCTCGAACAGTCGGGCCAGCAGCGGCAGGAGATCCAGGCGCCCGTCGTGGCGCACTTGCCAGAGTCCGGCGACGTCCGGGGCCGGATGCTGACTCAGATAGTCGGTTGCGCAGCGTTCGAGGGCGATCGCTGCTTCGGCTTCGAAGGCCTGGCGCACACTCAGCCCGAGAATACCGGCGGCGGCATCGAACCAGCGTCCGGCGCCGCTGCTGGTCGGGCAGTTGAGCTGACGTTCGAGCATCCGGGCCACGGTGGCGGCAGGCTGGGCGCCGACCAGTGGGGCCAGGCGCGGGCCGATCTCTTCGCTGCGTCTGAGCAGATGCAGCGCCGCAGCCACCAGCCGCCATGGCTCGCGAGCGGCGATATCGCCACCGGGGAGGGGCAGCGGCAGTAATGCTCCGAGGCGACGCCAGGCGCCGTGGTCGACCCACAGCAGCTCGCCGCCCCAGGCGTTGCCGTCAGTGCCCAGGCCCACGCCATCCAGTGCCAGTCCGAGGGCCGGCCCCTGCAGACCGTGTTCGGCCTGAAGGGCGGCGATGTGTGCATGATGATGCTGCACGCCCAGCGCCGGGACGCCCAGGCGAGCTGCTACATCGAACGCCAACCGGGTGCTGTGGAAGTCCGGGTGCAGGTCATGGGCGATGGCGCGCGGGCGGGTTTCGGCATGGCCGAGCAAGCGCTCCAGCGAGTCTTCCAGCGCCAGGCAGTTGTCCGGTTCACCGAGGTCACCGTGCACCGGGGACCAGATGACCTGATCGCCCTGCAGCAGACAGGCGCTGTTCTTCAGCCATGCGCCGCAGGCCAGAACCGGCGGCCAGGTCGCAGCGCCGGGCAGGCTCTGGATTCTCAGCTCAGTCATGGCGGGCCTTGAGCTGAGCGAGCTCCGCTTCCAGGGCGGCAATGCGCGCGGACCGGGCCTCGGCGCGCAGTGTCCGGTCGCCGAGCAGCCAGTCCAGCCAGGCCTGCATGCCGCTGCCATTCCGGGCGCTGAGCTGGATCACGCGCAAGCCGGGGTTGACCCGCTGGGCATACTCCAGGCAGCGCTGCACGTCGAAGTCCAGATGCGGCAGCAGGTCGGTCTTGGTCAACAGCATCAACCCCGCCGCCGCGAACATGTCGGGGTACTTCAGCGGTTTGTCCTCACCCTCGGTCACCGAAAGAATCGCCACCTTGGCCGCTTCACCCAGATCCCACAGGGCAGGGCAGACCAGGTTGCCGACGTTCTCGATGAACAGAATGC
The DNA here is from genome assembly GCF_002091755.1 of Pseudomonas nitroreducens NBRC 12694. Taxonomy (GTDB): domain Bacteria; phylum Pseudomonadota; class Gammaproteobacteria; order Pseudomonadales; family Pseudomonadaceae; genus Pseudomonas; species Pseudomonas nitroreducens. The sequence goes on from NZ_BDAI01000002.1 coordinate 116,739, forward strand.
CGGCCGGGGCGTGGGGCTTGACCGGGCGCAGTGCGCCGGCGCCCAGCCCGGCGGCGGGCGCCTGCAACGGCATGGCATGGGCGTGTCCATGATGGGCGTGCACTGCGTCGTGCAGCGGCAGGCGCGCGTAGGCGTCGGCGACCATCCGCGCATCGAGATGGCAGCCCTTGCCGGTGTTGACCTGGATCGCCGCGACGCCGGTGGCGCGAATGCGCTCGGCATCATTGCTGGTCTGCTGGTCGCCTTCGATCACCGACAGCGGCAGGTGCGGGTGCTGTGCACGCAAGGCTTCGAGGGTGGCGCAGAGCAGGGTCGTCTTGCCCGAGCCGGGGCTGGACACCAGGTTCAGGGCGAGCACCTGGTGGCTTTCGAAGCCCTGGCGATTGCGTCTGGCATGGCGGTCGTTCTCGCCGAGGACATCCTGCTCGATCTGGATGGTGCGCGACTGGCTGACGCCGGGCAGGGACACCCCGGCGGTGCCCAGGCCGTAGTGCAGGTCGCCACCTGCATCCATCACATCGGTACTGGGTGCAGAGTCTGGTGCGGGATGCGAGTGACTGTCATGGGAGTGGCCGCTGGAGCAGCCGCAGACGACGCACATGGCGTTCCTCCTGTCGCGGGATCAGTGGTCCTCGACCTGCAGGTCGAGGATTCGCAATTGGGTGCCGGCATTGGGTTGCAGCCAGAAGCCGCCACACTGCGGGCAGGGAGCACCGCGCTGGACCAGCGGTACGTTGGTGGCGCAGTCCAGACACCAGGCCTGGCCGTCGGGCTGTTCGATCTCGATCTGTGCGCCTTCGAGCAGGCTGCCGGGAGCGATGGCCTCAAGGGCGAAGCGCAGTGACTCGACCTCGACTCCGGCCAATTTGCCGGCCTCCAGGCGCAGGCGGCTGACGCGCCGGAACGGGTCCTTGCGCGCGGCGTCGTCAACGGCGGCGAGAATGCCCCCGGCCAGACTGACCTCATGCATCGTGCAACGCTCCTGCGGTATTGACTGGGGTGAGCACGGGACTTTCCAGTCGGTAGGGAAGGCAAGGATCGAATACCGCCAGCAACAGTTCCGCCTGGCGTGCTGCCATGGCATCGTCGGGCAGGGTCTCAAGCGCCCGCGCCAGCGTTCCACGAGGATGCAGGTTCCACTCGGTAGGTGCCAGTATCCGGTAGTCACAGATTTTCCAGCCGCCGGGGGCGGGTTCGAGGCGTACCCGGTGCAGCAGCAGGCCACGGGCGGTTTCGCTCCAGGCCAGCGCCTGACTTTCGCCCAGAGCCAGTGCGCCCATCTCCAGCGGTGCGGCAGGCGCCTGACTCAGTTCGACGAGGTCGGCCAGGCGTGCGCCCAGGCGCAGCCAGGCGGTGTCGTAGCGCTCCGGGCGGGTTTCCCGTCCGCGCGTCCAGGCGCCGGTCTCGCGTGGTTCGCCGCACAGTTCGGGACGGCGCAGGAAATCCTCTTCACCGCCCAGGCTTCGGCCGATTTCCAGCAGGCTGGCCGGGGTGGTCGGCAGTGCCTGGGCCGATAGCACAAGCGCCTCAGCACGCCGACGGCAGTCGTGCAGCAGGCGGGCCAGAGGATGATGGCTATGGAGGCTCCACTCCAGCAGAGCCTTGCGTGGGTCGGTGTGCCAACGTTGCAGCCAGTCCTGGGCTGAGCCATCGAACCAGCTGTCGAGGTTCTGAGCCGGCCGGGGCGAGAGCAGCTTCACGCCGGATTGCGGGCCTGCCAGAAGACGCGGCCAATCCAGCAGGATATGCCGCAGGTGTTCGCGGATGTTTTCCTCGCGAAGGCGCTGTCGAGCCTGATCATCAGGCTCGCCGCTGCCCTGTATCGCGGCTTGCAGCGCCAGTTCGGCAGTCAGCCGATGGGCCTGGCCGCAGAGGCTGTAGATCAGCGGAAGATGACGCACTGCCGCTTCCGCCGGCTGCCCGCGCAGCAAGCGTCCGGCCAGTGGCGGGCGACCACCGAGCAGTGCCGGCTGCTGCGCCGGGCGCACGCGTAGCGAACCGGCCAGACGCGAAAGGCCTTCGCCAACACTCATTGACGGGCTCCTGCCAGGCGGAAGAACAAGCCACGGCGGCTCGGGTTGGCCGGCTGTTCAACGGGCGGACGGCGTAGAGCGGCCAATATCTGGTGAGCCATATCCCGAGCGCTTTGTGGGTCGCGGAACTCGAACATGGGCGAGAACAGCGAGCAGCTCCGGTAATGGCCGATTCGTTCATCGACGCTGCCGATGAAGCTCAAGCGTTCGCCACCCAGTGCATACTCGCAGGTGATGCCTTCGGCGGGTGAGTTCCGGGTGTCGTCGGGTAACCAGACCAGGTTCATGCACCAGGGCGTGATGAGGATGCCGAGCAATCCACTGTTGGATTCCGGGCCCAGGCGCTGAGGGGCAAAATCGATTGCCTCGACTCCCAGTGCCGGGTTGAGTAACGGCAGGCCGCGCATGCGCGTGTCGGCAATCTCGCGAAAGCGCTGCGCCAGGGCTTCGGCGCGGGCGAGCGGGTCAGTCATCAATCACCATGAACTGCTCGGCCTCGCCATCGCAATTGGGGCAGCGCCAGTGTGCGGGCAACTGCGCGAACGGCGTCCCCGGCGCGATCTGCCATACCGGATCGCCCTGGGACGGATCGTAGACCCACCAGCAGATCTTGCATTCCAGGCGTGCATCGTCCGGTAGCCGATTGCGGTCGCCCAGGTAGCTGCCTTCGAAACCTGCACGCTCGCTCATTGGTCGGCCCCGGCAAGCTCACTTTCGAACCATTGGATGACGTCTTCGAAACGTTCCAGCGAGTCGGCGATGTCTTCTGGCGCGGCGAGTACCACTTCGGGCAGGTCGGTGACTTCGATGGTGTCGAGGATCAGCGCGTCCTGGGAGTTGAAGTAACGCACCCGCCAGCAGTTGGGCGCGCGGGTGTTGCTGATGCGGCAGTTGCCGTAGCCGCGCGCCAGGATCAGCACGGTGCCTTCACCCAGGCGCTGGTCGAGAAAGGGCACATCCTGTTCGGAGAGCGGTAGCAGGCTGAGGTTGATGACATGAGCCGCGCTCCCGGGGCGCCAGTTGAGGGTGCGATCCTGCAGTTCGGTGAGGAGCGCCGGGGCGTTCATCACGCCTCCCGGCAGCGGTAGCACTGGTACGAACACCTCGGTCGAGACGTCGAGCTTCGTGGTGCGTCGCAGCAATGCCGGGGCCGCGTCCACGTCGATGTAATCATGCCCGGCACCGAACACACGCCAGACACCGGCGAAAATCGATTCCTGGATGCGTACACCGTCGGCGCCGCCGATTCGCGCGCTGACTTCGCCTTCGCCGAGCAGTTGGTCGAGCAGGACTCGATCAGCCTCGCTATAGGTATGCAGGTCGAGGCTCGGCGGCGCATCGCCGGCGCGCCGGCTGCGCAGCATGTGGAGGATTTCGCCCAACGCCTGGCGTGCGCCCGGCGTGGCGTCCAGCGCCTCAGGCTCGGGAAGCCTTGGCGAAGCGTGGGTGTACATGCCCTGCGGCATGCTGATGTATTCCAGCGTGGCGTCGTCCTCGGGTTGTGAGCCGGGGCCGATGTCCATCAGTGGGATGTACTGGAGCGGGTCCATGGGACGGGCGCCGTTCACTGGCAGCCTCCTGGCACGGGTTGTACGGCTTCGCTGCGCAACGGGATCAGCGCGTTACCCTGCTGCAGGGCGTCCTCGGCCAGGCGCAGGTAGGCATCCCAGTCGCGCATGCCGTCGATCTGGGTGACGTAGCCACCATCGCGGAGCCAGATGATGCTCGGCCAGCGGCGCAGGGCGAAACGCTCGGCCAGGGCTGCTTCGTCCGCGCGGCGCCCAACGCCCAGGCGCGGGTGGCAATCGTGGCGGGCAGCGAGCGTCCTGCACAGCTCGGGCAGTATCACCGCCACGTCGAGGCCTTCGGGATGGCGCACCGGGTCGCCGCAGAGGAGCAGCAAGGCTTCGCCGGACTGGGCGAGCCAGGCATCGAGGTTATCCAGGCCCACCCAACTGGCGGCGAATTGCTCGACCAGGCGGGTGATCAGCGGCGGTACGTCGGGGGTGGCAGGCAGGGGCGCCAGGAAGGCGGCGGACTCGCTCATAGGGGCTCCTTGGAAAGTGGTTGGCCTAGCAGGCTGGCGAGGTGCTCGGCGCTCATGGCCGAGGGCAGGGCGAAGGCGGGCTGGCTATCGGCGGGTTCGCCGTGCAGCGCGGCGTCGAGCAGGGTGAGGGTGGCGTGGATTTCCGCTGCGCGTTCAGGCGCCAAGCGCTCGCGAGCCGCATCGATGAATACCAGCAGCCAATCGCCGATGGCGCACTCGTCCACCAGAACGGTGTCGATCCAGCGTTGCTGGCCCTGGCGGTCGCTGCACAGCGCTGCGCCGGGGCGGACGGCGAGGACGTTCATGGGAAGGCCGATGCACATGTCAGCTGCGCCGCCCGAGGATGCGTTCGTCGCCGACGCGGCAGGCATCCTGCTCGCTGGGGCGCTCGCTTTCGTAGCGCTGCAGGTCCAGGTTCAGCATCGTCACGGCTTCCTCTTCAGGCAGCGGCGCGGTCCGTGTACGCGGCGCGCCTCCCCAGTCCTCGAGTACCTGCCGGGCGGCGTCGATGGCCAACTCCAGTGCGGCCTTTACGGGTGGGCGCAGGCTGCCGCCGTAGTCGTCCATGCGCTCGGGCTGGCAACCCATCAACAGAACCCGCTGAGGGTAGTGGCCGGTGAGCTGGGCCAGCATCAGCACTTCCTGGAAGCCCGTCTGGTGCAGGCTGAGCTTCTTCACGCCGAGAAAGCGCGGCACCTCGTCATCCGCGACGAACTTGAGGGTGCCGGGCGCCATGTTGTAATCCACCGCGTCGAAGATCAGCAGGTAGTCGGCCTGCTGCACATGCTGGATCAGGTACAAGCCCTGGGTGCCGCCATCGATCAGGGTAACGTTGCCGGCGAACTCGTAACGTTGCTGCAGTGCCTCGACGCAGCGCACGCCAAAACCTTCGTCGGCCCAAAGCAGGTTGCCGATGCCGAGCACGGTGATGCGCGGCGAGGGGGAGGTCGGGTTCATTTCTTCAGGCTCTTGTAGCCGGTGATGATGCTGCCGATCAGGTTCAGGCGGCCGTAGATTTCCTCACGCACGGCGGCATACACATGCGCCATGATGAAGATGACCATCAGCCACAGGCCCAGGTGGTGGAGGGTACGCACATTGTTCGACCCTCCCAGCAGCGGCATTACCCAGCCGAACAGGCGCTCCTGCCAGGAGCCCATCTGCGCGCCCTCGCCATACAGGGCGAAACCACTCACCAGCATGAACAGCGAGGTGAGCAGGAAGACGAACACCATGGCGAATCGGGACAGCGGGTTGTGGCCGAACATCGGTTTCGGTACCGGTCCCATCGCCAGGTAATAGCGCAGCCAGACACCGAAGCTGAGCCAGTAGGCCTTGCTGGTGAGGGGAACCCAGAACAGCTCGCGGGCATGCTGATTGCCGACCAGAGCCCAGTAGGCGCGGCCGACGATGCCAATGGCGAACAAGTAGGCCGCGGCGAAATGGGCGAAGCGGATATAGCCCATCAGGAAGTCGGCACTGGCTTCGCCCGGTTGGGTGGGTAGCGGCGAACCGATGAAATAACCACTCACCGCCAGCACCAGGATGCAACTGGCGTTGATCCAGTGCCATAGGCGCACGGGTGCCTCGTAGACGTATTCGCTGTGATGCTCGGACATGTCGTCACCTCAAGTGCGCCGGGAGCGCGGTGGCGCCCGGCGTCTGGCTGCTGGGTGGCTCAACGCACGGTGACCGTGCTCAACTCGACGCCTTCCTCACTCATCACGTGGGTCGCGCAGGCCATGCAGGGGTCGAAGGAGTGCAGCGTGCGAAGGATTTCCACCGGCTGATCGGCCACCGCGACCGGGGTGTTCATCAGTGCGGCCTCGAAGGCGCCGATCTGACCTTTGCCGTCGCGCGGGCTGCTGTTCCAGGTGCTGGGCACCACGCACTGGTAGTTCTCGATGCGCCCATTCCTGATGCGTATCCAGTGGCCGAGCGCGCCGCGCGGCGCGGCAACGCTGCCCACGCCCTTGGCTTCGGCGGGCCAGGTCTTGGGGTCCCACTTTTCGACGTTGGCGGTGGCGCGGTCGCCGTTGCGGATGTTCGCCATCAGCTCGTTCCAGTCGTCGACCATCATCTCCGCGCAGTATTCCGCTTCCAGCGCGCGGGCAAGGGTGCGGCCGATGGTGCTCGGCAGCAGTTGCTTGACGCTGTAGTCGGTTTCGCCCAGGCCAAGGGCGCGGGGCAGGTCATGGTTGACCGCCTGCAGCGAGCCTTCCAACTGCTCCTTGACCCGTTGGCAGTGCGGGTTGCCCTTGAGTGCGTGGGCATAGCCGAGGATATAGCGGGCCAGCGGACCGACCTCCATGGCATGGCCGCGCCAGCGCGGCGACTTGACCCAGGAGTATTTGGCGCTTTCGTCGATCTCCTCGATCGCGGTGCGGGAACCCTTGGTGGCGGCGCCCAGCTCGTAATGCGGCTCGGTGATGCCATCCCAGGGGTGCAGGCCCTTGTCGTTGTCCGGGTACTGGTACCAGGAGTGGTTGACGAACTCCTGTACCTGCTCCGGGTCGCGCAGATCCACCGGCAGGATCTCGTCCCAGTTGCCATTGAGGATGGCGCCGCCGGGCAATTGGTTGGTGCTGTCGTCGTAATTGACCTTGGCATAGGTGCCGTAGTCCATCACGTTGCTCGCCGCCAGGCCGCCGCCATGCAGCCAACCCTGCTGTTTGTACAGAGTGCCGATTGCCAGAACGTCGGGCACATAGACGTTGCGCACGAACTCAAGCGCTTCGTCGATGCGGGCGCGCACGAAGTTCAGCCGCTCCATGTTCAACGGAGCGCCGGCGGCGAGGTCGCCATCGATGTTGATGGCGCAGGGCACGCCGCCCACCAGATAGTTGGGGTGGGGGTTCTTGCCGCCGAAGATGGTGTGGATCTTTACCCACTCCTTCTGCAGGTCCAGTGCTTCCAGATAATGGGTGACTGCCATCAGGTTAGCTTCCGGCGGCAGCTTGTACGCCGGATTACCCCAGTAGCCGTTCATGAATGGGCCAAGCTGGCCGCTTTCGACGAATTTCTTCAGGCGGTTCTGCACGTCGCGGAAGTAGCCCGCAGAAGACTTCGGATTCGCCGGTGAAACCAGTTGCTGCAGCTCCGAGGTTGCCTTGGGATCGGCCTTGAGCGCCGAGACCACGTCGACCCAGTCCAGCGCGTGCAGGTGGTAGAAGTGCACGACGTGATCGTGCACCTGCAGGGTCTTGGCCATCATTTCGCGGATCAGGTGGGCGTTGGGCGGGATGTGGATACCCAGCGCGTCCTCCACCGCGCGTACCGACGCCAGGGCGTGACAGCCGGTGCACACACCGCAGATGCGTTCGACGAAGGCCCAGGCATCCCGCGGGTCGCGCCCCTTGAGGATGACTTCGAGGCCGCGCCACATGGTGCCGGTGGATACGGCATTGCGGATCACGTTGTTGGCATCGAGATTGACCTCGACACGCAGATGGCCCTCGATGCGGGTCACGGGGTCGACGACGATGCGCCGGCCGCTGTTGTCCAGATCGAAACCCTGGGTGGAATAATTGCTCATGGATCAGGCTTCCTGTACTGCGTTCAGGCGTCGTGCGTGGAGGTATGGGCCTTGCCGTTGCTGGCGCGCTTGATGGCGGAGACCGCGGCGTGGGCGGCGATTGCCGCACCGACCGTGCCGGCAGCGGCCAGGCCGATCTGGTCGGCGTTGGCCTCCACGCCGAAGGCGTTGATGTCGGTCAGGTGCTGGTAGAACGAGCCTTTGTCCCAGAACCCCTCTTCCGAGCAGCCGATGCAGCCGTGCCCGGACTGGATCGGGAAGCTGGTGCCGCCGTTCCAGCGCACGGTGGAGCAGGCGTTGTAGGTGGTCGGGCCTTTGCAGCCGACCTTGTACAGGCAGTAGCCCTTGCGCGCGGAGTCATCGTCCCAGGCCTCGACGAACTGGCCTGCGTCGAAATTCGGTCGGCGATAGCATTTGTCGTGAATGCGCTGGCTATAGAACATCTTCGGCCGCCCCTGGCGATCCAGCTCCGGAATGCGGTCGAAGGTCAGCATGTAGGTGATTACCCCGGTCATCACCTCGGCGATGGGCGGACAGCCGGGCACCTTGATGATGGGCTTGTCGGTGATCACCTTGTGGATCGGCACCGCCTGGGTCGGGTTTGGCTTGGCGGCCTGCACGCAGCCCCAGCTGGCGCAGGAACCCCAGGAGATGATTGCCTTGGCGTCGCGGGAGACGCGCTTGAGCTGCTCGACGAAGGGCTTGCCGCCAATGATGCAGCTCATGCCGTCCTGGTTCAGCGGCGGGTTGCCTTCGACGGCGAGGATGTAGTTGCCCTTGTACTTGGTCATCACCTCATCGAGGATCGCCTCGGCCTGGTGCCCGGCGGAGGCCATCAGGGTGTCGTCGTAGTCGAGGGAGATCATCGACAGCACGACGTCCTTGGCCAGCGGGTGCGCAGAACGGATGAAGGACTCGGAGCAGCAGGTGCACTCCAGGCCGTGCAGCCAGAGCACCGGCGTTCGCGGTTTGTTCTCCATGGCCCAGGCGATCTGCGGCATGAAGGCCGGGCCCAGGCCCAGCGACGTGGCGGTCAGCGAGCAGAATTTGATGAAGCTGCGCCGCGAGATGCCCTGCCTGCGCATTACTTCATAGAAGGTTTCGGTCACTTGTTTTCTCCTCGGCCAGGCTTTTCTTGCTCTCTGGAATGGCTTGCGCCGGCGTTTCTGACACGGCGTAAGGGACCGTCACGGCGGACCGGCAGGCCGGCGTGACGGTGGGATCGGGGGAGGAAGGGGCAGCCGGCGCGTGATCATGGCGAAAGGCTGCAGGGTGCGATGGGGACGTGCGTTGAAATGGCATACCCGGCCACTTCAAAACCTGTGCCATTTGGTCGCATGACGGGATACGACTTTTTTCCAGGCCGAAAAGGCCGGTACGGCAGGGTTTCGCACCGTCAGGTAGTGGTCTTCCAGAATCGCTGAGGGCCCTGTCTGGAAAGTTGATTACCGCTTTGGGGTCTGAACTGGAAACACTGTGATCAGTTGTTCAGGCCGATGCCAGGTCCAGCCGGTCATAGCCCTTGTAGCGATAGAACGCCCAGGACAGCAGCCAGGTAGCGACGAACAGGCCGATGATCAGGTAGCCGAGCAAGCCGAACTGCTCGTTGACTTCGGCAATGAAGTCCCAGGCGGCGCCTTCCAGTCCCAGTTGCCCGGCCAGCAGGTTGAGGGCTTCCATGCCACCCACCAGCAGCGCCACCAATATGGAAGCGGAGGTGATGGTGAGGTTGTAGTAGAGCTTGCGCGCAGGGCGCACCTGGGCCCAGCGATAGGCGCCGGTCATCAGCACGCTGTCGACGCTGTCGACCAGGGCCATGCCGGCGGTGAACAGCGCAGGAAACACCAGAATCGAGACCATCGGCAGGTTCTGCGATGCCTGGCTCGCGGCAATGCCGAGTAGGCCGATTTCCGTGGCGGTATCGAAGCCCAGGCCGAACAGGAAGCCCAGCGGGTAGAGATGCCAGCTTCGGCGAATGAGGCGGAACAGCGGGCGCGCCAGGCGTGCGATTGGGCCGCTGCCGGTGAGCATGCCCTGCAGTTCAGCTTCGCCGAGCCGCTCACCTTGGCGGACGCGGCGGAAGGCGCGATAGACCGAACGCAGGATCACCAGGTTGATCAGCGCTACCAGCAGCAGGAAAGCCGCCGACACCGAGGTCCCGATCAGTGCGCCGATACCGTGGAAGGCTTCCAGTTCGTCCTGCAGGCTGGCAGCGCTGAGGGCGATCAGTACCGAGGCGAGGATCACCACGCTGCTGTGGCCGAGGGAAAAATACAAGCCGACGCTGGCGGTGCTCTGGCCCTCCTGGATCAGTTTGCGCGTGGCGTTGTCGATGGCGGCGATGTGGTCTGCATCCACTGCATGGCGCAGGCCGAAACTGTAGGCGAGCACAGCGGTGCCCAGCAGCATCGGATAGTCGCTGAAGGCGACCAATGCCCAGGCCCAGGCTAGAAGATTGATGCTGAACAGGCCGATGAACAGCGTGATGGTGGAGCGGGGCGAGGCCGGGTGAGGCATGGGGTCTCCAGCTGTCTTGTATGAAGAATCAAAAAATCGTCATACAAGCGCTGTGCCAATCCCTCGGGCGCGGCAAATGGCCGGTGCTCGTGGTGCGGATGAGTCGATTGCCGGTATGGCTCGCGCAGTGGAAAGCTATTCTCCGTTGCGGTCAGTCCAGGCTCGGCAGGCGCAGGTGGAACTCCGCACCGCCCGAGTGGTGATTGCCCGCCGTCAGCGTGCCCCCACACCGCTCGACGATGCCGTAACTGATCGCCAGGCCCAGGCCGGTGCCTTGTCCGGCAGGCTTCGTGGTGAAGAAGGGTTCGAACACCTGGCTGAGGTGGTGTTCGGCGATGCCGGCGCCGTTATCACGCAGGCTCAGATTGGCCCAGCCGGGCTCGCGGGTCAGTTCGATCCACAGTTGCGGGGGCTCGGCCGTAGCATGGCGCGCGGCGTCGTAGGCGTTCTGGGTGAGGTTCATCAGCACTTGCAGCAACTGCCCGGCATTGCCCTGCACCTGCACATCGTCGGCGGGTTGCCAGTGCACGATCAGATCGGGTGCGGTGCCGCGGGTGATCCAGTGAATGGCACGCTCGATAACGTCATTGAGCGAGGCTTCGCCGGGGTGCCCGCGGTCCATCGCGGAAAAGCGCTTGAGTGCGCTGACGATATCGGCGGTGCGCTGCGCGCCTTCCAGCGTACCTTCGATCAACAGCGGCAGGTCGGCCAATAACGGATCGATGCGCAGTTGCCGTCGCAGCACCTCGCGCTGGTCGATCGGTTGCTCATCGTGTACGGCTTGCAGGTAGTCCTGCAGGCGTTTGCCATAGCCACCCAGGACGTGGGCATTGGCGAGCACGAAGCTGATCGGATTGTTCAGTTCATGGGCCACGCCGGCGACCAGGCGTCCCAGGGAGGCCATTTTCTCGGCGTGCAGCAGTTGCTGCTGGGTGCGCTTGAGCGCTTCGTGGGCCTCATGGAGTTGGCGGTAGGCGTGCTGCAGTTCGCCCAGTGGACGGCCTACCAGAACGTGCCCCAGGCAGCGACCATGCAGGCCACTGCGTACCGTGCAACTGAGGTCGACCGGTAACAACTCTCCCGCGTTGCCGCGAAAGTTCACTTCCAGGCTGGCACTGTCGTTGTCCCGGCGCAGGCCGCCGAGCAGGCTGCGCAGCCGCTGGATACTGGCGTCATCGCCAAGTAACGAGTAGACCGAAAGACCGAGCAGGCCTGCTTCGTCGCTGCTGACCAGGTTGCGCAGCGACTGGTTGGACTCCTCGATCAGCCCCTGCGGATCGCACGCCAGGAGGATGTCCGACATGGATGCCAGCATGCTGGCGATGAACTGCTGCGACTGCTCCAGTTCGGCGTTTTTCTGCTCCAGTTCGATCTCGTCCTGGACCAGTTGCGAGTAAACCTCATCCATCTTGACGATGACTTCCAGCCAGGCGTCTTCGTCCAGTTGCGACGGCGGTTTGCGGGCCATGCGTGTCAGCTCGTGGGATGCAGGTGGACGTGATCATCGGTCGAGGTCGCCACCGGGATCAGGTTCAGATTGCCGTGGCGTACGCCGCGTTCGGCGCTCAGCCGTTCGGCGAAGGCGCGGACCTGCTCCACCGGTCCGCGTAGCATCAGGCTTTCCAGGCAGTGGTCATGGTCCAGGTGGACGTGCTGGCTGGCAATGGTCAGGTCGTGGTGGTCGTGCTGCAGCGTCATGACTCTTCCGGCGAGCGTGCGCGAGTGATGATCGTAGACATAGCTGAGGTTGGCGACGCAGTGCAGCGACTCGGCGTCCTGGCACAGGCGCGACTGTTCGATGTGCCGGCGCAGCATGTCGCGCAGCGCCTCGGAGCGATTGCCGTACCCTTGGGCGCGAATCAACTGGTCAAGCGCATCGGCCAGGTTGTCGTCGAGGGAAATGGTCAGGCGTTGCATGGCGATACTCCGGGTCAATGCACGGTGCAGACCATGCAGGGGTCGAACGAGCGCACGATATGTTGCACCGCTAGCGGATTCTGTTCGCCAGGCTGCACCGGGGCGCCTTCCAGGGCCTGCTCCAGGGCTCCGGGACGGCCCTGGGCATCGCGTGGCGAGAAATTCCAGGTGGTCGGGGCGATGATCTGGTAGCTGGCGATTCGCCCTTGATCGACCGTGAGCCAATGCCCCAGCGCGCCGCGCGCTGCTTCTGTGAGGCCGACGGCGCTGCCGTTTTCGGGTAGTGGGCAGTCCAGATAATAAGGCTCGCCAGTGCGCAGGGCGAGCAACCAGCCCTCCATCAGTGGTATGACCTGTGCCAACTCCACCAGGCGGGCCAACAACCGCGTGTAGACGCTACCGCCACAGCGAGCCGCTGCCTCGCGCAACAAGGGCTGGCCGCGGATCAGCTGGCGGGCGAGTGCGCCGGTTTCCAGCACGGCGCCGGCCAGGCGCGGTGCCTTGTTCCAGGTGTAGGCCGTGTTCTTGTCCAGGCTAGGCTCGGTCACGCCGACGGAGGGATGCAGCGGGCCTGCGCTATCGTGCAGCCAGGCATGGCTCGCGTCCTCGCGAATCTCATCCAGTACCAGCGGGCGGACCTGCCTTGTCGCCGCATCCCACAGGCCGCGTTGGAAAGCCAGCGTGCCGTCGGCCTGCGGATAGGCGCCATAGGACAGGTAGAGTCCCGGCCCCTGGCCCAGGCGTTCCAGACCGCTGTCCAGGACGATTCGCAGGAACTGACGCAGGTCGCCGTGCCCCGGCGCTTCGGCGTACCAGGACCACAGCTGATCTTCACTGGAGAGCCCGGCGATGCGCTCGAGGGACGCTGCGAACAGCTCGTTCTCCAGGAACTGGCGAAACTCGCGCACCCGCGTCAACAGGCGCAGGCGCTCGGCCGGATCGATGGCGCGGGTGGAGCCGCCGGGATGGATGGAGCCGGTGTGGGGCCACTTGCCGCCCAGCGTACCGATCAGGTCCAGCCAGCGTTTGCGCGCGGCCAGGGCCAGACGCTGCTGGCTGCCGGTGTGCGGCGTGAAACGCTGTACCGCATCGGCGAACCAGGGGCGGTCGGCATACAGCGGGCGCACGAAGTCCGGCATGAAGAACAGGTAGAAATGACTCAGGTGGTCGGCGAGATTCTCTGTCGCGGCCATCAGATTGGTGGCGATCAAACCGTTGGCGGGTGGCTGAACGCCGGCCAAAGCACCGAGCGCCCGTGCGGCAGCGACTGACTGGGATACCGAACAGATGCCACAGATACGCGGGGCATAGACCAGCGCGTCGAGCGGTGGATGATCACGGAGGATCTGTTCGAAGCCCCGGTACATGGTGGCGTTGACCTGGGCCGAGCGCACCCGTCCGTCCTCGATATCCAGCTGGACTTCGAGGTCACCTTCGACACGGTTGAACGGGCCGACCAGCAGGCGTGTCATGGGCGAATTCCCTAGCGGCGGGTGCGGTGGATGACGGGTGCGATCAGCGTATGGTCGGCGGTGGCGTTCTGCTTGACGCGTTCCGGGGTGGCCGATTTCGACAGGGCCGCCAGGGCGACGAACCAGGCCTTGGGCATGTCGGTGGGCAGGCCGATGGGGATGCCGGCGCGCTTGGGCGTGAGGTGGAAGCCGTGGCCGGGCTCCTCGAACCCGGGCGCCGTGCAATTGATGCAGGCGTAGCCGCCGCGGGTGCAGGAGCCCTCGCCATTCCACAGGCGGTTGTTGCAGTCGCCGTGGGCCTGGGTGCCCTTGCAGCCGAGGTTCTCCATCATGCACCCCAGGTCGGAGGGTTTTACCGCACTGGCTTTGTACTCGTAGAACTCGTTGCGCGTGCAGCCGTGATGGACCAGTTGGTCGGCGTAGAAACGCGGGCGGCCCAGGGCGTCCATGTCGGATGCACAGAACAATCCGGCTGCCAGGGCCATCAACGTATCGGTGACCCAACCTGGATGAGTGGGGCAGCCAGCGACATTGATCACCGGTAGCCCTTTGCGCGAGCGGTATTCGCCCCCCAGCAGGCCGCCGAGACGCTCGCCGTCGTACTGCAGGCCGCAGGCGTCGGTGGGGTTGTTGCCGGCTGCGGTGATGCCGCCGTAGGCGGCACAGGTACCGATGCCCAGGGTGTAGTCGGCGACATCCGCCAGGCGCCGCACCCACTCGATCATCGCCACGCCGGTGCCGGCCAGTAGATGGAAGCGACCGCTGCCATTGGGGCCGCGCAGCAGCGAACCTTCGATACAGAGTGCATTCAGATGCGTGCGTCCACTCAGACAGTCATCGAGGATCGATAACGCTTCATGCGCGCTTTCCAGCGACAGCGAGGGGTGCCACAGCAACTCGATCCCGGCGTTGCGCCACAGCCCGGCGAAGTCCTGGGTATCGGCGCACAACAGCGACATGTTGCAACCGCCGCAACCGCCGGACTGCAGCCAGAGAACGCGAAAAGGGGCACTCATGGCGATTCCTCCAGGCCGAAGCGGCGCAGTTTCTGGCGCAGGCCAACGCGCGACAGTCCCAGTTCGCGTGCGGCGTGGGTCTTGTTCCAGTGGTTGCGCAGAAGCGCTTCCTTGAGCAGGCCCGCCTCGATGGCGTCGAGTTGCTCCTGCAACGTGCCGGCTGGGACTCCAGGCACACAGGAGGAGGGGCGTGCGCGTTGTGCCTGGCCCTGAAGTACCTTCAGGGAAAACGCACGGGCGCCGACTTCCGCTCCCTCGGACAGCGCGGCGGCACGGTAGATCTCGTTGCGCAACTCGCGGATGTTGCCGGGCCACGGATAGTGCAGCAGGCTGCCCAAGGCGTCGGCGGCGAAATGCAGGCCGGGCAGGTCGAGTTCCTGGCTGGCGTCGGCCAGCAGTTTGCTGGCGATGGGAATGAGATCGCCGCTGCGTTCACGCAGCGGCGGCAATCCAAGGGATACTCCGGCGAGCCGGTAGTAGAGGTCGCCACGGAATCGCCCGTCGCGGACGTCGGCCTCCAGGTCACGGTGCGTTGCGGCGATCACTCGCACATCGACGCGCACCGACGTGCTGGCGCCGACCGGGCGAAGCTCGCCTTCCTGCAGAACGCGCAGCAGCTTGACCTGGAAGGCCGGCGAGGTGTCGCCGATCTCGTCGAGGAACAAGGTCCCGCCATGGGCGCGCTGGATCAACCCGATGTGATCCTGGTGGGCGCCGGTGAAGGCTCCGCGCTTGTGGCCGAAGAGTTCGGATTCGAGCAGCGAGTCCGGCAGCGCCGCGCAGTTCTCCATGATGAAGGCCTTGCCTGAACGCGGGCTGGCGTAGTGGATGGCGCGTGCCAACAGTTCCTTGCCGGTGCCGGACTCGCCGAGCAGCAGCACCGACAGATCGAAACGTGCCACCCGTGCCGCCAATTCGCACACGACGTCCAGGGGGCTGCCGGGCTCGCGCACGATGCGGGCGAAGTCGAAGGCGTCGCGGACTTTGTCCAGCACCTGCTGGCTGCGCCGACGAAGCACAGGCGTAGCTGTGCGCAACTCGACATCCAGATGCTGCATGTGGTTGTGTAAAGCACGACTTTCCACGGCGTTGCGCACCGTGGTGAGAAGGTGCTCGGGCAGCCAGGGCTTGAGCAGATACTGGTAGATGCCGGCCTGGTTGACGCCGGCGATGATGTCTTCGGAGTCGGTGTAGCCGGAGAGTACGATGCGCACGACCTCGGGCCAGCGCTCGCGCGCCTCCTTGAGAAACTCGATGCCTTGCACGCCGGGCATGCGCTGATCGCAGAGGATCACCGTGACCGGGTGGCATTCGAGCAACTCGCGGGCCTGCTCGGCCGAGTCTGCCAGCAGAACCTGGAACTCGCCGTCGAGCACTCGCGACAGGGCTTCGCGGGAGCGCAGTTCGTCATCGATGACCAGAACGGTCGGTAGGTGTGAGTCAAAGCCGCCGAGTGAAGACATGGACGCCGAATTCAAGTGTCACAGTGCAAGTGCCGGGGTAGCGGATCCGGCGGACGCCGAATCATGACATTCGAATCAGGCCGGCGAAAGGGAACACTACCATTGGACTAGGCCGGGCCCGCTAGCGGGACCCGGTTCCGATCTGGCGAAGCCGCGTGGCGCCTGGCCTTGAATGTCTGGCTTTCGGTCTGAGTTGTCTGACGCGGGCCACGGCGATTCATGCCATCGGCGGCAACCGCCGCTTTACCGGACTCTTCTTGACGATGGCCGTATTGGTCTCGGCGAAGCCATTGAGGTGATCGAGAATTTCATCCAACTGCTCCATCGAGCGCACGCACATCCGCGCGTAGAAGCAATCCTCCCCGGTGACCTTGTCGCATTCGGTGAATTCGGGGATCGCCAGGATCTGCTTCTCCACTTCCTGCAATTTTCCCGGTAGCGGTCGCACCCGGACAATCGCCTGCAACTGGTAGCCGAAGGCGCGCGGGTCGACGTTCAGCGTGTAGCCGGTGATCACCTGGCGCTCCTCCAGCTTGCGCAGGCGCTCGGCGACGCTGGGGGAGCTTAGGCCGCTGACTTGGGCCAGGGCCTTGAGGGACAGGCGGGAGTCTTCCATCAGTGCGGCGATCAGCAACTGGTCGATATCGTCGGTCATTTTTGTCTCGAAAGGTGAATTCGGATAGTTGCCTTGATAGTAAAGGTGAATGGCTGGATTTGCCTGCGTCAGGAGATGGAGTGCATGAATTCACCTCTTCATACTGATCACCACAAGCGGAGGTGAATCATGAACGAGCGAATCAGGCGCGGCACCCTGGAAATGATCAGCGCCATGCTGATCTGCGGCACCATCGGCTGGCTGGTGGTGGTTTCCGGCCAGCCGGTGCTGGACGTGGTGTTCTGGCGCTGCGTATTCGGCGCCGCCACCCTGCTGGTGATCTGCGCCGCCATGGGCTTCCTGCGCCCTGGCATTCTCAGCCGCGCCACCTTCGGCCTGGCGCTGCTCAGCGGCGCGGCCATCGTTGGCAATTGGGTGCTGCTGTTCGGCTCCTACTCGCGGGCCTCCATCGCCATCGGCACGGCCGTGTACAACGTGCAGCCATTCCTGCTGGTGTTGCTCGGCGCGTTGTTCCTCGGCGAGAAGGTGACGGCGCAAAAACTCACCTGGCTGGGTATTTCCTTCCTCGGCATGCTGGCCATCGTCAGCGCGCACGGTGAAGCGGGGCAGGTGGGCAGCGACTACCTGGGCGGGGTCGCGCTGGCGCTCGGTGCGGCGGCGTTGTACGCCGTGGCGGCGCTGATCATCAAGCGCCTGACCGGCGTGCCGCCGCACCTGATCGCGCTGATCCAGGCGGTGACCGGCGTTCTCCTGCTCGCCCCCTGGGCCAACCTGACCTCGCTGCCCCAGGCGAGCACGGCCTGGGCCAGCCTGGCGACTCTGGGCATCGTGCACACCGGCATCATGTACGTGCTGCTCTACGGCGCGATCCAGAAACTGCCGACAGCCCTGACCGGGGCGCTGTCGTTCATCTATCCGATCGCAGCGATCTTCGTCGACTGGTTCGCCTTCGGACATCGCCTGACTCCGCTGCAATGGCTGGGCGTGATCGCCATCCTGCTGGCCGCCGCCGGCATGCAGCGCGGCTGGAGCCTGAACCTGCGGCGCCTGGCCTGGCGCTGAAATCCGTGCTTGCCTGACAATGCCGGGGAACCTGTGCCGCTGCGCACCGGTCCTGTAGGCGGACTTCAAGCAAGGAACGGACTATGACTGCGGCTGCCCTGACGGCAGATTCACCCAGCCTGAAAAGGCTTTCATCCCGATACATTCAACTGCTGGGCGTGGCCGCGTTGCTGGCGCTGGCCGGCTGCGGCAGCCGCGCGCCGAGCGTGCCGGAGCCGACCCCGGAGGAGGTGCGCGGCAAGCTGGTCAGGCTGATTCCCGCTGGCACTTCTGACCGCGAGGGCTGGGCGAAGGACATCCAGGTCGCCTTCACCACCCAGCGCATTCCGGCGACTACCGAGAACCTCTGCTCAGTGGTGGCGATCACCGAGCAGGAGTCCAACTTCAAGGCCGACCCGGCCGTGCCTGGGCTGGGCAAGATCGCTCGCGCCGAGATCGACCGGCGTGCGAGCAAGGTCCATGTGCCGGGTTTCCTCATCGATACCGCGCTGGCGCTGAAATCGCCGAATGGCCGCACCTACAGCCAGCGCCTGGCGAGCGCGAAGACCGAGAGGGAACTGAGCGCGATCTTCGATGACTTCATCGGCGGCGTACCGCTGGGCCAGCAGTTGTTCGGCCGCTTCAACCCGGTGCATACCGGTGGGCCGATGCAGGTCAGCATCGCGTTCGCGCAGGCCCATGCCGAGAGCTACCCGTACCCGGTGGACGGCAGCATCCGCCGCGAGGTGTTCAGCCGCCGAGGCGGCATGTACTTCGGTACCGCCCACCTGCTGGGTTATCCGGTGAACTATCCGCGTCAGTTGTACCGTTTCGCCGACTTCAACGCCGGCTGGTATGCCAGCCGCAACGCGGCGTTCCAGCGCGTGGTCGCGGATCTCACCGGTATCACCCTGGCACTGGACGGGGACGTGATCCTCTATGGCAGCTATGACGCCGGCAGCACCGAGAAGGCGGTGCGCACCCTGGGGCCGAAGCTGGGCATGAGCGAGCGGGAAATCCGCCGCGACCTGGAGTTGGGCGATAAGCCGGAGTTCACCCGGTCGGAGCTCTACACCAAGGTCTTCGCCCTGGCCGAACGCTCCGCTGGCAAGTCGATGCCGCGGGCGATGTTGCCGGGGATCACGCTGCACAGCCCGAAGATCACCCGCCAGCTCACCACCGCCTGGTTCGCCCAGCGCGTGGACGAGCGCTACCAGCGCTGCCTGGGGCGTGCGCCGAAGGACTGAATCAGTCGCCCTCAGCGGGTTGGCACATACCGTTGGCGCCTTTCGGCCCGGTGTAGGACACCGTGGCGCTGCCATCCTCATTGAGGCTGATGGAGATGGTCACGCCTTCGCCCTTGGCCTCGAGGTACTGGTCGTTCTTCTGCTTGACCTTGGCTTCCTTGCCGTTGATGTACACCGGGCCGCCCTCGTCGGTGTGGACCTGGATGTCATTGGGGCAGTCGTAGTTGAGCATGGGGATGGCGGCAAAGGCGGGCTGCACGACGATCAGCGACAGCGTAGAGATCAGTAGCGGTTTCATGGCGTCTCCCTGAGAGCTGCGGACACGGCGCAAGGCCGCGCGGACAATCACAGCTTAGTGCAGACCTCGTGGCGCGCTAGAGCGGCAAGGGCCGCAGGCGTGCTGCCGGTTCCGGCTCGGTACCGCGCAGGACGAGGCGGGTGATGGTCGCGGCGGCCGCGTCGAAGTCATCGGCATCCGGCTGTGCCTTGCCGGTGATCATCGCGATCTGCCAGTCGAAATCGATGTAGGTGCGGGTGGCGGCGGAGATGTTCAGCAGCAGGTGCTGCGGGTCCACCGGGGCGAGCAGGCCACGGTCGATCCAGGCGGCGATGCACTCCAGGCTGCGACGCGATTCCGCCCGCAGGCGCTGCAACCATTCCGGCGGCAGGCGCGGAGCGCCGTGGAGCATTTCGCTGGCGAATACCTTGTACGCGTACGGCCACTGCCGGGCGATGTACAGGCGCGCGCGGATGTGCGCGGGCAGCGCCCAGGCCGGGTCGTCACACTCGCGCAGCAGGGCGGAGGCTTCCAGCACGGCATCCACCACGTTTTCCAGCAGGCGCAGGTAAAGATTCTCCTTGCTCTGGAAATAGTAATAAACGTTGGACTTGGGCAGGTCGGCGCGGCTGGCGATGTCCTGAGTCTTGGCGGCGGTGAACCCCTTCTCGGCGAATTCCTCGCCGGCGGCTAGCAGGATGCGCTGGCGATTGCGGTCACGGATGCTGAGGGCGGGGCGCTGACGGCGGCGCGTCGGGGTGGGCGCGGTCTGGGGCATGGGGAAACATCGGGGCAATCAAACGAGGGTTCAGAATATAACGCTCTATATAGCGCTTGCACACCCATGAGGTTGACTGGCGGATGGCCATTTATCCGCCATTAGATTGAACCTGCCGTGTGACGAATTTGTCAGAGCCAGTCTGAAACCTAGGAAGGGGCTGAGATGCTGTTCGTAGTCATGCTGGGGGGACGCCATCCGCGCGCGCGGATCGAGGTTCACGATGTAGCCTTTGTCCTTGGCGACAACCTGAAATCCACCTACGCGCAATTGCGCGACGCCTGGTTCGGCAGCCCGGAAGGCCTGCACATCGATTCCTGGCTGGAGGTGGACGGCGTCGAGGCGTATCGCGTGGAGTTCAGCGATTCAATGCCGGCGCCAGGCGAGCAGCGGCTGTTCTTCGTCAACCTGGGCGGCTACGAGCTGGGCAGTTTCGGCGAGGCGCACCAGTACGTACTGGTGGCCGCACGCGATGCCGCCGACGCCAAGGTACGCGCCAAGCGCCGCATGCCGCGCAGCTGGGACAAGGCGCACACCGATGCCGTGATCGACGTCGACGATTGCATTGCCGTCGACCAGGTCGGCGGGCGTTATGTCCACCTGGTGGAAGGCGAGAGCCGCGGCATCGTGCAGCGCAGCGACTACATCGTGTTGTGAGCCTTCATGGCGCTGACACGGCCTTGTCATAAAACCTGACGTATAAGGGGGCGCAAAGCCGATCCCCCGTGCCGAGGTAAAGATGACCGAGAAACGCCGAGTCCTGTTCGTCTGCGTCGCCAACGACGCCCGCTCGCCGATGGCGGAAGCGCTGCTGCGGCACACCGATGGCGAACACTTCGAAGCCTTCAGCGCGGGCATCCACCCGACCGCCGTCGATCCCCGTGCGCGCAGCGTCCTGGAACACGCAGGGATTTCCACCGAAGGCCTACGCAGCAAGTCCATCGATGAATTCCGCGGCCAGCATTTCGATTACCTGATCGACTTGTGCGACAAGTCCAGCGACGAGGGCGACGAACTGCCGACTTCCAGCCAGGTGATCGTGTGGAATTTCGTCGACCCGGCCCACAGCGAACAGCACGACCCGTTCCGCCACACCCTGCAGGAAATCAGCGATCGCTTGAAACTCTTCGAAATGGTGAAGAACCGCGACTGAAGTTTCTGGCGATGACAAAGCAAAAAGCCCGCACGGATGCGGGCTTTTTGCTTCGCAGGCCACAGGATTCGCCGTTGCCTGGGGAGGATTGGCGGCGGATGTCCGTGTAGATGGGGCGCTGGTCCTTCAGCGCCAGGGCATTCTGGCGGTCCGGCATGACAGCGCGGTGACTGTCCCGTGAACAGGTGATGGCAACGCGCCTGCGCCTTTATCACTCGCCGGCATGAGCACTATCGATCCCGACAAGTGGTCAGGCGAGGAGCGCATCGATAGAGTCATTGTCAAAGTCCTGTCCGCGGCGCTGCGTTCCGGTGCCTGCGCGACCCGAATCGGAGTGCCTATGAAGTCCCTGTCAGAAACTGCCTTTTCCATGCTCGACCTGGTCCCTGTGCGCGACCAGGGCACCGCTGCCGAGGCATTGAACAACGCCGTCGCGGTGGCCCGGCACGTCGAACGCCTGGGCTTTACCCGCTACTGGCTGGCGGAGCACCACAACATGGACGGCATCGCCAGCTCGGCCACGGCCGTGCTGATCGGCCACATCGCCGGCAAGACCGAGCGCATCCGCGTCGGCTCCGGCGGCGTGATGCTGCCCAACCATCCGCCGCTGGTGGTGGCGGAGAACTTCGGCACCCTGGAGACGCTGTACCCGGGCCGCATCGACCTCGGCCTCGGCCGCGCACCGGGCGCCGACCAGGCAACCATGCGCGCGCTGCGTCGTGACCGCCTGGGTGACGGTGCCGATTTCCCCGAACAGGTCGCCGAGCTGGAAATGCTCCTCGGTCCGCGTCGCTCGCAACAGTCGCTGCTGGCGATTCCGGGGGAGGGCACCAACGTGCCGATCTGGCTGCTGGGTTCCAGTCTGTTCAGTGCCCACCTGGCAGCGCAAAAGGGTTTGCCCTACGCCTTCGCCTCGCACTTCGCACCACGCTACCTGCACGACGCGCTGCGCATCTACCGCGAGAACTTCCAGCCTTCGGCGGTGCTCGACAAGCCGTACGCCATGATCGGCGTACCGCTGGTGACGGCCCCGACCGACGAGGAAGCCGAATACCTGGCGACCACTGCCTTCCAGCGCGTGCTGGCACTGATCCGTGGCGACAGCCTGAAGCAGAAGCCGCCAGTGCCGAGCATGGCCGGGCTGTGGCTACCTCATGAGCAGGATGCTGTCGGCAACTTCTTTGGTCTGGCGGTGATCGGTGGTCCGGAGAAGGTGCGCAGCCGCCTGGAAATCCTGCTGGAGCAGACGGGCGTGGACGAGATCATCTTCACCAGCGACATCTACGATCACGAGCTGCGCCTGCGTTCGCTGGAGATCGTTGCCGGCCTGCGCTGAAGTCTCCATCGCGCGGACCGCTCCTACAGGTGCATGCCAGATTGTGGCAGGCGGCGTAAGAGCGGACTCCGCCCGCGATGGCTTCGCCGAGATCCCTTGTCGACCGGTGCGGTGGAAAACCGATCGCGGACGGAGTCCGCTCCTACAAGTCCGTTCTTACAGGAAGGATGTGGGATTCATGCTTCGCCGTCGTCCTTCTTCTTCAGCAGGTCGGCCAGCCCGGCGAGTCCCTTGTGGGTGACCTTCGGCCCCTTGTTCCCGGCGTCGTTGCCGTTCTGGTAATGCAGGTCCACCTGCCGCTGGTGCTCGTTGTCGTGGCAATAGAGGCACAGCAGCTCCCAGTTGGAGCCGTCTTCGGGATTGTTGTCGTGGTTGTGGTCGCGGTGGTGGACGGTCAGTTCGCGCAGGCGCACGCCGCTGAACTCGCGGCCGCAGCGACCGCAGATCCAGGGGTACATCTTCAGGGCCTTTTCGCGGTAGCTGGTTTCGCGGCGGCGTTGGGCTTCGGCGAGGACGGCGTCGACTTTGCTGGTGGGCTGGTTCATGGCTCGTTGAGGCAGAAAGGAAACGGACCTCCAGCATAGGTCCGCGCCCGCGTGCTGGCTACGGCCTGGGTGTATCCGGGCGCGACCAGATCCACAGATTGCCAACCGCCATACCGAGGATCACGGCGTACAGCCAGAGGCCGTGGGGCAGGGTGATCAGCATGATCGCCAGGGCGGCGAGCATTGCCAGGCTGGCGCTGATCTTGGCGCGGCGGGCGACGGCGCGCCCATTGCGCCAGTTGTGCAGGATGGGGCCGAACAGCCGGTGGTTCTCCAGCCAGGCCGAGAGACGCGGCGAACTCTTCGACGCTGCCCAGGCGGCGAGCAGGACGAACTCGGTGGTCGGCAACCCTGGCACCACCAACCCCACCATGCCCACGCCCAGGCTGGTATAGGCGAGCAGCGCGAAGGCGATCCGTGCCAGGCGCGAGCGTGCCGGGCCGAACGGCGTGGCGCGCGCTCCTGCTACGGGCGCGCGCTCGATGGCCTCAGACGGCGGCAGGTGCACTGTCGTAGCTGTGTTGCAGCAGATGGGCGAAGCGCTCGAAGGCGGCAATGGCACCGGCTTCGGCTTCACGCTCTTCGGCTTCGCTGAGCTTCAGGGCGTCGAGGGTGCGGGTGAAGCGTTTCCAGCCTTCGGCGCGACCACCCTCGGGCTCGCCCAGGTGGCGCGCGCCGGTGTTTTCGTCCAGGCCCATCGCGGCGACGCGCTTGATCAGGAACGCAGCGCCCAGCTTGGAACCCTCGGAGACGAACAGCCAGCCCAGCGCGTGGGCCAGGCTCGGCTTGTCGACGGCGCCGGCAACCGGAGCGGGGACTTCGGTGTCCAGGTCGGCCAGGTCCAGGCGGGCCTGATCGGCGCGGCAGCGCTGCGGCAGGTCGGAGAATATCTTGCCCAGCTCGGCGTCCTGGTACAGGGCCTGCAGCTCGGACTGGAACAGGTACTGGGCGACCACGAAGCGGGCGAAGCGCTCACGGCTGGAGAAGGGCTCGCGGGCCTTCACGGCGTGGTCGAGGCGCTCGTGGGGAGCGTGGGTCAGCGCGTTCAGGCGCTGCGAGCGCAGGGCAGGGAGTTCCACGGTGGTCATGTCCAATTCCTTGAAATTACAGGGCTTTGTAGACGAGACGAATCAGCGTTTGGAAAGCGTAAAGATTGTCGCGCGTTCAATGGGTGATGCCGGAGCGAGACAGGTTCGCGAGCTGGCACGGGGTTCATCAGGAATCCCGTGCCAATCAGTGCATCAGATATCCCACACCAGGTTGATCGCGAAGTTGCGGCCTGGCTGGGTCAGGCGGTCGAGGTTGGCCGGGGCCAGCACCGCCGCTTCGCCGACGCCGTCGTAGCCGCGCACGTCATCCCACAGCCAGTACTTCTTGTCGGTGAGGTTGTAGAGGCCGGCGTTGAGGGTCAGGTCGTCGGTCAGCTTGTAGTAGCCGGTCAGGTCGAGGATGCCGAAGCCCGGCGTCTTGAACTGGCTGCTGGTGCCGTCCGGGGCGTTGAACTGGCTGTCGTCCACGCGGTTCTTGCGCTTGACCAGGGTCCAGTCGAGCAGCGCGCCATAGCGGCCAGCCTGTTCGTCGTAGCCCAGGCCGAACACCCCGGTGAGCGGGTTGACGCTGTTGATCGGCTCGCCGGTGTCCTTGTTGCGACCGTAGGCATAGGCCACCGAGCCCTTGGTGTAGAGGCCTTGTGGTGCGCCGAAGGCGCCCAGCTCCAGGCGGCCCTTCACTTCCACGCCCTTGATGATGGCGTGCTTGATGTTGTTGCTGGTGAAGGTCGGTTCGTCGTAGCCGGGGGTGATGGCGTCTTCGTTGATGAAGTCGCGGTACTTGTTGTAGAAGACCGCCACGTCGAACGAGCCTTCCTCGAAGTTGCCGCGCAGGCCGGTCTCGTAGCTCTGGCTGCGTTCCGGGTCCAGGTCCGGGTTGGGCTCCACGCGATAACCGCTGGTGGGGTTGTCGAAGCGGCCGTAGAGCGCCTTGGCGGTCGGGGTGCGGAAGCCCTGGGCGTACTGGCCGTACCACAGGTAGTTGTCGTTGAACGAATAGGTCACGCCGAGCTTGGGCGAGAGCTGGTGCCAGGTCTTGCTTTCGCTGCTCACGTCGCCGTCGCCGCTCTGGTCGACGGTGTTGAGGAATTCGTCGGTGACGTGGGGCTTCAGGCGGGTGTGGTCGTAGCGCAGGCCGGGCAGGAAGGTCCAGTCGTTCCAGCGGATTTCGTCCTGGGCGAAGAGCGCGTAGGTGTCGATGGTCGGATCGGGAAAGTCGCTGCTGCGCGCCAGTTGATCGCTGGCCACGGTGCTCGGGCCGCCGATGGTGGGGCAGGTACGGCTGACGGCCAGGCAGGTGGCGCCGCCTTCGCGGTAGCCGGTGACCTTCTGGCGCTTGAGGGTGGTGCCGTAGGTCAGCAGGTGGTCGGTGTCGCCCAGGGCGAAGGCCTTGTCCATCTGCAGGTCGAGCACCCACTGGCGTTCCTTGTACTGGGTCTCGCGGGTGCGCAGCACCTGGCGGGTGATGGGGTAGTAGAACTCGTCGGTGCTCTGGTCGGTCTTGGCGATCTGGTAGTTGAAGGTCCACTTCAGGTGATCGGCCACGGCGCTGTCCAGCAGCATCTGGTGTTCCAGACCATAGCGCTCGCGGGTGATAGTGTCGTTGCCGGTGCGCCACTGGTACATGCCGCCGGGCAGCACGGAATCGGGAATGGTCGGCGCACCGTTGAAGTACGGGCCGCCGTAGGCGCTTTTCTGGTCGGTATCGACGTCGTCCTTGTACTTCTCGTAGACCAGGCCGAAGCGGCTGCCTTCGGCGTAGTTCCAGCCCAGCTTGGCCAGCACGTTGGTGGTGCGCACGTCCTCGGGGTTGGCTTCGGTGCGCGACAGGCCGGTGCCGCCGGTGCTGCCGTAGGACTCGGTCTCGTGGCCGTTGCGCTGGCTCAGGTGCAGCAGGCCGTCGAAGGTGTCGAGGCGGCCGGCGACGGTGGCGGAGGTCAGCCAGCTGTCATCGGCGGAGCTGTAGCCGGTCTTCAGTCGCGCGCCAACGTCCTGGCCGTCCTTGATGATGTCGTTCGGGTCGAGGGTGAAGTAGCTCACCGCGCCGCCGATGGCGTTGCTGCCGTACAGGGCTGAGGCCGGGCCGCGCAGGACTTCGACGCGCTTGACGATCTCCGGGTCGACGTAGTTGCGCTCGGTCTGCGCATACGGGCCATTGAAGAAGCTGTTGGGGATCTCGACGCCGTCGATCTGCGTCAGCACGCGGTCGCCGTCGATGCCGCGGATGTTGTAGCCGGTGATGCCGGCACGGTTGCCGGTGCCGCCGACGGAGACGCCGGGCATGTCGCGCACCAGTTCCTTGATGCTGTTGACGTTCTTGCGGTCCAGCTCTTCGCGGCTCACCACGTTGACGGTGGTCGGCACCGAAGTGACGCTCTGCGCCTGGCGGGTGGCGGTGACAGTCAGCGGCTGCATCTCGGAGACGGAGGAGAGGTTGCGTTCCAGGACCACATTGCGCGGGCCGAGCTGGCGGACGGTCAGGCCGGTGCCGCCGAGCAGGGTCTTCAGTGCGCGCTCCGCCGGCAGGCGGCCGCTGACGCCTGGGGATTCCACGCCGTCGGCCAGATCGCCAGCCACGCCCACCTGCCAGCCAGTCACCGAGCTGAAGGCATTCAGCGCCTGCGGCAGGGGCTGGCGAGCGATATCGAAGCGGTAGCCGGCCTGGGTCTGGCTGGCCTCGGCCGCCAGTGCGGAAGTGGCCGGCAGGCTGGCGAGGCCGATGGACAGGGCGAGCAGCGAGATGCTGGCCGGCGCGGACAGCCGGCGCAGAGGGGCACGCGAAGAAGCAATGGTCATCGAAGGGCTCTCTTAGTCAGTCGTTGTTCGCATTCGTAAATGCGAATCTATTGCATTGGCTTCTGACTAAACGAACGAGCCTTTCGAATCGAGTAAAAATACTTTCCGTTCAGCGGCGGGCGATCAGTTGAGGATCAGCAGTTTCGGGTATTCGTGCAGCTCGGCGGAGGTGATCTGCGCCAGCGAGCGGGCCACGCCCAGCGGGTCGTCCAGGCGCCAGTTGCCGGTGACGCTGACGTTGTCCAGGCGCTCGTTGGTGTTGACGATCCAGCCGGGGTAGTAGCGGCGCAACTCGGCCAGTACCTGGCTCATGGGGCAGTTCTCGAACACCATGCGGCCCTTTACCCAGGCCAGTTGCGAGGCAGCCTCGCCGCTGTGCTGGCGTTCGCCGAAACCCTGCGGGCCGACGCGGATGCTGTCGCCGGCACCCAGGCTGACGCGGGCATCGTCCAGGCGCGTGCGCAGGTCCACCTCGCCGCGCTGCACGCTGACCTCCGCCTCGTTGCCCAGGTAGCGCACAGCGAATGCCGTGCCGCGCACGGTGACCTGCACCGGCCCGGCTTCCACTTCGAAGGGGCGGCTGCGGTCGTGGGCAACGTCGAAGAAGGCTTCGCCGCGATAGAGGCGGGCGACGCGCTGCTGGTCGTCGACCTTGCTGGAGAACGCGGTGTCGGTATTGAGCAGCACGTTCGATCCATCGGCCAACTGGACTTTCTGCCGTTCGCCCACGGCGGTGAGATGGTCCGCGCGCAGGCGCGTCAGCAGGTCGCCCTGAACCACGACACCGATGGCGAGCACCAGCGCTGCAGCCGTGGCGACTGGTTTCCAGAAGCGGCGCTGTCGGCGCAGCGGCTGAACCTTTGCCTGCTCCCGCTTGCGTTCCAGGCGGGCGGCAGCCACCGGCAGCAGTGGCGACTGCCACGCATCGCGCACGCGCTGGTACGCCTGCGCATTGCCTTCGCTGGCAGCGAGCCAGGCCTCGAAGCGCGCACGGGTGGCGGCGTCCATGTCGTCCTCGAGGATCAGCCAGTCGAGGGCTTCGGCCATCTGCTGCGGGTCTGCGGGGGGCAAGGGGCGATCCTCGGGGCGGTCCTGGGAGGGTGAGCCGCGCATTGTTGTCGAATCGGCCGGCGAACGGTAGTCCGTCATACCGTTTCCTCGAGGCGGCTGACCAGTCCGACACAGATCGCCATGATCAGTTTCAGTTCCTTCTGCACCGTGCTGGGCGAGACGTCCAGTTGCTCGGCGATTTCCGCATAGCCGCAGCCGTGCAGGCGGCTGAGGATGAAGATGCGTTGCTGGCGTTCGCTGAGTTGTTCGAGCGTCGCGCCCAGGCGCTCCAGCAGTTTCTCCGCGTGGAGCTGGTCCTCGGCGCTGGAGCCCGGCGCCGGCACGGCCTGCACGATATCGAAAGGCACGTCCTCGAGCATGGTCCGCGACTGCATGCGCAGGTGGCGCAGGTGATCCAGGGCGAGGTTGCGGCCGGTCTGGAAGAGGAAGGGTTCCAGGTGATCGATGCGGCGTTCGAGCAGGGTGCGGGCGACGCGCAGGTAGGTTTCCTGCACCAGGTCTTCGGCGATGCTCGGGTTCTTCACCATCCGAACGAGCGTGCGCAGCAGCGGCAGGCGCTGGGCCAGGAAGACCGCGTCGAGGTTGGAAGTGCTCACAAGGGCGTCCAGCAGGAATAATTTTCAAATGATAATCAATGTTATTCAGCTGTGACTGATGGCACAAGTCCATCCATGGTTCCGGGTGTGTTCGGTAAACGAAAAAAGGGCGAGGCGCGCGGGGCGCCTCACCCATTCCCTCAGCCGGCTGGTGAGGGGCAAGCGGGACTCAGGAGCGCACGGGGCGTGCGTTCAGGCGGGGTTCGTCGTTGCCGGAGTTTGGCTGGTTGGCCGCTTCCGGGCGGCTGTTCCAGTGCGGAATGAGGATGCCGGCGGCGATCAGCGCGGTGACGGTGAAGCCGATGAACACGGTGTAGGTGTCGAAGTAGCCCGGCAGCAGGCCGCCGAGGATCGCACCGATGGAACCGCAGCCGTTGACGAAACCGGCTGCCGTGCCGGCTGCTTCGCCGGTGCCGAAGTCCACGGCAGCGGCGCCGCTGATCATCGAGTCCGGTCCGTACAGGGTCAGGCCCATCATGAACAGCAGGCCCAGCACCAGAAGACTGCTGCCGGTCTGCATGGCCGGGACGAACAGCGCCAGGCACACCGTCAGGCCGAGCAGGCTGATCACGCAGGCCGGCATGCGCCGTGCGCCGAAGATGCGGTCGGAGGCGTAGCCGATCAGGATCGGCCCGAGCAGCCCGGCGACCTCGAAGGCTGACGGCAGGATCGCCGCGCCGACCTTGCCCAGCCCTGGCATGCGTTCGTAGACGATCACCGGCCCCCACAGCAGGATCGCGTAGCGCGCCGGCTTGAGCAGGAAGTACGCCAGCCCCAGGGTCAGCACGGTACGGTTGCGCAGCACCTTGCCGAGGATGCGCAGGGATTTGCCGTTTTCGCCCTCATGCTTGAAGCCGGCGTAGTTCACCGCTTCGGGTTGCTGCACGTCGGCCTCCACCGGCGGCAGGCCGACGTCCTGCGGACGGTTGCGTTGCAGCAGCAGGAACAGGATGGCGACTGCGCCGACCACGGCAGCGGTGGAGTAGAACGCCGCATGCCAGGTGCCGAACACTTCATAGGCCCACCAACCGGCGAAGGGCGAGGCGACCAGTCCGCCGAAGGCGTAACAGGTACTCCACAGCCCGAGCACGCGGCCGCGTTCGTGGGTGGCGAAGAAGCTGCCGATGTTCTTGCACAGCCCCGACCAGCCGGTGGACTGCGCCAGGCCCTGGACCACCATGCAGGTGGCGAAGATCGGCAGGGTGGCAAAGCTGCCCATGACCAGCGCGGCAGCGGCGGAGATCAGCAGGCCGCCGAACACCACCACGCGCGGGCCGTAGCGGTCGGCGAAGACCCCCCAGGTGAACTGGCCCACGGCGTAGGCCGTGAGGTAGATGGCGTCGAGGTTGGCCATCGCGATCTTGTCGAGATGGAAGCTGGGGTCCTCGGCGATGCCGAGCTTGGCCACCGAGAAGGCCTTTCGGGTGAAGTAGAAGGCCGCGTAGGCCAGCCAGGTGATGGCGAAGATCTGCCATTTCCAGCGGGCGAGGGAGGCGCGCGGCGATGCGATGCCGTGAGGGTTGAGCATGGTCTGACCTCGTTGTTGTTGTGCTGTGCCGGCAGTCAGTGGGTAACGCCTTTTTTATTGTTGTTTTCGGAGCACGTCGCACCGTCTTCGCGGTGCGGGTCAGAAGCGCTGTAGCTGTTCTGTACCGCCGTTCCGTGTGGATGTCGGGAAGCGGCGGTGGAGCGATGGAAACAATTTCGAATAAATAACTGAAATCGATTTATCAGATTTCAAAAATAAGCTGGGCTTGTATGACAGAGCGCCATGACGCTAGTGTTCTGCGTGAATGACCTTTCAGTCGCGTTCTGTCCGATGGCGGATGACGGGTCAGAACCTTCCTGCAGAGGCGCGCCCATGTCCGTTTCCCACGCCCAGCTCAAGGCCTTCCACGCGGTCGCCGTCCACGGCAGCTTCACCCGCGCCGCCGAGCGCCTGTTTCTCACCCAGCCGGCGGTCTCCGATCAGGTGCGCAAGCTGGAGGAGCGCTATGGCGTGTTGTTGTTCCACCGCAACAAGCGTTCGGTGCGCCTGACCGAATTGGGCGAACGCCTGCTGTCGGTAACCCAGCGGCTGTTCGTGATCGAGGCTGAGGCGCAGGAGCTGCTGCAGGAATCCAGCGCGCTGCAGACCGGCAGCCTGACCCTGGCGGTGGATGCACCGGTACACGTGCTGCCGCAGATCGCGCGCTTCTGCCAACGCCATCCGGGTATCCGCGTGAAGCTGGAAACGGGCAACACCGACGAGTCCCTGCAACGGCTGTTCGACTATCAGGCCGACCTGGCGCTGCTGGGCCGCGAAGTCCAGGACGAGCGCCTGCTGACCTTCACCCTGCGTAGCGACCCCATCGTGGCCTTCGTCGGCCGCAGTCATCCCTGGGCCGGGCGCGAGTCCATCGAGTTGGCCGATCTCGACGACATGCCGCTGGTGCTGCGCGAGCAGGGCTCGGTGACCCGGCAGATGCTCGAAGCGGAAATGGCCCGCGCCGGCCTGCGCATCCGTCCGGCCATCGAGGTGGAGGGGCGTGAGGCGTCGCTGGAAGCGGTGGCAGTGGGGATTGGTGTGGGCGTGGTTTCGGCCGCCGAACTGGGCGCGGATGCGCGCGTGCATGCGCTGCCGATCCTCGATTGCCACTGGCGTATGAGCGAGACGCTGGTATGCCTGCGCGAGCAGAGCACGCGGCGGATCGTGGCGACCTTTCTCGATCTGGTGAAGGAAGATTTGCCGGCGGAGTAGGGCATGGTTGTGGGTGGTTCGCGAGCAAGAACTAGGCGTCCCCTCGCTCCTACAGATTGGTCATACGCTGGCGTTTCCCTTGTAGGAACGACCTTGCTCGCGAACCGCATCCTGCCGAACCTCAGGTCAGGCTTCCGCCAACTCCAGAAACGCACTCACTACCCGCAACCCCCGGCGCCGTTCCAGGCAGCCGATGGCGTGGCGGTTGAGCAGCCCGTCGCCGCTCAGTGGAATCGCCTTCACCCGCGGGTCCGGGCTGACCTCCAGCGACGACACGATGCCGATCCCCAGCTCCGCCGCCACTGCTTCGGTCACCGCTTCGCGGCTGTCCAACTCCAGCAGCACGCGCGGCGCCACTGAGGCTGCCGAGCAGGCCGCATCGAAGGTGCGCCGGGTGATGGAATCGGGCTCGCGCAGCACCATGATCCGCTGGTCCAGCTCGCCCAGCGGCAGCTCGCCAGCGTGCTCGCTCCAGGCATGGCTGGCCGGCACCAACGCGCAGATGCGTGACTCCACCAGTTCGCGCAGGAACAGCCCGGCGCGCGGCTCCACTTCGGTCAGCACGGCGATATCGACGTGCTCGTCCATCAGTGCTGCGAGGGTTTCCTGCGCATTGCCCAGGCGCAGATTGACGGTGATGCCGGGGTAGGACGCGCGCAGCCGGGCGAGCATCGGCATCACCAGGTGCGGGCCGTCGGCGGCTACCTCGATACGCCCGGTCACCAGCTCGCGGCTGGCGTCGAGCATGGCTTCGGCTTCCTCCTCCAGGGCGAACAGGGTGCGGCTGATCGCCGACAGGCGTACGCCATCTTCTGTCAGCTCCACGCCTCGCGCGGTGCGGCGGAACAGGTTGACCTGGTAGTGCTCCTCCAGCGCCTTTACATGCCCGGTCACCGCTGGCTGGCTGATGAACAAGCGCTCAGCGGCGCGGGTGAAGCTGCGTTCGCGGGCGACGGCGTCGAACGCTCGGAGCTGGAAGAGGTTCATGAGGTATATGTCCGGCTTATGCAGTGCATCGTGATAAACAATTTGAACGATATCTGCCCGGCCGGCAAGTTATGCCCAGGCCACGGCGAACCCGCCCGGCCCAACCGAATTCAGCCCTGACGACGTTCCCACGAAAGAGGAATCGAGCATGAGCACTGCCGAGCGAGCCCCCATCCTGCTGACTCCCGGTCCGCTGACCACGTCCCCCCGCACCCGTCGCGCCATGATGGTCGACTGGGGCTCCTGGGACCGCGATTTCAACGACCTGACCGCCGACGTCTGCAAACGCCTGCTGGCGATCATCCACGGCGAAGCGACCCACACCTGCGTACCGCTGCAAGGCAGTGGCACCTTCTCAGTGGAGGCCGCCATTGGCACCCTGGTGCCGCGCGACGGCAAGGTGCTGGTGCTGATCAACGGCGCCTACGGTAAGCGCCTGGCGAAAATCTGCCAGGTGATCGGCCGCGAGTTCAGCACCTTCGAAACCGAAGAAGACGTGCCGACCACCGCCGCGGACGTCGTCCGTCTGCTCACGGAAGACCCCAGCGTCACCCACGTCGCACTGATCCATTGCGAGACCAGCACCGGCATCCTCAACCCGCTGCAGGACATCGCCAAGGTCATCGAATCCCACGGCAAGCGCCTGATCATCGACGCCATGAGCTCCTTCGGCGCCCTGGACATCGACGCCCGCCACATTCCCTTCGACGCGCTGATCGCCGCTTCCGGCAAATGCCTGGAAGGCGTGCCGGGGATGGGCTTCGTCTTCGCCCGCAGTAGCGCGCTGAACGCCAGCGCCGGCAACTGCCATTCGCTGTCCATGGACCTGCAGGACCAGCAGGCCTACATGGCCAAGACCGGCCAGTGGCGCTTCACTCCGCCGACCCACGTGGTCGCCGCGCTGCACGAAGCGCTGACCCAGTACGAGGAGGAGGGTGGCCTTGCGGCCCGTCATCAGCGTTACGCAAACAATTGCCAGACTCTGCTGGCCGAGATGGCCGAACTCGGGTTCCGCAGCTTCCTGCCGGCCGCGATCCAGGCGCCGATCATCGTCACCTTCCATGCTCCGAGTGACGCCCGCTACAGCTTCACCGAGTTCTACAACCGGGTGCGCGAGAAGGGCTTCATCCTCTACCCGGGCAAGCTGACCCAGGTGGAAACCTTCCGCGTCGGTTGCATCGGCCAGGTCGACGCCAGCGGCATGCGTGCCGCCGTCGCGGCCATCGCCGAGACGCTGAAGGAAATGGAAGTCTTCGAAATCTGACGCCTGCCCGAATTCCCACAGGATTGAATGCCATGAACTACGAACAACCCAAGCAACTGCAAGCCGCCATCCTCGACTGGGCTGGCACCGTGGTCGATTTCGGCTCCTTCGCACCGACCCAGATCTTCGTCGAAGCCTTCGCCGAGTTCGGCGTGCAGGTCAGCCTGGCAGAAGCCCGCGGCCCCATGGGCATGGGCAAGTGGGACCACATCCGTACCCTGTGCGACATCCCGGCCATCGCCGAGCGCTACAAGGCCAAGTTCGGCCGCGTGCCGAGCGACGATGACGTCACCGCCATCTACGAGCGCTTCATGCCGCTGCAGATCGAGAAGATCGCCGAGCATTCGGCGCTGATTCCCGGGGCGCTGGATGCCATTGCCACCCTGCGCAAGGGCGGGCTGAAGATCGGTTCCTGCTCCGGCTACCCGGCGGTGGTGATGGAGAAGGTCGTGGCGCTGGCCAAGACCAACGGCTACGTCGCCGACCACGTGGTCGCCACCGACGAAGTGCCCAACGGCCGTCCGCACCCGGCCCAGGCGCTGGCCAACGTGATTGCCCTGGGCATCAATGACGTCGCGGCTTGCGTGAAGGTCGACGACACCTGGCCGGGCATCCTCGAAGGCCGCAGCGCCGGCATGTGGACCGTGGCGCTGACCTGCTCGGGCAACGCCCTGGGGTTGACCTACGAGCAGTACAAGGCGCTGCCGGCCGAGAAGCTCGATCAGGAGCGTCGTCGCATCGGGCAGATGTTCGAGGGCTCGCGGCCGCATTACCTGATCGACACCATCGCCGAACTGCCGGCGGTGATTGCCGATATCAATGCGCGGTTGGCGCGGGGCGAGATGCCGCAGGGCTGCTGATCCCGAGCGATAACAAAGAAGGCCCGCTTGATGCGGGCCTTCTTTCTTTTGGCTCTTGATGACTTCCAGCGAAACATCCGAGCACTCCGGACCGCCCCTTTCAGTAGGCCTCGTTGGATCGAAGTTTCAGGGGTTGAGCGACATGGATGTCGCGAGAGCCACGATGGGCCAGGGATGGCCCGTCGTGGCGTGCCCCTGAAACTTCGATCCAACGAGGTATTTTTCGCCCCAAGCGAAAAACCGGATGGAGGGGCAAGCGCTTTGGTTACTTTCTCGCGTTTGAGAAAGTGACTCGCCCGAGGGGGCGAAACCAGAAGTCCCAGTGCACTCCGAGGCGGCGCATGAACACCAAGCAAGAATGCTCAATTCACAACGTTCCGCACAAACCGCACCAGCACATCCCCATGGTTCTGATAGGAAAACGGCTGGTTGCTCTTGAACACATGGAATCCGCCGGCCTCGACCTCCACCGTCTCCTCGGCCAGCACGATGGTCAGCCGGCCCTCGATGACATAGGCCATGTCGTACCAGCCTTCGGCGTCGGGCTCGGCGTTGTAGCGGTCGCCGGGGGCGAGTGCCCAGTGCCAGAGTTCGGCCTGGCGCGTGGCGGGCGTGCTGGCGAGGAGGGTGCCGCGGCTGTCGGGCTGCTGGCCGCCCCAGGCGACGGCGTCTACGCGGGTCAGGCCGCCGGTGGCCGGTGGGCGTACCAGGTCGGCGAAGGTCACGTGGAGCGCGGCGGCGATGCGGTCGAGGGTTGCGAGGCTGACGTTGTTGTCGCCTCCCTCGATGCCGACCAGCATCCGCCGGCTGACGCCCGAGGCCTTGGCCAGCGCGTCCTGGCTGAGGCCGGCGCTACGACGGTGCGTCTTCACGTTATCGGCGACGTGGACCAGCACGCTGGGACGTTCAGAAGGGGTGGGCAGTATATTGCTCATTCTGGCCTTTTTGCGCATTATGTTGCGCATAACAGTCAATCAAGATTTTCCCACCGTTGCAACGCCTGTCCTGGTCCGCATCATGCCTCGCTCTCGCTTTCTTTCCACTGTCTTTCCCATCCTCATCCTGATCGTGTCCATGGCCTCGATCCAGACCGGTGCGTCCGTCGCCAAGAGCCTGTTCCCGGTGCTCGGCGCGGAAGGCGTGACTTCCATGCGCCTGATCTTCGCCGCCATCCTCCTGCTGGCAATCCTGCGGCCGTGGCGCACCTCCCTGCGCGGTAAACCGCTCAAGCCGCTGTTCATCTATGGCGTGACGCTGGGCCTGATGAACCTGACCTTCTACATGGCGCTGCAGACCATCCCGCTGGGTGTCGCCGTGGCCCTGGAGTTCACCGGGCCGCTGGCGGTGGCGCTGTTCTACTCGCGCAAACCCATCGACTTCCTGTGGATCGCCATCGCGGTGGTCGGTCTCGGCCTGCTGCTGCCGATCGCCGACTTCGGCAACGGCATCGACCCCAAGGGCGCCGCGCTGGCGCTGGGAGCGGGAGTCTGCTGGGGGCTCTACATCATCTTCGGCCAGCGCGCCGGCAACGACCTGGGCGCCCAGGGCGCGGCGCTGGGCATCAGCATCGCGGCGATCTGCGTGGCGCCGATCGGCCTCGCGCACAGTGGCATGGGGTTGTTCGATGTCAGCCTATTCCCGGCGCTGCTGGGCGTGGCGATCCTCTCCAGCGCCTTGCCCTACACCCTGGAAATGATTGCGCTCACCCGTTTGCCTGCACGCACTTTCGGCACGCTGATGAGCATCGAGCCGGCGTTCGGTGCGTTGTCCGGCCTGGTGTTCCTCGGCGAGCAGCTGACATCGCACCAGTGGATCGCCATCGGTGCCATCATCGTCGCTTCGGTGGGCACCACGTTGAGCAGTCGGCCAAAGCCGGCGCTGGTCGCCGACTGAGAGCGGTGTCCGACAGGAAAAAGCCGCCCGAGGGCGGCTTTTTTGCGTGCGTGGGTGTCACCCCTCCACGCGCATTTCCTTCAGCAGGATCTGCCGCTTGGCGCTGCGCGACAGGCGGATGCACAGCATGACCGCCGCGCAGGTCAGGCCGACGATCAGGCCTTCCCACAGGCCGCGCGGGCCGGTGGGCTCCTGCAGCCAGTGGGCCAGGCCGAGGCTGTAGCCCACCGGCAGGCCGATGCCCCAGTAGGCGAACAGGGTCATGATCATGGTCGCGCGGGTGTCCTGGTAGCCGCGCAGGGCGCCGGCGGCAGTGACCTGCACGGCATCGGAGAACTGGAACAGCGCCGAGAACACCAGCAGCGTGGCGGCCAGCGCCAGCACTTCCGGGTCCTGGGTGTAGAGCCCGGCGATGTGCTCGCGCATCAGCAGCATGCCGCTGGCGGAAATGCAGGCGTACGCCAGCGCCGCGCCCATGCCCACGCCGGCGGCGAAGCGCGCATCGCGCGGTGCGCCGGCGCCGAGGGACTGGCCCACGCGCACGGTCACGGCCATGGCCAACGAGTAGGGGATCATGAACACCAGTGCACTGAAGTTCAGCGCCACCTGGTGCCCGGCGACGACCTTCTCGCCGAGCTCGCCGATCAGCAGGGCGATCACCGAGAAGATGCTGGATTCG
The DNA here is from genome assembly GCF_002091755.1 of Pseudomonas nitroreducens NBRC 12694. GTDB lineage: Bacteria > Pseudomonadota > Gammaproteobacteria > Pseudomonadales > Pseudomonadaceae > Pseudomonas > Pseudomonas nitroreducens. The sequence goes on from NZ_BDAI01000002.1 coordinate 153,667, forward strand.
GCGAATACCGCGATGCCGATGGGCAGGCCCACCGCCACCAGGCTGCCGATCACCTTCGGCTGCGGCAGTTCCCAGTGGCTGAACAACTGGCTCGGCTGGTAGACCTTGGCCCAGTTCACCCAGAACAGCATGCCCAGCAACATGAACCACATCACCGAGCCGGTTGCCCAGCCGCAACCGGGGCCGCCCAGGGCCGGGAAGCCGAGGTGGCCGTAGATCAGCACGTAGTTGATCGGGATGTTCAGCATCAGCCCGCAGATGCCCAGCACCATGCTCGGCCGGGTGCGGCCCAGGCCGTCGCTGTAGCAGCGCAGTACGTGGTACAGCGCCACCGCCGGCAGGCCGCAGGCGATACCGCGCAGGTAGAAGCAACTGGGCTCGATCAGCGCTTCCTCGACCTTCATCGCCCGCAATACCGGCTCGGAGAGCAGCCACAGCGTCGCGCCCGCCAGCGGGCCGACCAGCAGCGCCAGCCACAGCGCCTGGCGTACCAGCGGGCCGGTCCCGGCCTGGTCGCCGGAACCATAGCGCTGGGCCACCTTGGCGGTGGTGGCAAGCAGGGTGCCGGTCATCAGCAGGAACACCGGAATCCAGATCGAGTTGCCCAGCGCCACGGCCGCGAGGTCACGCGGGCCGACGCTGCCGGCCATCACGGCATCGACGAAGCCCATGGCGGTAGTGGCCAGCTGGGCGATCATGATGGGCGCTGCGAGGGTCAGCAGTTCCTTGAGTTCGGTGGCGGTGCGCCGTCCGCGGGAGACGGGCTGGGCGAGGCTGGTCACGGCTTTCCTTGGCGAAAGAAATTGGCGGGAAGCCGACCAGTTTAAGGGCTGACGGGCCGGTCAGGAAGTCTTGCCTGCGCCGCGCGGGACCGCGCGCAGGGCTGAAGGATCGGCGCTGACGCAGGGCGCATAACGCGCCAGCGTTATCCGCCTTGAAGGGAGCGGCGGATAACCTGTTCCAGGATATGCGCCCTACATGGCTGTGCGGGACCGAGCGCAGCAGCGCTGGTAAAGTACCTGCTGCCGATTTCTGGAGTCAGCCCATGCGTATCCTTGCCGATGAAAACATTCCCCTGGTCGAAGCCTTCTTCGGTGCCCACGGCGATATCCGCCGTCTGCCGGGACGCGGCATCGACCGTGCCGCCCTGGGCGATGCAGAAGTGCTGCTGGTGCGTTCGGTGACAGACGTCAGCCGCGAGCTGCTCCAGGGCAGCCAGGTGAAGTTCGTCGGCACCTGCACCATCGGCACCGATCATCTCGATCTCGATTACTTCGCCGAGGCCGGTATCGCCTGGTCCAGTGCGCCGGGTTGCAATGCCCGTGGCGTGGTCGACTGGGTGCTGGGCAGCCTGCTGGCGCTGGCCGACGTGCACGGCGCGAAGCTCGCCGAGCGCCGCTATGGCGTGATCGGCGCTGGGCAGGTAGGCGGTCGTCTGGTGGACGTGCTGCGCGGTCTGGGCTGGGATGTGCGCGTCTGCGATCCGCCGCGCGCGGCTGTCGAGGGCGGCGATTTTCGCAGCCTGGAAAAAGTGCTGCGCGAGTGCGACGTGATCAGCCTGCACACGCCGCTGACCCGCGACGGCGACAACCCGACCCGCCACCTGATCGACGCCGAGCGCCTCAAGGCACTGCGCCCCGGCACCTGGCTGATCAATGCCAGCCGCGGCGGTGTGGTCGACAACACCGCGCTACGCGTTCACCTGGAATCCGGCGCGAATCTCGACGTGGCGCTGGATGTCTGGGAGGGCGAGCCGGAGGTCAATGTGCGCCTGGCCGAACTCTGCCGCATCGCGACGCCGCACATTGCCGGCTACAGCCTCGACGGCAAGCTGCGCGGCACCGCGCAGATCTACGAGGCGTTCTGCGCCTGGCAGCAGCGCGCGCCGGAAGTCGATCTCGACGACCTGCTGCCCGCGCAATGGCTGGCCGAACTGAGCCTCAAGGAAGAGTGCGACCCGGACTGGGCACTGGCGATGCTCTGCCGTGCGGTCTATGACCCGCGCAGCGATGACGCCAACTTCCGTCGCAGCCTGGTAGGCGATACCAAGACCCGGCGGGCGGCCTTCGACGCGCTGCGCAAGCACTACCCGCCGCGGCGCGAGATCACCGGGCTATGGGTGGACATCCAGGGTGATTCGCCGCGCCTGGAAAGCCTGCTGACCGCCTTGGGCGCCAACCGGGTCGGGGAATAGGGCGGACGCGCCGCCGCACCGACTGTCAGCGGCGTGGCTGCTCGCAGGTCTTGTCCAGTTCCTGGCAGGCGCGCTGGATCATGTCTTCGGTGATCGGGACCTCGCGGCCCTGGGCATCGATGATCGAGCCGCCGACCGGCTGCTGCGGGTTGCGCGGGGCGGGGCGGGGAGTGGGTTCACGGTGGGTTTGCAGGCTCATGGCCAATCTCCTCTACATCAGGTTCGTTGCAGTCTAGGCAGATCAGATGAAAGCCCGGTGACAGAGGCTGCGCGTGGCAGCGCCGAAGAACCGTCACCGAAGACAGGCGACCAATGCCCTCGCAGATTGCATGCCAATCGCGTGGTCCCCGGTCGTCTGCTTGTCGTTATAGTGAGTGGAACCGTCGCTTCCCTGGTCCGACCCGGCCTTGCGCCGGTGGTTCGAAGAAGTTTCCCTCGAGGTTGAGTATGGACAGGATTCGCATAGGGCTGATCATCAATCCGCTGGCCGGTATTGGTGGCCGCACGGCGCTCAAGGGCAGTGACGGGGTGGCCGAGCTGGCCCTGGCGCGCGGCGCGCAGCCGCGGGCAGCGGAGCGCACCCGCGTGGCGCTGGAGCATCTGTTGCCGGTGCGCGAGCGCCTGGAGTTCCTCACTTTTCCCGGCGCCATGGGCGCCGAGCTGCTGGCGAGCATGGGCTTCGGCCACCGCCTGGTCGGCGTGCTGGAAAAGGAGCAGAGCAGTGCGGCGGATACCCGTCACGCCGTACAGGCGCTGCAGGAGGCTGGCGTGGCGCTGATCCTCTTCGCCGGTGGCGATGGCACCGCGCGGGACGTCGCCGAAGTGGCCCGCGAAGGCCAGCCGGTGCTGGGCATCCCCGCCGGGGTGAAGATCCACTCCGGCGTCTATGCCATCAGCCCGCGGGCCGCCGGGGAACTGGCACGACGACTGGTGGACGGCGGCCTGGTGCGCCTGACCCAGGGCGAAGTGCGCGACCTCGACGAAGCGGCGCTGCGCGAGGGTCGTGTCGCTGCGCGCTGGTATGCCGAACTGACGGTGCCCGAGGAAGGTCACTTCATGCAGCATGTGAAACAGGCTGGCATGGAGACCGAGGAGCTGGTGCTGGCCGATCTCGCCGCCTGGCTGGAAGACAGCTGGGAAGACGACGTACGTTATGTCTTCGGCCCCGGTTCGACGCTGCATGGGCTGGCTGCCGACCTGCACCTGGACACCACGCTGCTGGGCGTCGACGTGGTCGAGAACGGTGAAGTGATCGCCCGCGATGTCACCGAGGCGCAGTTGTTCGAGCTGGTGCACGGCCACCCGGCCTTCCTGCTGGTGACGGCCATTGGCGGCCAGGGGCATGTCCTCGGCCGTGGCAACCAGCAGATCAGCCCACGGGTGCTGCGCGCCATCGGCATCGAACGGCTGCGGGTGATCGCCACCAAGCGCAAGCTCGGCACCCTCGAAGGCCGGCCGCTGCTGGTGGACAGCGGCGACGCCGAGCTGGACGCAAGCTTCCCCGCTGCAGTGCGGGTGTGGGCCGGTTACAAGGAAGAACTGCTCTATCCGCTGGGCTGGGGCAGCGAGGGTTGAAACCGCTCGAAGGCACGGTGGTGATTACCCGCGTTGCTGATCTAGACTCCTGCACTTCGTGAAAACGGGACGAGGGAGCAGGGCCATGCATTCGGGCGGTTGTCTGTGCGGCGCAGTGCGTTTCGAGATCGATGGCGAACTGGCGCCTGTCCAGGTCTGCCATTGCAGCCAGTGCCGCAAGGCCCAGGGCGGGCCGTTCGCCACCAACATTCCCGTGGACCGCGCGGCCTTCCGCCTGCTCGGCGGCGAGTCGCAGCTGGGCGAGTATCGCGCTACCGCCGATAAGAAGCGCGTGTTCTGCCGCACCTGCGGCTCGCCGATCTACAGCGCCCGCGATGCCCTGCCGGAGACTTTGCGGGTGCGTGCGGGAACCCTGGACGAGCCGGTACGGACAAAGCTCGAAGCACATTATTACGTCGCGTCCCGCGCCAGCTGGTGGCCGCTGGAGGACAATCTGCCCCGTCACGAGGGTGCAAAACCAGGATGAATGAGCTGGCGCAGCCGCCAGTACTCAGGGAGTAGCAGGGTCAGTGGGAATGGAACGAAAATTTCGCGTGCTGGTGCTCGGGGGCTACGGCAACTTCGGCAGCCTGATCGTACGGCGTCTGAGCGGTATCGAAGGAATCCGCGTCCTGGTGGGCGGACGCGACCAGCGCCGCGCCAATGAGCTGGCCGCGCAGGTGGGCGGCGAGGCGGTGTGCCTGGATATGAACCAGCCGACCCTGGCCGGCCGCCTCAACGAGCTGAAGGTGGACCTGGTGATTTCCACCGCCGGTCCCTTCCAGGGGCAGGATTACCGCGTCGCCCGTGCCGCCATCGGCGCCCGCGCCCATTACGTCGACCTGGCGGACGCGCGCCAGTTCGTCTGCGGCATCCACGAACTCGACCGCGCCGCGCGCAGTGCCGGCGTGCTGGTCTGCAGCGGCGCCAGTTCGGTGCCTGCGCTGGCCGCCTCGGTGATCGACGAACTGCTGCCACGCTTCCAGCGGCTGGACAGCATCCACCATGGCATCAGCTCCTCGGCAAAGATTCCCGGGGAGGCCACAGTGTCCGCAGTGCTCGGTTACTGCGGCAAGCCGTTGCGGCAGTGGCGGCAGGGACGCTGGCAGGACGTGCACGGCTGGCAGGGGCTCAATCGCCACCGCTTTCCCGCCCCCCTGGGCAAACGCTGGCTGGCCCATTGCGATGTGCCGGACCTGGATCTCTTCCCGCAGCGCTATGCCGGCGTGCAGGACGTACGTTTCTCCGCCGGCCTGGGGCTGCGGCTCACCCAGTTCGGTACCTGGGGCCTGTCCTGGCTGGTGCGCGCCGGCCTGGTGAAGGATGCCGCACGACTGGGCGCAGGCCTGCATCGCATGGCCGTGGCCATGGAGCCGCTGGGCGATGGCCGCAGTGGCATGTTCGTCCAGCTGCAAGGCCTTGACGGCGAAGGCAAGCCACTGCTGCTGTGTTGGGAAATACTTGCGCAGCGCGACCATGGCCCGAATATCCCCTGCATGGCGGCGGTGGCACTGGCCCGCAAGCTGGCCGCCGGGGAACTTCGCCAGCGTGGCGCCACGCCCTGTATCGGCCTGCTCAGCAAGGATGAATACGTGGCTGAACTGGAGGGCCTGGATATATCCCACGGCCTGCGTGAGCTGGCCGTGCATTGAGTGCCGGCTGTTGCTCAGGCAACAGTCGATCAGCAGCGCTGTTGCCTGAGTGACATGAGTCACCCCCGGCTCTCCGCTCAAGTGCCCTGAAACCGCACATTTCCCTGTTGGTACGGCCCTTGCTCAAGGCTTCTGTACCTAGCGCAACAGTCAACAGGGAAAACCCATGACCAGCCCCATCAAAGTGGTCGCCGTCTCCGGCGGCACCTATCGCCCCTCGCGCACCCTGGTGCTTACCCAGGCCGTGCTCGACGCCCTCGGCGAGCAGCTCCCGGTAGAAGCCCAAGTCATCGAATTGGCTGACATCGCCCGCCCGCTGGGTGCCGCGCTGTCCCGCCAGGAGCTCTCCGCCGAGCTGGAAGCCACCTTGCGCGAGATCGAGACCGCCGACCTGCTGGTCGTCGCCTCGCCGGTCTACCGCGGTTCTTATCCGGGCCTGCTCAAGCACCTGTTCGACCTGGTGGACATGAACGCCCTGATCGACACCCCGGTGCTGCTCGCCGCCACCGGTGGCAGCGAGCGCCACGCGCTGGTCCTCGACCACCAGTTGCGCCCGCTGTTCAGCTTCTTCCAGTCGATCACGCTGCCCATCGGCGTGTACGCCAGCGAGGCGGACTTCGCCAACTACCAGATCACCAGCGACACCCTGCGCGCGCGCATCCAGCTGGCCGCCGAGCGCGCCGCGCCGCTGTTCGCCCGTCCGCAACTGCGCAAGACCGCCTGAGGAGCCCTCGATGAACGTGTTCTGGTTCCTGCCCACTCACGGCGACGGCCACTTCCTCGGCACCAGCGAGGGCGCGCGCCCGGTATCGCTGCCGTATCTCAAGCAGATCGCCCAGGCCGCCGATTCCCTCGGCTACTACGGGGTGCTGATTCCCACCGGTCGTTCCTGCGAAGATTCCTGGGTGGTCGCCTCGGCCCTGGCGCCCCTCACCGAGCGCCTGCGCTACCTGGTGGCGATTCGTCCGGGAATCATCTCGCCGACCGTCTCCGCGCGCATGGCCGCGACCCTGGATCGCCTGTCCGGCGGACGCCTGCTGATCAACGTGGTCACCGGTGGCGATCCGGATGAAAACCGTGGCGACGGCATCCACCTCAGCCATGCCGAGCGCTATGAAGTCACCGACGAGTTCCTGCGCATCTGGCGCCGCGTACTGCAGGGCGAGTCCGTGGACTTCGCCGGCAAGCACCTGCAGGTGGAGAACGCCAAGGCGCTCTATCCGCCGATCCAGAAGCCGTATCCGCCGCTGTACTTCGGCGGCTCTTCCGCGGAGGCCCACGACCTCGCCGCCGAGCAGGTGGACGTCTACCTGACCTGGGGCGAACCGCCACAGGCGGTCGCGCAGAAGATCGCCGACGTGCGCGAGAAGGCGGCGAAGCAGGGGCGCAGCGTGAAGTTCGGCATCCGCCTGCACGTGATCGTCCGCGAAACCGCCGAGGAAGCCTGGCAGGCGGCCGACAAGCTGATCGCCAACATCTCCGACGAGACCATCGCCAACGCGCAGAAGTCCTTCGCCCGCTTCGATTCCGAAGGCCAGCGGCGCATGGCCGCGCTGCACGGCGGCCGGCGTGACCAGCTGGAGATCTACCCCAATCTCTGGGCCGGCGTCGGCCTGGTGCGCGGCGGTGCCGGCACCGCGCTGGTGGGCGACCCGCAGCAGGTCGCCGAGCGCATCAAGGAGTACGCGGACCTGGGGATCGACAGCTTCATCTTCTCCGGCTACCCGCACCTGGAAGAGGCGTATCGCTTCGCCGAGCTGGTCTTCCCGTTGCTACCCGAACCCTATGCGAGCCTCGCCGGGCGCGGCGTGACCAACCTGACCGGGCCCTTCGGCGAAATGATCGCCAACGATGTGCTGCCCGGACGCAAGGCCGGCTGAGCCCCACCCATGACGTGCCGGGCAGGAGCCCGGTACGCATTCAATCGAACAAAGAGGAAGCGAGCGTGAACGCCAAGACGCGTCTCGACGCACAGACACCTGGGCAAATAGCTCAACGACTGGCCGGCGGTTTCGCCGAAACCGCCGCCGAACGCGACATCCGCGGCGGCACGCCGAAAGCCGAGCGCGACGCGCTGCGCCAGAGCGGCCTGTTGTCGCTGATCATCCCCAGCGAATACGGCGGCCTGGGCGCCGACTGGAGCACCACGCTGGACATCGTCCGCCAGTTCGCCGTGGTCGATAGCTCCATTGCCCATGTGTTCGGCTTCCAGCACCTGATGCTGGCCACCGTGCGCCTGTTCTCGCGACCCGAGCAGTGGCAGCCGTGGTTCGAGCTGACCGCGCGCAACCAATGGTTCTGGGGTAACGCCCTGAACCCGCTGGACACCCGCACCGTATCGCGCAGCTTCGCCGGCTGGCGCGAGTTCTCCGGGCGCAAGAGCTTCTGCTCCGGCGCGCTGGATTCGGAAATGCTCATCGCCTCGGCGCTGGACGGCGAGGGCGGCAAGCTGCTGATCGCCGCCATTCCCACCGCGCGCAGCGGCATCAGCCTCGCCCACGACTGGGACAACATGGGCCAGCGCCAGACCGACAGCGGCAGCGCCACCTTCGAGCGCGTGCGCGTGGAGGAGAGCGAGCTGCTGCTCGATCCTGGCCCGCTGAGCACGCCGTTCGCCTGCCTGCGCCCGCTGATCGCGCAACTGATCTTCACCCATGTGTTCCTTGGCATAGCTGAAGGTGCGTTCGAAGAGGCGCGGCAGTACACGCTCAAGGAAGCTCGCCCGTGGTTCCGCTCCAACGCCGCCACGGTCAGCGAAGACCCTTACGTGCTTGCCCATTACGGCGAGTTCTGGGTCGGCCTGGAAAGCACCCGCCTGCTGGTGCGCCGTGCCGCGCAACTGCTCGACGAGGCCTGGGGCAAGGGCGCCGCGCTGGACGCCGAGGAGCGTGGCCGGCTGGCCGTGGCCATCGCCACCGCCAAGGTCGCGGCCACGCGCAACGGCCTGGAAATCTGCAACCGCCTGTTCGAGGTCACCGGCGCACGTTCCACCCATGCCGCACTGCGCATCGACCGCTACTGGCGCAACCTGCGCACCCAGACCCTGCACGACCCGGTGGACTACAAGGTCCGCGAGCTGGGTGACTGGGCGCTGAACCAGCAACTCCCGCAACCGACTTTCTACTCATGAATGCGACCACACCCGAGGGTCTGCTGACCCTGCCCAAGTCCCCCGCGCTGGCGACTTCCATCCGCGCCACGGCCCAGGTTTTCGAAGACCCGAAATCCCAGGCATTGCTCGACCACCTGCAACAGGTCGCGCCCAGCGAGGCCAGCGTTCTGATCATTGGCGAAACCGGCACCGGCAAGGAATTGGTGGCGCGGCACATCCATAATCTCAGCGTGCGACGGGGCGGTCCGTTCGTGGCGGTGAACTGCGGCGCCTTCTCCGAATCCCTGGTGGAGGCCGAGCTGTTCGGCCACGAGAAAGGCGCCTTCACCGGTGCGCTGGCGGCGAAGGCCGGCTGGTTCGAGGAAGCCGATGGAGGCACCCTGTTCCTCGACGAGATCGGTGACTTGCCGATGCCGATCCAAGTGAAACTGCTGCGCGTGCTGCAGGAACGCGAAGTGGTGCGCCTGGGCTCGCGCAAGAGCATCCCGATCAACGTGCGGGTGCTGGCGGCCACCAACGTGCAGCTGGAGAAGGCGATCAACGCCGGGCACTTCCGCGAGGACCTCTACTACCGGCTCAACGTGGTCAGCCTGGAGCTCTCGCCGCTGCGCGAGCGGCCCGGCGACATCCTCCCGCTGACCCGCCATTTCATCGCCGAATACAGCCGTCGCCTGGGCTACGGGCAGAGCCAGCTGAGCGCCGAGGCGGCGCAGAAGCTGCGCAGCTATTCCTGGCCGGGGAACATCCGCGAGCTGGAAAACGTCATCCACCACACTTTGCTGATCTGCCGTGACGGCGTGGTGCGCGCGCAAGACCTGCACCTGTCCAACCTGCGCATCGAGCGCAGCGACGAGCCGCGCCTGGAATCGCTGGGCGCCGAGCAGATTCTCCAGCAGGCCTTCCAGCGCCTGTTCGAGGAGCAGGGCGGCAACCTGCACGCACGGGTGGAAGACGCGCTGCTGCGCGCAGCCTATCGCTTCTGCCACTGCAACCAGGTGCACACTGCCAATCTGCTGGGCCTGAGCCGCAACGTCACGCGCACGCGGCTGATCGAGATCGGCGAACTGGTGGTGAACAAGCGCCGGGGCGCGGCGGTGATCGACCCGGACAGGGGCGTGCGGTTGTCGATCTAGGCCCGTCTATTTGGAGGTATTCGCCACGGGCAACTGATCCACGGCAACGAAACCGGCCACTGGCCAGCCTAGACTCCGGGACCGCCCCTCCCCAGCGAAAGGAGTCACCCATGCACGTGGACATCGCCATCGTCGGCGCCGGCCCCGCCGGGCTTTGCCTGGCCCGCTCGTTGTCGGGCAATGGCCTGTCGATCCTGCTGATCGAGCGCCAGCCGCTGGCCGCCGTGGCCGAACCCGCCGAGGATGGCCGGGAGATCGCCCTGACCCACGCTTCACGCGCCGAGTTGCAACGCCTGGGGATGTGGTCGCGGATCGACCCGCAGGAAGTCTCGCCGCTGCGCGATGCCCAGGTGCTCAACGGTCCGTCGCTGTTCACCCTGCGCATCGAGGCGGAACAGGCCGGGGCCGAACAGCTGGGCTACTTCGTGTCGAACCAGATGATCCGCCGCGCGGCGTTCGATGCAGTGCACGAGTGCCCGGACGTCTCGCTGGTCTGCGGACGTGCACTGCGCTCGCTGCGTGTCGGGCAGAACGGCGTGGACCTGACGCTGGATGACGACAGCCGCGTCCATGCGCGCCTGCTGGTTGCCGCCGATAGCCGCTTCTCCGAGACCCGCCGCATGCTGGGTATCGGCGCGAGCATGGAGGACTTCGGCAAGACCATGATGGTATGCCGCATGGCCCACGAGAAACCGCACCACAACGTCGCCTGGGAATGGTTCGGCTACGGCCAGACCCTGGCGCTGCTGCCGATCAACGGCGACCGCTCCTCGGTGGTACTGACCCTGCCGCAGCGCGAGATGGCGCCGCTGCTGGAGATGGACGAGAAAGCCTTCGCCGCCGAAATGGAACGTCGCTTCGACCGCCGCCTGGGCGGGATGGAACTGCTCGGCCCGCGGCACAGCTACCCGCTGGTGGGCGTCTACTCCGACCGCTTCGTCGGCCCGCGCAGCGCGCTGATCGGCGATGCCGCCGTCGGTATGCATCCGGTGACGGCGCACGGCTTCAATTTCGGCCTGCAGAGCCAGCGCCGGCTGGCCAATGAAATCCTCGCGACCCACCGCCGGGGCGGCGATATCGGCGGTTCCTGGCCGCTGCGCCGCTACGCCATGGCCCATCGCCTGGCGACCTGGCCGCTGTACCAGGCCACCCGGCTGATCGTCGGCATGTACACCGACCCGCGTCCTCCGGTTCGTCTGCTGCGCAATGCCGGCCTGCGCCTGGCGCAGAACCTGCCGCCGCTGCGGTCGGCGATTGCCAGGCACTTGACGCAAGGCGCCTGAGAGCGTTCTCCCGAGGCTTCAGGCGGCCTCGGTCCGCCGCGCCTTCTTCTGCTCCAGCTCCTTCACCAGCGGCAGTACCTTCTCGCCGAAGTAGCGCACCTCTTCCTGGAAATGCAGGAAGCCCGCCAGCACCAGATCCACACCGACTGCCTTTAGCGCGACGATGCGTTCGGCGATCTGTTGCGGCGTGCCGATCAGGTTGGTCTTGAACCCGTCGTTGTACTGCACCAGGTCCTCGAAGGTGGATTTCGCCCAGTTGCCTTCGCCTTCGGGCGAGGCGGCGCCGGCCTGTTTCGCCGCGTGGCCGAAGGCGTTCACTGCTTCCGGGTCGGCCTTGTCGATGATTTCGGCGAGCACCGCGCGGGCCTCTTCCTCAGTGTCGCGGGCGATGACGAAGGCGTTGACCCCGATTTTCACCGAATGACCGTTGGCGGCGGCCTTCTCGCGGATGTCGTCCACCTGAGCCTTGATGCCTTCCACGCTGTTGCCGTTGGTGAAGTACCAGTCGGATACCCGCGAGGCCATGTCGCGCGCGGCCCGGGAGCTGCCGCCCTGGAAGATTTCCGGGTGCGGGCGCTGGATGGGTTTGGGTTTCAGGTTGTAGTCGTGGAAGCGGTAGAAGTCACCCTTGAAGGTGAAGTTGTCCTGGGTCCAGATGCCCTTCAGGGCGCGGATGAATTCCTCGGAGCGACGGTAGCGCTCGTCGTGCTCCAGCCAGGGTTCGCCGATGGCCTGGAACTCGCCCTTGAACCAGCCGCTCACGATGTTCACGGCGATGCGGCCGGCGGTGAGCTGGTCGATGGTCGCCAGTTGCTTGGCGGCCAGTGAGGGCGTCCAGGGCCCGGGGAGGATAGCGGCGATCACCTTGAGCTTTTCGGTGGCGCCCAGCAGCGCGTGGCTGAAGGCGACGGACTCATGCTGGTTCTCGGCGCCGTAACCGGCGGTGAAGCGAATCTGTGTCAGCGCGTAGTCGAATCCTGCGTTCTCGGCGATGCGCGCCAGTTCGCGGTTGTAGTCGATGTCCCAGTGGGTGCGCTGTTCGATCTTGCTGACCACCAGGCCGCCACTGACGTTGGGGACCCAGTAGGCGAAACGGATCGGTTGCTGGCTCATGGCTCGGCTCCTCGTTGCTGCACGGCGGCGAAGGTGCCGCAAGGTGAACAGAGCGAAAGCCGTGCCACGCGAGGAAACTCCAGCCTGATCAGCAGCTTGCCGGTTCGCCGGGACAGCCGCCGGTGTTTTGCCGGGAGCAATGCTGCTGGCCAGGTGTTGGGCAGGCAACAGTGGCGGGTGCGACAACCGGCCCCTGAGCAGGCTTGGGGAAGGCTGTCAGAATTCCCCGTTCACCTGCTCCCAGAAGCGGGAACCTCCTGCGTGCGAATCCATAACAGAAGAAATCCAGGGGGCACCATCATGGCCATCACTTCCAGCGATATCTGCAACGCCGCCGAGGGCCTGTCCGGCTTCGTCGGCTTCAATCTCAAGACCGGCAAGTACATCGTGCGCTTCAGCGAGGATTCCTTCGGCATGGACGTGGCCGAGGACAGTATCCGTCCGGCGTGCGAGTTCGTCTGGGCGCCCAGGAGCGGCGAGGTGATGACCTTGAGCAGAGAGTGCCTGCAGATCCTCGCCGAGCAGAATATCCACGACAGGCTGAACCTCAACGAGGCGTTGCTCACCTATCTGCGCCGCACCGATCTGCCGGAGATCGCCGCCGAGCGTCGGCTGAAGTAATCACCACGCCTGGGCGCCGGGCGTTCGCGGGAGCGGGGAGCGCCGGGTTGCGCGAAGCCGGGGAGGGGTTCGCGGGCCCGCTCCTGCAGGGTACGAAATAGCAGGATACGTAGGAGCGGGCGTCGTCCGCGATAGGTCCGCGTCGCGCGGAGACCATCGCGGAAGGAGTCCGCTCCCACGCTCATTGCACCTTACTCAGCCAGTTCCTTGCGTAGGTCCGCCACCTGGCTGGCGGTCACCGGTGTCGCCGCGTTGCCCCAGGTGTTGCGCACGTAGGTCAGCACCTTGGCGACCTTGTCGTCGTCGAGGTTCCAGGCGAACGAGGGCATGGCCGGCGCCGTCGGGGCGGCGTCGGTGCTTCCGGCGCGGCTGCCGGCCAGCACCACGCGGATCAGCGAGGTGGGGTCGTCGTTGTTGACCAGGGGGGCGGCGGCCAGGGTCGGGAACAGGTTCTTCACGCCCTGGCCGTTGCTCACATGGCAGGCGGAGCAGCGGTCCGCGTAGATCGCCTTGCCTGCCACCATGGCGGCGTCGTCCGCCGCCACGGGTGGGGGAGCGGGCTTGCCGGGGACGCCATCCTTGAGATACACGGCGACCGCCATCAGGTCTTCGTCGCTCCAGTGCTGGGTGGAGTTCTCCACCGCTTCGGCCATCGGGCCGGAGGCGATGTCGAAGCGGTTGGCGCCGGTTTTCAGGTACTGCACCAGGTCCTGGGTGCTCCACTGGCCGATGCCGCTGTGCGGGTTGGCGGTGATGTCCGGGGCGACCCAGCCCTGCAGGTTGGCGCCGGCGAGGAAGCGCTTGTTGTCGTCACCGCCGAGCAGGTTCTTCGGTGTGTGGCAGGTGCCGCAATGGCCGAGCCCCTCCACCAGGTACGCACCACGGTTCCATTGTGCCGACTTGTCTGGCTTGGGAACGAACTCGCCCTGGGTGAAGTTCAGCCAGTTCCAGCCGATCAGGCTGGTGCGCACGCTGAAGGGGAAGGGCAACGGGTTGGTTTCCACCGGGTTGTGCACCGGCTGCAAGGTCTGCAGGTAGGCCCAGAGCGCCCGGTTGTCCTCGCGGTGCACCTTGGTGTACGCGGTGAACGGCATGGCGCCGTACAGGCGTTTGCCGCCGCGACTGTGACCGGTGGACATTACTGCCTGGAAGTCCTCGAAGCTCCAGCGTCCCAGGCCGGTGTCCGGGTCCGGGGTGATGTTGGCACCGACCAGTTTGCCGAACGGTGTCTCGATGGCCACGCCGCCGGCGAACGGCGCGCCGCCGGGCAGGGTGTGGCAGGCGGTGCAGTCGCCGACGACGGCGAGATAGCGACCCTTTTCCACCAGGTTGTAGGAGTCCGCGCCCGTTCCTGCACTGGCTTGCTGCAGGTTCAGGCCCAGCAGGGCGAGGGTGCCGATGCGAAGGAGAGTCTTCATGCGCTGATCATCTCCCCGGGGCGTTTAAGGTATAGCCTGCGGATCGCATCGGCGGCCTTGAAGGCCAGTGCGCCGACAGTGCCGGTAGGGTTGTAGCCGGGGTTCTGCGGGAAGGCCGAGGAGCCCACCACGAACAGGTTGGGCACGCCCCAGACCTGCAGGTGCTTGTTCACCGAACTGTTCTTCGGATCGGCGCCCATGATGAAGCCGCCGACGATGTGCGAAGACTGGTAAGAGGTATTCGACCAGGGGCCCTTGCGCGGAGCCGGGACTATCTGCTGCGGGTTCATGCTGCGGGCGATCTCTGCCACCTTGTCGGTGCAGTACTGCGCCATCCGCAGGTCGTTTTCCGGGAAGTCGAAGGTGATGCGCAGCAGCGGTCGACCGTGGGGGTCGTTGTAGTTGGGGTCCAGCGACAGGTAGTTGCTGCGCGTGGTGTAGCTGCTGGCCTCACAGCCGATGGACATGTTGCTCAGGTAGCTCTCTACAGTGGCTTTCTTCCATTGGGAGCCCCAGGCAGGCGTGCCGGGCGGAACCGGCCGCGAGTCGATGGGGGCGGCGCCGATCGGGGTCACTCGGGTGCTGCCGCCGCCGACGAAACCCAGGCCGGAGTGGTCGAAGTTGTCGTTGTTGAACTCGTCGATGCCCATGCCGATGGCGCCGCCACCGATGAAGGGATTGAAGTTCTTGTCCTTGAAGAACAGCTTGACGCTGTTGGCCGTCTGGTAGGCGAAGTTGCGCCCGGTGGTGCCGGTATTGGCGATCGGGTTGTAGGGTTCGCCGACGCCCGAAAGCAGCATCAGCCGCACGTTCTCGAAGATGAACGCGGCGACCACCACGATGTCCGCCGGCTGTTCCCATTCCTCTCCGCTGGAGTCGACGTAGACGATACCGGTGGCACGGGAACCGCTGCTGTCCATGGTCACCTTGAGCACTTCGGAGTTGGTCCTGGCGGTGAAGTTGGGTTTGCGGATCAGCGCCGGCAGGACGTTGACGATGGCGCTGGCCTTGGAATAGTTGGCGCAGCCGTAGTTGGTGCAGAAACCGCAGAAGGTGCAGGGCCCCATGGTCACGCCCAACTGGTTGGTGTAGCCCTGGGAGGCCAGTGCCGAGGGCACCGGGAAGGGTTTGTAGCCCAGGTTGCGCGCCGCTTCGGCGAACAGCGTCGGGGCGTAGGTCTGCGCGGTGGGCGGGTTGGGATACTCGCGCGAGCGCGCGCCCTCGAAAGGGTTGCCGCCTTCGACTATCTGCCCGCCCAGATTGCCGGCCTTGCCGGAAACGCCGGCGAGCCGCTCGAAGGCGTCGTAATGCGGCTCCATTTCCTCCCAGGTGGTGCCCCAGTCCTGCAGGGTCAGCTCGGCGGGCACTTCCTTGCCGTAGCGCTCCTTCAGGTGGCTGGCCAGGCGGAATTCCTCGGGCTGGAAGCGGAAGGTGATGCCGGCCCAGTGGTTGCCTGCGCCGCCGGTGCCGTTGCCGGGGTGGAACGAACCCCAGACGCGCATCGGCAGGGCGGTTTCCGACTCCTTGTTGCGCATCGTGCAGGTGTTCTGCCGGGTGCGCAGCATCAGCTCCTGGCGGCGGTTGTAGCGCAGTTCGTCGGCGGCCGAGGCGAGGTTGAAGTCGCTGGCGGTGTCGCGCCAGGGGCCGCGTTCGAAGCCGATCACATCGAGGCCGGCGTCGGCCAGTTCGTGGGCGATGATGGAACCCGCCCAGCCGAGCCCGACAACCACGACGTCGGTGGAAGGTAGTTTCTTGGCCATGGCGTTGTTAACCCTTCTTGGTCCAGGCGGAGCTGCCGACGATGGAGAGCGGCACGAGATTCAGCTTCTGGTTGTGCAGGCCGATGTAGTCGCGGTAGTCGTAGCGCGCGCCGGGGAAGCCGAGCATCTTCCACGACACCATGTCGCGATTGCCGCCATAGATGGGGTCGGCGAAGAAGCCTTCCATGGTGTTGTCCAGCACCTGCTGGAAGAACGCCCTGGCGTCGATGCCGTCGAGGGTGATGGCGCCTTTTTCCAGGTCGGTCAGCACCTGGTCGCGCTGTTCGCCGGGCAGGGCGCTGAACGGCTTCTGGAACTTGCCCTGGCAGTACTTGCCCAGTGCGGCCAGGCCGATGCGATAGCGCTCGCGCGGCACCAGTGGCGACTGGTCGGCCTGCGCGGGGGTGCCCGGCGTGAAGGGCCCGGTCATGTACAGGCGGCCGAAGTCGCCGTAATCGCTCACCAGCTGGCGGTCGATGAACACCGCGCAACCGGCGTCCTTGCCGCTGACGCTCAGGTCATCGGCGGGAATCAGTTGCTCGACAATGGCCTCCACCTCGGTGGCTTCCTCGGCGGTGAAGAACTGCCAGCCGGGGCTGTCGTAGTGCAGCGGGCCGTTGTGGTCGAAGGGCAGCCATTTCGGCGTGCCGATCACGGTGGCGGCCTGGCTGCTGGCGGCTGCGCCGACGGCCAGGGAAGCGGCGGAGGACTTCAGCAGCTGGCGCCGGGTGAAGCCCTTGGAGTGTTCGGTCATTTCGGCTCCTGAGGCAGCACCCGTCCGCCCGTTATCGAGGTGGCAGGAACGGGTAGTGCCAGGTCAGTTCACGGTGATCTGCGCTCGCGGCAGGTGCCGGATGAGCGGAGCGAGGGTGCGAAGTCGTCCCATCGGGGCGCTGTGCAGATCGGCTGAACGGGTCCTTCGCCCAGGCGGAATCTGCGATTCGTCTTCTCCACGCGCGTTTTTAGACTAGAGGCCGTAACAGAATGTTGCAGGAATTTTCGCGGTAAATGTTTATTGCGTATATCGAGAAAGTCCGCAGCCTAGGCGGTCGGACGGGGCAGGAACGGACTCTTTGCGCGATGGGGTCCGGCGCGTTGCGGACCCCATCGCGGACGAATTCCGCTCCCATGATCATGCTGTCGTCCGGATCAGAGGAACATGCCGCCAGACGCCTCCACGCGCTGGCCGTTGATCCAGCGGCCGCCATCGGAGAGCAGGGCGGCAATCACCGCGCCGATATCGTCCGGCAGGCCGACGCGGCCCAGGGCGGTGTTGCTGGCAATCTGCTGGTTCAGTTGGGCGTTGTCGCGCACCACGCCGCCACCGAAGTCGGTCTCGATGGCGCCGGGGGCGAGGATGTTCACCGCGATGCCGCGAGCGCCGAGTTCCTTGGCCTGGTACTTGGTCAGGGTCTCCATCGCCCCCTTCATGGTCGCGTAGGCGGCGTAGCCGGGCAGGGAGAAACGCGTCAGGCCGCTGGAGACATTGAGGATGCGGCCGCCATCGGCGATCAGTGGCAGCAGCTTCTGGGTCAGGAAGAACGGGCCCTTGAGCTGGATGTTCATCAGCTGGTCGAACATCTCCTCGCTGGTCTCGGCGAAGCTGGCGTAGAGGCCGATGCCGGCGTTGTTCACCAGGAAGTCGAAGTTCTGACGGCCAAACGCCTCGCCCAGGGTGGCGCGGATCTGCTCGGCAAAGGCGGTAAAGCTGGCACTCTCCGCCACGTCCAGGTGCAGCATCACGGCGCGGCCGCCGTGCTGTTCGATCTCGGCGGCGACGGCCTGGGCTTCGTCGGCCTGGCTGCGGTAGGTGCCGATGATGTCGACGCCTGCGGCGGCGAGGTGCAGGGCGGCGTTGCGGCCAAGGCCACGGCTGGCGCCGGTGATGAGAGCGATCTTGCGGGTCATGGCGAAGCTCCTTGTTTGCGGTAGCTGGCGGGTGGGGTTGAGGGATAGCTTATTGTTCGATTGAATGGTGATAAACCGGCGGGAATCGGAAATACTGGTCGGCATGAACGAACAATGATCCGCGAACAACAGGCCTGCCCATGATCCGCCCCGACCTCCTGCGTACCTTCGTCCGCGTTACCGAACTGGCCAGCTTCACCCAGGCTGGCGAGCAACTCGGCCTGCCGCGCTCCACCGTCTCCGAGCACGTGCAGGCGCTGGAGGAGCTGCTGGGCACGCGCCTGCTGCAACGCACCACCCGGCGCGTCACCGCAACCCAGGACGGGCTGGTGCTCTACGAGCGCAGCAAGGACATGCTGGCCCAGCTGGACGAGTTGCAGGGCCTGTTCCGCCAGGACGACGAAGCCCTCGGGGGCCGTCTGCGGGTGGACATGCCGACGGTGATGGCGCGCAAGCTGGTAATGCCGCGCCTCGGCGAGTTCCTCGCGCGGCACCCGGCGCTGGAGCTGGAGGTGAGCTGCACCGACCGCCGTGTCGACCTGGTGCGCGAGGGCTTCGATTGCGTGGTGCGGGTCGGTGCGGTGAACGATCCGTCGGTGGTGGCGCGCACCCTCGGGCAGTTCCCGCAGGTGACCTGCGCCAGTCTGTCCTACCTTGCCGAGCGCGGCGTGCCGCAGTCGCTGGACGACCTGGCGGGGCACCAACTGATCCACTACGTGACGGTGCTGGGCGCGCGGCCGCCGGGCTTCGAGTACCTGCATCAGGGCGAGGTGCGCTACATACCGATGGGCGGAGCGCTGTCGGTGAACAACGCCGAGGCTTACGAAAGCGCGGCGATGGGTGGGCTGGGGATCATCCAGGTGCCCATTCATGGCGTGCTGGATGACCTGGAGGCGGGGCGTCTGGTGCAAGTGCTGGGGCACATTCCGTTGCCACCCATGGAAATCTCCCTGCTCTACGCTCATCGTCGCCTGCCGCAGCGGGTACGGGCGTTCATGCAGTGGCTGACGCAGCTGCTGGGCGAGCCCGGTGTGCTGGGCACGCCCCTGGAGGCGAAGCCCTAGCTGGCCCAGTCGGAATTCAGGATCACTTCGCAGAAGTTGCCGCGCACGAAGTCCGCATCCTTCATGGCCAGCACGTCGGCCTTGACGTTGCCGAAGGTGGTTTCCGGCTTGGCTTTGATGCCGTCGTAGAAGGTTTGCAGGATGTCCTGCTTGAACTGCCCGCCGCGGGGGTGGGCGGCGACCACTGCGTCACGCTGGGCGTCGGGGAACTGGTCGTAGGCGATGCCCAGTACGTCCATTTCCACGCCGGCGGTGACCAGGGCGATCTCCGGCTTCATGTGCTGCGGAATGCCCGGCGTGGTATGCAGGGCTATGGCGGTCCACACGGTGTCGATATCACTTTCGGCGATGCCATGGCTGCGCAGGAACTGCGCCGCGCAGTCGGCGCCGTCCACTTCGAAGCGTTCGCACTGGCTGCAATAGCGCGGCATCAGGCCCATGTCGTGGAACATCGCGCCGGCGTAGAGCAGCTCGGCATCGAACTTCAGTTTCTTGCGCGCGCCGGTCAGCGCGCCCCAGTAATAGACGCGGGATGAGTGGTGGAACAGCAGCGGGGTGGCGTTGTCGCGGACCATCTCGGTGATGGCATTGGCGAGACTGCTGTCAGGGACTTTGACACCGTTCAGATCGAGGCTCATGGCGGGCTCCGGGGCAGGGTTTCCAGGGTGCGTCGCGGGCTGCGTCGCGGTCGGTTCCATTGGAAATCCACGGCCTTGTGCGGACAACGAGAGCGAGGGAGTGAATCCGGACAGCCGTCGTTCGTTTGCTGCCAATGGGGAGTCTTCAGGCGAACCGGTCTTGATGCGTCTGACGGAAAACTTGTCGTTTTTCATCAAGAGCCGCCGCAGGCGTGCCCCTAGATTTGTCCTCGAACCGAGCCGCCGGACCATGAGCCGGCCACGCCAGAAGAAGCCGAGGAGAGTCGAACATGTCGTCCATCGAGAGCCTGAAACTGCGTACTTCCATCGACGGCTGGGACCGCCAGGACCCGGAGCAGGCCTTCACCCTGCCGTCGCGCTATTTCTTCGACGAGGCGCTGTTCAAGGCCGAACGCGACAATATCTTCCTGCGCTCCTGGCACGTCGCCGGGCACCTGAGCGAGTTCGCGGAGGTTGGGCAGTACGTGGTCTGCGACCTGTTCGACCAGAGCATCGTCATCGCCCGCAGCCGCAGTGGGAACATCCGCGCCTTCCACAACGTCTGCCAACACCGCGGCAACCGCCTGCTGGAGGAGCGTCGCGGCAACACCGGCGGCATCGTGCGCTGCGCCTACCACTCCTGGTGCTACGAGATGGACGGCGCGCTGCGCAGTGCGCCGCGCTGCGAGCGCATCAAGAACTTCGACAAGGAAGAATTCGCCATCCCGCAGGTGCGCCTGGAGGAACTGGGCGGCTTCCTCTACTTCAACCTCGACCCGAACGCACCGTCGCTGGCCGAGCTGTTCCCTGGCGCCGACGAGGAGATGCACCGGGTGTTCCCGAACCTCGCCGACATGCGCCTGATCGAGGAGGCGGACGTGATCGTCCCGGCCAACTGGAAGGTGATCATGGACAACTCCATCGAGGGCTATCACTTCAAGCTCTCCGGGCCGTGCCACATCGACCTCGCCAAGCTGATCGACTTCAAGGGCTACCGACTGACCAAGCGCGACAACTGGTGGACCTACATCGCCCCGGCGAATCTTGAGGCCGGCGAAGCCTACGGCGTGAAACTGCGCAGCGACCTGAACCCCGACGAGTGCTTCTTCAACATCGGCCTGTGGCCGAACAACACCTTCTACACCTTCCCGTTTTCCGAGTTCCTCGGCACCTTCATCATGATTCCGCTGGACGCCGAGCGTTCGCTGCTGCGCTTTGGCTACTACTCGGCGAACGAGCAGACCGCCGAGGTGAGCAAGGCCTGCATGCGCTGGATGAACGAGGAGCTGGGACCCGAGGACATCTCCCTGAACATCAGCGTGCAGAAGGGCCTGCACTCCATGGGCTACGACCAGGGCCGCTACATGATCGACGCCGAGCGCAGCAACGAGAGCGAGCACCTGGTGCACCACTTCCACCGCCTGGTGTTCCAGGGCATCCACGGCGCGCAGCGCTGAGGAATGGCCATGGACTACGACTACGTCATCGTCGGCGCGGGCTCGGCCGGCTGTGTCCTGGCCAACCGCCTGGGCGCCGATCCGGCCGTGCGCATCCTCATGCTGGAGGCGGGCCCGGCGGACAGGAGCTGGACCATCGACATGCCCTCGGCGGTGGGCATCGTGGTCGGTGGTACACGTTACAACTGGAGCTACAGCAGCGAGCCGGAGCCGTATCTGGATGGCCGGCGGATCGCCACGCCGCGCGGGCGTACGCTGGGCGGGTCGTCCTCGATCAATGGCATGGTCTACATCCGTGGCCACGCCCGCGATTATGACGGCTGGGCCGCGCAAGGCTGCGCGGGGTGGGACTACCAGCATGTGCTGCCGTATTTCATTCGTTCGGAGAACCACGCCAATGGCGCCGACGATTACCACGGCGCGGCGGGGCACCTGCATGTCACTCCGGGTGATATCGACACGCCGCTGTGCGCGGCTTTCGTCGCGGCGGGCGAGGAGGCCGGCTACGGGCGCAGCAGCGATCTCAACGGTCATCGCCAGGAGGGCTTCGGCCCGGTGGACCGCACCACGCGTCAGGGGCGGCGCTGGAGCACATCACGCGGGTACCTGAGCGAGGCGCTGGGGCGCGGCAATGTCACTGTCGCCACCGGGGCGCTGGCGCTGCGTGTGCTCTTCGAGGGTGAGCGTGCCGTGGGCGTGGAGTACGAACAGAACGGCCAGGCACTGACCGCCCGCGCAAGCCGCGAAGTGCTGCTGACCGCGGGGGCGATCAATTCGCCGCATCTGCTGTTGCTCTCGGGCATCGGCCCGGCGGATGAGCTGCGCCAATTGGGCATCGCAGTGAAGCATGATCTACCCGGCGTCGGCCGCCGGCTCAACGACCATCCGGACAGCGTCGTGCAGTTCCGCTGCAAGGCGCCGGTGTCGATCTATCCCTGGACCCGCATGCCGGGCAAGTGGTGGATCGGCGCCCGCTGGTTCGCCAGCCATGACGGGCTGGCAGCGAGCAACCATTTCGAGGCCGGCGCCTTCATCCGCTCCCGCGCTGGAGTCGAGCATCCGGATCTGCAACTGACCTTCATGCCGCTGGCGGTGCAGCCGGGCAGCGTGGCGCCGGTGCCGGAGCATGCCTTCCAAGTGCACATCGACCTGATGCGCCCCACGAGTCTAGGCAGCGTGACCCTGCGCAGCGCCGAGGCACGGCAGGCGCCACGCATTCTCTTCAATTACCTGCAGACCGAACGGGACCGCGCTGACATGCGAGCCGGCGCGAGGCTGGTGCGCGAATTGATGCGCCAGCCGTCGATGCGCGGCCTGGCCGGCGAAGAGCTGACGCCCGGCCCGCTGGCATACAGCGACGCCGAGCTGGACGCCTGGGCGCGCCGGGTGACCGAGACCGGCTACCACGCCAGCGGCACCTGCAAGATGGGCCTGGTCAATGACCCCGAAGCGGTAGTCGATCCACAGTTGCGCGTGCACGGGCTGCAGGGGCTACGCGTGGTGGACGCGTCGATCATGCCGAACATCGTCAGCGGCAACACCAATGCGCCGACGGTGATGATCGCCGAGAAGGCCAGCGATATGATCCGGGGAATGCCGCCGCTGCCGGCGGCCAATGTCCCGGTGTGGCTGCATCCGCAGTGGCAGCACCAACAGCGCTAAGGAGCGTCGATGGCCAGTGTTGCACCGCCTTCCCGGTTCCGCCGCGAACCTTTGCGCGTGGGCCTGCTGTTGTTGCCGTCGTTCCCTGGCCTGGGGCTGGCGGCGGTGGTCGAGCCGCTGGCGATCGCCAACTGGCTGGGCGGCGAGGCGCTGTTCGAGTGGCAGTTGCTGTCGCTGGACGGCGAGCCGGTCACCGCCAGCAACGGCCTGACCAGCACGGTCCACGAGGCCATCGACCCGGAGCGGGGCTGGGATGCCTGCTTCGTCATCGCCAGCTTCGACGTGCACAAGCATGCGCGCAATCGACTGCTGAAGAGCTGGCTGCGCCGGCAGGCGGCGTTCGGCGCCACGCTGGCGGGCATCGAGACCGGCACCGAACTGCTGGCCGCCGCCGGGGTGCTCGACGGGTTTCCCGCAGCGGTGCACTGGGACAACCTGCAGGGCTTCCGGGAGAGTTACCCGAAGGTCCAGGCCCGCGCGCAGCTCTACACCCTCGACCGCCAGCGCCTGACCTGCGCCGGGGCCAGCGCCATCCTCGACCTGATGCTGGGCTGGATCGCCCAGCGGGTGGACACAGACCTGTCGCGGGAGATCGCCATGCACCTGCTGCTGGGCGAAACCCGCGAGCCCGGCGCGCACCAGTTGCAGGGCCGGCAGAGCGACGCTCATGCCCACGGTGGCAAGGTGCGCCGCGCCATCGCGCTGATGGAGCAGGCGCTGGAGGAACCACTGGAGTGCGATGCCATCGCCGAGCGCGTCGGGCTTTCCAGGCGCCAACTGGAGCGGCAGTTCAAGCAGCACACCGGGTTGTCGCCGCTCAAGTACTACATCGTCCTGAGGCTGGGCCGCGCCCACAGCCTGCTGCAGCAGACGCGCCTGAGCGTGGCACAGGTCGCGGCGAGTTCCGGTTTCGGTTCGCTGGAGCATTTCTCCCGCGCGTATCGAGCGCATTTCGGTTGCCCGCCCAGTGCGGACCGCACCCAGACCTATAGCGCTCCGGTGATGCGCCAGCCGTTGGGGCGCGATTCCTAGAAGCAAGGGCCTCTCTCGGACAGGCCATGCCCGGGCTTTCCCTCTCCCTAACCCTCTCCCTGAAGGGAGAGGGGACCGTCCGATGCAGGTTGAAGCAATTGTGTCAGTCGGCATGGACAGCTCCCTCTCCCTTCAGGGAGAGGGCGGGGGGAGAGGGCTGAGGCGCGCAGGGTTATCCCGACGGAGCCCCGGTGCTCCGTCGTATCTCAATCGACGAACGCCGGTTCGCTCTCCAGCAACATCTCCCGCAGCGCCGCGAAATGCCGCTCGGCGAAGCCCGGATACTCCAGCCACTGGTGCATGGTCTTGCGCGCGACCTCGTCGCTGGCGATGCGCAGCGGGCGGCCGGTGGCCAGGGCGGTGAGGTAGACCTCGCAGGCGCGCTCGAAGTAATAGAGGTCGTCGAAGGCCTGGGCCACGCTGGGCGCCGCGACCAGCACGCCGTGGTTCCCCATCAGCAGGATCGGCTTGTCGCCCAGCAGGCGGCTGACGCGCTCGGCCTCATCGCCCAGGCCCATGCCGTCGAAGCCCTTGTCGATGGCCACGCGCTCGAAGAAGCGCATGCTGTTCTGCTCGATGGGCGGCAGCCGTGAGTCGTCCAGGCAGGCGAGGGCGGTGGCGTACTTCGAGTGCACATGCAGGATGCAGCGTGCCTGCGGGTTGTTGCGGTGCAGTGCGCCATGCAGCGCCCAGGCGGTGATATCCGGTGCGTCCGGGCGGTTGATTGCCTCGGGGTCGTCTGCGTGCAGGCGCAGCAGGTCGCTGGCGCGCATCTGCGAGAAGTGCCGGCCGTAGGGGTTGATCAGGAAGTCCCGGCCATCGGCGGACAACGCCAGGCTGAAGTGATTGGCGATGGCCTCGTGCAGGTTCAGGCGTGCGGCCCAGCGGAAGGCGCAGGCAAGGTCGATGCGGCCCTGGCGTTCCAGGCCGGTGTCGAGGGTGCGGCTGGCGAGCGTTGGCATGGCGGCTCCGGGAGCGATGCCCGTGCCGGGCTGGCCGGGCCTGGCTTCCGAGTCTAGGGTTGTGGCGCCACTGGACTTGATGCGGAACGACCGGGCGTGCCGCTCGGCCGGTCGTCGAATGCGTCGCCAGCCCTAGACGAACTGCGCCGCCGCGTAGCCCGAGGCCCAGGCCCACTGGAAGTTGAAGCCGCCCAGGTGGCCGGTGACATCCAGCACTTCGCCGACGAAGTACAGGCCGGGGGATTTCAGCGACTCCAGGGTCTTGGACGACACCTCGCGGGTGTCCACGCCGCCTAGGGTGACTTCCGCCGTGCGGTAGCCCTCGGTGCCGGCGGGCACCAGTTGCCAGTCGCCCAGGCGTTCGGCGATGGCCTTGAGCTCGCCTGGCGTGTACTGCTTCATGGGTTTGGAGACGAACCACTGTTCGGCCAGCAGGCCGGCCATCTTCTTGGTGAACAGCTCGCCCAGCAACGTCTTCAGCTCGCTGTTGGGGCGCTCTCGCTGCTGCTCGGCGAGCCAGGCAGGCAGGTCGATATGCGGCAGGAGGTCGATGCTGAGGGTGTCGCCAGGCTGCCAGTAGGAGGATATCTGCAGGATCGCCGGACCGCTGAGGCCGCGGTGGGTGAACAGGATGTTCTCGACGAAGCTCTGGCCGTTGCAGCTGACCCGGCAGTCCTCCACCGAGGTGCCGGACAGCTCGGTGCACAGGGCCTTGAGTTGCGGATCGGTAAGGGTGAAAGGCACCAGGCCGGCTCGGGTCGGCAGCACGCTGTGGCCGAACTGGCGGGCGATCTGGTAGCCGAAGCCGGTGGCGCCCAGGGTCGGGATGGACAGGCCGCCGGTGGCGATCACCAGGGATTCACAACGCGCCGGGCCGAGGCTGGTCTGCAACTGGTAGCCGCCTTCGTCGAGGCGGGCGATCTCGCTCACCGAGGTGTCCAGGCGCAGGTCGACGCCGGCCTGGTCGCACTCGTCCAGCAGCAGGCCGAGGATGTCGCTGGACTTGTTATCGCAGAACAGCTGGCCGAGCTTCTTCTCGTGGTAGGGCACGCCGTGCTTGGCCACCAGAGCGATGAAGTCCCACTGGGTGAAGCGCGCCAGCGCGGACTTGCAGAAATGTGGATTGTGCGAGAGGAAGTTGACCGGCTCGCAGTACAGGTTGGTGAAGTTGCAGCGCCCGCCACCGGACATGAGGATCTTCTTGCCGGCCTTGTTGGCGTGGTCGATCAGCAGAACCTGGCGACCGCGCGCGGCGGCGCTCATGGCACACATCAGTCCCGCGGCGCCGGCGCCGATGATGATGACCTGGGAGGTGAGCACGGTGGTTTCCTTGTAGTACGGGTTGGCTGACGCTGGAGGCGGCGCATCTTACCCGAAGCACGGGCCTGCGCTCGACCATGCGTCGAGTACGCATCTGCCATGAGGGCAGGCGTCCAGACCGGCGCCGGGTACATCGGGATATCCCCGCGGCGCTTTTGTCCGGATAATGCCGGGCAGTTCGCTTTCTACTGGTAATGCCCGCATGGAAATCAAGGTCAATTTTCTCGACAACCTCCGACTCGAAGCCAAGTTCGACGACTTCACGGTGATTGCCGACCAGCCCATCCGCTACAAGGGCGATGGCTCGGCTCCCGGTCCGTTCGACTACTTCCTGGCTTCCTCGGCGCTGTGCGCGGCTTACTTCGTCAAGCTCTACTGCCAGACCCGCGACATCCCCACGGACAATATCCGCCTGTCGCAGAACAACATCGTCGACCCGGAAAACCGCTACAAGCAGATCTTCAAGATCCAGGTGGAGCTGCCGGCGGATATCTCCGAGAAGGACCGCCAGGGCATCCTGCGCTCCATCGACCGCTGTACGGTGAAGAAGGTGGTGCAGACCGGCCCGGACTTCGTCATCGAGGAGGTGGAAAACCTCGACGCCGACGCCCAGGCGCTGCTGATGCCGAGTGCGAGCGCGGATACCACCACCTACATTCCGGGCAAGGACCTGCCGCTGGAGCAGACCATCGCCAACATGTCGGAAATCCTCGCCGGCCTGGGGATGAAGATCGAGATCGCCTCCTGGCGCAACATCGTGCCCAACGTCTGGTCGCTGCACATCCGCGACGCGCAATCGCCGATGTGCTTCACCAACGGCAAGGGCGCCACCAAGGAAAGCGCGCTGGCTTCGGCGCTGGGCGAGTTCATCGAGCGGCTGAACTGCAACTTCTTCTACAACGACCAGTTCTGGGGCGAGGAGATCGCCAACGCGCCCTTTGTGCATTACCCCGACGAGCGCTGGTTCAAGCCCGGCCCCAAGGACGCGCTGCCGGAGGAAATCCTCGACGAGCACTGCCTGGAGGTCTACAACCCGGACGGCGAACTGCGCGGCTCGCACCTGTACGACACCAACTCGGGCAACACCGAGCGCGGCATCTGCTCGCTGCCGTTCGTGCGCCAGTCCGACGGTGAGACGGTGTACTTCCCGTCGAACCTGATCGAGAACCTCTACCTCTCCAACGGCATGAGCGCCGGCAACACCCTGGCCGAAGCTCAGGTGCAGTGCCTGTCGGAAATCTTCGAGCGCGCGGTGAAGCGTGAAATCCTCGAAGGCGAGCTGGCGCTGCCGGACGTGCCGCAGGAGGTGCTGGCCAAGTACCCGGGCATCGTCGCCGGCATCAAGGGCCTGGAGGAACAGGGCTTCCCGGTGCTGGTCAAGGACGCGTCCCTGGGCGGCGAGTTCCCGGTGATGTGCGTGACCCTGATGAACCCGCGCACCGGTGGCGTGTTCGCCTCCTTCGGCGCGCACCCCAGCCTGGAAGTGGCGCTGGAGCGCAGCCTCACCGAGCTGCTCCAGGGCCGCAGCTTCGAGGGCCTCAACGACCTGCCGCGGCCGACTTTCGAAAGCCAGGCGGTGACCGAGCCGAACAACTTCGTCGAGCACTTCATCGATTCCAGCGGCGTGGTGTCGTGGCGCTTCTTCAGCGCCAAGGCCGATTTCGAGTTCGTCGAGTGGGACTTCTCCGGCCACGGCGAGGACTCCAACGCGCAGGAAGCCCGGACCCTCTTCGGTATCCTCGAAGAGCAGGGCAAGGAGGTCTACATGGCCGTGTACCAGCACCTGGGCGCCACCGCCTGCCGCATCCTGGTGCCCGGCTACTCGGAAATCTACCCGGTGGAAGACCTGATCTGGGACAACACCAACAAGGCCCTGGCGTTCCGCGCGGACATCCTCAACCTGCACAGTCTGAACATCGTCCGCCTCAAATCGCTGCTCAAGCGCCTGGAAGCCTGCGAGGTGGACGACTACACCGACATCACCACGCTGATCGGCATCGAGTTCGACGACAACACGGTCTGGGGCCAGCTGACCATCCTGGAGCTCAAGCTGCTGATCAACCTCGCGGTGAAGCGTTTCGAGAACGCCAAGGAGCTGGTGGAGATGTTCCTCCAGTACAACGACAACACCGTCGAACGCGGGCTGTTCTACCAGGCGCTCAATGCGGCGCTGGAAGTGCAGCTGGACGAGGAACTGGAGATGGCCGACTTCGAGACCAACTTCCGCCGCATGTTCGGCAACGAGCGCATGGACGCGGTGCTGGGTTCGCTGGACGGCAGCGTGCGTTTCTACGGCCTGACACCGACCAGCATGAAGCTGGAAGGGCTGGACAAGCACCTGCGCCTGATCGAGAGCTACAAGAAGCTGCACCAGGCTCGGGCCAGGGCAGTGGCGCGCTGATCGGGCCTCTGAGCAGAAAGGCACCTTCGGGTGCCTTTTTCGTCTGCAGGGTTCCTGCGCGGCGAACCCGGCATACCGCCCGACCGGTCGTCCGGTGAGGCGCGAAAGTCCGCCTAGACTTGTCGATTCCGCCGTCGCCCAGGCGACCAAGCTGCATGCCGGTCACGCCGACCGCGTGAGAATCAGGAGAGTCACCATGTCCAGCCTGCAACGCGTCACCCCCTGCCTGTGGTTCGACGGCAAGGCCGAGGAAGCGGCCAAGTTCTACACCGGGATATTCCCCAACTCGCGGATCGTCCAGACCGCCTATTACCCCGAAGCCGAGAAGGACCGCCACGGCGGCGTGCCCGGCTCGGTGCTGACGGTGGAGTTCGAACTCGACGGCCAGACCTTCATCGCCCTCAACGGCGGGCCGGCGTTCAACTTCACCGAGGCGCTGTCGCTGCAGGTGATGTGCGACAGCCAGAAGGAGATCGACCACTTCTGGGACAAGCTCGGCGCCGGCGGTCCGGTGGAAGCACAGATCTGCGGCTGGCTGAAGGATCGCTACGGGGTGTCCTGGCAGATCTGCCCGCGCCATGTCGGCGACATGGTCGCCGACCCGGACAAGGCCAGGGCCAGCCGCACGCTGCAGGCGGTGATGGGTATGAAGAAGCTGGACATGGCCGCCATCGAGCGTGCCCACGCGGGTAATTGAGGCCGGCACGGAAGAAGAGGGCGCGCGACATGTTCAGCCATATCACCGTCGGCACCAACGACCTGCCGCGGGCCATCGCTTTCTACAGCAAGCTGCTCGAGCCGCTGGGGATCGTCCTCAAGGCGCACCGCCATGCGCCGGAGCGGGCGATCTTCGCCCATCCGGAGAGCGACGTGGTGTTCTGCGTCTACGAGCCCATCGACGGCCAGGCGGCGAGTGCCGGCAATGGCAGCCTGGTGGCCTTCGAGGCGCGTACGCGGCATCAGGTGGACAGTTTCCATGCTCGTGCCATGCAGTTGGGCGGCGTCGATGAAGGGCCGCCGGGCCTGCGTCTGCATTATTCGCCGACCTATTACGGTGCCTATGTGCGCGACCTGGATGGCAACAAGCTGTGTTGCGTCTGTCATCTGCCGGAGTGAGCGGCGAGCGAGGGCGCTAGAATGCGCACTTGCCATCCTGTCGACGAGAATGCCCATGACTGCTGCCAGCACTTTCGCTCCGCTGCTTTCCGTGGCCCTGTTATGGGCCGTGGCGGTGGTCACGCCGGGGCCGAACTTCTTCACCACGGCGCGCATCGCCGCTGTGCATTCGCGTCGCCATGGACTCATCGCCGCCCTGGGAGTTGCCTGCGGCACGGTGATCTGGGGGCTTGCCGGCGGCCTGGGAATCAAGTCGCTGTTCAGCGCCGCGCCCGCGCTGTACATGGGCTTCAAGCTGGCCGGCGGCGCCTACCTGATCTATCTCGGCATCAAGCTGCTCAAGCGCAGGACGCCGGCCGATGGTGGAGAGAGCCTCGCTGAAGTCAGCCGTGAACGCAGTGCCTTCTCGGCGTTCCGTCTCGGCCTGCTGGGCAACCTGACCAATCCGAAGACCGCGCTGTTCGTGGCGACCCTGTTCGCCACCACCATGCCGGCTGCGCCCTCGGCTGCATTGCTGGGCATGGCTATCGCGCTGATGGTGACGCTGTCGTTCAGCTGGTACTGCTGCGTGGTGCTGGTCTTTGCCAGCGAGCGCATGGCGGGCGTCTACCGCCGCTTCCGCCGGGCGCTGGATCGCTTTGCCGGCTGCTGCTACCTGCTGTTCGGCGCGCGGATGGTAGCGACCCACTGACGGTCGCATCTGGCAGATATTTCGAACCTCAGTGCGTAGCGGCCCGTCCAACTCCCTGAGCGCCACAGTCAACCGGCACGCACCGTTCGCCCGACTGCGGCACCGCCAAGCGGCGAGGGTGCGCTCGCCGGACAGGGAGAATCTGCGATGGTCACTCACTACAAGGTCAAAGGCCACCTGGCTTGCGGGCACGCGGGCAAGCACCTGGAATCCACCACCGAGCTGAACCGGGTGAAATGCCGGAGCTGCCGTAACACCGACGTTTACAAGGAGGCCCGCCGCGATGCACGCAACGCCGCGCGCCGTGCCCAGCGCAAGGCCCGCGCAGAAGCCGTGCACAACGACTGGCGCAGCTTCTGGGAGAAACGCCTGGCCGCGATGCCTGGCACCCAGCGCCTGCCGCGTGGGTTCCAGGACCAGGCATTCGTGGGCGCTGCTGCCGGCGCTCCTGTAGCGGCTGCCGCTTGAGCCGGGCCTGAGGGGAGGGTTGGCCGGATGCATGTCCGAGCATTGCGCTCGGGCAAGTCGTGCTAGCATCTGCTCCGGCCCCGAATCCTCCTGCGGCGCTGGCAACCCGCCAGCGCCGCCATCCCTCACAGAAGGACCCAAGCAATGGCTCAAGTCACCCTCAAGGGCAACCCGGTATCCGTCGACGGCAAGCTGCCGCAGAAAGGCGAGCAGGCTCCGGCGCTGTCGCTGGTCGCCGGCAACCTGTCTGACGTCACCCTGGAAACCTACGCTGGCAAGCGCAAGGTGCTGAACATCTTCCCCAGCGTCGACACCCCGACCTGCGCCACCTCCGTGCGCAAGTTCAACGCCGAGGCGAGCAAGCTGGCCAACACCGTGGTGCTGTGCATCTCCGCTGACCTGCCGTTCGCCCAGGCGCGCTTCTGCGGCGCCGAAGGTCTGGAGAACGTGGTGAACCTGTCCACCCTGCGTGGCCGCGAGTTCCTCGCCAACTACGGCGTAGCCATCGCCGACGGCCCGCTGGCCGGCCTGGCGGCCCGCGCCGTGGTGGTGCTGGACGAGCAGAACAAGGTGCTGCACAGCGAGCTGGTCGGCGAAATCGCCGACGAGCCGAACTACGCCGCCGCCATCGCCGCCCTGGCCTGATGACGCTGCTGCTTTCGTGAGAAAGCCGGGCCGGCCCATCCAGGGTCGGCCCACTGGCGGGGAACCCTGCCGGTCAATCCGGGTCGCAATGCCCCGGAATTTCGTAACTCCCGGTAAATCAAAGGTAAATAGCGGGTAAAGAGACTTTGCCTGCGGCCTGGCTGTGCTTATCGTTCAGCCTCGCTATTCTCACTTTTTTGCGTGAAGCCCTCTTTTCAACAAGACAGAGTCCCATGACTGCAAGCAACGGATCGCCCTCCAAACTCCGCAAACTGCGCCCCTGGCTTATCACGGCACTGCTGTTCGCCGCCGTGGTGGGGCTGATCATGTGGCTGCACTCGACCTCCACTGGTGCACCGGCGGCCCAGGGCGGGCGTGGCGGGCGACCGGGGCCGGGGCAGATGGCCGCGGGGCAGGGCGGTACGGCGGTGACCGTCAGCGTCGCGCCGGTGACCAGGGGCGACTTGCCGGTTCACTACCATGCGCTGGGTACGGTGACGGCCTACAACACCGTGAACGTCCGCGCGCGGGTCAGCGGCCAGCTGGTCAAGGTGCCATTCCAGGAAGGCCAGGAAGTGAAGGCCGGCGACGTTCTCGCGGTGATCGACCCGCGTCCGTTCCAGGCCGCGCTGGACCAGGCCCAGGGCACCTTGCTGCAGAACCAGGCACAACTGAAGAACGCGCAGATCGACCTCGCCCGCTACAAGGGCCTGTACGCCGAGGACTCCATCGCCAAGCAGACCCTGGACACCCAGGAAGCCCAGGTGCGCCAGTACGAAGGCACCCTGAAGACCAACCAGGGCCAGGTCGCCGACGCCAAGCTCAACCTCGAATTTACCCAGGTGCGCGCGCCCATCGCAGGCCGCGTCGGCCTGCGCCAGGTGGACGTGGGTAACCTGGTCACCTCCGGCGACACCACGCCGCTGGTGGTGATCACTCAGGTCAAGCCGATCTCCGTGGTGTTCAGCCTGCCGCAGCAGCAACTGGGTACCATCGCCCGCGAGCTGTACAGCAACAAGCCGGTGCCGGTCGAGGCGCTGGACCGCAACCAGAACCAGACCCTGGCCACCGGCGTGCTGAAGACTCTGGACAACCAGATCGACACCACCACCGGTACGGTCAAGCTCAAGGCCGGTTTCGAGAACGCCGACCACAAACTGTTCCCCAACCAGTTCGTCAACGTGCGCCTGCTCGCCGAGACGCTACCGGGCGTGCTGACCATCCCGGCCAACGCCGTGCAGCGCGGTAACGACGGCACCTACGTCTACCTGGTCGGCGAGGAGAGCAAGGCCAAGCGCCAACTGGTCACCCTGGGCACCAGCGAGAGCGAGCGCGTGGTGGTGGCCGAGGGCCTGAAGGAAGGCGACCGCGTGGTCGTCGAAGGCACCGACCGTCTGCGCGAAGGCACCCGCATGAACATCGTCGCCTCCGATGAAAAGGCCCGCGCGGCCGCGACGGAGGAGGGCGACAAGTCCACCGCCAAGCCGTTCGGCTCGGACACTCCGGTCCAGGACAGCGGTAAGAGCGAATGAACCCGTCCCGCCTGTTCATCCTGCGGCCGGTCGCCACCACGCTATTGATGGTGGCGATCCTGCTGTCGGGGATCATCGCCTACCGCTTCCTGCCGATCTCGGCCCTGCCGGAGGTGGACTACCCGACCATCCAGGTGGTGACCCTGTATCCCGGCGCCAGCCCGGACATCATGACCTCCTCGGTGACCGCGCCGCTGGAGAACCAGCTGGGGCAGATTCCCGGCCTGAACGAGATGTCTTCCACCAGTTCCGGTGGCGCTTCGGTGATCACCCTGCAGTTCAGCCTGCAGATCAACCTGGATGTCGCCGAACAGGAAGTCCAGGCGGCGATCAACACCGCGCAGAGCCTGCTGCCCAAGGACCTGCCGAACCAGCCGGTGTACAGCAAGGTGAATCCGGCGGACGCACCGATCCTGACGCTGGCGGTGATGTCCCCGGACATGCCGCTGCCGCAGATCCAGGACCTGGTGGACACGCGCCTCGCGCAGAAGATTTCGCAGATTTCCGGCGTCGGCCTGGTCAGCATCAGCGGCGGCCAGCGCCCCGCGGTGCGCATCCGCGCCAACCCCGGCGCCCTGGCGGTGGCCGGCCTGAGCCTGCAGGACCTGCAGACCACCGTCACCAACAACAACCTCAACGGTCCCAAGGGCAGC
Organism: Pseudomonas nitroreducens NBRC 12694; assembly: GCF_002091755.1. Lineage (GTDB taxonomy): Bacteria > Pseudomonadota > Gammaproteobacteria > Pseudomonadales > Pseudomonadaceae > Pseudomonas > Pseudomonas nitroreducens. The sequence continues at coordinate 187,077 of NZ_BDAI01000002.1, forward strand.
TTCGATGGCCCGACCCGTTCCTCGACCCTGGACGCCAACGACCAGCTCAAATCCGCCGACGCCTACCGCGACCTGATCATCGCCTACAAGAACGGCTCGCCTTTGCGCGTGCGTGACGTGGCAAGCGTGGAGGACGACGCCGAGAACGTGCGCCTGGCCGCCTGGGCCAATACCTCGCCGGCCGTGGTGCTGAACATCCAGCGCCAGCCGGGCGCCAACGTCATCGAGGTGGTGGACAGCATCAAGAAGATGCTCCCGCAACTGCAGGCGACCCTGCCGGGCAGCCTGGAAGTAACGGTGCTCACCGACCGCACCACGACCATCCGCGCCTCGGTGGCGGACGTGCAGTTCGAGCTGTTCCTCGCCGTCTGCCTGGTGGTGATGGTCACCTTCCTGTTCCTGCGCAATATCTCCGCGACGCTGATCCCCAGCTTCGCCGTGCCCCTGTCGCTGATCGGCACCTTCGGCGTGATGTACCTGGCCGGCTTCTCGATCAACAACCTGACGCTGATGGCGCTGACCATCGCCACCGGCTTCGTGGTGGACGACGCCATCGTCATGGTGGAGAACATTGCGCGCTACCTGGAGCAGGGCGATCCGCCGCTGGAGGCCGCGCTCAAGGGCTCGAAGCAGATCGGCTTCACCATCATCTCGCTGACCTTCTCGCTGATCGCCGTGCTGATCCCGCTGCTGTTCATGGGCGACGTGGCTGGCCGGCTGTTCCGCGAGTTCGCCATCACGCTCGCCGTGGCGATCCTGATCTCCGGTTTCGTCTCCCTGACCCTGACGCCGATGCTCAGCGCCAAGTTGCTGCGCCATGTCGAGCCGGAGCAGGAAGGGCGCTTCGCCCGCGCTGCCGGGCGCTTCATCGACAAGATGATCGAGCGCTATGCCGCCGCCCTGCGCGTGGTGCTGCGGCACCAGCCGCTAACGTTGCTGGTGGCCATCGCTACGGTCGTGCTCACCGCGCTGCTGTACATCTTCATGCCCAAGGGCTTCTTCCCGGTGCAGGACACCGGGGTGATCCAGGGCATCGCCGAGGCGCCACAGTCGATTTCCTTCCAGGCCATGGCGAGCCGCCAGCAGGACCTGGCAAAGATCGTGCTGCAGGACCCGGCGGTGGAAAGCCTGTCCTCGTTCATCGGCGTCGACGGCACCAACGCCACGCTCAATACCGGGCGCCTGCTGATCAACCTCAAGCCCCACGCCGACCGCGACGTCACCGCCACCGAGGTGATCCACCGCCTGCAGCCGGAACTGGACCAGATCGCCGGCATCAAGCTGTACATGCAGCCGGTGCAGGACCTGACCATCGAGGACCGGATCGCCCGCACGCAGTACCAGTTCACCCTGCAGGATGCCGACCCCGACGTGCTTGCCGACTGGGTGCCGCGCCTGGTGGACCGCCTGCAGCAATTGCCGGAGCTGGCCGACGTGGCCACCGACTGGCAGGACAAGGGGTTGCAGGCCTACATCAACATCGACCGCGACACCGCCTCCCGCCTGGGCGTGAGCCTGTCGAACATCGACAGCGTGCTGTACAACGCCTTTGGCCAGCGGCTGATCTCCACCATCTTCACCCAGGCCACGCAGTACCGCGTGGTGCTGGAAGTGGCGCCGGAATTCCAGATCGGCCCGCAGTCGCTGGAGAACCTCTACGTGCCGTCCAGCGACGGTACCCAGGTGCGCCTGTCGAGCCTGGCCAAGGTGGAGGAGCGCCACACCCTGCTGGCGGTCAATCACATCGCCCAGTTCCCGGCGGCGACCATCTCCTTCAACCTGGCCAAGGGCGTCGCCCTCGGCGAGGCGGTGCAGGCGATTCGCGACGTCGAGGCGCAGATGGAAATGCCCGTCAGCCTGCAGGGCAGTTTCCGTGGCGCCGCCCAGGCGTTCGAGGCCTCGCTGTCCAACACCCTGCTGCTGGTGCTGGCGTCCATCGTCACCATGTACATCGTGCTGGGCATCCTCTACGAGAGCTTCATCCACCCGGTGACCATCCTTTCCACGCTGCCCTCGGCCGGCGTGGGCGCGCTGCTGGCGCTGATGCTGTCGGGGCAGGACATCGGCATCGTGGCGATCATCGGCATCATCCTGCTGATCGGCATCGTCAAGAAGAACGCGATCATGATGATCGACTTCGCCCTGGACGCCGAGCGTAACGAGGGCAAGCCACCCCATGAGGCGATCTACCAGGCGTGCCTGCTGCGCTTCCGGCCGATCCTGATGACCACCATGGCCGCGCTGCTGGGCGCCTTGCCGCTGATGCTCGCCGGCGGCGCGGGCGCCGAGCTGCGCCAACCGCTGGGCGTCACCATGGTTGGCGGTCTGCTGGTCAGCCAGTTGCTGACGCTGTTCACCACGCCGGTGATCTACCTGTACTTCGATCGCCTTGCCGCACGCTGGGCTGCCTGGCGCGGCCGCCACGGCCTGGACGTGAACAGCATCGACCCGGCGGAGCGCACCTGATGGGCGGCCTCTCGCGCCTGTTCATCCTGCGCCCGGTCGCCACCTGCCTGCTGACCCTGGCGCTGATGCTGGCCGGCGCGCTGTCGTTCAGCCTGCTGCCGGTGGCGCCGCTGCCCAACGTCGACTTCCCGACCATCCTGGTGCAGGCCGCGCTGCCCGGCGCCAGCCCGGAAACCATGGCGTCCACCGTGGCGACGCCACTGGAACGCTCGCTGGGGCGCATCGCCGGGGTCACCGACATGACCTCCAGCAGCTCCCTGGGCAACACCACCATCATCGTGCAGTTCGACCTGTCCAAGGACATCGACGGTGCCGCCCGCGAGGTGCAGTCGGCGATCAACTCGGCGATGGGCCTGCTGCCCACCGGCATGCCGAACAACCCGACGTACCGCAAGGCGAACCCGTCGGACATGCCGATCATGATCCTCACGCTGACCTCGGACACCTACACCCGCGGGGAGATGTACGACCTGGCCTCGACCATCGTCTCGCCCAAGCTGGCGCAGGTGAAAGGCGTGGGGCAGGTGAGCATCGGCGGCTCGTCGCTGCCGGCGGTACGGGTCGACGTCAATCCGGACCAGCTCAGCCACTACGGCATCTCCCTGGACACGGTGCGCACGGCGATCAACAACACCAACGCCGATGGACCCAAGGGCTCGCTGGAGTTCGGTGAGCGCCATTGGCAGGTGGACTCCAACGACCAGCTGCGCAAGGCCAGCGAATACGCCCCGCTGATCGTCCATTACAACGCCGAGACTGGCGCAGCGGTGCGTCTGAAGGACGTCGCCACGGTCACCGACTCGGTGGAAGACGTGCGCAACGCCGGCTTTTCCGACGACCTGCCGGCGGTGCTGCTGATCATCACCCGGCAGCCCGGCGCGAACATCATCGAGGCCACCGATGCCATCCACGAGCAGTTGCCGATCATCCAGGACGTGCTCGGCCCGCAGGTGAAACTGTCGGTGATGGACGACCGCAGCCCGTCGATCCGCTCCTCGCTGGAAGAGGCCGAGCTGACCCTGATCATCTCCGTGGTGCTGGTCATCCTGGTGGTCTACCTGTTCCTGCGCAATGGCCGCGCCACGCTGATCCCCAGCCTCGCGGTACCGGTGTCGCTGGTGGGGACCTTCGCGGTCATGTACCTGTGCGGCTTCTCGCTGAACAACCTGTCGCTGATGGCGCTGATCATTGCCACCGGTTTCGTGGTGGACGACGCCATCGTCGTGGTGGAGAACATCGCCCGGCGCATCGAGGAGGGCGACCCGCCGATCCAGGCCGCTATCCGTGGTGCGCGGGAAGTAAGTTTCACCGTGCTGTCGATGACCCTGTCGCTGGTGGCGGTGTTCATCCCGCTGCTGCTCATGGGCGGCATCACCGGGCGGCTGTTCCGCGAGTTCTCGGTGACCCTGGCGGCGGCCATCCTGGTGTCACTGGTGGTCTCGCTGACGCTCACGCCGATGCTCTGTGCACGCCTGCTCAAGCCGGTCGAGCGCGGGCCGAAGAAGGCCTCGGTGGAGCGTCAGAGCAACCGCTACTTCGTCGCCTTCATGCGGCGCTACCGCGCCAGCCTGAGCTGGGCGCTGGAGCACTCGCGGCTGATGTTGGTGATCATGCTCGGCTGCATCGCGCTGAACCTGTACCTGTTCGTGGTGGTGCCCAAGGGCTTCCTGCCGCAGCAGGATTCCGGGCGCCTGCGCGGTTTCGCGGTGGCCGACCAGAGCATCTCGTTCCAGGCGCTGGACAAGAAGATGGCGCAGTTCCGCAGGATCCTCTCCGAAGACCCGGGCGTGGAGAACGTGGTGGGCTTCGTCGGCGGCGGCAAGTGGCAGTCGAGCAACACCGGCTCCTTCTTCGTCACCCTCAAGGACATCACCGAGCGCGACTCGGCAGAAGCCATCGTCAATCGTCTACGCAAGAAACTGGCAGAAGTGCCTGGCGCCAATCTGTTCCTGGTCGCCGGCCAGGACGTGCGCATCGGCGGCCGTCAGGGCAACGCGCAGTACGACTTCACCCTGCGCAGCGACGACCTCACGCTGCTGCGCGAATGGGCGCCGAAGGTCGAGGCGGCGATGAACAAGGTGCCGCAGATCGTCGACGTGAGCAGCGATGCCCAGGACAAGGGCGTGCAGAGCCGCCTGGTGATCGACCGCGACCGCGCGGCGAGCCTGGGGGTGAACGTTGCCGAAGTCGACGCGGTGCTGAACAACTCCTACGGCCAGCGCCAGGTCTCGACCATCTTCAACCCGTTGAACCAGTACCACGTGGTGATGGAGGTCGCCCAGCCGTACCAGGAAACCCCCGAGGAGCTGCGCCAGGTCTACGTGATCAACAGCGAAGGGCAGCGTATCCCGCTCTCGGCCTTCACCCACATCGAGCCGAGCCGCGCACCGCTGGAGGTCAACCACCAGGGCCAGTTCGCCGCGACCACCTTCTCCTTCAACCTCGCCCAGGGCGCGCAGATCGGCCCGGCCCGCGACGCGATCCTGGCGGCGGTGGAACCCATCCATCTGCCGATGGAAATCCAGGCCACCTTCGAAGGCAACGCCGGCGCGGTGCAGGACACGCAGAACGACATGCCCTGGCTGATCCTGCTGGCGCTGGTGTCGGTTTATATCGTGCTGGGCATCCTCTACGAGAGCTACGTGCATCCGCTGACCATTCTTTCGACGCTGCCCTCGGCGGGCGTCGGTGCGTTGCTCACGCTGATGCTGTTCCGCACCGAACTGTCGCTGATCGCGCTGATCGGGGTGATCCTGCTGATTGGCATCGTGAAGAAGAACGCCATCATGATGATCGACTTCGCCCTGGACGCCGAACGCACACTCGGTCTGTCGCCGCGCGATGCGATCCTCGAAGCGGCGATGAAGCGCTTCCGGCCGATCATGATGACCACCCTGGCCGCCATCCTCGGCGCGCTGCCGCTGATCTTCGGCATCGGCGGCGACGCCGCGCTGCGCCGCCCGCTGGGCATGACCATCGTCGGCGGCCTGATCGGCAGCCAGTTGCTGACCCTCTACACCACCCCCGTCGTCTACCTCTACCTCGACCGCCTGCGCCATTGGGTCAACAAGAAGCGCGGTGTGAAAACCGACGGCGCCCTGGAGACACCCGTATGATCCGTTCCCGTTCCCTGCTCACTCCGCTGGCTCTGGCGCTGGCCGTGGCCCTGGCCGGTTGTGCCATCGGTCCGGACTACCAGCGCCCCGAGCTGACGGTGCCCGCCAGCTTCAAGGAGGGCGAGGGCTGGCAACTGGCGAAGCCGCAGGACGGCTTCAACCATGGCGCCTGGTGGGAACTGTACGGCGATGCCACGCTGAACGACCTACAGACCCGACTGGTTGCCGCCAACCAGACCCTGGCGCAGTCGGTCGCTTCCTACCGCCAGGCCCAGGCGCTGGCCAAGGGCGCGCGTTCCTCGTTCTTCCCGACCATCAGTGCCGACGTCGGCAAGACCCGTTCCGGCCAGGGCACCGGCAGCGGCGGCAGCGTACGCCTGCCCGATGGCTCCACCGTCAGCAGTGGTGGCGGCAGCAGTTCGATCAGCAACAGCTATTCGGCGAGCCTGGGCGTGAGTTGGGAGCTCGATCTGTGGGGCAAGCTGCGCCGCCAGCTGGAAGCCGACACTGCCAGCATGGATGCCAGCGCCGCGGACCTGGCCAACTCGCGTCTTTCCCTGCAATCCCAGCTGACCCAGAACTACCTGCAGCTGCGCGTGATGGACCAGCAGATCAAGCTGCTCAACGACACGGTCACGGCCTACCAGCGCTCGCTCAAGCTCACCGAGAACCAGTACAACGCCGGCATCGTCACCAAGGCCGACGTCGCCCAGGCGCGCACCCAGCTGAAAAGCACCGAGGCCCAGGCCATCGACCTGAAGTACCAGCGTGCACAGCTTGAGCACGCCATCGCGGTGCTGGTCGGCGTACCGCCGGCGCAGTTCTCCCTGGCCGCCGTGAAAGGTGTGCCGAGCCTGCCGTCAGTGCCCGCGCTACTGCCGTCGGAGATATTGCAGCGCCGCCCGGACGTGGCCTCGGCCGAGCGCCAGGTGATCTCCGCCAACGCCAAGATCGGCGTGGCCAAGGCTGCCTGGTTCCCCGACCTGACCCTCACCGCCGCCGGCGGCTACCGCAGCGGCAGCTTCCAGAACTGGATCGAGACGCCTAACCGTTACTGGTCCATCGGCCCGCAGTTCGCCATGACGCTGTTCGACGGCGGGCTGATCGCCTCCCAGGTCGAGCAGGCCGAGGCGAGTTACGACCAGACCGTGGCCAGCTACCGGCAGACCGTGCTGGACAGCTTCCGCGAGGTGGAGGACTACATGGTCCAGCTCAAGGTGCTGGAAGAGGAGAGCGGGGTGCAGCAGGAAGCGCTCGACGCCGCGCGCGAGGCGCTGCGCCTGACCACCAACCAGTACAAGGCCGGGACCATCGACTACAGCGATGTCGTCACCACCCAGACCAGCGCGCTGTCCAACGAAAGGACGCTGTTGACCCTGACCGGCAGCCGCCTGACCGCCAGCGTGCAGCTGATCGCCGCGCTGGGCGGCGGTTGGGATGCGGCGAAGATCGCCGAGGAAGGGCAGGCGACGCGGGACTGAGCCCGCGCCGGATTCAATCTTCGATCAGGGCGCTCAGGGGAATCCGAAAACGGTTTTCCCCTTCCAGCGACTTGATGCCACGTGGGCTGGCGGTACTCACCAATACGCTGCCGTCTAGGCGCTCCAGTACTTCGCAATCGATGCGGCCAACGGCCGGCAAACGGTCATCGCTGCTGCCGGTGTGCAGCCGCGCACGCGGCTTGAGGAAGCGCCAGTCACGCCCACCCGCGTCGATCAAGCGGCATTCCGCCCATCCCGGAAAGCACTCTTCGGTGTAGCGCACTATTTCGACCAGCAGGCTGGGCATTGTTCGGAAGGTCCTGTGGTGGAAATTGAATATCAGCCGTTGAAGCGGCGGGCGGTGGTGAAGCTGCGTTCCCAATAATCGCTGTTCAGCGAGTCCATGCGGACTCGTTCGCCGCTGCTCGGGGCGTGAATGAACAGGTTATTGCCGATGTAGAGGCCGACGTGGCTGACATTGCCGCGCCCATTATGATTGAAGAACACCGCGTCACCAGGTTTGAGTTCATCGCGCGCGACATGACGCCCGGCTTCCTCGATCATTTCGCCGGTGGTGCGTGGCAACTGCATGCCAGCCTCCGTCCGGAAGAGGTAGACCAGCAGCCCGCTGCAATCAAAGCCGCTGGCCAGTGTGGTGCCGCCATAGCGGTAGGGCAGGCCAATGAGCTCTCGGGCTCTAGCGACCACTCGCCAGTTGGTCGATGGCACTGCCTTGTGCGCGCCGGTCCGCAGCGGACGCTTCAGTTCCCGGTGCGGGCGAACGTTGTTGCGATTGACCACCTTGGCATGGGTTGTGCGCGACAGGTGGGATGTCGCCTTGTGCGGCGCCGGACGCTTGACTTCGCGCGCTTCGGCAAAGGGCATGGCCAGGGTGAGCAGCAGGGTCGTGCTCAGCAGGGTAAGGAAGCGCATCGTCGACACATCGTGTGGCTAGTTAGCGAAACGGGGCGTTATCTTAGAAATCTCCTGCATCGGATTAACGTGGGGAACCTGCATAGTCTTGTGGGTTTTTTCCGATTAATGAATCTACGAGTGACTCGGTTCGAACGTCTGCCGCCTCAGCCGCTGAAACGACGCGCGGTGGTGTAGCTGCGCCGCCAGTAGCTGTTGTCCAGGGAGTCGATACGAATGGTCTTGCCGGTTCGCGGCGCGTGGATGAAGCGGTCGTCGCCGATATACAGGCCGACATGGCTGGCGCTGCCGCCGCCGTTGTGGTTGAAGAAGACCGCGTCGCCGGGTTGCAGTTCGGCGCGGCTGACTTCGTTCTGGCGCTGGGCAATCATCGAATGGGTGGTGCGCGGCAGCTTGCGGTTGGCGATGCTGCGGTAGAGATAGACGAGCAGACCGCTGCAGTCGAAGCCGTTTTCCTCGCTTTCACCGCCCCAGCGGTAGGGAGTGCCGATCAGCTCGTGGGCGCGCTCGACGATGCGCGAGGTGTCTACCGGGCTGAATTGCCGGCTGCCCAGGTCGTGGTCACGGGAGGCCAGGACCGCGGCGCTTCGTTGGTGTGCTTGTGAGAATTCCCCGTTGCGCTGCATGCGATGGGCCACGCCGCGTTGCTCGCCGCCACGCGAAGCGTGGCCAGCGGGCGAGAAGCTCCGGTCGATCACGGCGCTTTCGTAACGACGCCAGTCTGGCGCGTCGTAATCATCTGCCAGGGCGATGGACGCACCCAGGGTGCAGAACAGGTAAAACGGAATCCAGCGGATGGGGCGCACGTCGAGTCACCTCAGGGTGAGCGTTGGAGACGGGCGTTATCCTAGGAACTGGCTATCAGGTGCTATGTAGGAGATTTCCATGTGGCATGAAGGCGATTTCCACGCCTGACCGACGGTCAGGATGCGAACAGCTGGCCGATATCCTTGAACGACTTGAACTCCAGGGCATTGCCGCAAGGGTCGAAGAAGAAGAACGTCGCCTGCTCGCCCAGCTGTCCCTGGAAGCGCACGTGGGGCTCGATGACAAACTGCGTGCCGTGCTCGCGCAGGCGCTGCGCCAGGCGCTCCCAGTCCCCCCAGTCCAACACTACGCCGAAGTGCGGCACCGGCACATCGTGGCCGTCCACGGCAGTGGTATGCGCGGCCGTCTGGCTGGCTGTACGCGGGTGCAGGTGGATCACCAACTGGTGACCGAAGAAGTCGAAATCCACCCACTGAGCGCTGCTGCGGCCCTCGCCGAGGCCCAGTACCTCGCCATAGAAACGCCGCGCCAGTGCCAGGTCATAGACGGGGATGGCCAGGTGGAAGGGCGACAGGGTCATGGGCATGCTCCTTGTCGGTTTCAGGCCGGTACGGCCAGCAGGCGAGTGATGGTAGCCTTGGCCGCGCTTATCTGACCCTGGCGGGCGAGGCGGGTGAATTCCAGCAGGGCACGTTCGTGCTCGGCGAGTTCGTCGAGTATGTCGCGGTCATCGTCGTCACCCTCGATGGCCAGGCTGTCGTAGCGCTGGACGTAAGGTGCCACCAGGACTTCGAGTTTCTCCAGAGTCTGCGACCAGCCGAGCCCGAGCCAGTCGGCGGCACGTTGCCGGCCCTGGGCGGCGGCATGGGCGGTGTCGCCCAGCGGCAGGCCGTGGCGCTGCAGCAGGCGTGCCATGCGCAGGCCGGTCTGGCGCTCCAGCCGTGCCAGCAGGAGCATTGAGGCTGCGCCTTCGGGCAATTGCTCGGCCAGGCCGAGAAAGAAGTTTTCGCCGCGGACCTCGCCCAGGTAGGCGGCCTGCAGTTCACTGGCTTGTCGGTGCATGCGTCGGTCCCCCTTGCTCAATGGGGACCAGCCTAGACGATGTGTGCCGGGCATCGAACCCGGCATGTCGTGTCTGGGCCAGAACGGGTCGCTCAGCGTTCGAAACCGTACTCGCGCTCGATGCGGCTGATGCGCACGCGGAAGGCGCTGTACCAGTCGCGGCGGCCGGCCTGCTGCGCCAAGCGGTGTTCACTCTGCTGCTTCCAGCTGCGGATGGCGGCTTCGTCGCGCCAGTAGGACACCGTGATGCCCAGGCCATCGGCACCCCGGGCGGACTCGACGCCAAGGAAGCCGTCCTGCTGCGCCGCCAGCTCGAGCATGCGCTCGGCAGTGGCGCCGTAGCCTTCGTCCAGCTCGGTTCGGTAGGAAGTGAAGGTCACGGCGTAGTATGGCGGTTGCGGTGTGCTGGCGATCATGCGGGACTCCCTATTCGGCTGGAATGATGGCGGAACGCGGCGGACAGGAGCGCCTCGGCCAGCGGTACGGCGATGCCGGCCAGGGCCTTGCGCTCGGGTTGAAACAGGGTGGCGATGAAGAACGGATGGTCGGCGGCTTCCAGCGCGCGAATGCTGTCGTCCTCGCCGCGGGCACAGGCGCGCAGCGAGCCGCCGAACAGGACGTCCTGGAACTCGGGGTTCACGCCGTAGCGGCAGCGGTAACCTTCACGAATCTCCGGCAGCCCGTAGATGGCCGCCAGGTTCGAACCGGGCGTGAGACGGATGGTCTCGCTGACTTCCAGCAGGGAGCAGGGCAGCGCATGGACCACCTGTTGCGTCGCCTCCGGCTCCAATTCCCCATGGGCCGCGTCGCTCCAGGCCAGTACATGGCGAGCGCGCTCCAGCAGGGCATGCTGGAAGCCACCGCAGGTACCAAGGAAGGGCACCTCGCGCTCGCGGGCGAAGCGGATCGCGCGCAAGGCACCTTCGGTGTTCAGGTAGGGGCTGCCGGGGATGCACCAGAAGCCCGAGTACCCTTCCAACTCCAGGCCTTCGGCGAGGCGCGGGGTATCCAGCCAGTCCACGCGCAGGGTCCCCGAATGCGGCAGCAGCGATTGCTGCAGGGCCAGGGGTATCGCCCAGTGGGCGGTGACGCGGCTGTCGCGGTCGCCGATCAGGCCGATCCGCAGTGATTTACGACGTTTTCCCATCCGTTGTTCCCCCCGGCGTCGTGGCCCATTGGCGGGCCCATGGGAGGCAATTTATAGTTGCGCAGGCGCAATCGAAAATGGGCGGTTGCGCAACCTTGGAGTGCGTCGATGCAATACCGTCTGGAATACGCCGATCTCGCCCTGGTGCTGGCACTGGTGCGCGGGGGCAGCCTTGCCCGTGCCTCGGAATTGCTCGAGGTAGACGTTTCCACCGTATTCCGTGCCGTGCGCAGGCTGGAGAAGGCGTTGGGTACCGCGTTGTTCGAGAAGGGCCGCAACGGCTACCTGGCGACCGCCACCGCACAGCAACTGGCGACCCAGGCGGAACTGGCCGAGCAGGCGCTAGAAGCGGCACGCCTGGGGCTGGAGCAGGGGCACGACGTGCTCAGTGGCACCGTGCGCCTGACCTGTTCCGATACCGTGCTGCAGGGCCTGCTCCTGCCTGCGCTGGCGCGCTTCATGAAGCGCTACCCGGCGCTCAACCTGGAGCTGACCACTTCCAATGCCTTCGCCAACCTCAGTCGCCGCGATGCCGACATCGCCCTGCGTCTGACCAATGCGCCGCCGGAGCATCTGGTGGGACGCAAGCTGGGTGAGGTGCATTACGTCCTCTGCGCCCATCGCGATTACCTGGCCGAGCAGGGCGAACGTCCCTGGCAGGAAATGAGCTGGATCGCCCCGGATGACTTTCTCCCCGATCACTCCAGCGTTGCCTGGCGTCGCCAGGCTTACCCCTCGGTGCTGCCGGCCTACCGCTGCAACAGCATGCTGTCGGTGCTGGACCTGTGCCGCGCAGGCCTGGGCTTGGCGGCGCTGCCGGCGTTCCTGCTGCGCCCGGACGACGGCTTGCAGGTGCTGGAGCCGGAACTGCCCGGCTGCAGCATCCATCTCTGGCTGCTGACCCGGCCAGACTGCCGGGCCTTGCGGGCGGTGGTGACGTTGTTCGAGGAACTGGCCGGCAGCATTCGCCTGCCGGCCTGAATGAAAGACCCCGCCAGGAGGCGGGGTCTTTTGTCCGTAATGGCTATTACCAGTGACGGTAGTGTCCCGGCGGGCCGTAGTAGCCAGGGCCGTAATAGCGCGGCGGACCATAGTAGCGAGGCGGCCCGTAGTAACGCGGGCCCGGCACCACCACCACCGGGCGGTAGACCGGCTGGTAGACGGGTTGGTAGACCGGCGCCGGTTGGTAGTAAACCGGCTGCGGCGGGTAGTACGCCACCGGGGGTGGCGGCGCGTAATAGGGCGCTGGCGCGGGTTGCGAGCCGGCAACCACTGCACCCCCGACAACGGCACCGACCACGGCGCCGATGGCGGCGGCATCAGTGTTGCTGTTGGCCGCGGCTTGACCTGCGAGGGCTAGGCCAGCGCAGAGCAGGGCGATCTGGGGGAGACGGTGAAGCATGATGCACCTCCTGAGGAACCCGGCGAGGATCCCGGTATCTATGAGACATCGGCCTCGAAAGAATCGTAACGCCGCTGGTGTAAAGGTTGTGTAAATGGTGCTGCAAGGCTCTGCGACGGGCCTGCATGTATCAGCCTGCAATACATCCATCGCGCCGCCGCAGCCCTGGGGCTGGTAAGGTGGCGCCTTTCGCGTTTTTTCCATGAAGAACCAGGGAGACCTTCCATGCCCTTCAACCGAGTGACTCTCTTGTCGCTTCTCGCTGTCGCCGCGCTAGCCGGTTGCAGTTCCAAGGATTCCCCGTCCGATGCCGCCCAGCCGGCCGCGGACAGCTCGCCGGCGATGACCGGCACCTGCAATGCCAAGGCGGTGCAGTCGATCATCGGCAAGGTCGTTACCCCGACGCTGACCGAAGAGGCGCGCCGCGATGCCGGCGCCAGTGTCGCCCGCGTGCTCACTCCGCACCAGCCGGTGACCATGGAGTACAACTCGCAGCGCCTGAACATTGATGTTGACGACAATCAGGTGGTGAAGCAGGTTTCCTGCGGCTGAGCCGAGCACCTGTCAGCACCCATGAAAAAGCCCCGCCTAGGCGGGGCTTTTCCTGTCCAGTGATTATCAGCGGTTGGCGGGCTTCTTGATCACGCGTAGTGCCTGGCTGGACTGGTTGACGCACTCCTCGTAGTTGCCGGCCTTCTTCGCTTCCTCGGCTTTGGCGAGGTACTCATGGACCGCGTTGACCTTTACGCCGGTCGCGTTCTTGCTAGCGGTCTTGAGGAAGTCGTTGATCTGCTGCAGGTTGCCATCGCACAGCGCACTGTCAGCGAAAGCCGGTACGGAAAACACCATGGCCAGGAGCAGAGCGTACTTTTTCATGCAGGTTCTCCTTGCATCTCATTTGCCGAATCGAAGAAATTCGAAATTAAGTTAGCTTGCTAACAATCGACAAGCGCTTTCCCCGCGAATTCATTTCATTTCTGACGCTAGTCAGGAAAATGCCGATCCGCCGTGTCGCTGGTCAGATGGCGCTGAACTTCCGCTCCAGGCCCTGGGTGCGGAAGTGCTCGATGACATAGTCGACGAATACCCGCGTCTTGGCCGGCAGCAGTTTCTGCGCGGCATAGTAGAGCGCCGTGTTGCCGGCATCCACGTACCACTGCGGCAGCACGCGTACCAGGCGGCCGTCGTCCAGGTAGGGCACCGCGTGCTGCATGCTGACCAGGGTCACGCCCAGGCCCATGAGCGCGGCGACGCACGCCGCCTCCGGGTCGCTGAAGGTCATGCGCTCCTTCAGCGCGATCGGCGCCTGGGACTGCTGGCGGTTGGTCAGCGGCCAGGGGCGGACGCGCCCGGTCTGCGGCGAGCGGATGCGGATGCCGTCATGGCTGGGCAGGTCCGACGGATAGCGGATCGCCGGGCGGCCTTCCAGGTACGCCGGCGAGGCCAGCAGCACCAGGTGCGCCGGGCAGAGCTTGCGTGCGACAACGCCGGGCGGCAGTTCGAAGCCGCCTCCGATGGCCGCGTCGAAGCCCTCGGCGATCAGGTCGACCTGGCGATTGTCGAAGTGCCAGTCCGGGCGGATCGCCGGGTAGCGGGCCAGGAAGTCTCCCAGCAGCGGCAGGATGTAATCGCGGCCGAACACCAGCCCCATGCTCACCTTCAGCGCCCCGCTGGGCTGGCCATCGGCGCTGGCCAGGTTGGCGATGGCGCTCTGCAGGCTGGCCAGGCCGCCGCCGGCTTCATCGAGAAATCGCTCACCCGATTCAGTCAGGGTCAGGCTGCGGGTACTACGCTGGAACAGCCGCACGCCCAGGTTGTTTTCCAGGCGGGCGACGTTCTTGCTCACTGCCGCCGGGGTCAGGCCCAGACGCCGCGCGGCCGCCGCGAAGCTGCCGGCTTCGGCGCTGCGGACGAAGCATTCGATACTGATCAGGCTTTCCATGGGTGGTATTCCGGACGTTTGGTATCGACTGAATATAGCGATTGCTGGCTACCGAGTAACGAGTACGAAGGGGAAACTGGCCCCGTCGAACTTAATCCCACTTCCTGTTTCGGAGACGCATCATGACCACCACCACCCAATCCCTTGCTGGCAAAGTCGCTTTCGTACAAGGCGGTTCCCGCGGCATCGGCGCTGCCATCGTGCAGCGCCTGGCCCGCGAAGGCGCCGCCGTGGCCTTCACCTACGTCAGCTCGGCGCAGAAGGCCGAAGACCTTGCCGCCAGCATCGAAGCTGCCGGCGGCCGCGCCCTAGCGCTGAAGGCCGACAGCGGCGACGCGGCGTCCGTGCAGAGCGCCATCGATACCGCCGCCCAGCGCCTGGGCGGCATCGATATCCTGGTGAACAACGCCGGCGTGCTGGCCATCGCCCCGGTGGAAGAGTTCAGCCTGGAAGACCTCGACCGCACCCTGGCAGTGAACGTGCGCAGCGTGTTCGTCGCCACCCAGGCCGCTGCGCGGCATATGGGGCAGGGCGGGCGCATCATCACCATCGGCAGCACCAACGCGGACCGCATGCCCTTCGGCGGCGGCGCGGTCTACGCCATGAGCAAGTCGGCCATCGTCGGTCTGACCAAGGGCCTGGCTCGTGACCTCGGCCCGCGCGGCATCACCGTGAACAACGTGCAGCCCGGTCCGGTGGACACTGACATGAACCCGGCCGACAGCGACTTCGCCGCATCGCTGATGGACCTGATGGCGGTCGGCCGTTACGGCCGCGCGGAAGAAATCGCCGCCTTCGTCGCCTACCTGGCTGGCCCGGAAGCCGGCTACATCACCGGCGCCAGCCTGACCATCGACGGCGGCTTCGGCGCCTGATGGGCTCTTGGTAAGCGCAGCACGGCCGGGCTCAGGCCCGGTCGCGGCTCTGGATGTTCCAATGGGTGGAGGTGCTGGCGAGTTTTGCCGAGAGCATCTCCACCTGCTCGTAGAGGCGCAGAGTCAGCCAGTAGAAGCCCTGTTTCTCGAAGGAATCGGTCAGGTTGTGCGGCCGTGCCGGCAGGTTGTCCAGGCCCTGGCAGGCCTGGACCAGCTTGCTGGTGCGGCTGAACTTCAGGGCGTGGGCCGATTGCAGCAACAGGCGTCCGATGATCTGCCGGTGGGTGTCGAGGCTGGCAGGCACCGGTTCTATCTCCCCGGCCTGGGCGGCGAACTGCCGCGAGGCGATCAGCGATTCCAGGGTGCCCATGATGGCGCGATGGATGCGCTGGAGTATCTCCAGCTCGCGCAGCGGCATGCCCGTTTCCCGCGAGACCGGACCCAGGTGGGCACGCGAAGCCACCAGCCGATGGTCCAGTTCTTCCAGCTGGCGGGCGAAATGCTCGGCGGTAAAGTCGTGGTTGGACGACAACTGCCCGTACATTCGCGCACAGGCGCGCAGGTTGTCCGAGAGCAGGTAGCGCCAGACGTAGACCGCCCGCAACGGGTAGATCTGCGAGAAGACCAAGGCCACCGCGACACCGATCAGCACATTGGCCGAGCGCCACAACCCTTCGGTAAAGCCAGTCTCGCCGGGGCCGGCGACAATGCACATGGTGATCCCCGCCAGCAGCGCGACATAGCCGGGACGGCGAATCGCATAGAAGGCCGAGGCTGCGCCCAGCACCGACATCACCAGGTAGGTGAGGGCGAGCGAGCGCGTGCGGTCGTAGACCGCAATCACGCACAGACCCAGCGCCGCGCCAGCCAGGGTGCCGAGCACCCGTTCGTAGGACTTGCCGCGGATCGTCCCCTGGTGCACCAGCCCGCCCATCACCACCAGCACCGTCACCGAGGCCCAGAGCCCGTGCGGCAGTTTCAGCGCGCTGGTCAGCAGCATCGAGGCGAGCAGGGCGAGGCCGACGCGCACGCAGTGGATCCAGGCGGCGTAGCGATAACGGGTGTAGGGATTGGCCAGGCGGCGGAACGGCAAGGTCAGGATCGAGGGTTGCTTCGCCAAGGGAAGCGGCTCCTGTGCGGACGGTGGCGATGCAGCAAGGTTAGCCGCTCCCGACCGCAACGGTCGGCCCCGGGTCAATCATCTCGATGACTGCTGGCCGACGAAGTAGTAGTCGCGCTCGCCCACTCGGAAGTGCTGCAGCACGCTCAGTGGCGCCTGTGGCACGGTTTGGCTTTCCAGCAGGGCGATGTGCTCATCCGGCTGGCCGAGGAAGGTCGTCAGCTCCTCGCTGGTCTGCAGGGCCGGCAGCAGGCTGCGGCTGTAGAACACGCTGGCGCCGGCCAACCGCTCGCTGGGCTGGTACAGCGCCACCTGGCGCCCGAGCATCTGGTACTGGCGAATCTGCTCGGTCAGCGGCAGGAAGGATTCCTTCAGATCGGCGCGGGGTTCGACCCATATCGCGTATCCCAGGTAGCAGGCGGGTACCAGCAACGCCAGGAACACGGAGGCACGGCGCATCCACTGCGAAGCCCGGGCATGCCAGCGCGTCAGCAGGACATGACCGAACTCGGCGGCGATCACCGCCGCTGCCGGGGCCAGCGCCATCAGGTAGACCAGGCGCTTGCTGGAGGCGAAGCTGAGCAGGGCGAACTGTGCCGCTAGCCACAGGCAGAAGAACAGCAGGTAGCGGTCCCGCGCCAGGCGTTTGCGCAGGTGCCAGAGCCCGAGGTAGAGCAGGATGTTCCACGGCAGGAAGGCCTGCGGCAGACGCACCAGGTAGTAGTAGAAGGGTTCGAAATGCCCGGCTTCGCTGAACGAGCCGCTGAAGCGGCCGACGCTGTTGGTCCAGAGGATTTCCTGCAGGGCTGCAGGCCCGCCATCGTGATAGAGGAACAACAGCCAGGCCAGCAGCGGCAGCAGGCCCGGCAGTGTCCACAGCAGCGGTCGCAGCCAGGTGGAAACTGCCAGGCGGCGCCGCGCCAGGCTGTCCCACAGCAGGCAGGCGAAGATCACCACCCCCGGCAACGCCAGGCCCAGTACGCCCTTGCTCAGGGTGGAGAGGGCGATCCCTGCGGCGAACGCCAGCCAGTGCCCGGTGCGCCCCGGTGGCCTGAGCCAGGCCTGCAGGAAGGACAACAGCGCCAGGGTTACGCCCAGCGTGAGCAGGGCGTCTTCGCCCACCTGGCGTGCATTGGCCCAGAAACTCGCCAGGGTCATCAGCATCAGCGCGGCGAGTAGCGCGAGCGTCGCCGGTCGGCCGCTGCGCCGGAGCGCGCCGTAGAGCAGCAGCACGCAGAACAGCCCGGCAAATGCCGAGGCCAGCCGCACGGACAAGGTGGTCGGACCGAACAGTTGGATGGCGGCAACGTCCAGCCACAGGCTCAATGGTGGCTTTTCCAGGAACGGCTGGCCGTTCAGGCGTGGCGTCACCCAGTCGCGATCCAGGTACATTTCCATCGCGATGCCCGCCACCCTGGGTTCGGTGGAGCCCTGCAACTGGTGATTGCCCAGCGCGCAGAAGAACAGCAGGCCGCCCAGCACGAGCAGGAGGAGTAGATGGCGGCGCTGGTTCATGGCGGATCCCGGGCAGGGGGTTTTAGCCTGCATGTATAGGCGACATTTCGTTAACGCGAAATTAACCTTCTCGGTGCTTCACTGCGACCCTCACCCGGTACTCCCCTGGGGGTCGCCATGTCCGCTCGCCTGCCTGGTTCCCGCGTTACCCCGGCCCCTCGTTCGCGCCGGCGTTATCTGCTGCTGACTCTGTTCGTGCTGATCGTCGTGGCCGGATGCCTGGCCGGCTTCATGGTGCTGGTGCCACCGCCGCCCTATACGCCCTTGCTGGGCCAGAACCCCGCACAGGTCACCTTGCTGGCGCTGGGCGACCAGGGCAGTGGCGACCTGCAGCAATGGCGCGTGGCGGAGGGCATGGAGCGTGTGGCGGAGAGTGATAACGGGGTGAACATGGTCCTGCTGCTGGGCGACAACTTTTACGGCAAGGCGCTGAGCGGTGTCGACGATCCGGCCTGGCAGCTCAAGTTCGAACGCGTCTACCACGGCCGCTGGCTCAGCCATGTGCCGTTCTACGCGGTACTGGGCAATCACGACTTCCCGGCCTCCGCCGCCGTCGAACTGGACTACGCCCGGCAGCGCGCGGGCTCCGGCCGCTGGCAGATGCCTGCTCCCTTCTATACGCGCGATTTCGGCGAGGCAGAGGGGCGCCCGCTGTTACGGGTCGCGTTCCTCGATACCAATGCCGATGCCGCCGGCCGCCAGCGCCAGGCAGACTTCCTGCAGGCGGCCTTTGCCCGGCCGGGGCCTGCACCATTGTGGAAGATGGTGGTGGCACACCACGCGATCCGCAGCAGTGGCGGCAAGCACGGCGATGACGACGCGTTGCTGCAGCAGTTGCTGCCGGCGATGCAGCACAGTGGGGTGGATCTCTACCTGTCCGGCCACGAGCACAACCAGGAGGTGATAGTCCGCCCTGGCGAGCCCGCCTGGCTGGTCTCCGGTGGCGGCGGCCAGACGCTCGACGGCATCAGGCCCGGTGTGCCGGCCGATGGCACCTTGTTCGCGGTCGAACAGCACGGCTTTGCACGGTTGGCCTTCAGCGCGGACCGACTGCAGCTGGCCTACTACAACCCGCAGGGAGACCGCGAGCAGGGCTTTCTCTGGGCGCGGGCCTGCCCCTGGCTGGCCCAGGGCTGCCTGAAGCGGGACGACGTTGCCCAGTTGAAGACGAGCACGGCCACTGGCCAGTAGTTGAGCCATGGGGGTTTTCGCTAGAATCCCGGACTTTTGCGTGCATGGACCGCGCGCGGCCATCAGCGCTTGAGTCCATTAGAGAGCCCCCATGCTTACCGGTAGTTACGATCCCGCCCTCGTCCTGATCTCGCTGTGCGTCGCCATGCTGGCGTCCTACACCGCCCTGGACCTGGCCGGGCGCATCGCGACTACCCGCGGCTGGCCGGTGCTGCTGTGGATCGGTGGCGGCGGGGTGGCCATGGGAATCGGCGTGTGGTCGATGCACTTCATCGGCATGCTTGCCTTCAGCCTGCCGATCCCGCTGGGTTACGACCTCACCCTGACCCTGCTGTCGCTGGCCATCGCCGTACTCAGTTCCGGCTTCGCCCTGGCGCTGGTCAGCCAGGAGCGGCTACCGCTCTGGCAGCTGATCTGCGGCGCGCTGGCCATGGGCGCCGGGATCAGTTGCATGCACTACCTGGGCATGTACGCAATGCTGATGCAGCCGGGCATCGACTACGACCCGACGCTGTTCGGGCTCTCTCTGGCGATCGCCGTGGCGGCGTCCGGCGCCGCATTGTGGATCGCCTTCAAGCTGCGGCAGAACACCCCCTATGTGCGCCTGGCCCGGGGTGGCGCAGCGTTGGTGATGGGCCTGGCGATCGTCGGCATGCACTACACCGGCATGGCCGCGGCGCGCTTTCCCGAGGGCAGCTTCTGCGGCGCATCCCCCAACGGGCTGAGCAGCGACTGGCTGGCGATGCTGGTCGTCATCGTGACCCTGGCGGTCATTGGCATCGCGCTGCTCACGTCGGTGCTGGATGCGCGCCTGGAGTCGCGCACGGCACAGCTCACCTCGTCGCTGGCCCAGGCCAACCAGGAGCTGACCCAGCTCGCCCTGCACGACAACCTCACCCGTCTGCCCAACCGCATCCTGCTGGAAGACCGCGTCGAGCAGATGATCGGCAAGGTCCAGCGCAACGGCGGCTACTTCGCGCTGATGTTCCTCGACCTCGATGGCTTCAAGCCGGTCAACGATGCGTTCGGCCACCATGTCGGCGACCTGTTGCTCAAGGATGTGGCGTTGCGTCTGTGTGGCAACCTGCGCAGCGACGACACCGTGGCGCGCATCGGCGGCGATGAATTCGTGATGTTGGTGGCGCTCGCCGAAGCCGAAGACGCGGTGAGCGTCGCCAGCCAGCAGGTCAACCTGCTGGCCCAGCCGTTCCAGGTGGCCGGGCAGGAGCTGCGCATCGCCGCCAGCATTGGTATCGCGCTCTATCCGGGCGACGGCACCAGCCAGCAGGAGCTGCTGCGCAACGCCGACGCAGCCATGTACCACGCCAAGGGCAATGGCAAGAACGGCTACAGCTTCTTCGAACAATCGATGAACACCAATGCGCGCAACCACCTGCAGCTGCTGCACGACCTGCGCGCCGCCCTGGACCGTCGTGAATTCATCCTGCATTACCAGCCCAAGTTTGCCGCCAGCGGCGAACCCATCGGCGCCGAGGCGCTGCTGCGCTGGCAGCATCCGCAACGCGGGCTGCTGATGCCCGATACCTTCATCGCCCTGGCCGAACGCACCGGGCTGATCATCCCCATCGGCGACTGGGTGCTCGACGAGGCCTGCCGGCAGATGCGCGAGTGGTACCTGCAGGGCCACGAAAGCTGGCGGGTGGCGGTGAACCTCTCGGCCCTGCAGTTCTGCCATGCGGCGCTGGTGCAATCGGTGGCCGATGCGCTGCAGCGCCATCATTTGCCGGCGCGCTGCCTGACCCTGGAAATCACCGAGACCACGGCGATGCGCGATGCCGATTCCAGCCTGGAAATCCTCGGCAAGCTGTCGGAGATGGGCGTGGACCTGTCCATCGACGACTTCGGTACCGGCTATTCCAGCCTGCTGTACCTCAAGCGCCTGCCGGCCAACGAGTTGAAGATCGACCGCGGTTTCGTCCGCGACCTGGAGCAGGACAGCGACGACGCCGCCATCGTCTCGGCCATCGTCGCCCTGGGCCAGGCGCTGGATTTGCGCATCGTTGCCGAAGGGGTGGAAACCTCCGGCCAGCAGAGCTTCCTCACCCGCCTGGGTTGCGATTCGCTACAGGGCTTCCTGCTCGGCAAGCCCGTGCCGGCCGAGCAATTCTTCGAGCGTCTCGGCGCTCCGGGCTGAGTGGCTCAGTACTCCGCTGGCAGCGCCGCCAGCTGGGTACACAGATCACGCAGTTGCTCGCACAGGCGGCGCCCGGCACTGCCCAGTTCCGGGCGGGCGTAGAGTGCCAGCTCCAGCCCCTCGATGGGCGCAAAACCCTCCTCGGCGGTCAGCACCCGGTGGCCTTCGTGGCGCCCGCGCAGTGGCAACAGGCTGACGCCCATGCCGGCCGCCACCGCGGCTGACAAGCTGGCCAGGCTCGCGCTGCTGTAACTGATGCGCCATCGCCGGCCGCTGGCTTCCAGCGCGTGGATCATCTCCTGGCGGTACAGCGCGCCCAGCGGAAATACCACCAGCGGCAACGGGTCGCGCGCGGCGGCGGGGGTGGCGGCGCTGTCCTGCCAGGCCAGTGGTTCGGGCCAGTGCGCCAGGCAATCGGCATCGGCGCCCCATTGCTTGACCAGCGCCAGGTCCAACTCGCCGCTGCGGTACTGGCGCAACAGCTCCTGGCTGAGACCGCTGGAGACCTCCAGGCGCAGCCGCGGGCGTTCGGCGCTGAAGGCCGCCAGCAGCGGCATCATCCGCTCGCCGGCGAAGTCTTCCGGCATCCCCAGGCGCAGCACGCCCTCGCTGTGCTCACTGCTCAGAGCCTCACGGGCCTCCGAGCCCAGTTCGAGGATGCGCCGCGCATAGCCCAGCAGCCGTTCGCCCTGTTCAGTGGGCAGCACCTGGCGCTGGCTGCGGTCCAGCAGACGACAGTCCAGGCTCTGTTCAAGGCGCAGGATCTGCTGGCTGACGGTGGACTGGGTGAGGTGCAGCAATTCGGCGGCGCGGGTGAAGTTGCCGGCGTCCACTACCATCACGAAGCTTCGCAGCAGGTTGGGGTCAAGCATTTGGATTCCCACTGAAACTCATGTTTCTATTTAATTTCAGCATAGAAAATCCCTTTGTCATACTGCGACTGCTCATTATCGAGAGTGATTCGAGGCACGACAGCCATCGCGGGGGAGCGCCCATGGACATGCCGACCATCCAGACCGAGGACGTGCACAGCCGTGCCGCCGCGGACGCACTGCTGGGCGCCGCCAGCGACGGCCGGGAAGCCGAGGTGGCGACGCTGCTCCAACGCGGTGTGCCAGTGGATGTGACCGACGGGCAGGGCAACACGCCGCTGCTGCTGGCCACCGCCCAGAACCGCGTGGAAGTCGCGCGGCTGCTGATCGCCACCGGCGCCGACGTCAACCGGCAGAACCGCATCCACGACAGTGCCTACCTGCTGGCCGGTGCGGCGGGACGTCTGGATATCCTCCAGCTGACCCTGGCCCACGGCGCCGACCTGCGCAGCACCAACCGCTATGGCGGCACGGCGCTGATACCGGCCTGCGAGCGTGGCCATGTGGACGTGGTAGCGACCCTGCTCAAGGCCGGCGTCGACCCCGATCACGTCAACAAGCTGGGCTGGACCGGGTTGCTCGAAGCCATCCTGCTCAGCGACGGCGGCCCGCGGCACCAGGCCATCGTGAAACAACTCATAGAAGCCGGGGCGAACCTGAACCTGGCCGACAACGACGGCGTCACGCCGCTGCAACACGCCCGCCAGCGCAACCAGACCACCATCGCCAGGATGCTGGAAGTCGCCGGCGCGCATTGATCGAACCGATTCGCTGGAAACTGCCATGTCACACGAAGTCTTCATGCGCGAGGCCCTGCAACTGGCCCGCGACAACATCGAGGCCGGCGGCCGCCCGTTCGGCGCCGTGCTGGTCAAGGACGGCCGGGTGATTGCCCGCGCCGCCAACTCCATCCACCTGGATTTCGACCCCACCGCCCATGCCGAGCTGCTGGCGATCCGCCGCGCCTCGGCGGTGCTGGGCATGTCGCGGCTGGACGGCTGCGTGATCTACGCCAGCGGACACCCTTGCCCCATGTGCCTGGCGGCCATGCACCTGTGTGGCGTGGAAGGCGCGTACTTCGCCTATTCCAACGACGATGGCGAGCCGTTCGGGCTGTCGACTTCCGCCGTGTACCAGCAGATGACCCAGCCGCCGCAATGGCAGGCGGTGCCGCTGCGGGCCCTGCGCCCGAGCGGCGAGGAAGGCCTCTACGATCACTGGCAGGAGCTCCGCTCGTGAGTCGCAGCATCGCCATGGCGAGCGCGCAGAGCGGCAGCGAGCAGAACGTGCGCGCCGGCTGGATCGGCTTGCTGGTGATCGTCGCGCTGGGCATCAACCTGCGGCCGATCCTCACCTCCATCGGCCCGCTGCTGGCCGACATCCACGACGCCACCGGCCTGGGCTTCCAGGGCCTGTCGATGCTGACGGTACTGCCAGTGCTGTGCATGGGGCTGTTCGCCCTGGGGCTGCCGTGGGTCGGCCCGCGCCTGGGCGAGAGCCGGGGCATGGTGCTCGGCCTGCTGGCCATCGGCGCGGCATGCTTCTGGCGGCTGCTGCTGGACAGCGGCTTCGCGCTGATCGCCAGCGCGGTGCTGGCGGGCTGCGGCGTGGCGGTGATCCAGGCGTTCGTGCCGGGGGTGATCAAGCGCTGGTTTCCGCACAAGGTGCCGTCCGCCATGGGTCTCTACTCGGCATCGCTGATGGCTGGCGGCGGTAGCGCCGCAGTCCTGGCACCGGTGGTTTCGGAACACTTCCATCGCTGGCAGGACGGTCTCGGCGCCTGGCTGCTGCTGGCCATTGTCGGCCTGGTGCTCTGGGCGCTGGCCCGCCCGCGGGAAACGCCGGTGGCGGCGCCGCCCCGGCAGAAGGCGCAGCACTATTTCGGCAGCCGTCGCGCCTGGCTGCTGGCGCTGTACTTCGGCCTGATCAATGGCGGCTACACCAGCATGGTGGCCTGGCTGCCGGTGTATTACCGCCAACTGGGCTGGACGGCCCAGGCCAGTGGACAGCTGATCGGCCTGATGACCATCTTCCAGGTGATCGCTGCGCTGACCATCCCGTTGCTGATCCGCCGCTCGCTGGATCGCCGCGGCTGGCTGTGTCTGTGCCTGCTGATTCAACTGGCGGGCTTCATCGGGTTGATCTCGGCGCCGCTGTACCTGCCGGGTATCTGGGTGGCGATGATCGGCTACGGCCTGGGCGCCTGCTTTGCGCTGAGCCTGACGCTGACCCTGGATCACCTCGCCGATGCCGGCGCGGCCGGTCGGCTGGCGGCCTTCGTACAGGGCATCGGCTTCATCGTTACCGGCATCGTGCCCTACGTCACCGGTTGGCTGCGTGACAGCACCGGGAGCTTCCAGGCGTCGTGGATCCTGCTGGCGGTGTCGGTGGTGCTGATGCTGGGCGTGACGTTGCGCTTTTCGCCCAAGGGATACGCGCGGGCAATGCAGCGCTGAGGCTGGAAGAAATGGAAATGGCGCCGGAGGGCGCCATTTTTTTGCCTGCGTTACACGGAGGTAGCGATGTAGATGCGGTAGGCGATGATCGACAGCATGCTCAGTGTGCCGACCCACATCAGGAACACACCCACCGGGCGCTGGCGGATGGTGAAGCCGATCCCCAGCATGAACATGCCGAAGACGAGGATGCCGAGGGTGATGAAGAGGGACGTGGGGTCCAGGGGGATGAAGTGGGCGGTGGCGTCCATGGCGAATCCTTGTCTGAAAATTCCGAAATAGAAAGTCTAGGCGAGGGCGAGGGCGAACTCTTTTGATCCCTGGCAAGTCGCGCTGGATCATAACGGCACGAACCGCTCAGCCCAAGGCTCAAGACTGCGCCAGCAGTTGCCCCTTGTTCGTCAGCACCAGTTGCAGGCCGCGGAACTCAGCCAGCTGCAGGTGCACGAGCCATCTTTTCAGGTCCGGGTGAAAAACGTCGCCGCGCCGCACGCGCCGCAGGAGATCATTCAACTCGTTACCGCGGCGAGGGGCTGGGATTCTGGTTTCATCGGCGTCGGACACTGAGCGGTATTCCTTAAACCTGGCGTCAGTGAATTCTGAATTCGAACGAGCTTCAGCTTATTTTCTATTGCTATCAGAAAATACTGATCAGCATCTAAGTATCTGACAGATTCCGGAACCGGGTTGCCAATAGCTAGGAAGCGCCGCTGAAGCATGGCCATAAAAAAGCCCCGCGGTCCGGAGCGTCAGACCGCAGGGCCAGAACGGTCGAGAAACTCTCGACCGGGGAGGATCGATCAGGCCGCAGGCGTCGGCTGCCAGCCGCCGCCAAGGGCCTTGTAGATCGCCACGATGCCGCGGTACACGTCGACTTCCGCGAGGGCCTGGGCGTCCTCGGCGGCCAGCTGTTCGCGCTCGGCGTCCAGCAGGTTGAGGAAGTCCACGGTGCCCTCGCGGTATTGCAGGCCGGCCTGTTGTGCGGCATTGCGGCTGGCTTCGGACTGGCGCACCAGCGAGACCAGGCGCTGCTGGCGCTTGCCGTAGTCGCTGAAGGCGTTCGACGATTCTTCCAGGGCCAGCAGGACCTGCTGCTCGTAGGTCGCCAGGGCGCCGTCGGCATCGGCCTTGGAGGCGCGCAGGCGAGCCCGCACACTGCCCAGGTCGAAGGCCGCCCAGGTGATGCTCGGGGCCACGCCCCAGGCGCTGGCGGCGGACGAGCCGATCTGCGAGCCACGGCCGGCGGTGTAGCCGAGGAAGCCGCCGAGGCTGACCTTCGGGAACAGGTCGGCGGTGGCCACACCGACATCCGCGGTGGCGGCCGCCAGGCGGCGTTCGGCGGAGGCCACGTCCGGCCGACGGCGCAGTAATTCACCCGGATCGCCGATGGGCAGGGCCTTGGCGATGGCGGGTAGCTTTTTCGGCGACAAGTCCACCGTCAGCGCATCCGGGCGCTGGCCGAGGAGGGTGGCGATGCGGTTGCGCTGGCGCACTTCCTCGGCTTGCAGTTGCGGCACGCTGGCTTCGGTGGAAGCCAGGCGCGCTTCGGCGCGTTGCACGTCCAGTTCGCTGCCGACGCCGGCGTCGCGCAACTGGATGGTCAGGTCGCGGGATTCGCGCTGGTTCTCCAGGTTGCTCCTGGCGATGCTCTCGCGAAGCTGCGCACCGCGCAGTTGCCCGTAGGCATCGGCGAGCTCGGCGATCAGGCTGACCTGTAGCTGCTGCAGGTCGGCCACGGTGGCTTCGCTCAGCGCGTCGCTGGATTCCAACTGGCGGCGCACGCGGCCGAACAGGTCGACTTCCCAGATCATGTCCAGGCCCAGGTCGTAACGCTCCTGGTTGACCCGGTCCTCGGTCTGGCCGGGCACCTGGCCCTTGCCGACCTGGCCTTCGGCGCGGCTGGTGACCGTGGGGAAACGGTCATTGGCGACGTCGTCGCGGATCGCCCGCGAAGCCAGCACGCGGGCGTAGGCCACGCGCAGCTCGCGGTTTTCCTTGAGGGACTGGTCGACCAGCTGGGTCAGCACCGGGTCGTCGAACTGCTTCCACCAGGCGTCTTCGTAACGGCTGCGGTCGTAGTTCTGTACCTGGGCATTGCTGTCCAGTTGCGCCGGCGCGGTGTCCGGTTTCTGGTAGTCGGGGCCGACCATGCACGCGCTGAGGGCCAGCGCGAGCAGGGAGGGGACGAACAGTTTCACGGCACTCTTGCTCACAGCATTGTTGATCATGACGCTCATGCCTGATGGGCCTCGTGGTTCTGGGCGATGCGCGCTTGCTGCGCCTGTTTCTTCGCTTCACGGGCTTCCATGAAGCGGCGGATCAGCACATAGAAGACCGGGGTCAGCAGCAGGCCGAAGAAGGTCACGCCGAGCATCCCGGAGAACACTGCGACACCCATGGCATGGCGCATTTCGGCGCCGGCGCCGGACGACAGCACCAGGGGCACCACGCCCATGATGAAGGCGATGGAGGTCATCAGGATCGGCCGCAGACGCAGGCGGCAGGCTTCCAGTACCGCGCTCAGGCGGTCCATGCCTTCGTCCTGCTTGTCCTTGGCGAACTCGACGATCAGGATCGCGTTCTTGCACGCCAGGCCCACCAGCACGATCAGGCCGATCTGGGTGAAGATGTTGTTGTCGCCACCGGACAGGATCACGCCCGCAATGGCCGACAGCAGGGTCATCGGCACGATCAGGATCACCGCCAGCGGCAGGCCCCAGCTCTCGTACAGCGCGGCCAGCACCAGGAAGGCGAGCAGCACGCAGAGCGGGAACACATAGATCGCGGAGTTGCCGGCGAGGATCTGCTGGTAGGTCAGTTCGGTCCACTCGTAGGTCATGCCATTGGGCAGCTCCTGCTTGAGCAGGCGCTCGATGGCGGCCTCGGCCTGGCCGGAGCTGTAGCCCGGTGCAGCGGCGCCGTTGATCTCGGCGGTGATGAAGCCGTTGTAGTGCATCACGCGGTCGGGGCCGGCGGTGTCGCTGATCTTGATGAAGGTGGCCAGCGGGACCATTTCACCCTGGTTGTTGCGCACCTTCAGCTGGCCGATCTGCTCGGGTTCGAGGCGGAACTGCTGCTCGCCCTGGACGTTCACCTGGTAGGTGCGGCCGAAGCGGTTGAAGTCGTTCGCGTACAGCGAACCCAGGTAGACCTGCAGGGTGTCGA
Source organism: Pseudomonas nitroreducens NBRC 12694 (assembly GCF_002091755.1). Lineage (GTDB taxonomy): Bacteria > Pseudomonadota > Gammaproteobacteria > Pseudomonadales > Pseudomonadaceae > Pseudomonas > Pseudomonas nitroreducens. The sequence continues at coordinate 214,743 of NZ_BDAI01000002.1, forward strand.
AGATGTCGCTGATCGCCACGCCGTGGGTCTTGGCCTTCTCGCGGTCGATGGCGGCATCCACCTGCGGCACGTTCACCTGGTAGCTGGTGAACACCGACATGGGGTTCAGCTCCGGCAGGGCGCGGGCCTTGTTGAGGATGTTCTGGGTCTGTGCGTAGAGCTCCTCGTAACCGGCGTTGCCGCGGTCTTCGATCTGCAGGCGGAAGCCACCGATGGTGCCCAGCCCCTGCACTGGCGGCGGCGGGAAGATGGCGATGTAGGCGTCCTGGATGTCGGCGAACTGCTTGTTCAGCTCGGCGGCGATCTCGTTGGCCGACATGCCCGGGCCTTTACGCTCGCTGAAGTCTTTCAGCGGGGTGAAGACAATGCCGCTGTTGGGGCTGTTGGTGAAACCGTTGATCGACAGACCCGGGAAGGACACGGTGTGCTCGATGCCCGGGTGCTTGCCGGCGATGTCCGACATGCGCTTGATCACCGCTTCGGTGCGGTCCAGCGTAGCCGCGTCGGGCAACTGGGCGAAGGCCACCAGGTACTGCTTGTCCTGTTGCGGCACGAAGCCGGTGGGGGTGCTGGAGAAGCCCAGGTAGGTCAGGCCGATCAGCCCCGCATACAGCAGCAGCGCGATGGAGCTGCCACGCAGCACGCGGGTGACGGTTCCGACATAGCCATGGCTGGCGCGGTCGAAGAAACGGTTGAACGGACGGAACAGCCAGCTGCCGAGCAGCTTGTCGAGGATCACCGAGAAGCGGTCCTTCGGCTCGTGGTGCCCCTTGAGCAGCACGGCGGACAGCGCCGGCGACAGGGTCAGCGAGTTGAACGCCGAGATCACCGTGGAGATCGCGATGGTCAAGGCGAACTGCCGGTAGAACTGCCCGGTGAGGCCGGAGATGAACGCAGTGGGGATGAACACGGCGCACAGCACCAGCGCGGTGGCGATGATCGGCCCGGTCACTTCCTTCATGGCGCGCTTGGTCGCCTCGACGGGCGTGAGGCCCAGCCCGATGTTCCGCTCAACGTTCTCCACCACCACGATGGCGTCGTCCACCACGATACCGATGGCCAATACCAGGCCGAACAACGACAGCGCGTTGAGCGAGAAGCCGAAGGCGTGCATCACCGCGAAGGTGCCGATCAGCGATACCGGTACGGCAGCCAGCGGGATGATCGAGGCGCGCCAGGTCTGCAGGAACAGCACCACCACCAGCACCACCAGGATCAGGGCTTCGAACAGGGTGTGCACCACCGCTTCGATGGAGCCGCGAACGAAGATGGTCGGGTCATAGACGATGGAGTAGTCCACGCCCTGCGGGAAATCCTTCTTCAGCTCGGCCATCTTCTCGCGCACCAGGTTGGAGATGGCGATGGCGTTGGAACCGGGACGCTGGAAGATCGGGATGGCGACCGCCGGCTGGTTGTCCAGCAGCGAGCGCAGAGCGTACTGGCTGGAGCCGAGTTCGACGCGGGCGATGTCCTTCAGGCGGGTGATCTCGCCGTCCGGGCCGCTGCGGATGATGATGTTCTCGAACTCTTCCTCGGTGACCAGGCGACCCTGGGTGTTGATCGACAGCTGGAAGCTGGTATCGCTCGGCGAGGGCGGGGCACCCAGGGCACCGGCGGCGACCTGGCGGTTCTGCTCGCGGATCGCGGCGACCACGTCGGTGGCGGTCAGGTTGCGCGAGGCGACCTTGTTCGGGTCCAGCCACACACGCAGCGAATAGTCGCCCATGCCGAACAGCTGTACGTCGCCCACGCCGTCCAGGCGCGCCAGCTCGTCCTTGATGTTGAGGATGGCGTAGTTGGACAGGTAGAGCATGTCGTAGCGGTTATCCGGCGAGGTCAGGTGCACGACCATGGTCAGGTCGGGCGAGGCCTTGTCGACGGTGATGCCGATGCGGGTGACTTCCTCGGGCAGCTTGGGCTGCGTACGGGTCACGCGGTTCTGCACTTGCACCTGCGCGTTGTCCAGGTCGGTGCCCAGGGCGAAGGTGATGGTCAGGGTCATCTTGCCGTCGGCGGTGGATTGCGAGGACATGTAGAGCATGTTCTCGACGCCGGTGATGGCCTGTTCCAGCGGCGCGGCGACAGTCTCGCCGATCACCTTGGGGTTGGCGCCGGGGAAGTTGGCGCGTACGACCACGGTGGGCGGCACCACTTCGGGGTATTCGCTGATCGGTAGCTGGAACAGCGAGATGGCCCCGCCGATCAGGATGATCAGCGAAAGCACGGCGGCGAAGATCGGCCGCTGGATGAAGAATTGCGAAAAGTTCATGGCTGGTTCCTGTCGCGAACGCTGCGGTTCGCCAAACCCGGGACAAAGGTCACCCAAGGCCCTGGTGGGAGAAGGGCCTGGTACATCGATTCAGGGTGAGTTCGTCGATGATCCGCCTGCGCTTGCCCAGGCTGCGTTGGAAGCCGGCTCGGAATGCTCATTCACTACAGTGAACTGCGCTTCCTCACCGCCTTCCGCCTTGCCTGGCCTGCGCTCGGCAGGATCCTCGCTGAACTCGTACGGGTTGGGTCAGCCGCGAGGCGCGCCCGGTTTGACGGACTTTTCGGCCACCTTCGGCGCCTCGAAGCTCTCCAGCGCACGGCGCTGATTTTCGAGGTTGGCGAGGGTTGACTGGCTGGCCATCTCGACACCCTGGGCGTCGACCTGGGCACCGGGGCGAACCCGTTGCAGGCCGTTGACCACGATGCGGTCACCCTTGACCAGGCCGCTGCGGACGATGCGCAGGCCTTCGAGTTTCGGGCCCAGCTCGATGCCGCGGTACTGCACCTTGCTGTCCTTGTCGAGCACCAGTACGAACTTCTTGCCCAGGTCGGTGCCGACCGCTTCGTCCTTGATCAGCGCGGCGGGGTAGGTGCCGCTGCCGACCAGCTTGATGCGGGCATAGAGGCCGGGGGTGAACTGGTTGGCGTCGTTGTCGAACACGGCGCGGCCACGGATGGTGCCGGTCTTGGGGTTGACCTGGTTGTCGAGGAAGTCCAGGCGGCCCTGGTGGGGGAAGCCGTCCTCGCCGGTCAGGCCCAGGTACACCGGGCTGCTGCCACGGGCGTCCGGACCACCCTTGCGGGCGAGGTCGACGTACTTCAGGTAGACACGCTCGTCGGCGTCGAAGTAGGCGTAGACCTTGTCGGTGGAGACCAGGGTGGTCAGCACGCTCTGGCCGCTGTTCACCAGGTTGCCGGCAGTGACTTCGGCCCGCGAGACGCGGCCGTCGATGGGCGCGGTGATCTGGGTGAACGACAGGTTCAGGCGGGCGTTGTCCAATTCCGCCTGGGTCGCGGCGACCACGGCCTTGGCCTCGGTGGCGGCGGCGGTACGGGCGTCGGCGAGTTCCGCGGAAATGGCGTTGGTGGCGCGCAGGCGATCGCCCCGGGAGGCTTCGTTGACGGTACGGGTCTGGTTGGCGCGAGCCTGCTGCAGCTGGGCTTCCAGGCGATGCACCTCGGCCTGGAATGGCCGTGGATCGATCTGGAACAGCAAGTCGCCTTTCTTCACCAGGGCGCCTTCACGGAAGGCGACGCGGTCGATGTAGCCGGAGACGCGTGGGCGCAGTTCGACGGATTCCGGCGCCTCCAGGCGACCGGTGAATTCGTCCCATTCATTGATTGGCTGCTCGATGACATCCGCCACGCTGACCTTGGGCGCGGCCATGTTCTGGGCCGCGTCCTGGCCTTTGCCGCAGGCGCTGAGAACCAGCACGGCGGCCAACGCCAACGGAATACGCAAGGTGTTCAGATTTCGCTCCATGGAAAAGACTCCGGCGATCTAATTGGTTTTGGGATTTCTGATGGAGCGGAGTCTGCGCAACAGGGCGCTTGGGAACTAATCGAACGAGCAGATTTTGATTATCACGCGCAGTGATAAATGCTTTTGCACTATGCGCAGGAATAGATAGAAGGAGTGGGCACGGGGATTGCCCGAAAGCGCTACTGGATAGTTTGGTGTGCTCGGGCTGCCCTCTCACTAACCCTCTCCCTCGGGAGCGGGGCGCGCAGCCAGCGCCGGAGTGAGGGAGTCGCCTCGCACCGAGGTACGGCCTAAGAGGGTTTCTGGAGGAGCGAGTTAGGTGGGGCGGTGTCAAAGGCTGTCCGGGTCACCCACGAACATGGTGATCCGCGAACGCAGCCAGCGCTCGGCCGGGTCCTGGTCCTGGGCGCCACGCCAGACCATGGACAGTTCGGCCAGGCGGGTGGGGAAGGGCGGTTCCTCTGCGCGCAGGCCGCCGGCGGCGGTGAGGGCCAGGGCCACGTACTCGGGGACGGTGGCGATGATATCGGTGCCGGCCAGCAATTGGGCGAGGCCGACGAACTGCGGCACCGCCAGCACCACCTGGCGCTTGCGGTCCATCTCGGCCAGGGTCTGGTCGACGAAGCCGTCCAGGTCGCCGGCGTAGGACACCAGCGCGTGTGGGCGCGCGCAGTAGTCATCGAGGGTCAGCGCGCCGGGGATCGAGTCGGCCCGCAGGATCTTCCAGGTACTGCGGCGCAGGGTCTTGCGCTTGGCGTTGGCCGGCAACTCGTCGGTGTAGCTCACACCCACGGAAATCTCCCCGGACGACAGCAGTTGCGGCATCAGCAGGTAGTTGGCGCGGCGCACCACCAGGGTGATGCCCGGCGCCTCGGAGCGCAGGCGGCGCAGCAGCGGCGGCAGCAGGCCGAATTCCACGTCATCGGACAGGCCGATGCGGAACACCGCCTTGCTGGTGGCCGGGTCGAAGTCGGCGGCGCGGCTCAGCGCGGTGGAGATGGAGTCCAGCGCCGGCGAGAGGTGGCCGAAGATTTCCTGCGCCCGCGCGGTGGGCTCCATGCTGCGCCCGGTACGCACGAACAGCGGATCGTCGAACAGACCGCGCAGGCGCGCCAGGGCCGCACTGATCGCCGGCTGGCCGAGGAACAGCTTCTCGGCGGCGCGGGTCACGCTGCGTTCATGCATCAGCGTCTCGAAAACGATCAACAGGTTGAGATCAACCTTGCGAAGGTCGTTGCGGTTCATGGGGACTCCCTGGCGATGGGGGAAAAGTGAGGCCGAGCGTGTCCTGAGTCAAGTCTGTCAGATAAGTCCTTGATCAATTTCTACTTTTTTAATGAGAATCTCGTCCCGGCGGTGTGGTCTGACTCTGTATGAACAGAGCCACCCCGGTCCCGTGGACAGTCCCGGCGCAGAGCCTTGCAGCCGCGCAGGGCAAGGCTTGTAGCGCGGGCCGAATCATCGCCATTTATGTCAACTATCAATGGTGAACGGTGGCGTCACCCCTAAAGCCCGGATAGAGTCCGTGGCTATGAAGCACTACAAAGGCGAGGTATGTGATGTCCCGCATGATCCGTTTCCACCAGTTCGGTGACGCCTCGGTCCTGAAGATCGAGGAGATGCCGACCCCGCAACCGGGGCCGGGTGAAGTACTGATTCGCACCCAGGCATTGGGCGTCAGTTGGCGCGACGTGCTTTGGCGGCAGAACCTCGCCCCGGATCAGGCCAAGTTGCCGGCGGGCATCGGCTATGAACTCTCCGGTATCGTCGAAGCCGTGGGCGAGGGTGTGGAAGACCTCGAGCCCGGCGTGGCGGTGGCCAGCTTCCCGGCGAATTCGCCGAACCTGTATCCGGCCTGGGGTGACCACGTCATCCTGCCGCGCACGTCGCTGACCCGCTATCCGGATGTCCTGACCCCGGTCGAGGCGGCGGTGCACTACACCGGCCTGATGTACTCCTATTTCGCCCTGGTGGAGCTTGCCCAGATCAAGCCCGGCCAGCGCGTGCTGATCACCGAGGCCGGCCATTGCCTGGCCCCGCAGGCGGTGCAGCTCGCCAAGGCGCTCGGCGCCCAGGTGATCGCCACCACCAGCCATGAGGAAACCCGCGAGTTCCTCAAGGGCCTGGGGGCGGACAAGGTCATCTATACCGAGGAGCAGGACCTGGTCCTTGAAGTCGAGCGCTTCACCAAGGGTGAAGGCGTCGAGATCGTCCTCGACCAGTGCGCCGGCCCGCAGATGAAACTGCTGGGTGACGTCGCGGCCCCGCGCGGCAAGCTGATCCTGTACGGCATCAACGGTGGCAACGATGCAGCCTTCCCGGCCTGCGCGGCCTTCAAGAAGCACCTGCAGTTCTTCCGCCACTGCGTGCTGGACTTCACCGGGCAGCCGGAGATCGGCCTGACCCGCAACGACGAAGCCGTGCAACGGGCGCTGACCGCGATCAACCAGATGACCGCCGACCAGTTGCTCAAGCCGAGCATCGACCGGGTGTTCGATTTCGCCCAATACCTGGACGCCAACACCTATATGGAAACCTGCCCGGGCGGCGGCCGTGTAGTCATCAAGATGCCGGAGTGATCCGGCCTCCCTGAGGCGAGAAAGCCACTCTTCGGAGTGGCTTTTTTGTGCGCACGAGATTCTGCGTTGTCCCAGCGGGAATTGGCCTGCCCGCTAGCCCTCGATTCAGGCCGCACGGCTCATATGCCGTCACACCCTGGGCAGTATCAGGCAAGCCTCAAGAGAACCAGGCAAACCGCTCGGCGCCTTCCTGGCGTATCGTCGCGGCACTGATCGGCGCTTGCGCCTAGGCTGAATCCATTGCGTGACGAAGCGGCTGTGCTTCGCCCCATTCCATCACCCGCAGAAGAGGTGAACACCCTGATGATTACCGTGAACCTGAACGGCAAGGACCACGAACTCGACGCTCCCGGCGAGATGCCGCTGCTCTGGGCCTTGCGCGATGTCGCCGGCATGACCGGCACCAAATACGGCTGCGGCATGGCGCTGTGCGGTGCCTGCACCGTGCACGTCGACGGCCAGCCGACGCGTTCCTGCGTTACTCCGCTGGCGGCGGTGGCCGGCAAGAAGATCACCACCATCGAGGCGGTGGCCGAACAGCCCGCCGGCAAGGCGGTGCAGGAAGCCTGGCGCAAGCTCGATGTGGTGCAATGCGGCTACTGCCAGTCCGGGCAGATCATGTCGGCCACCGCGCTGCTGGCCTCCAACAAGGCGCCCAGCGATGCGGACATCGATGCCGCGATGAGCGGCAACATCTGCCGCTGCGCCACCTATGCGCGGATCCGTGCGGCCATCCACGACGCCGCCCAGACCCTGGCCTGAGGACCGACACCATGCTCGAACCCCGTATCGACCAGCAGCCGGCCGAGGCCGGCAGCATCCTCAACGTCAGCCGCCGCAGCTTCCTGCGCGGCGCCGGCGGCCTTGCGCTGGGCATCTACTTCGCACCGTTGCTGGGAAAATTGGGCGACGCCCAGGCGGCCAGCGACTTCGAACCCAACGCTTTTGTCCGTATCGCCCCTGACGGCACCGTCACCGTGATCGCCAAGCATGTCGAAATGGGCCAGGGCAGCTACACCGGTCTCGCCACCCTGGTGGCCGAGGAGCTGGATGCCGACTGGAATCGCGTGCAGGTCGAAGGCGCTCCGGCCGATGCCAAACGCTACGCCAACCTGGCTTTCGGCAATCTGCAGGGCACTGGTGGCAGCAACGCCATGGCCAACTCCTTCGAGCAGATGCGCAAGGCCGGCGCCAGCGCCCGCGCCATGCTGGTGGGCGCGGCGGCGGAGCAGTGGAAGGTGCCGGCGGCCGAGATCGAGGTGCACGACGGCGTCGTCAGCCACGCTGCTTCCGGACACAAGGCCAGCTTCGGCGAGTTGGCCGAGGCGGCGGCGAAACAGCCCGTGCCGACAGACGTTAAGCTCAAGGACCCGAAGGACTTCAAGCTGATCGGTCAGGTGCAACTGCCACGCAAGGACAGCCCGTCCAAGACCGACGGCACCGCCCAGTTCACCCAGGATGTGCACCTGCCGGACATGCTGGTTGCCGTGGTCGCCCACCCGCCGCGTTTCGGCGCGGTGCCGGCCAAGGTTGATGCCAGCAAGGCCAAGGCGGTGCCAGGCGTGGTCGATGTGGTCCAGTTTCCGGGGAGCGAACGCCGTTTCGCTGGCGTTGCCGTGCTGGCGAAGAACACCTGGGCTGCGCGTCAGGGCCGCGATGCGTTGCAGGTCGAGTGGGATGAGAGCAAGGCCTTCAAGATGGGCAGCAAGGAAATCTTCGCCCAGTATCGCGACATGGCCAGCAAGCCGGGCCTGGTGGCGCGCAATGACGGGGATGTCGCCAAGGCGCTGGAGAAACCGGCGCACCTGATCGAGGCCGAGTATCAGTTCCCCTATCTTGCCCACGCCGCCATGGAGCCGCTGAACTGCGTGGTCTTCCTCAAGGAAGACGGCTGTCAGATCTGGAACGGCGAGCAGTGGCAGACCGGCGACCAGATGTCGGTGGCGCAGTTACTGGGCATGGAGCCCGAGCAGGTGAACATCACGCAGCTGTACGCCGGCGGCAGCTTCGGCCGCCGCGCCAACCCGCACTCGGACTATGTGCTGGAAGCGGCAGCCATCGCCAAGGCGGCTCGCGACCAGGGTGTGAAGGTGCCGATCAAGATGGTCTGGACCCGCGAAGACGACACCCGTGGCGGCTATTACCGTCCGGCCTTCCTGCACCGCGCGCGACTGGCGGTGGACGCCCAGGGCAATCTGGTGGGCTGGGAGCAGCGGTTGGTGGGGCAATCCTTCATCGTCGGCACGCCGTTCGAGAAGTTCATGGTCAAGGATGGCGTCGACAAGATCGCCGTGGAAGGCGCCGCCGATCTGCCCTACGCCGTGCCCAACCTGCGTGTCGAGCAGGCGCTGGCGGATAACGTGACGGTGCCGACCCAATGGTGGCGCTCGGTGGGCCACACCCACACGGCGTTCTCCACCGAAACGCTGATCGACGAAGCGGCCATCGCCGCCAAGCAGGACCCCTACGAGTTCCGTCGCAAGCTGCTGGAGAAACACCCGCGGCATCGCGGCGCGCTGGAGCTGGTGGCGCAGCGGGCCAATTGGCTGGCGCCGCTGGACAAAGGCAAGGACGGCGAGCAGCGGGGCCGCGGCATCGCCGTGCACGAGTCATTCGGCAGCTTCGTCGCCCAGGTGGTGGAGGTGACCTACAAGGCGGACAAGAGCTTCAAGGTGGACCGCGTGGTCTGCGCAGTGGACTGTGGCCTGGCGATCAACCCGGACGTGATCAAGGCGCAGATGGAGGGTGGCATCGGCTTCGCTCTGTCGGCGGCGTTGCACAGCGCCATCACCCTGACCGACGGCAAGGTCGACCAGTCCAACTTCCACGACTTCCAGGTATTGCGGATCAACGAGATGCCGGTGGTGGAGGTGCATATCGTGCCATCCGCCGAGCCGCCCACCGGCGTGGGTGAACCGGGGGTTCCGCCGCTGGCGCCTGCATTGGCCAATGCGCTGTTCGCGGCGACCGGCAAGCGCATCCGCAACCTGCCGATTGGCAATCAGCTACAGGCGTGATGCCTGATTGGTAACACAAATGCCCCGCACGAGCGGGGCATTTGCTTGGCAGGGTCTAGACTTTCCCGAGATCAGGCGACCAGGGCCTGCTGTTCGTGCCCTTCGCAGATCAGTTCGCGCAGCACCCGGCGTTCTTCGGGCAGGGTGGCGGCGTTGTGCAGCGCCAGGCCGCCTTCCTCGTCGAGCACAGCGATCTGGGTCTCGAAGTGCAGCTGCAGCTCGTCCAGAGTGATGTAGGTGATGCGGTACGCCGCCTCGGTGCTGTGCATGGTCGCAGGCTCGATGTGGGAGGGCGCAGGCCCGATGGAGGCATCGTCGCGCCGAGCGGGCAAGGGCGGAAGTGAAACACCGTGATGGTGAACATCACCAAAGGCGATGGTGCCGGCGAGATTTTCCGGCATCTGTCATGCAGGACGGGTATCCTGCGCGGGCGTGCCCACACCGGGCATTTTGTAAATCGAATTGGAGCAGTGACATGAGCCGCGACAAGCAGCTTTTCCCGGAAGACGAAATCGGCGATGCCCTGTGGGCCCTGCAGGAAGACGGCGAAGACCTCTCCCTCGAGCATGAGGTGGAGTTCGCGGTGATCTTCCCGGACGAGCAGTCCGCCCTGGACTTCGCCATCATGCTGCTGCAGAACGGGCAGAAGGTGGCGTACTCCGAGTACGACGGCAACGACAAGCTGCCCTGGCAGGTACTGGCCTACCCGGTGATGGAGCTCTCCCACGAGCACATCAGCGGCTACGCGGCGCTGCTGTCCGAGCACTCCGCTGACCTGGGCGGTCAGATGGACGGCTGGTCGGCGCTCTGATTGGTTGATGCAGCATGAAAGACGGCGCCTTCGGGCGCCGTTTTTCTTTGGTCGTTTGAGCATTGGCAGTGGGACCACTCTCCCCTCAGAGAGAGGGTGGGTAAGTGGCTGGCCCGGAGTACAAATCTTCCCGCAGGAGACGAACGTCCGTACGCGGCGCATCACCCGCCAGCGTTATCCCTCCTACGTTCCTGCAAAGGTAGTCACTCCGGTAGTGGCGCCTGCCGCGCGACCTGGCGCAGTACCTGCTCGTAGTAGTCGGTACTCTGCGCCCCGGATATCAGCTGGCGGCCATTGAGGATCACCGCTGGCACGGCGCGAATGCCTCGACTGGTGTAGAAATCTTCTTCGGCCACCACCTCGTCGCCATAGGCGTCGCTATCGAGGATTTCCCGGGCGCGCACGGCGTCCAGCCCGACGCTGACAGCCACTTCCAGCAGCACTTCCGGGTCGCTCGGGTCGCGGCCTTCGCCGAAGTAGGCATGCAGCAAGGCCTGTTTCAACGCCACGTCGCGATGCGACTCGGCGGCCCAATGCAACAGGCGGTGGGCGTCGAAGGTATTGTAGATGCGGTTGCGCTTCTTCAGATCGAAGTGCATGCCGACTTCCTCGCCCATGGAACGCAAATGCTCCTGGTTGCGGGCGATTTCCTCGGCGCTGCTGCCGTACTTGCGCTGCAGGTGCTCCACCAGGTCTTCACCCTCGGCAGGCATGTCGGCGTTGAGTTCAAAGGGCTTGATGTGCAATTCCACGGTCAGTTCGCCATCCACCCGGCGCATGGCCTCCAGCAGGCCATTGAGGCCGATGGCGCACCAGGGGCAGACGATATCGGAGACGAAATCAATGGTGATGGCGTCGCTCATGGGGGCGAACTCCGGCAAATGGGCGAGCGCCTAGCATGGACCCGGATGGGCGTTCCAATCCAGTGGCGATAGCGCCGGGCGGTGATTCGGCCCGTTGGCCAGGCCTTGGCGCCCTTGTCTCGGGCGTGGGGCTTCCATCGGGGCGACATCCCTGTCGCGAAGGGCGTATCAGGGGGCGGGAGAGGGCGACGACGAACGCATTGGCTGCTTCGGGTTATCACCTGAGAACTACAATCATTTCATGGGTTTCCCGCCATGCGGTGAAATGCCGGAGCGACGCAGCCGGTCGGACTGCGACATCCGCGACGCTCCGGCACTGGAATTGCCACGAAGACGCGCTACCTTGAGCCTGTTGCGCTCAGAAAATTCTGATGCCGCACTCCCTCCCGCCGTCCCGCGCAGGCAACGGACCCGCAGCAGCAAGCCCGGCAGTCAACCAGCAGAAACGGAGCACACCATGGCTCGCAATACGCCCATCGAGCTTTACCGCAATATCGGCATCGTCGCCCACGTCGACGCCGGCAAGACCACCACGACCGAGCGCATCCTTTTCTATACCGGTGTGAACCACAAGATGGGCGAGGTGCACGACGGCGCGGCGACCATGGACTGGATGGTGCAGGAACAGGAGCGTGGCATCACCATCACCTCGGCGGCCACCACGGCGTTCTGGCAGGGCTCCTCCAAGCAGTACCCCAACAAGTACCGCTTCAACATCATCGATACCCCCGGGCACGTCGACTTCACCATCGAGGTGGAGCGCTCCCTGCGCGTGCTCGATGGCGCGGTGGTGGTGTTCAGCGGCGCCGATGGCGTCGAGCCGCAGTCCGAGACCGTCTGGCGCCAGGCCAACAAGTACCACGTGCCGCGCCTGGCCTACGTGAACAAGATGGACCGTCAGGGCGCCGACTTCCTCCGGGTGGTGGCACAGATCAAGCAGCGCCTGGGCCACACCCCGGTGCCGATCCAGTTGGCCATCGGCTCGGAAGAAACCTTCTCCGGGCAGATCGACCTGGTGAAGATGAAGGCCATTGTCTGGAACGACGCCGACCAGGGCACCAGCTACACCGAGGAGCCGATCCCGGCGGAGTTGCAGGCGCTGGCGGACGAGTGGCGCGCGCACATGGTCGAGGCTGCCGCCGAAGCCAACGACGATCTGATGAACAAGTACCTCGAAGGCCAGGAACTGACCGTCGAGGAAATCAAGGCCGGCTTGCGCCAGCGCACCCTGGCCAACGAGATCGTTCCGGCGGTGCTGGGCTCCTCGTTCAAGAACAAGGGCGTCCCGCTGGTGCTCGACGCGGTGATCGACTACCTGCCGGCGCCCACGGAAATCCCGGCGATCAATGGCACCGATCCGGACGACGAAGAGAAGCACCTGGAGCGTCACGCCGACGACAGCGAGCCGTTCTCCGCGCTGGCCTTCAAGATCGCCACCGACCCCTTCGTCGGTACGCTGACCTTCGCCCGCGTCTATTCCGGCGTGCTGAGCAGCGGCGACGCGGTGCTCAACTCGGTGAAGACCAAGAAGGAACGCGTCGGCCGGATGGTGCAGATGCACGCCAACCAGCGCGAGGAAATCAAGGAAGTGCGCGCCGGCGACATCGCCGCGTTGATCGGCATGAAGGACGTCACCACGGGCGACACCCTGTGCTCCATCGACAAGCCAATCATCCTCGAACGCATGGACTTCCCTGACCCGGTGATCTCCGTGGCCGTGGAGCCCAAGACCAAGGCCGACCAGGAGAAGATGGGCATCGCCCTGTCCAAGCTGGCCCAGGAAGACCCCTCGTTCCGCGTCAAGACCGACGAGGAAACCGGGCAGACCATCATCTCCGGCATGGGCGAGCTGCACCTGGACATCATCGTCGACCGCATGCGCCGCGAGTTCAACGTCGAGGCCAACATCGGCAAGCCGCAAGTGGCCTACCGCGAGGCGATCCGCAAGAAGTGCGAGATCGAGGGCAAGTTCGTCCGCCAGTCCGGCGGCCGTGGCCAGTTCGGTCACTGCTGGATTCGCTTCGAGCCGGGCGACGAGGGCAAGGATGGGCTGGAGTTCGTCAATGAGGTGGTCGGCGGCGTGATCCCGCGCGAATTCATCCCGGCGATCCAGAAGGGCATCGAGGAACAGATGCAGAACGGCGTGCTCGCAGGCTACCCGCTGATCGGCTTGAAGGCCTCGGTGTTCGACGGCTCCTACCACGATGTCGACTCCAGCGAGATGGCGTTCAAGATCGCCGCGTCCATGGCCACCAAGCAGCTCTCGCAGAAGGGCGGCGCGGTGCTGCTGGAGCCGGTGATGAAGGTCGAGGTGGTGACGCCGGAGGACTACATGGGCGACGTGATGGGCGACCTCAACCGCCGGCGCGGGCTGATCCAGGGTATGGAAGACACACCGGCGGGCAAGGTCATCCGCGCCGAGGTGCCACTGGGCGAGATGTTCGGCTATGCCACCGACGTGCGCTCGATGTCGCAGGGGCGGGCGAGCTATTCGATGGAGTTCACCAAGTACGCCGAAGCGCCGGCGAACATCGCCGAGGCGATTATCAAGAAGGCCCACGGCTGAGGTTTCCCTGAGCCAATGACGGCGCCTGCGGGCGCCGTTTTCGTTGGTGTGGTCCGGTATGACTCTTTTGGTAGGGCGCATAACGCGCCAGCGTTATCCGCCGCATGGCCATCGGCGCATAACCCGTTCCGGGTTATACGCCCTACGGTGCTGGTGTTTAGCGCCGCATTTGAGTGTTCGGATGTATTGGGTTTCGCCCCCTCGGGCGAGTCACTTTTCCAAACGCCGAAAAGTAACCAAAAGGCTTGCCCCGGACATCCGGTTTTTCGCTTGGGGCGAAAAATGCCCTCGTTGAACGGGGCACTCGGAGTGTGTGGGCGTTTCTCTGGAAGTCTTCGAGTGCCAAAATCCGATCTTCCCGTGTTGGAGCGGGCCACGCCCGCGATCCGCCGGCAAGGCAGGCGGCCGCTCACTCCGCCAACGGCAACCCAAAGCAGAACATCGCCCCGCACGGCTCGACGTTCTCCGCCCAGATATCCCCGCGATGCCGCGAGACGATGCTCTGGCACAGCGCCAGGCCGATGCCGTTGCCGCTCACCTTCGAGGTGAAGAAGCCATCGAACAGGCGCTCCTTGGTCCCGGCATCGATGCCGGGCCCCTGGTCCAGCACGCACAGCCGCGCGCTGTCGCCCTCGCGCGAAGTACGGATGCGCAGCAGGCGGCGCTCCTCGGGGAGGTTGAGCATCTCTTCGATGGCGTTGAAGGCAAGGTTGAGGATCACCTGGCCGACCAGCACCTTCTCGCAACTCACCCAGAGCGGTTCGTCGCAGCGCTCCAGCTCCACCCGCACGTTGCTTGGCTGGGCTTTCAGACTGATGAAGTACAGCGTCTCGCCCAATAGCTCGTTGAGGTCGATGCGCTGTTCGGCCTGCTCCAGTTTCACCACGTACTCGCGCACGCTCTTGATGATCAGCGAGGCGTGCTCGATCTGTCGCACGGCGCTGTCCAGGCCCCAGGCGGCGGAGGCTTCGGCCTTCTGCTCGCGGTCCAGGCGGATCAGCGCGCCTTCGATGAAGTTGCGCGTCGCTGCCAGCGGCTGGCTGAGTTCGTGGGCGATCGCCAGGGCCATCTCGCCCATGGCGTTGTAGCGCGCCAGGTATTCCAGCTTCTGGTCGCTCTGCCGTTGCGCCTGTGCGGCGCGGACCTGCTCGGTGACGTCGCGGAACAGCAGCAGGTGGCCGACCAGGTCGTCCTCGATCTCGATGTAGCGGCAGGTCGCGTGGTGCCAGCGCCATTCGCCGTCCAGACGTTGCAACTGATAGCTGACGGAGTACGGCTCGCGGCTGGGCGGCTGCATCGCCAGGTGGTGTTCCAGGCGCGGGCGCGTGGCGCTGTCGCAGCGGCCGAGGAAGTTGTGCGCCAGCCAGTCGTCCTGGCTGCCGCCCAGCAGGGGCAGGGCGGATTCGCTGAGGAAACGCAGGTTGCCGTCGGCATCCAGCACCGCTACGCCTTCGGCGAGGTCCTGCATGAAGGCCTTCAGGCGGCTCTCGAAACGTTGCAGGTCGCGCTCGACCTGCTTCTCCCGGGAGATGTCGCGGAACTGCACCATCAGCACGTCGCGCTCCTGCAGGTGCACGCGGGTGGCGACGGCTTCGGAAAGGATTTCCACACCCTGCTTGGAGCGGTAGCACCACTCGATGGTGCGCTGGCCGGTACGCGCCGCGCCTTCCAGCCAGCGCAGGCCCACCGAGCGGCGGTACTGCGGGGCCTTGGCGGTCATGTCCGGGGCTTTGAGCGGCACCAGCTCTTCCAGGGTGAAACCGAGCACCGCCAGGGCGGCGTTGTTCGCCCAGAGGATTTCCTTGGTCTGCGCATCGTGAAGGATTACGCACAGCGGCATGGCCTGGAGCAGGGCGAGGAAGTCGTCGGGCCGGGGCTGGAACATCGGGGAGTGGTCTCGGTGGGCAGTGGCGCCTTTATACCTTGCAGCGTAGCGCGATGGGACTGCGGAGTAACTCGCCGCCGACTAGGGGATTCCCTTAGTCATGGGGCTGCACGCACCAATGGTTGGCCGGGCAGGGCGGTTCATACACTGGCCCCAACGACGACCTGCCCGCATCGAACGGGCCGATGGCCTACACGACCTGTTCCAGGTCTCGCCGAGCGCAGTTCAGGCAAGGCGGAGGCGCGCGAGGAAGCGCAGTTTGCATTTGCAAATGAGCATTCCGAGTGCGCCTCCAACGCAGCCTGAGCAAGCGCAGGCAGACCGGGAGCAGGTCGATAAGAACAAACGGAGATAATGCCATGCTGCGTGCCGCCCTCGCCGAACCGCTCGATGCGGACGGCCGTGCCCTCGAATTCCAGCGCGTACTCGATGAAGTGCGCCAACGCCGCGACGAGTTCGACAGCCGCTCCCACGTTCCCCGCGACATGATCGAACGCTTCCGCGACGTGGGCATCTACCGCGCCGCGACCCCGCGCTGCTTCGGCGGCGACGCGCTGCCGCCGGCGCAGTTCCTGCGCCTGGTCGAACGCATCGCCGAAGCCGACGGCTCCGCCGGCTGGGTGGCCAGCTTCGGCAGCGCCAGCACCTACCTCACCGCGCTGCCGCGCCATACCCTCGCCGAGCTCTATGCCGACGGCCCGGACCTGGTGTTCGCCGGCGGCCTGTTCCCGATCCAGCCAGCCACGCAGGTGGAAGGCGGCTGGCGCGTCAGCGGCACCTGGAAATTCGCCAGCGGCTGCAAGGGCGCCGACGTGCTCGGCGTCGGCATCGGCATCGGCGGTCCGGGTGGCAAGCCACGCACTGCGCTGCTGCGTGCCAGGGACGTGGAGATCGTCGAGAACTGGAACGTGGTCGGCCTCAAAGGTACCGGCAGTCACGACCTGAAGCTGGACAACGCCTTCGTTGCGGACGACTGGACGTTCATTCGCGGCGGCGAATCGAACATCGACGAACCGCTGTACCGCTATCCGACTATCGCCTACGCCGCCCAGGTGCTGGCCGTGGTCAACCTCGGCCTGGCCCGTGCAGCGCTGGACGAGATCACCCGCATGGCGTCTTCCAGCGGCGTGACCGGCGCGCCCAAGCTTGGCGACCGCGCCTACGTACGCATCGAAATCGGCAAGGCCGAAGCCGAATTACAGGCTGCGCGCGGCTTCTTCTATGACGCCACCGAGACCGTCTGGGATTCCATCCTCGCCGGCAACGCCGTCAGCCCCGAGCAGGTCAGCCAGCTGCGCCTGGCCGCCGTGCATGTGTCCCGCGCCGGTGCTGACGTGGTGCGCCGCGCCTACAGCCTGGCCGGCACCACGGCGATCTACCTGAACCACCCGCTGCAGCGCTACCTGCGCGACGCCATGGTGGTCACCCAGCACGCCTTCCTCAGCGATGGCATGTACGACGGCGCCGGTGCGGTGCTGCTCGATGTGCCGCCGTTCCCCGGATACATCTGATTCAAACCCATAAGAACAAGGACTCGAAGCATGACCCGTCCAACCACCGAACCCTTGCGCGTACTGTTCTGCATCGGCATCGCTCAGCCGTTCTTCGACCTGCCCACCGGTGAAGGCATCACCGTGTGGAAAGGCTTCTCGCAGATGATGAGCGACCTCGGCGCGCTGCCGGGCATGAACGTGCTCGGCGTGCTGGACGACGACCGCCTGATGGTCGGCCCGTCCACCACCTCGCCCTGGACCGTCTACATCATGGCCGATGTGGATTGCCACCAGACCGTGATCGATGCCTGCAACCTGTTCCGCACCACGCCGGTGGGCGAGTACAGCCTGTGGAAGTACGCCAAGGTCGAGGCGCGCATCGGCCGCCCGCTGACCATCCCCGAAGCCGCGCGGACCTGAGCCATGAACAGCCTGAGCATGGCCGAGCTGAACCGCCGCCTGGAGGTCCTCGAAGGGGAAAGCCAGGTGCGTCGGTTGATGGCCCGCTACATGGACCTCTGCGACGTGCCGCACGCGCCGGTGGCGATGAGCGAGCTGGCCGAGCTGTTCAGCGAGGACGCGGTGTGGGAGGGCATCGGCACTTCCACCGCGCAGACCTTCGGCCATCACCAGGGCCGCGAGGCGATCGCCGCGTTCGTCTTCGGCTACCTGCCGCCGTCGCCGCACTTCACGCTGAACCTGCATTTCCTCACCAGCGAGTCGATCCGCGTCGACGGCCGCACCGCGCGCGGGCAATGGATCATGCAGCAGCTCTCGACCTATGCCGAGGGCCACACCGAGCTGTTCGGCACGCGGCTGGACATCGATTTCCGCGAGATCGACGGGCGCTGGCAGATCAGCCATTTCCGCACGCAGCGCCTGTCGCAACGCGCGCTGGGTGGTGCAGGGGAGGGCCGTTCGTGAGCACTTTCGTCAGCGAATTCATTCTCGGCGGCGACGGCAAGCGCGTCGCGGTCAAGGACAGCATCGACATCGCCGGCTACCCGACCCGTTGCGGCACCCGCGCACTGGCCGATGCCGCGCCGGCCGAATGCAACGCCTTCGTGGTCGACGCCGTGCTGAACGCCGGCTGGCAGATCGTCGGCAAGACCAATCTTCACGAACTGGCCTTCGGCGTCACCGGCATCAATGACTGGACCGGCACGCCGGTCAACCCGATGGCGCCGGACCGCGTACCCGGCGGCTCGTCCAGTGGCTCCGCGTCCGCCGTGGCGGCGGGCCTGGCGGATATCGCTTTGGGTACCGATACCGGCGGGTCGGTCCGTGTACCGGCGGCCTGCTGCGGTATCGCCGGGCTGAAGCCGACCTTCGGCCGCGTCAGCCGCGACGGCGTCCATCCGGCGCAGAGCAGCCTGGATTGCGTCGGCCCATTCGCCGCCAACATGGCCGACCTGATCGCCGCCATGCAGGTGATCTGCCCCGGTTTCGGCGACGTGCAGTTGCCGGGCGAAGGCGCCCGCGTGGCCTTCCTCGAAGTGCCGTCGGCGCCGCACATCCAGGCCTGCCTGGGCGCTGCCGCCGACCGCGCCGGCTGGCGTCGCAGCCACCTGTTCCTCGGCGAGTTCGAGGCGGCCTTCCAGGCCGGTCTGGTGGTGATCAATCACGAGAACTGGGCCGCCTACGCGGCGCTGACTGGCAAGGGCCTGATCGGCGCCGATGTCGAGCAGCGGCTGCTGCTGGCCAGCCGCACCACCGACGCCGAGCGCGCCGAGGCGGAGAAAGTGCGCGAGCACTTCACCCGTGCCATCGACGCCGCGCTGGAGGACTTCGAAGTGCTCTTGCTGCCGACCATGCCCGACCTGCCGCCGCTGCTCAGCGATGCGCGCAACGGTAAATCGGTGGCCGGCATGACGCCCCTGGTGCGGCCTTTCAACCTCAGCGGACACCCGGCGCTGACCGTGCCGGTGGACCTGGATTGCGGCGGGCTGAGAGTCGGCCTGCAGATCGTCGGCCGCAAGGGCGACGACGAACGCGTCTGCGCCTTCGGTGCGCAACTCGAACACAGCCTGGCTGCCACGCGGCCTGCGCAAAAACATAAGAAATCGGCATGAGGAGATGGGCATGAGCGCTCACGAATACCGGCTGATCGCCCGGTCGCGCAGCGTCGAAGAGCTGGTCGGCGACGACCGCGTCGATGTCTCGCTGTACAACGACCCGCAACTGTTCGAAGCGGAAATGGACAAGATCTTCTACCGCACCTGGGTGTGGGTCGCCCACGAAAGCGAAGTGCGCAACGCCGGTGACTTCAAGACCACCAGCGTCGGCCGCCGCCCGGTGATCGTGGTACGCGACAAGAAGGGCAACATCAACGTCCTGGAAAACCGCTGCCGCCACCGTGGCGCCACCGTCTGCGAGAAGCACAAGGGCAACGCCACCGGCTTCACCTGCCCGTACCACAGCTGGTCCTACGCGCTGGACGGCAAGCTGCGCGCGCTGCCGTATCCGGACGGCTACGAGGACATCCTCGACAAGGCCGAGCTGCCGCTGACCAGCCTGCGCGTGGAAAGCTACGCCGGCATGGTGTTCGCCACCTACAACGACGAGATCGAGCCGCTGGAGGACTTCCTCGGCGGGGCGAAGCACTGGATGGACCTGTTCATGAAGCAGGGCGCCGGCTACCCGATCAAGACCCAGGGCGAACACAAGTTCACCTTCCGCGGTAACTGGAAGATCCAGCTGGAGAACACCACCGACGGCTACCACTTCCCCATCGTGCACAAGTCGTTCATGTCCTCGGTGGATGAAGAGACCGAGGAAATGCTCTCGTTCATGAGCGACGAGCAGGCGGTGACCCACGCCCTGGGCAACGGCCACAGCGTGATGGTGATGGTCCCCGAGCACGTCGACCTCGACCACGACGACGGCACCGAGCAGCTCCAGGAGCGCTTCGCCCACGTCACCGCGGAACTGTCGAAAACCATGGAGCCTGCCCAGGTGCGCCGCATCGTCCGCTCGCTGCACGGCGCCGGCTTCAACCTCAACCTGTTCCCCAACGTGGCCATGTCCATGTCGTTCTTCCGCGTGCTGCGGCCGATCTCCGTCACCGAGACCGAGATTCGCCACGTCGCCCTCGGTATGGACGGCGGCCCGGAGATCGCCAACCGCGAGCGCATGCGCATCCACGAGCACTTCCAGGGTCCGTTCGGCTTCGGCAGCCCGGATGATGCAGAGGCCTGGGACCGCGTGCAGCGTGGCTCCTACGCCGGCGTCGACGCGCCGATCCTGGTCAACCGCGGCCTGAACCGCGAAGTGGTCGCCGAGAACGGCGACAAGGTCTCCCACGCCACCGACGAAGGCGGCATGCGCGAGGCGTACCAGATGTGGAAAAGGATGATGAGCCAATGAGCAACGACACCCTGAACGGCTTCTCCGGCCCGCTGGCCAAGGCCATCGAATTCGTCTGGCGCGAGGCCGAACTGCTGGACCGCAAGGACTACGCACAGTGGTCGCAGCTGTGGAGCGAGGACGGCATCTACGTGGTGCCGATCAACGCCGAGGGCGACGACTTCGCCGCCAGCCTGAACTACGTCTTCGACGACGCGCGCATGCGCGCCCTGCGCATCGAACGCCTCACCGGCGGCCATTCGCCGTCGGCGGTGGACGCGGCGAAGACCGTGCGCACCGTCTCGCGTTTCACCCTGGTGGAAGCGGCGGGCGATGTGGTCGAGGTGAATTCGGCGCAGGTGCTCTACGCCTACAAGCGTGGCGTGGCGACGCCGTTCATTGCCGACCTGAACCACCGCATTCGCTTCACCGACGGGCAAGCCCGCCTGGAGCGCAAGGTGATCCGCCTGATCAACGCCGAAGACGCGCTCAACGCGCTCGGCTTCCTGCTCTGAGGGCCGCGCCATGCAACGAGTAGCCCTGGTAACCGGCGCCGCACGCGGGCTCGGCGAAGTCATCGCGCGTCGCCTGCACGCCGCCGGCCTGCGCGTGGCGCTGGCCGACCTCAACGAGGAGGCTGTGCAGCGCCTGGCCGACGAGCTGGATCCGGAAGGCCAGACAGCTCTCGGCTTGAAGCTGGATGCACGGGAGAAGGCCGACTTCGAAGGTGCCCGCGATGTGCTCGCCGAACGCTGGGGCGGCACCGACATCCTGGTGAACAACGCCGGGATGTCCAAGGTTGCCGCGCTGATGGACATCAGCCCGGAGGACTTCGACGCCTCCATGGCGGTGAACCTGCGCGGCACTTTCGTCGCCTGCCAGGTGTTCGGCACGCACTTCGCGGCACGCGGTTTCGGCCGCATCGTCAACATTGCCTCGCTGGCCGGGCAGAACGGCGGCACCGCCACCGGCGGCCATTACGCCGCAGCCAAGGGCGGCGTGGCAACGCTGACCAAGGTGTTCGCCCGCGAACTTTCGGCGCAGGGCGTGACCGTCAACGCCATCTCGCCGGGGCCGCTGGATTTGCCGGTGGTCTACGAAAGCGTCGCGCCCGAGCGCCTGGAACAGATCCTCAAGACCATCCCCGCCGGCCGCCTGGGCGATCCGACCTTCATCGCCGACAGCGTGCTGTTGCTGTGTGCGGAGAATGCCGGGTCGGTGACGGGCGCCTGCTGGGATATCAATGGTGGGTTGTTCATGCGCTGAGGTTTGGGCTGGGCGGACGGCGGATAACGCTGCGCGTTATGCGCCCTACGCTTGGCCTGAGCTTGAGTGGGGGAGCTGAAGAGCCCCTCTCCCTAACCCTCTCCCGCAAGCGGGAGAGGGAACTGATCGGCAGGGCTGGAAACACCGCGCGCTCCAGGCACTGCGAACCGCTCTCTCCCTGCAAAAGAGGGGACCGTACGGCGCAGGATGGCACTTCCGCATCAGCCGGCACGGACCACTCCCTCTCCCTTCAGGGAGAGGGCGGGGGAGAGGGAACAACCGTCCACTCCCAAATTTTCCGAGTGGGCCCCGGCCCGCTCCATTAACCAACCGAAACACCCGTCCGCTCGTAACAAAGAGGCCGGAAAGGGGCCACAGAGCCCGCAATCAACGCCTTGCAGGTAACGCCATGATGAAGGTCAGAATCGAAAGGATCGTCGAGGAAGCGCAGGACATCCGTTCCCTGCGTCTCGTACGTTGTGATGGCCAGCCGTTCGACGCCTATGAGCCCGGCGCCCACGTCGACGTCACCGGACCCACCGGGGTGACGCGTCAGTACTCGCTGTGCAGCCCGCCGGACGACTGCACCGCCTACCTGGTGGCGGTGAAGAAGGAGGGCGCGTCCCGTGGCGGCTCCAGTGCCCTGCACGACGTGCAGGAAGGCGCGGAGCTGGACATCGGCGCGCCGCGCAACCTGTTCCGCCTGGCAGCGGAAGCCCGCGAGCACGTGCTGTTTGCTGCGGGCATCGGTGTCACACCGCTGCTGAGCATGGCCTACCGGCTGAATGCCAAGGGCGAGCCGTATCGCCTGCATTACTTCGCCCGGTCCGCCGAGCATGCGGCATTTGTCGAGCTGCTGGCCAGCGAGGCGTTCACCGGCAAGGTCGAGCTGCATTACGGTGTTGAGCCTGCTGACCTCGACAGCGTGCTGGGCGAGTGCCTTGCGCGTGCGCCGCAGCAGGCCCACGTCTACACCTGCGGCCCGGCGCCGTTCATGAACAAGGTGGTGGAGATCGCCGCGCGCAGCCGCCCGGAAGATGCCATTCACCTGGAGCACTTCCAGGCCGACCCAGCCGCCAACGCGGCGCCGGCCGGCTCCTTCGAAGTGGAACTGGCCAGCTCAGGTGTGGTGCTTCACGTACCGGCGGACTCGACGCTGGTGGACGTGCTGCAGGCCCATGGCTGCGACATCGATACCGAGTGCCGCGAAGGCATCTGCGGCACCTGCATCGTCGAAGTGCTGGAGGGCGAGCCGGAGCACCGCGACAACTGCCTGTCGAACAAGGAGAAGGCCTCCAACAAGCAGATCTGCGCTTGCGTCTCGCGGGCGAAGTCGGCGCGGTTGGTGCTGGACCTCTAGTGGGGATCGGCCTTTGTAGGACATGGCTCCTACAACATCAGATCGGCGGGTGATGGCAGCGCTGGCAATTCGTCTGGCAGGCAGCGACACTCGCGCGCCGCCGGCGCTTGCTAGCCTGCGGCGATAGTCCCCCGTTCGGAGTCCCCCATGCCTGCGCTGATCGCGCGCCTGGCGCTCGGCTGCCTGCTGCCGGTCGCCATCCTGCTCGGCCTCGGCGCCATGCCGGGGCTCGGCTATGCCTGGGATTTCGCCAACGCTGCCGGGTTGCTCGGCGCCTGCCTGCTGGGGCTGCTGTTCGTCATCGGCGGCCGCCCCCAGCCGCGCCCGCTCTATGAAGGCAAGTTCTTCCTGCGCCTGCATCGCGACCTGGGCTTCGCCGCCATCGCGTTGCTGCTGGTGCACATCGTCGTGTTGCTGGTCGATGAGCCGTTGCTGATCGAGGACCTGCTTCCCTCCGCGCCGGGATACATGTTGGCCGGGCTGGCGTCGGCCATCCTGATGCTGCTGCTGGCGATTTCCAGTCTGAATCGCGTGCGTCCGCGCTGGAGCAGCCATGCGGCGTCGTTCCGTCGCTGGCACTACGGTGGCAGCCTGCTCGCCCTGTTGCTGATGGCCGTGCACGTGCTTGGCGCGGGTTACTACAGCGCAGGAGTCTGGAAGAGCGCGTTGCTGACAGCTCTGATGCTGGTGGCCGCCGCCTGGCCACGCCTGCCCAGACCAGCCAATGGCCTCAGCGGACGCAAGCGCAACACCGCCCGGCGCGCCACCTGGTTCGCACTGGCAGCCAGCGGGGTGATCCTCGGAGTGTCGGTGCTCTACAGTTTGTTGGCGAATGTGGAGCTGCCGTTGTGAAGCGCACCTGGATCGGTCTTTCCGTCGCCGCCGTCTTGCTGCTGTCATCGGGGGCGTGGTTCGCCCACGGGCACTGGCAGCGAAGCCGCCCGCTGATGCCGCTGGCGTTCCCCCATGAGCCGCACGCTTCGGTGAACTGCATCACCTGCCACCACGACTACAAGGACCAGTCGCCTTCGGTTTCCGGCAACCGCACCTGCATTCTCTGCCACAAGCAGAGCCCGGCGCTGGCCGTGCGAATCGAGGCGGATTTCCATCAGCTCTGCCAGAGCTGCCATCTCGAACGCTTGCAGGCTTTCCACGCCAGCGGGCCGGTGCGCAGCTGCCAGGCGTGCCACCGCAATACTACGGAAATGCCGAACCTGTAGGAGCGAGCTTGCTCGCGAACCCGCCTGACGCCGAAGCTGCTGAAGAGTCTGCTCGCGAGCAAGGACTAGGCATCCCCCTCGGTCCTACAAGAGAAGTTGCAGCACCGATGGAGAAAGCCCGGCGGAGTGCCGGGCTTTTTATCAGCTGCGATAGAGCACCGGCCGCCGCAGGTGCACATAGCTGTACCCCTCGCGCGACAGGGCGATGCGCTGCGGGTCCAGTTCGGCCACCAGCAATTCCTCGCTGTGCTTGGCCTTGGTCAGCACCTGGCCATCCGGGGCGACGATGCTGCTCAGCCCGCAGTACTCGATTTCGCCCTCGCTGCCGACGTAGTTGGCGTAGGCGAGGAACACCTGGTTCTCGTAGGCGCGGGTCGGCACCAGCACCTGGGCGACGAATTCGTAGGGGTGCATGTTGGCGGTGGGCACCAGCACCAGGTCGGCGCCGGCCAGGGCAAGGGTGCGCACGGCTTCGGGGAATTCCACGTCGAAGCAGATCAGCAGGCCGATCTTCCAGCCGTCCAGCTCGAAGATCGCCGGCGGCTCGTCGGAGGCGCTGAACTGGCTGCGGTCGAGATCGCCGTAGAGGTGGGTCTTGCGGTAGTTGGCGCGGCGTTCGCCCTGGCGGTCGATCAGTTGCACGCTGTTGAAGATGGCGCCGTTGGCGCCACGTTCGGGGTAGCCGTAGAGGATGCCGAGCTTGTGCTCACGGGCGATCTCGGCGATGCGCAGGGCGGACGAGCCGTCGCAGCTTTCCGCCAGCTCCGCGACACGCTTGGCGCCGATGTTGTAGCCGGACAGGAACATCTCCGGCAGGACCAGCAGGTCTGCGCCGTTCTGCACCGCCTGCCGCGCTGCCTGTTCCAGACGCTGCAGGTTGCCGGCGACGTCTTCGGGGCCGGGAGGGCACTGGTAGAGGGCGAGGTACATGAGGGTCTCCTTGAAAAAAGCACGAGCGGGTCAGGCAGTTTGCACCCGATCCCACTCGTGCGCGAGGCGGTTTTTGTCAGCCGGGCTTCAGTCCGGCAGCGCCATCGGGCCCAGCTCGGCGAAGCGATCGCCAGGGCCGGGGTTCTCCGGATGAGTCGCGCCGCCGAAGTGCTTCATGATGCCCCACACGGCGTTCAGCGAGGTCTGCACCGCGCCTTCCACCCAGGCCGGGGTCCAGGACACATCGTCGCCGGCGATGAAGATGCCGCGCTGTTCGGCGGGCAGGTCGTCCTGCATGAAGTGCGCGTACATGCGCTGGTTGTAGCGGTAGTGGCCCGGCAGCGCGCCCTTGAAGGCGCCGAGGAAGTGCGGGTCGGCCTCCCAGGACACGGTGATCGGATTGCCGATGATGTGCCCGGCGATGTCGACCTTCGGGTAGACCTTCTTCAGCGCGTCCAGGGCCAACTGCACGCGCTTCTCCACCGGGTGCGGGAGCATCTTCATGGCGTCGCTCATCCAGGAGTAGGACAGGCAGATCACCCCCGGCTTGTCGTCGCCGTTGTCGAACAGGTAAGTGCCGCGGGTGAGGCGATCGGTGAGGGTCATGCTCATCACATCGCGGCCGGTTTGCGGGTCCTTGTCCTTCCAGAACGGCCGGTCGACCATCACGAAGGTCTTCGACGACTGCATGTAGCGGGTGCGGTCCAGGGCCATCCACATCTTCTGCGAGAACAGCGCTTCCTCGCACTCGATCTGGGTGGTCAGCAGCCAGGTCTGGCAGGTTGCCAGGACGGCCGCATAATGGCGGGTATCGCCCCAGTAGTCGGTGACGGCGAAGGTGCCGTCGTCGGCGCGGGCGATCTTCTTCACGCCCGGACGCGGCGCGCCGTTGTGCAGCGAGGCGAGGGAGGTGCCGGCCGGCCAGTGCGCGCAGTTTTCCGGCACATGGCTCCAGATGCCGCGCGGCACCTGCTCGACGCCGCCCACCACCAGATGCTGGTGGTCGTCGCAGTTGGTCATCACCACGCGGAAGATTTCCAGCATGGAGTTGGGGAAGTCCGAGTCCCAGCCGCCGGTGCCGAAACCGACCTGGCCGAAGATTTCGCGGTGGCGGTAGGACAGACGCGAGAAGGCCTTGGAGCTGGCGACGAAGTCGTAGAAGGTGCGGTCGTCCCACTTGGGCACCAACTCGTCCCACAGGGCCTTGAGCTTGACCGTGTCGCGCTCGCGGATGGCGTCCTGGATCTCGGAGAAGCGTGCGCCGTCTTCCAGCGCGTCGGCCCAGGCCTGGGCGACTTCGCGGAAGATTTCCGGCAGGTCGTCGATCTTCTCCGCGTAGTGGCTGGTGCCTTCCAGGTCGACCACGGTGCTGCCCGACGCCGGGGTCAGCGGGTTGGGGAAGGGTCTGGTTTCCAGGCCCAGCTTGTCGACATAGTGGTAGAAGGCCGTGCTGGACACCGGGAAGCGCATGCCGCCCAGCTCGGCGATGATGCCGTCAGCGCCTTCGAAGGTCTCCGAGCGCAGGCGACCGCCCATCTTCGAGGCTTCGTAGACCACGGGCTTCAGGCCCATTTTCATCAGCTCGTAGGCCGCCACCAGCCCGGAAATGCCGGCGCCGACGATGGCCACTTCCTGGCCGTGCTGCTCGGCGGGGATGCTGCCCAGGCCGGCGGGGTGCTCGATCCAGTCGTCGAAGGCAAAGGGGAAGTCCGGGCCGAAGATGGTCACCGGTTTCTTGCCGGGGGTGTGGGGATGGCGGTTCTTGTGCATTGGAATCTCCCGGTTATCAGTCTGCCGGTCTGTCTCGACCAGCTTGGCAAGGCATCGCGTGGCCCGCAGGAGCCAGTCGATGAGCGGCGCGCGGGCAAAGAAATGGCGAGCTGGTGGGCTCGCCTTGGCGATCACTATTGCAAAGCTGGTCGTTGAAATGAATCCGGCAATCTGCAAGATTGGCGAGAGCTTTCAGGCAGATTGATCAATCCAATGAGCAATATGACGAAAAACGCTGATGCGGCCTTGTTGAACCTGTTGCGCGCCAATGCCCGCGAGTCGATTTCCGAGCTGGCGCGCAAGCTCGGCGTGTCCCGCTCCACGGTGCAGAGCCGTATCGAGCGGTTGGAGCAGCAGGGGATCATCAGTGGCTATTCGATCAAGGTGTCGGACAGCTACGCCCAGTCGCTGGTGCGCGCCCACGTGCTGGTGACGGCGCTGCCCAAGCTCTCGCACCAGGTGGTGCAGGCGTTGGAGAAGATCATCGAGGTGAAGACACTGCATTCGGTGAGCGGCAACTTCGACATGATCGTGATCGTCGAGGCGCTGTCGATCCGCGACCTGGACGCCGTGCTGGACCGCATCGGCGCGCTGGATGGGGTGGAGCGGACGATGTCGTCGATCATTCTGTCGACGCGGATCGATCGGTGAGAAGGGTGCAATCCTGTAGGTTACGGATTACTCGTGCCAGATCTCCCTCTCCCTTTAGGGAGAGGGCGGGGGGAGAGGGTATGCCCAGCCGCAGAGCTCGGGCGGAGATGGCTTACATCCGGGCTCAGCCCAGCTCTTCTTCCAGCGCCAACAGCTCTTCCACCCGCTGGCGGCGGCGGATCAGCTTCGCTTCGGCGCCTTCGAGCAGCACTTCGGCGATCAGCGGGCGACTGTTGTAGTTCGACGACATGGACGCGCCGTACGCGCCGGTGTCCTCGATCAGCAGCAGGTCGCCGACCTGGGCGCGCGGCAGGGCGCGGGGGATGACCACGCCGCCGTCACCCTGGGTGAACACGTCGCCGGACTCGCACAGCGGGCCGGCCACCACGGTGTCGATCACCTCGCGGCTGGCCACGTCGCCGGCCAGCACGCGGATGCCGTGGTAGCTGCCGTACATGGACGGGCGCATCAGCTCGTTGAAGCCTGCGTCTACCAGCACGAAGTGGTTGCGGCCGGCGTCCTTGGTGGCGCGCACTTCGCTGAGCAGGCAGCCGGACTGGGCGACCAGGTAGCGGCCTGGTTCGATCTCCAGGTGCAGCGAGTGGCCGACCACGGCCTCGGCGGCCTTGCGCGCCTTGTTCCACAGCTGGAAGTAGTGTGCGGTGTCCACTTCCGGGTCGCCGGCGCGGTAGGGGATAGAGAGGCCGCCGCCGGCGGAGATGCCCGACAGGTCGTGGCCGGCGTCCTTCACCTGCTGCACCAGGCCGAGCATGGCTTCGCCGACCTGGGCCAGGTGACCGTAGTCCACGCCCGAGCCGATGTGCATGTGCAGGCCGACCAGGCGCAGGCCGCGTTCGCGGATCACGTCCAGGGCGGCGCGCAAGTCGCTGTGCCAGATACCGTGCTTGGAATGCTCGCCGCCAGTGTTGGTCTTGTTGCTGTGGCCGTGGCCGAAACCGGGGTTGATGCGCAGCCACACCGGGTGGCCGGGAGCGACTTCGCCCAGCTGGCGAAGCATGTCGATGGAGCCGGCGTTCACCGGGATGCCGTGCTCGACCACGGTTTCCAGGGTGGTGCGGTCCAGCAGGTCGGCGGTGAAGACGATCTCGGATTCATCCTCGCGGCACGAATAGCCGGCGGCCAGGGCGCGCAGCAGTTCGCCCTGGGAGACAGCGTCGACCTTCACGCCCTGTTCGCGCATCAGGCGCAGGATGTGCAGGTTGGAGCAGGCCTTCTGGGCGAAGCGGATGATGTCGAAGCTCTTCAGACGCTCGATCTGACCGCGGATGGTGGCGGCGTCGTAGATCCACAGCGGGGTGCCGAATTGCAGGGCGAGCTGTTCGGCGCGGGGCAGGGCGAGGAAAGTCATGAATGGGCTCCGAATATAGATGGCGCTAGTCTACCGGGCCTTTGATTGGCTGAATAATGCCGCTTGTTATTCAATCAATTCATTTTTGATATAGGGTGCAGCCCACACCGGCTTCGCGCAGGCGCTGTACCAGCACGCCCGCTTCTGCCTGGAGTGCCGCGACGAAGCGCTCGCGCAGCGGGGTAGCAGGGCGATACAGCGGCTTCGCCACGCTCACCTGGAACGGCAGCGAGAAGGCCAGCGGCCGCAGCTGGATGCCCTGGCCCTGGAACATCAGCGCGGTGATCGGGTTGACCACGGCCAGGCCCAAACCGGCGCGGACCATGCTGCACACCGAGACGGCGCTGTGGGTTTCCACCTGCATCTGCCGTTGCACGCCGACGCCGAGGAACACGGCGTCGATCAGGTGCCGGTAGCGGTCGCTGGTGGCCAGACTGACGAAGGGCAGGCCGGCGAAATCCGCCGTCTCCAGGCGCTCGCGGGCCAGCAGCGGATGGCCGTCTGGAAGGATGCATACTTCGTCCACCGCCAGTAGCGGCTGCAATTCGGTGCCGCGCGGGGCGTCGTCGTTCTCGATCAGGCCGATATCGTGGTGCTGGGCGCTGAGGGCTTCCTCCAGGTGCGGCGATTCCAGGGCCGCCACTTCCAGGCTGATGGCCGGGTTCTCCCGGCTGAAGCGCTTGCAGGCTTCCGGCAGCAGCGCCTGGGACAGCGCCGGCAGGCAACCGATGGAGAACTTGCCCTCGGCGAACTGCCCCAGGCTGTCGGCGAAGGCGACGATGCGGTCGAGTCCGGTGAAGGAGCGCTCCACCTCCTCGAACAGCATCAACGCCCGCGCCGTCGGCGCCAGCCGCCCGCGCTCGCGCAGGAACAGCTCGAAGCCGACCAGTTGTTCCAGCCTCGCCAGTTCGCGGCTGACGGTGGGCTGGCTGGTATGCAGGAACGTTGCTGCGCGGGTGACGCTGCCGGTGGTCATGACCGCGCGGAAGACTTCGATGTGGCGGAGGGTGATCATGGAACTCGTACTGGCAGTGGAGGAGAGCAGGTTGCCAAGCTGCAACCTTCAAATCAATCCACCGATGGGTATTCGCCTGGTTGTCGCTCTTCGCGTGTGAACCGCCGGAAGGAGCTACAGGCCGGCTCGACAGAAGTTCTTCATGAAGTCTTCATCGGGCTTGGTAATCCGTCTTTTGAGCTCGTGGCTGATCGATTTGATGTAGTTCAGCTCTTCCGGGGACTGGGTCGTGGGAATCGAACGATAGGCTGACTTGGTCAGGAGCTTGAGCTTGGATACGGATGGTGCATCGATGTTTCGCAGATCGACGACGAGGAATGGGGTTCTGTCCATTATCCCGGGGGTGAGCAGGTCAGCGAAGAATTCATAGACCCGTCCATCCGTGAGAATGGAAAGGCTAGCGGCGCAGGCGTTGTGGGCTCGGGAGAGGGCGTTGCGCTGGAATGCACCCATGCGCGTTCCATGCTCGACCTGTTTGACCAAACAATGGATGGACTGATCCAGGACGATAGCGTAGGCGAGCTGTTCAACCCGATTTTCGCCGATCCGGCAGGAGTAGTCGCAGATGATCTCGTCGGGGTTGTCTATGCCGTACTCCAGGATGGAGCGGAGGAAGGCGTGAACCGAGCGAGTGCCTGTCGTGTTGGAGTTTTTGTTGGAGATACTTTCCTGACGGGCCTTGCCCGCGAACGCATCGAGTTTCTCGAAGAACTTCATACCACATCCCTTCGCAGCCGCTATTTCTTCGGCGTTTAATCTTCTTGATGGTGATCCTAGACGAAGCTGGATTATCGGCCGTCGATCTCGATGTGAGGGCGGAGATATTGTTCAATCCGCTTTTTCCTACCGGCGCCTCTCTATATTCGGATGATGTCTGATATCAAAATGATGTTTCGTTTTGTCGGCACGGTGCGGGTAAATGCATCTTTTTCTTTCGCTGAACGTTTGGTTCGAGAAACTCCAGTACGGCTCTTGAAAGTTCCAAGCCTGAGCTGAGGCCAGGATGCAAGCGGTTAGTGGAAGTCCCGACTCCGCACATCCAACCCCTCCAGCAGTCTACTCAAATCCGTCAACCGCCCGGCGATCACATGGCGCACGCCGTCCTTGGCTTCCAGGGTGCCGTCCACCTGCATCAAACGGGCGCTGAGGAAGGGGCGGCGCTGCTGTTCGGCGAGGTCGCGCCAGACGATCACGTTGATCATGCCGAACTCGTCCTCCAGGGTGACGAAGGTGACGCCGCTGGCGGTGCCGGGGCGTTGGCGGCCGACGACCAGGCCGGCGACGCGCACCGGGCGGTCGGCTTCGAGCTTGAGCAGGTCCCGCGAGCTGCGGCAGCGGCGGGCCTTGAGGGAGCCGCGCAGCAGGGTCAATGGGTGCGGGCCGAGGGTGGTGCCCAGGGTCGCGTAGTCGGTCAGCAGGTCTTCGCCGCGGCTGGGCAGCGGCAGGCTGACCGGCGCTTCCTCGGTGACCTGGCCGGCGAACAGCGGCAGTTGCGGCTCGACCCCGGCAATCGCCCAGCGCGCCTTGTGCCGGTGGCCGGCGAGGCCCCGCAGGGCGCCGGCGTCGGCCAGCTGTTCACGGGCACGGTGGTCCAGATGGGCACGCAGGCAGAGGTCGGCGACGTCGACGAAGGGACGTAGTTCGCGCGCCTGGGCGATGGTGTTGGCGACATCCTCGCGTAGCCCACGCACCAGACGCAGGCCAAGGCGGATTGCCGGCTGGCGTTCGGCGATGGGTTCCAGGGTGCAGTCCCAGTGGCTGTGGCGTACGTCCACCGGGCGGATATCCAGGCCGTGGCGGCGGGCGTCCTGCAACAGTTGGTCGGGGCTGTAGAAACCCATGGGCCAACTGTTGATGAGGGCGCAGGTGAAGGCCGCCGGTTCGTGGCATTTCAGCCAGCAGCTGGCGTAGGTGAGCAGGGCGAAGCTGGCGGCGTGGGATTCGGGGAAGCCGTAGCTGCCGAAACCCTTGATCTGCTCGAAGATGCGGGCGATGTATTCCTGCTTGTAGCCCTTGGCGGTCATGCGTTCGAACAGTTTCTTGCGGTGCGGCTCAAGCCCGCCGTGGCGTTTCCAGGCGGCCATGGAGCGGCGCAGGTGATCGGCTTCGCCGGGCGTGTACTCGGCGGCGATGATCGCCAGTTGCATGACCTGCTCCTGGAACAGCGGCACGCCGAGGGTGCGCTCGAACACCGGCTTGAGCTCCTCGGAGGGGTAGACGACCGGCTCTTCCTTGTTCCGCCGCCGCAGGTATGGATGCACCATGTCGCCCTGGATCGGGCCGGGGCGGACGATGGCCACTTCGATCACCAGGTCGTAGAAGGTCTCGGGCTTGAGGCGCGGCAGCATGGCCATCTGCGCGCGGGATTCGATCTGGAACACGCCCACGGTGTCGGCGCGGCTGATCATGGCGTAGGTCTTTTTGCACTCCTGGGGCAGCGAAGCGAGGGTGTAGCGTTCCCCGCGATAACGCTCGATCAGGTCGAAGCAGCGGCGCAGGGCGCTGAGCATGCCGAGGGCGAGCACGTCGACCTTGAGCAGCCCGACGGCGTCGAGGTCGTCCTTGTCCCATTGGATCAGCGTGCGCTCGGGCATGGCGGCGTTTTCCACCGGCACCAGGGTTTCCAGCGGCTGCTGGGAGATCACGAAGCCGCCGGGGTGCTGGGACAGGTGCCGGGGGAAGCCGACCAGTTGCCCGGTCAGGGCCAGCACGCGGCGCAGGATCGGGTTTTCCGGGTCGAAGCCGGCCTCTCTCAGGCGCTCGGGCGGCGGCGCTTCGCGGCTCCAGGCGCCGCAGCAGTCGGCCAGCGCGCCGACCTGGTCCGGCGGCAATCCCAGCGCCTTGGCCACGTCGCGCACCGCGCCGGCGCCGCGGTAGGTGCTGGCCACGGCGGTGAGCGCCGCGCGCGTGCGGCCGTAGCGGCGGAACACGTACTGGATGACTTCCTCGCGGCGGTCGTGCTCGAAGTCGACGTCGATGTCCGGCGGCTCATTGCGTTCGCGGGAGATGAAGCGTTCGAACAGCAGGTGTACGTGTTCGCGGGTCGGGTCCAGCTCGGTGATGCCAAGGGCGAAGCAGACCACCGAGTTGGCCGCCGAGCCGCGTCCCTGGCAGAGAATGCTCTGGCTGCGGGCAAAGGCGACGATGTCGTAGACCGTGAGGAAGTAGCTGTCGTACTCAAGCTCGGCGATCAGCGCAAGTTCATCCTCGACACGCTGGCGGACGGCGGCATCGGCGCCGTCTTTCCAGCGGCACAGGATGCCTTCCTCGGTCTTCTCCCGCAGCCAGGTGGTGGGCGTGTGACCTTCGGGCACCAGCTCGCGCGGGTACTGATAATCCAGTTGACCGAGATCGAAGGTGCAACGCTCGGCAATCTTCAAAGTCTCCGCCAGCAAATCGTCCGGATAGATCGCCGCCAGCGCCTCCCTCGGCCGCAAATGCCGCTCGCCGTTGGGATAGAGATACTGGCCGGCCTCGTGCACCGGCAGGTGCTGGCGGATGGCGGTCATGCAGTCCTGCAGGGCGCGGCGGCCGCGGATATGCATGTGCACGTCGCCGCAGGCCACGGCGGGGATGGCCAGGCGCGCGGCCTGTTCGCGCAGGCGATGCAGCTTGCCGGCGTCGTCCGGGCCCTTGTGCAGCTCGACGCCCAGCCACAGGCGCTCGGGGAAGCTTTCGCGCAGCCACAGGCCGTCCTGATCCTGGTCGTCTCGCGGCAGCCAGATCGCCAGCAGGTAGTCGAGGTTGCCGTCGAAGTCCGCGCGTACCAGGCGGTAGCTGCCTTTCTCGGCGCGGCGCCGGGCGTGGGTGAGCAGGCGGCAGAGGTTTTCGTAGCCAGCGAGGTTCTCCGCCAGCAGCACCAGTTTCGGGCCCTGCTCGATGTTCAGTTCGCTGCCGGTGATCAGGGGAATCTCGGTTTCCTTCGAGGCCTGCCAGGCGCGGACGATGCCGGCCAGGCTGCATTCGTCGGTGATCGCCAGGGCGCGGTAGCCCAGCTTCTTCGCCCGCTCGAACAGCTCGGCCGCGCTGGAGGCGCCGCGTTGGAAGCTGAAGTTGGACAGGCAGTGCAACTCGGCATAGTCGATGCCTTCGACCGGCGCGCTCATGCGAACCAGCCGTGCAGCAGCAACGGGCCGTCGTCGCCCACCGGGCGGAACACCCAGGCGCGCTGCCCGCTGCGGGTGCGTACCTGGTAGTAGTCGCGGCGGATGTCCTCGCCGTCCCACCAGCCGGACTCGATGCGCTCCGGGCCGGCCAGCAGGGTGGGGGCGAATTCGCGCAGCGGTTGCGGTTCTGCCAGCAGCCAGCCGGGGCGCGGGACCTCGGTAATGGACAGACGCGGTGTGGAGTTGCCCTGCCAGGCGCGCTCCGGGCGGTGTTCGGCGCAGGCGCCGAGGCCGTGCACGGCGTCGTCGCCCAATCGAGCGCGCAGGCGTTCACGCAGCTGTTCCCAGGGTTGGGATTGCTGCGGACGGTCGTCGAACAGCTCGCGGTGTTGCGGCACGAAGGGCGGCAAGTCGTCGGCGATGAGCCGCACGCTGTGTACCGGGGCGCGCAGTTGCAGTTGTTCCAGGCGGCCCCGGCTCAGCTCGAAGAGCATCGCCGCCTCGCGCTCGGCGCTGAGCAGGCCCACCGGCATCTGGGTGTCCGGGCCGTCGTGGTGCTCCAGGTGCAGGACGAAGCGCTGCACGCCGCTGTCGCGCCCGGCGAGGAAGGCGCCCAGGTCGCCGGTCAGGCGGTGCAGCGGGAAGAGCAGGGCCTGGGTGGATTCCACGTCGAAGTTCAGCTCGATGCGCGACTCGAAGCTGTCCGGTGGCCGGTGGAACTCCAGGGCCAGCGGGCGCTGGCCGAGCAGGGTGTCGACCTGGCGCAGTACCTGCGGCGGGAAGCGCCGGGCCAGGCTCTCGCGTGGCAGGGCAAGCAGTTGCTGCAGGCTGCGCAGGCCCATGCGGTTCAGCGAGGTGGCGGCGTTGCGCTCCAGGCCGAGGCGGTCCAGTGGCATCCTGCCCAGGTACTGACGCAGTTGCTCGTTATCGTGGATGGCCAGCCCATCGTGGCCATTGGCGAGGATGCGCGCGGCGGCCGGATTGGGCGCAGCGGTGATGCGGTGGCGAAAACCCAGGGCGTTCAACTCTTCGCGCAGGCGCGCCTCGAAGCGTGGCCAGGGGCCGAACAGTTGCAGGCTGGACTGCACTTCCATCAGCAGCGCACGCGGGTAGTGCTGGCTGACCTGCGAGCTGAAACCATAGGCCCAGGCGGCCAGAAGGTCCTGCCAGCGCTGCACTTCGCGCAGGTCGTACTCGGCGGTTTCGAAATCGCGGCTCAGGGCCTGGGCGGCGGTGAGCGACTGGCCGGGCTTGAGCCCCAGCGCCCGTGCCGCCGGGTTCACCGCTTGCAACACGCGGCGTTGCGCTGGTCCGGTGAGCAGTGCCAGGGCGGCGTCCGGCTCGGGACGGCCACGGAGCGCGCCGTCCATTGCCAGCTGTGGCAGGAGAATGCAGGCCCAGAGCATGACGGCCTCAGTGCCAGGGCAACGGGATGGGCCGCGTCGGCGCCAGGCCGCCACGGCACTTGAGCACGCGCAATTGCGCCGGGTTGGCGTCCAGTGCCAGGCGCAGGGCGGCGGGCGAGGGATTGAACCCTTCACGCTGCGAGCGGTAGGCGATGGCCAGCGTCTGCCCGGTTTCGGCAGCCACCTGCAGGCGACGCAGGGCACGGTCGTCGGCCTGTTGCGGCCAGCACAGCACGGCACCACAACTGCCCGAGCGCAGGCACTGTTCGGCAGCCCAGAGAGCGTCACGGCCAGCGGCGCGGACGATACTCATCTGATCTAGCTCCACGCCAGCCGCCTGCCAGGCGGCCGGGTAGGGGATGTGGGGCGGTGCGACCAGCACGATACGTTCGCCGGCTGCGCTGAGTCGTGCCAGGGTCGGCCAGATCAGTTGCAGTTCGCCGACGCCTTCTGCTGCCAGAAGGATTTCGCTGAGGGCGGCTTCCGGCCAGCCACCGGTGGGCAGGGCCTGATCCAGCGCGGCGTGGCCGGTGGGTTGCTGGCTGGGCGGCAGCCCCTGGGGCTGACCTTTCCAGACCTGCCGCCGGTGGAACAGGGTGTCGAGCGCAACCACGCTGCCCATCATGCACTCTCGACCGGCGAACGGCGACGGTCATGCGCCTGGCAGGAGTGCCAGGGAAGAAGATGGTATGGATAGTGCATGGGATGGCTCGAAAATAACTGTATGGATATACAGTTTATCGAGTGGGGAGATGCCGTCAATGGCGGTTGGTCCGATGGTTGTTCGGACGCGCCGGATCTCTTCGAAGGGCCGGCTCCAGCGTTTCTGCTCGCGTTGGAGCGGAGCTTCTCCGCGGATGGTCGACAGGCGATGTACTGAAGAAGATCTCTGTGGCTGCCATATCCGCCGCGACGGCCTTCGCGGATAAGGACCGTCTAGGGAGAACAGTGCAGGGTCAAAGCAGCAAAAAACCTTGCGGCGTTTTCGAGCGCGGCGGATCGGCAACGAACCTCAGCCGCTCCGGCTTCCACCACCCCGGCAGCAGGCGCCGCACCGCCGGCTGGTTGAAACGGTCATCGAGCAGGTAGATCACCCCCGAATCCGTGGGCGTGCGGATCACCCGTCCGGCCGCCTGGACGACCTTCTGCAGGCCGGGGAACAGGTAGGTGTAGTCGTAGCCGTCGCCGAACATCGCCTGCATGCGTTGCTTGATTTCCTCGTTGACCTCGTTCACCTGCGGCAGGCCCAGCGTGGCGATGAAGGCGCCGATCAGGCGCTCGCCCGGCAGGTCGATGCCCTCGCCGAAGGCGCCGCCGAGCACGGCGAAGCCGATGCCCTGCGAGTGCGTGGTGAAGCGGTCGAGGAAGGCCTGGCGCTCGAGCTCGTTCATGCTGCGCGACTGCACCCAGCGCGGAATATCCGGGTGCTCGGCGGCGAAGCGTTCCAGCGCCTGCTGCAGGTAGGCGTAGCTGCTGAAGAAGGCCAGGTAGTTGCCGGGGCGCGTGCGGAACTGCCGGGCCATCAACGTGCTGATCGGCGACAGGCTGGCCTCGCGGTGCTGGTAGCGGGTGGACAGGTTGCTCAG
Source organism: Pseudomonas nitroreducens NBRC 12694 (assembly GCF_002091755.1). Classification (GTDB taxonomy): domain Bacteria; phylum Pseudomonadota; class Gammaproteobacteria; order Pseudomonadales; family Pseudomonadaceae; genus Pseudomonas; species Pseudomonas nitroreducens. The sequence goes on from NZ_BDAI01000002.1 coordinate 251,735, forward strand.
CGCATGGACTTCCAGTTGCTCGGCGCGGAAGGGCGATTCCACTTCGCGCCAGGTGGTGTCTTCCGGCAGGCCGAGCAGGTCGGCGTAGTAATTGGCCGGGTTCAGCGTGGCGGAGAACAGCGTGGTGCTGTGGGCCGCCTCGAAGCGCGGTTCGAGGAAGGGCGCCGGCACCACGTTGCGCAGGCACAGGGTGGAGAGCGTGCGCTGGCCGCTGCCGTCGTGGCGGGTGATGTCGAACAGCGAGTGCGGTCCGTAGGCTTCGGCCAGCCGGCAGAACAGCATGGCGTCGAGGTAGAAGCGCAGCAGTTCGGCCTCGTTGCCGGTGGGCTGGTCGGTGAGGTGGTCGGTGATGGCGCTGACGGCTTTCTGCAGCGCGGCGATGAACAGGTCCGGCACCGTCGGGTAGATCTGGTAGTCGACCTCCTGGTCGCGGTGCATCTGGTTCCAGTGGCGGCCGACGCGCTCCAGCACGCCTTTCAGCCCGGCCGGGGCGACCTTGCGCAGGGCGTTGAACTCGGACTGGTCCAGCTCGGCGCTGTACATGCCGCGGCCGCGCTCGATGAGGTTGTGCGCCTCGTCCACCAGCAGGGTGACCTTCCACTCGTTGAGCACGGTAAGGCCGTAGAGCAGGGCGCTCATGTCGAAATAGTAGTTGTAGTCGCCCACCACCACGTCGGCCCAGCGGCACAGTTCCTGGCTCAGGTAGTAGGGGCAGACCTGGTGCTGCAGCGCCACGTCGCGCAGTGCTTCCTGGGTCAGCCAGCGATGCTTGAGCGCGGCCTCGCGGGCGGCGGGCAGACGGTCGTAGAAACCCTTGGCCAAGGGGCAGGAGTCGCCATGGCAGGATTTGTCCGGGTGCTCGCAGGCCTTGTCGCGGGCGACGTGCTCCAGCACCCGCAGCGGCTGCGCGGCGTCCTGCTGGCGCAGCGTCGCCAGGGCGTCGAGGGCCAGGCGCCGGCCGGGAGTCTTGGCGGTGAGGAAGAACAGCCGGTCCAGCTTCTGCCCGGGGAACGCCTTGAGCTGCGGGAACAGCGTGCCGAGGGTCTTGCCGATGCCCGTGGTGGCCTGGGCCATCAGCGTCTGGCCGTCGCGGGCGGCGCGGTAGACCGATTCGGCGAGCATGCGCTGGCCCTGGCGGAAGTCCGCGTAGGGGAAGCGCAGCGCCTCCAGGCCTTGGTCGCGTTCGATGCGGTGGGCGCTTTCCTGCTCGGCCCATTTCACGAAGCGGCTGCATTGCAGCTCGAAGAAGGTGCGCAGGTCATCGGCGACGAAGCGCTCGCGGAATACCGTTTCCTTCTGGGTGATGACGTTGAAGTAGACGACGGCGAGATCGATGGCGTCGGTCTCCAGCGTCTGGCACAGCAGCCAGCCGTACACCTTCACCTGTGCCCAGTGCAGCAGCCGGTGGTTCTGCGGGATGCGCGCGACGTCGCCGCGGTGGGTCTTGATCTCTTCCAGCAGGTTGGCGTCGGGGTCGTAGCCATCGGCGCGGCCGCTGACCACCAGCCCCGGATACTCCCCGCGCAGCGGCAACTCGGCGATATAGCCAAGGCCCCGGCGCGAGACCACCGTGGCGTGCCCGGCCATGCCTTCCTGGGCAGTGGGCGCGGGGGTGAAGCGCAGGTCGAGGTCACCTTCCTTGGCGGTGAATTCGCACAGCGCGCGCACGGCGACGGCGTAGCTCATTGGCTTTCGTCCGCCTCACCCTGCCAGCGCACGTAGCAGACTTCTACCGGCATGCCGTGCTCGGCGCAGAACGCCAGCCAGCGCTTTTGATTATCCTGCAGGCGGTCGCCGGGGCCTTTCACTTCGATCATCCGGTAGCGCGCCTCACTGGGCCAGAACTGGATGAGGTCGGGCATGCCGGCGCGGTTGGCCTTCGGGTCGGCCAGCAGGCGCGCGAACCACAGCTTCAGGTGTGCCGCCGGCAGGCAGTGCAGGGCCTGCTCCAGCAGGTTTTCATCCAGCAGTTCCCAGTGCACGAAAGGCGAGAGGATGCCGGACTTGGTGGCGTAGGTGTCGCGGATGGCCGAGAGATACGCGTCGCTATCCAGCAGTGCCAGGCGGGCGGCGAAGGCTTCGGCGCGGCGGCTGACGAAATCGCCGCGATACAGATCGCTGGGCCCGGCCTGGAAGGGGTGGAAGAAGGCGCCGGGCAGCGGGGCGAAGATCACGTCCCAGCAGAGCAGGCCGAACAGGCTGCAGACCAGCGCGTTCTCCACGTAGTGCACTGGCGCCTCTTCCTCGTGGAGCACGGATTGCACGGCGAATTCGACGTTGACGTCGGGGCGCGGCAGTTCCAGGTCGATACGCAATGGTGGTACGGGCTTGGCCGCTTTTTCCTTCGGCAGGCCAAGCTGGCGGACCAGTCGCGTCAGCGCGCGCTCCACAAGCTGCAGCTCGCCGTCGCTTTCCGGCGCGGTCAGTGCGGCCTGGGCCAGTGCATGCGCTTCATCGAAGCGCTGCAGGCGTTCCAGCACGCGGATCTGCCGCTGTCGTGAGCCCCCGGCAGTGGTCCGCCGATAGAGCGCCAGGGCGGCGTCCAGCTCGCCTTCACGCTCCAGCTGATAGGCCATGCGGTACAACAGGCGGGCGTGGCGGGCTTGCAGGTAGGCGTTGTCGCTGCGGAACTCGCCCAGTTCGACCAGCAGCTCGGCGATGGATTCGCCGGCGTCGAAGCGGACGGCGCCATTCCACAGGTGGATGTAGGCCTCCAGTTCATCGCGGCGGCGGAAGGCGCGGGAATCGGGGGTGAAGGGGACGGTTTCGTAGCGGAAGATGCCGAGGTCGGCGAGGACGAATTCGGACCAGTCCTGCTGCAGGTTGCCGAAGAACAGCAGGCGCAGACGGTCGCACAGCGGCGTCGCCATGAGGGTATAGAGGCGGTCGAGGTCCGGGTACCAGCTGTCGAATGGCTGCACCTGCTCGTGATAGGCGTGCAGGTGCTCGTACAACTCGGCCTTCTTCAGCGAGCCGCGCGGCAGGTCGTCGCGGAAGCGCGCGAGCAGTTCATCCTTGAGCAGCAACGGCAGCAGTTCGTCCAGTGCCAGCGGGTAGTCATCGCTCAGCCAGCCCAGCTCCAGCAGCGGCGCGGCGGCCTCGGGGATATCGCCGATCTCGGCATAGCTCAGTTTGCTGGCGCGAAAGTGCGGCCCCTTGCGCATGACCAGGCGTACCAGCAGCGCCCGCGAGGGCAGCGGCAGCGCGCGGAAGTCCGCGATGAACCGGGCTTCCTCGGCGTCGAGCAGGTCGGCGTAGCGCTCGTCGATCCAGTCGAGGGCGCGGTGGAAGTTGGTCAGGTAATAGAGGCTGGGGTCGAGCGGCGCAGACATCGGCGGGCACTGGTTTTACATACAGTGCCAAGGATGGCGTGGTGAAGGCTTGGCCGCAAGGGGTAGTGCGGCCTTTCATCGGGAGGTATGGCATGCGTAGGGCGAATAACCGTTCACGGTTATCCGCCGTTCAGGTGCCCCGGAGCGATGAAACGGCGGATAACGCCGTTGGCGTTATGCGCCCTACGGATCAATCGAGACGAAATACCAGTGCCTTCAATCCGCTGTCTTCCTCGATGTCGGCGAATTCCGGCGGGTTCTCCAAGCGCTCGATGAAACGCAGTTGCGGCGCCTCGGTGGCCATGCCCTGGAGCAGGAAGTCGACGCCAACGGCCGGGTCGTTCACGCAGGCCAGTACGGTACCGCTGCCGTCCAGCAGTTCCGGCAGGCGGCGCAGGACGCGGGCGTAGTCCTTGTCGAGGACGAAGCTGCCTTTCTGGAAGCTCGGCGGGTCGATGATGATCAGGTCGTAGGGGCCGGACTTCTTCACCTTGCCCCAGGACTTGAACAGGTCGTGGTCGAGGAAGCTCACCCTGGACAGATCGTGGCCGTTCAGACGGTGGTTGTCGCGGCCACGGCTGAGCGCGGCGCGGGCCATGTCGAGGTTGACCACCTTCTGCGCGCCGCCGGCGATGGCCGCCACGGAGAAGCCGCAGGTGTAGGCGAACAGGTTGAGTACGCGCAGGCCGCTGGCGTTGGCCTGTACCCACTGGCGACCGTAGCGCATGTCGAGGAACAGGCCGTTGTTCTGCTTGCGGCCCAGGTCCAGCTGGTAGCGCAGGCCGTGTTCGCTGATCTGCCAGCCGTCGAAGGCGTCGCCATGAAGCACTTCCATGGTGCTTTCCAGGGTGTAGCGGTGCTGCAGCATCAGGCTGCGGGCGCCGGTGGCGCGCCAGGTTTCGCTTTGCGCCAGTTCGACCAGCATCGCCCTGAGTGCCGCCAGCTCGCCTTCGGCAGGCTCGCGGAACAGCGAAACCAGCAGCACGCCTTCCAGCCAGTCGGCGGTCAACTGCTCCAGCCCCGGCCAGCGCCGACCGCGGCCGTGGAACAGGCGGCGGGTCTCCGCGGGGGCGGGGTTCAGGGCCGCAAGCAGTTGCTCGCGCAGGGTAGCGATGGCGTCGGTGTTCATGCTTCGGGTCTTTCTACACAGGCTGATTCGGCGGATCGGGGCGGCGATTCTACGCGCTCAGCCGCCATGGCGCTGCACCCGCAGTTTTTCCTCCGGGCGCGGGGCGACGAAGTAGCGGTTGAGCGCCTCGTAGCCGGCCGGGTCCAGCGGGGCCGCCAGCGGGGCGATGGCATGGCGCGCCAGCAGGCGGCTGCGGCAGGTGGCCGGGTCGATGTCGAGGAAGTGCAGGCAATGCGCCGCGCCGGCCTGTTGCGCGAGGTCGATCAGCCAGCGGCGGTCGGCCAGGGTATTGGCGGGAATATCCAGCACTACGCTGGTGCCGGCGCGCAGCAGGCCGACCACGTGCGGCCCCATCACCTTGCGTACACGGCGGGCGTAGAGCTGGTAGTCGTCGGGGCTGCTGATGCCCCAGGGGAACAGTTCGGCCAGCCACTGTTCCTCGGCCAGCATCACGGTGCCCGGCGCCTCGGCCAGCTCCCGCGCCAGGCAGGACTTGCCCGAGGCCGCCTTGCCGCACAGCAGGTGCAATGTGCCGGTATTCATGTCGTCGCCTCCAGCAGGTCGGTGCCGTAGGAGTTGTCCACGGCGCAGCGCCAGGCGCCGTCGGCCTCGCGGCGAAAGACGTAGGTGGCGCGGCGGGTCAGTTTGCCGTGGCTGGTGTCGAGCAGGGTCTGCGCCACGACCAGGGCGGTGTCGCCGGTCTCGAGGATTTCCAGGCGCCCCTGGCGCACCCGCAGGTTGTGCCCGAAGTGCTCGGCGATGGCGACGAAGGCCTGGCGGATCTGCCCCTTGCCGCGTGCGAACAGGCCGGGCTTGACCACCAGCAGGGCGTCGTCGGTGTAGAAGTCGATCAGCGCGTCGAAGTCCTCGCGGCCGATGGCTTCGTCGGCGGCCTGGATGAGCGCTTGCAGCGGGTGCTGTGGTGGGGGGAATACCTGGTCCATCGGTGTCTCCATGATCGGAGCCTCGGACGGCGGGCATTAAAAAACCCGCCGGGAGGCGGGTTTGGTTGTTCGCGGAATGCGCTAACCCACCATCGGAGCGATGGTGGTAATAATCTGCTGGAAGGTACGGTTGGCGGCATTCATGGGGCAAAAGCTAGCAGAAGTCTCACCGGTCGCGCCAGCCCTCTTTTTTTGCCGGCGGCATGGCATGATCGCGCCGGCCTGTGGTCCAAAAGGCCATGCCTTCCTCCACGTTGTAGCGGAGCCATTCATGTCATCCCTTTGCCCAACCCGCATCCTGCGCGCCCTGGCGCTGCTTGCCGGATTGGCCGTTTCCGTCGATGCCCTGGCGGTGACTTGCCCGTCAGGGCAGCGCCAGGTCTGCCTGGATACCTGTATGTGCCTGCCAGACCTCGGCGCCGTGCTCGGCCCAGTACTCACCGACACCCGCAAGGTGGCGGCCCAGGCGCTGGGCGTGTGGCTCCAGCAGTCCCGCGATCAGGCTGTGCAGGGCGGCACCGAACCGATGCCGCTGGAAATCCGTGCTCAGTTGCAGCCCTACTTCGCCGATGACGTGCTGATGGCAGCGCGTTATTCCATTGGCGCACTGGACGACCTGAACGCCGGCCAGGCGATCATGCAGAACCCCGACACCGAGGCTGTCACCCTGGTGGACGTGATCGTCTTCCGCAGCGAAGAGGACGCGCAGAAGGACGTCGCTCTCTGGGCCCACGAGCTGTGGCACGTGAAGCAGTATCAGGAATGGGGTGTGCAGGGCTTCGCCACGCGTTACACGGACGATTTCGACGCCGTGGAGGCTCCGGCCTACGAGATGCAGCGGCGGGTCGCCAAGGACCTGCGCGACGGCAAGGTCACCGCACAGAAGAACTGACCTCAGCGGCTGGCGCTGGCCTCGGGCGTCGGCGTGCCGCCGCCCAGTGCCTTGCACAGGGCAATCAGCGTCAGGCGCAGCTGGGTATCGCTGTCCACCACGTCGCGGCGTGATTGCAGGTAGGCGCGCTGGGCGTCCAGTTCCACCAGGAAGTCGGTCATGCCGCCGGCATAGCGCGCCTTGGCCATGCCATAGGCGATATCGCTGCTGCGCAGTTTTTCCTGCAAGCGCTGGTTGCGCTGGCGTTCGGCGCCGTAGTGGCTCAGCGCGTCGTCGACTTCCTGCCAGGCCTTGAGCACGGTCTGCTGGTAGGACACGGCGGCTTCCTGCTGTTCCAGCTTGCGCAGATTGATCTGCGAGCGACGCCGGCCGTTGTCGAAGATCGGCAGAGAGAGGCTCGGGCCGACCGTCCAGGTCCGGCTTCCCCAATCGCCGAATTTGCTGTCTTCCACCGACTCGTAGCCGAAATGTGCGCCCAGGCGGATGGTCGGATAGAGGTCGGCCACGGCCACGCCGATGTTGGCGGTGGCGGCGTGCAGTTGGGCTTCAGCGGCGCGGATATCCGGGCGCCGGCGCGCCACTTCCGAGGGCAGGCCGAGGCTCAGGTCCGGTGCCTGCGGCGCAGTCTGCGCGACGGGTTTCAGGTCCTCGCGCAGGCTGCCCGGCTCGGCGCCGATCAGTACGCCGATCTGGTTGATCGCCGCGCTCTCGCTGGCCTGCAGTGGCGGCAGGCTGGAACGCAGCTCGGCGAGCTGGCCGCGCTGGCGTTCGACGTCGAAATCATCCACCAGCCCGCCATCAGCCCGCACCTGGATCAGCTGCATGGATTCCTCGGTGGCGGCGATGTCCTGCTGCGCCACGGCGATCTGTTGCTGCACGCCGCGCAGCTCGAAGTAGCTGCGGGCCAGTTCCGCCGAAATGCCCAGGCGGGTTTCCTCCAACATCGCCTGCTGCGCATCGACACTGGCATCGGCGGCCTCGATGGAGCGACGGATGCGACCCCACAGGTCGGGCTCCCACGAAGCGTCGAAGCCGGCCTGGTAGAGCGTGAAGGGTTCGGCCAGGACCTTGGCGATCTGGCCGCTGTCACCGGTCGGTGCGATGCGCTGGATCATCAGCGCGTTGGAGCCGTTCTCGCTCAGGCGCTGGCGATTCACAGCGGCCGAAGCGTTGACGTCGACGCCGCGCTGGGCCGCCACCATCTGCCGCTGCAGGCGGCTCTGGGCGAAGCGCAGCACGGCAGTCTTGAGGTCCGGGCTGGCCTTGTCGGCGCGGCGTTGCAGGTTGTTCAGCACCGGGTCGCTGAACAGGGTCCACCAGTCCTCGCTGAGCCGGGTACTGCCCTCCACCGGGTGCAGTTGTCCGGCGCCGGCGTGGGCGGCCTGCCAGCTCGCCGGTGCCTGGGTTTTCGGCGCTTCGTAGTCGGGGCCGACGGCGCATCCACCAAGGGTGATAACGACAATTGCAGCGGGAGTGAGGTTGCGCTTCATCTTCTTTCTCTCACGCAAGCCGGTGGCGGAACAGCCACGAGGCGAGTGGCAAGGTGACCGCAGCGACCACCAGCATGGGGATCAGGTTGAGCCCCACGTCGGCCAGGGTCGCGCCTTCGAGGTACACCCGCTGGATCAGGTCGATGCCGAAGCGCAGCGGGTTGGCGTAGGTCACGATCTGCAGGAACTCGGGCATGTTGCGCACCGGCGTGGCGAGGCCGGACAGCAGCGTCAGCGGCATGATCAGCACGAAGGTGTAGAGCATCGCCTGCTGCATGTTCAGCGACACGGCGCTGATCGACATGCCCAGCCCGACGCAGGCGATGGTGAAGACCGTCAGCCCGCCATAGAGGTTGATCAGCGAGCCGGCCATGGGTATTCGGAACCAGAACAGCGCCATCAGCAGCACCAGCGTGGCCTGCACCAGGCCGATGAGTAGCGGCGGGATGGCCTTGCCGAACATGATTTCCAGCGGCGTGTAGGGTGTCACCAGCAACTGGTCGAAGGTGCCCTGTTCGCGTTCGCGGGCGACCGAGAGTGCGGTGAGCATCAGCGTCTGCATCATGCTCAGGGTGGCGATCAGCGCGGGGATCAGCGGCCAGCGGGTTTCCAGGTTGGGGTTGTACCAGGAGCGGCTGACCACGCTGATGGGCGCCGAGGCCAGGCCCTGTTCGCGGTTGAACTGGTCCACCACCACGGCGAGCCCGGCAGCGGCGGAGCCGGCGGTGTTGGAGTTGCGGCCGTCGAGGATGACCTGTATCGGCGCCGGGTCGCCCTGGGTCAGGCGGGTCTGGAAGTCCGACGGGATGTGGATCACCAGCAGCGCCTTCTGCTCGTCGATCACCGTCTGGATTTCCTCGACGCGGGTCAGGGTCGCCACCCGGTGGAAGATGCCGCTGCCGTCCAGGCGCGAGGCGAGGCGGGTGGAGGATTCGCTGTGGCTGAGGTCGAGGATGGCGTAGGGGGCGTCGTTGAGGTCGAAGGTCACGGCGTAGCCGAACAGCACGCTCTGCATCAGCACCGGCGCCACCAGCACGATGCGGTTGGCCGGGTCCTTGAGGATCACCAGCAGTTCCTTGCGCCAGAGGTTGAGGATGCGCCAGAGAAATTCCATGTCGTCAGAACCTGCTCAATGTCTGCCTGCGCTTGCCCATACTGCGTTGGAAACAGGCTCAAAATGCTCATTTACAGCACGTAAACTGCGCTTTCTCGCCCGTTTCCGCCTTGTCTGGGCTGCGCTCGGCGAGACCTTGAACACGTTCTAGTCCAGCCGCTTGCGCGTCACCAGCCGCGCCAGGCCCAGCAGCGCGACGGCGTAGGCGGCGAGGATGGCGCAGTTCTTGAAGATCATCGGCCAGAAGTCGCCGGCCAGGAACAGGGATTTCACCAGCTCCATGAAGTAGGTCGCCGGCAACAGGTTGCCGATCACGCGGATGGCGGTCGGTACGTTGCGCAGGTCGAAGATGAAGCCCGAGAGCATCATCGCCGGCAGGAAGCTGGCGAGCAGGGCGATCTGGCTGGCGAGGAACTGGTTCTTGGTCACCGCCGAGATCAGCAGGCCGATGCCCAGCGCCACCAGCATGTAGAGCATGGAGGAGATCACCAGCACGATGAAGGAGCCGTAGATCGGCACGTCGAACAGGAAGCGTGCGGCGAGCAGGCACAGCGCCAGGCCGATCATGCCGATGCCGAAGCAGGGGATGATCTTCGCCAGGAGGATTTCCACCGGGCGCACCGGCGTGACGAACAGTGCTTCCAGCGTGCCGCGTTCCCATTCGCGGGCCATCACCAGGGCGGTGAGGAAGGCGCCCACCAGCGTCATGATCAGCACGATCAGCCCCGGCACAAGGTACCAGGTGCTGGTGTTGGCGGCGTTGAACCACATGCGCTGGACGATGGTGACCGCGCCAGCCTGGCTCGCTGAGCCGGCGCCACGGTCGGCCTGCTTCTCGGCGTAGCCCGCCAGTGCGCTGCTGACGTAGGTGGAGACACTGGCGGCGCGGGTGGCGTCCGAACCCTGAACCAGGACCTGGATCTGCGCATGGCCATCGTTGAGATTGCGGGTGAAATCGGAAGGGAACTGCACCACCGCGTCGACCTCGCGGGCTCGCATCAGCTTCTCGCCTTCGGCGAATGAACGCACCAGGTGCGGCTCCAGGTATTCGGTGCGGCTGATCCCGGCGGCCACATCGCGGGCCACGGGGGAGGGATCGTCGAGGACGATGGCGACGATGGCGCGTTTCACGTCCAGCGACAGGCCGTAGCCGAAGATCAGGATCAGCGCGATGGGCAGGCCGATGCCGATCAGCAGGTTGCTGCGGTCGCGCACCAGTTGCCGCACTTCCTTGCGGGTCAGCGAGGCCAGGCGCCGCCAGAAGCCGCCGGCGCTCATGCCGTGCCTGCCTTGGCGTGCTGGCGGTTGGTCTCCACAATTTCGATAAAGGCCTGCTCCATGTTCAGCGTGCTGCCCTTGCCGCCGGCCTGTTCGCGCACTTCCCGCGGCGTACCCATGGCCAGCAGCTTGCCGGCGTCCTGGATGACGATGCGGTCGCAGTACTCGGCCTCTTCCATGAAGTGCGTGGTGATGATGATGGTGGTGCCGGACGCCGCCAGCGCCGTGATGCGCTGCCAGAAGCCGCGGCGGGCGAGGGGGTCGGCGCCGCTGGTGGGTTCGTCGAGGAAGAGGATTTCCGGCTCGTGAAGCAGGCCCACCGCCATCGCCAGGCGCTGCTTGAAGCCGCCGGGCAGCTGGCCGCTGGGCGAATCCTCCTGCCCGGCGAGGTCGAATTGGCGGGAAACCTCGGCCATCCGCTGCTTCAGCTGCCTGCCGCCCAGGCCATAGGCGCCGCCGAAGAAGCGCAGGTTCTCCGCCACCGAAAGGTTGCCGTACAGGGAAAACTTCTGCGACACGTAGCCGACCTTGCGCCGCGCCTGGGCCCGCGCGTGGCGCAGGTTGACCCCGGCCACCTGCAGCGTGCCGCTGGTGGCCGGCAGCAGCCCGCAGAGCATGCGGAAGGTGGTGGTCTTGCCGGCGCCGTTGGGGCCGAGCAGGCCGAAGATTTCCCCGCGGTGCACGCTGAAGCTGGTGCTGGCCACGGCGGTGAAGTCGCCGAACTTGCGCACCAGGTCCTTCACTTCGATCACCGTTTCGTCGCTGTCGGCGTGGCCCTCTCCGTGGCGACGGGTGCCGGCCTTGAGCGATTCCATGTCGACTTTCTCGGCATCGCTGCGGGCGCGCAGCAGGAACATGAAACCGTCTTCCAGGCGCGCGTCCACCTGGTGTACCGGGGCTCCATCGAGTAGCTGGTCGAGCTTGCCCTGATCCGCGTCGGGCTGGCGGATGAAGCGCACTTCGCCCGATTGCGGCACGGCATCGACGATGTTCTGGTGGTCGTCCAGCAGCCGCGCCTGCAAGGTGCGCGCAGGTTCGTCCGGGGGCGGGGTGGCGATGAAGCAGAGGTTGTCGGCGTGCTCGCGGATCGATGCCGGGTCGCCCTTGGCCATCAGTTGGCCCTGGTGCAGCAGGAAGACTTCGGCGCAGCGCTCGGCCTCGTCCATGTAGGAGGTGGAGACCAGCACGCTGAGTTGTTCCTGTTCGATCAGTTGCTGGATGATTTCCCACAGCTCACGGCGCGACAGCGGGTCGACGCCAACGGTAGGCTCATCGAGCAGCAGCAGGTCCGGTGAGCGCACCAGGGTGCAGGCCAGCCCGAGCTTCTGCTTCATGCCGCCGGAGAGCTTGCCCGCCGGGCGGTCGGTGAAGCGGGCCAGGTCGGTCATCTCCAGCAGGCGCTGGTAGCGTTCCTGGCGCGCCTTGTGCGGCACGCCGTGGAGGTCGGCGTAGAGGTCGAGGTTCTCCTGCACGCTCAGGTCTTCATAGAGGCCGAAGCGCTGCGGCATGTAGCTGATGCGGTCCTGAACCTGCTGCGGGTGGGCGTGGACGTCCAGGTCCAGCACGGTCAGGGTACCGGAATCGGCTTGCAGCAGCCCCGCAACCAGGCGCAGGAAGGTGGTCTTGCCGGCCCCGTCCGGACCGACCAGTGCGGTGAGCTGGCCGCGCGGGATGTCCAGGCTGATGTCCTTGAGTGCCTGCACGGCCTTGCCCGACTCCTTCACCAGGAAGTGCTTGGCCAGGCCCTCGGCGCGGATGACCGGGCCTTCTTCGCGGCCTGCCGGAGTCGTGGTCATCAGCGTTGCTCGTCGGCGAAGCGCACCGTGGCCGGCATACCCAGGCGCAGGCGATTGTCCGGATCGGCCACCAGCACACGGACTTCGTAGACAAGGCTGGTGCGTAGTTCTTCGGTCTGCACGGATTTTGGAGTGAACTCGGCCACCGAGGAGATGAAGCCGACGTGGCCGTCGATGGCCTGGTCCGGATGGCTGTCGGTGAACACCTGTGCCTTGAGCCCCGGCTTGATGCGGCCCAGGTTGGTTTCGCTGACATAGGCCCGGATCCATTTCGGATCGGTCAGCGCCAGGGAGTACACCGGGCGTTGCGGCGAGGCCAGGTCGCCGGGCTCCAGCAGGCGCGAACGTACGGTGGCGTTCTGCGGCGCCTTGAGGTCGGCCTCGTCGAGGTTGTGCTGCAGCAGCGCCACATCGGCGCGGGCGGCGGCGAGCTGGGCTTCGGCCTGGGCGATGTCTTCCGCGCGCGGACCGATCTGCGCCAGGCGCAGGGACTTCTGGCGGTCTTCCAGCTCGGCCTGGGCGACCTTCTGCTGCGAGGTGGCGCTGTCGATGTCCTGCTGGCTCACGGCACGGCCGCCCGGGCTGCTGGCGCGGATATTCTGCAGGCGGCGCAACTGTGTGTTGGCGAGGTCGAGCTGGGCGCGGGCGGCCTTGTCCTGGGCCTTGGCGCGGTCGATGTCCTCGGGGCGCGAGCCATTCTTCAGACGCAGCAGGTTCTGTTCCTGGGCGGCGATCTGCGCCTGGGCCTTGTCGATCTGCAGGCGCAGGGTGCGGGTATCGAGGCTGGCCAGCACGTCGCCGGCTTTCACCGGGTCGCCTTCCTCGACATTCATCTTCGCGATGCGCTCGCTGCCGGTGAAGGCCAGCGACACCTGGCGGATGTCCACGTTGCCGTAGAGCACCAGGCGTTTGTCGTCACTGGCGCGCGAGTGCAGGTACCACCACACTCCGCCCCCCAGCAGCAGCGCAACCAGCGCCACCAGCACCAGCTTCTTAGGCATTCAGGCCTTCCCTGTTTCGTAACAGCCCGATGAAGGATAGACAGTTCCACGCCAAGCATGGGGACCTGTATCAATGGCGAAACGCTCTGGCCTGCTGGCCCGGCCGTTTCGATGAGCATTCGGCAGCGACAGGGGATGAAGGTTTCAATTCGATGGCGCCGCCGTACGGGCTTCCCTTGTACGTTTCGTCAGTTCCCGCGTCATGGGGCGGATTGCCTGTTAGCGTGGTGTGACACCCCTCATGGAGATGCCGCCATGGGCAACCAGAAGACCGTCCTGAGCCAGCATCCTGGGTCGTGGCGCCTGCGCGCCCTGCGGATGCAGTGGTTTGGCCTGGTGTTGCTGTTCCTGGCCGCAGCCCTTGCGGCGTTGACCGATTTTCTGCAGCAGGACGGCGGCGTGGCGACCATCATCGCTTTCGCCGTGGTCGGGTTGCTGGCGTTGGTGGTGGCGCGGGTGATCCTGATGACGCCCACGCCCGCGTAGGTGCCACTGTCTTCTTCTGGGAAATTGCTGCCCGTGCATGCCCTTACCCCGCTTCTCAGTGAGTGGGGCAGTCCGAGCAGACTGAGGCAAAGGTTTCATTCTGCACCGAACGGCCCACTCGCCATGAGGGCGAGGGTTGGGGTGATAGCCGGGCCAGGCGCAGAGGCTTCTCGCAAGAGCGGACCCTGGCTTGAGCCAACGCCGGCATTCGGACTGCTTCAGCGTTGCGCAATCGACTGCCCCTGGGGCTGGATCTGCTGCTGCGGAATCCGCTGGTAGCCCATCTCCCCATCGTCCATGGGCGGTCTGGGTGGGGCGTCATGGCGGTCGTTGTGACCGACGCAGGACGAGCCGCCGAGCAGCACGGCCAGCGCACCGATCAGCAGCAGGAGGGTGGACTTTCGCATGTCGTTTCTCCCGGCGATCCCCTTGATAAGTGAACGCGAAATCCCGGCAGCTGGATGGCTGGCCTGACGAATGGGAGCTGTTGCAACCCAGCGCCCAGGGCGGCCTGGCGATTGCTCTAAACTCCGCCACACGGGCCTGAGCACTATCGTGCAGATCGCCGGGGCTAAGCCATACTCATCCGGACTTCCCAGGCATTGGGCCCGGGATCAAGGAGTGTGGGATGCTCGATTACGTTGCCCTGGGAATACTGATCTTCGCCGCCGTGGTGTTGTTCTACGGGATCATCGTACTGCACGACATTCCCTACGAGATTGCCGTTCACCGCGACCATCCGCATCAGGACGCGATACATGCGGCGGGCTGGGTCAGCCTGTTTACCCTGCACGCCCTCTGGCCGTTCCTGTGGATCTGGGCCATGTTGTACCGCAAGGACCGTGGCTGGGGCTTCCACCACGGCAGGACGCCACAGGCCGAGGCGGAATATCTCGAAGGGCAACTGGCCGAGTTGCGCCAGCGGCTCGAGGTACTTGAAGGGCGCGCTCCCGCTGTCATTGCCGAACCGCCGCCAGTTCCGCCAGCAGCCCCGCCGTCACGACCCGGCGGGGAGGGCTGAGCCATGGACCTGTTGCTGATCCTGACTTACACCGCGATCTGCATCGCCATCTTCAAGATCTTCCGCATCCCGCTGAACAAGTGGACAGTGCCTACCGCCGTGCTTGGCGGCGTAGTGCTGATCGGCGCGCTGATCTTCACCATGAACTACAACCACCCGTATTCCGAGGTGGCTCGCACCTATTTCGTGACCACGCCGGTCATCCCTGTGGTGACCGGCCAGGTGATCGAGGTACCGGTGAAGGGCAACGAGATGCTCGAGAAGGGCGCCGTGCTGTTCCGCATCGACCCCAGGCCTTTCCAGCTCAAGCTGGATTCGATCAAGGCGCAACTGGTATCGGCGCGCGCCGACCAGGCCCGCGCCCGCGAGCTGGCCCTGCGCAATGTTGGCAACAAGCGTGATGTCGACCTCACCACTGCCCGCGTCGACGACCTGAACGCGCAATTGGCGCTGGCCCAGTTCAACCTCGACAACACAGTGGTGCGGGCGCCTTCACGGGGGTTCGTCACTCACGTCTCACTGCGCCCGGGAATGATGGCGACACGCCTGCCGCTACGCCCCTCGATGGTCTTCGTCCCGGACGAAGGCCAGTATTTCGTCGCCTGGATGCGCCAGAACAGCCAACTGCGCCTGACTTCCGGGGATGAGGCGGAGATTGCCTTCGACGGCATTCCCGGCAAGGTCTTCAGTGGCAAGGTCAAGCAGGTCATCGGGGTGATCGGCGAGGGCCAGGTCCAGCCTTCCGGGACCTTGCTCAGCTACACCGGCTCACCGCCGGCCGGCCGTGTGCCGGTGTTCATCGAGATCACCGACCCCGACTATGCCCAGTACGCCAGCTTGATGCCCGGTGGCTCCTACGGCCAGGCAGCGCTGTACAGCCAACATTTCCACCACGTGGCGATCATGCGCAAGATCCTCCTGCGCATGGCGGCCTGGATGAACTACATCTTCCCGTTCCACTGATCCGAACCCGCGCTGCGGCCGCCCGGCCGCAGCCGCCTTCCGTCCACCGGCGCCGCGCGCCTGTCACGAAATGAAAAGCCCCTGTCGCACGATGTGAAGCTGCCCGCCGGCCCCCTGCCTATTGTCCGCTCAAAGGCGCTTGTCCGCTCCAATCGAAAGCGCCCACGACAACAAGACAACTGGAGATTCCGGCCATGGCCAAAGCCGTTCGTTTCTATGAAACAGGGGGACCCGAAGTCCTGCGTTACGAGGATGTGGAGGTCGGCGAGCCCGGCCCGGGGCACGTGCGCATCCGCCATGTGGCGGTGGGCCTGAACTACGCCGACACCTACTTCCGCAATGGCACCTACGCCGTTCCGCTGCCCAGCGGCATGGGCGTGGAAGCCGCCGGCGTGGTGGTCGCGGTGGGCGAGGGCGTGACCAACGTCGTGCCCGGTGACCGCGTGACCTACACCGGCTTCATCAACACCCTCGGCGCCTACAGCACCGAGCGCCTGGTTCCGGCGGCGCCGCTGATCCGCCTGCCGGAGAACATCGCTTTCGAGACCGCCGCCGCCATGACCATGCGCGGCCTGACCTCGGCCTACCTGCTGCGCCGCATTCACGACTTCAAGCCGGGCCAGAGCATCCTGCTGCACGCCGCCGCCGGCGGTGTCGGGCTGATCGTCGCGCAGTGGGCGAAGCTGCTCGGTCTGCGGGTGATCGGTACCGTTTCCAGCGATGCCAAGGCCGAAGTGGCCTTCGCCCACGGCTGCGAGCAGGTCATCAACTACAGCCATGAAAGCGTCGCCGAGCGCGTGCGCGAACTCACCGACGGACGTGGCGTGGACGTGGTGTTCGACAGCGTCGGCAAGGACACCTTCATGACCTCTCTGGAGTCGCTCAAGCGCCGCGGGCTGATGGTCTGCGTCGGTACCGCGTCCGGCCCGATCCCGCCGTTCGATCCGGTGCTGCTGGCGATGAAGGGCTCGATCTTCCTCACCCGTCCGGCCCTGGCCGACTACATCGCCGACCCGGCGGAAAAGGCGGCGCTGCTGGACGAGCTGTTCACCCACGTGGGCAACGGTGACATCCGCATCGAGATCAACCAGCACTACGCACTGGAAGATGCCGTGCAAGCCCACCGCGACCTCGAGTCGCGCAAGACCACCGGCTCGTCGATCTTCGTCATCTGAGGGCGTCGCCATGCACGTAGAACGTCTGACCTGCAGCATCGGCGCCGAGATTTCAGGCGTGAACCTGGGCGATGCGTCGCGCGACGAAGGGCTGTTCGCCGAGCTGCGCGAGCTGCTGCTCAAGCACAAGGTGCTGTTCCTGCGTGACCAGGACATCAGCCGCGCCGAGCACGTCGCCTTCGCCCGTCGCTTCGGCGAGCTGGAAGACCACCCGGTGGCCGGCAGCGACCCGGAGCATCCGGGCCTGGTGCGCATCTACAAGACCCCGGACCTGCCCAACGACCGCTACGAGAACGCCTGGCACACAGACGCCACCTGGCGCGAGGCGCCGCCCCTGGGCTGCGTCCTGCGCTGCGTGGAGTGCCCGCCGGTCGGGGGCGACACCATGTGGGCGAACATGGCCTTGGCCTACGACATGCTCCCGGCTGAGATCAAGGAGCGCATTGCCAAGCTGCGCGCCCGCCACAGCATCGAAGCCAGCTTCGGTGCGGCGATGCCCATCGAGAAGCGCCTGGCACTCAAGGCCATGTACCCCGACGCGGAGCACCCGGTGGTGCGCACCCATCCCGAGACCGGCGAGAAGGTGCTGTTCGTCAATGCCTTCACCACTCACTTCAGCAACTACCACACCCCGCAGAACGTGCGCTTCGGCCAGGACGCCAACCCCGGCGCGTCCGACCTGCTGCGCTACCTGGTGAGCCAGGTGTACATCCCCGAATTCCAGGTGCGCTGGCGCTGGAAGAAGAACGACGTGGCGATCTGGGACAACCGCTGTACCCAGCACTACGCAGTGATGGACTACCCGCCCTGCGTGCGCCGCATGGAGCGCGCCGGAATCATCGGCGACAAGCCGTTCTGAGCCCTCTCGACAACAACAATTCCAGGAGACAGACATGCAATTCTTCGACGATTCGCTGCACCCCGAGAACCAGGAAAAGGTGGTCATCACTACCGCTCCCTACGGCCCGGAATGGATGCCCGAGGACTTCCCCGAAGACATCCCGGTGACCATGGACGAGCAGGTGCAGAAGGCCGTGGACTGCTACGAAGCCGGCGCCACCGTGCTCCACCTGCACGTGCGTGAGCTGGACGGCAAGGGCTCCAAGCGCCTGTCCAAGTTCAACGAGCTGATCGCAGGTGTGCGCGAAGCGGTGCCGGACATGATCATCCAGGTCGGCGGCTCGATCTCCTTCGCCCCGGAAAGCGACGGCGAAGCGGCCAAGTGGCTGTCCGACGACACCCGCCACATGCTCGCCGAGCTGACCCCCAAGCCCGATCAGGTGACGGTGGCGATCAACACCACCCAGATGAACATCATGGAGCTGCTCTATCCGGAGTACCTCAAGGGTACCTCCCTGGAAAACCCGCTCTACCAGGCGGCCTACAGCGAGATGACCGTGCCGGCCGGCCCCGCCTGGGTCGAGGAGCACCTCAAGCGCCTGCAGGCATCGGGCATCCAGCCGCACTTCCAGCTCACCGGCATGCATGCCCTGGAAACCCTCGAGCGCCTGGTTCGCAAGGGCGTCTACAAGGGCCCGCTGAACCTGACCTGGATCGGCATCGGCGGCGGTTTCGACGGCCCCAACCCGTTCAACTTCATGAACTTCGTGCACCGTGCACCGGACGGCGCCACCGTCACCGCCGAGTCGCTGCTCAAGAACGTCCTGCCGTTCAACATGATGGCGCTGGCCATGGGGCTGCACCCGCGGTGCGGCATCGAGGACACCATCATCGGCCAGCATGGCCAGCGCATGACCTCGGTCGAGCAGATCCAGCAGTGTGTCCGCGTTGCCCACGAACTGGGCCGCGAGGTCGCCAGTGGCAAGGAAGCGCGCGCCATCTACAAGATCGGCGTGCAGTACGACAGCGTCGAGGAAACCCTGCGCATGAACGGCATGGCGCCCAACCGCCAGCCGGGCCAGAAGTCCGTCCCGCAACGCGCGTGACAGGCTCCAGTGCGGGTTCTGCCAGTAACCCGCACTGGCTTTATCCAAGAACAACAAGAATCCACTGACTCCCCCGGAGAGCTAGCACCATGGCCATCCACTCCGTCGCCCTGGGCGACATCCCTGCCACCGCGCCCAGCGTGCCGCGCCGCTATGCCTGGGTGGTGTTCGCCCTGACCTTCGGCCTGCTGATCTCCGATTACATGTCGCGCCAGGTGCTCAACGCCGTGTTCCCGCTGCTCAAGGTCGAATGGGCCCTGAGTGACGCGCAGCTCGGCCTGCTCAGCGGAATCGTCGCGGTGATGGTCGGTTTGCTGACCTTCCCCCTGTCGCTGCTCGCCGACCGCTGGGGCCGCGTGCGCAGCCTGGCGCTGATGGCCATGCTGTGGAGCCTGGCGACCCTGGGCTGCGCGGTGGCGCAGAACTTCCCGCAGATGTTCGCCGCGCGCTTCTTCGTCGGCGTCGGCGAGGCCGCCTATGGCAGCGTCGGCATCGCCGTGGTGATCTCGGTATTCCCGGCGCACCTGCGCGCCACCCTGACCGGCGCTTTCATGGCTGGCGGCATGTTCGGCTCGGTGCTCGGCATGGGGCTGGGCGGCGTGCTCGCCGCGCACCTGGGCTGGCGCTGGGCCTTCGCCGGCATGGCGCTGTTCGGCCTGCTGCTGGCGCTGCTCTATCCGCTGATCGTCAGTGAGAAACGCATCGCCCCGGTCGCCGCCGCCGAAGCGCCGCGCCAGGTGGGCGGGCGTTCCCTGCGCAGCCTGTTCGGCAGCCGTTCGGTGATCGCCGCCTACCTGGGCAGTGGCCTGCAACTGTTCGTCGCTGCCGCCGTCATGGTGTGGATTCCCAGCTACCTGAACCGCTACTACCACCTGGACACCGGCAAGGCCGGACTGATCTCGGCGGTGATCGTGCTGGTCGGTGGCAGCGGCATGGTGCTCTGCGGCATCCTTTGCGACCGCCTGGGCCGCGCCAACCCGCCGCGCAAGATCATCCTCGCCATCGGCTTCTGCCTGGTCAGCTGCGTGCTGCTGTCCATCGCCTTCCACCTGTCACCGGGCACCACGCAGCTGAGTCTGATCTGCCTGGGCATGCTGGTCGCCGCCGGTACTTCCGGGCCGTCCGGCGCCATGGTCGCCAACCTCACCGCGCCGGCGGTGCATGGCACCGCCTTCGCCACCCTGACCCTGGCCAACAACTTGCTGGGCCTGGCCCCCGGCCCGCTGCTCACCGGTGTGTTGGCCGATCATATCGGCCTGGATCGCGCCTTCCAGCTCATCCCGCTGCTGAGCATCCTCGCCGCGCTGGTGTTCATCTATGCCCGCCGCCACTACCACAACGACATGCGCCGCCTGCGCGGTGAAGAGGAGGGCGCCTGATGCCGACTCTGAACCTGGAAATGACCTTCGACTTCATCTGTCCCTGGTGCCTGATCGGCAAGCGCAACCTCGACGCCGCGTTGCGACTGCTGGCACGCCAGCGTCCGGAGCTGAACGTGCGGGTGAGCTGGCTCGGCCTGCAGCTGCTGCCGCAGATTGCCATGGAGGGCGAGCCCTTTGCCGAGTTCTACCAGCGCCGCCTGGGCGGCAAGCGTGCGGTGAAGGCACGCATGGGCGAGGTGCGGCGGGCGGCGGAGGGCGCGAAGGTTGATCTTGACCTCGAACGCATCCTCACCATGCCCAACACCACCTATGCGCACCGGGTATTCCAGCGCGCGGTGCACGTGGGCAGCGACAACCAGAAGGAACAGTTGCTGGAGATGATCTTTCGCGCGCACTTCCAGCTCGGCCAGGACATCGGCCAGCGCGATACCCTGCGCCGCCTGCTGCGCGCCTGCGATTTCAACGTGGTCGACTTCGACGACGCGCTGGCCGATGGCGCGCGGCAGTTCATCGGCCGCCGCGTGGCCCTGGCCGACTCCAGCGTGCCGATGTTCCTCCTCGAGGGCCGCGCGTTCGCCCTCGGCGGGCAGAGCCCGGAACAGCTGCTGGCGGCGCTCTATCGTGCGCTGGAACGGCAGTTCCCGGAGGCGATTCCGGCATGAGCGGTGTGGTCCGTATTCCCGCTGAACGCCTGCCGGCGCGCGGCGGCAGAAGCCTGTTCCATCATGAGAACGGCATCTTCCTGTTGTTCGATATCGACGGTGAGCTGCATGCCATCGAAGACAGCTGCCCCCACGCCGGCGCGTCGCTGTTCAGCGGGCGCCTGGATGGCCCCTGGTTGCAGTGCCCGGCCCATGGCCTGCGCTTCGACCTGGCCACGGGTTGCCCGGCGGGCATCAAGGGTTTCGGCCTGCGCCGGCACGGGATTTCCTGGATTGCCGGCGAGTGTCATGTGGTGATCGCCGATCAGGAGGTGCCTGCATGACCGTGCTGACGATTTCCGCACTTGGCACGCGCAGCCGCACGCTGCTGCCGGGCCTGCTGGTCAGCGCCATGGTGGCGGCGGCCGCGACCTTCCTCTCCGAACACTACGGCGCGCCGGTGATGCTCTTCGCGTTGCTGCTCGGCCTGGCGATGAATTTCCTCGCGGCCGACAGCGTGTGCAAGGCCGGCATCGAATTCACCGCCCGTGAAATCCTGCGCCTGGGCGTGGCGCTGCTCGGTATCCGTATCACCTTCGGGCAGATCGCCGAACTGGGCTGGCAGCCGGTGGTCATGGTGGTGGTGCTGGTGACGGTGACGATCCTGGTTTCCATTGCGGCGGCGCGCGCCATGGGCTTCAACTTCCTCTTCGGCCTGCTCACCGGTGGCGCCACCGCCATCTGCGGCGCCTCGGCGGCCCTGGCGCTGGCCGCGGCGCTGCCGGCGCACACGCAGAAGGAAAAGGCCACGCTGTTCACCGTGCTTGGCGTGTCGGCATTGTCGACCCTGGCGATGATCCTCTACCCGATGATCGTCCGTGCACTGGGCCTGCCGCCACTGCAGGCGGGGATCTTCCTCGGCGGCACCATCCATGACGTGGCCCAGGTGGTCGGCGCCGGTTACAGCATCTCGAAGGAAGTCGGTGACAGTGCCACGGTAGTCAAGCTGATGCGTGTGGCCATGCTGCTGCCGGTGATCCTCTGCGCGGCGATGATCACCCGCGCCCGCGGCGTAGAACCGGGCGACAAACGTCCGCCGCTGTTGCCGTGGTTTGCCGTGGGCTTCGTGCTGCTGGCGGCGGTGAACAGCACCGGCTATCTGCCGTCGATGCTGGTAGAGGCCGGCGGGAAGCTGTCGCAGTGGTGCCTGGTGATTTCCATCGCGGCGCTGGGCATGAAGACCCAGCTCAAGGCTTTGGCGACGGTGGGGGTGAAGCCGATCCTGCTGATGGTGGGGGAGACGGTGTTCCTGGCCCTGTTGGTGTTGGGGATGTTGAAGGTCGCGGGGTGAGCCGATCCGCCCTACGTACTTTGCTCTTGAAGATTTCCAGAGAAACTTCCGCGTACGCCGAGGCCTCCTGAACGGGGCGTTCGAAGCGCGCTGACGTTTATCTGGAAGTCTTGCAAAGCCAAAGCCAAAGCCAAAGCCAAAGCCAAAGCCAAAGCCAAAGCCAAAGCCAGGGCGTGCTCTTGCAGGAGCGAGCTTGCTCGCGAACCGCACGGCACCGTTCCCCTCAGGGAAAAATTACTCCCCCTCCCGCCCCAGATGCTCCTTGCGCCACGCCGCCGGCGACATCCCGTACTGCACGGCGAACCAGCGGGTGAAGGAGCTGGGCATCGAATACCCCAGCAAATCCGCGATGCGCCCCAGCGAATAGCGCGGGTTCTCCATGTAGCGCAGCACCAGCTCGCGGCGGACCTCGTTGATCAGGTCGGAGAAGGTCACCCCGTTGTCTTCCAGGCGCCGTTGCAGCGTGCGCACGTTCAACCCCAGCGACTGGGCGATCTGCTCGATGGTCGCGCGGCCCATGGGCAGCAGCAGGTAGATGGACTTGCGCACCTCGTTCAGCGTGCTGCCGTCGGTGGCGCCGGGCAGGGAGTCGACGAAGCTGCGCGCATGCCGGGCCATGGCCGGGTCGGCCATGGGGTTGGCGGCGTCCAGGTCGGCGGCGGGGATGACGATGCCGTTGAACTCGCTGCCGAACTCGATCTTGCAGCCGAACAGCCGGCGGTGCACCTGCAGGTCCGCCGGGGCGTCGTGGCTGAAGTTGACGCTGATCGGTCGCCAGTGCGGGCCGAGGAGGGCGGCGCAGAGGCGGTAGAGGGTGCCCAGGGCCAGCTCCAGGCCCTGGCGCATGGGCATTGGCGGTACGGTGAGGAGCTCCTCGCGCAGGATCGCCATCTTGCCTTCCTGGTCGACGTACAGCGCCAGGGATTCGTTGAGCAGGTGCCGATAGCGAATGATGGTATCCATCGCCTCGCGCAGCGTCGCCTGGTGCGACAACAGCAGGCTGATCACGCCAAAGTCGGCGAGCTGGCGCGATTCGGCCATGCGCAGGCCGAAGGTTTCGCAGCCGCTGATGCGCGCCGACTCTTCCAGCAGGGTCACTGCCGTTGCAACGGGAATGCGCTGCTCCGGGTGCTCGAGCATGGATTGGGAAAGGCCCACCGCACTCAGTTGTTGCTGCGGGTTGAGGCCCAGGTGCCTGGCCACTTCCAGGTAGTTGGTGAGGGCCGCAATGCGAACCATTGGGGTCATGCGTGAATCGCCTTCTTGTTCTTGTGGTTGCTCCGTGTCGGCAGGGTTCATGGACACCTGGCGACCGGGGCGCACGCTGGCTGGGTCGATGACATCAGATTCTAGCGACAGCTGTAACCAAGCGTGTACGAAAGTTCGTGCTTCGGCCAGTGCTTCCGGCGCTCTGGAATGCACCGTACGTCCCGTAACGCACGGCCCCTGGCTCAGCGACGACATGCCGGGTGGGGGGCAGGCTGTCATCAAATGCGAAGTGCCTGACGCTCAATGCAAAGCACCGCCACCGGGGCATCTCTACTGTCTGTCCAACAAGTTCGAAATCACTGAAAGGTGAACCGGTGAACAACAATAAATCTTCCACCACCGTCCTCATGGTTCCCGGCCTGCGCGACCACGTGGCCGAGCACTGGCAGACCCTGCTCCAGCAGCGCCTGCCCAATGTTCGCAGCGTGCCGCCACTGACCGAGAACAAACTCGACCTGAACGCCCGTATCGAAGCCATTCAGTGCGAGCTTGAAGGCATCGACGGCGAGGTGATCCTGGTGGCCCACAGCGCCGGTGTGCTGATGGTCGCGCACTGGGCGGCGCGCTACAGCCGGCCGATCAAGGGCGCGCTGCTGGCAACCCCGCCGGACCTGGACGGCGACTGGCCGGCCCACTATCCCAGGCCTGCCGTGCTTGCCGAGATGGGGTGGGCACCGCTGCCGCAGCAGCCTCTGCCGTTCCCGACCCTGGTGGCGTGCAGCGACAACGATCCGCTGGCCACGCCCGATGCCGTACGGCGACTGGCCGAGGCCTGGGGCGCGAGCCTGGTAGAGCTGGGCCGTGTCGGCCACCTCAATCCCGCTTCGGGGTTCGGCGACTGGCCAGAGGCCGAAGCACTGATCCAGATGCTGGACCACTGATCCACCACACCTGACTCAACGACAACCCCCGGTTCCGGCGTTCGCGCCGGGGCAGGCCCTCGTGCGCCCCGGCGCACGCTCTTCCAGAGCAAAGAAGGGGCTGCGGGACGGGCCCGGAAAGCGTCCCGACCACAACAAGAAACGGAGCACACGCATGCATCACCAGAGCAATCCGAATCGTCCCCTGCAGCGCTGCCTGCTGGCGACCGCAGTCCTCGCCGCCATGGCTGGCCAGCCCCTGCAGGCCTTCGAACTGGACACCGGCAACCCGGACCTGTCGATCCGCTTCGACAACACCGTCAAGCTCAGCTACGGGCAACGGGTCGAGTCGCCCAACAGCAAGATCGCCGGCACCGCCAACACCAACGACGGCGACCGCAACTTCTCCTCCGGCACCCCGGTGACCCAGCGCTTCGACCTGCTCAGCGAACTGGACTTCGTCTACCGCGACAGCATGGGCTTCCGCCTCAGCGCCGCCGGCTGGTACGACCATGCCTACGATGATGTCGGTTCCGACAACCCGTTCCCCGGCCAGAAGGGCAACGCCGGCCACCTGGTCAGCCGCAACGGCACGGTAATCGCCCCGCGTGGCGCGCAGCCGGCCACCCACGGCCTGAGCACCTTCGCCGACCGTTACTACAACGGTCCATCGGGCGAGCTGCTCGATGCCTTCGTCTTCGCCAGCCACCAGGTCGGCGACGACATGCAGCTCAGCGGCAAGCTCGGCCGCCATACCATCTACTGGGGCGAGACGCTGTTCAGCGCCGCCAACGGCATCAACTACGGCCAGTCGGCCCTGGACCTGGGCAAGCTCTACAACGTACCGGGCACCGAGGCGAAAGAGCTGTTCATGCCGCGCAACCAGCTGTCCGCCTCGCTGACGGTAAACCCCGAGCTGACCCTGGCCGCGCAGTACTTCCTCGAGTTCGAGAACTCGCGCTTCCCCGAAGGCGGCACCTACATGGGCCCCTACGACATGCTCAACGACGGCGGCAACGTCTTCTGGCTGCCGCTGCCGGCGCAGAATGCTTTCTACGCCGCGCCCCGCGGACACGACCGCGAACCGAACAACACCGGCGACTTCGGCCTGATGGCCAAGTGGAGCCCGGAGTGGCTCGACGGCACCCTGGGCTTCTACTACCGCAAGACCTCGGACACCCTGCCGGCGGTACTCATCGACGCACCGAACCTGCACAAGCCCGGCCTCGCCGGCCTGCAGGGGATGAACTACATCACTGCCTACGCCGACGACATCGATATCTACGGCATCAGCCTGTCCAAGGAAATCGCCGGCGTGAGCGTCGGCATGGACCTGAACTACCGCGAGAACATGCCGCTGGCGAGCAACTTCACCACCGTCAACTCGACCCTCTACGCGGCCGCCAAGCGCGGCGCGGTCAATGGCGCCAACCTGATCGGCGAGCTGCCCAGCGACGGCGACACGGGCCTTGCCCGAGGCAAGACTTTCCACCTCGTGCTCAACGGCCTGGTGACCTTCGGCGCCACTCCGCTGTGGGACGCCTCGTCGCTAGCGGTGGAAGGCACCCTGACGCACCTGATCGACGTCACCGAAGGCGAGCAGACCTTCAAGGGCGACTCCAGCTACCACGGTGTCGACAAGGTCACCACCAACGCCTACGCCATGTCGGCCAACTTCACTCCGACCTGGTACCAGGCTTTCCCCGGCGTCGACCTGTCCATGCCCATGTCCTACAACGTCGGCCTGCACGGCAACTCGGCGGTGCAACTGGGCGGCAACGAGGACGCCGGCAGCTACTCCGTTGGCGTGGCCGCGGACTTCCACCAGAAGTACCGCCTGGACCTGAAATACGTTGACGCCTTCGGCCCCTTCGATACCTGCGAGAGCGGCCGCGACAACAACACCCCCGGCGCCAACGGCCAGTACCAGTGCATCCCCGGCCAGATCACCTCGCAAGGCGGCCTCGCGCCCCTGCTGAAGGACCGCGGCATGGTCACCGCCTCCCTGAAGGCCACCTTCTGATTTCACGTAAGGCTTCGCTCTCGAAGCAGGAGAAACCCAGCATGAAATTCAAACCCACCCTGATCGCCACCGCCCTCGGCCTGACCCTCTGCGGTCTGGCCCAGGCCGCTGTCTCCCCGCAGGACGCTGCCCAGCTGGGCAGCACCCTGACCCTGGTCGGCGCCGAGAAAGCCGCCAGCAGCGACGGCTCGATTCCCGCCTACGCCGGCGGTCTGACCAACGCCCCGGCCGGCTTCAAGGCCGGCGATTCCATGCGCCCGGACCCATTCGCCGGCGAGAAGCCGCTGCTGGTGATCGATGGCAAGAACGTCGAGCAGTACAAGAACCAGCTGTCGGCCACCACCGTCGAGCTGGCCAAGCGTTATCCGACCTTCCGCGTCGACGTCTATCCGACCCACCGTAGCGCCGCGCTGCCGGATACCGTGCTGGAAAACAGCAAGAAGAACGCCGTCACCGCGCAGTCCCTGGAAGGCGGCACGGCCATCGACAACGCGCTGCCGGGCGTGCCGTTCCCGATTCCGCAGACTGGCGCGGAAGCCATGTGGAACTTCCTGCTGCGCTACCAGGGCGTGAACATCAAGGCCAAGTACGACTCCTGGAACGTCGACGCCTCGGGCAGCGCGAACCTTGCCACCACCGGCCAGGCCTTCATCAACTACCCGGTGTACGAAGACCTCACCCAGCCGGTGAAAGGCTCCGAGGTCTACTACCAGATGAAGCTGTACTACAGCGGCCCGGCCCGACGTGCCGGCGAGGCGATGATGCTCAAGGACGCCGCTAACCCGCTGCAGCAGCCGCGCCGCGCCTGGCAGTACCTGCCCGGCCAGCGTCGCGTGAAGCTCGCGCCGAACCTCGCCTACGACACGCCGAACCCCGGCATGGCCGGCGCCGGCACCTACGACGACGTGTTCGTCTTCAACGGCGCGCTGGACCGCTACGACTGGAAGCTGGTGGGCAAGCAGGAAATGATCGTGCCCTACAACACCTACCGCCTGACCTATGCCAGCGACATCAAGCCGGTAGTCACGCCCAACCACCTCTCACCCGACTACGTGCGTTGGGAGAAGCACCGCGTGTGGGTCGTCGAAGGCACGCTGAAATCCGGCGCGCGGCACATCTACGCCAAGCGTCGCTTCTACCTCGACGAAGACAGCTGGGTGGCCCTGGCTTCCGACCAATATGACGCTCGCGGCCAGCTCTATCGCGGCTCCTTCGCCTTCCTCAGCCAGAGCTACGACAAGCGCATCCCGGACGCGACGCCGTTCATGATCTACGACCTGACTGCCGGCTCCTACAACATCAACGGCGTCGTCGGCCCGTATGGCGGCATCAGCTACATCGACCCGCTGGCCAAGACCCAGTGGTCCCCCGAGGCGCTGGCCGGTAGCGGTATTCGCTGACGAAAGAAGTGGCGGCTCCCCCGGAGCCGCCGCTGCTCTACCCGAGGAAAGCTCCATGCAGATCCCCTTCAAGCGCCTGTTATTCCTGGGCGCGTTGCTGCTGGCGGGCGGCGTCCAGGCTGGCGAACAGGCTGATGGTTTCGTCGACGTGCTCGACCTGCCGGCGGCCTACAGCAACGCACCGAGCCGCGTACCGCTGCTGGCCGTCACCCGTGCCGGCAACAGGCTGGTGAGCGTCGGCCAGCGCGGCCATATCCTGTACTCCGACGACGGCGGCAGCCACTGGCGCCAGGCCGAAGTGCCGGTCAGCTCGGACCTGACTGCCGTCTACTTTCCGACGCCGAACGAGGGTTGGGCCGTGGGCCACGATGGCGTGGTGCTGCACAGCGCCGACGGTGGCATCCACTGGGAGCGCCAGCTCGATGGCCGGCAGATCGGCCAGCTGATGCTCGACTACTACGCCGCCCATCCGCAGCCGGACAACGCTACCTGGCTGGAGCAGGCGCGGCGATTCAAGGAGGAGGGCGCCGACAAGCCGTTCCTCGACCTGTGGTTCCGCGATGCCAATGAAGGCTTCGTGGTCGGTGCCTTCAACCTGATCCTGCATACCCGCGACGGCGGGCGCACCTGGGAGCCCTGGAACCATCGCATCGACAACCCCCAGGCGTTGCACCTGACCGCCATCGCGGCCAGCGGCGATGACCTGTTCATCGTCGGCGAGCAGGGCCTGTTGCTGCGCCTTTCCCACCAGCAGGAGGGCCAGCAGGAACGCTTCGTCGCCCTGCCATCGCCCTATGCCGGCAGCTTCTTCGGCGTGGTCGCGCAGCCTGGCCTGGTGTTCGCCTACGGCCTGCGCGGGCACGCGGTGCGCAGTGTCGACGGTGGAGAGAGCTGGAGCGCGGTCGACACCGGCCTGCCGGTGAGCCTGACCGCCGCCAGCTTCGACGCCAGCGGCCGGCTGTACCTGTTCAGCCAGGCTGGCCAGGGGCTGGTCAGCGATGACCGCGGTGTCAGCTTCAAACCGCTGGAACTGGCCGAGCGCCTGCCCGTCAGCGGCGCCGTGGCCGGCCCCGGCCGCCTGCTGCTGGTCGGCACCCGCGGCGTTCGCGAGAACGCCATGCCGGTGCGCTGAGTGCGCCGGCCCTTCATAAGAACAAGAGAAAGAGAGACAGCCTGATGGTCGACCTCAAGCAAGGCGAGATGCCTGTAGTCCGCGAACTGCGGGACTTCGACGCCCACAGCGGCAACCTGCTGGAGCGCCTGGTGTTCAACCACCGTGCGCTGTTCATCGCCCTGATTGCCCTGGTCACCCTGGTGCTGGGCTACATGGCCGTGACCCGCCTGGAGATGCGCCCGGCCTTCGAGAAGATGATCCCCCACGGCGATCCCTACATCCGCAACTACCTGGACAACCGCGCCGCGCTGCGCGGCCTGGGCAACTCGGTGCGGGTGGTGGTGGAGAACCCCAACGGCGACATCTTCGACCCGGCCTACCTCTCCAGCCTGCGGCAGATCAGTGACCAGCTGTTCCTCAGCCACGGCGTCGACCGCGCCTGGATGAAGTCGCTGTGGTCGCCGGCGGTGCGCTGGACCGAGGTCACCGAGGAAGGCTTCCAGGGCGGCCCGGTGATGCCCGACGGCTACGACGGCAAGCCCGAGGCCATCGGCCAGTTGCGCCAGAACATCGCCCGCGCCGCCATCGTCGGTAGCCTGGTGGGCAACGACTTCCGCTCCAGCATGCTGGTGGTGCCGCTGCTGGACCGCGACTCGGCCACCGGCAAGGGCATCGACTACCGCGAATTCTCCCGTGCCCTCGACGAGCTGCGCCTGAAGTACGAATACCTGGGCGATGCCCGGGCCTTCGCCGCAGGCGAAGAGGGCAAGGGCGCAGTACGCCTGCACGTGATCGGCTTCGCCAAGCTGGTGGGCGACCTGATCGATGGTCTGCTGCGGGTGATGCTGTTCTTCGGCCTGGCGGTGGTCACCGCCTTCGTCATCATCGTCCTCTACACCCGCTGCCTGCGCAGCAGCCTGCTGGTGATCGGCTGCTCGCTACTGGCGGTGGTCTGGCAGCTCGGCCTGGTGGCCTGGTTGGGTTACGCGCTGGACCCGTACTCGATCCTGGTGCCGTTCCTGATCTTCGCCATCGGCGTGTCCCACGCCACCCAGAAGATGAACGGGATCATGCAGGACATCGGCCGTGGCACCCACAAGCAGGTGGCCGCGCGCAACACCTTCCGCCGCCTGTTCCTGGCCGGCGTCACCGCGCTGCTGTCGGATGCGGTGGGCTTCGCCGTGCTGATGCTGATCGACATCCCGGTGATCCAGGACCTGGCCATCGCCGCCAGCATCGGTGTGGCAGTGCTGATCTTCACGTCGCTGCTGATGATGCCGGTGGCGCTGTCCTATGTCGGTGTCAGCCAGCGTGCCGCCGAGCGCGCCCTGCGCGAGGAACGTCAGGTGGATCGCCGGCAGGGCCTCGGCAAGCTGTGGGCGCTACTGGATCACTTCACCGAGCGGCGCTGGGCGACTATCGCCCTGGCCGTGGCGGCGCTGCTCGGCGCGGGAGGGCTGCTGGTCAGCCAGCACCTGCAGATCGGCGACCTCGACGCCGGCGCGCCGGAGCTGCGCGCCGACTCGCGCTACAACCGCGACAACGCCTACATCACCAGCCATTACGCGCTCTCCAGCGACCTCTTCGCGGTAATGGTGAAGACCGCGCCGGAAGGCTGCCTGAACTACCGCACGCTGATCCTCGCCGACCGCCTCGGCTGGGCGCTGCAACAGCACGACGGTGTGCAGGCGACGACCTCGCTGGTCAACGCGGTGCGCCAGATCACCGCCGGCACCTACGAGGGCAACCCCAAGTTCGCCAGCCTGCAGCGCAACCAGGACGTGCTCAACTACGCCGCCCAGCAGGCCTCGGTGAACACCCCGGAGCTGTTCAATACCGAATGCTCGCTGATGCCGGTGATCGCCTTCCTCAAGGACCACAAGGCGCAAACCCTGGACGAAGTGGCCGGCATCGCCGAGAACTTCGCCCGCGCCAACAGCACCCCGGACCGCCAGTTCCTCCTCGCCGCCGGCAGCGCCGGCATCGAGGCGGCGACCAACCGCGTGGTGCGCGAGGCCAACCACCGCATGCTGTTCTACGTCTATGCGGCGGTCGGCATCTTCTGCCTGATCACCTTCCGCAGCTGGCGCGCAACCCTGGTCGCGCTGCTGCCGCTGGTGCTCACCTCGATTCTCTGCGAGGCGCTGATGGTGATGATGGGCATCGGCGTGAAGGTCGCCACGCTGCCGGTGATCGCCCTGGGCGTGGGGATTGGAGTGGATTACGCGCTCTACCTGCTCAGCGTGCAGCTGCAGTTGCAGCGGGCCGGGCTGCCACTGTCGGTGGCGTATCAGCAGGCGGTCGCCTTCACCGGCAAGGTGGTCGCGCTGGTTGGCGTGACCCTGGCAGCGGGTGTGATCACCTGGGCCTGGTCGCCGATCAAGTTCCAGGCGGACATGGGCATCCTGCTGACCTTCATGTTCCTCTGGAACATGCTCGGGGCGCTGATCCTGATTCCGGCGTTGTCGCATTTCCTGCTCGGTGGGCGGAAGCTCTGAGGACATAGCCGCCCGCCACAGCGGGTCTTTGTTCGCGAGCAAGCTCGCTCCTACAGGGTGCGCCATGGTGCTCTTTGTAGGAGCGAGCTTGCTCGCGAACGCCCAACGCGGGCCCTGCCGGATAGCCTCCACCCATCCTACAAGAGCATTTCGCTCCTCAATCAAACGCCGGAATCGCCTCCAGCTCGTGCAGCAACCAATCTGCGAACTCTCGCGCCAGGGCCTGGTTGCCGTGGGGCGGGATGATCAGGAAGTAGGGGTGGGGCGCTGGGAAGTCGATGTCGAACAGGCGCACCAGGCGGCCCTCGGCCAGCTCCTCGCCGGCCAGGATGTGGTCGCTGATGGTCACGCCGCCGCCGGCCAGCGCGGCGCGGATGGTCAGGTAGGCGTCGGGCAGGAAGACGTTCTGCCGCGCCTGCAGGCCGGGTACGCCGGCGGCGAGGAAGTAGCGGCTCCAGTCGAAACCATCGTCCTCGTGCAATAGCACCTGGCGCGCCAGGTCGCGCGGTTTGCGCAGGTGTTCCTGGGTGTTGAGCAGGCGGGGGCTGCATACCGGGAAGTAGCGGATGTCACCCAGCGCGGCGAAGCGCTGGCCTTCGATGTGCGTCTCGCCGAAGGAAATCACCATGTCCACCTGGCCCAGGTCGCTGCTCATCGGCAGCAGGTGCAGGGCGACTTCCTGGTAGTTGCGCAGGAATTTCTCCAGCAGCGACGACACCCGTGCCAGCAGCGCCGGGGCGCAGGCGATGCGCAGTTCGCCGGCGGGTTCCTCGCTGGGCAGGGCACGGCGGATGTCGCGCAACTGGTCGAAGGCGCTGCTGATCTGCTGGCTCAGCTGGCGCCCGGCGGCGGTCAGTTTCACGCCCTTGCCCTGGCGCTCCACCAGCGCCATGCCCAGCTCTTCTTCGAGCTTCTTCACCTGGTGGCTGACCGCCCCGTGGGTGACGTGCAGCTCCAGCGCCGCACGGCTGATGCTGCCTTGCCGGACCAGCGCCTCGAAAGCGCGCAGGGCGATGAGGGAAGGCATTCGGAACGCACTGTTCTGACGCATGGAAGACCTTTTTGTGTGAATTTGACTAACGATTCAGGTGGAAATCTATTGAATTGTCGTTAGTTAAATTTGCACAGAAGATGGCCCCAAGCCAATCCAAAAAAAGCACCAAGCCAACACCGATCAACAAGAAAAACGGCTGGAGACCCGCCATGCAGCATTTCGTCGACTTGCTCGGCCTGGGCAAGCGCTACGGCAACCTGCAGGTCCTGAGCGACCTCAGCCTGAGCATTCGCCAGGGCGAATTCCTCACGCTGCTCGGCCCTTCGGGCTCGGGCAAGAGCACCACGCTGATGATGCTCGCCGGCTTCGTCGAGCCCAGCGAAGGGCATATCGAGATGGACGGCCGCGATATCACCCAGCTGTCGCCGGACCAGCGCGATTTCGGCGTGGTGTTCCAGGGCTACGCGCTGTTCCCGCACATGAGCGTGGCGCAGAACGTCGCCTACCCGCTGCGCATCCGCAAGGTGCCGGGCGCGGAGATCGAGCGCCGGGTGGCCGAGGTGCTGGAGCGCGTCGGCCTGGCCGGCATGGGCAATCGCGGCATCGCCCAGCTCTCCGGCGGCCAGCAGCAGCGCGTGGCGCTGGCCCGTGCGCTGGTGTTCAAACCCAGGCTCTTGCTGCTCGACGAACCGCTGTCCGCCCTCGACCGTCGCCTGCGCCAGGAAATGCAGGGCGAGCTGGCGCGCATGCACAAGGATTTCGGCACCACCTTCGTCTTCGTCACCCACGACCAGGAAGAAGCCCTGGCGCTGTCCGACCGTATCGCCGTGTTCAACAAGGGCCGCCTGGAGCAGGTCGGCACCCCGCGCGAAGTCTACGAACGCCCGGCCAGCCGTTTCGTCGCCAATTTCCTCGGTGACACCAACCTGCTGGAGGTCGGTGTGGTACGACGCGAAGCCGAGGCCACGCTCTGCGATTTCCGTGGCCAGCACCTGCGCGTGGCCCATTCGGCCCAGGCGAGCCAGGGCGGCAAGAGCTGGCTGGCCGTGCGCCCGGAGCATATCGACCTGCGCCCGCTGCAGGACGCCGGCCGCGACAACTGCCTGTGCGCCACCGTCGGCAATGCCACTTACCAGGGGGCCCACGTCAACCTCGAACTGACCCTGGAGCAGGGCGAGCGCCTCGACCTGCGCCTGCCGGTCGCGCACCCGCTGCTGGCCGATCTGCGCAGCGGCCAGCGCTACTGGTGCAGCTGGTCGCCGCAGCACTGCCACCTGTTGTCCGCCTGACAACCACATAACGAAAACAACGATCGGGGAGCAATCACCATGAAAGAACGCCAAGGCTTCATCGAAGACGCCATCGAAATCGCTGCCCAGAAGGGCGAGCGCGCCGGCATCAGCCGCCGTGATTTCAACCGCAGCCTGCTGCTGCTCGCCGCCGCCAGCGCGCTGCCGTTCGGCACCGGCGGCCGCGCCTTTGCTGCCGGCGGCAACCTGGTGGTGGCCAACTGGGGGGGTGATGCGGTGCCGGCCTTCGAGAAGAGCTTCGGTGGCTTCAACGAGGTGGCAGGGCTGGCGCTGAAGATCGATGGCAGCGGCCCCACCGAGGGTGCGCTGAAGACCCAGGTCAGCAGCGGCGCGGTGCGCTGGGACGTGTGCGACGGCGAGATGTATTCGTCCTATCGCCTGGGCAAGGACAAGTTCCTCGCGCCCATCGATTTCGGCATCGTCGACAAGTCGCTGATCGGCTACGGCGACGTGCATGATTTCGGCCTCGCCAACTACACCTACAGCTACGTGATCGGCTACGACCACGAGCAGTTCGGCAAGAACCCGCCCAAGTCCTGGGCCGACTTCTGGGACGTGAAGAAGTACCCGGGCAAACGCACCCTCTACAAATGGATGAGCGCCAACCTCGAATGCGCGCTGCTGGCCGATGGCGTGCCGCCGGAGCAGCTCTACCCGCTGGATGTGGACCGCGCCCTGCGCAAGATCGAGGAACTGCTGCCGCACATCGCCACCCACTGGTCCACCGGAGCCGAGTCGCAGCAGCTGATCCGCGATGGCGAAGTGAGCATGGCACAGATGTGGCACACCCGCGCCGAGCTGGTGAAGAACGACACCGGCGGCAAGATCGACTGGAGCTTCGACGGCGGCATCGTCTCGCCTTCGGTGTGGATGGTGCCCAAGGGCAACCCGGCCGGCGCCAAGGCGGCCATGGAGTTCATCGCCTACGCGCTGCGGCCGGAAGTGCAGGCCAAGCTCATGGAGGTCTACAACATGGGCGCGGTGAACCTTGCGGCCAACGACCTGCTCAGCGCCCAGCTGCAGGCGATCAACCCCACCGCGCCGGACAACCTGAAGAAGCAGGTGTCGCTGAACAACAAGTGGCATGCCGAACACTACGGCGAAACCCTGGAGCGCTACCTCGCGCTGATCGGTGGCTGAGATGCGACGTTTCGCACCGGGCGTGCTGCCGGTCTACGGCCTGCTGATCCTGCCGCTGCCATTGCTGGTGGTGGTCGGCTACCTGCTGCCGACCCTCGGCGTGCTGGGCTGGAGCTTCAGCCTGCCGGAGTGGGGCACGCAGAACTACGCGGCGATTGCCGACAACGCCAACCTGCAGGCCGTGATCTGGCGCACCCTGCGCATCTGCCTGCTGACCACCGCGATCAGCGTCGCCATCGCCTACCTGATCGCCTACCGCTGGCGGTTCGCGACGCCGCGCGGCCGGCAACTGATCGAGCTGTTCGTGCTGCTGCCGTTCTGGCTGTCGATGCTGATCCGCGCCTTTGCCTGGCTGGTGCTGCTGCGCAACGGTGGGCTGGTCAGCCAGGGGCTGATGGCCACCGGCTGGTTCGACGCGCCGCCGCCGCTGGTGCGCAACGAACTGGGCGCGCTGATCGGCATGGTGCACTTCATGGTGCCCTATGCGGTGCTGCCACTGCTGTCGTCGCTCAAGCAGGTGGACGACAGCCTGCTGCGCGCATCCAGCAGCCTGGGCGCCAGCCACTGGCAGACGCTGAAGGACATCTTCATCCCGCTGACGCTGCCCGGTGTGGTCGCCGCATCGGCCATCGTCTTCGTCTTCAGCCTCGGCTGCTTCGTCACCCCGGCGCTGCTGGGCGGCGGCAAGGCGGCAATGCTCGCGGAGTACATCTACGTGCAGATGTTCCAGCTGTCCAACTGGGGCCTGGGCGCCGCGCTGAGCATCGTGCTGATGCTGCTGGTGGTCGGTTGCGCGCTGCTGTTCGGACAACTCATCGGCTACCGCCGCCTGCTTGGGAGGGCTGAGCTGTGACTCCGCAGGGAACCTATCTCTCCGCCATGCCCAAGGGCGTGAAAAAGCCGCAACTGCCACGCCCGCAGGTCGGCCGCTGGCTGTCCTGGGCCGCCCTGGCGCTGTCCGCGCTGTTCCTGCTGCTGCCGATCCTGGTGATCGTCCCGCTGTCGTTCGGCAACCAGCGCTACCTGGCCTTCCCGGACGGCGGCTGGTCGTTGCGTCACTATGCGACGCTGTTCGACGGCGCCTGGCTGGTGTCGATCCTGCAGAGCCTGGGCCTGGCCCTGGTGGTCGGTGCGCTCTCCACGGCGCTGGCTTTCCTGTTCGCCACCGGCATCTGGCTGCAGCGCCGGCACCGCACGCTGCTGACCGCCATCGTGCTGCTGCCGATGATCGTGCCGCAGGTGGTCTCGGCCATGTCGATCTACTACCTCGATGCGCGCCTGGGCGTGCTCGACAGTCTGCTGGGCGTCGGTTTCGGCCACCTGCTGATGGCGCTGCCGTACTCGGTGATCGCCATGCTGGTGGCCTACGCGCGGCTCGACCAGAGCCTGTACAAGGCCTCGCGCTCCCTCGGTGCCGGGCTCTGGCCGACGCTGTGGAACGTGCTGCTGCCCAACGTGCGCGGCGGTGTGCTCGGCAGCTTCTTCATGGGCTTCGTGATGAGCTGGGAAGAAGTGGTGGTGACCCTGTTCACCAGCGGCCTGAACGTGGTGACGCTGCCCAAGCGCATCTGGGACGGCCTGCGCTACAACCTCGACCCGGCGATTGCCGCCGTGTCCACCCTGATGATCGTCCTCACCCTGGTGGTGATGCTGGTACGCCTGTACCTGGCGCGACAGCAACCACCCAGCTGACTGTTTCAACCCCGCATACGGCCGCTGGATGGCGGCCCCAAACAACAACACCTGTGTCGCTTGCACCTTGTCCCTGAGGAGGGAATCCCCATGCTTACTGCTTTCCCCGCTCGCACCTACCGTCAACGCGTCGAAGCCGTCAAACGCCGCATGGCCGACCGTGGCCTGGATGCCCTGGTGGTCAACTACCCGGACAACATCAACTACCTGAGCGGCTTCGACAGCCTGGGCTTCCTCTGGTACCAGGCGCTGATCATCTCGCCGAAGCTGGCCGAGCCTGTGTTCCTCACCCGCACCAGCGAAGAGCCCTGCACCTGGGAGCTGTCGTGCATCAACGAGGCGATCTTCTATGACATCGCCAAGCAGGACCCGCTGAAGATCGTTGCCGACGTGCTGGCCCAGGCGGGTTTGAGCCAGGCGCGCATCGGCCTGGAGATGACCGCTTCGACCTTCTCTCCGGCACAATACAACGCGCTGCTCGGTTATATGCCAGAAGCCCGTTTCGAAGACGCCGGCCCGCTGGTCGCCGAGAACCGCCTGATCAAGACTGCCGAGGAAATCGAGTACCAGCGCAGCGCCGCACGCATGGCCGACCAGGGCATGCTGGCCGCCTTCGAGGCACTGCGGCCGGGCATCTCCGAGGTGGAAGTAGCGGGCATCGTCGCCAACGCCCTGGGCCGCGCCGGCAGCGAGTACTCGGCGATCAGCCCGATGTGCGCCACCGGCCGTCGCAGCACCATGACCCACGCCATGCCGCACCGCCAGACCATCAGCCATGGCGACGTGGTGATCCTCGAACACGCCGGCGTGTGCAACCGCTATCACGCCATCCTCATGCGCACCGCAGTGATCGGCAAACCCAGCCCGCGCGTGAAGGAAGTCGCGACCCTGCTCACCGAGGCGTTCAACGCCGCCATCGAGATCGCCAAGCCGGGCACCCCGGTGGGCGAGGCCAACCGCGTGTGCAACCAGATCCTCGACCGCATCGACCTCTCGCGTACCCGCGTGCACCGCATCGGCTACAGCCTGGGCCTGGCCTACCCGCCGACCTGGCTGGAAGCGATGATGGTGGACGAGGCCGACGACCACGTGTTCCAGCCGAACATGTCGTTCTCCATCGAGCCCAACCTGTCCTTGTACAACGAAGGCTTCGGTATCAAGCTCGGCGACACCGTGCTGTGCGGCGAGAAGGGCTCGGCGAGCCTTTCCGAGCTGGCGCCGGAACTCACCATCATCGATTGATGGGCGTTCGCCCCCGGTCTGGCCGGGGGCGAACTTGTGTCAGTTGTCTGCGCCTGCGCGCGCAGTGATGGAAACCGAGGGCTTCTGATGAGTCACACGATGGATGTTTTCTGGCACGACGACGTGCTGCGCCACGACACCGCCGCCGGCGTGTTCGAGGCGCCGCCCAGCGACCTGCTGGCCGAACAGCTGCTGCACCCGGAGAGCAATCCCCGGCTGCTCAACATGCGCGCCATCCTCCAGCGCGGGCCGGTGGCCGGCTCGCTGCGTTGGCACGAAGGCCGCCACGCCAGCGAAGAGGATCTGCTGAGCTTCCACGATGCCGACTACCTGAGCGGCATCTTCGAGGCGGACGCCGCCGGCAAGCGCTTCAGCAGCACCACGCTGATGTCCGCCGGCAGTCTCGCCGGGCTGCTGGCCGCTGCCGGCACCAGCCTGGCGGCGCTGGAAAGCGTATTGGCCAGCGGCCATCCGGCCATGGCCCTGGTGCGCCCGCCGGGTCACCACGCCGCGCCGGCCATGGCGGACGGCTACTGCTTCTTCAACCACGCCGGGATTGCCGCGCGCGCCGCACAGGCGGCTGGCCTGGAACGCGTCGCCATCGTCGACTGGGACGTGCACCACGGCAACGGTACGCAGGAAGGCTTCTACGACGATCCCTCGGTGTTCACCGTCTCGCTGCACATGGACCACGGCGCCTGGGGCCCGAGCCACCCGCAGACCGGCGCGGTGGACGAGCGCGGCTTTGGCGCGGGACTGGGCAGCAACCTCAACCTGCCGCTGCCGATGGGCTCTGGCGACCAGCTCTACGAGATGGTCTTCAGCCGCTTTGTCGAGCCGGCGTTGCGCGCGTTCAAGCCCGATCTGCTGATCATCGCCAATGGCCTGGACGCCTCGCAGTTCGATCCCAACGGCCGCCAACTGGTGACCATGCAGGGCTTCAACCGCCTGGCCCGCCGTGCCCGTGCGCTGGCCGACGAGCTGTGCGCCGGGCGGCTGCTGGTGGTGCAGGAGGGCGGCTACAACCCGGCGTATAGCGCTTACTGCCTGCACGCGGCGACCGAAGGCTTCCTCGGCCAGCCGTCCTCGCTGCCCGATCCGCTGGCCTACATGCCGGAACCGGCAGCGCGGGTGGAGGCCGACCTCGCCACGCTGGATGCGCGGCTGGCGGCGGCGGGGTGGAAGTTCGGCTGAAGCCTTGGCGCCCTTCGTAGGGCGCATAACGCGTCAGCGTTATCCGCCGAAAAGCCGGCGGACAACCTGTTCCAGGTTATGCGCCCTACATGCTTGCTCGCGAGCCGCCTCCGTCCCCGGCGCCCTACGGATGGTTGCGATAGCGCTCGGTCAGGGACTGCACGCGGGCGACGTAGGTTTGCGTCTCGGCGTAGGGGGGTATCCCGTTGTACTTGTCGACCGTCATTTCACCCGCGTTGTAACTGGCCAGCGCCAGCCGCTGATTGCCGTTGAAGCGCTTGAGCAGCCACGCCAGGTAGCGCACGCCGCCTCGGATGTTCTGCCGCGCGTCGAACGGATCGCTCACGTTGAAGCGCTCGGCGGTGTCGGGCATCAACTGCATCAGGCCCTGGGCGCCGGCGATGGAAATGGCATTGGGCTGGAATGCCGATTCGGCATGGATGACGGCGCGCACCAGCGCCCTGTCGACACCGTAGCGCACCGATGCGGCCTCGATCTCCCGGCGATAGGAGCGGGTGTCCAGGCGCAGTGTGGCGACGTTGAAATCCTTCGGCGCCATGCACAGATAGCAGCCCTTGATGTAATACACCTCGATCACATCGACTCGCGCTGAAATGCCGACCGGGCGTCGGCTCACATACTGGCGGACGCCCTTGTGAACGAAGGTGTACACGCGAATCCGATCTGCCCCCTGGCTGGTGCCCCGCTCCAGCGTGGATGCGGTCCTTGCCCGGGTGCTGCCAGCGGTGCTCGCCGGGTCTTTCTGGCGAGTGCAGTGCGCGCCGGCGATGGCCTGGCTGCTGAGGCTGACGGTTCCGTCCCGTGCGTGGCACTTGAACAGGGCGTTGGCGTAAAGCGGCGCGACCAGCAATGCCAGTCCGATGCAGCCAGGAAGGCTCCTGCGAGCCCATCGCCAGGTTCTGGAACTCATCACACCGCTCCGCGCCGCGGGCGCCGATCAGGCTGGGGCGCCTGATCCGGGCAAATGGGAAATGCCAATAGGGGCTGCCGTTGCAGGGTTCATCCCCGGCAGCCCGCCGTTTCGGTTCGCTAGTTATAGCCCTTTCAAACGGCAGTGGAACTTTGGGGGACGTACGGCCTGCGGGGAATGTGGGGCAAGGCGTACGTCTGCGCGGAGGAGGCAGGTTCGGGGGCGCAGTAGAGGCAGGTCGGAATCGTCAACGGCGATGCCAGTGTGCAGGCTGTTCGCGAGCAAGCCCGCACCTGCCGGCAAGCTCCGAAGCTGGCCGCACCGGTAGGACCGAGGGAACGTCTGGGCCTTGCTCGCGAACAATAGGCAAACGCTGAAGCTACCCGAGAATGAAATACACCTTGCGCACCGGCGTGAGGTTTTCCCAGGTGCCCTTGAAGCCCGCTGCCACGACGAACGAGTCCCCCGGGCCGAAGGTCTTCGCCACGCCGTCGGCGTCGGTCAGGCGCACGGTGCCTTCGAGGATGTGGCACAGCTCGTCGTAGTCGCACTCGCAGCGCTCCAGGTGCACGCCGGCTTCCCAGATGCCGGCGATGGCGTTCTTTTCGGGGGCGCTGAAGTGCCGCCAGCTGCGGCTCTGGTAGGGCGCATCGACGATGGCCGGGTCGTTGATCTCGCGCTCCTGCGGGGCGAGGGCGGGGTTGGCGAAGTCGATGACGTGGCGGGGCAGGGTGGACATGAAGTTCTCCATCAGGAATCGAAACCGATGCCAAAGGCATCGCAGGTCTTGAGCAGCAGGTCGCGGCGGCCGGTGCGGTCTTCCTTGGCCAGCGAGCGTTGGGCGAGCTTCACGCCGAGGTAGCGCAGCGGCTCGGGCGGGAAGGGGAAGGGCTTCTGCGAGGTCATGCGCAGCTGGGTGCGTTCGGTGCGCTCGCCACCCAGCTGGTCGAGCATGTTCAGCGCGGCGAAACGGCTGGCCGACACGCCCTGGCCGGTGAAGCCCAGCGCATAGGCGACGCGGCCGCCCAGCACGCAGCCGGTGAACAGCGTGGTGCGCGCCGAGGTGTCGATGATGCCGCCCCAGGCATGGCTGAACTCGACCGGGCCGAGCTGCGGGAAAGCCTCGCGGAACTGTCCGGCCAGGCGCTCGAAGCTTTCCGGGCGCTGGGTCAGGGACTCGTCGCGGCGGTTGCCGAAGTGGTAGATGGCGTCGAAGCCTGCCCAGAGGATGCGGTTATCAGCGGTCTTGCGCAGGTAATGGAACTGGTTGCCGGCGTCGGCGATACCGTAGCGGTCGACCCAGCCGATGGCACGCAGCTGCTCGTCAGTGAGCGGCTGGGTGACCAGCGAATAGTCGTACACCGGGATCACGCTGGAATTCAGGTGGCCGAGCAGCGGCGGTGCAATATTGGTCGCCAGGGCGATCTGCCCGGCCTCCAGCTCGCCACGATCGCAGCGCAGCATCAGGCGGTCGCCGCGCTGGTGCAACTCGTGCACGGGGGTGTTCTCGAACAGCTCGACGCCTTGTTTCAGGCAGACGCGACGCAGCTCGGCGGCCATTTTCGCCGGGTTGAGCAGTGCATAGTTGGGCTCGAACACGCCGGCCTGGTAGGCGGGTGAGTCCAGTTTGTCGGCCAGTTGCGCCTTGTCGAGGAACTCCGAGGCGATGCCAAAGCGCTCGTAGTTGCGCTGCATGCTGCGCAGGCCGTCGACCTGCCAGGGTTGGGCGGCAACGCTGAGCTTGCCGCGGCGCTCGAATTCGACGTCCATGCCGAAGCGCTTCAGGTCCGCTTCGAATTCGTCGAGGTTCTGTCGGCCCAGGCGTACCAGGGTTTCGGCTTCTTCCGGCCAACGGCGCAGTGCATTGCCGACACCGTGGGAAATGCTCGGCGCGCAGAAGCCGCCGTTGCGCCCACTGGCTTCGCCGCCGCAGCGCCGCGCCTCCACCACCGCGATGCTTGCACCAGGCCAGCGCAGGCGGGCGTGGAGGGCGGTCCAGAGACCGGTGAAGCCGCCGCCGACCACCACCAGGTCGAAGCGGCGATCCGCTTCCAGCGCCGGTGCGGCGGGAGCGGGGTCGAGGGTGTCGAGCCAGTAGGGTCTGGGAGTGGCGTGCGCAAGTGGGGCGGATGTCATCGGAAAACTCCGGCAGAATGTCGGAAGAAAAAGCGGTCTTCGGGCCGCGTCCGAGTTTTGTAATCGCTCCGGGGGGCCAGGCATACGGTCCGCTGCTCTTTGCGGGCACGCCCGGAGCAGGAAATGCCGGCCGAGACCGGCAGGGGAAAACAATGATCGAAGAACAGGGCTGGAGCTCCACGCTCGACGGCACGACTCACCAGCCCGACCCGGCCAGCGCCGCTACTCACGCGGTGGTCATGCGTTACCACCAGGCCTGGCGCCGGCATGACATCGAGGCGCTGATGGCGCTGTTCGACCCGCAGGTGGAGTACAACGATTTCTTCCAGGGGCGGCGGATCGCGCCGAGCGAACTGCGCGAGTACCTGCAGACCAGCATGCCGGCGGCGGGAGATGAGTCGCAGGTCTACACCGATCGCCTGCGGGTGGACGGTGACACGGCCTTCCTGCAGTACCAGGTGACCCTGCGCGGCACGCAAGGGCTGGTGTCCTTCCGCACCACCGAGGCCTATACCGTGCGCGATGGCCGGATCATCCGGGTCAACGAGCACGCCGCGTTGATCGGTCAGCCGCAGAAAGCGGCCAGTGAGCCGCAACCGCGCATGGCCGACAGCCGGCTGGGGCTCTCAGCGCGGCAGCTGAGCCAGCTCGGCGGCGATATCCAGCAGTATTTCCAGCAGACCCGGCCGTTCCTCAATCCCGACCTGGACATGCCCCAGGTCGCAGCGGCCACCGGCTATACGCGCAACCAGATTTCCTACTTCCTCAACCAGGTGCTGGGCCTGAGCTTCTACCAGTACCTGAACCAGCTGCGCCTGCGCCACCTGCTCGGCCAACTCGACGGCGCCACCAGCGTCACGCGCATCGACGAACTGGCTCGGGCGGCGGGCTTCCGTTCGCTGTCGACCTTCTACCGATGCTTCCGCGAGGAGACGGGGCTGTCGCCCAAGGCCTATCTGGAGCAGAAGGCAGCGCTGTAGTTGAAGGTGCTGCCCCTGGCTATCCTGCTGTAGGCGGCAAGGGGCGGCTTACTTACCCATCAAGGATGATGCTATGAACCTGTTGAAGTGGGCGATCTGCCTGATCATGCTCGCTGCCTTCGCGAAGATGTGCAGCATGGAGTCCGATAGCCGCAATGGTCCCAGGGCCGATGCCGTGGTGGAGAGCACCGAGGTAGTGCGCGAGTTGGGGTCGAAGAACAGTTCTCCGCCAGCGAAATACCACGTCTACGCACACTACGTTTATGAGGTCGGCGGCAGGGAGTATCGTGCCCGCTATCTGGTCGCAATCACGGCACGCGAGTCGCGCGCTAACCAGGAAGCAGCCCAGTTTCCCGCTGGGCGGCCGATTACGATTGGCTACAACCCGAAGAAGCCTGCTTATTCGGTCATCGTCGTGCCGGAGATTCCACGCTTCCACGCGGTTCTTTGAGGTCGGGTGCGGGTCGTTGCGCGCTTCCCGGGCGTCCGCTCCGCGCGTGCCCGCATGCACGGCGTCCGCGTTATCAACCCCGTGTCCATTTCCCTATGCTCGCCCGACAAGCATTCCAACAAGCTCAGGAGACCTTCGCATGCGCGACCAGCTCTATATCGATGGCCAGTGGCAGGCACCCGCACAGGGCGGCCGCTTCGAGGTGTACGAACCGTCCAGCGAAGCAGTGCTGACCGAGGTTGCCGCTGCTACCGGTGAGGATGTGGATCGTGCCGTGAAGTCTGCGCGTCGGGCCTTCGATGAAGGCG
Organism: Pseudomonas nitroreducens NBRC 12694; assembly: GCF_002091755.1. GTDB lineage: Bacteria > Pseudomonadota > Gammaproteobacteria > Pseudomonadales > Pseudomonadaceae > Pseudomonas > Pseudomonas nitroreducens. The sequence continues at coordinate 295,218 of NZ_BDAI01000002.1, forward strand.
AATGGGGCCGGAGCACCGGCAAGGAGCGCGCCGGCTACCTGCGCGCCATCGCCGACAACCTGCGTGGCCGCCGCGAGGACCTGGCCCGCCTGGAAGTGCAGGACAACGGCAAGCCGCTTCCCGAAGCACAGTGGGATATCGACGACGCCATTGGCTGCTTCGACTACTACGCCGAGCTGGCCGAGGGGCTGAACGGCGAGGGCGAAGTGGTGGCGCTGCCCGACGAGCGTTTCGCCTGCCGCGTGCTGCGCGAGCCGGTCGGCGTGGCCGGGCAGATCATCCCGTGGAACTACCCGCTGCTGATGGCTTCGTGGAAGGTCGCGCCGGCGCTGGCCGCAGGCTGCACCGCCGTGCTCAAGCCTTCGGAACTGACTCCGCTGACCGCTCTGGAACTGGCCGCCGCCGCCGATGCCGTGGGCCTGCCCAAGGGCGTGCTCAACGTGGTCACCGGCCTGGGTCGCGGCGCCGGCTCGCCGCTTTCGGCGCATCCGGGCGTGGACAAGCTGGCCTTCACCGGCAGCGTGCCCACCGGGCGCGCGATCATGCAGGCGGCAGCCCAGGACATCAAGAACGTCAGCCTGGAGCTGGGTGGCAAGTCGGCCTTCATCGTTTTCGATGATGCGGATGTCGAAGCGGCCGTGGAGTGGATCCTGTTCGGCATCTTCTGGAACCAGGGCCAGGTGTGCAGCGCCACCTCGCGCCTGCTGGTGCAGGATGGCCTGCATGACCGGCTGATCGAGCGCCTGGTGGAGGAAACCCGTCGCATCACCATCGGCAATGGCCTGGAGCCGGGCGTGCTGCTCGGCCCGCTGGTCAGCGCCGGCCAGCACGCCAAGGTGCTGCAGGCCATCGAAGCCGGCGTGCGCGATGGCGCAAAGCTGGCCACCGGCGGCAAGCGCCCGGCGCATCGGGACAAGGGCTGGTTCGTCGAGCCGACGGTGTTCATCGATTCGCCGCTGGAGAGCGCCCTGTGGCGCGAGGAAATCTTCGGCCCGGTGCTCGCCGTGCGCCGCTTCAAGGATGAAGCCGAGGCGCTGCGCCTGGCCAACGACAGCCAGTTCGGCCTGGCGGCAGCGGTAATGTCCGCCGACCCGGCGCGTTGCCAGCGCGTGAGCCGTGGCCTGCGCGCCGGCATCGTCTGGGTCAACTGCTCGCAACCGACCTTCACCCAGGCGCCCTGGGGCGGCTACAAGCAGAGCGGCATCGGCCGCGAGCTGGGCGTGTGGGGCCTGGACAACTACCTGGAGACCAAGCAGGTCACCGAGTACCTCAGCGACCAGCCTTGGGGCTGGTACATCAAGTAAGCTGAAACTACCGGCTCAACGTCGGGCATTTGCGTATGAGCGGACTTCGTCCGCGATCGATACCCGGCGGCTCTGGGCTGGCCGGTGACACATCGCGGACAAAGTCCGCTCCTGCGTTCGACGGGAGCCGCGCCGGTTTCCTGTAGGAGTGGGCGATGCCCGCGATCACGCTTACGGCGTGCTCCTTCAGGTCAGTGCCATCGTTTCGGCTAAATCAGCCCCTTCCCCTGCAAATGCTCGCGCAGGTAGTCGATGAACACCCGCACCTTGCGCGTGCTCCTTCGGTGCGGCAGGTAAAGCACATGCACCCATGGCCCGAATGCACTCTGGTCGCGCCAGCAATCCGGTAGTTGCTCCACCAGCTCGCCGCGTTCGAGGTAGGGCAACGCGCTCCATTGCGGCAGGAATTGCAGGCCCTGGCCATCCAGCAGGCACGACAGCAGGAAGTCGTAGTTGTCGCTGGCCACGCGCGGTATCGGCTGGCGGATACGGATGCGCTCGCCGTCCCGCTGCACCCACCAGAAATTCCGGTTCAGCAACGGGTGGCGGAAGATCAGCCAGTCGTGCTGCTCGTAGTTCTCCAGGGTCACATCCAGGCCCTTGCGTGCGAGGTATGTCGGGCTCGCGCAGAGCAGCAGGCGGTTTTCCAGGAGTGGCTGGGCGATCACGTCCGGCAGGTCGATGGGGCCGTCGCGCAGGGCGAGGTCGTAGCCGCCTTCCACCAGATCGGCGAACTCGTCGGCCAGGTCGACCTCCAGGCGCACTTGCGGGTGTTCGCGCAGGAAGCGGCAGCACACGGCATTGAAGAAGGCCGGCGCGAAGGAGGGCGGGGCGGCGATGCGCAGGCTGCCGCGCAATTCGGTCTGCAACTGCTCCACTTCCTCCTCGGCTCGCTGCAGTTGCACCAGCGCCTGGCGCGCACCTTCCAGGTAGATGTGCCCGGCCTCGGTCAGCGCCATGCGCCGCGTGGTGCGTTCGAACAGGCGCTGGCCCAGTTCGGCCTCCAGCTGTGCGACGCCCTTGGTGATCGCCGAGGGCGTCTTGCCCAGCTGTTCGGCGGCGCGGCTGAAGCCGCCATGGTCGGCGGTGGCGACGAACATCGTCAGGGCGGTCATCTTGTCCATGAATTGCTTCCTGGCAGGAACAGAAGTTGTGCGGGAAGTCGGTGTTAAAGGCGCCGGGGCTTTTGCTTAACCTTCTTCGCAGACCAACAATAACGAAGGCTTTGCGATGAAACTACTGATTCCGGCGCTGGTATCCGCCGCTTGCGCTTTTTCCTCGATGGAAACGATGGCCGCCGCCGACCTGATCTTCCATGGCGGCAAGGTCTACACCGCCGAACCTGGCCAGGCATTGCAGCAGGCGGTGGCGGTGGAGAACGGCCGCATTCTCGCCGTCGGTTCCGACGCGCAGATCCTCAAGCTCAAGCAACCGGAAACGACCGTCATCGACCTGCATGGCCAGGTGCTGATGCCCGGTTTCATTGACGCTCATACCCACCTGGTCAAGGGCGGCCTGCAGATGCTCCAGGCCAACCTGGACAACCAGGACCTGCCGCTCGCCGAGTTCGAGGGCAAGCTGCGCCAGTGGCGCGAGGATGGCCGCGCGCGACGTGGCCGGTTCCTCTATGTCGGCGGCGTGCCCACGGCGTACTGGGACGAAATCGGTGAGCTGCAGCGGCGCTTCAACCAGGGCGAATGGGCTGATCAGCCGATCCTCCTGGCCGGTGGCGACTACCACACCGGCTGGGCCAACCAGGCGTTGCTGAAACTGGCCGGCATCGACGCCGCCAAGGTCAAGTCGTTGCAGGGTGAGGAGCAGGCCACCATCGGCCACGGTGCCGACGGTACGCCCAATGGTTTCCTGGTGGACGCCGGTCTCTATCCGGTGCAGGCACTGCTGCCGCTGCCGAGCGATGACGAGCTGCTCAAGGCGCTGAAAGGCGCGCAGAGCTATTACCATGAGCTGGGTATCACCGGCTGGATGGAGCCCCTGGCGAACGAGAATCCCGGTGGCGACATCCACAACGACTCTGTTGGCGTGCTGCCGGCCTACAAGCTGCTGGCGGAGCAGGGCGGGCTGACCGCGCATGTCGCTGCGCTGCTGATGGCCGATTCGAAGGCGACCCCGGCTGACCTCGACGAACTGGACAAGGTGCGCCAGCAGTTCATCGATGTCCCCAACCTGACGCTGCCGGGCATCAAGATCTTCGCTGACGGCGTGGCCGAGGTGCCGGCGCAGAGCGCGGCAATGCTCGAGCCCTACAGCAACTCGAAGAAGTACGGCGAACTGCTGATCGACCCCAAGCACTTCGGCGAACTGGTCAGCGCCGCCGACGCCCGCGGCTGGCTGGTGCACATCCACGCCATCGGCGACCGGGCGGTGCGCGAATCGCTCAATGGCATCGAGCAGGCGCGCAAGGATCGCCATAGCGGCATCCCGCACTCGATCACCCACCTGCAGATGGTCAACCCGAAGGATTTCCCGCGCTTCAAGGCGCTCGACGTGATCGCTGCCATGCAGCTCTATTGGGCGGCCGCCGACGAGAATAGCGTCGATCTGGTCAAGCCCTACGTCAGTGCCATGGCTTTCCTGCACATGTACCCGGCACGCTCGCTGCTGAAGCATGGCGCGACCATCTCCGGCGCCAGCGACTGGCCGATCACCACACCCGATCCGTGGAAGGCCATCTACCAGGCGATCCAGCGCGTCGGCCCGAAAGGCGTGCTCAACGCCGCCGAGGACATCGACCGGCAGACCATGTTCCAGGCCTATACCCTCAACGCCGCGCGCACCATCCGCCTGGAGGACCGCATCGGCTCGCTGAAGCCGGGCAAGCAGGCTGACCTGATCCTGCTCGACCGCGATGTGTTCACGGTCAAGCCGGAAGCGCTGCGTGACACCCGGGTGCTCAAGACCTGGTTCGCCGGCCGCGAAGTCTATAGTCGTTCGAGCGACAAACTCTGATCCAGCCAGAGCGCCGCGGCGCTCTGGCTTCTTGAAATAAAGCAATTGCAGGAGCCTTGCCGTGATCCTTCACACCTTCACCACCGACATCCGCGACCCGCTGCAGCGTGGCCGGCAGATCGGCGAAACCTTCTCCGAGCAGATCCGCCAGACCGTGGCGCTGTACCTGGACTTCTTCCCGCGCGTCGGCGTGGAGATCGACAAGGCACGGGCCATCGGCGAGGGCAGCCTGTCCGCGCTGGCCGACTGGTGCCCGGCGCTGGCGAAGGAAGTGGAGGGCCTGGCCCTGGGCGCCGGCCTGCCGCTGTGGCAGCTGGCAGCGCTGAATGCGCGCACCGAAGTGCTGGCGGTGATGCCCGCACAGCCGGTGGAGGGCGAGTGCTCCACTTCCGTCCATGCGCCCGCCGGCGCCATCGCACCGCGCAGCCTGCAGACCTGGGACTGGCACGACAGCCTGGTGCCCCACGGCCTGCTGCTGGGCTTCACCGGCAGCACCGGCCTGACCGCCAAGTTGTTCACCGAGTTCGGCATGCTCGGCAAGATCGGCGTGAACAGCGCGGGCCTGGGCGTGCACTTCAACATCCTGCACCACGAGAGCGACAACGGTAGCGCCGGTGTGCCGGTACACGCCATCGCCCGCCGCGTGCTGGAAGAAGCCACCAGCGTCACCGAGGCCATCGACATGGCGCGCTCGGCGCGGGTCAGTGCGTCCACCGTGCTCAGCGTGTTCACCCGCAACGATGTGCGCGCGCGTGCCGCGAGCATCGAGATGAGCCCGGCGCACACCGCCGTGGTGGTGCCGCGCGAAGATGGCTGGCTATTGCATACCAACCACTTCCTCGACGGCGAACTGAGCTGGGGGGAGCGTACCGCGGATGTCTCCACCACCTACGCGCGCCTGGAGCACCTCAAGGCGGCCACCACCGGCATGACCGGCAAGGCCCTGGGCGAACGTGCCGACGCCTTCTGTGGCGCCGGCGGCGACCAGGCGGTGGTGTGCTTCCATCCGGACATGTCCGAGCCGGACACCGAGCGCTGGGAAACCCTGCTGAGCATCGGCCTGGACACCGCCGGTTGCGCGCTGGAGTACGTGGCTGGTACGCCGAAGAAAATGGCCGATGAGGGCTTCCTGCGGTTCTAGAGGCAAACGGGTGAGGGCAATGTCCGAGCGCTGAAGTTCGCTTCACCGCCGATCGTAAAACGTCACAACGCAACTACTCAATTTCAGAACTTACGCCCCCGTGGCAGCCCACCGGCCGCCGCGCAGGTTTCGTATTGCCACAAAAACAAGAGTGAACCGCCATGATCGACCACACGCCCGCCGCGCCGGGCTCGCGCTCGGCCTTTCGCACCTTCTGCGTCTCCGGCATGGGCACCGCGCTGGAGTTCTACGACTTCGTCATCTACGGCTACGCCGCCGCGCTGATCTTCCCGCAACTGTTCTTCCCTGGCATGGACCGGCTGACCGCCGTACTGGTGGCCTTCGCGGCCTTTGGAGCCGGCTTCTTCGCCCGGCCATTGGGCGGCGTGGTGTTCGGGCACCTGGGCGATCGTTATGGCCGGCAGAAGGCGCTGGTCGCCACCCTGGTGCTGATGGGCCTGAGCACCTTGCTGATCGGCTTCCTGCCGACCCACGCCAGCATCGGTGCCGCCGCGCCCGTCCTGTTGGTGTTGCTGCGCCTGGTGCAGGGTTTCGCCGCCGGTGGCGAGTGGGGCGGGGCGGCGCTGTTCGGCATTGAGGTCGCACCTGAAGGCCGCCGCGGCCTGTGGGGCAGCTTCACCAGCATGGGTATCGGCATCGGCGGCATCTTCGGTTCGGCGGTGTTCGCCATCGTCAGCTTCGCCTTCGACGATGACCTGAGCGGTATTGCCTGGCGCATTCCGTTCTGGCTCGGTGGCCTGCTGGTGCTGATCGGTCTCTACGCGCGCCTGCAGAACACCGCGCCGCAGCCCAAGGCCGCGCCGAAAGCCGAGGCGCGCATGCCGCTGATGGAAGCTTTCCGCCGCCGGCCGCGCGAGCTGTTGCTGTGCATCGGCATCGCCTTCGGTTACGTCACCATCGCCTACATCGGCAGCACCTTCTTCCTCGCCTACGCGACCGACATCGGCTACAGCAGCAGCCACGCCCTGCTGTTCGACTTCTCGCTGTCGGTGGCCATCGTCGCGTCCGCGCCGTTCTTCGGTCACTTATCGGACCGTTTCGGCAGGCGTGCAGTGATGATCTTCGGCGCGGCGATCATGGCGCTCGGGCTGTTCGCCTTCTTCCCGCTGATCGGCTTGCACAACCTGCCGCTGGCGATGCTGGCGTATATCGCCGTGGGCTTCTTCATGGGGGCGACCCAGGGGCCGATCCCGGCTTTCCTCGCCGAGCAGTTCCCGCGGGAGATGCGCTACTCGGGGATTTCCTTCAGCTACCAGATCGGCGCGGCACTGGGTGGCGGCACGGCCTCGAGCATCGCTACCGCCATTCTCATCGCTACCGGGCGCAACCCGTTCGGCGTCGCGCTTTACGGCGCGGCAGCGCTATTGCTGGTGGCGATCTGTTCCTGGCTGCTGCGCGAAACCTCGCATCTGCCGATGGAGCTGATCGACCGCGACGACGCCTCGCCGGGTGTCGCCCAGGCTCAGGTCGGTTAAGTCACGGCGCGGGCTTTGGTGCCGGGCACCAGGCCGAGCACCAGGGCGCAGCCGATCAGGATGATCAGCGCGCCCACGCCCTGCACCAGCGACAGGCTCTCGCCCAGCACCAGGGCGCCGATCAGGACGGCGACCACGGTGACGACGAACTCCACGCTGATGGTTCTGGTCGCGCCGATTCGCGAGACGAGCTGGAAGTAGACGACGTAGTTCACCGCGCTGAATATGCAGCCGCAGATCAGCAGGAAGAACACATCGATCGGTTGCGGCGTGCCGGGCACCGGCACCCAGATCAGCAAGGGCAGGGTCAGCAGGCCGCCGATCCCGAACGCGCCGCAGGTCACTTCCCAGGGGCCGGCGGTGCGCAGCTTCAGGCTGGCGTAATTGCTGCCGAAGGCCGCGCAGACGGCGCCGAACACGGAGGCTGCGCTGCCGAGCATGAACTCGTGGGTGATCGGCACCGCCGGGAAGCCCACCAGCAGCACCATGCCGAAGAAACCCAGCACCAGCCCGCCGAGGCCGCTCCAGGTGATGCGTTCCAGGCCCCAGAGGCGGCCGATGAGCATCGAGAACAGCGGAATCCCGGCGACGAAGATCGCTGCCATGGCGGTGCCGATGCGCGGGGTGGCGTAGGTCATGCCGATCAATTGCCCGGCCACCGTGGTGGCGCCAACCACGCACAGCGGCTTCCACATCCCTGCGAAGTTCAGCTGGCGCCCGGCCAGCCGTGCCACGGCGAACAGCGTGAAGCTGGCGATCAGCGCGCGGAAGCTGACCGCGCCAACCCAGCCGAAGCCGGCGATGGCCTTGAGCAGCACAAGGAAGGACAGCCCCCAGCCGACGGCGAGGAACAGGTAGGCGGCAAGGTCGCGCGGTTGCATACGACTTCGGTGGCACAAGGCAGCAGGGGCCGCCAAAGCGTGGCAGCGAATGCCGCTATCTTGCCGGTCGCGCTTGACGCTTGGGAAGGCAGCACGCCGAGGTTTTCCGCCTGCCTGTGCCGCCCTGCGCTGGCGGTGGCGGCGCCAGGTGGCTGGTACTATGATTTTCAGCTCCTCACTTCAGCACGTCGCTGTCCTGCCACTCCCGCCAAGCGAGCCTTGTGAAGCCTTCGACCATCTGTGCAGCCTTGCTCTGTTCATTGCTCAATGCCGGGGCCTGGGCAGGGGACTATCGGGTCGTCACCGAAGAGTGGGCGCCTTACAACTACGTCGAGAACGGCCAGCTCACCGGCATGGCGACGGACATCGTCAAGGCCATCATGGGGCTGACCGGCGATGATTTCGCGATCGAGCTGTTGCCCAGCATGCGCACCAGCCTGGCCCTGCAGTCGCAGCCGAAGACCATCATGTTTTCCATGTTCCGCACGCCGGCGCGCGAGCCGCTGTACAAATGGGTAGGCCCGATCGTCGAAGAGTCGATCCATCCCTATCAGTTGGCCAATGCGCGCCAGCCGGCGAATACCCTGAGCGACCTGCGGGGCGCTCCGCGCATTACCACCCGGCATGCCGGGCTGGTTCCGGAGACATTGGAGGCCATGGGCTTCGACAATCTCGACAAGCGCGCCACCGGAAGCCCGCAGCTCTATCTCATGTTGCTAGCCGGGCGTACCGACATCATCGTCGGCGACACCGATGCCGGCGTCGCGTATTACAGCCGCCAGTTGGGCCTGTCGCCCGGCACATTGCGCCAGGTGCCGGTCGAGCTGTTTCGCTCCACGCTCTACATCGCCTTCAGCCGCGACAGCGACGACCAGCGAGTCGCCGCCTGGAGTCGCGCGCTGGAGCGGTTGCGCGAGTCCGGCGAGCTGGCGCGCATTCAGCGTCGATACGAGAGCCCGGACCTGCAGTGAGATCGTCCGGGTACTTGCGTCGCGCCTTGTCCGTGTGCGGGAGGCTCAGCCCGCGATGTCCCGATACGGACGTGGCTCGCCGGGGGACTGGCTCGGCGGGCCAAGCTCAAGACGCCAGTAGCCCACGTCGTGCCATTGGCCGAGCTTGAAACCGACCTGCGGGAAGGTGCCGACATGCTGGAAACCCAACCGCTCATGCAGGCCGACACTGGCTGCATTGGGCAGGGCAATGCCGGCATAGGCGGCGGTGAATCCCTGCCTGGCCAGGATGGGGAGCAGCTCGGCATAGAGGCTGCGGCCCACACCCGAGCGCCGCTCGCTCTCCGCGATGTAGACCGTGACATCCACTGCCCATCGATAAGCAGCGCGCGCCCGGTGCTGGCTCGCATAGGCGTAGCCGGCCATGCGCCCATCGCGTAACGCAACCAGGTACGGGTAAGTCTGCAGGGTCGTGCAGATCCTCTGCCGAATCTCTGCGGCACTCGGCGGCACCTCTTCGAAGGAGATCGCCGTTCCACTCACGATCGGCGCGTAGATGGCCTGGATTGCTGGTGCATCCTCGGGGCGCGCCTCCCTGATTTCGCTGGGCATGGTCACCTCAGATCGAGCGCTGATTCACACGGGCGGACAGCTGCTCGGCATTCTCCTTGCGCTCCGAATAACGATCCACCAGGAACTCCTGGCGATCCCGCAGCAGCAGGGTGAACTTCACCAGCTCCTCCATGACGTCGACCACGCGGTCGTAGTACGCCGAGGGCTTCATCCGGCCCGCCTCGTCGAACTCCAGGTAGGCCTTGGGAACCGAGGACTGGTTGGGGATGGTGAACATGCGCATCCAGCGGCCAAGGACGCGCAACTGGTTGACCACGTTGAACGACTGCGAGCCGCCGCAGACCTGCATCACCGCCAGCGTCTTGCCCTGGGTGGGGCGCACGGCGCCGAGGGCCAGGGGGATCCAGTCGATCTGTGCCTTGAACACCGCCGAGAGTGCGCCGTGGCGTTCCGGCGAGCACCAGACCTGGCCCTCCGACCACCGCACCAGGTCACGCAGTTCCTGCACCTTCGGATGCTCCACCGGCACATCGTCCGGCAGCGGCAGGCCTGAGGGATTGAAGATGCGCGTCTCGGCACCGAAGTGCTGCAGCAGCCGTGCGGCTTCCTCCACCAGCAGGCGGCTGAAGGAGCGCTCGCGCGTCGATCCGTAAAGCAGCAGGATGCGCGGTTTGTGCTCGCTGGCATCGGCGGCGGCTGGTAGCGGATCGATCAGCGACAGGTCGAGGTTGGGCAGTTGTTCGGACATGTGTCCTCCTGATCAAAGGGCGCCGATACGATCCAGCTCGCGCTTGAGTTCGTCGCGGCCGAGGGTGGCGAAGGGCAGGGCGAAGAAGGCGCGGCAGCGCAGTTCGATGCGCGCCAGCGTGGCGCGGAAGGCGGCGTCGATCGCGGCCTCGTCACCCTCGGCATCCGATGGATCTTCCAGCCCCCAGTGGGATTTCACTGCCGGGCCGAAGTAGACCGGGCACGCCTCGCCGGCGGCCTTGTCGCAGACGGTGACGACGATATCCGGCGGGTTGCCTTCGAAGGCGTCGTTGCCCTTGCTGCTCAGGCCTTCGGTAGAGATGCCGGCCTGCTCCAGGGTGGCGAGGCTGCGGGGCAATACCTGGCCCTTGGGAAAACTGCCGGAGCTGACCGCCTCGAAGCCTTCGGGCGCCAGGTGATTGAACAGCGCCTCGGAGAGGATGCTGCGGCAGCTGTTGGCCGTGCACATGAACAGGACTCGCATGGAAGGCTCCTCCGCTTCTGGGCGGGACGTCAGAGGCTCAGGCGCAACGCCAGGGCCGAAAGGGTGATCAGCAGAACCGGCAAGGTCAGGAGGATGCCGACCTTGAAGTAGTAACCCCAGGTAATCCGCACGCCCTTGCGTTCCAGCACATGCAGCCAGAGCAGCGTGGCGAGGCTGCCGATGGGGGTGATCTTCGGGCCGAGATCGCAGCCGATGACGTTGGCGTAGATCATCGCCTCGCGCACCAGGCCTTCCGCGCCGCTGGCCTGGATCGACAAGGCGCCGACCAGCACGCTGGGCATGTTGTTCATCACCGAGGACAGCAGCGCCGAGAGCAGGCCGGTGCCGAGGGCGGCGACCCACAGCCCCTGTTGGGCAAGACGGTCGAGCAACTGGGCAAGGAAGTCCGTGAGGCCGGCGTTCTTCAAGCCGTAGACCACCAGGTACATGCCGAGGGAAAAGATCACTACCTGCCAGGGCGCTTCGCGCAGTACACGGCGGGTGGAGATGCGCTGGCCGCGGGCGGCGACAGCGAAGAGGAGCGCGGCACAGGCGGCGGCCACGGCGCTGATCGGGATGCCCAGCGGCTCCAGGGCGAACAGGCCGACCAGCAACGCCAGCAGCGTCCACCAGCCGACGATGAAGGTGGCGCGGTCATGGATGGCGGCCTTGGGTTCCTTCAGCGCATGGAGCGCGTACTGCCTCGGGATGTCGCGGCGGAAGTACAGAAACAGCACCAGCAGGGTGGCGGCAATGCTGGCAAGACTCACCGGCAGCATCACCGAGGCGTATTCGGCGAAGCCCAGGCCGAAGTAATCCGCCGAAACGATGTTCACCAGGTTGGACACCACCAGCGGCAGGCTTGCGGTGTCGGCGATGAAGCCGGCGGCCATGACGAAGGCCAGGGTCGCGGCGGGGGAGAAGCGCAGGGCGAGCAGCATCGACATGACGATGGGCGTGAGGATCAGGGCCGCACCATCATTGGCGAACAGCGCCGAAACGGCCGCGCCGAGCAGCACGCAGAAGGCGAACAGGCGATGACCGCTGCCGTTGGCCCAGCGCGCCACGTGCAGTGCGGCCCACTCGAAGAAGCCGGCCTCATCCAGCAGCAGGCTGATGACGATGACCGCGATGAAGGTGGCGGTGGCGTTCCAGACGATGGCCCAGACGACCGGGATGTCGTGCAGCGAAACCGCGCCGGCGGCCAGGGCGATGATCGCACCCAGGGCGGCGCTCCAGCCGACGCCAAGGCCCCTGGGCTGCCAGATGACCAGAACGAGGGTGAAGATGAAGACTGCAATGGCGACCAGCATGGAGGATTCGCTCGGTGGGGATCAGCAGCAGGCGGCGTCACGGACGGGTCGGCCGTCCATGTTCTGCAGGCGCAGGGTGTTGTCGGCCAGCCACTGCCCGTTGGCCAGCAGGGTGACCTGCAGCATGTCGTGCACCCAGGTGGGTAGGTCGGGGTTGAGGCGGTAATACACCCACTGCCCCTGGCGGCGATCCAGCAGCAGGCCGCTGCTGCGCAGTTGTGCCAGGTGGCGGCTGATCTTCGGCTGGCTGTCGTCCAGCGCGCACATCAGCTCGCAGACACACAGTTCGCCCAGGCTGGCGATGAGCAGGGTGGCGCGAGCGCGGGTCTCGTCGGCCAGACACTTGAAGACGTCGGGTGGGGTAATCATGGCGCTGCCTAAATATATGGAAAATCGAATATACGTATTTCCATATATTAAGCGCAAGCCCCACGAAGCCTGATCCCGGCGGAGAGGGCAGTTCATCGTATTTTCTAAATTTAAATTGAATTTAGATTTAACCTGCTTCAGGCTTCCTGGCACTGTCCGCTGTTCAGGAATAATCATGGCCTCCCGCGAAGCTCGAAAAGATGGTGAAGCGACCCGCCTGCGCATCCTTGAAGCCGCCGGCGAACTTTTCGCGACGCTCGGCTTCGGCGAAACCAGCAACAAGGCCGTCGCCGCCAAGGCGGAGGTCGACCTGGCGTCGATCAACTACCACTTCGGCAGCCGCAACGGTCTCTATCAGGCCGTGCTGGGGGAGGCCCGTCGACGCTTTCTCGACATCGCCGACCTGCAGCGGATCATCCAGGGCGAGCAGGCGGCGCCGGACAAGTTGTTTGCGCTGACCGAACTGGTTGTGCGCAAGGCCGCGCGCGGGAGGGAGAGCTGGCACCTGCGGGTGCTCGCTGCCGAAGCCCTGGCGCCCAGCAGCCACGGTCAGGAGTTTCTGCACCCCGAAAAGGCGCTGAAGCTGACGTTGCTCAAGCAACTGTTCAGCGAGATTACCGGGATCCCCCCCGAAGATCCCACATTGGTGCCCTGCATCCTCAGCGTCACGGCGCCATGGGCGATGCTGCTGATCGGGCCTCGTGGAGGGCATGGCGCCCTGCGCGACATTCTCGACATGCCGGGTCCTGTGGTCGTCGCCCAGCTCTACAGCTTCACCCTGGCCGGCCTGCAGGAAGTGGGGCGGCAGCATCGCCAGCGTGCACTCTGCGCGGGCGAATGAGCCGACTCCATTCCTTCCCTGTCCCACGCCACCTCATCTCATCAGGTCCGCCCCATGCAAACGGCCTCCGAAAAAAGCCTGGCCACGAAGCTGAGCCCCCCGGACGACGCTCAGGCGACGCAGCCGTCCATTCCACTGTTGCTGGCGGCGTTGCTGCTGGTGATGTTCCTCGCGGCGCTGGACCAGACCATCGTGTCCACCGCGCTGCCCACCATCGTCGGCGAACTGGGCGGCCTGCACCTGTTGTCCTGGGTGGTGACCTCCTACCTGCTGGCCTCCACGGTCGTGGTCCCGCTGTATGGCAAATTCGGCGACCTGTACGGCCGCAAGCTGGTGCTGCAGACCGCCATCTTACTGTTCCTGGCGGGCTCGGCGCTCTGCGGGCTGGCGCAGAACATGACCCAGCTGATCCTCCTGCGCGCGCTGCAGGGCCTGGGCGGCGGTGGCTTGATGGTGGTGGCGATGGCGGCCATCGGCGACGTCATTGCGCCGGCCGAGCGTGGTCGCTACCAGGGGCTGTTCGGTGGCGTATTCGGCCTCGCCACGGTGGTCGGTCCGCTGGTGGGCGGCTTCCTGGTCGAGCAGTTGTCCTGGCGCTGGATCTTCTACATCAACCTGCCGCTGGGCCTGCTCGCCCTGCTGGTGATCGGCAGCGCGTTCAAGCCCCACGTCGCGCGGGTGAAACACGTCATCGACTACTTTGGCGCCTTCTTCCTGACCCTGGCCCTGGCTTCGCTGGTGTTGATCACCAGCCTGGGCGGCAGCACGCTCGAGTGGACCTCGATCGACATCCTGTGCCTGTCGCTCTTCGCCGTTGTCGGTGTGATCGGCTTCGTCCACGAGCAGCGCATCGCGGCGGAACCGATCCTGCCGCTGCACCTGTTCCGCCACCGGACCTTCGTGCTCGCCGGGCTGATCGGGTTCACCGTCGGTGTTTCGCTGTTCGGCTCGGTGACCTTCCTGCCGCTCTACATGCAGGTGGTCAAGGACGCCACGCCGACCAGTGCGGGCCTGCAGATGCTGCCCCTGATGGGTGCGATGCTGATCGTCTCGGCTATTACCGGTCGCCTGATCAGCCGCTGGGGGCGTTACCGGGTCTTCCCCATTCTTGGCACACTGCTGCAGGTCGTCGCTCTGGCGTTGCTGAGCCGTCTGGACCTGCAATCGTCGATGTTGCAGATGAATCTCTACATGGCCTTGCTCGGCGCCGGGCTGGGCATGGTGATGCAGGTCCTGATCCTGGCGGTGCAGAACAGCGTCGAATTTCGCCACATGGGCGTGGCGACCTCCGGGGCGACCCTGTTCCGCTCCATCGGCGGCTCCATTGGCGTCTCGGTGTTCGGCGCATTGTTCTCTCACGAGCTGATGAGTCGGCTCGTGAGTGCCTTCCCGGCCAGCGTCGGCTCACCGGCCAACCTGTCGCCGGCCGCTGTGCATGCCTTGCCCGCAGCGTTGCGGCAGGCTTACCTGGAAGCCTTTTCCGGATCGATGCACTGGGTCTTCCTGGTGGCGTGCATGGTCAGCGCCGTGGCCTTCGCGCTGTCGTGGCTGCTGCAGGAAGTACCACTGCGCAAAGCCTGAAGACGCCTGGGTCACCGGTCCTTCACCGGGTGTCCGGCCCAGGTTCCGGGCGAGTTGGCGGCGCCGGAGAGGCGTCGAAATCCTCGCTGCGCAGTGGGCGAAGTTGCAGGGAGTCGCCGAGCAGGGCTGGCTGGTCATTGAAGCTTGTCATGCCTGGTTCCAGGGACATGGAGCCAGGCTTATGGGGCGACCGGAAACTTGCACAGAGCCAATGGCACGTCCTTGCACGGTGCCATTGGCCGCTTAGTCGCTGCAGATGCCAAGAATCGCCCGCGCGGCCGACGCTGTGCCGCGCGAGGCCTGCATCTGTTCGCGTACGCTGGTCAGCCGTTGCTGCATCGCCTTGTCGCAGAGCAGGTCGGCCAGTGCGCCGGGCAGCGCCGCCAGCGGGTTTTCGAAGCGCGGCAGGTAGCGCGCCACGCCCACTTCCTCGGCGCGCCGGGCGTTGTCATGGCCGTCCCAGCAGTAGGGGATGATCACCGACGGCAGGCCGAAATACAGTGCCTCGCAGAAGCTGTTGTTGCCGCCGTGATGGATGAACAACTGGCATTCGCGCAGCACGGCCGGTTGCGGGTACCAGCTGTCGAGGTAGACGTTGTCGGGCACGCTGTCGTAGTGCTCGCGGTAGGCGCCGACGTTGATCAGGAAGCGGTAGGGCAGTTGCGCGACGGCATCGATCAGCTTGCGCATCATCTCGATATCGGCCGCGCCGAGGCTGCCGAAACTCACATAGATCAGCGCAGCATCGTCGTGCCGCGGGAACTGCGGCGGGATATACGGCGCCTCGCTGCGCACGCAGCCGTCGAGGTACAGATAGCGCTCGGCCGGCAGCGGATTCTGGCGCTCGTAGCGCACCGGTGTGGGTGAGAGCAACAGGTTGAGCCAAGGCGAATCTTCGAGGAATTGGCCGGCGGGCAGGGCAGGGTGACCGCACTCGGCGAGGAAGCGGGCGAAGCGTTCGTGCGCCGGCTTTGTCGCTTGCAGGTAGTGTTCGCGGTAGGTGGCGCAGGCTTGTGGATCGCTGCTGCTGGCGCCGGACAGGTAGGGCGGCACCGCGGGGTCGGGTAGTTCGGTTTCCGCGCAGGAGATCATCCGCACCCAGGGACAGCCGGCGGCGGAGATGGCCGGGAAGCTGACCACGTTGTCCAGCACGATGGCATCGGGCTTGAGCCGGGCGAGCAACTGCTGCAGCGGTTTTTCCGATTCGATGGCGGTATCGATGATGGCTTCCCAGGCCGGCGCCACGTAGCTGTCGATCTGCGCCAGGGGCGGCTGGTCGAAGTAGGGCACGTTGCGCTCGATGAAGCGCTCCCAGTAATGCTGGTGGTCGGCGGCGGAGAGCGGCGAGTCCAGTTGCAGCGGGTACTCGGCGAAGCCGTACTCGGCGAAGATGCCCTGGAAATGCGCATGGCAGATGAACACCGGGCGTGCGCCGAGTTCGCGCAGGGCCTGGGCGATGCCGATGCAGTTCAGCGCGGCGCCGAAACTGGCCTCGGGGAAGAAGGCGATGGTTCTTGTTCTTTGCGTCATGGGCACATCCGGGTGTTGCTCACGGGCACTGCGTGAAACTGATACTGCATTTTTTCGTTAAAAAAAACACTGTGTGAGAAAAATAATCAGCGACGCCCCTGGGCGAACGACTGTGGAATCCCGCGGTTGGCGGTCTGCGGGCGTTGCGCGAAGGACAGCCGCAGGTGCAGGCGCATCAGGTCGGCGGCGACTTCCAGCTGGCCGCGCTCGATCTGCTCGATGATTCGCAGGTGCTCGCGCAGGGCTTCCTGCAGGCGGTGCACGCTGACCATCGGCAGCAGGTTGGGCAGGCGCCGCAGACGCTGGTGCTGCAGCAGAGCGTCGCCGACGAAACGGTTGCCGCAGCCCTGGGCGATCAGCTCGTGGAAGCCGATGTCCAGCTCGCGGAACTGGGCCACGTCGAAGCGCTCGATGGGCGCCGCCAGCAGTTCCTCCATGGCCCCGCGCAGCAGGGCGAGGCGCGCCAGGTCTGGCTCGAAGCCGGGGGCGAGGAGGGCTTCGGGTTCGAGGATCAGCCGATAGCGCAGGCTGTCTTCCAGCGCTGCGAGGTTGTTCAGCAACGGGCGGAACGACCAGCTCTGCCCGGCGCCGCGCTCCAGCACCTGGTCCTCGCTGAGTTGCGCCAGGACCTTCTGTGCCGCGACTCGGCCGATGTCGTAGCGGCGCATCAGCTCGCTGGCGCTCAGGCTGTTGCCCAGGCGACCGGCCATGCGATCCCTCAGTACCGAGGCGGCCAGGGCTTCTTCCTCGGCCTGGGGCAATGCCGAGCCGAGCACCTGGGCGGACGGATCGGCGGCGAGGCGATAGCCCTTGCCCGGCTCGTGGGCCACCAGTTGCTGCTCCTGCAGCAGGTCGAGCCCGGCGCGGATCAGCGTGCGCGACACGCCGAAGGTGCGCGCCAGTTGCTGCTCGGACAAGGCGTCGCCATCGGCGAGACCGGTGTCCTGGGCATGCTCGATGATCCGCCGGGCCAGTTCCAGGTGGTTGGTGCGCGGTCTTTTCTCGGTGTCCTTGCTCAAGCGGCTTCTCTCCGGCAGGCGTCGCAGGCTTGTGGGCGCGGGGCGCCCCCTTATGCCACAGCGAGGAGGGTCCAACAAGAATGCAAGAAATGGTTGACTTCGCCAGTGGTTCAGTTTTTATTTTGAAAAAAAGACATGTAGTACGCTTTTCGTTCCGCTGCCGTTGACACACAAAAACAACCATCGTCAGGTGCGCAAGATGAAGCTGAAGACCATGCTCTACGCAGGGGCAACCCTCGCGCTCACGCTGTCCGCCACCACGGCCAGCGCCAAGGATCTGGTGATCTCCATCTGGGACGGCTACATGGCCCCGGACAACCTGGAGAAGTTCCAGAAGGCCACAGGCCTTGAAGCCGACAAATCCCTCCACGCCACCAACGAAGAAATCATGGGCAAGCTCATGGCTTCCGGTGGCGAAGGCTATGACGTGGTGTTCGTCTCTTCGCCCTTTGCCGAGATCCTGCACAAGCAGGGCCTGCTCGCCGAGATCGATCCGGCCAAGGTTCCGAACCTGAAGAATCTCTACCCCGAAGCGCAGAAGCTCGAGTACGACGTCGGCAACCACTTCTCCGTGCCCTACACCTGGGGCACCACCGGCATCTGCTACCGCTCGGACAAGGTCAGCCCGGCGCCTTCGAGCTGGAGCGACCTGCTCAAGCCCTCCGACGCCCTCAAGGGCAAGACCACCATGCTGGCCACCGACCGCTGGCTGCTCGGCGCCGGCTTCCTCGCCAACGGCTGGTCGGTGAACGACGGCAACCCGGACCAGATCAACGCGGTGCGCGACCAGTTGATCGCCACCAAGAAGCGCCTGCTGTCCTTCGACGACACCACCTTCTACTCCAAGCTGGCTTCGGGCGAGGCGCTGATGGCCCACGCCTGGGATGGCTGGTGCAACTACGGCACCCAGGCCAACGAGTCGATCAAGTTCGTCGTGCCCAAGGAAGGTTCCGACCTCTGGGTGGACACCATGGTCGTGCTGAAAAGCTCGAAGAACCCCGACGCCGCCTACCGCTTCATCAACTACATGCTGGAGCCGGCGAACCACGCCTGGGTCGCGGAGAACATCCTCTACAAGGTGCCCAACCAGGCGGCGATGGCGACCCTGAAGCCGGACCTGCTGGCCAAGTACCCCAACCTCACCACCACGCCGGCCGAGCTGGTCAAGCAGCAACAACTGCGTGACGTGGGTGGCTCGACGCAGAAGGCGTACACCCGCGCCGTAACGGAAATCATGGCCGCGCAGTAAGGCCGATGGGGCGTCGCACTGGCGCCCCGCAATTCTCTCCGGAATAACCCTGAAGCACCCCGCCTGGCGTGGGGTTGGGGGAACTACGCATGACCGCTTTATCCGCCGACCGCAAATTGTCGGCCTGGCTGCTCGCGCCCGGTCTGGGCTGGCTGGCCCTGTTCCTGCTGCTGCCGTGCCTGCTGGTGTTGGTCTACAGCTTCCTCGAGCGCGGTGCCTACGGCGGCATCGACTACGTGTTCACCTGGGAAAACTACCGCCGCGCGGTGGACCCGCTGTACCTCGACATCCTCCTGCGCTCGGCGAAGATCGCCGGCCTGGCCAT
Organism: Pseudomonas nitroreducens NBRC 12694; assembly: GCF_002091755.1. Taxonomy (GTDB): domain Bacteria; phylum Pseudomonadota; class Gammaproteobacteria; order Pseudomonadales; family Pseudomonadaceae; genus Pseudomonas; species Pseudomonas nitroreducens. The sequence goes on from NZ_BDAI01000002.1 coordinate 313,988, forward strand.
GCTGTTCGCGGTGATCATCGGCTACCCGGCGGCCTACGCCATCACCCGCACCACGCCGCGCCGGCAGGCGGTGTACCTGTTCCTGGTGATGCTGCCGTTCTGGAGCAACTACCTGATCCGCACCTACGCCTGGATCGTCCTGCTCAACCGCGAAGGCCTGCTCAACCGCCTGTTCAGCCTGCTGGGCTACAGCGGCGAGCCGATCAGCCTGCTCTACACCGACGCCACCGTGGTGCTCGGGCTGGTCTACAACTACATCCCCTTCGTCATCCTCGCCATCTACAGCTCGCTGTCGCGCATCGACAATGAGCTCTGGGAAGCCTCGCGGGACCTTGGCGCGTCCGGCTGGACCACTTTTCGCCGGGTGATCCTGCCGCTCTCGGTGCCCGGCGTGGCGGCCGGCGCGGTGTTTGTCTTCGTGCTCTCCATCGGCAACTTCATCACCGCCGACCTGCTGGGCGGCAAGCAGGTGCAGATGGTCGGCAACCTGATCTACGCACAGTTCCTTACCGCGCGGGACTGGCCGTTCGGCGCGGCGCTGAGCTTCTTCCTGATCGGCATCATGCTGCTCCTGCTGTTCATCCAGGCCATGGTCTCGCGCCGGGCCCAGGGCGCGGAGGGCGAACGCCATGCGTAATCCCTCCGGCATTGCCCTCGGCACGCACCTGTGGCTGGTGTACGCCTTCCTCTATGTACCGATCCTGGTGCTGATCCTGCTGTCGTTCAACGCCAGCGGCCTGCCCACCGCGTGGGGCGGCGCATCGCTGAAGTGGTACGCCAAGCTGCTGGCCAATGCCTCGATCCAGCACGCGGCGCTGAACACGCTGATCGTTGCACTGACCTCCACCTTCATCGCCTGCGTGCTCGGCACGTTGCTCGCTCTCGGCGTGGAGATGCGCGCCCGCAGCAGCGGCAAGAAGGGCAGCAACATCGCCGACACCCTGCTGATGGCGCCGATGATCATCCCCGACATCGTCCTGGCCATCGCGCTGCTGAGCTTTTTCAACCTGCTGAAGATGAGCCTGGGGCTGCACTCGATCATCCTCAGCCACGTGGTGTTCAACATCGCCTTCGTCTGCGCGGTGGTGCGTACCCGCCTCAAGCACTTCGACTATTCGATCCTCGAAGCGTCCATCGACCTGGGCGCCGGCTGGTTCACCACCGCGCGCCGGGTGCTGCTGCCGGCAATCTTCCCCGGCGTGCTGGCCGGCGGGCTGCTGGCGTTCACCCTGTCGGTGGACGAATTCATCATCGCTTTCTTCAACTCCGGCTCCGGCAGCGCCTCCACCACGCTGCCGATGCAGATCTATTCGATGATCCGCTTCGGCGTGACCCCGGAAATCAACGCCCTCGCCACCCTGGTGATGCTGGTCAGCTTCACCGCGCTGTTCGCCTCCCAACGTCTGAACAAGGTGCCCAAAGCCCATGACTAAGTCATCCGACCTGCTCGTGCTGGAGCAGGTGAGCAAATCCTACGGCGAGGGCCTGACGGCGGTGGACCAGGTGTCCCTGGCGATCCGCGAGAACGAGTTCTTCGCGCTGCTCGGCCCGTCCGGCTGCGGCAAGACCACCCTGATGCGGATGATCGCCGGCTTCGAGACGCCCAGTTCCGGCGCCATCTATCTCAACGGCCAGGACATCTCGCCGCTGCCGCCGAACAAGCGCCCGCTGAACCTGATGTTCCAGTCCTACGCGCTGTTCCCCAACATGACCGTGCGCGGCAACATCGCCTACGGCCTGGAGATGGAGAAGCTGCCCGCTGGCGAAATCCGCCAGCGCGTCGACGCGGTGCTGGACACCGCGCAGCTCGGCCCGCTGGCCAACCGCCGGCCGGACCAACTCTCCGGCGGCCAGCGCCAGCGCGTCGCCCTGGCCCGCGCCTTGGTCAAACGCCCGCGCGTGCTGCTGCTGGACGAACCCCTCGGCGCGCTGGACAAGAAGCTGCGCGAGAAGATGCAGCTGGAACTCAAGCGCCTGCAGCACGAGAGCGGCATCACCTTCATCATGGTCACCCACGACCAGGAAGAAGCCCTGGTGATGTCCGACCGCATGGCCGTGCTGCGGGACGGCAAGGTCTGCCAGTGCGGCAGCCCCAGCGAACTCTACGAGAACCCGGGCAGCCGCTTCGTCGCCGACTTCATCGGCGTCAGCAACCTGATCGAGGGCCGGCGCGTGGGCACCAATCGCCTGCAGGCCGGCGACCAGGTGCTGAGCATCGAGACCACCGCCGAGTCCAGCCCCGAGAGCGTGACCCTCGCGCTGCGCCCGGAGCGCCTGCGCGTGCTGACCGATGCCACGCCTGCCACTGACAACCAGATCCAGGGCCAGGTGGCGGAGGTCGCCTACCACGGTCTGGACACCAACCTGCACGTGAACACGGCGCTGTCGAGCAAGCCGCTGATCGTCCGCGTGCCGTCCTCGGACTACGACTTCCTCCGCCTCGCCGCCGGCATGCCGGTGCGCCTGGGCTGGGATGCGCGGCACGGCCGCGTGCTGACTCACTGATTGCCAAGAACAAGACCTACAGGAGAGCACCATGAGTAGTGAACGCAAGGTCATCGCCTTCTTCCCCGAGGCCGCCTACGGCCCGGCCCTCAACTCCGTCGGCATCGCCCAGGCCTGCGAGGCGCTGGGGCACAAGGCGGTGTTCCTCACCGATCCGGGGATGACCGGAGTGTATTCTGCCTACGGCTTCGAGGAGCACTACGTGAACATGTCCGAGCCGATGCCGGCCGAGGAGATGGCGCGCTACTGGACCGACTTCATCAACGGCCACATCCCCAACTTCCGCAAGGCGCCGATCGACCAGCTCGACAACTACGTGAAGGAGTGCTGGGAGGCCATCGTCTCCACAGCCAAGTGGGCGCAGAAGGAGCTGCCGGCGATCCTCGACAGGATCAAGCCGGACCTGATCTGCGTGGACAACGTGATCCTCTTCCCGGCCATCAAGCACTACGGCAAGCCGTGGGTGCGGATCATCTCCTGCTCGGAGAACGAGGTGCACGACCCGGATATTCCGCCGTATCTGTCGGGCATGAGCGTGGACGACAAGGAGGGCCACGCGCGCTTCCAGAAACGCTTCGAGGAGGTGATCGCGCCGATCCACGCCGACTTCAACGACTTCCTCGCCCAGTGTGGCGAGCGACCGTACCCGCTGGGCACCTTCTTCGAAGAGTCGCCCTACATGAACCTGTTGCTGTACCCGGACCCGGTTAAGTTCCAGCGCCGCCATCCGCTGCCGGCGCGGCAGTTCCACTACCTGCAGGGTTGCGTGCGCACCGACAAGCCCTACGAGATTCCGCAGTTCAAGGCGCACAACGACAAGCCGCTGCTGTACGTCAGCTTCGGCAGCCTCGGCTCGGGCGATGTCGACCTGCTCAAGCGCCTGGTCACCGCTATCGGCAAGCTGCCGTACCGCGCGCTGTTCAATGTCGGCGAGCACGTGGAGAAATACGACGACCTGCCGGACAACGTGATCGTTTCCAACTGGTACCCGCAGCCCTCGGTGATCGCTCAGGTCGACGGGGTGATCCACCACGGCGGCAACAACAGCTTCACCGAGTGCCTGTTCTTCGGTAAGCCGGCCATCGTCATGCCCTACGTCTGGGACGGCCACGACAACGCCATGCGTGCCCAGGAAAGCGGCCACGGCCTGCGCATGGACCGCTACGACTGGAGCGAGGAAGACCTGGCGCGCAACATTGCCCAACTGCTCGGCGATGACCTGATGAAAGAGCGCCTGGCGCGCACCAGCGACTACATGCGCTCGCGCAAGGGCCCGGAAGACGCCGCGCGCATCCTCGACCAACTGATGGGTGGCAAGGCGGTGAGCCATGGCTGAGTTCAAGGCCGACAGCACGGCGCCGCACATTCGCGGCGCCCGCGAGTACGACGACCTGGTGGACTGGGGCGTGCAGTCCGATGCGCTGGAGGGCGTCTCGCACTCCAGCGGGCGCCTGCTGTTCAAGGGGCCGAACAACAGTCCCGAGACCGGTCTGTGGGTCTGTACCCCCGGCCGCTGGCGGCTGTCGATCCCGCGCGACGAGCTCTGCCATTTCGTTGCCGGCCGCGCCACCTACCGCTCCGACGAGGGCGAAGTGATCGAGGTCGAGCCCGACACCCTGGTGCTGTTCCCGGCCGGCTGGACCGGCGAATGCACCGTGCACACCACACTCCGCAACCTCTACATGTTGGCGTGATTTCGTAGGGCGCATAACGCCTCAAGCGTTATCCGCCATCGACCTTGCGCCGAAGCTGTCGGCGGATAACCGCAAGCGGTTATTCGCCCTACGCCTTAACCGGCTGCCCGTGCGGGTGGCCATCGCTGGAGAAAGACATGAAAACCCCCGTTATCCATCGCCCGCTGCAAGTCACCGAACTCAAGGACTGGGGCGTGATCCCGACCATGCTCGAGGGCGAGTCCCACGTCAGCGGCGTGGTCCTGCACAAGGGGCCCGAAGGCCAGTCCGAATGCGGCATCTGGCATTGCACGCCGGGCAAGTGGTTCTGCCACGTGACCAGCGACGAGTTCTGCCACTTCCTCGAAGGCCGCTGCACCTACGTGCACGAGTCCGGCGAGGTGATCGAGATCGAGCCGGACACCGCGGCCTTCTTCCCCAAGGACTGGAAGGGCGTGTGCACCGTGCACGAGACCATCAAGAAGGTCTACATGATCCGGTGATGCCATGAACCTGCCTTGTGAAACCACCCGCGCCGCTGCCCGCGAGACCTTTCTCGCCGGCAGCGGCCTGGCCGGAGAGACGCTGACCGCGCTACCGGCCGACGCCTCGGCGCGGCGCTATTTCCGGGTCGACGGCAAGGGTCTGCTGCTGATGGATTCGCCACCCGGCGCCGAGCCGCTGGCGCCGTACCTGCGGGTGGCACAACTGCTGCGCGACTGCGGGCTGTCGGCGCCGAACGTGCTGGCCGCCGACCGTGAGCTGGGCCTGGCGCTGATCGAGGACTTCGGTGACGCCACCTATACCCGGCTGTTCGCGGCCGGCCACAGCGAGACGGCGCTGTACCGTCTTGCCGTGGACGCCCTGGTGCGCCTGCACCGCGCCGGCCCGCAAGCGGCCGAGGGCGTGCCGGCCTACGACGGGCAGAAGCTGGGCGAGGAAGCGGCGCTGTTCATCGATTGGTACGCGCCGCTGCTCATCGGCGAGAAGGCCGCCGCGCAATTGCGCGAACGCTATCTGGCCGAGTTCGCCGCGCTCTGGCGAGACGCCTCGATGCGCCGCGAAGTACTGGTGCTGCGCGACTATCACGTCGACAACCTGATGCTGCTGGAGGGCAGGGAGGACGTGGCGGCCTGCGGGTTGCTGGACTTCCAGGACGCGCTGTTCGGCGCGCCGGCCTATGACCTTATGTCCCTGCTCGAAGACGCGCGCCGCGACATTCCCGAAACGCTGCGCGTGACCCTGCTCACCCATTACCTCGGCCAGCGCCCGGAAGTGGACGGCCGGCGCTTCCTGGCCGACTTCCAGGTGCTCGCCGCACAGCGCCACGCCAAGGTGCTGGGCATCTTTGTGCGCCTGGCCAGGCGCGATGGCAAGCACGGCTATCTCAAGCACCTGCCGCGCGTACTGCGGCTGTTCCAGCGCGCGCTGGATAACGAGCAGCTGCGCCCGCTGGCAGCGCTGCTCGACTCTCACTTGCCGAACTGGCGCCAGCCGCTGGAGAGCGACGTGATCGCCCAGCGCCTGGCTTCATCCGAATCCCTGCGGAGCATTCCATGACCGACTTCCACAGCGACGTGCCCCTGCGCTTCATCGGCCCTCACTACCAGGGCGTGGCCACGCAGCGCCTGCGCGACATCATCAATCCCGCTGACCTCACGCCCGTGGGCCGCATTGCCCTGTGCGATGCCGAGGATGTGGACGCCACCATCGACGCCGCCAACGCTGCCCAGCGCGAGTGGAAGCGTGTCGATGCGAAATCCCGCGCGGCGATCCTTCACCAGTTGGCCAACGCCATCGAGACCGACCAGGCGACCCAGCGCGAAGTGGCGCGGCTGATGACGCTGGAGATGGGCAAGCCGTTCCCCGAGGCCATGGGCGAGCTGGCCAACTGCGCGCCGATCTTCCGCTACTACGCCGAGATGGCCCGCGACGAGGCCGGCAAGGTAGCCGGCACCACCCAGCTCGGGTCGTTCCAGCATGTGCGCTACGAACCCTATGGCGTCAGCGTGCACATCATGCCGTTCAACTTCCCCATCCTGCTGATGTGCTGGACCCTGGCAGCCTCGCTCGCGGCGGGCAACGCCTGCATCGTCAAGCCGGCGGAAAGCACCACGCTGTGCACGCTGAAATTCATGGAGCACTTCAAGGTGCTGCCGGCGGGGATGGTCAGCTGCGTGCCGGGCGATGCCAGCACCGCGCAGCGTCTGGTGCAGTCCGAGCGTACCCACGCCGTGGCCTTCACCGGCAGCGTCGCCGCCGGCAAGGCGGTGGCGGTGGCCTGTGCCGAACGGATGAAGCCGGCGGTGATCGAGGCCGGCGGCAGTGACCCGATGATCATCTCCCGCCACGCACCGCTGGAAGTCGCGGCGGCCGGCGCAGTGACCGCGGCGTTCCACCTGAGCGGGCAGATCTGCACCTCGGCGGAGCGCTTCTATGTGGTCGACGAAGTGCATGACGAGTTCGTTGCGCGTTTCGCCGAGCGGACTCGCGCGTTGCGCATCGGTCACGGGCTGGAGCGCTCAGAGATCGGCCCGATGGTCAGCGAAGCGGCACGCGCCAAGGTGATTCGCCTGGTGGACGACGCCATCGCCAAGGGTGCCACGCTGGTCTGCGGCGGGCGCATTCCGCCGCAATTCCCGGTGGGCTGGTACTACGAACCGACCATCCTCACCGACGTCACCCCGGCGATGGCCATCTTCCACGAGGAGTGCTTCGGCCCGGTGGCGGCGATCTGCAAGGTGAAGGATTTCGATGAGGCCGTGCGCCTGGCCAATGACTCGCCCTTCGGCCTGGGCGCCTCGCTGTTCTCCACGGACCTGGCCGAAGCCATGGAAGCGGCGGACCGCCTGGAGGCGGGGATGGTCTGGGTGAACAATCCGCTGATCGACAACGATGCGCTGCCGTTCGGCGGCTGGAAGATGTCCGGCATGGGCCGCGAACTCGGTCGCCAGGGGCTGGATGCGTTCCGCCGCTCGAAGATGGTGATCATCGACCACCAGCCGCAGATTCATTCCTGGTGGTACCCCTACAGCGACGAGGTGTTCTACCAGGGCTGATCCTTCAAGCCGAGGTGCGGCCCAGCCTTTGCTGCAGCCGCGCCTTCACCTCGGACCACTCGCTGTCGATGATGCTGAAACGCACCGAGTTGCGCTTGCGGCCGTCGGGCATGATGCGTTCGTGACGGACGATGCCTTCCTGCACAGCGCCCAGGCGCAGGATGGCGGCGCGGGATTTCTCGTTCAGCTCGTCGGTGGTGAACTGCACGCGCACGCAATCGAGCTGCTCGAAGGCGTAGGTGAGCAACAGGAGCTTGGCCTCGGTGTTGATCGGTGTGCGCTGCGCCGACAGGGCGAGCCAGGTGTGGCCGATCTCCAGCTTGCGGTTGGCTCGGTCGACCTTCCAGAAGCGCGTGCTGCCGACGATCTTTCCACTGCGCCGGTCAAGGATGGCGAAGGGCAGGACGGTTCCTTCCTCCAGGCCCTTTTCGGCCTTGGCGATATAGCCCGCGACCGTGTCCGGCCCGGGTACCACGGTGACTTTCAGGTTCCACAGTTCGCCATCGGCGGCTGCGTCTAGCAGGGCCTGCGCGTGTTCGGCGCGCAGGGGGAGGAGTTCGACGTGGTCGCCGATCAGGTGGGGACAGGTGAGGGCGTGCATGCTGTGCGGCTCTTCAGGACGAGGCTACAGCCTACCGGATGCCACGCGGTTTTCGTAGGAGCGAGGGGGACGCCGGGGCCTTGCTCGTGAACCGGCGCGATATGTGGATCGCCGCTGAATCCGTTTGCGAGCAGGCTCCACCGTACGGCGGATAACGCTGAAGCGCTATGCGCCCTGCGAGGGCGTTTCAGCCGACGAAGCGATAACCCTTGCCGCGCACCGTCAGGATCAGCGGATGCGAGGGCGCTTCGCCCAGCTTGGCGCGCAGGTGGGCGATGCGCACGTCCATCGAGCGGTCCAGGCCGTCATAGGTAATGCCGCGCAAGGCGAGGAACAGCTCATCGCGGCTCAGTGTCTGGCCGGCGCGGCTGGCGAGGTACCAGAGCAAGTCGAACTCGGCGCCGGTGAGGTCGATGCGCTGGTCATCGCGATGGACCTCGCGCTGCCGTGCATCGAGGAGCAGGCCGGCGATTTCCAGTCGTTCGGAAGTGGTTCCGGGAGCCTCGCGACGCCGTAGCAGCGTGCGCACGCGGGCCAGTAGCAGGCTGGGGCGCACCGGTTTGCAGACGTAGTCGTCGGCGCCGTTTTCCAGGCCGTCGATCTGCTCGGTGTCTTCCGAGCGCGCGCTGAGCATGAGGATGGCCCCCGAGTAACCGGGGCGGATGCGCCGGCAGACGGACAGGCCGTCTTCGCCGGGCAGCATGCGGTCGAGGATCACCAGGTCCGGGCGTTCGTCCATCACCCGGGCGGCGGCGCGGGCGCCGTTGGCTTCGATGCTGGCGGTGAGACCGTGGTGCTCGAGAAAGTCGCGGGTGAGTGCGGCGAGACGCAGGTCGTCCTCGACGATGAGAATGCGGGTGGTTGTCATGGCTGCGGGAGTCAGAGGGCGCCGGGCAGCTTGTGGCTGCCCGGCGCTGCGGCATCAGAGTGTGATGCGCGCAATCGAGCCGTCGATCGACAGCCGAGTACCGTAGGGCTCCGACAGCGCGGCGAAGCGCTGCAGGATCGCTTGTGCATGGTCGCCTTCGGCCAGGCGCGGACGGCCACGGCGGTGCACCGCCTCGCCCAGGCCCAGGCTCACCGGGTGCAGTTCGATGCCGGTCAGGCGACGGCCGTCGAACTGGCACACCGGCACCAGGCTTTCCCAGAAGCGCGAGTCGGAGGGAAAGCTGCGGGTGTCGTTCTGGGTGCGCTGCAGGAAGACTTTCGACGGCGTCTGGTTGCGGTCCACGCGGAACTGCTCGTAGCTGTCCGCCGGCAGGCGCGACACCAGTTCGTTCTGACCGATGAAGTTGCCCAAACTGTAGAAGATCGGCTTGCCGTTGTAGATCTCCATGCCGCGCAGCAGGTGCGGGCCGTGGCCGACCACGATGTCGACGCCGGCATCGATCATGCGCCGCGCCACCGGCTGGACGAATTCGGCCGCCACTTCCAGGTCCCACTCGCCGGCGGCGTCGTGGCCCAGTTCGTGGGCGTGGATGCTCAGCACCACCACGTCCGACATCAGCCGCGCTTCCTCGACCCAGCGCAGGATCTCGTCCATGTCCTTCTTGCGCGGCAGGGTGCGCAGGCGCGAGGACTCGCCCTGGCGGAACAGCAGCGGGGTGAAGGGGCCGAATACCGCCAGCGACGGATCGGGAATCGGATGGGCGAAGCCCAGGTCCACCGCGCCCTGGTAGAGGCGGTCCAGGCCGAGGCTGGCGATGATGCCGCGCATGGCTTCCATCTGCGCGCCGTCGAGCTGGTGCACGGTGTCGTAGCGCAATGGGTTGAGGCCGGGTCGGCCGGGCATGTCGCGGGTCTGCTCGCTGGCTTCCTGGCCCTTGCCGAAGGTGGAGGTGCAGGCCAGCAGCGAGACGGTGCCGGCGGGTTTGGTGCAGTACACCGGGCGGCGGGCTTCCTCCAGGTTGCGGCCGGTGCCGGCGAACAGCAGCTCGCGCTTGTTCAGCTGGGCGTGGGCGGCATGCAGGCCGGCGATGCCGTAGTCGAGGCTGTGGTTGTTGGCCGTGGAGAACAGGTCGATACCGCCCTCCACCAGTTCATCGAGGATCCACGCCGGCGCGCCGAAGTGCGAGCCGCCGCTTTCCAGCACGGCATCGCCCTGGAAGTCGTTGGGCAGCACTTCCAGGTTGGTGAAGCTGACGTCGGCGCCGCGCAGCAGGTCGAACAGCGGGCGCAGGGTTTCGTCGTCGCGGCTGTTCAGGCGGCGTTGCAGGATGCTGTCGCCGGTCAACGCAATCTTCATGGTCCACCTCATCGTTGGGGAGTCGCTGATGGCGGCGGACTTTAGGGCAACTCAAGGCTGCGGTCGGCTGAATCCTGGGTATCGCAATAGCCGTCGGTTATCGCTCGCGGAGCTTCGCGCGGGGGGGATGGTCGCGAGCTTGCATTCTGGCTATGGGCATCACTTTTTTTCAGAAGTCAGGCTCGTGACCGCGCTCTTACCATGCGACCGCCTACCGGCCGACGAGCCGGGGGCAGGGGTGGCGCGGCTTGCCGTGACCAGCACGATCCAGGCGGAGAGCAGCATGAAAAGAACAATAACCGGCGCCGCAGGCTTCAGGCCGCACGCGCTGGCGCTGGCGACCAGCATGGCCCTTGGCGGGGCAACTTCGGCTCAGGCGGTGAGCTTCAACGTGGGGGAAATCGAGGGACGCTTCGACTCGACGCTGTCCATCGGTGCGAGCTGGGCGATGGACAGCCCGGACAAGAAATTCATCGGTACCCGCAACGGCGGCACGGCGTCCAGCCAGACTTCCGACGACGGCCGCCTGAATTTCAAGAAGGGCGAAACCTTCTCCAAGATCTTCAAGGGCCTGCACGACCTGGAGTTGAAGTATGGCGACAGCGGTCTGTTCCTGCGGGGCAAGTACTGGTACGACTTCGAGCTGAAGGACGAGCATCGCCCGCTCTACGATATCGACGACAGTGGTCGAGACAACGCCGCCAAGTCCTCCGGCGTCGAGCTGCTCGATGCCTTCATCTACCACAACTACGACTTCCGCGATCTGCCCGGTACCGTGCGTCTGGGCCGCCAGGTGGTGAGCTGGGGCGAGAGCACCTTCATCCAGAACGGCATCAACTCGATCAACCCGGCAGATGTCGCCGCGCTGCGTCGTCCCGGTTCCGAGGTGAAGGAAGCGCTGATCCCGGTGAGCATGCTGTATTTCAACCAGGGGTTGACCGACACCCTGTCCATGGAGGCCTTCTACCAGCTCGAATGGGAGAAGACCGTGCCGGACAATTGCGGCACCTTCTTCGGCAGCGATGTGGCGGCCAAGGGCTGCGACATCAACATGGCGGTGAACGGCAGCGACTTCGACCGCGACATCGACGGCACCGGCATCAGGGGTGGCTATGGCTACGTGCCGCGCACCAGGGACCATGACGCCCGCGATGGCGGTCAATTCGGCGTGGCGTTGCGCTGGATGGTCAACGACACCGAGTTCTCCGCCTACGCGATGAACTACCACAGCCGCACGCCGACCAGTAACTGGGTGGTGGGCAAGGGCGCGCTGGCCGACCCGGTGGGGGGCCTGATCGGGCAGGGCGGGCGCAGCACCGCCAGCTGGTACCTGGATTACCCCGAAGATATCCGCCTCTACGGCCTGGGCTTCAACACCACCTGGGGCAGCACGGCGGTGCAGGGCGAGATCAGCTACCGGCCGAACATGCCCATGGGCATCAACTCAAGCGACGTTTCCGGTGCCGCGACGCTCGGCTCCGCGGCGACCAGCCCGCTGGTCAACGGCGGCCTGCCGATCTTCTCCAGCGGCTGGGCGGACTCGAGCTACGGCTCGCTGATCCAGGGCTACAAACGCCTCCCTTACACACAGGCGCAGATGACCTTCACCAACACCTTCGACCAGATCCCGGTGATCGGCGCCGAACGCCTGACCCTGGTCGGCGAGATCGGCTTTGGCCATATCGCCGACCTGGGCTCCACCGACGGCTCGGACCTGCGCTTTGGTCGCAGCAGCGTCTATGGCAATGGCGAACTGGCCAGCGCCGGCACCTCCGCGTTGCTGGGACTGTCGGGCAATGCGATCTGCCAGAAGGTGGTGAACACCGCCAACCCCGGCCAGTGCGACGACAAGGGCTTCTACACCCAGAATTCCTGGGGTTACCGCGTGCGCGCCGGCCTGGAATACAACGACCTGATCGGCGGCATCTCGTTGCGCCCGAACCTGGCCTTCTCCCACGACGTGGAAGGCTACGGCCCGACCTTCAACGAGGGCGACAAGTCAGTCAGCGTCGGCGTCGATGCCGAGTACCTGAGCCGCTACACCGCGAGCATCAGTTACACCGATTACTTCGGCGGTGATTACAACGTCAACACCGACCGCGACTTCCTCGCCGTCAGCCTGGGCGTCAGTTTCTGATGCCTATCCGTCCCAGAGGTACAAGCATGAACAACAAGCAATGGTTGCAGGCGGGTTGCCTGACGCTGAGCCTGCTCGCCGGGCAGGTCATGGCCGCGGTCGGCGCCGACCAGGCCGCGCGCCTGGGCAATGAACTGACGCCTGTGGGTGCTGAAACAGCGGGCAACGCCGATGGCAGCATTCCAGCCTGGACCGGTGGCCTGGCGCCCAATGCCGGCAAGGCCGACGCTGGCGGCTTCCTCGCCGATCCGTATGCGGCCGACAAGCCGCTGTTCACCATCACCGCGCAGAATGCCAGCCAGTATCAGGACAAACTCACGCCCGGCCAACTGGCCATGTTCCAGCGTTTCCCGCAGACCTATCGCATCCCGGTCTACCCCAGCCACCGCAGCGCGAGCTACCCGCAGGCGGTGATCGATGCGGCGAAGAAGAACGCCACCGCCACCTCGCTGGCCGAAGGCGGCAACGGCCTGACCAACTTCCAGATGACCGTCCCGTTCCCTATTCCGCAGAGCGGCCTGGAAGTCATCTGGAACCACGTTACCCGCTACCGCGGCAATGCGATGCTGCGCACCACCGCGCAGATGAACCCGCAGACCAACGGTGACTACACCATCAGCTACATGAAGGAGCAGTTCGCCTTCCCGTTCGGGCTCAAGGACTACGACCCGGCGAAGATGAACAACATCCTCTACTACTTCCGCCAGGAAATCCTCTCGCCGCCGCGCCGCGCCGGCAGCGTGATGCTGGTGCTGGAGACCATCGATCAGGTCAAGGAACCGCGCATGGCGTGGATGTACAACGCCGGCCAGCGCCGCGTGCGCCGCGCCCCGCAAGTGGGCTACGACAGCCCCGGCGCGGAAGGCATGCGCACCTACGACGACTTCGACATGTTCAACGGCGCGCCGGATCGCTACGACTGGAAACTGGTGGGCAAGAAGGAGCTGTATATCCCCTACAACAGTTTCGCGCTCGACTCGCCGACGCTGAAGTACGAGGACATCGTCAAGCCCGGCCACCTCAACCCGGACCACACCCGCTACGAGCTGCATCGCGTGTGGCATGTGGTAGCGACCCTTAAGCCGGGCCAGCGCCATATCTACAGCAAGCGCGACCTGTACATCGACGAAGACAGCTGGCAGATCGCCGAGGCCGACGCCTACGACGGTCGCGGCAGCCTCTGGCGTGTGTCCGAGGGCCATGCGCGGCCGTTCTATGACCAGCAGTTCACCTGGCTGACGGCGGAGACCCACTATGACGTACTGTCCGGCCGCTATACGGTGTCCGGCCTGCGCAACGAGGAGAAGAGCAGCTACGACTTCGCGGTGAAGTCCAGCAGCAACGACTTCACCCCCAATGCCTTGCGCGCCACCGGCATCCGCTGACGGCGGGCTCTACTGGCGCTCACCGGCGCTCCTTGTGTTGACTCAGCGGCCTTCGGGCCGCTTTTTTCGTTCGCCATAACCCTGGACAGGATCGTAGGGCGAATAACCTGGAACAGGTTATCCGCCGCTCCTGAATGGCGGATAACGCTGGCGCGTCATGCGCCCTGCGAACTGACCCCTGCGCAATTTGTAGGATGGGTGGAGCGCAGCGATACCCATGCTGTCGTTGTACGGGATCGATGGGTATCGCTACTCTCCACGCCATCCTACGAAAGGCACGCTGCGCGACCCGCCGGTCCGGCGCCGTTTACCAACCGTTACTCACGCCGGCCTCGATTTTGCTTTATGTTCCGACCTGTTACCGATCTCCGAGCCGTCGCCCACGCCATGAAGTTGCATCAACTCCGCGCCATCGTCGCCATCTGCGAGAGCGGCAGCATCCAGGAGGCTTCGCGCCTGCTGCATATCTCACAGCCCGCCCTGTCCAAGAGCATCAAGGAGCTGGAGGCCGAGCTGGGCGTGCCGCTGCTGGTGCGTTCCAATCGCGGCATTACCGCCACCGAATACGGCGAGCGCCTGGTGCGCCGGGCGCGCCTGGTGGTGGAGGAAGTGCGCCGCGCGCGGGATGAAATCGAGACGCTCAAGGGCGCGATGGACGGCCGCGTGGCCATCGGGGTGTCGCCGGTGACCCCCAGCCAGCAGTTCGCCAGTTGCCTGCTGCGTTACCGCAAGCGCTACCCCAAGGTGCAGTTGCAGATCAGCGAACTTCGTCCGGCCAAACTGCTCGAAGGCCTGCGCGAAGGTCAGCTGGATCTTGTGCTCACCTCGCAGCCGGCCTCGCGCAATGTCGATGGTTTCCACTGGCAGGAGCTCTACGCCCAGCCCACTACGTTGGCAGTTCGCAAGGGACATCGACTGCGCAGCGCCCGCTCGCTGCACGAACTGCTCGACGAGGAATGGCTGGTGCCCGACTCGCTGGATGTCTCCCTCGCCGGGCAGATGTTCGAGCAGTACCAGGTGCGTTATCCGGAGCGTGTCATCGAGTGCGCCTCGGTGGTGCTCTACGCGGAGCTGGCGGCCAATACGGATGCGGTGAGCTTCTGGTCGCGGAGGGTGTTCGACCTGCCCATCGTGTCCAGCACCCTGGAGGCGCTGGACATCGCCGAGACCGTGCCGGGCACCGACATCTCCCTGGTCTGCCGGCCGCCGGAGCTGATGACCCGCGAGGCGCAGACTCTGGTGGACGAGCTGGTCTACGCCTTCAAGGGCCCGCACCTGCGCAAGGCCGACTGATTCTGGCTCGAAAACGGCTGTCGATAACCAGCCTCGATAAGCATGCGTGAAGGTCATTATTCAGCATCGCGCGCGTGGGGCATCCTGCCGGCCACATCAGAACAATGAGCAGGATGCGGCATGAGTCAGCACCCCACGATAGAACGACTTGCGGCAAGCACCGAGGACTTCGCGCGGATTCGCCGGGACCTCCACCAGCATCCCGAACTGGGCTTCGAGGAGGCGCGCACCAGCGCCATCGTCGCCGGCTACCTGCGCGAATGGGGCTATGAAGTCCATGAGGGCATCGGTGGTACCGGCGTTGTCGGCGTACTGCGCCAGGGCAACAGCGCGCGCAGCATCGGCATTCGCGCCGACATGGATGCATTGCCCATCGACGAGGCCAGCGGTGTCCCCTACGCCAGCCAGCACGCCGGGCGCATGCACGCGTGCGGCCACGACGGCCATACCGCCATCCTGCTCTGTGCCGCACGCGACCTGGCCGCGCAGCGCCACTTCGACGGTACCCTCAACCTGATCTTCCAGCCCGCCGAGGAAACCCTCGGCGGCGCCGTGGCGATGATGGACGATGGCCTGTTCGAGCGCTTCCCCTGCGATGGGGTGTACGCGCTGCACAATGCGCCGGGCCTGCCGGTCGGTTGCTTCCTGACCCGCGAGGGCGCGCTGACGGCATCCTCCGACCGCGTGTCGATCCGCCTGACCGGTGTCGGCGGTCATGGCGCCATGCCGCACCTGACCAAGGACCCGATTGTCGCCGCCGCCGAACTGGTACTGGCACTGCAAAGTATCGTCGCGCGCAATGTGCCGTCCACCGAAGTGGGCGTGGTGACGGTCGGCATGCTCAAGGCAGGGGAGGCGGCCAACGTCATTCCCGACCATGCCGACCTGCGCCTGAGCGTACGCGCTACCAGACCCGACGTGCGCGAGCTGCTCAAGCGGCGCATCGGCGAGATCACCCGTGGCGTTGCCGCGGTGCACGGCATGGAGCTGCAGTACGAATACGAGGAGCTGGTGCCGGTGCTGGTCAATACGCCGGAAGAAACCCGCCTCGCCCGCGAGGTACTGACCGAGCTGGTCGGTCCGCAGCGCCTCCTGTCCGAGATCCCTTCGGGCTTCCTCGGCAGCGAGGATTTCGCCTGGATGCTCGAGCGCCGCCCCGGCTGCTACATCGCCCTGGGCAACGGCAACAGCGGCCCCAGCGGCTGCATGGTCCACAATCCAGGCTATGACTTCAACGACGCCGCCATCCCCTTCGGCGCTGCCCTCTGGGTGCGACTGGTGGAAACCTTCCTGGGCACGGGGGCCAGAGCATGAATCGACGTAATGGGGTACTCATTCTGTTGATGCTGGTGATGGTCATCAGCGTGCTGGACAAGACCATATTCGCCTTCGCCGGCGCACAGATCATCGACGAACTGAAGCTCTCGCCGACAGAGTTCGGCTTTGTCGGCAGCGCGTTCTTCTTCCTCTATTCGATCTCCGGTGTGCTGGTGGGCTTCCTCGCCAACCGCTTCCCGACGCGCTGGATTCTCGCCGGCATGTCCGTGGTGTGGATGGCCTCGCAACTGGTCGTGGCGCTGTCCAGCGGCTTTGCCGCGCTGGTCGCCGGGCGCCTGTTGCTGGGCGCCGGCACCGGCCCGGGCACGGCGGTGACCCAGCATGCCTGCTTCAAGTGGTTCGGGCCGAAAGAGCGTGTATTGCCCTCGGCGCTGATCCAGGTGTCGATCATGCTGGGCGCCGTGCTCGGCGCGTTGAGCCTGCCGCTGGCGATCCAGCATTTCGGCTGGCGCACCGCGTACTTCCTGTTGGCGTTGCTCGGGCTGGTCTGGCTGGTCGTCTGGCTGATCTTCGGCCGGGAAGGGCAGCAGACCGAGCAAGAGGGGCCGGGCGCGTCGCTGCGTCTGCCGTACAGTCGCCTGTTACTGAACCGCAGCTTCCTCTGGATCACCCTGATGGGCTTCCTCAGCTATTTGCCCACCGCACTGGTGTACAGCTGGGTGCCGGTCTATCTGCAGAAGGGCCAGGGCATGACGCCGATGCAGTCGGGCTACACAGTGATGGTGGTGACGGTCGGGGTGATACTTGCCAACCTGCTGCTCTCGACGCTGTCGCAGCGGGCCATGCAGCGCGGCACCTCGGTGCAGCGCGCCATGGTGCTGCCGCCGATGGCCTTTGCGGCGGTCGCCGGCATCGCCTTCTGCGCGCTGACCCTGCTGCATGGCGATCGTCTGGCGATCCTGGTGCTCTATGCACTGGGCGCCATCCTGGTGAACGTCCTGCCGACCTTCTGCAACACCCTGGTCGCCTATATCGCCCCGAGCTCACAGCGAGGTTCGATGCTGGCGATCCATATCGGCGGCATGACCAGCGCCGGCATGCTCGCGCCATGGATAGTCGGCCAACTGGTCGAGCTGCGCGGTGGTGACATTGCCCATGGCTTCGAGACGGCGCTCGGCCTGTTCGGCGTGCTCACCGTCGTCTGCGCCATCCTCGGCTGCCGGATCATCGCTCCCGAGCGCACTCGCCAGTCCCTGCAGGGCGGGCACAGCGAAGCGCCGCTCCCCGGTGCTGTCGGCCACGCCTGATCTCTTTCAAAGGGCCCGCATGTCGGGCCCATATTCCTGACTCGAATCCAATCATCCGGAGTGGTGATGAAGCCGTCTGCCTGTTTTTCCCAGAGCTACGCCGAGGCGCGTGGCAAGTTTCTCGCCGCCTGCCTGTCCGCCGGCCTAGTCGTCGAGTCCCACCGCCACCCATTGCCAGGCCGAGATGGCGAACCGCTGGCGCTGGATGTGGCTCGCGGCGGCCCAAGCGATGCGCAGAACCTGCTGATCATCAGCAGCGGCTGCCATGGGGTGGAAGGCTTCTGCGGCTCGGCGGTGCAGGTCGCGCTGCTCAACGACCCCGATTGGCTTGAGCTATGCGCCAAGGCCGATTGCGCGGTGCTTTACCTGCATGCCGCGAACCCCTATGGATTTTCCTGGTGGCGGCGTTGGACCCACGAGAACGTCGACCTGAATCGCAACTTCATCGACTTCTCCCAACCGCGCCAGCGCAACCAGGCCTACGCAACATTGGACCCCATCCTGATACCGCGCCGCTGGCCATCTTTCGCCAGCCACCTGCGCCTGCTGCGCTACGCCATGCGCCATGGGCGCAAGCGATTGCAGGCGGCCATTTCCAGCGGCCAGGACAGCCACCCCAACGGCCTGTTCTATATCGGCGCCAAACCGACCTGGAGCAACCAGGCGGTGCGCCAGGTGCTGCGCCAGCATGCACGTCAGTGTGCTCGCCTGGGTTGGATCGACGTGCACACCGGCTTGGGCCCTAAGGGGCATGGCGAGCGTATCTACGTGGGGAGTGACGACCCGCGAACGCTGGCGCGCACGCGTCGCTGGTGGGGAGCCGAGGTGACTTCTGCGAGGGAAGGAGGATCGGTGTCGGTGCAGTTGCAGGGGCAGATGATCCTGGCCGCCGCCAGCGAGTGTCCGCAGGCCGAGCTGACCGCCATCGCCCTGGAGTACGGCACGCTGCCAGGGCTCAAGGTCCTCAAGGCGCTGCGCGCCGACCAATGGCTGGCCAACAATCCCGGCGTGCCGGCAGACAAGGCCCGGCGTATCCATCGCCAACTGCGTGATGCCTTCTACGTCGACGAGGATGGCTGGAAGCGCCAAGTGCTGGAGCAGGCCGGCCAAGCGGCGCGGCAAGCCCTTGCCGGGCTGGGCGAGTCTCAGGCACTGCCGGCGCGCGCGTCGAGGTAGCAGACGGTGATGCACCGCGCCCCTTCGGGAGCGGAGCTGCCGGTCGGCCATGGGTTTTCCCTCGACGTCGAGACTAACGCCTCCAGCCACTACCGCTGCATGCGGGCAGGCCCAGTGGCTTGGGAAAACGCTGGGGGGATCGGATCAGCGGCCGGGCAGCATCGGCGTCAGGTGCAGGATGTTCAGCAAGTGCGGAACGCGTAGCGGGTAGCAGGCCTGCAGGCGCACCCGCGCCTCGGAGAGGGTCATCTGACGGGAGAACGAGCGCAGCACAGTCTTGCCCAGGCAGTGACCGTCCTGAAAATGCACGAGGAATTCATTCATGGCAAAGCGACAACGAGGAAACACGCACGAGGAGGCGCACAGGGCGCGAATAATAGCGGCTTCAGCGCGTTCATCGTTGCCATAAATCATCCTTTGCAGGAACTGTCCGACGGAACGCTTTGTCCGCCACCGGCCGAATCGACGACCGGAGGTGTCGGAAATGGCCTAGAGCCCGGAGGCATGCTCGTAAGAGTAGTCCAGGCGCAGAACGTTGTAGTCCAGGCGCATGCCGAAGGCGTGCATGAAGAAGGCCTCCAGCTGCAGCTCCAGCGAGCGCGAGGTCAGCGTGGCCAGGCGCGCGCCCTGGCGGCGCGTGCGGCGGTTCACGGCGGTGAATTCCTCGTGGACTATGCCCTGGGCGGCCGGGTCGGCAATCAGGCGATAGCAACTGTCCGGCAGGTCATCGCGCTGGGTGGCCGACAGGCTGAGCTCGGGGTGCCCTTCGGCATTGGTGATCAACTCCACGCAGCAGCGCAGACCTCGGTCGCGGGCGAAGCGCGAGGCCTCTTCGAAGGCCGGCAGGGCCTTCTGCAGGACCTGGATCTCGAAGGCGAGGAAGAATTGCTCGTCGAATTCAACGTCCTGGGTATCGCGGGGTGCCTGGTTCAACATCGCCGGCATCTCCTGTGTCGATGAAGCCATGAAACGTCCGGAAGCGACCGTCGGGATCGCCGAAGTTTCGTCATCGCGGCATTGCGGATACAACGCACACAGTCAGTCGGCAATGCCATTTGCCTGAACGAAAGGCCATCTCACTGAAGCCACGCAGGACTGTCAACGAGCATTTCCATATAAGGACGGCCCCTCGCAATAGCCAAGCGTTCACCTCGGAGAGGCGAGACCAGCCGGTGGCGCGATTGGCGTGGTCAACACGAGGTGTAATGAAGTCTTTACAGAGAATGGCCGCCCATCCTTGATTCGGATGGGCGGCCAGGACGGCTGTCTACTGCGCGTCACTCACCTTGAACGGTGAACTCGATGCGGCGGTTCTTGGCCCGGCCTTCATCCGTCGCGTTGTCGGCAATCGGCTTGCTGGAGCCGCAGCCTTTGGCGCTCAGCGAGGACGGTTGGACGCCCAGCTCCACCAGCTTCGCAACTACGGCGTCGGCACGTTTCTGGCTCATGTCCAGGTTGCCCTGGTCGGTACCGACGCTGTCACTATGGCCGCTCACCTCGATGTGCGTTCCCTGCGGGGCGGCCTTGATCGCTTCGGCGGCGCGGGAAAGGATTTCCAGGCTGTCGGCGGTGATCGCGTTGGAGTTGGTATTGAAGTAGACATTCATCAGGTTCAGCGCCTGAACCAGGTCCTGGGCACTGAAACCGGCTTGCAGTCCCGCCAAGGCTGCGGTCGCGCGCTCCCACAGGCCACTGATGGAGTAGCCGTTGAACAGCGTACGCAATTGCTGGCTGATGTCGAACCGCTTGTCTTCCGGCAGAGCCGATGTATCGATGGACAGCTCGTCGCCGTCGAAGCCGATCTTCAGGCCACTGGCATTGAGTTTCGGCAAGGCGGCGATGAGCCTGTCCAGCCAGTCGGCCGGCAAGGTCTGCGGTTCGACCTGGATATTGCCGGAGAGGTTGCCGGCGCCGAACTGGGCATTGAGCGCATCCCATAGCCGTTGCTTGTCCGCCTCACTCGCCAGGCGGCCATGAACGGTGATGTGGCCGTCCTGATTCGCCAACTGGAATTGAGCGGGCTCCGGTGCCGGCTGCACAGGCTCCTGGACGGCCGTTTCCTCCACCACCGGCGCAGGTACATTCTGCGTTACCGGAGCGGGGCTGGTGGGCGGGGTTTGCTGTGCCAGCAGAGCAGGGCGGCATTGGCTGATCGCCATGATGAACAGGGCGATCAGCAGGGCGAGAATCAGCCAGAACACCCAGCCCAATCCTTCGCGACGAGTTTGTTGAGGAGTTTCGTTTTCGCCGATAAGGACTGCCAGCGGCGCCGGCAGGGTGCCGGGGGTGGGGTATCTGCCGTCGGTGGTGATCAGCGCAACTAGCCTGGGTAGCGTTTCCGCACCTGCCATGTTGACCGCTCCCGGAGTCACACCGAGCAACTGGGCGATACGGTTGCTTTCCTGCTGGCCGAAACCTGCGCTGAACTGGTCGGGGTGCAGAACGTGGTCCGCTGGGTGGGCACCGATCCACGATTGCAACAGATCGCCAAGTCCAGCGTCCTCGAAGCGCTTCGTGAGCCCTGCGAAGCCGCCAGTGCGAGTGTTGACGAGCGAGTCCGCCAGCAGGCCGACAAAACGTCCGGCCTGGTTACCCATGCCCCGCTGGGCGGCCTGGTGAATGAGGGTGTCTAGCATCAGAATCTCCGTGGGAAAGGATGCCGGTCCGTGCTTGTGCCGCGGACCGTTTAGCTCGGCGCAATTCCGTGATGAGCCGAAAGCGGTCTCATTCTTGGATGCACCACATGCCGAGTCAGTCAGTCATTTCCCATTTGGATCATCTTCATGCCGCAATTCGCCAGGCGCCGCGGGTTTCAGAACGAGAAGTCTTCCATCGTCAGGGCTGCATCTCCTCCGTCCGTGATCGTTTGCGCCAGCCCTGGCGCGCGTGTGAGGTAGTGCCCGGCATAGAACTGAGCAGTGCGCAGTTTGGCGCGGTAGAACGCGGTATCGCCGGTTGCCTCAGCCAGGCTCTGCCGGGCGACCTGGGCCGAGCAGGCCAACTGCCAGCCACCGCCGACGATACCGAACAGCTCCAGCAGCGGGACCGAGCCCAGTGCAACCTGGCGTGGCTGCTCGGCATAGTGCTGGACGACGAACCGCACGGCATCGTCCAGGGCGTTGATCGCGGAGAAGAATCGGTGGCGGATCGCGGCCAGGGCCGGATCGTCATCCGGTAGCAGCCGCTGGACATCGCGCATGCGGGCGATCAGGGCGAATGCGGTGGCGCCCTTGTCACGGGCGATCTTGCGGCCGATCAGGTCGCTGGCCTGGATGCCGGTGGTGCCTTCGTAGATCGGCGTGATGCGGGCATCGCGCAGATGCTGAGCGGCGCCGGTCTCCTCGATGAAGCCCATGCCGCCGTGGACCTGCACGCCGAGGGAGGCGATATCCACGGCGTTCTCGGTGCACCAGCCCTTGAGCACCGGGATCATCAGCTCGACATAGGCCTGGCGTTCCTCGCGCACCGCGGTGTCGGGGTGCCCGTGGGCCATGTCGGTGGCCAGTGCGACATCGCAGGCCAGGGCGCGCATGGCCTCGATCCGCGAGCGCATGGACATCAGCATGCGGCGTACGTCCGGATGGCGGATGATCGCGGCCTTGTCACGGCCGGGCACGCCGATCTCGCTGCCCTGCACGCGCAGCCGCGCGTAGGCTGCGGCGCGCTGGTAGGCGCGTTCGGCCAGGCCGACGCCTTCGATCCCCACGGAGAAGCGGGCGGCATTCATCATGATGAACATGTATTCCAGGCCGCGATTCTCTTCGCCCACCAGCCAGCCCGTGGCACCGCCCTGGTCGCCGAACGCGAGCACGGCGGTCGGGCTGCCGTGGATGCCGAGCTTGTGTTCGATGGATACGCAGTGCACGTCATTGCGCTCGCCGGGGGCACCATCGGCATTCAGCAATACCTTTGGCACCACGAACAGCGAGATGCCTTTCACGCCTTCGGGTGCGCCGGGGACGCGGGCCAGCACCAGATGGACGATGTTGTCGGTGAGGTCGTGCTCGCCGTAGGTGATGAAGATCTTCTGCCCGAACAGCTTGTAGGTCCCGTCACCCTGCGGCTCGGCTCGGGTGCGCACGGCGGCGAGGTCGGAGCCGGCCTGGGGCTCGGTGAGGTTCATGGTGCCGGTCCACTCGCCACTGACCAGCCTGGGCAACCAGGTCTGCTTCAGTTCTTCGGAGCCACGCAGTTCGATGGCCTCGATGGCGCCGCGGGTCAACATCGGGCACAGGCCGAAGGCGACGTTGGCGGCATTCCACATCTCCTCGACCAGCGCCGACACCAGTCGCGGCGCACCCTGGCCGCCGAAGTCAGGCGGGCAGGAGAGGGCGTTCCAGCCATTGCTGGCGAACTTCCCGTAGGCGTCGCGCCAGCCGTCGGCGGTATGGACTGTGCCGTCATTCCACTTCGCGCCCTGGCGGTCTCCGATAGCGTTCAGCGGTGCCAGTACGCCCTGGGCGAAGCGGGCGGCCTCATTGAGGATCGCGTCGACCAGTTCGGCGCTCATGTCTTGCTGGTTGGGCAACTGTTTCAGGCTGTCGAGCAGTTGCAGCTCACGCAGGACGAACTGCATGTCGCGCAGCGGGGCGCTGTAATCACTCATGGTGAAACTCCTGTCCGGGGGGCGTGGCTGTTATCCCTGGCCGCGGCGAGGGAAACGTCGGTCACCAACGCTTGAGACCGATGCAAGGCGGCGAAGGTGCCGTCGTCGTGCGGCGCAGACCGTCAAGCCGTCCAGTGGCGGGCGCGCAGGATGCCGTCCAGGGTGCGGCTGATGGCGGTGCAGTTGCGCACCATCTCCATGCGCTCCCAGGTCGCCTGTTCACCCTCGCGCAGCAACTGGCGCAGCTCGCCCAGAGGCATGGGGGCCAGCAGCTTGAGCGGGTTGTGCCAACGCTTGCCGAGGAAGATGTTGATATCGGCGATGTAGTCCTGCACCAGCACGCTATAGCTCAGGTGCTGCCAGCGGGCGAGGGTGGGATTGCGGATGCGCAGGTGGTCGCGGCCCAGCCGCAGCAGGTGGGTGGCGACGCCTTTGCTGAGGCGTATCTGCTGGTTGAATACACTCTGCAACAGGTTCGGCTGGGCGTTCGGGTTGGGCGTGAAGAACAGCGCGGCGGGATTGGCCATGCTGGAGATGAAGTGGTTCACCCCGTACAGGCGACCCAGGCGCTTGGCGGGCAGATCGTCGAGGAAGGAACCGTCGATCCACTGTTGTTCCGGCAGGTAGGGCACTTGGACGCCCGCTGCATTCTTCGCCTGCAGCGTTACCGGCGGGTAAATGCCGGCAATGGCGCAGGAGGCCATGACCGCCGAGCGCACCAGGACCGTCGGTGCGGTGATGGCGTTGAGCAGGCGCGGCGCCTGGCGCGGTTCCAGCCCGGTGACGGTGATGTTCAGGTGGCGACCGCTGACCTTGTGGGCTTCGGCGAAGGTCAGGTCGGGAATCAGGCGCTCCAGGTAGTTGGCCAGGTCGCCGGCTTCCAAGGCGGGGCGGGTCCTCGGCCGGCGTTTGCCGGCCCGGCCTTCCGGATGCATCAGCAGGAGTTCCGGCTGCAGCTTGTCGAGCATTTCGCTATCGGCGTGGGTGCAGGCGATGGAGGCGAGGATGGAGCCGGCACTGGAGCCGGAGATGATGCTCGGCAACATGCCTTCCTCGAACAGTGCCTTGAGCACGCCGGCATGGAAGTAGCCCAATACTGCACCGCCGCTGAGCATCAGGGCGGAGCGGCCGAAGCACTGGCTGGCGCGGAGGAAGAAGTCCTTGCGCTCGTCCAGCGCGATGACACTCTCGTCGAGGGCGTCGATGGCCTGCAGTGCCAGGCAGACTTCCTCGATGTACTGGTGGATCAGGTGCTTGGTACCCAGGTTGGCGCGGCCATAGAGCACGGCCTTGCCCATGCCGGCGAGGTTGCCGTGGATACCCTCGTTGAGGACGAACATGAGGTTGGCGTAGGCGCCGGCGTTGCGCATGCCGCGCAGGCGCTCCATGCGCTGTCGCACCGTGCGGTAATCGTAGTCGCTGGAAACTTCGTTGCCGCGCCAGTCGTCCATGCCGGTCGCGTGGTCGAGGGCGGCGGCGTGTTCCGCCCATTCCTGGTAGCTGTGGGCATGGTCCATCTTGTCGCTCAATTGCCGGACCGCTGACTTCTGCCTGAACATCGGGACTCTCCCTGTTCGCTGATGGATGACGGCGGCGCGCGGGGCGTCCCTGCTTTTCACGCGCCGCCGCAGTTTTACTCGGCGCTCGGCTCGGCCGGTTGCGAGGCGGGGCGCTTGCGCGGGGGCGCCGGGCGCTTCGTCGATTGGCTGGCCGCTTCGGCCCCGCGCTGGTGTGCCAGGGTCAGGTACTCCTCGGTCGATTCCTGAAGGCTTGCCATGTACACATCCATGTCCGGCAGCATCTGCCGGTCGGCCAGTACGCCGAGGATGATGTTGCCGTAGAGGCTGGTGATGCCGTGGCTCAGGCCCATGCCGTCGAACACCGGCACTATGGGGTAGGTGGCGAGGATCTCGGCGCCGGCGAAGTACTTCTTCTCCGCGCCGTTGGTCGGGCCCGGGACGTTGGTGATCAGGGTGTTCTGCAGGTGGAAGCGGCTCACGTAGCGGACCTGGTTCTGCAGCCAGCCGCCGAGCATGCGCATCGGCGCGGGCAGCACTTCGCCCATGGAGGTGATCAGCTCGTGCATCACTTCCTTGGCCAGCGGTGCGCCGCGCTGGGTGCGCTCGGTGATGGCCTGCAGGCGCAGTTGCGGATCGGCCATGTCGGTACCCATGCCGATCAGCATCATGGAGATCAGGTTGCCCATGTCGCGCCGGGCGCTTTCCGGACGCATCGCCACCGGGCACAGGGCGACCAGCGATTGCTCCACCGGCAGCGCCTCGCGCCGCAGCAGGTAGCGCCGTAGCCCCCCGGCGATGATGGCGATGATCACGTCGTTCAGGGTGGCGCCCTCGGCGCAGCGGCGGATCTGCTTGAGATCGGCGATCGGCCATTGGGTGGCGCCATAGCTGCGGTGTGGAGAAATCTGCGCGTTGAACAGCGTGCTGGGCACACGGTTCTGGTCCGGGCTGGCATCGCCGCGCAGCTGGGCCGCCAGTTGCAGGCTCTTGCGCGCGATGCTGAGGCTGGCCTTGGCGCTGCGCAGGGACTGGCCGAGCAGGCGCGGGACGGTCTTGGCCCACATCTGGGTGCGGGTGGGCAGGCGGTCGCTGACCGGCTGGCGGTAGGTGTTCTCGTCAAAGTCGATCTGGTCGTCCATCAGCAGGGTGGTGATCTCCACCCCCGACTTGCCATCGACATAGGCGTGGTGCAGCCGCAGCAGGAGCGCAAAGCTTCCCGGCGGCACGCCCTCGACGTTGTTCAGACCCTCGATGACGGTGATTTCCCAGGGGGCCCGTTCCATGTCCAGGGTCCGCGACATCGCCCGGGCGGTGAAGATGCACAGTTGCCGCCAGTCGCCCGGTTGCGGCAGGCCGACATGGCGGATGTGGTACTCCAGGTCGAAGTTCTTGTCTTCCAGCCAATAGGGGTCGTCGAGCCGCAGCGGCGCGTGTTGCAGGCGGCGGCGGAACAGCGAGGTGCTGCTCAGGCGGCTGTTGATGTAGCGGATGATGTCCTTGTGCCGGACCAGGCCATTGGGTGCGGAGTTCTGATCGCAGATCCACAGGCCGCCGATGACCATCGGCTGATGGGGGGCATCGGAGTAGAAGAACTGTGCATCCATGGGGGTAAGTTGCTTCATGCCTTGTGTCCTGTGTCGAAGTGGCTCGCGTCAGGGAGTGACGATGTTGAACTGGGGAGCGGGGGTG
Source organism: Pseudomonas nitroreducens NBRC 12694 (assembly GCF_002091755.1). Taxonomy (GTDB): domain Bacteria; phylum Pseudomonadota; class Gammaproteobacteria; order Pseudomonadales; family Pseudomonadaceae; genus Pseudomonas; species Pseudomonas nitroreducens. The sequence goes on from NZ_BDAI01000002.1 coordinate 340,462, forward strand.
TCGATCATTCCCAGGAAGACGCCCAGGGCCTTGCCGTCGCCGTCGAGCTTGATGTCGCCTTGTTTGATGGCGGTGGGGAAGTCCAGTTTGCGCAGGCTGATCTGGTCCAGCGTGGCCTTGGCCAGGGTGATGGTCACCGTGGGGCTGGCGTTCTTCTCGTTATCACGGTGGGTGAGTACGCCGTTACGCAGGGTCACGGCGTAGTCCTTGCCCAGATCGGTGAACACCCAATTCATCACCATGTCGTGGCCCTGGGCTTTATCCGAATCCAGGCGGATCGCCAGGAAATCGAAGAACTGTCCCGGCTCCATGCTTCTCACCACGTCGGCCTTGGTGGCACCCGCGTCGTACTGCGGTACGCCGTTGCGCAGCTCCATGGCACCGGTCAGGTAGATGTTGCGCCATAGGGCGTTCTCGGACTGGTAGCCCAATTGCTCCAGGGCATCGGCCTGCAGCTTCTTCGCCTCTTCGTTCTGCGGCTGGGCGAAGACCAGGTGGTTGCCCAAGGTGGCGGCCCAGCGATAGTCGCCCTGGTCGATGGCAGCGCGGATCAGCTTGATGACGGCATCGGCACCGCCCATCGCGTCGACGTAACGGGTGCCTGCATCCACCGGCGTCAGCGGGTCGAGGTTGGCAGGGTTGCCATCATAGAAGCCCAGGTAGCGTTGGTAGACGGCGCGGGAGTTGTGGCTGAGCGAGCCGTAGTAACCGCGGGTGTACCACTTCTTCTCCAGGTCCCCCGGCAGCTTGTCCATCTTCTGGGCGATCTCGGTAGAGGTCAGGCCCTGGTTCATCAGGTGGACGGTACGGTCATTGAGGAAGGCGTACATGTCGCGCTGGTCGGCCAGCAGCGTACGTATGCGCTCACCGCCCCAGGTCGGCCAGTTGTGCGAGACGAACATGACATCGGTCTTGTCGCCGTAGCGTTCCAGGCTGGCGTCCAGGTACTGCGACCAGGCCTTGGCGTCACGCACCAGCGCGCCGCGCGGTGTGAGAATGTTATGCATCATCTGCGTGCTGTTCTCGGACATGCACAGCGCGCGATGCTGCGGGAAGTAGAAGTTCATTTCCGCCGGCGCTTCGGTGCCGGGGGTGAGCTGGAACTCGATCTCGATGTCGCCGACGGTGTGGGTTTCGTATTCCTTCTGGATCAGGTCGGTCGGCGCGATCAGAGTGAAGGTGCCGCCCGAGGGCAGCGCCTTGCCCATGCCGACGTCGACCTGGCCACGCTCGCCTCGCGGCAGGAAGGTACCGAACTGATACTGTGAGCGGCGGCTCATGGCGTTGCCGGCGAAGATATTCTCGCTGATGGCGTGTTCCATGAAGCCCGATGGCGCGAAGATCTTCACCTTGCCGCTCTTCACGTCGGCCTCGTCGACGACGCCACGCACGCCGCCGAAATGATCACCATGGCTGTGGCTGTAGCCCACGCCGATGATGGGTTTCTTCGGCCGGTTCTGGTAGTACAGGTCCAGTGCATTGCGCGCGGTTTCCGCATAGGTCAGCGGGTCGATCACGAAGAGGCCGTCCTTGCCCTCGATGATGGTCATGTTGGACACGTCCATCCCGCGCAACTGGTAGATGCCGTCCGCCACCTGGAACAGGCCCGCATGGTTGTTCAACTGGGCCGTGCGCCAGAGGCTCGGGTTGACCGTCTCCGGCGCTTCGTCCTTGTCGAGGAAGTCGTGGGCCTGGCTATCCCAAATCACCTTGCCGGCGGCGTTCTTCACCTGTCCCTTGAAGGGCGCGATCAGGCCGCGGGTGACCGACTCGTAGTCGGTACGGTCACTGAACGGCAGCACCTTCAGTACCGCGGCGTTCTTCTGCGCGGTGATCGGGCTGGCCGGCTGGTTGCCGTTAGGCTCGTCGGCGCGCAGCGGCAGGCTGATGCCAACAGCGATCGCGCCGGCCAGCAGGGTATGGGGCAGGTAGCGGGTGATCCGGGCCTTCATGGCTGACTCCGTGTTCTTGTTCTGGTGTTCGACTGAGTGCGTGACGGCGGCGTGAGGTGGCGGTTATTGCAGGTTTCCGGCCACAGCAACGGTTTGCGCGGTGATGTAGTTCGACTCCGGCGAGCAGAACAGGTACACGGCGTCGGCCGCTTCCTGCACCGTGCCCGGGCGCCCCAGTGGATTGCGCTGGGCGAACGATTTGGCGACCTCCGGGCTGATGCCCACGCGAATGTCGCGCCCGTCAATGCTTACCGTTGCGCCGGCATGGGCGTCGGCACGGGTCATGCGGGTCTCGATGAAGCCGAAGGCCACGGCGTTGACGTTGACCTTGAAACGCCCCCACTCGCGTGCCAGTGCGCGGGTCATGCCGGCCACGCCGGCCTTGGCGCCGCTGTAGTTGAGCTGGCCGGCATTGCCGTTGAGGGCCGACACCGAGGAGATGTTCACCACCTTGCGGAACACTTCTTTACCGGCCTCGGCCTCGGCCTGGGCCTGCGCCTTGATGATCGGATAGGCCGCGCGGAAGATGCGGAAGGGCGCGGTCATGTGGCAGTCGAGAATGGCGTACCACTGCTCGTCGCTCATCTTCTGCACCACGTCGTCCCAGGTGTAGCCGGCGTTGTTGACGATGATATCGATGGCCTTGAAGTGCTCCATCGCGGTGCGGATGTAGCGCTCGGCGAAGTCCGGTGCGCTGACGTTGCCGTGGCAGATCGCTGCCTGGCCGCCCAGGTCGCGGATCATAGTGGCGGTTTCCTGCGCGGGCTCCAGATCCAGGTCATTGATCACGATGCGCGCGCCTTCGCTGGCCAGCTTCAGGGCGATGGCCTGGCCGATGCCGCGTCCGGAACCGGTGACCAATGCCACCTTGCCGTCGAGTTTTGCCATGTGCTTGTTCCTCACTGCAGGGCGACGATGGCGTCGCCGACGATCTTGGTTTCGCCGTATTGGTTGGCGGTCTGGATTTCCAGCTTCACGCGACGCTCACCGTCGGCCTCGAACTTCTCCACCACCTTGCCGGTACAGGTGATCTGGTGGCCAAGATGGGTGATGCCGGCGAAGCGCACGCCGAAGCTGCGCAACTGACGTTGATCGACCCATTGGGTGAGCAGCCGGCCCAGATAGGCCATGGACAGCATGCCGTGGGCGAACACGTCGACCATGCCGGCCTTGCGGGCATAGTCGATGTCGATGTGGATCGGGTTGTGATCGCCCGAGGCCCCGGCGAACAGTGCCAGGGTGGTGCGGTTGATCGGTGCCAGGGTCAGTGGCGGCAGGCTGTCGCCAACCTGGACGGAGTCGAAGCGGACTGTGCTCATGGGGGATCTCCGGTTCAGCCGTTGCGGTGGACGAGGGTGGTGCGCAGGGTTGCCACGTGCTCGCCGCGCTGGTTGGTCACCTTCGATTCGCGCACCACGAAGCTCAGTGCGCCGCCTTTCTTGTCGTAGATATCGGTGATGCGCACGTCGTAGTGCAGGGTGTCACCGGCGTAGGCCATGCGCTGGTAGGTGAAGGACTCTTCGCCGTGCAGGATGCGCGAGGAAATGATGCCCAGCTCATCGCGCCAGGCCTGGTTTGGCATCTGGAAGGCAAGGGAGAACAGAAAGGTCGGCGGCAGCGGCAGGGCGGGGTGTCCCGCGTCGCGTGCAGCCTGCTCGTCGAGATAGATCGGGTTGGTTTCGCCGATGCTCTTGGCGAAGAAGCGCAACTGGCCAGCTTCGGCGGTAGCGCTGAAGGACGGCAGGACTTTGCCGATGTGTTTCTTGTCGATCATCTGGTAGGCGCTCCGACGTCAGTTCTTCTGGTACACGGTGACCACCCCGGCACCACCCAGGCCGAGGTTGTGCTGCACGGCGATGCGGGCGTTCGCCACCTGGCGATCACCGGCGCTGCCGCGCAACTGGTGGGTCAGCTCGTAGCATTGCGCTAGGCCGGTAGCGCCCAGCGGGTGGCCCTTGGAGAGCAGACCGCCGGACGGATTGACCACCCACTTGCCGCCATAGGTGTTGTCGCCATCGGCGACCAGCTTGGCGCCTTCGCCCTCGGCACACAGGCCGAGGCCTTCGTAGGTCAGCAGTTCGTTCTGGGCGAAGCAGTCGTGCAGTTCGATGACGTCGATATCGTTCACGCCGATACCGGCCTGCGCGTAGGCCTGCTGCGCGGCGAGGCGGGTGACCTCGAAGCCGACCACGCGGATCATGTCGCGCGTTTCGAAGGAGGCGGGGATGTCGGTGGCCATGGACTGGCCGGCGATCAGTACGTCGGTGCGCAGGCCATGTTTTTTCGCGAAAGCTTCGGAGACCACGATGGCCGCGGCGGCGCCGCAGGTGGGCGGGCAGGCCATCAGGCGGGTCAGCACGCCGGGCCAGAGCACCACGTCATTCATCACCTGCTCGGTGGTGACCACGTTGCGGAACACCGCCAACGGGTTGCGTGCGGCGTGGCGGCTGGCCTTGGCACGGATGGCGGCGAAGGTTTCCAGCTTGGTGCCGTACTTCTGCATGTGCGCGCGGCCCGCACCGGCGAACTGGCGAATGGCGTTGCTCGGTACATCGACACCGGTCACCAGTTCGCTGACGACGGCGTTGGCGCGCTCCAGCGCTGCCGGGCGGTCCGTCCAGGCGGACTTCAGGGCGCCGGGGTTCATCTGCTCGAAACCGACCGCCAGCGCGCAGTCCACCGCGCCGCTGGCGACAGCCTGGCGGGCGAGGAACAGGGCGGAAGAACCGGTGGCGCAGTTGTTGTTGACGTTGAATACCGGAATGCCGGTCATGCCGGCGTGGTACACGGCTTTCTGGCCACAGCAGGAGTCGCCATAGACGTAGCCGGCGTAGGCCTGTTGCACCAGGCGATAGTCGATGCTGGCATCGCTCAGCGCCTGTTGGATCGCCTGGGCCGCCATGACGTCATAGAAGTCGCTGGTGCCGGGTTTCTTGAACTGGATCATGCCGACGCCGGCGACGAATGCTTTCTGGCTCATGGTTGTTGTCCTTGTGTGATCAGAGCTTGCGCGAGATGAGTTCACGCATGACTTCGCTGGTGCCGCCGTAGATGCGGTTGACGCGCATGTCGACGAAGGCGCGGGCCACCGGGTACTCGAGCATGTAGCCGTAGCCGCCATGCAGCTGGACCATCTCGTCCAGCGCCTTGCCCAGGGTTTCGGTGGCGAACAGCTTGGCGATCGCCGCCTCTTCCAGGGTCAGGCGGCGGCGCATGTGCTCGCCCAGGTAGTGATCGATCATCAGGCGCACGGCGGTAGCCTGGGCCTTGATGTCGGCGAGCTTGAAGCGGGTGTTCTGGAAGTCCCAGACGGTCTGGCCGAAGGCCTTGCGGCTCTTCACGTATTCCAGGGTGTGTTCGAGCACGGTCTCCAACCGGGCGGCGGCGGAAACGGCGATGGAGAAGCGCTCCTGCGGCAGTTCGCCCATCAGGTAGGCGAAGCCCTTGCCTTCTTCGCCCAGACGGTTGCCGACCGGTACGCGCACGTTGTCGAAGTACAGCTCGGCGGTGTCCTGGGCGTGCTGGCCGACCTTGTCCAGCTTGCGGCCACGCTGGAAGCCCGGACGGTCGGTTTCCACCGCGATCAGGCTGATGCCCTTGGAGCCGGCGTCCGGGTCGGTCTTGCAGACCACGATGACCAGGTCGGCGGTCAAACCATTGCTGATGAAGGTCTTGCTGCCGTTGATGACGTACTCGTCGCCATCGCGCACGGCGCTGGTGCGCACAGCCTTGAGGTCGCTGCCGGTGCCCGGTTCGGTCATGGCGATGGCGAGAATCAGCTCCCCGGAGCAGGCACCGGGCAGCCAGCGCTGTTTCTGCTCTTCGCTGCCGCAGCGGGCGATATAGGGGGCAATGATGTCCGAGTGCATGCCCAGGCCGTTGCCAGACAGCCCGGCTCGGTTGAACTCTTCGTTGTACACCGCGCTATGGCCGAAATCGCCGCCGCCGCCGCCGTATTCCACGGGCAGAGTGATGCACAGCAGCCCTTCGCGGCCGGCCTTCAGCCAGATATCACGGTCCCATTGCCCGGCCTGGTTCCAGGCTTCCTGGCGTGGCACGCATTCGCGCTCGAAAAAGCGTCGCACCGTGGTGCGGAAGATCTCATGGTCGTCGCGGAAGACGCTGCGCTCGATATGCACGGAAGGCTCCTGACTGCCCGACCGGCGCCGCCGGTCACTGTTGTCGTGTTGCGCGAAAGGGCGCGATGGTTCGTTACGTTAGGGGGGGGCGCCGGGTGGCTACTCCACCCAGGCTGGGTGGCTCAGTCGCGGTCCCAGTCGTAGCGCGACGGCTCGCCGCGCAGGAAGGCGGAGACTGCTTCGTCGTGATAAGGCGCAGTGGAGGCGACGCCCTGGGCCAGGCCTTCCAGTTCGGCCATGGCGTTCCAGTTCGTCTCGTAGCTTTGGTTGAGCAGGCGCTTGCTCATGGCGATGGCATCGCGGGGCGAGGTCAGGAAACGGCGGGCCAGACATTGAGCCGCGGCGGGCAGTTCTTCCTGGGTGTGGATCGAATGAACGATGCCCAATTCGCGGGCTTCTTCGATCGAGACGCGGCGGGCGCTGAACAGCAATTCCTTGGCCTTCTGTAGGCCGACCGCTCGGGGCAGTGTGTAGAGCGCGCCGGAGTCCGGCACCAGGCCGAGCTTGGCGAAGGGCATGCAGAACGAGGCGCGGTTGGAGGCGACGATGAAATCCGCCAGCAGGGCAATGGCGAATCCGGCGCCGTAGGCCGGCCCGTCAACGGCGGCAATCACCGGGATCTCCAGGCCGCGCAGACGTTCCAGCCAGCCATGCAGGCGGCGGATGCGCAGGCGCATGGCGTTGGCCGAGTTGACTTCCGGGTCGGTGCTGACCTGGCGTTCCTTCAGCGACTTGATATCGCCACCGGCGCAGAAGCTGCCGCCAGAGCCGGTGATGATCAGCGCGCGCAGGCTACGGTCGGCTTCCACGCGGTCGAGCATGTCGGCGTAGTCTTCGCGCAGGTCCAGCGAGAGTGCGTTGCGCGCGGCGGGTTTCTGGTGGGTGAAGGTGGCGATGCCGTCGGCAATGGCCAGCTGGGACTCGCGAAACTCGATCACTTCGGTGCTCATGGCGGATCCTCGGGAAAGGTTCCAGCCATGCTCGGCTGCGTTGCAGCCGACGCCGCCACCCGTTGCGGGTGGCGGCGCGGTGGGGTCAGCGGTTGGCGTCTTCGGCAGTCTCCGCATCCCGCAGGCGGGCCACGGCTTCGTCGCGGCTGCCGACGCCAAGCTTGCTGTAGATGTGCCGCAGGTGCCATTTCACCGTTTCATGGGAAAGGCCCAGTGCACGGGCAATCTTCTTGTTCGGCAGGGCCTGGGCCAGTAGGCGCAGCACCTCGAGTTCGCGCTCGCTGAGCGGTTCCATGCCAGCGCCCAATTGCAGGCCGGTGGTTCGGGTTACGGGATCTGCACAGGCCTGTATGGCCGGTGCGCGGCGTGTGCCGCGCAAGCGTTCGACGTAGAACGCCAGCAGGGGGTCCAGCGGGTGGTCGCGGGTCAGTGTTTCGATCAGCTCCAGCGCATCGGGATGGGCGTCGATCACGCTGCGCAATTGGCCGTAGCGCTGGGCGACGCGTAGCAGGGCGAGGACCTTTTCCCTGGCCTGCTCGGTCTGTCCGCGCTGGGCGTCGAACACCGCGCTGAGCATTTTCAAACGGGTTACCGCCAGTTGCCGACCGTCCTGTTCCCCGGCCGCGATCATGCGGTTCAGGCGCAGGTTGGCACTGTGCAGGTCGCCGTGGGCTGCGTCCCAGCGTACGTGGGCATTCTCGACGATGATGAAGATGTCCTTGAGGTGCCGGGTGGCGGCGTCGGGATGGCGCGCGGCGATTGTGTCCAGGCGCGCCAGTTTGGTCTCGGCGGCGACCACTTCGCCCAGCAGCAGGTGCCAGTGCACCTGCCAGACCAGCGCGTGGGCCATGAGCCGGTCGAGCTTGTTGCGGCGGCCGTATTCCTCCAGGTGCTCGAGATAGGCGAAGGCTTCGCGGCGGTTGCCGGCGACCCAGTGCGCCTTGCCCAGTACTTCCAGGGCGCGCAGGACCGAGTCGGGAATCGAGATGCGCTCCAGAACATCGATCTGCGGCTCCAGCAGGGCCAGCGCGGCTTCGATTTCATTGCTTTCGTAGAGCGTGTCGCCCAGCAGGGCGGTGGCCAGGTGCAGCGCGTCCGCGCAGGAGCGGCCGTGGCGCTGCGCTTCGTAGATGACCTCGCGGTAGATGCGCTCTGCCTGGCTGATCTGGCCTTCCATCGCCAGGCTCAGGCCGATCAGGCAGCGGCCCTGCAGCGTCCCGCCGGCGGTGCCGAGCAACGGCGCACCATTGACCAGCAGGGGTGGGCGATCCAGCTGTACCTGCCGCGCCCGCTCGTATTCGCCGCGGTTCATGTACAGCCAGGAGAGGATATTCAGGCTGCCGCCGAGCATCACCGAGTTGACGCCCGGTGGCGGGTTGAGCAGCTGTGGCAGGATCGCCAGTGCCTCATCGGTGTCGTCGCGCTGCACCGCCAGCACGGCACGCAGCATCGCGAGGCGGAAGCGTGAATCGTCATCATCGACCGGCAGGTCTCGCTCCAGGCTGGAGATGCTGTTCTCGCAGGCATTGAAGTCGCGGGCGAAAACCTGCATGCGTGCCAGCAGCAGGCGCAGGCGGATGCTGGTCTGGATCTGCTCCCTGGGCAGCAGGCGCGCCAGTTCGATGAGGATACGCAGGTCGCCCTGGGCATACAGCGCCTCGAGCTGATCCTCGACCAGTTGCGCGGCCATCGCGGCCTGGCCGCCGGCTACGGCATGGCGGACGGCCTCGACCAGTTGCCCGCGATCACGCTGCCATTGCCAGGCGCGACTGTGTACCGCACTTTGCTGCTGGGCGGGCAGGCGGGCGAAGAGGCCGAGGAGCGTTTCCCGCAGCAGAGGGTGGAGGCGATACCAGTTTTCCTGATCGGGAGTCTCCAGAGCAATCAGGAACAGGTTGTCCTGCTCCAGGCGCGAGAGCAGTTCCACGGCCTCGGCAATGGCCTCCGGGCGATCGACGAGTGCTGCGCACAGGCTGGGGCAGAAGCGATTGCACACGGCGGTGTGCAGGAGCAATTCGACATCGTCGGGTTGCAGACGAGCCAGCACGGCCGATTCGAAATAGCTGGCGAAGGCCTGGTGGTCGCGCAAGGGAGATGGCGAGCCGTTGCTGCTCTGGGATGGCTTGCGCCGGCTGGCGGCGAGCAGTTGCAGGCCGGCGATCCAGCCGTCGGTCAATTCATGGATCTCACGTATCTCATCGGTAGCCAGTTCGCCCAGTTGCTGCTGCAGGAACTGCCGGGTTTCCTCCAGGGTGAAGCTCAGGTCGCGGAGATCCAGCTCCAGGACCTGTCCCTGGCTGCGCAGGCGGGCAAGCGACAGCGGCACCGCGCTGCGAGTGCCGAGCACCAGGTGCAGGTTGCTCGGCGCGTAGTCGAGCAGCCATTGCAGAGCCTGGTGGATGCCAACGTCGGTCAGGCTGTGCAGGTCGTCGAGCACCAGCACCACTTCGCGCTGGCTGCTGGCGACGCCCTGCACCAGCGTGATGATGGTGCGCTCCACCGATTCGCTGTCGAATCCGTGAGCCTCCATCAGGGACGCGTGCTGCACCATCTGCAGGTCGATCTGCGCCAGGCTGCCCAGCAGGTAGTCGATGAAGCGACCCAGGTCGTTGTCCTCCGGGCCCAGGCTCAGCCACGCGACTTCGAAACCCAGCGAGAGCAACTGCTGGCGGCAGGCGAGCAGGAGGGTGGTCTTGCCCCAGCCGGCAGGGCCCTTGATCACCGTGCAGCGACGCCGGCGGTTTTCCACCAGTTGCTGCAGCAGGCGGTCGCGACTGATGGTGCGGCTGCCGCTACGGGGAGGGACCAGCTTCGAGCGATCCAGGGCCGTGGTCAGTGCCGGTTCGTGGGGGCGGTCGTGCGGAGCTGAGACGTTTGTTGTTGTGCTGCTTGGCTTGTCCATGGCGCTTCCGAGGCAGTTTCATGCGCCCGCGATTGTTTTCAGTGTAGGCGGGCGTCGATCAGAGCATGCCCCAGTTGCCACGCTCTTCACCAGAGGCCTTCGGGAGCTCGATGAGCGGGTGGAAGGCTGCCACCCAACGCGGGTGGCGGCCCCCGCGAGCCTGGAATGTTCCATTGATGAAAAGCCGCAAAGGCGCGGCATTGCCGAGGCGCGGGCCAATTGCGCTGCAGATCAATGGGACTACGTCGATGGGTGTGTTGAGCGGTATTCGAGTTCTGGAGTTCGAGGCCATCGGCCCGGCACCCTTCGCCACCATGCTGCTGGCCGACATGGGCGCGGACGTCATCCGCATCGACCGGCCACAGGCGCACAGCGACCTGGGGCCGAAGATGAGCGGGCCGAAGGTGGATATCACCGGTCGTGGCCGCCGCTCGGTCACGCTCGACCTGAAACTCCCGGAGGCGGCGGCTGTTGCTCTGGAACTGATGGAGCATGCCGACGTACTGATCGAGGGCTTCCGCCCCGGTACCCTGGAGCGCCTGGGGCTTGGCCCCGAGCAGGCATTCGCGCGCAATCCGAAGCTGGTCTACGGCCGCATGACCGGCTGGGGCCAGCACGGCCCCCTGGCTCAGCGCGCAGGGCATGACATCAATTACATCGCGCTGTCCGGGGTGCTTTCCGGTATCGGTCCGGTGGCCGGCCGGCCCGTGCCGCCATTGAACCTGCTGGGCGACTACGGCGGTGGTGGCATGCTGCTGGCCATGGGCGTGCTGGCGGCGCTGGTCAATGTGCTGCGCGGCGGTGTCGGCCAGGTGGTGGATGCTGCCATGGCCGAAGGCGCCGCCCAGCTTGGCTCGGTGATCTGGGGGCTGCTGGCCTCCGGAAACTGGCGCGAGGAGCGCGGCAGTAATCTGCTGGATGGCGGTGCGCCCTGGTACGACACCTATCGCACCCTGGATGGGGGCTACATGGCCATCGGTCCAGTGGAGTCGCGCTTCTATGCGGAGCTGCTGGCCAAGCTTGGCCTCGATCCGGCCCAGTTGCCGCCGCAGCATGATCGCCAAGGCTGGCCGCGCCTGCGCGAGGCCTTCATGCAGGCGTTCCTCCAGCGGCCCCGTGAACAATGGTGCGAGATTTTCGCCGACAGCGATGCCTGCGTGGCGCCGGTGCTGGGGTTCACTGAGGCCGCCGAGCATCCTCATGCGCAAGCCCGAGGCAGCTTCATGCAGATCAATGGCGTGGTGCAGCCGGCGCCGGCGCCGCGTTTCCTCGGCACTCCCAATTCCGTTCCGAAGCCCGCACCGGCGCGTGGTGAGGGCGGGCTCAGCGCGTTGCGCGACTGGGGGCTGACCGACGAGCGGATCGACCGCCTGCGCCAGGGCGGATTGGGCATGAGTGCCTGACCGTCTTTGCATCCCCACGACCCGAATCGACAAGAAGAGACAGCCATGTCCAACGCCTACATCCTTTCCCCCGTGCGCACGCCCATCGGCAAGTTTGGCGGTGCGCTGGCCTCCGTGCCGGCGGCGAACCTCGCCGCGCTGGTCCTGCAGGAGGTGCTGCGGCGCACCGGCGTCGATGCCGCGCAGGTCGACGAAGCGATAGTCGCGCAGTCCTACCAGTCCAGCGAGGCACCCTGCATGGGGCGCTACGCGGCGTCACTGGCGGGGTTGCCGGACGAGGTAGCCGGCTACACCGTGGATCGTCGCTGCGGCTCCGGCCTGCAGGCAGTGATAGACGCCGCCATGCAGGTTCAGACCGGCGCTGCCGACTGCCTGCTGGTGGCCGGCGTCGAGAGCATGAGCAATATCGAGTACTACAGCACCAGCATGCGCTGGGGCGCGCGGCTGGGTGACGTGAAGCTGCACGATCGCCTGGATCGCGGGCGGGTCAATTCGCAACCGGTCAGCCGCTACGGCGAGTGCTCCGGCGGTGCGGTCGAAACCGCCGAGAATCTGGTGCGAGACTACGGCATCAGCCGTGAAGCCTGCGACCGGTGGGCCGTGGGCAGCCACCAGAAAGCCGCCGCAGCCTGGAGCCAGGGCCGCTTCGATGCCGAGGTGATGCCAGTGGCAGTGCCGCAGCGTCGAGGGGAGCCACTGGTGGTCAGGCGCGATGAGGGCATTCGCGAAGACGCCAGTTACGAGGCGCTGGCCAAGCTATCCCCGATCATCAAAGGTGGCACCGTCACCGCCGGTAGTGCCAGCCAGCAGAACGATGCGGCGGCGGGGTGCCTGGTGGTGTCCGAGCGCTTTGTCATCCAGAACGACCTGCGCCCGATGGCGCGCTTCGCTGGCTGGGCCTCGGCCGGCTGTCACCCGCTGCGCATGGGCATCGGTCCGGTACCGGCGGTGGCCAAACTGCTGAAGCGACTGAACCTCGAGATGGCGGACATGGGCCTGATCGAGGTCAACGAGGCCTTCGCCGGCCAGGTGCTCGCCGTGCTGCGCGAATGGCAGCTCGAGGACGATCCGCGCATCAATGTCAACGGTTCCGGGATTTCCCTGGGCCACCCGATCGGCGCCACCGGCCTGCGCATCATGACCTCGCTGCTCCACGAGATGCAGCGCAGCAAAGTCCGTTACGGCCTGGAAACCATGTGCATCGGCGGCGGGCAGGGGCTTGCCGCGGTGTTCGAACGCGTCTGAAGCCAAGGAGCTCCCATGAGTGAACACCACGAGGCGACACCCAGCGTCGCCGAACAACCCTGGCGCGAGCGAGATGGCCGTGTGGTTCTGCTCGCCAGCCGGCGTGCCGGCCATGCTGGCCTGCACTTTCCACCGCTACCGGAAACCTCGCCACTGTGCGAGGGCGGCGAACTGGTTGAACTGGATTCCACGCCGCGCCTGTACAGCTTCACCGTCGTGCATTTCAGCCCGAAGGCGAACAAGCCGCCGCAGCCGCTCGGCCTGGCTGACTTCCCCGAGGGCCTGCGGGTGTTCGCCCGCCTGGATTATCCCGCCGGGCGCCAGCCGCGTATCGGTGAAGCGCTGAGCCTGTGCCTGGTGGAGTCCGACAGCGGCCCGATCTATGCCTTCCGTCCGCAGGAGGACGCATGAACAAGCCCGTCTACATTTCCGGCGTGGCGATGACGCCGTTTGGCCGTCCGAACGCCTCCATGCAGGACCTCACCCAGCAGGCTGTATTGCAGGCCCTGACCGACGCTGGCGTCGAGCTGCACGAGCCGCAGGCGTTCTATGCGTGCAACGTCTTCGGCGGCATGGTCCTGGGCCAGGTACTGCTGCGTGATCTCGGGCTTTCCGGCCTGCCGATCTACAACGTCGAAAACGCCTGCGCCAGCGGTGCCACTGGCGTGCATCTGGCCTGCCATGCGCTGCAGGCGGGCATCTACGACACTGTGGTGGTGTTCGGCGTGGAGAAGCTCACCGCCTTGGGCGGCGGGACCATTCCGCTGCAGCGCAACGACTACATGACCGAGCTCTATGCCCGTGCCGGCATGGCGTTGCCGGCGATCTACGCCATGCGCGCCACCCGCTACCTGCACGAATTCGGCGTGAGCGCCGACGTGTTGGGCGAGGTGGCGGTGAAGAACCGCCGCCATGGTGCGCTCAATCCCTACGCGCAGACCCGTACCGAGGTATCCCTCGATGAGGTGATGAACTCGCGGATGGTCTTCGATCCGCTGACGCTGCTGCAGTGCTGCCCGTCAGCGGTGGACGGCGCGGCAGCGCTGGTGCTGACCACTCGCAAGCCGCAGCAGGCGCGCCCGGTACGGGTGATGGCCTCGGTGATCCAGTCCGGCCGTGCCGAGGAACCGGACGATGACATCCTGTCAGCCGAGATCACCGCCCGCGCCGCCACGCTGGCCTATCAGCAGGCGGGCGTGAAGCCGGCCGATATCGATGTCATCGAGTTGCACGACGCCTTCAGCATCGCCGAACTCATCTACTACAACGCCCTGGGTCTGTGCGGCCGCGGTGAGGCTCACGAGCTGCTGAAAAGCGGTGCCACCAGCCTGGGTGGCAAGACAGTGGTGAACCCCTCCGGCGGCCTGCTCGCCAAGGGCCACCCACTGGGCGCCACCGGCGTCGCACAGATGGTCGAGGCGGTCTGGCAGCTGCAACAGCGTGCCGGCGAACGCCAGGCCGATGGCGCCGAGCTGGCGCTGACCCAATGCACCGGCGGCGGCATCGCCGGCGTCGATCACGCGGCGTCCGCCGTACACATTCTGGGTGTTTGAGGAATTTCCATGAGCAAGCAAGTTGCAATCGTTACCGGCGGCGCCCAGGGCATCGGCCTGGGCCTGACCCGAGCACTGTTGAGTGCCGGTTATGCGGTGGCCATGTTCGATCTCAATAGCGAGGCCATGGACAAACTGGTCGCGGAAGCGGGCGCCCAGGCGCAGAACCTGATGGGCGTGAAGGTCGACGTGACCAGCGCCGAGCAGGTCAACGCTGCCGTGGCGCAGGTCGCCGCGCGCTGGAAGGCGCCGGACCTGCTGGTGAACAATGCCGGCCTCACCCGTGACAAGCGCCTGGTGAACATGAGCGAGGCGGACTGGGACCTGGTACTGGATGTCAATCTCAAGTCGCAGTTCCTCTGCGCCAAGGCCGTCGTGCCGGGGATGATCGAGCAGGGCTTCGGGCGCATCGTCAATATCTCATCGCGCGCCTGGCTCGGTGGCTTCGGCCAGGCCAACTACTCGGCGGCGAAGGGTGGCGTGATCAGCCTCACGCGCACCCTGGCGATCGAGTTGGCCAAGCATGGCATCACCGCCAATGCCATCGCTCCGGGCGCCATCGACACACCGATCCTCGCACCGCTCTCCGACGAGCAACGGGCGAAGATCATGGCGACCATTCCCGTGGGCCGCATCGGCAAGCCCGAGGATATCGCCCATGCGGTACTGATGTTCGCCGACCCGAAGGCGTCCTACATCACCGGCCAGACGCTGTACGTCTGTGGCGGCCGTTCCCTGTCCAGTCCGAGCGCGTAAGCCATGGCGATCCAGTTCCAGATCATCGGCCACGTGGCGCTCATCACCCTGGATGCGCCCGAATCCATGAACGCCCTGACCATCGGCGATCTGCGCCATCTGCGCAAGGCGCTGAACACCGCGCAGGATGACGACCAGGTGCGCGTCATCGTTCTGACCGGCGCCGGCGACAAGGCGTTCTGCACCGGCGCCAACCTCAAGGCGACGCTGCCGCCGTCCACGGGCTTCGCCAGCGGTTACTTCAAGAGCCGCGCGGCGGAGGCCGAGGAGGGCGGCTACACACGGCTGATCGACCTCGGCGACCTGGAAATCTGGAAACCGATGATCGCCGCCATCCATGGCTATTGCCTGGGGGGCGGCCTGGAGCTGGCGCTGCAGTGCGACCTGCGCATTGCCAGCGACGAAGCGTCTTTCGCTCTGCCCGAAGCCAAGGTGGCCAGCGTTCCGGCGGTGGGTGGCGTGCAGTACCTGATGCGTGCGGTACCCTCCGCCCACGCGATGAAGTTGGCACTGACCGGCGAGCGCATCGGCGCGGAGGAAGCCTTGCGCATCGGCCTGATCAGCGACTGCGTGCCGCGGGAGGGCCTGCTGCCGCTGGTCATGCAACTGGCCGAGCGGATTGCCGCCAATGGCCCACTGGCGGTCCAGGCGATCAAGCGCCTGGCGGTGGAAACCAGCCACATGGCGCCGCGCGATTTCGTCGCCCAGTCCAACCTGCATTGGGGCCTGCTGCGCGACAGCAAGGACCGTATCGAAGGCCGCAAGGCTTTCGCCGAAAAACGCTCGCCGAAATACACCGGCGCCTGAGCCCGTCAACGAGTTCCCACGATGAATTTCGCGCCTAACGAATCCCAGGAAATGATGATCGATGCGGCCAAGCGCATGGTGCGCGACCGTATCGATCCGGTGCTCTCTCGTCACCCCGTGGATAAGCCGCTACCCAAGGCGGCCATGCTGGAAATCTATGCCGCGCTGGCCGAGTTGGGCATCACCGCGCCGCGCCTGCCGGTGGAAGTCGGCGGCGGTGGGCTGAAGATGCTCGACTACGGGCTGATCCTCGAACAACTGCCGGCCATCGTCGCGTTGTCGCTGATCTCCCATGAAGGCACCGTGGCGCGCATCTACTCCGGCTGTCCGGAGGCGATTGCCGCGCAGTACCTGCCAGACCTGATCGCCGGGCGCAAGATCGCCTGCACCGCCAACTCCGAAGTGAACGCCGGCTCCGACTCCAATGCGGTGAAGACCCGTATCCGTGTCGAGGGCGAACACGCCTACATCACGGGGCGCAAGATCTGGATCACCAACGCCTCGGTGTGCGACGTGCTCAACGTCTCTTGCACCCTGGGCAACGACGAGCGCGGCCGGCCTATCGCCCAGCGCGCGTTGGTCGACCGCAGTCAGTCGCAGGTCGAGGTGCGCGAAATCGGTGTCACCGGCTTGCAGCAGGGGCACTTGAGCGAGGTGGTCCTCGAGGAGACGCGCATTCCGCGCAGCCACCTGATCGGCGAGGCGGGCGACGCGGCCAAGACGCTCACCGTCGGCTGGAATGGCAACCGTCCGCTGATTGGCCTGATGTGCGTGCACCTGGCGCAGAAGGCTTTCGAGATGTGCGTCGAGTACACCCGCGTACGCGAGCAGTTCGGCAAGCCGCTGGCCGCGCACCAACTGGTGCAGCAGGACCTGGCCGACATGGAGACCCTGATCGTCACCTCGCGCCTGCTCTGCTACCAGGCGCTGGACGCCATGGACCGCGGCCAGCGCGCCAACGGCACCTCGGCCATGGCCAAGCGCTACGCCACCCAGGCCTGCGAGCGCGCGCTGGGCTTGGCGATGCAACTGCACGGCGGCATGGGCATCACTGAGGAACTGGGCATCGAGCGCATGTGGCGTGATGCCCGGATGTTCCAGGTGCCCGACGGCATGAACGGCATCCTGGCGCTGATCCAGGGCCGCGAGATCACTGGCCTCAGCGCATTCCGCTGAGAGCCGCACAGAACAAGAATACGAGGGAGCAATCGATGAGTTCGCAGATGATGGAAGGCAAGGTCGTCATCGTCACCGGTTCCGGCCGGGGCATCGGCCGCGAGATGGCGCTGCAGATGGCCGCGCAGGGCGCGCGCGTGGTGGTCAACGACGTTGGTGTCAGCGTGACCGGGGCTGCCGATGATGAAGACCCCGGCCGCGAGGTGGTGGACGCGATCCACTCGGCGGGTGGCGAGGCGGTATTGAGCCGCGACAGCGTGTCGGAATGGGACAGCGCGCAGCGTATCGTTCAGCAGGCGCTGGACAGTTTCGGCCGAGTCGACGCGGTGGTGAACAATGCCGGTATCCTGCGTGACCGCATCTTCCATCAGATGAGTCCGGAAGAGTTCGATGCGGTGATCAAGGTGCACCTGTACGGCAGCTTCTACATGAGCCGCGCGGCCATCACCCATTTCCGTGAGCAGAAGTCCGGCGCCTTCGTGCACATGACCTCCACTTCGGGTCTGGTCGGCAATGTCGGCCAGGCCAACTACGCGGCGGCCAAGCTGGGGATCGTCGGTCTGTCCAAGTCCATCGCCCTGGACGGCGCGCGCTACGGCGTGCGCTCGAACTGCATCTCGCCCTTTGCCTGGAGCCGCATGGTCGGCTCGATT
This sequence comes from Pseudomonas nitroreducens NBRC 12694, assembly GCF_002091755.1. Lineage (GTDB taxonomy): Bacteria > Pseudomonadota > Gammaproteobacteria > Pseudomonadales > Pseudomonadaceae > Pseudomonas > Pseudomonas nitroreducens. Next base: position 357,998 of record NZ_BDAI01000002.1, read on the forward strand.
CCCGCTGCTGATCCGGCCCAGGCCGCACGGGTGGAAAAGATCAAGTCGATGACGCCGGCGCCGATCGCCGCCATGGCCACCTTCCTGGCCAGCGATGCAGCGGCCAGCGTCAACGGGCAGATCTTCACCGTGCGCAAGAACGAAGTCTTCCTGATGAGCCAGCCGCGGCCGATTCGCTCGCTGCACCGTGCCGAAGGCTGGACGCCGGAGTCGTTGGCCGAGCATCTGCTGCCGGCTTTTACGCCATCCTTCCTGCCGCTGGAAGTGTCGAGCAACGTGTTTGGCTGGGACCCGGTCTGAGGAGCGCACCATGGATTTCACGATTCCCGATGAGTGGGTCGCGGTTGGCGATGCCCTGATCCGCTTCATCCAGCAGGAAGTCGAGCCGCTGGAGAAGCAGCATGCCGTGCTGCTGCACAACGAACGCAAGTTGTACACCGAAGAAGGCCGCTACGCGCCGGAGCTGATGGCGCTACGCGCCCGCGTCCGTCAGTTGTCCGCCGAGGCCGGCTTCTACACGGCGCTGGGCGATGAGTCGCTGGGTGGCGGTGGGCTCGGCGCCCAGGTCTCGGTCTACATCCAGGAGCGTCTCAATGCCCACGTCGGCCCGTCGCGACAGCTGATCCAGACGGTGATCCTGCCATCGCCCTTCACCAATGGTTTGACGCCGGTGCTCAAGCATATGGACCCGAAGGTGCTGGCGGATTATCTGCCAGGCATCGCCAGTGGCGAGAAGACAATGTGCTTCGGCCTGAGCGAGCCGGATGCCGGCTCCGACGTCATGGCCATGCGCACCCGTGCGGTACGCGATGGCGACCATTGGGTGATCAACGGCACCAAGCAGTGGATTACCAACGCGCCTTATGCCGACTACGCGATGATTTTCGCCGTCACCGACGAAGAGAAGGCCAAGGCAGGGAAGGGCGGCATCAGCGGTTTCTTCCTGCCAACCGATACACCCGGTTTTTCCGTGCCGAGTGTCATCCCAACCATGGGGCACCTGGGCGCAGATATCGGCATTGTCAGCCTGGACAATGTACGGGTGCCGCACAGTCATCTCATCGGCCCACAGGACAAGGGGCTGAGCGTGGCGCTGGATGGCGTGAATGCCGGCCGCCTGAGCATGGCGGCGTCCTGTCTGGGACTGGCGCGCTGGGCACTGGACCAGGCGCTGGACTACGCCAAGGTCCGCAAGACCTTCGGCAAGCCGATCGCCGAGCACCAGATGGTGCAGGCCATGCTGGCCGAGTGCGCCATGGACATCTATGCGGTGAAGAGCATGGTCAGCCATTGCGCCTGGCTGATTGATCAGGACATGCCTGCGACCAAGGAAGTTTCCATCGTCAAGGCGTCCTCCACCGAGGCATTGTGCCGCGTGATGGACCGCTGCATGCAGATCCACGGCGGCATGGGGCTGACCAACGAGTTGCGCCTGGAGGAAGGTTTCCGCTTCGCTCGCACCATGCGTATTCCCGACGGCACCTCGGAAATCCAGCGACGCACCATCGCCCGACGGTTGCTCGATGGCGATACGCGCTTCTGACCGATAATTCCAACAAGCGGGCCACAACCCGCGATAGGAGGCTTTCTTCATGGCCTACAGCCATCCCTGCCCAACGGCGCCCGGGGTGATCGAGCGCCCGTCCGGACCGCTACGCGTCGACCCGCGCCACGCCGCGAATCTTCCGACGCGACAGGTGCACATCCCCGAGACGAGTATCTTCTCGCACCTGGAAACAGCTGCCCGGCGTTACCCAGGCAAGACCGCGGTGCAGTTCTTCGGCGCCGCCTATCGCTACGCCGAACTGCTGCGTGACGCCGAGCGGATGGCCGGCTACCTGCAGAACGTCTGCGGGGTGGAGCGCGGCGACCGGGTCGTGGTGTTCAGCCAGAACTGCCCGCAGTACATTGCCGCGTACTTCGCCATCCTGCGCGCCGATGCCGTGCTGGTGCCGGCCAATGCCATGCTCCGGCTCGACGAAATGGAGCATATCGTCAGCGACAGCGGCGCCGTGGCAGCCTTCGTCGCCGAAGAGCTGGTGGAGCAGGTCGCGCCGCTGATCGGGCGCACCTCGCTGCGCCATGTGATCGTGCATGCCTACGGCGATGCGTTGGGCGAGGATGATGCGGGCCTGGCTGTGCCGGACTGGGTGCGTCGGCCGTCATCGACCGAGTCCCTGTTCGCCGGTGGCGAGCGCTGGACGGCCGCCCTGGCCCAGGAGCACGCGCCGGCGCCACACCGGGCCGGGCCGGATGATCTGTGCATGCTGCCCTACACCTCGGGCACCACCGGCAAACCCAAGGCGTGCGTGCACACGCACCGCACCGTCAGCACCTCGTTCGTCGGGGGGAGCCTCTGGCGGCCCACCAATGCTTCCTCGGTGTTCCTCGCGGTGGCCCCGCTGTTCCACCTGCTGGGCCTGCAGACCAACGTCAACGCGGCGATCTTCAATGGCGCCACCATCGTGCTGATGCCGCGCTGGGACCGCGAGACCGCTGCCACGCTGATCGAGCGCCATGGGGTGACCTTCTGGGCGGCGCTGCCCACCATGCTGGTGGACTTCTTTGCCCTGCCGGGCATCGAGCAGCGCGACCTGTCGAGCCTGGCAATCATCACCGGCGGCGGGGCGGCGACACCGCAGCACATCAATGACCTGCTGAAGAATCGCTACGGCCTGGACTACATCGAAGGCTACGGCCTGACCGAGACCGCCTCGTTCCTCTGCACCAATCCGTTGTTCAGGCCCAAGCGCGGTTGCCTGGGTATTCCGACCTATGGCGTGGACCTGCGCCTGCTCGATCCGGAAACACTGCAGCCGGTGCGCCAGGGCGACGTCGGCGAGATCGTCGCGCATGCCGCGCAGATCATGCTCGGCTACTGGAACAACCCCAGGGCCAACGCCGATACCTTCATCGTCATCGACGGCAAGCGCTTCCTGCGCACGGGCGACCTGGCAAGCATGGACGAGGACGGTTACCTGTTCATGCGCGACCGCCTCAAGCGAATGATCAATGCGTCGGGCTTCAAGGTCTGGCCGGCGGAAATCGAAGCGATGCTGCATACGCATCCGGCGATTTCCGAGGCTTGCGTGATCGCTGCTCCCGACCCGCATCGCGGGGAAACGGTGAAGGCCGTCGTCACCCTCAAGCCCGGTTCCCTCCTGGGCAGCGACGAGCTGCTCGCCTGGTGTCGCGAGCACATGGCGGTCTACAAGGCGCCGCGAGTGGTGCAGATCGTCGACAGCCTGCCGAAGAACGCCACCGGCAAGATCGCCTGGCGCGAACTGCAGGAACAGGAGATGGCCCGCTGCGCCAGTTGAGCGCGCGGGTCCGATAACAACAATTCCAAGGACTCTCACCATGTATCTGACGCAAGGTCTGCAGCGTTCGCTGCAGCAAACGCCTGACAAGATCGTCACCCTGTTCGGCGCCCGTCGCCGTACCTTCCGCGAATTCGGCGAGCGCGTCGCGCGCCTGGCCGGCGCGCTGCAACAGCTGGGCATGGTACCTGGCGACCGGGTCAGCATGCTGGCGCTGAACTCGGACCGCTACCTGGAGTACATGCAGGGCACCTGGTGGGGCGGTGGCGTACTCAACCCCATCAACATCCGCTGGGCCGTGCCGGAGATCGCCTACTCCCTGGACGATTGCCACACCCGCTTCCTGCTGGTGGATGACTACTTCCTGCCGATGGTGGAGGAGATTCGCCGCCAGGTTCGTGGCCCGCTGACGCTGATCTACGCTGGCGAGAAACAGGCACCGGCCGGCCTGCTCGATTACGAGACCCTGCTCGCCGAAGCCAGCCCCGTGGCGGATGCGGGCCGTGGCGGCGAAGACCTCGCCTGCATCATGTACACCGGCGGCACCACCGGCTTCCCCAAGGGGGTGATGCAGACCCACCTGAACCTGTGGTCCGCCTGCATCCAGCGTATGGCGGAAATCCACCAGAGCGCCGAACAGCGCGATCTGCACGTGATGCCGTTGTTTCACATCGCCGGTCTGGCCCGTGTGGTGTCGGGTTTCATCGCTGGCGGCTCGCATGTGATTCAGCCGACCTTCGATGCCACGGCAGTGCTCAAAGCCATCTCGCAAGAGGGTGTGACCGACAGCATTCTGGTGCCGACCATGATTCTCGGCCTGCTGGCGCATCCGGAGTTCGACCGGTACGATTTGAGCTCGATGCAGCGCCTCACTTATGGCGCCTCTCCGACCGCCGGGGAGATGATCGAGCAGGTACTGGCAAAACTGCCGCACCTGCAGTTGTCGCATTCCTACGGCCTTACCGAAGCGTGCCCGATCGTCTCCACCAATCCGCCGCAGAACCATGGGCCGGAGGCACGCGAAAGTGGCCTGATCCGCTCCGTCGGGCGTGGCGGCCTGGGAGTCAACGTGATGATCGTCGACGAGTCCGGCGTCGAGGTGCCGCGCGGAACTGTCGGTGAAATCATTGTCCGCGGTCCGAACATCATGGCCGGCTACTGGAACAAGCCGGAGGAAACCGCCAAGGCCCTGCGCGATGGCTGGCTGTTCACCGGCGATGGCGCCTATATGGACGAGCAGGGCTACCTGTTCATCGTCGACCGCCTCAAGGACATGATTGTCAGCGGTGGCGAGAACGTCTATTCCGCCGAAGTCGAGAACATCATCGCCCGCCATCCGGCGGTGCTGATGTGCGCGGTGATCGGCGTACCGCACGAGCAGTGGGGCGAAGCGGTGCATGCCATCGTGGTGCGCAAGCCCGGCGCACAGGTCAGCGAGGACGAGCTGCGCGGATACTGCCGCGAATATATCGCCAGCTACAAGTGCCCGAAATCGATGGAGTTCCGTGAAACACTGCCGCTCACCGGTGCCGGCAAGATTCTCAAGCGCGAACTGCGCGAGCCGTTCTGGGTGGGCAAGAGCCGGGCGGTGAACTGATGATGACGACCGATGGGGGGGCGCAGCCAGCGCCCGGAAGTTTCTCGGCCCTGCCGACTCCGCCCGGGTTCGTACGCTTCTGTGGGGGGTTCTATCTGCACGACGAGCTGCCCCTGCTCGGCGTGCGGATTGGCGGTCACCTGCTCAACTCCGTGCGCATCGTCCACGGCGGCTTCCTCGCCACGCTGGCCGATACCGCCTTTGGCGTGGTGTTCAAGCGTGAATATGGCCTCGAGGTGCCGCCGATCACGGTCAGCCTGAACCTCGACTACCTTGGCGCGGTGCGTGAAGGTGACTGGCTGGAGGCTCACGTGCAGATACTCAAGTTCGGCGGCAGTTTCGCCAACGCCGATTGTCTGCTGAAAGTGGGGGAGCGCACGGTGTTGCGAGCCACTGGCATCTTTACCATCTGGAAGGGCAAGATACCCGGCAGAACCTGACGGCTACTGTTCCCCGTGATACCCAGCGCCCCGCCGGCCAACCGGCGGGGCGCTGGCATTTTCGGGGTTACGGCAAGGTTCGTGAAAGGCCTCTGGCACAAGGCTTTTCGCGCAGCCTGTCACTCTTGGTAACGCACTTTCCCAAGTGTGGAGAGAACGCGATGGCCGCCGCCGAAAAGGGACTCAAAGAATTACCCGATCGGGTGAATTGGCCCCCGCGAATGCCTCGATAGCATCAGCTCTCCCAACACTGATCCGCTTTCGGAGCGCCGCATGAGAACAATAAGAAAACGCGGAGTTTTTCAGCCGCACCTGCTGGCTGCCGCCGTCGCCCTGGGCGTCGGCTCGCAAGCCAAGGCCGTCGATTTCAACATTGGGGAGATCGAAGGCAAGTTCGACTCCTCGCTGTCCATCGGGGGCAGTTGGTCCACGCAGTCCCCCGACAAACAGTTCATCTCCAACTTCAACTCCGTGGGCGTGAAGGGCGGCAAGTCGTCGTCGCGCACCGTGGATGACGGTCGCCTGAACTTCAAGAGCGGCGAGAACTTCTCGACCATCTTCAAGGGCCTGCACGACCTGGAGCTGAAGTACGGCGACAGCGGCGCCTTCGTCCGCGGCAAGTACTGGTATGACTCCGAGCTCAAGGACGGCAACCAGCATTACTACGACATCGATGACCATGGGCGTGACCGTGCGGCCAAGTCGTCCGGCGCGATGTTCCTCGACAGTTTCCTCTACCACAACTACCAGCTCGGCGACCTGCCGGGCAACGTGCGCCTGGGCAAGCAGGTGGTGAGCTGGGGCGAGAGCACCTTCATCCAGAACGGCATCAACTCGATCAACCCGATCGACGTCGCCGCGTTGCGCCGCCCCGGGTCGGAGATCAAGGAAGGCCTGGTGCCGGTCAACATGTTCTACCTCTCCCAGGGGTTGATGGAGAACGTCAACGCCGAGGCCTTCTACCAGCTCGAATGGGACAAGACGGTGACCGACAACTGCGGCACCTTCTTCGGCACCGACGGCATCCCCAAGGGCTGCAACGACCGCCTCGTGGTCTCCGGCCAGGACCTGGCGCCGGGTGTGGCGAAGAATACCGGCGGTGCCCTGGCGATCGCCCAGGGCCTGGACGACGTCTACATCCCCCGGCAGAAGGACAACGACGCGCGCGACAGCGGGCAGTTCGGCCTGGCGCTGCGCTGGTTCATTCCAGACTGGAACGATACCGAGCTGGCGGCCTACGCCATGAACTACCACAGCCGCAACCCTTTCCTCAGCACCATTCGCACCACCGGAGCCGGTAGTCCGCCCAGTGCGCTGAATGTGCCGCGCAATGCTGGCTACTTCATCGACTATCCGGAAGACATCCGCCTTTACGGCGTGAGCTTCCAGACCAATATCGCCGGGACGTCCCTCGGTGGTGAGGTCAGCTACCGACCGAACATGCCGCTGCAGATCAGCACCCCTGACCTGCTCAGCGCCACCACCAACATTCCAGGCACCCCCAGCCTCAACCCCCTGGTCACCACTGGATACGTCAGCGGTATTCCCGGTGGGGGCGTGATCAATGGCTACAAACGCATGCCGGTGCTGCAGGCCCAGGTCACCGCCACTCAGTTCATCGACCAGGTGATGGGGGCCGAGCGCCTGACCCTGATCGGCGAGGTCGGCTACAACCGCATCAACGGTCTGGGCGACTCGGATGGCACCGACATCCGCTTCGGCCGCAACCCGGCATTCGGCTCCGGCATCCTGCCGACTGCCGCGGGCGCAACGACCTGTGCCGGCACCGCGGTGGGGCAGGCCAATGCCAGCAACCCGGCGCAGAAATGCAATAGCCACGGCTTCTACTCTGCCAACTCTTGGGGGTATCGCCTGCGCGGCATGCTCGATTACCCGGACGTATTCGCCGGGGTGAACCTTAAGCCCAACCTGGCCTGGTCCCACGACGTCGAAGGTCGCGGCCCGAACTTCGAGGAAGGTGCCAAGGCCATCAGCCTCGGCCTGGATGCCGACTACCTGAATACCTACACCGCCAGCCTCAGTTACACGAACTACTTCGATGGCGAATACAACACCCTGACCGACCGGGACTTCGTCTCGCTCAGTTTCGGCGTGAACTTCTGATTGAGCACAGGCAGAAACTCGCATGAAAAAGATCGTATTCCTGCAAACCGGCGCCCTGGCGCTGTCCCTGCTGGCCACCGGTGTGATGGCGGCCATTTCTCCCGAGGAAGTCGCCAAGCTCGGTACCAGCCTGACTCCACTGGGTGGCGAAAAGACCGGTAACGCCGACGGCAGCATTCCCGCCTGGACCGGTGGCCTGAAGCCTGGCGCCGCTCCGGTGGATGGCAACGGTTTCCTGGGCAATCCCTATGCCAGCGACAAGCCGCTGTTCGTCATCACCCCTGCCAACGTCGATCAGTACAAGGACAAGCTCACCCCCGGTCAGCTGGCGATGTTCAAGCGCTATCCGGATACCTACAAGATCCCGGTGTATCCGACCCGTCGCAGTGCTTCTTCTCCCGAATCGGTGTACGAGGCGGCGAAGAAGAGCGCAGCCAGCGCCGAACTGGTCAGCGGTGGCGACGGTATCGCCAATGTCAGTGGGCGCTACTACCCGTTCCCCATTCCAAAGAGTGGTGTGGAGGTGGTGTGGAACCACGAGACCCGTTATCGCGGTACCAACTACACCCAGCAGATTGCCCAGGCCACTCCCCAGGTCAATGGCGATTACACCATCGTGTCGCTGCAGCAGAATGTCGGCGTACCTTCCCTGATGAAGGATTTCGATCCGAAAAAGGTGGGCGATTACCTGTTCCTGCTGCGCCAGGAAGTGACCGCGCCGTCGCGCATGGCCGGCAACGTGCTGCTGGTCTATGAAACCACCGATCAGGTCAAGGAACCGCGCAGCGCCTGGTCCTACAACGCCGGCCAGCGCCGCGTGCGCCGCGCTCCGCAGGTAGCCTACGACGGCCCGGGTACGGCCGCCGACGGCCTGCGGACAGCCGATAATGCCGACATGTACAACGGCTCGCCGGATCGCTACCAGTGGAAGCTGATCGGCAAGCGCGAGATGTACGTGCCGTACAACAACTACAAGTTGTGGTCGCCTCAGGTGAAGTACGCCGACATTCTCAAGCCCGGCCACATCAACCAGGACCTGACGCGGTACGAGCTTCACCGGGTCTGGGAAGTGGAGGGCACGCTCAAGCCCGGCCAGCGCCACATCTATGCCAAGCGCCATATGTACTTCGACGAGGACACCTGGTCCCTGCTGGAAGTGGATCACTACGACGGTCGCGGCCAGCTGTGGCGCGTGGGTGAGGGTTACCAGGTCAACGACTACCAGCATGGCATCAGCCTGTACGCCGCCCAGGCCCTGTACGACCTGATCGCTGGCCGCTACCTGGTGTTCGGCATGACCAACGAATCGAAGAAGGCTACCCAGTACGACCAGAACTACAGTATGAACGACTTCACTCCCGCGGCCCTGCGCAACGCCGGTATCCGCTGAAGCAAGGCGCTTGAAGGCGGCGTGTGGGTGGTCCAGCGCCGCTCTTCTGCCGGGGCACGGCTCCTGCCCCGGCTTCTTTCATCGTGAACTCTCTCACGGGCCACTCTTGCCTCGACGCCACCTGACGTGGGGGGTGCCTTTTCCCTCGGTGTTTTGCAGCATCGTTTCCGACTCAGCGGATCGCCGTGCGTCTGCGCCGGCCGCTGTCCCTGAAACGCCGTGGATCGAGGCTCATCATGCAAGGTCTGGGTGTCAGTTCGAGCCGCGCGCAAGCGCCTCTTGCCAGAATTCCGCGACTGCCGGAGCACCATGTGCCGCGTCCGCGGCTGGCCACTGCAGTACGTGGCAGCCGTCAACGCCTGACCCTGCTGTGCGCCCCGGCGGGCTATGGAAAGAGCATCCTGCTGGCCGAGAGTCTTGCCGATGCGCCATCCGGCACCGAACTGCTCTGGCTGGCCTGCTGGGGGGAGCCGATGTCCCTGACGGAGCTCTGTGCCCGCGTTGCGGCCGGCTACGGTCTATCGCCGCTGCTCCCTCCGCAGGTACTACTGCACCAGATCGGCCAAGGCGAGCGCATTCTGCAACTGGTGCTTGATGATCTTCCAGGTAACCTGTCCATCGAGGTGAACACCTGGATCGAGCATCTGCTCCACCTGCCGGAGAGCCGCGTACGCCTGATCGTCAGTTGTCGGCAACGGCCGGCGTGGGATCTGCCGTCGCTGCTGCTCAAGGGCGAACTGTTCGAACTGGGTACCGACACGCTCGGCATGACGCGTAGTGAGTACGCCGCGATCAGCGCTCGAATTGGCGGCGATATCGCGGATGCTCGACGCGAAGAAATCGGCGTGCAAAGCGGCGACTGGTGGAGTGGTGCGCGTCTTTTGCTGGCGGGCCAGCAGCAGGGCTGGGCATTGCTGCGAGACTATCTGGAACGCGAGTTGCTCGGGCGCATGAGCGATGAGGAGCGTCGTCTGTTCGTCGGGCTGTGCAATCTGCCGCGCTTCTCCGTTGATCTCTGCGCCCAGCTCTGGGATGGCAACGCAGGCGATCAGGTCCTCCATCGCCTGCTGCGGCAGCAGGTCTTCATCCAGCCGGTCGCGCGGGATGCTGGTTGGTACCGCGTGCACCCGCTGGTGGCGGCCACGCTGCAGGATGGCATTGCCGCGCCGGAGCTGACCCGACTGCGCTTGCACGCCTGCCGCCTGCTGAGCCTCGCCGGCCACCTGCATGACGCCATCGATCAGGCCCTGCACGTGCACCAGCCGGAAGTTGCGGCCAGCTACATCGAGCGCCTGAAGCCGAGCTGGCAACTCGCTGACCTGCATCTGCGGCGTGTGCTGGACTGGCATCGGCAATTACCTTCCCACCTGATGGAAGGCACGCCCCGGCTGATCTATCTGAGCACGCTGGCCCTGTTGCTCAGTGGCCGGGTCAGTGAGGCAGAGCGTGGTCTCCAGGGGCTTTCGCGCTTTCTGCCGGCCGCCAATACAGCGGGCAATCAGCTGTTGCTCGCCCATTGGCAGGCCCTCAAGGGCAGTGCTCTGGCGTTTCGTGGTGAGTTGCTGGAGGCCGAACAGCATTGTCGCGAAGCCCTTGGGCATCTGGGCTCGGCGCCCAGGGAATGCCTCTCGCAGTTGCTGTGCCAGTTCACCCTGGGGCGGATCCTGCTGGCCAGCGAACGTGGCGATGAAGCGCAATTGCTGTGGCGCGCTGCCCTGGAGCAGGCGCGGCGGCAAGGTTGCCAGGACAGCGAGGCGCTGTTCCAGGGCGAGCGCCTGCGTGCCTTGATGCTCGCCGATGAGGCTGCGCTGGCGGACCTGCTGCTCCAGGATTGCCTGGCCAGCCGCGCCGCCACCGGGCTCGAGCGCGACCCGGTGCTCGGGCGACTGATGATCACCAGGGCCGACCTGCTGCAGCAGCAGGGGCGACTGCATGAGAGCGAGGCCGTGCTGCTGGCCGCTCAGCCCTACCTTCGCGATTGCTCGGCGCCCTTTGTGCTGTACGGCTACCTGGGGCTGGCCGAGGTAGCGGGGCGGCACGCAGATCTGGCGTTGGCGCAGGCGCAGATCCAGCGTGGCGAGCGCGCGATGCACTGTGGGCGGATCGATGAAGGTCTGTACCAGGCGGCCCTGGCGCTTCAACAGTTGAAGCTGCTGGCCCATTCACAGGACTGGCGGGCGGCGCTGGAAGCCGCCCGCCGACTGGCGCTCGAGTATCCGTTAGGAAGCGTCTTCTCCATCATGCTGCCGCCAACCCTGCCTCACCATGTCCAGTGGTTTGCGGCGATGGCGGAGCACAATCTGGGGCTTCGGGAGCAATCGCGGGCGCGGCTACAGGTGCTCGCCGAACACTGCCGGCTGGCTGGCTTCCTTCAGTTGCAGACCGAGGTGCTGGCGTTCCTTCGGCAGTGTGGTGCTGCGGACGAAGGCGAAGGAGCGGACGCTTGCGGCTACCAGGAAGAGCTCACTGTGCGGGAGGTGGCGGTGCTCGAGCTGCTGGCCGAGGGGCTGTCGAACCAGGAAATCGCCGACGCGCTCTTCCTCTCGGTGAACACCGTCAAGTATCACGCCAAGAATATCAATGCGAAGCTCGGCGCCACCCGGCGCACCCAGGCCATCGCTTGCGCCAAGGCTCGGGGCCTGCTGGCCTGAATGGAACGCCACCTGATCCGGGTGGCGTGTTCCTACAGACGAAACCTCAACCATTGCAGCCACTCCCCGGCGGCGGATGCCGCCCGATCATGCACAACAGGAGCTTCTGCAATGAGCACCCACGAGTACCTGGACGAGGCCGCGATTCGCGCCTTGCTGGAGCGCCAGCGCGCCGCGAGCCGGGCCAGCGCGCCGCCGAGTGCCGAACAGCGCGGCGAACTGATCGACCGCGCCATCGAGCTGCTGGTGCGCTATGAGCAGCCCCTGATCGAAGCGCTCAATGCCGACTTCGGCCAGCGCAGCCCGACCTTCTCCCGGCACAGCGACGTGTTGTCGCCCTTGGCGACCCTCAAACAGACCCGCGCCGAACTGGCCGGGTGGATGCAGCCCGAGCGCCGCCCGGCACCCCGTGGCGAGGCCTGGGTGGAATACCAGCCGTTGGGCGTGGTAGGTATCGTCACCGCCTGGAACGTACCGGCCAACATGGTCTTCAAGGGCCTCGCCGGCGCTCTGGCGGCGGGCAACCGGGTAATGATCAAACCGTCGGAATTCAACCCACAGACTTCGACGCTGATTGCGCAGATGATCGGTGAGGCCTACGCCCAGGACGAAGTGGCGGTCGTCACCGGCCCCGCGGAAGTCGGCCAGGCATTCTGCCGGCAACCCTTCGACCACCTGATGTTCACCGGGGCAGCGAGCATCGGCCGCCACGTGCTTCGGGCCGCGGCCGAAAACCTGGTTCCGGTGACCCTGGAGCTGGGCGGCAAGTCGCCGACCATCATTTCCCGTTCGGCGGACCTGAAGACCGCGGTGAGCAAGATCATCGTCGGCAAGCTGATGAACGCCGGCCAGCTGTGCGTCGCACCGGACTATGTATTCGTCCCCGAAGAGTCGATGGATGCTTTCGTCGAGATCGCCCGTGCGTTAGTAGGCAAGGTGTTCCCCACCCTGGCCGGCAACCCCGAGTACACCGCGATCCTTAACGACCGCCACTATCAGCGCCTGCAAGGGTATCTGGAGGAGGCGCGTGCCGCAGGCGTCGACGTGGTCGAGCTGAACCCGGCCGGTGAAGTGCTCGATCCTGCGCGCCGCCTGATCGCCCCGACCCTGCTGCGCAATCCGGATGATCGATTGCAGGTCATGCAGGACGAGATATTCGGCCCGCTGCTGCCGATCAGGCCCTACCGCGACTTCGCCGAGGTCATTGCCTGCATCAACGCGCGCCCGCGCCCGCTCGGCCTGTACTGGTTCGGCAGCGATGCCGACGAGGAGCGCCAGGTGCTCGAGCGCACCTGCTCCGGTGGCGTGACGCTCAACGAGGTGATGCACCACGCCGGCCTGGAAAGCCTGCCCTTCGGCGGCGTCGGCCCCAGTGGCATGGGTGCCTATCACGGCATCGACGGCTTCCGCACTTTCAGCCACGCCAGGGCGGTTTATCGCGCGGGCTGACCGCTGCGATTCACCGCTGTCGATTTCCCCTACTCGAGAACGAACATCATGAAAGCAGCTGTATTCCATCAGGTCGGCGCGCCGCTGAGCATCGAGGAAGTCGGTATCAGCAAGCCGGGGCCACGCGAGGTCTTGATCCGCACCGTCGCCGTCGGCGTCTGTCATTCCGACCTGCACGTGATCGACGGGTCCTATCCGTATCCGGGCCCGCTGGTGCTCGGCCACGAGGCGGCCGGTATCGTCGAGCAGGTCGGTGCGGAGGTCCGCACTGTCAAGCCCGGCGACCATGTCGTGACCTGTCTAACGGTCTTCTGCGGCCATTGCGAACACTGCGTGACGGGTCACCTGTCGCGCTGTGTTTCGCCGGAAACAAAGCGCGGCAAGGACGAGGAGTCGCGTCTGACCTACGTGCAGAAGCCGATGCCGCAGTTTGTCAACCTGTCGGCCTTCGCCGAGCAGATGCTGGTACATGAGAACGCCTGCGTGGCCATCCGCCGCGACATGCCGCTGGACCGTGCTGCGCTGCTGGGCTGCGCTGTCACCACCGGCACCGGCGCGGTGTTCAATACGGCCAAGGTGCGGCCCGGCGAGACGGTCGCGGTGATCGGCTGCGGCGGCATCGGCCTGGCTGCGATCAATGGTGCGGCGCTGGCCGGGGCAGGGCGGATCATCGCCATCGACATGCTCGACTCCAAGCTTGAGCTGGCCCGCCAGTTCGGCGCCACCGACGTGGTCAACGCGAAATCGGGCGATGCGGTGAAGCAGGTGCAGGAGCTCACCCGTGGCGGGGTCCAGCATTCCTTCGAGTGCATCGGCCTCAAGCAGACCGCCGAGCAGGCCTTCGCCATGCTGGCACGCGGCGGCACCGCCACCATCATCGGCATGATCAAGCCCGGCCTGAAGATCGAGGTCGACCCCTATCAGTTGCTCCACGAGCGCCGGCTGCAGGGTTCGCTGATGGGCTCCAACCGTTTCCCGGTGGACATGCCGACGCTGGTGGATTTCTACATGGCCGGCCGCCTCAAGCTCGACGAAATGATCTCCCAGCGTATCCGCCTGGAGCAGATCAACGACGCCTTCGACGAATTGCGGCGCGGCGAGCTGGCGCGCTCGGTGATCGTCTTCGACCAATGACCCGCACGGGCCGCCCCAAGCGGGCGAGCCCCTGCCAGGAGTTCGCTGATGGATATCCATTTCACGCCTGAAGAACAGGCTTTCCGCGAGGAGGCGCGTGCCTTCCTGCGTGCCGAGCTGCCCGAGCGGCTGGCGAGCCGCATCCTCCAGGGCAAGCGCCTGAGCAAGCAGGACCAGGTGCTGTGGATGCGCAAACTGAACGCACGTGGCTGGCTCGCGCCTGGCTGGCCGGCCGAGTACGGCGGCCCCGGCTGGAGTGCTGTGGAGAAGCATATCTTCGAGGAGGAGTGCTTCGCCGCCGGGGCGCCGCGAGTGGTTGCCTTCGGGGTGAAGATGGTGGCGCCGGTGCTGATCAGGTTCGGCACGCCCGAGCAGAAGGCGCGTTTTCTGCCGCGCATCCTCGACAGTTCCGACTGGTGGTGCCAGGGCTATTCCGAGCCGGGGGCAGGCTCCGACCTGGCATCGCTGAAGACCCGCGCGGTGCGTGAGGGTGACCACTATGTGGTGAACGGCCAGAAGATCTGGACCACCCTGGCGCATTACGCCGACTGGATGTTCTGCCTGGTGCGCACCGACCCGGATGCCGCGCAGCAACGCGGCATCAGTTTCCTGCTGGTCGATATGAAGACGCCGGGCATCACCGTGCGGCCGATCATCACCCTGGATGGCGAGCACGAGGTCAACGAGGTGTTCTTCGACAATGTGCGCGTGCCGGCGGAAAACCTGGTGGGCCGCGAAAACGAAGGCTGGACCTGCGCCAAGTACCTGCTCACCCACGAGCGCACCAGCATCGGCGGCATCAACCAGACCAAGGTGTTGCTGCGCAAGCTCAAGCAGGTGGCCGGACAAGAGTTGCGCAATGGTCGGCCACTGATCGAGGACCCGCTGTTCCGAGCTCAGGTCGCTGCCGTGGAGATGCAACTGATGGCCGCTGATATGAGCAACCTGCGCGCACTGGTAGCCGCCCGCGATGGCGGGGTGCCCGGTGCGGAAAGCTCGATCCTCAAGATCAAGGGCACTGAGGTGCGCCAGCAGATCGTCTATCTGCTGACCAAGGCGGTGGGCACCTATGCGCTGCCGTTCCTGGAGGATGAGCTGGGCTTCGAGGCATCGCAGGAACCGGTGCTGCACAGCGCCGACAGTGCCACCGCCACCTACCAGTACCTGGATTCGCGCAAGGCTTCGATCTATGGCGGCTCCAACGAAATCCAGAAGAACATCATCGCCAAGATGATCCTCGAGCTGTAAGGAGCCCAACGCATGGACTTCAAATTGACCGAAGAGCAGCAGATGCTGCAGGACACCGCAGCCCGCCTGGTTCGTGACCATTATGCTTTCGAGCAGCGCGAGGCCTATCGGCGCGAGCCTGGCGGTTTCAGCCGGGCATTCTGGGCCCGGCTTGGCGAGCTGGGCCTGTGCGCGGTGCCGTTCGAGGAGGCCCATGGCGGCTTCGGCGGCCAGGGTGTGGAAATGGGCCTGATCTGCGCCGAGCTTGGTCGTGGCCTGTGCCTGGAGCCGTACCTGCAGTCGGTGATTTTCGGCGGCGGCCTGCTGGCGCAATTGGGCAGCGCCGCGCAGCGTGATGAGCTGCTGACTCGTGTGGCCGCAGGCGAGTTGCAACTGGCGGTCGCCCTGGAGGAGCCGCAAAGCCACTATCAGTTGCACGATGTTTGCTGCACCGCGAGCCCGACTGCCGACGGCTGGCTGCTGGACGGGCGCAAGAGCGTGGTGTTCGGTGGCCAGAGCGCCGGGTTGATCCTGCTGTCCGCGCGCACCGCTGGCGGCGCCCGGGACGAGCAGGGCATCAGCCTGTTCCTGGTCGATCCGGCCAGCACGGGCGTCGTCCGGCGCGAATTTCCCACGCTCGACGGGCGCATGGCCTGCGATCTTTACCTGGATCAGGTTTTCGTCCCGCGTGCCGCGCTGCTGGGCCTCGAGGGCGAGGCGCTGCCGGCGTTGCGCTACCAGCAAGGCCGGGCCGTCGCGGCGCAGTGCGCCGAAGCGGTCGGCAGCATGGAAGCCGCCTGCGCGCTGACGCTCGATTATCTCAAGACCCGCCAGCAGTTCGGCGGCGTCATCGGCAAGTTCCAGGCGCTGCAGCACCGCATGGTGGATATGCGAATCGAACTGGACCAGGCCAGCTCCATGGCGCTGCTCGCGGCCTGCATGGCGGACGAGCCCGACAGCGATGAGCGCAGCCGGGCGCTGGCCGCGGCGAAGTACATCGTCAGCCGCGCCGCGCGCCTGATCGCCGACGAAAGCGTGCAGCTGCATGGTGGCATCGGCCTGACCTGGGAGTACCAGCTATCGCACCACGCCAAGCACCTGTGGATGGTGGCGCGTCAGTTCGGCGACGATGATCATCACCTTCAGGTCTTCAGCGAACTGATGGCGCCGGCAGACTGAGCAAGCGTCCAGGAGTCCCTTCTCGGGCCACCGCGGGTGACCCTTTTTTCAGGGTGTCGGGGTGGAGGTCATCGCCCAGGTGATGAAGCCGGCATTGAAACCGGTGAACACCAGCGCGAACAGGAATACTGCATCAGCGATGTGCATCATCCGCCGGCCGCGCAGGGTACGGTGGGTGCGCAGGCTCCAGTAGGAGCAGAAGGCCGAGACCAC
The DNA here is from genome assembly GCF_002091755.1 of Pseudomonas nitroreducens NBRC 12694. GTDB lineage: Bacteria > Pseudomonadota > Gammaproteobacteria > Pseudomonadales > Pseudomonadaceae > Pseudomonas > Pseudomonas nitroreducens. The sequence continues at coordinate 374,722 of NZ_BDAI01000002.1, forward strand.
ATAGAACATCATGTTGACGGCCACCATGTCATCGATGATCAGGTCTTCCCGGCGCAGGGTGAGGATCACCCGTATGATCCCGATCACGGTCAGGCACACGCCGACCATGGTGGCCGAGACGGAGAAGATGTGGACGCAGATGTCGTCGTCCAGGGAGGGCGTTTCCGGCTTGTTCATGACGCGCGCTCGCTGTCGTGGAAGGTGTGGAAAGCGTAGTTCCGATTCAACCAGGGCTTGAGTCGCTCGCCCAAGGAGCCTACTGTCAGCGGCTGCCCCAGGCCCGGATATGAAACGCCCCATGATCGACTTCAACAACGTCACCGCCTACCAGCAGCAGACCCGCGTGCTCGATGGTTTTTCCCTGCATATCGGCGAAGGCGAGAAGGTCGCCATCCTCGGCCCCAACGGCGCCGGCAAGAGCACGCTGCTCAAACTGATCAGCCGCGAACTCTACCCGGTGGATCGCCCGGACAGCTCGCTGAACCTGTTCGGTCTGCAGAACGTCACCCTGTGGGACCTGCGCAGCCGCATCGGCTTCGTCTCCCAGGACTTGCAGGAAGACTACACACCCTTCACCCAGGCGCTGGACGTGGTGATCTCCGGTTTCTTCGGCGCCATCGGCAGCCACGGTCACCTGCAGCCAACGCCGGAACAGGCGGAGAAGGCGCGCGAGATGCTGGCCCAGGTGGAGATGGACGGCTACGCCGAACGCATGTTCCAGCGCCTGTCGACCGGGCAGAAGCGCCGCCTGCTGCTGGCCCGCGCGCTCATCCACGAACCCCGTGCGCTGATCCTCGATGAGCCGGCCAATGGCCTGGACATGGGCGCCAGCCTGCAGATGCTCACCCTGCTTCGACGCTTCTGCGGCCCGGAGCACGCGATGATCATCACGACCCATCACCTCGACGAGATCATTCCGGAAATCGAACGGGTGGTGCTGATCGCCAACGGCAAGGTCGTGGCCGACGGGCCGAAGGCGGAGATTCTCACCAGCAAAAACCTGTCGGCGCTGTACCAGGCTCCGCTGAAAGTGACCGAGCAGGATGGCTGGTATCGCTGCTGGCATGCGTGATTCGATGCTGGCCTTCTGAGCCAGACCAACCCTGTCGCGGACGTGCGTTCATGGAGGCTCCTGCAGGAGCAGACTCTGTCCGCGATGGGCGCCCGCGCGTGCCGATCCTCGATCGGATTTTTGTCCAGCGCCCGCCACTGCGCCTGCATCGCACGAATGCGCTATCCGCTGAGCCTTGCCGGCGGGGACGCCGAGCAGGCCGGTGCGGCTGGGGTCGATCAGCCCGAAGTCACGCACGCCCACCGGATAGGGCCGCTGGACTTGGGCATCGGTGACACCGGGAAGACGCACAAGGCGGCGACGGCCACACTCACCAGCAGGGTGAAGCATATCCCCGACCAGACCGGTACCCGCGCAGGGCGCTTTTTCCGCAACAGCAGCCAGGGCAGCAGGCCGGCGGCGATCGTCATGCAACGGCGCCCTTGCGCGGCAGCACGGTCCAGACCACGCCAAGGACCAGCAGCACGGCAATCAGCAGGTAAGGTGCGCGGCTATCGACCTGGTGCAGCAGGGTGCCCAGCAGCGGGCCAGTGATCATGCCCAGACCGTGCACGGCGACCAGGCTGCCGGCGGCGGCGCCCTGTTCGTCGGCTTCCACGGCGTTGGCGTTGAGCGCCGAGACGGCGGGGAAGACCCAGCCCATGCCGGCAGCAGCGACGAAGCACGATGCGTAGAGCATCCACGGTGCGACGGCGATGCATACCGAGGCAAAGCCCAGTGCCGAAATCACGCCGCCCACGCCGATCAGCCGCAGCGGTGCCCAGTTCAGCTTGCGTACCAGCATCTGCGCGCAGATCAGCGCCACCCCCACCGAGGTCAAGGCGATGCCGGCGACGCGGGCGGCATCGGCGGGCGGCAGTTGCAAGCGGTCGAGGGCGAAGAAACCGACGGTCATCTGTGCGACGGTGACGCAGACCATGGCGATAAAGCCCAGGGTCAGCGAGCGGCGCAGACGCCGGTCGCTGATTGCCAGGGCAGGGCCCTTGCGTTCGCTGAGGCGCTGGCTGTCGGGCAGCCATTTCCACAGCACGGCCAGGGCCAGCAGCGGCAGCAGGCAGGTGAGCAGCAGCGGCAGGGCCAGACCGAGCATGGCCAGCAGGCCGGCGAAGCTCGGGCCGACCACCATGCCCACGGCGCTCGCCGCGCCGAGCCCGGCCATGGCGGAAGCGCGCTTGTCGGCGCTGACATGGTCAGCCACCAGTGCCGCCGAGCAGGCCGGCACGGCGGCGTAGAAACCGCCCGCCAGTCCGCGCAGTGCAACGATGCCGATGAATGCCGGCAGCGGTGACATCGAGGTGTTCAGCGCCAGCGCCATGAAGGCGCAGAGCAGGGCGTAGGTCAGCGCAAAGCCGGCCAGGCCGCCGAGCAGCACGCGGCGGCGGCCCAGGCGGTCGCTGGCGATGCCCCAGACGCGGGCCATGAACATCCAGGCGATGCCGCCGACGGTCACCGTCATGCCCGCCTGCCAGGGCGCCAGTCCCAGGGTGCGCGCCACCGGGCCGATCAGCGCGACGAAGGACATCACGGCCACCGTGCAGACGAAAGTCTCGAACATCAGCGGGCGGAGGTTCAGGGTCGGCGCCTGGGGTGGCATGGCGGTCATTTCAGCGGGTCTCCTTGGGTCGGCGGGGCACTCTCATCCCTACAAAGACGATCAGCAGCAGCGGAACACCAAGGGAAATCCACGACAGCACGTCGAAAACCCCATATCCAGTTCCGCCAGGCGTTTCTCGACGGGCGTGCGGCGTCGGCCAAGACAAAGGTACAGGCCGCTGGCGAGGATGACGATGCTGACGATATCCAGCAGCGCCCAGACGATCTTCAGCGGCATGCCGCCGTAGTCACCGAAGTGCAGCGGCTGGGACAGCAGCGTCTTCACGTACAGCGGCATCTCGCGCATGTCGGTCAGTTCGCCGGTTTCGGCATCCACCAGCGCGGGCTTGAGCAGGCGTTCGGTGAACGGCGTGTTGCCGCGCATGAACACGGCGTAGTGTTGCTTGCTGCTGAACTGCGTGCCGGGGAAGCCGACGAAGCTGACCTCCATGTCCGGCGCGGCCTTGCGGGCGGTATCGATGGCCTTGTGCTGCGAGCCGAGGCTTTCCAGCGGCGGCGCGTCCTTGTGGGGCGCGGTCATTTCCGCCAGCTGGCCACCTTGCCAGAGCATCAGGATCGGCAGCGCCAGGGTGTTGATCACCCCGGTGACGCCGACCACCAGCACCCAGGCGAGGGTGACGATGCCCAGCACGTTGTGCAGGTCCAGCCACTTCGGCCGCGAGCTGCGCTGGGAGCGCACGGTGGCGAAGTCCAGCTTGCGCATGAACGGCGTGTAGACCACCACGCCGGAAACCAGCGACGCCACCAGCAGCGTCTGCAAGGGCATGCGGTCGGCCATCAGCATGCCGTGGGTCCAGGCGTCCGGGGCCGGCGAGGGGGCGACCGAGGTGATGCCCAGTGCTGACAGCAGCACGGAGTCCCCGGCGCCCAGCCCTTGGCCGGCTCCGTGCGACGACACTACTTCGACGCGGCCCTCGACAACGGCAACGCGGGTCGCCCCTTGGTCCTGGCGCACATTGAAGCGCGCTTCGCGGGTCGTGACCAGGAAAGGCCGGCTGTCCACGCGCGCATCGAGGAAGATCTCCCCCGCAGCAGGTGCACCAGGCGCGGCGCGGGGTGAAGGCGATGTCCACGGCACTGTCGGTGTTGAGCGTCAGCAGGCTGCCATCGGGCAGCAGCCATTTGCCAACAGCAGGGCAAGCTGCTTGAGTGCCCGGCGGCGGTCGAGCTGGCGTTCACGGCCCAGGGTTGGCATGGCCAGTGCGGGCGGCAGGCTGCCGAGATGCCCCATCAGGCGCTCGGCACGATCCCAGGGATACGCCCAGGCGCTTGGCGATAGCCCCTCGACCTGCGCCAGCAGGAAGGCCTGGCGCACCGGGTCGGGCAGGTGCGGGAGCAGGGTGTCGATCTCGTGCAGGGTTTCCAGCACCAGGTAGCGCTGTTCCGGCGAGGGTGCGAGCTCTTCGGGGATGCTGGCGAGGGCTTCGAGGTAGGCGCGCTCCAGCGACTGGCGCTGGAACCAGTTGATCATCTGCCCCTTGGCCACCGTGGCGAGATAGGCTCGCGGCTCGCGAGCCTCCAGCACACGGCGTGAATCGAGCAGGCGAGTGAAAGTGTCCTGGGCCAGGTCCGCCGCCTGTTCGTGGCAGCCCAGGCGCCGGCGCAGCGTGCCCTGCAGCCAGCCGTGATGGTGCTGATAGAGGTCACTGACAGGAGCGTGGAGCGGAGCGTCGACCGAGGGCATGGCGGAGCTTTCATCATTTGAGAATGCTTCTCCTGATAGTGGTTGCCAAGGCCTGCTCACAAGCCCCGGAAGGAGGCGCGCTTGTGACAGTTGCTCAGGATATTCCGCTGGCGAGGTCGAGCATTGCCAGGTGGGAGTCTGAAAGGCTCAGTCGGGTCGCTCGCCCCAGACTGGCTAGCTGGTGTTCGCTGGTGGCGCTGGCGATGGGGGCGGTGATGCCCGGCTGTTGACGCAGCCAGGCGAGGGCGACCTCGGCCGGCGACGACTGGGTTTCCTCGGCGACCTGGTCAAGCGTCGCGAGAATCTTCAACCCTCGAACATCGAAGTAGCCCTCCAGGTCTTCGCCACGAGCACTTCCAGTGAGGTCGCTGGTGGCGCGGTACTTGCCGGTGAGAAAGCCCGAGGCGAGGCTGAAGTAGGTCACCACAACGTTGCCGTGCTCGGCAGCAATGGCTGCGGTTTCCGTTTCGTGGCCTGCGCGGTCGTAGAGGTTGTACTGGACTTGGAGCGCCGAGTACGCGGGGAGGTCGTTACTGCGCGCAGTTGCCGCGGCCGCTTCCAGTTGATTTCGGCTGAAGTTGGACGCACCGATGGCGCGCACTTTTCCCGAGGCGATCAACTCTTCGTAGGTGCGCAGGGTTTCCTCGTGGGGCGTGCTGTCATCCGGGTAATGACTGAAGTACAGGTCGATGTAGTCGGTGCGCAGGCGCCGAAGGGAGTCCTCGACTCCCTGCAGAATCCATCGGCGCGACAGGCCGCGCCGCTGTACCGAAAGTTCGGCGCCGATCTTGGTGCATAGCGTCACCTCGGTGCGGCGCCCCGGCTGGCTGGCGAGCCAGCGGCCGATGATGGCCTCCGACTCGCCGCCCTCGTGACCCGGTACCCAGACCGAGTACATATCCGCGGTGTCGATACTGCTCAGCCCCGCGTCGAACGCCGCGTCCAGCAGGCGTCGAGAAATGGCTTCGTCCACCGTCCAGCCGAATACGTTGCCGCCCAGTATCAGTGGCGAAAGGTTGAGGTCACGAGCATGCATGGCTGTCTCCTCAGCACACCGCGATATGCGAATCCGCGCGCGGTTCGGTGCCGCCGCAGAGCACGCCGGTCTGCGGGTCGCGGACGATAATCTGGCCGCGGCCGTAGTCGGTGAGGTCGCAGGCAATCTCCACCTCGTGGCCGCGTCGCGCCAGGCCGAAGGCGAGATCGCGGTTGGCGTGCTGCTCGATGCCGACCTTCATGCCACCCAGCCATTGCCAGCGCGGGGCGTCCAGCGCAGCCTGCGGGTTGAGGCCGAAGTCGACCAGGTTCATCACCATCTGCACGTGGCCCTGGGGCTGCATGTAGCCGCCCATCACGCCGAACGGGCCGACGGCCACGCCATCCTTGCTGAGGAAGCCGGGGATGATGGTGTGGAAGGTCTTCTTGCCCGGCGCCAGGGCGTTGGAGTGCGTTGGGTCGAGGCTGAATTCCGAGCCGCGGTTCTGCAGGCCGATACCACTGTCGGGCAGTACCACGCCGGAGCCGAAGCCGTGGTAGGCGCTCTGGATGAAGGAGACCATGTTGCCTTCGCCGTCGGCGGTGGCGATGTACACGGTGCCGCTGGAGAGTGGGTCGCCATGCCTGGGTTCGGCGGCACGCTCGCCGATCTCGGCGCGACGGCGTGCGGCATAGTCATCGGAGAGCAGCGCGGCGGTGCTGACCCGCATGTGCTCGGCGTCGGTGATGTAGTGCAGGCCGTCGGCGTAGGCCTTCTTCATCGCTTCGAGCTGGCGGTGCCAGGTGAGCTGGCTGTCGCGCTGGTCGAAGTCATAGCCCTGGAGGATGTTCAGGGTCATCAGGGCGATCAGGCCCTGGCCGGCCGGCGGGATTTCCCAGACGTCATAGCCGCGGTAGTTGGTCTTGATCGGCTCGACCCACTTGGGCTTGTAGCCGGCCAGGTCAGCGGCGCTCAGCTCGCCACCGGTGGCGGCAGAGTGAGCGGCCAGGCGCTGGGCGAGGGCGCCACGGTAGAAGCTTTCGCACTTCGTCTCGGCCAGCTCGGCGAGGGTTTTCGCCTGGGCCGGGTTGCGGAACAGCTGGCCGGCGCGCGGCGCTTCGCCGTTGACGGTGAAGGTGTCGAACCAGGCTTCCAGGGCCGGCACGGCGGCGCGGCTTTCCTGGTATTCGCGGCGGGCGATTTCCCATTGGTGGGCGACCACCGGGGACACCGGGGAACCGTCGCGGGCGAGGGCGATGGCCGGTTGCAGAAGGTCGGCGAAGGGCAGCTTGCCGAAGCGTGCGGACAGCTCGGCCCAGGCCGAGGGAATGCCCGGCACGGTGACTGGCAGCCAGCCGTGAACGGGCATCTTGTCGTGGCCGGCGGCTTTCACCTTGTCGATGGAAATGGACGCCGGTGCGTGGCCGCTGGCGTCCAGGCCGTGCAACTGGTCCTTGACCCAGACCAGGGCAAAGGCGTCGCCGCCGATGGCGCAACCGGTGGGTTCGACCACGGTCAGCGCGGCGGCGGTAGCGATGGCGGCGTCGATGGCGTTGCCGCCGGCACGCAGCATGGCGATGCCGGCCTCGGCAGCCAGGGGCTGCGAGGCGGCGACCATGCCGTTACGGGCGAACACGCTCTGGCGCTGGGAAGCGTAGGGGTACTCGTGGGCAGAGAAGCTCAGCATGGAAAACTCTCTTCGGTTCAGCGGTCAGTCTTGATACGGGTCCATTCGCGGGTGATCACGCGCTGGATTTTCGGCGGCAGGTCGGCGGAGACGTAGAGCTTCTCGATCACCGCGTCGCTGGGGTAGATGCCGGGGTTGTCACGCACTTTCGGATCGAGCAGCGGTGTGGCGTCCGGGTTGGGGTTGGCGTAGCCGACGTAATCGCTCACCGGGGCGATCACTTCCGGGCGCAGCAGGTAGTTCACCAGCTCGTGGGCGCCCTTGGGGTTCTTCGAGTCGCGCGGGATGGCGAGCATGTCGAACCAGAGGTTGGCGCCTTCCTTGGGAATCACGTAGCGCACGTCGATCTTCTTGCCGGCTTCCTGGGCGCGGGTCTGCGCCTGCATGACGTCGCCCGAGTAGCCGACGGCCACGCAGATGTCGCCGTTGGCGAGGTCGGTGGTGTACTTCGAGGAGTTGAAGTAGGTGATCGACGGGCGCAGCTTCTGCAGCAGCGCGGAGGCCTTGGTGTAGTCCTCGGGATTCGTGCTGTTCGGGTCCAGGCCCAGGTAGTGCAGCGCCTGCGGGATGATCTTCACCGGTGCGTCGAGGAAGGCCACGCCACAGCCGTGCAGCTTGGCGAGGTTTTCCGGCTTGAAGATCAGGTCCCAGGAATCCAGCGGCGCGTTGTCGCCGAGGGCGGCCTTGACCTTGTCATAGTTGTAGCCGATGCCCACGGTGCCCCACATGTAGGGCACGGCGTACTGGTTGCCCGGGTCGGCGGCTTCCAGGCGCTTCATCAGGCGCGGGTCGAGGTGCTTCCAGTTGGACAACTGGGCGCGATCGAGCTTCTGGTACACGCCGGCGTTGATCTGCTTGGTGAGGAACTGGCTGGACGGCACCACCAGGTCGTAGCCCGAGTGCCCGGAGAGCAGCTTGGCTTCGAGCATCTCGTTGGTGTCGAAGACGTCGTACTGGACCTTGATGCCGGTGTCCTTCTCGAAGTTCTTCAGGGTGTCCGGGCCCATGTAGTCGGACCAGTTGTAGAAGCGCACCAGCTTGTCGTCGGCTTGGGCTGCGGTGGCGCAGGCGAGAAGGGTGAACAGCAGAACTCCATTACGCATGAGCTTTCCTTTCTTCATTAGTCAGAGAACACGGCTGAGGAATTCCCGCGTACGCAGGTGGTGCGGATTGCCGAAGACCTGCGCGGGCGGGCCTTCTTCGATGAGTTCGCCCTGGTGCAGGACCACCACGCGGTCGGCCACTTCGCGGGCGAAGCCCATTTCGTGGGTGACCACCACCATGGTCATGCCTTCGTCGGCCAGCTCCTTCATCACTTGCAGCACCTCGCCGACGGTTTCCGGGTCGAGGGCGCTGGTGGGTTCGTCGAAGAGCATCGCCTGGGGCTTCATCGCCAGGGCGCGGGCGATGGCCACGCGCTGCTGCTGACCGCCGGAAAGCTGGCCGGGATAGTGCTCGGCCTTGTCCGACAGGCGCACGCGGGCGAGCAGCCGGCGCGCCTGCTCCAGCGCTTCGCCCCTGGACACGCCGAGCACCTGGGTCGGCGCCTCGATGATGTTTTCCAGCACGGTCATGTGCGGGAACAGGTTGAAGCGCTGGAACACCATGCCGATGTCGCGGCGACGGCGGGCGATGTTGCTTTCCGAGTCACGCACCAGCTTGCCGTCGGGACGCTCGCGGTAGCCCATCAGCTCGCCGTTGACGCGGATGCTGCCGCCCTGGATGTCTTCAAGGTGGTTCATGCAGCGGATGAAGGTGGTCTTGCCCGAGCCGGAGGCGCCGATCAGCACCACCACTTCGCCGCGGTGCACTTCCAGGGAAACACCCTTGAGGATTTCCAGCTCGCCGAAGGCCTTGTGCACGTCGCGGGCCTGGATCACCACGTCTTTCATATCCGGGATCATCTCAACGCCCCCTCAGCAGTTTCATGGCCTGGCGGCCGAACATGCGGTTCGGTGCGGCGGCCTGGCCGTCGGATTTGCCGAAGCGCACTTCCAGCCAGCGCTGGAAGAAGCCCCACAGGGTGGTCAGGGCGAGGAAGTAGATCGCCACGACCAGGTACAGCTCGAACACGCGGAAGGTCGCGGAGGTGACCATCTGGGTGCTCAGCAGCAGTTCCTGCACACCGATCACGCTGACCAGCGTGGTGTTCTTCAGCATCACGTTGAACTCGTTGCCCAGCGGCGGAACGATCACCCGGAAGGCCTGGGGCAGCACGATGCGACGCATCAGCCTGGGGAAGGTCATGCCGAGGGATTTGCCGGCTTCGTACTGGCCCTTGTCCACCGCGCCGATGCCGGCGCGGATGATCTCGGCCATGTACGCGCCTTCGTTGAGGCCCAGGGCGATGATCGCCGCCTGGATGTTGCCGGGCAGGATGAACAGCCCCAGGTCCAGGTCCTCGAAGCGGAAGAGGCCGCCGGCGGCCAGTGCGGTGTAGAGGAAGACGATCTGCACCAGCAGCGGCGTACCGCGCATCAGCCACACGTAGAAGCGCACCGGGTATTGCAGTAGCGGGTTGGTCGACAGGCGCATCAGCGCCGCCAGCAGCCCGAGCACGCAGCCCAGGAGCATGGCGCTGACGGCAATCACGCAGGTCAGCCAGAGGCCGTAGAGGTAGATGTCGCTCGGCCGCAGCAGGTACTGCCAGAACACGTCCCAGCTGAAGTTCATATCTCGTTACCTCAGTCCAGTTTGTCGCCTTCGATGTGCCACTTGGCCAGGAGCGCGGCGTAGCTGCCGTCGGCCTGCATGTCCTTGATGATCTGGGTGACGGCTTCGCTGAGCTGCTTGTCTTCCTTGCGGATGCCCAGGCCGGTGAGGATGCGCGCGAAGGCCGGCACGCCGATCTCGAACAGGTCCGGGGCCATGCTCTGGTAGTAGCCGGCGGTTTCCACGGTGGTGCCGTAGGCATCGGTCTGGCGGATACGCAGGGACTGGAAGGCGTCGGTGTCGGTGTTGTAGACCACCACCTTCATCGGCGGCTTGCCGGCCTTGGCCAGTTTCTCGTTGTGGGCGTCGAGCAGGGTGCGGATGGTCGAGCCATTGAGCACGGCGACCTTCTTGCCGGAGAGGTCGTCCAGGCTGCGGATGCCTTCGGGGTTGCCCTTGCCGACGACCACGGCCTGGCTGGAATACATGTAGTTGACCATGTCGATCACTTCGCGCCGCTCGGGCTTGTCGAACAGCTGGTCCACCAGCATGTCGCACTGGCCGGCGAGCAGCGCCGGGATCAGCCCGGAGAAGGGCGTGATGCGCCAGTCGATCTTCTTGTCGCCCAGGCGCTTGGCGATGGCTTCGCCGAGGTCGATGGTGACGCCGGTGAGTTTCTGGTTGGCGTCATAGAAGCCCATGGGCGGGGAGTCCATGCCGCCGCAGAAAGTGACTTTGCTGGCGTTCTGCAAGCGGTCGGGAATCTTCACTTCGGCGTGCGCCAGCGGGGCGGCCAGGCAAAGGGCGAGAAGGCACTGCGGGATCCTGCGTTCGAACATGTTGCTCTCCGGGGTGGGGTTGCCAGGGGCAGTTCAGGGACACAGAAGTACGGGTCTAGGCGCCCGTTGCTTCAAAGGACTTGCGCTTGCTCAGGAGGATTGTGCCTCAGGAGGCTTGTGCTTCAAGGAAATGGGCCAGGGAGGGGATGGTTCCCTCGATGTGGTCGCAGATCACCCGCTCGGCTTCGCGGGCATCGCCCGAGCGCAGGGCGTCGAGGATCACGGCGTGCTCCTCGCGGGCGCTCATGGGCTTGTCGACGTGCTGCAGCCACAGCCGCATGTGCGGCTCGATCACCGAATACAGGGCGGTGATCTGGCGCAGCAGGCGAGGGCGCCCGGCGAGGCTGCAGAGGTATTCATGGAAGGCGCGGTGGCGGCTGACCCACTGCGCGCTGTCGTCGCGGTAGTCGTCCATCTCGTCGAGCATGCGCTCCAGGCGAGAGATGTCGCGGTCGCTCAGGTGCGGCACGGCAATGCGGACGGCCAAGCCTTCCAGGGCGCTGCGCATTTCGAAGACTTCACGCATCTCCTCGATGTTCAGGCCGCTGACGATGGCGCCGCGATTGGGCCGCAGGGTGACCAGGCCTTCGGCGTCCAGGCGCTTGAAGGCACCGCGCACGGGCATGCGGCTCATGCCGATCTCACCGGCGATGTCCTCGGCCACCAGGCGGTCGCCAGTCTTGTAATGGCCGGTGCAGATGGCCTGGAGGAGGTAGTCGTAGGCCTCGTCTTCGGCACTCATCGGTGGGCGGGCAGTGGGCACCAGGCGCATGGGGATGTTTCCTCGTGGATTTTTGGATCCAATTATCCATGCATGCAAATAAGCAGATGCCGTGCCAATGATGGCGAAGTGATTGGAAGTCGGCGGGGTAGAGCGGCGGGCGCCTGAAATTGGCGTAGGAGACATGGAGGGAGAAGGGGCGAAACGGTAACGGATGGGGCTGTTGGTGCGCGCTCGCGGTGCGCTTCGGTAACGTTGTGGTGCAGGGCCGGTGTAGCAAGGGCGCCGCATTTTGTAGGAGCGAGCTTGCTCGCGAAGGATTACCCGGCGATACCGGCGCTGAGGTCGGTTCGCGAGCAAGCTCGCTCCTACAGCTTCGGGCCGGGCTCCGCGTTCATTGGAGAACACACCTACACACAAACCGGCTGGTCGATAGTTGACCAAGACGCTTGGTGAATGGCTGCGGCTTTCTATAGAATGCACAAACGTTTCAGCAGACCATGCATCCCTCCCACAACAAAAGCCAAAGCCGAAGGCTTTGCGTGTCTCTCTGCGCAGGACGTCCCTCATTCCATCAAGCAGGCCTCAGAGCCGGCGGAGGAGGGAACTGAGTCCCGACTCATCCTCGTCATCTGTCGCCTTGCCCATCGCTCGCACGCTGTGCGCCGGGTCCGGCCTTCACGCTGAATGACGCCGGTGGGGAAGGCCAAGCCCTAACGACGAGAAACCTTTCGATGATCAAGAAAGTTAGCGGGGCGCTGCTGGGCCTCGCTCTGGCAGTGAATTGCGCGCCCGCCTTTGCGGATACCAAGAAAGTCGACGTGCTGCTGATCGGCGGCGGCATCATGAGCACCACCCTGGGCGTCTGGCTCAATGAGCTGGAACCGGGTTGGTCGATGGAAATGGTCGAACGCCTCGACGGCGTCGCCCAGGAAAGCTCCAACGGCTGGAACAACGCCGGCACCGGCCATTCGGCCCTGGCCGAGCTGAACTACACGCCGGAAGACAAGGACGGCAACGTCACCATCGCCAAGGCCGTGGAGATCAACGAGTCGTTCCAGATCTCCCGTCAGTTCTGGGCCTGGCAGGTGCAGAACGGCGTGCTGAAGAACCCGCGCTCATTCATCAACTCCACCCCGCACATGAGCTTCGTCTGGGGCGACGACAACATCGCCTTCCTCAAGAAGCGCTATGAAGCGCTGCAGGCCAGCCCGCTGTTCCGCGGCATGCAGTACTCCGAGGACCCGGCGCAGATCGCCAAGTGGGTGCCGCTGATGATGCAGGGCCGCGATCCTTCGCAGAAGATTGCCGCCACCTGGACACCCATCGGCACCGATGTGAACTTCGGCGAGATCACCCGCCAGTTCGCCGGCTACCTGCAGACCAGGCCGAACTTCAGCCTGAAACTCTCCAGCGAAGTCGAGAACATCACCCGTAACGACGATGGCACCTGGCGCGTCGAGTACAAGAACCTCAAGGACGGCAGCGTTACCGAGACCGACGCCAAGTTCGTCTTCATCGGTGCCGGCGGCGGCGCGCTGCGTCTGTTGCAGAAGTCCGGTATCGAGGAAGCCAAGGACTACGCCGGCTTCCCGGTGGGTGGTTCGTTCCTGGTCACCGAGAACCCGACCATCGCCCAGCAGCACCTGGCCAAGGCTTACGGTAAGGCGTCGGTTGGCGCACCGCCGATGTCCGTGCCGCACCTGGACACCCGCGTGCTCGACGGCAAGCGCGTGATCCTGTTCGGGCCGTTCGCCACCTTCTCCACCAAGTTCCTCAAGGAAGGCTCGTACCTCGACCTGCTGGGCAGCACCAACGTGCACAACGTCTGGCCGATGACCCGCGTGGGCATCGACGAGTACCCGCTGGTGGAATACCTCGCCGGCCAGCTGATGCTCTCCGATGACGACCGCCTCGCCGCGCTGCGCGAATACTTCCCGGAAGCCAAGGCCGAGGACTGGCGCCTGTGGCAGGCCGGCCAGCGCGTGCAGATCATCAAGCGTGATGCGGACAAGGGCGGTGTGCTGAAGCTCGGCACCGAGATCGTCGCTTCCGCCGACGGCAGCATCGCCGGCCTGCTGGGCGCTTCGCCGGGTGCATCCACTGCGGCGCCGATCATGCTCAACGTGCTGGAGAAGGTGTTCAAGGACAAGCTCGCCACGCCCGAGTGGCAGGCCAAGGTCCACCAGATCGTCCCGAGTTACGGCACCAAGCTCAACGACAGCGCGGAGAAGACCTACGCCGAATGGAGCTACACCGCCAAGGTCCTGCAACTGGACCCGCCGCCGGCGATCGACCAGGCACCGGCCGTGCAGCCGACCGACGCCGCCCCGGCTGCGGAAAAAGCGGCCAGCGACATGGCGCTCTGACCCCCGCAAAAGAAAACCGGAGCTGATGCTCCGGTTTTCTTTTCTGCGCTTGGAAATTAGCCGCGCGAAGCTTTCCAGCGGCGGATCACCAGTTTCTCCAGTTCCACCGCGAAGAACACCACGATGCCGATGCCCAACGAGATCAGCCAGCCGCTGAAGGGCAGGGCGACCGTATGGAAGGCGGTCTGCATGAAGGGCACGTAGATCACGAAGCACTGCAGCAGGATCAGCGCCAGGGTCACCGTGAGCAGAGCGCCGTTGCGCAGCAGCGCCCAGTTCAGCGAGAACTCCTCCTGCAGGCGGCAGTTGAACAGGTACGCCCACTGCGCGGTGACCAGGGTGTGCAGGATCATGGTGCGGATGTAGTCGGTATCGTGGCCGTTGCTGACCAGCCAGGCTTCCAGCAGGAAGGCCGCGGCGGTGAGCAGGCCGCCGACGTAGAGCACCCGCCAGACGGCGAAGCCGTTGAGGATCGACTCCTTCGCGTTGCGCGGCGGCCGGCGCATCATCCCCGGCTCGCCGGGCTCGAAGGCCAGGGCGAAGGACAGGGTGGTGGAGGTCGCCATGTTCATCCAGAGGATCTGCAGCGGCGCCAGCGGGATCACCGCGCCGGCGAGGATCGCCATGACGATCAGCAGACCCTGGGCCATGTTGGTCGGCAGGATGAACAGCACGGTCTTCTTCAGGTTGTCGTAGACCCGGCGGCCCTCGCGCACGGCGCCGGCGATGGTGGAGAAGTTGTCGTCGGTGAGCACCATGTCGGCGGCTTCCTTGGTCACCTCGGTGCCCTTGATGCCCATGGCGATACCGACGTCGGCCTGCTTCAGCGCCGGGGCGTCGTTGACCCCGTCGCCGGTCATGCCGACCACTTCCTCGTTGGCCTGCAGCGCGCGCACCAGGCGCAGCTTGTGTTCGGGGCTGGTGCGGGCGAACACCGAATACTGCAGGGCGAGGGATTTCAGCTGGGTGTCGTCGGCCTGCTCCAGTTCCTGGCCGGTCATGGCACGCAGGTCGTTGCCCATGCCGAGCATGCCGGCGATGGCGACGGCGGTGTCCGGGTGGTCGCCGGTGATCATCTTCACCTGGATGCCGGCGCGCTTGCACAGGGCGATGGCTTCGATGGCCTCCGGGCGCGGCGGGTCGAGCAGGCCGGCGACGCCGAGGAAGATCATGCCGTCCTGCACGTCCTCATGATCGATCACGCCGTCATCGGGCTGCACCGGCTTGTAGGCAGCGGCCAGCATGCGCAGGCCTTGCCCTGCAATGAAGCACATCTCGCGCTCCCAGTACTCGCGGTCCAGCGGCTCGGCGCCGTTGGCGCCCAGTTGCTGGTTGCACATGCGCAGCAGCACGTCCGGCGCGCCCTTGAGGTAGATCAGGCTCTGCCCGGCGACGTCACAGCGGCGCGCCATATACTTGTAGGCGGAGTCGAAGGGGATCTTGCCGAATTTCTGGAAGTCGATCTCCGGCAGGGTCGCCTTGCGTGCCAGGACCTTCAGTGCGCCCTCGGTGGGGCCGCCGACCACGCCCCAGCGGCCTTCTTCATTGAGCTGCAGACTGCTGTCGTTGCAGATGTCCACCGCGCGGATGAAGGCTTCCAGCGAGCCGTGTTGCGACCAGTCCAGCTCGTCACTGGTGCCGCCGAAGGTGATACGGCCCTTGGGCTCGTAGCTCTGGCCCTCGACGCTGTAGAGACCCTTGGCGAGCAGCACGCTCTTCACGGTCATCTCGTTCATGGTCAGGGTGCCGGTCTTGTCCGAGCAGATCACGCTCATGGCGCCCAGCGTTTCCACGGTCGGCAGCTTGCGGATGATCGCCTTGTTCTGCGCCATGCGCTGTACGCCCAGGGACAGGATGATCGAGACGATGGCCGGCAGGCCCTCCGGCACCGAGGCCACGGCCAGGCTGATCAGCGACAGCAGCAGCTCGCCGAACGGATAGTCATGCCAGAAGAAGCCGATGATGAAGAGCACCACCATCATGCCGACGATCAGCTGGAAGATGCGCTTGCCCAGCTCGGCGATCTGCCGCAGCAGCGGCGTTTCGCTTTCATCGACGTTGGCGATCAGTTTGTTGATGCGGCCCAGCTCGGTGTTCGCTCCGGTCTCGATTACCACGCCGCGCGCATTGCCGGCGCTGACGTTGGTGCCGGAGAACCCGAGGTTCAGGCGGTCGGCCAGCAGCGCCTCCTTGTCCAGCGTGTCGGCCTGCTTGCCGACGGTGAGGGATTCGCCGGTGAGCATGGATTCCTCGACCTGCAGGTGGTGCACGTCGAACAGGCGCACGTCGGCGGGAATCTTGTCGCCGGGGCGCAGGATGACGATGTCGCCGGGTACCAGCTGGGCGGCGTCCATCTCGATCTTCTTGCCATTGCGCACCACGTGGGCGGTGCTGCTGAGCATGCCGCGCAGCGCGGCGAGGGATTTCTCCGCCTTGTTCTCCTGGAAGAAGCCGATACCGGCGTTGATCACCGCCACCAGCAGGATGACGATGGTGTCCGTCCAGTGGCCCATCAGCGCGGTAGCCACGGCGGCGGCCAGGAGGATGTAGATCAGCACGTCGTTGAAGTGCCGGGCGAAGCGCAGCCAGAGCGGATCGACGTCCTTGGCCGGCAGCGCGTTGGGACCGACGCGCAGCAGGCGTGCGCCGGCATCGTCAGGGGAAAGGCCTTCCGCGCTGGTTTGCAGGTCGGCCATGGTCTGCTCGACGCTCTTGCGGTACCAGTCGGTGGCTTGCGGTTTGTGGTCGGTGGTTTGCGGTGCAGTCATGCTCTGACTCCCGGCTCCTGCATGTTGGGAAAGTGGGACTGCACCCAGATTAGACGGTGGGGATTGCACCGGGCCTGTCATATCTCAAGGTTCGGCGGATCCTCGCTGAACCGTTGCTGAATAGCGTGGGATTTGTCATCAGAGGTAGGGATTGGCGTAGCAATGGACTCAGTGCGTGTTCGGGGCAGCGTCGCTCCGGGCCGTGGTGAGGTGGGCGATACCCTCGCGAACGGAGTCCGTTCCTGCAAGGTCGATGGCTCCAGTTCCCGCGTTCCGCCCACCCGGCTGGCTTGCCGCCAGCGGTTCGGCGTGCAGCCCACGAGCTTGCGGAAGCTGCGGCAGAAGTGCGACTGATCGGCGAAGCCGCATTCCTGCCCGACCTGGGAAATCGGCGCGTCGCCGCTGGCCAGCAGCTCGCGGGCGCGGTCGATGCGCAGGCGCAGCGCCCATTCCCGCGGCGCGAAACCGGTGGCCTGCTTGAACGCACGGGAGAAATGGCTGCGCGACAGGCCGCATTGCTCGGCGACATCGGCGATGTACAGACGGCTGAGCAGGCAGCCGGCGAGGATTTCCTTGGCCTTGCGCTCCTGCCAGGGGGCGAGGGCGAGGCGTTCGCCATCGCTGCGCGCGTCGTTGCACGGATCCGGCATGCGGTAGTGCTCCAGCAGATGCCGGCAGAGGCGCTGGCTGGCTTCGTGCACGCCTTCACCGGGGGACTGCAGTTGCTCCATGAGCTGCAGGACCAGGCGGTGTGTCGCAGGGGCGAGCATGGTCGCTACCTGGTGGGCAGGTGCGGGCATGATGTCTCTCTTCTCGTCGGCTTCCAGTGGCGGCAAAAGCCGCCTGATAAAAAGGAAAATTCAAGGTAAATCAAGGTGATCCGATGCTCAATCGAATTCGCCGGAGGCAGCGCTTTCCAGCACATCCGTCCAAGAAAAACCTCGTGGGGCATGGTCGACTGGCGCGACCCTCGTCTTGTGCCAAGATGCCCAATTCCACAGCCCCGAGCGACCAGCCATGAACCGAAACGACCTGCGCCGCCTGGACATGAACCTGCTGGTGATCTTCGAATCCCTGATGCTGGAGCGGAATTTGACCCGCGTCGGCGAGAAACTGTTCATCACCCAGTCCACTGTCAGTGCTGCGCTGGCGCGCCTGCGCGACCTGTTCGACGACCCGCTGCTGGTGCGCGCCGGCCGCGCCATGGAGCCCACCAGCCGGGCGCTGCACATCTTCGAGGAGCTGCGGCCGGCGATGGATGTGATCTCCGCCGCGGTCAGCCGCGCCAAGTCCTTCGAGCCCCAGAGCAGCTGCAATATCTTCCGCCTGGGCCTGTCCGATGACGCGGAATTCGGCCTGTTCCCCGCGCTGCTGGCGCGCTTGCAGCAGGAGGCGCCGAACATCACGGTGGTGGTACGCCGGGCCAATTTCCTGCTGATGCCGGCACTGCTCTCGTCCGGCGAGATCACCGTTGGCGTCAGCTACACCACCGACCTGCCGGCCAACGCCAAGCGCCGCAAGCTGCGCGATATCGGCGTGAAGGTGCTGCGCGGCGACGACCGCCCCGGCCCGCTGACCCTGGACGAATACTGCTCGCGGCCGCACGTGATGGTGTCCTTCTCCGGCGACCTCAACGGCGCCATCGACCTGGACCTGGAGCGTATCGAGCGCCGCCGTCGGGTGGTGCTTGCCGTGCCGCAGTTCGGCAGCCTGCGCGCGCTGCTGCGCAACACCGAGATGATCGCCACCGTGCCGGACTACGCCGCCTGCGCCCTGGTGGAGGACAGTTGCCTGCGCGCCGAGGAGCCACCCCTGGAGATCAAGCCGGCGGAGCTGTCGATGGTCTGGAGCGCCGCCCACGACAACGACCCGGCCGAGCGCTGGTTGCGCGAGCGGATGGTGGAATACATGAGCGCGGCGGTACCCTGAATCCCGCTATCCGCTATCCGCTATCCGCTATCCGCTATCCGCTATCCGCTATCCGCTATCCGCTATCCGCTATCCGCTATCCGCTATCCGCTATCCGCTATCCGCTATCCGCTGTCGGTGCGCTTCCGACACAGGCGTCCAAGAATCGGGCGGGCAAAACGGAGCAGCATGGCGCCATCATCTTCCAAGGAGGCGCCCGCCATGCCGGCATCCCGCAGCAACCCTTGCTTGACGCTTTTGGCCAGCACACTGCTGGTCTCCACCGTTGCCTGGTCCGAGCCGCCGGCCGCGCCGAAGACCCAGGCGCCGGGCTATTTCCGCCTGGCCGTGGGCGATTACGAAGTCACCGCGCTGTACGACGGGTACAACGATCTGTCGCCGGGCCTGTTGCTGGGCCTGAGTCGCGAGCGCATCGGTGCTCTGCTGGCGCGCAGCGCCATGGGTGACGAGCGTGTGCAGACCAATTTCAATGCCTTCCTGGTCAATACCGGCAAGCACCTGGTGCTGGTGGACAGCGGTGCCGGCCAGTGCATCGGCGGCACCGCCGGGCACCTGCCGGAGAACATGAAGGCCGCTGGCTACGCGCCTGAACAGGTGGACAGCATCCTGCTCACCCATATGCACCTGGACCATGTCTGCGGCCTGGTGGACGGGCAGGGCCGGGCGCTGTTCGCCAACGCCACCGTCTACGCGACCCAGGCCGAGGCGGATTACTGGCTGGACGAGAAGCGCCGAGACCAGGCGCCGGAAAAGGCCCGCGAGTTCTTCCAGGTGGCGCAACAGTCGCTCGCGCCATACCGAGCCACCAATCGCCTGCGGACGTTCGTGCCACCGGCCTCGCCTTTGCCCGAGCTGCAGACCGAGGCGACCAGTGGCCATACGCCGGGCAGCACCAGCTACCGCTTCGAGTCCGGTGGAGAGGCTATCGTCTTCATCGGCGACCTGATTCACAACGTCGCCGTGCAGTTCGCCCACCCGGAGGTGGCGATCCGTTTCGACACCGACCCGAAGCAGGCGGTGAAGGCTCGCGAGGCGGAGTTCGGCGCGCTGGCGAAAAACGGCGCCTGGGTGGCCGCCGCGCACCTGCCGTTCCCTGGCATCGGCCATATCACCCGCGACGGCAAGGCGTTCAACTGGGCACCGGCGGTTTACGGCCCGTACCAGCGTGCGCAGGAGGTGCCGTTCATCCAGTGACGGGCAGGGCGAAAGCCTGTGCGATGGCATCGATCACTGCCCGCACCCGCGCCGTATGGCGCACGTCCTTGTGGGTGACCAACCACACGTCATAGGGCAAGGGCGGGCGCTCCGGCCACAGGCGGACCAGGCCGCCCGCCTCACCCATTGGCAGCGGCAGTTCGCCCACGCCGAGGCCGCAGGCCAGCGCGCGGCGGACCATGAAGCCGGAGGTGCAGGTCATGGCGATGCGCCCGCGGATGATCGGCTCGGAGGCGAGGAGCAGGTCCTTGCCGGCATCCAGATATGGCTGGTAGACCACCAGGTCGTGCCCGGCAAAGGCGGTTCCCGGCTCGGGTATGCCGCGCTCCTCGATGTACTGCGCGGAGGCGAACAGCCCGCTGCCCCAGCGCGCCAGGCGCCGTACGATCAGGTCGGGGTTCTCCGGCTGGTGGGTGCGCACGGCAATGTCGGCCTCGCGCTTGCTCAGGTTGAGCATCTGCGTGGAAGTCTGCAGCTGCACCTCGATCCCCGGCTCCTCGCGGTGCAGGGCGGCCACGGCGGGGATGATGTAGTCCGTGGCGAAGGAGTCGGTGGTGGTGACCCGCACCACGCCACTCATGCGCTCGTCCATGCCGAGGATCTGCCGTTGCAGGTCGGCGGCGGAGGACTCCATGGCCTGCGCCGCGGCCATGGCGATCTCGCCCGCGGCGGTCAGACTGTAGCCGGCCGAGGTACGCAGGAAGAGCGTTGCCTCCAGCGAGCGTTCCAGCGAGGCCAGGCGCCGGCCCACCGTCGCCTGGTCCACCGCGAGCACACGGGCGGCGCCGCGCAGGGTCTGTTCGCGGCACAGGGCGAGGAACACCCGGGCGTCGTCCCAGTTCATCATGGTGATTTTCCTTTGATGCAGAAATGCAAACCTGGAAAGAAAACTCGCTGCATTATTTCATCTTCTGGCGACTTTATGATCTCCCCATTGTCAAGCAACGGCGCCGCCCCGACGGCGCGATAGGGGTTGTCATGAATACCGATGCTTCCCGCCTCGCCAGCCGAGGCTCCCTCTGGTTGCCGATCTGGGCCGGCCTGTGCGCCAGTCTGGTCGGCATCGGCCTGGCGCGTTTCGCCTACACGCCACTGATTCCGGCGCTGATCGAGGCGCACTGGTTCTCGGCCTCGGCCGTGGTCTACCTGGGGGCCGCCAATCTCGCCGGCTACCTGGTCGGCGCCCTGGCCGGGCGCCCGCTGGCGGCGCGCTGGTCGAGCGCCGCGGTGCTGCGCGGCATGATGCTGCTGGTCACGCTGTCGTTCTTCGCCTGCGCCTGGCCGCTGAACCAGGCGTGGTTCTTCTGTTGGCGACTGGTCTCGGGGATTTCCGGCGGGGTGATCATGGTACTGGCCGCCAGCACCATCCTGCCGCAGGTGGTCGCCAGTCGTCGTGGATTGGCCAGCGGAGCGATCTTCCTCGGCATCGGCCTGGGCATCGCCGCTTCCGGCACGCTGGTGCCTTTGTTGCTGGCGCTGGGGCTGGTGCAGGCCTGGCTGGGCCTCGGCGCGCTGGCCCTGGCGCTCAGCCTGAGCAGTTGGTTCGGTTGGCCACGGGAGCACGCCCACGCCCAGGCGCACAATGTCGCGGCGCCGCGAGCCTCGGCAGGCGTCTACGTGCTGTTCGCCCAGTACGCATTGATGGCGTCTGCGCTGGTGGCGCCGATGATGTTCCTGGTGGACTACGTCGCCCGCGGGCTGGGCGCCGGCACTCACAGCGGCGCACTGATCTGGACACTGTATGGTGTCGGTGCCATCGTCGGGCCGGTGGTCTACGGCTTCCTTGCCGATCATCTCGGGGCGCGGGCAGCGATCCGCCTGGTGCTGGTGGCGCAATTCATCGCCCTCGGCCTGTTGCTGGAAACCGGCGACCTGCGCCTGCTGGGCGTCGCCAGTCTGGTGATCGGTTCGTTCCCGCCGGGCATTGTGCCGCTGGCCCTGGCGCGGGTGCATCAACTGGTGCCTGGCCACGCTGCGCAGAATGCCACCTGGAGCCGTGCGACCGTCTCCTTCGCCAGCTTCCAGGCCATTGCCGGCTACGCCTACTCGGCGCTCTTCACTGCGAGCCACGGGCACTACGCGTTGCTGTTCGCGGTGGCCGCCGGAGCCATCGTCCTGGCGCTGCTGATGGAATTGGCGCTGCTGTTCAAGGCATCGTCCGCAGTGGCTGAAACCGCCCATGGCTGAGTCAGAACGCGCCCTTGAGCGGATACTCGATGATCACGTAGAGGCGGTCGATATCCGCTCCGCCCTGGGCGTCGTTGGCGCGGTGCGAGACTTGCGCGAAGCTCAGGGCCAGGTCTTTGGCCGGACCGGACTGGACCACGTAGCGGAGGTCCAGGTCGCGTTCCCAGTGACGCCCACCGTCGCCGTAGGTCGGCTGGCAGGTGGCGCCCTCCAGGGGGTTGTAGGCACCCCCGCACGGGGCATGGGTGCCGTCGATGCCTCTGCCGCGTACGTAGCGCGCGGACAGAGTCAGGCCGGCAAGCCCGGCGCTGGCGCCGTCCCACTGGTAACGCGCTTGCCAGGAGTGCTCACCGGGGCCGTTGAAGTCGGCGTACTTGATGGAGTTGGCGAGGTAGATGGAGTCGCCGCCGACGAAGTCGAAGGGTGTGTCGCCGTTGACTTTCTGGTAGGCAAGGCTCAGTGCGTGGCTGCCCAGGGCGACCTTGCCTAGCAGGCTCCACGCCAGGGTGTCGATGTTGCCGGCGCGTGCGCTGCCGGTGTCGCCGGTCTTGTACAGGTTGGCGTCCACCGACCAGCGACCGACTCGGCCATTGAGGTTGGCGTAGCCCTGGCGCCAGACGTCGTCCAGTTGGCTGGCATAGAGTGCACCTCCCCAGTTCGCATCGGGTGCGCTCCAGGTGGCGCCGGCCAGGCTCAGGCCGCCGAAGCGGGTACTGGCGCCGTAGCCTTCGAACTCGCCGTGGCTGGAGCTGGAATTCTGGTTCTTGAAGGCGGTGAAGCGCCCGGCTTGCAGGCGCAGGCCCGGCAGGCTCCTGTCGTCGATAAACCAGCCGGTGGCGTACTCGGGTTGCAGGCGCTTGTCGCCGGTGTCGAATACCGGCGTCTCCACTTCCATTTCGCCCCAGGCCAGGCCGGTTTTTTCGTGCACCAGACGCAGCGCGGCACCCGCATCGGAGTAATCGCTCTCGCTGCGGCCGTCGCTGTCCAGCGGTAGCAGGCCGGTGCCGGCGTGACCGCGCCCGCCATCGAGCTTCAGGCCGAGGAAGGCATGGGCATCGACGCCCAGGCCGATGGTGCCGGGCGTGACGTCGCTGCTGAACTTGCCGATGAAACCCTGCGCCCATTCGCGGCGCAGGCTCTGGCCGTTGGGGCCGGGGCTGCGGTAGTCGTTGTCGAGGAAGTAATTGCGCGACAGCAGCGACCAGTCGGCGGCGTGGACCGGAACGCAGGCGAACGCCAGGGCGCAGGGAAGCAGGGCGTTTCTCACGGTCCGGGCTCCGTGTGGAGGGCGCCAGGGCGGGGCAGGACGAGGCGATAGCTTCCCGGCCCGGCAATCGCCAGACCGGCGAAAAGAATCAGCATCCACCAGGCGAACTGGCCTTCCTCCAGCGACCACTGCGGGTGCACGAACACCAGTGCCACCAGCAGCACGGCGATCACCGGCAGGCAGGCGAGGCGGGCGAACACGCCGAGGATCAGCAGGATCGGACAGAGCACTTCGGCGAACACCGCCAGCACCAGGGTTGGCGCAGGGCCGAGGCCGAAGGGGTCTTCGATGTGCTGCAGCTCGCTTTGCCAGTGCAGCAGCTTGGGCAGCCCGTGCACCTGGAGCAGCAGCAGTGCGGCGGCAACGCGCATGAACAGCAGCGCTAGCGCGCCGGAGCGGTCGGGGGTCGGCATGGTGTCGTCAATCCTGCAAATGAAAAAGGGGCGGCAATGCCGCCCCTATCCGGTGCCTGGGCTCAGTGGCCTTCGCTGGCGTTGAACATGGTCTTGGCGTAGATCAGGCCCAGGCCGTAGGCGCCGCCATGCTCGATGGAGGTCTTCACGGTGGCATCGTAGGTCTCGCCGCGGGCCCAGTCGCGTTGCAGCTCCAGCAGGTACTGCAGGGAGGTCATCGGGCGGGCACCCAGCTGGATCATTCGTTGCAGGGCCATTTCGTGGGCCTCGGTGGAGACGTCGCCACAGGCGTCGGCGATGACGTAGACCTCGAAGCCCTGGTCAATGGCCGACAGGGCCGGGCCGACGATGCACACGGAGGTCCAGAGGCCGGCCAGGACGATCTTCTGCTTGCCGAACTTGTTCACTTCCACGGCGATGCGCGGGTCTTCCCAGGTGTTCATGCTGGTGCGGTCGATGACGTTGTGCTCGGGGAAGACCGACTTGATCTCGTCGAAGATCGGGCCGGAGAAGCTCTTCTCGGCGACGGTGGTGAGGATGGTGGAAACGTCGAACTCCTTGGCCGCCTTGGCCACCAGGGCGGCGTTGTTGCGCAGGGTCACGGCGTCGATGGACTTGGTCGCGAAGGACATCTGCGACTGGTGGTCGATCATGATCAGGGTGTGGTCGGTGGGGTTGAGCAGGGTCTTGCCGGGAACGGCTTTGGCGATGGCGGTCATGGCGATGGTCCTTGTGGATGGCGTGGGTGGATGAGGTTCGAGTGGTCGATGGGCCCGGACTGCCGTAGCCGGTGCCGAACCGTGGACGCATCTTTGCCGATCGGCGAAAGGCGCGGAACAGACAGCCTTGCACGGCCACTTTGCAGTTCTGCAAGGCCCGCCCGAGGGCGTTGATGGGCAGACTATGGTTCCGCCGCCCCGCCATTTATTGGACCTGTGTGCTCGGCCCACCTGGCGGAGAATGATGCAAACGTGCGATTCGCCGTCGTGGCGAATGGGTACAGTGGTTTTTTCCATACCGGGGCACGCGAGACCGCCAAGCCCCGCTTGCGTGCGAGTAGAAGAATGAAAACAGTGGCCATGGTGCTGTACGACGATGTGCTGGCGCTGGATGTAACGGGGCCGATGGAGGTGTTCTCCATGGCGAACCGCTACCTGCCGCCGGAGCAGCACTACCGGTTGCTGACGGTGGCGGCGAAGCCCGAGGCCGTGCGCGCCTCCAGCGGCCTGAAGATGAGCGCGGACCTGCCGCTGGAAGCACTGCTGGCGGGCGTCGACCTGCTGCTGGTGCCCGGCGGGCCGGGCGCCTACAACGGCCGCAACGAGGCGCTCACTGCCGGGCTGCCGGCAGCGGCGCGCGCGGCGAAACGCTATGGCGCGGTGTGCACCGGAGCCTTCCTGCTCGGCGCGGCCGGGTTGCTTGACGGCTACCGTTGCACCACCCACTGGAATTACCTGGAGCGCCTGGCACAGCTGTACCCGCGCACCCAGGTGCAGGCCGAGCGTATCTACGTCATCGACCGCAACCTGATCACTTCCGGCGGGGTCACCGCCGGCATCGACATGGCGCTGGCCGTCGTCGCCGAGGACCACGGCAAGGACATCGCGCTGGAAGTCGCCAAGGTGCTGCTGGTGGTGCTCAAGCGCCAGGGCGGGCAGACGCCGTTCGGCCCGCTGCTGGTGTCGGTGGTGCGCGACGGCTCGGTGATCGCCCGCGCACAGGCCTTCGTGGTGGACCACATCGACGAGCCGCTGACGGTGAATCGCCTGGCCGAACAGGTGGCCATGAGCCCGCGCAACTTCGCCCGTGCCTTCCAGCGCGAGACCAGCATGACGCCCATGCAGTACGTACAGAGCGCGCGCATCGACCACGCGCGCAAGCTGCTGGAAAGCAGCGACCTGCCACTCAAGCAGGTGGCTTGTCGCAGCGGCTTCGGCAGCCCCCGGCACATGCGCACGGTATTCGGCGAACGCATCGGCATGACGCCGAGCCAGTACCGCGAGCAGTTCGGCTTCGCCTGATGGTAGTGCGCCGCGTTTCATGCCGGTTGACCGTCCGGCGCACCCTAGTTGGCCGAATCCTTCCCCCTGCGGGAATTGCGCTGTCACACGAGGACGGGAAAATACCCTGACCACCAATCAGGGGCGCGTCACCTCGGTTCTGACCAGATCGCCTGGAGGCCTTGTTGTAGAGCGATCCGTCGGACTAAAGACGTGAGCAGGAAATGAGCGAAAGCACGGAAAACCGCACCGAGACCATCCTGCAGTTCGGTCGCTTCCAGTTTCATCCCTACAAGCGCCAGCTGCTGCAGGGGGACCGCCCGGTGCGCATCGGCAGCCGGGCACTGGACATTCTCCAGGTGCTGATCCGCCAGCCCGGCGAGATCATCGGCAAGGATACGATCATCGCCCAGGTGTGGGGCAACACCGTGGTCGAAGAGATCAACCTGCGCGTACACATCGCCGCCCTGCGTCGCGCCCTCGGCGAAGGCCGCACCGGCGAACGCTACATCGCCAACGTGCCGCTGCGTGGTTATGGCTTCGTCGGTGTGGTGGAAACCGTCACCGCCCCGGTACAGGCTGTCGCACTGCCTTGCGAGGTGCGCGCCAGCAACCTGCCGGTGCTGCTGATGGGCCTGGTCGGCCGCCAGGCGCTGCTGGAACGGGTGGTGAGGCAGCTGCCCGCGACGCGCCTGCTGACCCTGGTCGGCCCTGGGGGCATGGGCAAGACTTCCCTGGCGATCCACTGCGCCGAGTCGCTGCACAAGCATTTCAGCCAGGTGCGCTTCCTCGATCTGTCCATCGACCCGGATGGCATCTCCCTCAGCCAGAACCTCGCCGTCCTCCTGCGCGAGCCGGTGCAGGAGCCGACCCTGCTGTTGCTGGATAACTGCGAGCACCTTGCCGAGCGCTGCGCCGAGGCGGTGGAGTACCTGTTGCGCCTGCATCCGGCGCTGAGCATTCTTGCCACCAGCCGCGAGCCGTTGCGCGCGGAAGGCGAACATGTGCTGCGCCTGCCGCCGCTGGAGGTGCCCGCGCAGGACGACGCGCCCCTGGCACTGGCCATGTGCAGTTCGGCGGTTCAGCTGTTCGTGATGCGTGCGCGGGAAGTCTGCGACCGCTTCGAACTCAAGCCGGGCCAGGTGCGCGCGATCATCGATATCTGCCGGCGCCTGGACGGCATTCCCCTGGCCATCGAGATGGCGGCGCGGCAGGTGGGCATCCTCGGTCTCACCGGGCTGCCGGCCCTGCTGGATACGCCCATGCAACTGCTGATGCCCGGCCGCCGTACCGCGCCGGCGCGGCAGCAGAGCCTGCGGGCGACCTATGACTGGAGCTACGGGTTGCTGGATGTTGCCGAGCAACGCTGCCTTCGCCTGCTCGCGCAACTGGACGAGGACTTCACGCTCGACGCGGCCGTGGCCTCGCTCGATGGCAATTCCCTGTGCCGCGAATGTGCATTCGCGGCGGTGCGCCAACTGGCGGACAAGTCGCTGCTGTGGGTGGAGCAGGGCGAGTGCGAGGTACGCTACCGGTTGCCCCACACGGCGCGGGCGTATATGCGGCAGGTCGATGTAGCCGAATTGGCTATCAGCGCCGCTTAATCGCACCTTCGATTACCCAAGCGCTGGGGCGGACTCGAAAACTCTGTCACCGCAAGGTAACCCGCCCTGTCGGCGATAGCCCGTTCCGGGTTCGTCACCCTGGAAAAGCAAAAGCCCAACCCAGCACATGCGTCCAATAGGCCAGCCGCGACCGCAGCCATAGTGACCGGACCTCAACCCCGAGCCCGGAACACCCATGAGCGCCGAAGCCATCGATCTGAACAGCGTGGTGACGCTGGTGGTCCACCACAAGGTGCGCTGCGAAGCCCTGCCCAGCTATGAAGCCTGGCTGCGCCGCACCGTTGCCGCTGCGCGCCAGCAGCCCGGCCACCTGGGCGTGAACGTGATCCGCCCCGACGGCGAAGGCGCGATGTTCACCACCGTGGTGCGTTTCGCCCGGGCCGGCCAGCTGCAAGCCTGGATCGATTCCCGCGAGCGTGCCGAGCTGGTCGCCGAGGTCCTGCCGCTGCTGGAGGAGGGTGACCACCCGCTGATCCACAACGACGCCGAATTCTGGTTCACCCCCGAGCACGGCAACGTTCGCCAGCCACCGAAATGGAAGCAGGCGCTGCTCACCTACCTGGTGATCAGCCCGCTGACCATGGTCATTCCGCCGCTCTGGGGGCCCGCGTTCGAGCGCTTCCCTGTGCTGGCCGGCGTGGTGCCGAGCAACCTGCTGGTAACCCTGTGCATCGTCCTCCCGGTGGTCTACCTGATCATGCCCTGGGTGACCCGGCATTGCGCCGGCTGGCTCAACGCCGACTGATCTTTCCCCTGACTTTCCCCTCACGGGGCGCCCTGGCGCCCGTCCCCACATCGTCCTGCATGGCAGGCAGAGGAGTTTCCATGAGCACTTTCGTCACCCGCGACGGCACCGAGATCTATTACAAGGATTGGGGCAGCGGCAAACCCGTGCTGTTCAGCCACGGCTGGCCACTGGACGGCGACATGTGGGAATACCAGATGCAGTACCTGAGCAGCCGCGGCTACCGCACCATCGCCTTCGACCGCCGCGGTTTCGGTCGCTCCAGCCAGCCGTGGGACGGCTACGACTACGACACCTTCGCCGACGACATCGCCGGCCTGATCGAGCACCTTGACCTGCGCGAGGTCACGCTGGTGGGCTTCTCCATGGGCGGCGGCGACGTCAGCCGCTACATCGGCCGCCACGGCACCTCGCGCGTCGCCGGCCTGGTGCTGCTGGGCGCGGTTACCCCGATCTTCGGCAAGGCCGCCGACTTCCCACAGGGGGTCGACGGGGCTGTATTCGACGGTATCAAGGCCGGCCTGCTGCAGGATCGCGCGCAGTTCATCGCCGACTTCGCCGCGCCGTTCTACGGCACCAACCATGGCCAGAAAGTCTCCGACGGCGTGCTCGCCCAGACGCTGAACATCGCGCTGCTGGCCTCGCTCAAGGGCACCATCGATTGCGTCGGCGCCTTCTCCGAGACCGACTTCCGTGCCGACCTGGCCAAGGTCGACGTGCCGACCCTGGTGATCCATGGCGATGATGACCAGATCGTGCCGTTCGAGACTACCGGAAAGCTGGCTGCCGAACAGATCCAGGGTGCTGAACTGAAAGTCTACGCCGGTGCTCCCCATGGATTCGCCGTCACTCACACGCAACAACTCAACGAAGACCTGCTGGCCTTCCTGCAACGCTGAGGGTCACGAACATGAGTAACGCAGAGCGCAATGCAGACCTGATCCTGTTCAACGGCAAGCTGCACACCGTCGACCCCGAGCGCCCGCACGCCACCGCCGTGGCCATCGCTGACGGCAAGTTTCTCGTCGTGGGCACCGACGCCCAGGCGATGGCCTATCGCGACGCCTCGACGAAACTGGTCGACCTCAATCGCCGTACCGTCATCCCCGGCCTCAACGACTCGCACCTGCACCTGATCCGCGGCGGCCTGAACTACAACCTGGAGCTGCGCTGGGAAGGCGTGCCGTCGCTGCACGACGCCCTGGAAATGCTGCGCCTGCAGGCACAGCGCACGCCGTCGCCGCAATGGGTGAGGGTGGTCGGCGGCTGGAACGAGTTCCAGTTCGCCGAGAAGCGCATGCCGACTATCGAAGAGCTGAACCAGGCGGCGCCGGACACCCCGGTGTTCGTCCTGCACCTCTATGACCGCGCGCTGCTCAACCGCGCCGCGCTGCGTGTCGTCGGCTATACGAAGGACACGCCGAACCCGCCCGGTGGCGAGATCGTCCGCGACAGCAACGGCGAGCCCACCGGCATGCTGATTGCCCGCCCCAACGCGATGATTCTCTACGCGACCCTGGCCAAGGGGCCGAAGCTGCCGCTGGAGTACCAGGTCAACTCGACCCGCCAGTTCATGCGCGAGCTGAACCGCCTGGGCCTGACCAGCGTGATCGATGCCGGCGGCGGCTTCCAGAACTACCCGGACGACTACCAGGTGATCCAGCAGCTGGCCGACGCCGACCAGCTCACCGTACGCATCGCCTACAACCTGTTCACCCAGAAGCCCAAGGAAGAGCTGGCGGACTTCCGGAACTGGACCTCCAGCGTGACCTACGGCCAGGGCACCGACTTCCTGCGCCATAACGGTGCGGGCGAGATGCTGGTGTTCTCGGCGGCCGACTTCGAGGACTTCCTCGAACCGCGTCCGGACCTGCCCGGCACCATGGAAGCCGAGCTGGAACCGGTGGTGCGCCACCTGGTGGAGCAACGCTGGCCGTTCCGCCTGCATGCCACCTACGACGAGTCCATTTCGCGCATGCTCGACGTGTTCGAGAAGGTCGATCGCGATATCCCGTTCAATGGCCTGCCGTGGTTCTTCGACCATGCCGAGACCATCACGCCGAAGAACATCGAGCGGGTGAGGGTGCTGGGTGGCGGCATCGCCATCCAGGACCGCATGGCCTTCCAGGGCGAGTATTTCGTCGACCGTTATGGCAGGCAGGCCGCCGAGGCCACGCCGCCGATCAAGCGCATGCTCGCCGAAGGCGTTCCCGTCGGCGCCGGCACCGACGCTACCCGTGTCTCCAGCTACAACCCCTGGACCTCGCTGTACTGGATGGTCAGCGGCAAGACCGTGGGCGGTCTGAGCCTGTACCCGGAAGGGCTGTCGCGCGAAGTGGCGATCCAGCTGTTCACCCACGGCAGCGCCTGGTTCTCCAGCGAGCAGGGCAAGAAGGGCATGCTCAAGGCTGGCCAGCTGGCTGACCTGGCGGTGCTGTCGGAGGACTTCTTCAGCGTCGAGGAAGAGGCGATCAAGACCATCGAGTCCGTGCTCACCGTCGTCGGCGGCAAGATCGTCCATGGCGACCGCGAGTTCGACAAGCTGGCTCCGCCGAGCATCCCGGTGGTGCCGGAGTGGTCCCCGGTGGCCATGGTCCCTGGCCACTGGCGCCCGCAGGCCCCGTTGCAGCAGGCCGTGCACCAGTGCGTCGGTTCCTGCGGCGTGCATGGGCACAGCCATGAGCGTGCGCGCACGAAAGACGTGCCGGTGAGCGACTTCGCCGGCTTCTGGGGCGCGTTCGGCTGTTCCTGCTTCGCATTCTGACGGTGTGAGAGTCCGGCCCGCGAGGGCCGGATTGTAATCGTTCATCCAATGGGCGAGGTTCTTTGTAGGAGCGAGCTTGCTCGCGAATCGCCCTGGAGCGTCACGCCTACGTGAAGCGGGTTCGCGAGCAAGCTCGCTCCTGCACCATCGATGACAACTGCGTCCGTTAACGTCTCCCGCGATGAGGCCTTTGGCCACCCTTCATCGATAGCCTTTTACCGCTTCAGCCAATCGAAAACTGCAATAGCAGCCCGCCCCGTTTGATCTATCTTCTGATGGGTTGTGCGAATACAAGGCGCCAACGATAGGCGCCCCCAAGGAGCCTGCAATGAGTGAAGAAAAGAAAGGTAGCTGCCCGTTCCACCAGACCGCTGGTGGTGGTACTTCCAACCGTGACTGGTGGCCCAACCAGCTGAGGCTGGACCTGCTGCACCAGCATTCTTCCAAGTCCAACCCCATGGGCGAGGACTTCAACTATGCCGAGGCCTTCAAGACCCTCGACCTGGAAGCGGTGAAGGCCGACCTGCGCGCCGTGATGACCGACTCCCAGGACTGGTGGCCCGCCGACTTCGGCCACTACGGCCCACTGTTCATCCGCATGGCCTGGCATGCCGCCGGCACCTACCGCATCGGCGATGGCCGTGGCGGCGCCGGTCGTGGCCAGCAACGCTTCGCTCCGCTCAACAGCTGGCCGGACAACGTCAGCCTGGACAAGGCCCGTCGGCTGATCTGGCCGATCAAGCAGAAGTACGGCGCCAAGCTGTCCTGGGCCGACCTGATCGTCCTCACCGGCAACGTCGCCCTGGAGTCCATGGGCTTCAAGACCTTCGGCTTCGCCGGCGGCCGTGAGGACGTCTGGGAACCGGACCAGGACGTGTACTGGGGCGAAGAGACCACCTGGCTGGGTGGCGACAAGCGCTACACCGGCGACCGCGACCTTGAGAACCCGCTGGCCGCGGTGCAGATGGGCCTGATCTACGTAAACCCGGAAGGCCCCAACGGCAACCCCGACCCGGTGGCTGCCGCCCGAGACATCCGCGAGACCTTCGCCCGCATGGCCATGGACGACGAGGAAACCGTCGCCCTGATCGCCGGCGGCCACACTTTCGGCAAGACCCACGGCGCGGGCCCGGCGGATAACGTCGGGGTCGACCCGGAAGCCGGCGGCCTGGAGAACCAGGGTCTGGGCTGGGTCAGCACATTCGGCACCGGCTCCGGCGGCGACGCCATCACCAGCGGCCTGGAAGTCACCTGGACGTCGACGCCGACGCGCTGGAGCAACAACTTCTTCTGGAACCTGTTCGGCTATGAGTGGGAACTGACCAAGAGCCCGGCCGGCGCGCACCAGTGGCAGCCGAAGAACGGCGCCGGTGCCGGCAGCATTCCCGATGCGCACGACAAGTCCAAGCGTCGTGCGCCGTCGATGCTCACCACCGACATCTCCCTGCGCGTGGACCCGGTCTACGAGAAGATTGCCCGGCGCTTCTACGAAGATCCCGAGGCGTTCGCCGACGCTTTCGCCCGCGCCTGGTTCAAGCTGACCCATCGCGACATGGGCCCGCTGGCCCGCTACCTGGGGCCGGAAGTACCGAAAGAGGAACTGATCTGGCAGGATCCGATCCCGCCGGTCGACCATCCGCTGGTAGACGAGAAGGACATCACTGCGCTCAAGGCCAAGGTACTGGCCTCGGGCCTGTCGATTTCCGAGCTGGTCTCCACGGCCTGGGCCTCGGCCTCCACCTTCCGTGGTTCGGACAAGCGCGGCGGCGCCAACGGCGCGCGCATTCGCCTGGCGCCGCAGAAGGACTGGCCGGTGAACCAGCCGGAGCAGCTGGCCAAGGTGCTCGGCGTGCTGGGCGAAATCCAGGCGGAATTCAACGCCTCCGCTACTGGCGGCAAGAAGATCTCCCTGGCCGACCTGATCGTGCTGGCCGGTGATGCCGCCGTGGAAGAGGCCGCGCGCAAAGGGGGGCACTCCGTCAGCGTACCCTTTGCGCCGGGCCGCATGGACGCCAGCCAAGAGCAGACCGACGTGCACTCGGTGGGCATGCTGGAACCGGTGGCCGACGGCTTCCGCAACTTCCTCAAGTCGAAGTTCGCGGTGCCGGCAGAGGCGTTGCTGATCGACAAGGCGCAACTGCTGACCCTGACCGCACCGGAAGTCACCGTACTGATCGGCGGCCTGCGGGTGCTCGGCGCCAACACCGGCGGCTCGCAGAACGGCGTGTTCACCACGCGTCCCGGCACCCTGAGCAATGACTTCTTCGTCAACCTGCTGGACATGGCCACGGTCTGGAAACCGACCTCGGACGCCAATGAGCAGTTCGAAGGCCGTGATCGCAAGACCGGCGAAGCGAAGTGGACCGGCAGCCGCATCGACCTGCTATTGGGATCAAACTCCCAGCTGCGGGCGCTGTCGGAGGTCTATGGTTGCTCGGACGGCGAACGCAAGTTCGTCCATGACTTCGTCAAGGCCTGGACCAAGGTGATGAACCTCGACCGCTTCGACCTGCCGCGCTGATCGGGCAGCAACGAGCACAAGGCCCGCGGACGAGCGATCGTTCGCGGGCCTTGTCGTTGTTGCGGGTGCCGGCCGTCGCAAGAGTTTCACAGGCCGGCGGCAGACTGGGCCGCTAATCCGTTACCCAGCCAATGGGGGTTCGCACATGCGCCGTCGCATCATCGCTGTACTGGGCACCTTCGCGCTGGCTACCGCCAGCTTCACCGCCAGCGCCGCGGAGTCGCCCGGCCGCGCCCTGAGCGAGGCCGCCGGCATTCCGTGGCCGACGGTGATCGCCCACCGCGGCGCCTCCCACGATGCTCCGGAGGAAACCGCACCGGCCTATCTCGCCGCCCGTGATCTGGGCGCGGACTACCTGGAAGCGGACCTGCAGCGCACCAAGGACGGGGTGCTGGTGGCGGTGCACGACGACACCCTGGAACGCACCACCAACATTGCCAAGGTATTCCCTGGCCGCGAGAAGGATCCGGTGAGCCGATTCACCCTGGCCGAACTCAAGCGCCTGGACGCCGGTAGTTGGTTCAACATGGCCTATCCCGAGCGTGCCCGCTCCAAGTACGCGGGTGCGCGCATCCTCACGCTCGATGAATTGATCGATATCGCCGAAGGCGGCGGCGAGACCCCGGGCCTTTACCTGGAAACCAAGGCACCAGGCCAGTTCCCCGGCATCGAGGAGGATCTGCGCAAGGTCCTGGAGAACCGTGGCTGGCTCAATGCTGATGGCGAGCCCCAGGGCAGAATCGTGCTGCAGACCTTCGAGAAGAGCAGCCTGGAACTGCTGCAAAAGAGCATGCCGAAGGTGCCGAAAGTGTTGTTGTTGTGGGTCGGCGACGGCTACATGGCGGCAAAGCAGTCGACCACCTTTGCCCAGTCCGGCGAGAAGATCAAAGCGGACTTCTATGCCAGGCAGGAAGTGAAGTCCAAGGAAGAGCTCTTCGCCTGGCTCGACTGGGCCAAGACCAACGGCGCCCTGGGCAGCGGCCCGTCGGCGACCCTTACCGCTCGCGGCGACCAGAGCTACATGGACCTGGTGCAACCCTGGATGAACCAGGCCGCCCATGAGCGAGGCCTGTTTGTGCATGCCTACGCCGTCGACGACGCAGTGGACTTCGACAAGCTGAGCAAGGCTGGCGTGGATGGCTTCTTCACCAACCGCACCGACCAGTTGCTGATGTTCCTCGGCCGGCCACCGAGCCAGGGCGTGGACGAGGTGCTGAAGTCGGTGGGCTATTGAAAGAGGTATTGCGGGAGGGGGACTACACTCGCAGTGGTCTTTCACTTCGTGTCCTTCGTCAGGAGATTCCCATGACTACCCGCAAACTGATTCCCGCGGTCCTCGCTGTCGCACTGCTGCCCTGGTCGCTGGCCCAGGCCGCGTCCCTGGGCGATGTCGCCGGCAGCCTTGGCGGCCTGGGCAACCTTTCCTCGGTCTCTTCCAGCAGCAGTAGCAACGTCGCCGGGGTCCTGGAATTCTGTGCGAAGAACAATTACCTCAATGCCGATGCAGCGACCCAGGTGAAGGACAAACTGCTCGGCAAGCTGCCCGGCAACACCACCACCAGCGACAGCGGCTACAAGGACGGCGCCAAGGGCATACTCACCGGCAAGGACGGCAAGAGCCTCGACCTGTCCGGCAGCGGTATCAAGGAAAAGGTGACCAGGCAGGTGTGCGACAAGGTGCTCAGCCAGGGCAAGTCGCTGCTTTGAGCCGAGCGCCGAATCAGTGAGTCCGCTTCCTTAGAGGGCGACCCTTTCTAGGAGCGGACGTCGTCCGCGATCGGATCACCGGTCACGCCGCACCTTTGCGCCGAGCGCGTTTTTTCATAACGCACATCGCGCTCATCCAGGCGCGCGGCCAACTGCCAGCCGTGCTTGCGGTAGAAGGCATTGGCGCGAATACCGTCGCCGCCATCGGTCACCAGCCAGATGTTCTCGTGTTCACGGAACAGCTGGTACTCGGCCATGCCCAGCAGTTGGCGGCCTGCGCCGTGGCCCTCGTATTCCGGGCGCACGAACAGCGCGAAGAGTTCTCCTGACGCGATATCCACCATGGCGAAGCCGACGGCCATGCCGTCGATTTCCGCGATCCAAGCACAGGCTGCTGACTGGATGGCCTCGGCCAGCACCGCCGGCGTGATACCCAGCACCGCCATCTGCTCGCGGCTCAAGTGGTTTTCCCGCACGCTGGTGCGAATGTCGAAGAGGCTGTCGATGTCGGCAACGCTGGCGAGGCGGATCGATAGGGGCATGAGGCGCAGTTCCGGATTCAGGAGGCAGAAAAACCGCTGTGGTAGGCGACCTCGCCATTGGCTTTGGAACCGTCCAGCGACAGGGCCATGAAGTACTCCGGCGGCACGCCTTGATAGTGGATCGCCGGGTCCTGACGAAAGCCGAATCGCCGGTAGTAGGCTGGGTCGCCCAGCACCACGCAGCCTTTCGCACCGAGCTTTTCAAGACGCTCCAGTCCGGCGCTGATCAGCGCCGCTCCAAGTCCCAGGCCGTGCAGGTCAGGCCGCACGGAAACCGGCCCGAGCCCGTACCAGCCGATGTCCGCGCCATCCAGGGTGACGGGAGAGAAAGCCACATGGCCTACCACTTGGTCTTCCTCCGTCGCAACCAGGGAAATCCTCAGCGCCCCCGCCGCGCGCAGGGCGTCGACGATGGCGCCTTCGGTGCCGCTGCTGTGCTCGGCCATGGCGAAGGCGGCGGTGGTCACCTCGCGAATGATCGCGACGTCTTCGGGGCGTTCAGGGCGAATGGCGTAATCCATGGGACGTGTTCTCGAGTGTTCGTCGGTGGACACTGTAGCGCGTCTCGCACCACGGGATACGGTAAGCTGCGCAGCTTTCCCCAGCGTTCCATGCGGAGAACGATCCATGGAAGACCTCAACACCCTCTATTACTTCACCCAGGTGGTGGAGCAGGGTGGTTTCGCCGCCGCCGGCCGCGCGCTGGACATTCCCAAGTCCAAGCTCAGCCGGCGCATCGCCCAACTGGAGGAGCGTCTGGGCGTGCGCCTGCTGCACCGCACCAGCCGGCTCTGCTCGCTGACCGAGATCGGCCAGGAGTATTACCAGCGCTGCGTGGCCATGCGCATCGAGGCGGAAGGCGCTTCGGAGGTGATCGAGCGCAACCGTGCGGAGCCGCGCGGGCTCGTTCGGCTGGCCTGTCCGACGACGCTGCTCAACTCCTGGGTTGGCCCGATGCTCACCCGCTATATGCTCAAGTACCCGTTGGTGGAACTGTTCATCGAGAGCACCAACCGCCGCGTCGATCTGCTCCACGAGGGCTTCGACATCGCGTTGCGCGTGCGTTTCCCGCCGCTGGAGAACACCGACATGGTGATGAAGGTACTGGGCAACAGTACCCAGTGCCTGGTGGGGCGTCCGGACTTCCTCGAACGCATGGCCGGTGACAGCTCGCCCCTGGGCTTTGGGCAATTGCCCAGCCTGCACTGGGGCGGCATGCAGCGCGAGTACCAGTGGGAACTGTTCAACGACGAGGGCGAGCGCCTGCTCATCTCGCACAGGCCGCGCATGGTTACCGACGACCTGCCGGCCCTGCGCAACGCCGTCCTCGCGGGTGTCGGCATCGCCCACGTGCCGCGGGTAGCGGTGCGCGAGGACCTGGCTGCCGGCAGGCTGGTTGAACTGCTGCCGGGCTGGTCGCCCAAGTGCGGCATCGTCCATGCGATCTTCCCTTCGCGCCGTGGCCTGTTGCCCTCGGTGCGCACGCTGATCGACTTCCTGGCCGAGGAATTCAGCAACAGCGATATGGCCTGAAGCGCCGCGTCGGTGGACAGCGTTGCGTATTGCGCACCGCTGTGTTGCCGGCCCGACCGATTCTGCCCGGAAGGTTGCCGGCATAGTCTGGGGGCACTGTTTCCCGTTCAAGGATTGCTCATGAACTCCGCTTCGACTTCCCACCCGGCTGACCATGCACAGCCGACCCTCTCCTCGGCGATGGTCGCGCTGCTCGCGTTCTGCTGTGGCGCCGTGGTCGCCAACCTCTACTACGCGCAACCCATCGTCGAGCTGATCGCCCCGGCCATCGGCCTCTCCACCCAGCACGCCAGCCTGATCGTCTCGCTGACCCAGTTCGGCTACGCCATCGGCCTGCTGTTCCTGGTGCCGCTGGCGGACCTGTTGGAGAACCGCAAGCTGGTGATCGGTTTCACCCTGGCGGTGGCGCTGTGCCTGGCCGGCGCCGGGTTGGCAAGTGCGCCGTCGGTGCTGCTGGCCTGCGCCCTGCTGATCGGCCTGACCTCCGTGGCGGTGCAGATTCTCGTACCGTTGGCCGCGCATCTGGCGCCGGAGGAGGCCCGTGGCCGGGTGGTGGGCAACATCATGGGCGGCCTGCTGCTGGGTATCCTGCTGTCGCGGCCGGTGTCGAGCCTGGTGGCGGAGGTCTTCGGCTGGCGCGGGGTATTCCTTGCCGCGTCGCTGCTGATGCTGCTGATCGCCCTGGTGATGGCGATAGCGCTGCCGCGCCGCTTGCCGGCGCACAGCGCCACCTATCCGCAACTGATCGGCTCGGTGTTCTCGCTGGCCCGGCGCTACGCCGTGCTGCGCGAACGCGCGCTCTATCAGGGGCTGCTGTTCGCTGCATTCAGCGCGTTCTGGACCATCGCGCCCATCGAACTGATCCGCCACCACGGATTCAGCCAGACCCAGGTCGCGCTGTTTGCCCTGGTCGGTGCCGTGGGCGCCGTGGCTGCGCCCATCGCCGGGCGGCTGGCGGATGCCGGCCACACGTTCAAGGGCACCCTGGTGGCCTTGCTGCTGGCGCCATTGGCCTTGTTGCTCGGGGCGCTGCCCGGTGCCGGATGCCTCTGGCTGGTGGTCTGTGCTGTGCTGCTGGATTTCGCCGTGCAGTTGAACATGGTGCTCGGCCAGCGCGAGGTGTACGCACTCGACCCGCATAGCCGCGCACGCCTGAATGCGGTGTACATGACCAGCATCTTCGTCGGTGGCGCGCTCGGTTCGCTGGTCGCCAGCCCGCTGTACGAAACCATCAGCTGGACGCCGTTCGCCATTGGCGTGGCAGTCGTTCCGGCCGTCGCCACCTTGCTCTTCCTGCTCCGCGGCGAGCGCCACGCCTGAGAGCACAGGCGTGCAAGGCGAAGGCGGGGGCGATTGGGTAAACTCCGGGATTTCCCGTTTCCGGAGTCCCGCCATGGACAAACTGCAGGCCCTGTCGATGTTCGTCGAGACCGTCCGTTGCGGCGGCTACTCGGCGGCGGCCCGCAAGCTGGGCGTGGCAACATCCTCAGTGACTCGCCAGGTGGCGGCGCTGGAAGCGGAACTGGGTGCCGCGCTGCTCAATCGCACCACCCGTCACAGCAGCCCGACCCTTGCCGGGCAGGCCTATTACGACAAGGCCGTGGCGATCATCGAGGCGCTGGTGGAGGCCGACGGCCTGGTCAGTGACCGCGGCCGCGAGGCGAAAGGGCGACTGCGGGTCAGCGTACCGGTGGAGTTCGGCCGGCGTGTCATTGCACCACACCTGGGGCGCCTGCTGGCGCAGTACCCGGAACTGGAGATCAGCCTGTCGCTGAACGACCAGCTCGTCGATCTCCCCAAACAGCAGATCGACCTGTCCGTGCGCCTGGGGGCGACGCTGATCAGCGACGACATCATCAGCCGGCCCATCGGCCGGTTCGATCGCTGGCTGGTGGCGAGCCCCGACTACCTGCGCGGCGCGGGCATGCCCCGGCATCCGCTGGAACTCATGGAGCATTCGTGCCTGCGCTTCGACTACGGCGGCCCGCACGCGACCTGGTCCTGCAGTGACGGCCGGGAAACCTGGGCACTGAATGTGCAGGGGCGGTTGCAGAGCAACAATGCTGACGTTCTCCGGGAAGCCGCCCTGGCCGGCGGCGGTATCGCATTGCTATCCGACTGGCTGGTCGCCGAGGACGTGCGCAGTGGCCGGCTGACGCGGCTGCTGACGGACTACAAGACCTACCCCGGCAGCACGGTGAGCAGCATCAACGCGCTCTACCCGCCGAGCCTGCGCGACTCCAGCCGCATCCGCGTGTTCGTTGCGTTCCTCGAGGAGATCCTCGCGGCTCAGTGAGCGTCCGCACTGGGCTGCGTGGGCGGGGCGATCTTGCGCATCAGCGGCACCAGCAGCAGCGTCACCGCAAAACAAGCGCCCACCAGCAGGAAGGCATCGGCGAAGGTCAGTGTCTGCGCCTCGCGCCAAGTCAGGTCCCACAGGTGTTTCAGCGCCTGTTGCGAGGGTTCGCCATTGAGGTCCATGGACGGTGCCAGCCACTGGTTGAGCGCCTCGTTGCTGCTGTTCAGGTGCTCCGCCAGGCGCAGGAAGTGCAGGTTGGCGCGGTCGTTGAGCACCGTGGCGCAGGCAGCGATGCCGATGGCGCCACCGAGGTTGCGCATCAGGTTGAACAGC
Source organism: Pseudomonas nitroreducens NBRC 12694 (assembly GCF_002091755.1). Classification (GTDB taxonomy): domain Bacteria; phylum Pseudomonadota; class Gammaproteobacteria; order Pseudomonadales; family Pseudomonadaceae; genus Pseudomonas; species Pseudomonas nitroreducens. Next base: position 414,184 of record NZ_BDAI01000002.1, read on the forward strand.
CCGGAAGCGAGCTTCAAGCGTTCCGGGGGCAGCGAACCGAGCGCCAGTGTCACCGTGGGCGCCACGCAGAACTGCTGGGCCATACCGCGCAGGGCCTGCGGGAACATCAGCTGCGCCGCGCCCCAGTCGTGGGTCAGCGGGGCGAATTCGTACATCGATAGCGTGAACATCACCATCCCCAGCAGCAGGATCCAGCGCAGGTCGACGCGCCGCGCAAGGGCGGCGTAGAGCGGGATGCTCATGATCTGGAAGATCCCGGTGGAGAAGATCGCCAGGCCGATGTCCAGCGCGCCGTAGCCGCGCACACGGCCGAGGAACAGCGGCGTGAGGTAGATGGTGGCGAAGATGCCGATGCCAGTGACGAAGCTGAACAGGCAGCCGAGGGCGAAGTTGCGTTCCTTCAGGGCGCGCAGGTCGACGATGGGGTGCGCTGCGGTCAGGCTGCGGTAGATGAAGGCGATGCCGCACAGTGCGGAGATCCAGGCGGTGGCGCGGATGGTGTCGTCGCTGAACCAGTTCCAGCGCGGACCTTCCTCCATGGTGTATTCCAGGCAGCCGAGGAACAGCGCCATCAGCAGGATCGCCGGGTAGTCGGCGCCCTTGAGCAGCGACAGGTCGGGCTTGTCGATGCGCACCATGATCGGCACCATGATGGCGACGAACAACCCTGGCACCAGATTGATGTAGAACAGCCAGGGCCAGGAGGAAATATCAGTGATCCAGCCGCCGACCACCGGGCCGAGGGTCGGCGCGAGGGAGGCGATGGCGCCGATGGTGGCAGCGACAATCACCCGCTGCTTGCCGTCGAAGTAAAGGAAACCGGTGGTGAACACCATGGGGATCATCGAGCCACCGAGGAAGCCCTGCAGTGCGCGGAAGGCGATCATGCTCTGGATATTCCAGGCCATGGCGCAGAGCAGGCTGGTGAGGGTGAAGCCCAGCGCCGACGCGGCGAACAGCCAGCGTGTGGACAGCACCTTGGACAGCCAGCCGGAGAGCGGGATGACGATGATCTCGGCGATCAGGTAGCTGGTCTGCACCCAGGCCAGTTCATCGGCGCCGGCCGATAGTCCGCCACCGATGTCGCGCAGCGAGGCGGAGACGATCTGGATGTCCAGCAGGGCGATGAACATGCCCAGGCACATGCAGGCGAAGGAGATCACCTTGCGCCCGGTGGAAAGACTTTCCACCGGCACCACCTCGTTGCTCCAGAGGCTCACGGCCGGTTGCTCTGGGCGACGCGCTGGTCGGCATCGCCATGGTCATGGGCACGGGTATCCACTTCCACCAGCACGGAAAGGCCGGGGCGCAGGTTGCCGAGGCGACCGTCGGCGTCGTCCAGGTGCACGCGTACCGGCACGCGCTGGACGATCTTGGTGAAGTTGCCGGTGGCGTTCTCCGGCGGCAGGATGCTGAACTGCGCGCCAGTGGCCGGGGCGAGACTGTCCAGGTGGCCATGGAAGACCTTGCCGGGAAGGATGTCGGCCTCGATGGCCACCGCCTGGCCAGGCTGCATGCGGGCCAGTTGGTCCTCCTTGAAATTGGCATCCACCCACAGGCCCTGCGCGGGGACGACGGCCAGCAGTTGCGTACCGGCGGCGACATAGCTGCCGACCCGTGCGCGGCGGTTGCCGATGTAGCCGTCCACCGGGGCGCGCAGCTCGGTGTAGCTCAGGTTCAGGCGTGCCAGGTCGCGGGCGGCGATGGCTTGCTCCAGGGCGGCCTGGGCCTGCTGCCGCTGACTCTGGATCACGTCGAGCTGACGGCGTGCGGCGAGCAGGCTGGCGCGAGCCTTGTCGCTGTTGGCGCGGGCGGATTTGAAGCTGGCGTCGGCGCGCTGCGCGGCTTCCACCGACACGGCATTGGTGCGCACCAGGGTGGCGTAACGGCGCTGGTCGTCGCGGGTGCGCACTTCCTCGGCAGCGGCCGCGTCGATCTCCGCCTGGCTCTGGCGGATCAGCGCGTCCTGCAGCGAGGCCTGGGCATCGACATTGGTCAGCGCCGCTTCCTCGGCATGCACGGCGCCGTCCGCCTTGGCCAGCGCGGCGCGGTAATCGCGATCATCGATGCGCGCCAGCAGATCGCCGGCATGCACCAACTGGTTGTCGCTCACCTTCAGCTCGGCGATGTAGCCGGCGACGCGTGGGCTGATCACCGTTACGTCGCCGCCGACATAGGCATCGTCGGTTTTTTCCAGGAAGCGACCGTCGAGCCACCAGTGCCCGGCGTACGCGCCCGCGCCGAGGATGGCAGCCGCTGCGACAGCGAGCTTGAGGGCCTTGCGCGACTTCGGTCTTGCCGTGTCGACGGCCGGCGTGGTGGGAATTGTGACGGGCTGGTTCATGGCGGCCTCGCTCAGGCGTGATCGGCTTGTGGGACGTGGGCAGGGACGAGTTGGTCGCCCTCGCGGCGATGGATCTGGTGCTGCGGGCCGATGGCTTCGCCGCTGTCGGCGTCCACCAGGGCGATACGCACTGGCCGGCCCGTGCGGGTGTCCACCAGTTCGGCGGCGCTGGCCTTGCCGGCGTGGCGCTTGCCCCACTGCAACAGGGTGAGCAGCACCGGGCGCAGGTCACGGCCGCGATCGGTGAGCAGGTATTCGAAGCGCGGCGGATGGTCGTTGTACTGGCGGCGCTGCAGCAGGCCGCTGTCCACCAGTGCGCGCAGCCGACGGGTGAGGACGTTGCTGGCGATGCCCAATCGTGCGAGGAACTGGTCGAAGCGCGTGGAGCCGTAGAAGGCTTCGCGAAGGATCAGCACGTTCCAACTGTCACCGATCAGGTCCAGCGCCTGGGCCACGGGGCAGGGGAGGTTTTCGAAGCTGGATCTGCGCATGTCGGTCTCTCTTTACATGAATATCGTCATCTAATCGGGCCGCCTTGCTACGGGCCTGGCAGGGCGTCAGGCCAAAGGCGGCTAGAAAGATTATGGTTGTAATCTAATGGGGTCGCTTGCTTTGCGCAAGTGACTCATCGACGGGGAAAGGGGCGCGGGGATGAGCGGTACGCCGAGGAGATATCACCGTTGCGGAAAGAGTTGCCCAATTCTGCGGAAGTTGCCCGGAGAAATCTTGGGAAGTTGCCCTGAAACCATCTTTGGAAGAGTTTGAAATTGGCCAGGAGAATTATCCGGGAATGGCCTGGAACACTTGTTCCATAACTTTCCTGCAGGCAAAAAAAGGCCGCCTGGGGAGGCGGCCAAACCAAAGGATGATGAAGTGGAGCAATCCTCCGGACGCTCTGGAGCGGGCATCCGGGACTCATGTTCTTCATCGGGGCGCAAGCTTAATGGCGATAGCGACAAATGCTTAATCATTCGTCTCGATATCAACTATCGACAAGGCTGGTTGGAGGGCGAGGCGGCGGATTGTTATCTCTTCGCTCGCTCTGCCTATGGCGGGGAAACATAAGAAAGTTATTCAGGATTCAATCGATACGCCTGCCAAGACAAGTCCAACAAAGGGGTAGAAGATGTCTGCTTTCCGTCTTTCCATGCTGGGGGCGATCGTCGCCGGCATTCCGTTCCAGCTGGCGCATGCCGCCGCCGTTGCCGATCAGTCCGAAGCCACCGGCTTCATCGAAGGCAGCGCCGCCTCGCTGCTGATGCGCAACTACTACTACAACAGCGACCGCAAGTCCGGAGACCGGGACCGCAAGGACTGGACCCAGGGCTTCACGCTGAACTACAGCTCGGGATTCACCCAGGGTACCGTCGGTTTCGGCGTGGAAGCCTTCGGCAACTGGGGTATCCGCCTGGATGGCGGCGCCGGCACCTCCGGCACCGGCAACCTGCCAGTGCGTGACGATGATTCGCCGGAAGGCGAATACGGCCGTGCCGGGGGCGCCGTGAAGCTGCGCGTGTCCAAGACCGAGTTGCGCTGGGGCGACTTGCAGCCCACCGCGCCGGTATTCGCCGCCGGCGGCACGCGCCTGTTTCCGCAGACCGCTACCGGTTTCAACGTGCTCAGCAGCGAGATCGAGGGGCTGGACCTGGACGGCGGCCACTTCACCGGCGGCAATGGCCCGGTGACCACCAACGGCGACCATGGCATCTGGGCCTCCTATGCCAACGTCGAGGCCAGCAGCATCGACTACGTGGGCGGCAAGTACGCGGTCAACGACGCGCTGAATTTCTTGCTCTACGCCTCCAAGCTGGAGGATGTGTGGCGTCAGTACTACGGCAACGCCAACTACACGCTGCCGCTGGCGGACGACCAGTCGATGAACTTCGATTTCAACATCTACCGCACCAACGACGACGGTAGCGCCAAGGCCGGCGAGATCAGCAACACCACCTGGTCAGCCGCCGCCGCATATACATTCCTTACCGCACACACCCTGACGCTGGCTTACCAGAAGGTCCACGGCGACACGCCGTTCGACTACGTGGCCTTTGGGGTCAACGGCCCGGGCGACACCGGTGACTCGATCTTCCTCGCCAACTCCATCCAGTACTCGGACTTCAACGGTCCGGAGGAGAAGTCCTGGCAGCTGCGCTATGACCTGGCGATGGCCACCTACGGCATTCCCGGCCTGAGCTTCATGGCCCGTTACGTCAACGGCCACGGTATCGACGGCACGAAAATGGCTGCCGATAGCCAGTACCGCGGTTATGGCTACGGCGAGGATGGCAAGCACCACGAGACCAACCTGGAAGCCAGGTACGTGGTGCAGTCCGGGCCGGCGAAGGACCTGTCCCTGCGCCTGCGCGAGGCGATCCACCGTGGTAATGCCGACCAGGTGGAAGGCGACGTCAATGAGTTCCGCCTGATCGTCGACTACCCGCTGTCGATCCTGTAACGCCAGTGCGCACCTTGGAGGACACCGCGGAACATCCGTAGGGCCGCATAACGCGCCAGCGTTATCCGCCGTTAGCTGGCTGGCGGCGGATAACCTGTTCCAGGTTATGTGCCCTACGGGTGCGGCCCACTGCAAGGCTGTGGTGCTGAAGTGAGCGGGCGGGGCGCTACAATCGGCGCTCCGTTCCCGTCCCGCGAGAAGAGTCGATGTCCGAAGAAGAGCGCCGCACGCAACTGATCGATGGCCCGGTGGGCAAGCTGCAATTGCTGATCGACCGGCCGGGTGTGCCGCCGCAGGGCATCGCGCTGATCAGCCATCCGCAGCCTTTGCTCGGTGGCAGCCCGAGGCACCGCGTGCCGCTGACCCTTTCGCGCAAGCTCTGCGGCGCCGGCTGGCTGACCGTGCGGCCGAGCTTCCGTGGGGTGGATGGCAGTGAAGGCGAGTACGCCGAAGGCATCGGCGAGGCGCAGGACATGCTGGCGGTGATCGCGCACCTGCGTGGCGAATACCCCGGCCTGCCGTTGGCGCTGGTGGGCTTTTCCTTCGGTGCCTATGTGTTCGCCCGCGTTGCCAGCGAACTGTCACCGCCTGCGCAGGCCATCGCGCTGATGGGCTTGCCGGTGGGAACGGTCCCCGGCGGCCGCGACTACGAAGCACAGGCGCTGCCGGCCGACTGCCTGCTGCTGCACGGCGAGGCGGACGAAATGGCGCCGCTGGCCAACCTGCTGGACTGGGCGCGGCCGCAGCAGCGCGAAGTGGTTCTCTATACCGGCGCCGACCATTTCTTCAAGGGCTGCCTGGAGCGCGCTGTGGAGCGGGTACTGGAGCACCTGACCCGAGCCATCAGCTGAGTGCGGACCGCCCCAGTTCACGCAGATACGACCACGGGTAGATCCCGCGGTCATGGCCGTCGTCGAACACCAATTGCACGCCGTAGCCCTGCAGGTTCAGCTGTTGCAGGACAACGCCGGCCTTCACCAGCTCGATGCGACCTTGCAGCCGCGCGGCCCGGCATTGCGAACAGGGGCAGGCGCCGCGCAGGCGGGTGAAGGCAATGCACTGCTCGACGCCGTCGTCCCAGCGGATGCGCAGTTCGCCGTCTGCGCTGGAGCGATGCAGCGCGACCGGCGTGTTCATGTGTTCTGTCCCAGTTGAGCGAGGGCGATGCGCACGGCCTTGCGGACTTCCGGATCGCCGTCCTGCTCGGCGTTGCGCAGTGCCTCGATGGCATCGCCGCTGCCCAGTTCGCCCAGGGCCAGCGCGGCTTCCTTGCGCAGGTTGCTGATGCCGTGGCCGAGCACGACCTTCAACCCTTCCAGCGCCGGCAAGTAGCGCAGCTTGCCCAGCGAACGGGCAGCGCGCAGGCGAACCTGCCAGAAGTCGTCTTCGAGTGCCTGCACCAGCGCTTCGCCGGCTTCGGGCTGGGCGAGTTTGCCGAGGGTGCCGGCGGCTTCCTCGCGCACTTGCCACGCCGGATCGGCCAGGGCGGCCTGCAAGGCCGGCAGCACGCTGGCGTCGATGGCCAGGCCAAGGGCGCCGGCGGCGGCGCGGCGGACCTCGGCGTCCGGGTCGTCGCGGGTCAGCCGGGCCAGGTGCGGCAGGGCGTCGGTGCGTTTGAGCCAGCCGAGGATGCCCACGGCTTCGCGGCGCACGCCGGCATCGCTGTCCTGCAGCGCGGCGCGTGCCGGTTCTGCAGCCGCTTCCAGGCGCAGCTCGCGCAAGGCGCGCAGGGCGCTGCGGCGGACGAAGATTTCGCTGTGCGCTGCCCAGGGCAGCAGGCGTACGCCGGCCTCGGCGGTCTTCAGCTCGCTGAGGCTCTGGGCGGCGGCTTCGCGCACGTCCTCGGCGCGGTCGGCAAGGGCCTGGCAGAGCGCGTCCACCACGTCGGGCTCTTCCCAGGCTTCCAGCAGGCGCGCGGCTTCGGCACGCACGTTGGCGGCGGCGTCATGGGTCAGCGCATGGGCGAGCCAGGGGAGGCCGTCAGGGTCTTCAAGGTCGGCCAGTTCGATCAGGGCAATGCGGCGCACGCCGGCGTCGGCATCCTGGAGACGCGGTTGCAGGTCGAGGATGTCGGGATTATCGGTAGTCAGGCTGAAGTCGGTCATATGGCGAATCGCGGTATCCGTTGTGGAGTGGGCAGCCCCAGCGGCGTCAGGCGCGGCAGCTGGCGGCCGTCTTCGTGGCGCAGCAGTTCCAGGCAGTGACGCTTGAGGCGGGAGAATTCCGGGCTGGTGAGCAGGTCGGCGTGGCGTGGGCGCGGGAAGTCGAGGCGGATGTCTTCGAGGATGCGCCCGGGGCGCGGGCTCATCACCAGGATGCGGTCGGCGAGGAACAGCGCCTCGTCGATGTCGTGGGTGATGAACAGCACGCTGGTGCGCAGGCGCGTCCAGATGTCCAGCAGCAGTTCCTGCATCATCATCCGCGTCTGTGCGTCGAGGGCGCCGAAGGGTTCGTCCATCAGCAGCAGGCGTGGCTGGTTGATCAGCACGCGGGCGATTTCCACACGTTGCTGCATGCCGCCGGAGAGCTGCGACGGCCAGCGATTGGCGAAGCCGTTCAGACCGACCAGCTGGAGCATCTCGTCGGCCTGGCGATGGCGTTCCGCACGGGGCACGCCGCGCATCTTCAGGCCGAAGGCGACGTTGTCGCGCACGCGCCGCCAGGGCAGCAGGGTGTGGTGCTGGAACACCATGCCGCGCTCGGGCGAGGGGCCGGCGACAGGACCACCGTCCACTTCCAGTTTGCCGGCGCTGGGCGCCAGGTGGCCGGCAAGGGCACCGAGCAGGGTGGACTTGCCGCAGCCGGACGGGCCGAGCACGCAGACGAATTCGCCGGGTTCGATGGAGAAGCTCAGGGACTGCACGGCCTCGAAGGCGTCGCGGCCGCTGCCGAGGTGGATCGACAGGCCGTCGACGCGCACGCGCCCCGGTGCGCTGGCGGGCAGGCTCATGGCTTGCCTCCGGCCTGGCGCTGCCAGGGTGTGACGAGGCTGCCGAGCTGGCGCACCAGCAGGCTGCTGGCCATGCCGAGCACGCCGATCAGCAGCATGCCGACGACGATGTCGGGGTAGTTCTGCAAGGTGTAGGACTCCCAGGTGTAGTAGCCGATGCCCCATTGGCCGGAGATCATTTCGGCGGTCACCAGGCAGAACCACGAGGTGCCCATGCCGATGGCAAGACCGGTGACGATGCTCGGCGCGGCACCCGGCAGCACCACCTCGCGCAGCAGCGCCAGGCGTCCGGCACCGAGGCTGCGGGCGGAGGCGAGCAGGCGCGGGTCCACCGCTTCCACGCCGTGGATGGTGTTGAGCAGGACGGGGAACAGTGCGCCGGTGAAGGTGATGAAGATCATCGACAGCTCGGAGCTGGGGAACATCAGGATCGCCAGCGGAATCCACGCCACCGCGGGGATCGGCCGCAGCACTTCCAGCGGCGGCAGCAGGCTGTCGCGCGCCCAGCGGCCACGGCCGATGAGCAACCCCAGGGCGATGCCGGCGAAAGCCGCCAGCAGGTAGCCGGCGAGTACCCGCAGCAGGCTGCTGCCCAGGTGGCGGCCGAGCTTGCTCGATTGCGCCAGGTTCCAGGCCGCTTCCAGCACATCACGCGGGCCGGGCACGTTGGCGAAGGTGACCACGCCGAGGTTCACGTGGCGCGCGCTGAGCACCTGCCACAGCGCCAGGCAGACCAGCAGCGAGGCCAGGCGCAGGCTCCAGCGGGTGAGGGTGGTGGTGTTCATCATCGTTCTCCGTCGAGCCCCGGTGCGCGCGGCACCGGGGCTGCACCTCAGCGGCTGGCGACCGCCTGCTGGCTGGCAGCGGCGAAGTCGGCGACCTCCCCGCCGTGTTGGCGGGCGAAGGCGTCGGCCTGTTCGCGCAGCAGGAAGGCGTCCAGCGCGCCGTCCTTGCCACGCACGAACCAGGCCTGGCTGGCCAGCAGCTTGATGCCGCTGTCGCTGGCCTGGGCGTAGACGGCGCGGATGTCCTTGCCTTGCTGCTTCAGCTCGGCGAGTTGCCCCAGCGCTTCACTGGCGGTCGCGTAGCTGCGCACCTTCGGTTCGCCGCGCACCCAGATCTGCGCGACCTTGCGCGTATCGCTGATCGGCTTGTCGGTCAGAACGTCGTTACCCAGCAACGGCTGCTGCGCGTAGTTCTTCAGCGCGGCGTCGTAGTCGGCGCCGGAGGCCTTGAAGGCGGCGCGGATGTAGCGGTCGTCGACGAACTGCTCGACGTTCAGGCCGCGGTCGGCCTTCTTCAGCAGCTTCAGGGTGTCGATGGCGGTGGTGACGGCCTGGCGGTATTCGGGCTTCCAGGTCAGGTCGCGGGTCTGCAGGCCGAGCGGGCCGTGGAACAGGTAGTTCACTTCGGCGGGAATGCCGGCGACCTTCTCGATCAGTTCGCTGTATTTCTCCGGGTCTTTCGCCAGCAGTTGGTTGGCTTCATAGGTGGCGCGCAGGTAGGCCTCGACGATTTCCGGGTACTGCTGCGCGTAGTCGGCTTCCACCAGCGCACCGTGGAAGGTCGGCGCCTTGGCCTGGGAGCCGTCGTAGATCTTGCGGGCGATGCCCCGGCTCTCGAACAGCTCGGCGAAGGGCACGAAGTCAGCATGGGCGGCGATCTTGTTGGCCTGTAGCGCGGAGCCGGCGACTTCCGGCGGTTGCGCGATGATGGTGACGTCCTTCTCCGGGTCCCAGCCCTGCGCGGCGATGGCGCGCAGCAGCAGGCCGTGGGCGGTGGAGGCGAAGGGCACGGAGATGGTCTGGCCCTTGAGTTCGGCCAGCGACTGCACCTTGGACGAGGCGGGCACGACGATGCCGTTGCCGCTGCCCTCGATGCTCCCCGAGAGCACGCTGATGAACAGGCTGCGCTTGCCGGCCGCCTCGTGGGCGACGCCGTTGAGCGAGCCGGGGAAGTCGGCCATGGCGCCGAAGTCGAGCTTGCCGGCGAGCATCTCGTTGGTCAGCGGCGCGCCGCTGGTGAAGTTCTTCCACTGCACGTCGTACTGCGCGTCCTTGTGCTTGCCGTCGTGCGGCAGGTACTTGTCGAGCAGGCCGAGTTCGCGGATCAACAGGCCGCCGGCGGCGCAGTTGATGGTGGTGTCCTGGGTGCCGATGGCGACGCGGATGGTCTCGCCGTGGGCGGTGATACTGGCAATGGCGAGCGCGAGGCCGGCCAGGGTAGTGCGCAAGGTCATGGGTGTTCCCCTCGAATCATGAGTGTTGGAATCGTCTCCGCCGCAGGCCTTGCGGTGGGAAACGAGGGGCGGTGCATCAGGCGTCCGGCGGTGGGGCCGGATGGCGTTTCTTATGGCTTTTGTGTAGGAGCGAGCTTGCTCGCGAACAGCCCTGCTGCAGGAGTTGGTTCGCGAGCAAGCTCGCTCCTACAGGGGAACTTCGTTGCGGGAGCTCAACGCAGGAGGTACGGGATCTCCACGCGCACCGCACCGGTCGGGCAGTCCTTCTCGCAGGGCATGCAGTACCAGCATTCGTCGAAGGCCATGTAGGCCTTCTGGGTGGCGGGGTTGATCGCCAGCAGGTCCATCGGGCAGACCTCGACGCAGACGGTGCAGCCCTTGTCGGCGATGCACTTGTCCTCGTCCACCGTCACCGGGGCGCTGGAACGGAAGAAGATTTCCTGGGGCTGGTAGGCCATGGCACGCGGTCCTCATCGTGTTGCTTGCCGGCCGTCGTGGCGGCGGGCTGGTTATTCGGTCGAAGGTTCGGCGCGGGGCTCGGGACCCGCTCCCCAGCCCTCCCCCTGAAGGGAGAGGGGGCTTGATCGTGCCGGCGGTTAGCGCTGAGCCCGCCGGGCTGCTCTTTTTCCGTTTGGTGTGGCGCAGGCTCCTGTGCGCGCAGGCTGAATCCCCAGTTGCCGCTCGCGCCGGACAGCTTCCTCTACCGCTTGCGGGAGAGGGCGGGGGGAGAGGGGCTCTGCGAGCAGCCGAAACCCCTCAAGCCGCCTCGCTCTTCACCCGTAGTTTCTCGTAAGCCTGCTGCTCGTCCTCATCGAGCGCGATCACATAGGGCTCGATGGGCTTCTTGAAGCTGGTCATCTCGCCGTCGTCGCCCTTCTTCAGGTGCGCATGGCAGAACCAGTCGGCGTCGTTGCGCAGCGGGTAGTCGACGCGATGGTGGTACAGGCCCCAGCGGCTCTCGGTACGGAACAGCGACGCGCGGGCGGCCATCTCGGCGCAGTCGCGGATCACGCTGACTTCCATGGCGCGCATCAGCTCGTGGGGGGTGTTGGCCTTGAGCTGGTCGAGGTCGCGGGCGATCTCGGCGAAGCGCTGCAGGCCGATCTCCATCTTCCTGGTCACCTTGGGCGGCTGCAGGTAGTCGTTGACCATGCGCCGCAGCTTGTACTCCACCTGTGCTGGCGGCAGGCCGTGCTCGCGCTTCAAAGGGGCGAAGACGCGTTCACGCTCGCGCTCCACCTGGGCGCTATCGACTTCGCTGAACTCGCGGTCGGCCACGTATTGCGCGGCATTGGCCCCGGCGAACCAGCCGTAGGTGAAGGCGCCGAGCATGTAGTTGTGCGGCACGGCAGCCATGTCGCCGGCCGAGTACAGGCCCTTGACGCTGGTCTCGGCCTTCTCGTTGACCCACACGCCCGAGGCCGAATGGCCGGAGCAGAAACCGATCTCGGAGATATGCATCTCCACCATCTGCTGGCGGTAGTCGGTGCCACGGTTGGCGTGGAACTGGCCACGGCTGGGGCGTTCGTTGCTGTGGAGGATTTCCTCGATGGTCTGGATGGTTTCCTCGGCCAGGTGGTCGAGCTTGAGGAATACCGGACCGTTGCCGCCTTCGAGCTCCTGGTGGAACTCCCACATCATCTGGCCGCTCCAGTAGTCGCACTCGATGAAGCGCTCGCCCTTGCTGTTGGCCGTATAGCCACCCAGCGGGCCGGTGACGTAGGCGCAGGCCGGGCCGTTGTAGTCCTTGATCAGCGGGTTGATCTGGAAGCACTCCAGGTTCGAGAGCTCCGCGCCCGCGTGGTAGGCCATGGCGTAGCCGTCGCCGGCATTGGTGGGGTTCTCGTAGGTGCCCATCAGGTAGCCGGACGAGGGCAGGCCCAGGCGGCCGGCGGCGCCGCAGGCGAGGACCACGGCCTTGGCGCGGATCACCTGGAACTGCGCGGTACGGCAGTCGAAGCCGAGCAGGCCGTTGACCGCGCCTTCTTCGTCGGTGAGCAGGCGGGTCACCACCAGGCGGTTGGTGATCTCGATGCGGGCGCGCTTGAGCTGGCGGTACAGCACCTTCTTGATGTCGTGGCCTTCGGGCATGGGCAGCACGTAGGCGCCCATGTGGTGGACCTTCTTCACCGCGTAGTCGCCGACCTCGTCCTTCTCGAACTTCACGCCCCAGCGGTCCAGTTGCTGCAGGGTCTCGAAGCTGTGGGTGGCATAGGCGTAGACCGCCGCCTGGTTGACGATGCCATCGTTGGCGACGGTGATTTCCTTGGTGTACTGCTCAGGCGTGGCGTGGCCGGGAATGATGGCGTTGTTCAGCCCGTCCATGCCCATGCTGATGGCGCCGCTGCGCTTGACGTTGGCCTTGTCCACCAGCAGCACGCGCAGCTCGCGGTTGGCTTCCTTGGCCTTGATCGCCGCCATGGGGCCGGCGGTGCCGCCGCCGATCACCACGATGTCGTAGGCGAGTTCCTTGTCCTCGGGGATCTGGGAGAGATCGAACTGGGTCATTGGTGCGGTCCCTTGTGGCGGTCGATGCGCAGGCGGTACTGGAAGGCGTCGCCGCGGTAGTAAAGGTGTTCGTAGTCCAGCGGTGCGCCGTCGGCGGTGTGGGTCAGGCGTTCGATGCGCATCACCGGCGAGCCTTCTTCCACCTCCAGCGCGCGGGCCAGTTCGGCATCGGCGAGGATGGCGTCGATGGCGAGGTCGGCGTGGCCCAGGGGCAGGGCGCAGTCGTTCTCCAGGATCAGGAAGATGTCGCGGCTGACCAGGTCGGCCTTTTCCAGCCGCTTGCCAACGGCCTCCGGCATCCAGGTGATTTCCAGCGACACCAGCTCGCGGTTGACCAGGCGGGCACGCTTGATCTGCACCACGTTCTCGCCCTCGGCGACTTGCAGACGGGCGGCAACCTGGGCGTTGGCGGGCACGGTCTTGAAGCTGCGCAGGCGGTTGATCACCTCGTAGCCGCGCTGGGTCATGGATTCGCCCAGGCCTTGCAGGGTGCTGACGTTCTGGAAGGCCTTGGGCTTGGCGACGAAGGTGCCCTTGCCGTGAATCTTGAAGATCAGCCCTTCCTTCTGCAGGTCGCCCAGCGCCTGGCGCACGGTAATCCGGCTGACCTCGAAGGCCTTGCCCAACTCGGCCTCGGACGGCATGCGGCTGAGCGGCGGATAGGTGCCGTCGAGGATGCGCGTGCGGAGGATTTCCTTCAGCTGGCTGTACAGGGGAACGGGGGAGAGGGGGAGTAGTTCGGCCATAGTTCATAACTTGTTATGACGAGTTGCCGAAACTATAAAAGGAATAGCTGATTCAGGACAAGAAACGATTTCGCATAAGCATAGAAAGCGCCGTCAGCAGGGGTATCTCAGGTTTTTTTGTAGGAGCGAGCTTGCTCGCGAACTGCCTGAGGCCAGAGCGCCCGGGTAATCCGTTCGCGAGCAAGCTCGCTCCTACAGGGTCAAAAGCCCTTGCGCGGAGATTTCCGCCCCATAGGGCGGACATAACCTCAGAACGGCCGGCTGCCAGACAGGCTGATGCGCTTCAAACGGCGCTTCTCGCTGGCCGGGAAGGCGTTGCGACCATGCAGCACGGCCTGGTTGTCCCACCAGACGATGTCGCCCACCGACCATTTGTGGCTGTAGATCAACTCGGGCTTCTGCAGGTGTTCGCGCAGCCGCTCGACCAGTGCGGCCCCTTGCACGGGATCGGCACCGGGGATTTCAACCTCGGTGTGCACGGAGAGGAACAGCACGCGCTTGCCGTTTTCCGGATGGGTGCGCACCAGTGGATGCTCGGTGCCCTGGATGGGCTCGATGTCCGGGGTGCGGTAGCGCACGAAGGTGCCGTTGTAGCCGCCGCTCTTCAGGCGGATGAACGGGTTGTAGTTGATCAGGCGCAATGGGTCGATCTCGGCGCGGGTCGCCTCATCCAGTGTCTCGTAGGCGCGGGCGAGGTTGGTGAACTGGGTTTCTCCGCCGGTCCTGGGTACCTCCAGGGCGTAGAGGAAGGAGCCGGAGGAGGGCACCGGCGTCCATTGGTGGTCGACGTGGGCCGGCAGGGCGAAGTTGCCCAGTTCACCGTCCTCGGTGTTGGCCACCTTGACGATGTCCGGGGCCTTGCCGTCTGCACCGGAGGACAGCACGGGCACATCTGCCGGCGGCTGGAACACCGCGCCGAACAGCGTGGCGAAGCGCAGGTATTGCTTATCGTCCAGGTCCTGGTTCTTGAAGATCAGGATGTGGTGCTCGCGGTGGGCCTGCTTGATCGCCAGGATCTGTTCCGGGGGCAGCGGCTCGCGGGCGTCTAGACCACGCACTTCGGCGCCCAGCGGGGCGTCGAGGGGGACGATGGCGAAGGGTTCGGGGGTGGGTTGTTGTACGGCGTTGGATTGGGTCATCTCGAGAATCCTGAGTTTGGGGCTTCCCTCACCCCAACCCTCTCCCGGAGGGAGAGGGGGCAGTCCGATGCAGCGGGTCATCCCGTTGCGCCGATCTACTCCCTCTCCCCCTGGGAGAGGGCGGGGGTGAGGGGCTTTGGGGAAAGGCTCAAACCTTCTTGATTGTCCGGCTGCGTTGCCCATCGATACCCACCGGCACTTCGCCGCTGAGCGTCACGCGGCGCACGATGCGCGGCTGGGTGCCGTAGTCGTCGACGGCATAGTGCTGGGTCGCGCGGTTGTCCCAGATGGCCACGTCGCCCGGCTGCCAGCGCCAGCGCACGGTGTTTTCCAGGCGGGTGACGTGGCTCTGCAGCACGGCGAACAGGTGCGCCGAGTCGTGCTGCGACAGGCCCTTCAGGCGCTTGACGAAGTGCCCGAGCAGCAGCGTCTTCTCGCCGCTGATGGGATGCACGCGCACTACCGGGTGCTCGGTCTCGTAGACGGTGGAGGTGAACACCTTGCGGTATTCCTCCAGGCGCGCCGGGTCGACGTTCGGGCGCACGCTGGCATAGTCGTATTCGTTGCTGTGCACGGCCCAGAGCGAGTCGGCCAGCGCCTTCAGCTCCGGCGTCAGGTCGTCGTAGGCGGTGGCGGTATTGGCCCAGACGGTATCGCCGCCAGACTCCGGTGCCACCACGTTGCGCAGGATCGACGCCTTGGGATAAGCGTCGACGAAGGTCACGTCGGTGTGCCAGGAGTTGGCGCGGCGGCCCTGGGCGCCGTCCAGCTCCAGCAGGTAATGGGTGCCTTCCTGTACCGGCACGGTGGGGTGCGCCACCGGCTCGCCGAGCAGCTTGGCGAAGGCTTCCTGGCCCTGGTCGTCGAGCTGGGTCTGGCCACGGAAGAAGATCACCTTGTGCTGCACCAGCGCAGCCTGGATGGCCTCGATGGTGGCGGCGTCGAGATCGCCGGAAAGCGTGACGCCGCGAATTTCCGCGCCGATGCGGCCGGCTACCGGGTGGATGTCCAGGTGTACCAGGTCTTGCTGAATGGCTTGTGCTGCAGTGCTCATCTCATCGTCCTCTTGCTGTGGCAATAGCGCCGCGCCCGGGAGCGCGGCGGATGGGGGTCAGAAGTCGTAACGGACCGACGCGCCCAGGGTCCGCGGCTGCCCCACCGAGGCGGTGTAGGAGCCGTTGATGCTGGCGAAGGCGGCCAGGTAGTAGTCCTTGTCGAAGGCGTTCTTCAGCCAGACCGAGGCGTCCAGCTGGCCGTCGCCGAGGTCCTTGCGCAGGCCGACGGAGAAGTTCGCCAGGCCGTAGCCGTCGATCTTCGAGAGGTCGGAGTTGTCCAGCGTGCCCTCGGCCTCGGAGCGGTAGGAGTAGCTGCCGGTCACGTACGGGCGGATGCCGTCGTCGAGGTTCCAGGCGTATTCGCCATTGAGGTTGGCGATCCATTTCGAGGCGCCGACCACGCGTTGCCCGGTGAGGTCGCAAGTGGCGGGCGCGCCGGGCTGGGTGGAGATTTCCGCCGGGCACGGGGCGTCCTTGAACGACAGGTAGGTGACGTCGTTGTAGGAACCGTTGAAGTTCAGCGTCAGGCCGCGAATGGGCAGTGCGGTGGCCTCGAATTCCAGGCCGCGCGAACGCACGCTGCCGGCGTTGGAGAGCACCGAGACCAGCTGGGTCGAACCCGGCGGCTGGTACAGCGTGGTCGCCTGGTAGCCATGGATGCCGGTCCAGAAGAGGTTGGTGTTGAGTTGCAGGCGGTTGTCGAACAGGGTGGTCTTGATCCCCAGTTCGGCGTCGTTGGCGCGCTCCGGGCCGACCAGCAGGGAGTCGGCGCCGGCCGTTGGCGCACTGGCCACGGCCAGGTTCACGCCCCCGGACTTCTCGCCGTGGGACAGCGAGGCATAACCGAGCAGGTCATCGGTGAACTGGTAGCTCAGGCTCAGCAGGGCCGAGGGCGCGAAGCTGTAGAGGCTGAGGTCGCCCGAGTCGTAGGCGCCCAACTGGTTGCGCCGAACCACTGCGCCGACGCCGGTTACCGGCGCGCCACCGACCGGGTCGAAGCGCTCGACCTTGGCGTCCTTCTCCTCGTAGGTGCCGCGCAGGCCGGCGGTGAAGTCCAGCTTGTCGGTGAGGTGCCAGGTGCCCTGGGCGAACAGCGCAAAGCTGTCGGTCTCGATCTTGCCGTTGGCCTTGGAGTAGGTGTTGTTCAGGGCGTTGAGGTTCGCCCCCAGCAGGTACGGGTCGGCCAGCGGGCCGTAGTCGGTGAAGGTCTTGTTGCCCAGGTTCTGGTTGAAGGCATAGGCGCCCAGCACGTAGTCGAAGAAGCCGCCGGTGGGCGAGGCCAGGCGGATTTCCTGGGAGAACTGGCGGTCGTGGACTTCCACGCCGGTGTTGTTGATCGCCGAGACGTTGAGCTGCTCGTCGTTGGCCGGGGTGAAGTGCCAGTAGCGATAGGCGCTGATGGAGGTCAGCTTGTAGCCGCCGTTGAGGTTCCAGTTGGCCTCCACCGAGCTGCCGCCCTGGTGCACGCTGACGTGCTGGCGGCTGTTGATGTTGACCTTGTGCCGGTCCGGATCGCGGATCGGCGAAGCGCCTACCGCGGCAGCACGCTGCCAGAAGCGGTCGGCGGCGCCATAGACCACCATGCTGCCGTTGCTCGAATCCTCCTCGTTGTAGTCGTTGATCCAGCGCAGGTCGAAGTCCTCGCTGGGCTTGAACAGCAGTTGCCCGCGGATGCCCTGGCGCTCGCCGCCGTTCAGGTAGTTGTCGTCATGGACGTTCTTGATGTAGCCGTCGTCGCGGGTGCGGTAGGCGGACACGCGCCCGGCCAGGGTGTCGGTCAGCGCGCCGGAGACGGTGCCCTTGCCCTGGAAGTAGCCGTCCTGGCCACCGGAGACCTCGACGCTGCGCTCGGGGCTGAAGGTCGGGGCGCGGGTGCTGATGTTCAGCACGCCGGCCGTGGTGTTCTTGCCGAACAGGGTGCCTTGCGGGCCGCGCAGCAGTTCCAGCTGCTCGATGTCCAGCAGGTCGAACACCGCCATGCCTGGGCGGCCCAGGTAGACGTTGTCCAGGTAGACCCCCGCGCTGCCTTCCAGGCCGTCGCTGGCCGGGTTGTTGCCGATGCCGCGCACGGCGATGCTCGACTGCCGCGCGTGGATGAAGGCGACGTTCACACTGGGCAGGATCTGCTGCAGGTCCTGCACCTTGTAGACGCGCTGGGTTTCCAGGGTTTCGCCGCCGACCACGGTGATCGGCGTGGGCACCTTCTGCGAATCCTCCTCGCGGCGGCGGGCGGTGACTGTCACCTTGCCCAGGGTGGCATCGGCCTTGGCCGGCGCGGCGCTGACGGGCTTGCTGGTTTCGCCGGTGGTGCTGCCGTCCTCGGCTTCCTCGGCGAATGCCGGTAGCGCGCCGCCCAGGGCCAGCAGGACGATGGCGTAGCGCAGCCGGTGGAGTTTGAAGGGGAAGGGCAAATGTCTCGAAATCATGCTGTGTCCTTATCTGCCGGCGCCAATCGCGGGCAAAACGGGGCCGCGCCACGCAGCAGTGGCGAACGACGTTTTCGGTGGGGTTGAAGCGGCTTCTGCTGTCAGCGACAGCGGGACAGGCACATTCGCGAAGAAAGGAGGGGCAAGGCTGACATCGGGCGACTCCTGGTCTGAGCTATATTCTTAGTTCATAAAAGAATAGATGTTTGCTTTATTCTTCGTTGACGGAATAAGAGCTTGCATTTAAAACCAGCGCATAACGAGCGGCAAATGCCTTTGCCCACTATTTTCAATGCCGGAAATGCATCATGGATCTGCGCCAACTCCGCTACTTCATCGCCCTCAACGAACACCGCAGCTTCGTTCGCGCGGCCGACGCCATGGGCATTACCCAGCCGGCGTTCAGCCGCAGTATCCAGGGCCTGGAGCAGGAGCTGGGCTGCCGCCTGGTGGACCGAGGCAGCAAGGACCTGCGGCCGACTCCCGAAGGCCAGGTGGTGCTGCAGCACGCGCTGAGCCTGGTGCAGGGCGCGAACAACCTGAGCCATGCGGTCGCGAGGCTGAACAAGCTGGATTCGGGCGAGTTGCGCTTCGGCAGCGGGCCGGCGCCTGCACAGAAGCTGGTGTCCGACGCGGTGTCGCGCTTCGTCCAGCGCTACCCGCGCATCCACATCCAGTTCGGCGTGGACAACTGGGAGCGCCTGGCGCGCAGCCTGAGCCGCGAGGAGATCGAATTCTTCGTCGCCGACATCCGCCATTTCGAAGCCGACCCGCACTTCCAGACCCGCGCACTGAAGCCGCGCAGCGGCCTGTTCTTCTGCCGCCAGGGGCATCCGCTGCTGGCCAAGGAAAGTCTCTCCACCAACGACATGTTTGCCTACCCGCTGGCTGCCACGCTGATCCCCCCCAGCGCGCGGAAGATGCTCGCCAACCTCAGCGGGAAGATCGACATCACCACCAATGTGCAGTGCGAGGACATGGCCTCGCTGGTGCGCATCGTCAGCCAGACCGACGCCATCGGCATCGCCGTGGAGGAGGCGCTGAGCGAGCCCATGGCGCGCGGCGAACTGGTGCGCCTGCACTTCCGCAACCTGCCCAACAATGTCGATATTCTCCAGGCCCGTTGCGGCATCGTCACCCGCAGCGGCGACCGCCTCTCGGCAGCGGCGCGGGCAATGATCGAATTGCTGGTGGACCTCGACGCAGGAGTGGAGAGCGCGGTGGCGTGAGGCGGGCTCCGCCTTAAGCCTGGCTCTCCTGGCGCCGGTTCAGTCCGTTTGGCTTTCGAGACCGGTTTGACTCCCAACGTACAGGCCTGGCGAGGATTTACCGAACCTTTACAGAGCGCTGGAAAACTTGCGGCAACAGTGCATGTCAATCTGATGGCAATCCCAAGGGTCCTGTTCTCAGGCATACCAATGGAGTGGTCAGGAGCATTGCGTCATGCGCTTCCCATTCGTCGTGGTCCTGCTGGCCGCGCTGGGTTTCAACACCGCGCAGGCCGAGATTTACAAGTGCACCGTGGAAGGTCGGCCGGTCTTTGCCCAGACCCCTTGTGGCACCGATGATATTCAGGTCATCCCCAATGCCTGGCAGCCGAGCGAGGAAGACGTCGCCCAGCAGAAACAGGCCAACCGCTCTGTCGTAAACTCGACGCTGCAGATGCAGTACGTCAGTCAGGTGACCCGGATGAGAAATCTCATACGGGAGGTCGATCAGACCATCGAGGATTTGCGCGAGAAGTGCGATGAGCGGCTCAGATGGTTGCGCTACGAGCGTAGTCGCGCCAACAACAACCTGGCCGGGGCGATCTGGGAAAACACCATCGTCACGGAGATGATTAATGTGAAGGCGGATTACGACAGGCGTATTGGGGAACTGCTGGATGCCCGAGCGGAAGCGGTGCGCAAGTTGGAAAATTTCGAGACCCAGGCACGTGAGCAACTGGATGCATCGCTGCCTTCGTCGACGAAGTGAGTCCTCGGCATTGGCCTCGGGTAGCCGTTAGCTTCAATCTTGGCAGCTCACCGGACAAGGACGCCCGCAATGACCCTTACGCTCCGCCCCGCCCGCCTGACAGATGTCCCCTACGTCCAGCGCGGCGAAGAGGCCTATATCCGTCAGTGGGAGCCCGCCCATGAGGCACGCTGGAGGGAAGGCTTCGACCGGCATCTGGCGCGCTGGCTCGAGCACTTCGAGCATCTGACCATTGCCGAGCACGCCGGCGAAAGCGTGGGCTATAGCTTTTGGATGCCGGAAGATGGCAGCGCGGAACTTTGCACCCTGGGCGTCAGCACGGCGTGGCGGGGCAGGGGCGTCGGTGCAGCGTTGTTGCAGCGCTACATCGAGGATGCCCGGCAGGAAGGCTACACGCGACTCAAGCTCAGTGTGCGCCCCGACAACCCGGCGCGGCGCCTGTATGAGTGCGCCGGGTTCCAGCCACGGGGCAGCGACGCCCTGGGCTATCGGCAGTACGAATTGCTGATCGACTGAGGCGTCAGACCCACTCGGTGCTGCGCTTGCGCCGCACGCGCAGCATGGTCGGCAGGATCAGCCCGGCGAGCAGGCCGGCGCCGGCGATGCTGCCGCCGTAGGCCATGTAGCGCATCAGCACCTGCTTGTTCTCGTCGCCCAGTTGCGCCTGGGCATCGCGCAGTTGCGAGCGGGCTTCGTTCAGCTCGCTATCCAGCGCGGTGCGTGCGGCCTGAAGTTCGTCGATGAGCTTCTTGCGCGCATCCAGGGTTTCCTGCATGCCCTGGACACGGTTCTTCCAGCTGTCGTCGATGGTCTGCAATTGCGTGGTCAGCTCGGTGACCTTCTGCTCCAGCGCCGGCAGGCGTTCGGCCTGGCCGGGCTTTTCCTGTAGGTCCTTGCTGGCGATCCACACGCTGTTGCCGCTGTCGCTGCGCACCTGGCTGTAGTCGCCGGAGGTGCTGAGCAATTGGACCTTCTGCCCGGAGGTGAGGGTGCCAACGATGCGATAACCATCGGTGGGGCCGCTGCGCACATAGGTGCTCAGGCTGTCGTTCACCCAGCGCGCGTTGCTGGCGGGCTCCTCGGCCTGGGCCGGAGCACCGGCTGCCAGCAGGCCGGCAAACAGGCAGGCACCGAGGGCGCGGGTCTGGAGGGGAGAAACTCGTGCGGGGAAGCGACGCGATAGGGACATGGGCAATCTTCACATGACTTGGAACGAAACCCGCCTTGCGGGAGCGAAAACGCCGGCCGGGCAATTTATTCAGAACTGGCCGGGTGGCTAATGGCCAGGAAACCCACCCGGGGGGCCGACAGCACACAGACAGTCGTCGGATGCCGAGAGTTCACCGCTGGGAAAATGCACGGATGAGTGGTGGGAAAATGCCTGCACTGCCGGGGCAGTCCGTGCGCCGGATAACCGAATCGTCATCCTTGCCTCAGCTTCCCGTTAGCGGCGGCTTCGTAAGGTGGAGTCACTTTCAACCACCCATGAGGTGACTGCCATGCAACTCTCCCGCTTCTTCCTGACCGCCGCCCTGCTGGGCACTTCCTCCCTGGCGCTGGCCGACGGTGGCGGTGACATCACCTTCGCCCGCATGGAGCAGGCTCGCCAGCAGGCCATGCAGGCTCGCGAGGGCGCCCCGTCGCCGATGCAGATCGCCGAGGCAAAGCAGTACACCTACGGGATGAACCTGGACATCGCCGAAGTCGTGGCGGTGACGCCGATGAGCACCGACTGCGGCGTGGTCCCGGTGCAACTGCGCTACAAGGATTCCTCCGGCGAGGAGCAGGCCATCGAGTACCGCACCGAGCGCGTCGCCTGCCGCGCTACCCGCTGATTCAGTCCGGCGAGGCGGGGAATTTCAGGAGGAAGCGCGTCGGCCCTTCCTCCGAACTCTGCGCGCTGGCCGCGCCCAGGTGCAGCTCCATGATCGAGCGCACGATGGCCAGCCCCAGGCCCGTGCCGCCCTGCGCTCGCGAGCGGCCCTTGTCTACCCGGTAGAAGCGCTCGAACAGGTGCGGCAGGTGCTCGGCGGCAATGCCCGTTCCGGGGTTCTGCACCACCAGTGTCACGGTTGCGCCATCGTCCCGCACTTGCACGCTGATGCATTCGCCCTCGGGCGTGTGGCGGATCGCGTTGGAGAGCAGGTTGGAAATGGCGCGCTGGATCATCAGGCGATCGCCCACGACCTGCCCATGCCCCTCGATGGCGATGCGCAACGACCTTTCCTCCGCGCTGAAATCGAACAGCTCGGCGACCTTCGCCGCTTCCTCCTCCAGCTGCACCGCCTCCTGCGGCAGCAGCGCGCGCGGGTGGCTGACCTGGGCGAGGAACAGCATGTCGCTGACGATCCGGCCGACCCGTTCCAGCTCTTCGGTACTGGCGGCCAGCACCGCTTCGTACTCGTCCTTTTCCCGCGGCCGCGACAGCGTCACCTGTGCCTTGCCCAGCAGGTTGCCGATGGGCGAGCGCAGCTCGTGGGCGATGTCGTCGGAGAACTGGGTGAGCTGCTGCACGCCGCCATCCAGCCGATGCAGCATCAGGTTCAGCGCCCGCGCAGCCTTGCCCAGCTCCCGTGGCAGGTCCTGCACGGGAATGCGGTGGCTGAGGTCCTGGGTGGTGATCAGCGAGGCAACCTGGCCGAACTGCCGCAAGGGCTGCAGGCCGCGCTTGGCCACCAGGCGCGCACCCAGGGCAATGAGCAGCAGCAGCGGTGGTACCGCCAGCCAGGCCGAGCGCAGGAAGGCGCCGAGCAGGGCATCGTCCTCGCGCCGATCCAGGGTCAGGAACACCCGTAGGGTATTGCCGTCGCGCAAGCGGACCAGGCCCCGCTCGGTCAGCAGGCGGCGACCGTCCGCCGAGGTCCAGCCGAAGGCGCGGCCACTGCCGGCGAACTCATCGAGCGCCGCTGCGTCGCGGGGCGGCCCGCTGCTGAATCGCGGCGGCTGCCCGCGTTGCTCGTCGAGCAGCGCGGCGCTCAGGTTGTCGTGGCCCATCAGCTGGTCCTGCAGGGCATGGCCGCGCAAGGGCAGGGCAGCGAGGCCGGGGTCTGCGTCCAGCGCGTGACGCAACTGCCCGAGCTTGTCTTCCAGCTCACGGTGGGCGCGCTGGTCCAATTGGTGGTCGAGGGCGAGGTAGGCCAGGGTGAGCAGCAGGACCATCAGCACCGAACCCAGTACGCCGACCCACAGGCCGATGCGCAGCGACAGGCTGGCCGGCTTCATGCGCGCGCTTCCAGCACGTAGCCGACCCCGCGCAGGGTGTGGATCAGCTTGTCGGCGAAGGGATCGTCGATCTTCGCCCGCAGGCGGCGGATGGTGACTTCCACCACGTTGGTATCGCAGTCGAAGTTCATGTCCCAGACCAGCGAGATGATCTGCGTGCGCGAGAGCACCTCGCCGCTGCGGCTCATCAGCAGGTGCAGCAGGGCGAACTCCTTGCTGGTCAGGTCTATTCGGCGGCTGTCGCGGTAGGCGCGGTGGCGGCCGGGGTCAAGCTCCAGCCCGCCGATCTCCAGCACCTGGGGCTGGTCGATGCGTTCGCTGCGGCGCATCAGCGAGCGCACGCGGGCGAGCAGTTCGGGGAATTCGAAGGGCTTGAGCAGGTAGTCGTCGGCGCCCAGGTCGAAGCCTTTCACCCGTTCGGTGAGGCGGCCGCGGGCGGTGAGCATCATCACGCGGATATCGCTGTGCTGGCGCAGGCTGGCGAGTACGTCCCAGCCATCCATCTGCGGCAGGTTCACATCGAGGATGACCAGGTCGTAGGCGCACTGCCGCGCCAGGTGCAGGCCATCGACGCCGTTATCGGCGCGGTCGACCACATAGCCGCTTTCGCTCAGCCCCTGTTGCAGATAATCGGCCGTCTTGTGGTCGTCCTCGATGAGCAGGATTTTCATCAATAGTTACTCGGTAATTGCGTGAGAAATAATGCCGGGGACACAGGAAAGTTCGCCGAGCCCTGTAAAGCGCGCGCAGTCTAGAAGCTGTAGCGACTTCAGGGTCAATCGCGGCGATGTTGTATTCGGCGTTGTTCAGAAAACCGGGGAAGTTCTGCAGGTGACTGCTCTTGAGGGGTTTTCTGGGGAATGCAGGGCTGCCGGGAATTTCGCGAATTGTTTCCTGAAGTTACCTGGAAGAGGTGCGAGGCCTTTTTAAATACATACAACGAGAACTCCCCGGCTGACCAATTACATGTTTGTAATTATCCAGTCACCTTGTCGCTAGAGAGGCGCCCCTAGATTCGCCGATGGAAATGACGGCATGCCGTCGAAGTTGACTCCATCGTGCGAGGTTCGCCGTGTTTGCAAGACGTACTGGGTTCGTTCCATGGGCGGGGTTGCTCGCCTTGCTGCTCTGGCAGTCGCCTGCCTGGGCGCAAAGCCGAGAGATCGGCATCGAGGAGGCGCTGCAGGCTGCGGCCAATGGCAATCCCGAACTGTCTGCCAGCGCCCGTGAGATCGGCATCGCCCAGGGCTTGCGCGAGCAGGCCGGCCTGCTGCGCAACCCGACGCTGTCCTGGGAGCAGGAAGGCACCGAATCGCGCAATCGCACCACCACGGTGGGCATCAGCCAGCCGCTGGAGCTGGGCGGCAAGCGGGGCGCGCGGGTGGAACTCGCGGAGCGCGGCCAGGCCGTCGCCGCGCTGAGCCTGGAGGCGCGGCGCAACCAGCTGCGCGGCGAGGTGATCGCAGCGTTCTTCACGGCCTTGCGCGCCCAGGAGCGTGAACGGCTGGCACAGCAGTCCGTCGAGCTGGCGCGGCGTGGCGTGGCCGCGGCTGACGGGCGTGTCCGCGCCGGCAAGGCCCCGCCGCTCGAGGCCGATCGCGCGCAGGTACAGCTGGCCGAAGTGCGCCTGGAGCAGGATCGCGCCCGCCGCGACCGCGCCGACGCCAACCAGGCGCTGGCCAGCCTGATGGGGCTTGCCTCGCCGGACTTCACCGGCGTGCGCAGCGAGACAGCCCGTTCACTGCCCGGCCTGCCCTCCAGCGAAGAGCTGTTGCGCCGTCTGGCCGACAGCGCCGAGATGCGCCTGGCGCAGAGTCGCATCGATGAAGGCGAGGCCGCCGTGCGTCTGGCGAAGACCCAGCGGATTCCCGACCTTGATGTCAGCCTGGGCAGCCAGGAGGCAATCGAGGACGGCAACCGCGACCGCATCGCGGTGATCGGCCTGAGCCTGCCCTTGCCGCTGTTCGACCGCAACCAGGGTAACATCCTCGCCGAGTCGCGCCGGGCCGATCAGGCTCGCGACCAGCGCAACGCCGTCGAGCTGCGTCTGCGCCAGGAGACCCAGCAGGCCTGGCAGCAGTGGAGCACCGCCCAGGGCGAGGTGAACGCCTTCCGCCAGACCATCCTGCCCACCGCCCAGACCGCCGTGGAAAGCGCCACTCGCGGTTTCGAGATGGGCAAGTTCGGCTTCCTCGAAGTACTCGACGCCCAACGCACCCTGATCGCCGCGCGCGACCAGTACCTGCGCGCGCTGGCCCAGGTCAGCGATGCCTGGGGCCGCATCGAACGGGTCTACGGCGATGTCGGCGCGGCCCGCTAAGGCTCGCCGCGCCTGGCTCGCCCTGCTGCTGGTGACCCTGACGCCGTCTGCCGCGGCGCCGACTGCGGGCCTGCCGGTGCATTGGTGCGTCCACGACCTCTTCAGCAACCTCCATCACCTTGCGGTGCCAGCGTCACAGCGCGGTGCCGGCGGATACTTTCTGGAGCTTCCATGATCAACAAACCCCCTCTCGCCGCCGCCGTGCTGCTCGCCTCTGCGCTGGGCGTCAGCGCCTATGCCTGGATGGGCAGCGAACAGGCCGGTGGCAACCACCTCGACGATGCGACCCACGCGGACGGCGAGCACCACAACAGCCTGGCGCCGACCCTTCATGCCGAAGCGGCGAGCCATGCCGACGGTGAGCATCACGCCGCCCAGGAAGCCGAAACCGAAGAGCAAGTCCTGCATCTGACCCCGGCACAGATCGAGGCAGCCGGCATCCAACTGGTCACAGCCGGGCCGCAGGCGCTGGATGAGGCATTCAGCCTGCCCGGCGAGATCGGCTTCGACCAGGACCGCACTGCCCACGTCGTACCGCGCACGCCGGGCGTGGTGGAGTCGGTGGCAGTTGAGCTCGGGCAGAACGTGAAGAAGGGCGAGCTGCTGGCCGTGATCGCCAGCCAGCAGGTGTCCGAGTTGCGCAGCGAGCTGGCCGCCGCCCAGCGCCGGGCGAGCCTGGCGAACAAGACCTTCGAACGCGAACGCGAGCTGTGGCAGGAGAAAATCTCCGCCGAGCAGGATTATCTCCAGGCCCGCCAGGACCTGGAGGAAGCCCGCATCGCCCTGGCCAATGCGCAGCAGAAGACCAACGCCCTGAGCGGCGTGTCGGCCAGCGCCGGCGGCAACCGCTACGAGCTGCGGGCGCCGTTCGACGGCGTGGTGGTGGAGAAGCACCTGGTGCCCGGCGAGGTGGTCAGCGAGACCACGGCGGCGTTCACGCTGTCCGACCTGTCGCGGGTCTGGGCCAGTTTCAGTGTCGCACCGCAGGACCTCGCGCGGGTTCAGGTGGGCAAGCCGGCACGGGTTGAAGCGGCGGACCTGGGCATGCAGGTCGACGGTCGCGTGAGTTACGTCGGCAACCTGCTCGGCGAGCAGACCCGCAGCGCGGTGGCCCGCGTGACCCTGGCCAATCCCGATGGCGCCTGGCGCCCGGGCCTGTTCGTCAATGTGCGGGTCAGCAGTTCGGCACGCCAGGTGCCGGTCGCGGTACCGGAGCAGGCCGTCCAGGAGGTGGAGGGCCAGCCGAGCGTATTCGTGCGCAATGCCGAAGGCTTCGACCCGCGCCCGGTCAACCTTGGGCTGCGCAGCGCCGGCCAGGTGGAAGTGCTGGCGGGACTCTCGGCGGGTGATCAGGTGGCGGCCGAAGGCAGCTTCATTCTCAAGTCGGAGCTGGGCAAGAGCTCGGCGTCCCACGCTCACTGACGGGGCGCCAGCATGTTCGAACGCATCATTCGTTTTGCCATCGAGCAGCGCTACCTGGTGCTGCTCGCCGTCCTCGGCATGGCCGGCCTGGGTATCGCCAGCTACCAGAAACTGCCCATCGACGCGGTGCCCGACATAACCAACGTGCAGGTGCAGGTCAACACGTCGGCGCCGGGCTTCACGCCGCTGGAGACCGAGCAGCGCATCACCTACCCGGTGGAAACCGCCATGGCCGGCTTGCCGGGCCTGCAGCAGACGCGCTCGATTTCGCGCTCGGGGCTGTCGCAGGTGACGGTGATCTTCAAGGACGGTACCGACCTGTTCTTCGCCCGCCAACTGGTCAACGAACGCCTGCAGCAGGCGCGCGAGCAGCTCCCAGAGGGTGTCGAGTCGGCCATGGGGCCGATCTCCACCGGCCTGGGCGAGATCTTCCTGTGGACCATCGAGGCCGAGCCGGGCGCGCGCAAGGAGGACGGCAGCGAGTACACGCCGACCGATCTGCGGGTGATCCAGGACTGGGTGATCCAGCCGCAACTGCGCAACGTGCCGGGTGTGGCCGAGGTGAACACCATCGGCGGCTTCGCCAAGCAGTTCCAGGTTGCCCCGGATACCCGCCGGCTGGCGGCCTACCGGCTGACCCTGGCGGACGTGATCGCTGCACTGGAGCGCAACAACGCCAACGTCGGCGCCGGCTACATCGAGCGCAACGGCGAGCAGTTGCTGGTGCGTGCGCCGGGGCAGGTGGGCAGCCTGGAGGACATCGCCAACATCGTCGTGGCCAATGTCGATGGCACACCGATCCGCCTGCGCAATGTCGCCGAGGTCGGCCTGGGGCGCGAGCTGCGCACTGGCGCCGCTACCGAGGACGGCCGCGAAGTGGTGCTCGGCACGGTGTTCATGCTGATCGGCGAGAACAGCCGCACCGTCGCCAAGGCTGCCGCGGCCAAGCTGGACGAGATCAACCGCACGCTGCCGGCCGGGGTCAAGGCGGTGACCGTCTATGACCGTACACAACTGGTCGACAAGGCCATCGCCACGGTCAAGCGCAACCTCACCGAGGGGGCGATCCTGGTGGTGGCAGTACTCTTCCTGTTCCTGGGCAATATCCGCGCGGCGTTGATCACCGCCATGGTGATCCCGCTGGCGATGCTGTTCACCTTCACCGGCATGTTCAGCAACCGCATCAGCGCCAACCTGATGAGCCTCGGCGCGCTGGACTTCGGCATCATCGTCGATGGCGCCGTGGTGATCGTCGAGAATGCCATCCGCCGACTGGCCCACGCACAGCAGCACCACGGCCGCCTGCTGACCCGCCGCGAGCGGATGCACGAGGTCTTCACCGCGTCGAAGGAAGCGCGCCGCGCGCTGATCTACGGGCAGTTGATCATCATGGTGGTGTACCTGCCGATCTTCGCCCTCACCGGCGTCGAGGGGAAAATGTTCCACCCGATGGCCTTCACCGTGGTGCTGGCGTTGCTGGGCGCAATGATCCTCTCGGTGACCTTCGTGCCGGCGGCCATCGCGCTGTTCATCAGCGGCAAGGTGAAGGAAGAGGAAAACCTGCTCATGCGTGGCGCGCGCCGCGCCTATGAACTGGTGCTGGACTGGGTGATGGCGCGGCGCGCGCTGGTGTTCGCCTGCGCCGCGGTGCTGGTGCTGCTCTCCGGCCTGCTGGCCAGCCGCATGGGCAGCGAGTTCGTGCCCAGCCTGGGCGAGGGCGACTTCGCCCTGCAATCGCTGCGCACGCCGGGCACCAGCTTGTCGCAATCGGTGGCCATGCAGGAGGCCCTGGAGCGCCAGGTGCTGGTCAAGGTGCCGGAGGTGCAACGCATGTTCAGCCGCACCGGCACCGCGGAGATCGCCTCGGACCCGATGCCGCCGAATATCTCCGACGCCTACGTGATGTTGAAACCCAAGGAGCAGTGGCCCGATCCGAAGAAGAGCCGCGCGCAGCTGGAAGCGGAAATCCAGGAAGCAGCCAATGGCGTGCCGGGCAGCGCCTATGAGCTGTCGCAACCGATCCAGCTGCGCTTCAACGAGCTGATTTCCGGGGTGCGCAGCGACGTGGCGGTGAAGGTCTTCGGCGACGACATGGCGGTCCTGAACCAGACCGCCGAGCAGATTGCCGGCGTGCTGCGCCAGGTGCAGGGCTCGTCCGAGGTGAAGGTCGAGCAGACCAGCGGCCTGCCGGTGCTCACCGTGAACATCGACCGCCAGCGTGCCGCGCGTTACGGGCTGAATGTCGGCGACATCCAGGACAACGTCTCCGTGGCCATCGGTGGCCGCGAGGCGGGTACGCTGTTCGAGGGCGACCGCCGCTTCGACCTGATCGTGCGCCTGCCGGAAAGCCTGCGCAGCGACATCGACGCCCTGTCGCGCATGCTCATCCCGGTGCCGGCCCCGGCCAATGCCACGGATTCGCGCATCGGCTTCATCACCCTGGGCGAAGTGGCACGCCTGGAACTGGTGCAGGGGCCGAACCAGGTCAGCCGCGAGAACGGCAAGCGCCTGGTGGTCGTGAGCGCCAACGTGCGCGGGCGGGATATCGGTTCGTTCGTCGCCGAGGCGAGCGGCAACATCGAGCGGCAGGTGAAGCTGCAGGCCGGCTACTGGACGACCTGGGGCGGCCAGTTCGAGCAGTTGCAGTCGGCGGCGCAGCGTTTGCAGATCGTGGTGCCGGTGGCGCTACTGCTGGTGTTCACGTTGCTGCTGATGATGTTCAACAACGTGCGCGACGGGCTGGTGGTTTTCACCGGGATTCCCTTTGCCCTCACCGGTGGCGTGGTCGCGCTGTGGCTGCGGGATATCCCGCTGTCGATCTCGGCAGGCGTCGGTTTCATCGCGCTGTCCGGCGTGGCGGTACTCAATGGCCTGGTGATGATCTCCTTCATCCGCAGCCTGCGGGAGGAGGGGCGTGGCCTCGACGCGGCGATCCGCGAGGGGGCGCTGACCCGCTTGCGCCCCGTGCTGATGACCGCGCTGGTGGCCTCGCTGGGCTTCGTGCCCATGGCCCTGGCCACCGGCACAGGTGCGGAAGTGCAGCGGCCGCTGGCGACCGTGGTGATCGGCGGCATCCTCTCGTCGACCACGCTGACACTGCTGGTGCTGCCGGCGTTGTATCGGTGGATGCATCGGCGGGATGAGGATGCCCGGGTGCAGCGGGAGGGAACTGGCCTCGGCCGCTGGCGAGCCGGGCAGATGTACGGTCGGGAAATGCTCTGAACTATCCCGGCCGGGATGTTTCCATCGATGGAGCGTCCGCCACTCCGACGCTCTGTCCGGCACAGGGGTGGCAGCGGCTCTGGCCGCCTGCCTGTGCCCCGAGCCACCAGCGTACAGGGGCAGTACTGTCCCGGGAGATGCAGCGTGAAAGAGGAAATTGTACCCGAGCCGCGGCCGGGGCCGATCGCCGAGCACGACAAGCCGGGCGAAAGACCGCCGAGGACACCGGTGCGCAAGGACGAGCCTGATCCTGCGCGTCCAGGCCCCGTGATCGAAGAGCCCCATGAGAAAAACGACCGCCCGGAGGGCGATTCGAAAGATCGGCGGTAACCGTCGTGGATGCCTGGTGTGGGGCCCTGGAAATGCCCGCCCCAGGCATCGCACGGATCGATCCCCCTGTGTCGCCCCGCCAGCGCTCGGAGGTCATTTGCAGCGCTGCCGCTCGCTCCTGGCCGTAGCAGTCGGAGACGTGCTCTCTGTCGGTTGTCCGCCCGTGCACCCGGCTGCCGAGGTGACTGACAGTCTTCCCGCCTATTCATCGCTCCAAAGGGAACGACGAACTCAGCGCAGCGATTCCGGCCCATTTCTGGGGGATTGCTTCTATTGACCTCAGGCTAGGTTGAGGTTTTAGAGTCCGGCCCGAACCTTTGCGCAGTGGCGAATTCGCCCCTGCGCATAAGCACACTGGACAGGCAGGCGCCGGGGAGACGTTCGATGAACATCATGATTGTGGGCGCGAGCCGGGGGCTGGGCCGCGCGCTGGCCGAGGGCCTGGGACGGGCGGGCGATACCGTGGTGGGCGTATCGCGCAGGCGGCCGGATGCATTGACGGCCGTTGAAGGCGTCCAGCTCGAGTGGATCGAAGCCGACCTGTCGGTCGCCGGAGA
Organism: Pseudomonas nitroreducens NBRC 12694; assembly: GCF_002091755.1. Classification (GTDB taxonomy): domain Bacteria; phylum Pseudomonadota; class Gammaproteobacteria; order Pseudomonadales; family Pseudomonadaceae; genus Pseudomonas; species Pseudomonas nitroreducens. The sequence goes on from NZ_BDAI01000002.1 coordinate 445,096, forward strand.
GGCCGCGTCAGCCATCGAAGCGCAGGCGCCTGCCGAGCTGGATGTATTGATCTGCAATGTCGGCCTCTGGGAGGAGGAGGCCTTCAGCGAAGGCTATTGCTTCCTCAGCGATTCCGACGAGTCCATCGGCAGGATGGTCGACGTGAACATCACCGCCACGCTGTTCCTGCTCAGGCGCCTGGTTCCCAGGCTGCTGGACTCGTCACGGCCGCAACTGATCCTGACCGGGTCGACATCCGGCTTGCGCCAGAGCGGACGTCCCGAGGTGACCTTCGGTGCTTCCAAGTTTGCTCTCAATGGCATGGCCGATGCGCTGCGCGAGGGCTTCAGGGACAGCAGGCTGGCGGTGAGCGTGCTCCAGCTGGGTTACCTGAACACCGAGGATCCGCTGACCACGCCCCTGGCGGATGCCGCTCGCCGAGGAGGAGGCCATCAGGTTCCAGTGCATGATGTGGTGCGAATGGTCGATGCGTTGTTGCAGCTTTCGGGAGCTTCGTTCGTCCGCGAGCTGGTCCTGCCGGCGATTCGAGACGAGCGCTTCTGACATCGCACCTTCCAGGCTCCACGAAAAAAAGGCGCCCTTGCGGGCGCCGAGGGTTCCTCTTCCTCCAAAGGGGCACGTGGAGCGCCAGGAAGTGGAGCAGTCTTGCGGGGGAAAACATCACCAGAAGCCTTGGGGGGCGGTGATGCCTTCCGTTATACCCAGGGGCGCCTAACGGCAGGCTGATGCGCAGCTGACAATTCCGTCATCCGCCTGCCAGGCGCCGGCCTTACAGCACGGCCAGCGGGTATTCGATGATCAGCCGCACTTCGTCCAGGTCCGATTCGAAGGCGGTGGCGCGAGTCGTCGCCTGGCGCACGCGCAGCGACAGGTCCTTGAGCTGGCCTTCCTGGAATACGTACTTGGCCTCGATGTCGCGCTCCCAGCGCTTCTGGTCGGTCAGCGGGTCGCCGTTGTCGTCGCGGCGCATGTACACGGCGTTGGCATTGGAGTAGTCGGCGTCGGTACCGCGGGCGTAGCGGGTCATGAAGCTCAGGCCGGGCACGCCGTAGGTGGCCATGTCGAGGTCGTAGCGGACCATCCAGGAGCGCTCCTTCGGCGAGTTGAAGTCGCTGTACTGGATGGAGTTGTCGAGGTAGATCGAGTCGGCCTGGCGCAGGTAGTCGAAGTCGTTGTTGCCGTTGTTGCGCTGGTGGCTGACGGCGATGCGGTGCGCGCCGAAATGCACGCCGGCGCTGGCGCTCCAGATGTTGGTGTTGAACTCGCCGAGCAGCTCGCGCCCCTCGTCCTGCGACTTGTAGTAGTTGAACCCGCCGAACAGCTCCACTGCCTCGCTGAGCGGGAAGTTCAACGCAGTGCCGAAGTAGTACTGGTTCCAGGCGTCCTTCAGGCGGCTGCTGTAGAGGCTGACGCTGGCATTGTCATTGATCGCGTAGTCACCGCCGCCGTAGGCAAGCCAGGACGAATCCACCGGGCCGGCGTAGAAGGTGGCGAAGCCGTCGTCCATCTGCCGTGATTGCGGCTGGCTCATGGAGTGCAGGCGGCCACCCTGCAGGGTCAGGCCTTCCAGGCTGGTGTTCTGCAGGGTGAAGCCGCGGAAGGTCTCGGGCAGCAGGCGCGAGTCGCCGTAGTGCACCACGGGTGTCTCCGGGAACACATCGCCGACCTTCAGCACCGTGTCCCACAGGCGCACCTTGGCCGCGCCGCCGGCCTTGGAGTAGTCGCTTTCGGTGCGGCCGTCGTTGTCGGTGGGCAATACGTCCACCGAACTGCCCGCGCCGTTGCGGCCATCGCCGGTATCGAGCTGGAAGCCGAGCATGGCGAAGGCGTCCACCCCGACGCCGAGCGTGCCCTGGGTGAAGCCGGATTCGAACCTGCCGATGATCCCGTGGGCCCAGACTTCCGAGTAGCCGTTGCCGCGCGGCGGTACGGACTGGCCATGGCGGGCGTCGCGGTTGAAGTAGAGGTTGCGGTTGAGGATTTCCAGGCTGGCGCCTTCGATGAAGCCTTCGGGCTTCTCTTCGGTTGTCGCTTCGGCGAAGACGGTCGGCGATGCGATGCCCAGTGCCAGCAGCGAAGCCGCCAGCGGGAATTTGCGTCGGTATTTTCGAGGCGTGCGATACATGAATGTGCTCCTAAGGGCAGGATGGTCGGTTACCGCCTGCTGTTGTTGTTTTCGCCCAGGCGTGGCGAGGGCCACGGGCATCGTGTAGGAGCGTGGATAACGAGCCGGTGAGCGGCGGATGACAAATCTGTCAGGCAGCGGCGGGGCAGCGCTGGCAGGCAAACCGATGTCGGAACCAGGCAATCGTTCCCGGCGGTCGATGCCTAGGGTGGCGAACCCTCACCGAAACGATCTGGAGCCGACATGTCCGATTTCATTACCGTGCTGCGCGACACCTGCCCGACGCCCGTGCTGGATGCCACCAAGTGGCAGCGCATCGGCGGCGACCCGCACACCGTCAACCTCAATGCCTACCTGTCGGCGGACGGCAGCAAGATCATGGGCACCTGGATCTGCACCCCCGGCAAGTTCCAGGTGAACTACGAGAAGTGGGAGTACTGCCATTTCCTCGACGGCTACTGCGTCATCACCCCCGAGGGCGAGCAGCCGATCCATCTGCGCGCCGGCGATGTATTCGTTATCGAGCCGGGCATGAAGGGCACCTGGGAAGTGGTGGAGACGGTGCGCAAGTACTTCGTCTTCGCCTGACCAGGCGGGTATGAAAAAGGGAGCCGACAGGCTCCCTTTCTGCGTTCCGGGCGGCTCACTGCGGGCCGTCGCTGACCGACCAGCTGGCCGCCGATACATAGGGCGCCAGTGCCAGTTCGCCGGCCAGGGCTTCCAGCAGGCTGTCCTTGTCGCTGGGGGCCAATACCAGCGCGGCCACTTCCACTTCGCCGCCGGTCTTGCGCGCGTGGCTCTCCAGGCTTTGCAGGGCCAGGCCGTTGGCACTCAGGCGGCGCAGCAGGGTGGAGCGCACCAGCGCTTCCTGGTGGGCCTCGGTGACGGCCTCGACCGTGTAGTAGCGCTCGCTGCTCGGTTCTATCGGCGCGTGACGCTGGATCCAGCGCGTCACCGAGGGCAGCGTCAGGTTGCACAGCACGATCAGCAATGTGGCGACCAGCGCTGCCGCGAGGAAGCCGCTGCCGGCCAGCACGCCTACCGCCCCGGTGCACCAGACCGTCGCCGCGGTGCTCAGGCCGCGCACGCTGAGGCCGTCGCGCATGATCACGCCGGCACCGAGGAAGCCGATGCCGGTGACCACCTGTGCCGACATGCGCACCACCTGGTCCTCCGCGCCCATGAGGAAGGGCAGGGTGGCGAAGGTAGCGGCGCCGAGGGAGACCAGCCCGTGGGTGGCGACCCCGGTGAAACGCTGGCGCCACTGGCGCTCCATGCCGATCAGCGCGCCGAAGCAGAGCGCTGCGAAGAGGTCGAGGATGATGTCGAAGTACATGCCGTGGTGCTCCGCGCCGGCCTTGCGCCGGCGCCCGTGGGAGGGCGCGTGCCCCGCTATGGTTGAAGATGCGGCCAGTCTAGCGGGCCGCGCAGTGTTGCAGGCGGATGTTGCACAGGGGAGCGCAGCCTGCAGGAGCGAGCAGGCTGCGCTCCCACAAGTTCTGCCTGGCGTGGGGCAAGGCAGGTTTGGGTGTTCCTGCGAGGAATAGGTACAGTGGCGTCCCTTTCACCGGACGAGAGTTGGCAAGATGGTCACCTGTTACCTGCGCTACGTGCTGGACCCCTATAAGCTCAAGGAATTCGAACACTACGGCCGACTGTGGATCCCGCTGGTGGAACGCTTCGGCGGCCAGCACCACGGCTACTTCCTGCCCTCCGAGGGGGCGAACGACATTGCCCTGGCGATGTTCACCTTCCCCAGCCTGGCCGACTACGAGCGCTACCGGCAGCGGTCCATGGACGACCCCGAGTGCCAGGCCGCGTTCCGCTACGCCGAGGAAACCCGCTGCATCCTCAGCTATGAGCGGAGTTTCTTCCGACCGGTGTTCGGCGACTGATCAGCGCTGCGCCGTCGCTTCCCCATTCCAGCCACCGCCGAGGGCTCGGAACAGGTCCACCAGCGCAATCTGCCGCTGGGTGCTGGTCTCGATGTAGGCCGACTCGTTGACGAAGTTGCTGCGCTGCGCGTCGAGGTAGCGCAGGTGGCTGTCCACGCCGCCTTCGTAGCGCGCCTTGGCCAGCTTCAGCGTCTCGTTGGTGGTGTTAGCCAGCGCGCGGCGCGCCGCTTCCTCGCGGCGCAGGGTGTCGGTCGCCGCGAGCGCATCGGCGACTTCGCGGAACGCCGTCTGGATGGTGCCTTCGTAGGCGGCCACGGCGGAGTCCTTGCGCACCTTGGCCAGGTCGAGGTTGGCGCTGTTGCGGCCGGCATCGAAGATCGGCAGCGACAGCGTCGGCACGAAGCTCCACGACCGCGAGCCGCCGTCGAACAACCCGGACATTTCCGCACTGGACGTGCCGAAGCTGCCGGTCAGGCTGATGCGCGGGAAGAACGCCGCGCGGGCCGCGCCGATGTCGGCGTTGCGCGCCTTGAGCACGTGCTCCGCGGCGAGGATGTCCGGGCGCCGCTCGATCAGTTCCGAGGGGGTGCCGGGGGCGATGTCCTGGATCAGCATGGGCTTGTCCTGGGGCAGCTGCGGGATGCGCTTGGCCGCATCGGCGGTACCGAGCAGCAGCACCAGGGCATTGAGCGCCTGCTGCTTCTGCCGGGCATTGCTTTCCAGCTCGGCGCGGGACTGCTCGACCAGCCCCAGCGCTTCCTGGTAGTCCAGCGCGGTGGCCGCACCCGCCGAGCGCCGCTGGCTGATCAGGCCGAGGGAATCCTCGCGGCTGGCCAGGGTCTGCTCGGTGAGCTGCAGGCGGCGCTGTGCGCCGTCATAGGTGAGATAGGCCTGGCTGACCTCGGCGATCAGTGCGATGCGCGCGCTGCGGGCGGCCGCCTCGGTGGAGAGGTATTGCTCCAGCGCGGCGTCGGTCAGGCTCTTCACCCGGCCGAACAGGTCCAGCTCGTACTCGGGCAGCGCGAGGCCGACCTGATAGCTGCTGCTCACCGCCGAGCTGCCGGTGTTGGACAGATCACCCGGCAGCCGCTGGCGATTGCCGTTGGCCGCGGCGTTCAGCCCCGGCACGCGGTCGGCGCGCTGGATGCGGTATTGCGCACGGGCCTGTTCGATGTCCAGCAGGGTCTGGCGCAGCGAGCGGTTGTTGTCCAGGGCGACGCCCACCAGATTGCGCAGCTCGCTGTCGACGATGAAGGTCTGCCAGTCGAGGTTGCTGGCGGCCTGGCCGGTCTTCGCGGCGGGGCTGTTCCAGCTCGACGCCACCGGTGCTTCGGGGCGTTCATAGGTGGGCGCCATCGAGCAGCCGGCCAGGCTCAGCGCCAGCAGCAAGGTGCAGGCGGGTTTATGCAGGGCGGTCATTGCGCGACCTCCGACGGTTGTTGCGCAGGTTTGGGTTGGCGACGCAGCAGCGACAGCAGCCAGACGAAGCAGATGGGCACGAAGATCACCCCCAGCAGCGTGGCGCTGAGCATTCCGCCGATCACCCCGGTGCCGATGGCGCGCTGGCTGGCGGCGCCGGCTCCGCTGGCGAGCACCAGCGGCACCACGCCGAGGATGAAGGCCATGGAGGTCATGATGATCGGGCGGAAGCGCAGGCGCGCGGCCTGGATGGCGGCGTCGCGCAGGCTGTGGCCCTGTTCCCAGAGCTCCTTGGCGAACTCGACGATGAGGATCGCGTTCTTCGCCGCGAGGCCGATAACAGTGATCAGGCCGACCTTGAAGTACACGTCGTTGGGCAACCCGGTGACCGTCACCGCCAATACCGCGCCGAGGGCGCCGATGGGCACGATGAGCATCACCGACAGCGGGATCGCCCAGCTCTCGTAGAGCGCCACCAGCAGCAGGAACACGACGAGGATGGCGAGGGCGAACAGCTGGCTGGCCTGGCCGCTGGCGACCTTCTCCTGATAGGACAGGCCGGTCCACTCGTAGCCGATGCCGGCCGGCAGCTCGGAGGCCAGGCGTTGCATCTCGGCCATGGCTTCGCCGGTACTCACCCCCGGTGCGGCGTCGCCGGCGATACGGATCGACGGGTAACCGTTGTAGCGCGCCAGCTGCACCGGGCCTTCTTCCCAGCGGGTGCTGACGAAGGCGGACAGCGGCACCAGCTCGCCGCTGGTATTGGGCACATAGAGTTTGAGCACGGCTTCCGGGGTCATCCGGTCACCCTGTTCGGCCTGCACCACCACGCGTTGCTGGCGGCCGGCGTTGGCGAAGTCGTTGATCACCGAGGAGCCGAAGGCGGTGGACAGCGCACTGCTGATGGACTCGAAGCTGACGCCCAGGGTGCGTGCCTTCTCGCGGTCGATTTCGACGCGCAGCTGGGGTGCCTCGGCGAGGCCTTCCATCATCGCGTAGAGGATCTTCGGGTTGCCGTTGGCCTGTCCGAGCAACTGGTCGCGGGCCGCCAGCAGTGCCTCGCGGCCGAGGCCGGCGCGGTCCTGCAGGCGCAGCGAGAAGCCACCGGAGTTGCCCAGGCCGTCGATCGGCGGCGGCGTCACGGCCATGATCGCGCCGTCGCTGATACCGGCGAAGCGCTCGTTCACCGCGGCGGTTTCCGCTTCGGCGGACTGCGACTTGTCGCGCACGGACCAGTCCTTCAGAGTCGGGAAGGCCAGCGCGGCGTTCTCGCCCATGCCGGAGAAGCTGAAGCCCATCACCAGGAAGGACGAGGCCACGGCCTCACGCGAAGCGAGGAACTTCTCCAGCTCCTGGCCGGTGACGTCGGCCCGCGCGCGGGTGGCGCCCGGCGGCAGCTGGATGTCGACGATCATGTAGCCCTGGTCTTCCACCGGCACGAAGGATTCCGGCAGGCGCAGGTAGCTGTAGCCGAGCAGGGCGAGGATGCCGGCGTAGATCAGCATGTAGCGCCCGGCGCGTTTCACCAGCGCACTGTTGAGCCGCGTGTAGCGCTCGGTCAGGCGCGTGAAGCCACGGTTGAAGGCGCCGAAGAAGCCGCGCTTCTCATGATGGCCCGCCGGGATCGGCTTGAGCAGCGTGGCGCACAGCGCCGGGGTGAAGGTCAGGGCGAGGAAGCCGGAGAACAGGATCGACACCGCCAGCGACAGGGAGAACTGCTGGTAGATGACGCCCACCGAGCCGCCCATGAAGGCCAGTGGCAGGAACACCGCCGAGAGCACCAGGGTGATGCCGATGATCGCACCGGAGACCTGGCTCATCGCCTTGACCGTGGCCTTCGCCGGGGACAGGCCTTCCTCGGCCATGATCCGCTCGACGTTCTCCACCACGACGATGGCGTCGTCCACCAGGATGCCGATGGCCAGCACCATGCCGAACATGGTCATCATGTTCACCGAGAAGCCCAGCAGGTACATCATCGTCAGCGTGCCCAGCAGGCACACCGGCACGACGATGGCCGGGATCAGCGTATAGCGCACGTTCTGCAGGAACAGGAACATCACCAGGAACACCAGCACCATGGCTTCGAGCAGGGTGTGGATGACCTTCTCGATGGCCACGTCGACGAAGCGCGAGGTGTCGTAGGGCACCGAGTACTCGACGTCGTCGGGGAAGTTCACCGACAGCTCGGCCAGGCGCTCCTTCACCAGGGCGGCGGTCTGCAGGGCGTTGGCGCCGGGGGAGAGCTGGATGGCGCCGGCCACGGTGGGCTTGCCGTCCAGGCGAGCGGTGAAGTTGTAGCTTTCGCTGCCGACTTCCAGGCGCGCCACGTCGGCCAGCTTTACGCTGGAGCCGTCCGGATTGGCGCGCAGGACGATGCGGCCGAACTCCGCCGGGTCGTCCAGGGTGCCTTTCACGGCGAGGGTGGCGGTCAGCTCCTGCTCGGTGCTGCCGGGGGAAGCGCCGAAGCTGCCGGCCGGTACCTGCACGTTCTGCCCGCGAATGGCGTTGCCCACGTCATCGATGGACAGGCCGTAGCCGACCAGCTTCTGCGGGTCGATCCACACGCGCATTGCGGCTTCGGAGGAGAAGAACTGCAGCTTGCCGACGCCTTGTACGCGACGCAGCTCGTTGTTGATGTTGCGCGCGGCGTAGTCGCCCAGGGCGGTGGTATCGGTGCGCTGCGAGCCTTCCTTGTAATTCAGCGCGTAGATCAGCAGGAAGCCGGCGCTGGTCTGCTCGACCTCCAGCCCCTGTGTGAGCACGGCCTGGGGCATGCGTGCCTCGGCCTTCTTCAGGCGGTTCTGCACGTCCACCTGGGCCAGCTCGGGATTAGTGCCGGGCTGGAAGGTGACCACCACTTCGGCCATGCCGTTGGAGTTGCTGGTGGATTCGAAGTAGAGCAGGCCCTTGGCGCCGTTGAGCTCCTCCTCGATCACGCTGGTGACCGAGTCCACCAGCACCTGCGCCGAGGCGCCGGGGTAGGTGGCGGTGACGGTGATTTGCGGCGGCGCCACGCTGGGGTATTGCGCTACCGGCAGCAGCGGAATCGCCAGCAGGCCGGCCAGGGAAATGAACAGCGCCACCACCCACGCGAAGTTGGGGCGCTTGATGAAGAACAGTGACATGGGGAGTTCCTCGGCGCTGCCTTACTGGCGCGACGCCTGCTGTTGCTCAGGGGCGTGACGGGCCTCGACCTTGGCGCCGGGCTGCAGGCCGGTCAGGCCGCCGACTATCACCTGGTCGCCGCTGGCCAGGCCCTGGCTGATCTGCCAGCGCGCGCCCTGCATGGCGCCGGTCTGTACCTGGCGCGTCTCGACACGGTTCTCGGCGCCGATCACCAGCACGTGGGCGGTACCATCGGTGGCGCGCTGCACGGCGCGCTGCGGCACGAGAATGGCCTTGGCGTCGGTACCCTGCGGGGCGGTGACGCGCACGTACATGCCGGGCAGCAGCAGGCCGTCGGCGTTGTCGAACTTGCCGCGCAGCGAAACCTGGCCGGTGCCGCGATCCACCGAGATATCGGTGAACAGCAGTTCGCCCTGGCGCTCGTACGGGGTGCCTTCCACGCGCAGGCTCAGCGCCTGGCTCTGGCCGGCGGGGAGGTTGCCGCTCTTCAGCGCTTCACGCAGGCGCAGGGCGTCGGCCACCGGCTGGGTGAAGTCGGCATAGATCGGGTCGAGTTGCTGGATACGCGCCATCAGCGTGGCGTCACCCTGGCCGACCAGCGCCCCTTCGGTCACCAGCGCGCGGCCGATACGCCCGGAGATCGGCGCCTTGACCGAGGCATAGCCCAGGTTCAAGCGCGCGGTTTCCAGGTCGGCCTGGGCCGAGCGCACGGACGCCTGGGCACTGAGCAGGTCGGCGGTGGCGGTGTCGAAGTCCTGCTGGCTGACCGCTTCGATCTTCACCAGCGGCTCGTAGCGCTTCACCCGTGCCTGGGCTTCCTGCTGCGCGGCCTGGGCTCGCGCCAGTTCGCCTTCGGCGCGGGACGCAGCGGCCTTGAGTGGCGCCGGGTCGATCTGGAACAGCAGGTCACCGGCCTTGACGTCGGCGCCTTCCTCGAAGCGCTTCTGCACCACGATGCCCGCCACCCGCGCCCGCACTTCAGCAACGCGCATCGGCTCGATGCGCCCGGGCAATTCCGCCGTCAGGGTGAGGGCTTCGGGCGCGACTGCCACCACATCCACTGGCCTTGCCGTCTCGGCGGCCGCCTGAGGTTCGCCGGATTGTCCGCAACCCGCCAGCGCTGCCACCAACGCACTGATTGTCCCTACTGCACGCAACCTGCCCATGATTCACCCGGGTCTGTCTATCTGGAAGGGGCGTATGATCCTTTTAAACTCAAAATGAGTCAATAATGTCTCATTTGCTTCTGTGGTGTATAAAATGTGTCATGACCTTTCAAAAGAGAGGCCTTTTTCTGCACAATGAGACGATCCGCCACCTGACACGAGGCCCCGAATGACTCTCTCCGCCCACGATGAACGTCTGCTCAAGGCGCTGGCTGTTGCCATCGTCGACCGCCCCAGGGCGACGCTGAAGGAGCTGGCGGAGTCGGCGGGGGTGAGCAAGGCGACGCTGCATCGCTTCTGCGGCACCCGCGACGGGCTGATGGAAATGCTCGAGGACTATGGGCACGTGGTGATCCGGCAGATTCTCGAGGCTTCGCAGCTGCAACAGGCAGAACCCCTGGAGGCGCTGCGGCAGTTGATCGCCGAGCACCTAAAACATCGCGATATGCTCAACTTCCTGCTGTTCCAGTACCGCGCGGAAAACCTCGACATGCAGGCGACGACCGAACGCTGGAGCTACTACACGGAGGCGGTGGACGCCTTCTTCCTGCGCGGTCAGCAGAGTGGCAGGTTCCGTATCGACATCACTGCGGCGGTGTTCACCGAACTCTTCCTCTCCATGCTCTACGGCATGGTCGACGCCGAGCGCTACGGCCGCGCGGCCAGCTCGAGTTCCGCCCAGGTACTGGAGCAACTGTTCCTCAATGGCGCCTTGGTGAAGCCATGAACTGAGGCCGCACCGCGGCCGGAAGAGCGCTGGAGCGGTGGCCGGGCAGGGCGGTTTTCCGTACCATTGCCGGCCCTTCGAAGTCCCCGTTCCGAGTAGATAAATGAAACCCGCCCGCCTACGTGCCGATGTCCTGGCCGGACTCACCACGTCCTTCGCGCTGGTGCCCGAGTGCATCGCCTTTGCCCTGGTCGCCCACCTCAACCCGCTGATGGGGCTGTACGGCGCCTTCATCCTCTGCACCCTGACCGCGCTGTTCGGCGGCCGTCCCGGCATGGTCTCCGGCGCTGCGGGCTCGATGGCGGTGGTAATCGTTGCGCTGGTAGTGCAGCACGGCGTGCAGTACCTGCTGGCCACGGTGCTGCTGGGCGGGGTGATCATGATCCTGTTCGGAGCGCTGCGCCTGGGCAAGCTGGTGCGCATGGTGCCGCACCCGGTCATGCTCGGCTTCGTCAACGGCCTGGCCATCGTCATCGCCCTGGCGCAGCTGGAACACTTCAAGGACGGCGAGCATTGGCTGAGCGGTAATCCGCTCTACGTGATGCTGGGCCTGGTAGTGCTGACCATGGCGGTGGTCTATCTGCTGCCGAAGCTGACCCGCGCGGTGCCGCCGGCGCTGGTGGCGATCCTCGGCGTGGGCCTGCTGGTCTACCTGCTTGGCCTGCCGACGCGCACCCTGGGCGACATGGCGCACATCGCCGGCGGCCTGCCGACGTTCGCGCTGCCGGACATCCCCTGGAACCTGGAAACCCTCCGGATCATCGCGCCCTATGCCTTCCTGATGGCCATGGTCGGCATCCTGGAAACGCTGCTGACCCTCAACCTCACCGACGAGATCACCGAGAGCCGCGGCTTCCCGGACCGCGAGTGTGTGGCGCTCGGCGGCGCCAATATCGTTTCCGGGCTGTTCGGCGGCATGGGCGGCTGCGCCATGATCGGCCAGACGGTGATCAACCTCAGCTCCGGTGGCCGTGGCCGGCTCTCCGGCGTGGTTGCCGGGGGGATGATCCTGCTCTTCGTGCTGTTCCTCTCGCCGCTGATCGAGCGGATTCCGCTGGCGGCGCTGGTGGGCGTGATGTTCGTGGTGTCCCAGCAGACCTTCGCCTGGGCCTCGCTGCGGGTACTGAACAAGGTGCCGCTGAGCGATGTGCTGGTGATCATCGCGGTGACCGCGATCACCGTGGCAACGGACCTCGCCATGGCGGTGTTCTGCGGCATCATCCTGGCGGCGCTGGACTTCGCCTGGAAGCATGCCCGCGAGCTGTACGCGGATATCCATGACGAATCGGATGGCAGCAAGCTGTACCGCGTCCACGGCACGCTGTTCTTTGCCTCCACCACGCCCTTCCTCAACCAGTTCGACCCGGCGGGCGACCCGCAGCAGGTCACCCTGGACTGCGCGCACCTGAGCTTCGTCGACTACTCGGCCATCGCGGCGCTGATGACCCTGCGCGAGCGCTACGCCAAAGCCGGCAAGCAATTGCGCGTGGTGCACCTGTCCGAGCGCTGCAAGCAACTGCTCAAGCGGGCGGGTCTGCAGGCCGCCTGAGTGCAGGGGGAACAGGCCCTTCGCTGTGCATGTGCTGTGGGGGGATTGCCGTGGAAGGCAGCTTCGCGCTGAATCGGTGATCCAGGAGGTGTAGGACCGCGCTCGCTGCGGCAAGGAGCGTCAGGCGGATCCGCCGCTGAGCTTTTCCCAGACGTATTCGAGCGTGTCGGCATCCAGCATGAGCTGGCGGGCGGCGCACCGGATGCGTCTTGCCTGCTCGTCGCTGACGCTGCAGCTGCTCAATTCGCGGAGCAACTCGGCGGCGACCTCATTGTTGAAGGCGGTGGTGCGTACGGCGCGCAGCACGTCGCAGTTCAGGTTTCGCATGGGGGCTCCGATAGGTGGTGGGTCAGTGTCGGGGAGCGCTTCACCCGCAGGGGGCTCGGTTCAGCGTTTCACCTCGATGACGAGGATGCCTTCGGAGCTGCGGACTTCGCCATCGAAGGATTTCGGACCTGTGACGACTGCTGCGGGGGCTGATCAGCTGCTGCACATGAATGTGGCAAGCAGGCGAGCCGCCAGGTACAGGCCGAGCCCGAAGATCAGGTGAGTCAGCAAACTGTGCAGGCGGGCTTTGACAGGATTGGAACTGTTAGCCGCGGCGATACCCAGGCCGAGTGCTGGCTGCATCAGCAGGAATGGCATGAGCACCGTCACCAGACCGAACAGCAGGGCGGGCATCAATACAGGTTCACAAATCCAGGGGGTGTCGAGGATGACGAGGGCCAGTGCGAAAAGGATGCCGGTCAGGTAGTGGGTGATCCATCCCAGCGCCCGCTCGCCGCGCACGCGGGCCGCCCTGCCGATGGCGGCGTGGCGGAACTGCCCGCGCGGCATATGGCCGACCCAGCGGCCGACCAGCGCATAGTCCAGCGACGGTATGCCCAGCAGGCGCTTGCGCAGGATGCTCCAGCCGTCCATCAGCAGGGTGGCGCCGATGCCGATGGCGGCGATGTGCAGCAGGGTAAAGAGGGAGTAAGGCATGCGGGGCTCCTTGAGCGAGTCGATGGAGCCCAGCATCCCGGTTCAAGTGGACTTGAGGTCAAGGGCCGGCGGTGGGGCGATTGCCCAGCGAAGATCCGATCACGTAGAACACCCCGCCGCCAATGATGAAGGCGCCGAGCATGACGAACACCCAGTGCGGGGCGAACAGTGCCAGGAACCAGCCCACCAGGATCGGCCCTAAGGCGCCGCCGAGGTTGGCCAGGTTCTGCGTACCGTAGTAGATGCCGCGCAGGTGCGGCGGGGCGATGCGGTCGATGAACATGTACTCGGCGGGGATCACGATGATTTCGCCCAGGGTGAACACCACCATCGCCAGCCCCCAGTGCCAGAGGCTGTGGGAAAGACCAAAGCCGATGATGCCGAGCACGAACAATCCCAGGCCGACGATCAGCCAGCGCTGCAGGTGCTCGTTGCCGATGCGCTTGCCCAGCAGGTACTGCAGGGCGATCACCGTCACCGCGTTCACCCCGAGCAGGGTCTGGATCACCTGGTAGGCGTATTCCGCCGTTCCGGTGGCCACCAGGTACTGGGACAGGTAGGCGGAGAACTGGCCGAACACCACGGCGGTGAGCACGCCGCCGATGGTGAAGGACATCAGCCGCTGGTCCTTCGCCAGCACCCCCATCACGGCAATGAAGGACGGCGGCGCCGTCCCTTGCGCCGGGCGCATGCTGCGGTCGCCGTAGCGCAGGAAGGCCAGCAGGAAAAGGCCGCCCAGGGCTGCGGAGACGACGAAGGGAACATGCGTGTGCCACTGCGCCAGTGCCGCGCCGATGAAGGGGCCTATGGCATAGGCGAGGTTGATCAGCGTGTAGCGGACGGAGAAGGCGCGGCCTTGTTCTCCGGCTGGCAGCAGGCGGCCGAAGAGGGTCTTCACCACCACGTCGGTGACCGAGTAGGCGAAGTTGAAGCCCAGCAGGAACAGGAAGAACAGCCACAGCTGGCTGGTCAGCAGCATGCCGGCGAAGGCGGCGACGAAACAGCTGCCGAAGCCGAGGATCAGGCGAAAGCCGGGCATCCGGTCGATCAGGAAGCCGCCATAGAGGCTGAGCAGCGAGCCGCCGAACAATGCGCCACCCATGATCAGGCCGATGCGGCTGACCGGCAGGCCGAACTGGGTGGAGAGATAGATGACCAGGTAGGGCAGGGTGATGGCCCGGCCCATGGTCAGCAGGAAGGTGCCGCCGAGCAGCAGGTTGACCTGTAGCGGGTAACGCTTGAGGGCGACGAGCATTCCATGCCTCGGCTGTCGATAGGGGCGGGTGGGCTCCCGATCCTATCAGCACCAGCTTGGTGCATGGCAAGCGCCGGCGGCTCTGGCGAGCCCCCGGCGTGCCCGCTGGGTCAGCTGCTGCCCTTCTGCCTGGCGCGCAGTGCCTTGACTGTCTCGCCACCCACGCCCCAGCTGTCGGTGGGGATTTCCTGGATCACCACGAAGGTGCTCGCGGCCGGCTTGCGCAGCACGCGTTCCAGCAGTTCGGTGACGCCTTCGATGAGCTGGCGGCGTTCGTCGGCGGTGACGCCTTCGTCGGTTACCTGGATATTCACATAGGGCATGTCGGTTCTCCGTTGTTGTTCGCGACGGGGCTGCTTACCAGACCCCAGTGGTGGAGCCGCCATCGACGTTGAGCACGGCGCCGCTGACGAAGGTCGAGTCGGTGAGGTAGAGCACCGCTTCGACGATATCCTGCGGATTGCCGATCTGGCCACTGGGCGACAGGCTGCGCAGGAAGGCGTGGGTGCCTTCATCGCTGGCGTGCAGCGGCGTCTCGATGATCCCCGGCGCCACGGCGTTGACCTGCACCCGGGACGCCGCCAGCTCAAGAGCCAGGCCGCGCACCGCGCTGTTCAGGCCACCCTTGATCAATACCGGCAGCAAGGCCGGGACCTTCACGTTGGGCTGCATGGCGATGGACGCGGTGATGGTGACGATGTGCCCGGAACCATTGGCCGACATATGCCGGGCGGCCGCCTGGGAAGGGTAGAAGAAGCCCATCAGGTTGGTGCCGACGATGGCGTTGACCTCTTCCTCAGTGTAATCAATGACGGGTTTGGGGATGAAGATGCCGGCGTTGTTGATCAGGATGTCCACCCGGCCGAAGGCTTCGATAGCCTGGGCGAACAGGCGGCTGGCGGTTTCCGGCCGGGCGATGTCGCCGGCCACAGCGAGGAAGTTGTGCGGGTTGCCCAGCTTCGCCGCGGCTTCCTCCAGGCGCGCCTGGGTGCGGGCGTTGCCGACCACGTTGTAGCCGCGTTCCAGGTAGGCGCGGGCGATAGCGAAGCCGAGGCCGCTGGAGGCGCCGGTGACGATGACGGTCTTGCTCATGGGGGAATCTCCGAGAGTGGGGCGGGGCGGAGTGCCCGCGTCTTGGAGGCCAATCTAGGCGGCATTCGCTACTTGAAAAATGAGGCCCATGGCATTTGAATTGATACTTCATGTAATCAATTGGGCAGGCCATGACTCGCCACTTCGACGATCTGCAACTGGGCAGCATCGAGCTGTTCTGCCTCGCCGCGGAAACCGGCAGCTTCACTGCCGCCGCCAACGAGGCGGGAATCACCCCGGCGGCGGTCAGCCGCTCGGTGGCGCGACTGGAGGAACGCCTGGGCGCGCGGCTGTTCGTGCGTACCACGCGGCAGATGCGCCTGACCGATGACGGCCGCAACTACTTCGAGCAATGCCGCCAGGCGCTGACCCAACTGGTGGACGCCGAGCGCGCTGTCAGCGGTGGCCAGAGCGTCGTGTCCGGGCGTCTGCGCATCAGCGTGCCCACGCCCTATGCGCACTACCGGCTGTTTCCGTTGCTGCCCGAGTTCCGCCGACGCTTCCCACAGGTGCAGGTGGATGTGCATGTCAGCAACCGCAACATCGACTTCGCCAACGAGGGCTATGACCTGGCCATCCGTGGTCGCGACCCGGCGGATTCCACCCTGGTGGCGCGGCGCCTGGAGGACGCGGAGAACGTGATCGTCGCTACGCCCGAGTACCTGGCGCACGCCGGTACGCCGCAGACACCGGAGGAACTGGTTCATCACGAGTGCATCCAGTTCGAGTTGCCCAGTACCGGGCGGCGCGTGCCCTGGTCGTTCCGGGTCGACGGCAAGCCGGTCGAGATCGAGACGTCCGGCAGTCTCACGGTGCTGGAGGATTACCTGGCTACCGCCAGCCTGGCCAAGTGCGGGGGAGGGCTGATGCAGGCCTACCGCTTCACCGTGGAGGAGGAGTTGAAGCGGGGCGAGCTGGTGGAAGTGCTGAAGGACTACGGCCGGACCACACGGCCATTCCTGCTGATCTATCCCCACGCGCGCCATGTCCCGTCGCGGGTGCGTGCATTCATCGAGTTCATGCTGGAAACGCGCCGCCGGTGAGCGCTGGAGAAACGGACGATGTGGCCGCGCCAGCGGTTGTAATAGTCGTTTGTGCGACGCATTCGCATTTACAAGTAATTTACATCTGCATACACTTTGGCTCCCCGCTGGCGCTCCACCACGCTGGCATTTGCCAACCCGAGTCATTGCGCCTTCAGAGCGCAAACCTCGCACCGAAGGATCCTTTAGCAGATGAAAGACGTAGCGTCGGGAGCGCTCCTGCTCGGTCTCTCCACCTTTGCTCTCTCCGCGGTCGCCGCCCCCGTGGTCATCGACCTGCCCAAGCAGCCCCTGGCCGCTGCCCTGGAGCAACTGCAGTCCGCAAGCGGAATGCGGATTTCCTATGATCGTGCCCAGGTCGCCAAGGTGGGCGCGCCGGCACTCAAGGGCAACATGGAGGCGGGCGAGGCGCTCGACCGTCTGCTCGCGGACAGCGGCCTGCAAGGCACGGTCGACGGCAACAGCGCCCAGGTCAGCGGCACCGTGCGCAGCAAGGCAGCGGGCAACGACAGCGTTGACCTGGGCGCGACCGAAATCGTCGGCGCCGCCAGTGTGGCGCCCGGCACCACCGAAGGTACCGGCTCCTACACCACCGGTGTGATGCAGACTTCCACCAAGCTGAACATGACCGTCCGCGAGACGCCGCAGTCGGTCAGCGTGGTCACCCGCCAGCAGATGGAAGACCAGAACATGCAGGACCTCGACGACGCGATCCGCGGCGTCACCGGGATGACCGTGCAGCAGTACGGCCCGGCGCGGGTGAGCTACGCCGCACGCGGTTTCGACGTCGACAACATCATGTACGACGGCCTGGCAACCAGCATTTCCACCTACACACAGGACGTGATTTCCGCGGCGGACCTTGCGATGTTCGACCGTGTCGAAGTGGTGCGCGGCGCCACCGGCCTGATGCAGGGCGCCGGCAACCCGGCCGCTGCCGTCAACATGGTGCGCAAGCGCCCGACCCGGGACTTCCACATGAGCCTGGAAGGCAGCGCCGGAACCTGGGACCGCTACCGCAGCCAGGTCGACGTCTCCGGCCCGCTGAACAGCGAAGGCACCCTGCGCGGCCGCGCGGTGGCCGCCTACGAGACCCGCGACAGCTTCCAGGACGTGGTCAGCGGCGAGCGCGGCGTGCTCTACGGCATCACCGAAGCCGACCTGAACCCGGACACCACCCTCACCCTGGGCGCTTCCTACCAGAACGACAACAAGAACGACAACTGGGTGGGCCTGCCGGCGCCGCTCGGCGGCCGCCACCTGGATCTCAAGCGCTCCGATTACTACGGCGCCGACTGGTCCTACTGGGATACCACTACGACCCACCTGTTCGGCGACGTGGTGCACCGCTTCGACAACGGCTGGCAGATGAAGGTCGCCGCCGACAAGTTGTGGGCGCGCATCGACATGCTCGGCCTGTACAACAGCTGCTACTACACCGAAGGCTGCCCGACCATGACCATGGGGCCGGGAAAATACGCCTACACCGACGACCACCAGAGCTACGACGCCTTCGCCAACGGCCCGTTCCAGGCTTTTGGCCGCGAGCACGAACTGGTGTTCGGCGGCAGCTACCGCGAAGAACGCTTCGACGGCCACGGCGGCTGGGGTGACCTGACCTACAACGATGGCTCGCCAGTGACCCCGTTCGACCCGACGAAGTGGGACCCGGGCTCGGTGCAGAAGCCGAACATCGACATGAGCCTCTGGAACATGAAGCTCGACCAGGAGCAGAAGGGCGCCTATGTCACCACCCGCCTGAACGTCGCCGACCCACTGAAGGTCATCCTCGGCGGGCGCCTGGACTGGTACGAGGCGGACCCGCACAACGACACCGGCACCCAGAAGGTCACCCGCAACGTCACCCGCTACGCCGGCGTGGTCTACGACCTGAACGACGTGTACTCGGTCTATGCCAGCTACACCGACATCTTCAAGCCGCAGAGCAACTTCGACGCCAGCGGCAGCCTGCTCGACCCGATCACCGGCAAGAACTACGAGATCGGCCTGAAGGGCGAGCACTTCGGCGGTGCGCTGAATACCCAGCTCGCGATCTTCCAGATCGACCAGGAAAACCGCGCCACCGACGACACCAGCGGCCCCTCGCCGTGCCCCAGTTCGCCAACCTCGATCTACTGCTCGCGCGCCTCCGGCAAGGTGCGCAGCCAGGGCGTGGACATGGAAGTGAGCGGTGCCATCACCGAGAACTGGCAGGCCATGGCCGGCTACACCTACGTCGACGCCAAGTACAAGCACGACAGCAACGAGGACAACGTCGGCAAACAGTTCGACCCGAGCAAGCCGCGCCACCTGTTCAAGCTCGCCACCAGCTACACCCTGCCGGGTGAACTGCACCAATGGCGCGTCGGCGGCAACCTGGTGACCCAGAGCCAGACCGAGGACACCACCACCGGCTTCCAGCAGGGCGGCTACACGGTAACCAACGCCATGCTTGGCTACAAGGTCAACGAGAACATCGACACCCGGGTCAACTTCAACAACATCTTCGACAAGTACTATTACAGCGGGATCAGCTTCGGCAACCTGAACTACGGCGAGCCGCGCAACCTGATGTTCACGGTGAAGTACTCCATGTGATCCGCCTGGCCTGAACGGAAAAGCCCCGCATTGCGGGGCTTTTTCTTGCTTTCGGCTTACAGGCCTTCGGTGCCTTTGCAGGATGGCGTGGAGCGAAGCGATACCCATCGATTGGCCGGCAACTCCGTTGATGGGTATCGCTTCGCTCCACCCATCCTACGATTGCCTTTCCGGCAGCTCCGTAGGGCGCATAACGCGCCAGCGTTATCCGCCGCAAAGTGCCGGCGGATGACCTGTTCCAGGTTATGCGCCCTACCTATCTGCAAGCAGGGGGTCAGGCGCGGCCTTCGGCTTTTTCGAACAGATCGAGCAGGTCGCGCAGCGTGCTCTCCAGATACTCGCCCGCGCGGTAGGCCGGCTTGAGTGCATCGCCACCGGCCACCACTTCCAGCGGCCGTTCGATGAAGCGCCCCACTGGCTGGAAACTGCTATCCAGCACCAGAACGACGGGAATCAGGATACGGTCCAGCGCCATGCGCTCACGCAGATCGTCCTCGGCGCGGCCCTTGGTGATCACGGCCAGTTCCACGCGCGGTTGCAGGCGCTGCAGATGGTCCATCACGGTGACATTGATCTGGCAGTCCGGGCACCACATCTCGCCGGCGATCAGCAGGCGGTAGTGGCCCTCCATGGCCTGGATGCGGCGCAGGGTTTCGGCGCTGATCGAACCGGGCTCGGCCAGTTGCTGCTGGACCTTGCGGACGCCAGCGATCTCGGCGGGCAGGCCGTGGGCGACGAAGGCGTCGAAGCCTTCGCCGATGGCGAACAGTTCCTCATAGGAGGCCATGGGGATTTCCTTGAAACGGGTGATGGGCTCATCCCAGCAGAAATCCCCGTGGCCGGCAATCCGGCCGTCAGGCTTTCGCGGCCTGCGCCTTGGCTGCCGCCAGGTAGGGCGCCAGGCGCCGGCCCATTTCCTCGCCCAGGGCCTGCAGGCCGCTGAGCGGGCGGACCATTACCTCGAACTCGACGATCTTGCCGGCTTCGTCGAAGCGGATCATGTCGATGCCCTTGAGCTCCTTGCCGCTGACGGTAGCGCTGAACTCCAGCACGACGTTCAGGCCGTCGCCGGTGGCGAGTTCGCGGTGGTAGGTGAAGTCCTCGAACACCTGCAGCACGGTGTTGAGGATGGTCGAGACCACCGGGGCGCCGGGGTAGGGCGTGTGCGCCATGGGCGAGCGGAACACCGTGTTGGGCGCCAGCAGTTGCGGCAGGTTGGACAGGTTCTTGGCAGCCACCATCTGGTGCCAGCTGGCCAGGGAAGCGGCGGCCTGGGGATGCAGGTTCAGTGCGGTCACGGGAATACCTCCTGAGGGTTCTTGTTGTTCACTCAGGACGATACGGCCGGGTTGGCGAGTCGCTCAATGATCGGAAATGACAGAAGACTGATCCTGGCGTACAGCCCATCAGTGCGTGGCCGGGTTGATCAGGTAGCTCATCAACTGCGGATCGTCTCCTGGCTCGACGTTCTGCACCGGGCGCGGCAGGTCGGCGAATACGGCCTTCCAGAAAGCTGCCGCGACCTCGTCCTGTGCGTAGAAACGCACCAGCCAGGGCCCCGGATTGCCCAGCAGCACCTGGTTGGCCAGCGCGCGGCCGATACCGAGGCGGCGGTACTTCTTCAGGACGAACAGGTCCGACAGCTCCAGCGCATCGATGCCCGGCAGCTCGCTGCCTTCCACCAGCAGGAAGCCGGCGAT
Source organism: Pseudomonas nitroreducens NBRC 12694 (assembly GCF_002091755.1). GTDB lineage: Bacteria > Pseudomonadota > Gammaproteobacteria > Pseudomonadales > Pseudomonadaceae > Pseudomonas > Pseudomonas nitroreducens. Next base: position 465,779 of record NZ_BDAI01000002.1, read on the forward strand.
GAAGCCGTCGGCGAGGATCAGGTTGGCGCTCCAATCCGGCTCGCTCCAGTAGCGCGCCAGGTGCTCTTCGTGGATGTAGAAGCGGCCGTCGACCTCCACGTCCTCGTCTTCCCAGTCCGATGACTCGTAGGCGTAGTACTGGTAGAGATTGCGGATCAGGTCCTGGTGCTCGGGGCCGGCCTGCACCAGCTGGATGGAAAGATCGTTCATGGTCGGGAGGCTCGCAGCGAGTCGGAGGAGGGCGCGTGGCCGCCATTGTCGCCCATTCCCATCGCAATGCCAGTGGCCGAGGGGTTTGAAGCTTGCAGTGGCGCGATGCGATGATGCTGTCGCATTTCCCTTCGAGATTCCGCAGTGAGAACCGACAGCCGCCTCTCGCGCATGCTCCACGTGCTGCTGCACATGGCCCGTGACGACCAGCCCGTGACCTCCGAGCACATCGCCCGGATGCTCGGCACCAACCCGGCCGTGGTCCGGCGGACCATGGGCGGCCTGCGCGAGGCCGGCTACGTGCGCTCGGAGAAGGGCCACGGCGGCGGCTGGACGCTGGACTGCGACCTGGCCCGGGTCACGCTGCTGGACGTCTACCGCGCGGTGGGCAGCGAGCGCCTGTTCGCCATGGGCTTCGACAACGTCCACCCGGACTGCCTGGTGGAAAAGGTGGTCAACGCCGCGCTGCAGGACGCCATGGAGCAGGCCACGGCGATCCTCCTGGAACGCCTGGGCGCCGTGTCGCTGGCCGATCTCGCCGAGCGTTTCAGCACGCTTTACCCGCAGGACCGCTGACCCTCCCTCGATGAACATCGCTCGATACCGAGCGTTGACCCTGTGTGTTCAATCACGATACTTTAAAAGTAACGAAAGAATCCGAACCCACCAGGAATCCCTTCATGATCGACCTCCTGAACTCGCCGCTGGCCGGTGCGCTGTGGACCTGCCTGGCGCTGGCCATCGCCGCATCCGCCCTGTCCATGACCGTCACCCAGACCGAACTCTTCGCACCCCTGCGCGCGCTGGCCTGGAAGATTCACCCGCAGGTCGGCCACCTGTTCCAGTGCTTCTACTGCTTCAGCCATTGGGTGGTGATCGCCGGCACCCTGGTCTACCGTCCGGTAGTGATCGCCAGCGGCTGGGCGGCGGTCGACTGGCTGGTGGCGACTTTCTTTACCGTCGCCTTGACCGCTCTGTTCTGCGGCCTGCTGTTCAAGGTGTTCCTCACCGCCATGGCCAAGGCCGTCCGCGAGCGGGAACTGAAAAAGCTGTTCGCCTCCGAATGACGTCGAAAGGACTCGCCGTGAACCACTCCGAACTGATGGCCCCGTTCCACGATCCTGATGCCGCCGCGCGCTATGCGGAAAATCCGCCACGTTTCGTCCCCGGCCTGTTTGACCTGCACCGCATGGCCGCCATCCTGCTGGCCGAGAATGCGCCGCCCGACGGCCACCTGCTGGTGCTCGGCGCGGGCGGCGGCATGGAGCTGCGGGCCTTCGCCGAGGCCCAGCCGTCCTGGCGCTTCACTGGCGTCGACCCTTCTGCCGAGATGCTCGCGGTGGCCGCACAGATGCTGGGGCCGCACGCTCGTCGGGCCGACCTGCTGCAGGGCTATATCGATGACGCACCGCCGGGCCCGTTCCAAGGCGGCGCCTGTCTGCTGACGCTGCACTTTCTGCCCGAGGCGGAGCGCCTGCGCACGCTGCGCGAGATCCACTCCCGGCTCAAGCTCGGCTCTGCCTTCGTCATGGCGCATCTGTGCGTACCGCAAGGCGCTGGCGAGCGGGCGCGCTGGCTGTCGCGCTATGCCGATTTCGCCGTCAGCTCGGGGATGGAACCGGCCAACGCCCAGCAGGCTCGCAGCGCCGTGGATGCGCACCTGAACATCCTCACTCCCGAGCAGGACGAAGCGCTGCTCTGGGAAGCCGGCTTCAGCCGCATCGAGGCCTTCTACGTCGGTTTCGCCTTCCGCGGCTGGGTCGCGCTCGCCTGAGCGCCCTTGCAAGAGCTGTGTCTGCTAGATTGGCGTCCCGTTTCGCCGGACGCCAGTCGATGCAGATTCCTTCCTCCCACGTCATCCACCAGACCGGGCACTGGCTGCTCAACCACCATCTGGCGTCCGCCCTGCCGGGTTACCTGATGCTTGGTTCGAAGCAGCCGGTGGGCTCCCTGGCCGACCTGCCGGAAGCCGCGCTGGCTGAAATGGGCGGACTGATGGCGAAGGTCCAGCGCATCCTCGAACAGACGCTGCAACCCAAATGGCTGTACATCGGCCGCTTCGGTCACTCGCCAGGCTTCCCGATCCACTTCCATTTCATCCCGGTGTACGCCTGGGTGGAGGAACTGTTCTGGGCCGATGAGCGCTATCGCACGCTGAGCCGGTTCGCCCATATCGAGGATGCCGCCACCCAGACCGACGGCGCCGAGCTGACCCTTTTCGTCTGGCGCGAGTTCGGCGAGGCGCCCGTCCCCCCAGCGCTGCAGGGGCCGTCGATCGGGCAGGTGATCGAGTTGCTACGCGGTCGCTTCACCCAGGCCCAGTGATGCGAGCAGCCAGTCATGGAACAGCTGCGCGGCCGGCGACAGTTCTCGAGGGCGTAGCGACACCAGGTATTCGCCGCGCTCGGTGACCATGGCCAGGTCGGTCACCCGTTGCATCTCGCCGCTGGCCACCGCTTCGTCGGCCATGAAGCCCCAGGCCAGGCCGATGCCCATGCCCTGCTGCACGGCGCGGTAGGCGAGGGTGAGCTGGTTGAACACCGGGTCGCTTTCCGCCGGCTGGTAATCCTTGCCGAAGTGGCCGAACCAGTCGTGCCAGTCCAGGCAGCTCCAGGCCGAGGTATCCAGTTGCACCAGCGGCGCGGCGGCAAGCTGGTCGAGGTTGATGATGCGCGAAGCGTCGAAGTCCGGGCGGGCGACGGGATAGACCATTTCCGGCAGCACGAAGCGGCTGTCCAGCGTGGTCCAGTCGCCTGCGCCGTAGAGGATGCCGAGGTCGAAATCCACCAGGCTGGCCTCGTCCATCTCGTTGATCGCGTGCACATGCACGGCAATGCCGGGATGCGCCTTGTTGAACTCGATCAGCCTGGGGAACAGCCAGAACTGCGCCATCGCGTGGGTCGCCAGTACCGACACGGCGTTGCTCTGGTGCACGTTGCGGATGCGTCGCACGCTGTGCTGCAGGCGCTCCAGCAGCATGTCCACGGTGCTCAGCAGCTCCGCGCCGGCAGCGGTGAGGGTGACGCCACGCGGTTTGCGCTCGAACAGCGGCACCTTGAGGCTGCTTTCCAGCGCCCGCATCTGCTTGCTCACTGCGCTCTGCGTGAGGAACAGCTCGGTGGCGGCCTGGGTGAAGCTGCCGCAGCGGCCAACGGCCTCGAAGTTGATGAGGGTTTCCAGGGGCGGCAGGGTGCGCAGATATCGGCTGATGACGGGGCTCCAGTAAAAACGTCAGGCATTCCTCAGGGGAATGTCTCGGTGCGGATTTATCCTTGGTCAGAAGCTAGCACAGCCGCTACCGTGGCGGCACTTTCTAGGCATTCATTGCAGTATCGAGGTCGTTGGAGATGAAACGCGGGGTGGTCTACGCAGGCATGGCAGGCGCAATCTGGGGCGGCGTGATCCTGGCGCCGTCGCTGGTGCCGGAATTCAACCCGCTGCTGATCAGCTCCGTGCGTTTCGCGCTGTATGGCGCCCTCTCGTTGCTGATCGCCTTGCCGGTGGCCCTCGGCCTGTTGCGCCGGGTCAGCCGCGAAGACCTTTCGATGCTGGTACGCCTGTCCCTGGCCGGCAACCTGCTGTACTTCGCGTTGCTCTCGGCGGCGGTGCAGTTCGCCGGAGTGGCGGCGGCCTCGCTGATCAACGGCATCATGCCGCTGGCGATCGCCTACCAGAGCCGTTCGGAACATGATTCGCTGCCGCTGTCGCGGATGAAGCTGCCGCTGGCGCTGGTGGCGCTGGGCATCCTCTGCATCAACCTCGACCCCTCGGTCCTGATGGCGTCCGGCAGTACCTCGGGCGAGCGCATTCTCGGCATTGTCTGCGGCTTCTGCGGCGTAGCCTGCTGGTCCTGGTATGCCAGCGCCAACGCGCGTTACCTGAAGGCCAGCCACTTCAACAGTCATGAATGGTCGACGCTGATCGGCGTGGTGACGGGCGTGATGGCCGTGATACTGGCGGGCGTTGGCGTGCTGATTGCGCCGCAGGCAGTGCCGAGTGGCATTTCCACGGAGCGCTGGATGGCGTTCCTCTGGGTGTCGCTGTTCCTCGCCGTGTTTGGTTCCTGGGTCGCCAATGGCCTGTGGAACGCGGCGACGCGCCGCTTGCCGATGAGCCTGGGCGGGCAGTTGATCGTCTTCGAGACGTTGTTCGCCTGCGCCTATGCCTACATCAACGAGCAGCGCTTGCCCAGTCCGGTGGAAGCGCTGGCAATTGTTCTGCTCACCGTTGGCGTGCTCTGGGCCATCGGCCTGCACCGCGCGCCGGCGCAGGTTCCGGCTCGCGCCGTGGAGTCCTGAGTCAGGCTCTCGGCGCGCCTTCCAGGCGCGGGCTCCAGTCTTCCACCGCGCCGTTCTCCAGGCGCCGCGACAGGGTGCGGCGCCAGTTCGGCGGCAGCGGCAGTTCCAGGCATTCGCGCAGGATATCGGCATCCACGCGCTTGTCGAACAGCACGGCGGAGAGCCGTTGCAGCGACCAGTCGGGATACGGACGCTCGACCACTTCCAGCGTCGCACCGGCGGCCACGGTGCCTTCCTCCAGCACCCGGTAGTACCAGCCGGTACGTCCCGACTCCTGCACCCGCAGGGCCATTTGCATCACGTCGAAGCGGTCGTTGAGCTTCCAGCAGGGCATGCGCCCCTGCGACACCTCCAGTAACGCCGTGCCGGCGCGTATGCGGTCGCCCAGGCAGAGATCGCGTTCGGTCCAGCCGGTGCTGCTGAAGTTCTCGCCGAATGCGCCGGGCTGGCTCAGCAGCGGGTGTTCGCCCAGTTCGGCGGACCAGTCGGCGTAGTGCTCGCGGGGGTAGTGGTGAATGGCCTTTTCCACCCCGCCGTGCACACGCAGATCACCTTGCTCGTCGCTTTCCAGGCCCAGCCTGGTCACCCTCAGTGCCGCCTGGCGCGGCAGCTTGGCAATGGCGCTGCGCGAGCCTGGCCGGGTGAAAGGCACGGCGCGGCCAGTGAGCAGGGCATCGAGGCGGGTGGAGGGCAGGTTCATCGCGGAACTCTCCTGGCGAAGCGAGTGGATATGGTATCGATCAAAAACTACATGGACAAAATCGGCCAGATCGGTAAGCTCTGTCAAGGTTTCGATTCGATACCAGGATTCATTCCAGTCCGATTCTTCGTCGAGAGATTTCCATGCAGAAGTACCGTCTGATCATTCAGCGCCATGGCCGGTTGCTCGGCCATTTCGATTCCGACCTGCCGTGGGCGAACGAGGCCGTGAGCAGCATTGCCTGTTGTCTGGGCGAGCTGGGTTATGGCCTGGAACTGCTGGTGGCCGACAGCGAGCGTCGCCTGTTGGAGAGTCTCCCGAGGGCATCAAGGTGCTGAGCAGCGTGCCGCTGTATCGACCCCTGGCGTTGGACAAGCTGTAGGCCAAGAGCCCGGCAGAGCTGGCCCGTCAGCCCAGCTTCTGCGCCAGTTCGCCGATGAACTGCCGCAGCCACTGGTGGTGCGGCTTGTTGTGCCGGGCAATGTCCCAGACCATGAAGCAGCGGAAGGACGGCACCGGGAAGGGCACCGGGCTCACACTCAGGTCGGCCATCGCCGCGTAGCTTTCGGCAGCGAAGCTGGGGATGGTGGCGATCACGTCGCTGCTCATCAGCGTCGTCAGCGCGCCACTGAAGTGCGTGAAGGAGGCGGTGACGCGCCGTGCGTAGCCTGCCGCTTCGAACATGTCGTCGATGAAGCCGCGCCGGCCGTCGTAGGAGACCCGCACGTGATTCGCGGCGAAGTACTCCTCCAGGGCAATCGGCTCGACCGCCGCACGGTCACGGGAGCGGAACAGGCACGAGTAGGACGACGAAAACAACACCTGCGACGAGTAACTGGTGTTGAAGTCCTTGGGCTCGCTGCAGATCACCAGGTCCATGTCCGGGTCCTGCAGGGACTGCTTCCACAGCGAGCTGTTGCTCTGGTGGAAGGCGAAGCTCACACCCAGGCCTTCCGCGGCTGCGGCATTGACGATGCGCGGGGCGAGGTAGGCCTCGATGTCGTCGGACAGGCCGATATTGAACACGTAGCTGGAATCGCGCGGCGAGAAATCCGGCTCGGCGCCCAGCACCCCGGAAATAGACGTCAACGCCTCGGCGATCTTCGGTGCCAGCTCCATCGCCTTGCGCGTGGGCTGCATGCCGGAAGCCGTGCGGATGAACAGCTCATCGCCGAAATGCTCGCGCAGCCGGCGCAGGGCCGAGCTCACCGCGCCCTGGGTTACGTGCAGCATGGCCGAGGCGCGGGTGGCGCTGCGCTCGGTCATCAGGCAGTGGAAAGTGAGCAGCAGGTTCAGGTCGATCCGCGCGATATTACGTACGTTAATCCGGCTCATATTTCCTAATCGTTTGCCCTGCGGTCGTGGGGCTTCCTAGTCTGGCGTCCACACAAACATAACAAGGGATGGAGAGTCCTGTGGACGCGATTTCGCAAAGCGTGGGTGCTAGCAGTATCCATACCAGCAAAGGGCAGTCGGATATCCGCAAGCGGGCCATGGCGGTCGGCATCGGCAACTTCATGGAGTGGTTCGACTTCGCCATCTACGGCTACTTCGCCGCCGTGATCGGTATGCTGTTCTTCCCCTCTAGCGCGCCGGGCGTGTCGCTGCTGTCATCGCTGGCAGTGTTCGCCGTCGGCTTTCTCTCACGGCCCTTCGGCGCGCTGATCCTCGGCCCTGTCGGCGACCGCTTCGGCCGCCGCGCGGTGCTGATCATCACGGTGTTCGGCATGGGCGTGTGCACCACCATCATCGGCCTGTTGCCCTCCTATGAGGCAATCGGCATCGCCGCGCCGATCCTGCTGATCGTCATGCGCTTCATCCAGGGCATGATGGTCGGCGGCGAGTGGTCCAGCGCCGGCATCTACATCGTCGAGAGCGCGCCGTCGAACCGCCGCGCCACCGCCGCCAGCGTGATCACCGGCACGGCGGGGCTGGCCTTCCTGTTCGGCACCTTCACCGCGGCGAGCATTTCCTCGGCGCTGGACGATGCGCAACTGGCGGCCTGGGGTTGGCGCCTGCCGTTCGTGGCGTCCATCGTGATGACCGGCATCGCCGTGTTCATCCGCCGCAAGCTGGGCGATACGCCGGTCTACGAGGAGATGGTACGCCAGCGTGATTCGCACCAGGTCCACGCGCCGAGCAAGGCCGTGCGCCGCCGCGCCTTCATCACCACCTTCGCCTTCTCCGCGCTGTTTGGCGTCTCGCTGTACTACTTCATCACCTACGCCAACAACCACCTGGTCAGCACCGTTGGCCTGCCGCGCAGCAGCGCGCTGTGGCTGTGCAGCATCGCGCTGGTGGTCTACGTCATCGTCAACCCGCTGATCGGCCGCCTCAGCGACAGCATCGGCCGGCGCAAGCTGCTGCTCGGCGCGGCTGCCGCGCTGACGGTTCTCGCCTATCCGATCTTCCTGCTGCTCAACACCGGCAACCCACTGGCGATCCTGGTCGGGCTGACGGTGATGGGCGTGCTGGTGGCGATCACCGCGGTAATGGACGTGGTGTTGCTGGTGGAAGTCTTCCCGGCCTCGATCCGCTCCACCGGGGCTGCGCTGGGCCACAACCTGGCACTGGCGATTCTCGCCGGCCCCGGTCCCTTCATCGCCGCGGCGCTGATCCGCCAGACCGGCGACGCGAATCTGCCTGCGGCTTATCTCGCCGTGGTGTCCCTGGTGTGCCTGCTGGTGCTGTGGAAGACCCTGCCGGAAACCCGCGACAACGACATCAACCGCTTCTAGTTCCTTATCACCCGCAGTCAGGAGTCCCCATGACCCGTGTAGCAATCATCCAGGCCGCCGCCGTTCCCTACGAGCCGATGGCCAGCGTCGAGAAGGCCGGCGGCATCCTGCGCCGCGTGGCGGAGCAGGGCGCCAGGCTGGCGGTCTTTCCCGAGGCATACATCGGCGGCTATCCCAAGGGCGCCAGCTTCGGCAGCGTGATCGGCAACCGCAGCGGCGCCGGGCGCGAGTTGTACCAGCGCTACGTCGAAGGCGCCGTGGCGCTGGACGGCCCCGAGCTGGCCGCGCTGGCCGAGTTCGTCGAACAGACCGGCGTGATCACCGTGGTCGGCATCATCGAGCGCTTCGGCCGCACCCTGTATTGCACCGCCGTTACTTTGGTGCCGGGGCGTGGGATCGCCGGCTACCACCGCAAGCTCATGCCGACGGGTCAGGAGCGGCTGGTGTGGGGCTTCGGCGACGGTTCGACGATCGAACCGGTGAACAGCGAGATCGGCGTGCTGGGCAGCGTCATCTGCTGGGAGAACTACATGCCGGCGCTGCGCCAGGCCATGTTCGCCCAGGGCGTTGAGCTGTATTGCGCGCCGACCGCCGATGATCGGCCGTCCTGGGCCAGTTCCATGCAGCACATTGCCCTTGAGGGGCGGGTGTTCGTGCTCTCCGCGTGCCAGGCCATCCGCCTGGGCGAGTATCCGCAGCAGCACCGCGAGGCGTTCGGCCTGGACTTCAAGGAAGACGATTACGTGATGCGCGGCGGCAGCATGATCGTCAGCCCGCTGGGCGAGGTGCTGGCCGGGCCGGTGTTCGACTGCGAGACGGAGCTCTATGCCGACCTCGACATGGGCCAGCTCAACCAGGGCAACCTCGATTTCGACGTGTGCGGCCACTACGCGCGGCCGGACGTGTTCGAGCTGAAGGTGAATACCGCGCCTTTGCGCCCGGTCACTTTCGAGGGTTGATCGCCAATGCCCGGTGCCATCCGGCACCGGGCTTTCCCTGCCTCAGCGACCCACCCGTTGCTGCAGATGTGCCGGATGGTGCTCGCCGACGCTCTCGATCTGCCGCAGCGCGGCTTCGATGGCAGCCAGGTCGGTGGAGTCCAGTTCCAGCGTTGCCGCGCCGAGGTTTCCTCCAGGCGATGCCTTGGTGGTGCCGGGAACCGGCACGATCCAGAGATGCCGCGCGAACCGCCAGGCGATGGCGATCTACGCGCGCATCACGAGCAGGAAGGACAGAATTGCCCTGCGAAACGTCTGGAATGGGCTTTACTCAAGGACTTTCAACATGATTGGACGGCGGCACGCCGGGCCATTCATGAGAGTCCTTCATGATTCCAAACGCGTTTCCCCCCTTAATCGATGGCGCGCGTCAACCTACTGCATATCCACCTGGCCAAGGCGCTGGACAATGGCCTGGCCCGCGAGGAGCTGATCCATCACTCACCTGGCTTCCTATTCCGGCGGGCTTTCGACCTCTACCGCAGAGGGCTTCGCCCGCCCAGTGTTTGCCGAGCGCGATGCCGCCTGAGGAGTACTGCATGGAATACCGTTACCTGGGCCGCAGCGCCCTGAAAGTCTCGCCCCTGTGCCTGGGCGCCATGATGTTCGGCGGCGAGACCGACGAGCCGACCTCGCGGCGCATCATCGACAAGGCCCGGGAGCAGGGCGTCAACTTCATCGATACCGCCGACGTCTACCACAAGGGCCGTTCCGAAGAGGTGGTCGGCCGCGCGGTCGCCGCCCGCCGGGATGACTGGGTGATCGCCAGCAAGTTCGGCAATGCCCTGGGCGATGGCCCGAACCAGCGCGGCCAGTCGCGCAAGTGGATCTACCAGTCGGTGGAGGACAGCCTGCGCCGCCTGGGCACCGACTACCTGGACATCCTCTACTTCCATCGCACCGACGTCGCCGCGCCGCTGGAAGAGGGCCTGCGCGCGGTGGGCGAGCTGATCCGCCAGGGCAAGGTGCGCTACTACGGCCTGTCCAACTTCCGCGGCTGGCGCATCGCCGAGGTGGTGCGCCTGGCCGACCAGCTGGGGATGGATCGGCCGATCTGCAGCGAGCCGCTGTACAACCTGGTGGACCGCACCGCCGAGGTCGAGCAGCTGCCGGTCGCCGGCCACTTCGGCATCGGCGTGGTGCCCTACAGCCCATTGGCCCGCGGCATACTGACCGGCAAGTACCGGCCCGGCGCCGAACCGCCAGTGGACTCCCGCGTTGGCCGTGGCGATAAACGCATTCACCAGACCGAATGGCGTCCCGAATCCCTGCAGATCGCCCAGCGCATCGCCGAGCACGCGGTGGCCCGCGGTACCACGCCGGCCGCGTTCGCCCTGGCCTGGGTGCTGAACAACCCGTTGGTCAGCTCGATCATCGCCGGCCCGCGTACCGAGGCGCACTGGGACGGCTACCTGCCGGCACTGGACCTGCAACTGACCGCCGAAGACGAGGCCCTGGTGGACAGCCTGGTGCCGCCCGGCCACGCCTCCACTCCCGGCTACAGCGATCCTGCCTATCCCGTGGAAGGCCGCCCGGCCCGTTGAATCACCTTGAGGAGCAATGCCGATGAAGACCCTTGGATATGCTGCGCAGAACCCGCAGGACCCGCTCGCTCCCTTCACTTTCGAACGCCGCTCGCTGCGCGACAATGACGTGGCGATGGACGTCCTCTACTGCGGCGTCTGCCACTCCGACCTGCACCAGGCGCGCAACGACTGGGGCTTCAGCCGCTACCCGATGGTGCCGGGCCACGAGATCGTCGGCCGGGTCAGCGCCGTCGGCTCGAAGGTCACCCGCTACCGGGTCGGCGACGCCGTGGCGGTGGGCTGCATGGTGGATTCCTGTCAGGTGTGCGATCAGTGCCGCAAGGGCGAGGAACAGCTGTGCCGCGAAGGTAACACCCAAACCTACAACGACCGTGACCGCGTGACCCGCGAGGCGACCCAGGGCGGCTACTCCAAGCAGCTTGTGGTGCGCGAGGAATTTGTCCTGCGCGTGCCGGACGGCCTGGACCTCAGCAGGGCCGCGCCGTTGCTGTGTGCCGGTATCACCACCTATTCGCCGCTGCGCACCTGGCGCGTCGGGCCGGGCAGTCGTGTCGGCGTGGTCGGTCTCGGCGGGCTGGGACACATGGCGGTGAAGCTGGCGGTCGGCCTGGGCGCCAGCGTCACCGTGGTCAGCCGCACCGCGAACAAGCGCCAGGATGCCCTGGAGCTGGGCGCGGATGCGCTGCTGGCGTCCTCCGACGCCGCTGCGATGAAGGCCGCCGCCAACGGCTTCGACCTGATCATCGATACCGTGCCGGTAAAGCATGACCTCAAGCCCTACCTGCCGCTGCTGGACGTGGATGGCACCCTGGTGCTGGTCGGCCAGGTCGGCCCGCTGGACGAGATCAGCACCGTACCGCTGCTGCTCGGCCGGCGGCGCATCGCCGGCTCGCCCATCGGCGGCATTGCCGAAACCCAGGAGATGCTCGATTTATGCGCCAGGAAGAACATCCTGCCGGAGTGCGAGATGATCCGCATGGACGAGATCAATCAGGCCTACCAGCGCATGGAGCGCTCCGACGTGCGCTACCGCTTCGTCATCGATCTCGCGACGTTGGCCTGAGGCGCCGCGCCGGGCGTTTTCGGTGAGCATGTCGACGGGGAGATAGGCAGGCCGAAACCTCCAGGGCGGCGCGTAGAATGTGCGGGCCGCTGTTGAGGGGCAGTTGCCCCTCGACGCGGGCCTTGCCCGTGACCGTCGTTGCTGAATCCCAGGCCGTCAGCCCGCCGTAGGCCGGTAGCCGCAGGTTCAGTCAATCATGCCCGGCGAGCGACGGCACATCGGCTGGCCGCCTGCTGCGCCTACAGCGTGACCACCACCTTGCCGAACTGCTGGTTGGATTCCAGGTAGCGGTAGGCCTCGACGATCTCGTCGAAGGCGAAGGTGCGGGCGATCACCGGGCGCAGCGAGCCATCGGCCAGGCCGGCGAGAATGTAATCCTCGGCCTCCTGCAGGCGCAGCGGATCTTCGAGTACCTCGTAGACCCGGTAGCCGCGCAGGACCAGCGAGCGACTGAGTACCTCGAAGAGGGGGAAGGGCGTGGGCTCGGGGCTCAGGCCGCCGTACTCGATGAGGATACCGCCTTCGGCCATGGCCGCGGTCAGCGGTTCGAAGATGGGGCCGCCCACCGGGTCGAACACCACCCGTACGCCGGCCTTGCCGGAAATATCGAGCAGGCGTGAGCGCAGGTTCTCCTCCTCGCTGGCGATGACCTCGGCGGCGCCGGCCTGCAGCAGGGCTTCGCGTTTGGCCGACGTGCGGGTCACCGCAATGGGCACCGCGCCTGCGCGACGGGCGATCTGGATGGCGGCCAGGCCGACGCTGCTCGACGCGGCGGTGATGACGACGAAATCTCCCTCGCGCAGCCCGGCTACCTGGATCAGCGCGCCATAGGCGGTGAGGTACTGCATCCAGGTGGCCGCGGCGTCGCTCCAGGCCTGCCCCGGCGGGTTCTTCACCAGGCGGGCTTGCGGGACCACCAGGCGCTCGGCGTGGGTCGGGTCCTGCTGCATCGAGGTCGGCGGCAGAACACTCACCGCGTCGCCCGGCGCGAACCCGCGCACCGCGCTGCCCACCGCCTCGACCACGCCCGTGGCTTCCAGCCCTAGCCCGGAGGGGAACTGCGGGCTCTCGATGTAGCGATCAGTGCGCAGCAGCGCTTCGGCGCGGTTCAGTCCCAGGGCTTTGACCCGGATGCTGACTTCGTTCACGCCGGGTTGGCGACCCTCCACCGGCTCGATGCGCAGGACCTCCGGGCCGCCGAACTGGTGGAAACGCACGGCGCGGGTCTTGATGCTTTCCATGTGATGCTCCCATACGAAATTGATTTGACGTAAAGCGACTATCAGCCATGGGTTTCGCCCGATAAATGGCGTATAGAAACACTCAGCCGAAATCAGGAGTTTCGAATGGATCGACTGACTAGCATGGAAGTCTTCGTTCGCGCGGTGGACCTCGGGTCCTTCGCTGCGGCGGCGGATGCCCTGGAAATGTCCGCGCCCATGGTGGGCAAGCATGTGCGCTTTCTCGAAGAGCGCCTGGGTGCCCAGTTGCTGCTGCGCAGCACGCGCCGGCAGAGCCTGACCGAGGCCGGGCGGATCTACTACGAACGCTGTCGCGCGCTGCTGGCCGATGCCGAGGCGGCGGACATCCTTGCCTCCGGTGAGGTGGCCGAGCCGCGCGGCAGGCTGCGGGTGGCCATGCCGGTGCATTTCGGCCGGCGCTGCGTGGCGCCGGTCCTGCTGGAGCTGGCGCAGCGCTACCCGCAACTGGAGCTGGACCTGCGTTTCAGCGACCGTCTGACGGACCTGGCGGAAGAGCAGATCGACCTGGCGATCCGCACCGGCGAGCCGCAGCCCAGGGATGGCATCATCGCACGCCGCATCGGCCGGCAGCGCATGGTGGTCTGCGCGGCGCCAGCGTATCTGGCGGTCCATGGACGGCCGGAAGGCATCGCCGAGCTGGCGGCTCACCGCCTGCTGGTCTACCACCGCTCCGGGCGGATCAACCCCTGGCTGTTTCCTCGCGAGGGGCAGGCGCCGGAAGAGTTCGCGCCGAGCTCCCGGTTGCGCTTCGACGACCTGGCCGCCATAGCCGATGCGGCCGCACGCGGCATGGGGCTGGCGTGGCTGCCTTACTGGCTAGTGCGGGAAGTCATCGCGCAGGGCGCGCTGGAGGAGTTGCTGCCAGGGCAGCCGGGTTTTCTCTACGACGTGCACGCGACGTGGCTGCAGACTACTCAGCTGCCGCGCAAGGTGCGCCTGGCGATCGATGCGCTGGTCGACGTGATACCCGGCCTGGTCATGCCGGCGGGGCAGGAATAGGGCGGCCCTGGAGACCGCCCGGCGGCGTCATCTGCCCGGCGTGAGTTGCAGGACGCGGTCGCGGCCGCCTTCGGCGAGCAGGTAGCCGCCCTTGCCGTCCGGCACGATGGATTGCGGGGCCTTGAGGAACGACAGGATGGTGCGCGGTTCCCCCTTGCCGTCCCATAGCAGCAGGCGGGCACGGTGGGTGGAGTCTTCGCTGATCCACAGGCCGCGGGCATCGCACATCAGAAAGGTCGGTTGGTTCAGGCCCGAGAGCAGGATGGGGTCCTTGCCGTCATCGCTGAACTGGTGCACCACACCTTTCTTCTTCTCGGTGTAGAGCAGTTTGCCGTCGGTGCAGCGGGTGACGGATTCGGTCTCCTGCAGCTTGTCGCGCAGCACGGTCAGCTCGCCGTCGCTCCAGCGGTAGCGCAGCAGACGGCCATCCTCGCGGCGGTCCTCGATGGCGTAGAGATTCTCGCCGTCGTCCCACAGGCCCTGTACCGACTGGCCCATGAACAGGTCGGTGATCTTGCCATCCTTGAGTAGTTGCACCGGCCTGCCGTTGGACTCCTGGCTGAACACCCAGCCGCCCTGCGCGGCGATCATGCCGTCAGGCTTGGATAGCCCGTCGACCATGATCCGGCGCTGGCCATCGGCGGCGATGCGCAGGATGTTGCCCTTGTCCTTCTTCAGCTCCTGGCTGACCAGCAGGCCGCCATCGGCAAGCGGCACCAGGGATGCGGCCTTCTGCACGTTCTGGTGCAGAACCGCGACGGACCAGCCATTGGCTGCCTGCACAGGGTAGAAGTCCTGCCAGGCGAAGAACGCCAGGGCGGCGGCGATGACGAAACTGGTACCGGTCAGCGCCAGGCGGAATAGCGGTCGACGGGACGGGCGCGCGGAGGTCTGGGACATGTATCGGCTGCCAATACAGAGGTGGGCGACACTGGGGCGTTCCTTGTGGTTTTGTGCCTTCCTGGCGTCCAGTGTGCGGGCCGGCATGGTAACCAGACAGTTCATCGGCGGGCTAGGGCGAAAGGCAGTGATGCTCGTCACGCCGTTGAAGATGCGGACACAGAAGCAATTGTGGTCCGGCCGGCCCTATTGGGACGAATGTGCCGCGAATGGGTGGCTATCGCTGGGGTAATTGCGGCTGTTTGCCGCGTTTGTGGCTATTTGCCGGCCATGCGGGAGAACTGGGAAGACGGCTTGATGGCCAATGGCCTACAATTCCTCCGTCCTTTGCTGAGGACAATCCAGACGGCTGTTGCGGACAGGAAGTCCGCAACAGCCGTTTTCTTTTCTGCGCTTCACTGCGCCGGACGCATCGCCGGCACCGCTTCCAGCTTCTGCAGCCGCAGCGGCGCGCCGCGCAGGAAGGTGCTGATCTGGCTGGCATCCATCGGCTTGCCGAACAGATGGCCCTGCGCACAATCGCATTCCAGCTGCTGCAACTGGCGAAGCTGGACGGCGTTCTCGACGCCCTCGGCGATTACCTTCAGCCCCAGTTCGCGGCCCAGCGCCAGCGCATTGCGCAGTACGATCAGGCGGCGCGGGTCGCCATTGTTCACATCGGCCACCAGGTGGCGGTCGAGTTTCATCTCGGTGAAGGGCAGCTCCATCAGGCGCTGCAGGGTGGAGTGTCCGCAACCGAAGTCATCGATGGCCAGGCCGCAACCCAGCAGGCGCAGGCGCAGCACGTTCTCCAGGCTCAGCGGCGGAGCATGCAGTGGCGAGGATTCGGTCAGCTCGAAGGTGATCCGCTGGGGCTCGATGTCCAGCCCGCGCAGATTCCTCTCGACGGTGGCGGCAAAGTCGATCTGGGCGATCTGCTCGGCTTCCAGGTTGAAGGACAGCTTCAGCTCGTTGCTGCCCTGTGCGCGCAGCGCTTCGACGGCCTGGGTCATCAGCTCGAAGAGCATGCCATCGAGCTTGCCAGCGCGGCGCAGGGAGGGCAGGAATTCAGCGGGCAGCAGGACGGCGCCGTCTTCCAGCTGCCAGCGCGCGAGCACTTCGAATCCATAGACCTGGGCAGTAGCGACATTGACCTTGGGTTGCAGGTAGGCGCGCAATTTTCCCCGCGCCGGCAGGCCTGATGGTTCGCCATCGTCCGTCGTGCCGTTCTCCGCCAGCGGCAGGCCGAGCTGGCCACTGCCTGGCTGGAAGTCGCTGAGCAACGCCCGCAGGCGCTCCAGAGTGGCGGCGTCGTTGCCCAGCCAGAAGACCTTCATGCCCTGCAATTGCAGGAGGTGCGAGAGGGCGCTCCAGGTGCCAGGGGCCATTTCCCCGCTGACCACCACGCCATGGGCCAGTCGCTCGCGGGCAACCGTCTGAAGGAATTCCAGACGGGCCACCGGATCGATGCGCACATCGCAGATCAGCAGGTGGACGCCCCCTTGGCTGCGCAGCCGATCCAGTGCGAATGCGTTGCTGGAAACTTCGGACAGGAAGCTGTAGCCCAGATGATGCAGAGCGGTAACGGCGGTCGAACGGTGCAGGCCGGAAGCCTGGAGTACCAGCGCAGAGAGCGGAGGCATGGATTTTTCTCATGGAAGATTGGCCCTGTGCATTCTCACGAACGTCGCCATCGATGTGAGGCGGAGGATTCCAGTTCTTCTGTCAGGGAAATCTCATCGGAACTGCTACCGGTTTGTCAGCTCCTTCCATGGTCCTCGCGGAAGAGGTTCGCTGCCACGTTCGCCGGGCGTGGTCATGCAGCACCGACTTCGAGGGGGCGAATGCCCGCTGGCACATCCTCGTCTCCCGATCATCGAGGCCAGCCCCTGACCGAGCCCGCCCAGCAGCTTCGGCAAGGCCGGCCGCGATTGGATGTGGCGCAGGTGCCGCCAGTTCTGGCCTGAGCCTTCCCGACAGGGACTCCAGGGGAAAATCCGAGGTCGACCCTCGTGGCCTCCCATGTTAGGGTCCCTGTGCTCCCTTTCACGTCCGCACCGGCCGCCCACGGCTGCGCGGCACGCCCTGAACAAGGAGAAATGGCTCATGTCACGTCCCGCATCGAGGGGACCTGTCGACACGGCCATGGCCCCGCAGAGCGAGGCCTCAGCCACTGCGCTGCTGAACCTGTGGCTCAGCCGACCTCAGCAGACCGCAGTGTTCCTGGATGTCGACGGAACCCTTCTGGACATCGCCGAATCACCCGGCGCGGTCGTCGTACCGCCCGGGCTGCTCGATGCGCTCACGCACCTGCAGCGCCGACTCGATGGTGCCCTGGCCCTGATCAGCGGCCGCCCGGTCGAAGAACTCGACCGGCTCTTCCAACCCCTGCGCCTCGCCGCCAGCGGCGGTCATGGCGCCCACTGGCGCGAGAGCGGCGACAGCCCGTTGCGTCGTACCACCAGGGACCTGCCCGCCAGCGTGCGAGTGCAATTGAACGCCCTGGCGAACCGGCATGTCGGAATCCATGTCGAGGACAAGGGCAGCAGCTTTGCACTGCACTACCGCTCCGTACCCTCGCTGGCCACCGATCTGCGCGTCGAGTTGCAGTCGTTGTTGCGCTTGCCGGCAGGTAGCGGATTGCGGCTGCTCAATGGCAAGCAGGTTTACGAAGTCGTCAGCGAGGGCGTCGACAAGGCCCGTGCCGTCCAGCGGCTGCTGGAAGTGCCGGGCTTCGCCGGCCGCCTGCCGCTGTATATCGGCGACGACGTCACCGACGAGCCCGCCATCGCGCTGATGCCGACGCTGGGCGGCCTCGGGCTGTCCGTCGGGCGCGCGTTGCCCGGCGCCAGCGCCGTATTCAGCGATGCGCAGCAAGTCCGTCACGCACTGATGCAAGCAGGAGGAAACCACCGATGACGAACCGGCACGAAGGCGCTCTGGAACTGGGCCTGATCGGCAACTGCCGGGTGGCCGCCCTGGTCAACCCGCAGGCGCGGCTGGTCTGGTGGTGCTACCCGAATTTCGACAGCGACCCGGTCTTTTCCCGGCTGCTGGCCGGGGACGACGAAAAGGGTTTCGCCGATGTGGTGCTGGATAATCAGATCAGCAGCACGTCCGATTACCAGCGCAACACGGCGATCATCACCACCGTGCTGCGCGATGACAGCGGTGGTGCGGTACGCATTACCGATTTCGCCCCACGCTTCCTCGAGCACGGCCACGTCTATCGCCCGGCACAGCTGTGCCGGCTGATCGAACCCATCGAAGGCGTGCCGAAAGTCACCCTGCGCGTGCGTCCGACCCACGGCTACGGCAAGCCCAGCCAGGGCGTCACAGGCTCCAGCCATATCCGCTACCTGGACGGCGAAGAGCCGCTGCGCCTGACCACCGATGCACCGCTGGCCTACATCCAGCACGAAACACCGTTCGCCCTGCGTCACCCGGTGAGCCTGGTGATCGGCCTCGACGAGCCGCTGGACAATGCTCCCGGCGAAGTCGTCCGCGACTACCTCAAGCGCACCCAGAACCACTGGCATGACTGGGTACGTGGCCTGGCGATCTGCTTCGAGTGGCAGGCCGTGGTGATCCGCTCGGCGATCACCCTGAAACTGTGCAACTTCGAGGACACCGGCGCGATCATCGCGGCCGCCACCACCTCCATCCCGGAGGCACCGGACTCCCAGCGCAACTGGGACTACCGCTACTGCTGGCTGCGCGACGCCTACTTCGTGATCCTCGCCCTCAACCGCCTGGGCGCGACGCGGACCATGGAGGGCTACATCGACTTCATCACCACTGTGGCCAGCGGCAACGCCGAACTCAAGCCGCTGTACGGGATCATTCCCAACCAGGACACCACCGAACGCGTCGAGCCGGACCTTGCCGGTTTCCTCAATCACGCGCCAGTGCGTGTCGGCAACCAGGCGGTGGAACAGAACCAGCATGACGTGTTCGGCTCGGTTGCCCTGGCGGTCCTGCAGAGCTTCGTCGACGAGCGCCTGCCCAATCCGAGCAGCGAGGGCATGCTGCAACTGCTGGAAAACCTCGCCGCCAAGGCAGTGCACGCCGCCTTCGAGCCGGATGCCGGCATCTGGGAGTACCGCGGCCGCCAGCGCGTCCATACGCATTCCGCGCTGCTCTGCTGGGTCGCCTGCGACCGCGTCGGGCGCATCGCCAGGCGCCTGGGCCGCAGCGAGGAAGCCGGTGGCTGGATGGACAAGGCGGCCAACCTGCGCGAACAGGTCCTCGCCAAGGCCTGGAGCGAGACGAAACAGTGCTTCACCGGCGCCTTCGGCCACGACGACCTCGACGCCAGCGTGCTGCTGATGAACGAGCTGGGGATCATCGAAGCCGACGATCCGCGCTTTGTCGCGACCGTCGAGTGCATCGGCCGCGAGCTCAACGTCAACGGCCAGATGCTGCGCTACGCCGCGGCGGACGATTTCGGCGTGCCGGAAACCGCCTTCCTCGTGGTGAAGTTCTGGTACCTCGACGCGCTGGCCGCCATCGGCCGTACCGAGGAGGCGCGCCAGCTGTTCGAACAGCTCATCGCCGCGCGCAACCGCTACGGGCTGCTCTCCGAAGACCTGCACCCGCATACCGGCGAACTCTGGGGGAACATTCCGCAGACCTATTCCATGGCGGGGCTGATCAACTCGGCCATGCGTCTTTCCATGGGCTGGGAGGAAGGCCTATGCCGCGCCTCGTGGTGATATCCAACCGGGTCGCGATCCCCGATGAGAACGGCCCGGCGCCGGGCGGGCTGGCCGTGGCGGTGGAGGCCGCCATGCGCAACCGCGAGGGCATCTGGTTCGGTTGGAGCGGCGAGAAGGCCGAGGAGCCGGGCCCGGCGACCGTGGTCCAGCGCGACAACCTGCAGTACATCCTCACCGACCTGCATCCGCAGGATTTCGACGAGTACTACAACGGCTTCGCCAATCGCGTGCTCTGGCCGATCCTGCATTACCGGGTGGACCTCGCCGAGTTCAACGAGGCCGAATTCGGCGGTTATCAGCGCGTCAACGAATTCTTCGCCGAACGGCTGAGCCCGCTGCTGGAGGAGGACGACGTCCTCTGGGTCCACGACTACCACCTGATCCCCCTGGCCTCGGCCCTGAGGCAGCGCGGGCACGGCAACCGCATCGGCTTCTTCCTGCACATCCCGATGCCGCCGGCCGACCTCATCACCGCGTTGCCGCACCACGACGAACTGCTCCGCGCGCTCACCGAATACAACCTGATCGGCTTCCAGACCGAGAACGACGCCAGCAACTTCGCCCGTTACCTCACGCGCGTGGTCGGCGCGGCGACCCCCGATGGCCGGCGCTACCACCTGGAGGACCAGCATTTTCGCGTCGGCGTGTTCCCGGTGGGCGTGGATGCCGCCGGTTTCCGCCGCATCGCCGAGGAAGCATCGCAGAGCCAGGCCGCCGAAGACCTGCGCGAGAGCCTGGGCGGTCGTGCGCTGATGGTGGGGGTGGACCGGCTCGACTATTCCAAGGGCATCGTCAACCGGCTGGATGGCTACGAGCGCTTCCTCGAACTCAATCCGGACTGGCACAACCGCGTGACCTGCCTGCAGATATCACCCGGCAGCCGCCAGGACATTCCCGAGTACGCCGATATCGACGCCGCCGTCAGCGCGCGGGTAGGGCATATCAACGGGCGATTCGGCGCGGTGTCCTGGGTGCCGCTTCGCTATGTGGCGCGCAACCACCAGCGAGCGGACATCGCCATGGTCATGCGCCACGCGCGGATCGGCCTGGTGACGCCGCTGCGCGATGGAATGAACCTGGTGGCCAAGGAATTTGTCGCCGCCCAGGACCCGGACGATCCTGGCGTGCTGATTCTTTCCCAGTTCGCCGGCGCAGCCGCCGAACTGGGAGGCGCGCTGATCATCAATCCCCATGATCGCGGCGCCCTGGCCGATGCCATGGCGCAGGCACTGCGCATGCCGTTGAAGGAGCGCCAGGCGCGCCACCGCGACATGTACGCGGTGCTGGAAGCCAACGACATCCGCTTCTGGGGGCCCAGCTTCATCGATGCGCTGACCCGGCCGGGAAGGGCGCTGAACTGGCTGTCCAATCACTACCTGAGTCACTGACGCAAACAACAAGCCCCGCTTCGGCGGGGCTTTCTTCGAGCGGGCGCTTGCGCTCAGGCGGCTGGTTTCTTGCTGTCGGACTTCGCCCACTGCGACTTCTTCTCGACCTTCACCGCCAGTTGGCCAACGGGGATTTCCTGGATTTCACCGCCCTGGGAGAGGAAGGCAGCAATCTTTTCATCAAGCTCCGAACGTTCGCGAATCAGCTGTGAATCAGTCATGAAGTCACCTATGCGTTGGGGCGCCAAACCGGCACCGGCAGACTACACCTGTTTTGTCGAAAGCGCCGTGTTAGCTCGACCATTTGTCAAAATCACCACTGGTCGTGAAAAAAAGCTATGAATTAGCGCCAAACCTTGTATTCTGCATGGGCTGCCTGCCCAGTAACGAGTTCCGCGACTTGATGTTCTTCTACAAGATGCTCCATCTCCTCGGCACCTCTTCACTACGCATTCAGCTCATCGCCGGTCGGCTTTCGGCCGGCCTTTAGCATTTTTTTAGGAGACAACATCATGTCCGATCGTCAAAATGGCATCGTCAAGTGGTTCAACGCTGAGAAGGGCTTCGGCTTCATCACCCCGGAAAGCGGCCCGGACGTATTCGTTCACTTCCGTCAGATCGAAGGCAACGGCTACAAGTCCCTCGACGAAGGCCAGAAGGTCAGCTTCGTTGTGACTGCCGGCCAGAAAGGCCCGCAAGCTGAACAAGTTCGCGCTGTCTAATCGACATCGCTGACGAAGAAAGCCCCGCTTAGGCGGGGCTTTTTTTTGCCTGTTCGATTTGCTCCGCGCCATTCGACAGCGCAATAAAAAACGCCCGGTGCAGTGCACCGGGCGTTTTTGTTTTGAAGGGGGGGTGAGCCGGCCGAAGCGGGCTCACTGGTTCCCGATCATTCCTGTTGCGGGTCGAACTGCTTGTCGCGGATCAGCAGGGCGGGGATCACCCCGCAGATGAAGTAGGCCGCGCCCATCACCAGGAAGCCCACGCCGATGGACATCTGCGTGGCGAGGAAGCCGATCACCGCCGGCGCAATGGCCGCGCCGATGCGACCGATGTTGTAGGCGCCGCCCACGGCCGTACCGCGGAACGCCGCAGCGAAGCTTTCGGTCATGTAGGTCGCGTTCACGCCATACGGAATACCGTAGAGGAAGCCGAACACCACCAGCATCCACAGAATGTTCTCGGGGCTGTGGAACAGCACGATCACCGGCAGGAACACCGCAGTGCCCAGGGCGCCGAAGGAGAACACGGTGCGGCGGCCGAACCAGTCGGCGGCGACGCCGGCCAGTACCTTGCCGAGGATCATCGCGGCATAGGTGCCGACCAGGTAGGCGGTCATGGCCTTGAAGTTCATGCCCATCTCGGTTTCCAGGTACGACGGCATCCAGTTGTTCACGCCGTAGTAGCCGAACTGCAGGAAGCCGGCGGTCAGCGCCCAGAACAGGAACATGCGGCTGGCCTTCGGGTCGGCGAAGATCTGGCGGAAGGCGTTCTGCCGTGGAGCGGCAACCGTTCCGGCAGGAGCGTTGGCCTTGCGCTGCTGGCGTTCGGCCTGCGCCTGGACCCAGGCGGCGGGCTCGGGGATCAGCTTGCGCATGGCGATGGCCAGTACCACCGGGATGATGGCGATATAGAACAGGTAGCGCCAACCGTGGTCCGGCAGGATCCAACCGGCCAGCAGGGTGGCGACGATGTAGCCGACCGACCAGCCTGCCTGCAGGGTGCCCAGCACGGTGGTGCGGTATTTGGTGGGCACGTACTCGGCCATCAGCGTATTGCAGGCCACGTAAAGGGCGCCGAGGCCGAGCGACGCGACGAAGCGTGCCGCGGCGAACTGCCAGTAGTTGTGGGTCAGACCAAGGACAGCGGTGCCGACGGAGAACAGCACAATGGTCCAGACCACCGTCTTGACCCGGCCGAAGCGATCGCACGCCCAGCCGCCGTAGATTCCACCGAAGGCCATGCCGGCCAGGGTGACGCTGCCCAGGCTGCCGGCCTGGAGGTTGCTCAGGCCGAACTCGGCCTTGAGGCTGGTGAGGCTGTAGGAGAGCAGCATCAGGTCCGCGCCATCGATCAGCAGGCCGATGAAGCAGAAGGCGAAGACGAGCACCCAGGTCTTGTCCTGGGTGGCGGCGGTTGCCGCCGGAGCGGAAGCAGTGTTTTCCATGAACGAATTACCTGTTGTAGTTGTTGGCGGACCGGCGTGCCGGTCCTCGGTAAGCGTGTGGCAGGTGCTTTGGGGTTGGCAGGCGCGGGGGCGTGGCCCCGCGCCGCCTGAGGGGTCAGGCCTGGGCTTCGCGGATCATGTTGCGGGCGATGATCACCTGCTGGATCTGCGTGGTGCCCTCGTAGAGCCGGAACAGGCGGACGTCGCGGTAGAAACGCTCGATGGCGTACTCGCTGACGTAGCCGGCGCCGCCGTGGATCTGCACGCAGCGATCGGCAACGCGGCCGCACATCTCGGTGGCGAACATCTTGGCGCAGGAGGCCTCGGTGCTGACGTTGCGGCCCTCGTCGCGCTTGCGCGCGGCGTCCAGCACCATGCAGCGGGCGGCGTAGATCTCGGCCTTGCTGTCGGCGAGCATCGCCTGGATCAGCTGGAACTCGGCAATCGGCTGGCCGAACTGCTTGCGCTCCAGGGCGTACTGCAACGCATCGGCGAGCATGCGCTCGGCGGCGCCGATGCTCAGCGCGGCGATGTGCAGGCGGCCCTTGTCGAGCACCTTCATGGCGGTCTTGAAGCCGACGCCCTCGACGCCGCCGATCAGCTGGCCGGCCGGGATGCGCACGTTGTCGAAGATCACGTCGCTGGTGTGCGCGCCTTTCTGGCCCATCTTGTGGTCCGGCTTGCCGAGGGAAATGCCCGGCGTGCCGCGCTCGACGATGAACGCGCTGATGCCGCCGGAACCCTTGATCGCCGGGTTGGTGCGGGCCATCACGGTATAGATGCCGGCGTGCGGGGCGTTGGTGATGAAGCGCTTGGTGCCGTTGAGCACGTAGAAGTCGCCATCGCGCACGGCGGTGGTCTTCAGCGAGGCAGCGTCGGAGCCCGAGTCCGGCTCGGTCAGGCAGAAGGCACTGAGCAGTTCACCACTGGCGAGCCTGGGCAGGTAGTGGGCTTTCTGCTCCGGCGTGCCGTCGATCAGAATGCCGATGGAGCCGATGCCGTTGTTGGTGCCGATGTAGGAGCGGAAGGCGGGGGAGGTGCGGCCGAGTTCGAAGGTGATGTTCACCTCTTCTTCCATGGTCACGCCCAGGCCGCCGAACTCTTCGGGGATGGTCAGGCCGAACAGGCCCATCTCGCGCATCTGCTGGATGATGTCCTGCGGGATCGCGTCGGTTTCGGCAACCTCGTTTTCCCGCGGGATCAGCACTTCGCCGACGAACTGGTGGATGGAGTCCAGAAGTATCTGCAGCGTTTCTGGGTCTCGGATCATGTGCACTCCTCACAAGGCCCGCGAGCGGGCCAGTCTGGCGAGGCACCGTCACCCGAGATTCAGCGAGCGGCGGCACCTATGTTGTTGACCATGTTGATCAGGCGGGGCCCGATGTCGTCCTCGAGCTTCTCGCGGGTCAGCTGGAAGCTCGGTCCGCCGCAGTTGAAGGCCAGCAGGCCGTACTGCGGGTGTACCAAGGGCACGGCGACGGAGTTGACGTCGCGGTGCCATTCACCGATCGACAGGCAGTAGCCGTAGTCGGTGTAGTCCCTGAAGGCGCGGTCCAGACCCTTGCGGATGGCCGGCCAGTTGTCCGGTTCGCGTTCGCGAACGTGGTCGAGCAGGAATTCCCGTTCGTTTTCCGGCATCGCCGCGAGGCACGCGCGGCCTACCGAACTCACCGCCAGCGGCAGGTAACTGCCGATCTGCCGGCGCATCGTCATGTTTCCCTGTCCCTGGACCACATCCAGGTAGACCATCTGCAGGCGGTCGCGGGCGGCCATGGCCACCGCCGCCTGGGCGTGGTTGGCCAGTTCCTCCATCAGCGGATGGGCCACCGCGCGGATCGACAGGTTCGACAGCATCGCGTAGCCGAAACCCAGCACGCCGACATCCAGCTGGTACTTGCCCGAATGCACCTCGCGCTTGAGGCAACCCAGGCGCATCAGGGTGTTGGTCAGGCGCGTCACCGTCGGCTTGGGCAGGTCGGTCTTGCGGGCCAGGTCCTGGTTGCTCAGCACGTTTTCCCGTGGCGTGAAGCAACGCAGGATCTCCAGGCCGCGCGCCAGCGCCGTGACGAACTGGCCGCTGTTTTCCTCTTCGCTCAGTGCCGTGGCCGGGTCGTACAGGCCGCGTTCCAGCAGGCCGATTTCACCTTCGTTTTTCGTCGGCGTAGCCGAGTCCATCTCCGTCTTGTTGCGGCGCATGGTAGAACCCCTATTCACGGAAAATCAATAAAATAAAATTCAGTTTCGTCAGACGAAATTGTAATGGGTCTGAATTGGTTAGTACAGGCGTGCCGCTAAAAATATATCGGGCTCAGGTTTTAAAGGGCTTCCAAGGCTATTTGGCTCAGCACCGTTTACAGCGCCGATCCAGGATCACTATGATGAAATCGAAATACGGAATTTAGTTTCGGCAGACGAAACAAAGTGAGGTCACAGCTTTCATGAGTACCAGCGTGGTTCATCTCGATATCCAGGCCAACGGCGTGGCGGTTGTCCGCATCGACCGCCCGGAAGCCAAAAACGCCCTCAATGCTGCGGTGCGCCAGCAACTGGCCGAGCACTTCCGCGCCCTGAGCGATAACCCTGAGGTTCGCGCGGTGGTGCTGACCGGGGGAGAGGAGTGCTTCGTCGCCGGCGCTGACATCCGTGAATTCGCCCAGGCCAGCCCCATCGAGATGTACCGTCGCCACACCGAACTGCTGTGGGAAGCGATTTCCCGTTGCCCCAAGCCGGTGATCGCTGCGGTGAACGGTTTTGCCCTGGGCGGCGGCTGCGAGCTGGCAATGCACTGCGACATCATCGTCGCCGGCGAGTCGGCACGCTTTGGTCAGCCGGAAGTGAAACTCGGCCTGATGCCCGGTGCCGGCGGCACCCAGCGGTTGATCCGCGCCGTGGGCAAGTTCCAGGCAATGCGCATCGCCCTGACCGGCTGCCTGGTCAAGGCGCCCGAGGCCCTGGCCATCGGCATGCTCAGTGAAGTGGTGGAAGACTCGCGCACGCTGCCCCGCGCGCTGGAACTGGCCGCTGAGATCGCCGCGCTGCCGCCGCTGGCCGTGGCACAGATCAAGGAAGTGATGCTCGCCGGTGCCGATCTGCCGCTGGACAGTGCGTTGACGCTTGAGCGCAAGGCCTTCCAGTTGCTGTTCGACTCGAAAGACCAGAAAGAGGGCGCCGCCGCCTTCCTCGAAAAACGCAAAGCCAATTTCCTGGGGGAATGAGCATGACCCTTTCTTTCGGTATTGAGCGCATGGCCATCGTCGGTACGGGAGTCATGGGCAGCGGTATCGCCCAGATCGCCGCCCAGGCCGGCATCCAGGTGAAACTCTTCGATGCCCGTGACGGTGCGGCCCAAACCGCGCGTGAAAACCTCGGTCGCACCCTCGCCAAGCTGGCGGAGAAGGGCAAGATCACTTCTGCCGAAGCCGACGCCACCCTGGCTCGTTTGCTGGTTGCCGGTTCCCTGGGCGAGCTGGCCGATTCTGATCTGGTGGTCGAGGCGATCATCGAGCGTCTCGATGCCAAGCAGGCGCTGCTGGCCGATCTGGAAGCCGTGGTCAGCGCCGACTGCATCCTCGCCACCAACACCTCGTCGCTGTCGGTCACCAGCATCGCCCGTGGTTGCCAGCATCCGGAGCGGGTGGCAGGCTTCCACTTCTTCAACCCGGTGCCGCTGATGAAGGTGGTCGAGGTGATCGACGGCCTGGCCAGCGACCCGCTGGTCGGCGACAGACTGGTGGCGCTGGCCGCGCGCATGGGCCATCGCGGCATCCGCGCCAAGGACACTCCTGGCTTCATCATCAACCACGCCGGCCGGGCCTATAGCACCGAAGCCCTGCAGATGCTCAAGGAAGCCATCGCCGAACCGGCCGATATCGACCGCATCCTGCGCGAAGGCCTGGGCTTCCGCATGGGGCCGCTGGAGCTGTTCGACCTCACCGCGCTGGACGTTTCCCACCCGGTGATCGAGTCCATCTACAACCAGTTCTACCAGGAGCCGCGCTATCGCCCGGCGGCGCTGACCCGGCAGATGCTCGAGGCCGGCTTCGTCGGTCGCAAGGTCGGCCGCGGCTTCTATCGCTATGCAGACGGCAAGATGATCGACCCGCCGGCACCGCAACCGGTGCCGAGCGTGGCCGCGCTGCCGCCGGTGTGGATCGGTGCGGAGAACGACCAGGACCGCGAGTTGCTCGGCGAACTGCTGAAGAAACTCGGTGCGACCCTGGAGCAGGGCGGCCACCCCAGTAGCGAGGCGCTGTGCCTGCTCGCCCCTTATGGTGTGGACGCAACCACGGCCTGCCAGAACTTCGGCACCGACCCGGCACGCACCGTCTGCATCGACCTGCTGCTGGACCTGCAGCGCCACCGCTGCCTGATGCAGAACCCGGCGACTGCCCCGGCCATGCGCGATGCCGCCCATGCGCTGCTGGCGGCGGACGGTGCAGGTGTCACGCTCATCAATGACAGCGTCGGCTTCGTCGCCCAGCGCGTACTGGCGCTGATCGTCAACCTGGCCGGCGATATCGTCCAGCAGCGCATCGCCAGCCTCGACGACCTCGACGAAGGCGTGCGCCGTGGCCTGGGCTACCCGCAAGGTCCGCTGGCCTGGGGCGACAGCGTCGGCCCGGCGCGCCTGCTGACCATTCTCGAACGCATGACCGACCTGACCGGCGATGCCCGCTACCGCCCCGGTCCGTGGCTGCGCCGCCGCGCTGCGCTGGGACTGTCGCTGCGCCACGCTGAGCCTGCGCTGGGCTGAAGCCCGGCGCCTACCGATTCAAGGAGATACCGATGCTCAATGCTTATATCTACGCCGGCCTGCGCACGCCCTTCGGTCGCCATGGCGGCGCCCTGGCGCCGGTGCGCCCGGACGATCTGATCGCCCAGGTGATCCGCGAGCTGCTGGCCAGCACCAAGGTGCCGGGCGAAGCCATCGAGGACGTGATCCTCGGCAACACCAACCAGGCCGGTGAAGACAGCCGCAACATCGCCCGCCATGCCGCACTGCTCGCCGGCCTGCCGGTGACCGTGCCGGGCCAGACGGTGAACCGCCTGTGCGCCAGTGGTCTGGCGGCGGTAATCGATGCAGCGCGCGCCGTGACCTGTGGTGAAGGCGCGCTGTTCGTCGCTGGCGGTGTGGAAAGCATGTCCCGCGCGCCCTTCGTCATGGCCAAGGCCGAGGCGGCGTACAGCCGTGACCTGACAGTATTCGACAGCACCATCGGTGCGCGCTTCCCCAACCCGAAGATCGTTGCCGGGTTCGGCAACGACAGCATGCCGGAGACTGGCGACAACGTAGCCCGTGAATTCGGCATCAGCCGCGAGCAGGCCGACCGCTTCGCTGCCCGTTCCCAGGCCAACTTTGAAGCCGCCCGCCAGGCCGGTTTCTTTGCCGGGGAAATCCTTCCGGTCAGCGTGCCGACCGGGCGCAAGACGCCGCCGAATGTGGTCGAGCAGGACGAGCATCCGCGTCCATCTTCCGATGAATCCGCGTTGGCGCGCCTCAAGCCGCTGTCCGAGGGCGGGGTGGTCACCGCGGGCAACGCTTCCGGCGTCAACGACGGCGCCGCCGCATTGCTGATCGGCTCGGCAGAGGCGGGCGAACGCCACGGCCTCAAGCCGCTGGCGCGGATTCTTTCGGCGGCGGCGGTCGGCGTCGAGCCGCGCATCATGGGTGTCGGCCCGGTCGAGGCGATCAACAAGGCGCTGGCCCGCGCCAACCTGACCCTGGCCGACATGGACATCATCGAGATCAACGAGGCTTTCGCTTCCCAGGTGCTCGGTTGCCTGCACGGTCTGGGTGTCGACTTCGACGATGCGCGGGTCAACCCCAATGGCGGCGCCATCGCCGTCGGCCACCCGCTGGGCGCCTCCGGCGCGCGGCTGGCGCTGAGCGTGGCGCGCCAACTGCAGCGCAGCGGTCAACGCTATGCGGTGATCAGCCTGTGCATCGGCGTGGGCCAGGGGCTCGCCATGGTTATCGAGCGCGCCTGAGCGCCAGAGAGGAGTTGAAGATGGGTGCTTTGAGCGGATACCGCGTACTCGACCTCAGCCGCGTGCTGGCCGGGCCCTGGTGCGGCCAGGTGCTGGCCGACCTGGGCGCGGAAGTGATCAAGATCGAACGGCCCGGCGTGGGGGACGACACCCGCGGCTGGGGCCCGCCCTACATGAAAGCCGCCGACGGCTCGGACAGCTCCGAGGCGGCGTACTACCAGTCCACCAACCGCAACAAGCTGTCGGTGGCGCTGAACCTGGCCACCGAAGAAGGGCAGGCGCTGGTGCGCGCCCTGGCCTGCGAGTGCGACGTGCTGATCGAGAACTACAAGGCCGGTTCGCTGGCCAAGTACGGGCTTGACTACGAGAGCCTGTCGAAAGTGAATCCGCGCCTGGTCTACTGCTCCATCACCGGTTTCGGCCAGACCGGCCCGCGCGCCGAGGAGCCCGGCTACGACTTCATCATCCAGGGCATGGGCGGCTTGATGAGCATCACCGGCGAGAAGGACGGCGTGCCCGGCGCGGGCCCGCAGAAAGTCGGTGTCGCCGTATCCGACGTGATGACCGGCCTGTACTCGGTGGTCGCCATCCAGGCCGCGCTGCTGGCCCGCGAGAAGACCGGCCGCGGCCAGCACTGCGACATGGCGCTGCTGGACGTGCAGGTCGCCATGCTCGGCAACCAGAGCCAGAACTACCTCGCCACCGGGCGCTCGCCGGGCCGCCAGGGCAATGCCCACGTCAACATCGTGCCGTACCAGGTGTTCAGCGCGAAGGACATGGACTTCATCATCGCCTGCGGCAACGACAGCCAGTTCGTCTCTCTGTGCGACGCCATCGGCCTGCCGGAATTGCCGAAAGACCCGCGCTTCACCCGCAATGCCGACCGCGTGCGCAACCGCGACATCATCGTCGGCAAGCTCGCCGAGCACTTCCAGGGCGACACCGCCGATAACTGGGTGAAACGCATCCACGCGATGAAGGTGCCG
This sequence comes from Pseudomonas nitroreducens NBRC 12694, assembly GCF_002091755.1. Classification (GTDB taxonomy): domain Bacteria; phylum Pseudomonadota; class Gammaproteobacteria; order Pseudomonadales; family Pseudomonadaceae; genus Pseudomonas; species Pseudomonas nitroreducens. Next base: position 495,720 of record NZ_BDAI01000002.1, read on the forward strand.
GTCGGCGTGATCAACGACATCGGCCGCGCGCTGGACGAGCCGCAGGTGGTCGCCCGCGACATGCTGGTGGAGATTCCCCACGCGCAGAACCCGGCGTTCCGCATGGTCGGCAGCCCGCTGAAATTGTCCGAGACGCCGGTGGAATACCAGCGCCCGGCGCCCATGCTCGGCGAGCACACCGACGAGGTGCTCAAGCGCCGCCTGGGGATCGATGACGCACGCCTGGCGCAGTTGAAGGCCGAGGGTGTGATCGAGCAGTTGGGATAATCCTGAGGCCTTCACCCGAACCACCCCCAACCGCAGCGCCGATACAAACCGGCGTCAGCCAAGGAAACAACTGATGAAAGTACTGGTCGCGGTAAAACGCGTGGTTGATTACAACGTCAAGGTCCGCGTCAAGGCGGACAACTCCGGCGTCGATCTCGCCAACGTCAAGATGTCCATGAACCCCTTCTGCGAAATCGCCGTGGAAGAGGCCGTACGCCTGAAAGAGAAGGGCGTCGCCAGCGAGATCGTGGTGGTCTCGGTCGGCCCGAGTGGCGCGCAGGAACAATTGCGCACTGCTCTGGCGCTGGGTGCCGACCGTGCGGTGCTGGTCGAGAGCAACGAAGAACTGAACTCCCTGGCTGTCGCCAAGGCCCTTAAAGCTCTGGTCGACAAAGAGCAGCCGCAGCTGGTCATCCTCGGCAAGCAGGCCATCGACAGCGACAACAACCAGACCGGCCAGATGCTGGCCGCGCTGACCGGCTACGCGCAAGGCACCTTCGCCTCCAAGGTCGAAGTCGCTGGCGACAAGGTCAACGTCACCCGTGAAATCGACGGCGGCCTGCAGACCGTTGCCCTGAACCTGCCGGCCATCGTCACCACCGACCTGCGCCTGAACGAGCCGCGCTACGCGTCGCTGCCGAATATCATGAAGGCGAAGAAGAAGCCGCTGGAATTCCTCCCCCCTGACGCGCTGGGTGTCTCCACGGCCTCGACCGTGAAGACTCTCAAGGTCGAAGCGCCTGCCGCGCGCAGCGCCGGCATCAAGGTGAAATCGGTGGCCGAACTGGTCGAGAAACTGAAGAACGAAGCGAAGGTGATCTGATGACTGTGCTGGTTGTTGCAGAACATTCGAATGGCGCGCTGGGCGCCGCGACGCTGAATACCGTTGCCGCCGCGCAGAAGATCGGGGGCGATATCGCCGTCCTGGTCGCAGGCCATAACGTCGGTGGCGTGGCTGAAGCCGCTGCCAGGATCGCTGGTGTTGCCAAGGTGCTGGTCGCCGACAACGCAGCCTACGCTCACCAACTGCCGGAGAATGTGGCTCCGCTGATCGCCGCTCTTGTGAACGGAGAGGGGGGCAAGGGCTACAGCCACGTGCTGGCCGCCGCCACCACCAACGGCAAGAACTTCCTGCCGCGCGTTGCCGCCCTGCTGGACGTCGACCAGATCTCCGAGATCATCGAAGTCGTCAGCGCCGATACCTTCAAGCGCCCGATCTACGCCGGTAACGCCATCGCTACCGTGCAGTCCTCGGCTGCCGTCAAGGTCATCACCGTGCGTGGCACCGGCTTCGACGCCGTTGCTGCCGAAGGTGGCTCCGCCGCTGTTGAAGCCGTTTCCGGCCCGGCCGATGCCGGCAAGTCCGCCTTCGTTGGCGAAGAACTGGCCAAGTCCGACCGTCCGGAACTGACCGCTGCCAGGATCGTCGTATCCGGCGGCCGTGGCATGGGCAATGGCGACAACTTCAAGATCCTCTACTCCCTGGCTGACAAGCTGGGCGCTGCCGTCGGCGCTTCCCGCGCCGCGGTCGACGCCGGCTTCGTGCCGAACGACATGCAGGTCGGCCAGACCGGCAAGATCGTCGCTCCGCAGCTGTACGTGGCCGTCGGCATTTCCGGCGCCATCCAGCACCTGGCGGGCATGAAGGATTCGAAAGTGATCGTGGCGATCAACAAGGACGAAGAGGCACCGATCTTCCAGGTCGCCGACTACGGCCTGGTTGCCGACCTGTTCGAAGCCGTACCGGAGCTGGAAAAGACCCTCTGATCCTGCTCATTCCCCTGGCCGGGCCAGCTGTCATCGGCCCGGCGTTTTGCCAACTCCCCAGTAGAAAGAAACAAGAACAATGAAAAATCGTCGTACCCCTGTGCTGGTCTCCGGACTGGCGCTGCTGCCCTCGTTCGCCCATGCGGATTTCCTCGCCGACAGCAAGGCCAGCATCGAAGCACGCAACTTCTACTTCAACCGCGACTACCGCCAGAGCGGTGCCGCGCAGTCCAAATCCGAAGAGTGGGCCCAGGGCTTCCTGCTGCGCTACGAGTCGGGCTACACCGAGGGCAACGTCGGCGTGGGCGTCGATGCCCTCGGCCTGCTGGGCCTGAAACTGGATTCCAGCCCGGACCGTTCCGGCTCCGGCCTGCTGCCGTACTCGGCCAGCGACAAGCGCGCCGCCGACGACTACAGCGACCTCGGCCTGACCGCCAAGCTGCGCGTGTCCAAGAGCACGCTGAAGGTCGGCACGCTGCTGCCCAAACTGCCGGTGGTGCAGTACAACGACACCCGCCTGCTGCCGCAGACCTTCCAGGGCGCGCTGGTGGAGTCGAAGGAACTCGACGACCTCGACCTGCAACTCGGCCAGCTGCGCGAGGTGAAGCAGCGCGATTCGTCCAACAACGAAGACCTGTCGATGACCCGCGGCAACAAGCGCAACATCGTCGCCGGCAGCCACCTGACCAGCGACCGCTTCAACATCGCCGGCGGCACCTATCGCTGGAGCAGCCAGCTGAGCACCAGCTACCACTATGCCAACCTAGAAGACCTCTATCGTCAGCACTACGTGAGCCTTGTGCACACGCTGCCGATTGCCGAGGGCCAATCGCTGAAGTCCGACATCCGCTGGGCACGTTCCACCGACGATGGCGGCAGCAACGTCGACAATCGCGCGCTCAACGCCATGTTCACCTACAAGCTGGGCAACCAGGCGTTCGGCCTGGGCCTGCAGCGCATGTCCGGCGACACCGGCTTCGCCTACCTGTCGGGCACCGATCCGTACCTGGTCAACTACGTGCAGATCGGCGACTTCGCCAACAAGGACGAACGCTCCTGGCAGCTGCGCTACGACTTCAACTTCGCCTCCTACGGGCTGCCCGGCCTGAGCCTGATGACCCGCTACCTGCGCGGCGACAACATCGACCTGCTGAACGGCCAGGGCAACGGCAAGGAATGGGAGCGCGACACCGACGTCGGCTACCTCGTGCAGAGCGGCCCGCTGAAGAACGTCGGCTTCAAGCTGCGCAACAGCACCTTCCGCAGCAGTTTCGGCAATGACATGGACGAGACCCGCTTCATCGTCAGCTATACCTTGCCGATCTGGTAACGCGCCAGGCAGCACCGAAAAGCCCCGCTCAGGCGGGGCTTTTTTATGCGTTCGAGCTGGGCCTTACCACGTGCTGACGTCGACGACGGCCTTGGCGAATGCCGCCGGTGCTTCCTGCGGCAGGTTGTGGCCGATGCCTCCGGTCAGCGTGCGATGCTCGTAGTGGCCGGTGAATTTGGCCGCGTAGGCCTTGGGTGGCGGATGGAACGCGCCGTTGGCGTCGCCTTCCAGGGTGATGGTCGGCACGCTGATCGGCGGGGCCTTGGCGAGCTTCTGTTCCAGCTCGTCATACTGCGCTTCGCCTGCCGCCAGGTTCTGCCGCCAGCGGTAATTGTGGAGGGTGATGGCGACGTGGTCGGGGTTTTCGAACGCCTTGGCGCTGCGCTCGAAGGTAGCTTCATCGAAGTCCCACTTGGGGGAGGCCTGCTTCCAGATCAGCCGGGTGAAGTCGCGGGTGTTCTTCGCGTAGCCGGCGGCGCCGCGCTCGGTGGCGAAGTAGAACTGGTACCACCAGAGAAACTCGGCTTCCGGCGGTAGCGGTTGCTGGCCGGCCGCCTGGTTGCCGATCAGGTAGCCGCTGACTGCTACCAGCGCCTTGCAGCGTTCGGGCCAGAGGGCGGCGATGATATCGGCGGTGCGCGCGCCCCAGTCGAAGCCGGCGAGCACGGCCTTGTCGATCTTCAGCGCATCCATCAGCGCGATGATGTCGCTGGCTACCGCGGCGGGTTGGCCGTTGCGCATCGTCTGCTCCGAGAGGAAATGCGTGCTGCCATAGCCGCGCAGCCACGGAACGATCACCCGCAAGCCTTGTGCGGCCAGCGCCGGCGCTACGTCGACGAAGCTGTAGATGTCGTACGGCCAGCCATGCAGCAGGATCACCGCCGGGCCATCCGCCGGGCCATCTTCGGCATAGCCGACATTGAGCAGGCCTGCATCGATCTGCTTGAGCGCCTTGAAGGTGGTGTGTGTGCCGGCCTTCAGCGACGCGGTGGTCTTGCTCTTCTCGCTGGCAGCCAGGGCGACGGCTGGCAATTGGGTGGCGGCGAGTGCCACCGCTGCCAGGCGCATCAGGTCGCGGCGGCTGCTATCGAAATACTCCGACATGTCTTTTCCTTGTTGGGGTGGGCCGAACAAAGCGTAGGCGAGGATGAATCGACTGCTGGGAAAACTCCGGGACGAATGGTGCGAAAGTGCGTGCTTGAGCGTGTTATTGGCGATTCTTCCCGTGTCGAACCTCTCACCGAGCAAGGAAAAGTCTGGTCAGGGTGCGGGCCCTCGGCTTATAAAACCCCTTCGCCGCTGTAGACCCGCAGGGATGGCGGCCCCACGAGATCAAGGAACGATGATGCGACGAATCACGATGATTCTGCTCGCCGCCACCCTGTTGCAGGGCTGCGCGCACCAGAAGACCGGCAAGCAGTGCGAAGACAACTTCAACACCGAGGGCGGCTTCATCGCCGGCAAGACCTTCACGTCCAACGTCCAGCTCGACATGCCCTACGCCAAGGTGTTCGACCGGGCGCAGAAGACCCTGGTGAAGGAGGGCTTCACCATCCAGACCGCCGACGAGAAGAGCGGCACCATCTCCGCCTACCAGGGCGTCATCCTGAGCAGCCGGAACGCACCGTTGAACATCGTGGTGGAAAAGGCGGGCTCCGGCTCCAAGGTAAGCTACGTCTTCGTCACCCTGGGGGGGATGTACACCACCGAAGGCGCGGTGCGTGACGGCTTCTGCCGGTTCACTGACGGGATTCGGCAGTAAGCCGGCAGGGATTCCTGGCTGGACTTCTGCGGGCGGATGTCGAGCACAGACGGAGTCCGCCCCTAAGCGCGAACCAGCTTCTCCACGAGGCGGCGCGTCAGCGGGGCGATGACCAACACCAGCGGGAAGGCAATGCTCCAACTGGTGAGCCAGGCGCCGAGCCAGAGATGGGCGAAGCCTGGTGCGAGGCCGACGGCGCGCCCGGTGGCAAGGCCGGAGACCAGCAGGCTCATCACCCCGGACAGAATCAGCGCGAACAGCAGCGGAGCGTATCGGCGCGCGATCATGCTTGAGCCTCCTGTTCGAGCTGGGGCTGGTGAAGACGGCTGAGGGTTTCGGCAAAGTGTTGGCCGAACAAGCGCGCGGTCTTCAGATCGCCGGGGCAGAAGTCCGGCGCGGTCTTGTCGGCCTGGACCATCAGGCCGGACCAGGAACCCAGGCGGTTGGCCGCCTCTTCCGGAGGCACGCCCAGATGCTGTTCGGGGAGGATCGGGTTGCCGGCCCAGAGCATCCCGTGCTGCATGCAGAAGGTGAACAGCGAGATCAGCGTGGACTGCTTGTCGCCCGCCGGCAGCGCGGAAACGGTGAAGCCGGCGGCGAGGCGGCCGCGCAGCTTCTGTTGGCGCCACAACGGTCCGGTGGCGTCCATCAGAGCTTTCAGCGCTGCCGAGACGCCGCCCAGATAGGTGGGGGAGCCAAAGATCAGGCCGTGGTAGGCGAGGAGGGCGTCCGGGCGTCCGATCAGCTCCTGGGCCCTGAGCAGCTGCACGTCGCAGCGGGAGACAAGGCGCGCTCCGCTGGCGATGGTCTGGGCGATGCGCTCGGTACGGCCGCTGGCGCTGTGGTAGACGATGGCAATGGTTTTCATGGCTTCTCCGTGGGTGCACGCAAGGTGAAAGCCCAATCCTGGGTTGACCGGGATGGGCTTTGGCGTGACCCTACAAGTTCAAGTGAACTTGAAGTCAAGAGGTGATCCATGGACATCGCCGATGTGGCGAAACGCTCCGGCGTGCCGGCATCTACCCTGCGTTTCTACGAGGAGAAGGGGTTGATCGTCTCCCTGGCGAAGCCCGGCGCGCGCCGCCAGTTCGCCTCGCAGATTCTCGACCAGCTGGCGCTGATCACCCTGGGGCAGACAGCGGGTTTCAGCCTGGACGATATCCGCTCGATGTTTTCCGGCGGCGGCGGAACGAACATCGACCGGACTATGCTGGCGGCCAAGGCGGACGAGCTGGATGCCACGATCAGGCGCCTGCAAGCGATGAGCCGGGGATTGCGCCACGCCGCGGCCTGTCCGGCGCCCAGCCACGCCGAGTGCCCGACCTTCCAGCGCCTGGTGAAGGCGGCGGCGAAGAGTGCGCTGGAGGGGAAGAAGGCGCGGGGGCGGTTGAGGAAGGGGAAGGGTGCTGTCTGATGGGGCTGGAGAGAGGGTGGTATCGGTTGGCACAGAGCTAGGGGGCGTCTGATTCTTGCTTGAGTCCCGTCCGGCGCCGGCCCTGCCAGCGGATCGCGGACATGGCCCGCCCCTACAAGGAAACGCCAAGTGCGGCCGACAGCCACTCGCAGAACCCCTGCGCCTGCGCATTCCGCTCGCTCTGCTGATGCACCAGCAGCGACCAGTTCGGCCCGCGCACAGTCTGCTCGCTGAGTGGGGCCAGCAAGCCATTCTGCCGTGCATCCCCCGCCAGCAACTGGCTCACCAGCGCGATGCCCAGGCCCTGGCTCGCCGCATCCAGCAGCAATCCGGGATCGGAGAAGTTCAGCCCCTCGCTGCGCTGGCCGACATCCGCGCCGCCCTGCACCTGCCAGTGCGCCCAGTCCATCTCCCGTTCACCGTGCAGGGTGGTGCGCGACGGCTCCGCCTGTGCCAGTACGGATGGATGGCAGGCCGGGTAGAGACGATCCTCCAGCAGCACGCGGAAGCGGCATTCGGCCTGGGCGGTGAGGTCGTCGCGCACCGCGATGTCGATGGTCTGGGAGGCCATGTCCGGGGTTTCGTCGGTGGTCAGCAGCCACAGGTCGATCTGCGGATGGCGCGCGTGGAAGTCGCCCAGGCGCGGCACCAGCCAGTGGCGGGCGAAGGCCGGGGTGGTGTTGACCACCAGCTGGTTGGGCTTGCGGTACTGGTCCAGGCGGCGGATGCCCACGGCCAGTTGCTGCAGCATGGATTGCGTGGTGCTGAGCAGGTCGGCGCCGGCGTCGGTCAGCGCCACCTTGCGCCCGGAGCGGTAGAACAGCGGCTGCTCGACGAAGCTTTCCAGGCTGCGGATCTGCTGGCTGATGGCCGACTGGGTGAGGTGCAGCTCCTCGGCGGCCTTGTGGAAGCTGCCCAGGCGCGCGGCGGCTTCAAAGCCGCGCAGGGCATTCAGGGGTGGCCAGTGCTTGAGCATGATCGATAAGTTCGCCTAATCAGATTTGCGCAAAATCTATCGTTTGTTGTCGCGTTTTTACAGGCCTAGCATGGTCATCAGGCGCCGCTTAATCCTTTTCTTCCGATAAAAATTCCTTACCAAAGGTTTGAATATGCATCGCAATGACGATAGGCAGAACGGCTGGCGCATGCCTGCCGAATGGGTCAACCACGCGGCGACCTGGATGGCTTTCCCGCACAATCGTCCGCTCTGGGAGGGCGGCTGGCGCGTCACCCTGGAACAGGTGCAGGAAGACTTCGCCCGAGTGGCCAATGCCATTGCCCGCTTCGAGCCGGTGAAGCTGGTGGTGGACCCGTCCGCCGTCGCCCGCGCCGCCGAACTCTGCGGGCCGAACGTCGAGCTGGTGCCGCTGCCCATCGACGACAGCTGGTGCCGCGACTCCGGGCCGACCTTCGTCTGCCATCCGCAGCATGGCGTGGCCGGTGTGAGCTGGCGCTTCAACGCCTGGGGCGGCAAGTCCGAGCATACCCTGGACGAAGGCCTGGGCCGGCGCATCCTCAACCACCTCGGCCTGGACTGCTTCGGCACGCCACTGGCCAACGAGGGCGGGGCGATTCATGTGGACGGCGAGGGCACGCTGATCACCACCGAGTCGGTGCTGCTCAACCCCAACCGCAACGCCGGCGTGAGCAAGCGCGAGATGGAGGAAATCTTCTCCCGCCTGCTGGGCGTGACCAAGACCATCTGGCTGCCGGGCGACCCGCAGTACGTTACCGGGGACATGACCGACGGCCACGTCGACGGTGTGTGCGCCTTCGCCCGCCCCGGCGTGCTGCTGGTGGATGCTACCCACGACGCTTTCGGCACCTACGCCGAAGTCGCCCGCGAGAACCGCCGCGCGCTGGAACTGGCCAGCGACGCCAAGGGTCGTTCCTTCGAGCTGATCGAGCTGTTCGAGGCCAGCGCGGCGGTGGACCCGGAGGCCGAGGTGTTCTGCGCGTCCTACACCAACTTCTACCTGGCCAACGGCGCGGTGATCATGCCGGCCTATGGCATCGCTGCCGACGACGAAGCCGCTGCCGTGCTGGCCCGCGCCTTCCCCGGTCGCGAAGTGGTGCCGGTGCGCATCAATAACCTGGCCCACGGTGGCGGCGGCGTGCACTGCATTACCCAGCAGCAGCCGGCCTGGCCGCTGGGAGGCCTGTGATGAGCAAGCTGACCGTCGCCGTGCTGCAGTTCTCCTGCAGTTGGGACCTGCCGCGTAACCTTGCCGAAGCTGAGCGCCACGTGCGCGCGGCGGCGGCGGCCGGGGCAAGGTTGATCCTCCTGCCCGAGCTGTTCGCCACCCCGTACTTCTGCATCGAGCAGGACCACGCCCACCTCGCGCTGGCCCAGCCCTACGACGACAGCCCGCTGCTGCAACGCTTCGCCAGCCTGGCGGCGGAGTTGAACGTGGTGCTGCCGATCAGCTGGTTCGAGCGCGCCGGCAACGCCTACTTCAACTCGCTGACCGTGGCCGATGCCGACGGCAGCCTGCTCGGCGTGTACCGCAAGACGCACATCCCCAACGCCATCGGCTACCAGGAGAAGGAGTACTTCAGCCCCGGCGATACCGGTTTCCGCGTCTGGGGCACCGCCGTTGGGCGCATCGGCGTGGGCATCTGCTGGGACCAGTGGTTCCCCGAGACCGCCCGCTGCCTGGCACTGCAGGGCGCGGAGCTGCTGCTGTTCCCCACCGCCATCGGCTCCGAGCCGGGCGCGGAACAACTGGATTCTCGCGATCACTGGCAGACCGCCCAGCGCGGCCACGCCGCCGCCAACCTGCTGCCGGTGCTGGCCGCCAATCGTATCGGCGAGGAAGTGGCGCCCAGCGATGACGCGCTGCGCATGCGCTTCTACGGTTCGTCCTTCATCACTGACCACAAAGGCGCGCTGCTGGCCGAGGCCGGGCTCAACGAGGCCGCCGTTCTGGTGCAGGAGCTGGACCTGGACCTGGCCCGCGAAGAGCGCCTGACCTGGGGCGTGTACCGCGACCGCCGCCCGGAAATGTACGGCCCTCTGCTCGGCCTCGATGGCCGCCACCTGCACCCACGCTGGCAAGGAGTCTGACCATGAACAAGCACCTGCTGATCGGCGCGTTGGGGTTGTCCCTGGCGTGCGTCCTGCAACCGGCCGTGGCGGAGGAGGAGAAGGTCCTGCGCCTGTTCAACTGGGCGGACTACTTCGCCCCTGACACGCTGGCGAATTTCACCAGGGAAACCGGCATCCGCGTCATCTACGACGTGATGGACAGCAGCGAGACGCTGGAAGCCAAGATGATGGCCGGGCACAGCGGCTACGACCTGGTCTTCCCCGGCGACACCGTGGCCGAGCGGCTGATGCGTGCCGGCGCCCTGCAGAAGCTCGACGACAGCAAGCTGACGCAGCTGGCCGATATCGAGCCGGGCCTGCAGACGCTGCAGACCCAGTACCCGTACTCGCGCCACGCGGTGGTGCCCTATACCTGGGGCAGCATCGGCCTGACCTACAACCAGGCGAAGATCGAACAGCGCATGCCCGGCGCGCCGGTGAACAGCCTGGACATGCTGTTCAAGCCGGAAGTGGCCAAGCGCTTCGCCGATTGCGGCATCTCCATGATCGACTCGCCGGACGAAGTGCTGGCCGTGGTGCTCAACTACCTCGGCCGCGACCCGCGCAGCTGCAAGCCGCAGGACCTGGCGGACGCCCTGGCGCTGCTCAACGGCATCCGCCCGTACATCCGCAAGTTCCAGTCGCAGCCGGTCACCCAGCTGGTCAATGGCGACCTGTGCCTGTCGCTGGGCTACAGCGGCGACGTCACCCAGTCGCAACGGGCGGCCATTGATGCGAAGAAGCCCGAGCGCTTCGAGTACCGCGTCCCGCGCGAAGGCACCTCGGTGTGGATGGACACCATGGCCATTCCCGTCGACGCGCCGCACCCGGAATACGCCTATGCGCTGATCAACTACCTGATGCGCCCGGAGGTGATGGCCGCGATCAGCAACGCCACCGGTTATCCGACCTCCAACGCCAAGGCGCGGCCGATGGTCGAGGCGAGCATGCGCGACAACCCGGACATCTATCTTGATGAGAAGGCCTACGCGCGGCTGTTCCCCGGCAAGGACATCCCCCAGCGCGACATGCGCGCGCGGATGCGTACCTGGACCAGTTTCAAGACCGGCACCGGCGGTTGAGGAGGCGAGGATGATGACACGCAGAAACCTGCTCGGCACCGGCATCACGCTGGCCGCCGGGCTCGGCCTGGGGTTGGGGCGCGTCGCCCTGGCCGCGGGCAAATGGACCATGCCCGACGAACACCGCAAGCAGGAGCGGGTGTACGTCGCTTACGCGGCGAGCGCCGACGTCTGGGAAGACATCGCCGCGGACGTCAACGCCACCGTGGCGCGGCTGGCCCGCGCCATTGCCGAGTTCCAGCCGGTGACGGTGCTCTGCCGGCCGGAGCAGCAGGCCGAGGCCAAGCGTGCCTGCGGTGGGCAGAATGTCGACTTCCTGCCGGTGCCGGTGGATGACATCTGGGTGCGCGACTACGGCGGTTGCTTCCTTGTCGACGGCACCTCGGGCGGCCTGGCGCTGGCCGACTTCAACTTCAACGGCTGGGGCGGCAAGCAGCACGCCGAGCGCGACCGTGAAGTGTCGGCGGCACTGGCCGAAGACCTGGAGGCCAAGGCCATCGTCAGCGAGCTGTGCGGGGAGGGCGGCGGCATCGAGGTGGATGGCCACGGCACGGCGATCTTCACCGAAAGCTGCTGGGTCAACGACAACCGCAATCCTGGCTGGTCGCGCCCTCGAATCGAGGCGGAACTCAAGCGCATGCTGGGGCTGCGCAAGGTGATCTGGCTGCCGGGCATCCGTGGCAAGGACATCACCGATGCGCACGTGGACTTCTACGCGCGCTTCGTCGAGCCGGGCGTGGTGGTGGTCAACCTGGACAACGATCCGCAGTCCTATGACCACGCTGTCACCCGCCGCCACCTGGACATCCTCAAGACCGCTACGGATGCCGATGGCCGTCCGCTGAAGCTGCACACGCTGCCGCCGCCGATGAAGCCCAAGCCCAGCGCCTACAGCCGCGACAACCCGGATTTCGCAGCCGGTTACATCAACTACCTGCCGGTGAATGGCGGGGTGATTGCGCCGAAGTTTGGCGATGCGGCGGCGGACGAGCATTGCCATGCCTTGCTCAGCGAGCTGTACCCGGACCGGGAGATCGTGCAGCTGAACATCGACCCGATCGCCGCCGGTGGCGGCGGCATCCATTGCGTGACGTTGCAGATGCCGGCGGTGTAAGCCGCGTCGTGCTGCCGGGCTCTTCGTCGCGCGATCAGCGCTCGGCGAAAGCCTCGTTGAGCAAAGCTGGCAGGGCCGTGCCCGCCGCGCTGGCGAGGGCGAAGTCGCGTTCGCCATGCAGCGGGCCCGGTGCGGGGTTGATGTGCAGGACGGTGGCCCCGGCGCGCCAGGCGATCTGCGGGACTTCGGCCGCCGGGTAGACCACGCCGGAGGTGCCCACGGAGATCAGCAGGTCGCAGTCTTCGGCGGCCTGGAAGGCGTGGTTGAGGGCATTCATCGGCAGGCCTTCGCCGAACCACACCACGCCGGGGCGCAGCGGGCCGCCGCAATGGGCGCAGGCCGGCGGCGGTACGCGGCGCCCTGCCTCAGGCTCATCCGGAACCGGCAGCGCTGCGTCGGGTTCGCGCTGGCAGTCGAAACAGCGAGGGCGTTCCAATTGGCCGTGCAGGTGGGTGACGTCGTGGCTGCCGGCGCGCTCGTGGAGATCGTCGACGTTCTGGGTGATCAGCGTGAACTTCGGCACCTTGCCCGCCAGCGCTGCGATGGCCAGGTGAGCGGGATTGGGCTGCGCGCGATGGACGACGCTGCGTCGCCATTCATACCAGCCCCAGACCAGCGGCGGGTCGGCACGGAACGCCTGGGCGGTGGCCAGGGATGCGGCGTCGAAACGCTGCCACAGCCCGCTGAGGCGGTCGCGGAAGGTGGGGACACCACTCTCGGCGGAAACACCGGCACCGGTGAATACCACCACGTGATGGGCGTTGCGCAGGGCGTCGAGCAGGGCGGGTTCGAATATCACGGTGCGGCTCCCGGCAGCGTGGGGGCATTTTCCAGGCGATTGCGGCCAGCGGCCTTGGCACGGTACAACGCGCGGTCGGCGGCTTCGATTAGCGCCTGCGGGCTACTGTCGCTGCCGCCGGGCAGGGTGGCGATGCCGATGCTGGCGGTGATTCGGCCCAGCGGGCTGCCGGCGTGGGTGAGGTTGGCCGTCTGCAGGCGCTGCATGAACTGCTCGGCCACGGCCTGGGCGCCATCGGGGCCGGTATGGGGCAGGATCACGGCGAGTTCCTCGCCGCCATAGCGCGCCGCAAGATCAGCGGGGCGGCGGACGCTGTCGGCGAGGACGCGACCGATGCGACGCAAACAGTCGTCGCCGGCGGGGTGACCGTAGGTGTCGTTGAAGCGCTTGAAGTGGTCGACGTCGATCAGCAGCAGTCCCAGCGGCGTGCGCTCCCGGTGGGCGCGGCGCAGTTCGGCGATCAGGTGGTCGTCGAAGCTGCGGCGGTTCTCCAGGCCGGTCAGGGGGTCGCGGGAGGCGAGGACTTCCAGCTGGCGGTTGGCCTTGATCAGGTCTTCGCGGGCGTCGCGCAGCAGGCGTTCGGTGCCGATGCGGCGCTGGATGGCGAGGATCAGCAGGCTGCCGATCACCACGATGACCATCAGCAGGCCGAAGGCGATGGCGACCGTGCGCCAGGCGTCGGCGCGCCAGGCGGCCAGGGCTTCGTCCTTGCCCAGGGCGACGGAAGTCACCAGTGGGTAGCGCTCGTTCTTGCGGAAGGCATAGATGCGCTCGACGCCATCGAGGGAGGACGCGAAGGTGGCGCTGCCGACCGTGGTTTCATCCAGGTACTGGGTGAAGATCGGCGAGCGCGAGAGCACGCGGCCCATGTCGCTCTCGCGGAAGGGATAGCGCACCAGCACCTGGCCGCTGCTGGTGGCAACACCGATGGCGCCGGTCCTGCCGATATCGATCTTGCCGAACAGGCGCAGGAAGTCCTGCACGCCGAGCGCCGCCACTATCACCCCGGCAAAGTTGCCCTGGGCGTCGTTGTAGCGGCGGCTGACGGTGATTACCCAGACGCCGGTGGAGCGGCTGTGGATCGGTCCGTCGATGTAGGCCTCCAGCGAAGGGTTGTCGCGATGGTGGATGAAGTACGCACGGTCGGCGCTGTTGGAGCCGCGCGGGAAGGGGCCGGTGGAGGTCATCAGCCAGTTGCCCTGGGCGTCGTAGATGCCGACGCCATTGAGCTGCACGAGCAGGTGCTGCTGGCGCTGCACCAGTTCGTTGAGGCGTTGCAGCTGCGGAGCGTCGAGGCCTTCGTGTTCCAGGCGTTCGGCAATGCCGAGCAGCAGCATGGAGCTCTGCGTGACAATACCCTCGACGTAGGTGTCCAGCGCCTGGGTGAGGTTGAGGTTGTGCGTGGTGGTTTCCGCCAGCGTGCGCTCGCGGGCCGACCACAGCTCCCAGGCCGTGGCGATGGCGACGGCCAGGCTGATGATCGACAGCAGGAGGATGGCAAGGCGGATGTCGCGTTTCACACTGGCCTCGTAGGGACGTTCCCTGTGGTGGTCGTCACGCAGGGCGGACATCGCCCGGCGCAGTCCTGGGAGACGCCGGCAGCACGTGCCGGGTTGGCTATGGTGGTCAGACGCCTGGCATGCCGCTGAGTTGCACACGGTTGCGACCTTTCTGCTTGGCGATATACAGATGCCGGTCGCAGCGGGCGAGCAGCTCGCGCGGTTCGTGCAGTCCGCCCTCGTTGGCCATTGCCGCACCGAGGCTGATCGTCAACTGACGCAGGCTGTCGGGCCGGTGCAGGTGCTCGATGCCCAGGCTCGCCACCTGTTCGCGCAATCGTTCGGCGATGCAGCGCAGGTCTTCGGCACTGGTCGCTTCCAGCACGATGGCGAATTCCTCACCGCCATAACGATAGACGTTGGCCTGCCCGCCGCGCAGAGTGCCGGCGAGATTCTCGGCCACCTGGCACAAGCAGCGGTCACCGGCCTGGTGCCCGTAATGGTCGTTGTACGGCTTGAAGTAGTCGATGTCGGCCATCAGCAGGGCGAAGGGGCGTCCGTGGGCGCGCATGCCGTGCCAGCTTTCATTGAGTTGCAGGTCCAGCGCACGGCGGTTGCCCACGCCGGTGAGACCGTCGGTGGTGGCCAGCTCCTGCAGGCGCAGGTTGAGGGCGGCGAGCTCCGTGCGCTGGCGGCGCTCCTCCAGATCGGCGAGGAATGCCTGGCGCACGCCCTTGATGTTGGTCCAGCTGATGAACAGGCTGAACAGCGCGATGGGCAGGTACACCAGGGTGAAGATCAGCAGCGGCTTGGTCGCCCCGTCATGGATCAGCCAGACGTTGTAGAGAATGATCGCCGAAATGATCGCCGACACCACGGCGATGCCCTTGAACGAATAACGCACGCCGAGGTTGCCCAACAAGATGAACACCACCGAGGCATAGAGGAAGAACGGCACGTCCGGCGAGGCACTGCGCTTGAGCAGCTCGAACCAGGCGACGGTGGAGATGATGTCGTGCACCGGCATCAGCATGTCCATCACCAGCACGCTGCGGCTGAAGCGGAACACCAGGAAGATATTGAGCAGGCCGATCAGGCTCAGGCCACTGCGCAGAAGCAGGGACTCCTTGGCCATGTCCGGGATCAGCAGCGCGTCGGCCAGCACGTAGGAGTCGTAGGCGGCCATGGCGATGAAGTTGATCGCCAGCAGGAAACGCCGGTAATGCTGGACCACGTACGCCTTGTAGGCATCGTGCAGGCGCGGCGGAATTCTCCCCTGGGATTGCCGGGGAGGAGCGGCGGGAAACTCGGGTGCGGTCATGGAGAGTGGGAGCCTGTGTCTGCCGTCCGGGGCGAATGCTGGCCAAGGGCTAGAGTAGGGGGCGGCACCATTGCCGTCCAGCGGGGTGATGCATAGGGTGTACCAAATCTTCGGCCGCCGGGGATTGGCTCTGTCGCCAGGGTCGGCAATGGATCTTTATAAGGTGCCAATACCGCGGCATGATGATCGCTGTCACCTGCTGTCGAGGCCTTTCATGTACGTACCCGCGCATTTCGAGGAAACCCGGACGGACGAGTTGCACCGGCTGATCCGCGAGTATCCCCTGGGCATCCTGGTCACCGGTCATGGCGGCCTGCTGGACGCCAATCATCTGCCCTTCGAACTGGAACTCTCCACCGAGCGGCCGCTGCTGCGCGCCCACGTCGCCCGCAACAACCCCGTGTGGCAGGAATCCGACGGTGAGGAAGTGCTGGTGATTTTCCGTGGCGAGCACGCCTATGTGTCGCCCAACTGGTACCCGAGCAAGCACGAAGCACACCGCCAGGTGCCGACCTGGAACTACCAGGTGGTGCACGTGCGCGGTCGCCTCAAGGTCATGGACGAGGAGCGCTTCGTGCGCGGCGTGGTCGGCCGCCTGACCCGCACCCACGAGGCCAGTGAAGCGAAGCCCTGGAAGATGAGCGATTCCACCCCGGAGTTCATCAGTGGCATGCTGGCCAACATCGTCGGCATCGAGGTGGAAATCAGCGAGATCGTCGGCAAGTCCAAACTCAGCCAGAACAAGGAAGAACGTGATCGCCTGGGCGCCGCCGAGCGGTTGGAACAGCTTGGCAGCAGCGAACTTTCCGCCGCGATGCAGCGCGCCATGGAATGAGGCCCGCGGGTGCGGATGGCCGTCGTAGACATGTCTGCATGTTTTAAGGGGTTGGCAGGTCGGCTGCCTGAAATGTAATAATATTACAATTCAATCGCAGTCGATTCCCTCAATGACCTCCGCCATCACGCCTCCCTCAGCTGTCATCACCAAAGCCACTACCCGACTCCACTCCATCGATGCCCTGCGCGGGCTGGTGATTCTCTTCATGCTGCTGGACCACGTCCGTGAGACGTTTTACCTGCACCTGCAGGTGAGTGATCCGATGGACGTGACCCAGACCGACCCCGTGCTGTTCTTCAGTCGCACCCTGGCGCACCTCTGCGCGCCGGTTTTCGTCTTCCTCACCGGGCTTTCCGCCTTCCTCTATGGCGAGAGGCACGAGGGCCGCGTGGCGGTTTCGGCCTTCCTGCTCAAGCGCGGGCTGTTCCTGGTGCTGCTGGAAGTGACCCTGGTGAACTTCGCCTGGACTTTCCAGTTGCCGCCCAAGGTGATCTACCTGCAGGTAATCTGGGCCATCGGCCTGAGCATGCTGGCGCTCTCCGCGCTGGTCTGGCTGCCGCGTGCTGCCCTGGTGGGGCTTGGGCTGGTGCTGGTGGCGGGACACAACCTGCTGGATGGGGTGCACTTTGCACCCGAGCACTGGGCCCATGTGCCCTGGGCGGTGTTGCACGATCGCGGCTGGATCGGACTGGGCGATGCGCTGCGCCTGCGTACGTCCTATCCGCTGCTGCCGTGGATCGGCGTGATTGCCTTGGGTTATGCAGCCGGGCCCTGGTTCGGACGTTCGGCCAATGCCGCCCGGCGCACGCGCAACCTGCTGCTGACGGCGGCCATCGCACTGGGCGGTTTCATCGTCCTGCGCCTGAACAACGGCTACGGCGAGAAGCCTTGGGGCGACGGCGACAACGGCCTGCAACTGCTGATGAGCTTCTTCAACATCACCAAGTACCCGCCGTCGCTGCTGTTCCTTGTCCTGACCCTGGGGATCGGCCTGCTCCTGCTGGTGTTCTTCGAGCGCCGCGGGCAGGGCGCTCTGGCCCGCCGGCTGGCGGTGTTCGGCGCGGCGCCGATGTTCTTCTACCTGCTGCACCTCTATGTGCTGAAGCTGCTTTATCTGGTCGCGGTGGCAATCTGGGGGCTGAACCACGGGCAGTACTTCGGCTTCGATTCGGTGTGGGCGGTCTGGGGTGGCGCGCTGTTGCTGATCGTCGTGCTTTATCCGCCGGTGCACTGGTTCGCCCGCCTCAAGGCCCGCCGCCGCGATATCGCCTGGCTGAAGTACCTGTGAGGCTGCGCAGCTCCGCCGTGTTGCTGGCGTTGTCCGTACCGGCATTTGGTGCGGGGCAGGAGGAATCCAATGGTTTTGTTGAGGACAGCCGCTGGAGCCTGCTAAACCGCACGCTGTTCGACCAGCGCGAATACCGCCACGGTGATCGCAACAGCGCCGCGCGCAACGCCTACAAGCCCCGCAATGAACGCAATGGCTATGCGCAGGAATGGGCCTACGGGCTGATGGGCAGCCTGCAGTCCGGATTTACTCGAGGCAGCGTCGGGCTGGGGCTGGACGCGCATCTGTATCAGGGCGTGCTGCTGGACAGTGGCGGCGGTCGCGCCGGTAAGGCACGGTTGGTCGGCCTGGACAATGACGGTCATCCCAAGGATAGCTTTGCCCGTGGCGGTGCGGCGCTGAAGGCGCGGGTGTCTTCGACGACACTGTGGTGGGGCGAACAGCGGGTGAAAACCCCGGTATTCAGCTCCTCCGACAGTCGCCTGCTGCCGGAAACGGCCAGCGGTTTCTTTCTCTCCAGCGAGGAGCTTTCCGCGCTGCGGCTGGTGGCTGGGCACTTCACCGAAAGCACCGACCGCAACGCTTCCAGCCATGATCGCGGCTTCGTGGTGAATTATTCCAATGGTCGCCAGGGCACTGCTTTCGACCTGGCGGGCTTCACCTATTCGCCCACAAAGGGCACAAATCTCAGCCTGTTCACCTCGCGCTACGAGGATACCTGGCGCCAGGATTACCTGGGCGGCACCTTCAGCCAGCCGTTGGGCGAGGGACAGGACCTGTCGCTGAACCTCAATCTCTATCGCAGTCGAGATACCGGGCGAGCGTTCTCCGGGCGGATCGACAACACCACCTGGAGCCTGCTTGGCGTCTACGGCTTCGGCGCGCACCGACTGAGCGTCGGTTACCAGCAGGTCGACGGTGATACGCCGTTCGACTACGTGACACGCGGTGCGATCTTCCTCACCAACGCAGTGCAACTGTCGGACTTCAATGCGCCCAACGAGCGTTCCTGGCAACTGCGCTATGACCTGGACCTGGCGGCGCTCGGAGTGCCGGGGCTGTCGATGGCGGCGGCCTACGTGCGCGGCACCGGCATCGATGGCAGCCACGTCGACCCGCGTGGCGGTTACGCGTACCTGGGTTATGGCGAGGGTGGCCAGCACTGGGAGCGCGACCTGATGCTGCAATACCGTGTGCCGGAAGGCCCGGTCAAGGGGCTGCGGCTGGTACTGATGCACAACAGCCATCGCGCCAACGCCGCGCAGACGGAACTCAATACCGACCAGTTGCGGGTTGCCGTGGAATACCCGCTGGAAGGCGGCTTCTGATCAGAGCCCGCCGAGCAGGTCGTGGGCGTCCAGCAGCCGCCAGGCGATTTCCGGGTTCTTCTCCAGGCCCCGGCGGATCGCGGCGGGAATGGCCTGGCGGGTCTTGCGGCAGAGGCCAGGCTGCTCCTCGAAGGCAAACTCGATGCCGCGCATGGTGCGCACTTCGTTGAAGCCGGGGGCGATGTGCAGGCGAATGCCGAGTTGATCGAAGAGCCTGTGCAGCAGGTGCTCCAGGTCCGCCAGGTCCTTGAGATTTTCCAGGCGCTCGAGCAGGCGCTGCTCCTCGTGCCGGGTCAGCAGCAGGATTCGCAGGTCGGCGTTGGGTGTCTCCAATAGCCGTTCCCGGTCGCAGTTGCAGGCGCCGGGTGGGCATTGCTGGCGGAGCGGGGGCGTGGTGGGCATGCCCCGATCATAGCGGGGGATCGGGGAGTTGCGCAGGGGGGAGATCTGCAGGAGCGAGCGAATGCGCCCCTGCAGGTTCAGGTCTGCCTCAGTGCGCCGGCTTGCGAATGGTCTTGAGCAGGTCTTCCGGGCTGATCTGCCCGACGATGGTGTTCACGCCTTCGCTGCCCGGCTGCGGCAGGCCGAGGATGTGGCCCTTGATCTTGCCGATCACGTGCATCTCGCACGGCTTGCAGTCGAACTTCAGGGTCAGCACCTCGTCGCCGTGGATCAGTTGCATCGGCTGCACCTTGGTGCGCACGCCGGTGACGCCCTTGGCCTGTTTCGGGCACAGGTTGAAGGAGAAGCGCAGGCAGTGCTTGGTGATCATCACCGGCACTTCGCCGGTTTCCTCGTGGGCTTCGTACGCGGCATCGATCAGTTGCACGCCGTGGCGATGGTAAAACGCGCGGGCCTTCTCGTTGTACACGTTGTACAGGAACGACAGATGCGACTCCGGGTACACCGGCGGCGGGTTGGTCTCGGCCTTGCGGCCGCCACGCGGGTGGGCCTGCACGCGGGCTTCGGTGAGCGCCTCGATGGCCTCGCGGCGCAGCGACTTGAGCTGGGAGTTGGGGATGAAGAACGCCTGCGGGGCGTCCAGTTCGATGGCGTCGGCGTGATACTGGGTGGTGCCCAGCTGGCCGAGCAGGTCGTGCAACTGGTCCAGCGCCTGTTCGGGCTTGTTGGCGATACCGAACGGGCCGTCCAGGGCGACGCTGGCGCTGACGCCTTCTTCGCTGGTGGCGGTCAGTTCCAGGCGCTCGTCACGCAGCTTGGCGACCCACGACAGGCCGACGCGGCGCTCGGCGGACGTCTTCTGCAGCGCCTGCTGCCAGTTGTGGTCGAGGTTGCGCGACAACGGGTGGTTCGGCCGCAGGCGGTAGAGGCCTTCGGGCATCTCGTTGGGCTCGACGCGGTAGCGGTAGCGCTTCTCGCCGTCTTCCTCGAACTCGCCCTTCGGCTCGGCAATGTTGGCGCGGAAACCGACCACTTCGCGCTTGACCAGCACGTTGAGGCCGTCGCCGTTGGACAGCGGGTCCTTGGTCACCACCAGCAGGTCGCGCTTGCCGACCTTTTCCACGGTGCCCACCGGCAGGCCGGTGAAGGTCGGCGAGTCGAAGGCGCCGATGTCGATCTTGCGGTCGCTGACGAAGTAATCGGTGCTGCCGCGGTGGAAGGTCTTGTCCGGGTCCGGCACGAAGAAGTGGTCGGTGCGGCCGCTGGAGGCGCGGGCCAGGTCCGGGCGCTCGGCGAGGATGCCGTCCAGGCGCTGGCGGTAGTAGGCAGTGATGTTCTTCACGTAGCCCATGTCCTTGTAGCGCCCTTCGATCTTGAAGGAGCGCACGCCGGCGTCCACCAGGGCGCTGAGGTTGGCGCTCTGGTTGTTGTCCTTCATCGACAGCAGGTGCTTCTCGAAGGCCACCACGCGGCCCTGGTCATCCTTCAGGGTGTAGGGCAGGCGGCAGGCCTGGGAGCAGTCGCCGCGGTTGGCGCTGCGGCCGGTCTGGGCGTGGGAGATGTTGCACTGGCCGGAGAAGGCAACGCAGAGCGCGCCGTGGATGAAGAACTCGATGGCCGCGTCGGTCTCGTCGGCGATGGCGCGGATTTCCTGCAGGTTCAGCTCGCGGGCCAGTACCAGCTGGGAGAAGCCGGCCTGGTCGAGGAACTTCGCCCGGCCCAGGGTGCGGATGTCGGTCTGGGTGCTGGCGTGCAGCTCGATCGGCGGGATGTCCAGTTCCATGATGCCCAGGTCCTGCACGATCAGCGCGTCGACACCGGCGTCGTAGAGCTGGTGGATCAGCGCGCGCGCCGGCTCCAGCTCGTTGTCGTGGAGGATGGTGTTGATCGTGGTGAACACCCGCGCGTGGTAGCGATGGGCGAACTCCACCAGCTGGGCGATATCGCTCACCTCGTTGCAGGCATTGTGCCGCGCGCCGAAGCTCGGGCCGCCGATGTAGACGGCGTCGGCGCCATGCAGGATGGCCTCGCGGGCGATGTGGACATCGCGGGCAGGGCTGAGCAGTTCCAGATGGTGTTTGGGCAAGGACATGGTTTCTTCTTTATCAGGCGTGCTTATCAGGTATGGAACGGGCAATCGCGCATTGTACCGGTCAAACGCCGCGCCGGCATCCGTGGCGTGCCGGACGGTGCGCAGGGGTCGCCTGTAAAGAACGGGGCGGCCGTTACCAGCCGCCCCGGGTGGCTCAGTATTCGAACCGGTAGCCGACGTTGGCGTGGTTCTGGTCGAAGTTGTCGCCGTCGCGGTAACCCACTTCCATGAACAGGCTATGGCCGTCGGTCAGGCGCGTGGAGACGCCCACGGCCGCCTCGCGCCAGCCGCCACTGAAGTCCGAACTCTGCTTGGGCGTGCCGTTGATCCGGTAGCCGATGTCGTCGGCCATCAGCTCGCGAACGTAACCGCCCTTCAGGTACACCTCGGACTTGTGTTTAGCGTTGCTCAGCTCGTAGCCGACGATGCCGCCGGCGCGAGCCAGCAGTGAGTCGTAGTCGTCGTAGTGGATCTTCAGGCCGTTGCTGGCGCGCGAAGAGAAGCCGCCCTGGTCGGTGTAGACCAGTTGCGCCTGGGGCTCGACGAACCACTGGCTGTCCTTCTCGCGGTGCAGGGTGAAGCGTTTGCCGGTTTCCACCGAGGCGGAGTAGCCGTTGCTGCTGCCGGAGCTCTTCACGCGATTGCCCTGGGTGTCGTTGACGCTGAAGTTGTTCTTCAGGTGCGCAGCCTTGAGCACGGTGTCGATGTAGAAGCCGTTCTCGTGCAGCCAGGTGCCGTAGATGCCGACGTGGGTGTTGCGCGCGCCGCCGCTGCCTTCGTCGAAGCTCTGGTCGGCCTCGGTATGGCCGATCATGGCGCCGACGAACAGGTCGCCGCTGGACACCGGCACGCGGCGGTCCACGCCCAGCTGGATGCCTTGGTAGCTCAGGCGGTAGCCGTCGAAGTTGCTGCCGGCGAAGGAGTGCAGGCGGCCGCCGTTGGTGCGCAACCAGACGTTGCCGTCGGTATCGCGCTCGGTGTAGCGCAGCTCACCCATGCGTTGCAGCAGGGTCTGCATGTCCAGGTAGGACAGCAGGTAGTTGGTGTGCACCTGGGCGTGGAAGGCACGGGTAGTCGAGGTGCCAGGGCCCGGGGCCGGGCCGGGCGGCGTCGGCGCTACAGGGTCGCCGGGTTCGACCGGGCCAGGCGGTGTGGGGTCGACAGGCGGTGTCGGGTCTACTGGCGGTATAGGGTCAACCGGAGGCTGTGGATCGACCGGGTCGGTCGGGCCCGGGTCAACCGGCGGCGCGGTATAGCCATATAGTTCCCAGTTATCGTCCTCGTTCTTGCGCAGGGCATAGGTGTTGCCGCCCAGCTCCACCAGCGCGCCCTCGTAGAGGCCGAACTGGCCGCTGCCGCCGTTGGTTTCGATAATCTCGATGCGCTCGTCACCCAGGGTGCTCTGCGAGCCGTCGTTGGCCACCAGGACTGAATGGTTGCCGGTGCTGCCGTCGGTACCCGTGATGGTCAGCTTGTCGGTCAGCTGGTTGACGATGTCGGTGTAGAAGTGGAACGCCCCGGCGCCGCTCAGCGAGCCCAGTTGCAGGCTGCCGTAGTGCTCCGGCTGGTGGGCGGCAAAGCCGTTCTGCCAGGACTCGCGGCTGTTGATGTAGACCTGCGAGTCGTCCTGCAGGTCCAGCGCCGTGAGGCTAGAGGTGGCGTAGTGGCTGGCCTCGCTGCTGTTCTTGTCCAGCAGGAACCAGCGCGAGCCCTTGAGGTTGAGCGTGGCGCTACTGACGCTGCCATCGCCGGCAACGGTGCTGTCGGTCATCGAGCGGCCCACCAGTTCGCTGCTCTCGGCGTTGAGCGTGAAGCTGCTGGCGAACACGCCGTCGGCGCTGTTCTGGCTGGCGTTGACATTGAGCAGGCTGCGCCCGTCCTGGGCGGTGGCGCTGCTGTTGGCGAGGTTCAGGGTGGCGTCCTTCACCGCATCGGCGACATTCATGATGCCGCTGTTCTGCCCGTCACTGGTGCGCCCGGCGAGGCCGCCGACTTCGATCAGTCCGGCGGTGCCGGTGGCGCCATCGAGGTGCGCCATGTCGGT
This sequence comes from Pseudomonas nitroreducens NBRC 12694, assembly GCF_002091755.1. Taxonomy (GTDB): domain Bacteria; phylum Pseudomonadota; class Gammaproteobacteria; order Pseudomonadales; family Pseudomonadaceae; genus Pseudomonas; species Pseudomonas nitroreducens. Next base: position 519,155 of record NZ_BDAI01000002.1, read on the forward strand.
GTCGGTGAGGTCGATCACCTGGCCGCCTTCGAGGCGGTCGCCGTTGCTGGCGAGGCTGTAGCCGTTGGCGAAGGAGTAGCGGATCGCGCTGGCGGCGGAGGTGATGCTGTTGCGCACGCCAGCCACCAGCGGTGTGAGCGTGATCTTCGCGCCGTCACCCATCACCCGCAGGCCGGCGGAGTCCTTGCCTTCGGTAGTGATATCGGTCTTGCCGTACACCGTGACTTCGGAGTTGCCGTACTGCGCGCCGGCGTGGCCGCTGTCGACGGGGGCGCTGGCACTGCCGCCGCCCAGCGAGCCTGCGGCCAGACCATGGGATTGCCCGGTGCCGGTGGTATGGATCACCGTCTGGAAGTCCTGATGCTTCTCGCTGTTGATGGTCACCTGAGAGTTGCCGGTGGCCCAGGCGCCGATTTCGTTGAGGCCGCCGGTCTTGATCCGCAGGTGGCCGCCGTCATAGCCGGTGGCGGTGACGCTCGAATGGTTGAGGGCAAACAGCGCGTTGGCGCCCGGGCGGCTGGTGGTCTGGTTGAAGTCGCCACCCATGAAGCTGATGGAAGAGTTCTTGGTGGCGTACAGGCCCACGCCGTTGCTCAGGTAGGAGGTACCGTTCATGTCCACCAGGTCGAGGGTCACGGTGCCGCCATTGTTGGCCTCCACCGAACGCTGGCTGGACTTGTTGGTGACCGTCAGCACATAGGGCGTGCCGTCTTTCGAGGTCATGTCGATGGTCCCGCCATTGGCGGCGAACAGACCCTTGCCGCCGGCGATGGTCAGGTTGGCGTTGCCGTTGATTTCCGCGCTGGATGTCGTGCCATCCACATACATCGCGCTTTTCGGGCTGCTGTAGCCGGAGTTGGTCGAGGTGGCAGTGAGGTTGCCGTTGATCACGAAGCGGCCGCCGCCGGTGACGGCGATGCCGTTGTAGACGTACTTGCCGGCGGGGTTGGTGTTGCTGCCGTAGTTATAAGTCAGGTCGCCGTTGACGGTGACCAGGCTGCCAGCGCCCTTGATGTCGAGGGTGTTGCCGGCGTCGATTCTGACGGTCTGCCCGGTGAGCACCAGGGGCGAGCCGCTCGGCCCGGTCATGGTGATGATGGCGCCGCCGCTGACGTTGAACGTCTTGATGGTGCCAACCTGAGTGAAATCCTCGTAAAGGCCGCTCTGGTTGGCGGTGTAGCTCTGGTTGCTTTCGGTGACGCTATTGGCCGCCATCGCGGTGGCCATGGCCAGCGGGCTGGCCAGGAAGAGCATCAATGGGGTGTTCTTCATCACGGTTTCCTACCGCCTCTCGGCGGGATGGGTGAAGAGAACCCGGTTGCGCAGTTTCCGTGTGCCGCACCAGGGGTTGCCTGGCGTGAAGGGGTGGGGCGGTGGGTTTCAGTGGTGGTGTCCTGGCACTGTGAGTCACTCACGGGAGTTGGTAGCGGCGGTGATTGTCGGCTACACGGCCTGGGCACGCCCTTGAGTTATGTCAGAAGGTTTTCGAATCCGGCATGGGTATTGAGAAACGTCATGGCCAGGCGGATTTGCGCCTGACCTGAATCAATACGCACCCGCACTGGAGCTGAGCAATGCGGCGTCCATGCGGCATTGCAGAGGGCAGGGCGGTGCCCTTGCAAAACTGCAAAGCGACCCTGCAAGCCTGTCTATTCCGCGCTTTGCGGGCATGGATCAAGATTCGTTCGTCCTCTCGGAACACCTCCCCCACTTTCAAGGAACCGAATCATGAACTTCAAGCAATCCCTGCTCGCCGCCTCTCTCGCCCTGGCCATCGGCAACGTCTTCGCCGCCGGCAACCCGACTGTCGAACACAACACCCAGGCCTTCCTCGAAGCCCTGGAAGCCGGCAAGGGCCAGCCGCTGGAAACCCTGTCGCCCAAGGATGCCCGCGCCGTGCTGACCGGAGCCCAGGCCTCGGTGAAGGTCGACCTCTCCGGCACCCAGGTCAGCGAGAAGACCGTGCAGACCGAGGTCGGTCCGGTGAAGCTGACCATCGTCCGCCCGGCCGGCGTGAAAGGAACGCTGCCGGCGTTCATGTACTTCCATGGCGGCGGCTGGGTGCTGGGCGACTACCCGACCCACGCCCGCCTGATCCGCGACCTGGTGGTGAACTCCGGCGCGGTGGCGGTCTACGTCGACTACACCCCGTCCCCCGAGGCGCATTACCCGGTGGCGATCAATCAGGCCTACGCCGCGACGAAGTGGGTCGCCGAACACGGCACGGAGATCAACGTCGACGGCAAGCGCCTGGCCGTGGCCGGTAACAGCGTTGGCGGCAACATGGCGGCGGTGGTCGCTCTGATGGCCAAGGACAAGGGCGCACCCAAGCTGCGCTTCCAGGCGCTGCTGTGGCCGGTGACCGATGCCAGCTTCGAGACCGGCTCGTACAACCAGTTCGCCCAGGGGCACTTCCTCACCAAGCCGATGATGCAGTGGTTCTGGGACAGCTACACCACCGACCCGAAACAGCGCGCCGAGATCTACGCTTCTCCGTTACGCGCGACCACCGACCAGCTCAAGGGCCTGCCGCCCACGCTGATCCAGACCGCCGAATCCGACGTACTGCGTGACGAGGGCGAAGCCTACGGTCGCAAACTCGACGCCGCCGGTGTGGCGGTCACTTCGGTGCGCTACAACGGAATGATCCACGACTACGGTCTGCTCAACGTGATCAGCCAGGTCCCGGCGGTACAGTCCGCCATGCGCCAGGCCGGTGAAGAGCTGAAAGTTCATCTGCAGTAAGCCGTCTGTCGAACGAGCCGCTTGCCTCCCCCCCCAAGGAGGAGGCCACTTTTCCGGAGGGAACCTGCATGAACCAGCCGACCCAGCAAGAGTCCGTCACTCTGATCATCCGCCACCGCGCCCGCCCCGACAGCGTCGCCGCCTATGAAACCATCCTGCGCGAGCTGACCCGCGCTGCCAGCGAGTTCCCCGGCCATCTGGGCGTGGACGTGATGCGCCAGGGCGACCACTTCACCTCGGTCCTGCGCTTCGCCAGCGCCGATGAACTGCAGGCCTGGCTCGACTCGCCGCAGCGCCGCGAGCTGATCGAACGTGCCGACCCGCACCTGATCGACGGCGAGCAGAAGGAACTGCACCGCGCCCACGAGTTCTGGTTCACCGCCCCGGACAACCCGCAGAAGCAGCCGCCGCGCTGGAAACAGGCGGCCGTCTCCTATCTGGTGATCCTGCCGCTGGTGATGCTGGTGCCGCAGCTCTGGCGTCCGCTGTTTACGCAAATCCCGCTGCTGGGTGGCTTCGTGCCGGCCAACATGCTCATCGTCGCGACCATCGTCCTGCTTGTGGTCTACGTTTTCATGCCACGGGCCACGCGCCTGTTCTCCGCCTGGCTCAACGCCCGCTGATTGAAAGAGGAACATAGCCATGTACGCCGATCTGATCCTGACCAACGGCCGCTTCCACACCGTCGACCGCGAGAAACCCGAGGCCACCGCCGTGGCCATCGCCGACGGCAAATTCATCGCCGTGGGTACCGAGGCGGAGGCCATGGCCTTGCGCGCCGGCGCGACCCGCGTCATCGACCTCAAGGGACGCACCGCGATTCCCGGCCTCAACGACTCGCACCTGCACCTGATCCGCGGCGGGCTGAACTACAACCTCGAACTGCGCTGGGAAGGCGTGCCGTCCCTGGCCGACGCCCTGCGCATGCTCAAGGAGCAGGCCCTGCGCACGCCGTCGCCGCAGTGGGTGCGCGTCGTCGGCGGCTGGAACGAATTTCAGTTCGCCGAGAAGCGCATGCCGACTATCGAAGAGCTGAACCAGGCGGCGCCGGACACCCCGGTGTTCGTCCTGCACCTGTACGACCGCGCGTTGCTCAACCGCGCCGCGCTGCGCGTCGTCGGCTACACCAAGGACACCCCGAACCCGCCCGGCGGCGAGATCGTCCGCGACAGCAAGGGCGAGCCCACCGGCATGCTGGTGGCCCGGCCGAACGCGATGATCCTCTACGCAACCCTGGCGAAGGGGCCGAAGCTGCCCTTCGAGTACCAGGTCAACTCCACCCGCCAGTTCATGCGCGAGCTGAACCGCCTGGGCGTGACCAGCGCCATCGATGCCGGCGGCGGCTTCCAGAATTACCCGGACGACTACCAGGTGATCGAGCAACTGGAAAAAGAAAACCAGCTCACCGTGCGCATCGCCTACAACCTGTTCACCCAGAAACCCAAGGAAGAGCTGGCCGATTTCAAGAACTGGACCAGCAGCGTGAAATACGGGCAGGGCAGCGACTTCCTGCGGCACAACGGTGCCGGTGAGATGCTGGTGTTCTCCGCCGCCGACTTCGAGGACTTCCTTGAACCGCGTCCGGACCTGCCCGGCAGCATGGAAGCCGAGCTGGAACCGGTGGTGCGCCATCTCGTCGAACAGCGCTGGCCGTTCCGTCTGCACGCCACCTACGATGAATCCATCTCGCGCATGCTCGACGTGTTCGAGAAGGTCAACCTGGACATTCCGTTCAACGGCCTGCACTGGTTCTTCGACCATTGCGAGACCATCTCGCCGAAGAACATCGAGCGGGTGAGGGCGCTGGGCGGCGGCATCGCCATTCAGGACCGCATGGCCTTCCAGGGCGAATACTTCGTCGACCGCTACGGCAAGCAGGCCGCAGAGGCGACCCCGCCGATCAAGCGCATGCTGGCCGAAGGCGTCCCCGTCGGCGCCGGTACCGACGCCACCCGTGTGTCCAGCTACAACCCCTGGACCTCGCTGTACTGGATGGTCAGCGGCAAGACCGTCGGCGGCATGGAGCTGTACCCCGAGGGCCTGTCCCGTGCCACCGCGCTGCAGCTGTACACCCACGGCAGCGCCTGGTTCTCCAACGAGCAGGGCAAGAAAGGGATGATCAAGGTCGGACAGATGGCCGATGTGGCCGTGCTTTCGGCGGACTACTTCAACGTGCCGGAGGAGGAAATCAAGACCATCGAATCGGTGCTGACCGTGGTGGACGGCCGCGTGGTGTTCGGCAGCGGCGACTTCGAGCGCCAGGCGCCGACGGCCATTCCGGTACTGCCGGACTGGTCTCCCGTGGCCAAGGTCCCCGGCCACTGGCGTCCGCAGGGCCCACTGCAGCAGGCCGTGCACCAGTGCGCCGGCTCCTGCGGCGTGCATGGCCACAGCCACGAGCGCGCCCGCCAGTCGAGCGTGCCGGTGAGTGACTTCCAGGGCTTCTGGGGCGCTTTCGGTTGTTCGTGCTTCGCGTTCTGACGCTGGCGCTGCGGCCTCCGACCTCAATGGCCGGAGGCCGCTCTTAAGCCCTTCTGTAGGTGCCTCGGTGCGCTCCTTGCTCGTGAATCACGGAGCGCGCCTTAACCTTGTCTCTTCCGCTAGAACCCCACCAACTGCCCCACGGCCTGCGCCTGCGGATCATCGCTGCGGCTGACCAGCGCGTAGTTGTAGCCACCCTGGCTCCAGTAACGTGCCAGCAGGTCTCCATCCGTACGCTGCCCCTGCGGCAACATCTCATGGCGCGGGCCCGGCGGACGGATGAAGAAGGTCAGCCGGCGGCCCTGGCCATCTTCGTAGATCACCAACGCTGCCGCCCCCTGTTCCGTCGCCAGCAGACGCGCCCCGACGGTCTTCAAGCCAACCTGCTCCAGCGCCGGCGGCGGCACCGCGTTCTTCAGGTAACGCGCCAGCCAGCCGTTCAGGTCGCCGCCATCGCGCAGGTCGAGCCCGCTCTGGCCGGCATCGGCGAACAACCGGTAAGCCTGCACGGCGTCCTGCATCGGCACCATGCCGCGCATCATCGCGTCGCCGCGCATCTGCCAGCCGCCCATGCCGCCCACGCCCAGCGCCACCAGCAGCGCCGCCGCCGTGGCCAACCGGGTTCGCCGGCGTTGCTGGAGCTGACGGCGAATCCGCGCCGGGTCCAGTTGTTCGGAAATTGCACTACGCGCCTGCCCGGCAAAGGCCGCGCGCAGTTGCTGCGCATCCTGTCGCCAGCCTTCGACGCGACGGGCGTCGTCCGGGTGCGTGGCGAGCCAGGCTTCCACCCACTGGCGGCGCGCCGGGTCGAGCTGGTCGTCGATGTAGGCGTGCAGATCGTGCTCATCGGGAATGCGTTCGTTCATTTCAGTACCCGCAGAGAAGGTGTCGCCGCCTGTCCTTCGCTCAGCGCGCGCAGCGCCGTGCGGGCGCGCGACAGGCGGGACATGACGGTGCCCATGGGAATGTCCAGTGCCTCGGCTACTTCGCGGTAGCTCAGGCCTTCCACGCTGACCAGCGTCAGCAGCGCGCGCTGCTCGGCGGGTAGGCGCTCAAAGGCCTCCAGGGTCGAGCGTGCGCTGACGATGTCCTCGGGTGATGCGCTGACCGCGCTGTCCGCGCCGAACAGGCTGAGCAGGCGCGCGTAGCGCTTCGCGCGGCGCTGCCCGTCGATGAAGTGCCGGTAAAGGATCGAGAACAGCCAGGCGCGCAGGTCGCCGTCGTCGCGGCGGCCGGTCCAGGCCGACAGCGCCTTCTCCAGGGTGGCCTGCACCAGGTCGTCGGCGCTGCTCGCGCTGCGGGTCAGCGACAGGGCGAAGCGCCGCAGCCGGGGCAGCAGTTCGCGCAGTGAATGGTCGTCCAGTGAATGCATCGGGGCGCCGGGAGTGGGTGGGTTCGAGCGAGAAAGACGAACGCGGCGGCGATCTATTCCCGGCCTGCAAAAAAATAATTCTTTGGCAGTGGTCGGGAATAACCCGGCGCACGGTGCGTCGTACCGGCTCAACGCATTCAGCCTAAGCCTGAGGAGCTGGAAATGACAGAAACACCCACACCCAACGTGCCCCTGCGCCTGGCCGCCATCGGCGCCGTGGTGCTCGGCGTGGCCGCCGTCTTCGCCTATGTCGCCGGCTGGCTCGACCCGCAGCGCCTCACCCCGGACAAGGTCATCAACACCCTGGAGCACAACGGCGGCGTCTATCCCGGCTATCGGCGCAACCACGCCAAGGGCCTGTGCGTGATCGGCCACTTCGACAGCAACGGCGGGCTCGCCGATCTGTCCCGCGCCAGCCTGTTCTCGGTCGGCCGCGTGCCGGTGGTGGGGCGCCTGGCCATTCCCGGCGGCAACCCCAAGGCCAGCGACGGTGCGGCGCCGATCCGCAGCCTGGCGCTGCGCTTCCTGCCCAAGGATGGCCAGGAATGGCGGACCGGCATGAACGCCATGCCGGTCTTCGTCGTCCGCGACGTCGCCAGCTTCTTTGCCCTGCAACAGGCCACTGCGCCGCAACCGGGCACCGGCAAGCCCGACCCGGAAAAAGCCGGTGCCTTCTTCAAGGCGCACCCCGAGACCGGCCCCTTCCTGCAATGGGTGAAATCCTCCACGCCATCCTCCAGCTACGCCAACAGCGCCTACTACGGCCTCAACGCCTTCTACCTGGTGAACAAGGACGGCCAGGAGCAGCCCGTGCGCTGGTCCGTGCAGCCTGAAGCGCCGGTCGAGCCGCTGGCCGCCGACAAGCGCGGCGACGCCGACTTCCTCGCCGACGAACTGGCCCAGCGTATTTCCGCCGGCCCGTTGCGCTGGCGCCTGCAGTTCACCCTTGGCGAGCCCGGCGACAGCACCAGCGACGCCACCCAGGCCTGGCCTGCCAGCCGTCGCACGGTGGATGCCGGCGAACTGGTGATCGAGCGCCTGCAGCCGGAGATCGGCGGCGACTGCCGCGACGTCAACTACGACCCGCTGATCCTCCCCGACGGCATCCGCGCGTCCGACGACCCGCTGCTCAGCGCGCGCTCGGCCGCCTACTCGGAATCCTTCAACCGCCGCACCCGTGAGCAGGCCCAGGAGACCCACTGATGAAACCGACCTACTTCCCGCTCTCCCTGCGCGTGCTGCACTGGCTCATGGCGGTGCTGGTACTCGCCATGCTGCTGATCGGCCTGGGTATGGTCGCCAGCGTCTCCCCGCGCCACGCCGCGCTGGTCGCCATCCACAAACCCCTGGGCGCCGCGCTGCTGGTACTGGTGCTGCTGCGTATTCTGGTGCGCCTGACCCATCGCATCCCCGCGCTGCCCAGCGACATGCCCGGCTGGCAACGCAGCGCCGCACACCTCTCGCACCTCGCGCTCTATGGCCTGCTGTTGGCCCAGCCGCTGGTGGGCTGGACCATGCAATCGGCCGGTGGTTACCCAGTGCTGCTGTGGGGTGGCTTCGAACTGCCCGCGCTGGTCTCGCCTTCGGTGCAGCTCCACGCCATCCTGCGCAGCGCGCACACCGTCATCGCCTACGCCTTGCTGGCGACCATCCTCCTGCACCTGGCCGCCGCGCTGTTCCACGGGCTCATTCGTCGCGATGAAGTGCTCCCGAGCATGACTGGCGCCCCCATGCCGCGTACCACTTCCTCGGGAGAACGGCCATGAAGCGATTGCTCGCCGTGGCTTGCCTCTTCACCTCCTGCGCGGCTCTCGCCGCGCAGGACGCACCACCCGCCGAGGACTATCACTTCGGCCAGAAGCTCGACATCAAGCGCGTGGTGCAGGCACCGGAGCTGGATTTCTGCGGGATTCGCGAGGTGGAGATGATCTACGAGGACAGCACCGGGCAACGGCATACGCTGCGGTATCCGGTGTGGGGGCAGGGGTGTGGGAATGAAAATTGAGGCGTAGTGGCTCGGTTACACGGGGCATGTGGCGCAACAGGCAGCCATTGCTTTCTGGAGTGACAATGTCGCTCCCTCTCGGCTAACGTCCCTGAACAGTCATCTTGCAGGCTGTTTGAAGTGTCCAGTATTGTTTCAGGCTTCATTCAATGTTTTCGCGGCGAATATGAGGCAGAGCTGCTCAATCGACAGGTAATTGAAGAACTGCACGACAGAGGAACGCTGATAGTTCGGCCTATGTTCAATGTGATTCCGAATGCGAGTGGGCATTGTTATTACGGCCCGCTGATCAGCTTTGCTGCGTATTACGACGAGCTCCAGTGCTTCGACGAAGACGGGCGCCTACAGTACGAAAACCTGCTCAAGCGTTTCGTCCGGGATAGTTCCGAAGTAATCCACGGCTATTCCGGGGAGCGCTGCGTGTGGACTTGCCGCAGGTCACCCGTGGAGACAGAGTGCCGCGCATCGGTAGTTGCGGCTCGGCGCGTATTCTCCAGCCATCATGGCCTCCCAGCGATACAGGAATAGATCCAAGTGCCTGCAACCTTGCTGGTGTTCGATTTGTATCGAGAGCCTACGGACCGGCTCGACATGTCACCATTGGCTTCTGCGTAACTAGTGATGGCGTCGCTCAAATCAAACTCATGCTGCGCAGTACATTGGATCGGGCCTGCTGCCAGGTTCTTTAGTAGGAGGGAAATACTTTGCGGGACTTCCAGTAAATGCTTGTGCCAAGCAATTATCCGGAGAATATCGGTAGTGGAGTGTTCTTCCATCCGCTACGGTTAAGCGGACGAATCCACTGGCTGCTTTATTGAATTTAGCCTTGACCAATTCCTGCCGAGTGATTGGAAGCCTTGGCCCCCTGGCCTCTCGCCATCCGTACTTTGCGCACCGTCTCGACGAACGGCGTCACGATCAGGCTCCACAGCGAAGAATACTTGGCATCGTCCTGCTCTCCCGCGCCGAACTGGATCGGCTCCGGCGCGCGCTGGGTGACGTAGAGCGTGCCGAACATCCAGTCCCACAGCGAGAGGTTGATGCCGAAGTTCCGGTTGAAGTGGCGGGGCGCGTCGCTGTGGTGGATCTGGTGCTGGGCGGGGCTGTTCACCACATGTTCGATCACCGGCCCGAACGATAGCCACACATGGCTGTGGCGCAGGTTGGTTGCCAGCACGTTGAACAGCAGGATCATCCAGGTCACGCCGAACAGCGTATAGGCGCTGACCTGTCCACCACAGACGTACCAGAAGATGCCGGCGTAGGCGCCCAGCAGCACGGTCCCAGCCAGGTTCGCCGCCAGCTTCTCGACGAAGTGCACGCGGCTCGCCGTGATCGGCGTCAGCACCGCCGCCGAGTGATGAACCTTGTGGAATGCCCACAGCCAGCGCGAGTGGAAGGCGCGGTGCACCCAGTAGTTCTTGAAGTCGCTGACCAGGAACACGCCCAGCCCATAGAGCAGCGACAGACCAAGATTCTGGCCCACCTGCGGTCGCGCGCCCCAGAGCTTGGTAAAGAAGGCGATGTAATCGCCCGAGCGCAGGATGTAAGGATCGACCAGCCCAATGATGGGTACCAACACCACCACATTGAGGATGCCGCGTACCAGGTAGTAGCGGTAATCCAGCAACGCCGAACGATGGAAATTCACCCGCGCCCCACCGATGAACTGCCAGAACGAGGCTGCCTGCGTCAGTCCGCGCTGCTGGCGGAAACGAAACAGGGCGTAAGCGACCGCATAGGACAGCAGCAGGAACAACACACCCACACGCCCACTCAGGTCGAAGAGGCCGGAGACCTGGTGAGCCACCGGCTCGATGAGGAGGGTGGTCAGGTGCTGGTGGAGATGCGAGAGATCAGGCATGGAGAGTTACGCATCGTTAGCTCGGCAACCAGCATAATTCGTGCTGTGGCAGTTGCAAAAGGGGCAGGGCAGCTTGATTGGACAGGAAGGCTGCGGGCGCTCGCCGAAAATCCCTGTTGAGGCTCATGCAATCGGCCACTGGCAGCCCCTGGGCCAGGAGCGTTTGATGACGCTTGGCTGAATCCGGTCGCCTCGATTCGGTAGCCTTTCAGAAGGATAAAGCGGTGCAATGGAAGACCTTTGCCCTCTGGATATTCGCTGGCATGCTTGTTCCAACGGTGGTTTGCATTCAGGCGAGATACCCCGTAACCCCATCCCACAACAGCTTCCCGGCTGTCACCACCAGCAGCCCATAACAAGCGCGGTACATCTGGCGCTGATCCAGCCGCTCATGCAGCCGCCATCCCAGCCAGACCCCGCTGGGCACCGCCATCAGACAAATCCCCATCAGGCCGAGCACGCTCCCCGTCGGTTTGGCCAGCAGCAACCAGGGTACGGCCTTTATCAAATTTCCCACCGTGAAGAACATGCTGGTGGTACCGGCATAGAGTTGTTTGCTCAAGCCCAGCGGCAGCAGGTAAATCGCCAGGGGCGGTCCACCCGAGTGCGCAACCATTGTCGTGATACCCGAGGTAAAGCCCGCCGCCACTGCCTTGGGCGATGAGCGCGGTCTAACCTTGACTTCCCCGCCAGCCTTGAACCAAAGGCCGACAAACACCAGGGTGATCGCTGCCATGACGATGGCGACCATGCGATGGTCCACCACGCGGAAGAACAGGTAGCCGATGCCGATGCCGACCAGCAGTCCGGGAATCAGCAACTTCAGATCCGCTGTCGACCAGGTGGAGGGCTTCCAGTAGCGCAGGCCGAACAGGTCCATGGCGATGAACAGGGGCGCGAGCAGGCCGCCGGCAGTGATCGGGTCCATCACCAGCGACAGCAGCGGAATGCCGACGATGGCGAAACCGCCGCCGAACGCACCTTTCATGAAGCAGATCAGAAAGACTCCGGCGAAGGTCACGAGGATCGTGGTGGGGGTCAGGTCCAAAACGCAGTTTCCTGTGACGAGGGATTTCATTCCCCATGGCTGGGTACCCATAATGTCGGTCACAACCTGCACCACAAAAAGTGCCAGTTTCGAGGTTTTTTCATGGGCCAGTTTTCCAGCCAGTCCGAACCATCCGGGCGCGGGGCCGAACGCCGGATCTACGCTAGGCTGCGGGCGCAGATAGAACAGGGCACGTTGGCTGCCGGCACGAAATTGGTGTCGACGCGGGTCCTGGCGGCCGAGCTGGGCGTATCGCGAACCACCGTGACTGCGGCCTACGAACAACTGGCTGCCGAAGGTTTTGTAGTCACCACCAAGGGCAAGGTCGCCACCGTAGCCAGCGTCATCAATGGCCCAGCGGAACGTGCCAGGGAGAACCCGGCACTGCTGCCGCCGGTGCTTTCCGACTATGGCCAGCGCGTTGCGGCGATGAAGCCCTACAGCATGGCCACGCCCCATGCGCGTATCGACTTCCGCTACGGTTCGGTGGCTACCAAGGATTTCCCGGCCCTGGGCTGGCAGCGCGCTTATCGTGCTGAACTGGTCAGGCGCCAGCCCACACTTTCCTACGGCCAGCCCGAAGGAGAGTCGCGCCTGCGCACGGCGCTGCAGGGCTATCTGCGCCGGGCGCGCGGCCTGACCTGCGACGCCGAGCAGATTCTCGTGGTGCATGGTTCGCAGCAGGGGCTGGACCTGTGCGCTCGGCTTCTTCTGAACCCGAACGATGGGTTCGTCTTCGAAGACCCCGGCTATCGCATGGCCCGATACAGCTTCGAAGCTACGGGTGCGACAGCGCTGCCGATCAATGTCGACAGTTCGGGATTGGATACTGGCGCGTTGCCCGAAGATGGTCGTGCGCGCCTGGCCTACGTGACGCCTTCGCACCAGTTCCCCATGGGGGCGGTGCTTCCCGTCGCGCGTCGCCTGGAACTGCTGGAATGGGCGCGTCGTCATCGTGCCTGGGTCATCGAAGACGATTACGGCGGCGAGTTTCGTTACGGCCAACGCCCCATCGATGCGCTGCAATCGATGGATACCCAGGCGCGGGTCATTTATGTGGGGACGTTTTCCAAGGCACTTTCACCGCAGCTCAGGCTGGGTTATCTAGTGCTCCCGAAGGAACTGGTCCACGTGTTCCGCGAAGCCAAGCGCCTGACGGATCGCCACTCGCCGCGCTGGGAGCAGAACGTCCTCGCATCGTTGATCGAAAGTGGCACATACGAGCGGCACGTTCGCCGCCTGCGCCGGGATAATGAGCAACGGCGAAAGGCGATGCTGGAGGCTTTCGAGCAGCATCTGGCGGGGTACGGGGAACTGGTCGGAATGGCGGCGGGGCTGCACGGCGTACTGCTATTGCCAAGGCTTCGCGCCGAAGAGGAAACAAGAGTGCAGGCAATGGCACTTGAGCGCGGCATAGGGGTATATCCCTTGTCCCCGCTGTATGCAGGTCTTACATCGGCGAAAATGGAAAGATCCGCAGCCCTGATCCTGGGCTATGCGGGCCTGTCGGCTAAAGAAATTCATGAGGGCATAGCCGTTCTTGGAGGAATCATTCGTTTCCTGACGCCTGCCCTCCCTCGATAGTTTCGGGACACCTTGCGAGTAATCCTGACCTAGTGGCGTTGACGTCAGCCATGTGCTGCACCAGTTTCGCGACCCGGAGCATCGGGAGTTGCGCCGGTGGATCACCGGCATCTGTTGCCGGTATTGAGGGACCAGGAGCTTGGCAGGGCGGGATACCCCTAGCGCATGCAGGCAAAAGGGGACGGCCGGGCACTGGCTGTGCTGGATTGGCAGGGAACGTTGTGAGTGCCGATGGGGGAGGTGCTGCGGGTGATGCGGGAGGACCGGCGTGGGAAGTGCTGCAGTCGGAAGCGATTGTCGGCGCGGTGCGGGAGCCTTTCGCGAGCGAGCCTGCTTCGGCAGGATCAAGAGCCCCCTATCCCTCTCCCGCCAGCGGGAGAGGGGATCGTTTGCTGTGAGTCATGCCTCGGCGTTAGCCGGACAGGGCATGACTCGTTGTACGCCAATCAAGCAGCCGGCGGCGTACCTTCTGCGTTGGCGACCACGGCGTCGATCTGGATCGAGGCGCCTTTGGGCAGGGCCGAGACACCCACGGTGCGGCGTGCCGGCGTGCCGCCAGGGAAGTAGCTGGCGTACACCTCATCCACTGCGGCGATATCGTCGATGTTGGTCAGGAAGAGGTTGACCTTCACCACATCCGCCAGGGCGTGATCGATGCTTTCGACGATGGCCTTGAGGTGCTTGAAGCACTGGGCGGCCTGTTCCTTCACGCCGCCTGCCACCAGTTCGCCGGTCCGGACGTCCAGCGGCAGCTGGGCGGAGATGTGGTTGTAGTGGGAGAAGGCGACAGTCTGGGTGGAGTAGGGGCAACGCGGCGCGGCGTCGGTGTTGTGGGCCTTGATGACGATGCCGTGGCGGTCTTCCACCGCTTGCGGCGGGGTGCCGTCACCGTGGGAGACCACGGCTTCGATCTGCACCAGGGCGTCCAGCGGCAGGGCTTTTGCCGCTACCACGGTGCGCGCGGGGAAGTAGCCGACGGCACGGGCGATGGCTGAATCGGGGAAGAAGGTGGTGTAGACCTGGTTCACTGCTTCGGCATCGGCGAGGTTCTTGACGAAGACGGTGATCCGCACGATGTCGTCGAAGGGCACGTCGATGCCTTCGAGGATGTTCTTGATGTTGCGCAGGCACTGCGCGGTCTGTTCCTTGATGCCGCCGGAGACCAGCTTGCCGGTGCGCGGGTCGATGGGCAGCTGCGCGGACAGGTTGTTGTAGTGGGAGAAGGCAACCGACTGGGTCGAGAGCGGGTTCAGCGGCGCATTTTCGGTGCTGCCTTCGACCTTGATCAGGTCGCCGGCCTGCGGGGCGTTGGGGATGGTGCCTTCACCGCAGGTGATGAGGGCTTCGACCTGCACCTGGGCGCCCAGCGGCAGCGCTGCCACGCCAACGGTGGTCAGGGTCGGGACGTAGTCCGGGAAGAAGCTGGCGTGGACTTTGCCGACGGCTTCGGCGTCCGCGATGTTGGTCAGGAAGATCGAGATGCGGACGCTGTCGTCCAGTTTGTGGCCGATGCTTTCCACCACGGCCTTGAGGTTCCTGTAGCACTGCTCGGCCTGCTCTTTCACGCCGCCGGCGACCAGCTTGCCGCTGGCTGGGTCGATGGGCAGTTGCGCCGACAGGTTGTTGTAGTGGGAGAAGGCGACGGTTTGCGAGTAAGGGCCGGTGCCCTGGGGTGCCTTGTCGGTATTTCTCGCCAGTACTGCGTTGTAGCCACTCATAGGGTGCTCCCTGGTTTGCTGGGAATCCGTGGGTTTCGTGGCAAAGGCTCAGTCCGGTTCGTTATCGGTCGTTGCCACTGTTCATTCAGACGACGGATATCGAACTCGTCGAGAGGCGCGCAGACTATCGAGTCTCCAGGGGGGACCCCTTTGACTTAAGGCAAGCGTAGTGGGGTCTTCTTACCGGGTTGTTTCAATTGGCGATGAGCGTTAGTCGGGATGGTTTGCAGGGGGCTGGGAGGGCTTGAAGCGGAGTCAATGCATTTCATGGGAATGCCGTGCCGGGGCGCTTCCCTCTCCCCAACCAGGGTCAGGGAGAGGGGCTCTGCGCAACCGAGTGTCAGAAGATGTAATCCGTTGTCAGGAAGCTGGAATCGCGGTCACGGATGATCTGGCTGATCAGTTCCTTGTTGGCGTCGGTGAACCGCGTGGCCACCAGGGTGCGGATGGAGAAGGTGCGCAGGGCGTCATGGACGGAAAGGGTGCCTTCGGCGGAGTTCTTGCGGCCGTTGAAGGGATAACTGTCCGGGCCGCGCTGGCACTGGGCGTTGATGTTGATACGGCCCACCTGGTTGACGAAGGCATCCACCAGCGGGCCGATCTGCGCCGGGTCGTTGCCGAACAGGCTGAGCTGCTGGCCATAGTCGGATTGCAGGACGTAGTCGATCACTTCGTCCAACTCGCGGTAGGGGACCACGGGCACCAGCGGACCGAACTGTTCCTCGTTGTACAGGCGCATGTCGGCGCGCACCGGGCTGAGCAGCGCGGGGTAGAAGAAGCTTTCACGGCTCTCGCCACCGCCGGCGTTGATGATCTTGGCGCCCTTGGCCTGCGCGTCCTGCAGCAGGCCGTTGAGGTAATCGACCTTGCCCGGCTCGGGCAGCGGCGTCAGCGCCACGCTGGGCTCCCAGGGCATGCCGGGCTTGAGTTCGGCGAGCTTGGCGCTGAACTTGTCGAGGAAAGTCTCCAGCACGTCTTCGTGGACGAAGAGGATCTTCAGCGCGGTGCAGCGCTGGCCGTTGAAGGAGAGGGCGCCGGTGATGGCTTCGCTGACGGCGTTGTCGAGGTCGACGCTGGGCAGGACGATGCCGGGGTTCTTGGCGTCCAGCCCGAGGGCGGCGCGCAGGCGGTGCGGGCGCGGGTGGAGCTTCTTCAGGTCGGCGGCGCCGGAGTGAGTGCCGATGAAGGCGAAGACGTCGACCTTGCCGCTGGCCATGAGCGCGCTGACGGTCTCGCGGCCGCGCCCGTAGATGACGTTGATGACGCCTGGCGGGAAGCTGTCGCGGAAGGCTTCGAGCAGCGGGCGGATCAGCAGCACACCGAACTTGGCGGGCTTGAAGACCACGGTGTTGCCCATGATCAGCGCCGGGATCAGGGTGGTGAAGGTTTCATTCAGCGGATAGTTGTACGGGCCCATGCACAGCGCCACGCCTAGCGGTACACGGCGGATCTGCCCGAGGGTGCCCTGTTCCAGCTCGAAGCGGCTGGAGCGGCGATCCAGCGCCTTGAGCGCCTCGATGGTGTCGACGATGTAGTCGCAGGTGCGGTCGAACTCCTTCTCCGAGTCCTTGAGGTTCTTGCCGATCTCCCACATCAGCAGCTTGACCACGGCGGTGCGCTGCTCGCGCATGCGGGCAAGGAAGCGTTCGACGTGGGCAATCCGTTCGGCCACGCGCAGGTTGGGCCATTCGCCCTGTCCGTTGTCATAGGCGGCCACGGCGGCGTCCAGCGCGGCGAGGGCGGCGTCGGCATCCAGCAGCGGGGTGCTGCCGAGGATGACCTGTTCATCGCCCTGCTCGGTGGCGAGGAAGATCGGGCTGCGCACCGGCGCGAGCGGGCCGTTCCAGCGGCGCAGTTCGCCGTTGACCAGGTACTCGCGCTGCTCGACGGGCAAGTCGGGGCGCCAGGCGTCGGGGATGTCGGTGAGGCGGGGGAACAGATGGTCGAGCTTGTTGTTGTCGGGCATGACTCATCCCTCGGGGAAGGTGGGCGACTGGTCTGTTTTAGATCGTAGCTGTATTTAGCTAAAACGATTCAGCCAATGATCCAATACTCGGTGCGCAGGCGCGCCATGCGAGCGATAGCCAGCATCGCGCGCTCCTGTGGGTGGATCAGACAAACAGTGACAGCAGCAGGATGAAGCCCAGGCCGACCACCGAGAGGATGGTTTCCATCGCCGTCCAGGTCTTGAAGGTCTCCATCACGCTCATGTTGAAGTACTGCTTCACCAGCCAGAAACCTGCGTCGTTGACGTGGGAGAGGATCAGCGATCCGGCGCCGGTGGCCAGCACCAGCAGTTCGCGATTCACGCCGGGGATCAGGTCGATCACCGGCACCACGATGCCTGCGCCGGTGATGGTGGCGACGGTGGCGGAGCCGGTGGCGATGCGGATCACCGCGGCGACCAGCCAGGCGAGGAGGATCGGCGAGATCTGCGCGTGCACCGCCATGTGGCCGATCACGTCGCCTACGCCGCTGGCCACCAGCATCTGTTTGAAGCCGCCGCCGGCGCCGATGATCATCACGATGGCGGCGGTGGGCGCGAGGCTCTGGTCGAGCAGCTTGAGGATCTTCTTCGAGTCGAAGCCGCGGGCGTGGCCGAAGGTGTAGAGCGACAGCAGCAGGGCCAGGAGCAGGGCGGTGATCGGGTGGCCGATCATGTCCAGCCAGGCGCGGACGACGTGGCCGTCGGCGAGCATGACGTCGGCGAAGGTCTTCAGCAGCATCAGGAACACCGGCAGCAGCACGGTAAACAGGGTGACGCCGAAGCTGGGCAGGTTGCTGGTGTCCGGCTCGTGGGCAATCTGCGCCACCAGCTCTTCATTGGGCTGGCCGGGGATCATTTTCGAGATCCAGGCACCGAAGATCGGCCCGGCAATGGCGGCGGTGGGCAGGGCGACCAGCAGGCCATAGAAAATGGTCTTGCCGATATCCGCGCCGAACACGCCGATGGCCAGCAGCGGACCCGGGTGCGGCGGCACCAGGCCGTGCACGGCGGAGAGGCCGGCGAGTAGCGGGATGCCGATCTTGATCAGCGAGACACCGCTGCGCCGGGCGACGATGAACACCAGCGGCACCAGCAGGATGAAGCCGATCTCGAAGAACAGCGGGATGCCGACCAGGAAGGCGGCGAACATCATCGCCCAGTGCACGCGCTGCTTGCCGAAGGCCTGGATCAGCGTGCGGGCGATCTGATCGGCACCGCCGGACTCGGCCATCATCTTGCCGAGCATGGTGCCCAGCGCAAGGATGATGCCGACGAAGCCGAGCACGCCGCCAAAACCGTCCTGGAAGGATTTGACGATGGTCGCCACGGGCATGCCGGAGGTCAGGCCGAGGAAGCCGGCGGCGATGATCAGGGCGACGAAGGGATGGATCTTGAAGCGGGTGATCAGCAGGATCAGGCCGATGATGGTGACCACCGCGTCCAGCAGCAGATAGGTCTCGTGGGACATGCCGAGCATGGGGCTCTCCTGTTGTTGTCGTTGTGTGCCGGAGCGGCTCTTCTCTGGGTGCAGAGAGTTTGGTGAGTTGAGATAGCGCTATCTTTAGCGGGCAGGCGCTATCAAGGTCAGTCGCTGGAATGCTGTCGCCACCACAGGTGCGCGGCTTCGGCCAGGTCGTCGACCGGGCGGGTGGCATCCAGGTGCAGGGTCAGCGGTTCGCTCAGCGGCGGTTCGAGGGCGGCGAACTGGCTGTCGATCAGGCTGGCCGGCATGAAGTGACCGGGCCGGGTGGCGACGCGTTCGGCGGCGGCGTCACGGGTCAGTTCCAGGAACACCACGCCCAGGCCGGGCACCGCGCGACGCAGGCGTTCGCGGTAGATCAGCTTGAGTGCGGAGCAGGTGAGCACCGGGCGCTGGCCGGCGGCGATGGCCTTCTGCAGTTCGGCGGCGAGGGTATCGAGCCAGCCGGCGCGGTCTTCGTCAGTGAGCGGGATGCCGGCGCTCATCTTCTCGATGTTGGCGGCGGGGTGGAAGGAATCGCCTTCGATGGCGAACGCGCCGTTGCGCAGGCAAAGCGCCTCACCGACGCTGGATTTGCCGCATCCGGAGACGCCCATGATGAGGACGGCATCGATGGAAGGGGTCATGGAAAGCCTCATTGCTGAGACAGCGCTGTCTTTATTGGGCGTAACGAAAAGCATCGGCTGCCTCCGTATTCTTGTCATTCTAGTCGGTCTGTCCTGGCGACTTCGACAGCGGTGCTCTGATGACGAGCAAGGGGCCGGCGGGCGAGGGGCCAGCGGGAGCTGGTCTCAGGCAATTGCCCTGGTCGCAAGACAGCGCTACCTTAGTGCCTCGATTTTTGTTTGGCAATACGCCCGATGACCGCCAAGAAGAATGACAAGAAGAACGACAAAAGCTCCCGAACCACCGGCCGACCGACACTGGATGAAGTAGCGCGCCGCGCCGGAGTGAGCCCGATCACCGCTTCGCGGGCCTTGCGAGGGGTGAGCACGGTGGCCGAGGAGCTAGCGGAAAAAGTCCGACAGGCGGCCAGCGAACTGGGCTACGTCGCCAACCCGGCCGCCCGCGCGCTGGCCTCCAAGCAGAGCCACAACATCGTGGTGCTGGTGCCGTCGCTGGCGAACCAGCTGTTCATCGAAACCCTCGAAGCCATCCATGCGGTGATGCACCCGCGCGGCCTCGAAGTGCTGATCGGCAACTACCACTATTCCCGTGACGAAGAAGAGAACCTGCTGCGCAACTACCTCTCCTATCAGCCGCGCGGCCTCCTGCTGACCGGCTTCGATCGCACGGAAAGCGCACGACGGATGATCGAGGCGAGCGGCGTGCCGAGCGTCTACATGATGGACCTCGACCCTGGCGCCGGCCTGCACTGCGTGGGCTTCTCGCAGATTCGTGCGGGGGAGGCGGCGGCCAAACATCTGCTCAAGAGCGGCCGCAAGCGCCTGGCCTACATCGGCGCGCAGCTGGACCAGCGTACGCTGCTGCGCGGCGAGGGCTATCGCCGCGCGCTGCAGCAGGCTGGCTGCTACGACCCCGCGCTGGAATTCCTTACGCCGCGCCCATCTTCGGTGGGCCTTGGCGGTGAGCTGTTCCGGCAGTTGCTGGCCAGCCAGCCGCAGGTGGAAGGCATCTTCTTCGGCAACGACGACCTGGCCCACGGCGCCTTGCTGGAAGCCATGCGCCACGGCATCCGCATTCCCGAGCAGGTGGCGGTGCTGGGCTTCAACGACCTGCCCAGCTCGGAGTTCATGGTGCCGCGCCTCTCCAGCATCCGCACCCCGCGCAAGGCCATAGGCACCCATGCGGCGGAACGGTTGCTCGACTTGATCAACGACAAGCCGGTGAGTGAGCCCGTGATGGACCTGGGGTTCGAGTTGATGGTGCGCGAGAGCAGTTGACTCCAGCGCTTTCGTAGGGCGCATAACGCGCCAGCGTTATCCGCCGTGAGGCATCCGGCGGATAACCTGTTCCAGGTTATTCGCCCTACGGAAAATGGCGGCGCGCGGGTGCTTTGTAGGAGCAAGCTCGCTCCTGCAAAAAGCGGGTCTCTGCGTGAACATGCCGGGCATAAAAAAGCCCGCTGGAGCGGCGGGCTGAATGCGGAGGCAAAACAATCCGGCGGGCAAGCCGCCGGAGCAATCACTCAATACGCATCGCTCATCCCATCGGTGATGGTGATGCCCTGCTTGCGCATTTCCTGGATCAGCCCGGCACGGGTGCCGGGCAGGTTCATCAGGGCCTGGTAGCGCGTGGCTTTGACTTCTTCGGCGGTGTAGGGCTTGAACTCGGCGGGCATGCTGTCGCCCGCCATGCCGTCCTTGCGCAGCAGCCAGTTGAGCAGGTCGGCCAGTTGCGCGTCGTTGAGCGCGGACTGCGACATGCCCGGCACGCGCACGAGGAATTGCCGGCCACCGTCCACCTTCAGGAAGTTGCCGACGAAGCCGTGCAGGCGCGGCGTGTCGTTGGCCTTGCTGCCGCTGCCTTCGGTGAGATGGCAGCCGGCGCATTGCAACTGGTAGTTGGTGGCTGGGGTATAGCTGAGCTGGGAGATCGGCTTCTGCACCGCCTCGTTGCCGGGCGCCGGGCGCTGGTGCGGATCGGGGATCGCACGGGCCTGGGCGAGGGGAGCGACCAGGCTGCAGAGCAGGGCGCCGACAACGAGACTACGCATGGGACTTCTCCGGACTCAGACCGCGACGCCGCGGATGATGGTGACGGTGCAGTTGTAGATGCGCGATTCCGCGCCCAGGCACCAGTTGACGTCGTTGTTGTTGAACGGACGGTACAGCGGTTCTTCGCTCTCGTTGCGGGTACAGGCGCACTGGGAGCAGCTGTGCTTACCGCAGCAGTCGTTGTAGGAAATGATGTAGTCCTTGCCGTCCGCCGGGTTGCGGCAGGTGCCGATCCAGGTCACCTGGGAAGCATCGGTGCCGGGCGGGCAGGAGGTGGTGGTACCGCCGCAGCAGGAGCAGAGGAAGCCGTCGATGGAGCAGTAGCGCCAGTAGTCGCAGCTGTTCGGATCACCCGGGTCGCCGGCCTTCGGCGCCTCGGCGGCCAGGGCCTTGGAGGTGCGGTCGATCGGCAGGATGATCGGCAGCGCCGCGCCGGCCACCAGCAGCGAGCCGAAGCGGCCCAGCAGCTTGCGCCGCGAAGTGACGTTGGCCACCTGGCGGGAGGAGCGCTCGAACAGGTTGTCGAGGAATTTCATTCTTGTTCTCTCCGTGATCAGTGGCTGTGGCCGTGGCTGGCGTCGTGGGTGTGCACGCCGTTGTGGCTGTGGCCATTCATGTACTGCTGCAGGGTGGCGCTGCCCAGGTGCTCGACCTCGAACAGGCTGTCCAGGTGCTCGCGGGAGTTCACCAGGCCCTTGGCGCGCAGCACGCCCTTGCGGTCGATCAGCGCGGCGTAGGGCAGCTTGCCGATCTGGTAGGTCATGCCGACTTCCGGGCCGACCACGTAGGCGGCTTTCTCCAGGCCGTGCTCGGCGATCAGCGCCTGCTGGGCGGCCATGTCGCCGTCGCTGACGTAGATCACTTCCAGCTCGCCGGCCTTGTCCTTGGCGATGGATTTGATCGCCGGCAGCAGCGATTTGCAGATCGGGCAGGTCGGCGAGAGGAAGAACAGCAGCTGGCCGCGCTCGCCTTCATAGCCGAAGTTGACCGGGCGACCGTGGCGGTCGGCGGCGGTGACTTTCGGCGCGGGCTCGTTGACGGCCACGCCCTTGTCGACCATCAGCGCGCCGGCCGGGGCGATACGGCCGTGGAGGACGCCGATCTGGCGCACCAGCGCCATCACGGTAAAGGCGAGGGCGATGAGCAGCACCCAGAGAAGAATGTTGGAAACGATCAGGCCTTCCATTTGTTCACCTTCCGATGAGTTTGAGCAGACGGGGATGGTTCGCCAGCAGGCTGTCGGCCGCGGCGTACAAGAGCAGGGTGACGGCGCTGGCCGCGAGGATCACGAAGGCGTCGAACACGCCCAGCTCGCGAGCCTGCGGAGCGCTGGCGGCGAGCAGGGCGAGCGCCGCGATGATCGCGTTGCGCAGCAGCAGCACCGGGCGCAGCGGTTGCATCTGGCCGGGGCCGGAGCAGCCGCAGTCGATGTCACGACGACCGCGCCAGAGGTTGATGCCGATGGCGCCGGCATAGAACAGGATCAGCGCCGTGGCGGCCAGGGCCGCCACATGACGGCTCGCCGGCACCAGCAGGGCGAAGGCAATGACGCCCTCGACCAGCGGCAGCACGCGGGCCACCGGGCCGACCAGCGAGGCCGGCAGCAGGCCGTAGTCTTCGACCTGGCGGGCGAAGCGCATCGGCGCGCGCAGCTTGTGGCTGGCGGCGCTGGCGAGCAGCACCGCAACGGCCACCGCACTGGCGATGATCAGGATCGGATCGGAAAACATATCCGCACCTCTCAGGGATGACTTGCTAAAAAGGCTTAGTGGCTCAGGACCAGGATCGGGGTCTTGGCGATCTTGTCCATGGCGCCGTTGTACTTGCCGGTCTTCAGGTCGAAGATCTGCAGGCCGCCTTCGATGTCGGTGCCCAGCAGCAGCGGCTTGTCGTCGGTGGTGGCGTGCAGGCTCCACACCGGCTTGGGCGCTTCCAGGGTGCCGATCTTCTTCTGCGTCTTCAGGTCGTAGACCCAGATGAACGGGCTTGGGTCTTCCCATTTGCCGGCGCTGTGCTCTTCATGCATCAGCACGTACATGCGATTCAGCTTGGGCGCTACGGCCATCAACTGCCAGCCGCCGGTACCCCAGCCTTTCTTGCGCTCTTCGTCGGTGGTCAGCGACCAGCTTGGCAGCATCTTCGGCTTGTCGCCGGAGACGTCCACCGGCTTGACCATGCCGTCGGTGGTCACGAAGAAGTAGGTTTCGCCCACGGCCAGGCCGCGTTCGTTGAGCTTCTCCTTGTTCGGGTCGAAGAACGGCGTCTGGCTGCGGCCGACTTCCTTGCCGTCGTCGCCGATCTTGGTGATCTGCAGCTGGCCGTCACCGCACAGCGAGGCGAAGGCGCGCTTGCCCACCGGGTAGTTGAGCACGCAGCCGCTGATGGCGATTTCGCTGGCGACCTTTTTCTCTTGCGTGTCGACCACGGTGACCGAGGTGGACGGGGTGAAGTTGTAGATGTAGACGAAGCGATCGTCGGAGCTGGTGCCCAGGGCGTACTTCTGGGTCAGGATCGAGGCGCGCTTGGCCGGGATTTCCACTTCCCACTTCGGACGCAGGTTCGAGGTGTCCCAGGCGGTCAGCACATCGGTGCGCACGCCGCGGGTGCCGCGGGAGTAGAAGGTGTCGGCGGAGTACAGGGTCTTTTCGTCGTGGCTCAGGGTGGACGGAGCGACGAAGCCGGTGCTGACCATGCCGAGCATCTTCTTCTGCTCGGGGTCGACCACGGTGACGCGGCCGGCGATGAAGTTCTCGAACTCCACGTCGACGATGTACGCACGGTGTGGCGAGGGCGGGAACGGCAAGACGGTCTCACCGATGCTCTCGGTCGGCAGCTCGGCGTGGGCTGCGCTCATCGCGAGGCAAGTTGCCAGCGCGAGGACCGATGGAGCGAGGAACCTGGCGACGCTCATTGGGTTACTCCCTATTCTTGTGTTGGCGGGCTTTTCGTGGCTTGTCCGCCATCTGCGGGGAGCGGATGACGGACGGAGGATTGAGGAGAGTCTGCCTGTGTCGGTGTGCGCCGGACTTGTTGTCCGTGCCATTTCCTTGTCTGGGGGTGACAGGGTGTCGCAGGGAGAAAGTGCAGACTGCCGTGGCGTTTGGAAGGAGAAAATCCGCCGAACGGCACAGACATGGATCAAGGCTTTCGTCAGTTTTGGTGCGAAAAAGCTGCATCGTGCCCCGAAAATCCGCACAATGCACATTTGAGCTATCTTGAAACGCCGTTACACCCACCGGAAGTGTGCATTGTGAACAGTTCACAATGTTCGACATGCTCAAAATTTCCGCGTCGTTCCTGATTGGCTTTTCCGGCCCGCTATTTGCGTTGTGCCGGGAGTCCTCAACCAATCCTCGCGGAGACCCCTCTCGATGAGTTCCCCCAGTGAGTTCCCCCTGAGCGCCACGCCCAGGGAAGGGCGCAAAGGCCTGCTGCCCATCGCCATGGTCCTGTTCAGCTTTACCTTCTTCACCGGCACCATGTTCGCCGGCGGCAAGATCGGCATGGCCTTCGACTTCGTCGACATGCTCTGGGTCGCCTTCATCGGTAACGTGCTGCTCGCCATCTACGCCGCCTCCCTGGGCCTGATCGCCTCGCGCAGCGGCCTGAACACCGTGCTGATGGGGCGCTTCTGCTTCGGCGAGCGTGGCAGCAAGCTGTCCGACTTTCTCCTCGGCTTCGCCGAACTGGGCTGGTACGCCTGGGGCACTGCCACCGTGGCCATCGTGCTGGTGAGGATGCTGGGCCTGCCGCCTGAGCTGCAGACTCCGCTGATGGTGGTGTTCGGCCTGCTGTTCTCGATCACCGCGATCATTGGCTTCAAGGGCCTGGACATCATGTCCCGCGTTTCGGTGCCGCTGATGTTCATCCTGCTGGTGGCGTCCATGGTCATCGCCACCGACAAGGCCGGCGGCTGGAGTGGCCTGCTGAGTGTGGAACCGAGCCAGACCCTGACCTTCTCCGCCGCCGTGACCATGGTCTTCGGCACTTTCGCCAGCGGTGCGACCCAGGCCACCAACTGGACCCGCATGGCCCGCAGCGGGCGCATCGCGGTGATCGCCAGCGTGGTCGCCTTCCTCATCGGCAACGGCCTGATGATCGTCGCCGGCGCCTGGTGCGCCATCGTCTACCAGAACGCCGACATCGTCGAAGTGATGGTGCTGCAGGGCCTGTCCTTCGCCGCGGTGATCATGCTCTGCCTGAACCTGTGGACCATCCAGGGCCCGACCATCTACAACGTTTCCGCCGCCGCCTGCCACCTGGTGCGCAGCGAGCGCCGCCGCAGCATGACCCTGCTGGCCGCCGGTATCGGCATCATCCTCGCCATCGGCGGCATGTACGAATGGCTGATCCCGTTCCTGGTGCTGCTGGGCTCGATCATCCCGCCGCTGGGCGGCGTGATCATGGCGGACTACTGGTACCGCAACCGCGGTGAGTACCCGGCACTGGTGGGCACCCACATCCCGGCGTTCAACGTCTCGGGTCTGGTGTCCTACGCGGCCGGTGCGGGGCTGGCCTACGCCTCGCCGTGGATCGCACCGCTGGTGGGCATCGCCGCTGCGGCCATCTGCTACATCGTCCTCACCGAAGTCACCCGCGCCCGCGCGCCGGTGGCCGAGCCGCGCGCTTGAGCCTGAGCGTCGAGGAAATCCTCCGTCTGCCGGGGCTGGAAAGCCTCGCGCTGCGGGCCGGCGCGCGTAACCTGCATCGCAGCGTGCGCTGGTCCTACGTGGCGGAAAACGTCGGCATTGCCGACTGGGTGATGGGCGGTGAGCTGGTGTTCGTTACCGGCATCAACCACAGCCGTGACGAAGCCAACCTGCTGCAACTGGTGCGCGAAGGCGTCGCCAGCGGCATCGCCGGCATCGTCATTCTTACCGGTGACGAGTTCATCCAGCGCATTCCCGAGTCCGTGGTGCATCTGGCCGAGGTGGAAGGGTTGCCGCTGATCGAGCAGCCCTACGCGCTGAAGATGGTCATCGTCACCCACCTGATCGGCACGGCGCTGGTGCAGATGACCCAGGTGAAGACTTCGCGCCGGGACATCCTCGGCCAGCTGCTGAGCGGCGACTTCCCCAGCCTGGAGATCGTCCGTCGCCGCGCGCAACACCTGGAGTTGCCGCTGGAAGCCCCGCGGCGCCTGGTGGCGCTCCGGCTGTCCGGCGTCGACAGACTATTCCAGCAGCACGAACCGGAAGAGGCCGAGCGCGCATTGCAGCTCACCCGCCAGCGCCTGCTCGACCATCTGGAAAGCTGGCAGCAGGAGCGCCCCGAGCGCCTGCCGGTGGTGATCCAGGGCGACCTGTTCGTCCTGCTGCTGGCCGACATTGAGCGCGCCGAACTGCACGCGCTGGCCGCCGAGCTGCAGCAGGAGCTGGCTCCGCTGCGTGCCTACCTCGGGCTTTCTGCCTGCGCCGATTCCTGCGCGGAATATCCCCGCGCGCTGCTCGAAGCGCGCCAGGCGCTGGATGTCGCCGAAGGCATGCAGGCGCCGGGCGGCGTCTGCGACTACCGTGAGCTGGGCGTGCTGCGCCTGCTGCGGGCGATCCCCGATCGTGCGGTGATCGAGCAGTTCATGAAGGACACTCTCGGCCCGCTCAACGAGGCGGGCCGCAAACAGCCGCACCTGCTGATCGAGACGCTCGACGCGCTGGTCCAGGAAGGCGGCAACGCGCTCAAGGCGGCACAGCGCCTGGGCATCCATCGCAACACCCTGAACCAGCGGATCGCGCGCATCGAGGCCCTCAGCGGCCAGTCCCTGGACGACGCGCAATTCCGCCTGAATACCTCCGTGGCGCTGCTCATCTGGCGCATGTCCAGCGCGCCGCGCCACGAATAGCCTGAAGAGGACCTTTGATCCCATGAAAATCATCAACGCCTCCCTGCGCAAGCAGACCGGCCTGTTCACCATCCGCTGCGACGGCGACGTCATCGCCGATGTCGTCCAGCAAGCCGGCACCCTGGCCGCCAGCGGCGACGACATCGACGCCCGTGGCAACCTGGCTATCGCCCCGCTGGTGGAGCCGCACATCCACCTCGACGCCACCCTGACCGCCGGCGAGCCGGAGTGGAACATGAGCGGCACGCTGTTCGAGGGCATCGAGCGCTGGGCCCAGCGCAAGGAAACCATTACGCACGAGGACACCAAGTCCCGCGCCCACACCACCCTCCGCATGCTGGCCGCCCATGGCATCCAGCACGTGCGCACCCACGTCGACGTGACCGATCCGACCCTGGCCGCGCTCAAGGCCATGGTGGAGGTCCGCGAAGAGGCGCGGCACCTGGTGGACCTGCAGATCGTCGCTTTCCCGCAGGAAGGCATCGAGTCCTACGAGGGCGGCCGCGAGCTGATGGAAGAGGCGATCCGCCTCGGCGCCGACGTGGTCGGTGGCATCCCGCACTTCGAAAACACCCGCGAGCAGGGCGTCAGCTCGATCAAGTTCCTCATGGACCTGGCCGAGCGCACCGGTTGCCTGGTGGACGTGCATTGCGACGAGACCGATGACCCGAACTCGCGCTTCCTCGAAGTGCTTGCCGAAGAAGCCCGCGTGCGCGGCATCGGCGGCCGCGTCACCGCCAGCCACACCACGGCCATGGGTTCCTACGACAACGCCTACTGCTCCAAGCTGTTCCGCCTGCTCAAGCGCTCGGGCATCAACTTCGTCTCCTGCCCGACCGAGAGCATCCACCTGCAGGGCCGCTTCGACACCTTCCCGAAACGTCGCGGCGTGACGCGCGTGGCCGAGATCGACCGCGCCGGCATGAATGTCTGCTTCGGCCAGGATTCGATCAAGGACCCGTGGTACCCGCTGGGCAACGGCAACATCCTGCGCGTTCTGGATGCCGGCCTGCACATCTGCCACATGATGGGCTTCGATGACCTGCAGCGCGCGCTCGACCTGGTCACCGACAACAGCGCCCGCGCGCTGAACCTGGGGGCGCGCTACGGCATTGCCGCCGGCCGTCCGGCCAACCTGCTGGTGCTGGGCGTGGACAGTGATTACGAGGCGGTGCGCCAGCAGACCAAGGCGCTGTACTCGATCCGCAATGGCCGCGTGCTGATGAAGCGCGAGCCGGAGCAGGTTGAGCTGATCGAAGGCTGAAACCGGCGTAGGGCGCATAACGCCGGAGGCGTTATGCGCCATTTGGCGGATAACCCGTGCCGGGTTATGCGCCCTACGGGAGTCACAGATGCAATTCGCAGGATGGCGTGGAGCAGATCGCTCTGCTCAGGGCACCATCGCCATACCCACGCCGAAGCGGTTCCAGGCGTTGATGGTGGCGATGGCCAGGGTCAGGTTGGCGATCTCGGCGTCGCTGAAGTGCTCGCGCAGGGCGTCGAACTGGTGCTGCGGGGCGTGCTTCTCCGGCAGGCGGGTGAGGCTTTCCACCCAGGCCAGCGCGGCGCGTTCGCGCTCGCTGAAGAAGCGGGTTTCCTCCCACACGCTCAGGGTCTGCAGCCGCGCCTCGGTCTCGCCGGCCTTGCGGGCGTCGTTGGCGTGCATGTTCACGCAGTAGGCGCAGCCGTTGATCTGCGAGGCGCGCAGGCGGATCAGTTCCAGCAGCGAGGTTTCCAGGCCGGATTTGGCCAGTGCCTGTTCCAGGCCGAGCATGGCCTTGTAGGCGTCGGGGGCGGCCTTGGCCCATTCGAGTCGTGCGCTCATGGTGATCTCCAGTGGGGCCCGCGGTAGCGCGGGAATGGAGCTAAGGTAACGCCGGTGCCCCGGCGTTCGAATAGCCAATTCCCGGCAATACCGGCAGACCAATGGGACCAATTCGAGGCTCCATGCCGGGAGTCAGTCCCAACCCCCCGGGCACCCCTTGCAGCCCACCATGTTGCTGCCCTGGAAGTTGCCGAAGCGCTGGCGGCTGCCACGCAGGTCGGCATCTTCCAGATTCGCTTCGGCCAGCTTCACTTCCTGCAGGTTGGCGTCGCGCAGGTCGGCGCCCTTGAGGTCGGCGCGGGACAGCCAGGTCATTTCCAGGTCGGCAGCACGCAAATTGGCCTGGTGCAGCTTGCCGCCGCTCAGGCGGGCGAATTCCAGGTAGGCGGCGGTGAGGTCGGCGCCTTGCCACTGCGCGCCCTGGGCGAACAGGCCCCAGGCCTGGATGGCGACCAGCTTGGCGCCACTCAGGTCGGCGCCGCGCAGGTTGGCCTGCTGCAGGCTGGCGCGGGTGAGATCTGCACCGTTCAGCTGCGCCTGTTGCAGGTTCGCCAGGTCCAGCTTGGCGTGGCGCAGGTCGGCTCCGGCAAGGTTGGCGCCGGAGAGGTTCATCCGCGTCAGGTCCTGGTTACGGAGGTCGGCACCGCGCAGGTCGGCGTTGGGACATTGGCTGTCCGGCTCGATGCGGCAGCCGGCGATGACGGTGGCCGCATCGTCGTCCACTTCCGGCGCAGGCTGGCTGGTGGCGAAGGCGAGGGCGGAGAGGGGGAAGAGCAGGCAGGCGAGCAGGCGCATGGTGATCTCCTGGCAAAAAGAAAAAGGCCCGCACCGGGTTCGGCGCGGGCCTGTGCATCAACGGCTGGCGGTCTTGTTGTCCCAGCTGGGCAGCTTGAACACCCAGAAGGAGCCGCCCTGGGCCACCGGCTTGGTCAGCTCGGCCATGTCGCCGCCCCACAGCGGCACCGCGCCGCCATAGCCGACGGTCACACCGATGTACTGCTCGCCGTCCTGTTCCCAGGTGATGGGCGGGGAGACGATGCCGCTGCCGGTCTGGAACTGCCACAGCTCCTTGCCGGTCTTGGCGTCGAAGGCCTTGAGGAAGCCCTCGCCGGTGCCGGTGAACACCAGGTTGCCGGCGGTGGCCAGCACGCCGGCCCAGAGCGGCAGGTGGTCCTTGTATTCCCATTCCACCTTGCCGGTGGTGGGGTTCATCGCGCGCAGCGTGCCGACGTGGTCGTCATACATGCGCTTGATGCGGAAGCCCATGCCCAGGTAGGCGCTGCCCTTGGCGTAGTTCACTTCCTCGGTCCAGTAGTCCTCCTTCCAGTGGTTGGCCGGGACGTAGAACAGCCCGGTGTCCTGGCTGTAGGCCATGGGGTTCCAGTTCTTGCCGCCGAGGAACGGTGGCGAGACTTCCACAGCCTTGCCGTGCTTCTGCCCAGGCTCCGGCAGCGGCGGGCGCTGGCCTTCATTCTCCACCGGGCGGCCGGTCTTCAGGTCGATGTGGCTGGCCCAGGTGATGTTGTCGACGAAGGGGAAGGCGTTCTGCAGCTTGCCGTTGGTCCGGTCGACCACATAGAAGAAGCCGTTGCGGTCGGCGTGGGCGGTGGCCTTGACGATCTTGCCGTCCTGGGCCTTGTAGTCGAACAGCACCAGTTCGTTGTTGCCGGAGAAGTCCCAGGCGTCGTTGGGCGTGTGCTGGTAGAACCACTTAACCTCGCCGGTGCTCGGGTCGACGCCGACCTGGCCGGAGGTGTAGAGGCTGTCGTAATCGTGCGGGTTGCCGCCCTTGGCGGTGCGCGCCCAGGTATTCCACGGGCCGGGGTTGCCGGCGCCGACGATGATGGTGTTGGTCTCGGCATCGAAGCTCGCGCTCTGCCACGGGGCGCCGCCGCCGTGGCTCCAGGCCTCGACCTTGCCGGTGGGGGAGTTCTTGTCCTCCGGCCAGGAGGGTGCCTTCACGTCGCCCGTGGGAGTGCTGTCCTTGCCATTGAGGCGGCCCATGTGGCCCTCGACGAAGGGCCGCATCCACACCTCTTCGCCGGTGTCCGGGTCGCGGGCGAACAGGCGGCCGACCACGCCGAACTCGTCGCCCGAGCTGCCGTGGATCAGCAGCACCTTGCCGGTCTTGCCGTCCTTCACGATGGTCGGCGCGCCGGTCATGGTGTAGCCGGCGCCGTGGTCGCCGAACTTCTTCTTCCAGACCACCTTGCCGGTCTTCTTGTTCAGCGCTACGACCGAGGCGTCGAGGGTGCCGAAGTAGATCTTGTCGCCATAGATGGCAGCGCCGCGGTTGACCACGTCGCAGCACGGGCGGATGTCGTCGGGCAGGCGGTGGTTGTAGGTCCACAGGCGCTTGCCGGTCTTCGCGTCGAGGGCGAACAGCCGCGAGTAGGAGGCGGTCACGTAGACCACGCCGTCGCTGACGATGGCCTGGGATTCCTGGCCGCGCTGCTTCTCGTCGCCGAAGGAGTAGGACCAGGCCGGGGTCAGCTTGAACACGTTGTCGGCATTGACCTGCTTGAGCGGGCTCCAGCGCTGGGCATTGGTGCCCATGCCGTACTGCAGCACGTCGCCTGTGGTCTTGTGGTCGTTGGCGATGTCGTCCCAGGTCACATCCTTGGCCAGGGCGGAGCCGCCGGCGGTGAGGGCGATGGCGCAGGCAAGGCTGCTGAGGACGAGGTGCAGGGGGGCTGTTGTTGTTCTCATGGTGGGTTTCCCGTGATGGATGGCGGCAGGCCGCTGCACGTGCCGCGGCGAATCCATGGTGGGAGGAGGGCGTGGCGGCGGGGAACGGAAAAGCTCCCGGCGATGCCGGGACTATTTCCCGGTCCGGGCATGACTTGGGCTTGCTGCCAAAGCGCCGGCAGTGGCCGACCGGCGTTCTAGTACGAAGGGAGTAGACGGGAGCATCCAAAGCAGGATTCGGCCGTCGGTCGCGCGTTCTTACCATCGTCGTCACTGGCGTCTTTCCGGGCGCCGTGCCTTGCCAAGCATCTCGATGAGAGGATGAAGTGATGAACAACAAGAACGTGCTGTGCGGCCTGCTGTTGCTGGCCGGCCTGGGTGTCTCGGGCCTGGCCCTGTCCCACGGCAATGTGACGCCCCAGGCAGTGGATACCACGGGGCTGGAACCATTGGGCAAGGAATGGCGCGACACCAACCCCTACCGCGAGCCCTACGCCAACCACGCCAAGGCGGTGGAGATCGGTGCTTCGGCCTACAACCAGAACTGCGCGCGCTGCCATGGCCTGGAGGCCAAGTCCGGCGGCATCGCCCCCGACCTGCGCATGCTCGAC
Organism: Pseudomonas nitroreducens NBRC 12694; assembly: GCF_002091755.1. Classification (GTDB taxonomy): domain Bacteria; phylum Pseudomonadota; class Gammaproteobacteria; order Pseudomonadales; family Pseudomonadaceae; genus Pseudomonas; species Pseudomonas nitroreducens. The sequence continues at coordinate 551,080 of NZ_BDAI01000002.1, forward strand.
GTGGGCGCCGAGGGTGACGAGTGGTTCAAGGAGCGGGTGATCAACGGCGCGGTACGCGACGGTGCGGTGTACATGCCGAAGATGGCGGACTTCATCAGCCAGGAAGGCCTCTGGGCAATCCGCACCTACCTGGACAGCGTGCACGTGGACGAGTGATCGCCATGCGCCTGTTCGCCTGGTTGTTCGGCCTCTGCCTGCTATTTGGGCAAGCGCAGGCTGGGGTACGCCCCTATGAGGACATGGTCGCCAGCGGCGTGCTGCGGGTGGCGGTGTACGAGAACTTCCCGCCCTACAGCTTCATGCAGGACGGGCAGCCGCGCGGGGTCGATATCGATCTCGCGCAGCACCTGGCCAGCGGCCTGGGCATGCGCGCGGAGTTCCTCTGGGTAACCCCCGGCGAACGTCTGGACGACGACCTGCGCAACTTCATCTGGAAAGGCCACTACCTGCGCCCCGGCGTGGTTGCCGACGTGATGCTGCGCGTGCCCTACGACCGCCAGTACGCCAACCGGCGCAACGATGTCGGCGAGTTCGCCAACGAGCAGGTGGTGATGTTCGGCCCCTACCAGCGCGAGCGCTGGCAGGTGGTCAGCGATGACCGTCGGCTGGCGGAAGTGGACACCATCGCGGCGTTCCGCGAACACCCCATCGGCGTCGAGCTGGACAGCGTGCCGTCGTTCTACCTGACCTCGGTGCTGGGCGGCCAGCTCAGCCGCATGACCATCCACTTCCCCAGCACCCAGGCGGCCTTCGACGGCATGCGCGCGGGCAAGGTGGACGCGGTGATGGCCCTGCGTGGCGAGTTGGACTGGATGCGCGGGCAAGCCGCCGACGAGCACCTGAAGAACGCCGAGAACACCTATCCCAACCTCGGCCAGCCCGAGTGGGACATCGGCATGGCGGTGCATGAAAGCAATCGCCAGCTCTCCAATGCCCTGGACGGCGAACTGGAGGAACTGGTGCGCAGCGGCGAGATGGAGAAGCTCTATGCGGCCTACGGCGTGCGTTACGAGCTGCCGGGGCTCTACCAGGACGTGCAATGAGGGAGACATGATGCGCAGGCGCCAGATGTTGCTCGGGCTGTGCGGCTTGCCGCTGCTGGCCGCGGCGGTGGAGGGCGATCCGATGCCCTCGGTGATGTGGGAGTACCACCACAAGCGCCTGCTCAATGGCGAGCCCTACGTCTTCGACGAGCGGGTCAGGCTGGGTGTGCCGCCGTTCGCCGAGGACTCCCGCCAGGTCCCGGTGGAGGTGGACGCCCGCGCCTTGCCGGGGCGCTTCGACCGACTGCTGCTATGGGCCGAGCTGAACCCGATTCCCCATGTGCTGACGCTTTACCCCGGCGTGCACCTGGAGCCGCTGCTGGCGGTGCGCATCCGTATCGAACAGGCCACACCGATCCGTGCTGCGCTGCGGGACGAGCAGGGAGTCTGGCATGTCGGCTCGGCGTGGATCGATGCGGCCGGTGGCGGCTGCACAGCGCCCAGCGTGGTACGTGCGCAACCGGGCTGGGAGGACCGGCTCGGCCAGGTCCATGGCGAGTCCTACCCCAAAGGAGAGTACAGCCGCGTGCGCCTGTCGGTCTCGCACCCGATGGACAACGGCCTGGTCGGCGGCATCCCCGAGTTCTACCTCGACCACGCCGAATTGCGTGGGCCGGAAGGCGAGGTCTTCGCCCGACTGGACCTGTTCCCCGCGGTCAGCGAGAACCCGACCTTCACCTTCGAAGTGCGCGGCCACCCGCATACCGAGCTCTGGCTGCACGACAACAACGGCAACGAATTCCAGGCCGCTCTGCGCTGACGCCGCACTGCGCCAACGAGGTGCCCATGCGTTTCCTCCTGATCGCCCTCGCGTGCCTGTGCCTGCCGGCACTGGCCGACCTGCAGTACCACCTTCAGCCCCGGCAGATCGCCGAGGGCACCTGGGTGGTGGAAGGCAGCACTGACAACTTTGCCAAGGACAACGGTGGCGCCATCGTCAACGTCGCCTTCATCGACACCGGCGACGGCGTGCTGGTGATCGACAGCGGTCCTTCAAGGCGCTATGGCGAAGCCCTGCGTGCGCTGATCCAGCAGACCACCGGCAAGCCGGTGAAACGCGTCCTGCTGACCCACCATCACCCTGACCACGTGCTGGGCAACCAGGCCTTCACCGACCTGCCCATCGGCGCGCTGGCCGGCACCAGCAAATTGCTGAAAGAGCAGGGCAACGCCATGGCGGAGAACATGTACCGCCTGATCGGCGACTGGATGCGTGGCACCGAGGTCGTGCTGCCCACCGAGGCGGTGGAGCCCGGTGAATGGCAGATGGGCAGCCACCGCTTCCGCCTGCTGGGCTTGCGCGGGCACACTGGCGCGGACCTGGCGATTCTCGACGAAACCACCGGCGTGCTGTTCGCCGGGGATATCGTCTTCTACCAGCGCGCACTGACCACGCCGAACAGTCCCGGCCTGGATGTGTGGCTGGGTGACCTCGATACCCTGCAGCAGCTGCCGTGGAAACAGATCGTCCCCGGCCATGGCCCCATCGCCGCGGATGCCGCGCCGTTTGCGCAGATGCGCGACTACCTCGGCTGGCTCGACACTGTGATGCGTGACGGCATCGCCCAGGGCGCGGACATGAACGACCTGCTGCGCACGCCGATTCCGGACCGTTTCGCCGGCATCAGCCTGACGCGCTATGAGCTGATCCGCAGCGTCAGCCACCTGTATCCGCGCTATGAGCAGAAGGCTCTGCCGCGCGTCGATGAGCAATAGCCATTTCTGCGGAGGTTTCGGTGCGCGGACAGGCCCTCACCCCAGCCCTCTCCCGGAGGGAGAGGGGGCTGTCTGGAGCGGCTTTGCTGCTCGCCGCTCCGATCTGCTCTTCCTGTAGGAGCGAGCTTGCTCGCGAACCTTCCAGCAGGATGCATTCCTGTTTTCGCCCCTCGCGCCGAACGGCTCCCTCTCCCCCTGGGAGAGGGCTGGGGTGAGGGGCTCGGAACCCCGTTCAGACAACGCAGTGGCCGGGGAATCCGCTTCGCGAGCAAGCTCGCTCCTACAGGGGCAAGGCTCTCCCATCCAGCCCGTAAATGCCTCGAATTTCGCGGCTCGGCAGCCCGGTATTGCTACCAAGGAACTAGGAAATTCGGCACTGCGTTCAATTGTTGGCCTGCCGTGCCAAACCAAGAATCTGCGACAGACCGGGAAATTTTCCCGGGTACAACAACAATCGCAGAGGCGCACCGCCATGAGACAGCTTCAACCTTTCGCCCGCACCGTGCTGTTCACCGCCATCGGCCTGGCCAGCCTGGGCGCCCACGCCGGCGTCACCGACCAGGACATCAGTGATGCCGCCAAGCGCACCGACCAGGTCGTGGTCAACGGCATCAACCAGCAGGGCCAGCGCTTCAGTCCGTTGAACACGCTGAACAGCGATAACGTGAAGGAGCTGCGGCCGGTGTGGGCGCTGTCCTTCGGCGGCGAGAAGCAGCGCGGCCAGCAGGCGCAACCGCTGATCAAGGACGGCGTGATGTACGTCACCGCCTCCTACTCGCGGGTGTTCGCCGCCGATGCGCGCACCGGTCGCAAGCTCTGGCAGTACGACGCGCGCCTGCCTGACGGCATCATGCCCTGCTGCGACGTGATCAACCGTGGCGTGGCGCTGTATGGCGACCTGGTGATCTTCGGCACCCTCGACGCCAAGCTGGTCGCCCTGAACAAGGACACTGGCAAGGTGGTGTGGAAGAAGACCGTGGCCGACTACAAGGCCGGCTACTCCATCTCCGCCGCACCGCTGATCGCCAAGGGCAAGCTGATTACCGGCGTGGCCGGCGGCGAGTTCGGCGTGGTCGGCAAGATCGAGGCCTACAACCCCACCAACGGCGAGCTGCTGTGGAGCCGCCCGACCGTGGAAGGCCACATGGGCTACGTCTACAAGGACGGCAAGGCCGTGGAGAACGGCATCTCCGGCGGCGAGGCGGGCAAGACCTGGCCGGGTGACCTGTGGAAGACCGGCGGCGCGGCGCCGTGGCTGGGCGGCTACTACGACCCGAGCACCGACTCGCTGTTCATCGGCACCGGCAACCCGTCGCCGTGGAACTCGCACCTGCGCCCTGGTGACAACCTGTACTCCTCCTCGCGCCTGGCGCTGAACCCCGAAGACGGCTCGATCAAGTGGCACTTCCAGACCACCCCGCACGACGGCTGGGACTTCGACGGTGTGAACGAGCTGGTGTCCTTCGACTACAAGGACGGCAGCAAGACCGTGCAGGCGGCTGCCACCGCCGACCGTAACGGCTTCTTCTACGTGCTCGATCGCACCAACGGCAAGTTCATCCGTGGCTTCCCCTTCGTCGACAAGGTGACCTGGGCCAAGGGCCTGGATAAGGACGGCCGGCCGATCTACGACGACGCCCACCGTCCGGGTGCGCCGGGTGAGGGCGGCGAGAAGGGCAGCTCGGTGTTCGTTGCGCCGTCCTTCCTCGGCGGCAAGAACTGGATGCCCATGGCCTACAGCCAGGACACCGGGCTGTTCTACGTGCCGTCCAACGAATGGGGCATGGACATGTGGAACGAGAACATCGCCTACAAGAAGGGCGCGGCTTACCTCGGCGCGGGCTTCACCATCAAGCCGTTGAACGAGAAGTACATCGGCGTGCTGCGTGCCATCGATCCGAAGACCGGCAAGCAGGTCTGGCGCTACGAGAACTACGCGCCGCTGTGGGGCGGCGTGCTGGCGACCCACGGCAACCTGGTGTTCACCGGCAACCCCGAGGGCTATCTGATGGCCTTCGACGCCAAGACCGGCAAGAAACTTTACGAGTTCAACACCGGCTCGGGCGTGATCGCCTCGCCGATCACCTGGGAAATGGACGGCGAGCAGTACGTCACCGTGCTCTCCGGCTGGGGCGGCGCGGTGCCGCTGTGGGGCGGCGAGGTGGCCAAGCGCATCAAGGACCTGGACCAGGGCGGGATGATCTGGACCTTCAAGCTGCCCAAGGATCTCGTCGCCAAGAAGTGATGGTGCTGTGAGGTGATCAGAGGGCCGGCCGTTGAGTCGGCCCTTTGTTTTTGTGGTGTCTAACGACGCCGTTCGCGAGCATGGTCCGCTCCTGCATTCGATCGCCGAAGTCAGCTCTAGCTCTGGCTCTTCAACATTTCCAGAGAAACATCCGCACGCTCCGGAGTGCCCCTTTCAGGAGGCCGAAGGTGATCGGAGTTTCAGGGGTTGAGCGACATGGATGTCGCGAGAGCTGCGATGGGCCAGGGATGGCCCTTCGCAGCGGGCCCCTGGAACTCCGAAGAACCGGGGGTACTTTTCGCGAAGCGAAAAGCCGGATGGAGGGGCGAGACTTTTTGGTCCCTTTTGTGAGGGCGGCTATCCGACGTTTGACAAAAGGGACTCGCCCGAGGGAGCGAAACAAGAGATCCGTGCGCACGCTGAGGCGGTGCCGAACCCCCAAAGCCAAAGCGGCATAGAGCATTCAGCTCCTTGCCTAACGGTTCGCGAGCAAGCTCGCTCCTACAGTTCTGCGTATGCCGAAGCGACGCTGAAGCAATCAAGCACCAACAAAAGCATCGCGTAGAAGCCCCACTCCTGCGAGAGCCAAGCGTCCGAGTAAACCTGTAGGCACGCCCCATGGGTCCGCTACTACGAACTTCCATGCCCCGGCATCTACTACCAAATGAGGAACCCATCCCTCCCATGGGTGCATTCCGGGCCGGGAAGGGCGCTGCCTAAGATCGCTCCATGACCTGGCCGATGGAGGCCGGGACCCGACAGGAGAGCATCCCCATGATCTACGCCGCACCCGGAACCCCCGGCGCCGTCGTCACCCTCAAACCGCGCTACGGCAACTACATCGGCGGCGAGTTCGTTGCGCCGGTGCTGGGCCAGTACTTCAGCAACACCTCGCCGGTGAACGGCGAAATCATCGCCGAATTCCCGCGCTCCACCGCCGAGGACATCGAACTCGCCCTGGATGCCGCCCATGCCGTCGCCGATAGCTGGGGTCGCACATCGGTGCAGGACCGCGCGCTGATCCTGCTGAAGATCGCCGACCGTATCGAACAGAACCTCGAGCAACTGGCCGTCGCCGAAACCTGGGACAACGGCAAGGCCGTGCGCGAGACCCTGAACGCCGACGTGCCGCTGGCCGCCGACCACTTCCGTTACTACGCCGGCTGCATCCGGGCGCAGGAAGGTGGTGCCGCCGAGATCAACGAGAACACCGTCGCCTACCACATCCACGAGCCGCTGGGCGTGGTCGGGCAGATCATCCCGTGGAACTTCCCGTTGCTGATGGCTGCCTGGAAACTCGCGCCGGCCCTGGCCGCCGGCAACTGCGTGGTGATCAAGCCGGCCGAGCAGACGCCGCTGTCGATCATGCTGCTGGCCGAGATCATCGGCGACCTGCTGCCGCCGGGCGTGCTGAACATCGTCCAGGGCTTCGGCAAGGAAGCCGGCCAGGCGCTGGCCACCAGCAAGCGCATCGCCAAGATCGCCTTCACCGGCTCGACCCCGGTCGGCTCGCACATCCTCCACTGCGCGGCGGAGAACATCATCCCGTCCACCGTGGAACTGGGCGGCAAGAGCCCGAACATCTTCTTCGAGGACATCATGAACGCCGAGCCGGCGTTCATCGAGAAGGCCGCCGAGGGCCTGGTGCTGGCGTTCTTCAACCAGGGCGAGGTCTGCACCTGCCCGTCACGGGCGCTGGTGCAGGAGTCGATCTTCGAGCCGTTCATGGCCGAGGTGCTGAAGAAGATCAAGGTAATCAAGCGCGGCAACCCGCTGGACACCGACACCATGGTCGGCGCCCAGGCTTCGCAGCAACAGTACGAGAAGATCCTCTCTTACCTCGACATCGCCCAAAGCGAAGGCGCCGAGCTGCTCACCGGCGGCTCCAGCGAGCGGCTGGAGGGCGACCTGGCCAGCGGTTACTACATCCAGCCGACCCTGCTCAAGGGGCACAACGGCATGCGCGTGTTCCAGGAGGAAATCTTCGGCCCGGTGGTGGGCGTGACTACCTTCAAGGACGAGGCGGAAGCCCTGGCGATCGCCAACGATACCGAGTTCGGCCTTGGCGCCGGCGTCTGGACCCGCGACATCAACCGCGCCTGGCGCATGGGGCGTGGCATCCAGTCCGGCCGCGTGTGGACCAACTGCTACCACCTGTACCCGGCCCACGCCGCGTTCGGCGGCTACAAGAAGTCCGGCGTCGGCCGCGAAACCCACAAGATGATGCTCGACCACTACCAGCAGACCAAGAACCTGCTGGTGAGCTACGACATCAATCCGCTGGGCTTCTTCTAACCCTTGCAATAACCCGGCGGACCTTCCCCCATCAGGTCCGCCGGCCCTTTGCGCTGTACCCCGCCTGGCACTCCACCGGGCATCCCTTGTGTCGACGCGCCCGATCGGGCGGCCGTCCGCTTCCGTACCCATTCCACGGGTGACGGCCTTCGTCGAACGCGGCTCCGGCCGCGTTTTCTTTTTTTCTCTGGCCGCGGCCCGCTACCAAATCAGGGGGGAATCTCCTTCGAAAGTATCATTCGGGGAGCCTGACCCTGGTGTTTAACTCGACCTTGCCGGTTCTTCCGGTGCCTTCCAACAAGAAAGAGGACAGACCCATGTGGACCAAGCCTAGCTTCACCGACCTGCGCCTTGGCTTCGAAGTGACCCTGTACTTCGCCAACCGCTGATCCACTGCGCCCCGGTCCGCCGGGGCCCCTGCCCACGGGGCACTGTCATGCACATCCGAATTCTCGGGTCGGCCGCCGGTGGCGGCTTTCCCCAGTGGAACTGCAATTGCCGCAACTGTCGCGGTGTACGCGACGGCAGCGTGATCGCGCAGCCACGCACGCAATCCTCCATCGCGCTATCCGACGACGGCGAGAGCTGGATTCTCTGCAACGCATCCCCCGATATCCGCGCCCAGCTGGCGTCCTTCCCGGCCCTGCAGCCGGCGCGGCGCCTGCGCGATTCGGCGATTGCCGCCATCGTCCTGCTGGACAGCCAGATCGACCACACCACCGGCCTGCTCAGCCTGCGCGAAGGCTGCCCGCACGAGGTGTGGTGTACGGAGATGGTCCACCAGGACCTGTCCACCGGCTTCCCGCTGTTCCCCATGCTGTCGCACTGGAACGGCGGGCTGAAGCACAACCTCATCGAGCTGGATGCCGAGCCCTTCGTCATCCCGGCCTGCCCGGGCCTGCGCATCACCGCCATCGCCCTGCGCAGCAGCGCACCGCCGTACTCGCCGCACCGGGGCAACCCGCATCCGGGCGACAACATCGGCCTGTTCGTCGAAGACACCGCTACCGGCGGCAAGCTGTTCTACGCGCCCGGTCTGGGCCAGGTGGACGACGGCTTGCTGGCCTGGATGCGCCGTGCCGACTGCCTGCTGGTGGACGGCACGCTCTGGCGCGACGACGAAATGCGCGTCTGCGAGGTGGGCGACAAGCTCGGCAGCGAGATGGGCCACCTGGCCCAGAGCGGCCCTGGCGGCATGATCGAGGTGCTGGATAGCATCGACGGCCCGCGCAAGGTGCTCATCCATATCAACAACACCAATCCCATCCTCGACATCGCCTCGCCCGAACGCGCCGAACTGGACGCGCGCGGCATCGAGGTGGCATTCGACGGGATGGGGATTTTCCTTTGATGGCTCTTTTTCCAGAAGGAACCTCGCGATGACCCGCGAAGCCATGAGCCCCGCCGAATTCGAGCAGGCACTGCGCGCCAGGGGCGCCTGCTACCACATCTTCCACCCGTACCACGTGGCCATGTACGAAGGCCGCGCGACCCGTGAGCAGATCCAGGGCTGGGTGGCGAACCGCTTCTACTACCAGGTGAACATCCCGCTCAAGGATGCGGCGATCCTCGCCAACTGCCCGGACCGCGACGTACGCCGCGAATGGCTGCAGCGCATCCTCGACCACGACGGCGCGCCCGGCGAAGAGGGTGGCATCGAGGCCTGGCTGCGCCTGGCCGAATCCGTGGGGCTGGACCGCCAGCAGGTGCTGTCCCAGGAACTGGTGCTGCCCGGCGTGCGCTTCGCCGTGGACGCCTACGTCAACTTCGCCCGCCGCGCCAGCTGGCAGGAAGCGGCCAGCAGTTCGCTGACCGAACTGTTCGCCCCGCAGATCCACCAGTCGCGCCTGGACAGCTGGCCGCAGCACTACCCGTGGATCGATGCCTGCGGCTACGACTACTTCCGCAAGCGCCTGTCGCAGGCGCGCCGCGACGTCGAGCACGGCCTGCGCATCACCCTGGAGCACTACCGCACCCGCGAGGCCCAGGAGCGCATGCTGGAAATCCTGCAATTCAAGCTCGATGTGCTCTGGAGCATGCTCGACGCCATGAGCATGGCCTATGAACTGCAGCGCCCGCCGTACCACACGGTAACGGCCGAGCGCGTATGGCACAGGGGGTTGCTGTGATGAGTCTGCCTTCGCTGGACAGCATCCCGGCGCTGCGCCGGGGTTTCCGCCTGCAGTTCGAGCCGGCCCAGGGTTGCCACGTGCTGCTCTATCCTGAAGGGATGGTGAAGCTCAACGACAGCGCCGGGGCGATTCTCGGTCGGGTCGACGGGCAGGCCGACGTCGCCGGCATCATCGATGGTCTGCGTGCCGATTTCCCCGGCGTGCCGGGCATCGACGAAGACATCCTGGCATTCCTCGAGGTGGCCCATGCGCAATTCTGGATCGAACTGCGCTGAGGCGCCGGTAGGGCCACCGCTCTGGCTGCTGGCCGAGCTGACCTACCGTTGCCCGCTGCAGTGCCCGTACTGTTCCAACCCGCTGGACTTCGCCAGGGGCGGCGAAGAGCTGAGCACCGCGCAGTGGATCGAGGTGTTCCGCCAGGCCCGCGAGATGGGCGCGGCGCAGCTGGGCTTTTCCGGCGGCGAGCCGCTGGTGCGCCAGGACCTCGCCGAGCTGATCGCCGCTGCGCGTGGGCTGGGTTTCTACACCAACCTGATCACCTCCGGCATCGGCCTCAACGAGAAGCGCCTGAAGGAGTTCGCCGACGCCGGGCTCGACCATATCCAGATCAGCTTCCAGGCCGCCGACGAGGAGGTGAACAACCTGCTCGCCGGCTCGCGCAAGGCGTTCGCCCAGAAGCTCGCCATGGCCCGCGCGGTAAAGGCCCACGGCTACCCGATGGTGCTGAACTTCGTCACCCACCGGCACAACATCGACAGCATCGACCGCATCATCGAGCTGTGCATCGAGCTGGAGGCGGACTTCGTCGAGCTCGCCACCTGCCAGTTCTACGGCTGGGCCGAGCTGAACCGCGCCGGCCTGCTGCCGACCCGCGAACAGCTGCAGCGGGCCGAACGCGTCACCGCCGAATACCGCGAGCGCCTGGCCGCCGCCGGCAACCCGTGCAAGCTGATCTTCGTGGTGCCGGACTACTACGAGGAGCGCCCCAAGGCCTGCATGGGCGGCTGGGGCAGCGTGTTCCTCGACGTCACTCCGGACGGCACCGCGCTGCCGTGCCACAGCGCGCGACAACTGCCGGTCAAGTTCCCCAACGTGCGCGAGCACAGCCTGCAGCACATCTGGTACGAGTCATTCGGCTTCAACCGCTTCCGCGGTGATGCGTGGATGCCCGAGCCGTGCCGGTCCTGCGACGAGAAGGAACGCGACTTCGGTGGCTGCCGCTGCCAGGCCTTCCTGCTTACCGGCGATGCCGAAGCCACCGATCCGGTGTGCGCCAAGTCTGCCCGCCACGGGATCATCCTCGATGCCCGCCGCGAGGCGGAAACCGCCGCCATGCCACTCAGCGCGCTGACCCTGCGCAACGAGCGGGCCTCGCAGCTGATCTGCAAGGCCTGAGGATGCACGACAGCGACTGGAGCGCCGAGCGCGCGGTAGCCGCCGCGGGGGACTTTGCCGAGCTGCACGTGGCCCACGGCGGATTGCTGTGGGCCGCGTTCGACCCTGTCAGTGCGCGTTGCCGCCTGTTCCTGCGCCGCGAAGGACAGAGCCGCGAACTGACGCCACCGGGCGCTTCGGTACGCAGTCGCGTCTACGAGTACGGCGGCGGCTCCTGCTGCCCAACTGCCGACGGCGTAGCCTGGGTGGAGGAGGGCGACCAGCAGGTGTACTGGTTGCGCCTGGGCGGCACGCCAAGGCCGATTACCCACCGCGAAGATTGCCGCTACGGCGACCTCCACTTCGTTCCGGCATGGAATGCACTCCTGGCGGTGGAAGAGGAGAACGGTAGCGCCGGGGTGAGCCATCGTATTGTTCGTCTCGACGCCGATGGCCGGCGCCGGGTGATGGCCTTCGGCGCGGACTTCTACGCATCGCCGGTGGCGGAGCGCAATGGCGAGCGTATCGCCTGGGTGGAGTGGGATCGCCCGCACCAGCCCTGGACGCGCACCCGCCTGTGCGAGTCCTTCGCCGGCGAAGAGCGCTGCCTGGCCGGGCAGGCCCGCCACGAGTCCATCCAGCAGCCGCGCTTTGCCGAGGATGGGCGCCTGCACTGGCTGAGCGACTGTGCCGGCTACTGGCAGCCGTACCACGAGGTACTGGGTGCCTTGCCGTGCGCCGCCGCCGATCACGCCGGCGCGCCCTGGCAACTGGGCGGGCACACCTTCCTGCCGTTGTCGCGTGGGCAACTGCTGGCGACGCGCTACGAAGAAGGACGCGGCGTGCTGGTGCTTTACGACGCACGCGGTGGCGAGCGCCGGCTCGCGCCGGAGTACAGCCGTTTTCGCGCGCTGGCGGCGGATGAGCTCCACTTCTATTGCATCGCCGCCGCACCGGATCGCTTGCCGACGCTGCTGGCCATCCGCCGGGTGGATGGCTCCACCCAGGTGTTATCCGGTGGTGAGAAGCCGCTACCCGAGGCAGAGCTGTCCCGTGGCGAGGCCTTCCATTACCCGGTGGGCGAAGACGAATGTGGTCACGGTTTCTTCTATCCAGCCCACGGCAACCCGGAAACGCCTCCGCTGGTGGTCTTCTTGCATGGCGGGCCGACCTCGGCCAGCTACCCGGTGTTCGACGGGCGCATCCAGTTCTGGACACGCCGCGGCTTTGCCGTCGCGGATATCAACTATCGCGGCAGCAGCGGCTACGGCCGTGCCTATCGCGAACGCCTGCACCTGGGCTGGGGCCGGGTGGAAGTGGAAGACATTGGCGCAGCATTGGATTACCTCGGCAACGCCGGGCGCATCGATCGCCAGCGTGTCTTCGTGCGTGGCGCCAGTGCCGGCGGCTATAGCGCACTGATGGCGCTGGCGCGGCTGGAGGGACTGCGCGGGGGCGCCAGCCTGTATGGCGTCAGCGATCCGCAGGCACTGGCGCGGGTGACCCACAAGTTCGAGGCGGACTACCTGGACTGGCTGATCGGCGATCCGCAGCAGGACGCCGGGCGTTACCGCGAGCGCACCCCGGTGCTGCTGGCCGGGCAGATCAAGGCACCGGTGATCTTCTTCCAGGGTGAACTGGACGCGGTGGTGGTGCCGGCGCAGACCGATGCCATGGTCGAGTCGCTGCGTCGGCGCGGCCTGCCGGTGGCGGTGCACCGCTATGCCGGAGAACGTCATGGGTTCCGCCAGGCCGCCAACCTCGCCCACGCGCTGGAGGCCGAGTGGCGCTTTTACCAGGCGCTACTGGACGTCTGAATCGTCTGCCAAGGTCGCATTGCAATACCTGACGGATACAGTAGGCTGCCGGAAATATCCCATAACAATAACGACAGAGCCCCCGATGTCCCACGAGCTCAGCCAGCTGCGCAAATTCGTCTCGCCAGAGATCATTTTCGGTGCCGGATGCCGGCACAATGTCGCCAATTACGTGAAAACCTTCGGCGCCCGCAAGGTGCTGGTGGTGTCAGACCCGGGCGTGGTTGCCGCCGGCTGGGTCGCCGATATCGAAGCCAGCCTGGCCGCCCAGGACATTCCCTTCTGCCGCTACACCGAGGTCTCGCCCAATCCGCGTGTCGAAGAAGTGATGCGCGGCGCCGAGGTCTACCGCAGCGAAGGCTGCAACGTGATAGTCGCGGTCGGCGGCGGCAGCCCGATGGACTGCGCCAAGGGCATTGGCATCGTCGCCGCCCACGGCCGCAATATCCTCGAGTTCGAGGGCGTGGACACCCTGCGTGTGCCCAGCCCGCCGCTGATCCTGATTCCCACTACCGCCGGCACCTCGGCGGACGTCTCGCAGTTCGTGATCATCTCCAACCAGGACGAGCGGATGAAGTTCTCCATCGTCAGCAAGGCAGTGGTGCCCGACGTGTCGCTGATCGACCCGGAAACCACCCTGACCATGGACCCGTTCCTCTCTGCCTGTACCGGCATCGACGCCCTGGTGCATGCCATCGAGGCCTTCGTCTCCACCGGCCATGGCCCCCTCACCGACCCCCACGCGCTGGAGGCGATGCGGCTGATCAACGGTAATCTGGTGCAGATGATCGCCAATCCGGCGGACATCGTCCTGCGCGAGAAGATCATGCTGGGCAGCATGCAGGCCGGGCTGGCGTTCTCCAACGCGATCCTCGGCGCGGTGCACGCCATGTCCCATAGCCTGGGCGGCTACCTCGACCTGCCGCACGGGCTGTGCAATGCCGTGCTGGTGGAACACGTGGTGGCCTTCAACTACAGCGCCGCTCCCGAGCGCTTCAAGGTGATTGCCGAGACCTTCGGCATCGACTGCCGCGGCATGAACCACGCACAGATCCGCCAGCGCCTGGTGGAACACCTGATCGCCCTGAAGAACGCCGTGGGCTTCCACGAAAGCCTCGGCCTGCATGGCGTTGGCAGTTCGGATATTCCGTTCCTCTCGCGCCATGCCATGCAGGACCCGTGCATCCTCACCAATCCTCGCGAATCCAGCCTGCGCGATGTCGAGGTGGTATATGGCGAGGCCCTCTGACGAGCAGCAACAACAAGCCCTGGCCGGGTTGCTCGGGCTGGGCAGCCATTCCGCACGCAAGAGCCATTACCCGGAACTGGTGGCGCGCCTGGACGAGCTGGAAACCGAGCGCAACCGCTACAAATGGCTGTTCGAGCACGCCGTCCACGGCATCTTCCAGGCCAGCCTGAGCCAGGGCCTGCGCGCCGCCAACCCGGCGCTGGCGCGGATGCTCGGCTACGACGATCCGCAGCAGGTGTTGTGGAGCCTCCCGGACATGGCCAGCCAGCTGTTCGTCGAGGGCGAAGCGGAGATGCGCCGCATCCTGACGCTGTTGCGCGAGCGCGATGGCCTGTTCGGTTATGAGACGCGCCTGCGTCGCCGCGATGGTAGCCACGTCATCGTGCTGATGAACCTGCTGATCAAGCCCGATGAAGAAGGACTGGTGGAAGGCTTCGTCGCCGACATCACCGAACGCGTCCAGGCCCAGCAGCGCCTGCAGAGCCTCAACGAGGAACTGGAGCAGCGCGTCGCCGCACGCACCCGCGAGCTGGAAGGCCTGAACCAGCAGTTGCGCGAGGCGCGCGACGCCGCCGAGGCGGCCAACAACAGCAAGGACAAGTACCTGGCCGCCGCCAGCCACGATCTGCTGCAACCGCTCAATGCCGCGCGTCTGCTGGTCTCCACTCTGCGCGAACGCAAGCTGCCAAACGCCGAGCAGGTGCTGGTGGAGCGCACGCACCAGGCGCTGGAAGGTGCCGAGGATCTGCTCACTGATCTGCTGGAGATTGCCCGGCTGGACCAGAGCGCGATCCGCCCGGACCTGGACGTTTACCCGCTGGGCGAGCTGCTCGGCCCATTGGTTTCCGAATTCGACGAGGTGGCGCGAGCCGCCGGCCTGCGCCTGCGCTCACGGATTCCCGTGGTGGCCGTGCGCACTGATCACCGCCTGCTGTCACGTATCCTGCGCAACCTTCTCAGCAACGCCTGCCGCTACACCGAGCGGGGCAGCGTGATGCTGGCGGCGCGTCGACGCGGCGATAACCTGCGTCTGGAAGTCTGGGACACCGGGCGCGGGATTCCGGCGGACCAGCTGCAAGCGATCTTCCTCGAATTCAACCAGCTCGATGCCGGCCGCGCGGCGAACCGCAGGGGGGTCGGGCTGGGGCTGGCCATTGTCGATCGCATCGCCGGCATCCTTGGTTGTCGCGTGCAGGTACGCTCGGTGCCTGGGCGTGGTTCGGTGTTTGCCATCGAAGTGCCGCTCGCGCGCGACCTGCAGCACCCGGGCCGGGTCGAGAGCGGCCCGCGTCCGGTCACCGGCGACCCGCTGCCGGGACGGCGCCTGCTGGTCATCGACAACGAAGAGGCAATCCTCGCCAGCATGGCCGCGTTGCTTGGGCAGTGGGGGTGCCAGGTGCTGTCGGCGACGAACTACGAGGAAGCGCTGAAGGCGCTGGATGGCAAGGCGCCGGAGGTGATCCTGGCCGACTACCACCTCGACCATGGAGGCACCGGCTGCGAGGCGGTACGCGGGTTGCGCGAGTATTTCCAGCGTGAACTGCCGGCGGTGATGATCACCGCCGACCGCAGCGACGACTGCCGCCGCGCCCTGCAAAGGCTGGGCATGCCGCTGCTGAACAAACCGGTGAAGCCGGGCAAGCTCCGCGCGGCGCTGAGCCTTTTGCTCAGCAACTGAACTCAACCGTCCTTGCGCCCCAGCATGCCGTTGACCTTGTCGCGCAGCGCGTCGATGGAGAAGGGTTTGGCGATCATCGACATGCGCGTGGCCAGCTCGCTGCCGTCGATGTGGACGATCTCGGCGAAGCCGGTGGCGAACAGGATCGGTAGCTCCGGTCGGGCCTCCCGCGCGGCGGCGGCCAGCTCTTCGCCATTCATGCCCGGCAGGCCGACATCGGTGAGCAGCAGGTCGATGGCAGTGTCGCCCTGCAGGACCGGCAGCGCCTCTTCGGCATCCTCGGCCTGCAGCACCTGATAGCCGATTTCCTCCAGTACCTCCACGGTGAGCATGCGTACCAGGTCGTTGTCTTCGACGACCAGGACACAGAGTTGCTGGTTGGCGGTTGCGGCGGGAGTTGCAGGAATCTGGGGGATGTCGACCACGGTGGAGCCTCTCGGGAAATAGAGTGTGACGCAGGTGCCCTGGCCGGGCTCGCTGCGCAGGCGGATATGCCCGCCGGACTGTTTGATGAAGCCGTAGACCATCGACAGGCCCAGGCCACTGTTGGGGCCGATGCCCTTGGTGGTGAAGAAGGGGTCGAAAACGTGGGTGCGGGTCGCTTCGCTCATGCCCAGGCCATTGTCCTGCAGGGCGAGGGCGAGGTAGTCGCCGGCCGGCAGGTCATGGTCGCCACTGCTGAACGTGTGCCGCTGCAGGACGATGTCCAGGCGTCCGCCGCCCGGCATGGCGTCGCGGGCATTGTCCACGAGGTGGAGCATGGCCTTGTGCAACTGGTCGCGGTCGGTCAGCACGCTGTGCGTCTCTTTCAGGCTCAGCTCCACTGCGACATCCGGGCCGGCGCGCTCGCTCAGTTCGTCCTGCCACTGGCGCAACTGCTGGCCGAGGTCCACCGGGTGCATGGCCAGCGCCTGGCGGCGCGCGAAGGCGAGCAGGTTGTGGGTCAGCTCGGCGGCGCGCTCGGTGGCCTGGGTGGCGGCATGCAGGATGTGGTCAAGCTCGGGTTGAGCGCTGGCCGGCGCGCGGCGGGTGATCAGGTCGAGGCTGAAGCGGATGCTCGCCAGCAGGTTGTTGAAGTCGTGGGCGATGCCGCCGGTGAGCTGGCCGACCGCCTCCATGCGCTGGGCATTGGCCAGGGCGGACTGCGCCTGTTCGAGCAGTTCAGCGGCGCGACGTTGTTCGGTGACGTCGCGGCCGCAGCCGTAGATCAGACCGTTGTCTTCGCTGGCATGCCAGGAAATCCAGCGGTAGCTGCCATCGGCGTGGCGCATGCGGTTCTCGAAGTGCTGCAGGCGCTCGCCGCGGGCGAGGGTGGCGCGGGTGCCGATGCTGGACGCCAGGTCGTCGGGATGCACGAGCTCCTCGCTGTTGCGGCCGCTGAGCTGCTCTTCACTCCAGCCCAGCAGGCTGCTCCACGCCGGGTTGACACTGCGCAGCACGCCCCGGTGATCGAGCACGCAGAGCAGGTCCTGGCTCATGGCCCACACGCGGTCGCGCTCCTGGGTGCGTTGGCGCGCTTCCTCCTGCACCGCTTCCTTGATCCGCCGCTCCTCGGCGCGCTGGCGGGCAGCGGCCAGGGCATGGCCGAGCAGGGCGGCCAGATCGTTGAAGAAGCTGGCGTAGCTTTCGTCCAGCCGCCGGCGCGGGCTGATGCCGAACACCGCAAGGCTGTCGGCATGGCCGTCCAAGGGGGTGGCGTAGGTGCTGTCGAGCACTTCCGGCCAGGGCGCGAACGCGCGCGCGTACTGACTGCCCAGCGGCGACTGGTGCGGCTGCTGCAGGCCGTTGAACAGGTGCAGCGGGTCATCGTCGGCCGTCAGCCGCGCCGGGACGAAGCGGTCGCTGGCATCGGTGCCGCAGGCGCCGAGCAGAGTGCCGGCGTGGTAGAGCAGGCAGAACGGCACGTCATGGGCGGCTTCGGCGAGCAGGGCAAGGGCCTGGGCGCAGACCTGGGTGATCTCATCGGCCTGGCCAAGACGCTCGGCGAGGCGGGTCAACAGGCGCTGACGGCGTTGCTGGATGACGTTGCCGGTGGTCTCCACGGCGGTATTGAACAGGCCGACGGGCTTGCCGTCCGGCCCGAAGATAGGGCTGACGTTGTAGGTGAAGTAGGCTTCTTCGACATAGCCGAAACGCACCATGGGCAGCAGGCGGTCTTCCTCATGGGCGGCGACACCGGTCTGCAGGATGCCGTTGTACATGGGGTCGAGGATCGACCAGATGTCCGACCAGGCGACCCGCGCCGGCTGCCCCAGGCAGGCGGGGTGCTTGTCGCCGGGTATGACGCTCCAGGCGTCGTTGTACAGCAGGACGAATTCCGGGCCCCAGTAGATGCACACCGGCAGGCGCGAGTTGAGGCCTACCTCGAGGATGCCCTTGAGCGTGGCCGGCCACTGGTCCATCGGGCCGAGCGGCGTTGCCGCCCAGTCGTGCTGGCGGATCAGCGGCGCCATGGCGCTGCTGTTGAGGAGGTCACCGGTGAACGGCGCGGGTGACCTTGAGGTTTCCCCGGGAGAGCTTGGCATCGAGCAGACCCTGCGTCTGATCCTTCGTACAGTGTTGATCAACAATTCCCTATCAGGGGTTGGAAACGCCCGGCGGAAGAAAATTCCACTTTTTTGCGCTCCGGCGGCGAGCCCTGTCGAAAATAGATCGAACGTCCCACAAGAACGCGTGTCAATTCGCCAGCTGGGTAGGTAGCCTACAACTCTTCGCGTTATTATTTCTGCTGTTTTACGAATGTTCTTACAATAACTTCAAGTACTTACCTGGCCTCTGTCGCAGGCGCCACCCCGGTGGCGGACCGCATCCAGGAAGGGCAGCCAACAGGGAATTCGTCTGTATGAACCAGAAACCCGTCGCCGACGAAAGCGCCTTCCGCCGCATCCTTGCGCGCAACATGGCCCTGCCGTTGGGCATCTGCCTGTTGGGCGCGGTGCTGTTCATCGGGCTGATCCTGTACATGCTGAATGTGCTCGGTTGGGTCGAGCACACCGACCGGGTGATCTCCAGCGCCAACGAGATGCAGCGGCTGAGCGTCGACCAGGAGAGCGGCCTGCGCGGCTTCCTGATCACGGGCGATCCGCGCTTCCTCGAACCGCTGGAACAGGCACGGCCACGGATCAACGCCGGGCTGAAGAGCCTCTCGGAGCTGGTCGCCGACAACCCGCCACAGGTCGAGCGGGTCTCGCGCCTGACCTCGATGCAGGGCGAGTGGATGACCTTCGCCCAGCAGATGATCGAGCAGCGCCGCCAGGGCGAGGATACCTCCGACGCGATCAAGGCCGGGCGCGGCAAGAGCATGATGGACGCGATCCGCGCCCAGTACGCCTCGTTGATCAACACCGAGCAGCAACTGCGCCACGACCGCAACCAGTTCGCCACCAGCCTGTCGACCGGGGTGGTTGTACTGTACCTGGTGTTCAGCATCGTGGTCGGCACGCTGCTGGCGTACTTCGGGCGCCGGCAGTTGGTCAGCCTGTCCGATTCCTACGCCGAATCCCTGCGTCGCCAGGTGCTGCACAACGAACAACTGCAGCGTCAAGCCTGGCTGCGCGACGGTCAGAGTCGTCTGGGCGAGCAACTGATCGGTCAGCAGTCGCTGCCGAATCTGGGACGCAGTCTGATGGACTTCCTGGGTGAATTCGTCGCGTCCCCGGTGGGGGCGCTGTACGTGCGTGATGATCACGGCGGGCTGCGCTTGACCGGCACCTTCGGGTTCGCCGCCCATGCGCTGGGCGAGGACTATTTCGCCCCGGGCGAAAGCCTGATCGCCCAAACCGCTCGTCAGCGCAAGCTGCGTATGGTAGACGGCCTGCCGCCGGATTACCTGAAGGTCAATTCGGCATTGGGCAATGGCCAGCCGGTGAGCGTGGCGATGCTGCCGCTGCTTAACGATGGCGGCGTTGTCGGTGTATTGGAGCTGGGTTTTCTGCGCCAGTTGGAGGAGCGCGACCAGGCCTTCCTGCAGAACGTCGCCGAGCCCCTGGGGAGCGCCATCGCCTCGGCTCAGTACCGCCAGCGCCAGCAGGATCTACTGGCGGAGACCCAGCAGCTCAATGAAGAGCTGCAAGTCCAGCAGGAAGAGCTGAAGACGGCTAACGAGGAGCTGGAAGAACAGTCGCGGGTGCTCAAGGAGTCCCAGGCGCACCTCGAGGCGCAACAGGCCGAGCTGGAGCAGACCAACGAGCGCCTCGCCGAGCAGGCCCAGGAGCTGGCCGCGCAGCGCGATGACCTCGATGGCAAGAACACCGAGCTGAACCAGGCACGCCTGGACCTGCAGCGGCGTGCCGACGAATTGCAGCGCGCCAGCCGCTACAAGTCAGAGTTCCTCGCCAACATGTCCCACGAGCTGCGCACCCCGCTCAACAGCTCGCTGATCCTGGCGCGCCTGCTGGCGGACAATGAGGACGGCAATCTCAACGACGAGCAGGTGAAGTTCGCCGAGTCGATCTATGGCGCCGGCAATGACCTGCTCAACCTGATCAATGACATCCTCGACATCTCCAAGGTCGAGGCCGGCAAGCTGGAGGTGCGCCCGGAGAATGCCAGCGTGCGACGCCTGGTCGAAGCGGTGGAGGGGCTGTTCCGCCCGCAGGCCGACGACAAGGGCCTGCGCTTCGTCGCCGAAGTCGCCGAAGATACTCCGGCACTGCTGTTCAGCGACCGTCAGCGGGTCGAGCAGATCCTCAAGAACCTGCTGTCCAACGCCTTCAAGTTCACCGATGCCGGCGAAGTCTCGCTGCGTGTCAGCGCCGCGCCCGAGGGGCTGCGCTTCGACGTGCGCGATAGCGGCATTGGCATCGCCGAAGACCAGCTGCAGCGCATCTTCGAGGCCTTCCAGCAGGCGGACGGCGCCACCACCCGCCGTTACGGCGGCACCGGCCTGGGCCTGTCGATTTCCCGCGACCTGGCGCACCTGCTGGGCGGCAGCATCATCGTCAGCAGCCAACCGGGCGAAGGCAGCGTGTTCAGCCTGTTGCTGCCGTTGAACTACGAGGCGCCGGTCGAAACCGATGTGGCCAGCACACCCGCGCCGGTCGTCCCCGCAGCGCCAGTCCCGATGACCCCGCCGGTGGTCCATGCGCCCGTCGCCGCTGCCTTTGCCGATGACCGCGAGCAGCTCAATATCGGTCAGCGCTGCGTGCTGGTGGTGGAGGACGAACCGAAATTCGCCCGCATCCTCTACGACCTGGCCCACGAGCTGGGCTATCGCTGCCTGGTGGCGATGGGCGCCGAGGAGGGCCTGCGCCTGGCCGACGAGCACGGTCCCGACGCCATCCTGCTGGACATGCACCTGCCCGACGAATCCGGCCTCGCCGTGCTGCAACGCCTGAAGGCCAACCCGCGTACCCGCCATGTGCCGGTGCACGTGGTGTCCGTGGAGGATCGCAGCGAAGCGGCCCTGCACCTGGGCGCCATCGGCTATGCCCTCAAACCCACCACCCGCGAGCAACTGCGCGAGGTGTTCGGCAAGCTGGAGGCGAAGCTGACCCAGGAGGTCAAGCGCATCCTGCTGGTGGAGGACGACCCGCTGCAGCGCGACAGCGTCTCGCGACTGATCGGCGACGACGACATCGAGATCACCGCGGTGGAGCAGGGCGAGCAGGCCCTGGAGCTGCTGCGCAGGAACATCTACGACTGCATGATCATCGACCTGAAGCTGCCGGACATGCAGGGCAACGAGTTGCTGCGGCGCATGGGCGAGGAGGACATCTGCTCCTTCCCGCCGGTGATCGTCTACACCGGGCGCAACCTGACCCGCGACGAGGAGGCCGAGCTGCTCAAGTACTCGCGCTCGATCATCATCAAGGGCGCGCGCTCGCCAGAGCGCCTGCTGGACGAGGTGACGCTGTTCCTGCACAAGGTCGAGTCGCAACTCTCCAGCGAGCGCCAGCGCATGCTGCGCACCTCGCGCAATCGCGACCGGGCCTTCGAGGAGCGGCGCATCCTGTTGGTGGACGACGACGTGCGCAATATCTTCGCCCTCACCAGTGCCCTGGAGCACAAGGGCGCCCGCGTGGAAGTGGCGCGCAACGGCCGCGAGGCCATCGAGAAACTCGCTGAGGTCGGCGACATCGACCTGGTGCTGATGGACGTGATGATGCCGGAGATGGACGGCTACGAAGCGACGCGCCTGATCCGCCAGGACGCGCGCTGGAAGAAGCTGCCGATCCTCGCCGTGACCGCCAAGGCGATGAAGGACGACCACGAGCTGTGCCTGCGCGCCGGCGCCAACGACTACCTGGCCAAGCCCATCGACCTCGACCGTCTGTTCTCCCTGATCCGTGTCTGGTTACCGAAGCTGGAGCGCATCTGACATGCCTGATCGCAGCCAGGACATCGAGCTGCGCCTCCTCATCGAGGCGATCTACCTGAAGTACAGCTACGACTTCCGGGACTACTCCGGCACCTCGCTCAAGCGCCGGGTGCTGCATGCCACCCAACTGTTCGAGTGCCGCAGTATCTCGGCGTTGCAGGAGCGCATCCTGCACGACCCGCATGCATTCCACGAGCTGCTGCAGTACCTCACCATCTCGGTGAGCGAGATGTTCCGCGACCCCAGCTACTTCCTCGCGCTGCGCCAGGAGGTGGTGCCGGTGCTGCGCACCTATCCGTCGCTGCGCCTGTGGGTGGCCGGTTGCAGCACGGGTGAGGAGGTCCATTCGCTGGCCATCCTCCTGCATGAAGAGGGGCTGCTGGAGCGCACGCTGATCTACGCCACCGACATCAATCCGCGCTCGCTGGAGCAGGCGCGGCGGGGTATCTACTCAGTGGACGACCTGGCGCAGGCCAGCGCGAACTATCGCGCCGCCGGCGGCAAGGGCTCGCTCTCGGACTACTACACGGCGGCCTACGACGGCGCGCTGTTCGACAAGATGCTGCGGGCCAACGTGACCTTCGCCGACCACAGCCTGGCGACCGACAGCGTGTTCTCCGAGACGCACCTGATTTCCTGCCGCAACGTGCTGATCTATTTCAACCGGCAGTTGCAGAACCGCGCCATCGGCCTGTTCCACGAATCGCTGTGCCACCGCGGCTTCCTCGGCCTGGGCAGCAAGGAAAGCCTGGACTTCACCGACTTCGCCTCGGAGTTCGAGGTGGTGAACCGCCGCGAACGGGTGTTCCGCAAGCGATGAACACGCAACGAGCTGTGCGGGCCGTGGTCATCGGTGCCTCCGCGGGCGGCGTGGATGCCTTGTTCCAGTTGTTTGACGGGTTGCCGGCGGACTTTGCCCTACCCATGGTGGTGGTTCTGCACTTGCCCGAGAGCCACGAGAGCCAATTGGTCGAGCTGTTCGCCCGGCGCCTGGAGATTCCGGTGCGCGAGGCACACGACAAGGCACCGATTGAGGCGGGCACGCTGTACTTCGCCGCGGCGGGTTACCACCTGTCCATCGAGCGGGATTTCACCTTTGCCCTGAGCCGCGAGGCGCCGCGGAACTTCTCCCGGCCCTCGATCGACATCCTCTTCGACTCGGCGGCGGATGCCTACCGCGGCGCGCTGGCCGGCATCCTGCTGACCGGCGCCAACCAGGATGGCGCCGAAGGCCTTGCGCACATCCACCGCGAGGGCGGTCTCAGCATCGTCCAGGACCCGGCCGAAGCCGCCGTGTCCACCATGCCGGAAGCGGCCATTGCACTGCACGCCCCGGACTACATTCTCCCTTTGCGCGAGATTCACGCGCTCCTGCTCCGAATGGGCCCCCGACATGCTGCGTAACCAGGGAAGCAAACTGCTGATCGTCGACGACCTGCCGGAGAATCTGCTGGCACTGGAAGCGTTGATCAAGGGCGAGGGCCGTGAGGTGTTCAAGGCCTCCTCGGCGGACGAGGCGCTGTCGCTGCTGCTGGAACATGAGTTCGCCCTGGCGCTGCTGGACGTGCAGATGCCCGGCATGGACGGCTTCGCCCTGGCCGAGCTGATGCGGGGCACCGAGCGCACCAAGAACATTCCCATCGTCTTCGTCACTGCCGCCGGGCGCGAGCTGAATTACGCGTTCAAGGGCTATGAAAGCGGCGCGGTGGACTTCCTCTACAAGCCGCTGGACAACCACGCGGTGCGCAGCAAGGTGAACGTCTTCGTCGACCTCTACCGCCAGCGCAAAGTACTGGAGCAGGCACGTGCCGAACAGGACGCGCTGCTTGCGGAGCTGCGCGAGACCCAGGTGGAGCTGCAGCGCGCGGTGAAGATGCGCGATGACTTCATGTCCATCGTCTCCCACGAGCTGCGCACGCCGCTCAATGGTCTGATGCTGGATACCCAGCTGCGCCGGTTGCAGCTGGCCAAGGGCAAGCTGGAGCACTTCGCCCAGGATCGCCTGGGTGTGCTCTTCGAGCGCGACGAGCGACAACTGGTCGGCCTGACCCGGCTGATCGAGGACATGCTCGACGTCTCGCGCATTCGCACCGGCAAGCTGTCGATCCGCCCGGAAGCGGCTGATCTCGCCGACATTGCCCGCCGCGTGCTGGGCAATTTTGCCATCCAGGCCCAGGCTGTCGGCTGCGATTTGAGCCTGAGCGCGCTGGAGCGGGTAGAGGGTGTGTGGGACACGTACCGTATCGAGCAGGTGATCAGCAATCTGGTCAGCAATGCCCTGCGTTATGGCCCCGGCCAGCCGGTCGAGGTGACGGTTGCGGTATACGAGGGCCAGGCACAGCTTTGCGTACGCGACCACGGCGATGGCATCAGCGCCGAGGAGCAGCGTCGCATCTTCCAGCAGTTCGAGCGCGGCGCCGGCGCAACCCGCGTCGCCGGATTGGGGCTTGGGCTCTTCATTTCCGAACAGATCGTCCAGGCCCACGGCGGCCGCATCGAGGTGCGCAGCGAGCCGGGGCAGGGGGCGGAGTTCTGCGTCTACCTGCCGTTGGATTGAGCGCCGTCCGGCGGCATTCGAAGTGACGTGCCTGAGCCTATGCTTTGCTCCAATGAGCCAAGAGAGCAGATTTCATGCCCGAAAAGACTGCCAGCACCGCCCAACTCGTCGAAGACGCACGCTACCGCCTACTGGTCGAGGCGGTAACCGACTATGCCATCTATATGCTCGACCCCGATGGTCGGGTCAGTAGCTGGAGCTCCGGTGCTCAGCGGCTGAAGGGCTACGCCGCCGATGAAATCCTCGGCGAGCATTTCTCGCGGTTCTATACGCCCACTGATCGCGAGGCCGGCCTGCCCGAGCGGGCACTGGGCGAAGCGGCGCGGGTCGGCCGTTACGAGAGCGAAGGTTGGCGCCTGCACCGCGATGGCAGTTCGTTCTGGGCCCACGTCGTGATCGACGCCATCCGCAGCAGCGAAGGCGAGTTGCTGGGCTTTGCCAAGATCACCCGTGACCGCACCGAACAGCATGAGACGGAGCTGGCCCTGCGGCGCAGCGAGCAGCAGTTCCGCCTGCTGGTCAATGGCGTGACCGACTATGCCCTGTACATGCTCGATGCCGAGGGCAATGTCACCAGCTGGAACTCCGGAGCCGAACGAATCAAGGGCTACCATCCGGAGGAAATCATCGGCCGCCGCTTCGATTGTTTCTACTGCGACGAGGACCGCCAGGCCGGCGTCCCGCGGGCCAGCCTGGATACTGCACTGGCCGAGGGGCGCTACGAGGAAGAGCGCTTGCAGATGCGCAAGGACGGCTCGCGCTTCTGGGCCAATATCGTCATTGATCCGGTGTTCGACGACACCGGCAAGCTGCTGGGGTATGCCAAGATCACCCGCGACATCACCGACAAGCGCCGCGCCCAGGAAGAGCTGGAGCGCGCTCGCGATGAGCTGATCCAGTCGCAGAAGATGGAGTCCCTGGGCCAGCTTACCGGTGGCGTCGCCCACGACTTTAATAACCTGCTGACGGTGATCCTCGGCGGTCTTCAACTGCTCGAACGGCAGTTACCGAAGGATAATGAGAAGATCCAGACCATCTGGCGCAATGCCCTGGAGGCGACTCGCCGTGGCGCCCAGCTGACGCAGCGGATGCTGGCGTTCGCCCGCAAGCAGCGGCTGTTCCCGCAGCCGATCGAACTGCCGGCGCTGCTGCAGGACATGAGCGAACTGCTGGTCAGCTCCCTGGGCCCGACCATCAGCCTGGAGACCCGCTTTCCGCTTCAGCTGGACTGCGTGATGAGCGACCAGAACCAGCTGGAGCTGGCGATCATCAACCTGGCCACCAACGCTCGGGACGCCATGCCAGGCGGTGGCCGCATCACCTTTTCGGCACGCAACGCCCTCGTCGGGCCGCAGCAGAGCGGCAAGCTGGCGCCGGGGGAGTACGTGTGCCTGGCTGTGACCGACTCGGGACAGGGCATGGACGAGGATACCCTGCGTCGCGCCGCCGAGCCTTTCTTCACCACCAAGCCCACCGGCAAGGGCACCGGGCTGGGGTTGTCCATCGTCCACGGCCTGGCGCAGCAGCAGGGTGGAGCGCTGCTGCTGCGCAGTACGCCGGGGCAGGGCACTACGGCGGAAATCTGGTTGCCGGCGGTGAAGCCGAAGGCGGGGCTGGAGGTGGCGGAGGACCCGCAAACGGTCGTGCGGGCCGAACCGAACGAACCATTGGCGCTGCGAGTGCTGGTGGTGGATGACGATGCGCTGGTCCTGGCCGGCACCAGCGCGTTATTGGCCGACCTCGGCTGCATGGCGGCGCGAACCGACTCGGCGCGAGCGGCCCTGCAGTTGCTGGAGCAATCGGCGTTCGATTTGATGATCACCGACTTCGCCATGCCGGACATGGACGGCATGCTGCTGATACAGCAGGCGCGCCAGTCCTATCCAGAGCTGACCTGCGTGCTTACCACTGGCTACGCCGGACGGGTGGATACCCTGGCCGACTCGTTGCTGAGCCTGCCCAAGCCGTTCGATCGCGATCAGTTGCTGGCACTGCTGTTGCGAGTGAAAAGCGGCGGGTAGAAAAAGCGAACCTCCCAGTCCCGGGCGCAGCCCAATAGGGACTGCCAATGCTCAGGAGGTTCTGTCATGCACGCCCACTCGTATGCCCAGCGACCGGAGCCACAGGAAGCTCCGCCCGACCGTGAGAGCCAGATTCCCGAGGACTTTCCCGAGGAGGTGCCGATGCAGCAGCCTCCGGAGGAGCCGGTACCCCGGCCGGAGCAATAGCCGCCTGCTGCGCCCCTACGGGAGCGCGCCATACCTGTGCGCATGGCGCGCCTCTTCTGCTCAGGTGCTCAGGACGATAGCTGTGTGCGTAATCGAGGTCAGTGCCGTGTCGGCCGGCGTTTCGGACGCAGGCCTTCGGCGACCTCCACCTCGATCAGCGAGCCGGGGTCTTCATTGCCCGGGTCATTGATGCCGGGCTCGGCCATGGCAGAGTCCAGGCTGCCCTGGGGCATCAGGCCTTCGCTGCGGTCGCGGAGGTCGAGCAGCGGCAGCAGATCGTCGTGGAATTCCTGCTGCTGCGTCTCGGAAAGCGCGGCGAAACCGTGGTTGAGGATATAGCGGGCGAGGACTTCCTGACGGCTGTCAGCCACCAGCGCGCCTTCGTCGAGCAGGCGACGAAGGCCCTCTGTGCGCTCAAGATCGCGGTGTTCGTTGCAGCCCATCGTTCGCACCTCCCAGATCGGTTCCAGCGCGAGTGGTTAAGCGTGTGCGGCTCGGTATGAGCACTGGCAGTCGGCGATATCTTTGTGGCTGCCTGATCGGAAGACCGGCGCCGGGCGCGGCCGTTCGCGGCGAGGGACGAACGGTCCCGGTCCTGCACGCCAGGCTGCCATCGCATTCCGGCATGGCCGGCATCGACCTATGGTATTGGCCGGACGCGGCGCGCGGCTCTTAGCATCTCGGATGTCTTCCCCGACAACGAGAACAACAAGTGGATCTGGGTAAAATCCTGCGCCGTAGCGCGCTTTACTGGCCTGACCGCGAAGCCGTGGTCGATTCCCGCCAACGCATCACCTTCGCCGACCTCGAACGCCGCACCAACCGACTGGCCTCGGGCCTGCTGGCGCTGGGGCTGGAGTCGGGCGCCCATGTGGCGATCCTGGCGCTCAACCGTGTCGAACTGGTGGAGGCGGAGATCGCCTTCTACAAGACCGCCATGGTCAAGGTGCCGATCAATGCGCGCCTGGCTGCCGATGAAGTCCTCAGCGTGCTGAAGGATTCGCGCAGCCAGGCGGTGATCGCCGATGCGACCTTCGCCCGGCTGATCGACCAGCGACGCGCCGAGCTGCCGGACCTGCAGCTGATAGTTCCGCTGGCGGACGAGGGGGGCGACGTGCCCTACGAGCAGGTCCTCGAGCGAGGCTCGGAGGCTCCCATCAGCTGCGACCCCGCCGACGACGCCCTGGCCGTGCTGCACTACACCTCCGGCAGCTCCGGCGTGCTCAAGGCCGCCATGCTCAGCGTCGGCAACCGCAAGGCGCTGGTGCGCAAGAGCATCGCCAGCCCCACCGGTCGCTCCGGCCCTGGTGACGTGATGGCCCACGTCGGCCCGATCACCCACGCCAGCGGCATGCAGATCCTGCCGCTGCTGGCCGCCGGTGCCTGCAACCTGCTGGTGGAGCGTTACGACGACCGCCTGCTGCTGGAGACCATTGAGCGCGAACGGGTTACCCGTCTGTTCCTGGTGCCGGCAATGATCAACCGCCTGGTGAACTTCCCTGCTGTGGAAACCTACGACCTGAGCAGCCTGCGCCTGGTGATGTACGGCGCTGCTCCTATGGCACCGGCGTTGGTGCGACGTGCCATGCAGGTGTTCGGACCGATCCTCGCCCAGGGCTACGGCGCTGGCGAGACCTGCTCACTGGTTACCGTGCTCACCGAACAGGACCACATCGCCGCGCTGGATGACCCCAAACGTCTGGCTTCCTGCGGACGCTGTTACTTCGACACCGACCTGCGGGTGGTCAACGAGGACTTCGAGGACGTGAAGGCCGGCGAGATCGGCGAGATCGTCGTGCGCGGGCCGGACATCATGCAGGGCTACTGGCAGGCGCCGGAGCTGACCGCCGAGGTCATGCGCGACGGCTACTACCTCACCGGCGATCTCGCCACGGTGGATGAGCACGGCTACGTGTTCATCGTCGACCGCAAGAAGGAAATGATCATCTCCGGCGGCTTCAACATCTACCCGACCGAAGTGGAGCAGGTGCTCTACAGCCTGCCGGAAATCTTCGAGGCGGCGGTGGTTGGCGTACCTGATGAGCAATGGGGCGAGGCGATCAAGGCGGTGGTGGTGCTCAAGCCTGGCATGCAGCTGGACGAGGCACGGATCATCGAGCTGTGCGCCGCGCAGCTGGCCGGCTTCAAGAAGCCGCGCAGCGTGGACTTCGTCGGCGAACTGCCGAAGAACCCCAACGGCAAGATCGTGCGCCGCCTGGTGCGCGAGCCCTACTGGCAGAACCAGGATCGGCGGATCTGAGGAAAATGACCATGCAAGCTGACTCTCTGCAAACGAGCTCCGTGCACGCGAGCTATCCGGGTATTCAGCCCAGCGCCAAAGCGCAGGCGATCATCGACGATCTGCGCGGCTTCCTGCGCGAAGAGCTGCAGCCGCTGGAGCAGCGCGAAGGCATCCGCTTTGGCGAAAAGCACTCCCGCGAGCTGCTGCGCAATCTGTGGAAGCGCTCCTGCGAGCGCGGCTTTTACAACATCATGCTGCCCGAAGAGCTTGGCGGCGCCGGCCTGGGTATCGCCGACCTGTGCGCAGTGAAGGAAGCCGCTGCCAGCAGCGGCGCGGTGCTGGCCGCCCATGTGCTGGGCGAGCTGAGCGGCCCGCCGCGAGTCGGCCACCTGTTCCGCGTGGCCAGCGAGGAGCAGATCGAGCACTTCCTGCGCCCGGTGTGCCGTGCCGAGAAGGCCGTGTGTTTCGCCCTGACCGAGGCTGAGGCTGGCTCCGACGCCACGGCGATCAGGACCAGCGCGCGTCTGGAGGGTGATCACTACGTACTGGACGGCGCCAAGCGCTACATCTCCGGCGCGCCCTACGCGGACTTCGCCGTGCTGCTGGCGGTGACCGGGCCGGGCAAAGGCGCGGAAGGCATCTCGGCATTCTTTGTCGATCTGTCGGCGCCGGGGGCGAAGGTGGTTTCCGACTATCAGGCGATGTCCGGCCCCGGTACCCACGGTGACATCCTCCTCGAAGGGGTGAAGGTGCCGGTGGCGCACCGCATCGGCGCGGAAGGCAAGGGATTCAAGCTGGCCATGGGGCGCATCACCCTGAACCGCCTGCTGCATTGCGCGACCATGCTCGGCATGGCCGAGCTGGCGCTGAACCTGTCGGTGGATTACGCGCGCTCGCGGGTGCAGTTCGGCCGACCGATCGGCATGTTCCAGGCGGTCAGCCACATGATCGCTGACATGGCCACAGAGCTGTATGCCGCGCGCAGCATGATGTACGCCACGGCGGCCAGCTACGACGGGGGCGGTGACATCCGCACCCAGTCGTCGATGTGCAAGGTGTTCAGCTCGGAAACCGCCTTCCGCATTGCCGACCGCGCAGTGCAGGTGCATGGCGGAGCCGGGTTGATCAATGGCCATCCGGTGGAGTGGCTGTTCCGCGCGACCCGTATGATGCGCATCCTCACCGGCACCAGTGAAATCCAGCGCAACACCATCGCCAAGGGCATCCTGATGCCCGACTGATCGGCGGGACACTCAGGCACTGCACCCGACAAGAACAAGAGAGATAAGCGACATGCAAGATTCTTCTGCTAAAGAGCATGCCTACCAGCCCCGCCGGGCCTGGACGGTCGCCTTCCTGCTGGCGGCAATGATGCTGGTGAACTTTCTCGACAAGGTGGTCACCGGCCTGGTGGCGGTGCCGATGATGAAGGAGCTGGACCTGACGCCAGCGGAGTTCGGCCTGGTCGGCGGCAGCCTGCACTGGCTGTTCTCCCTCTCCGCGGTGGTCGGTGGCTTCCTCGCCAACCGCCGCTCCACCCGCTGGCTGTTGCTGGGCATGGGCGCCTTCTGGGCGCTGGTGCAGTTGCCGATGCTCTATGCCACTTCGCTATGGACGCTGGTGGCCTGCCGGGTGCTGCTCGGTGTGGGCGAGGGGCCGGCTTCGCCGGTCGCCACCCATGCGCTGTACAAGTGGTTCCCGGACGAGCGCCGCAGCCTGCCGGTCGCGCTGCTGCACTCGGGCAGCGCAATGGGCCTGCTGATCGCCGGGCTGATGATCCCGTGGGTCAGCACCCATTACGGCTGGCGCAGCAACTTCGCCGTGCTGGCGGTGCTCGGGCTGGCGTGGTGCGTGGCCTGGCTCCTGCTCGGTAGCGAAGGCCAATTGGCCGATGGGAAACGCAGCGGGCAGGGCGCCGAACGCTTGCCTTACCGCCGTCTGCTGGGCGACAGCACGGTGCTGGCCAACTATTTCTGCCACTTCGCCGCCAACTGGTCGCTGGCGCTGACACTGACCTGGGTGCCGGCCTACCTGGAGAGCGGCCTGGGCCTGAGCGCGATGAACGCCGGGCGGCTGTTTGGCCTGTTCGTGCTGGTGACCATGCCGCTGAGCCTGTTCATGGCGTGGCTGTCGCAGCGCCTGTTGCGCGCCGGGTTGTCGTCGCGGGTGGCCAGGGGCGTATTCGTCTCGGCTTGCCTGATGGCCAGCGGCGTGCTGTCCATCAGCCTGCTGGCGGACCTGCCGGTGGCGCTGCGCATGACCTACATGACCCTCAGCGGCGGCCTGGCGCTGGTAATGTACTCCGTGGGCCCGGCGATGCTTGCCGAAGTCACGCCCACCGCGCAGCGCGGCAGCATCCTGGCTATCGGCAATGCCTTCGCCTCGCTGGCGGGGCTGAGCGCGCCCATCGTCACCGGCTTCCTGGTACAACGCTCCGGTGGCCTGGATGGAGCAGGTTACGCCCACGGTTTTGCGGTCAGCGGAGTGCTGCTGGTGGTGGCGGGACTGGTCGGCCTGGCCTGGCTGCGCCCGCAGCGTTCGCGGGCGCAGTTGTCGATGGCGTTGCTCAGCCCCAGCTGAGCTTCCCCGCGTATCGCGGTCAATCGAGGAGATTGACCGCCGGCAGAGGCGAGCGCGCGATCAGCTCGCCTTTCCACGCTCCGCTGGCCACCGCTTCCACCAGCAGCTCGCGCACCAGGTCATGCACGCAGGACGCCGCGAAGCTCAGCGGCTTGTGCGCCGAGTGGGCGATGGAAACGGTGCGCTCGATCTGCGGCTCGACGATGCGCCGAGCCAGCGGCTGCGAAGCCACCTCGATGGGCGGCCAGTTGCTGATGGTCGCCGCCAGCCCGCTGACCACCAGGCCGGTGATTCCCACGGCGGACTGCTGCTCGTACTTCACATTCAGCTCGACCCCGGCTGACATCGCCGCCTGCTCGATACGCCGGCGCAGGTGCATGCTGCGCGGCGGCATCACCAGCGGCTGGCTGAGCGCCTCGGCCAGGGTCACGGTGTCGCCTTCGCTGGCCAGCGGCAGGCGTCCGACCCAGTAGAGCTGCTCGACGAAGATCGGCTCGGCAATGACGCCCTCCAGCTCCTCGGCGTTGGGCACGATGCCGAAATCCACCTTGCCCAGCTCGATGGCTTCACCACCTTCCTTGCTCAGGCCGTCGCGCACCACAAGGTCGATGCCGGCGAACTTCTCCTGCACACGGCGGATGATCGTCGGCAGCAGCAGGGCAGAGGTGGTCACTGGAATCGCCACCGACACCCTCCCGCGCGGATCGCCGCGGCTGGACATCAGCTCGTCCTTCACCGAATCGATCTTCTGCACCACCGAGCGGGCCACCTCATAGAGGCGCCGGCCGGCATCGGTGAGATCAACGCCGTCGTGCTGGCGCAGCAGCAACTGCACTTCCAGCTCACTCTCCAGCATGCCGATCTGCCGGCTCAGCGCCGGCTGGGCGATATACGCCTTGCGGGCGGCGGCGGAGAAGCTGCCGGCTTCGGCGATGGCGATCAGGTAACGCAACTGCTTGAGGGTCATCGTCGTGCCTTTCCGGCCATGCCGGTTTGTTATGGGGCCCATCTGAAGACGATATTTGTTCGTCGTCCGGCGGCTATTTAGTATCGACTCATCCGCGCAGATCAAGGGACGGTAACGATAAGAAAACAATTTCGGAAGTATCCTGAAAGTTCATTCGAAGAATAATTCTTCTCTTCAAAATATCCAGATAATTCAATCATCTGAGATCGATAGTTCATGTTGCCTCATGTGCTTTCGAGGATGAATTTGTATTGCCTGCAGATCGCTCGAACAAGAATAAAGAGGATAAGAGTGATGACGCCGAAAGTTCGCATCATGGTGCGAGGTTCATGGCTATTGGTCGCAACTTGCGCCTGCCATCCCGCCTGGGGTTTCACCTTCGACATCGGGGAAATCCAGGGCCAGCTCGACTCCGCGCTGTCGCTGGGCGCGAGCCTGTCCACCCACAACCCGGAACAGCGCCTGATGCGCAGCGCCTCGGGCGATGACGGCCGTCGCAACTATCGCGCAGGCGACGTGTTCTCGAAGATCTTCAAGGGCCGCCATGACCTGGAGCTGAAATACGGCGACAGCGGTGTGTTCCTGCGCGGCAGCTACTGGTACGACTACGCCTTGCGTGACGAGAGCCAGCGCTTCAAGGACGTCGAGGACAACGGACGCAAGAACGCCAACAAATCCGCCGGCTTCGAGTTGCTCGATGCCTTCGTCTACCACAACTTCCAGATCGCCGATGAGCCGGGTTCGGTGCGCCTGGGCAAGCAGGTGGTGAACTGGGGTGAAAGCACTTTCATCCAGGGCGGCCTGAACGTGGTCAACCCGACCAACCTGTCGGCTATCCGCCGGCCAGGCTCGGAGGTGAAGGACGCACTGGTGCCGGTGAACCTGTTCTACGTGACGCAGAACCTCAGCGAGAACCTCTCCGCCGACTTTTTCTACCAGTTGGACTGGGAACAGACCAACCTGGACAACTGCGGCACCTTCTTCTCCAACAATGACTACATCCCCGACGGCTGCTCCGGTCTGGACGTGGGCAGGAATCTCAGCGGCAACGCCGCCGCGGTGCGTGCGCTGACGCCGTTCGGCGTGGACCTGACCAGCGAAGGCATCCGCCTGCAGCGTGCCGCCGACCAGGATGCGCGCAACAGCGGGCAGTGGGGCCTGTCGCTGCACTGGTTCGTACCGGCGCTGGACACCGAATTCGGCGTCTACGCCGCCAACTACCATAGCCGCCTGCCATACACCGGCTCGATCAGCAGCCCGTACCTGACCAACACCGACTTCGTGCCGCAGCTCTGCGGCAACCTCGGTCTGTCCGGAGCGGCCTGCAACGGCCTGATGAACAGCAGCGCCGGCAAGACGCTGACCGATGCACTGCGCATGGGCACTTCCAGCTACTTCGTCGAGTACCCCGAAGACATCCGCCTGTACGGCCTGACCTTCGCCACCACGTTGTCCAGTGGGACTGCACTGCAGGGCGAGTTGAGCTACCGGCCGAACCTGCCCCTGCAGTTCAACGGCCCTGACCTGATCCAGTCCGGCCTCGGCGATCCGTCGCGCACGCCGTTGTACAACAGCGGTGTCGTGGCTTACGCCGACAGCAACGCCACCGACGGCTACCGCCGCAAGGAAGTGACCCAGGCGCAGATGACCGCCACCCAGAGCGTCAGCCAGGTCATGGGCGCCGATCAGCTGGTGCTGGTGGGCGAGGTGGGCGCCACCTTCGTCGGCGGCCTGGAAGGCAACGGCGGCCCGCGCTATGGGCGCAACAGCACCTTCGGCTCCGGCGAACTGGCCAACAACGCGGTGTGCATCGCCAACTCGGCTACACCAGAGAACTGCAACAACGACGGCTTCGTCACGTCCTTCTCCTGGGGCTACCGCGCCCGCGCGATCTGGAACTACGCCAATGCCATCGCCGGCATCGACCTCAAGCCGGGGATTTCCTGGTCCCACGATGTGAAGGGCTACGCGCCGGCGGAAGTCTCGGGCTTCAACGAGGGCGCCAAAGCCATCGGCCTGTCGCTGGATGCGGACTTCAACAGCACCTACAACGCCGGCATTTCCTACACCAACTACATCGATGGCGACTACGGCATTCGCGGTGACCGCGACTTCGTCTCGCTGTCGGTCGGCATCAACTTCTAAGCGGAGCCTGCCTCTTGAAACGCTTCCATTGTGTGTTATCCGCCATCCTCCTGGCCCAGGGCTCGGCCCTCGTGCTCCAGGAGGCCTGTGCCGCCGTCTCGGCCGGAGACGCCGCCAAGCTGCAAGTCTCCCTGACCCCCATCGGCGCCGAGCGTGCCGCCAGTACCGACGGCAGGATTCCGGCCTGGCAGGGCGGGCTATCCGGCGACGGCCTGAAGATCCAGGGCAACGGTACGCCGGCCGACCCTTATGCCGCGGACAGGCCGCTGTTCACCATCGATGCGAGCAACTACGAGCAGTACCAGGCCAACCTCAGCGCCGGGCAGATTGCACTGCTCAAGCGCTATCCCGGCCAGTACAAGCTGCCGGTGTACCCCAGCCGCCGCAGCGCGGGCGTCTCCGGGCAGGTGAAAGGCTGGGCTGCGCACAACGCCACTGGCGCCAGACTGGTGAACGACGGCAATGGCATCGAAGGTTTCCACGGTGCGGTGGCCTTTCCGATCCCGCAGAACGGCCTGGAAGCGATCTGGAACCACATCACCCGCTATCGCGGCGGAAGCCTGTTGTCCGTCAACGACAGCGCAGCGCCCCAGGCGAGCGGCGACTATGTAATCACCACCACCGAGCAGCGCTTCACCATGGCCGATCAGGTCAGCAACTACGAGCCGGGCAAGGTGGACAACATGTTGTTCTACTACAGCCACCGCATCACCGCGCCCTCGCGCCAGGTGGGCGAGGTGGTGCTGGTCCACGAGACTCTGGACCAAGTGAAGCAGCCGCGCCTGTCCTGGGTCTACAGCTCCGGCCAGCGCCGCGTGCGCCGCGCACCGGACAACGCCTACGACGCCGCCGGACCGACCACCGCCGGCCTGCGCACCGCCGACAGCCGCGACATGTACAACGGCGCGCCGGATCGCTACGACTGGAAGCTGATCGGCAAGAAGGAGCTTTTCATTCCCTACAACAGCTACCGCCTGGCCTCGCCGAGCCTGAAGTATGCAGACTTTCTCAAGCCCGGCGTGATCGACTCCGCGCCGACCCGCTACGAGCTGCACCGTGTCTGGGAAGTGGAGGCGACGCTGAAACCGGGCGCGCGGCACATCTACTCCAAGCGCCGCTTCTACCTCGACGAGGACAGCTGGACCGTGGTGGAGAACGATCAGTATGACAGCCGTGGCGAGCTCTGGCGGATCGGCGAGAACCACACCTTCTACCGCCCGGACGCGCAGGTGCTGTTGTCCGCCGCGCAGGTGTTCTACGACCTGCAGGCCGGGCGCTACATCGCTTCGAACATGAGCAACGAGCAGCCGCGGGGCTATGACTTCGGTTTCCGCGCCACCACCTCGGATTACTCGCCCGGCGCCTTGCGCGGACTGGGTATCCGCTGATGGGCGAACACCAATGAGCCTTCATCCATGAAGGGCGACCGCAGCCGCCTGGCCGACCGCCTGCTGGGCGGCGGCCAGGAACCGGACCCGCGTTTCAGCCTGGCCAACGAGCGCACCTTCCTGGCCTGGATTCGCACCTCCCTGGCGCTGCTGGCGGGCGCCGTCGCGGTGGACGCATTCATCGGCCCCGCTCTGACGGGATCCTCGCGAACCTTCCTGGCGCTGCTGCTGGCTTGTCTCGGCCTACTGACCGCCGGGGCCGCCGGATTGCGCTGGTTGGGCGTTGAGCGCGCACTGCGCCATGGACGGCCCTTGCCGGTGCCGCTGCTGGTGCCGCTGCTGGCACTGACCTGTGTCGTACTGGCTGCCGGGCTGATCGGCTTCCGGCAATGAGCCGCGATAACGGATTGCAGGCCGAGCGCACCACGCTGGCCTGGATGCGAACCTTGTTGCTTATGCTGGTGCTGGCGGCGATGGTGCTGCGGCGCATCGCCGAGCTGTCCGTGCTGGCGCTGATACCCGCGGCGTTGCTGGTGGGCTGCGTGCTGGTCTGCCTGGTCGGGCAGGGCGGCCACTACCGGCGCAGTTGTCGAATGCTCGCCGGAGATCACCAGGGCGGCACCGGCTACGCCGTGGCCTGCCTGTGTCTGGCGCTAATACTCATCGCCGGCTTGCTGCTCGGCCTGATCCTGCTGCACGACGAAACCTGACCATGCACGACCTGTACGATCTTGACCTGAACCTGCTGTCGGTCTTCGACGCAATCTACCAGCAGCGCAGCATCACCCGTGCGGCTCGACTCATGGGCCTGAGCCAGCCTGCGGTGAGCAACGCCCTGAGTCGCCTGCGCAAGCATTGCGGCGACCCGCTGTTCCTCAAGAGCCATCTGGGTGTGACGCCCACCGTGGCGGCGCACCGGCTGGCCGATCACGTGCGCCTGGCCTTCGAGAGCCTGCGCGAAGGCTGGCGTCAGGTGCCGGGGCGCGAGCCTTCCACGCCCGAACTGCGGGTCAGCTGCATCGACTGCCTGCAGCCGCTGTTCCTCGACACGGCACTGGCGCGGCTTGGCGAGAGCTGGCGGGTAACCTTCTACCAGCCGCAACGCCGCGCAGCCTTCGACGAACTGCGTGGTGGCCAGCTGGACATTCTGCTGGACATCGATCAGGTGGTGCCCTTCGGCTACGGCATCGAGCGCATCACGGTGCTGACGGACTACTACGTCTTCGCCCACGGCGCGGCGCTGGAGCAACCGCCGCAATCCCTGGTCGACTACCTGCGCCTGCCGCAGGTTCAGGTATCCGCCCGGCGCTCGGGCTTGTGTCCGGTGGACCTGCAGCTAGGCTTGCGCGGGCTGCGCCGGAACATTGCCTGCCGGGTGCAGAGCGTGCTGGCCGCGCGCGTGATGCTCGACCGGCATCCGCTGGGAGTGACTTTACCGGCGCGCATGGCCGGCATATTGGGCCTGAGCAG
The DNA here is from genome assembly GCF_002091755.1 of Pseudomonas nitroreducens NBRC 12694. Classification (GTDB taxonomy): domain Bacteria; phylum Pseudomonadota; class Gammaproteobacteria; order Pseudomonadales; family Pseudomonadaceae; genus Pseudomonas; species Pseudomonas nitroreducens. Next base: position 588,525 of record NZ_BDAI01000002.1, read on the forward strand.
CCAGCCACTGCCCCTGGACGGAGCCGTGGCATTCCCCGTGGCCATCTACATCGCCCCCGGCCTGGACGATGGCGGGCGAATCGCCGGCCTGGCGCGGGCACTGGCGTCACGCCTGGCAGCGCTGGTCGTGGCAGCTTAGGTATCGTCGTTGCTGACGACGCGGTTGCGGCCGGTCTGCTTGGCGCTATACAGGCGCTGGTCGGCCTGCTTGAGCACGGCATCGGAGGAAAGCGACGTGCGGCCGCCCACGGCCACGCCGATGGACACCGTGACCTTGCCGACCTGGGGAATCAGTGTGCCGGCGACCGTTTCGCGGATACGCTCGGCGATGCTGCGGGCCGCTTCCAGGTTGGTTCCCGGCAACAGCAGGACGAATTCCTCGCCTCCGGAGCGACACGCCAGGTCTTCGCTGCGGGAGGAGTCGCGCAGTACGCCGGCGACCCGCCGCAGAGCCTCGTCGCCAGCGTCATGGCCCCAACTGTCGTTGACTCGCTTGAAGTGGTCGATATCCAGCAGCAGCACCGCGTAGGACAGCCCGGACTGCTCCAGTGCTGCCAGGGCTGCGCCGAGGGCGCGGCGATTGGCCAGACCGGTGAGCGCGTCGCTCTGGGCTTCCTGGCTGAGCCGGCCGAGCTTCTGCTGCATGAGCCCTACGCCCGTCAACAGCGCCTGGCGAATGGCCGCGGCCTCGCGGTACCAGGTCCTGATGGCGCGCAGCTCGCCCGGTGTTTCCGGTGCCGACAGGCGCTCGGCGCTGTAGGCCAGTTGCCGCAGCGGTCGGGTGATCAACAGCGCGCCGCCCCAGATCAGCAGCACGCCGAGCAGGCTGGCGGGGATCAGTCCGAAGAACATGTCCTTCATCAGCAGGCCCAGCGGCGCAAGGCTCAGGTCGCGGGGCTGCTGCGCCACCACGGCCCAGTTGGCCTCAGGCACCTGGGCGTAGCCGGCGAGCATTTCCACGCCTTGGGTGTTGGGCACCTCCATTGCGCCGGTTTCCCCGCGCAACGCGGCTTCCACCGTCGGGCTTCCCTTGAGCAGCTCGCCGACGCGCTGGGCCTCGGGATGGTGCAGCAGGCGGCGGTTGGCGTCGGCGACGAAGGCATAGGTGCCCTCGTGGTGGAAGTGGCTGCCGATGATGGTGTGCAGTACGCTTTGCTTGAGGATGTAGACCGAGCCGCCGACCAGCCCGAGGTATTCGCCGGAAGGGCTGACGATGGGCTGGGAGATGAACACCACCAGGTTGCCGGCGATGGACACATACGCCTGGCTGACCACTGGCTGCTTGAGTTGCAGGGCCTGCTGCACACCCACCGAGCGCAGCGTGGTGCCGACTATCTGCAGCGAGTCAGGGTAGGCCTCCAGGACCTTGCCGTGAGCATCGACGATGGCGATGGAGTTGAAGTAAGTGTCCTGGGATTGCAGGCGCATCGCTTCGGCGCGCAACACCCCGCGATCCCCCTGATGCGTTGCGAGGATATTGGCGCTGAAGGCCAGGTTGCGCTGCGCCGAATCGATAAACTCGCTGATGCTGGAGGCGACCTTGGCGGCATAGGCGCGGTTGGCCTCCAGGGTGGTATGGATCAGCGCCGAACGTTGCACGGTATAGGCCACGACCAGGCTGTTGCCGAGGGTCGCCAGGGCGGCGAGCAGGACGAAGAGCAGGATCAGCAGCCGCAGGGTCAGCGGCTTGCGGCTCCAGCGCTTCATGCGGCCACCGCAGGTGGGCGAGGCGCACCGGGAGCTTCGACGAGGGGGCAGTTCTCTGCGCCGGGGCGCGATTTCAGGTGGCTGTCCATGGGGCCGGGCTCTGTACTGGGGCGGGCTGCCTGGTTCGTCTGTCTTCGACGGGTCGAAGTTCAGGATAGGCAGGGATGAGCCGCCAGTCACCTGTGCCGGGGCGGTTCAGCCGCCCGGGAGGGCAGCACGCCCGGCAGACAGCGCGTCACGATTGTTGGCGCAGGCGTGCGGCGTGCCTCCAAGCCTGGCTCCCATGCCCTCGACGGCAACTCTGCAGGAAGCCGCAGGGTGAGCTCAACCGGAGGTTGCGTACCGGGGTTTCCTGGCGGCGCGATTGGGGGAGTGCTGACACAGGGGAACACCTCAGCAAATTCGCCGCCCATGAAAAAGCCCCGCACAGGCGGGGCTTCTTCTTCAGCTGCGGCGCGATCAGTTGCCGGCGGCGGCAGCGGCCATGTCCGACACGCTCTCGCCACGGTGCTGGCTGAACTGCGGGGCCAGCGAGCCGACGATCATGCCGACGGCGCTGCAGATCAGACCCACCAGCTGCGGCGGCCAGAAGTCGCCTTCCTGGTGGCCAAGTTCCAGCGAGACCCAGCCGATCAGGCCGCAGGCGATGGCGGTCAGGGCGCCCTGGGTGGTGGCGCGCTTCCAGAACAGGCCGAAGAACAGCGGCACCACGGCGGCGACCAGGGTCACCTTGTAGGCGTTGCCGACCATCTCGTAGATGCTGGCGTTGGACAGCAGGGCGAACAGGCAGGTGGCGACGGTCATCGCCAGTACGCTGCAACGCATGGCCAGCAGGGCCTGGCGGTCATTCATGTTGGGCAGGAAGTGCTTGACGATGTTCTCGGTCAGGGTCACCGACGGAGCCAGCAGGGCGCCGGAAGCGGAGGACATGATGGCCGAGAGCAGGGCGCCGAAGAACATGATCTGGGCGAACAGCGGGGTACGTTCCAGGATCAGGTGCGGCAGGATCTGCTGGGAGTCTTCGGCCAGCCAGTGCTTGACCATCTCCGGTTCGATCATCGAGGCGGCGTAGATCAGGAAGATCGGCAGCATGCAGAAGACCAGGTAGCAGCAGGCACCGGTCATGGTGGCGCGCTGGGCGATCTTCTCGGTCTTGGCCGACATCACGCGGGCATAGACGTCCTGCTGCGGGATCGAGCCGAACATCATGGTCACCGCCGCACCGAGGAAGGCTACGATGTCCTTCGCCGAGGTACCGTGCAGGAAGGTGAACTTGCCTTCGCTGGCGGCGTGGCTGATCACGTTGACCGGGCCGCCGGCCATGTCACCGATCAGCCAGACGAGGTAGAACAGGCCGCAGACGATGATGATCATCTGCAGGAAGTCAGTCAGCGCCACCGACCACATGCCGCCGAACAGGGTGTGCAGCAGGACGATGATGGTGCCGATGATCATGCCCTGGGTGGTGGTCAGGCCGCCGTCGGAGAGCACGCTGAAGACCACGCCCAGCGCGGTGATCTGCGCAGCGACCCAGCCCATGTAGGAAATGATGATCACCAGGCTGGTGAAGATTTCCACGTGTTGGCCGAAGCGCTTGCGGAAGAAGTCACCGATGGTGAGCAGGTTGAGGCGGTACAGCGGGCGGGCGAAGACCACGCCGACCAGCATCAGGCAACCGAAGGAGCCGAAGGGGTCTTCGATGATCCCGGCGAAGCCTTCTTCGAGGAAGGTGGCCGGAATGCCCAGCACGGCTTCGGAGCCGAACCAGGTGGCGAACACCATGGTCACGACGAGGGGGAAGGACATGCTACGACCGGCGGCCGCGTAGTCCGAGGAGTTGTGCACGCGGGTGGTGGCGTAGAAACCGACAGCTACGGTGATCACCAGATACACCGCTACAAACCAGATCAGCATTTGTTCGTTCCGTTGGCTCGCCGGGAACCGTACCGCCGAGACGAAACTCGGGCAGGTGGGCCACGACTGACAAAGTTGTTTTTGTTGTGTTGCGCGGCCGAGGTCATCCGGTGCACCAGGCAGGGGAGCCGGAAAAACGTAACCAGTTGCGACAACGGGCCGCAGTCTGCCAAATCCGTTAAATATGTCAAACACTTGAATCGCCAATGAGCGAAAAAAATTACATTGCTGGACGAATGGTTGCGCTAAAGGATTGATTTGATTGGTTGCTAACGATCAAAAGTGACTGTTTAGTCTTTTATTTTTTACAGTCCATGTTCGATAAGCAGAACAGCTTGGGAGCCGCTAGGCTCTTGGCACGGCACGCTTTCAAGGACTTTCATGTTTGAGCATTTCGACCTGGCGCAATTGCTTTCCCAATACGGCTACCTGGCGCTGTTCATCGGTTGCCTGCTGGAGGGCGAGACGATCCTCATCCTGGCCGGCCTGGCGGCCCACCAGGGCCTGCTGGCCTACGTGCCGGTGGTGTTCTGGGCGACCCTGGCCGGCACCCTGGGTGACCAGTTGCTCTACTGGACCGGCCGGCGCGCCGGCGACCGCGCGCTGCCCTGGCTGCAGCGGCGTGGGTTGGCCGTGGAGCGGGTCACCGGGCTGATCGAGCGACATCCGCTGCTGGCGATCTTCTCCGTGCGTTTCCTTTACGGCATGCGCCTGGCCGGGCCGTTGCTGATCGGCGCGAGCCGGGTAGGGCCGCTGCGCTTCCTGCTGATCAACCTGCTCGGTGCCTTCTGCTGGGCGCTGCTGTTCGCCAGCGCCGGCTACTGGGCGGGGGAGGTGCTGGAGCGCTGGCTGGGCAACCTGCGGCCGTATCGGCTGCCGATCTTCCTTGCGGTGCTGGTGCTGGTGGGTGGATTGGAGCTGTGGCGGCGCCATCGGCAGCGGCGCAAGGCGCATTCCGGGGCAACCCGGGAAAGTTTGCACAAGCCTTGATACAGAGCGGTTTGGATTCGTGCGCGGCGCGATTAGAATCGCCGCTCTTTCGATCAAGGACGCTGTCATGAGCCTTTACCAGCCCGGCATTCTCGCCACCCCGGTTCCCGCCCACGCCCGCCATCTGTTCTTCGATGTGAAATCGCTGCAGGACCTGCCCGCCGCGCTGGATCGCCTGCTGCAGTTCGCCGATGGCGAGGGCGCGGTGGTCGGTTTCGGTGAGTCGCTGGTGCGCGCGCTGGGGCGCCGCATCGAGGGGCTGCGCGAGTTCCCGGCCATTTCCGGCGTGGGCGTGGACAACCCGTCCACCCCGCATGCGCTGTGGATCTGGCTGCGCGGCGAAGAGCGCGGCGACCTGCTGCTGCGTACGCAGGAAGTCCAGGTGCTGCTGGCCCCGGCGCTGGAACTGACCTGCCTCACCGAAGCGTTTCGCCACGGTACTGGCCACGACCTGACCGGTTACGAGGACGGCACCGAGAACCCGCACGACGACGACGCCATTGCCGCCGCCATCGTCGATGGCGACGCAGCGGGCCTGGTCGGCGGCAGCTTCGCCGCGATCCAGCAGTGGCGTCACCAACTGCAGGACTTCGCCGCGCTGCCGCAGCACGAGCGCGACGACATCATGGGTCGCCGCCTGAGCGACAACGAGGAACTGGACGACGCGCCTGAGTCCGCCCACGTCAAGCGCACCGCCCAGGAGAGCTTCGAGCCCGAAGCCTTCATCGTGCGCCGCTCCATGCCCTGGACCCAGGGCCAGGACGCGGGGCTGATGTTCCTCGCCTTCGGCCGCACCCTGGACGCCTTCGAGGTGCAACTGCGCCGCATGAGCGGCCTGGAAGACGGCATCACTGACGCGTTGTACCGCTTCAGCCGTCCGCTCACCGGCGGCTACTACTGGTGCCCGCCGCGCAAGGACGGGCTGCTGGACCTGAGCGCGCTGCTCGGCTGAGCCGCCGCCGTCCCCGAGAGCCCCGCCAGTGTGCGGGGCTTTTTGTGGGCGCCGCCGCGCGGGGTCCGCGAGCACAGCACTGCACTGAAAGGGCGCCGCAATGGCACCCCGATCTTCGGCGGAATTGGCTGTTGGTCCGATGCACCCCGAGGCGTAGCGTGAACCCCACGTTCCCACTGCCCGAGGTACCCACCATGCACGCATCCGCATCCCTGAAACTGTTGTCCGCCGGCCTCGGCCTGGCGCTGAGCCTGCCGGTATTCGCCCATGGTGATGCGGCCAACCCGGAGAAAATCGACGTCCAGCAGGAGCAGAAGCTCCCCGATGCCGCCGGCAAGAAGGGTCTGATGATCACGGTTGCCTACGAGCCGGGCCAGGCGTCCGGTGCACACGTGCACAGCGGCTCGGTGTTTGCCTACGTACTCGAGGGCGCGGTGATCTCCCAGCTCGAAGGGCAGAAGCCGGTGACCTACCGGGCCGGCCAGTCCTGGTACGAAGCACCGAACACGCCGCACCTGGTCTCGCGCAACGCCAGCGACAAGAAGCCGGCCAAGTTGCTGGTGTGGATGCTGCTGGACGAAGGCGCACCGGTGCTCACGCCGTTGAAGAAGTGAATGCCCGAATGCAGAACCCCGCCAACTGGCGGGGTTCTTCGTCGTGGCTTGCGGATCACTCCGGCGCGCCGGGCACCTGGCGCGGGGCCATGAAGAACATCCAGGCCAGGGCCAGGAAGTACATGGTCGGGATCAGGGTGAATAGGATCGCGTAGTTGTTGTGGGTGACGGTGAGGATGTAGCCGACGATCTGGGTCATGAACATGCCGCCAATCGCCGCGCACATGCCGCCGAAGCCGAACACCGTGCTCATCATGTGCTTGGGCGTGTAGTCCATCACCAGGCTCCAGATGTTCGCCGTCCAGGCCTGGTGCGCACCCACCCCCAGGGCGATGGCGGCCACGGCGATCCACAGGCCGCTGGCCTTGGCGGCGAAGACCACGCCGATGATGCAGCAGGCGCAGATGAACATCGACAGCAGGCGCGCATGGATGGGCTTCATGCCGCGACCGATCAGCCAGGACGACAGGATGCCGCCGCCGATGCTGCCGAAGTCTGCGGTCAACCAGATCAGCATCAGCGGGATACCCATCTGGGTGACGCTGATCCCCAGGCCGTATTGCTGGTTGAGGAAGGGCGGCAGCCAGTAGAGGTAGAACCAGAACACCGGCGCGGTCAGCGAAAGGGCCACGGCGAAGGCCCAGGTGCCGCGCATGCGCAGGATGGCGGAGAAGGGCACGCGCTCGGCCGGCGGCTCGTCGGCTGCCTGGATGTAGTCCAACTCGCTCTGCTTCACCGTCGGGTGTTCGTCGGGATTGAAGTACTTCAGGCCCCACAGGATCACCCAGACGAAGCCCAACGCACTCATGCACAGGAACGCCGCCTGCCAGCCCCAGGCCGCGAGGATCAGCGGCAGCAGGGCGGGCGTGACCATGGCGCCGACGTTGGTGCCGGCATTGAAGATACCGGTGGCCATGGCGCGTTCGCCGGCGGGGAACCAGAGACGCGTGGTCTTCACGCAGGCGGGGTAGTTGGCCGCTTCGGTCAGGCCGAGGATGAAGCGGCAGACCATGAAGCCGGCCGCCGAGCTGGCCAGGCCGTGGGCGCCAGTGGCGAAGCTCCACAGCAGCACGGCGAAGAAGAATGCGCGCTTCACGCCGATGCGGTCGATCAGCCGACCCTGCAGCACGAAACCAATGGCATAGCCGACCTGGAACCAGAAGTTGATGTTGGCGTAGTCCATGGCCGTCCAAGCCATCTTCTCGGCGAGGATCGGCTGCATCACGCCCAGGGCGGCGCGGTCGATGTAGTTCAGGGTAGTGGCAAAGAACACCAGGGCGAGCATGCCCCAGCGCACCTTGCCGACGGCCATGGCGCCACGCACCTTGCCGAAGAGGGAAGAACCGTGCGGAGCGACCGCGGCGAGGGGAGCGGATTGCGTATGGATCATGATCGGGCCATCCGTTATCGGGCTGACGCGCAGCCTCGGGAATTATTGTCGTGCCGCAAGCGTTCCGCGTACTCCACCGCCGATCGGCGAGGGTTGCAGGAATGACGTGCGGTGGCTGGCGAAAATCAGTGCGCGCGGCGGTGGCCGGACGGCGTGCACAAACCCGGCATCGGGCGGGCCAGGATGGTTTGGCGATGCGCAAGGGGGGCAGCGAGGCGGGGGGGAGTGATGTACATGAGCAAGTACCCGTTCTTGAAATTGTTATGGATGACACGCAGTCATCTCGCAGCGGCTGTCGTTGTTCCAGGGATTGAGGCAGGTCCCCGGCAGCCGGTTTGCGTCGACGTGGCCAAATCTTGAGCAGCGGCCGGAACAGCGTCAATTCGATAAACGGCCTTTGGTTCGGTAATCGAACACAAAACTAACCAGTTAGTACACTTTAAATTGCTGCCGGCCCGGACCGCCAGAATAATCGGACTCAGCCGGAGACCGATTCCAACAAGCCCCTCACCCCGCCCGGCAGGAGTTCAGAGATGCAACGTTCGATCGCCACCGTTTCCCTGAGCGGGACCCTGCCGGACAAGCTCGAAGCCATCGCCGCCGCCGGTTTCGACGGCGTGGAAATCTTCGAGAACGATCTTCTCTACCATGGCGGCAGCCCGCGCGACGTGCGCCGCCTGTGTGCCGATCTGGGGCTGGCAATCACCCTGTTCCAGCCGTTCCGCGACTTCGAGGGCTGCCGCCGCGACCGCCTGCCACGTAACCTCGACCGCCTGGAACGCAAGTTCGACCTGATGCAGGAACTGGGCACCGACCTGGTGCTGATGTGCAGCAACGTTGCGGCGGACTGCCTGGGCGAGCGCGAATTCCTCCTCGAGGACCTCGGCCTTGCCGCCGAGCGCGCCGGCGCCCGTGGCCTGCGCGTGGGCTACGAAGCCCTGGCCTGGGGGCGTCATGTGAACACCTGGCAGCAGGTCTGGGACCTGGTGCGCGCGGTGGACCACCCGTCGCTGGGTGTGATCCTCGACAGCTTCCATACCCTTTCGCTGAAGGGTGACCCTGCCGGCATCGCCCAGATTCCGGGGGAGAAGATCTTCTTCGTGCAGATGGCCGATGCGCCGATCCTGGCCATGGATGTGCTCGAGTGGAGCCGGCACTTCCGCAATTTCCCCGGCCAGGGTGAGTTCGATCTGCCGGGCTTCCTTGCGCCGATCCTCCAGAGTGGCTATCGCGGCCCGCTGTCGCTGGAAATCTTCAACGACGGCTTCCGCGCCGCGCCGCCGCGGGCCAACGCCGCCGATGGCCTGCGTTCGCTGCTGTATCTGGAAGAGAAGACCCGCGAGCGCCTGCTCGGCGAAGGCATGCCGCAGGAACAACTGGACTGCCTGTTCGCGCCGCCACCGGCCAGCCAGCTTGATGGTGTGGAGTTCCTCGAATTCGCCGTGGACGAAGCCCTTGGCGCGCGCCTGGGCAACTGGCTGGAGCGCCTGGGCTTCGCCCGCGCCGGCGAACATTGCTCCAAGGCGGTCAGCCTGCTGCGCCAGGGCGACATCAATATCGTGCTCAACGCCGAACCCTATTCCTTCGGCCACAGCTTCTTCGAGGCCCATGGCCCGTCGTTATGCGCCACCGCATTGCGCGTGCGTGGCGCCGCCAGCGCTCTGGAGCGTGCACAGGACTACAAGGGCCAGCCGTATCGCGGGTTGGTCGGCCCCAACGAGCGAGAGATTCCCGCTGTGCGTGCGCCGGACGGCAGCCTTATCTACTTGGTTGAAGAGCGTGCCAGCGGGCAGACCATCTATGACGTGGACTTTCGTCTCGATCCCGAGGCCCGGCCCAGTGGCCGGCTGCAGCGTATCGACCACATGGCCCTGGCCCTGCCGGCGGATGGGTTGGACAGCTGGGTGCTGTTCTACAAGGGGCTGTTCGACTTCGAGGCCGACGACGAAGTGGTGCTGCCCGACCCCTACGGCCTGGTGAAGAGCCGCGCCCTGCGCAGCGCCAACGGCAGCGTGCGGTTGCCGCTGAACATCTCGGAGAACCGCAACACCGCCATCTCCCACGCGTTGTCCAGTTATCGCGGCTCCGGCGTGCACCACATCGCCTTCGCCTGCGAGGACATCTTCGCCGAGGTGGCGCGGGCCAAGGATGCCGGCGTGCCTCTGCTGGAAATTCCGCTCAACTACTATGACGATCTCGCCGCTCGCTTCGACTTCGACGACGAATTCCTCAGCGAGCTGGCCTACTTCAATGTGCTCTACGACCGCGATGCCAACGGCGGCGAGCTGTTCCACGTCTATACCGAACCGTTCGAGGGGCGCTTCTTCTTCGAAGTCATCCAGCGGCGCGGCGGTTACGCCGGTTATGGTGCGGCCAACGTCGCCGTGCGCCTGGCGGCCATGGCCCAGGCACGCAACGGCACCACGCGCCGGCCGAAGGTCTGAGCCCGCTGCGCTTTGCCTGAAGGGCGCTGGGGCGCGCATAATCCGCGGATTCTTTCACCGCACAGCCGGCGCACTGGCGCCGGCGGACCGATGCCCGAGCCCATGACTGCCGACAGCGCCACCCAGCCTATTCCTGCCGAAACCGCCCGCCGGGGCCGCAAGAACAACCCGGAGAAGACCCGCGAGGATATTCTCCAGGCGGCCATCGTCGAGTTCGTCCAGCAGGGTCTTTCCGGGGCGCGGGTGGATGCCATCGCCGAGCGCATGAATACCTCGAAGCGGATGATCTACTACTACTTCGGCAGCAAGGAACAGCTCTACCAGGCCGTACTGGAGAAGCTCTACGGCGACATCCGCGGCACCGAGCAGACGCTGCACCTGGCTGAGCTGGAGCCGCTGGAAGCCATGCGCCGGCTGGTGGATTTCACCTTCGACCACCACGACCGCAACGTGGATTTCGTGCGCATCGTCAGCATCGAGAACATCCACTACGGCCAGTTTGCCTCCGGCTCCGAGGCAATCCGTTCGATGAACAGCAACATCCTGCGTACCATCGAGGACATCCTCCAGCGTGGCGCCGCCAGCGGCGCGTTCCGTGGCGGCCTGCAGGCCATTGACGTGCATATGCTGATCAGCGGGTTCTGCTTCTATCGCGTGTCCAACCGCCACACGGTCGGATCGCTGTTCCAGATCGAGCTGGAGGACCCGGCGATCAAGGCGCGGCACAAGGACATGATCGTCGAGGCGGTGTTGCGCTACGTCCAGCCCTAGGCCGGCAGGATTTGGAGCGTGGAGGGTTCGCGAGCGAGCTCGCTCCTGCCGAAACCGCTCGATCTGGATCCTGGCGCAGGAGCGAGAGCGGAATCACACCGTCGCGAAATGCGCCAGCATCCGCTCAGCGTTCGCCTTCACACCACTGAACAACTCGAACGCCTTCACCGCCTGGAACACCGCCATGTTGCCGCCATCCAGCGTGCGACAGCCCAGGCGGCGGGCGTGGCTGAGCAGTTCGGTCTCCAGCGGGAAGTAGATGATCTCCGCCACCCACAGGCGTGTGTGCAGCAATTCCAGCGGCAGCGGCGCACCGGGTAGCTTGGCCATGCCGACTGGCGTGGTGTTGACCAGCCCGTCGGCTTCGGCGAGCGCGCTGGCCAGGTCGTGACCGATCCGCGCGCGCTGTCCGCCAAAGTGGGCGTTGAGGTTGTCCACCAGCATCTGGGCACGGGCCGAATCCACTTCAAAGATCGTCAGTTGCTCCACGCCTTCGCTGAGCAGGGCATGGGCTACCGCAGCGCCCGCGCCACCGGCCCCCAGTTGCACCACACGTTCGCGCGGCGCATCACTGAGGTTGCGGCGGAATCCCTCGGCAAACCCCAGACAGTCCGTGTTATGCCCGATCCGTCTGCCGTCACGCAGCACCACGGTGTTTACCGCACCGATGCCGCGCGCTTCATCGGAGAGTTCGTGCAACAGCGGAATCACCGCCTGCTTGCACGGAAAGGTGATGTTCAGCCCGGTGTAGCCCATGCGCTCGGCGGCAGCCAGCAGGTCGGGCAGGGCGGCTGAATCGACGCCCAGGGTGTCCAGGTCGATCAAGCGGTAGAGGTAGCGAAAACCCTGGGCGTCGCCTTCCCGCTCGTGCAGCGCCGGGGTGCGCGAAGCCTGGATGCCGGCGCCGATCAGGCCGGCCAGGACGGTACGGTGCTCACTCATCGGGCTCACTCCTGCAGCAGCTTGGCGAAGTGCTGGATGCCGGCGCGGTAACCGTCGCTACCCAGCCCCGCGATCACGCCCACGGCGATAGCGGAGACGAACGACTGGTGCCGGAATTCCTCGCGCTTGTGCACGTTGGACAGGTGCACTTCGATCACCGGCAATTCCACGGCGGCCAGTGCATCGCGGATCGCCACCGAGGTGTGGGTCCAGGCAGCGGGATTGATCAGGATACCGGCGCAGCGGCCGCGCGCCTGGTGAATCCAGTCGATCAGCTCGCCTTCGTGGTTGGTCTGGCGGAATTCGATTTCCAGGCCACTCTCGGCGCCGGTGCGTTGGCAGAGCGCGGCGATGTCGTCGAGGGTTTCGTGGCCGTAGGTGGCGGGCTCCCGGGTACCGAGCAGATTGAGATTCGGCCCGTTGAGCACGAGCAGGATGTGAGGCATGGGGAATGGCTCCGTTGTTCTTGTATGGCCGCAGAGGAAAGGCCTGTAGAAGCAAAATGTACCAAATGGTTAATTTGGTCAATGCGGGGCGGTGAAGCGGAGATGGTGAGGAAAATTCCCTATAAATCGTCAAAACGCCGGAAACGTCGATGATTCACCAGATTAGGTAATCCCCTGTGCACAGGTGTGCAGAATCATATTCCGTGCGGTGATCGACCATCGGTAGGGGCGGGCTCCGCCCGTGACGGGTTCAAGCCCGCCGAGGACGTCCAAGGAGCACTCCCGCAGCAGGGCCACAGATTCGCGAGCAAGGACCAGACGTCCTCCTCGGCCCTGCAAAAAAAGACCCGCCAATCGGCGGGTCAGGAGGGGGAAGCCAGTTGGAGAGTGCAGGCTTCAGACGTGCAAGGCATGTCCCAGCGCGCGCAGCGCAGCTTCCTGCACGGCTTCGCCAAGGGTTGGGTGGGCGTGGATGGTGCCGGCGATGTCTTCCAGGCAGGCGCCCATTTCCAAGGACTGCACGAACGCCGTGGACAGCTCGGAGACCGCCTTGCCTACCGCCTGCCAGCCGAGGATCAGGTGGTTGTCCTTGCGTGCCACCACGCGGACGAAGCCATCGCTGGACTCCAGGGTCATGGCGCGACCGTTGGCGGCGAACGGGAAATTCGCCGTCAGCACCTCGTAGCCTGCGGCCTGGGCCTGCTCGGGCGACAGGCCGACCACCACCAGTTCCGGATCGGTGAAGCACACTGCCGGGATTGCCGTGGGCGTGAAGGCGCGGCGCTTGCCGGCGATGATCTCGGCGACCATCTCGCCCTGGGCCATGGCGCGGTGGGCCAGCATGGGCTCGCCAGCGATATCGCCGATGGCCCAGACGTCGCGCATCGAGGTGCGGCACTGCTCGTCGATGCGCACGGCGCGGCCGTTCATGTCCAGGCGCAGGGTGTCGAGGTTCCAGCCGGCGGTGTTGGGATGGCGGCCAACGGCAACCAAAACCTGGTCGGTCTCGATCACCCGTTGCGAGCCGGCGCCATCCTGCACGCGCAGGCCTTTGCCGTCCGGCTCCAGGCCCATGACGCTGTGGCCCAGGTACAACTCGATGCCGAGCTTGCGCAGGGCGTTGGCCACCGGCTTGGTCAGTTCCTCGTCGTAGGTCGGCAGGATGCGCGGCTGCGCTTCCACCACCGTGACTTCGACGCCCAGCTTGCGGTAGGCGGTGCCCAGTTCCAGGCCGATATAGCCGCCGCCCACCACCGCCAGGCGTTTGGGCAGGGCCTTGGGCGCCAGGGCTTCGGTGGAGGAGATGACGTTGCCACCCACCGGCAGGAAGGGTAGCTCGACGGATTTCGAACCGGCCGCCAGCAGCAGGTGTTCGGTGTGGATGTGCTGGGTGCCACCTTCGCTGAGCTCGACTTCGACGGTCTTGCCGTCGACGATCCTGGCCCAGCCGTTGACCACGGTGACTCCATGCTTCTTCAGCAGCGCGGCGACGCCGGTGGTCAGGCGGTCGACGATGCCGTCCTTCCATTCCACGGTGCGCTGGATGTCGATGCTCGGCGCCTGCACGCTGATGCCCAGCGGCGAGGTGCCGGCGAACTCGCGGGCCTTGAGGTATTCCTCGGCGGCGTGGATCAGGGCTTTCGAGGGGATGCAGCCGATGTTCAGGCAGGTGCCGCCCAGGGCTGCGCCCTCCACCAGCACGGTGCGGATGCCCAGTTGGCCGGCGCGGATCGCCGCGACATAGCCGCCGGGGCCGCCACCGATCACCAGCAGGGTGGTTTCGAGAGTCTGGTTCTGTTTCATGAATCGGCTCTCCGTCAGTCGATGAACAGAGTGGCGGGATGTTCGAGCAGGGCGCGCACGGCCTGGATGAAGGCCGCCGCATCCATGCCGTCGACCACCCGGTGATCGAACGAGGAGGACAGGTTCATCATCTTGCGCACGATGATCTGCCCGTTGATCACCATGGGCCGCTCGACCATGCGGTTGACGCCGACGATGGCCACTTCCGGGTAGTTGATCACCGGTGTGCTGACGATCCCGCCCAGGGCGCCGAGGCTGCTCAGGGTGATGGTCGAGCCGGACAGTTCCTCGCGGCTGGCCTTGCCGTGGCGCGCGGCTTCGGCCAGCCGCGCCACTTCCGCGGCGTTGCCCCACAGGTCGCGGGATTCGGCGTTGCGCAATACCGGCACCATCAGGCCGTTGTCGCTCTGGGTGGCGACGCCCAGGTGCACCGCGCCGTAGCGGGTGATCACGTCGGCTTCGTCGTCATAGCGCGCGTTGAGCTGCGGGAAGTCGCGCAGGGCGACGACCATGGCGCGGGCGATGAAGGGCAGCAGCGTGAGCTTGCCGCGCGCCGCGCTGTGCTTGGCGTTGAGGTGGACGCGCAGGGACTCCAGGTCAGTGACGTCGATTTCCTCGACGTAGCTGAAGTGCGGGATACGTCGCTTGGCCTCGGCCATCTTCTGCGCGATCTTGCGGCGCAGGCCGATCACCGGGATCTGCTGTTCGTCGTGACGCGCGGCGTAGCCGGAGGCGATGGTGGCGCCGCCATGTTCGAGGAAGTGTTCCAGGTCCTCCTGGAGAATGCGCCCGGCCGGGCCGCTGCCCTGGACGAACTGCAGTTCCACGCCCAGGTCGCGAGCCCGCTGGCGTACCGCCGGCGAGGCCAGCGGTTTTTCGCCCGGCGCGCGGCGCGGAGCCGGAGAGGGCGCAGGGCGCACGGCCGGGGCGACGGGTTTGCTTTCGACGCGTGGAGCCGGCTTCGCTGCTTCGGCTACCGGCGCAGGTTTCTCCGCCGGTTGGGTTGGAGCTTCTTCATGAGCCTTCTGCTGCGCGGCTTCGCGGTGATTGCCCTGGCCTTCCACTTCCAGGCGGATCAGTTCGCCGCCCACGGCCATGACCTGGCCGGGCACGCCGCCTAAGGCGAGAATCTTGCCGGCCACCGGCGAAGGAATTTCCACGGTGGCCTTGTCGGTCATGACTTCCGCCAGCAACTGGTCCTCATGGACCTCATCGCCGACCTGGACATGCCACTCCACCAGCTCGACCTCGGCGATGCCTTCGCCGATGTCCGGCATCTTGATGACATGAGTGCCCATTCAGACCTCCATGGCGCGCTTGAAGGCCGCGCCGACGCGGGCGGGGCCGGGGAAGTAGTCCCATTCCTGGGCGTGCGGGTAGGGCGTGTCCCAACCGGTGACGCGGGCAATCGGCGCTTCGAGGTGGTGGAAGCAGTTCTCCTGCACCAGCGACATCAGCTCGGCGCCGTAGCCGCAAGTGCGGGTGGCTTCGTGGACGATGACGCAGCGGCCGGTCTTCTTCACCGACTGGACTATGGTGTCCAGGTCCAGCGGCCAGAGGCTGCGCAGGTCGATGATCTCGGCGTCGATGCCGGTTTCCTCGGCGGCGGTCTGCGCCACGTAGACGGTGGTGCCATAGGTCAGCACGGTCAGTTCCGAGCCGGGGCGGGCGATGGCGGCCTTGTCCAGCGGCACGCTGTAGTAGCCCTCGGGCACCTGGCTGGCCGGGTGCTTGGACCACGGGGTCACCGGGCGGTCGTGGTGGCCGTCGAACGGGCCGTTATACAGGCGCTTGGGTTCGAGGAAGATCACCGGGTCGTCGTTCTCGATGCAGGCGATCAGCAGGCCCTTGGCGTCGTACGGGTTGGACGGCATGACGGTACGCAGGCCGCAGACCTGGGTGAACATCGCCTCCGGGCTCTGGCTGTGCGTCTGCCCGCCGTAGATGCCGCCGCCGCAGGGCATGCGCACCACCATCGGCACGGTGAAGTCGTTCACCGAGCGGTAGCGGATGCGCGCGGCTTCCGATACCAACTGGTCGGTGGCCGGGTAGACGTAGTCGGCGAACTGGATTTCCACCACCGGGCGCAGGCCGTAGGCGCCCATGCCGACGGCGGCGCCGATGATGCCGCTCTCGGAGATCGGCGCATCGAACACCCGCGAGGTGCCGTACTTCTTCTGCAGGCCTTCGGTGCAGCGGAACACGCCGCCGAAGTAGCCGACGTCCTGGCCGAACACCACGACGTTGTCGTCGCGCTCGAGCATCACGTCCATGGCCGAGCGCAGCGCCTGGATCATGGTCATGCTGGTGACGGCCTGGGCGTTCTCGTGTTGCGGGTTCATGGCATTCATACCCCAAGCTCCTGGCGCTGCCGGCGCAGGTGTTCCGGCAGGTCCTTGTAGACGTCGTCGAACAGGTTGGCGGCGCTGAACACATGGCCGTCCACCAGGGAGCCGTGGCGTTCGGCTTCTTTCTGCGCGGCGATCACTTCGGCTTCCAGTTCCTTCTTCAGCGCTTCGTGCTGGTCGTCGGACCAGATGCCGAGGCCGACCAGGTGCTGCTTCAGGCGGGCAATGGGGTCGCCCAGGGGGAAGTTGGTCCAGTCGTCGGCGGGGCGGTACTTGGACGGGTCGTCCGAAGTGGAGTGCGGGCCCGCACGGTAGGTGACCCACTCGATCAGGCTCGGGCCGTGGCCGCGGCGGGCGCGCTCGGCGGCCCATTGCGAGGCGGCGTAGACCGCGAGGAAGTCGTTGCCGTCCACCCGCAGGGAGGCGATGCCGCAACCCACGCCCCGGTTGGCGAAGGTGGTGCCTTCGCCGCCGGCGATGGCCTGGAAGGTGGAGATCGCCCACTGGTTGTTGACCACGTTGAGGATCACCGGCGCGCGGTAGACGTGGGCGAAGGTGAGGGCGGTGTGGAAGTCGGATTCGGCGGTGGCGCCGTCACCGATCCAGGCCGACGAGATCTTGGTGTCGCCCTTGATCGCCGAGGCCATGCCCCAGCCGACAGCCTGGATGAACTGGGTGGCGAGGTTGCCGGAGATGGAGAAGAAACCCTTCTCGCGGCTGGAGTACATGATCGGCAACTGGCGGCCCTTGAGCGGGTCCTGCTCGTTGGAGAGCAGCTGGCAGATCATGTCTTTGAGCGGGTAGTCGCGGGTGATCAGGATGCCCTGCTGACGGTAGGTCGGGAAGGTCATGTCGCCGTCCCGCAGGGCCATGGTGTGGGCGGTGGCGATGGCCTCTTCGCCGAGGCACTGCATGTAGAAGGACATCTTCTTCTGGCGCTGGGCGGTGAGCATGCGCGCGTCGAAGATGCGCGTCTTGAGCATCAGGCGCATGCCGCGCAGCAGTTGCTCGTGGCTCAGTTCCGGGGCCCAGGGGCCGACGGCGTTGCCGTCGTCATCGAGCACGCGTACCAGGCTGGAGGCCAGGTCGGTGGTTTGCGCGGGTTCCACGTCGATGGCGGGCTTGCGCACCTCGCCGGCGGGCGAGAGATGGAGGTAGGAGAAGTCGGTCTTGCAGCCCGGGCGTCCGGTGGGTTCGGGGACGTGCAGGCGGAGTGGGGCGTAGTCGGTCATGGCGGTCTCCAGTTGTGATCGTGGGTGTGGATCAGCGAACGGAAGAAGCCATGCCTGGCGGGCGCACCCGGCCGGGTCGGGCTACGGTGCAGGTGCCGCGCGGGGTCGCGTGGCGGGTGGTGACATCACTCATGGTGAGGTCCTCGGTTGTTGTAGTTGTGGTTTCAGTATAGGTGTGACCGATTGGTTTTTTGCTCCAAATTGACTAGCTCAGAGTTTAAGGATTAGTGTGTTTGCACTATAAAAACAGCACTGAGTAGTACGATCGAAAATGGCTGATCTCGACCGCACCGACCTGAAAATCCTCCGCGCCCTGGCCGACGATGGCCGCCTGTCCTGGCGCGATCTGGCGCAGAACATCGGCCTGTCGCTGACCCCGACGCTGCGCCGGGTCCGCCGCCTGGAAGAGGAGCACTACATCCAGGGCTATTTCGCCCGCCTCGACGAGGAGCGCCTGTCCGGCGGCATGAGCGTGTTCGTCTCGGTGTCCCTGGAAAAACAGACCGGCGACTACCTCGCCCGGTTCGAAGAACGCATCGTCCAGGCGCCGCAGGTGATGAGCTGCTTCCAGATGACCGGCGACGCCGACTACATGCTGCGCGTGGTGGTGAAGGACCTGTCGGCCTACCAGCTGTTCCTGACCAATACCCTGACGCAGATTCCCGGCGTGGCGGGGATCAAGTCGGCCTTCGCCTTGAAGTCGGTGATGCTGCGCTCGGCGCCGCCGATCTGAGCCGGACAGGCTCATCGCAGGAGCGAGCCTGCTGTCTGCCGAGGTTTCCGTGTGGACGGACAGCAATCGCTGACGAAGTCCGCTCCCACGCTCGAGCGGAATAGGTACGGGCTGTTGTGGGAGAGGGTTTATCCGCGGTCGGGTGGGCACCGCAGGCCACAGCTTCGCGAGCAAGCTTTCTCCTACAAAAAGCAGGTCAGCCCTCGCGGCGGAACTGCTCCCGATACTGCGTCGGGGTCACGCCCAGGCGTTGCACGAACACCAGGCGCATGCGCGCCGGGCTGCCGAAGCCGCAGCGCCAGGCGATCACTTTCAGTGCCAGGTCACCGCCTTCGAGCAGCCCGCGTGCGGCGTCGATGCGGGCGCGCTGGACGAATTCCGCAGGGGTTACGCCTGCCTCGCGGACGAACACACGAGCGAAGCTGCGCGGGCTCATCGCCACTTCGGCGGCCAGTTGCGGTACGCCCAGCGGTTGGTCGAGGTTTTCCTGAACGTAGCGCTGGATACGCGCCACGGGCGAGGTTTCGTCGGCCGGCGCCTGAAGGAAGGGGCTGAACTGCGATTGTCCGCCCTGGCGCTGGGCGACCACCAGCAAGCGTTTCGCCACGGACAAGGCCACCGCCGCGCCGTGGTCTTCCGCCACCAGCGCCAACGCGAGGTCGATCCCTGCCGTGACGCCCGCCGAGGTCACCAGCGCGCCATCGCGCACATGAATGCGGTCCGGTTCCACCTGCGCCTGCGGGAACAAGTCGGCCAGGCGCCGTGCATCGCTCCAGTGGGTGGTCACGCGTTTGCCGTCCAGCAGCCCGGCGTGACCAAGCAGAAAGGCGCCGGTGCAGATCGAGCCATAGCGCGGCGCCAGCGCACAGGCTGCACGCAGCCAAGCGCGCAACGCCGGCGCGGGCGCCTCGTCGGGTAATCGCGGCCCGCCCGGCACCAGCAGGATATCGGCCGCGCAATCGCCCTGGTCGAGGCTGAAATCGGCACTGAGCAGTTGACCGTTGGACGCGCGCAAAGGCAGCGGCGGGGCGGCCAGGGTAATTACCTGATAACCCCGGCCGGCAGGAACGAAGGCATTGGCCTCGGCGAACACATCCAGCGGCCCGGAAACGTCCAGCGCCTGCACGCCGGGGAACAGCAGCATGGCCACGCGTTTCATGGCGCCTCCCGATCCGATCGATGGCGATCATTCTTGCGGCGGAACGCCCTGGCTGCAATCGGCGGGCGGGAACGAATGCTGCCATTCTGACAGCGGGAAGCGTCACAATCACAGGCCATGGCACACCCGCAAGGCATTATTGTTGCGCTAACTGAAGAAATGCATTGTCGAAGTCGATCTGTGTAGGAAAGGTCTCATCGGCTAGATTTATGGCAGTGGGCCACGATCGACGCGACCCGCGTGATCCCTGAGGTTCCCGCCATGAAATCCGCTCTACATGCACTCTTTGCCATCCCCGCCTTGCTGTTGTCCTTCAGCGCCTTCGCCGACGATGCTGCCGTTTACCACTACGGCATGCCGCTGGACGTCGCCAAGGTGCTGAGCATCAGCCAACCCAACGAGCGCTGCGAAGTCAGCCAGGCCACCATGGTCTACCTGGATTCCCAGGGCCAGCAGCACACCGTCAAGTATCTGCGCCAGACCCCGCGCTGCAGCGACATCTGAATCAGGCGCGGAACTGCTCCACCAATCCCTGCTGCCGGCTGGCCAGTTCGTTCAATGAGCGGCTGGCGCCGGCGGCCTGTTGTGCGTGTTCGGAAATGGTCTGGGTGACATCGCGGATACCGGCGATATTGCGGTTGATCTCCTCGGCGACGCTGCTCTGTTCCTCCGCCGCGCTGGCGATCTGCAGGTTCATTTCGCTGATCAGGTTCACCGCCTCGCCGATCCGGCGTAGTGCATCGATGGCCTGCCGCGCTTGATCGACGTTGCCCTGGGCCTGGCTGAAACTGCCCTGCATGGCCTGAGTTACCGAGTGACCCCGGGCTTGCAGGTTTTCGATCACCTGGCGAATTTCCTCTACCGATTCCTGAGTGCGCCGGGCCAGCCCGCGCACTTCGTCCGCGACCACGGCAAAACCACGCCCTGCGTCCCCTGCGCGCGCCGCTTCGATGGCGGCGTTGAGGGCCAGCAGGTTGGTCTGCGCGGCGATGCCGCAGATGACTTCGAGGATCGAGCCGATCTGCTCGTTGCTCGCCGCCAGTTGCTGCAGTTCCGCCATGGCCTGGTGCATGCCGGCGGCCAGCAGGTCGATGCCGCTGTTGGTCGCGTCGAGGGTGCGGAAGCCGTCATCGCAGGCCTGCTCCGCGGTGCGCGCAGCTTCGGCGGCGCGAGCGGCGCTGCGTGCCGAATCCTGCGCGGTGGCGGACATCTCGTGCAGCGCGGTGGCGACCTGGTCGATCTCGCGGAACTGCTGCTGCATGCCGTCGCTGGTCTGCCGGGCGATCTGCGCGGAGCGGTCGGCGGTGGCATGGGCTTCGCGGGTGGCTGACTGCACGGCGGCGATGCTCGGTTGCAGCTTGTCGAGGAAGCGGTTGAAGGCGGTGGCGAGGCGGCCCAGTTCGTCGCGGCGCGGGTAGTCGAGGCGGCGGGTGAGGTCGCCTTCGCCATCGGCGATGTCTTCGAGCATGCGCGCCAGGCGCAGGATCGGCCGGCTGATGCCCAGCGCGGTGAGCGCCACCAGCAGCATGCCGAGCAGGCCGGCGGCGACACCGATGCCGATCTCCAGTGCAGTACTGCGCCAGCGCAGGTCGTCCAGCGTGCCCTTGAGACGTTCCGCCGGGGCTAGCATCACCGCGCGCGGCACGCTGAGCAGGATTCCCCACGGGGCAGCATCCGGCACCGGGGCGAGACTGTGCAGCACGTTGATGGAATCGCCGTCGTCGCTGGACTGCGAGCGCCCGGCGGCAATCTCGGCGAGCACGGTCTTGTCGCCGAACTTCTGCCCCAGCTTCGAGGCATCGCCGCTGTCGCTGGCGACCAGCCCGTTTGGGCTGAGGATACGGATGCGGCCCTGGCCGTCGAACAGGCTGCGGCTGCCTTCCACGCTGCTCTGCTGGAGGGTGGCGAGGTCGATGTCGAAGCCGAGGGTGGCAATTGCCTTGCCGTTTTCCAGCACGGGCAGGGTGACGCTGGTGACCAGCCGGCGCTGGCCGGAGGCTTCGTCGAAATACGGGTCGAGCACGCAGGGGCGGGCGTGAGTGGTGGAGCAGGTGAAGAAGGCGTTGTAGGGCTGGCCGCTGGGACCGGGCGTGGCGTCGCCGAGGACTTGCTCGGTGCCGATCACCCGCTGGGTCTCCTTGCCG
Source organism: Pseudomonas nitroreducens NBRC 12694 (assembly GCF_002091755.1). GTDB lineage: Bacteria > Pseudomonadota > Gammaproteobacteria > Pseudomonadales > Pseudomonadaceae > Pseudomonas > Pseudomonas nitroreducens. The sequence continues at coordinate 610,114 of NZ_BDAI01000002.1, forward strand.
TTCTGCAGCAGGTAGAGGGCAAAGCGCCCGGTTTCGTTGCTGCCCAGGTCTTCACGGGCGGCGAACTGGGCGTCTGCGGCGTCCAGCGCATCGGGCTGGAATACCAGGAACAGGCCGAGCAGTTCCGGGTGCGCGCCGAGGGTTTCTGCCATCGCCTGGTTAAGTGCGTTGCGCAATGCGGCGGGATCGAGAATGCCCTGACGTTGCTGTGCGCGAAGGGTCTGCACGGTGCGCGACAGGCCTTCGCCGAGCAGCAGGTTGTTTTGCAAACGCGCGCGGATCAGCAGGGCCTGAACCTGGCCCTGGGTTTCCAGGTTGTGCCGCGCGGAGGCGGCGAAGAGTTCGCCGCTGTCGTGCCCGATGGTCTGGCTGTCCTGTCGCGCCTGGTACAGCGACAGGCCGATCAGCACGCTGGAGACCAGCAGCAGGCAGAGGCCCGCCAGCCAGGTGATGCGGCCCTGGATCGAAGTCAGGAGGCTGGGCATGGCGGGCTCGCTTTCGTTGGATCAGAAGGTGGTGGAGAACAGCAGCTGGCTGTAGAGGTTGCTGTCGTCGTTGCCGATCTGCGTGCCGCCTTCGGCCGCGCTCTTCTTCGGCTGGTAGAGGCCCACCAGCGGGATGATCACCAGGTGTTCGTTGATCGCCCACTCGGCGTAGAGGTCCAGCTCGCGGCCGTCGGTGTTGCCCAGGTCGGTGTCGAGGGTGTGGAAGTCGAAGAACTGCGCGCCGATGGACAGGTTTTCCAGCGGGGTGACCTTGGCGCCGATGTTGTGCACGCGGGTGTTGTTGTTGAACGGGCCGGAATAGTTGCCTGCCACTTCGCCCTGGAACCAGGTGCCGAAGCCACGGCTGAAGCCGTAGAAGAGCGTGTCGTAGCCTTCCGAGAAGCGGCTGAAGCGGTAGCTGACGTAGGGCTTCCAGGCGATGTCGGAGAAGGTCCAGCCGGCTTCGAGGTACCAGGCGTTCGCGGTGTCGTCGCTGTACTGGGCGTCGCGCTTGTCCTGCCAGGCGTATTCGCCGGAAAGGAACAGGTTCTCCACGCCGGCGTTACCGGTGCCGCGCAGGCTGTAGGTCTTCATGTCCTTACGGTCGAGTTGGATGGGCGAGGCGTAGCGTTCGTCGATGTCGGTGACATCGATGTAGGTCAGACCGAAAGTCGCTTCCGGGGCGACGTGTTCCAGGGTGGCGACGTATAGCTCGGAGTTGGCCTGGGCGCGGTTGTCGGATTTCAAACGCATCAGGTCGCCACGCCAGCCTTCCTTGCCGCCGATGCGCAACACGGCGGTCTCGTCGAAGTCACGGCGCGCTGCCAGGTAGTAGCCACCGCCACGGTTGTATTCGCCATCGGCCAGGCCCTTGCCCATGTTCAGGGCGTCGCCATCGATCAGGAAGCCATCGCCGACCACGATGTTCTGGCGGCCGAAGGACAGGTCTATGCCGTCCTCGCCCAGCATCGGGAACAGCCCGGCCGAGCGCCAGCCGGCGTAGGCGTCTTCGATCTTGGTGGTGCGCTCGGAGCCGTCGCTGAAGCCGGCGGCGTCGCCGTCGCCCCAGGTGCCGGAGCTGAGCAGGTTGAACGCGCCGTAGGCGGTGCCAGCGCCGCCGAGTTTCTGGTCACCGCTCAGGCCGTACTTGATGAAGCCTTCCTGCCAGGAGGACGAGCCCTCGTCCAGCGTGCCGGTCATGTTGTAGCGTTCCTGGCTGTGGAACAGCCCGAAGGTCGCCGAGAGATCGGCGTTCAGGTGCGTGTCGTCGGTGGCGTACAGCTGGTAGGCGCTGGCGGAGCTGCTGGCGCCGGCGATGAGCAGGGCGAGCAGGGTGGGGCGCAGCACGGCGGCGTGGGTCATGGCGAAGGCATCCGTTTCGTTATTGTCGATTGGGGGATGAGACTTCTGCCGATGCTAAGTAAGGGCTGGCGTTGTGCCGTTGCGTGTGTCTGCCAAGTGATTGGGTGTGGTTGCCAGATCGGCTGGGAGTGTCTTTTGCAGGGCCGAGGGGACGCCCAGTCCTGGCTCGCGAACCCGATTGACTCGGGAACTGCCGGTGAATTTGTTCGCGAGCAAGCTCGTTCCTACAGATAAAGCCGATCAGCGTGTACGGGAGATTACGGAGGGTTGTTCGGCGTACAGGCGCTTATACAAGGCCGAAAAATGGCTGGAGCTGGCAAACCCCAGGTCCAGCGCCAGGTGCGTGATGCTTTGCTGCGGCTCCTGCTTGAGCCGTCGCCGCGCCTCGGCCAGGCGCAGGCTGAGGAAGAACTGCTGCGGCGTGCTCTGGCAGATCTGCCGGAAGCAGTACTGCAGGGTGCGCTGGCTGGTGTTCAGGTTCTGGCTCAGCTCCAGCAGCGACAAGGGGTGCGAGAGATCCGTCTGCATCCGTTCGATGGCGGCCAGCACCAGGCGGCGATGCTGCGGCAGGGAGCGCGGTGTGCCCTCGCGCGCCGTGTTCGGGAGGATTTCCTCCAGCGCCTGCAGGACATGACTGAGCACCAGCGCAACGGCATGGCCGGCCTGTTGTGGGTCGCCGGTGCGCCACGGCTCGTCTTCGAAGGAGGCGATGGCGTCGCACAGACTGGACCGCAGCGCGCCCGCGCCGATGGACGAGAGCTGCAGGCGGCCCTGGGACAATGCGCGCTCGAACAGCTCGCGCTCCTCGGCGCCGAGCAGGCGTTCCAGCTGCGGTTGGCTGAAGGTCAGGCCGAGCATGTGGATCTCGCCGGCGGCGCAGATTTCCAGCTCGCGCCCGCCTTCGAGCACCAGCAGGGTGTCGTCGTGTAGCGCCTGGCCGTTGAAGCGGGAATCGCGACCGGCGCGCAGAGGAAGGCCGATCACCAGATGGTCGTCCGGCGGCGCCATGTTTTCGTGCAGGTGCAGATTGGAGTGTTCGTAGATCAGCGAGGCGTCGGGCAACTGCACGTGCAGCAGTTCCGCCTGCAAGCGGCCGTGGCCGAGCTGGGTGTAGTCCTGGCTCCAGCCCGCGAGGGCGCAGGCCAGTTCATCGGAGTCGGTTGCCTGGTGGCGGGCTATGCCGGTCATGACGGTTCACCTCGGTTGTGCGCCGAGTATCGGTCAGCGCTGGCGTGCAGGATTGTGCCTGCACGCCAGGGGCTTGTGGCGCTCTGCCAGATTCAGCGGCTCGCCAGGTAGGCGCGGGCCAGGGTGCAGGCGCGTTCGATCAGCATCGGTGCCAGTTCCTTGGCCGTCTGGCTGTTGCGTCGGGTGTGCACCCAGCCCAGGTACGTCGTGCCGCGCAGGGCGAGGAACAGCGGCAGGGCGGCGCGGTCCGCGGCGGAGAGCGGCTTGACCGAGTGGTAGCCGGCCAGCAGCGCGGCTTCGATCTGCGCCAGGCGCGGGTCGTCCTGGCAGAAGTACAGCGCCGTGGCCAGTTCGAACATGTGCCAACCGAAGCCGGCGTCGTCGAAGTCGATCAGCTGCAACTCGCCCGCCTCCAGCAGCAGGTTCTCGGGCACCAGGTCGGCGTGGATCATGCCGAAGTTGCCCAGGCTGCGGCCGTAGCGGCGCAAATCCATGCGCGCCTCCTGGCGGGCGCGCTGGAGCAGCTCGCGCTCATCGTCGGCGAGCAGGTCCAGTTCCCAGAAGCGGCCCCAGAACGGATTGGCGCCGACCAACCCCTCTTCGTCCCAGGCGTGGCGGGTGAACTCGTTGGGCTGTCGCCACTGGGCCGAATTCAGGTGGATGCGCGCGGCCACGGCGCCAGCCTTGTGGAACAGCGCCTCGATGTCACCGTCGGCGCTCAGGCCCTGTTCCGCCGAACCCAATGTGCTGCCGGACAGCCAGCCAAGCATGTCGACATAGCGCGGCTCATCGAGCGCGGCGCTGCGCACTTCGGCCAGGTGCTCGCCGTCGCGGGTGCGGATGATGGTCGGCACGCCAATGCCGCCGGCGGCCAGTTGCTCCATCCAGGTCAGCTCGGAGCGCAGCGCCGCTTCGCTGTGGTAGCCGTCGCGGTGCACGCGCAGGGCGCTGCGCGTGCCGTCGCTGCGGGTGGCGCAGAACACGGCGTTCTCGCGGTACTTGAGCAGTTCCAGGCCGACGAAGTCGCCGTCCCAGTGGCGCAGGGCATCCAGCGCCAGGTCGCGCAGGCAGGCGATCTGCTGGTCGTGGTCGAGTGAAGAGAAGTCAGTCATGTCAGATTCCCTCAAAGCTCGCCCAGGACCTGGTCCAGGGTGTCGATGAACAGCTCGCCGTGTTCGGCCTGGAAGGGCAGCGGCGGGCGGATCTTGAGGATGTTGTCGGCGCCACCGATCTTGCTGATCAGCACGCCGCGCTGGCGCATGGCGTTGACGATACGTCGCGCTTCGAGCCCGGCCGGCTCGCGGCTGGTGCGGTCGCGTACCAGTTCCACGGCGAAGAACAGGCCCTTGCCGCGCACGTCGCCGATGATCGAATGGCGCTCGGCCAGGCGATGCAGTTCTGCGCTGAGCTTCGCGCCCTGGCGCAGGGCGTTGCCTTGCAGGTCTTCCTCGGCGATCACGTCGAGTACTGCCTGGCCGACTGCGGCGGCCACTGGCGAGCCGCCGAAGGTGTTGAAGTACAGGTTGGCGCGGCCGAAGGTCTCGACGCGCTCGCGCGAGGTCACCAGCCCGGCCAGGGGGAATCCGTTGCCCATGGGTTTGCCGAGGGTGACGATGTCCGGCACGAACGGGTGTGCCTGATGGCCCCACAGGTGCTCGCCGGTACGGGCGAAGCCCGATTGCACCTCGTCGGCGATCAGCAGGCCGCCTGCATCGCGCACCAGCTTGGCCACGCGCTCCAGGTAGCCGGCCGGCAGGCGCGGGATGCCTTCGTTGGCGAACAGGGTGTCGATCAGCATGGCGGCCAGACCGACGCCGGCGGCCTGCAGCTCGGCGATGGCTTCGGCGACCTTGGCCACGTAGCGATCGGCGACTTGCTCGGGCGTACCGTCTGCCTGATACAGGCAGGGAATCGGCACCGCCCGCGCATGGGCCGAGAACGGTTCGGAGCTGGGCAATGCCGTGGTTACCGCCGCCAGCGAGGTGGTGTTGCCGTGGTAGTTGTAGTCGCTGACGATCACGCCCTGGTTGCCGGTGACGAAGCGCGCCATGCGCAGGGCCAGCTCGTTGGCCTCGCTGCCGGTGCAGGTGAACATCAGGCTGTCCAGTGGCTCGGCGAAGGTCGCGGTGAGGTTCTCGGCGTAGCGCACCACACGCTCGTTGAGGTAGCGGGTATGAATGTTCAATGTCGCCGCCTGTTCGGCCATGGCCGCGACCACTTTCGGGTGGCAATGGCCGACGCAGGGCACGTTGTTGTAGCAGTCCAGGTAACGCTTGCCGTTGGCGTCGATGAGCCAGACGCCTTCGCCTTTCACCAGCTCCAGCGGCTCGTCGTAGAACAGCGGCGAGGCATCGCCCATGACCTGGTGGCGGCGTTGCAGCAGGGTTGGTTCAGACATTCTCGACATTCTCCAGGGGCTTGCCGGCGCGGGTGGCAGCGCGCAGCAGGTAGTTGAGGATCAGTGCGGCGACCACCAGCGCCAGGGCGCTGAGCATGGCCACTTCCAGCTGGAAGCAGGCGGCGATGACCACGAGGGTCAGCAGCATGCCGACGCTGGCGATCACAGGGCCGCCGCGCAGGCGGAACGGGCGCGCCAGGCCGGGCTGGCTGCGGTGCAGGCGCAGGTACGCGGCGAACAGCACCAGGTGGCAACTGCCCAGCAGCAGGACGATGCACAGCAGGAGTTTTTCCGGCGGCACCAGGGTCAGCGGCAGGCCGATCACGGTCAGCACCAGCAGGGCGACGTAGGGCGCGCCTCGGCGGTTGGTGCGGGCCAGCGCTGCAGGGAAGAAACCGTCGCGGGACAGGGCGAACAACTGGCGGGAAGCCGAGAACACCACCGAGAAGAAGGTCGCCAGCAGCCCGCACACGGCGCCGGAGCCGACCAGCAGCGGCAGCCAGTCGCGCTCGCCGTACAGCCCGCCGTGGGTCATGGCGGCGTACAGCGGATCGCCGGCGTTGCCGACCACTTCCACGCCGGCTGCGCCCGGCGCGCTGATCACCACGGTCAGGGCCGTCAGCAGGAGGGTACCGACAGCGGCGATGATCCCACGCGGCATGCTGCGGCCGGGGTCTGCAGCTTCCTCGGCAGCGGAGGCGACCTGCTCCAGGCAGATGAACATCCAGATGGCGAACGGTACGCAGGCGAACACGCCGGCGACGCTTATGCCCGGCAGTGCGCTGCCAGCCGTGGGCAGCAGGTTTTCCCAGTGCACGTGGGGCAGCATGGCGCCGCCGAAGGCCAGCAGGGCGATGGCGGCCACGGCGCCGGCCAGCAGGGTCAGGCCCAGGGCCTCGCCGACGCCGATGATGTGGATACCGATGATCACGGCGAACAGGTCGATGCGCACCGGCCAGCCGCCGAAGCCGAATACCGACTCCATGTAGGCGGCGAGGAAGTTGGCCGCCGCGCCCGTGCCGATGGTCAGCGCCAGCGCGCAGGCGGCGCCGACCAGGTAGCCGACGAAGGGGCCGAAGGCCAGCTGCGCGTAGGCGAACACGCCGCCGGCATGGGGCCGAGCAGTGGAGAGTTCGCACACGCACAGCGCCAGGCCGCCGCAGAGTACGGCCATCAGCAGGGTGGCGACGAGCATGTTGGCCCAGCCGCTACTGGCCAGGCCGTAGTTCCAGCCGGAGAACTGCCCGGCGATGACCAGTGAAATGCCGAGCCCGGCGATCTGGGGCCAGCGGAGTACGCCTTGTTTGAGCATGGTGGTTGTCCCTTGCCTGTAATTGATCGAGAGAGTGGACGGCAGTCAGCCACGAGCGCCGGGGCGCAGCGGGCAAGGGAGGGCATCGGCGTGCGCCGACGGATGAATGCGTGGAGTCATGGGGCGGGCCCTTCTTGTTGTTTTGTGGGTTGCACGCTCCCGGCGTCGGATGCGCCGGGCAGGCAGAAGGTACGAAGGGGGCGGGGTGGGGCGATATCAGAATTCCGCAAAGACGCGGACGCTGGCATTGCCGGTGCGTTAGGGGCCGATTCGGCACCGCGGGGGATGGCTGTTCGGAAAACCAATCACCCACAAAAAAGCCCCGCATTGCGCGGGGCTCTTTCATTCACTCGTCACTCAGGCGTGCGCACGCAGCTCCGAGCTGAGGCCGGCCTGGGCGATCGTTGCGATCGCCTGGTCACGTGCGGCCTCGGAGTCGTACAGCTTGCTGGTCAGCAGTTCTGCACCGGTGTTATCGCGGATCACGAAGAAATTCTTGCCGCCGGGGGACATCTGGCGCTTGTAGCGCTCGACGGCCGCACAGGAGCTGCGGAGGCTGTTGATGGCCTGCTCGGCTGCCTCCTGTGTCGGGTAGGCCGGAGTTTCCAGCAGAGTACCGTGGGCAGTGTTCTTGAGCAGAACGCGACGGTTGCCGCTGCTGAGTTCCTTGATTTCATACCAACCGGGCATGAGTAGCTCCCTATAACCGGTGTCAACGTCCCGCGGGTGTTCCCGCAGGGTGACAGGCCAGTTTAGGAGTACAGGCGTGCTATTTGTATAAGAAAAGTCCTATGAATCATGGGGTTACTGTATCAATTTGTCTCAGGATCGCGTTTCTCAGAAGCTGGCTTTCACCTGCAGGCCGAGCAGCAGGGCGTTGTCGATGTCCTGGCCGGAGAAGGCCCCCGGTTCGATGACGTACTGCAGGTCAGGGCGCAGGGTCAGCCAGGGCGTGGCCTGGTAGCCGTAGCTCAGCTCGATGAGCTGTTCGCCGCTGTCCAGGTTCGGGTAGTCCTGGCCATTGGCGAGGACGTTGTTCTCCTGCACTTCGCGGCTGCGCGGGTTGGGTACGGCGCGGCCGTAACCCAGCGCGAGACTGTCTTTCGGGCGGCCTTCGAAGGGCTTGTAGAGCACTACACCTGCGCCGTACCACTTGGTGAAGGGCGAGGCGGCGCTGCTGGCGGCCGAAGCCTGGCCGAACAGGTGCAGGCTGCGCCCCTTCGAGGCCAGGTCGTTCCACACGGTCTGGTCCACCAGCAGGTAGTGGCCGCTGCGGCCGGAAACCTGCTTGTCGCTGCCGATGCGCTGTACGTCGGAGCTGTCGTAGTACCAGCCCAGTTTGTACTCGCCGGGCAATTCGCCCTGAGGCTTGTAGACCAGTTCGATGGGCACCACGGTGCCGGTGGTGTGCTTGGGCGTGAGGTGCCAGGCGCGGCTGGAGTTGCCGTTGCTTTCCGGGTCGACGTTGAACGCGGCGATGCGCAGTTGCCAGTCCGGAGCGAAGCTGTACTTCACCCGTGCGCCCAGGTGCGCGTTGGGGTAGTTGGTCCAGCCGCTGCCGCCGGACATGTTCAGCGGGTGGCCGCAGAAGCCGGCGTTCATGAAGTTGCAGAGGATGCCGCTGTCGAGCCCGCCGACGTCATTGCCCATGGCCATGTAGCCGAGCTTGAGGTTCACCGCCTGGCCCAGGTCGCGCTCGTAGCTCAGCTCGGTCAGGCGGGTATAGAGGCCGCCGTAGTTTTCCTGGATCGGCAGGCGGTTGCCCACCAGGTCTTCCGAGGCGCTGTTGCCGCGGCGGTCGTTGATGGTCAGCTGGACCTTGCCGCCATTCTCCAGGCCGTAGAGTTTCGACAGGTCGAACTGCACGCCCAGCTTGATGTTCTGCGAATAGCGCGCGGAACGGTGCAGGCCGCCGTGGGCGTTGTAGGCGGTCTCGCCGCTGTAGTCGCCGGTGAACTTGACGCCATCTTCTTCCAACTGGTGGCGCAGGCCGCCCCAGTCGCCGGTCATCGTGGATCGTTCGAGCAGGCCTTCTGCGGCCAGCGCAGGCAGCGAGGCGACGCACAGCAGCAGGCCGGGCGTGAGGCGAAGGGAAGTGCGCATGGAATTTCCTGAGCTTGAAGCGAATAAAAAAGGCGCGGTGGGAGTGCCGCGCCGGAAGGAGGCGCCCGCACAAGACGGGCGCGATGGGAGGGTTACTGGCTGGCTGTCGGGGTGTCGGGCAGCGCGTAGGCCATCACGTAGTCGCCACGGTCGGTGGACTGACGCGCACCGCCGGCGGTAACGACGATGAATTGCTTGCCGGTCTTCGGCGACACGTAGGTCATCGGGCCGCCCTGGCTGCCGACGGGCAGGCGGGCCTTCCAGATCTCCTCGCCGTTGCTGCTGTCGTAGGCGCGCAGGTAGAAGTCCTGGGTGCCGGCGATGAATACCAGGCCGCCCTGGGTGGACAGCGTGCCGCCAAGGGTCGGCAGGCCGATGGGAATCGGCAGGTGCATGCGGATACCCAGCGGGCCGGTGTCTTCCACAGTGCCCACCGGTACCTGCCAGGCCACCTGGCGGGTCTTCAGGTCAATGGCGGTGAGGGTGCCGAACGGCGGCGCCTGGCACGGGATGCCGGCCACCGAGAGGAAGCGGTTCTTGTTCACCGCGTAGGGCGTGCCCTTGAGCGGCACGGCGCCCATGCCGGTGTTCAGTGCCTCGCCACCGCCGGCGGCCGCGCCCTTGTTGGCCGAAGGGATCATCTGGATCCACAGGCCCAGGCGCATATCGTTGACGAAGATGAAGCCGTGCACCGGGTCGGTGGACAGGCTGCCCCAGTTCATGCCGCCCAGGGAGCCGGGGAAGCTCAGCGACAGGTCGGTGCCCGGTGCGGTGTAGAGGCCGTCGTAGCGCATCTTCTTGAAGTCGATGCGGCACAGCAGCTGGTCATAGGGCGTGGCGCCCCACATGTCCGACTCGCTGAGGGTCTGCGCGCCGATCTGCGGCATGCCAACGGACTTCGGCTGGGTCGGCGAGTAGGGCTCGTCGGGGATGTTGCCCGGCTTGACCGGCACATCCTTGACCTCGGTCAGCGGCTTGCCGGTGGCGCGGTCGAGTACGTAGATCTGCCCGGCCTTGGTGCCGATGACGACTGCTGGAACGGTCTTGCCGTCGGACACGGGGAAGTCGACGAGGCTCGGCTGCATCGGCAGGTCGAAGTCCCAGAGGTCGTTGTGCACGGTCTGGTAGACCCACTTCTGCGTGCCGGTCGTAGCGTCCAGAGCAAGGATCGAAGCGCCGTAGGTGTGGTCGAGTTTCGTCCGCTCCACGCCATAGATGTCGGTGGAGGAACTGCCCATGGGCAGGAAGACGGTGTTCATCGCCGGGTCGTAGGACATCGGCGCCCAGCTGTTGGGCGTGCTGCGTACGTAGCTCTTGCCGTCCGCCGGGGCCTGCTTGTCTTGCGGGTTGCCCGGGTCGAAGGCCCAGCGCATGGCGCCGGTGATGACGTCGAAACCACGGATCACGCCGCCGGGCATGTCGGTCTGGACGTTGTCCGCGACACGGCCGCCGACCACCACCGTGGTGCCGGCCATCAGCGGGGCGGAGGAGAGCTGGTAGTAGGAATCGGGTACGTCGCCCAATCCTGCCTTCAGGTCGACCTGGCCGTTAGTGCCGAAGCCCTGGCAGAACTCGCCGGTGTCGGCGTCGACAGCGATCAGGCGCGCATCGATGGTGTTGGTCAGCAGGCGACGCTGGCAGTTGGCGCCGGCCGGAACGCTGGCGGCGTTGACCGGCGTGCTGTTCGGCTGGGTCGGCTGTGCGATTTCCTTGGTGGCATCGAAATAGGCCATGCCACGGCAGCGTTGCCAGACCTTGGACTGGGCGTTGATCTCGTTCTTCCACAGCTCCTTGCCGGTATCCGCGTCCAGCGCGATCAGGTTGTTGTGCGGGGTGCAGATGAACACCTTGTCGCCGACCTGCAGCGGGGTGAGCTGGTCTTCCGCGCCGTTGCCGTCGCTGATCGCCACGTCGCCGGTGTGGTAGGTCCAGGCCACCTGCAGCTTGTCGACGTTGCCGCGGTTGATCTGGTCCAGCGCGGCGAAGCGGCTGCCACCCTCGGTGTTGCCGTAGTGCGCCCAATCCTTCTGCGCATGGGCCGGGTCCACCGGCGTCAGGCCGGGGCCCTTGCCGGTGGGCGCGACGCTGGGATGGGCGACGAACATGTTGCCGGCGGCGATGGCCACCAGCACCGCCAGCACAGCGGCGATGCCATAGGCACCACGACCAGCGTTGCGGCCTGCCGAGCGGGCCAGCAGCGGATAGACCAGCGCGACCACCACGCCGATGGCGCTGAACATGAACAGCCGCGAGAACAGCGGCCAGAATGTCAGGCCGGTATCGGCCACGGCCCAGACCCCGGTAGCGACCAGGAAAACGGCGAACAGCCAGGCGCCTGCCGGCTTGCGAAGGGCGATCAGCAGGCCGGAAATCGCCATCGCCAGGCCGCCGATGAGGAAATACCAGGAGCCGCCGAGGCTGACCAGGCGGACGCCGCCGGTAGCCAGGGCGAGGCCGAGGAGGGCGATGATCACGCCCAGGCCGAGGAGGATGAAAGTGCTCGCGCGGGATGCGCGCTCTACTCGTTTCATACAGAAGGTTCTCGCTGTGGAATTCGCCAATTATACGCTTAGCATGCTAATTAACTAGATAGTACAATCGTCGAAGATTAAAATCCTGACGAATGAAATAGCCTCTTGTTCGCCCCTTGCCCACAAGACGCCAATCCACAACAAACCTGTGCAGCGGCTGCCGCGACTGGCAGCATTGCTGCTCGGTCCTACAGAAGAATCCTAGTCACCGTGCCTGCCAACCGCTCTGTCGTGCCCACCCAACTCAAACTGCTGCCGTTGCTGATCTGCGGTGCTGTCCACGGCCAACTGGCCCGCGCCGAAGCCGCGGAGGTGGAGAGTGAAGTGCAGCTTGCGCCCATGGTGGTGACGGGCGCCTATGCGCCGGTATCGAGCTTCGACCTGCCGTTCTCCATCGACACCGTGCAGCAGCCGCAACTCAGCGATGGCCAGCTCGGCGTCAATGCCTCCGAAGTGCTGCAGCGGGTCCCCGGCCTGGTGGTGCAGAACCGCCAGAACTACGCCCAGGATCTGCAGATTTCCTCCCGCGGCTATGGCGCGCGCTCAGCCTTCGGCATTCGCGGGCTGAAGCTGCTCAGCGATGGCATTCCCGCCAGCACGCCGGACGGCCAGGGCCAGGCGGCGACACTGAACCTGGATGTCGCCGACCGCATCGAAGTACTCCGTGGTCCGGCCTCGACGCTCTACGGCAGCAACAGCGGCGGGGTGATCCAGATGTTCTCCCGCGACGGCTATGGCCCGCCGAAGGTCGGTGCGCAGACCACCTTCGGCAGCGACGGCTTCAACAAGAACCACCTCTATGCCGAAGGCGGCACCGACCAGGCCGGCTTCCTGCTCGACGCCTCGAGCATGGACACCGACGGCTACCGCGACCATAGCGCCGCGCGCCGCGACCAGACCTTCGCCAAGCTCAACTTCAAGCCCGACGAAGACAGCCGCCTGGCGCTGATCTACAGCAGCCTGGAGCAGAACGGCACGCAGGACCCGCTGGGCCAGACCTGGGACGCATACCGGCACGACCCGCGCTCGGTGGCAGCGGCGGCCGAGACCTACAACACGCGCAAGAGCATCGACCACCAGCAGCTGGGCATGAACTACGAGCGCTACTTCGGCGACGCGACCCTGCAGTTCAACCTCTATGCCGGCCAGCGCAGCGTGGTGCAGTACCTGTCGATCCCCAGGGGCGTGGCTTCCAATGCCCAGCGCGGTGGCGGGGTAGTGGACTTCGATCGCGAATTCCACGGCGGCACCCTGCGCTGGATCCAGCCGGTGCACGGAGTGCCGGGTGAGCTGACCGTCACCACCGGGGTGGACTACGACCGCAGCGAAGACGACCGCAAGGGTTTCCAGAATTTCAGCGGCGACCAGTTGGGTGTGAAGGGCGAGATGCGCCGCAACGAAAACGACATCGCCACCAGCCTCGACCCCTACGTGCAGGCACGCTGGGAACTGGGCAACTGGACTTTCGACGCCGGCCTGCGCCACAGCAGCATGAAGATGGAAGTGGACGACCATTACCTGAGCAACGGCGATTCCAGTGGCTCGAAGACGTACCAGCAGAACAACCCGTCGCTCTCGGTGATGTATGCCTTTACCCCGAACCTGCATGGCTATGTCAGTGCCGGCAAGGGCTTCGAGACGCCGACCCAGGCAGAAATGGCCTACGCGCCAGGGCTGGCGGAAAGCTTCAACTTCGGCCTCGACCCCGCCACCAGCACCCAGTACGAAGTCGGCCTCAAGGCGAAGGTCGCCGGCAATACGCGGGTCAACGCGGCGATATTCGAAATCCGTACCGACGACGAGATCGTCGTTGCCAGCTCCACCGACGGCCGCACCAGCTACCAGAACGCCGGCAAGACCCTGCGCCGGGGCTTCGAGCTGGGCGTGCAGAGCGACCTCTCCGAACACTGGCAGGCCAATCTCGCCTATACGCGCCTGGATGCCACCTACGACGAGGACTTCGTCGAGAGCGGCAGCGTGATCGAAAAGGGCAACCACCTGCCCGGCGTGCCCGGCAGCAGCCTGTTCGGCGAGCTGGTGTGGAAGCCCCGGGACGGTATCAGCATGGGCTTCGAAGGCCAGTACCGCAGCAAGGTCTACGTCGAAGACAGCAACCAGGACAAGCCGGCGCCCAGCTATGCGGTGTTCAACTGGCGCACCCGCTTCGAGCAGCATGTCGGGCCCTGGACCTTCCACCAGCTGGTGCGGTTGGACAACCTGCTGGATCGCCAGTACGTCGGTTCGGTGATCGTCGGCGACAGCAACGGTCGTTACTACGAGGCGGCGCCGGGGCGGTCGTGGTACGCGGGGGCGGGGCTGGAGTATCGCTTCGACTGAGCGTCCTGACCGAGGTTTTGCGTAGGGCGGATAACCTGTTCCAGGTTATGCACCCTACGGTCCTGTGGGGTGCGGATCGCGAGCAAGCTCGCTCCTGCGAAATGCGCTGCGGAGCTGATCAGTAGGACCGAGGCGAGGCCTGCTCCTTGCTCGCGAACTCGTTATCGGCAACGCCGGTCATCGCCCGCGGGGCACCATAACCGTTCCGAATCCTCTATCCTCGCGAGTTTTGAACCGAGCGGGACTTGTGTGTGATGGGTAGATGGGCAATCGGGGCATTGTTGATGTGCGTCGCGGGCTGGGCGTCGGCGGCTGACCCGCTGTTCGGCAAGTACAACTACGGCGCGGCGCAGAAGGGTTTCGGCAAGCAGCAGGGCTTCGTCGAATGCCTGCAGCCCATGGGCGTCACCGCGCGCTGCAAGGACGGCGTCGACTATGCCGGCACGCGCTATCGCCTGGCGCTGACCTTCGACAAGCAGAAGCTGGTCGAGGCGGTGTTGTACACCGAATACAACGACGCCGCGTACCGGCGCGTGCTGCAGGAAGTGGCCAAGCGCTTCATGCTGGTGGCCATTGCCGACGACAAGAACGTGGTCGACGTCCTGGCACATACCCTGAACCCGAACCGCACCGAGGCCGACGCCAAGGCCATCGGCGACTTCGAGACCCACGCGTTGCGCAGCGGCATGATCAGCTACCGCCTCTACGAACAGCTCGACAAGTACATCAAGCCGGGTCTGGACGCCCGCCAGGTATTGGCGACGGTGCCGGCGAGCATTCGCGTGGTCGAGGTCACGGTGAAGCATGGCAAGTCGGAGAACTGGCTGATCGTGAAGTTCGCCAAGCCGGGCCTGGCGCCGAAAAAGCCCAAGGCCTGATCCGCGCGAATAAATCCGCTCCCAAAGGAACAGAGCCCCTCACCCTAACCCTCTCCCGCAAGCGGGAGAGGGGACTGTTCGCTGCAGGATGAAACCATAGCGTCAGCCGGCACGGTCTGCTCCCTCTCCCTGAGGGAGAGGGGTGGGGTGAGGGGGAAGCTCAGGCACAGAGCAGGGCGGAGAGTGCGGTCGTCCATCGGCTTCATATCTTCGTATGAGGCCTTCCCCCGGATTGCATGGAACGGACGATTGTTCGCCACTGGCCTGACACAGGACAGTGGCGCACTACCGTTCAATCTGGAATCCGCACATGAAACGTTCCCTGTGGCTGGAGGAAATCGCCTCCGAGCTGACTCCGCTGCCTGCCCTGGAAGGCCCGCTCGAAGTCGACGTGGCCATCGTCGGCGGCGGCTTCGTTGGCCTCTGGACCGCGCTGCGCCTGCTGGAGCTCAAGCCTGACTGCCGTATCGCCATCATCGAGCGCGACATCTGCGGTGGCGGCGCCTCCGGGCGAAACGGCGGCTTCGTCATGTCCTGGTGGCCGAAGATCAGCTCGCTGGCCGCGCAGTGCGGCAAGGATGAGGCGCTGCGCCTGGCTCGAGCCTCGGCGGCGGCCATCGGCGAGATCGAGGAATTCTGCAAGGCCCACGATATCGACGCGCACTTCCGCCGCGCCGGCTGGTTGTGGACCGCCACCACCGAGGCGCAGCGCGGTGCCTGGAAGGGCGTGCAGCAGACCTGCGCGCGCTTGGGCGAGCCGGTCTTCCAATCGCTTTCCGACAGCGAAGTGGCCCGCCGCGCCGGCTCGCCGAAGCACCTGGAAGGCGTACTGGAAGCCAGCAACGCCACCGTGCAGCCGGCACGCCTGGTGCGCGGCCTGCGCCGGGTGGCGCTGGAGAAGGGGGTGCGCATCTTCGAGAACACCCCGATGCTCAGCCTGGATCGCGGCCGGCCGGCCGTGATCCGCACGCCCGGCGGCGAATTGCGCGCACCCAAGGTCGTGATGGCGACCAATGCCTGGGCGGCGGCGATTCCCGAACTGCGCCGCACCATCCTGCCGGTGACCAGCACGGTGGTCGCCACCGCGCCGATTCCCGAGCGCCTGGAGCAGATCGGCTGGACCGGCGGCGAAGCCGTCACCGATTCGCAGCTGATGGTCGACTACTACCGCACCACCCGGGACGGCCGCATCGCCTTTGGCAAGGGCACCGGGATGATCAGCTACGCCAGCCGCATCGACGAGCGCTACGACCACAACCCGCAGCTCAACGACGACACCGAACAGGACCTGCGCCGCACCTACCCGCAACTGGACGACGTGCCGGTGACTCACAGCTGGTCCGGGCCCATCGACCGCACCTACGACAGCCTGCCGGTGTTCGGCCACCTGAACGGCGCGCCGCACATCGTCTACGGCATCGGCTGGAGCGGCAACGGTGTCGGCCCGAGCCGTCTCGGCGGGCGCATCCTCGCCAGTCTCGCGCTGGGCATCGATGACGAATGGAGCCGTTGCGGCCTGGTCGGCCGCCAGCCCAAGCGCTTCCCGCTCGAACCGGTGCGCTACATCGGCGGCCTGATGGTGCGCGGTGCGGTGCAACGCAAGGAACAGGCCGAGGCGCAGAACCGCAAGGGCGCCTGGCTCGACCGCACCCTGGCCGGCTTCGCTCCGGCGGGCCTCGAAGACAAGGACCTCTAGGAGAACAGCTGCATGCCCCAACCGATCCTGCTCACCGGCACCGCCGGACTCGAACTGCCGGCGCCGCAGCCGGTGAAGGAACCCCAGGGCACCCCCGTGTCCAGCACCGCGACCCACGCCGAGGAAGGCGAGGGTGGATTGCTCACCGGTGTCTGGGAATGCACGCCCGGCCGCTGGCGGCGCCAGGTGCTGTCACGGGAGTTCAGCCATTTCATCAGCGGCCACTGCCTGTTCATCCCGGACGACGGCGAGCCCATCGAACTGCGCGCCGGCGACGCCGTGCTGTTCCCGGCGAACTGTCAGGGCACCTGGGATATCCGCGAGACGGTGCGCAAGAGCTTCGTGATCATTCCCTGATCCCCAGGTCCATCCCGGCAATCTGCGCCGAGCGCAGCGCGATCCAGAGGACGGCCACGTCCTCGGTGGAATCCAGCGAGCGCTCGGTGATTTCCTCGATGCGGCGGATGCGGTAGACCAGCGTCTGCTTGTGTACGTTGAGCAGCTGCGCGGCTTTCTGCCAGGAGCGGTTCTGTTCGAGGAAAACGCGCAGGGTGTGCTGCAACTGGCCACCCTGTTGCGCGTCGTAATCCGCCAGCGCACCCAGCACCCGGCGATGTACGCGGCGGGCTTCCTCCAGGCTCGCCGGCAGCCAGGACTGTTCGCCCTGCGCATCGGCGTAAGCCACCAGCGGTCGCTGGCGGTTGGCATGGGACAGCGCCAGGCGTGCCTCGCGCAGCGCCTCCACCGCGCGCAATGCATGGCCCAGCGGGTTGCTATGGCCGAGCATGCAGTCCAGCTCGGCCTGCAGGGCCTGCGCTTGGGCCGGATCGTTCAGCAGCAGGATCAGCTCGCTGCCCTGGTGGCGCACCAGCAGCCCCATTCCCAGCCGCTGCAGGCGCTGCTGCCAGTGCGTCGGCAGTTCGCCGGCGGCGCGCGCAAGCACCAGGCAGGCGGCATCCACCGGGCAGTTCAGCTGCGCCAGGCGCTCCTGCGCGGCGCGCTCGGTGAGGCGCTGCTGCAGCAGGTCATCCAGCAACTCCGAGCCCAGGCGCAGCATGCGCTCGTGCTCGACCTGGGCGCGTTCCAGCTCGATGCCCAGCACCGCGACGATGTGGTGCAGCAGGCCGTAGTCGAGCAGCTCGCCGCCGGTAGCGAGAATCTCGCAGGTGGCCAGCGACGGCAGTGGCATCACCAGCGCTTCCTGCTCGCCATTGCTGCAGCGGGTCACGGTGTCCGGCACCGAGCGACGCTGGGCGAGGGTTGCCCGCCAACTGTCCGGCAGCGGCGGCAAAGCCTCCTGCCAGGGCTGCAGGGTGGCCGTATCGAACAGGTAGAGCTGGGCACGCACATCGCTGCACAGCCGCCGCAGCAGCCCGGCAAGGCCGAGCCCGCGCAGACCGATGCGTGCGCTTTCATAGATGCGGGTGACGGCGCTGCGGCGTTCGTGCTCTTCCTGCTTGCTGGCGTCGACGATGGCGCGGGTGACGGCGGAGAAGGGCACCGCGTAGTCGGTCATCAGCAGCGGGAAACCCAGCCGGCAGGCTTCGTCCTGCAGGGCCTGGATATCCGCCGGCGCCTGCATGTTCTCGCCGATCATCAGCCCCGATATCCGCGCCCCGGCCAGGCGTTGCAGGTAGTCGCGCTGCGCCTGCGCCTGCGCGGGAATGCCGATGCCGGTAGTCATCAGCAGGTCACCTTCGCCGAGCCATTGGGTGGGGTCCGCCAGCTCGCACACGTGCGCCCAGCGCAGGCGCCGGCCGACGCCTTCACTGCCGCCAAGCAGGCGGGTGCGCAGGGAGGCGTTGTCGAGGATGTCCTGGATATGGAAAGGCATGGCGGGTCCGCAGCGAAGAGAAACGGCCGGCAAGCATGCCACCAAGCGCGAGGCCTTGTCGCGCCTGGCTTGAGTGGGGATCGCAGGCTTCGTACCAGGATACGAGCGGGGTCTTCCGAATTGTAGTTCCGTCTGATTGTGGAGCTTGCCCGCGTGCCCCAAGACTAGCTGGCAGTGCGCCATGCGAGCCCTTGGAGGCCCCGGATGGCGCCGCCTGCCGCGAGGCGGGCCGTCTACTCACCGGAGACCATAACAATGAACAAGATCCTGAGTTCCTCCATCGCCTGCGCCCTGGGTTGCGCGGCGACTTTCCCTGCCTTCGCCGACCTCACCGTGGTCTCCCACGGCGGCGCCAACAAGGCCGCCCAGGTCAAGGCCTTCTACCAGCCCTACATGCAGCAGAGTGGCAGCCGGCTGATCGCCGACGAGTTCAACGGCGAGATGGCCAAGGTCAAGGTGCAGGTGGACACCGGCAGCGTTTCCTGGGACGTCGTCGAGATGGAGATGCCGGAACTGGCGCGCGCCTGCGATGAAGGCCTGCTGCAGGAAATCGGCGAACAGCCGGGCATTGCCAAGCTCGCCCCTGAACTGCTGGACGGTGCCGTACAATCTTGCGGCGTGGGCTTCTTCGTCTGGTCCACGGTGCTGGCCTACAACGCCGACAAGCTGAAGAGTGCGCCCACCGGCTGGGCGGATTTCTGGGACACGCGGAAATTCCCCGGCAAGCGCGGCCTGCGCAAGGGCGCCATGTACACCCTGGAGTTCGCCCTGATGGCCGACGGCGTGGCGCCGAAGGATGTGTACGCCGTGCTCGGCACCAAGGAAGGCCAGGACCGCGCCTTCCGCAAGCTCGACCAGATCAAGCCGAGCATCCAGTGGTGGGAAGCCGGTGCGCAGCCGCCGCAGTACCTCGCGTCCGGCGACGTGGTGATGAGCTCCGCCTACAACGGCCGGATCGCCGCCGTGCAGGATGAAAGCCAGCTGCGCGTGGTGTGGAACGGTGGCATCTACGACATGGACGCCTTCGCCATTCCCAAGGGCGCGAAGAACACCGAGGAAGGGCTGCGTTTCATCCAGTACGTATTGCAGACCGAGCAGCAGAAGAACTACGCGCAGCAGATTGCCTACGGCCCGGTGAACCGTACTGCCGTCCCGCTGGTGGACGCCGCGCGCCGCAGCAACATGCCCACCGACGAGGCCAACCTGGCCGGCCAGGTGGCGATGAACGCGGCCTTCTGGGCCGACCACGGCGAGCAGCTGGAGCAGCGCTTCAACGCCTGGACCGCCAAGCAGTAAGTCTTCCCAGTGTGCGGTCCCGCCCGCACTTTCAGGCCACCTTCGGGTGGCCTTTTTTGTGGGTGGAGGGGCGGTATTTCGAGATGAGACGACTGTTTCGGTGCTCGATTTCCGTCTGTGCAGCCGGATGCCACGTGCCTTCGATGTTGGCGAGCAAGGACTAGGCGTCCCCCTCGGCCCTACAGATGGGCCTGGCATTTTTTGTAGGAGCGAGCTTGCTCGCGAACCAGGACCGGCCCGGCGGGGAACGGCTTGCGGACAAGGTCCGCTTGTGCGGGAACGCCGGTAGCTCGCCCACAAAAAAGCCCATCGGGTCACCGATGGGCTTGGGGGCAGGCTGGATAACGGATCAGGTCGCCAGGCTCAGCGATGCCGACTGCTGCAGCGAACGGCCCTTGGTTTCCGGCGCCCAGGCCAGGCAGATGAAGAACGCCAGCAGGGTGATCGCCGCACCGATCAGCAGGGTTGCCTGCAAACCGATGGACTCGATGCCGATCGGCATCAGGTAGGTGCCGGTGGCTGCGCCGATGCGGCTGAAGCCCACGGCCACACCCACGGCAGTGGCGCGCACGGAGGTGGGGAACAGTTCGTTGGGGTAGATCCATTCCAGGATGCTCGGCCCACCGGAGACGAAGGCATAGAAGGCAAAGGCGCCGACGATGAACCAGGCCGGCGCGTCCGCCCACAGGCCCAGGGCCAGCAGCGGCAGCGCCATCAGCGCGAAGGGCACCACCACCATGGGCCGGCGGCCCCAGGTTTCCACCAGTTTCAGCGCCGGGATCACGCCGATGGCGAAGAGAATGGCGATCATCAGCTCGCCCAGGGTCGAGGAGTTCTCGCCTTTGATGCCGGCGGTCAGCAGGATCATACTACCGAAGGTGTACAGCACGTACTGCGGGGTGATCTGCGCGAAGTAGAGCATGCCGCACATGATGGTGCGCTTGAGGTAGCCGCCCGAGGAAATCATCTTCAGGTCGCTCTTCCACGAGCGATGGCGGCCGCCGTCGTTCAGCTCGGCGACGTCGGCCGGGGTGATCACCACGTCCCTGCCGTAGACCAGCTTGATGACCTTCTGCGCTTCCTCGATGCGGCCCTTGCTGGCCAGCCAGCGCGGCGATTCCGGGATGCCGCGGCGGATCAGCACGACGATGATGCCGACCACCGCGCCGCTGAACAGCATCCAGCGCCACAGCGAATGGTCACCCGTCCAGGAGACCATCAGGTAGCCGACGATGAAGGCGGTCATGGCGCCGCAGGACCAGGCCAGGCCGGACACGCCGATCATGAAGCCGCGGCGCTTGGACGGGGTGAACTCGGTCAGCAGCGAGGTGGCGATGGGGTAGTCCGCGCCGACCGCCAGGCCGATGACGAACCGCAGCACGATCAGTTGCCAGGCCTCGGTGACGAAGGCAGACAGGCCGCAGGCGATCACCAGTATGGTGAGGTCCAGGGCGTACATGGTTTCCCGGCCGATGCGGTCGGTGATGGCGCCGAACACCGTCGCGCCGAAGAAGATGCCCAGCAGCGAGGCAGCGCCGATCAGGCCGGTTTCCACCGAGGTGGCGGCGATGTCCTGGCCGAAGCCGATCAGCGCGATGCCGATCAGGCTGAGGATATAGCCGTCCAGGAACGGCCCGCCGCAGCAGGCCAGCAGCAGCTTGCGGTGAAATTTCGATACCGGGGAATGTTCAATGACATCAAACACGCTCATGGGTACAACCTTTGTTGAATTTATAAGTGGCCGGGCAGGCGGCTGTCGAGAGTCGGCAGCGGGCGGCAGGAGCCCGCGTTCAGCGGCCGGCAAGGGGAGGCAAAGGTTGCAGGGGTGGGTCAGGGCGGACAATCCACCCAAGGTAAGAAGCGCCGCGTAGGGGCCTGTACGATCGTATGAGCGCCTGTAGTTGCGCCCGCCGCAGGTTTCAGCCGGCGGGTTGCAGCAACAGGTGCACGGTCGCGCTGCAGGCCTGGCCGGGCAGGTGGGACACCTGCAGCTCGCCGCCGATGCTGTTGATCAGGTGCTGGGCGATGCTCAGGCTGAGGCTGCTGCGCGCCGGGTTGCGGGCGGGGTAGTCGCGGGTCAGCTCGGAGAGTGAGTACGCGCGCATTTCGCGGCGTCTGCTGCCCGGCAGGCCTTCGACGGTAATCCGCACGGCCATCTGTTCCTGCTTCGGGGTGGCGGCAATGCATAGCCGGACACTGCCGTCATCGGTCAGGTCGATCACGTACAGGCCCAGGTGCCGCAACGCCTCGCGCAGGGACTTGGCATCGACCAGCAGCCGCTTGCGCGAGCGACTGTCGGTTTCCAGCTTCAGGGCCAGTTGCTTCTGCCCGGCCACGCCGTGCAGGGCTTCGAGCACCTCGCTGGCGAGTTCGTCAAGCCGCGAGGGCAGCAGCGGGACTTCATCCTGGGCGATGAGCGCACGCTTGAGCGAGGCGCCATGGACTCGCAGCTCGTCGAGAATCGCCTGGGCCTGGTCGAGGGCCGGGCCGCCAGGCTGCCCCAGGGTATCGGCCAGCGCCTGGAGGCGTTCGTTCAGGTGGGTGGTCGCGCTGGTGAACAGGTCGGTCAGTTGCTGATGCGCCAGTTCGCCGGCTTCGGCGCGGCTGCGCAGCTCTTCGAGCTGGTCGTAGCGTTCGGTGATGTCGGTGCTGCAGCAGATCATCCCAAGCAGGTTGCCTTCGCCATCCCGATAGGGCGTACCCCAGTGATGCAGCACACGGCGTTCACCGTGGACGTTGATTTCGATGTCCTTGTTGAAGGACTGCTCCTCACTGATCGCGCGCTGCAGGAAACGCAGCATGTTGCGGGCGTCGCTGGGCGAGTACCAGTCCACCTCGGTGGTGCGGGTGCCGAGCACGTCGTCCAGCTCCGCCTGGTACAGCTCCAGGTGCGCCGGGTTGGCATAGACAAGACGTGCCTCGGTATCGCGAACGTAGAAGGCCGCCGGCAGGCTTTCGACCATGGAGCGCCACAGGGGCGCCCCGCCGGCATCGGCGTCGGTGCCATGGGCATCGCTGGCGGGTGCCGCAAGGTGGTTGCGGCGGGCGAAGTCGATCAGTTCGAGCATGCTGGAAAGGTTGAGCTTGCTGCGCATGCGCGCCCGGTAGGTACTGACGGATTTCTCGCTGATGGTCAGCTCGTGGGCGATCTCCTGGTTGCTGTAGCCGCTGGCGAGCAGGCTGAGCACGCTCAATTCACGGTTGGACAGCGAGGCCACGCGCTCGGCGTCGTTCTCGTGCAGGCTGCCGCGGTGCACGCTGCCGAGCATTTCGGCCGGGAAGTAGCTGTGCCCACGCAGGACAACGCCCAGTGCTTCCTTGAGGCGCTCGATGTCCTGGTGCTTGCTGACGAACCCCGAGGCGCCCGCCTGCAGGAAGCGGCCGACGTAGTGCTCCGTGTCCTGGGTGCTGTAGCCCAGGATCGGCAACGTCAGCCCCCGCGCGCGCAGGCGCGAGATGACATCCAGGCCGGTGAGCTGCGACAGGTCGATATCGATGATCAGCAGGTCCGGGGCCAGGCGCGTGGCCAGGCTCAGGGCTTCGAGGCCGTTGCAGGCTTCCCCGACTACCGTGTGGCGCTCCGCCTGCAGCAGCATGCGCACGGCGTAGCGGGTCATCGGGTGTTCGTCCGCGATCAGTATCCGCGCCATCTCTATCCCTCTGGTCTGCTCTCCACTCTAGGGCATGGCGGCGGCTTTCGTGTAGTCATTTTCCTACAAGTCGTGACTGGATTTCGCATCCTCAGTTCATGGTCGCTGGGAAAGAATGCCTGCAAAGACTCCCCATTCCCCTCAAGGTGACCCACATGAGTCGCACTCGAATCGTCAGGGCCGGCATCCTCGCCGGCTCGCTGGGTGTCGCTCTGGTCATGGCCGGCAGCGGCGTCCTCGCCTGGCACCTGGTCATGCAACACACCGCTGAACGCCTGGAAAGCCTGGCACGGCTTGCCTCCGAACGCGCGGACCGAACCCTGGCCCAGGCCGCGACCGCGCTGCGGCAACTGAACAGCTCGCCGTTGCCGCCCTGCTCGGTGGAGGGCGTCGAGCAGATGCGCCTGGTGGCCATCGACACGCTGGCGGTGAAGGCGGTCGGTTATGTCGAGGAAGAGGTGTTCGTCTGCAGTTCCTGGGGCGCCGTCACGTCCCCGGCACAGCGCTGGCCGGAAGACTTCCGTACCCGCGAGGGCCTTGGCGTGTCGATCAACGTGCAGCCGTTCGTTGTGCCGGCCAAGCCCATGCTGGCCCTGCGCGATGCCGCGTTCAACCTGCTGATCGAGCCGGAACACTTCCTCGAGACATCCCTGGCGCCCGGTGTCAGCCTGGCGCTGGGCACGCCCACGGGGCACTGGCTGGGTACGCCTGCCGCCGGTTTCGCCCAGATGCTGACGCGCATCCATGGCGAGCCGCACTCCGGCTTGCAGGACGGCTACGTGTACGCGCGGGTTGCGCACGGCAATTGGCAGACCGTCGCGGCGGTCACCCGCCAGGAAATCCTCGGCGACCTGTGGCGCGAGATGCTGATGCTCGCACCGCTGGCCCTGCTGCTTTCGGGCCTGTGGTGCTGGCTGGTGGCGCGCCGTGTGCGGGCATGGCTGTCGCCCTTGGCCGTACTGTCACGGGCGGTGGCGAAGGGCGAATTCCACGCCTTCTACCAGCCCATCCTCGACCTGCGCGACGGCCGCTGCATCGGCGCCGAAGCGCTGGTGCGCTGGCGCCGCGCAGACGGTTCGCTGGGCATGCCTGACAGCTTTCTTCCGCTGGCCGAATCCAGCGGCCTGATCGAGCCGATCACCGCGCAGGTGATCTCCGGCGTTTGCCGCGAGCTGGGCGCCAGCCTCGTTTCGGGGCAGTTGCAGCATGTGTCGATCAACCTGTCGGCGCGCGATGTAGCCAGCGGCGACTTCCTCCCGCACCTGACGCAGGAACGGCAGCACGCCGGCATCGCCGCCCAGTGCATCTGGCTGGAAGTGACCGAAAGCAGCCTGCTGAGCATCGATGCGGCGCACCGGACACTGGCGCAGAGCCGCGCGGCAGGGCACCCGATTGCCCTGGACGACTTCGGCACCGGGTACTCCAGCCTGCAATACCTCAGGCGGCTGCCGCTGGACCTGCTGAAGATCGACCGCTCCTTCGTCCAGCCGCTCTCGGCCGGCACGCCTTGCCCGGTGACCGACCACACCATCGCCATGGCGCGCCAGCTGAAGCTGCTGCTGGTGGCTGAGGGCATCGAGTCCGACGAGCAACTGCAGTACCTGCGCCAGCGTGGCGTGCAGTACGGTCAGGGTTGGCTGTTCGGCCGGGCGATGCCGCTGGATGCATTCTTGACCTTCGTAGCCGGCCACCACTGGCAGGCTGCGTCATGATTTCCCCGTCCCCTGAACACAGGATGATCACCATGAAAGCTTCCCTGCTGCTGTTCTGCCTTGCCACTGCCACGCCCGCGTTCGCGCTGGCTGCCGACACCGTCACCACGGTCCCGGTGCACTTCGCCAAGGGCGCAAGCAGCACCGCCCACAAAGGCAGCTTCAAGGGCTACGACACAGTCCTCTACACGCTTTCGGCCAAGGCCGGGCAACACATGAAAGTCGGCGTCACGGGCAGCAGCAAAGCAAACTTCAACCTCTTCGCCCCGGGCGACAAGCCGGGCGAATCGACCGCCCTGGGCGCTGGCTCAGTCGGCCAGGACTGGAGCGGTGCGCTGCCAGCCTCGGGAACCTACAGCGTGCAGGTCTACCAGATGCGCGCCAGCGCGCGGCGCGGCGAAACGGTGAACTACAGCATCTACTTCGCCATCGAGTGACGCCGGGGCCGCCTTCCGAGTGGCCCAGGGCTGCTCGGCCCAGGTCGTCAGGAAGGTGGGTACGCCGATTCGGTGGACCGGCTTGTTCATCCCCGCCCGGGATCGAGCCGGTGTAGCCCTCTCGCTCAGGCGGCAACCCGGCTCGCGAAAATGACAACCTATCTGCAACCCGATTCAGGAATGGGCCGCCTGGTAGTGGCTTGGCGATTGCCCGAGGACGCGCTTGAAGGTCTGCGAGAAGGCGCTCGGGCTCTGGTAGCCGTGCTCCAGCGCCACTTCCAGCACCGGGGCTCCGGAGAGCAGGCGTTGCAGGCTGAGCACCATGCGCACGCGCGTGCGCCAGTCGCTGAAATTCATGCCCAGTTCGCGCTGGAACAGTCGGGCAAGAGTGCGGCTGCTGATGTTCAACTGCTGTGCCCATTCCTCCATCCCTGTTTCGTCGGCCGGCGCGCCGATCACCGCGTTGCACAGCCGCAGCAGGCGCGGGTCGCGCGGCATCGCCAAGTGGATGCCAACGGTCTGCGCCGCGTCCATCTCTACCAGCAGCAGCTCGTGCAGGCAACGGCGCCGGCGCTCGTTTCCATCGCCGGGTTGTACGGCACTGGCGGCGACCAGCAACTCCCGCAGCAGCGGGGTCACCCCGAGCAACTGGCACTGCTGGCCACCCCAGGGCCAGTTCGAAGCGGGCATGAACAGGGTGCGCATACGCACCCTGCCAAACATGCGGAGCTGGTGCTCGGTGCCCGGCGGCACCCACAGCGCATGTCCCGCCGGTACTACCCAGCTCTTTTGCGCCGCACCCACCAGCATCACGCCGGAAATCGAGTGGATCAGCTGCGCCTGGGTATGGCAGTGCGGCAGGATTTCCTCGCCATCCTGGTGGTCGTAGGCCAGCGCTTCGAGCGACATGGCGCAGGTCATGCTGCCGGACCTTGGCGGCGAGAGAGTGTGTCGAGCGGCGTCATGCGGGACTCCTGGTTGATCCGGCATTCTAAATGAGGATGTCCGGCATGATTTGGCGTTGTATTGTCGCGATAATAAAAAAGGCGCAATAAATCGGCACAAATCATAAATAAATTGGATTTATTGGTAAGGCTTTCTCTCTTCGGTGAGATGAGACAAAACCCGACACTTCCCGCGCGGGTGGAATCGCGAAGTTTTGCCGCATGCGCTGGGCTTCAGACACGGACATTCGGCCGAACAGGCGCTTGAGTTCGCGGGTGAACGGCGAGCCGACGGCAACGCTCGCTGCGTGCTGGGCAGCGATGCGCCGGGCCTGGTGCGGCAGAAGCTTTCGGCACTGCATGAGGAGCTCAGCCGATCCACCGACGGCTGAGGCGCAGGTCAGCGCCTGGGGTTGCGTTCCTCGGGGCGCAGCGTGAGCACGTCGAAACCCGTGGTGGTTACCGCCACGGTGTGTTCGAACTGTGCGGAGAGCTTGCCGTCGAGGGTCACCACGGTCCACTCGTCCTTCAGGGTTTTCACGCCCGAAAGTCCCTCGTTGAGCATGGGCTCGATGGTGAAGACCATGCCCTGCTTGAGGATCTGCCCGGTGCGCGGACGGCCGACATGCAGTACCTGCGGCGGCTCGTGCATCTCGCGACCGATGCCGTGGCCGCAATAGTCCTCGACCACGCTGTAGCCGTGCTGCCGGGCGTGCCGCTCGATGGCGTGGCCCACATCGCCCAGGCGGGCGCCGGGCTTCACCGCGCGGATGCCTTTCCACATGGCTTCGTAGGTGATGTCCACCAGGCGCTTTGCAGCAGGCGAAACCTTGCCGATCAGGTAGGTCTTGCTGGAGTCGGCGATAAAGCCGTTCTTCTCCAGGGTGATGTCGAAGTTGACGATGTCGCCGTCCTGCAGGCGATCCGCCTCGGAGGGAACACCGTGGCAGACCACCTGGTTGCGTGAGGAATTGAGTACGTAGGCGAAGCCGTACTGGCCCTTGCTGGCCGGCCGCGCCTGGAGTTCGTCGACGATGTAGCGCTCGACCTTGTCGTTCACCTCCAGGGTGGTCATGCCTTCCAGCGGCAGGGCGTCGACGAAGCCGAACACCTGCGCCAGCAGGCGGCCGGACTCTCTCATCAGCGCCAGTTCCGCCGCCGTCTTGATCACTTGGCACCTCCGGCGACGGGGTATTTCACCCCGGCTTCCTGCAATTCGCGGGTGACGATGTCGTTGTAGCTCAGGGTCGGTTCGAGCTCGCAGAGCATGCCGATCTTGATCCAGAACGCCGCCTGGGCGTTGATCGAGCGGCACGCCACGGTGCTGGCACGGCGCAGTTGGTCGTGCAGATCGTCATCCAGGTTGATGATGCCCATGGGAAAAGTCTCCATATGAAACATAACAATACATATATGAATCATATTTCCCGGCGTACAGAAACGCAAAACTCCCGCGCCCACTCACTGCGGTGTATCGGCGTCCTGCATGGCGTGTAGCAGGTCCACCAGTGCGCGGGCGCAAGCGGGCAGGGCCTCGCGGTCGCGCAGCAGCACGCTGCGTTCGCGTACCACCCAGGGTTCGTCCAGCGGCAGGATGCGCAGGTTCATGGTGCGGCTGTGGCGCAGGGCGGCCGTTTCCGGGATGACGCCGATGCCGACACCGGCCTCGACCATCCGGCAGATCGCCTCGAAGCTGGCTACCTGGATGCGCAGGTTGAGCTCGCCACCCATGCGGTCCACCCGCTCGCGCAGGAAGCTCTGCAGGGTGCTGCCCTCGTGCAGGCCGATGTGCGGGTAGTCCAGGGTATCGGCCAGGGTCAGGCGGGGCAGGGCGCACAGCGGGTGGTCCGGGGCCACGGCCAGCACCAGCCGGTCGGTACTGAAGTGGACGATCTGCAGGCCCTCGGCACGCACCGGGCCGGCGACTATGCCCAGGTCCGCCGAGCCATCGAGGATCGCGCGGACGATGTCGCGGTTCAGCCGCTCCTGCAGGTCGACACTGACGCCGGGGCGTTCGGCGAGGAAGTCCGCCAGCAGCTCGGGGAGAAACTCGGTGCATGCGGTGGTGTTGGCGAAGATGCGGATGTGCCCGACCTGGTCACCGGCCTGGCCGCTGAAGTCGCTTTTCAGGTGGTCCACCTGGCGCAGGATCAGCCGTGCGTGCTGCAGCAGGCGCTCCCCGGCAGGGGTCAGCTCGACCCCGCGGTTGTCCCGATACAACAGTCGGCAGTCGAGTTGCCCCTCCAGCGCCTTGATCCGCGCGCTGGCGGCCGCGGCGGAAAGATGGGCACGGCGCGCGCCCTGGGTGAGGCTGGGGGCTTCGGCGATATGGATGAAGAGACGCAGGTCGGCGAGATCGAAATGCATGCAACGGGTTCCCGCTAGGCTTGGGGATGGGGGATGGCGTTCGTTTCTGCTTAACGCTGGATTATGAAAATGTGGATTCGCTGAACGCAAGCCCCTGTTGCATCCTCGGCTCATCCACTCTGCCAAGAGGTCACCCATGAGCGATTCGCCGTACGCCGACTGGATCGGCCGTTCCCAGGAACGCGAGGAAGAATTGAGTGCCGTGCTGGTCCGCCGTCTGGCCGTGACCCTCGCGGAAGACGTACCGGCCGCGGGCGATGCGCTGCCGCCGCTGTGGCACTGGATGTTCTTCCAGGACGAGGTGGTCGAACCCGGCCTGGGCGCCGATGGCCATCCGGCGCGCGGTGGCTTCCTGCCGCCGGCCGATGGGCGCAACCGCATGTGGGCCGGCGGCCGCCTGGAGTTCCATGCGCCGCTGCGCGTCGGTGGGCTGGCGAAGCGCACCACGACCATCCTCAATGTCGAGGAAAAGCACGGCCGCACCGGCTCGCTGCTGTTCGTCACCCTGCGCCATGAATTCCATCAGGACGGCCGCCTGGCCCTCAGCGAGGAACAGGACATCGTCTACCGCGAACCGACGCCGCCCCGGCTCTCCAGCGGCGACGCGCTGCCCGCCGGCGACTGGAGCGAGTCCGTCGAACCGACTCCGATCCTGCTGTTCCGCTATTCCGCGCTGACCTTCAACGGCCACCGCATCCATTACGACTGGCCCTACGTCACCGAAGCCGAGGGCTACCCCGGCCTGGTGGTGCACGGCCCGCTGATCGGCACCCTGAACCTGCGCGCGTTCTGCCGCGCCAACCCCGAAGCACGCCTGCGCCGATACGCCTACCGTGGCTTGCGCCCGCTGATCAGCCCCGAACCTTTCGCAGTCGGCGGCCGCCTGAGCGGCCCAGACAAGGCCGAAGTCTGGGCTGGCAACGGTGCCGGCATCGCCCAGCGCGGCGAAGTGGAATTCGACTGATCGCACCCCTGCGGTGCCCTCCCAACAAGAAAAGAGCAAAGGTGATTCGATGACTTCCACCCCCGAAGAACTCCAGGCCATCCGTGAAGGCGTGCGCGCCCTGTGTGCGGAGTTCCCCGCCGAGTACTGGCGCCGGATCGATGAAGAGAAAGGCTTCCCCGAGGACTTCGTCCGCGCCATGACCGAAGCCGGCTGGCTCTCCGCGATGATCCCGGAAGAGTACGGCGGCTCGGGCCTGGGGCTGGCCGAGGCCTCGGTGATCCTGGAGGAGGTGAACCGCTGCGGCGGCAACTCCGGCACCATCCACGGGCAGATGTACAACATGTTCACCCTGTTGCGGAACGGCAGCGCCGAGCAGAAGGCCTACTACCTGCCCAGGCTCGCCAACGGCGAGCTGCGCCTGCAATCCATGGGCGTCACCGAACCCACCACCGGCACCGACACCACCAAGATCAAGACCACTGCCGTGCGCCAGGGCGACAAGTACGTGATCAACGGCCAGAAGGTATGGATCTCGCGCGTCCAGCATTCCGACCTGATGATCCTGCTGGCCCGCACCACGCCGCTGGCCGAGGTGAAGAAGAAGTCCGAAGGCATGTCGATCTTTATCGTCGACCTGCGCGAGGCCATCGGCAACGGCCTGACCGTGCAGCCGATCGCCAACATGGTCAACCACGAGACCAACGAGCTGTTCTTCGACAACCTGGAAATCCCCGCCGGCAACCTGATCGGCGAGGAGGGCAAGGGCTTCAAGTACATCCTCGACGGCCTCAATGCCGAGCGCACGCTGATTGCCGCCGAGTGCATCGGCGATGGCCGCTGGTTCACCGAGAAGTCCGCGCAGTACGCCCGTGACCGCGTGGTGTTCGGCCGCCCGATCGGGCAGAACCAGGGCGTGCAGTTCCCCATCGCCGAGGCGCACATCGAGATCGAGGCCGCCGACCTGATGCGCTGGCGCGCCTGCGAGGAGTACGACAACGGCAAGAACGCCGGCGCCGCCGCCAACATGGCCAAGTACCTGGCGGCCAAGGCCAGCTGGGAGGCCGCCAACGCCTGCCTGCAGACCCACGGCGGTTTCGGCTTCGCCAACGAGTACGACGTCGAGCGCAAGTTCCGCGAGACGCGCCTGTACCAGGTGGCGCCGATCTCCACCAACCTGATCCTGTCCTACGTGGCCGAGCACCTGCTCGAACTGCCGCGCTCCTTCTGACGAACCGGGACGACAAGCGATGAACAATACCCACGCCCTGGCCGAGTTCCTTGCCGGCCTGCGTTACGAAGACCTGCCCGCGGCAGTGGTCGAGTACACCGAAGAACTGTTCCTCGACTGGCTCGGCTCGGCCCTGGCCAGCCAGAACCGCCATCCGATCCCGCTGTTCCAGCGCTATACCCGGCGCATGGGCCCTGCGAGCGGGAAGAGCCGCGTACTGGTGGACGGCAGCTCGACTTCCGCCTACTTCGCCGCGCTGGTCAACGGCGCCAGTTCGCACCTGGTGGAACAGGACGACCTGCACAACAGCTCCGTGCTGCACCCGGCCACCGTGGTCTTCCCGGCGGCCCTGGCGGCCGCGCAGGAACTGGGCAAGTCCGGCCGCGAGCTGATCCTCGCCAGCGTCGCCGGCTACGAGGCGGGCATCCGCATCGGCGAGTTCCTCGGCCGCTCGCACTACCGCATCTTCCACACCACCGCCACGGTCGGCACCCTGGCCGCCGCGGTGGCGGTGGGCAAGCTGCTGGGGCTGGACAGCCGCCAGTTCGTCAACTGCCTGGGCAGCGCCGGTACCCAGGCCGCCGGCCTCTGGGAATTCCTGCGCGACGCTGCCGATTCCAAGCAGCTGCACACCGCGAAGGCGGCTGCCGACGGCCTGCTCGCCGCCTACCTGACGGCCGATGGCCTGACCGGCGCGCAGAACATCCTCGAAGGCGAGCAGGGCATGGCGGCCGGCATGTCCAGCGACGCCGACCCGAGCCGTCTGGTGGACGGCCTGGGCACCCGCTGGGCACTGTGCGAGACCTGCTACAAGTTCCACGCCTCCTGCCGCCATACCCATCCTGCCGCCGACGCGCTGCTCGGCCTGATGCAGCGCGAAGGGCTGGCGCACGGCGATATCGCCAAGGTCACCACCCGCGTGCACCAGGGCGCCATCGATGTGCTCGGCCGTGTGCTGGTGCCGCAGACGGTGCACCAGGCGAAGTTCTCCATGGGCACCGTGCTGGGCCTGATCGCCGTGCACGGCAAGGCCGGGCTGGTGGAGTTCGAGGAGTTTTCCCTGAAGGATCCAAACGTCGCGGCCTTCCGCGAGAAGGTCGCCATGCAGCTC
Organism: Pseudomonas nitroreducens NBRC 12694; assembly: GCF_002091755.1. Lineage (GTDB taxonomy): Bacteria > Pseudomonadota > Gammaproteobacteria > Pseudomonadales > Pseudomonadaceae > Pseudomonas > Pseudomonas nitroreducens. Next base: position 641,929 of record NZ_BDAI01000002.1, read on the forward strand.
GATGCGGAAGTGGACGGCGCCTACCCGCAACGCTGGCTGGGCCGCGTCGACGTGCTCACCACCGACGGTCGCCAGCTGCACGGCGCCATCGACGAGCCCAAGGGCGATCCGGGCAATGGCCTGAGCCGTGCCGAACTGGAAGACAAGTTCCGCCGCCTGCTGGCCTTCGCCGGCCAGCGCGGCAGCGCCGAAGCGGATCGGCTGGTGCAGGCCAGCTGGCGGCTGCACCAGCTGTCGAACCTCGACGACTTCCGCTGAAACAGACTCGCGGGCGCCTAGGCCGCCCGATCCCACCGAATCGTAGCGTCGGCCACCCGGCCGGCGTCTGGAGTTGCCCATGAGTTCGCGTCCCCTCGACGGGATTACCGTCGTCAGCCTGGAACACGCCATCGCGGCACCGTTCTGCACCCGCCAGTTGGCCGACCTCGGCGCCCGCGTGATCAAGATCGAGCGCCCCGGCGTCGGCGACTTCGCCCGCGGTTACGACGAGCGTGTGCGCGGCCTGGCCTCGCATTTCGTCTGGACCAACCGGTCCAAGGAAAGCCTGTCGCTGGACCTCAAGCAGGAGCCGGCGCAGGCCGTGCTGGAGCAGTTGCTGGAGCAGGCCGACGTGCTGGTGCAGAACCTCGCTCCCGGCGCCGCTGCGCGCCTGGGCTTGTCGTTCGAAGCGCTGCACGAGCGCTTCCCGCGGCTGATCGTCTGCGATATTTCCGGTTACGGCGAAGGCGGCCCCTACGAGCAGAAGAAGGCCTATGACCTGCTGATCCAGAGTGAAAGTGGCTTCCTCTCGGTCACCGGCGGCCCCGGCGCCGACGAGATGGCCAAGGCCGGGTGCTCGATCGCCGATATCTCCGCCGGCATGTACGCCTACAGCGGCATCCTTTCGGCCCTGCTGCTGCGTGGCAGGACCGGCGAGGGCAGCCGCGTCGAGGTGTCGATGCTCGAAGGCATGGCCGAGTGGATGGGCTTCCCCATGTACTACGCCTTCGAAGGCCAGTCGCAGCCACCGCGCGCCGGCGCCGCCCACGCCACCATCTATCCCTACGGGCCGTTCCCCACCGGCGATGGCGGCAGCGTCATGCTCGGCGTGCAGAACGAGCGCGAATGGAAGCTGTTCTGCGAGGTCGTCCTGCAGCGTCCGGAGCTGGCGGCCGACCCCCGCTTTACCGCGACCAGCCTGCGCGTGGCCAATCGCGATGCCCTGCGTGCACTGATCGTCGAAGCCTTTGCCGGCCTCGACGCCGAGCAGGTGGTCGGGCGCCTGGAACAGGCACAGATCGCCAACGCCCACGTCAATGACATGCGCGGCCTGTGGCAGCATCCGCAGCTGGCCGCCCGCGACCGCTGGCGCGAGATCGACAGCCCGGCCGGCCGCCTGCCGGCGCTGTTGCCGCCGGTGAACAGCAACGCCTATGCCCCGCGCATGGACGCCGTGCCGGCGCTGGGCGAACAGACGGATGACCTGCTCCGGGAACTGGGGTATACCCCCGGTGATATCCAGCGCCTGCACGAGCAGGGCGCGGTATGACCCAGGAGAGCCCAATGATTCAGGATACCCCGGCGGATTCCATCGTACGGACCGCGCTGTTCGTTCCCGGCAGCCGCCCGGAGCGCTTCGCCAAGGCCTTGGCCAGCGGCGCCGACGCAGTGATCGTCGACTTCGAGGACGCCGTCGAGGCATCGCTCAAGGCCCGGGCGCGGGAAAACCTCGAAAGCTTCCTCGACGCCAATCCGGAGGCGCGCGTGCGGGTACGGGTGAACGCCGCCGGCGATCCGCAGCAGGCGGCCGACCTCGAACTTTGCGGGCGCCTGCCGGGCGTCACCGGCATCCTGCTGCCCAAGGCCGAACGCGCCATGCAGGTGCGCATCGCCGCTGCCTCCGGCAAGCCGGTGTGGCCGCTGATCGAGAGCGCCCGCGGCCTGCTCGCGCTGGGGGAGATCGCCGCCTGCGAGGGCGTCGAGCGCCTGACCTTCGGCGGCCTCGACCTGGCGCTGGATATCGGCATGAGCAGCGGCACCCAGGCCGCCGCGGTGGTCTACGACCAGGTACGCCTGAGCCTGCTGCTGCATTCGCGGGTGAACGACCTGCAGCCGCCGCTGGATACCGTGTTCCCCGCCTTCGACGATGCCGAAGGGTTCGCCGCGACCATCCGTCATGGTCGCGACCTCGGCCTGCTCGGCGCCCTGTGCATCCATCCCCGACAGGTCGCTGTGGCCCATGCGGCGCTGGCCCCCGGCGCTGAGGAACTGGACTGGGCACGCCGGGTGGTAGAGGCCTCGCAAGGCGGCGCGGCGGCCTTCCAGGTCGACGGGCAGATGGTCGACGCGCCGGTGCTGGCCCGCGCCCGGCGGCTGCTGGCCAGCGCCGGCGGCTGAACGACCATCTGCAGTAACGAGCTTGCTGCGAACCTTTTCCGCCGGTCGCCGGTGCCAATCGTTCGCAAGCAAGCTCGCTCCTGCATGGTCGGCCGGTTTTCGCGAAACGCCTCGGCAACGCAAAACCGCGATCTTGACCGAGAGCACCGTCAAGGGACAGGTGGCTGATCTAGGCTAGGGGACACAAGGCTCCCATGCGCGGGCCTTCGCAGCAGTGCCCCGGAGCCTTTCGACCCCATGCCCGATACCTCACCACGGCAATCCTCCCGCTTCGACTGGCAGCGTTGGCTGCCAGGGCTGGCCACCCTGTGCAACTACCAGGCGAGCTGGCTGCCCAGGGACCTGGCCGCCGGCCTGGTGCTGACCACCATGCTGGTGCCGGTGGGCATCGCCTACGCCGAGGCTTCCGGCGTACCGGGCATCTACGGGCTGTACGCGACCATCATTCCCTTGCTGGCCTATGCGCTGTTCGGCCCGAGCCGCATCCTCGTGCTTGGCCCGGACTCCGCGCTGGCCGCGCCGATTCTCGCGGTGGTGCTGGTGCAGGCGGCAGGCGATCCGCAGCGAGCCATCGCCATCGCCAGCCTGATGGCGCTGGTCTCCGGCGTAGTCTGCATGGTCGCCGGGCTGCTGCGCCTGGGCTTCATCACCGAACTGCTGTCCAAGCCGATCCGCTACGGCTACATGAACGGCATCGCCCTGACGGTGCTGATCAGCCAGTTGCCCAAGCTGTTCGATCTTTCCGTCGAGAGCCGGGGGCCGCTGCAGGACCTCTGGTCATTGGGCCGGGCGCTGCTGGGCGGGCAGGCCAACTGGCCGAGTTTCGCGGTGGGTGGAGGCTGCCTGGTGCTGATCCTCGCACTCAAGCGCTACCGGCGCCTTCCGGGCATTCTCATCGCGGTGGTGCTGGCGACCCTGTCGGTCAGCCTGTTCGACCTCGGCAGCCGCGGCGTCAAGGTGCTCGGCGAGTTGCCCCAGGGGCTGCCAGGGTTTTCGTTTCCCTGGGTGAGCGGCATCGATCTGGTGGAAGTGCTGCTGGGCGGTATCGCCGTGGCGCTGGTGTCATTCGCCGACACCAGTGTGCTGTCGCGCACCTACGCGGCGAGGCTGAAGACGCCGGTGAACCCCAACCAGGAAATGTTCGGCCTGGGCGTGGCGAACTTCGCTTCCGGGCTGTTCCAGGGCATTCCCATCAGCAGCAGCTCCTCGCGTACGCCGGTCGCCGAGGCCGCAGGGGCAAAGACCCAGCTCACCGGCATCGTCGGTGCCCTGGCGGTGACCCTGTTGCTGCTGGCGGCGCCCAACCTGATGCAGCACCTGCCCACCAGTGCCCTGGCTGCGGTGGTGATCGCCGCGGCACTGGGGTTGTTCGAGTTCACCGACCTCAAGCGCATCTTCCGCCTGCAACAATGGGAGTTCTGGCTGTCCATGGGCTGCTTTGCCGGCGTGGCGGTGTTCGGGGCCATTCCAGGCATCTGCATCGCCGTGGTGATCGCGGTGATCGAGTTCCTCTGGGATGGCTGGCGACCGCACCATGCCGTGCTGGGCAGGGTGGACGGCGTGCGTGGTTATCACGACGTAACGCGTTACCCGAATGCGCGGCGCATTCCCGGCCTGGTGTTGCTGCGCTGGGATGCGCCGCTGTTCTTCGCCAATGCCGAGCAGTTCCAGAACCAGGTACTGGCGGCGCTAAACCAGTCCCCCACGCCCGTGCAGCGCCTGGTGATCGCGGCCAGCCCGGTGACCAGCATCGATATCACCTCCGCCGACATGCTCGCCGAGCTGGACAAGATCCTGGAGCAACGCGGGGTGGAGTTGCAGTTCGCCGAGATGAAGGACCCGGTGAAGGACAAGATGAAGCAGTTCGAGCTGTTCGAGGGCCTGGGTGAATCGGCATTCCACCCCACGGTGGGCGCCGCCGTGGATGCCTACCTGGCCGACTCCGGCGTGGACTGGGAGCCCTAGGCGCCTGTCGATCAGACGGCGCCCAGGGCTACAGCGGAGCAGGGCGCAAGGCTCAACATGACGGTGGCGAATCTAGAGCTTCCAGATGGGGCCGTAGGTGCCAAAACACGCGTTCGATAGCGCCTGCTTGCGAACGCCGTGAGTCTGGTAGCCGCCGAATTCGTTGATTTCCAGGGTCAATTGCGGGGTCAGCTCCTTGCCGCTCTTGAGGCGGACGCTGTCGAACACCCGCAGCTTCTTGCCGGTATTGACCACGCTGGTCTCCATCCAGGCCTCGGGCGTACTGGCTTCATCCAGGCGGGCCAGCAGTGCGTTATAGAGGGGCAGGTAGCGACCGTCCGGAGCCTTGCAGTCGATGTTGATCTTCTTCACCAGGGCCTCGGCCTCGGCGGAGCTGAAATATAACCGGCTGCCAAAATCGCGCTGAAGCCTGTCGACGTAGGAACCCTGGTCGCCACCCGTTGCGGTGGCAACCGTCGCAACATCGGCGGCCTGCCCGGCAAGCTCAGCCTGGCAGGCCTGCCGGCTCTTGTAGAAGGTGTGCGAAACCCTGACGCCAGACGGTTTGTAGATTGCAGAAGCGATCAGTACCTGGCCGTCGGTACTCACCAGGTCGCCATCCGGAATGTACTCACCGCCCTTGCCCCATACGCCATCCGGGAGACCACCTGGCCACTCGACGCAGGAGGGCTGCTGGATATCGCGGCGCAACTCGTAAACGCGCCCCTGGAGAAAGGCCTGCGTATTTTCGGCAACGCTCGGAAAAGATGTCAGCGACAGGCAGGATGCGATGAATAGCCGAGTCCAATTCAAGAAGCGTCTCCTTGTCGCCCGTCGACCTGTCGGCGGGCATTTGTGACTCAGGATAGCTGCGTATCGCGTCGACACAGGGCGAAGAAATCATCCGGAACGATCAGGGCGTCGCCGGGCCTGCTTCGCCAAATATCTGAACTCTGCGCCAGAGGTCTGTCCCAACAGGTAGAACCCGGCGCCGACGTCCATCCCAACAGGGCGCCATTCTGCATCCTGATGAGGAGGACCCTACCGTGGCCAAGAAACCCACCATCAAGCGAAGCGATCTGGCTGGCACCGACACCACCGACCGCCGTAACCGCAACGAGAAGATCGAGCAACTGGAGCCCCACCGCGAGGACGCCACGGGGGAGGCGCTCACCACCAATACCAACGTGCGCATCGCCGATAACCAGAACAGCCTGCGCGCAGGGGAGCGCGGACCTTCGCTGCTGGAAGACTTCATCCTGCGGGAGAAGATCACCCACTTCGACCATGAGCGGATTCCCGAGCGCATCGTGCATGCGCGGGGCGCAGCGGCCCATGGCTATTTCGAATGCTACGAGGACTGGAGCCAGCTGACCAAGGCGGCGTTTCTCGGCAAGGCGGGCCTGCGTACGCCGGTGTTCGTGCGCTTCTCCACCGTGCAGGGGCCGCGCGGGTCGGCGGACACGGTGCGCGACGTTCGCGGCTTCGCGGTGAAGTTCTATACCGAGGAGGGCAACTACGACCTGGTTGGCAACAACATGCCGGTGTTCTTCATCCAGGATGCGATCAAGTTTCCCGACTTCGTCCACGCGGTGAAGCCCGAGCCGCACAACGAGATTCCTACCGGCGGTTCGGCCCATGACACCTTCTGGGACTTCGTCTCGCTGACGCCCGAGTCCGCGCACATGGTCATGTGGGCCATGTCGGACCGCGCCATTCCGATTTCCCTGCGGCATATCCAGGGCTTTGGCGTGCATACCTTCCGTCTGATCAATGCGGCGGGCGACAGTGTGTTCGTCAAGTTCCATTGGCGGCCGAAGTCCGGTGTCTGCTCGCTGGTCTGGGACGAAGCGCAGAAGCTGGCCGGCAAGGATGCGGACTTCCATCGCCGCACCCTATGGGACGACATCGAAAGCGGCGACTACCCCGAATGGGAGCTGGGCGTGCAGGTGATCGCCGAAGCCGACCAGGACAAGTTCGACTTCGACCTGCTCGATCCCACCAAACTGGTGCCCGAGGAGCTTGTTCCCGTGAAGCTGCTGGGCCGCATGGTGCTGAACCGCAACCCGGACAACTTCTTCGCCGAAACCGAGCAGGCGGCGTTCCACCCCGGCCATGTGGTGCCGGGCATCGATTTCAGCAATGACCCGCTGCTGCAGGGGCGGCTGTTCTCCTATACCGACACCCAGCTGTCGCGCCTTGGCGGGCCGAACTTCAACCAGATTCCGATCAACCAGCCGCTGTGCCCGTTCCACAACAACCAGCGCGACGGCCTGCACCAGCACATGCTGCACAAGGGCCGCGCCGCCTACGAACCCAATTCCATCGACAACGGCTGGCCCAAGGAAACCCCGCCCGCCGCGCGCCACGGCGGTTTCACCAGCTATCCGGAAACCATGACCGGCACCAAGGTCCGCGTACGGGCCGATTCCTTCGCCGACCATTTCACCCAGGCCGCGCTGTTCTACCACAGCCTCAGTAAGGCGGAGCAGGGCCATGTGGTTTCGGCCTATGCGTTCGAGCTGTCGAAGGTCGAGCGAATGGCGATTCGCGAGCGCGAGGTCAACCAGATTCTCGCCAATATCTGCCCGAAACTTGCCGAGCGCGTGGCCCAGCGTATCGGGGTGAAACTCACCAACAGGAAGGCCCAGGTTCCGCAGCCCAAGCCATCGCCGGCCTTGAGCCAGGCCAACCTGCTGGCCGGCGATATCCGCTCCCGCAAGGTGGCGATCCTGGTCGCCGATGGCGTCAAGGAAAGCGACGTCAAGGGCTTGCAGGATGCGCTGAAAAAGGCGGGGGCGAGCGCCAAGCTGATCGGCCCCAGTGCCGCCCCGGTGAAGTCCGAAACGGGTTCGGCGCTGGTGCCCGATGCCAGCTGGGACGGCCTGCCGTCGGTGGCTTTCGACGCGGTGTTCGTGCCCGGCGGCGCGAAATCCGTGCAGGCCATCGGTAGCGATGGCCGCGCGCTGCACTACCTGCTGGAGGCGTACAAGCACCTCAAGCCGCTGGCATTCGCCGGCGACGCCGGGAAGCTGCCGGCGCAGCTAGGCCTGCCCGCGGATGAAGGGGTGATCGACGGCAAGTCCGCCAGCGAAGTATTCGGCAAGTTGCAGGAGGCCTTGCTGCAGCACCGCATCTGGGGTCGTGAAGCCCATGCCGGGAAGATCCCCGCCTGAGCGGAGGGGCGGCGGCCGATGCTGCCGCCCCGTGCCCACCGGGCAGTCAACCTGAACTCCAGCCGCTGGTTCGGCTCAACCGGCCGACAGCCTTTGTCCGAGAACCGCAGGAGAGCACCATGACTGAGCGGGCAGGCGCCCTGATAACCGAGGTTATGGATGGTCAGTACGCTGGGCGTCGATTGTCCGCGCCAGGCCATATAGGCCGGAGCAAGAGCCGTGGGCCAGTCGTTCACGTGCAGCAGGTCCGGGCTCCATGCGAGTTCGCTCATGCCGGCAGCCAGGTCTGCGGCGGCGAGGCTCAACCGTGCAAAACGGATGTGGTTGTCGGCCCATTCATGGCCGTTCTGGTCTACATACGGGGTGCCGGGGCGGTCGTAGAGTTCCGGGCAGATCACCGCGTACACCACCAGCCCATCGGCGAGCTTGAGTTCGCCGATATCACAGGCGGGCAAGGCCGCGAGGCCGGGCAGGCGGCCAACCATCTTGCACGCCACGGCCCCCTTGAGTACCTGTGGGTAGCCGGGAATCAGCACGCGGATATCGTGGTCACCCAGCAGGGCACGGGGCAGGGCAGAGGAGACATCGCCCAGGCCGCCGGCCTTGACGAAATCTGAAAACTCCGAAGAGACGAAGAGAATCCGTTTGCGTCGCTGCGGCGGCGCACCATCGGCCGAGGGTACCGCGCTGAGGTTGATTGTGGCGTCTTCCAGACACACATCGGCCAGCTGGTTGCGCATCGTTCGTTCCTCTCTGTGTCAGCCGGGGCGTGGCTTTATCTGCCGGCCCTGCGGGTCTCCGTGGGTGGGTGCCGTCCTTCGGGTGACAGGGGGGCGGAGGGCGAAGTTTCGTCTTTCCGCCAGCAGGCCCGGTGGTCGGCCGCGGCCGGTTGCTCCTTCTGTACAGACAGGCGCCAGCTACCGAAATGTATGGGGTGGCTCCGGAACTGCTGTTGCTGCGGTCACTCAGGCAGGGGAAAAGGCCCCGCCGGTCAAGAAGCCCAATGGAAAGCCCCCGATGGTCACTTAAAGCCGTAAGCAGGGTCCGTACCAGTCGCCGGCTTGAAGCCAAGTAACTGAAAGAAAAGAGAAAAATCAAATGCGGCTGGCTATGTGCAACCAGCAAAATGCACGACCCGGCTTTCAGCCGGTTGCAATACGCCTTGCCGCTGCGCTTCGCGGGGTGGGTTGTGTTGGCTCTGATCGACGGATCATCGGGTGAACTCGTCCGTTCAGCGCGCCGAGAGATTCGCGAGGAACTCGCCGAAGCCGCCGGAGGCCCGATAATCGGCGCGCGCGCTGGTAGTGACGCAGGTCTGATGGGTCCAGACGATCCGCGCGCCGCTTCGCTCCAGGTCACGAACCAGGCAGACATCCTCGTTGCAGGGCAGGGGACGGAATCCCCCGGCCCGCTGATAAGCCCGGGCGCAGATGCCGAGGTTGGCTCCGTGGATGTGGCGATGGTCCTCGCGGCACTGGTAATGCTCTTCATGGCGAAGGCGCACCTGTTCGTCGTGGCCCGACCAATCCGATACCTGCACCGTGCCGCAGACGGCCTCGGCGCCGAAGGCCAGCTGGCGAACCAGCCAGTCATCGCTGACGCAGGTGTCGGCATCGGTGCAGGCGAGCCAGCGTGCGCCCTGGGCGAGCAGCCACGCGGCGCCGGCCCTGCGCGCATGACCGACATTGCGCTCGTGGACTTGCAGCACGGCGACGCCCAGCGAGGCGGCGACGGATTCGCTATCGTCGGAACAGGCGTCCAGCACCGCGAGGATGCACACCGGCTCGCCCTCCAGGCCGGGATGCAAGGCTGCCTGCTGCAGGGAGCGCAGGCAGGTTCCCAGCAGTGCGGCCTCGTTGTGCGCCGGTACGAGAATGCCAATCATCCGGGGGCCTCGTTGGCCCAGAGTTCCAGGCGGAAGTCGGTCTCCAGATGCTGCACGCTGGGCGCAAACCCCATCGCCAGGGTGATCGCCTCATGGACCTCGTCGCCGGTCAGCGTGCAGCCTTCGATCGGGTGCCGCCAGTGACAGGCCAGCAGTACGCCGCCCTCCGCCAGGCTCGCCGCCGCTTTCCGGCAAGTCCGCTGCCAGGCTTGCGCTCCCAGGTAGTAGCCCAGCTCACCCAGCACGATGAGTTCGAACCTCGCCTGCGGCCATTGCTCGGGCAGTGCCTGCCGCACCACGCGCACATTGCCTAGTCCAGCAAGGCGCTGGCGAGCCAGCGCGACAGCCTCCACGCTGTAATCGGCGCACAGCAGATGGTCGACCCGCCGGGCGAGCTCGACACTGGTTTCGCCGTTGGCACAGGCCGGTTCGTAGCCGCTGCGAAATCGCATGCGGGGGAGACAGGCGAGCAGCAGGTCGCGCTTGCGCTTCTCGTACCAGGAGGTTCGGAATGACCAGGGGTCCGGGTCATCGCGGTACAGCCGGTCGAAATGCTCGGGCGGCAGGGGTCGTTTCTCGGCGTTCACAGGAAATACACCTCGAAGGGCTGCAGCAGGGTCTCCAGCAACCGGGCGCTGAGGATCGGCGTGCTGCCTTGCAGTTGGCTGGCGTGGGCTTCGAGAGCCTGGCGCTTGCGTCGCAGCGCTTCGTCGTCAAGGTCCAGGCGGCGTGCGCGGCCCCAGGGCAGGCGCGGGTCACCGGGAAAGGCCCAGTGCCACGCCCAGATCGGAGTCTCGAAATGCCGGGCGCCGCACTCTGCCGCCAATTGCGCACAGGCGAGCCCGACCTGTTCGTGATCGCAATGGCCGTCCTCTCGCCAGGTACTGACCAGTCGATCGCCCGGGCGCAGCAGGGCGCGCAATGGGTCGCGAAGCGCTGCTGCGGTGACGCCGCCATCGGGCAATCGCAAGCGTCGCCACTGCCATTGGCCGAGATCGATGCCGAGGCGGGCGAGGGCGCTGCGGCTTTCGACGATTCGTGTCTGCCGCAGCGTGTCTGCTGTCCAGTGTGTGGAACCGGGATGGCTGGCTTCGCCATCCGTCACGGAAACCAGCAGGCCCGCGCAGTCCTGTGCCGCCAGGCTGGCAAGAAGCCCTCCGCAGCCCAGTACTTCATCGTCAGGATGCGGGGCGACGACGACCAATCGGCGCCCCGGCGGCACCAGTTCTTCGCGGCGGAGGCGCGGCAGTCGTTCGAGCTGGATGCATGAGCGCCACAGCGAAGGTGGCGTGCCCTGGGTTCCGGCTATGAGGTTCTGCGCCTGGCTCATAGTGCCCAGGACTCGATTTCGAGACGCTTCAGGTGCCTGCCCAGGTGGGCCAGGTCGCGCTCTCCGTGGCTCTGCCGGAGGAAGACCGGCAGGTCTGCGGCCAACCGAGCGAAGCGTCGGTCGCGGCAGAACGGCGTTGCCCCGAGTGCCCGGCCGACATGCCATTGCACGGCTTCGACAGCGCCTTCGACCTGGGCGCGAACCCGGCGGGCGGCCAGCTCCGAGGGAGCGGCGGGGTTCTCGTCGATCCACCCGGCGCATTCGCGAAGTGCCCCGGCGGCCCCGGCCAGGGCTGCATCGACCGCTCCCAGGTGCGCCATGGCATGGGGATCCTCGCTACGGCCCTGGCGAAGATAATCCGCCAGGCGACCCGCGGCGCCATACCAGCAAGCGGCGATGCCTGCGCCGCCATGCCAGAAGCCTGGACGTTCCAGGTACTCCTGCGGGCCGCCGACGCAGCGGGCCAGCGCCTGGTCGAAGGTCACCGCCACACTGCCCGTGGCTGCCATTCCCACGGCGTTCCAACCGCTGCTTCCGACGCTTACGCCAGGCTGGGCGAGGGGGACGGCCACCAGTTGGGTACGCTGCTGCTCATCTTTCACCGTGACCAATGCGTGCTCCGCCACGGCTGCGCCGGAACACCAGGGTTTGCTCCCGCTGATGCGTACATGGCCCGCCTCGCGAGCCACCACCTCGACACAGGGACTGGGCGGATCTGCCGCCCAGACGGCCCAGATTCCGCACTGGGGCTCGCCATCCAGCTCTGCCAGAATGGCCAGGGCGTCGGTGTGTCCCTCGTAGAGCTTGAGCAGGGATAGATCGCTGCCCGCCACAGCCGCCAGGGCTTGCCACCGCTCGAGGGTTGCGCCACTGGCGGGCAAGGGCAAACGATCAAGTCCGTCGTCGATCAACTGGCGCAGCGCGGCGCCGACAAAGGGCACCTGCTGAGAAGCGTCCTGCGGCAGTTCGAAGTCGCGCAGCAGATGAGACAGGGCGTGCGAGCGGTCGTGTTTCATGGCATTCCCCCTTTCGGAGCCTCTATGCCATGCCGACCTCGCGTTGCGGTTTGCGGTTCAAACCGATTTGTCCTGTGCCTTGCGGCCAATTCGGCGGCGCGCGGCCGGTATAGCGATGGCTGCCAAAACGCGCCCAGCAATCCGTACCGCTCGGGTGTTTTGCACAGGCCGCAAGGGCGGATCGGGCGTTCTGCTGATTGCACCGTGCGATCAATTCCTGGCCCAGCCGCTCTATCGCGTCCTCCTACGCTCAGGGACGAACCGGGCGTGGAACTTGCTGAATCAGTCTGGCACTTCACCCGAAGCTGCCGGAACCGGGCCACGCCCGGTCCCGCGCTGGATGCGCACGGCCCAAATCGTTCCGTGCGCACCTGGAGCAGAGTCGACCGCCCCGGTGCGAAGCTGCTCCAGCCTTCCGTGGCCAATGGCCAGGAGCACTCCATGAACTACGAAGATCGCGATACCTATGGCATGTACAAGAATCGCCCCGTCGCCGTCGAGGCCGACTCCAGTCGTGGGCCGGGCCCGCGCCTGATGGGCGCCGACACCCTGATCGGCAACGATGTCTACAACACCCGCGACGAAGACCTGGGCGACATCAAGGAGATCATGCTGGATACGCAGAGTGGCCGTGTCGCCTATGCGGTGCTGTCCTACGGCGGGTTCCTCGGCATGGGCGAGAAACTCTTTGCGGTGCCCTGGAGCGCGCTGCGCCTGGACACCGTCAACAAGCGCTTCGTCCTGGACGTTGACAAGGAACGTCTGTCCAGTGCGCCAGGGTTCGATAAACACGACTGGCCGGACATGCAGGACCCGACCTGGAGCCAGCAGATCCACGACTATTACGGCACCAAACCCACCGACGACCCGCGTTTCTGACGTTTGTCGCCTGGCCGATGCGCGGTGTTTCGCATCGGCCGGGAACAATGGCAACGCAGAGCTTCAAGACCGATCGCTACACCACTGGCAGTGCGGGCTCAGAGCAGATTTCTGAACTCCCCAGGCTGCCACGTCTCTACCGGTCAGGCCCCACTTCAGCGGAGTGCATGCCATGATCGGACCAGGATCGCGCGGTGATTTGCCTGCCCACGCTCAGCCCCAGCGGGGCGCCCCCTCAGCGGCGGGTCAACGGAAAGCAATTCCCCCTTCGCACGACCCCACGCAACCAGCAGCAGGGAAGAAGGGCGGGGCGGGCTTTTCACGCTTTGCCCAAGCCCTTTCGCAATGGGCCGGCCGCCCACTGACCTTCGCCCTGGCCTGCGTGCTGCTGGTGGCCTGGGCAATCAGCGGGCCGTTCTTTCACTTCAACGATACGTGGCAGCTGGTCATCAATACCTCGACCACCATCATCACCTTCCTCATGGTCTTCCTTATCCAGAGCACCCAGAACCGCGACACCGACGCGCTGCACATCAAGATCGACGAGTTGCTGCGTACCACCCACCACGCCCACCGCGTGCTGATGGGGCTGGACGACTTAGGCAGCGAGGAATTGCAGAAGCTGCGCAAGACCTACGAGGAGATCGGTGAGGAGAATGTGCAGGACGGTTCGCCACAGAAGGTGGCCGAGCATGAGGAAGAGGATCAGCGTGGGCCGGGCAGTTCTTGAAGCCGGTGAGTCGCCTTCAGCCCTTGGCTGTCGTCGTCATTTGTTGAGTGAGTCAATAGATGGCGGAGCGGCGCTTCGGCAGATCACCTCAAGTCTGCTCAGACCTGGGTCAACGCCATGAACCGTTGTGAAGACATGGCAGCCGATACCGTGGTCAGCCTAAGAGTGGGGTTGGCGTTCTGATTGAGCAGACAGAGAGAACGCCTGGAGTACTGCGAGTATCCACATACAGAATTTAACATAATATACATTATGCGAAGTTACCTATGGCGCTACCGGGCTCGAGTGTCACGAATTTCAATCCGCAAAATCCCCCGCCTGGACAGTTCTGCTGCCTTTCTTTCGATTCCGGCTCAATCCACGTCGGTTCACGCCGATGCGACTCGATTCTCTTGTTCCTGCGCTTCGCGTATCACTGATGTCGATGCTCATGCTGCCTCTTGCCAAGCCGCATCTGATTTCAATGCACAGGTATCCGTTCAGGGTTTGCAAATCATTCGAGCAGACGCTCAGGCAGCGAAAGGTCTGATGCGAGTATTAAAGCCGCCTCAGGATCATGCCGCACGAGTCAGGCGCCACCCATTCCACTGCAGCCGACTTCGTCTTGCCAGTCGCCAGTAACGCGTTACCAAATATCCCTGCTCATTCTGGTAACGCGTTACCTGTCCTTTTGCAGAGCCTATCCAGCCAGCGCCGCCAAAACCCCGCGTAGCCTTCCCAGCGTCGCCGGCGTGCACGCCTGCATCGGCTCGCGCACCTCGTTGGCAATCAATCCTTGCAGTGCCAGCGCGCCCTTGACGGCTGACGGATTGGGCTCAGCGAAAGCGGCCTGCATCCAGGGCAGCAAGCGGTAGAAAATGGCTCGGGCAGCGATGACATTTCCTTCCTCCATCTGCCGGAACATCTGCATGTAGAGCTCGGCACCCACATGGGCCGACGCCGAGATCGCGCCGGCACCGCCCAGGCACAGGTTGGAGAATATCTGCAGGTCCTCGCCTGTGAGCACGTCGACGTGTCCGTCGGCGATCAGCGCCATGGTGGTTTCAGGGTCACCGCCGCAGTCCTTGATCGCGGCAATGTTGGGATGGCGGACGATGCGGCGCAGCGTTTCGCGCTCGATGCGCACACCGGTGCGGTACGGAATGTCGTAGAGCACAACGGGCACGCTGGCTGCGTCGGCGATGGTGTGGAAGAAGGATTCCAGGCCGGCCTGTGACGGACGAATGTAGTACGGCGCCGGCACCAGTACAGCAGCCACCGGGCGGCGCTGGATGTCCTCCAGGCAGGCCAGGAGCTCAGGCTGATTGTTGCCTGCCAACCCCATGATCACCTGCCGCGACGGCACCCATTGCAGTACCGCGTCGAGGATTTCCAGCTGCTCCGAGTGGCTCAAGGCGGCCGCCTCGCCGGTGGTGCCGCAGACGACGAAACCGCTGACGCCCTCCTCCAGCAGCTTCGCTACCAGACGCTGCAGGGCCGGAAAATCGACGGCGCCGCCACGAAAAGGCGTGGCCAGTGCCACCCAGATTCCACGAAAACTCGACATGCAAAAAACTCCTGTTGGCTGACCGTCGGGTCGCCGTCAGGGAGGGTGCGGAAATCAAGCGGGAGGGAGGTTCGACCTTGCGCCTTGTGTCCTGTCAGCCCATCTGACGGGACAGCGCCCCGGTCAAATGAGCGACTGTTTCTTCGATTTCTTCGCAACGACGACGCACGCGCCAGCCTGGGCAAGGAAGCCCGAAGCGGAAAGCGAATGATCGTGAGTGGGAAGCATGGAAATGCCGTTGCGCTAAATGTCTGACGGATACTGCTGAAGGAGCGAGGGAGCTGTCAACTCCCCCGCCCCGTTTCCATCGCATCAATCCTTGCCGCAGCGACTCTCGTCGTGCTGCAGGCTGGCTTGGCTCACCTGGCTGCCTGGCGGCACGCTGCGAGTCAGCCAGACGTTGCCGCCGATGGTCGAGCCCTTGCCGATGGTGACGCGCCCCAGGATGGTGGCGCCGGCGTAGATGACCACTTCGTCTTCGACGATCGGGTGGCGTGGTTCGCCCTTGTGCAACTGGCCGCTTTCGTCAGCGGTGAAGCGCTTCGCACCCAGGGTTACCGCCTGGTAGATGCGCACCTGTTTGCCGATGATCGCGGTTTCTCCGATTACCACGCCGGTGCCATGGTCGATGAAGAAACTGCTGCCGATCTGCGCGCCGGGATGGATGTCGATGCCGGTGGCCGAGTGCGCCAGCTCCGAGATGATCCGGGCCAGCAATGGCAAGCCGGCGTTGTACAGGTGATGCGCAAGGCGGTGGTGGATAATCGCGACGACGCCCGGGTAGCACAGCAGAACCTCGTCGACGCTGCGCGCGGCAGGGTCGCCCTGATAGGCGGCGAGCACGTCGGCATCCAGCAATTTGCGCATTTCCGGGAGCGCACGGGCGAAGTCGCGTACCAGCAGCACGGCATGCTCGTCGATCCGACCATCTACTACGTCACCGCGCTGCCGCGCGCTGTAGCGCAGTTCCAGGCGGGCCTGCACCAACAGTGCATTGAGGGCCGCGTCCAACGTATGGCCGACAAAGAAGTCTTCGCTTTCCTCGCGCAGGTCGTTCGGGCCGAGGCGCATGGGAAACAATGCGCTCGCCAGGCGTTCGACCACTTCCTCGATGGAGTGCCGCGAAGGCAGTTCACGACCGCCCTGTTCCGGATGTCGCCCAGTGCGGGATCGCCACTCGTTACGGGCTCCGCGCAGGTCCTCGACGATCTGCGCCAGTTGCCAGTTCACCGGGCCATTCTCGTTCAGTCGATTGGCGTCGTTCATCGCTTGCTGTGTTCCTTGGTATTCAGAGGCTTCGATCACGAATGCCTATCCTGATCGGTCGCGCCTCCGAGGACAAATCGCCGGAAGGCATAACCTAATGCCTTTTTCGCAGCGCCAAGTGCTGGCACAGCAACAGTCGATCAACAGCATTGCTGCCGCAGCAACACCTGCCCAGCGGCGAATCCCCCCGGAATCCGCGGGCCGCAGCGCTGGCACAAGCCTTGCTGCCCCGCAGGACCGCAGCGCAGCCGCTCTCGTACCTTCCCGCCTGAATCGAGCGCACCGACCGTGCCGGCTGCCGGGTCGCATTCCAATGAAGACTTGCCACGCGTGCACCGACAGGGCGACGCCCTACTTCGATGATGGCAACGAGGACACCCCTATGAGTCTGGATATTTTCTGGTTCCTGCCGACTTCCGGCGACACCCGCTACCTGGGTCATTCCGGCAGCGGCCGCCCGGCGACCAACGAGTACATGCGGCAGATCGCGGTCGCCGCCGACCAACTCGGTTACGACGGCCTGTTGATTCCCACGGGCAGCAGTTGCCTGGACCCCTGGGTCACTGCGGCCAGCCTGGTGCCGGTCACGCAGAGGATCAAGCTGCTGGTGGCGCTGCGCACCTCGCTGGGCAACCCGACAGCCTCCGCGCGCCAGGCCGCCTCCCTGGACCAGGCCAGTGGCGGTCGGCTGCTGCTCAACGTCGTCCCTGGCGGAGACAGCACTGAGTTGGAGGCGGATGGCGTTTTCCTCGGCCACGACGAACGCTACGCCGCCTCGGATGAATTCCTCACCATCTGGCGTCGCCTGCTGTCGGGCGAGACGGTGGACTTCGAAGGCCGGCACCTGAAGGTAAAGGGTGCGCAGAACTTCTTCCCTCCCGTGCAGAAGCCCTACCCGCCCCTGTACTTCGGTGGCTCCTCCCCTGCCGCCCATGAACTGGCCGCCAGGCATGTGGATGCCTACCTGACCTGGGGCGAGCCACCCGCCGCCGTGGCCGAGAAGATTGCCGACGTGCGCGAACGAGCAGCGCGCCTGGGGCGCACGGTGAGATTCGGCGTGCGCTTGCATGTGATCGTGCGGGAAACCAACGAGAAGGCCTGGGCCGCCGCCGACGAACTGATCAGCCACCTGGATGACGCCACCATCGCGGCCGCGCAGTCGAACTACGCGAAGATGGATTCGGTCGGCCAGCAGCGCATGGCCGCGCTGCATGGTGGCGACCGCAACAAGCTGGAGGTTGCGCCAAACCTCTGGGCCGGCGTCGGCCTGGTCCGTGGCGGTGCCGGCACCGCACTGGTAGGCGACCCGCAAACCGTCGCGGCACGCCTGCTGGAATATGCCGCGCTGGGAGTCGACAGCTTCGTGCTGTCGGGCTACCCGCACCTGGAGGAAGCCTACCGATTTGCCGAGCTGGTATTCCCGCTGCTGCCTGGCAAGGGGCGTGTAACGGTGGATGGCGTGCTCACCGGGGGCGCCTTCGACGTACGCGCCGGGCGCGAGGAGGCCAAGGACGCTGCCGCCTGATCGGTCAGCTCAAGTGTCGGTCCGATGACCAGTATTGCCCCTGAGCGATCAGGGGCTACTCTTGTCAGCCATTCCACAGATCGACCCTGCCAGGGAAGTCGCACGACCATGCAATGGCTGATCGAGTATCAACTCAACGGCAAGGACCGCCACCTGCTCATGCGCGCGCGGAGCATTCCCCATATCAAGGCGATCGCCTTCTCCATCTATGTTCGTGAATTCCCCGAGCAGCCCCGCCCGCTGCACTCCTCCGCCGAGGTCGAGTCCTGGCTGGGCGCCCGCGGCATTACCATCTGCGACGTCCGCCTGGTCTCGGCGCAGACCTGAGGCGGCGGCCTAGTCTCCCGCCCTGGCAACACGGTAGGTAACGTCCTGCACGTTGTGGGCCTCCACATTGCGGCGGATGGTGTGGTAGCGCTTCTGGTAGCCGCGCAGATCGTGGATCGGGATGTGCAGATGGCGCGCCACGTGGCTCCATGCCCGCGCTTCGCTCATGGATTCGTCCTCGGCTTCGAACTCGAATTCCCGCCCGTCTCGCACAAAGCAGACGTGATAACGCCTGGTCAGGGATTCGTCCTGCATGGTGCCTCCGGATTCTGGCTCTCTCCCAAGCACTGACCGGGCGACCGTAGCGGCGGTTCAA
This sequence comes from Pseudomonas nitroreducens NBRC 12694, assembly GCF_002091755.1. GTDB lineage: Bacteria > Pseudomonadota > Gammaproteobacteria > Pseudomonadales > Pseudomonadaceae > Pseudomonas > Pseudomonas nitroreducens. Next base: position 660,266 of record NZ_BDAI01000002.1, read on the forward strand.
ATCGATCGTTCGAGCTGGATCAGTCCATGACCACCCATGAAATGGTGCCTCCCTCGCCGGACGCATGGTGCAGCACGAGATCGATGCGGTGGGCGGCGTGAAGCAGGGTTTCCGCGTCGTGTTCCAGCAACTGCGCCGCGGCCATCAGCGCCGATGCCGTGTCGGCAGTGCCGGCCTTGAGCGCGGCCTCGCGCAGCACCTGGACAACGCAGGTCTCGTTGAAAGCCGAGGCCATTAGCACCTTCCGCAGTCGTTCCACGTCAGCCTCCCTTGGCCCTGTGCGCCTGTGAGGAATAGCTCCATTTGACCCAGTGCGTCGCCTCGGCCGACGATTGGCGCGGCTTGCGAGCTCGGCTATTATTGGTAACGCGTTACCATGAAGGGCAGATCAATACGGTAACGCGTTACCAACCCCCTGACGAGGCCCGCATGAAAGACGCCAAGGACAGAGCCACTCGCGACGCTTTCGAAGCCCCGAGCAAAGGCCGCCCCCGCAAGGAAGGCGCCATGACCAACGCCGAAAAGCAGGCCGCCTACCGCAAGCGCCGCGCGGAATCCGGCGGCGGTGCGGTCATGCTCAACAACGAAGAAATCTGGCTGATCTGCCACGCCCTCGATGGCAAGGTCTGGGAGGCGGACGCCGAGCAGCGGCAGAAGCTCATCGGCCGGCTTCGCAAACGCGTGGTGTGACGGGTGTGCCAGCAGGCGAACTCCGCTCGGTCGTGCTCCCCCATATAACGAGCGGCCGCCCGATTCATGCCTGATCGTTCTTAAAATCAGTCGAACACCGCTGATCGATTTGTTTCGGATGAAGTGAATGCACCGCATTCGCCCATTCACTTCCCACGGAGTAGTTCCCCATGGCCGAACACAGAGGTGGTAAAGGCAACTTTGCGGAAGACCCCCAGCGGGCATCCGAGGCCGGCAGGAAAGGCGGCCAGCATAGCGGCGGCAATTTCAAGAATGACCCGGCGCGTGCATCCGAGGCGGGTCGCAAGGGAGGCCAGCGCAGCCGCGCTGATCACTGACCGGCAGAGGGTGGTCTCCGGCGCTCGCCGGCACGATGAATCCACCCTGCTCTCTTCAACGAAAACGGCGCCCAGGGACGGGCGCCGTTTTCGCTGGCCGCCATCGGTGCGGCGGGCCCCCGGTCACTGAGTGCAGAGCACCTCGCTGACCTGGATATCGGAGCGCGAATCGCGCCCGATCGGCCCATGCAGTGCGCGGACGAATTGTTGCGCCTGCTGGCGGCTCAGGCTCTCCTGCACCAGCACAGTGCTCATGGGTTGGCCGTTGCGGCGGTAGCGGATCAGGTACGCGTGCATGGCGATCTCTCCTCGGTTGGCTGGTGGCAGACGAAACTCGCAGGAGCAACTATAGGCACAGCTCCGGCAAAGAGCGGGATCGGTACCGTTTCGGCATGGACCTGATACTGGGAGTCGCAATACTGGCAGTCGTTCAAGGTGTGTGGCAGACGCTCCCGATAGGGCCGTCCGCGCGCAATTCCTGAACCTTCGATGGGGCTGCCGCTCACAATTCACGGCAGCCCCATGCAGGCTCAGTCGGTACGAATCTGCCAGGCGCCATCGATTTCCGGCGGCTCGCAGTCGCAGCGAGGTCCGTCTGGCCCGGACCGGCAAACGCACCCGCAAATGGCGCCGGGCACGGGCCAGGCTGCTGTGATTCGCGAAAGGAGGTTCAGATGCCCTCAGTGCGATACACCAATCGTCGCCATGCCGGCGTGGCGCTGGCGATGGTCCTGCGCGACATGCCGCTGGAAAACCCGCTGATCCTCGCTCTGCCCCGCGGTGGCGTGCCCGTCGCCAAGGAGGTCGCCCGAGCGCTGGGCGCGCCGCTGGATGTACTGCTGGTGCGCAAGATCGGCGCACCCGGCAACGAGGAGTACGCCCTGGGCGCCATTGTCGACGGCCCCGAGCCAAACTGGGTGGTGGACGAACAGATGCTCGAGCAGCTTGATCCGCCGCCGGAATGGTTTGAACAGCAGGTGCTGGAGCAGATCCGCGAACTGGAGCGGCGCCGTTTGCTGTACCGCGGCGCGAAGGCGCCAGCGCAACTCGAGGATCGCGACCTGATCGTCGTCGATGACGGCCTGGCGACTGGCAGCAGTGTGCGCGCCGCGCTCAAGTACCTGCGTGCACAGCACCCGCACAAGGTGGTGCTCGCCGTTCCGGTGGGCCCGGCGGAAACCGTGCAGAAGCTGCGTGACGAGGTGGATACCCTGATCTGCCTGGACACGCCGTCACCGTTCCGCGCAGTGGGTGATCACTACCGGGACTTCCACCAACTCACTGACCAGGAAGTGATCGACCTGCTGGCCAAGTAGGCGCGCTTGAGCTTTTCGCAGGAGCGAGTCTGCTCGCGAACCGCTCGACTACGGAGCCGCCGGGATACTCGTTCACGAGCCGGCTCGCTCCTGCAGTGGATGGACAGGCTGAAGGGCTCAGGCGCTTTCGCGCTCCAGCACCCGGCAGCCGAGCAGGTTCAGACGTTCCACCTCGCCATCCAGTGGCACCACACCGATGGACTGCAGCACGCGCAGCGCTGCGATCTCGCCGATCTCGCGGGCTGGCGGCTTGATGGTGGACAGGTTGGGCAGCAGCATCGGCGCGAAGGGATAGTCACCGAACCCCAGCACCGCGCACTCATCAGGAATCTTCAGCCCTGCGCGCTGCCCCGCGAGCAGGCCACCGGCAGCGAGGTTGTCGTTGGCGAAGACGATCGCCTCGGGACGGTGCGACCCTCGTGCCATCAATGATTCCATGGCCTGCCGCCCAGCCTCGAAAGGCGCGCTCTCGGTGGGTACGAACATCCAGGGCTCGCCACCCAGTTCGCGCAAGGAATCGGCATAGCCGTCGCGGCGGTCCAGGGCGCTGAAGTCTCCTGGCGCGCTGTTCTGCACGAAGGCGATTCGCCGGTAGCCCTTGCCGTGCAGGTAGTGCACGGCATCCACGCCGACCTGGTAATGGGAAAAACCGACCTGGATCGGCGCGCGCCCAGGCTGGTAATCCCACACCTCCACCACTGGCATGTCCGCCCCTGCAATGAGCTTTTCGGTGGCCGGCGTATGGAAATGGCTGGTCAGCACCAGCGCCGCCGGGTTCCAGCCGAGAAAGGCGCGTACGGCGTTTTCCTCCCTGTCTTCGGAGAAGTAGCTGGATGCCAGCAGCAGTTGGTAACCGTGCGCGGCCAGGGTGTCGCTGAAGGCCTGGATGGTGTCGGCGAAGATCGGCCCGGAAATGTTCGGCACCACCATCCCCACTACCCTGCCCCGCGCCGAGGCCAGCCCGCCGGCAACCTGGTTGGGCACGTAACCCAGCTCCTCCACTGCCGCGGCGATGCGCTCGCGCAGGTCATCCGACAGCTGCGCCGGCTGGTTGAAGTAGCGCGACACGCTGATGGCGGAAACCCTCGCCAGCTCCGCCACGGCGGTGAGCGTCACGCGCCCTGCCCCACGGCGTTTGCGCGGTATCTGGTTGGCCAATTCGGCGCTCCTGTTTCTTTAAGTCAGGAATATAAACGTAATTTTTAATTATTTGACGATCTATCTAGTGATTCAGGATACTCGCCAATGTTAGCGCTAACAACACAAACTGTCCGCAACGATTCCAGCCACTCGCACGAGCGAGCGCTCGTGACAGTCCCGTAGAGAAAAGCGCCCCGAAATGAGAAACGAGGGCGGACCAGGGCACGAAGGAGTGGCTATGCAATCGCAACAATGGGGGACGCTCGGCCGTCCGCAATTCACCGGCCGACGCAGCGCGCTGGCCCTGGGCATCGCCAGTGTGATCGGCGCGCTGGCCTGCAGCGTGCAGGCAGCCGAAACCACGGGCAGCAACACCCAGTCCGCCGACTCGGCGCCGACGCTCAAGGCAGTGACCGTCACCGCGACCCGTCGCGAAGAGTCGCTGCAGAAGGTCCCCGTCGCAGTCTCGGTGATCGACGGCGAACAGCTGGAGCGCGACAACCGCAACAACGTGTCGAGCATCGTCCAACAGGTGCCGACCCTGAATTTCCGCACCGGCGCCTCGAACAAGGACACCTCGCTGTTCGTGCGTGGCGTGGGCACCATTTCCACCTCCCCCGGCGTCGAGCCGAGCGTGTCGACGGTGATCGACGGCGTAGCGCTCGGCCGGCCCGGCCAGGCGACCCTGGACCTGCTTGACGTCGAGCGCATCGAAGTGCTGCGCGGCCCACAGGGCACGCTGTTCGGCAAGAACGCCTCGGCCGGCGTGCTCTGGGATTGAGCGGGCCGTTCTACCTGTCCAGCCGTGAGTACGCTGGAGCGAATCCCGAGTTCATCCGCCAGGTACTGGACAGCCTCAACCAGGCCGAAGCCCTGACCCGTAGCGACGAAACCGGCAGCGTAGCGATCATGGCGCGCGTCACCGGCCTCTCTCCGGACGTGATCGCGGAAACCTTCAAGCATCGCCCGCCCTCGCCTATCCGTCCGCTGGAGGATGCAGACATTGCCGCACAGCAGCGCACCGCCGACCTGTTCCTCGCCGAGCGCATCCTGCCCCGCACCGTCGACGTCAGTGCCGCACGCTGGAGGCCCTGACAGCTTCCGCCCTTTGTAGGAGCGAGCTTGCTCGCGAACGAAGTTCCCGGCGAGTCGGGCGCTTGGCCGTTCGCGAGCAAGCTCGCTCCTACAGGTGCAATTCCGCTCCTACGCACATGCGAGATTCATGTAAATGGTTATCTAATCGGTTACTTTATATTTCTTCCAGTTATTAGATAGACCAATTCATTCCTTCTCCGCAGCCCCGCCGCACTGCCACACTCGGCTTCGCCGGCGGGCGACCCTCGCCGCTCTACAGCGGGCTTCTCCCACCCTCGAGCGCCCGCTCTCGATCACCCCGGGACCCCGTCAAACGAGCGTGGCCCGACAAGGAGCTGGATGTTCATGAAGAAACTCACTGCCGTTACCGCCCTCGCCCTGGCCGTCCTCTCGGGGCTGGCTCACGCCGACCGCCTGGAAGACATCAAGAAGGCCGGAGTGCTGCGCGTAGCCGCCTTCGACAGCAACCCGCCGTTCGGCTTCGTCGACGCCAGAAGCAAGCAGATCGAAGGCCTCGACGTGGATTACGCCAAGGCACTGGCCGACAAGCTCGGCGTCAAGCTGCAGGTACTGCCGACCAACCCCGCCAACCGTATTCCGCTGCTGACCGCGAACAAGGTCGACCTGGTGCTGGCCAACTTCACCATCACCCCCGAGCGCGCCGAGCAGGTGGATTTCAGCATCCCCTATTTCTCCTCCGGGCAGCAGTTCATCGTGCGCAAGGGCAGCCTGAAATCGCCGGAAGACCTGAACAAATGGCGCGTCGGCGTCGACAAGGGCACAGTGAACGAAGGCGTTTTGCGGGAGAAATTCCCCGGCGCCAAGGTCATCGCCTACGACGACACACCGTTCGCCTTCACCGCCCTGCGCAACGGCCAGGTCCAGGCCATCACCCAGGACGGCCCCAAGCTGATCGGCCTGCTGGCCAACGTGCCGGACAAGGACAAGTACGAAGTCCCGCCCTTCACCATCTCCAATGACCTGATTGGTGTGGGCATCCCCAAGGGAGAGAAAACCCTGACCGAGTTCGTCAACCAGAGCCTCACCGAACTGGAGGCTGATGGTAAAGCCCAGACCATCTACGACACCTGGTTCGGCCCGACCACCAAGACGCCCCTGGCGCGCCTTTACAAGATCGGCGACAAGAGCTGATCCGCGCCGACCTTCCGCACCACCCCACGCCCCGGCTCGCCGGGGCGTGTCCGTTTCTTCCACTGATGGATTCGTGACATGTTCGGCGAACTGCTCGCCCCGACCTACCTGCGCTGGTTGCTCGACGGCTTTCTGCTCACCCTTGCTATCTCCCTGTTCTGCTGCGTACTTGCCACCCTGCTCGGCGCGCCGCTGGCCATTGCCCGGCAGGCGAAATCGCGCTGGCTGTCGTGGCCGGCGCGGGCTTATCTCGCGCTGTTGCGCAACACGCCGCTGCTGGTGCAGCTGTTCTTTTGGTATTTCGGCGTGCCCGCGCTACTCCCGGAGGAGCTGGTGTTCTGGCTCAACTCACCCCACGAGCTGGGCTGGCTCGCATGGCCGTCGTTCGAGTTTCTCGCCGCCGCGTGGGGGCTGACGCTCTACACCACGGCGTTCATTGCCGAGGAGTTCCGCGCCGGTATTGCCTCGGTCAGTGCACAACAGCGTGAAGCCGGCATGGCGCTGGGCCTTCGCCCGATACAGGTTTGGCGCTGGGTGATCCTGCCGCAGGCGCTGCGCACTGCACTGCCCCCGCTGATGGGCCAGTACATGAACGCCCTGAAAAACTCCTCGCTGGCCATGGCCATCGGCCTGGCGGAGCTGTCCTACGCCTCGCGACAGGTGGAGACGCAGACCTTCAAGACCTTCCAGGCGTTCGGCATCGCCACCCTGCTGTACATCGGCGCCATCGCGCTGATCGAGGCGCTGGGCCAGGCGATCCAGCAGACCCGCCGCTATCGCCAGGGGGCCTGACATGGATTTCTCGGTGATCTCGGACAACCTGTCCTATTTCCTCATCGGCGCCTACCCGGACGGCCCGCTCGGCGGCGCGGCACTCACGGTGATCCTTGCCCTGGCCTCCGGCCTTGCCTCAGCGGTGATCGGCCTGGCACTGGGCATCGCGTTGTCGGTATTGAGTGGCAAACCGCGCCTGCTGCTGGTGGCGTTCCTCGGTTTCTTCCGCGCCATCCCGGTGCTGATGCTGATCTTCTGGGTCTACTTCCTGCTGCCCATCGTTCTGCACATCGACGTGCCTGCACTGGGCACGGTGGTCTGCGCCCTGTCGCTGATCGGCGGGCCCTATCTGGCGCACTCGGTGCACGCGGGTATCGAAAGCCTGCCCAAGGGCCAGTGGGACGCCGCCCGCGCGCTGGGCCTGCGCCCATGGCAGGTGCTCACCCTGGTGATCCTGCCGCAGGCGCTGCCGATCATGCTGCCGTCCTTTCTCAACCAATGGGTCTCGCTGATCAAGGACACTTCGCTGGCCTACGTGATCGGCGTGGGCGAGCTGTCCTTCGTCGCCACCCAGGTGAGCAACCGGGTGATGGTGCATCCCACGGAAGTCTTCCTGTTCGTCGCCCTGCTCTACTTCCTGCTGTGCTCGGCGCTGGACCTGACGGCGGCGTTGGTGGCGAGGCTGCGGCCGGCTTATCGCAAGCCCGTGTGAGCCTCAGTACTCATCGTGCCGGCGCCACCACATGCCCTGCTCGTTGCGCCCGCGTGGCGCGCGGTCGAGCCACTGGAACAGGCCCCAGAGGGTATCCAGGCCGCGGGCGTAGGTGGAGTAGCAGTGATAGATGTGGTCGCCTTCGCGAACGAAGCTGCTCATGCCGGGCAGATCACGGGTAAAAGTCGCCACATCGGTGCCGCAGCAGGCGGCGGTTTCCACGACGGGTGCCGGTGCCGGCCCCTTGGCCGGGCCTTCGCGGCGGAAGTTGTAGTCGACTTCCCCGCCGCGCTGCTGTGCTTCGGTGAAGGATACGTTGAAGTCGTAGTTGAAGCCGCTGCCGTGGGATGACGCCCAGGGGAAGCTCCAGCCCATGCGTCGCCGATACCCCAGCAGCCTTTCCAGCGGTGCGCGGGACACCGCCACCAGGCTGACGTCGTGGTTCGCCAGGTGGCTGGCGTAGCCGTCGAAACCGTCGGCGATGTTCGAGCAGGACGGGCAGCCGGCTCGGTAGTCCGGACCGAACATGAAATGGTAGACCAGCAACTGCGAGCGGCCGGCAAACAGCTCCTGAAGGCTTGCAGGGCCCTGTTCGGTGTCGAAGCGGTAGTCCTTGTCGATCAGCACCCAGGGCAGCGCCTGGCGCTTGCGGGCCAGCTCGTCGCTGCGCCGGGTCAGCGCCTTTTCCTCGGCCAGCAGCTCCAGGCGTGCGGCCAGCCATTCTTCGCGGGTGCCGATGGAATGGGCAGTCATGGCAGTTCTCCTCCGCCAGCGGCGGTTCGGTGGGCATGGCTTAGACTAGGCAGCGGGCCGACGTCGACGGGAGTGACAAAGGTGGCGGGATTTACATGGATTCGCTGATCACCGCGGCTGCCCGCGCTTTGGCAGCGGGCGATCCGCTGGGCGCGTTGAACCGCGTGGCACTGCGCGAAGACCCGCCGGCTCTCGCCCTGCGCGGCATTGCCATGGCGCAACTGAACGACTATCCCCGCGCCCGAGCCCTGCTCCGCCGTGCCGGCCGCGCGTTTGGCGCCCATGAGCCGATGGAGCGAGCGCGCTGCCGGGTTGCCGAGGCGGAAGTGGCGCTGGCCAGCCGCGAACTGAATTGGCCGGCCGAGCCGATGGAAAACGCCGCGAAGACTCTGGAGGCTCACGGCGACGAGGGAAACGCGGCCCAGGCGCGTTATGTGCTGATTCGCCGAGCGCTGCTGGTCGGCCATCTTGACGAGGCAGAAAGCCGGCTGGCGGCGCTTGATCCAAGCGCCATCCCGGCACCATTGCGTGCTGTGCACTGGCTCATCGTCTCGGGCCTTGCCGTGCGCCGGGTGCGTGCCGGCGAAGCGCGCGCGGCGCTGCGGGCTGCGGCCCTGGCGGCCAGGGAAGCCGGAATACCGGCGCTGTGCGCCGAGGTCGAGCAGGCCGGGCGACTGCTCGATGCACCGGCCGCACGACTGATCTCGCCGCAAGCGGATCGCCTGTTGTCGCTGGAGGAAGTGGAAAGTCTGCTGGGCTCGGACGCTTTGGTGGTGGATGCCTGCCGCAGCCGCTTCGGCCCTGTGGCGCTGGCCAGCCGGCCGGTGCTCTTTGCCCTGGCCCGCGCGCTGGCCGAAGCCTGGCCTGGCGATGTATCACGCGCAGACCTGATCGCCCGGGTGTTCCGCACCCGCCACCCGGACGAAACCCACCGGGCGCGCCTGCGGGTGGAGATGGGCCGCTTGCGCCGCCTGCTGCAGCCACTGGCGCGGCAGCCTCTGGCACGGATAGCGGCGACGCCGCGCGGGTTCGCGCTGTATCCCGAAAAGACCACCCGCCTGATTGTCCTCGCGCCGCCGCTGGAGGACTCCCACGCCGACGTACTGGCGTTGCTGAGCGATGGCGAGGCCTGGTCCAGTTCGGCCCTGGCCATGGCGCTCGGCAGCAGCCAGCGCAGCGTTCAGCGCACGCTCGAAACACTGGCCAGAACCGGGCGGGTACAGGCGTTGGGCCAGGGCCGGGCGCGGCGCTGGACGCTGCCGCCAGCGCCCGGATTCGCGACGACCTTGTTACTCCCCGCGCCCTTCGGCGCCTGAATAGGCTCAAGCCTCCCATCCACAACGTGCAGGGCCAAACCATGACTCGCTACAAGCAATCTCCCGCAGAAGTACTCCAGGAATACGGCCCATACCCCGGCGTCGAGACCGTCGCCGGCGTGACCTGGGATGGCGAGCGCGTCTGGATCGCCACCGGTGACCATCTGCAACGGCTGGACCCCGCCAGCGGCGAGCTGGAAGCGTCGATCGCAGTTCCTGCCCACGCCGGTACGGCCTTTGACGGCAAGTACCTGTACCAGATCGGCGAAAGCATCATCCAGAAGATCGACCCGGCCAGCGGCAAGGTGCTGGCGAGCATTCCGGCACCCGGCAAGGGCGGCGACTCCGGCATGGCCTGGGCGGAGGGTTCGCTCTGGGTCGGCGAGTACCGCGCCAGGAAGATTCACCAGATCGACCCGGAAACCGGTGAAGTCCTGCGTACGATTGATTCAAATCGTTTCGTCACCGGCGTGACCTGGGTCGAGGGACAACTCTGGCATGGCACCTGGGAGCCGGAGTCGACCTACAGCGAGCTACGCCGCATCGACCCGCAGTCCGGCGAGGTTCTGGAGCAGCTGGACATGCCCGAGGGCGTGCACGTTTCTGGCCTGGAAGCCGACGGCGCCGAGCGTTTCTACTGTGGCGGCGGCAACAGCGGCAAGGTCCGCGCGGTGCGTCGGCCGCGCTGAGGCGCGCCAGCGAACGCAATCTGGGCTAGTGTTGGCAGCTCACTGGATTTGGCCGCACTGGCCCGGAGACCGAGCATGGATTGGCTGGAACACCGCATTCCCCCGCCCCTGGTGGCGATCATCAGCGGCCTGCTGATGTGGCTGGCGGTACGCCCGATTGCGCCCCTGGGTGGCCGCCTGTGGCTGGCGCTGCTGGTGGTGCTGGCCGGGGCGGCGGTCTGTCTGGCTGGCGTGGCGTCTTTCCGTCGTGCACGCACCACGGTCAATCCGCTGAAACCGGAGAGCGCCTCGTCCCTGGTGGTCGCCGGCATCTACCGGCACACCCGCAACCCAATGTACCTGGGCTTCGCCATCATCCTGCTGGGCTTGTGCGTGTTCCTTGGGTCCGCACTGGCGGTGCTCGGTGTCGCAGCCTTCGTGCTGTACATCGGCCGATTCCAGATCCGCCCCGAGGAAAGGGCGTTGCGCGAGCTGTTCGGCGCGGAGTTCGAGGCTTTCTGCGGTCGGGTGCGACGCTGGGTCTGAGGGCCTCGCGGCAGATTGCCATTGCCTTGTGACCGGGAGAGATGAGATATTTGCAAATGCTAAACATTCTCATCAAAGAAACTCTCATCAAGGTTTATCGTGTCCCCTTCGCTTCTGCTGGTGGAGGACGATTCCCGTCTTCGCCTGGACCTCGAACGCCATTTCTGTCAGCGCGGTTTTGCCGTCACCACCTGCGCCAACGGTGACCATGGCCTCGTCGCCGTTCACCAGAACGACTTCGACCTGGTCGTGCTGGACATCATGCTGCCCGGCGTCGATGGGCTTTCTTTGCTCGACACCCTGCGCAGCCAACGCGCTACACCGGTCATGCTGATGTCCGCCCTGGGCGCGGAGCAGGACCGCATCACCGGCTTCACCCGTGGCGCCGACGACTACCTGCCCAAGCCCTTCAGCCTGGCGGAACTGGACGCGCGCATCGATGCGCTGCTGCGCCGGGTCAGTCTGGACCGTGCCCGCGAGGTGCCTCGCCCGCAGGGCTCGCTGGAGTTCGACGATGAGCTGCAGGACGTTTCCCGCAACGGTGAGCACGCAGGGCTGACGCATTCCGAGTATCGCCTGCTGGCCACGCTGAACGCCCACGCCGGCGAGGCACTGAGCAAGAGTTTCCTCTACCAGAGCGTGCTGCACCGCGCGTACACGCGCCTCGATCGCGGGCTGGACGTGCACGTCTGCAACCTGCGCCGCAAGCTGGCCGCCATCGGCGCGCTGCAGGTGCAGATCCAGGCGGTGCGCGGCCAGGGCTACATCCTGGTGGACGCGGAACGCCACTGATGCGCCGTCATCCCCTGCTATGGAAGATCGCCGCGCTGCAGGTCGGCTTCTGCCTGCTGCTGACCTGGCTGATCTGGACCTGGGGCCTGTCGCTGGAGCGCAGCACCTACTTCCTGGGCGAAGCCGATCGCGACTACCTCGCGCGCTATGCCGAGCAGGCGGAAATGGTCTTCGAGCAGCACGGCGCCGAAGGTGTCGAGCGCTTCCGCCGGGAGTTGGCCGCCGCTGAAGACACCTGGGTGGCGGTGATCGGCGACCACCTGCAGAGCCTGGGCACCACGCCACTGACGGCGGCGGAATCCAGCCACCTGACGTTCATGCGCAAGCTCGACTGGCCGATGAGCCGACGCCTGCAGGATGAGCTGCCCTACGTCAGCATCGAGTTTCCCGCACATCCCGAACGCGGCCGGCTGGTCATGCAACTGCCCGAGCGGCTGCTACCTGGCGGCCTGACGCCCTGGACGCACCTGTTCAGCCACGGCGTGGTGCCGACCCTGCTGGCCGCCCTCCTCGGCCTGCTGATCTACCGCCACCTGGTGCTGCCGCTCAATCGCCTGCGCGCCCGTGCTGACGCCCTGCGCGCCGACGATCTGGACAGCGATATGCCCGGCACGCCACTGGCCAATCGCCGCGATGAGCTGGGCGAGCTGGCACTGGCCTTCGATCACATGGCCGAGCGGCTACGTCACAGCCTTGCGCAGCAGCGACTGCTGCTGCGCACCCTGTCCCACGAGCTGCGCACTCCGCTGGCGCGCCTGCGCATCGCCCATGACAGTGACCTGCCGGCGGAGCATCTGCGCGAGCGGCTGGGCCGTGAGATCAACGATATGCAGCGCCTGCTGGAAGACACCCTCGACCTGGCGTGGATGGATACCGAGCGCCCGCAGCTCGAACGTGAGCCGGTGCTGGTGCTGTCGGTGTGGGAGGCGCTGCGCGAAGACGCCTGCTTCGAAAGTGGCTGGGAAGTCGAACGTCTGCCCTGCTCGCTGGGCACCGACTGCAGGGTGCAGGTGCACCTGAACAGCTTCGCCCAGGCCATCGAGAACCTGCTGCGCAACGGTATCCGCCACTCCCCGCGCAACGGCAAGGTGCGTCTGGACGGCTGGCGCGAAGGCGGTTTCTGGCATCTATGTGTCAGCGACGATGGCCCCGGCGTCGCCGAACCTGACCTTGAGCGCATCTTCCAGCCCTACCAGCGGCTACAGCCGTCCGAGTCCAGCGGTTTCGGCCTTGGCCTGGCCATCGCCCGGCGCGGTATCGAGCTAGCGGACGGCCGCCTGTGGGCCGAAAACGGCGCGAAGAATGGCCAGGCCGGGCTCTGCCTGCACCTGCTGCTGCCCGCAGCGCCGAGCCAACAGTCCATCGCAAGTGTTTAGAAAGTTAATGCGCTTTACTGGCAAATAGCAGTCATTATCATTTGTGATCTCTCAGTAATCGTCCTCCTCTGGAGATCACCGATGTCGTCTCGTCCGATGCAGTTCTTTCCGCCCTTCCTGCTGCTTTCCAGCTGCCTGCTGTCCTTCGCCGTACAGGCCGCCAGCGCCGATTCCGATGTCGTCGAGTTCGACAGCGAAACCATCGTCGCCACCGCCGCGGAGGAAGCCAAGCAGATGCCGGGCGTGTCGATCATCACCGCCGAGGACATCAAGAAGCGCCCGCCGGCCAGCGACCTGTCGCAGATCATCCGCACCATGCCGGGCGTCAACCTGACCGGCAACTCCACCAGCGGCCAGCGCGGCAACAACCGCCAGATCGACATCCGCGGCATGGGCCCGGAGAACACCCTGATCCTGGTAGACGGCAAGCCAGTCGCCAGCCGCAATGCCGTGCGCTACGGCTGGCGCGGCGAGCGCGACTCGCGCGGTGACACCAACTGGGTGCCGGCCGACCAGGTGGAGCGCATCGAAGTGCTGCGCGGCCCGGCGGCAGCGCGCTACGGCAATGGCGCGGCGGGCGGCGTGGTGAACATCATCACCAAGCAGGCCGGCAAGGAAACCCACGGCGACGTCACCGTCTACAGCAATTTCCCGCAGCACAAGGACGAAGGCGCCACCCAGCGCATGACCTTCGGCCTTAACGGCCCGCTGACCGACACCCTGAGCTACCGCGTCTACGGCAACGTCGCCAAGACCGACTCGGACGACTGGGACATCAACGCCGGCCACGAATCCAACCGCACCGGCAACCAGGTCGGCACCCTGCCGGCCGGCCGCGAAGGCGTGCGCAACAAGGACGTCAACGGCCTGCTCAGCTGGCACCTGACGCCCGAGCAGACCCTCGACTTCGAGGCCGGCTTCAGCCGCCAGGGCAACATCTACACCGGCGATACCCAGAACACCAACAGCAACGCCAACGTGAAGTCCATGCTCGGTCACGAGACCAACCGCATGTACCGCGAGAACTACTCGATCACCCATCGCGGCGAGTGGGACTTCGGCAGCTCCATGGCCTACCTGCAGTACGAGAAGACCCGCAACAGCCGCATCAATGAAGGCCTGGCCGGCGGCACCGAGGGTATCTTCAGCAACACCGATTTCTACACCGCCACCCTGCGCGACCTCACCGCTCACGGCGAAGTGAACCTGCCGCTGCACGCCTGGCGCGACCAGACCCTGACCCTGGGCAGCGAATGGGTGCAGCAGAAGCTCGACGACCCCAGCGCCAACACCCAGACCACCAGCGAAGGCGGCTCGGTGCCGGGCCTGGCCAGCAGCAACCGTGACACCACCTCGCAGGCACAGATCTTCTCGCTGTTCACCGAGGACAACATCGAACTGTTGCCCGGCACCATGCTGACTCCGGGCCTGCGCTGGGACCACCACAACATCGTCGGCGACAACTTCAGCCCGTCGCTGAACCTGTCCCACGCGCTCACCGACAGCGTCACCCTGAAGGCCGGCATCGCCCGCGCCTACAAGGCGCCGAACCTGTACCAGCTCAACTCCGACTACCTGCTCTACAGCCGCGGCCAGGGCTGCTACGGCCAGAGCACCAGCTGCTACCTGCAGGGCAACGAGGACCTCAAGGCGGAAACCAGCGTCAACAAGGAGCTGGGCATCGAGTTCAACCAGGACGGCCTGATCGCCGGCCTGACCTACTTCCGTAACGACTACAAGAACAAGATCGAGTCGGGCCTGTCGCCCATCGATCAGGCCAGCGGCGGCACCGGCAGCTACGCCAACGCGGCGATCTACCAGTGGGAAAACGTGCCCAAGGCGCTGGTCGAGGGCCTGGAAGGCACCCTGACCATCCCGCTGATGGAGCAGCTGAAGTGGAGCAACAACTTCACCTACATGCTGCAATCGAAGAACAAGGAAACCGGTGACGTGCTCTCGGTGACGCCGAAGTACACCCTGAACTCCATGCTCGACTGGCAAGCCACCGACGCCCTGTCGCTGCAAGCCAGCGTCGCCTGGTACGGCAAGCAGAAGCCGAAGAAGTACGACTACCACGGCGACCGCGTCACCGGCAGCGCCAACAACCAGCTCTCGCCCTACGCCATCGCCGGGCTGAGCGGCACCTACGTGTTCACCAAGAACCTGAGCTTCACCGCCGGGGTGGACAACGTGTTCGACAAGCGCCTGTTCCGCGAGGGCAACGCCCAGGGCGTGAATGGCATCGAGGGTGCCGGCGCGGCCACCTACAACGAACCGGGCCGCACGCTGTACACCAGCCTCACCGCGTCGTTTTGATTAGAGAAAAGCCTGATGAGATTTCGCCTCCTGGCCCTGGCACTGGCATTCGCCGTGCCGGGGCTGGCAGCGCACGCCGCGCCTGCCCCCGACCAGAAAATGGACACGACCCTGCTGCAACGCAGCGACCTGGCCTACCGCTTCAGCGAGCTGAAGCTCGATTCCGCCGATGGCCAGCGTCACTACCAGCTGTGGATTGCCCGGCCGAACCACCCTGCTCCGGCCGCTGGTTATCCAGTGGTGTGGATGCTCGATGGCAACGCCGCCGTCGGCGCACTGGACGAAAAGCTGCTCAACGACCTGAACAACGGCAAGGCGCCATTGCTGGTTGCCGTGGGTTACCAGACGCCCCTGCGCATTGACCGCGCCGGCCGCACCCGCGACTACACCCCGCCGCGCCCGCAACTGGCCGAGCAGAAGGACCCGCTCACCGGCGACCCCAGCGGCGGCGCCGATGCCTTTCTCGACCTGATGCGCGACCGCATGCTCCCGGCGGTGGCCGCCCAGGCGCCCATCGACCGTTCGCAGCAGACGCTCTGGGGCCACTCCTACGGCGGCCTGCTGACACTCCACGCGCTGCTCACGCGCCCGCAGCAGTTCAGCTTCTACGCACCGGCCAGTCCTTCGCTGTGGTGGGGGGATGGCGCCATCCTCCAGGAGCAGGAAGGCTTTGCCCAACGCATGGCCGGGCATTCTGCGCAGCTGCTGCTGATGCGCGGCGGCAAGGAGCCCTTCAAGCCACGCGAGGACATCACCCCCAGCGCGCCGCGCGCCGCCCAGCAACTGGTAGAAAGCGTGGGCAAAGTGCCCAGCATGCAGGCGCGGTTCCACGCCTTCGACGGCATGAGTCATGGGCAAACGCTGGAGGCTTCGCTGCGCTATCTGCT
Source organism: Pseudomonas nitroreducens NBRC 12694 (assembly GCF_002091755.1). Taxonomy (GTDB): domain Bacteria; phylum Pseudomonadota; class Gammaproteobacteria; order Pseudomonadales; family Pseudomonadaceae; genus Pseudomonas; species Pseudomonas nitroreducens. Next base: position 676,137 of record NZ_BDAI01000002.1, read on the forward strand.
GCAGACGCGGTTTGGGCAGTGACCTGAGGCACCGTGCCAGGTTGTAGGAGCGCCATCGACGCTCAGACTGCCGCGGCAATCTGCTCCCGCAACCACCGGTGCGCCGGGTCGCGGTGCGAGCGTTCGTCCCAGAGCATCGACATCTCGTATCCCGGCACTTCCACCGGCGCCTCCACCACGCGCAGCGCCGGGTTATTGCGCACCAGCCGCGCCGGCACCATGGCCACCAGGTCGCTGCTGGCCAGCGCCGAGATGACGAAGAGGAAATGCGGCACCGACAAGGCCACGCGCCGGCTCAGGCCGACCGCTGCCAGCACTTCGTCGGTCACGCCGCTGAAGCCGCCGCCATCGGGCGACACCATCACATGCTCCAGTTGGCAGAACTGCGCCAGGCTCGGCTTGCGCTTCAACCTCGGGTGCCCGGCACGCCCGGCCAGCACGTAGCGCTCGCTGAACAACGTGCGCCGGCGCATGTTCGGCGGGCTGCCCTCTGTAGTGTGGAACGCCAGGTCGATCTCGCCCTGCTCTGCCTGCCGGGCGATGCGCGGCGGCGACAGCTCCAACAGGGCCAGGCGAGTGGCCGGTGCGCTGCCGCGAATGGCGCTCAGGGCCGGCAACAGGATGGTGGATTCGCCGTAGTCCGTCGCGGCGATGCGCCAGGTGTTGTCCGCCATGGTCGGATCAAAGGGTGCTGATGGCGTCACCGCCTGCTCCAGGGCCTCCAGGGCAATGCGCAGGGGCTCGCGCAGGGACTCTGCCCGCGCCGTCGGGCGCATGCCGCGGGGGCCGGGCAGGAGCAGCGGGTCGTCGAAGATGTCGCGCAGCTTGGCCAGGTGCACGCTGACCGAGGGCTGGGAAAAATTCAGCTGCTCGGCGGCGCGCGTGACGTTGTGCTCGCGCAGCAGCACGTCGAGGGTCACCAGCAGATTCAGATCGAGCCTGCGCAGATTATTCATTGATATACCTGGGATTCCTGATATTCATTTCAACTATACCCCGGCAATCCGCATCCTGCGCCCATCCCCTCCCACCGGATGACTCACAGGAAGGCATTCATGAACGTACTGATCGTCTACGCCCACCCCGAACCACGTTCGCTCAATGGCTCACTGAAGGACTTCGCCGTGCGCCACCTGCAGGACGCTGGCCATGCCGTGCAGGTCTCGGACCTGTACGCGATGAACTGGAAGGCCCCGCTCGACACTTGCGACAACCTCGACCGCGATCCCGAAGCGCGTTTCGACCCCTCGCTGGACTCCAAGCGCGCCTACGCCGCTGGCCGGCAGAGCATCGATATCGCCGCCGAACAGGAAAAGCTGCGCTGGGCCGACACCGTTATCCTGCAGTTCCCGCTCTGGTGGTTCAGCATGCCGGCAATCCTCAAGGGCTGGTTCGAGCGGGTCTACGCCTATGGCTTCGCCTACGGCGTCGGCGAGCACTCCGACGCCCGCTGGGGCGACCGCTATGGCGAAGGCAACCTCGCCGGCAAACGCGCCATGCTGGTGGTCACCACCGGCGGCTGGGAGTCGCACTACAGCCCGCGCGGCATCAACGGCCCGATCGACGACCTGCTCTTCCCGATCCACCACGGCATGCTGTATTACCCCGGCTTCGACGTGCTGCCGCCATACCTGGTCTACCGCACCAGCCGGGTGGATGGCGAGCGCTACAGACAGATCGAACAGGAGCTCGGCGAGCGCCTGGACACGCTCCAGACCGCGGCTCCCATCCCCTTCCGCCGGCAGAATGGCGGCGACTATGAAATCCCGGCGCTGACCTTGCGCGATGAGATCGCCCCGCAGGCGAACGGCTTCGACGCGCACCTGAAGTGAGAGCGCACGGGCACACGGACTGCTTGCAGAACCCTGCTGCATTCAAGTGCAGCCCCGATGGGGGGAGGCTTCCGGGACACGTCCTGCCTGACTCTGAAGTCTTGCGGCGGCTGCCCCGCAAACAGGCACAACGCACCACCATGGAACCATTTAATTCAGAAAAATTACTTATTGAATTATTTGATTTACACGCTTAACCTCGATTGCAGATTCCTTCAGACGGGATCGCAGGCTTCTTCAAAACAAGAACGAGGGGAGCAGCAATGAAAGCAAAGTGTGTAGTGGGTTTCGCCCTGGCGGCAGCCTTCACGACCGGAGCCACCTGTGCCTGGTCCGCTGACTGGACGGTTGGCGCCAACGTCGGCAACGTGCCTTGGGAGTTCCAGGATGCCAAGGGTGAGATCGTCGGTTTCGAAGTGGACGTCGTACGCGAAGCCGCGAAGCGCGCCGGCAAGTCCGTGGAGTTCGTCAACATCCCCTTCAATGGCCTTTTCAGCGCCGTTCAATCACAACGCGCGGACCTGGCCATTTCCTCGATCACCATCACCCCCAAACGCCTGGAGTCGGTTGGATTCGCCCAGCCGTACTACGACAGCGACCAATCCCTGTCGGTGCTCAAGACCTCCTCCATCAAGAGCCTGGACGACCTCCCCGGCAAAGTCGTCGGCGTCGATACAGGTTCCACGGGGGACATGTGGGTCGGCCAGCACAGCGCGCAGTATAAGTTTGGCGATGTATCGCGCTACGAGGGTCTGTCACCGGCCATGCTCGATCTCGCCTCTGGTCGAATCGACGGCTATATCAGCGACATCCCCGCAGTCCTCTACTACATCAAGGACAAGCCGCAGTATGCCGTGGTCGCGCACATCCCTACCGGTGAGCGTTACGCGATCATGCATGCGAAGAACTGGCCGGCCTCCGCGCAGCTCAACGACATCATCAGCACGATGAAGCAGGACGGTTTCATCGCCGACCTGCACAAGAAATGGTTCGGTGCCGATGCGACTGCCGGCTCCAGCACCCTGGAAGTGGTCGACGCGCCTCGCTGAAACCATCCCTGCCATGCGGCGGCAACCAACGGCGCCGCTTCGCTCAGGAAGTCCCGATGGAACTGCTACATACCTTCTTCAACTGGGGCGTCTTCGTCGATGCCCTGCCGGTGATGCTGCGTGGGCTGGGCGTGACGGTCATGCTGGGTATCCTCAGCATTGTGCTAGGCCTGGCCGGCGGCCTGGCTCTGGCGATGATCCGGCTCTACGCGCTCACACCGCTGCGCGCACTGGCGCGGGTCTATATCGATGTGCTGCGTTCAATCCCGCTACTGGTGCTGCTGGTGCTGATCTACTACGCACTGCCCTTCATGGGGATTCGCCTGTCGTCCTTCGCCGCGGCCACTGCAGCCTTGTCCATGGTTTCCTGCGCCTATGCCGCGGAAATCTTCCGCTCGGGCATCGAGGCCATCCCCCGTGGCCAATTCGAGGCCGCTGCATCGCAGGGCATGGGCTTCTTCCACACCATGCGCGACGTGATCCTGCCGCAGGCAATGCGCATCGTCATGCCACCGATGACCAGCAACTGCATCAACGTGATGAAGGACACAGCGCTAGCCTCGGTGGTAGCGATGCCGGACCTGCTCAAGCAGGCGACCCAGGCACAGGCGCTGGCGGCCAACCCGACACCCCTGGTCGGTGCGGCCGTCATGTACCTGCTGCTGCTGTTGCCGCTGGTGCAACTGGTTAGCTGGGTCGAACAGCGCAATCACAGCGGGAGCAAAGCAGCATGAAGCCGATCATCCAGGTCAAGCGCATGTCCAAGCACTATGGGGAGTTCCAGGCGCTGTACGGCATCGACCTCGACGTCGTCGAAGGCGAAGTGGTGGTGATCCTGGGGCCTTCCGGCTCCGGCAAGTCCACCCTGATCCGCTGTATCAACCTGCTGGAGTACTATCAGCAGGGCGACATCCTGGTCGCCGGCGAACGCGTCGAGGCAGGCCCGCGCCTCACGCACATCCGTAGCGAAGTCGGCATGGTGTTCCAGGGGTTCAATCTCTACCCGCACCTGAGCGTACTGGACAACGTGGCATTGGCGCCGATCCGCGTACGGAAGATGTCGCGCCGCGACGCCCACGCCCGCGCCCGTGTGCTGCTGGAGAAGGTCGGCATGGCCAGCCACGCTCACAAATTGCCGGGGCAACTTTCCGGCGGACAGCAACAGCGCGTAGCAATCGCCCGGACCATGGCGATGGAACCGAAGGTCATCCTGTTCGACGAGCCCACCTCTGCACTCGATCCCGAGATGGTCGGCGAGGTACTGGATGTCATGCAGGCGCTGGCCCGCACGGGTGTAACCATGATCGTGGTTACCCACGAGATGGGCTTTGCGCGGCGCGTTGCCGACCGGGTGATCTTCATGGAAAGCGGGCGCATCGTCGAAGAGAACGAGCCCGAAGCGTTCTTCACCCAGCCCCGTGAGCCGCGAACCCAAGCCTTCCTGCAAGCCATTCTGCACCACTGAAGCTTGCATCACCGAACAATGGAGCACCGATGTGAATCTGCCTTCTGCCCCTCGTCATAACGCGCTCGACATGGATTACGTGCGCGCCCAGTTCCCCATGTTGGCCGATGGTTTCGCCTATCTCGACAACGCCGGTGGTTCGGCCGTGCTCGGCCGCGTGGCCGACCGGGTGCGAGACTACCTGCTCAATAACAGCGTGCAACTGGGTGCCTCCTACAGTGGCTCGGCGCTGGCTGGCGAGCGGGTCCTGGAAGCACGCCGGGCCATCGCGCAACTGATAAACGCTCGTCATCACGAAGAAGTGATCATGGGTGGCTCGACCACCCATCTGCTGCAGATTCTCTGCCGCGCACTGGCCCCGAGCATCGGGCCAGGCGACGAAATCATCGTCACCAACAGCGACCACGAAGCCAACATCGGCCCCTGGGTGCGACTGGCCGAGGAGCGCGGCGCAACACTGAAGTTCTGGAGCGTGGACAGCGCCAGCCAGGAGTTGGAACTGGCCGACCTGGACCGCCTGCTCAGCCCGCGTACCCGCTACGTCAGCATGACCCATGCGTCGAATATCCTGGGTAGCGTCAATCCGGTAGCCGAGGTCGCGCGACGTGTCCATGCGGTCGGCGGAAAGCTGTGTGTCGACGCCGTCGCCTATGCGCCGCACCGTCTGGTGGATGTCCAGGCCAGCGCGGCGGACTACTACGTCTTCAGCTTCTACAAGGTGTTCGGCCCTCATTTCGCTGTGCTCTGGGGCCAGCGGGACGCATTGCTCGAGTTGCCGAGCCTAAATCACTTCTTCATCGGCCGTGAGGTGCTGCCCTACAAGCTGCAACCGGGCAACCTCAACTACGAGCTGTCGTTCGGCTGTGCCGGCATCAACGACTATCTGCTGGATATCGGTGCTCGGCTCGGCACCCAGGGCAGCCCCCGGCAGATCATGCAGGCGGCCTTCGACGCGTTCGAGCAGCAGGAGGACCTGCTGGCCGAGCGCCTGCTGCAGTTCCTCCGCGAAAAGCCTGGGGTGCGTATTATCGGCAAGGCGCAGGTGAAAGACCGCGGGCGCGTACCTACCATCAGTTTCGTTGCCGACGGCCTATCCTCGGAAAGCATCGTGCGCGCCATCGACGAGCACCGCATCGGCATCCGCTTCGGCGACTTCTACGCCCGTCGCCTGATTGAACATCTCGGGCTGACGCAGCATGGCGGAGTGGTGCGGGTTTCCATTGCCCACTACAACACCGTCGAGGAGATCGACCGACTGGTCGACCATCTCGACTGCGCGCTCGATCGCCTGCGCTGATCGACGTCCTCCACCTGACCGAGCCTCTTATGTCTGCCCCGAAGAATCTCACGGAACTGCGTGCCGCCATCGTCGCCCAGCAGGCCGACCTCACCCAGCGCATGCGCGACGCCGCACGCTACCTGACCGACCATCCCCATGACGTTGCGCTCAATACCGTTGCGGCGCTCAGCGATCAGTCGGGGATTGCGTCGACGGCCTTCATCCGCCTGGCCAAGGCGCTGGGATTCAATGGCTTCAGCGAGCTGCAGAAGCTCTTCAAGGAGCCTTTGCAGCAAGCTGGCCAAGGCAGCTTCAGCGAGCGCATTCGCCACCACAAGGGCGAACAGTTGCTGGAGGATCCAACCGATGTCGGCGGCATCCTGCGCGAGTTCAGTCGCGCCAATATCGTCTCGCTCGAACACCTGGCCGAAGGCACGCAGCAAGCCGCCATCGAAGAGGCTATCGAGCTGCTGCAAAGCTCTCGCACCGCCTTCGTGATCGGGATGCGCCGCTCCCTTCCGGTAGCCAGCTATCTGAGCTATGCGATCAGCCGCGGTGGCCGTCCATCGGTGCATATCGGCGGTTTCGGCGGAACGCTGCGCGAACAGGTCGCCGCGATTCGAAGCGACGACGTGCTGGTGGCGGTCAGCTTCCCACCCTATGCCAGCGACACCGTCGAGGCCTGCCAGCAGGCCCTTGCCGCCGGTGCCAGGGTATTGGCAATCACTGACAGCCTGCTCAGCCCGATCGCCCAGGGAGCTTGCGTGCTGATTGAAGTCAGCGATGCCGAACTGCTCGGCTTCCGCTCACTGACTGCGTCGTTCTGCGTGGCGCAGACACTGGCGATGGGCCTGGCCTTTAGGGACCGCCAGGCTCCGGACGGCAGTATCGATCATCAGGTACTCGAAGACATCGACTGCTGACCCCCCTTTTTCTCACTTTTCACGGTGCGGCCCTGTGGCCGCTGCCAGGAGTAACTCTGGATGAGCAACCCTGCCCGCAATCTTGTCGGCTATGGCCGCCAGCGCCCCACCGGGCGCTGGCCGAACGGCGCGCGCCTAGCGATCAGCCTGGTGATCAACTACGAAGAGGGCTCCGAGCGTTCCCTGGCCATGGGCGACCCGGACCAGGAGTCGATGACCGAATGGGGCAGCTATCAGTGCCCGCCCGGCGTGCGCAACCTTGCCATGGAGTCGATGTACGAATACGGCTCGCGGGTGGGCATCTGGCGCATCCTGGATATCCTGCAGGCGGCCGACGTACCTGCCACGTTTCACGCCTGTGCCCTCGCCTTCGAGCAGAACCCCGACGTCGCTCGCGCCGCCGTCGAGCTCGGCCACGAAATATGCAGCCACGGGTATCGCTGGGAAGAAGTCTTCCGCCTGAGCGAAGCCCAGGAGCGTGAACACATCCGCCTGGCCATCGAGTCATTCGAGCGTACCTGCGGCAAGCGCCCAGTGGGTTGGTACTGCCGCTATGGCGCCAGTGTGCATACCCGTCGCCTGGTCGCCGAAGAAGGCGGGTTCCTCTATGACTCGGACGCCTACAACGACGATGTGCCGTACTTCGTCGAAGTCGAGGGAAAACGTCACCTCGTGGTGCCCTACACCTCGGACGTCAACGATTTCCGTTACTGGAACACGCCGGGACTGAATCAGGCCTCCGACTTCTTCGAATACATGAAGGAAAGCTTCGATGTGCTCTACGAGGAATCGGCTCAGGGACTGCGCATGCTCTCCATCGGCTTGCATCCACGCATGGTCGGCCGCCCGGGCCGGGTAATGGCGATCAAGCGTTTCATCGAGTACGCACAACAGCACAGCGACGTCTGGTTCACCACCCGCGAGCAGATCGCCCGCGCCTGGCTGGAGCGCTCCTGACATGCCCGGCTCCGGCGCTGGAAGCGCGATGGCATTCGACCTGGTCATCCGCAACGCACGGGCGGTGACCGCCGCCGACGAGTTCTTCTGCGACATCGCCGTGCGCGACGGCAGCATCGTCGCGCTCGGCCTGGAGCTGCCCGCAGGGACAGCCGAGATCGACGCCGCCGGGCGCTACGTGACGCCCGGCGGTATCGACAGCCATGTGCATTTCGACCAGCCCACCGGCGACGGCTCGCGAATGGCCGACGACTTTCTCAGTGGCACGCGTTCGGCAGCCTGTGGCGGCACCACCTGCGTGATCCCCTTCGCCTGCCAGCAGAAGGGCCAGTCGTTGCGAGCCGCGGTGGAGGACTACCACCACCGCGCCAACGGAAAGGCAGTTATCGACTACGCCTTCCACCTGATCGTGACCGATCCCACGCCAACGGTGCTGCGCGATGAGTTACCCACGCTGATCGAAGAAGGCTACAGCTCTTTCAAGATCTACATGACCTATGACGCGCTCAAGCTCGACGACCGACAGATTCTCGAGACCCTCAGCGTCGCGCGTGAGCACGGCGCAATGGTCATGCTGCATGCTGAAAACAGCGACTGCATCGGCTGGCTGACCGAGCGCCTGCTTGCGGCCGGACGCACGGCGCCTCGCTACCATGCGACTTCGCGGCCGATGCTGGTGGAGCGCGAAGCCACGCACCGTGCCATCGCGCTGGCTGAACTGGTGGACGTTCCCATCCTCATCGTCCACGTCTCCGGACGCGAAGCCATCGAGCAGATTCGCTGGGCGCAGGGCCAGGGCCTGCGGGTGTATGCCGAGACCTGCCCACAGTATCTGTTCCTCACCGCCAAAGCGCTGGGCTGCGACGACAGCTTCGAAGGGGCCAGATGCATCTGCAGCCCGCCACCGCGCGATGCGGCGAACCAGTCGGTGATCTGGACAGCTTTGCAGAATGGCACTTTCGAGGTGTTCTCCTCCGATCATGCGCCCTTCTGCTACGACGGCCCGGACGGCAAGCGAGCCCACGGCGAGGACGTCTCGTTCGAACGCATCGCCAACGGCATTCCCGGCGTGGAAACGCGCATGCCGCTGCTCTGGTCCGAAGGTGTCCTGACAGGTCGCATCACTGCGCAGCAGTTCGTTGCCCTGACCTCCAGCAATGCGGCGCAGCTCTATGGGCTTGCGCCACGCAAGGGCACTATCGCCGTGGGTGCCGACGCCGACCTGGTGATCTGGAACGACGGCCTGGACCTGCGCCTGGACAATCGGATGCTGCACCACAACGTCGACTACACGCCTTATGAAGGCATGCCCCTGAGGGCCTGGCCGGCACTCACACTCTCGCGCGGCGAAGTGGTCTATGACGGCGAGCCACGCCTGGAACCAGGACGCGGCCGGTTCCTGTGCTGCGACCGGCCAGCGCCGGCACGGCATCGCCAACGCAGCGACCCGCTGCCCCTCTGAAGCTAATTTCGCCGCGAGGCTCCTCATGGCTGAACACGCGGCTCTGCCTCGAAGGCGCTGCGCAGCAACTCGACGAACTCCGGCGCCGGCGGGATCTCAACATCACCGATGCGGCTCACCGGTACCGCCGGCGTCCAGGAGTTCATCACCACGGCACCGGTCAGGCGCGGCAGGTTCTGCTGGTCGATGGCGCGGGTGACCTGGCGCACGCCCTGCCGTTCCAGTTGCCGCTGGAGAATGCCCATGGTGGTGCCGGTAAGCATTTTCGCCCGCGGCCAGACCACGGTTTCACCGTCCCAGAACGCCAGATTCCAGATGGTCGCTTCGCTGAAGCGCCCGCGATGGTCGGTGAACACCGCATCGTCGAAGCCGGCGACCACCGCTTCGCGCAGATACCAGGTCTTGGCGATCTCGCCAACGTGCTTGATCTCCGGCAGCACCCGTTCGTGCCCGGCAATAGCGAGCGCCAGCGGTCCCTGCAGGCCATCCGAAGGCGGCGCGGTGCGCACCAGCAGCTCGGGGCGATGCTCAGGGCCGGCAACGGTGAACTCCCCGGCGGGCGAGTAGACCGTCGCCATCAGGGATACGTCTGCTGGCGCCTGCTCCAGTGCGGTACGCAAGGCGGCACGAATCTCCTCATCGGAGTGGCTCTGGCCGAACAGCCGCTGCGAAGCGTTGCGCAGGCGCTCCAGGTGCAGGTCCAGGCCGCGAATGCCGCCGCCACGAACCTGCATGGCGGTGAAATGCGCATAGCCGGCGAAAGCCAGGGGCGCGAGGTCGTCGGCGCTGGCCGGCTGGGCATTGCGCTGGGTGATGTAGGGATGGATGGCGGCTGACATGGCGTGGCTTCCTCTGCTCGGTTATCTTCAAATTAAACATCAGGTGAGATCACTATCGGCCTTTGACGAAGCCAGGAGAAACGAGTATTTCTCGACGGATCATCAAGCAGGATTTGAAGATCGATGAGTCGCCCCTTTCCCGGTATCCGCAGCCTGCGCACCTTCGAGGCGGCTGGCCGTCACCTCAACTTCACCCGCGCGGCGGAAGAAGTCGGCCTGACGCCGGCCGCGGTCAGCCACCAGATCAAGGAGCTGGAAGACCAGCTCGGCCTCGGCCTCTTCGTGCGTACCAGTCGCAGCATCCAGCTGACCCCGGCGGGCGCGTTGCTGCTCGAAGCGGCAGTCGAGTCCCTCGGTCTGCTGCACCGCGCCACCGTGCGTGCCCGACGGCTGGCGCGGACGTCGGAACAACTACGGGTCTCGTTGACAGCCCGGTTCGCCACGCACTGGCTGCTGCCGCGCCTGCCGAAATTCCGCGCACTGCATCCGGGGTTGAAGCTCAGTTTCGACGTCAGCGACGAGTTGCGGGATTTCGCCGTCGACGACATCGATCTGGCCATCCGCTTCGGCAGCGGACACTACCCCGGCCTGGTCGCGGAGCGCCTGTTCGATACCCAGATAGTGCCGGTGTGCTGCCCGAGCCTGCTCAGCGAAGGCCCACCCTTGCGCGAGCCGCGCGACCTGCAGGCCCATACCTTGTGCCATGTGGTGTGCGAGACCGAAGGCGCCGCCTGGCCGGACTGGTCGCGCTGGATGGCGGCAGCCGGCGTGGAAGACTTCGACGCCGGCAACTGCGTGACCTTCGAGGACACCAGCCACGTGGTGCAGGCCGTGCTGGAAGGCGGCGCGGTCGGGCTGGCCGATCAGGCCATGGTTGCCCGCGAACTGGAGCAGGGCCTGCTGGTGCAACCGTTCGAGCTGGGCGTGCGCGTCGCTGAGGATTACGCCTACAACCTGGTGTATCCGCAGCCGAGCACGGACGACCCGCGCGTCAAAGCCTTCCGCGAATGGATTCTCGGGGAAATGGCCAGCGGCTGATCCTGGCGGTCCGCTTGCCAAGGCCGGATTTTCCTGCGAAAACGCACGCCCTCGCGGCGCTGACGCCGCACCGCATCACTGGAGAACGCCATGAGCAACGAACTGCAGATCGAAGATATCGTCGTCGGTGACGGCAAGGCTGTGGTCAAGGGCGCCCTGATCACCACCCAGTACAAGGGCACCCTGGAAGATGGCACCGTCTTCGATTCGTCCTACGAGAAGGGCCGCCCCTTCCAGTGCGTGATCGGCACCGGCCGGGTGATCAAGGGCTGGGACCAGGGCCTGATGGGCATGAAGGTCGGCGGCAAGCGCAAGCTCTTCGTCCCGGCGCACCTGGCCTACGGCGAGCGGCAGGTCGGCGCGCACATCCAGCCCAACTCCAACCTGCTGTTCGAGATCGAACTGCTGGAAGTCCTTACCCGCGACGATTGATCTTCAGGCGGGCGCGGCTTCTACATTGCGCCGCATGGCCAGGATCGCCGTCGGTCCCTGCGCCTTGCGGGTGAACCAGAACACCCGGCTCACGCCGCGGGTGATCGCCACGTAGGCCAGGCGCAGTTGCTCGTCCTGCCGGGCCTGGTCATAGCTGCTGGCGAAGAAGCCCGAAGCCGCGTACAGCGCGCTACGCAGCGGATGTTTTTCCGGTGGCGCGCAGTCGTCGACGATGATCGCCACTTCCGCCTGCAGGCCCTTGGCGCGGTGGATGGTCATGCCCTTCACCGGCAGCTTGCGGTCCAGCTCGCCGAGGATCGTTTGCAGGGTTTCATTGCGCCGGCTGAGCAGCAGCACGGCGGTCTTCTCCCGCGATCCTCGTGCGGCAACGTGCTCGCACTGCTTGCGGATCTCCTCCAGCAGGATTGGCAAGCTGCTGCGCGCATCGAAGCGCTGCACCAGCTTCACCCCATGATCACCCGCCTCCGCCGACTTGAACGCGCGGCAGGTCTTGGCCTGCTTGTTGGCCACGCCCACCAGCACCCGCTCGCCGTCGCGGATCACCGGGTCGATGCTGCGGTAGTTGGTTTCCAGCAGCAGCACGCGGCTCTTGCGCCGGCCCTTGCTGGGGAAGTGGCGATCGAAGTCCATGAACAGCTCCGGCGAGCTGCCACGCCAGGCATAGATGGACTGCCAGTCGTCACCGATGGCCATCAGACTGACGGCTTCGCCGCGCTTGGCGAGGTCGCGATGCAGATCCTGCAGCCACTGCACGATCTGCGGCGAGACGTCCTGGAACTCGTCGATCAGCAGGTGCTGGAACGGCGCCAGGGCTGCGGCCGGCAGCTTGCCGTCGCCGAGCTGGTCGGTGAGGCGCTGGAAGGCCAGGTTGAAGGTCAGCAGGCCCTGTTCCTGCAGCGCGTTTTCGAAGGCCACCCAGAACAGTTGCAGCGCCTCGACGAACTGCCGTTCGCGCGCCGGACAGCCGAGCTTCTTCGGCTGCAGCTGGGCGATGCGCAGGCCGATGCTCTCGATGAACCCGGCCTGGGCATAGAAGGCTTCGAACAGTGGCAGCGCGGTGAACTCTCCAGATAACTTGAAGGCATTCAATGGCGCCTTGCCGATGCGCGGCGGCTTGCCATCCTCGCCGGCTTCAGGCGGTGGCGGCAGTTCCAGCAGCTGATGTGCCAGGACACGGAATTCGTGCTGGTCGGCATAGCACTGCTGGTAGACCTGCTTGAGCAGCCGCTGTTGCGCCGGGCGCAGGCGTCCCGCCAGCAAGGGGTTGTCCAGTTCGTCTGCCGGAGTGCGCTCGTCCAGTTGCTCGAACCAGCGAGGATTCTTCAGCGCGACTTTCGCCAGCGTGCCCATGGCCGAATGGAAGGTACGCACACACTGACGCGCCTGGGCAGCGTCGAAGGGATGGCCCCAGTAGCCGAGCACGTTCACCAGTTGCTCGCGCAGCTGGGCGCAGGAGGCGTTGGTGAAGGAAATCACCGTCACTCGCTCGGCCTCGATGCCCAGGTGGCACAGCATGTAGACGACGCGCAGGACCAGCGTCGTCGACTTGCCGGAACCGGCGCCGGCGAAGATGCGGGTCAGCGGTTCGGGCGCGAGGATCATCGCCCACTGTTCGTCCGAAGGCTGGCTGATCACGCCGTGGGCGGCAGCCTGGGCCACTCGCTGGCGCATGTCCAGGGCGAGCTGTTCATCGGGCGCCTTGGCGGTGCCGTAGATACCGGCTGCGGCCGGAGTTCGCGGGCGCCTGGGCGCGGGCCCCTCGCCATCCTTCTTGGTTTTCGCCGCGCGCTTGGCAGGTGCCTTGGCTTTGCCCTTGGTCTTGCCACGTCCACGGGGCTGCGGCTGCGCCGCTTCGCGTTCGGCGCGCAGGTATTCGGTGGTGCGGGGGAAATAACGCGCCAGGGCCTCGGCGAGCAGGCGTTTGTAGCGTTCGACAGCAGACTCCATGGGCCCTACCAGATCAATTACAGCGTTGAATCATAAGCGCTTTCGGACAGTGACAGGCAAGTGATCGGGCGGTTCCGCAAGGTCTTGGAAAATTGATAAGCATTAGCGATTGGATTAGAGTCGGGCTCCCGCTTTTTCCGGCCTTGCCGCCCTGATGGATGACCCCATGTTCGAACTGGAAAATGTCAGTTTCAGCGTCCCCGGTCGCACCCTTCTGCAACCGCTGAGCCTGCAACTGGCCGACGGCAACATGATCGGCCTGATCGGCCACAACGGTTCGGGCAAGTCCACACTGCTCAAGCTGCTGGCCCGCCAGCAGCAGGCCAGCAGCGGCAGCATCCGCCTGGACGGCAAGCCGCTGCAGGACTGGGGCAACCGCGACTTCGCGCGGCAGGTCGCCTACCTGCCGCAACAGCTGCCGCAGACCGACGGCCTGACCGTGCGCGAACTGGTCGCCTTCGGCCGGTACCCGTGGCATGGCGCGCTGGGCCGCGTGACCGGCGAAGACCGCAAGCAGATCGACCGCGCGCTGGAGCTGACCGACACCCAGGCCTTCGCCGACCGCCCGGTGGACCTGCTTTCCGGCGGTGAACGCCAACGCGTCTGGCTGGCCATGCTGCTGGCGCAGAACAGCCGCTACCTGCTGCTGGACGAACCGACGTCGGCGCTGGATATCGCCCACCAGGTCGAAGTGCTCTCCCGCGTCCACGAACTGAGCCGCGAGCTGGGCCTGGGCGTGCTGGTGGTGCTGCACGACATCAACATGGCGGCGCGTTACTGCGACCACCTGATCGCCCTGCATGGCGGCCGCCTGCTGGCCCAGGGCTCGCCCGCCGAACTGATGCGCGGGGACACGCTGGAAGACATCTACGGCATTCCCATGGGGGTGCTGAGCAATCCGGTGGATGGCTCGCCGATCAGTTATCTGCGTTAAGCCCCTATTGGGGGCGAACCGCCCCCTGCCAGCCTCCCCGGCGAGCGTATCTGCCGCGATACCCATGCTGCGGGGGCGTGGATATCGATGGGTATCGCCACGCTCCACGCCATCCTGCGTCCATGCGCCAGCGTGATTCTCGGGTGAGCGGAAACGCCGGCCGCGGGCATGGGCGGCTGCGACAGGAATGTTCGATTACAGATCGCTGGTTTCCGCCGGCGGCTCGTCGATCAACGGGCAATTATCGCAATTGCCCATCTCCCCCAGCCGATAGCGAATGCAGCAGGTCCGCCGCTGCCGCCAGAGCCCGTCGGGGCGCTGCGCGCAGGACACCTCGATATACTGGATCGGCTTGAACAGCGGATTGCGCGTGCCATCCGGCCGGCGCTCGGTCTCCAGCAGCTCGCGACCGTGCCCCAGCATCGGAGCCAGCGGCGCTAGCTTGCCCATCTCGCCGATGAACCACTCGAAGTAATTCCCGGCATTGCTCCACAGCACCCTGGGCGACAGGCGCACCTCGGCGGCGAGGCGCTGCACGAAGGGTTGCAGGTGACCTTCCAGCAGATGGGCGAAGCGCTGGAACGGATCGCCCGGCAGCGCCGCGAACGGCCCACCCTCCCCCGGCAATTTGAAAGCCTCGGGAATGCCCTGGGCATCCAGCACCACTTCCACGTCGTCGAAGTCCAGCGGCAGCGTGCGGCCGAGCACCAGCGCAGCGGCAACGGCCGGCGGGATGATCCGCACCAGGTACCACTTCGACCACTGCGAGGCCAGGGCGCGGCGATCGCCATCGGCGTGGGAGGGGTCGAAGCGGCGCAGCACGCTGTCGAGCCTCTCGCGTTCGAGCAGCGTGCGGGCCGGTATCGAAGGGCGAGGATCGTCGCGAGTCACCAGCACCTCGCGGTAACTGGCGAACTCGCCGAAATACAGCGGCGCCAAGGCTGCGATCACCGGCAGCCCTCGGTCGCGCGGCCCTCGATCCGGCAGAGCAGCGCTGTCAGCACAGGGCGCACCGCTCGAAGAAGGTTTCCCGGCTCTGCACCATCAGCGCGGCGCGCTTGTGCGGGAAGTTGAATTCCTTCTCGCGCCAGAAGCCCAGGCGCTGCATGTGGCCGATCATCTTCGCGTTGTCGGCGCGCGGTTCGGCGACGATGCGCTGGGTGCGCGGGTCGTCCAGCAGCAGGTAATGCACCAGGGCGGTCATCCAGCTTTCCACCTTGTGCGGCCCGCGATGGGGTTCCTCGCCCACCAGCATGTGGATGCCGCGGTCGTAGTCACCCACGTCGTAGAACGGCGCGATGCGGTCTTCCTTGGCCCAGTAGGCTTCGTAGTAGGCGAAGGGCTCGTCGTCGATGCAGCCGATCAGGGTGGTGGTGTGCGGGTCGGCAGCGGCTTTTTCCAGGTAGGCACGGTGCTGTTCGAGGGTGCCGCCCTCCTGCCAGAACTCCAGCACGCGCGGGCTGTTCTGCCAGCGGTTGAAGCGCTCCAGGTCCAGCGCGATGTCCAGGGTGCGCAGGGAAATCCATTGGCCCAACTTTGCATCGAAGCGGCGATAGACCTCACCCTGCGGCTTGGGCGCGCGCAGCGGATGACGGCGGCCGCTGCTGATGCGATAGACCTGCGGGTAATCGGCACTGGCGATGCCCTTGTGCCAGGCAGCAGGCAGCTGCCAGAAGGCCGCACGCTCGATCTGCAGGTGCCCGCCGACTTCATCGCGGCTCACCAGGCCCTGCTCCAGGGCCGCGGCGGGTACGTTGGCGACAGCGAACTGCACGCGCTCACACTGCGCGTCGCCGGCAAAGCTCCAATAGGCCAGCGCCCAGAGGGCATCGCGGGTGACGGCACCGTTGAGCTGCCAGCACTCGCCCTCGCGTTGCGCAGTCAGCAGCGGTTCGCCACCGAGCAGCAAGGTCAGGCCTGTGGCACCGCGGTCGGCGGACAGTTGGCGGCCATCGGGCAGCGATAGGGAAAAAGTGGGCGTCATGATGGATAACCTTTCGTGAATGCAACGACCCCGCCCGTATGACGAGCAGGGTCGGCAGGAATTTAGTCGGCCCGGAAGAAATCTCCGGACCGTTGGCTTCAGGCGCTTTCGGCCGCCAGCGGACGCGAGGGCTTGTGTGCCGATTCCTGCGGCGGCAGGTGCTCGAACATCGACGCGGCGATTTCCTCGGCGCGCATCGGCAGGACCGACAGCAAGGTGTCGCTCAGGCCGTGGCTGTCCTGGGTGAAACCCTGCAGGTAGATGCCGGCGTGCAGGCGCTCGTCGGCCAGCACGCGGTAGTCGCGGCCCACCTCGAAATCGCCCAGGTAATCCTGCAGCGGCGCAAGCAGCTCGCGGTGCGATTTGCGCTCGTAGCCGGTGGCGAGGATCACCGCGTCGTAGCGATGGGTTTCCACGGCGCCGGTGGCGCTGTCGCGCAGGGTCAGCTCGATGCCACCGGCGTCGGCCTTGGCGGATTCGACGTTGCGGCGGCAGAGGAAGGCATGGCGATCCGCGCCGGCCACCTTCTGGCGGTAGAAGATGCCGTAGATGCGCTCGATCAGGTCCAGGTCGACCACCGAGTAGTTGGTGTTGTGGAATTCCTGGATCAGCTTCTCGCGCTCGGCCTTGGGCTCGTTGAACACCAGGTCGGTGTAGCGCGGGGCAAAGATTTCGTTGACGAAGGGGCTGTCGTCGGCCGGCTTGAGCACGGCCGCGCGCAGGACCATGTCGACCTGCACCGAGGGGAAGCTGTCGTTCAGGTCGATGAAGGCTTCCGCCGCGCTCTGGCCGCCGCCGATCACCGCGATGCGCATCGGCTCGTTCTGGTTGCAGCGCTGCTTGGCCATGCACTCCAGGTAACGGGCGTGGTGGAACACGCGCGGATCGTCACGCAGGTGGTTGAAGGCGGACGGGAAGCGCGGCGTGCCGCCGGTGCTCACCACCACGCTGCGGGCCAGGCGGAAGCGCTCGTGGCCGCGGGCATCGGTGGACAGCACCTTAACCAGTTCGATGCCGTCCGGGCCCTGCACCGGCTCCACGCGGCTGACCGTCTCGCCGCAGACGCGCTGCTCGGCGAACTGGTCGCTGACCCAGCGCAGGTAGTCGTTGTACTCCATGCGGCACGGGTAGAAGGTGCCCAGGTTGGTGAAGTCGATCAGCCGCCCCATCGCATGCAGGTAGTTGACGAAACTGTACGGGCTGGTGGGGTTACGCAGGGTCACCAGGTCCTTGAGGAAGGAAATCTGCAGCTCGCTCTGCGCCACCAGGGTGTTGCCGTGCCAGCGGTAGTCGGCCTGCTTGTCGAGGAACAGGGCGTGGTAATGGCGGCCCTCGCGTCGCGCCTGCTCCTGCAGGGCGATCGCCAGCGCCAGGTTGGAGGGGCCGAAACCGATGCCGAGCACGTCGTAGGTCGGGGTGATCATCTGAGTCATGGTGCCAATGTCCTGTGTCGCGATGGCCGTGGGGCATGACGGCGCGGGAACCGGTGGCCTACTGCTCGGCCCTGCCAGGAGCGCCCCGCCGCTTGGCGGCCGGCACTCGATCCTGCGTGTCGCCCATGATTTGCGCTGTCGATAGCGCGTTATCTGGAGAGACGAGACAGGCTTCGGGAAATTTAGAATGATTCTCACTAAGTCATGAAAATTTCAGAATGACGAAGAGCTGAGTGGCACCTGGAATCTGCGTGCGGGCCCGCAGAAATTAATTGTCGGCGCGGGCCATACGTCTGTGTATGTAATTGCGATTGGTGCGGTGCGGTGCGGTGCGGTGCGGTTCGCGAGCAAGCTCGCTCCTACAGGCTGGGTTCGCGCGCTCTTTGTAGGACCGAGGGGGACGCCCAGTCCTTGCTCGCAAACCAGAGATGACGGGGAGGAATGAGGTGTGACTAACCCTGCACGCCCCAGGCCCTGAGCCGCAGCCGGCAATGCTTCATCGCGTTGACGATGTGCTTCTCCACCATGTCGCGGGAAATGCCCATGGCTTCGGCGATCTCGATATGGCTGCAGCCCTCGACCTTGCGCAGCAGGAATGCGCGGCGACAGTTTTCGGGCAGCTCGCCAAGGGCGCGCTGGAGCAACTGCAACTGCTGCTGCCGGCTGGCCTCTTCCTGCGGGCAGCGCTCGTCGAGGCAGCCTTCGCGATCGAGGGTTTCCAGCTCTTCGGTGCGGCGCACGCGTCCGCGCCGGTGCAGGTCGATACTGAGGTTCACCGCCGTGCGATAGAGAAATGCGCGAGGTTGTTCGATATGCTCGTCACCCTTGCGGTCGAGCAGGCGCAGGAACGCCTCCTGCGTCACATCGGCAGCCGCCTGGCGGTCGCCGAGGCTGCGATTGAGGTACAGGACCAGTTCCTTGTAATACCGGATGAACGCGCTTTCCACCCCGTCGGGCATCCTATGAAAAACAGTCGAGGCTGCAGGCGCCTGCTGACAGTCCGAGTCAGGCTTATTTATAATCACTCGCATCAACACGAAAAGAAAGTGTGATATCGGCCGCAAACGGCCTCACCGAGATCCCTGATGACCAGCTCCCCCGCCCCGTTCGACGATGACCGCATCAGCGCCGAAGCCGCGCACTGGTGCGCGCGTCTGCACGATGAGTGCAGCGATGCCGAGCGCGCCGATTTTGCGCAGTGGCTCGAAGTCGACCCGCGACACGAGGAGGAGTACCAGGCGATGCTGGAGATCTGGCAGCTCTCGGAACTGCTGCCGCCTACTCCGCAGATCCAGCCGAACCTTGTCGTCAGCCCGGCACCCCATCGCGCACGCAGCCAGCGTCGTCCTCGTAACGGCAGGCGTATTGCCGCCGTGGCCGCTGGCCTGCTGGTCGCCATCGGCGCGGTCTGGTCGGCGGGCTGGTCCGCCGGGTTGCTGCCCTCGCGGGTCGGCTATTACGCTGCGCAACCCGCGCCGCGCATGGTCGAACTGGCCGACGGCTCGAACGTCGAGCTCAACAGCAATTCGCAACTGGTCTTCGCCAACTTCCGCGACCGCCGCAGCGCCTGGCTGAAAAGCGGTGGCGAAGCCTACTTCCAGGTCGCCCACGACACGCTGCAGCCCTTCTCGGTGTGGACCGACAACGGCAGCGTGCGGGTCACTGGCACCCGCTTCAACGTCTGGACCGACTCCCGCCAGATGCTGGTCACCCTGCTCGAAGGCTCGGTGGTGGTCAGCCCTCCCGACAGCGTCGACGGCAACAGTGCGCAACTCACACCCGGCATGCAGGCCCGCTACCTGAAGGGTAGCGAGCGCATCGAACTGGCCCAGGTGGCCCCGGCCGGAGCCATCGCCTGGACCGAAGGCAAGCTGGTGATCGACGACCTGACGCTCCAGGCCGCCATCCCGCTGATCAATCGCTATCTCAAGCAGCCGGTATTCCTCGACGACGCCACGGTCGCGGCCATGCGCATCGGCGGCATCTACCGCACGGACGACCTGCAGGCGCTGGTGGATTCGCTGCCCAAGGTCCTGCCGCTGGAGCTGCGCAAGGACAACCAGGGCCGTATGGTGCTCGCCAGTCGGTACGTGCAGCTCTGATAGTCGCCACGCGGGCATGCCGGGTAGCGGCGTGCCGTGCGGGATCGCGAGCAAGCTCGCTCCTACAAAAAGCACCCAAGTCCCAGGCCAGACTGCAGGAGCGAGCTTGCTCGCGAACTCCAATGCGACGAAATCCGCAGCTGCCGACAGACTCCGACACCTGGTGCCCGCTCCTGAAAGAGGCCGCGACCAGGCGTCCCACCCATACGCGCCCTTCCTACTTGCGAAACTTTCGCAAATTCTCTTCAGTTTTCTCCTGGCTCATTCGTCTTGATAGGAACGATTCGGATTTGCCGATGATCTCCTGATTCGCGCGCCGTCTCGTCCCGTTGTGCGGCCTGCCCTGTGGCAGGCCGGGGCCAGGAAAAGACGATGCCAACACCCGCTCCAAGCGCCTTGCGCGAAATGCTCAAACTGCTGCGGCCGCACTGGCTGCCGCTGACTGCGGCCACCCTGCTGGGGATTCTGGGCGGCTCGGCCATCACCGCGCTGCTCGCCACCATCAACTACAGCCTGCACTCCCAGGGCGGCATGCCCGCCGGCCTGCTGCTGGGTTTCGCCGGGCTGTGCGTACTGGCGCTGCTGGGCTCGATCATTTCCGACATGGGCACCAACTACGTCGGCCAGCACGTGATCGCTCGACTGCGCAAGGACCTGGGCAGCAAGATCATTTCCGCGCCCATCGAGCAGATCGAGCGCTACCGCAGCCACCGTCTGATTCCGGTGCTGACCCACGACATCGACACCATCAGCGACTTCGCCTTCGCCTTCGCGCCGCTGGCCGTCGCCCTGACCACCACACTGGGCTGCCTGGGGTACCTGGCCTGGCTGTCGCCGCCGATGTTCCTCGCCACCGCCATCGCCATCGTCGTCGGCAGCGCCGTGCAGTACGTCGCGCGGGCCAAGGGCATCAAGGGCTTCTTCGAGGCCCGCGACAAGGAAGACGAGCTGCAGAAGCACTACCGCGCCATCGCCGAGGGCGCCAAGGAGCTGCGCATCAGCCGCCCGCGCCGCTTCCAGCATTACAGCGAACGCCTGCAGGGCACCGCCGACGAGATCTGCGACATCCAGCTGCGCTCGATCAACCTGTTCAACGTGGCCAAGGGCTTCGGTTCCACGCTGTTCTTCATCGTCATCGGCGTGGCGCTGGCGTACCAGTCGCTGTGGCCGAGCACCGACCAGGCGACGCTGTCCGGCTTCATTCTGGTGCTGCTGTACATGAAGGGCCCGCTGGAAGGGCTGCTCGGCCAACTGCCGGTGGTGACCCGCGCACAGGTCGCCTTCCGCCGCATCGCCGAACTGTCAGTGCGCTTTTCCTCGCCGGAGCCGAACCTGCTGCTGGCCGACGACGGCCGACAGCCGCTGGAGTTCCAGTCCATCGAGCTGCGCGACCTGGCCTACCACTACCCCACCGACGACGGCACCCGTGGCTTCGGCGTCGGCCCGCTGAACCTGAAGGTGAATCGAGGGGAAATCCTCTTCATCGCCGGCGAGAACGGCTGCGGCAAGACGACGATGATCAAGCTGCTGCTCGGCCTCTACGTCCCGCGCGCCGGCGAACTGCTGCTCAATGGCGAAGCGGTCGGCGATAGCGGCCGCGACGACTACCGCCAGCTGTTCACCACCATCTTCGCCGACTACTTCCTCTTCGAGGACCTGCTCAGGGGCAGCCAGGACATCCCGGCAGAGGCCGGCCGCTACCTGGAGCGCCTGGAAATCGCCCACAAGGTCAGCCTGCAGGGCCAGGCGTTCTCGACGACCGACCTGTCCACCGGCCAACGCAAGCGCCTGGCGCTGGTGCAGGCGTGGCTGGAGAAGCGCCCGGTGCTGGTGTTCGACGAATGGGCCGCGGACCAGGACCCGGAATTCCGCCGCATCTTCTACACCGAGCTGCTGCCCGAGCTGCGCGCCCAGGGCAAGACGCTGATCGTGATCTCCCACGATGACCGTTACTTCGACGTCGCCGACCGCCTGCTGCGCATGCGCGCCGGGCAGATCGTGGAGATCGAGGACCACCGCACTGCGACCCCGCCCGGCCCTTCCGGCGTGGCGCTGCGCTGACCGTCGGGCGGCCCGGACGGCCGCCCTTTCACCCGGTCGTCGTTGAACAACAAAAAAGATCGAACGGAATTTTCCGGTTTTTTCCAACCAGCGCGTCACATAAAGCTGAATCATTCTTATTAGAAACTGCATTACAAGATCACGCTGACAAGATCATAGGAGCTAACAAGTGAGTCGCACCCGCAATGCGCTGCAATCCCGGCACCCGGTGAAGCCCCTGGCCCGCCTGGTCCGCGCCACCGCCCTGGGCATGGTTCTGACCGCCACCGCCGTAGAGGCTGCGCCGGTCCGCATCGATATCCCGGCCCAGTCGCTGGCTTCCGCCCTGACCAGCCTGGGCACGCAGTCGAACCTGCAGATCGTCTTCAACCAGACCCAGGTGCAGAACCTGCGCGCCCCCGGTGTGCGCGGCGAGATGGAGCCCACCGCGGCGCTGGAGCGCCTGCTGCAAGGCACCGGCATCAAGTACCAGGTCGAAGGCAGCCGCGTGACCCTGCTGGGCGCCGATGCCGCCAGCGGCGACACCCTGAACCTGTCCGCCCAGGTCATCACCGGCGCCATCGAAGGTGAAGACAGCTATGTGCCGCGCACCTCCAACAGCGGCAGCAAGACCGACACCCCGTTGCTGGAAATCCCCCAGTCGATCTCGGTGATCACCCGCAAGCAGATGGACGCCCAGGGCGCCCAGACCGTGACCGAGGCGTTGCGCTACGTGCCCGGCGTCAAGGTGGAAGCCTATGGCCTGGACCCCAAGGGCTTCGACTGGATGTACATCCGCGGCTTCAATGCCCAGGCCACCAGTGACTACCTCAACGGCCTGCGTCAGCAGAACAACAGCTACGCGTTCTTTCGCAGCGAGCCCTATGCCTTCGAGCGCATCGACGTGGTCCGTGGCCCGTCTTCCAGCCTGTTCGGCATGGGTGATGCCGGCGGCATCGTCAACCGCGTGAGCAAGAAGCCCACCGCCAACCACATCAACGAAGTGGAACTGACCGGCGGCAACCATGACCGCAAGCAGGGCCAGTTCGACCTGGGCGGCGCGCTGGACGACCAGAACCAGTTCCTCTACCGCGTGGTGGGCCTGGCCCGCGATGCCAACACCCAGGCCGAATACGACGACGGCCACGAGGTCGAGGACGACCGCTACTACATCGCCCCGTCCTTCACCTGGGCGCCGGACGAAGACACCAGCCTGACCGTGCTCACTGACTTCCTGCGTGACCGCAACTCCGGCTCGATCTTCGACTACAGCGTCAACGGCCACCCCACCGGCACCCTGCTCGGCGATCACAGCTACAACCACTTCAGCCAGGACCAGTACACCCTGGGCTACGAGTTTCGCCACCGCCTGAACGACACCTGGGAATTCCGCCAGAACGCCCGCTACGGCCAGGTCGACCTGGTGTTCGCCAACCTGCTGCCGCAACTGCAGGTCGGCCGCAACATCATCCGTACCGCTGACCGTTTCGATCAGCACATGGACACCTTCAATCTGGATAACCAGTTCCAGGCCAACTTCGACACCGGCGCGTTCAAACACACGCTGCTGATGGGCGTCGACTACAGCTGGCAGGACGCCGACATCGCTCGCTGGCGCACCCTGGGCCCGTCGCTGAACCTGGACAACCCGCAGTACGGCCAGAGCGTGCAGCGCCCGACCAAGGACACCACCCTCCCCGGCCAGGCCATCAACTACGACCAGACCATCCAGCAGGTGGGCGGCTACATCCAGGACCAGGTCAAGTTCGACGACCACTGGATCCTCACCGCCGGCGGCCGCTACGACTACGTGCGCAACGACCTCGACAGCCATACCAGCGCGCACACCATGCAGAAGGACAACGCCTTCACCGGCCGCGTCGGCCTGACCTACCTGACCGATTTCGGCCTGGCGCCCTACGTCAGCTACTCGGAGTCCTTCGTACCCAACACCGGCATCACCGCCGACGGTGGCGCCTTCAAGGCCAGCGAAGCCCACCAGTACGAAGCGGGCGTGAAGTTCCAGCCGGACGAAACCCTGCTGATCACCCTGGCCGCCTACGAGCTGACCAAGGAAAACATCCTTACCACCCAGCTCAACGCCAACGGTGTGCCGACCGGCTTCAGCGAGCCGACCGGCGAGCAGCGTTCGCGCGGCATCGAGGCCGAGTTGAAGGCCAAGCTGGATCAGAACTGGGACCTGCTGGCCTCCTACACCTACACCAAGGCCAAGATCACCAGCAGCAACGACGGCAACGAGGGCAATCGCCCGGCCAACGTGCCCGAGCACATGGCCAACGGCTGGCTGAACTACACCTTCCACGAAGGCGCGGTCGACGGTCTCTCCATCGGCGGCGGCGTGCGCTACACCGGCTCGCTCTACGGCAACAACGCCAACACCTACCACGTCGACAACTACACCCTGTTCGACGCCGGCGTGAGCTACCCGCTGAACAAGAACGTGACTCTCTCGGTGAACGCCCAGAACCTGCTGGACGAGGAATACGCAGCCACCTGCGACAGCCCGATCTCCTGCTACCCGGGCCTGCGCCGCACCGTCATGACCAGCGTGAAGTACAGCTGGTAAGGCACGGGCGGAAGCGGCCCCGCGCCGGTTCCGCCTGCTGCTTCCGGGCTCCCTGTTCGCAGGGGGCCCTTTGTTGTTTCAAGAGCCTGCTGTTTCAGAAGCCTGTTGTTTCACGCGAGGAGTAGTGCATGTCCCTCACCCGTCGCCACCTGCTGCAGGGCCTCGCCCTGGGTGGCCTGGCCTGCGCCTGCGGCCTGCCGGTTTTCGCCGGTGAGCGCCTGACGCGGATCGTCGCGCTCAACTGGGTCGCCGCCGAGACGCTGCTGACCCTGGGCGTACCGCCGCTGGCGATTTCCGACGACCGCTATTACCGGGTGCGCATGCCGACCATGGCTCTGCCGGAAAGCGTGCGTGACGTGGGCCCCTACTGGGAACCGAACCTCGAACTGATCCAGCAACTGCAGCCGCAACTGATCCTCAGCGACCCGATGACGCCGACCTTGCAGCGTCGACTCAACGGCATTGCGCCGACCGAAAAGGTCGCTATCTACCCGGCTGCCGAGGGTGCCTGGAAAGCCACTACCGACTTCATGAACGACCTGGCGCGGCGACTCGGCGTCGAGCAGGCGGCTGCCGACTACATCGCCGCCGGCGAACAGCGCCTGGCCGAACTGCGCGCAGAACTGGCCAAGCGCAGCCTGCCGCCGGTGTGCGTCGCCGTACTCAACCAGGACGGCCGCCACGCCGCTGTCTACGGCAGGAACAGCATGGTGCAGGACGTGCTCGACCGCCTCGGCGTCGAGAATGCCTGGCAAGGGCCGGTCGGCCCGGTGGGGCTGGCCATGGTCAGCATCGAACGCCTGGCCGAGCGCCCGGATGCGCACCTGGTCTACGTCGACATCCCCACCACCTCGGCACGACTGCAGAGCCTGCGGCAGCCCAACGACCTCTGGGCCAACCTGCCCGCCGTGCGCCAGGGGCACACGCTGACGCTGCAGCGCTTCTATCCCTACGCCGGCGCTGCCTCGGTGCTGGACCTGGCCGAACGCATCGCCGCTTACCTGGACAATGCCACGGAGGTCGCCCATGCCTGAATCGACCCTCGGACTCGCCGCACCACGCCGCGGCCTGCCGATTGGCCCGGCGCTCTGTACGCTGCTGCTGGCGCTCCTCGCCGCACTGCTGGTATTCCATGGCCTGCAAGGCGCCCTGCCCCGCGAACTCTGGTGGCAGGCCTTGTGGTCGCCGGACCTGGACGACGTGCGCCAGGTGCTGCTGCACTTCAGCTTCTTCCCGCGCCTGGCGGTGAGCCTGATGGCTGGCGCCGCGCTGGCCCTGGCCGGCACGCTGTTCCAGCAGATCCTCCGTAACCCGCTGGCCGAGCCGGTGACGCTGGGCGTTTCCGCCGGCGCCAACCTGGCACTGTCGGCCGCCACCATATTCGCCCCGACGCTGCTGGTGCATGGCCTGGAAGCCGTCACCCTGACCGGCGCCGCGCTCGCCACCGCCCTGCTGTTCGCCTTTGCCTGGGGCCGCACGCTGTCACCGCTGCGTTTCATCCTCGCCGGCATGGTCATCAGCCTCTATTGCGTGTCGCTCAACGCGCTGCTGGTGCTGTTCAACCACGACTACCTGATCGACCTGCTACTCTGGCAGGCCGGCTCGCTGAACCAGAGTGGCTGGGACGGCGTGCTGTACCTCGCCCCGCGCCTCGCAGTGGCCATGGTCATCGCCCTGTTGATGGTGCGCCCGTTGGCAGCCCTGGGCCTGGAAGATGAAGGCGCGGCGGCGGTCGGCGTCAACCTGCGCCGGACCCGCGTGCTCGGTCTCGCCGTGGCGGTGGCGCTGAGTGCCTTCGTGACCAGTGCCGTAGGCATGCTCGCCTTCGTCGGCCTTGCCGCGCCGGCGATTGCCCGGCTGTGTGGTGCCCGCACGCTGAAGCAACGGCTGATCTGGGCGCCACTGCTGGGCGCTGCGCTCCTCTGCGTGGTGGACCAGATCGCCCGCGAGCTGTCGCGCTTCGCCGGGGAAATTCCCGCCGGCATCCTCACCGGCATTTTCAGCGTTCCGCTGCTGCTGTGGCTGCTCAGCCGCCAGCGCAGCGGCGGGATCATCCCGCGCCCGGCGCCGGCCAGGCCGCAGCGGGAGCATCCGTGGCGGCTGATCATCGGCATGGCCATCCTGCTCGCCTTGCTGACGCTGCCGGCGATCCACTTCGCGGTGGACGCCAACGGCTGGCACTGGGGCGACGCCGGTCTGAGCGACGCCATCGCGCAATGGCGCCTGCCGCGCGTACTCGGCTCGCTCGCCGCCGGCGCCATGCTGGCCGTCGCCGGACTGCTGGTGCAGCGCCTGACCGGTAACCCCATGGCCAGCCCGGAAGTCCTCGGCGCCACGTCCGGCGCGGCCATCGCCGTGCTGGTGCTGTTCCTGGTGATGCCGCAGCCGCAGGCCTACATGGTGCCAGCCGCCAGCATCGGCGCGCTGCTGACGCTCGGCCTGCTGCTGTGGTTCGCCTGGCGCAAGACGTTCAACGCCGAGCGGCTGCTGTTGACTGGCGTGTGCCTGACCACCTTGTTGCACTCGTTGAGCACGTTGCTGCTGGCCAGCGGTGACCCGCGCATGACCGCGATGATGAGCTGGATGACCGGCTCGACCTATCAGGTGGATGTGACGTCCGCGAGCACCGGCCTGGTCGTCGGAGCGTTGATGATCGGTATCAGCCTGCTGCTGGCTCGCCCGCTAGACCTGCTGACCCTGGGCAACGGCACCGCGACTGCGCTGGGCTTGCGGTTGCGCGGTAGCCACCTGGCAATCCTGCTGACCGCTGCGGTGTTGACCGCCACCGCTACCATCATCGTCGGCCCACTGAGCTTCGTCGGTCTGATCGGCCCGCACATCGCCCGCCACCTCGGCGTCCGCCGCGCCGCGCCGCAATTGCTCCTGAGCGCGCTGGCCGGAGCCGTGATCATGGTGGTGGCGGACTGGCTGGGGCGGAACATCGCCTATCCCTGGCCGGTCTCTGCGGGGCTGCTGGCGGCGTTCATCGGTTGCCCGTACTTCCTCTGGCTGATGCATCGGGAACGGCGGGGCTGAACGCAGCACGCCCAAGGTCATGCAGGGCGTGCAACCGCGAACCGTTGTCCGCCTTACGGTCAGGTCCCCTGCAGAGCGCGAGGACGATTGCTGCGGTCTTCGGCTCCGGCAGCGACGGCCCGCTGCAGCTGGAAATCGAACTCGATCTCGGCGAAGCGCCCTTCCACACCGCGCGCCTTGGCCGCCGCCGCGTCCTCGACGAAACGCAGCTCGCCGATCAGCCCGTCGCGGGTGGCATAGGCGAAGTCGTCCCACAGGTACTGGTCGCCGGCGAGATTGATCTGTGTGGTCAGGTGGCGATGGCCCGGCGCGGAGATGAAGAAGTGGATGTGCGCCGGGCGCTGGCCGTGGCGGCCGAGTTGGTTCAGCAGCTCCTGGGTCGGCCGTCCGGCGGGCAGCCGTAGCCGCTGGGCACGATGCTGCGCGCCTGGTAGCGGCCTTCGGCGTCGGTGACGATGCGCCGGCGCAGGTTGTACTCGGACTGGGTACTGTCGAAGTACGAGTAGGTGCCCTTGGTGTTGGCGTGCCAGAGGTCGACCACGGCACCGGCCAGCGGCTTGCCATCGAGGTCGAAG
>NZ_BDAI01000003.1 GCF_002091755.1 Pseudomonas nitroreducens NBRC 12694
CCGTACCGTTGGCGCCGGCGTGGTTGCCAAGATCATCGAGTAATCGCTGATCCGCTGCAGAAAAAGGGACCCTTCGGGGTCCCTTTTTCGTTGAGTTGGTTAAATATTGACACCCCCCAGGCGCATCCGTACAATTGCGCCTCCTTTTAACGGGCGGAGTCCGTCCGTTGGGAATGGCAACTTGGAGTCTGAGGTCAAATGCAAAATCAACAAATCCGTATTCGGTTGAAGGCTTTTGATCACCGCCTGATCGACCAATCTACCCAGGAAATCGTGGAAACCGCGAAACGTACTGGCGCTCAGGTGCGTGGTCCGATTCCTCTGCCGACCCGCAAGGAACGTTACACCGTGCTGATTTCCCCGCACGTCAACAAGGACGCTCGTGACCAGTACGAAATTCGTACCCACAAGCGTGTTCTCGACATCGTTCAGCCGACCGACAAAACCGTCGACGCGCTGATGAAGCTCGACCTTGCTGCTGGCGTCGAAGTACAGATCAGCCTCGGCTAATGCCTTCGGCATTGGTCGTGTAACGCTCTGAAATGGGCGGCCATAGCGGGTGAAAGCCCCGTACACTAAAGAGGTTCTAAAGATGACAATTGGTGTTGTCGGTCGTAAGTGCGGCATGACCCGCATCTTCACCGAAGATGGTGTCTCCATTCCGGTCACGGTCATTGAGGTCGAGCCGAATCGCGTCACCCAGTTCAAAAACGAAGAAAGCGATGGCTATCGCGCTGTGCAGGTCACTGCTGGCGAGCGCCGTGCTTCTCGCGTGACCAAGGCGCAAGCCGGTCACTTTGCCAAGGCGAATGTCGCCGCCGGTCGCGGCGTGTGGGAATTCCGTCTGGGCGAAGAGGAGTTCAAGGCAGGCGATTCCATCTCTGTCGATCTGTTCCAGGCAGGCCAGCTGGTAGACGTTACCGGCGAGTCCAAGGGTAAAGGCTTTGCCGGTACCATCAAGCGCTGGAACTTCCGTGGTCAAGATAACACCCACGGTAACTCCGTTTCCCACCGCGTCCCGGGTTCCATCGGCCAGTGCCAGACTCCTGGTCGAGTGTTCAAGGGCAAAAAAATGTCGGGCCACATGGGTGCTGAGCGTGTAACCGTTCAATCCCTTGAGGTCGTGCGTGTCGATGCAGAGCGCAATCTGCTGCTGGTCAAAGGTGCCGTTCCCGGCGCTACCGGTGGTGATGTGCTGGTGCGTCCGGCAGCCAAGGCTCGCGGTTAAGAGAGGAAGCTGAGATGCAACTGAATGTAAATGGCGCTCAGGCGATCGAGGTTTCCGAGCGTACTTTTGGTAGCGAATTCAACGAGACCCTGGTTCACCAGGCAGTCGTCGCCTACATGGCTGGCGGTCGTCAGGGCACCAAGGCTCAGAAGACTCGTTCCGAAGTCTCCGGTGGCGGCAAGAAGCCGTGGCGTCAGAAGGGCACTGGTCGTGCTCGTGCTGGCACCATCCGTAGCCCCATCTGGCGTGGCGGCGGCGCGACTTTCGCAGCCAAGCCCCAGGATCACTCCCAGAAGCTCAACAAGAAGATGTACCGCGCTGCTCTGCGCTCCATCCTCTCTGAGCTGGTTCGTCTGGATCGTCTGGTTGTCGTTGCCGACTTCGCTGTCGACGCACCGAAGACCAAAGGTCTGGTCAGCAAGCTGGAAGGCCTGGGCCTGAAAGATGTACTGATCGTCACCGAAGGCGTCGATGAGAACCTGTACCTGGCAGCTCGCAACCTGGCCCACGTCGATGTACGTGACGTTCAGGCTTCCGATCCGGTCAGCCTCATCGCCTACGACAAGGTGCTGGTCACCGTGTCTGCCGTGAAGAAGTTCGAGGAGCTGCTGGCATGAACCAGGAACGCGTATTCAAAGTGCTGCTGGGCCCGCATATCTCCGAGAAGGCCACCGGCCTGGCGGACGGCAACAGCCAATTCGTTTTCAAGGTTGCCACTGATGCAACCAAGCTGGAAATCAAGAAGGCCGTAGAAAGCCTGTTCGGCGTGAAAGTACGTCGCGTCACCACCCTGAACGTTCAGGGCAAGACCAAGCGTACCGTTCGCGGCCTGGGCAAGCGTAACGACTGGAAAAAAGCGTACATCGCTCTCCAGCCGGGCCAGGATCTCGATTTCGCAGCTGGCGCTGAGTAAAGGGGTGCATCATGGCAATCGTTAAATGCAAACCGACTTCCGCTGGTCGTCGTTTCGTCGTCAAGGTAGTGAACCAGGACCTGCACAAAGGTGCTCCGTTCGCTCCCCTGCTCGAGAAGAAGTCCAAGTCGGGCGGCCGTAACAACAACGGTCGTATCACCACCCGTCATATCGGTGGTGGCCACAAGCAGCACTATCGTCTGGTCGACTTCCGTCGCAACAAGGATGGCATTCCTGCCATCGTTGAACGCGTCGAATACGATCCGAACCGTACTGCTCACATCGCTCTGCTGAAATACGCGGACGGCGAGCGTCGTTACATCATCGCCCCCAAAGGCGTGGTGGCTGGCGATCAACTGATCTCCGGTATCGGCGCTCCGATCAAGGCCGGCAACAACATGCCGCTGCGCAACATCCCGGTGGGTAGCACCATCCACGGTATCGAACTGAAGCCTGGCAAAGGCGCTCAGATCGCTCGCTCCGCTGGCGCTTCGGCTCAGCTGGTTGCCCGTGAAGGTGCCTACGTAACCGTGCGTCTGCGTTCCGGTGAAATGCGCAAAGTCCTGGCTGACTGCCGTGCGACCCTGGGCGAAGTCTCGAACTCCGAGCACAGCCTGCGTTCGCTGGGTAAAGCCGGTGCCAAACGCTGGCGTGGCGTTCGCCCGACCGTTCGTGGTGTTGCCATGAACCCGGTCGACCACCCGCATGGTGGTGGTGAAGGTCGTACCTCTGCTGGTCGTCATCCGGTATCGCCGTGGGGTCTTCAGACCAAGGGTAAGAAGACTCGCGCGAACAAGCGTACCGACAACATGATCGTCCGTCGCCGCAAGTAAATAGAGGGATACGACAGTGCCACGTTCTCTGAAAAAAGGTCCTTTTATCGATCTTCACCTGCTGAAGAAGATCGAAGTGGCGGTGGAAAAGAACGACCGCAAGCCGATCAAGACCTGGTCGCGCCGTTCGATGATTCTGCCGCACATGGTTGGTCTGACCATCGCTGTCCACAACGGCCGTCAACACGTGCCGGTCCTGGTCAACGAAGACATGGTCGGTCACAAACTCGGCGAGTTCGCTGCTACCCGCACTTATCGTGGGCACGCTGCGGACAAGAAAGCCAAGCGTTAAGGGGTAAGGAAGATGGAAGTAGCCGCTAAGCTCTCGGGCGCTCGTATCTCCGCCCAGAAAGCCCGCTTGGTCGCCGACCAGATCCGCGGGAAGAAGGTGGGCGATGCGCTCAACCTCCTGGCTTTCAGCAACAAGAAAGCCGCCGAGATCATGAAGAAAGTGCTGGAGTCGGCCGTTGCCAACGCCGAGCACAACGAAGGCGCCGATGTGGACGATCTCAAAGTCTCCACCGTCTTCGTCAACGAAGGTCGTTCGCTCAAGCGCATCATGCCGCGTGCCAAAGGCCGTGCTGATCGCATCGTCAAGCGGTCTTGCCATATCACTGTCAAGGTTGCGGACAAGTAACGGAGTCGATCAGATGGGTCAGAAAGTACATCCCAATGGCATCCGCCTGGGTATCGTCAAGGAGCACACCTCCGTTTGGTACGCAGATAAGCGCACTTACGCCGATTATCTGTTCGCCGACCTGAAGGTACGTGAGTATCTCCAAGACAAACTAAAAAGCGCGTCCGTAAGCCGTATCGATATCCATCGTCCGGCTCAAACCGCACGCATCACCATCCACACCGCTCGTCCCGGCATCGTGATCGGCAAGAAAGGTGAAGATGTTGAGAAGCTGCGTCAGGACCTGACCAAGCAAATGGGTGTGCCGGTGCACATCAACATCGAAGAGATCCGCAAGCCGGAACTCGACGGTATGCTGGTTGCGCAAAGCGTAGCTCAGCAGCTGGAGCGTCGCGTTATGTTCCGTCGCGCCATGAAGCGCGCCGTACAGAACGCCATGCGCATTGGTGCCAAAGGCATCAAGATCCAGGTAAGCGGTCGTCTGGGCGGCGCTGAAATCGCTCGTACCGAGTGGTATCGCGAAGGTCGTGTGCCCCTGCACACCCTGCGTGCCGACATCGACTACGCAACCTACGAAGCGCACACCACCTACGGTGTGATCGGTGTGAAGGTTTGGATCTTCAAAGGCGAGGTCATTGGTGGCCGCCAGGAAGAGCTGAAGCCCCAAGCGCCCGCTCCTCGTAAAAAAGCTGCTAAGTAAGGAGTACGCAAATGCTGCAACCCAAGCGTACGAAGTTCCGCAAGCAAATGACCGGTCACAACCGTGGCCTGGCTCATCGCGGTTCTAAAGTCAGCTTCGGCGAGTTCGCCCTCAAGGCAACCAGCCGTGGCCGTCTCACCGCGCGTCAGATCGAGTCCGCACGTCGTGCGCTGACCCGTCACGTAAAACGTGGCGGCAAGATCTGGATCCGCGTATTCCCCGACAAGCCTGTTACCAAGAAGCCCCTGGAAGTACGTATGGGTAAAGGTAAGGGTGGCGTCGAGTACTGGGTAGCCCAGATTCAACCGGGCAAGGTCCTGTACGAGATCGAGGGTGTATCCGAAGAGCTGGCGCGTGAGGCATTCGCCCTGGCTGCTGCAAAGCTGCCGCTCGCCACCTCCTTTGTTAAGCGGACGGTGATGTGATGAAAGCGAATGAACTTCGTGAAAAATCCGTTGAGCAGCTGAACGAGCAACTGCTCGGCCTGCTGCGCGACCAGTTCAATCTGCGCATGCAGAAAGCAACTGGCCAGTTGGGGCAGTCTCACCTGCTCTCGCAGGTTAAGCGCGATATCGCTCGCGTGAAAACTGTGCTCAACCAGCAAGCAGGTAAGTAATCATGGCTGAAGCTCAGAAAACCGTCCGTACGCTGACTGGCCGCGTCGTCAGCGACAAGATGGACAAGACCGTTACCGTTCTGATCGAGCGTCGAGTCAAGCACCCGATCTACGGCAAATACGTGAAGCGTTCGACCAAACTGCACGCCCACGACGAAACCAATCAGTGCCGCATTGGTGACCTGGTCACCATTCGCGAAACTCGTCCGCTGGCCAAGACCAAGGCCTGGACCCTGGTTGATGTCGTCGAGCGCGCGGTTGAAGTCTAAGGGTCGGAGATAGAAGATGATTCAGACTCAATCCATGCTCGAAGTCGCTGATAACAGCGGCGCGCGTCGCGTAATGTGCATCAAGGTACTCGGCGGTTCGCACCGCCGTTACGCCGGCATTGGCGACATCATCAAGGTCACCGTCAAGGAAGCGATTCCGCGTGGCAAGGTGAAGAAGGGCCAGGTAATGACTGCCGTGGTCGTTCGCACCAAGCACGGCGTACGTCGTACCGACGGTTCCATCATTCGCTTCGACGGCAACGCCGCCGTCCTGCTGAATAACAAGCAGGAGCCGATCGGCACCCGTATCTTCGGGCCGGTGACTCGTGAACTTCGTACCGAGAAGTTCATGAAGATCGTCTCGCTTGCCCCTGAAGTGCTGTAAGGAGTAGCCGTCATGCAAAAAATTCGTCGTGACGACGAAGTCATCGTCATTGCCGGCAAGGACAAGGGCAAGCGTGGCAAGGTGCTCAAGGTTCTGGCTGACGACCGTCTGGTCGTTGGCGGTGTGAACCTGGTCAAGCGCCACACCAAGCCCAACCCCATGCTCAACCAGCAAGGCGGGATCGTCGAGAAGGAGGCGCCTCTGCACGTCTCCAACGTCGCCATCTTCAACGCTGAAACCAACAAGGCTGACCGCGTTGGTTTCAAAGTCGAAGACGGTAAGAAGATTCGTGTCTTCAAGTCGACCCAGAAACCGGTTCAGGCTTGAGGGAGCTAGGTAGATCACCATGGCACGATTGAAAGAAATTTATCGGAAGGAAATCGCTCCCAAGCTGAAGCAAGAGCTTCAGCTGGCGAACGTGATGGAAGTTCCGCGCGTTACCAAAATCACCCTGAACATGGGTCTTGGCGAAGCTGTCGGCGACAAGAAAGTCATCGAGAGCGCCGTAGCCGATCTGGAAAAGATCGCGGGTCAGAAGCCGGTCGTGACTTACGCTCGTAAGTCCATCGCTGGCTTCAAGATTCGTGAAGGCTGGCCGATCGGTGTGAAAGTCACCCTGCGTGGCGATCGCATGTACGAGTTCCTGGACCGTCTGCTGTCGATCTCTCTGCCGCGCGTGCGTGACTTCCGCGGTCTGAATGCCAAGTCCTTCGACGGCCGTGGCAACTACAGCATGGGCGTCAAAGAGCAGATCATCTTCCCGGAAATCGATTACGACAAGATCGATGCCCTCCGCGGTATGGATATCACTCTGACCACTACCGCGCGTTCGGATGATGAAGGTCGTGCCCTGCTGCGCGCCTTCAAATTCCCGTTCCGCAACTGATTGGAGTAGGACCATGGCTAAAGAGAGCATGAAGAACCGTGAGCTGAAGCGTCAGCGCACGGTAGCCAAGTACGCTAAAAAGCGTGCCGAGCTGAAAGCGATCATCGTTAATCCGAGCACCACTGCGGAAGATCGTTGGAATGCCCAGGTCGCCCTGCAGAAGCAACCGCGTGACGCGAGCGCCAGCCGCCTGCGTAACCGTTGCCGTCTGACCGGTCGTCCGCACGGTTACTACCGCAAGTTCGGCTTGAGCCGTAACAAGCTGCGTGAAGCAGCAATGCGCGGTGACGTACCGGGCCTGGTGAAAGCCAGCTGGTAAGTGCTAGACGGAGTCGGCAACGGCTCCGTTGATCGCTTTGCGAAGCAAGCCCCCTCGTGGGGCTTGATTCGTTTTTGAGCGATCTCTAGAATACCCGGCTCCCCTGAGCCCGGGTTTAGATCGTCCGGTGTTTTGAGGGCGAGTTATGAAGTTGAAGGCTTATCTTTTGTATCAGGAGCATTAAGCCCATGAGTATGCAGGACCCGTTAGCAGACATGCTAACTCGCATCCGTAATGCCCAGATGGCTGAGAAGACCGTCGTGAGCATGCCGTCTTCCAAGCTGAAAGCGGCAGTCGCCAAAGTCCTCAAGGACGAAGGTTACATTGCGGATTTCCAAGTCACCGCCGAGGCCAAGCCTCTGCTGTCGATCGAGCTGAAGTACTTCGAAGGCAAGCCTGTCATCGAGGAAGTGAAGCGAATCAGCCGTCCTGGCCTGCGCCAGTACAAATCCGTAGACCAGCTGCCGAAAGTTCGCGGCGGCCTGGGCGTTTCGATCGTCTCCACCAACAAAGGTGTGATGACTGACCGTGCTGCCCGTGCCGCTGGCGTCGGTGGCGAAGTGCTCTGCACTGTGTTCTAAGGGGAATCAGC
Organism: Pseudomonas nitroreducens NBRC 12694; assembly: GCF_002091755.1. Lineage (GTDB taxonomy): Bacteria > Pseudomonadota > Gammaproteobacteria > Pseudomonadales > Pseudomonadaceae > Pseudomonas > Pseudomonas nitroreducens. The sequence goes on from NZ_BDAI01000003.1 coordinate 7,379, forward strand.
ATGTCTCGCGTTGCTAAGAACCCCGTCATTCTGCCTGCCGGCGTTGAAATCAAGCTGGCTGGTCAGGAACTTTCGATCAAGGGCGCCAAAGGTGCTCTGGAGCTGAAAGTACATCCGTCCGTCGAAGTCATTCAGGACAACGGTGAGCTGCGTTTCGCTGCGCGTAACGGCGACCAGCAGACCCGTGCCATGGCCGGTACCACCCGCGCTCTGGTCAACAACATGGTGATCGGCGTCAGCCAAGGCTTCGAGCGCAAGCTCCAGCTGGTTGGTGTTGGTTACAAAGCGCAGGCCAAAGGCCAAGTGCTGTCCCTGGCTCTCGGCTTCTCCCACCCGGTTGATTACGAACTGCCTGCCGGCATCGTCGCGGAAACCCCCAGCCAGACCGACATCCTGATCAAGGGTATCGACAAGCAGCTGGTTGGCCAGGTTGCCGCGGAAATCCGCGACTTCCGTCCGCCGGAGCCGTACAAAGGCAAGGGCGTGCGTTACGCCGACGAAGTCGTCCTTCGTAAAGAAGCCAAGAAGAAGTAGGGCATAGCAAATGAGCGTCAAGAAAGAAACCCGTCTGCGCCGCGCTCGCAAGGCTCGCCTGAAGATGCGCGAACTGGAAGCCGTACGCCTCTGCGTGTACCGCTCCTCCCAGCACATCTACGCCCAGGTCATTGCAGCCGACGGCGGCAAGGTCCTGGCCAGCGCCTCGACCCTGGACAAGGAACTGCGCGAAGCTGCCACCGGCAACGTCGACGCAGCCAAGAAAGTTGGTCAACTGGTCGCGGAACGCGCCAAGGCTGCCGGCGTCACTCAGGTGGCGTTCGACCGTTCTGGCTTCAAGTACCACGGTCGTATCAAGGCCCTGGCTGATGCCGCTCGTGAAGGCGGTCTGGAGTTCTAAGTTATGGCAAACAACGATCAAAAGCGCGACGAAGGCTACATCGAGAAGCTGGTTCAAGTGAACCGCGTCGCCAAAACCGTAAAAGGTGGCCGTATCTTCGCCTTCACCGCGCTGACCGTGGTTGGCGATGGCAAGGGCCGTGTTGGCTTCGGTCGTGGCAAGGCGCGTGAAGTGCCGGCCGCTATCCAGAAGGCAATGGAAGCTGCTCGCCGCAACATGATCCAGGTTGATCTGAACGGCACCACCCTGCAGTACCCGACCAAGTCCGCCCATGGCGCCTCCAAGGTGTACATGCAGCCGGCTTCCGAAGGTACCGGCATCATCGCCGGCGGCGCCATGCGTGCTGTCCTGGAAGTGGCTGGTGTGCAGAACGTTCTGGCGAAGTGCTACGGCTCCACCAATCCGGTGAACGTGGTCTACGCAACCTTCAAGGGCCTGAAGAACATGCAGTCCCCTGAGTCGGTAGCGGCCAAGCGTGGCAAGAGCGTCGAGGAGATTCTCTAACCATGGCAACTGTCAAAGTTACCCTGATCAAGAGCCTGAACGGCCGTCTGGCCAATCACAAGGCTTGCGTCAAAGGCCTCGGCCTGCGTCGCATTAATCACACTGTCGAAGTTCAGGACACTCCTGAAAACCGCGGCATGATTAACAAGGCTTACTACCTGCTGCGTGTGGAGGGTTAATCCATGCAACTGAACGATCTGCGTTCCGCGCCGGGTGCCCGTCGCGAAAAGCACCGTCCGGGCCGTGGCATCGGTAGCGGTCTGGGCAAGACCGGTGGCCGTGGTCACAAAGGTCAAACCTCCCGCTCCGGTGGCTCCATCGCTCCGGGCTTCGAGGGTGGTCAGCAACCGCTGCACCGTCGTCTGCCGAAGTTCGGCTTCAACTCGCTGAAAGCCATGGATCGCGCAGAAGTGCGCACTTCCGAACTGGCCAAGGTCGAGGGTGATGTCGTTACCGTGCAGGCCCTGAAGGATGCCAACGTGATTAACCAGAACGTACAGCGTGTGAAAGTCATGCTGTCGGGCGACGTTACTCGCGCGGTCACTCTGAAAGGCATCGGCGCCACCAAGGGCGCTCGTGCGGCTATCGAAGCAGCTGGCGGCAAAATCGAGGACTAAATGGCTAAGCAAGGTGCTCTCTCTGCGCTGAGCAACGGTGGTGGTTTGTCCGAGCTCTGGGCACGTCTGCGTTTCCTGTTCCTGGCGATCATCGTCTATCGGATCGGCGCGCACATCCCAGTCCCGGGCATCAACCCCGATCGCTTGGCGGCACTGTTCCGGCAGAACGAGGGGACCATTCTTAGCCTCTTCAACATGTTTTCCGGCGGCGCGCTGGAGCGCATGAGTATTTTTGCACTGGGGATCATGCCGTACATCTCGGCGTCGATCATCATGCAGCTCATGACCGCTATCAGCCCGCAGCTGGAGCAGTTGAAGAAAGAGGGTGAGTCTGGGCGTCGCAAGATCAGCCAGTACACCCGCTACGCGACTCTCGTCCTGGCACTCGTCCAGGCCATTGGCATGTCCATTGGTCTGGGTAGCCAGGGCGTGGCCTTCTCCAACGACTTCGGCTTCTACTTCGTGTCGGTCACCACCTTCGTGGCGGGTGCACTCTTCATGATGTGGCTGGGTGAGCAGATCACCGAGCGGGGTGTCGGCAACGGCATCTCCATGTTGATCTTCTCCGGTATCGTCGCAGGTCTGCCCCGAGCAATCGGTCAGTCCTTCGAGTCCGCGCGTCAAGGTGACATCAACATCTTCGCCCTGATCGCCATCGGCCTGCTGGCCGTGGCCATCATCGCGTTCGTGGTGTTCATCGAGCGGGGTCAGCGTCGTATCGCCGTGCATTACGCCAAGCGCCAGCAAGGTCGCAAGGTGTTTGCCGCCCAGACCAGCCATTTGCCGCTGAAAGTGAACATGGCGGGTGTAATCCCTGCGATTTTCGCCAGCAGCATCCTGCTGTTCCCGGCATCCCTGGGTGCCTGGTTCGGTCAGTCGGAAGGCCTGGGTTGGCTGCAGGACGTCGCGCAAGCGATCGCGCCTGGTCAGCCGCTGAACATTCTGCTGTTTAGTGCAGGGATCGTCTTCTTCTGCTTCTTCTACACAGCGCTGATGTTCAACCCGAAGGACGTGGCGGAAAACCTCAAGAAGTCCGGTGCATTTATTCCGGGTATTCGTCCGGGTGAACAGTCTGCTCGCTACATCGATGGCGTGCTGACCCGTTTGACCATGTTCGGTGCCCTGTACATGACGGCTGTGTGCCTGCTGCCCCAGTTCCTGGTCGTAGCTGCCCACGTTCCGTTCTACCTTGGCGGGACCTCGTTGCTGATCGTGGTCGTGGTTGTGATGGACTTTATGGCCCAAGTACAATCTCACCTCGTTTCTCACCAGTACGAATCCCTCATGAAGAAAGCCAACCTGAAGGGCTATGGCAGCGGTCTGCTGCGCTGACCCGTAAGGTTCGAGGAGTCACTGATGAAAGTTCGTGCATCGGTTAAGAAGCTGTGCCGCAACTGCAAGATCGTCCGTCGCGAAGGCGTCGTTCGTGTGATCTGCAGCGCGGAGCCGCGTCACAAACAGCGCCAAGGCTGAGTGTGATTCACGCGTGATAGCCCGGCAGCTAGTGTGCTGCCGGGTTGATTATTTGTTTTTACAGCGCTAATATCCGCGCCCTTTCTTGGCTCCCTGGGCGCCGGGTAGCTGTCAATTGGAGTTTTTCTGAATGGCCCGTATTGCAGGCGTAAACATTCCGGATAACAAGCACACTGTTATCTCGCTGACCTACATCTATGGTGTTGGTCGCACTACCGCACAGAGCATCTGTGCAGCCACCGGCATCAGCCCGGCTGTAAAGATCAAAGAGCTGAGCGAAGAGCAGATCGATTCGCTGCGTACCGAAGTGGCCAAGCTGACCACTGAAGGTGACCTGCGTCGCGAAATCAACATGAATATCAAGCGTCTGATGGACCTCGGTTGCTACCGCGGTCTGCGTCATCGTCGTGGTCTGCCGGTTCGCGGTCAGCGTACCAAGACCAACGCGCGCACCCGTAAGGGCCCGCGTAAGCCGATCCGCAAGTAATCGCTTAGGAATATAGTCATGGCAAAACCTGCTGCTCGTCCTCGCAAGAAAGTCAAAAAGACGGTGGTTGATGGGATCGCGCACATCCACGCGTCCTTCAACAACACCATCGTTACCATCACTGATCGTCAGGGCAACGCCCTGTCCTGGGCCACTTCCGGTGGTTCGGGTTTCCGTGGCTCGCGTAAGAGCACTCCGTTCGCTGCCCAGGTAGCGGCCGAGCGTGCCGGCCAGGCTGCTCTGGAATACGGTCTGAAGAACCTTGACGTCAACGTCAAGGGCCCGGGCCCGGGTCGCGAGTCGGCTGTTCGTGCGCTGAATGCCTGCGGTTACAAGATCGCCAGCATCACCGACGTAACCCCGATCCCGCATAACGGCTGCCGTCCGCCGAAAAAGCGTCGCGTGTAATAGGAGACAGTGAGAAATGGCTCGTTACATTGGTCCCAAGTGCAAACTGTCCCGCCGCGAAGGCACTGACCTCTTCCTGAAGAGCGGCGTTCGTGCCCTCGACTCGAAGTGCAAGGCAGAACAAGTTCCCGGCCAGCATGGCCAGCGTCGTGGTCGTCTGTCCGACTACGGTCTGCAGCTGCGCGAGAAACAAAAAGTTCGCCGCATCTACGGCGTTCTGGAACGTCAATTCCGTGGCTACTATCAGGAAGCGTCCCGCCGCAAGGGCTCCACGGGTGAAAACCTGCTGCAGCTGCTTGAGTGCCGTCTGGACAACGTCGTCTACCGTATGGGCTTCGGTTCCACTCGCTCCGAATCCCGTCAGCTGGTGTCCCACAAGACCATCAGCGTCAACGGTCAGACCGTAAACGTGCCGTCCTACCAGGTCAAAGCCGGTGATGTCGTTGCTGTTCGCGAGAAATCGAAGAACCAGCTGCGTATCGCCCAAGCTCTGGACCTGTGCGCCCAGCGCGGTCGCGTTGAGTGGGTCGAAGTGGACACCGACAAGAAAGCCGGCACCTTCAAAAGTGTCCCGGCTCGTGCCGATCTGTCCGCCGACATCAACGAAAACCTGATTGTCGAGCTCTACTCCAAGTAAGGGCTAGAAAATAGGTGCATCCATGCAGAGTTCGGTAAATGAGTTCCTGACCCCCCGCCACATCGATGTGCAGGTGGTCAGCCAAACCCGCGCCAAGATCACTCTCGAGCCTCTCGAGCGTGGTTTCGGCCATACCCTGGGCAACGCGCTGCGTCGCATCCTGTTGTCCTCCATGCCTGGCTGTGCGGTAGTCGAGGCCGAGATCGACGGCGTACTCCACGAGTACTCCGCCATCGAAGGTGTGCAGGAAGATGTCATCGAGATCCTGCTCAACCTGAAAGGCCTGGCCATCAAGCTGCACGGCCGTGACGAAGTGACGCTGACCCTGGCGAAAAAGGGCTCGGGTGTGGTGACCGCTGCCGATATTCAGCTGGATCATGATGTCGAGATCGTCAACGGTGACCATGTTATCGCCCACCTGGCCGATAACGGCGCGCTGAACATGAAGCTGAAAGTCGCTCGTGGCCGTGGCTACGAGCCGGCTGATGCCCGCACCAGCGATGAAGACGAAAGCCGCAGCATTGGCCGTCTTCAGCTCGATGCCTCGTTCAGCCCCGTACGTCGTGTTGCCTACGTGGTCGAGAACGCCCGTGTCGAACAGCGTACCAACCTGGACAAGCTGGTCCTCGATCTGGAAACCAACGGCACCCTGGACCCTGAAGAGGCTATCCGTCGCGCCGCTACCATCCTGCAACAGCAGCTGGCAGCGTTCGTGGACCTCAAAGGCGACAGCGAGCCCGTCGTTGAAGAGCAGGAAGACGAGATCGATCCGATCCTGCTGCGTCCGGTCGATGACCTTGAGCTGACCGTCCGTTCGGCCAACTGCCTGAAGGCAGAGAACATCTACTACATCGGTGACCTGATTCAGCGCACCGAAGTAGAGCTGCTCAAAACGCCGAACCTGGGCAAGAAGTCCCTGACCGAAATCAAGGACGTTCTGGCCTCTCGCGGTCTGTCCCTCGGTATGCGCCTCGATAACTGGCCGCCGGCAAGTCTCAAGAAAGACGACAAGGCTACTGCCTGATCGTCGTAGCTACCGAACGTAAAGTTTGGAAAGGAATTGAACCATGCGCCATCGTAAAAGTGGTCGTCACCTGAGCCGCACCAGCGCGCACCGCAAGGCTATGTTCCAGAACATGGCTGTGTCGCTCTTCGAACACGAACTGATCAAAACCACCCTGCCCAAGGCCAAGGAACTGCGTCGCGTTGCCGAGCCGCTGATCACCCTGGCTAAAGTGGATAGCGTTGCCAACCGTCGTCTCGCTTTCGACCGTACCCGTTCGAAAGAAGCCGTAGGCAAGCTGTTCAACGAACTGGGCAAGCGCTACGCCAACCGCCCGGGCGGCTACCTGCGCATCCTGAAGTGCGGCTTCCGCGCCGGCGACAATGCCCCCATGGCATACGTCGAACTGATTGACCGCGCTGTTGGCGGCCAAGCAGTAGAAGCTGCAGAGTAAGGTTTACGCCTTATAAGAAACCGGGCCTTGTGCCCGGTTTTTTATCGCCTGGAGAAAAGTTTTTATCTATTGATAGGCTCGAATCAATAAATTGGATTATCAAGTCCCTTGTCACCGATCCTTAACGCCGTCGACTTCCACTGCTTGCTGAGCTGGATCAACAGCCGCAATGCCGTTGGAGGCGCTTAATTGTCCGATTGGGATGCCGGGCCGGGCCTTCTGCCTCCGCAGTTTGCCGGCATACAGGCACCCCGCCGTTGAGGAGAGTAACGATGAGTGACAACACCCGTCTGACGACTGCAGCTGGAGCTCCGGTCGCCGATAACCAGAACGTCCAGACCGCCGGCCCGCGGGGCCCGATGCTGCTGCAGGATGTCTGGTTCCTGGAAAAACTGGCGCACTTCGACCGCGAAGTAATCCCTGAGCGCCGCATGCACGCCAAAGGCTCGGCCGCCTATGGCACCTTCACTGTTACTCACGACATCACCCGCTATACCCGCGCCAAGCTGTTCTCCCAGGTCGGCAAGCAGACTCCCCTGTTCCTGCGCTTTTCCACCGTAGCGGGCGAGCGTGGCGCAGCAGACGCCGAGCGCGATATCCGTGGCTTCGCCCTGAAGTTCTACACCGAGGAAGGCAACTGGGACCTGGTCGGCAACAACACCCCGGTCTTCTACTTCCGCGATCCGCTGAAATTTCCCGACCTGAACCACGTGGTGAAGCGCGATCCGCGCACCAACCTGCGCAACGCCACGCTGAAGTGGGACTTCTTCTCGCACCTGCCCGAAGCCCTGCACCAGTTGACCATCGACTTCAGCGACCGTGGCCTGCCGCGCAGCTACCGTCACGTCCATGGCTTTGGTAGCCACACGTTCAGCTTCATCAATGCCAGCAACGAACGCTTCTGGGTCAAGTTCCACTTCAAGACCCAGCAGGGCATCGAGAACCTGAGCAATGAGGAAGCGGCGAAACTGGTCGGCGCCGACCGCGAGAGCTCCCAGCGCGACCTGTATGACGCCATCGAGCGCGGCGACTTCCCGCGCTGGAAAATGTACGTACAGGTGATGCCGGAGAAGGAAGCGGCGACTTACCGCTACAACCCGTTCGACCTGACCAAGGTCTGGCCGCACGGCGACTACCCGTTGATCGAGGTGGGGTACTTCGAGCTCAATCGCAACCCGGCGAACTACTTCGCCGAAGTCGAGCAGTCGGCATTCTCTCCGGCAAACATCGTTCCTGGCATCGGTTTCTCGCCGGACAAGATGCTCCAGGGTCGCCTGTTTTCCTACGGCGATGCACACCGCTATCGCCTGGGCGTGAACCACCACCAGATCCCGGTGAACGCTGCGCGTAACAACCCGCGCATCTATCACCGCGACGGCGCCATGCGGGTGGACGGCAACAACGGCGACATGACTGTCAGCTACGAGCCGAACAGCTTCAACCAGTGGCAGGAGCAGCCGGACTATTCCGAGCCGCCGCTGACCCTGGAAGGCAGTGCGGATCACTGGAACCACCGCGTTGACGATGACTACTACAGCCAGCCGGCGGCGTTGTTCCGCCTGTTCGACGAAGCCCAGCGGCAGCGGCTGTACGAGAACATTGCTGGCGATATGGCAGGCGTGCCGGAAGCGATCCAGCGCCGTCAGCTCGCGCTGTTCTCCAACATCGATCCGGCCTACGGCGAGGGTGTCGCCAAGGCTCTCGGCTTGAAGCTGGACTAAGCTCAACCCGATCCACCAACCGCCCTCTTCGGAGGGCGGTTGCGTTTCCGGTGCTTGACCCCGGTCATGGCCAGTCGCGACCATAGCGCCGTTTAATTCGCTGTCACGTCCCAGGGAGAAGGCTGATGCAAGGCCACGCCGAGGTTATCGATTATCTCAACACGCTGCTGACCGGTGAGCTGGCCGCTCGCGACCAGTATTTCATCCACTCGCGCATGTACGAGGATTGGGGCTTCAGCAAACTCTACGAGCGTCTCAACCACGAGATGGAAGAGGAAACTCAGCACGCCGATGCGTTGCTGCGTCGCATCCTCCTGCTCGAAGGCACCCCGCGCATGCGCCCGGACGACATTCACCCGGGCAAGACCGTGCCGGAAATGCTGGAAGCCGACCTGAAGCTGGAGCGCCATGTGCGCGCTGCGCTGGCTAAGGGCATTGCGCTGTGCGAGAAGCACAAGGACTTCGTCACCCGCGATATCCTGCGCGTGCAGTTGACCGATACCGAGGAAGATCACGCCTACTGGCTGGAGCAGCAACTCGGCCTGATCGCCAAGATGGGCCTGGAGAACTACCTGCAGTCGCAGCTCTGATTCGCCAGCCGTAAAGAAAAAGCCCCTGCGCTGATCGGCGACAGGGGCTTTTTCATACCGGCGCTGATCAGGCCCGGTCGCGCTCCAGCAGCGGCTTGAGGAAGTGCCCGGTGTGCGACACCGCCAGCTCCGCGACCTGCTCCGGCGTGCCGGTGGCGATGATCTGGCCGCCCTTGGAGCCGCCCTCGGGGCCGAGGTCGACCAGCCAGTCGGCGGTCTTGATCACGTCCAGGTTGTGCTCGATGACGACCACTGTGTTGCCGTGGTCGCGCAGGCGGTGCAGCACGTCGAGCAGTTGCTGGATATCCGCGAAGTGCAGGCCGGTGGTCGGCTCGTCGAGGATGTACAGGGTCTTGCCGGTATCGCGCTTGGACAGCTCGCGGGACAGCTTGACCCGCTGTGCCTCGCCGCCGGACAGCGTGGTCGCGCTCTGGCCGAGCTTGATGTACGACAGGCCGACGTCCATCAGCGTCTGCAGCTTGCGGGCGATGGCGGGGACGGCGTCGAAGAACGCGCGGGCGTCCTCGATGGTCATGTCCAGCACCTCGGTGATGCTCTTGCCCTTGTAGCGGACTTCCAGCGTCTCGCGGTTGTAGCGCTTGCCCTTGCAGACGTCGCAGGGGACGTAGATGTCCGGCAGGAAGTGCATCTCCACCTTGATCACGCCATCGCCCTGGCAGGCCTCGCAGCGGCCGCCCTTGACGTTGAACGAGAAGCGCCCCGGGCCGTAGCCGCGCGAACGGGCCTCCGGCACGCCGGCGAACAGTTCGCGGATCGGCGTGAACAGCCCGGTGTAGGTCGCCGGGTTGGAGCGCGGGGTGCGGCCGATCGGGCTCTGGTCGATGTCCACCACCTTGTCCAGGTGCTGCAGACCGTCGAACGAGTCGTAGGGCGCCACTTCCAGGGTGGTCGCGCCGTTGAGCGCGGTGGCGGTGATCGGGAACAGGGTGTTGTTGATCAGCGTCGACTTGCCCGAGCCGGAAACGCCGGTGATGCAGGTGAACAGGCCGACCGGGATTTCCAGGTTGACGTTCTGCAGGTTGTTGCCGCGCGCGCCCTTGAGCTTGAGCAACTGCTTCTTGTTGCGCGGGGTGCGTTCTGCGGGCACGACGATCTTGGTGCGGCCGGACAGATAGGCGCCGGTGACCGAGTCCGGATGGTCCATGACCTGCTGCGGTGTGCCCTCGGCGACGATCTGCCCGCCGTGTACGCCGGCACCCGGGCCGATGTCCACGACATAGTCGGCGAGGCGGATGGCGTCCTCGTCGTGCTCGACCACGATCACCGTGTTGCCCAGGTTGCGCAGGTGGGTGAGGGTGCCCAGCAGGCGCTCGTTGTCGCGCTGGTGCAGGCCGATGGAAGGTTCGTCGAGGATGTACATGACGCCCACCAGGCCGGCGCCGATCTGGCTGGCCAGGCGGATGCGCTGGGCCTCGCCGCCGGAGAGGGTGTCGGCGCTGCGGTCCAGGGTCAGGTAGTCGAGGCCGACGTTGACCAGGAACTGCAGGCGCTCGCGGATCTCCTTGAGAATCTTCGAGGCAATCTCGCCACGGCGACCGGTCAGGGTCAGGCTCTCTGCGTATTCACAGGCGGTGCCCACCGGCATCGAAGTGATCGCTGGCAGCGTCTTGTCGCCGACCCACACGTGGCGTGCTTCGCGGCGCAGGCGAGTGCCGTGGCAGTCCGGGCAGGGCTGGGTGCTGAGGAACTTGGCCAGTTCCTCGCGCACGGTGGCCGACTCGGTTTCGCGGTAGCGACGTTCCAGGTTCGGCAGGATGCCTTCGAACGGGTGCGCGCGCTTGACGATGTCGCCGCGGTCGTTGAGGTAGCGGAATTCGACGTTCTCGCGGCCCGAACCATTGAGGATGAACTTCTGGTGGTCCGGGTCGAGATCCTGGAAGGGCTCTTCCAGGCTGAAACCGAAGTGCCCGGCCAGGGAACCGAGCATCTGGAAGTAGTAGACGTTGCGCCGGTCCCAGCCGCGGATCGCGCCTTCGGCCAGGGTCAGTTCACCATTGACCACACGCCGCGCGTCGAAGAACTGCTTCACGCCCAGGCCATCGCAGGTCGGGCAGGCGCCGGCCGGGTTGTTGAAGGAGAACAGCTTGGGTTCCAGCTCGCTGATGGAGTGGCCGCAGATCGGGCAGGCGAAGCGCGCGGAGAAGATCATCTCCTCGCCTTCTTCATCATCCATCGGTGCGACTAGCGCGATGCCATCGGCCAGGTTGATCGCCGTCTCGAAGGACTCGGCCAGGCGCTGCTGCAAATCACCGCGTACCTTGAAGCGGTCGACCACGATGTCGATGGAGTGCTTGAGCTTCTTGTCCAGCTTCGGCACTTCGTCCAGCTCGTAGAGCTTGCCGTCGACGCGGGCGCGGACGAAACCCTGGGCACGCATCTCGTCGAATACTGCCAGGTGCTCGCCCTTGCGTTCGCGGATCACCGGTGCCAGCAACATCAGCTTGCGGCCTTCGGGCAGCGCCAGTACCTGGTCGACCATCTGGCTGACGGTCTGTGCTTCCAGCGGGATGTCATGGTCCGGGCAGCGCGGAATACCCACGCGCGCATAGAGCAGGCGCAGGTAGTCGTAGATCTCGGTGATGGTGCCGACGGTGGAGCGCGGGTTGTGGGAGGTGGACTTCTGCTCGATGGAGATCGCCGGCGACAGGCCTTCGATGGTGTCGACGTCGGGCTTTTCCATCATCGAGAGGAACTGCCGGGCATAGGCAGACAGGGATTCCACGTAACGGCGCTGGCCCTCGGCGTAGAGCGTGTCGAAAGCCAGGGAAGACTTGCCGGAACCGGACAGGCCGGTGATCACGATCAACTTGTCGCGCGGCAGGGTCAGGTCGATGTTCTTCAGGTTGTGGGTACGTGCCCCACGGATGAGGATCTTGTCCACTACGGCCTCGCTTGGCGGGCGAAAACAAATGAGTATACGGGGCGGGGTCGGCACGCGGCAAAGTGGCGCGTGTGTTCGCTTGGACTCCGGGGCTGCTAGAATGCGCGGCTATTTTTCGGCGTTGGCGACAATCGGCCCTGCAAGGCCTGGGTGGCGCGGCGCCACGGGGGCAATTCAGCGCACTCCCGTTTTTCGTCTTTCCATGAGGGGCCTATGCACGATTCCCACACTGAGCGCATGAGTGGCACCGAAACCCGCGCGGCCGCCGGCCTGTCCCTGGTCTTCGCGTTCCGCATGCTCGGCATGTTCATGGTCCTGCCGGTGCTCGCCACCTATGGCCAGGACCTGGCCGGCGCCACCCCGGCACTGATCGGCCTGGCCATCGGCGCCTACGGCCTGACCCAGGCGATCCTGCAGATCCCGCTGGGCACCTTGTCCGACCGCATCGGCCGCCGGCCGATCATCATCGTCGGCCTGCTGGTGTTCGCCGCCGGCGCCGCGCTGGCGGCCAACGCCGATTCCATCTGGGGCATCATCGCCGGCCGCGTCCTGCAGGGTGCCGGGGCGATTTCCGCGGCGGTGATGGCGATGCTTTCCGACCTCACCCGCGAGCAGCACCGCACCAAGGCCATGGCGATGATCGGCATGAGCATCGGCGTGTCCTTCGCCGTGGCGATGGTTGCCGGCCCCGTGCTGACCCACTGGTTCGGCCTGCACGGGCTGTTCTGGTTCACCGCCGGCATGGCCCTGGTGGGCATGCTGATCATCCTGTTCTTCGTGCCAACGCCTGACCACCGCATGCAGCATCGCGAGTCGAGCGTGGCCAAGCAGTCGCTGCTGCCGACCCTGAAGAACGGCGAACTGCTGCGCCTGGACGCCGGCATCCTGGTGCTGCACGCGATCCTCATGGCCAGCTTCGTCGCGCTGCCGCTGGCACTGGTCGAGCGCGCCGGGCTGCCCAAGGAAGAACACTGGTGGGTCTACCTGACCGCGCTGCTGGTGGGCTTCTTCGGCATGGTGCCGTTCATCATCTACGCCGAGAAGAAGCGCCAGATGAAGCGCGTACTGGCCGGCGCCGTGGCAACCCTGATGCTCTGCGAACTGTTCTTCTGGGAGTTCGGCAACAGCCTCAAGGAACTGGTGTTCGGCATCATCGTCTACTTCACCGCGTTCAACCTGCTGGAGGCCTCGCTGCCCTCGCTGGTGAGCAAGGTGTCGCCGGCCGGTGGCAAGGGCACGGCGATGGGCGTGTACTCCACCAGCCAGTTCCTCGGCGCCGCCGTGGGCGGCATCCTCGGCGGCTGGATGTACCAGCACGGCGGGCTCGACGGGGTGTTCATCGGCTGCGCGGTGCTGGCTGCCCTCTGGCTGGCGATTGCTGTTACCATGCGCGAACCGCCTTATGTAACGAGTATTCGCCTGCCTTTGTCCGACGAGGCCCTGCGCGATGCTTCGTTGGCTGAGCGTTTCAAGGCATTGCCCGGTGTGAGCGATGTGATGGTGGTCGCTGAAGAAGCGGCCGCTTATGTCAAAGTGGATTCCCAACAAGTGGATCGCACGTCCCTCGAGCGCCTCGCCGGTGCCGAGCAGGCGACGTGCTGAAGCCTTTAGGAGAGCGTCATGGCCCGTGGGGTTAACAAAGTCATTCTGGTAGGTAACGTCGGTGGCGATCCGGAAACCCGTTACATGCCCAACGGCAACGCGGTGACCAACGTCACCCTGGCCACCAGCGAGAGCTGGAAGGACAAGCAGACCGGCCAGCAGCAGGAGCGTACCGAGTGGCACCGCGTGGTGTTCTTCGGTCGCCTGGCGGAGATCGTCGCCGAGTACGTGCGCAAGGGCTCGCAGATCTACGTCGAAGGCAGCCTGCGCACTCGCAAGTGGCAGGGCCAGGACGGTCAGGACAAGTACACCACCGAGATCGTGGTCGACATCAACGGCAACATGCAGCTGCTCGGCGGCCGTCCGGGCGCCGGTGGTGACGATGCTCCGCGCGCTCCCCGCGAGCCGCAGCAGCGTCCGCAGCAGGCCCAGCGTCCTGCGCCGCAGCAGCAGTCCCAGCCCGCGCCGCAACCGGCTCCGGACTACGACAGCTTCGACGACGATATTCCGTTCTGATCCGAACGATTCGTCTCCCAAGAGCGCAGCCTTCGAGCTGCGCTTTTGCGTTTCTGGGACGCTCGTTTTGGCGAATGTTCGTAAAAGTCTTTCTCGGTGGCGACTATTTAATTAGCTAGCTAACTGAATGATTCTGGAGCTGCCTTGATGTACGGCAAAACCGGAGAAGAAAAGACATGAGCATTACAGTGACCGAGCGTGACGACGACCATAAATCCCGCGAGTTCCGCGCCCATGGAGGGCGTTGCTGGGATGTGTACCAGGAAGGCCTGCTGGTCGGCATCTTCCACAGCGAGAGCGAGGCGCAAGCCTATCGCGTCGCCCTGGAGTTGGAGACGCGCTACCGCCACGCGGCAGAGTTCTAGAAAGCAAAAAGCCCCGTGGCGACGGCCGCGCCACGGGGCGTGTGAGTCCTGAATCCCTACAAAAAACATCCGCGTGCGCAGGCAATGCGGAGGTTCTGGGGAAACCGCCCGGCGAACCGGGCGGCAGGCGATCAGAACTGGTAGTTCACCGTCGCGGTGACGTTGCGCTTCTCGCCGAAGTAGCAGAAGTCCAGGCTGTAGCAGGACGCGACGTAATCCTTGTCCAGCAGGTTGTTGGCGTTGAGGCTGACATCCAGGCCCTTCAGGCCGACGCGGGAAAGGTCGTAGCCGATGCGCGCATCCAGCAGGGTGTAGTCCGGCACGCGCAGGGTGTTTTCCTTGTCCGCCCAGGTCTCGCCGACGTAGCGGGCGCCGCCGCCGAGGCTCAGGCCATCCAGCGGGCCGGCGTTGAAGCCGTAGTCGGCCCACAGCGAGGCCATGTGCTTGGGCGCCTGGTTCGGGGTGTGGCCCTGGTTGCCGTCCAGCGACTTGGTGTAGGTGATGTCGGTGTAGGTGTAGCTGCCGAGCAGCTTGAGGTTGTCGGTGACCTGGGTGTGGGCTTCCAGCTCGAAGCCCTGGGAACGCACTTCGCCCACGGAGGTGTAGAAGTTGTCCTGCGGCTCCTTCGACGCGACGTTCTCCTGGGTGATGTGGAAGACCGATGCGGTGTACAGGCTGCGGCTGCCCTCGGGCTGGAACTTCAGGCCGGCTTCCCACTGCTTGCCCTCGGTCGGTTCCAGCGGTGTACCGGACTGGTCGGAGTAGGCGTTGGGGTTGAACGACTCGGAGTAGCTGATGTACGGCGCGATACCGTTGTCGAACAGGTACAGCGCGCCGAGGCGGCCGGTGAACTTCTTCCAGTCGTCGTCGGCCTTGCTGCCGGTGCTGCGATTCTTGTCCTCGACGGTCACCCAGTCCTCCCGCATGCCCAGCGAGAAGCGCCAGTTGTCGATGTCGATCAGGTCCTGCAGGTAGACGCCGGTCTGCTCGAGGCGACGGGTATGGTTGTCGTCGGGGTAGTAGCTGATGGCGTCGTTGCCGTAGTGCGGGTGGAAGGCGTCCAGCGGTTGCGCCGAGCCCGAGCGCCAGTCCACGGTGGTGCGACGCTTCTGGTAGTCCAGGCCCATCAGCAGGGTGTGCTTGGCGGCGCCGGTGTTGAACTCGGCCTGGGCCATGTTATCGATGATGTACGCCTGCAGGTGCTCGCTGGCGCCGGAGAAGTAGCGGTTCAGGGTGTTCTCGTCAGGCGCGGTCCAGCCGTACGCATAGACCTGGGAGAGGTCGACGTCGGAGTGCAGGTAGCGGAAGTTCTGCCGCGCGGTCCAGACGTCGTCGAAGCGGTGCTCCAGCTGGTAGCCGAACATGCGCTGCGTGCGGTCGAAGTCGTCCTTGCTCGGCTCGCCGTCGAAGAATTCGCGGGAGATCTTCTGGCCATTGTGGTGGAACAGCGCGCCATCCGCCGGCACGCCGCCGTGGTAGCCGCCGTTCGGGTCGTGCTGCAGGTAGCCCCGCAGGGTCAGCGTGGTGTCGTCGGTGAAGTCGATGGCCAGGGTCGGGGCGATGGCGTAGCGCTCTTCCTTGACGTGGTCGAACTGGGTGTCCGAACCCTTGCCCAGGCCGACCAGGCGGTAGGCGATGCGCTTCTCTTCATCCAGTGGGCCGCTGAAGTCGAAGCCCATTTCCTTCTGGCCCATGTTGCCGACGGTGCCGGTGATCTGGTGGTAATCCTCGTACAGCGGCTTCTTGCTGGTCAGCGCCACCAGCCCGCCCGGAAGACTGCGGCCGTAAAGCACCGAGGACGGGCCCTTGAGCACATCGATGCGCTCAAGGAAGTACGGGTCGATCTGCATCGAGCTGAAGGTGCCGCTGTCGCCCATGGCCTTCAGGCCGTCGAGGTAGATGTTGTCAACGCTGTTGTCGGCGAAGCCGCGCATGACGATGTAGTCGTAGCGGTTCGAGGCGCCGACCTGGCCGGTGAAGATACCGGGGGTGTAGCGGATCGCCTGCTGCACGGTCTTCGACGCGGTGTCGTCGATCTGCTCGCGGGTGATCACCGAGACGCTCTGGCTGGTTTCCAGCAGGGACTTGGAGGTCTTGGTGGCGATCTGGCTGTGGGTTGCCAGGTAGCCGTCTTCCTCGCCCAGTGCGTTGCCCAGGGCGAATACGTCGCTGGACGGCATGGCCAGCACGTCGGTCGGTGCGGCCGGGCGCAGCACGTAGTTGCCGTTGCCCTGGTCCACGGCCTCCAGCGGAGTGTCCGCCAGCAGGCGCCCGAGGCCCTGGTCCACCGAGTAGGTGCCGTTCAGCCCCGCCGAATTCAGCCCGCGTGTCTGCTCCGGGGTTGCCGACAGGGTGATCCCCGCTTCGCGGGCGAAGGCGTTCAGTACCTCGCCCAGCGGGCCGGCCGGGATGGCATAGGCGCGGCTGCTGGTGATGGCGGCGCCGTCTTCGGCGAAGGCGGTCAGCGGCAGGCTGGCGCCGAGGCTGGCGCACAGCAGCGCGCCACGCACGGCATGGGCCAGGCGGCTGGCGCGGGGCAGGGCGGGGGAGGCGGTCGGGGTGTGGACGGCTCGCATGGAGGGGCTTCCGTGGACAGGGGAATGATCGGGTTATTCCTCCTTGCCGACCGAGGCGGCGAAACCCGACAAAAATAATTCTCGATTGCGAAGAAATATTATTTTGCGGCGACCTTATCGGTGGCTTGGTTTAAGGCTCGGGCAAGGGCCCCTCTCCCTGAAGAGAGAGGGGACTGATCGGAGTGGGGGGATACGTCTTTGCTCGCCGGTGGGCGCAGTTCTTTCCGTTCGCACGGATAACTCCCTCCCCCTTCAGGGAAAGAGCGGGGGAGAGGGTGTTGGGCCGAGCGCCGATCTTCCCATTCAGCTCCGCGCGCTGACCGTCACCCACCAGTCGGTGCGCTTCTCCACTCGCACCGGCAGCGTCTGCGGCAGCAGGGCCAGCAGTTGATTGGTATCGTCCAGGCGGAATACGCCGGAGAGCCGCAAGTCGGCCACGCTTTCGTCGCAGTGCAGGTGGCCATGGCGATAGCGGCCGATCTCGGCGAGGAAGTCGGCCAGGCGCATGTCGCGGGTAACGATCAGCCCATCGGCCCAGGCGGCGCTGTCCATGTTGCTGCGTTCGGCCAGGAGGGCGCTGTCGCCGTTGATCTCGAAGGTCTGTCCGGGCTCGGCGATGGCAGTGGTCTGACCGCGCACGCGCGGAGCGATGGCCACCGAGCCTGCCTCGACGCTCAGGCGTGTGCTGCGCTCGTCCTGGCGCAGGACAAACCGCGTACCCAGCGCCTCGAACAGACCATCCCGGTTGCTCACCCGCAGTGGGCGTGAGGCGTCCTTGGCCGTGCTCAGCAGGATCTCGCCACGCTCCAGAAGCAGCAGGCGCTGGTTCGTATCGAAGCGCACATTCACCGCGCTGTCGGTGTTCAGTTGCAGCACGCTGCCATCGGTCAGGGTGAAGCGCTGGCGCTCGCCGACGGTTGTGCTGAAGTCCGCCATCCAGCGTTGCCAGGGCGCGACCTCGCGGGCCAGCCACAGCGCGGAGGCGCCGACGGCGAAGGTCGACAGCAGCTTGAGCGCCTGGCGCCGCTGCAGTCGCTGAGTGGAGCTTTCCAGGGTTTCCAGCGCCACCCGAGCACCGGGCACTGCCTGGTAGCTGGCCGCCAGTTCACTGTTCAGCGCCTGCACCCGCAGCCAGGCGGTTTCGTGTTCGGGATTGGCCTGGCGCCAGTGTTCGCAGGCGTTGCGCAGTTCGGCATCGGCATTGCCGTTCAGCCGCAGGGTCCACTGGATCGCCTGCTTCACCACCCGTGGATCGGGTGTGGTGCCATTCATTCGGCGTACCGCAGTTGGTAGCAGTGGAACAGCGCCTCGGCGACGTAGCGCTCCACCGAGCGCACGGAAACGCCCAGTTCCTCGGCGATCTGCGCATGCGGCATGCCTTCGCACTGGGCCAGCAGGAAGGCGCTGCGCACCTTGGGCTTGAGCCCATCGAGCAGGCGGGCGATGTTTTCCAGCAGTTGCAGGATGCTGTGCTGGGCCTCCGCCGAGGGGACTTGTGCCTCGGGCAGGTGCGCGATGGATTCGAGGTAGGCGCGCGCCAGTTCCTCGCGGCGCCAGTGATCGATCACCAGGCCTCGGGCCACGGTCCGCAGGAAGGCGCGCGGAGTGCGCAGCTCACTGCGCTCGGGCCGCAACAGCACGCGCACGAAGGTGTCCTGCGCCAGGTCGGCGGCATCGGCGGCATTGCCCAGCCGGCCGCGCAACCAGTTGTGCAGCCAGCCGTGATGGTCGCTGTAGAGCGACTGGACGTCGTAGGTGGAAGACATGGGTGCGCAAAACTGCAAATGATAATTTATCGCATTTTCAACAAGGCGATGGCCATTTGCAAGATATGTCTGAGGCTCCGGTGTTTCCTGTAGGAGCGAGCTTGCTCGCGAACTGTTCGGCACCGGAGCTGCCGGGAAATCTGTTCGCGAGCAAGCTCGCTCCTACAAATAGGCCTCGTGCCTTTCCTCAGCGATACCAGCGCGGCGTGTACACCCAGTCACCACCGCCGGCACGGGAGAAGCGTCGGGTCAGCGACGAGCCGATGATCACCAGGGTGCGCATGTCCACCATCTCCGGCTCCAGTTCGCCGAGGGTGACGACGCGCAGGGCTTCCGCCGGGCGGCCGATATCGCGGCCGAGCACCACCAGGGTTTCCGGCGTGCGGTGGCGGCGGACGATGTCCAGCGCGCGCCCCAACTGCCACGGTCGCGCCTTGGAGATCGGATTGTAGAAGGCCATGGCCAGGTCGGCGGCGCCGGCATGGTCGAGGCGCTTCTCGATGGTTTCCCAGGGCTTGAGGTTGTCCGACAGGGAAATCAGACAGAAATCGTGCCCCAGCGGCGCCCCGGCCTTGGCCGCGGCGGCCAGTGCGGCGGATACGCCCGGCAGCACCTCCAGCTCCACGCCATGCCAGTGCGGGTCTTCGCTCTCGTGCAGGGCTTCCATCACGGCGGCGGCCATGGCGAATACGCCGGGGTCGCCGGAGGAAATGACGACAACCCGGCGCCCGCTGGCGGCCAGCTCGAAAGCGTGGCGGGCGCGCTGCATTTCCTCGCGGTTGTCGGTGCAGTGGCGCACCTGGTCCTCGCGCAGCGGCTCGGCCATCTTCACGTAGGTTTCGTAGCCGAGCAGGTCCTGGGCTTCGTCCAGGGCGCGGCGCACGGCGGGGATCATGAAGTCGCTGGCGCCGGGGCCGAGGCCGATCACGCTGAGCTTGCCGCGTGGCTGGCCGATGCCGTGGGCTTCGACCGGCGTCGCGGCGCGGTGCAGGTGGAAGGAGTCGCCGTGCAGCACGGGCGGCGGCAGCTCGCTGTCGTTGCCGATGAAGCGCAGCGGCACGCCCAGCTCGCTGGCGGCCTCTGCCAGGGCCGGATCGGCCATGCGGCAGCGCGGGGCGATGACCGCCGCCAGCGATGCCTTTGCCAGTCCGGCTTGCGCCAGGCCCTGGTGGATGCGCTCAGGCAGATGCGAATCCACCAGCGTGACATGAGCCAGCACGACGCGCGGGTGGATGCGCAGTTCGTTGTGTGCGATGCCATCGGCGCCCGCATCGATGCGCAAGGTATGCGCGGCGTCTTCGGCCAGCGGCAGGTCCAGCTTGTCCAGCCAGGGAGCGTCGCCTTCGATGCGCAGCGTGTCGCCGCCCAGCAGGTCGGAGACGAAGCGTTTGCCCTGTTCGATGTCCGCCAGCGCGTAGCCCTGCGGCGGATCGAGCAGGCAGGCGCCGAAACGCAGCTCGCCGCTGGTGGTGATGGCCGGCGCCACCTCCAGTGCGGTGGCGATTTCGCGGGCGATGCGATTCACCCCGCCGAGTCCGCCGAGCAGCGGTACCACGGCGCTGCCGTCTTCGGCGACGGCCAGCACCGGCGGTTCGGCGCCCTTCTCCTCGAGCAGCGGGGCAAGGGTACGGATGACGATGCCGGCGGCGCACAGGGCGATGATCGGGGTGTCGTCGCGGTAGAGCTGGCGCAGGGTATCGCCGAAGTTGGCGTAAGACTCGTCGGCGCCTTCAACTCGGTCCTTCAGGCCCATCACGCGCGCCTGTGGATAAACCTTCTGCAGGCGCCGGGCAGTGGCCAGTGCGCCCTGGCCGAGAATGACGATAGCGGTGCGCATCAGCCGTTCCACCGCTGGCCGGGGATGACGATCATCGAGAAGTAGGGCGACGCCATCGGGTCCACGTCATCCAGTGCGACGATACGCTGCTCGCGCATGGTCGCGCGTTCGACGTAGTGCGCGCTGTCGTCGCGGCCCAGCTCGCGCAGCACGCGGCGGACCTTGTCGAAATTGCGGCCGAGCTTCATCACCACGGCCGCGTCGGCGTCGGCCAGGCGGCGCTTGAGTTCGTCTTCCGGCAACACGCCGGAGAGCACCGAGAGGCTCTGGTTGCGGTACACCAGCGGTACGCCGAGCACGGCCGCACTGCCGAGCATCGAGCAGACGCCGGGTACGACTTCGGTGTCATACCGATCCGAAAGGCGGTCGTGCAGGTACATGTACGAGCCGTAGAAAAAGGGATCGCCCTCGCAGATCACCGCGACGTCACGGCCGGCGTCCAGATGCTCGGCCACCTGGGCGGCAGCGGTGTCGTAGAAGTCGCTGATCACGCCTTCGTAGGTCAGCGGCGGTTCGAGCTTTTCGGTGGTCACCGGGTACACCAGCGGCAGACGCTGCTGAGTTTCCAGCAGGTGCTCCTCGATGATGGCGAAGGCATTGCCGCCCTGGCCTGCGTGGTGCTTGGCCTTGGCCACGAAGTAGCCGATCACCGGGGACGCGCGCAGCAGGCGCAACGCCTTGAGGGTCAGCAGTTCCGGGTCGCCCGGGCCGACGCCCAGGCCGATCAGGCGGCCGGCCATCACTCCACCTCCGTGGCGAGTGCGTTCACCGCCGCGGCCGCCATCGCGCTGCCGCCACGACGACCGCGGACGATCACGTAGGGTACGCCACGGCTGTCGGCGGCCAGTGCATCCTTGGACTCCATGGCGCCGACGAAGCCCACCGGGAAGCCGAGGATCAGTGCCGGTTTCGGTGCGCCGGCGTCGAGCATTTCCAGCAGGTAGAAGAGGGCGGTCGGCGCGTTGCCGATCACCACCACGGCGCCTTCGAGGTGCTCGCGCCAGTGCTCCAGGGCCACCGCCGAGCGGGTGTTGCCCAGCTCGCGGGCGAGCGTCGGGACGTTCGGATCGTTGAGGGTGCAGATCACCTCGTTGTGTGCCGGCAGGCGCGCGCGGGTGATGCCCTCGGCGACCATCCGCGCATCGCAGAGGATCGGCGCGCCCGCGGCCAGCGCCGCGCGGCCGATGGCACCGGCGCCTGCGGAGAAGCGCAGGTCCTGCACCACGTCGACCATGCCGCAGGCGTGGATCACGCGCACGGCCAGTTTCTCCAGGTCGGCCGGGATGCCGGTGAGGTCGGCTTCGGCGCGGATGGTGGCGAAGGATTGGCGATAGATCGCCTGGCCGTCGCGAATGTAATCAAGCATCGATGGAGTCTCCAGGTGCGGCCAGTAGGTCGCCGGCGGCATCGAGGGAAAGGTTGCGCGCCAGCGGCTGGCCGAAGCCGGCCACGCCATCGGCGCGACGGAACAGGTCATAGCGGCCGTCGGCGACGGCCAGCAGGGTGTAGGGGGCGACGTGGGCGGCGGCGCAGGAGCGTGGGCAGCCGCACAGATGCACGCCGGCTGGTGGCGCGTGGCGCAGGCGTTCGGCGAGGCGCAAGGCATCGGCCTTGGTATCGGCCAGCCCGCGCGCACAGCCGCTGGAGCCACTGCACGCGACGATGCGCGACAGCGGCTGCGCAGCGTCGATCACCAGGCCGAGGCCGCCCAGTGCGCCGAGTGCAACGGCGGCATCCACCTGGGCCACCTCCGGCAGGATCAGACTTTGCCAGGGTGTCAGCCGCAGCTGCCCGCCACTGAAGCGCTCGGCGAGATCGGCGAGGCCGAACAGTGTGGCGCTGTCGAGGCGGCCGAGGACGAATCCCGCGCCGACCATGGTGCTTTCTGGCTGGCGCTGAGGCTGAATCCCGAGATGGCCGAAAGCCTGTGCTGCAGGGCGCCGCCAGTTATCCACAGCGGGTCCGAGTTGCAGCGCAAAGGGCAGGCGTTGCTGCAGGCGCTCCAGCAGCACTTCGTCGCCGAGCATTTCGCGCAGGTGGCGCATGCGCGTCTGGCCGTCGCCGGCGAGGTCGAGGAACAGCTGCAGCAAGGTTTCCACCAGCAGCGGCACCTGCTCGGCACTGACGGCGGCAAGGGCGGGGCGATCCGTCTCGTTGCGTGGCGGACAACCGGCCAGGCCGAAGGCGAACAGCGGTGCTGCGTCGTCAGACATCGCCGACAGCCAGAGATCGTTGGGGTGCTCCAGCATTGCCAGGGCTTCGCCACCGTCGAGCTGGATGCCGAACTTGGGCGACAGGCCATGGAAGCGCGGGGTGCGCTCCAGCAGGTCGAGCAGTTGGCGGGCCAGCGGAGCAGCGTCGAAAGCCGTGGCGGCGTCGAGGCCGAGCGCCGGGCTGACCAGCAGATTGCGCACATCATCCGACGCCAATTCACGCGGGCCGAGACCGGCGCTCAACAATTCATGGCTCAGCGCATTTTCAGCGCCAGCATGCACGCCGCGAATCTGCAGATTGGCGCGGTTGGTCGCTTCCAGCACGCCATCGGCATGGCGCTCGGCGGCCTGGGCAATGGCTCGCGCAGCGTGGGCGTCGAGCTGCCCACAGGGCAGCTTGATGCGGCAGATGCCGCCATCGCGGGAGGCCACGATGCGCAGCAGGCCGGGGCAGGCATGCGGGCGGACGGGCAGAGCGGATGTGTCTTGCACTGAGGTCACCAGGGCTGGGTCGCGGTGACCTGCGAATCCCCACAGGGGACTTCACGACACCGATACACCCCGCTCGATGTCTGCACACGCGACTGGTTTCGTCGGCAGGTCTCCTGGCTGGCAGGTCCTCATCCAGCGCGGCCTTCCCGGTTGCCCAGTGGCCTGGCCGGCGGCACGGAACGTTGTCCCGCGGCGCCGCATTGCGCGGACTCGCTGCTTACAGTTGCGGGGGCAGCCACGGCTTAACCGTGTTCCCTCTTCGGCTCCCGGAAACCTCACCGATAGGGGCGAAGCGTCCTACGAGCACCGACGAAGCGGGTATTATGCCTGCTTTGCCCGAAGGCAGGAAAAGCCTGCCCGTCGGATCGATCGTCGCACTCTCGAGGAATTTTCATGACGCCCTGGCTGACCATCGTCGGCATCGGCGAGGACGGTTACGCCGGCCTCGGCAAGGCCGCGCGCCGTGCCCTGCTCGCCGCCAGCGAAGTGATCGGCGCGCCGCGCCAGCTGGAGCTGCTGCCGCACTGCCTGCTCGCCAACCGCCAGGCCTGGCCGAGCCCGTTCAGCCTGGAGCCGGTGCTGCGCCGGCGCGGCGAGCCGACCTGCGTGCTGGCCAGCGGCGACCCGATGTGGTTCGGCGTCGGCGCAAGCCTGGCCCGCCAGGTTCCGGCCGAGGAAATGCGCGTGCTTTGCGCTCCGTCCTCCGCCTCGCTGGCTGCCGCGCGGATGGGCTGGGCATTGCAGGACTGCACGTTGCTGTCGCTGGTGGCGCGGCCATTGGCGGCGCTCAATGCGCAGATTCACGACGGTGTGAAGCTGTTGATCCTCAGCAATGACGGCGACAGTCCTGCGGCCGTTGCTGCGCTGTTGCGCGAGCGGGGGTTTGCTGCGAGCCGGCTCAGCGTGCTGGAGCACCTGGGCGGCGACCACGAACGACGCATCGATGGTCTGGCGAATGACTGGTCGCTGGCGCAGGCGGCTGCGCTGAATCTGCTGGCGGTGCAGTGCATCGCCGGTGAACACGCGCAGCGCCTGCCGCTCACGGTCGGCCTGCGCGACGATGACTATCGCCACGACGGTCAGTTGACCAAGCGCGATGTACGCGCCGTGACCCTGGCGCGGCTGGCGCCGAAACCGGGCGAGCTGCTCTGGGATGTCGGCGCCGGTTGCGGCTCCATCGGCATCGAATGGATGCGCGCACATCCGAGCTGCCGCACGCTGGCCATCGAAGCCAACGAAGGGCGCCAGGAGCACATCCGCTTCAATCGCGATGCCCTCGGCGTACCGGCGCTGCAACTGGTCTGCGGCGCCGCGCCGGAAGCACTGCAGGGGCTGGAGCGTCCGGATGCGATCTTCATCGGCGGCGGCGTGACTCTGCCCGGCGTATTCGACCAGTGCTGGGAGCAGCTCAAACCCGGCGGCCGCCTGGTGGCCAATGCCGTCACCCTGCAGAGCGAATCCATGCTGCTGAGCTGGCGCGCGCGCATCGGTGGCGAGCTGACCCGCCTGTCGGTGTCCCAGGCCCAGCCGCTGGGTGGCTTCGACACCTGGCGCGCGGCGCTGCCGATCACTTTGCTGGAAGTCTGGAAGCCGCTGGCCGAGTGAGCATGCGCGAAGAAACCCCGGAGCAGCCACGCCTGCTGCGCAGCGGCTACACCACCGGCAGTTGTGCTACGGCCACCAGCCTCGCGGCAGCACGCCTGCTGCTCACCGGTGAAGCGCTGGATGCCGCGCAGATCGCCCTGCCCAAGGCGCGTTGCGCGACCCTGCGCCTGGAGTTCTGCCGGCTTACTGCTGAAGGTGCCGAAGCCGGCACGCTGAAGGACGCCGGCGACGACCCGGACGTGACCCATGGCGCGCTGGTATTTGCCCGTGTCGTGCTGAGCGATGAGCCGGGTGTGCGTTTTCATGCCGGGGACGGTGTCGGCACGGTGACCAAACCCGGGCTGGTGCTGCCGGTGGGCGAGCCGGCGATCAACCCGGTGCCGCGGCAGATGATGCGTGACAACCTCGCCGCGCTGGCGGCCGAATGTGGCTATGCCGGCGGCTTCGAGGTGACGATCCATATCGAGGGCGGCGCCGAGCTGGCGCAGAAGACCATGAACCCGCGCCTGGGCATCCTCGGCGGTCTGTCGATTCTCGGCACCACCGGCATCGTCCGGCCGTTCTCCTGCTCGGCCTACATCGCCTCGATCCAGCAGGGTATCGACGTCGCCCGCGCCAACGGCTTCCGCCATCTTGCCGCCTGCACCGGCAACGCCAGCGAGGACGCCATGCGCCGCCGCTACGGTTTCGACGACACCGCGCTGATCGAGATGGGCGACTTCGCCGGCGCCGCGCTCAAGCACCTGCGCAAGGTGCCGGTGGAGCGCTTCAGCGTCTGCGGCGGCTTCGGCAAGATCAGCAAGCTCGCCGCCGGCCACATGGACCTGCACAGCCGGCATTCCAGCATCGACCTGCCGCAGTTGGCCGAGTGGGCGGCGGACATCGGTGCCTCGGCAGACTTGCAGCAGCGCATGCGCGAGGCCAACACCAGCCAGCAGGCGCTGGCGCTGTGCCGTGCCGAGGGCATCGCCCTGGGCGATGCGGTGTGCGCCCGCGCGCTGGCCTTCGCCCGGCGTATCGTGCCCCTTGAAGTAACGCTGGAAGTCTTCGCCATCGACCGCCAGGGCAACCTGGTGGGCGAGGCGCTGGAGGTGCGATGAAACGGGTGCTGCTGCTGGGCGGAATCGGTGAGGCGCTGGCTATCGCGCGACGGCTGGGACCGCAGCATCTCTACAGCCTGGCCGGCCTCGGCAAGGTACCGGACGACCTCGCCTGCGAAGTGCGCGTGGGTGGCTACGGTGGCGCCGAAGGCCTGGCCGGATTCATCCGCGAACAGGGCTTCGACCTCCTGCTCGATGCGACCCATCCCTATGCTGCGCAGATCAGCGCCAACGCCGCCCGTGCTGCGGGGCTGGCCGGTGTGCCGTGCTGGGCGCTGCGGCGGCCCGGCTGGCAGTCGGGTGCTGGCGATGATTGGCGCGAGGTCGCCGATTGGCCCGGGTTGATCAGCGCACTGAAGGATTTTCGCCGTCCGCTGTTCACCCTGGGGCGTGAGCCGCTGGAGCACCTCGATGAAATTCCCGCCCACCAGCACTGGACGGTGCGCTGTCTGCAAAACCTCCCAGGTAATCCGCGCGCCGAAGTACTGGGCGCCCGCGGGCCGTTCACCCTGGAGGGCGAGCGCGAGCTGTTCGCGCGGTTGGGTACCGACGTGCTGATCAGCAAGAACAGCGGCAGCCAGGCCACCGAGCCGAAGCTGCAGGTCGCTCGCGAGCGGGGCGTGCCGGTACTGATTCTGGCGCGCCCGGCGTTGCCGCTCGTGGCGCGGGAGTTCGACAGCGTTGAGTCGCTGTGGGAGGCGCTGGAACGCCTGCTGGCGGAATGAGGGAACGCATCGAACGAGGAGCGTTCACAGCGTCGTCATGGTTCGCGAGCAGGCTCGCTCCTGCAGAACCGTCATGAAGCTTCTCCGGTGGCCGGCGCACCTCTATGCTGGGCCCCGGTTTTCACAGGGAGTGACACCATGCTGCGAATTCTCGGCCGCGCTTCATCGATCAATGTGCGCAAGGTGCTCTGGACCTGCGCCGAACTGAACCTGCCGTACGAACGGGAGGACTGGGGCTCGGGCTTTCGCTCCACGGCTTCGGCTGAGTTCATCGCACTCAACCCCAATGCCATGGTGCCGGTGCTTGTCGACGGCGACTTCGTGCTCTGGGAGTCCAATGCCATCTGCAGCTATCTCGCCAGCCAGTATCCGCTCGATGAACTGCTGCCCAACTCGCCTCGCGAACGCGCGCTGGTGGAGCAATGGATGGGGTGGCAGGCCACCGAACTGAACAATGCCTGGCGCTATGTATTCATGGCCCGTGTGCGCAACAGCCCCAGCCATACCGACGAATCCGCCGTCGCCCTGAGCGAGGCGCAGTGGAACCATTGCATGTCCCTGCTGGACCGGCAGCTGGAGCGCACCGGTGCCTTCGTCACCGGCGCCTGCTTCAGCCTTGCCGACGTCGTCCTTGGCCTGTCGGTGAACCGCTGGTACCTGACGCCCATGCAGCGCCCGGAACTGCCGGCCGTGGCGGCCTACTACGAACGGCTGAGCGAGCGGCCGGGGTTCCTGTTGCATGGGCGTAATGGGGAACCTTGAGATCAGCGGAAAATCGGTGCCAGGGGACGACCCCTAGCCCTCTCCCTCTGGAAGAGGGCTGGGGTGAGGGGCTCTCGGTAGCTCACGCAGGGAGTTCACCAATAGGCCGATACTCCGCGCCCAGCTCCTGCGCCAGTTTTTCTGCGCGACCAAGTCGCACCGCGCCACCCTCGATATCCACCAGCACAGTCGGGCAGCCCATCGGCTGCAATGCAGGCCAGTCGCGCAGGCGCCCATCGGTCAGGACCAGCAGACGCTGGCGTTCGGCGGGCTTCTGTCGCTGGCGCTTGTCCAGCCATTCGCGGGCTTGCTCAAGCGCTTCGATCAGTGGGGTGCCGCCGCCGGCTCCAAGTTGCTCCAGCCACACCTGAAGCTGACTCGATGCCTTCTGGCCCTGCCACAACCAGCGCGGCTGTGCGCCGGTGGCATGCAGCACGGCGAGACGCGCGCGTTGGCGATAGGCCTGCTCGAAGGTGTCGGCGAGCAGCCCCTTGGCCTGGGCGAGGGCGCCGTGGCGACGGGTGCTGGCTGAGGCGTCGACTATCACCAGCCAGAGTTCGGCGGGCTTGCGGCTGCGGGCGCGCAGCACCAGGTCGGCGCGGCGTTGCGGGCGGCCATTGCGCAGGGTCGCGGGCCAGTCGATGCGGCCCTGCGCGCCCGGCTGACGGGCGCCGCCGCGGCCGCCCGCAAGTTGGCCGGGTCGGGGGTTGGCATCCGCGCCTGGGGCCTGGCGCGGGCGGATGCTCAGGGCTTTTTTGGCCAGCCCGTCAACTGTCGGCGCTCGCCCATCGTGACGTTCTGGGCGGGGAGTTCACCCCATTGGCCTTCGCCGTTGGAGGCGTTGGACGGTGCTTGCGCCTGCCTGGACGAAGGTTGCTGCGGCGTTGCCGATTGCGCTGGTGCAGGGCGGCGACGATGGGCGAGGGCGAAGTGTTCCACCGCTTCGATGTCCTGCGCCTCGATGGCGTTGGCGCCGCGCCAGGCGGCGTGGGCACGGGCTGCGCGCAACCAGACCAGATCGGCGCGCAGGCCATCGACGCCAGCGGCGTGGCAGCGCTCGGCGATCTCGTTCAATGCAGCATCATCCAGCGCAATCGCGGCAAGGCCTTGCCGGGCATCGATACAGCGCTGTTGCAGCGCTTGCTGTGCGCCTTGCCACCGAATGAGGAAGGCCTGCGGATCGGCATCGAAGGCCAGTCGGCGGCGAACGATCTCGGCGCGCTCGGTCGGCGCCGGGGTGCCGTGCAGTTGTACCTTGAGGCCGAAGCGATCCAGCAGTTGCGGGCGCAACTCGCCTTCCTCGGGGTTCATGGTGCCGATCAGCACGAAGCGCGCGGGGTGACTATGGGACAGGCCGTCGCGCTCGATCAGGTTGATCCCGCTGGCAGCCACGTCGAGCAGCAGGTCGACGAGGTGGTCGGGCAGCAGGTTCACTTCATCGACATAGAGCACGCCGCCGTGGGCGTGGGCCAGCACGCCAGGGGAGAACTGCGCGCGACCTTCGCCCAGCGCCGCGTCCAGGTCGAGGGTGCCGACAATGCGTTCCTCGCTGGCGCCCAGCGGCAGGGTGACGAAGCGCCCGCCGTCCAGCAGATCGGCGACGCCGCGCGCCAGGGTGGACTTGGCCATCCCGCGTGGCCCTTCGATCAGCACGCCACCAATGGCGGGGTCGATGGCTGCCAGGCACAGGGCCAGCTTCAGCTCATCGGCGCCGACGACGGCGGCCAGGGGGAAGTGGGGAAGGGCGCTCATGGGGGATTCCTGCGGATTTCGTCCGTGCATGGTAGCGAACCGGGCGTAGGAGGTGCGACCAATGTCCATCAGAACGATAGAGCCAAGTCATTGATCGATGCGTCGCGATGCAGTAACTTGGCTCTACTTCCACGGAGAACATCATGCCGTCCAGCTTGCCCGTCCAGTCCCTCGCCCGCCTCGGTGCCATTGGCTCCGTGGTTGCTCGCGCGCAGGTCCTGGCCGCTGCTGCCGGTTATTTCTTCTATGGGTATTGGTTTAGCCAAAGGCGCGCCTGATACCCCACAGGCGCCCTAGCAAGCAGGGTCGCCAACCAGACAGTTTCCCAAAACCCCGGTCGGCAACCCGACCGGGGTTTTTGTTTTTCAAAGCCCACAAGGCCCAACGCATTGAAACGAGCGAAAACGCTCAGACAGAGGATCGAGACATGACCGCCTACACCACCGACTACCGCTATTACCGCAACTCCGACTGGCGATTTAGCAGCGCGCTGCGTGCCACCCAACGAGCCTTGCCACGAACACTTAGATAGAGCGCCGAGCGCGGAACGACCACCGCGCCGGCCAAGGATGCCAGTCAGATGAACGCTTCCACCTCCACCCTGATCCGCCAAGCACACGCAGCCACCGCCGAAGTCCTCGACCTGCCGCTGCCCTCCGCTCGCCGCCGCGAACAGCCGCTGCCGAGCCCCGCCGAACTGCGCCAGCACCTGCCGCTGTCCGCCGCCATGGCCCACCGTGTCCGCGAAGGCCGCGACGCGATCCGCGCCGTACTCGATGGCCGCGACCCGCGCCTGCTGGTGGTGATCGGCCCCTGCTCGCTGCACGACCATGTCTCCGCCCTCGAATACGCCGACCGCCTCGCCGAACTCGCACCGCAGGTGAGCGACCAGTTGCTGCTGGTGATGCGCGCCTACGTCGAGAAACCGCGTACGACCATCGGCTGGAAAGGCCTGGTCTACGACCCGCAGCTGGACGGCAGCGGCGACATGGCCGGCGGCCTGGAACTGTCGCGCCGGCTGATGCTGGGCATGCTCGAACGCGGCCTGCCGGTCGCCACCGAACTGCTGCAACCGCTGGTGGCCGGCTACTTCGACGACCTGCTGGGCTGGGCCGCCATTGGCGCGCGCACCAGCGAATCGCAGGTGCACCGCGAGATGGTCAGTGGTCTCGATCTGCCGGTGGGCTTCAAGAACGGCACCGACGGCAGCATCGGCATTGCCACCGACGCCATGCGTTCGGCCGCGCACCCGCACCAGCACTTCGGCATCGATGCGCTGGGCCGGCCTTCGCTGGTACAGACCCAGGGCAACCCGGACACCCATCTGGTCCTGCGCGGCGGCCACGCCGGGCCGAACTTCGATGCGGCCAGCGTGCAGCAGATCCGCCAGAGGCTGGAAAAGCTCGGCCTCGATCCGCGCATCATGGTCGATTGCAGCCACGCCAACAGCGGCAAGGACCCGCTGCGCCAGCCGGCGGTGCTGGACAGCGTGCTTGACCAGCGCCTGGCCGGCGACGGCTCGCTGCGTGGTGTGATGCTGGAGAGTCACCTGTTCGACGGCTGCCAGCCGCTGTCCGGCGAGCTGCGTTACGGCGTGTCGATCACTGATGGCTGCCTGGGCTGGAGCGGCACCGAGGCGCTGCTGCTCAACGCGGCAGAGCGGCTGCGCCGCCGTTGAAACCGACGTACTTTGTAGGAGCGGGCCATGCCCGCGATTCGCGCATGGCCCGCTCCTACAGGAGGTCGTCCCGGATATGATCTGCTCCAACAATTCGCAGGGATGCTGATGTGATGAGCGATAGGAAAATGCTGGTGCGAACCGCATTCATGGGATGTGCCAGCCTGTTCTTCGCCGTGCCATTGATGTTGGTAGCGATCGTGAAAGTCTCGTCTGGCGAGCTGGCAGCAAGCATTTCAGTCGCCGGGCTTGGAGTGCCGCTGCTGCTGGTGACAATTCTTTGCCTTCTCCGTCGGAGTGAGCCCTTCCCGGACGTTTTGTCCCTGCCCTTGTGCCGTGGTCTCTATCTGGCGAGCATCGTCCTGGCCGCTACGCTTTTCTGGCTGACGCAAGGCTGGCTCTATGCCCTGCCATCGTTGTTAAGCGCTTATCTGTTTCTCTTCCGGGAGGAGTGGATGTATCGGTGGCTTTTGCGCTGGGGGCCGATTTTCTAACCGACTCGATGCGGGAGCGCTACGAGATGTGGGAAGTGCTGGATGCCTTGCTTGAGCCTTTTTACGGCCCCGCGTTGTATGCCGTGGGCTGGCCGATCGTGAAGGTGCTGACGCTGGGGCATTATCCAAGACCGGGGTTGTCCCGCTCCTACTGCATGGAAGCGCAGTGGGTGCGTGGAGCGGGAGTGGCGCTACTGGTCATGCTGGGGGCGACGGCACTTGGCCTGTTCTCGGGCTGAACTGCCAGCGGACTGACGGCTATCGCTTCGCTCCACGCTACTCTACGCAAGCGCGAACTCCCTCACTGCTCCTCGCTGTCCACCAGCAGATTCTCCAGCATCTCCCGATACTCCCCCGGCTCCTCCCACAACCCGCGCTGCTGCGCTTCCACCAGGCGCTCGGCGATGTCGCGCAGGGCTTCGGGGTTGTGCTGGCGGATGAACTCGCGGGTGTCGTCGTCCAGCAGGTAGGCGTCGGCCAGCAGGCGGTACTGGTGGTCGTCGACCAGTTCGCTGGTGGCGTCGAAGGCGAACAGGTAGTCCACCGTCGCGGCCAGTTCGAAGGCGCCCTTGTAGCCGTGGCGCTTCATCCCGGCGATCCATTTCGGGTTCACCGCCCGGGAACGCACTACGCGGCCGAGTTCTTCCTTGAGGGTACGGATGCGCGGGTTGTCCGGCTGGCTGTGGTCGCCGTGGTAGCTGGAAAGTGATTGCCCCTGGATGACCTCGGCGGCGGCGAGCATGCCGCCCTGGAACTGGTAGTAATCGTTGGAATCGAGGATGTCGTGCTCGCGGTTGTCCTGGTTGTGCAGCACCGCCTGCAGGCCGGACAGGCGCTGGGCGAAGCGCTCGCGTGCCGGGGTGCCGTCGTCGCCGGCTCCGTAGGCGTAGCCGCCCCAATTCAGGTAGGCCTCGGCGAGGTCGGCGCGGCTGTCCCACTGGCGCGACTCGATCACGCCCTGCACGCCGGCACCGTACGCGCCGGGTTGCGCACCGAAGATGCGCCAGCCGGCCTGGCGGCGGGCTTCGTCGCTTTCCAGGCCCTCGCTCAGCAGGCGTGCCTGATCGGCACGCACACGGGCGGCCAGCGGGTTCAGGTCGTCCGGCTCGTCCAGCGCGGCGACCGCCTGCACGGCGGCGTCGAACAGGCGGATCAGGTTGGCGAAGGCATCGCGGAAGAAGCCGGATACCCGCAGCGTCACGTCCACCCGTGGGCGGTCGAGCAGGCTGATCGGCAGGATCTCGAAATCCTCCACGCGCTGGCTGCCGGCCTGCCACACCGGGCGCACGCCGAGCAGCGCGAGCGCCTGGGCGATATCGTCGCCGCCGGTGCGCATGGTCGCCGTGCCCCACACCGACAGGCCGAGCTGGCGCAGGTGGTCACCGTGGTCCTGCAGGTGGCGTTCGAGCAGGCGGCTGGCCGACTGGAAGCCGAGGCGGAAGGCGGTGGGCGTGGGCAGGTTGCGCACGTCCACGGTGAAGAAGTTGCGCCCGGTGGGCAGCACGTCGACCCGCCCACGACTGGGCGCGCCGCTGGGGCCGGGCGGGACGAAGCGGCCGGCAAGGCCGGCGAGCAGATGGCCGATCTCGCTGGCGCCGCAGGCGTCGAGGGTTGGCGCGATCTGCTGGTGCAGTTGCGCGAGGACCGCCGTGCTCGAGCTTCCGGGAGCGCTGGCGGAACCATCGATCAGGCGCAGGGCGAACAGCTCCAGGCGCTCGCGGGTGTCGCCGTTGCTGCGCCAGGGTTCGTCGCTGACGGCGGTCAGCACATCAGGGCGCGGACCTTCCCACGGCTCGGCGAAAGCTTCGTCCAGCGGATCGCGGCCAAGCTTCAGGTCTTCGCTCAGCGCCCGCAGCAGGCTGGCGTTGCCGCCGCGTCCGTCGCCCCGTGGAATGCGCACCAGCGACAGCAGTGTGTCACGGCGCAGTTCGCCCACCGGCGATTCGCCGAACACATGCAGGCCATCGCGAATCTGTGATTCCTTGAGGTCGCACAGGTAGGCGTCCAACTGCGGCAACCAGCTTTCCGCATCGTCGCTCAACTGCAAGCCCAGCTCGCGGTCCAGCGCGGTGTCGCGCACCAGCGTGAGGATGTCGCCGCGCAGTTCAGTGGCGCGGCGCGGGTCGAGCAGCGAGGCGTCGTAGTATTCGTCGGCCAGCCGTTCGAGGTCGCGCAGCGGGCCGTAGTTTTCCGCGCGGGTCAGTGGCGGCATCAGGTGGTCGATGATCACCGCCTGGGCGCGGCGCTTGGCCTGCGCGCCTTCGCCGGGGTCGTTGACGATGAAGGGGTAGAGGTTGGGGAGCGGGCCGAGGATCGCGTCCGGCCAGCACTCTTCCGAGAGCCCGACGCCCTTGCCCGGCAGCCATTCCAGGTTGCCGTGCTTGCCGACATGAACCACCGCGTCGACGCCGAACACCTCGCGCAGCCAGAAGTAGAAGGCGAGGTAGCCGTGGGGTGGCACCAGTGACGGGTCGTGGTAGATCGCCGCCGCATCGAGCTGGTAACCGCGCGCTGGCTGGATGCCGACGAAGCCCAGGCCGAAGCGCAGCCCGGCGACCATCATCCGGCCGTTGCGGAACATCGGGTCCTGCTGTGGCTCGCCCCAGCGCTCGCGCACGGCTTGCTGGTTGGCCTCGGGCAGGCGCGCGAAGCAGGCGAGGTAGTCGTCCAGCGCCAGGCTCTGCGCGCAGGGGCGCAGGTCGAGGCTGTCGAGGTCGTTGCTGACGCCGCCGAGCAGTTGCTGGATCAGCGCCGTGCCGGAATCGGGCAGGCCGGCGACCGGATAACCCTGGGCTTCCAGCGCGCGAAGGATATTCAGCGCGGCGGCTGGGGTGTCCAGGCCCACGCCATTGCCGATCCGCCCGTCGCGGGTTGGGTAGTTCGCCAGGATCAGCGCCACGCGCTTGTCGGCGTTGGCCTTGCGCGCCAGAAGCATCCAGCGCCGCGCCAGTTCGGCGACGAAATCCATGCCCGGCCGGTGCGGCAGGTAGCAGACCACATCGCTCTGGCTGCGCTCGCTGCGCCAGGCCAGGCCCTTGAAGCTGATCGGCCGGGTGATGAGGCGGCCGTCCAGCTCCGGCAGCGCGATGTGCATGGCCAGGTCGCGCGGGCCGAGACCCTGCGGGTTGGCGCGCCAGAGGTCGAGGTTGTCCAGTGAGCAGATGGCTTGCAGCACCGGCACGTCGCGGCGGAACGGTCGGTCCTGCGGCGCTTCCGGGTTCGACTGGGCGAAGCCCGTGGTATTGATGATCAGTTCGGCGTCGGCGCTATCGAGCAGGTTTTCCACCGCTTCCAGGCACGCAGCTTCCTTGAGGCTGGCGACGGCGATGGGTAGCGGATTGATGCCGTGGGCCTGCAGGTGCTCGCAGAAGGTATCGATGAAGCCGGTATTCGCCGCCTGCAGGTGCGTGCGATAGAACAGCAAGGCGGCCACCGGGCACTCCGGGTGCCAGTCGGCCTGCCAGCGGGCGAGGTCGCAACTGCCGGTCTGCGGGTGATACAGCGCGACGCGCGGCAGCGTCTGCGGCTCGCTCCACGGGTAGTCGCGTTGCAGATGGCGCGTGGCGAGGCAGGCGAAGAACTGCCGGGCATTGTCCAGGCCGCCCTGGCGCAGGTACTGCCAGAGGCGCTCGGCGTCCTGCGGTGCAACGCTGCAGAGCGCGGCCAATTCGGGGTCGGGCTTGTCGTCGCCGGGTACCGCGATCAGCGTGACGCCGCGTTCGGCCAATGCCGCCAGTTGCTCCATGCCGTAGCGCCAGTAGCCGACGCCGCCGTGTACCGAGATCAGGATGACCTTGGCGTGCTGCAACACCACGTCGACGTAGAGGTCCACCGAGGCGTGGTTCTGCAGTTGCATGGGGTTGGCCAGGCGCAGGCTCGGGTAATCCTCCGGCAGCTCGCGGGCGGCCTCGGCGAGCAGCGCCAGGTGCGAATCGCCGCTGCAGAGAATCACCAGCTCGGCGGGCGTCTGGGCCAGGTCGGCGATGCCGTCGTCGGGGACGAAGCCGCCGGGTTGGGTGCGCAGCAGGTGCATGGGCTTGCTCGATAGATTGCTTTTGTAGGACCGAGGGGGACGCCTAGTCCTTGCTCGCGAACCATGCCCCGCTGCGGAGGTTTGTTCGCGAGCAAGCTCGCTTCTACATGATCAAGAGAGGGCGGTGCGCAGCTCGTTGGCGATAGTGGCCTGGTCCAGCTCCTGGCCGATCACCACCAGGCGCGTGCCGCGGGTTTCATCGCTGCGCCAGGCGCGGTCGAAGTGCTTGTCGAAGCGCTTGCCGACGCCTTGCACCAGCAGGCGCATGGGCTTGCCGGGGATGGCGACGAAGCCCTTGATGCGCAGCACGGCGTGACGTTCGACCAGTGCGTTCAGTGCATCGAGCAGGGCGCGCTCTTCCACTTCCGGCAGATCGACGTGGAAGGAGTCGAACTCGTCGTGGTC
This sequence comes from Pseudomonas nitroreducens NBRC 12694, assembly GCF_002091755.1. Taxonomy (GTDB): domain Bacteria; phylum Pseudomonadota; class Gammaproteobacteria; order Pseudomonadales; family Pseudomonadaceae; genus Pseudomonas; species Pseudomonas nitroreducens. Next base: position 42,991 of record NZ_BDAI01000003.1, read on the forward strand.
ATGATCTTCATGGCCCTCGTGGTCATGATGCGTCGGGCGGCTGTCGATGTGCAGCTCGGCCTCGGCGTTCAGCCCCAGCAGCACGGAGAGCGGCAACTGGCCGGAGTTGGCTTCGACGATCTTCACCGCCGGCGGCAGTTCCTCGGCGACTTCGGCGCGTACGCGGGCGAGCGCTTCGGCGTCCAGCAGGTCGGCCTTGTTCAGCACCACCAGGTCGGCGCTGGCCAGCTGGTCTTCGAAGAGTTCGTGCAGCGGCGATTCGTGGTCCAGGTTCGGGTCCTGCTGGCGCTGCTCGTCGACCTGCTCGGGATGGGCGGCGAAGGTGCCGGCGGCCACGGCCGGGCTGTCGACCACGGTGATCACCGCGTCAACGGTGCAGGCGTTGCGGATTTCCGGCCACTGGAAGGCCTGCACCAGCGGCTTGGGCAGGGCCAGGCCGGAGGTCTCGATGAGGATCTGGTCGAGGTCGCCACGACGCGCCACCAACTCGCGCATCACCGGGAAGAATTCTTCCTGCACGGTGCAGCACAGGCAGCCGTTGGCCAGCTCGAAGACGCGGCCGACCGCCTCTTCTTCGCTGCAACCGATGGAGCACTGCTTGAGGATGTCGCCGTCGATGCCCAGCTCGCCGAACTCGTTGACGATCACCGCGATGCGGCGGCCTTCGGCGTTGTCCAGCATGTGGCGGAGCAGGGTGGTCTTCCCGGCGCCAAGGAAGCCGGTGACGATGGTGACGGGGAGTTTGGCCAGGGTTTTCATGCGCGCCTCGCAAGCGGAAGTTGAAGGCGGATGAAGGGCGCGCGCGCGGGTTCGCCGCGAAACGAAGGTCGCCACCGGATCACCCCGCCCGGTTGTCTGTTGATAACGAACCGGTTCCGGATCTCGCGAGCCAGGGCCAGGCAAGGCGGAGGATCGCCGGGGACGCGGAGTTGACTGTAGTCAAAGAGCAGTCCACGGCGATCCTCCAACGCAGCATGGCCGACGCGCAGCAGATCGAAAACCAGTTACGAGGCAGGTCTCCTGGCTCACAGCCCTCTGGTATCTCTTCGCCTTCCCGCCCGAATCGGCAGTGGCGCGTGAAGAGACAGGCTGTTCACAGTTGCGGGGGCAGCCGTGGCGCATCCGAAGATTTCCACGTTCCCTCTTAGCTCCGGCCAGTGCCGGAGAACCTCGAAGGGAGGAAGGCTACGCAGCGATGGCGGGGCGGTCAATCGCCGGGGATCGGTTGACGCTTGCGGGGCTTCGTGGTCAGCTAGCGCGGTTTCAGGTGTCTCGCGCCACGCGCGCGAGGTGAAACGGGAAGCCGGTGCGTCCGCAAGGACCAGTCCGGCGCTGCCCCCGCAACGGTAAGCGATCGTAGGGTCATCAGTAGCCACTGTGCTCCGGCATGGGAAGGTTGACCCGCTTGGCCACTGGCTGACATCGCAAGCCCGGAGACCGGCCTGGAACTTTCGTTTTTTGGCAAACCCGCGGTGGGCGGGCGCAGGCCGTGGCGCGACCGTTCCGGCGCGTTCGAATGCGTTCAACCTCTGCGTTCTCTTACTTTGATCTTCAGAGGGAACGTTCATGTCCAGCAGCACCCTGACGCACGCGTCGAGCACTTCCATCCCCCTTTCCAAGCGCATCAGCCTGGCCGTTGGCGCCAGCCTGCTCGGTGCGCTGCTGGTGTACTTCGCTGGCTTCTCGCACATCGATGCGGTGCACAACGCCGCCCACGATACTCGTCACAGTGCGGGTTTCCCCTGCCATTAATGCCTGCCGTCGCGCCTGGCGCGACGGATTCGAGGCGCTCCAGCACGCTCGCTCACAGTGTTCGAGGCCTCGTCTCGCCTGGAGAATTGCAATGATCAAACGTATCGCCCAGACCGCCGGTTTCGCCGGTCTGATCGCGGCGCTGGTACTCACCGTGGCCCAGCTGCTTTGGGTGTCCCCGCTGATCCTCAAGGCGGAAACCTACGAGAAAGCCGAACCGGCTGCCGCGCTGGTCGAAGAAAACCACGAGCACGCCCATGAACACGCTGCTGGTGCAGTGGCTGCCCACGAGCACGACGCGCAAGCCTGGGAGCCGGAAGACGGCTGGCAGCGCATCCTCTCCACCACGGGCGGCAACCTGGTGGTCGCGGTGGGCTTCGCCCTTATGCTGGCTGGCCTGTTCACCTTGCGTGCGCCTGGCAAGACCTCCGAAGGCCTGCTCTGGGGCCTGGCCGGTTTCGCCGTGTTCACCCTGGCGCCGTCCCTTGGCCTGCCGCCGGAGGTGCCCGGCACCGCCGCCGCCGACCTGACCCTGCGCCAGACCTGGTGGATCGGCACCGCCGCGGCCTCCGCTGGCGGCCTTGCGCTGCTGGTGTTCGGCCGCAACTGGGCGCTGCGTGGCATCGGTATCGCCCTGCTGGTGGTACCGCATGTGATCGGCGCGCCGCAGCCGGAAGTGCATTCCAGTCTCGCGCCGGAAAGCATCGCCCACGAGTTCATCGTCGCCTCGCTGATTACCAACGCGGTGTTCTGGGCGGCCCTGGGCCTTGGCGCCGCCTGGTTGTTCCGTCGCTTCGCACCGTCGGTCTGATCCAGGCGTTATGCTCGACCCCGCAGACGGCCTGGCCGTCTGCGGGGTTTTGTTTTGGGGAGATTGCTGATGACGCTGGTTGCCGGCCTCGGTTGCCGCCGCGGCTGCACGCTCGATGAACTGCGCGCCTTGCTGGCGCAGACGCTGGCCGAGGCCGGTCTCGATGAGTCGAACCTCACCGCGCTGGCCAGCGCCACGCTGAAGGCCGACGAGGAAGGACTGACAGCACTGGCCGCCGCCCTCGACCTGCCGCTGGCGCTGTTCACGCCGCAACAACTGACCGCGTGCGAACCGCGCCTGGACCGGACATGCGAAACGGTCCGCACGGCCATCGGCGCTGCCAGCGTGGCCGAAGCCGCGGCACTGCTGCAGGCCGAAGCCCAGGCCGGTGCGCCGGCGCGACTGCTGGTGGGCAAGCGCCGCAGCGACCAGGCCACTTGCGCGCTGGCCTTCATCCCCGTCGAATCCGAACAGGAGCAGCCATGACGGTCCATTTCATCGGCGCCGGCCCGGGCGACCCCGAACTCATCACGGTCAAGGGCCAGCGGTTGATCCGTTCCTGCCCGGTGATCCTCTACGCCGGCTCGCTGGTACCGCCAGCGGTGCTGGAAGGACACAGCGCCGAGCGCGTTGTAAATACCGCCGAGCTGAACCTGGACGAGATCGTCGCGCTGCTGGCGCAGGCCCACGGCGAAGGCAAGGACGTTGCCCGCGTGCACTCCGGTGACCCTTCACTGTACGGCGCCATCGGCGAGCAGATTCGCCACCTGCGTGAACTGGGCATTCCCTACGAGATCGTTCCCGGCGTCACGGCCACTTCTGCCTGTGCGGCGATACTCGGCTGCGAGCTGACCCTGCCGGACATCTCGCAGACGCTGATCCTCACCCGTTACGCCCACAAGAAACGCATGCCCGAAGGCGAGTCCCTTGCCGAACTGGCGCAGCACCGCGCGACCCTGGCGATCCATCTCGGTGTGGGGCAGTTGCCGAACATCATCGCTGAGCTGCTGCCGCACTATGGCGCCGATTGCCCCATTGCGGTGATCCACCGCGCCAGCTGGCCGGACCAGGACCAGGTCACCGGTACGCTGGGCGATATTCTGGCAAAGGCCGCGGCAAAGGATTTCAAGCGCACGGCGCTGATCCTGGTGGGCAGGGTGCTGGGGGCGGAAGGCTTCGCCGACTCATCGCTCTATAGCGCAGGGCATGCGCACCTGTATCGCCCGTAGTCGCTCTTCGTCGGAGAGAGCTTGCTCGCGAACGGCCTGACGCTGGCTTCATCGGCAAGGTCTGTTGGTGAGCAGGAGCCAGGCGTCCCCTTCGTTCCTACAGGGGATCGTCCAGCGGCTCCAGTTCACTGCTGAACTGCTCATCGATCATCGCCTTCAGCTGCTCCGCTGCCAGCGGCTTGTGCAGCAGCGGCCAGCCATGGGCGGAAGCCTGGGCGAGCAGCTGTGGGTCGGTGTCGCCGGTGACCAGCACGGCGGCGATCCAGTCGTCTTCGTAGTGCCCGTGCAGGCGGGCGATGGCGTCGATGCCGGTCTGGTGGTCGCGCAGGCGGTAGTCACTGATGATCAGGTCCGGCTTCTGCGCGGCAGCGGTGGGGTCGGCCAGCAGGTCGGCGACGTCGGCGACGATGACATGCCGGTATTCCCAGCTCTGGAACAGCAGGCGCAGGCCTTCGCGGTTCTCCGCATCGTCCTCGATCACGTAGATCAGCTTGTCGCTGCCCACCACCGTGCGCGGCGGCTGGATTTCCGCTTGGCGCGGCTGCACGGCGGTGGCGCGGGGCAGGCTGATCATGAAGGCGCTGCCGTGGCCTTCGCGCGAGTGCAGCGCCAGCGGATGGTCGAGCAACCTGGCGGTGCGCTGGACGATGGCCAGCCCCAGGCCAAGGCCTTTGCTGCGGTCACGCTCGGGGTTGTTGAGCTGGTGGAATTCCCAGAACACCTTCTGCTGCTCGCGCTCGGGAATTCCCGGGCCGCTGTCCCAGACTTCCACGCGCACCTGGCGGCCACGGCGGCGCCAGCCGATCAGCACGCCGCCGTGGTCGGTGTAGCGGATGGCGTTTTCCACCAGGTTGCGCAGGATGCGTTCGAACAGCGCCGGGTCCGACTTCACGAACGGTGCGCCGGGGCGTACGCGCAGGTTCAGGCCCTTGTCCGCGGCTTGCACGCTGCATTCCTGCTGGATGCGTTCGAGCAGTTCGGCGAGGGAGAAAACCTGCAGGCTGGGCTGGACGATGCCGGCGTCCAGGCGCGAGATGTTCAGCAGCGCGTCGAACAGCGAGCCCTGCGCGGCGAGCGCGCGGGAAATGTGGTCGACGAGGTTTTCGCTGGCCTCGTTCAGCGGCTGTTTCTTCAGTGCGCCCAGGTACAGGCCCAGCGCGTAGGTCGGCTGGCGCAGGTCGTGGCTGGCGCTGGCGAGGAAGCGGGTCTTGGCCTGGTCGCTGCGTTCGGCGGCCTCTTTCTCGATGCTGAGCTTGCGCAGCAGCTCGCTGTTCTCGAAGCGCAGCAGCAGCGAGTCCACGAGGGTGGCGTGGAAGCGGTAGGCGAAGGCAAAGATGGTGACGGCGTAGACCAGCGCTGCCGCGCCGAGCGTCTTGCTCAGGGCGTCCGGCAGCAGCACCAGCAGGGCGGCGAAAGGCAGGGTGAAGGCCGGTACGATGAACAGGTAGAACAGCGGCAGGACGATGCTGTAGGCATTCATCACGCCGGTGCCCAGGCCCAGCAGGACGACCACCACGTACATCTGCATCGAGGGTGGCAGCACGGTCATCCAGTACGCGGCGGGCAGGCCCCAGAGCAGGCCCGAGAGGCCGGTGGTGATCATCACCTGGATCAGCCAGCTGCGCCGGGGGCCGGCGCCGCTGTCGCGCAGCTGGTCGTAGCGCCGCAGCAGCCACAGGCGGGCGCCGCCCAGCAGGGTTTGCGCGGCGAACCAGGCCAGCAGCGACTCCAGCGGCAGCGCGCCGTTGAGCACCCAGGTGGTGAGGCCGGCGACCAGGTAGGCGGCAATGATGGAGAAGGGCGAGTTGCGCCGCAGCACGTCGAACTGTTCGGCGCGGACCCGTTCGGCATAGGGGGAATGGCTGAGGTCGCGCTGCCAGAGATTCATTGGGCCGTCCGTGGAGGGTCAGTGGGCGCTGTCTGTATAGCAACGTCCGCCGGGCAATCCCAGAAAATTCAGGCCAGCCAGCGTTCTCCGCGTGGCAGCATCCCGCGCTGCAGGTACCAACGCACCCCGAGGTGCACGCCGAACGCGGCGCCCACCGTGAGCAAGATCATCAGGCCTTCCGCGTCCATGGCAGCGTCCCTTGTCCGGGTTTCCTGCCTGACAGGGTATTCCTGCGACAACTTGCCGCACAGATACAGATCGTTTCCGAATGTGCGGATCAGTCCTGCAGTCCGAACCTTCAGCCCTGCAGCGAGTGGATGATCCGTCCCAGGGTCTCCATCGCCTGTTCGCTGGTGGCGGTCCATGGATGCCCGTAGTTCAGGCGCAGGCAGTGGCCGAAGCGCCGCGTCGCCGAGAAGATCGGCCCGGGTGCGAGGCTGATGCCCTGGGCGTGGGCGAGCTGGAACAGCTTGAGCGCGTCGATCTGCTCGGGCAGTTCCAGCCAGAGGAAGTAGCCGCCGCTGGGGCGGGTGACGCGGGTGGCGGCGGGGAAGTGCCGGGCCACGGCGGCGAGCATCGCGTGCTGCTGGCTTTCCAGCGCGTGGCGGAGCTTGCGCAGGTGGCGGTCGTAGCCGCCGTGTTGCAGGTAGTCGGCGATGGCCGCCTGCGCTGGCACCGACGCCGACAGGCTGGTCATCAGCTTGAGCCGCTCGATCTGCTCGGCGTAGCGCCCGCCAGCCACCCAGCCCACGCGGTAACCGGGCGCCAGGCTCTTGGAAAAGGAGCTGCAATGCATGAACAGGCCCTCGGTGTCGAAGGCCTTCACCGGCTTGGGCGCCTGGGCGGCGAAGTACAACTCGGCGTAGACGTCGTCCTCGATCAGCGGCACCTGGTGCCGGGTCAGCAGGGCGGCGAGGGCGCGTTTCTTCTCCTCGCTCATGCTGGCGCCCAGCGGGTTCTGGAAGTTGCTCATGAACCAGCAGGCCTTGATCGGCAGGCGCGCCAGGCTGTCGGCGAGCACGTCGAGGTCGATGCCTTCGCGCGGGTGCACGGGGATCTCAACCGCTTTCAGTTTCAGCCGTTCCAGCACCTGCAGGCTGGCGTAGAAGGCCGGGGCTTCGATGGCCACGAGGTCGCCGGGTTGGGTCACCACCTGCAGGCACAGGTTGAGCGCTTCCAGCGCGCCGTTGGTGACCACCAGTTCCTCCACCGGCAGCGGCATGCCGCCGACCATGTAGCGCAGGGCGATCTGCCGGCGCAGGGCGTGGCTGCCGGGGGCGAGGTCAGCCACCACCGAACGCGGGTCCATGTCGCGCACAGCGTGTGCCATGGAGCGCGCCAGGCGCGGCAGGGGGAACAACTCCGGCGCCGGGAAGGCCGAGCCGAACGGCACGGTGTCCGGGTCCTTGATCGAGCTGAGCACCGAGAACACCAGTTCGCTGACGTCCACCTCGGTGGTCTGGGCGTCGTGGCGGGCGATTTCCGGCTCGGCCAGGGCGCGCTGCACGTGCTCGCGGACGAAGTAGCCGGAGCGCGCGCGGGCGACGATCAGGCCTCGGTCCTCCAGCAGGTAATACGCCTGGAACACCGTCGAAGCGCTGACCCCGTAGGTGCGGCTGGCGTGCCGCACCGAGGGGACTTTCTGGCCGGGGGCGAGTACGCCGCTGCGGATCAGGCCGGCGATCTCGTCGGCGAATTTCTCGTAGCGCTTCATCTTGTCCTGCGGGGCGCCCTGGGCGGTGGTGGAATCCGCCCACTCTAGGCGTTGCGCCGAGGTCACGCCAAGCTCCCGTGCCATGCTCAGCGCCTCGGCGAGACGAAGGTACTGGCGGCGTCGATGGCTTCATGGCCGTCGCTGATCCTGAAGTGCAGCGGCAGCGAACCACCGGCGCTGCTCTGCGCTTCGCTGGCGACCGAGACGGCGAAGTCGCGGATCTCGCCCGGCTGCAGCATCAGTTCCGGCACGCCTTGCAGGCGGTAGCCGGCTCCATCGGCGAGGCTCAGCTGGTAGTGCTGCGGTTGCTGGGTCTTGTTGATCAGCTTGAGGTTGTAGATGTTCTCGATCTCGCCGGCGGCGTTCTCGCGGAACAGGCCACGGTCGCGGGCGACGTCGAGGTTGATCAGCGGCCGGGCTTCCAGCGCCCAGATGAACGCGCCGATCATCACCAGCAGCACCGCCGCGTAGCCGATCAGGCGCGGGCGCAGCAGGTGGGTCTTGCCGCCTTCGAGCGCACGCTCGGAGGTGTAGCGCACCAGGCCGCGGTCATAGCCCATCTTGTCCATCACCGAGTCGCAGGCGTCGATGCAGGCGGCGCAGCCGATGCAGGCTATCTGCAGGCCGTCGCGGATGTCGATGCCAGTGGGGCAGACCTGTACGCACTGGTGGCAGTCGATGCAGTCGCCCAGGCCGAGGGCCTTGGGATCGGCGTCCTTCTTGCGCGCGCCACGGGACTCGCCGCGCGCCGCGTCGTAGGAAATGATCAGGGTGTCCTTGTCGAACATCACGCTCTGGAAGCGCGAGTACGGGCACATGTGGATGCACACCTGCTCGCGCAGCCAGCCGGCGTTGGCGTAGGTGGCGGCGGCGAAGAAGGCCACCCAGAAGGTGCTTTCCAGGTCGAGTTTGAAAGTGAGCAGATCCATCACCAGCGGGCGCACCGGCGTGAAGTAGCCGATGAAGGTGATCGCCGTGGCCAGGCTGACCAGCAGCCAGAGGCCGTGCTTGGCGCTTTTGCGCAGGACTTTCTCCGTGCTGACCGGGCCCGCGTCCCGCTTCATGCGCTGGTTGCGGTCGCCCTCGGTGACCTGCTCGGCCCACATGAAGATCCAGGTCCACACGCTCTGTGGACAGGTGTAGCCGCACCAGACGCGGCCGGCGAATACGGTGATGAAGAACAGGCCGAAGGCGGCGATGATCAGGATTGCCGAGAGCAGGATGAAATCCTGCGGCCAGAAGGTCGCGCCGAAGATGTAGAACTTGCGCTCGGGCAGATCCCAGAGCACCGCCTGGCGGCCGTTCCACTGCAGCCACAGGGTGCCGAAGAAAAGCAGGAACAACAGCGCACCGCCTAGGCGGCGGAGATCGCGGAAACGTCCGGCGAAGCGCTTGGTGTAGACCGTCGGGGTGACCGCCGACAGTGGTTTCGGCGGCGGGGTGAAGCGTTGCGGTGCGTCGATCTCGATGACCTTCGCGGGGATTCTTTCGCTCATTATCGTGGCCCATCAGGCAGAAGAGGCGCCGCGACTGTACGAATCGGTCTGCACCCGAAACAGATTCAGGTTCGCCGGAAAAAACCATATCAGATGGTGAAATTCGCTCCGCACCGCGCCGTTGCAGGGTTGGTGCCACGCGCCATGAGACGGCTGATCGGGCCTGTTGCGGCAACCGGTCGCAGGCCAGCCGGGGCAGGCCTCTCCCGCATCTGATCCGGTTTTTCCCGTGTTATCTGCCGCTGTTTTGCACAACAGCCGCCGGCCATAGTTCGGTCAACCGCAATGTGGCGCGCCCGACGACAGAAGCAGGCTGCCACGCAACGATCCGAAGGTGGCCTGGCGATGTACCGATACGACGATTACGACCGCGCCCTGGTGCGTGAACGGGTGGCGCAGTTCCGCGACCAGGTGCAGCGGCGCCTGAGCGATGAGCTGAGCGAAGAGGAATTCCTGCCGCTGCGCCTGCAGAACGGCCTGTACCTGCAGAAGCACGCCTACATGCTGCGGGTGGCGATTCCCTACGGCACCCTGTCCAGTGAGCAGATGCGCACCCTGGCCTGGATCGCCCGCGAGCACGACCGCGGCTACGGCCACTTCACCACGCGGCAGAACATCCAGTTCAACTGGGTGGAACTGGAGCGCGTGCCGGACATACTCGAACGCCTCGCCGAGGTCGAGATGCACGCCATCCAGACCTCCGGCAACTGCGTGCGCAATATCACCACCGAGGCCTTCGCCGGGGTCGCCGCCGACGAGTTCCTCGACCCGCGCCCACTGGCGGAAATCCTTCGCCAGTGGTCCACGGTGAACCCCGAATTCCTCTTCCTGCCGCGCAAGTTCAAGATCGCCCTCTGCGCCGCCGAGGAAGACCGCGCGGCGGTGATGATGCACGACATCGGCCTCTACCTGCGCCGCGCTGAAGATGGCGAGCTGCGGCTGAAGGTGCTGGTGGGAGGCGGGCTGGGGCGCACGCCGATGCTGGGCCAGGTGATCCGCGACGACCTGCCCTGGTGGCACCTGCTGTCCTACGTCGAGGCCATCCTGCGCGTGTACAACCGCCACGGCCGGCGCGACAACAAATACAAGGCGCGGATCAAGATCCTGGTGAAGGCGTTGGGTATCGAGGCGTTTTCCCGCGAAGTGGAAGAAGAGTGGCAGCACCTGCGCGATGGCGAGGCGCAGCTGACGCTCGATGAGTACCAACGCGTCGCAGCGGCATTCGATCCGCCGGTCTACGCGCCTTCCGACGAGCTTGCTTACGGCTCTGCGCTGGCTGCCGACGCGGCGTTCGCTCGTTGGGTCTCGCGCAACGTGCGCCCGCACCGCGTGGCGGGGTACGCCAGCGTAGTGCTGTCCACCAAGCCGGGTGCCGAGGCGCCGCCGGGCGATGCCACTGCTGAACAGATGGAGCGGGTAGCCGACTGGGCAGAGCGCTACGGCTTCGGCGAAATCCGTGTCGCCCACGAACAGAACCTGGTGCTGCCGGACGTTCGCAAGGCCGATCTCCACGCCCTGTGGCAGGAGGCTTGTGCCGCTGGGCTGGGTACACCGAACCAGGGCCTGCTGACCGACATCATCGCCTGCCCCGGTGGCGATTTCTGCGCGTTGGCCAACGCCAAGTCGATCCCCATCGCCCAGGGCATCCAGCAGCGCTTCGAGGACCTGGACTACCTGCACGACCTGGGCGATCTCAGCCTGAACATCTCCGGCTGCATGAACGCCTGCGGCCACCACCACATCGGCAACATCGGCATCCTTGGCGTGGATAAGAACGGCAGCGAGTGGTACCAGATCACCCTGGGGGGCGCGCAGGGCGTGAAGAGTGCGCTGGGCAAGGTGATCGGCCCATCGTTCGGTGCCGCCGAGGTGCCGGATGTGATCGAGGCGCTGGTGCAGACCTACGTGGAGCAGCGCGGCGCTGGCGAGCGCTTCGTCGAGACGGTCGAGCGCATCGGCCTGGAGCCTTTCAAGGCGCGGGTCTACCGCCAGGCGGAGGAACCGGCATGAAGAACCTGATTCGCCTGCGCGATGGTGTGGCCGAGCTGGCGCCGAATGATCCCTGGACCTTGCTGCGCGAGGTGCCGGAGGAACTGTCCGAAGGCCGACTGATCCTGCCGTTGAAGAGCTGGCTGGCGCTGGAGTCCGGTGACGGTTACGGCGTCTGGCTGGCGCCGGACGAAGACCCCGAGGAGTTGATCTGGCGGCTGAAGGAGCCGGCGCTGATCGCCATCGATTTCCCCAGCTTCCGCGACGGCCGCGGCTACAGCCTGGCCTACCTGCTGCGCAGCCGCCTGGGCTGGCGCGGCGAGTTGCGCGCGGTGGGCGATGTGTTGCGCGACCAGCTGGCGCACCTGCGCCAGTGCGGTTTCGACACCTTTGCCGTGCGCGAGGACAAGTCCGTGGAAGACGCCTTGAAGGGGCTCGCAGGGCTCAGCGTACTCTACGGGCGCTCGGTCATCGAGCCGCGCCCGCTGTTCCGGCGACGCTCCTAGGGCGTCACTATCGCGCACGGCCAGGGCTGCAGTGGGTCGGCCAAGCTTGACGCTGTGCCGGGGGGCAGGAAAAATGCGGGCATCATCCACGGCGCCCGCGCGCCGCTGGTAACCCACGTATTCGAGTGACCCCCAGAATATGCGCATGCGCCTGATGCTGTTGGGTGGCGGTAATGCCCTTGGACAGGCGCTGATCCGCCTGGGCGCCGAGGAAGACATCGGCTTCCTCGCCCCCCGACCGCCCGACCAGGGATGGGACGCCGCCAGCCTCACCGTGCTGCTGGACGAGACCCGTCCCGACGCGGTGATCAACCTTGCCTACTACTTCGACTGGTTCCAGGCCGAGGCTGTCGAGGCCGCCCGCCTGGCCAGCCAGGAGCGCGCGGTGGAGCGTCTGGCCGAACTCTGCCAGCACCACGAAATCCTGCTGATCCAGCCCTCCAGCTACCGCATATTCGATGGCGCCCGCGCCACTGCCTATAGCGAGAAGGACGAGCCGCTGCCGCTCGGCCCGCGTGGCCAGGCGCTGTGGCGCATGGAACAGTGGGTGCGGGCGACCTGCCCGCGCCACGTGCTGCTGCGTTTCGGCTGGCTGCTCGATGACAGCGCCAATGGCGTGCTCGGCCGCTTCCTCGAACGGGCGGAAAAGGAGCAGGTGCTGTTCCTCGCCGACGATCGGCGCGGCAACCCGACCCCGGTGGACGATGCCGCCCGGGTGATCCTCTCGGTACTCAAACAGCTCGACTGCCAGGCGCCGCTCTGGGGCACCTACCATTACGGCGGCCTGGAGGCGACCACCACCCTGTCCCTGGGCCAGGTGGTGCTCGGCGAGGCGCGCGCCTTCCGTGCGCTGGCCGTCCAGGAACCGAGCCCGCAGGCCCATGCCGCGCGCCCCGATGCCGGTGACGAACCGCAGCACGCGGTGCTCGCCTGCAAGAAGATCCTCCACACCTTCGGTATCAAGCCGCGCGCCTGGCGCGCCGGCCTGCCCGCCCTGCTGGACCGTTACTACCGCCATGTCTGATCGCCTCATTCCTTCCGCGCAGCCCATCCTCATCACCGGCGGCGCGGGGTTCATCGGTTCCCATCTGGCGGATGCCTTGCTGGCGCAAGGGTTTGCCGTGCGCGTGCTGGATGACCTGTCCACCGGCAAGCGCGCGAACCTCGATCCGCGCGTCGAGTTGATCGTCGGTGATGTCGCCGATGAAGCCGCGCTGCGCGGTGCGGTGAGCGGTTGCCAGGGCGTCGTGCACCTGGCGGCGATCGCTTCGGTGCAGGCCTCGGTGGAAGACCCGGTGGGTACCCACCGCGCCAACTTCATCGGTACGCTGAACCTCTGCGAAGCCATGCGCCAGGAAGGCATCCATCGGGTGCTGTTTGCTTCCAGCGCGGCGGTCTACGGACAGAACGGCGAAGGCAGCGCCATCGACGAGGACGTGGTCAAGGCGCCACTGACGCCCTACGCCTCGGACAAGCTGGCCAGCGAGTACTACCTGGACTTCTATCGCCGCGAGCACGCGCTGGAGCCGGCGATCTTCCGCTTCTTCAACGTCTACGGTCCGCGCCAGGATCCGTCTTCGCCGTATTCCGGAGTGATCAGCATCTTTGCCCAGCGCGCCGAACAGGGCTTGCCGATCACCGTGTTCGGCGACGGCGAGCAGACCCGCGATTTCATCTACGTCGGTGACCTGGTGAAGCTGCTGATGACCGCGCTACTGGCGGACGAGGTGGCCGAGTCGGCGATCAACGTCGGCCTGGACCAGTCCACCAGCCTGAACCAGCTGCTGGCCGAGATTGGCAAACTCACCGGCGGCCTGCCGCCAGTCACCTACCAGCCGGCGCGCCACGGCGATATCCGCCATTCCCGCGCCGACAACCGCCGCCTGCTGGCGCGCTATCGCCTGGATGAGCCGACGCCGCTGGCCGAAGGCCTGGCCCAGCTGATCACCACCAGGGTTTGTTGATTGCCAGGAAGAAAACGCCTGCCAGCGAACTCAGGGCGAGCACGCTGAAGACTGCCTTGGGTGCCCGCGAGGTACTGCGCAGGGCGAAGGCTGCGAGCAGGATATAGAGCACCAGCAGGCCGATCTTCACCTGCAGCCAGACCGGCAGCGGCCAGGGCATCGCCAGGTGCACCAGGCCCAGGGCGCTGAGCAGCAGCAGGGTGTCGATCAGGTGAGGCAGGCCGCGCTGCCAGCCCGAGGGCCGTTTGCCCCACCAGCTCAGTCCCAGCCGCAACAGGAAAAGGGCGGTGCTGATGATGGCGAGGCTGACGTGCAGTGCTTTGAGTTCGAGATACATACCGGTTCCCTGAAAATGAAAAAGGCGCCCTTGGGCGCCTTTTCATGTTTGCTCCGTTAGAAACGGTAGCCGAAACCAACCATGTAAACCCAGGGGTCGACGTCGACATCGACCTTGGTTTTCTGGATGCCCAGTGCGGACGGGCCGTCGACACTGGCCTTGGTGTCGATGTCCATATACCAGACCGCGGCGTTGACGAAGGCGTGCTCGTTGAGCATGTAGTCCATGCCCAGTTCAGCGGCCAGGCCCCAGGAGTCCTGCAGCTTCAGGTTGCTGAAGCCCTGGTCCTTGCGAGCACCGGTGAGGTCTTCGTCGAAGAAGGTGGTGTAGTTGACGCCGAGTCCGCCGTAAGGCTGGAAGGCCGAGTTGGTACCACCCATGGGGTAGTACTGCAGGAGCACGGTCGGCGGCAGCTGCTTGATGTCGGCGAGCTTGCCATCGAGACCGCCGCCCAGGCCTTTTACATCGACCTGATGCTTGAACGGAGTAGCGGCGACCAGCTCCACGCCGATCTTGTCGGTGAGCAGGTAGGCGAAGGTCAGACCCAATTGGGTGTCGCTATCGACGGTGGCCTTGGTGCCGCTGGCTTTTACGCCATCGAACTTGAGGGCGCTGCTGCTATCGTCCGGCGCAACGGTGGCGATACCGCCGCGGACGAGGAAGTCGCCAGCCTGGTGGCCACGGATGTCGGCGGCCTGGGCTGCGATCGGTGCTGCGACGGCGAGTGAGAGAAGCGAGGCGGTGAGCCAGGACTTACGCATGATGAGCTCCAATATCTCTTTGGTATAAGTGTTGGTGCTCAGAATAGTAGAGAGCGCTAAAAGCGCTCTTTTGATTTGGCTCAATAAAGACCCCAAGCTTCCCATGGCAAAGGCGTGCGGCAAGATGCCGCACGGTCGTCACTGCCCGGTGTATTCGTAGGGTTCGATGCTGCTGGCCTGCATCTGGTAGCCGGCCTCGGCGAGGTCGCTCTCCACCGCTTTCACGCTCAGCGTGCCGATGATCCAGAACGGTTGGTAAAGCTCGTCGACTTTTACACCCTTGCCGCCTCGAACATAGACGATCTGGTTGGACGGCGGCGGTGGCACGTGGATGCACGCGCCGTAGTAGGGCACCAGCAGGAAGTCGCGGACGGTCTGGCCGTCTTCCTCGACTTCCAGCGGCACGATGTAGCCGGGCATCTTCACCTGCTGGCCATCCAGCGCCTTGACCACCGGGGCGTCGGGTGTCTGTTGCTTCACCGCCGGGCCGCTCTCGGCGTTGAGCACGTCGGAGAGCTTGGACATGTCATGCAGCGGCACGGGCGGTGGAGGCGGCGGCGCGCCCTCGGGGATCAGCTCGGGCCAGGTCAGCTCGCGCGGCGCCGCCCAGACGGCGGCGCTGGTGAGCATCAGCAGCAGGAATAGCAGACGGCGCATGGGACTTCTCTGTAAGGGGCTGGCTCAGAGGCGGATCGACAGGCCATCGGCCAGCGATTGCCGATAGGCACGCCACGCCGGCACACAGCCGATCAGCAGCGCGGCCAGAAGTATGCCGCCCAGCAGCGACCATTCATAGGCGCTGGGCAGCGCCAGTGGCAGGAAGATGCCGTAGTTCGCCTGCACGTAGGCCTGGCTGCCGGCGACGCCGGCATACAGCAGCCCGACGCCCAGCGTCACGCCGGCCAGCGCCAGGGCAAAGGCTTCGGCCACCAGCAGGCTGAAGATGTGCCAGGGGCGTGCGCCCACCGAGCGCAGGATGGCCATTTCCCGGCGGCGCTCGTTGAGGCTGGTGAGAATGGCCGTGAGCATGCCGATCAGGCCTGTCAGTACGACGAACAGCGAGACCACGAACAGTGCCTTCTCCGCCGTGCCCATCAACCCCCAGAGTTCCTGCAACGCCACGCCGGGGAGAATCGCCATCAGCGGCTCGCCGTCGTATTCGTTGATCTGCCGCTGCAGGGTGAAGGTGGCGACCTTGCTCTTGAGGCCCAGCAGGAAGGCGGTGATGGCCTTGGGCTGCAGGTCCATCGTCCGCGCCTGGTCCTCGCTGATACGCCCGGCGCCACGGGCCGGTACGCCGTTCTTCCAGTCGACGTGCAACGCTTCCATGCCCTGCAGGGAAATGTGCAGGGTGCGGTCCACCGGAGTGCCGGTGCGCTTGAGGATGCCGACCACGGTGAACGGCTTGTCGTCGTGCTGCACCAGGCTGATGGTGCTGACGCCGTGGGCCAGGACGATCTTGTCACCCAGCTTGTAGTGCAGCGCTTGGGCCACTTCGGCACCGAGCACCACGTCGAACAGGTCCTGGCCGAACGGCCGGCCTTCGGACAGTTCCAGCATCTGCCCGCGGCCGAAGCGGTAGTGCTCGAAATAGCCGGTGTCGGTCCCCATGACGCGGTAGCCGCGGTGCGAGTCGCCCAGGGAAATCGGGATCGCCCACTTCACCAGGGGGCTGTGGGTGACGGTTTCGTAGCTTTGCCAGCGGATGTTGTTGGTGGCGTTGCCGATGCGGAACACCGAGTAGAGCAGCAGGTTCACCGAACCGGAGCGGGCGCCGACGATCAGGTCGGTGCCGGAGATGGTGCTGGCGAAGCTGGCCTTGGCCTCGGTGCGTACGCGCTCCACCGCCAGCAGCAGGCAGGCGGAGAGGGCGATGGCGAAGATGGTCAGCAGCGCGGTGAAGCGACGGTTGGAGAGGCTGGCGAGCGCCAGGCGCAACAGGTACATGCTCAGATTCCCGGGGCGCGGGCGGCGCGGTTGAGGTCGGCGAGCGAGACGCTGCGGTCGAACAGCGGCGCCAGGCTCTGGTCATGGCTGACGAACAGCAGGCTGGCTCCGGCCTCGCGGCATTCGGCGAACAGCAACTGGAGGAAGGCTTCGCGGGCGTCGGCGTCCAGTGCCGAGGTGGGCTCGTCGGCGATCACCAGTTCCGGCTGGCCGATCAGCGCTCGGGCAGCGGCGACGCGCTGCTGCTGGCCGATGGACAGGCTGTCGGCGCGGCGCTCGATCAGCGTCGCCTCGCCCAGCCCCAGGTGCTTGAGCAGTGCCTCGGCAGCCTTGGTCACGCTACCATGGCGCAAGGTGGCCCGTTCGGCGCGGCTGTGGGAGAAATGACAGGGCAGTTCGACGTTCTCGCGGACCGAGAGAAATGGCAGCAGGTTGAACTGCTGGAAGATGTAGCCGGTGTGGTCGACGCGGAAATGATCGCGGCGCGCCGACTTCATCTGCGCGATGTCCTCGCCCAGCAGCTTCACGCTGCCGCGCTGCGGGCGCTGCACACCGCCGAGCAGGCCGAGCAGGGTGGTCTTGCCGCTGCCGGAGGGCCCCTTGAGGAACAGGGTTTCGCCGCGGGCCAGGGTGAAGGCGGGAATGTCCAGCAGCTCCGCCTGGCCGGGCCAGGCGAAGCCGAGGTTGTCGAGTGCGAGCAATGCGGTCATCTCAGCGCGTCGTGATCAGAAGTTCAGGGTCGGGTTGGCGGCGGTCAATTCTGCACCTTGCTGGCCGCTCGGGCCGATCAGTTGTACCTGAATCTTCTGGGTCGCCGGGAAGCGCTTGAACAGCGGCGCGAAGTCGAGAGTGGCCAGGTCCTGCGGTTGGGCGCAGGTCAGCTGGTAGTGGGCGTCGATATCGGCGTGGTGGTGGCCTTCGTGTTCGTCATGGTCGCCGTCGTCATGGTCATGCTCTTCTGCCTTGGGCGCATCGCCGAACAGCGGGCTGGAAAGCTCCACCGACTGCACGCTGCACTTGGCCGAGGCGGGCAGGGCAAGCAGTTGCAGCGGTTGCTTGAGCTGGGCCTGCACGGTGGCGACCGTGGCCTTGTCGGCGTCGCTGGTGGCGGCATGCTCGAAGCCGACGAAGTTCATCGCCGGGCTGTCCACCTGCAGTTCCAGGGTCTTGCCGTCGAGGGCAACGTTGAGCTGGGCGACGCCATGCTCGTGCTTGCCGAGGCTGCCGTGTTCATGTTCGTCGTGGGCTTGGGCCGCGAGGGGCAGCAGGGCGACAGCGAGGAGCAGGGGGCGCATGGGAGACTCCGGTCTGATGAATGATTTTGTTACGTTATAACAGATGAAAAATTAAGGCCAGCTTAGCGTGCGTTTGGCGTGGCGCCGATGCCGTGGGAGCATGCGCGAAACCGCGTGAGGAGAAGGGCGATGCTGAGAATCAAGGGCACCATCGGCGACTGGCCGGTGGACCTGACTGTGGAGATGGATGACGCCGACTGGGCCCGGCTGGCGCAGAGCCTGCCGGTGGCGGCCGTTGTGCCGTCCGCGCCGGTTACCGCTCAGCCAGCGGCTGCTGGCCCGGCGGACAAGCTATGGCTGGCCGCGCAGGACCTGTTGCGCCGCAGCGGCAGCACGGAAGGGCCGGAGTTGATGGATGAGCTGGAAGCGCTGGCGGGCAGCACGGGAGCGGCGAAGGGATTGCTAGTGCGCCTGCGGCACAGCCCGCAGGTGAAGATCGAGGTGCGCGATGGCGTGCAGGTCTTCACCTGGGCAGATGAGTAGCCGGGAGACTACAGAAAGAAAAGGCGCCTCGCGGCGCCCTTTTCATCAATACAGCAGATTCGCCAGCTTGCGGCGGTAGGCGATCACCAGCGGGTGATCGTTGCCCAGCAGGTCGAACACCTGGACCAGCGTCTTGCGCGGCAGGTCCTCGCCGTAGCCGCGGTTGCGCGCGAAGAGCTTGAGCAGGGCATCCAGTGCCGCCTCGTACTGCTGGCGCGCCAGTTGCTGCACGGCCAGCTGGTAGGTGGCTTCGTCGTCGTTGGCGTCAGCGGCCAGGCGGGTCTTCAGGGTAGCGGCGTCGGGCAGGTCGGCAGCCTGGCGCAAAAAGGTCAGCTGGGCCTTGGCGGCGGCCAGCGCCTGCTTGTGGTCGTCGCTCTTCACCGCGTCGAGCACGGTTTCGGCTTCACCCAACTCACCGCGCTCGGCGAGGCAGCGGGCGTAGAGGATCAGCGCCGCAGCGTTGCTGTTGTCTTCGCCCAACAGGACTTTGAGCTGCGCTTCGGCCTCGGCGAAACGGCCTTCGTTGAAGGCTGCCTGCGCCAGCTCCAGCGGGTTGCCGGCGGCCGGGGCGGGCGGCTGGACGTGCTGCTCCAGCATCTGGCGGATCGCCGATTCCGGCTGCGCACCGGCGAAGCCGTCCACCGGCTGGCCGTCCTTGAACAGCACCACGGTGGGCAGGCTGCGGATGCCGAAGCGCATCACGATGTCCTGCTCGACGTCGCAGTTGACCTTGGCCAGCAGCAGCTCGCCCTGGTACGACTCGGTGATCTGCGCCAGCAGCGGCATCAGCGCCTTGCACGGGGCGCACCAGTCGGCCCAGAAGTCGACCAGCACCGGCTTGTGGAAGGAGTTCTCGATGACGACCTGATCGAAGTTAGCGATGCTGGCGTCGAAGATGTAGGGCGTATCGCTCATGGGAAATCTCGAATCGAGTGGGGCGATGAAGGTGGTTGCCACTATAAGTGGGGGCGCTGCCTGACGGAAACAACCCGCCCGGTCGGGCAGCGTAATTCCCTTCAGGAGCAATATGGGACGGTGATACGGCCGGGAAGGCCCCAGCGTGCCGATGTCACCCGCGGCGTGCGTGATACAGGCTTACATGGCGGAATTCGGCCGGCTCGGCCAGGTCCGGCCAGGTGCAACCGTCGAGTATGCCCAGGCGCTGGTACAGCGGATGGCTGAAGTCGCGGACCCGCGAATCCGCCACCAGGGCTTCGCGGCCGCGGCTGAGGAACTCGTCCAGCAGCGGCAGGTTGGCGCGGTCGTAGAGCACGTCGGCGACGATGATCAGATCAAAGCGGTCCTCTTCCTGGAAGAAATCCGCCGAGTAGGTCAGCTCCACGCCATTGAGCTCGGCGTTGGCGCGGCAGGCGTCCAGCGCCAGCGGGTCGAGGTCGCAGGCCACTACCTCGGCGGCACCGGCCTTGGCGGCGGCGATGGCGGCGATGCCCGAGCCCGCGCCGAAGTCCAGCACGCGCTTGCCCCGCACCCATTCGGGTTTCTCGGCCAACCAGTGCGCCAGCACCAGGCCGCTGGCCCAGCAGAAGCACCAGTAGGGCGGCTCTTCGAGGATGCGCCGGGTCTCGTCGGGGCTGAACTCGCGGTCCATGTTGTTCGCATCGATCAGCCACAGGTCGATGTCGGTACCCGGCAGGCGTTCTGCGCACAGGCGTGCGTCGCCGAGCAGTTCGCCCAGGGCCTGTTGCAGGGAAAACGGTGGCGTCACGGTGCGCGCTCCAGCCGCAGTTCGCCCAGAGCGCGGGTTTCCGGTTGGGTGATGCGCACCGGCGGCAGGCGCCAGGCCAGTTGGCCGGACTGCGAGACGCGGCCATGCAGTTCCACGCGGGCATTGGCCGGGAAGGACTGCGGATTGAAGATCAGCCGGAAGGGCAGCGCCTGGCCGTTGGCGATGAGCTTCTCGCTGGAAAGCAGTTGTTGCGGACGGTCGCGCTCGTCGATCACCAGCAGCGCGACTTCCACTTCACTACCCGCCGGCAGGTAGCCCTGGGAGCTGCTGAGCTGGCCGGAGAGGGCACGCATGTGCGCCGGCACCGGTTCCAGTGCGGCAGGCGCCGAGTTCTTCGGTGCGGGCGCCGGCGCAGCGGCGGGCACGGGTTTTTCGCTGGCGCAGGCGGCCAGCAGGGCGGTGAGGGACAAGCAGAGCAGGCGGGTGTACATGGCGGGCTCCATCGCGGCAGATTCCAGGCGGGCGCTTATATAGCGTAATGCCTGCGGCTTGTCTGCGGGGAGCAGGGTTTCTTCGGCCAGGCGATGCGCTACCATGGCCCCTTACCTCTTCCTCCGACAAGACTGCCCAAGACTCGCCATGCATTGTCCTTTCTGCGGCGCCCACGACACCAAAGTCATCGATTCGCGCCTGGTCGCCGAGGGCGACCAGGTCCGCCGGCGCCGCGAGTGCCTGGCCTGCGGCGAGCGTTTCACCACCTTCGAGACCGCCGAGCTGGTCATGCCGCGCCTGATCAAACAGGACGGCAGCCGCCAACCTTTCGACGAGGACAAGCTGCGCGCCGGCATGCAGCGCGCGCTGGAGAAGCGCCCGGTGAGCATCGAGCGGCTGGAAGAGGCGCTGGCGCACATCAAGCACAAGCTGCGCGCCACCGGCGAGCGCGAGATCAAGTCGCGGGTGCTGGGCGAGCTGGTGATGGCCGAGCTGCAGAAGCTCGATGAAGTCGCCTACATCCGCTTCGCCTCGGTCTACCGCCGCTTCCAGGACCTCAACGAGTTCCGCGAGGAAATCGAGCGCCTGGCCCGGGAGCCGGCGAAAGAATGAGCGGCGTCGATTCCGTGAACTGCCCGGATGAAGCCTGGATGGCCCGCGCCATCGAGCTGGCCCGCAAGGGCTGGTACACGACCCATCCCAACCCTCGCGTCGGCTGCGTCATCGTCCGCGATGGCGAAGTCGTCGGCGAAGGCTGGCATGTGCGCGCCGGCGAGCCTCACGCCGAGGTCCACGCCCTACGCCGGGCCGGCGACAAGGCCCGTGGCGCCACCGCCTACGTCACCCTGGAACCCTGCAGCCACTTCGGTCGTACGCCGCCCTGCGCCGACGCCTTGATCGGCGCCGGCCTCGCCCGCGTGGTCGCGGCCATGCAGGACCCGAACCCGCAGGTCGCGGGCAGCGGCATGCGGCGCCTTGCCGAAGCCGGTATCGAGGTGCGCTCCGGCGTGCTGGAAAACGAAGCCCGCGCCCTCAACCAGGGCTTCCTCAAGCGCATGGAGACCGGCCTGCCCTTCGTCCGCGTGAAGCTGGCGATGAGCCTGGACGGCCGCACCGCCATGGCCAGCGGCGAGAGCCAGTGGATCACCGGCCCGGCCGCTCGCCGCGCCGTGCAGCGCCTGCGCGCGCAGGCCAGCGTAGTGCTCTCCGGCGCCGATACCGTGCTGACCGACGACGCCCGTCTGACCGTACGCCCGGATGAGTTGGGCCTGGACGCCGAGCAGACCGAGCAGGCCTCGCAGCGCCAGCCGCTGCGCGTGCTGATCGACGGGCGCCTGCGGGTGCCGCTGACCGCTACTTTCTTCCAGGCCGGTCCGGCGCTGGTGGTGAGCACCCAGGACGACCCGAACTACGCGGTGGTCGGCCACGAACTGCTCAACCTTGCCGGCCTCGACGGCCAGGTCGACCTGCTGGCACTGCTGAGCGAGCTCGGCCGCCGTGGCGTCAACGAAGTGCTGGTGGAAGCCGGGCCACGGCTGGCCGGCGCCTTCGCTCGCCTCGGGTTGGTGGACGAGTACAACATCTTCATGGCGCCCAAGCTGCTCGGCTCCTCCGCGCGGCCGCTGCTGGAGTTGCCGCTGGAGCGCATGAGCGAATCCCGCGAGCTGAAGATCGTCGACATCCGCGCCGTGGGTGACGACTGGCTGGTCACCGCCAGACCGCTGTGATGGCGCGCCGGCGTAGCCCTCGCCGGCCAGTCGGCGGACGCGCAGTGATCAATAGGAAGCTTCCGACTTGCGCCGGCCTGTGGTAAAACGCCACACGCGGTCGACGCTGTAACGACCGCGATTGACGTTCTCAGGGCGGGGTGCAAGTCCCCACCGGCGGTAATGACGCGCAATGCGTCTAGCCCGCGAGCGCCTGTCCAGACCGGTTCGCCGGATGGCCAGGGTCAGCAGACCCGGTGTGATTCCGGGGCCGACGGTCATAGTCCGGATGAAGAGAGAACGGGATAGCCATCGGGGCGTGCCTGCGCGCGTCCGAGAAGTCCCTTCGATCCGATACGCCCTGTTTTCTAACGAAAAACAGGAGTTCGCCTCATGCAATACCTTTCCCTGTTGGCTTCGCGGGCCTGTCGGCCGGCTGCCTTCTCCGTGTGGGAGGCAACATGTTCACCGGCATAATCGAATCCATCGGAGCCATCGCATCCATCACCCCGAAAGGCGGTGACGTGCGCCTGTACGTGAAGACCGGCAAGCTCGACCTCGGCGACGTCAAGCTGGGCGACAGCATCGCCGTCAACGGCATCTGCCTGACTGCGGTCGAGCTGCCCGGCGACGGCTTCTGGGCCGACGTCAGCCGCGAGACCCTGGCGCGCACCGCGTTCGCGCAGCTCAAGATCGGCAGCCGGGTGAACCTGGAAAAGGCCCTGACCCCGACCACCCGCCTGGGCGGCCACCTGGTCAGCGGCCACGTCGACGGCGTCGGCGAGATCGTCAAGCGCGAGGAAAACGCCCGCGCCATCCAGTTCACCGTGCGCGCACCGCGCGAGCTGGCCAAGTACATCGCGCTCAAGGGCTCGATCACCGTGGACGGCACCAGCCTGACGGTGAACGCGGTCAACGGCGCCGAGTTCGAACTGACCATCGTCCCGCACACCGTGCAGGAGACGATCATGGCCGACTACCGCGGTGGCCGCCTGGTCAACCTCGAAGTGGACCTGCTGGCGCGCTACCTGGAGCGCCTGCTGCTCGGCGACAAGGCGGCTGAACCCAGCGCCGGCGCCGGCGGCATCACCGAAGCATTCCTGGCCGACAACGGCTTCCTGAAACACTGAAAAGGCTCGTCCCCGTATGGCACTCAACAGCATTGAAGAACTGCTCGACGACATGCGTCAGGGCAAGATGGTCATCCTCATGGATGACGAGGACCGCGAGAACGAGGGCGACCTGATCATCGCCTCCGAGTGTGTCCGCACCGAAGACATCAACTTCATGGCCCGCTTTGCCCGCGGCCTGATCTGCATGCCGATGACCCGTGAGCGCTGCGAGCGCTTGGGGCTCCCGCTGATGGTGCAGCGCAACGGTTCCGGCTTCGGCACCAAGTTCACCGTCTCCATCGAGGCCGCCGAAGGCGTCACCACCGGCATCTCCGCCGCCGACCGCGCCCGCACCGTGCAGGCTGCCGCGGCGAAGAACGCCGTCGCTGCCGACATCGTCAGCCCCGGCCACATCTTCCCGCTGATGTCCCAGCCCGGTGGCGTGCTGGCTCGCGCCGGCCACACCGAAGCCGCCTGCGACCTGGCGCGCATGGCCGGCTTCGAGCCGTCCGGGGTGATCTGCGAGATCATGAACGACGACGGCACCATGGCCCGTCGCCCGGAACTGGAAGAGTTCGCCCAGCAGCACGGCATCAAGATCGGCACCATCGCCGACCTGATCCACTACCGCCTGATCCACGAGCGCACCGTCGAGCGCCTCGCCGAGCAGCCGCTGGATACCGAGCTGGGCCAGTTCAACCTGATCACCTACCGCGACTCCGTGGAAGGCGACGTGCACCTGGCGCTGACCCTGGGCAAGGTCTGCGCGGAAGAGCCGACCCTGGTGCGCGTGCACAACCCCGACCCGCTGCGCGACCTGCTGATGGTCAACCAGGCGGGCCGCTGGAGCTTGCGTGCGGCCATGGCCAAGGTAGCCGAGGCCGGCACCGGCGTGGTCCTGCTGCTGGGCCACCAGGTTGGCGGCGACGACCTGCTGGCGCACGTCCGCGAGATCACCAATACCCCGGCGCCCGCGCAGAAACCGACCACCACCTACAGCACCGTGGGTGCCGGTTCGCAGATCCTGCGCGACCTGGGCGTGCGCAAGATGCGCCTGATGTCGGCACCGATGCGCTTCAATGCGATATCCGGCTTCGACCTGGAAGTAGTAGAATATCTGCCCGCTGACGGGCAGCCCTGATCGCTGCTGCGCTTGGTCAGGCCGCGTTGGAAGCCGCCTCAAAATGCTCATTTACTTCAGTAAACTGCGCTTTTTCGGCGACTTCCGCCTTGCCGGACCTGCGCTCGCGACGCGCTCAGGACTACCCGAATGAACCTCGCCGCCGTGCCCTGGCACGGCGGTGCCGTTCTTCTACCCTATTTGCGGAGCGTCACGCTGACGCTCCGGCTCTTTAACAGTGAGACTTGTCCATGACCCTGAAGACCATCGAAGGTACCTTCATCGCCCCCAAAGGCCGCTTCGCCCTGGTGGTTGGCCGCTTCAACAGCTTCGTGGTGGAAAGCCTGGTGGAAGGCGCCATTGACGCGCTGGTGCGCCACGGCGTTGCCCAGAGCGACATCACCGTGATCCGTGCTCCGGGCGCCTTCGAAATCCCGCTGGTGGCGCAGAAAGTCGCCCAGCGCGGCGAGTTCGACGCCATCATCGCCCTCGGTGCGGTGATCCGTGGCGGTACCCCGCACTTTGAATACGTTGCCGGTGAGTGCACCAAGGGCCTGGCGCAGGTTTCCCTGCAGTTCGGCGTGCCGGTCGCCTTCGGCGTCCTGACTGTCGACTCCATCGAACAAGCCATCGAGCGCTCCGGCACCAAGGCCGGCAACAAAGGCGCCGAGGCAGCCCTGTCCGCCCTGGAAATGGTGAGCCTGCTGTCGCAGCTGGAGGCCAAGTGAGCACCCAGGACGGCAACACCCCGGCCAAGCCCGCCAAGCCGAACAAGATCGCCATGCGTCGCAAGGCCCGCAGCCTCGCGGTGCAGGCCCTGTATTCCTGGCAGATGGCTGGCCAGCCGCTCAACGAGATCGAGGCGACCTTCCGTACCGACAACGATTTCAGCGATGTCGACGGCGCCTACTTCCACGAGATCCTGCACGGCGTGCCGCGCCTGAAGACCGATCTGGACGAGGAATTCACGCCTTGCCTGGACCGTGCGCTGGAAGAGATCGACCCGGTGGAGCTGGCCATCCTGCGCCTGGCCACCTACGAGCTGCGCAATCGCCTGGACGTGCCGTACAAGGTCGTCATCAACGAAGGCATCGAGCTGGCCAAGACCTTCGGCGCCACGGACGGACACAAGTTCGTCAACGGCGTGCTGGACAAGCTCGCTCCGCGCCTGCGCGCCGCCGAACTTCGGGGCGCCAAGCGCTGAGAACCTGCCCATGATCCTACTGCGAGACCGTGATCGGAGCTCATGCGCTGCTCGGAAGCCTCATTTATGGCTCATAAACTCCGGTTCCTGCGCTGCTCTTCGCTCCGCTGACGGCCTCTCGCTACAGATCCTGAACAGGTTCTGAGCATGGGTGAGTTCGAGCTGATCCGTCGCTACTTCGCCTCGGCCGCCTGTGCGGCCGGCGGCGAGGCAGTGGCTCTGGGGATCGGCGACGACTGCGCGCTCCTGGCGCCCCGCGCCGGCGAACAGTTGGCGATTTCCACCGACACGCTCGTGGTCGGTGTGCATTTTCCCACCGTCTGCGATCCCTTCCTGCTCGGCCAGCGTGCCCTGGCGGTGTCTGCCAGCGACCTGGCGGCCATGGGCGCTTCGCCCATCGGCTTCACCCTCGCCCTGACCCTGCCCGAGGCCGATCCGGCCTGGCTGGAGGGCTTTGCCCGTGGTTTGAACCAGAAGGCGCAGGAGTGCTCGCTGGCACTGATCGGCGGCGATACCACCCGTGGGCCGCTGGCGATGACCGTCACCGTGTTCGGCGGCGTGCCCGCCGGGCAGGCGCTGACCCGTGCCGGTGCGCGTCCCGGTGACCTGCTCTGTGTCGGCGGCCCGCTGGGCGAGGCGGGCGGGGCATTGCCGCTGGTGCTGGGCGAGATGACCGCCGAGCCGTCCGTCGCCGAGCCGCTGCTGGCGCGCTACTGGTCGCCGCAACCGCAGCTGGACTTCGGCCAGGCGTTGCGTGGCAAGGCGTCGGCGGCGCTGGATATTTCCGATGGGCTGCTGGCCGACTGCGGGCATATCGCCCGTGCTTCGGGCGTAGCGCTGGTCGTCGAGGCTGAAAAGCTGCCGCCCAGCCCCGCGCTGGAAGCCCTGCTGGGCGCCGAGCGGGCATTGCAGCTCAAACTGGGCGCTGGCGACGACTATGTCCTGGCCTTCACGCTGCCGCCTGAGCACCTGTCGGTGCTTTCGGCGAACTGGCCGCTGCTGTGCGTGGTCGGTAGGGTGGAAGCCGGTTCGGGCGTGTGCGTGCTCGACGGCAACGGTGCCGATATCACGCCGCGTCAGGGCGGCTACCTGCATTTCATGGAGTGACCGTGACAGAACACCCCAACCAGGCCCCGGCCCAACCCGTGCCCCATTCGGTATGGCGCAATCCCTGGCATTTCCTGGCCTTCGGCTTCGGCTCGGGCACCCTGCCGAAGGCGCCGGGCACCTGGGGTTCGCTGGTTGCGCTACCCTTCATACCACTCTGGCAGATGCTGCCGGACTGGGGTTACTGGCTGATGCTGGGCGTCACCATGTTGTTCGGCTTCTGGCTGTGCGGCAAGGTCGCCGACGACCTGCGCGTGCACGATCACGAAGGCATCGTCTGGGACGAGATGGTCGGCATGTGGATCACCCTCTGGCTGGTGCCGGAAGGCTGGTGGTGGCTGCTGGTCGGCTTCGCGGTGTTCCGCATCATCGACATCGCCAAGCCCTGGCCGATCAGCTGGATCGACCGCAACGTCCATGGCGGCGTCGGCATCATGCTGGACGATGTGCTGGCCGGCGTTTTCGCCTGGCTGGTGATGCAAGGCCTGACATGGGGTTGGGCCCACTGGCTGATCTGAGGACGTTCGATGCGCCGACTGTTGTGCCTGCTCCTGTGCCTGTGCTGGCTGCCGGTGGCGTTCCTGTCGATGGCCGTGCCCGCGGCCGCGGCTGCTGACAAGCCCGCCCGGACGCTTGCGGGTGTTCCCGGGGAAATCCAGGTGGTCAGCGAGGTCTGGGTCAACTACACCCAGGCTGACGGTCGTGGCCTGGCCTGGGACCTGTTGCGGGCCATCTACGAGCCAGAAGGCGTACGCCTGAAACTGCGCAGCGAGCCCTACGTCCGCTCGGTCGGGCTGGTGCAGCGCGCCGAGGCGGATGCCTGGGTCGGTTCCTACCGCCACGAAATCGACAACATCATCTATCCGCGCTGGCCTTACGACGTCGACCCCATCGGTGCGCTGGGCCTGAACACTTCTCCCCAACCGACGCTCGCCACGCTGGATCGCTACCGCTTGGCCTGGATGCGCGGCTACGCCTTCGACCGCTATCTCGATCACCTGAAGCAGCGCAATGAATTGCAGCGGCGCAGCTCGGCGCTGCCGATGCTCGATGGCCACCGCATCGACTACTTCATCGATGCCCGCCCCGAGCTGGAAGAGATGATCGAGGCCAAGGGTGTCGACGCCAGCGTCTACCACATCACCGATGTCGGCTCGATTCCGCTGTATCTTGGCTTCGCCAACAACGACCGCGGGCGGGCGCTGGCGAAGCTCTACGATTCGCGCATGCAGGCGCTTTACCGCAGCGGCGAGCTGGAGCGCATCTTTGCTCGCTGGCACTGGCCCTACGCCCCGCTGAAACCACTGCTGCCGCCCAAGGAGTGATCGAATGCGCCTGTCCGCCCTGATCTGCCTGTCCCTGTGTTCCATCGCTGCCGTGGCAGCCCCGCAGGTGCAGGTGGTCGGTCTGTTCCCCGGTGCTGCGGTGCTCAATATCGACGGCCAGCGCAAGCTGGTGAAAGTCGGCCAGAGCGGCCCGGAAGGCGTACAGGTGGTCAGCGCCGACAGCCACAAGGCGGTACTGCGTATCGGCGGGGTCGAGCAGACCTATGAGCTGAGCCGCGAGTACAACAGCGGCGGCTATGCCGCGCCCTCCGCCCGCACCGAGATGAGTATCGCCCGCGGCACCGGCGGCCACTATTGGGTGGCGGGCACCATCAACAACCAGAACGCGCAGTTCCTGGTGGATACCGGCGCCACCTCTATCGCCATGAACGAAGGCGAGGCCCGGCGCCTGGGGATCGATTACCGCGCCAGCGGTACGCCGATGATGGTCTCCACGGCCAGCGGCACCGTCAGGAGCTGGCGGGTGATGCTCAACAGCGTGAAGCTGGGCGGTATCGAGTTGCTGGGCGTCGAGGCGGCGGTGGTCGAAGGCGATTACCCCACCGAGATTCTCCTGGGCATGAGCTTCCTCAACCGCGTCGGCTGGCGGGAGGAACAGGGCATGATGTACATCCAGGCCAAGCACTGACGGCAGGGCTTCTATCAACCGCATCGATGCTTATCTTGCAGAATTCGCAATGACGGTGCGGCCGGCGCTGCTGCTACAATGCCGGTCCTCCTTCCTTAGATAAATCTTTCAGGAGTTTCCGGTGTCTGTCGTTTTCGTCGCCGCCTCCAAGCTGCCCACCCCCTTCGGCGAATTCACCATGCATGGCTTCCTCGACGAGGAAACCGGCAAGGAACACGTCGCCCTGACCATGGGCAAGCTCGATGACGGCCAGCCGGTGCTGGGGCGTCTGCATTCCGAATGCCTCACCGGCGATGCGCTGTTCAGCCTGCGCTGCGACTGCGGTTTCCAGCTCGAGGGTGCACTGTCGGCCATCGCCAAGGAAGGCCGCGGCGTGCTGCTGTACCTGCGTCAGGAAGGCCGTGGCATCGGCCTGATCAACAAGATCCGCGCTTATGCTCTGCAGGATGAGGGCGCCGATACCGTGGAGGCCAACCTGGCACTGGGCTTCGGCGCCGACCAGCGCGACTACGCCATGTGCCTGCCGATGCTCAAGCACCTGGGCGTCTGCTCGCTGAAGCTGATGACCAACAATCCGCGCAAGGTCAAGGCGCTGGAAGGATATGGCCTGACCGTCGCCGAGCGGGTGCCGCTGCACAAGGGCCTGAACCCGCACAACAAGCGCTACCTGCAGACCAAGGCAGGCAAGCTGGGCCATATGCTGGGCAATATGCATCAGGGCGAAGCCGAGGCCGAGGTCTCCGCGTCGTGAATCGCGCCGCTGCCCGGCGCCGGCTGAATCTGATCTGGTGGCTGCTGCTGGCGCTCGCACTGGCACCGCAGCACCTGATGCTGGCGCTGGTGGGCGATGCGCCGTTCTCGGACAAGCTGGCCACGCCGGTGTTCGTCGTCGGCCTGGTGTCGATGTTCCTCACCCTGCCGTTGTTCCGTCGCTACAAGCACGCACTGATCGCTACCGGTAAGGCTCGCGATGGCGCGGACGAGCCTGCGGCCTGGCAGGCACTGGGTGCCGCGCAGCGCCGTGGTGCGCTGGTGGGCAGTATCCCGGCCTGGATCGGCGCCCTGGCGGTGCTGGTCGACCTGCATGGTGTGCCGGTCCTGCTGCTGGGCTTCGCCAGCCTGGTCATCCTCTGGCTGTATCGCCTGCCGCGCCAACTGGCCTGATGCGCCGCTTCCTGTGCCTGCTCCTGCTGATCGCCGGTTTGCCGGTGGCGGCGGCAGAGCGGGTGATCAGCCTGGCGCCCTCGCTCACCGACATGGTCCTCGAACTGGGCGCCGCCGACCGGCTGGCCGGCCTGCTCGACGGCGGGCCACGTCCCGAGCCCCTGAAAGGCCTGCCGTCCGTCGGACGTTACGGTCAGGTCAATCTCGAACAGATTCTCGCCTTGCATCCCGACCTGTTGCTGGTCTGGCCTGGCGCGGTGCCTGATGCGCAGTTGCGGCGCCTGAAGGCCGTGGGTATTCCGCTCTACGTGGCCGATCCGCACCGTCTGGACGATATCTCCCGGCAATTCCGCGAATTGGGCGAGCGCCTGGGGCAAGCGGAGAAGGGCCGCGCGTTGGCGCAAGCCTTCGATGTGCAAATGGCGCAGTTGCGTGCGCAATACCGGCGCGAGCAGCCACTCAGGGTGTTCTACCAGGTGTGGGACCGCCCGCTCTACACCGTCGGCGGTCGACAGATCATCAGCGAGGCGCTGGAAGTCTGCGGTGGCCGCAACCTGTTCGCCGATCTCGACCTGCCGGCGCCACAGGTGGGGCAGGAGGCCGTACTGGCCCGTGATCCGCAAGTGATCCTGGCGGCCAGCGACGAGCAACTGAGCAGTTGGACCGGCATGCGGCAACTCAGCGCTACGCGGCTCAAGCAGCTCTGGGTAGTGCCGGATCGCAACCTGGAGAAGCCGAGCTTCGCGATGCTCGATGCCACCGGGAAGCTTTGCCGGTTGCTCGCGGGTGCCAAGGCCGACGACTGAGTCGGCCGGGTTCGCGAGCAAGCTCGCTCCTACAGGTAACCGGAAGCACCAGTGCGCTCTTTGTAGGATCGACGGGGACGCCTAGTTCTTGCTCGCGAACCTCCGTATCCGGCGACAAGGAGCAGACCGCAGGGCGGAAAACCCCGAACGGGTTATCCGCCCTGCGTCCACGCCCCTCGGGGCCTGAGGTCAGAACCCCTCCAGTACGATCTTGCCCTTGGCCGTGTTGCTCTCCAGCAGTGCGTGGGCGCGGCGCAGGTTGGCGGCGTCGATCTTGCCGAAGTGCTCGCCCAGGGTGGTTTTCAGCACGCCGCTGTCGATCAGCCCGGCCACGCGCTGCAGCAGCTTGTGCTGTTCGATCATGTCGTCGGTCTGGAACATCGAGCGGGTGTACATGAACTCCCAGTGCAGCGACAGGCTCTTCTGCTTGAGCAGGCGCACGTCGAGGTTCTCCGGGTCGTCGATCAGCGCCAGGCGGCCCTGCGGGCGCAGGCTGGCGACGATTTCGGGCAGGTGCTGCTCGGTCTGGTTCAGGCTGGCCACGTGGGTGACTTCGCCGATGCCGATGCGCTTGAGCTCTTCGCTCAGCGGCTTGCGGTGGTCGATCACGTGGTGCGCGCCGAGGTTACGCACCCATTCCTGTGTTTCCGGGCGCGAGGCGGTGCCGATCACGGTCATGCCGGTGAGCTGGCGCGCCAACTGGGTAAGGATCGAACCGACGCCGCCGGCCGCGCCGACGATCAGCAGGCTCTGGCCTTTGCTGGCGCTGCCCGCGGCCACCTGCAGGCGGTCGAACAGCAGTTCCCAGGCGGTGATGGTGGTCAGCGGCAGGGCGGCGGCGTGGGCGAAGTCCAGGCTCTGCGGCATGGCGCCGACGATGCGCTCGTCGACCAGTTGCAGTTCGGCGTTGCTGCCGGGGCGGGTCAGGTCGCCGGCATACCAGACCTTGTCGCCCGGTTTGAACAGGCTGACCTCGCTGCCCACGGCGCGGACCACGCCGCTAGCGTCCCAGCCGAGCACCTTGTGCTGGCCTTCGGCGGGCTGTGCGCGCTGGCGCACCTTGGTGTCCACCGGGTTGACGGAGACGGCGCGCACCTCCACCAGCAGGTCGCGCGGGCCGGGCGTGGGTTCGGGCAGCTGGATGTCGAGCAGCGAGTTGGCGTCGCTGCTGGGCAGGCTCTGGGTGTAACCAATGGCTTTCATGGGAATTCCTATTCGCTTTGAACGGTCAGTCGATGCGGTTCATCAGGCGGATATCGAGTTCCGCCAGGTCAGGTTCGGCGGCCTTCACGAAGGCCTGGAAGTGTGGGCTGGCCTCGTGCTCGGCCAGGGCATCCTCGTCGCGCCACTGCTCGATCATGTAGATCAGCTCGGCGTCCTTGATATCGCGGTGCAGGTCGTACTGCAGGCAGCCGGCCTCGGCGCGGGACGGCGCGAGCATGCCGTGCAGGCGCTCCTGCAGGCTGTCGGCGCGGCCGGGCTTGGCGCGAATGATGGCGATCAGGGTCAGGCTCATCCGGGTATCTCCAGTTGGGCAGGGAAGGTGAGGGCATGCTGCTCTCTTTCATCGGGAAGAAAAACCGCGTAAGTAGAGAGTCTCTTTCAAAGGATTTTTGAAAATGCTGCGCTTCGACGACCTGCAGATATTCGTCCGCACCGCGGAGCGCGGCAGTCTCTCTGCTGCCGCCCGAGAGCTGGAGCTGTCGCCAGCCGTGGCCAGCGCCGCGCTCAAACGCCTGGAAAGCGAGCTGGACGTGCGCCTGTTCGCCCGCTCGACCCGCAGCCTGCGCCTGACCGCCGAGGGTGAGCTGTACCTGGCCCACGCCCGCGCTGCGTTGCAAAGCCTGGATGACGGTCGTCAGTTGCTGGCGGGCGGCAAGAGCGAGATCGCCGGCAACTTCCAGGTATCGGCGCCCTCGGATTTCGGCCGCAACGTGCTGCTGCCCTGGCTGGACGAATTCCAGGCGCTGCACCCGCGCATGAACCTGCGCCTGCTGATCAGTGACCGTCAGGCCGATCTCTACCGGCAACCGGTGGACGTGGCTTTCCGCCTGGGGTTGCCGGGGGACTCGAACCTTGTCGCGCTTCCGCTGGCGCCGGACAACCGTCGGGTGCTCTGCGCCGCGCCCGAGTACTTCGCTCGCCACGGCAAGCCGCAGCACCCGGACGAGCTGCAAAAGCACAACTGCCTGCTGTACATGCTGGGCGGCCGAGCCCACGAGCGCTGGCGTTTCAGCGACAGCCGCAAGCAACACGAGGTGACGGTGCGCGGCGATCGTCTCTGTGACGACGCCGACGTGGTGCGGCGCTGGGCCGTGGCGGGGCAGGGGCTGGTCTACAAGTCCTGGCTGGACGTGGCGGCCGATGTGCGTGCCGGCCGGCTGGAGGTGGCGCTGGCGGATTACCTGGGCGAAGCCACGCCGATGAACCTGTTCTGCACCCACCGCGCGCAGCTCAGCCGGGCGGTGACCCAGCTGCGCGAGTTCGTCCAGTTGCGCTGCGCCGAACTGATGCGCGAGCGCCCCTGGGCCTGAAGCCGGGTCAGAGCGGTGTGTAGCGGTGAATGGCCGACGACAGCCCCCAGGCGCTGGCTACCGCCAGCAGCACCATGGCGGTCGGCAGCAGGCTCCACCAGACGCGCGGCGCCAGGGCCGGCAGCTCGCTGCGGCGCTGGCTTATCCACAGGCTGGCGGCGCACACCGCCGCGCCGAGCAGGGCGCCGGCGATGATGTCGCTGGGCCAGTGGGCGCCCAGATAGACGCGGGACAGCGCAATGCTCGCCGCCGGAATCACCGCCAGCAGCATCCAGGTCAGGCGCACCCGCGGGGATTTCTCCCGGCTGGCCAGCACCCCGAGTACCAGGAAGAAGGCGAAGGACGCCGAACTGTGGCCGCTGGGCATGCTGAAGGCGGACAGCGGATCGGCGATCACCTCGGGCCGGGCGCGGCCGAAGAGATGCTTGAGCGCGGTGTTGAGCAGCGCGGTGCCGACCATGGTGCCAGCCGCGAAGAAGGCATGGCGCCAAAGTCGCAGGGCGGCCAGCAGCGCCGCCAGCAGCGCACCGGCGATGAACTGGGTGCGGAAGTCGCCGACGCGGGTGACGGCCACCATCACATGGTCCAGCCACGCGTGGCGGTGTTCCTGCACCAGCGCCATCAGGCCCTTGTCCAGGGCGTCCAGGTGCGGCCAGCCGATCAACATGGCGAACAACAATACGAAGCAGCCGACGGCGCCGATCAGCGGAGCATTGCGCTCCTTGCGCAGCTCGGCGTGGATCACCAGGGCGAACACCACTGCGATGCACGCGGCAACCACACCGGCCTCCGGCCAGAAGCCTTCGGGCAGCGGCAGGCGCATGGCCGCACCGGTGGCCCAGCCAGGCACCAGGTAGGCGATGGACCAGCCGGCGGCGGCGATGATGGAAACGCTGACGAAGCGGCCGAACGGCATGTCCAGCATGCCCGCAACCATCGGCAGGAACGGCCGCAGCGCGCCGATGAAGCGGCCCACCAGCAGGCTCGCCACGCCATAGCGGTGGAAGAACCCTTCCGCGCTGGCAATCCATTCCGGATGGTGGCGCAGTACTGGCAGGCGGCGGATGTCCTGGTGGAAGTGGCGGCCGATCCAGTAGGACGACAGGTCACCGAGCAGGCCGCCGAGGAACGCCAATGCCAGGGTTTCCCCCAGCCCCAGGGCGCCGCTGCCGGCCAGCACGGCGATGGCGAAGAGCATCACCACGCCGGGCAGGATGATGCCGATGATGGCGGCGCATTCGAGGAAGGCGACCAGGAACAGGACCAGGGCGAGCCATTGCGGATGGGTGGCCATCCAGGTGTTGAAGGCGGCGAGATCGATCATCGGAAGGTGGCGTCCTGGGTTCCGAGCAGGTGGTAGTCATGGCCTTCGACCTGGCCGCGGCGCAGTGGGTTGCGCGTGCAGAAGGGCGCGAAGGCGGCATCGACGAAGCGGTACTGCAGGTGTTCGTCGCGGCCGTGGGGAATGCCCAGGCGCGCGGCCTGGATAACGTGCGCGGGCGTTTCGCCAAGGTCGTCGACGAACAGGCGCTGCGGGTCGAAGCGCTGGGCGTCCCACTCCGGCACTTTCAGGCCCATGGAGCGGCAGAGCAGGGTCTGGCCGTTGCACAGCTTGCCCAGCGGGCGCTCGCTGCCGTCGGCGGCGGGGTTGAGCCGACGCATGGCGGCCAGTGATTCGTCACCGGAGATGCGATCCATCCAGGGGTGCCCGGACTTGATCAGTACGGCATTGCCGGCGCCGCCGGCGCTGAAGTTCAGCGAGTCGCCGCCACGCGCGTAATACATGTAGATGTGCCCGCCATCGAGGAACAGCGCCTTGCGCTTCTCGGTGTAACCGAGCGATGCGTGGCTGCCTTTCTCGGCCAGGTAATAGGCCTCGGTCTCGATGATCCGCGCGGAGAGCCACAGGTCGCCGACCCGATGGCGGATCACCTTGCCCAGCAGTTCGCGGGCGACGGTCAGGGCATCGCGATTGAAGAAGGCGTCCGGCAGGGGATTGGCCCCTGGCCAGGGCAAACTTAGGTTGGGTTCGGCGGGCATCGGATTGTCGCGGTTCTCGGGCCGGTCTTAGGCTGGGGAATCATAACAACAAGATTCTTAAGCATGGCTGAACGGATCCGGGCCGACAGCGCCCACATTACCCCCAGCGCGCACTACACCGGTTACGTCTGGTATCGCCACCAGCTTGCCGATCCGGCCTTCGCCACGGCGTTCGGCCGCTGGGTGCACGGTTGCGTGGCGCCGATCAACTGGGGCGCGCGGGTCGGCTTCGGACTGAATATCGAAGACTTCCTGTTACAACGTCACCTGCTGATCGATGCCCGGCTGACCCAGGCCATCGAGTCGCGCGGCGTTTCCCAGGTGGTCGAGATAGCCTGCGGTTTGTCGCCCCGGGGCCGGCGTTTCCGTCAGCGCTATCCCCAGCTGACCTACCTGGAAGCCGACCTGCCGCCCATGGCCGCGCGCAAGTCGGCGTTGCTGCAGGAGCAGGGCTGGCTGGACGGCAAACATCGCGTGCGTGCTGTGGATATCCTTGCCGAAGACGGCGAACAGAGCCTCGCCGCGTTGCTCTCCGGACTGGACCCTGAGCGCCCCGTGGTGGTGATTACCGAGGGGCTGGTGAATTACTTCCAGCGCCCGGTGATCGAGGGCTTCTGGCGTCGATTGGCCGTGGCCCTGCGGCGTTTCCCCGAGGCGACCTACCTGACTGAACTCTATCCCGACCTGCGCGAACACCCGCGCTACCGGCAGATTCGCTGGGGCGTCGGGCTGATCGGCAAGCTGACGCGGGGTGGCTATCCGCTGCATTACCGCAGCGCGGCGGAAATCGAGCAGGCGTTCGTTGGTTGCGGGTTTGGCCGGGTGGGCGTGCTCGATCCGCAGGTGGACGGTGTGGGGCTGGGCTTGCCGAAAGGGCGGATGCCGAGTCTGGTGCGGGTGATCGAGGCGCGGCTTTAGGTTCGGGACTGTTCGGGGCTGGGCGGTTCGCGAGCAAGAACTAGGCGTCCCCCTCGGTCCTACGAAGAGCCGCCGCGGCTTATTCGGGGGGCATGCAGGGGCGAGCTTGCTCGCGAACAATATCAATGCAGGACGCTTGTGCCCGCGCTTCCCCCTCACCCCAGCCCTCTCCCAGGGGGAGAAGGAGTCATCCGGTGCAGGCCTGCGCAGCTGACGCTTCGCATGATGCCGTTCCAGTCCCCTCACCCTTCAGGGAGAGGGAAGAGCCCGGCCTCCGAAATCGCCACATTCAAACCGTCAAGCCGCACACGCCCCCTGCTGCATCGGCACCACCATCGCCGCCAGCGCTGCGCTGGCCTGCGGGTCGCCGTGGGCGAAGATGAACGCCAGTCCGTCGCCGCTGTAGCGCAGCGGCAGGATATCCAGTTCCGGCAGCCCGGCGGCGGCGAGCTTCCAGCCGCGCGCAGGGCGATCCGCCGGCAGCGCGACGCGGATCAGGCCACCGAAATAGCCCAGCTCCGCCAGCTCGCAGCGCCATTCGCCGCCCTCGCCGTTGCGCAGTACGGCGCGCCGATCGGCCGGCGCCAGGCGCGCTTCGAAGCGGCGCTCCAGGTGCAGCAGTTGCTGGCGCTGAAAGCGCGTGCTGCCGGCGGCGCTGCGTGGCAGCGGCTCGCCGAGCAGGAACGGGTTGTAGAGCCGCGCACAGGCATCGCGGCGTTCGAACTGGGCCAGGTGGTCGGCGTCGTGGATCAACGCAAACTCGGCATCGGCGCATGCATGGGCGAACTCGGCGTGCTCCCACGGCTGGGTGAAGTGGTCGTACTCGCCGGCCAGCACCAGGGTTGGGCATTGCGGGTGACGTTCGAAGCCGCCGAAGGCCAGCAGGCGCTGGCTGTTCTGCCGGTAGCGTTCGATTTCCGCTGGTGTCAGGCGCTGCAGCTGGCGCAACAGGGCCTTGCGGAACACCGGGGATACACCGGTATCGCCCAGGCGCAATGGGTTGATCAGGCCGGTCAGCACGCCATGGGCGAAGGGCTCCTGCTCGCCCAGCTCCAGGCGCGCCAGGGCTTCGACCAGCAGGGCGCGGGCGCCGGGTCGGCCGAAGGCGGTGATGCCGGCTAGCAGCAGGCGACCACAGCGCGCCGGGTGGCGGGCGGCGAACAGCGCTGCCAGCGCCGAGCCGTACGACAACCCGATCGGCATCAGGGGCGGCAATTGCAGGGTTTCGGCGAAGGCGGCGATGAGGTCGGCCAGGTCTTCCAGGCTCAGCTGGGGCGCCAGTTGCAGGTTGCCGCCCTGGCTGGGCAGGTCGAGGAGGATCACCGGGTGCCCGGCGAGCAGCTCGGAAACCTCGCTGGCGAAGGAGCGGAAGCTCTGGAAGGCACCGCCCAGCAGCAGGACCGGCGGGCGGGTGTCATCTTCCCTGGAGGAAAAGGCCTGATAGTGCAGTTGCCAACCGTCCAGTTCCAGCGCCGCCGGGGCGGCGGTCAGGGCCTGGGCGCTGTAATCGGTGCGATAGCGCATGGCAGTTCTCCGGCGGTGGGCCGCCTCTTGTTGTTCTTCCCTGGCGTGCCTCCCTGGCTATGCGATCGCAACGGGGGCAATGAGCCATGCTTGCAAGGTAACCAGCCGATACGAATTTGGTTACCCAACCTTCGGGCGGCAGAAGCGGGCGGGGGATGGGCGGATGTCACCGTTTGGCCGATGGGGCGCGGCGTGGGAGGGGGTTGGCGTTACGTGCGGTGCGCCGCTGACCGGCCGGCTGCTGTGGCTGGCCGCTGAGGGGGCGCTCCCGCTATACTTGCGCATTTCCCTCACGCAGACGCGTTTGATCATGACCGAGTCCGTTCTCGACTATATGAGCCGCCTGGGCCGCGCCGCCCGTGAAGCGTCGCGCGTCGTCGCGCGCGCCACGACCGCGCAGAAGAACCAAGCCCTGCTGGCCGCTGCCGATGCCCTGGATGCCGCCCGCGCCCAGCTGACCGAAGCCAACGAGCAGGATCTGGCCAATGGCCGTGCCAATGGTCTGGAGCCAGCCATGCTGGACCGCCTGGCCCTGACTCCGGCACGCATCGACGACATGATCGAGGGCCTGCGCCAGGTCGCCACGCTGCCGGACCCGATCGGCGAGATCCGCGACATGCGCTATGTGCCGTCCGGTATTCAGCTGGGCAAGATGCGCGTGCCGCTGGGCGTGGTGGGGATCATCTACGAGTCCCGTCCGAACGTGACCATCGACGCCGCCAGCCTGTGCCTGAAGTCGGGCAACGCCACCATCCTGCGCGGCGGCTCCGAGGCGATCCATTCCAACCAGGCGATTGCCGCGTGCATCCAGACGGGCCTGGCCAAGGCCGGCCTGCCGGCCAGCGTCGTACAGGTGGTGGAAACCACCGACCGCGCCGCCGTGGGCGCGCTGATCACCATGCCCGAGTACGTGGACGTCATCGTTCCGCGCGGCGGCAAGGGCCTGATCGAGCGCATCAGCCGCGATGCCAAGGTGCCGGTGATCAAGCACCTGGACGGCATCTGCCACGTCTACATCGACGTCGCCGCCGATCTGGACAAGGCCATCCGCGTCGCCGACAACGCCAAGACCCAGCGCTATGCGCCGTGCAACACCATGGAGACGCTGCTGGTGCACGCCGGCATTGCCGACCGCGTGCTGCCGCCGCTGGCCGCCATCTACCGCGACAAGGGCGTTGAACTGCGTGGCGACGCCGCCACCCGCGCGCTGCTGGGCGCCGACGTGCTGGAAGCCACCGAGGAAGACTGGCGCACTGAATACAACGCGCCGATCCTGTCGATCCGCATCGTCGACAACCTCGATGCGGCTATCGAGCACATCAACACCTACGGCTCACAGCACACCGACGCGATCATCACCGAGAACTTCACCGATGCCCGCCGCTTCCTCACCGAAGTGGACTCGGCCTCGGTCATGGTCAACGCCTCGACCCGCTTTGCCGATGGCTTCGAGTACGGCCTGGGCGCGGAGATCGGCATTTCCACCGACAAGCTGCACGCCCGCGGTCCGGTCGGCCTGGAAGGGCTGACCAGCGAGAAGTACGTGGTGTTCGGCGACGGTCACGTGCGGACCTGATGAACAAGGCGCGTTCCCGGCGTGTCGGTCTGTTCGGCGGCACCTTCGATCCGGTGCACATCGGCCACCTGCGCAGTGCGCTGGAGATGGCAGAGCAGCTCGAATTCGACGAGCTGCGCCTGATCCCCAACTTCCGCCCGCCGCATCGCGACACCCCCCAGGTGCTACCTGCGCAGCGGCTGGCGATGGTCGAGCTGGCGGTTGCCGGCGTAGACCCGCTGGTGGTCGACGACCGCGAGCTGAAGCGTGACAAACCCTCCTACACCATCGACACCCTGGAGTCGCTGCGTGGGGAGCTGGATGAGCAGGACCAGTTGTTCCTGCTGGTCGGCTGGGACGCATTCTGCGGCCTGCCGACCTGGCATCGCTGGGAAGAGTTGCTGGAGCACAGTCATATCGTCGTGCTGCAGCGCCCGGATGCCGACAGCGAGCCGCCGGAAGACCTGCGCGACCTGCTGGCGGCGCGCAGTGTTGCCGACCCGAAGGCGATGATCGGCCCCGCCGGGCAGATCACCTTCGTCTGGCAGACGCCGCTTGCAGTTTCCGCCACGCAGATCCGCCAACTCCTGTCGCAGGGGCGCTCGGTGCGCTACCTGGTGCCGGATGCGGTATTGAACTATATCGAGGCGCACGGCCTGTACCAGGCGCCCCACTGAACAAGTCAGAGAGTCATACATGCAAACCGAACAACTGGTCGAACTGACCATCGCCGCCCTGGAAGATCTCAAGGCGCAGGACATCACCGTCATCGACGTGCGCGAGAAGACCAGCATCACCGACGTCATGGTCATCGCCACCGGCGCCTCCAGCCGTCAGGTCAAGTCGCTGGCCGACAACGTGCTGGAAAAGGTCAAGGAACAGGGCGTGCGCCCGATCGGCAGCGAAGGCCAGGAAGGTGGCGAGTGGGTCCTGATCGACCTCGCCAACGTCGTGGTCCATGTCATGCAGCCGGCCACCCGCCAGTTCTACGACCTGGAGCGTCTGTGGCAGGGCGCCGAGCAGAGCCGCGCGTCCCACAGCGCCGAGTAAGCGTGCCGTGCGCCTGCGTCTGATCGCGGTTGGCTCGCGCATGCCGCGCTGGGTGGAAGAGGGCTGGGCGGAGTACGTCAAGCGCCTGCCCTCGGAGCTGTCCCTGGAACTGGTGGAAATCCCGTTGAACACGCGCGGCAAGAATGCCGACGTGGCACGGCTGATCCGCCAGGAAGGCGAGGCCATGCTGAGCAAGGTCCAGCCCGGGGAACGCATCGTCACCCTGGAAGTCGAAGGCAAGCCCTGGAGCACCCCCCAGCTGGCGCAGGAACTCGACCGCTGGCGCCTGGACGCGCGCACCGTCAACCTCATGGTCGGCGGGCCGGAAGGCCTGGCGCCGGAGGTCTGCGCGCGCAGCGAGCAGCGCTGGTCGCTGTCACCGCTGACCCTGCCGCACCCGCTGGTGCGCATCCTGGTCGGCGAGCAGATCTACCGCGCCTGGACAGTGCTGTCCGGGCACCCCTACCACAAGTAGTCGTAGCCGTTTTCGATGCCGCAGCCGATACAGCTCAAGGACCACGAGAAGGACGCCCGCCTGGTCCGCGCCCGCGTCATCGTCGGCGGGGTGGCGATCTTCCTGCTCGCCCTTGTGCTGGTGGCGCGTATGTATCACCTGCAGGTGACGCAGTACGACTACCACTCGACGCTGTCGGAGAACAACCGCGTCCACGTGCAGCCGATTCCGCCCAATCGTGGGCTGATCTTCGACCGCAACGGGGTGATCATCGCCGACAACCGTCCCAGCTTCAGCCTGACGATTACCCGCGAACGTACGGAGAACCTGCAGGATACGTTGAAGAACCTCGTCGAAATCCTCGGATTGACCGAGGAAGACAAGGCCATCTTCGAGAAGCGCATGAAGCAGGGGCGGCGGCCGTTCGAGCCGGTGCCGATCATGTTCGAGCTGTCCGAGGAGCAGATCGCCCGCATCGCGGTGAACCAGTACCGCCTGAACGGCGTCGACGTGGCCGCGCAATTCGTCCGCCATTACCCGCTGGGCGAGCACTTCGCCCACTCGGTCGGCTATGTCGGGCGGATCAACGAGGCGGAACTGAAGAAGCTCGACCCGGTGGCCTATTCGGGCACCCACCACATCGGCAAGACCGGCGTGGAAAAATTCTACGAGGATGCGCTGCACGGCACGGTTGGCTACGAGGAAGTCGAGACCAACGCCCGCGGTCGCGTCCTGCGCGTGCTCAAACGTACCGAGCCGGTCTCCGGCCGTGACATCGTGCTGAGCATCGACAGCAAGCTGCAGGCTGCCGCGGAAACCGCACTGGCCGGCCGCCGCGGCGCCATCGTGGCGATCCAGCCGTCCACCGGCGAGGTGTTGGCGATGGTCAGCCAGCCGGCCTACGACCCCAACCTGTTCGTCACCGGCATCAGTTTCAAGGATTACGCGGCGTTGCGTGACTCCGAAGATCGCCCTCTGTACAACCGCGTGCTGCGCGGCCTGTACCCGCCGGGCTCGACGGTGAAACCGGCGGTGGCCATTGCGGGGCTCGACGCGGGTGTGGTGACGCCCACCAGCCGTGTGTTCGACCCCGGCTTCTACCAATTGCCCAACTACGACCACAAGTACCGCAACTGGAACCGCACCGGCGACGGCTGGGTCACCCTGGAAACCGCGATCATGCGGTCCAACGACACCTACTTCTACGATCTCGCCCACAAGCTGGGGATCGATCGGCTGCACGACTACATGAGCCGGTTCGGCTTCGGCCAGCGCGTGGCCCTGGACATGTATGGCGAAGCTGACGGCCTGATGCCGTCCCGCCAGTGGAAGCGTGCCCTGCGCCGGCAGGCCTGGTTCCCAGGGGAAACCCTGATTCTGGGCATCGGCCAGGGCTACATGCAGTCCACCCCGCTGCAACTGGCGCAGATGACCGCGCTGCTGGCGAACAAGGGCAAGTGGATTCGCCCGCACCTGGCCAAGACCATCGACGGCAAGCCGCCGGTGGACGAAGACCCGATGCCGGACATCCAGCTCAAGGATCCGAACAACTGGAACCTGGTGGACTACGGCATGCAGCAGGTGGTCCACGGCGCCCGTGGTACCGCCCACAAGGTCGGCGCCACGTCCGTCTACCGCATTGCCGGCAAGTCCGGTACCGCGCAGGTCGTGGCGATCAAGCAGGGGGAGAAGTACAACCGCTCCAAGCTGCTGGAGCGCCATCGTGACCACGCGTTGTTCGTCGGCTTCGCCCCGGCGGACAATCCGCAGATCGCCGTGGCGGTGATGGTGGAGAACGGCGAGTCCGGCTCCGGCGTCGCCGCCCCGGTGCTCAAGGCCGTGACCGATGCCTGGCTGCTGGACGAGACCGGCAAGCTCAAACCCGAATACGCACCTCAGGCCACGGCGGAGGCGCCCAAACCATGACCAAGAACGGAAACTTCGACCGCACGCTGTCCAGCGAAGATGTGATGAAGCGGCGC
Organism: Pseudomonas nitroreducens NBRC 12694; assembly: GCF_002091755.1. Taxonomy (GTDB): domain Bacteria; phylum Pseudomonadota; class Gammaproteobacteria; order Pseudomonadales; family Pseudomonadaceae; genus Pseudomonas; species Pseudomonas nitroreducens. Next base: position 85,592 of record NZ_BDAI01000003.1, read on the forward strand.
TCCAGTCTGCTGCAGCGCCTGCATATCGACGGCCTGCTGCTGCTGTTGCTGGTGACCCTCGGCTCGGTCGGCCTGTTCGTCCTGTACTCTGCCAGCGGCAAGAGCTGGGACCTGCTGATCAAGCAGGCGTCTTCCTTCGGCCTGGGCCTGGGCGCGATGTTCGTGCTGGCACAGATCGAGCCGCGCTTCCTCGCTCGCTGGGTGCCGCTGGGCTACCTGATCGGCGTGGCCCTGCTGGTGGTGGTGGACGTGATGGGCCACAACGCCATGGGCGCGACCCGCTGGATCAACATTCCCGGGGTGATCCGCTTCCAGCCGGCGGAATTCATGAAGCTGCTGATGCCCATGACCATCGCCTGGTACCTGTCCAAGCGCGCCCTGCCGCCGGGTTTCAAGCACAGCGTGATCGGCCTGGCGCTGATCGTCGTGCCCTTCGTGCTGATCCTCAAGCAGCCGGACCTGGGTACCGCCATGCTGGTGCTGGCCTCCGGTTCCTTCGTGCTGTTCGTCGGCGGCCTGCGCTGGCGCTGGATCATCACCGCCGTCTCGGCAGCGGTGCCGGTCGCGGTGGGCATGTGGTACTTCGTCATGCACGACTACCAGAAACAGCGCGTGCTGACCTTCCTCGACCCGGAAAGCGACCCGCAGGGCACCGGCTGGAACATCATCCAGTCCAAGGCAGCCATCGGTTCGGGTGGCGTCTTCGGCAAGGGCTGGCTGCTGGGTACGCAATCCCATCTGGATTTTTTGCCCGAAAGCCATACGGACTTTATCATTGCCGTGCTCGGCGAAGAGTTCGGCCTGGTCGGGGTGTGCCTCCTGCTGGTGCTGTACCTGCTGGTGATCTACCGGGGGCTGGTGATCACGGCGCAGGCGCAGACGCTGTTCGGCAAGTTGCTCGCCGGCAGTATCACCATGACCTTCTTCGTGTATGTGTTCGTCAACATTGGTATGGTCAGCGGGTTGTTGCCAGTGGTGGGGGTACCGCTGCCCTTCATTAGTTACGGCGGAACTTCGCTGGTGACCCTGATGTCAGGGTTCGGCGTTTTGATGTCGATCCATACCCATCGGAAGTGGATCACCCAGGTTTGATGACAAGAGTGAAGAACGGAATGCAAGTACTGCGCGCCTGGGCTGCCAGGGGGGTACATTGGGTCGGAATCGCGGGGGCGATCGGCGTGTCCGGCGTTGCTGCCGCGGGCGACTACGATGGTTCGCCCCAGGTCGCCGAGTTCGTCAGCGAGATGACCCGTGACTACGGCTTCGCCGGCGAGCAGCTCATGGGCCTCTTCCACGATGTGGAACGCAAGCAGTCCATCCTCGACGCCATCTCCCGCCCTGCCGAACGGGTGAAGACCTGGAAGGAATACCGTCCGATCTTCGTCACCGACGCGCGCATCAACCGCGGCGTGGACTTCTGGAACCAGAATGCCGAAGCCCTGGCCCGCGCGGAGCAGGAATACGGCGTACCGGCCCAGTACATCGTCGCCATCATTGGCGTCGAGACCTTCTTCGGCCGCAACACCGGCAACTTCAAGGTGATGGACGCGCTGTCCACCCTGGGCTTCGACTACCCGCCGCGTGCCGAGTTCTTCCGCAAGGAGCTCAAGCAGTTCCTGCTGCTGGCCCGCGAACAGCAGGTCGACCCGCTCAGCCTGACCGGCTCCTACGCCGGTGCAATGGGCCTGCCGCAATTCATGCCGAGCAGCTTCCGTGCCTATGCCGTGGACTTCGACGGCGACGGCCACATCAATATCTGGAGCGACCCCACCGATGCCATCGGCAGCGTCGCCAACTACTTCAAGCAGCACGGCTGGCACACCGGCGAGCCGGTGGTGTCGCAGGCGGAAATCGGTACATCCACTGCCGAGGACGCGCTCACCCAGGGGCTCGAGCCGCAAATGAACCTCGGCCAGCTACGCTCTCAGGGCTGGCGTACCCATGACGTGATCCGCGATGACCTGATGGTCACCGCCATGCGCCTGGAAGGCGCGCAGGGCACCGAGTACTGGGTCGGCCTGCCGAACTTCTATGTGATCACCCGTTACAACCGCAGCGCCATGTACGCCATGGCGGTCCATCAGCTGGCCGGCGAGATCGCCAAGGCACGAGGTGTCCATTGAGCAAGCGAATCGCAAGTCCCGGCCTCTGGTCGTTGGCCGCCTGCGTTGGCCTGAGCACTGTGTTCCTCGCCAGTTGCACCGGCAACCGCGCGCCTCAACCGCAGCCGCAGGTGAACAACGGCATTTCCGGCCCCTATGACTACAACCGTCCGCACCGCGACGGCGCGCCCTGGTGGGACGTCGACGTCTCGCGCATCCCGGACGCCGTGCCGATGCCGCACAACGGGCCGTTCAAGAACAACCCCTACACCGTGCTGGGCAAGACCTACTACCCGCTCAATAACGCCAGTGCCTATAGCGTGACCGGCACGGCGTCCTGGTATGGCACCAAGTTCCATGGCCAGGCCACCGCCAATGGCGAGCAGTACGACCTGTACGGCATGACCGCCGCGCACAAGACCCTGCCGCTGCCCAGCTACGTGCGCGTCACCAACCTGGACAACGGCAAGAGCGTCATCGTCCGCGTCAACGACCGCGGCCCGTTCTACTCCGACCGGGTGATCGACCTGTCCTTCGCCGCCGCCAAGAAACTCGGCTACGCCGAAACCGGCACCGCGCATGTCAAGGTCGAGGGTATCGACCCCGACCGCTGGTGGGCTTCCCAGGGCAAGCAGCCGCCGATGATCATGGCCTTGCCGAAGATGGCCTCGCAGCCCGCCGCCGCGCAGCCACAAGCGGTCGCCATGGCCCAGCCCATCGAGACCTACACCCCGCCGCCGGCGCAACACGCCGTACCGGTGGCGCCGGTCCAGATCGACTCAAAAAAAAACGCTTCATTACCAGCCGATGGCCTGTATCTCCAGGTGGGTGCCTTCGCCAACCCGGACGCTGCGGAGCTGCTCAAGGAGAAAGTCGGCGGCCTGACGGGGGCGAAATCCTTTATCAGCTCGGTCGTGGTCAACCAGCAGACCTTGTACCGGGTGCGCCTGGGGCCGATCGGAACGCAGGATGAAGCAAGCCGGATGCAGGACAGCATCCGCGTGGCCAACCTTGGCCAACCCAAGCTCGTGCGCCTGGACTGAGATTCCACCGTACGTGCGATAGCGGCACATAGAGGCCGCCTCACGAGATCCCCCCGCGGGGGATTGTTTGACCATTAGTGAACCCCAGAGAGACGGATGAACATCTTCAACTTCGCCAAACGCCTGTCCTTGCTCGTGCTGTTCAGCGCCCCCGTGGCCAGCTGGGCAGCTGAAGTCGTTCCCGCCGCCCCGCAACTCGCGGCCAAGGCCTGGGTGCTGATGGACGGCGCCAGCGGCAACATCCTGGTCGAGAACGCCGGCGACGAGCGCCTGCCGCCCGCCAGCCTGACCAAGCTGATGACCGCCTACATCGCCACCAAGGAAATCGAAGGCGGCCGCATCGCCGAATCCGACCTGGTCACCGTCAGCGAACATGCCTGGCGCACCGGCGGTTCGCGCATGTTCATCAAGGTCGGCTCCCAGGTCTCGGTGAGCGACCTGCTGCACGGCATCATCATCCAGTCCGGCAACGACGCCTCGGTCGCACTGGCCGAGCACATCGCCGGCAGCGAAGACGCCTTCGCCGACATGATGAACACCACCGCGCAGAAGCTGGGCATGACCAATTCCCACTTCATGGACGCCACCGGCCTGCCCAACCCGGACCATTACTCGTCCGCCAAGGACATGGCTGTACTGGCCCGTGCCATCATCTACGGCGAGCCGACCCACTACGCCATCTACGCGCAGAAAGAGTTCTTCTGGAACAACATCAAGCAGCCCAACCGCAACCTGCTGCTGTGGCGTGACAAGACCGTCGACGGCCTGAAGACCGGCCACACCGACGAAGCCGGCTATTGCCTGGTGGCTTCCGCCGTGCGCGACGGCCAGCGCATGATCGCCGTGGTGTTCGGCACCAACAGCGAACAGGCCCGCGCCGCCGAGACCCAGAAGCTGCTGACCTACGGCTTCCGCTTCTTCGAATCGCAGACCTTCTACAAGAAGGGCGCCGAGCTGACCAAGGCCATGGTCTGGAAAGGCTCCGACCACGAAGTGAAGGCCGGCCTGTCCGAAGACCTGACTATGACCGTACCGCGCGGCCAGCTCAAGCAGCTGCAGGCCAACATGGTTGTCGAACCGAACCTGATGGCGCCGATCCAGCAGGGCCAGGTGATCGGCAAGGTCGAGGTCAAGTTGGGTGACAAGGTCGTCCGCACCTCTGATCTGGTCGCCCTGAACGCCGTGGAAGAAGGCGGTTTCTTCCGCCGTATCTGGGACAGCATCCGCCTGTTCTTCTTCGGTCTGTTCAACTGACCGCCTGTCCCGGCCTTGTACTTTTGTATACAAGGCCGGGATTGACCCGCCCGCGCAGTCGCAAACTCGGGTAAAATGCCCGCCTGCGACTGCCTGGTCCCCCCGTGGTCCGGCAGTTGCCGTCCGATCCACCCGGAGCGCCCCCCGGACGCTCATGCGGAGGCGGGCCATCCGCCCGCGACAGCCATGACTGATACCCCTGATACCGCTGACACCCCAGAACAGCCTGCACCGAAGATCGAGTTCCCTTGCGAACGCTATCCGATCAAGGTCATCGGTGATGCCGGGGAAGGCTTCCCGGACCTGGTCGTCGAAGTCATCCAGCGCCACGCGCCGGATCTCGACATTACCACCCTGGTCACCCGTGACAGCCGCAACGGCCGCTTCCTGTCCGTGCAGGTGCTGATCACTGCCACCGGCGTCGACCAACTGCAGAACATCCATAAAGATCTGCGCGCCACCGGCCGCGTCCACATGGTGCTCTGATGGGCGAAACGCTGGGCTTTCGTGAGCTGGGCATCCTGCCTTACGAGCCGACCTGGCACGCCATGCAGCGCTTCACCGCCGAGCGCGAACCTGTCACGCCCGATGAAGTCTGGCTGCTCGAGCACGAGCGCGTATTCACCCAGGGGCAGGCCGGCAAGGCCGAACACGTGCTGTTTCCCGGCGACATCCCGGTCGTCCAGGTCGACCGCGGCGGTCAGGTGACCTACCACGGCCCCGGCCAGTTGGTCGCCTACCTGATGCTCGACGTGCGCCGCTCCGGCATCGGTGTGCGCGACCTCGTCTCGCGCATCGAACAGAGCCTTATCGGCCTGCTGGACAGCTACGGTGTTACCGCTGTGTCCAAACCCGATGCTCCGGGCGTCTATGTGGACGGCGCGAAGATCGCATCCCTCGGCCTGCGCATCCGCAATGGCCGCTCCTTCCATGGTCTGGCCTTGAACGTGGACATGGACCTGGAACCCTTTCGACGCATCAATCCCTGCGGTTACGCAGGCATGGCCATGACCCAGCTCAGTCAGCTGGCTGGCCCCATCGCATTGGCCGATGTGCGCGAGCGCCTGCGTGGCGAACTCGTCGAACGCCTTGGCTACGCGGCACAGAAGACCCTAACGGGCGGGATCTAACCTAGATGAGCACTGTTGTGGAGAACTCCGGTCAGGCCGCCCCGGCTGCCAAGCCCGGCAAGGTGGAAGTTGGCGTCAAGCTGCGCGGCGCAGAAAAGGTCGCGCGCATTCCGGTGAAGATCATCCCCACCGACGAACTGCCGAAGAAGCCCGACTGGATTCGCGTGCGCATCCCCGTTTCCCCCGAGGTCGACCGCATCAAGCAACTGCTGCGCAAGCACAAGCTGCACAGTGTCTGCGAGGAAGCCTCCTGCCCGAACCTGGGCGAGTGCTTCTCCGGTGGCACCGCGACGTTCATGATCATGGGCGACATCTGCACCCGTCGCTGCCCGTTCTGCGACGTCGGCCATGGACGTCCGAAGCCGCTGGATGTCGACGAGCCGACCAACCTCGCCATCGCCATCGCCGACCTGCGCCTGAAGTACGTGGTGATCACCTCGGTGGACCGCGACGACCTGCGTGACGGCGGCGCTCAGCACTTCGCTGACTGTCTGCGCGAGATCCGCAAGCTGTCCCCTGGCGTCCAACTGGAGACCCTGGTGCCGGACTATCGCGGCCGCATGGACATCGCCCTGGAAATCACCGCCAACGAGCCGCCGGACGTGTTCAACCACAACCTGGAAACCGTCCCGCGCCTGTACAAGTCGTCCCGTCCGGGCTCCGACTTCGAGTGGTCGCTCGACCTGCTGCAGAAGTTCAAGCAGATGGTGCCGCACGTACCGACCAAGTCCGGCCTGATGCTCGGCCTGGGCGAGACCGACGAGGAAGTCATCGAAGTCATGCAGCGCATGCGCGAGCACGACATCGACATGCTGACCCTCGGCCAGTACCTGCAACCCTCGCGCAACCACCTGCCGGTGCAGCGCTTCGTCCACCCGGACACCTTTGCCTGGTTCGCCGAGGAAGGCGAGAAGATGGGCTTCAAGAATGTCGCTTCCGGCCCGCTGGTACGTTCGTCGTACCATGCCGACCAGCAGGCGCACGGCACCAAGATCGGCTGAGCCGTCGGTTCTGCTAGGAAAAAGGCGCCCTTGGGCGCCTTTTTCGTTCAGCTCTTTTGCCGGAGCTGTCCGAGTAGCGCCGGGGTCGGATAGCCGTCCGCCGGCGAGCCGATCGACTGCTGGTAGGCCCGGATTGCCTTGCGGGTATTGGCGCCAATGATGCCGTCGGCAGTTCCCGGCTGGTAACCGCGCTGCACCAGCAGTTGCTGCAGTTCGATACGCTCCGAGCGGCTCAGCGGCGTGTCCTCCAGCGGCCAGCTCCCCGCCAGTTGTCCGCCGCCCCTGAAACTGTCGGCCAGGAGGCCCACAGCGAGCGCGTAGGAGGTCGAATTGTTGTACTTGAGGATGGCGCGGAAGTTATCGGTCACCAGGAAGGCCGGGCCGCGATAGCCGGCGGGCAACAGCAGTGAAACACTGGCTTGCGGGTCGCTCGGCAGGTTCCCGCTGGCTACCTTGATGCCCTGGCGCAGCCACTCGTTCATCGGTTTGCGGATGTCCATGTCGGCCTGGGCATAGTCGAAGCCCTGCGGCAGGCGCACTTCGAAACCCCAGCTCTGGCCTTGCTGCCAGCCGGAACTCTTCAGGTAGTTGGCGGTGGAGGCCAGGGCGTCGGGGGACGAGCCCCAGATATCGCGGCGACCGTCGCCATCGAAGTCCACGGCGTAGCGGTTGTACGTGGTCGGGATGAACTGCGTCTGCCCCATGGCGCCGGCCCAGGAGCCGATCATGTTGCTGGCGGGCACGTCGCCGTGCTGGAGGATCTGCAGCGCGGCGATCAACTGGTCGCGGCCGAAGTCCGGGCGACGGCCCTCGTAGGCCAGGGTGGCGAGGGAGCGGATGACGTTCTTGCTGCCCATCTGCTGGCCGAAGTTGCTTTCCATGCCCCAGATCGCCACGACGGCCTCCCGCTCTACGCCGTAGGTTGCGTCGATGCGCTGCAGTACCTCGGCGTTCTGTTGCAGGCGGTCCTGTCCGTTGTGTACTCGCGCGGATGACACCGCGCTTTCCAGGTATTGCCAGACGGGACGGCTGAACTCGGGTTGGCTGCGGTCGGCAGTGACAACCGATTCATCCGGCTCGATGCCTTCGAATGCGCTGTCGAAGGTTGAAGCGCTGATGCCTGCGGCGAGTGCCTGTGCGCGGAAGCCGTCGCGCCATTGGGCGAAGCTCTGCGTGGGTTGCGCGCGCTCGGTGGCGGCGCCTTTGGGCGGTGGCTCGGTGCAGGAGGTCAGCAGGCCGAAGCTGGCCAGGGACAGGGCGGCGACGAGCAGGCAGCGTTGGCCGACAACGGGTGAAACAGGCTTGCGCATTGCTCTCCTCGGGTACTGGCAGGCGAGGGGCCACCTTAACATGGCCATTGTGACGCGTCTGCGCTGGGCAGAGGCGACGGATACGCAAGGTTCGACGGCCGCCGCGGTGGAAAATTCCCGCCACCGGGCGGCCGAGCCCGCGGGTGAACCGTCAAGGCATTCCTGCCAGCGTGATCCTGGTTATTGCGTGGGGCTGGCGCCGGTTTCCTTGTCGACCTTCGGGGCGCTCTGGTCGAGTTCCTTGAGCATGTCGTCGTAGGCGGCACAGTCGTCCGGGCGCTGTTCGCTGGAACGGGACTTCTTCATTTCCGCGAGTTTTTCGTTGAGTTTCTGTGCGCGCTGGGGATCGCTGCGGGTGACTTCGGTGACCTTGGCGGCGACTTGCTTGCCTTTGGCTTCGGCTTCCTGGTCGGAGCAGAACGCGTGGGCGGAGAGGCTGAAGGGAAGAGCGAGGATGGCGGCTATCAGGGGCGTTTTCATGGTCGGACCTCCAGGTGCGTGGCTGTCCGGTTGAAAGCGAAAGGGCAGGGGTGGTTCAGGTTTTCTGCTGTTTCAGGCCGCCAGAAGCGAAGAAGCCTCCCAGTTACGGGAGGCTTCGCGGCGGTAGCTGCCTTTGCCTTTGGCCGGCTGTTCCTGGCGGCTGCGGAACAGGGGCTGTGCGATCAGAGACTTGGCCTTGTTCGGCCGTTTGGATTTCTTCGCCATGGGGCTTTCCTCGTTGAGGCCGGCGCCGTTGCCGGCGCGCAAATGTTCCGCCTATCTGGCACGCCTGTCCAATGCCTTTGGTCAGCCGGCGCTCGGGCCAAGGCCGCGGAAGGTCATTCGGGACTACGCTGGCTGCGGCGCACCTTCCTGGCGCATCGGACAGCTACGAGGACCAGAGCGATGAAGTTTCTCTGCATGATCTATTTCGACGAACACAAGGCGGCAGGGCTGCCGGAGGCCGAACTGCGCGGCATTGTCGATGAGTGCATGACCTACAGCGAGCAGCTGCGCCGCAGCGGCAACTACATTGCCGCCAACGCGCTCCTGCCCACCGCCACGGGGCGCACGCTGCGCGGCCAGGGTGAGAGGCTGGCAGTGACGGACGGGCCATTCGCCGAGACGCGGGAGCAACTGGGCGGTTTCTACCTGATCGAGGCCCAGAGCATGGAGGAGGCCGAGCGTATCGCCGCGAAGATTCCGCCGGGGCGGTTGGGGTGTGTGGAGGTGCGCCAGGTTCGCGAGTGGGAGTGAGGTCGTTGGGGTAAGTCAGGTCCTGCAGGTTGCGAGGTGACTGCGGCGCTTTGTCGCAAAATTTGTAACAGATCTTTTCAGTCGGACGGCTGTGGCGCGTACTGGAGCTCGGCTAGCTTAATAGCTGGCTAACTATCGCTCTGGCGTGCAGGGACCGCGGCGCCGCCGGCTGGAGATACGTCATGCAGCAATGGTCCCCGACCCAGCGCAATGTGGTGATCGCTTCGGTGCTCGCCTGGACGCTGGATGCCTTCGACTTCTTCCTTCTGGTCTTCGTCCTCACCGATATCGCCCAGACCTTCCACGTCGATCTGCCCCAGGTATCGCTGGCGATCCTGCTGACCCTGGCCGTGCGACCCATCGGCGCGCTGCTGTTCGGTCGTGCGGCCGAGCGCTACGGGCGTCGGCCGGTGCTGATGATCAACATCCTGATCTACTCGCTGCTGGAGCTGGCCTCGGCGTTTTCGCCGAACCTGGCGACCTTCCTGATCCTGCGGGTGGTCTACGGTGTGGCCATGGGCGGAATCTGGGGCGTGGCCTCGTCGCTGGCGATGGAAACCATTCCCGAGCGCTCGCGCGGAATGGTGTCCGGGCTGTTCCAGGCCGGTTATCCCGCGGGCTACCTGATCGCCTCGATCATCTACGGCCTGTTCTTCGAGGTGCTGGGCTGGCGCGGGATGTTCATCGTCGGTTGCCTGCCGGTGGTGCTGGTGGCGTTCATCTGGTTCAAGGTCCCGGAATCACCGATCTGGCAGGCGGCACGCGAACGCAAGGAGTCGACACCGCTATGGCCGGTGCTGCGCAGTCAGTGGAAGTTGTGCCTGTATGCCGTGCTGCTGATGGCCTGCTTCAACTTCTTCAGCCATGGCACGCAGGACCTCTACCCGACCTTCCTGAAGCTGCAGCACGGGTTCGATACGCACACGGTCAGCCTGATCGCGGTGGCCTACAACGTCGCGGCGATCCTGGGCGGCATTCTTTTCGGCAGCCTGTCCGAGCGCATCGGGCGGAAGAAGGCGATCATCTGCGCTTCGCTGCTGGCATTGCCGGTGCTGCCGCTGTGGGCCTTCAGCCATGGCGCGGTGGCGCTGGGCGTCGGTGCCTTCCTCATGCAGTTCATGGTCCAGGGCGCCTGGGGTGTGATTCCGGCTTATCTCAACGAGCTGGCGCCGATGGGAACCCGTGCGGTGTTGCCGGGGTTCGTCTACCAGTTGGGCAACCTGATCGCTTCGGTGAACGCGCCGCTGCAGGCGGAAATTGCCAAGAGCTACAGCTATGGCACGGCGATGGCCATCGTGGCCGGGACGGTGGCGATCCTCATCTGCGTGTTGATCAGCACCGGCCGCGATACGCGTGGTGTGGCGCTGGACCGCGCGGAAGGACAGGCGCACCGGGCAGTGCCGTCGCGATCCTGAAGCTCCGGGCGCTGGGCAGGAGAAAGGGCAAGCGCGCTCCTACGGAGAGCCTCGGAGGCTGCGTTACTTGGCGGCGGGCTTCTCTCAGCCACTCCCGCGGGCGGGGCATGAAACGCGGTAATCAGGCCGAAGGCAGGCTGATGCGCAGGCCGGCCACCAGCAGGGCGAGGCGTGCGAGGCTGTTCCAGACGTTGCCGGGAGCCTGGCCCTTGATCTGTGCATCGATCAGCTGAGCGTCCTGCAGCATCTGGTTCCAGCGTTGCGTGGTGTGCCGTTGCAGGGCCTTGCTCATCAGCGGGCGGCGCTTATCCCAGATCGGCGGGCGACACTGGCTGAAGGCCTTGTCCAGCGGCACGCCCTGGCCGAACTGCTGGGCGAGGCTGGCCAGCACGCGAACTTCCCGCGCCAGCGCCCAGAGGATCACCGGCGGCTCCACGCCTTCGCCGCGCAGGCCTTCGAGCATGCGCAGGCAATGGGCGGCTTCGCCGTTCAGGGCGGCATCGATCAGGCCGAAGACATCGAAGCGCGCACTGTCGGCCACGGCGGCCTGGACGGTATCGACGTCGATCTGCTGGCCTTCGGCGAGCAGCTTGAGCTTTTCGATTTCCTGCGCGGCAGCCAGCAGATTGCCTTCCACGCGCGCGGCGATCAGGTCGACCGCTTCCTGGCTGGCAGCGAGGCCAGCCTGGGACAGGCGCTGGCGAATCCACTGCGGCAACTGGTGCGCGTCGATGGGCCAGACCTGGATGAACTGGGCGGCATCGCCGTCGATCAGTGCCTTGGCCCATTTGGTCTTCTGCGTGTTGCCGTCGAGCTTGGGCAGGCTGACCAGCAGGACGGTGTCTTCCGGCGGGCGCTGCAGGTATTCCTGGAGAATGGCCGCGCCCTTGTCGCCGGGCTTGCCGGAGGGCAGGCGCAGCTCGATCAGGCGCTTTTCGGCGAACAGCGAGAGGCTGGCGCCGGCTTCGATCAGCTGGCCCCAGTCGAAGTTGGCTTCGGCGTTGAACACCTGGCGCTCGCCGAAATCACGCTGGCGACAGGCGGCGCGGATGGCATCGCAGGCTTCCTGGCAGAGCAGGGGCTCGTCGCCGCTGACCACGTAGACGGGCGCGAGGTTGCCTTGCAGGTGCTTGGCGAGTTGTCCGGGATTGAGCTTCATAATGAGAAAGGGGCCGGTTGGCCGGCCCCTTGTCGCTTACTGCGCTTTCGGGAATTCGATCGGCGATTGCTGCGGCTGAGACTTGGCAGCCTCGTCCGCGGCCTTCATCGCGTCCGCTTCGGCCTTGGCCTTGGCTTCCGCCTTGGCCTGCAGGTCGTCGAGCTGCGCCGGGGTGATCAGCTGCAGGCGGGTGACCATCTGCTGGACCAGATCACGACGCATTTCGGCACGAATCTGCTGGGCTTCCTGGTCGGAGCCGATCAGGTTGTTCTCATCCTGCACGTAGACCTTGCGGACCTGGACCTGGTTGGCGAGCAGCAGCAGGTTGTCGGTGCCACGAATCTCGTAGCTCAGGGTGTTGGTCAGTTCGTTTTCCGCGCTACGGGCGGAACTGGTGTAACTGACGCTGCGCTGGGTTACGTCCTCGCGGGCCAGGATCAGGTGGTAGGGCGCGCGGGAGACGACTTTCACGCCGCTGCCTTCAAGCACCTGCTTGAGCTGCGTGACGGTCTCGCCATAGGCGTTGCGCGCACTCACGTCGATTTCCTTGAGCGCAAAGTTCGTATCGCCCAGGCCGCGCAGTTGGAAACCGCAGGCGCTCAGCACGCTGGCCAGGCCGATCAGCGCGAGGCTGGTCAGGATACGTTTCATCAAGCTTCCTCACTCCTGTTGATCCGATATGCCCGTGGCGAAGGTGCCACGGGCGAATGGGTCTTTTCCAGCGTTGCTTTTAGTTGGCGACGATATTGACCAGCTTGCCGGGCACCACGATGACCTTGCGAATGGTCAGGCCGTCGGTGAAGCGCAGCACGTTTTCGTTGGCGCGGGCGGCCGCCTCGACCTCCTCGCGGCTGGCGCTGGCGGGCATTTCAATGTGGCCGCGCAGCTTGCCGTTGACCTGTACCACCAGTTGCAGGCTGTCCTGCACCAGCGCGGCTTCGTCGACCTGCGGCCAGCTGGCGTCGATCACGGCGCCTTGCTTGCCCAGTTCTTCCCAGATCACATGGCAGATGTGCGGGGTGATCGGGGCCAGCAGCAGGATGACGGTTTCCAGGCCTTCCTGCAGCAGGGCACGGTCGGCGGCGGATTCGGCCGGGGCCTTTTCCAGCACGTTCATCAGGGTCATCACGGCGGCGATGGCAGTGTTGAACTTGTGGTGCTGGCCGACGTCCTGGCTGGCCTGGCGGATGGCCAGGTGGATGGCGCGGTGAATGGCCTTCTGCGCATCGTCCAGGGCGGATTTGTCCACGGCGCCGGCCGGGCCTGCGTTGACGTGGGCCTGGGCCAGGCGCCAGACGCGGCGCAGGAAGCGGTTGGCGCCTTCGATGCCGGAGTCGGACCATTCGCAGCTCATGTCCGGCGGCGAGGCGAACATCATGAACAGGCGGCACGTGTCGGCGCCGTAGGCGTCGATCATGGCCTGGGGGTCCACGCCGTTGTTCTTGGACTTGGACATCTTCTCGGTACCGCCGATTTCCACCGGCAGGCCGTCGGTCTTCAGGCGCGCGCCGATGACCTTGGCCTTGGCGTCACGCTCGACTTCCACGTCTGCCGGGTTGAACCACTCCTTGCCACCGTTGGCGGCGACGCGGTAGTAGGTCTCGGCGACCACCATGCCCTGGGTCAGCAGGTTCTTGAACGGCTCGTCGGAGTCGATCAGGCCTTCGTCGCGCATCAGCTTGTGGAAGAAGCGCGCGTAGAGCAGGTGGAGAATGGCGTGCTCGATACCGCCGATGTACTGGTCGACCGGCAGCCAGTAGTTGGCGGCCTTCTTGTCCAGCATGCCGTCTTCGAACTGCGGGCAGGCGTAGCGGGCGAAGTACCAGGAGGACTCGACGAAGGTGTCCATGGTGTCGGTTTCGCGCTTGGCCGGCTGGCCGCATTTCGGGCAGCTGCACTCGTAGAACGACGGCAGTTTGGCCAGCGGCGAACCGGCGCCATCCGGCACCACGTCCTCGGGCAGGACGACCGGCAGTTGGTCGGCCGGGACCGGCACGTCGCCGCAGCTGTCGCAATGGATGATCGGGATCGGGCAGCCCCAGTAGCGCTGGCGACTGATGCCCCAGTCGCGCAGGCGGAACTGGGTACGCTGCTGGCCGAGGCCCTTGGCGGCGAGGTCGGCGCCGATGGCATCGAAGGCGGCTTGGTAGCTCAGGCCGTCGTACTTGCCGGAATTGACGGTGATGACGCTCTCGTCCTTCAGGCCGTACCACTCTTTCCAGGTGCCGGCCTCGAAGTCGTTGTCGCCGGAGGCCTGTGCGATGACCTGGACGATGGGCAGGCCGTACTTGTTGGAGAATTCGAAGTCGCGCTCGTCGTGGCCCGGAACGGCCATCACGGCGCCTTCGCCGTAGGTCATCAGGACGTAGTTAGCGATCCATACCGGCAGCTTGTCGCCGGTCAGCGGATGCTCGACGAACAGGGAAGTGGCGACGCCTTTCTTCTCCTGGGTGGCGATGTCGGCTTCGGCGACGCCGCCGCGCTTGCACTCGTCGATGAACGCCTGCAGCGACGGATCACGCTGGGCAGCCAGGGTGGCCAGCGGGTGCTCGGCGGCCACGGCGACGTACGTAGCACCCATCAGGGTGTCCGGACGGGTGGTGAAGACCTTCAGTTGGCCGGCTTCGCCGATGGAGGCCTGGTCATAGGGGAAGGCGATCTCCATGCCGCGGGACTTGCCGATCCAGTTGCGCTGCATGGTCTTGACCTGTTCCGGCCAGCCCGGCAGGTCGTCGAGACTGGAGAGCAGCTCTTCGGCGTAGGCGGTGATCTTGAAGTAGTACATCGGGATTTCGCGCTTCTCGATCAGCGCGCCCGAACGCCAGCCACGGCCGTCGATGACCTGCTCGTTGGCCAGTACGGTCTGGTCCGCCGGGTCCCAGTTCACGGTGCCGTTCTTGCGGTAGATCACGCCCTTCTCGAACAGGCGGGTGAACAACCACTGTTCCCAGCGGTAGTAGTCCGGCTTGCAGGTGGTGACTTCGCGGGACCAGTCGATGGCCAGGCCCAGGCTGTTGAGCTGGGACTTCATGTAGGCGATGTTGTCGTAGGTCCAGGCCGCCGGCGCGACGTTGTTCTTCATCGCGGCGTTTTCCGCCGGCATGCCGAAGGCGTCCCAGCCCATCGGCTGCAGGACGTTCTTGCCCTGCATGCGGTGGTAGCGGCTGATCACGTCACCGATGGTGTAGTTGCGCACATGCCCCATGTGTAGCTTGCCGCTCGGATACGGGAACATCGACAGGCAGTAGAACTTCTCCTTGCCGGCGACTTCGTCGACGCGGAAGGAATTGTGTTCGTTCCAGAATTTCTGGGCCTGGGATTCGATCTCGAGGGGCTGATATTGCTCGTGCATGGCGCGATTTGAACCTGTACGGAAAAGAAATGTGCAGCCGGGGAGGTCGAGTGGCCCTCCGCTTCGCCGACCCCCGAGAAAACACGGGTCAGGCGGCTACAGAAAGCCTCGTAGCATACATGACCCCCACCCGAGCCGGTAGCCCGCGCCGTTTGTCGCACGCTCGGTCTGGCGCGGGGTGGGCCGCTAAGCTTTGCCTGAAGGCGGGAGGTTTCCGCCTGTCTTGAGGTGACTGATGGCTGAGCTGCATCGTGCAAGTGCTTCGGGTTCCGGTCTGTATGAACGGTTGTTGCAACGGCTCGCACTGGCCCTGGATGAGGCCGATACCGCTGAGCGGCTACGTGACGAATGCCCGATGGAGCTGGAGTTGCGCGGCTTGAGCAGTGCCGAGATGGAGTTGATCCGGGCCTATCTGGATCAGGATGTGAATTGGCTGCGCGGTTGGCATGCCGCAGCGGAAGAGCTGGCGCTGCTGGAGCATTCCCCGGCCCGCGCGCCGCGCCCTGTGCGCCACGCTGTGCCTCCGAGTCGTCCGCGCCTGGTGCCGCGCCCGCAGCAGCTGCAATGCGCGCTGTGTGGCTCGCCGGTCGCCTGGAGCCGCAGCCAGGGTGTGTTGCCTTGTACGTCCTGCGGCTCGCAGTTGTTCCGCAACGCGAAAGCGCGCTGATACCCCATCGATCCGTTAGGCTTGGTGCCTCGACAAGGAGTCGCCAATGCCGATCCGCTTCATCCTCAAACAGCTCTTCATGCCGCCGGGACTGCTGCTTCTGTTGTTGCTCCTGGGCTTCGTGCTGCGCCGCCGCTTTCCGCGCTTCTCCATGCTCTGTTTCCTTTCCGGCTTCCTGGGCCTGCTGGTGATGAGCCTGCCGGTGACCGTGGACTGGGGCGCGCGCCAGTTGGAGCCGCAGCAAGCGCTGAGGCAGGCGCAATGGCCAGGGCTGGCGCAGCGTGCCGACGCCATTGTGGTGCTGGGCGCCGGGCGGGTACGCGGCGACCGCGCCTGGGACGAAGACCAGCCCGGCCTGATGGCCCGCGAGCGTATTCGCTACGCGGCCCGGCTGGCCAAGGCCAGCGGCCTGCCGGTACTGACCTCCGGCGGCCTGCACTACGGCACGCCACCTTCCGAGGCGCGGATCATGGCGCAAAGCCTGCTGGACGATTACGGCGTGCCGGTGCGCTGGGAAGAGGGTCGCAGCCGCACGACCTGGGAGAATGCGCGGTTCAGCGCCGAGATGCTGCGCGAGGCGGGTATCCGGCGGGTAATCCTAGTCACCAGCGCCATTCATATGCCACGTTCGATCTGGAGCTTCGAGAAGGCCGGGCTGGAAGTGGTGCCGGCGCCTTCGGGGTATATCGGGACGGACGATGCCGTGCCCATGGGGGGCTGGTTGCCGGAGGGGCGGGCGATCTGGCAGAGCGGGCAACTGCTGAACGAGGCGATCGGGCTGGTCGGGTATCGGTTGTTCTACCGCTAGCCTTCGCCATGAAAAAGGGCCTCGCAATGAGGCCCTTTTCGCTTGAATCAGCCGAACAGCCGACGCTCTTCCGGGTGTGTGCGACGGCGCACCAGCGCCCAGACCAGCAGTACGGCGCTGAGAGTCGCCAACGGCCAGACGCGCCACTTCAGGTAGGGGGTCAGGCCCTGCATCGGCACGACTTCGCCCTGCAGGACGCCTTGCTGGAATTGCGGGATCTGCACCGCCAGTCTGCCGAACGGGTCGATCAGCGCGGTCACGCCGTTGTTGGTGCCGCGCACCATCCAGCGGCCGGCTTCCAGCGCGCGCATCTGCGCCATCTGCAGGTGCTGCAGTGGGCCGATGGAGGTGCCGAACCAGGCATCGTTGCTGATGGTCAGCAACAGCTGGCTATGTGCCGCGAGCTCGGCGGCGAACTCCGGGTAGACCACTTCGTAGCAGATGTACGGCGCCACGGAATAACCCTTGGCCTTGAGCAGCGGCTGGTCGGCCGGGCCGCGCGCGAAGTCGGACATGGGCAGGTCGAAGAAGGCGATCAGCCCGCGCAGCACGTCCTGCAGCGGAACGTATTCGCCGAAGGGCACCAGCTTCTGCTTGAGGTAGTTGCCGCTGCCTTCGCCGACCACGGTAATGCCGTTGTAGTAACGGATGCCATCCGCGGTCTTCTCCCGCACCGGCACGCCGGTGATGAGCGCGGCCTTCTTGGCGGTGGCGACGCCGTTGATCATCTCCAGGTAGCCGGTGGCCTGGTCCTTGAGCACGGGCACGGCGGTTTCCGGCCAGACGATCAGGTCGACGCCATTCTGCTCGGCGGTCAGGTCGCGGTACAGCTCCAACTGGTGGGTGATGGCCTTGGGATCCCACTTCATTTCCTGGGCGATGTTGCCCTGCAGTGCGGCGACCTTCAGCGGTGCGCCGGCTGGGACGGTCCAGGCGTGGCCCTTGTAAGCCAGGCCGACGGCCCAGGGGGCGATCAGCAGGACTAGGCCGGCGGCCAGGCGCACCGGGCGCCGGGTCAGGGCCGGGATGTTGATGATCAGCGCGCCGGTCAGGGCGATGGCGAAGGACACCAGCCACACGCCGCCCAGCGGGGCGAGGCCGGCCAGCGGTCCTTCCAGCTGGCTGTAGCCGGCGTAGAGCCAGGGGAAGCCGGTGAGGAACCAACTGCGGAACAGCTCTAGCACCATCCACAGCGCGGCGAAGGCCAGTGCGTCGCTCACCGGGGCATTGTTGCGGCGCAAGAAGCGCGCCCAGACCCAGGCGGGGAGGGCGAAGAAGAACGCGACACCGGCACTGAAACCCGCTACCAGGAAGCCGGCCAACGGCCCGGAGGCGCCACCGAAGTTGTGGATGCTGAAGTAGATCCAGCTCGTCCCGGCGATGAAGGCGCCGAAGCCGTACCACCAGCCGCGCCACAGCGCCGAGCCGGCGGTGGTGCCGCGCAGGCCGAGGTAGAACAGGGCCAGCGACAGCACCGCCAGCGGCCAGTAGCCGAATGGTGCCAGGAACAGCGGAGTGAGCGCGCCGGCGGCCAGGGCGAGCAGGTGGCCTGGCAGGCCGGGGCGGGTGATCCAGCGCATCGGAAATCCTTGTTGCGGTTAAGCGATGCGCAAGAGTAATGGAGAGACGAACGGTAGGCTATGGGGATGAGGGCCAAAAGCCATGAGCTGAGTGCGGCGGTGTGTTGCAGGATAGGTCGGAACTTATTGTAGGAGCGAGCTTGCTCGCGAGCTGCCCTCGCAGCGGAGTTGGTTCGCGAGCAAGCTCGCTCCTACAGGTGTCTGCCTCTTAATCCTGCAGCGGGGTCAGACGCAGCAGGTGCAGGCGGCGGCTGTCCGCGTTGAGCACGCGGAAACGGAAGCCGCCCAGTTCGGTGGTTTCGTTGCGCTTGGGCAGGTGGCCGAAGGCGCTCATCACGACGCCGCCGACGGTGTCGAATTCTTCGTCAGAGAATTCCGCGCCGAAGAAATCGTTGAAGGCTTCTACCGGGGTCAGTGCCTTGACGATGAAATCGCCGCTGGGCAATGGCTTGATGTAGCTGTCTTCCTCGACGTCGTGCTCGTCCTCGATATCGCCGACGATCTGCTCCAGCACGTCCTCGATGGTCACCAGTCCCGCCACGCCGCCGTACTCGTCGATGACGATGGCCATGTGGTTGTGGTTCGCACGGAATTCGCGCAGCAGCACGTTCAGGCGCTTGGACTCCGGCACGAAGGTGGCCGGCCGCAGCAGGTCCTTGATATTGAAGGAGTGGGCGTTGTCGTGAAGGATCAGCGGCAGCAGGTCCTTGGCCAGCAGCACACCCATGACGTCGTCCAGGCTCTCGCCCACCACGGGGTAGCGCGAGTGCGCCGCGTCGATGATCGCCGGCAGGAACTCGCGCGGGGTCTGGGTGGCCTTGATGCTGATCATCTGCGAGCGCGGCACCATGATGTCGCGGACTTGGAGGTCCGCTACCTGGATTGCGCCTTCGACGATGGACAACGCTTCGCTGTCGAGCAGCTTGTTGTCGTGGGCTTCGCGCAGCAGCTCCAGCAGCTCCTGGCGGTTTCTCGGCTCATGGGCAAAAGCCTGGGTGATCTTGTCCAACCACGACTTGTGCCCATTGCTCGATCGGTCTTCGCTCATCATTCCTGCTCAGTGGCTTTTATTCTTCATCGGCCGCATAGGGGTCCGGGTGACCCAGTTCAGCCAGCAATTCCCGTTCCAGGCCTTCCATTTCCTCTGCTTCCACATCGTCGATGTGATCGTAGCCGAGCAGATGGAGGCAGCCATGGATGACGAGGTGGGCCCAGTGGGCCTGCACGGATTTGCCCTGTTCGGCGGCCTCGCGGATAACCACGGGGGCGCAGATCACCAGGTCGCCCAGCAGCGGGATATCCAGCAGCTCATCGGGAACATCGGCGGGGAAGGACAGTACGTTGGTGGCGTAGTCCTTGTGCCGCCAGGTCTTGTTCAGTTCGCGCCCTTCGGCTTCGTCCACCAGGCGGATGGTGAGTTCAGAATCATTCTGGCGCTGGCGCAGGGCCAGTTCGCACCAGCTTCTGAACTCGGCTTCGCTTGGCAGGCCGGCCGCGTCGGAGGCGACCTGCAGGTCCAGTTCAAGCATTCTTGTTGCCCTGGCCTTCTACGCCGGTCAGGCGGTTCTCATAGGCGTCGTAGGCATCGACGATGCGCTGCACCAGTGGGTGGCGCACGACGTCCTTGGACTTGAAGTGGGTGAAGCTGATGCCGGGGACGTCGCGCAGCACTTCCATCACGTGCTTGAGGCCCGAGCGGGTGCCTTTGGGCAGGTCGACCTGGGTGACGTCGCCGGTGATCACCGCGGTGGAGCCGAAACCGATCCGGGTGAGGAACATCTTCATCTGTTCCATCGTGGTGTTCTGGCTTTCGTCGAGGATGATGAAGCTGTTGCTCAGCGTGCGGCCGCGCATGTAGGCGAGCGGCGCGACCTCGATGACCTGGCGTTCGATCAGCTTGGCCACGGTCTCGAAGCCGAGCATCTCGTAGAGCGCGTCATACAGCGGGCGCAGGTAGGGGTCGATCTTCTGCGACAGGTCGCCGGGCAGGAATCCGAGCTTCTCGCCGGCTTCCACCGCCGGGCGCACCAGCAGGATGCGGCGGATCTGCTCGCGCTCCAGGGCGTCCACGGCGCAGGCGACGGCGAGGTAGGTCTTGCCGGTGCCGGCCGGACCGATGCCGAAGTTGATGTCGTGGTCGAGGATGGCCTTGACGTAGCGCTGCTGGTTCGCGCCGCGCGGGCGAATGTGTGCCTGGCGGGTCTTGAGCGTCACCAGCGGGGCCACGGGCTCCACGGAGAGTTCTTCCAGGCCGGATTCCTGCAGGAACAGGTGAACCAGGTCGGGCGTCATCTCGGTGCCGTTCTGCACTTCGCGGTAGAGGCGTTGCAGGAGGTTTTCGGCTGCCTGGGTGCGCTCGGGGTCGCCGACCAGTTCGAACTGGTTGCCGCGGTTGCGGATCTCGATGCCGAGGCGCTTCTCGATCTGGTGCAGGTGTTCGTCGAACTGGCCGCACAGGTTGGCGAAGCTGCGGGCCTCGAAGGGCTCGAGCATGAAACGATGGATGTCCAGGGGGGCGTTCAAGGGCTGTCTAGGTCGCCGTGCTGCAAAGGGAGATGGTCGAAGAATAACCCCCGGCGAGCGAGTACGAAAGTTCAGTCGCCAACGGGGGATTCAACGGTCGAGGTTCAGTGACGTGCTTCCACCAGGGTCGCGCGCAGGGAATTGGGCAGTGCCTCGTAGATTTCCACGTCGACGAACTGGCCGATCAGGCGCGGATTGTCGCAGCGGAAGTTGACCACGCGGTTGTTCTCGGTGCGGCCCTGGAGCTGGCCCGGGTCGCGCTTGGCGTAGTCGGTGACGAGGATGCGTTGGATGGTCCCGACCATCCGTCGGCTGATCTCGAAGCCTTGCTGGTTCAGGCGGCTGTTGAGGATCAGCAGGCGCTGCTTCTTCACTTCGTCGGGGGTATCGTCCACCAGGTCGGCAGCCGGGGTGCCCGGACGCGAGCTGTAGATGAAGGAGAAGGAGAAGTCGAAACCGACGTCCTCCACCAGCTTCATGGTCTGCTCGAAGTCCTTCTCGGTCTCGCCGGGGAAGCCGATGATGAAATCCGAACTGATGCAGATATCCGGCACCGCCGCCTTAAGCTTGCGGATGCGCGACTTGTATTCCAGCGCGGTGTGGTTGCGCTTCATCGCCGCCAGGATGCGGTCCGAACCGGCCTGCACCGGCAGGTGGACGAACTTCACCAGTTCCGGCACCTCGGCGTGGGCGGCGATCAGCGAGTCGGAGAATTCCAACGGATGCGAAGTGGTGTAGCGGATGCGCTCGATGCCATCGACTTCGGCGACCACGCGGATCAGTTCGGCGAAGTCGGCCAGGCGGCCGTCGTGGGTCTGGCCGCGGTAGCCGTTGACGTTCTGGCCCAGCAAAGTGACTTCCTTCACACCGTTCTCGGCCAGGTGGATGACCTCGGCGAGTACGTCATCGAACGGGCGGCTGACTTCTTCGCCGCGGGTGTAGGGCACCACGCAGAAGGTGCAGTACTTGCTGCAGCCTTCCATGACCGAGACGAAGGCGGTAGGGCCGTTGACCTGTGGCTCGGGCAGGCGGTCGAACTTCTCGATCTCCGGGAAGGACACGTCTACCTGGGGTTTGCGGGTAGCGCGGGCAGCGTCGATCATCTCCGGCAGGCGATGCAGGGTCTGTGGGCCGAACACCACGTCCACGTACGGCGCACGCTCGCGGATCGCCGCGCCTTCCTGGCTGGCCACGCAGCCGCCGACGCCGATCACCAGGTCCGGGTTCTGCTGTTTGAGCACGCGCCAGGCGCCCAGTTCGGAGAACACCTTCTCCTGCGCCTTCTCGCGGATCGAGCAGGTATTGAGCAGAATGACGTCGGCTTCTTCGGCCTTTTCGGTGATTTCCAGGGCCTGGTGTTCACCCAGCAGATCGGCCATGCGCGAGCTGTCGTACTCGTTCATCTGGCAGCCGTGGGTCTGGATGAAAAGCTTCTTGGCCATGGAACCTGTCTTGGTCTGGTTAAAAAATGACCGCGCATTATATGCCTCGCCGCTTGTGTCTACCAGCGGCGGCGCGTGGGGGATGGTTGCCTGTGTTATGCTGCGTGCCCTTTTTGCAAAGCTGTCATCCTTCGTTCATGAGCAAGCGCGAGAACCCGATCTACAAGGTGGTCTTCCTCAACCAGGGCCAGGTGTACGAGATGTACGCCAAGCAGATCTACCAGAGCGATC
The DNA here is from genome assembly GCF_002091755.1 of Pseudomonas nitroreducens NBRC 12694. GTDB lineage: Bacteria > Pseudomonadota > Gammaproteobacteria > Pseudomonadales > Pseudomonadaceae > Pseudomonas > Pseudomonas nitroreducens. The sequence goes on from NZ_BDAI01000003.1 coordinate 107,845, forward strand.
TGTGGGGCTTCCTGGAGATCGAGGAGTTCGTCTTCGGCGAGCGCACCCAGGTGGTGGTGGACCCCAGCGAGGAAAAGCTCAAGGCGCAGTTCGACGGCGTCATCCGCAGCTTCGTGCCGCTGCATTCGATCATCCGTATCGATGAAGTCGAGCGTCTGGGCACCGCGAAGATCAGCGACGCCAAGATCACTGGCAACGTGATGCCGTTCCCCATGCCGATGCCGGGCAAGGACAGCTGATTCATCAGCGCATTTTGTCCTTCGTAGGAGCTCGCTCGCGAACTGCCCAACGCCGAAGTCAGCCCAATAGCCCTGTTCGCGAGCAAGCTCGCTCCTGCAGGGAGTGGCGTTTGGGTCAGGGCAGCGGCGAGAACGGCGAGTTGCCGGCGGTCTGCAGTTCGATCAGGTAATTGCGGAAGATCTGCCCGAGCACCTTGGTGGCGATGTCCAGTTCGTCCTTGTTCATCTGTTCGGCGACCAGGTCGGCGCTGTCCATGGCGTCTTCGGCGCCGTTGACCGCAGCCATCTTCAGCACGATGTAGGCCTGTACGTTGTTGGCCTTCACGCCTTCGCCGCGGAAGAACATGGTGCCCAGGCGCAGTTGTGCGTCGGCGTGGCCCTGCAGCGAAGCCTTCTCGTACCAGTGCAGGGCGGCCTGGAAGTCGCGCGGGGCGCGTTCGCCGGTGTAGAAGAACTCCCCCAGCTCGAACTGTGCCTGTGCGTCGCCGGCATTGGCGGCCTGCTGGCAACTGGCCAGGGCCTGTTGCAGCTGTTCGGGCACGGTATTGAGGGTGCAGCGTCCGGTGGCTGGAATCAGCAGCGAGTTGCCGCCCGCCTGAGTGAACAGGGGCAGTGCAAGCAACAGGCAACCCAGCAGGGTGCGACCGGAACGGTACATGGGGAGAAACGGCCTCCAGAATCGGGGCGGGCAAAACCCGGCCAGCGAAATGCGCCAGCCTTCACATTATGAAATAAGCGGGCGCTTCCTTACAAAGTCTTTACCTTCTTTTCTGTTTTTTTACTGGAAATGCCAGCGGCGCCAGGGTTGGCGTAGCGCCGGCGTAACGCTGTGAAAGGCCCGGTACAGAGCGGAAGGCGCCCGCCTGGGCGCCTTCGCGGGAGGCCTTACTTGAGGGCGGCGAAAGCGCGCTCGGCGGCGTCCAGGGTCAGCTTCAGCTCGGTTTCACCGTGGGCGATGGAGGTGAAGCCAGCCTCGAAGGCACTCGGAGCCAGGTACACGCCCGCGTCCAGCATCAGGTGGAAGAAGCGCTTGAAGCGTTCCGCGTCGCTGGTCATCACATCGTCGAAGGTGACGATGTCGTCGGCGCCGGTGAAGTACAGGCCGAACATCGCGGCACCCGCCTGGGTGGTCACGAAGGGGATGCCGGCAGCGTCGGCGCGCTCCTGCAGGCCCTGCAGCATGCGGGTGGTGTAGGTGGTCAGCTCGTCGTGGAAGCCGGGGCGGCTGATCAGGCGCAGGGTGGTCAGGCCGGCGGCCATGGCCAGCGGGTTGCCCGACAGGGTGCCGGCCTGGTAGACCGGGCCGAGCGGGGAGATCTGCTCCATGATCTCGCGCTTGCCGCCGAAGGCGCCCACCGGCATGCCGCCACCGATGATCTTGCCGAAGGTCGACAGGTCCGGGGTGATGCCGTAGTGCGCCTGGGCGCCGCCCAGGGCGACGCGGAAGCCGGTCATCACTTCGTCGAAGATCAGCACCACGCCGTGCTGGTCGCACAGGCGGCGCAGGCCTTCGAGGAAGCCGGGGGCCGGCGGCACGCAGTTCATGTTGCCGGCGACCGGCTCGACGATGATGCACGCCACTTCCTTGCCGACTTCGCCCAGGGTCTTCTCGACGGCGGCAATGTCGTTGAAGGGCAGGGTCAGGGTGTGCTTGGCGAAGGCCGCCGGCACGCCGGGGGAGTTCGGTACGCCGAAGGTCAGGGCGCCGGAGCCGGCTTTCACCAGCAGGCTGTCGGAGTGGCCGTGGTAGCAGCCTTCGAACTTGATGATGCTGTCGCGGCCGGTGTAGCCGCGGGCCAGGCGGATGGCGCTCATGGTGGCTTCGGTGCCGGAGCTGACCATGCGCACCATGTCCATGGACGGGACCAGCGAGCAGACCAGATCGGCCATTTCCACTTCCAGCGCGGTCGGTGCGCCGTAGGACAGGCCGTGGTCGAGTTGCTTGCGCACGGCGTCGAGCACGTCCGGGTGGCTGTGGCCGAGGATCATCGGGCCCCAGGAGCCGACGTAGTCGACGTAGCGCTTGTCATCCTCGTCCACCACGTAGGCGCCTTCCGCATGCTTGAAGAACAGCGGGGTGCCGCCGACGCTCTTGAACGCGCGCACCGGCGAGTTCACGCCACCGGGGATGTGTTTCTGGGCATTGGCGAAAAGCGTTTCGGAACGGGACATGGTGTACCTCGCGAAGCTGTGAAGGGCCGGGCGCTTGGGCGCTCAGCGGGTTTCGAAGAGTTGGCTGAAGGCGCGCGCGCGTTGTTCGACTTCGGCCGGGGAGTCGGCGGCGAACAGCGCGTGGATCACGGCGATCATGTCGGCGCCGCGGGCGATCAGCTCCGGCGCGTTGTCCAGGGTCACGCCGCCGATGGCCACCAGCAGCACGTTGAAGCGCGCCTTGGCCAGTTCCAGCAGTTCGAGGCTGGCGGCGGACGCGCCCGGTTTGGTCTGGGACGTGAAGAAGCGACCGAAGGCGACGTAGCTGGCGCCTTCGGCAATGGCCTTCTCGGCCAGGTCGAGGCTGGCGTGGCAGGTGCCGCCGATGACGGCATTGCGGCCGAGCAGAGCGCGGGCCGCGGCCAGCGAGCCATCGGTCTGGCCCAGGTGCACGCTGACACCCAGGCGCGCGGCCAGCTCGGCGTCGTCATTGATCAGCAGCGTGGCGCCGTAGCGCGCGCAGAGATCGCGCAGCGCCTCGGCTTCACGCAGGCGGCGCGAGGCGTCATCGGACTTGTCGCGGTACTGCAGCAGCTTGGCGCCGCCCTTCAGGGCGGCTTCGACGTAGGGCAGCAGGCGGCCGCCGTCGAGCAGCTGGCTGTCGGTGATGGCGTAGAGTCCGCGCAGTTTCATCGGTGCCTCGATCTTCGTACGGTTGGTCAGTGAATCAGTTGCAATAGTCCAGCGGCAGGCGGCGCGGCACGTACTGGCCGTGGCCGGGTGCTTCCGCGTCACGCAGGGTGCGCCAGGTGTAGTCCAGGGCGCTGCGCACTGCGCTGACCAGTTCCTCGCCCAGGGCCAGGCGGCCGGCGAGGGTGCTCGCCAGGGTGCAGCCCGAGCCGTGGTAGCTGCCGGGCAGGCGCTGGCAGGTGAAGGTATGGCGCTGGCCGTCGCGGGTGTACAGGCGATTGTGCACTTCGGACTCGTCGCCGTGGCCGCCGGTGATCAGCAGGGTCTGGATATAGGGCAACAGCTTGTCGGCGCATTGGTCCGCGGTGCCTTCGGGCAGCTCGGCGAGAATGCGCGCTTCCGGCAGGTTCGGCGTGGCGACTGCGGCAATCGGCAGCAGGCGCTCGCGCATGGCGTAGCCGACGTCGTCCTTGCCCAGCGAGCCGCCGCCGCCGGCGCGCAGCACCGGGTCGCAGACCAGCGGGATGCCGGGCAGCGATTGCATGATCTCGACGACGGTGTCGACCATCTGCACCGAGCCGAGCATGCCCAGCTTGACCGCCGCCACCGGCAGGTCGGCGATCACCGCGTTGGCCTGGGCCAGCACCCACTCGCGGTCGAGCACGCGGAAGTCGGAAACGTTGACGGTATCCTGAACGGTCAGCGCGGTGACGGTGGGCGCCGCGTGGCAGCCTTGGGCGATCAGGGCTTCGATATCGGCCTGCAGACCGGCGCCGCCACTGGGGTCGTGGCCGGACAGGCAGAGCACTACGGGACGGGAGGCAGGTGTTTTCATGGCGCGGGAGCTTATCACCAAAATGCGCTGCTGAGCTGACCGAACGGTCCATTGCGCATCGCCCGGCCGCGCCCTGTCCGGATGGTCGAATGCCACGGGGCACAAGGCCTGTGCTAGAGTTCGCCGATTCCAACACAACGCCTCCACGGCGCGCCAAAGCGGGAGATGGGGATCTCCGGCGCGGCTGTCGGTGGCACTGCGGGGCACCATGCGGCACTGGCTGATCTTCCTGATCCTTCTCATCCTCTCGCCAGTGGCGAGCGCCATCAGCTTCGACGAGCACGTGGGGCAACTGCCGCTCGGGCGGGCGATGGATGTCTTCGAGGACGTGCGCGGCACCGCCGATATCGCCGAGATCAGCTCGCCGGCGCTGGCCGCCAGCTTCCGCCCCCATGAGCGCGACGTGCTCAATGCCGGCTATTCGCGCTCGGTGTTCTGGCTGCGCCTGGACCTGGACTACCAGCCGCAGGCCTCGCGCGACCCGGCCAACTGGCTGCTGGAGCTGGCTTACCCGCCGCTGGACAAGCTCGATCTCTACCTGCCCGATGGCAATGGCGGCTTCAAGCTCGCCCAGCGCACCGGCGATACCTTGCCGTTCGACAGCCGGCCGATCCGCCAGAACAACTACCTCTTCGATCTCAAGCTGGAGCCGGGCAAGCCGCTGCGCGCCTACCTGCGCCTGGAAAGCCAGGGCTCGATCCAGGCACCGCTGACGCTGTGGTCGCCCAAGGCCTATCTGGAAGAGCAGCCGGGGCGCATCTATGTGCTGGGCATCATCTATGGCGTGCTGCTGGTGATGCTGATCTACAACCTGTTCATCTTCCTCAGCGTGCGCGACACCAGCTACCTCTATTACATCCTCTATATCGCCTCGTTCGGCTTCTATCAGATTTCGGTCAACGGCGCCGGCATCGAATACTTCTGGCCGAACAATCCCTGGTGGGCCAATGCTTCCACGCCGTTCCTGATCGGTTCGGCCGGGCTGTTCGGCTGCCAGTTCGCCCGCAGCTTCCTGCATACCCGCGAGCACAGCCTGTGGATCGACCGCATCCTGCGCGTCTTGATGGGCGTCGGCGCACTGGTGATGGTGCTGGCGCTCACCGTCAGCTACGCCATTGCCCTGCGCCTGGCCACCTACCTGGCGCTGGCGTTTACCGTGGTGATCTTCACCGCCGGCATCGTCGCCTGGTTGCGCGGCATGCGTGTGGCGCGTTACTTCATCTTCGCCTGGAGCGCCTTCCTGCTCGGCGGGGTGATCAACACGTTGATGGTGTTGGGCTTGCTGCCCAATGTATTCCTGACCATGTACGCCAGCCAGATCGGCTCGGCGCTGGAGGTCGGCCTGCTGTCCCTGGCGCTGGCCGACCGCATCAACGCCATGAAGGAAGAGCGTACGCGCATCCTCCAGGAAACCAGCCGCAAGCTGGAGCAGCTGAACCTGGAGCTGGCCAGCAGCAACCGCCTGAAGGACGAGTTCCTCGCCACCGTCACCCATGAATTGCGCACGCCCATGAGCGGGGTGATCGGTTCGCTGGAGCTGATGCAGACGGTGCCCATGGACATCGAGCTGACCCAGTACCACAAGACCGCCACCGGCTCGGCGCGCGACATGATGCGCATGGTCAACGACATCCTCGCGCTGATCGAGCTGCAGGCCGGCAAGCTCTACCCGCGCCGCGAGCCTTTCAGCCTGCGCGGCCTGTGCGATGGCCTGCGCGCGCAGTACGCGCCGCGCGCCGAGGAGCGCGGGCTGCGCTTCGTGCTGCAACTGGACGAGAGCCTGCCCGACACCCTCGAAGGCGACGCCGGCAAGCTGGCCCAGGCGCTGGGCTACCTGATCGACAACGCGATCAAGTTCACGCACCAGGGTGGGGTGAATCTGCGCGTAGCCGGTGTGCCGAACAGTGAAGGGCTGGCGCTGCGCATCGAGGTGCAGGACAGCGGAATTGGCTTCTCCACGCCGCCGGACGGCGTGCTGTACCAGCGCTTCTTCCAGATCGACGGCTCGCTCACCCGCGAGTACGGCGGCCTGGGGATTGGCCTGGCGCTGTGCCGCAAATTGGTGGCGCTGCTGGGCGGTGAGTTGGTGCATGAATCCGTGCCGGGGCAGGGCAGCCGCTTCAGCCTGGAGTTGCAGGTCGGCCAGCCGGTGCAGAGCATCGCGCCGCCGCCACGCCGTGCCGGCGGCCAGGTGCTGCGCAGCCCCGACCAGTGCACCGTGCTGGTGGTGGAAGACAACGCTATCAACCAGTTGGTGATCCGCGGCATGTTGCTCAAGCTCGGTTATCGCGTGCGCACGGCCGACAATGGCGCCGAGGCCATCGAGCTCCTGCGTCGGGAGGCGATCGATACGGTGTTGCTGGATTGCCAGATGCCGGTGATGGACGGCTTCGCCACCTGCCGGGCGATTCGCACCCTGCCGCGTTGCGCCGATCTTCCCGTGCTGGCGATTACCGCCCACAGCCATAGCGGCGACCGCGAGCGCTGCCTGGCCGCTGGAATGAGCGACTACATGGCCAAGCCGGTGAAGTTCGAGGAGCTGCAGGCTTTGCTGCATGACTGGCTGCTGTGCCAGCCGGCGCTGCCCAGCCCGGCCTGAGGTTCGAGCCTGTGCGGGGGCGGGCTTCGTCTGCGATAGCCTCGTGCCTTTGGGTTCGCTGCGAAGAGCGCGCCGGAGCGGGCTTGTTGGAGCGAGCTTGCTCGCGAACGGTCCGTGGAGCGATGACTCTTGCGTACAACCGAATGAAAAACGCCGCGATGCCTCTCGGCATCGCGGCGTTTCTGTTTCAGCGAGCTGTCAGGTTCAGACCTTGACGACCCAGCCTTCCGGACCTTCCACATCACCCTTCTGGATGCCGGTCAGCTCTTCGTAGAGGCGACGGGTCACCGGGCCGACGTCTTCGCGGCTGAAGAACACGTGCAGGTTGTCCTTGTACTGGATGCCGCCGATCGGGGTGATCACCGCGGCGGTACCGCAGGCGCCGGCTTCCTTGAAGCGCGCCAGGTCGTCGATCTGCACGTCGCCTTCGACCACTTTCAGGCCCAGGCGCTGTTCGGCCAGTTGCATCAGCGACAGACGGGTGATGCCCGGCAGTACCGAACTGGAGCGCGGGGTGACGAACTCGTTGTCGTGGGTGATGGCGAAGAAGTTGGCCGAGCCCACTTCCTCGATGCGGCTGTGGGTGGCCGGGTCGAGGTAGATGCAGTCGGCGAAGCCGTCTTTCTTGGCCTGGGCGCCCGGCATCAGGCTGGCGGCGTAGTTGCCACCGACCTTGGCGGCGCCGGTGCCGTTGGGCGCGGCGCGGTCGTAGGTGGAGATCACGAAGTCATGGGGCTTCATGCCGCCCTTGAAGTAGGCGCCGACCGGGATGCAGAACACCGAGAAGATGAATTCCGGAGCCGGGCGCACGCCGATGTTGTCGCCCACGCCGATCACGAACGGGCGCAGGTACAGCGCGCCGCCGGAGCCGTACGGGGGGATGAAGCGCTCGTTGGCGCGGACCACCTGGCGGCAAGCGTCGATGAACTGCTGTTCGGAAACCTGCGGCATCAGTACGCGGGCGCAACTGCGGGCCATGCGTGCGGCGTTCTGGTCCGGGCGGAACAGGTTGATCGAGCCGTCCTTGCAGCGGTAGGCCTTCAGGCCTTCGAAGCACTGCTGGCCGTAATGCAGGGCCGAGGAGCCTTCGCTGATGTGCAGGGTGTTGTCTTCGGTCAGCTTGCCGTCGTCCCAGAGGCCATCGCGCCAGTGGGAGATGTAGCGGAAGTCGGTCTTGATGTAATCGAATCCGAGCGCGCCCCAGTCGATGTCTTTCTGTTCCATGGTTGCCTCATTCAATGGGATTGCCTGCGGCCATTCGTCTGCCAGGGCATGGCGGGCGAGCATCCGCATGGTGATTTCGGGACCCTGACGGCGGGCGCTGCCTGAATCACCAGGATTCCGCTACGCGGGGGGAGCGACGTCCCCCGCTTGATGGTACCGCCAGGACTCCACCAGGACTTGCCATGATACCGGCGATATTCGCGGCTGTGGGGGCCTGCCTGCGAATATCGCTGCCATCAGTCGCATCGGGAACCGAGCGACCCCGGCGCAGGGTCGCGGGCGGCAATGCCCTGCCCGAAGACGGATTTTGCTGATCGTCTGTTGGCTTCGGGTCATGCATTCAGCTGAAAAAAGACATTTATATGAATGTCATTTCGCATGCTGAATGAAATTTCCGTCATTCCGACTGGCTGGAATTCCCCTGGGGAAATAGCGAGCGGCTGATGAAACGGGCTGTCTCGTGCAGGCTGGCGCCGATCTGCTCGAGCTTCTCGCGCTCATGCTGGGCGCTGATGCCGATGCCGGAAATGATGAAGCGTGGCTGGCGGTCGTGGTCGATGATCGCGCTGGCGACCATGCTGACGCCGCGGTAGAGGTGGTCCTGGTCGATGGCCCAGCCGCGCTCCAGGGTGGCGGCGGCATCGCTGCGGTATTCCTCGAAGCTTGGCGGGTTCTCCCAGCGCACACGGGTCAGGCGGCGGCGCAGTTCGTCATCCGGCAGGTTGCGCAGGCCGGCGATGCAGCGGCCTGCAGCGCCGACCAGTTCCGGCAGGCGCGAGCCGACGGCGACGTTGACGTGCGCCACGGTTGGCGCGGAGACGGCGATCACGCGGATGTGGGCGTCGTCGGTGACCTGCCAGAGGGTGATCAGGATGTTGTGGCTGGTGCTCAGGCGTTCCAGTTCCGGCTGGATAAGGTCGGCGTAGCTGCGGCCGATGAAGCTCACTGCCAGTTCCGACAGACCCAGCCCCAGGCGGTAGGTCTTGGTGTCGTTGTCGAATGAGGTCAGTTGCTCGTTGGTCAGGGTGCGCAGGATGTTGAAGGTGGTGCTCGGGCTGACTCCCGTGGCGCGGGCGATGGCGGTCGCGCCCTCGGGGCCTTCGGCATTGGCCAGGTGGCGAAGGATCTGGATGGCGTTCACCACTGCGCCGACATCCTTGGCGCTGCTGGTGCGTTTGCTGCTGGCTTCTTCGACGGTCTTTTCAGTTATCATATTCTGTATTCTGATTGACATTCAGTATTGTGAATGTATTCTGACCCTGCGACGCCTGCAACGGCTTCCTGGAAGCTGGCTTGGCATGGGCGGTAACGCACTTTGCAACAAAGGCAGAACAAGAACAAAGGAGAAACCTCAATGGTGGATTTCCCCGACCGCAGCATGCCAGGGCCCGAGGCGCAGTACCTCGCGTTTCTCGCCCAGGGCCGCTTCATGTTGCAGCGCAGCGCCTCCACCGGCCGGCATGTGTTCTACCCGCGCACCCAGGTGCCCGGCAGCGGCGAAACGGACCTGGAATGGGTCCCCGCCAGTGGCCTGGGCACTCTTTATGCCTTGACCGTCAACCGCGCCCGCAGCGGTGACTACAACATCGCCCTGGTCGACCTGGATGAAGGCGTGCGCATGATGTCGCGCATCGAAGGCCATCTCAGCCTGCCCATCGGTACTCGCGTGAAAGCGCGCATCGCCCAGCAGGACAGCGGCCCTGTCGTCGTCTTCGAGCCCCTGGCGGAGGTGCAGCCATGAGCCAGGTCCTGCGCGGCAAGACCGCCATCGTCGGCATCGGCAGCGCCGGTATCGGCGAAGCCCATGGCTACAGCGCCATGGAGCTGCTCGGCCAGGCCTCGATGAAAGCCATCGCCGATGCAGGGCTTGCGCTCTCGGACATCGACGCGGTGTTCTCGGCCACCAGCTCCCACGCCTTCCCGACCCTCTCGGTCTGCGAATACCTGGGCATCAAGCCGAAGTTCGTCGATGGCACCAATGTCGGCGGCTCCAGCTTCGAGCTGCATCTTCTGCAGGCAACCCTGGCCCTGGAGGCCGGCCTGTGTGACGCGGCGCTGATCTGCTATGGCTCCAACCAGCGCACCGCCGGCGGCAAGCTGGTATCGATGAGCGAGCCGCAGTGGCACGAAACGCCCTACCAGCCGCGCCACCCGATCACCGCCTACGCGCTGGCTGCCAGCCGGCACATGCATCAATACGGCACCACCCGCGAGCACCTGGCCGAAGTGGCCGTGGCCGCACGGGGCTGGGCCAACCTCAATCCCGAGGCCTTCGCCCGTGGCCCGCTGAGCATCGATGAGGTGCTCGCTGCGCGGATGGTCAGCGACCCGCTGAGCAAGGCCGACTGCTGCCTGGTCACCGACGGCGGTGGCGCCTGTGTGATGGTGCGCGCCGACCGCGCGCGGGACCTGCCCAGGGCGCCGATCTACTTCCTCGGCGCGGCCGGCGCACAGTGGCACCGCTCCATCGTTGCCATGCCCGACCTCACCGTCACTGCCGCTTCCGAGAGTGGCCCGCGCGCCATGCAGATGGCCGGTGTGAAGCACGAGGACATCGACCTGGTGATGGTCTACGACGCCTTCACCATCAATACGATCCTGTTCCTCGAAGACCTCGGCTTCTGCCCGAAGGGCGAGGGCGGTCGCTTCGTCCAGGGCGGGCGCATCGCTCCTGGCGGCGAGCTGGCGGTGAACACCAACGGCGGCGGGCTGTCCTGTGTGCATCCGGGCATGTACGGCATGTTCCTGATCATCGAGGCGGTTACGCAGTTGCGCCGACAGGCCGGTGAACGCCAGTTGAAGAAGGCCGATATCGCCCTGCTGCACGGCAACGGCGGCACCTTGTCCAGCCAGGTCACCGCGCTGCTCGGCACCCAGAACGTGCTCTGAAATCCGGGCAGGACGCCCTCCCGGTGGCCACCTGCGATAAGCGGGCGGCCCGCCGTGGACGCGTTCGCCCTCGCGCCGGGACGGCCTCGTCCGGCACCCGTCATCTGTTCAGGTGGAACGTCATGTCAGTGAGTCACTTGCAACGCACAGGCTTCGCCAGCCTTACCCCGCTGATCCAGCCACGCTCGGTCGCCGTGGTCGGCGCTTCCAGCGACCCGCACCGCATCGGTGGCCGCCCCATCGCCTACATGCTGCGCAACGGCTTCACCGGCCGCATCCTGCCGGTCAACCCCAATCGCACCGAAATCCAGGGCCTGCCGGCCTACGCCAGTGTCGACGCACTGCCTGAGGCGCCGGACGTGGCGATCATCGCGGTGCCGGCGCCGCAGGTGCTGGAGACCGTCCAGGTACTGGGCCGCAAGGGCGCGCGCAGCGCCATTGTGTTCTCCTCCGGCTTCAGCGAAGTCGGCGAGGAAGGCGTGGCCATGCAGGACGCCATCGTCGAGGCCGCCCGCGCGGCGAACATGCGCCTGCTGGGACCGAACGCCCTGGGCGTGTTCAACGCCAACCTGGGCTACTACGCCTTCTTCTCCACCAGCCTGGAGCGCGGCATCCCGCTGGCCGGGCGCGTCGGCATCGCCACCCAGTCCGGCGCCTACGGCGCACACCTGCTGGGTCTGTCGCGGCAGCGCGGGCTGGGAACGCCGATCTGCGTCGCCACCGGCAACGAAGCCGACGTCACCCTGGGCGACGCCATCGGCTGGCTGGTGGAATCGCCGGAGGTCGACGTGGTGATGGCCTACGCCGAATCCATCCGCAATGTCGACAGCTTCCTCGCCGCCCTCGAAGCGGCCCATCGCGCCGGCAAGCCGGTGATCCTGCACAAGGTCGGGCGCAGCGAGCTGGGTGGCCGCGCGGCCATGTCACACACCGCCTCCCTGGCTGGCGACGACAAGGTGCTCGATGCGGTGCTGGCCGACTACGCCGTGGTCCGCGCGCGCACCACCGAAGAGCTGGTGGACATCGCCTACCTCGCGACCCAGCGCATCTACCCGGTGAACAACAGCCTGGGGATGATCACCGTGAGCGGTGGCGCCGGGATCATCGTCAGCGACGCTGCCGAGGACGTTGGGCTGCCCATGCCGCCGATGCCGGAAGAGGCTCAGGCGCGACTGAAACAGCGCCTGCACTATGCCTCGCCGTTGAACCCGGTGGACTGCACGGCCCAGGCGCTCAACGACCTGAGCCTGGTGCACGATTTCACCGAGTCCATGGTGGTGGACGGCGGCTATCGTTCGCTGATCGCCTTCTTCACCCAGGCCGGCACCGCCGCCTCCATCGGCCCGCGCCTGGCCGAGCAGTTCGCGCGGATCAAGGCCGACCATCCGGACCGCCTGTTCGTGGTCTCGGTGATGGGCGAGGGCGAGGAGCTGGCGCCTTACCAGAAGGCCGGCTTCGCCCTGTTCGAGGACCCGACCCGTGCCGTGCGCGCCATCCAGGCCATGGGCCAGTTGGGCGAAGCGTTCGCCCGGCCGCTGCGCAGCATTCCTGTGCCCGGTGGCGTCGAGCTGCCGGCCAGCACGCCCGGTGAGGCCGAAGCCAAGCAATTGCTGGCGCGCGCCGGCATCGAATCGGCGCCCGAACGTGTGCTGAAAAGCGCTGCGGAAGCCGCCGCGTTTGCCGAACAGATCGGCTTCCCGGTGGTGCTGAAAATCGCCTCGGCGGACATCCTGCACAAGTCGGAAATCGGCGGCGTGCTGCTCAACGTCGGCAGCGCCCAGGCCGTACGCGAAGGGTATGCATTGCTGCTCGAACGCGCCGCCGAGCATGCGCCGCACGCCCGCCTCGATGGCGTGCTGGTGGCGCGCCAGCTGCAGGGCGGCGTCGAGTGCTTCATGGGCATCCAGCGCGACCCGCAGTTCGGTCCGGTGGCGGTGTTTGGCCTCGGCGGCATCTTCGTCGAGGTGCTCAAGGACGTGGTGTTCCGCCGCTGCCCGTTCGGCGTCGGCGAAGCCGAGCAGATGATCCGCAGCATCAAGGGCGCGCCGCTGCTGCTGGGCGCCCGTGGTCGCCCGGTGACCGATATCAAGGCCCTGTCGCGCGTTCTCTCGCAGCTCTCGCAATTCGCTGCAGAGGCCGGCCCGCGCTTGCGTTCGGTGGACCTCAACCCGGTCTTCGCCATGCCCGAAGGGCAGGGCGCCTGGGCCGCCGACGCGGTGCTGGAAGTGCAGGAGGTGGCCCATGGCGCTGAATCCTGAGCACCTGCTGAATTACCCGATCCCGGAAGTACGCCAGCGTTTCAGCCGCCACGACAGCGCCTTCTATGCGCTGTCGGTCGGCCTCGGCGCGGACCCGATGGACGAGCACCAGCTGACCTTCGTCGACGCCAATCGTGAGCTGCAAGCGCTGCCCTGCATGGCGGTGGTGCTCGGTCACCCCGGCTTCTGGCTGGGCAACCCGGACACAGGCGTCGATGCCCTGCGCCTGGTCCACGGCGAGCAGAGCATCGAATGGCTCAAGCCGCTGCCGGTGGAAGGCGAAGTGATCGGCCGCACCCGCGTCACCGGGCTGGTCGACAAGGGCGCCGGCAAGGGCGCGCTGCTCTATAGCGAGAAGGTCGTCAGCGATGCGCAGAGCGGCGAGGTGCTGGCGATTGCCCGCGGCACCACCTTCCTGCGTGGCGACGGCGGCTTCGGTGGCGACAGTCAGTCGCTGAGCCAGCCGCACCGCCTGCCCGAGCAGGCGCCGGACCTGGCCATCGACCTGCCGACTCGCCCCGAGCAGGCGCTGCACTACCGCCTGAACGGCGACGACAACCCGATCCACGCCAGCCCCGCAGCGGCGGCGCGCGGTGGTTTCCCCAGGCCGATCCTGCACGGCCTGTGCACCCTGGGGGTGGCCTTCCACGCGCTGCTGCGCGGCTTGGCCGACTACCGCGCGGAGCGTTTCGCCCACCTGCAGGTGCGCTTCTCCGCACCGGTTTTCCCCGGCGAAACCCTGCGTACCGAAATCTGGAATGACGGCTCCTTCCGCACCCGCGTCGTCGAGCGCGACGTGGTGGTGCTGGACAACGGCCGCGTGCGCCTGACCCCGGAGATGGGAGAACACGCCGGGCGGGCATAGCGCGACGACGACCTCAACCAACCTGCGAGAACAACAACAATGAACGCACCCGACAGCATGGCCCAGGCCACCGCGATACCGCGGCGGACCCTGGTGATCGCCTTCCTCTTCTGCTTCCTGGGTCTGCTCGCCGATGGCGCGGACCTGATGTTCCTCGCCTACAGCCTGAACAGCCTGAAGGCCGAGTTCGGCCTCTCCAACTTCGAGGCCGGTTCGCTGGGCAGCATCACCCTGGCCGGCATGGCCATCGGCGGTATCTACGGCGGCTGGGCGTGCGACCGCTTTGGCCGGGTGCGGGTGGTGACGTGGACCATCCTGGTGTTCTCCGTGGGCACCGCGCTGCTCGGGCTGGCGCACAACTTCTGGGCCTTTGCGCTGATCCGCTTCGTCTCCTCGCTGGGCCTGGGCTCGCTGTTCGTCGCCTGCAACATCCTGATGTCCGAGTTCGTCACCGCGAAGTACCGCACCACCATCCTGGCGACCATGCAGGCTGGTTGGACGGTCGGCTACCTGGTGGCGACGGTGCTCGCAGGGCAGATCATCCCCGACTACGGCTGGCGCGCGCTGTTCTTCACCGCGATCGGCGCGGCGCTGATCTGCCTGGCGCTGCGGCCCTGGGTGCCGGAGTCGCCGTCCTGGCTGGCAGCCCGCGCGCAACGGCTGCAGCAGGCCGCCAGCAATCGCCAGCAGAGCGCGCCCAGCGGCGGCATGCGCCAGCTGCTGGTCGATCCGTCCACCCGGCGCATGTTCCTGCTGTGGAGCCTCACCTCGTGCTTCCTGCTGTTCGGCTACTACGGCACCAACAACTGGATGCCCTCGTACCTGGAAAGCGAGCTGGGCATGAACTTCAAGTCCATGACCGGCTACATGGTCGGCACCTACACCGCGATGATCCTCGGCAAGGTGCTCGCCGGGATCGCCTCGGACCGCTTCGGCCGCCGCGCCACCTTCGCCGCCGGCGCCATCGGCACCGCGATCTTCATGCCGGTGATCGTGTTCTGGCACACCCCGGACAACATCGTCTGGATCCTCGCGCTGTTCGGCTTCATCTACGGCGTACCGGTGGGCGTGCTGGCCACCTACATGACCGAGAGCTTCTCCACCCAGGTACGCGGCGCCGCCGTCGGCACCTCCTACAACCTCGGCCGCATCGGCGCGGCGGTGGCCCCGGCGGCCATCGGCCTGCTGGCCTCCCATGTGTCCATCGGCGCGGGCTTCCTGGTGATGGGCATCACCTACGTCATCACCGGCCTGATCCCGGCGCTGCTGATCCCCAACCGCCTGTATGACCCGAATCGCGAAGGGCGCACGGCGCAGCCCGCTACACCCGCACGTGCGCCTGCGCCTGCGCACAGCGCTACCCGCCCGCTGGGCCAACCCGTCACGGAGGAAAGCCTGCGATGACCGATCTCACCCGCGCCGCCCATGCGCCCGGGCCGGACATGTTCCCCCGCGATCGATACACCTTCCAGGAGTTCCTCGGCCTGGAGCGCTGGGTCGATGGCGAAGTGGTGCGGGTACGCCTGCGCCACCGCCCGGAGCTGATGAACTACATCGACAGCTTCCACGGCGGCGTGCTGATGAGCGTGCTCGACGCTGCCATGGCCGGCGCGATCCGTGCGCAGATGCCGGGTTGCTCGATGGTCACCATCGACATGGCCACCCACTTCATGGGCAGCACCCGCGGCGAGATCAACGCCGTCGGCCGGGTGCTCAAGCGCACCCGCACGCTGTGCTTCTGCGCGGCGGAAATCTTCGATGAAGCCGGCGAGCTGATCGCCAGCGCCACCGGCAGTTTCAAGTACCGGCCCGCGGCGGCCGGAGCTGTTCAACCGACACGGGAATGATGAAATGACCGACCACACCGCGATGGCCGAGGAGCGCGAAGAGCGCCTGCGGCTGATCCGTGACAGCGCCGCCTCCCTGGTCCCGCGCGGCGGCGACCTGGGCCGGGTGCGCCGTCTGCGCTTCCAGCAGACGGGCGTCGACCGCGACGCTTGGGGCGAAGTCTGCGCCATGGGCTGGCCGGGCCTGCGCCTGGCGGAAGAGCGGGGCGGCAGCGGGCTGGGCATGGCCGAGTACGCGGCGCTGCTGGAAGAGCTGGGCCGTGGCCTGCTGCCCGAGCCGCTGATCGAGGCGAGCCTGGTCGCTCCGCTACTGCCGGCGGACGAGCGCGACGCGCTGCTGGCCGGCGAGCGGCTGATCCTGCCGGCCGGCATCGGTTATGAAGCGGATGCGGCATTGCCGGTGCTGCGCGACGGCCAGTTGCGCGGCGAGGTCGCCCATGTGGCGCTCGGTGCTGCGGCCGATGCCTGGCTGGTCGCCTGCAACGCCGGCCTTGCTCTGGTGCAGCGCAACGCCGAAGGGCTCAGCCTGCATCAGGAGCCGACCCAGGACGGCGGCCACCTGGCGCGCCTGCGCTTCGACGGCACGCCGGCGCAACTCGTCGAGTCCACGCCCGCCGCCCTCGACGAAGCGGCGCTGGCCTGCTCGGCCTATCTGGTCGGGCTGATGGATGCCGCCTTCGAACAGACTCGCGACTACCTCGGCGTGCGCCGCCAGTTCGGCCGCGAGATCGGCAGCTTCCAGTCGCTGCAGCACCGCATGGTCGACCTGAAGCTGCAGATCGAGCTAGCCCGCGCCATCGTCGGCGAAGCGGCCAGCGCCCTGGATGACGGTGCGCCGACTGCCCTGGTACAGCGCCTGGTGTCCACCGCCAAGGTGCGTGCCGCCGAAGCGGCCATGCTGGTCACCCGCCAGGCGATCCAGTTGCACGGCGGCATCGGCTACACCGACGAGGCCGACATCGGCCTGTTCCTGCGCCGCGCCATGGTGCTGCTCAACAGCCAGGGCTCGTTGGCCTTCCATCGGGCGCGCTACATCGCCCTGCTGCATGCGGAGGTGGCGTGATGAGCGAGATGCTGCTGCAGGAAACTCATGGTTCGGTGCGCCTGCTGCGTTTCAACAATCCGGCGCGGCGCAATGCGCTGTCCCCCGCATTGCGCGCCGAGTTGCTCGACGCACTGCGTGAAGCGGACGCCGATCCCTCCGTGCGCAGCGTGGTGCTCACCGGTTCGGCGGAAGTCTTCAGCGCTGGCGGCGACCTCAGCGACATGCACGTCACCGACCTCAACGCCGGCCGCATGCGCATGCAGAAGAACGCCGACCTGATCCGCCAGATGCTGCGCATGGGCAAGCCGATCATCGCCGCCGTCGAAGGCTGGGCGGTGGGCGCCGGGCTTTCGGTGGCGCTGGCCTGCGACAGCCTGGTTTGCGGCGGCACGGCGCGCTTCGCGGCGGGCTTCGGCAAGGTCGGACTGATCGCCGATCTTGGCCAGTTGCACACCTTGCCTGCGCGCATCGGCAACGGTCGGGCGCGGCAAGTGCTGATGTTCGGCCAGGTGATCGAGGCCGAGGAAGCATTGCGCATCGGCCTGGTGGACCAGCTCTGTGCACCGGGTGCCGCGCTGGATGCGGCGCTGGCACTGGCCGCGAAGGTCGAGCAGCAGGCGCCGCTGGCGCTGTCGCTGACCAAGGCGCTGCTGGCCGATGGCCTGGAGCTGCTGCTCGAACGCGAAGGCGATTTCCAGAGCCAGCTGTTCCTCAGTGCCGACCACGCTGAAGGCAAAGCGGCCTTCCTCGAAAAACGTTCCCCGGATTTCCGGGGCCAGTAATCAGGAGAACCGTGACATGACCGATTACAACGCCCTCGACGACGGCGAATTCCGTCGGCTGGTGCGCGAGTGGGTCGCCGCCAACTACCCGCAACGCATCCGCAACCCGGCCCACCGCCTGGGTCGCGACGACACCTGGGAGTGGTACCAGGCACTGTCGCAGCAGGGCTGGCTGTGCCCCGGCTGGCCGGTGCAACACGGCGGCATGGGCCTGTCCGCCGGCAAGCAGTTGATCATGATCGAGGAGATGGAGAACTACGGCTGCGCGCGACTGCCCGACAGCGGCATCACCATGCTCGGCCCGCTGCTGATCCGCTACGGCACCGACGCCCAGCGCGAGCGCTTCCTGCCGCGCATCTTGAGCGGCGAGGACATCTGGTGCCAGGGCTACAGCGAGCCCAATGCCGGCTCCGACCTCGCCAGCCTGCGTACCGAAGCGGTGCTGCGCGACGGCGAATGGGTGATCAACGGCCAGAAGACCTGGACCACCATGGGCACCGAGGCCAACTGGATCTTCGTGCTGGCGCGCACCGAGCGCAGTGCCAAGGCGCAGCAGGGCATCAGCTTCCTGCTGGTGCCGATGGACAGCCCCGGCGTCGAGGTACGGCCAATCCTCAACCTCGAGCTGCAGGGCGAGTTCTGCGAGGTGTTCTTCAACGACGTGCGCGTGCCGGAGGAAAACCTCGTCGGCGCGGTCAACCACGGCTGGGGCATGGCCAAGGCGCTGCTCGGCTTCGAGCGCATCTTCCTCGGCTCGCCCAAGCAGGCCACCTTCGCCCTCGAGCGCCTGGTGCGCCTGGCCCGTCACCAGGGCCTGTGGGACGACCCGGTGTTCGCCCAGCGCTTCGCCGCGCTGAGCATGGACCTGGACTGCCACAAGGCGCTCTACGAGCGCTTCGCCGAACGCCTGCGGCGCGGCGAGGAACTGGGCCCGGACGTGTCCCTGCTGAAGATCCACCAGTCCGAGCTTTACCAGCGCATCAGCGAGCTCGGGCTGGAGATCGCCGGCGCGGATTCGGCGCTGCTCAACCCCTTCGCCGACGATCCCGAGCTGCACCCGGCGGGCATCTTCATCCAGTCGCGGCCCACCACCATCTACGGCGGTACCAACGAGATCCAGCGCAACATCCTGGCCAAGGCCGTGCTCGGCCTGCCGAGCTGATCGTGCGCACAACGAACCTCAAACACGAATTGATGTAAGGAACGAGCAATGACCCAACGACTCAACGAAGGCAAGGTAGCGATCGTCACCGGCGCCGGTGGCGGCATCGGCCGCGAGATTGCCCTGGCCCTGGCCGACAGCGGCGCGCGGGTACTGATCAACGATATCGGCGTGTCCCTGCAGGGCGAGGGCGGCTCGGCTTCCCCGGCCGAGGAAACCCTCGGGCTGATCCGCCAGCGCGGCGGCGACGGCGCGATCAACACCGACAGCGTGTCGGACTGGGACAGCGCCCGGCGCATCGTCGCCAGCGCCATCGACGCCTTCGGCCGCGTCGACATCGTGGTCAACAATGCCGGCATCCTGCGCGACACCATCTTCCACAAGATGAGCGCCGAGGACTGGCTGTCGGTGATCAACGTGCACCTCAACGGCAGCTTCTTCGTCAGCCGCGCCGCCGCCGAGCATTTCCGCGCACAGAACAGCGGCGCCTTCGTGCACATGACCAGCACCTCGGGGCTGATCGGCAACTTCGGCCAGGCCAACTACTCGGCGGCCAAGCTGGGCATCGTCGCCCTGAGCAAATCCATCGCCCTCGACATGCAGCGCTACAACGTGCGCTCCAACTGCATCGCGCCCTTCGCCTGGAGCCGCATGACCGACTCCATTCCGGCCGAGACCCCGGAGCAGAAAGCGCGGGTGGAAAACCTGCAGCGCATGACCCCGGACAAGAACGCGCCGCTGGCCGTGTACCTCGCCTCCGATGCCGCCAGCGCGGTCAACGGCCAGGTGTTCGCCGCACGCAACCACGAGATCTTCCTGATGAGCCAGAGCCGCCCGCTGCGCAGCGTGCACAGCGACAACGGCTGGACCCCGCAGAGCATCGCCGAGTACGGCATGCCGGCGCTGCGCGGGAGCTTCATGGACCTGGCGCGCAGCCCGGACGTGTTCTCCTGGGACCCGATCTGACCCTTCGGAGGACAGGCGCATGTTCAAGACCCGATTCACCGAAACCTTCGGCGTCGAACACCCGATCATGCAGGGCGGCATGCAGTGGGTGGGGCGCGCCGAGATGGCGGCGGCGGTGGCCAACGCCGGTGGCCTGGCGACGCTCTCGGCGCTGACCCAGCCGACGCCGCAGGCGCTGGCCGACGAGATCGCGCGCTGCCGCGAGCTCACCGGCAAGCCCTTCGGCGTCAACCTGACGCTGTTGCCGACACAGAAACCGATCCCCTACGCCGAGTACCGCGCGGTGATCATCGAGAGTGGCATTCGCGTCGTCGAAACCGCCGGGAACAATCCCGGCGAGCACATCGCCGAGTTCCGCCAGCATGGCATCAAGGTGATCCACAAATGCACGGCGGTGCGCCATGCGCTCAAGGCCGAGCAACTGGGGGTCGACGCGGTGTCCATCGACGGCTTCGAATGCGCCGGCCATCCGGGCGAGGATGACATTCCCGGCCTGGTATTGCTGCCGGCGGCGGCCAACCGGCTGCGTGTGCCGATCATCGCTTCCGGTGGTTTCGCCGACGGGCGCGGGCTGGTGGCGGCGCTGGCGCTGGGGGCCGATGCGATCAACATGGGCACGCGCTTCCTCAGCACCCGCGAATGCCCGATCCACCCGCAGGTCAAGGCAGCCATCCGCGCCGCCGACGAGCGCTCCACGGACGTGATCATGCGTTCGCTACGCAACAGCGCGCGGGTCGCGCGCAACGCCATCAGCCAGGAAGTGCTGGCCATCGAGGCGCGCGGCAACGCCACCTATGCCGACATCGCCACGCTGGTCAGCGGCCTGCGCGGGCGCACGGTCTACGAACAGGGCGACACCGACCTGGGCATCTGGTCGGCGGGCATGGTCCAGGGCCTGATCGATGACGAACCGAGCTGCGAGGAACTGCTGCGCGGCATCGTCGAGCAGGCGCGCGAGCTGATCCGCGAGCGACTGGAGGGTTTGCTTATCCAGTGATTTTCCATGTGGCGGCGTGGGAGCAAGCGTTTCTTCTGGAGGCTATGCGCGGAGGCTCCCTCTCCCTAACCCTCTCCCTGAAGGGAGAGGGGACTGTCCGGTGCAGGATCACACCACTGCATCAGCCGGCACGGTCAGCTCCCTCTCCCTTCAGGGAGAGGGCGGGGGAGAGGGGCTCGTACTGACTTCCAGACAGCAGCGGCGCCGCCTTCACCTCACCTGACGAAGAGACAACAACAATGAAAAATCTTCCCGTACGGGCGCTCGTTTCGAGCTTCGCCTGCCTGCCCCTGTTCGCCCACGCGGACTTCATCGCGGACAGCAAGGCTAACCTGGAACTGCGCAATTTCTACTTCAACCGCGACTACCGTCAGAGCGGCGCCGCACAGTCGAAATCCGAGGAGTGGGCACAGGGTTTCCTGCTGCGCTTCGAGTCGGGCTACACCGAGGGCACGGTCGGCGTGGGCGTCGATGCGCTCGGCCTGCTCGGGATCAAACTGGACTCCAGCCCCGACCGCACCGGGTCCGGCCTGCTGCCATACTCGGCCAGCGACAAGCGCGCCGCCGACGACTACAGCGACCTGGGCGTGACTGCCAAGCTGCGCGCGTCGAAAAGCACCCTTAAGGTCGGCACGCTGCTGCCGAAGATGCCGGTGGTGCAATACAACGACACCCGCCTGCACCCGCAGACCTTCCAGGGCGGCCTCGCCGAGATCAACGAGATCGACGGCCTCACCGCGCAACTGGGCCAACTGCGCCAGGTGAAACAGCGTGACTCGACCAACGACGAAGACCTGTCGATGACCCGTGGCAACAAGCGCAACATCGTGCTCGGCAGCCATACCAGCAGCGACCGCTTCAACCTCGCCGGCGGCACCTACCGCTGGACCGACAACCTCAGCACCAGCTACCACTATGGTGGCCTGGAAAACTTCTACCGCCAGCACTACCTGAGCGTGGTCCACACGCTGCCCATCGCCGAGGGCCAGTCGCTGAAGTCCGACATCCGCTGGGCGCGTTCCACCGACGATGGCGGCAGCAACGTCGACAACCGCGCGCTCAACGCCTTGTTCACCTACCGCATCGGTGGCAGCGGCTTCGGCGTGGGCTACCAGCGCATGTCCGGCGACACCGGCTTCGCCTACCTGTCCGGCACCGACCCGTACCTGACCAACTTCGTGCAGATCGGCGACTTCGCCAACAAGGACGAGCGCTCCTGGCAGGCGCGCTACGACTATGACTTCGCCGGCCTCGGCCTGCCCGGCCTGACCTTCATGACGCGCTACCTGCAGGGCGACCACATCGACCTGCTCAACGGCTCGGGGCGCGGCAAGGAATGGGAGCGCGACACCGACATCGGCTACGTGGTGCAGAACGGCCCGTTCAAGAACCTTGGTTTCAAGGTGCGCAACGGCGCCTTCCGCAGCGATTTCGGCAACGACATCGACGAAACGCGGGTCATCGTCAGCTACCAGATGCCGCTCTGGTAATAGTCGTTACGGGCGGTGGCGGTTTGGCCAGAATCGCCCTTCCCGTGGCGGGAATGTCCCTTTCAGCCAAAGTCTGAACCATGATTCACTGCTTTCAATGCAATGAATCAGGGTTCAGACCATGGCCTACCGGCAAACCGAGGCACGGCTGCAAAAGGACGGCGAACAGCGCGAGCGCATCCTCGAGCTGGCGCTGGCGCGGGTTGCCGACGGCGGCTTCGCCGCGCTGACCATGCAGAGCCTGGCGGATGACGCCGGCATCGCTACCGGCAGCCTCTATCGGCATTTCAGCGGCAAGGGCGAACTGGCCGCCGAAGTCTTCGCTCGCGCCAGCCAGCGCGAGGTCGATGCCTTGGGCGTGCTGCTGAAGGATTCGGGCAGCGCCGCCGAGCGCCTGAATCGAGGCCTCCACCAATTCGCCGCGCGTGCCTGGGGCAGTCGTCAGCTGGCCTTTGCACTGATCGCCGAACCGGTCGACCCGGAGGTCGACGAGCAGCGCCTGGTCTACCGCGACGCCTACGCTGCCCTGTTCATCACCCTGCTGGAGCAGGGTATCGCCACCGGCGAATTCCAGCCCCAGCCGGTGCAGCTCACTGCCGCCTGCCTGGTCGGCGCCATCGCCGAGGCGTTGATCGGTCCGCTCTCGCCACCGGCCCGCGCCGCGCGGGATGCCGGTGAATCCAAGGTTTCCCTGGAGGACGTCAGCGACGCCCTCGTGAACTTCTGCCTGCGCGCCGTCGGTGCGTTCCCTGCTGCTTTGCCAAAACCTGCCAGGCCCACGCCTGTGATGGAGGACCAGCCATGATCCCGCACCAGTACGCCGAAACCCACGAAGTGACCAACCAGGTGCCGCCGCTGGATGGTGCCAACCTCTATCGCGTCGACGTACCGCTGCAGGAGTGGGTGCGTCGCTACGGCGGTGGCTTCGCCGAGCAGAAACTCGACGCCTATGGTGCGCTGGCGGGCGGCCCGCTGATGGCGGCGGGCTTCCTGGCCAACGAGAACAAGCCGGTGTTCAAGTCCCATGACCGCTACGGCCATCGCGTCGACCTGATCGAGTTCCACCCGGCCTACCACGAGCTGATGCGCGCCTCCATCGAGGCCGGCATCCCGTCCATGCCCTGGACCGACCCGCGTGCCGGCGCCCAGGTTGCCCGCGCCGGCCTCAGTTACCTGCACAGCCAGGCCGAAGCCGGCACTGGCTGCCCGCTGACCATGACCTTCGCCAGCGTGCCGGCCATCCGCCTGCAGCCGGACATCGCCGAGAAGTGGCTGCCGAAGATCCTTTCCACCCAATACGACCCGCGCAACCTGCCCATCGAGCAGAAGACCGGCGCCACCATCGGCATGGCCATGACCGAGAAGCAGGGCGGTACCGACGTGCGCGCCAATACCACCCGCGCCTACCCGGTGGGCATTCCCGGCCCGGGGCAGGCCTACGAGCTGGTCGGCCACAAGTGGTTCTGCTCGGCGCCGATGTGCGACGCCTTCCTCACCCTGGCCTACACCGACAAGGGCCTGACCTGCTTCCTGCTGCCGCGCCACCGCCCGGACGGCAGCCGCAACGAGTTCTACATCCAGCGCCTGAAGAACAAGCTGGGCAACTGGTCCAACGCCTCCAGCGAAGTGGAATACCGCGGCGCGCTGGCCTGGATGGTCGGCGAGGAAGGCCGCGGCGTGCCGACCATCATCGAGATGGTCGCCATGACCCGCTTCGACTGCATGATCGGTTCCAGCTCGCTGATGCGCCAGGCGCTGACCCAGGCCGCGCATCACTGCGCCTACCGCCAGGTCGGCGGCCGCGTGCTGGCCGAGCAACCGCTGATGCAGAACGTGCTGGCCGACCTCGCCCTGGAAAGCGAGGCCGCGCTGGCGCTGACCCTGCGCATGGGCCGCGCCCTGGACCACCTGCACGACGAACAGGAAGACAAGTTCGCCCGCCTGGTCACCGCCGTGGGCAAGTACTGGATCTGCAAGCGCGCCCCCGCGATGATCAACGAGGCCGCCGAATGCCTGGGCGGCGCCGGCTACGTCGAGGACACGATCCTCCCGCGCCTGTACCGCGAAGCACCGGTCAACTCCACCTGGGAAGGCTCGGGCAACGTGCAGTGCCTGGACGTGCTGCGCGCCCTGTCCAAGGAGCCCGGCGTGCTCGACGCGCTGTTCGCCGAGCTGGGAGACGGCCATGGTGACGCGCGCCTGGCCTCGTTCATCGGCAACCTCAAGGCGTCCTTCGCCGATACCCAGGACATCCAGTACCGCGCCCGCCAGCTCACCGAGAACGTCGCCGTCGCCCTGCAGGCCAAGCTGCTGCTGGAAGCGGGTAACTCGGTGGTCTCCGACGCCTTCATCGCCAGCCGCCTGGACGACGGCGGCCGCGTCTACGGCACCCTGCCGCGCGGCGTGGATGTGGAAGCGCTGGTGGCGCGGGCGACACCGCACCTGGCGTGATGCAACGTTGCCAGTTGCCCTCCATGGGCAGCTGGCCTGGTCCTGTCACTGATCGTCTCTGTTGAATCTGTCATCCCTTTCCGCAACGGAAGCAGGCAAGATGGAGCTGATCGTTCAGACAGGATGCCCACCATGAGTCTTACGACTGGCGACGAGTTCTTCGTCGCACAGACCGCCGAAGAGGCCGTCGATCAACTGGCCGTGCTTCATGAGCGCGCCACCGGCGCCCTGAACCAGGCGCTCAAGCGTTACCTGAAGGACCGCGAAGTCCCCGACGCGCAGCAGCGCGAACAATTCCGCTACCCGCTGCTGCGGGTGACCTACCTGTGCCAGGGCGAAGTGCCATCCACCACCCGCGCCTACGCCAAGGTCCAGGTGCCCGGGACCTACGCGGTGACCATCACCCAGCCCAAGGCCTTCCGCAAATACCTGCTCGAGCAACTGCGTCCGCTGATGGAAGACTTCACCGTACGGGTGGAAGTCGGTGTCAGCCAGCAGAACATCCCTTACCCCTACGTGGTGGAAGGCGGCGATGAACTGGGTGGTTCGGGCGTGACCGCCGCCGAGTTGGCGCGGGTGTTCCCCAGCACCGACCTGTCGGCCACTTCCGATGGCGTGGCGGACGGCCTGTACGAATGGGAGAACGCCGACCCGATGCCGCTGGCGCTGTTCGACGCGGCGCGCACTGACTTTTCCCTGCGCCGCATGGTGCATTACACCGGCAGCGACTGGCGCCATGTGCAGCCGTGGATCCTGCTGACCAACTACCACCGCTACGTCGACCAGTTCATCCACCTGGGCCTGGAGCGCCTGCGCGACGATCCGCGCTTCGTGCGCATGGTCCTGCCGGGCAATGTGGTCATCGAGCGCGGTACCGACGAAGGTGAGGCCAACGCCATCGTCGCCAGTGTCGAATGGCACCGCTTCCAGATGCCGGCCTATCACCTGATCGCCGAGGATGGCGACGGCGTGACGCTGGTGAATATCGGCGTCGGCCCGTCCAACGCGAAGAACATCACCGATCACCTCGCCGTGCTGCGCCCGCACTGCTGGCTGATGGTCGGCCACTGCGGCGGCCTGCGACAGTCGCAGACCATCGGCGACTATGTGCTGGCCCACGCCTACATGCGCCGCGACGGCATTCTCGACCGTGTGCTGCCGCCGCATATCCCGATCCCGGCGCTGGCCGAGGTGCAACTGGCGTTGCAGGAAGCCGCCGCGGTGGTGACCGGAGAGCGCGGCGACCAGCTCAAGCGCCGCCTGCGTACCGGCACCGTGCTCACCTACGACGATCGCAACTGGGAGCTGCACTGGGCCCAGGAACGCCCGCTGATCAACCTGGCGCGGGCGATTGCGGTGGACATGGAGAGCGGCACCATCGCCGCCCAGGGCTACCGCCTGCGGGTGCCCTACGGCACGCTGCTGTGCGTCTCGGACAAGCCGCTGCACAGCGAGATCAAGCTGCCCGGCGCCGCTACGGCGTTCTACCAGCGCGCGGTGAGCCAGCACCTGTCCATCGGCATCGCCGCCGTCGATCTGCTGCGCACCCAGCTCAACTCGCTGCACTCGCGCAAGCTGCGCAGCTTCGACGAGCCGCCGTTCCGCTGATCTGCGACAGGGCACGGGGCGACCAGCAGGGTGATGGTGGTCGCCCTGGCTGCATGAAGAAAGCCGATGGAGAGCGTTGCCGATGACCGATCCTCGCAAGACCCCGGCGGGCCGCGCGCTCGCCCTGCTGGACCTGACCTCCCTGAATGATCGCGACGACCTGCAAAGCACCGTCGAACTCTGTCGCCGTGCGCTGACGCCCTACGGCGATGTGGCCGCGGTGTGCGTCTGGCCGAGACTGGTGCATATCGCCCGGCGAACACTCAATACCCTGGGCGGGCGCTCGGTGAAGGTCGCCAGCGTGTGCAACTTTCCCGCGGGCAACGCCCCGCTGGCGGACGTGGTGGAGGAGGTGCGCAAGACCCTTGCCGAAGGCGCGGACGAGATCGACCTGGTCTACCCCTGGCGCAAGCTCAAGGCCGGCGAGCCAACCGGCGCAGTGGAGCTGATCCGTACCTGCAAGACGCTGTGCGGGCCTTACCACCGTCTCAAGGTGATCCTGGAAACCGGCGAGCTGGCCGCCCCCGAATTGATCCGCGCGGCCTGCCGGGAAGCCATCGCCGGCGGCGCCGACTTCCTCAAGACCAGCACCGGCAAGGCGGCGGTGAATGCCACGCCCGAGGCGGTGCGGGTGATGCTCGAAACCATCGAGGAGGAGGGCGGCAAGGTGGGGCTCAAGGTATCCGGCGGGCTGCGCACGCTGGCCGATGCGCAGGGCTACCGGGCGCTGGTGGAGGAACGTTTCGGCGCTGGCTGGGTCACCCCGGAGCATCTGCGTTTCGGCGCGTCGTCATTGCTTGACGATCTGCTGCGCGAGTTGGGCGCCGAAGCCAAGCCCATCTCCACGCGCAGCTACTGAACCGCTCGCGTTGACGCAGCCTGGGGCGGGCCTAGAATGCTCGCCTCCCGCGCCACGGGGAACCGTGGCGCGCTCCTCCGGTCGGACCTTCGCCGACCTCCTCCGCTGGTGATTGCATGCCCTTCCGCGCCCCCTCGCACCTGACCAACCCCTTGCGCCGCTTCTCCCGCCGCCTGGTGGAAAACGGCACGCCTGAAGTCGCCGCGCCGCTTCCCTTGCCTGACAGCATCGCCGGCGAACCCTGGTTCTCCGTGGGCAAGGCGGTGGAGGGCCTGGGCGGTGAGCGGGTGGATGGCTGGTGCCTGGAGGAGTGGCCGGGCCTGGCCCTGCGTGCCCGCTTCAGCGCCTGCTGGCGCGACGCTCAGGGCCGACTGTGGAACGTGCTGCCAGGCGGCGAGCCCATCGCCTTCCTGCCCGACCCGAAGCGCCGTTACGAGGGCGTGCCTCTTGCCGAGCAACTGCATGCGCTGGAGCGTGACGAGCTGCTGGAGGACTACCTCTGGCTCAGCCGCGAGTTGGGCAAACCGCAGATGGATGATGAGCGCCGGGAAGTCCGCGAGTCCATGCGCCAACGGCTGGAAAGCTGGCTGGAGCTGGGCGGCCGCGGCGACAAGCCGTGCCCGTGCAACAGCGGCAAGCGCTACCGCAATTGTTGCAGCAAGCGAGTGCGCGAGAACTAGGCCGAGGCGGGCCGGCGCCTTCACCGGTCCAGAGGCGCGGCGTGCGGACTCCTGGTCAGGTGCCGCCGCCAGGCCAGGGGAGCTGTTCCGTACCAGTGGCGGAACGCGCGGCTGAACGCACTCTGTTCGGAGAAACCAAGTCGTGCGGCAATCTCGCCAAGTGGGAGAGCAGCATCGCTGAGATAACGCTCAGCCAACTGGCGGCGGGTGTCGTCCAGGAGTTGCTGGAAGCTGCTGCCCTCGGCCTGCAGATGACGTTGCAGGGTGCGTGGCGATCGGTTCAATTGCCCGGCCAGGTCGGCGATGTTGCCGCGTCCCTCGGGCAGCAGGCGGGCCAGTGCCTGTTGGCAGCTGTGCAGGAGCGCGGAGTGTCCTCGTTGGCGGAGAAAGCCTTCGGCCTGTTCGTCGAGCAACTCCAGAAGCGCCGGATCGGCTTGTTGCAGTGGCAGTTGTAGATAGGCCAAAGGCAGGCTCAGGCGTGTCGCGGGTTGGCCGAAGCGCACCGGGCAGCCGAAAAAGTCCAGATAGGCGCCGATGTCCGCTGGCGACGGGTTGACGAAATGCACCTCGGACGGCAGCAGAGCTTGATCGCAGATGCGACGGGCTAGCTGAACCAGGGCAGCCACGCCGGTCTCGTCGACCAGTTGGCCCGGCCTGCCGCGCTCGGTGCCCCATTCCAGCAGCAGGAGGTTGCCTTCTGCGCGCACTCTGACCGGATTCACGTCATAGACCAGCCCCTGGTAACGCTCCAGGCGCTGCAGGGCATCGGCGAGTGTCGCGCACGTGCGCCCGGCATAGCCCACCACACCGAAGTGCTGCGGTCCGATCCCTTCGGCGATGCGCAGGCCGATGGCGGGCTCGCCCAGCCGGGAATCCGCGCGCTGCAGCAATACCTGCCATTGGGCCAGGGGAATCAAGCCGCTTGCGGGGGCCGGCAAGGGGCCGAGCAAAGCCTGTGCGTCGACCCCGCGGGTGGCGAGGAACTCGTAGAGCAGCCGGGCGTAGCTGCTGGCGATGTGCTGTTGGGCCATGGGCAGGTCTGCCGATTGACGCGATAGGTCAAGAAGTTAGCGGGGCTGGTCAATCCGGTCAGCCCAACTTTCGACAAGCTCTACGCAGGACATACCTTGCAGGAGCCTCGCCATGCCTGATCTGCCCACTGGTTTGACGTCCTGGGTCGCCGCTATCGATCCACTGCGCGACTTGCTGCTGATCCTGACGCCGCTGTTCATCGCCACATTACTCGTCGAGTGGCTGGCGCTACGTCGGCGCGGGGTCTTTCGGCTCGGTGACTCGCTGGCCAGCCTGGGGCTGGGAGGCCTCTACCTGGTGGTGGATGCCGTGCTGGTGGCGATCCTGGTGTTGCCGGTCTATCGGCTGCTTTTCGAACATCGCCTGCTGCAGTTCGAGATGACTCCGCTGGCTTTTGTCCTGCTGTTCTTCCTGCTGGAGTTCTGCTTTTTCCTCTTTCACTGGGCCAGCCACCGTATTCGCTGGTTCTGGGCCGCCCACGTGGTGCATCACTCCTCGCGGCACATGAATTTCACGACGGCCATGCGCCAGAGCCTGTTCTATGGCTTCGCCGGAAACTGGCTGTTCTATCTGCCATTGGTCTGGCTGGGATTCGCCCCGGAGTGGGTTCTGTTCATGCTTTCGGTGAGCCTGGCCTATCAGTACTTCCTGCACACCCAGGGGGTCGGCAAGTTGCCCGGAGCCATCGAGTGGCTGTTCAACACCCCTTCCCACCACCGTGCCCACCATGGGCGCAATCCCCAGTACATCGACCGCAACTACGGTGGCGTGCTCATCATCTACGACCGACTGTTCGGCACCTTCGTCGAGGAACGTGAAACGCCGGAGTACGGCATCGTGCGCCAGGTGGAGAGCTACAACCCGTTGTGGCTGAACCTGCACGAGTGGGTCGACATGTTCCGTGACCTGGCCCGGCCGGGCCCGTTGCGGCTGCGCCTCAAGCACCTGTGGGCGCCGCCGGAGTGGCAGCGCCCGCCGGGCACGCCGAGCTCTAACGAAGCGGAGGTATCCGCCATTGCTCCCCCGGCTTCGGAGCCCGGAAAAGCTCCGCTGGCACACCGCGCTGCTGGAGCGCCACGGCCAGATCGCTGAGCGGCGTGAACTGTCCTTCGTCGCTCAGGCGGAAGGTGCCGAAGTGGATCGCCATGCTGCATTGCGAGTCGAGATGCTGGTGCGCCTGTACGGCGTCGTCCGGGTTCATGTGGTGGTGACGCATGAACCAGCGCGGCTCATAGGCGCCGATGGGCAGGGCGGCAAAGCGCATCGGACCGAAGCGCTCATGCATCAGCCGAAATTCCTCGCCCAACCCGGTATCGCCGGGGAACAACAGCGGGCCGTCCGGCGACTCCAGCACGAAACCCATCCACAGCGTGCGGTTGGTGTCGCGCCGCGAGCGCGCCGACCAGTGTTGCGCCGGCACGCCGGTGAGCAGCATGCCCTCGGGCATCGGCAGGCTCTGCCACCAGTCCAGTTCGACGATGTCAGTGAAGCCGCAGGCGCGGATCAACTCGCCGTTGCCCAGGCCGGTCACCACTTTCGCTGACGGGAAGCGCCGGGCCAGCTCGCGCAGGCTGTGGATATCCAGGTGGTCGTAGTGGTTGTGGCTGACCAGGATCAGGTTGATCGGCGGCAATTCGTCCAGCGCCAGGCCCGGCGGGTGCACGCGCTTGGGGCCGACGAAGCTGAACGGGCTGGTGCGCTCGCACCAGAGCGGGTCGGTGAGGATGTTCAGGCCGCGGTGCTGGATCAGCAGAGTCGCGTGGTTGATGTAGGTCACGCGCAGTTCGTCGCCTTCGAGGCGGGCCGGCGTTTGCGGGCGGGCGTTGGGGCCGGGCTGGGCAATCCACTCCTGCTGGCGGCCGCGTTCGCGCTGCCACTTGAGGAAGGCGCGCAGGCCGTTGTGCGGTTGGCGGTCAAGATTATGAAAGCGGGTGCCGTCGAAATGCGCCGTCTGCGGGCCGCGATAGCGGGCGCCGAGGCGCCCGCTGAGGTTCTGCAAGGTGATCAGCCAGGTGGGGTGGCTCATGGGCATGCTCGTGCGTGCTCTTGCGAGGAGGACTCGGCACAACCTAGCATGCCGGGCATTCGCCGTACCCCCAACCTCGGTTACCAGTCTTTTCGCCATGCCCCGTCCTCCGCGTCCCGCCAATCGCCGTCCTGCCGTCCGTCCCACGTCTCGCCGGGTGGCCAAGGCGCCGCCGGCACAACCCAGGCTGATCCTGCTGAACAAGCCGTTCGACGTGCTGACGCAGTTCAACGACAGCGATGGCCGCGCAACGCTGAAGGATTTTGTCGATATGCCGGGCGTCTATCCGGCCGGGCGGCTGGACCGCGACAGCGAAGGCCTGTTGCTGCTGACCAACGACGGCCGCCTGCAGGCGCGGATTGCCGATCCCAGGCACAAGCTGCCGAAGACGTATTGGGTGCAGGTGGAAGGCGAGCCGAGCGACGAACAGCTCGCCCTGCTGCGCAAGGGCGTGCAGCTCAACGACGGCCCGACTTTGCCGGCCGAGGCCCGGCGGCTGGAAGAACCGCAGTTGTGGGAGCGCGACCCGCCGGTGCGCTTCCGCAAGTCGGTGCCTACGGCCTGGCTGGAGCTGGTGATCCGCGAGGGGCGCAATCGCCAGGTCCGGCGGATGACGGCGGCAGTCGGCCTGCCCACGCTGCGCCTGGTGCGCGTGCGCATCGGGCCGTGGCAGCTGGATGGGCTGCAGCCGGGGGAATGGCGGGAAGTCAGCCCCGAACTCTGAGGGGCCGGGGCGAGGCGGGGGTCAGAATCCGCCTTCGAGTCCGGCGACGACCACCGACTTGATCAAGAAGCCGAGCACGCCCAGGCCCAGTGCGAAGAACAACACCATGGTGCCCATGCGGCCGGCCTTGGACTTCTTGGCAAGGTCCCAGACGATGAAGGCCATGAACAGGATCAGGCCGGTTACCAGGCCATACATCATCCAGTCTTCGAAACTTTCGTTCATTGCTGCTCCTGCCCGGTACGGATGTGTCTCGTGGGGCGCCGGGACTGAGGGTGGTGGTGGAGAAGGCGCGCATTATACGCATGCGGCGCTTTGTCGTTCAGAGCCGTTCATAAATTGAGCAGTTCCTCCTGAGCGACGCACGCAATGCCGCGAAAATTCCCGCCGCAGCCCGGCTGGCGGGGAAATTTCCGGTATCGATTTCGTTCGGCGGGAGGCAGGGTGCGGTGCTGTGTCGCAGGTCTGGCCGCTCCTGCAAAAACTGATCAGACGCGCAGGTGGTCCAGCGGCAACTCGGTGCTGGCCAGAACGTTGCGCAGCACGAAGCTCGACCGCACGCTGGTAACGCCTTCGATGCGCGTGACGGTGCCGAGCAGGAAGTGCTGGTAGTGCTCCATGTCCGGCACCATCACCTTGAGCTGGTAGTCCGCGTCCATCCCGGTCACCAAGCTGCACTCCAGCACCTCGGGGCACTTGCCGATGATCTGCTGGAAATGCTCGAAGCGTTCCGGGGTGTGCCGGTCCATGCCGATCAGCACGAAGGCGGTGAGGCTCAGGCCGAGCTTCTTGCTGTCCAGCAGGGCGACCTGGCGGACGATGTAGCCATCGTCTTCGAGCTGCTTGACCCGTCGCGAGCAGGGGGAGGGTGACAGGCCGATGCGTTCGGCCAGCTCCTGATTGGAGATGCGCGCGTCGCGTTGCAGTTCGGCAAGAATTCGCAGGTCGTAGCGGTCCAGCTTGTCCATGAAAGCCTCGAATTTTAATTGAATTGCGCTTTTGGCGTAATTTTTGGCTGTTTGTTGCTCAGGTTGTGCCTTTATAAGCAATCTTAGCAATCATTTATCCGCTCTGTCGCCGTACTATTTCTTCCAGATTCACAGCCCGGACATCACGTCCCCCTGCGATCCGCCCAATCAGGCGCTTCGCGGCCCGCCGACCCCACAGGATCGCGCCGGCCACCGGGCTGCGCACTGCCCAGAAGGCGGAGCGAGGTGAGCCGGCGCCAACAGCGACGAGCAGGACGAGATTCCACAAAGGGAGGCTGACGAGCCTCCCTTTTTTCTTGCCCGCGATCTGCCCCCCATCTTTACCCTGACTTTACCCAACACCTTGCAATGCGGGCGTTGCGCAGTGGTCTATGGCATTGTCACATCACTGTTTTCGGCCGTCGCCGAAGTGAGGAATTCATGAAGTCGGGCATTGGGCGGTTCGCCTCCTTCGCTGTGCTTTCGCTGGCGCTGGCCGTGCAGACCGCCACGGCTGCCGGTTTTGGCGGCGCGGATATGCAGGGCGGCCAGGGCCAGCCGCCGAGCCAGGGCGGTGGCCAGGGACGTCCTTCCGGCGGTTCGGGCAACGCTGGCGGTGGCAAGTTCGGCTCCCACGAAGTCCCGAACGGTTCCGGCGGTGGCTGGCAGGGGCGCCCGCCCAGCGGTGGAAACAATGGCCCGTGGCAGGGCCGCCCTCCGGGCAATGGCGGTAATAACAACGGCCAATGGCAAGGGCATCCGCCAAACGGCGCCGGTAACGGCCATGACAATGGCCAGTGGCACGGCCGCCCTCCGGGCCAGAATGGCAATCAGTGGCAGGGCGGTCAGGGTCGCCCGCCGGGCTATGGCGATAGTCAATGGCAGAACCGTCCGCCGGCCAACAATGGCAACGCGGGCAAGTTCGGTTCCCATGAAATGCGCCCACCATCCGGCAACTGGCAGGGGCGGCCGCCGTCCCACGGCAACTGGGGGCCACATCCGTCCTACTGGCGGCCGGGCTATGTGGTGAATGCCATGCCGAGCGGGCACTACCGCGTGCCTTATCGTGGCAATGACTACTACTTCAACGACGGCTACTGGTACCGTCCCTACGGCTCTCGTTACGTGGTAGTGACGCCGCCCTACGGCGTGCGCGTGCGCTACCTGCCCTCCTATGCCGAGCAGGTGTGGGTCGGCAGCATCGGCTACTTCCTGGCTGCCGGCACCTACTACCTGTGGCAGGCCAGTTCGCAGGACTACGAAGTCGTGGCACCGCCCCAGCAGCAACCGGTGGCCGTGGCACAGACCGGCTATGACGTGATCGCCTATCCGCTGTACAACCAGGGGCCGGACCAGCAGGCCCGTGACCGCTACGAATGCCATGGCTGGGCCGTGCAACAAAGTGGCTTCGATCCGGCATCGGCCAGCTACGCGCCGCCGGCGTACGTCGCCGACAACTACCGCCGCGCCCTGGGCGCCTGCCTGAGCGGGCGCGGCTACAGCGTCAACTGATGCTCTCTAGCTGATCGTCTCTTTGCCCACCACTTCCTGCGGGTCGGCGTGCACCAGCACCTCGGCCCGCGGGAATTCCTTGTGGATCGCCAGCACCGCCTCGTCGCACAGGTGATGCGCCTTGGACAGCGACAGCTCGCCGGGCAGCTCCAGGTGCAGCTGAACGAACCAGTGCGTGCCGGAAATCCGCGTGCGCAGGTCATGGGCGCCGAGCACGCCGGGTACTTCGCGCACCAGTTCGAGCATGCGCGTGCTGACGTCGGGCGGTAGTTCCTCGTCCATCAGCACCGCGATGGATTCGCGGGCGATCTGGAAGGAGCTCCAGAGGATGTACAGGGCGATGCCCAGGCCGAAGAGGGCGTCCATCTGTTGCCAGCCGAAGTTCGCCAGCACCAGGGCGACCAGGATGCTGCTGTTGAGCAACAGGTCCGAGCGGTAGTGCAGGGAGTCGGCGCGGATGGCATTGGAACCGGTGATCTTCACCACGTAGCCCTGTACCGTCAGCAGGCCGGCGGTGAGTACCAGCGACAGGATCATCACCGCAATGCCCCAGCCGACGGCTTCCACCGGCTCGGGATGTTGCAGCCGGTCGATGGCCTGGGTGCCTACCAGTACGGCACTGACCGCGATGAACAGCGCTTGCGCCAGCCCGGACAGTGATTCCGCCTTGCCGTGGCCGTAGCGATGGTCGTCGTCCGCGGGGCGGATGGCGTAGTGCACCGCCAGGAGGTTGAGGAAGGAAGCGGCGCCGTCGAGCAGCGAATCGGTGAGACCGGCCAGCAGGCTGACCGAGCCACTGAGCCACCAGGCGATGGCCTTGGCGACGATCAGGGTGGTGGCGACGCCGAGCGACGCGAAGGTCGCCAGCCGCATGAGGTGGGAGTGGCTGGCGTGCTTGAGCATCAGGTGTCCAGGCGGTTGGGCAGGAAGTAGATGTAGTCCAGCAGCGGCGCCTTCTGGCCCAGCGCAGTGAGCGCGGCGCTCATTTGCCCGCGATGGTGGGTGCCGTGGTTGACCAGGTGCTGGACGATGTTCGCCAGGCTCTGGCGGTGTTCCTGCCCGGCCATGTTGCGGTAGTCCAGCTGGGTGCCGAGGGTGGCATCGCTCTGCTTGCTCAGCCATAGGCGCCAGGCGCCGACACCGTCATTGAGGAAGTCGGCGAGGCCGGCGCGATCAGGCGCCGCCTCGGCGTCGAGGCGTTCGAACTGCCAGGGCTCTCGCTGCACTCGGGCGAACCAGATGCGATCGACCACCGCGAGGTGGTTGAGGGTGCCGTGAAGGCTGCCGAAGAACAGCCCGCGCGGCGCGCGGTAGGTCTCTTCATCCAGGGGCGCGATGGCCTCCAGGATGCGTTCGTAGGCCCACTGGTGGTACGCCAGGAGTTGCTGAAGGTGTGAAGCGAGAGCGCCGTGCATATCAGGCCTCCGGGCGCAGGCCCAGGCTGGCGAGTTGTTGGAGGCTGCCGCTGCGCTGGATCAGACGCGGATCGTCCAGGGGCAGGCTGCGGCCGGTTTCACGCTCGAGGATCGCCTTGAGTTTAGCCTTGTCCACGGTGCCGTCTTCACCCACGGCATCCTTGAGCTTTTCCGGCGCGACCGAGTACTTCGCATCGGGCAGGTAGATCGCGCCGGTGGCGAAGTCTACGCCGAAGGCAATCAGGCCCGGGATGACGTAGAACAACAGTCCGATGGCGTCGAAGGCGACGATGGCGGGGTCGATACGGCCGTCGATCTGGCCGCGGCGATCAGGGTAGAACAGGGTGCCGCAGGCGGTCAGCTGGCTGAACAGGGCGGCGCTCAGAACGGCGCAGGACACACGGGTGGCAAGACGCATGGAAGACCTCCGGGAGGATGATGCGGACAACTATATCAACGAGCTCGCTGTCGCTGCTGGCAGATTCGCACTATGCGGCGTTCTCGTTGCTTCTATGACTGCCGAGTTGGCATCGTGGTTCGCCCGCTATAATCGCCGGCCCCCGCGCAATCGGGGTTACTGCCCCATGAAATTCCAGGAGCCGGCATGAACGCCCTTCCCATCGACAGCGTCCTTCCCGTCCTGCGCCAGGCCCTGGCCGAGCGCCATGAGGTGGTACTGGAAGCGCCGCCCGGCGCCGGCAAGACCACCCGCGTGCCGCTGGCGCTGCTGGGCGAGGCGTGGCTGGCCGGGCAGTCGATCCTGATGCTGGAACCACGCCGCCTGGCTGCCCGCGCTGCCGCCGAGCGCCTGGCCAGTGAGCTGGGCGAGACAGTCGGCGAGACTGTTGGTTACCGCATCCGCCTGGATAGCAGGGTCGGCCCGAAGACGCGCATCGAGGTGGTTACCGAAGGCATCCTCGCGCGCCGCCTCCAGGATGACCCGGCGCTGGAGGGCGTGGGCCTGGTGATCTTCGACGAATTCCATGAACGCAGCCTCGATGCGGACCTGGCCCTGGCGCTGACCCTCAACGGCCGCGCGCTGCTGCGCGACGAGCCGCCGCTCAAGGTGCTGGTGATGTCCGCGACCCTGGAGGGCGAGCGCCTCTCCACGTTGCTGGACGATGCCCCGGTGGTACGCAGCGAGGGCCGCATGTTCCCGGTGGACATCCGCTGGGGCCGCCCCTGGCAGGCCGGCGAATTCATCGAGCCGCGCGTGGTGCAGACCGTGCAGCAGGCGCTGGCGGATGAACCCGGCAGCCTGCTGGTGTTCCTGCCCGGCCAGGCGGAGATTCGCCGCGTCGCCGAACAGCTGGGCGACACACTGGCTGGTCGGCCTGAAGTACTCATCTGCCCGCTGCACGGCGAGCTTGA
This sequence comes from Pseudomonas nitroreducens NBRC 12694, assembly GCF_002091755.1. Taxonomy (GTDB): domain Bacteria; phylum Pseudomonadota; class Gammaproteobacteria; order Pseudomonadales; family Pseudomonadaceae; genus Pseudomonas; species Pseudomonas nitroreducens. The sequence goes on from NZ_BDAI01000003.1 coordinate 144,530, forward strand.
TCTGGACGCCCAGCGCGCTGCCATTGAGCCCGCGCCGGCGGGTAAGCGCAAGGTGGTGCTGGCCACGAATATTGCCGAGACCAGCCTGACCATCGATGGCGTGCGTGTCGTGGTGGATGCCGGGCTGGCGCGGGTGCCGCGCTTCGATCCGGGCAGCGGCATGACCCGCCTGGATACCCAGCGCATCTCCCGCGCCTCCGCCACCCAGCGCGCCGGCCGTGCCGGGCGCCTGGAACCCGGCGCCTGCTACCGCCTGTGGTCCGAGGCGCAGCACGATCAACTGCCGGCCTATGGCGCGGCGGAAATTCTCCAGGCCGACCTCGCCGGCCTTGCGCTGCAACTGGCGCGCTGGGGCGTGGCCCCGCAGGAGCTGGCCTGGCTCGACCTGCCGCCCGCCGCCGCTTATGCACAGGCCCAGGACCTGCTGGAGCGTCTCGGCGCGCTGGCCTCCCGCGCCGGCGGCGGCAGTCTCGCGCCCCACGGCCAGGCCATGGCCGAGGTGCCGGCGCACCCGCGAATCGCCCACCTGCTGCTGCGCGGCCACGCGTTGGGGCTGGGACAGTTGGCCTGTGATCTGGCCGCCCTGCTTGGCGAGCGCGACATCCTGCGCGGCAACGACGCCGACCTGCATCACCGCATCGCGCTGCTGGCCGGCGAGCAGAATGGCCCGCGCGCCAGCCGCGGCGCGGTGCAGCGCGTTCGCCAGCTGGCGCGGCAGTTCAAGGGCTACCTGCGGGGTCCTGCCCGTGAACCGGTTGCCGACCCCGAACATCCGCGCTGGCTCGGCGGCCTGCTGGCCTTTGCCTACCCGGACCGTATCGCCCGCCAGCGCCGCGCCGGTGGCGGCGAATACCGCCTGGCCAACGGTCGCGCCGCGCTGTTCGGCGAGCCGGATGCGCTGATGAAGGAAGCCTGGCTGGTGATCGCCGACCTCGGCAGCCGCCAGGGCCAGCGCGAGGAGCGCATCTACCTGGCGGCGGCGCTGGAGCCGGCGCTGTTCGAGTCGATTCTCGCCGAGCAGGTCAGCGTCCACGACGAACTGGACTGGGACGAGCGCGAAGGCGTATTGCGCGCCGAGCGACAGCGCAAGGTTGGCGAACTGGTGCTCTCCAGCGAAGCGCTGCCCAATCTGGACGCCGAAGCCCGCAGCCGCGCGCTGCTCGGGCTGGTGCGCCGCAAGGGCCTGGAGTTGTTACCCTGGACGCCGGAGCTGCGCCAGTGGCAGGCACGCATCGCGCTGTTGCGGCGGCTGGACCTGGAGGGCAAGGGCGAGAGCGAGTGGCCGGACGTCAGCGACGCTGCCTTGCTGGGCTCGCTGGAGAACTGGCTGCTGCCTTACCTGGGCAAGGTTTCGCGGCTCTCGCATTTCGGCAACCTGGACTTGAGCGGGATTCTCCATGCGCAGCTGCCCTGGCCATTGCCGCAACGCCTGGACGAACTGGCGCCGCGCACGTTGCAGGTGCCGTCCGGCTCGAACATCCGCCTGGACTACAGCGAGTTCCCGCCGGTCCTCGCTGTGCGCCTGCAGGAGCTGTTCGGCCTCGCCGATACGCCGCGCATCGCCCAGGGCCGGGTGGCGGTCAAGTTGCACCTGCTCTCTCCGGCGCAGCGGCCGGTACAGGTGACCCAGGACCTGGCCAACTTCTGGCGCAGCACCTATGCCGAAGTGAAGAAGGACCTCAAGGGGCGCTACCCGAAGCACTACTGGCCGGACGACCCGCTGATCGCCGAGCCGACGGCGCGGGCCAAGCCGCGCAAGACCTGAAATTCGCGCAAGGGCTCCTGCTCTTGTAGGAGCAACTGTCTTCTTCAGGTAAGTCCGTGCCAGTGCCTTCCCTCACCCCAGCCCTCTCCCAGAGGGAGAGGGAGCCGCCCGTGCCGGCGGGCACCAAGGTTTCATCCTGCACCGAACGGTCCCCTCTCCCTCTGGGAGAGGGTGAGGGCTGATCCGAGTACAGGACTGTCGGGTAGGAGCGGATTCATCCGCGATGTTTCTGTGCGAAGCGGAGCCGATCGCGGACGGAGTCCGCTTGTGTCTGCGGACCTACGCGATAGCGGTCTTCCCGGTCAGGGCAACTTCATCTCGTAACCTGCCGCCTGCAATTCGTCGTAGGCATGGTCCAGCTGTGCGCGCAGCCCTTCGGCGTCGGGCGCGTGGCGCGAGACGATCAGCTTGGTCGGCACGCTGTACAGGTTGTCGAAGGCCAGTGGCGCCATGTTGAGCTCCTGGCGCGCCTGCTCTACCGGCGTCTGGTAGTCGATCAGGTAGTCGCCGCGACCGCGTTCGAGCATCTGCAGCGCTGCGGTGTGGGTGCTGGTGCGGTGCAGCTCCAGCTTCAGCGCCGGGTCGGCGAGCAGGTCGGTGATCGGTCGCCAGTAGCTGTAGCCGCTGATGAGGATGACCCGGCTGCCGGTCAGGCCGCCGGGCACTTCGGGCGAGGGCCGCGAGGGCAGGCGGTAGAGGTTCAGCTCGACGTGGCCCAGCACTCGCTCGCACTCCAGCGTGCTGCCCGCCAGTTCCTGCTTGCCGGGTGCGCCGGCCCAGAGCTGCACGCTGCCGTCCTGCAGGCCCAGGTACAGGCGGGCGCTGGGCAGCGGGCGGAAGTCGGCGCGGTAGCCGGCCTTGAGCAGGATGCGCCGGACCATTTCGGCACCGCTGCCGCGGGTGCTGCCATCCGGGGCGGTATAGGTGTAGGGCGGGAATTCGTAGTAGCCCACCGTCAGCGCCGGCACTGGATGCGGCAGGCGGTCGGCCAGCGTGGGCCGGTCGACGGCCAGGGCGTTGAGGCAGAGGAGGGCGAGGATCAGCCCGGCAAGACGGCGCAAATGCATGGATGGCCTGGGTGCTCGTTATCGTTTTTGTTCGAAGCGGGCCGAGCATGCGACTGCCGCCTCGCACTTGTCCAGCTTCCACCGGTGGCGTTATGCCGAAGCGCTCAGTGGGGCAGCAGGAAACGTGCGGAAAGCGGCAGGTGATTGGAGATGCGCAGGGTGTCGTGGGCGCGTACGCCGGCCTCCAGACGATTCAGGCTGGGGCTGTGGAACAGGTAGTCGAGGGTGCGGTCGGGTTTGTGCACGCGCGGATCGTTGGGGAAATGCGTGTACCAGTTCTCCTGGTCGGCGCCACTGGACTCTTCCACCGCCGGGATCACCGGGAAGCGCGCTGCCAGCAGGTTCAGTTCACTGTTGGCGCGATAGGGCGCGCGCAGCACTTCCGGCAGGTAGGGATACTGGCCAAGCGGCAGCAGGCCGAGATCGCCACCCAGCAGCCAGGGGCGGCCCGCGGCCTGCAGGGAGTTCAGCTGGGCCTCGACGGCTTCCACCTGGCGCTGCGGGGTGTCGTCGCCGTTGGGGCGTTCCAGGCGCGTGTTGATCACGCTGAGCTGGCCGCCACCGCGGATCGGCAGGTCGCTCTGCAACAGCGCCGGTTGCGGGGCGAACAGATGCAGCAGCGGGATGGATGAACGCTGCGGCAGGGCGATGCGCTCGCTGCTGGCGATCTGGAAGCGGCTGAAGGTCACCAGCTTGCGCCCGGCGCTACCGAACACATGGGGATTGGGATCGAAGCGTGCCTTCCAGTCGAAGGCGGCGCTGGAGCAGGGATACAGGTCGGCCAGGCGGTCGCCGATCAGCGCCTGCTGGTCCTGCTTGCCGGTGGCGGCGGCGCCGTCGTCCACTTCCTGCAGCAGGACGATGTCCGGAGCCTCGTCGCGGATCACCCGTACCACCTCGTCGAGGCTGTAGGCGATGTCTTCGGGGCTGGGGCTGTCGTCCGGGCCGGTGGTGTCGGGCAGGTCGTCCCAGAAGATGTAGCGCTTGCCGGCCAGGTACTGGACGTTCCAGGTCATCACCTTCAGTGCCTGGCCCGGCTGCAGTTGCGGCGCGGGCGCGCGGCACTGGGCGGCGACGCTTTCGCGCTCGGCGGGGTGCCAGGCCAGCAGCCAGGCGGCGGCGGAGAGGGCGAGCAGCAGGACGATGAACAGCAGGAACAGGGCGCGACGGCGAAGCGAGAGGCTCATGGGTGACCAGGGGCTATGCTTGTTGGGACCAGAGGATAGTGGCTGTGACTTCGTATTTCATCTCTGTGTTTAGTGTGGGAATAATCCTGAAACCTTGTGAGACGTAGTTCGCAGGATGCTGTTTCGCACCCGCGCGCTCCGGGAGGCTGCCATGTCGAGCAAGCTCCTCTCCCATCCCGTCTACCGACGCAAGGTGGTGCTGGTCAGCGGCGGCTGCTCCGGCATCGGCCGCGCCCTGGTGCAGCACCTGCGCGAACACCTGAACGTCGAGGCCCTTGGCCTGCGCTGCGACATCGCCGATGCCGAGGCGGTGCAGCGCTCGGTGGCACTGGTTGTCGAGCGCTTCGGCGGTATCGACGTGCTGGTGAACAACGCCGGCATCACCCACCGCAGCCTGTTCATCGAGACCGAGCTGGCAGTCTTCCGCCGGGTGATGGCGGTGAATTTCTACGGCGCCCTGCACTGCACCCAGGCGGCCTTGCCCAGCCTGCTGGCGCGGCATGGGCAGATCGTCGTGCTCAGTTCGTTTACCGGCTTCGCGCCGCTGCTCTACCGCAGCGCCTACAACGCCAGCAAGCATGCGCTGCACGGCCTGTTCGACACGTTGCGCATGGAGCTGGACGGCACCGGTGTGGCAATCACCCTGGCATGCCCCGGCTTCACTGCCACCGACCTGCGCAAGAACGCGCTGGTGGGCGACGGCTCGGTGATCCGGCAGCCGGCGCTGGTGCTGGGCGCGGAGGTCGCCTCGCCGCGCGACGTGGCCGAGGCAATCTACCAGGGCGCATTGCGCCGCCGGCGGTTGCTGGTGCTGTCCAACGTCAACTGGCGGGCGAGGCTGCTGGCGCGCTTCTTCCCGCGGCTGTTCGAGAAGCTGCTGGTACCGAAGATGTCGGGGCTCAGGCCGGGAAACTGAATGTCCGGGGGCTCTTGCTCCCTCTCCCTTCGGAGCGGAGCGCGCAGCCAGGGTTGGGGAGAGGGCACTCCCCGTGGAACTGCATCGCCGGGCGTGAGCCCGTCCCCTCCCTAACCCTCCCCCGCAAGCGGGAGAGGGGACCATTGGGCAGAACGATGAACACAGCGGCCAGCCGGAAATGCCCTTGACGAAGATCGGTTCAGATCAATGCGAGTGCGTGTCGAAACCACCGCCTGCCAGCGCCATGTCCCAGAACGACGCCTCGATCTTGTGCCCGTCCAGGTCGCGGATGAAGCAGCCGTAGTACGGATCGCCATAGAGCGGGCGCGGGCCGGGGGCGCCCTCGTCGGTGGCGCCGGCAGCTATCGCGGCGCGATAGAACGCGTCCACTTCCTCGCGGGAATTGGCCATGAAGCCGAAGTGCGTGCCGTTGCCGACGCTGGCGGGGCGCCCGTCGATGGGCGTCTGCAGCCAGAACTCCGGGAAGGCGCGGCCATAGGCCACCGCGCCGGGGTGCTCCATGATCTGTTGGCAGCCCAGGGTGGGCAGCACGGCGTCGTAAAACGCCTTGGCGCGCGGGTAGTCGTTGGTGCCGATGGAAATGTGCGAGAGGCAGCTGGGCGGGAAGTCGCTCACGGCGAGTCTCCATACTCGGGGAAAGGAGACTCCAGCGTAGAACCCCGGCGCTCGACGTGCCGGGGGATTTGTTGCGACTTGCTGCCGCTAGGCGGCCTCGCGGCCAAGCAGGATGAAGATGCGGTAGGCGGCCACCGTCAGCAGCAGCTGGAAGAACCCGCTCAGCGAGTGCAGCGCGACGCTGAGTACCGGCGCGTCCTGGCCGGCCTCGGTGATCCAGCCTTCGGCGATCCACACCGGCGCGAGGATGGCCAGGGAGGTGATCAGCAGCAGGAAGAAATGCCCGGTGGTCAGGCTGAAGCTCTCGCGCATCGCGTCGATGGGCGCGCTGCCGCGCTGCACCAGGAGGAATTCGGCGAAGGCCAGCTTGATCATCACGAAGATGCCCGGCAGCACCATCAGGTACAGGCCGATGACGATCAGCAGCGAGGTGATCGCCGAGAGCAGGGCGAAAGCCGGCCACAGGCGCAACGCTGCGCTCCACAGTTCGCGCACGCTGCGCTCGATACCTTCGCCCGCGTCGATCATGTAGAGGATCAGGCTGGCGGTGTAGATCGGGTAGAACACCAGGCCCGCAGCCATGCCCCAGGGCGCGATGTTCTGCGAGCCGGCGGCGACGTTGATCTGCTGCTGCACCAGCGTCTCGATGACGATCCACGGCAGGCACAGCGGCACCAGGGTGCCCAGATGACGGGAGAAGAAGAACCAGGTGTCGCGGAGGATGGAAAGGGGATTCATCAGTAACCCGATACTGTCCGAGGGCTTCGACTCTAACTTAAGCAAACCCTCAGATAGAAGGCGCAAGAATTCTGTGACCGGAACTTGTTTTTTTCCGACCCGATCCAATGTTTCGCTTCAGCGATCCGTTTTGATTCACCCGCTCACTCGAGGCCTGTCATGAATTCCGAAGAGCAATCCCTGATCGATGGTCTGTTCACCCGCCTGCGTGACGCCGAGTCGCAGACCGCGCCCCGTGACGCCGACGCCGAGGCACAGATCAACAGGCACCTGGTGCAGCAGCCGGCCGCGCCCTACTACATGGCCCAGGCGATGCTGATCCAGGAAGCGGCGATCAAACGCCTGGACCAGCGCGTCAAGGAACTCGAAGCGCAGCAGGCCAGGGCTCAGGAGCAGCGCCCGAGCAGCGGCGGCTTCCTCGCCGGGCTGTTCGGCGGCGGCCAGAGCCAGGAGCAGCGCCCGGCGCAACCGCAGCAGCGCCCGGACGGCTGGGGCCAGACACGTTTCTCGCAGCCCGGCGGCAATGCGGCGTACGCCAACAATCCTGCGGCCGGCAATCCCAACGACTTCCGCCCCGCACAGCCGGCGCAAGCCGCACCGCAGGGCGGTGGCTTCATGCGCGGTGCGCTGCAGACCGCCGCGGGCGTGGCCGGCGGGGTGATGGTGGCGGACCTGCTGACCAGCATGTTCCACCACAACCAGCCGCAGGAAATCGTCGAAGTGATCCAGGAGCAGCCGGTGCAGCCGGAACCTTCGCGCTTCGACGACTCGCGGACGGAGGACTCCTTTGGCGGCGGCGACCGCTATGCCGACAGCAACTTCAGTGACGCCAACTACGACGACGGTGGCGGCTTGGGCGACGACTCCGGCTTCTTCGGCGACGACGACGGCGACATGTTCAGCTGAGCCGCCCGCCCGCCGGGACTGGCGGGGGCGCGCCGCTGTGCCGATAATGCGCCCCCGCTGTTCGAGTCCCGGAGTCACCGTTGAAGACCATCGCTCTGTTCGCCGACGTGCAGAACCTCTACTACACCGTGCGTCAGGCCTACGGCTGCCACTTCAACTACGCCGCCCTGTGGGCCGAGCTGAGCGCCCAGGGCAACATCGTCCAGGCCTACGCCTATGCCATCGACCGGGGTGACGCGAAGCAGCAGCAGTTCCAGCAGATCCTGCGCAAGCTCGGCTTCACCGTGAAGCTCAAGCCCTACATCCAGCGCGCCGACGGCTCGGCCAAGGGCGACTGGGACGTGGGGATCACCATCGACATCCTCGACGCCGCGCCGAATGTGGACGAAGTCGTGCTGGCTTCCGGCGACGGTGACTTCGACCTGCTCCTGGACCGCGTCCGCGCCGGCGGCACCGATGCCACCGCTTACGGCGTGCCGGGCCTCACCGCCCAGGCGCTGATCCGCGCGGCCAGCCGCTATGTGCCCATCGAAGGCGCGCTGCTGCTGCGTTCCTGAGCCTTGCGGCTACAATGCCGCCCATTCCGAATTCGTATTGCGAGCGCTCCATGACCTTCGCCAACCTCGGCCTGATCGATCCCCTCCTGCGCGCCCTCGACGGGCTCGGCTACCAGAATCCGACGGCGGTGCAGGCCCAGGCCATTCCGGCCGTGCTCAAGGGCCGAGACCTGCTTGCCGCCGCGCAGACCGGTACCGGCAAGACCGCCGGTTTCGCACTGCCGTTGCTGCAGAAGCTCCTGCAGGAAGGTCACCAGGTCGCGGCCAACTCGATCCGCGCGCTGGTGCTGGTGCCGACCCGCGAACTGGCCGAGCAGGTCCACGAGAGTTTCCGCGCCTACGGCCAGCATGTGCCGCTGCGCACTGCCGTGGCTTATGGCGGGGTCAGCATCAACCCGCAGATGATGAAGCTGCGCAAGGGCGTCGACGTACTGGTGGCAACTCCTGGCCGACTGCTCGACCTGTATCGTCAGAACGCCCTGAAGTTCACCCAGCTGCAGGCCCTGGTGCTGGATGAGGCCGACCGCATGCTCGATCTCGGCTTCTCCCGCGAACTGGACGAGGTCTTCGCCGCGCTGCCCAGGCGCCGGCAGACCCTGCTGTTTTCCGCAACCTTCTCCGACGCCATCCGCCAGATGGCCCGCGAGCTGCTGCGCGACCCGCTGACCATCGACGTGGCGCCGCGCAACACGGCGGCGAAGACGGTGAAGCAGCACCTGGTCACCGTCGACAAGAAGCGCAAGGCCGAGCTGTTCCTGCACCTGATGCGGGAGCAGGGTTGGCGCCAGGCCTTGGTGTTCGCCAAGACCCGCAAGGGCGTCGATGAGCTGGTTGGCCTGTTGCAGAAAGCAGGCATCCGCGCCGACTCGATCCACGGCGACAAGCCGCAGCCATCGCGCCTGCGCGCGCTGGCGCGGTTCAAGGCCGGCGAAGTGGATTTCCTGATTGCCACCGACGTTGCTGCCCGTGGCCTGGATATCGAGGAAATGCCGCTGGTGGTCAACTTCGACCTGCCCATCGTCCCCGAAGACTACGTCCACCGCATCGGCCGTACCGGTCGCGCCGGCGCCAGCGGGCAGGCGATCTCGCTGGTCTGCGCCGACGAAGTGCAGCAGCTGGCGGCCATCGAGACGCTGATCGGCCAGACCCTGCAGCGCCAGGAAGAAGATGGCTTCGAGGCGGAACACCGGGTGCCCGTCACCGCCCCCGGCGGCCAGATAACCAAAAAGCCGAAGAAGCCCAAGCAATCCAAGGTGCCCGAAGGCAAACCGGGCAAGGTCCACCTGGGCTCGCTGCTGGACGACAAGCCGCAGGTCAAGGCGGTGCGCAAGGCGCCGGGGTTCGGCCTTGGCGGCAAACCGGCAGGTGGCAAGCCGTCTTCTGGAAAACTCTCTTCTGGAAAGCCGGCCGGCAAGGGCGGTCGCCGCCCCTGAGCCGTTAAGGCGCGCGCCTGCTTCATCGCGGTGCGCCGCCGAGGGCTGAGTCGGGGCTTTCCCCAGGCGTGGCGGGGTCTTGTGGGGTGTGGCGCAAAAGCTGCATTTCCGTGTGGAATCCCGAACGCCTATAGTGTGCCCATCGCGCACACAACAAGAACGACAGCCCATGCGCCACAAGGAACTCAAAGCCTGGACCGGCGGAGTCGCCCATCTGCTCCCGCTGGCCGCCGGTCGTCCGCGCCTGCTCGGCCTCAGCCAGTGGCTGCAGCAGGTCTGTGCGGTGGATAACTTCGTGCTCTTCGTCTACGAAGGCAACCACCGCCCACTGGACCTGTTCGACACCTTCCCGGCCGACATCCGCCACGTCTACGTCGAGGACTACCAGGTCGGCCCCTACCTGCTCGATCCCTTCTACCTCGCCTGCACCCGCCACCAGGCGCCGGGGCTGTGGCGCCTGCGGCAGTTCGCGCCGGACCACTTCTACGTGGGCGAGTACTACCAGACCTACTACCAGCAGACCGGCCTGACCGAGGAGATCGCCTTCTTCGTCGACCTGGCCGACGGCGCCACCGCCGTGCTCTCGCTGATGCGCAAGACCTCGAGCCCCGCCTACAGCCGCGACGAGATGCAGCTGCTCGAATGTGCGCGGCCGGTGGTCGAGCAGGTGGTGCGCGAAGCCTGGGAACTGCGCCGCGCGCAGCCGCGTCCGGCGCAGGACCTGGACTACCAGATCCGCGAGGCCTTCGACCAGTTCGGCGCCCAGCTGCTCACGCCCCGCGAGCAGGAGATCGTCCAGCTGCTCCTGCGCGGCCACTCCAGCGCCTCGGTAGCGGAGCAGCTGGATATCAGCCCAGGCACGGTGAAGATCCACCGCAAGAACATCTACGCCAAGCTCGGCATCGGCAGCCAGTCGGAGCTGCTCGGGCTGTTCATCCGCGAGTTGGCCGGACGCGATGTGGCGGGTGGGATGCGCGCAGCCGGCTGAACCGGGTAGCTCTTTTGTAGGAGCGAGCTTGCTCGCGAACGGGCTCCCCGATAACTCCGGCGCTGGGCGATTCGCGAGCAAGGGCCGGGCGCCCCCTCGGTCCTGCAGGGGATTCCTGTCCCGCGATCGCGCGCCGAGAGAACCAATCCCGCCATCTATCCCCCGAGGGATATATACACCCCGAAAGCCCCATTGCTAGCGTGACCACCAACAAGAACAAGGTGGGAGCGCGATGATGGAAAGCGGTCAGGATGTCGATATCGAGTTCCGTAACGTGGTCAAGCGCTATGGCAGCGTGCCGGCGGTCAACGGGCTGAGCTTCAAGGTCAAGCGCGGCGCTTTCCATTCCTTCCTCGGCAGCTCCGGCTGCGGCAAGACCACCACCCTGCGGATGATCGCCGGCTTCGAGCAGCCCAGCGAAGGCGAGGTCCTGCTGGCCGGCCAGGCAGTGGCAGGGGTGCCGGCGCACCAGCGTGCGGTGAACATGGTGTTCCAGCACTACGCGCTGTTCCCGCACCTGACGGTGGCCGAGAACATCACCTACGGCCTGCGCTATCGCACGCCGCGCCCGGACCGCGCGCAGCAGCGTCGCATGGCTGACGAGGCGCTGGAGATGGTGCGCCTGTCCGGCTTCGGCACACGCAAGCCCCACGAGCTTTCCGGCGGCCAGCAGCAGCGCGTGGCGCTGGCCCGCGCGCTGGTGAACAAGCCCACCGTGCTGCTGCTCGACGAGCCGCTGGCCGCGCTGGACCGCAAGCTGCGCAAGGAGATGCAGTCGGAACTGCTGCGCCTGCAGCGCGAGGTCGGCATCACCTTCGTGCTGGTCACCCACGACCAGGAAGAAGCGCTGTCGATGAGCGACAGCATCAGCATCATGAAGGACGGCCTGATCATCCAGACCGCCACCCCCGAAGCACTCTACGAGACACCGGCGAGCCGCTACGTGGCGGACTTTATCGGCGAGTCCAACCTGTTCGCCGGCACCGTCCGCCGCCTCGATTCCGGCCGTGTGGTGCTGGGTACGCCGGCCGGGCTGGAACTGAGCAGCCCGCCGACACCCACCGGTCCCTCGCTCTCGCCCCAGGCCGAAGGCTGCATCGCCGTGCGCCCCGAACTGGTCGGCATCGCCGCCGCCGATTCGGAGCTGCAGCGCGAAGTGCGCCTGAAGGGCCGCGTCGAAGACCGCATCTACCTGGGCAACCTCACCGAATACCGCGTGCGCACCGACGCCTTCGGCATTGTTTGCGTGCGCGTGCCGCGCAAGGCCGGCGGCGAGGCGGAAGCCTTCGAGCACGGCGCGCCGGTGCAGGTCGGCTGGAACCAGGCCAGCGGCCTGGCCATGGCGCTCTGAAAACGATCCAATCCTAACCAGAAAAATCAGCAGACAGGCGGGGAGTGACGATGGACAAGAAGAACTTCATCAAGACGATGCGCAGCTGGGAAAACGGCTCCATCACGCGGCGCGATTTCCTCGGCAAGACCGGCCTCGGCCTGGCGATGGCGGTGGTCGCCGCCAACACTCCCGGTCTGCTGACCGGCAAGGCCTACGCGGCCGAGGGCAGCAATATCGGCGACCGTCTGGCCCTGGCCACCTGGCCGAACTACCACAGCCAGGAGAACTTCGACGCCTTCGCCAAGGCCACTGGCGCCCGCGTACAGATGAACGTGTTCGGCTCCAACGAGGAGATGCTCGCCAAGCTGCAGGCCGGCGGCAGCGGCTGGGACGTCTTCGTGCCGACCAACTACACCATCAGTACCTACGTGCAGCTCGGGCTGATCGAGCCGCTGGACCTCTCGCGCATCCCCAACTTCGACCCCAAGGCCTTCGAGGAACGCTTCATGGCCCAGGGCACGGTGGACGGCAAGGTCTACGCGGTGCCGAAGAACTGGGGTACCACCGGCATCGTCTACGACGCCAGCCGCGTGAAGGGCAGCCCGGATTCCTGGAAACAGTTCTGGGACCTCACCCTGACCAGCGCCTCGGGCCGCACCATCGTCCACGACTACCAGCTCACCGCCATCGGCAACGCGCTCAAGTACTACGGCTACAGCTTCAACTCGCTGGACCCGAAGGAGCTGGCCGAGGCCGAGAAGCTGCTGATCCAGGCCAAGCCGCACCTGTTCGCGATCAACTCCGACATCCAGCCCTCGCTGCGCAACGGCGACGCCTGGATGGCCATGGCCTGGACCGGCGATGCTTCCCAACTGCACCGCGACAACCCGGACATGACCTTCGTGCTGGGCAAGGAGGGCGGCGAGATCTGGAGCGACTTCTTCGCCATCCCCAAGAGCGCCGAGCACAAGGATGCCGCCTACGCCTTCATCAACTATCTGCTCGACCCGCCGCACAACAAGCTGGAGGTGCTCTCCCACGGCTACCCGAGCGGCGACAAGCGCGTCGACGCGCTGCTCTCCAAGGAAATGCTCGACGACCCGATCATGTACCCGGCGGCCGAGCGTCTGTCGCCGCTGGAGTTCGGCGCCGCGGCGACCCTTACCAGCCCGGCGCGCGCCGAGTTGATGGCGCGGTTCAAGGCCGCCTGATCGGCAGCTTCAGCGTTTATGCGGAATGCGGCGGATAACGCTGGTGCGTTATTCGCCCTGCCGCGAAGGTCCGCTCCATGCGTAGGGAATCGAACATGAACATCGCTGTCAGCGCCCCGTTGCCGCAGACCCAGGCGACGCCCGCGGTTTCGCGCGCGAAAAGCCTCGGCCGGCGCGTCACGCTCCTGCTGCTCCTGCCGTCCACCCTGTGGTTCCTGCTACTGCTGCTGATGCCGCTGGTGATCATCCTGGTCTTCAGCTTCGGCGAACGCAGCGCCGTGGGTGGTTATGGCGGCGGGCTGACGCTGGAGAACTACCTGAACCTCGGTTCCCGCGCCCAGGCCTTCTGGAACACCCTGACCCTGGCGCCGCTGGGCACCCTGGCCTGCCTGCTGGCGGCCTACCCGCTGGCTTACTTCCTGGCGGTGAAGGTGCGACGCAACAAGTCGCTGCTGCTCACGCTGGTCATCGTGCCGTTCTGGACCAGCTTCCTGATCCGCACCTATGCCTGGATCTTCATCCTCAGCGGTCGCGGCATTCCCGCGCTGCTGGAGAGCTTCGGCATTGCCGACGTGCGGCTGATCAACACGCCCTACGCGGTGCTGATCGGCATCGTCTACGGCTACCTGCCGCTGATGGTGTTCCCCATCTACGTGACCCTGGAGAAGCTCGACAAACGCCTGCTGGAAGCCTCCGGCGACCTCGGCGCCAGCGCCTTCGAGACCTTCCGCCGGGTGACCCTGCCGCTCTCCGCGCCGGGGGTGATCACCGGGGTGATGCTGGTATTCATCCTGCTCATGGGCGAGTTCCTGATCCCGGCGATCCTCGGCGGCGGCAAGGTGTTCTTTGTCGGCAACGCGCTGGTCGACCTGTTCCTGCAATCGCGCAACTGGCCGTTCGGCAGCGCGGTGGCAATGACCCTGGTGGCGATGATGCTGGTGATCATCGGCGTCTACCTGAAACTCGTGGCGCGCTACGGCGGCTCACGCAACGACGGGGTGCTCTGACATGTGGCTGCGCAGTTACTCCACCTCGGTCTACCTGTTCCTCTATGCGCCCATCGCGCTGATCATGCTCTTCGCCTTCAACGCCGGGCGCAGCGGGCTGAGCTTCCAGTGCTGCTCGGTGCAGTGGTTCGGCCGCGCCTTCGGCAACCCGTTCATCATGGAAGCCCTGGGCAACAGCGCGCTGATCGCCTTCTGCTCGGCGCTGATCGCCACGCTGTTCGGCACCCTCGCGGTGTTCGGCCTGCAGCGGGTCGGCAAGCGCGTGCGCCTGCTGTTCGACGCGCTGACCTACTGCGCGATCATCGTGCCGGGCATCGTCATCGGCATCGCCACGCTGATTGCCTTCATCACCCTGTTCGACGTGGTGAACCCGCTGCTGGCGCTACTGGATATCGGCCTGCCGAAACTCAACATGGGCTTCGGCACCGTGGTGGCAGCGCACTCTTTGTTCACCATGGCGCTGGTGATGGTGATCGTCCGCACCCGCGTCGAGGCGATGGACAAGTCGCTGCTGGAAGCCTCCGCCGATCTCTACGCGCCGCCGCTGGACACCTTCTGGCGCGTGACCTTGCCGCAGATCGCCCCGGCAATCCTCGCCGGCTTCCTGCTGGCGTTCACCTTCAGCTTCGACGACTTCATCATCGCCTTCTTCGTCGCCGGCTCGGAAACCACGCTGCCGATCTACATCTTCTCGTCGATCCGCCGCGGTATCACGCCGGAGATCAACGCCATCTCCACGGTGATCATCTGCGCCTCGCTGGCGCTGCTGTTCACCTCCCGCTACCTGCAGAACCGCCGCACCGGCGTTCAGGCCGCCTGAGGGCCGACTTCAAGGAGACTCGAGGATGCGCGACCAGCTCTACATCAACGGGCAGTGGGTCAGGCCGGACCTGGGCGGCCGCTTCACCAGCTACGACCCCGCCACCGGCCAGCCGCTGCATGAAGTGCCGGCGGCTACCGAGGAAGACGTCGACCACGCGGTGCGCGCGGCGCGTACAGCGTTCAATCGTGGCTGGGGGCAGAGCCGCGGCAGCGAGCGCGCCGAATGGCTGGAAGCGCTGGCCGGCGAGCTGGAACGCAACCAGGACTCGTTGGCCGAACTGGAAGTGCGCGACAACGGCAAGCCGCTGCCCGAGGCGCAGTGGGATGTGGCCGACGCCATCGGCTGCTTCCGCTACTACGCCGAGCTGGCGCGGGAGCTGGACGAGCGCCAGGACCAGATTCTGGCGCTGCCCGACGAACGCTTTCGCTGCCGCATCCGCCAGGAACCGGTGGGCGTGGCCGGGCAGATCATCCCCTGGAACTACCCGCTGCTGATGGCGGCATGGAAGGTCGCGCCGGCGTTGGCGGCGGGCGCCACCTGTGTGCTCAAGCCGTCCGAGCTGACGCCGCTGAGCGCCCTGGAACTGGCCGCCGCGGCGGACGCCATCGGCTTGCCGGCCGGCGTGCTGAATGTGCTGCCGGGGCTGGGCGCGGAGGCCGGCGGGCCGCTGAGCCAGCACCCGGGCGTGGACAAGCTGGCCTTCACCGGCAGCGTGCCGACCGGCTCGCGGATCATGTCGGCGGCGGCCCAGGACATCAAGAACGTCAGCCTGGAGCTGGGCGGCAAGTCGGCCTTCATCGTCTTCGATGACAGCGATGTCGAGGCGGCGGTGGAGTGGATCCTGTTCGGCATCTTCTGGAACCAGGGCCAGGTGTGCAGCGCCACCTCGCGCCTGCTGGTGCAGGAGGGCATCGCCCCGCGCCTGATCGAGCGTCTGGTGGAAGCGACCCGCGCCATCAGCATCGGCAACGGCATGCAGCCGGGCGTGCTGCTCGGCCCGCTGGTCAGCCAGGGGCAGCACGAGAAGGTGCTCGGTTTCGTCGACAAGGGCCGCGCCGGCGGTGCCCGCCTGCTCACCGGCGGCAAGCGTCCCGCGGGGCTGGAGCAGGGCTGGTTCATGGAGCCTGCGATCTTCGACGAACCGGCCGAGGACGCGCTGATCTGGCGCGAGGAAATCTTCGGCCCGGTGCTCTGCGTGAAGCGCTTCAAGACCGAGGCCGAGGCCCTGCGCCTGGCCAACGACAGCCGCTTCGGCCTGGCCGGCGCGGTGATGTCCGGCGATCCGCAGCGCGCCGCGCGGGTGGCGGACGGGCTGCGTGCGGGGATCGTCTGGGTCAACTGCTCGCAACCCACCTTCACCCAGGCGCCCTGGGGCGGCATGAAGCACAGCGGTATCGGCCGCGAGCTGGGCGTGTGGGGGCTGGAGAACTACCTGGAGGTGAAGCAGGTGACCGAGTACATCTCCGACCAGCCCTGGGGCTGGTACCTGAAGTAGGGGCATCACTGTTGGAGCGAGCTTGCTCGCGAATGGATACTCTCGGTCATTCGGGTGTTTCGGTCGGGCTTCGCCCCTCTCCCTTCAGGGAGAGGGGATGGTGTGAATCCGGCACTCAATCGAGGTTGTGCCCGATCCGCCAGAGCACGCCGCTCGGGTCGTGCAGGGTGAAGTCGCGCATCTTCCACGGCTGGTCTTCCGGCGCGCCAAGGCGCACGCCGTAGCGCTCGGCGAGGCCGGCGTCGCGCACCTTGGCGTACCAGGCGTCGGCGTCCTCCACCAGCAGGTGCAGCATCAGATTCTCGGCGAATTCCTTGACGTAGTAGTTCTGCAGCAGGAAGGCGCAGTGGTCGCCATGGTGGAAGTAGGCGAGCTCCTCGGAGCTCCACGGCGAGTTGAAGCCCAGGTCCTTGTAGAACTGCTGGGAGAGTGCGAAATCGCGGGCGGGGACGAAGACTTTCAGTTCAACGCTGGCAGTGCTCATGGGCAACCTTCCTGGTTCATGCGTGAGCAGGCTTCTCGACGGTGTTTTTTATGGGCCGGGCCGCCTCTGGCGGGCGGCTGGCTGCGAGTCTAACTCAGAGCTTGCGCTGCATGTAGCGATGGCTGGAGACGCCCGGCAGCGTCGAGACACGCTCCACCTGCACCTCGAAGCCGAAACGTTCATAGAGCGCCTGTGCCTTGGGATTGGCTACCGAGACGTCCAGCGCCGCCATGGGCAGGCCATTGCTGCGGCCGATCTGCAGGAAGTGCTCGATCAGCTGGCTGCCCAGCCCCTCGCCACGAAGGTCCGGCGTGACGCCCAGGTGCGCGAGGTACAGCGTCCTGCGCGGCGGCGGGCAGATGATCCTTTCCAGTTGCAGGCCGCGGCGGATGACGCCGGGCGCGGCCAGGCCGAAATAGCCGAGAATCTGCCGCGTGGCCGCAAGCATGTAGCCCAGCGTCACCTCGCCGCCGAACACCGTGCCGGCGGTAACGACTTTACCGTCCTGTTCGCCGACCCAGTGCTGGCGCCAGCCGAACTGCCCGCCGCCCTGGACGAAGGCGTAGCGCAGGAAGTCCTGCGCGCTATTGCGGCCGGGGCGGGCGAAGGCATAGTCGAAGGCGTCGGGGCCGGAGCTGTAGATCAGCGGGATGGCGGCGTCGACATCATCGGGGCGGGCGCGGCGGAAGGTCAGCGGCATGCAGGCGACTCCTGGGTAGGAGTCGAGAATCTAGCACCATGGTTCCATAAAGTGCAGCGCTCAGCCTTGTGCTTCGAGCCAGTGCAGTGCGCCAAGCCCGGCCGCGCGGCCGCTGGCAAAGCAGGCGGTAAGCAGGTAGCCGCCGGTGGGCGCTTCCCAGTCGAGCATTTCGCCGGCACAGAACACGCCCGGCAGCGCCTTGAGCATCAGGCAGTCGTCCAGCGCCTCAAAGGTCACGCCACCGGCGCTGCTGATGGCTTCGTCCAGCGGGCGGGTGCGCACCATGGTCAGCGGCAGCGCCTTGATCAGGGCGGCGAGGCGCTGCGGGGCGGCATAGTCGGCGGCTGTGGACAACTCGCGCAACAGCCCGGCACGCACGCCGTCCAGCCCCAGGCGGCCGCGCAGATGGTTGGCCATGGACTTGGAGCCGCGCGGCTGCGCCACGGCCTTGGCGACCTGCTCCAGGCTGCGGCTGGGCAGCAGGTCCAGGTGCACCGTGGCGCTGCCGGACTGCTCGATGCGCTCGCGGATAGCGGAAGACAGGGCGTAGACCAGGCTGCCCTCGATGCCGCCGGCGGTGACCACGAACTCGCCCTGGCGTGGCGTGGCGCCGGGCAGCGAGAGGGCCACCGGCTTGACCGGTGCGCCAGCGAACTTGTCGCGGAAGAATTCGCTCCAGCCAGCCACCTCGAAACCGCAGTTGGCCGGGCGCAGCGGCGAGATATCCACAGCGCGCTCGGCCAGCAGCGGTACCCAGGCACCGTCCGAGCCCAGGCGCTGCCAGCTGCCGCCGCCGAGGGCGAGTACGGTGGCATCGGCCGTCACGCTGCGTTGGCCTTCCGGCCCTTCGATCAGCAGCGCGCCGTTGACGTTCCAGCCCAGCCAGCGGTGGCGGGTGTGGATGACCACGCCGGCTTCGCGCAGGCGCTTGAGCCAGGCCCGCAGCAGTGGTGCGGCCTTCATGTCGGTGGGGAATACGCGGCCGGAGGTGCCGACGAAGGTCTCGATGCCCAGGCCATGGATCCACGCGCACAGCGCCTGGTTGTCGAAGGCGTCGATCAGCGGCGCCAGGGTTTGCGCACGCTTTCCGTAGCGCGACAGGAACGGCTCGCGGGGCTCGGAATGGGTGATGTTCATACCGCCGACGCCGGCCAGCAGGAATTTGCGTCCGACCGAGGGCATGGCGTCGAACAGGTCCACCTTCACCCCGGCGCCGGCCAGGACTTCGGCCGCCATCAGGCCAGTGGGGCCGCCGCCGATGACGATGGCGGTACGGGAGGCGAGCGGGCGGGAATCGGTCATGCAGAAGGCCAGGCGGAGAGTGCGGGAAAAGGCGCAATTCTAGCGCAGCAGCACTGCGCGCCGGTTGCTCATTTTTTGCCCAGTTTTCCCGGAGCCTGCGCAGGCGAGGGCGTCGAGCGCTTTCCCGCAGGTTATCCACAGGCCGTTCCACAGCCATGGTGGAAAACGTTGGCCGCGGCATATTCCAAGGAGGTGGTCAGTATCGTACAGCGCGCCCTGATCCCCAGAGGGTAGGGCTTACGATAATTCTGACAGCGGATCGAGATTCCGCCGATGTTGGCGCTTTTGTGAATCCGTCAGCATGCGGGCCTCTTGCAACCTTGGTCCGATGCTCGATGAAAGTTCGTGATTACCTTCGCTCTCATGAGGCTCACCTTTGGGTGGAGGGCAGTGACACCCGCGTGCGCGTGAATGGCCTCGACATCGTTATTCGCGCGCTCCCCAGCGAGGAAATTCGCACTCTGCTCAACGAGGCGGTGGCCCATATGGTGGTGCGCCTGAATAAAAACCTGCAGGGTTCGAAGGTGAAGTTCGAGCAGCGTGTGCTCGAGTTGCTGTCGATACAGGTCGCATTGCACAACCTCTACGTGTTCACCAACTGGAGCCGTCTGTTGCCGCGCTACCTGCAGTTCGCGGGGCCGCTGCGCGCCCAGGAACTGCTGCAGCACCATGTACCCGAACAGGTGATGCGCTTCTGCGAGAAGCACTACGGTGAGGATTGCCGCCTGCGCGCCAGCGCGCTGCTGGGCTTCTCGGCCCAAGAGCTGGCGCGTTGGGAGCAGCAGCGCCTGCCCTCGCGCATGGACACCAACAACTCGCGCTACCGGGCCAACTGAAGCTCGCGCGCTACCCGCGCCGCGCTGTGGTGCAGGATGCCATGGCGCCGGGCCAGCGCGCGGCGGTCCTTGTCGTAGCCCCCGCCGATCACGCCGACCACCGGAATATCGCTGGCCAGGCAGCGGCGGATGACATGCTCGTCCCGCGCTGCCAATCCCGCATCGGTCAGCAGCAGATAGCCCAGGGCATCGTCCTTGTGCACGTCCACGCCGGCGTCGTAGAGCACGATGTCCGGCTGGTACAGCGGCAGCAGGTAGTCCAGCGCTTCCTCCACCACCTTCAGGTAGTCCGCATCGCCCAGGTGCAGCGGCAGGGGAATGTCCCAGTCGCTCTGCGCCTTGCGCGCGGGGAAATTCTTTTCGCAGTGCAATGACACGGTCACCGCGTCCGGCACGTTCTCCAGGATGCGTGCAGTGCCATCGCCCTGGTGCACGTCGCAGTCGAAGATCAGCACACGGTTGGCCTTGCCGCTTTCCAGCAGGTAGAGGCTGATCACGGCAAGATCGTTGAAGATGCAGAAGCCCGAGGCGTGGTCGTGGTGCGCGTGGTGGGTGCCGCCGGCCAGATGACAGGCCAGCCCATGTTCGAGCGCCAGTTCGGCCGTCAGCAGCGAGCCGCCGACCGCACGCACGGTGCGCCGGGCCAGCGCTTCGCTCCAGGGCAGGCCGAGGCGGCGCAGTTCTTCGCGGCTCATCTCGCCGCTGCAATAGCGCTCGATGTAATCGCGGTCGTGGGCCAGGGCGAGGATATCCACAGGGCAGAGTTCCGGACGCAGCAGCTCGGCGTCGCTCACCAGGGCGCTGTCCACCAGGTGGTCGCGCAGCAGGCGGAACTTCTCCATGGGGAAGCGGTGGTTGTCCGGGAAGGGCGGACTGTAGTCGTCGTGGTAGACCAGGGGCAGCGGCATGGCTACAAGGGTACGCCGAGCTCGTGCACGGACGAAAGGGCCGGCATGGCGCCGGCCCTTCTGGATCAGCCTTCGTTGGAGAGGGCGGTGCTGCGTTGCGCGCTTCGGCTGGTGACCACCGAGACCGACCACAGCACGAAGCCGCCGATGGCCAGCAGGCTGCCGACCCAGCCCGGCGAGGTCCAGCCGTAGCCGGCCGCCAGGGCCAGGCCGCCGAGGTACGGGCCCAGCGCGTTGGCGAAGTTGAACGCCGAGTGGTTCAGCGCCGCGGCCAGGCCCTGGGCGTCTTCGGCGACGTCCATCAGGCGGGTCTGCAGCACGGTGCCCAGGGCGCCGCCGAAGCCGACGAAGAACACGCAGATGGAGATGGTCCAGATGTTCCCGGCGGTGAACGGGAAGATCGCCAGCACCACCGCACTCCACACCAGCAGGCCACCGGCGGTGGGCATCACGGCGCGGTCGGCGAGTACCGGGATGAACAGGTTGCCCAGGGTCATGCCGATGCCGAACACCGCCATCACCAGCGGCACGATGCTCGGCGAGACGTGGGTGACGGCGCCAAGGATGTCGGCCAGGTAGGTGTACACCGCGAACAGGCCGCCGAAGCCGATGGCGCCGATGCCCAGGGTCAGCCAGACCTGGCCGCGCTTGAGCGCGCCCAGCTCGCGCAGCGGGCTGGAGTCCGGCTCGGCGGGCGCGTAGGGCGCGAGCAGGCGCACGCAGATCATGGTCAGCACGCCCAGTGCCGCGACCAGGGCGAAGCTCCAGCGCCAGCCCACGGCCTGGCTCAGCCAGTTGGCCAGCGGCACGCCGATGATGGTGGCGACGGTGAGGCCGAGGAACATCCGCCCGACTGCCACCGTGCGCCGGTGCGGCGGCACCACGGAGGCAGCGACCAGCGCGGCAATGCCGAAGTAGGCGCCGTGGGGCAGGCCGCTGATGAAGCGGAACAGCAGCATCCAGTGGTAGGTCGGCGCCAGGGCGCTGAGGCCGTTGCCGACGGCGAACAGCGCCATCAGCAGCACCAGCAGGGTACGCCGCGGCAGGCGCGCGCCGAGCACCGCCAGCAGTGGCGCGCCGACCACCACGCCCAGGGCGTAGGCGCTGATCACGTGGCCGGCGGTGGGGGCATCGATGCCCAGCGCCGGGGCGAAATAGGGCAGCAGGCTCATGGTGGCGAATTCGGTGGTGCCGATGGCGAAGCCGCCGACGGCAAGGGCGAAAAGCACCAGGGCCGTACTGCGTTGCAGTCCGGTGGTGGAGGTCGTCATGGGGTTTCCTTGGTCTTCTTGAGGTGCGCCGTGGCAGCGCGGCTGTCTGCGTGAGCACGGTCAAGGCAGTGACCGACAGCGAAGGTTGGAGAAAAATACCAGATGATGGCGCTCGTTGCTGAATCGATTGCGCCTGGTCTGACGGATTGCCGCCTACAGGTCCGTGGGCGGGTATCATGGTCACCTTTGCCGACGCGTGATGCCGACCATGGATATCCCGAGCCTGACTACCGAGCGCCTGCTGCTGCGGCCCTGGCGCACCGAGGACCTTGCGCCCTTCGCCGCGTTGAACGCCGACGCACAGGTGATGCGCCACTTCCCCGCCTGCATGAGCCGCGAGGAGAGCGACCTGCTGGCCGCGCGCATCCTCCAGCATTTCGACGAGCATGGCTTCGGCCAGTGGATAGTCGAGCGCCGCGAGGATGGCGCGTTCATCGGCGTGCTCGGGCTGGCGCGGGTGTCCTTCGAGGCGGCCTTCACGCCCGCAGTGGAGATCGGCTGGCGCTTCAACGTCGCCTACTGGCGCCAGGGCTATGCCTTGGAAGCGGCCCGCGCCGCGCTGGATTTCGCCTTCGAGCAGTTGCAGCTGGAGGAAGTGGTGGCCTTCACCGTGCCGGCCAACCTGCCGTCCCAGGGCTTGATGCAGCGCCTGGGGATGATTCGCGATGAAGCCGGCGACTTCGAGCACCCGCGCCTGCCGGAAGGCCACGCCTTGCGCCCCCATGTGTTGTACCGGATTCGCCGCCCATGAAGCCGGAAGACGGCGTGCGCGCCTACCACGAACTGAGCAGCCATCGTCCGGAGCGCTTCGCCCCCGGCCCCGGCCAGCTCGACTGGGCGACCCAGCCGGCCGCCTTCCGCCGCTACGCGGGGGCGCGCTGTGTCGAACTGCTGCACCGGCCGCAGGAAGAGTCGCCGGGGTATGACGACGCCTTCGCCGGCCCCATCGGCCAACCGGCGCCACTGAGCCTCGCCAGCGTTTCGCAGCTGCTCTACGACAGCCTGGCGATCTCGGCGTGGAAGGAGGCCGGCGGCAACCGCTGGGCGCTGCGAGTCAATCCGTCCAGCGGCAATCTGCACCCAACCGAAGCCTATCTGCTGCTGCCCTCCGGCGCTGTGGATAACGCTGCGCTGCTGGTGCACTACAGCGCCGACGAACACGTGCTGGAGGTGCGCGCCGAGCTGCCCGCGCCGCTGGCCGAACCCTTGAACGATGCGCTGCCGGCGGGTGGTTTCCTGCTGGCGCTGGCGAGCATTCCCTGGCGCGAGGCCTGGAAGTACGGCGAGCGCGCCTACCGCTACTGCAATCATGACCTGGGCCACGCGCTGGCCTGCCTGGGCATCGCCGCGGCGATCCAGGGTTGGGAGGTGCGCCTGTTGCGCGGTATTGCCGATTCACGGCTGGATGCGCTGATCGGTCTCGACCGTGAAGGCTTCAGCGAGCATGAGTTCGCCGACGCACTGCTATGGATCGGCCCGGCGCAGCCGGCCGAATTCCCATTGCCCGACTCCCTGCTCAAGGGCCTTGCCGAGTTGCCGCTGGACGGCACGCCCAATCGCCTGTCCCGCGACTATCGCCACTGGCCGGAGCTGGAGCGCGTGCACCATTTGTGCCGCGCGCCCGCGTTGCCCGCCGACCAATGGAGCGCCGCGAATGCCGATCCCGCTGTGGATAACCCCGGCCTGCCGTTGCGCCCGATCCTGCATCGTCGGCGCAGCGCGCAGTCCATGGATGGCCGCAGCGGCATTCGCGCCGAACTGCTGTATGCCTGGCTGCAGCGGTTGATGCCGGAGCGCTCGCCCGTGCCGTTCGCCTGCACCGGCGAGCCGGCGCGTGTCGACCTGCTGCTGTTCGTCCACCGCGTCCAGGGCCTGGAGCCGGGCCTGTACTGGCTGGGCCGCAGTGGTCGCGAGGCGGGAGGGTTGCGCGAGGACTACCTGTGGCAGCCGGTCGAGGAGAGCGGTGTGCCGCTGTACCGCCTGTTGTCCGGTGATGCACGCGGGCTGTCGGCGTTCCTGTCCTGTGGGCAGGACATCGCCAGCGACGGTTGCGTCGCCTTCGCCATGCTCGCCGACCTCGACACCGCGCTGACCGAGGGCGCCTGGACTTATCCGCGCCTGTACTGGGAAGCCGGGCAGATCGGCCAACTGCTCTACCTGGAAGCCGAAGCGGCGGGCCTGTCGGGCACCGGCATCGGCTGCTATTTCGATCCGGCAGTACACCAACTGCTGGAAGGGGGTCCGGACTGCCCGGTCAGCCTCTATCATTTCACCATTGGCCGCGCGGTCTGGGATGAACGGCTCACCAGCCTTCCCGCCTATCCGTCGCCACGCCGACTCCCACTTCAGCAAGACCGCAATTGAGGAAACAACGCGCATGACCCAGATCCTGGACAACCTGGTGGCTCTGCTGAGCCTGGAGCAGATCGAAGAGAACCTGTTCCGCGGCACGAGCCAGGACCTCGGGTTCCGCCAGCTCTACGGCGGGCAGGTACTCGGCCAGGCGCTGTCGGCGGCCAGCCAGACCGTCGACCCGGAGCGCCACGTGCACTCGATGCACGGCTACTTCCTGCGTCCGGGCGACGCCAGCAAGCCGGTCGTCTACCAGGTCGACCGCGTGCGCGACGGCGGCACCTTCAGCACCCGCCGCGTCACCGCGATCCAGAAGGGCCAGCCGATCTTCGCCCTGAGCACCTCGTTCCAGACCGACGAGGAAGGCTTCGAGCACCAGATCAGCATGCCCGACGTGGTCGGCCCGGAGAACCTGCCGACCGATCAGGAACTCAAGAAGCGCAGCGCCGCGCAGTTCCCCGAGCGTATCCGCGACAAGCTGCTCTACCCCAAGCCCATCGAAATCCGCCCGGTGACCGAGAACGACCCGTACGACCCGGAGGTCGGCGAGCCGATCAAGTACCTCTGGCTGCGCGCCGACGGCAAGCTGCCGGACATCCCGGCGCTGCACAAGTACATCCTCGCCTACGCCTCGGACTTCGGCTTCCTCACCACCTCGCTGCTGCCCCATGGCCGCTCGGTGTGGCAGAAGGACATGCAGGTCGCCACCATCGACCATTCCGTGTGGTTCCACCGCGACCTGCGCGCGGACGAGTGGCTGCTCTACGCCATCGACAGCCCCTGGGCCGGCAATGGCCGCGGCTTTGTGCGCGGCAGTATCTTCAACCGTGAAGGCCAACTGGTCGCTTCCTCGACCCAGGAAGGCCTGATCCGTCGCCGCGAGGACTGGGCATGACGCTCGCCCTGCCGCTGGGAGAGATTCGCCACTGGGTGTTCGACATGGACGGCACCCTGACCCTGGCCGTGCACGACTTCCCGGCGATCAAGCGGGCCCTGGGGATTCCCCAGGAGCACGACATCCTCACCCACCTGGCCGCGCTGCCGGAAGATGAGGCGGCGGCCAAGCACGCCTGGCTGCTGGAGCACGAGCGCGAGCTGGCGGTGGCGTCCAAAGCGGCGCCGGGCGCGGTGGATCTGGTGCGTGCGCTGCATGCTGCGGGTTACCGCCTGGGCATCCTGACGCGCAATGCCCACGAGCTGGCGTTGATCACGCTGGCGGCCATCGGTATTGGTGACTGCTTCCTGACCGAGGACGTTCTCGGTCGCGGCGAGGCCGACCCCAAGCCGAGCCCGGATGGCCTGCTGCGTCTGGCCGCGCGCTGGGACGTGGCGCCGCAGACCATGCTGATGGTCGGCGACTACCGCTTCGACCTCGACTGCGCGCGTGCGGCTGGGGCACACAGTGCGCTGGTGAATCTTGCTGAGAATCCCTGGCCCGAGCTGACCGACTGGCATGCGCAGGATTGCGCGGAGCTGGGGCGGATGGCGGGGGTGCTGGTTTAATCCGCTGCTTGCGAGCGGGCTCCTGCACCGGGCCGCCGTGGATGTCTGCCCGTGCGCGATTGGGCATCGCGGATGAATCCGCTCCTATGGTGGCCTGATTGGCATCGGTGCTGGGGCTCCTCCCCTCACCCCAGCCCTCTCCCAAAGGGAGAGGGGGCCGTTCGGCGTTGCCCGGGGGCACGGCGTTCGCCGGACGCCAGGTCAGTTCCCTCTCCCTCCGGGAGAGGGTTAGGGTGAGGGGCCGCCAGGCCGCTTTTCTTACAGCTCCGGCGTCCAGGTCACCGCCAGCAGTGCGGTACGGCCTGGTTCGCGGTAGGGGCGGGCTTCGCCCATGAAGTCACTCGGGCTGGTGGGGCGCAGGTAGTCGCCCAGGGTGTAGTCGCGGTCCAGGGCGTTATCCAGCTTCAGGTCGAAGCGGACTTCGTTGCTGGCCAGCCAGCTGGTGCGCAGGTCGAGAACGCCGTAGCCGGAGAGTTCGCGGGTGTTGGCCGCGTCGTCGTAGCGCTGGCTGACCGCGCGCCAGCTGCTGCCGACGCCAAAGGCGCCGAACTGGCGATCCAGGTCCAGGCTCAGGGTGCGGCGCGCGCGGTAGGGCAGGGTGTGGCCGGTGTCGCGGTCGCGCGGGTCGATCAGGCTCAGGCCGAGAGCGGCCTGCCAGCCCAGTACTTCGCGGGCAACGCTGGCCTCGAAGCCATTGATGCGTGCCTTGTTGATGTTCTCCGGCTGGTTGCTGGTGCTGTCCCAGGCGATCAGGTCGTCGACCTCGGTGCGGTACAGCGCGGCTTCCAGGTGCGTGCCGGAAAAGTCGCCGCGCCATTGCAGCTCGTAGGTCTTCGAGGTCTCGGCCTTCAGGTCCGGGTTGCTCGCGCCGGGGTAGTAGAGGTCGCTGAAAGTCGGTGCGCGGAAGCCTTCGCCGTAGCTGGCGATCCAGGTCTGGTTGTTGCCGACCGGCAGGCTGAAGGCGGCGTTCCAGCTGTTCTGGCTGCCGTAGGCCTGGTTGTTGTCGTGGCGGATGCCCAGCTCGGTGCCGAAGTCGTCGCCCTTGAAGCTGTGCTGGGCGAAGAAGGCGCGGTTGCTGCGCTGGTCCTCGGCGAAGTCGGTGCTGCCGTCGACCTTGTCCTCGTACCAGTCGGCGCCCAGGGCCAGCTGATTGGCCTCGTCCAGTTGCAGGCGGTTGATCCAGCTCGCCGAGTGGCGGGTGGTTTCCAGCGTGCCGTTGTTCCAGCTGTCGGCCGCGCCCACGGCCTTGTTGCGGTCGAAGCTGCGGCCCAGCTCCAGGCGGCTGTTCCACATGTTGGTGATCTGGCCGTCGAGGTAGGCGCTGTAGCTGCTGACGCGGAATTCGTCGCGGGGCGAGCCCGGCTCGAAGTTGTAGGCGTCGTCGTATTCGTTTTTGCCGCGCTGGTCGTTGAGGTTCAGGCCGGCCTTCCAGTCCTCGCTGAAGCGATGGTCCAGGTTCAGGT
Source organism: Pseudomonas nitroreducens NBRC 12694 (assembly GCF_002091755.1). Lineage (GTDB taxonomy): Bacteria > Pseudomonadota > Gammaproteobacteria > Pseudomonadales > Pseudomonadaceae > Pseudomonas > Pseudomonas nitroreducens. The sequence goes on from NZ_BDAI01000003.1 coordinate 171,411, forward strand.
GCACGGCCTTGTTGCGCTGGGCGTCGTGGTCGTTGTCGGCGCCGACGTTGTCGCTGGTGCGGTCCCAGCCCTGGCTTTCGTCCAGGCTGCCGCCGAGATTGTAGCGGGTCTGCTCGTCGCCGCCGGAGAGGCTCAGGCTGCGCTCGAAGGTGCCGTGGCTGCCGGCGGCCAGGCGCACTTCCGGGTGCAGGCCGGCTTCGCCGCGGCGGGTGAAGATCTGGATGACGCCGCCGATGGCGTCGGCGCCGTACAGCGCGGAACGCGGGCCACGGGTCACTTCGACGCGCTCGATGCTGTCGATGCTCAGGTAGTCCAGGCGGGCAATGCCGCTGCTGGCCGAGGCGATGCGCTGGCCGTCCACCAGCACCAGGGTCTGCGCGGTGCTGGTGCCGCGCACGGAGTAGGAGACCACGCCACCGGAGCTACCCATCTGCACGCCGGGCACACGGGCGAGCAGGTCAGGGACGCTGCGTACCTGCAGGCGCTCGATGTCGGCGCGGGTGAACACGCTGTTGGCCGAGGTGGCTTCGGCGCGCGGCTCGGCCTGGCGCGCGGAGGTGATCACCTGGTCGGAGAGCCGGTAGATGTCGTCGGCGGCGAAGGCCAGGCCGGGCAGCAGGCTGGTGGCCAGGGCGAGTCGGGTCAGTTTCATGGAGCGTCCTCAAAAGCGGGCGGATGACTTTCGAGGAGGGCGTGGCAAGGGCGGCAGGCCGCACTTGACGGTGCGGCCCTCCGCAACACCTGTCGGGGCGTGTCGAGGGCGGTCTCCGGGCTGCCGACGTCACATCGCCGCCTTCCCACAATCTGCAGTGGCCATGGCGATGCTACGAATCGAACCGGCCCTGATCTGCTGCACGTCGGCATAACGGCGTTGAAAGCAGAAGCGAAATGCTCATTTGCTGTAGCAAACTCCGCTTCCACTTCTGCTTTCGCCTTGTTCTGCTCTAGCTCGCGAGATCAGGATCCGGTTCGGGAACGTGTCGGTTACCGTTGCGGGGGCAGCGCAGGTCTTTCACCTGCTTCCCGTTACCTCGAACGAAAACGGGCGCACCTTAGTAGGTGCGCCCGTGGCTGGCAATACTCAGGACGAGGGATGTGCTCAGCGGTCGCCGAGGACGTGCAGGCGCGCACGTACCGCGGCTTCGATGCCGGCGGCGTCCAGACCGCACTCCGCCAGCATCTGCGCAGGCTTGGCATGCTCGACATAGTAGTCCGGCAGGCCCAGGTGCAGGATCGGCTGCTGGATATTCTCGCGGGCGAGGAATTCGCTGACGGCGGCGCCGGCGCCACCCATCACCGAGTTCTCCTCGATGGTCACCAGCAGCTCGTGGCTGGCGGCCAGCTGGCGCACCAGTTCCTCGTCCAGCGGCTTGACGAAGCGCATGTCGGCGACCGTGGCGTCGAAGTGTTCGGCGACTTTCAGTGCCTCGGCCAGTTGCACGCCGAATACCAGGAAGGCGACCTTGCCGGCCTTGCCTTCACGGCGCACCACGCCCTTGCCGATTTCCACCGGAGCCAGCTCGGCTTCGATGGCGGCGTTCGGGCCGGTGCCGCGCGGGTAGCGTACCGCCGCCGGGCCTTCGAAGTGATGGCCGGTGGTGAGCAGCTTGCGCAGTTCGTTCTCGTCGCTGGGGGTCATCACCAGCATGCCGGGGATGCAGCGCAGGTAGGAGAGGTCGAAGCTGCCGGCGTGGGTCGGGCCGTCTTCGCCCACCAGGCCGGCACGGTCGATGGCGAACAGCACGTCGAGGTTCTGCACCGCGACGTCGTGGATCAGCTGGTCGTAGCCGCGCTGCAGGAAGGTGGAGTAGATCGCCACCACCGGCTTGGCGCCGTCGCAGGCCATGCCGGCCGCCAGGGTCACGGCGTGCTGTTCGGCGATGGCGACGTCGAAGTAGCGATCCGGGAACTTGTCGGCGAAGGCCACCAGGTCGGAGCCTTCCTTCATCGCCGGGGTGATGCCGACCAGGCGCGGGTCCTGGGCAGCCATGTCGCACAGCCACTGGCCGAACACGCTGGAGTACTTCGGCCCGCCGGCCTTCTTCGGCACGGCGTGGGCGGGGGCGCCCTCGGGTTCGAGCTTGGTGATGGCGTGGTAGCCGATCGGGTCGATCTCGGCCGGGCCGAAGCCCTTGCCCTTCTTGGTCACCACGTGGAGGAACTGCGGGCCCTTGAGGTCGCGCATGTTGCGCAGGGTGGCGATCAGGGTCGGCAGGTCGTGGCCGTCGATGGGGCCGATGTAGTTCCAGCCCAGCTCCTCGAAGAGCGTGCCGGGGACCAGCATGCCCTTGGCGTATTCCTCGGTGCGGCGGGCGATCTCCCAGGCACCGGGCAGGCGCGAGAGCACCTTCTTGCTGCCTTCGCGCATGCTGCTGTAGGTGCGGCTGGAGAGGATCTTGGCCAGGTAGTTGGACAGGCCGCCGACATTGTTGGAGATCGACATGTCGTTGTCGTTGAGGATCACCAGCATATCGGCCTTCACTTCCGACGCGTGGTTGAGCGCCTCGAAGGCCATGCCGGCGGTCAGCGCGCCGTCACCGATCACCGCCACCGACTTGCGGTTGGAGCCCTGCATGCGCGCGGCGATGGCCATCCCTAAGGCGGCGCTGATGGAGGTGCTGGAGTGGCCGACGCCGAAGGTGTCGTACTCGCTCTCCGAGCGGCGCGGGAAGGCGGCCAGGCCGTCCTTCTGGCGCAGGCTGCCCATGCGCTCGCGGCGACCGGTGAGGATCTTGTGCGGGTAGGCCTGGTGGCCGACGTCCCACACCAGGCGGTCGTCCGGGGTGTCGAAGACGTAGTGCAGGGCGACCGTCAGCTCGATGACGCCCAGGCCAGCGCCGAAATGGCCGCCGGTCTGGCCGACGCTGTACAGCAGGTACTGGCGCAGTTCGTCAGCGAGGGTCAGCAGCTCCGCTTCCCCCAGCCGGCGCAGCTCGACCGGCGTGCTGGCGCGGTCGAGCAGAGGCGTGGCGGGGCGCTCGCGGGGAATCTCGTGGAACGTCGTGGGCATCAGGCTGATCGTTATGAGAGGCAAAGATGCGGAAGTTTACCCGAAGCTCCGGATTGGCCCAAGCAACGTGGGGCCAATCCTTCGGACGACCGGATGGTCGGGATTCGGCCGCCGGCTGTGCCGAAATCGTCGTCGCCCCTGCCGATTGCAGGCAAGCCAGCCCCGGCGCCAGGCGCCACTGTAGGCACGATGACCGACCGGCGGCGGTTTGCCGCAGCCTTTTGTAGCAATCGAGGAGGATGGCGTGACCCGACTGAGTCTGGAAGAACTGCGCGAATTGTCCGAGGCGATCCTGCGTCGCCATGGCTTCAGCGAGCCCCATGTGCAGGGCGTGACCGAGACTGTGCTGGCCGGCGAGCGTGATGGCTGCACGTCCCACGGTGTTTGGCGCCTGCTCGGTTGCATCCATACGGCGCGCGCCGGCAAGGTCTCGCTGGACGCTGTGCCAGAGCTGTCGGAACCGGCCCCGGCGCTGGTGCGGGTGGACGCCAAGGGTGGCTTCTCGCAGTGCGCCTTCGATCTGGGGCTGCCGAAACTGGTGGAAAAGGCGCGCAGCCAGGGTATAGCCGCGATGGCGGTGAACCACTGTGTGCACTTTTCGGCGCTGTGGGTGGAGATCGAGCGGATCGTCGCCCACGGCCTCGTGGCCCTGGCCGTTACGCCGGCCCAGGCTTACGTTGCGCCGGCCGGCGGGAAGAGGCCATTGTTCGGCACCAATCCCATCGCCTTCGGCTGGCCCCGCGCCGGGCAGAACCCCTATGTCTTCGACTTCGCCACCACGGTCGTGGCTCGGGGGGAAATCCAGTTGCACGAGCGCGAGGGCAAGTCGATTCCGCTGGGCTGGGGGATCGATGCGCAGGGCAACCCCAGCACTGACGCAAGCGCCGTGCTCGACGGCGCCATGCTCACCTTTGGCGGGCACAAGGGCTCGGCGCTGGCGACCATGGTCGAGCTGATCGCCGGCCCGCTGATCGGCGACCTGACCAGTGCCGAGTCCACGGTGTTCGACGAAGGGACGAAGTCCTCGCCGTACCACGGCGAATTGCTGATCGCCATCGACCCGGCGCGCTTCCTCGGCGCCGAAGCGCCGCAGCACCTGGCGCGGGCCGAGACGCTGTTCGAGTCCATCGTCGACATGGGCGCGCGCCTGCCGTCGCAGCGGCGCTTTGCAGCGCGCGAACGCAGCCTGAAAGAGGGCGTAGAGATCAGCGATTCGCTGTATGCCGACTTGCGCAAGCTGCTGGAGTAACGGCACTTCCCTGTAGGCGCGCATAAAAAAGCCCCGGCGCAAGGCCGGGGCTGAGCATCGGTGCGGGACTGGCCGACAGTTCACTCCCGCGCCGACGAACCCTCAGCGAGTCACGGCGTTGCGTGTCGTCTCGCCATCCACCAGCCGCGCGATGCCCAGCGGGTTGGCGTCCTTCAATGCGTCTGGCAGCAGCGCATCCGGGTAGTTCTGGTAGCACACCGGGCGCAGGAAGCGGTCGATGGCGAGGCTGCCGACGGATGTGCCGCGCGCGTCGGAGGTCGCCGGATATGGCCCGCCGTGGACCATCGCGTCGCAGACTTCCACACCGGTCGGGTAGCCATTGATCAGCAGGCGCCCGGCCTTGCGCTCCAGCACCGGCACCAGGGCGGCGAAGTGTGTGAGGTCGCCCGGCTCGGCGATCAGCGTGGCGGTGAGCTGGCCGTGCAGGCCGTCCAGCGCGCGGCGCAGTTCGGCCTCGTCAGCCACTTCGACGACGAGGGTGGTCGGGCCGAAGACTTCTTCCTGCAGCAGCTCTTCGCCTTCCAGCAGCAGGCTGGCCTTGGCCTGGAACAGTTGCGGGAACGCCTGCCGGCCCTCCTGCGGCTGGCCGGCGAGGTGGCGCAGGCCGGGGTGGGTGAGCAGCTTGGCGATGCCCTTCTCGTAGCTTTTCAGAGTGCCGGCGTTGAGCATGGTCTGCGCCGGGCGCTGGCCGATCTCGGCGATCAGGTTGGCGACGAACAGGCTGAACGCGGGCGAGGCGATGCCGATTACCAGACCGGGGTTGGTGCAGAACTGGCCGCAGCCCATGACCACCGAATCCACCAGTTCGCGGGCGATCTTCTCGCCGCGCGCTTCCAGGGCGGCGGGCAGCACGAGGACCGGGTTGATGCTGCTCATCTCGGCGAATACCGGGATCGGCTGCGGGCGGGCGGCGGCCAGGTCACACAGCGCGCGGCCGCCCTTGAGCGAGCCGGTGAAGCCGACCGCCTGGATCGCCGGGTGCTTGACCAGCGGCTCGCCGACGCCAGCGCCGTAGATCATGTTGAACACGCCGGCCGGCATACCGGTGGATTCGGCTGCGCGGGTGATCGCCTCGCCGACCCATTCGGCGGTGGCCATGTGGCCGCTGTGGGCTTTCACCACGACAGGGCAGCCAGCAGCCAGCGCGGCGGCGGTATCGCCACCGGCGGTGGAGAAGGCCAGGGGGAAGTTGCTGGCGCCGAACACGGCTACCGGGCCGACGCCGGTATGGTACTGGCGCAGGTCCGGGCGGGGCAGCGGCTGGCGTTCGGGCAGTGCGCGGTCGATGCGTGCGCCGAGGAAGTCGCCACGGCGCAGCACCCTGGCGAACAGGCGCATCTGGTTGGCGGTGCGGCCACGCTCGCCCTGGATGCGCGCGGCGGGCAGGGCCGTCTCGCGGCAGACGATGGCGATGAAGTCGTCGCCGAGGGCTTCCAGTTCGCTGGCGATGGCGTCGAGGAACTGCGCGCGGCGCTCCGCCGGCAGCGCATTGTAGGCCGGGAAGGCGGCTTCGGCGGCGCAGGCGGCGGCGTCGACCTCAGCTTCGGTGGCCTGGAGGAATTCGCGGGGCAGGGCTTCGCCGGTGCTGGCGTCGAGGCTCTGCAGGCGGGTGGTGCCGGTGCCGATGCGTTGTCCGGCGATGAAGTTCTGGGCGGTCATGGGCGGGCTCTCTGGTGCTGGATTTCGGTGCGGCGAAGAGCCCCTCTCCCCAGCCCTCTCCCTGAAGGGAGAGGGAGTGTCCGAGTGGCTCGGGCTGTCGTGTACTCCTACGGGAAAAGGCGTCAGGCGGACCACGCTCTGCCCCTTCACGCAGAACCAGTCCCCTCTCCCTTCGGAGCGGGGCGCGTAGCCAGGGGTAGGGGGAGGGAGTCGAGCGCACGGTTGTTTCGGTTTGCGCCGACTGCCCTCTTTCCGCAAGTCGCTATTACAGCCCCACATCCGGCAGCTTCGGCCGATTCGCCAGTGCCTTGGCCATGATCGTCTCCACGTGCTCGCGGTCCGCGCCTTGCAGCGCCAGGCGCGGCGGGCGGGTGAGGGCGGTGCCGCGGCCGGCGATTTCTTCGCAGAGCTTGATGCACTGCACCAGATCCGGGCGGGCGTCGAGGTGGAGGATCGGCATCAGCCATTCGTAGATCGGCATGGCCTCTTCGTAACGACCGGCCTTGCACAGGCGGAAGATCGTTTCGCCTTCCTGCGGGAAGACGTTGGACATGCCGGAAATCCAGCCCTCGGCGCCCACCGCGATGCTTTCCAGCACCACGTCGTCGAGCCCGGCGAACAGGATGAAGCGGTTGCCCACTTCGTTGCGCACGTCGATGAAGCGGCGGGTGTCGCCGGAGCTGTCCTTGAAGCAGACGATGTTCTCGCAGTCGGCCAGGGAGATGAGGATGTCCGGGGTGACGTCGTTCTTGTAGATCGGCGGGTTGTTGTAGACCATCACCGGCAGGTCGGTGCTGGTGGCCACGCTGCGGAAGTGCGCGGCGGTTTCATGGGGCTTGGAGGAGTAGACCAGCGCGGGCATCACCATGATGCCGTCGACGCCGACCTTCTGCACCGCCTTGGCCACCTGCGAGGCACCGTGGCTGGTGAACTCGGCGATGCCGCAGATCACCGGCACGCGGCCGCCGGAGGCGTCCTTGGCGACTTCGGTGACGGCCATCTTCTCCTCGATGGTCAGCGAGGTGTTCTCGCCCACGCTGCCGCACACCACCAGGCCGGAGACGCCGTCGCGCACCAGGTTGGAGATCACCTTGTGGGTGGCTTCCAGGTTGACCGAGAAATCATCGTTGAACTGAGTGGTCACCGCGGGGAACACGCCACTCCAATTGACCTTCTTGCTCATGTTGCTCTCCAATTGTCGTATTTCGTATACGAAACGTCTGAAGGAAATCCCGCAGCATTTCGTCGTCGGGTGCCGCTACGCGGCGAATCAGGGGTGGAATCGGTTAGGGGGAAATCAGTAGCCGTTCGGCCAGGTATCCGAGAGCCGATAGCCTTCGGGCCAGGGATCGCTCGGGTCGAGCAGGTGCTGGTGGGTGCCGGTGATCCAGGCGCGGCCGGAAATGCACGGGTGGATCGCCGGTTTGCCGCCGACGCTGGTGAGGCCGTCGATGCGGCAGTGGAACTTGGAATCGATGATCGAATGGCCGACGAAGCGCTCGCCATCCTTCAACTGGCCCTTGGCATGCAGCACCGCCATGCGTGCCGAGCAGCCGGTGCCGCAGGGTGAGCGGTCGATCTTGCCGGGGCGGATGACCACGGCGTTACGGCCGTGCAGCACGCCGTCGATGCGCTCCACCGGCGCGGTCAGCTGGCAGAAGGAGATATGCGCCCAGTCGTGGTTTTCCGGGTGCCTGAAGCCCAGTTGCTGGTTTGCCGCCTGGGTGATCTTCAGGCCGGTGGCGACCAGGTCGGCGGCCTCCGAGGCGTGCAGGGTGAAGCCCAGCGCGTGCGCGTCGGCCAGTACGAAGCTGTCGCCGCCGTAGGCGGTATCCACCTGCAGCGAACCGAGGCCTTCCACTTCGATCCAGGCATCGAGCTGGTCGGCGAAGGAGGGCAGGTTGCGCACTTCCACGCGCTGCACCTTGCCGTCCTTGCAGTCGGCCACGGCTTCGATCAGGCCGCCCGGCGCTTCCAGGGTCAGGCGCGTCTGCGGTTCCTGCATCGGCAGGATGCCGCTGTCCAGCAGCACGGTGCTGACGCACAGCGAGTTGGAGCCGGACATGGGCGGCACGTCCGCCGGCTCCATGATGATCCAGGCCATCTGCGCCCGCGGGTCCTTCGGCGGGACCAGCAGGTTCACGTGACGGAACACGCCGCCGCGCGGTTCGTTGAGGACGAAGTTGCGCAGGGTGTTGTCGCTGGCGATGAAGCGCGACTGTGCCCACAGGGTGTCGCCGGGCGGCGGGGCGACGCCGCCGACGATGACGTCGCCGACCTCGCCTTCGGCGTGGCAGCTGACGACGTGGATGATCTTGCTCGAACGCATTGTCTTTCTCCCTACGTTGTGGAGCCCGGCCTCCCTCACCCCAGCCCTCTCCCAGAGGGAGAGGGGGCAGGCCGTGCCGGCTGATGCTGTGGTTTCATCCTGCACCGATCAGTCCCCTCTCCCGCTTGAGGAGCGGGGCGCGCAGCCAGGGTCAGGGTGAGAGGCTCTTGTCAGTTCACCGAACGGAGGAACTCCGCCGTCTCCGCCCGCTGCGGATTGCCGATCACCTGCTCCGGCGTGCCGATCTCATGTACCAGCCCCTCGCGGAAGAACGCCACGCGGTCGGACACATCGCGGGCGAAGCGAATCTCGTGGGTGACCAGCACCATGGTCATGCCCTCTTCGGCGAGCAGGCGCATGGTGTCGAGCACCTCGCCCACCAGTTGCGGGTCGAGTGCCGAGGTGGCTTCGTCGAACAGCATGTAGTCCGGCGACATGGCCAGCGCGCGGGCGATCGCCATGCGCTGCTGCTGCCCGCCCGAGAGCTTCTGCGGGAACACCTTGAGCTTGTCGCCCAGGCCGACGTGCTTGAGCTGCTTCACCGCCATCGCCTCGGCCTCTTCCTTGGACAGGCCGAGCACCTTGCGCGGGGCGAGCATGACGTTCTCCAGCACGGTCAGATGCGGGAAGGCGTTCCACTGCTGGAAGACGATGCCGATCTTCTGCCGCAGCTTGTTCAGGTCGGTGGTCTTGGCGTGGACCTCGATGCCGTCGACGCGGATCTTGCCGCGCTGGATCGGCTCCAGGCCGTTGATGCACATCAGCAGGGTGGACTTGCCCGAACCCGAGCCGCCGATGATCGAGACCACCTCGCCCTTCTTCACGGTCAGGCTGACGCCCTTGACCACTTCCAGATCGCCGTAGGCTTTGTGCACGTTGTCGATTTCAATCATTTTCCTGCCACCTTTGTTCCAGCCGGGCGCCGAGGCGCGCCACGACCCAACTCATGAGGTAATAGATGACCCCGGCGATGCACAGCACCAGCAGGGGTTCCTGGATGCGCGTCACGATGGTCTGCGAGGCGCGGAGCAGTTCGACGATGCCGATCCACATGACCAGCGCGGTGTCCTTCATCACCCCCAGCACCAGGTTCAGCCAGCCGGGGAAGGCCACCCGCGCGGCCAGCGGCAGCACGATGTAGCGCAGGTCCTGCCAGTAGCTGAGGCCCAGCGAGCGGCTGGCGCGGCGGATGTTCGGGCCGACGGCGAGGATGCCGCTGCGGATGATCTCGGTGCAGAACGCCGCCGCGTACACGCCCAGCACCAGGCAGCCGACGGTGAAGGCGCTCCAGTTCAGGCCGACGATGCTTTTCAGCGAGTTGAACAGCACGAACTGGATCAGCAGCGGCACGCTGCGGAAGATGTCGAGGAACCAGCCGACCGGCATCGTGGTGCGCGGCAGGGTGGCGCGCAGCCAGCCCAGCACGACGCCAGCGAGGGTGCCGATGAGCATGGCGCCGACGGTCAGCTTGACGGTGACCCAGGCCCCTTGCAGCAGGAACATCAGGTCATTGACGGTGAAGCTCGTGGAAAACATGCGTGCTTCTCCTAGTAGCGGAACAGTCGCCAGCTCAGCAGGCGGGCGACCACCACGATGACCTTGGCGATGAGGTAATAGAGCACCGCGGCCAGGGCGAAGTACTCGAAGGTGCGGAAGGTGCGCACGTTGAAGTCCTGGGTCACGCCGGTGAGGTCGTTGTTCAGGCCCACCACCACGCCCAGCGACGTCATCAGCACCGCCCAGACCATCTGGTTCGTCAGCGGGTAATAGACGATGCGCAGCAGCTGCGGAACGATGATCATCCGGTACGCCTGGAAGGCGCTCATGCCCAGCGAGCGCGCGGCGCGCATCTGGGTGTCCGGCACGGCCTTGAGGCCGCCGCGGAAGTTCTCCGCGAGGTAGCCGGCGTTGTTGAAGGTGATCCCCGCCAGCAGCGCCACCCAGGAGCTGACGTGCAGGCCGAAGGAGCCCAGGCCGAAGTACAGGATGTAGATCTGGAACAGCGACGGCGTGTTGCGTGCGATCGATACCCAGGTGTCGGCGAAGCCCTTCAGCCACGGATTCTTCATCTGCCGCATGACGGTCAGCAGCAGCGCGATGAGCACGCCGAGGATCATCGACAGCGCGGCGGTTTCCAGGGTTACCCAGGCGCCGCCGAGCATGTCCGGCAGGGCCTTGAAGGCGGAGCGCCAGTGGAAGCTGTAGTTGAACATCAGCGCACCCCCTCGCTCAGCCAACTCGGGACGCCACCGTCACCGCGCCCGCTGCAGGCCGCCTCGACGCAGGCGGCAAGGCTGCCAAAGTGCACCTGGCGCCCGGCCAGGCCCGGACCGTAGTGGGCGTACTTCGCCGAATTGGTGATCAGCGTGGTGCAGGACGGCGGAATCACCGGCTCGCCGATCATGCACCAGCAGGTGTCGTTGAGCAGTTGCACGCCGAAGTCTTCCAGCACCTTCACGTCGCCGGCGGCGCGGGCCTTTTCCTCCACGGCGCGGCCGAGAGCGACGACCAGCGCGACGCCCGGATGCTTGCGGCGCCCGGCGACCAGCCTGGCCAGTTCGGCACACTCGCTGGCGGAGAAGTGCGGGTTACCCAGGGACACCAGTTGCACGCTGGGCTCTGCCGCGTGGTCCAGTTCGCGCCAGGAGGCGATCAGGTCCGCCGGGGTGACGCGCAGGTGTTGCAGCGGGGCCTTGCCGCCCAGTGCGGTGGTGACGTCCGGCGCTTCCGGGGTGACGCCGGCGATGTGGAACATCGGCGCAGCGGAGGTAGTGGCGAAGGCTGCGCCGAAGGCTTTCAGCGCATCGCTGTCCGGCGCCAGCGGCTGCAGGCCGTCGACCACCGGGATGCGCGTGCCGCACAGCTCGCCGATGTGATAGCCGAGCAGCGGGAAGATCGACTCGTCATGTTCGGCCGGCAGCTCGACATCGATCCGCAGCACGGCCAGCCGACCTTCGTCGCGGTGGCTGCCGACGTTCGGCGCACGGCCGGTGAGGGCGATGCAGATGTCGAGGTAATCCGGGTATTTCAGGGTGCGCGCGCCGAGCACGCTGTTGGCGTAGACCACGGCGTTGGACTCGGCCCACACGACCTGTTCGCCGAGGCTCGGCTTGCTGTCCAGCAGGTAGGGCGCGCAGGTGTAGCTCATCTGCGCGCCCATCTCCATGTAGGCATCGCCCAGCGCGGCGGCGGGCTCGCCGAAGGCCTTGTCGACGCCCAGTTCGCGCCAGCGGCGGTGATCCACGGAGATGGAATTCAGGGTGGTCGGCACCTTCACCTTGCCGCCCCAGTCCGCCAGTTGGCGGGCGAAGCGCAGGCTGGCGGGGCCGGTATAGATGCAGCCGTCGATGTGCGCCTGGGCGATGTCCAGCAGGTCCTTCGCGCCTTGCAGCGCGGCCATGCGCAGGACGATCTGCATGGCGGCCTGGGCGGCCTTGCCGTGCTGGCCGTCGAGCAGCTCATGGTCGCCGGCGGTGAGCACCAGGCCTTCCGGCAAGGGGCCGGCATCGCTGGCCATCACGCCCTGCCAGCTATCGGCAGGGCGCTCGGCGGTGAGTGTTACCTGTCCGTCTTCGATACGGGCCCAGCCGCCCGTGGACAACTGCTCGAAAGCCTCGTGGCCCAGGCACAGCACCGGGATGGAGCGGCCGAACAACGCCTGCGCCACCAGCACGCCGAGGGTGAGGATCTCGTCCGGCTCGGCCAGCAGCAGGGCTGCCGGCGCATGGCCGTTGAGCAGTATTTCCAGCATCACGCTGCTGCCGGTACAGGAGCCGCGTCCGCTGGGAATCGCCAGCACCCGCCCAGGCAGGAAGCTGCCGGAGAGCGGATGGTGGCGGTCGATGACCTCGCCCGTGAAAGGCTCTACGCCTCCCCAGAAGCTCAGCCCGGTGTCGGCATGGAGTAGCGCCCCTTCGGCGCTACCCCCCATCAGGACCCGCCCTGTTAGGCGTGAGTCCCGCACCCTTGAAGCCTGAATCGAAGACATGTTGCGCCCGCCGTCAGTAGTACACGTGGGGAACGGTGAGGTCGACCGGGGTGCCGCCGACCCACTTCTCGTACAGCTCGGCGTAACGGCCGGTGCGGACCTGCTGGTTGACGAAGAGGTTGAGGTAGTGGATCAGGCCGTACTCGTTGCGCGCGGCGGCCAGCGACACGTAGTCGATCACGTAGGGCGCGTTGCCGACGACCTTCAGGCCCTTGTACTTGCCGGATTTCAGGGTGGAGGCGGCGACGGTGTTGGTCACCACGGTGGCGTCGATGTGACCCTGGGCGACGGCGAGGATGGTGTCGTTCTGGCTCTGGTAGGCGCGGAAGGAGCCCTTGCCGCCCCATTTCTTCACGTCCTTCTCCAGAGCGATGGCTTCATAGGTGCCGCTGGTGTTGCCCACCGGGCGGTCCTTTATGTCCTCGTACTGGGTGATGCCGGTGTCCTCGCGGGTCAGCACCACCATCTGGAAGGCGAAGTAGGGGATGGTCATGGCGACCGTCTTGGCGCGCTCCAGGGTGTCGGAGGTGGAAGCGACGATCACGTCGGCGCGGCCGGATACCAGCGCGGGGATACGATCCGGGAAGGGCGTCTCGACGACTTCGGCGGTAACACCGAGGACTTTCGCCAGGTCGTTGCAGTAGTCCACGTCGAAGCCGACCGGGTTGTTCTGCGCATCGCGCGAACCCATCGGCGGGAAGTCCAGGGTGACGGCGCAGCGCAGCTTGCCGGATTCAATGATGTCGTCGAGCTTGTCGGCCTGGGCCTGGCCGACGAGAAACACAGCGGTGAGGGCTAGCGCAATTCGGGAGAATTTCATGGGGGCCTCTCTGAGTCAGTGTTGTGCAGCGATTTTGTATTATGGATTTCATATACGATATTTCTTAGAGCAAGGCATGTGCCAGAAATGGCCCGGGCATGACCGATCGGTCGCGAGGCCTGCTATTGGTGGGATCAGGGCTACAGGGTGCTTCGAATTGGCTGTAGGTGCGTTCCGAGCGCTGTTACCAAATGAAGCAGGAGCGTGTTTCGCTGCCCCGTATGGGAGCACTCGGGAAGCTGTGCGCGTTGATGTCCCTTGTGGGAGCAATTGTCTTCTGCGGGAAAGTTCGTGCCTGCTTTCCCCTATCCCCAGCCCTGGCTACGCGCCCCGCTCCTGAGGGTGAGGGGGCAGATCGTGCCGGCTGACGCTGGGGTCTCATGCTGCTCGGAACGGTCCCCTCTCCCGCTTGCGGGAGAGGGTTAGGGTGAGGGGGCACTTGTAGAGGAGGAGCCCCTCAGCCCATGCCAGCGATCGCGCGCATGGGGCACTACAGGTTTCGTCAGTTGGGCGCGACCTGCGACTCGCGATATTGCGTCGGCGACAGCCCGGTCAGTGCGCGGAACTGCCGGCTGAAGGCGCTGTGGTCTGTGTAGCCGCAACGCAGGGCGATCTCGGTGATCGGCAGGTCCTCGCCGAGCAGGCGCGTGGCGGCACCCAGGCGCGCCTTGTGGATCATCTGCCGTGGCGTGAGCTGGAAGATGCGCTTGCAGTGGCGCTCCAGCTGGGCGACGGAGAGGCCGGCCAGCTCGGTCAGCTCGGCAAGGTTGATCGGCTTGTCGAAGTGTTCGCGGATATAGGCGTCCACTGCCGCCAGGCGCTGGTACGCGGGATGCGTGGATTGCGCCGCCTGCAGGTCGCTGGAAATCCCCGCCATGCCGATCACGGCGCCTTGCGCATCGCGCAGCGCCAGCTTGTGGGTCAGGCACCAGCCTGGCAGCCGGCCGGGGTAGAGGTGCAGCTCCAGCTGATCGCTGAGCTGGCCGCCGGTTTCCAGTACGCGGCGATCCTGCTCGGTGTAGATCGGGCCGAAGCGCGACGGGAAGACCTCCTCGGCGGTGCGCCCGAGCAGCTCGCGGGCATCCTTCACACCGCAGCGCCGTGCCAGGGTCTGGTTGACCAGCACGTAGCGCGCCGCGGTGTCCTTGATGAAGAACACCACGCCGGGCATGGCATCGAGCAGCGGGGAAATCTGCGCAAGGGTCTGCAGCAGGCTGTCCAGGTCGCGGGCGCCCTGGGGAATCAGGTCGTGCATCGGGAGGCGAGTCGGCTGTCGGAACATGGCGGAAGGTACGCTGCAAGGTGGCGAGATGGCGCGGCGCTGTCAACTCGAAGGGCGCGCAATGCCTCTGGCGAACCACTTGGCGGGGCAACGGCGGCGGATAAAGCGTGCCGCTTTAATGCGCCCTACGGGTGCGATGCGTGAGGCCGACGCAGGGCGGATAACGCCTCAAGCGCTATCCGCCATCCTTGGTCTATGCCTTCAGTCTTCGGCGAGCTGCAGCAGGGTTTCCACTCGCGCCGGACTGAAGGGCGGGCGCGGCGCTGGCGGTTGCCAACCGAACAACTGCGTGGCTGCTGCGCCGCACACGCGGCCCTGGCAGGCGCCCATGCCGCAGCGGCTGGCGAGCTTGGCAGCGGTCCAGTCCGGTTTGCCTGCCAGTGCCGAGTAGGGCACGTCTTCGCAGCGACAGACGAGGGTGTCCGGTTGGGCGAGCAGGTTCAGGCGCGGGTCGAGGGCAAAGTCCTTCTTCAGTGCGGCGGCGAAGCCCTGCCAACGCTGGCGCTGCGACCAGAGCTCGCGGGCTCGGTCGTGTTCACCCGCGGCGGCGTGGCCGGCGATGCGACCCTCCACCAGGGCTTTCTCCGAGCCGCCGAAGCCGGTGCATTCGCCCGCGGCGTAGATGCCATCGCGGCTGCTCGCCTGCCAGGCGTCGACGCGGATTGCACCGTCGTCCACCGCGCAGCCCAGTGCCTGGCCGAGCTGCACGTTGGGGATGAGACCGAAGCCGCAGCCCAGTCGGTCGCATTCGATTTCCTTCAGCTTGCCACCCTGGCTGATTCGCACGCCTTCCAGGTGATCTGTCCCCAGTGCGGCGACGATATGGCTGTCGGCACGGTAGGCCGGGTCGTACAGGCCGAAGGACTGCACCAGCTTGTTCGGCCAGCGTGGCAGCTTCAGGGCGAAGCTGGCCAACGCAGACCACGAGGCCTGTTCGGCGATGCGCTGGATCTTCGCGCCGTTGGCGCGGGCGGTCGCGGCGCTGGCGAGCAGCAACGGGCCGCTGCCGGCGATCACTACGCGCTGGCCGTCCACCGGTACGCCGCCTTTCACCAGTGCCTGCAGTCCGCCTGCACCGGTGACGCCGGGCAGCGTCCAGCCGGGGAAGGGCAGCAGCAGCTCGCGGGCACCGGTGCAGAGGATCAGCTTGCGGTAATCCAGCCGCCAGCCACGTTGGAAGTCTTCCAGCAGCAGGCCGTGTTCGCCGGCCAGGGCCACCACGCGGGTGGCGCTGTGAATCCTGATGTTGGCGCAGGCGGCGACTTTTTCGCGCAGCTCCAGAGCGGCGCGCGGCAGGTGCGCATTGGGCCCGTCGCGCCAGATCTGCCCGCCGGGCAGCGGGTTGTCGTCGAGGATGACGATGTTGGCGCCGCTCGGCGCGGCGGCGAGGGCGGCGGACATTCCCGCCGGCCCGGCACCGATGATGAGGATATCGACGGACTCGCTCATGGGCGCGTCTCCACCTGCATGCCCTCGCGGCACAGGGTCTGGCAGGCCAGGCGGCGCTGGCCGTCGATGATCACCCGGCACTCCTGGCAGATGCCCATGCCGCATAGCGGCGCACGGCGCTGGCCGCTGACGGAGGTGCGCGTGGTGCCGTCGCCGCCCTGGGCGAGCGCGGCCGCCACCGTGGTGCCCGCGGTGACGCGCAGGGGGCGGCCGTCGAGGATCAGCTCAGGCATGGGCGGTGGCTCCGAGGAAGCGGCGCGGGGAATAGGGTTCGGCCGGCAGCGGCAACGGTTCGCCGCACAGTTGCGCGGCGAGCAAGTCGGCGGTGCCTGGCGCGGTAGTCACCCCCAGGCCTTCGTGGCCGACCGCGAGCCACAGGCCGGGGCGCTGCGGGTGCTCGCCCACCAGCGGCATGCCGTCGGGGCTGGCGGCGCGGAAGCCGGCCCAGCTGCGGATTACGTTGAGGTTGGCCAGGCCGGGCATGTAGTCCACGGCGCGGCGCAGCATCTTCGCCAGCATCCAGCCTTCCACCTGCGGGTCGGTGGTGCCGAACTGCCGCGAGGCGCCGATGAACAACTGGCCGGTCGGGCGCGGCTGGATGTTGCAGGCCACCGATGGGCCACTGGCGTTGTGCGCGCTGGTCACGTAGCCCAGCTCCACCAGCGTGCGGCGCACCTTGCCGGGGTAGCGGTCGGTGATCAGCAGATGACCTTTTTTCGGCTCGATGGGCAGGTCGGCGCAGAGCTGCGTGGCCTGGATGCCATTGGCCAGGACGATGGCCTTGGCGCTCAGCCACTGGCCGTCGTCCAGGCGCACGCGGGGTTCGTCGATTTCCACCACCTTGGCCTGGCGCTGGCGGATCGGTTTCAGCGCCGACTCCAGCAGCCACGCGGCGGCGCGCGGCGCGTAGAGAATGCCGTCACCGGTGATCTCCAGCCCGCCGTGCAGGTCGCTGCGCAGCTCGGGTTCTTCCTGCTGCAGCTCCGCGCTGTTTAGCAGCCTTGCGGCGATGCCGTGCTCGCGCAGCATGGCGAACTTGCGTTCGGCTTCGGCCATCTCTTCGTCATTGGCCGCCAGCCACATCGTGCCGTTGCTGCGGTACGCGCATTCGGCGGGCATGTCGTGGCCCCACTCGCGCCAGCGCTGCAGCGAGTAGTTGCTCAGCGCCAGTTCGGCGGCATTGTCGTCGAGCACCAGCAGGTGGCCCATGCCGACGGCGGTGGCGCCGGGCAGGCGCGCATCCAGCACCAGCACGTCCAGGCCGCGGCGGGCGAGGGCGTGGGCGCAGGCGGCGCCGACGATGCCGGCGCCGATGACGATGATGTCCGCATCGCTCACGAACGGATGCCCCAGGCGAACGGGTCGTCTTCTTCCAGCAGCAGGGTGGCTTCCGCGCTGATGTTGGCGCGCCCGCGGATGGTCGGGATGATGCGCCCCTCGGCAGGCTCGCCGACCCACTCGAAGCGGCCCTCGAACTGGCTGCCGATCACGCTGGCCTGGCGCCAGGCGTCGCCGGCGGCGAGCTTGCCGTCAGCGGCCAGGCACGCCAGCTTGGCGCTGGTGCCGGTGCCGCAGGGCGAGCGGTCGTAGGCCTTGCCGGGGCAGAGCACGTAGTTGCGGCTGTCCGCATCGGGATCGTCGGCGAACAGCTCGATGTGATCGATCAGGCCACCGTCTTCGCCGCGGATGCCCTGGTCTTCCAGCGCCTTCTGCACGGCGACGGTGTAGGCAGTCAGTTCGTCCAGGTTGTCGCCGGCGACGCGCAGGCCGTGATCGGCGATCAGGAAGAACCAGTTGCCGCCCCAGGCGATGTCGCCGTGCACCAGGCCATGGCCGGGCACTTGCACCGGCACCTGCTTGCGGTAGCGATAGGAAGGGACGTTGCGCACGCTCACCGAGCGGTCGTCGTGCAGGGTTGCTTCGACGGTGCCCACCGGCGTCTCGATCTTGTGCGTGCCGGGGCCGATACGCCCCAGGTGCGCCAGCGAGACGACCAGGCCGATGGTGCCGTGGCCGCACATGCCCAGGTAACCGGTGTTGTTGAAGAAGATCACCCCGGCGCAGGCGCTCGGGTCCACCGGCTCGCAGAGCAATGCGCCGACCAGCACATCGCTGCCGCGCGGCTCCAGCACGGTCGCGGCGCGCCAGCTGTCGTGCTCCCTGGCCAGCAGCGCACGGCGTTCGGCCATGCTGCCCTTGCCCAGATCGGGAAAGCCGTCGAGCACCAGGCGCGTGGGTTCGCCGCCGGTGTGGGAATCGAGAACCTGGATGCGTTTCATGCTGCCCCCTGAGGTGGTCTTGTGGTTGACCCTAGGGTGGCGCGGAGCGGGGATGGGAGCTTGAGGGTTTTCCGCCGGGCCGATGATGAAATCGGCACAGCGGTTCTTTTCGATCAGCTCGGTGTCGGCCGATTCGGCAGGTGCTCGTAGAGCGTGCGGCAGACACCGTTGATGTGTTCTTCCAGCAGGCGCGCGGCCAGCTCGCCATCGCCGGCGCGGCAGGCGTCGAGGATGTCGTGGTGCTCGTGATCCGCGCGATCCTTGCCGGAGGACAGGCTCATCTGCATGCGCAGGTAGCGTTCGAGCTTGTCATGGATGGAGCGGATCAGGCCAACCAGGTAGGGCCGCTGCGCCGGTTCATAGAGACAGGCATGCAGCTCCCAGTTCAGTTCCGCCCAGCGGCCGACATCGTCCTCGCCGACGAACTCGGCACAGATGCGCTCGGCGCGCTCGAAGGTCTCGGCGGTCATGTTCGGCACCGCCAGGCGGATCGCCTGGGCTTCGAGAACGACCCGTACCTCGAACATCTGCGCCAGTTCCGGCTCGGATATCTTCGTCACCAGCGCCCCCTTGTTGCGCTGGAACTCCACCAGTCCCTCGGCCTCCAGGCGCTTGAGCGCCTCGCGCACGGGAATCTTGCTGACGTTGAAGATCTGCGCGATATCGTCCTGGCGGATCGGCTCGTGCTCTGCCATCTGGCCGGAAATGATCGCCTCGCGCAGGTGCTTGGCGATGGTCTCCGAGGCGGAGGGGACGATACCCAGGTTGGGGGCGTTGCGTAGCGGCACGATGCAGTCCGGTCAGGTGGCTGTTGTCGGATATGGTATACGAAATCCCTGTAATGCAGTGAAGCATCGGCGAGCGGTCATCGCAATGGATGAATCACGGGATTTGCACACGCAATGCGCGTGCCGGGGAATCAGTTACGGCGTTCGACGATATAGCGGGCGAGGGCGCGCAGCGGTTCGGCGCTATCGCCAAAGCCTTCCAGCGCCGCCAGCGCCTGGTCGCGCAGGGCGAGGGCGTAGGCCTTCGCTTCGTCGAGGCCGAGCAGCGCGGGGTAGGTCGGCTTGTCGTGCGCCTGGTCCTTGCCCTGGGTCTTGCCGAGGGTGGCGGTATCGCTTTCGACGTCGAGGATGTCGTCCTGTACCTGGAACGCCAGGCCCACAGCTTCGGCGTAGCGGCGCAGGGCTTCCAGCGCATCGGTGTTGGCGCGCCCGCTGGCGAGGGCGCCGAGCTGCACGCTGGCCTCGATCAGCGCGCCGGTCTTGTGCCGGTGCATGGTTTCCAGCGCCGCCTGGTCGATCCTGCGACCCACGGACTCCAGGTCGATCGCCTGCCCGCCAACCATCCCGGCCGAACCGGCGGCGCGGGCGAGGATCATCAGCATGTCCAAGCGGGTCTGGGCATCCTGCGGATTGAGCTTGGCGTTACCGATCACCTCGAATGCCAGTGCCTGCAGGCCGTCACCGGCGAGAATCGCGCAGGCCTCGTCGTAGGCAATGTGGGTGGTCGGCTGGCCGCGACGCAGGTCGTCGTCGTCCATCGCCGGCAGATCGTCGTGCACCAGGGAATAGGCGTGGATCAGCTCCACTGCGCAGGCAGCGCCGTCCGCCCGCTCGGCGTCGCCGCCCAGTGCTTCGCAGGCCGCGTAGGCCAACAGCGGGCGCACGCGCTTGCCACCGTTGACCACGCTGTAGCGCATGGCGGCGTAGATGCGGGTGAGTTCTTCACGGGGGGCGACGAAGAGTTTTTCCAGCGCAGCGTCGACACGCGCCGTACAGCGCGCCTGGTACCCGGCGATCATGCGTCTTCGCCTTCCGGATCGAAGGGCGCTTCGCTCAGTTCGCCATCGCGTTCCAGCAGGATCTGCACCTTCTGCTCCGCCTGGGTCAGCGCCGCCTGGCAGTCGCGCGTCAGGCGGATGCCCTGCTCGAAGGCCCCCAGCGAGTCCTCCAGCGACAACTCGCCGCTTTCCAGGCGCTCCACCAGCGTTTGCAGCTCGGCGAGGGACTGTTCGAAGTCGAGGGAAGCTTTCTTGCGGGCCATGCGGACATCTCGGCGGGGGTATTCGGAAACCTCGCGACACTAGCAGAGACGGGCTTTGCGGGCAAATCTTCGGTCAGGCCGCCGGCGACTGCACAACCGTTGCCGGCGGCGCTTTCGGACCGGTTTCTAATAGCCGCCGTCGCGGACGCCCTGATGCTCCGCCACCACCCTGAGCATGCGCAGCGACTCGAATGGAGCATCGACCACGAACTGATTCGCCAGCCAGGACGGCACGCTGCCGCCGGGTTCGCCGCGCATTTCGTAGGTGACTTCGGTGAGCTTCGGGCCCTTGGGGACCATCTGCCAGGTGCCGGAAACATTGGGTACGCGTATGCGGTCCTTCACCGGAGGAAGATAGTCCGGCGCAGCCTGCAGGTGGCGGATCATGCCGCCGTCCGCGGTTTCCTCGGTGCTCACCTTCAGCACCAGGTCCCGCGGGGCGGCGGGCCACGGGAGCTTGGTGTCGAGGTAGACCCAGATCGCCTCGTCACTGTACTTGAGCAGGCGCATCTGCGCGCAGGCGTAGAGCCAGGCGCAGGAGACGCGCAGGTTCTCCTGCAGGTGGCCGAGGGTGGCGACGTCGGATTTCACCAGGGTCACCCCGCGGAAACTCTTGTAGCGGGAGCCGGGCACGTCGCGAAGGTAAACCTGCACGCCATCTTCGTTCCTCGCCAGTTTCCAGTCTTGCGCCTGCGCCCAGGCCGGGTTGCATGTCAGCAGTGGCGCTGCCATGAGCAAGGCAACGTGAAGTGGCGAGAGGCGTGTCATGTCGGTGCAACCGGCGAGGGGATAGCTTGATCTTATGCCTGCCTGGTGACAGCGGCGCATTGGCTGGCGAGCGGTCTGACATGGGCTGAGGCTTTTTCGCAGGCATTAAAAAAGCCGGCTTGTGGCCGGCTTTCAGGGGGTGGTCCAACCTTACTTCTGGTAGGGCGGGCCGCCTTGATTCTGTGGCAACGCAGGGGACTGCGTGCGGGGCGCGCATGGTAGCAAAGTCGGGACGAAAAGCCTAATCCCGGTCACAAAAAAGCCCCGCAGTGGCGGGGCTTCTTCGCGGCGGGGGCTACCCCGCGACCATCACTTGGCCTGGAAGGCGGCGACGGCCTTGGTGATGTAATCGTGGGCCTGGGCGGCGTCGCCCCAGCCTTCGACCTTCACCCACTTGCCCTTCTCGAGATCCTTGTAGTTCTCGAAGAAGTGCTTGATCTGCTCCAGCAGCAGGGCCGGCAGGTCGGTGTATTCCTTCACGTCCTTGTACAGGACGGTCAGCTTGTCGTGCGGTACGGCGATCAGCTTGGCGTCGCCGCCGGCTTCGTCGCTCATGTTCAGCACGCCAACCGGACGGGCGCGGATCACGGAGCCCGGAGCGACCGGATACGGGGTCACGACCAGCACGTCCAGGGGGTCACCGTCGTCGGCCAGGGTGTTCGGGATGAAGCCGTAGTTGGCCGGGTAGAACATCGGGGTGGCCATGAAACGGTCGACGAACAGGCAGTCGGTGTCCTTGTCGATCTCGTACTTGATCGGCGCGTGGTTGGCCGGGATCTCGATGGCGACGTAAATGTCGTTCGGCAGGTCTTTGCCAGCCGGGATGCTGCTGTAGCTCATGGACGACTCCAGATAGTGGTCGGGCCGAAAAAGTGCGGCGGATTATAGGCAGATTGCCGTGTCCAAGCCACAGACATCGCCTAGTGCGCCCGAGTTTCCTGATATTCGGGGTGCTCGGCTTGCAGCCGGTGCAGGCGCGAGAGCGGATCTTGCCGGTAGAACAGCGAAAGCTGCTCATAGACTTTGGGATAGGCCGCCTGAAGGAGGTCCGGAGCGGTAAAGAAGTACTCGCTGGTGACGGCGAAGAACTCGGCAGGATTCTCGGCCGCGTAAGGGTCGATGGCGGTGTGCGCCTGCGGATCGCGGTCGAGCTGGCGGTTCATGTCGTCGTAGGCGGCCTGCATGGCGGCAGCCCAGTCGGTGACGCGCATGTCGCGGTGCAGTGGCGGCAGGCCGTTGGCGTCGCCGTTGAGCATATCGAGCTTGTGCGCCAGCTCGTGGATCACCAGGTTGTAGGCGTCCCAGCCACCGCCGCTCTCCACGCCGGGCCAGGCAAGGATCACCGGGCCTTGCAGGGAGGTTTCGCCGGCGCGCTCGTCGTCGAATTCGTGCATGACGCCAGCGGGGTCGCGGTGTTTCTGCGGGCTGACGAAGTCGTCGGGGTAGAGCACCAGCTCATGGAAGCCGCTGTACCAGTTCAGGTCCGGCAGGTGCAGCAGCGGCAGCTCGGCCTGGGTGGCGAGCAGCAGGCGGCGGTAGTCGTCCAGTTCGATGCCGGGCAGCGGCGAGAGGCGCTTGTCGCGCAGGAACAGCAGCGCCCGCTCGCCGAGCCGGCGCAGTTCCTCTTCGCTCAGGCCGTCGAGGATCGGCAGCTGCCGCCGCACCTGCTCCCAGAGCTGGGCGTCGAGCGGATAGCGGGCGAGGAAGCGCCGGCGGCGCCAGGCGTTGAACGACCACATGGGCGGATCAGTGCTCGCCTGGCTGGGCCTTGGCCGATGGGCGCATCTTGTGGCGGATGAAGCCGATCAGCATGGGTACCAGGGAGAAGGCGATGATGGCGATGATCATCACCGAGAGGTTCTGCTTGATGAAGGGCACGTTGCCGAAGAAGTAGCCCAGGGTCACCAGGCCGCCGACCCAGGCGATGCTGCCGGCCACGCTGAAGAACAGGAAGCGCGCGTAGGGCATGTAGGCCATGCCGGCGACGAAGGGCGCGAAGGTGCGCACGATGGGCAGGAAGCGCGCCAGGGTCACGGTCTTGCCGCCGTGGCGCTCGTAGAAGGCGTGGGTCTGGTCCAGGTAGTCGCGGCGGAAGACCTTCGAGTTCGGGTTGCTGAACAGGCGCTTGCCCAGGGTTCGGCCGATCACGTAGTTGGTACTGTCGCCGCTGATCGCCGCGAGCAGCAGCAGGCCGCCGAGCAGCCAGGGGTCCATGCCGCCGGCGGCGCAGATGGCACCGGCGATGAAGAGCAGCGAGTCGCCCGGCAGGAAGGGCGTCACCACCAGGCCGGTCTCGCAGAAGATCACCAGGAAGAGGATGGCGTAGATCCATGTGCCATAGTTGGCTACCGCCAGCGACAGGTAGCTGTCGAGGTGGAGAATCAGGTCGATCGGGTTGAATTCCATGAGAAGCCTGTTTGACAACGAGGTGAACGGCCGGGCCGACCATTATAAGGCGCGACCTGACTGCCGGGGGCGCTCTCCGTCGAATCCTGCGACGGAGAGCCGCGGGAGGATATTACAGCTTCTGCGTGAAAATCCTGTCGCTGCAAGCGCGGCAACGCCTTGTGACAAAAACCGCAGAAGCGCTGGACGCTGCGTCAGAGCAGGCTCGCCTGCCAGCTCAACAGGGCGGGCGCCACCTTGGGTGCCGATGCCGCACCGTGCTGCTCGCCGGCGGCTGGCAATTGTTCGGCCAGCGGGTGTGCGGCGACTTCACGGGTATTCATGGCGGTTTCCAGGTGGGCTTCGGCAATCAGCTGCTGCAGGCGCCCGCTGCGGCGCAGGGTGCGCAGGCCGCGGTCGAGGCTGGCGGCGAGGGCTTCGCCTTCGGCGCGCTTCTTCGGCACCAGCACGTAGAGCGGCTTGACCTCCAGCGGCGGGTCGACGAACTCCAGTTGTTCGCGCAGCGCCGGGGCGTTCTGGCTGAGCAACTGGTAGCCGGTGTAACGGTCCACCACGGCCAGGTCGATGCGCCCGCGCAGGAGTTTTTCCAGGTTCTGCCAGTCGCTGCTGACCACGTCCTTGTTGAGGAAGTCGGCGCTGTCGAAGCTCTCCTGGTTGACGTAGCCGCGCACTACGCCGATGCGGTAGGGGCGCAGGGTATCGAGGTCGCGGGGGTTGATCGGCAGGGCGCGGTCGCGACGGCGGAAGAAGCCGAGCTGGGAGTCCAGCAGCGGCATCGAGGTGTAGAAATCCTGGCGGCGGTCGGGCGACAGGTACGCCGGCATCAGCGCGTCGAAGCGGCCCTCGCGGGTTTCGTTGAGCGCCCGCTGCCAGGGCAGGAACACCAGTTCGGCCTTGTCGCCATTGAGCGCCAGGGCTTCGTTGAGGATGCGGCTGGCCAGCCCGTTGCCCGGCAGGTCGCTACCGACGTAGGGCGCCCATTCCAGGGTGGCGACACGCAACGTCTGGGCCTGGGCGATGGCGCCCGCAAGGCCCAGGCAGAAGCAGGCGGTGCGCAGGACGAGCAGGGAAATACGCATGGGATCCCTTCATGCGGAGGCCGCGGCAATTCCGATGATGGCACTTTAGTGTGCCCGGCCCGCCGCCGCCAGCGGGCCGTTGCGTGCCTCAGTTGAGGTCGTCGCTGATCGGCAGGATGTAGTTCTTGAACTCGCTGTCCTCGCGGAAGCCGATGGACTCGTAGACCTTCTGCGCCACTTCGTTGTTGACGCTGGTGGACACGCGCATGCGCACGGCCTGGGTCTCGCGGGCCATCTGTCGGGCGGTCTGCAGCAGGTGGTCGGCGACCAGTTGGCGGCGGGCTTCTTCGGCGACGTAGATGTCGTTGAGGATCCACACGCGCTTGAGCGAGAGCGAGGAGAAGCTCGGGTAGAGCTGGCAGAAGCCCAGCAGCTTGTTGTCGTCGTCGTCCGGCAGGGCCAGGTAGATCACCGATTCCTTGCGGCGCAGGCGCTTCTCGAGGAATTTCCGCGAGGACTCGGGGTAGGGGAGCATCCCGTAGAACTCGCGATATTTGACGAACAACGGAGCGAGCAGATCGAGGTGGTCGAGCGTGGCTTGCACGATGCGCATAAGCGGGCCTCGGCGGGAGGTGGGTGGGCTGGTATGGCAATGCAGGGGCTATGCCAGCGAGTAGCCATTGGTCCGATGCTGCACCAGAATTTGTGGAAAGCGCAATCCAAGCGAGCGTTTGATCAGCGCCAGCAGCTTTCCACGCTGCCGGCGCTGGTGCCGCGCTGGCCCTGGTGGTCGAGGGTGAAGTCGCCGCATTCGCTGTCGCCGGCCTGGGCGCCCCGGCGCAGGGCGCTCAGGCGGTAGCTGCGGGTGTTGCCGCCGATGAACTCGGCCTGCAGTTCATAAAGCTGGTGCGGCGACAGGCGTTTGCCATCGACCAGCGGGTAACCGAAGGCCAGCCGGGTCGCGGCATCGGTGTACTTGCTGTATTGCGCCAGGTAGCGCTCCTGCTGCGCCGCGGCGTCGCGCAGCAGTGTCTGGGCCTCGCTGCGATTGGCGCGCAGGACGTACTGGCGATAGCTGGGGATGGCGATGCCGGCCAGCAGCGCGAGGATGCAGACCACTACCATCAGCTCGATCAGCGTGAAGCCTTGCACCTGGCTCGCGGGCATACGGATGGACATCAGGGGTACCCCGTGGGCAGGTTGAAATTCAGGATCTGCCAGTTGAAGCGGCCCTGGTTGACCGGGTCGAAGAGCTGCACGGGCAGGCGGCTGCCGTCGGGGGTATAGAGGTTGCCGCCGATGCGTGTCACCGGGCCTTCGATCTGGATGCCGCTGGCGCGTTCACTGAAGGAGCCGTCGCCTGCCAGGTCGAAGACGTTGAAGTTCAGCGCCCCTCCGGTCTTCGGGTTGACGGCGAGCAGCCAGTAGGTGATCCCGGCACTGCAGGGGTCGGCGTTGGGCTTGCTGACGGTGACGAAAAGAACGTCGCCGAGCATGAAGGGCTGGTCGAGGATCATCTCGCTGTCGGCCAGATCGAAGTACCAGCCTCGGATGCCGACGCCACGCTTGCCGCTGCTGTCCCAGCTCACGCTGTCGCTGCTCAGTTGCCGGACCAGGGTGCTGCCGCCGCTGTGGCTGACGGTTTCCTCGGTGAGCGTCTGCTTCTGCAGGTCGCCCAGTCTGGTCAGGGTGGCGGGATCGCCGGCGCCATCGACGTGGGCGAGGTAGTCGGTCTGGTCCCAGAACCCATAGAGCGATTGCGCGGTGGCCGGGCCTTCCTTGTCGCTGCCTTCGAAGTACTTGCCCGTGCCGGCCAGCACCAGCTGCCCGCCGCGCGGATGCTGGGTAACTTCCGGTGCCGCGCTCACAGCCTGGCCCCGTGCGCTGGCGAGGCTGGCCAGCAGGCTTGCCTTGGCATCGATGCCGCCTTGGCGATACAGGTTGCCCTGAAGGCTGCCGTAATAGCGCTGGGCGAGTTCCCCGGGGCTGGCGGCCTGGGTCCAGGCGACCGTGCTGGCGACGTCACCGTCGCCGCCGGTGGCGTGGCTGGCGGCATCGATCCGGCCGTCGGCCAGGCGGATCGACAGCGAATAGCCCTTGCCCGCGTCGTAGCCATTGCCAGTGAGGATGTAGGGCTCGCCATCGAAGGAGGTGATGACCGGGCGCTCCAGCAGGTAGCCGAAGTCGATGGTCTTGCCGTCGCGGCTGGTTGCGCGGGCGGTGTGCTCCCAGAGCAGCGCGGGCGAGTCCGGATCGGTGATGTCCAGGGCGAACAGCCCGCGCCCGCCGCGTCCCGGCGCCATCACCAGGACAGTGCGCCAGGCACCGTCGAAATAGACATCCTGGGTGACGGCAGTGCCGTCGACGAAGAAACGGTGCAGGTTGTTGGTGTTCTCCTCCTCCGAGCGCCCCGCGTAGTTTTTCGCCGGCAGGTAGTTGAGCTTGTCGACCACGGCGGCAGGGATGAAGGCCCAGCGTTCCCGGCCCGTTTCGTCGAAGGCATGCAGCATGCCGTCGTTGGCACCCACGTAAATGCGCCGTTCGCGGTCCGCGTGGTCCTGGCGGAAGGTTTCGTAGCCCGTGGTGCGGGCGGCTTTCTCCAGGTAGTAGGTGACGCTGGAGGGGGCGCCGACTACGACCGGCGAGGAGTAGATGATGTCGCCGAGCAGATGGTTGCGCGCACGGAACGTGACGTCTTCGTCACTGCGGTCGCCACGCAGCCAGGCAAGGCGACGCTGGCCGAGATGGTCGCGAGTCTGGGTGCCGGGCGCCTTGTCGAGCAGGTCCTGCTGTGAGGTCGCGAGGTTGTCCCAGGCGAAGGCCTGGAGGCTCCCACTTGGACGGTCGGGGCGTGAGTTGAAGTAGAGGTTGCGGCTCCCAGGCGAGCGCTGGTCGAGCTGGTTGCGGAAGGACAGCGCGGTATTGGCCTGGGCGTTGCCGTCGGCATCGAGGCGGTATTGCAGGATGTCGCCGCTCCAGTCGTTGGGCTGGTAGCTGGCGCGGTAGAGGTAGGTGTCGGTGCTCAGCGAGGTCGAGCTGGCGCCTGCCGCGGCGACCGCCAGCTGGTTGGTGGAAATGCTGCTGACGATGGCCTGGAAGGCCTGTACCAGTTCGCTGGTGGAGTCGGCGCTGAAGAACTCGCCACGGGCGTTCAGCGCACCATGCCAGAGCGCCGCCACCTTGCCTTCGTTGGCGGTTACCGTCATGCCGTCCAGCACCGTGCTGCCGCTGGGGTTGGGCCAGCTCTTGCTGCCATCGAGCAGTTGCGGGTAGGAACCCGAGTAGGTGTCACCTCCCCACTGCAGGTACTTCAGTGTCGGGCCGAGGCCCAATCCCACGGTGTAGGTGGTGACGTGCTGCCAGGTGGCCGGATCGTTCTTCGGATTCCAGTAGTCGTTGCCGTCGCGGTAGCGCGGCGGGACCTTGTTCTCCAGATCGGCACGCGCATCGGTCGCCCAACCGAGGAAGATGTTGTCGGCCAGGGTATTGGACCACTTGTCGTAGAAAGGCGCGCTGGCGGCGAAGGCCTTTCCGTCGGGCAGGGTGCGCGTGGTGCCGTCGGCATTGTTGCCACCGGAGCCGTCACCGAAGCCATCGGTCATCAGCAGGTGGTAGGTGGGGCGGCAGGCGTACTCGGTCTTCACGTCGCGCGTGGCGCCCGGCGCGCGAGCATAGGGGTTGTACGCGGACGTGCTGGAGAGGTAGCTGTTGACCCGGTTCTGCGCGGCGCCCAGCGGGGTACCGCCACTGGCGACCAGGCGGCTGGTGAAGGTGAAGAAGTCGGCCTTGTGCTGGTCGGCGAAGGCCGCCAGGGTCTGGTTGCCGCAGGTTGAGGAGGACAGGTTGAAGTTGGTGTTGTAGCAGCTGTTCAGCCCCTGCCAGGTCACGCGGATATGATCGGGCAGCTCGAACAATGCCAGGTTGGCGGCGGTGCGCGTCGCGAGCTGGCGAGTACGGTAGAAGGAAAACCAGTTGGCGTAGTTCTGTTTTTCCTCTGCCGTCGTGACCCAGCGAGGCGCGAAGCAGCTCTTGGTGCAGGCGTTTGCATTGGTGTACGAGTAGTCGGTTGCGCAGTTCTGTACGGCGCTGAGCGCATTGGTGGCAACGTTGCGGGCATGCGGACAGGCGGCGTCGAACTGGTAGTAGTGGGCGTATTGCTTGTAGCTGTCGGTGGTGTTGACAGCCTGGATCGAGTTCTGCCCGTAGCCGTTGCCGGTGTACCTGTTCAGGTCCAACGTCCCGGTCTGGAGGGTGAGGAAGCCGTCGTAGTACGCCTTGTCGAACTGGGTGGTGTAGCGCTCGCTGATGAGGCGCCCACCGCTGAAGGTGACCTTCCACGGCGCTTCGTAGGTGATCGCCGGGTTGTAGTACATCGGGTTGTACGACGCGGAGCGGTTGGCGATGGTGTAGGAACTCATGCCGTCGGGCGTGTAGGCGCTGGTCATGCTGCCGGAGTCGTCGAGGGTGACGATCAGGTTCGGCGAGACGCCCTCGACCAGGAACAGCGGTGCCTGGCTCGGCGTGGCGGCCGCAGCGTTGCCGCCGGCGAGCACAGCGGCTCCCAGCAGTGCGCCACGCAGGAGGGTTTCAGCGTTGCACACGGGCGTACTCCTGCAGGCGTACCTGGGCCTGGTCGGTGATGCCGGTGGCAAGGGCGTTCACCTGCAGCAGCAGGGTGCCGCTGCCGGCCAGGCAGTCGGCCATGGCGCTGGAGGAGCGGCTTTCGCACTGGGCGGCCACATACCAGCGTGGCGCGCGGCTGAGTTCATCCAGCTCGCCCGGACTGGCGAGGTCGTTGCCGCGGTAGGTGCGCGCTTTCGTGATGAGGGCGCTGCTGGCCGGGTCGGAAGGGTTCAGCCAGAGACGGTCGCAGAGCAGCACCTGCTGCTGGTCCTGCGCGGTATCGATGCAGTCGTCGACGGTGCCCACCGCCATGCTCGGGCTATGTCGACTGCGGTACAGCGCCTCGTTGATGGCCGAGGTGGCGCCGCCCAGCGCCGCCTGATAGTCGCGGGCGTCGGCGAGGCTGTTGTCCAGTAGCAGGCCGTTGCGCAGATTGCCCAGGGTCAGGATGCTCAAGCCGAGCAGCAGGATCAGGGCGATCAACAGGGTCTGGCCGCGTTGCCGGGTCATGGCTGGTTCCTCAGGTAGAGCGTCTGCGCGAAGGCGCCGCACAGCCCGTGCGTACCGGTGTCTTTCTGCTGGTCGCCGAGCGGGTCGGGATAGGTGCAGTTCTCCGGCAGCAGCGGGCGGGTCGAAGTCAGCACCAGGCCGACGCGGACCTGGTTGACCGAGGCGGCGAGGAAACGCAGGTCGTGGATGCCTGTGGCGAGCACCGCCTCGCCGGCGGAAGCGCTGTTGTTGGTCTTGCAGCGCAGCTCGCCGTTCGAGAAGTACAGGTGGCTTACCAGTACCAGCGGCGTGCCGCTGTCGGTATCGCTGTAGAGGGCGCCGCCACTGCAGTCCTGCTGGAACTGTGCGTCGACCCGCTGCGAACGCTGGTAGCGCAGACACAGGCCCTTGCCGTTGGCGTCGACGGAACTGACCTTGCCAGCGCCAAAGCTGCAGCCGGTACGGCTGTCGGTCAGCGAAGGGAAGGGGCCGTCGCGATCGAGGATGAAGTCGAATTGCGTGGCGTCCTGGGCCACGGCATGGCGTTGCCAGGCGACGTAACCGGCATGCCCGGCCTCGTTCTGCAGCAGGTCGAGGAGGAAGCGCGCGCGGCTTTGGTTCTGTTGCTGGGCATTGTTGAAGGCAGCGTGGTCGCTGCCCGACAGGTAGATCTGCAGCACGGTGAACAGCACCAGGGTGCCGAGCGCCAGCGCGACCATGAGCTCGATCAGTGACAGGCCTTTCTGTGTGCTGGCGTTCATGGCTGGAAACTCAGTCGATAGCGCTCGACGCCACCGTCAGCGTCCGCGCTCAGGCAGGCGGAGTCGGCGTCCTCGGCAACGGTCGGGCTGCCGTTGCGGCAGTTGCGGCTGTGCCAGGCCAGCTGGATCAGCAGCAGGGGCTGTTTCGAACCGCTGGCGCAGGATTTACCGTCGCGGGTGGCGCAGATGAAGGTGGAGTCCTTGAGCAGTTCGTCGTCGGTGACGAGTCGGCGCTGTACCTGCGCCGTCCAGCAGGCCAGCTCGCGACGGATCCTGTCGCTCGCGCCGAGCCCGCTGGTGACGCAGGACGCACCGCTGCCCAGGCTGGGGAACGCGCTGCCCTTGGCCACCAGGAATGCCGCATCGTCCCTGAGCTTGCCCTCACGGACCAGCCCCTCGCGGTTGGCCTGCATGCTGCGGGCGAGATCGGCGGCCAGAAGGATCGCGTTCTGCCGCTGCTGGCTGTCGTGGGCGTAGCTGATGCTGCGGGCCTGCAGGGCCAGCATGCCCAGCAGCCCAACGCTGGTGAGCATCACCGCGACCATGACCTCGATCAGGTAGAAGCCCCGCTCGCTGGGCATCGGCCTCATTCGCATACCCATGCCGCTCCGCTGCGTTGCAGGCAGACCTGGCTGCTGTAGCTGCCGGACACGAGGGTGAAGACCAGCGGGTAGTCGAGGCCGGATTCGGCGATACCGTTGCCGTCGAAGACTACCCTTGCGGCGCTGGTGCTGGTCTGGACCTGCACCTTGGCCGAGTCGTCCAGCTGGGTGCGGCGCAGTTCGATGGCCTGGCTGCCAGCCAGGTCGCCGCCACGCCGCTGGGACACCACCAGCATCGAAGCCCAGTCACCGGATGCCTGCGGTGTGACACTGATTTCCTGGTGGCTGATCTGCGCCTGCGCGCGGGCATATTGCAGCAGGCCGATCAGTTGCTTGCCGCCGCTCTGGGCGCGGTTGCGGTTGATCAGCAGGTCGAAGGAGGGCACTGCGATACCCAGCAGGATCGCCAGGATCGCGATGGTCACCAGGGTCTCGACCAGGGTGATGCCGCGTTGGCTCGCAAGCCGGGTGAAGGTAGCGCTACGGGGTGAATCCATGTTCTCGCCATCGACTGGGGTGCGCCGGGCGGCGCAGCCTTCCGTGCCAGTGCACGGTCCTTGATGGCGAGGTTTTTATCGCGATGAGCGGGAGGGGCGATTTAAGACGATTCTTAAAGACGGCGATCACCTGCGCGGCATGTGGTCGCGTTCACGGCAGGGCCTTCCTGCTCAGCCACCGAGCAGGAAATTACCCCGTGACGGCCCGTCGTCTCCTTCCAGCGCAGGTAGCTGCGCCTCGTCCTTCAGGTTCACTCCCGACAGCTGCCGGCGGCACGCCTCGCGCATCAGGTAGAGCAGGCGGTGCGTGGCCAGGCCGTAGCTCAAACCCTCCAGGCGCACGTTGGAGATGCAGTTGCGGTAGGCGTCGTTCAGGCCGACCTTCGGCGCCCAGGTGAAGTACAGGCCGAGGCTGTCCGGTGATGACAGGCCGGGGCGCTCGCCGATCAGGATCACCACCATCTTCGCCCGCAGCAACTCGGCCACTTCATCGGCGACGGCGACCCGGCCCTGTTGTACCAGGGCGACCGGCGACAGGCTCCAGCCTTCATTGCGCGCCTGTTCTTCCATGCGTTCGAGGAAGGGTAGGCTGTGGCGCTGCACGGCCAGCGAGGAAAGCCCGTCGGCGATCACCACGGCGAGGTCGTAGCCTTGTGGATGGCGCTCGGCATGGCGGCGCAGGATCGCTGCCGAATCTTCGTTCAGGCGGCGGCCGAGATCGGGGCGTTGCAGATAGGTGTCGCGGTCGGCGGCGGCGCTGTGCAGCAGCAGCGTCTCGCGGCCGCGTTCTGCCAGTTGTGCGGCGAGACCATCGCGGTCGAAGGGCAGGTGCACAGCGTCGCGCGCCTGGGCGTGGGCGAACTGGAAGTCCAGTTGCGCGCCGGTCGGCAGGCTGGTGCCGGCGCGGCCCAGGGCGATGCGCGCGGAAGTCAGGCGGCGCAACTCCTGCCAGGGGTTGGGGGTGAAGCTGTCGCTCATCGAAGACTCCTCAAGCGATGTCCTCAGGACAGTTGCGCGAGCGCATGGCGGAAGGCGCCGGGAAGCTGGCTGGCCATGTGCACGCGGCCGTCCTGCTGGCGGAGGATTTCCATGCGCGCAAGCCACGCCTCGAACTCCGGCGCCGGCCGCAGGCCCAGCGTCTGGCGCGCGTAGAGTGCGTCGTGGAAGGAGGTGGTCTGGTAGTTGAGCATCACGTCGTCGGAGCCGGGGATGCCCATGATGAAGTTGATGCCGGCCACGCCCAGCAGGGTCAGGAGCATATCCATGTCGTCCTGGTCGGCCTCGGCGTGGTTGGTGTAGCAGATGTCGCAACCCATGGGCACGCCGAGCAGCTTGGCGCAGAAGTGATCCTCCAACCCGGCGCGGATGATCTGCTTGCCGTTGTACAGGTATTCCGGGCCGATGAAGCCGACCACGGTGTTCACCAGGAACGGCTTGAAGTGCCGCGCCACCGCGTAGGCGCGGGTCTCGCAGGTCTGCTGGTCGACGCCGTGGTGGGCGTTGGCCGACAGCGCGCTGCCCTGGCCGGTCTCGAAGTACATCAGGTTGTCGCCTAGCGTGCCGCGCTTCTGCGACAGTCCCGCCTCGTAGCCTTCCTGGAGGATCGACAGGCTCACGCCGAAGCTGGCGTTGGCCGCTTCGGTACCGGCGATGGACTGGAACACCAGGTCCAGCGGCGCGCCACGGTTGATCGCCTCGATGGAACTGGTGACGTGGGTGAGCACGCAGGACTGGGTGGGAATCTCGTAGCGCTGGATGATCGCGTCGAGCATCTCCAGCAGCGTGCAGATCGACTGCAGGCTGTCGGTGGCCGGGTTGATGCCGAGCATGGCATCGCCGTTGCCGTAGAGCAGGCCGTCGAGCACGCTGGCGGCGATGCCCGCCGGGTCATCCGTGGGGTGGTTGGGTTGCAGCCGCGTCGACATGCGCCCGCGCAGCCCCATGGTGTTGCGGAAACGGGTGACCACGCGGATTTTTTGCGCCACCAGCACCAGGTCCTGCACGCGCATGATCTTCGATACCGCGGCTGCCATTTCCGGCGTCAGCCCCGGCGCCAGGGCGCGCAGGCTGGTTTCGTCGGCGGCATCGCCGAGCAGCCAGTCGCGCAGGCCGCCGACCGTGAGGTGGCTGACCGGGGCGAAGGCTTCGCGATCATGGCTGTCGATGATCAGCCGGGTGACTTCGTCGCTCTCGTAGGGGATCAGCGCCTCGTCGAGGAAGTGCTTGAGCGGGATATCGGCCAGCGCCATCTGCGCGGCCACGCGCTCGGCGTCGCTGCCGGCGGCGACCCCGGCGAGGCGGTCGCCGGAGCGCGCCGGGCTGGCCTTGGCCATCACCTCGCGCAGGCTGTCGAAGCGCCAAATCTGGCCACCGATGCTGTGGGCGAATCCGGACATGCTGACCTCTCTCAGCCCTGGCTGGCGAAGGATGCTTCGGTGCCGCGGTTGAGGCTGATGACGATGCTGCAGCAGGAGCAGCCGCCGATCATCAGCACCAGGAACACTGAGGCGATGACGCTATTGAACCATAGCATCGCGGCCAGGCAGACCAGCGCCAGCACCAGGGCGATGGCCGGGACCACCGGGTAGCCCGGCGCGCGGAAGCTGCGCTCCAGGTCCGGCTCGCTGCGGCGCAGCTTGAACAGGCTGAACATGCTCATGATGTACATGACGATGGCGCCGAACACGCTCATGGTGATCATCGCCGCGGTCAGGGTCATGCCCTGCAGGCTGATCAGGCTGTCGCTGAAGATCGCTGCGATACCCACGACACCGCCAGCGAGGATGGCGCGGTGCGGGGTCTGGAAGCGCGAGAGTTTGGCCAGACTACGTGGCAGGAAGCCCGCGCGAGCCAGGGCGAAGAACTGCCGCGAGTAACCGAGGATGATGCCGTGGAAGCTCGCCACCAGGCCGAACAGGCCGATCCACACCAGCATGTGCATCCAGGTGGAATTGTTGCCGACCACGGCTTTCATCGCCTGCGGCAGCGGGTCGTTGATGTTCGACAGGGCGCGCCAGTCGCCCACGCCGCCGGCGAAGATCATCACGCCGATGGCCAGCGTCACCAGGGTCAGGATGCCGGCGATGTAGGCGCGCGGGATGGTGCGTTTCGGATCTTTCGCCTCTTCGGCAGCCATGGCCGCGCCCTCGATGGCGAGGAAGAACCAGATGGCGAACGGAATGGCGGCGAAGATGCCGGCCATGGCCGGGGCGCCGAATACGTCCGAGCCGGCCCAGCCGTTGAGCACGAAGTTGCTGAAGCTGAAGCCCGGCGCGACCACGCCCATGAACACCAGCAGCTCGGCCACCGCCAGCACTGTCACCACCAGCTCGAAGGTGGCGGCGATGCTCACGCCGAGGATGTTCAGCGTCATGAAGATCACATAGGCGCCGGTGGCCGCCCACTTCGGATCGAGGCCGGGGAACTGCACGTTGAGGTAGGCGCCGATGGCCATGGCGATGGCCGGCGGGGCGAAGACGAATTCGATCAGCGTGGCGATGCCGGCGATCATCCCGCCGGTCTTGCCGAACGCCCGCAGGCTGTAGGCGAACGGCCCGCCAGCGTGGGGGATGGCGGTGGTCAGTTCGGTGTAGCTGAAGATGAAGCAGGTATACATCACCGCGACCATCAGCGTGGTGACGAGGAAACCCAGGGTGCCGGCGGCGGCCCAGCCGTAGCTCCAGCCGAAGTACTCGCCGGAGATCACCAGGCCCACGGCGAGCCCCCAGAGGTGCAGGGTGCCCAGCGTTGGTTTGAGTTGGGATGCGCTCATTGTTGTTGTTCCTCTCTCCGCAAGGGGTAGGCCGCAGATGGCGGGCCGCAGGGGCGTGGACGGATACCTGAGCCTCGATGGTAGTGGCGCACTGCCGCGCAAGACTTGACCGCTGGAATCGGCTTTCGCCGCGCAGGGTCAACTGGCTGTTACCCATTGCCCCACACGGCGCCCGGTGCCCGTTTCTGGTGCCCAATTCCTCGCATCTGCCCTCTGCGGTGGCAACTGCAGGCCAGGCGTGGCGCCGTGTCCGGCTGATCGGTAATGCATGGCGAGGCACGGGAATTGCTTTGTTTATTCGTTCCCTACTTTCCGGGAGACATGTGCCTTGCGCGTCTCAAAACAAGATCGGTAACCGACATGAGCCAGCCTCTGTTTTCTCCGTCCGGCCTTAGCCTGCCCCTGGCCAGCAATATCGGCGTGCTGTCTGCTGCCGCCAGCGGCCTGGGTCGTTTCATCGGCGACCAGGGCGGTGATATCGACCGCGTCTTCGGCCGCGCCGGCATTGACCCGGAACGCCTGCTGCATCCCACCCTGAGCCTGGCGCTGACCAACTATTGCCAGGTGCTGGAAGAAGCCGCGCGACAGTCGGGCTGTGACAACTTCGGGCTGCGCTACGGCGAGCAGTTCCGCCCGCGCGAACTGGGCCTGCTGGGCTACGTCGGGCTGTGTTCCGAGACACTGGAAGACGCGCTGAAGAACTTCGCCGCCGCCTTTCCCTATCACCAGCACGACACGCTGATCCGCCTGGTGGATTGCGGCGAGTGCTACCGCTTCGACTACCAGGTCCGCCACGGCGCGATCCTCGACCGCCGCCAGGACGCCGAGCTGACCCTGGGCATGGCGCTGAACCTGATGCGCCATGCGCTCGGCCCCGAGTGGGCGCCCCGTGCGGTGAGCTTTGAGCACGCGCGGCCGGAGGGTTGGCAGGAACATGGCCGGGTGTTCGACGCGCCGGTGCTGTTCCAGCGCGGCTGCAACTCGATGCTGATTCCCAAGCGCGATCTTTACGGCCAGCAGATGCCCGAGCGCGATGCCAACTTGTTGTTCCTGGTGCAGGACGTGATTCGTCGTCTGGGCGAACAAAGTGGCGCGCCCAACCTGGTCGAGGACGCCGGCACGCAGATTCGCCTGGCGCTGGCCGATGGCGAGCCTTCGCTGGAACTGATCGCCGAGCAACTGGAACTCACCAGCGCCGGCCTGCAGCGCCGCCTGCGCGAGGCTGGGCTGAGCTTCAGCCAACTGGTGGAAAACACCCGCCGCGAATTGGCACTGCATTACCTTCGTCAGCCGCAGCGACCGATTTCCGAGTTGGCGCCGTTGCTGGGTTATTCCGAGACCAGTGCCTTCTCCCGCGCCTTTCGCCGCTGGTTCGGCGTGAGTCCTCGGCAGTGGCGGAGTGATGTGGGCTGATATTCCCCGCTCTAGAGGTGAAATCTGCGCTCGGGATTACCCTCACCCTAACCCTCTCCCAGGGGGAGAGGGGACCGTTCGGAGCAGGATGAAACCATAGCGTCAGTCGACTCGAGCTGCCCCCTCTCCCTGAGGGAGAGGGTTGGGGTGAGGGGGAGGTGTTCACTCGGACTAACCAGAAGGAGATCGTTGTTCTTGCAGGTTCAGCATCCTGCTCTGGAGCGGGCACCGTCTGCGATGATCAGCCACAGATTTCCCTCAGGAATAAAAAAGCGCGGCTCGAAAGCCGCGCAAAGATCGATTCGGGGGAGACCGCCCGGCGAGCCGGGCGGGGCCAATCAGCAGCGCGCAATCAGAAGAAGCCCAGCGGGTTGATGTCGTAGCTGACCAGCAGGTTCTTGGTCTGCTGGTAGTGGTCGAGCATCATCTTGTGGGTCTCGCGGCCCACGCCGGATTTCTTGTAGCCACCGAAGGCGGCGTGCGCCGGGTACAGGTGGTAGCAGTTGGTCCATACGCGGCCAGCCTTGATGCCACGACCCATGCGGTAGGCGCGGTTGATGTCGCGGGTCCAGACGCCGGCACCGAGGCCGTACTCGGTGTCGTTGGCGATGGCCAGTGCTTCGGCTTCGTCCTTGAAGGTGGTGACGCCCACCACCGGCCCGAAGATTTCTTCCTGGAACACGCGCATCTTGTTGCTGCCCTTGAGCAGCGTCGGCTGGATGTAATAGCCGGTGGACAGGTTGCCATCGAGCTTCTCGACCGAGCCGCCGACCAGGATCTGCGCGCCTTCCTGCTGGGCGATGTCGAGGTAGGAGAGAATCTTCTCGTACTGCTGCTGCGAGGCCTGGGCGCCGACCATGGTGTCGGTGTCCAGCGGGTCGCCGCGCTTGATCGCCTTCACTTTCTTCATCACCACGTCCATGAACTGCGGGTAGATGGATTCCTGCACCAGTGCGCGGGACGGGCAGGTGCACACCTCGCCCTGGTTGAAGAAGGCCAGCACCAGGCCCTCGGCAGCCTTCTCGATGAAGGTCGGCTCGGCCTGCATGATGTCTTCGAAGTAGATGTTCGGGCTCTTGCCGCCCAACTCCACGGTGGACGGAATGATGTTCTCGGCGGCGCACTTGAGGATGTGCGAGCCCACCGGGGTCGAGCCGGTGAAGGCGATCTTGGCGATGCGCTTGCTGGTGGCCAGCGCTTCACCAGCCTCCTTGCCGAAGCCCTGGACGACGTTGAGCACGCCCTTGGGCAGCAGGTCGCCGATCAACTCCATCAGCACGCAGATGCCCAGCGGGGTCTGCTCGGCCGGCTTGAGCACGATGCAGTTGCCGGCGGCCAGCGCCGGGGCGAGCTTCCACGCGGCCATCAGCAGCGGGAAGTTCCACGGGATGATCTGCCCGACCACGCCCAGCGGTTCATGGATGTGGTACGCGACGGTGCTGTCGTTGATCTCGGCGGCGCCGCCTTCCTGCGCGCGGATGCAGCCGGCGAAGTAGCGGAAGTGGTCCGCAGCCAGCGGGATGTCGGCGTTGAGGGTTTCGCGCACCGGCTTGCCGTTGTCCCAGGTCTCGGTGACAGCCAGCAGTTCCAGGTTCTGTTCGATGCGGTCGGCGATCTTCAGCAGCACCAGCGAGCGGTCCTGCACCGAGGTGCGACCCCAGGCGTCGGCGGCGGCATGGGCGGCGTCCAGCGCCTTGTCGATATCCTCGGCGGTGGAGCGGGGGAATTCGGCGATGGGCTGGCCATTCACCGGCGAGGTGTTGGTGAAGTACTGACCCTTCACCGGCGGGACGAATTCGCCGCCGATGTAGTTGCCGTAGCGCGCCTTGAACGAAACGATGGCGCCTTCGCTACCGGGATGGGCATAACGCATGGTCGGATCTCCTGGGTCTTGTGCTTGTTGGGGAGGACGTTGATCAAGCGTAGAGCAAGGGCCGGGCCATGCCAGTGAAAGCCCCGCGCCGCTTGGGTTGCGGCGAATCGAGCCGGGCGCCGGAAATCGCCCTGTAACGCCCCTGGCACACGGCTGGGTGACACTTTGTCCCGTATTCGTGACAGTAGTGACCTGACGGTCGGACAGGCGTTGCATTGGTTTGACGCGTGGGGGATGCTGTTCTGCGTTCCGCCGAATTGTCTGACAAACAGTCGCTGGAATCCGGGGCTGCCTCCCCGTCCCCCAAGCGGAGAACAACAAGAATGCGCGCCAACGATTTGAGCCGCCACGCCCGCCAGGTCATGACCGTGGCCGAGGGCAAGGCCCGCGCCGGAGCGCCCGGTGCGGACCCGTCCATCGCCCGCTCCTGGATGCGCTGCCTGGAGCAGTACCACCTCGACCCGGCGCAACCCATGGCGCCGACGGTGCTGGAACATGCGCGCATGCTCGAAGTCCGCGAGCACCATCGCCAGGTGCTGGAAATCGCCAGCGGCGAGATGAACAGCCTGCACCAGCAGCTCTCCGGCGCCGGCCATGCGGTGCTGCTCACCGATTCCCGTGGCGTCATTCTCAATTGCGTGAGCGAAGCCGCCGAGCGCCGCACGTTCGAGCAGGCCGGGCTGTGGCTCGGCGCCGACTGGAGCGAAGCGCGCGAGGGCACCAACGGTATCGGGACCTGCCTGGTGGAGCGTCAGGCGCTGACCATTCACCAGGACGAACATTTCCGCAGCCGCCACACCGGGCTGACCTGCTCGGCCAGCCCGGTGTTCGACCCGCAGGGCGAGCTGCTGGCGGTGCTCGACGTTTCCTCCGCGCGCCGCGACGTGTCGCGGCAGAGCCAGTTCCACACCATGGCGCTGGTCAACCTGTCGGCCAAGGCCATCGAGAGCTGCTACTTCCTGCGGCATTTCGAGGACCAGTGGCTGCTGCGCTTCCACCTGCAGCCGGACGGCCTCGGCCTGTTCAGCGAAGGCCTGCTGGCTTTCGGCGCTGACGGGCGAATCCGCGCGGCGAACCAGAGCGCGATCAACCTGCTCGGCAGCCGCCGGGACAGCCTGGTCGGCCGCTCGCTGGAACAGTTCTTCGATTGCCGGCTGGACGACCTGTTCAGCCGCGCCGACCCGCAGCCCAATGCCAGTTGGCCGTTGCGCACCCACGCCGGGCGCACTCTCTATGCGCTGCTGCGCGGCCGGCGCCCCATCGCCGCCGCGCCGGTGCTGCCGCGTGCGCCGCTGGCGAAAGGGCTGTGCATCGACGATCCGCAACTGGCCCATGATTTCCGCCGGGCGCTGAAGGTCTACGCCCACGACGTGCCGCTGTTACTGCAGGGCGAGACCGGCACCGGCAAGGAAGCTTTCGCCCGCGCCGTGCACCTGGGTGGCGAACGTGCCGGCAAGGCTTTCGTCGCGCTGAACTGCGCGGCGATCCCCGAGACCCTGATCGAGAGCGAGCTGTTCGGCTACCGCGGCGGCAGCTTCACCGGCGCGCGCAAGGAAGGCATGCGCGGCAAGTTGCAGCAGGCCGACGGCGGCACGCTGTTCCTCGACGAGATCGGTGACATGCCGCTGGCGTTGCAGACGCGCCTGCTGCGCGTGCTGGAGGAGCGCCAGGTAGTGCCCATCGGCGGCGAGCCGCTGGACGTCGACATCCGCCTGATCAGCGCCAGCCACCGTGACCTGGAAGCGCTGGTGGCCGCCGGGCAGTTCCGTGAAGACCTCTACTATCGCCTCAATGGTTTGGTCGTCGCATTGCCGCCGCTGCGCGAGCGCGAAGACCGTGGTGCGTTGCTCGATCACCTGCTGGCCGAGGAGAGCAAGGGCCGCTCGGTGCGACTGGACGACGACGTGCGCCGGCACCTGCTCGATTTCCCCTGGCCGGGCAACGTGCGCCAGCTGCGCAACGTGCTGCGCACGCTCTGTGCGCTGTGCGAGGGCGGACGCATCCATATGACCGACTTGCCGGCGGACCTGCGACGTACTTCGGCTCCCGTTCCTGTTGTGGTACCGGTGAGCGAGGAGGGCGGCGACACCCTCGGCGCCGCCGAGCGCGACGCACTGCTGGCAGTGCTGGAAGCGCAGCGCTGGCACGTCAGCCGCGCCGCGCAGCAGTTGGGCATCAGCCGTAACACGCTGTACCGCAAGCTCAATCGCCACGGCCTGAACCGGAGAACTCTTTCGTAGGATGGCGTTAAGCGCAGCGATACCCATCAAGGCAGCGCGGCCGAAACAGCATGGGTATCGCTTCGCTCCACCCATCCTGCGGTCCTCGCCTGTGACGGCTTTCGCTGCTCACCGGGAACCGCCTCCCCACCTCGTCGTCTGATGCCCCGGCGGCGGGCCGCGCGGGGGCGCGCTGTGCTACTCTGCCGCCCATTCGAAGCGCCTGGAAAGGCTTGATTGCAGGAGTCTGCATGCATATCCACATCCTCGGCATCTGCGGCACCTTCATGGGCTCGCTGGCCGTCCTGGCCAAGGAGCTGGGCCACCGCGTGACCGGTTCCGACGCCAACGTCTACCCGCCCATGAGCACCCAGCTGCAAGCCCAGGGCATCGAGCTGATGCAGGGCTACGACCCCGCGCACCTGGAGCCGGCTCCGGACCTGGTGGTGGTCGGCAACGCGCTGTCGCGCGGCAACCCCGCCGTAGAATACGTGCTGAACAAGGGCCTGCCCTACGTCTCCGGCCCGCAGTGGCTGGCCGACCACGTGCTGCAGGGCCGCTGGGTCCTGGCCGCCGCCGGCACTCACGGCAAGACCACCACCAGCAGCATGCTGGCCTGGGTGCTGGAACATGCGGGCATGAGCCCGGGCTTCCTGATCGGCGGTGTGCCGCAGAACTTCGGCGTCTCCGCGCGCCTGGGCGGCACGCCGTTCTTCGTGGTCGAGGCCGACGAGTACGACAGCGCCTTCTTCGACAAGCGCTCGAAGTTCGTCCACTACCACCCGCGCACGGCGATCCTGAACAACCTGGAATTCGACCACGCGGACATCTTCCCTGACCTCGCCGCCATCGAGCGGCAGTTCCACCACCTGGTGCGGACCATTCCCGGTGAAGGCCTGGTCATCCACCCCACCTCCGAAACCGCGCTCAAGCGGGTGATCGACATGGGTTGCTGGACGCCGGTGCAGACCACCGGCGAAGGCGGCCAGTGGCAGGCGCGCCTGCTCAGCGAAGACGGCTCGCACTTCGAAGTCCTGTTCGACGGCAAACCCCAGGGCACCGTGGACTGGGAACTGACCGGCCAGCACAACGTCGCCAACGCGCTGGCCTGCCTCGCGGCGGCCCGTCATGTCGGTGTGGTGCCGGAGCTGGGCTGTGCTGCGCTGTCGGCCTTCAAGAGCGTCAAGCGGCGCATGGAGAAGGTCGCCGAGGTCAACGGCGTGACTATCTACGACGACTTCGCCCACCACCCGACTGCCATCGCCACCACCCTCGATGGCCTGCGCAAGCGCGTCGGTGATGCCAAGGTCATTGCCGTGGTCGAGCCGCGCTCCAACTCCATGAAGCTCGGCGCCCACCGCGACGGCCTGCCGGAGTCCGTGGTGCAGGCCGACAACGTGTTCTGGTACGCCCCGCCGAACCTCGGCTGGGACCTGGCCGCCACCGTGGCCGGCTCCACCGTGCCCACCCAAGTGTGCGATTCGCTGGAGGCCATCATCGAGGGTGTGAAGGCCATCGCCACGCCGGGCACCCAGGTGGTGGTCATGAGCAACGGCGGTTTCGGCGGCCTGCACGGCAAGCTGGCCCAGGCGCTGGAGGGCTGAGCATGGGGGGAGCCGAACGCGTCACCCTCGCCATGACCGGTGCCTCCGGTGCCCAGTACGGCCTGCGACTGCTCGACTGCCTGGTGCAGGAAGACCGCGAGGTGCACTTCCTCATCTCCAAGGCCGCGCAACTGGTGGTGGCCACCGAGACCGACGTGACCCTGCCGAGCAAGCCGCAGGCGATGCAGGCCTTTCTCAGCGAGTACACCGGCGCCGCCCCTGGGCAGATCCGCGTGTACGGCAAGGAAGACTGGATGGCCCCGGTGGCTTCCGGCTCCGGCGCGCCCAGCGCGATGGTGGTGGTGCCCTGCTCGACGGGGACGCTCTCGGC
This sequence comes from Pseudomonas nitroreducens NBRC 12694, assembly GCF_002091755.1. Classification (GTDB taxonomy): domain Bacteria; phylum Pseudomonadota; class Gammaproteobacteria; order Pseudomonadales; family Pseudomonadaceae; genus Pseudomonas; species Pseudomonas nitroreducens. Next base: position 213,923 of record NZ_BDAI01000003.1, read on the forward strand.
CATCGCCACCGGCGCCTGCAACAACCTGATCGAACGCGCCGCCGACGTGGCACTGAAGGAGCGCCGCCAACTGATCCTGGTGCCGCGTGAGGCACCGTTCTCCAGCATCCACCTGGAGAACATGCTCAAGCTGTCCAATATGGGCGCGGTGATCCTGCCGGCCGCTCCGGGCTTCTATCACCAGCCGCAGACGGTGGACGACCTGATCGACTTCGTCGTCGCGCGCATCCTCAATCAACTGGGCATCCCCCAGGACATGCTGCCGCGCTGGGGCGAACACCATCTTGTCAGTGACGAATAAGCTCCTCGCCACCCTGCTGCTGTTGCAATTGGGCGGTTGCGCCACCGTGAAGACCCTCAACGACAGCCGCCCCGGCGATCCGCTGATCTACGCCGGCACCCGGCTGGACTGGTATTCGCTGAATGGCGGCTGCTGCCCGAAGGATCATTTCGGCACCGACGCGCCGGCCTATCCCGGCCTCGACCTGCCCGGCAGCGCGCTGCTCGACACCTTGCTGCTGCCTCTGTCGATCGCCGCGGAACTGGGGGTTGGCCTGCAGGTGTGGGGCGGGAACTGAGCCCGATCCTGTAGGAGCGAGCTTGCTCGCGAACGGGGTTTGGTGCGGTGGCCGGCCCTCACCCTAACCCTCTCCCAAAGGGAGAGGGGACTGATCGGTGCTGTCCGGGCAGCGCATCGCTCCCTGAAACATCAGGAGAACTGTGGCCGTTACTTGTCGCGGAGGACTGCTCCCTCTCCCATTGGGAGAGGGTTGGGGTGAGGGGAAGGCCTGGGCATCGTTTTTCCAGAAGAAGACCATTGCCCTACCGGCCAGGAAGGTCACTTGCCCAGCTTGCGCAACTCGTCCGATTCGACGACGCGGCTACCCTTGCCGGTTTCCAGCGCCAGGCGCCAGAGCGCGCGGGCCAGGGCGATGGCTTCGATGCCGTGCAGCTTGCCCGGCAGGATGCGCGAGAAGGGCGCGGCGAGCAGTTCGGCGAGGCGGATTTCCTCACGCTGACCCAGTAGCAGCGATGGCCGTGCGATGGTCAGCTGCGGCCAGCCTTGCTGGCGCAGGGCATCCTCCAACTCGCCCTTGACCCGGCTGTAGAAGATCGACGACTTGCTGTCCGCGCCCAGTGCGCTGACCACGATATAGTGCCGCGCGCCGAGTGCCAGGCCACGCTCGCCCAGGGCCAGCGGCAGGTCGAAGTCGACACTGCGGAAGGCCTCCTCGGAGCCGGCTTCCTTGAGCGTGGTGCCCAGGCAGCAGAACACCGTGTCCACCGGCTGGACCAGGTGCGGGATGAGCTCGGCCAGCGGGCCGATGGGGTTTTCCAGGCGTGGGTGCTCCGCCAGCTTCCTTCGGGCCGGAGCGATGACGCGCTTGACCGTGGGCTCGTTGAGCATGCGGTCGAGCAGATGTTCACCGGTCAGGCCGGTGGCGCCCGCTAGCAGGATATTCGTCGGTTTCGAGTACATCTGTGTTTCCCCTCTGACACACTTTCCAGCTTAGTTGCCACCCTGTCGTTTTGCCTGCGCATCGGTATTGCCGAGCGCCAGCTCTCCGTGCGACTGCTGCGCGCGCAGGGCCTGCCAGCGAGTAATGACCGCCTTCGGCGCCCAGAGTTGCGGCTCCGATGGTTCGAACTCTTCCTCCTTCTCGCGCTTGGCCACGGTAGCGCTGGCCAGCGTGAAGGCTTGCTTGAGGTCGTCGGTCTGCCGGAGGGCCTTGGCAAAGAGCGCGTCGCCGAAGTAGGTGAAGTCGGCCTCCTCGGAGCAGCCGAAGGACACCCGGTCGCTGCGTGCGGCGGTCATGATCAGGGTCTTGTCGTCCTTGAGCGCGGGGATGAAGCCACCGCTGTAGCAGGCGGAAATCACCAGCACCTTGTCGCGGTCCTTGAGCGGGGCGAGCAGGCTGGCCAGTTCGCTGGCCGGCAGGTCGTCGAGCTTGAGCCCCGGCATGTCCAGCACCAGCTGGTGGTCATGGGAGCCATGGCTGGTCAGGTAGATGAACACCAGGTCTTCCGGGCCGCTGCGTTCGGCGATGGTGCGCAGGGTGCGGGCCAGGGTTTCTCGGGTGGCCATGGGGCGGTCGGCAAGGTGGTCGCGATGGTTCACCAGGCGCACCACGCCGCGCGCGCCGAAGCGTTCGCCGAGCAGGTTGGCGACGTAGTCGGCCTCGCGCAGGAACACGCTCTGCTTGCCGTCGCCGCCGAGGCTGACGCCATAGAGTTCGATCGCCGGAGTGGATGGCGGGAGGGCGGCCAGTTCCTTCTCCAGCAACGCGCCCTGTTCCAGCAAGCCGACTTCCAGTGGATTGGGCAGCCGCTTGCCGGTGGCATCCTGGCGCAGTTGCCCGGCATTCCAGACGCCTTTCTGCAGACTGCCGTCGCTGCGGGTGAGGGTGCCTTCGCCCGAGTATTCGCCGCGGGCGAAGCCGCCGCTGTAGACCTGGCCATCGGAGCGCGTCAGCGTGCCCTTGCCGTCGAAGCGCCAGAAGCGGAACTCGCCCTGGTAGCGGCTGCCGTCGGTGCCGATGAACTCGCCCGGCCCGCTCAGCGCGCCAGCCTTGAAGCGGCCGAACCAGACATCGCCGTCGGCATTCTGGAAGCGCCCGGTCCCCTCGAACTGGTCGTTGCGGAACTCGCCGCTGTACTGGTCGCCCGCCTCGTCGCGGAAGATGCCCTTACCCTCCAGCACGCCGTTCCTGAAGGTGCCGCTGTACTGGTTGCCCAGGCTGTCCCGACGGGCGCCTTCGCCGTTGGCCTCGCCCTTGGCGAAGGCACCCTGGTGGCGGGTGCCGTCGGGCTGTTCGAGGCTGCCCAGGCCTTCGTAGCGACCCTTGCGGAAACCGCCGCTGTAGGTAGTGCCGCCCTGCGCAAGGCGGCCTTCGCCGTCGAACTCGCCGCGCTTGAACTGGCCTTCGTAGACGCTGCCGTCGGCATATTGCAGGCGGCCGCGCCCTTCGAATATTCCGTTGCGGAACTCACCTTCGTAGCTTGTACCGTTGCCGTCGTTCCATTTGCCCTGGCCGCTCTGCAGGCCCTTGTCGAAGCCGCCCTCGTACCAGGCGCCGTTGCTGTAATCGAGCCGCCCCGGCCCCTGCAGTTGACCGTTCACCAGCTCGCCGCGGTAGCGCGCGCCGTCGGGCAGGCGGGCGTCCGGTGGCGTCAGTGGTTCGCCCTCGCCGCAGGCAGCGAGGAACAGGACGAGGCTCAGGGGAAGTAGGTGGCGTGGCATCGGGAGGCTCGAATCGGCGGAGGGGCGCACTGGCAGTGTGACGCAAAAAAGCCCGCGGTCGCGGGCTTTTTTCTCATCGCTGCGAGCGGGCCGTCAGACGAAGCACAGGCTCAGGGATTCGGCGATGTAGGCCGGCTTGGGCAGGCCTTCGATCTCCAGGGTGCAGCGCGCCTTGATCAACCACTGGCCGGGGTTCTTCTCGGTGATGTCGGTGATGGTCACCTGCAGGCGCACGCGCGAATCCACCGGTACCGGCTGGATGAAACGCACGCTGTCCAGGCCGTAGTTGACCACCATCTTTGGGTTTTCCGGCAGGACCAGCAGGCCCTCGCAGAGTTTCGGGATCAGCGACAGCGACAGGAAGCCATGGGCGATGGTGCCGCCGAAGGGCGTCTTCTTCGCCTTTTCCGGGTCGACGTGGATGAACTGGTGGTCCTCGGTGCACTCGGCGAACTGGTTGATGCGCTGTTGATCGATGGTGATCCACTGCGAATGGCCCAGGTCCTTGCCGATGTAGTCCTTCAGTGCGCTTACGGGTACGAATGCCATGTTTCCTCCGGGGAATGCGTTGTTCTTCTAGTACGGCCTACGTGAAATCCGCCTGTAGATCAGCATGGCGCCCAGGAGCGGTCAAGCATTCATGCTTTGGGCGAATGCCGCGCCATAGCGGGCGCTGGGCGGGCATAATGTCGGCATATTGCGCTGGAGATCTTTCTGATGTTGCTACGCGGCCTGACCTGGCTGGTGCTGTTCCAACTGCTCGGCACGGGCCTGAATGCTCTCATCCTGCACATGATCCCCGGCCCGATCATTGGGCTGGTGCTGCTGTTCGCCTTCCTGGTGTGGAACGGCGAGGTGAGCAAGCCGGTCAACGAGGCGGCTGCCTCGCTGCTGCGCTACCTGCCGCTGTTGCTGGTGCCGGCGGCGGTCGGTGTTATGGCCTACGCGAAGCAGATCGCCGCGGACTTCTGGGCGATCGCCGGCGCACTGGCGTTGTCGCTGCTGGTGTCCTTCGTGTTCGCCGGCTGGCTGATGCAGAAGCTCATCGACCGCCAGCGCAAGCAGAAGGAGAACGCCTGATGTTCGACTGGCAAGGCGCGGTGGACTCCGTTATCCACCATCCGCTGTTCTGCGTTGGCGTCACCCTGGGCGCTTATCAGTTGGCGCTGGCCGCCTATGAGCGTACACGCTGGGTATTCCTGCAGCCGGTGCTGGTGTCGATGCTGATCGTTATCGCGGTGCTGCTGGCGTGCGGCATCGACTACAGCGAGTACAGCAACAGTGCCAAGGTGCTGACCATCCTCCTCGGCCCCGCGACCGTCGCCCTCGCCGTGCCGCTGTTCCTCAACCTCAAGCGCATCCGCCAACTGTTCTGGCCGACGCTGATTACCCTGCTGGTCGGCGGCCTGTTCGCCACCGCGCTGGGCATCGGCCTGGGCTGGCTGTTCGGCGTCGACCACGAATTGCTGATGAGCCTGGCGCCCAAGTCGGTGACTTCGCCCATCGCCATGCTGGTGGCCAGCCAGATCGGCGGCGTGGCGGCGCTGGCGGCGGTGTTCGTGCTGATTACCGGCGTGCTCGGCGCCATCCTCGGCCCGGAACTGCTGCGCCGCTTCGGCGTCCACCATCCGGCTGCGCAAGGCATGGCGCTGGGCATGACCGCCCATGCCGTGGGCACCTCCCGCGCCTTGCAGGAGGGCGAGGAATGCGGCGCCTTCGCCGCCCTGGCGATGAGCCTGATGGGCGTGGCCACCGCTGTGCTGCTACCGTTGGCGGTAGCGCTGATCGCCTGAGAGCCTGTTGACGATCTGCTGCGCGTCGGCTGTAGGGCGTTGGCAAACGCCCTCAGATGCTCATTTACAGCAGTAAACTCCGCTCTTCAGGCGCTTGCCGCCTACTACGGCTCTAGCTCGCACGATCGTAAACAGGCTCTGATCGAAAATGGGAGTACCCATGAGTTTTCCGCTCTTCCCCCTCAATACCGTGCTGTTCCCCGGCTGCCGCCTCGACCTGCAGATCTTCGAGGCGCGCTACCTGGACATGATCGGCCGCTGCATGAAGCAGAACGGCGGATTCGGCGTGGTGGCCATCGTCGAGGGCGAGGAAGTCGGCGATGCACCGGAGCGCTACAGCCTGGTCGGCTGCGAAGCGCATATCAAGGACTGGAAGCAGCAGTCCAACGGCTTGCTGGGCATCCGTGTTGAGGGGGGGCGGCGCTTCCGCGTGCTCTCCGCCAACGTGCAGACGGACCAGCTGACGGTGGCTGAGGTGGAGTGGCTGGACGAGCAGCCGAACCAGCCGCTGACCAAGGAACACGACGATCTCGCCGCGCTGCTCGAAGCGCTGTCCATGCACCCCATGGTGTCGGCGCTGGAGATGGGGGGCGAGGTCAATGGCCAGCAGGAACTGGCCTGCCAGCTCGCCTATCTGCTGCCCTTCGAGCGAGACCAGAAGCAGGTGCTGCTGGAGATGAGCGATCCCACCGTGCGCCTGGCGCGGATCCAGGTATTGCTGGAACAACTCCAGGGCGATTTCGTCGCCTGACCCAGCAGCTTTTGTAGGATCGAGGAGGGCGCCTAGCCCTTGCTCGCGAACCCGCCCAGCGCCGTCACCGCCGGTTAACTCTGTTCGCGAGCAAGCTCGCTCCTACCGGGATTGCCTTTCGGTGTGGCTTGCGTGGGGGCGGACTCCGTCCGCGATCTGCCCCGCTGCCGCGCAAAACCATCGCGGATGAATCCGCTCCGACGCGACCTGAAACGACAAAGCCCGCATGTGCGGACCTTGTGTATTCACGGGTCTGGCGAAGGATCAGAACGAATCCCCCGGCACCCGCACCCAGCCTTCCATGAGGATGCGCGAGCTGCGGCTCATGATGGCCTTGGTCACGGTCCACTCGCCGTTCACCTGCTTCGCCTCGGCGCCCACGCGCAGGGTGCCGGAGGGGTGGCCGAAGCGCACGGCGCTGCGTTCGCCACCGCCGGCGGCGAGGTTCACCAGGGTGCCGGGGATGGCGGCGGCAGTGCCGATGGCCACGGCGGCGGTGCCCATCATGGCGTGGTGCAGCTTGCCCATGGACAGCGCGCGGACCAGCAGGTCGATGTCGCCGGCCTGCACTTGCTTGCCGCTGGAGGTGACGTAGTCCTTGGCTGGCGCGACGAAGGCAATCTTCGGCGTGTGCTGGCGGGTGGCGGCTTCTTCGGCGGTCTTGATCAGGCCCATGCGCAGGGCGCCGGCGATGCGGAATTTCTCGAAGCGCGCCAGTTGCTCGGGGTCGCCATTGATCGCTTCGCGCAGCTCGGCACCGGTGTAGCCGATGTCCTGGGCGTTGACGAAGATGGTCGGGATGCCGGCGGTGATCATGGTCGCCTTGAAGGTGCCGATGCCGGGGACCTCCAGGTCGTCCACCAGGTTGCCGGTGGGGAACATTGAGCCGCCTTCGTCGCCATCGTCGGACGGGTCGAGGAACTCCAGCATGATCTCGGCGGCGGGGAAGGTCACGCCGTCCAGTTCGAAGTCACCGGTTTCCTGGACCTGGCCGTTGGTGATCGGCACGTGGGCGATGATGGTCTTCTGGATGTTCGCCTGCCAGATGCGCACCACGCAGGTGCCGTTGTCCGGGATGCGCGTCGGATCGACCAGGCCGGCGTGGATGGCGAAGGATCCGGCGGCGGTGGAGAGGTTGCCGCAGTTGCCGCTCCAGTCGACGAAGGCCTTGTCGATGGAGATTTGCCCGTAGAGGTAGTCGACGTCGTGGTCGGGCTGGGTGCTTTTCGACAGGATCACGCACTTGCTGGTGCTGGAGGTCGCGCCGCCCATGCCGTCGATGTGTGCGCTGTAGGGATCGGGGCTGCCGATCACGCGCATGAACAGCTGGTCGCGGGCCGCGCCGGGCACCTGGCAACGCTCGGGCAGGTCCTGCAGGCGGAAGAACACGCCCTTGCTGGTGCCGCCGCGGATGTAGGTGGCGGGGATCTTCACTTGGGGTACGTGGGGCATGGGTCGGGTCCTGAAATTTGTTGTAGGAGCGAGCTTGCTCGCGAACAGCCCCGCAGTGGGGTTGGTTCGCGAGCAAGCTCGCTCCTACAGGATTAGTGCCGACCCGCCGTGAGGCGGGCTGGCTGTTACATCACGCTACCGCGCCTTCCAGGAAGTCCTTGGCGAAGCGCTGTAGCACGCCGCCGGCGTTGTACACCTTCACTTCGGCGGCGGTGTCCAGGCGGCAGGTGACCGGGACTTCGACCACGTCACCATTGCGGCGATTGACCACCAGGGTCAGGTCGCAGCGCGGCGAGACCTCGCCCCTGATGTCGTAGGTCTCGGTGCCGTCCAGGCCCAGGGTCAGCCGCGTGGTGCCCGGCTTGAACTCCACCGGCAGTACGCCCATGCCCACCAGGTTGGTGCGGTGGATGCGCTCGAAGCCTTCGGCGACTATCACTTCCACGCCCGCCAGGCGCACGCCTTTGGCCGCCCAGTCGCGGGACGAGCCCTGGCCGTAGTCGGCGCCGGCCACGATGATCAGGTTCTGCTTGCGGTTCATGTAGGTTTCGATGGCTTCCCACATGCGCATCACCTTGCCTTCGGGCTCTACGCGGGCCAGCGAACCTTTCTTCACTTCACCGTTGACCACGGCCATTTCGTTGACCAGCTGCGGGTTGGCGAAGGTGGCGCGCTGGGCGGTCAGGTGGTCGCCGCGGTGGGTGGCGTAGGAGTTGAAGTCCTCCTCCGGCAGGCCCATTTTTGCCAGGTACTCACCGGCGGCCGAGTCCGCCAGGATGGCGTTGGACGGCGACAGGTGATCGGTGGTGATGTTGTCCGGCAGGATCGCCAGCGGACGCATGCCCTTGAGCGTGCGCTCGCCGGCCAGTGCGCCTTCCCAGTACGGCGGGCGGCGGATGTAGGTGGACATCGGGCGCCAGTCGTACAGCGGGCTCTCGGCTTCCTGCACGCTGCCCAGGTCGAACATCGGGATGTAGACCTGCTTGAACTGCTCGGGCTTGACGCTGGCGGCGACGATGGCGTCGATCTCTTCGTCGGACGGCCAGAGGTCCTTCAGGGTGACTGGGTTGCCGTTCTTGTCGGTACCCAGTGGGTCCTGCTCGATGTCGAAGCGCACGGTGCCGGCGATGGCGTAGGCGACCACCAGCGGCGGCGAGGCGAGGAAGGCTTGCTTGGCGTAGGGGTGGATACGGCCGTCGAAGTTGCGGTTGCCCGAAAGCACGGCGGTGGCGTACAGGTCGCGGTCGATGATCTCTTTCTGGATCGCCGGGTCCAGCGCGCCGGACATGCCGTTGCAGGTGGTGCAGGCATAGGCGACGATGCCGAAGCCGAGCTTCTCCAGTTCCGGCAGCAGGCCGGCTTCTTCCAAGTACAGCTTGGCGACTTTCGAGCCGGGCGCGAACGACGTCTTCACCCACGGCTTGCGGACCATGCCCAGCGCGTTGGCCTTCTTCGCCACCAGGCCGGCGGCGATGACGTTGCGCGGGTTGGAGGTGTTGGTGCAACTGGTGATGGCGGCGATGATCACCGCGCCATCGGGCATCAGACCTTCGGCTTCCTCGACGCGGCCGGACGCAAGCTTGGCTTCGTCGGCGATGCCGCGCTCGGCCAGTGCCGAGGTCGGCAGGCGGCGGTGCGGGTTGGACGGGCCGGCCATGTTGCGTACCACGCTGCCCAGGTCGAACTCCAGCACGCGCTCGTACTCGGCGGTTTCCAGCGCGGTGCTCCACAGGCCGAGGGTCTTCGCGTAGTTCTCCACCAATTCCACCTGCTCGGGCTCGCGGCCGGTGAGCTTGAGGTAGTCGATGGTCTGGCCGTCGATGTAGAACATCGAGGCGGTGGCGCCGTATTCCGGGCACATGTTGGAGATGGTCGCGCGGTCGCCGATGGACAGGCTGTCCGCCCCCTCGCCGAAGAACTCGACGTAGGCGCCGACCACGCGTTCCTTGCGCAGGAACTCGGTGATCGCCAGGACGATATCGGTGGCGGTGATGCCCGGCTTGCGCTTGCCGGTCAGCTTCACACCGACGATGTCGGGCAGGCGCATCATCGACGGGTGGCCGAGCATCACGGTCTCGGCTTCGAGGCCGCCGACGCCGATGGCGATCACGCCCAGGGCGTCCACATGCGGGGTGTGCGAGTCGGTGCCGACGCAGGTGTCAGGGAACGCGATGCCGCCGCGTGCCTGGATCACCGGGCTCATTTTCTCCAGGTTGATCTGGTGCATGATGCCGTTGCCGGCCGGGATCACGTCGACGTTCTTGAACGCGGTCTTGGTCCAGTCGATGAAGTGGAAGCGATCCTCGTTGCGGCGGTCCTCGATGGCGCGGTTCTTCTCGAACGCGTCCGGGTCGAAGCCGGCGGCTTCCACGGCCAGCGAGTGGTCGACGATCAGCTGGGTCGGCACCACCGGGTTGACCTTGGACGGGTCGCCGCCTTGCTCGGCGATGGCGTCACGCAGGCCGGCGAGGTCGACCAGCGCGGTCTGGCCGAGGATGTCGTGGCAGACCACGCGCGCCGGGTACCAGGGGAAGTCGAGGTCGCGCTTGCGGTAGACCAGCTGCTCCAGCGAAGCCGTCAGGTCCTGTGGGTCGCAGCGGCGCACCAGTTGTTCGGCCAGTACGCGGGAGGTGTAGGGGAGTTTGTCCCAGGCGCCGGCCTGGATCGCCTCGACTGCCTCGCGGGCGTCGAAGTAATCCAGCGCGGTGCCGGGCAGGCGCTTGCGGTATTGGCTGTTCACGGTAGTAGTCATGGTTATTTGCGGTCCTTGAGCGGCACGAACTTCAGGTCTTCAGGGCCTGTGTAGTTGGCGCTCGGGCGGATGATCTTGCCGTCGATGCGTTGCTCGATGACGTGGGCGGACCAGCCGGCGGTGCGGGCGATGACGAACAGCGGGGTGAACATCGCGGTGGGCACGCCCATCATGTGGTAGCTCACGGCGCTGAACCAATCGAGGTTGGGGAACATCTTCTTGATGTCCCACATGATGGTTTCCAGGCGCTCGGCGATGTCGTACATCTTGGTGTTGGACTGCTCGTTCGACAGCTGGTGGGCGACTTCCTTGATCACCTTGTTGCGCGGGTCGGACACGGTATAGACCGGGTGGCCGAAGCCGATCACCACTTCCTTGCGCTCGACGCGGGCACGGATGTCCGCCTCGGCTTCGTCCGGGTTGTCGTAGCGCTTCTGGATCTCGAAGGCCACCTCGTTGGCGCCGCCGTGTTTCGGGCCGCGCAGCGCGCCGATGGCGCCGGCGATGCAGGAGTAGATGTCCGAGCCGGTGCCGGCGATCACCCGGGAGGTGAAGGTGGAGGCGTTGAACTCGTGCTCGGCGTACAGGTTCAGCGAGGTGTGCATGGCGCGCACCCAGGACTCGCGTGGTTTCTGCCCGTGCAGCAGGTGCAGGAAGTGGCCGCCGATGGAGTCGTCGTCGGTCTCGACCTCGATACGCTTGCCGTTGTGGCTGAAGTGGTACCAGTAGAGCAGCGCGGAACCGAGCGAAGCCATCAGCTTGTCGGCGATGTCACGGGCGCCGGGGTGGTTGTGGTCGTCCTTCTCCGGCGACAGGCAGCCGAGCACGGACACGGCGGTGCGCATCACGTCCATCGGGTGGGCCGACGGCGGCAGGGTTTCCAGGGCGGCTTTCACGCCGGCCGGCAAGCCGCGCAGGGCTTTGAGCTTGGCCTTGTAGCCGGCCAGTTCGGCGACGTTGGGCAGCTTGCCGTGGACCAGCAGGTGGGCGATTTCCTCGAAGTCGCAGCGGTTGGCGAAGTCCAGTACGTCATAGCCACGGTAATGCAGGTCGTTGCCGGTACGGCCGACGGTGCACAGGGCGGTGTTACCAGCGGCGGTGCCACTCAGGGCCACGGACTTCTTCGGCTTGAAGCCGGTGGTGGTTTCTGCGGTAGCGCTCATCGCGTGTCTCCTCATCAAATCCGGTTGCTTGTTCTTGTCCCCCGGCGCGGGCCGGGATTTCGGTTCGAATCTGGTCGGCGGATAACGCCTGTGGCGTTATGCGCCCTACGGTGTTTCAGGCCGGGGCGTAGGGCGAATAACGCCTAGCGTTATCCGCCGTTTTTGCCTCAGATCACTTCTTGCCAGCGGCGAACAACGCATCGAGCTTCTGCTCGAAGGCGTGGTAGCCGATGCGGTCGTACAGCTCGGCGCGGGTCTGCATCAGCTCGATCACATTCTGCTGGTGGCCTTCCTGGCGGATCGCGGTGTACACGGCTTCAGCGGCCTTGTTGGCGGCGCGGAAGGCGGACAGCGGATACAGCTGGATGGCCACGCCGACCGAGGCCAGCTCGTCGCGGGTGAACAGCGGGGTGGCGCCGAACTCGGTGATGTTGGCCAGGATCGGCACGTTCAGCGCATCGACGAAGCGCTTGTAGGTCGGCAGGTCGTAGGCGGCTTCGGCGAAGATCGCATCGGCGCCGGCCTCGACGTAGCGCTGGCAGCGCTCGATGGCGGCGTCCACGCCTTCGGCCTGGATGGCGTCGGTGCGGGCGATCAGGAAGAAGTTCGGGTCGGTCTTGGCATTGGCGGCCGACTTCACGCGGTCGACCATCTCCTGGGTGGAGACGATTTCCTTGCCTGGACGGTGACCGCAGCGTTTGGCGCCGACCTGGTCCTCGATGTGGGCGGCGGCGGCGCCGGCCTTGATCAGGCTCTTCACGGTGCGCTCGATGTTGAAGGCGCTGGGGCCGAAGCCGGTGTCGATGTCCACCAGCAGTGGCAGGTCGCAGACGTCGGTGATACGGCGCACGTCGGTGAGTACGTCATCTAGGGTGTTGATGCCCAGGTCCGGCAGGCCGAGGGAACCCGCCGCCACGCCGCCACCGGAGAGGTAGATGGCCTTGAAGCCGGCGCGCTTGGCCAGCAGCGCGTGGTTGGCGTTGATCGCGCCGATCACCTGCAGCGGCTTTTCTTCGGCAAGGGCTTCGCGGAAACGTTGGCCGGCGGTCTTGTAGCTCATTGTTCACCTCGTTCGTTGGCTGTCTTGGCGTGGGCGTCCAGGTAATGGCGCTCCATATTGCGTTTCGACGCGCCGATGTGACGGCGCATCAGCAACTCGGCCAGTTCGCCGTCACGGTCGGCGATGGCATCGAGAATCCGGTGGTGCTCGGCGAAGGCCTGGCGCGGGCGGTTGGGCGTCGCCGAGAACTGCAAGCGGTACATGCGCACCAGCTGGTACAGCTCGCCGCAGAGCATGCGGGTGAGGGTGCGGTTGCCGCTGCCCTGGATGATCCGGTAGTGGAAGTCGTAGTCGCCTTCCTGCTGGTAGTAGCCACGGCCGGCCTGGAAGGCTTCGTCGCGCTCGTGGGTGTCGAGCACCCGGCGCAGTTCGTCGATCTCGGCCGGGGTCATGCGCTCGGCGGCCAGGCGGCAGGCCATGCCTTCGAGGGATTCGCGGATCTCGTAGAGCTCCAGCAGCTCCTCATGGCTGAGCGAGACCACGCGCGCGCCGACGTGCGGTACGCGCACCAGCAGCTTCTGACCTTCCAGGCGGTGGATCGCCTCCCGCAGCGGCCCACGGCTGATGCCATAGGTACGTGCCAGTTCCGGCTCGGAAATCTTGCTGCCGGGGGCGATCTCGCCCTTGACGATGGCCGACTGGATCTTGCGGAACACGTGTTCCGACAGGGTCTCGCTGTCGTCGCTGGCGGGAGTGGGCAGAATCAGGCTATCGCTCATGGTGTCGACAATCTTCTGGGTGTGCGGCGAAAGCTACCCCTGTAAACCCTATGGGTCAATCGAGATCTGATGAATTGTCGACAATCGTCTAGTGGAAGGCTGATATTTGCCGTGCGGTTGTCTCTGCCGCGAACCCAGCCGGACGTGAGAGGATGTCGCCTGGCGCATCAGGGAGAAGGACGTGATATTGAAAGGACGAACAGGCCGGGCAGCGGCCAGCATGACTGGGTTTCTGCTGCTGGGCTGGGGCCAGGCGTCATGGGGGCTGAATTCCTACCGGGACACCCTGCCGGCCGATATGCGCGATGTCGGCCTGACGGGCGAGATGTTGCCGCTGCTGCTGGTCTGGGTGCCGCTCATCGCGGTGCTGGCCTGGGCACGCTGGATTGCCCCGACCTGGCGTGCGTCATTGTCGTCCCTTGCGTCCCTGGCGGGCTGGTTCTGGGTAGACCTGTGCCTTTATGAAAGCCGCGTGGCCGGCTGGAGTACCTACACTCTGGCGGAGCTGGTGATGGAAGTGGCGGTGGTATGTGCCTGGCCTCTGTCGCTGGCGACCTTGCTGAACCTGCTGGCCTGGAGCCTGCCAAGCCTGAGGACGCGACATGATCCGAACCTGGTATGACCGCCATGCTCTGCCCCGCTTGATCGATTTCGCCTGCGGCATGGGCGATGTGATGAAGCAGCGCTCGCTGCTGGTGCCCCGCGCCCGCGGCCGCGTGCTGGAGATCGGCATGGGCACCGGGCTGAACCTGTCGTTCTACGATCCGGCGAAAGTGTCGACAATCGTCGGCGTCGACCCCGCGGCGCAGATGCAGAAGCTCGCCGGCAGCCGTGCCGAAGCGATTCAAATTCCGGTGGAAATGGTGGCGCTGGAACTGGGGCAGATCCGCGCCGACGCAGGCAGCTTCGACAGCATCGTCTGCACGTTCACCCTGTGCAGCATCCCCGATGCGCTGGCCGCACTGCGGGAGATGCGCCGGGTTCTCAAGCCCGGCGGCGAGTTCCTCTTCTGCGAACATGGCCTGGCGCCGGATGCCGGTGTCCGCGCCTGGCAGCACCGGTTGACGCCGGTCTGGAGGCCGCTGGCCGGAGGCTGTCACCTGGATCGCGACATGCCGGCGCTGATCGAGTCCGGCGGCTTCCAGCTACGCGAACTGAGCCAGGATTACCTTCCGGGGCCGCGGCCGATGACCTACGTCTATCGAGGCATGGCCGACTGATAGCGCGGCAGACGCTCGAGCAGCTCGATGCTCAGGATGTAGGCGCTGCGCAGGAACAGGTCTTCCGTATGCTGCACCAGCCCCGAGGCGGACTGGCAGTCGTTCAGCCGCACCACGGTGGGGGCGTGGCCATCACACAGGGCGATATAGTCGCCTTGGCTGATCCAGCCCTGGAGCACTGAGGATTCGCGGTTGTGCGCGCGAACCACGACTTCGACCTTGAGATGTTCGTTCATTGCCACGGCGCTCGAAGGAAGGTGAAAAGAGGTGGCGAACCATAGCGTTCGCTCCGCGCTGCCTCTGTCAGGTTCTTCTGATTGAGCGGTGCGACTGTCCCTCGTCGTTCAGGCCACCCGTTCGGCCGGGGTGACATTGAGGATGTGCGAGCCGCTGAGGAACAGGTCCTGCACCGGGCCGGTCGGGCAGTGACGGCTCTGGCAGTCGCCCAGGCGTACCTCCAAGGGCGCGCGACCGTTGCGCAGGGCCAGGTAATCCTCGCGGCTGATGCGGCCGTGAAGGATGCGTTGCGGGTGGTAGGGAGACCAGGTCTGCACATCGACCCAGAGACTGTCGGGAGCGTGGTTCATGGCGGTGGTCCGGCCGTTTGCAAATGGGCGAGTACTCTAGACAGCGGACCAGCGCCAAATTCATCAGGGTCTTCCGAGATATTTGTAGGAAATTATGTTGCTCTGACCGAAGGCATCGCCTCAGGGCAAGGCCCGGTAAGCTTTGGCCCAGGCCTGGGCGAAGTCCTCGAAGCGGGTCGCCGTCGTATTGGCCGGCGAGCGTGCTTCCTGCGCCCGTACCCGTCCGCTGCTGATCGCCTCGCCCAGTTCGGCGTAGCACGCGGCGACGCTGGGGGAATAGCCGGCCTCCTGCAGGGCGCCGCTCAGTTCCTGCGGCGACACCACTACGTAGGGCAGCTCCGGACGGCCGATGGCTGCCCCCAGCAGGCGGGTCGCCTCGGCGTAGCTGATATCGCGCTGGCCGAGTACTTCGCGGGTCAGCACCCCCTGCCAACTGCGGTCCAGCAGGGCATGGCTGGCGGCATCGGCGACATCCTGCGTGGCGACCATCGGGACTGGCACATCCGCTGCCACCGCGTCGCTGTAGCAGTCGTAGGCGCGGACGATTTCCAGCGCGCCGTACAGGTTCTCGAACAGCGCGCCGGAGCGCAGCATCAGTACATTCACTTGCCGGGGCAACTGGCGCAGGCGCTGCTCCTGGTCGTGCATGCTGATGATCGGCCCGATACCGGAAGCCACCTCGGCACCCACGCTGCTGAGGAAGACCACCCGGCGCACAGCGCTGGAGCGAATGGCCCGGAGTATTGCTTCCCCCTGGGCGGCCTGCTGGTGGCGGTAGTCCTCGGTGTCGGGCCCGTAGGCGAGCAGGGTGTAGACCGCGTCGGCGCCGTGGAAGGCCTTGGTGAGGAAGGCGGCGTCATGCGGCTCGCCCACGGCAATCCGGGCCCCGGCGGCGGCCAGTGCTTCCAGGCGTTCGGCGTTGCGGCCGAGGGCAAGAACCGGCACGCCGGCATCCAGCAGGTTCTGGCAGATTCTCGAACCGGTGCGGCCGGTGGCTCCCATTACGGTGATCATGGCAGTGTCCTCACTTTGGCCGTCCCGCGGCACCCGCCGTGGGATCGTTGGCCTGGGTTCAGTCTCTCGCTGAATTTCTGGACGGTTAATGCCTGAAAATCGATGCTTCATGCTCATTCGTCCAGACCTGCTGGACGCCGTCCAACTGCCGTAGCAGTCTCAGGGCCATGAACGCTCCTACCGCCATACCGGACCTCACCGACGCCTGGGCCTCCACCGATCCCCTGGGTGAGGCTCTGCATTTCCTGCGCATGAGCGGCACCTTCTATTGCCGCTCGGAGTTCACTGCGCCCTGGGGGCTGGATCTGCCGGCGATGCCGCAGTGTCTGATGTTCCATGTGCTGACCGTCGGCGAATGCTGGCTGGAAGCCGAGGGAGATGAGCCACGTTGTCTGGCGCCGGGCGACCTGGTGCTGGTGCCCCACGGTGAGGGCCACCGGTTGGTGAGCGCGCCGGGTGAGCCTGCGGCGGGGTTGTTCGACCTGACACGCGCCTACGCCAGTGACCGCTACGAAGTGCTGCGCCAGGGCGGCGGTGGCGAGCCGACCGCGATGATCTGTGGCGCGGTGCGCTTCGACCACCCCGCTGCGTTGCAGCTGGTGCGCCTGCTGCCGCGCGTGCTGGAAGCGCAGGTGCGTGACCCCGGCCAGCGCGACTGGCTGATGAGCACCCTGCAGTTGATGGAGAACGAGGCTCGGGCCATGCGCCCCGGCGGCGAGACGGTGATCACCCGCCTGGCTGACATCCTGGTGATCCAGGCCATTCGCGCCTGGATCGAGCAGGACCCCGCCGCCCAGTCCGGCTGGCTCGGCGCCCTGCAGGATCGCCAATTAGGCCGCGCACTGAGCCTGATCCACCGCGAGCCGGCGCGGGACTGGAGCCTGCCGGCGCTGGCGGATGCGGCGGCCATGTCGCGCTCCGCCTTTGCCGCACGCTTTGCCGAGCGGGTCGGCATGCCGCCCATGCAGTACGTCACCCGCTGGCGCATGCATGTGGCGCTGAGCTGGCTGCAGGAGCGCGAGATCGCGGTGGCGGAATTGGCCGAGCGCCTGGGTTACCAGTCCGAAGCGGCGTTCAGCCGGGCGTTCAAGCGCTGCATCGGGATTGCTCCCGGCAGTGTGAGGCGTGCTGCTTCGCGAGCCTTATGAAGGCAGCCGTCTGACGGACGAATGTCTCCGCGCGACCGGACGCGTCGTTTTCCGTTCTGCTCCCTGATTCGGGTGGTCACTACCCGTTTGCGGCACCCGTACGGTGATTCGGTCCGTCGGCGCTCGCTCTCCCGAAGTGATCCATGGCGCCGCTCATTCGCAGGAGTCCGTCGATGTCCCGTCGTTGCATGCCTTCCCTTCGTCTGCTTCCGTTTTCCGTTGCGCTCGCCCTGTGCGGCGGGCTGGCCCACGCCGCCGAGCCGGCGTGGCCCGCGCAGAATCCGTACCTCGCCCAGTCCTACAACAACCAGACGCACTGGAACGATGGCGCCACCGACAGCGTCGGCTTCCCGGTGGCCCGCGGTGCGTACGACGTTACCCCCGAGTCGGTGCAGTTCCTGCCCGGCGAAGGCGTGGGCCTGCCGATCTTCTCCGACACCGTGGACGGCAAGCCGGTGTATTTCTGGTGGTCGGGCTTTGCGTTGCGCAAGGTCAGCCTGGAGGGCGGCAAGCTCACCGAGCTGGCGCGTGCCGATATTCCGGTCAAGCTGCCCAACTACACGCCCGTTACTGCCCAGCAGCGCGTCGAGCAGTCCAGGGCGGTGCAGAAGTTCCTCGATGCGAAGGACGAGAAGGGCCTGCTCGACTACATGAAGGCGCAGCCGAACCGCATGCTCACCGCTGCCTCGGACCAGGCGCTCAACGGCTCTGTCTATGCGCTGCTGACCCGGGAAGATGCCTTCGTCGGCTGCAACGGCCGGCAGATATTCCGCATCGACCAGGCCGACCCCAAGCGGGCCGATTCGGCGATGAAGCTGGGCAAGGTCAGCGCGATTCCGGTAGGCCTGTTCGACAACGAGAAGGTCAAGCGCGGTACCCGCTTCCCCGGCGACATGCTGTTCGGCATGAGCATGAGCTACAACGGCTTCGTCGTGGTCAACACCCTGGGCGGCAAGATCATCACGCTCAACCGCGACACGCTGGAGGTGATCGACAGCTACACCGTCGCCGGCGATGACGAGCTCTTCCTCAACAGTTTCGCCACTGGCCCGGAAGCGAACGGAGGCGCCATCTATGTCGCCTCGAACACCACCATGTACCGACTGGTGGTGGACAAGGATGGCAAGATCCACGACGACGAAGCCAGCGGCGCCTGGAAGGCCGGGTACGAGCGCGGCATCCGCATGCCGGCGCCCAAGCTGGCCGATGGCACCGGCGCCACGCCGACGCTGATGGGCTTCGGGCCCGATGAAGACAAGCTGGTGGTGATCACCGACGGCGCGAAGAACATGAGCATGGTCGCCTTCTGGCGCGACCAGATTCCCGCCGGCTGGAAGCAGAAGCCGGGCACCGCCAGCCCGCGCATCGCCGACCAGCGCAAGGTGGAAATCCCCGGTACCGACACGGTGCAGTCAGAGCAGTCGGTGGCGGTCTACGGCGACTACGCCTTCGTGGTGAACAACATCCGCAGCGCCGACGAGAAGACCCTCGATCCGAGCCCCTACTACGTCAGCACCCTGCTCGGCGCGACGCGCCCGGGACCATTGGGTGCAGCGAGCTTCCGCTGGAACAGCCAGACCCATGAGTGGAAGCAGCTGTGGGGACGCAACGACGTATCGTCGATTTCCGTGGTGCCGATGATTTCCGGCGAAGGCCACATGGCCCTTGTCGATGGGTACTTCAACAACGCCTGGAACGATCGCCATCACATCGGCATGGACCTGGACACCGGCAAGACCGTACTGACCATCCGCGAGGGTAGCGATCCGATCTACAACGGCATGTACGCGCCGATCAAGGTCGATACCAAGGGCAACATCTTCTATGGCACAGCGTTCGGCCTGCTGCACCTGGACACCAGCAAGATGAAGCAGGACCAGCTGTCGGCCAAGCGCTGAGGGCGCTCCGCGCGCCGACAAAAAAGCCCGTTCAGTTGAACGGGCTTTTTTCATTTTCCGGGCTGGACGTCAGAGCTGGATATCGTCGCGGATCAGCACGCAGGTGCAGCCGTCCTCGTCTTCGCGCCAGTCGTGGAGGAAGTACATCTGGATCTTGCCGGCGTCCATCACCGCCAGGTAGTCGCCCACTTCCGGAACGAAGAATCCCGAGGTGCCCGGCTCGGCTTCGCACTCGATGCGGACGCTGAAGAACAGCGCCGGGTCGGCGTCGTCGAAGAAGTCCTCGCGCTCGGCGGCGTCCCACTCGGTGGGCGCCTCGAAGGAGCCGATGAACAGCACCTTGGCGTCGCCCATGTCCAGTTCTTCGGCGTCAGGGTCGTTGTCGTCAGGACGGTAGACGGTGGCGTCCAGCGCGTTGCTGTCGGCGAGGATGGCGCGACGCGCGGCCATGCGCTGCTGCGGGTCGACGCCGGCGTCGGCGCAGAGCTGGTTCCAGAGGGTTTCGGCTTGGGTGGACATGGTGGCTCCCGCTCGTGCGGCCGGTTCAAAGGTGGGTAGTGTCCGGGACCGGGCAGTGCAGATCAATGGGGCGCTGCGCCGCGCGGGAGTTCTCTCGCACGAGCAAGCTCGCTCCTGCAGATGTCGGCAGCCTTGGCTCACTCGCCCTTCAGGCCGTACTTCTTCACCTTGTCGAACAGCGTGGTCTTGGCCATCCCCAATGCATGCGCCGCCTGGCTGAGGTTGCCGGCGTGGCGTTCCAGGGCGGTGGACAGCAGGCTCTTCTCGAAGGCTTCCACGGCTTCGGCGAAGCGCGGCTCGCCGGCGTCCGGGCCGAGGTTGCCGCCGGCCAGCACCGGCAGGCCAAGGGCGAAGCGTTCGGCGACGTTGCGCAGTTCGCGCACGTTGCCCGGCCAGTCGTGGGCCATCAGGGTGGCGGCGGTGGCGTTGTCGATGGCCGGCGCGGGGCGGTCGAAGCGCAGCGAGGACTGCTGCAGGAAGTGCTCGAAGAGCATCAGGATGTCTTCGCGGCGCTCGCGTAGTGGCGGCAAGTTCAGGGTGATGACGTTGAGGCGGTAGTAGAGATCGCTGCGGAAGCTGCCTTCGCGGCCCATGGCGGCAAGGTCGGACTTGGTCGCGGCGATCACCCGGCAATCCACGCGGATCAGTTCGTTGGAGCCCAGGCGTTCCAGCTGCTGTTCCTGCAGCACGCGCAGCAGCTTGATCTGCAGGTTCAGCGGCATGCTCTCGATCTCGTCGAGGAACAGGCTGCCGCCGTCGGCGTGCTCGATCTTGCCGATCCGCCGCTTGCCGGCGCCGGTGAAGGCGTGGGCCTCGTGGCCGAAGATTTCGCTGTCGATCAGGCTTTCCGGCAGGCCGCCGCAGTTGAGCGCGACAAAGGGTTTGGGCTGGCGCCGGCTGGAGTCGTGCAGGCAGCGTGCAACCAGTTCCTTGCCGGTGCCGGTCTCGCCTTCGATGAGCACGTTGGCGGAGGTGTCGGCGACGTTGGCGATCAGCTCGCGCAGCGCCTGCATGGCCGGCGAGCGGCCGATCAGCCGGCTTTCCAGGGCCTGCTTGCCGGCGAGCTGGCGGCGCAGTTGGCTGACTTCGCGGGTCAGGGCGCGCTGGGCCAGGGCACGGCGCGCGGTGTCCACCAGCTTCTCGGGGGAGAAGGGCTTTTCCATGAAGTCGTAGGCGCCGTCGCGCATGGCCTTGACCGCCATGGCGATGTCGCCATGGCCGGTGATCAGCACCACCGGCAGGCTGGGGTCGCGCTCCTTGAGCTTCTCCAGCAGCTGCAGGCCATCCATGCCGGGCATGCGGATGTCGCTGACGACGATGCCGGGGAAGTCGGCGCCGACTTTCTTCAGCGCTTCCTCGGCGCTGCCCACGCTGTCGGTCTCGATGTCTTCCAGGGCCAGCGCCTGCTGGCAGCCGAGCCGTACGTGCGGGTCGTCCTCGACGATCAGGACGCGCAGGGATGGATCGCTCATGCGGGTGTCTCCAGGGCGGGCAGCAGCGGCAGGTGCAGCTCGAACGCGGTGCCGCCGGTTTCCGGGTAGGCCACGCCCAGGGAACCGCCGGCGGCGGTGGCGAGGCTGGCGGAAAGGGTCAGGCCCAGGCCCAGGCCGAGTTCGCCGGGCTTGGTGGTGAAGAAGGGCTCGAACAGGTGCACGCGGGCGTCTGGCGGAATGCCGGGACCGTTGTCGCGCACCACGAGGCGGTAGTGGTTGTCACCTTCGATACGCCCTTCCAGCCAGAGCTGGCGGTCGCTCTGGCCGCTCATGGCGTCGAGGGCGTTGGCGATCAGGTTGACCAGTATCTGTTCCAGGCGCGTCTGGTCGATGGCCAGGTGCGCATCGGGGTAATCGCGGTGCAGGGTTACCGGCACTTCGGAAAGCCGCCCCTGCAGCACCATCACGGCGGCGTCCACCGCCTTGCTCAAGGTCGCCTGGCCGTGGTCGTCGGCGCGCCGGGCGAAGGCGCGCAGGCTGGCGGTGATGCGGCCCATGCGGTCGACCATCTCGGCGATGGCTTCGAGGTTGCTGCTGGCGACGTCCAGCTTGCCGCGTTCGAGGAAGCGCACGCTGTTGCTCGACAGGGTGCGCAGTGCTGCCAGCGGCTGGTTGAGTTCATGGGCGATGCTGGTGGACATCTGCCCGATCACCGCCAGCTTGCCGGCCTGTACGAGGCGGTCCTGGGCCTTGCGCAAGGTGTCCTCGGCCTGGCGGCGCTCGCGGATCTGTTCGCGCAGGTGCTGGTTGCTGGCGCGCAGGTCGGCGGTACGCTCGGCGATGCGGCGCTCCAGCGCATTGTTGGCCTGCTCCAGCGCTTCGCGGGCGGCGAGGCGGGTGGCGATGACCTTGCGCCGCTCGTTCCAGGCAATCAGCAGGAAGGCGAACAGGGCGAAGCCGGCGGCGGCGAGCATGCCGTGGATCATCGCCTCGCGGCGCAGGTCGGCCAGCGGGGTGAGCAGGGTGAAGTTCCACGGCGTGTCGCTGAGCTGGCGCGTCTGCATCAGGTAGCTGAGCGGCTTGTGGCTGTCGGCGTGCTCGCCCGGCGCGAAGCTGATTTCCTCGACGCCTTCGCCCAGCGGTCGGCGCGCCAGCGGCTGCCATTCATTGAGCGCCCACCAGTAGTACTGCAGGCTGCGGGCCAGGCGTTCCTTGTCCGCATCGCTGAGCGGGCGCACGGCCTTCAGGCGCAGGGCCGGGTCGCTGGAAAGGATGATGATGCCGTTCTCGTCGCTGACGAAGGCCTGCAGTCGAGCCTTCTCCCAGCGCTCTTCCAGGGATTCCATCTTCACCTTGACCACCGCCACGCCGACGATCCTGCCGCCATGTACCAGGCCGTGGGCGAGGTAGTAGCCGGGCTCGCCGGTGGTGCTGCCAATGCCGTAGAAACGACCGGGGCGGCCCTGTACGGCTTCCTGGAAATAGGCGCGGAAGGACAGGTCCTCCCCCAGGTAGCTGTCGGCGTCCTGCCAGTTGCTGGTGGCCAGCACGCGGCCGGAGGTGTCCAGCAGGTACACGGCTCGGCTGCCGGCGCGGCGGTTGAGGCCTTCCAGGTAATGGTTGACGCGGTCGCGGTGCAGCGGCGTGGGCTCCACCAGCAGGCGGCTGACGCTGCCTTCGAGTTCCAGCAGGCTGGGCAGGTAGGTGTAGCGGCTGATCTCGCTCTCCACGCCACGGGCGTGCAGTTCCAGCTGGCGCTCGCCGGACTCGATCAGGCTGCGGGTGCCGGCGCCTTCGCTGATCAGGTAGCCGCCGTAGCCGAAGCCCAGGGTGAGCAGGAGCAGCAGGAAGGGCAGCAGGTAGTTGCGCACGAGGCGTGGCTTCACGGTGAGCGGCGGCGGCAATGGGCTGGAAGCGCATTGCAGCACAGTCGCCGGGGCCGAGCCAGCCCAACGCCGGGGGGCGGCGATGGACTGGCTCGGGTACCACACGGTGCGTCTGCCGGGGCTTAGGGTTTGACCACCATCCCGACGCCGCGGCCGCGCGGATCGGAGGCGGTTTCCAGGGCCTTGCCGTTCACACGGATGGCCTGGATGTCACCCATGTTCCAGCCCTGATCTTCCAGGGTGTAGCCCATGGCCTTGAGCTCGTCGGCGACCTTGCCGGTGAGCGGTGCGTACGCGTCGTAATAGATGGTGTCTTTCGGCAGCAGTTGGTGATGCACACGCTGCGCGGCCACGGCCTTCTCCAGGGGCAGGTGGAAGTCGTAGACGTTGTTCAGCACCTGGAAGATCGAAGTGAAGATCCGCGAACCGCCGGGCGTGCCCAGCACCAGGCTGACGTGGCCGTCGCGGGTGACGATGCTCGGGCTCATGGAGGAGAGCATGCGCTTGCCCGGCTCGATGGCGTTGGCGTCGCTGCCCACCACGCCGAAGGCGTTGGCCACGCCCGGCTTGGAGCTGAAGTCATCCATCTCGTCGTTGAGCAGGAAGCCGGCGCCCTTGACCACCACGCCGCTGCCGAAGTCCCAGTTGAGGGTGTAGGTGTTGCTGACGGCGTTGCCGTCCTTGTCGACGATGGAGAAGTGCGTGGTCTGGTGCGGCTCCAGGCCCGGGCGGACTTTCTCGGTTGCCGAGATGGCGTCCGGGTTTACTTCCCCGGCGCGCTTGGCGATGTATTTCGGATCGGTCAGCTGGGCTACCGGCACCTTGGAGAACTGCGGGTCACCGAGGTAGTCGGCGCGGTCGGCGAACACGCGCTTCTCGATCTCCGAGAGCAGGTGGATGTACTTCGCCGAGTTCAGCTCCACGCCCTTGAAGTCGGCGGCGCGCTGTTCCTTGATGCCGATCAGCTGGGCCAGGGCGATGCCGCCGGAGCTGGGCAGCGGCGCGGTGTAGAGGGTGTTGCCCTGCCAGTCGATGCGCATCGGCTCGCGCCACTTGGCCTGGTAGTCGACCAGGTCGTCGGAAGTGATCAGGCCGCCATCCTGCTTCATCTGCGCGATGAGCAGCTTGGCTGTCTCGCCCTTGTAGAAATCGTCCGGGCCCTTGTCGGCGATGCGCTCCAGGGTCTTGGCCAGTTCCGGCTGCTTGAACACTTCGCCCGGTTTCATGGTGCCGAAGTAGTCGCCGAAATTGGTCTTGCCGTTGAACAGCGCGATGGCGTCCTGGCGGTACTGGTACTGCTGGTCGGCGACCTTGAAGCCGGTCTGCGCGTAGCCGATGGCCGGTGTCAGCAGCTCGCTCCACTTCAGCTTGCCGAAGCGCTGGTGCGCTTCCCACAGGCCCATCACGGTACCCGGCACGCCGGCGGCCTTGGCGCCGACCAGGCTGAGGTTCTCGATCACCTCGCCTTTCTCGTTCAGGTACATGGTCTTGGTCGCGGCCTTCGGCGCGATCTCGCGGTAGTCGAGGAAGTACGGCTTGCCGTCGACGTACAGGGTCATGAAACCACCGCCGCCGATGTTGCCGGCTTCGGGGTAGGTGACGGCGAGGGTGAAGGCGGTGGCGACCGCGGCGTCGACGGCGTTGCCGCCCTTCTTGAGGATCTCGGCGGCGACTTTCGCGCCGTACTGATCGGGCGCGGCAACCGCGCCGCCGTCGAGGGTGACGGCGAAGACCGACGAACTCGCCGCGAGGATCGCGACGCCCAGGGGCAGCTTGCTGAAGTGGAACACGCGCATGGGACTTCCTTATTTATTCTTGTGCTTGCGGTGAGGTTGAGTGCCCCGGCAAGCCAGGGCACTCGGGTAGAACAACAGCGGGATCAGTGCGGCAGGATCTTGGCGAGGAACTGCTGGGTGCGCTCGGCGCGGTTCTGCAGGTCGCCGAAGAATTCTTCCTTCGGGCAGTCCTCGACGATCTGCCCGCGGTCCATGAAGATCACCCGGTCGGCGACCTTGCGGGCGAAGCCCATCTCGTGGGTCACGCACATCATGGTCATGCCTTCGTGGGCGAGCTGGACCATCACGTCGAGCACCTCGTTGACCATCTCCGGGTCGAGCGCCGAGGTCGGCTCGTCGAACAGCATGACGATCGGGTCCATGGCCAGCGCGCGGGCGATCGCCACGCGCTGCTGCTGGCCGCCGGAGAGCTGGCCGGGGTGCTTGTGCGCATGGGCCTTGAGGCCGACGCGATCGAGCAGCGCCAGGCCCTTGTCCATCGCCTCTTCCTTGCTCCGTCCCAGCACCTTGCGCTGGGCGATGGTGAGGTTTTCGGTGATGGTCAGGTGCGGGAACAGCTCGAAGTGCTGGAACACCATGCCGACCCGGGAGCGCAGTTTCGGCAGGTCGGTCTTGGGGTTGGCGATGGAGGTGCCGTCGACGGTGATGTCGCCCTTCTGGAAGGGTTCCAGCGCATTGACGCACTTGATCAGGGTCGACTTGCCCGAGCCGGACGGCCCGCAGACCACCACCACTTCACCCTTGGCGACCTTGGTGTTGCAGTCGGTGAGAACCTGGAAGTCGCCGTACCACTTGCTGACGTTATCGATGGAGATCATACGGTTAACCTTTTCTGCAGGCGCTTCACGCAGAGGGACGCGGCGAAGCTGATGACGAAGTAGACGAGACCGGCGAAGATCAGGAACTCATGGGGCTGGCCGATGATGTCGCCACGCGAGCGGGCGGCGTTGAGGAAGTCCATCAGGCCCACCGAGTACACCAGCGAGGTGTCCTGGAACAGGATGATGCTCTGCTGCAGCAGCAGCGGGGTCATCTTGCGGAACGCCTGCGGGAGGATGATCAGTCGCATGGACTGGCCGTAGGTCATGCCCAGTGCGTAGGACGCGCCAATCTGGCCCTTCGGAATGGCCTGGATGCCGGCGCGGACGATCTCGCAGTAGTACGCCGCCTCGAACATCATGAAGGCCACCAGGCACGAAGTGAACGCGCCCACGGGGGTGTCCTGGCCGGTGATCCAGCGCAGGATGAACGGAACCGCGAAGTAGAACCAGGTGATCACCAGCAGCAGCGGGATCGAGCGGAAGTAGTTCACGTAGAAGCCGGCGATGTTCGACAGCAGCTTGCTGTTGGACAGCCGCATCAGCGCGAGGATGGTGCCCAGCACCACGCCGCCCAGCACACCCAGCACCATCAGCTGCAGGGTGGTGAGCATGCCTTCCCAGAGGCCGGGGAGGGCGGGGACGATCTGGCTGAAGTCCATCATTTACCTCCCACGGAGATCAGGCCCGGCACGGCGACCTTCTTCTCGACCATGCGCATGATCAGCATCAGGCTCATGTTCAGGGTGAAGTAGATCGCGGTGGCGAGGGTGAAGGCCTCGAACAGGTTGGCGCTGAATTCGGCGGTCTGCTTGGTCTGCGCCAGCAGCTCCATCAGGCCGATCAGCGAGGCCACCGAGGAGTTCTTGAAGACGTTGAGGAATTCCGAGGTCAGCGGCGGAATGATGATCCGGAAGGCCTGCGGCAGCAGCACGTGGCGGTAGATCGCCGGCAGGCGGAAGCCCACGGCACTGGCGGCGGCGAGCTGGCCCTTGGGCAGCGCCTGGATGCCGGTGCGCACCTGCTCGCAGACCCGCGCGGCGGTGAACAGACCCAGGCACACGACGACGCTGATGAAGGCCGAGGTTTCCGGGGCGATGCCCAGCTTGAACCAGTCCTGGATCGGCTGCGGCAGGTAGTCCGGCACCAGGAAGTACCAGATGAACAACTGCACCAGCAGCGGCACGTTGCGGAACAGCTCCACGTAGGCGGTGGCGATGCCCGACAACCAGCGGTTGGGCAGGGTGCGCATCACGCCCAGCAGCGAGCCGAGCGCCAGGGCGATGACCCAGGCCGCGAGCGAGACGGCGATGGTCCAGCCCAGGCCGGTGATGTACCAGTCCAGGTAGCGCTCGTCGCCAATCCCGGTGGACTTGAAGAACACGCCCCAGTCCCAGTTGTAATCCATGACGGGTTTCCCCTCGATTGCGTTTCACGGTGGCTTTGTACGGCACGGGGCCGGGCGCGGGCGCAAGGCCGCCCGCCACCCGCGGGTAGCGGGTGTTCCGGCATCGTCATCAGGAAAGGTGGGCCAGGAGCGCATGGCGTGCGCTCCCGATCCCCCGCCGGGTGCCGCCTTGTGGGCGGCACCCGGCGCGACCGTTACATCTGCTCGGCAGACTTGTCGGTCGGATTGGCGATCAGCTTCTTGAGCTCATCACTCATCGGGAAGTTGAGGTTCAGGTTCTTCGGCGGAATGGGCTGCATGAACCACTTGTCGTAGATCTTGTTGACCTCACCCGAGGCGAAGGTGTCGGAGATGGCCTTGTCGACGACCTTCTTGAACGGCGCGTCGCCCTTGCGAACCATGCACGCATAGATCTCGTAGGACTGCGGCTTGCCGACCACGTGCCAGTCGTCCGGCTTCTTGGCCTTGGCCATTTCACCATAGAGCAGCGCGTCGTCCATCATGAAGGCCACCGCGCGGCCGGATTCGAGCATCAGGAAGGACTCGCCGTGGTCCTTGGCCGAGATGATGTTCATGCCCATCTTCTGATCGGCGTTCATCTGCTTGAGCAGGCGCTCCGAAGTGGTGCCGGCGGTGGTCACCACGTTCTTGCCCTTCAGATCCGGGAAGTCGTTGATGCCCGAGCTGGTCTTGGTCAGCAGGCGGGTGCCGACCTCGAAGATGCCGACGGAGAAGTCGACCTGCTTCTGGCGCTCGAGGTTGTTGGTGGTGGAGCCGCACTCGATGTCCACGGTGCCGTTCTGCACCAGCGGGATACGGGTCTGGGAGGTCACCAGGTTGTAGCGAACCTTCAGGTCGGGAGCATTCAGCTCTTTCTTCAGGGCCTCGACGACCTTGATCTGCAGGTCGTGGGAATAACCTTCCGGCTGACGCGGATCGCTGCCGAGGTAGGAGAAGGGGATGGAGGCGTCACGGTGGCCGAGGACGATGGTGCCGGAGTCCTTGATCTTCTTCAGGGTACCGGTCAGTTCTTCGGCGACGACGGGAGTGGCGAGCAGGGCCGCGACAATGGCGACGCCCAACGCACGGGGTGCGAAACGCATGGAGACTACCTCGACTGGTTGTGTTTGTTATTCAGTCCTGCGCCGGCGAGGCTCACTCCAGGCCGGTCGCATGTTCGAGGAGGAGCAGAGCAGGCTCCGTGCCAAGGCTGTCTTTTTTATTTAACTATTTGAATTTAAACAGTTATTTTTAGAATGGCGGTGAGCGAAAAGTCCCCCGTCATTCGGATATCCGGATTTTTCCGGATTCCTCGTTCGGAAAACCGAACGACAAACAGGGTCAGACGTCCGGCTGACCGCCCCATTGCCCGCGCTGGAACGGCTGATCGCGATCGGCCAGGTGCGCGGCGATGCGCTCGAGCAATTGGTGCGTCGGAGCGCGTACGCCAGTGACGGTCTGCCCGAGAGCCAGCGCGAGGATCAGCAGCAGGGCGGCCGGATGGAAGGCCGGCAACTGCGCACGGGTGGCGGCGAGGAAGGCCGCGCTGGTGCCCAGGCCCAACGCCAGGCCGGCGTAGACCTCGGAGGGCGAGTGAACGTTGATCGCCAGCCGCGAGAGACCGACCAGCACGGCGATCACTGCCGCCAGCGCGGCGGCGGCCAGGCCGGCGCGGCGCGTGGTGAAGAGCTGCGCGGCCAGCGTCGGCAGCACGGCACCAGCCAGCATGCTGTGCCCGGAGAAGCCGGTGAAGTTCAGGTTCGGAATTCCGATTCCCCAGCCCATGAACGCCAGCTTCGAACCGACCACCAGCGTGGTCGAGAATCCGAACAGCAGCAGCCACAGCCCGGCCTTTGCGGTCTGGCGGCGATACAGCAGCCAGCAGAAGACGAGCACGGCGGCCGGCGCCAGCAGGGAGCTGTCGCCGAGGCGGGTAATCATTGGCCAGAAGGACATGGGCATGGGAAGGCGGGGCTGAGGCGGGCAACGTTAGCACAGCCCGGTGCCGTCCCCGAGAGCCGTGCGACGGGATGCGAGCCTGTGCGCATGCGCCAGCTTGGCCCCTGCGCCAGCCCTGGCCCACAATGGCGCCTTCAGTTCAAAGGAATGTTCGCCATGGAAATGGAAAATCCCTACCGCGCCCCCGAAGCCCCATTGGTCGAGACGCATGCTGGCGCCGAACAGGCCAGCCGGTTCTTCGTCATCTCCATCACCAAGATGGTCGTGCTGTATGTGGCGACGCTGGGACTGTTCAACCTCTACTGGATGTACAAGCACTGGTCGATCCAGAAGCCGCACATGCCGCGCAAGATCAACCCGCCGCTGCGCAGCCTGTTCATGATCTTCTATATCCATTCCCTCGCCCGACGCGTGCACGAAGCGCTGCCGGAGGAACAGCGCAGGGCGTGGCGCTTTGGCAGCGACGCCACCTGGGCGGTGGTGCTGCTGATCCTCTCCAATGTCGCCGACAAGCTCACCAGCCGGATTCCCGAACTCAGCCACTACAGCCTGCCGTTCCTCATCCTCGGTCTGGTGCCACTCATTCCGCTGACGAACATCCAGCGCCGCGCCAACGAGGCCAGCGGCGATCCGCTGGGCCAGGGCAACGCCTCGCTGACCCGCTACAACGTGCCCTTCCTGATCCTCGGCGGCCTACTCTGGGTGCTGATCCTGATCGGCTCGGTGGCGGAGTTCGCCGGCGTCGCCTGAGCCGCCCTCGCGTCGCAGCAGTTCGCGCTTGCGCGGCAGGCCCCAGCGATAGCCGCCTTCGCCGGTGCCGCCGACCACGCGATGACACGGCACCAGCAGGCCGACGTTGTTGCTGGCGCAGGCGCGGGCGATGGCGCGCGGATGCGTGCCCAGCTCCTCGGCCAGCTCGCCGTAACGCCGAGTCTCGCCGCTGGGAATGCGCGTGAGGGCGCGCCAGACGCGCAGCTGGAAGGCGCTGCCGTGCAGGTCCAGCGGCAGGTGGGCGGCCTGTTCGGGCTCTTCCAGCTGGATGATCACCTCGCGCAGCCAGTCGCCCAGCCCCGTGTCGTCGCGGGTTCGCTCGGCGGCGGCGAAGCGTTCGGCCAACTGGCGTTCCAGCTCGCTGGCGTTGTCGGCGAAGAGCAGGGCGCAGACGCCCTTGTCGGTGGCCGCCAGCAGCACCAGCCCGAGCGGGCAGGGCGCGATGGCATAGCGCAGTCGTTCACCCGCGCCTTTCTGCCGGCGTTGTGCCGGGCTCAGTGGCGTGGCGCTTTCGTACAGGGCACGGGTGCCGGAGTAGCCGGCCTCCAGCGCGGCGTCGAGCACCGAGCGCGATTGCGGCAGGGCGGCAGCCAGGCGCTGCTCGCGGCGGGATTCCGCCCAGGCTCGGGGCGTGAGGCCGGTGCGGGCCTTGAAGGCGCGGGCCAGGTGCGAGGCGGAGAGACCGATACGGCTGGCCAGTTCGTCCAGGGTCAGGGGCTTCTCGGCCTTGTCGAGCAGCTCGCAGGCCGCAGCAACCAGCGCATCGAGTTGCTCGCGCGGGCTCGGGCCACGCGGCGAGCAGCGCTTGCAGGGGCGGAAACCGGCAGCTTCGGCCGCCTCGGCGGCGCTATAGAAGGCCACGTTCTCCCGTGATGGCCGGCGTGCCGGGCAGTTCGGCCGGCAGTAGACGCCGGTGGAGCGCACGCTGAAGACGAAACGTCCCTCGTAACGCGCATCGCGCTCGCAGACCGCCTGCCAGCAGCGCTCGGGGTCAAGTCGGGTGGTCGTCATGGCTGTCTCCGGGGCAATGGCCGTTGGGGAGATTCTCCGTCGGGCCTGGCGGAGCAGCAATCCGCATCGCGTTTTCAAACTCGTTGTCGCCGGCCGGGCTACGCTTGCAGGGTATTCCCAGAGAGACCTCCATGCCCTTGCGCCGATTCTGCCTGTGCTGCCTTCTGCTGCTCGTTGCGCTGTGCGCCCAGGCCCGAGCAGCAAGCCTGGCGCTGTCCGATGAGGAGCGTGCCTTCGTCACGGCCCACGAGCCGATCCGTGTCGGCCTGTTCCGCGCCGGCTGGCCGCCGTTCGAGGTGATCGACGAGTTCGACCAGTTCCATGGCATCAGCGCCGACTACCTGCAGCTGATCTCCGAGCGCCTGGGCATGAAGGTCCAGCCGGTGCTGTACAACACCTGGGAAGAGGTGCTGGCCGCGGTGAAGGCAGGCGAGGTGGACCTGCTGCCGTCCATGGCGGCCACCGACGAGCGCCAGCGCTTCCTGAGCTTTACCCAGCCCTACGTCACCACCAGCAGCCTGATCTTCGCCCGGCGCGACAGCACCATCCGCACGCTGGACGACCTGTCCGGCCGCCGGGTCGCGGTGGAGCAGGGCTATGCCGTCCATGAGCTGCTGGCCAAGGCGGTGCCGGGGATCGACTTCGTGCTGGCGGAGGATTCGCCCAGCGCGCTCAAGGCCGTCTCCATCGGGCGGGCCGATGCCTATGTGGGCAACCTCATCACCTCGACCTTCCTGATCGAGCAGCTCGGCCTGTCCAACATGGAAGTGCGCGGCGATAGCGGGCTGGGCAATAGCCAGGTGCGCTTCGCCACGCGCAAGGAGCTGGAGCCGCTGGTGCCGCTGCTGGACCGCGCACTGAACAACATCACCCGCAATGAGCAGGAGGCGATCCAGGCGCGCTGGTTGCCGTCGCTGGACGTCTTCGACTGGATGCACCTGCTGCAGATCGCCTGGCCCTGGGTTGTGGGCGTGCTGGCCCTGCTGACCTTCGTGCTGGTGTGGAACCGCCGGCTGTCGATCCAGGTGGCCGAGCGCGCGCGCGCCGAAGCAGAGGAGCGGCGCCAGCGCAGCACTCTGCTGGCGTTGATCAACTCGATCCCCGACCCGATCTGGTTCAAGGACACCCAGGGCCGTTACCTGGGGGTCAACCAGGCCTTCGCCGACTGCCTGGGGCGCGCGCCGGAGGACATCGTCGGGCGCAGCGACCAGCAGATGTTCAGCCGCGCGGCCGGCGCCGGCCGGCAGGAGCGCGACCGCCAGGCGCTCAACGAGAGCGAGCCCTATGCCAGCGAAGGCTGGGTGGTCTATCCGGATGGCCGGCGGGTGCTCTTCGATACCCTGCGCAGTGCCTTCCACGACGACCACGGGCGGCTGCTCGGCCTGGTCGGCGTCAGCCGCGACGTCACCGCGCGCAAGGCCACCGAACTGGCGCTGGCCGAGGCCCGCGACCTGGCGGAAGAGGCGGCGCAGCTCAAGAGCGACTTCCTGGCCAACATGAGCCATGAGATCCGCACGCCGCTGAACATCATCATCGGCCTGGCGCACCTGCTCCAGGAGACCACCCTGGACCCGCAACAGGTGGACTACCTGGGCAAGATCCAGGGCTCGGGCCAGTACCTGCTGGAGCTGATCAGCGACATCCTCGACCTGTCGCGCGTGGAAGCGGGCAAGCTGGAGTTCGAGCACATCCCCTTCGACCTGGAGCGTCTGCTCGGCGAGCTGTTCGACCTGTTCAACATCCGCGCCGCGAGCAAGGGCCTGGCGGTGCGTTGCGAGATCGACCCGCGGGTGCCCGCCCAGGTGGTGGGGGATTCGTTGCGCCTGCGGCAGATCCTGATGAACTACGGCAACAACGCACTGAAATTCACCGAGCAGGGCGAGGTGGTGCTGATCGTCCGCCTGGAGGACGAGGACGAAGACAGCCTGCAGCTCTACTTCGCCTTCCGCGATACCGGCATCGGCATCTCCGAGCCGCAGCAGGAGCGCCTGTTCGAATCCTTCCAGCAGGCGGACAGCTCGATCACCCGCCGTTACGGCGGCTCCGGCCTGGGCCTGGCGATCTGCAGGAAACTGGCAGAGGCGATGGGCGGCAGCGTCGGCGTGGAGAGCGAGCCGAACCGTGGCAGCCTGTTCTGGTGCCGGCTGCCCATGGGGCGGGTCGACGACTCGGCCAGCCTGAGTCTGCAGAACATCAGCCACGAACCGCTGCCGGTGCCCATGCTGCCGGCAGCGGCGGCGGCGCCTGCGCTGCTGGAGAGCGGCAACGACGCCGAGGTCGAACAGGTCTGCCGGCGCCTGGCGCACCTGCTGGCCGCCGACGACCCGCGCGCAGGGAGGTTGCTCGGCGAACGTGCAAGCCTGCTGCGCAGCGTCTTCAATGAGGGCTATGAGGGCATCGCCACGAGCGTGCGGCGCTTCGAGTTCGAGCGGGCCCTGGAGAGTCTGGTGAATCTCGCGAGGGAGCGCGATATCCGTATATGAAGTGGCAGATAGGGAAATGCGGGACAGGAACACGCGGACAGGGCGGTGGTCCGATCCCCCATGGCATGTCACGAATCTGACCGATGCGAGGAGTTGCGATGGATAGCATGCTGGACCGGCCGGAGCAGGAGATGATCCTGGTGGTGGATGATCAGCCGGACAATCTGATGCTCATGAGCGAACTGCTGATGGACCGTTACCAGGTGCGCGTCGCCGCCAGCGGGCCGAAGGCGCTGCGCCTGATGCAGAGCGATCCGCGCCCGGACCTGGTGTTGCTCGACATCATGATGCCGGAGATGGACGGCTACGAAGTCTGCCGCCAGCTCAAGGCCGACCCGCTGACCCGCGACATCCCGGTGATCTTCCTTACCGGCATGGTCAGCCCCGCCGACGAGCAGAAGGGCCTGGACCTGGGGGCGGTGGACTACCTGACCAAGCCGATCAGCCCGCCGGTGACCCTGGCGCGCATCCGCGCGCACCTGAATCTGAAAGCCAATTCCGATTTCCTGCGCGACAAGAGCGAGTACCTGGAACTCGAGGTGCGTCGCCGCGCCCGCGAGCTGCAGGCCATCCAGGACGCCACCCTGGAAGCCATGGCGACCCTCTGCGACCTGCGCGACAACCCCCACAGCAACCACCTGGTGCGCATCGAGCACTACATGCGCCTGCTGGGCAGCGCGCTGTCGCTGCACAGCGAGTTCGCCGCCGAGCTGTCAGTGGAGAACATCGAGTTGCTGGTGCGCTCGGCGCAGCTGCACGACATCGGCAAGGTCGCCGTGCCCGACCGAATCCTGCACAGCCCCGGCCAGTTGGAAGAGGCCGACCGGTTGATTCTCGAAAGCCACACCACCGTTGGTCGAGATGCCCTGGCGGCGGCCGAGCGCAAGCTGGGCTCCCCGGCGGATTTCCTGCGTTTCGCCAAGGAAATCGCCTACAGCCACCACGAGCACTGGGATGGCAGCGGCTTCCCGGCGGGCCTGGCTGGCGAGCAGATTCCTCTGGGCGCGCGGATGCTCTCGCTGATCGATTGCTATGACGAATTCACTTGCCGCCATGCCTATCGCACCTCGCTGACCCCGGACGAAGCCGCCGAGCGCATCAAGGCCGGCGCCGGCAGCCAGTTCGACCCGCGCGTGGTGGAGGCTTTCGGGGAAGTCGCCGAAGGCTTTGCCAACATTGCCCAGCGTTACGCCGACAGTGACGAAGCGCTGGGGCTGGAACTGCAGCGCCTGGAAGATGCCGTGACCGAAAGTATCGAGTTGACGCCGCCTGAGCCCTGATCGTACTGGGCGGTTGTCGATGATTGCCGTATAAGGAGCGCAGCGCCCCAGAGAGGTACGCCAGGAAGCCCGATGAAGACCCCGAAACGCCTAGAGCCGTTGATCGAAGACGGCCTGATCGACGAAGTATTGCGGCCGCTGATGAGCGGCAAGGAAGCAGCGGTCTATGTAGTGCGCTGCGGCGAAGAGCTGCGCTGCGCCAAGGTCTACAAGGAAGCGAACAAGCGCAGCTTCCGCCAGGCCGCCGAGTACCAGGAAGGCCGCAAGGTGCGCAACAGCCGCCAGGCGCGCGCCATGGCCAAGGGCACCAAGTACGGCCGCAAGGAGCAGGAAGACGCCTGGCAGAACGCCGAGGTGGCTGCGCTGTTCCGCCTGGCCAACGCCGGAGTGCGGGTGCCCAAGCCCTACGACTTCCTTGACGGCGTACTGCTGATGGAGATGGTTGCCGACGAAGACGGTGACGCCGCGCCGCGTCTGAACGACGTGGTGATGGAGCCGGAGCTGGCCCGCGACTTCCACGAATTCCTCATCCGCCAGATCGTCATGATGCTCTGCGCGGGCCTGGTGCACGGCGACCTGTCGGAGTTCAACGTACTGGTCGGCCCGGATGGCCCGGTGATCATCGACCTGCCGCAGGCCGTCGATGCCGCCGGCAACAACCACGCCTTCCGTATGCTGGAGCGCGACGTGGGCAACATGGCTGCCTACTTCGGCCGCTTCGCCCCGGAGCTCAGGTACACGCACTACGCCAAGGAAATGTGGGCGCTCTACGAGGACGGCAAGTTGCTGCCGGATACCGAGTTGACCGGGCATTTCGACGACCCGGAAGACGAGGCGGATGTGGACTCCGTGCTGCGGGAGATCGCCGACGCCATGCGCGAGCAGGAACGTCGCGAAGCTGGCCGCGCTGCCCAGGATTCCCCGCAGAAGAGCGACGAGCCACCGCCTCCGCCTTGGGAGCAGGCCTGATGCCACCGCCCGGCGAGAGGAAGCTTCTCGCGCTGATCGCCGGGCAACCTGAACGCATGCACCTGCTGCGCGTCGTGCGGGATCACGGCCCCGCGGGCGCCTGGATTGCGGCGGGCTTCGTGCGCAACGCGGTGTGGGACGCCTTGCATGGCTATGGCGAACCCACGCCGTTGAGCGATATCGATGTGCTGTATTTCTCTGCCGACTGCCTGGAGCCCGAAGCGGATTACGCCTGGGAGCGTCGGCTGCTGGGCGTCTGCACGGATGTACCCTGGTCCGTGCGTAACCAGGCGCGGATGCATCTGCGCAACGGCGACTCGCCCTACCGAGATTGCGCCGACGCCATGATCCATTGGCCGGAAGTCTGCACCGTTGTGGCCGTTCGGCTGAGCGACGAGTCCCTGCAACTACTGGCGCCGCTGGGCATCGATGACATCTGGGAACTGCGCGTCAGGCCCACCGAGCACTTCCGCGGCAAGCCGGACATCTACCGCGCACGCCTCGCCGCCAAGAACTGGCCGGCGCGCTGGCCGAAACTACGTATCGAGCCCTTGTAGGAGCGGGCTTGCTCGCGAGCTCTGGCGTTCCGGTGCACGTGGCGGGATGAAAGATCCCACGAAGATCATCTCGGAAAACTGTAAGGCCGCAACTGTATCCATACATTTCAGGCGTGGGCTGGTAGTTTTCCGGTATCCCACCCCGAGCGCTCTGCCATGCCCCTTCGCCACGTTCTCCTCGCCTTGCTGGTCACCTTGATCTGGGGCGTCAACTTCGTCGTGATCAAGGTCGGCCTGCATGACTTCCCGCCTCTGCTGTTCTGCGCCCTGCGCTTCGCCCTGGCGGCGTTGCCACTGATCTTCCTGCGCGGCCCGCTGCCGGCACCGTTCTGGCGCATCGTGCAGATCGGTGTGCTGCTGGGCGTGGTCAAGTTCGGCCTGCTGTTCGTCGGCATGCATATCGGTATGCCGGCGGGCCTGTCGTCGCTGGTGCTGCAGAGCCAGGTGTTCTTCACCGTGCTGATCGCCGCCGCCTTCCTCGGCGAGCGTCCCAGAGCGCGCGCTCTGATCGGCCTGGCGCTGGCCGCCGGCGGCCTGCTGCTGATTGGCCTGGAGCGTCCCATGGGCGACAGCCTGGTGGCCTTCCTGCTGGTGATCGCCGCCGCACTTGCCTGGGCCTTCTCCAACATCGCCACCAAGCGCTCCGGCGCCAGCGACATGCTGCGCCTGATCAGTTGGGTGAGCCTGATCCCGCCGCTGCCACTGCTGGTGCTGTCGTGGATCTTCGAAGGCCCCGAGGCCATCGAGCACGCCGTCGTGAACATCAGCTTGAACGGGGTAGGTGCGCTGCTCTACATCGCCTTTCTCGCCACTACCGTCGGCTTCGGCCTGTGGAGCTTCCTGCTGCGCCGCTACCCGGCCAGCCAGGTCACGCCCTTTGCGCTGGCCGTGCCGGTGTCCGGGCTGTTGTCGGGCTGGCTGTTCCTGGGTGAAGACCTCACCGCCCAGGACTGGATGGCCTGCGTGCTGGTCTTCATCGGCCTCGCCGTGACGGTGCTGCCGGCATCGATCTGGCGTCGCCGGGCGGTGGCCAGCGCGTAAGCGGAGCGGTTGAATTGCCGGGGGCGAGCGCCTGGTACACACTCGCGACTTGATCTTCTGGAAGGGATATCTGGATATGCGTTCGAAATTCGCCGCGGCGGCTTGGCTCCTCTCATTGCTACCGTTGGCCGCGCATGCCGCACCAGGTGACAGCGACCTGGCGCAGGCGCGCGAGTTGCTGTCCCTTTCGCAAAGCTCGATCAAGGATTACGACCTCCTGACGACGCAGGGGGGGACGGATCCGGCCTTGCAGACCCAGTTCGTCAACTATGTGACCTTCGCCAGGGAGGCGTTGCCTGCGTTGCGACGCTCCGCTGAGGAGGGAAATGCCGCTGGCCAGTACTTGCTGGCGATGACGCTCAGGATTCCCTCGGTGGGGCCGTCGGAGAAGCAGGAAGCTGTCTGCGATCTACTGATGCGCAGCGCGAAGCAGAATTTCCTGCCAGCGGCCTTGGTTGGCCCGAGTATCTGCCAGGAACAGATGGCGCCGCAGGATATGCAGGGGGGCCTGAAGCAAGCCATTGAGCAGGCACCGCGCCACGCTGCGTATTATCCGATGCAATCTCCTGCCTACCGCCTTTGTGTGCACAATCAGCGTGCTGCCTTCCCACTCCCCGAACTGACCCAAGCGGAATTCGAAGCGGAGGCCTACTTTGAGCTAGCGCGTCGCACAAAGGCCGTAAGTCGCAGAGGGCAGGAGGAGCGGTTGCGTTACCTGCGATTGGCTATGGAGCGAGATTGCGAAGGTGCAAAAAGTGCCGTTGCGGCACTCGAGGCTCGTTTGAAATCATAGTCAGTGACAGCACGCTCCCGACTCCAGGTCCTTGAGGATCGGGCAGTCCGGGCGATGGTCGCCCTGGCAGTGGTCGCTCAGCTCCTGCAACGTATCGCGCAGGCTGCTCAGCTCGGCGATCTTGCGGTTCAGCTCATCGATGTGCCGGGCGGCCAGGGCCTTGACGTCAGCGCTGGCGCGCTGGCGGTCCTGCCAGAGGGCGAGCAGTTGGCCGACCTCCTCCAGGGAGAAGCCAAAGTCCCGCGAGCGGCGGATGAAGGCCAGGGTGTGCAGGTCCTGCTCGCTATAGTGCCGGTAGCCGCTGGCGCTGCGGCCGGCGGGGGCGAGCAGGCCGGTGGATTCGTAGTAGCGGATCATCTTCGCGGTCAGGCCGCTCTTCTTCGCCGCTTCGCCGATGTTCATGCCGATTCCTCTTGAACGGCCGCCCCCGATGGTTCGGGGGCGGCAAGGTCATTTCTGATCCTGTGGTTTCCAGCGCTTGAGCAGCAGGGCGTTGCTCACCACGCTGACGCTGGAGGCGGCCATCGCCGCGCCGGCGACCATGGGGTTGAGCAGGCCGAAGGCGGCCAGCGGGATGCCTACCAGGTTGTAGATGAAGGCCCAGAACAGGTTCTGGCGGATCTTCGCGTAGGTACGCCGGGAGATGTCCAGCGCCGCCGGGACCAGGCGCGGGTCGCCGCGCATCAGGGTGATGCCGGCGGCATGCATGGCCACGTCGGTGCCGCCGCCCATGGCGATGCCGACGTCCGCCGCGGCAAGTGCCGGGGCGTCGTTGATGCCGTCGCCGACCATCGCCACGACTTTCCCTTCCTTGCGCAGCGCGCCGACCACGGCAGCCTTGTCGCCGGGCAGTACTTCGGCGTGCACATCGTCCAGGCCCAGGGCATCGGCCACGACCTTGGCGCTGCCACGGTTGTCGCCGGTGATCAGGTGGCTGTCGATACCGCGTTCACGCAGGGCGTCGATGGCGGTTTTGGCGCCTTCCTTGAGGCTGTCGCCGAAGGCGAACAGGGCAAGCACGCGGGCCTTCGGCTCGCGCTCGATCAGCCAGGACAAGGTGCGGCCCTCTGCTTCCCATTGCGCGGCGGAGTCGGCCTGCGCGCCGGGTGGCAACTGCGCTTCGTCGAGCATCCGCCGGTTGCCCAGGGCGAGCAGGCGGTCTCCCACTCGTCCCTGGATGCCGCGCCCGGTGAGCGCCTGGGTAGCCTCGGCAGCAGCGGGGTTGAGCCCGCGCTCGGCACACTCATCCAGCACGGCCCTGGCCAGCGGATGCTCGCTGCCGCGTTGCAGGGCGCCCGCGAGGGCCAGGGCTTCGGCTTCGTCGCCTGGCGCCGCGAGATTGGTGATGCGCGGCTGACCGGAGGTGAGAGTGCCGGTCTTGTCGAAGGCCACGGCAGTCACCGCGTGGGCGACCTCCAGGGCCTCGGCATCCTTGATCAGGATGCCGTGCTTGGCCGCCACGCCGGTGCCGGCCATGATCGCGGTCGGTGTGGCAAGGCCGAGGGCGCAGGGGCAGGCGATGACCAGCACGGCCACGGCGTTGATCAGTGCGTGTTCCCAGCCGGCGCCGGCGATCAGCCAGCCGACCAGGGTGACCAGCGCAATGCCGATCACCACCGGGACGAACACGTTGCTGACCTTGTCCACCAGCTTCTGGATCGGCGCCTTGGCGGCCTGGGCGTCCTCCACCAGGCGGATGATCCGCGCGAGCACGGTTTCGCCGCCCAGTGCGGTGGTCTTCACGCGCAGCACGCCTTCGCCGTTGATGGCGCCGCCGGTGACCGGGTCGCCGATGTCCTTGGGCACCGGCAGGCTCTCGCCGGTGATCAAGGCTTCATCCGCATGGCTCTGGCCGGCGAGGACTTCGCCGTCCACCGGGAAGCGCTCACCGGGGCGTACCAGCACTTCGTCGCCCAGGCGCAGCTCGGCGATGGCGACGTCTTCTTCCATGCCGTCTCGCACACGGGTCGCTCGCTCGGGGCGCAGGGCTTCCAGTGCTCGGATAGCGGCGGCGGTCTGGCGCTTGGCGCGGCTTTCCAGGTACTTGCCGAGCAGGATCAGGGTGATCACCACGGCGCTGGCTTCGAAGTACAGGTGCGGCATCTGCCCCGGAGCGGCGGCGTACCAGAGGTACAGGCTCAGGCCGTAGCCGGCGCTGGTGCCGAGGGCGACCAGCAGGTCCATGTTGCCGCTGCGGGCGCGCACTGCCTTGTAGGCCGAGACATAAAAGCGCGCGCCGATGAGGAACTGCACGGGTGTGGCGAGGAGGAATTGCGCCCAGGCGGGGAGCATCCAGTGCTGGCCGAACCAGTCGCCCACCATCGGCAGCACCAGCGGCAGCGACAGCAGGATGGCCGCGGCCAGCCACCAGCGCTCGCGCGCCAGGCGGGCCACGGCGGGATCCACAGCAGGCTGGTCGGGTTCGATCGGACGGGCCTTGTAGCCGGCCTTGTCGACGGCGCTGATCAGGGTGGCGGTATCCACGGCGCCGAGCAACTCGACGTGGGCGCGTTCGCTGGCCAGGTTGACGCTGGCCGAGCGCACGCCAGGAACCTTGTTCAACGCACGTTCGACACGACCGACGCAACTGGCGCAGGTCATGCCCTCGATAGCCAACTCCAGGCCGTGGGACGGCACCTGATAACCGGCCTGCTCGACCGCGGCGACCAGCGCCGGCAGTGTTGCATCGCTGGACGGCGAGGCCAGTTGGACGCGGGCCTGTTCGCTGGCGAGATTGACGCTGGCTTCCTGCACGCCGGGTACTTTGCGCAGGGCGCGCTCGACCCGACCGGCGCAGCTGGCGCAGGTCATCCCGGAGACGGGCAGGTCGAGTTCGATGGGGTTGGCGCTGCTCATGGGGCTTTCTCCCTGAAGTTCCCCGATAGCATCAACCTTGACACGAGGGTAAGGTCAACCCTCGTTCGCTGTCATCTTGCCGCAGGTCAAATCCGCGGCCGCATTTCAGCTGCCCCTTTATCAACTGCCGCTGGAGACCGGCATCAGGTAAAGGCCACTTTCGCTGTTGGCGATGCGGAACTTGCGCACTTCGCCGGCATGCAGTTGGACGGATTGTGCGCGCAGCGGCTGGATGCCGCTGCGGCAGAGGCCGGAGTTGGCTGTCTGCAGGCGCAGGGAGACTTCGCCCGGTGGCAGGTTGAGGGCGACTTCGCCTTCAGGCTGCAGGCGCGAGACCTTTTCGTCCTGCACGTAGAGGTCGATGTCGCAGGCGGTACCGGTATCCAGCCGTTCACGGCTGACGATCAGCACGGCGTAGGCCACTGGCTGGGCGTCGGGTACCGGCCAGGAGCCGGGCGTGCTCGCTGGCGGAGCCGAGGGTGTTGCGGGCGCGGCGGGTTCGTCGGGCATGCCATCGGCGCAGGCGAACCAGGGCAGGGTGGCGACGAAAGCGGTTGCGAGCAGAAGGGAACGGCGCATGGGCGTTCTCCGATGTGTCAGCTTTTTCCGCAGCTTGGCTTAGAGCCTGACGTAGGACAAGTACAAGACGACGTCGACGAGAGAGGCTTGACCTTGCCACCGTGGCAAGGTCGAGACTGCATCCAGTGCTTCAACCCATCAGAGGAGACATTCCATGCATACCTTCACTGTCAAAGGCATGAGCTGCGGTCACTGCGTCAGGGCTATCACCCAGGCGGTACAGGCGCTGGACGCTGCGGCGGACGTGCAGGTCGACCTGGGCGCCGGCGAGGTTCGGGTGGCCAGCCGGCTGGACGATAGCGCGATCCTCGCGGCGATCCGCGAGGAGGGCTACGAGGCCGAGGCGGCCTGAGTCTTTATCCTTTCCGGGCCGGCGTCCTGCCGGCCCTTATGCCAGCGCCGGGTGCCAGTCGCGCACCAGGCCACGGAACACGGCGTCGAACAGTTCGCGGGTTTCCTGCAGTGGGTCGAACAGGGCTGGGTCGCGCAGCCAATCGCTGAGCAGGCCGAAGATCATGGCGTGCACCGCGCGCGAGGCTATCTTGGGCGTCACGCCCGACATCAGCCGCGTGCGGCAATCCTCGCGGCTGAACAGTTGCTCGCAGAGTTCGATGAACTGGCGAACGAAATGATTGTGGCGCTCTTCCGCGTCGCGCAGCTCGTCGGTGAACTCGCAGCGTTGCAGGAGGATGGTGAGGATACGCCGACGCTGCTCGTCGCGGGCGAGGTTCTCGACGACCTCCACGCTGAGCTGGAACAACGACTCGATCGGATCGTGGCCATCGCAACCGGACAACCGCTGGGCGAGTTGCTCCGGTGGCAGGCGAACCTGGTTGAGCATGTCGTTGAACAGGTGCGCCTTGTTCTGGAAATGCCAGTACACCGCCCCGCGGGTAACTCCGGCGGCGCGAGCGATCTCTTCCAGGCTGGTATTGGAGACGCCTTTCTCGAAAAAAAGGCCCTCAGCCGAGTCAAGAATCGTCTGGCGTGTACGTTCCGAATCTTCTTTAGTTCTTCTCATGGCGCTTGTTGGTATACAGGCTAGGATCACTGAGTGACGGGCAGTTTACTGATTTTATAGCGCGAACAGTGCTTTACAGACACTGGCGTAGGTAAACGTCGTGCAATCGTCGATCTTCTGAGTTCCGCCGTCAGTCAATTCCATGGAGAGGTTACATGCCGTTTGCCCGCCGTTTGCCCGTCGCGCTTGTTGTCGTTGGGTTGCCAGTCCTGTTCGCCAGCGGAGTACGGGCGGACGACAAGCCCGCAGCAGCGGCACCACCCCCTCCTGCGGTGACCATCGAAGTGGCGAAGAGCGCGCCGGTACCGATGACATTGGAATATTCGGCACGTACCGCCGGCTATCGCGAGGTGGAAGTGCGGGCGCAGGTCAGCGGCATCCTGCAGCGGCGTACCTACGAGGAAGGTCGGCCGGTGAAGGCGGGGCAAGTACTGTTCCGTATCGATCCACGCCCATACCAGGCGGCGCTCGGCCAGGCCCAGGGCTCGCTGGCCCAGGCCCAGGCGCGTTACCGCCAGACCGACCGCGACCTGCGGCGCATCCGTGAATTGCAGAAGAAGGGCTTCGCCAGCGAGAGCGAACTGGATCGCTACATCTCCAACTTCGAGCAGGCCAAGGCCGATGTCGAAGCCGCCCGCGCCAACGTGCAGGCCAAGCAGATCGACCTCAACTACACCACCGTGACCGCGCCGATCTCCGGCATGGCGAGCAAGGAAGTGCGCTCCGAAGGCAGCCTGGTGGCCGCCGCCGACCCCAATTCCAGCCTGCTGACCAAGCTCACCCAGCTCGATCCGGTCTATGTCAACTTCGCCTACCCGGACACCGAGGCCGCGCGCCTGCGCGACGGGGTGCAGAGCGGCAAGCTGAGTCTGCCGAGTGGGGGCAAGCTGGCGGCTGAGCTGCGCTTCGGCGACGGCAGCAAATACCCCATCGACGGCGTGGTCGACTTCACCGATAGCTTCGTCAACACCGGCACTGGCACGGTAAATGCCCGCGCCGTGGTGCC
This sequence comes from Pseudomonas nitroreducens NBRC 12694, assembly GCF_002091755.1. Classification (GTDB taxonomy): domain Bacteria; phylum Pseudomonadota; class Gammaproteobacteria; order Pseudomonadales; family Pseudomonadaceae; genus Pseudomonas; species Pseudomonas nitroreducens. The sequence goes on from NZ_BDAI01000003.1 coordinate 256,907, forward strand.
CAATCCGGATAACCAGCTGATTCCCGGCCAGTTCGTCCGCGTGCTGATCAAGGGCATCACCCGCAAGGCCGCCGTGACCGTTCCCGAGCGCGCCCTGGCCCAGGGGCCACGCGGCACCTTCGTCTATGTCGTGGACAAGGACGGCTTCGCCCGTGTGCGCCAGGTGACCACCAACCAGACCGTGAACGGTCGCTGGATCATCGATGCCGGCGTGGATGACGGTGACCACGTCATCGTCGAGGGCATTCCGAAAGTGCGGCCCGACCAACCGGTCAAGGCCAGCGAGGCAGCACCGCAGGCTCCCGCGCCGCAACCCGCCCAGGCACAGTCCTAAGGAGCGCTCATCGTGATCTCGCGCTTCTTCATTGAACGTCCCGTGTTCGCGATGGTGATTTCCATCGTGATCCTGCTCGCCGGCCTTGTCGCCATGCGCGCATTGCCCATCGCCCAGTACCCGGAAATCGTGCCACCGCAGGTCTCGGTGACCGCGGCCTATCCCGGCGCCAGCTCCCAGGTAATCGCCGAAACCGTGGCCGCGCCGCTGGAGCAGGAAATCAACGGCGTCGAAGGCATGATCTACCAGCTGTCGAACTCCGACAGCAGCGGTGCCATGAGTCTGACCGTGTACTTCGAGGTCGGCACCGATCCCGACCAGGCGACCATCGACGTCAACAACAAGGTGCAGGCCGCGCTGGCCAAGCTGCCCGAGGAAGTGCGCCGGCAGGGCGTGCAGGTGGAGAAGAAGTCCTCCGACATCCTGCAGGTGGTGACCCTGTATTCGCCGGACAACTCCCGCGACCCGATCTTCATCAGCAACTACGCGCTGATCAACGTCATCGACGACCTCAAGCGGATCCCCGGCGTCGGCGACGTCAGCCAGTTCGGCTCCAAGGACTACTCCATGCGCATCTGGCTGCGGCCGGACAAGCTGGCGCAGTACAATATGACGCCCACGGATGTGGTGAATGCGATCCGCGAGCAGAACTCGCAGTTCGCCGCCGGCAGCTTCGGCCAGCAGCCGATGAAGGAGCCGCAGGACTTCACCTACATGGCCACGGCCCAGGGTCGTTTCACCGATCCCAAGGAGTTCGAGAACGTCATCCTGCGCAGCGACCAGACTGGCGCCAGCCTGTTGCTCAAGGACGTGGCGAGGGTGGAGTTGGGGGCGCAGGACTACTCCCTGGTGACCTCGCTCAATGGTCAGCAGAACGCTGCCTTCGGCATCTACCTGCAACCGGGCGCCAACGCGCTGGACACCGCCCAGGCCGTGCGTGATCACATGGCGGCGCTGGCCAAGCGCTTTCCCGAGGGCATCACCTTCAAGATTCCCTACGACACCACTACCTTCGTGAAGGTCTCCATCGAGGAAGTGATCCACACCTTCATCGAAGCGCTGATCCTCGTGATGATCGTCGTCTACGTGTTCCTGCAGAGCTTCCGCGCCACACTGATCCCGGTGCTGGCGATTCCCGTGTCCCTGATCGGCACCTTCGCCGGCATGTACCTGCTGGGCTTCTCCATCAACCTGCTGTCGTTGTTCGGCATGGTGCTGGCCATCGGCATCGTGGTGGACGATGCCATCGTGGTGCTGGAGAACGTCGAGCGGGTCATGCGCACCGAGAAGCTCGGACCTAAGGAGGCGGCGATCAAGGCGATGGAGGAAGTGACCGGACCGATCGTCGCCATCGTGCTGGTGCTCTGTGCGGTATTCATTCCTGTCGGCTTCCTCGGCGGTCTGGCCGGACAGATGTACCAGCAGTTCGCGATCACCATCGCGGTTTCCGTGGTGATTTCCGGCATCGTCGCTCTGACGCTGTCGCCCGCGCTCTGCGCGCTGATCCTCAAGCCGGAGCACAAGGAGCCTGCCGCGCCGTTCCGCTGGTTCAACCGGGTGTTCGAGCGGGCCACCAACGGTTACGGTGCGGGCGTGCAGTTCTTCCTCAAGCGCGCCATCCTCGGCCTGGTACTGTTCGCCGGAATGGTGGCGTTGCTGGTGGTCCTTTTCGGCCGCGTACCTGGCTCGCTCGTCCCCGATGAAGACCAGGGCTACGTGATCAACGCCTACTTCCTGCCGCCGGCCGCCTCGCTGAGCCGCACCGAGAAGCTCACCGGCGACGTGACCCAGCAACTGATGAAGAATCCTGCGGTGCAGGACGTGGTGACCTTCGCTGGTTTCGACATCCTAACCTTCGGCACCCGCAGCAACGCCGGGGTCTCTTTCGTTCCGCTCAAGGACTGGAAGGAGCGCACCACGCCGGAAACCGACGCGCGCAACCTGACCCATGAATTCATGAAGATGGGTGCTTCGCAGGAAGACGGCGTCGTCATGTCGTTCAACCCGCCGCCCATCACCGGCATGAGCACCACCGGCGGCTTCGAGGCCTACATCCAGGACCGCAGCGGCGGCACCTCCGAGCAGCTCGAGGAGGTGACCATGAAGTTCCTCGCCGCCGCGGCAAAGCGCCCGGAGCTGGCGGGGGTCAATACCACCTTCAACGCCAACGTGCCGCAGTACTACATCGATCTGGACCGCACCAAGGCGCGTTCGCTGGGCGTGGCGATCAACGACGTGTTCACCGCCATGCAGTCCACCTTCGGCAGCTATTACGTCAACGACTTCACCCTCTACGGGCGGACCTGGCAGGTCACCCTGGAGTCGGAGCCGGAGTTCCGCCGTAAGCCGGAGGACCTGAGCCAGGTCTTCGTGCGTGCCTCCACCGGCGATCTGGTGCCGCTGTCGACGCTGGTCTCGGTCAAGCGCGTCCTTGGTCCTGATTCCTACGCGCGCTTCAACGTGTTCCCGGCGGCCAAGCTGCTTGGCGGCCCGGCGCCGGGCTACAGCTCGGGCCAGGCGCTGGCGGCGATGCAGGAGGTGGCGGACCAGGTGCTGGGCGAGGACTACTCGCTGGCGTGGATCGGCTCGGCCTACCAGGAGCTGGCGACCCAGGGCTCGGGCAGTACCGCGTTCATCTTCGGCCTGATCCTGGTGTTCCTCATCCTGGCTGCGCAGTACGAGCGCTGGACCCTGCCGCTGGCAGTGGTCACCGCGGTGCCCTTCGCGGTATTCGGGGCGATCCTGGCGATTTGGATCCGTGGTCTGGACAACGACGTGTACTTCCAGGTCGGCCTGGTAACCCTGATCGGCCTGGCGGCGAAGAACGCCATCCTGATCATCGAGTTCGCCGTGCTGTGCCGCGAAGAGCAGGGCATGGGCCCGATGGAAGCGGCACTGGAGGCGGCCAAGCTGCGCTTCCGCCCGATCGTCATGACCTCGCTGGCGTTCATCCTCGGTTGCGTGCCGCTGGCCATCAGCACCGGGGCCGGTTCGGCCAGCCGCCACTCCATCGGTACCGGGGTGATCGGCGGAATGCTGGCCGCGACCCTGCTGGCCACCTTCCTCATCCCGATGTTCTACATGCTGGTGGAGTCGGCTGCCGACAAACTCAGCGGCCGCAAGAACAAGGCCAAGCCCGCCGCAGAGGGGGCGCACGAGGCCTGAGGTGCCGACAGGTCCGGCTGCGCCAGCCGGGCCTGTCCCTCCCTTTGTTCCGGGAGTTGCTTAGGGAGCTTGCTAATTTTCCGGCGCTCGCCACAATGCATGGCTTCGCTGCGCCATCCGTGCGCGCCAACCCGTTATCCACACCGAACTGCCCGCGCTGCGCAGCGCCATTCGGCGACCCGGCGTGATCAGGTGATCCATGAACCTCCGCATCCTGCTGATCCTCGGCGCCCTGAGCGCCTTCGGGCCCATGGCCATCGACTTCTACCTGCCCAGTTTCCCCACGCTGGCGCAGGCTTTCGGTACCGACGTCGAGCATGTGCAGTTGAGCCTGTCCGCCTACTTCGCCGGCCTCGCCATCGGCCAATTGCTCTACGGCCCGCTGGCCGACCGCGTCGGCCGGCGCATCCCGCTGCTGTTGGGGGTGAGCATCTTTACCCTGGCGTCCGTTGCCTGCGCCGTCGCGCCGAATCTGGAATGGCTGATCGGCGCGCGCTTCGTCCAGGCACTGGGCGGCTGCGCGGGGATGGTGATCTCGCGGGCGGTGGTGCGTGACCTGTGCGACCCGGTCGCCGCCGCCAAGGCCTTCTCGCAACTGATGCTGGTGATGGGGCTGGCGCCGATCCTGGCGCCATTGGGAGGCGGATTGCTGCTCAGCCTGTCCGGCTGGCAATCGATCTTCCTGACGCTCACGCTGTTCAGCGCCCTCGCTGGTGGGGCCATCGCGCTGTGGCTGCCGGAGACGATTCCGGCCGGGCCGCGCGCTCCGTTGCGGGGCGCGCTGGGGCAGTATCGGGCGCTGTTCCGCGACCGTTCCTTCATTACCTACGCACTCACCGGCGGGGTGGCCATCGCCGGGATGTTCTCCTACATCGCCGGGTCGCCTTTCATCTTCATCCAACTCTACGGCGTGCCGGCCGAGCACTATGGCTGGATCTTCGGCAGCAATGCTGCCGGCTTCATCCTGATGGCACAGGTCAACGCACGGCTGCTGCGCTATCGCGGGCCGGGATTCTGGCTGCGCCGGGCGGTGTGGGTGTACTTCGGTTGCGGGGCCGCACTGCTGGTGATCACCCTGTTCCGGCCCGAGCACCTGTGGCCGTTGCTGATTCCTCTCTTCGGCGCCATTGCCAGCCTGGGCTTCCTGATGCCCAACTCCTCGGCCTGCGCCATGGCCAGCCAGGGCCGCCACGCGGGCAGCGCCTCGGCGCTGATGGGCAGCCTGCAGTTCACCGTAGCGGCCGGCGCCTCGGCGCTGGTCGGTGCGCTGCACGACGGCACCGCGCTGCCCATGGCGGTCGTCATCACCACCTGCAGCCTGGTGGCTGCGGTGCTGGGCTGGCTGAGCGGGCAGATCAGCGAGCGCGCCGCCTGATCAACTGGCGCGTTGCACCAACTCGGGCAACTGGTGCGGCGCCTTCAGGCGCGCCTCGAGGGTAGCGACGAAACTTCGCGCCTCGAGCTCGCTGCGGAAGCGTACCGCCTGCTGGTCGAGGCAGACTTCCCACGGCTGGTCTTTGCGGAGGCTGGACGGACGGACGAGGATGTTCATGGTGCTCACCCCTGTGCAGTCAGGTGAAAAGGGACCCTCAGTGTAGTCCTGTCATATGGCGGTAGCAGGTGCGACCTGTGGTCGCCGACATGCGGTGGCGCCGTGCCCGATTCTTCCTTCAGCCCCGTGGTAGACAGCCTCGGCCGCCGACGTGCCGCTTCGCTGAAAAATCCTGAAAAGCAATGGCGCCGGATCTGCTACCAGGGCGACGACGGAACTACGACCAAAGGTTGATGGTGGGGCCGCGATCCCCGTCCATACTCGTTGTTCGACCTCGATAACAACAATAAGAGGCAGTGACGATGAGTTACCGGCAGTCCCATGACCGTTCCATCGCGGATCCCTCCGCCTTCTGGGCCGAGCAGGCCGGCCGCGTGGCCTGGTACCGCGCGCCGCAGGATACCCTGCAAGCCCTGCCCGACGGCAGCCACCGTTGGTTCGCCGATGGCCGCCTGAACACCTGCTACCTCGCCCTCGATCGGCAGATCGAACTGGGCCGCGGCCACCAGGCCGCGCTGATCTACGACTCCCCTGTGACCCAGACCCAGCAGCGCTTCAGCTACCTGGAGTTGCGCGATGAGGTCGCACGCCTGGCCGGCGCCTTGCGCGCGCTCGGCGTGGAGAAAGGCGACGGGGTGATCATCTACATGCCGATGGTGCCCCAGGCGGCCATGGCGATGCTGGCCTGCGCCCGGCTGGGCGCCGTGCATTCGGTGGTATTCGGTGGCTTCGCGCCGCACGAACTGGCGCTGCGTATCGATGACGCGAGGCCCAAGCTGGTGCTCACCGCCTCCTGCGGGCTGGAGTTCGAGCGGGTCATCGAATACAAGCCGCTGGTGGACAAGGCCCTGGAACTGGCCACCCATCAACCGGCGCACGTGCTGGTGCTGCAGCGTCCGCAGGCGATGGCCGAGCTGCGCGCCGGCCGAGACCTGGACTGGCGCGAGACACTGGTCCACGCGCAGCCGGCTGACCCGGTGGAAGTGGCCAGCGGCGACCCGCTGTACATCATGTACACCTCCGGCACCACGGGAAAACCCAAGGGCATCGTGCGTGACAACGGCGGCCACGCCGTGGCGCTGAGCTATGCGCTGCCGACCATCTTCGGTCTGCAGCCGGGGGATGTCTGGTGGGGCGTTTCCGACGTCGGCTGGGTGGTCGGCCACTCGCTGATCGTCTACGGCCCCTTGATGAACGGCTGCACCACGGTGTTCTACGAGGGCAAACCGGTACGCACGCCGGACGCCGGCAGCTACTGGCGGGTGATCGAGGAGCACAAGGTCAACAGCCTGTTCTGCGCGCCCACGGCGATCCGCGCGATCCGCAAGGAAGACCCGCAGGGCGAGCTGCTCAAGCGCCATGACCTGAGCTCGCTGCGGCACCTGTTCCTGGCCGGCGAGAAGCTCGACAGCACCACCCAGCACTGGCTCGAGGAGCTGACCGGCAAACCGGTGCACGACCACTGGTGGCAGACCGAGACCGGCTGGCCGGTGACGGCGCCTTGCACGGGCCATGGCGACCACGACCTGCGCGCCGGCTCCACCAACCGCGCGGTGCCCGGCTACGACGTGAAGGTCGTGGACGACGAAGGCCGACTGCTGGGACCGAACGAACAGGGCTCCATCGTCATCGCCCTGCCGTTGCCCCCCGGTTGTGCGCAGACGCTTTGGAACGATCATCCGCGCTACCTGCAGGCCTACCTGAAGACCTATCCCGGCTACTACCACACCGGCGACGGTGGCTACGTGGACGAGGAAGGCTTCGTCTACATCATGGGGCGCACCGACGACGTGATTAACGTCTCCGGTCACCGCCTGTCCACCGGTGAGATGGAGGAGTTGCTGGCGCTGCACGATGCTGTCGCCGAGTGCGCGGTGATCGCCGTGCAGGACGACCTCAAGGGCCATGTACCGGTGGGACTGGTGGTGCTCAAGGACGGCGTACAGGTCACCGAGGGCCACCTGCAGCGTGAGCTGGTGGCGCTGGTGCGCGAGCGCCTCGGCGCACTGGCCTGCTTCCAGCGTGCGGTGGTGGTGAAGCGGCTGCCGAAGACCCGCTCGGGCAAGATCCTCCGCGCCGTACTGCGCAAGATCGCCGACGGCGAAAGCTACGTGCCGCCTTCGACCATCGATGATCCAGCCATCCTCGGCGAGATCGCCGAGCGCCTGGGCCAGGCAGGCTTGGCGAAGGCCGGCTGAAATCCCACGACGCCGGCATGACCGGCGTATTTCCAGGGCCGCACGCGTTGCGGCCCTTTTTTTGTCCGCCCGGCTTGCCCATACATCGCCCCAACCTTGGTCCGGCAGGAATAAAGACGTGTTGCCATCTAAGATAATGGCACCGTGCCTCTACTGGTCGTATCGCGCCATGATCAACCGCCATTCCCTCGATGATGACGAACTTGAAGCGCTGCGCGATATCGCCTCCGTGGCACCGCGCAAGCCGGTGATCCTGGTGGTGGACAATGATCGCGCCGCGCTGGCCCGGCTTCGCCGGCTGGTGGAGGGCGCCGGAATGCGCTGCGTGACGGCCAGCAGTGCAGCGGAGGCATTGCGCCGCATTCTCCGCGATGAGTCGGCCCTCGACCTGCTGGTCAGCGGCCTGGGCCTGGAGCCCGATGGCCCCGGACTTGCGTTCATTCGCGAACTGAACCGGAGCGGCAGCTTTCTGCCCATCATCGTCCTGTCCGCGCCGATGCCGCTCGGTGAATCGCGCTTGGAGCCGCCCCTGAACGTGCTGGACTTCCTGCCTAAACCTGTGGATCCAGTGCTGTTCGTGAGCGCGTTAAGCCGCAGTTTCTAGGCGCAGACTCCAAGCCGATACGTCTCGGTGCCTTACAGCGTCTGCGCCTTGAAGGTATCGCACTTGCCCGGCGAGCCGCTTTCGAAGCCGAGCTTGAACCAGCGAACACGCTGCGCGGAGGAACCGTGGGTGAAGGAGTCGGGCATCACTGTGCCGCGTGCCTGGCGTTGCAGGTGGTCGTCGCCGATGGCATTGGCAGCATTCAGCGCTTCTTCCACGTCGCCCGGCTCCAGCCAGTTCAGGCGCTGCTGGGCATGGTTGGCCCAGACGCCGGCAAAGCAGTCGGCCTGCAACTCCTGGCGCACCGAGAGGCCGTTGGCTCCCTCCATGCGCGCGCCGCGTTGGCGTGCGGCGTTGATCTTGGCGGAGATACCCAGCAGGTTCTGCACGTGGTGCCCGACTTCGTGGGCGATCACGTAGGCCTGGGCGAAGTCGCCGGCGGCGGAGAACTTCTGCTCCATCTCGCGGAAGAATCCGAGGTCGAGGTAAACCCGGTGGTCGCCGGGACAGTAGAAGGGGCCGACCGCCGAGGAAGCGAAGCCGCAGGCCGAGTTCACCCCGCCGTTGAACAGGATCAGCTTGGGTTGCTCGTACTGCTGGTTGCTGCGGGCAAAGATCTCGCCCCAGGTGTCTTCGGTATCGCCGAGGATCGACTGGACGAATTCCACCTGCGGGTCGGCGCCGGTGGCCGGCTTGCCCTGCACTGGGCGGCCCGGTGCCTGTTGCTGGGAAACATCCATCTGACCGAGCAGCGAGCCGAGGATGGTCATCGGGTCCTGTCCGGAGAGCAGGCCGATCACCACGACGATAGCCACGCCGCCCAGACTCAGTCCACGCCCGCCGATGCGCATGCCTCCGCCACCGCCCATGCCTCCGCCGGTTTCATCGCGGGCATCCACTACGTTGTCGCTGCGTCGTCCTTTGCGCCAGAGCATGGCGGCATCTCCATCGAATAAGTGGGTTGAGTGTTGTCTTGGGAGGCGTTTGCCGCCAGCCCGATCGTCAGGCGAGGCGTTGGACTGAGCTCAGGATGCACTGATATCGCTCAGTCGTGTGGCCGATGCCAAGTCTGCGCGATTCGCCTGAGCCCGATCTGCCCTGCGGCACTCCAGTCGGTTCTGTGTTCAGGGAAGTCGGGCGGATGCACTGAACAGGCTGAGTAACGGGGCGGTCATGGCAGTGGTCAGAATCGCCATCACCAACAACATGGTGAACATCTCGGGGCCGATCAGGCCTGCGTCGAGCCCAACTTTCATGACGATCAGTTCCATCAGGCCACGGGCGTTCATCAACGAGCCAACTGCAAAGCTGTCCCGCCAGGCGAGTCCGCCAGCGCGAGCTCCCGCAGCGCCACCCAGTACCTTGCCGGCGACTGCAACCAGGATAACCAGTATCAGGGCTCCGATATGAGTCGGAGTGAATGCGTCGGTGGTGGTGCTGAGTCCGGCAATCGCGAAGAACACGGGCATCAACAGGACCAGCGCAGGAAACTCCAGGCGTTCGACCAGCGTTTTCAGCAGGCGATCATCCCGCGGCAGGCAGGCCCCGAACAGGAAGGCGCCGAACACAGCGTGGACGCCCAGCCACTGGGTCAAAGCGGCGCAGCCTATCGCACCGCCGGCCAGGACCGAAAGCATCATCAATCCAGGGCAACCGTCCTTCACGTAGGTCCGCAGCAGCCATGCGCACAATGGCTTGAACAGGATAAAGATGACGGCCACGAGAACGACCAGGCCGAGTGTCGTCTTTACGATGGCGGTAGAGCCATCGATTCCGGTCAGTGCGACGACCGCGGCGAGCATGATCCAGGCAAGCACGTCAGCGATAGCCGCCGATGCCATCGACAGGCGCCCCATGGGTGTCTGGGTCATGCCGCGCTCTTTCAGGATGCGCGCCATGACAGGGAAGGCGGTAATCGACATGGCTGCCGCCATGAACAGCGCGAAGGGCCAGAAACCTACTCCGGCCGGGGCCAGGGAGGAATGGAGCAGGGCGGACGCGAAAAAGCCGAGAACCATTGGTACCAGGACGCTGAGGATACCCACCAGGCTGGCTGACTTGAGTTGGGCACGTGCACCATCGGGCGTGCGCAGTTCGGCGCCGACGACGAACATGAACAGTACCAGCCCCAGTTGTGACAGGGAGGACAGCGCCGAAAGCGAATGGGGCTCGAACAACTCGGCGTGCTGCGCCGGGAACAGCGCACCGAACACGATCGGCCCCAGCACTATTCCAGCGGCCATTTCACCGATCACGGTGGGTTGTTTCAGTAACCCTAGCAACAGGCCGCACAAGCGGGAAACGGCCAGTATGACCAGCAGCTGGAGAAGAAATGGCGAGTGAGGCATTGCGCTTGATCTCAGGCATTGCTGGGGTGGCGTGAGCGGGCAGGCGATCGCTCAGTACGTTGGACGTCCCTGCGAGACAGGCAACGTCCAACGTTCTGGTGCTGGCGAGTGTGGCGTCCGTCCGGCTTAGTTGGAGGCGCCGCTCTCTGCCTTCATGCGGCTTTCTACCTTGGCGAGGAAGCTGCCCAGGCGCTGTCGCTTTTCCTGCGACAGGGAGCGCAGATCCAAGGCCGTCGCTTCTCGGGACAAAATGCCTAGCGGAGCTGCCACCGACATCCAGTTGGGCACGCCGAACATACGGAACGGTCCACCCTGGTATTGCTCCATATCCATCAGCCGGGGCGGGCGATGGGCGAGGGTTCGCTTGAGCTCTTTGTATGTGCTGGGTGCCGCTGCATTGCTCGCCGCACGCCAGAACGCGGTGTCGTTGCGCGGGGTGTCATAGTGCAGGAACAGGAAGTCTCGAATGCCATCCCAGTAGCGTCCGATCTCATGATTGAACTGGTCGATCAGTTGCTGCGGAATGATGCCGTCGCAGGCGAAGATCAATTCGCCGAAGCGCGCGAGCTGGTCCAGTGTCTGACCAATGGAGGTTGCCTCCAGCGGCTCGACGAATCCGGAGGAGAGGCCGACGGCCATGACATTGCCCAGCCACACCTGGTCGTAGTGTCCGGGCTCAAAGGCGAAGTCGTTGGCCGGCTCGATGTCCATCCCCCAGTAGTCCTGGACTTCTTTTACTGCCGCCTCCTTGTCGGTGTACCGGTCGCAATACACGTAACCCACACCCAGGCGCTCAAGGGTTGGAATACACCACATCCAGCCATGTTTCATGGCGATAGCGCGGGTGACCAGCGGTGGGTGTTCCGTCTGTGAGGGGATAAAGAAGGGGAGCGCCCGGTTCAACAGCAAATGGTCTGCATAAGACTGCCAGGACGCATTCAGCGTCTTGCCGATGATCAGTCGATGCAGACCAGAGGCATCGATGACGAAATCGACTTCGATCTCGCGATCAGGCAATACCAGTGCGGTGACATGCCTTTTTTCGTCAAGGCGCACACTTTCGACGGTTGCGTTGATGTGCTGTACCCCTCGCTTGATCGCGATATCTCGCAGATAGGAGGCCAGCTTGCGGGCGTCGAAGTGGTAGGCCATGGGCGTCTTGGCGGGGAGACTCTGGAGAAAGGCCTCCGCGGTGGCCTGACTGGCTCCTTCTTGCCACATCTTCCAGGTGGCCGGGTAGTGCTGTAGCTGGTAGCCCTGGTTGATCAGTATCGAGGCCAGGGGGTAGCTGCCGTTGGGCTCGACCCATGACGTCAGGTCGACACCGTCATGGCTGTAGGAAAACTGATGCAGGAAAATGTCATCTGGAGCGCCGCTGCGCCAGCCTTCCAAGGCCAGTCCCAACTTGTGCGTGGAGTGGGTTTCGCGCATGAATTCGGTACGGTCGAGCCCGTAATGTTCCAGCGCGCGGTTGAAATTAGGCAGGCTGCCTTCGCCGGCACCAATGATGCCCAGCGATTCTGCCTCAACCAGGACGACTTCCACTTTGTGGAGAAAGAGCTTCCTTAGTTCGAGTGCGGCGAACCACCCGGCGCTTCCTCCGCCCACTACGGCGACTCGGCGGCAGTTGGATAAATTCAACATCATTGGCTTCCTGGAGTGCTACTGGATGGAGTGCGGTGCGGCACTCCGGGTACCCCGCAATCATCCGTATTCGACGCGGAAATGAAGAGAGCAGGGCGCTTACAGTGCGTGTAAGACTTTCCGGAATTTAAGTGATGAAAAGCTCTTGATAATTATAGGAATTAATTCGGGACAGTGTGTACGTGTCGTGCTGCCCGAAGTTGCTTGCGAGTGGACGGAGAACTAGTCCGGTTTCGCTAGTTCGTCGGCGGGGAGTGCGACGCTCCGGTTCGGCGTGCCGAAGCGGTTGCATGCCGTCTCCAGTCGTTTGGCAAGGTGCCGCGTTATCCACAAAAGGTGCCTGGGAGAGATGCATATTGGCCATGGCATGGGCTCCGATCTGTCAGCCGGATCAAGACGTGCTCCGGTGCGCTGCCGGAAGCAATTTCCCTGTCGATATTGAGTGGCGTGGGATTCTGCGCGCGCGCGGCTCGGTAGTTCCGGCATGAATCAGCGTGGGGCGTGGATTTCTCATAAGAGCGCCGCAAGAAGTGCAAAGACAATTCGCGCTGCCACTCTGCGACGGCACAGCAGAGTGGCTCGGCGGCTCCATGCTAGTCCTGGAGGAGCCGGTATCGCGGGGCTGGTCCTTAGATCGACATGGCAGCTTCCGCGGTCATGCGCGGCTCTACCTTGGCGAGGAACTCACCGATGTTCCATCGTTGCTCCTTCGACAGTGGCACCAGGTCCGCAGCTGTTGCCTTTCGGGTCAGAACGCCTAGTGGCGCAGCCACAGACATCCAGCTGGTAGGTCCGAAAAGGCTGAAGGTACCGCCGCGATAGGGCTCGAGATCCACGTCGCGAGGTGGACGAAGAGCGAACGTCCGCTTGAGCTCTGCGTAGGTGGAAGGGGGCGTCGCACTGCTTGCCGCCTTCCAGAACTCGGTATCCTGGCGTGGCGTGTCGTAATGGAGGAAAAGGAAATCGCGAATGCCGTCCCAGTGGCGGGTGATGTCACGGTTGAATTGATCAATCAGCTGCTGCGGAATGAGGCCATCGCAGGCGCTGACCACTTGGTTGAACCGGGCAAGCTGGACGAGTGTCTGGCCGATGGACGTGGCTTCCAGAGGCTCGACAAAGCCGGAGGATAGTCCGACGGCCATGACGTTGCCGATCCATACCTCCTTGAAGTGGCCCGCTGAGAAGGCGAAGTGGTTGACCGGCTCAATCTCCCTCCCCCAGTACGCCTGGGCTTCGCGCAGGGCGCCTTCCTTGTCGGTGTGCTGGTTGCTGTAGACATAGCCGACGCCAAGTCGGTCCTGAGTCGGGATGCACCACATCCAGCCATTCTTCATCGCGATTGCGCGGGTGACCAGCGAAGGGTGCGCGCCTTGTGCGGGGATGAAGAAAGGCAATGCCTGGTTCAGCAGCAGGTGATCGGAGTAGGACTCCCAGGGCGAGTGCAGGGCCTTGTCGATGATCAAGCGGTGCAGGCCGGAGGCGTCGATGACGAAGTCGACCTCGAGCTCCCCATTCTCCAGAATCAGGTGGGTTACATGCCGACGCTCGTTCAGGCGCACTGACTCTACCCGCGCGTTAACCCTCTTCACCCCGCGCTTGAGGGCAACCTCACGCAAGTATTCCGCCAGTTTCCGCGCGTCGAAATGGAAGGCCATCGGTGGCACGGCATATAGCTTCAGTTGCTCCTGCAGATAAGCTTCGGCCTGCTGCTGGCTGGCCCCTTCACGGTAGAGGCGCCACGCATCGGGGAAGTGATGAAGCTGCAGGTCCTGGTTGAGGAGGATGGAGGCCAGTGGATAACTGCCGTTTGGCTCGATCCAGGCATTCAGGTCCACGCCATCGCTGTGGAACGAGAAAGGGTGGAAGAAGATGTCGTCCTTTTTCCCGGTACGCCAGCCTTCCAGCGTCAGTCCCAGCTTGTAGGTCGAACGGGTCTCGCGCATGAACTCGGCACGGTCGATCTCATAGCGATCGAGTGCGCGATTGAAATTGGGCAGGCTGCCCTCGCCTGCACCGATGATGCCCAGTGTCTCGGACTCGACCAGGACAACCTCGACCTGATCGAGAAAGAGTTTCCTGAGCTCGAGCGCGGCGAACCATCCAGCGCTTCCTCCGCCAACAACGGCGACGCGGCGGTAATTGGAAAGATTCAACATGAAAGGCGTCCTGAAAATCTGCTGGAAGGTGCGCCGCGAGGCGCTCCGAAATAGTCAGCGCGATTATCCGGACCTGATCGGAGTCTTAGAGGAAGGCGATTCCTCAATATTGATCAGACGATTCCTGGGATGATGTTCCAGGTTTGTCTCTCTGTACTGCCGATCTATCCAGTGGTCAGGCGAATCGATGCAGCAGTTCGGCGCGGGCAAGCAACTGGACATCACCGCCGACGCGGACTTCGTCGTCCTGGCCGACCTGCACGTCGAGACGGCTGGGGCGGCCCACGAAGCGGCCCTGGGACAGCTGGAACAACTCGCCGCGGCGCGCCTTGCCCAGCTCCACCAGGTAGGCCGCGACAGGGCCGGCAGCACTGCCGGTGGCAACGTCCTCGATGATCCCGGCGCCGTCCCAGGTGCGGCCCTCGCGATTATCCACATCCAGTACGAAGACGAAGGCGGCGTTGAGTTTTGCCAGCTCGGCCGTCAGATCCGTGCGCTGGCGCACGCGGCCCATTGCTTCGCTGCGCACTGGCAGCAGCAGGTAGGGCAGGCCGGTGCTGACCACGGCCGCCGGATAGTCGGCCAGGTCCGCGGCGTTCAGCGAGAAGGCTTCGGCGAACCAGCGGCGCGCCTCGTCATCCAGCACGGTGCCGAAATCAGCCGTGCCCTGGTTCATCTCGGCGTGGAAGCCTGTGCCCCGGCGGCGGGTGGCAACCTTCACGGCTTTCGCCGGCAGCTCCAGCGTCCAGTGTTCTTCCTCTCCGCGCTGGTGCAGGTGGTGAAGCAGAGCAGCGGCTCCCAGGACCGGGTGGCCAGCAAACGGCAGTTCCTCGTCGACGGTGAAGATGCGCGCCGAATAGGTGTCCAGCGTGGCCGAGGGGAACAGGAATATCGACTCGAACTGACGCAGTTCCTGGGTCAGCGCCAGCAGGGTCTGGGCGGGTATGCCGCGGGCGTCGGGGAACACCGCCAGGCCGTTGCCGGTGAGCGGTTGGTCGGCGAAGACGTCGAGCTGCCAGTACTGTTGCGCGGACATGGGCCTCCAGATGCCGCTCTTGAGCGGCGTAAAGAAAAACTCGACAGCCAGCCTAGCGAGCTATATGTTCGCCGACAAGAAAGCGCAGGTCACAGCGCCGTGCTTTCCAGGCCACCGCAGTGGCCGGCGTCGCTCGGACGGTTCCGGGCGCCTACGTTAATCAGAGGACACCATGACTGAACCCCGTTCAGCTCGTCGCTTTGCGCGCATCGATCGCCTGCCCCCCTACGTCTTCAACATCACCGCCGAACTGAAGATGGCCGCCCGCCGCCGTGGCGAGGACATCATCGACCTGTCCATGGGCAACCCGGACGGGGCCACGCCGCCGCACATCGTCGAGAAACTCTGCCAGGTCGCCCAGCGCGAAGACACCCACGGCTACTCCACTTCCCGTGGCATTCCGCGCCTGCGCCGCGCCATCTCGCACTGGTACCGCGACCGCTATGAGGTCGAGATCGACCCGGAATCCGAAGCCATCGTCACCATCGGCTCCAAGGAAGGCCTGGCGCACCTGATGCTCGCCACCCTGGACCACGGCGACACCATTCTTGTGCCCAACCCCAGCTATCCGATCCACATCTACGGTGCGGTGATCGCCGGCGCGCAGGTGCGCTCGGTGCCGCTGGTGCCGGGGATCGACTTCTTCAACGAGCTGGAGCGGGCGATCCGCGAATCGATTCCCAAGCCGAAGATGATGATCCTCGGCTTCCCCTCCAACCCCACCGCGCAGTGCGTGGAGCTGGACTTCTTCGAGCGCGTGGTGGACCTCGCCAAGCGCTACGACGTGCTGGTGGTGCATGACCTGGCCTACGCGGACATCACCTTCGATGGCTGGAAGGCGCCGTCGATCATGCAGGTACCCGGCGCCAAGGACATCGCGGTGGAGTTCTTCACCCTGTCCAAGAGCTACAACATGGCCGGCTGGCGCATCGGCTTCATGGTCGGCAACCCGGAGCTGGTCTCGGCCCTGGCGCGGATCAAGAGCTACCACGACTACGGCACCTTCACCCCGCTGCAGGTGGCGGCCATCGCTGCGCTGGAAGGCGACCAGCAGTGCGTGCGCGACATCGCCGACCAGTACCAGAAGCGCCGCGATGTGCTGGTGAAAGGTCTGCACGAAGCCGGTTGGATGGTGGAGAACCCCAAGGCCTCCATGTACATCTGGGCGAAGATCCCCGAGCCCTATGCGCACCTGGGCTCGCTGGAGTTCGCCAAGAAGCTGCTCAAGGACGCCAAGGTCTCCGTATCGCCCGGCATCGGCTTCGGCGACTACGGCGATGACCATGTGCGCTTCGCCCTGATCGAGAACCGTGATCGCCTGCGTCAGGCCGTGCGGGGGATCAAGGCGATGTTCCGTGCCGACGGGCTGTTGCCGGCCAAAGCCGAATGACGAGTGTGTGAATGAAAAAGGGCGACCCAATGGTCGCCCTTTTTGTTTGGAGTCCCCCACCCCATCCTGCTCGCGGAGCATTGCCGCGCGGGAACCTGGAGAGTGCCCCGCGCGCCGGAAGCCCCATCCCACCTCCGCCAGCGCTCAGGGGTGAGGGATAGCCCTGGCGTCAGTGTGCCGGGTAGTCGGCGATCACTTCGCGCTGACCGCTCCTGGTCAGCCCGACCACCTGGTAAGCGTCGTGCCGGTCGCCCATTTCCATGCCCGGCGAGCCCATCGGCATGCCCGGCACGGCGGCGCCGATCAGGTCGGCACGCTCACGCAGCTTCAGCACATCGGCTGCCGGCACGTGGCCCTCGACGAATTTGCCGTCGATCACGCCGGTGTGGCACGAGCCCATGCTGTGCGGGACGCCGAGTTTGGTCTTCACTGCACTCATGTCCGCCTCGACGTGGTCGTTGACGGTGAAGCCGTTGCTTTCCAGGTGCTTGATCCAGTCCTTGCAGCAGCCGCAGTTGGCATCGCGGTGCACGTCGATGGACAGCGGCTCGGCAGCCTGGGCGGCGCCGGCGACGAGGGCGGTTAGCAGAAGCAGGGTGCGCATGGTTGGAACCTCGAAATTCGAACGCGATTGAGCATACTCCCCAGTGTACCCGGCCCCCACCCGGTGTTTGTTTCCCCATATGACGCGCTTGCCCGAACTTGCCGCGCCGTGCGGGGTCTTTAGCTGATCGGTGGTGCGTCCGCGACTCCCGGTCGCAGGTCTGGACGCTCGGCAATGGCTGCATGGCCAAGGAGAAATCGGATGCTCTTCGCCCGTCTCGTCCTGCTGGTCCAGGCTCTGGTCTGGGGTGGCCTGGGATTGCTCTACTGGATTCGTCCCTATGAGATGGCCAACCTCAGCGGCATGTTGCTGATGGAGCCGTCGTCGGTGAGCGACGCTCGCGTGTTCTATGGCGGCCATCAGTTCGCCCTCGCGCTGTTCCTTGTCTTTGCCCTGCGTCGCCGCCTGCTGGTGCGGCCGGCGCTGATCCTGGTGATCCTGGTGCAACTGACCCTGACATTGTCGCGCCTGCTGATCGCCTGGACCGAAGGGGGCATGGAGTGGGACGCACAGCTGGCCGGCGTGGTCTACCGCGGAGTGATTTCGGCGCTGGCGATCTTCGCTCTCTACTGGTTGGAGCGGCAGTCGAGTAATCGCCAGGTGGTGGTGCGCGAAGAGCCGGAGCCCGAGGAGCGCAAGGCCGACTTCGAGGGGTTGTGAGTTCGGATGAGTGGCGTCGCCAGCAAGCAGCGGCGCTGCCGGGCCGACCCCGCTCCGTGCTATCGTATTGATTTTGCGGTAGTAGCAGCGGAGCCAGCATGAAGTTCGTCCATCAACGTGAACACCTCAACGAAGGCGATCTGGTCGTCATCGAGTGTTCCATGACCTGCAACATCCGCCTGATGACCGATGCGAACTTCCGCAGCTTCAAGAACGGTGGCCGCCATTCGTACCACGGCGGCGCCTTCGACCGGTTCCCGGCCAAGATCAAGGTGCCCAGCACCGGCAACTGGAACATCACCATCGACACCGTCACCCGCCGCGCCATCAGCGTCACGCGCAAGGCCGACTTCAAGTACAGCATCAAGTTCGTGCGCAAGTCGCCGTCGAGCTTCAGCTGATCCTCAGTTCCCCGCCTGTGCGGGGAAATCCTTCAGCAGGCGGGCGATGCCTTCGTCCACGGCCTGCTGGGTGATCTTCGGGTCGTGCAGCTGGCGCGCCACTTGTGCCTGGTACAGCACCTGCCCGGTAGCCTCGTCGAGAATTCGCAGCGCCAGGCGCGCCTGTTCCTGATCGGTGAACTGGGTCTGGGTCATCACGCCCGCGCTGGTCGCCACCGGTCGCTGGACGATACCGGTCTGGCTGTCCAGGCCGACGGCATAGATCACCCGTAGCTCTCCCGAGCCTTCCTTGAATTCATAGCCCTTGGCTTCCAGCGCGCGGCGTACGGCGAGATCGAAGCGATCCTCCAGATCCTCGCGGTGGCCCTGCGCGCGCACGGCCTGGATGAAGAAGGTGCTTTGTCGGCCATTGGCGGCGGGGGAGACGCTGATATCGGCGGGGTCGCTGCCGGCACAGGCGCTCAGCAGCAGGAACAGCAGGGGAAGGATCAGGCGGGACATGGGCGTGCCTCTTGTCGTTGTTCCGCAAGACTAGCTGCAGAACCCGGAGGCGCCGCCCAACCCTAGGTTGGGCGGCCCGTGGTGGTAGCGGGGGCTCAGCGGCGGGTCAGCAGCACGCCGGCTTCCATGTGGTGCGTGTAGGGGAACTGGTCGAACAGGGCGCAGCGGCTGACCTGGTGGGTGTCGTGCAGCTGGGTGATGTTCTGCGCCAGGGTCTCCGGGTTGCAGGAGATATAGAGGATGTTGTCGAAGCGGCGGGTCAGCTCGCAGGTGTCCGGGTCCATGCCGGCACGCGGCGGGTCGACGAACACGCTGCCGAACGCGTAGGACTTCAGGTCGATGTCAGCCAGGCGGCGGAACGGGCGAACCTCGTTGAGCGCCTGGGTCAGCTCCTCGGCGGAGAGGCGCACCAGGGTGACATTGTCCACGGCGTTGTCGGCCAGGTTGGCCAGTGCGGCGTGCACCGATGTCTTGCTGATCTCGGTGGCCAGCACCTTGCGCACGCGGGTGGCGAGCGGCAGGGTGAAGTTGCCGTTGCCGCAGTACAGCTCCAGCAGGTCGTCGTCGCGCTGGCCCAGGGCTTCGTACGCCCAGTTGAGCATCTTCTGGCACACCTCGCCGTTGGGCTGGGTGAAGGCGCCCTCCGGCTGGCGGTAACGGAAGGTGCGGCCGGCAACGGTCAGCTCCTCGCTGACGTAATCACGTCCCACCACCAGACGCTTGCCGCGCGAGCGGCCAACGATGCTCACGCCCAGTTCGGCGGCCAGCTTCTCGGCGGCGGCCTGCCAGGCGGCGTCCACCGGACGGTGGTAGCAGAGGGTGATCAGCGCGTCGCCCGCCAGGGTGGTGAGGAACTCCACCTGGAACAGCTTGTGGCCCAGCGTCGGCTCGGCCCAGGCGGCCTTCAGGCGCGGCATCAGCTCGTTGATGCGCTGGCTGGCGATGGGGAATTCCTCGATCAGGATCGGCGTGTGCTTGTCGCCCTGCTCGAACATTGCGTAGTGGCGGGCCTCGCCCTCGCGCCACAGGCGGAACTCGGCGCGCAGGCGGTAATGCTCACGGGGCGAGTCGAACACCTCCGGTTCCGGCGCGGCGAAGGGAGCCAGCAGCTCGCGCAGGCGTGCGGCCTTGTCGGCCAGTTGGCTGTCGTAGTGGGAGGGATCGAAACGCGGACTGCTCATGGGGAACGCTCTTCAAGGGGCCCGGACTCGCTGGGCCGCTTTTCATTAAGGACAACTCGAAACTGTCGGGGCTCGCGAGCTAGGTCAGACAAGGCGCCAGGTCGATTCGGAAGCGGAGTTTACGGCTGTAAATGAGCATTCCGGATTGACCTGGCAACGCAGTATGGCCGACGCGCAGCAGCCCCCTTCACTCAAGCGTTGAACCAGCCCAGCTTGATCACGAAGAGAATCGACAGGATCACCAGCGCCGGGTTCAGTTCGCGGAAGCGGCCGGACAGCAGCTTGCAGGCGGTCCAGGTGATGAAGCCGAAGGCAATGCCGTTGGCAATGGAGAAGGTCAGCGGCATGGCCAGGGCGGTCACTACCACGGGGGCGGCGACGGTCAGGTCGTCCCAGTCGATCTCGGCCAGGCCCGAAGCCATCAGCACGGCGACGAAGAACAGCGCCGGGGCGGTGGCGAAGGCCGGCACATTGCCCGCCAGCGGGGCGAAGAACAGCGCCAGCAGGAACAGCACGGCGACCACGATGGCGGTCAGGCCGGTGCGGCCACCGGCGGAAACGCCCGCCGCCGACTCGATGTAGCTGGTGGTGGTGGAAGTGCCCAACAGCGAGCCGACCATGGCGGCGGAGCTGTCGGCGATCAGCGCGCGGCCCATCTTCGGCATGTGCCCGTCCTTGCCCATCAGGCCGGCGCGCTTGGCCACGCCGATCAGGGTGCCGGAGTTGTCGAACAGGTCGACGAAGAGGAAGGCGAAGATCACGCTGAACAGGCCGATGTCCAGCGCGCCCTTGATATCCAACTGGAGGAAGGTCGGCGCCAGCGACGGCGGCATCGATACCACGCCGCCGAACTGGGAGACGCCGATGGCGATGGAGATGAAGGTGACGACCAGGATGCCGATCATCACCGCGCCGGTCACGCGGCGCGCTTCCAGGGCGACGATCAGGATGAAGCCGAGGATTGCCAGCAGCGGTGCGGGCTTGGCGAGATCACCCATGCCCACCAGGGTGGCCTGGTTGGCGACGACGATGCCCGATTCCTTCAGCGCGATCAGCGCGAGGAACAGGCCGATGCCGGCGGCGATGGCCGAGCGCAGGGCCAGCGGGATGCTGTTGATGATCCACTCGCGGATGCGGAAGATCGAAATGATGAAGAACATGCACGCGGATAGGAACACCGCACCGAGCGCCACTTGCCAGGTGTGGCCCATGTGCAGGACCACGGTGTAGGTGAAGAAGGCGTTCAGGCCCATGCCGGGAGCCAGGGCGATCGGGTAGTTGGCGATCAGGCCCATCACCGCCGAGCCGATGGCGGCGGCGAGGCAGGTGGCGACGAAGATCGCGCCTTTATCCATGCCCGTCTCACCGAGGATGCTCGGGTTGACGAAGAGGATGTAGGCCATGGTCAGGAAGGTAGTGATACCCGCCAGGATCTCGGTGCGCACATTGGTGTTGTGTGCCTTGAGTTGGAACAGCTTTTCCAGCATGTTTGGCTCCCCGTGACGCTCTTGCGCCGTTATCGTTCTGGCCGGGAAAAGCAAGGTACATGCCCAGGTGGGCCCTGCGCCTTTTCTTGTGGCCGGCAAAAGGCGCGCATGATACCAGCTTGCCCTGAGCCGGAGAATTTCTGACCGGACCGCCAGCATCCGTTCGTCTGCAAGCTTAGTCGCGGGTGCCGACCAAGGGAGTGCAACTTGTGCGCTGACGGTGGTCTGATCCTTCATAACCCTGGCCCGACCGGGCCGCTCGGTCCGATTCGCAGTCGATGAAACGCTCTATTCCGATCCTCCTCGCCTCATTGTTGGGCGCCTGCGCCGGTACACCGCCGTCGGCGCCGCAGCATACCTTCGATGTCCACGCCCTGGCCGAGAAGCCCACGGCCAGTACCCGCACCCTGGCCGACCCGCAGGGCAAGGCGGTGCTGCTGGAAACCCATCCGGTGTTGACCCAGCACGATGTGCAGCGCGCCGAGCTGGCCAGCGTGGCTGACGGCAAGCCGGCGGTGCGGGTGCTGTTCACCCCCGAGGCCAGCCTGCGCCTGGCCAGGCTGACCGAGGATGAGCAGGGCAAGGCCCTGGCGGTGGTGATCGACGGGCAGCTGCGACTGCTACCCCAGGTGACGCGGGTGGTGACGGATGGCCAGGTGATGCTCAAGGGGTTTGCCAGCCAGGCGGAGGCGGAGACGCTGGTGCGGCGACTCAACGACTTGCGGGATGTGCCGGTGCAGCCGGAGCAGAAATCAGGTGGGCAGCCCTAGCCCATCCTTTATGGGGCGTATCCCTGAGTGGGACGAATAACCTGGAACTGGTTATTCGCCGGCTGCGTGGAGGCGGATAACGCTGGCGCGTTATGCGCCCTACGAAGCTTTATTACTGTTACCGGCGCGTAGTGGATTTTTCGTAGGAGCGAGCCTGAGCCCTGTGAGCGACAGACATGAAAAAGCCCGGCATCTGCCGGGCTTTTTCGTTTCGCGGTTCGCGGGTTCGGCTTAGGCGCCGTAGACCGGGAACTTGGCGCAGATGGCCTTGACCTTCTCGCGCACGCCGTCCACCACGGACTCGTCGCCCATGTTGGTGAGGATGTCGCAGATCCAGCCGGCCAGCTCGCGGCACTCGGCTTCCTTGAAACCGCGGGTGGTGACAGCCGGGGTGCCGATGCGCAGGCCGGAGGTGACGAACGGGGAGCGCGGGTCGTTCGGCACGCTGTTCTTGTTCACGGTGATGAAGGCGCGGCCCAGGGCGGCGTCGGCGTCCTTACCGGTGATGTCCTGCTTGATCAGGGACAGCAGGAACAGGTGGTTCTGGGTACCGCCGGAAACCACGTCGAAGCCGCGCTCGATGAACACGCTGGCCATGGTCTGGGCGTTCTTCAGGACCTGCTGCTGGTAGGCCTTGAACTCGGGCTGCAGGGCTTCCTTGAAGCACACTGCCTTGGCGGCGATCACGTGCTCCAGCGGGCCACCCTGGGCGCCCGGGAAGACGGCGGAGTTCAGCTTCTTCTCGATCTCTTCGTTCTTGCGAGCGAGGATCAGGCCGCCGCGCGGGCCGCGCAGGGTCTTGTGGGTGGTGGTGGTGACCACGTCGGCGAACGGCACCGGGTTCGGGTAGACGCCAGCGGCGACCAGACCGGCCACGTGGGCCATGTCGACGAACAGGTAGGCACCGACCTTGTCGGCGATGGCGCGGAAGCGGGCGAAGTCCAGCACCTGGGAGTAGGCGGAGAAGCCGGCGACGATCATCTTCGGCTTGTGCTCGACGGCCAGGCGCTCGACTTCGTCGTAGTCGATCAGGCCGGCGTCGGTGATGCCGTACTGCACGGCGTTGTACAGCTTGCCGGAGGAGGAAACGCTGGCGCCGTGGGTCAGGTGACCACCGTGGGCCAGGCTCATGCCCAGGATGGTGTCACCGGCCGACAGCAGGGCCAGGTAGACGGCGGCGTTGGCCTGGGAGCCGGCGTGCGGCTGGACGTTGGCGTAGTCGGCGCCGAACAGCTCCTTGGCGCGGTCGATGGCCAGCTGCTCGACGACGTCGACGTACTCGCAACCACCGTAGTAGCGCTTGCCCGGGTAGCCTTCGGCGTACTTGTTGGTCAGCACCGAACCCTGGGCTTCCATCACCGCCGGGCTGGTGTAGTTCTCGGAGGCGATGAGCTCGATGTGCTCTTCCTGGCGCTGGGCTTCCTGCTCCATCGCGGCGAAGAGTTCGGCATCGTAGCGGGCGAGGGTCAAATCACGGCTGAACATGGCGGTCCTCTTAAGGATCGGGTGCTGGGGAAAGGCGCGCATTCTAACCCAAGGCGCCGGTGCTGGCACATGAAAGGCGGTCATGTGGCTGACAAGCGGGGTTCAAGGCCAGGATCGCGGGAGAGACGAGCGGCAGAGTGGGGTGGATAGCCGCTTGTCGAAGGTGCAGGATGAATACGCCATCCTACAAGGGCGCTCGCCTGCTGCGCCGTGCTGTCAGCCGAGCAGGAACAATGCGTTGCTGGCGAACAGCGCGGCGAACTGGTCCGCCGGCACCGGGCGGCCGAAGAGGAAGCCCTGCACCTCGTCGCAGCCGTGTTCGCGCAGGAACTCCAGTTGCTCATGGCTCTCCACGCCCTCGGCGATCACCATCAGGTTCAGGCTGTGGGCCATGGCGATGATGGCGCGGGCGATCTGCGCGTCCTGTTCGCCGTGGGGCAGGCCGTCGACGAAGCTGCGGTCGATCTTCAGTACGTCGATGGGGAACTGCTTGAGGTAATTGAGCGAGGAGTAACCGGTGCCGAAATCGTCGACCGCGATCGCCAGGCCCAGACGTTTCAGGCCCTGAAGTATCTGCATCGCCTGGGAAACATCGCTCATCAGGATGCTTTCAGTCAGCTCCAGCTCCAGGCAGGCCGGGGCGATGCCGGTGTCGGCGAGGATGCTGGCGATGCGTTCGCCCAACTGGCCGTCGGCGAACTGCCGGGCCGAGAGGTTCACGGAAATCTTCGGCACCCGCACCTTGTCGCGGTGCCAGGCTCGCAGTTGCAGGCACGCCTGCTCCAGCAGCCAGTCGCCGACCTGGGCAACCAGGCCCAGCTCTTCCAGCACCGGGATGAACTCCGTCGGCGGAATCAGCCCGCGCTTGGGATGCTGCCAGCGCAGTAGCGCCTCGGCGCCGGTCAGGCGGCGGCCGTCGCCGGTGAACTGTGGCTGGTAGTGGAGAATGAATTCTTCCTGCTCGATGGCCCGGCGCAGGTCGCTTTCCAGTTCCAGGCGCTCCAGGGCGCGGGCGTTCATCTCGGCCTGGTAGAACTGGAAGTTGTTCTTGCCCATCTCCTTGGCGTGGTACATCGCGGTGTCGGCGTTCTTCATCAACTGGCTGAGCTCGGCGCCGTCCTGCGGCGAGAGCGCCACGCCGATGCTGGCGGTGACGAAGAACTCGCGGCCTTCCAGGGTGAAGGGGCGGGCAAGGCTGGAAAGAATCTGCTCGGCCACCTGGATCGCCTGCCGGAGCGCCTTCTCGCGGTCCTTCTGGCCGGGCAACAGCAAGGTGAACTCGTCGCCGCCCATGCGCGCCACGGTGTCGTCGTCGCTGACGCAATGGCTCAGGCGCTCGGCCACTTCCTTGAGCATGCGGTCGCCCGCGGCGTGGCCGAGGGAGTCGTTGATCGGCTTGAAGCGGTCGAGGTCGAGGAACATCAGCACGACCCACTGCTGGTGCCGTTCGGCCTGCAGCAGGGCGGTGTGCAGGCGGTCCTGGAACAGCGTGCGGTTGGGCAGGTGGGTCAGGGCGTCGTAGTACGCCAGGCGGTGGATGCGCCGCTCGCTGGCCTTGCGCTCGCTGATGTCGCTGAAGAAGCAGACGAAGCTGACCAGATCGCCCTCATCGTCGTGCACGGCCGTGATGCCGACCCAGCTCGGGTACAGCTCGCCGCTCTTGCGCTTCTGCAGGATTTCGCCTTCCCAGCTGCCGCTCTTGCGCAGGCTTTCCAGCACGTGCTTGAGCTGGTTGGCCTCCTGGCGGTCGGCGGTGAGCAGGCGCGGCAACTGGTCCAGCACCTCTTCGGCGGAATAGCCGGTAAGGCGGCTGAAGGAGTCGTTGATCTGCACGATGTAGCCGGCGGGGTCGGTGACCATGATCGCCGCGGTGGAGTGCTCGAATACCGTGGCCGCCATGCGCATCTCGCGCTCGGCGCGGCGCTGCTGGCTGACGTCGCGGGCGACGCCGAGCAGCCCCTCGAAGCGGCCATGGTCGTCCCACATCAGGGCGATGCGCAGTTCCACCGGGATCTTGTGGCCGTCGGCGTGCAGGCAGTCGAGGCTGAACAGCTGCGGTTCGGCGCTTTCGCGTAATTCGGCCAGGCGCTTGGGCTCGCCGATGGCGCCCTGTACGCGGTGCAGCAGCTCCTCCAGGCGCTCCAGCTGCGCCGGGTTGGCGGCCACCTGCTGGAAGCCGTTGGCCAGCACCCATTCCGGGCTGTAGCCGAACACCTGCTGGATCGATGGGCTGATGTAGTTGAGCTTCACCTGGGCGTCGGTGGAGAGGATGACGTCGCTGATGCTCTCGGCGAGCATGCGGTAGCGGCGCCCGCTCTCACGAAGGGAGTTGTGTGCTTCGACGGTATCGGTGATGTCCTTGGCCACGCCGATCAGGCGGGCCACGCGGCCGGTGTCGTCGCGGGTCAGGGCCTGCTCACGGATGTCGAACCAGTGCCAGGAACCGTCGCGATGACGCCAGCGCAGCTGGCTGTCCAGCAGCAGGCCATCGCCCACCACCTGCTGCAGGTTGCGCACGCGCCAGTAGTACTCGACATCGTCCGGGTGCAGCACTTTTTCCCAGAAGCGCTCGCCCATGTCGCGCAGCTCGTCGCCGCTGTAGCCCAACTGGTAACCGAGGTTGTGGTTGGTGAAGATCACCCGGCGGGCGGCGATGTCGTGGATGTACAGGGTGTCGGGCACCGCGCGCACGGCATCGGACCAGAACTTTTCGCGCTCGATCAGCGACAGCTCGACCTGCTTGCGGCTGGTGATGTCCGACAGGCTCAGGGTGACGGCGTGGAAGTCCTGGATCATCTCCGGAACGCGCAGTTGCAGCCACAGATGGCGCTGCTCGCCCTGGCGGGTGGTGATGCAGGCTTCCAGTTCGACCATGCCCTGGCCGTGCAGCACGGCTTCGAGCACTTTGCTGCGCACGCCGTCCGGGCGCATCCCGGCGCTGCCGATCAACACCTGCCAGGCCTGTTCGGTGTTGGTGACGCGCATCAGGCGTTTGGCGACATTGTTGATCTCGGTGATGCGCACTTGGCGCAGCAGCCAGGGCAGGCGTTCGGGCTGCGAGGCGATCCAGTCGCGCAGGTCGCTCTGCCGGCGCAGGTTGAGATCCACCAGGCTCTGGCGCAGGGCGGAAAGGTCGAGCACGCAGAGGGCGACGCCGACGCCGTCGAAGATGTCCTGGTAGCGTCGGCGGGTTTCCTCGAGGATGTGCAGCGCCTGCTGTTCCTCGGTGACGTCGCGCAGTACCCAGACCTGTCCGCCCTGGGGCAGGTTGCCACGCAGGACCCAGGTCTGCTCCGCTGCCAGCGGGCTGTCGTCCAGCGAGTGATGGCTGACGGCGAACAGGCGTGCCTGGCCGGCATCATTGACGCGAACCAGCTCGGAGCCGTTGTCCGCCGAGGTGTCGCTGCTGGCCAGCAGGCCGCCAAGACCGGGTAGCAGTTCCAGCAGGTGGTGCTCGCCGGCTTTGCCGCCGGCGATGCCGAACAGTTGCTCGGCCTGTGGATTGAGGTAGGCAAGGCGACCGTCGGCGCGGGTCACCAGCACCCGCTCGTCGATGGCGCCAAGGGCCTGTGCAGCCTGGCGCAGGCTCTGTTGCGACTCTACGGTCAGCGCTCGCAGGTTCTGTTGTTCGCGTTGCAGGCGCAGCAGGGCGGCGCCGGCGATGCCGGCCAGCACCAGCAGCAGCGCCAGCTCACCCCCCAGGCGCGGTAGCAGGGTGGCGCGGATCTGCCGGTCGTCGAATTGCGGGCGCAGTTGCCAGTCGGTGTTCTGGATCTCCAGGCCGTCCAGGCTCTGCGCCTGCTCCAGCGGCGAGGCGGCGGACAGTGGGCCGGGACGGAAACCGCTGGAGCGGCCGAGGACCTTCTGCTGGACGCTGTCGACCAGTATCCAGTCCGGCGACTCGGGGCGGATCTGTGCCGCCCAGCCGCGCCGGGCGATTTTTTCGTCGAGGCGGATGACGCTGTCTTCTTCACCGGGCTCGGTGGCCTTCAGCCAGACATAGAAATGCCCGCCGTTCTCCTCGCTGAATGCATAGTGATAAGGCTGCTGTGCACTGCGCTGACGCAGGGCTTCGATGAATGCCGTGTCCTTGATGCTGCTGGCGGAGTCGCTCAGGGGGGCGCCACCGGCATCCAGCCTCACCAGGCTGTGGAAGGACGGATAGATGTGTTTGAGTCCGGTGATCAGCGTGGCACGGATGTCGCCGTGGTCGCGGGAGAGCTCCTGCTGCAGCAGGGCCTGGGCCGCCACTGCCTTGAGCTCCAGGGTCAGGGAGATCCGCTGGGCCATCTGTTCGCCGTGCAATACTACCCGCTCGCGCTCGAAGCGCTCCTGGCTGCGGAGCTCCTGGTGCAACTGCCAGCCCAGCAGACCGAGCATGAACAGCACCAGCAGCACCAGGGCTGTCCGGGTCGCCACGCGGCCAGGCCTGACCAATGCGTCCGGAAGGGTACGGGGAGAAATAGACACGGACTTAGGGACCTGGGGCGATACGGCTGAATTCGGCGCAGGCTAGGATGCCCGGAAAGGCGGCTAAGTGCCAGTATGGCCGACGAGCGTCGTTTGCCCTTCCCGACTCATTCCGGTAGCTTTGCCGCACGCGCGCGTGATGTACGGCCAGAGTTCGGGGCATAAAGTACATCCCCGCAGAGTCCCGCGCGAAGGGCCGTCCATCGGCCGTTCGCGCCCTCCGGTGGCCCACGGTGCCACCGTTCCGGCCCGAAGTGCCGGCGCTGCCGTCGTCCGTTCCGGCCATCCCGATCGTCAATTCATCCCAGAAGTCAGGTATCCATGGCTCAATACGTCTACACCATGCACCGGGTCGGCAAGGTCGTGCCGCCCAAGCGTGAAATCCTCAAGGACATCTCCCTGTCGTTCTTCCCCGGCGCCAAGATCGGCGTGCTCGGCCTGAACGGCGCGGGTAAATCCACCCTGCTGCGCATCATGGCCGGCGTCGACACCGAGATCGAAGGCGAAGCCCGCCCGATGCCGGGCATCAATGTCGGCTACCTGCCGCAGGAGCCCAAGCTCGACCCGCAGGCCACCGTGCGCGAGATCGTCGAGGAGGCCGTCGGCCAGATCAAGGCCGCCCAGGCTCGCCTGGACGAGGTCTACGCCGCCTACGCCGAGCCGGATGCCGACTTCGACGCCCTGGCCGCCGAGCAGGCCAAGCTGGAAGCCATTCTCCAGGCTTCCGACGGCCACAACCTGGAGCGCCAGCTGGAAGTCGCCGCCGACGCCCTGCGCCTGCCGCCGTGGGACGCCAAGATCGAACACCTCTCCGGTGGTGAGAAGCGCCGCGTGGCGCTATGCCGCCTGCTGCTGTCCGCGCCGGACATGCTGCTGCTG
Organism: Pseudomonas nitroreducens NBRC 12694; assembly: GCF_002091755.1. Classification (GTDB taxonomy): domain Bacteria; phylum Pseudomonadota; class Gammaproteobacteria; order Pseudomonadales; family Pseudomonadaceae; genus Pseudomonas; species Pseudomonas nitroreducens. Next base: position 285,772 of record NZ_BDAI01000003.1, read on the forward strand.
GACGAACCGACCAACCACCTGGACGCCGACTCTGTCGCCTGGCTGGAACACTTCCTCCACGACTTCCCCGGCACCGTGGTGGCGATCACCCACGACCGCTACTTCCTCGACAACGTCGCCGGCTGGATCCTCGAACTGGACCGTGGCCACGGCATTCCATTCGAAGGCAACTACTCCGGCTGGCTGGAATCCAAGGCCAACCGCCTGGCCCAGGAAGCCAAGCAGGAAGCCTCCCACGCCAAGGCCATGAAGGCCGAACTGGAATGGGTGCGCCAGGGCGCCAAGGGCCGCCAGGCCAAGTCCAAGGCCCGCCTGCAACGCTTCGAGGAACTGCAGTCGCAGGAATTCCAGAAGCGCAGCGAGACCAACGAGATCTACATCCCGGCCGGTCCGCGCCTGGGCGACAAGGTCATCGAACTGCACAACGTCACCAAGGGCTACGGCGAGCGCGTGCTGATCGACAACCTGTCGCTGAGCATCCCCAAGGGTGCCATCGTCGGCGTGATCGGCGGCAACGGCGCGGGCAAATCCACCCTGTTCCGCATGCTGACCGGCAAGGAGCAACCGGACTCGGGCACCATCGAGATCGGCGAGACCGTGCAGATCGCCAGCGTCGACCAGAGCCGTGAAATCCTCGAAGGCAACAAGACCGTATGGGAACAGGTGTCCGACGGCTTCGAGCAGATCAAGATCGGCAACTACGAAGTCCCGTCGCGCAGCTACGTCGGCCGCTTCAACTTCAAGGGCGGCGACCAGCAGAAGTTCGTCAAGGACCTCTCCGGTGGTGAGCGTGGCCGTCTGCACCTGGCCCTGACCCTGAAGCAGGGCGGCAACGTGTTGCTGCTCGACGAACCGTCCAACGACCTCGACGTGGAAACCCTGCGTGCGCTGGAAGAAGCGCTGCTGGACTTCCCCGGCGCCGCCATCGTGATTTCCCACGATCGCTGGTTCCTGGACCGCATCGCGACCCACATCCTCTCCTACGAGGACGACGGCAAGGTGACCTTCTTCGAAGGCAACTACACCGAGTTCGAAGCCGATCGCAAGAAGCGCCTGGGCGACGCAGCCTCGCAGCCGCACCGCGTGCGCTACAAGAAGCTGGCGTAAGCCACTTCGCCATGAAAACGGGGCCTTCGGGCCCCGTTTTCATTTCTGTGCCTTATTCAGCGACTGCGCTTGAGATCGTCCAGGGTGCGCCGTTGCTCCTCCAACTGGCGCTGCAGTGTGTCGATTTGCCGCGCCTGGTCCTGCAGTGTGCGCTGCTGCTCCTCCAACTGCCGCGACATGCGTTGCAGGTCGTCGGTGCTGAAGTTCGACTTGTGGATCACTTCGCTATCGAATGTATCCGCTACCACCAGGGCGCCGGACTCGGTGAAGTTGCCCAGTTTCATGGCCGCCTGGGCGGGCAGGGCGAAGGCACAGGTGAGAGCGGCGAGGAGCGCGAAGGGGCGTGCGTGCATCGGAATCATCCTGGAGGGGTTGCGTTGTTTGAGTGCAAATGCTTATTGATTTTGTATACAAAAATCTGGTTTTCTGCTGGTCCGGCAGAGGTGGGATTTATATTTTTGCACCATAAAGATTCATAAAGGCGTCACGCTGCACTATCTGAGTGCGGCGTGGGTTGTTAGAGTCTGCCGGCAAAAAGCATCACATAACCAGAAAAGTACCGGTGTAGACATGACGCAATCCGTTGACTCGTTCCTCGAGCGCCTCAAGCGGCGCGACCCCGATCAGCCCGAGTTCCACCAGGCGGTGGAAGAGGTGCTGCGCTCCCTCTGGCCCTTCCTCGAAGCCAACCCGCATTACCTGCAGGCCGGCATCGTCGAACGCATCGTCGAGCCTGAACGCGCGATCCTGTTCCGCGTGCCGTGGGTGGACGACGCCGGGCGAGTGCGGGTCAACCGCGGTTTCCGCATCCAGATGAGCAGCGCCATCGGCCCATACAAGGGCGGCCTGCGCTTCCACCCTTCGGTCAACCTTGGCGTACTGAAGTTCCTGGCCTTCGAGCAGGTCTTCAAGAACTCCCTGACCTCGCTGCCCATGGGCGGCGGCAAGGGCGGCTCGGACTTCGATCCGAAGGGCAAGAGCGACGCCGAAGTCATGCGCTTCTGCCAGTCGTTCATGAGCGAGCTGTTCCGCCACGTCGGCGCGGACCTCGACGTGCCGGCCGGTGACATCGGCGTCGGCGCCCGCGAGATCGGCTACCTGTTCGGCCAGTACAAGCGCCTGTCCAACGAGTTCACCTCGGTGTTGACCGGCAAGGGTATGTCCTACGGCGGCAGCCTGATCCGCCCGGAAGCCACCGGCTACGGCTGCGTGTATTTCGCCCAGGAAATGCTCAAGGCCCGCGAGAGCGGCTTCGACGGCCAGCGCGTGGCCATCTCCGGTTCCGGCAACGTGGCCCAGTACGCCGCGCAGAAGGTCATGGAGCTGGGCGGCAAGGTGATCTCGCTGTCCGATTCCGAAGGCACGCTGTTCTTTGAAGCTGGCCTGACCCTGGAGCAGTGGGAAGAAGTCATGGAGCTGAAGAACGTCCGTCGCGGCCGCCTCAGCGAGATGACCGGCCCCGGCCTGCGCTTCATTGCCGGTGAGCGTCCGTGGTCGCTCGCCTGCGACATCGCGCTGCCCTGCGCCACCCAGAACGAGCTGGACGCCAACGATGCGCGCACCCTGCTGGCCAACGGCTGCATCTGCGTGGCCGAAGGCGCGAACATGCCGTCGACTTTGGAGGCTGTGGATATCTTCCTCGAGGCCGGCATCCTCTACGCGCCGGGCAAGGCTTCCAACGCCGGCGGCGTCGCCACCAGCGGCCTGGAGATGAGCCAGAACGCCATGCGCCTGGCCTGGACCGCCGGTGAGGTGGACCAGCGCCTGCACGGCATCATGCAGAACATCCACCATGCCTGCGTCGCCTACGGCGAGGAGAATGGCCGGATCAACTACGTGAAGGGCGCCAACATCGCCGGCTTCGTCAAGGTGGCCGACGCGATGCTGGCCCAGGGCGTCGTCTGACCGCTCAACCAGCAGGAAGAACGGGCCCGATGGGCCCGTTTTTCTTTTCGGTCTCATGGTGGCCGAAGATGAGCTCCGTGCCTATGCATCACCCTCACCCCGGTCATCTCCTTCAGGGGGAGGGGCCGTTGGTCTCAAGGAGGTCTTGACGCTCGCGCTCAATCCTCTGGCTTCGGGGTAGTTGCCGTGCTTGTCGGTAGCAGTGGGTATTCCACCTTCGGCTGTTTGCCGGTGGCGGTCTTGAGGAAGGCGACGATGTCGCCGATTTCTTCCGCGTTGAGCTGCTTGCCGAGCTGAGCGGTGCCCATGATCGCTACAGCTTCCTCCAGGTCCCAGACCTGCCCGCTGTGGAAGTACGGCGCGGTCAGGGCGATGTTACGCAGCGGCGCAGCGCGGAATACGTACTGGTCATTCTGCGTCTTGGTCACCTCGAAGCGACCCAGGTCGCCGGTGGGCAGGATCTTGCCGTCGGGCTTCTTCACCAGCCCGAATGGGAAGTACGCCTGACCGCCCAGGTTCACGCCGTTATGGCAGCTGATGCAGCCGGCGCTCATGAAGGTCTGCAGGCCTTTCTTCTCCTTCGCGTCGAGGGCGGTTTCGTCGCCCTTGAGATAGAGGTCGAAGCGCGAGTCCGGGGTGATCAGGGTCGACTCGAAGGCCTGCAGCGCGCGGGCCATGTTGTCGAAGCTGACCGCCTGCTTCTCGCCAGGGAAGGCTTTTTCGAAGGAGGCGACGTACTCCGGCATGCTGCGTAGCGTGGCCTCGACATTTTTCGGCGAGTTGTGCATTTCCACCGGGTTCTGCACCGGGCCCTTGGCCTGTTCTTCCAGGTCCTTGGCGCGACCATCCCAGAACTGCGCGACGTTGAAGACCGCATTGAATACGGTGGGCGAGTTGCGTGCGCCCTTTTGCCAGGCATGGCCTTTGGAGGTGGGCACGTTGTCGGCGCCACCGGTACCGATGTTGTGGCAGGTGTTGCAGCTGATCACATGGCTGGCGGACAGCCGCGGCTCGAAGAACAACTGCCGGCCCAGCTCGACCTGGTTCGGGTCGAGCTTGTCGCTGGGCTGTTCGGGGATCGGTTTGAAGATGCTGTTGGCCTGGTCGCGCAGGGGGTCGGCATCGGCATGGGCTGCCGCGGTGCTTACCGCCAGCAGCAGGCTGCCCAGGGTCAGTTTGATGGGCTGCATGTGGAGTCTCCTTTTCTCAGGCTTCGGTGTTTTCCGAGTCCAAGGAGAGGCCAGCGCGCCAGCCGCCGGCTTGACCGAAATCAAACGGGCGTTCATGCCGTCTGTGGAATGTTGACGCAGTCTCAGTTTCCCCGCAGGGCTCGGCCGAGCGCGCGGTCCTTCTGTTGCTCCCAGTCGCGGTCCCGGTCGCTGTTGCGCTGCTCTTCGTACTGCTGGCGCTCCTGGCTCACGCGCATCGCCTGGCATTGCTGGAAGCCGTCGTTCCAGCCCAGGGCGTACTTCGGCTCGCCCAGGTAGCGCGGCAGGTTCTTGCGAAACTCCCCGGTGATGGCGCCGGCGGCCTGGCGACCGCTGCCGCAGCCGTCGTCGTAGCCATCGGCGTAGGCGGGCGGATAGCCCTGGGCGATAAGGGTTTCGTGGGTGGTTTCGCAGCCGGCGAGCAACGCGGCGCATAGCAGGGCGAGGGCGGCGCGGTGCGCCATGGAGACTCCCATGTGCCGGGGAGGCGGGCACACGCGCCGGGTAGGGTGATTGGGCGGCACTCTATCCGGCGTTTGGTGAGGAAAGCGTCAAGCTGGCGTGATACGGATGTGCTGGCCGGTTGTCGCCCGTGCCGTGCAGTCGATGCGCACCGGCAGGAAGGCTTCTACCACTGCGCGATTGCTCAGCAGGTGATCGCTCAGCGCTGGCGTGGTGAAACTGCCACCGCCGGCCAATGCCATGGGCAGTAGCAGCTGGTCGGCGAGGTGCTCCTCGACGCTGGTGCCGCTGCGGCGCCATTCGTCTGCCTGGCGCAGCGCCTGGCTGGCGACGCGCTCGGCGCTGACCCCGGACTGGCCGAAGGCGCAGAACACCAGGCTCAGATGCTCGCACTCGATTTCCAAAAGCAGCGCATTGCCCGGGCCCTGATCCTCCGGCAGGCGGACGACCTGAACGGAAGCGGCGTGCCAATCCTGATGCCGCTTCACTTTCTCCAGTTCGCGGTCCGCCACGTGGCCGGGGATGGCGGCCAGCACTGGACGGGCCGAGCGTGAGCGTTCGGCCCCCGCATCCGGCAGATGCAGCGGTTGCAGTTCACCTGGCATCACGCGCACCGCCAGTTCACCACCGCCCGCCGGCATGAAACCATGGCGCAGCAGTTCGAAGCCCACCTTCGCCCCCATGCGCCGCAGCAGCGGCAACCAACTGCGCTGGATGAAGTCCGCCGGTGGCGCCAGCGGGTTGTGCGTGCCGCCGCTGATGGCCAGGCTGCTCGGGCCATCGGCGAACAGCAGGGCGGGCAGCAGCGTCTGCAGCACTAGCACGGCACTGCCCGCGCTGCCGATGGCGAAGCGGTAGTCGCCGCCGCGAATCGCGCCGGGTCGGAAGGTCAGGCTGCGCGAGCCCAGCTCGCCGCCTTCCACCGCCGCGCCGCAGATTTCCGCCGCCGCGCGTACCGCCGTCAAGTGCTGGCGCAGCAGTCCCGGCCGCGAGCGCCGGCCACGGATATTGACGATGCGCAGCGCCTTGCCGGTGATCATCGACAGGCTCAGCGCGCTGCGCAGGATCTGCCCGCCGCCTTCGGCGCCGTCGAGTTCGATCAGGTCGCTTTTCATCTTTCGTGTTTCCTTACTTGCTCGCGCAGGAAGCGATCCAGGCGTTCAGTGTTGTGGCAACCGCCGCGGGGCGCGCCGAGGTTTTCCGCGCGCTGCAGCTCTTGCTCGATCAGCCGGTGCAGGGCCGGGCGCGCCGGGCCGTATTCGGCCTCGACCGCCTGACGCTTGAGCACCAGCAGCTCCTCGACTTCGGCGCGCTGCGCGGCATCGTCTAGCGTTGCTTCCATCAGTGTCTCGAAGACCATGGGCGGCATGCCCAGGCCCTGGTCGATCCATCGCACCGCCAACAAGGGTCGCAGCACGTAGAGGTACTTCTTGTAGCGAACCTCCTCTCCCTGCAGGTAGCCACGAAAATTCTTCTTCGCCATCGACAGGTAGTGCGCCCGTGCGGCAGCGGGCGAGTAGAAGTCCCGTCCCAGTTGGCGCAGGCCCTCGGATGTCGCGGATTCACAGCGATACACCAGCGGTGAGTCCAGCCACTCCAGCAGCGTCGGGTTGGATTTGCGCAGCAGGCGCAGCGTCTTGCGCAATTCCCAACCGCTGAGGTCCAGCTCGTCGGTCAGCGGGCGCTCCAGAACGTCGCGCGGCTCGTCCACACGCAGGTACCAGTCCGGTTGCTGCACATAGACGAAGCGTACGTCGTAATCGCTGTCCGGAGAGGCGAAGCCCCAGGCGCGGCTGCCTGATTCGCAGGCGTAGAGCACGGTGACGTCGTGCTCCTGTTCCAGTCTTGTCAGTTCCTCCAGTACTCGCTCGCGCATGGCGTCGGGTAGTGGATGGCGGTATTCCTTGTTCATGTCCTTGTTCCTTGTCTTGCAGTCGAGGTGGGCGGTTTGCGCCCGACTCGCTTTATCCCTTCACACACACCACCTGACGCAGGGTGTGCAGCACTTCCACCAGCTCGCGCTGGGCGTCCATCACGGCGTCGATGTCCTTGTAGGCCATCGGGATCTCATCGATCACGTCCTTGTCCTTGCGGCATTCGACGTGGGCGGTGGCACGCACCTGGTCTTCCACGCTGAACAGCTTCTTCGCCTTGGTGCGGCTCATGGTCCGGCCGGCGCCGTGGCTGCAGGAGCAGAAGGCTTCCTCGTTACCCAGGCCGCGGACGATGAAGCTCTTGGCGCCCATCGACCCCGGAATGATGCCGAGCTGGCCCTTCTGCGCGGACACCGCCCCTTTACGCGTTACCAGTACCTCTTCACCGAAGTGACGTTCCTTCTGCACGTAGTTGTGGTGGCAGTTCACCGCTTCCAGGCTGGCCTCGAACGGCTTGCGGATCACCTGCCGCGCCGCTGCGATCACCGCGCGCATCATCAGCTCGCGGTTCTGCCGGGCGAAGTCCTGAGCCCAACCGACGGCTTCCACGTAGTCGTCGAAGTGCTGGCTACCTTCCTCGAAGTAAGCCAGGTCACGGTCGGGCAGGTTGGCGATGTGCTGGCGCATATCGGCCTGGGCCAGTTCGATGAACAGGTTGCCGATGGCGTTACCCACACCGCGCGATCCGCTGTGCAGCATGAACCAGACGCGGTTGGCCTCGTCGAGGCAGACCTCGATGAAGTGGTTACCGGTGCCCAGGGTTCCCAGGTGCTTGCGGTTGTTGGTCTTCTCCAGCTTCGGGTACTTGTCGGTGATCGCCTTGAAGCGCCCGGCCAGTGCCTTCCACGCATCGTCGGCGTGCTCGGGCACGTCTTCCCAGGCGCCCTGGTCGCGGCGGCCGAAGGTCTTGCCGTGGGGCACGGCCTTCTCGATGGCGCTGCGCAGGCCGTGCAGGTTATCCGGCAGGTCCGCGGCTATCAGCGAGGTGCGCGCGGCGATCATGCCGCAGCCGATGTCCACGCCCACGGCGGCCGGGATGATGGCGCCTTTGGTGGGAATCACGCTGCCGATGGTCGAACCCTTGCCCAGGTGCACGTCCGGCATGACCGCCATGTGCTTGAAGATGAAGGGCATCTTCGCGGTGTTCATCAGTTGCTGCTTGGCGTCTTCTTCCACCGGCACGCCCTGGGTCCAGAGCTTGATCGGTTTGCCGTTGGCGACTTCCAGCAGTTGGAAGGTTTTCTCTTTCATGTCCGTTTCCTTCGTTGCCGAGCAGGCCCTTGTCAGGCCTGCTTCAGCGTTACCAGTCCATTCAATACCTGATCCAGGCCGCCGAATACCGAGATGCGGTCGATTCGTTCGGCCACCCGTTCCAGGGTTTCCAACTCCTTCAGGCGCAGGGCGGTGGGGTTGTCTTCCATCACCTTGGCCGTGTTCAGCAGCGAGCGGGTCGCCGAGGTTTCTTCGCGGCGACGGATCACGTTGGCCTGCGCGGCTTTCTCCGCTTCCACCACCTGGGCCAGCAGGGTCTTCATCTCGCCCGGCAGGATGATGTCGCGCACGCCCAGGCCGTTGACCTCGATGCCGGTGCCTTGCAGCCGCTCCTTCAAGTAGGCGCCGACCGACTCGTCGATCACCTGCTTGTTTTCCAGCAGTTCATCCAGCGTGCGTGTTCCCACCGCCGCCCGCAGGCCGAATTGCAGCTCGCGGTAGAGGTGCTCCAGCGGCTTGGACAGGCTGGAAAACGCCTTCAGCACATCGCTGTAACGCCAGTTGGCGGCCAGATTCAGGCGCAGGCTCACCTTGTCACGGGTGAGGATTTCCTGCCCGCTGACCTCCAGCGCCTGGATGCGTGTATCGATCAGCTCCACGCTCACCTGGCGGTTGTAACGCCAGAAACCATACTGGCCGGCCGGCAGCAACTCGATCACCGCGCCATCGACCTTCAGCACGCCGACCTGGTAGGCCGGCACCAGGGTTACCAGCAGCGCCTCGGCGCCGATCACGCTGCGGCCGCGCAGGTTGCCCTGCATCTGCTGCAGCAGCGACGGTGCGACGCGGTACTCCTGGCTCAGGTCGATGCGTTCCAGGCGCTGCTCGGTCTGGCCTTTCCAGTACAGTTGGCGGCTGCCGGGTGCGAGGATCTCCACCAGCACGCCGTCCTCGAAACGCAGGCCGGCCTCGTTCTCGGCCAGGTCCATGCGGGTGAAATAGCGTTCGACCAGCGCAGGTTCGGACTGGCGCAGGTAGCCGGCCAGGCGGTGCTCGAACAACGGGGTGTTCAGGCTGAAGGTTTCCACGCTCAGGCGGTTGTACAGGTCCAGGTGGCGGTGGATACCCGGCTCGAGGATCGCCAGGAAATCGCCTTCGGAGTACAGCAGGCCACGTTCGTTCTTCTTCACGGTAAAGCGCTTCAGCAGTTTCATCTCGTTCTCTTCCTTCTTTTCTTTGCCCTTGGGTGCCGGTGTTCGCCGGCCCGTCGGGTGGCGAGGAGGGAGCCTGCGAGAGCCAGGTACTGCGGACTTCCTGTCCATTGCGCCGAATCCATCGGCCAGCACGTGTCTTGTCGCAGGCCCGGTCCTCGTACCGGGCGGGCCGGCGGTGGCTTCGGGGCCCTGGCATATCCGGCCTTCCTGGCCGCTTTGCGCCTGTCCCGTCGCCCACCGGCGGGGTGTTGCCTTCATGAGTAGCTGCCTTAACAGGGCAGTGTTCGAGCGGGAGTCGAACCCGCGACAGGCCATTCCTTCGATGGCTGCTCTACCGGACTGAGCTATCGAACGGCGCGGGCAGGATTCGAACCTGCGACGGTTCCCTCGAAAGGGAGTGCTCTACCAGGCTGAGCTACCGCGCCATCGACCGTGACTGCTGCAGCGGCATGCACGAAGCCGACGCCAGGGGTGGGCTCGGGCACCGGCGGGAGTGGAAGTCCCTGCCCGTGGGCTGCATCAGCGATGCGGTCGAGGGAGATATAGCGAGGGGCGTGCCAGGTTTGCTTTTGGTGGGCGATGTATTTTTATAACTTTTTGATAAATAACGATTTATTTATTTTTATCACATGTGTTTCTGATTTCTCTGGTTGGTCGATATGGATATTTATGGATATTCTGAGATCGTTGTTTATCTTGATAGATAAAAGATGAAAGCCAAGAAAACGGTCGCCATCGGCTTCCTCGGTTCAACCCTGGACCGCGTCGGCAAGGGTGCGGCGCGCTGGCAGAAGTGGCGGCCCACGGTCGGGCTGTGCCAGCAGCAGGACCTGCTGATCGACCGCCTGGAACTGATCCACGGGTTGGATGCGCGGGATGTCAGCCTGGCCGAGCGCATCGCCGCCGACGTGCGGCATATCTCTCCGGAAACCGAGGTGCGCCTGCAGCCGATGGCGCTACGCAACCCGTGGGACTTCGAGGAGGTCTACGGCGCGCTGCATGATTTCGTCGGCGGCTATGCCTTCGATACCGAGCACGAGGACTACCTGGTGCACATCACCACCGGGACCCACGTCGCGCAGATCTGCTGGTTCCTCCTGACCGAGGCGCGCTACCTGCCTGCGCGGCTGGTGCAGGCCTCGCCGTCACGGCGCAAGGACGAGGCGCGGCAGCCGGAAGGGACGGTCGCGGTGATCGACCTCGACCTGTCGCGGTACGACCGCATTGCCACGCGCTTCCGCCGAGAGCAGGAGGAGAGCCTGGCGTTCCTCAAGTCCGGTATCGCCACGCGCAATGCCGAGTTCAATCGTTCCATCGAGCAGATCGAACGGGTTGCCGGGCGTTCCCGCGCGCCGATGCTGCTGATCGGCCCGACCGGCGCGGGCAAGTCCTTCCTCGCCCGCCGCGTCTACGAACTCAAGCGTGCGCGGCACCAGTTCCAGGGGCGTTTCGTCGAGGTGAACTGCGCCACGTTGCGCGGTGATGGCGCGATGTCGGCGCTGTTCGGTCATACCAAAGGCGCCTTTACCGGCGCGCAGAACGCCCGCGAAGGGCTGTTGCGTGCGGCGGACGGCGGCATGCTGTTCCTCGACGAGATCGGCGAGCTGGGTCTGGACGAGCAGGCCATGCTGCTCAAGGCCATCGAGGAGAAGCGTTTCTTCCCGCTGGGCTCGGACCGCGAGGTGGGCAGCGATTTCCAGCTGATCGCCGGTACCCACCGCGACCTGCGCGAACGCGTCGCCGAAGGGCTGTTTCGTGAGGACCTGTTCGCCCGCATCAATCTCTGGACCTTCGACCTGCCGGGCCTGGCCGGGCGCCGCGAGGACATCGAGCCGAACATCGATTTCGAGCTGGAGCGCCACGCTCGCGAGCAGGGCCGGCTGGTGCGCTTCAACCGCGAAGCGCGCATGCGCTACCTGGCCTTCGCCAATTCGCCGCAGGCGCCGTGGAGCGGCAACTTCCGCGAGCTGTCGGCGTCCATCACGCGCATGGCGACCCTGGCCGACAGCGGGCGGGTCGACGAGGCGCTGGTCGAGGAAGAGATCGGCCGGCTACGCCGCTCCTGGGGCGCCACCCAGGCGGAAAGCCTGCTGCAGCCTTTGCTGGGGGAGGGCGCCGAGGCGCTGGACCTGTTCGACCGCCTGCAACTGGAAGCGGTAATCGGCGTCTGCCGGCAGGCACGCAGCCTGTCCGACGCCGGTCGTCAGCTGTTCGCCATCTCGCGCCAGGAAAAGCAGAACCCCAACGATGCCGATCGCCTGCGCAAGTACCTGGCGCGCTTCGGCCTGGATTGGGCGTCGTTGAGGGGCTGAGGCGCAATGCGCCTCAGTAGTGGTACCAGCGCAGCTCCAGCATCACCTCGTTGCGCGGGCTGGCCTCGTGGCTGAACTCGCGCTGGGCGGACAGGCGCAGCCCCAGGTTGCGGCCCAGTTCCACCTGCTGGCCGAAGCTCAGGGTGCGGCGCACTTCGCCGTTGTGGAAGAAGTCGCCCTTGCCTTCGAGGCTGAGGTTGCCCAGCGGGTTGCTCCACAGCACGCCGGTGTCGAAGCCCATGGCCGGGGCGATAGTGGCGGCGAAGTCCGGGTTGTTCTCGATGCGTGCAGTGCCGAGGGCGTAGGCCTGCAGATCGTCGGTCAGTTTCCAGCTGCCGCCGGCGCCGCCGTTCAGGTGGCCGACCAGGGTGTCGTGGTCGTTGTCGCTGTGCTTGCCGACCACCCGTTCCCAGCCGCCGGCGACCTGCCAGGACAGCGGTTGCAGCAGCTCGTTGCGCGGCGTCATGGAGCGGATGGTGACCAGGTCCAGTTGCTGCAGTTGCCAGCGGTTGCCTTCGTACTGGCGCAGCTTGAGCTGGCCGATCTCGATCTGCGCGCCCAGCGGGAAGCCATAGGCGTTGTCGTCGAGGTCGTGGTAGGCCATGCGCAGGCCGTACTGGGCGAAGGCTTCGCCGTCGCGGCTGCCGGCGCCCAGTTGCCAGGTGCGCGACTCGTGGCCGTTCTCCGGCTGGCCGGGGCGCTCCACCTCCAGTGCCGGCGGCGGGTTGCGGTTGATCGCCTTGAGCAGGTTGTAGCTGCGCGAGGCGGTGGACTGGTCGCGCTCCTGGCCAGTGGCGCGGTAGCGCACCAGGCGGAAGGCGGTGTCCTGCACCAGGGCCTGACGGTCAGGGGGCAGGGCGGCGAATTCGGAGCTCTGCAGCTGGCTGTCGTCGTCGGCGATGTGTCGCGCCAGTACCTTCTCGTCGTGGCTCAGCGGTTCGCCGCGGGCCAGCAGCTCGCGCTCGCGGGAGGGGCGGTAGTCCACGCGATCGATCAGCCCGGCGTCCTTCACCGCGCGCACGGTGTCGGTGGGGATGGCGGTGAGCGGGAAGTGGTCGGTGAGCTCGGTGCCGGGACGGGCGATCTCCAGCAGCTCCAGCAGGCGGAAGGAGCAGTTCTCGTCGAAGAAGTAGTACTTGAAGCGGATCTGCTTAAGCTCCCAGACGTGCTCGACCATGCGCGCGGTTTCTTCCGGCGTCAGGTTCAGGCGGTATTCCCAGAGGTCGCGATTCTCCAGGCGGCTGTATTCCGAGAGCTTCTCGCGGTAGGGCACCAGGGCGAACAGGCCGGGGTAGCCGCCCATCAGGCCCTTCCAGGCATAGAGGATGCTGTTGTCCATGCCCTCGATGTAGGCGCCGAAGTTGAGCGCGTAGCTGAGCAGGGCGGTGTTGTCGGAGTCGACATCGGCCTGGTCGATGCGTAGCAGGGTGTGGCCGAACATCGAGGAGGGGCTGTTCAGGTAGGCGGCCGGGAACACCAGCACGGCGCTGTGCGGGTTGATGTCGTGGTACCAGGTGGTGAATTCCTTGCACTCGACCGCCGGCAGGTCATCGAGCTGCAACTGCTGGCGCAGCCAGCGGGTGCGCGCCGGGTAGACGCACTGGGCATGCTTGTCGCCGAGGCTGGCCGGGGCGTAGAGGGCCTTCACGGTGGCGGCCAGTTCCGATTGCGGATGGCGATCACCGTCCTTGGCGAGGAAGAACTTCGGGTCGTCGACGAAGCTGCGCCAACCGCCGAGCTTGGCGTGTTCGTAGTGACCCAGGGCCAGCCAGTAGGGTTCGTCAGCCAGCGTCTGCAGGCGTTGTGGGTCGATCGCCGGCGAAGCCAGCAGTGGGGTGCAGGCGCACAGCGCCATCCAGGGCAACAGGCGTTTGGGCATCGAATGGGCTACTGGAAGGGAAGGGTGAGCCCGCCCGGAGCGGGCGGGCTCGCGTTGGCCATCAGGCCTGTTCGGCGTACTTGGCCAGGGTGCTGTCCTGTTTCAGGACGGCCTGGGTGTTGGCGTAGACGTCCTCGGCGGTGACGTCGGACTTGTTGAAGATCTGTGCGAAGTGCTCGTGGGTGACCTGGGCGAAGTGCGCACGGTCCTCGGGCTTCACGCCCAGTACCACGGCGTAGGTGGTCAGCGCTTCGCCGTCACCCTTGGCCATGTCTTCGGACAGCTCGTCCATCATGCTGCTGAGCACGATCATCGGCTTGCCGCCATAGGTCAGCGCGCCGTTGGTGTGGCAGCCGTTGGTGCCGGTGGTCATGCCGAAGGTGTTGTTGCCGCTGGTGCCGTTGGTGGTGGCGGCGAGGACGTGGGTCGCAGTGCCGCGCTGGCCCTTGAACAGCATGTTCCCCCAGCCGCAGCCGTCGCTGCCGGGGGCATCGGCGAGAGCGCTCAGGGAGGCGGTGGCGAGGAGGGTACCGAGCAGAATCCTTTTCATCGTTTTTCTCTCTTTTTGAGGTCGGGGACCATTGAACAGTCGCTGACAGCGAAACAGCGCCTGCCAGAGCTTTTCTCCAATGCCTTGCGGGTGTCAAGGCAACCGCCGCTGCAGTCAGTATGGCCGGGGCCGGTTGAAGGGCTCGGATGGCTTGCTGTTGATCGGCATCAGCGGCGGAAGTCTTGGAACCGACCACACTTGAATCAGTTCCCCTTGCGAGGATGTAGTCATGGTCGATTTCGATCCGCGGCCAGCGCTGGACCAGTTGGCGGCCGAGTATTCCAAGCGTGCCGAAGCCATTCGCCGCGACCTGGGTCGCAGCCACTCGCCTGACTTCGCCGAGCAGGCCCAGCAGCGGCAGAACGACGATGTCCTGCGCGCCCTGCTGGCCGAGGCGGAAGCGGGCATGCGCCTGGTGGGCATGGCGCGCCTGCGCCTGGCCGACGGCACCTATGGCGAGTGCGCGCGCTGCGGCGAGGCTATCGAGGAGCGGCGCCTGCGTGCCCTTCCTGCCGCTGAGCACTGCCTGCGCTGCGCCGACGCAGTGGACTGACACTGTCACCAATACTGCCTTGCCAGTGGCGCGCGGGCGGCGCGAGAATGCGGACGAATCTCCGCGGCCTCGCGCCGCTCGAAGCAAGGACCTCCAATGCCCGATTCCGTTGCTGCCGGCCTGCGCCTGGCGCCCGATGAACTGACCCGTCCCTTCACTCCCGAACAGTTTCCCTTCAAGACCACCGAAGAACTGGAGCCTTTCCTGGGCGTGCTCGGACAGGAGCGCGCGGTCGAGGCGCTGCAGTTCGGCGTGGCGATGCCGCGTCCGGGTTACAACGTGTTCGTCATGGGCGAGCCCGGAACGGGCCGCTTCTCCTTCGTGCAGCGCTACCTGAAGGCCGAGGGCAAGCGCCTGCCGACCCCGGCCGACTGGGTCTACGTCAACAACTTCGACGACTCCCGCGAACCGCGCGTGATCGAGCTGCCACCGGGCAGTGCCGCCGAGTTCGGCGCCGATATCGATCACCTGATCGACAACCTGCTGTCCACCTTCCCCTCGGTGTTCGAGAACCCGGCCTACCAGCAGAAGAAGAGCGCCATCGATCGCGCCTTCAACCAGCGCTACGACAAGGCCCTGGATACCGTCGAGCGCCTGGCGCTGGAGAAGGAAGTCGCCCTGTACCGCGACAGCGCCAACATCGCGTTCACCCCGATGAAGGACGGCAAGGCGCTGGATGAGGCCGAGTTCGCCCAACTGCCGGAAGAGGAGCGCGAGCGCTTCCACGCCGACATCGCCGACCTGGAGGAACACCTCAACGAGGAGCTCTCCAGCCTGCCGCAGTGGAAGCGCGAGTCCAGCAACCAGTTGCGCCAGCTCAACGAGGAGACCATCACCCTCGCGCTGCAGCCGCTGCTGGCGCCGCTGGTGGAGAAGTACAACAACAACTCCGGGGTCAGCGCCTACCTGCAGGCCATGCAGCTCAACCTGCTGAAGACCGTGGTCGACCAACTGGTGGACTCCGAACGTACCGACCCGCAGCGCAAGCAGAGCCTGGAAGAGCAGTACGCGCCTAACCAGGCGATCGCCCACCATGCCACCGGTGGCGCGCCGGTGGTGTTCGAGTCTCACCCGACCTACGACAACCTGTTCGGCCGTATCGAGTACGCCTCTGACCAGGGCGCGCTCTACACCAGCTACCGCCAGCTGCGCCCCGGTGCGCTGCACCGCGCCAACGGCGGTTTCCTGGTGCTGGAGGCGGAGAAGCTGCTCAGTGAGCCATTCGTCTGGGATGCCCTCAAGCGCGCGCTACAATCGCGACAGCTGAAGATGGAGTCGCCCCTGGCCGAACTGGGCCGCCTGACCGCCATGAGCCTGACGCCGCAGGTGATCCCGCTGCACATCAAGGTGATCATCATCGGTTCGCGGCAGATCTACTACACGCTGCAGGACCTGGATCCGGATTTCCAGGAGATGTTCCGCGTACTGGTGGATTTCGACGAGGACATCCCGCTGGCCGAGGACAGCCTCGAACAGTTCGCCCAGTTGCTCAAGACCCGCACTTCGGAGGAGGGCCTGGCGCCGCTCACCCGTGAGGCCGTGGCCCGCCTGGCCACCTACAGCGCCCGCCTGGCCGAACACCAGGGCCGCCTTTCCGCGCGCATCGGCGACCTGTTCCAACTGGTCAGCGAAGCGGACTTCATCCGCCAGCTGGCCGGCCAGGAAGTGACCGACCTGGGCCACATCGAGCGTGCCCTGAAAGCCAAGGAAACCCGCACTGGTCGCGTCTCGGCGCGGATTCTCGACGACATCCTCGCCGGCATCATCCTGATTGACAGCGAAGGCGCCGCGGTGGGCAAGTGCAACGGCCTGACCGTACTGGAAGTCGGCGACTCGGCCTTCGGCATGCCGGCGCGCATTTCCGCCACCGTCTATCCGGGCGGCAGCGGCATCGTCGACATCGAGCGCGAGGTCAACCTCGGCCAGCCGATCCACTCCAAGGGCGTGATGATCCTTACTGGCTACCTTGGCAGCCGCTACGCCCAGGAGTTCCCCCTGGAGATTTCCGCGAGCATCGCGCTGGAGCAGTCCTACGGCTATGTGGACGGCGACAGCGCCTCCCTGGGCGAGGTCTGCACGCTGATCTCTGCCCTGTCGCGCACGCCGCTGCGCCAGTGTTTCGCTATCACCGGATCGATCAACCAGTTCGGCGAAGTACAGGCGGTCGGCGGGGTCAACGAGAAGATCGAAGGCTTCTTCCGCCTCTGCGAGGCCCGCGGCCTGACGGGCGAACAAGGCGTGATCATCCCGCGCGCCAACGTCGCCACCCTGATGCTCGACGAGCGTGTGCTGCAGGCGGTGCGCAACGGTCAGTTCCATATCTATGCCGTGCGCCAGGCCGACGAGGCGCTGAGCCTGCTGGTCGGCGAGCCCGCGGGGGCGCCGGATGCCAAAGGCCACTTCCCCAAGGGCAGCGTCAACGCCCGCGTCGTGGAGCGCCTGAAGGAAATTTCCGAGCTGGGCATGGATGAGGACGAGAAGGAGAAGCCGGCGAAGGAGGCAGTAGCCGCCAAGCCGGTCAGCAAGCCGAAGGTGGAGAAGGTGCCGGTGGACAAGGCCCCCGTAGAGAAAGAGCGCGCCCGCAAGAAGAAAGACGTCGACTGAGGACGGCCAGGGCAGGGCGCCGGCCGGGACATTCCACCGGCGCCATTTTCACGCCGTTGCCCGCAAGATGGCCGGATAAATCCGCACTTTCGCGTGTCAGAACCTGGGTGTAGTCTCAATCTCAGGACAACCGCGAGGGTGCCGCCATGCCGCGTAACCTCTGCCTTATCCGCCCCTGTCTGGGGCTGACCACGCGCATTGAGTGCGAGATCAGGCCGCTGGCCGGAGAGAATGGACTCTGGACTTTGTTGTGCGCCGCCGGCATGTCCGGTGCGCAGCCCACCGCCATCAAGGCGCAGGGCCCGTTCTGCGGGCCTTTCGTGGCCGAAGGTGTGCTCGAGGCGATCTCCGACTGCCTGGCCCAGCAGGGCTACATCGTGGCGGACGATCCCCCCATCTGGCAGTTGCACCTGCAAGGCGAACTGCGCCGCCTGAACGGCGAGCGCTCGCGCCATGTCGGCAACTTCCAGTTCCGCCCCGAGGGTTGAGGCTTTCAAGGCCGGGAGAGGAACTGTGCAGTCCCTGCACGATCCACTGAAAGCCGCGGGGCGCCTGGGCGCTACGGTTTCATACCGCGGCCGCCTACCTATTTATCCACAGACATATTTATCTATAGAAAGCCGGGATAACTCGCAAAGGTCATCCGCTATACTGCGGCCGCCCCTTTCCCAACGACCATTCCTGCGAGAACCATGGAACGCTTCGTCGAAAACTCCCTGTATGCCGCGCGCTGGCTGCTGGCGCCGATCTACATCGGCCTGTCGCTGGCCCTGCTGGCGCTGACCATCAAATTCTTCCAGGAAATCTTCCACATCCTGCCGAGCATCTTCAGCATCGCCGAGGCGGACCTGATCCTGGTGCTGCTGTCGTTGATCGACATGGCGCTGGTCGGTGGCCTGCTGGTGATGGTGATGTTCTCCGGCTATGAGAACTTCGTGTCGCAGCTGGATATCGACGAAGGCAAGGAAAAGCTCAGCTGGCTGGGCAAGATGGACGCCAGTTCGCTAAAGAACAAGGTGGCGGCTTCCATTGTGGCGATCTCCTCGATCCACCTGCTGCGCATCTTCATGGACGCCAAGAACATCGAAGACAACAAGCTGATGTGGTACGTGATCATGCACCTCACCTTCGTCCTCTCGGCTTTCGCCATGGGCTACCTGGACAAGGCCACGCGCCACGACCACTGAAGCCCTGCTGCGCCATCCACGCCGCCCGGCCGTTGCAAAACGGACGGGCGGTTGCGTTTTCACCTTGCGGTGAGCGCCTGCTGGTCAAGACTTTCCGCGTGGATCAATCCGCAGGAGGTGCAGCACATGAATCTGCAGGAACTGACCAGCCGCTCCGTCGCCGGCGACATCGACGAGATCAACCTGGTGTCGCTGGAGGGGGATATCTACGTGCTGGAAGCACGCATGGGAGCCCGTTTCTATCCGGTTCAGGACGAGGCCGGGCACGTCATCAGCGTGCGCTCCGTTGCCCACGCGCGTGAAGTGCTCCGGGCGCTACCCAGTGTCCCCTTCCATCTGGTACATGCCGTGGTGCACGACGAGATGTGCGGCATGGACGATGAGCGCGACATCGGCGCGGGCGTGACCATCCCGTTGCATTAGGTCCCGGGCGCTGGGCCCGTCCCGCTACGCGAGGCTCGCACGGTGGGGGCGGCGGTGCATCTGTGCTAGGCTGGCGGCCCTTTTTTGAACCCCCAGCGGAGCGCCGCCATGAGCGAACTCAATCTTTCCACCGACGAAGCCCGCGTCAGCTACGGTATCGGCCGTCAGCTGGGCGACCAGCTGCGCGAGAACCCGGTCCCGGGCATGACCCTCGACGCCATCCTCGCTGGCCTGTCCGACGCCTACGCCGGCGCCGAAAGCCGTGTTCCGGGCGAAGCCCTGTCCGCCAGCTTCCAGGTAATCCGCGAGCGCATGCAGGCCGAAGCCCAGGCTAAAGCCGAAGCCGCCGCCGCCGTTGGCCGCGAGTACCTGGTGGAAAACGCCAAGCGCGAAGGCATCACTGTCCTGCCGTCCGGCCTGCAGTACGAAGTGCTGGTCAGCGGCGACGGCGCCAAGCCGTCCCGCGAAGACACCGTGCGTACCCACTACCACGGCACCCTGGTCGATGGCACCGTCTTCGACAGCTCCTACGAGCGCGGCCAGCCGGCCGAATTCCCGGTGGGCGGCGTGATTGCCGGCTGGGTCGAGGCCCTGCAACTGATGAACGCCGGCAGCAAATGGCGCCTGCATGTGCCGAGCGAGCTGGCCTATGGCGGCCAGGCCGTCGGCAGCATCCCGCCGCACAGCGTGCTGGTGTTCGACGTCGAGCTGCTGGAAATCCTCTGATCCCACGAGGGTTCACTGCGGAGTGCCATCCCTGGCCGCTCCGCAGGAAAAGGGGCGCTCCGGCGCCCCTTTGTGCATCCGCCTCCCGGGCGACGGAGCACTGGCGACGCGTCCTGCGCCGCCACAATCGTTCAGGTGCACCCGCGTTTTTGTAGGAGCGACCTTGCTCGCGAACCTGGTGACGTTGGTGCGGAGCTCTTTGCGAGCACGCTCGCTCTCACAGGCTTTTGCCTAGCGCAGTGCGCGGGCGTAACAGAACAGGAACAGGTTGCGCACCAGTTCCTTGAGCACCAGCGGTTCGCTGGTGCTGAGCTCGGACAGCTCCAGGCCGCCCTGTTCGCGCAGCTCATCCAGGGCCTCTTCCTCCAGCACTGCGCAGACTTCCCCGGTGTCCCGATGCAGGATGCGCAGATAGGGGTGCGGGCGATCCAGCCAGGCGTCGATCATGTAGGTCATGGCATGTTCCTCCGTGCAGACCGTTTAATGAGAATAATTCTTATTATCTCAATAGCAAGCCTGAATTGGAAAAAATTTCGCGCCGGTGACGATCTATTGTTCCCGATCAACGGGCAGGCAACAAAAAGCCCGCCGCGGCGAACCGGGGCGGGCCTTTGTGAAACGGCGGATCAGTGCGTGCGGGCGACCGAGAATTCCGCGAGCTCGATCAGTGCGGCGCGATACTCGTTGTCCGGCAGTGCCTTGAGGTGCTCGATGGCGCGGGCGGCATACTCGCGTGCCAGGTTGGCGGTGTAGTCCAGCGCGCCGGCGGCTTCCACGGCGGCGCGGATGCCTTCCAGGTCCTGGCTGCCGCCCTGTTGGATGGCCTTGCGCACCAGCGCAGCCTGCTCCGGGGTGCCATCGCGCATGGTGGCGATCAGCGGCAGGGTCGGCTTGCCTTCGGCGAGGTCGTCGCCGACGTTCTTGCCCAGGCTGGCGGCATCGCCGCGGTAGTCGAGCAGGTCGTCCACCAGCTGGAAGGCGATACCCAGGGCATCACCGAACAGTCGCAGCGCCTCGGATTGCTCCGGCTGAGCGTTGGCCAGTGCGGCGGCGCTGTGGGTAGAGGCTTCGAAAAGCATCGCGGTCTTGCCGCGAATGACTTCCATGTAGGTTTCTTCGGTGGTGCTGGCGTCGCGGACCTTGGACAGCTGCAGCACTTCGCCTTCGGCGATCACGCGGGTAGCCTGGGAGATGATGCGCATCACCGGCATCGAGCCCAGTTCGACCATCATTTCGAAGGAGCGTGCATACAGGAAATCGCCCACCAGCACGCTCGGCGCGTTGCCCCACTGGGCATTGGCGGTGGCGCGACCGCGGCGCAGGCCGGAGGCGTCGACCACGTCGTCGTGCAGCAGGGTAGAGGTGTGCAGGAATTCGATGGTGGCGGCCAGCAGCTTCAGGTCGTCGCCCGAATAGCCCAATGCCTTGCCCGAGAGGAGCACCAGCAGCGGGCGCAGGCGCTTGCCGCCAGCGGAGATTATGTAGTCGCCGATCTTTTCCACCAGGGGAACGCGGGAAGTGAGTTGGCGACGGATGATGCCGTCGACGGCGGTGAAGTCGTCCGCCACCACGCGATAGAAAGCCTGGGGTTGCATTAAAGACAGCGCTCCTCGTAGATTGCGCGGCATGCTAGGTGCCGCGGGGAAGACCTGTCAAGGCGAGGCCCCATGGGGCTTGATCCGCGCCGAGCGTTTGCGTAGAATCGCGGCCCCGAACTTCCCTGGCATATCCTGCCTTACGCAATTGCACGGGCGTCCTTTCCGGCCCCATGCAGCCATGCCGACCGATTCCTCTTTCTATAAAGCGTCGGGTGAGCAGGTCTAACGGAGACATCCAGATGTACGCAGTAATTGTTACTGGTGGCAAGCAATACAAAGTCACCGAAGGCGAATTCCTCAAGGTCGAAAAACTCGACGTCGCCACCGGCGAAGCGATCAACCTGGATCGCATCCTGCTGGTCGCCAACGGCGATGACGTCAAGATCGGCCTGCCGGTGGTAGAAGGCGCGAAAGTGACCGCGGAAGTGGTTTCCCACGGCCGTCACGACAAAGTGCGCATCATCAAGTTCCGCCGCCGCAAGCACCACATGAAGCGTCAGGGCCACCGCCAGTGGTTCACTGAAATCAAGATCACCGGCATCCAGGCCTAATTCCTCTTCAGGAGAATTGACTCATGGCACACAAAAAAGCTGGCGGTAGTACCCGCAACGGCCGCGACTCAGAAAGCAAACGCCTTGGCGTGAAGCTGTTCGGTAGCCAGGCTGTGAAAGCAGGCAACATCATCGTGCGTCAGCGCGGCACCCAGTTCCACGCTGGCTACGGCGTTGGCATGGGCAAGGATCACACCCTGTTCGCTAAAGTCGACGGCGTGATCAAGTTCGAAGTGAAAGGCGCCTTTGGCCGTCGCTATGTAAGCGTCGTCGCTGCCTAAGCGAGCTCTCACTGAAAAAGCCCTGTCTCGCGACGGGGCTTTTTTGTTTCTGGCGTTTCCAGGCGAGGTGCCGTCGGTTCGGGCGTTTGCGTGGACTTGGCTGTATCCTATGCTCCTTTTCTTATTTTCAACCCGCCGCTAGGCGGGAGGCGTTCGCAATGAAATTCGTCGACGAAGTATCCATCCACGTGAAAGCCGGTGACGGCGGCAACGGCCTCATGAGCTTCCGCCGCGAGAAGTTCATCGAGAAAGGCGGTCCCAACGGCGGTGACGGTGGCGACGGCGGCTCGGTGTATCTCGAGGCCGACGAGAACCTTAATACCCTGGTGGACTACCGCTACACCCGTCGTTTCGACGCCCAGCGTGGCGAGAACGGTGGCAGCAAGGACTGCACTGGCGCCAAGGGTGACGATCTCGTCCTGCCCGTGCCGGTCGGTACCACCATCATCGATGCCAATACCCAGGAAATCATCGGTGACCTGACCGTTGCGGGTCAGCGCATCATGGTTGCCCAGGGTGGCTGGCATGGCCTGGGTAATACCCGTTTCAAGTCCAGCACCAACCGCGCGCCGCGCCAGACCACTCCGGGCAAGCCCGGCGACGCGCGTGACCTCAAGCTGGAGTTGAAGGTGCTGGCAGATGTCGGTCTGCTCGGCCTGCCGAACGCCGGCAAGAGCACCTTCATTCGCGCGGTTTCCGCCGCCAAGCCGAAGGTTGCCGACTATCCCTTCACCACTCTGGTTCCGAACCTGGGCGTGGTCAGTGTCGGCCGCTTCAAGAGCTTCGTGGTCGCCGACATTCCTGGCCTGATCGAAGGTGCTGCCGAAGGCGCTGGCTTGGGGATCCGCTTCCTCAAGCACCTGGCGCGTACCCGCCTGCTGCTGCATATCGTCGACATGGCGCCGCTGGATGAAAGCGATCCGGCCGATGCCGCGGAAACCATTGTCCACGAGCTGGAGAAGTTCAGTCCGGCGCTGACCGAGCGCGACCGTTGGCTGGTGCTGAACAAGATGGACCAGATCCTCGAGCCCGAGGAGCAGGAGCGTCGCAAGCAGGCCGTGGTCGAGCGCCTGGGTTGGGAAGGTCCGGTCTATGTGATCTCCGCCCTGGAGCGTGAAGGCACCGAGAAGCTGAGCCAGGACATCATGAAATACCTCGACGAGCGCACCCTGCGCATCGAGGAAGAGCCGGCCTACGGCGAAGCCCTGGCGGCCCTGGATCAGCGCATCGAAGACGAGGCTCGTGCTCGTCTGCAGGCTCTGGACGACGCCCGTGCTCTGCGCCGTTCCGGTCTGAAGAATGTCGACGATGTGGACGACGATGATTTCGAGGATGACGAAGACGACGGCGATGGGCCGGAAATCTTCTACGTGCCTTGATCGGAGCGGTGCCCGCCGGTCCGGATGAAACGTGTGAAGCCTGACTTCTAGAGCCTGTTCAACGTCTTGCCGAGCGCAGCTCAGGCAAGGCAAAAGCAGGTGAAAAAGCGCAGTTTACGAGTGGTAAATGAGCATTTTGAGCCTGCTTTAACGCAGTATGGGCAAGCGCAGGCAGACATTGGACAGGTTCTAAGGTTGAGGGTATGCGTGAGAAGGTAACTGGCGCCAAGCGCTGGGTAGTCAAGATTGGCAGTGCGTTGCTGACCGCCGATGGTCGCGGTCTGGATCGCGATGCCATGGCGGTTTGGGTCGAGCAGATGGTCGCGCTGCATCGCGCGGGCGTCGAGCTGGTGCTGGTGTCCTCGGGCGCCGTCGCGGCAGGCATGAGTCGCCTGGGTTGGGCTTCCCGACCTAGCGACATGCATGAGCTGCAGGCCGCCGCTGCCGTGGGGCAGATGGGGCTGGTGCAGGCCTGGGAGTCCAGCTTCGCTGTGCATGGCCTGCAGACCGCGCAAGTGTTGCTGACCCATGACGACCTATCCGACCGCAAACGCTACCTGAACGGCCGTAATACCCTGCGCACGCTGGTCGATCTCGGCGTGATTCCGGTGATCAACGAGAACGACACCGTGGTCACCGACGAAATCCGTTTCGGCGACAACGACACCCTGGCGGCGCTGGTGGCCAACCTGGTCGAGGCTGACCTGCTGGTGATCCTCACTGATCGTGACGGTATGTTCGATGCCGACCCGCGCAATAATCCCGACGCGCAGCTGATTTTCGAGGCGCGTGCCGATGATTCGGCGCTGGATGCGGTCGCTGGCGGCACCGGTGGTGCGCTGGGGCGTGGTGGTATGCAGACCAAGCTGCGTGCGGCCCGTCTGGCGGCGCGTTCCGGCGCGCATACTGTTATCGTTGGCGGTCGTATCGAGCGTGTGCTGGATCGCTTGCGTGTTGGCGAGCGTCTCGGCACGCTGCTGACTCCCGAGCAGAGCCGCAAGGCGGCGCGCAAGCAGTGGCTGGCCGGCCACCTGCAGATGCGCGGCACATTGGTGCTGGATGATGGTGCGGTCAAGGCCGTTGCTCAGGATCACAAGAGTCTGCTGCCGGTCGGTGTGAAGGCTGTGCAGGGCGGCTTCCGTCGCGGCGAGATGGTGGTCTGTGTGGATCAGCAGGGGCGCGAAATCGCTCGCGGGCTGGCGAACTACAGTGCACTTGAGGCGCAGAAGATCATTGGCCAGCCGACCGATGCCATCGAGGGCCTGCTGGGCTATGTCGATGGGCCGGAGCTGGTGCACCGCGACAACCTGGTTCTGGTCTGAGGGGTACTCGCATGCGCAAGGGATTGATCGCTGCATTGCTGTTGTTGCCGGCATTGGCTCGGGCCGATGTGATCGGTGAAGTGTCCACCGTCTTCAAGTGGGTTGGGCCGAACGACAAGATAGTCGTCGAGGCTTTCGATGATCCGAAGGTGGCGGGCGTCAGCTGTTACCTGTCGCGCGCCAAGACCGGCGGTGTGAAGGGTGGGCTGGGTTTGGCGGAGGATCGCGCCGAAGCGTCGATCTCCTGTCGTCAAGTCGGGCCGATCCGATTCTCTGGTGAGCTGAAGGATGGCGAAGTGGTCTTCCAGCAGCGCACGTCCCTGGTGTTCAAGACCATGCAGGTGGTGCGTTTCTTCGACAGGAAGCGCAATGCGCTGGTCTATCTGGTCTACAGCGACCGCGTCATCGAGGGCAGTCCGCAGAATGCGGTGACGGCGATTCCGATTATGCCGTGGCCTGAAAAGTAAGACGAAGAAGGGCGGATTGACCGCCCTTTCTTTTTGCCCGCAGAAAGTGCACCTGTGGATAAGTTCTCAATAGGCAAATCGCAGGCAATAAAAAACCGGCCCTGGGGCCGGTTTTTCAAGAACGGAACGCTTACGCGGTGGCCAGGGCCTTCACGTGGGCGTTCAGGCGGCTCTTGTGGCGAGCGGCCTTGTTCTTGTGGATGATGCCTTTGTCGGCCATGCGGTCGATGACCGGTACGGCAGCAACCAGAGCGGCCTGGGCCTTCGGCAGGTCCTTGGCGTCGACTGCTTTGACTACGTTCTTGATGTAGGTACGAACCATGGAACGCAGGCTGGCGTTGTGGCTGCGACGCTTCTCAGCCTGTTTGGCGCGTTTTTTGGCGGAAGGTGTGTTGGCCACCGTCGAGCTCCTCGAAAAAAACTTGGGATGTTGCGAATAAATTAAGGCCGCGAATAATGCCGTTGCATCAAGGCCTTGTCAAGGGTATGAGCCGCCTCCGACGAGTGGTGCGACAGGTGCACGCTCTCCGGCGGATGGGGTGATTTATTCGCCCCGCGGCCCTACACTGCTGCGCTTCGCCTGGCAGTCGAGCAATCGCTCTAGGCCAGGGCTGCACCCTGCAGGGTCGGCCATTCTACCAGTTCTGGACGCTATGAACCTACTCAAGTCGCTGGCCGCGGTCAGCTCGATGACCATGATCTCGCGGGTGCTCGGCTTCGTGCGCGACACGATCGTCGCCCGCATGTTCGGCGCCGGCATGGCCACCGACGCCTTCTTCGTCGCCTTCAAGCTGCCCAACCTGCTGCGCCGCATTTTCGCCGAAGGGGCGTTCTCCCAGGCTTTCGTGCCGATCCTGGCGGAGTACAAAACCCAGCAGGGCGAGGAGGCGACGCGCACCTTCATCGCCTATGTATCCGGCCTGCTGACCCTGATCCTCGCGCTGGTCACTGCGCTGGGCATGCTCGCTGCGCCCTGGGTGATCTGGGTGACGGCGCCCGGCTTCGTCGATTCGCCGGAGAAGTTCGAACTCACCAGCTCCCTGCTGCGGGTGACCTTTCCTTATATCCTGCTGATCTCGCTGGCCTCGCTGGCGGGGGCAATCCTCAATACCTGGAACCGTTTCTCGGTGCCGGCCTTCGTGCCGACGCTGCTGAACGTCAGCATGATCCTGTTCGCGCTGTTCCTGACGCCTTACTTCGACCCGCCGATCATGGCGCTGGGTTGGGCGGTGCTGGCCGGCGGCCTGGCGCAGTTGCTCTACCAGCTGCCGCACCTGAAGAAGATCGGCATGCTCGTGCTGCCGCGCATCAATCTGCGCGATTCCGGCGTCTGGCGTGTGCTCAAGCAGATGGGGCCGGCGATCCTTGGTGTCTCGGTCAGCCAGATTTCGCTGATCATCAACACCATCTTCGCCTCGTTCCTGGTCGCAGGCTCCGTGTCCTGGATGTACTACGCGGACCGCCTGATGGAGCTGCCGTCCGGGGTTCTCGGCGTGGCGCTGGGCACCATCCTGCTGCCGTCGCTGGCCAAGACCTACGCCAGCGACGATCGTCATGAATATTCGCGGCTGATGGATTGGGGCCTGCGCCTGTGCTTCCTGCTGGTGCTGCCGTGCTCCCTGGCCCTGGCGGTGATCGCCGAGCCGCTGACCGTCGCGCTGTTCCAGTACGGCAAGTTCAGCGCCCACGATGCCCTGATGACCCAGCGTGCGCTGATCGCCTATGCGGTCGGTCTGCTCGGCATCATCCTGGTGAAGGTCCTGGCCCCGGGCTTCTACGCGCGGCAGAACATCAAGACGCCGGTGAAGATCGCGCTGTTCACCCTGGTTTCCACCCAGCTGATGAACCTGGTGTTTATCGGTCCGCTCAAGCATGCGGGTCTGGCGCTGGCGATCAGCCTCGCGGCCTGCCTGAACGCCGGCCTGCTTTATTGGCAGTTGCGCAAGCACCAGCTGTTCGATCCGCAGCCGGGCTGGGGCAAGTTCATCGCCAAATTAGTCCTATCTGTACTGGTGATGTGTGCGGTGCTGATGGGCATGATGCACTTCATGCCGGCCTGGGATCAGGGGGGGATGCCGATTCGCCTGGTGCGCCTGGGTGCGCTGGTGGTGGCCGGTGTGGTCGCCTATTTCGGTATGCTCGCGCTCCTGGGCTTCCGCCTGCGGGACTTCTCCCGCCGCGCGGTGCTGTAACCTTCGCCAGGCAAAGCATTGCATCGGTTTGCGGCGACGGCATTTTGCCTGTCGCATGGCAACGGGTGCAGGTATAATCGACCACTTTCTGAGCAATACGCGCGCTATGCAGCTGCTTCGAGGCCTTCACAACCTGCGGCCCCTGTCCGGGGGCTGTGTCGCCACCATCGGTAACTTCGACGGCGTCCATCTTGGCCACCAGGCGATCCTGGGGCGTCTGCGCGAGCGTTCGCTGGAGCTGGGCGTACCCAGCTGCGTGGTGATCTTCGAGCCGCAGCCGCGCGAGTACTTCGCACCCGATGCCGCGCCGGTACGCCTGAGCCGCCTGCGCGAGAAGCTCGAATTGCTGCGTCAGTACGGCGTCGATTTCGTGCTATGCCTGGCCTTCAATCTCCGCCTGCGCGAGCTGTCGGCCGCCGAGTTCGTTCGCCAGGTGCTGGTGGAAGGCCTGCAGGTCCGCCATCTGGAAGTGGGCGACGATTTCCGCTTCGGCTGCGATCGTTCCGGCGACTTCGCCTTCCTGGTCAACGCCAGCGCGGAGCAGGGCTTCACGGTCGAGGCCGCGACCACGGTGGAAGTCGACGGCATGCGCGTGAGCAGTTCGCGTATCCGCAAGGACCTGGCCGACGGCGACCTGCACATGGTCGAACGCCTGCTGGGTCGCCCGTATCGCCTGAGCGGCCGCGTGCTGCACGGGCAGAAGCTGGGGCGCACCCTGGGCTCGCCCACTGCGAACATCCAGCTCAAGCGCCGCAAGGCGCCGCTCAATGGCGTCTACCTGGTCAGCACTCTCGTGGCTGGCCAGCGTCGCAACGGGGTTGCCAACATCGGCACCCGGCCGTCCGTGAATGGCGACGGTCGGCCCCATCTGGAAGTGCATCTGCTGGATTTCGCCGGCGATCTGTACGGCCAGCACCTGGATATTACGTTCCACCAGAAGCTGCGTGATGAGCAGCGTTTCGCCTCGCTCGAGGCGCTCAAGGCGGCCATCCTCGCCGACATCGCCGCCGCCCGAGCCTACTGGCTGGGCCAACCGCTTGATTGAAGATCCTGAACAGGCCCTGAGATGACCGATTACAAAGCCACTCTGAACCTTCCCGAAACCGACTTCCCGATGAAAGCCGGCCTGCCGCAGCGCGAGCCGCAAACTCTCAAGCTCTGGAACGACATTGGCCTGTACCAGCAGCTGCGGAAGATTGGCGAAGGTCGCCCGAAATTCATCCTGCACGATGGCCCGCCCTACGCCAATGGCAGCATCCATATCGGTCACGCGGTCAACAAGATTCTCAAGGACATCATCGTCCGCTCTAAGACCCTGGCTGGCTACGACGCCCCTTATGTGCCGGGCTGGGACTGCCACGGCCTGCCGATCGAGCACAAGGTCGAGACCACCCACGGCAAGAACCTGCCGGCGGACAAGACCCGCGAGCTGTGCCGCGAATATGCTGCCGAGCAGATCGAAGGGCAAAAGGCCGACTTCATCCGCCTGGGTGTGCTGGGTGATTGGGACAATCCCTACAAGACCATGAACTTCTCCAACGAGGCCGGTGAAATCCGCGCGCTCGCCGAGATGGTCAAGCAGGGCTTCGTGTTCAAGGGCCTGAAGCCGGTGAACTGGTGCTTCGACTGCGGCTCCGCCCTGGCTGAAGCTGAGGTTGAATACGCCGACAAGAAGTCCGACGCCATCGACGTTGCCTTCCCGGTGGAAGACGAAGGCAAACTGGCCGCCGCCTTTGGTCTGGCCAGCCTGTCCAAGCCGGCCGCCATCGTCATCTGGACCACCACCCCCTGGACCATCCCGGCCAACCAGGCGCTGAACGTCCACCCCGAATTCACCTACGCGCTGGTCGATACCGGCGAGCGCCTGCTGGTGCTGGCCGAGGAGCTGGTCGAGTCCTGCCTGCAACGCTACGGCCTGGAAGGCAAGGTGATCGCCACCGCACAAGGCGAAGCGCTGGACCTGATCCGCTTCCGCCACCCGTTCTACGAGCGCCTCTCGCCTGTCTACCTGGCCGAGTACGTCGAACTGGGCGCCGGCACCGGCGTGGTTCACTCCGCCCCGGCCTACGGTGAGGACGACTTCCGTACCTGCAAGCAGTACGGCATGAGTAATGACGACATCCTCAGCCCGGTGCAGAGCAACGGCGTGTACGTGGCCGACCTGCCGTTCTTCGGCGGCCAGTTCATCTGGAAGGCCAACCCGGCTATCGTCGCCAAGCTCGACGAAGTGGGCGCGCTGCTCAAGCACGCGGCCATCAACCACAGCTACATGCACTGCTGGCGCCACAAAACCCCGCTGATCTACCGCGCCACCGCACAGTGGTTCGTTGGCATGGACAAGCAGCCGCAGACCGGCGCCACCCTGCGCGAGCGCGCGCTGGAAGCCATTACCGAAACCGAATTCGTGCCCACCTGGGGCCAGGCGCGCCTGCACGGCATGATCGCCGGCCGTCCGGACTGGTGCATCTCGCGTCAGCGCAACTGGGGCGTACCGATCCCGTTCTTCCTGCACAAGGCCACCGGCGAG
Organism: Pseudomonas nitroreducens NBRC 12694; assembly: GCF_002091755.1. Taxonomy (GTDB): domain Bacteria; phylum Pseudomonadota; class Gammaproteobacteria; order Pseudomonadales; family Pseudomonadaceae; genus Pseudomonas; species Pseudomonas nitroreducens. Next base: position 315,365 of record NZ_BDAI01000003.1, read on the forward strand.
CTGCACCCGCGCACCGTCGAGCTGATGGAAGAAGTTGCCCTGCGCGTGGAGAAAGAGGGCATCGAAGCCTGGTTCAAACTCGATGCCGCCGAACTGCTGGGCGATGAGGCCGCGCAGTACGACAAGATCAACGACACCCTGGACGTCTGGTTCGACTCCGGCACCACCCACTGGCACGTGCTGCGCGGCTCCCACGCCGAACTGGGCCACGCCAGTGGCCCGGCTGCCGACCTCTACCTGGAAGGCTCCGACCAACACCGCGGCTGGTTCCATTCCTCGCTGCTGACCGGTTGCGCCATCGACGGCCATGCGCCGTACCGCCAGCTGCTGACCCACGGCTTCACCGTGGACGAGTCCGGCCGCAAGATGTCCAAGTCCCTGGGCAACACCGTGGTGCCGCAGACCGTGATCGACAGCATGGGCGCCGACATCCTGCGCCTGTGGGTCGCGTCCACCGACTACTCGGGCGAGATCGCCGTTTCCCAGCAGATTCTCCAGCGCAGCGCCGACGCCTACCGTCGTATCCGCAATACCACGCGCTTCCTGCTGTCCAACCTGTCCGGCTTCGACCCGGCCAAGGATCTGCTGCCCAATGACCAGCTGCTGGCCCTGGACCGCTGGGCCATCGATCGCGCGCTGCAGCTGCAACGCGAGCTGGAAGAGGCCTACCGCGACTACCGCTTCTGGAACGTCTACTCCAAGGTGCACAACTTCTGCGTGCAGGAGCTGGGCGGCTTCTACCTGGACATCATCAAGGACCGCCAGTACACCACCCAGGCGAACAGCGTTGCCCGCCGTTCCTGCCAGACCGCGCTGTTCCACATCGCCGAGGCCCTGGTGCGCTGGATCGCGCCGATCATGGCCTTCACCGCCGAGGAAATCTGGAGCTTCATGCCGGGCGAGCGCGCCGAGTCGGTGATGCTGACCACCTGGTACGACGGCCTTTCGGAACTCCCGGCCGACGCCGAACTGGATCGCGCCTACTGGGACGAGGTCATGGCTGCCAAGGCCGCCGTGAACAAGGAACTGGAGAACCTGCGCAGCGCCAAGACCATTGGTGGCAACCTGCAGGCCGAGATCACCCTCTACGCCGAAGACTCCCTGGCCAAGCGTCTGGAGAAGCTGGGTAACGAGCTGCGCTTCGTGCTCATCACTTCCGCCGCCACTGTCGCGCCGCTGTCCACAGCGCCCGCCGATGCGGTAGCGAGTGAACTGCCGGGCCTGAAACTGCAGGTCGTGAAGTCCTCCCACGCCAAGTGCGGCCGTTGCTGGCACTTCCGCGCGGACGTCGGCAGCAATGCCGCGCACCCGGAACTGTGCGGCCGCTGCGTCGAGAACATCGAAGGTGCCGGCGAGGTTCGTCACTATGCCTAACGCCGATCGCTTCGGTCGCCTGCCCTGGCTGTGGATTACCGTGCTGGTGTTCGTCCTGGATCAGCTCTCCAAGGCCTTCTTCCAGGCCGAGCTGAGCATGTACCAGCAGATCGTGGTTATCCCCGACCTGTTCAGCTGGACCCTGGCCTACAACACCGGTGCCGCGTTCAGCTTCCTGGCCGACAGTTCCGGCTGGCAGCGCTGGCTGTTCGCCCTGATCGCCATCGTGGTCAGCGTGGTGCTGCTGGTCTGGCTCAAGCGCTTGAAGCGCGGCGAGACCTGGCTGGCCATCGCCCTGGCGCTGGTGCTGGGCGGCGCGCTGGGCAACCTGTACGACCGCATGGTCCTGGGCCACGTGGTGGACTTCATCCTCGTGCACTGGCAGGACCGCTGGCGCTTCCCGGCCTTCAACCTGGCCGACAGCGCCATCACCGTCGGCGCCATCATGCTGGCGCTGGACATGTTCAAATCGAAGAATTCCGGAGAGACCGCCAATGGTTGATGTCCGTATTGGTGGTGATTCCCAGGTCACCCTGCATTTCGCCCTGAAGCTCGAAGACGGCAACGTCGTCGACAGCACCTTCGACAAGCAGCCGGCCACCTTCAAGGTCGGCGACGGCAACCTGCTGCCGGGCTTCGAGCAGGCGCTGTTTGGCCTGAAAGCTGGCGACAAGCGCACCCTGACCATCGAGCCGGAGAATGGCTTCGGCCAGCCGAACCCGGCCAATGTGCAGGTGATGCCGCGCGATCAGTTCCAGGACATGGAACTGGCCGAAGGCCTGCTGGTGATCTTCAATGACGCCGCCAAGACCGAGCTGCCGGGTGTCGTCAAAGAGTTCGACGAACAGCACGTGACCATCGACTTCAACCATCCGCTGGCCGGCAAAACGCTCGCCTTCGAAGTCGATATCATTGATGTGAAATAAGCCTGACCTTGCGGATGCCCCGGCTTCGAGGGGGGCGTCCGGCGCCAGGCGAAGAATTCCTACCGGCCCCTCGTGGGCCGGCTTGCGTAGCACCGAGGCCACCATGCAAATCAAACTCGCCAATCCCCGCGGCTTCTGTGCCGGCGTCGACCGGGCGATCGAGATCGTCAACCGCGCCCTCGACGTCTTCGGCCCGCCGATCTACGTGCGCCATGAAGTGGTGCACAACAAGTTCGTGGTGGAGAACCTGCGCAACCGCGGCGCTGTGTTCGTCGAGGAGCTCGACCAGGTGCCGGACGACACCATCGTCATCTTCAGCGCCCACGGCGTTTCCCAGGCCGTGCGCAAGGAGGCTGAGAACCGCGGCCTGAAAGTCTTCGACGCCACCTGCCCGCTGGTGACCAAGGTGCACATGGAGGTCGTGCGCTACAGCCGCGACGGCCACGAGTGCATCCTGATCGGCCACGAAGGGCATCCGGAAGTGGAAGGCACGATGGGGCAGTACGACGCCTCCAACGGCGGCGCCATCTACCTGGTGGAAGACGAAGAAGACGTCGCTGCGCTGGAAGTGCGCAACCCCGAGGCGCTGCACTTCGTCACCCAGACCACCCTTTCGATGGACGATACCTCGAAGGTGATCGACGCCCTGCGCGCGAAATTTCCGCACATCCAGGGCCCGCGCAAGAACGACATCTGCTACGCCACCCAGAACCGCCAGGACGCGGTGAAGGAACTGGCCGACCAGTGCGACCTGGTGCTGGTGGTCGGCAGCCCGAACAGCTCCAACTCCAACCGCCTGCGCGAACTGGCGGAGCGCATGGGCACTCCCGGTTACCTGATCGACGGTGCGGAGGATATGCAGAAGGAGTGGTTCGATGGCGTGCAGCGCATCGGTATCACCGCCGGCGCTTCGGCCCCGGAAGTACTGGTGCGCGGCGTTATCCAGCAATTGCGCGATTGGGGGGCGGAAGCCGAGGTGGAACTGGATGGGCGGGAGGAGAACATTACGTTCTCGATGCCCAAGGAGTTGCGGGTCAAGGCCCTTTAAGTCAGTGCTGCTATAGAAAAAAGCCCGATCAGGTGATCGGGCTTTTTTGTGCCTGGCTTGCCGGCAGGGCGCGTTCAGCGCCAGCAGTCGGCAACGGTCAGACGGCCCGTAATGGCGCGGAGGCCGTCCTGGTCCAGTGTGTACGTGGCACAGTCCCGGTCGGCGGCCTGCTTGTTGATGGGGACCGCGCTGAGGGTATAGGTAGTGTTGCTGGGGCGCGCGATCTGTAACTGGTAAACATTACTGCGGGAGTTGGCCGATGCCAGGCCCAGTTGCGCCGTCGTGGTGGCGTACTGGTTGTTCTGGCTGAAGAAACGTTCCTGGCGAGCTGCCGCGTCGGTGAGCAACGCCTGGCCTTCGGCGCGGTTGTTACGGGTGATATAGCTCTGGTAGCCGGGCACCGCGAAGGCCGCGAGAATGGAGATGATGACCAGTACAATCATCATCTCGATCAGAGTGAAACCATTGCTGCGCTTCATGGGGTCTCCGGACTGGTTTTTGTTGTATCGGTCGGCTGGCGCAGATGGATGGCCAGGGACTCGATGGTATCCATCTGGCCGGTCTGGCCGGAGAACACGACGAACATGCCTTCCTTGAGCTGAAGGATCGCTGGACCGGCGTTGGGGGAGTTGCTCTCGACGACGCGGTTGGGCAGCAGGTAGGTCTTGCCGTCGATTCTGACCTGGTTGGCGCCCACGGCGATGCTCTCGACGGTGCCATTGTCTTCGAAGGTGGCGGCGTGGGCCGCCCAGCTCAGGGCGAGCCCGCCGAGGATCGCGAGGATCCGCCTGGTTTGAATGATCATTATTGGTCCTCGATCTGATGCCAGTTCTGCCGCCCGCGAGCCTGCGCCCCCAGGGAAATGGTGGTGCGGGTCGCGCCGTCCTTGAGGTTGGTGTACATGTCGTCGCCGACGATGTTAGACGAGCCGAAGCCGGGCATGCGAATGCTCGAGACGACCTGACCGTTCACTCCGTCAGCGGCGGTGACGTAGTTGTTCCCGGACATGTCGAACACGTTGAAGGTAGTCGCGCCGCCGGTGGTACCGTCAATCCCCTGTACCCAACGGTCGATGCTGGGTTCGCAGGGGTCGACGTTGGGAATGATCGAGGAGTAGAACAGCACACTGGCGCGGGTCGACATATCGGTCGCGATCATCTCGCCCTTGAGGGTATTGCCTTCCTTCAGGTCGATGAACCAGCCGTACTTGTTCACGCCCTGGGAGGGGTCGTTGTTGACGTACCACTGTACCGGGTTGCGGCTCAGCAGCCGGTACTCCATGGTCTGGCTGGTCGTGCCGTCGGTGAACGCGCCGCTGGTGCGGGTAGTGATGGTCTGTTCCACCAGGTTGGAGCGGCTGAGCGTTGGCGTGCTGGTGATCCCGCCGGATACTGGCAGGGTCTGGCGATCCCAGATGCCATAGAGGGACATGGCCTTGCTGGAGTCAGCCTGGGCGTCGCTGCTTTCGAAGTACTTGCCGGTGCCGACGGCGACAATGTAGCCGGTGCCGCTGGGGTGGCGGATCAGCGATGGGGCGGCCGTGATCGGCTGTGCCACGGTCTGATTGCTGGTGTTGGTGACAGTGGCCTTGTACAGCGGGTTGCCGCCAAAGGCGATGCGCCAGTTGGTGCTGCTGCCATTGGGGACCGTGCCGTTGCTGCCAATCACGTTGAGGTTGGTCAGCGTCGGGTCGTACAGGTCGAAACGCCACAGATTGCCCTGCAGATCGCCAGCGTAGACGTAATCGGCGATCAGGTCGCCGTTGATGTCCACCACGCGTGGCGTGGACAGGCCATTGACCAGGGCGCCGGTGTTGGGCGTCAGTTTCTTGGTCACGGCGCCAGTGGCGGCATTGAGAACGAAGAGGACAGCCTTGTCGTTGGTGCTGTTATAGCCGTTGGCCAGGATGACGCCCCAACTGCCGTCGTGCAGCTTGGTTACCACCGGTTTGCTGAAGGTGTAGCCCAGGTCGCCATCGTTGCTGTCGCTGAACTCCCAGAGCAGCTTTTCCGCGCCCGGGTCGGTGATGTCCAGGGCGAAGATCGAGCGGCCGCCACCGCGCAGACTGCCGATCAGGATGGTACGCCACTGGTTGTTGATGACGATTTCCGAGACTACCGGCGAGCCGTCGACGAAGAAGCGGTGCTTGGTGCCCTTGTAGCTCTGCGAGCTGAGCAGGTAGAGCTTGTCCAGTACCGCGGTGGGGATGTAGGCGAACTGCTCTACGCCATTCTCGTCGAAGCCGTGCAGCATGCCATCGTTAGCGCCGACGTAGATGCGTTTGGCGCGATTGAGGTAGTTGGAGTAGAAGGTGCCGTACTTCTGAACGGCCGAGCCGGTCGAGTTGGCACCGCTGACCGGATTCATCAGCGATTCGAGGCTGTCGGGTTTGGTCACCACCACGGGGCTGGAGTAGATGATATCGCCCAGCACGTAGTTACGTTCGCGCAGGTCGGTGGTGGCGGTGCCTTCGTAGGTGCGATCGCCGCGAACGTAGGACACGCGCTTCTGGGCATTGGTGTCGGTACTTTCGGTCACGCCGTCGTCGTTCTTCTGGAACAACAGACGTTGCGCGGCGGTCAGGTTGGTCCAGTTGAAGTCGGTCAGGCTGGTAGTGCCGTTGACCGTCTTGGCGAACTTGATGTTGCGGCTGCTAGCGGCCTTTTTCTCAAGCAGGTCGCGAGCGTCCCAGGATGGGGTCAGGGCACCGGTGGTGTCGCTGATGTCGTACTTGATCAGTTGGCCGCTCCAGTTCTGGCTGGAGAAGCGGGCGTAGTACAGCTCGTTGCCGGAGCTGGTGACAGCGGATTCCAGGGAGACCGCCGAAGCCGAGGTATCACGGTCGGCAATGCGTCCCAGGATGGTGGAGAACGCGGTTGTCATGGCGTCCGGGCTGTCCACACTGAAGAACTCGCCGCGACCGTTGATCGCCGCGTGCCAGAGGTCATACACGTTGTTGGCGCTGTTGTCCGCCGCGGCCGGCCAGGACTTGGTGCCGGCCGCCAGGGCGGTGTAGTCGCCGGTGAAGGTCGAGCCATCCCATTTCGGGTTGGTCAGGCTGGTGGTAAGGCCCAGGCCCAGGGTGTATGTCACCAGGTGTTGCCAGGTGGCCGGATCGTTGCGTGGGTCGAAATACTGCGTAGTGGCGTTGCTGCTCTTGTAGGGCGTGTAGGGAGCCAGGTTGTTCGCAAGATCTGTACGCGCATCGGTGGCCCAGTAATAGAAGGCCAGGTCCGCCAAGGTATTGCTGGCGTTGTCAGCGAAGGGGGCCCGGCTGCTGTAGGTCTTGCCATCCGGCAGGCTGAGGGAAGCGCTGTTGTCGTAGTTGCCGACACTGGCCGAATCGCCGTTCCACAGACCGTCGGTCATCACGATGTTATAGCTGGGACGACAGGTGTACTCGGTGCCAACGCTGGTGCCAGGGACGGCAGCGTATGGACCGTTGACCCCTGTAGTCTTGAGAAACTCCCCGGCCCGGGCGAAAGCTGCCCGCAGCGGCGTACCACCGGTGACGCTGAGGTTTTCCAGGAAGCTGAAAAAATTGACCCGGTGGTTACCCGACAGTGGCCGTAGGAAGTTGCTGTAGCAGTTGCTGTTGCCGGAGCCAATGTTCTTGCAGTTGCTGTTGTTGAGCACCTGCCAGGTGACCCGGACGTTTTCCGGCAGGCTGTAGAACGCCAGGTTGGCGGCCGACTGAGTGGCCAGAGCGCGTGTGCGATAGAACGAATACCAGATGGCGAAGTTGCTTTGCTGGGCAGCCGGTACGGTGACCAGGGTGTAGCAGGACGCGTTGGTCAGGCTACCGGTGGTGCAGTTCTTACCGCCGGGGGTGTAGTTGTAGTAGTAGCCGGCACCGGCGGTACCAGTCTCTTCGTCGTTGCTGCTACCGCGACCATACTCGACAGTGGCCTTGTAGGCGGAGGACAGGTTGACAGCGCTGGTCTGGGTAAAGCCGTTGCGCCAGGCCTTGGTATAAGTCGGCGCGGCGTACTCGGTAACCTGCAAGTTGCCATTGGACATCGTGACCTTCTTGGGAATCTTGTAGGTCACGGCGGGGTTGTAATACATCGGGTTGTAGACGTTGGACTTGAAGTAAACCTGGGCCTTGTTCGACTCGATGGCATCGGGGGCGTAGGCGAACGCCATACTGCCGGAGTCGTCGAGGGTGACCAGGATGTTCGGGTCCACAGTCTGGTTCAGGAATAGCGGCTGCTGGCTGATGGTCAGAGCGGCCGACTGGACCGACTGGGCCGACAGGAAGACGTAGCCGAATGCCAGGGAGGCCAGAGCCGTACGGCGAGAGGGGATGAGCTTCATGCTGGGCTCCCGGGTCAGTAACGCTGAACAGAGGTGGATTGCAGCAGGACCATCACGCGTTGCGAGTCGCTGCGCGCTGCTGCATTGAGTTGGTAGTAGTACGGGCCGACACCACGACGGCGATCGTCGATGTCGGTAACTTCGACTGTGCCTTGGGAGTTCTGCGGATCGAAGCCGATGAAGGCGGCGAACCAGCGAGGACGATCACTCAGCCCAGCCAGGACGTTGTTGTCACCGGTGTTGCCGATATAGTTCTGGGCATTGGCGTTACTCGACCACCAGGTCCAGTTGCGTTGCACCACGCCATTGGCGGGGACGTTCTTGAGCACGCACAGGCCTGACTGCGCCGTGCAGTCCGCGCTGGCAGTGGGCGGGCCGAGGTTGGCGGCCAGGCGCCCCTCGCCTTCGCGCAGGCTTGACTCGGCGCCGGCGGCGCCAATCTGATAGGCGCGCTGGTTGCCGATCAGGCGCTCCTGCAGCACTGTGCCGCGCATGCTCGAAATGGCCAGAACGGTGATCACCAGCAGCATGATCAGGCTGACGAAGAGGACCGCCCCGTGCTGTCGGTGCAGGCTATTGTTCGACTTCATTGCGCGATGTTCCTCAACGTCACGGTGGTCTGTGCGGAGTTGTACAGACGGGTGTCCGTAGCGGTCGTGGCGGCGGTGCTCGACAGAGGGAAGAAGTAGCTCTGCTGGCCGATCGCGGTGCCGTTGTTGCTGCTGCGTTGCAGCAGCGATACCCGTACCGATACAGGCCAGGCATCCGCTGCGGGCGTCGTGACGAAGGCCTCGGCCAGGCGGTCATCATTGGTGTCGATGCCGTAGGTGAAGGCGATATTCGCCACATCCGACACCAGCGTCTGTGCAGCGGCGCCCTGTGCCGAACACTGCAGTTCGTTTGTCGCAGCCACTCGTTCCAGGCGAGTCACGATGGCATTGCTGGTGGCGATGGTATTGCCCAGGCAGTCCGTTTCGGTGGTGATGCGCCGCTGATAGCGGATACACACGCCCAGGCCGTTTGCAGTGGGGCGTACGCTCTGGCCGGCAGCAAAGGCCTGGCAGCCATTGGCCGCTGCCAGGTAGGGGAAGGCGATCTCGCGGCTGTCCTGCGCCAGGGTCTTGTAGCCAGTCTTGAGCAGTAGCTGCTGGATGCTGAACAGCGCGAATCGGCTGCCGTCCTGTGTGTCGTTCTGGTCGTGCTGCGACAGGAAGGTGCGCTTGTTGTCGATGTAGACCTGGGTCACGCCCAGGATCAGAAGGGTGCAGAGCAGCAGGGCGATCATCAGCTCGATGATCGACAGGCCGCGCTGGCTGAATGGTGGCCGACTCATGCTGGGCATTCTCATGGCTGGAAGCTCATCCGGTAGAACTCGCGGCGGCTGGCGTCGAGAGCTGTGCAGACAGTACCGGCCGGGCAGACGTCCTTGCCCAGCCAGGCGATCTGGATCAGGACACTGGAACCGGTTCCCGAGCACGGGTTGGCGGCGCTGGCATTGTTGGTCCGGCAGACGATGTACTGATTGGTCAGCAGGGTCAGGTCCGGGCCGATCGGCAGAGCGTTCTGAACCTGGCGCGCCCAGGTGGCCATTTGCGTCGTGGCCAACTGGTCCACGGTGCAGCCGGCAGCTGTCTGGCAGTTGGCTGTGATGGTGGTCGGGAACGCGGTGCCCGCGGCCTTGTAATAGTTGGAGGCGGCGTTCGGCAGGCCATTGGCCCCGATGAGTGCATTGCGATTGCTGCGCATCATCTCTGCCAGGTCATTTGCCAGCATGATTGCCCGGTCGCGCTGGGTGCTTTCGTTGGAGTACTGGATGGTGCGTCCCTGCATGGCCACCAGGCCTAGTACTCCGACGCTGATGATGATCAGGGCGACCATGGCCTCGATCAGGCTGAAACCCTTGCTCTTCTTCATGGTTTGGCTCATGGGGCGCAGGACGCCAGGGCGGAGTTGTTTTCATCCACGCCCACCGCAAACTGGCGAACTCGGCCGCTGCGCTCGGCAATGGTTTTGCGGGCGGTGGTAGTGCTGTTGTCATGGCAGACGATGATCGAGGTCTGGGCGTTGGCGCCACCGCGCGCGCTGTAAACGATGCTGGCAGCGGATGCCCGGGCAGTCACACCTTCAGGTAGCAGGACGCTACGAAGAGTCGTGTTGTTCTGCGATGCTGACCAGGTGGTGTTGCCGACGTTGACCGTCACCGGCTGGCTGCGCGTCGCGGCTTCCATGCGGGCGTACTCAAGCAGTTCGCCAATCTCGTTGGAGGCGGTCTGCAGACGATTGTTGTTGATCATCGTCTGAAAGCCGGGCAACGCGAGCGTGGCGAACATCGCCAGCAGCGTTACCACGATCATCATCTCGATCAGCGTAAAGCCCGCCGATGCCTTGGGGCGCGACATAGGCGCATTCCTCGCTTTTTAGATAGAGGTAATGCTGCCCGGTCCAGTAGGAAATGTCTGTTTTGTATGGATGACCGTTCGCGATAGGGCGATGTTCGGTCATGTGCCCTGACGTTATGTGATCCCTGTCGCTGAAAGCGTGCGAAGTCGGTCAGTGGGGGCAGAGGTCTTCGGTGATCCCGGGTTCGGTGCGAATGCGCCCGGCCTTGTTGAACACGATCCGATAGCTCGTTCGGCCCTCGCCGCAGAGAGTCAGCGTGCCGGAGTGAAAGGCACCGTTGGGCTGGATCGCGTTACCGCGAGGGGTGAAGTGAATGTAGCGGCGCGAGGTGCTGTCGGTGCGGATGCTGATGCCGCTCAGGGCGTCGTGAGCGGCGAGCGGAGGTTGTTGTGGGTCGCGGGAGCCGCGATTGCCAGGATCGACGAAGGCTTCCCAGCCGGCGGCCCAGTCAGCACGAGTTGCTGCGATGCTGATCGATTGTCCGCTGTGCACGGCCGATTCGCGGGCGAAGTCCAGTGTGTTGCGCAGCTCCTGGGTGGCGACGCTCGCTCGCTGGTCGCGCAGGAGTTCGCTCAAGGACGGAGCGGCGACGGACAGTACGATGGCGAGTATCGCGAGGGTGAACAGCAGTTCGACAAGGGTGAGGCCACGTTCCCTGGTCATGGTTCGCTTCCGGGCAGTTGAGGTGCGGGAAGTATTGGCCGCGAACGGGCGGGCGCTTGTGGTCGAGTTGGATTAAGGATGTAGGAGCGGTCCGATGCCGCATCGACTTCCGTCGTGCTCCGTCAACGAACCAGGCCCGGTATAGTGTGCGGCCGGCGATGGGCCGTTGATTTTCCTGTGATGTGGGGCGTGGTATGCCGGACATGATCGTGGTGGGCGGTGGGGTAGTCGGGATGCTGACTGCCTGGACTCTGGGGCAGGCAGGTGCCGAGGTGGTGCTGCTGGAGAAGGGCGAGACCGGGCGTGAAGCGTCCTGGGCTGGCGGTGGCATCGTCTCGCCGCTTTATCCGTGGCGCTACAGTGCGGCGGTCGCCAACCTGGCCCACTGGTCGCAGGACTTCTACCCGCGGCTGGGTGACCGACTGCTCACCGATACCGGGCTTGACCCGGAAGTACATGTCACGGGTCTCTACTGGCTGGACCTCGATGACCAGGCCGAGGCGCTGGCCTGGGCCAAGGCCCATGGCCGCCCACTTGCGGAGGTGGACATCGGCGCTGTGCATGAGGCCGTTCCGGTGCTGGGGCAGGGCTTCGAGCGTGCCGTGTACATGTCCGGGGTGGCCAACGTGCGCAATCCGCGCCTGGCCAAGTCGCTGCGCGAGGCGCTGCTGCGACTTCCAAATGTCAGCGTGCGCGAGCAGGTCGAGGTGACCGGCTTCCTGCGCGAGGGCGAGCGCGTGAACGGCGTGTGCACTGAGCAGGGCGATTTCATTGCCGATTCAGTGGTGCTGGCGGCCGGTGCCTGGAGCGGCGAGTTGTTGGCGAAGCTGGGCCTGCAGCTGCCGGTGGAGCCGGTGAAGGGGCAGATGATCCTTTACCGCTGCGCCCCGGACTTCCTCTCCAGCATGGTGCTGGCCAAAGGTCGCTACGCGATTCCGCGCCGCGATGGGCACATCCTGGTAGGCAGCACGCTGGAGCATGCCGGTTTCGACAAGACTCCGACGGGTGAGGCCTTGAGCAGCCTGCGTGCCTCGGCAGAGGAGCTGATCCCCGCGCTGGCGGGCAGGGAGCCGGTGAATCACTGGGCCGGGCTGCGCCCGGGCTCGCCACAGGGCATTCCCTTTATTGGCGAGGTGCCCGGCCATCAGGGCCTGTGGCTGAACACTGGTCACTATCGCAATGGCCTGGTGCTGGCGCCGGCGTCCTGCCAGTTGCTGGCGGACGTGATGCAGAAACGCTCGCCGATCATCGAAGCGGCGCCTTACGCGCCGGAAGGGCGCCTGGTGGCGACGCCCATCGTCTAGGGGCGGCTGGGGGGATCAGTCGATCCCCAGCTTCTTCAGGCGGTAGCGCATGGAGCGGAAGGTCAGGCCCAGGCGCTGCGCCGCCGCGGTGCGGTTCCAGCGCGTCTCTTCCAGGGCCTGCATGATCAGCTTGCGTTCGATGTCCTCGAGGTAGTCCTCGAGGTTGTCGATCTGCGCCAGGCTGGCTTCGCCACCGCCGTCCGCGGTACCTGTCTCGGCCAGACGCAGGTCGTGGGGCTGGATAACGTCGTCTTCGCAAAGCGTGTAGGCGCGCTCGAGCATGTTCTCCAGCTCCCGCACGTTGCCCGGGAAGCGGTAGCTCTTGAGCTTCTCCAGGGCGTCGGCGCTGACCGAGGCGGCTGTCAGCCCGCTGTCGCCGGCCAGGCGCTTGAGTACGCGATCGGTCAGCAGCGGGATGTCTTCACGACGCTCGCGCAGGGGCGGAACCCGCAACTCGATGACGTTCAGGCGATAGTAGAGGTCCTGACGGAAGCGCCCGGCGGCCACTTCGGCGGCCAGGTCCTTGTGCGTCGCACAGAGGATGCGCACGTCCACCGCGACCTCCTGCTGGCCCCCCACGGCGCGCACGGCCTTTTCCTGGATGACGCGCAGCAGCTTGACCTGCATCGGCAGCGGCAGGTCGGCCACCTCGTCGAGGAACAGGGTGCCGCCGTTCGCTGCCTGGAACAGGCCCAGCTTGTCTTCCACGGCGCCGGTGAAGCTGCCTTTCTTGTGGCCGAAGAACTCGCTTTCCATCAGCTCCGACGGGATGGCGCCGCAGTTGACCGGCACGAAGGTCTGTACCTCCCGCGGGCCCTGCTCGTGGATCAGCCGGGCCACCAGTTCCTTGCCGCTGCCGGATTCGCCGCTGATATAAACCGGCGCCTGGCTGCGGGCCAGCTTGGCCACCTGGTTGCGCAGGGTGCGCATGGGTGGGGAGTCGCCGAGCAGGCGGCTGTCCACCGGCGCTTCCTCGGCTTCCGGCGAGCGCAGGCGCAGGGCGGAGTTCACCAGCTCGCGCAGACGGGCGAGGTCCACAGGCTTGGTCAGGAAGTCGAAGGCGCCGGCCTTGAGCGCCTGCACCGCGGTATCCAGGCTGCCGAAGGCGGTGATCATCGCCACCGGCATCTGAGGATGGCGTTGCTGGATGTATTGCACCAGGTCCAGGCCGGTGCCGTCGGGCAGGCGCATGTCGGTGAGGCAGAAGTCGAACGGCTCGCGGGCCAGGAAGTCGCGGGCTTCCTTGACGTTGCGGGCGCTGCGGGTGTCCAGCTTCATGCGGCCGAGGGTGATTTCCAGCAGCTCGCGAATGTCGGGTTCGTCGTCGACGATCAGGGCTTTTTGACGGCTCATGTTCTTTGCGTCTTCTTAGCTTTGTTTGCGCGGGTGGGCGAAGGTGATGCGGAAGCAACTGCCGCCTTCGTCACGCGTCTTGTAGTCCAGTCGAGCCTGATTGCTTTCGCACAGCTCGCGGGAGATGTACAGGCCAAGGCCTGTGCCCTTGCTTTCGGTGGTGAAGAACGGCTCGAACAGTTTTCCCCGCTGTTCGGCGCTGATGCCGGGGCCGTCGTCGAGCACTTCCAGCACGGGCAAGTCGGTCTCGCTGTCGCGGTACAGGCGCAGCCAGACCTGGCCGGTGCCGTTCTTCTGGGTGCTGTACCGTAACCCATTCTGCACGAGGTTGGTCAGTACCTGCGTCAACTGATGCGGGTCCATGCGCGTCTGCACGGTGCCCTGGCCGGTCTCCACGTGGATCTGCTGTCCCTCGCGCAGGCCCTCGCGCATTTCGCCGGCATAGCGGTGCAGCCAGTATTTCAGGTCGAGCAGTTGCGGTTCGGACTGGCGTCGGCGCGACAGCTGCAGGACGTTCTCGATGACCAGGTTCATGCGCCGCGACTGGTCCTGGATGATCTGCGTCAGGCGTCGGTCGGGCTTGTCCAGCTCTTCGGACTCCAGCAGCAACTGCGCCGCATGGCTGATCGCGCCCAGTGGGTTGCGGATCTCATGGGCAATGCCGGCGGTCAGCCGGCCAAGCGCCGCAAGCTTGAGCTGCTGGGCCTGCTGGGCGATCTGCGAGATGTCCTCGAGGAACATCAGGATATGCTGTTCGTTGCCCCGGCGCAGGGGGATGAAGCTGGGCTGTACGGTCGGGCCGGACTCCGCAGGTTGCAGGCTTGGCGGGCGCAGGGCGGGATTCTGCTGCCATTGCTGCAGGCTGGAGACGAGCTGCGGGCTGTACTCGGCCAGCGAGTGGCCGGGCAGGTCGTGGCCACCCAGCAGCGTAGTGGCGCTCTGGTTGGCCAGCAGCACGCGGTGGCGATCGCCCAATACCAGGATGCCGGTGCGCATGCGCTGCAGGATCAGTGCGTTGAGCTCTTCGAGGTTGGCGACCGTGGTGGCACGTTGCTCGGCAATGCTCTCGACGACCTGCTGGCGCCGAGCCAGGGCCTGGATCAGCAGGGCCGAGGCGAAGCTCAGGGCGCCCAGGCCGCCGGCCTGCACGTAGTGGTTGAGGGCGGTGACCTGGCTGAGGCTCAGGTAGAAGGTCAGGTAGATCAGGTTGATGGCGGCGATGGCGGCGATCAGCAGGCCGATGCGCCCGCGCAGCAGGATGTTGGCAATGGCCACGGCGACCACCATCAAGTTGCCGATGCCACTGGGGATGCCGCCGGCGGTATAGAACAGCGCGCTGAGCAGGAGTATGTCCAGCGCTGCCAGGATGAACAGCGGCAGCAGCTGGCGCGGTGTCGGCATCAGCACGGCGATCAGGATGTTGAGGATCAGGTAGACCCAGCAGCCGACATGGAAAAGCTCGGGGTGGGCCAGCTTGAGCAATTCGTCATCCAGGCTGCTGGAGATCAGCAGTACCAGCACCAGGCCGATGGTCAGGCGATACAGGTGGTACAGGCGCAGGACCCGCAGGCCCTGGCCCGTGAGGGAGATCCCTTCAGCGACCACGGTCGGTGCGGTCCTGTTCGAGGTGCGCGCGGCTGCAGTACCACTTGCTCTCGTCCTGCAGGGCGTGGCTCTGCGGCACGTGCACGCCGCACTGTGCGCAGCGGACCATCGGCGCGGCGGGGTCGTCGCCCTTGGGCTTCTCGACGGGGCGCGCCGGTCGGGTGGCCTTGCGCCACAGCCACCAACCGAAGGCGAAGAGGGCGATCCAGAACAGCAGACGGGTCATGGCAATCCCTTGTGCATAAAGAGCGGCAGTTTATCCAAGCCTCGCGGTGGCGCACAGTGAGCCCGTGTACGCTCCGCCGATCAGGGGTAAAAGACCCTTGAATCTATTCAGGATGAAAAAAGGGAGGCCGAAGCCTCCCTTTTTCGTCGAACCCGACGGTATCAGTCGAAGATACCGAAGGTCATGTAGCTGAACCAGGAACGGTTGCTGCTGCCGGAGTTGCCTTCGGACTCGTGCTGTTCCTCTTCCACGTCGCTCTGGTTCTCGGGCTTGAGCTCAGCGGGGATCTGCTGTTCGGCGTCCTCGTACTGCTTGATCACGTCCTTGGATGCCTGGGTTTCCATGTGCGGCGGGGCATCGTTGGTTTCGATCAGGCCCAGGGTGGCCTTGGCCAGCCAGGAACGGTTGTCGGCTTCGTCTTCACGCGGAACGAACTGGCCATCCTTGAGACTGGGATTGTCCGGGTAGTTCGCCTTCAGGGTTTCCAGGCTGGAATCGGCCAGGTCGTTCAGGCCCAGACGCTGGTAGGCCTCGACCATGATCGCCAGGCCATCGCCGACGGCCGGGGTTTCCTGGAAGTTCTCGACCACGTAGCGGCCGCGGTTGGCGGCGGCGACGTAGGCCTGGCGCTTGAGGTAGTAGTGGCCGACGTGCACTTCGTAGGCTGCCAGCAGGTTGCGCAGGTAGATCATGCGCGCCTTGGCGTCCGGGGCGTAGCGGCTGTTGGGGTAGCGGCTGACCAGTTGGGCGAACTCATTGAACGAGTCGCGGGCGGCGCCTGGGTCGCGCTTGGTCATGTCCAGCGGCAGGAAGCGCGCCAGCAGGCCGCGGTCCTGGTCGAAGGAGGCGAGGCCCTTGAGGTAGTAGGCGTAGTCGACGTTCGGGTGCTGCGGGTGCAGGCGGATGAAGCGCTCGGCGGAAGCGCGAGCGGCCTCGGGCTCCATGTTCTTGTAGTTGGCGTAGATCAGTTCCAACTGGGCCTGCTCGGCATAGCGGCCGAAGGGATAGCGGGACTCCAGCGCCTTCAGCTTGGCGACGGCGTTGGTGTAGCTCTTGTTATTGAGGTCTTCCTGGGCCTGCTGGTACAGCTGGCTTTCGCTCAGGTTCTCATCCACCTTCTCGCCCTTGGAGGAGCAGGCGGTAACGAAGGCGAGGGTGGCGATCAGCAGCAGGTGTTTCACTTGCATGGCGGCTTGCGTCCCTGGACGGTCGGCTGTCGCGGCCGCAACCGTCTGTTATGATTGGCGCCCCAGGGATACCCCTGGGACAAAGGCCCCGTATTTAACCACAGCGCACAGCCGAACCAAAAGGCCGCGCGCCCTTCGTGTCCAGTCATGTCCAATATGATCCAACTCGCGGCAGAAGTGCCGTTCGACCTCGGTGGTCAGCGTCTCGACCAGGTCGCCGCCCAGCTCTTCTCCGACCACTCCCGTTCCCGCCTGGCTGGCTGGATCAAGGACGGCCGTCTCAAGGTCGACGGCGCCGTGCTGCGCCCGCGCGACATTGTCCATGCCGGCTCGCGCCTGGAACTGGATGTCGAGTTGGAGGCCCAGGGTGAATGGGTTGCCCAGGACATCGAGCTGGACATCGTCTACGAAGACGATCACATCCTGGTCATCGACAAGCCGACCGGCCTGGTGGTTCATCCCGCCGCGGGCCACCAGGATGGCACTTTGCTCAATGCGCTGCTGCACCACGTGCCGCACCTGGCCAACGTGCCGCGCGCCGGCATCGTGCACCGCCTGGACAAGGACACTACCGGCCTGATGGTGGTCGCCAAGACCCTGGAGGCCCACACCAATCTCGTCGCGCAGTTGCAGGCGCGCTCGGTCAGCCGCATCTACGAAGCCATCGTCACCGGCGTCATCGTCGCCGGGGGCACCGTCGACGCGCCCATCGGTCGTCACGGTGTGCAACGGCAGAAGATGGCGGTGATCGAGACCGGCAAGGTCGCCATCAGCCATTACCGCGTGCTGGAGCGCTTCCGCGCGCACACCCACACCCGGGTGAAGCTGGAAACTGGCCGTACCCACCAGATCCGCGTCCATATGACGCATATCGGCCACCCGCTGGTAGGCGATCCCACCTACGGCGGGCGCTTCCGCATTCCGCCGGGTGCCAGCCCGACCCTTGTCGAGTCCTTGCGCGACTTCCCGCGCCAGGCCCTGCATGCGCGCTTCCTGGAGCTGGACCACCCGGCCACCGGCGTGCGCATGAAGTGGGAATCGCCGCTGCCGGACGATTTCACCTGGCTGCTGAGCCTGCTGCGGCAGGACAACGAGTCCTTCGTATGACGCCCTGGCTGACGCCTGACTGGCCGGCTCCGGAGAATGTCCGCGCCTGCGTGACTACCCGTGCCGGTGGCGTCAGCGTCGAGCCTTTCGACAGCTTCAACCTCGGTGACCATGTCGGTGACGAGCCGGCGGCCGTCTTCGAGAATCGCCGTCGCCTGACTGCCGAACTGGGTTGCCAGCCGGCCTGGCTGAGCCAGGTGCATGGCATCGAGGTGGTCGAGGCCGATCCGTCCGCCGTCGCCATTGCGGATGCCAGTTGGAGTGCTGCGCCAGGCATCGCCTGTACCATCATGACCGCCGACTGCCTGCCGGCGCTATTCTGTGACCGCGCTGGTACCCGGGTTGGTGCTGCCCACGCCGGTTGGCGCGGGCTGGCTGGTGGCGTGCTGGAGGCGACCGTGAACGCCATGGGCGTCGCGCCGAGAGAACTGCTCGTCTGGCTCGGCCCTTCCATCGGCCCGCAGGCCTTCGAAGTCGGCGCGGAAGTTCGCGAAGCCTTCCTGGCCGAGCATGCCGAGGCCGAGCGCGCCTTCCTGCTCGGCACCAAGGCCGACAAGTTCATGGCGGACATCTATGAGCTGGCGCGCATACGCCTCGCGGCGAAAGGCGTGACGGCTGTTTACGGCGGTGATTTCTGTACCTTTACCGAGACCGAGCGGTTCTATTCCTATCGCCGCAGCTCCCGCACCGGCCGCCTGGCGAGCCTGATCTGGCTGAGCTGATCTGCTTTTCGCAGGAGCGGGCTGGCTCGCGAACGTCGCCGGGCAACACGGCAACAAGCGATTCGCAGGCAAGCCCGCTCCTACAGGTTTCTCCCGTGGTTCAGGTTCGCAGACCCGCTCCTAATGGCCTTTCTGTAGGCACGAACTGACGGGTGTCATGGCCAAATGGCTTGAACCGACCAAAATCGTCCTTATCTATCTCGCATCCCGGCGGGTTAGTCGTGATCAGGGGCACTCATCGCTCCGGCCCGCTATTGAAAGGAAGGACGACCCTCATGCGAATCGACCGTTTGACCAGCAAGCTCCAGCTTGCCCTCTCCGATGCCCAGTCCCTGGCCGTTGGACATGACCACCCGGCCATCGAGCCGGTGCACCTGCTGTCTGCGCTCATCGAGCAGCAGGGCGGCTCCATCAAGCCCCTGCTGATGCAGGTAGGCTTCGACATTCCCGCGCTGCGCGCCTCGCTCAATAAAGAGATGGACACGCTGCCGAAGATCCAGAATCCCACCGGCGACGTGAACCTGTCGCAGGACCTGGCGCGCCTGCTCAATCAGGCGGATCGCCTGGCCCAGCAGAAGGGCGACCAGTTTATCTCCAGTGAGCTCGTGCTGCTGGCCGCCATGGACGACAGCACCAAGCTGGGCAAGTTGTTGACCAGCCAGGGCGTCTCCAAGAAGGCCCTGGAAAACGCCGTGGTCAACCTGCGCGGCGGCGAGGCGGTGAACGACCCCAATGCCGAGGACTCGCGCCAGGCGCTGGACAAATACACCGTCGACATGACCAAGCGCGCCGAGGACGGCAAGCTCGACCCGGTGATCGGCCGTGACGACGAAATCCGCCGGACCATCCAGGTCCTGCAGCGCCGCACCAAGAACAACCCCGTGCTGATTGGCGAGCCCGGCGTCGGCAAGACCGCCATTGTCGAAGGCCTGGCCCAGCGCATCGTCAACGGTGAAGTCCCCGACGGCCTGAAGGACAAGCGCCTGCTGGCGCTGGACATGGGCGCGCTGATCGCCGGCGCCAAGTTCCGCGGTGAGTTCGAGGAGCGCCTGAAGGCGGTACTCAACGAGCTGTCCAAGCAGGAAGGCCGGATCATCCTGTTCATCGACGAACTGCACACCATGGTCGGTGCCGGCAAGGCAGAGGGCGCCATGGACGCCGGCAACATGCTCAAGCCAGCCCTGGCCCGTGGCGAGCTGCATTGCGTCGGCGCCACCACCCTGGACGAGTACCGCCAGTACATCGAGAAGGACGCCGCCCTGGAGCGCCGCTTCCAGAAAGTGCTGGTGGATGAGCCGAGCGAGGAAGACACCATCGCCATCCTGCGTGGCCTGAAAGAGCGCTACGAGGTGCACCACGGCGTCACCATCACCGACGGCGCGATCATCGCCGCGGCCAAGCTCAGCCACCGCTACATCACCGACCGTCAGCTGCCGGACAAGGCCATCGACCTGATCGACGAGGCGGCGAGCCGCATCCGCATGGAGATCGACTCCAAGCCGGAGGAACTCGATCGCCTGGATCGTCGCCTGATCCAGCTGAAGATCGAGCGCGAGGCACTGAAAAAAGAGGATGACGAGGCCACCAAGAAGCGCCTCGCCAAGCTCGAAGAAGACATCGCCAAGCTCGAGCGCGAGTACGCTGACCTCGAGGAAATCTGGAAGTCGGAGAAAGCCGAGGTCCAGGGTTCCGCGCAGATCCAGCAGAAGATCGAGCAGGCCAAGCAGGAAATGGAAACCGCGCGGCGCAAGGGCGACCTGGAAACCATGGCGCGCATCCAGTACCAGACCATTCCGGACCTGGAACGCAGCCTGCAGATGGTCGACCAGCACGGCCAGACCGAGAAGCAGCTGCTGCGTAACAAGGTGACCGACGAGGAAATCGCCGAGGTCGTCGCCAAGTGGACCGGCATTCCGGTCTCCAAGATGCTCGAAGGCGAGCGCGAGAAGCTGCTGCGCATGGAAGACGAGCTGCACAAACGCGTCATCGGCCAGCACGAAGCTGTGGTGGCCGTCTCCAACGCCGTGCGCCGTTCCCGTGCGGGCCTCGCGGATCCGAATCGCCCCAGCGGCTCGTTCCTCTTCCTCGGCCCGACCGGGGTGGGCAAGACCGAGCTGTGTAAGGCCCTGGCCGAATTCCTCTTCGATACCGAGGAAGCGCTGGTGCGTATCGACATGTCCGAGTTCATGGAGAAACACTCCGTGGCCCGCCTGATCGGTGCACCGCCGGGCTATGTGGGCTATGAAGAGGGCGGCTACCTGACCGAAGCCGTGCGCCGCAAGCCTTACTCCGTGGTGCTGCTGGACGAGGTCGAGAAGGCCCATCCGGACGTTTTCAACGTCCTGCTGCAGGTGCTGGAAGACGGTCGTCTGACCGATAGCCACGGCCGTACGGTGGACTTCCGCAACACCGTGGTGGTGATGACCTCGAATCTGGGCTCTGCGCAGATCCAGGAACTGGTCGGCGACCGTGAGGCTCAGCATGCTGCGGTCATGGACGCGGTGAATGCGCACTTCCGCCCGGAATTCATCAACCGGATCGACGAAGTGGTGGTCTTCGAACCGCTTGCCCGCGATCAGATCGCCGGCATCGCTCGGATTCAGATGGGCCGCTTGCGCAAGCGCCTGGCCGAGCGCGAGCTGAGCCTGGAGCTGAGCGACGAGGCGATGGACAAGCTGATCGCCGTTGGCTTCGATCCGGTGTACGGCGCGCGGCCGCTCAAGCGTGCGATCCAGCGCTGGATCGAGAACCCGTTGGCGCAGTTGATTCTGGCCGGCAGGTTCAACCCTGGCGCGAAGATTCACGCCAAGGTCGAGAACGACGAGATCGTCTTCTCCTGATCACCGCTCCACGAAAAAAGCCCGCCCATCGGCGGGCTTTTTTCTGCGCCAGGGGAAAAGGCCTTCGCTTGCGCCTGTGCTTTTGGCTTGCCGCCAGAGGGGCGATCAGATGGTCTTGCGGGAACCGCCGAGCAGGGTGAGCAGTTGCTCGACCAGTTCGGCCTGGTCCTCGGCGATATCGATGATATGGAAACCCGCCCAGCCCAGTTGGCCATCGGCGCCGGCACGGCTCCACAGGCAGTCCGCGCCCAGATGGATTTCGCCTATCTCGTCCAGCGGCGGGGCCGGCACGAGCTGGCAATCCCAGACGGAATCAGCCTCCGGGACGTCCACGCCACAGAGCATGAACCCCTCGGCAGAGAGGTCGGCGAGTCGACCCAGGCTGCGCCCGGTATGGCGGTCGAAGACTTCCACGGTCAGCCCGGTCTGCTGCCGGCTGTGCTGGCGACGCTCTCCCATCGACTGCTTCCTCAGGTCTGTGCCGGGCTGCGCCCGGAGGTAATGCGTTGCAGGACCCGGTAGATCGCATTCAAGGCGCGATCCATCAGCGGGGCGGACTGTTCCGTCGGTACCAGGCGGACCTTGCCCGCTTCCATCTCCTGGGCCAACTGCACTATCGGTTTGACCGCCACGCGCTGCCCGGTGTGGTCGACGAACATATAGTTGCGCGTGGTCGGGCTGAACCACGAAAGCTTGAGCCGGCGAGCCGGAGTGGTGTCGCCGAACTCGAACCAGGTGCCGAACTCCAGGTGGCTCAGCTCTTTCATCAATACCCGCACGCGCTCGGAGAGTGCCTCGCTATCGGGTTTGACCAGCGTGTGCCCTTCGGCACCAAGCATGGCGCCCAGCGGGCTTTCCGGCAGTTCCTGCTTGAGTTGTGCGGCGATCTGCGGCTTCTGCGCCTGAATCGCGTGCTGGCAGGCGACCAGGTCCTGTAGCAGCCGGCGGATTCCGTCCTCGTGGTAGCCGCCCAGCACCTCCAGCCCCCTGCGCAGGTCTTCCAGCAGGGCCAGGCGGATCGCTTGCAGATGATCGCGACCGTCGGCATCCAGCGGTGTCACGCTCCAGGCCAACTGCTCGGCTACCTCGCAGGCACGCCTCCATTCGTCGCTGTGCTCTCCGCTGCGCAGGACGATGAAGGTGAGAGCATCACACCAGCTCATTTCGAGGAAATTACGCACCAGTTCCGGCAGTTCGCGCTCGTGGGTCACCTTGGTAATGGCGTCCAGCGCCTGCTCCCGTGCGGCGAGGAGGCGGTCGCGACCGCGCGCGGCCTCCATGGCGCGGCGCTCGCGCAACTCGACCTTCTGTCGCAGGTTGGTGACGTATTCGTTGAAGTCCCCCAGCAGGGTGTCGAACAGCGAAAGGTCGCCGACGAAGTCCTGGATCACCCGCTCGACCACCCAGTGCATCTTCGCCAGCAGTGCGCGCTCCTCGCCCTCTCCGCCGTAGAGCACGCCGGCCTGGGCCATGGCGTTGAGCAGCTTGCGAGCCGGATGGTGGTGCTGGGTGAACAGTTGCTTGTCCAGCAGCGCCACCTTGAGGAAGGGCGTGTGCAGGTGGGAAAGTGTGGTCTTGCAGCTGTCAGGCAGGTTCTCGTCATCGAGGATGAAGTCGAAGACCATGCCCACCAGGTCGATGACGTCGGCTTCCTGGTCGGTCAGCCGAGTGTTCTTCGGCTGGGCGCTGCCGGCCTCCAGCTGGCGCTGCAGGTCGGCCTTCAATGCATCGACCGGCTGCGGCTGGCGCAGGCGCTGGGCCAGTTCCTGGGCCGATTCGCGCTGCAGCCGGTTCAAGGCTTCCAGTAGCTCGTTGGCGCTGTAGGTCGTCGTGGCGGAACTCGGGCCGAAGCTGACAATGCTCTGGGTGTTGCCGAACAGCGTGGCCTTGTCTCCGCGTCGACGGCGTTCGGCAAGCAGCACGGCGAGCCCGCCGAACAGCGCATTGCGGTCTCCGGGCGGGATCTCCGGCAGGTCGCCGGTGGCATAGCTCTGTGGTGCCGATGGAATGCCGTTCGTCGCCCCTGCGTCCTTCTCATCCGTCACGGAGCGGGGCGGCGGCGCAGACACCGAGCGTTGCCCCTGCGGGCGGTACTTGAGGTTCGGCAGGACGCCGCCGTCGGCCAACCGTTTGTTCAGCTGTTCAAAGAGCGGCTGAAGATGCTGCATGACCTGCTGATCGAACAGGACGTACAGGATGGTCTTGATGCGTAGAGGGAAAGCGCTGCGCGCCAGGGTGTCGCGGAACGCCTGGGCAACGGCGTGCGGGCCGAAGGGGTTGCGGTCCTCGCCCAGCTTGCTGCCGTTGTTGAGCAGCGCCAGGCGTTGATCGAGGGCGAACAGCAATTGCGCACAGTGGGCGCGTACCTGGTTGACCATGTTGGTCACCAGCAGGGTCTCTTCGTATTCGTCGTTGCCGACCAGGGTCAGCTGGTCCATGTCCAGCTCTTCCAGCGGCTCGGCGGTGGGCAGCTTGCCTTCGAGGAAGTCGCTCAGGCCCTGGGCGATACGCTGGTGGTAGAAACGCTCGAGGTTAGGTCTTTCACGACGGACTTCGCGCATGGCGTCGAAGAACAGCGCCTGGACCTGATTGTTCTCGGCTTTTTCCGCGCACTCGAAGAGTGTGTCGTCCACCTGGGCGAAGACATTGCCCAGGAGCTCGGCGATGTGATTCATCGCCAATTGGCGGCAGCCCTGGACCAACTCGCCGAAGCGGGGCTGGATGACCCGGCTGGCGATCGGGGAGGGCGGTGGGGTGTCCTTGCTGCTCATGGCCATCCTGTGCGTGATCGTTCCGTTTACACCCGCGGTGGATCACTCGTGTTTTTCCAAGCAGATATAGCAATCAGCCCGGCCCCTGCAAAGCGAAGAAAAACTTTTTGGATCAGAGTGTTGACAGGCGTTTCGATATACGTAAAATGGCGCGCCTCTGATACGGGATTCCGGTGAAGCCGGAAGCGAAGTGGAAGAGATTGAAAGGTTCGTCGTTCCGCGATAGCTCAGTCGGTAGAGCAAATGACTGTTAATCATTGGGTCCCTGGTTCGAGTCCAGGTCGCGGAGCCAACTTTCAAACGGGGTATAGCGCAGTCCGGTAGCGCGCTTGCTTTGGGAGCAAGATGTCGGGAGTTCGAATCCCCCTACCCCGACCAAATTTTGGGTCGTTAGCTCAGTCGGTAGAGCAGTTGGCTTTTAACCAATTGGTCGTAGGTTCGAATCCTACACGACCCACCATATTTGGATTGCGAAATTTCGCGATCCGGGCTTGAAGATAAGCCCGCTGTAAAAAGCCCACCTCTCGAGGTGGGCTTTTTCGTTTCGGCCGTTTTTTCTTTTCCCGGCCCGTCTTCCTGGTGCTCCAGGAGTCCTATCCTTTCGTATGGTTTTGTGTCGTCTCCCCGGCGAGCTCGAACCATTGCTATTGATCGCCTGGAAGCTTGGCTCGTTTCGTACGAGCGGGAAGCTGATGTATGGGAAATTCCTTACGTAACATAGGACCGGTCTGATCTGGAAGATCGCTGCATAAATTTATCCTCCCCACCTCATGGTTCGTGTCCCCAAAAGGTGGGTTCTTTATGTCAGTTGAAAAGGTTGGCTTGATCGCCGTTGCCGAGAATGCAGTCCAGCGGGTTGCGTTCAAGGAAGGTGGAAAGATCAAGGCGAAAGTCGGCACTAAATATTTGTTCAAGCTGGATGACAGCGACGTTGCTCCGGAGAACGTCACCGTCAAGCGCGATGGCAAGGACCTCCAGGTATTCTTCGAGGGCAGCGATAAGCCTGACCTCACTATCGAGGACTTCTTCGCCGACGGCATGGACTCACAGCTCTATGGCGTTTCCGAAAATGGCCAGATGTACGCCTATGTCCGCACCGACGGTGAAGGCTTCTACGGTCAGCTGATGCTGGCCGACGGCGAGGAGGCACCTGTTGCCCTGGGGGGCGATCCGCTCGGTGCGGTGCCAGTGGTCGATGGCGAGATCGATGAGAGTGGCGGTTTCCTGCTGTGGCCGTTGCTGGCGGGTGCTGGTGTACTGGGTGCGGGTGGCGCGGCATACGCCGCCAACAAGGACGACCACAAGCATCATCCCACGCCCCCGGTCACTCCCCAGACCAGCCCTGGCGTAACCGACACCAAGGTCACTGACAATGTCGGTCCCATCACGGGTGATCTGGTCAACGGCCAGGCCACTGACGATAACCGCCCGAGCATCTCAGGCGGTGGCGTGCCCGGCGCCGTTATTCATGTTCTCGACAATGGTGTCGAAATTGGCACGGTTACGGTAGGCGCGGATGGCAAGTGGGTATTCGTTCCCTCCAGCGACCTGAGCGACGGTAACCATAGCATCGACCTCGTCCAGGACGCCCCGGGCAACAGCCCCAGCGAGCCGGTTCATGTGATCGACTTCTCCGTCGATACCGTTCCTCCGCCTGCCCCCGCTGCGCGCATCGATGGTGGCCACTTCGATGGCAATGACTACTACAGCCCGGACAACGCTCCCACCATCTATGGCAACGGGGAGCCAGGCGACACCATTATCGTCGTCTATCCGACTGGCGAGACTGTCACCACTCAAGTCCAGGAAGATGGTTCCTGGGTAGCTCCGCCGCCGAGCCAGCCGCTGCCGGATGGCAATGCTGATATCAAGGTCATCGAGCAGGATCCTGCCGGTAACCAGAGCCAGATCATTATTCCTGTGGTGATCGATACCACTCCTCCGGATGCCCCGCAGGTATGGCTGGATCCCGATTCCGATACCGGCGTCAAAGGTGATGGCATCACCAGCGATACCATGCCGACTATCGACGGTAAGACTGAGCCACACGCCGAGATTACGGTGACTCTGCCGACCGGCGAGACACTCACTGCTACGGCAGATGATCAGGGCAACTGGTCGGTGACGCCGACCCAGCCGTTGCCGGAAGGCAGCAACGTCATCACCATCATTGCCACCGATGTGGCAGGCAACCCGAGCCAACCCACTGTCATCACCGTCGACATCGACACTTCGATCCCTCCGAAGCCGACGTTCGGTCCGGATGGTGCCCTGTCCGAGGTTTACGACAATGTCGAGCCCAAGATCGGTGACCTGAACAGTGGTGACAGCACCAACGATCCCCGTCCGACGTTCTCCGGGAATGGCGAGGCTGGCGAGATCGTCACCCTTTACGACAACGGCGAGAAGATTGCGCAAGTGGTTGTGGGCCCGGATGGCAAATGGAGCTACGAGGCTCCCGCTGACCTGGCGCTTGCCGAAGGCGCGCATAACATCACGCTGACCGTGACCGATGTTGCGGGCAACACCAGCCCGATGTCGGATCCATTCGTGGTCAATGTCGACACTACCTCTCCGAACGCCCCGCAGGTTTGGCTGGATCCGGATTCCGATACGGGGATCAAGGGTGACGGCATTACCAATGACAATCTGCCGACCATCGATGGCAAGACCGAGCCGGGAGCTGAAGTCTCGATCACCTTCCCGACTGGTGAGACCATCACCGTCGTGGCCGACGATAACGGTGACTGGAAGGCAACTCCGACTCAACCTCTGCCGGAGGGCGACAACAAGATCACCGTCATTGCCAGCGACGATGCTGGCAACACCAGCGACCCTACCGTCATTTCCGTGGGTATCGATACTACGCCGCCGGACTCTTCCAAGCTGTCCATCTCCGGCGTGATGGATAACGAAGGACCGGTCACTGGCAATATTGTCAACGGCGGTATCACCGACGACGCGCGTCCGGTGATCAGCGGTACCGGTACGGCTGGCGACACCATCACGGTCTACTCCAAGGACTTCACCGGAAACCATCCGGTTGGTACAACCATCGTCAAAGCGGATGGCACTTGGTCGTTGCAGCCGGACTTCAAACTGGTCTCTGGTCTGAATGACCTGACCGCCGTGGAGAGTGACCCTGCAGGCAATGCCACAGATCCCAGCGCGAAATACAGTTTCACCCTGGATACAGGCAAACCGCAGGCCCCGGCGATCGAGAGCGTCTTCGACGACGTCGGACCGTACACCGGCTTCCTGCAGAAAGGCGATGTGACCGACGACACCCAGCCGACCTTCAAGGGTACTTCGGAAGGTGGCGCCGTCATCAAGCTGTACGACGGCAGCACCCTGATCGGCAGCGCCAAGGCCGATGCTTCGGGTAGCTGGACCATCACCACCAACATCCTGGCCGATGGCCTGCACAACGTCACCGCCACCGCGACCAATGCCGTAGGGCAGGTCAGTGACCCGACCGGCATCTGGAACTTCAGCACCGACACCAGCAAGCCGGCCAACGTGACCGACCTGGTGGTACTGGACGATGTGGGCAATCAGACCGGTCCGCTGCACAGTGGCGACATCACCGACGACAACCGTCCGACCTTCAGTGGCGGCGCGGAAGCCGGCGGCAAGGTCATCATCTACGACAACGGCGACAAGATCGGCGAAGCCCCTGTGGGCACCGATGGCAAGTGGAGCTTCACGCCGAGCAGCGATCTGCCTGAAGGCAACCATGCCTTCACCACGGAAGTGGTGGATGCAGCAGGCAACGGCAGTGGCCAGAGTGCCCCGCTGAACGTGGTGGTAGACACCAGCACGGTCGACGTGAGCATCGTGCGCGTGATCGATGCGGTCGGCAGCATTACTGGCAACATCGCTCCCAACGACGGCGTGACCGACGATACCCGTCCGGAAATCGACGGCAAGGGCAAGGCTGGCGCGACCATTACGGTCTACGATGGCAGCGTTGCGCTGGGCACCACCACGGTGAAACCCGATGGTACCTGGAGCTTCAAGCCGACTACCGACCTGGCCGAAGGTCCGCACAGCCTCAAGGCCGAGTCGAAGGACCTGGCGGGTAACGTCAGCGACTCGTCGACCTTCAACTTCAGCGTCGACACCACGGCGCCGGCCAAGCCGAGCATCGGCGAAGTCATCGACGACGTCGGAGCCATCACCGGTCCGATTGCCAATGGCGGTGTGACCGACGACTCGACGCCGACCCTGACGGGCCAGGCGGAAGCGGGCTCGAAGGTCACCGTCTACGACAACGGCGTGATTCTGGGCACCGTGACCGCAGGCTCGGATGGCAAGTGGAGCTACACGCCGACCACCGGTATCAGCGAGGGTGAGCACAAGTTCACCACCGATGCGACCGACAAGGCCGGCAACACCAGTCCGAAGTCCGACGTCTTCACCATTACCACCGACTACACCCCGCCGGATGCCAGCAAGCTGGCCATCACTGGCGTGCTGGACAGCGTGGGCGATGTCACCGGTAACATCAGCAATGGCGGCGTTACCGACGATTCGCGTCCGGTGATCAGCGGTACAGGCACGGCCGGCGACACCATTACGGTGTACGCCAAGGACAGCACCGATAACCATCGGATCGGTACTGCAATTGTGGACTCGACTGGGCATTGGACGTTGCAGCCCGCGACTGCCCTGGCCTCGGGTCTGAACGACCTGACCGCGGTAGAGTCCGACCCAGCCGGCAATGCCACCGCCCCGAGTGCGAAGTACAGCATCATGCTGGATTCGTCAGCTCCTTCGCATCTCGCGACCATTACTGGGATCAGTGATGACACGGGTGTCTCCGACCATGACTTCATCACCCAGGACCGCACATTGCTGATTAACGGCACAGTCGACGGCGTGCTGCAGTCTGGTGAGAAGGTGCAGTTCTCCGCCGATGGAGGAGCTACCTGGAAGGACGCCACGCTCAGCGATGATCGCCTGCGCTGGTCCTATGACAACACAGCGATATCCTTGATAGATGGCAAGTACATCTTTGAATCGCGTGTTGTCAGCGAGGCGGGTATTGCTGGAGCGGCAACTTCCCAGTCGGTCATCATCGATAACTCCCAGCCGACCAACAAGGTGACTTTCTCCCTGGATCCTGCCAGCGACAACGGCGTGTCCAACACCGATAACATCACCTCGATCATGACGCCAACGATCAACGGTACGGTGCAGGCGGGTAGTCACAAGTTCGAAGACCTTACCGTCACGCTGTTCTGGGACAAGAACGGAAACAACCAGATCGATCCCGGCGAGGACATCTACGGGCAAGGCATCAAGGTCAACAGCGATGGTACCTGGTCCACCGACCTGTGGTCGTTGCACGAAGGCGACTACCTGCTGAAGGCCGTGGTAACGACGGCGTCCGGCGTCACCGCTTCGCCTGGCTATGTTGGCTCGCTGGATGGCAAGAATGACATCCTGACCATCACCAAGGATGCGCCGCAGCACTATTACGGTGCCAAACAGGCGGGCTTTGAATTCGGCTGGGACGTCGTCAACATCGGTGACTTCAACGGCGACGGCTACGATGACCTGCTGGTTTCCGCACGTAACTCCGATACCTTGGGTCGGGTCAACAACGGCGGTGCATGGATCCTGTTCGGCAGCGAGAACGGCTTGCCGGTGCTGGACCAGAACACCATCACCAATCTGAGACCGGACCAGGGCATCTTCTTTGCCGGTGCCTACAACGGCGACATTATGGGTACGGGCATCAATGCGCTGGGTGACTTCAATGGAGATGGCTACAAGGACGTCATCATCTCCTCTCACTGGCCGGACAAGATCTATGTGATCTTCGGCGGACCGAACGGCAGTTGGGGCAATGGTACGGTGGACCTCGCGACCATCGATGCTGGCGACAACACGCATGGTTTCGTGATCCGTAACGCGGGCGTCAACCCTAACAACCCCTCCGCGCCGGGCTATGACAGCTGGAACGGTGTTGGTGTGGGCGGTGGCGGCGACTTCAATGGCGATGGCTACTCGGACCTGTTGTTCGGCAACCGCGAGGCGGGCCCGAATAACAGTGGTGCTGGTTACGTTCTGTACGGCGGCGCCGGCGTCAACAAGAACATCGCCATGGATTGGAGCAACCCGGCCACTGGTACCGGCTCCAACCAGACCTGGGCGCACTTCCCGGCTGGCGTGAACGGCACGATGATCATCAACTCGTTCACTGGTACGGTCACCAACTCGTCGCAGGTGAATGGAGTCGATCTGGGTGACTCGATCAACAATGTCGGCGATGTCAACGGCGACGGTATCGACGATTTCGTGATCGCCGACCCCCGTGCCAACAACATCATGTCGCAGGGCTACGGCGCTTCTGCGGGTACCGCCTACCTGGTCTATGGCAAGGAAGGTGGTTTGGGGGCTTCCCTCGACCTGAAGAACCTGACTCTGGATCAAGGCATCCGCATCAATGCGCAGCACTACGAATGGCTTGGCTCGACACGCCAGGACTACTCGACCAACACCATCACCGCGTTGGGCGATATCAACGGCGATGGCATTGGTGACTTTGCGATCAGTGCACCTTACTCGGAGCCGGGCGACCCGGGCCGTGTGTGGGTCATCTATGGCAAGGCGGGTGGCTACACCAGCGATATCAACCTGGATGCATTGAATACCGTCGGTGTGCCGTCGCAGTTCAACACCAACCCGACCTTCGACTCCAGTGTCGGCTCGCTCATCCTCAACGAGAAGGCGACCTACAACTCGGCCACTGGCAAGTGGACGCAGAGCACCGTAGACGAATGGTTCGGCGTCAGTATCCGCGCCGGTGGCGATATCAACGGCGACGGCATTGATGACTTCATCATTGGTGCGCGTTATGCCGATCGCCCTGGTATGGGTAATGGCGATAACGCCGGTGCGGTCTATGTGGTCTATGGCACCGAGCATGGTCTGCCAGCCATCTGGTCGATCAAGGACGTTGTCAACGATCCGAGCAAGGGCTTCGTGCTGTATGGCGAAGGTGCCGGCTATGAACTGGGCAACGGCGTGGCCATGGGCGACTGGAACGGCGACGGCATGGCGGATATCGCCACCGGTGCCTACAACGCCGACTTCACTGCCAACGACTCGGGAGCGATGTATGTCTACTACTCCTCCTCCGACTCGTTCACCAAGAAGTACACCAATGGTGATGATTACCTGGTCGCGGATGGCAAGGACGACCATGGCAACCCGGTCAATGACTACCTCCTGGGCGGAGCTGGCAATGACACCATCGTCAACATTGGCACCATGGACTATGCCAACGGCGGCGAGGGCAATGACTTCATCCATATCGTCAGCACCGATTTCCTCGGTGTTAACGGCGGCTCGGGCACCGACACCCTGGTGTTCGATGGCCAAGGTCTGGACATCAACCTGTCGGTCATGAAGACCAAAGTGATCAGCTTCGAAAAGTTCGACCTGGGACACGGTGGCAATAGCCTGACGGTCAAGCTGGACGACGTGCTGCGGATGGGTGAAGCCGATCTGATGTTCAAGGACGGCAAGAAGCAACTGGTGGTCAATGGCGACACCAGCGGCACTGTCGACTTGGTTAAGACCGGTGTCACCTGGACCGAATCGAGTGCCACCGGCAGCGATGGCCACGCCTACAAGGTGTACAGCTCGGGCACTGGCGAGCTGTGGGTCGAGGACCACGTTCAGGTGCACATGATCGCCTAAGCCCAGGCTGGAGCGTGGAGTTGTCCACGCTCCAGCCCCATCTCCCGTTCAATTGCAAACCTCGCCGTGCAAGCGGCGAGGGCTTGGAGAGTATTTCAAATGGTATTTTCTCTTTTCACCCCCCTGCACAAAGGCGCCAGCCTCAGTGCCCTGGTGGTGGCTCTGGGTTTCGCTTCGGCTGCCCTGGCACAAAACGATTCCATCTACGGCAATACCTACAGCCCGGTTCCCAATGCGGTGCCGGAGCAGGCTCAAGTCGTGCTCTATCGCGCCATCGGCGAAGGCCGTGAGGCCAATCACGTTTATGTCGATGGTGAACTGCAAAGCGCGCTGATGCCGGGTGGCTTCACCGTGTTCTGTCTCGCACCCGGCCGTCACTCGCTAGAGACCTACGAAGGCGATGCGCCGTTGTATGCAGGCAAACGCAATCCCAATACCTACGCCGAGTTCACTGGAGGCAAGAGCTACTTCCTCAAGGCCTCGGCCAGTGCCACCAGCAAGGTCCCCTCAGCACTCGTTCGTTCGACAGCTGAGCAAGAACTGCAAGGCCTGCGTCAGCAGACCCACATACTCAATCGTGCTAGCGCCGCCGTGCCCTGCCAGACTGCGACCAAGCTGAGTCTGCGCAGCGATGTGTTATTCAACTTCGGTAAGAGTTCCTACAACGATCTCACTGCGCAGGGCCATGCGGAGCTGAACAAGATCGCCCAGCAGATCAGCAGCCAGACTCAGTCTATCGAGAGCATCGAGGTAGTGGGCCATGCCGACCCGATCGGCAATGCCCGGGCCAACCAGCGTCTTTCGTTGGCGCGTGCCGAAACCGTTCGCCGCGCATTGCTTGAACTGGGTATCCAGAGCGATCTGGTGCAGGCCAGCGGGCGTGGTAGCAGCGAGCCGGTTGTGCAGTGTGATAGCGGCTCGCGTAAGCAGCGCATTGCCTGCAACGCTCCCAATCGTCGAGTCGAATTGGTGATTCGCGGTGCGCGTGGCGACACCTAAGAGGTAATCCCGTCTCCGCCGGGACCGGGCTTTGCCTGGTCCCGGCGGTTCTGTTCTGCCCTTCTTTCCTCCCTCGCGGCGCTTGCCGACCCGTCCCGTCTCCGCTCGTTCCTACAGCCGTTTCTGCCCAGATAGCAATTTCGATATCCCGGTCTGTCGGTAGACAGAAAGATACGTCAGATCAATCAGGCTTTTCCTATGCCGCGCGAAACGGGCCGTTTCTACCATGCGCATGCCTTTTCTTCCTCATCGTAGGTGCATTGATGAATCCCTCTGCGTTATCCCCTTCCGCCACCGTGGATCTGGGCGCTTCTTCCGAGAACGACAGTCTGCTGGCGGGGGTGCAATGGTTCTGCGCCCATTACGACAAGCCGGCGACCCTCGAGTCCCTGTACGCCGGTCTGCCACGCGGCCAGCGCCTGAAGCCGAGCCTGGTGGTGCGCATGCTGGAGCAAGCTGGCATCGGTGCCGGCTGGGTCAAGCGCCGTCCGGCTGAGCTGTCGTCCTACCTGTTTCCGCTCATGCTGCTGTTCAAGAATGGTGAGGCACGCATCCTGGTGGCTCGTCGCGGCGAACAGTTCGAGCTGGTAGTGCCTGAGGCGGGCGGCGGCACCATGACTCTGAGCGCTGAGGAACTGCAGGAAAACTACCTAGGCTATGCGCTGCTGGTACGGCCGAAGGCTGCCCCGGATGCGCGTACGGAGATCCCTCAGGGGGAGGGCCAGACACACTGGCTGTTCTCCACCTTGTGGAGCTATCGCCGCTATTACTACAGCGCGGCACTGGCGACCTTTCTGATCAACATCCTGGCGCTGTGCAGCACATTTTTCATCATGAACGTGTACGACCGCGTCGTACCCAACCAGGCCTTCGTCACACTCTGGTCGCTGGCAATCGGCGTGATGGTGGCGATCGGTTTCGAGTTCACTTCGCGGCAGACCCGTGCCTACCTGCTCGATTCCGCCGGCAAGAAGGCCGACCTGATCCTCGGTGCCAAGCTGTTCCGTCAGCTGATGGAGGTGCGCCTGGAGCACAAGCCTGCGTCGGCCGGCTCCTTCGCCAACCAGTTTCGCGAATTCGAGTCGGTGCGGGACTTCATAACCTCCGCTTCACTGGCGACGTTGGCGGACCTGCCGTTCTGCCTACTGTTCATCTTTGTATTGTTCCTGATCAGTGGCCCGCTGGCATTAGTGCCCCTGGGGGCGATGATCGTGCTGCTGGCCGTCTGCACCTACATCCAACTGCCGCTGTCGCGCCTGATGAAGGAAAACCTGCGTGAGGCTTCTCAGAAACACGGGTTGCTGATCGAGGCCATTGAAGGCGTTGAGACGCTGAAAGCAACCCATGCCGAGGGCAGCATGCAGCGACGCTGGGAAGATTTCAGCGCGCAGCTGGCAGCCTCGTCGATCAAGACCAAGGCGCTGTCGAACCTGGCCAGTAACTCCATATCGCTGATCAGCCAGATGACCACCGTGGTGCTGGTGCTGTGGGGCGTTTACCGGATTGCCGACGGAGACCTGACCCAGGGAGCACTGATCGGGACCGTCATGCTGACCAGCCGTGCCATTGGGCCGCTGGCCAGCGCAGTAGGCCTGGCGGTGCGTTACCAGCAGGCGAAAACCGCCTTGAAGTCGCTGAACCAGTTGATGGAAATCCCGACGGTTCGTGAGAACAGCCGCCGTTATCTGCAGGCACCGAAGGACGCGACCCTGTCGCTGCGTCGTGTGAAGTTCCATTACCCGGCGCCGCCAATGCAGCCCGCGCCGACTGTGCTGAACAACATCAGCCTGAATATCAAGCACGGCGAGCGTGTTGCCATCGTCGGCAGCATCGGCAGTGGCAAGTCCACCCTGCTGCGAGTGCTGGCCCGGCTGTACCAGCCAGTGGAAGGCCAGGTGTTGATGAATGGCATCGACGCCGAGCAGATCGATCCGGCGGACTGGAGCGCGGCGGTGGGCTTTGTCGGGCAGGACGCGCGGCTGTTCTACGGCTCGTTGCGGGAAAACCTGCTGATTGGCAACCCGTCGGCGACCAGTGAGGAATTGATTCACGTCGTGCAGTTGACCGGCCTGGCTTCCGTGGCCAGCAGCCATCCGCTGGGGTTCGATCGTCCGGTGGGGGAAATGGGGCAGGCGTTGTCCGGTGGCCAGCGGCAACTGGTTGCTCTGGCGCGTTCGCTGTTGCTGCATCCGCAGGTGCTGCTGCTGGATGAACCCACCAGCGGCATGGATATGCAGACCGAGCGCATGTTCCTGCAACGCCTGGAACAGGCTACGCAAGGCCGCACGCTGGTGGTGGTGACCCACCGGTTCTCGCTGCTGGAGCAGATCGATCGGCTGATCGTCCTGGATGCTGGCCAGATCGTTGCCGACGGTCCCAAGGACGAAGTGCTGCGCGCTCTGCAATCCAACCAAACCCCGACCGAGCCGAGCAAGGCTGCGGTCCACTCCTGACGAGCCCAACATGACTGACTCCCCAATCAAGGTCCCGGTAGCGCCAACGGGCGCGTCGCCGAACGTGCCGGCCGCCAAGAGTGAAACGAAAGCGGTTGCATCCTATGCCAAGGAAGTAGCGCGCCTGCGTGAAAACGACATGGCCTATGTAGAAGACCTACAGGCGGCACTGATCTCCCAGAAAACCACGGCGAGCACGATTCTCCTGCTGCTGATCGGGGTGATTTTCTGCGGAGCGTTGGTCTGGGCCTACTTTGCCCGCGTCGAGGAGATCACCCGCGGCGAGGGCAAGGTGATCCCCTCCAGTCGTGAGCAGGTCATCCAGAGCCTGGAGGGCGGCATCCTCGAGCAGATGAATGTTCGCGAAGGCGATGTGGTGCAAGCCGGCCAGGTGCTCCTGAAAATCGACCCGACCCGGGCCGGCGCGAGTTTCCGCGAGACTGAGTCCAAGGTGCTGGCACTGAAGGGCCAGTTGGCTCGCCTGCGTGCCGAGGCCTATGGGCAGAAGCTGAGTTTCCCGGCGGACGTGCAGGCGGTTCCGTCGATCGTCGACTCCGAGACCGAAGCCTATAACGCCCGCCGGCAGATGCTCGACGAAGGCCTTTCCGGATTGCAGAAGAGCCTGGCACTGGCGGAAGGCGAGTTGAAGGTGTCGGAGCAGTTGGCCAAGAAAGGTCTGATCTCGGATGTCGAGATCCTGCGCATGCGCCGTGCAGCCAACGAACTGCGTATCCAGATGAGCGAGCGGCGCAACAAGTACCGCTCGGACGCCAACGCCGATCTGACCCGCACGGAAAGCGAACTCGCCCAGTCCGTCGAGAACCTCGCCGGACGCGAGGATGTGATGAAGCGCACCACGATCACTTCGCCGATGAAGGGCATCGTGAAAAACGTGCGGGTGAACACCATCGGCGGCGTGATCCGGCAGGGCGACGACATCATGGAGATCGTCCCGCTGGAGGACCAGTTGCTGGTGGAAGCGAAGATCCTGCCTGCCGACGTTGCCTTCCTGCGCCCCGGCCTGCCCGCAACCGTGAAGATCTCGGCTTATGACTACGCCATCTATGGCGGCCTCAAGGGCAAGGTCGAACTCATCAGTCCCGACACCATCAAGGATGACGAAAAGGCTCGCCAGGGGCGCCCGGATACCTATTACCGAGTGCTGATCCGAACCGACCAGGCCGAACTGGTCAAGGGCGAGAAGCATTTCCCGATCATTCCGGGCATGACCGCGATCGCGGACATTCGCACCGGCGAAAAAACCATCCTGGATTACCTACTTAAGCCCGCGCTCAAAGCACGCGAGGCGTTCCGCGAGAGATGATGAAATGAAACCGCGTAAACCCCTGAAACTCGGACGCAAGCGCGCCTGGCTCAATGGCTCGGCACTTGCCGTCGCTCTGGCTTCCCTTTCGACCGTTTCAGCTCCTGCTGCAGTGGCGGCCGATGATGATGGCGAGTTGCTGAGTTTCCAGACCAAGCCTGCCGCGAGTGTCGCTACGACTGCCAAGCCTGCTGCCACGTCGTCGGTGGCGGCCGGTCCTGTCGAGACGGTCGTCCCCGCGCGCGCCGCTCCTGCGCCGGCCGCTGCCGACAAGAAGGTCCTGGCCTCCAGTGCGTTGGACCTGTCCTTGCCGGCTGCCCTTGCCAGCAATTCGAGGTCGGCGGTTGGTGCCGATGGTGCTCCGGCGCAGGGTGCCGACCTGCAACTGTCGACCCTCGAGTACCTGCGTAACATGGTCGGCATCGCCCTGAGCATCAGTCCGGAGATGAAGCAGGCGTCTGCCTCGCTGGATGCTGCGCACAGCGATGTGGACCAGGCGAAGGGCGCACGCTGGCCGCAGGTGCAGGTAGGGCTGAATTCGCCGACCATCCGCTCCAAGAAGCAGGATGGTGAGGGTGATGGTTCGGGGACGTCCATTCAGGTGGTGACGCCGGTCTATGACTTCGGTGCCATCAGCAACACCATCGACAGCCGCAGCAAGACGGCGAACGCTCAGGAGCAAGCCGTGGAGCAGACGAGGGTCACGGTCGCCTATAACACGGTTGCCTCTCTGCTGGAGCTCAGCCATCAGCAGGAAGCGCTGGTCGCGACCGATCGCTATGTGTCGCGCATGCGTGAACTGGTGGACATGCTGTCGCAGATTTCCCAGGTCGACCCGGGGCGGCGCAGTGAAGTCGTGCAGGCGCGCGCTCGTCTGCTCCAGGCCGAGACTTCTCGCGCCAACGTGCAGGCCAAGCTGCAGCAAGTGAAGACCAGCCTGGCCAAGTTGGTCGGTGAGGACGTGGTGGTGCCTGCCAGTGTGAAATGGGAGTGGACGCGGATGAACCTGGAGCGAGCCCTCAGCGAGATGCAGGAAAGCCCGGCGATTCAGCAGGCCCGTTGGGAAATGGACGCCGCCCGCGCGAACGCGGAGTCCGTCAAGTCCTCGCAGCTTCCGGCACTCAACTGGGTAATCGGACGCAACACCGGCAATGACGTGTTGAGTAACAACGAGCCGTGGTCCACCGGACTCGCCGTACAGTGGAACGCTTTCCAAGGCGGCTCGGGGAGAGCCGCTCAGCGTGCCGCTTACCAGCGCGCCGATGCTGCCGAACAGAAGATGGAGACTGCTCGTCGGGAAGCGGAGTATCAAATTCGCAATCTGGCAGAGCAGCGTGATCTCGCCGTGTCCCGGATTGGCGAGTTCGACTCCTTGCTGGCGGAGTCCGACAGCGTGCGCAAGATGTTCTATGACCAGTGGTACCACCTGGGCAAGCGCACCTTGCTGGATGTGCTGATTGCGGAGAACGACTATTACTCGGGTCAGGTACAGTCGATCGACAACTTCTATGCCAGCAAGTCGGCCGACCTGCAGATTCGCTCGGAAGCCAGTGGACTGCTTGCATGGCTTGCCATGGGCGAGGATCGCACGGCTGTGCAACGGTGATTGCGGGGGGCTTGCCGGCCCTCGCCAACCATGGTCTGTCCGTGAAGAGATGCGCCTCTTTGGTAACGAAGAGGCGCTTTCGTTTCCGAGGGGCGGCGCCGTATGACAAACAGAATGGCAAAGCGGATTGCGGTCCAGGTGAGACTTATCCGGAAACAACCTGCATTGATTGAGCGCAGCAAATTGCTCCAGTGCGGCGATATGTCGCAACGCGAAATGCCCCATTCGCTCCCTCGAAAATATCCCTGAGTGCAACATTGATCGAGGCCCTGCCCGAACGTGTGCCGGCCCCTCTCGCGGTACTTCACTTTGTCCTGCAGCCCCTTTGTTACGGCATCTGCAGCCCTTTAGACGCAGATGGATAACTGCTCTGGGCGCGGGGCTGGATGGCTGATTTCGACCGTTTGGTCGTGCTGGGAACGCTTCGGACTGTTTCCTGGTTTGAGAAAATATCTTGTTAAAAATGGGGGGCTGGGGCCTTGAAAGGCGTTTCTGAAATGCTTTGTAATACCCGCCGTCCATTTCCTACCCCCAAATCGCTGAGTCGCACTGACGCAGATCATTGCCAGTGTTCACCCTTCGGTGCAGCGGCATAACAACAGGGGGCTGCCATCGGTGGGCTCCTGTCATCTGTCGAGTCGGGCAATCCGCTCGTGCAATCGGTGTGCGACGCGCGTGCTTTTACGAGCCGCCAGTCCAGACACCACACGCTGAATACTCACGGAACGAATCAGCTGACGAAATCGGTTTCGCATCGCGAAGACCGGGCGACTTCCCTTTGCCTGGAATCCTTGCGGCCGCATTCGTGAATCCATGACAGCCCTGGCAGGCGACCTGGAAAGGTCGCGGGTAACGAGTCGTCGAGCGATGCGTGGCGAAGGCTCGTGGGCGGTGAAGCGATTTTCATCCACTAAGGCCGCAAGATGAAAAAAGAGCAGTACACAGGATTTTTGAAGAGACTGGCGTGGCTGCCGATGCTGATGCTCGGTGGTTGCAACATGGCGCTGTTCGACCCGAAAGGGCAGGTTGGCGCCGACGAGAAGTCCCTGATCATCACGGCAACCCTGCTGATGCTGATCGTGGTGGTGCCGGTCATTCTGATGACCCTCGGGTTCGCCTGGAAATACCGGGCTTCGAACACCAAGGCCACCTACATGCCGGACTGGTCGCACTCGACCAAGATCGAGCTGGTGGTATGGCTGGTTCCCTGCCTGATCATCGCCGTGCTCGGCTGGATCACCTGGGAGAGCACCCACAAGCTGGACCCGTACCGTCCGCTGGACTCCGAGGTCAAGCCGGTGACCATCCAGGCCATCTCGCTGGACTGGAAGTGGCTGTTCATCTACCCGGAACAGGGTATCGCCACCGTCAACGAAATCGCCTTCCCGAAAGACACCCCGGTGAACTTCCAGATCACCTCGGATTCGGTGATGAACTCGTTCTTCATCCCGCAGCTGGGTAGCCAGATCTACTCCATGGCCGGGATGCTGACCAAGCTGCACCTGATCGCCAACGAAGAAGGCGTGTTCGACGGCATCTCCGCGAACTACAGCGGCGGCGGTTTCTCGGGCATGAAATTCAAGGCCATCTCCACCTCCGAGCAGGGCTTCCAGGATTGGGTTGCGAAGGTCAAGGCCTCGCAGCAGACCCTGAACCTGGAGCAGTACCCGGAGCTGGTGAAGCCGACCGAGAACGTCCCGGCCACCTACTTCGCCACCGTCAGCCCCGAGCTGTTCTCCCACGTGCTGAACAAGTGGGAACACGCTGGCCATGTGATGGCCAAGGCCCATGAGGCCAAAGAGCAGGCCGAGAAGGGCGAGCACGGCGAAGCGCATGAAGAGGCCGCCATGGCAGGCCACGACATGAGCAACATGCAAGGCATGCAGGGCATGCAAATGAATCCGAGCCAGGAGTAACCGCAGATGTTCGGGAAACTGACACTGTCGGCCGTGCCGTATCACGAGCCGATCATCGTCATCACGCTGGCTGTCGTCGCCCTGTTGGGCCTCGGCGTGTTCGGCGCGATCACTTACTACCGCAAGTGGACCTACCTGTGGACCGAATGGCTGACCTCCATCGACCACAAGAAAATCGGCGTGATGTACATCATCGTCGCCCTGATCATGCTCCTGCGCGGCTTCGCCGACGCCATCATGATGCGCGGCCAGCTCGCGCTGGCTGAAGGCGCCAACCACGGCTACCTGCCGCCGGAACACTACGACCAGATCTTCACCGCTCACGGCGTGATCATGATCATCTTCATGGCCATGCCCTTCATGACCGGTCTGATGAACCTGGCCGTGCCGCTGCAGATCGGCGCACGCGACGTGGCGTTCCCCTTCCTGAACTCCCTGAGCTTCTGGCTGCTGGTCGTCAGCGCCATGCTGGTGAACGTCTCCCTGGGTCTGGGCGAATTCGCCCGCACCGGCTGGGTCGCCTACCCGCCGCTGTCCGAGCTGGCCTACAGCCCGGGCGTGGGTGTGGACTACTACATCTGGGCGCTGCAGATATCGGGTATGGGTACCTTGCTGACCGGCATCAACTTCCTGGTGACCGTGTTCAAGATGCGCACCCCCGGCATGAAGCTGATGCAGATGCCGATCTTCACCTGGACCTGCACCTTCGCCAACATCCTGATCGTTGCGTCGTTCCCGATCCTGACCGCGGCCCTGGGCCTGCTGTCGCTGGACCGTTACTTCGACATGCACTTCTTCACCAACGAGCTGGGCGGCAACGCCATGATGTACATCAACCTCTTCTGGGCCTGGGGCCATCCTGAGGTGTACATCCTGATCCTGCCGGCTTTCGGTATCTTCTCCGAAGTCACCGCGACCTTCGCTGGCAAGCGCATGTTCGGCTACACCTCGATGGTCTGGGCGAGCGCCGCGATCACCTTCCTCGGCTTCACCGTTTGGCTGCACCACTTCTTCACCATGGGTTCGGGCGGCGACGTCAACGGCTTCTTCGGCGTTGCGACCATGCTCATTTCCATCCCGACCGGGGTGAAGCTGTTCAACTGGCTGTTCACCATCTACCGTGGCCGCCTGCGCTTCGACACCCCGATCCTGTGGACCCTGGGCTTCATCGTCACCTTCACCATCGGTGGCATGACCGGCGTTCTGCTGGCCATCCCGGGCGCTGACTATCTGCTGCACAACAGCCTGTTCCTGATTGCGCACTTCCATAACACCATCATCGGTGGTGCAGTGTTCGGCTACCTGGCCGGCTTCGTCTTCTGGTTCCCGAAAGCCTTCGGCTTCAAGCTGGACGAGAAGTGGGGCAAGCGTTCCTTCTGGTGCTGGCTGGTCGGCTTCTACATGGCCTTCATGCCGCTGTATATCCTCGGCTTCATGGGCATGACCCGTCGCCTGAACCACTACGACAACCCGATGTGGAAGCCGTATCTGGTCGTGGCCTTCTTCGGCGCCGTGCTGATCTTCTTCGGCATCGCCTGCCAGCTGATCCAGCTGCTGGTGTCGATCAAGAACCGCAAGGCTCTGGCCGACCTGACCGGCGACCCGTGGGGCGGCCGTACCCTGGAGTGGTCCACTTCCTCGCCGCCGCCGTACTACAACTTCGCCGAACTGCCGAAGGTCAACGACATCGACGCGTTCCACGACATGAAGCAGACCGGTACCGCGTACCGCAAGCTGCCGGCCTACGCACCGATCCACATGCCGAAGAACACCGCCGCTGGCTTCTCCATCGCCGTGTTCGCCTTCCTCTTCGGCTTCGCCGCCATCTGGCACATCTGGTGGCTGGTGGGTGTTGGCTTCGTCGGCATGATCGCTTCGGTCATCGTGCGCAGCTACATCACCGACGTGGACTACTACGTCCAGCCGGATGAGATCGAGCGCATCGAGAACGCCAACTTCCAGCAACTCGCCTCCGCACAGCAGGTATAAACCATGTCGACGGCAGTACTTGATCAACACCTGGTCGATACGCACGAAGCGGCGCACGACCATGACCATGCTCACGACAGCGGCGGTATGACGGTATTCGGCTTCTGGCTGTACCTGATGACCGACTGCATCCTGTTCGCGAGCGTCTTCGCCACCTACGCCGTGCTGGTCAACCACACGGCCGGCGGCCCGAGCGGCAAGGACATCTTCGAACTGCCCTACGTGGCCGTCGAAACCGCGATCCTGCTGATCTCCTCCTGCACCTACGGCCTGGCCATGCTGGCCGCGCACAAGGGTGCCAAGGGCAAGGCCATCGCCTGGCTGGGCGTGACCTTCCTCTGCGGCGCCGCGTTCATCGGCATGGAACTCAACGAGTTCCATCACCTGATCGTCGAAGGCTTCGGCCCGAGCCGCAGCGCCTTCCTGTCGTCCTTCTTCACCCTGGTTGGCATGCACGGCCTGCACGTAAGTGCCGGCCTGCTGTGGATGCTGGTGCTGATGGCGCAGATTGGCACTCGTGGCCTGACCGCGCAGAACAACACCCGCATGATGTGCCTGAGCCTGTTCTGGCACTTCCTGGACATCGTCTGGATCTGTGTCTTCACCGTCGTCTACCTGATGGGGGCTCTGTAATGTCCGCTGCTGCACATCATCACGACTCCCACGGCGCCCACGGCCACGACTCCCACGGTGCCGGCCACGGCAGCCTGGGCTCGTACGCCATCGGCTTCGTGCTCTCGGTGATCCTCACCGCTATCCCGTTCTACATGGTCATCGACGGTGGCTTCTCGCGTCACGCCACCCTGCTGACCATGGTGATCCTGGGCCTGGTCCAGGTCGTCGTGCACCTGATCTGCTTCCTGCACATGAACTTCTCCTCGGAAGGCCGCTGGAACGTCATGGCATTCATCTTCACCGCCATCATCATCCTGCTGGTGGTCGGTCTGTCGCTGTGGATCATCTACACCGCAGACACCCTGATGATGCCGATGCCCTGAGGGCCGATGCCGTGAAACTCAAGCGTTATCTCCTGGTCGCCAAGCCGGGCATCATCTTTGGCAACCTGATCGCGGTGGCGGGGGGATATTTCCTCGCCGCTCGCGGCAGCGTTGACCCGATGCTGCTGCTGGCCACCGTGATCGGCCTGTCCCTGGTCGTTGCCAGCGGTTGTGTGTTCAACAACTGCATCGACCGCGACATCGATCGCTTCATGGAGCGTACCCGCAGCCGTGTCACCGTGACCGGGCAGATCTCGCTGAAGGCCGCCCTGGCCCATGGCGTGGTCCTCGGCGCGGCGGGCTTCGGCCTGCTGGCGTGGAAGACCAACGTGCAGGCAACCCTGCTCGCTGCGTTCGGCTTCTTCGTCTACGTCGTGCTCTACAGCCTCTGGCTCAAGCGCGCCTCGGTCTACGGCACACTGGTCGGCAGTCTCTCCGGAGCCATGCCGCCAGTGGTGGGCTACTGCGCTGCCAGCGGTCACTTCGACATGGGCGCGGCGGTGCTGCTGCTGATCTTCTGCCTCTGGCAGATGCCGCACAGTTACGCCATCGCGATCTTCCGCCTCAACGACTATCGCGCCGCCGGGATTCCCGTGCTGCCGGTGGAGCGGGGCATCGAAGCGACCAAGAAGCAGATCCTCTATTATGTGCTGGCCTTTGGTCTGGCGACCCTGCTGCTGACCGTCACCGGCTTCGCCGGCTACGGTTACCTGGTAGTGGCACTGGCCGTCAGTGCCTGGTGGCTGTTCATCGCGGTGAAAGGCTTCAGTGCCGAAGACGATCGCCGCTGGGCCCGCCAGTTGTTCGCCTTCTCCATCATCGCGATCAGCGTGCTGAGCCTGATGATGTCCATCGACTTCCAGGCCATCCCGGCCCAGTCGATGCTGGCGGCGCTGTAAGGCCGTTCTGCTGCAACGAAAAAGCCGCCCCTCGGGGCGGTTTTTTTGTGCCAAGCATTCCTCGGCAATGAAGCTTTTTGTAGGAGTGAGCTTGCTCGCGAACCGTCCCAGCTTAGGAACTGCCGGGAGGAGCGTTCGAGCAGTCTCGCTCCTACAGGGGCTCTGCGTACAAAAAAGGGCGGATACCTCGCAGTATCCGCCCTTCGTCTTTCATTGCTGGATCAATGCAGCTTCAAGCGCGGCTCCGTGCTTCGCCCGATCCGGTCCGCGATCATCAGCAACGCCGTGCGGAACGGCCCGTACAACGCCATCTGGTGCATGCGGTACAACGACACATAGAACATCCGCGCCAGCCAGCCTTCCAGCTTCACGCTGCCCATCAGGTTGCCCATCAGGTTGCCGACAGCACTGAAGCGCGACAGCGAGATCAGCGAG
This sequence comes from Pseudomonas nitroreducens NBRC 12694, assembly GCF_002091755.1. Taxonomy (GTDB): domain Bacteria; phylum Pseudomonadota; class Gammaproteobacteria; order Pseudomonadales; family Pseudomonadaceae; genus Pseudomonas; species Pseudomonas nitroreducens. The sequence continues at coordinate 359,540 of NZ_BDAI01000003.1, forward strand.
CCGTAGTCGGTGTAGCGGTACTCCGGCAGCGGCTTGCCATCGAGCCTCGCGACCAGCGCCTTGGCCAGCAGCGAAGCCTGCTGGTGCGCGGCCTGGGCGCGCGGCGGCACGGTGCGTTCGCTGCCATCGCCCATCGGGCAGGCGGCGCAGTCACCGAAGGCGAAGATGTTGTCGTCGCGGGTGGTCTGCAGAGTGGAGCGCACCACCAGCTGGTTGATGCGATTGGTCTCCAGCCCGTCGATCTCCTTGAGCAGGCTCGGCGCACGAATGCCCGCCGCCCAGACTTTCAGACTCGCCGGAATGAACTCGCCTGCTGCCGTGCGCAGGCCGTCAGCCGTCACTTCCTGCACTGCCGAACCAGTTGCGACGCGCACGCCGAGTTTCTCCAGCGTCTGGTGCACCGGCTGGCTAATGCGCTCGGGCAGCGCCGGCAGCACACGTGGGCCGGCCTCGATCAGGGTGATGCGCATGTTCTGCGGCTGGATGCCGGTCAGCCCGTAGGCCGCCAGTTCCTGCGCGGCGTGGTGCAGCTCGGCGGACAATTCGACACCAGTGGCACCGGCGCCAACGATGGCGACGCTGATCTGATCGTCCTTGTCCTGCCCGGCGTGGGCGCGCAGGTAATGAGTGAGTAACTGCTTGTGGAAGCGCTCGGCCTGCTCGCGGGTATCCAGGAAGATGCAGTGATCCGCGGCCCCGGCGGTGCCGAAGTCGTTGGTGGTGCTGCCGATGGACAGGACCAGCGTGTCGTATTCCAGACTGCGCGCAGGCACCAGTTCTTCGCCCTGCTCATCGAGCGTGGCAGCGAGCTGAATGCGCTTGCTTGCGCGGTCCAGGCCATCGAGGCGGCCGAGCTGGAATTCGAAGTGGTTCCATTTCGCCTGGGCGACATAGTTCAGCTCATCCTCCGAGGAGTTGAGCGAGCCGGCGGCGACTTCGTGCAGCAGGGGTTTCCAGATGTGGGTGAGGTTGGCGTCGACGAGGGTGACTCGCGCGCGGCCTTTCTTACCCAGGGTGCGGCCGAGACGGGTCGCGAGCTCCAGCCCGCCGGCGCCGCCGCCGACGATCACGATACGATGGGACATGTTGCATTCTCATAGCTTAAGGAATCCTGTATCGGCCCGTGGCGGCACGGCGCTCACGCAAGGTAGGCCAGGAGGCGGCTCAGCAAACCCAGGGCGATGACTACCGCGAGCAAGCCTCCCATCATCAGCCAGGGTTTGAACGGCGCGCGTTCGACCTGGTGCACGGGGGAGCTGAGGTAGTGATCGACCTTCTGCTGGTCTTCGGGGCTCAGGCGACTGGGCATGGGCGGCCTCCGTTTATAATGTCGAGCATTCTAGTAGGGCTTGGGCGGCCTCTCAATGCGCCGCCGATCAATGCAGCATTGCATGAGCGCCTATTTACAGGCCGACGCCCATGTCGAAAAGGATGCTTCGGCCCAGGCTGCCGCGCAGGAAATCCGGCGCGTCACTGTGGGCGAACAGCACGCGGGCAAAAGTCGGCCCGACCACCGACAGCGAGCGCCAACCCTGGCGCAGGTACTCGGTGGGCGGCGGAAATGGCGTGTTGAAATCGGGCGTCTCGCGCTTGAGGCTGACGAAGGCGAGCAGGTCCAGCTCGCGCGGGTCGATGCCGCGCTCGGTGTAGTTGTGTGCTTTCTTGCGCAAAGTAGGCGCGAGGCGCGCCTGCAGCTCCGCGCAGGGAATCCGCCGTGGTCGCTGCTCTCGGCGAATCAGCTGGTTGAGGCTCTGGGCCATGCGCCGGCGCAGCAGTTCTTCCTTCCATTCCTCGTTGAGCCGGCGGCCCTGGTCGAGCACAAAGAACACCTCGAAGATCGCGTCGCGGAACAATACGTCCGGCGGCTGCTGGGGCGGCGCAACGAAGTCTTCCTGGCGATACGGTACCTTGAGCGCCTGCAGCAGTCGCTGGCAGGCCCAGCACTCCCGTTCCCACTTGCGGGCATTGGAGAGGAAATCGTTGGCTTGTTCCGCCTGGCGCGTCAGCAGGCGCAGATAGTCGGACTCGTTCATGCCTCAAGCATAGTTGCTGCGAAGCGCGGGCGGGTGGCGGGGGCGCGTGTAGACTGTTGCCAATCTTTGATGTTCGGGTCGAGGGTCAAGCGTGAAACGACTGCTGAGTGGGTTTGTGTTGATGATAGTGGCGAGCTTTGCGGTGGCGCAGGAGTCGCCAGCCATCGGTTGGACGCTGCTGGACCAGTTCGACAAACCCTACACGGCGAACGCCGATCTGAAGGTGCTGCTGGTCGCCCACGACATGGCTGGTTCGAAGCTGGTAAAAGCCGCCCTGGCGGATCGTCCGCAGGGTTACCTGGAGTCGCGCAGCGCCGCTTTCGTCGCTGACATCAGCCGCATGCCGGCACCGATCTCGAGCATGTTCGCCATCCCCGCGATGCGCGACTACTCCTATCGCGTGCTGCTCGACCGCGAGCCGCGCGTGGCCAGTCGCTTCCCCGCCACGGCGGATGCGGTGACCTGGTTGCAGCTGGAACAGGGCAAGGTTGTCGCCAGCCATAGCTTCGACTCGGCGGATGCCCTGCGCCAGGCGCTTGAGCGGGGCGCACCGTGATCGCCGCGCAGCTGCTGTCCGAAGAAACTCTCGAACTCGGCTGGGCGATCTACCTGCCCGTCGTCGCCTGGGCCATCTGGCGCGCGCCGTGGCTGGAACTGGTCAGCGATTTTCGCCGCCAGCACCTGGTGTTCGGCACGATGCTCGGGCTATTCCTGCTCTGGCTGGTACGGCGAGATTTTGCTTCCGGGGTGTCCTTCCACTTCATCGGCATGACCGCCGTGACTCTGCTGCTGGACTGGCCGCTGGCGATTATCGTCGGGCTCGTCGCACAGGTCGGCCTGTGCCTGATCGACCGCCAGGACTGGGCGGCCATCGGCGTCAACGGCATCCTGCTGATCCTGATTCCGGTGCTGATCACCGAGGTGGCGGCGATCCTCGTCGAGCGCCGACAGCCGCGCAACCTGTTCGTCTACATCTTCTGCTCGGGCTTTTTCCCCGCTGCGCTGGCCGCGCTGTGCAGCCTGATGCTCGGGCTCGGCCTGTTGTGGATGGACGGGCTGTTCCCGATGCCGCCGTGGATCGAAGACTTCATCGGTTACCTCTGGCTGATCATGTTCCCCGAGGCATTCATCAACGGCACCATCGTCACCGGGCTGGTGGTCTTCTACCCGGACTGGCTGGAGACCTTCAATCGCACGCGCTACTTGCAGGCGCCGTGGAAGGATGACGATGAACCACGTTGATGTTCGGCCATCTGCGAGGCCCATGCCCCCTGTGGCTTGATCCAGGTCAGTTCGGAAACCTCCTGCGATCGGGGAAGCTTGGCCCCCCTTCGCAAGGAGATTGCCGATGAGCATTCACAGCTGGGCCGAGCAACGCCTCCACGAACTGCTGGTCGAGGCGGAAGCGGCGGGCCAGGACCCGCAACTGGTCGTGCGTGCGCTGCTGAGCGCGGTGGTGCAGGCCAATGCGCAGGTCCGCACGCAGGAAGACCTGGGGCATGAACTGCATTTTCTCGCCGACAACCTGGATGAGGAACGGGACTACGCCTTCATGCGCCCCTGATTGAAACCCCCGCATCCGCTGGCCTTGGCTTTTCTGTAGGAGCGAGCTTGCTCGCGAACCGCCCAATCACGAAGGCTGCCTAAAAAGCGTTCGCGAGCAGGCTCGCTCCTACAAAGAGTCCTGTGGCCTGAAGTGGCGCACAAAAAAGCCGCCTCTCGAGGCGGCTTTTTCACGGATCAATGCCCGCGCGGCGGTTTTTCCAGATCGCCGGAGAACAGCTCGTCCTCCTGGTTATCGCCGGGAATAGCGTGTTCTTCCGCCGCCCAGGCGCCAAGGTCGATCAGCTTGCAGCGGTGCGAGCAGAAGGGACGGAATTCATTCTTAGCGCTCCATTCAACAGGGGCGCCACAGGTGGGGCATTCCACGGTCAGGGGTTGGCTCATGGTTGTCCTCCACGCAGGCCTAGATAGAACTGATGCAGACGCTCGACCTGCTGGTGCAGGTGGGCGAGGTCGCCATCGTTGAGCAGCACGTCATCCGCGTGCTTGAGTCGGTCGTCGCGCAAGGCCTGGGCCTTGAGAATCGAACGGACCTGTTCTTCGGACACCTTGTCCCGGCGCATGGTGCGCTCCAGTTGCAGGTGCTCGGGGGTATCCACCACCAGCACGCGCTGGGTCATACGGTGCTGTCCGGACTCCACCAGCAGCGGCGATACCAGGATGGCGTAGGGCGATTGCGCCTGCGCCAGGTTGCTGGCGATCTCCTGGCCGATCAGCGGGTGCAGCAATTGCTCCAGCCAGCGTCGCTCGTCCTCCGCCTTGAAAATGCGCTCGCGCAGGGCGGCACGGTTGAGTTGACCGTCCGGCAGCAGCACGGCTTCGCCAAAGCGCTCGACGATCCGCGCCAGGGCAGGGCGGCCGGGTTCCACCACCCAGCGCGCGGCGTGGTCGGCGTCGACCATGTGTATGCCCAGCGAGGCAAAATGCTCGGCGGCGGCGCTCTTGCCACTGCCGATGCCGCCAGTGAGGCCCAGAATCCAGGGTTTCATCGTTCTCCTTTCTGCCGGCCCGGTGGCCGTCACGGGCGCCGAGGGAAGTCGGCGCCGGAGAAGGCTAGCGGAAACCGGCGAACTGCAGATAGGTCGCGGTTATTTGATCACCCCAGAGCAGCGCAATCCAGCCGGCGATGGCCAGATAGGGACCGAAGGGGATCGGCGTACTGGTCTCGGCGTTGCGCAGGCGCAGCATGATCACGCCGAGTACGGCGCCTACCAGCGATGACAACAGGATGGTCAGCGGCAGCACCTGCCAGCCACCCCAGGCGCCGAGCATGGCCAGCAGCTTGAAGTCGCCGTAGCCCATGCCTTCCTTGCCGGTGACCAGCTTGAACAGCCAGTACACCGACCACAGGCTCAGGTAGCCGAATACCGCGCCCCAGAGCGCATCGCCCAGGTTGGTGAAGAGCCCGAAGTGGTTGACGATCAGCCCCAGCCAGAGCAGCGGCAGCACCAGGGCGTCCGGCAGCAACTGGTGATCGACATCGATCATGCTCATCGCCAGCAGGCCCCAGGTCAGCAGCAACATCGCTCCGGCCTGCCAGCCAAAACCGTAATGCCAGGCGATAAAGGCCGAGAGCAAGCCACAGGCCAATTCGACCAGCGGGTAGCGCTTGCTGATCGGTGCCTTACACGACGAGCACTTGCCGCCCAGCACCAGCCAGCTGACCAGCGGGATGTTCTCCCAGGGCTTGATCTCATGGGAGCAGTGCGGGCATTGGGAGTTGGGCAGCACCAGGTTATAGGTCGGTCGCTTCTCGCCCTCCGGCAGGCCCAGGGTTTCCCGCGCCTGCTGCTGCCAGTCCAGCTCCATCATTCGCGGTAGACGATGGATCACCACATTGAGGAAGCTGCCGACCAGCAGACCGAAGAGGGTGGCACATAAAACAAAGGCCAGCGGGGTGCTGGCCAGGAAGTCGAGAACAGACATGAGTTAGATGGCGTTGCCCAGTTGGAAGATCGGCAGGTACATGGCAATGATCAGGCCACCAACCAATATGCCCAGTACCGCCATGATCATCGGTTCCATCAGGGTGGTCAGGTTATCGACGGCGTTGTCGACCTCCTCTTCGAAGAACGTCGCCACCTTGCCCAGCATGCTGTCCAGAGAGCCGGACTCTTCGCCGATGGCGGTCATCTGGATAGCCATGCTGGGGAACACGCCGGTGGTACGCATGGAGAAGTTCAGCTGGGTGCCGCTGGAGACGTCCTGCTTGATCTTGTTCACCGCATTACGGAACACGACGTTGCCGGTGGCGCCGGCCACGGAGTCCAGGCCTTCCACCAGAGGTACGCCGGCGGCGAACGTCGTCGACAGAGTACGAGCGAAGCGCGCCACCGACGACTTGTAGAGGATCATGCCGACGATGGGCAGCTTCAGCAGCGTGCGGTCGACGAAGTTGCGGAACTTCTCTGAGCGCTTGTGCGCTTCCTTGAAGACGAAGGCGATGGCGATGGCGCCGATCAGGAAGAGGAACCACCATGCCTGCATCGCTTCGGACATATGGATCACCATCATGGTGAAAGCCGGCAGTTCCGCGCCGAAGTTGGCGAATACCGACTGGAACTGCGGCACCACCTTGATCAGCAGAATGGCCGACACGATGACGGCGACCACGATGACCGCGATGGGATAGGTCATGGCCTTCTTGATCTTGGCCTTGAGCTGTTCGGTCTTTTCCTTGTAGGTGGCGACCCGGTCGAGCAGGGTTTCCAGCGCGCCGGATTGCTCGCCGGCGTCCACCAGGTTGCAGTACAGGTCGTCGAAGTACTGCGGCTTCTTGCGCAGGGAGTTGGCCAGGCTGTTACCCGCGGCGACCTCCTGCTTCACGTCATCCACCAGCTTGCGCATATTGGGGTTGTCGAAACCCTCGCCGATGATGTCGAACGACTGCAGCAGCGGAACACCGGCCTGCATCATGGTCGCCAACTGGCGGGTGAAGAGGGCGATATCCATCGGCTTGATGCGTTTGCCTGCACCCAGCAGCGAGATGCCCTTCTTGCGCACCTTGGTCGGGTTGATGCCTTGTTTGCGCAGCTGGGCCTTGACCAGCGCAGTGTTGACCCCCGACAGCTCCCCCTTGATCTTCCCGCCCTTCTTGTCGGTGCCTTCCCAGACGAAGAGACTGGTTTTTAACGCTTTTTCCGCCATGGATTAATCCTTGGTCACGCGGTTGACTTCCTCGAGGCTGGTGATGCCTTGCATGGCCTTCAGAAGGCCCGAGGTGCGCAGATCATTGAAGCCTTCTTTGCGGGCTTGTTCGGCGATCTGAATGGAGTTGCCTTCCTCCATGATAATTCGCTGCAGGGCCGGCGTGTTTTTAACCACTTCATAAATACCCACGCGACCTTTGTAACCACCCTTGCAATTATCGCAGCCCACTGGCGAATACAATTTGAAAGTCCCGATCTTGTCTTCCGGGAAGCCTTCGTGACGCAGTGCCTCGGCGGGTACATCGTGTTCTTTCTTGCAATGAGGGCAAAGTTTGCGCGCCAGGCGCTGGGCGATGATCAGGTTCACCGAGGTGGCCAGGTTGAAGGCAGCCACGCCCATGTTCAGCAGGCGGGTAAGAGTTTCCGCGGCGCTGTTGGTGTGCAGCGTCGACATTACCATGTGGCCGGTCTGCGCGGCCTTGATGGCGATTTCGGCGGTTTCCAGGTCGCGGATCTCACCGACCATGATCACGTCCGGGTCCTGGCGCAGGAAGGCGCGCAGCGCCTGGGAGAAGTCCATGCCCTGCTTGGGATTGACGTTGACCTGGTTGATGCCCTCGAGGTTGATCTCTACCGGGTCTTCGGCGGTGGAGATGTTGATGTCCGGGGTGTTGAGGATATTGATGCCGGTATACAGCGATACCGTCTTGCCCGAACCGGTGGGGCCGGTGACCAGGATCATGCCCTGGGGCTGCTTGAGAGCTTCCAGGTAGAGCTGCTTCTGTGCGTCCTCGTAACCCAGCGCATCGATGCCCAACTGAGCGCTGGCGGAGTCGAGGATCCGCATCACGATCTTCTCGCCCCACAGGGTGGGCATGGTGTTGACGCGGAAGTCGATGGACTTGGTCTTCGACACGCGCATCTTGATCCGGCCGTCCTGCGGCTTGCGGCGCTCGGAAATGTCCAGGCCAGCCATCACCTTCAGGCGCGCGGAGATACGGGTGGCGAGCTGGATTGGCGGCTTGGCGACCTCGTGCAGCATGCCGTCGGTACGGAAGCGCACTCGGTAGACTTTCTCATAAGGCTCGAAGTGCAGGTCGGAAGAGCCGCCCTTGATGGCGTCCAGCAACATCTTGTTGACGAAGCGAACCACGGGCGCATCGTCGGCGTCCCCGCCCGCATCTTCCTTCGCTTCGGTATTGCCATTCTCGATGTCCAGGCCATCGAGGTCGATGTCGCCCAGGTCGTCCAGGCCGCCGGTGGAGCTCTCGAACAGTTTCTCGATGGCGTCGCCGAGCTTGTCGTCTTCTACCAGGATAGCTTCGGTGGTCAGCCCGGTGCTGAACTGGACATCGGTGATCGCCTGGTGATTGGTCGGGTCGGAAACGCCGACGAACAGCTTGTTGCCCCGGCGCCAGAGCGGCAGTACACGGTGCTGGCGCACCAGCTTCTCGCTGACCAGCTCTTTTGGAAAGCCTTCCTTGTCCAGGCTGGACAGGTCGCAGAACGCCACACCGAATTGATCTGCAGCCAGCTCTGTCAATGGCCGGCTCTTCACCAACTTGTTCTGCACCAGGTAGGTGACCAGCGACAACTTGTTGCGTTGGGCCTGTTGCTGGGCCTGCTGGGCGCTCTTCTCGTCGAGCAGCTCGGAAATCACCAGTTGCCGGGCGAGGCCGGAGAGGACGACTTGTTCGTTCATGGGAAATGGCCGGGCATGGAATTGAAAGCCTTATAGCGCAGTTGGACTAAGGAACCAAATCAGTCACTCGCTGCTGTCAAAAAATGTCACTTCCTGCGTAATTTAAGAAGTCGCCCGTGTGAATATTCCGGTTAAATAGGCTGAATTAGCTGATAAGTATTTTTGGCATGGAAGCTGCTTCGACGGATGCAGGTCCCAAGACCTCTTCTAAAACCTGGAGTGAACTATGAAAGCTCAAAAAGGCTTTACCCTGATCGAACTGATGATCGTGATCGCGATCATCGGTATTCTGGCCGCCATCGCCCTGCCGCAGTACCAGGACTACACCATCCGTACTAAGGTTTCCGAGGGCATCACCTTGGCCTCCGCTGCTAAGACTGCCGTGACCGATACTTTCTCCTCCCGTTCGCAGGGTGCGGTTGCTGACTACGCTGGTACTGGTCCGGCTGCCGATAGCTCCTACGGCTACGAGTTCACCGCTACCACCAACGTTGCTTCGATCGCCATTCTGGGTATTGCCAACGTTGCCGCTCCGGCGCGTGGCGAAGGTGCCATCACCATCACTTATGCCAACCAGGTTGGCACTGCAATGGGCGCTGAAACTCTGCAACTGACCCCGGGTCGCGGTCTGGTGCCGGAAACTGGTGGTACTGGCGTTGCGGGTCGTCCGGCTGGTGCGATGCTTGCTGGTCAGCCTGTGGTATGGGGCTGCTCCACCACTGGCGGCGATACCACTGTTTTCAAATATATCCCGGCCACCTGCCGCTACTAATCAGCAGCAGTTTGCCTAGCCAGCTTCGTCTGGTGTAGTAACAGGGCCGCCGCAAGGCGGCCCTGTTCGTTGTGGAGGAAAACGCGTTGTATAGAGTGAAGGCTGGGCTGATCCATCTGCTGGGTTCCTGCCTGCTGGCTGCGCTGGCGGTCACGCTGGTATTTCGCGTGTGGTATCCCGCGCCGCTCAGTGATGCGGTAGGGGTGACGTCGATCTTTCTTCTGATCCTGGGCGTCGACGTGGTCCTCGGGCCGCTGCTGACTACCATCGTCTATCGTCCGGGTAAGCCGTCGCTGCGTTTCGACCTGGCCTGCATCGTCGTCGTCCAGATGATCGCCTTCGGCTATGGCCTGTGGACGGTGTCCCAGGGGCGCCCTGCCTGGCTGGTCTACAACGCCAATCGCTTCGACCTGGTTCAGGCCTACGAGCTGGATGCCCGCAAGCTGGAAGCGGTGCCGGATGCCTACCGTTCCGCGCCCTGGTGGGGGCCGCGCTGGGTGGCGGCGGAGATTCCCAAGGACCTGCAGCAGCGCAGTGACCTGACCCTGGAGGCGGTATTCGCCGGCCTCGATGTGCCGCAGCGTCCCAACCTGTACCGCCCGTTGGAGTCGTTCGCTGATGACTTGCGCAAGCACGCCCAGCCGCTGGCAGAGCTGGACAAACTCAACGACCCGGCTTCTGTGAAAGAGTGGCTGCAAGCCAACCCCCAGGCCGATGCCTGGCTGCCGATGATGGCGCGAATCCAACCCATGGTCGTGCTGATCAACAAGGCGCAGGCCCGCGTGGTGGCCGTCGTTCCGCTCAAGCCCTGGAGTTGAGGGCGGATCGGTTGAATTGCGTTCGCCGGAATGGTAGCTTTCCGGCGCCGCTCGCAGGAGCGGCATCGCCGGTGTAGCTCAGTCGGTAGAGCAGCTCATTCGTAATGAGAAGGTCGGGGGTTCGATTCCTCTTACCGGCACCATCTTCAGCAAAAAGCCCCGCTCTCGAGTGGGGCTTTTTGTTTTCCGGCAGATGGGAAGTCAGGCGTAGCCGCTGGGGTTCTGGCTCTGCCAGTTCCAGGCGTCGCGGCACATGTCTTCGATGTCGCGGCTGGCGCTCCAGCGCAGTTCTGCGCCGGCGAGGGCCGGGTCGGCGTGGTAGCTGGCGATGTCGCCGTCGCGGCGGGGGAGGAACTGGAAGGGCAGTTCGCGACCGCAGGCTTTTTCATAGGCGTGGATGATTTCCAGCACGCTGTAGCCGCGGCCGGTGCCGATGTTGAAGGTCTTTGCGCCGCTGGCGCCATCGAGCCAGCGCAGGGCGCTGAGGTGAGCGTTGGCCAGGTCGACGACGTGCAGGTAGTCGCGCACGCCGGTACCGTCCGCGGTGGGGTAGTCGTTGCCGAAGACGCGGATGAAAGGTTGCTTGCCGGTGGCGACCTGGGAGACGTAGGGCATCAGGTTGTTGGGGATGCCGCTGGGATCTTCGCCGATGCGCCCGCTGGCGTGGGCGCCCACCGGATTGAAGTAGCGCAGGATGGCCATCGTCCATTGCGGATCGGCATGGGCGATGTCGCGCAGGGCGATTTCCGCCATCAGCTTGGACTGGCCGTAGGGGCTGGCGGGGCCGGTGGGGGCGTCTTCGCGGATCGGGCTCTCGGCCGCCAGGCCGTACACCGTGGCCGAAGAGCTATAGATGAAACGCTTCACGCCATGGCGTTGCATGACCTGGCACAGGGTGACGGTGCCGGTGAAGTTGATCTGGTAGTAAGTGATAGGGTCGGCCACCGATTCGGCGACGGACTTGACGCCGGCGAGGTGGATGGCCGCGTCGATGGCGTATTCGTTGAACAGCCGGTCGAGGGTGGCCTCGTCGCGGACGTCGCCCCTGACGAAGGGAATGCTTTGTCCGGTGAGCTGCTCGATGCGCTGTAGCGGGATGGTCGAGCTGTTGCTCAGGTTGTCGAGCACAACGGGTCGATAACCCTGTTCGATCAGTTCCAGACAGATATGGGAGCCGATATAGCCGCAGCCCCCGGTCAGCAGAATCTTGCCCGCCATTGCGCCAGTGCCTCCTTTCGCCAGCCGTAGGAAAGCGCCTAGGGAAATTCAGGCGCTTGGCTGGAAGCGTAGGCGAGGGCAGGCGCGCCTGCCGGGGCGGTTACAAGCTCAGGCGCATCGACAGGTCCAGCGCCTTGACGTCCTTGGTCAGGGTGCCGATGGAGATGTAGTCCACGCCGGTCTCGGCGATGGTACGCAGGGTGCTCTCGGTGATGCCGCCGGAGGCTTCCAGCTTGGCGCGGCCGGCGGTGAGGGCGACGGCGGTGCGCATGTCGTCCAGGCTCAGCTCGTCGAGCATGACGATGTCGGCGCCGGCGTCCAGGGCCTGGCGCAGCTCGTCCAGGTCTTCCACTTCGATTTCCACCGGCTTGCCCGGGGCGATCCGCTGGGCCGCTGCGATGGCCTGGGCGATGCCGCCACAGGCGGCAATGTGGTTTTCCTTGATCAGGAAGGCGTCGTACAGGCCGATACGGTGGTTATGGCAACCGCCGCAGGTGATCGCGTACTTCTGCGCCAGGCGCAGGCCGGGCAGGGTCTTGCGGGTGTCGAGCAGCTTCACGCCGGTGCCGTCCACCAGGTTGGCGTAGTGGCGAGCGCGGGTTGCGGTGCCGGAGAGCAGCTGGAGGAAGTTCAGGGCGCTGCGCTCGCCGGTGAGCAGGGCGCGGGCGGGGCCTTCCAGGGTGAACAGGGTCTGGTCGGCGCTGACCTGCTCGCCATCGCTGACCTGCCATTTCACCTGCACGCGCGGATCGACCTGGCGGAATACCTCGTCGACCCAGGCGGTGCCGGCGAGGGTAGCGTCCTCGCGGGTAATGATGCGGGCGCTGGCGGCACGCTCGGCGGGGATCAGTTGGGCGGTGATGTCGCCGCTGCCGACGTCTTCGGCCAGGGCGGCACGGACGTTGGCCTGGATTTCCCCGGAAAGCTCGGCGAGGGTGAGGTTCGGCATGCAAGGCTCCTGTTCGCAGTGGCGCGATTATACGGGCGGCGGCGCGTGACGTGCAGGGAGTGCCATTTTTTGTCTTATCGCGTGATCTGTCGGACGGACGGCGCCTACTGCTCTGTGAATTTCTTCAAGAATGCGTGAAATGTCTCTTGGTTGTGTAAGAAGCTTCCCTATAATGACGTTGAACCTTTCCGCTTTTTGACGCCACTAAATTGACGTTATGGATGACGCTTCGATGACTGTTGGTGCCGCCAGCCAGGTCTGACGGCAGGAGACTTGCGATGCAGAACGACGCGAACGTAGTGCCGCTGAACAAGCCGGCCACGGAATCCTCGCAGACTTCGTTCGCTGGACGCGTTCCGGCGGGGCTCGTCGCTGTCCGCGACAAGGTCGCCGTCCAGTTGCGTCATGCCATGCAGGCCCTGTTCGACAACGCCGACGATACCCTGTTCGAGATGGCCGATCGCGCCGCCAACAACGCCGAACAGAGCGCCTATTTCGAGGCCATGCGTGACCTGCGCCTGAAGCGCAAGGGGATCGAGCGCGGCTTCCTGCAGAAGGTCTTCGAAAGCTTTGCCAACCTGAACCAGTATGAAATCGGCCGCGCGCCGGTGCTGGATACGGTTTCCTACGAGAATCTCACCCTGGTGCAGAACGACGAGCTGGAAGAGTCCGTCGCCCTGGATGCCATGGTCGCCAAGGTGATGAGCCGCGACGGCGTTGCCCTCACTCACCTCACCACCCGTTTCAATACCCTGGTCAGCAAGAAGGTCGAGGACAAGACCAACCCGCTCGGTCCGCGCCAGCTCTGCGAGGCCTTCCTCGATGCCTGCCGCGGCCTGGGTGTGGAGATCAAGGTCAAGCTGATCATCCTCAAGCTCTTCGAGAAGTACGTGCTGGCCGATGCCGAGCACCTGTACGCGGAAGCCAACCAGACGCTGATCGCCCTGAACGTGCTGCCGGAGCTCAAGTCCGTTCCGCTGCGTCGCCCGCCGCAACGTACGGTGCCCAGCAGCCAGGGCGCTGCCCCGGCCGCCGCTGGTGCCGCCGAGGCCGGCGAGCAAGCAGGCGCTGGCCAGTACATGGACGCCGACAGCCAGGCGGCCTTCGCGGCCCTGCGCGACCTGCTCTCGCAGGTGCGCGGCAGCGCAGCCCCGGCGCGCCCGATGCCTGCCGATGCAGTGCCGATTTCCAGCAACGACCTGATGCGCCTGCTGTCCCACCTGCAGTCGCACCTGCCGGCGCAGAGCATCGAAGAGATCGATGTGCGCCAGCACCTGGACCATCTGCTGACCCGCGTCAGCAGCAAGAGCGGCCGTTCCCGTGTGGTCGGCCAGGTGGACGAGGACGTCATCAACCTCGTTTCCATGCTCTTCGAATTCATCCTCGACGACCGCACCCTGCCGGATTCGCTCAAGGCCCTGATCGGCCGCATGCAGATTCCGATGCTCAAGGTCGCGGTGCTCGACAAGACCTTCTTCAACCGCGGCAGCCACCCGGCGCGCCGCCTGCTCAACGAGATCGCCTCGGCCGCCCTGGGCTGGGCCGAGCATTCCGACGGCCAGCGCGACCAGCTGTACCAGAAGATCGAGCAGGTGGTGATGCGTCTGTTGAATGATTTCGTAGACGACCCGGCGATCTTCTCCGAGCTGCTCGACGAGTTCATCGCCTTCACTGGCGACGAGCGTCGCCGCAGCGACCTGCTGGAGCAGCGCACCCGCGATGCCGAGGAAGGCCGCGCCCGCGCCGAACTGGCCCGCCAGGACGTGGAAGGCGTACTCAATGAGCGCCTGCTCGGTCGCACCCTGCCCGAAGTGGTGGTGCGGCTGCTGCAGGAGGCCTGGAGCCAGGTCCTGCTGCTCACCTGCCTGAAGCACGGCACCCATTCCGCCGAGTGGGAAGGTGCGCTGGCGACCATGGACGACCTGATCTGGAGCGTGGAGCCCCACGAGGACCCGGACTCCCGTCTGCGCCTGCTGGAGATGGTGCCGCAGTTGCTCAAGTCGCTGCGTGAAGGGCTGGCTTCGGCTGCCTTCGATCCGTTCTCCACGGGCGAATTCTTCAGTCGCCTGGAAGGGCTGCACGTGCAAGCCTTCCAGCGCTACAAGCAGGTCGAGGAAGCTCCGCTACTCGACCTGGAAGACGACCTGCCGCTGCTGGACGATCCGCTGGATGCTCCGGCAGCCGCCGCGCCTGCCGCTGCGCAGCCGGCGATGGTCGCCGTGGTCGAGGAAATCGTCCTCGCCTCGCCGGAACCTGCCCGTGTGGTGGAGCCCGAAGAAGCTTTCGCCGATGACGACGAGTCGCTGCGCAAGGTCGACGACCTGCGTGTCGGCAGCTGGGTGGAGATCCAGGAAGACGACGAGCACAAGCTGCGCTGCAAGCTGGCTGCGGTGATCCGCCCGAGCGGTCGCTACATCTTCGTCAACCGCACTGGTATGAAGGTGCTGGAAAAGACCCGCATGGGCCTGGCCGTCGAGTTCCGCCGCAATGCCGTGCGTCTGCTCGACGATGCACTGCTGTTCGACCGCGCCCTGGAATCGGTGATCGGCAACCTGCGCCGCCTGAAGAACGCCTGAGTCCGCTGGCCGCGTGCCAGCGGGTGCATTTCCCCCGTCGCCTGCTTTAGAGTGGGGCTCTGCCAAGGAGTCTCCATGCAGATCGACCCCGAATCCGGCTGGTGCCTCGACGCCCAGCGCTGCCCCTCGCCGAACTTCAACGCCCGCCCCGATGGCGAGGAAGTCTCGCTGCTGGTCATCCACAACATCAGCCTGCCGCCCGGCCAGTTCGGCACCTGCAAGGTGCAGGAGTTCTTCCAGAACCGTCTCGATGCCGACGAGCACCCGTACTTCGCCAGCATCTGCAGCCTGACGGTGTCCGCGCATTTCCTCATCGAGCGCGATGGCTCGCTGTTCCAGTTCGTCTCCTGCAACTCGCGCGCCTGGCATGCCGGCGTGTCGAGGTTCGATGGACGGGAGAACTGCAACGATTTCTCCATCGGTATCGAACTGGAAGGCACCGACATCGAACCCTACAGCGACCGCCAGTACGAAGTGCTGGCCGAGCTGACACGGCAGCTGCGCAAGGTCTATCCCGCGATCACGGCGGAGCGCATCCAGGGGCATTGCGACATCGCGCCGGAGCGCAAGACCGACCCCGGTGAGGCGTTCGACTGGGCGCGCTACCTTGCCGATATCGGCGCGGCTGTGAAGAGGGAGTCGACATGAGTTTCCTGGTGCTGTTGCTGGTCCTGCTGGTCGAGAAGTTTTCCAGCTGGCGTGCGCGAGTACAGCGTGACGGCTGGTGGCTCGGCTGGCTGGATACCGTGGGTGGCGTGAAGTCGCTGGTGGCGCAGCCCTGGCTCGGCCTGCTGGTGGCCATCCTGCCGCCGCTGCTGTTGCTGGCGCTGCTGCTGACCATTCTGGAACCGGTGGCCTACGGCCTGCTGGCGCTCCCGGTACAACTGCTGGTGGTGGTCTGGAGCCTGGGGCGCGGTGATGTGCTGCGTGCCATCGGGCCGTTCCGCGATGCCTGGCGCCGTGAAGATGCCCAGGCGGCCTACCATGTCGCCGAGCGAGACCTGGGTGTGCAGGTCCAGGCCGATGGTGACGACGATCTGTTCGCTGTGGTGCAGGGCACATTGGTGTGGGAGGCCTACCAGGCCTTCTTCGCGGTGATCTTCTGGTACGCCCTGCTCGGCCCGGTGGCCGCGCTGGCCTACCGCCTGCTCGCCATCGCCGCCGAGCAGGGGCGCCAGCCGGTGCTGCGCGAGCGCGCCGCACAGTTGCGCCATGCCTTCGACTGGCTGCCGGCGCGGGCACTCGTGCTGAGCTTCGCCCTGGTGGGCAACTTCGTTGCGGTGACCCGCACGCTGCTGCACGACCTGCTGGCCTGGGATGTGCCTGCCGCTCGTCTGCTGGCGCGCGCCGGGTACGTGGCCGAAGACTTCAACGAGGGCGGCCTGGGCGCGAAGGGCGTCGCCAGCCTGGATGCGCTATGGCAGCTGCTGGTGCGCTCCGCCGTGCTCTGGTATGCGGTCTTCGCCATCTGGGCATTGCTGCTCTGATCTCGCGAATCGGGCCGGCTGCCGCCGGTCCGGTAATGGCATTTTAACCTTAAGTTACAGAACTCCCCGCCGATATCAGGTACACATCGATTCCAAAGCGCGAGATGACGGTCGCTTTACGACAGCGGCCGCGCCGATGAGCGCACGTGGCGACACCCCGTCCAGGGGCGCGCCGCACCATCCCCGACAAGCGACATAACAATAACGGGAACAGGAGACGTCTTTCGTGAGGACCGTGCTCTATCCGGCCATCGCGCTGATGAACCGTCTGAGCTTCGGCATGAAGTTCAGCCTGATCAGTGTGCTGTTTTTCCTGCCGATGCTGATTACCAACTTCTACCTGGTGCGCGACTCCTACGGGCAGTTCGTCAGTACCCGTGCCGAACTGGAAAGCCTCCAGCTGATCGGCAACGGCCTGCAGGTGCGCCGTCATCTGGAGTCCTACAACGATCTGCTGCAGATCAACGGGGTGCTTGGCCAGTCGAACAAGTCTTCCGGCATCGACTCGCGCATCAGCCAGTTGCACAAGGACCTGCAGGCGCAGATCGAAGCGCTGCAACCGGTCACCCAGGACGCCGAGCAGATCACCGAGTTCAACACCAAGCGCGATGAGCTGCTCGCCAGCCTGAAGGGCGTCGACGCCGAGGGCTCGCTGCAGAGCAAGTCGGCCATGGCGGCGCGCCTGCTCAGCGAAGTGCAGGTCTTCAACAAGCTGCTGGTGTCCCAGGCTGGCCTGAGCCAGGACGACGCCCGCGACCTGCGCCAGTTGGCCGAGCTGATCACCTCCGGCACTCCACAGGTGACCGAGACCCTCAGCCAGGGCCGCACCATGGGCGCCAGCGCGCTGGGCCAGGGCTTCCTGAATTCCTCCACCAGCAGCAAGCTCGATGACCTGCTGCAGGAGCTGGAGAAGCTCCACGCCGAATACGGGCTCAAGCTGCAGGAGGCTCTGGGCGCCAGCGCTGCAGCGCAGAGCACGCTGGCCGCCGATGCCCAGGCCAGCCGCGAAACGATCAAGGCCATGGGTAAGCTGTTCGAGGACAAGGTGGTGATGGCCGACACCCTCGACACGCCCTGGCTCGACTTCTACGAACAGGTCAGCAAGGCGATCGAGCAGACCTATCGCCTGGACGACCATGTCCTGCAGTTCTTCGACGGCCAGTTGCAGGCCCGCCTGGCCAGCAAGCAGCGGCAGATGGTGCTGCTGGTGGTGGCGCTGCTGGTGGTGTTCGTTTCCATCGTCTACCTCTACGGCGGCTTCTACGTCTCCACCCGCACCACCCTCAAGAGCCTGGGCAAAATGATGGAGCGCGTCGCTGCCGGCGACATGACCGTCAACTTCCAGGCCCAGAGCCGCGACGAGCTGGGCGAGCTGGGCGATGCCTTCAACCAGACCGTGTCGAAGATCCACGACCTGATCGAGCAGGTCGGCCGCACGGTCAGTGAAGTGGAGCGGCAGACCGTGCGCGTGGAGTCGGTTTCCGCCGAGAGCAACCAGGCGGTAGCCGGCCAGCGCAACCAGATCGAGCAGGTCGCCACGGCGATGAACCAGATGGCCGCAACCGCCCAGGAGGTCGCGCGCAGCGCCGCCGTGGCGGTGGGCAGCGCCCACAACGTGAACCAGGAAACCACCAGCGGCCGCGCCCTGGTGGCATCCCAGGTGGGCAGCATCCAGCGCCTGGCTGGCGAGATCGACGAGTCGGTGGCGGTGATCAACCAGCTGGCCGCCGACAGCGCCTCGATCAGCCGTGTGCTGGACGTGATCAAGGGCATTGCCGAGCAGACCAACCTGCTGGCGCTCAACGCCGCCATCGAGGCGGCGCGTGCTGGTGAGCAGGGCCGGGGCTTCGCCGTGGTCGCCGATGAGGTGCGTACCCTGGCCAAGCGCACCCAGCAGTCCACCGAGGAGATCGAGCAGATGATCGCTCGCCTGCAGAATGGTGTGGGCGCCGCCGTGAAGGCCATGGGCAGCAGCCACCAGACCGCCGATGGCACTGTCAGCCAGTCGGCCCAGGTGCAGCAGGCGCTGGAGAATATCCTCAGCGCGGTCGGCGCCATCGTCGACCAGAACCAGCAGATCGCCGCTGCGGCCGAGCAGCAGACCGCCGTGGCCCACGACATCGACCAGAACATCGTCGAGATCAACCAGGCCGGCGAGCGCACCTCCGAAGGTGCCAGCGAGACCGAGCGCGCCAGCCGCGAACTGGCCGGGCAGGTGGTAGAGCTCAAGCGGCTGATCGGCGCGTTCCGCGTCTGACCTCGGGTTGTGCGAGGCGATCGCAGCGGTCCGCCTCGCTACAGGGTTTCGCCAGCAGACCGATGTCCGTGGGTCGCACGGATGCACCCCATCTCACGGGCATCGGTTTGTCGGTGAATTCGCTATTGGCCTGTAGGAGCGAGCTTGCTCGCGAACAGATTCGGCAGGCCACTTCATTGTCGTGCGGTTCGCGAGCAAGAACTGGGCGTCCCCCTCGCTCCTACGAAGAGCAACCGCTCAGCTCCAGCCGAACAACTCCATCGCATTGCGCGTGCTGGCGCTGGCCAGCTCTTCCGGGCTGATACCCTTCAACTGCGCCAGTGCCACGCAGATATCCGGCAGATGTTCCGGGCTGTTGCGTACGCCGGGATACATCGACGGCGCCATGTCCGGCGAGTCGGTTTCCAGCACGATGGACTCCAGCGGAATCTCCGGCACCACCTTGCGCAGGCGATTGGCCTGCGGCCAGGTTGGTGCGCCGCCCAGGCCCAGGCGGAAACCCAGCTTGAGGTATTCGCGAGCCTCTTCGCGGCTGCCGGCGAAGGCGTGGACGATGCCCTGGCGCTGGGGCTTGTAGCGCTTGAGCGTGGCGATCATCGCCGCATGGGCGCGACGCACGTGCAGCAGCACCGGCAGCTCGAAGTCGATGGCAATGCGCAACTGCTCCTCGAAGATGGCCTGCTGGCCCTCGCGGTCGAGTTCTTCCAGGTAATAGTCCAGGCCGATCTCGCCCACCGCGCAGAGCTTCGGGTGGCCGGCGAGACGCTGTAGCCACTCGCGCAGCGCAGCGAGGTGTTCCGGCTTGTGCCGCGCCAGATAGATCGGGTGCAGGCCCAGAGCGGCGTAGAGGTCCGGCTCGCTGTCCACCAGCGCCCAGACGTCCTCCCAGTTCTCGCGGAACACTCCCAGCAGCACCTGTCGTTCCACGCCCCGCTCGCGGCTGCGTTGCAGCACGGCGGCGCGGTCCTGCTCGAAGTCCGGGCAGTCGAGGTGGTTGTGGGTGTCGATCAGGCGCATCGGTTCACTCCGTGCGCAGCTTGAGGTTGCGCGGGATCGGGTGCACGCCGGGCGTGTAGCTGTTCTGTTCGATGGCGGCCAGCGCCAGGTCCAGCGCGCGCTCGGCGATCAGCGCGTGCTGCTGGGAAATCGCGTTGACCTTCAGCGGAACGAAGTCCAGCAACTGGGTATCGCCGAAGGTGGCAATGCGCAGGTTCGCCGGCCAGCCGCTGGGCAGCGCCTGGAGCACGTCGAACACGCCTTCGAGCAGCACGTAGGAGGTGGTGATCAGCGCGTCGGGCAACTGCCCCTGGCCGGCCAGCAACTCCTCCATCAGGCGCCGGCCGCAGGGGCGACTGAAGGTCTCGCCGTGCTCGACCAGCACCTGGCCCTGGTAGTCGCGCAGGGCGCTGCGGAAACCGGCGGCGCGTTCCTGGGAAATGATCAGCTCCGGCCGCGCGCCAAGCAGGGCGATGCTGAGCGGCGCGGGTTTCAGCAAGCTGGCGGTGAGGCGCTGGCTGGCGTCGCGGTCGTCGCTGACCACCGAGCAGAAGCGCTGCGGGTCGAGCTGGCGATCCACCGCGATGATCGGCACGCCGTCAGCCTGCAGGCGGGCGTGGCTTTCGTCGCCGACGGGCAGGCAACTGGCGACGATCAGCGCGTCGCAGCGGCGCGCGCGGAACAGGTTGAGCACCTGGCGCTCGGTGTCCGGTTCGTCGTCGGAACAGGCGATCAGCAACTGGTAGCCGCGCGCCCGGGCACCTTGCTCCAGCAGCTTGGCGAGCTTGGCGTAGCTGGGGTTCTCCAGGTCCGGCAGGACGAAGCCCAGGGTGCGGGTCTGCCCGCGCCGCAGGCTGGCCGCCTGCTGGTCCGGGTGGTAGCCATGCTCCTCGATCACCGCGCGCACGCGCTCCACCGTGGCGGCGCTGATGCGCCGCTGCACGGCCTTGCCATTGATCACATAGCTGGCGGTGGTGACCGAAACACCGGCCAGGCGGGCGAT
Organism: Pseudomonas nitroreducens NBRC 12694; assembly: GCF_002091755.1. Taxonomy (GTDB): domain Bacteria; phylum Pseudomonadota; class Gammaproteobacteria; order Pseudomonadales; family Pseudomonadaceae; genus Pseudomonas; species Pseudomonas nitroreducens. The sequence continues at coordinate 380,063 of NZ_BDAI01000003.1, forward strand.
ATCACTGAGTTTCAACGCGGGATGCTGCCGACAATTGGGGGCTTCAAGGATCACGCATTATCGAGTAACGTTCCAGTCTCAATAGGTGAAACGATTCAGCATTGCGCGCGCAGTATTGCCTGAACCCTGTTCCTGCGCCGCAGCCTCTAAGCTGATCACCGTACAAGCGGATAACCGCCCCAGCGCCGGCACGCGCGAACGCCGGTGAGGAGAACGCGATGCTCGAATTCAACGCGCAGCAGGTCCGCATGGGCCAGCGCGCTGCCGACAAGCAGGCCGCCCTGGCCATGCTTGGCTCTGCCCTCGAAGACGATGGCCTGGTTGCCGAAGGCTACCTGGCGGGTCTTCAGGCCCGTGAAGCGCAAGGCTCCACCTATCTCGGGCAGGGCATCGCCATTCCCCACGGCACGCCGGAAACGCGCCACCTGGTGCAGCGCACCGGCGTACGCCTGATGCACTTCCCCGAGGGGGTGGCCTGGGGCGACGGGCAGACCGTGCACCTGGCCATCGCCATTGCGGCCAAGTCCGATGAGCACCTGCGCCTGCTGCAACTGCTTACCCGTGCGCTGGGCGACGGCGAAGTAGGCCCGGCCTTGCGCGCAGCGGAAAAACCCGAGGACCTGCTGCAGCTGCTGCAAGGTGGCGCGCCTCAGCCGTTGCTGTTCGACGAGCATCTGGTAGGGCTTGGCGTCGCTGCCGAAGACTTCGACGAACTGGCGCTGGTCGGTGCGCGGCGTTTGAAGAAGGCCGGCTGCGTGGTTCCCGGCTTCGCTGCCGCGCTGCATGACCAGGAGGCCTTGCCCTTGGGCGCGGGGCTCTGGTGGCAGGACAGCGAGCAATGCGTCACTCGTCCGGGCCTCGTCTTCGTTACCCCCGCGCGCGAGCTGAGCCACGCCGGCCAGCCGGTGCGTGGCCTGTTCTGCCTGGCTCGCCAGGACGACGCGCACGAGGCGGTGTTCGCGCGCCTGTGCGACCTGCTGGTGGATGGCCGTGCCGGCGAGCTGGCCAGCGCCACCTCCGTACGTGCGCTGCTGGAAGCCCTGGGCGGTGAATTGCCGGTGGATTGGCCGAGCATCCGTGTGCCGCTGGCCAACCCGCATGGCCTGCATGCGCGCCCGGCACAGGTGCTGATGCTGCTGGCGCGGGACTACAGCGGCGAAATTCGCGTGCGCATCGCCGAGGGCGACAGCGCCCCGGTTTCCATCCGCAGCCTGAGCAAACTGCTCACCCTTGGCGCGCGGCGTGGGCAGGTGCTGGAGTTCTTCGCCGAGCCGGAAATCGCCGAGGCCGCACTGGCTGCCGTTCGCGCGGCCGTGGAGCAGGGCCTGGGCGAGGAAGTCGAGCCGCTGCCGGAAACCCAGGAGCTGGTCGTCGACAGCGTGCAACAGGACGAGCAGGAATTGCAGGCCGTGCGGGCTCCCGAAGCGGGCGCGCAGTTGCAGGCCATTGCCGCATCGCCGGGCATTGCCCACGGCCCTGCGTACGTGCAGGTCGCTCGTGCCTTCGAGTTCGCCGTGCGCGGCGAGTCGGCGGACGTCGAGCGCCAGCGCCTCGATGAGGCGCGGATGGCCATCAGCGGGGAAATCGGAGCGCTGGTGGGGCGCAGCCAGGTCAAGGAAATTCGCGACATCTTCGTCACTCACCAGGCACTGCTGGACGACCCCGAGTTGCTCGACGAGGTGCAGGCGCGCCTGTCCGAAGGTGCCAGCGCCGAAGCGGCCTGGAGCCAGGTGATCGAGCGGGTGGCCGGCGAGCAGGAGGCCCTGCGCGATGCGCTGCTGGCTGAGCGCGCGGCGGACCTGCGCGACGTCGGCCGGCGCGTGCTGGCGCGCCTGTGCGGCGTCGAGAGTGCGCTGGAGCCGAGCGAGCCCTACATCCTGGTGATGGACGAAGTCGGCCCCTCGGACGTGGCACGGCTCGATCCGGAACGCGTGGCGGGTATCGTCACGGCGCGCGGTGGCGCCACTTCGCACAGCGCGATCATCGCCCGCGCGCTGGGTATTCCCGCGCTGGTGGGCGCCGGGGAAAGCGTGCTGGCGCTGGAGTCCGGCACGGCGTTGCTGCTGGATGGCGAGAAAGGCCAGATGACGGTCGCCCCCGATGTGCAAGCGTTGCACGCCGCCGAAACCCAGCGCGACCTGCGCCAGCGTCGCGCCACGCAGGCCGAGGCGCGCCGCCATGAGCCGGCGGTGACTCGCGATGGCCATGCCGTGGAAGTCTGCGCCAACCTTGGCGACACCGCCGGCGCGGCGAAAGCCGTGGAGCTGGGCGCGGAGGGCGTGGGTCTGCTGCGTACCGAGTTCGTCTTCATGGACAACCCGCAGGCGCCCGACCAGGCAACCCAGGAGATCGAGTACCGCCGTGTGCTCGATGCCCTCGAAGGCCGTCCGCTGGTAGCGCGCACCCTCGATGTGGGCGGCGACAAGCCGCTGCCGTACTGGCCGATCGCCGAGGAAACCAACCCCTACCTGGGCATTCGTGGCGTGCGCCTGACGCTGCAACGCCCGCAGATTTTCCGCACCCAGCTGCGAGCGTTGCTGAGTGCGGCTGCCGGCCGCCCGCTGCGCATCATGTTCCCCATGGTCGGCCAGGTGGAGGAGTGGCGGCAGGCGCGCGACCTGACCCACGAAATCTGCGCGGAACTGGGCGGTCAGCATGACCTGCAACTGGGCATCATGGTCGAGGTGCCTTCCGCTGCGCTGCTGGCACAGGTACTGGCGCGCGAGGTGGATTTCTTCAGCGTCGGTACCAACGACCTGACCCAGTACGCCCTGGCCATCGACCGTGGCCATCCGAGTCTGTCCGCCCAGGCCGATGGCCTGCACCCGGCGGTGCTGCAACTGATCGACATGACCGTGCGCGCCGCCCATGCCCACGGCAAGTGGGTGGGCGTGTGCGGCGAGCTGGCCGCCGACCCGCTGGCGGTGCCCTTGCTGGTCGGGCTGGGAGTGGACGAACTGAGCGTTTCGGCGCGCAGCATCCCGCTGGTCAAGGCGCGGGTGCGCGAGCTGGACCTGCCGACATCCCGCGAGCTGGCTCGCGCCGCATTGGCCCTGTGCTCGGCAGCGGACGTGCGCCAGAGCGTCGCCCTGGCGCTGCCGGAGGTGCACTGATGGCCCGTATTCTCACGCTGACCCTGAACCCTGCGCTGGACCTAACCGTGCGCCTGCCGACGCTTGCGCCCGGCGAGGTGAACCGCAGCGAGTCGGCACTCAGCCAGGCCGCCGGCAAGGGCCTCAACGTTGCCCAGGTGCTGGCCGACCTGGGACATTCGCTGACCGTTGCCGGCTTCCTCGGTGCGGACAATGCGTTGCCCTTCGAGGCGTTGTTCCGTCGTCGTGGTTTCGTCGATGCCTTTGTCCGCGTGCCGGGCGAAACGCGGCGGAATATCAAGATCGCCGAAGGCACCGGGCGGATCACCGATATCAACGGTCCGGGCCCGACAGTCAGTGGCGCCCAGCAGGATGCGCTGCTCGACCGCCTCGACCTGATCGCCGCCGATTTCGACATGGCCGTGGTCGCCGGCAGCCTGCCGCGCGGCGTCGATCCGCAGTGGTTGCGCGAGCTGTTGCTGCGCCTGCAGGGCCATGGCCTGAAAGTCGCCTTCGATTGCAGCGGTGCCGCGCTGCGCGCCGGGGTGGACGCCGCACCCTGGCTGATCAAACCCAACGACCAGGAGCTGGCCGATGCCTGCGGAAAACCCGCTGGCAGTGCTGATGAGTTGGGCGCGCAGGTCGAATCATTGCGTGCGCGCGGTATCGAGCAGGTGGTGCTTTCCCAGGGCGCCGAGGGCGTGCGCTGGTTCGGTCCGCAGGGTGTCTGGCAAGCGGTGCCGCCCAGGGTGGAAGTCGCCAGCACGGTGGGCGCCGGCGATTCCCTGCTGGCCGGCATGGTCCATGGCTTGCTCGCCGGTTGGCCGCCCGAGCGTGTGCTGCGCCAGGCCACGGCGGTGGCGGCACTGGCGGTCACCCAGATCCAGTTCGGCATCGGCGACGCGCAGCGGCTCAAGCGCATCGAGGACGCGGTGCAGGTTCAGGCGTTGGCCCCGTGCCAGCCCTGAGCGATAGAACAACAAGAGGTATGACGATGAACCTTGCCCTGATCACGGCCTGCCCCAACGGCCAGATTTCCAGCGTGCTCAGCGCCCGCCTGCTGCGGGCGGCGGCCGGGCGCCTGGGCTGGTCGGTGTGTGTCGAGCAACGCGACCCGCAGCATCCGGAACGCCAGTTGAGCGAAGGACAGATTGCCGCGGCCGACTGGGTGCTGGTGGTCAGCGCGCAGCCGCTGGATCTCTCGCGCTTCGCCGGCAAGCGCCTGGTGCAGGCGCGCCCGGCCGAGGCCTTGGCCGACCCGGCCGGTTTCCTCCAGCGCGCGGCGGCAGAGGCTCCCGTCTGGCAGCCGGGCGAGGCCTCGCCAGTGCCTGCCGCAACGGGACGCGTGGCGAAGGTCGTAGCGGTGACTGCCTGCCCGACCGGCGTGGCGCACACCTTCATGGCCGCCGAGGCGCTGCAGCAGGCGGCGCAGCAGATGGGCGTCGAGCTGCGGGTGGAAACCCAGGGCTCGGTGGGCGCGCGCAATCCGCTGAGTGCGGAAGAAATCGCTGCTGCGGACGTGGTCCTGCTGGCGGCGGACATCGAGGTCAATCCCGAACGTTTCGCCGGCAAGCGCATTTTCCGTTGCGGCACGGGTGTGGCGTTGAAGCAGCCCCAGGCGACCATCGAGCGCGCGCTGCAGGAGGCGACGACGGAGTCCGCCGCGTCCGCCGGCAACAGTGCGGCACCGACGAAGAACGAAGCGCGCGGCGTCTACAAGCACTTGCTCACCGGCGTGTCCTTCATGCTGCCGATGGTGGTGGCCGGCGGGCTGCTGATCGCCTTGTCCTTCGTCTTCGGCATCGAGGCGTTCAAGCAACAGGGCACCCTGGCGGCGGCGCTGATGCAGATCGGCGGCGATGCGGCGTTCAAGCTGATGGTGCCGATGCTCGCCGGTTACATCGCCTGGTCCATCGCCGACCGCCCCGGGCTGGCGCCGGGGATGATCGGCGGGCTGTTGGCGAGCACGCTGGGGGCGGGCTTCCTTGGCGGCATCGTCGCCGGTTTGCTCGCCGGCTATTCGGCGCGCGCGATTGCCCAGTGGGTTCCGCTACCGGCCAGTGTCGCGGCGCTCAAGCCGATCCTGATCATCCCGCTGCTGGCCAGCCTGTTCACCGGGCTGGTGATGATCTACGTGGTGGGTTCGCCGGTGGCGGCGATGATGAGCGCGCTGACCGATTTCCTCGCCGGCATGGGTACCACCAACGCCATCCTGCTCGGCCTGTTGCTGGGCGGGATGATGTGCGTGGACCTGGGCGGGCCGATCAACAAGGCCGCGTACGCCTTCTCGGTCGGCCTGCTCGCCTCGCAGAGCTACGCGCCGATGGCGGCGGTGATGGCCGGTGGCATGGTCCCGCCGATCGGCATGGGCATCGCCACGCTGCTGGCGCGGCGCAAGTTTGCCCAGAGCGAGCGCGAGGCCGGCAAGGCCGCGCTGGTACTGGGGTTGTGCTTCATCTCCGAGGGCGCGATTCCCTTCGCGGCCAAGGACCCGCTGCGGGTGATCCCGGCAAGTATCGCCGGAGGTGCGCTGACCGGCGCGCTGTCGATGCTGTTCGGCTGCAAGCTGCTGGCGCCCCATGGCGGGCTGTTCGTGCTGCTGATCCCCAACGCGATGAACCACGCGCTGCTTTACCTGCTGGCGATTGCCATCGGCAGCGTGGTGACCGGGGTGCTCTATGCGCTGCTCAAGCGCAGTGAGGCAGCGCCGATGATGGTGATGGGCGAGCAAGCGCCGGGGCGGGGTTGAGCATCCTGGCCTGGTCGGCGTGGGTGGGTTCGCGAGCAAGCTCGCTCCTACGAAGAGCCGTGTCCCTCGTGTAGGAACGAGCCTGCTCGCGAATGCTCTTCAGGCCGTGCGCCGCGTGCGTTGTTCGACGACCTGCGCCGGCACCGGCAGGCGGTGCGAGTCGCCGCGGCCCATGGGGAAGTATTCGAAGCCGTAGCGCGCCACGCGCTCGGGGTCGAACAGGTTGCGGCCGTCGAAGATCAGCGGGGACTTCAGGCGGCTGGCCACCAGCTCGAAGTCCGGCGCCTTGAACTGCCGCCACTCGGTGCAGATCACCAGGGCATCGGCGCCGCCGAGGGTGGCTTCCGGGGTGCCCATCAGGGTCAGGCGTTCATCGTGGCCGTACAGGCGCTGCGCCTCGGGCATGGCCTCGGGGTCGAAGGCGCGGACCTTGGCGCCGGCAGCCCACAGGGCTTCCATCAGGGTGCGGCTGGGGGCGTCGCGCATGTCGTCGGTGTTGGGCTTGAACGACAGGCCCCAGAGCGCGAAGGTGCGCCCCTTGAGCTTGCCGCCGTAGTAGCTGTGGATGCGTTCGAACAGCTTGCTCTTCTGCCGCTGGTTGACCGCTTCCACGGCGCGCAGCAGGTCGCTGGAGCAGTGGGCTTCCTCGGCACTCTGGATCAGCGCCTGGACGTCCTTGGGGAAGCACGAGCCGCCATAGCCGCAGCCGGGATAGATGAAGTGGTAGCCGATGCGCGGGTCGGCGCCCATGCCCTGGCGCACGGCTTCGATGTCGGCGCCCAGGTGCTCGGCCAGCTCGGCGATCTGGTTGATGAAGCTGATCTTGGTGGCGAGCATGCAGTTGGCGGCGTACTTGGTCAGCTCCGCGCTGCGCAGGTTCATGGTCAGGATGCGGTCGTGGTTGCGATTGAACGGCTCGTAGATCTCGCGCATCACGTCCAGCACCTCGGGGCTTTCGCAGCCGATGACGATGCGGTCGGGTTTGCGGCAGTCGGCCAGCGCCGAGCCTTCCTTGAGGAACTCGGGGTTGGAGACGATCTCGAAGTCCAGGCTGCGGCCTTCCTCGGCGAGCACCGCGAGTACCTTGGCCTTCACGCGGTCACCGGTGCCCACCGGCACGGTGGATTTCTCGACGATGATCACCGGCTGGGTGCGGTGACGGGCGATGCCTTCGGCCACGGCCAGCACGGCGCGCAGGTCGGCCGAGCCATCGGGCAGCGGCGGGGTGCCGACGGCGATGAACTGCACGCGGCCATGGGCGGCGGCCTCGGCGACGTCGCTGGTGAAGTGCAGGCGTCCGGCTTCCAGGTTGTCCCTCACCAGCTCGGCCAGGCCCGGTTCGAAGATGCTGATCTGGCCGCGCTTGAGCTTGGCGATCTTGTCCTCGTCGATGTCCATGCACAGGACGTCGTGGCCCACTTCGGCCATGACCGCGGCCTGCACCAGGCCTACATAACCGATTCCGAATACGCTGATTTTCATGGTCTGCTCTCCCGAAAAGGGACTTGAAGCGGGATTGAGGTCAGTCGAACTGCGCGTGCTCGGAGCGAGCATCGCTGGGTTTGATGACGGTTGTTCTGTCAGGTCGGCGTGGCGCGTTGATCGCGATCACGCCGGCGATCACCAGGGCTACGCCCAGGGTGCGCGGCAGGCTCAGCGGCTCGCCGAGGCCCGGCAGCACGGCAGCGCCGAGGTAGACGAGGGCGTAGCTCAGGCTCAGCAGCGAGTAGGCGCGGCTCAGCGGCAGGTGTTTCAGGGCAAGCAGCCAGCAGAGCATCGACAGCGCGTAGGCGAGCACCGCCCCGGCCAGCACCAGAAGTGCGGCGATGTCGAGTTGCGCCAGGTCGAACGGCCAGTGCGAGGGCAGCCGCGACATGCTCCAGCGCATGCCCAGCTGTGCACTGCTCACCAGCAGCACGCTGCCCAGGGCGAAAGCGATGCCGCGCTTCACGAGTGCATCCCCAGCAGGGCGACGCCGCCGACGATCAGGGCCACGCCGAACCAGTGGCGGCCGTCGATGCGTTCGCCGAACAGGCGGCTCGCCAGTAGCGTCACCAGCACGAAGTTCAGGCTCAGCATCGGGTAGGCGACGCCGACTTCCAGGCGTTGCAGGACCAGCAGCCAGAGCAGCAGGCCGGCGCCCAGGCAGGCGACGGCCAGGATCAGCCAGGGCGAGAAGAGCTTCGCCGTCAGGCTCGAGGGCGCATCGCGCCAGCTTTCCACGGCGAACTTCTGCGCCAGCTGGCCCAGGCAGGTGAGCAGGCAGACGCCCGCCAGCAGCAGGGCAGTCATGGCGCGGCCTGCGGAATCAGCAGGACCACCAGGTGGTTCTGCCGGTAGCTGATGGCGTCGCTGGGCAGCATGGCCAGTTCCGCTTCGTCGCTGGCGCTGTTGACCCGCATGATCACGCCGATGGAGCCCTCGGCGCGGGTCCGGTCGATCCACGCGTGGATGCCCTCGGGCGGGATGCTGCGGCCCTGGCCTTCGGGGTAGCCCAAGCCGAACTTCAGCTCGCCTTCGGTGTTGAACAGCGTGATGTCGCTGCGCCGGGTGCGCCAGGCGAGCGCGGTGGCGGCGCCCAGGTCGTTGCTCAGCAGGCTGCGGGCGTCCTTGAGCTGGTCCAGGTGCTCGGCGATGAACTGGTCGGGCATCTTGCTGTTGACCATCTTGTTCGGCATCGCGTTGGGCACCAGGGCCACCAGCAGCCAGGCCGCGAAGGCCGGCGCCGCCCAGAAGCGAGCGGGGCGCAGCAGTTGCAGCAGGCCGGCGAGCAGCCAGACGATGCACACCAGGGCAACCATCAGCACGCTGGGCAGTTCGTCGTGGTACTGCGGGTGCCGTGCCTGCATGAACAGCAGCCCGGCCAGCGCACTGCTACCCAGCAGAAGATTGAGCGCGCCGTTGAACTTCAGGGCGACTTGCCGGTGCTGCTGCAGCGCACGGCCGAGGGCATCGGCCATCAGCAGGGCGAGCGGGGCAAAGCAGGGCATGATGTAGGTCGGCAGCTTGCCCTTGGCCAGGCTGAAGAACAGGAAGGGCATGACGAACCACAGCAGCAGGAACAGCAGCTTCGAGTCGCGCCAGCCCTGGATTGCGTTACGCAGCGCAGGGAAGACCAGCACCGCCCAGGGCAGTGCGCTGGCGAACAGCAGCGGGACGAAGAACCAGAATGGGCGGCCGTGCTGGGCGTCGTCACCGGCGAAGCGGCGGATGTGCTCGTGCCAGAAGAAGAAGTCCCAGAAGTCCGGCTCGCGGGCGTGGATAAGCAGTACCCAGGGCGCGCAGACCAGCGCGGCCACCAGCACCGCCAGCGGGCCGTAGCGCAGCAGTTCGCCCAGGCGCTTCTGCAGCACGGCGTAGGGCAGGCCGACGATCATCGGCAACAGGAAGGCGAGGAAGCCCTTGGTCATGAAGCCGAAGGCGCAGGCGGCACCCAGCAGGCTCCAGGCAGCCAGGCGCCCGCGCGGGGTGCTGGCATCGAAAGCGAACCACAGGGCACCGAGGCTGAGGTTCACGCAGAAGGTGAACTGTGGGTCGAGGTTGGCGTAGCCGGCCTGCCCCGCGATCAACCCGAAGCTCAGGTACAGCAGACCGGCGGCCCAGGTGCGGCGCGGGTCGTTCCACAGGCGGCGGGCGACCAGGATCACCAGCAGGGTGCTCAGCGCGGTGACCAGTGCGGAGGCAAAGCGCACGCCGAACAGGTTCTGCCCGAACACGGCCTGGCTGGCTGCGATCAGCCAGTAGCCGCCGGTAGGCTTCTCGAAGTAGCGCAGGCCCAGCAGGTGCGGGGACACCCAGTCGCCGCTCTGCAGCATGGCCTGGCTGATCTGCGCGTTGCGCGACTCGTCCGGGATCCACAGGCCGTGGAAAGCCATCGGCAGCAGGATGCACAGGACGAAGGCGGCGAGCAGTGTCGGGTAGGCCAGGCGCTTCATGCGTGCTGCACCCCCAGCCAGCCTTCGCGGCCAGCCAGTTCGCCGCGCACCAGGCTGGCGACGGGCAGGGTGGTCGGGTCGTCCGGCAGCAGCCGGCCCAGCGGGACGAAGCGGATGCCGCCGGCCCGTGCCTGGGCCAGCAAGCGGCGGAAGTCGTGGGCCATGAGAATGCCCTCGACCTCGGCGTGAATGGTGTACAGGTTCAAGGCGTCCATGTCGAAACGGGAAAGGATGTAGTCATTGAAGGCGGACGGCGCCACCTGTGGGCCGACGACTTCGTCGAAGGTGGGCATGTCCACCGGGATCTGCGGGGTGCCGGCGCGACCGTCGGCCAGGCGCGGGCGGAACAGCGAGCGGCCGCGGCAATCGCTGTTGTAGCGAAAGCCGAAGCGCTCCTTGGCTTCCACGGTGCGTTCGTCGGCGCGCCAGCCGGCCACCGCCGAGCACTCCACCGGGTTGCCGAGGATGTCGGCAAGGGTGTCGACGCCACGGCGGATCTGTTGTTCGAGCTGCTCGGTGCTCCAGCGGCCGGCGTTGGCCTGCCAGCCGTGGTGGTCCCACGCATGCAGGCCGACTTCATGGCCGGCGTCCTGGGCGCGCCGCATAAGGTGGCCCAGGTCGCGGCCGATCGGCTTGCCCGGCCAGGCGGTGCCGGCCAGCAGGATGTCCCAGCCATACAGGCCGGCGGCGTTGGAGCGCAGCATCTTCCACAGGAACTGCGGGCGGATCAGGCGCCACAGGTGGCGCCCCATGTTGTCGGGGCCGACGCTGAAGAAGAAGGTCGCCTTCACCTCGGCCTCGTCGAGCATGTCCAGCAGCCGCGGCACACCGTCACGGGTGCCGCGGTAGGTATCGACGTCGATGCGCAGTCCCGCTCTCATCAGGCGATGCTTTTCTGCAGCGGGAAGGCGTGGGGCACCCCACCGGCACGTTCGGCCAGGGCTTCGCGGAGGAAGAAGTCCAGGGTCTTGCCGATGGTGGCGGAGAGCTCCACGCTCGGCTGCCAGTTCAGCAGGCGACGGGCGTTCTCGATGCTAGGCTTGCGGTGCGACACGTCCTGGTAGCCGTCGCCGTAGAAGCTGCGGCTTTCCACTTCGCGGAAGCCGGCGAAGGGCGGGAACTGGTCGCGCAGCGGGTGCGCCTCGAACTGACGCAGCAGCTCTTCGCCCAGTTGGCGGATGCTGGCTTCGTTGTCCGGGTTGCCGATATTGACGATCTGCCCGTCGCAGCGGCTGCCTTCGTTGTCGATGATCCGCGCCAGCGCCTCGATGCCGTCATCCACGTCGGTGAAGCAGCGCTTCTGCTCGCCGCCGTCGACCAGGCGGATCGGCGTGCCTTCCACCAGGTGCAGGATCAGCTGGGTGATGGCGCGGGAACTGCCGATGCGCGCCGAGTCCAGGCGGTCCAGGCGCGGGCCCATCCAGTTGAACGGACGGAACAGGGTGAACTTCAGGCCCTTCTGGCCGTAGGCCCAGATAACGCGGTCGAGCAACTGCTTGGAGACCGAGTAGATCCAGCGCTGCTTGTTGATCGGGCCGACGATCAGGTTCGACTTGTCTTCGTCGAAGTTGGCGTCGGTGCACATGCCGTACACCTCGGAGGTGGACGGGAAGATCACGCGCTTGTTGTACTTCACGCAGTAGCGGACCAGCTTGAGGTTTTCCTCGAAGTCCAGCTCGAACACGCGCAGCGGGTTGCGGGTGTATTCGATGGGCGTGGCGATGGCCACCAGCGGCAGGACCACGTCGCACTTCTTGATGTGGTACTCGATCCACTCGGTGTGGATGCTGATGTCGCCTTCGACGAAGTGGAAGTCCGGGTTGCCTTTCAGGCGCTCGATGGCGTCGGAGCCGATGTCCAGGCCGTAGACCTCGTAGTTGCCGTCGCGCAGCAGGCGCTCGGAGAGGTGGTTGCCGATGAAGCCATTGACGCCGAGGATCAGTACGCGGGTCTTGCGCTTGGGTTTGCCGCTGGCGCCGTGCAGGCGCGAGCCGTCCACCAGGCCCATTTCGCGGGCCAGCTGCGGGCCGGCGAGGAACAGGCCGCTGTCGCCCTGCTGGCCGGAGAGGATTTCCAGCGAGTCAGCACCGCAGGCGATGCGCAGCGGGTCGACCGACAGGACCGAGCCGGCCGGCAGGCCGTTGTTGCCGGCGACCACGCGCGAGCTCCAGACGATCAGCTTGCGATCGCCCACCGGGGCGAAGGCGCCGGGGTACGGCTGGGTCACGGCGCGGACCAGGTTGTGCAGTTCGCTGGCAGGGCGCTTCCAGTCGAGCTGGCCGTCCGCCGGGGTGCGGCGACCGAAGTAGCTGGCGCGGGATTCGTCCTGGGCGACTTCCTGCAGTTCACCCCGAGCCAGGCGGGGCAGGGCAGTGGCGAGCAGCTCGCGGGTGGCTTCGCGCAGCTTGCCGTGCAGCACCAGTGCGGTGTCGTCCGGGCCGATGGCGACGCTCTGCTGGGCGAGGATGCCGCCGGCGTCGGCGCGCTTGACCATGCGGTGCAGGGTCACGCCGGTCTCGCTTTCGCCGTTGACCAGCACCCAGTTGGCCGGGGCGCGGCCACGGTAGCGCGGCAGCAGCGAACCATGCAGGTTGTAGGCGCCCTTGGCGGCGCAGGCCAGCAGCTCTTCGCTGAGCAGGTGGCGGTAGTAGAAGGAGAAGATGTACTGCGGTTGCAGTTCGCGGATGCGCGCAACCCACAGCGGGTGGTTGACGTCTTCGGGCGCGTGCACCGGGATGCCCAGGCGCGCGCAGAGTTGTGCTACGGAACCGTAGAAGCGGTTTTCCTTGGGATCGTCAGCGTGGGTGAACACGGCGTCGATCTGGTAACCGGCGGCGAGCAGCGCTTCGATGCCGGCGCAGCCGAAGTCGTGGTAGGCAAAGACGATGGTCTGCTGGGTCATGGCTGGATGGACTCGAAAGAAGGGGAAGAAGTAGTGATCTGGGCGCGCGGTGCATCGACGCGAACGATGCGCTCGATGAAGAAGCGGGGGCGGGCGCGCACGTCGTTGTACATGCGGCCCAGGTACTCGCCGAGCAGGCCCATGCCGACCAGCTGCACGCCGGTGAACATGAACAGCACGGCGAACAGCACGAACACGCCGTGGCCGGCCCAGGCGGCGCCGAACAGCAGGCGCAGCATCAGCAGCATCAGCGCGAAGGCGAAGCCGGCCACCGCCATGCCGCCGCCGACGAAGGACAACAGGCGCAGCGGCGAAGTGGTCATGCAGGTGACCAGGTCGAACATCAGGTTGATCAGGCGCAGGAAGTCGTACTTCGACTCGCCGTGCTCGCGCTCGGCGTGGGCGACGAGGATCTCGCTGGTATGGCGGGCGAAGCTGTTGGCCAGGATCGGGATGAAGGTGCTGCGTTCGCGGCAGGCGAGCATCGCCTTGACGATGCTGGCGCGATAAGCGCGCAGCATGCAGCCGTAGTCGTTCATCGCCACGCCGGTGGAGCGCTGCACGGCGAGGTTGATCAGCTTCGACGGCCAGCGACGCAGTGCCGAGTCCTGGCGTTGCTGGCGCACGCTGCCGACCACGTCGTAGCCCTTGGCGGCTTCTTCGACCAGGCGCGGGATTTCCTCCGGCGGGTTCTGCAGGTCGGCGTCGAGGGTGATCACCAGGTCGCCCTGGCATTGCTCGAAGCCGGCCATGATCGCCGCGTGCTGGCCATAGTTGCGGTTGAGGATCACCGCCACCACATGGCTGCCGGGCGCTTCGGCGGCTTCCTGCAGCAGGTCGGCGGAGCTGTCGCGGCTGCCGTCGTCGATCAGCACGATCTCGTAGTCGCGGCCCAGTTGCTCGCAGGCGGCGGTGGTGCGGCGCAGCAGCTCGGGGAGGCTGGCCTCTTCGTTGTACACCGGGATGACGATGGACACACGGTTGATCGGATAGGCTTTCACGGTGGCGTTACCGAAGCAGGGTTTCGATGGCGTCGACCACGCGGTCCTGGTCGGCCTGGGTCATGTCGGGGAACAGCGGGATGGAGACGATCCGCGAGGCATTCCACTCGGTGTTGGGCAGGTGCACATCCGGGTAGTGCTGGCGGTAGTAGCTGTGCAGGTGGCTGCCGATGAAGTGGATGCCGCTGCCGATGCCGCGCTCCTGCAGCCCCTGCATGAAGGCGTCGCGGTCGATGCCGCAGCGCTCCTGGTCGATGCGCAGGACGTACAGGTGCCAGGCGTGGTGCTGCGGGTAGTCCGGCAGCGCCAGCGGTTGCACCGGCAGGTGCGCCAGGCGACTGGCGTAGCCGGCGGCCAGTTCGGCGCGGCGGGCGTTGATCGCTTCGAGCCTGGGCAACTGCACCAGGGCGATGGCGGCGTTGATATCGGTGAGGTTGTACTTGAAGCCCGGTTCCACCACCTGCGCCTGCGGCTTGCGGCCGTGGGTCAGGCGGTCGTAGGCATCCACGCCCAGGCCATGGAACTTCAGGGTGCGCACGCGGTTGGCCAGGGCCTCGTCGTCGGTGACGAACATGGCGCCCTCGGCGCAGGTGAGGTTCTTGATCGCGTGGAAGGAGAAGATCGCGGTGCCGCGCGAGCCTACCGGGCGGCCGCGATAGAAGGTGCCGGCCGCGTGGGCGGCGTCCTCGATCACCGGGATGCCGTGGCGCAGGGCGAGCTCGTTGATCGGGTCCATGTCGCAGGCCGCGCCGGCGTAATGCACCGGAATGATGGCGCGGGTGCGCGGGGTGATTGCGGCTTCGATGCGCGCGGCGTCGGTCATCAGGGTGTCACGGTCGACATCGACGAACACCGGCGTGGCGCCCAGCAGGCTGATCATGTTGACGGTGGAGACCCAGGTCTGCGACGGGGTGATCACCTCGTCGCCCGGGCCGATGCCCAGGGCCAGCAGCGCCAGGTGCATGCCGCCGGTGGCCGACGACAGGGCCACCGCGTGACGGCAATCGATGGAGTCGGCGAAGCGTTGTTCCAGTTCATGGTTCTTCGGCCCGGTGGTGATCCAGCCCGAACGCAGGACTTCGTTGACTGCCTGGATCTCTTCTTCACCGATGCTGGGACGGGAGAAGGGGAGGAAGGGCATTTCCATGTGGTGTTCCAAAGGCCATGGCGGCTCTGTCAGGGGGTGAGAGAACGCTACGGGGGTGATCGTTAAGAAGCCGTTAAGTGGATGTCGTGATTCCGTTCGTCGGTCGAACATGCGACAAGCAGCACCCGAAGATGGGAGGGAGGTGAGTGAACGGTCTGAAAACGACATGTCTGATGTCGGAAAACGCTGTTGAACACTCGTTCATCCTTGGCTATGGTGGCCCAACGCTCCTGCGGACCCTTCTGCAGGACATTCCGTCATTCGGATGAGGCCCTTGCATGCGTTATTCGTCGCTTGTGGACAGGATGGTCGGACCCGGCGTTGCCGCCTGGGATATTCACTACGCCGCCATTGCCGCCCAACGCGCCGGCCGCGACGTGATAGTGCTCAGCGTCGGCGACCCCGATTTCGCAACCCCGGACTTCATCACCGATGCCGCCGTTTCCGCCTTGCGCGACGGCGACACCCACTACAGTGATGTGGCTGGCCGCCCGGCACTTCGCCAGGCGATCGCCGCACTGCATGAGCGACGATTCGGCCAAAAGGTCGCCGCCGAGAACGTCATTGTTGTCGCCGGAGCGCAGAACGGCCTGTTCGCCGCCGCGATGTGCCTGCTGGAAAAAGGCGACGAGGTCATCACCTTCGATCCGGTCTACGTCACCTACGAAGCCACGCTGAAGTCCACCGGTGCCGTGCTGGTCGGGGTTCCTACCCGTCCGGAGAACGGTTTCCGCCCTCTGGCCGGTGATATCGCGGCTGCCATCACGGCGCGCACCAAGGCGATCTTCCTCGCCAACCCGAGCAACCCCACGGGCGTCGTGCTGACTCGCGAGGAGTTGCTGGCGATCGCCGAACTGGCGCAGGCCCACGATCTCTGGGTGGTGGTGGACGAGGTCTACGAGGGCCTGACCTTCGAGCGCGAACACCAGAGCTTCGCCGCGCTGCCGGGCATGGCCGAGCGCACCCTGAGCATCGGCAGCCTATCGAAATCCCATGCCATGACCGGCTGGCGCGCCGGCTGGATAGTCGCCAACCCGACGCTGGTCGGGCATCTGGAAAACCTTGCGCTGAACATGTTCTACGGCCTGCCGGGCTTCGTGCAGGAGGCCGCGCTCGCTGCGGTGGAGCGCCATGATGAAGTGGTGGCGTCGATGCGCGAGATCTACCGCCGCCGCCGCGACCTGGTGGTGGCGGCGCTGAGTGATTGTCCGCGGGTGAAGGTCCTGTCGCCCGAAGCCGGGATGTTCGTCATGGTCGATGTACGTGACACCGGCCTCAGCTCGCTGGACTTCTCCTGGCAGCTGTTCCATGCCACCGGCGTCTCGGTGCTCGACGCGGCAGCCTTCGGCCCGCAGGCGGAAGGTTTCGTGCGGTTGTCCTTCGGGTTGAGCGACGAGAGCATGGCGGAGGCCTGTGCGCGGATCATTCGGTTTGTCGAATCCCTTCCCGCACGTGCCGAATCAACTGTAGGAGCGAGGGGGGCGCCTCAGCCATTGCTCGCGAACGCTCTTGATGTTTCTGACGCTGCGGCCGGTTCGCGAGCAAGCTCGCTCCTACGGGAACAGCCCACCACTAAGCCGGTGATCGAAGTGCGAGATATCCACAAGCGCTTCGGCGACTTCGAGGTGCTCAAGGGCGTTTCGCTGTCGGCCCGCGAGGGCGAGGTGATCTCGCTGATCGGCGCCAGCGGCTCGGGCAAGAGCACCCTGCTGCGCTGCATCAACATGCTGGAGATTCCCAACCAGGGCTCGGTCACCGTCAACGGTGAAACCATCCGCCTGGCTCAGAGCCGCCAGGGCGAGCCGATGGTGGCCGACCAGAAGCAGCTCACCCGTATCCGCTCGCAGCTGGGCATGGTGTTCCAGAGCTTCAACCTGTGGCCGCACCGCACCGTGCTGGAGAACCTGATCGAGGCGCCGACCTTCGTCCTCCACGAGAGCAAGGCCGAGGCCCGCGAGCGCGCCGAGGCGTTGCTGGAACGTGTCGGCCTGGCGGAGAAACGCCACGAATACCCGGCCTTCCTTTCCGGCGGCCAGCAGCAACGCGTGGCCATCGCCCGCGCGCTGGCCGTGCGACCGAAAGTGATGCTGTTCGACGAACCGACCTCGGCGCTGGACCCGGAGCTGGTGGGAGAAGTGCTGCGGGTGATCCGCTCGCTGGCCGAGGAGGGGCGGACCATGATCCTGGTCACCCACGAGATGGCTTTCGCCCGCGACGTGTCGAGCCATGTGGCGTTCCTGCACAAGGGCCTGATCGAGGAAGAGGGAACGCCCGAGGAAGTGTTCTCGCGCCCGCGCAGCGAGCGCTGCCGGCAGTTCGTCAACGCGCACCAGAATCGCTGACCGATGCCGCGCTGCCGGCGCATCGATGAGCGTGACCCATAACAAACGAAAACAACGCAGGGGATCACGATGAGCAAGAAAGGTCTGTGCAATCTGATGGTGGGTGCGGCGATGCTGATGGCCGGCGCGGCGAGCGCCCAGGCCGAGACGATCCGCTTCGCCCTGGCCGCCGAACCCTATCCACCGTTCTCGCAGAAGCAGCCCGACGGTAGCTGGGTCGGCTTCGAGCCGGACCTGATCCACAAGGTCTGCGCCGAGATGAAGGCCACCTGCGAGATCGACGAAGTAGCCTGGGACGGCATCATCCCGGCGCTGCTGGCGAAGAAGATCGACGTGATCTTCAACTCCCTGTCGATCACCGACGAGCGCGAGAAGCAGATCGCCTTCAGCCGCCCCTATTACGACACCCCGGTCGCCGTCGCCGCGCCCCAGGCGGTGGATGTGCAGATCAGCCCCGAGGGCCTGAAGGGCAAGGCCATCGGCGTGCAGATCTCCACGGTCAGCTCCAACTACCTGAAGAAGTACTACGAGAAGATCGCCGACGTGCGCTACTACGACACCCAGGACTCGGTGAACGCCGACCTGGTGGCCGGGCGCATCGACCTGATGATGGCCGATGGCATTGCCGTGGCGTCTTTCGTCAAGTCGCCGGACGCCCAGGCTGCCGGCATCGTCAACAAGGGCGAAGTGAAGTACGACCCCCTGTTCGGCCGTGGCGTTGGCGCCGGCATGCGCAAAGGCGACACCGAGCTGAAGGCGAAGATGGACGAGGCCATCGGCAAACTGCTCGCCAGCGACGACTACAAGGCGCTGTCGGACAAATACTTCGGCATGAGCGTCGCGCCCAAGCAGTAACTCTGGCGCGATCCGCTTCAGCGCCCGCGCGCTTGTCCGGCGCGCGGGCACGAACCTGAGCCTCCCTTCCTGGAGACGGCCATGCAAAGCATCTTCGACCTGATCGGCTTCGGTCCTACCGGCTGGGGCCCGGCCCTGCTCAAGGGGTTGCTGGTCACCCTGCAGATTTCCGTCGGGGCCTTCCTGGTCGGCCTGCTGATCGGCCTGGCCGCGGCCAGTGCCAAGATCGGTGGTCCGCGCCCGCTGGCGATGCTCGCGCGCGGCTACACCACGCTGTGCCGGGCGGTGCCGGAGCTGCTGCTGATCCTGTTGCTGTTCTACGTCGGCTCCATGGGTCTGAACCAGTTCTTCGAGTGGCTCGGCTACGGCCAGGTGAAGCTCAACGGCATGATGGTGGCCATCGTCGTGCTTGGCCTGGTGCAGGGCGCCTACGCGTCGGAGATCTTCCGTGGCGCGATCCAGTCGATTCCCTATGGCCAGATCGAAGCGGCGCGCGCCTACGGCATGCACGGCTTCGGCCTGTTCCGCCGGGTGACCTTGCCGATGATGGCGCCCAACGCGCTGGCCGGCATGGCCAACCTGTGGGTCAACCTGATCAAGGACAGTGCGCTGATCAGCGTGGTGGGCACCAACGAGCTGCTCTACACGGCCAAGCAGGCCGCCGGCTCGACCCGTCACTACCTGACCTTCTACCTCACCGCGGCGGCGCTGTACTACGTGCTCACCGTGCTTTCAAACCTGTTCGCGGGCTACCTGGAGCGACGTTTCCGTCGCTGGATTCCGGCGGTCTGAACGAGGCGCGGCGATGAACGAACACTGGCTATTCGTCTATGGGGCCCTGCTGCTCAAGGGCCTGGGCACCACCCTGGTGATCCTGCTGATTTCCGCCATCCTCGGCTTCGCTCTGGCGCTGGTCGTGGCGTTGGCGCGGATGTCGCGCAACTTCCTGGTCTCGCGTCTGGCGCTGGCGTACACCAGCGTGATTCGCGGCACGCCGTTGCTGGTGCAGATCTACATCTTCTACTACGGCCTGGGCAGCCTGTTCGCGCAGTTCCCGCTGATCCGCGGCAGCTTCCTCTGGCCCTACCTGCGCGATGGCTTCTGGTACATCGTGATCGCGCTGATCCTCTCGGTCGGCGCCTACGTCGGCGAGGTGGTTCGCGGTGGCCTCAAGGCGGTGCCGCGCGGCGAGCTGGAGGCCGCTTCGGCGTTCGGCATGAACCGCAGGCTGGTGCTCTACCGTGTGTGGCTGCCGAGGGCGATCCGCCTGCTGCTGCCGACCCTGGCGGGGGAGAGCGTGATGCTGCTCAAGTCCACCGCACTGGCGTCCACCATCGCCGTGGTCGACCTGCTCGGCGCAGCCAACGTGGTGCGCGCGCAGACCTTCCAGGTGTATGAGCCGCTGCTGCTGGTGGCGGCGATCTATGTCTGCCTGACCTTCATCATCGAGGCGCTGTTCGCCGTGCTGGAGCGCACCACGCCGGTTCGCCGCGAAATACAGAAGCCGGCGCAGCGATCATGGTTGGGCAAGCGCAGGGCAAGGACGGCAGTTTGATAATGCACAGTTCGCCTTACGATCTTGCGAGCTAGAGCTGGATTAGGCGGGCGGCGCTCGCCTAATCCAGCCGACGCGCAGCAGATCGTTGCCAAACCTCAGGCGTAGGCGCCGCGACGGAGGCCCTCCACCCAGCAGCGGCTGAGTTCGAGACCGTCGGCGGCGCTGAAGTTGCTCGGGTTCAGGCACCACTCCAGCCACAGCCCGTCGAGCATGGCGGAGAGGCCGATGGCGGCCAGGCGCGGGCGCGCCACGCTGAAGTTTTCGGCGTGGGCGAGCTCGCTGATGAGTGTTTCGAGGATGGCAAGGTAGCTCTGATAGCCGCGCTCGTGCGCCTCGTTCACCGGCGGCGAGTGGCGGATCAGGCTCCAGAACACCACCCAGGGGCTGAGCAGGTCGGGGTCCAGCACTTGCGGTGAGAAGGAGCCGGTGAGGAAGGCTTCCATGCGTGCGGCGGGATCGCTGCCGACGGCGTCCACCTGCTGGTAGAGCGCCTGGGTGACCTCGCTGGCAAGGGTCTCGTAGGCCTGGGCAACCAGCGCGTCGATGCTGCCGAAATGGTGGTTCACCAGGCCCACGGCGACGCCGGCTTCCTTGGCGATGCGGCGCACCGAGATGCCTGCGTGGCCATCGGCGACCAGGCACTTGAGGCAGGCGCGCACTAGGTGGTCGCGACGTTCCTCGGAGGTGGCGCGCTGGGCTTTCTGGCGGGGCATGTCCACGGTGCGAGGTCCTTTTGCGGCGTGCCGGAAACCGGCGACTGGAGTCGATACTAGGAGGCGCCGGCAAAGATTTCCATGGGCTATTCGGACAGAGGAGAGGGCTTGATGATCGAGGATGTGTCCTTCAGCGTGCCGGGTGACTCCGGTGCGGAGCTGCGCGTTCTGGCGTGGCGTATCGACGGCGGCAAGCCGGGGCCGCGGGTACACCTGCAGGCCGGCGTGCACGCCGATGAAATCGCCGGTATGCTGGTGCTCCACGAACTGCTGCCGCGCCTGCGCGAGGCCGTCGAACGTGGCGCGCTCAATGGCAGCGTGACGCTGGTGCCGCAGGCCAATCCCATCGGCATCGGGCAGTTCCGCCAGGGGCGGATTCTCGGCCGCAACCACGATGCCACGTCGCGCAATTTCAACCGTGGCTTCATCGCCTCGGTAGCGGCCAGCGGGACCCTGGACAACCTCACGCTGTGGCAGAAGCGCCTGGCCGAACTGGCCGCGCCGGCGGACATCGTCCTCGACCTGCACACCGACGACGAGGCGCTGCAGTATGTCTACGTCCACGAATGCTTCTGGCCGGCCGCGCAGGACCTCGCCGCGGCGCTGCGCGCGGAATTGGCGATTGTCTGGGAAGGCTATGGCGACGGCGCGTTCGAGGAAGTGGTGATCGCCCCATGGCTGGCCGAACAGCGCTTTACGGAGCGCCTGGTGGCCACTGTCGAATTGCGCGGCCAGGGCGACGTCAGCGACGCGCTGGCGCAGCAGGATGCCGAGGGACTCTACCGTTTCCTCGGCGCCCGTGGCGTGGTCACCGACGCCGGGCCACTGCCGGAGTGGAAGGGCGTCGCTACGCCCATGGGCTTCATGGAAACGGTGTTCGCGCCTGCAGCCGGCGTGCTGGTGTTCGAGCGAGAACTGGGCGAATACCTCGAGGCGGGTGAGCGCTTCGCGCGCATCGTTTCGCGTCCGGGTGACCCTGATAGCGAACACATCCTGCGCGCGCCGCAGAGTGGCTTGTTCGCCACCCGTTACCGTGACCGGCTGATTCCCCAGGGCGCCATCGCGGGCAAGTTCACCGGTACGGCGCCTTCGAGTACCTGGAGCTCCGGCGCGCTCGATCCGTAATCGGCTTCTGTACGGGGCATCCCTCACCCCAACCCTCTCCCAGAGGGAGAGGGGGCAGATTGTGCGGGCTGACGCTGTGGTTTCATCCTGCACCGAACGGTCCCCTCTCCCGCTTGCGGGAGAGGGCTAGGGTGAGGGGCTCTTACCCGCGCATCTCGACTCAAAAGCAAACAAGGAAGAACAAAAAACGCCCGCACAAGGCGGGCGTTTTCGAACAGCGGCGAACTCAGTGGTGTTCGCGGGTGGCGCGGAAGGTGATGTCCGGCCAGCGCTCTTCCATCAGGCTCAGGTTGACGCGGGTCGGGGCCAGGTAGGTGAGGTGGCCGCCGCCGTCCACGGACAGGTTCTCGAAGGCCTTGTCCTTGAACTCCTTGAGCTTCTTCTCGTCCTGGCACTCGATCCAGCGCGCGGACCAGACGTTGATCTGCTCGTAGGCGCACTCGACCTTGTATTCCTCTTTCAGGCGGCTGGCGACCACGTCGAACTGCAGCACGCCGACGGCGCCGAGGATGATGTCGTTGTTGCGCTCGGGGAAGAACACCTGGGTGGCACCTTCCTCGGCCAGTTCCTGCAGGCCCTGGCGCAGCTGCTTGGACTTCAGCGGGTCCTTCAGGCGCACGCGGCGGAACAGTTCCGGGGCGAAGTGCGGGATGCCGGTGAAGCCCAGCGCCTCGCCTTCGGTGAAGGTGTCGCCGATCTGGATGGTGCCGTGGTTGTGCAGGCCGATGATGTCGCCGGCGAAGGCTTCTTCCAGCTGCTCACGCTCGCTGGAGAAGAAGGTCAGCGCGTCGGCGATCTTCACGTCCTTGCCCAGGCGCACGTGGCGCATCTTCATGCCCTTCTCGTACTTGCCCGAGCAGATACGCATGAAGGCGATACGGTCGCGGTGCTTGGGGTCCATGTTCGCCTGGATCTTGAACACGAAGCCGGAGAACTTCTCCTCGGTCGGCGCCACGGTGCGCTCGTGCGCGCCACGTTCCAGCGGTTGCGGGGCCCAGTCGACGATGCAGTCCAGCACCTGGTCGACACCGAAGTTGCCCAGCGCGGTACCGAAGAACACCGGCGTCATCTCGCCCTTGAGGAAGGCGTCCTTGTCGAACTCGTGGCAGGCGCCCTGGACCAGTTCCAGCTCTTCGAGGAAGTTGTCGTAGAGGTCGCCCAGGTGCGCGCGGGCCTCATCCGAATCCAGCTTGTCGATGACCTTGGTCTCGATGCGCTCGTGGCCGTGGCCCGGCACGTAGACGATGATCTTGTCCTGGGCGAGGTGGTACACGCCCTTGAAGTCGCGGTAGCAACCGATAGGCCAGGTGATCGGCGCCGCCTTGATCTTCAGCACGGCCTCGATCTCGTCGAGCAGCTCGATGGGGTCGCGGATGTCGCGGTCGAGTTTGTTGATGAAGCTGACGATGGGCGTGTCGCGCAGCCGGCAGACTTCCATCAGGGCGATGGTGCGCGGCTCGACGCCCTTGCCGCCGTCGAGGACCATCAGCGCCGAGTCCACCGCGGTCAGGGTGCGGTAGGTGTCTTCGGAGAAGTCTTCGTGGCCGGGGGTGTCGAGCAGGTTGATCATGTGCTCGCGGTAGGGGAACTGCATCACCGAGGTGGTGATGGAGATGCCGCGCTGCTTCTCCATCTCCATCCAGTCGGAGGTGGCGTGGCGGTCGGACTTGCGCGACTTCACGGTACCGGCGACGGCAATCGCCTTGCCCATCAGCAGGAGCTTCTCGGTAATGGTGGTCTTACCGGCGTCGGGGTGGGAAATGATCGCGAACGTGCGGCGCTTCGCGACTTCGGCGGCTTGGATGCTCATGGATGGATGCCTGGTCGATTCGGTGAAGACGGGCAGCGAGCGGCCCGAAAAACGCGGGATTATAGCCTGAATCGAGGCGTCGCCGGCAGACCCGGCGACGCAAGGCTCGGGGCTGTCAGTGGTCGCTGTCGGCGACCGGCTCGGCGCCCTTGTAGATGCGCCGCACCAGCGGGCCGATGGACAGGCCCTGGAGCAGGATCGACACCAGCACCACCACGTAGGTCAGGCTGAGGATCAGGTCGCGCTGCTCGCCCAGCGGCAGGGACAGCGCCAGGGCCACCGAGACGCCGCCGCGCAGGCCGCCCCAGACGAGGATGCGGATGGTCCCGGCGGGCACCTGGCGGCGGCCGTTCTCGGTCTGGCGCAGCACGACGATGGCCGGGGCCACGGTGAGCAGGCGCGAGACCAGCACCGCGCCACCCAGGGTGAACGCCGCCACCACGTGCAGCCAGTTGAACGGCAGCAGGAGCAGCTCCAGGCCGATCAGGGCGAACAGCAGGGCGTTGAGGATCTCGTCGATCAGCTCCCAGAACTTGTCGATGTAGCGCCGCGTTTCGTCGGACATGGCGTAGTGGCGCGCCTGGTTGCCGATGATCAGGCCGGCCACCACCATGGCGATGGGCGCCGACACGTGCAGCCGCGCCGCCAACGCCGCGCCACCGATCACCAGGGCCAGGGTCAGCATGACTTCCACCTGGTACTGGTCGATGCCGCGCATCATCAGGAACACCCCGTAGCCCAGCGCCGCGCCGAACAGGATGCCGCCGATGGCTTCCTGCACGAACAGCCAGGCAATCGTCGAGGCGGTGGGCGTTTCGCCGGCCAGGAGGATGCCCAGCAGGATGGTGAAGACCACCACGGCGGTGCCGTCGTTGAACAGCGACTCGCCGACGATGGTGGTGGCCAGCGGCTTGGGCGCGCCGGCGGACTTGAGGATGCCCAGCACCGCGATGGGGTCGGTGGGCGAGATCAGCGCGCCGAACAGCAGGCAGTAGATGAAGTCCACGTGCCAGCCGAAGAGGGCGAAGGTGTAGTAGGCCAGGTAGCCGATCACCGTGGTGGCGATCAGCACGCCGAAGGTGGCCAGCAGGCCGATGGGCCACTTGTAGTTGCGCAGGTCGGCGAGGTTCACGTGTAGCGCACCGGCGAACAGCAGGGCGGGCAGGAACCAGGTCATCAGCACGTCGGAGAAGTCGATGCGGCTGATGATCTGCTGCATCTCGACTTCCAGCACCGGGTAGCCCAGCAGCGACATGCCCTGGGCGATGAAGGAAAAGATCAGCGCGGTGGCCATGACGCCGATGGTTGGCGGCAGGCGGATGAAGCGGTAGTTGACGTAGGTGAGCAGGGTGGTCAGCGCGATGAACGCCGCGGCCAGATCAAGCATGGCGATGGATCTCCGTGGTAGGCAAGAACGCCGGCCCCGAGTGACCTATCCATGGGTCGGGGGCACGCGAAAGGATCCCGATGATAACCGCTGGGCGAAGTCGCGTACGTTTTCACCGGGCGCATCCGCCGTTGGGCAAGCGGCGGGGGCCGATGGTTCAGCCGGATCGGAAGTTTTTTCGAAAGTTTTTTTGTCCGCCACAGCCCCCGGACCATGGGGGCTGAAGCCGAATGCGCGGCCGCGCGATGGCACAAGGATGGCAATTTTATTGAACGTAACGGCGCGCACGGGGGTCCACCGCTTCGCGACGACAATCCGTAGGCGCTTTCGCAAGTACTTGATTCTCGTCGCGTTTAATCGAGGTCCCAGGTAAGTCTCAGGACGGGATCGAGCGTCACGTGAGCGCGGCGATGCCAGTCGCCGCGCACCCGAAGGGAGTCCCCCAACCATGGTGAAGTCCACCACGGGCAAGGCCCTGTTCGGCGTCTGCTTCGCAGTCGTTGTGCTGGCTTTGCTGATCCACTGGATCACCCCCGCCACTCTGTGGCAGTACCGCGAAGACCTGCTGTTCTACCTGCAGGCGCACCTGATCCTGGTGTTCGCGTCCATGTTCGCCGCCATTGTGGTCGGCATCCCCGCCGGCATGCTGCTCAGCCGGCCCGCCCTGCAAGGACAGGCCGAGCGCCTGATGCAGATCTTCAACGTCGGCAACACCATCCCGCCACTGGCCGTGCTGGCCATCGCCCTGGCGATCGTCGGGATCGGCAACGGCCCGGCGATCCTCGCGCTGTTCCTCGCCTCGCTGCTGCCCATCGTGCGCAATACCTACGAGGGCCTGCGCGCCGTGCCGGCGTCGCTCAAGGAAGCGGCCACCGGCATCGGCATGACGCCGCGCCAGGTGCTACTGCGCGTCGAACTGCCCAATGCGGTGCCGCTGATCATGGGCGGTGTGCGCATTGCACTGGCGCTCAACGTCGGCTCCGCCCCGCTGGCGTTCCTGATCGGCGCCAACAGCCTGGGTAGCCTGATCTTCCCCGGCATCGCCCTGGACGACCAGTCCAAGCTGCTGCTCGGCGCCGTGTGCACTGCGCTGCTGGCGCTGGTGCTCGATGGCCTGGTGGTGCTGTTCAGCCGCGGCTTCCTGGAACGGGGGCTGGCGAAATGAACGGGAGTTGTTTGAAAGGAACCCGCATGACACGACGTCTGCTCGGCGCGCTGGGCCTTGTGCTCGCCGCCACAACCGGTCTCGCCCAGGCGGCCGATGTGATCCGCATCGGCGGCAAGCCGTTCACCGAGCAGCGCCTGCTCACCGCTATCACCGCGCAGTACCTGCAAAGCAAGGGCTACGAGGTGAAGGTCACCAACGGCCTGGGCAGCACCCTGGCGCGCAGCGCGCAGCAGAGCGGTCAGCTGGACCTGGTCTGGGAATACACCGGCTCGTCGCTGATCGTCTACAACAAGGTCAAGGACAAGCTGGACGCCGAGCAATCGCTGGCCAAGGTCCGCGAACTGGACGGCAAGAAGGGGCTGGTCTGGCCCACGCCCGCGCCGTTCAACAACACCTATGCGCTGGCGATGCCCGAGGAGCAGGCCGAACAGCTCGGCGTGCGCACCCTCAGTGATCTCGCCCGGGTGATGAAGGAGCAGGGCGACAAGCAGACCCACCTGTTCGCCATGGACCCGGAGTTCGCCGGCCGCCCGGATGGCCTCGCGCCGATGAGCGAGCTGTATGGCTTCCATTTCACCCGCGACGACGTGCGGCAGATGGATGCGGGCCTGGTGTACACGGCGCTGAAGAATCGCCAGGTATTCGTCGGCCTCGTCTATACCACCGATGGCCGTCTGAAGGACTTCAAGCTGCGCGTGCTGCAGGATGACAAGCAGTTCTTCCCGTTCTACAACGCCGCGCCGGTGATGCGTGCCGATCTGCTGCAGAAGCATCCAGAGCTGAAGACGCTGTTCGATCCCATCGCCAGGCTACTCGACGACAAGACCATGCAGGCGCTCAACGCCCAGGTCGATATCCAGCAGGAGCCGGTGCAGCGCGTCGCGCAGCAGTTCCTGCGCGAGCACGATCTGCTGGGCGACAAGGCTCAACCTGAACAGGACCAGCCCACAAAGGAGGAGAACTGACATGGACTTCATGACCGTGATTTCCCGCCTCGACTGGGTGCAGGTCGGCCAGCTGACGCTGCAGCACCTGATGCTGGTGTCCATCGCCGTGGGCCTGGCCATCGTCGTCGGCGTGCCGCTGGGCGTGCTGATGACGCGCTTCAAGTGGCTCGCCGGGCCGCTGCAGGGCGCCGCCACCGTGGTGCTGACCATCCCGTCCATCGCGCTGTTCGGCCTGATGCTGCCGCTCTACTCGAAGATCGGCCAGGGCCTCGGCCCGCTGCCGGCGATCACCGCGGTGTTCCTCTATTCGCTGCTGCCGATCCTGCGCAACACCTACCTGGCGCTGACCAACGTCGAGCCCGGCATCCGCGAAGCCGGCAAGGGCATCGGCATGACCTTCTGGCAGCGCCTGCGCATGGTCGACATCCCCATCGCCGTGCCGGTGATCCTCGCCGGCGTGCGCACCGCCGTGGTGATGAACATCGGCGTGATGACCATCGCCGCGGTGATCGGCGCCGGCGGCCTGGGTGTGCTCATCCTCAATTCCATCAGCCAATCCAACATGCCCATGCTGGTGGTCGGCGCGGTCCTGGTGAGCCTGCTCGCCATCGCTGCCGACCTGCTGCTGCAGTGGTTGCAGCGTGCGCTCACCCCGAAGGGCCTGCGCCCGCAGACAGGAGACTGAACATGATCGAACTCGACCAACTGACCAAGACCTTCACCCTCAAGGACGGCAAGGAATTCCGCGCCGTCGACAAGGTCAGCCTGACCGTGGACAAGGGCGAGATCTGCGTGTTCCTCGGCCCCTCCGGCTGCGGCAAGACCACCACGCTGAAGATGATCAACCGCATCATCCAGCCCACCTCCGGGCGCGTGCTGATCGACGGCCAGGACACCGCCGAACTGGACGAGGTGACCCTGCGCCGGCGCATCGGCTACGTGATCCAGCAGATCGGCCTGTTCCCCAACATGACCATCGAGGAAAACATCATGGTCGTGCCGCGCCTGCTGGGCTGGGACAAACAGAAGTGCAAGGACAAGGCGCGCGAGCTGATGGCCATGGTCAAGCTCGAACCCAGGCAGTACCTGTCGCGCTATCCGCGCGAGCTGTCCGGCGGGCAGCAACAGCGCATCGGGGTGATCCGCGCGCTGGCGGCGGATGCGCCGCTGCTGCTGATGGACGAGCCCTTCGGCGCGGTGGACCCGATCAACCGCGAGTCGATCCAGAACGAGTTCTTCGAGCTGCAGCGCAAGCTGGGCATGACCGTGATCATGGTCAGCCACGACATCGACGAAGCGATCAAACTGGGCGACAAGGTGGCGGTGTTCAAGAGCGGCCGCCTGCTCCAGTTCGACCACCCGGACACGCTGCTGGCGCACCCGGCGGACGAATTCGTCAGTGCCTTCACCGGCCAGGACAGCACGCTCAAGCGCCTGCTGCTGGTGCGCGCCGAGGATGCCGCCGACAGCAGTATCGTCACCGCCAACCCGCAGACCACAGTGGCTGAAGCGCTGGAGAAAATGGAGGAGGACGACCGCCGCTACCTGGTGGTGGTCGATGCCAACGGCAAGGGCCTGGGCTACGTGCGCCGCAAGGACATGCGCCGCAAGGACGGTGTGTGCAGCGACTTCCTCAACGAATTCCGCGTGACCGCCAGCCATGACGAACACCTGCGCATCCTCTTGTCGCGCATGTACGAGTTCAACAGCTCGTGGTTGCCGGTGCTCGATGCGGACGGGCAGTTCCTCGGCGAGGTGACGCAGGAGTCCATCGCGGACTACCTGAGCTCCGGACGCTCGCGGGGGCGCAAGACCAATATCGTGTCGCCGGCTGAAGTCGCCCAGGCATCGTAGGGAGATTACCTGTAGGAGCGACCTTGCTCGCGAATAGCCGTGGTGCGTACGGTTTCCCTCTCCCTAACTCTCTCCCTGAAGGGAGAGGGCGGGGGAGAGGGAGAGGGAGCGCCCAGCCCCGATTCTCCCCGTTCAACCTCTACCAAATCCCACCCGCACCACCCATCCCGAACAGCTGAACTCCCCCCTCTGTCACCGGTCGTTAACTCAGTAGGCCGATGATGCTGAAACCCGTCGAAAGCCCCGTTCTGTGCGGTATTCCGTGCATTTTGTTGAGTATCCAAAACAGTCAACCGGTAGTGCGACAAAGGGATGTAAAAAAGCGGCAATTCAGGGTTGAACTCACGAACTTCAGGTCCTAAAGTTCGCGCCCGAACGTCCATGCTGGAAACGATCCATCCGGCTCAAGTACTGACGACGAGAGATAGCCGGTGCCTTGCCCCGGTATCGGTAATGCTCGGCGACATGCCTTGGGAAGTAGGCGAACCAAAGTGGGGAAACGGATTCGACGTTCAGCTTCACCCCTACGAATAACCTGTTCTGCCATTTGGAGTCCCAACCATGTCCATCAAGGTCGAGGATTACTTCGCCCCCGACACCTTCCAGCGCATGAAGGCGTTTGCCGACAAGCAGGAAACCCCCTTCGTCGTCATCGACAAGCAGACCATCGCCGATGCCTACGACCAGCTGACCGACTGCTTCCCGTTCGCCAAGATCTACTACGCGGTGAAGGCCAACCCCGCCACCGAGATCACCGAGTTGCTGCGCGACAAGGGCTCGAACTTCGACATCGCCTCCATCTATGAGCTGGACAAGGTGATGAAGACCGGTGTGCGCGCCGAGCAGATCAGCTACGGCAACACCATCAAGAAAGCCCGCGACATCCGTTACTTCTACGAGAAGGGCGTGCGCCTGTTCGCCACCGACTCCGAGGCCGACCTGCGCAACATCGCCAAGGCTGCGCCGGGCTCCAAGGTCTACGTACGCATCCTCACCGAAGGCTCCACCTCCGCCGACTGGCCGCTGTCGCGCAAGTTCGGCTGCCAGTCCGACATGGCCATGGACCTGCTGGTACTGGCCCGCGACCTGGGCCTGGTGCCCTACGGCGTGTCCTTCCATGTGGGTTCGCAGCAGCGCGACATCGGCGTGTGGGACGCGGCCATCGCCAAGGTCAAGGTCATCTTCGAGCGCCTGAAGGAAGAAGACGGCATCGAGCTGAAGCTGATCAACATGGGCGGCGGCTTCCCGGCCAACTACATCGCCAAGACCAACAGCCTGGAAACCTACGCCGAAGAGATCATCCGGTTCCTCAAGGAAGACTTCGGCGACGACCTGCCGGAAATCATCTTGGAGCCGGGCCGCTCGCTGATCGCCAACGCCGGCATCCTGGTCAGCGAAGTCGTGTTGGTCGCGCGCAAGTCGCGTACCGCCGTGGAGCGCTGGGTGTTCACCGACGTGGGCAAGTTCTCCGGCCTGATCGAAACCATGGACGAGTCCATCAAGTTCCCGATCCACGTGGAGAAGAAAGGCGAGCTGGAAGAAGTGGTGATCGCCGGCCCGACCTGCGACAGCGCGGACATCATGTACGAGCACTACAAGTACGGCCTGCCGTTGAACCTGGCCGCGGGCGACCGCCTGTACTGGCTGTCCACCGGGGCCTACACCACCAGCTACAGCGCGGTGGAATTCAACGGCTTCCCGCCGCTGAAGGCGTTCTACCTGTAACGCTGAATGCCCCACGAAAAGCCCCGCCGTTGCGGGGCTTTTTCATTCTGCGGCGCTGAAGCTGTTGCGCAGGAGCGGACTTTGTCCGCGAAATCCCGCACCAAGGAGGAAGCCGAAGCGACACACCACCCTGTAGGAGCGAGCCTGTGCACTCTCGTCGGACGGAATGAAGAACGCCCCGCAATGCGAGGCGTTCTTCATGGCATCACCGCAGATTCAACCCTCCTTGGGCTGCGTCTTCACCGGAGCCTGCGCGGTGGCCGGCGCCTTGGCGTCGGTGGCGATTTCCTGCTGCTGTGCGGCCTTGTCCATCGGCAGCTTGTCGAACTCGTGCAGGCCGTCCTTCCTGTACGGGTCGCCGATCCAGCGCGGCGCCGCGGCGAACTTCTGGTTCACCAGGCTTTTGGCGGGTTCGTAGCGATCGTAGCTCAGGCCGGCGAGGTCCGACAGGGTGTGGATCAGGTGCGAGCTGCTGTAGGAGCGATTGGCCACTGCCTGCAGGTCGCGGGGGTGGTCGGCCTGCCAGCTTGGCGAGGTCCAGACCATGAACGGAATGGTGTACATCGGCCGGGTCGGGTCCATCTCGTTGCGGCCCAGGCGGTCGTGGTTGCCCGAGCTGTAGACCTCTTCGCCATGGTCGGAGAGGTAGAGCATGAAGCCGTTGGCGTTGGCCGCCGAGTAGCGCTTGATCAGGCTCGACACCACGAAGTCGTTGTAGCGCACTGCGTTGTCGTAGAAGTTGTAGGTCTCCACCTGGTCATCCGACAGCGCCGAGGGTGCGCCCTGGCGGTCCTTGAAGTAGGCGAACTCTTCGGGGTAACGGTAGCGGTAGTCCATGTGCGTGCCCAGCAGGTGGACGACGATGAACTTCTTCTGCGCCGGGTCCTTCAGGGCCTTCTCGAACGGGTCCAGCACCACGCCGTCGTACTGGCTGGCGTTCTGGTTGCGCTGGTTGTTCAGGTACGCCTGCTCGTCCGTCTGCTGGGAGAAGGTGGTGAGCATGGTGTTGCGCTTGGTCATCGTCTGCTGGTTGGTGATCCAGAAGGTCTTGTAGCCCGCCTGTTTCATCAGGTTGATCAGCGACGGATCAGTGAGGAACTTGTCCGGGTTCTGCTCATCACCGAAGGTGAGGATCTGCTGCATCACCTCGATGGTGTAGGGACGCGGCGCAACCACGTTCTGGAACACGGTCAGGCCCTTGCCGCTGGCGGCGAGGGCGTCGAGGTTCGGCGTGGTATCGCGGCCGTAGCCGTACAGGTGCATGTGCTGGCGGGTGGTGGATTCGCCCAGCACCAGCACCAGCGTGCGCGGGGCTTCGCCGCTGCTGTCCTTGAGGTTCTGCAGGGGCGGCAGGGAGGCGTTCTGCTGCAGCAGCTTCTGCATGTTGTCCAGCTGCTGGCGGTACTGGACGTACCCCACCACCAGTTGCCACGGCACCGCCGGCTCCATGCGCGACTGCACCTTTTCCAGCGCCTGGGCGAAGGTGCGCTCCTGGGTGACCATCTGCTTGTAGAAGGGGTAGAACAGGTTCAGCACCACCAGCAGCACGGCCAGCGGCACGCGGGCATAGGCCGGCATGCTGATCGGGCGGATACGCTTCCACAGCACCACGGCGACCACGGTGTAGGCCAGCAATGCCAGGCATAGCCAGAGGCTGAAGTACTGGCTGAAGTATTCGCCGGCCTCGGCGGTGTTCGACTCGAACATCACGAAGATGACGCTCTGCGAGAACTCCTGCTTGTAGATGCCGAAGTAGCTCAGGCCCACCAGCGAGGCGCCCCAGAGCACCAGGCCGATGACGGCGGCGATGCCCTTGGTGAAGCGCGGCAGCAGCAGCGGCGGCGCGAGCCACAGGCTGCTGAGGAAGAAGGCATCGCGGAAGCCGGCGAAGCCAGTAGTGCCGCTGAACAGGATCAGCGCCTGGGTAACGCCGGAGAAGTACCAGAAGAACAGCAGGAGCCAGCCCAGGGCGGCCCAGTCCACGCGTTTGCGCGCTGCGGGGGATGTGGTGTTCGACACTTGCGCCTCGTCGTTACGTGGCGGCTGCCGAACACTCCGGCAGCCAGGTTAGCCGGCGAAGGTAGCAAGGTTGGCGTGAAAATTACGTCAAGGGGTGTCAGGCGACACCCATCTGCTCGGCGAGTTGATGCAGGTCCGATTCGTCGCCCAACTCGGCGGCGCGCTGGAAGTAGGCCAGGGTCAACTCCCGCAGGCTTGGCGGCATGGAGTCGGCGAGCTGCCGGCGGGCTACGCGCAGGAAGTTGAGGTTGCCGCCTTCCAGCGCCCGTTTCAGCCAGATGCGCGCGGCTGGCAGGTCGCCGCGCTCGGCGAGCACCGAGGCGTGGCTGAACTGGCCACGGAAGTCACCGGCCTCGGCCGACCGACGGTACCACTGGTGAGCCGCGCCAAGGTCGCGGGGCACCACCAGACCTTCCTCGTGGAAGCGCCCCACCAGGTTCATCGACTTGGCATGGCCCAATGCCGCCGCGCCCTCGTAGAGCGATAGCGCGCGGGCATCGTCGCGCGCCACACCGCGGCCGGTGGAAAGCAGGTTGGCGAGGTTGTACATGGCCCAGTCGAGCTTCTGCTGCGCCGCGATGGCGTAATGGCCGGCCGCAGCCGTTTCGTCCTTGGCGCACCCCCAACCGTGCTCCAGGCAGCGCCCGAGCATGTTGCGGGCCATGGCATGACCGCGCTCGGCGGCGATGCCGAACCAGGTCAGCGCCAGGCCGATGTCCTGTTCGATGCCGTGGCCGTCGAGGAGAATCTGCCCGAGTAACGCCTGGGCCTCCAGGTTCCCTTCACGGGCGCCGGCCAGGATGAGCCGGGCGGTCTGCCGCGGATCGTCGGCGAGCTGGCCGGTGAGGTCTTCGACATTGATTTCTTCAGTGCGACGCAGGACGAAGCTCATGGCGGATCAGACGTCCACCCAACGGCGCAGCAGGTTGTGGTAGGTGCCGGTCAGCTCGATCAGCGCAGGGTGGTCCGGCACGTCGCGGGTCAGTGCCTGGATCGACTGGTCCATCTGGAACAGCAGGGCGCGCTGGCTGTCCTCGCGCACCAGGCTCTGGGTCCAGAAGAACGAGGCGATGCGCGCGCCACGGGTCACCGGGTTGACCTTGTGCAGGCTGGTGGCGGGGTAGAGCACCAGGTCGCCGGCCGGCAGCTTCACCTGCTGGGTGCCGTAGGTGTCCTGGATCACCAGTTCGCCGCCGTCGTAGTCGTCGGGGTCGCTGAAGAACAGCGTCGAGGACAGGTCGGTGCGCACGCGCTCGCGGCCACCCTGGGTGTCGCGCACGGCGTTGTCGATGTGGAAGTCGAACGAACCGCCGCCGGTGTAGCAGTTGAACAGCGGCGGGAAGACCTTGCTCGGCAACGCGGCGGACTGGAACAACGGGTTGCTCCACAGGCGCTGCAGCATGGCCTCGCCGATCTCGCGGGCCAGCGGGTGGTCCTGCGGCAGTTGCAGGTTGTGCTTGGCGCGGGACGACTGGTAGCCCGCGGTGACCTTGCCGTCGGCCCACTCGGCCTGTTCCAGGGCGGCGCGGATGCGCGTCACCTCATCGCGGGTGAAGACGCCGGGAATGTGCAGCAGCATGGGCCGGTTCCATCAGGTTCGATAATTTGCCAATGATAATGATTTGCAACAGATCGGTACAACCGCCATACCCCTGCTTCCGACAGGGAGAAAATGTAAAAGTTGTAAATCATCTGCGTATGGTAATGAATGTGAATTGATACAAATTCTTATTTGCAATAGATTGCGCGGCCTTCATGAACCCCTGGGGAGGGAGTTGCGATGTCGCGTCAATCCACCGAGTTCGCCGGCAGCAAGCCGCGCCTGCTGGTTTCCGCCGTCGGTGTGGCGATTACCGCCATGTCCGGCACTCACCTGGCCCACGCTGACGAGGCTATGCCGAAGAAGTCCGGCCAGGACGTGCTGTCTCTGGACGCCGACACCGTTGTCGGGGCGCAACAGCAGGATCCGACGACCTACAACGTCGAGAAGTCTTCCAACGAGAAGTACACCGCGCCGCTGCTGGAGACGCCCAAGACCGTCACCGTGATCCCCCAGCAGGTGATCAAGGATACTGGCGCGCTGACCCTGCAGGACGCCCTGCGCTCCACTCCCGGCATCACCTTCGGTGCCGGCGAGGGCGGCAACCCGGCGGGCGACCGTCCGTTCATCCGTGGTTTCAACGCCGAGAGCGATACATTCCTGGATGGCATGCGCGATGTGGCCTCGCAAACCCGCGAGATCTTCAACATCGAACAGATCGAAGTGAGCAAGGGCCCGGGCTCGGCCTACACCGGCGCGGGGTCCACCGGCGGTAGCCTGAACCTGATCAGCAAGACCGCCAAGCAGGCCGACTTCAACGATGCCAGTATCGTACTGGGCACCGACCAGACCCGCCGCACCACCCTGGACGTCAACCACAGGCTGGGCGACAACGCGGCCTTCCGCCTGAACCTGATGAAGCACGATGCCAACGTCGCCGGCCGCGACGAGGTCAACGTCAGCCGCTGGGGCGTGGCGCCGACCGTCACCTTCGGCTTCGATACCCCGACCCGTGCCACGCTGTCGTACTACCACCTGTCCACCGACGACATGCCCGACTACGGCATTCCGCTGACCCTGGCCGGGCGCAGCGAGCGCAACCCGAGCAAGCCGGTATCGGTGGACAAGAGCAACTTCTACGGCCTGAACGACCGCGACTACCGCAAGAGCACCACCGACACCGGCACCTTCCGCATCGAGCATGACCTGAACGACAACCTGACCCTGTCCAACAGCTTCCGCCTGGTGCGTACCACCCTTGACTACATCGTCACCAACCCCGACGACAGCCGCGGCAACGTCGCCAACGGGCTGGTCTATCGCTCCTCGAAGAACCGTAACTCCACCTCCAAGGGCTGGGTCAACCAGACTGACCTGAAGGCCACCTTCGACACCGGTTTTGTCGGCCACACCCTGGTCACCGGCATGGAGTTCAGCTACGAGGACGTGCACAACCGCCCCTATGTCATTACCCCCGGCGGCGGCAGCGGCAATACCTGCACCCCCGGCTTGCTCGCCAGCGGCGACTGCACCAGCCTGAACAAGCCCACCCCCGGCGACCACTGGACTGGCAGCATCACCGACAGCGCCGCCTTCACCGACACCGACACCAAGACCGCCTCGGCCTACGTGTTCGACACCCTGAAGCTCAGTGAGCAGTGGGATCTCAACCTCGGCCTGCGTTACGACGACTACGAAACCCGCTCCAGCGGCTACTCCACGGGCGGCCGCGGCTCGCCCGCCGGCGATTTCGACCGCCAGAGCAACACCCACTTCTGGAACTACCAGCTCGGCGTGGTCTACAAGCCGGCGCCCAACGGCAGCATTTATGCGGCCTGGTCCACCTCCAGCAACCCCAGCGGCGAAACCGCCGGCGAAGGCGGTGGCGACCTCAGTCTGGCCAACGCCAACCTCGACCCTGAGCGCAACCGCAACTACGAGATCGGCACCAAGTGGGCCTTCTTCGACGAAGCGCTGTCGCTCAATGCGGCGATCTTCCGCACCGACAAGACCAATGCCCGCGTCGCCTCGCCGGACGACTCCACCGTCCAGGTGCTCGATGGCGAGCAGCGCGTGCAGGGCGTGGAGCTTGGCTTCAGCGGCGCACTGACGCCCAAGTGGAAAGTCTTCGGCGGCTACACCTACCTGGACAGCGAGATCCTCAAGTCCAGCGTGGCCAGTGACGAGGGCAACCGCATGCCGCAGACCGCGCAGAACAACTTCACCCTGTGGTCGACCTACGATGTGCTGCAGAACTTCACCGTGGGCGGCGGCGCAACCTACGTCGATGAGCAGTACGGCAACACCGCCAACAGCACCATGATCCCGTCCTACTGGCGCTACGACGCCATGGCCAAGTACGTGATCAGCAAGAACGTCGACCTGCAGCTCAACGTGCAGAACCTGACCGACAAGCGCTACTTCGACCAGGTCTTCAGCACCCACATGGCGCACGTGGCCCCGGGCCGCACCGCACTGCTGGGGGTCAACGTCCACTTCTAAGGGCCGCGTACTCCTGGCGCCCCGCCCCGGCCGATGCTCCTCGGCCGGGGCTTTTCTTTGCGCGGGCCGCCTGCGACGAGGGTAAGGCGAGGGTAAAGATTGTTAAATCGGCTGCGTTTGCGAGCCATTCTCATTAAAATGCCCGCCCTGCGTGATGGGTGTCCGAAGGTGAAGCCGCGGTGTTGAAGAAAGTCCTTTTCCAGTTGCATTGGCTGTTCGGTATCAGCGCAGGACTTGTGCTGGCGCTGATGGGTATCACCGGGGCGATGCTGTCGTTCCAGGATGAGATCCTGCGGGCCATCAACCCCGACAGCCTGGTGGTGGAAAAGCGCGCCGAAGCCGTGCTGCCGATGGACGAACTGATCCGCCGGGTGGAGAGCGCCGAGCCAGGCAAGAAGGTCGCCTTCTTCTGGCTCAAGACCAAGGGCGTGGAGTCCGCGCGCATCTTCTTCACTCCGCCACCGGGCCAGCGCCGTGGCGAATCCCTGTATGTCGACCCCTACACCGCGCAAGCCCTGCCCGCGCCAGTGGGCGAGGGCGCCTTCATGTTCATCATGCAGCTGCATCGCTTCCTCGCCGCCGGTGAAGTCGGTCAGCGGATCACGGCCGCCTGCACCCTGATCCTGATCTTCTTCTGCCTCTCCGGCCTGTACCTGCGCTGGCCGCGCAAGGCGCTGAACTGGCGCACCTGGCTGACCTTCGACTGGCGCAAGAAAGGCCGCGCCTTCAACTGGGACCTGCACGCCGTGGCCGGTACCTGGTGCCTGGCGTTCTACCTCCTGGCCTCGCTGACCGGCCTGTACTGGTCCTACGAGTGGTACCGCAACGGCCTGTTCAAGCTGCTCGACGACGCCCCCGCCGGCCAGGCCAAGGGCGGCCAGCGGGGCGGCGGCAAGCGCGGCCCGGCGCCCGAGGGCCTGCCGCCGGTAGTCGATGCCACCGCCATCTGGAACACCATCCAGCAGACCGGCGGCTCCGCCATGACCGCCTACAACCTGCGCCTGCCGCCGGTGAAGGGCCAGCCGGCCACCGTGTTCTACCTTCTCGATGACGCTGCCCACGAGCGCGCCTTCAACGAGATGACCATCGACCCGGCCAGCGGCAAGCTGCTCAAGGACCGCCGCTACAACGACAGCAGCGCCGGCAAGCAACTGCTCACCAGCGTCTACGCCCTGCATGTGGGCAGCTACTTCGGCCTCACCGGGCGCATCCTGATGATGCTCGCCAGCCTGGCCATGCCGCTGTTCTTCATCACCGGCTGGCTGCTCTACCTTGATCGCCGCCGCAAGAAGCGCGCAGCGCTGGCCGCCCGCGGCGAGCTGGGCACTACGGCTGGTGGTGCCGACTCCTGGTTGATCGGCTACGCCAGCCAGAGCGGCTTCGCCGAACAACTGGCCTGGCAGAGCGCCGGCCAGTTGCAGGCTGCTGGCCTGCCGGTACGCGTCGAGTCTCTGGGCAAGCTGGACCGTGCGCAGCTGGAGCAGACCCGTAATGCGCTGTTCGTGGTCAGCACTTTCGGCGAAGGCGAGGCGCCGGACAGTGCCCGTGGTTTCGAACGCCAGGTGCTCGGCCAATCCCTCGGCCTCAACGACCTGCGCTTCGCCGTACTCGCCTTGGGCGACCGCCAGTATGAGCACTTCTGCGGCTTCGCCCGGCGCATGCAGAGCTGGCTGCAAGGGCAGGGCGCGCGCCCGCTGTTCGACGGCGTGGAGGTGGACAACGGCGATGCCACCGCGCTGCACGACTGGCAGGTACGCCTCGCTGAACTCTCCGGCACCGCACCGCAAGTGGCCTTCACCGCGCCGGCCTTCGAAGTCTGGACGCTGAGTGGCCGTGAACACCTGAACCCCGGCAGCCAGGGCGAATCCACCTGGCTGCTGCGCCTCGGGGCGCCGAGCGACTCCCAGATCGACTGGGCCGCCGGCGACCTGGTGGAAATCGTTCCCCGCCAACCGGAATTCCTCGTCAGCCGTTGGCTC
Source organism: Pseudomonas nitroreducens NBRC 12694 (assembly GCF_002091755.1). Lineage (GTDB taxonomy): Bacteria > Pseudomonadota > Gammaproteobacteria > Pseudomonadales > Pseudomonadaceae > Pseudomonas > Pseudomonas nitroreducens. The sequence continues at coordinate 418,413 of NZ_BDAI01000003.1, forward strand.
GAACGCCTTGGCCTCGACGGCGCGGCCAAGGTGCAGGTCGACGGCCTGGCCATGCCGCTCAAGGACGCCCTGGCCGGCTGTCTGTTGCCGGCGAACCTGGAGCATCTGGTCGGCCAGCACGGCCAGGCGGTGGTTGATGCGCTGATCAAGCTCTCGGTGCGCCAGTACTCCATCGCCTCATTGCGCAGCGAAGGCGCGATGGAGCTGATCGTGCGCCAGGAGCAGCACGCGGACGGTTCGTTGGGTATCTGCTCCGGCTGGCTGACCCAGTATCTGCCCGAAGGCGGCAGCCTGCTGCTGCGCCTGCGGCGCAACCGCAGCTTCCATCTCACCGAGGACGATCGCCCGCTGATCCTCATCGGTAACGGCACCGGTATCGCTGGCCTGCGTGCTCTGCTGCAAGCGAGCGTTGCCGAAGGCCGTTCGCGCAACTGGCTGCTGTTCGGCGAGCGCAATATCGCCCACGACTTCTACTGCCGCGACGAGCTCGAAGGCATGCTGGCGCGCGGCGAACTGCAACGCCTGGATGTCGCTTTCTCCCGCGACCAGGCCGAGAAGGTCTACGTACAGGATCGCCTGCGCGCCAGCGCCGAAACACTCGCCCAGTGGCTGGAAGAGGGGGCGGTGATCTACGTTTGCGGCAGCCTGCAAGGCATGGCCGAAGGCGTCGACCGTGCCTTGCGCGAGATGCTCGGTGATACCGAGGTCGAGGGGTTGCTGGAGCGTGGGCGCTATCGGCGCGACGTGTATTGATGGGGTGTTGGGTCTAGCCAATCGCGGACGGAGTCCGCTCCCACGCTCAGCGTGACTGGCTTTTCGTAGGACGGATAACGCGCCAGCGCTATCCGCCGATGGGCCGTCAGCGGATAACCTGTTCCAGGTTATCCGCCCTACGCAGGGCTCCTCAAATGACGCAAACAAAAAGGCCCCCGCGAATGCGGAGGCCTTTTTTGATAGCGGAGCGCTTAAATCCAGTCGCTCAGATCCACAGGAACAGCGCCAGTACCGCCGCGAAGAAGCCCCACTTCTGCAGGTAGTACAGCTTGCGGTTGCGCTTCTTCAGGGCCTTGCCCTGCAGGCGGATCTTGTACAGCGAGGCGAACGCGCGGTTGATGCCGCCGGTCTTGTCGCCCGCATCGTTGGGCGAGGCTGCCGCGGCCATCACGTTGCGGCTGAACCAGCGGTTGAAGGCCGTCACCCAGCCGTACTTCAGCGGGCGCTCGATGTCGCAGAAGAGGATCACCCGGTCATGCTCCGTAGTGTTCTCGGCGTAGTGGATGTAGGTCTCGTCGAACACCACCGCCTCGCCGTCACGCCAGTGGTAGCGCTCACCGTCCACCTCGATGAAGCAGCCCGGGTCGTTCGGCGTCAGCAGGCCCAGGTGGTAGCGCAGCGAGCCGGCGTACGGGTCGCGGTGGCGCACCAGGCGCGAGCCCGGCGGCAGTTCGGCGAACATTGCGGCCTTCACCGACGGAATCTGCCGCAGCAGTTCGGTGGTCTTCGGGCACAGCGCATCGGCCGACGGATGGCTGTCGTCGTACCATTTCAGGTAGAAGCGCTTCCAGCCGGTCTTGAAGAAGGAATTGAAGCCGACGTCGTTGAGCTGGTCGGAGCGCTTGATGCTGCCGGCATCGCGCAGGTGCAGCGCTTCGCTGCGGATGGCTTCCCAGTTCTCGGTCAGCAGGCGCATTTCCGGGAACTGCTCGGTCGCCAGGTATGGGCGGCTGGGTACCTTGGAGAACAGGTACATCAGGCAGTTGATCGGCGCCAGGAAGCTGGAGTGGTCGCTCAGCTGGCGCGTGAACTTGTGGCGCACCCGTCCACGCAGGTGGACATAAACGATGCTCAGGCCGAAGGCGGCCAGGATGGCGGCTTTGATCATTCGGGGAGGTATCCGCTACTACAGACCGGGGATAGTACTCCTCCTGAACGTGACTGAGTATTCTCCGAAGGCCAAAGGCCATTGTCTGCTTTACCCTGTAGGAAACTTGGAAGGACGGCGACACCAATGACCGAGAGCACGACGCGAATCCTGCTCAACTGCGACATGGGCGAAAGCTTCGGCGCCTGGCGCATGGGCGACGACACCCACGCCATGCCGCTGATCGACCAGGCCAACCTCGCTTGTGGCTACCACGCGGGCGACCCACTGACCATGCAGCACACCGTGCGCCTGGCGGTGGAGCAGGGCGTCTGCATCGGTGCCCACCCGGCCTACCCGGACCTCGCCGGCTTCGGTCGCCGGCACATGAACTGCTCGCCCGAGGAAGTCCACGCCCTGGTGCTCTACCAGATCGGCGCGCTGGATGCCTTCTGCCGCGCCGCCGGCACCCAGGTGGCCTACGTGAAGCCCCACGGTGCGCTGTACAACGACCTGGTGCGCGACGACGCGCTGCTCTGCGCCGTGCTCGACGCCTGCGCCGCCTATCGCAAGCGCCTGCCGCTGATGGTGCTGGCCCTGGCCGACAACAGTCGCGAGCTGCAACTGGCCGACGTGGCAGATGTACCGCTGATGTTCGAAGCCTTCGCCGACCGCGCCTACCTGCCCGACGGCCAGCTCGCGCCGCGGCGCCTGGCCAATGCCGTACATCACGAGCCGCAACGCATTCTCGACCAGGCCCTGGCCATCGCCCGCGGCGAACCTTTCCCGGATATCGACGGCAACCCGCTGCGGCTGCGCGCCGACAGCCTCTGCGTGCACGGTGACAACCCCGAATCCCTGGCGGTGCTGCGGCGCCTGCGTGGCCTGCTGGACCAGGCATGATCCGTCTCGAGCCTTTCGGCGCCACGGCGCTGCTGATCACCCTGGCCGAACAGCCCGACGACACCTTGCCGCTGCGCATCGCTCGGCTGTCCGAACGCCTGCGCACCGAACTGGGCCCGGCGCTGACCGATTGCGTGGCGGGCTGGACGACCCTGCTCCTTCACTACGACCTGCTGCGCGTGGACTTGCCGCAGTTGCAGCGCCAGGTGCAGGCCGCGCTGGCGCAGTGGCCAGGCGAGGCCGCGACCGGTGAAGTGGAGCGGCTGCATGAAATTGCCGTGTGGTACGCCGGTGAAGACCTCGCCGAGGTTGCCCTTCACTGCGGGCTCACGCGGACCCAGGTGATCGACCTGCACGCTGGTCGCGACTACCGCGTCGGCGCCATCGGCTTTGCCCCCGGCTTCGCCTACCTGGGCGAGTTGGACGAACGTCTCGTCCTGCCGCGCCGGGCCACGCCGCGCACACGGGTTCCCGCCGGCAGCCTCGCCATTGCCGAGCGCCAGACAGCGGTTTATCCACAGGCCTCACCCGGTGGCTGGCACCTGCTGGGACGCACCGCGCAGCGCCTGTTCGATCCCTGCGCGACGCCTCCCTGCCCGCTGGCCGTGGGGGATCGGGTGCGCTTCGTGCCCATCGACGAAGCTGCTTTTCGCGCTGCGGGCGGTGACGCATGAGCCTCACGGTCATCGCCTGCGGCCCGCTGTGCCTGCTGCAGGATGGTGGTCGCCAGGGTTGGCAGCAGCTCGGCATCTCTCCCGGCGGCCCTGTGGATAAACACGCCGCGGCCTGGGCCAATCACCTGCTCGGCAACCCCTACGGCACGGCATTGTTGGAGATCGCGCTGGGCGGCGTGGAGCTGGAGGCGCAGGACGATACCTGGCTGGCGCTGACCGGCGCCGAGCTGCCTGCCCGGCTCGATGGCGCACCGCTTCCCGCTTGGTCGCGTTTTCATGTTCGGGCCGGGCAGCGCCTCAAGCTCGGTTTCGCCCGTGCCGGACAGCGCGCCTATCTCTCTGCTGCCGGTGGTTTCCGTGCGGCACCGGTACTGGGTAGCGTTTCGACCCAGACGCGGGAAAGGCTCGGAGGTCTTGCCGGCAATGGCGAGACCCTGGCCGTGGGGGATGTGCTGGAATGCACCGCTGCGGGCGAGCATTTCTCCCGTGGCGCCGACGTGCCCTGGCTCTATCGGCCGGACTACCGCGAATGCCCGGTCCTGCGCGTTTTGCCTGGCCCGGATGCCTTCACCACCGAACAGCGCCGGGCTTTCTTCACTCAGCCCTGGCAGATCAGCCCGCAATCCGACCGCATGGGCGTGCGCCTGCGCGGCGAAGCCCTGGGCGCGCCCCGCCGGCAGTGGTCGTTGGGAATAGTGGAGGGTGCCATCCAGGTGCCGCCGGACGGCCAGCCAATCATCCTGCTGGCCGACCGGCAGACCATGGGTGGCTACCCGCTGCTGGGCGTGCTGCACCCGCTGGACATCGGCCGCCTGGCGCAATGCCCGGCGCACAGCGAGGTGCGCTTTGTCGAGGCGAGCGTGGAACAGGCGCAGGCGGACCTGCGCGCGTTCCTGAGGTTTTTCGCTACTTAGGCAAGTGCCGTAACGGCAGGGGCGCCGACTCTTTCACCGTCTGGATGGCGAAGTTGCTGCGGATGTCGCTGACGCCCGGCAGCTTGAGCAGGGTGCCGGTGAGGAATTGCTCGTAGGCGCGCAGGTCCGGCAGAACCACCTGCAGGAGGAAGTCCGACTCGCCGCTGACCAGATGCACCGAGATGACCTCCGGCAAGTCGATCACCGCCTGGCGAAAGGCGGCAGCGCTGGTATCGCTGTGGCGCTCGACCTTCACGCCGACAAACACCGTCAAGCCCAGGCCGACTTCGTCGCGGCCCAGTTCGGCGTGGTAACCGCGGATCATCCCGGCCTCTTCGAGGATGCGCACGCGCCTCAGGCAGGGCGAAGGGGAGAGCCCGATTTCCTCGGCAAGCTGCACGTTGGTCAGGCGGCCGTCGCGCTGCAGGGCGGCGAGGATGCGGTGGTCGTAGGTGTCCAGTTTTGGGCTTGGCATGATTGGCTGATCAAGTGGCTTCAGATTGGCAGAGTATGCCAATTGTCAGCTTTGTGCTGGTGGAATACGCAAGCACCTGCTCCAAGCTTCAGGCATAGAATCCTTATCCACAATGTCTTCTTCGGAGTGGCTCCTGTGGATATCGGCGTCTTCCTGCTGGCCCTGGCGATGGTCTACCTGCTGCCCGGGCCGGACATGATTCTCCTGCTGCACACCGGTGCCCGCGAGGGCTGCCGCGCGGCATTGGCGACCGCGCTCGGCCTGGGCCTGGCGCGTGCCTGCCATGTGGCGCTGGCGGCGACCGGGCTGGCACTGCTGTTCCGTTCGGCGCCGTGGACGTTCGATGCGGTGCGCATCGGCGGTGGCCTTTATCTGGCGTGGATTGGCTTGCAGTTGCTCCGAGCGCCGGTTGGCGTGCCGCTGGCGGAGGGGAGCGCCGGGTTATCCACAGTGAGCTACCGGCGGGCGTTTCGGCGTGGCCTGCTGACCAATCTGCTCAACCCCAAGGCGCTGTTGTTCTGTTCGGTGCTGTTGCCGCAGTTCATTCATCCGCAGAACGGGCCGCTGGCACTGCAATTCGCGCTGCTGGGTGGTGTGCTGGTGGTGGTCGGGCTGGGCTTTGATAGCTTCTACGCCGTCAGCGGCGAGCGCATGGGCCGCTGGCTGGCGCGGCACAGGGCGATGCAGCGGGTGCAGCAGTGGGGCTTCGGCGGCATTCTGCTGGGCTTCGGCGTGCGCCTGGCGCTGATCCGTGATCTGTAGGGACAGTTTCGGTGCGGTGGTGAGCAAGTTGCAGAACAGCGCAAACGGCTCTTCGTGAGAGCGGGCGTGCTCGCGAACTGACTCCGCCGCTCGGCCTGTTCGCGAGCAAGCTCGCTCCTACAGGTCTTCTGGGAGGATTTTCCACAGCCGTGCCACGGACGGCTTCTGCGGATTGCGCGCGACCACCAGCAGGCCGAGTTCCTTGCCGCGCAACTCGCGCAGCAGCTGCGCGCCCTTGCGCTGTTGCAGGCTCTCGGCGAGATGCCCGAGGGCGATCGCCGCCGCGGCTGGGTGCGTGGCGACCGGCACGTAGCTGCCGCCGTCCATGTCCAGCACCACATGCTTTTCTCCGGGTTCCGGAGTGGGGATATGCAGGCTGGCCTTGAGCAGTTGTGCCATGGCTTCGTCGCGTTGGGCAGCCGTCAGCTGTCCCGGTGGCAGTGCCCGTTCCAGGGGAAAGAACTCGTCCCGGGGCTCGACTGTCGGTTTGACCTCGGCGGACGGCTGGGCAGGAGCCGTGGCACGAACCGACGCGGGCGGCGGCTTTGGCGCTGGCGAGGGCGGTGCGCTGAAGTCCAGTTCATCCTGGTCGAGCCCACTCCAGTCGATCTCGTCGAGATCGACGTCCCCCGGCGCCTTTTTCTTCGTCGTCGACGATTTCTTCCGTGATTTCACTGCCGCGCGCACGTCCATCCGCTGTTGCCGCTTCCACTTGTGCAACTGCACATTGGCGACGATGGCGGTGACAAAGATCAGCAGGAGGAAGAACAGCAGCATGTGGAGTGTGGCCCTGTGGATAACGGCCACTGCGGTGCGGGACAGTGGCGGGACGCCACCCTAGCGGGACGTTCTGGATCAGGCCGTAGGCCTGTTCCCGCTACGCTGTAGGACGCAGCTGTATCCGAAAGAGGGCCGGCCTATGACCGGCCCGTTTCGCATCAGTTCAGGAACTGCTCGGCGTGATGACAGGCGACTTGTCGCTCATCCAGCAGCCGCAGCTCCGGTACCTCGGTCCTGCAGCGCTCGGTCGCGTAGGGGCAGCGCTTGTGGAAGGCGCAGCCGCTGGGCGGGTTGAGAGGGTTGGGGAGCTCGCCCTGGATCTTGATCTTCGGCTTGCTCGGGTCGGGGTGGATCGCCGGGGTGGCCGAGAGCAGCGCCTGGGTGTAGGGATGCAGCGGGCGCTCGTAGAGCTTGTCCGCCGGGCCCATTTCCGCCGGGCGGCCGAGGTACATCACCAGCACATCGTCAGCGACATGGCGGACCACGGCGAGGTTGTGGGAGATGAACACGTAGGCGGTGCCGAACTCCTGCTGCAGGTCCATGAACAGGTTGAGCACCTGGGCCTGGATCGACACATCCAGCGCGGAGGTCGGTTCGTCCGCCACCAGCACCTTGGGCCGCAGCATCATCGCGCGGGCCAGGGCTATGCGCTGGCGCTGGCCGCCGGAGAACATGTGCGGGTAGCGCTGGTAGTGCTCGGGGCGCAGGCCGACCTGCTTCATCATCGCCTGCACGCGCTCGCGGCGTTCGCTGCGGGAGAGGCTGGTGTTGATCACCAGCGGTTCGGCCAACTGGTCACCGATCTTCTGCCGCGGGTTGAGCGAGGCGTAGGGGTTCTGGAAGACCATCTGCACGTCGCGGCGCAACTGTTTGCGCTGCTCGTGGTTGGCGCCTTTCACTTCCTGGCCGGCGATCTGCAGCGAGCCGGAGGTGGGTTCTTCGATCAGGGTCAGCGCGCGGGCGAGCGTGGACTTGCCGCAGCCGGATTCGCCGACCACGGCCAGGGTCTTGCCGGCCAGCAGGTCGAAGGACACGCCGTTGAGCGCGCGGACCAGGGCGTGGGGCTTGAACAGGCCCTGGGAGATTTCGTAGTGACGGGTCAGGTCGCGGGCGGTCAGAACGGCGTTCATCGGGCCACCTCGGTGTTCAGGTTGAGCGGGTAGAAGCAGCGCACAGCGCCGCGCTCATGGGCTTCCAGCGCCGGGCGTACGCTGCGGCAGTTGTCCTGCACGTAGGGACAGCGTGGCGACAGCAGGCAGCCCTGAGGGCGATCGTATTTGCCGGGAACGATGCCGGGCAGGGTAGCCAGGCGCTCTTCACCGGCACTGTGTTCCGGGATCGCCTTGAGCAGCGCTTCGGTATAGGGATGGGTCGGCAGGTCGAACAATGCCGGCACCTGGCCGATCTCCACCGCCTGGCCCGCGTACATCACGCAGACGCGCTGGGCGGTCTCGGCGACCACGGCGAGGTCGTGGGTGATCAGGATCAGCGCCATGCCCTGGTCGCGCTGCAAGTTCAGCAGCAGCTCCATGATCTGCGCCTGGATGGTCACGTCCAGCGCGGTGGTCGGCTCGTCGGCGATCAGCAGCTTGGGCTCGCCGGCAATCGCCATGGCGATCGCGACGCGCTGGCTCATGCCGCCGGACAACTGGTGCGGGTAGGCGTCCAGGCGTTGGGCGGCGCCGGGGATTTCCACCCGTTCGAGCAGCTCCAGGGCGCGCTGGCGAAGGGCCTTGCCGCGCAGGCCGAGGTGCAGTTTGAGCACTTCCTCGATCTGGTAGCCGACGGTGAAGCTGGGGTTGAGGGCTGTCATCGGGTCCTGGAAGACCATGGCGATGTCCTTGCCGACGATGCGCCGACGCTCGCGGCCTTTCAGACGCAGCATGTCGATGCCGTCGAACTGCATGGTGTCGGCGGTGATGATGCCGGGGGCGTCGATCAGGCCCATCAGGGCCATCATGGTCACCGACTTGCCGGAGCCGGATTCGCCGACGATGGCCAGGACTTCACCCTTGTCCACCGAGAGGTCGAGGCCATCCACTACCGGGATGGCATTGCGGTCGCCGAAGCGCACCGAAAGATTGCGCAGGTCGAGGAGGCTCATACGGCGGTCTCCATCAGGCTTTTGTTCTTCTTGTGGGAACGAGAGGGACGCTTCAGTCCTACGAAGAGCACGGGGGTATCCATCTGCATGCTCCTCACGCCGCATTCTTCAGCTTCGGGTCCAGCGCATCGCGCAGGCCGTCGCCCATCAGGTTGATCGCCAGCACGCTGAGCAGGATGGTCAGGCCGGGCAGCGAGACGACCCACCAGGCGCGCTCGATATAGTCGCGCGCGGAGGCCAGCATGGTGCCCCACTCGGGCGTCGGCGGTTGCACGCCCAGGCCGAGGAAGCCCAATGCGGCGGCGTCGAGGATCGCCGAGGAGAAGCTCAGGGTGGCCTGCACGATCAGCGGCGCCATGCAGTTGGGCAGCACGGTGACGAACATCAGGCGCAGGGTGCCGGCACCCGCCAGGCGCGAGGCGGTGACGTAGTCGCGGTTCAGTTCGCCCATGACCGCGGCGCGGGTCAGGCGCACGTAGGCCGGCAGCGAGACGATGGCGATGGCGATCACGGTATTGATCAGGCCCGGGCCGAGGATGGCGACGATGGCCACCGCCAGCAGCAGCGAGGGCAGCGCCAGCATGATGTCCATCAGGCGCATGATCACCGGGCCAAGGCGGGTCGGCGAGAAGCCGGCGAGCAGGCCGAGGAAGATGCCGGGGATCATCGAGATCAACACCGAAGTCAGGCCGATCATCAGCGACAGCCGCGCGCCGTGCATCAGGCGCGAGAGCAGGTCGCGGCCCAACTCGTCGGTGCCCAGCAGGAACTGCGCGTTGCCACCTTCGAGCCAGAGCGGCGGGGTGAGCAGGAAGTCGCGGAACTGCTCGCTCGGATCATGGGGCGCGACCCAGGGCGCGAACAGCGCGCAGAACACGATGACCAGCATGAACAGCAGGCCGCCGACCGCGCCCTTGTTGCGCGAAAAGGCGTGCCAGAATTCTTTCAGCGGGGAGGGGTAGACCAGGCTCGGGTCGCTGGCGGGAGTAAGAGAATCTGTATTCATTGCAAGCTCCGTAGAAGCTGCTCAGGGCCTCGCGAGCTGGAGCGAGACGAGGAAGAGTCCGCCGAGAAAGCGCAGTTTGCATGAAGCAAATGAGCATTTATCGGTGGAGTCTGACGCTGTATCGCCGACGCGCAGCAGGCCATGGGCAGTTTCTCAGCGTTGGTGGCGGATGCGTGGGTTGGCGAGGCCGTAGAGGATGTCCACGATGAAGTTCACCAGGATCACCAGGGTCGCCACCAGCAGGATGCCGTTCTGCACCACCGGGTAGTCGCGGCGGCCGATGGCGTCGATCAGCCATTTGCCGATGCCGGGCCAGGAGAAGATGGTTTCGGTCAGGACCGCGCCGGCCAGCAGCGTGCCGACCTGCAGGCCGAACACGGTGAGCACCGGGATCATGGCGTTGCGCAGGGCGTGCACGAACACCACGCGCGCTGGCGACAGACCCTTGGCGCGGGCGGTGCGCACGTAGTCCTCGCGCAGCACTTCGAGCATCGAGGAGCGGGTCATCCGGGCGATCACCGCCAGCGGGATGGTGCCCAGCACGATGGCCGGCAGGATCAGGTGGCGCACGGCATCGATAAAGGCGCCGTCTTCATCCGAGAGCAGGGTGTCGATGAGCATGAAGCCGGTTTTCGGCTCGATGTCGTAGAGCAGGTCGAGGCGCCCGGACACCGGCGTCCAGCCCAGGCTCACGGAGAACAGCATGATGAGGATCAGGCCCCACCAGAAGATCGGCATCGAGTAGCCGGCCAGGGAGATGGTCATCACCCCGTGGTCGAACAGCGAGCCGCGCTTGAGCGCCGCGATCACCCCGGCGAGCAGGCCGAAGACGCCGGCGAACAGCAGGGCCGCCAGCGACAGTTCGAGGGTGGCGGGGAACAGGGTGAGGAATTCGTGCCAGACGCTGTCGCGGGTGGTCAGCGATTCGCCGAGGTTGCCCTGGGCGAGGTTGCCGATGTAGTCGAGGTACTGCTGGTAAAGCGGCTTGTCGAGGCCCAGGCGGTGCATGGCCTCGGCGTGCATCTGCGGGTCGACGCGGCGTTCACCCATCATCACTTCCACGGGGTCGCCCGGAATCAGGCGGATCAGCGCAAAGGTGAGCAGGGTGACGCCGAAGAAGGTCGGTATCAGTAACCCGAAGCGCCGGGCAATGAAGGACAGCATTGTGGGGAGTTCTCCACATGGGATGGTCACGGTTGGGCCGCGTCATGGGCGGTCCGTTCTTGTCGACATCGACCCTTTTGAGGTCTGGTCCTTGTCGTTATGGTCCCGGCGAGCCCTGTAGCTGCACACGGGAAAAATTGTTCGAACCCAGCGGGCTCAGGGTAAAGCCTGTTACGCCAGGCCGCACCACGGCGAACTGCTTCGGGTAGGCCAGGGCGATCCACGGCGCCTCGCGCTGGTAGACCGCCAGCGCCTGGCGGTAGAGGTCCGCGCGGGTTTCCTGGTCGGTAATGGCGCGGGCCTTGCGCAGTAGTTCGTCGAACTCCGCATTGCACCAGCCGGCCTGGTTCTCGCCGCTTTTCGCCGCCGCACAGGACAGGTTCGGCGTGAGGAAGTTGTCCGGGTCGCCATTGTCGCCGGCCCAGCCCATGAAGATCAGGTCGTGCTCGCCCTGCTTGGCGCGCTTGATCAGCTCGCCCCATTCGAAGACGCGGATGTCCGCCTGGATGCCGATCCTGCCCAGGTCGTCCTGCAGCATCTGCGCGCCGATGCCGGGGTTGGGGTTGGTCGGGCCGCCGCCGGGGCGGGTCCAGATCGACAGTTTCAGGCCGGGCTTGATGCCGGCTTCTTCCAGCAGTTGCCTGGCGCGCGCCGGGTCGTGGGGCCAGACCTTGAGCTGCGGATCGGAACCCCACAGTGTCGGCGGATAGGGCGCCACAGCCAGCGTTGCGGCACCTTCGCCGAACTGTGCGCGCAGGTAGGCATCGCGGTCGAAGGCGAGATTGATCGCCTGGCGCACGCGCACATCGTCCAGCGGCTTGTGCCGGGTATTGATGCCGACGTAGGCGACCAGCAGGGAGTCCAGTTCCTCGACCTTGAGTTTCGGGTCCTGGCGCAGCGCGGGCACGTCGGTGGGCTTGGGGTAGACAGCTATCTGGCAGTCGCCGGCCTTGACCTTCTGGATGCGTACGTTCGGGTCGGGAGTGATCGCCAGCAGCAGGCGGTCGATCTTCGGCTTGCCGCCCCAGTAATCAGGGTTGGCGGTGAAGCGCACCTGAGCGTCCTTCTGGTAGCGCTGGAAGATGAAGGGGCCGGTGCCGATGGGCAGGTTGTTCAGCTGGTCGGCCTTCTCGGCAGCCAGCAGCAGGTCACCGTACTCGGCGGAATAAATGGAGGCGAAACCCATCGCGAGGTCGGCGAGGAAGGGCGCCTCGGGATGCCTGAGGGTAAAGCGCACGTGGTAGTCGTCGAGCTTTTCCACCGCGCCGATCAGGCCGGGCAGGCCCATTGCCTCGGCATAGGGAAAGCCGCGCGGGGCCAGCCTGTTCCATGGGTGCTTCGGGTCGAGCTGGCGCTGGAAGCTCCAGAGCACATCGTCGGCGTTGAACCCGCGAGTCGGCGTGAAGTAGTCGGTGCTGTGGAATTTCACGCCCTGGCGCAGGGCGAAGGTGTACTGCAGTCCGTCGTCGCTTATCTCCCAGCTCTCTGCCAACGCAGGTACCACGCGGGTACTGCCGGGGGCGAACTGCACCAGGCGCTCGAAGACCGTCTCGGCGGAAGCATCGGCGGTGGTCGCGGCGGTGTACTGGGTGATGTCGAAGCCCTCGGGACTGGCCTCGGTGCAGACCACCAGGGGCTGGGCGAATGCCGAGGTGCAGCCGAGCAGGCTCGCCAGGATCATCCCGGAGAGCCGTTTGCGGAAATGGCTGGGCATGGGGCTGGCGGTCGGGGCTTTGGCCGCCGGCGGTTGCCGGCGGCCATTGGCCTTACTTGCCGACGCCGACGCCGTAGAACGAGTTCAGCGCGAACGGGCTGATCTTGAAGTCCTGCACCGTCTTGCGCATCGGCTGGTACACGGTGGAGTGGGCGATCGGGGTGATCGGCACCTGCTCCTTGAGAATGTGCTGGGCCTGCTTGTACAGCTCGGTGCGCTTGGCCTGGTCCGGGGTGCGCTTGGCATCCTTGATCAGCTTGTCGTAGGCCGGGTCGCACCATTTGGAGAAGTTGTTGCCGTCCACGGCATCGCAGCCGTAGAGGGTGCCCAGCCAGTTGTCCGGGTCACCGTTGTCGCCGCTCCAGCCGATCAGCATGGCGTCGTGCTCGCCGCCCTTGGCGCGCTTGATGTACTCGCCCCACTCGTAGGTGACGATCTTCGCCTTGATGCCGACCTTGGCCCAGTCGGACTGCAGCATCTCGGCCATCAGCTTGGCGTTGGGGTTGTATGGGCGCTGCACCGGCATGGCCCACAGGGTGATCTCGGTGCCTTCGGCGACGCCGGCCTTCTTCAGCAGCTCCTTGGCCTTCTCCGGGTTGTAGCCGGCGTCCTTGATGCTGTCGTCGTAGGACCACTGGGTCGGCGGCATGCCGTTCACGGCGAGCTGGCCAGCGCCCTGGTAGACGGCGTCGATGATCGCCTTCTTGTTCACCGCCATGTCCAGCGCCTCGCGCACTTCGAGCTTGTCGAACGGCTTGTGCAGGACGTTGTAGGCGATGTAGCCGAGGTTGAAGCCCGGCTGAGACGGCATGTTCAGGTTCGGGTCCTTCTTCAGCGCCTCCAGGTCGGCCGGGCGCGGGAAGAGGGTGATCTGGCACTCGTTGGCCTTGAGCTTCTGCATGCCATGCGCACCGAGGCGTCGGTGTTGATGGCGAAGATCAGGTTGTCGATCTTCACCTCACCCTTGTTCCAGTAGTCCGGGTTGGCCTTGAAGCGGATCATCGCGTCCTTCTGGTAGCGATTGAACACGAACGGGCCGGTGCCGATGGGCTTCTGGTTGATGTCGCTGGCCTTGCCCTGCTTGAGCAACTGGTCGGCGTATTCGGCGGACTGGATCGAGGCGAAGCTCATGGCGAGGTTCTGGATGAACGCCGCGTCAACTTCGTTGAGGGTGAACTTGACGGTCTTGTCGTCGACCTTCTCCACCTTGGCGATGTTCGCGTCCATGCCCATGTCGGTGAAGTAGGGGAATTCGGTCTGGTACGCCTTACGGAACGGATGGTTCTTGTCGAGCATGCGGTTGAAGGTGAACAGCACGTCGTTGGCGTTGAACTCGCGGGTCGGCTTGAAGTAGTCGGTGGTGTGGAACTTCACGCCGGAGCGCAGGTGGAAAGTGTAGGTCTTGCCGTCATCGGATACGTCCCACTTTTCTGCCAGGCCCGGGATGACCTGGGTGCCGCCGCGCTCGAACTGGGTGAGGCGGTTGAACACGGTTTCCGCCGAGGCATCGAAGTCGGTGCCGGTGGTGTACTGGCCGGGGTCGAAGCCCGCGGGGCTGCCTTCGGAGCAGTAGACCAGGTTGTTGGCGGCGTGGGCGAGCGGAGCGCTGGCGATCAGCCCAGCGGCAATCATGGCGCGGATGACGGCGTTCTTACGCATTGGGACCTCTGTTTATTCTGGTTGTCATCGAGGGGCAGCCTCGTGAGCTGCGTTGCGTGAAGCTACGCACGGCACATGCCGGGTGCAAGCGTCTAACCGGGATGAGTGTAGAAGTTGTGACGCGGGTGCAAGGGAATGTCGCAATTTCGACAATGGGAACCGTGCGGTCGAGCGGCGGCGCCCCGGTCCCCCAAGGCGCCGCGCTGGAAAAGGCCGTAGGTGTTACGGCATCTGCACCTCAATCGTGCCGTCGGCGCTGACGGTGACCTGGCTGGTGCCGGCTTCGATTTCCTGCGCCGGTGCCGAATCCATGGAGGCGAACTTGGCGGCGGCCATGCGCATCACCGGCATCGGCCGTGGCGCGCCGGAGGTGTTCAGGCTCAGGCTGACCAGCCTGTAGCCCTTGCCGCCGAGCGCGTCGGTGAGTACCTGGGCGCGGGCCTTGAAGGCATCCACGGCGCCCTTCATCATCGCGTCCTCGTTCTTCGCGCGAGTGGCGTCGGCGATGCTGAAGTCCATGCTGCCCATCTTCAACTTGCCCAGCAGGTCGGCGGTGAGTTGCGAGAGGGCGGCGAAGTCGGTGCTCTCCAGACGGATTTCCGCGCGCTCGCGCCAGGCCGTGATCTTCTGGCCCTTGTCGTCATACACCGGGTAGCTGTTGCGGCTGCCCAGGCTGACGGTCACGCCTTTCACCTTGCGTGCCTGCTCCACGGCTGCATTCAGCGCGGTGGTGGTCTCGCTGGCCAGCTTGGCCGGATCGCTGGCCTGGCCCTCGCTGAACAGGGTCACGTGCATCAGGTCGTGGGCAACTTCCTGGCTGACCTCGGCGCGCAGCGAAACCTGGTTGTAGCGAGGTTCGTCTGCCAGGGCTCCCAGGCTGGTGGCGCACAGGGCGATAGCGGCGGCGATGGCGGTGAAGGGGTTCTTCAGTACAGACATGGATGACTCCTTGCTCCAGAAAATGTCCCGGCCACAGCTTAGTAGAGCCAGTGGCGAGGACTGTCAGACCCTTTGACGAGGATTCGTTCCGATCCGGGTTATTGACGGATGTCACCAATTGTTTCGGTGCGAGGCGGCCGACGCGGGCCGCGCTGGAGTATGCTGTGGCGCTATGCCGCATAAAGGAGAGGGGGCTCTTGGCTATACTCGCGCAAATTCCGGAATTCACCATGCGCCCACCGGTTTTCCAGCTTTCCGCCAGTCGTCAGAACCTTCTGCATCTGACGCTCATCCGTATTCTCGTGCTTGCCGCCCAGGCCGGTTCGGTCGGGCTCGCCTACAAGGCCCAACTGATTCAACTACCCTGGCTTGCGCTGGGCGTGACCCTCGGTGTCTCCCTTGTGCTCTGCCTGGGCACGGCGTTGCGCCTGCGCGGCCCGTGGCCGGTCACGGAGCTGGAGTACGCCGTCCAGCTCGCCTGCGACCTGGTCATCCACAGTGTGCTGCTGTACTACTCCGGTGGTTCGAGCAACCCCTTCGTCTCTTATTACCTGGTGCCGCTGACCATCGCCGCCGCGACCCTGCCATGGCTCTACACCATCGCCCTGGCAGGCTTGGCGCTGGCCAGCTACACGGTGCTGCTGGTGTGGTTCCACCCGCTGGAGATGGCTGCGGGACAACGCGACAACCTCCTTATCTATGGCATGTGGCTGAGCTTCGCCCTGGCCGCCGCACTGATCACCTTCTTCGTCGCCCGCATGTCCGAGTCGCTGCGCCGCCAGGAGCAGTTGCAGGCGCAGCGTCGCGAGGAAGGCATGCGTGACCAGCAACTGCTGGCCGTGGCCACCCAGGCCGCCGGCGCCGCCCATGAACTGGGCACGCCGCTGGCGACCATGAGCGTACTGCTCAAGGAATTGCGCCAGACCAATGCGGACCAGCCGATGTTGCAGGAAGATCTCGCCCTGCTGCAGGAGCAGGTCAAGCTTTGCAAGACCACCCTGCAGCACCTGGTACGCGCCGCCGAAGCGGATCGTCGCCAGGCGGTGGAAGAGCAGGGCGCCAACGAGTGGGTCGAAGCGGTGCTGCGGCGCTGGCATTTGATGCGCCCGGAGGCGAGCTATCGCTACCAGACGCTCGGCAAGGGCAAGGCACCGCGGATGACTCCGCCGACCGACCTGAGCCAGGCGCTGCTGAACCTGCTCAATAATGCGACGGACGCCTGCCCGGACGACCTGGATATCCGCCTGGACTGGGATGCCGGGGAAATCTGCCTGAGCATCCGCGACCAGGGCCCGGGCGTGCCGCTGGCGATTGCCGAACAGCTCGGCAAGCCGTTCTTCACCACCAAGGGCAAGGGGTTCGGCCTGGGATTGTTCCTGAGCCAGGCCAGCGTGACCCGCGCAGGTGGAACGGTGAAGTTGTATAACCATGAAGATGGCGGCACTCTGACCGAGTTGCGTCTGCCCAGAAGCTATGGCGTGGCCTGATCGCCGCGCCCGCGAGGAAGTACCATGAGCGAAGAGATCCTGTTCGAAGGCGAAGAGCAGCCCCACCTGCTGCTGGTGGACGACGATGCCACCTTTACCCGCGTCATGGCCCGCGCCATGGCCCGTCGCGGGTTGCGGGTGTCGGTCGCCGGCTCCGCCGAGGAAGGCCTGGCCATGGCCAAGGACGATCTGCCCGACTACGCCGTGCTGGACCTGAAGATGGACGGCGACTCCGGCCTGGTGCTGCTGCCTAAGCTGCTTGAGCTCGACGCCGAGATGCGCGTAGTGATCCTCACTGGCTATTCCAGCATCGCCACCGCGGTGGAAGCCATCAAGCGCGGCGCCACCAACTACCTGTGCAAACCGGCCGACGCCGACGATGTGCTCACCGCACTGCTGTCGCAGCACGCCGACCTGGAGACCCTGGTGCCGGAAAACCCCATGTCGGTCGACCGCCTGCAGTGGGAACATATCCAGCGCGTGCTTGCCGAACATGACGGCAACATCTCCGCGACTGCCCGAGCGCTGGGTATGCACCGGCGCACATTGCAACGTAAGCTGCAGAAGCGCCCGGTGAGGCGTTAAGCGATCGATAACACAAAGGAGCGCCAATGAGCGCTCCTTTTTTGTATGTACAGCCGTGCGAGCCCATTCCATGACCGACAGCGCCGAGTACCGCGCCGCGAACGATGCCGTTCGCAGCCGCTTCTTCCACCGAGTCTGGCACCTCACCGCGCCTTACTGGCGCAGCGAAGAGAAGGGCATGGCCTGGTTGCTGCTGATCGTGGTCATCGCCCTCTCGCTGGTGGGTGTGGCCGTCTCGGTCTGGCTCAACAGCTGGTACCGTGACTTCTACAACGCCCTGCAGAACAAGGATGTCGACTCCTTCATCCGGCTGGTCCTGTACTTCTGCGGCATTGCCGCCGCCGCGATCCTGATCGCCGTCTACCGCCTCTACCTGACCCAGATGCTGACCATCCGCTGGCGCCGCTGGCTGACGGAGAAGCACTTCGCCGCCTGGCTGGGCGACAAGAACTATTACCGCCTCGAGCAGCGCGGCCATACCGACAACCCCGACCAGCGCCTGACCGAAGACCTCAACAACTTCACCGATACCACCCTGACCCTGGGTCTTGGCCTGATCCGCAACGTCGTCAGCCTGGTGTCCTTCTCGGTCATCCTCTGGGGCGTTTCCGGCAGCATCGAAATCCTCGGCATCACCATTCCCGGCTACATGTTCTGGGCAGCGCTGCTCTACGCGGCGGTTGGCAGCTGGCTGACGCACCTGATCGCGCGCCGCCTGATCACCCTGAACAACCAGCAACAGCGCTTCGAGGCGGATCTGCGTTTCGGCCTGGTCCGGGTGCGCGAGAATGCCGAGAGCATCGCCCTGTACAACGGCGAGGCCAACGAGAACGAACGGCTGATGACGCGCTTCCGCAATGTCTGGGGCAACTTCTGGGAGCTGATGAAGGTGCAGAAGCGCTTGACCTTCTTCAGCTCCGGCTATGCCCAGATCGCCATCATCTTCCCCCTGGTGGTCGCCGCCCCGCGTTATTTCGCCGGCAAGATCCAACTCGGCGAGCTCATGCAGATCAACTCCGCCTTCGGCAACGTGCAGGACGGCCTGAGCTGGTTCATCGATGCGTACGCCAGCCTCGCCAATTGGCGCGCCACCTGCGACCGTCTGCTGAGCTTCCGCGGAGCCATGGCCGACATCGCCCAGGAGTCGGCGAACATCGACGTGCGCAAGTCCGGCGACTTGCTGCAACTGCAGAACCTTACCCTGAGCCTGGGCAACGGTCGCGAGCTGCTGCAGCCCACCAGCCTGGCGATCAACAACGGGGAGCACGTACTGATCGGTGGCCCGTCCGGCGGTGGCAAGAGCACCCTGCTGCGCGCCATGAGCGGCCTGTGGCGCTACGGCAGCGGCGTTGTGCAGATGCCTGAGGCGCGCAGTCTGTTCGTCCCGCAGAAACCCTACCTGCCCATCGGCACCCTCGCCGAGGCGCTCTGCTATCCGGAGCAGGGCGATCGTCACGATCCCGAGCAACTGAAACAGGTGCTGCACCTGTGCCGCCTGGATTCGCTGGTGCCGCGCCTGGGTGAAGCCGACCATTGGCAGCGTGTGCTGTCTCCGGGCGAGCAGCAGCGTCTGGCCATCGCCCGTGCACTGCTTTATGCGCCGCAGTGGTTATTCCTCGACGAGGCGACTTCCGCACTGGACGAAACCGACGAAGCTGCGCTCTACCAGGTGCTGCTGGACCAATTGCCAGGCGTCACCCTGGTCAGCATTGGCCACCGTCTCAGCCTGAAACGATTCCACCCGCGCCAGCTGCGCCTGGAAGACCATCGATTGCAGGAGATCGAGGCTGTTCTGCCGGTGTAGTGGCAGTTTGATTCACTGGGATACTGTGAAGGTGTTAGTGGGAAACATCTGAAAGTCTTCTCAGATGGGATGATTTCTTCTTATTTATTTACATTTTTCAGTGTTTCGCCGCTGCGAAGCTTTCAATAACAGGTACCCTGTGCAGCCCGGTCCGACCAGGATCGGGTTTCGAAAGATTCAACGGTACCTCCCATGAGCTTCCTTTCACCAACTCGGCAGGCATTGACCCGTTCGGACCTGCAGCTGATCGATCGGCGCCGGTTCCTGCTGGTGGCCGGCTGCACGGCGCTGCTATTCGCTGTGGTGGCCTTCGTGGTCGGTGTCTGGGTGGGCCGGACCAACGTCGAGCCGGTGCCGATGCCCGTCGTCGCGAGCGTACCCGCCCCCTCGGAAGATGATTCCGCCGAGCGTTTCGCAGCGGAGCGGATAGGGGAGCTGGCCGGTCGCCTGCAAGTGCTGGAGAAAGACGCCACTTACCTGCTCAAGGCCGTCGACAGCCACGAGGAAATCGCGCGCAAACTGTCCAAGGTCGACCCTGAGCTCGCGCCAAAGCCCCAGGCGCCGACCACCAAGGGCAAAGGCGGCATCCTGCTGCCACCGCGCCCTTGTGCAGAACCGCTGCCCGCTTCCGACGTCGATCTGGAGCGGAGCGAGCGCTCGGCAAAATGCCTGCGCCGGGTATTCGACCTGTTGATGGACCAGGTGGCGCGGCGCAACGCCGACTTCATGGCCATTCCCGCCCGTCGCCCGATGGAGCAGGCGCGCCTGGGGTCGCCTTTCGGCAACCGGCTCGACCCCTTCAATCACCACCTGGCGTTCCACTCCGGCCAGGACTTCTCGGCGCCGACCGGCAGCCCGATCCATGCGGCCGCTGGTGGACGCGTCATCGTCGCAGGGCCGAATCCCTCCTATGGCAATCGCGTGGAGATTGACCATGGCAACGGCCTGGTCACGCGCTATGCCCACGCCTCGAAACTGCTGGTGAAAGTGGGCGACGTAGTGCTGCCGGGGCAGGAAATTGCCAAGGTGGGTTCCACCGGCCGCTCCACGGGGCCGCACCTGCATTTCGAAGTGCTTTACCACGGCGAATTCGTCGACCCACAGAACTTCCTCTCTCTGGGAGGCATGGAGATCGATAGCGATGGTATGGCCTCGGACTAGGAAGCCCTCCACCCGCGACCTGCTGCGCGCCGAGCACCGCCCCCATGTTCCTCGTGGTTCCGCGGCGTTGGGCCGCGCGGCCTTGCTCCTGGTTCTCTTGCTGGCAGCGGCGCTGGCGGGCGTCTGGCTGATGCGCCACCAGGGTGAGGTGGCGGGCCGTGTACAGGCTGATGAACTCCAGGCGCTGCGTGTGCAGGTCGAGCAGTTGACCGCCGAACTGGAGGACAAACGCCTGCAGGGCGACGAGGACCGCGCCAATCGAGAACAGCTGATGCAGCGCATCGATTCGATGTCCGCCGAAATCAAGAAACTCAAGACTGAGCTGGCCTTCTACCGCCAGCAGAAACCTGGCAAGTAGTACGCGCGAGGAATTGCGATGTTCAGCAACAGCAAGAAGAAAGGCCCGCAGGTGTCGGTGGACAAGTTCTCCAGCCTGCTCTCGGGCAACGTCGATCTGGTCGGCGATATGCAGTTCCAGGATGGCCTGAAGATTCTCGGTACCGTGAAAGGCAATGTCTGCCACAAGCCCGGCGCCGCCAGCCTGCTGGCGCTCAGTGCGGAAGGTCGGATCGAGGGGAATGTCAGCAGTTACGACGCGCTGATCGATGGGACCATCATTGGTGACCTGTATGTCGAACACCTGCTGGAGCTGCACTCCAATGCACGCGTGGTCGGCAATATCCAGTATCGCCAGTTGAGCATGGAGAACGGCGCCACCGTGGACGGCAAGCTGACTCGCCTGGCCGAAGGCGAGTCGCCCAAACCGCTGGAACTGCCGGCGCCGCTCTGGGGCGAAGCGACCGACGCGCAGGTGTGATTCATCCTGTGGGGCGGGTACATAGCTTGCTATGATTCTGCCCCCGTCGCCCTGATGCCTGCTTCCCATGCTTGCCCTGCTGCTCCAGACCTTCGCCATCACCGCCCCGGTCTTCGCCATGCTGTTCCTGGGCGTGCTGTTGCGCCGCGTCGGGGCGATCAATCCGGAATTCATCCAGACCGCCTCGGCACTGGTGTTCAACGCCACCATGCCGGCGATGCTGTTCCTCGGCATATATCACTCCGACCTGCATAGCGCGGCGCGCCCCGAGGTACTGTTGTATTTCTGCGCAGCGACCCTGGCGGGCTTCCTGCTGGCCTGGGGTTGGGCGGCCTGGCGAGTGCCGCGTGCCGAGCGCGGCGTCTACGTGCAGGGCTCGTTCCGCGGCAACAACGGCATCATCGGTCTGGCGCTGGCCACCAGCCTCTATGGTGACCATGGCCTGGCGCTCGGCTCAGTCCTCGCAGCCCTGGTGATCCTCTGCTACAACACGCTGTCCTCAGTGGTGCTGGCGATCTACAGCCCGAGCATGAAGTCCGACCCGCTGAGCATCGCCCGCAACGTCATCTGTAATCCGCTGATCATCAGTGTGCTGGCCGCGCTGCCGTTTTCCTGGTTCGGTATCGGCCTGCCGACGTGGCTGCTGACCTCGGCCGACTACTTTGCCCAGATGACCCTGCCGCTGGCGTTGGTGTGCATCGGCGGCACCCTGTCGCTGGCTTCCCTGCGTGAGAGTGGTGGTCTGGCGATCAGCGCGAGCCTGATGAAGATGATCTGGCTGCCGCTGATCTGCACCACTGCAGCCTGGTTGCTGGGGTTCCGCGGCGCAGAACTGGGCGTGCTCTTCCTCTATTTCGCCAGCCCCACGGCGGCGGCCAGCTATGTCATGGCCCGTGCGGCGAATGGCAACCACGAACTGGCGGCGTCGATCATCGTCATCACCACCCTGGTGGCGGCGCTGACCACCAACGTCGGCATCTTCGTCCTGCAATGGGGCGGCTGGATGTGACTCGGTGGAAGGCGAGACTCTCCAATCGGGGTGCGCCAAAAGCCAATCGGTTTGTAGGAAATTTCTGAAAGATCGTCCTGCGTCGCACGGTCATGCGAAGGTCGTTCCGCACGTCGACAAGACCGGTTACATTTGGCTCCCCCGCTATGCACGATCAAGGAATGTTCATGCAGCTCACGCGTCGGATGGTTCGTGCCGTCTTTGTTCTGTCAGCCAGTCTCCTGGCTGCGACGGTCGCTGCCGCGCCGGGTGCGGACCTTTCCAGCCCCACTGCCGGCTGGCGTTACTCCGGCCTGACCGATGATCCCAGCGTGCCGCGCGTGGCCTATCCCACGCCTCCCATCGACCGTGGCGGTGTTCGTGGCCGCAGCCTGATCGAAGGGCACCTGCGCGAAGTCTCCGGCGTCGATCGTGCCCAGCGCCTGGTGGTCAACGGCAATCCGCTCCCGCTCTACACCGACGCCGAAGGCAAGTTCGTGCGCCCCTACAACTTCGGCGCCGGTAGCAACAGCGTCGCGGTCAGCAGTGACCAGGGCAAATCCCTCAAGCGCGTGCAGTTCTATGAAGCCAACAACGCTCGCATCCCGCCGCGCATCCGCCTGGCACTGGGCTGGAACGACCCCAAGGCCGAACTCGACCTGCATATCGTCACGCCCGACGGCCAGCATGCCTTCTGGGCCAACCCGCGCCTGAGCAACGGCGGGGGCCTGGACCCCGACGGGGTCGACGGCCCAGGCCCGGAAATGTTCACCATGGCCGCGCCGCTGCACGGCACCTACCTGGTCTATGTGAACTACTGGGGCAACTACAGCGCCAGCCAGGGATACAACTTCCAGGAAGGCAATCATGAGCAGGACGTGATCACCGCCGAGATCAACCTGGTGTTCAACGAAAATACCGTCAACGAGAAGCGCGAGACCTTCGTGGTGCCCATGCGCACCATCGGTGATCTGGTGCTGGTGAAGACCTTCAATTACTGAATTCGCCCCTCGCAGGGATGACACGGGACAAGCGATCCATGAGCGACAATACGCCCTCCAGCAGTCAAGACAGCACTCCGACGCCGCCGGCAGCACAAGCGCCGCGCCGTGGGCCGCTGATCGCCATCGGTGTGGTGGCTGCCGCACTGGTCGCCGGCGGCCTGGCCCTGGCCTTCGGCCTGATCCCCGCCTTCCACTCGGCACCGGTGGGCACCCTGGAGGCGCCGGAAAGCCCGGAGGTGGTGCGCGACCTCAAGCGCCCGGACGCGTTGATCGAAAGCGCCTCCCTCAGCCAGTTGCCCAAAGCGGTGCTGGAAGTGCCGTTGCTGCGCGACGTGCTGACCGAGGATTTCGTCTTCTACTACGAGAATAACGCCGACCGCCTGGGCCTGACCGGCACGCTGCGGCGCATCGTCTACGAGCATGACCTGACCCTGAAGGACAGCGTGATCGAGGAACTGCTCGACCAGCCGGCCCAGGTCGCCCTGTGGCGCGGCGCCGATGGCCGCCTGCGCGACTTCATGGTGGTCCTCAAGCGCGGTGGCCTGGCCAAGGTCCTGGAGCCGCTGGCCAAGGTGGCTGCCGACGATACCCAACTGAAGAAGATCTCGGAGATCCAGGTGAAAGGCGCCGCCACGCCGGTCTACAGCCTGCGCTACGGCGCGGAGAAGACCTTGCTGTTCGTCTCCCGTGGCGACCAGATGCTGGTGCTGTCGAACCCGAAGATGCTCTTCCCCAATCCGGACTACGACAACCTCGGTGAGCCCGATGCGGCAGTTGCCAAGGACCTGGGCAGTGCGCTGGAGGGCGAGCCGCTGTTCGCCAAGGACTTCGCCCTGGAGCCGCGCGGCGAGCTGAAGCAGCGTATTACCCTGAGCGCCGGCGTGCTCGCCATGGGCTACCAGCGCTTGATCCCGACCTTCGCCGGTGTGCGCTTCGAGCAGGGCAAGGACGGTTGGCACAGCTACCTGGCGCTCAATGAGGTGGCACGTCAGCCGGACCTGGATTTCACCCCCGTCTGGCAGGCCATGCCCATGGGAGCCAGCGCCTGCGTTGCTCTTCCGGTCACGCCGGGGCTGTACGACAACATGCTGGTCAAGCTGGGCGCCGAGCAGAAGATGGCCGCCGCCTTCTCCGAGCATCTCTCCGGTGCCGCCGGCCTCTGCTGGTACCCGGAGTCGCGCCTGCACTCGCCGCTGCTCGCGGTGAAGCTCGACGCACCCGCCAGCCCCGAGCTGGACGATCAACTGGGCAAGCTGTTCGGCAGCATGATCGGCGCCTACGAAGCCAATGTGGAGGCGGGCGCCTTCGAGGTGGAAAGTCGTGCCGAAGGCGATGGTCGCCTCTGGCAGCGCCAGGTCAGCTCGCGCTTCGGCCAGTACCCGGCCAGCGCGGCGGAGAATCCCGACCAGGTCAGCGGCAACGGTTTCTTCCGTGTCAGCCTGCTGCGCGATGGCAACACCCTGCTGTTCTCCATCGACGACAAGCTCCTCGACAAGGCGCGCAATACCTTGGCCAAGCGCTACCCGCCGCTGGCCGACGTGCTGCCCAAGGATGCATTGGTGCCGGCCTACCTGGCGCCCAAGACGCTGTCCGAGCTGCTCAAGCGCGAAACCCTCGACAGCCTGCCGCAGGACCTCGAGCCGGTGTTCCGCAACGCCGCCGATACGCTGCTCCTGCCACGCCTGAAGACCCTCGCCGGTAACGGCTCCTACGCCTTGACCCTGCCGGCCGGCAGCGAGCCGAGCGGCGAATGGGAGTGGCTGCCGCTGGACTGGAAGGCGCTGTGATCCGCAAACCCCTCACACTGCTCGCCGGTCTGCTTGTCGCCACGCTGGCGCATGCGGCTGAGCCGGCACTGGATGCGCAGCAGACCCAGGTGTTCCGCGCCTGGTTCGTGCGCATCGCCGAGGAACAACTGCGCCGTGGGCCGAACCCGCGCTGGTACCAGCAGGACTGCGCGGGCCTGGTGCGCTTCGCTGCCAACGAGGCGCTGAAGGTTCACGACGCCAAGTGGCTGCGCGCCAACGGCATGTCCAACCGCTACCTGCCGCCGGAGCTGGAGCTTACCGACGCGCAGCGCAACCTCGCGCAGAGCTGGCAGCAGGGCGGTGGCAAGACCGGCCCCTACGTCAATGCGATCAAACTCATTCAGTACAACAGCCAGCTGGTTGGCCGCGACCTCAACCAGGCGCGCCCCGGCGACCTTATGTTCTTCGACCAGGGCGATGACCAGCATCTGATGATCTGGATGGGCCGCGACATCGCTTATCACACCGGCACTCGTACGGCGACCGACAACGGCATGCGCTCGGTCAGCCTGCAACAACTCATGACATGGAAGGACACCCGATGGATACCCGACGAATCCAATCCCAACTTTATCGGCGTCTATCGCTTGTCCTTCCTGACCCGATGAACGCGCTGCGCGGAATTGCCGCAGCCCTGGCCTGCGCCGGCCTGATCGCCGCCGCACCCACACTTGCGCGGGCGGACGACGACGTTCCGGCGAGCAACTACACGCCCATGGCCGGCGAGTCGTTCTTCCTGCTGGCCGACTCCAGCTTCGCTTCCGACGAAGTGGCCAAGGTGCGCCTGGAAGCGCCGGGCCGCGACTACCGTCGCTACCGCATGGAGCCTTACGGCGGAGCGGACATCCGCGTCTACCGTATCGACCAGCCGCTGGACTTCCTCAAGCGCCAGAAGAACCTGCACCGCGTGCTGTCCGAGGGGCAGTTCAAGGGCGAGGGCCTGTCCAACACGCTGGCTTACCTGTGGGACAACTGGTACCGCAAGTCGCGTCGGGTGATGCAGCGGACCTTCTCCTACGAGTCACGCCAGCAGGTCACCGAAGTGGTGCCCGAGCTGAAGATGGGCAATGCCATGCGCGCCCCGACGCCGTATGACGCCCAGCCGCAATACGCGCCGATCCCCGGCCTGCCGATGGTCAGCCAGTTCCGCTATCCGCTGTGGGACGCCAAGCCGATCCAGCCGCCTAAGGAAGTCACCCTGGCCGGCTCCTCCAGCGAATTCATCAACGTCGCGCCGGGCAACGTCTACGTGCCGCTGGGCAAGTTGAAACCCGGCCTCTATCTGGTCGAGGCGCTGGTCGGCAAATACCGCGCCACCACCGTGGTGTTCGTCTCCAACAGCGTTGCGGTGAGCAAGATCGCCGGCAACGAGCTGCTGGTCTGGACCGCGCGCAAGCATGAAGGCACGCCGGTGGGCGGCGCCAAGGTACTGTGGACTGACGGCCTGGGCGTGATGAGCAGCGGCAGCAGCGACGCCAATGGCTTGCTGCGCCTGCAGCACGTCAGCCCGGAGCGCTCCTTCGTGATCGGTGAGGATGAGGAGGGCGGTGTCTTCGTCTCCGAGAACTTCTATTACGACAGCGAAATCTACGACACCAAGCTCTACGCCTTCACCGACCGGCCGCTGTACCGTCCGGGTGACTGGGTATCGCTGAAGATTGTCGGCCGCGAGTTCAAGAACTCCCGCGAATCGCAGGCTCCGCAAGCTGCCCCGCTGCGCCTGTCGGTGATCGACGCCGCCGGCACCACGCTGCAGACGCTGGATCTCAAGTACGACGCCAAGAGCGGCACCAGCGGCCGCTTCCAGCTGCCGGCCAACGCCGTGGCCGGCGGCTACGAGCTGCGCTTCGACTACCGCGACCAGACCTACAGCAGCGCCTTCCGTGTTGCCGAGTACATCAAGCCGCACTTCGAGATTTCCCTCGACCTCGCCAAGCCGGACTTCAAGACCGGCGAGCCGGTGAAGGGCAACCTGATCCTGCTCTACCCCGACGGCAAGCCGGTGGCCAACGCGCGCCTGGAGCTGAGCCTGCGCGCCCAGCAGTTGTCCATGGTGGACAACGAACTGCAGTACCTCGGCCAGTTCCCAGTGGAGCTGTCCAGCGCGCAGATCACCACCGACGCCCAGGGCCGCGCGGCGCTGGACCTGCCGGCGGCGGAGAAGCCCAGCCGCTACATGCTCACCGTGTTCGCCAGCGATGGCGCCGCGTACCGCGTGAAGACCAGCAAGGAAATCCTCATCGAGCGCGGCGCCGCCCGCTACCGCGTGAGCGCGCCGCAGCGCTTCAGCGCTGCCGGTGACAAGGTCGAGTTCAGCTACGCCGCAGAACAGCAGACCCAGATCCAGCCCACCGCCTACCGCTGGCTGCGCCTGGAAGACCGCAGCAGCGGCGACGGCGCGCTGGCCGACGGCAAGTTCGCCATCACCTTCGACAAGCCCGGCACCTATAGCATTGAGCTGCGCGACAAGGCCGGCCAACTGCTCGGCGGCACCGGCCACTCGGTCAGCGGCGACGGCGTGAAGGCCGTGCCGGGCACCGTGGAAATCGTCCTCGACAAGGCCGAGTACAAGGCCGGTGAGGAAGCGCTGGCGCTGATCACCTTCCCCGAGCCGGTAGACGACGCGCTGCTGTCGCTGGAGCGTGACAAGGTCGAGGCCACCGCACTGCTGTCCAAGGGCGGCGACTGGCTGAAGCTGGAGAAGCTCAACCCGACCCAGTACCGCGCGCGCATCCCGGTGAAGCCGGAGTTCTCGCCGAACCTGACCTTCTCCGTGCTCTACACCCGCAGCGGCGACTACAGCTTCCAGAATGCCGGCATCAAGGTCGCCGTGCCGCAGGTGGAAATCGCCGTCAGCACCGACAAGGAACGCTACGAGCCGGGCGAGACGGTCACCGTCAATCTCGACACCACCTACGCCGGCAAGCCCGTCTCCAGCCACCTCACCGTGAGCGTGGTGGACGAGATGATCTACGCGCTGCAGCCGGAGATCGCGCCGGGCATCGACCAGTTCTTCTACCACCCGCGCCGCAATAACGTGCGCACCAGCGCCAGCCTGTCGTTCATCAGCTACGACGTCGCCTTGCCGGGCACGCCCAGCGCGCCCGGCCGCGCCAACCGCAGCGAGCGTGGCGTGAAGGTGCTGGAGCGCCCGCGCCGTGAGGAAGTGGACACCGCCGCCTGGGAGCCCGAGCTGGTCAGCGATGCCAACGGCAAGGCGCAGTTCAAGTTCCGCATGCCGGATTCCCTGACCCGCTGGCGCATCACTGCCCGCGCCATGGATGACGAAGGCCAGGTTGGCCAGAAGAAGCAATTCATCCGCTCGGAGAAACCGCTGTACCTGAAGTGGAGCGGCCCGAAACGCTTCCGCAGCGGCGATGCGCCGGACCTCGGGCTGTTCGTCTTCAACCAGGGCGAGCAGGACACCAAGGCCGAACTGCTGATCCGCGCCAATGGCGAGGAACAGACCCAGGCGCTGGAGCTCAAGCGCGGCGTCAACTACATCGCCCTGCCGAAGCAGCCGCTCAGCGACGGCGACTGGAGCGTGGAACTGCGCCAGGACGGTCAGGTTCGCGACAGTCTCGGCGTGCACTTCAGCCTGGTCGCCGATAGCTGGCAGGTATTGCAGTCCAAGCCGTTGCAGGTCAATGCGCAGAACACCCCGCTGCAGCTGCCGGCGGATGCCCGCGATGTGAGGTTGCGCCTGGATGACAGCGCCCAAGCCTTGCTGCGTGGCAATCTGGATTCGCTGCTCGACTATCCGTGGGGTGGCGTCGAGCAGACTGCCAGCCAACTGCTGCCGCTGAGCGTCGCCTACCCGATGCTGGCCAATGGCGAGCCGCGGGTGCGTGACCGCCTGCGCCTGATCATGCAGACCAGCCGCCTGCGCCTGGTGCAGATGGCTGGCCCGGATGCCTACTTCACCTGGTGGGGCGGCGAAGACAACGACGCCTTCCTCACGGCGTATGCCTATTACGCCGACTGGCATGCCAGCCGCGCACTGGAAATCCAGCTGCCGCCGGACCACTGGCAGCGTGTGCTGGAACTCTACTCCGCGCGTGCCAGCGCCACGCCGCTGCTGCAGCGTGCGCTGATCCTGGCCTTCGCCCGCGACATGCAACTGCCGGTACAGACGCTGGTCAGCGGCCTGCTCACCGACCTGGAAAACGCCGGCAACGGCGAGGCAGCGAAGTCCGTGAACGACTTCGACAGCGACGACAGCCTGGTCATGGGCCGGCCGGACTCCGAACTGGGTCTGGCGGTGGCTCGCGTGCTGACCGCCAGCCTGGCCGAGCAGAACAAGGTCGCGCTGCCGCAAGGCTTCGCCAAGCAACTGGATGGCGCACGCCTGAAGCTGAACACCAGTGACCAGCCGTTCGCCCGTGCCGTGCAGCTCTACAGCGGTAGCGTGGATGCCAGCCGTGCTCGCGCGCTGCTGCTGAGCCTGGCGCCGCAGCAGTCCACCGTCGAACGCGCCCTGGCGCTGACCTGGATGCAGCGCGCCGTCGCCGATACCCCTGTCGCCGAGTTGCCCAAGCCGGTGGCGGACTGGAAGGAAAGCCACAGCACCACGGGTGACGCCTTCTGGCAATGGCAGGGCAAGGAGGTGCCAGTGCAGCTGGACCTGAGCGCCGCGCCGTCGCGTCCGCTCAATGCTTCGGTGACCTTCCGCAGCGCCGATGCGCCGGCCAGCCAGTTGCCGGTGACCATCAAGCGGCGCCTGCTGCGCCTGGTTCCGGGCGAAGACGCCTTCGCCTTCAAGGCCGAGGAGCTGGGTGACAAACCGCTGTCCAGCGACGAGCTGTACCTGGACGAAGTGACCCTCACCACCGATCAGGCGCAGGCCCTGCGCTACGGCATGCTCGAAGTGCCGCTGCCGCCGGGTGCGGATGTCGAGCGCACCACCTGGGGCCTGCAGATCAGCGGCCTGGGCGGCGTCGAGGCGACCAGCCTGGAGCGCGCGCGCAACGAGCCGGGCGACCTGTTCTACGGCGTGCCGGTGGATACCCTGGGCGGCGAGTTGCGCTTCCGTCATCTGGTCCGCTTCTCGCAGAAGGGCGAGTTCGTCCTGCCGCTGGCGCGCTACCAGCGCCTCTATGCGCCGCAGGAGCAAGCGCTGGAGCAGCAGCCGGCCCTGGCGAAGATCAAGGTCCGGTAATCCATGCGCGCACGCCTTGCCGGGCTGATCCTGCTGTTGCCGCTGAGCGCCCTTGCGGCGCCCGGCTCGCAAGAGCAGGCGCAGTTGGCCTGGCGCAGCGCGCAGGGCGATGAGCTGTTGCGCCTCGGGCCGCAGCAGGTACTGGATCGCCAGCCCTTGCCGGCTGAGCTGAAGGCGCCGCTGGGCAGCCTGTGGAAGCTGTTCGTCTATGCCTGGCTGAACGACACCGGCCAGCAGGAGCCGGCCTATCAGTGCCGTGGCGAGAACAAGGAAGAAGTCTATTGCTGCACGGTCGGGCAGAGCATCGAACGTGACGCCGCGCTGGTGAAGTCCTGTGGCCTGTACTTCGAGCCGCAGCGGTTGGGTATCGACGGCGCTGTCTGGCAGCAGTACTGGCAGGCGCGCCATGCGCCGGGCTGGATCGCCCAGCTGGACAAGTTGGCAGCGCAAACCGAAGTGCCGGTCGCCGAGCTGCTCGATCAACTACAACACCTGCCCGCCCAGGAACAGGCGCAAAAGGTGCTGCTGGACGTCAGCCTCGCTGCCGATGAGGGGCGTGCCCCGGCCGCATTGGGTGGACGTCTGCGGGTGAAGACCTGGAGCTGGGATGAAAATGGCAAGCGCGAAGGCGGCTTTGCCGGTTGGCTGGTGGACGGTACGCCGCTCTGGGCGCGCGGACCGGGCACCAGCAAGACGGTGCTGGCGAAGTACGGCAATGCCATCGGCGCTGCACTGCCGGCGCCCTGGCCGCATGATCCGGGACGCTGCGTGGAAGTCAGCCTGTTCAGTCGCTATCCACTGAAGGAGGTCTACGACGCGCGCAATCAACCGGCTGCCGAGGGGGTGCTGGCAGGCCGGCAGAGCGCACTGTTCGCCAACGGGGTTCGCCTCGACGTGGACAGCAACGGTGATCTGTTCCTGGAACGCGGCCCCCAGGGGACGCGCCTGACTGCCCGCCTTTCCCGCGAGGAATACGTTGCACGAGTGCTGGATCGTGAGGCGTCGGCCACGCCGCCGGAAGCCGCCAAGGCGTTGGCCGTGACCATCCGGACTTACCTGTTGCAGAACGGCGCTCCGCGCGGTGACTGTCTGAGCATCGACGACAGCAGTCAACGCCAGCGCGTGGCACCGCGCCCTGCCAGCGAGGCGGCGCGGGGCATCGCCGCCTGGACCGCCGATCTGGTATTGGCTGGCGGCACCGTAACCTATCATTCGGACGAGGCGGGGCAGTCGAAACTCTCCTGGCGCGACGCCCAGGAGCAGGCCGCCAAGGGCCTGCGCTACGACGCCATTCTCGCCCGCGCTTTCCCGCGCACCAGCCTGAGCCGCTGGAGCAACCCGACCGCTGCCTGCCAGCCCCTGCCGGAGGCCGAGCGCTGGCTGCAGGCACAGCGCCGCAACTGGCGGACGCGGCTGGAAGCAGAGGCGGGTTATGAAGAATTGCAGTCCTTCGCCGTGTGCCGACTGAGCAGCGGCCGACCCTATGTCGACCGCGAACGCCAGCGCATCTTCGTGCGTGGCCTGTATTCCCAGCAGGACCGCCTCGACCTGGCTCACGAATACCTGCACCTGGCATTCCAGGCGCACCCCAATGGACAAGACGAGGGCTACGTGGAAAGCCTGGCCCGTCGCCTGATACTGGAATGATCGACATGAAACTTGCCCATGCGCTCCGCCTGTCTCTGCTCGCCAGCCTGATACCGCTGGGCGTGCAGGCCGCCGAATCGCCGATCCGCCTGGATACTCCGCTGGGCGGCTGGCGCGCGGGCGACGGCGACAAGGCCGACTTCCGGCAGACGGTGAACTACCCGGCGGCGTCGGTGAATTCGCGGGAAGACCAGTCCGATACCGCGCGCATCCGTGGCGAAATCCGTGGGTTGCCCAAGGACAGCAAGGAGCCGGCGCGCCTGGTGGTCAACGGCGTGGCCATGCCGATGCGGGTCGAAAACGATGGCAGGTTTGACCGTCCCTTCGCTTTCCCCGCGGGCTCCAACAGTGTCGAGGTCATCAGTCCGGACGGCCAGCAGCACAAGCGCGTGCAGTTCTACCACGGCGGTGGCGGCGGCGAGGTGGCGGCCAAGCTGCGGGTCATACTGTCGTGGGACTCGGACAACACCGACCTCGACCTGCACCTGGTGACGCCCGATGGCGGGCATGTCTGGTACGGCAATCGCTCACTGCCCAACGGCGCGGCCCAGGACGTCGACGTGACCACCGGCTACGGCCCGGAAATCATCGCCAGCCCGACGCCGCTCAAGGGGCAGTATCTGGTTTACGTGAATTACTACGGCGGTGGCTGGAGCTCGGACGAGAGCTCCGGCGATGTGAACGCGGCCAAGCCGCTGACCACGGCGCAGGTGACCATCGTCACGGAGGAGGGCACGGTGAACGAGAAGCAGGAGTCCTTCCTGATCCCGATGCGCCAGCCCGGTGAGCTGACGCTGGTGAAGCGGTTCAGTTATCCGTAATGCCCTTGTAGGAGCGAGCTTGCTCGCGAACCAGCCCAGCGGATCCATTCGCGAGCCAGCTCGCTCCTACAGTCGTTACGGTCAGGCCTTCTGATCGGCCTGCCAGGCGTCGATCACTTCCTGCGCTGCGCGGAAAGCGTCGATGGCCGCCGGGACGCCGGCATACACCGCGCAATGCAGCAGCGCTTCGCGAATCTCTTCCACCGTGCAGCCGTTATTCAGGGCACCGCGCACGTGGCCTTTGAGTTCCTGCGGGCATTTCAGTGCGGTCAGCGCGGCCAGGGTGATCAGGCTGCGGGTCTTGCGCGGCAGGCCTTCGCGGTTCCAGACACCTCCCCAGGCGTGCTCGTTGACGAAGTCCTGCAGCGGCTGGGTGAACTCGGTGGCATTGCCCAGGGCACGGTCGACGAAGACGTCGCCCATCACTTCGCGGCGAACCTGCTCGCCGGCCTTGCGGTTGTCGTTGCTCACTTCTGGCTCCTTCAGAGACCTTCCAGGCGCACCCGGGCGGTACCGGAGCGCAGCATATTGAGTTGTTCGGCGGCGGCTTTCGACACATCGATGATGCGCCCGCGGCCGAATGGCCCGCGGTCGTTGATGCGCACCACGACGCTGCGGCCGTTGTCGAGGTTGGTGACTTTCACCCGCGTACCGAAGGCGAGCGTGCGGTGCGCGGCAGTCAGGGCGTTCTGGTTGAAGCGTTCGCCACTGGCGGTGCGCTTGCCATGGTGGGCCTTGCCGTAATAGGACGCGGTGCCTTCGGCGCGGTAGCCACGGCCGGAGACTTCCGAGTCGCTGTCGTAAGACGTGGTGCTACAGCCGGCCAGCAGGGCCAGGCAGCCGACGAGGGCCATGGGTCGCAGCATCGAACCTCCGGACGAAAAAACGCCGGGCAAGCCCGGCGTCGTTGAAGTATGGGCTCAGGCTTCGAGCTTCTTCTTCAGCAGTTCGTTCACTTGCGCCGGGTTGGCCTTGCCCTTGGCCGCTTTCATGGCCTGGCCGACGAAGAAGCCGAACATCTTGCCGCGCTTGGCTTCGTCGCTGGCGCGGTACTGTTCGACCTGCTCGGCGTTGGCTGCCAGCACGTCGTCCAGCAGCTTCTCGACGGCGCCGCTGTCGGTGTTCTGCACCAGGTCCTTGGCCTTGATGATCTCGTCCGGCGAGCCCTCACCTTCGGCCATGGCGGCGAATACGGTCTTCGCGGCCTTGCCGTTGATGGTGCCGTCCTTCAGGCGCAGGATCATCTGGCCCAGGTGCTCGGCGGAGACCGGGGACTGCTCGATCTCCAGGCCGTCCTTGTTGAGCAGGCTGGAGAGCTCGCCCATCACCCAGTTGGCGGCCAGCTTGGCGTCGCCGCAGATGGTCTGAACCTTCTCGAAGTAGTCGGCCATCTCGCGGCTGGCGGACAGCACGCTGGCGTCATAGGCGGACAGGCCGTACTGGCTCTCGAAACGCTCGCGCTTCTGGTCCGGCAGTTCCGGCAACTGGCCGCGCAGATCGTCCAGGAAGGCGCGCTCGATCACTACCGGCAGCAGGTCCGGGCAGGGGAAGTAACGGTAGTCGTTAGCTTCTTCCTTGCTGCGCATGGAGCGCGTTTCGTCCTTGTTCGGGTCGTACAGGCGGGTTTCCTGCACGACTTTGCCGCCGTCCTCGATCAGTTCGATCTGGCGCTGCACTTCGTGGTTGATCGCCTTCTCGATGAAGCGGAAGGAGTTCACGTTCTTGATCTCGGCACGGGTGCCGAATTCTGCCTGGCCCTTCGGGCGTACCGAGACGTTGCAGTCGCAACGCAGCGAGCCTTCGGCCATGTTGCCGTCGCAGATGCCCAGATAGCGCACCAGTGCGTGGATCGCCTTGACGTAGGCCACGGCTTCCTTGGCGCTGCGGATGTCCGGCTCGGAGACGATCTCCAGCAGCGGGGTGCCGGCGCGGTTCAGGTCGATGCCGCTCATGCCGTGGAAGTCTTCGTGCAGGCTCTTGCCGGCGTCCTCCTCCAGGTGTGCGCGGGTGATGCCGACGCGCTTGACGGTGCCGTCTTCCAGGGTGATGTCCAGGTGGCCCTTGCCGACGATGGGGTGGTCCATCTGGCTGGTCTGGTAGCCCTTGGGCAGGTCCGGGTAGAAGTAGTTCTTCCGGGCGAAGACGTTGCGCTCGGCAATCTCGGCGTTGATCGCCAGGCCGAACTGGCAGGCCATGCGCACGGCTTCCTGGTTCAGCACCGGCAGGGTGCCGGGCATCGCCAGGTCGATCAGGCTGGCCTGGGTGTTCGGGGCGGCGCCGAAGGTGGTGGCGCTACCGGAGAATATTTTCGATTGGGTGGAGAGCTGTGCGTGGATTTCCAGCCCGATCACGGTTTCCCATTGCATATCGTAATCCTTCCTCAGAACCCAGCCGGTGCTTGTGTGTGCCAGTCGGTGACCAGTTGGTACTGGTGCGCGACGTTGAGCAGGCGGCCTTCCTGGAAGTACGGCGCGAGCAACTGGACACCCACCGGCAGGCCATCGACGAAGCCGGCAGGCATGGACAGGCCCGGAATGCCGGCGAGGTTGGCGGTGATGGTGTAGATGTCTTCCAGGTACTGGGCGACCGGATCGTTGTTCTTCTCGCCCAGTTTCCAGGCCGGGTTCGGCGTGGTCGGGCCAAGGATCACGTCGACTTCGGCGAAGGCACTGGTGAAATCGTTCTTGATCAGGCGGCGAATTTTCTGAGCTTTCAGGTAATACGCGTCGTAGTAACCAGCGGAAAGCGCGTAGGTGCCGACCATGATGCGGTTCTTCACCTCGGCGCCGAAGCCTTCGGCGCGGGAGCGCTTGTACAGGTCCTGCAGGTCCTTCGGGTTTTCGCAGCGATAGCCGTAGCGCACGCCGTCGAAGCGCGACAGGTTGGAGCTGGCTTCTGCGGGCGCGATCACATAATAGGCAGGGATGGCGTGCTGCATGTTCGGCAGGGAGATCTCCTTGACCACCGCGCCGAGCTGCTTGAGCTGCTCGACTACCTTCATCACCGCGTCGGCGATGCGGCTGTCGAGGCCGGCGCTGAAGTATTCCTTCGGCAGGCCGATGCGCAGGCCTGTCAGCGGCTTGGCCAGGGCGGCCAGGTAGTCGTCCACTGGCTGGTCGACGCAGGTGGAGTCCTTCGGGTCGAAGCCGGCCATGGCGCCGAGCATCAGTGCGCAGTCCTCGGCGGTGCGGGCCAGCGGGCCGCCCTGATCGAGGCTGGATGCATAGGCGATCATGCCCCAGCGCGAGACGCGGCCGTAGGTCGGCTTGATGCCGGTGAGGTTGGTCAGCGCGGCTGGCTGGCGGATCGAGCCGCCGGTGTCGGTGCCGGTGGCCGCCGGGATCAGGCGCGCGGCCACCGCGGCGGCGGAACCGCCGGAGGAGCCGCCCGGCACGCGGGAGGTGTCCCAGGGGTTCTTCACCGGGCCGTAGTGGCTGGATTCGTTGGCCGAGCCCATGGCGAACTCGTCCATGTTCAGCTTGCCCAGGCTCACGGTGCCGGCATCCGCCAGGCGCTCGACGACGGTGGCGTCGTAGGGCGAGACGAAGGCGTCGAGGATCTTCGAGCCGCAGCTGGTGCGCACGCCCTGGGTGCAGAACAGGTCCTTGTGGGCGATAGGCGCACCGAGCAGGGCGCCGGTTTCACCTTTGGCACGCCGCTCGTCGGCGGCCTTGGCCTGGGCCAGGGCGCCTTCTTCGGTGACGGTGATGAAACTGTTCAGCTGCGGGTCGAGCTGCTGGATGCGCGCGAGCAGGGCAGTGGCCAGTTCCTGGGCAGAGAATTGCTTGTCGGCGAGTCCGCGGGCGACTTCGGCGAGGGTCAATTGATGCAGCATATGTCCGTGTCCTTAGCGCTTACTCGATGACTTTCGGGACGAGGTAAAGGCCGTCTTCCACGGCCGGCGCGATGGCCTGGTAGGCTTCGCGGCGGTTCTCCTCGGTGACTGCGTCGGCACGCAGGCGCTGCGTGGCTTCCAGCGGGTGGGCCAGGGGCTCCACGCCGTCGGTGTCGACGGCCTGCATGGCGTCGATCAGGCCGAGAATGTTGTTCAGGGTGTCGGTGGTACGCGAAATGTCGGCTTCCTCCAGGCCCAGGCGGGCGAGGTGGGCGATCTTTTCCACGTCGGAGCGTTCAAGCGCCATCGGGATCTCCAGCTAGAGCGGCCCGGTTCGAACTGGACCTGGCCGGAAGGAATGAGGGGGCGGGGAACAGAACCCGCGGCAGACGGTCGAAGGCCGCTGGGACGGGCCGAGCAGGCCCGAAAAACGAGGAATCTAGCATAAATTGCCGCCTTGCCCAAAACCCCCGTCATTGTTAGAGTTTGCCGCACTTTTTTACCCGCGCACTTTTCACCCACGCGCCACCTATGGGTTTCTTTCCAATGTTTAAAAAACTGCGTGGCATGTTCTCCAGTGATCTGTCGATCGACCTGGGCACTGCCAATACCCTTATTTATGTGCGCGAGCGCGGCATCGTCCTGAACGAACCGTCCGTGGTCGCCATCCGTAGCCATGGCAGCCAGAAAAGCGTGGTTGCCGTCGGTACCGAAGCCAAGCGCATGCTGGGCCGTACTCCGGGCAACATTGCCGCCATTCGTCCGATGAAAGACGGCGTGATCGCCGACTTCAGCGTCTGCGAGAAGATGCTGCAGTACTTCATCAACAAGGTTCACGAGAACAGCTTCCTGCAGCCCAGCCCTCGCGTGCTGATCTGCGTGCCGTGCAAGTCCACCCAGGTGGAACGCCGCGCGATTCGTGAATCGGCCCTGGGCGCTGGCGCCCGTGAGGTCTACCTGATCGAAGAGCCGATGGCCGCGGCCATCGGTGCCGGCCTGCCGGTGGAAGAGGCCCGTGGTTCCATGGTCGTCGATATCGGCGGCGGCACCACCGAGATCGCCCTGATCTCCCTCAATGGCGTGGTCTACGCCGAATCCGTCCGCGTCGGCGGCGACCGCTTCGACGAAGCCATCGTCACCTACGTGCGCCGCAACTACGGCAGCCTGATCGGCGAATCCACCGCCGAGCGCATCAAGCAGGAAATCGGCACCGCCTTCCCGGGCGGCGAAGTCCGCGAAGTCGACGTCCGTGGCCGCAACCTGGCCGAAGGCGTACCGCGCAGCTTCACCCTGAACTCCAACGAAGTGCTCGAAGCGCTGCAGGAATCCCTGGCGACCATCGTCCAGGCGGTGAAGAGCGCCCTGGAACAGTCTCCGCCGGAGCTGGCTTCGGACATCGCCGAGCGTGGCCTGGTGCTGACCGGTGGTGGCGCGCTGCTGCGCGACCTGGACAAGCTCCTGGCCCAGGAAACCGGCCTGCCGGTGATCGTTGCCGAAGACCCGCTGACCTGCGTGGCCCGTGGCGGCGGCAAGGCGCTGGAAATGATGGATCGCCATTCGATGGACCTGCTTTCCACCGAATAAGGTAGGAAAGCTCTGTAAAGGTCGGTTAACGTTTCGCCCACGCTGGTGAATCTTCAACCGACCTTGCACAGCTAGGAGCCGGTCATCAAACCGATATTCTCCAAAGGGCCCTCGCTGGGCGCGCGCCTGCTGGTGCTCGCCGTCCTGTCGGTCGCCTTGATGGTGGTCGATGCCCGCTTTGATTACCTGAAACCGGTACGCAGCCAGATGGGCCTCGTGCTGAGCCCCTTCTATGGCATCGCCGACATCCCGGTTCGAGCCTGGGAAGGCGTGCGCGACCAGTTCACCAGCCGCAGCGAACTGCTGGCCGAGAACGAGCGCCTGAAGGCAGAGCAGCTGCTGATGCAGCGCCGCCTGCAGAAGCTGGCCACCCTCACCGAACAGAACGTGCGCCTGCGCGAGTTGCTCAATTCCTCCGCGCTGGTCGACGACAAGGTGCTGGTGGGCGAGTTGATCGGTGTCGACCCGAACCCCTTCACCCAGCGCATCCTGATCGACAAGGGTGAGAAGGACGGCGTGTTCCAGGGCCAGCCGGTGCTCGATGCCAGCGGCCTGATGGGCCAGGTGGTCGAGGTGATGCCTTACACCGCGCGCGTCCTGCTGCTGACCGATACCACCCACAGCATTCCGGTGCAGGTGAACCGCAATGGCCTGCGCGCCATCGCCGTGGGCACCGGCAACCCGGAACGCCTGGAGCTGCGCTACGTCGCCGATACCGCCGACATCAAGGAAGGCGACCTGCTGGTGAGTTCCGGCCTGGGGCAGCGCTTCCCGGCCGGTTATCCGGTGGCGGTGGTGAAGGAAGTACTCCACGACACCGGTGGGCCTTTCGCCACCATCCGTGCCGTGCCGACCGCCAAGATGAACCGCAGCCGCTATGTGCTGCTGGTCTTCAGCGACAGCCGCACGCCCGAACAGCGCGCCACCGATGCCGCCGAAGCCCAGGCTGAAGCCGACCGCAAGGCGGCCGAGTCCGGCGCGCCGGCCCAGCCTGCGCCCGGCGCTCCGGCCGCCCAGCCACATGACAGTGCGCAGCCTGCCGCTCCTGCGGCTCCCGCCGCACAGCCTGCCCATCCGGCCGGCGCCAATGGCGCAGCGCCTGCCGCGCCTGGTGCGCCGGCGTCGCACCCCGATGCAAGGACCCGACGCTGATGGCGGGTCAGGGCTCGAACAATGGCTGGGCCATCTGGCTCACCCTGCTCCTGGCGCTGTTGCTGTCGGTGGCGCCCATGCCCAGCTTCATGGAGATCGGCCGCCCGCTGTGGCTGGCGATGTTCCTCACCTACTGGGTGCTCTACCTGCCGCACAAAGTCGGCATGCTGACTGCCTGGGTGCTGGGCGTTGCCGAAGACGTGCTCTACGGCAGCCTGCTGGGGCAGAACGCCCTGATCCTGAGCCTGATCATCTGCCTGGTGCTGTCGCTGCACCAGCGCCTGCGCATGTT
The DNA here is from genome assembly GCF_002091755.1 of Pseudomonas nitroreducens NBRC 12694. GTDB lineage: Bacteria > Pseudomonadota > Gammaproteobacteria > Pseudomonadales > Pseudomonadaceae > Pseudomonas > Pseudomonas nitroreducens. The sequence continues at coordinate 457,511 of NZ_BDAI01000003.1, forward strand.
CCCCATCTGGCAGCAGTGCCTGGTGTTGCTGGTGGTCTTCGGTCTCGCCCAGCTGGTCCAGCTGTGGATCAGCGCCCTGACCGGCAATCGCCCGCCGACCCTGGTGTTCCTGCTGCCGGCGCTGGTCAGCGCCTTGCTCTGGCCCTGGGTCTATACATTGCTGCGGGCCCTGCGGTTGCGCCTGAACATCAATTGATCGCCCCCTTGCGGGGGAATCGCCGGGCCGGCGTTGAGCGGGCCCGCTTCGGAGTCCCTGATGGCCCAGCTGTACCTCGCCTCCAGTTCGCCGCGCCGCCGCGAGCTGCTCACCCAGATTGGCTTGCCATTCCACATAGTGCCTGCGTCGATTGACGAAACGCCCGAGTCCGGCGAGTCGGCGCATGCCTATGTCGAGCGCCTGGCGCGCAGCAAGGCCCTGGCCGGGCTGAACTTCCTCGCCCAGCGCGCCGATGTCTGCGTGCTCGGTGCCGATACCGCCGTGGTGCTGGATGGTCGCATCCTCGGCAAGCCGCTGGACCGCGACGACGCCCTGGCGACGCTTCAGGCCCTGTCCGGCCGCGAGCATGAGGTGCTGACTGCCGTGGCGGTGGCCGATCGCGACCGCTGCGAAGCACGCGTGGTCAGCAGTCGCGTGACCTTCCGCGAGATTTCCGCCGAGGAGGCCGAGCGTTACTGGGAAACCGGCGAGCCGCAGGACAAGGCGGGTGGCTATGCTATTCAGGGGCTCGCGGCAGTCTTCGTCAGCCGCGTCGAGGGCAGCTACAGCGCCGTGGTCGGCCTGCCCCTGTGTGAAACTGCGGCATTGCTGGCTGACTTCTCCATCCCTAGCTGGCAGTCTTGATCACGAAGTAGCGCTGGCACGACTCCGGGCGCGATAAGGAAGGGCGCATGAGCGAAGAGATCCTGATCAATATCACGCCGATGGAATCGCGCGTGGCGGTGGTGGAGAACGGCGTCCTGCAGGAGGTCCATGTCGAGCGCACGCTGCGCCGCGGGATCGTCGGCAACATCTACAAAGGCAAGGTCGTGCGCGTGCTGCCGGGCATGCAGGCGGCCTTCGTCGACGTCGGCCTGGAGCGCGCAGCCTTTATCCATGCCGCGGAGATTTCCACCCGCGAGGGCAGTGCGGTGGAGAGCATCGGCGCGCTGGTCCACGAAGGGCAGAGCCTGGTGGTGCAGGTCACCAAGGACCCCATCGGCACCAAGGGCGCACGGCTGACCACGCACCTGTCGATCCCTTCGCGCTACCTGGTCTACATGCCGCGCACCAGTCATGTCGGGATTTCCCTGAAGATCGAGGACGAACACGAGCGCGAGCGCCTCAAGCAGGTGGTCGCCAAGTGCGTCGAGGCCGAGGGCATCGTCGAGCGAGGTGGGTTTATCCTGCGCACCGCTGCCGAAGGCGCCGGCGAGGACGAGATCCTCGCCGATATCCGCTACCTGCGCCGCCTCTGGGACCAGATCGACGCGCAGATCCAGACCGTCGGCGCGCCGACGATGATCTACGAAGACCTCTCCCTGGCCCTGCGCACCCTGCGCGACCTGGTGAACCCGCGCATCGAGAAGATCCGCGTCGATTCCCGGGAGAACTTCCAGAAGATCACGCAGTTCGTCGAAGACCTGATGCCGGAAATCGCCGACCGCCTGGAGCACTACCCGGGCGAGCGGCCGATCTTCGACCTCTACGGGGTCGAGGACGAGGTGCAGAAGGCGCTGGAGCGCAAGGTGCTGCTCAAGTCCGGCGGCTACCTGATCATCGACCCGACCGAGGCGATGACCACCATCGATGTGAACACCGGCGCCTTCGTCGGCCACCGCAATCTCGAAGAGACCATCTTCAAGACCAACCTCGAGGCGGCGACCGCCATCGCCCGCCAGCTGCGCCTGCGCAACCTGGGCGGGATCATCATCATCGATTTCATCGACATGGAAGACGAGGAGCACCGCCGCCAGGTCCTGCGGACCCTGGAGAAGCAGCTCGAACGTGATCATGCCAAGACCAACATCATCGGCATCACCGAGCTGGGCCTGGTGCAGATGACCCGCAAGCGCACCCGCGAAAGCCTGGTGCAGGTGCTCTGCGAGCCCTGCCCGAGCTGCCAGGGGCGCGGCATGCTGAAGACTGCCGAGACCATCTGTTACGAGATCTTCCGGGAAATCCTCCGTGAAGCGCGAGCCTACCAGGCCAATTCCTACCTGGTGCTGGCCAACCAGAAAGTGGTGGATCGCCTGCTCGACGAGGAGTCGGGCAACGTCGCGGACCTGGAGCTGTTCATTGGTCGCCCGATCAAGTTCCAGGTCGAGGCCATGTATTCCCAGGAGCAGTACGACGTGGTCCTGCTTTGAGCGGCGGCTCGCACATCGTGGAGATCCGCCGGCCGGCAGCTTTGCCATGGGGTTTTTTGGAGCTTTGCCTGACGCACACTGTCAGACCTGGTTCGACCTTGGATGGCTGGGAGGCCGCTCGATGACCCTTCGCTTCACCTCACAGGCAGCCGCCTGACATGGATCGCGCCGGCCGCCTGTTCGCCACCTCGCTGCGCATCGTCCTGGGCCTCCTGGCGCTGGGGCTGGTGCTGCTGGCTTTGTACGTCAGCCTTGGCCGGCAGTTGGTGCCGTTGGTGGCGGAGTACCGCGACGATCTGGCGCGCAAAGCCAGCGAGCAACTGGGCCTGCCGGTGGCTATTGGCGCCCTGGAAGGGCATTGGCGCGGGTTCAGCCCGATCATCGTGGTACGCGACATCCAACTGGGCGAAGGCACCGATTCGCTGCGCCTGGAGCGCGTGCGCCTGACCCCGGACATCCTCGGCAGCGTGATGGCGCGCCAGCCGCGCATCGACAGCCTGGAGCTGGAAGGCCTGCACCTGACCCTGCGCGAGGACGAGGACGGCAACTGGCACGCCGACGGCCTGCCCAGCCGTGGCGGCGACACCGACCCGCGCAAGCTCATGGACCTGCTGCTGACCCCACATCGCCTGTCGCTGATGGACAGCCAACTGACCGTACTGCCGCAACAGGCCAACCCGCTGTCGTTGAACTATGTCGGCATGACCCTGCGCAGCGGCAGCCGCCAGCGCCTGGAGGCACGCTTCAGCCTGCCCGGCGGCGAACCGGTGGCGGCGCGGCTGGAGGCCCGGCTGAACCGCGATGACTGGGCGAAGAGTTCGGCCCAGCTGTACCTGAGCCTGCCCCAGGCCGACTGGGCCAAATGGCTGCCCGAGCGTCTCACTGGCGCCTGGAAGCTGTCCCACGCCAAGGCTGGCGGCGAATTCTGGGCGACCATCGACAAGGGCGTGCCGGTCTCCGCCGTAGCCCGCCTGAATGCCCCTAAGATTGATGCCGCGCTGGGCGACCGCAAGCCGGTGAGCCTGAGCGACCTGGGCGTCAGCCTGTTCTTCCAGCGCAACGGCGACGATTTCGATCTGCGTGTCGCCGATCTGGCAGCGAATTTCGGCGAAAGTCGTTGGGGCGAGGTGGAGTTGGAGCTGACTCGCCGGATAAAGGGCGAGGAGCATTGGCAGCTGCGCGCCGACCGCCTCGACCTGACCCCGCTGGGACCGACCATCGCAGCACTGGCACCGCTGCCGGACAAGGCCATCGAGTGGCTCGAAGGGCTGAAACCGCACGGTGTGTTACACAACGTCAATTTCGATTACTGGCCGCAGCGCGAGGGCGCCGAGCGCGTCGCCTATGCCACCAACCTGGAGAAGGTCGGTGTCAGTGCCTTCCATGATGTGCCGGCCGTGGCCAACGTCGACGGCACCTTCCGCGGCAACCTTGGCGGCGGCACGCTGGACGCCAACGCCCAGGATTTCATGCTGCACCTGGCCACGCTGTTCCCCGAGCCCTGGCACTACCGCACCGCACGCACGCGGATGTTCTTCCAGTTCAACGACGAGGCCTTCACCCTAGGCAGCCACCTGATGCAGGTGGAGGGCGACGAGGGAACCATCGCCGGCGACATCCTGATACGCCTGATGCGCGACCCGGCGCAGGAAGACTACATGGACCTGCGCGTGGGGATGAGCAACGGCGATGCGCGCTACACCGGTAAATACCTGCCCACCGTCATCCCGCAGATGAGCAAGGATCTGGCTGCCTGGCTCAAAGGTTCAATCAAGAGTGGGCGCATCGAACAGGGCTATTTCCTCTGGCAAGGTTCGCTGCAGAAGGGCTCGGCGCCGGAAGCCCATGCCATGACCCTGTACTTCAAGGTCCATGACGGCGTGCTCGACTACCAGCCGGGCTGGCCCGGCCTGAGCAAGGCCGAGGGCGAGGTGCGCGTGGAGGACACCGGCGTCAGCATCAACGCAACCAGCGGGCAGATTCTCAACAGCCAGGTGCGCGATGTCTCGGTGGAGATTCCCCATTCCAACCCGGGGGAAGTCGCCCATCTGCATGTGGACGGCGATATCGACAGCAACCTCGTCGATGGCCTGAAGATCCTCCAGGACTCGCCCATCGGTGCGACGCACACTTTCGCCGGCTGGGAAGGCAAGGGCGACCTCAATGGCCACCTCAACCTCGACATTCCGCTGGCCAAGGGCGAGGCGAGCAAGGCGCGGGTGATCGTCGATTTCGACACCGACAAGGCGCAGCTGAAGATTGCCAAGCCTGAGCTGAACCTCGAACAGGTGAAGGGCAAGTTCCGCTACGACACCGACAGCGGCCTCAGCGGGCAGAACATCTCCGCTCAGGTGCTGGGTAGCCGTATCACCGGCAGCATTCGCGCCGAAGGCCGCAACGGCGCTCCGCGTACTCGGGTGCTGGTGGGTGGCCAGGTATCGGTGAAGACCCTGCTCGACTGGGGCAAGGTACAGAAACAGTTGCCGGTCGACGGCCGCGTGCCGTTCCAGCTCAACCTGCTGCTCGACGGCAAGGACAGCCAGCTGCAGGTCGCCTCGAACCTGCAAGATGTCACCATCGATCTGCCGGCGCCGCTGGGCAAGGCCGCGCAGGAAACCCGCGAGAGCGAATGGCGCATGACCCTCGAGGGCGCCGAGCGACGCTACTGGGCAACCTACGGCGATCGCGCCAGCCTGGCTTACGCGGCTCCGGCGGACCAGCCGCTGGCCGGCCGTGGCGTGCTGCGCCTGGGTGGCGACCCGGCCGTGCTGCCCAACTGGAATGGCGTCCAGGTGCGCGGCAAGATCGACGAAGTTGACGCCGACGCCTGGATGGCGGTCGCGAAGAAATACTCCAATACCGGGGTTGAGGGCGCCGCTGGCCTGCTGCGCGGCGCAGACCTGCAGATCGGTCGCTTCAAAGGCTTTGGCCAGACCCTGGAAAATCTCACGCTGGATGTGTTGCGTGTCGACAGCAGTTGGCAGGTTGGACTGGTCAGCTCGCTGGTCTCCGGCAAGGTCATCCTGCCCGACAGCAAGGTGAAGCCGATCCAGATCGCCCTGGACCGTCTCGACCTGCCCAAGGGCGAGGCCATCGATTCCGTGAAGGCAGTCGAGCAGCCTGACCCGCTGGCAAAGGTCGACCCGCGCAGCCTGCCGCCGATGGACGTGTCCATCCGCCAGGTCCTCAAGGCCGGGAAGCCGGTCGGTGCCTGGAGCTTCAACCTGCGCCCGACGCCTACCGGTGTTGGCTTCAACAATGTGAATCTGGACCTGCGTGGCCTGTCGGTGAAGGGCAGCCTGCGCTGGGATGGTCTTGAGGCGAGCGCGCGCAGTACCTTCCAGGGCAAGCTCGAGGGCAAGAACCTGGGCGACGTGCTGAAGGCCTGGGACTTCGCGCCCAGCGTGACCAGCGAGCGTTTCAACGTGGACATCAACGGCAACTGGCCGGGTTCGCCGGCGGCGCTGAACCTGCGGCGGTTCGGCGGTACCCTGGACGCCAGCCTGCGCAAGGGGCAATTCGTCGAAGTGGAGGGCGGAGCCAATGCCCTGCGGGTGTTCGGCCTGCTCAACTTCAACGCCATCAACCGCCGCCTGCGCCTGGACTTCTCCGACCTGCTGGGCAAGGGCCTGAGCTACGACCGGGTCAAGGGCGTGCTCACCGCCACCGATGGCGTCTACTTCACCCGCGAGCCGCTGCGTCTGGATGGACCGTCGAGCAACCTGGAACTCAACGGCACCCTGGACATGGCCCACGACGAGATCGACGCCAAGCTGCTGGTGACTCTGCCGGTGACCAACAACCTGCCGTTGGCGGCACTGATCGTCGGCGCTCCCGCCATTGGCGGCGCGCTGTTCGTGGTGGACAAGTTGCTGGGTGACAAGGTCGCACGCTTCGCCAGCGTGCAGTACAGCGTGAAGGGGCAATGGCAGAGCCCGACCATCACCTTCGAGAAACCCTTCGAAAAACCTCACTGAACCGGCGGCCAAGCACAATGCCCGGGCATCGGTTAGCATGAAAGCCAGGTATTCCCGGAGCTGACCATGTCCATCGCCGTCATCCAGATGGTCAGCCAGGACGATGTCCTGGCTAATCTTGCCACCGCCCGTCGCCTGCTGGAGCAGGCCGCCAACGGCGGCGCGCGCCTTGCCGTACTACCGGAAAACTTCGCCGCCATGGGGCGCCGAGACCTCGCGGACATCGGCCGCGCCGAAGCCCTTGGCGAAGGCCCGATCCTGCCCTGGTTGAAAAGCACCGCCCGCGACCTCAGGTTGTGGATAGTCGCCGGCACCCTGCCGTTGCCGCCGGAGAACCAGCCGGGAGCCAAGGCCAATGCCTGCTCGCTGCTGGTGGACGAGCGCGGTGAAGTGGCGGCGCGCTACGACAAGCTGCATCTGTTCGATGTGGACGTTGCTGATGCCCGTGGCCGCTATCGCGAGTCGGACGACTACGCCTTCGGCCAGCGCGTGGTGGTGGCGGATACGCCGGTCGGGCGGCTGGGGCTGACGGTCTGCTACGACCTGCGCTTCCCCGAACTGTATACCGCGCTGCGCGAAGCCGGCGCGGAGCTTATCAGTGCCCCTTCGGCATTCACCGCGGTGACTGGCGCTGCGCACTGGGAAATCCTCATCCGCGCCCGCGCCATCGAAACCCAGTGCTATGTACTGGCGGCTGGACAGGGCGGGACCCACCCCAACGGACGGGAAACCTGGGGCCAGTCGGCCATCGTCGACCCCTGGGGGCGTATCCTGGCCGAGCAGGCCAAGGGCGAGGCGGTGCTGCTGGCTGAGCGCGATAGCGAGGAACAGGCGGCGGTGCGGCAGCGCATGCCGATTGTCCGGCACAGAAGATTTTTCCCGTCGGTCGAACCGCGACCGGCGCGTACGGAGTGAATATGAGCGAACTGTTGTCATCCGTCAGCCAGCACCTGCTGGCCCCCGGTGGTCTGGATATCGACCAGCTGTCGCCGATCCTGCACGAGCTGAGCGGCCCCGGCATCGACGCCGCCGACCTGTACTTCCAGAGCCAGGTCTCCGAGTCCTGGATGCTCGAAGACGGCATCGTCAAGGAAGGCAGCTTCCACATGGACCAGGGTGTCGGCGTGCGCGCACAGTCCGGTGAGAAGACCGGCTTCGCCTACAGCAACGCGATCAACCACGAAGCGCTGATCCAGGCTGCCCGCGCTGCACGCTCGATCTCCCGAGCCGGGCAGAATGGCAAGGTGCAGGCGTTCAAGGCCGTGGTGCCGACCCGCCTGTATGCCGGCGAGAACCCGCTGGATGTGATGAGCCGCGCCGAGAAGGTAGAGCTGCTGCAGAAGATCGACGCCGCCACCCGCGCCCTTGATCCGCGCATCCAGCAGGTCACCGTCAGCCTCGCCGGTGTCTGGGACCAGGTACTGATCGCTGCGGCGGATGGTTCGCTGGCTGCGGACATCCGACCGCTGGTGCGTTTCAACGTCAGCGTCATCGTCGAGCAGAACGGCCGCCGTGAGCGCGGTGGGCATGGCGGCGGCGGTCGCACGGACTACAAGTACTTCCTGCAGGAAGACCGCGCCATGAGCTACGCGCGCGAGGCGCTGCGCCAGGCGCTGGTCAACCTGGAAGCGGTGCCCGCGCCGGCCGGCAGTCTGCCGGTGGTGATGGGCGCCGGTTGGTCCGGCGTGCTGCTGCACGAGGCCGTGGGCCACGGCCTGGAAGGCGACTTCAACCGCAAGGGCAGCTCGAACTACAGCGGTCGCATCGGCGAGAAGGTCGCTTCCAGCCTGTGCACCATCGTCGATGACGGCACCATCGCCGGCCGTCGCGGTTCGCTGTCGGTGGACGACGAAGGCACGCCGACCCACTGCAACGTGCTGATCGAGAACGGCATTCTCAAGGGCTACATGCAGGACAAGCTCAACGCCCGCCTGATGGGCGTGGCGCGCACCGGCAACGGTCGTCGCGAGTCCTACGCGCACCTGCCGATGCCGCGCATGACCAACACCTACATGCTGGCCGGGGAGAGCGATCCGCAGGAAATTATTGCCAGCGTCGAGCGTGGCATCTACTGCGCCAACCTTGGCGGCGGCCAGGTGGACATCACCAGCGGCAAGTTCGTCTTCGCCACCAGCGAGGCCTACCTGATCGAGAACGGCAAGATCACCCGCCCGGTGAAGGGCGCGACGCTGATCGGCAACGGCCCGGAAGTGATGAGCCGGGTGTCCATGGTCGGCAACGACCTGGCGCTGGACAGCGGCGTGGGAACCTGCGGCAAGGACGGCCAGTCCGTGCCGGTCGGTGTCGGCCAGCCGACCCTGAAGATCGACGCGATCACCGTTGGCGGCACGGGCGCCTGAGGCCGTTGCCCGTGAGGCTTGGAGAGAGGGACGCGGCTGCTCAGCGCAGGCCGCGTTTGAGCTCGTCCAGCTCGCGGATGTACTTGAAGATCTTCCGCGCCGCGGCCGGAGGCTTGTTGTGAGCGGCCTCGTGCTGGGCGTGGCGGATCAGCTGGAGCAGGTGCTGGCGGTCGCTTTCCGGGTATTCGCCGAAGAACGCGGACAGCGCTGCGTCACCGCCGGTGATCAGGTGGTCGCGCCAGCGCTCCAGGGCGTGGAAGCGTTCGTTGTACTGGCGGGTCGAGGTGTCTACCTGTTCCAGCAGGGCGAGGATGGCCTCGACGTCCTGGTCGCGCATCAGCTTGCCGATGAACTGCCGATGGCGTTTCTTGGCAGCGTTGGCCTTGTGCTTGGGTGCTTCTTCCAGCGCGCGGCGCAGCGGATCGGTCAGCGGCATGCGGTCGAGCATGTCGGCCTTGAGCGTCGTCAGGCGCTCGCCGAGCTCCTGCAGCGCGTGCATTTCGCGTTTTACTTGCGACTTGCTCTTCTCATCGAAGGACGAGTCGTCATCGTGAATTTCAGCCATGGCGGGGGTCTCTTTGAAAACGCCGCCATGATAACGAGTCAGGGGCCGCTTGTCCGGCCCGCGCCGGTTGCCGCCGCCTGATGGCGGGGCCGGAACATGAACAGGAGAGGCATGCAATGAGCGAACACAACCCGGCAGTGAGCCCGGAGGTCCTTCCCGAACTGCGCGAGCAGGTCGAGCGGATCATCGCCGAGGCTTCCCGGCAGGGCGCCAGCGCCTGCGAAGTGGCGGTGTCGGTGGAGCAGGGGCTGTCCACCTCGGTGCGCCAGGGTGAAGTCGAGACCGTCGAGTTCAATTGTGACCAGGGCTTCGGCATCACTCTTTACGTTGGCCAGCGCAAGGGCTCGGCGAGCACCTCGGCAACAGGCGCGGACGCCATCCGTGAAACCGTGGCGGCGGCGTTGGCGATTGCCAAGCATGCCTCCGAAGACGACTGCGCCGGCCTGGCGGACCCTGCGCTGATGGCGCGGGACCTGCCGGACCTGGATCTTTACCACGGCTGGTCGATCACCCCCGACCAGGCCATCGAGCGCGCGCTGGCCTGCGAGGCTGCCGCGTTCGCCACCGACAAGCGAGTCACCAAGGCCGACGGCACCACGCTGAACACTCATCAGGGCTGCCGCGTATACGGCAACAGCCATGGCTTTGTCAGCGGTTATGCGAGCACCCGCCACAGCCTGAGTTGCGTGATGATCGCCGAAGGCGAAGGGCAGATGCAGCGCGACTACTGGTATGACGTGAACCGCCGCGGTGAGCTGCTGGCGACTCCCGAATCCATCGGCCGCCGTGCCGCCGAGCGGGCTGCCAGCCGGCTCGGCGCGCGCCCGGTGCCGACCGCCGAGGTGCCGGTGCTGTTTGCCCCGGAAGTCGCGGTCGGCCTGTTCGGCCACTTCCTCGGTGCCATCTCCGGCGGCAGCCTGTACCGCAAGTCTTCCTTCCTCGAAGGTGCGCTGGGGCAGCGACTGTTCCCGGAATGGCTGACCCTGGACGAACGCCCGCTGCTGCGCGGCGCGCTGGGCAGTGCCTCGTTCGACAACGACGGCCTGGCGACCTATGCCAAACCCTTCGTCGAAGGCGGCGAGCTGGTCTCCTATGTGCTCGGCACCTACTCCGGGCGCAAGTTGGGCATGCCCAGCACGGCCAACTCCGGCGGCGTGCACAACCTGTTCGTCAGCCATGGCGACGAGGACCAGGCCGCGCTGATCCGTCGCATGGGACGTGGCCTGCTGGTCACCGAGCTGATGGGGCAGGGCGTCAACCTGGTGACCGGCGATTACTCGCGTGGTGCCGGCGGTTACTGGGTGGAAAACGGCGAAATCCAGTTCCCGGTGCAGGAAGTCACCATCGCCGCCAACCTGCGCGACCTGTTCCGCAATATCGTCGCCATCGGCAACGATGTGGAGCATCGCGGCAACCTGCACACAGGCTCCGTCCTCATTGAAAAGATGATGGTCGCCGGCAACTGATCCACCCACCGCGGCCTTGCTGGCCGCGGCTTTCAGTCCTTCCCAAAGCCGTTCTCCAGACAGGCCGTCCAGCGCATTGCGTTCGGGCGGCTTGTTTTTTTGATTCTCACAAACAATAATCAATCTCATTATCGATTGAGGGATTGCCATGTTTGCCGAGATCGACAGCTCGCTCACCGATCGCTGGTACCGCCTGGGGACCCGCATCCGCTGCGCCTTGGAGCCGGATGAGCCGCGTCTGGTCGAGCAGTACCTGTGCGAGGCGCGTTACCTGGCGGCCTGGGAACCGGTGCCGGCTTGGCGCCTCTTCGAGAAGTGCTTCCAGTTGCTGCTCGACAGCAGCCGCGACATCGCACTGCCCTGGCACTGGCGGGTGCTCTGCCTGGATCACGCCTATCTCCCTCTACGCGAACTGCAACGCCTGGCGACCTCTACCGCCCAGCGCCAACGCCTGTGCCTGCTCGGCCGGCGGATGGCACAGCAGGAGATGGCGCCTTCCCTGAGACTGCAAGAAGGAATCGAGAATGACTGACAGCCGTATCGAACGCGACAGCATGGGCGAACTGGAGGTGCCGGTGGCGGCGCTCTACGGTGCCCAGACGCAGCGGGCGGTGAACAACTTCCCGGTGAGCGGCCAGCGCATGCCGCGTCCGTTCATCCGCGCGCTGCTGCTGGCCAAGGCCGCCGCGGCGCGGGCCAATGTCAGCCTGGAACAGCTGGACGCGGAAACCGGCGCTGCCATCGTCGCTGCCTGTGAGGAGTTGTTGGCGGGCGACCTGCAGCAACACTTCCCGGTGGATGTGTTCCAGACCGGCTCGGGTACCAGCTCGAACATGAACGCCAACGAGGTGGTTGCGACCCTCGCCGGCCGCCGCCTGGGAAAACCGGTCAACGCCAATGACCAGGTCAATTGCGGGCAGAGCAGCAACGACATCATCCCTTCGACCATCCACATCAGTGCGGCGGTAGAGATCCACCAGCACCTGCTGCCGGCCCTGGATCACCTGCACGCGACCCTGGAGAAGAAGGCCAAGTCCGTGCACTCGTACGTGAAGACCGGCCGCACTCATCTGATGGATGCCATGCCGGTGCGCCTGAGCCAGGTGCTTGGCGGGTGGGCGCAACAGGTGCGCCAGGCGTCTCTGGGCATAGAAGGGCAACTGCCGGCGTTGCAGCAACTGGCTCAGGGCGGCACTGCCGTCGGAACCGGCGTGAACGCTCACCCGCAGTTCCCCGCGCGCTTCTGCGAAGAGCTCAACGGACTGACCGGCCTGGCATTCCGCCCCGGTGATGATTTCTTCGCGTTGATCGGTGCTCAGGATATCGCCGTGGCCACCTCCGGCCAGCTCAAGGCGCTAGGCGTGGCGCTGATGAAGATCGCCAATGACCTGCGCTGGATGAACTCCGGCCCGCTGGCAGGCCTTGCCGAGATCGAGCTGGAGGCGCTGCAGCCGGGTTCCTCGATCATGCCGGGCAAGGTCAATCCGGTGATTCCGGAAGCCACTGCCATGGTCGCCGCCCAGGTCATGGGCAACGACACCACCATCGCCATTGCCGGGCAGTCGGGCAACTTCGAGCTCAACGTAATGCTGCCGGTGATCGCCGACAACCTGCTGCACAGCATCCACCTGCTGGCCAACGTCAGCCGTCTGCTGGCGGACAGGGCCATCGCCAGCTTCAAGGTCAACGAGGCGAGCCTGCGCGAGGCGCTGTCGCGCAACCCGATCCTGGTCACCGCGCTGAACCCGATCATCGGCTACCAGAAGGCCGCGGAGATCGCCAAGCAGGCTTACCGCGAAGGGCGGCCGATCATCGACGTCGCGCTGGAAAACACGGACCTGGACCGTGCCCGCCTCGAGCAACTGCTCAATCCCGAGAAGCTCACCGCCGGCGGACTCTGAGTCCGCCCCACCCGCTGGAGGAACCTGCCATGCGCCACTGGCAACGCACCATCGAACTGGGCAACCGCTGCTTCATTCGCAACGAGTTGATCGATGCCCGTGAGCACTACCTCCATGCGCTGGCGCTGGCCCAGGTCCTGCTGGACCGCTGGCACGACCCGGAGGAAGCCGTGATGGCGTTTGTCATCTCCCACCACAACCTCGGCGACCTGCACCTGCAACTGGGACAGCCGGAGGAAACCGCCGAGTACCTGTGCGCCTGCCACGAGCGCCTATTGGTATTAGGCGAAGACCTGCGCAAATGCTCGGATCTGCGTGTGGCCGCGGTGCAGCACAGCCGCCGTACCTACGTCGAACTGCTCAACTTCATTGGCGAGCACGGTACCTATCCGCGTACCCAGCGCCTGCTGCGTCGCCAAGGCGCGGTCGAGTTGCGCCCGGGGCTGTTCACTGCCGTTCAATCGATGCGCTACCACTGAAGAAGGTTCGAAGATGCCTCACGTCCTGCCCGCCTTGCCCTATGCCTTCGACGCCCTGGAACCGCACATCGATGCGCAGACCATGGAAATCCACCACAGCAAGCACCACCAGACCTACATCAACAACCTGAACGCTGCGCTGGAAGGCACAGAGTTCGCCGAAGTTCCGCTGGAAACGTTGCTGCAGAAGCTCGACCGCCTGCCCGAGGCACTGCGCGCGCCGGTGATCAACAACGGCGGCGGCCACGCCAACCACTCGTTGTTCTGGACCGTGATGGCTCCTGACGGCGGTGGTCATCCGCAGGAGGAGTTGGGCCAGGCCATTGACGCTCAACTGGGCGGCTACGAGGCCTTCTGCCAGGCGTTCACCAAGGCGGCATTGACTCGCTTTGGTAGCGGCTGGGCGTGGCTGAGCGTCGATCCGCAGGGCCAACTGGTGGTGGAAAGCACCGGCAACCAAGACAGCCCGCTGATGCAGGGCAACTTGCCGATCCTCGGGCTGGACGTCTGGGAGCACGCGTACTACCTGCGCTATCAGAATCGCCGGCCGGAATACATTGCCGCGTTTTACAACGTCGTCGCCTGGCCGGAGGTGCTCCGACGTTACCGCGAGGCACGGCAGGCGCGGGGGCAAGGATGAAACCGAAGGGCGTCCCATGCGTCTGATCGTGCAGAGTCTGCGTGAAAGCGGAGGACGCAATTTGCGTTGGTTGCTGGGGCTGATCATTGTCCTCGGCGGCGGTCTGCTGGTGGCCCAGCACCTGATGCTGCTGGCGCGCTTGTCGCTTTCCCCGCCGCTGTACCTGGCCTTGCATGGCGGCATGCTCTGTGCGCTCGGGACTGCCCTGGGCGCGCTGCCCGTGCTGCTGGTGCGCAGCATGCCGGCGCGAATCGCCGACGCCATGCTCGGCTTCGGCGCCGGTGTGATGCTGGCGGCCACTGCATTCTCGCTACTGCTTCCCGCGCTGGAGGCTGCTGAAGCCTCGGGTCGGGCCACCTGGCTGGCCTCGGTGCTGGTCAGCCTCGGCCTGGCGCTGGGAGCCTTCGGTCTCGCGGTGTTCGGCCGAGTACTCGAGGACGCGCAGGCCAATATCCGGGGCGTTGCTGATGGAAAGGTTCCTGCGCGCATCCTGCTGTTCGTTGCTGCCATCGTCCTGCACAACATTCCCGAGGGCATGGCTGTCGGAGTCGCCGCCGGGGGAGAGGTGCAAGGCGCCAGCGGATTAGCGCTGGGCATCGCGCTGCAGGACGTGCCGGAAGGGCTGGCGATTGCGCTGGTACTGGCCGGGGCAGGCGTGTCACGCGGCAAGGCGGCGTTGGCGGGCGCGGCGTCCGGGCTGGTCGAGCCGCTGTTCGCGGTGCTCTGCGCCTGGCTGATCGGCATCTCGCGGATGTTCCTGCCCTGGGGGCTGGCCGCGGCAGCGGGAGCGATGCTCTACGTGGTGGTGCGCGAGATCATCCCTGAATCACAGCGGCGCGGCCATGCGGCGCAGGCCACCCAGGGGCTTATCATCGGCTTCTGTCTGATGATGGTGCTGGATACGTCGCTGGGCTGATCGAAGGCCCGGCGAGTCACTCGCCTTCGTCGAAGTAGTTGTTGATCAGTTCGACCAGCGCCTTGAGCGCCTCGTCTTCCTGCTCGCCTTCGGCAGCGAGGTGCAGATTGGTGCCCTTGCCGGCGGCGAGCATCATCACCGCCATGATGCTCTTGCCGTCTACCGTACTTTCCGGATTGCGCCCTACGCGAACCTGACAGGGATAACGTCCTGCCACGCCGACGAATTTGGCCGCCGCACGGGCGTGCAGGCCAAGCTTGTTGATGATGGTGATTTCGAGGGCGGGCATCGCGAGGGGCTGTCCTTTTGTTGTCTGTCGCTGCTTAGCTCAGGTCGCGGTGGCGAATCTGTACGTTGGTGAGGGTTTCCTTGAGGGCCTGACCGATGCGCTCGGCAATATAGGTCGAGCGATGCTGGCCACCGGTGCAGCCGATGGCGATGGTCACATAGGCCCGGTTGCTCGCGGCGAAGCGCGGCAGCCATTTGTTCAGGTAGGCGAGGATATCCTGGTACATCTCTTCTACATCCGGTTGCGCCGCCAGGTATTCCTGGACTTCCACTTCCAGCCCGGTGTGCTCGCGCAGTTCCGGTTTCCAGTAGGGATTGGGCAGGCAGCGCACGTCGAACACCAGGTCCGCGTCCACCGGCATGCCGCGCTTGAAGCCGAAGGATTCGACCAGGAAGGCGGTGCCCAGTTCGGGCTTGTTCAGCAGGCGCAGCTTGAGCACGTCGCGCAGCTGATACAGGTTGAGATTGGTGGTGTTGAGCTTGAGATCCGCCAGGTCGGCGATCGGTGCCAGCAGGTGCGTCTCGTCGGCGATGGCTTCGGCCAGTGAGCGGCTGTCGGTGGTCAGCGGGTGGCGCCGGCGCGTCTCGGAGAAGCGCTTGAGCAGCGTTTCATCATCGGCATCGAGGTACAGCACGTCGCACTGGATGTGCTTGTCGCGAGCTTCCTGCAGCAGCTCGGGAAAACGCTGCAGCTGGCTGGGCAGGTTGCGCGCGTCGATGGAGACGGCGACCTGCGGGTGCAGCAGCTCGGTGTGCAGCAACGCACGCTGGGCCAGGTCCGGGAGGAGGCTGGCCGGCAGGTTGTCGATGCAATAGAAGCCGTTGTCCTCGAGCACGTTGAGCGCTGTGCTCTTGCCCGAGCCGGATCTTCCACTGACGATGATCAGGCGCATGATCAGTGCCCGTTGTTCTGGAAGTCCACGACGATCCGGTACAGGTCCTCGCCGTTGGCGGCGTGACGCAAACGTTCGCGGACGTCGGAGCGGTCGAGCATGGAGGCGATCTGCCGCAGCAGTTCCAGGTGCTCCTCGGTGGCGGCTTCCGGCACCAGCAGCACGAACACCAGGTCGACCGGCGCGCCGTCGAGGGCGTCGAAATCTACCGGGTGATCCAGGTGCAGGATGGCGCTGATCGGCGACTGGCAGCCGGGGAGGCGGCAGTGCGGAATGGCGATGCCATTGCCGAAGCCGGTGGAGCCCAGGCGTTCCCGGGCCACCAGGCTGTCGAAGATGTCTTGGGAATCGAAACCCGGCAGCTCGCGAGCCACCAGGTTGGCGATTTGTTCGAGGACACGTTTCTTGCTGCCGCCCGGCACGTTCACGAGGGAACGGCCGGGGGTCAGGATTTGCTCAAGTCGGATCATAGGGAGGGGTTAACGGACGCCAACACCTTGCTGGCGTTCGAGGTATTTTTCCTTGTGCTTGATCAGTTGGCGGTCGAGCTTGTCGGTGAGCAGGTCGATGGCCGCGTACATGTCTTCATGTTCGGCGCAGGCAACCACTTCGCCACCGGCGATGTGGAGGGTGGCTTCAATTTTCTGCTTCAGCTTCTCGACCTCCATGATGACCTGAACATTGGTGATCTTGTCGAAGTGGCGCTCCAGTCGGCCAAGTTTCTCGCCGACATAGTCGCGCAGGGCGTCGGTCACATCCAGTTGATGTCCACTGATGTTGACTTGCATACCGCTTTCTCCTTGTTGCCCGTGTGTAAGTGGCAGGTTATGGGGCCTGCCGCCGGAACACCTTGGCGTGGATCAACGTCACACCAGCCGCTTGCGCTCGCTCGAGGGAGAGATTCCTAGGGACTCCCGGTACTTGGCGACGGTACGACGTGCCACTTGAATGCCCTGTGCTTCCAGTAAACCAGCGATCTTGCTGTCACTCAATGGCTTTTTCGGACTTTCCGCCGCGACCAGTTTTTTGATGATGGCGCGGATCGCGGTGGACGAGCACTCGCCGCCCTCGGAGGTGCTGACGTGGCTGGAGAAGAAATACTTGAGCTCGAAGATGCCACGCGGCGTGTGCATGAATTTCTGCGTGGTGACGCGGGAGATGGTCGATTCGTGCATGCCCACGGCTTCCGCGATGTCGTGCAGGACCAGTGGTTTCATCGCTTCCTCGCCGTATTCGAGGAAGCCGCGCTGGTGCTCGACGATCTGGGTCGCCACCTTCATCAATGTCTCGTTGCGGCTCTGCAGGCTCTTGATGAACCAGCGCGCTTCCTGCAGCTGGTTGCGCATGAAAGTGTTGTCGGCGCTGGAGTCGGCGCGGCGCACCAGGCCCGCATACTGCGAGTTCACGCGCAGGCGCGGTACCGCTTCCTGGTTCAGTTCCACCAGCCAGCGCTCGTTGTGCTTGCGCACGATGACATCCGGAACCACGTATTCGGCTTCGCCGGACTCGATCTGCGAACCGGGGCGCGGGTGCAGCGACTGGATCAGTTCGATGGTCTCGCGCAGCTCGTCTTCCTTGAGCTTCATGCGCCGCATCAGCTGGCTGTAGTCGCGGCTGCCGAGCAGGTCCAGGTGGTCGTTGACCAGGCGGATGGCCTCGGCCAGCAGGTAGGTTTTGGTGGGCAGCTGGCGCAGCTGCAGGAGCAGGCATTCGCGCAGGTTGCGGGCACCGACGCCGGCGGGCTCGAGCTGCTGCACACGGCGCAGGACGACTTCCACTTCGTCCATCTCCACGCCCAGTTCAGGGTCAATGGAGGCGAGGATGTCGTCCAGGGACTCTTCGAGGTAACCGTCGTCGTTGATGCCGTCGATGATGCTCAGGGCGACCAGGCGATCGGTGTCGGACATCGGCGCCAGGTTCAGTTGCCAGAGCAGATGGCTCTGCAGGCTTTCGCCAGCGGAGGTACGGGAAGTGAAGTCCCACTCGTCGTCATCGTTGCTGGGCAGGCTGCTGGCGCTGGTCTGGTAGATGTCTTCCCAGGCGGTGTCGACCGGCAGCTCGTTGGGAATACGCTCGGCCCACTGGTCCTCGTCGAGGCTGTCGGCGTTGGGCGTGGTGCTTTCCTGGAAGTTATCCTGGGAGTTGTTGCTGGTGCCGTTGGCGCCAGATTCGGCGCCGTCGGCCATGGGATCGCTGTTGTCGTAGTCCTCACCTTCTTCCTGGCGCTCCAGCATCGGGTTGGACTCCAGGGCTTCCTGGATTTCCTGTTGGAGGTCCAGCGTGGAGAGCTGGAGCAGTCGGATGGCCTGTTGCAGCTGCGGGGTCATCGTCAGCTGCTGGCCCATCTTGAGGACTAGCGATGGTTTCATGGCTGGAACTAGGCACCTTGTTCGCTGGCGCAAAGCGCGCCATATCCACGACTACGGACGCCGGGGCGCCGCGAGGAAGCAAATTATATGCCTGAGTTTGGGCGCTTTGCCTAGGGGCTGTCGACCTTTCGTTACAACCCGGTTGCGCCAGGGGCGATTGGGCGGCCGAATGCGGCGCGGAACAACCGGCGAACCGGGCCGCGCGAAGAGGGGGAGGCGGGGTGGCCGCGCCCTGGCAGGGCGCGGCGCAGGGCCTTAGAGGCGGAACTCGTGGCCCAGGTAGACTTCCTTCACCAGGTCGTTGGCGAGGATGCTCTCGGCGCTGCCTTCGGCGATCAGTTGACCGTCGTTGACGATGTACGCCGTTTCGCAGATATCCAGGGTTTCGCGGACGTTATGATCGGTGATCAGGACACCGATGCCCTTGGCCTTGAGGTGATGGATGATCTGCTTGATGTCGCCCACGGAGATCGGGTCGACACCGGCGAAAGGTTCGTCCAGCAGGATGAACTTCGGCGAACTGGCCAGTGCACGGGCGATCTCCACGCGGCGACGCTCGCCACCGGACAGGCTCATGCCGAGGTTGTCGCGGATGTGGTGGATGTGGAACTCCTCGAGCAAGCCTTCCAAGGCTTCCTGGCGTCCGGCGCGATCCAGGTCGCTGCGGGTTTCGAGGATGGCGCCGATATTGTCCGCCACCGACAGCTTGCGGAAGATCGAGGCTTCCTGCGGCAGGTAGCCGATGCCGGCGCGGGCGCGTCCGTGCATGGGCAGGTGGGTGACGTCCTGCTCATCGATGCGCACGACACCCTGATCGGCGCGAACCAGGCCGACGATCATGTAGAAGCAGGTGGTCTTGCCCGCTCCGTTGGGGCCGAGCAGGCCGACGATCTGCCCGCTCTCGATGCTCATGCTGACATCGCGGACGACTTGCCGGCTCTTGTAGCTCTTGGCGAGGTGCTGGGCGGTTAGCGTAGCCATTACTGCGCTTGATCCTGCTTTTTCTTGGGCTGGATGACCATGTCGATACGCGGGCGCGGCGTGGTCACCTGGGACCCGGTGGCGCGGCCTGCGTTGACGATCTGGCGCTGGGTGTCGTAGACGATCTTCTCGCCTTCGAAGGTGTTGCCTTCCTGGATCACCTTGGCCTGGTCGATCAATACGACGCGGTTCTGGGTGACGAAGTACTGGATCGTCAGGCCGTAGGCCTGAGTGATCTGCTTGTCCGGCGCCGGCTTCTGCTCGAAGTAGGCAGGCTTGCCGACCGAGGTGACGACTTCGATGTCACCATTCTTGTTCTGCTTGAGCGTGACGGTGTTGCCAGTCAGCTTCATGCTGCCCTGGGTTACCACCACGTCGCCGCGATACACGGCTACGCCCTGCTTGTCGTCCAGTTCGGCGCTGTCGGCCTGAACCCGGATCGGCTGTTCCCGGTCGGTGGGAAGAGCCCAGGCGGCACTGCTGCCGATGGCGGCGGCGAGGCTGAAAAGAAGGGGGAGGGTGTTAACGAGCCTCATGCTGACCTCTTACGTTGGACAGCAGGAGCATCCGGCTGTCTTTCAGATACGCTTTCATGCCAACTGCCGTGGTGACACCGTTGGGTTCAGTGATCTTCACGGGCTGGTCAGTCTGCGCATAGTCCTTGTCTGGGAACACCGTCATGCGCGAGGTGTTGAGCAGGAGCGTGCGTTGCTGTGCGTCGGTGCGCGCAACACGCACGTCGTCGATCAGCTCGACCTGCTTGCCTTCGGGGGCCACTTCGGCGTGAACGCTCTGGACATGCCACGGCTGAGACTCGTTCTCCCGGTGGAAGTAGAGGTCAGGCGTAGTGACCAGGGTCACGTCGGTTGCTTTCAGGTGTTCGAGTTTGTCGGCGGTCATCTCGTAGGCGAGGGAGCCGTCGATGCGGTACTGAACGCTCTTGGCGTTGACCACGTAGAAGTCGATGGCGTCGCTGGTCTGCGACTTGAGTTGCCGCTCGTTGAAATCCAGACGCACGTTCCAGTAATAGCCGAGGGCGATCAGCAGGATGGCGATCAGGGCGAGCAACAGCTTCTGTTGGAGTGTCTTGGGCATGTTCGGCTCTAGAGGTACGCGTTCTGGGCGGCTTCGAGGTTGCCCTGAGCGCGCAGGATCAGTTCGCAGAACTCGCGGGCGGCGCCTTCGCCGCCACGGGCTTGGGTAACGCCGTCGGCATGCTGGCGCACGAAGGCGTCGCCGCTGGCGACCGCCATGCCCAGGCCGGCGCGGCGGATGGCCGGCAGGTCGGGCAGATCGTCGCCCAGGTACGCGACCTCTTCATAGCCTAGACCCAGTTCGGCGAGCAATTCGTCCAGGGCGACCAGCTTGTCCTCGCGGCCCTGGAACAGATGGTTGATGCCCAGGTTCTTCGCCCGCCGCTCGACCACCGGGCTCGAACGGCCGGTGATGATCGCGGTGCTTACGCCGGAGTTCATCAACATCTTGATGCCCTGGCCGTCCAGGGTGTTGAAGGTCTTGAACTCGCCGCCGTCGGGCAGGAAGTAGAGCTTGCCGTCGGTGAGCACGCCATCGACGTCGAATACCGCCAGGCGGACCGCTTTCGCGCGTTGCAGCAGGTCGGCGGTCATTCAGATGACTCCCGCGCGGGTCAGGTCGTGGACGTGCAGGACGCCGACCGGGTGGTCCTTGTCGTCGACAACCACGAGTACGTTGATCTTGTGGTCGTCCATGATCTTCAGGGCTTCGGCAGCGAGCATATCCGGGCGGGCGGTCTTGCCGTGCACGGTCATCACCTGATCGATGGTGACCGTGCGCACGTCCAGTCCCTTGTCCAGGGTGCGGCGCAGGTCGCCATCGGTGAAGACCCCGGCGAGCTTGCCGTCTTCGCCGAGGATGACGGTCATGCCCAGGCCCTTGCGGGTCATTTCCAGCAATGCGCCACTGAGCGAAGTGCCGGGGGAAACCTGCGGCAATGCTTCACCCACGTGCATGATGTTTTCCACTTTCAGCAACAATCGACGGCCCAGCGCCCCGCCTGGATGCGAGAAGGCGAAGTCTTCGGCGGTGAAGCCGCGCGCTTCGAGCAGGGCGATGGCGAGCGCGTCGCCGATC
Source organism: Pseudomonas nitroreducens NBRC 12694 (assembly GCF_002091755.1). Classification (GTDB taxonomy): domain Bacteria; phylum Pseudomonadota; class Gammaproteobacteria; order Pseudomonadales; family Pseudomonadaceae; genus Pseudomonas; species Pseudomonas nitroreducens. The sequence continues at coordinate 478,804 of NZ_BDAI01000003.1, forward strand.
ACCAGGGACACCGTGGTGGAGGAAGTCGGCGCCAGGTTCAGCGAGCAGGCTTCGTGCTCCACGCTGGCGTCGAGGTTCACCGCAGCAGCCTTGGCCAGCGGTGATTCGGCGTTGCCGGTCATGCTGATCAGGGTGATGCCCAGGCGCTTGATCAGCGGCAGCAGAGTGACGATTTCCGCGGTGGAGCCGGAGTTGGAGAGGGCCAGGACGACGTCGTCCTTGGTGATCATGCCCATGTCGCCATGGCTGGCCTCGGCCGGGTGCACGAAGAACGACGGTGTGCCGGTGCTGGCCAGGGTGGCGGCGATCTTGCGTGCGATATGGCCGGATTTGCCCATGCCGACCACGACGACGCGCCCCTTGCAGTTCAGCAACAGTTCGCAGGCCAGCGAAAAATCGGTGCCGATGCGCGGCAGCAGGGCGTCCACCGAGTCACGCTCGAGGCGGATGGTGCGTTGTGCCGACTGGATGAAATCGTGTTTCTGGCTCATGTTCGAAAGGCGCGGGGCAAAATGAAGTGCGAGATTATAACGGGAAAGCGACAAAGGCTTCATCACTGGCAACTCAATGTTGAACGCATTTTGCTGAACTGGGCCTTAACAGCGGCTTAGCAGCCCTTGGGGCGCGGCTTCACGGGGTGTTATAGTTCGCGGCCGTTCGGCCTGCCGCGCCGTGTTTCTGCCGTATGACAGACGGGGCAACGGACAGCGCCGTGATGAAAGGAGTTCTATGAGCACCAATGACCAATACGCGGTCGAGCTGAAGGGCCTGAGCTTCAAGCGTGGCACGCGTAAGATTTTCGATAACGTGGACATCCGCATTCCACGCGGCAAGGTCACCGGGATCATGGGGCCGTCGGGGTGTGGCAAGACCACCCTGTTGCGACTGATCGCCGCCCAACTGCGTCCGGCGAGCGGCGAAGTGTGGGTCAACGGCCAGAACCTCCCCACGCTGGGGCGCAGCGACCTGTTCGACATGCGCAAGCAGTTCGGCGTGTTGTTCCAGAGCGGTGCGCTGTTCACCGATCTCGATGTCTTCGAGAACGTTGCCTTCCCGCTGCGCGTGCACACCGAGCTGCCCGAGGACATGATTCGTGACATTGTCCTGATGAAGCTCCAGGCCGTTGGCCTGCGCGGGGCGGTGGAACTGATGCCCGATGAGCTGTCCGGCGGTATGAAGCGCCGTGTGGCGCTGGCCCGCGCCATCGCGCTGGACCCGCAGATCCTCATGTACGACGAGCCCTTCGTGGGGCAGGACCCGATCGCCATGGGCGTGCTGGTGCGCCTGATCCGCCTGCTCAACGATGCCCTGGGCATCACCTCCATCGTTGTGTCCCACGATCTGGCGGAAACGGCGAGCATCGCCGACTACATCTATATCGTCGGTGACGGCCGTGTGCTCGGTCACGGAACGCCGGCCGACCTGCAGGGTCTCGATGATCCGCGAGTGCGCCAGTTCATGAAGGGCATCCCGGATGGGCCGGTGCCGTTCCACTATCCTGCTCGCGATTACCGCGCCGACCTGCTGGGAGAACGTTGATGCGCAAGACTTCATCGCTCGAGCGAGTTCGCCTGCTCGGGCGCGCGGGCCTCGATGTCCTCGAGTCGCTGGGCCGTTCGAGCCTGTTCCTGGTCCACGCCATTTTCGGCCGCCGGGTGCACAGCGGTGCCTTCCAGTTGCTGGTCAAACAGCTGTATTCGGTGGGTGTGCTGTCCCTGGCAATCATCGTCGTTTCCGGCCTGTTCATCGGCATGGTGCTGGCGCTGCAGGGCTACAACATCCTGGCGAGCTACGGTTCGGAACAGGCGGTCGGCCAGATGGTTGCGCTGACGCTGCTGCGTGAACTGGGGCCGGTAGTCACCGGTCTGCTGTTCGCCGGGCGTGCAGGCTCCGCGCTGACGGCCGAGATCGGCAACATGAAATCCACCGAGCAGTTGTCCAGCCTGGAGATGATCGGCGTCGACCCGCTCAAGTACATCATCGCTCCGCGCCTTTGGGCCGGCTTCATCTCGATGCCGCTGCTGGCAGCTATCTTCAGTGTGGTCGGCATCTGGGGCGGCGCCCTGGTCGCCGTGGACTGGCTGGGTGTGTATGACGGTTCGTACTGGTCGAACATGCAGAACAGCGTGCAGTTCACCAAGGACATTCTCAATGGCGTGATCAAGAGCGTGGTGTTCGCTTTCGTCGTGACCTGGATCGCCGTGTTCCAGGGTTATGACTGCGAACCCACCTCAGAGGGGATCAGCCGCGCCACCACCCGTACCGTTGTGTATGCCTCCCTGGCCGTGCTGGGGCTGGACTTCATCCTGACCGCCTTGATGTTTGGAGACTTCTGATGCAAACCCGCACCCTGGAAATCGGTGTAGGCCTGTTCATTCTGGCCGGCCTGCTGGCCCTGCTGCTGCTGGCCCTGCGTGTCAGCGGACTGACCATCGGCAATTCCGGCGATACCTACAAGCTGTATGCCTATTTCGACAACATCGCCGGCGTTACCGTCCGCGGAAAGGTCACCATGGCGGGTGTCACCATCGGCAAGGTCACTGCGGTGGACCTGGACCATGACAGCTATCGTGGTCGTGTGACCATGGAGATCAATCGTCAGGTCAACAACCTGCCGGACGACTCTACCGCCTCCATCCTCACTGCTGGCCTGCTGGGCGAGAAGTACATCGGCATCAGTGTCGGTGGCGACGAAGAGCTGCTGAAGGATGGCGATACCATCAAGGACACCCAGTCGGCACTCGTGCTGGAAGACCTGATCGGCAAATTCCTGCTGAATTCGGTCAACAAAGACGACTCGAAGAAATGAGGGCTCACTCCATGTTGAAAACCTTGCGCCGTGGCTTCCTGGTCCTGCTCGCGGTCCTGCCGCTGTTCGCCCAGGCCGAGCAGACTGCTCAGCAGGTCGTGCAGCAGACCGTCGACAGCCTGCTGTCGGACCTGAAGACCAACAAGGCCAGCTACAAGGCCAATCCCCAGGCGTTCTACGACACCCTGAACCGCATCCTCGGCCCGGTCGTGGATTCCGAGGGCATCGCCAAGGGCGTGATGACCGTCAAGTACTCCCGCCAGGCGACGCCGGAGCAGGTCAAGCGCTTCGAGGAAACCTTCAAGAACAGCCTGTTCCAGTTCTACGGCAACGCGCTGCTGGAGTACGACAACCAGGACATCCGCGTGCTGAACAGCGGCAAGCAGGAGCAGGATCGCGCTTCGGTGAACATGGAAGTGGTCGGCAGCAATGGCGCCGTCTATCCGGTGCAATACACCATGGTCAACCAGGGTGGCGATTGGCGCCTGCGTAACGTGATCATCAACGGCATCAACATCGGCAAGCTGTTCCGTGACCAGTTCGCCGACTCCATGCAGAAGAACCGCAACGACCTGGAGAAGACCATCGCCGGTTGGGGCCAGGTCGTCGCCAAGGCCAAGGATGCGGCCAAGGGCCAGCCGGAAGGCAGCGCAGAATGAGTCAGGGCAGTATCACGGAGCGCAGTGAGGGCGACCTGGCCCTCGCCGGCGTGCTGGACTACAGGACCGGCCCGGCGCTGCGCGAGCAGGGCAGAAGCCTGATCGCCGCCAGCAAGGCCGCGTCGCTGCGCCTGGACTGCTCGGCGGTGGAACACTCCAGTAGCGTCGGATTGTCGCTGCTGCTGTCCTACACCCGTGATGCGCGCAAGGCTGGCAAGACGCTGCAGATCTCTGGGATGCCCAAGGACATGCAGGAAATCGCCAAGGTTGGCGAGCTTCTCGAGATTCTGCCGTTACAGCATTGAAACAGTGAGAAAGCCCTCCGTCCGCGACTTCCCCTGCCGGGGTTCGCAGGCGGGGGGCTTTTTTGTATCATGGCCGACCCGCGCGCGTAGGGCGCCGAACGAGGTTGAGCATGCAGGCCGTAGAAGTCAAAAACTTCCTGGAATCGAAACTGCCAGGTACCCAGATCGAAGTGGAAGGCGAAGGCTGCAATTTCCAGCTGAACCTGATCAGCGACGAGCTCGCCGGCCTGAGCCCGGTCAAGCGCCAGCAACAGATCTATGCCCACCTGAACGAGTGGATCGCCTCCGGCGCCATCCATGCCGTCACCATGAAATTCTTCAGCCGCGCCGCCTGGGCCGAGCGTTCCTGAGCCCACGGGGAAATTAGCAATGGATAAACTGATCATTACCGGCGGTACTCGTCTCGATGGCGAGATTCGCATCTCCGGCGCGAAGAACTCTGCGCTGCCGATCCTCGCCGCAACCCTGCTGGCGGACACCCCGGTGACCGTCTGCAACCTGCCGCACCTGCACGACATCACCACCATGATCGAGCTGTTCGGCCGCATGGGCGTGCAGCCGATCATCGACGAGAAGCTCAACGTCGAAGTCGACGCCAGCACCATCAAGACCCTGGTGGCACCGTACGAGCTGGTGAAAACCATGCGTGCGTCGATCCTCGTGCTCGGCCCGATGGTCGCCCGGTTCGGCGAAGCCGAAGTCGCCCTGCCCGGCGGCTGCGCCATCGGTTCGCGTCCGGTTGACCTGCACATCCGCGGCCTGGAAGCCATGGGCGCAGAAATCGCCGTCGAAGGCGGCTACATCAAGGCCAAGGCCCCGGCCGGCGGCCTGCGCGGCGCGCACTTCTTCTTCGATACCGTCAGCGTGACCGGTACCGAGAACATCATGATGGCCGCTGCACTGGCCAATGGCCGCTCCGTGCTGGAAAACGCCGCGCGCGAGCCTGAGGTCGTCGACCTGGCTAACTTCATCAACGCCATGGGCGGTGATGTGCAGGGTGCCGGTACCGATACCATCGTGATCAACGGTGTAAAAAGCCTGGGTGGCGGTGCCAAGTACAACGTCATGCCCGACCGCATTGAAACCGGCACCTACCTGGCGGCGGCGGCTGCCACCGGCGGCCGCGTCAAGCTCAAGGATACCGATCCGACCATCCTCGAAGCGGTGCTGGCCAAGCTGGTCGAAGCCGGCGCGCACATCACCACCGGCAGCAACTGGATCGAGCTGGACATGAAGGGCAACCGGCCGAAGGCGGTGAACATCCGCACTGCGCCGTACCCGGCATTCCCGACCGACATGCAGGCCCAGTTCATCTCCATGAACGCCATCGCCGAAGGCACCGGCGCGGTCATCGAGACCGTGTTCGAGAACCGCTTCATGCACGTCTATGAAATGAACCGCATGGGCGCGCAGATCCTGGTCGAAGGCAACACTGCCATCGTCACCGGCGTTCCGCAGCTCAAGGGCGCACCGGTCATGGCGACCGACCTGCGCGCATCCGCCAGCCTGGTGATCGCTGCCCTGGTGGCCGAAGGCGACACCATGATCGACCGCATCTACCACATCGACCGTGGCTACGAGTGCATCGAAGAGAAACTGCAACTGCTCGGGGCGAAGATTCGCCGCGTGCCGGGCTAGGGCAGAATCAGACGATGCTGACGATTGCCCTGTCCAAGGGCCGTATCCTCGACGACACCCTGCCGCTGCTTGCAGCGGCAGGCATCGTGCCGACCGAGAATCCGGACAAGAGCCGCAAGCTGATCATCCCCACCACCCTCGATGACGTGCGCCTGCTGATCGTGCGCGCCACCGACGTGCCGACCTACGTCGAGCATGGCGCCGCCGACCTCGGCGTGGCGGGCAAGGACGTGCTCATGGAGTACGGTGGCCAGGGCCTGTACGAGCCGCTGGACCTGAAGATCGCCAACTGCAAGCTGATGACCGCCGGTGCGGTCGGTGCGCCGGAGCCCAAGGGGCGTCTGCGCGTGGCCACCAAGTTCGTCAATGTCGCCAAGCGCTACTACGCCGAGCAGGGTCGCCAGGTCGACGTGATCAAGCTGTACGGCTCCATGGAGCTGGCACCGCTGATCGGCCTCGCCGACAAGATCATCGACGTGGTCGACACCGGTAACACCCTGCGTGCGAACGGCCTGGAGCCCCAGGAACTGATCGCGCACATCAGCTCGCGCCTGGTGGTGAACAAGGCCTCGATGAAGATGCAGCATGCTCGCATCCAGGCGCTGATCGACACCCTGCGCGAAGCCGTCGAAGCTCGACACCGTCACTGATACCCACCGCGACCCCGGTCGCGGCAGAGCCCGCCAAGGATGGCGGGAATGCCGAAAACGCAGGGAGCAGCTTTTCGGCCCTATCCGTGTCATAGCCAAATTTTCTCGGGTGCCCGCACGGAAGGCTTGATAGTCTTGCGGCGCCCGAGATCATGCCAATTAAAGAGGCCAGCTATGACCGCACCCTTCGCTATCCGTCGACTCAACGCCGCCGATCCGGACTTCGCGCGTCATCTGGACCATCTGCTCTCCTGGGAAAGCGTGTCCGACGATGCGGTGAACCAGCGCGTGCTGGACATCATCGCCGACGTGCGCAAGCGCGGTGACGCTGCCGTAGTGGAATTCACCCAACGCTTCGACGGTGTCGACGTCAAGACCATGGCCGACCTGATCCTGCCGCGCGAGCGCCTGGAGCTGGCCCTGACCCGCATCACCCCGGCTCAGCGCGAAGCTCTGGAAGTCGCCGCCGAGCGCGTACGCAGCTACCACGAGAAGCAGAAGCAGGACTCCTGGCGCTACACCGAAGCCGATGGCACCGTGCTCGGCCAGCAGGTCACCCCGCTGGATCGCGCCGGCCTGTACGTGCCGGGCGGCAAGGCGTCCTACCCGTCTTCCGTGCTGATGAACGCCATTCCGGCCAAGGTCGCCGGCGTCGCCGAAGTGGTGATGGTGGTACCGACCCCGCGCGGCGAAATCAACGAAATCGTCCTGGCTGCCGCCTGCATCGCCGGCGTCGACCGCGTCTTCACCATCGGCGGCGCCCAGGCCGTGGCCGCGCTGGCCTACGGCACGGAGAGCGTGCCGCAGGTGGACAAGATCGTCGGCCCGGGCAACATCTACGTCGCCACCGCCAAGCGCCACGTGTTCGGCCAGGTCGGCATCGACATGATCGCCGGCCCGTCGGAAATCCTCGTGGTCTGCGACGGCGGCACCGATCCGGACTGGATCGCCATGGACCTGTTCTCCCAGGCCGAGCACGACGAGGACGCCCAGTCGATCCTGGTCAGCCCGGACGCCGCCTTCCTCGACAAGGTCGCCGCCAGCATCGAGAAGTTGCTGCCGACCATGGAACGCGCCGAGATCATCCGTACCTCGCTGACCAACCGTGGCGCGCTGATCCTCGTTGCCGACCAGGAGCAGGCCTGCCAGGTTGCCAACCGCATCGCCCCGGAACACCTGGAGCTGTCGGTGGCCGACCCGGAAAGCTGGCTGCCGAAGATTCGCCATGCCGGCGCCATCTTCATGGGCCGCTACACCGCCGAGGCGCTGGGCGACTACTGCGCCGGCCCGAACCACGTGCTGCCGACCTCCGGCACCGCGCGTTTCTCTTCGCCGCTGGGCGTGTACGACTTCCAGAAGCGCTCCTCGATCATCTTCTGCTCCGCGCCGGGCGCTTCCGAGCTGGGCAAGACCGCGTCGATCCTGGCCCGTGGCGAGTCGCTGACCGCCCACGCGCGCAGCGCCGAATTCCGCATCCTTGACGGCAAGAGTGAGTAACCCATGAGCAAATTCTGGAGCCCCTTCGTCAAGGAACTGGTGCCCTATGTTCCTGGCGAGCAGCCAAAGCTGGCCAAGCTGGTCAAGCTGAACACCAACGAAAACCCCTACGGCCCGTCGCCGAAGGTGGTCGCCGCGATCCAGGCCGAGCTGAACGACACGCTGCGCCTGTATCCGGACCCGAACGCTGACCGCCTGAAGCAGACTATCGCCGAATACCACGGTGTGAAGACCGCCCAGGTCTTCGTCGGCAACGGCTCGGACGAAGTCCTGGCTCACGCCTTCCACGCGCTGTTCCAGCACGGCAAGCCGCTGCTGTTCCCCGACGTGACCTACAGCTTCTATCCGGTCTACTGCGGTCTCTACGGCATCGAGTTTGAAGCGCTGCCGCTGGACGAGCAGTTCCAGATACGCGCCGAGGATTACGCACGCCCGAACGGCGGCATCATCTTCCCCAACCCCAACGCGCCCACCGGTTGCCTGCTGCCGCTAGGAGCCATCGAGCGCCTGCTGCAAGCCAGCCCGGACAGCGTGGTGCTGGTGGACGAGGCCTACGTCGACTTCGGCGGCGAGACCGCGATTTCCCTGGTCGACCGCTACCCGAACCTGCTGGTGGCGCAGACCCTGTCCAAGTCGCGTTCGCTGGCGGGCCTGCGGGTCGGCTTCGCGGTGGGGCATGAAGACCTGATCGAAGCGCTGGAACGGGTGAAGAACAGCTTCAACTCCTACCCGCTGGACCGCCTGGCGCTGGCCGGTGCGGTGGCGTCCTTCGAGGACCAGGCCTACTTCGAGCAGACCTGCAGCGCGGTTATCCACAGCCGCGAGAAGCTGGTGGCCGAGCTCAAGACCCTGGGCTTCGAGGTGCTGCCGTCGGCGGCGAACTTCATCTTCGCCCGCCACCCGCAGCGTGACGGTGCTGAACTGGCCGCGGCCCTGCGCGAAGAGGGCGTGATCGTGCGTCACTTCAAGCAGCAGCGGATCAACCAGTTCCTGCGCATCAGCATCGGCACCGAGGAGCAGAACCAGGCTCTGATCGATGCCCTGCGACTGAAGTTGTAAGGCTTTCGCTGGTAACGAAAACGGCGCCCGAGGGCGCCGTTTTTCATGGCTCCGGAAAAGAGCCCGGTATCAATTGGCGTTGGGCGCGGGCGGCGGGCGCAGGCCGACTTCGGCGTTGAGTGTCACCGGCTTGCCGTTGCGCAGCACTTCGATGGTGATCTTCTCGCCCGGCTTGGTGCGCGCCACCTGGTTCATCGAGCGGCGGCCATCGCTGGCGGCCTCGCCATCGATGTTCAGGATGATGTCGCCCGGCAGCAGGCCGGCCTTGGCGGCGGGGCCGTCGCGGTAGACGCCGGCGACGACGATGCCGGCCTTGTCCTTGAGGTCGAAGGACTCGGCCAGTTCCGGGGTCAGCGGCTGTACCTCGACACCGAGCCAGCCGCGGATCACCTGGCCGTGCTCAATGATCGACTGCATGACTTCCAGAGCCAGCTTGGTCGGGATGGCGAAGCCGATGCCCTGGGAGCCGCCGGATTTGGAGAAGATCGCGGTGTTGATGCCGATCAGATTACCGTTGGCGTCCACCAGCGCGCCGCCGGAGTTACCGGGGTTGATCGCCGCATCGGTCTGGATGAAGTCTTCGTAGGTGTTCAGGCCCAGCTGGTTGCGGCCGGTGGCGCTGATGATGCCCATGGTGACGGTCTGGCCGACGCCGAACGGGTTTCCGATGGCCAGGCAGACATCGCCGGTGCGGATGCCATCGGAGCGGCCGAGCATGATCGAAGGCAGGTCCTTGAGGTCGATCTTCAACACTGCAAGGTCGGTTTCCGGGTCGCTGCCCACCAGGCGGGCGATGGTCTCGCGGCCATCACGAAGGGCCACGACGATCTGGTCAGCGCCGGAGGTCACGTGGTTGTTGGTCAGCAGATAGCCTTCGGGACTCATGATCACTGCCGAACCCAGGCTCGATTCCATGCGCTTCTGTTGCGGCAGGTTATCGCCGAAGAAGCGCCGGAACAGCGGGTCGTCGAGCATGGAGTTGTTCGGCTTGCTGACCATCTTGGTGGTGTAAAGATTGGCCACTGCAGGCGAGGAGCGGGTCACGGCGTCAGCGTAGCTGACCGGGCCTTGCTGGATGCGGCTGAGCAGTGGAGCCTGTTGCAGGTGCACTTCCTGCTGCGGAAGGCCGACCCATTGCGGGTTATGCTGGATGATCAGCAGCGCCAACAGGACGCCAACCAGCACGGGCCAGCCGAGAAAACGCAGGGCCTTCAGCATCGAAGAAAATCCTTGGGGTTGCTTGGCCGGGGGATGGCCGATAGGGTGGCGGCCATTATACGGGCGGCGAGCCAAGAAAATAGACGCTCGCAGCCGATGTTGGAGGAATTTCGATGGCTATCGCACTGAGCACGCTGGTCGAGGAAGCGGACCGTTTCCTGGAGGCCGCGAAGATCCAGGATTACTGCCCCAACGGCCTGCAGGTCGAGGGCCGGCCGCAGGTGCGGCGCATCGTTTCCGGTGTCACCGCCAGCCAGGCGCTGCTGGATGCCGCCGTGGAAGCAGACGCCGATGTGGTGCTGGTCCACCACGGCTATTTCTGGAAGGGCGAGGATGCCCGGGTGGTCGGCATGAAGCAGCGACGCCTGAAGACCCTGCTGAACCATGACATCAGCCTGCTGGCCTATCACCTGCCGCTGGACCTGCATGCCGAGGTGGGCAACAACGTGCAGCTCGGCCGTCAACTCGGTTTCGAGATCGAAGGGCCGCTGGAGCCCGGCAACCCGCGCTCCATCGTCCTGGTAGGCTCGCTGGTCGAACCCATGCTGCCGAGCGATCTGGCGCTCCATGTGCGCGATGTGCTGGGTCGCGAGCCGTTGCTGGTGGATGGCGGCCAGCCGATCCGTCGCATCGCCTGGTGCACCGGTGGCGCCCAGGGCTACATCGACCAGGCGATCGCCGCGGGCGTCGATGCTTATCTGACCGGCGAAGTCTCCGAACAGACTGTGCACAGCGCGCGGGAGAATGGCATCAGCTTCATCGCCGCCGGCCACCACGCTACAGAGCGCTACGGTGTGCAGGCGCTGGGGGATTACCTGGCCAGGCGCTTTGCCATCGAGCACCTGTTCATCGATTGCCCGAACCCTGCCTGACTCTTCGGCGCCATGAAAAAAGCCGGCTCAAGGAGCCGGCTTTTTTCATGGCGCCTCAGCGGTAGCCGTGACGCTGGCGGTCCACCGCCTTGCCCAGTTCCCACACCGCCATGGCGTAGTGCGTGCTGTGGTTGTAGCGGGTGATCACATAGAAATTCGGCAGGCCGTACCAGTACTGGTAGGTGTTGCCCATGTCCAGGCGCAGCAGGCTGGCGGTCTGGTGATTGCCCAGCGAGCCCTGCGGGCGCAGGCCGGCAGCGGACAGGGCGCTGATCGAGTACTGAGTCTTGAAGCCATCTTCCAGCGAGCGGGCCTGGCCGATGGCCGGGATCGCCACCGCATCGCCGGTGACCCAGCCGTGCTGCTTGAAGTAGTTGGCCACGCTGCCGATGGCGTCGCGCGGATTCCACAGGTCGCGGTGGCCGTCGCCGTCGAAGTCCACTGCGTACTGGGTGAAGGAGGAGGGCATGAACTGCCCATAGCCCATGGCGCCGGCGTAGGAGCCGCGCATCTCCAGCGGATTGTCGCCTTCCTTGCGTGCCTGGAGAAGGAACTGCTCCAGCTCGCCGCTGAAGAACTCGGCACGACGCGGGTAGGAGAACGACAGGGTGGCCAGTGCGTCGATGATCCGCGTCTTGCCCATCACGCGGCCCCAGCGGGTTTCCACGCCGATGATGCCGACGATGATTTCCGGTGGCACGCCGTAGGTGCGCGAGGCGCGTTGCAGGTCCGCCTCGTACTGGTCCCAGAACAGTACGCCCTTCTGCACGTTATCCGGGGTGATGAATTTCTTCCGGTAGCGCAACCAGGCGCCGTTCGGGCCGCTGGGCGGGGTGTAGGTCGGGGCCTGGCGGTCCATCAGGCGGATCACCCAGTCCAGTTCCTGGGTTTGGGCAAACAGGTCGTGCAGGTCCTGCCGGTTGAAGCCGTGCTTGCTCACCATCATGTCGATGAAGCGATTGGCGTTGGCATTATTCGCGTAGTCACCGCGCAGCGGGGTGATCGGTTGTACAGAGCCGAACGCCGGGTGGGCACTGGTCGTGATCAGGGTGGGGGGCTTGGGCTTCTGGGCCGGTTGTGGTGCGGGAGTCGGTTTGCTGCTGCACGCAGAGACCAGGACGAGTAAAGGCAGGGTGAAAGCGATGCGGCGCATGGGGAATCTTCTGGGGCAGGAAAACGTGCCGGCTATGCTAGCGCAGTGCCGCGCGGGCACAAGCCGGGACATTGCGAGACTGTTGCAGGAAAAGTCCTTCAGTCTTGCGACACCAATGTCGGGCGATGGCATCTCAAGCGTCGATGAGATGGGGTTCAGGGCCTTCCTCAAACACCTCGTCGGCGGGCGCGAAGCTCTGAGGGTGACTGAGCGCGTATGGCTATATAAGTATATTTTTTCGGTATAACCCGCCCGCCGGTTAGAGCCTTGCGCTGTGATAGAGTGCGCGCTCGTCTACGGCCCGCCGGCCGTCCATAAGCAATTCCGTGAGTAGCCATGGTCGACAAACTGACGCATCTGAAACAGCTGGAGGCCGAGAGCATCCACATCATCCGCGAGGTCGCCGCCGAATTCGACAACCCGGTGATGCTGTACTCGATCGGCAAGGACAGCGCGGTGATGCTCCACCTCGCGCGCAAGGCCTTCTTCCCCGGCAAGCTGCCGTTCCCGGTGATGCATGTCGACACCCGCTGGAAATTCCAGGAGATGTACCGCTTCCGCGAGAAGATGGTCAGCGAATACGGCCTGGACCTGATTACCCACATCAATCCCGATGGCGTGGCGCAGGACATCAACCCGTTCACCCACGGCAGCGCCAAGCACACCGACATCATGAAGACCGAGGGCCTCAAGCAGGCGCTCGACAAGTACGGCTTCGACGCCGCCTTCGGTGGTGCCCGCCGCGACGAGGAGAAATCCCGCGCCAAGGAGCGGGTGTACTCGTTCCGCGACAGCAAGCACCGCTGGGACCCGAAGAACCAGCGTCCGGAACTGTGGAACGTCTATAACGGCAAGGTGAAAAAGGGCGAGTCGATCCGCGTCTTCCCGCTCTCCAACTGGACCGAGCTGGACATCTGGCAGTACATCTACCTCGAGCAGATCCCGATCGTTCCGCTGTACTTCGCCGAAGAGCGCGAAGTCATCGAGATGAACGGCTCGCTGATCATGATCGACGACGAACGCATCCTCGAGCACCTCACGCCCGAGCAGAAGGCCAGCATCCAGAAGAAGATGGTGCGTTTCCGCACCCTGGGCTGCTACCCGCTGACCGGCGCGGTGGAGTCGACCGCTACTTCGCTGCCGGAAATCATCCAGGAAATGCTGCTGACGCGGACTTCCGAGCGCCAGGGCCGGGTCATCGACCATGATGCCGCCGGCTCGATGGAAGAAAAGAAACGTCAGGGCTACTTCTAAGGTTCTCGCACCATGTCGCATCAATCCGATCTGATCAGCGAGGACATCCTCGCCTACCTGGCCCAGCACGAGCGCAAGGAACTCCTGCGCTTCCTCACCTGCGGCAACGTCGACGACGGCAAGAGCACCCTGATCGGGCGCCTGCTGCACGACTCCAAGATGATCTACGAGGACCACCTCGAGGCCATCACCCGCGACTCGAAGAAAGTCGGCACCACCGGCGATGACGTCGACCTGGCGCTGCTGGTCGACGGCCTGCAGGCCGAGCGCGAGCAGGGCATCACCATCGACGTGGCGTACCGCTACTTCAGCACCGCCAAGCGCAAGTTCATCATCGCCGACACCCCCGGCCATGAGCAGTACACCCGCAACATGGCTACCGGTGCTTCCACCTGCGACCTGGCCATCATCCTGATCGACGCCCGCTACGGCGTGCAGACCCAGACCCGCCGGCACAGCTTCATCGCCTCGCTGCTGGGCATCAAGCACATCGTCGTCGCCATCAACAAGATGGACCTCAAGGGCTTTGACCAGGGCGTGTTCGAGCAGATCAAGGCCGACTACCTGCAGTTCGCCGACAAGATCAACCTCAAGACCAATTCCCTGCACTTCGTGCCGATGTCGGCGCTGAAGGGCGACAACGTGGTCAACAAGTCCGAGCGCTCGCCGTGGTACACCGGCCAGTCGCTGATGGAAATCCTCGAGACCGTGGAAGTCGCGGGCGACCGCAACCTCGACGACATGCGCTTCCCGGTGCAGTACGTCAACCGTCCGAACCTGAACTTCCGTGGCTTCGCCGGCACCCTGGCGAGCGGAATCGTGCGCAAGGGCGACGAAGTCATTGCCCTGCCGTCGGGCAAGGGCAGCAAGGTCAAGTCCATCGTCACCTACGAAGGTGAGCTGGAGCAGGCAGGTCCGGGCCAGGCCATCACCCTGACCCTGGAAGACGAGATCGACGTCTCCCGCGGCGACATGCTGGTGCATGCCGACAACCGTCCGCAGGTCACCGACGGCTTCGACGCCATGCTGGTGTGGATGGCCGAAGAGCCGATGCTGCCGGGCAAGAAGTACGACATCAAGCGCGCCACCAGCTATGTCCCGGGCTCGATCCCGAGCATCACCCACAAGGTGGACGTGAACACCCTGGAAGAGACCGCCGCCAGCGAACTCAAGCTCAACGAGATCGCCCGCGTGAAGGTCAGCCTGGATGCTCCGATCGCGCTGGACGGCTACGAACAGAATCGCACCACCGGTGCCTTCATCGTGGTCGACCGCCTGACCAACGGCACCGTCGGCGCCGGCATGATCATCGCCGCGCCGCAGGCCGGGCAGGGGGCTTCCGTCCACCACAGCAACGGCCATGTAGCCCGTGAAGAGCGTGCTGCGCGCTTCGGCCAGCAGCCGGCTACTGTGCTGTTCAGCGGCCTCTCCGGCGCCGGCAAGAGCACCCTGGCCTATGCGGTGGAGCGCAAGCTGTTCGACATGGGGCGCGCGGTCTATGTGCTGGACGGCCAGAACCTGCGCCACGACCTCAACAAGGGCCTGCCGCAGGACCGCGCCGGTCGCAACGAGAACTGGCAGCGTACCGCCCATGTGGCCAAGCAGTTCAACGAAGCCGGCCTGATCAGCCTGTGCGCCTTCGTCGCCCCGAGCGCCGAAGGCCGCGCGCAGACCAAGGCGCTGATCGGAGCCGAACGCTTCATCACCGTCTACGTCCAGGCTTCCCCGCAGGTCTGCCGCGAACGCGACCCGCAAGGCCTGTATGCCGCCGGCCAGGACAACATCCCGGGCGAGTCCTTCCCCTACGATGTGCCGCTGGATGCCGATCTGGTGATCGACACCCAGAGCCAGTCGGTGGAAGAGGGCGTCAAGGCGGTCCTCGACCTGCTGCGCCAGCGCGGCGCGATCTGATCGCACAGCGCTGAACTGAAGAAGCCCCGCACCTGCGGGGCTTTTTCATGCCTGACGTTCTTGTGGGAGCCGCTGTGGCGGGCGGCCCGGTCGATTGTCATGCGCAAAGCCTTCGCTGGCAGATGGCTATTGCCGTTGATCGATACCTACATATAATGCGACTGATTATTATTTGCTGAATGGCAGGTGCGGTGGTGTCGCTACTGGGTCGTACACAACTCGCGGATCACGACATGCACCGCCTCTACGCCGATCACCATGGCTGGCTGCAAGGCTGGATCCGTCGCAAGACGGGCTGCTCGCAGCGTGCCGCCGACCTCGCCCAGGACACTTTCCTGCGCGTGCTCACGGTGCGTGCCAAGGGCGTCGCGGTGTATCTCGAGCAACCGCGCACCTACCTCGCGACCATTGCCCGCGGCCTGGTGATCGACCAGTGGCGCCGCCTGCAGCTGGAGCAGGCGTGGCTGGAGTCCCTGGCCGCCCAGCCCGAGGCGGTGCAATCGTCTCCTGAACAATTGGCGCTGATCCTGGAAACATTGCAGCAGGTGGACGCGATGCTTCTGCGTCTGCCCGCCAGAGCTCGCCGGGCCTTCCTGCTGGCGCAGATCGATGGCTTGCCGTACCGGGAAATCGCTGTGGAGCTGGGGGTGTCCGAGCGCATGGTGAAGAAATATCTCGCCCAGGCGTTCCTGCACTGCGCGGTGCTGGAAGCCGAGCTGGACGGAGTGCTGGTGGAGTGAACGGTCGCGACGACAAGCTCAGCCACGCCAGCCTGCAGCAGGCGGCGAACTGGTACGTGCTGCTGCAGGATGAAAATCCCAGCGTGCAACTCCATGCGCAATGGCGCCAATGGCTCGACCTGCACGCCGAGCACCAGGCCGCCTGGCACTACGTCGAGCGCATAGGCCAACGATTCGCACCGCTACAGGGGGAAAGACAGCTGGCGGGGCGGGTGCTCAAGGCCAGTGGCGAGCGCCAGCTCTCGCGTCGCCAGGGCCTCAAGGGACTGCTGGTGCTCAGCGGCGGCCTGCTGCTCGGCTGGGGCTCCTGGCGCAGTACCGCGTTGCCGAGGTTGGTGCAAGGATGGAGTGCCGATTACAGCACCAGTACTGCCGAGACTCGCGAGGCTATCCTTGCCGATGGCACCCATCTCTGGCTGGCGGCGATCAGTGCGGTGGATGCCGACTTCGGTCCGGACCAGCGCCTGTTGCGGCTGCGTTTCGGCGAAGTGCTGGTGGACACCGCCAGGGATGCCGCGCACCGGCCCTTCCTTGTCGATACCGAGCAGGGGCGTCTGCGCGCACTGGGCACGCGCTTTGCGGTCAGGCAACTGGGCGACTCTACGCGCCTCAACGTCTACACCGGCGCAGTGGAAATCCGCACCGCGGAGAGTGGCGAGAAGCGAGTACTGGAAGCCGGCCAACGCGCTGACTTCACGCGCATCGCCATCGGCGAGGTGTTGCCGGCACAGACGGCAGGGGATTCCTGGGTACGCCACGTGCTCACCGCCGAGAACATGTCGCTGGGGCAATTGGTCGAAGAGCTGGGCCGTTATCGCCACGGCTATCTGGGTTGTGATCCGGCAGTCGCGCAGTTGCCGGTGATGGGGTCCTTCCCCCTGGACGACAGTGACCAGGCGCTGCGCCTGCTGGCAGCGGCATTGCCGGTCAAGGTCCAGCGCCTGACACCGTGGTGGGTGAGCATCGAGTCCGTCTGACGTCTCACGAAAAAAACTTTCCGCCGCGGTTCCCTTTTCAGTCCCCCGTTCGGTCATTCCACAGAAACGCACTTTTACCCACTGCACCGAACCAGGGAATTCCATGCATTCGCTCATTTCCTCCTCGCGCCCCTTCGTCCGGCGGCCGCTGGCGCTGGCCATCTCGTTGTCGCTGTGCAGCCTTGTTGCGCTGAACCCGATTCAGTCGGCTCAAGCGGCTTCGGGCACGGAACAGGCTGTTCTGCGCGAATACCACATCGCTCCGGGGGCCCTGGCGGCCTCGCTCAACCAGTTCAGCGGCCAGGCTGGCATCTACCTGGTTGGCCACAACGATCTGACCGCCGGCAAGACCAGCAAGGGGCTTGATGGTCGCTATAGCATCGAGCGCGCCCTGGCGTTGCTGCTCGATGGCACGGGCCTGCAGGCAGTGCCGCAGGCGTCCGGCGGCTACGTCCTGCAACCGGACCCGAACGGTACCGTATTGCAAATGGATTCGACCTCGATCATCGGTAGCGGTACCGGCGCCGAGCAACTGGACGACAACGGCTACAACGCCAAGGTCAGCTCCACGGCGGGCAAGACCAGCACTTCCCTGGCGGAGACACCTCGCTCGATCTCCGTCGTGACCCGCCAGCGCATGGTCGATCAGCAATCGCAGACGCTGACCGATGTGCTGGGCTATGTGCCGGGGATCTTCGCCCCGCCGTTCGCTGCCGGTGATGGCTTGGCCGGCGATCTGTTCTTTATCCGCGGCTTCAATGCCACCGACTGGGGCTATGGCCTGCTGCGCGATGGCTTGCGGGTGCAGGGCAATCGCTACGACACCACCAGCGAGCCCTATGGCCTGGAGCGCGTCGAGGTCTTTCGTGGGCCGACCTCGATCCTCTACGGGGAAAATGCTCCCGGAGGCATCGTCAACCTGGTGAGCAAGCGGCCCACCGCCGACCCGCGCGGCGAGGTCCAACTCACCTACGGGTCCCATGACCGCAAGCAGCTGGGCGTGGACGTTTCCGGCCCGCTGACCGATGAAGGCAACATTCTCGGTCGCGTGGTGATGCTCGGCCGCGACGCCGATACCCAGGTCGATCACCAGCCGGATGACCGCATCTATATCGCGCCATCGATGACCTTCAACTTCGACGATGCCACCACTCTGACACTGCTCTCTACCTACCAGCGCGACCGCACGCTGATGGAGCTGGGCTATCCGGCGGCCGGCACGCTGCTGCACAACCCCAATGGCAAGATCGACAAGGACACGCTGTCGGGCAACCCGGACTGGGACAGGTTCGAGCGCGAAGCCTGGACCCTGGGCTACGAGTTCAGCCACCAGATCGACGATACCTGGCAGTTCCGCCAGAACTCACGCTACATGCAGTCGCGTATCGACCGCCGCGAGATGTGGCCGGGGAGCCTGAACAACGCTGGCTTCGGTACCAACGTCAACAACACGGCGTACGACCGCTACAACAAGTCGATGACTTACTCGCTGGACAACCAGTTCGAGGGGCTCTTCCAGTCCGGCGAGCTGGCCAACACGGTGCTGGTGGGCGCGAGTTTCGACCGTACTTCATTCAACCAGGACTGGGACGCCGGTGCCGGCGGTTCGGTGAACGTGTTTGACCCGGTGTGGACAGTCAAGCCAAGCACGCCGATCCATGTTCAGGACGCGCTGCTGGAACAGAAGATGTATGGCCTCTACGGCCAGTTGCAGACCCGCTACGACAACTGGGTCGCTCTGTTGGGCGGGCGCCTTGACGAGGTCAACAGCCAGTACCGCAACCGCGCCGGCACCACCAACGGGCTGGCAGACCTGGACTACTGGGACCATGACTTCACCTGGCAGGCGGGCCTGATGTACCAGTTCGACAATGGCCTGTCGCCGTATGCCAGCTACTCCACCGCCTTCGCTCCGACCCAGCAGACGTCGAGCAAATCGGGCACTCTCGACCCGACGACCAGCGAGCAGTACGAGGTGGGCGTGAAGTACGAGCCCAAGGGCTGGAATACCTCGATGACCGCCTCGGTCTACGATCTGCGCAAGACCGACGATGTGATCTACGACAGCACGGTCGGCGACTACCGGCAGGTGGGTGAAAGCCGTTCCAAGGGGCTGGAGCTGGAGGTCAACAGCGACATCACCGAAAATCTCAGCCTGACGGCGTCCTATACCTACACTGATTCGCGGATTACCAAGGATGCCCCCGGTTCACTGTTGGAGGACCACCAGATTACCGGCGTGCCGCGCAACCAGGCGTCGGCCTGGGGTACCTACCGCTTCCTCGACGGCTATCTCAAGGGGTTTCGTGTGGGTGGCGGCGTGAGGCACTTCGACAGCACCTTCGCCTACACCCCGGCATCGCTGTACGGCAAGCTGGATACCGGCGACGTGACCCTGGTGGACGCCCTGGTCGGCTACCAGCTAGACGAGCACTGGTCCGCAGAAGTGAATGCGAAGAACCTGCTGGACAAGGAATACGTCGCCGGCTGCAACAACGCCGGGCGTTGCTACTGGGGCGAAGAGCGCTCGCTGCTGGGGAGCGTGACCTTCCGCTGGTAGTTCTGGCAGCATGAATGAAAAAGCCCCGCATCGGCGGGGCTTTTTCCTTGGCGCGGAGACCTCAGTACTTGCTTTTCAGTCCGTACGTCTCGTCCAGAGTGCCCGGGCCGTCGCCGGTCTTGGGCGCATAGTCGCGCGGCGCTTCGTTGTTCGCCGGCGGGGTCAGGCGCTCGCGGCGCTCGGGGTATTCGTCGGCGTGCAGGGCGGCCAGCAGGCGCTGTTTGGTCTGTTCGTCCAGGGCCAGGCGCTCGGCGCCCTCGGACAGGTGCTCCTGCACATCCTGATAGCTCTGGGTGAGCTTCTTCATCAGGCTGGCGGAGGTGCTGAAGTGGGTCACCACTTCGCGCTGGTAGCTATCGAAACGATCCTGCATGTCGTCCACCTGACGCTGCAGCTTGTTGGGCGCGGCGTTGGGCAGCAGGCGGGCGATCAGAAAGCCGATGCCGACCCCGACGATCAGGGCGAGTAGCGGCAGCAACCAGGTGGTGAGGGACTGTTCCACGCGAATCCTTCCTCTATAGACGGCTTTGCTTTACGTTAGCGGCTTGCACCTGTGCTTGTATACCGTGGCGAATGCTTCGCCGCCTGCGCAGGTATTGAGCTAGACGAGACGACCCGCCACGGGGTCACGGAGCTGTTGTTTGACCACCCGCGAAATCCCCCTGTTCCTCGATGGCCCCGAGGGCCAACTGGAAGCCCTGCACCTCGCCACGCCTGATGCCAAGGGCGTCGCGCTGATCTGTCATCCGCACCCGCTGTTCGCCGGCACCCTGCAGAACAAGGTGGTCGCCACCCTGCAACGCGCCGCACGGGATGCAGGATACGCCACCCTGCGTTTCAATTTTCGTGGCGTGGGTCAGAGCGCCGGCAGTTACGCCGAAGGCCGCGGTGAAATCGACGACGTGCTGGCCGTCGCGCACTGGCTGGCCGGGCAGCATCCGGGCCTGCCGCTGACGCTGATGGGCTTCTCCTTCGGCTCCTGCGTGGCCGGCAATGCTGCCGGGCGCCTGGAAGAGCAGGGCGCAGAACTCGCACAGCTGTTCATGCTGGCGCCGCCGGTGGAGCGCTTCGATGTCGACCTGCCCGAGCGCTGCCCGCTGACGGTGATCCAGCCCGAAGCCGACGAAGTAGTCACGCCCGAGCGTGTGTACGCCTGGAGTGCGGAGCTCACCAAGCCCCACGAACTGATCCGCATCCCCGAGTGCAGCCATTTCTTCCACGGCAAGCTGATCGAGCTCAAGGACCTGATACAGGCCCGGCTCGCCTAGGCCGCCAAGCCGCGTTACCATCCGGCCCGCCATTTCATTTGTGTTGATTCCTGGATTCCCATGACGACCCGTATCCTGACCGGCATCACCACCACCGGTACTCCGCACCTGGGCAACTACGCCGGCGCCATCCGCCCGGCCATCGTCGCCAGCCGCGATCCGCAGGCAGATTCCTTCTACTTCCTGGCCGACTACCACGCGCTGATCAAGTGCGATGACCCGGCGCGCATCCAGCGTTCGCGTCTGGAAATCGCCGCCACCTGGCTGGCCTGCGGCCTGGATGCTGACAAGGCGACCTTCTATCGCCAGTCCGATATTCCCGAAATCCCCGAACTGACCTGGCTGCTCACCTGCGTCAGCGCCAAGGGCCTGCTCAACCGCGCCCACGCCTACAAGGCCTCGGTGGACAAGAACGTCGAGGCCGGCGAAGACCCGGACGCCGGCGTCACCATGGGCCTGTACAGCTATCCGGTGCTGATGGCCGCGGACATCCTGATGTTCAACGCGCACAAGGTGCCGGTCGGCCGCGACCAGATCCAGCACGTGGAAATGGCCCGCGACATCGGCCAGCGCTTCAACCACCTGTTCGGCAACGGCAAGGAACTGTTCACCCTGCCTGAAGTGGTGATCGAGGAAGACGTGGCGACCTTGCCGGGCCTGGACGGTCGCAAGATGTCCAAGAGCTACGACAACACCATCCCGCTGTTCGGCAGCGCCAAGCAGCTCAAGGACGCCGTGGCGCGCATCGTCACCGACTCCCGCGCGCCGGGCGAGCCGAAGGACCCGGACAACTCCCACCTGTTCACCCTGTACCAGGCGTTCTCCACCCACGAGCAACAGGCCGCGTTTCGCGCCGAACTGCTCGGCGGCCTGGCCTGGGGCGAGGCCAAGCAGCGCCTGTTCGAACTGCTCGACAACGAGCTGGGCGAGGCCCGCGAGCGCTACCACGCGCTGATTACCCGTCCGGCGGATCTGGAAGACATTCTCCTGGCCGGCGCCGCCAAGGCCCGCCGCATTGCCACTCCGTTCCTCGGCGAGCTGCGCGAGGCCGTGGGCCTGCGCTCGTTCCGCGAGCAGGTGCAGGTGGTGACCGAAGGCAAGAAGAAAGCTGCCAAGGCGGCGCGCTTCGTCAGCTTCCGTGAGGACGATGGCTTCCGCTTCCGCCTGCTGGATGCCGCTGGCGAGCAACTGTTGCTCTCCATCACTTTCGCCGACGGCAAGGCCGCCGGCCAGGTGACCAAGCGCCTGCAGTCCGAGGAACTGGACCTGCACGCCGAACTGAACGCCTTCAGCGTGCGCCTGGATGGCGAAGCCGTGGCGTACAGCCCGGAGTTCTCCACCGACGCGGAGCGCGACGCGGCCATGCAGCGTCTGCGCGAGGCTCTCGCTCCACAGGAGTGAGGCGCCGCAGGCCGGTCCGACTACCGGCCAATTGCCAAGAAACGGGGGCGCCGCTAAAGTGTGCGCCCCCGTTTTCGTTGCCTTGCTACCGATCATGACGCCTCTTCAGCGCTACCAGGAAGACCTCAAACGCCCCGATTTCTTCCACGACGCCGCGCAAGCGAACGCCGTGAAGCACCTGCAACGCCTCTACGACGACCTGGTCGCCGCCGACAAGGGCAAGTCCGGGCTGTTCGGCAAACTGCTGGGCAAGAAGTCCCAGGAGCCGGTGAAGGGCCTGTATTTCTGGGGCGGTGTCGGCCGCGGCAAGACCTACCTGGTGGACACCTTCTTCGAAGCGCTGCCCTTCAAGCAGAAGATGCGCACGCACTTCCACCGCTTCATGAAGCGCGTCCACGAGGAAATGAAAACCCTCAAGGGCGAGAAGAACCCGCTGACCATCATCGGCAAGCGATTCGCCGACGAGGCCCGGGTGATCTGCTTCGACGAATTCTTCGTCTCCGATATCACCGACGCGATGATCCTCGCGACCCTGCTGGAAGAGCTGTTCAAGAACGGCGTCAGCCTGGTGGCGACCTCCAACATCGTGCCGGATGGCCTTTACAAGGACGGCCTGCAGCGCGCCCGCTTCCTGCCGGCCATCGCGCTGGTCAAGAAGTACACCGAAGTGGTCAACGTCGACAGCGGCGTGGACTACCGCCTGCGCGCCCTGGAACAGGCCGAGCTGTATCACTGGCCGCTGTCCGAGCAGGCCGACCAGGCCATGACCCGCGACTTCAAGGCGCTGACCCCGGAGTGCGCTGCAGCGACCCGCGATGACGCGTTGATGATCGAGAACCGCGAAATCCGCGCGCGCATCACCTGCGATGACGTGGCCTGGTTCGAGTTCCGCGAGCTGTGCGATGGCCCGCGCAGCCAGAACGACTACATCGAGCTGGCGAAGATCTTCCACGCGATCCTGATTTCCAACGTCGAGCAGATGGGCGTGGCCAAGGACGACATGGCGCGCCGCTTCATCAACCTGGTGGACGAGTTCTACGACCGCAACGTCAAGCTGATCCTCTCCGCCGAGGTGGAGCTCAAGGACCTGTACACCGGTGGCCGCCTGGAGTTCGAGTTCCAGCGCACCCTGAGCCGCCTGCTGGAAATGCAGTCCCACGAATACCTGAGTCGCCCGCACCGTCCCTGACGGCTCGATGAATGAAAAAGGCTGCCTTTGGGCAGCCTTTTTTGTTCTGGTTCTTCTGTGGGAGCGAGCTTGCTCGCGAACATTTTGCCGGTAGCACGGAAGCTGGGCGGTTCGCGAGCAGGCCGGCTTCTACAAAACCAG
The DNA here is from genome assembly GCF_002091755.1 of Pseudomonas nitroreducens NBRC 12694. Lineage (GTDB taxonomy): Bacteria > Pseudomonadota > Gammaproteobacteria > Pseudomonadales > Pseudomonadaceae > Pseudomonas > Pseudomonas nitroreducens. The sequence goes on from NZ_BDAI01000003.1 coordinate 502,105, forward strand.
TCAGCGCTGGGCCATCTCCTGCTGCGCTTTCTTCAGTAGTTGCTGGGCGTGGGCGACTTCCAGCGCCTCCATGGCATTGATCGGCTTGATTGCCACCGCTTTCTTCAGCTGCTCCAGCGCCTTCTGCTGTTCATCTTCGCCGTACACATAACCCAGCGCGTTGGCGTACTCGTAGTGACCGATAGGCAGGTCGTCGGCGGCGCGGAAGGAGCGGGCGAAGTACTGCTCCATTTTGTCCGCGCTGACGCCGTAGGTCATCTTGCCCACCAGCTTGCCGACCTTGCGGATCACGCCGGCTTCGTAGCCACCGTAGAGTGCCAGGGCGAACGGCTGGTTCGGCTGCTTCGCCAGCAGGGCGTCCAGTTCCTTGGGAATCTCGCTGGTGTAGCCGCGCTTGAGCACCACCGGCACCGGCAGGTCCTCTGCCAGGCGAGCCTTGGCGTAGGCGCGGCCGAACTGGGCGATGGGGTCGGCGTTGAGCAGCGGGCCGGCTTCGTCGGTGTAGCTGATCACTTCTTCCAGCAGGCGTTGCTTATCGTCCTGGTTCGGTGCGAGGAACATGGCGTAGAGCACCTGGGCGAACATCCCCGGCACCTGGCCGCCGACACCCAATGCCAGGCCGTCCTTCTTGGCCTGGGCGAAGTCGCCGCGGAACACCTTGCGCCACACGTCCTGCAGCTTCTCGGCGTAGACCTGTGCTTCTTCCGGCTTGCCGCTGAAACCGGTGCCGGCGGCGACAGTCTTCTCCAGGGCTTCGGGATGCCGGGTGGCCATGGTCACTACCCAGTCCGCGTCCGGGAACGGGTAGTTGGCGCCGAAGCCTCGGGTCAGTCGCGGCCAAGCCTCGCGCAGCTTGTCGCCGCTGTAGTCGAAGGCTTTCTGGTCGTAGGGGAAGGGTTTCCAGGTGTCGTCCGCCACAGCGTTGAGGCTGAAGACGGTCAGGAGGGCAAGCAGAAAGCGGCGCATGGCGATATCCCGTGAAGTTCTTGTTGTCGGAAGCTGCCCCGATCATAGGGCCGCCCCCGAGTCCGTGAACCCATCCTAGGGATGGCCTGTTTCAGCCTTCCTTCTGCTCGTACTGGCGCCGGTAATGATTCGGCGACAGCCCGGTGTGCTGGCGGAAAAGCCGAGCGAAAAAGCTGGCGTCGTCGTAGCCGACCTCGTAACTGATGGTCTTGATGCTCTTGCGGGTCGTGGACAGCAGGTTGCGCGCGGTCTCGATACGCAGACGCTGCAGGTAGTGCAGTGGCTTGTCGCCGGTCGCCGCCTGGAAGCGCCGCATGAAGTTGCGGATGCTCATGCCGTGCTCGCGGGCCACATCCTCGAAGCGGAACTTGTCGGAGAAGTGCTCCTCCAGCCAGTGCTGGATCTGCAGGATCGCCGGGTCGTGGTGCAGTTTCTGTCCGCCGAAGCCCAGGCGCCCTGGCGTGTAGTTGCGCTGCACCTCGTAGAGAATGTCGCGGGCCACGCCCTGGGCGACGGTGGCGCCGCAGAAGCGTTCGATCAGGTAGATGTACAGGTCGCGCACCGACGTCAGGCCACCAGCGCTGTAGATGTTGTCAGCGTCGGCGATGTGCTTGTCCTGGTTGAGCAGTACCTTGGGGTAGCGCTCGGCGAACTCGCGGAAGAAGCGCCAGTAGGTGGTGGCTTCCTTGCCGTCCAGCAGGCCCGCCTCGGCGAGCCAGAACACCCCCGAGACCTCACCGCAGAGCACGCAGCCGGCGGCGTGACGCTCGCGCAGCCAGGCCGTTACCTGTGGGTAGAGGGTCAGCAGTTCGTCGAAGTCGCCCCAGAAGGCGGGGAGAATGATCAGTTCCGGCTCGTCCAGGGCGCCGTGCACCGGTAGCAGGTCGCCGCTGAAGCTCATTACCGGCTGGCCGTCGGGGCTGACGATGCGGGTCTCGAAGCTGGGCTGCAGGCCGAGGCCCTGTTGGCGGCCGTGGCGCAGGGCGGCCATGTGGAAGAAGTCCTTGGCCTGCATCAGGGTGGAGCCGAAGACGCCATGGGTGGCGAGGATGCTGACGCGGCGCAGCACCTGGGAAACTGAATTGGGCATCGATTCTTGTACTTCTTATGGATGTCTTTGCATGACGCTAAAGCGGTCATGATGCGGCTGGATCGTCTTATTTTTTGGCGAAAGTGTCCAGTGCAGAGCGGTTCGGGCTGGCCTACAGTCGGCCTTCCAATAATTCCTACAACCGATTCGCAGGTGCACCGCATGATTCCCAGAACCCTGTTCAGTTCCGATCACGAACTGTTTCGCGACAGCGTCCGCAAGTTCCTCGAACAGGAGGCGGTGCCCTTTCACGCCCAGTGGGAAAAGGACGGCCATATCGACCGTCAACTGTGGAACAAGGCCGGGGAGGCCGGAATGCTCTGCTCGCACCTGCCCGAGGCGTATGGCGGCATGGCGGCGGACTTCCTCTACAGCGCGGTGGTGATCGAGGAGATCGGCCGTCTCGGGCTGACCGGCATTGGCTTCTCGTTGCACTCGGACATTGTCGCTCCGTACATCCTTCATTACGGCAGCGAGGAATTGAAGCAGCGCTACCTGCCCAGGCTGATCTCCGGCGAGATGGTCTCTGCGATCGCCATGACCGAGCCGGGTGCCGGCTCCGACCTGCAGGGCGTGAAGACCACCGCTGTACTGGACGGCGACGAGTACGTGATCAATGGGTCGAAGACCTTCATCACCAACGGCTGGCTGGCCGATCTGGTGATCGTGGTCGCCAAGACCGATCCGAAGGCCGGCGCCAAGGGCACCAGCCTGTTCCTGGTGGAAGCCGGCACACCGGGCTTCAGCAAGGGCAAGCGCCTGGAAAAGGTGGGCATGAAGGCTCAGGACACCTCCGAGCTGTTCTTCCAGGACGTGCGTATCCCCAAGGAGAACCTGCTGGGCAAGGAAGGACAGGGCTTCATCTACCTGATGCAGGAGCTACCCCAGGAACGCCTGACGGTCGCCCTCGGCGCCCTGGCATCGGCCGAGGCAGCGTTGAAGTGGACGCTGGAATACACCCGCGAGCGCAAGGCTTTCGGCAAGTCCGTGGCGGACTTCCAGAACACCCGTTTCAAGCTGGCCGAGATCGCCACCGAGGTGCAGGTGGGGCGTGTCTTCGTCGATCGCTGCCTGGAGCAGCACCTGGAAGGCAAGCTGGATGTGCCGACAGCGGCCATGGCCAAATACTGGACCACCGACCTGCAGTGCAAGGTGCTCGATGAATGCGTACAGCTGCATGGCGGTTATGGCTACATGTGGGAATACCCGATCGCCCGCGCCTGGGCGGATGCGCGCGTGCAGCGCATCTATGCAGGCACCAACGAGATCATGAAGGAAATCATCGCTCGCGCGCTGTAAGCGGCAGCGGCAAGAGAAAAGCCCGGCGATTGCCGGGCTTTTTTCTTTGCGCGCGGTCAGGGTGCCGGATTCGGCTGATCCTTGTGGATCGCCTCGATGCTGGCCAGTATCTCGTCAGAGAGCTTGAGGTCGAAGCTGCCGAGGTTGGCCTCCAGTTGCTCCAGGTTGGTCGCGCCAATGATGTTGCTGGTCACGAACGGTCGGCTGGTGACGAAGGCCAGAGCCATCTGTGCCGGGTCCAGGCCATGCTCGCGGGCCAGGGTTACATAGCGGTCGCAGGCGCTGGCGGTCTGCGGATTGGTATAGCGGGTGAAGCGGCTGAACAGGGTGATCCGCGCATTGGCCGGGCGCGCGCCGCCGAAGTACTTGCCCGAGAGCATGCCGAAGGCCAGGGGCGAGTACGCCAGCAGACCGATCTGCTCGCGGATGGCGATTTCCGCCAGGCCCACCTCGAAGCTGCGGTTGAGCAGGTTGTAGGGGTTCTGGATCGACACTGCGCGTGGCCAGCCTCGCTCCTGGGCGATCTGCAGGAAGCGCATGGTGCCCCAGGGCGTTTCGTTGGACAGGCCGATATGGCGGATCTTGCCGGCGCGGACCTGCTCGTCGAGTGCTTCCAGGGTGTCTTCCAGCGCGGTGAAGCTCTCTTCCTTGTGCTGGTAGCCCAGTTGGCCGAAGAAATTGGTGCTGCGCTCGGGCCAGTGCAGTTGGTAGAGGTCGATCCAGTCGGTCTGCAGGCGCTTGAGGCTGCCATCCAGTGCCGCCACGATGTTCTTGCGATCGAGTTTTGGCTGGCCGTCCCGGATGTGGCTGATGGAGTTGCCGGGGCCGGCAACCTTGCTGGCCAGTACCCAATCGGTGCGATCACCGCGCTGGGCGAACCAGTTGCCGATGATCTGCTCGGTGCGGGTGTAGGTTTCCGCACGTGGCGGGACGGGGTACATCTCGGCGGTATCGATGAAATTCAGACCGGCGGCCTTGGCCCGCTCGATCTGGGCGAAAGCCTCGTCCTGCGTATTCTGCTCGCCCCAGGTCATGGTTCCCAGGCAGAGGGCGCTGACTTTCAATTCGGTGCGGCCGAGCGGGCGGTACTCCATGCGGGTCTCCTCATGAAAACAAGTGCGTCATACAGTTGAAAATTCTGCCGGAATCTGCATAATTCCGCAGCCTTTCATCGGTGGGGGATGCCAAAGCCTGCCGATTGATACATCTAGTCGTTACGGACGCACACCGACCCGAGCCCCAATTCGTGTCTGTCTTCGGCTGTCCTTGACTTGTCAAGGCAACCACTGTCCAGTAAGATTCGCCGTCTTATTTTCAGGCGGCCCCTGAGGCTATAACGAATGAAAACTTATACCGCGAAACCAGAAACTGTTAAGCGCGACTGGTTCGTCGTCGACGCTGCTGGCCTGACCCTGGGTCGTCTGGCTACCGAGATTGCTACCCGCCTGCGCGGCAAGCACAAGCCGGAATACACCCCGCACGTTGACACCGGCGACTACATCGTCGTGATCAACGCCGAGCAGGTTCGTGTCACTGGCGCCAAAGCTACCGACAAGATGTACTACCATCACTCGGGCTTCCCGGGCGGTATCAAGTCGATCAACTTCGAGAAGCTGATCGCCAAGGCTCCTGAGCGTGTTATCGAGACTGCCGTCAAAGGCATGCTGCCGAAGAACCCGCTGGGCCGCGACATGTACCGCAAGCTGAAAGTGTACAAGGGTGCCAACCACCCGCACACCGCTCAGCAGCCTCAAGAACTGAAGATTTAACGGGATAGCTCATTATGTCGGCGACTCAAAATTACGGCACTGGCCGTCGTAAGACCGCTACCGCTCGCGTCTTCCTGCGTCCGGGCACTGGCAAGATCTCCATCAACAACCGCTCCATCGAGCAGTTCTTCGGTCGTGAGACCGCTCGCATGGTTGTTCGTCAGCCGCTCGAGCTGACCGAGAACACCGAGAAGTTCGATATCTACGTGACCGTCGTTGGCGGTGGCGTAAGCGGTCAAGCTGGTGCAATCCGCCACGGTATCACCCGCGCACTGATCGAGTACGACGAGACCCTGCGCAGTCCGCTGCGTAAAGCCGGCTACGTCACTCGCGATGCCCGCGAAGTTGAACGTAAGAAAGTCGGTCTGCGTAAAGCGCGTAAGCGTCCGCAGTACTCCAAGCGTTAATACGACGCTTCGAAAAAAACGCCCAGATCCTTTGGACTGGGCGTTTTTTTATGTCTTCAATAAGTTCGTGCGGCAAGGTGTCGCATCCGCGCAGGCCGCGTCGTTCAAGGGTTTCAGGGGTTGTGTGACAGGCTATTACCTTGTCATCACAAGGGCTTTTCTTTACCATTTGGCGAATTTTTTGCGCGGCTCGAATTTTTACTTAAAAGCCTGATTTGAACAGGCTTGAAGCTGATGGGAGACGACTGAATGAGTAATGACGGCGTGAATGCAGGCCGGCGTCGCTTCCTTGTCGCGGCCACTTCGGTGGTAGGTGCGGCAGGAGCGGTCGGAGCTGCGGTCCCGTTCGTGGGGTCATGGTTCCCCAGTGCCAAGGCGAAGGCCGCTGGCGCGCCGGTTAAGGTCAACGTAGGGAAGATCGAGCCGGGCCAGCAAGTCGTGGCCGAATGGCGCGGCAAGCCGGTGTTCCTGGTGCACCGCACCAAGGAAATGCTGGACGCGCTGCCGACGCTCGAAGGGCAACTGGCCGACCCCGAGTCGAAGGCTTCGGAGCAGCCCGCTTACGTCGATCCCAAGGTTCGCTCGATCAAGCCTGAGCTGGCGGTGATCGTCGGTATCTGCACCCACTTGGGCTGCTCGCCGACTTTCCGCCCGGAAGTCGCCCCTGCTGACCTCGGTCCGGACTGGAAGGGTGGCTATTTCTGCCCCTGCCACGGCTCCCATTACGACCTCGCCGGCCGCGTTTACAAGGGGCAGCCTGCGCCTCTGAACCTGCCGATTCCGCCCTATACGCTGGATGGTGATGAGTTGACCATCGGTGTGGACCAGGAGAAAGCCTGATGAACAAGTTCATGGCTTGGGTCGATGCCCGCTTCCCCGCGACCAAGATGTGGGAAGACCATCTGAGCAAGTACTACGCCCCGAAGAACTTCAACTTCTGGTACTTCTTCGGCTCGCTCGCACTGTTGGTCCTGGTTAACCAGATCCTCACCGGTATCTGGTTGACCATGAGCTTCACCCCGTCGGCGGAAGAGGCTTTCGCCTCCGTCGAGTACATCATGCGAGATGTGGATTACGGCTGGATTATCCGCTACATGCACTCCACCGGTGCATCGGCGTTCTTCGTGGTCGTCTACCTGCACATGTTCCGTGGCCTGCTGTACGGCTCCTACCAGAAACCGCGCGAACTGGTGTGGATCTTCGGCATGCTGATCTACCTCGCCCTGATGGCCGAGGCCTTCATGGGCTATCTGCTGCCCTGGGGGCAGATGTCCTACTGGGGTGCCCAGGTGATCATCTCGCTGTTCGGTGCCATTCCAGTGGTCGGCGAAGACCTGGCCCAGTGGATCCGCGGTGACTTCCTGATCTCCGGCATCACCCTGAACCGCTTCTTCGCCCTGCATGTGATCGCTCTGCCGATCGTCCTGCTCGGCCTGGTCGTGCTGCACATCCTGGCGCTGCACGAAGTCGGCTCGAACAACCCGGACGGCGTGGACATCAAGAAGAAGAAGGACGAGAACGGCATCCCGCTGGATGGCATCCCGTTCCACCCTTACTACACCGTGAAGGACATTGTCGGTGTCGTGGTCTTCCTCTTTGTCTTCTGCACCGTGATCTTCTTCTTCCCGGAAATGGGTGGTTTCTTCCTCGAGAAGCCCAACTTCGAGATGGCGAACCAGTTCAAGACCCCGCCGCACATTGCTCCGGTGTGGTACTTCACGCCCTTCTACGCCATTCTGCGTGCCGTTCCGGACAAGCTGATGGGCGTTGTCGCCATGGGCGCCTCCATCGCTGTGCTGTTCGTGCTGCCGTGGCTGGATCGTAGCCCGGTGCGCTCGATCCGCTACAAGGGTTGGCTGAGCAAGATCTGGCTGGTGATCTTCGCGGTGTCCTTCGTCGTTCTCGGCTACTACGGCTCGCAAGCACCGTCGCCGCTGGGGACTACCCTGTCCCGCCTGTGCACCATTCTGTACTTCGCCTTCTTCATCCTGATGCCGTTCTACACCCGGATGGAGAAAACCAAACCGGTTCCGGAAAGGGTGACTGGCTGATGAAAAAGCAATTCGCAGCATTGATTCTGGCTTTCCTGCCGGTATTCGGATTTGCCGCCACTGAGGCCGGTCCTGAGTTGGATCGCGTCGATATCGACCTGACTGACAAGGCCGCCATGCAGGACGGCGCGCGTACCTTCGCCAACTACTGCATGGGCTGCCACAGCGCCAAGTTCCAGCGTTATGAGCGTGTTGGTCGTGATCTGGGTATTCCGGAAGAGCTGATGATGAGCCACCTGGTGTTCACCGGTGCGAAGATCGGTGACCACATGGACATCGGCATGAAGCCTGCTGACGCCAAGGTATGGTTCGGTGCTGCTCCGCCGGACCTGACCCTGGTAGCCCGCGTGCGTGGCGCCGACTGGCTGTACACCTACCTGCGCTCGTTCTACGAAGATCCCAAGCGTCCTTGGGGGGTGAACAACACCATCTTCCCGAACGTCGGTATGCCGAACGTGCTGGTGAGCCTGCAGGGCCGCCAGGTCGTCGGTTGCAAGCAGGTTCAGGTCGTCGAGGATGGCAAGAAGCAGTACGATCCTCTGACCGGTACCCCGCTGACCCACGAGGCCTGCGACCAACTGACCGTCGTTCCGAAGACCGGTCAGCTGACCGAGGCTCAGTTCGACGAGAAGGTGAAGAATCTGGTGACCTTCCTGGCTTATTCGGCTGACCCGAACAAGCTGGACTCCCACCGCATCGGCACCTACGTCCTGCTGTTCCTGGCCTTCTTCTTCGTGTTCGCCTACCTGCTCAAGCGCGAATACTGGAAGGACGTGCACTAAGCACCATCCGTCGTAGTAACAAGCGCGCGCCCTACGGGGCGCGCGTGCGTTTTTCTACCTCCCACAAGAAAGTCCTGCGAGGAGGCGCGCGGCATGGCCGCTATCAACAAGCTCACCTGCTTCTCCGATCCTGCCTGCCACTACAGCCATCGCGTACGCCTGGTGCTGGCTGAGAAGAGCGTCGTTGCCGACATCATCGACGTCCCTGCCGGCAATATCCCGGCCAAACTCGCTGAAGTGAACCCCTACGGCAGCTTGCCGACCCTGGTGGATCGCGATCTCGCGCTCTACGAGTCGACGGTGGTCATGGAGTACCTCGATGAGCGTTATCCGCATCCGCCGCTGCTTCCGGTCTACCCGGTGGCCCGCGCGAACAGCCGTCTGCTGATGCATCGCATCCAGCGCGACTGGTGCAGTCTGGTGGATAGAATCCTCGATACCCGCCGCAAGGACACCGAACGCGCCTTGGCGCGCAAGGAATTGCGTGAGAGCCTGACGGGTGTATCGGCGCTGTTCGCCGACAAGCAGTTCTTCCTCAGCGACGAGCTGAGCCTGGTGGATTGCTGCCTGCTGCCGATCCTCTGGCGACTGCCGATCCTGGGCATCGAGCTGCCGCGGCCGGCAAAGCCCCTGCTGGATTACATGGAGCGACAGTTTGCACGGGAAACTTTCCGTGCCAGCCTGTCCTCTATCGAACGTGATATGCGCTAAGGAGCCCGATGATGAACTCCAGTCGTCCCTACCTCGTGCGAGCCCTCTATGAGTGGATCGTCGATAACGGCTGCACGCCGCATATCCTGGTGAATTCCGAGTATCCCGGCGTGCGGGTGCCGCCGGGTTATGCCAGCGACGGGCAGATCGTGCTCAACGTCTCCCCGACCGCTGTGCGCCACCTGCAGATGGACAACGAGGCGGTCAGCTTCGAGGGTCGCTTCGGTGGTGTTGCCCAGGGTCTGTACATCCCGTCTCAGGCTGTAATGGCCATCTATGCGCGGGAGAACGGCCAAGGCATGGTGTTCGATCTGGAGCCGCCGGTGCCCACCGATGACGAGGAGCTGCCGGATGACGGCCCGTCCGACGAGCCGCCACGCCCCAGTGGCCGCCCGAGTCTCAAGGTGGTGAAGTAATAAAAAAAGGCGACCCGAGGGTCGCCTTTTTCATGCCTGCAATAAATGGCCCGGTCAGTCGATGTACTCGAACAGGCGGACGATCTTCTGCACGCCGTCCACGCCCTGGACCACCTGGGTGGCCAGGTCGCCTTCCTTGCGGGTCACCAGGCCGAGCATATAGACGATGCCGTTCTCGGTCAGCACCTTGATGCGGGTGGACGGCACGTTTGCGTCAGCGAGCATCTGGCTTTTGATCTTGGTGGTCAGCCAGGTGTCGTTGCTGCGCGCGGCCAGGGAAGAGGGCTGCAGGATCTGCAGCTCGTTGTGCACGGTCTTGACCTTCTGCACTTCCTTGGCGGCCTGCTCGGCCTTGTTCTTCAGGTCGGCTCGTGGAGTCTGGCCGGCGAGCAGTACCACGCCGTTATAGCTGATCACTACGATGTGGGAATTGCGGTCGAGGTCCGGATCGGCCTTGGCGACGTTCACCGCCACCTTGGTTTCGATCAGCGAGTCGTCGATCTTGCTGCCCAGGGTACGGGTACCCTTGTCATCGTCGATCGGCTTGTCGCGGGTGGCGCTGACGAAGCTGCTGCAGCCACCCAGTGCCATGGTCACGGCCAGTGTGGCTGCGATCAGAGGGGTACGGGTCATTCTTCACTCCCGAACAGTTGACGGTCGATAAGGTCGCAGAGGCAATGGATGACCAGCAGGTGGACTTCCTGGATGCGTGCGGTGACCTTGGCCGGAACGCGGATCTCCACGTCTTCGGGCAGCAGCAATGATGCCATGTTGCCGCCGTCACGGCCGGTCAGAGCTACGACAACCATTTCGCGATCATGTGCGGCCTGGATCGCCTGAATGACGTTGGCCGAGTTGCCGCTGGTGGAAATCGCCAGCAGCACGTCGCCCGGTTGGCCCAGGGCACGGATCTGCTTGGAGAAGACTTCGTTGTAGCTATAGTCGTTGGCGATCGAGGTGATGGTCGAGCTGTCGGTGGTCAGGGCGACCGCCGGCAGGCTCGGGCGTTCGCGCTCGAAGCGGTTCAGCAGTTCGGAGGAGAAGTGCTGAGCGTCGCCAGCGGAGCCGCCATTGCCGCAGGAGAGAATCTTGCCCTCGTTCAGCAGGGCATTGACCATGACCATGCTGGCCTGCTCGATATGCGGGATGAGCACCTCGGTAGCCTGTTGCTTGGTCTCGATGCTGGCATGGAAGAGCTGGCGGATACGGGATTGCATGTCCATCAGGTGTGACCTTTCGTCGGGCGTCTGATCAGGTGTCAAAAGCGTTGGGAATCCAGTTCAAGTGCCCTGCGGAGCTGGGGGTGCGAATGTCGATGGCGACGATGTCGAACCGGCAGGGGTGGCTGCTCCAGCGGGCGTTCTGTTGCAGGAAGAGTTCAGCGGAAATGGCCAGGCGTTGACGCTTGCGCATGTCCACGCTCTCCAGTGCTCCTCCCCAGGCAGAATGCCGGCGGGAGCGAACTTCGACGAATACTACTGTATCGCCGTCCAGCATGACCAGATCGAGCTCGCCTCGGCGGCACGTCCAGTTCTGCGCCAGGAGGCGCAATCCATGCTGTTGCAGGTGGGCCAGGGCGGCGGCTTCGGCTCGCTGCCCGGCCTTCTGGGTAGGGCTGTTGCCGATCAAATACCGCTGTTCTCCAGCGGCTGGACCTGGCCGTTCTTGAACTCTGCCCAGGGCAGGCGGCGCTCTACGCGCTGGCTGGCGCTGACGCTCAGGGTGCCGGTCAGGCCATCTAGCTGCATGCTTGGCACCGCCTTGAGCTCCGGCAGGCGCGGGGCCAGTTGGTAGGCGTCGGCGCCCATGGCGTACAGGCGGCCGAGGCTGCCGTTGGCGGCCGGCCACTGCGTGGCGACCTGCTGGCGCAGGGTGTTGTTGGGGTTCAGTAGCCAGGGGGTTTCGCAGAAGCGAATGCCGTTCAGGTCCTGGTCCTGCGCCGGGTTGTTTACGCCGGTGTACAGGTTGGAGGTGGCGTAGACCGGCAGGTCGCCAGCGTACTGGAAGGCCAGGGTCGGCTTGATCTGGCGGGCCTGCTGAGGGGTGGCGGCGAGGAAGATGAAATCGATGTCCTGGCGGCGCGACGGCTGGGTGTCGACGCTACTGTCGAGCACGCCCTGCAGGCGCTTGGCGCGGCCTTCGCTCTGGCGCAGTTGTAGCAGGTCGGCGATCTGGCGCGCCAGCTCGACCGGCTGGTCGACGTGTTCGGCGGCGATCAGGGTGCCGCCGGCGGCCTGCCAGTTGCGGCTGAACGAGGCGAGTACACGGTCGCCCCATTCGCCGCGCGGCACCAGGGCCACGGCGCGGCGCATGCCGTCGTTCCAGGCGCGGTTGGCGACTTCGCGGGCTTCGTCCTCGGCGGACAGGCCGAACTGGAACAGCTGGGCAGGGCCTTCCTGATTGCCATCGGCGTAGTTCAGGGCCAGGGTGGTGATGGGCAGTTGCGGTTGACTGCTCATCTGCTTGACCAGGTTCTTCTCCAACGGGCCAACGACCAGTTGCACGCCGTCGGCCTGGGCCTGGCGGTAGAACTCATCCAGCGAGCGTACCTGGGTGCTGTCGTAGAGCTTGATATCCGGCTGCTGGCCGCCGTTGTGCTGGGCCTGGTAGTGGGCGGCGAGGAAGCCGTCCTGCAGGGCACGGGCGACGGAGGCCAGCTGGCCTTGCTGGGGCAGCAGCAGGCCGATCTTGTTCAGCGGCTGGGCAGCCAGGGATTTCAGCTTGGTCAGCGCGTCGGGCAATTGCTTGGCGGCCGGGTGGTCGGGGTTCTGCGCGACCCAGTTGTCGATGTTCGACTGCTGTTCTTTGAGAGTTGACGAGGATTTGGTGATGCGCGCCAGTTCCAGCCAGCCGTTCAGGTCGCCTTCGTTGCTGCTGGCCTGCATCTGCTCGAGTGGGAGGCTGGAAACCAGTTTCCAGATCTCCTCGTGGTTGGCCTTGCTCGCCTCTGCATTGAGTAGCGGGTCGATGAAGACGCGTTCGCGGGCGGCGCTCAGGGCCTGACCGTCGGCGGCCAGGGCGAGTGACTTGACCATGCCGGCGCGCGCCTGCAGGTCCACGGGCATTTCGCTCAGGCGCTGGAAGCTGGGATGGTCGAAAGCCTTCAGGGCGGCCTTGGTCTTGTTGCGCGCCAGTTCGAGCTGGGCGCGCAGGGTGCTGGCGAAGACCTGCTGGGCGGGCTTCAGGCTTTCCAGCGGAATCTGGTCGAGGATCTGCGTCGAGCGGCCAAGATCTTTCTGCTTGTAGGCCTGATCGGCGGCGGAAAGGCGCAGGACTGCGGCTTCATCTGGCTTGGCGGTGGAGGCCTGCTGCAGCAGCTGTTCGATGCTGGCGTCCGGGGTGCGCGGCAGTTCGCCGAGAGTGGACGACGGGGAGGACGCACAGGCGGCGAGCATGCCGGCCAGGAACAGAGCGGATAGCGGACGCAGGCGAGCGATCATATCGGGCTTCTCGTGACGCATTCAAAGAACTGCCGATTGTACCGAAGCGGCAAGGGGGACGCGATGGCGGCTGGCGGAATCGGGATACAATGCGTCTTTTCCGACACTTCCGGTGAGGTTCTCCCGCGTGACCCTAGGCACTCTCTATGTGGTGGCCACTCCTATTGGCAACCTGGACGACATCAGCGCCCGGGCGCTGAAGGTGCTGGCCGACGTGGCCTTGATCGCGGCCGAAGACACCCGTCACTCCGTGCGTCTGCTGCAGCACTTCGGCATCCAGACGCCATTGGCGGCTTGTCACGAACACAACGAGCGAGAGCAGGGCGGCCGCTTCCTTACCAAGCTTCAGGCTGGCGAGGATGTCGCGCTGATCTCTGATGCGGGCACGCCGCTGATCTCTGATCCGGGCTATCACCTGGTGCGCCAGGCGCGCGCCGCGGGCATCCCGGTGGTGCCGGTGCCGGGAGCCTGCGCGCTGATTGCCGCACTTTCCGCGGCGGGCCTGCCGTCGGATCGCTTCGTCTTCGAAGGCTTCCTGCCGGCCAAGGCCGCCGGACGTCGTGGGCGCCTGGAGGCGCTGGTGGATGAGCCGCGTACCCTGATCTTCTACGAGGCGCCGCACCGCGTGCTGGAGTGCATCGAGGATATGGTGGCGATCTTCGGCGACGAACGGCCGGCGCTGCTGGCCCGTGAACTGACCAAGGCCTTCGAGACCCTCAAGGGGTTGCCGCTGGGGGAACTGCGTGAATTCGTGGCGTCCGACAGCAATCAGCAGCGGGGAGAGTGCGTGCTGCTGGTGGCCGGCAAGCCTGCGCCCGAGGGCGATGAAGCGGTCGATGCGCACACCCTGCGGGTGCTCGACCTGCTGCTGGCGGAGATGCCGATCAAGCGCGCGGCGGCGCTTGCCGCGGAGATCACCGGGGCGCGCAAGAACCAGCTTTATCAGATCGCGTTGGAGCGCCAGGGCAAGGCTTGAGCTTGTCCTGGGCGTTGACAGCCGCTAACCTTGCAGCCTGAGAGTCGATTGGACAGTCGCTGTTCCGTGGTGTTCCATCACGGGATGGAGGAAAGTCCGGGCTCCACAGGGCAGAGTGCCAGGTAACGCCTGGGAGGCGTGAGCCTACGGAAAGTGCCACAGAAAATAACCGCCTAAGCGCGCAAGCGCCGGTAAGGGTGAAAAGGTGCGGTAAGAGCGCACCGCACGGCTGGCAACAGTTCGTGGCTAGGTAAACCCCACTCGGAGCAAGATCAAATAGGAACCCATTGGCGCGGCCCGCGTTGGGTTCGGGTAGATCGCTTGAGGCATGCAGTGATGTATGTCCCAGAGGAATGGCTGTCCTCGACAGAACCCGGCTTACAGATCGACTCTCACCACTTTTCCGCCACTTCTTCCCACATGACCATTTGTCGCTGACCGGAAGAAGTGTAGAACTTAAGAAATCACTTTAAGTATGAAGGCCCAGTGTTTTGAAAACACTGGGCTTTTCTCTTTTCTAGCGCGTCAAATTCCCTCCCCGAACCTCGCAAAAGCACGCTAAATCTCGGTCCTGTAAGGATTTTTCCCCTCCGGCTTACCTTGACGGTGGGGAGCGCGGATTTCTATAGTGTGCAGAAGTGGTATGAAGTGGGTAAAAGTGGGATCAACAGGCATGGATAGCCAACCACAGGGGAAGCGCTGACGTGTTTCGCGGAGCTAACGCCATCAGTCTCGACGCCAAAGGGCGCCTCGCGATGCCGAGTCGGTATCGTGACGAGCTCGTTTCGCGTTGCAATGGCCAGCTCATCGTCACTATCGATGCCGTCGACACCTGCCTCACCGTCTACCCCCTCCCTGAATGGGAACTCATCGAAGCCAAACTGCGCGAGCTGCCCTCGCTGCGTGAAGAAACGCGGCGTCTGCAGCGTTTGCTGATTGGTAATGCCGTTGACCTGGAGCTCGATAGCGCCGGGCGTTTTCTCGTTCCGCCGCGCCTGCGCGAGTACGCCGGCCTGGACAAGAAGGCGATGCTGGTCGGCCAGCTGAACAAGTTCCAGCTGTGGGACGAAGACAAGTGGAATGCGGTTGCCGAGGCCGACCTCGCAGCCATCAAAGAGCCCGGCGGCCTGCCGGATGAATTGCGCGACCTTATTCTGTGAGCCTGCCTGTGACCAGTACCTTCCAACACATCACCGTTCTACTCGAGGAGGCCGTCGAAGCGCTGGCCCCCCTGGAGGACGGCCGCTATGTGGACGGAACCTTCGGAAGGGGAGGGCACAGCCGGGCCTTGCTCGGGAAGCTCGGCCCGGGCGGTCAACTGCTCGGGTTCGACAAGGACCCGCAAGCCATCGCGACGGGAAAAACACTGGCGGCCGAAGACGGCCGCTTCGTCATTGTGCAAAGGTCCTTCGCCGAGATGGGCGAAGAGTTCTCCGCACGCGGCCTGCAGGGCAGCGTGAACGGCGTTCTGCTGGACCTGGGTGTGTCCTCGCCGCAGCTGGATGACCCGGAGCGTGGCTTCAGCTTCCTCAATGATGGCCCGCTGGACATGCGCATGAACCCGGATCAGGGCGTCAGCGCTGCGCAGTGGATCGCCACGGCCGCGGAAGATGAGATCGCCCGTGTATTCAAGGATTACGGTGAAGAGCGCTTCGCCAAGCGCATGGCTCGCGCCATCGTGCAGCGTCGTGCGGAAGCGCCGTTCGAGCGTACCGCCGACTTGGCGGCCGTCATCACCGAGGCCAACCCGGCCTGGGAAAAGGGCAAGAACCCGGCTACCCGTGCCTTCCAGGGGCTGCGCATCTTCATCAACAACGAGCTGGGCGATCTGGAGCGTGGCCTTGAGGCCGCGCTGGAAGGCCTGGCTGTGGGCGGTCGTCTCGTGGTGATCAGCTTCCACTCGCTGGAAGATCGCATCGTCAAGCAGTTCATGCGCAAGCAGGTGAAAGGCGAAGCGGACAACCTGCCGCGCAACCTGCCGATCCAGGTCAAGCCGTTCGATCCGCGCCTCAAGCTGATCGGCAAGCCTGTCTACGCCTCCGAGGCGGAGCTCAAGGCCAACCCGCGCTCGCGCAGCGCGGTCATGCGCATTGCGGAGAAGCTCAGATGAGCCGTCTCTTCTCCAAGCGCCTGCCCACCGGCAGCTTCTTCATGCTGCTGCTGTTCATCGGCGTGCTGTTGTCGGCCATCTCCGTTTCCTACAGCGCTTACTGGAATCGCCAGTTGCTCAACTCGCTGTATACCGAGCTCAACGTGCGCGACAAGGCGCAGGCTGAGTACGGTCGGCTGATCCTCGAGCAGAGCACCTGGACGGCCCATAGCCGCATCGAAGGCCTGGCGACCGACCAGTTGAAGATGCGCGTGCCCGATCCGACCGAAATCATCATGGTGGCACCATGAGAGACCTGGCCGGCGCTCGCTACCCCTGGCGCTTCCGCGTCGTCATCGCCCTGCTGCTGGCGATGGTGGCGGCGATTGCCTGGCGGATCGTCGACCTGCACGTGATCGACCATGACTTCCTCAAGGGGCAGGGCGATGCGCGCAGCGTGCGTCACATCACCATCCCCGCGCACCGCGGCCTGATCACCGATCGCAATGGTGAGCCGCTGGCCGTCAGTACGCCGGTCGCCACCCTCTGGGCCAACCCCAAGGAACTGGTGCTCGAGCGCGAGAAGTGGGACTTCCTCGCCGACGCGCTTGGCCAGCCCAAGGCCGCGCTGTCCGAGCGACTGGAGGCGAACGCTGACAAGGAATTCATCTATCTGGTCCGGGGCCTGACCCCGGAACAGGGCGAGGCGGTGATGGCTCAGGTGAAGGCCCATCGCATCCCCGGCGTCTATTCGGTCGAGGAATTCCGCCGCTTCTATCCGTCGGGCGAGGTTGCTGCACAGGTCGTGGGCTTCACCGATGTCGACGACCGCGGCCGTGAAGGTGTCGAGCTCGCCTTCGACAGCTGGCTGGCCGGCGTGCCGGGCAAGCGCCAAGTGCTCAAGGATCGCCGTGGCCACCTGATCCGCGACGTGCAGGTCACCCGCAATGCCAAGGCCGGCAAGACCCTGGCGCTGTCCATCGACCTGCGTCTGCAGTACCTGGCCAACCGCGAACTGCGTAACGCGCTGGTGGAGAACGGGGCCAAGGCCGGCAGCCTGGTGATCCTCGACGTGAAGACTGGCGAAGTGCTGGCCATGGCCAACCAGCCGACCTACAACCCGAACAACCGCCGCAACCTGCAGCCGGCGATGATGCGCAACCGCGCGATGATCGACGTGTTCGAGCCCGGCTCGACCATGAAGCCGTTCTCCATGAGCGCGGCGCTGGAAACCGGCCGCTGGAAGCCCACCGACAAGGTCGAGGTCTACCCCGGCACCCTGCAGATCGGCCGCTACACCATTCGCGACGTTTCCCGTACCGAGGGCCCGGTGCTGGACCTGACCGGCATCCTGATCCGCTCCAGTAACGTGGGCATGAGCAAGATCGCCTTCGACATCGGCGGCGAAGCCATCTACAGCGTGATGCAGAAGGTCGGCCTGGGGCAGGACACCGGCCTGGGCTTCCCGGGCGAGCGCGTCGGCAACCTGCCGAACTACCGTGAGTGGCGCAAGGCCGAGACCGCGACCCTGTCCTACGGCTATGGCCTGTCGGTAACCGCCATCCAGTTGGCCCATGCCTATGCGGCGCTGGCCAACAATGGTCGCAGCGTGCCGCTGACCATGGTGCGTGCCGATCGCCCGGCCGACGCCGTCCAGGTTATCCCCGAGCCGGTCGCCAAAACCATGCAGGGCATGCTGCAGCAGGTCATCGAGGCGCCGAACGGCGTGTACCGCGCCCAGGTGCCGGGTTATCACGTGGCCGGCAAGTCCGGCACCGCGCGCAAGACCGCGACCGGGACCAAGGGCTACGCCGAGAACTCCTACCGTTCCCTGTTCGCCGGGTTCGCGCCGATGAACAACCCACGCTATGTCGCCGTGGTGGTGATCGATGAGCCCAGCAAGGCCGGTTACTTCGGTGGCCTGGTTTCCGCGCCGGTGTTCAGCAAGGTGATGTCCGGGACGTTGCGCCTGATGAACGTGCCGCCAGACAACCTGCCGACAACCCCGCAGCAACAGGCCGATGCTGCGCCCGCTGCCAAAGGAGGGCGTGGCTGATGCCGATGAGCCTGAATCAACTGCTGCCGCAAGCTGAAAGCGGCGAGCTGATCCGTGAGCTGACCCTGGACAGTCGCACCGTCAAGCCGGGCGACCTGTTCCTGGCCGTGCCGGGTGGCCGTCAGGATGGCCGCGCGCACATTGCCGCTGCGCTCTCCCTGGGCGCTGCCGCGATTGCCTACGAAGCGGAAGGTGCTGTCGACCTGCCACCCAGCGATGTGCCGATGATCGCCATCAAGGGCCTGGCCAAACAGCTTTCCGCCATTGCCGGGCGCTTCTATGGCGAGCCTAGCCGTGCCGTCGAGCTGGTCGGCGTGACCGGCACCAATGGCAAGACCAGCGTCAGCCAACTGGTGGCCCAGGCGCTCGACCTGCTGGGCGAACGCTGCGGCATTGTCGGAACCCTCGGCACCGGTTTCTATGGCGCGCTGGAAAGCGGCCGCCACACCACGCCCGACCCGCTCGCCGTGCAGGCGACCCTGGCACGCCTCAAGCAGGCCGGCGCCAAGGCCGTGGCGATGGAAGTGTCGTCCCATGGCCTGGAGCAGGGCCGCGTCGCCGCCCTGGGTTTCGATGTGGCGGTATTCACCAACCTGTCCCGCGACCACCTGGACTACCACGGCTCGATGGAAGCCTACGGCGCCGCCAAGGCCAAGCTGTTCGCCTGGCAGGGGCTGCGTTGCCGGGTGATCAACCTGGACGATGACTTCGGTCGCCAGCTGGCTGCCGAGTCCCACGAGTCGCGACTGATGGGTTACAGCCTGAGCGACTCGTCTGCCTATATCTATTGCCGCGAAGCGAAGTTCAGCGATGCCGGCGTGCAGGCGCACATCGTCACCCCGCAGGGCGAAGGCCTGCTGCGCAGTTCGCTGCTGGGCAAGTTCAACCTGAGCAACCTGCTGGCCGTGGTCGGTGCACTGCTAGGACTGGACCACCCGCTGGGCGACGTCCTCAAAGTGCTGCCGCAACTGGAAGGCCCCATCGGCCGCATGCAGCGTCTGGGTGGCGGCGACAAGCCACTGGTGGTTGTCGACTACGCCCACACCCCGGATGCGCTGGAAAAGGTCCTGCTGGCCCTGCGCCCGCATGTGCACGGCCAACTGCTGTGCTTGTTCGGCTGCGGCGGTGATCGTGACCGCGGCAAGCGTCCGATCATGGCGCAGATTGCCGAGCAGCACGCCGACCGCGTGCTGGTCACCGACGACAATCCGCGTACCGAGCAGAGCGGGGCGATCATCGCGGATATCCGCGCCGGTTTCGCCAAGCCCGATGCCGTCGAGTTCGTCCCGGGCCGTGGCGAGGCTATCGCCCGCCTGATTGCCTCCGCCGGTGTCGACGATGTCGTGCTGCTGGCTGGCAAGGGACACGAGGATTACCAGGAGATCGACGGCGTACGGCATCCGTTCTCCGATCTTGATCAAGCCGCCAAGGCGCTGGCTGACTGGGAGGTGAAGCGTGCTTAAGCCCCTGTCGCTCAACGAAGTCGCTGGCGCACTGCAAGGCCGGGTGGTCGGTGCCGATGTCACTTTCGCCGCCGTGAGCACCGACAGCCGCGCCATCGAGCCGGGCCAACTGTTCATTGCCCTGACCGGTCCGCGCTTCGACGGCCACGACTATCTGGCCGACGTCGCCGCCAAGGGCGCTGTCGCTGCGTTGGTCGAGCGTGAAGTCGCCGGTGCGCCGCTGTCGCAGTTGGTCGTGAAAGACACCCGCATCGCGCTGGGCCAGCTCGGCGCGCTGAACCGTGCTGCCTTCACCGGCCGCGTCGCTGCCGTGACCGGCTCCAGCGGCAAGACCACCGTGAAGGAAATGCTCGCCAGCATCCTGCGGACCCAGGGCGACGTCCTGGCGACCCGCGGCAACCTGAACAATGATCTCGGCGCGCCGCTGACCCTGTTGCAGCTGGCCCCCCAGCACCAGAGCGCAGTCATCGAGCTGGGCGCCAACCGTGTCGGCGAGATTGCCTATACCGTCGCGCTGACCCGTCCGCAGGTGGCGATCATCACCAACGCCGGCACCGCCCATGTGGGCGAGTTCGGCGGGCAGGACAAGATCGTCCTGGCCAAGGGCGAAATACTCGAAGGCCTGGTGGCCGATGGGGTCGCCATTCTCAATCGTGACGACAAGGCCTTCGATACCTGGCAGGCCCGTGCTGACGGCCGTCGCGTCTCCAGTTTCGGCCTGCACGATGTTCGCGCCGACTTCCACGCCAGCGACGTCAAGCGTGACGCCCGTGGCTGCCCGGGATTCACCCTGCAGGGCCCTGCCGGCGAGGCTGCCATTCAGCTGAATCTGCTGGGTGAGCACAACGTCGCCAATGCGCTGGCCGCCGCCGCAGCCGCTCACGCTCTTGGCGTGCCGCTGGTCGGGATCGTTTCCGGGCTGCACAACCTGCAGCCGGTCAAGGGGCGCGCCGTAGCCCAGTTGGCGACGAACGGCATGCGTGTGATCGACGACAGCTACAACGCCAACCCGGCTTCAATCTGCGCGGCGATTGATATACTCGCCGGCTTTTCCGGCCGGACCGTCCTGGTCCTCGGGGACATGGGCGAGCTGGGTGCCTGGGCGGAATCTTCCCACCGCGAAGTGGGAACCTATGCCATTGGCAAAGTCGCCGCCCTGTATGCGGTCGGACCGCTGATGAGCCACGCCGTGCAGGCGTTCGGTTCCGCGGGCCGGCACTTCGCCGATCAGGCCAGCCTGATCCAGGCCCTGGCCGAAGAAGCTTCGACAACCACCATTCTGATCAAGGGTTCCCGCAGCGCGGCGATGGACAAGGTCGTCGCGGCGCTCTGTGGTTCCTCCGAGGAGAGTCACTAAATGCTGCTGCTGCTCGCCGAGTACCTGCAACAGTTCTACAAGGGCTTCGGCGTTTTCCAGTACCTGACCCTGCGCGGCATCCTGAGCGTGTTGACCGCGCTCGTCCTGTCGCTCTGGCTGGGGCCGTGGATGATCCGCACCCTGCAGATCCGCCAGATCGGCCAGTCCGTGCGCAACGACGGCCCGCAATCGCACCTGTCCAAGAAAGGCACGCCGACCATGGGCGGCGCGCTGATCCTCACGGCCATCGCCATCAGCACCCTGCTGTGGTCCGACTGGTCGAACCGCTACGTGTGGGTCGTGCTGGTAGTGACCCTGCTGTTCGGCGCCATCGGCTGGGTGGATGACTACCGCAAAGTGATCGAGAAGAACTCCCGCGGCCTGCCGAGCCGCTGGAAGTATTTCTGGCAGTCGGTATTCGGCCTGTGCGCGGCGATCTTCCTCTTCATGACCGCCGAGACGCCGGTGGAGACCACGCTGATCGTGCCAATGCTGAAGAACGTCGAGATCCCGCTGGGGATCGGTTTCGTGGTGCTGACCTACCTCGTGATCGTCGGCTCCAGCAACGCGGTGAACCTCACCGACGGCCTCGACGGCCTGGCCATCATGCCCACCGTGATGGTCGGCGGCGCGCTGGGGATCTTCTGCTACCTGTCGGGCAACATCAAATTCGCCGAATACCTGTTCATCCCGAGCGTGCCTGGCGCGGGTGAGCTGATCATCTTCTGCGGCGCCATCGTCGGTGCCGGGCTGGGCTTCCTCTGGTTCAACACCTACCCGGCCCAGGTCTTCATGGGTGACGTCGGCGCGCTGGCCCTCGGCGCCGCGCTGGGCACCATCGCGGTGATCGTCCGCCAGGAAATCGTGCTGTTCATCATGGGCGGCGTGTTCGTCATGGAAACCCTGTCGGTGGTGATCCAGGTCGCCTCCTTCAAGCTAACCGGCAAACGCGTGTTCCGCATGGCGCCGATCCACCACCACTTCGAACTCAAAGGTTGGCCTGAACCGCGCGTGATCGTGCGTTTCTGGATCATCACGGTAATTCTCGTGCTGATCGGCCTAGCCACGTTGAAACTGCGTTGAGGACTGATCGAGCATGAGCCTGATCGCTTCCGACCAATTCCGCATCGTTGTCGGCCTCGGCAAGAGCGGCATGTCCCTGGTGCGCTTCCTGGCGCGCCAGGGTGTGCCGTTTGCCGTGGCCGATACGCGCGCGAATCCGCCGGAGCTGGCGACCCTGCGCGAGCAGTACCCGCAGGTCGAGGTGCGCTGCGGCGACCTCGACGCCGATTTCCTCTGCCGCGCCCAGGAGCTCTACGTGAGCCCCGGCCTGTCGCTGCGCGTGCCTGCGCTGGTGGAGGCTGCGGCTCGCGGCGTACGCCTGTCCGGCGATGTCGACCTGTTCGCGCGTCATGCGAAGGCGCCGATCGTCGCCATCACCGGTTCCAACGCCAAGAGCACCGTCACCACCCTGGTAGGCGACATGGCCAAGGCTGCCGGCAAGCGCGTCGCCGTGGGCGGTAACCTCGGCACTCCGGCGCTGGACCTGCTGGCCGATGACGTCGAGTTGTATGTGGTGGAGCTGTCCAGCTTCCAGCTGGAAACCTGCGAGCGCCTCAACGCCGAAGTCGCCACCTGCCTGAACGTCAGCGAAGACCACATGGACCGCTACGACGGCATGGCCGACTACCACCTGGCCAAGCACCGCATTTTCCGTGGCGCGAAGCAGGTCGTGGTGAACCGCGCCGACGCGCTGAGCCGCCCGCTGATCGCCGACAACGTGCCGTGCTGGACTTTCGGCACCAACAAGCCGGACTTCAAGGCCTTCGGCCTGATCGAAGAAGACGGCGAAAAGTGGCTGGCCTTCCAGTTCGACAAGCTGATGCCGGCCCGCGAGCTGAAGATTCGCGGCGCGCACAACCAGTCCAATGCCCTGGCCGCGCTGGCCCTGGGTCATGCCGTTGGCCTGCCGTTCGAACCGATGCTGCAGACCCTGCGTGAATTCGCCGGCCTTGCCCACCGCTGCCAGTGGGTGCGCGAGCGCAACGGCGTGAACTACTACGACGACTCCAAGGCCACCAATGTCGGCGCCGCCCTGGCCGCCATCGAAGGCCTGGGCGCCGATATCGACGGCAAGCTGCTGCTGATCGCCGGAGGCGACGGCAAGGGCGCCGACTTCAATGACCTGCGTGGCCCCGTTGCCCAGCACTGCCGTGCTGTGGTGCTGCTGGGCCGCGATGCCGAGCTGGTGAGTGCCGCCATCGGCAATGCCGTACCCAAGGTTCGTGTGAATACCCTCGAGGAAGCCGTCGAGCACGCTGCCGACCTCGCCCTGCCGGGCGACGCCGTGCTGCTGTCGCCGGCCTGCGCGAGCCTGGACATGTTCAAGAACTACGAAGAACGCGGACGGCTGTTCGCCAAGGCCGTGGAGGACCTCGCCTGATGTTCTCCTTCCTGCGCCCGTACCCGTCCCCGCTGATCAGCCGCAACGGCATCGATATCGATTTCCCGTTGCTGGCAGGTTGCCTGGCGCTACTCGGCCTGGGGTTGGTGATGGTCACTTCGGCATCCTCCGAAGTCGCCGCGGCGCAGTCCGGCAACCCGCTGTACTTCTCGGTCCGCCACCTGATCTACCTGGCCATCGGCTTCGTCGCCTGCGGCGTGACCATGATGGTGCCGATGGAAACCTGGCAGCGCTGGGGCTGGAAACTGCTGGCCGTGGCCTTCGTGCTGCTGGTCATGGTGATCACCCCCGGCATCGGCCGCGAGGTGAACGGCTCCATGCGCTGGATCGGCTTCGGTCTGTTCAACATCCAGCCCTCGGAGATCGCCAAGGTCTTCGTGGTGATCTTCATGGCCGGCTACCTGGTTCGTCGTCAGGAAGAAGTGCGCGAGAGCTGGCTGGGCTTCTTCAAGCCGTTCGTGGTGCTGCTGCCCATGGCCGGCCTGCTGCTGCGCGAGCCGGACTTCGGCGCCACCGTGGTGATGATGGGCGCTGCCGCCGCGATGCTGTTCCTCGGCGGCGTGGGCCTGTTCCGCTTCGGCCTGATGGTCGCGCTGGCGGTCGGTGCCGTGGTGCTGCTGATCCAGACCCAGCCCTACCGGATGGCACGCCTGACCAACTTCACCGACCCCTGGGCCGACCAGTTCGGCGCGGGCTACCAGCTCAGCCAGGCGCTGATCGCCTTCGGCCGTGGCGGCTGGACCGGCATGGGCCTGGGCAACAGCATCCAGAAGCAGTTCTACCTGCCCGAAGCGCACACCGACTTCGTGTTCGCCGTGCTCGCCGAAGAGCTGGGCATCGTCGGCGCCATGGCCACCGTGGCCCTGTTCGTCTTCGTCAGCCTGCGCGCGCTGTACATCGGCATCTGGGCCGAGCAGTCGAAACAGTACTTCTCCGCTTACGTCGCCTACGGCCTGGCCTTCCTGTGGATCGGCCAGTTCCTGATCAACGTGGGTGTGAACGTCGGCCTGCTGCCGACCAAGGGCCTGACCCTGCCGTTCCTCAGCTATGGCGGTTCGTCCCTGGTGATCTGCTGCGCCCAGCTGGGAATGCTGCTGCGCATCGAATGGGAACGCCGCACCGTGATGGGCAGCGAGGAATATGAATTCAGCGAAGAGGACTTTGCCGATGAAAGGTAACGTCCTGATCATGGCGGGTGGCACCGGCGGACATGTGTTCCCGGCCCTGGCCTGCGCCCGTGAGTTCCAGGCGCGCGGTTACAGCGTGCACTGGCTGGGCACTCCGCGCGGCATCGAGAACGACCTGGTACCCAAGGCCGGCCTACCGTTGCACCTGATCAACGTCAGCGGCTTGCGTGGCAAGGGCCTGAAGTCGCTGCTGCGCGCGCCGTTCGACCTGCTCAAGTCGCTGTTCCAGGCTATCGGCGTGGTTCGCCAGCTCAAGCCGGTGTGCGTGCTCGGCCTGGGTGGCTACGTCACTGGTCCGGGCGGACTGGCCGCCAAGCTGTCCGGCGTGCCGCTGGTGATCCATGAACAGAATGCCGTCGCCGGCACCGCCAACCGCAGCCTCGCGCCGCTGGCCAAGCGCGTCTGCGAAGCCTTCCCGGACACCTTCGACAGCAGCGCCAAGCGCCTGACCACCGGCAACCCGGTGCGCGCCGAATTGTTCCTGGAAGAGGGCGCCCGCGCACCGCTGGCCGGTCGTCGTGTCAACCTGCTGGTACTGGGCGGCAGCCTGGGCGCCGAGCCGCTGAACAAGCTGTTGCCTGAAGCGCTGGCGCAGGTGCAGGCACAGATTCGCCCGGCCATTCGCCATCAGGCCGGTCGTCAGCACGACGAAATCACGGCGGAGCGTTATCGCGCCGCGGGTGTCGAAGCGGACGTAGGTCCGTTCATCGCCGACATGGCCGCGGCCTACGCCTGGGCCGATCTGGTCATCTGCCGCGCCGGTGCACTGACCGTCAGCGAGCTGACCGCCGCCGGCCTGCCGTCCTTCCTGGTGCCGCTGCCCCACGCGATCGACGACCACCAGACCAAGAACGCCGAATTCCTGGTGCGGGAGGGCGCTGCCCACCTGCTGCCGCAGAAATCTACCAGCGCTGCCGAACTGGCCGCGCAGTTGTCCGAGGTATTGATGCATCCCGATTCCCTGACCCGCATGGCCGCTCGCGCCCGCAGCCTGGCCAAGCCCGAGGCTACCCGCACGGTAGTCGATGCCTGCCTGGAGGTGGCCCGTGGTTAAAGAACCCACCGGCGTCACCCGTACCATGCGGCGCATCCGTCGCATCCACTTCGTCGGCATCGGCGGCGTGGGCATGTGCGGTATCGCGGAGGTGCTGCTCAACCTCGGCTACGAAGTCTCCGGCTCGGACCTCAAGGCTTCTCCGGTCACCGAGCGCCTGGAAAAGTTCGGCGCGGAAATCTTCATCGGTCACCGCGCGGAAAACTCCGATGGCGCTGATGTGCTGGTGGTGTCCAGCGCAGTGAACAAGTCGAACCCGGAAGTTGCCGCCGCGCTGGATCGCCGCGTGCCGGTGGTGCCGCGCGCCGAGATGCTCGCCGAGCTGATGCGCTACCGCCACGGCATCGCCGTCGCCGGTACCCATGGCAAGACCACCACCACCAGCCTGATCGCCTCGGTATTCGCCGCCGGCGGGCTGGACCCGACCTTCGTCATCGGCGGCCGCCTGAACGCTGCCGGCACCAACGCGCAGCTGGGCACCAGCCGCTACCTGGTGGCCGAGGCCGACGAGAGCGACGCCAGCTTCCTGCACCTGCAGCCGATGGTCTCGGTGGTCACCAATATCGACGCTGACCACATGAGCACCTACGGCGGCGACTTCAACAAACTCAAGCGCACCTTCGTCGACTTCCTGCATAACCTGCCGTTCTACGGCCTGGCCGTGGTCTGCGTGGACGACCCGGTGGTGCGTGAGATCCTGCCGCAGGTGGCGCGTCCGACCGTGACCTACGGCCTGAGCGAGGACGCGGACGTCCGCGCCATCAATATCCGCCAGGAAGGCATGCGCACCTACTTCACCGTACTGCGCCCCGAGCGCGAGCCGCTGGACGTCTCGGTGAACATGCCCGGCCTGCACAACGTGCTGAACTCCCTGGCGACCATCGTCATCGCTACCGACGAAGGTATCTCCGACGAAGCCATCGTCCAGGGCCTGTCCGGCTTCCAGGGCGTGGGCCGGCGCTTCCAGGTCTATGGCGACCTGCAGGTGGAAGGCGGCAGCGTGATGCTGGTCGACGACTACGGCCACCACCCGCGCGAAGTCGCGGCAGTGATCAAGGCCGTGCGCGGCGGTTGGCCGGAGCGTCGCCTGGTGATGGTCTACCAGCCGCACCGCTTCAGTCGTACCCGCGATCTGTATGACGACTTCGTACAGGTGCTCGGCGAGGCCAATGTGCTGATGCTGATGGAGGTCTACCCGGCCGGCGAAGAGCCGATCCCCGGCGCCGACAGCCGTCACCTGTGCCACAGCATCCGCCAGCGCGGCCAGCTCGATCCGATCTACCTGGAGCGCGGTGGCGACCTCGCCTCGCTGCTAAAGCCGCTGCTGCGTCCGGGCGACATCCTGCTTTGCCAAGGCGCCGGCGACATCGGCGGGCTGGCTCCGGCACTGATCAAGAATCCGATGTTCGGCGCCGCTGCTGCGGGCGCCGAGGGGAAGAAGCAATGAGTGACGCCCTCAAATCCGCCCTCGAGCCCCGCGCCTTCGGTCGCGTCGCCGTGCTGTACGGCGGCAAGAGCGCCGAGCGCGAGGTGTCGCTGAAGTCCGGCGCCATGGTGCTGCAGGCCCTGCAGGGCGCGGGCGTGGCTGCCTTCGGCATCGACGTGGGCGACGATCTGCTGGAACGTCTGACCCGCGAGAAGATCGACCGCGCCTTCATCATCCTCCACGGTCGTGGCGGTGAAGATGGGACCATGCAGGGCCTGCTGGAAATCGCCGGCATCCCCTACACCGGCAGCGGTGTGCTGGCGTCCGCCCTGGCCATGGACAAGCTGCGTACCAAGCGCGTGTGGCTGAGCCTCGGTCTGCCGACGCCTGACCACGCCGTCCTCGCCAGCGAGGAAGATTGCCGCGCGGCTGCGGCGAAACTGGGCTTCCCGCTGATCGTCAAGCCGGCCAGCGAGGGTTCGAGCATCGGCATGGCGAAGGTGAACAGCGAGCAAGAGCTGATTGCCGCCTGGGCCGGTGCCGCGAAATACGATCCGCAGGTGCTCGTCGAGCAATGGATCAGCGGCCCCGAGTTTACCGTCGCGATCTTGCGTGGCCAGGTGCTGCCGCCCATTCGCCTGGGCACCCCGCACACCTTCTACGACTACGACGCCAAGTACCTGGCCAACGATACCCAGTACCAGATTCCCTGCGGCCTGGATGCCGACAAGGAACAGGAACTCAAGGACCTGACCGCGCGCGCCTGCGATGCCCTCGGCATCCAGGGCTGGGGCCGGACCGACGTGATGCAGGACGCCCAAGGGCGCTTCTGGCTGTTGGAAGTGAACACCGCACCGGGCATGACCGACCACAGCCTGGTGCCCATGGCCGCGCGCGCGGCCGGCCTGGATTTCCAGCAGCTGGTGCTGGCGATCCTCGCCGACAGCGTCGAGGCAAGGGGGTAAGTCATGAACGGCGCGCAGCTTCGTCACCAGAATCCCGGAATCGGCCGTGCTCCCGCACGCAAGCCGGTGCCGCGCGGCGCCAGCCGTCTGGTGGCCAAGGAGCCGCTCAGCGCTCGCATGCCCAAGCCCAGCTTCGGCTTCCTGAAGGTGCTGCTGTGGCCGCTGGTGCTGGGCGTGCTCGGCGCTGGTGCCTACTACGGCGCGCAGTACGTGCTGCCTTATGCAGACCGTCCGATCGCCAAGGTCAGCGTGGAAGGCGACCTCAGCTACATCAGCCAGGCGGCAGTGCAGCAGCGGATCAGCCCCTACGTGTCGGCCAGCTTCTTCACCATCGACCTGGCCGGCATGCGCCAGGAGCTGGAACAGATGCCCTGGATCGCTCATGCCGAGGTGCGCCGTGTATGGCCTGATCAGGTGGTTATCCGCCTGGACGAGCAATTGCCCATCGCCCGTTGGGGTGACGAAGCCTTGCTGAACAATCAGGGTCAGGCTTTTGCACCGCGGGAAGTGGCCAACTACGAGCACCTGCCGCGCCTTTCCGGCCCGCAGCGCGCTCAGCAGCAAGTGATGCAGCAGTACCAGATTCTCAGCCAGATGCTCCGCCCGCTGGGCTTCACCATCGCCAGCCTGGACATGAGTTCGCGCGGCGCCTGGACCCTGGGCACCGCGCAAGGCGTGGAGATCATGCTGGGCCGCGACCACGCGGTAGAACAGATTCGCCGGCTCGTGACCATCTACGACAAGGCGCTGAAAGAACAGATTACGAAAATTGCCCGCATCGACATGCGCTACCCCAACGGCCTGGCCGTGGCATGGCGTGATCCGGTGCCGGAAGCGACGATGGCTCAGACCACCGCCGCGCAGTGAGTTGAGGAGACTTCTATAAACATGGCAAGCGTGCAGAGCGGCAAAATGGTCGTTGGCCTGGACATCGGCACCTCCAAGGTGGTGGCGCTGGTGGGCGAGGTAGCGGCTGATGGCAAGCTGGAAATCGTTGGCATCGGGACGCACCCGTCCCGTGGCCTGAAAAAAGGCGTGGTGGTCAACATCGAGTCCACTGTGCAATCGATCCAGCGCGCCATCGATGAAGCCCAGCAGATGGCGGGCTGCCGTATCCACTCGGCCTTCGTCGGCATCGCCGGCAACCATATCCGCAGCCTGAACTCCCACGGCATCGTGGCGATTCGTGATCGCGAAGTCAGCGGCGCGGACATCGAGCGCGTGCTGGACGCGGCCCAGGCCGTGGCCATCCCGGCCGACCAGCGTGTGCTGCACACCCTGGCCCAGGACTACGTGATCGATAACCAGGAAGGCGTGCGCGAGCCGCTGGGCATGTCCGGCGTGCGCCTGGAAGCCAAGGTGCACGTGGTGACCTGCGCGGTGAACGCTGCGCAGAACATCGAGAAGTGCGTGCGCCGCTGCGGCCTGGAAGTCGACGACATCATCCTCGAGCAACTGGCGTCGGCCTACTCCGTGCTCACCGAGGACGAGAAGGAACTGGGCGTTTGCCTGGTGGACATCGGCGGCGGCACCACCGACATCGCGATCTTCACCGAAGGCGCCATCCGCCACACGGCTGTCATCCCGATCGCCGGCGATCAGGTCACCAACGATATCGCCATGGCGCTGCGCACCCCGACTCAGTACGCTGAGGAAATCAAGATTCGCTACGCCTGCGCGCTGGCCAAATTGGCCGGTCCGGGCGAAACCATCAAGGTACCCAGCGTCGGTGATCGTCCGCCGCGGGAACTGTCGCGCCAGGCGCTTGCCGAAGTGGTCGAGCCTCGTTACGACGAGCTGTTCACCCTGGTCCAGGCCGAGCTGCGCCGCAGCGGTTACGAAGACCTGATTCCAGCCGGAATCGTCATGACCGGCGGCACCGCCAAGATGGAAGGCGCTGTCGAACTGGCCGAAGAGATCTTCCACATGCCGGTACGCCTGGGCGTACCGCATAGCGTCAAGGGACTGGCCGACGTCGTGCGCAATCCCATCTATTCCACGGGTGTGGGGCTGCTCCTGTACGGACTGCAGAAACAGTCCGACGGCATCTCCATGTCCGGCAGCAGTTTCAGCAGTGACGAACCCAAGACACCGGTACTGGAAAAGCTTAAACGCTGGGTCCAGGGCAATTTCTGATTTACCACCGCGGTAAACGTAGGCGACACAACTAGAAAGGAAGGAGAGGGGAAATGTTTGAACTGGTAGATAACGTCCCGCAAACAGCAGTCATCAAGGTGATCGGCGTAGGTGGTGGTGGCGGCAACGCCGTGAACCACATGGCCAAGAACAACGTTGATGGCGTCGAATTCATTTGCGCCAACACCGATGCGCAGGCGCTGAAGAACATCGCCGCGCGCACCGTGCTGCAGCTCGGCCCAGGCGTGACCAAGGGCCTGGGCGCTGGCGCCAACCCTGAAGTAGGCCGCCAGGCCGCCATCGAGGACCGCGAGCGTATCGCCGAGGTTCTGGAAGGCGCCGACATGGTCTTCATCACCACCGGCATGGGTGGCGGTACCGGTACCGGTGCTGCGCCGATCATCGCCGAAGTGGCCAAGGAGATGGGCATCCTCACCGTTGCGGTGGTGACCCGTCCGTTCCCGTTCGAGGGTCGCAAGCGCATGCAGATCGCCGATGAAGGCATCCGCTCGCTGGCTGAAAGCGTCGACTCGCTGATCACCATCCCGAACGAAAAGCTGCTGACCATCCTGGGCAAGGACGCGAGCCTGCTGGCCGCCTTTGCCAAGGCTGACGATGTTCTGGCCGGTGCCGTTCGCGGTATCTCCGACATCATCAAGCGCCCGGGCATGATCAACGTCGACTTCGCCGACGTGAAAACCGTCATGAGCGAAATGGGCATGGCCATGATGGGCACCGGCTGCGCCAGCGGCCCGAACCGTGCTCGCGAGGCGACCGAAGCCGCGATCCGCAACCCGCTGCTGGAAGACGTCAACCTGCAGGGCGCCCGCGGCATCCTGGTGAACATCACCGCCGGTCCCGACCTGTCCCTGGGCGAGTACTCCGACGTGGGTAACATCATCGAGCAGTTCGCTTCCGAGCACGCCACCGTGAAGGTGGGCACCGTGATCGACCCGGACATGCGCGACGAGCTGCACGTCACCGTCGTTGCCACCGGCCTGGGCGCTCGCCTGGAAAAACCGGTCAAGGTCGTCGACAACACCGTCCAGACCCAGGCCGTCAGCACCCAGGCTCCGGTTCAGCGTGAGCAGCAGTCGGTGAACTACCGCGACCTGGACCGCCCGACCGTCATGCGCAATCAGAACCACGGCGGCGCTGCCACCGCGGCCAAGCTGAACCCGCAGGACGATCTGGACTACCTGGACATCCCGGCCTTCCTGCGTCGCCAGGCCGATTGAGTCGATTTATCAGGAGTATCAATGTGATTGGTGTTCAGCAAAGGGCGGTTCTGCTATCATCGCCGCCCATTGTTGACAACAGTTCGCAACTTGCGCGAAAGCGGCCAAAGCCATGATCAGACAACGCACCTTGAAGAACATCATCCGGGCGACCGGTGTCGGCCTGCACTCCGGGGAGAAGGTTTACCTGACCCTGAAGCCGGCTCCCGTCGATACTGGCATCGTGTTCTGCCGGGCTGACCTCGACCCTGTGGTGGAAATTCCTGCCCGGGCCTCGAACGTCGGCGAAACCACCATGTCGACCACCCTGATCAAGGGTGACGTCAAAGTGGATACCGTGGAGCATCTGCTTTCGGCCATGGCCGGCCTGGGTATCGACAACGCCTATGTCGAGCTGTCCGCGTCGGAAGTACCGATCATGGACGGCAGCGCAGGTCCATTCGTATTCCTGATCCAGTCCGCTGGCCTGCAAGAGCAGGACGCGGCCAAGAAGTTCATCCGCATCAAGCGCGAAGTGACGGTGGAAGAGGGCGACAAGCGCGCCACCTTCGTTCCGTTCGACGGCTTCAAGGTGAGCTTCGAGATCGATTTCGATCACCCGGTCTTCCGTGGTCGCACCCAGAAAGCCGTGGTGGATTTCTCCAGCACTTCCTTCGTGAAGGAAGTCAGCCGCGCCCGTACCTTCGGGTTCATGCGCGACATCGAGATGCTGCGTTCGCAGAACCTGGCTCTGGGTGGCAGCGTGGAGAACGCCATCGTGGTCGACGAGTATCGAGTGCTCAACGAAGACGGTCTTCGTTACGAGGACGAGTTCGTCAAGCACAAGATCCTGGACGCCATTGGTGACCTGTACCTGCTGGGTAACAGCCTTATCGGCGAGTTCATCGGCTACAAGTCCGGTCACGCCCTGAACAACCGTCTCCTGCGTACCCTCATCGCAGACAAGGATGCTTGGGAAGTGGTGACCTTCGAGGACGCCAAGACCGCGCCGATCTCCTATATGCGACCCGCTGCGGCCGTATAAGGAACCTCCTCCTTTCAGCTACAACTTTTAAAGGCCACCCTTGGGTGGCCTTTTTTTATGCCCCGCTGTTTACTCTTCGCCCGGTTCCGGTGGTTTGCGGCTACGGCTGGCGAGCCGCTCGAGCGCGGCCTTGAGTTGCGGATTGCTGATGCCTTCGGCCGCTTCGTGCAGGGTGGCAGAGGCGGACTCGCTGATGCGGTTGGTGTTCACCCGGGTCGGCGCCTGGATCGTCGGCTGCACTTTGAACAGAATGCGCGCCAGGCCCCTGAATTCCTCGAACGCGGCCAGTTGCCGCAGCAGGCGGTTCTGCTGGTAGCGCAGGCGCGTAGCCCAGTGACCATCGGTGACCACTAATAGCAGGCTGCCTTCACGCCAGGAGGCGACGCGGCAATAGGGGCGTGCGGCGGGTTGCAATTGTGAGTCGAGCAGTTCCTGCAGGCGCGAGAGGCGTTGCGCCTCGGCGAACAGCGACTGCAGCGGCTTGGCTTCGCGCAGCAACTTGGTCA
The DNA here is from genome assembly GCF_002091755.1 of Pseudomonas nitroreducens NBRC 12694. Classification (GTDB taxonomy): domain Bacteria; phylum Pseudomonadota; class Gammaproteobacteria; order Pseudomonadales; family Pseudomonadaceae; genus Pseudomonas; species Pseudomonas nitroreducens. The sequence goes on from NZ_BDAI01000003.1 coordinate 534,977, forward strand.
TCGCCTTGGCGGGCAGGGGGCGGAAGGCCATGGAGAGCAACCGGGAGTGAATGAAGAAGGATGGTAACAGATGCACCCAGGGCCAGACGCCACTGTCCGCCCTTGAAGTTGCCTGTCTGCGTCACCATATCACTCACTCGGACTCAAAGTTGTCCGCCCATGCATTGCCCCGAGGCTCGCAGAATGCGAAGCTTCGGAGGATGACTTCGGCACTTTTTTCCCGGAAGTTTCCGGGTAGAATGCCCGCTTCATTGCCGTTCCGCGCCGCGGCCAGCCAGTCGGGCAGCCCTCCAATTCTCCAGTTCGGATGACCCAGTCGATATGTTTGCGCCTTTGTTGAAAAAACTCTTTGGAAGCAAGAACGAGCGCGAAGTGAAGCGCATGGCCAAGCAGGTCCAGGCCATCAATGCACTCGAGCCCCAGATGGTCCCGCTTTCCGATGAGCAACTGAAGGCCAAGACCGAAGAGTTCAAGGCACGCGTCGCCAAGGGCGAGACCCTCGACCAGATCCTTCCAGAGGCTTTCGCCGTCGCCCGCGAGGCCGGCAAGCGCGTGATGGGCATGCGTCACTTCGATGTCCAGCTGATCGGCGGCATGACCCTGCACGAAGGCAAGATCGCCGAGATGCGTACCGGTGAGGGCAAGACCCTCGTCGGTACCCTGGCTGTCTACCTGAACGCCCTGTCCGGCAAAGGCGTGCACGTGGTCACCGTGAACGACTACCTGGCCCGCCGCGACGCCAACTGGATGCGCCCGCTGTATGAGTTCCTCGGTCTTTCCGTCGGCATCGTCAGCCCGTTCCAGCCGCCGGAGGAGAAGCGTGCCGCGTATGCCTCCGACATTACCTACGGCACCAACAACGAATTCGGCTTCGATTACCTGCGCGACAACATGGCGTTCAGCCTGGAAGACAAGTTCCAGCGCGAGCTGAACTTCGCCGTGGTCGACGAAGTGGACTCCATCCTCATCGACGAGGCGCGGACTCCGCTGATCATCTCCGGCCAGGCCGAAGACAGCTCCGAGCTGTACATCAAGATCAACAAGCTGATCCCGCGCCTGAAGCGCCACATCGAGGAAGTTGAAGGCCAGGTGACCCAGCAGGGCCATTACAGCATCGACGAGAAGACCCGTCAGGTCGAACTCAACGAGCAGGGCCATGCCTACGTCGAGGAACTGCTGACCCAGAATGGCCTGCTGGCCGAGGGTGAGAGCCTCTACTCCGCTCACAACCTCAGCCTGCTGACCCACGTCTACGCCGCGCTGCGCGCCCACACCCTGTTCCACCGCAACGTGGAATACATCGTCCAGGGCGACCAGGTCCTGCTGATCGACGAGCACACCGGCCGTACCATGCCGGGCCGTCGCCTCTCCGAGGGCCTGCACCAGGCCATCGAGGCGAAGGAAAACTTGCCGATCCAGGCCGAGAGCCAGACCCTGGCCTCGACCACCTTCCAGAACTACTTCCGCCTGTATACCAAGCTGGCCGGCATGACCGGTACCGCCGACACCGAGGCCTTCGAATTCCGCCAGACCTACGGCCTGGACGTGGTGGTGATCCCGACCCACCGCCCGGTCGCCCGTAAGGACTTCAACGACCTGGTCTACCTGACCCAGGACGAGAAGTACGCCGCCATCATCACCGACGTGCAGCAGTGCCAGGCTCTGGGCCGTCCGATCCTCGTGGGTACCGCCTCGGTCGAGACCTCCGAGTACGTCTCGCAGCTGCTGCAGAACGCCGGCATCGAGCACAAGGTACTGAACGCCAAGTACCACGAGAAGGAAGCCGAGATCATCGCCCAGGCCGGTCGTCCGGGCTCGGTCACCATCGCCACCAACATGGCCGGTCGGGGTACCGACATCCTGCTGGGCGGCAACTGGGAAGTGGAAGTCGCCGCGCTGGAAAACCCCACCGACGAGCAGGTCGCGCAGATCAAGGCCGACTGGCAGAAGCGTCACCAGCAGGTCATCGAGTCGGGTGGCCTGCATGTGATTGCCTCCGAGCGCCACGAGTCCCGCCGTATCGACAACCAGTTGCGCGGTCGTGCCGGTCGTCAGGGTGACCCGGGTTCCAGCCGTTTCTACCTGTCGCTGGAAGACCACCTGATGCGCATCTTCGCCTCCGACCGGGTGAAGAACTTCATGAAGGCGCTCGGCATGCAGCCGGGCGAGGCGATCGAGCACCGCATGGTGACCAACGCCATCGAAAAGGCCCAGCGCAAGGTCGAAGGCCGCAACTTCGATATCCGTAAGCAACTGCTGGAGTTCGACGACGTCGCCAACGAGCAGCGCAAGGTGATCTACCACATGCGCAACACCCTGCTTGCGGCCGACAACATCGGCGAGACCATCGTCGAGTTCCGCGAAGAGACCCTGAACAACACCGTCAGCGAGCACATTCCGCCGCAGTCGCTGCCCGAACAGTGGGACGTCGCCGGTCTGGAAGCCGCGCTGTACAGCGATTTCGGTCTGAAGCTGCCGATCCAGCAGTGGCTGGACGACGACGAGAAGCTCTACGAGGAAACCCTGCGCGAGAAGATCCTCACCGAGCTGGTCGCGGCCTACAACGAGAAGGAAGACATGGCGGGCGCCGAAGCCCTGCGTACCTTCGAGAAGCAGATGCTGCTGCGCGTGCTGGACGACCTGTGGAAGGACCACCTGTCCACCATGGATCACCTGCGCCACGGTATCCACCTGCGTGGTTACGCGCAGAAGAACCCGAAGCAGGAATACAAGCGCGAGTCCTTCAACCTGTTCCAGGAACTGCTGAACTCCATCAAGCGCGACACCATCCGCGTGCTGTCCTTCGTCCAGGTTCGCCGCGAAGACCCGGCCGAAGAAGAAGCCCGCCTGCGCCGCGAAGCCGAGGAAATGGCCAAGCGCATGCAGTTCCAGCACGCCGCTGCGCCGTCCATGGACCAGGTCACCGACGAGCCGGAAGAAGAAGGCGAAGTACCGTCTGACAACGTGGTGCCGATGGAGCCCATCCGCAACGAACCGAAGATCGGCCGCAACGAGCCGTGCCCCTGCGGTTCGGGCAAGAAGTACAAGCACTGCCACGGTCAGGTGGAATAACGCCTCCCGACCCTGATACCGACGCCGCGACCGGCCCTGCCGCTCGCGGCGTTTTTCTCATCTGAATCGCTGATTCGTTTCACTGACTAGATTCACTGACTAGATAGGAGCGCGCCACATGGCTGTTGGTCTCGGCCCCATGTCCACCCTGCACCCGGTCCCCGGTTTCGAACTCGGCATCGCCTCCGCCGGCATCAAGCGACCCGGCCGCAAGGACATCGTGGTGATGCGCTGCGCCGAAGGCTCCACCGTGGCCGGTGTGTTCACCACCAACGCCTTCTGCGCCGCTCCGGTGATCCTGGCGCGCAAGCGCTTCCTGGGGCCGGTGCGCTACCTGCTGACCAATACCGGTAACGCCAACGCCGGCACCGGCGAGTCGGGCCTGGCCAACGCCATCCGTACCTGCGCCAAGCTGGCCGAGCTGGCCGGTGTTGCGGAAAACGCCGTGCTGCCATACTCCACCGGTGTGATCGGCGAGCCGCTGCCGGTCGAGAAGATCGAAGCCGCGCTGCCCGCCGCGCTGGCCAACCTGTCCGTGGACAACTGGGCCGACGCTGCCGCTGGCATCATGACCACCGACACCCTGCCCAAGGGCGCCAGCCGCCAGTTCGAGCATGACGGCGTGACCATCACCGTCACCGGCATCAGCAAGGGCGCGGGCATGATCAAGCCGAACATGGCCACCATGCTTGGCTACATCGCCACTGATGCCAAGGTCGCCCAGGCTGTGCTGCAGGATCTGTTGCGCGATGCAGCGAACAAATCGTTCAACCGTATCACCATCGATGGCGACACCTCGACCAACGACTGCTGCATGCTGGTCGCCACCGGCCAGGCCGCGCTGCCGGAAATCACCGCTGCCACCGGCGCGTTGTTCGCCGCGCTGAAGCAGGCCGTGCTGGAAGTCTCCATGGAACTGGCCCAGGCCATCGTTCGCGACGGCGAAGGCGCCACCAAGTTCGTCACCGTGCAGGTGAATGGCGGCGCCACTCACCAGGAGTGCCTGGACGTCGGCTACGCCGTATCCCACTCGCCACTGATCAAGACCGCCCTGTTCGCCTCCGACCCGAACTGGGGTCGCATCCTCGCTGCCGTTGGCCGCGCCGGTGTGCCGGACCTGGATGTCAGCCTGATCGACGTGTACCTGGACGACGTCGCCATCGCCAGCCGCGGCGGCCGTGCTGCCAGCTACACCGAGGACCAGGGCGCGAAAGTCATGGCCCAGGAGGAGATCACCATCCGCATCGATCTCGGCCGCGGCACCTGCAGCGAGACCATCTGGACCACCGACCTGTCCCACGAGTACGTGAAGATCAACGCGGAATACCGCACCTGATCCGGCGCCGGCCCGGTGCCGGCGCGTCATTTCACTCGGATTCCCGATTTTCATGGATCGATGAAAATCGGGAATTTGTTTTCATGGCTGCCGCACTCTAAGGTCTCCTGACTGACCTTCAAGAGCATCGCGTCCATGTCCCTCACCCTGATCATCGGCAGCAAGAACGTCTCCTCCTGGTCCCTGCGCGGCTGGCTGGCCATGCAGCTCACCGGCGCCGAGTTCGAGGAAGTCCTCATTCCCCTGGGTGGCCAGGACACCGCGCGGCGCATCCGCGAGCATTCGCCCAGCGGCAAGGTGCCGGCGCTCAAGTGCGAGCACGGGCTGATCTGGGATTCCCTGTCGATTGCCGAGTACCTCGCCGAACGCTTCCCCGAAGCCCATCTCTGGCCCCGCGGTGAAGCGGCCCGCGCCCTGGCACGTACGGTCTGCGCCGAGATGCACAGCGGCTTCATGGCGCTGCGCTCGAACATGCCCATGGACATCCAGCGCAACCAGCCGCTGGCCGAAGTGCCCGAAGCGGTGGCGGCCGATATCGCCCGAATCGTCGAGCTCTGGGCGCTGTGTCGCCAGCAGTTCGGCCAGGACGGCCCGTTCCTGTTCGGCCACGCCAGCATCGCCGATGCGTTCTACGCGCCTGTCGCCACGCGCCTGCGCAGCTACTGCGTAACCCTGCCCATCGAGGCACAGAACTACGTCGACGCCATCTACGCCTGGCCGGCGTTCCGCCCGTGGCTGGACGCGGCGATGGTCGAACGCGCCTGAACCCGGCCGCCAATGACGGTAGAATGCCCGTCTGCGCGGGCCCTGCCTGAATCGGATTGAGGAGTAGCACTGTGAAACGAGTACATGTCGCCGCCGCCGTGATTCGCGGACTCGATGGCCGGGTGCTGATCGCCCGCCGTCCGGACGACAAGCACCAGGGCGGCCTCTGGGAGTTTCCCGGTGGCAAGGTGGAGGAGGGCGAAGCGGTACAGGTTGCCTTGGCCCGCGAGCTGAAGGAAGAGCTGGGCATCGACGTCGAGCAGGCGCGCCCGCTGATCCGGGTGCAGCACGACTATAGCGACAAGCACGTGCTGCTGGATGTCTGGGAAGTCTCGGCCTTCTCCGGCGCGCCCCACGGCGCCGAGGGCCAGCCGCTGGCCTGGGTTGCCTCGCGCGATCTGCCGGACTATGAGTTTCCAGCGGCCAATGAGCCCATCGTGCAGGCCGCGCGACTGCCCGATCGCTACCTGATCACCCCCGACGGCCTGGAAATTCCTCAGCTGGTGCAGGGCGTGCGCGCCGCAGTGGCCAGTGGTATCCGCCTGATCCAGTTGCGCGCGCCCAACATGTACAGCCCCGAGTACCGCGACCTGGCGGTGGATGTTCAGGGCCTGTGCGCCGGCAAGGCGCAGTTGATGCTCAAGGGGCCGCTGGAGTGGTTGGGAGACTTTCCGGCGGCCGGCTGGCACCTGACCTCCGAGCAACTGCGCAAATACGCGCCCAATGGTCGCCCGTTCCCGCGTGAGCGTCTGCTCGCGGCTTCCTGCCACAGCGCCGAGGAACTGGAGCTGGCGGCGCGCATGGGGGTGGATTTCGTCACCCTGTCGCCGGTGCAGCCCACCGAGAGCCATCCGGGCGAGCCTGCGTTGGGATGGGAAGCGGCAGCGGAGCTGATCGATGGCTTCAACCAGCCGGTGTTCCTGCTCGGCGGTGTCGGCCCGCACGACCTCGAACGCGCCTGGCAGACCGGAGCCCAGGGCGTGGCGGGTATTCGAGCGTTCTGGCCGAAGAACGAAGGCTGACAGGCATTTTGCGTGGGGCGGCGATGGGTATCGCTCCGCTCCACGCCATCCTACGATGCTCCCTGTAGGAGCAACTGTGTTCTTCAGGTGAGTCCGTACCAGCGCCTTCCTCTCACCCCAGCCCTCTCCCAGGGGGAGAGGGAGCCGCCCGTGCCGGCGAACGACAAGGTTTCATCCTGCACCGAACAGTCCCCTCTCCCCCTGGGAGAGGGTTAGGGTGAGGGCTGATCCGAGCACAGGACTATCGAGTAGGGGCGGGCCATGCCCGCGATCGCGCGCACAGCGCGCTCCTACGAGTCGACTCTCGACCGATCAGGCGGGCTTCTCAGCGGCTTGCCAGAGAATCTCTTCCACGCCCTGGCGCCGGGCTATAAAGCGCGCAGCGACGAACAGCAGGTCGGATAGCCGGTTCAGGTAGCGCAGGCCTGCGCCTTCCAGCGGCTCCTCGGCATTCAGCTGCTGGCAGCGGCGCTCGGCATTGCGCGCCTGGGCGCGGCACAGGTGGGCGAGAGCGACCAGGCGCGAACCGCCGGGCAGGATGAAGTTCTTCAGCGGCCCAAGTTCTTCATTCCAGCGGTCGATCACCGTTTCCAGGCGTTCCACTTCGGCATCGTTCAGCGCACGGTACTCCGGCATTGCCAGCTCACCGCCGAGGTCGAAGAGGCGGTGCTGGATCGGCGCCAACACCCCGATCACTTCTTCCAGCGCACTGCTGCGCGCCTCGTGCAGCCCAGCCAGCAGCAGGCCGAGGTGGCTGTTCAGCTCGTCCACGGCGCCCATGGCTTCCACGCGGGGGTGGTGCTTGGGCACGCGACGGCCATCGGCCAGGCCAGTTTCCCCGGCATCGCCGGTGCGGGTGTAGATCTTCGACAGGCGGTTGCCCATGCTCAATGCTCCTTGTCGTCGCGCGCCAGCAGCGGCAGCGGCGGGGAAATTTCGGCCGCCAGCGGCAGGCGGATGGTGAAGCAGGTGCCGACACCCAGCTCGGACTGCACCTCCATCTGCCCCTTGTGGTTGTTGGTGACGATGAAGTACGAGACCGACAGGCCCAGCCCTGTGCCCTGGCCGACTTCCTTGGTGGTGAAGAAAGGCTCGAAGATGCGCTTGCGCACGTTCTCCGGCATGCCGCAGCCGTTGTCTTCCACGTGGATTTCCGCCCAGGGCGGATTGAGCCGGGTACGCAGGGTGATGCGGCCGTACTCGCCTTCCTCTTCGTCGTCGCGCAGGTGGATGGCCTGGGCGCCGTTCTTCAGCAGGTTGAGCAGCACCTGCTCGATTTCGTTGGCGATCACCGGCACCGGGCCCAGGCGCGGGTCGTACTCGTGGACGATCTCCAGCGACTTGAAGTCGAAGCCGCCGGTGAGGTCGAAGTCGTTACCGGCAATCTCCACGGCTTGCTCCAACAGCGCTGGCAGCTCGCAGGCGGCCATCTGCCGGTGGCTGCGGCGGCTGAAGGAGAGCATGTGGGTGACGATCTTCGCGGCGCGGGAGCCGGCGTACTGGATGCCATCCATCAGCTTGGGGATCTCCCGCGCCTCCAGGTAGTGGTTGAGGTCGTCCAGGCGCACGCCCACTTCGCCGGCTACCTCCAGGTTCTTCGGCAACTCCGGCGACAGTCGCCGGCGGATGTTCTGCACGTTGTGCAGGATGGCGCCCAGCGGGTTGTTGATCTCGTGAGCCATACCGGCCGCGAGGCCGCCGACGGAGAGCATCTTCTCCGACTGCACCATCATCTCTTCCATTCCCAGGCGGTCGGTGATGTCGTCGATACGGATCACCGCGCCACGGCCGGTGCCGCCCATCAGCGGGTAGAAGGTCAGGGCGTAATGGCGCGGCGCGTCAGTGAGGGCCCAGGTGACGCGTTCGACGCGTTCGACCTTGTGCTGCTCGGCGGCGCGGGTGAGCTGCGGCAGGAATGGCTTGAGCGACGGGAAGGCGAGGAATACCGGCTGGTTCACCGCGTCGTCCAGGCTGGTGCCGGAGAGCAGGCTGGCTTCCTGGTTCCACTGGGTGACGTAGAGCTGCTCGTCCACCGCGATCAGCGCCGAGGGCATCGAGTCGATGATGCTGTTGAGGTAGTGCTGGAAGCCGGTGAGCTTCTTCTCGATCTTGCTGCGTACCTGGACTTCCAGTTCCAGCTTGCGGTTCGAGCGGCGGGTTTCCTCGGCCAGCGACTGGGCCTGCTCCACGGCTTCCTGGGCATCGTCGCGGGCGCGCTTGAGCTGCTGCTCGCGGGCTTCGATGCGGGTCAGCATGGTGTTGAAGGCGTCGGCCAGCCGGCCGATCTCGTCGGCATTGCCGCGCTCGGCGCGCAAGGCGTAGTTCTCCTCGCGGGTGACCTGGCGTGAGAGCTCCTCCAGGCTGCGGATCGGCCGGGTGATCAGGCGGCGGATCTGCTGGGCGATCAGCAGCCAGAGCAGCACCGAGACGGCGAGGATCACCAGGCTGGCAGTCAGGGTGCCGGTGTAGAAGGCGCCGGGCAGCTCGCTGCTCGCCACCAGCAGCAGGTAGCCGCTGTTGCGGCCGGCCTGGGGCAGTTCGAACAGCGCGTTGAGGCGGTATTCGTGCTGGCGCCAGCGCTCCAGGTGATCGAGGCGCTCGGGCAGGGCAATGGGGCCGTTGCCCGGCGTCTGGGCGATACGTTCGCCGTTGCTGTCATAGAGTGCGGCGGCGCGCAGCGGTTGGTAGTCGTCCAGCTGGCGCAGCAGCACCTGGGCCTGGGTGGGCGAGGACAACGCCGGCTCGCTGAGCGCCGGGTTGGCGATCAGCCGTCCGATGGTCTGCAGCGCCTGGGGCGCGACGCTGTCCTGGGAAATCCAGTAGGCCGCGCTGATGAAAGCCAGGTTGGCCACCAGCATCACGGTCGCCAGCAGCACCAGCAGGGCGGCGAGGATTTTCTGGCCGACCGGCAGGTCTTCCAGGCGCTGGCGCAGGTTCATGGGTGAAGGCATGGGCGCTTTCTTGGAAAAACAGGAGAGGCGGGCAGGGTAGCCCGCGATCAGGTGTCGGGCAATCCGCGCGCCACCAGGTAGGCGCGCAGGCGCTCGTGTACGGCTCGCAGTCGCGGCAGGGCGAGGTGCAGGCGGTCACCTTCGCGGCAGGCGTGGCCGAGCAGGTAAGCGATCTCGCTGCGCCGGCCCTGGGCGACGTCCTGGTACATGGAGGAGAAGTTTGCCGCAGTGGCGGCAATCACGCGCTCCACGTCGCCCTGCAATTCCTGCGCAGCGGCGGGGTAGTTGCAGGCGTGCAGCAGTTGGCCCAGTTCGTCGCACAGCGCGGCCACTTCGTCGGGGTGCCCGGCCAGTTCGCCATTGCGGCATTGGTGCAGCACGGTCAGCGGGTTGATCGCGCAGTTCAGGGCCAGCTTGCGCCACAGGCGTTCGAGGATGTTCTCGCTCCACTGGGCGGGAATCCCGGCTTGCTCCAGCTCGGTCAGCCAGGCCGGAGTGGGCCCGCCGTGCTCGTCGCCCAGCCAGGTCTGGCCATGGCCTGCGAATACCACGCGGAAGTCGGATTCGCGGAATGCGCCTTCGGTGCTGGAAGCATAAAGACAGCGTGCGCGCGGCAGGTGGGCGCTGACCGCCTGCTGGCTGCCCAGACCGTTCTGCAGCAGGATCAGTTCGGTTCCGGGGGCCAGGCGCGCCGCCACGCTGGCGGCGGCAGACTCGGCGTCGTAGGCCTTGCAGGCCAGCAGCAGGCGCTGGATCGGCGCGCCTTGCGCAGCGGTTTCGGCTGGTATCGGGTAGAGGCTCTCGCGACCGTCTTCGATCAGGGTGACGCCACCGAGGGCGCGGTAGGCGTTGAGGCGCTGGCGGTCGCGCAGCAGCAGGCGCACCGGCAGGCCTGCGCGGGACAGGCGGGCGGCCCACAGGCAACCGAGGCTGCCGGCGCCGAGGATAGACCAGGTCATGGGAGAAACTTCGCGGGTTCGGGGGCTTACCGCGAAGTTTAGCGCAGGCCGGTCAGGCGACTGGCGTTGATTCGCCCGCTGGCGAAGGCATCGGGCAGCAGGGCACGGCCCTGCTGCATCAGTTGCTCGACTTCCACGGGCAGCGCCTTGGCGTCCAGGCCCACCAGGCTGATGCCGGCCTTGAGGGTGATGAAGCCTTCGCTGGTCTTGAACGCCTTGAGGTTCAGGCCTTCGTGCAGGCGGCGGAAGCTGCTGGGGGAGCATTCCTGCAGGTCTTCGAGCAGGGTGATCAGGGCGAAATGCTGGCCGTCGATGCGCGCCAGGACGTCCAGCGGTCGTACCAGTTGCTGCAGGCGCCGGGCGACGCCGTGGAGCAGTTCGTTCTGGAACGACTGGCCACGCTTCTGCCCCAGTTCGGCCAACTCCGGCAGGCCGATGAGCATGTAGCACACGGCGCCACCACGGGATTCCACCTGGCGGATGCTGTCGGCCAGCTTCTGCTTGAGGTAGCGCTGGTTGCCCAGGCCCGTGGCACTGTCCACCAGGTTGCGTTCTTCCAGGCTGGTGATGTTCTCGGTGAGCAGGCGGTTTTCCATCAGCAGGCGCTGCAGGGTATTGCTCAGGCGGTCGGCGGCCAGTACGCGGGGCACCAGTTGCTCGTTCATCGCCGATTTGCTGACGAAGTCGTCCACGCCACGGTCGAAGGCTTCGGCCAGGGCGTTGTCGCCCTCCTTGCCGGTGAGCAGGATGATGTAGGTGTAGTGGTCGCCGCTCTCGTCGAGCTGGCGCACTCGGGCGGTGAGCTCCAGGCCGTCCATCTCGGGCATCAGCCAGTCGGCGAGGAGGACGCTCACCGGCTGCTTTTCCAGCAGGTCGAGCGCTTCGCTGGCACTGCTGGCGAAGCGCACGTTCAGGTAGCCGGCCTGGCTCAGCGCGCGGCCGATCATGGCGCTGGAGAACTTGGCATCGTCGACTACCAGGATGCTGAGATGGTTGGTTGGCATGGAATGTCTCGGAAACGGGTAGGAAATGCCGGCTAACGACGTCAGAGGCCGGGCGCGGTCTTGTCTGTCAGTTATAATGACCGCGCATTTTTATCGTCAAGCCAGGCGTCGTCCCGTCTGTGAACCGGGTCGCGCCGTCCATCTGGAGAGATGTCATGCCTTCGTTCGACGTGGTGTCCGAACTGGACAAACACGAACTGACCAACGCCCTGGATAATGCTGCCAAGGAACTGGACCGCCGTTTCGACCTGAAGGGCAAGTGCAGCTTCGAGACCAAGGACAAGTCCGTCACCCTGACCGCCGAGGCGGATTTCATGCTTGAGCAGATGCTCGACATTCTTCGCTCCAGCCTGGTCAAGCGCAAGATCGATGTGCAGTGCATCGAAACCAAGGACCCCTTCCCGTCGGGCAAGGTGGTCAAGCAGGAAGTGACCTTCCGCGAGGGCATCGACAAGGATCTGGCGAAGAAGATCGTCGCCCTGATCAAGGACAAGAAGCTCAAGGTGCAGGCTGCCATCCAGGGTGAGCAGGTGCGTGTCACCGGCAAGAAGCGCGATGACCTGCAGGAAGCCATCGCGCTGCTGCGTGGTGAATCCCTCGGTATGCCGCTTCAGTTCAACAACTTCCGCGACTGATGCGCGCTGCTCTGTAAGCGCTGCGGAACCTCAGCGCCCGCGCGACGTCGCAGTAATAGAGTCGCTCGGCGAACTCCCGACCGCCATGGCTTGCCATGGCGGTTTTGTTTTAGGCAATGGCAACAGACAAGGGGCCTGCATCCATGGATATGAATTACGAGCAGATCATGAACAGTGCGGAGGCCTGGACGCCGGTCGTCCTGGCTTACCTGGGCAATGCCGTGCTGGCGCTGTTGACCCTGCTGATCGGTTGGTGGGTGATCAACCTGTTCACCCGTCGTATCGGCGGGTTGCTGTCCACCAAGCATGTGGACAGGACGCTGCAGGGCTTCATCGGCAGCATGGTGAACATCATCCTGAAGATCCTGCTGATGGTCAGCGTGGCGTCGATGATCGGCATCCAGACCACCAGCTTCGTCGCTGCCATCGGTGCCGCCGGCCTGGCCATCGGCCTGGCGCTGCAGGGCAGCCTGTCGAACTTCGCCGGCGGCGTGCTGATCCTGCTGTTCCGCCCGTTCAAGGTCGGCGACTGGATCGAAGCCCAGGGCGTTTCCGGCACGGTGGACCACATCATGATCTTCCACACCGTGCTGCGCACCGGTGACAACCGCACGGTGATCGTGCCCAATGGCGCGCTGTCCAACGGCATCATCACCAACACCTCGACCCAGACGACCCGCCAGGTGACCTTCGATGTGAAGCTGGCCTTCGACGCCGATCTGGAGGGTGCTCGTGCCATCCTCAAGGAGCTGGCGGAGGATTCGCGCGTACTCAAGTCGCCGGCGCCGGTGGTGGTGGTCGCGGGCCTGGGGGAGAACTCGGTGACCCTGTCGCTGCGCCTGTGGACCGCCAACTCCGATTACTGGGCGGTCACCTTCATGCTCAACGAGCAGGTGCGTCAGCGCCTGCGCGACGACGGCATCGACCTTGCGCCGAACAAGGTGGTGCGTGTGGTCAAGGGTGAAGAGGACGCCGTCCTGGCGGACTGATCCCTCACGCGGAACGAAAAAGGCCGGCATTTGCCGGCCTTTTTCATGGGCGCTGCTTCATCAGCCAGTTCAGGGGCGTTCGGCGCTGGCTGGCTGCGTTGGGGCTTCGCTGGCTTCCTCGGCGGCGCCGTTGGTCATGTCGTTCTTGCGCTGCAGCCACAGCCAGCCGATCAACAGCAGCGTCGGCACGCCGAGCAGGGCGGTGAAGAAGAAGAACCGCTCATAGCCCATGCCCTCGACCATGGCGCCGGAGTAGCCGCCGATGAAGCGCGGCAGCAACAGCATGGTGGAGCTGAGCATGGCGTACTGGGTCGCGGAGAACTTCAGGTTGGTCAGGCTCGACAGGTAGGCGACGAAGGCCGAGGTCGCCAGACCGCCGCTGAAGTTGTCGAGCATGATGGTCACCACCAGCATGGTGACGTGGGGCTCCAGCACCTTGAGCAGGGCAAAGACGTTTTGCCCCATGAGATGCGGATCGTCGATCGCGCCCATCTGCGCAAGGAGGGCGAACAGCAGGTTGGTCGCCGCCGAGGCCGCGCCACCGATGAACAGGATCGGCAGGATGCTGAAGCGGGCGATCAGCACACCGCCGGCCGCCGCGCCCACCAGGGTCATGACCACGCCGAACAGCTTGCTGACGGTGGCGATGGTGTCCTTGGTGAAGCCCATGTCGATGTAGAACACGCTGGCCATGGTGCCCATGACGGTGTCGGACATGCGGTAGGTGGAGATCAGCCCGAGCAGCAGCAGGGCCTGCCAGCGGTAGCGGCGGACGAACTCGGTGATGGGTGTCAGCACCGGGGCCATCAGCAGCCGACCCGGTGCGGAGATGCAGCTCAGGGCGATCAGCAGGTAGAGGAGGGCGAGCCACCACTTGCCGGCCTCGGTCATGTTGATGAATGCGGTGCCGGTCACCAGCAGGATGATCAGCACGATCACCGAAACCGCCTGGTGGACGAAGTCGAACTGCGGCAGGCCGCGCCCGTGTACGGCCAGCAGCAGCGGGCGGCGCACCTTCGACAGCAGCTCGCGGACCGGGCGGATCTGCCGGCGACCGTGGGGCGTCATGCAGATGCCGATGAAGATTCCATAGAGCGCGGCGCGCGGCCAGGCCTGTGCGGTCAGCGCGGTGAGCATGGCCGGCACGGAGATCAGCAGCACCAGCAGGGTCAGCACCGAGAGTAGCTGGTGGTTGAAGGCGAAAGCCGAGCTGCCGGCCTGTGGTTGCACGTTCACCGGCGGCTCTTTCATCAGCAGGGTGGTGATCAGACCGGGCAGGATGGCCAGCGAGCACACCGCGTAGGTCAGCGCCCAGGCCGACTGGCTGTAGTGCAGGGCACTGGAGCCGGCCCATTCGGCGAGGAACAGCACGCCGGCGGTGGCGAACAGGACGGCGACCCGGTAGCCGGTCATGTAGCACGCGGCCAGCGCGGCCTGGCGGGTGTTCTCGGCGATTTCCAGGCGGTAGGCGTCGATCGCGATGTCCTGGGTGGCCGAGGCAAAGGCCACGACCATCGCCAGGGCGATCAGCCAGTTCAGATGCGACTGCGGGTTGCACAGAGCCATGCCGAGCAGGCCGATGGCGATCAGGCCCTGGGAGAACACCAGCCAGGAGCGGCGACGGCCCAGCCGGCCGATGAAGGGCAGGCGCCACTGGTCGAGCATGGGCGACCAGACCCACTTGAAGGCGTAGACGAGCCCGATCCAGCTGGCGAATCCGATGGTTTCCCGGGCAACACCCGCTTCACGCAACCACACCGAGAGGGTGGAAAGCACCAGCATGTAAGGCAGGCCGGCGGCGAATCCCAGCAGCAAAAGCGCGAGGCTGGCGGGAGACTTGTAGGCAATCCATGCCTCTCGCCAGGAATGCTCTTTCATGGGGTGTTTTCCAGCAGGTCAAAAATTCTCGCGAACTTTACTAGGACTGCTCGCCGCTAGGCCAGCCGTGCCGACGTATGTCCACCCGATCGTTATGGATTCTGACACCCTCTGCACGCAATCGTGCGCGCTGTTCGTTCCCCGAAACAGTGCCGATGGGCAGGCTGATGCGGCCACCGGCGGCGATCACCCGGTGCCAGGGCAGGCGGGTGCCATCGGGCAACTGGCTGAGGATGCGTCCTACAAGCCGCGCAGAACGGCCCAGCCCGGCCAGTTTGGCCACATCGCCGTAGGTGATCACGTGCCCTTCCGGCACTTCGGCGACCACCAGGAAAATGGCCTCGCGGCGAGTCTGCAGGCTTTCCTGCGTCAGATCCGCGGAGGAGGCGGAGACTTTGCGCTCGGGCATGGGTGATGGTCGCTTCAGTGAAGGCCAGGTCAGGATATAGCGAAGCCTGTGGTAGGCAAATGCGTGTGGCTAAATGAAGGAAGTTTCCCGTCATTCTGTCAGTAATGATGAACTCTGTACCGCCAGGTCTGTCATTCGTTGCTCTAGCGTCGGGTATCTGGATAATGCCCGGCTTTTTGCCCACCTTGTCCAGTTGAATCAGGCTCATGTTGTCTAGAACCCTGCTCTCCATTGCCCTGGCTTCCTGTTCCCTTTCCGCTGTCGCCGATACCGTCTGGTTGAAGAATGGCGACCGCCTGACCGGCACCATCAAGCTGTTCGACGGCGGCAAGCTGTTGCTGGCGACTGATTATGGCGGGGAGATCACCCTGAAATGGGACAAGATCAAGACCCTCGAGACCGACCAGAACCTGCTGGTGAAGTACGACGAGGAAACCGGCGAGCATTCCAAGGGCATCAAGGCATCGGACGATGGCAAGGTCACGCTGGTCAACGGTCAGCCGCGCACCGTGGAGCTGGCGAAGATCGAGCAGATGATGCCGCCCAAGCCGATCCTCGAAGACTGGGTATGGACTGGCAACGTCGACTTCTCCCTGGACCACAAGCAGGCCGAGAACGATGTCGAGGACTACGACATCGATTTCAAGACCAACGCCCGCCACGGCCGTTGGCGCCACAACCTGCAGGGCGAATACAACCGCGAGAAGAAGAACGACCAGGTCAGCACCAACAATTATTCTGCCGAGTATGCGTTGGACCGCTTCCTCGATGAGCACTGGTTCTGGCAGGGGCAGGCGCAGTACAAGCGCGACTGGATCGAGGACCTGAAGAAGAAGCGCACTGTCGGTACCGGCCCCGGCTACCAGTTCTGGGATAATGAGCTGGGCGCGTTCTCCCTGGCCACGCTGGTCAACCGCAACGACTACGAGTTCGTCGACGACGAGAAGTCCCACTTCTACAGCACCAGCCTGAAGTGGGACTACAACCGTTACCTGCTGGCCAAGCAGTTCGAGCTGTTTACCAACGGCGAAGTCAGCAAGCCACTGGAGTCCAACGTGGACTACGAGCTGGAGAGCGAGGCGGGCATCCGCTACAAGCTGACCTCCTGGGCGTCCCTGAGCCTGAAGGCCGAGTGGGACAAGCTCAGTGGCAACGATGGCGACGTCAACGAGCGTCGCTATACCGTTGGCCTGGGGGTCGGCTGGTAACGTCGACTCAGGCAGGAGCGAGCAGGCTCGTTCCTGCAAGGCACATAAAAAAGCCCCGCACATGGCGGGGCTTTTTCAAGGGGAGAGTGTTACAGGCGCAGGCCGCCGTCCAGCTCCAGCACGCGGCCGGTGTAGTAGTCGTTCTCGAGGATGTAGGCCACCGAGTGGGCGATTTCCAGGGGCTTGCCCAGGCGCTTGAGCGGGATGCCGGAGGTCATTTTCTCCAGCGCTTCGGGTTTCATGCTGGCGACCATGTCGGTCTCGATGAATCCAGGTGCCACGCCGGCCACGCGGATGCCGTAGCGTGCCAGTTCCTTCGCCCAGACCACGGTGTCGGCGGCGACGCCGGCCTTGGCTGCGGAGTAGTTGGCCTGGCCCATGTTGCCGGCGCGGGAGATGGAGGAGATGTTGACGATCGCGCCTTCGTTCTTCAGCTCGATCATCTTCGCCGCCACTTCACGAGTGCAGAGGAACACGCCGGTCAGGTTGACGTCGATCACGGCCTGCCATTGGGCCAGACTCATCTTGCTCAGCTCGCCGTCCTTGACCTTGATGGTCAGGCCGTCGCGCAGGATGCCGGCGTTGTTCACCAGGCCGTTGATGGCGCCGAAGTCGCTGGCGACCTGGGCCACCATATGGGTAACCTGTTCTTCATTGGCGACGTTGCACAGATAGGCGCGGGCGTCACCGCCGGCGGCCTTGCAGGCGGCCACGGCTTCGTCCAGTTTTTCGGCATTGAGGTCAACCAGCGCGACGCGCGCGCCCTTGCCGGAGAGGTATTCGCCCATGGCGCGGCCCAGGCCCTGGCAGCCACCGGTGATGATGATGACCTTGTCTTTCAATTGCATCGGAACAACCCCACGAACAGTTTCTGGTGAAAGGCCCCGCCGGCAGCTGTGCACAGAGTCAGTCCTGCCCGTCCGTTTGCGACGGATTCTTTGCGAGGAGTCATAAGTTGAGCGTGAAAGCTGCCAAGCATGCCCGAGAACTGCTGCTCAAGGAATACCGCGGCGTCCTCTCCACCCACTCGAAGAAGTGGTCCGGGTTTCCCTTCGGCTCCGTGGTGCCCTACTGCCTGGACGAGGCGGGCCGGCCGCTGATCCTGATCAGTCGCATCGCCCAGCACACCCACAACCTGCAGATGGATGGCAAATGCTCGTTGCTCATCGGCGAGCGTGGCGTCGACGACATCCAGGCCGCCGGCCGCCTGACCCTGCTGGCCGAGGCGCTGATGATCGAGGATGTCGACGCCATCGCGGGTGCCGCCGAGCGCTACTACCGCTATTTCCCCGGTTCGCAGGACTACCACATCGTCCACGACTTCGATTTCTGGGTACTCGAGCCGGTGCAGTGGCGCTTCATCGGCGGCTTCGGCGATATCCACTGGCTGGGCGCCGACAGCGTGCCGCTGGCCAATCCCTTCGTCGGCGAGGCGGAAAGGAGCATGGTCGAGCACATGAACAGCGACCATGCCAGTGCCATCGAACACTACGTCGAGCTGGCCGGGCTGCTCGCGGGCAAGGATCCGCAGCTGGTGGGAATTGATACCGAAGGTTTCCACCTGCGCATCGGCCAAGGCCTGCACTGGCTGCCGTTCCCCGCGCCCTGCAGTAATCCTGGTGCGGTGCGCCAGGCGCTGGTGCAGTTGGCCAGGGCGGACGTCTGGCCGGGTAGTGAGGTTATCCGGGCTTGAACAATCCCCGGGCATTCCCTTGAAATTGGCGCGGGACGTCGCCACCTTTCCCGTTATCTGGGTAAATGCCCCGCCAAGGAAACATCGATGCGAGTTCCTCTTTTCCTGATTCTTCTCTTCCCGCTGATCGAGTTGGCCGTGATGATCAAGGTCGGCAGCGTGATCGGCGTGGGCTGGACCCTGCTGCTGATCATTGCCGGTGCCTTCATCGGTGCCGCCGTTCTGCGTGTCGCTGGCGTGGCGACCGCTCTGCGTGCCCGCGAGCGCCTGAATCGTGGCGAGCTACCCGAACAGGAAATGCTCGAAGGTCTGGTCATCGCCCTGGGTGGTGGCCTGCTGATGCTGCCGGGCTTCATCAGCGACGCCATCGGCCTGCTCTGCCTGATCCCCTTCACCCGCCGCCTGATGCTTGGCCGCGTGCGCCAGCGCATGCAGGAACAGGCCGAGCGCCGTCGGGCCTTCGCCGACGATCCGGCCGCTCAGCAACGTGGCGGCCCGAGCGTGATTGAAGGCGAGTACCAGCGCCGTGAGGAAGATCGCGACCGCTTGCGCTGAGCCTCGGACGGTTTCGGCCGTCCTGAGCACCCTCCGTTTGCAAAATTTTTTTCGTCACACCCTTGAAATGCCTTGTAGCGACCTTATGTACCGGTCACCGCAAGGTCCCTGTCGCATGGACAGGCTGCTCTTTACGCGTCTCGCCAGCCGGGACGCAAACCGGCAACGCCGGATTCAATAAAACCTGCCGGGCATCGATCTGGCTGTTGGAAATCACAGTTTGGGAGAGTTACGACTATGAAGCTTCGTCCTCTGCATGACCGCGTCGTCATCCGTCGCAGCGAGGAAGAGACCAAAGCCGCAGGCGGCATCGTGCTGCCGGGTTCCGCCGCCGAAAAGCCGAACCGCGGTGAAGTGGTCGCTGTTGGTGCCGGCCGTGTCCTGGACAACGGCGAAGTTCGCGCTCTGGCCGTCAAGGTCGGTGACAAGGTGGTGTTCGGTCCTTACTCCGGCAGCAACGCCATCAAGGTCGACGGCGAAGAACTGTTGGTGATGGGCGAGTCCGAGATCCTCGCCGTCCTGGAAGACTGATTTCAGTCCGTCCACTCCCCACCGAATTCGATTTAGAGGAAACAGAACATGGCTGCCAAAGAAGTTAAGTTCGGCGATTCCGCTCGCAAGAAAATGCTGGTCGGCGTAAACGTCCTGGCCGACGCGGTTAAAGCGACCCTCGGCCCGAAAGGCCGCAACGTCATCCTGGACAAGAGCTTCGGTGCTCCGACCATCACCAAGGACGGCGTTTCCGTCGCCAAGGAAATCGAACTCAAAGACAAGTTCGAGAACATGGGCGCCCAACTGGTGAAAGACGTTGCCTCCAAGGCCAACGACGCTGCCGGTGACGGCACCACCACCGCTACCGTTCTGGCCCAGGCCATCGTCAACGAAGGCCTGAAAGCCGTCGCTGCCGGCATGAACCCGATGGACCTCAAGCGCGGCATCGACAAGGCCACCGTGGCCATCGTTGCTCAGCTCAAGGACCTGGCCAAGCCGTGCGCCGACACCAAGGCCATTGCCCAGGTCGGCACCATCTCCGCCAACTCCGACGACTCCATCGGCAACATCATTGCCGAAGCCATGGAAAAAGTCGGCAAAGAAGGCGTGATCACCGTTGAAGAAGGCTCGGGCCTGGAAAACGAACTGTCCGTCGTAGAAGGCATGCAGTTCGACCGTGGCTACCTGTCCCCCTACTTCATCAACAAGCCGGACACCATGGTTGCCGAGCTCGACGGCCCGCTGCTGCTGCTGGTCGACAAGAAAATCTCGAACATCCGCGAAATGCTGCCGGTCCTGGAAGCCGTTGCCAAAGCCGGCCGTCCGCTGCTGATCGTGGCTGAAGACGTCGAAGGCGAAGCCCTGGCTACCCTGGTCGTCAACAACATGCGTGGCATCGTGAAAGTCGCAGCCGTCAAGGCTCCGGGCTTCGGCGACCGCCGCAAGGCCATGCTGCAGGACATCGCCATCCTGACCGGCGGTACCGTCATCTCCGAAGAAGTCGGTCTGAGCCTGGAAGGCGCCACCCTGGAGCACCTGGGTAACGCCAAGCGCGTCGTACTGAGCAAGGAAAACACCACCATCATCGATGGCGCTGGCGCTCAGGCCGACATCGAAGCTCGCGTCCTGCAGATCCGCAAGCAGGTCGAAGAGACTTCCTCCGACTACGACCGTGAGAAGCTGCAAGAGCGTCTGGCCAAGCTGGCCGGCGGTGTTGCCGTGATCAAGGTTGGCGCTGCCACCGAAGTCGAGATGAAAGAGAAGAAAGCCCGCGTTGAAGACGCCCTGCACGCTACCCGTGCTGCGGTCGAGGAAGGCGTGGTTCCTGGCGGCGGCGTCGCTCTGGTTCGTGCTCTGCAAGCCATCGAAGGCCTGAAGGGCGACAACGAAGACCAGAACGTCGGTATCGCCCTGCTGCGTCGCGCTGTCGAAGCTCCGCTGCGCCAGATCGTTGCCAACTCCGGTGACGAGCCGAGCGTGGTGGTCGACAAGGTCAAGCAAGGCTCGGGCAACTACGGCTACAACGCTGCTACCGGCGTGTACGGCGACATGATCGAGATGGGTATCCTCGATCCGGCCAAAGTCACCCGTTCGGCCCTGCAAGCCGCTGCTTCCATCGGCGGCCTGATGGTCACCACCGAGGCCATGGTTGCCGAAGTGGCTGACGACAAGGCTGCTCCGGCCATGCCGGACATGGGCGGCATGGGTGGCATGGGCGGCATGATGTAAGCCACCCGGCACCTGCTGTAAGAAAAAGCCCCGCCTAGGCGGGGCTTTTTCATGGGCGCGGGTTGTGCCAGACTGCGGTGCAGGAGATGGCATTCCTCCTTCAACCGCCCTTGTGGCTGATGATGCCTACGCATTGACCTGGAAAGGCGCGTAGGCGTTCGCCTGCAGCCTGTCCAAGACACTTTTCCCAGGACAGGACCATGTGGAAATCCATTCTTGCCGTCTCTCTCGGAGCCGCCCTCGGTGCACTGCTGCGCTGGGTGCTCGGGCTCAAGCTCAACACCCTCCTGCCTTCCATGCCACCGGGCACGGTGGTCGCCAACCTGGTTGGCGGCTATATCATCGGCGCGGCCATCGCCTTCTTCGCCAACACGCCGGGCGTGGCGCCGGAATGGCGGTTACTGATCATCACCGGCTTCTGCGGTGGTCTCACCACATTCTCGACCTTCTCCGCCGAAGTCGTCATGTTGCTGCAGCAGGGCCGCCTGGCCTGGGCGATGGGTACAGTCGCCACGCACCTGGCCGGTTCTCTGTTGATGACCCTGGCCGGGCTCTGGTCGGTGAACTGGATGATGGGCCGTTAAGCGACCGCTGATAGTGATGCCTCGGCAAGAATGAACGGGACCCCGTTGGGGTGCTTCCCCCTGCAGGATCGCAACGACAGCCTAAGGACCGCCAGTGGCTGCTGGATATCCAGCGCTACGAGCACGATGGACTCCGGGTGTGCGCTGCTATCTTGAGAATGCGATGAAGTGTGAAAAAACCGTCAAAGGCGCTTAAGTTCCATTTAAGCCAGTTAGGCTAGAGTGCTGTTCGCGAAAGGAGAGCACATGCGCATTCTGTTGGTTGAAGACAATCGGGACATTCTGGCCAATATGGCCGACTACCTGGGCCTGAAGGGCTACACGGTGGATTGCGCCCAGGACGGCCTGTCCGGATTGCACCTGGCGGCGACCTCCCATTACGACCTGATCGTACTGGACGTCATGCTGCCGGGGTTGGACGGTTTCACACTGTGCCGTCGGCTGCGCGAAGACGCGCGCCGCGACACGCCGGTGATCATGCTCACCGCCCGTGACCAGTTGGACGACCGCCTGCAGGGCTTCCGCTCGGGCGCCGACGATTACCTGCTCAAGCCCTTCGCGCTGTCCGAGCTGGCCGCTCGCATCGAAGCGGTGCTGCGCCGCAGCCAGGGTGGTGGTCGTCGCGAGTTGCAGGTCGCCGATCTGAGCTACAACCTCGATACCCTCGAAGTGAACCGTGCCGGCAAACCGCTGAAACTCAATCCCATCGGTCTCAAGCTGCTGGCGGTGCTGATGCAGAAGAGCCCGCACGTCGTGCGACGCGATGTGCTCGAGGAAGCCGTCTGGGGCGACGACTGCCCGGACAGCGACAGCCTTCGCAGCCACGTGCACCAGCTTCGCCAAGTGATCGACAAGCCCTTCGCATCCTCCCTGCTGCATACGGTCCACGGTGTCGGCTACAAGCTGGCAGAGGAAACGCATGGAGTATAAGCAGAGCCTTTCCCGCCGGATTGTCTTTGCCTTCGTACTCATGACCGCCGCCGTCGGCGGCCTGTTCTCGGTGGGAATCGTCGGCGTCGTTCACATCGTCGAGGAGCGCCTGATTTCCCGCGACCTGGGTGGCGAACTGGATCGCATCATCAATGAGGACCTGGGCAACGGCCAGGCTCCCAAACTCGATCCGGGCATGCGTTTCTTCATCAGCGACGGCGTGGGCGTCTACGCCATGCCACCGGCACTGCGTCGGCTGGATGAGGGGTTCCACGAAGTCTTCGATGGGGAGTTGTCCTTCCATGCGCTGGCGCGCGATGTCGATGGTCGCCGCTTCGTCCTGCTGCAGGACCAGAGCGACTTCGAAGCACGCGAGCAGATTCTCTACGCGGCCGTGGTCACCGGCTATGTCCTGAGCCTGGCTTTGTCCGGGGTCCTGGGCTGGCTGCTGGCGCGCAAGGTCATGGAGCCGGTTGCACGCCTGGCGCGGCAGGTCCGGCATCGCGACCAGTTGCTCGAGCTGGCGCCGCCCATGTCGCCGGATTACGCCAACGACGAAGTGGGTGAGCTGGCGGCGGCTTTCGATTACGCCATGGGGCGGCTGCACGACGTGCTGACTCGGGAAAAGCTCTTCACCAGCGATGTCAGTCATGAATTGCGTACGCCACTGATGGTGATCGCCACCAGCTGCGAGCTGTTGGCAGAGGAGCCGGGGCTCAGCGCGCGGGCTCGTGCTCAACTGGCGCGCATGAACAGTGCCTGCGAGGAAATGCGCGATCTGGTGCAGACCTTCCTCATGCTGGCCAGGGCCCAGCGCAAGGACATGGCCATCGTTTCGCAGGCCGGGCTGCGGCAGATCGGGGATGAATTGGTAGCGCAGTGGCGTGGCCCGATCGAAGCGAAAGGTTTGACGCTGGTATACGAGGCAAACCAGGAGATGCCCGGGCAATTCAACGCGCCGTTCCTGCGCTCGGTGATGAGCAATTTATTGCGCAATGCCATGCATTACACCGAAAGCGGCAGCATCCGCTTACAACTTGGGCCGAACGGATTC
Organism: Pseudomonas nitroreducens NBRC 12694; assembly: GCF_002091755.1. Lineage (GTDB taxonomy): Bacteria > Pseudomonadota > Gammaproteobacteria > Pseudomonadales > Pseudomonadaceae > Pseudomonas > Pseudomonas nitroreducens. Next base: position 558,241 of record NZ_BDAI01000003.1, read on the forward strand.
TGGGTCGAAGACACCGGCGCCGGTATCCCGGAAGAACAGCGAGAACGGGTCTTCCAACCGTTCGTTCGAGGCCAGAACCCGCGTGGTGAGGGGCTTGGGCTCGGGTTGTCGCTGGTCAAGCGGATCTGCGCCTCCGAAGGCTGGGACGTCACGCTGCGTCCCGCGGAACCCCACGGCTGCCGCTTCGAAGTTCGCCTAGCCGTAGTTTGACAAAATCTTCACAAGTGCATGACCCGGCTGTGACAGGCTGATTTGTATCGTTCGCCCTGAATTCGGGAAAGGTAATAATCCGATGACTGAAAAACCCGTCAACCTGGAGTTCTCCCAGAAGTACGACCGCCAGCATGCGCAGCGTTACCTGCGCAAGCACCAGGCCGGACTGTCCCGGAAACTTTCCCATTGGCGCGATGTCCAGATAGCTCGCCAGGCACTCAAGCTTGCCGGCCAGCCTAACCTGGTACTCGACCTGCCATGTGGCGCCGGACGCTTCTGGCCGATGCTGGCCGAGAAGGAGAACCGGGTGATCATCGGGGCGGACAATTCGCCTGACATGATCGCCGTGGCCTGCGCCGGTCAACCGAATGAGGTTGTCAAACGCGTTCGACCTTTGCAGACTTCGGCGTTTGCCATTGATCTGCCGGACAACGCCGTCGATAGCATCTTCTCGATGCGTCTGATGCACCACATCGGCGAATCTGATGATCGTTTGACGATGTTGCGCGAATTTCACCGCGTAAGTCGCGATTCGGTGATCCTGTCGCTGTGGGTCGATGGCAACTTCAAGTCCTGGAAACGCGCGCGCGCCGAGTCGACCCGCAAGAAACACGCCTACCAGAACCGCTTCGTGATTCCCGCCAAGACCATCGAGGCGGAGTTCCGCCAGGCCGGTTTCAAGGTCCAGGATCACATTGATTTCGTCCCGCTCATCCATATGTGGCGGGTCTACATTCTGCGTAAGGAGTGATGGATGGCCGTTGATCTGGCTTCGCTGCAGCAAATTTCCGGTGAGAACGCCATCGACCGTTGGCTCCAGGTGCCCGGCAAATGGGTCGAGGAACCCAACCGTCGGCGCGGCGGCGAAAGTGGCGTGCAGCGAGTCCTGACTTCCGACGGCCGTATGCTCTACCGCAAACAGCAGATGGGGCATATCTACCGTGACCTGCTGCATCCCTTCGGCTACCCGACCGCCATTCGCGAGCGTAACGCCCTCAAGGCCGCCGAGGCGCTGGGCGTTAAAGTGCCGACCCTGGTCTATGCCGGTTGCCGCAAGGTGGATGGCGAATGGCAGGCGCTGCTGGTGACCGAATCCCTGGATGGTTTTACCAGCCTCGAAGACTGTTACGCCCGCGGCGACCAGGATCGCTGGGGTGAAGCCCTGCACCAAAGAATTCTGCAACATTACGGCAGTACCCTTGCAAAACTTAACGCCGGCCGCTGGCAACACGGCTGCCTCTACCTCAAGCACGTGTTCGTGAAGGTGGACGGCGAGAAGATCGAAGTGGCTCTGATTGACATGGAAAAAGCTCGCCAGCGCTTCAGCGCTCAGCGTGCTGCGCGTCATGATCTTCGCCAGGTGAAACGCCGCTCGTCGTGGACTGAGGCGCAATGGCAGGCCTTTGTCTATGGTTACCAAGCGGCGTTTGGCAGCGCCATCAAAGGGTTGCAGACATGAAGTTAGAAATTACGCGAGGTTTGCTCCTCGTTGGCGCGCTCGGGGTGGCAACCCTGGCGGCGGCGGCCTGGCATGAGCCGGGGCCTTCGGTCATCACCGGAAAAGGTGGCTTGGACAGCTGCCCCATCCCGCCCAACCTGCGCGCCAAGCAACAGGACATCCGCCCGGACGATGACCTGCTGCTTTTCCTCTTCGGGATGTCGCAGAGCAAAGCACGCTGATTTCTGATTCGAACTCAAAACCCCGCCTCGGCGGGGTTTTTTGTGGGCGGCCGGTTTAGACTGCCGATTCGAAGCCTGCAATGAGACGAGCATGAGCGACAGCGCATTTTCCCGGCGGATCGTGCAGAACCTGCTGGATACCGATTTCTACAAGCTGAGCATGATGCAGGCAGTGCTGCACAACTACCCCAACGCCGAGGTGGAGTGGGAGTTCCGTTGCCGCAATGAAGAGGATCTGCGCTCCTATCTGGATCCGCTGCGCGAGCAGATCGAGCGCCTGGTGGAGCTTTCCTTCGCGCCGCAGGACCTGGCCTTCCTCGAGCGCATCCCGTTCTTCAAGCCGGACTTCATCCGCTTCCTTGGCCTTTTCCGCTTCAACCCCAACTACGTCCGACTGGGTGTGGAGAATGAGGAGCTGTACCTGCGGCTCAAGGGCCCATGGCTGCACGTGATCCTCTTTGAAGTACCGCTGCTGGCAATCATCAGCGAAGTGCGCAACCGACATCGCCATCCGGGCGCCACGCTGACGATGGTCCGCGAGCGGCTGCAGGAAAAGTTCGACTGGTTGCGCGGGGAGGCCGGCGCGGAAGAACTGGCCGGCTTCAAGATGGCCGACTTCGGCACTCGCCGACGCTTCTCCTACCCGGTGCAGAAGGCGGTGGTGCGGGACTTGCGCGACGGCTTCCCGGGGCATTTCGTCGGCACCAGCAACGTTCACCTGGCGCGCGAGCTGGGCGTCAAGCCGCTGGGCACCATGGCGCACGAATGGCTGATGGCGCACCAGCAGCTCGGCCCTCGGTTGATCGACAGCCAGGCCGCCGCGCTGGACGCCTGGGTGCGCGAGTACCGTGGACAACTGGGCATCGCCCTGACCGACTGCATCACCATGGATGCCTTCCTGGCGGACTTCGACCTGTACTTCGCCAAGCTCTTCGACGGCCTGCGCCACGACTCGGGCGACCCGCTGGAATGGGCGGAAAAGGCTATCCGGCACTACGAGCGGCTGGGCATCGACCCGCAGACCAAGACGCTGGTGTTCTCCGATGGCCTCAACCTGCCGCGTGCCCTGGAAATCTATCGCTCGTTACGCGAGCGCATCGACGTCAGCTTCGGCATCGGCACGCATTTCACCTGCGATGTGCCGGGCGTGCAGCCAATGAACATCGTGCTGAAAATGACCGCCTGCAATGGCCATCCGGTGGCGAAGATCTCAGACGCGCCAGGCAAGACCCAGTGCAAGGACGAGAACTTCCTTCGCTACCTCAAGCACGTCTTCAAAGTACCGGGGTAGCCGATTGCGCGGCGCGCCGGGACGCGCCACTCTTGCTCAAGCACTCATCGCGACAGGCTTGCTGGCGCGACAGGCCCACTGAAGGGGAACAACGGATGTCAGCCACGAACGAACTCATCATCGGCGCGGGTCCCGACGGGCAGCCGGTCGGCCAGTCCTGGAAGCTCGCCAACCGCCACGGCCTGATCGCCGGCGCCACCGGCACCGGCAAGACGGTGACCCTGCAGCACCTCGCCGAGTCTTTCAGCGATGCGGGTATTGCGGTGTTCGCTGCGGACATCAAGGGTGACCTGTGTGGTATCGCCGCCGCCGGTAATCCCCAGGGCAAGGTGGCCGAGCGCATCGCCAGCATGCCGTGGCTGAACTACAAGCCCCAGGCCTACCCGGTCAGCATCTGGGACGTGGCCGGCAAGACCGGTCACCCGCTGCGCACCACGCTGTCGGAGATGGGCCCGCTGTTGCTGTCCAACCTGCTGGAACTGACCGAGAGTCAGCAGGCCGCGCTGTTCGCCGCGTTCAAGGTGGCTGATCGCGAAGGCCTGCTGCTGCTCGACCTGAAGGACCTCAAGGCGCTGCTCAACCACTTCAAGGAACACCCGGAAGTGCTCGGCGAAGACCGAGCGCTGTTCACCGCGGCTTCGTCCCAGGCGCTGCTGCGGCGCCTGGCGCTGCTGGAGCAGCAGGGTGCCGAGGACTTCTTCGGCGAACCGGCACTGCAACTCGAAGACCTGCTGCGCCCCGAGGCCGATGGTCGCGGGCGCATCCACTTGCTGGATGCCAGCAAGCTGGTACACGACGCGCCCAAGGTTTATGCCACCTTCCTGCTCTGGCTGCTCGCCGAGCTGTTCGAACAACTGCCCGAGCGCGGCGATGCGGACAAGCCGATCCTCGCGCTGTTCTTCGACGAGGCGCACCTGCTGTTCAACGGCACGCCCAAGGCTTTGCAGGACCGCCTGGAGCAGGTGGTGCGGCTGATCCGCTCCAAGGGCGTGGGCGTGTACTTCGTCACCCAGTCGCCCAGTGACCTGCCGGACGACGTGCTGGCGCAACTGGGCCTGCGCATCCAGCACGGCCTGCGTGCCTTCACGGCCAAGGAGCAGAAATCCCTGCGCGCGGTGGCTGATGGCTTCCGCCCGAACCCGGCGTTCGACACCCTGAATGTGCTCACCGAACTGGGCATCGGCGAGGCGCTGGTTGGCACGCTGGAAGAGAAGGGCACTCCTGCAATGGTCGAGCGCGTGGCCGTTGCGCCGCCGCAGTCGCGCATTGGCCCGCTGACCGATGCCGAGCGTGCGGACGTCATCCGTCGCTCGCCGCTGGCCGGGCGTTATGACCAGCCGATCGACCGCGAGTCTGCCTACGAAAAGCTCACCGGCCGCGCCGACGACAAGATGGCGCCGACGCAGGGGAAGGAAGAGAAGGGCACCGACTTCGGCGGTATGGCCGGCGAGATCCTCGGTTCCCTGGCCAGCCAGGTCAGCAAGACCGTGGTGCGCCAGGCGGCGAACCAGATCGGCCGGCAACTGGTGCGAGGGCTGATGGGCGCGCTGTTGGGCGGTAGCAAGCGGCGGTAGACCTCATTTCGATGCACACCCAAAAGGCGCCTGAAGGCGCCTTTCTTGTTTTCCGCTGCAGTCAGATGCGGAAGCTATCCACCAGGTGCCGCAGGCGGCCGGCCTGGTTCTCCAGGTCGGCGCAGGCGCGCAGGGTGGCCTGCAGGTTCTCCACGCCTTCCTGGTTGAGGGTGTTGATCTCGGTGATGTCCATGTTCAGCGAGTCGACCACGGCGGTCTGCTCTTCGGTGGCTGTCGCCACGGACTGGTTCATCGAGTCGATCTCGCCGATGCGGTGGGTGACGCTGGCCAGGCGCTCGCCGGCGCGATTGGCGATCTCCACACTTTCCAAGCTGTAGCGCTGGCTTTCGGTCATGGTGTCCACGGCTTCGCGGGCGCCGACCTGCAGTTCCTCGATCATCTTCTGAATCTGCTGGGCCGATTCCTGGGCGCGGTGGGCGAGGTTACGGACCTCGTCCGCCACTACCGCGAAACCACGACCGGCTTCACCGGCACGAGCGGCTTCGATAGCAGCGTTGAGAGCCAGCAGGTTGGTCTGCTCGGAGATGCCTTTGATCACCTCCAGAATCTGCCCGATGTTCACCGTGCGGCTGTTCAGCGCCTCGATGTTGGCGCAGGCCGAGCTGATCTTGTCGGACAGCAGGTTCATTGCGCTGATGGTCTGTTCGACTACCTGGCGGCCGTCGCCGGCCTGGTGCGAGGCGTCGGTGGCGTGGTGCGAGGCGTCGGCGGCGTTACGGGCGATTTCCTGGGCGGCGGCGCCCAGTTCGTTGATCGCGGCGGCGACGCTGTTGGTGCGGTTGGATTGCTCGTCGGAGTTGCTCATGGAGGAGTTGGAGGCATTCACTACCAACTGCGAAACGTCGTGCAACTGGCGCGCGGTGGAGGCCACCTCACGGATGGATTCGTGAATACGTTCGACGAAGCGGTTGAAGGCATTGCCCAGTACGCCGAACTCGTCGTTGCTGGCGACCTTCAGGCGCTTGGTCAGGTCGCCTTCGCCCTGGGCGATATCTTCCATGGCGCGGCCCATGGTGGTCAGCGGCTGCATCAGCACGCGGATCAGCATGCCCAGCAGGAGCAGGATGGCGACGATGGCGATGGCCGCGGCAACGATGGCCGAGGCGCGGAACTTGCTCAGCATGGAGTAGGCGGCGTCTTTGTCGATGGACAGGCCGATATACCAGTTCACCGACGGCAGGCCCTTCACCTGGGTGAAGCTGAGGATGCGCGTCTGGCCGTTGAGCTCGGCCTCGCTGAAGCCGCCGCCGATCTTCGGGGTGTTCTGCGGGTAGATGTCGGCCAGGGACTTCATGATGAAGTTCTTGTCCGGGTGCACCAGGATCTTGCCGTCGCCGCTGACCAGGAAGGCGTAGCCCATGCCGCTGAAGTCCAGCGAGTTGATGATCTGCACCAGGGTTTGCAGGCCAAGGTCACCACCGACCACTCCCAGGGTCTTGCCGCCGGCCCGGGCGGGGGTGGCGACGGTCATGATCAGTTCCTGGGTGGCGGCGTCGATGTACGGCTCGGTCAACGTGGTGCCGCCAGCGGCGACGGCATCCTTGTACCAGGGACGGGTGCGCGGGTCGTAACCGTCAGGCATGGCGCTGTTGGGGCGCATGGTGAAGGTGCCGTCTTCCTGGCCCAGGTAGGTGAAGTTGAAGGTCTTGCGCAGGGTGTCCTGTTCCAGCTGGGCGGCCAGGTGCTCCGGCGCGCTGTCGCGCGCCAGGGTCTGGGCGGTGCTCTCGATCAGCAGGATCCGGCCGCTGAGCCAGTTCTGGATGTTGCTGGCGCTCACGTCACCCATTTCCCGCAGGTAATCCTCGAGGTCTTCGCGGATCGCGTTGCGCTGCAGGTAGTCGTTGTAAAGGGTGAAGAGGGCGAATGCCGAGAAAACCACAAGAGAAGCGGCCAGGAGGATCTTATGGCTGAATTTCAGGCTCTTGATCATGCTGCGTCGAGTCCGGAAGTAGAGGGATGCCAGAACGGCGTTGGTCCGGGGCGACAGGTCCGATGTCGCCGCAGGGCGCCCGTTCCCGTGGTGTGAAACGGACGGCGCCGGCACGGCGGGTAGCCGGGCGGGCTTGGCCGGAACTCCCTTGTCCCGGCAGTGAAGACAGGCCCGGTTTGTTGGTTGCTATCAAAGGCCTTCACCCTTGATTTCGGCGTGGTCGGGGGAAGCTTGAAAGAGTCGGACGAACGGTAGGTGTGGCTCTGTGGCGGGTGTTTCAGTGGTGATACAGGTGGTGGCAGGCCTCCTGCAGGAGCGAGCTTACTCGCGAACAAAAAAGGCGCCCGTAGGCGCCTTTTTCGTTTCGCCGTAATCAGATGCGGAAGCTGTCCACCAGGTGGCGCAGGCGGCCGGCCTGGTTCTCCAGGTCGGCGCAGGCGCGCAGGGTGGCCTGCAGGTTTTCCACGCCTTCCTGGTTCAGCGTGTTGATCTCGGTGATGTCCATGTTCAGCGAGTCGACCACGGCGGTCTGTTCCTCGGTGGCAGTGGCGACCGACTGGTTCATCGAATCGATCTCGCCGATACGGTGGGTCACGCTGGCCAGGCGTTCGCCGGCGCGGTTGGCGATCTCCACGCTTTCCAGGCTGTAGCGCTGGCTTTCGGTCATGGTGTCCACGGCTTCACGGGCGCCGACCTGCAGCTCCTCGATCATCTTCTGGATTTCCTGCGCGGACTCCTGGGCGCGGTGCGCCAGGTTGCGCACTTCATCCGCCACCACGGCAAAGCCGCGGCCGGCTTCACCAGCACGAGCGGCTTCGATGGCGGCGTTTAGAGCCAGCAGGTTGGTCTGCTCGGAGATGCCTTTGATCACTTCCAGAATCTGGCCGATGTTCACCGTACGGCTGTTCAGCGCCTCGATGTTGGCGCAGGCCGAGCTGATCTTGTCGGACAGCAGGTTCATCGCGCTGATGGTCTGCTCGACTACCTGGCGGCCGTCGCCGGCCTGGTGCGAGGCGTCGGTGGCGTGGTGCGAGGCGTCGGCGGCATTGCGGGCGATTTCCTGGGCGGCGGCGCCCAGCTCGTTGATGGCGGCGGCGACGCTGTTGGTGCGGTTGGATTGCTCGTCGGAGTTGCTCATCGATGAGTTGGAGGCGTTCACCACCAGCTGCGAAACGTCGTGCAGGCTGCGCGCAGTCGAAGCCACTTCACGGATCGATTCGTGGATACGCTCCACGAAACGGTTGAAGGCGTTGGCCAGCACGCCGAATTCGTCATTGCTGGCGACTTGCAGACGCTTGGTCAGGTCACCGTCGCCCTGGGCGATGTCCTGCATGGCGCGGCCCATGTCGGTCAGCGGCGCCATCAGCACGCGGATCAGCATGCCCAGCAGGAACAGGATGGCGACGATGGCGATCACGGTGGCGATGATCGCGGTGTTACGGAAGTCGCTCAGCATTGCGTAAGCGGAGTCCTTGTTGAGCACCAGCGCAACGTACCAGGTCACGCCCGGCAGGCCTTTCACCGGGGTCATCGACACCAGTTGCTCCTCGCCGTTGATGCTGACTTCCTGCACACCCGGCTGCACCTTCGGCGCACCTTGCGGGTAGACCTCGCCGAGGGATTTGAAGATCTGGCTGCTGTCCGGGTGCAGGAGAATCTTGCCGGCGTCGCTGACCAGGAAGGCGTAGCCGTCGCCGTCGAATTTCAGCGAGTTGATGATCGCGGTGATGGTTTCCAGCTTCATGTCGCCGGCGGCCACACCCACCAGTTGGCCGTTGCGCATGACCGGCATGGACATGGCGAGGATCTGCTCGTTGGTGCCGGCATCGAGGAAGGGCTCGGTGACGATCAGCCGGCCGGCGGCCACGGCGTCCTTGTACCAGCCGCGGGTGCGCGGGTCGTAGCCGTCGGGCATCGGCGCATAGGGGCGCATGGTGAACACGCCGCTGGCGGCTTCACCCAGGTAGACCGATTCGAAGTTCTTCTGGAACACCGCCTGTTCCAGCACGTGCTGGATGCGCTCGGGCGTTGGTTCGCCATCGGCCAGCTGCGCGGCTTCGGCCTCGACCAACTGGATGCGGCCTTCCAGCCAGCTCTGGATGTTGCTGGCGGTCAGGCTGCCGACTTCGGTGAGATAGGACTCGGTGTCGGAGTGGATCGCCTCGCGCTGGCGGAAGTCGTTGAAGAGGATGAAGCAGGCGAAGGCGAAGGTGACGACGAGGGAGGCTGCCAGGAGGATCTTCCTGGAGAAGGACAGCGAGCGAAGCATGGGCAAAGCATCCTGCAGGTGGAACAAGGGTTAGGCAGGATGTATCGGCTGTCTAGCGCGGGACTTTAGCGGGGAATATCTGAAACGGAGCGACAGTGTTCCGCTCCGTTCCAGCATCTGACTCAGGTAGCGCCAATCGCGTTACGGATGATGTCCATCAGAGCGCCAACGCGGGTACCGATGGGAGTGGCGGCCAGTATGACGGCGATGGATATAAGCCCGGCGATAACGGCGTATTCGATCGCCGTAGCACCTTCGCGATCCAGGGCAAAAGTTCGGGCACGGCGGTAAAGGCGTCGAATCAGCGAAGGGATATCGAGGTCTCGGCTTTCCATGACTGAATCCTCTGAGGCGAACAGCAATGGCGAGGCTTTGCTTAGCCTCGCCCGATACCAAAAGCTCCAGTACGGGTCAGGCTGCGCCGATGGCAGTCTTGATTGTATTCATCAGTACGCCGATGCGCGCACCAATGGGCGTCGCTGCGGTGAGCACCGCAATGGAAATAAGCCCGGCGATGACCGCGTATTCAATCGCGGTGGCCCCTTCGCGGTCACGCAGGAAGGACTTGGCTTTGCTGAGGATATTCTTCGAAAGTTGTTTTGCTGAGGTTTTGATCTTCATGGCCGTCGCTCCGTGCACGCCCGACTACAAACAGGGCGGTTGCCCTGACTTCATCGTCAGGCTAGGCGCAGTGTGGCCGAATGCAATTGATCAAATAGCGCTAATACCAAAGTTATAGTTACGGATAAGTATAACTAACTGGAGATTGGAAATTTGCAGTTAGCATTTGACGCTATTACCGCAGCTACTAAATTCTGCTTTGGAACAAGTAGAGCCTGATTATCAGGAAAGGTTCTTATCGAACTTTCCTGTTCGGCCGAAATAACAATAAAGGTCTGAAGGATGTACTCCGGCAGGCATTTGTTTCGCGGAGTCGGGCCGGCGGCACGACTTCCCACTTGTGCACAAGGATGGGTTCATGAATAGCAAGGTGCTGATGGTATTCGCCGGGCTGTTGTTGGTGTGCGCAGGGGTAGTGGGTTACCTCGGGCTACAGATCGGCAAGCCGGCTCAGCCGGCAGTGGGTGTGGTCCAGGACATGGCGCCCGCGGCAGTGGCCGAGGCCGACAAGCTGCAACGCACGCCGGTGGTCGTCGCCGCACGCGATCTGCCGGCGCTGGCGGTCATCGGCAAGGAAGATCTGGCCGTCGAGCAGCTGCGCACCGCGCCCAGTGGAAGTTTCCCCAAGCCTGAAGCGCTGATCGGCCAGCGCGTCTGGGTCGCGGTGCCGGCCGGCAGCATCATTTCCTCCTCGATCACCGAACCGGGCGGGCCGCTGGCGCGGACTATCCGCCCTGACGAGCGCGCCATGGCCATCGCGGTAGACGAAGTCATCGGCGGCGGCGGCTTTGTCCTGCCCGGCGACTATGTCGATGTGATGCTCTTCGTCCAGGACCAGCAGACCGGCGAGCGCAACGTCAGCGCCCAGGTGGTGCTGCCCGGCGTGCGCGTGCTCACCTACGGCGAGCAGATTGCCGTGGCGAAGGATGGCCAGGCGCGCAACGCCGGCGACCCCAAGGACCAGACTCCGCGCCCGCCGCGCACTGCCGTGCTGGCCGTGCCGGCCGAGGCCACCTCTCGGCTGATGCTGGCCAGCCAGGCCGGCTCATTGCGCCTGGCAGTGCGCAGCAAGGACGAAAAGCTCTACGAGAAGGAACAGGAGGGCCGCTACCTCCAGGCCTCCCTGGGAACGGGCAGCAGCCAGCCGATCACCCTCGAACAACTGATCGGCAAGCCGCGGCCGACCACGGCGCCTGCCACTCGCCAGATTTCCGCGCCGGCGGTGAGCCAGGGCGTGGTGGTCTATCGCGGTACCGAAGTCACCCGTGAAGCACATTGAGCAAGGAGTGCATCGATGTCCAAGCGCTTCATTCTGTCCCTCGCCGCCCTGCTGGCCTGCGCCGCTCACTCCACTGCGCAGGCCGTGCCCAGCGCCTGCGCCGGGCTTGCCGGCCAGCAGCTGAATCTCGATGTGGAGCAGGGCGCCCAGCGCGACCAGCAGCTCCCGGTGCCGATCAAGCGCCTGGCCATCGGCGACCCGAACATCGCCGACGTGCAGGTGCTGGACAAGCGTGACTTCCTCATCACCGGCAAGGCCGAAGGCCTCACCAGCCTGCTGATCTGGACTACCTGCGGCGACCAGCCGCTGCGCAGCGTGGTGCGCGTGGGCGGCCGTGCAGTCGGCGATGTCGCCGGTGCAGCGGGCGTGGCCGCCAGCGGCCTGCCCAACCAGGTGCAGACCGACATCCGCTTCGTCGAAGTCAGCCGCAGCAAGCTCAAGCAGGCGAGCACGTCGCTGGTGCGGCGCGGTTCCAACACCTTTGTACTCGGTGCGCCGGGCAGCCTGGGAAACCTCGAGGTTGGCGTCGACGGCGGCCTGGGCGGCAACTTCGGCACCAACCAGAGCGGCTTCAACATCATCTGGGGCGGTGGCAGCAGCAAGTGGCTGGGCTTCATCAATGCCCTGGAAGGCAGCGGCTTCGCCTACACCCTGGCGCGCCCCAGCCTGGTCGCCACCAGCGGACAGAGCGCATCGTTCCTGGCCGGGGGCGAGTTCCCGATCCCGGTGCCCAATGGCGATAACAACAACATCACCATCGAGTACAAGGAATTCGGCGTGCGCCTGACGCTGACGCCCACGGTGATGAACGACAAGCGCATCGCCCTGAAGGTCGCCCCCGAGGTCAGCGAGCTGGACTTCTCCAACGGCATCCGCACCGCCGACATCACCGTGCCGGCACTCAACGTTCGCCGCACCGACACCAGCGTGATGCTCGCCGACGGCGAGAGCTTCGTGATCAGCGGCCTGATCAGCAGCAACACCATCAGCAACATCGACAAGTTTCCGTTCCTGGGCAGCATCCCGGTGATCGGCGCGCTGTTCCGTTCCTCGAACCTGGACAAGGACGACCGCGAACTGCTGATGATCGTCACCCCGCACCTGGTCCAGCCGCTGGCCGCCAATGCTGCACTGCCGAGCCTGCCAGGCGAGGGCCTGCGCAACTATGACCCGGGCTTCGCGGAGTTCTACTTCCTCGAAGACGGCCGGTTCGACCGGCGCAAGGCCAACAGCGGGATGTCGCGCTGATGGATACCTACGAAGCGCTGACCCGCCACAGAGCGGGAGGCAAGGCAAAGCAAGGGAGCATGGGCATGAGTCAGACGTTCGTGGCACTGATCCAGCATCCTGGCGAGCAGGAATGGTTGCAGAGCAGCCTGGCCGGGTGCGGGCAGGTGGTTCTGGCCAACAGTGGAACCCTGGAAGAGTTGTTGTCGCTGCTGGACGTCACCGGCGCGACGGTGCTCTTCACCAGCCTGAACAAGGCCAATCTGGTTGCCCAGGGTTCGCTGATCGAGGGGCTGGTTTCCGCGCGTCCGCTGCTGTCGGTCGTTGCCGTCGGCGATGGCCTGGACAACCAGCTGGTGCTCGCCGCCATGCGCGCTGGCGCAAGGGATTTCGTCACCTACGGTGCCCGCGCCAGCGAGCTGAGCGGGCTGGTCCGGCGTCTTGGTGGGCGCCTGCCCACGGTACCGGTGAGTGCCACCCAGCAGGGCGAGCTGATCAGCCTGGTCAGCGCCCGGCCCGACGCCGACGGCGCCTTCGTCGCCCTGCACCTGGCGCTGGCGCTGCAACGCCAGCCCGAGCACCGTGTGCTGCTGGTGGACATCGGCCAGCCTACCGGAGAAGCGCTGGCCATCCTCGGCATGGAGCCGGCCTTCACCTTCGCCGACGCCATGCGCAACCTGCGGCGCCTCGACCAGACGCTGATCGACAGCGCCTTTACCCGCCACGAATCCGGCCTGCGGGTGCTGAGCCTGTCCGACGAGCCCGGCGTGCTGGAGCGCGTCACCACGGCCGAGTTGTACCTGCTGCTGGGCAACCTGCGCAGCGCGTTCAGCCACATTCTGGTCAACCTGACGGGCGTTGCCGAGGGCGAGTTGAGCTCGCAGTTGCTTGGCCAGGCCAACCGCGTGCTGTGGCTGGTGGACCAGAGCGTGCCGTCGTGCAAGAAGGGGCTGGAGCGCCTTCGTCGCTTGCGTGAGCGCAGCCCGATGCTGCCACGCATGGAGCTGCTGATCGAACGCTACTGGCCCTCGGTACCGCCGGATGCGCCGGCGCTGGGCAAGATGTTCGGGCTGGAACTGTTCGGTGTGCTGCCGGCATCCCCCGAAGCGCGCCTGCGTTCGAAGAATGTCGGCCAGAGCCTGTTCGAGCTGTCGCCGCGCGATCCGCTGACGGTCAAGCTGCGTGACCTCGCAGAGGGACTGGGCGCCGGCGTCGTGGAGAAACGCGGCCTGTTCGGCTGGATCGGTCGCGCCAGGGCCGTGCGCCCATGACCCAGCATTACGGCGGCAGCGGCCACGGCGCAAACCACGACCGGGATCTGCAGGCGCTGAAGATGCGCCTGCACCGCTACATCATCGACGAGATCGACGAAGACGGCATGAACCTGCTGGAGGGCGCGCGGCCGGCGGTGGCGCAGTACGTCTCCGAGAAGGTCAGCGAATATGCTGCGCGCCGCCAGTTGGCGATTTCCCGCTATGAACTGGACCGCCTCGCCGAAGAGGTGGTGGACGAGCTGACCGGCTTCGGCCCGCTGGAAATCCTCCTGCGCGATCCGGGCATCTCGGAAATTCTGGTCAACGGCCCCGACCGCGTGTTCATCGAGCACGAAGGCCGGCTGTACCAGAGCGACCTGCGCTTCATCGACGACCACCATGTGCAGCGCGTGATCCAGCGCATCCTCGCGCCGCTGGGCCGGCGCCTGGACGAGTCCAGCCCGATGGTGGACGCGCGCCTGCCCGATGGCAGCCGGGTCAACGCCATCATCCCGCCGGTGGCGCTGGACGGTCCGTGCCTGTCGATCCGCAAGTTCAGCAAGGACCTGCTCAAGAGCGCCGACCTGCTGGGCTACCAGAGCGTCAACGAGGAGATGCTGGCGTTCCTCCGCCAGGCCGTGGCGAGCCGTTGCAACATCCTCATCAGCGGCGGCACCGGCACCGGCAAGACCACGCTGCTCAACGTCATGAGCAGCTTCATCGACGAGCGTGAGCGCATCGTCACCATCGAAGACACCGCCGAGCTGCAACTGGGCCACGACCACGTGGTACGCCTGGAAACCCGCCCGCCGAATGCCGAGGGTTTCGGCGAAGTCACCGCCCGCGACCTCATCCGCAACGCCCTGCGGATGCGCCCGGACCGCATCATTCTCGGCGAAATCCGCGGCGTGGAAGTACTTGACGTGCTGCAGGCGATGAACACCGGCCATGACGGTTCGATGAGTACGGTGCACGCCAACTCGGCCATGGATTCGCTGCTGCGCCTGGAAATGCTCGTCGGCCTCACTGGCCAGCGCGTGCCGGAGCAGACCCTGCGGCAGATGCTCTGCTCGGCGCTGGATGTCGTCGTGCAGATCACCCGCCTGTCCAACGGCCGCCGCTGCATCAGCGAGATACTCGAAGTGCTGGAAGTGCGCGATGGCGTCTACGTCACCAACTCGCTGTTCAGCCTGGATCGGCGCGGCACCGGGCAGTTCGTCCGTACCGCCCAGCCGAGCGGGCTGAAATTCCGCCAGGTGCTGTTGTGAACGGCGCGCTCTGGCTGATTCTCGCCAGCCTGGCGCTGGCGGCGATCGGCGTCGTGCTCAGTGGCATGAGCTGGCGCGCTCGGCACAACGAGCAGGTGATGCGTCGCTTGAGCGGCGAGCCCATCGTGCAGAGCGGACGTGGCCGCAGCAGCCACTGGCTGGCGCGACGCATGCGCCGCGCAGGCATCGCCGACATGCGTATCTGGCTGCTGGGCGCGGCCCTGGCGGCGTTCCTGCTGGGGGTGCTGTGCGAGCGCATCCTCGGGCCAGTCGGCCTCCTGTGCGGCGTCGGCCTGGCCCTGGCGGGTTTCCACATCCTGCTCAACGCGCTCTACCAGCGCAGGTTGCAGAAGATGATCCGGCAGATGCCCAATTTTCTTGACCAGGTGGTGCGCAGCCTGCACTCGGGCCGCACCCTGGGCGATGCCATCTCCCAGGCGGTCAGTGCCGCCGACGATCCGCTGCGGGAAATCTTCTCGCTGGTCACCCATCACGTTCAGTTGGGCATCAGCCTGCCCGAGGCGCTGCAGGAAGTCGCCGAGCTCTACGACGTGGAGGAGTTGCACGTGTTTTCCCTGGGCGTCGCGGTGAACCACCGCTACGGCGGCAACACCACCGACCTGCTGGAAAACATCATCAAGGTCATCCACGAGCGCGAGAAGCTCAGCCGCCAGCTGCGCGCCATGACCGGCGAAACACGCCTTAGCGCCTTCGTGCTGGCGGTGCTGCCGATCAGCCTGGGCGGCTACATCCTGTTCACCAACCCGGGCTACCTGATGAACATGTGGCTCGACAGCGGCGGCCGCTGGATGCTGCTGACGTCCCTCGGCCTGCAGGTGCTGGGCGTCTACACGCTCTGGCGCATGCTCAAGAGCATATGAGGAGTTCGCCATGCCACTGATGTACGGCCTGATGGCGCTGATCCTGCTGCTGGCGGCGGTCCTGCTGATGCTCTCGCAGAGCCGTGCGGCGGGGCGCGAGCAACGACTGATCGAGCAGCGCCTGGGCGGCCAGCCGCTGCCGCGTTCCGGCAATCGCGTGGCGGACCTGTTCGACCGCCTCGGCAGCAGCGGGCTGGGCAAGCGCCTGCACCTGCGCGACGAGGAAGTCCGCGTGCTGCTGCACCAGGCCGGCTGGAGCGGCAGCACGCCGCGCAGCGTCTACCTGATGACCCTGATCGCCTGCCCGTTCGTGCTGATGGGGATCACCATCGTCTACCTCGCCATGCAGGGCCACGCCGCTACCTCGCCGGTGGTGCCGCTGCTGTTCGCCGCGGGCATCGGCTTCCTGCTGCCCAAGCGGGTGCTGGCCTATCTCGCCGAGAAGCGCCGGACGCGCCTGGCTGGCGAAGTGATCCTGTTCATCCAGCTGATCCGCATCCTCTTCGACTCCGGCCTGACCGTCGAGCAGAGTCTGCGGGTGGTCTGCCGCGAAGGAAGGAACATCGTCCCGGTGCTGGCCTCGGAGCTGGAAACCGTGCTGGCCCACACCGACAGCGGCCTGGAGCTGGCCGAAGAGCTGGAGCAACTGAGCCGCCGCCTGATGGTCGGTGAGCTGACCGACTGCTGCAACGTGCTGCGGCAGATGGTGCGCCAGGGTGGCAGCGCGCGCAGCTCGTTGCTCACGCTCAAGCAATTGTTCGAGGACCGCCGTCTGACTGCCCTGCAGGAAAAGGTCAGCAAGCTGTCGGCGAAGATGAGCCTGGTGATGATGGTGCTGTTGTTCCCGGCACTGCTGATCATCCTCGCCGGGCCCGGGTTCCTCGCCATTACCAAGGCCATGGGGGGTATGGGATGAGAAATGCCTGCGCGATCGGACTGTTGAGCCTGGCGCTCGGCGGTTGCGCCAACTTCGACACGCTGGGCGGCCCGACCGTCGGCCAGCGTTGCGACGAGAACCTGGGCCAGTCGGTGGAACTGCAACTCAATCTGGCTCGCGAAATGCTCGACAACGGCCGCGCCCACGCTGCGCTGGCCAACCTCGAAACCCTGCCGCCGAACTCGCTGGAAGTGCGCGAAAGCAAGGCCCTGGCCCTGCGTCGTATCGGCGACCCCAAGGCGCGGATCGTCTATGAAGGCCTGCTCGGTACCTGCAAAACCGCCGAGGCCCACCATGGCCTGGGGCAGATCGCCATGCGTGCCGGCAATACCGTGGAGGCCGAGCGCGAGTTGCGCGAAGCGGCACGCCTGCAGCCTACCGACAGCGCTCTGCGCAATGACCTGGGTTACGTCCTGCTGCGCCGTGGCGAGCTGGAGAAGGCGCGTTTCGAATTCATCACCGCTATGGAACTGGACGAGCACGACAAGCTGCCGGCGACCAACCTGCTGAGCCTGATGTTCATGCAGGGCGAGACTCCCGAGGCGACTCGCCTGATCCAGAGCGTCGGTCTGTCGGCCGAGCAGGTGCGTGCAGCGCAGGATCAGGCGCGTGACCTGGGCCATGGCAGCCCGGCAAGCCAACCCAAGGTGGAGGCGGACACCGTCAGTTACGTGGACGAGCCCGTCGTCGATGCGCATCCGGCGCTGGCCGACTCTACGCCCGCCGTGGCGCACGATGCGAAGTTGCTGTTCAAGGCTCGCTGAGGCGAGCAGGGAGAATGCGATGAAGGCATGGATTCTGGTCGGCGCCCTGCTGGCTGCGCCGATGATGACGCTGGCCGCCGAACGCGCAGCGGTACCCACCAAGGCGGGCACCACGGCCCGCGACCAGCAGGAAGTTCTCAGCTGGCTGGAGTTGCAGTCCAGTGGGCGCGCCGCCTCGGCCAATCACCAGAGTGCGACGCCAGCCGAGCGTGACCGCGCCTACCAGCGCTACCTGAAGAGCTATACCCGCGAAATCCCCGAGTATCTGCTCGACGACAACAGCTTCAGCACCGACAAGAAGTAATCCTTCGGGAGCGTGCCATGGGACGCGAACGGCAGCGGGGCGCGATTGGAGTCATGGCGGCCGGCACCTTGTTGCTGGCGCTGATCTGCCTGGCGCTGGTGATCGACACCGGGCGTTTGTACTACGAGCAGCGCAAGTTGCAGCGGGTCGTCGACATGGCGGCCCTGGAGGCGGCGTCCCAGGGCGGGTTGTGTGGATTGCCGTCGGGCGTGCAGGGGTACGTCACGACCAGCGCGGCCCGGAACGGGTTCGTCCCGGCCACCGGCGATTCCCTGGTGGCGACGCTGGGCAGTGTGACCTTCGATGGCGGCTATGGCTCGGCGTCGTCGCGGCGGACGTTCATCGCCGGTGGCGACCCTGGGGACTCCGTGCGCGTGCAGGCGACCCACACGGTGCCCTCCAGCTTGCTGCTCAATGTCGCCAGCCTGTTCAGCGGCGCGAGCAGCAATACCGTGCTCAGCGCCCAGGCGGTGGGCCGGCGCACGGCGATGGCGGGGATTTCCGCCGGCAGCGGCGTGCTGAGCCTGGACTCGACCAACTCGCCGCTGCTCAACGCGTTGCTTGGCGGCCTGCTCGGCACCACGATCAACCTCGACCTGGTGACCTACCAGGGCATTGCCGGTGCCAACGTCTCGCTGCTTGCCCTTAGCCAGCAACTCAAGGCGGCTGGCGTGAACCTGGAGCTGGGCAAGATCGACAGCCTGTTGGGCGCCAACGTCACCGCCGCGCAGTTGCTCCAGGCGATGGTCAACGCGGCGGACGCCTCACAGCTGGCCAACGTGAATACCTCCCTGCTGCGCACCGCGCTGGCGAACATCAACGTGCCGACGGCCAACCTGACCCTCGGACAGATCCTCAGCGTGGTGGCGCCTGACAGCGTGCGCGATACGGCGCTCAACGCGGGGGTCAATCTGCTGGACCTGCTGATGGCGACTGCAATGGTGGCGAACAAGAACAACGCGGTGAACGTCGACCTCAAAGGCAAGAACATCGCCGGCGTGGTGCCGACGGTGAAACTGCAGGTCATCTCGCCGCCGACCATCGCCATCGGCTATCCCGGCAAGGACAGCGCGGGGAATTGGCGAACCGTCGCCAAGAATGCCCAGGTGCAGATGATCGTCGGCGCCAACGCCAACCTGCTGGGGCTGAACCTGGTGAACCTGGCACTGAACCTGAGGGTGGGCGTGGCGGAGGGCTATGCGGCGCTGGATAGCATCCAGTGCGGCGGCGTCGGCCAGCCGACGACGGTCAACGTCAAGGCGCGGCCGGGGGTGGCGAGCGCCAATATTGATGCCAACGTCAGCCTGCTGTCCGGCGCCAGTGGCAGTTTGCTGGGGGTGACGATCACCAATACCGCGACCGGGGCGAGCGGCAGCAGCGCCTCGGCCGGCACGCAGTTCGCCATTCCTGGCGAGCAGTCGCTGAGCTTTACGGTGAACGGTCCGTCGGATCTGCCCAGCGCGGTGACGCGGGTGCAGAGTCCACTGGGCTCTTCGCTCGGGGCGGGGCTGGCCAGTCTTGGAAACTCGCTGAGCATCAAGGTCACTGCGGGTGGTAATTGCAATGCCATTATTCTCGTCAGCTGGTTGCTCTGTGCGCTGAGCAGTATCGTCAACTCGCTCGCTGACCTGATGCTCAACCTGACATCGGGGTTGGGAACGCTCGTCAGTGCCCTCGGCCAGCAACTGATCGACCCGCTGCTGTCGCTGCTCGGCATCCAGACCGGCATCCTCGACGTACGCCTGATCGACCTCCAGACCGGCGGGGCCGAGCTGCTGATCTGAAGGTCGTCAGGAGCGGCGCGGTGCTCAGTGCACCGCGCTGCTTTGGGAGGCGCTGGGGGAAATGGCGAGGGCAAGCTGCGTGCGGTTGTGCATGTGCATCAGCCGCAGCACCTGCGAGACGTAAAGCTTCACGGTGTTCTCGGTGATCCCCAGGTCGTAGGCGATCTGGTAGTTGGTCAACCCCTTGCTCACCAGGCGCGCCACCGCCTGCTGGCGCGGCGAGAGCTTGTTGAACAACGGGTTGTTCACCACTGGCGCGATCTGCTCGGCGTTGTTCGGCGCGGCGCTGGCCGCAGGCTCGGTTTGCTCCTGCTTGAGCGCGCCGCCGCCGGCGGGCTGGCCGCCACCGTGAACCTCGTACTTGATCTTGTGGATATCCCGCGAAATTGAATTGAGCGATTCGGCCAGGTACTCCAGGCGCTGGTTCACATGGCTCAGGCTGAGCTGGCTGCGAATGCGCTCGTGCAGGCGCGCCTCCAGGCGCTCCAGGCCCTTGAGCAGGTCCATCGGCGCCACCGGCTTCTGGTAGTAGTCGGCAACGCCCACGCGCATGGCCTCTATCACTTCCTGGCTGCCCTGCTGGCCGGTGAGGATGATGGTTTCGAAGAACCGCGCCGTGCCGGCCGCCTCCTTCAGCGCCTCGACCACTCGGATGCCGTTGTCGCGCCCCAGGCCCAGGTCGCAGATCACCAGGCCGATCGAGGGATCGTCGCGGAATTTCTGCAGGGCGCTGTCCTTGCTGTCGCTGACCACGCAGTGGTAGCCGCTGTTTTCCAGCAACTCGGAAAGCTCGGAAGTGACCTGCGGCTCGTCATCGATGACCAGCACGCTGAAACGGCGATTGGCCGTTTTGTCCATGACTGCACGCTCCTTGAAAATACATATCCATTATTTTTATCGTCCGGTTGTTCGATAACCGCAGCCGGATCGTTCCATCAGGCGATGGGTGGTATTAACCCTTAGCATATAGTCGTTAAGTTTGCATCGCGCCAATAAAAGGCGAGGCATCAGTAAGGCAAGGAAAAGGCCGTCAGAAGACCGACGAATAGCGTGAATATGAAAGGGAATGACTTGAACTTTGACGGTTGCAGTCTGGCTAATTTCTTTTTGCAATTAATCGCCACGCTGTCCGAATCAATCAAAAGTTTGCTGGCGAGCATCAGCAGTACGCAGAACAGGCTGGCCAGGGCCAGGGTATAGAGCACCGTCAGCGGGTCGCTGGCCAGGCCCAGAGCGACCAGCAGCTTCACGTCGGCCGCGCCCAGCTTCCCCAGCCAGTAGCCCGGTACGGTGAGCGCTGCCGCCAGCAACGCCGCCAGTGCCGCGGTCTGTGGGGTGTGTCCGGTCAGCGTGTGACCGGTGGCCAGCAGGAACAGCAGGGCGAGCAGGGCGCCGCCAAGGGTCAGCCAGTTGCTGACCCGCAGCCGGGTGAGATCCTGGTAGGCACAGACCGCGAACCAGGCCAGAAGGCAGAGTTTGAACAGCATCGAGAATATCCTCATCCCGGAGGCGGCGATGTCGAAGCAGATACGAAGAGTCTTAAGGTATTCGCTATTGCAGCGCTATATTGCAATTCAAGCCAGATAAATTCGAATTTGGCTCGCAACGTTAACCCGACAGGACATCCGGCGAATCCCGGAAGACCGCCTAGTATTGCTGGGTAGCGGTAATTATCCGACGGCGCGTATCTTCAGCAAAGTTTAGCCGTGCCGATAAGTTGAACGATCATTCAAGTTGCATGTTGGTCCGGGAGTATTGCGCATGAACGGAGTCGGCGGTCGCAGCACGCAGCGGGGCGCGGTAGCTATCGAGTTCGCCGCCGTGTTCGTTCTGTTCTTCGCGGTTCTTTACGGGCTGCTGGGTTATTGCGTACCCCTGCTGATGCTGCAGTCCTTCAACGATGCGGCGGCGGCCGGCGCGCGGGTGGCCGTTTCGGTGAATCCACAGGCGGCGGGCGGTTATAACGCCGCGCTCAAGGCTGCCGTGGACAGCGCCGTGACCCAACGCCTGAGCTGGATGCCGACGAGCTGGCGCAATGGCTGTTACGGCGGGCAGTTCATGGATACCCCGGTGACGCAAACGGTGTCGGGCCGCCAGTACACCCGTGTGCAGGTTTGCATCAGCTATCCCTATGCCACCTCGCCCATCGTGCCCCTGCTGACCCTGCCAGGGATCGGCACCGTGCCGCGCTTGCCGGACGTGCTCAGCGGCACGGCCAGCGTCCTGCTCTGAGGCGCTGGATGTTCGATTTCTGGCGCTCCAGGCCCCGTGGCCAGCATGAGATGAACGAAAACCCGCTGCCAAGCCGGCCCCTGGCCGCACGGCGGCGCCCGGCTCTGCCGGCGGAAGAGCTGGCCGAGCCCGTGGTGACCGGCCACTGCGACCTGTGGCTGGAGCTGGACAGTCGTGACCGCGTCATCGCCCGTGGCGGCAGCCAGGCGCACAGGTTGCTGCCGCCGGTGCCGGGCAATGGGGATCTGCCAGGCCTCGGCGATTACCTGGACCGCCGAATTCCCGGCGGCATGCAGGTCTCCAGCCTGCGCGGCGGCGAGCGCCTCGACCTGGTGCTGCGCAGCACCGGCGACCTGCCGCTGGTCTGCCGCTTCCGCGCCGTCCTGCAGGCCAACGAGCATTGCCTGTTGCTGGGTACGGACATCTCCGACCTGAACTGGCAATCCGACAACCAGCAGCACAAGTTGCAGTGCCTGAGCCTCAGCAAGCTCCTGCTGGCGCGCCTGCGTCATAGCTCGCAGCGTCGCCTCAGCGAGGCGGTCGGTGAGGTACTGGAGGCCTTCTGCAGCAACTTCCACATGCGCAGCATGGCACTCTTGCTGGAAGCTCCGGACCAGAGCCTGAGGGTCTTCGCCTGCTATGTGCAGCCCGGATTCGACAGCCTGCTGCGGGAAAACCTTGCGCTGCCAGGCGACGAGCTGCGCGCGGCCAGCGGTGCCTGCCTGCTGGGGGCGGATGACAGGCCATCGGAGCTGCTGCGTACCCTGTGCTGCGCCCAGCTCTACCTGATTCCGGCGCCCGTACGGGGCGGGCGCCTCGCCGGCCTGCTGGCCGAACCCATGGAGCACGGCGGCACCTGGCCAGGGCTGGCCCCGAGCGACTGGCAGTACCTGGCGGAAATCCTCACCAACCTCGTTCACGAGCGCACCGAACTGCACAGTCTGCGCGATAGCAGCCGACGCCTGAGCCTGTTGCAGGACATGGTCGGTGGTGGCTGGTGGCGGTTACGGGTCGACGAAAGCATGTTCGAACTGTCGCCGGCCGTCGCAGCGAGCCTCGGCCTGGCGGAAGGGCAATTGCAGCTGGCACTGGCCGACCTGTTGGCCCTGCTGCACCCGGCCGATGCCGACGAACTCAGCCTGCGCCTTCGCAACCTGCAACCGGGCGGGCGGCTGGTCCAGGATCTGCGCCTGCGCAGTGCAGCGTCGACCCAGACGCGCCGATGGCTGCGCCTGCAGGGACGACGACAGGCCCGCGTCGGGGACCAGCTGATGGACGGCGTGCTGTTGGACATCAGCGAGGGCAAGTTGCAGGAAGAACAGGCGCTGGCGGCCCATGCCCGGCTGCGCAACCTGATCGACAGCGCGCCGGTGGTGATCTATGTGCAGCGAGTGGAGGAGGGGCACCTGATCCCCGAGTTCTACAGCGAGAGCGCGGGCAACATTCTCGGCCTGGACCTGCAGGGGCAGAGCTGGCAGGCGCTGGCTGAACGGGTGCATCCCGACGATCTGGAGGCCTTCCTCGACCGTGGCCGCGAACTGCTGCGCGAAGGCCGCGTCCGCACCGAGTACCGCCTGTGCGACAGTAGCGGCGAATGGCACTGGCTGTATGACGAGGCCAAGCTGCTGCGGGATATCCAGGGCATTCCGCAGGAGGCTGTCGGCCTCTGGCTGGATGTCACCGAACAGCGTCTTGCGGCGATGCAGATCGCCGAAAGCGAGGAGCGCTACCGCGTATTGGTGGAGGATTCGCCGGCGCTGATCTGCCGCTACGACCCGGACCTGAGGCTGACCTTCATCAACCGCACCTTCGCCCAGGTGCTGGGCGAGCCGGTGGACGCATTGCTCGGTCGACGTCTGGACGAGTGGCTGTCGCAACAGGATTGCAGCGCCTTGCGAGCGCGCCTGGTGGGCGGTGGCCAGGGCGCGGCCGACGATTCCTGGGAGCTGCGTTTCTGCCTGCCCGGCCAGCGCAATCTCTGGTTGATCTGGTCGGACCGGCCGCTGCTGGATGCCGAGGGCCGGCTGGTGGAAGTCCAGGCCGTAGGTCGCGATAACACGGCCGTGCGCCATGCACAGCAACAGTTGGCCCAGGGCGCGAAGATGGCCAGCCTGGGCGAGATGGTCAGCGGCATGGCCCACGAGATGAAGCAGCCGCTGCACGTCTTGCGCATGTCCCTCTACAACGCCCGGCAGAAGCTGGGCGAACCGGAATACCTGAAGGAAAAACTGGAGCGTGCCGACGCACAGATAGACCGCCTGTCACGGGTGATCAGCCATATGGGCGTGTTCAGCCGTAAATCGGAGCTGGAAGCCGCGCCGTTCGATCCCTACGACGCCTGCGAAGGCGCCATTGCGCTGCTGGGCGAAAGCCTGACCCAGCAGGGCATCAGTCTGGAGTGCCGGCCGCCGGCCCAGCGGGTGGTGGTGCGCGGCTACTCCGACCAGCTCGAGCAGGTGCTGATCAACCTGCTGGCCAACGCGCGCGACGCGCTGCTCGGGCGCGGCGAGGAGGGCGCCCGCTGGGTCGGCGTGGCGCAGGAGCCGTGCACCGACACCGATTGGGTGGAATTGCACGTGCGCGACAACGCTGGCGGTATCGACCCGGCGGTGATGGAGCGCATCTTCGAGGCCTTCTTCACCACCAAGCCTATCGGCAAGGGCACCGGCCTGGGCTTGTCGGTGAGCCACGACCTGATTCGCAACATGGGCGGCAGCCTGTCTGTGGATAACTACAAGGGCGGTGCTCGCTTCATCATCCGCCTGCCGCGGCAGGTCGTGAGTCTGTGAGGGATCGGAAATGAAAAACGCCTGCGGATGCAGGCGTTTTTCGGGGGGGCGTGTCGCGGAGTCAGCCGATGAAGCGCGAGGACAGCCAGAACAGGCCCGCAGCCAGCGCGATCGACACGGGCAGGGTCAGTACCCAGGCCATGAGGATGTTGCGGATCGTGCTACCTTGCAGGCCGCTGCGGTTGGCCACCATGGTGCCCGCCACGCCCGAGGACAGCACGTGCGTCGTGGAGACCGGCAGGCTGTAGATGTTGGCCATGCCGATGGCGGCGGTCGCGGTGAGCTGGGCGGCGATGCCCTGGGCATAGGTCATGCCCTGCTTGCCGATCTTCTCGCCGACGGTGAGCACCACGCGCTTCCAGCCGACCATGGTGCCGATGCCCAGGGCCAGGGCCACGGCGATGATCACCCAGAAAGGTGCGTACTCGGTGGTGCTGGTCAGGTCCTTGCGCAGCTTCTCCAGGTCCGCCTTTTCGCGGGACGGCAGCTCGGACAGCTTGCCGACCTTCTTCGCGGTGTCGTCCAGGCACAGCAGATAGCGGCGCACCTGCACGCGCTCATCGTCGTTCAGGTCGGTGTAGCTGGAAACGCCGTGCAGGTCGCTCAGCAGACCCTTGAGGGTCGCCTCGGTCTGCTTCGGCTCGCAGCGGTACAGATCGGGCAGGTCCGTTTCGCTGGCCTTGCCCAGGGCGAGCATCTCGCCGAGGGTGTCGGAATGGCGGTTGTAGAACTGCTGCAGGTGGATGGCGGCGTCGCGGGTGCGCTCGATCTGGTAGGTGGTGCTGTTCAGGTCGAGGACGAACTTCGCCGGGACGATGCCGATCAGCACCAGCATGATCAGGCCGATGCCTTTCTGGCCGTCGTTGGAGCCATGCACGAAGCTCACGGTCATGGCCGAGATCACCAGTACCAGGCGGTTCCAGAACGGCGGGTGCTTCTTCTCGTCGACGTCGCGGCGGGTTTCCGGCGTCTTGTGCATCTTCGACAGCGGATACAGCCACTTCAGGCCGATCAGCAGGGCGCCGGCGACCAGGAAGCCGGCCAGTGGCGAGAAGATCAGCGACAGGCCGATGTCGATGGCCTTGCCCCAGTTGATCCCGTCGGCCACCGGCACGCCGGTGATCAGAGCATTCGCCAGGCCCACGCCGAGGATCGAGCCGATCAGGGTGTGCGAGCTGGAGGCCGGGATGCCGAAGTACCAGGTGCCCAGGTTCCAAGTGATGGCCGCGGCAAGCAATGAGAACACCATGGCCAGGCCGTGGCCGGTATTCACGTTGATCAGCAGTTCCACCGGCAGCAGGTGGACGATTGCGTAGGCGACGCCAACGCCGCCGAGCAATACGCCGAGGAAGTTGAAGATGCCGGAGAGGATCACCGCGCGGTACGGGGACATGGCCTTGGTATAGATGACCGTGGCCACCGCGTTGGCGGTGTCGTGGAAGCCGTTGATGAACTCGAAGGCCAGGACGAATGTGAGTGCCAGCACCAGGCTGATACCCACCCAGACATCGAGTCCGCTGAAGAGATCGAACATGAAAATTCTATGACCGGTCGGAGACGGGGCGGCGATTATGCCAGAAGCTTGGAGCACCGTATTCAGCCTGAAACGGTTTCTCCAATTTGCGCGACGCCACGTCGCACGGCGCTTTCAGGCAGGGTGGAAAAAGTTTGCAATGCTTCCACGCGGGCCGCCGGCCCATCGGATGAGTGTTTGCAGGCCAACTGGCGGGCTCCCCCACGGAGCACTGCTCGCCCATCGCCTCGAGATTTTCCCCAACGGATTCCGGGGGGAGTCTCTTGGCCTGGGGCCGTACCTGCGATTAAAGGGACGGGGCTTCCAGATCCTTTTTCAGTCGTTCTTCTTCGATTCTTTCCAGCTCCCGGTCGAAGGCCTTGTCCTGCACGCTGGGTCGCTTGCGCCAGGGTTTCTTGCCGGGTTCGGGCTGAGCGGCATAAAGGGTCACTTCGCCGCCTTGTTCATCCTTGAAACGTTGCTCCTGGCGCTCCAGTTCCGCGCGCAGTTCGTCTTTGGTCACGATCATTCCTGATGAATAGCTGATGACTTGAAGCTTTGAAGATGGGCCTCGCACGGGCAATCCACACCGAGCCGGGGTGTCGTCCTGGCAGTGTAGACGTTCAGGGGGCGCTGGCGTGCCGGCCGGAAAACGGCGCGGATTATAACCTTTGCCGGGGGGCGACCGGGCGAGAAGCGCCGACGGACGGTTTCAGCCCAGCGCCGGCGCGGGCTGAAACCACCTCAGCCGGTGCGGCTGAGGTTCAGCTCGCCGATCTTCTCCAGGCGCGCCCGGACGATGTTGCGGCTGATGCCCAGCAGACGGCCGGTCTGCAGCTGGTTGCCGTGGCAGAAGTGGTAGGCGGTGCGGAACAGGACCTCTTCGACATGCTCGTAGAGGTCGGGCTTGTTGCTTTCGAACAACTCCAGCAGCGCCTGCTCCAGCGTCGCCTCGACTCGCGGGGCGAGGGCGTGGGGGAGGTGGTCCTGGCGCAGCAGGTCGTGGCGCGGAGCGGAGGGCAGCTCGGCCAGTTGCAGATCGCCCGGCTGCACCTGCTGGTTGCGGCACACCAGCAGGGCGTGGTGGATCGCGTTCTCCAGCTCGCGGATGTTGCCCGGCCAGGTGTGGCCCAGCAGCTTGCGTTCGGCCTCGGGGCTCAGCGAGGCACGGTTGTAGCCCAGGCGCTGGCAATGTTCCTCGAGGAAGAACTCGGCCAGCGGCAGGATGTCGCCGGGGCGCTCGCGCAGTGGCGGCAGGCGAATGGTCGCGACGTGCAGGCGGTAGAACAGGTCCTCGCGGAAATGCCCGGCTACCACGGCGTCGGCCAGGTTGACGTTGGTCGCGGCAACCACCCGCACGTTGATCGGTACCGGCGTGCGCGAACCCAGGCGCACGACTTCGCGCTCCTGCAGCACGCGCAGCAGTTTCACCTGCATGTTCAGCGGCAGGTCGCCGATCTCGTCGAGGAACAGGGTGCCGCCGTTGGCCGATTCGAACCAGCCGGCCTTGCTGCTGGTGGCGCCGGTGTAGGCGCCTTTCTCGTGGCCGAACAGCTCGCTTTCCACCAACGTCTCGGAGAACGCGCCGCAGTTCACCGCCACGAAGGGGGCCGTGCTGCGTCGGCTGAGCTTGTGGATATGCCGGGCGACCAGTTCCTTGCCGGTGCCGGTCTCGCCGATGATCAGCGCGTTGGCCTCGCTGGGCGCCAGGCGCTCGATGCGGTTGAGCAGCTCCTGCGAGCGTGGGTCCTTGAACACCAGCACCGTGGCGCGGACCGACTTGGTTTGCTCGCGGGCATTGGGAAGGGTCAACAGCGACATGGCAGGTTCCTGGCGTACCGGATGGGTGGCAGCGCCATACTGCGGCATTTTTGTTATTTCAAAAAATTATCAATTAGAATTTATATATAACCATTTTATTTTTTATGCCGTGGTAAACGTCACGCGGATTGCGCCAGAAGCTCCCGGATCGCGTCGCAGGCCTCGCGAATGCTGGGCTGCGAGCTACGCTCAGAGTGGCAATTCCATCCTGGGAGACCACTCCATGACCACCGTTCGGATTCCGCTGCTCGTCCTGGCTCTGCTTTTCTCGGCGCAAGGCTTCGCGGCCACCGCCGCGCAGACCGCGCAGCAGGAGAAGATGAAAACCTGTAACGCCGATGCCACCACCAAGGCGCTCAAGGGCGACGAGCGCAAGGCGTACATGAGCACCTGCCTGAAGGCGGGCAGCGACGCCAAGAAGATGACCCCGCAGCAGGAGAAGATGAAGTCCTGCAATGCCGACGCCACCAGCAAGGCACTCAAGGGCGACGAACGCAAGGCGTTCATGAGCACCTGTCTGAAGAAGTGAGGATGGGGCGCGGCAGGGCCGCGCGTGACGACAAGGGCAGCTTCGGCTGCCCTTGTCGTTTGTGAAGGGCTCGCGAGCAAGCTCCCGAGCATCCTGTCGATAACGAGTGCCGGCGGGCGATATTGGCCCCGCGTTATAGGCCGGAGAACACCAGCCAGGCCGCAGCCAGTGCGTAGAGGACGATCACCGCATCCATGCGCAGCGCAGGCGGGAGTCGCCGCACCAGATTCATTTCTTGGCCACCGCGGACCAGAAACCCTGGGCATTGCGGAAGGGCTGGCGGGCCATCTGTTCGGGACGGGTGATGCCGTCGGCACGCAGGGCGTTGACGAGGGCGGAAAAGGACTTGGCGCTGTAGCTCATGGTCGGCTCCCGATGCTTTCTCTCCTTGGGGTGGAGCTATGAAAACACCGGGGCCACTATCGACGGAAATGGATCGTCTTAAGGGTGACCATCGATGAAATTGATGGAAGGCCAGGAGAGCTCCAGCTGGCTCCTGAAATGCCGCGCCTCACCGGTGACCGGGTCGATGAACTCCAGTTGCCGGGCCAGCAGCTTCAGCGGCTTGTCGAAGTCCTCCGGCGGACGTTCGCCGCGTGGTGGCAGCGTCGGGTACAGGGGATCGAAGCACAGCGCCGCACCCAGGCCCGACATGTGCACGCGCAGCTGGTGACGCTTGCCGGAGACGGGGTGCAATCCATAGCGCCACAGGTCGCCGCGCTGTTCGAGCACCTCGATGCGGGTTTCGCTGTTGGGCGTGCCGTCCACTTCCTGCATGCGGATGAAGGGATCGCCCTCGACCATTCGCGAACGATGCACAAGGGGAAACTCCCGTTCCGGCAGCGCTGGCGCGATGGCTTCGTACATCTTGTGGATGCGCCGCTCGCGGAACAGCGCCTGGTAGGTATCGCGGTTGTCCGGATTGGCGGAGAACAGCACCAGCCCGGCGGTTAGCCGGTCGATGCGGTGCAGCGGTACCAGCAGCGGGTTGTCCAGGCGCCTGGTGAGACGGGCGAGGAGGGTTTCCTCGACGTATTGACCGGCTGGCGTCACCGGCAGGAAGTGCGGCTTGTCCGCCACCACCAGGTGTTCGTCGGCATACAGGATGCTTTCCTGGAAGGGGATCGGCGTTTCCTGCAGCACCTCGCGGAAGTAGTGGATGCGCAGCGCTTCGCGGTAGGGATGCTCGGGGCCGATGGGCTGGCCGTCGTTGTCCAGCACCTTGCCGCGCGCCATGCGGTCCAGCCAGGTGTCGCGGCTTATCGCCGGGAAGCGCGCACACAGGCAATCCAGCACCGTCGTCCAGGGGCCGGCAGGCAGGTGCAGGATGCTGGCGCGTTGCTGGGCGGTGGAGAAGCGGGAGCTGGACATGCGGGCGGGCGACCGGGGTTCGACAGGCTGCGCATTAGGCCGCAGCGGCGTAGCGGACGTCAAAGCCGCCACGACTTCCGGTCGTTCACGCGGGGAGGGTGTTGATCTCCACCGTGATGTGCGCCAGTTCCTCGTGGACCTGCAGGCGTCGGCGCACCAGCTCCGGCGTCAGGTTCCCGCTGCTGGCGAGGCTGAGGATGCAGGCATAGCGCGACTTGCCCACGCGCCACAGGTGCAGGTCGGTGATCCGCGCCGGTTGCGGCAAGCCGGCGACCACCTCGCGGATTTCCTCCACTACCGGGTCGTTCATTTCGGCATCCAGCAGCACCCGGCCGCTCTGCCTGAGCAGGCCGATCGACCAGACGGCCACCAGTACGGCGCCGACCATGCCCATCAGCGGGTCGAGCCAGGCGGCGCCCCAGATCAGGCCGCCGATCAGCGCGATGATCGCCGCTACCGAGGTGGCGGCGTCGGCCAGCACGTGCAGGTAGGCGGCGCGCAGGTTCAGGTCGTGCCCATGGTCATGATGTTCATGGTCGTGGTGATGGTCATGACCGTGATGGTGATCGTGGCCATGGTGGTGCTGCTCGCCGCGCAGAAACCAGGCGCAGGCCAGGTTCACCAGCAGGCCGATGACCGCGATGGCGATGGCTTGCTGATAATGGATCGGCGAAGGGGAGAGCAGTCGGGCGACGGACTCGAACATCATCAGCGCCGCCACGCCCAGCAGCAGGATGGCGCTGGTGTAGCTGGCGAGGACCTCGATCTTGAAGGTGCCGAAGGCGAAGCGTGCGTCGCCCTTGAAGCGCCGCGCCGCCACGTAGGCGAAGAACGCCAGGCCCAGCGCCAGGGCGTGGGAACTCATGTGCCAGCCGTCGGCGAGCAGCGCCATGGAGTTGAACACCCAGCCGCCGGCGATCTCCACCACCATCATCACGACGGTCAGCAGCGCGGCGCGCAGGGTGTTGCGCTCGGCCAGGGGGTTGCCTTCGTGGAACTGGTGTTCGTGGCGACCGTCTTGCGAGGGGGCGGCAGGCTGCATGATGATGGTCCGTAGGATCAGTCTGGATACTATACCCCAGTATGCCTTTGGAGCTTTTGACGTGGGACATACCATCAAGGACCAGAAGAAGCTGTTGACCCGGGTGCGCCGCATCAAGGGCCAGAGCGAGGCGCTGGAACGGGCGCTGGAGGCGGGCAGCGAATGCGCGGCGATCCTGCAGCAGATCGCCGCCATCCGCGGCGCGGTGAATGGCCTGATGGCCGAGGTGCTCGAAGGCCACCTGCGCGACCATCTGGGCGCCGAGGACCGTACCGCGGCGCAGCGCCACGAAGACCTGGAACAGGTCATGGGCGTGCTGCGCTCCTATCTCAAGTGAGGTAGCGGCGGATCAGTTGGACAGCCGAACCGCCAGTTCGTCGGCTTCCTCGGTCCAGTCCGAGTCCTGTTGCAGCGCCTCGCGCAGGAACTGCGACTGGGCCTCGTTCCAGAACGGCGCGTCCGGCAGTTTCTGGCCTTCGGCGAGGCGGTGGCTGCCGAGGAAGGCGTCGATCTCCTTGCGCCCGTCGGGCAGGCCCAGTTGCTTGAACAGGGCGCCCAGGCTGTGCTGGCTGGTATCCATGACGATCTCCTTGCTGCAGGTGGAGCGCACCGCTGCGGCGCGCGGCAATGGAACAACTATAGGAGCATCGAACGGCGCGCGAGGTTCGGATTGGCAATCGGGGCGGAAATAGATAGCCTGCTTTCAATCGTTCCCGCACATGCTCCGCCACCCACCGTCAGGCCCGTCCATGAGCTCGTCCGAGCAGCGAACCGCCTCCGTCACCCTGCGCATCCTCGCGACCGTCGTCTTCACCTTCGTCCTGTTCCTGAGCATCGGACTGCTGCTGCCGGTGCTGCCCGGTTTCGTCCATGAAGGCCTGGGCTACTCGACGGTGATCGCCGGCGCGGTCATCGGCCTGCAGTACATTGCCACCCTGGTATCCCGGCCGTTGGCGGGCCACATCGCGGACACCCACGGCGCCAAGCGCGCCGTGCTCTATGGCCTGGGTGTGCTGGGCATCGGCGGAGCCCTGGTGCTGGCTTCCACCAGCCTCGAATCGGTGAACTGGCTGAGCCTGACGCTGCTGCTCGGCAGCCGCCTGCTGTTCGGCCTGGCGCAGGGACTGCTGGGAATCGGCACGGCAAGCTGGGGCATTGCCCTGGTGGGGACGCAGAACACCGCCAAGGTGATTTCCTGGAACGGCATCGTCAGCTACGGCGGCATTGCCATCGGTGCTCCGCTGGGGGTGACCATGTCGGCCTCGCTGGGGCTGTGGAGCCTGGGTGTGAGTGTCCTGGTGCTGACCGCGCTGGGCTGGCTGGCGGCCCGAAACCGCGCGGAAGTGCCGACCATTTCCGGTGCGCGCATGGCCTTCCACGCGGTGCTGGGGCGCGTGCTGCCCTACGGGATGTGCGTGATGCTTGGCTCCATCGGCTTCGGCACCCTGGCGACCTTCATCACCCTTTATTACGGCAGCCAGGGCTGGGCCAATCCGGCCTGGTGCCTGACTGCCTTTGGCGTCTGCTTCGTCGGCGCGCGGCTGGTCTTCTCGGGCATGGTCAATCGCTTCGGCGGCTTTGCCGTCGCGGTGGTCTGCCTGGGTGTGGAAGTTTTCGGCCTGCTGCTGCTCTGGCAGGCGCCGGGGCCGGGCTTCGCGCTGCTGGGCGCTGCGCTGACCGGCTGTGGCCTGTCGCTGGTCTATCCGTCACTGGGTGTGGAGGCGGTGCTGCGCATCCCGGCCAGCAGCCGCAGCGCGGGGCTGGGCGCCTACGCACTGTTCTTCGATCTGGCGATGGGCGTCGCCGGCCCATTGATGGGGCTGGTCGCTGCCCGTCATGGCTATGCGTCGATCTTCCTTGTCGCCGCCGGGCTGGCGCTCTGCGGCTTCGTCATCTGCTTCGTGCTGCTGCGCTTCACTCGCCAACAGCACGAGGAACTGCCGAAGGACTAGGTCTCAGTGGGTAGGAGCGGGCTCTGTTGGCGATGTCTTGCCGGTCGCTCCGTCAATAGGCCTGGCGTGGGGGCAGCCGATTGCGGACGGAGCGCGCTCCTGCGCTCGGTGAAAGATCACACCGGCGGGAAGGCCTTGAACACTTCCAGCGCCTCGGCCTGCTGCGCCCAGTCGCCCACCGCCGGATAGCTGTCCGCCGGGATGTCTTCCGAGTGCAGCAGCTGCACGAAAGTCCAGGCCACCGCGATGCTCAGGCCGGCCTGGTCCAGCGGCGCGGCGGCGTCCAGCGACATTTCGCGCAGTTCGCTCTCCAGTTGTGCCAGGGCGGCATGCAGTTGCTGGTCGACCCGCTCCTGCCAACTGGCCAGCTGCTTGTCATCCGGCCGCTGCTGCTCGTAGTAGCGCTGCACCGCCTTCTCCATGACCGCCAGCGCGAGGCCCAGCAGACGCGTGGCGCGCACCCGTGCGGCCGGTTCGGCTGGCATCAGGCTGCGGCCGGCCAGGTGTTCGAGGCAGTCGATGATCAGGGTCGAGTCCATCAGCACCTGGCCATCGCCCAGTACCAGGGTCGGTGCCTTGACTACCGGGTTGATGCCGCGGAATTCCTCGTAGGTGCGGAATACCGACAGCGACTGGTGGCTGAACTCGATGCCGAGCAGGCGCAGGGTAATGGCGACACGGCGCACATAGGGCGAATCGAGCATGCCGATCAGGTGCGGAAGCTTCTGTTGCATGGGTACATCCTGTTAGTGGAAATTGCATGGTGGCTGACGCGGTCATCCGCGTAATGGCCATGAATCTAGCGGCTTTGACCCCTGGGTAATAGCGACGATTAGTGACCGATTAGGTTAGGGAAACTTACATGAGCGCATTTCCACCGCTTTCCGCCCTGCGCAGCTTCGAAGCCGTCGCCAGGCTTGGCAGCGTGACCCTCGCCGCCGGTGAGCTGCACGTCACCCACTCGGCCATCAGCCAGCAGGTGCGTCAACTGGAGGGCCTGTTGGGCATCACCCTGCTGCAGCGCGAAGGCCGGGGGTTGCGGTTGAGCGAGGAGGGCCGTCTGTATGCCCTGCAGATTCGCGGCGCGCTGCGCGATATCGCCGAGGCCACTCGTCTGGCGAAGGCCCGCCCGGGGGAGGACGAACTGGTGGTGGCGCTCACGCCGTCCTTCGGCCAGAAATGGCTGTTGCCACGTTTGCCCGGATTCCGTGCGGCTTATCCACAGTACCGCCTGCGCCTGCTGGCCAGTCTGGAAGTGATGGACCTGCGCCAGGGATTGGCCGATGTGGCCATTCGCATCGGCCAGGGACACTGGGAGGGGCTGGCACGGCAGCGCCTGTTCGAGGACGAAGTGGTGCTCGTCGCTTCGCCGGACTTCAACGGAGGGCACCTGCCGACAACGCCGGAAGCGATTCTTCGTTGCCCGCGCGTCACGGGGTTCGAGTCCTGGCTGGGCTGGTGCCAGGCGGCGGGAGTGACAGTGCCCCAGCAGCCTGCGGAGTTCGTGGTGAACGATTCCAACCTGAGCATCGAGGCGGTACGCATGGGCCAGGGCATCGGCCTCGAGCGTCGCAGCCTGGTGGCCGCTGCGCTGGAAAGTGGCGAACTGGTGGCGCTGAGCGATCTGCGCGTGCCCTACGGCTTTCCCTACTGGCTGGTGTGGCCCGAACGCGACGCGGCCCGGGCCAAGGTGGCGGCATTCGCCGGGTGGCTTTCCGGCGAAGTGGAGGCCTATCTCCAAAGCATTGCGTGAACCGCTCCCGAGCAACTGCAGCTTCCGTGGACAGGTGATCCCGGGCCGGCGTGTGCCGACTCCGGTTGGCCTCAGAATTTCTCTTCGATGTAGTGGATCGGATAGTCGGGGCTCTTGTACTTGCCGATCTTGCCGCGCTTGGGCAGCTTCACTTCCTCACGCGGGATTTCCTTGTACGGCACGTGCTTGAGGACGTGGCTGATGACGTTCAGGCGCACGCGCTTCTTGTCCTCGGAAGGGGCCACGATCCAGGGCGCCCAGGGCGAGTCGGTGGCGGCGAACATCAGGTCGCGGGCGCGGGTGTATTCGTCCCAGCGGGTGAACGACTTCACGTCCATGGGCGAGAGCTTCCAGATCTTGCGACCGTCGGTGATGCGGTCCTTGAGGCGGCGCTCCTGCTCCTCGGGGCTGACCTCCAGCCAGAACTTCAGCAGGATGATCCCCGACTCGGTGAGCATGCGCTCGAACAGCGGGGTCACAGCCAGGAACTTGTCCGCCTGTTCTTCAGTGCAGAAGCCCATCACCCGCTCGACGCCGGCGCGGTTGTACCAGCTGCGGTCGAAGATCACCACTTCACCGGCCGACGGCAGGTGGCGGATGTAGCGCTGGGCGTAGAGCTGGGATTTCTCCCTTTCGGTGGGCGTGGGCAGCGCCACCACGCGGAACACCCGCGGGCTGACGCGCTCGGTGAGCGCCTTGATGGTGCCGCCTTTGCCGGCGCCATCGCGGCCCTCGAAGATGATGCAGACCTTCAGGCCCTTCTGCACCACCCATTGCTGCAGCTTGACCAGCTCCACCGACAGCTTGCGCAGGTGCTCTTCGTAATCCTTGTTCTTCATCTTCCCGGCCTGTTCGGGAGCCGGGTTCTTCGCTTTGCTCTTCTTGCCCATTTTTTCCTCCATGGCGGGCCTGGAACGGCCGTGGGATGAGCATAGCCGCTGGCCGCACGGACGGGCTGTCATGCAGTCAGTTTCGTAAATGTGGGAGGTTGCCGAGAGCCTGCAGGCCTTTGTCAGGTTCCGCGTCGGCTCTTTCCATGCGGCGGAGATTCCGCCGGCAGGAATGGGAAAAAGGCTGCTCGCAGCCGGACTTTTTGGTCAAATGCCGCTCATCCCATGCGGCGTATGCGAAGTGCCCGCCCGACCCAGGAGATCCGATGAGCGAGCAGCGACTGACCCCCGGCCTGATGGTGATCCACGGCAACCATCCGGAAGCGCTGCGCGACCTGCTGGTGCAGTGGATGAGCCTGCATCCGCTGGCGCCGTTGGAGAACGAAGTCATCCTGGTGCAGAGCAACGGCATCGCCCAGTGGCTGAAGCTGGCGCTGGGGCGTGACGTGGAGGAGGGCGGTTGTGGCGTCACCGCCGCGCTCGACGTGCAACTGCCGGCGCAGTTCCTCTGGCGCGCCTATCGCGGTGCGCTGGGCCGCGACGAAATCCCCGAAGTCTCGGTACTCGACAAGGGCCCGCTGACCTGGCGCCTGATGCGCCTGCTGCCGACCCTGCTGGAGCAGGGCGAGTTCGCCACCCTGCAGCGCTTTCTCGCCGACGATGCCGACCTGCGCAAGCGCCACCAGTTGGCCGAGCGCCTGGCCGACCTGTTCGACCAGTACCAGGTGTACCGCGCCGACTGGCTGGAGGACTGGAGCCGCGGCGTCGACCAGCTGCGCCTGGCCAACGGCACCGTGAAGGAACTGGACGCTGACAACCGCTGGCAGGCCGCCCTGTGGCGCGCGCTGCTCGACGACGTCGGCGCCGAGGGCCTGGCCACCAGCCGTGCCGGCGTGCATGGCCGCTTCATCCAGAAGCTCAAGTCCGCCGAGAACCCGCTGCCGGGATTGCCGCGCCGCGTGGTGGTGTTCGGTATCTCCGCGATGCCCGCGCAGACCGTCGAGGCGCTTGCCGTGCTGGCGCGCCACGCCCAGGTACTGCTCTGCGTGCACAACCCCTGCCGCCACCACTGGGCCGATATCGTCGCCGACAAGGACCTGCTGCGCCACGAATACCGCCGCCAGCGCCGCCGCGCCGGCACCCCGGAACTGCTCTCCGACGACCAGCAGCACCAGTACGCCCAGCCGTTGCTGGCCGCCTGGGGCAAGCAGGGGCGCGACTACATCAACCTGCTCGACCAGTACGACGACCCGGAAACCTACCGCGCGCGCCTGGGCGCGGTGAGCAATGGGCGTATCGACCTGTTCAGCGAGGTCGAACCGACGAACCTGCTCGGCCAGTTGCAGGACGACATCCTCGAACTGCGGCCGATCAACGAGACCCGCGAGCACTGGCCGGCGGTCGACCCGCAGGCCGACGACTCGGTGCGCTTCCACGTCGCCCACAGCGCCCAGCGCGAAGTGGAAATCCTCCACGACCAGCTGCTCGCCCGCTTCGACGCCGATCCGACATTGTGCCCGCGCGACGTGATCGTCATGGTCCCGGACATCAACCCCTACGCACCGCACATCGAAGCGGTGTTCGGCCAGTTGCCGCGCGACGACAGGCGCTTCATCCCCTACACCCTGGCCGACCAGGGCCAGCGCGGCCGCGAGCCGCTGCTGGTGGCGTTGGAACATCTGCTGCGGCTGCCCGACAGCCGCTTTGCCGTGAGTGAAATCCTCGACCTGCTGGACGTCGCCGCCGTGCGCGCGCGCTTCGGCCTGGCCGACGCCGACCTGCCGCTGCTGCGCCGCTGGATCGACGGCGCCGGGGTGCGCTGGGGCCTCGACGGCCAGCAGCGCGAACGCCTTGGCCTGCCCTCCGCCGCCGAGGCCAACAGCTGGCGCTTCGGCCTGCGGCGCATGCTGCTGGGCTTTGCGGTGGGCGAGGGCGAGGCCTTCCAGGGCATCCAGCCCTATGCGGAAATCGGCGGGCTCGACGCCGCCGCGCTCGGTCCCTTGGCCGGGTTGCTCGGCGCGCTGGAAAAGGCCTGCGAGCTGCTCGCCGAGGAAGCGGCCCCCACTATCTGGGTACAGCGCCTGCGCACCCTGCTGGAAGACTTCTTCCAGGTCACCGATGACCACGATGAGCTGCTGCGCCAGCAACTCCTGCAACTGCTGGAGGGCTGGCTGGAAACCTGCGGCCACGCCGGCTTCAACGATCCGCTGCCGCTTTCGGTGGTGCGCGAGGCCTGGCTCGGTGGCCTGGACGCAGGCGGCCTGAACCAGCGCTTCCTCGCCGGCGCGGTGAGCTTCTGCACCCTGATGCCGATGCGCGCGATTCCCTTCCAACTGGTCTGCCTGCTCGGCATGAACGACGGCGACTACCCGCGCCCGCAGTCGCCGCTGGATTTCGACCTGATGCGCAACGACTACCGCCCCGGCGACCGCTCGCGCCGCGAGGACGACCGTTACCTGCTGCTCGAAGCGCTGCTCTCGGCACGCCGCCAGCTCTACGTCAGCTGGGTCGGCCGAAGCATCCGTGACAACAGCGAACGGCCGCCGTCGGTGCTGGTCGGCCAGTTGCGCGACCACCTCGCCGCGGGCTGGCACAACGCCGACGGCGGCGACCTGCTGCACGGCCTGACCCTGGAGCATCCACTGCAGCCTTTCAGCCGCGCCTATTTCGATGCGCCATCCGCGCACGGTGTCGATGGCCTCTACACCTACGCCCGCGAGTGGCGTGACGTGCACCGCGAACACCACGGCGAAACCGATGCAGCGCCGCTGCCGCCGCTCGCGCTGGATGCGCCCATCGGCCTGCGTGTGCTTGCCGATTTCCTCGCCAACCCGGTCGGCGCCTTCTTCCTGCAGCGCCTCAAGGTGCGCTTTGCCGAGGAGCAACTGACCGGCCAGGACGAAGAGCCCTTCGAGCTGAACGGGCTGGACGTCTGGCAGCTGCAATTCGAACTCTGCGAGCGCCTGCGCCCGTGGGTCGAGCAGCACTGGCAGGCCGATCAACTGGCCGCGCAACTTAACGGCCAGGTCGAACGCCTGCGCCGCGAAGGACGGCTGCCGCTGGCGGCCTTCGGCGACTTTTCCGCCCAGGCGCTGGTGGCGCCGCTGCATGACCTGCTGGCCCGCTACCGCGAACAGCTGGAGCACTGGTCGCAGGTGGAAGAGGAACAGCGCGAGCTCAACCACGAGCATGCCGGCATCGAACTGGCCGACTGGCTCGGTGGCCTGCGCCGCAACGCCGATGGCCAGCTCGCCAGCCTGCAACTGGTCAGCGGCAAGCTGCACGAGGGCAAAGGCTACAAATGGCACGGGCTGGTGCGTCCCTGGGTGCGCCATCTCGCGCTGCAGCTGTGCGGCGAGCCGGTGACCAGCGTGCTGGTCGGCCTGACCGGCACCCTGGAATTTCCACCACTGCTGGCACAGGAAGCGCGCGCCGAACTGGACGCGTTGCTGGACGCCTGGTTCCA
Source organism: Pseudomonas nitroreducens NBRC 12694 (assembly GCF_002091755.1). Lineage (GTDB taxonomy): Bacteria > Pseudomonadota > Gammaproteobacteria > Pseudomonadales > Pseudomonadaceae > Pseudomonas > Pseudomonas nitroreducens. The sequence goes on from NZ_BDAI01000003.1 coordinate 596,895, forward strand.
GGGCATGAGCCGCCCGCTGCCGGTGGCGTGCAAGGCCGCCTTCGCCTGGCTGGCCGCCGGAGAAGATGAGGAACGTGCCGCCCGCGAAGCCGCCAAACGCTATGACGGCGGCTTCAACCTGAGTGGCGAGGCTGCTTCGTCGGCAGCGCTGGCGCGGGTCTACCCGGATTTCGCCACGCTCAATGCGAGCGAGGAATTCGCCGCCTGGGCCGAAGCCTTGTACGGGCCGCTGTTCGCGATTCTGCAGCGCAAGGAGGCGCAAGCATGAGTGCAGTCGAGCTCAACCCTCTCGAATTCCCGCTGCATGGCAGCCGGCTGATCGAGGCCAGCGCCGGCACCGGCAAGACCTTCACCATTGCGCTGCTCTACGTGCGCCTGGTCCTCGACCATGGTGGCGAACAGGCTGCCTTTGGCCGACCATTGAGCCCACCGGAAATCCTTGTGGTGACCTTCACCGAAGCCGCGACCCAGGAATTGCGCGAACGCATCCGCGCGCGCCTGGGCGAGGCCGCGCGCTGCTTCGCCGAGCCCGAGCAGAAGCACGACGGCCTGCTGGTGAAGCTGCGCGACAGCTATGCGCCCGAGCGCTGGCCCGGCTGCGCACGCCTGCTGCGCCTGGCTGCCGAATGGATGGATGAGGCTGCTGTCTCGACCATCCACAGCTGGTGCTACCGCATGCTGCGCGAGCACGCCTTCGACAGCGGCAGCCTGTTCACCCAGGACCTCGCTGCCGACCAGAGCGAACTGCTCGCCGAAGCGGTGCGTGACTACTGGCGGCGCAACTTCTACCCGCTGGATGTGGCGGCGGCCAACGCCGTACGCCATTGCTACGCCGGCCCCGAAGCGCTGGCCCGCGCCCTGCAACCGCTGCTGGCGGCGCAGGAAGCCGGGTTCCGCTATGCCGATCAACCGCTGACCGCCCCGGCCTCCCTCAGCGAGCTGCTGGAGACCACCGGTCAGTTCTACGACGAACTCGATGCCGCCGAGACACGCGCCCGCGAAACCTGGGCGGCGGACCGCGCCGGCGTCGCCGAGCTGCTGCGCAACCTGCGTGGCGACCTCAACGGCAACAGTTATCGCGGCAAGGATGACGACAGCGTCTTTGCCGGCTGGATCGAAGCGCTCGATGCCTGGAGCGAGGGCGCCGATGCGCCGGACAATCTGGCCAAGTTCGGCCAGACGCGGATCAAGGTGAAGGCCAAGGCCTTGGTGCCGGAACACCCTGCGTTGCTGGCCATCGACGCCTGGGTCGAGCGCGCCGAGCAACGCCCGGAGATCGCCCCGCAACTGCTGCTGCATGCGCTGAATGAAGTACGGCAGAACCTCGAAGCGGAAAAGCAGAAACGCGCCGAGCTGGGCTTCGACGACCTGCTGGTTCGCCTCGACCGTGCCCTCGCCGGCAGTGGCGGCGAGCGCCTGGCCGAGCGTATCCGCGAGCAGTTCCCGGTGGCGCTGATCGACGAATTCCAGGACACCGACCCGCTGCAGTACCGCATCTTCGAGCGCGTCTACCGCATCGCCGAGAACCCTCGGAGCCTCGGTCTGTTCATGATCGGCGACCCCAAACAGGCGATCTATGCCTTCCGTGGCGCCGACATCCACACCTATCTGCGCGCCCGCGCCGCCACCGCCGGGCGCCACTACACGCTGGGCACCAACTATCGCTCCACGTTGGCGATGGTCAATGCAGCCAACCGCTGTTTCCTCTTCGCCGAAAGTCATCCGCGCGCGGCGTTCCGCTTCGCGGTGGAAGGGCAGGAGAACCCCGTGCCCTTCCTCGAAGTCGGCGCGCGCGGGCGTGACGAGACGCTGTTGCTCGAAGGCGCCGAAGCATCGGCCATGACCTTCTGGCAGTTGGACAACGACGGCCAGGTCTGTGGCTCCACGCTGTATCGCCAGGAGATGGCCGCGCGCAGCGCCAGCGCCATCCAGCGCTGGCTGAGCTCCGCACAGAGCGGCTTCCGCGATGCCGAGGGGCAATGGCGCGCGCTGCGCCCGGCGGACATCGCCATCCTCGTGCGCGGCCGCAGCGAGGCCGAGGCCATCCGCGGCGAACTGGCCAGGCGCCGGCTCGCCAGCGTCTACCTGTCCGACCGTGACTCGGTGTTCGACAGCCCCGAGGCCGTCGACCTGCTGCACTGGCTGCGCGCCTGCGCTGACCCCGGCGACGATGGCGCCCTGCGCATCGCCCTGGCCACCCGCAGCCTGGCGCTGGACTGGGCGACCCTGGAGCGGCTGAACCAGGACGAGCGCTTCTGGGAAGCCATGGTGCTGCGCTTCCGTGACTATCGCCTGCTCTGGCAACAGCAGGGCGTGCTGCCGATGCTGCGCCGCCTGCTCGCCGACTTCGCCCTGCCGGCGCGACTGCTGCGCGAGACCGATGGCGAGCGCAGCCTGACCAACCTGCTGCACCTGGCCGAATGGCTGCAGCGCGAGGCCGTGGAAGTGGACGGTGAACATGCGCTGCTGCGGGTGCTCGCCGAACAGCTGGAGAGCCCGACGAGCGAAGAAATCCTGCGCCTGGAAAGCGACGCCGACCTGATCAAGGTGGTGACCATCCACAAGTCCAAGGGCCTGGAATACCCGCTGGTGCTGCTGCCCTTCATCTGCACCTGGCGCGAGCTGGACGGCAAGAGCGGCACGCCGCCGAGCTTCCAGTCCGGCGAATCGCGGGTCGTCGAGTTGTCCCGCGACAAGGAGCAGGCCAAGGCGGCCTTCCAGCAGGCCAACGACGAGCGCCTGAGCGAGGACATGCGCCTGCTCTACGTGGCACTGACCCGCGCACGTCACGCCGTGTGGCTGGGCATGGCGCCGCTGGTGATGAGCAACAGCAAGAGCCCGGAGCTGCACAAGGGCGCCATGGGTTACCTGCTCGGTGGCGGCAACGCGCTGAGCGTCGAGGAGGTGACCACGCGCCTGGGCGAGTTGCAGGCAGGAGCGCTGGAGATCGCCCTGGAGCCGGCGCCCGAGATCGGCACCGAGCTCTTCGTCGGTGCACAGGCCGGTGAGCTGGGCGCTGCCCGTGAGCCGCGCCGCCGGGTGGCGGAGAAATGGTGGATCGCCAGCTACTCCGCCCTGGCGACGCTGGCCAGCGAGGACGACAGCGACATCGCCCCCGCGCCGGCTGCCGATGAGCCGATCAGCGCCAGTGAAGACCTGTTGCGCGAAAGCAGCCTGGAAGACCTGCGCGAGGTGGAAGTCGTCCCGGCACCTTTCAGCCTGCACGCCTTCCCCCGCGGCGCGAACCCCGGCAGCTTCCTCCATGGCCTGCTGGAATGGGCCGCCGACGAAAACTTCGACGTCGATGAAGAACAGCTGCGTGACCAGATCGCCCGGCGCTGCGCCCTGCGCGGCTGGGAGGAGTGGATCGGACCGCTCACCGGCTGGCTCGGGCAATACCTGCGCACGGCTTTCCGCGTGCCCGATGCGACGCCGGTCAGCCTCGCCGGCCTGGTGACGTTCCAGAAGGAAATGGAGTTCTGGTTCGCCACCCGCAACGTCGACAGCCAGCGCCTGGATGCCGCCGTGATCCGCCATACCCTGGGCGGCGTGGCGCGGCCGACGCTGCAGGCGAACCTGCTCAACGGCATGCTCAAGGGCTTCATCGACCTGGTGTTCGAACACGAAGGCCGCTACTACGTGGCCGACTACAAATCCAACTGGCTGGGCGCCGACGATGAGGCCTACACGCAGGAGGCGTTGCGCGAAGCCTTGCTGGAGCACCGTTACGACCTGCAGTACGCGCTCTACCTGTTCGCCCTGCACCGGCTGCTGCAGGCGCGCCTGCCCGACTACGACTATGACCGCCACATCGGAGGCGCGATGTACCTGTTCCTGCGCGGCAGTTCCTCGGCGACCCAGGGCATGTACCTGGAACGCCCGCCGAAGGTACTGATGGACGAGCTGGACCGCCTGTTCCGCGCGGAGGTGCCGGCATGAAGAGCTCCACTGAAATGCGCGAACTGATCGGCCGCTGGGCTGAGCGCGGCTGGCTGCGCGAGCTGGACCGTGCCTTCGCGACCTTCCTCGTCGAGCGCGCGCCGGATGCCCACCCGCTGCTGATTCTCGCCGCCGCCCTGGCCAGCCACCAGCTCGGCCGTGGGCACGTCTGCCTCGACCTGGATGCGACCCTGGCCGACAGCCGCTTCGCCCTGTCACTACCGCCCGAAGGCGACTCCGCCAAGGACGCGCCGGAGCTGCCCGGTGTGCTGCTCGATGGTTTCGATCTCGACGCCTGGCGTGCCGTGCTGAACGATCCGCGCCTGGTCGGTGACGGGCCGGGCGAGACGCCGCTGGTGTTGTCCGGGCGCCGCTTGTATCTGCGCCGCTACTGGCAGTACGAACGGGAAGTGCGCGCCGGCATCGACCAGCGCCTGAAGCAGGGTGAGGCGCTGCGGGCCGCCTTGCCCGCCGCCCAGCTGCGCCGGGCGCTGGATGCGTTGTTCCCGAAGAAGCCCGGCAATGTTCAGACGAGCCAGGGGGCGGACTGGCAGAAACTCGCCTGCGCACTGGTTGCCGGCAACGCCTTCGGTATCGTCACCGGCGGCCCCGGCACCGGCAAGACGACCACCGTGGTGAAGCTGCTCGCCCTGCTGCAAAGCCTGGCGCTGGGGGAGGGCGGAAGAGCGCTGCGCATTCGCCTCGCCGCGCCCACCGGCAAGGCCGCTGCGCGCCTGAACGAATCCATCGCTGGCGCCGTGCAGCGCCTCGACCTCTCCGGCCTGGCCAATGGCGAAGCAGCGCGTGAGGCGATCCCCACCGAAGTCACCACGCTGCATCGCCTGCTCGGCAGCCGCCCGGACAGCCGCCAGTTCCGCCACCACGCCGGCAACCCGCTGGCGCTGGAGCTGCTGGTGGTGGACGAAGCGTCGATGGTCGACCTGGAAATGATGGCCTCGCTGCTTGCCGCTCTGCCGCCGCGCGCGCGATTGATCCTGCTGGGCGACAAGGACCAGTTGGCCTCGGTGGAAGCCGGTGCGGTGCTGGGCGAGTTGTGCAGCCGCGCCCGTGAGGGCCATTACCGCCCGGCCACCCGCGACTGGCTGCAAGCCGTGACCGGCGACGCCATCGACGACGTGCTGATCGACAGCGCCGGCAGCGACCTCGACCAGGCCGTGGCCATGCTCCGTCACAGTCATCGCTTCAGCGCCGACAGTGGCATCGGCCAGTTGGCCGAAGCGGTCAATGCCGGCGATATCCCGGCGTTGCGCCAGGTGTGGAAAGCGCAGCACGAAGACCTCGCCCGTATCGCCGTGGATGCCCAGGAAACCCGCAGCCTGCGCGATCTGGTGATCGACGGCGGGCGAGGCGGTGACCTTTTCGGCCCGGTCGGCTACGCCCACTACCTGCGCGTGGTCAGCGGCTCGCGCCCGGCGGACAACGCCACTCAGGACGCACTGGATGCCTGGGCAAGGCAGGTGCTCGGAGCCCACGGCCAGTTCCAACTGCTCTGCGCATTGCGTCGCGGACCCTGGGGCGTGGAAGGATTGAACACGCTGATCGGCGAGCTGCTGCAACGCGAAGGGTTGATTCCCATGGCGAACGGCTGGTTCGCCGGCCGCCCGGTGCTGGTCACCCGCAACGACTACGGCCTGGGCCTGATGAATGGCGATATCGGCATCACCCTGGCGTTGCCGCAGACGGCTGACGATGGTTCGGTGCGCTGGGTCGCGCGCGTGGCTTTCCCGGCGGGCGATGGCACCGACGCCATCCGCTGGATCCTGCCGAGCCGCCTGCAGGCGGTGGAAACGGTGTTTGCCATGACGGTGCACAAGTCCCAGGGCTCGGAGTTCACCCACGCCGCGCTGCTGCTGCCCGACAGCCTCAACCCCATCCTCACCCGCGAGCTGGTCTACACCGGCATTACCCGCGCGCGTCAATGGTTCACCCTGGCCAGCGCCGGGCGCGGCTGGCAGGTGCTGGAGGCGGCCACGGAGCGGCGAGTACAGCGGGCGAGTGGGTTACTGAGTGGCATTTGACCGGATGAAGCGTGCCGGGGACTGGGCTGGTGTACCGTCAGGCCGGTTCGCTGTTGCACCAGTCTTCGACGACAAGCCCCGGTACTCGCCGAAATTCGCGGGTGTTGTTGGTCACGATGACGCAATCGGTTGCCAAGGCATGGCCGGCAATGCCCGTATCGTTCGGCCCAATGGGCGTTCCTGAGTCGAGCAGGAGCCTCATGAGCTTCGCGGAGCTATCCACCGCGTCGATATCCCAGGGCAGCACATCGTCCAGGCGTTGCACCAATGCGTCGATCCATGCTGCCAACGCCTTCGGGGCTTTCGGTGACGCTGCGCCGTAACGAAGCTCCGCATGAGTGATAGCCGAAATCACCAGCCTGTTGCCGGACTCCGCGGCCTTTTGCAGACGCTGCAAAACCTGGGGTGGGTTCTGGCGCATGATGAAGGAGCAGATGTTGGTATCCAGCATATAGGTGACGGGCGTGGCCACCGGGTCAACCCTCGTCATCGCCGAAGCCCAACCGGCCGGGGGCAATCACGTCGGGCCGATCTCCCAGAAAATCGGCATCGACAGGTTCCAGCTCGGCGAGGCTGCTCCAGGTGGGCCGCGACGGGCGCAGGATGAGCGTATCGCCTTCGCGAGTCATCACCAGTTCCGTCACTCCCTTGAATTCCATATCCCGAGGGATTCGGACTGCCTGATTCTTGCCGTTGCGGAACAAGGAAACGGTCGTCGTGGGCATGGGCGCCTCCAGATCAGAGAGCATTGAACGGTTGCTCATGGCTTGGCATATGTCAGGCATATGCCTGAATCCGAAAGGTTGGGTGCCAAGCCGCGTTTCCACACTTTTTAGATTTGTCTGATGTTCGTGTGGCCCGCTTTTCGCCAGGCTGGCGGCCATGAAACTCAAGCAGTTCCTTCGTCCTCAGGATTCGTCCTTTTCCACCCCGAAGGCGGCCCGAAAGCTCCTTCGTCTGCTGGCCTGGGTGGTGATCGCCTGCCTGTTCTTCACCCTCAGCCTGTTCCTCGCGGCGAGCTTCAATACCGAGGTCTCGCAGCTGCGCCGGCAGATGAATGCAGCCATGTACGAGGCCCAGGACTACCTCGGTCAGCGCGAGTCGCTGCTGGAGCACATCAGCCGGGGCGTGACCTGGAAGGCTCGCGAGCCCATGGTCCAGTGGCGCCAGCTGAACGTGCCGGTGGCACCTCACGAGCAGGTGTTCGTTACGCTGGGCGAACCGCGCTCTGACTGGAGCCTGGCACTGTCCGGCCGCGATCTGTCGGAGATGGAAGCCAAGCGGCTGAACCTGATCTATGTCTCGCCAGGCCCGGAGCGGGCCGTCACGCGCCTGTACGGCGCGCCTGCGCTCAATGCCGTGGTGCCGCCTTCGGTTCTGGAAGCGCTGGGCCAGCCCGGTACTCCGAAGGAGGAACAGCAGGTGCGTTGGCTCGCCGATCCGACCGACCCGCAGTCCCGGCAGTACCTGTTCACCCGCGTGACCAGCGAAAGCGACAACGGCTGGCTGGGGCTGGAACTGTTCGGTGCCGATCTCGCCGCCGCGCTCGGTGTTCCCGAGGCCGGACGCTTCCTGCTGCTGGACCGCGATCACCGGGCGATCCTCGGTAGCGCCGTGGCGCCGCAGCTCGGCCTGCAGTTCAGCGACCTCTGGGTCGGAGACAACTTCGCCTTCAGCGGGCCCGGGCTGATTCCCAGCCATCTGGCGCTGCTCAAGCACCTGGGCAGTTCCGACTGGTCGCTGATCTACTACTTCAACCTCTCCGACCTGCTGGTGCCGCTCTGGCCGCGCCTGTTCGGCTCGCTGGCTTTCCTGCTGGGCTGCTCGGTGCTGATCTGGGCCATGTGCCGGCGCATCAACCGTCGCCTGATCGGCCCGGCGCAGCACCGTCTCAATGCCCTGGTGGAGAACGAAAGCTTCTCCCGCGCGATGATCCAGACCGCCCCTGTCGCGCTCTGCGTGCTGCGCCGCAACGATGCCGAGGTCGTGCTGGAGAATCGCCTCGCCCAGCAGTGGCTGGGCACTGGGGATGAGCGCCGTTACTGGAGTCACGGCTGGCTGGAACGGGGGTTCAACAGTGGCGAGGAAGGCGGTTCGGAGGAGGTGGAAACCCACACCGGACGGCATCTTTACCTGAGCTATACGCAGACTCGCTACAAAGGCGAGGAGGTGCTGTGCTGTGCCTTCAGCGACATCAGTGCGCGCAAGCAGACCGAAGCTGCGCTGGCCGAAGCCAAGCACCTGTCCGACACTGCCAACGAAGCCAAGACGCTGTTCCTGGCGACCATGAGCCACGAAATCCGCACACCGCTCTACGGCGTGCTCGGCACCCTGGAACTGCTCGGCCGTACGGCGCTGGACCACCAGCAGTCCGGCTACCTGCGTGCCATCCAGCGCTCGTCTTCGACCTTGCTGCAACTGATCAGCGATGTGCTCGATGTCTCGAAGATCGAAGTCGGCCAGCTGGGCCTGGAACCGGTGGAGTTCTCGCCGCTGGAACTGACCCTCGACAGCGTCCAGTCCTACGCCGCCGCCGCCCGCGCCAAGGGCCTGCAGATCTATGCCTGCTGCGACCCGCAGATGCCCGAAAGAATGCTGGGCGACGCGACGCGCATCCGCCAGATCCTCAACAACCTGCTGAGCAACGCGGTGAAGTTCACCGACAGCGGGCGCATCGTCCTGCGTGTGCGTTCGGAGCCGGGCGAGGGGTGGCATGACACGCTGCACTGGCAAGTGGCCGATACCGGCATCGGCATCCCGGAGGACCAGCAGACGCACCTCTTCGACGCCTTCTACCAGGTGTCCGGCAACGCCCGCGTGGCCGGTGGTACCGGCCTGGGCCTGTCGATCTGCAAGCGGCTTACCGAATTGATGGGTGGGCAATTGCGGGTCGTCAGCGACGTCGGGCTGGGCAGCAGCTTTTCCCTCAGCCTGCCCCTGCAATGCGTTGACCGGCAGCTTTTCAGCGAGCCCCGGCTGCACAACTCGATGGTGTGGGTGCATGCGCCGACCCGCGAGCTGGCCGAAAGCCTCTGCGGCTGGATTGCCCGCTGGGGCGCGCGGGCCCAGGTGGTGGCCTGCGACCAGCCGGTCGAGGAAGAAGCCTCCAGCGTACTGGTGGACCTGCGCTTCAATCCCCATGACCGCAAGCCGCTGCCCACCTGGCGGGGCTGCCGGGTGCTGGTGACCGACCTGGGCGGCGAGCAGCCGCGCCAGGAAGGCTGCGACTGGCATGTCGGCCGCTACAACTTCGAAGGGCTGCGCCGGGCCCTGGCGGTGGCGCAGGGCTGCCTGGGCGGCGAGGCCGCGCGCCTGGCTGAAGCCCTGCCGGATATCGGCCTGGGCCTGCGCGTGCTGCTGGTGGAGGACAACCCGATCAACCAACTGATCCTGCGTGATCAGTTGGAAACCCTCGGCTGTACGGTGGAACTCGCCGTCGACGGCCGGCAGGCGCTCACGCGCTGGCAGCCGGATGCCTTCGATGTGGTGCTCACCGACGTCAACATGCCCCATCTCAATGGTTACGAGCTGGCCCGGGCGCTGCGTCAGCGCGGCTATCGCGGGCCGATCATCGGCGCCACTGCCAACGCCATGCACGAGGAGAACGAACGTTGCCTCGCCGCTGGCATGAACCTCTGCCTGCTCAAGCCGGTGGACCTGCGCACCTTGCGCCAATGCCTCACCAGCCTGCCCGCGGAGGTGCCGCCATGCGACATCAGCGAATCCTGATCGTCGAAGACCAACCCTTCCAGCGCGAGTACCTGCTCAACCTGTTCCGCGAGCAGGGCGTCGTGGAGCTGCGCGCTGCCGAGGATGGCGCCGAGGCGCTGCGCTGGCTGGAGCAGGAGGGCTTCGATCTGGTGGTCAGCGACCTGATGATGCCCGGTCTTGATGGCGTGCAACTGATCCAGCGGCTCGCTGCGCTGAGACATCCCCCGCTGCTGGCGATCATGAGCTCGGCGTCGCGCTCGCTGATGGGCAGTGCCTGCATGGTCGCCCGCGCCCACGGCATCACCGTGCTCGAGCAGATCGCCAAGCCGGCCCGCGCGCCGGTGATTCGCCGGCTGCTGGAGAAGCTCGTCTCGCGGCAGGTGCGCGCGGAGCAACACCGTGCGCCGGTGATCGCTGCGCCGACCCGCGGCGAGCTGGAGCAGGCCCTGGCACAACGGCAGTTCTGCGCCTGGTTCCAGCCCAAGGCCTCATTGATCGATGGCCGCATCGTCGCGGCGGAAGCGCTGGTGCGCTGGGAGCATCCGCTCCATGGCGTGTTGCAGCCGGGCAGCTTCATGGCTGCACTGACCGCAGCGGGGCTCGACGAGCCGTTACTCTGGACGGTGCTCGAACAGGCGTTGCAGGCGCAGGCCGACTGGGGCCGGCAGGGTTTTCACCTCTCGGTGGCGGTGAATCTGCCCACTCATCTGCTGGACGATCCCGAGCTGCCCGATCGCCTTGCCGCCTTCGTTGCCGCCCGTGGCGGGGTACCGGCACACATCGTCTTCGAGCTGCTCGAGTGCAGCAGCACGGCGACCCCGGCCAACTACTACGCCGGCACCTGCCGCTTGCGCATGAAGGGTTTCGGCCTGGCGCAGGATGATTTCGGCCAGGGCTACAGCTCGCTGTACAATCTGGTCTCGACGCCGTTCACGGAGCTGAAGATCGACCGCGCGCTGGTCCATGGTTGCCTGGATGACGACGGACTGGCAGCGGCGCTGGAAAGCATCGTCAAGCTCGGGCGGCAGTTGGGGCTGGAGGTGATCGCAGAGGGCGTCGAACACCCCGACGAACTGGCGCTGCTGCGCCGGCTGCGTTGTGATTGCGCCCAGGGCTTCCTGTTCTCAGAGGCAGTGCCGCCGGCGGTATTCACCCGTCAGTTGCTCCAGGAGCGCTCCGCCATGGCTCATTGATCCACGGCAGATACATCGCAGATGCAAGAACGATCGTCGGCCTTCCGAGCGCTGTCGGGTCGCCTTATCCCGTACTCACATCTACAGTCTGCTGGTATCCGGCGGGCCCTCCGCCGCCACTTTCCGCGATACCGGACGCTTTGCATGAAGGAACATGACCACGGCTCGATTCGTAAACTGGCCAGCTCCTCGCTGCGCCTGAATGTCGTGCTGCTTTGTGCCGTTTCCCTCGCCCTGATGCTGGTGGGCGCCTGTTACTGGGCGCTTGGCCGGGTCGTGCAGGAAGAGCGTGACAAGGTGCACTTCCATTTCACCCGCCTGGTGGGTGATATCCATGAACACGAGGCTTTCCTGGCGCGCATCGCCCAGCAGAGCGATGAGTCGACCCAGCGCGAAGACCTGAACGTCATCCCTCTGCAGCGCCGCATGCTGGTCCGAGAGAGGGGCATGGAAATCCATGAGGGACGCGAATTCTCTTTCGCCATGCCCTTCACCCTGGCGCAGCAGGTGCGCCACATCGGCCCGCAGGAAAAGCCGGGGCCGTTCTCCTTCGGTGTGATGCTGGCGAACTTCTACAGCAGCTACTGGAGCACGTCGGTATTCCCGTCTCCGCAGGTGCTGGTGATCGATCTGCGCGGACCGACCAGCCTGGCGGTGCCGTCCATCGGCAACTTCCGCGGCCAGCGCCCGCTGACCCGGCGCAGCTACCTGACGGTGGTCGACCAGGTACGCCATCGCCTGGAAATCCGCCAGCCGGAGCGCGGCGACACGCAAGTGCACTGGGCCCAGGCGGAGTCCTACACCGGCGGGCCAGGGCGTGAGCTGCTCGGGTTCGTCAGCGTCGATCTGCCGGACAAGCTCTGGTGGGATTCGGACCTGGATCGCCAGGTGGTGGCGGTGTCCCTGCTCGACCTGGAGCGGATCAACGACTTCGAGCAGATTCTCGACCGTCCGGTGTTCGACCAACTGGAGCTGATTTCGCCCAATGGGCGGGTATTGATCGACTCTGTGGGCTCGGCGGGGGATTACGACGAGGGCTTGAACCTGAGTGCCGGGGGCATGGTGTTCAAGGTGCACAGCGGTGCAGACGGCGGCTGGACCGCACTCTATCGCCTGAGCTACGCCAGTTTCTTCCGCTACGCCAAGTGGCAGTTCCTTGGCGGCCTGCTGCTGGTTCTCGGCAGCCTGGCCGGCGGCTGGTTTGCCATCCGCTGGTATTCGCGACGGGTGATCAGGCCGGCGCGCCGCGCGCACCTGGAAATCGTCGAGAGCGACGCTTTCAGCCGCGCGGTGATCCAGACCGCGCCGGTGGCGCTGTGCGTGCTGCGCCACGGCAGCCACGAGGTGGTGATGCAGAACCGGCTGGCCAAGCTCTGGCTGGGCGATGCCGAGGCCATTACCCGCGTCAGCCGGGAGTGGGACCTGGATGATCGCAGCGGCGAGATGAGCGGCGAAGTGGTCTTCGAGGTGGAAGGGCGCGCATTGCATGCCAGTTTCGCACCGACCCGCTATCGCGGCGAGAACGTGGTGCTCTGCGCGTTCAACGACATAAGCGCGCACAAGCAGGCACAGCAGATGCTGGCCGATGCCAAGCTCTCGGCGGATGCCGCCAGCGAGGCGAAATCGGTGTTCCTCGCCACCATGAGCCATGAAATCCGCACGCCGCTGTACGGCGTGCTGGGCACGCTGGAACTGCTCGGGCTGACCGAGTTGACTCACCAGCAGCGCGACTACCTTGCCACCATCCAGCGCTCGTCCTCGACCCTCTTGCAGTTGATCAGCGACATCCTCGACGTGTCCAAGATCGAGGCCGGACAGATGGCGCTGGAGGCAGTGGAGTTCAACCCGCTGGAGCTGGCCGAGGAAGTGGTCGCCGGGTACGCTGGAGTGGCCGAGGGCAAGCAGTTGCAGCTCTACGCCTGCATCGATGCGAACGTCCCGGGGCTGGTGCGCGGCGATGCGGTGCGCATCCGGCAGATTCTCGCCAACCTGCTGAGCAATGCGCTGAAGTTCACCGACATCGGCCGTGTGGTGCTGCGCTTGCGTACCGTCATCGGTGAGGCTGGCGAAACAAGCCTGCAGTGGCAGGTGACGGATACCGGCATCGGCATGTCCGACGCCCAGCAGCAGCGTCTGTTCGAGCCCTTCTACCAGGCCCATGGCCATGAGCACACTGTCAGCGGCACCGGCCTGGGGCTGTCGATCTGCGCGCGGCTCAGCCAGTTGATGGGCGGCCAACTGCGCGTGGTGAGCGAAACCGGGCTGGGCAGCAGCTTCACCTTCACCCTCGCACTGCCGATTCTGGAGCGCGTGCAACCGCTGGTCGATGGCTCATCCCTGTTGCCGCAACCGATCTACGTGCGGGCACCGGTGAAGGAGCTGGCACAGAGTCTGGCGGCGTGGATCGAGTGCTGGGGAGGCTCGGCGCTGGTTCAGGACGAACTGCCGCCGGCCGTTCCGCCCGGCGCGGTGCTGCTGGACCTGCTGAGTGCCGAAGATGAGCCTCTATGGAACGGGGCGCGGGTCTGCGCACTGACCGAGGCCGGTGCGCAGCCACAGGCCTCGGCGCAGGGCTGGGAGGTCAGTCTCTATCACCTCGCCGGCATTGCCCAGGCCTTGCGCCTGGCGCAACAGGGAGGGGATGGCGAGGTCCGACAGACGCCGCGCGTTGCCCGGCTGGGCAAGCTGGGCCTGCGGGTACTGGTGGCCGAGGACAACCCGATCAACCAGGCGCTGCTCAAGGAACAGCTGGAAGAGCTGGGGTGCCGCGTCACGCTCACCAGCAACGGCCGCGAGGCCTTGCAGCGCTGGGCGCCGGGCGCCTTTGATGCGCTGCTGACCGATGTGAACATGCCGGTGATGAATGGCTATGAACTGGTGGGGGAACTGCGCCGGCAAGATAGCTGGCTGCCGATCATCGGCGTCACTGCCAACGCCCTGCGCGAGGAGGGCGAGCGCTGCATGGCGGTGGGCATGAATGCCTGGCTGGTCAAGCCGATGAGCCTGCGTACGCTGCATGACGGGCTGCTCAAGGTTTGCGGCCATGCTGCGGTCGAACCGCCGGAAAGCCAAGAGACGCCCGTGGCGCCGGCACAGGACCGCATTCAGGTCTCGGAAAAGATGCACGACCTGTTCCTGCGTACCATGCGCCAGGATATGCAGGGCGTAACCGATGCCTTGCAGGCCGGTGACCTGGCCACCGTCCGTCAGCAGGTGCACCGCCTGCGCGGCGCGCTGGCTGTGGTCCAGGCCCATGGTCTCAGTGATGCCTGCGGTGCGGTGGAGGAGGCGCTGATTGCGCAGCCCGCCGGGCCGGAACTGTCCGCGGCGGTGACCATACTGTTGGGACGAATCGAGGCGGCCCTGGCCAGCCTCTGAGAGCCTGTCCGGAAACCGGGGCTACTCTGGAATAGTGGTCGTGCCCTGTGGCCGACCGACGATCGCAAACGTTGGGACTCAAGAAACTCATGGAAAAAGTCAGAGTGGCACTAGCGGACGACCATCCCATCGTCCTGATGGGCGTTCGCGAGGTGATCGAGAGGGACGATCGCTTCGAGGTGATCGGCGAGGCGCACAACTCCAGCGAGCTGGTGGCCCTGTACCGCGAGCAGCGCCCGGCCATCGTCATCACCGACTACAACATGCCGGGCGACCAGACCTATGGCGACGGGATCAAGCTGATCGAGTACCTGCTGCGCAACTTCCCCGACACGCGCATCCTGATTCTCACCATGCTGTCCAACCCGCTGATCCTCTCCAGCCTCTACGACCTGGGGGTCTCGGGGGTGATCCTGAAGAACGGTGACCTCAACGAGATCCTGGTGGCGCTCAAGGCGTTAACCCAGGACCGCATCTATCGTGGGCCGGGCATGCAGTCCTCGAACAGCGTGATGGCCAGCGGGGACGACGTGGAGGGACGCATCGCCAGCCTGTCGGTGAAGGAGTACGAGGTGCTGCGCCATTTCGTATCGGGGATGAGCGTGCGCGATATCGCCCTGCTCCTCAACCGCAGCGTGAAGACCGTGAGCGCGCAGAAGATCTCCGCCATGCGCAAGCTGGACGTGGACACCGACCAGGCACTGCTGACGTTCTGCGTGATGGCCAATCTGTTCCAGTAAGCCGGGCCCAGGATGCGCCTGTAGGAGCGAGCTTGCTCGCGAACTGCCCCGATGCTGAAGTCCATGGTAGGCCAACTGTCCTCTTCCTGAGGCTCCGCACCTGCCAGATCAAGAGCCCCTCACCCTAACCCTCTCCCGCAAGCGGGAGAGGGGACTGTTCGGTGCAGAAACAAACGATGGCGTCAGCTGGCACGGACGGGTGCCTCTCTCTCAGCGCAGCTCGGCCTCGCCCTGCTGGCTGTTCCCGCCATCGTCGATCCACAGGTAACGCACCTCTCCAGCGTTCGCCGGCAAGCCCTGCGCGGGCGTCAACATGCGCTGCGAAAATGGCGGGAGCAGTTCGGCCGGCAGCAGTGAACCTGTGTTGCCCTGGCGTACTTCGGCGCCGGCGAGGGTGATGAAGTAGGCGGTGGGATTTTCCACCTGCACGGAATTGCCGGCCCGCCGGAAAACCAGCTGGCGCGGAGCCTCTTTAGCGTCTTTCGCCAGCGAGTGCGGCCGGGAGATGACCTTCATCTGGGTGCGCAGCGTGACGGTCAGGCGCGACTGCCCTTCGGCCAGGGGCTCGTTGGACTGCGGTGGAATCTCGTAGAGGTTGAGCCAGTACAGCGATTCGCGGTCAGTGGGGAGTTTTTCCCCGGTATGGAGCAGGCGCAGGCTGCGCTGCTGGCCGGGGTTCAGGCGGAACACCGGCGGCAGCGGCATGATCGGCGCCTGGGCGGTCTGCGGTGCACTGTCGAGGTCGCCGTCGTCGATCCAGGTCTGCACGATGACCGGGTAGCTGTTCTGGTTCACCAGTGCCAGCGAGGTCTCGCGCTTGCCTTGCTCGAAGATGACCCGCGTGCGTTCGGCGGTGACGCCGGCATGGGCACTGGTCCCTGCCACTATCGCCAGGCCGAGCAGGGCGGCGCGCAGCCAGCTACTGGACACGGATCACCACCTGCGCGGTGGCCTCCACGCGGCCAGGGGTGACGGTGGGCTTGCTGCCGAGGCTGAGCTTTTCCAGGCGGGCGCGGAACGTCTCGCTGTACTGGGAGATGCCGCCCACTTCGCCGGTCTTGTTCGAGGCGTTGCCGATTACCGGGTACCAGCCACGCGCTTCGGCGTTGCTGCCGTTGGCGGAATCCTCGCTGGCCAGCAGGTTCATCGCGCTGCCGTTGCGCAGCAGGCGGATGCCGACGCCCTGGGCCATGCCCGGTTCGCCGTAGCGGTCGGAAACCAGATAGGACAGTCCGCCGCTGGCATTGACCAACCCGAGCCCGGAGGAGGCGGCCAGCGCGCCGGCGGAGACCTTGATGCCCAGCGCGGTGCCACTGGTGCCCGATTGGCTGGTGCTGGGGGTGGTGCTGCTGAGCACGCCGCTCTGGCATTTGAAGTCGACCTGGAAGGGCATTTCGCGGTTGGCTCCGGCATTGATCTCGCCGATGGAGATCGATGGAAACACCACGTGCGGCGTGACATTGGTGACGGCGCAGGTCGGGTAGCGCTTGAGTGTCACGTCACCGTACAGGCCGATGGCCCCCGGCCAGTTGTAATGCCAGCCGCTGTAGTTGGCGTAGTGGGTCTGGCCGACGTTGGGGTAGTTCAGACCCGGCCCCTTGATGGCGATGTAGCCGGCGGGCTGGGTGCGGCCATACAGCTGCGATTTCGTATTCGGCGAATAACCCTGGGTGGTCTCCAGCGGTGCCCTGAAGAGTTCGGCGCGCACTGCACTGAGGTTCTTCGCCTTGACCAGCTGGAAACCGCGCGAGTCGATGTCCAGCCCGCTGAGCTGACGCTCGCGCCAGACATCGGTGAAGTACTGGCCGGTTTCCACGTGGGTCAGGCGCAGCAGCACATTGGGCCACGCGGTGCGGTAGGCGGATTGCAGGCCGATGGAGTTGCCCACGCTGTCGCCGCCCTGGTACCAACCGCTGTAGAGGTCGTCGGCATTGGTGGAGAACATCTCGTAGACCGCGTCTCCCGGTGCGCAGCGGAAAAACACGCGCTCGGCGTCGTAGCCGGCGGAGTTGCCGTACTGGGTGATGGGTGACACGGCGCTGGCGATCAGGGTGCCGTCGGGCTGGAAGCTGGCATCGCTGACGTTGATCACGCTGGGCAGGCCGAGGGAGCCATTGCAGGTATCGCAGGCGCCGTCGCCCGGCCAGGCACCGGCGACGCCTTCGCCTGGGCGGATCTGGTAGGTCAGCGTGGTAGTGGCTGTGCCCACGCTGGTGACCTTGTAGCAGGTGGCCCAGGCCGTTGGCGCAAGCAGCAGGGCGAGCAGCGGCAGGCTGCGCAGGATGGGATTCATGAAGCCTCCGGTAGGCAGGTTGCCTGCAGGCGCACCAGCACCTGGTCGAGGTTGGCGCCCTTCAAGTCGTACGGGAGCAAGCAGCTGTCTTCCGCCCGCTCGCCCCATTGCACGCGCAGCCGGCCCTGTTCGCCTTCGGCACGGGCATAAACCTGCCCGCCCTGGCCGACCATGCCGATGTTCACGCCATTGCCGTCGAGCACGTCGGCGCCCAGCGGCAGCGGCTGGCCATCGGGCAGCCTGGCCTGGATCAGCAGCGGGTGGCCGGTCAGGGTCTTGAACTCGACGCGCACGGCAGCGCCGGCGTAGGGCGCGATCTTGCGTTCGGTCTCCACCAGCTCGGCGTTCTCGTCGATGCCTTGCGGGTCGAGGCTGATGGGGTTGTAGCGATAGGGCGAGAGCGAGGGCACCACGGCGTAGCCGTTGCTGTCGACCCGTGCGCCCTGGCCGCCGCGCACACCGGCACCGTTGGCGCCCTTGGCTTCCACCAGGGCGAAGGTATCGCCGACGTAGGGGCCCAGGGTCAGGCCGCCGCTATGCAGCACCGCCGCGCCGCGCATACCGCCGTTGACCTGGCGGTAGCTGGCGCTTTCGGCATAACCGACGTTGAGCGTGGCGACCGAGGTCTGCTGCTGCAGGCTGCCGTTGAAGTCGGTGCCCTGGCCTTCGCTGTCGCGCCCGGCGGAGAGCGAATAGCTCAGCGTACGGTCTTCGCCCAGGGTGCCGTTGAGGCCGGTCTGGTAGGTGCTGCCGCTGGTGTCGCCGGAGCGCCGCGAGGCCATGGCGCTGAGGTTCGGCGCGCGGCTGGTGGAGCCCAGCGGCATCGATACGCTCAGGGTCAGGGTGTTGTTGCGGTTGCTGCCGTGCTGCAGGTTGTACTGCGGCGGCTGCGACGGGTCGTAGTCGTCATTCACGTCGCGGTACCAGGTGGTCTGCTGGCGCGAATAGGAGAGGTTGTAGCTGAGCTGCCGCCAGGTGTTGGAGTAGCCGACCTGCAGCTGGCTGTCGCGGCTCTTGCCGTCGTAGTAGTCGGCGGTGGAGCCGGACAGGTAGAGGTTGCCGTACTGCCCCAGGCCCTGGTTGACCAGCAGGGTGAACTGGTTGCGCTGCTTGTAGCTGCTCGAGTCCCAGGTGTCGCCATGGTCGCTGGCATCGCGTGCCGAGAGGGCATCGCCGAGGTCGCGGTAGCCTTCGGTGGAGTAGCGGTAGCCGGCCAGGGTCAGGGTGGTCTGGGTCGGCTGGAAGGTCCGGCTGTAGTTCAGGCCGACGCGCCAGCCCTGCTTGCGCTGGTTGTTCTCCACGGTGGCGCTGGAGAAGGTGGTGTTCATGCCGAAGGCGCCGTAGGGCGTCGCCAGCACGCCGCCGCCGAGCAGCGCCAGGTAGTCCTCGGCGACGCGCGCGCCGAGGTTGGCGGTGAGGGCGTTGGTCAGGCCGCGCTGGTAGGTCAGGTCGCCGAACAGGTCGTTGCCGTCGCCATACTGGCGCGCCTGCCCGACCGTGGCGCTGTAGCGCGAGAGGCCGGGGCGCATGGATTCTGGCACGGCGGAGAAGGGCACGGAGAAGCGCGAGACGCTGCCGTCGGCCTCGATCACCTGGACGTCCAGATCACCGTCGTAGGCGGTGCCGTAGAGGTCGTCGATGACGAAGGGGCCCGGCGCCACGGTGGTTTCGTGGATCTTCCGGCCGTTCTGGCTGATGACCACCCGCGCATTGCTGTTCGCGGTGCCGCGCACCTGGGGCGCGTACTGGCGCTGTGAGTCGGGCAGCATGCGGTCGTCGGTGGCCACGCGTACGCCGCGGTAGCCCAGGCTGCCAAACAGATTGCCCTCGGTGTAGCTGTCGCCCAGGGTCAGTTCGCTGCGCAGGCCGGGGAGCGCGCGCTGAGCGTAGGTGCGAATGCTGTTCCAGTCGCTGCGGGTATTCCCCGCGTAGCTGGAGTAGGTGTAGTTGGACTGGTGGCGCAGGCGCCACAGGCCGAGGTTCACACCGCCGTTCAGGCCGAGGTAGCCGTAGTCCGAATCGCCGCCGCTGCTGGAGCCTTCGAAGCTCGAACGGTAGAGGTTGGCGTCGTAGTTGACGAAGCCCATGGTGCTGCCGGCGTCCCACTCGTCCGGGCTGACGTAGCCGCGCGGCTTGATGTCGAGCAGCGCCTGGGGCACCGAGAGGTCCAGGCGCAGGCGCGCGGTGTCGAGGTTCCAGGTCGAGTCGGGCAGGCGCTCGGTGAGCCAGAGGCAGATGCCCTGGTCGTCCTTGCCGGCCTTCGGGTCGGGACGCGTACCCAGGCTCTGGCGCAGGAAGCGTTCGCTGAAGCAGGGCTCGGTCCGCTCGCCGCGCTGGCGCATTTCCACTTCGGCACGGGTGGCGTACTGGCCATTGAGGTAGAGATCGACGTGATAGGTGCCGGGGTCCACCTGGTCGGCGCGGTTGAAGCGCTCGAGGCTGCCGCCGGCGAGGCCCGAGCCCATCAGCAGGTTGTCGTCGAAGCGGTAGTCCGCATCGCCCTGGGCCAGGCCAGCGGCCACCATGGCGAGTGATCCGAGGGCGAAGGGCAGCCGCGGTCCAAGGCCGAGGTCAACGCGGCAGATCATGGCGAAGTTCCACTCTTGCGCCGTAATCGTTGATCAGCAGGGCGGACAGTCGCGCAGGGCCGGCGGGCAATGCCGAGGGCTTCTGCGCCTGCCATTGGGCCTGGCCCATGGGAGCGACCATGCTCGGTTGCAGCGGCCATTGGCGCTCGCCGACGCTGAGCGTCGCGCCGCCGAAGGAGGCGTGGTAGCCGGTGGGGTTCTCGACCTTCACGCTCCAGTTGCCAGCGTTCTGCACCAGCGAAAATCGCAGCTTCTCGGGCAACTGCTCCGGGCTGCCGGCGATACCCGCCGGGCGATAGAACAGTTTCAGGCGGTTGCGCAGCATCAGCAGCATCTGGTTCTGGTCGGCCTTGGCGGCGTTGCGCGGCGGAATCTGCAGCACGTTGAGGTGGAACAGCGATTCGCGGTCCTGGGGCAGACCGGAGCCGGTGTAGAGGATGCGCAGGGACTGGCCGCTGCCGGGCGCCAGGCGCGACACCGAGGGGTTCACCACGAATGGCGCCTTGGCAGTGTCCGGCGTGGAGGCGGGATCGTTGACGTCGATCCAGGCCTGGATGACGTTGGGGAAACCATCCTTGTTGGTCATCTGCACGGTCTTTTCCCGAGCGTCGCCGGGGTAGATGACACGGGTGCCGGTGATCACCACGCTGGCCTGGGCGAGCGTGGCGGTGAAGGATGCCAGCAGGGCGAGGGCGAGCGTCGCCGCGCGAAGTGGGAGGGCGTTCATCCGGTTCACCTGTCTTGCCGGATCGTTCCGCGGGCGGTCACCCCTGAACGACGCGGCGCAATGGGGGGAAGCGGCACCGGGGGGCGGTGCCGCGGGGTATCACTCGTAGCGCAGGGTGTAGGTCACCGAGCCGAGTACCGGACCAGGGGTCACAGTGGTCGCTTCGGAGATGTACTGCACCGCATAGTCGTAGCTGGCGCTGGTTTCACCGTCGGCCAGGACGATGTCACCGGCTGCCACGGCAGCGCCGCCCGCCAGGTTCACCGGAGTGCCGGCCGGGCCGTCGAGCAGTTGCAGGGCTACACCGGTCGCACCGCTGGAAGCGGTGTTGGTCAGGTTGCCCGAGGCGGTGGCGTTGGTGGCCTGGAACAGGGTGGTGAAGTGCTCGTCGGCGCCGCTGGGGGCGGCGCAACCGGTCAGTTGCAGGGTGAAGCTGGTCTCGCCGGTGGTCTGGCCGACGGCACCGTTCAGGGCGCTGACCGGCACGCTGTCGAGGATGACGGTGGGATCGGTGTTGCCATCGACGACGGCCGAGCAGGTCTGGTCGGTCACTTCACCACTGAAGTTGATGGTGTTGGCGGCGAAGGCAAGTCCCGGCACAGCGAGGGTCGCTGCGATAGCCAGGGCGGTTGCGTGAAGTTTCATTCTCTTGAGCTCCATGGTCAGGTTTTTCCCGCGTCAATCTTCCCTGTGCGGTGTCAGAAACGCTCTGAGACGAATCTGAAAGCGCAAGCAGGCGTGGGTCCGTTGCCTGACGAGCGGTGCTCAAGCCCGAGGCAGAGCGCTTGGGTGAGGTTCAGCGGAGCATGGTCACCTGTCGCACGAAAAAACTTTTTCCCGCTTGTCGATTCCCGCCTGCGCGCTTCGACTATGGGGTAACAGCCAGCGCACTGCGTGGGGAGACGACCATGAAGTACCTCTGCCTGATCTACGTGGACGACCAGCGCCTCTCCAGCCTGTCCGGCCCCGAATACCGGCGGTTGATGGACGAGTGTTTCGCCAATGACGAATACCAGCGCCGTGCCGGCCGGGTGCTCGCCTCCGAGGCGCTGGAGACGGTGGCGCGCGCGACCACGTTGCGCCACGGGGATCAGGGGCTGTCGATCACCGACGGGCCGTTCGCCGAGACCCGCGAGTACCTCGGTGGCTTCGTGCTGATCGATGCCCGCGACCTCAACGAGGCGTTGCAGGTCGCGCAGAGGATTCCCAGCGGCCGCCTCGGCGCCGTGGAAATCCGCCCGGTGCGCGACTGGGACCGTCACTTCGCCGGGCGCTGAGGCCCGGCGTTTCCTATGAAAGCAACAGCGGGAGAATGGAATGCTCAAGTGGATGGCGTTGGTGGTGGTACTGGCCGTGTCGGCGGTCCTGGTGCTGGCGGCGAATCGCCCGGACACCTTCCGCGTGGAGCGCAGCCTGCGCATCCAGGCGCCGCCGGAAAAGGTCCAGGGTTATATCGAGGACTTCCACCGGTGGCGGCAATGGTCGCCCTACGAAGCACTCGATCCGGGTATGCAGCGCACCCTTTCCGGCGCCGAGAAAGGCCGCGGCGCGGTCTATGCCTGGGACGGCAACGGCAAGGCCGGCTCAGGGCGGATGGAGATCGTCGAGAACGCCCCTGGCCGCCGCACCACCATCGCCCTGGATTTCCTCAAACCATTCAAGGCCAGCAACACCGCCGAGTTCACCCTGGTAGCGCGCGAGGGCGGCACCGAGGTGACCTGGGCGATGTTCGGCCCGGTGCCCTTCGTGGCGAAGATCATGCACCTGTTCATCGATGTGGACCGCATGGTCGGCAAGGACTTCGAGGCGGGCCTGGCCAACCTCAAGGTGCTGGCCGAGAAGGGCTGATGCAAGCGGCAACCTGAAGGAGGCGAGCCATGTGCCCTCTGTGCGTATCGACCCTGACGCTGGCCGTGACCAGTGTCCTTTCCGCCGGCGGCGTCAGTACCTTCGCCGTCACCCGTCTGCGCGGCAAGCGCCGCGCCCGGCCCAACGAGCAACGGGGGCTTTCTCAGGAGCGTCCCCAGGAGCGTGCAACATGAAACTGGCCAATCAAGATTTTCCCCGCGTTGTTTCCCAGGCTGCCTGGCGCCAGGCGCGGATACGTCTGCTGGAGCAGGAAAAGGCCGCCACTCAGGCCCGCGACGCGCTCAACGCTCAGCGCCGCGAGCTGCCGGTGGTGCGTATCGACAGGGACTACCGCTTCGAAGGCGCACACGGCCCGCTGCGCCTGCTCGACCTGTTCGAGGGCAGGCCGCAGCTGATCGTCTATCACTTCATGTTCCATCGCGACACGGGGCTGGGCTGCGAGGGCTGCTCCTACCTGATCGACAATCTTGGCCGCCTGGAGCACCTGCACGCCCGTGGCACCACCTTCGCCATGGTGTCCCGCGCACCGCTGGAGGAGATAGCGCCATTCCGTGCCCGCATGGGTTGGCAGTTCCCCTGGTATTCGTCCTTTGGCAGCGACTTCAACTATGACTTCCACGTCAGCGTCGACGAGTCCGTCGCGCCGGTCGAATACAACTATCGCGACAAGGCGGAGCTGGAGAGCCTGGGCCAGGATTACCATGTGCGCGGCGAGCAGCCAGGCATGAGCGTGTTCCTGCGCGACGGCGACCAGGTTTTCCACAGCTACTCGACCTACGGTCGCGGGCTGGAAGCGCCGCTGCTCACCTACCACCTGCTCGACCTCACACCGCTGGGGCGTGGCGAAGGCTGGGGCGGCATGCCCGACTACCAGGGCAAGGGCATGAACTGGACGCGCTTCCATGACGAATACGACGAATCCCCGCAGTCGCCCAACTGCTGCGGTTCCTGAAGCCTGAGCAGGAGAGATCCCATGACTGCCGCTGAAATGAACGCTGGCCACGCCGAGCTTCACGCGCTGCTGGAGAGCTGGCTGCAAGCCGTGCGCGCCTGCGACGTGGAAGGCATCACCCGCCATTACACCCGTGACATCCTCGCCTTCGATGCGGTGAAGCAACTGCAATTCCAGGGCGTCGAGGCCTATGCCAGCCACTGGCGCGACTGCACGCAGATGTGCAAGGAAACCACCTTCGAGATTCACCAGCTGAGCTTCGAGAGGGGTAGCGAGACGGCCTTCGGGCATTACCTCGCCTACTGTGGCGGCACCGACGACAAGGGCCAGCACAACGCCTCCTGGGCGCGGGTGACGGTGGGCCTGCGGCGCGAGGCGGGGCAGTGGAAGATCGCCCACGAGCACTTCTCCATTCCGTTCGATCCAGCGACGGGGAAACTGTTGTTCGATGCCAAGCCTTGAGGTTGGCCGAACCGGTATCGGCAGGAGCCGGCGCGTTCCTGCAAAAACGCGCCTTCTCCGTAGCCCTCTCCTTCCCGGGAAGGGCTTGGAGCAAGCCGGTTGAGGCGGTGCTGGCCCGGTCTCCTCTTCCTGCGGGTGAAGCGATCCATCGCTTCGACCGCCTCGCCGGCGAGGCTGGCCGGCTCGGCTCGTTACATGCCGGCGAGCAGGCGGCGGGCCAGGCGCTCGCTGCCGGTCAGTTCCGCCAGGTGGCTGAGCTGGTTGCTTTCGTAGGACTGGTTGAAGGTGGCCACGTCCAGTGCCAGGATCTTGCGGAAGGCGGCGATGGCCCCCGGCCCCTTGCTGGCGGCAACCTTTTCGCCATGCAGCGCGATGACGTCGAGCATCGCCAGCGGGTAGCGCACCGGCAGGCCGATCCGGACATGGACCATGCCGATGTTCAGGCGCTTGAGTGCGTAGGCGTCGTCGTACTGGCCGCCGAACAGTTCGGTGAACCAGGCCGCCAGCGTCGTGCCCAGTCGTTTGCTGTCGGTGATGAACTCGCGGGTCGCCTCGTGCTTGAGCAGGCGGTCATAGAAATCCACCACCAACTGCTCGGCAGCTGCTTTCGCCTGCGGCTGCAGGCTGGCCAGCACGGCGCACTCTTCCGGTGAGATATCGATCAGTTGCAGAAGCTCCTTGACGATGAACTCGTTCTTGGTCTCCCAGCTCTTGCGGTCTTCGCTCATGGTCTGCTCTTTTTAAAGAATTGCGTTCAGTTGCTCGATGGTGTCGGACACTTCGAGCTGAATGAGGCCGGTATTGCTGTCGGGCAGCGTGACCAGCGACAGGCAGGCCTTGTTGCCCACCAGGTAGATGAACACTCGGCCTTCGCTGGCCTGCAGGCTGATCTCCCGGGTGCTGCCGACTTTCAGCGATTCGCTGATGCGCTTGCCGACGCCGATGGCGGTGGCGGACATGGCGGCGACGCGAGCGGGGTCGACTGCCTGATCATTGATGACCTGAACGATGGAAATGCCATCCAGCGTGCTCAGCAGGCTGCCCTTGATCGAGGGAATCGCTTTGTTCAGGCGATCGAGCGCCGCCAGTAACTCCGATTGTTTACTCATGGTGAAACCTCCTCCCGAGAAGCGTTTTCTGTCGTTAGATGCACAGCTGGCGTACCAACTGAATGAGGGCAAGTTCGGCACTCTCCCGGACTTCGGGATTGATCGAGACGACCTGCCCGGCGGGTATGCCGAAGTAGGCGGCGATGTCTTCCGGCATCCATGCGTCGGTGGCGACATCGCCGTGTGTCAGGGCAATGAGGAAGGGAATGGGGTGGCGGCTGGTGACGAATTCGAGAATGCGCCGGGCGTTGGGGAAGTCTCCCGGGCGGTTGCAGGCGACCAGCAGGAGCATGCCGAATGCGCCTTCGCTGAGGACTTCCCACATGAAGTCGAAGCGGCTTTGGCCGGGCGTGCCGAACAGGTGCAGGCTGATGTCACCCAGATCCATCTGGCCGAAGTCCAGGGCCACGGTCGTCTGGCTCTTGCCGATCTGCTCGCTGCTGAGCTCGTCGGTGTTGACCACAGGGATGGTCGAGAGGGTGCGGATCAGGGTGGTTTTCCCGGCGCCAACCGGGCCCGAAACCAGGATTTTCACGATCGATTTCATTTCAGAAAGCGTCCCAGCAGGCGTTTGGCGAGGGAGTTTTTTTCTTGGGTGTGAGGGGCATGCTGGTGTTCCGAGTAAGCGCGGACGGGCCAGATCTTCTTCACCTCGCGCAACTGCTTGAGGTGCAGCTGCACGGTTTCCAGCGGCATGCCCAGCTTGCCGCTCAGATGCTCGGCGCTGGTGCCGCGCTCCAGCAAGTGACTGCTGCGCACGAGGAACTCGTTGAGGGCGTGGGGCAGTTTCACGTTTCGCCCCTTGATCAGCATGAAGCGGGTCTGCGGATGCGGCAGCTCGTCGGTCGGGCGCTCGCTTTCCGCGGGCAGCAGCAGTTCTTCCCAGTTAAGTGACAGCGAACCGCAGGGGGCGGAATCGTCCGGATGGTTGTCGAAGTGGAAGGAGCCCTGGGCTTCGCCCAGGCGCTTGAGCAGCAGTGAGATTTCGTGGGAAGACTCGAGCGTGCGCTCAAAGCTGACATGGGTGATGCGTCCACCGGACAGGTGCACGCGCAGGCGATGGCCCCCGTCGTTTTCGATCAAGAGATTGCCGGACCGCCCACCGATGACGGAGAGGATTTCCCTGACAGAGAAGTCTGCTAGTTTTCCAAAGATGGCCAAGGCACGTTACTCGCTGGATCTTGAAAAGCTCTCGAACTGGAGCTTTCGGTTATTAGAGCCGCCGTCTGTCGGTACACGCGTTAAGACGTTTCTGAAACTCGCCATTCGCCACGCTACGTCGCGTTCTCCTCGCGGTGTGGTGAATGGAACCTGGGAAGGTGAAACGCACAATGTCCGACCCAACGCCATGCAACGAGCTCTCTGTCCGAACTGTTCCTGATTGACCGAAAATCCGTGCAGGATAGGCGTACCTTTGCTGCCCACGGACCGACGCTTCCCATGCATGAATACGCCCCTCAGGCCTTGCGCGATGTCGTCGACGATATCTACCGCCGCGAATCCCGCCGCGTGCTAGCGACGCTGATCCGTCTGCTGGGGGATTTCGACCTGGCCGAGGAAGCCCTGCATGAAGCCTTCGTCGCCGCCGTGGACCAGTGGCGGCGCGACGGCGTGCCGGCCAACCCGCGCGCCTGGCTGGTCTCCGCCGGGCGTTTCAAGGCCATCGACGGCTTGCGTCGGCGCTCGCGTTTCGATGCCTCCCTGGTGCAGATCGCCGAGCAGTTGGAAGTCGACGCTCAATCGGTGGAGGAGCTGGCGGACGAGAGCGTTCAGGATGATCGTCTGCGCCTGATCTTCACCTGCTGCCACCCGGCCTTGCCGGCAGACGCCCAGGTGCCGTTGACCCTGCGCGAGGTCTGCGACCTGAAGACCGAAGAGATCGCCCGCGCGTACCTCGCGACGCCCTCGACCATCGCCCAGCGCATCGTGCGCGCCAAGGCGAAGATTCGCGATGCGCAGATTCCTTATCAGGTTCCGGAAGCGGCGGAGCTGCCCGAGCGTCTTGCCAGCGTGCTTCGGGTCATTTACCTGGTGTTCAACGAGGGTTACTCGGCCTCCGCCGGCGACTCGTTGACCCGTACCGACTTGTCGGCTGAAGCCATACGTCTTGGCCGGCAACTGCTCGAACTGCTACCCGAAGCCGAAGTGATGGGCTTGCTGGCGCTGATGCTGCTGCATGAATCGCGACGCGAAACGCGCACGGGCGATGAAGGTGAGCTGGTGCTCCTGGAAAACCAGGACCGCACGAGGTGGAACCGTGCGCTGATTGCCGAGGGCCAGCAGCTCATCAGCTCGGCGTTGGCGACCCGGCGCGCCGGCCCTTACACCTTGCAGGCGGCGATCTCGGCGGTACATGCCGCCGCGCCGGACATGGCCAGTACCGACTGGGCGGAAATCGTCGGCCTCTATGACATCCTGTTGGCGATGCAACCCTCGCCGGTGATCGAGCTCAACCGCGCTGTGGCGCTTTCCATGCGTGACGGGCCGGCAACCGGGCTGGCGCAGGTGGATGCGATCCTCGCCCGTGGCGATTTGCAGGATTACCACCTGGCCTACGCCGCCCGCGCTGACTTCTGTCGCCGGCTCGAGCGGCGCGCCGAGGCGCGCGAGGCCTATCAGCGCGCACTGGCGCTGGCCAGGCTGGAGCCGGAACGGCGCTTCCTCGAACAGCGGATTCTCGAGTTGGGCGAGTAGCTAGAGGCTGCTCACCAGGTGCCCGCCGTCCACCGCCAGCACGGCACCGGTCATGAAGGCGCCGGCCTCGCTGGCCAGCAGCAGGAAGGGGCCTTCCAGTTCCTTGAGCTGGCCCAGGCGGCGCATCGGGACGGTGTCGCGGATATACGCCTGGCCCTTGTCGCTGTCGAAGTAGGCGTCGTTCATCTCGGTCTTGAAGTAACCCGGTGCGATGGCGTTGACCCGCACGTTGAAGCGCGCCAGTTCCAGCGCCAGGGATTTGCTCAGCTGCACCACGCCGGCCTTGGCCGCACAGTAGTGGCTGTAGCCGCCGCCCACGCGCAGGCCGAGGATCGAGGCGATGTTGACGATGCTGCCGCCGCGCCCGGCCTTGGCCAGGCGTTGCGCTGCGCACTGGGCGACGCGCCAGACGCCGTCGAGGTTGGTGGAGAGCATGGCGCGCCAGTCTTCCTCGCTGACTTCCAGAGCGCGTTGGCCGTTGCCGATGCCGGCATTGTTCAGCACCACGTCGACCACGCCGAACTGCGCCTCGGCGCTGTCGAACGCGGCCTCGACACTGGCACGATCGGTCACGTCCAGTACCACGGCGTGTGCCTCGCCGCCCTCGGCTTGAATGGCTTGTGCAAGCTGCGCCAACCGCTCGGTGCGCCGCGCCGCGAGCACTACGCGGGCGCCAGCCTGTGCAGCCACGCGGGCCAGATGGGCGCCGATACCGCTGGAGGCGCCGGTGACCAGCACGGTCTTGCCGGCGAGGGAGAAAAGATCGTTGCTCATGGCAGTTCCTTGGTCGGTCAAGCGTAATCGCTGACCGCCAAGGTTAGCCCGATGCGCCCTCAAGGGCGTGCAGGGTGCGCCATTCGCGCGGCTGATGACGTTTTCCGCATGGGTATCGCCCAGGCTCCACCCATCCTGCGACCTCGCTCCATCATGGCCGGTGGAACCGGGCGCAGGATGGTGTGGAGCGACGCGATACCCATCGATGAGCGGGTATGTCGCAGTCGGGATCGCCAAAGAAAAAGCCCGGCACAAGGCCGGGCTTTTTCATGACGCGGAAAGCGAATCAGGCAGCCAGCTGGCGCGCCTGCTTCTTCTTCACCTGCTGACGGCAAGCATCGCCGAAAGCCTGGAAGATCTTCACCGAGTCGGGGTTCTTCGCCGCCTGCCATTCCGGGTGCCACTGCACCGCGAAGAGGAAGGAGGAAAGGGTCGGCGCATGGATCGCCTCGACCAGGCCGTCTTCGGCGTGGGCGATGGCTTCGATGCCCTTGCCGAGGTTCTTCAGGCCCTGGCCATGCAGCGAGTTGACGCGGATCTCGTCACCCAGCAGCTGCTGCAACCAGCTGCCCGCTTTCGGGCGAACGCCGTGGGCCGG
Organism: Pseudomonas nitroreducens NBRC 12694; assembly: GCF_002091755.1. GTDB lineage: Bacteria > Pseudomonadota > Gammaproteobacteria > Pseudomonadales > Pseudomonadaceae > Pseudomonas > Pseudomonas nitroreducens. Next base: position 625,961 of record NZ_BDAI01000003.1, read on the forward strand.
GCTGTACTGCACGTCGACCGGGTCTTCGGGATTCTCGCGATGGTCATTGAAGCCGGGTTCTGCGTAGACCTTCTGGTAGATATCGCCGCCCAGGGCCACGTTGATTTCCTGCATTCCGCGGCAGATGCCGAAGATCGGCAGGCCACGCGCGATGGCGGCCTTGATCAGGGGGATGTCGAAGTTGTCGCGGTCCTTGTCCTGGCCCTTGCCGGGAGTCTCGTTCTCCTGGCCATACAGGGTCGGATCGATGTTGCTGCCGGCACCGGTCAGGTACACACCGTCAGCCATGTCCAGGTATTGCTCGAGGTCTTCGATGCCGCAGCAGGTCGGTACCAGTACCGGCACGCAATCGGACTGTTCGACCAGGGGCACGATGTATTTGTGGGTCATTACCTGATAGTCGTGGCCTTTGCGCTCTTGGCTGCCCATGGACATCAGGACGACGGGTTTTCGGAGGGTCTGTTTCTTATTGCCAATGTTGCTGTTGGACATATGTCACCTTTGGACGGGCTGCAGCCCATCGTTTTTGTGCAGGCGCGCAGCGGAAAGGCGCGCTACCTGAGGCCTCGAGCACTGCCGGGAGCGCACAGAAGGCGAAGTTTCCCGGTCGAAACCTGCCTACCAGCCTGCCAGAGCCGTTAAATATGTCAAACGAATTCGACGGAGGGCGTCAAAAATAATGGCCGATATCTTGTCTGACAATTATTTTAAGTGATTGTATTTGAATGATATTTTCAAATAGCTGTGCGTCCTGAAAAGTCCATTATTTAAAACGTTCGGCGCTAATGGTGAAAAATTCTGCACATTTTTTCATGGCGCTGTGCGGGATCATCCACAGGCGCGCCGGGCGGCGCGCTCTGCCTCGCGGGTTTGCCGTCAGTGGCATTCGACGCGGTTACGGCCGTTCTGCTTGGCCCGGTACAAGGCGCTGTCACTGCGGGAGAGGGCGACCTCGGCGGAACTGTCGCCGGATTCCAGGACGGCGACGCCGATGCTGATGGTCAGCGGTATGCGCTGGCCTGCGTGCATCAGCGGCTGGTCGGCGAGTTGCTGCTGCAGGCGCTGGGCGAACACCTCGGCACTGCCGAGGTCGGCGTCGCCCAGCACCACGGCGAATTCTTCTCCGCCCATGCGGCCGGCGAAGTCGACGCGACGGATGGCCCGGGCCAGGATGCCGGCGAAGTGGCGCAGCGCTTCATCACCCACGGCATGGCCCCAACGGTCGTTGATCGCCTTGAAGTGGTCGATGTCGCACATCAGGATTGCCGCGCTGCGCTCCACGCTTCGCTGCACGCGGCCCAGTTCGGCCTCGATCAGGTGCATGAAGTGGCCACGGTTGGGCAACTGGGTGAGGTAGTCGGTCGTCGCCAGCAGTTGCAGCTCGGCTTCGATGCGCTTGCGTTCGGTGATGTCGGTGATGAAGCCGTGCCAGATCAGGCTGCCATCCTCTATCCGCTTGGGGTGTGCATTGCCTTGCCGCCAGAACACTCCGCGTTCGGGAATCATCACGCGGTACTCGTGGCGCCAGGGCTGCATCTGGAGGGCGGAGGTCTCCAGGGATGCCAGGCAGGCGTCCAGGTCTTCCGGGTGGATCACCTGGCGCAGGAAGCTGGAGTCACTGCGAACCTCTTCGGGCAATACACCATAGATGTCCAGCACGCCGGCGCTGACGTAGGGGAAGGTGCCGGTGCCGTCAGGCAAACGACGGAACTGGAAGACCATGCCGGGGATTTCGTTGGTCAGGTCGGTGAGCAATTGCACGCTTTCGCGCAGTTGTTCGGCGACCTCGCGCAGGGCGGTGATGTCGGTGGTGGTGCCGAGCATGCGCAGGGCATTGCCGGCGGCATCGCGCTCCACCACCTTGCCGCGGCTGCAGACCCAGAGGTAGTGGCCGTCCTTGTGCTGCAGCCGGTGTTCCACTTCATAGGATTCGGTACGGCCCTCGAAGTGGTCGCGCATGGCGGTTTGCACATAGTCGAGGTCGTCCGGGTGGATGCGGGTATAGGCATCCTCGATGCAACTGCCGATTTCGTCGTCGGCGTAGCCCAGCAGTGATTTCCAGGCGCTGGAGTAATGTATCTGGCCGGTGGTTACGTGGCGGTCCCAGATCCCGGTGCCGCTGCCGTCAACCGCCAGGGCCATGCGCCGCTCGCTTTCCCGCTGCGGCGCGCCGGCACGTCCGAGCAGGGCTTCGCCCAGATCCAGCACGTCCGCCAGCAGGGCTTGCTGGTCCTGGCTGAGCGCTCTGTCGCCATTGCCAAGCAGCAGCAGTCGGGCCCGTGGAAAGCCTTCCTCGTCGCGCAGTGTTTCGCTGGAGAGCAGGTGCAGCTCGCGGCCGTGCTGGTGCAGGGGCGTGGCGGCGGCATCGAGGGAAAGCAGGGTGGTCAGGGAGAGGGCAACGGCGCTCTCGATGCCGAGGTGGCCGAGCAACTGGCCGTGCATGTCGATGAGCAGGACGGCGCAATCGCCACCCGCGTGGCGGGCGAGACGTAGCAGACCGTCGTATCGCCCGTGCTCCTTTACCCCAGGTTTACTGGAAGTTCGCATCCGATAGCAGCTTCTTCAACGGAGGATGGGCGTGGTTCTGGATTGAGTCGCGTGCCGGACATGCGGCACGCGGACGCAGGTGGCTTTATGAAATCACGGCAGTTGAGCGGCCACAATGTCCGCTGGCGACAAGAGCGACGAACGCGCTCGCCCGCCGGGCCTGCGGCGGGCGAGGGGCGGTGTCAGTTGATCAACTGGTCGATCAGCACGGCGTTGGTGTAGATCAGGCTGCCATCACTGGCCCGGTGGCCCACCAGGTGGAATTGCCCACGGTGTTCCACTCCGCCCAGGTACACGCGGAACATGCAGTCCGCCAGCGGCCCGTAGCCTTCGGGCATGTGCAGATCGAGGGTGTCGAGGTCGGCATCGACCATCATTTCCCGCTGGCCGTTCTCCTGCAGGTAGACCTCGGCCTGTTCGAGGTGCAGGCGGTCCTGGTCGGTCAGGTAGAAGCGGATGTCTTCCAGCGGCGTGGGTTTCTGCTCGGCGGTGGTCTTGCACCAGCCTTCGAGGGTCATTGCGCTCATGGTGAGGTGCCTCCGGGGTTCGCGTGAGGATTACCACGCTGTCGGAGAGTTGGACCGCCGCGCCGTTGGATTCGATCATTTTTTGTTCAGGCGGTTTGCCGAGCGATAGTAGCGGGCATAAAAAAAGCCGCTCCAGAGGAGCGGCTCGAAGGACGTCGAAGGAGCAATCACAATATCAACGTCAGGAGTTGTCTTCCGCAGGGAAAATGCGGAAGCGGGAAGATGGGGTCATTCTAGAAAGTTGCAGCCGCGGGATAAATCGTCATTCCGGGAAGAGACTTTCTGTACGGGCGTAATAATCTCACCCGAACGTGGGGCGAACATTCAGACGAATCCGAAAGTTGCCCCGCGCAATTATCGTGGCAAATATCCGGGTCGATTACAGGATCGACAGCGGATATTCGACGATCAGGCGCATCTCGTTGTTGTCCGCCTCGCCCTGGTCGGCATTGGCGCGGTGGAACGCCTGGCGCAGGCGGAAGGACAGGTCCTTCGCCGGGCCGCCCTGGACCACGTACTTGGCTTCCAGGTCGGTCTCGTGGTGGCTGCCGTCCTCACCGTACAGACCGGCGTAGGCGCCATCCGCGTCGGCGTGGCTGCCGTCGATGCCGGTACCGTTGATGTAGCGGGCCATGAAGCTCAGGCCCGGCACGCCGTAGGTGTCCATCGCCAGGTCGTAGCGGACCTGCCAGGAGCGCTCGCCCGGACCGTTGAAGTCGGAGTACTGCACGGAGTTGGCGAGGAATACCGAGTCACCGGTGGCGCCGGCGCCGTCGTCGCCGAAGCCCACGTAGTCGAACGGCGTATCGCCGTGCACTTTCTGGTAAGCCAGGGTGACAGTGTGTGCCTGCAGGAAGGAGTAGGCGGCTGCCAGCGACCAGGTGGTGTTGCTGATCTCGCCGGCCTCTGCCCGGCCTTCGTCGTTGGTGCGGTAGATGTTGAAGTCGAAGGCCAGCGACTGGTCATCGGCGACCGGCAGCACCCAGTTCAGGTTGCCGTAGTACTGGCGCCAGATGTCCTTGAACTCGGAGCCGTACAGCGAAACGCTCAGGTTGTCGTTGATCGCGTACTTGCCGCCGAGGAAGTCGACGTCGCTGGTTTCACGTACCGCGTAGGCCGCCCACAGGCCTCCGTCGCGGGCAGTGGTGACCGGGCTGGTGCCAGAGGTGAAGTGCCCGGCTTCCAGGTCCAGGCCTTCGATCTCGCTGCTCAGCAGGTTGAAGCCCGAAGCGGTCTGCGGGATCAGGCGGGTGCCGCCGGCGGCGAACACCGGAGCGGTCGGCTGCATGTCACCGAATTTCAGCTCGGTCTTGGAGATGCGCACCTTCAGCGCGCCACCGGCCTTGCCGTAGTCGTCGTCCGGCTTGCCGTCGTTGCCTACCGGCAGGTTACCGGTGCCCGCGCGGCCGCGGCCGGCGTCGAGCTTGATGCCCAGGTAGCCGAAGGCATCCACGCCGAAGCCGACGGTGCCCTGGGTGTAGCCGGAGGAGAAGTTGGCCAGGAAGCCCTGGGTCCAGTCGCGGTTGTCGGCGAAGCCGTTCTTGCCGTCGTGGTCGTAGTACTGGTTGCGCAGCATGACGTCGAGCTTGGCGTCCTCGACGAGGCCCTTGGCATCGGCCTGATCGGTGACGAAGGGCTCGGCAGCGGCGAACTGGCTGGCGGCGGCGGAAACAGCGAGCACGATGGCGCTGCGTTTAAGGTGCTTCATGGATATTGCCCCTAGAGTCTTGGAGGACCGGCTCGATTAATAGCGTGAGAGCCGGACGTTTTTATAGGCAGGCACAATGAGTCCGAACATGGATTAACCACGGCGGAAAATCGCAGGAAGTTGCGTTGGCATTGTTGCAGCTAACTGGCTTTTAATTCCCCCGCGAATTGCTCCAGACGCGGAAGAGCCGACGTCATAATGCCCAAAGAGTTCGCCGTTTAAATCACGGATTATGAGAAGGTCTATATCCTGAATTGTAATAATCAGGACTTTTGTCGAGTTGACACAACAGCTTCGCAAGTTTTATCGGGACTGGGCATTTCACTGTTTCCGGGGGCTGCGGGCACGGTGACATGGCGCGTGGCGGGGCGATACGGCTAAGCTGCGCGACCCGGCCGCCACACCTGGTGCGGCGACGTGCCCCATTCATCGACAGCAGAGATTTGTCCCATGACGCCTACCTTCATCCCCGACGCGGACCCCGAATCCATTTCCTCCGACGTCGCCGGCTTCGGCGGCCTGCTGGTTTCCACGCAGATCCCCACCCTTGAGGACGGCAGCCTGGAGCTGGGCGACATCAAGGCCCAGAGCGAAGCTACCCTGCGCAGCCTGCAACTCGCCCTGGAAAAGGCCGGCAGCGGCCTGGACCACGTACTGCACCTGACCATCTACCTCACCAGCATGGCCGATCGCGCCGCGTTCAACGAGGTGTACTGCAGCTTCTTCGCCAAACCCTACCCGGTGCGCGCCGCCGTGGGTATCGCCGAACTGGCAGTGGAGGGCATGAAGGTCGAGGTTACCGCCATCGCTGCAAAGCGCGCGGGCTGATCGTCCTGCCTCTCCAGGCATGGGCCGCCTTGCGGCCCTTTCCCTTTCCCGCCGCTGTGACATCGGCAGCGTTCCCCGCTCCAGATCCCCGCTGCTTGTATTGCTTTGTATCTGCCGCTCTCTGAGCGGACACACGCATACAAAAGCCTCCAGTCGCCGATACGCCCGCGATACATCGTTGCGGCGAAATAGCCCTACCCGAACGACACACCGCGACGGCAGGGAAAACCCTCCAGAGCATCGTTCCAGGGATTCGCCCTTGCGGCATGACCCGGCGCCCAGCGCGCCATTGCATCTGGAGAAGCACCATGACTCGACTCTCGAAATCCCAGCTTGGCCTGATCGCCGTTGCCCTGGCCGGCGGCCTGAACATGGCGTCCTCCGCCTTCGCCGTCGAAGCCCTGCCGCAGGGCTACCAGCTGGCCTCCGCCGCCAAGGCCGGGGAGGGCAAGTGTGGCGAGGGCAAGTGCGGCGCCGCCAAGCAAACCAAGGCCAGCCAGACCGAAGGCAAGTGCGGCGAAGGCAAATGCGGCGCCGACGGCGCCCAGGCCAAGGCCACCGGCGCCGAGGGCAAGTGCGGTGAAGGTAAATGTGGTGACGCCTCCTTCGCCCGTACCGATGCCGACCACGACGGCCGCGTCTCCCGCGCCGAATTGCTGGCCGTGGCGCCCAAGGCCAACGCCGAGTTCGATGCCATCGATGCCAACCACGACGGCTACCTCTCCGAAGCCGAGGTCTACCAGTTCCGCAAGAACCAGTTCGACTCCAACGGCAAGCCGTTCCCGGCCGACCTTTACAGCAAGCTGAGCCAGGCCAGGAACTGACATTCCCGCAGACCTCCCCGCGCCCCAGGCCGGGGAGGGCACTTCGCCCAGGAGACCGCCATGACCACTTCTCTCAATGGAGCCGGCCTCGGCCTGCGCCGCGCCCTGCTGCCCGACCTGCTGACAATGGACGACCGCGCCGTGGATTTCCTCGAAGTCGCCCCGGACAACTGGATCGGTGTCGGCGGCACCTATGGCGAAGGCCTGGCGCGCCTGGCCGAACGCTTCCCGCTGTCCTGCCACGGCCTGTCGCTGTCCCTCGGCGGCCCGGAGCCTCTGGACCACGTGTTCCTGCACCGTGTCCGCGAGTTCCTCGACCAGCACCATGTGCCGCTGTTCAGCGAACACCTGAGCTACTGCTCCGACGATGGCCACCTCTACGACCTGATTCCGATGCCCTTCACCGACGAAGCGGTGCAGCACATCGCCGGGCGCATCCGTGAAGTGCAGGACATCCTTGGCCGCCGCATCGCCGTGGAAAACATCTCCTACTACGCCGCGCCCTACCAGGCGCTGAGCGAAATCGACTTCCTGCGCGCCGTGCTGAGCGAGGCCGACTGCGACCTGCTGCTGGACGTCAACAACCTCTACGTCAATGCCCACAACCACGGCTACGACGCCGCCAGCTTCCTGGCCCGCGTGCCGGCGGATCGTGTCGTCTGCCTACACGTCGCCGGGCATTACGACGAGGCGCCGGACCTTAAGGTCGACACCCACGGCGCAGCGGTGAAGGATGATGTCTGGACCTTGCTGGCCAGCGCCTACCAGCATCTGGGCACCGTCCCGACCCTGCTGGAACGCGACTTCAACCTGCCGCCGCTCGCCGAATTGCTCGGCGAGGTGGACTACATCCGCCGCCTGCAAAGTACCGTTCGCCAGCCGGAGGTGCGCCATGGCTGAGTCCCTGCGCGAACAGCAGTTGCGCATGACCCGCTTCATCCGCGACCCGCAGGCCAATGAACCGCCGCCCGGCATCGAGGCGCGGCGCCTGGCGGTGTACCGGCAACTGTTCTTCGGCAACCTGCAATCGCTGCTGGCCGGCAACTTCCCGGTGCTGCAGGCCAGCCTCGCGCACGAGCATTGGCAAGCGCTGACCGAGGATTTCTACGCCGGCTTCCGTTGCCAGACGCCGCTCTTCACGGAGGTTGCCGGCGAGTTCGTCGACTACCTCGAAAGCCGCGGCGAGCAGCCCGGCTGGGTGGCCGAGCTGGCCCACTACGAATGGATCGAGACCGCGCTGCTGCTCAGCGACAAGGCCGAACCGGCCCACGATCCGGACGGCGACCTGCTCGATGGCGTACCGCAGCTCTCCAGCCTCGCGCTGCCGCTGGCCTACGTCTGGCCGGTCAGCCACATCGGCCCGGAGCATATCCCGCTGCAAGCCCCGACCGAGCCGACACTGCTGCTGGCACGCCGCGGCGCGGACCTGAAGGTGCACTTCTCGCGCCTGGCCCCGCTGGCCCATGCGCTGCTGGTGTCGCTGCAGCAATGGCAACTGACAGGTCGCGAACACCTGAAGGCGCTGGCGGAAATCGCCGGCATCGAACTGGCCGCCATCGAAGAGCAGGGCATCGCCCTGCTGCGCAGCCTGAAAGAGCAAGGCGTGGTGATCGGCACCCGCCCCAACTGCACCACACCGCGTCGTCCCCACTTGGCCCGCACTGAAGGAGAAGCGTCATGACCGATACCCTGGCAAGCGTGATCTACACCGCCCACACCCACACTACCGGAGGTCGCGACGGTCGCGGCCAGACTGTCGACGCTGACCTGGATCTGCCCCTGAGCCCGCCTGGTTCCGGCCGCCCCGGCACCAACCCCGAGCAGCTGTTCGCCATTGGCTGGTCCGCCTGCTTCATCGGTGCCCTGCGCCGCGCCGGGCAGAAACTGAACGTGCGCCTGCCAGCCGATGTGGCGGTGGACGCCGAAGTCTCCCTGGGCAACACCGCCGACGGCGGTTTCGCCCTGGCTGCCCAGCTCACCGTGCACCTGCCGGGGCTGCAGGCCGAGGACAAGGCGAAGCTGGTCGATGAGGCTCACCAGATCTGCCCATACTCCAAGGCGACTCGCGGCAATATCGAGGTTGGGTTCGTGATTCCCTGATCTGATTGTTATCCACAGCCCAGCCCGCGTACCGTCATCGGTGCGCGGGCTTTTTCTTTTCTGTAGGAGCGAGCTTGCTCGCGAACCGGCCTGGCTGCAGACCAGCCGGGGAAATCCGTTCGCGAGCATCCTCTCGCCTATGAGCGTTCCGGGGACTCGGTATCACTGTCCAGAGCGACCGAGAGCGCCTGGAATCCCAAACACAACTGCACGTCATCCAGCGCTCCGTCGCAGATGCTGACCCTGACGAACTGCGGAACTGCAGCGTGACCGACAGCAAAGGATTCCGCGGTCGCGATGCGGTAGTGCTTGGCCGCCAAGTCGCTTTCCACGTCCGAGGCGCGCCATGGCTCGGGCACCTGGATCCAGAAATGCGGGCTCCTGGAGTGAGTTCGGTAGTTCAATCCTTCCAGCAACTGCGTCACCAGTGCCTTGCGGCGAGCGATCTCGGCGGCTTGCTGCTGCAGCAGAATCTGCGCGGTGCCGTCATCGATCCAGCGGGTGGCCAACTCCAGGGGGAGGGGAGTAGCCATCCAGCAGGAGCCTCGCAGCGCTGCTGCCAGCCGGCTCACCATCGCTACGGGGGCGTGCAGGTACCCAACGCGAAGGCCGGCGGCGACCGCCTTGCTCATGCCGCCAATCAGAATGCTTCGCTCGGGGACGAAGTGACTCAAGGGCGCGGGCCGATCTTCCAGCAGGACCGCATGGGTTTCGTCCTCGATGATCAGCAGGTTGTGCTCCCGGCAGATGGTCGCGATGGCCTGCCGACGTTCCGTGGGCAGGATGGAGGTCGTGGGATTTTGCAGAGTGGGGGTGCAATACAGGGCAGTAACTCGGTGCATTCGGCAGAGTTCGTCCAGCGAGTGCGGTAGCAATCCGTCGTCGTCCATCGTCGCCGCCAGAAGACGAATACCCAGCAGCCGCGCTGCACTGATCAGGCCAGGGTAGGTGAGAGGTTCGGTCACCAGGGTGTCGCCGGGCCGCAGCAGCGCCATCAGCGTACAAAGCAAGGCGTGCTGGCTGCCGTTGGTGCACAGCACCTGCTCAGGGTGAGCGCGGAAACCATGGCTGGAAAGCCACTTCGCCCCGGCAGCACGGAAGCGCGGCAGGCCGACCTCCGGCGTGTAGGTCATCAGCTCTCCCAGCGTGCTCACATCCTGTGCAAGGATCATCAGGCTCTGTGCCAGCAGGCTGGTCTCGGCCCCAGGGATGTGCAGGTTGCGGCTCATGTCGTAGAACGCCGGGGACTCAGCGACATTGCGGTAACCCTCATCTCGCTTGCGCTCCAGACCACGCTGGCGAACGAAAGTCCCATCGCCCACCCTTGGCACTACCAGGCCCATGCGCTCGAGTTCGGCGTAGGCGCGGCTCACGGTGCCCACGGTGACATTGAGTTTGTAGGCCAGAATGCGTTGGGGAGTGAGCTTGCTGCCGGCTGCGAGGGAGCCATCGAGAATGCATAACTCCAAGGCTGACGCGAGGCGTTTGTATTTTGTGCCGCGCCCCGATTCCAGTGCGTGGCGGAGAATTGACACGGTGTCAATATAGGTTTTGACAGTCATTTCACAGGCCAATAGCTTCGGATTGAACGGGTTCATTGTAGTAACAAGAACCCATCCATAGCGCTATCTGGAGCTGCTGTCATGACCATTTCCGCTTCCCAGGAACTCACTCCTATTGCCCGGAAGAGTTGGCTGGCAGGTGCCGTGACGGCCGCGCTGTTCCTGACTGTCTGCCTCAGTTGGGGCACGACCTGGCTGGGTATCCGCATCGCCGTTGAAACGGTGCCACCGCTGACGGCATCCGGTCTGCGCTTCCTGATTGCCTTTCCATTGTTCCTGGCATTCGCCCGGATGCGCGGTGATGCGATTGTCTTCCCTCGACAAAGCCGGGGCTTCTTCATTTTCGTCACGCTTTGCTACTTCGGTGTGCCGTACTTCCTCCTCAACTACGGCGAGACCCTGGTTTCCTCAGGGCTGACAGCGCTGCTGTTCAGTTGCATGCCCGTCTTCATCCTGATCTTCTCGGCGATATTCCTGCGAGAAAGGATTCAGACACTCCAGGTGATCGGCATCGCCATCGGCTTTGCCAGCCTGTACATGATTCTTCGTGAGCAGGGCCTGGGTTTCGAACACCAGGGTTTCATTGGTGTGCTGGCCATCCTTGCCGCCGCGCTGATGCATGCCCTGTGTTATGTGGTGACCAAGCAGAGAGGCTCGGCGATCAGCGTCGTTACCTACAACACTCTGCCCATCGGCATTGCCGGGTTGGCGCTGTTCGTCCTCGGATTGCTGGTGGAGCAGCCGTCGTTTTCGCAGATATCCGCCAGGTCCTGGTGGGCGCTGACATACCTCGGGCTGTGCGCCTCGGTGGGTGGTTTCCTCGTCTACTTCTTCTTGTTGAAACGACTGAGCCCTGTGGTCCTGTCCTTTGTGTTCATCATTTTCCCTGTTTTTGCGGTGATCATCGGGGCTTGGTACGAGGGGCAAGCGATTTCCACCCGCCTGGCGCTCTATTCGCTGCTGTTATTGCTGGGTTTTGCCATCACCAAGTTGCCTCTGGCGTCGCTGTTTGCGCGCAAGTAATGGGGGCGTCTGCTGCGGAAGCGACAAGGGAAAGGCAAACCTGCCTTTCCCTTGTCCGAAGCCAGGGTCAGCTGTGCGAGCGATACAGCCGGCGGATCATTCCATCCACACTCAGCGCTCCCGCACCTTTCAACAGCAGCGGCAGCAGTGCGACCAGGTAGATCAGCGGCAGCTTGTAGTTGCCGAAGCCGTGGTCGGTGATCGAATAGCCCTGGGCGAGCTCGGACAAGGTCGACCACTGCGCCGGCCAGTGCACCGCGGCGATGGCGACGAGGGTGACGACGATCAGCGACGCGGACGCGAAGCGCGTGGCCACGCCGAGCAGGAGCAGGATCGGCGCGATCAGTTCGGCCCACATCGATACCTGCCAGTCGAAGCCGGCGGAGAAGTGGTTGAAGGGGAAGGGGAAGCTGGCGTGGATCTGTTCGAACCAGTTGTCGCCATGCCATTTCTCCAGGCCTGATTCGAAGAACTCCCAGGCCAGGAACAGCCGCAGGGGAATGTCCCAGCCCCAGGCGGCGAGGCGGTCGAGTTGGTCGAGGACGGTCTTGATCGGGTTCAGGGTCAGCAGGGTCATGGTGCACCTCTTGGGCAAGGTCGTGGGCAAGGCTTGGGTGGGCGGCAATAGCCCGGTCGTCGATGAAGTCGAAGCTCAGGCGTTCGGCAGCGCGGGGCGCGCGCTACGGCGCAGGTGCACGGCCAGCTTGGCGACGAGCTTGAAGGCGATGGCGCTGAAGATCAGGCCGAAGCCCAGCGGGTACCAGGAGCCCATCGGCAGGCGCTTGTAGAAGGAGAGCAGGAACACCCCGGCGATCACCCAGGTGCCGGTGCTGTGCAGCAGTTTCCAGGTACGGGCGCCGAGCAGTCTCGCTGCGTAGGGGAAAGACGTGAGGGTCAGCAGGATGATGAAGACATAGCCGACGGAGCCGGGGATGTTCGCGGCGGCGCTGCGGCCGTGCCAGAAGGTCTCGGGGAAGAATTTCACATAGAGGATGATCAGCACCGCGTGCACGGCGTGGGAGAAGGCGAAGGCCAGCCCGAGGAAGCGTCGCTCACGCAGCAGGCCGCGGGTGAACCCGCTCGGTACCACTGCCATCAGGGACGAGGCGAGAAAGGTGGCGAGGAAGAGCGCGAAGGACGTGCGGGCGGTGACACGGATCGCACTGCGCAGGGCTTCGACCCATTGCGGTTGGCTCCACAGGGCCAATGCGGTGGCGAGCAGCACCAGGGCGGACAGCAGGGAGAACAGGCGCCAGCCATGCAGGCTGGCGTTTTCGGCGGGACGGATCATGGCAGGCTCCTTTGGGGAACGCGGCGGGCGGGTTGCCGCCGCTGTTCGTGGAGCCATCTTGGCGACGGGCCTTATACCGGATGTGTCCGGGGAAGGCCGTCTTGTATCTCTGTGTACACCTCGCTCAAGCGCAGCCTCAGCTGGCGGGGCGCAACTCCAGCTGCGCGCACAGCCCGCCCGTGGCGCGGTTGGACAGGCTCAGCGTGCCGCCCAGGGCCTGGCTCAGTTGCTGGGCAATCGCCAGCCCCAGGCCGGTGCCGCCGGTGCCGCGGTTGCGCGAGCTTTCCACCCGGTAGAAGGGTTTCAACACCTCGGCGAGTTCCTCCTCGGGGATGCCGGGGCCGTCGTCGAGCACACGGATATACACGACACCCTGGGCATCGCGTTCGACTTGCACCTGGGCGGCGCCGCCGAACTTCAGTGCGTTGTCCACCAGGTTGGTGAGCACCCGGCGCAGCGCGTGGGGGCGGGTTTCCAGCACAACGTTGCTGCTGCCTTGAAGCTCCACGGCCTGGCCGCTGTCCTGGTAGTCGAGGACGAGGCTGTCGAGGAATGAATCGAAGTCGACCTTGACCGCCGCCTCGCTGGCGCCGTCCATGCTGCGTGCGTAGGCCACGCCTTCGCGGACCAGGTGCTGCATCTCTTCGAGGTCGCTCCACAGGCGCTCGCGCTCGGGCGAGTCGTCCATCTGCTCGACGCGCAGCTTCATCCGCGTGATGGGCGTCTGCAGGTCATGGGAAATGGCCGCCAGCAGTTGCATGCGCTCCTTGAGGTACGCGCTGATACGACCTTGCAGCGCGTTGAAGGCGCGGGCGGCGTAGGCGACTTCGCTGGGACCGCGCTCGTCCAGTTCGGGCGCGGGGGCGTCCGGATCGAGGTGGTCCACGGCCTGGGCCAGCCGCGTCAGCGGGCGAATCGCCAGGCGCACGGCAAGCCAGGTGCAGAACAGCAGCAATGCCAGCTGGACGATCAGTACCCAGGGCAGCCATTGCGCCACGGGCACGCCCTTGGGCGTCACGTCGATGGTCAGCGGCATGCCGTCGGCCAGTTTCAGGTGTACCTGGAAGTGCGGGATGGAGCCGGGGATGTTCTCGAAGCGCAGCCCGTAGCGTGGGCCAATGGCGTCGGCGATGGAGGTCGCCGCCATGGGCGCCTGCGCCATGTTCATCGGCTCGCCGGGCTGGCCGCCATCCAGGCGGTAGCGGTAGTTGGGCCGCTGCACCATGGGCAGCCAGCGCTCGCGCTCGTCCAGCGGCAGGCGATCGAGCAGGGCGACGGCGGTGCTGACGTCGGTTTCCAGGTTGCCCAGCATCATGCTGCGCGCGCTCTGGTAGCGCTCGTAGAACTGCGAGCAGAACGACAGGCTGTAGGCGAACACCAGCCCGGCGAGGAAGATCAGCGCCAGGCGCGCGGCCAGTGTGCGTGGCCAGTGCAGGACGGATTTCATGCGTTGGGCTCGAGCAGTTCGACGGCCAGGGCGAAGACGTAGCCTTCGCTGCGCACCGTCTTGATGTAGGCGGGTTCGCGGGCGTCATCCAGCAGGCGCTGGCGCAGGCGGCTGACCAGCAGGTCGATGGAGCGATCGAAGATGTCCGCCTCGCGGCCTTGCGTGAGGTTCAGCAATTGCTCGCGGCTGAGCACACGCTGCGGATGATCGACGAACACGCGCAGCAGGCGGTACTCGGCGCCGCTCAGGGCGACCAGGGTGCCGTCTTCATCGAGCAGGTGGCGCGCGGTGGTGTCCAGCTTCCAGCGGCCGAAGCCGATCAGCCGGCTCGCCTCGCTGACCTGCAGGTTCGGCGGCAGCATGCGCGTGCGGCGCAGCACAGCGTTGATTCGTGCCAGCAGTTCACGGGCGGAGAAGGGCTTGGTGAGGTAGTCGTCGGCGCCCATCTCCAGGCCGATGATGCGGTCGGTCTCGTCGTTGCGCGCGGTGAGCATCAGCACCGGTGTGGACTTGTGCTTGCCCACGCGCAGCTCGCGGCACAGCTTCAGGCCGTCGTCGCCGGGCATCATGATGTCGAGCACGATCAGGTCGACCGAGTTGGCGTCGAGGAAGGCGCGCATCTGCCGGCCATCCGCCGCCAGGCTCACGCGCAGGCCGTTCTTCTTCAGGTAGTTGCCGACCAACTCGCGGATCTCGCGGTCGTCGTCGACGATCAGTACGTGATCGACATGGTCCATGCCGGTGCCTCATTCACAGTGGGTTGAGGCGAGTTTATAGCGCAGCGCCACGCTTGCCTGCCGTGCTTTGTATTCCACTGTATCCAGGCCGGCCTCCGATACCCGGCGCAGCAAACCAAGGGCCTGCGCGACACAAGCCCGATACCTCCTGAACGTGAAATGGGCACCAACGGCGAGGCACACAGCCCTCGCCGGCCAAACCCGACACAGGACAGGAGAACCCCCATGAAAGCCATCCAGCTCGCCAACGCTTGCCTCTTCGCTTCCCTCGCCGCTTTCGCCAGCTTCGGCGCCCAGGCTGCCGACACGCAGCCCGTTGAGCAGTATCACTACGGCCAGAAACTGGACGTGAAGAAGGTCGTTGCTATCCAGGAAGAGGCGGCGTCGCCCTTTGACTGCGGCATCGTCAACGCCCGCATGGATTACCTGGATTCCCACGGCCAGCCGCACAGCCTGGCCTACCGCAAGTTCGCCACCGACTGCAACGAAGGCGGCTGATTCCCCCGAGCCGCAGCCACGGATGGCCGCGGCGTTTTTTCCCGCTGTTCACTCCAGAAAAAGCCCACGGGCCGGCGGCCCATCGAGGTTTCCATGCTGCTCATCGCCTTTTTCGGCGGGGCGCTGACCCTGCTCAGCCCCTGCATCCTTCCCGTGCTTCCATTGTTGTTGCAGCGTGCCGGCGGCCCGGCGTGGTCGCCGTGGGTCACGCTGCTCGGCCTGGCCAGCGGCTTCGCCGTGCTGGCGAGCCTGGCGACCGTCTCCAGCAATTGGGTGATTGCCGCCAGCGAATGGGGCCGGTGGTTTGCGCTGGTGCTGCTCTCGGTCTCTGCACTGGCGCTGCTCTGGCCGCGCTTCAGCGATTGGCTGGCGCGCCCCTGGGCCTGGATCGGTGATCGTCTGCACGGTGAAGCCCGGCGCATGCCGCCGACGTTCTCCGCGTGGGTGATGGGCTTTGCCGCCGGCCTGCTGTGGGCGCCCTGCGCCGGCCCGGTGCTGGGGCTGATTCTCTCCGGCGCCATGCTGCAAGGCCCGAGCGCGCAGACCAGTTTGCTGCTGTTTGCCTACGGTCTGGGCAGTGCCACGGTGCTCGGTATCGTGCTTTTCGCCGGGCGCCGGCTGATGCAGCAGCTGCGGCCGCGCATGGGCGTCATCGAGGGTCTGCGCCGCGCCACTGGTGTACTCGCCCTGCTGGCCGTGGTCGGCATCGCCAGCGGCACCAGCGCCCAACTGGCTTCCGGCGGTTCGTCCAGGCTGGTGAACAGCCTGGAACGCAAGGTCATCGACGGCGTGCCCGCGCTGATCAGCCAACTGATGCCCGGCGACCTGGCCCACGGCGCCGAACGCCTGCCCGACCTCGGCCCGGCTCCCGAACTGCAAGGCGCGGTGGAGTGGATCAACAGCCCCGAACTGAGCCTGCGCGACCTGCGCGGCAAGGTGGTGCTGATCGACTTCTGGACCTACGACTGCATCAACTGCCAGCACAGCCTGCCGTATGTAAACGCCTGGGCGAAGAAGTACGCCGACCAGGGCCTGGTGGTGATCGGCGTGCATACCCCGGAGTACCCCTTCGAACGCGTACCCGCCAACGTTCGCGAAGCGGTGAAACAGCACGATATCCACTACCCCGTGGCGCTGGATAACCAGTACCGGATCTGGAACGCCTTCGCCAACCAGTACTGGCCGGCGCACTATTTCATCGATGCCCAGGGACGCGTGCGCCATCTGTCGGTCGGGGAGGGTGGGTACGAGGAACAGGAGCAGGTGATTCAGGCGTTGCTGAAGGAGAGGGATAGAGTGAAGGCGGGGGCATGAGCAAGTGACGGGGCGGGGACGGGACTGTCCCTCATTTCCCGCTGCTGGCGGGAATTGCCTGCAACTCGACACCCAGCGCGCGCATGACCTTCATGACCGTCTCGAAGCGCGGCTTGGCTCCGGGCGCAAAGACCTTGTACAGGCTCTCCCGGCCCAGTCCCGAGTCATTGGCGATCTTGGTCATGCCGCGCGCCTTGGCAATGTTGCCGATGGCGAGTAGCAGCTCATCGGTATCGCCGTCAGACAGGACCTGGGACAGGTATTCGGCAATGACCTCCTCATTGTCGAGGTGGTGGCTAGTGTCGAAGTCGCTCAGTTCAATGGCCATTCAATTGCTCCCGCCAGTTGCTGCGCCAGCTTGATATCGCGCTGCTGGGATGTTTTGTCGCCGCCACACAGCAACAGGATCGGCACGTCGCCACGGCGCCTGAAGTAGACGCAATAGCCAGGGCCGACATCCAGTCGGATTTCCGAGACACCGATGCCCATCGAGCGGATGTCGCCGAAATGACCGGACCGGATACGGTCCAGCCGACGCAGGATTACGACTTTCCCGCGGGGGCGCGGAGCTCAGAAAGCCAGTGATCAAACTGGGCAGTTTGCTTTAGCTGATAGGTCATGCTGCACCTGTATCCAGTAGGATACAGGTGTGCCAGCGAGCCCGCACCTGAAATATTCGCCGACCACCATGAAAGTTCTGAGCCGGGTGTAGGACGGCGGAGCGATCGACTGCCTGTCAGCCCTCTACCTGATTGCGCCCCTGCTTCTTCGCCTCATACAACGCCGCATCCGCCTGCTGCACCAGCATCTCGGCGGAGCATTCCGAACTCGGTACCGCAGCTACGACGCCGATGCTCACGCTCACCCGCCCCAACGGCGACAGCTCGTGGGGCAGGGCGAGTGCTTCCACCGCTTGCAGCAACTTGTTCGCCATGCCGCGCACGCCGGCGAGGTCGGTCATCGGCGCGAGGAAAACGAACTCCTCGCCGCCATAGCGTGCCACCAGGTCGGTGGAGCGGTTGACCGTGGCCGCCAGCGTCCGGGCAATGTCGCGCAGGCAGGCGTCGCCGGCAGGGTGGCCGTAGTGGTCGTTGTAGCGCTTGAACCAGTCCACATCGATGATCGCCAGGGCCAGAGCCTCACCGGAGCGACGTGCGTGGTCCCATTCATGCTCCAGTAGCTGGTCGAAGCGGCGCCGGTTGGCAATGCCGGTGAGGGCATCGGTCAGGCTCATGGCCTCCAGCTGGTTGTTCAGCTCGCGCAGTTCATCGGTGCGCTCGGCGACGCGCAGTTCCAGCTCGTGCTCGGAGCTGCGCAGGTTATCCACAAGCTGTTGCTGGGTACGGATCAATTCCTCCTGCACCCTGGCCTTCTCCCGGCGCATGACGTTGAAGCGGTCGGCGAGGGCGAAGGCCAGCACGATCATCTCCATCGCCGAGCCCAGTTGCAGGCCGTCCACGGTAAACAGGTTGGTCGGCACGATGCCCATGGCGCGCAGCGAGGTCATCGCCCCGCCCAGCATCAGCAGCGCGAAGGCCGCGAGGAAGAAGAACGCGCTGCGCTGGCGCTTGAAGGCGGCAACGCCGGCACCGATGAGCAGGATCACCGCCGTGGCGAAGTTCAGCAGGATGCCGGCGCGGGAGAAATACGGCAGCGCCAGCGCATAGGCGACGGGGCTGAGCAGATAGGCCAGGATCATCCCGCGCAGTACCCGGTCCAGGCGCGGCAGTATCCGCTCGAACTGCATCATCCGGCGGGCGAACAGCAGCAGCGCGGCCAGGGCCATCGACACGCCGGAGTAGTAGACCTCGTTGGAGTTGAGCGGCTCGCCGAAGATCGACCAGTCCGGGGCGAGGCCGTTCTTGATCGCCAGCGCCCCGGCCGTGCAGCTCACGAAGACCACGTACAGCAGGTAGATCGGGTCGCGCAGGGCGAACAGCAGCATCAGGTTGAACAGGATCATTGCCACCGCGATGCCGAAGTACCAGGCCTTGCCCGTGTAGTCGTCGCGTTCGTAGATGGAGAACGCCTTCACCGGCCACAACTGCAGCGGCACCAGCAGGCCGATGCTCGACTCGACCCGCAGGTACAGCACCTGTTCGGAGTGCGCGGGCAGGTTCAGCGGAAAGACGAAGTTGCGGTTCGGGTAGACCTTGCTGCTCTGCGGGACGTCGCTGCCGGTATTGATCGTCCTGACGCTGCCATCTGCCTGCGGGATGTTCATCTGCACATGGGAGATACGCGGGTTCTCCACCACCAGCAGGCGCTGCAACGGGGCATCGCCGGGATTGCTCAGCTGCAACTTCAGCCAGAAGGCCGAGCGGGTAAAACCCATCGCCAGCGCACTGCCGGGTGGCTGATCGGCCTTGAAAAGGGCTTGCTGCGCGGAGGATTGCACGTCCGCCAGCGTCAGACTGCGGCTCGGGTCTTCGAGGACGGAGACATAGGCGGTCAGCGTCAGGGGCCGGGTGGTGACGCTCGCGGCATCGACCACCTGGGCAGCCCAGGCGGGATGGACCAATAGAAGGAGTAGGGTGAGCAGGAGCCAGGACAGCGATTGCCGGTGCGGGGCGGAGGCGGGCATACGGCAGGATCCGGGCTGTAGGGATGCCGAGGATTCTACAAGAGCCGGTTTGGCGGCGCCAAAAGCACAAAAGCCCCCGGCGACTCACGCTGCCGGGGGCTTTTGCTGGGGATTCTGGAGCGGGCGAAGGGAATCGAACCCTTTAGGCCAGAATTCCAGAGCGTCTCAATGCGTGTCGTTTACCGCTTTTTTGTGGTCGCTGTGGCTCGATTCGTTTCTTTTCGGTGCGTTTATTTCGACACTTTTTCGACATGTTTCATTAGGTGCTTATAAATTGGTGAGTGGTTAATTTATTTTGTGTATTTATGGATGCAGTTATTAATTGTGTAGTTGATGCTATTTAGTTCTATGTCGCACTGAAGGGCGATGCTCGTGAGTTTATATGAATTGGCAATTTCTTTAATCGTCTTTATGCGCTCTTCGACTTGAAATAGACGTTGGGCATGCATTTCGGCGATAATGTTTATTGCCTCTAGGTTTGGTGCTCTTATTTGATCGAATTGGCTGAGTTGTGAGGTTGCATTGTTCTTTACGTTGATGTTGGTTTCAAGTTCAAAGGTCAAGGCTTGGGCAGGTATACTATTTTCGTTTATAATTTTCTGTTTAAAAGTCGCAGTGTCATATCGGTGTGGATTGGCTATTTTGTCTAGCATGTAGTCCTCAAGATATTGACTTTTCTTTATGTATGAGGCTATCGTGCTATTGAATTTTGGATGGCTTATTGCAAAGTTAATGGCGTCTACGATGGTCATTATCTCTACATTGGCTTGCTTTTTTGCAAGCTTTACTGTTTTTTTAAGCCAGTCAAAAGTGTGCTGTTGGTGTATTGCTACGGTGTCAGGAGTTTCTGAGATTTTTATTTCGCCTGGTAGTGCTGGGCGAATTGCGTTTCCTACTAAATGTAGGTGCGGGTTGTTCTCAAATTGACCAGGATGGCAGTAATCGGGGTTACTAACGAGCTCTAGCCCGACGCTGGAGTATGCTTGAGCCACTAGTCTTGAACAGAACTGTGCGTTGGAGCGGGCCCGCTGATCTGTTCCATGCAGAGATGCTGCCCGAATAGCTTCGGGAATTGAGTAGATGGAACCTGAAAGATTCAGTGCAAACTGGCAAGCCATCAGTGACTGCTGAGGGGTGATGTTTATGGGGCGAAATACTGCCGACTCGCCCATTAGGAAAAGTTTCCGTTGGGGGTTGGTAGTAAAAACGCCGCCACCGTCGGCATGTACAATGGTTTTCTCAGTGTACAGCATGGCGTGGGAATAATTGCTCGCTGTCGCTTTTTGAATTCCTATGCTCTGCTTGCTAGAGTTCTTCGATAGAATTATGTCTCCAGGCATCAGGGTTGGGATGTCATAGGTATACAAGACGGGGGCGTTAACTTTTTGCAGGTTTTGCATCAGTGGTTCCTAAGGATGAATATCAGCTGTGTGAATCGGTACACGAGGCTGTAGCTGTTTATCGAGAAGGTCAGGTGCTGTCTTTGGCGATAAATTCTTATAAGGTTCTATCTTCAAGAGATATCTCTCTGTGCTATCTAGCGGCAAGGTCTCCGATGGTGAGTTGATATTTCTATATCGTGACGATTTCCGCGCAGAAGACATGCAGGCGATACTTTTATTTTTGTTTTGATATTTTTGGGTTCGTTTCAGAAGGCTACTCTGTGGCCTCTTCGAAACGCGAGGTGTTTTCATTAAATATGTGTGCTGAAATATAGCTTTAGCTAGGCACAAGCCAGCGTATTTCGTTCTTTTGGGAGGGAAGGGAATTTTTTGATCGGCCATATAGATGGCCGGGGGGGTGAGGCTGAGGTCGATAGTATTTGCTGCAAGTACCCTGCTAGGGCTTTGGTGCTTGCGCTTGAGATGCTGCGGGGCATCGTCCCAATCTGCTTTCATCTGCACTCAGTCCTTTGAGTTGTGCTGCACTGTCATTGTGCCAGTAGATAGTCCTACTTTCTGAAGGGATAGGGAAGGGACTCACGTGACTCGGCAATGCCAGGATTGTGAGTAGGCCACGCCGTCGATGAACTCAATGCCGGTGATCACCAGCGCGTTGGTCGCCATACCGTGGATCTGTACGTCGTGCAGCGTTGGCAGAATCGACCCGCTAGGACTGGTTTTGAGGATTTCGGCGATCAAGGTGGGGCGATTGAGTGGCGAGGTTGAGGCCATCCGCACCCATACGTCTCCCCTTAGTACAGGGGCTTTGTCGAAGCCAGCGCGTCCAAGGGCTTTGCCATAGCGGCGCATGCGGCGAATATCAAATTGCATTGTCAAATACTGTTCAAATAAACAGTATTTTTGCTGGCGCTTGGCTTGTCGGCAATCGTCACTGATCGGATTGCCGCGCTAACCACATCCTTTGCTGAACCAGCGCAGTGCCACCTTTCTGGTTAGCTCTATCCCGCGCTGGGTGTGGCTAATTTGGCATCAGCCTCCTCATAGCCAGGGGCAACCTGGCCGCGGGCAGGGTCTACCTCGCCTTTCAGAAGCCAGAGCTCGTACTGAGGGAATGCCTTCAGTAGCTCTTCTAAGTCTTCGATTCGCGCCTTTACTTTGCGGTTGGTCGCGACGGTCTGCCACCGCTGTCTCTCCGAAATAGCAGTGCTCTCGGCTAATTTTGTCGCGCCGATAAACCTTACAAGTGTTCTAACCCGCTCTTCTATCATTCCAAACGGCTCTAAGAGCTGATAAATAATTTATTGATGAATTATTTATCAGTGCTAGGATTGGCTTGTGATAAATAATTTATTAGGGCGCTTCGTCCTAATGGAACGAATAGTGACGGAACGAGCATGGAACTGGAAGAGCTGAACCCCAGCGCCCTGGTAGGGCCGCAGCAAGATCTGGAGCGCATTGAAAAGTGGGCTGACCGAAACGGCATCAGCTACGGCATTGCCCGAGCGTGGGTATACCGGGGCATTCTGCCTTCCGTGAAGCTCGGCAAGCTGCGCGTGGTGAACAGTGCATTGCTCCGCGCCTGGCTGCTGGAACAGGAGTGGACGGCATGAGCGACGGAATGGGAGAACGACTGTGAGCAAGGAAAAGTGGAATCTGGACCTGTGCGGCATTGCCCTCTTCGCTGAGATGTGTGGCGTGACGTACGACGAAGCGGCCCAGTGGGCGGAAGACGGCACAGTCCCCAGTATCCAAATGGGGTGCTTCCGCATGATCAACCTTGCCCGTTTCCGCGACGATATGGACCGCGGCAAAACCATCTTCAGAGCAGGGGGTTACGGCGATGACTAACTCTCCCATCACCTTGGATGCTCAGAGCGCAGTGCGCTACCTGGGGCAGACCGTACTGATGGAAATGGTGTGGGACGAAGAGCCAGAGCCGATCTGGCGCTGGGTTCGCGTTGTCGGTGTCGTCCTGCCTGCGGAAGGGCTGCGCGGCGGTCCGCACTTTCTCACTCTCAAGCTCGGCGCGGACAAAGCATTCGCGGATGAAGCCTTCTGGGAAAACATCCGCACGATTCGGGTGATGCGGTACCGCGACCGGCAAGGTTCCGGCAACGTACTGGGCCGCGTCACCCACCCTGACGACTCGCGCTCAAGGGCCGCGCTCCCGGCTCGTCGGAACAGCCCCACCGTTCCGTCGAACGGAAGCACGGGCGCAGCGAACCCTTGAACGCATGCCCCTCATCAGCCTCGGCCGGTGAGTGTGGGGCAGCTTTTCCGCCCCGCGCTCCCGAGCCCTCGGCGGCAAGAGCGGGATGACAAGGGCAGCGCCCTTGGTGTGTTGGTGGCGTCAGCCATCAACGGAATTGATAGCTCGGAACGCCTCTTCAAAACCTCGAATGTCGTTCCGTCACTATTCGTTCCAATGCGTCTAGGACGGGCTTTCAGCCATCAAATCAAACGATTAGTCGCGCCGCTGGCTGTTTGATTCAATACCTATATCCCACTGCAAAACCTCGATAGCGCAGATGAACCGGCGAGCGCGCCTGTTTATCCGTGCCGGGTCAACTCATGCCTGTGAAAAGGCAACGGAGGCAGAGCGATGCAACTACCTGATTGGACCAATGATCTTGTGCTGGTGGCGCTGGCCTACCTGTTGGGCGCGCTCTCGGCCCTGGGTTCTTCCTCGCCAGCGGTGGCGTTTCCCTACTGAGGTGCATGAGCCGGGCGTGGGCCGCGACGCCGGCCGGGAGCGCAAGGCACGAGCGGTAGGCCGAAGGCGCGGCCGACGCCCCTGTAACACGTCGGATAACCCACTGATCACTGTTTCATTACGTAGCTATTTGGAGCACTTCAATGACCAAGCCAAAGCATCAAGTCCGTGTCACGGTTAAGTCCGCTGGCGAGATTTACGAGTCGCCCGAGGGGCGCCTGTTCTTCGACGACAAGCTGGCCAAGTTCACTGATCTGTCCGGCGTGCGCCTGCTGCGCTGCGGTGTGGATACGGTCCGTCAGTTGTACAACGGCATGATCCGCCTGGAAGTCATGGCGCTGTTCGATGAGCCGGAAGACATCGTGGAGTTCGCTGGCCACCAGTGGGTCAAGGGAAGGGTAGGGCGCGACTCCGGCTACCAGTACCGCCTGCAGAACGCCGATATGGGTCTGATCCTGCTGATCAAAAATCACAACGTGAAGCTGGAGAACATCGGGCCGCACCTCAAGATCGAGGTGTCCCCACACGCCCTGGACGGCGCTGATCCTGCGATCCTGCAAAGCATGCTCGATGACCTGGCTAGTGCCGTGCTCGCTCACTGCGAAACGAACCAGTGCGCTGTGCATCTCGCGCTGGATGTGCAGGGCTGGACGCCTTCCGCAGACATCGTGGAGCGCATGCGCTGTCGTTCGACTCGTGTGCGGCAGATCAGCGGCATCGACCGTATCGAGTTCCACGGCAATGCCTCGGTGTATGGGCGTGGTGAGACCTTCATGTTCGGTTCGGCCAACGGCATGCAGCTTTGCATCTACAACAAAACGCTCCAGGCACGCGCCACGGACAAGCTCGATTACTGGAGCAACGTATGGGCGTCACTGAATGGCGATCCCTTCGGTGATGGGGAACCCGCCTACAACCCAGAGGAAACCGTGTGGCGTATCGAGTTTCGCTTCCATCACTCGATAGTCCAGCAGTTCTCCGAAGGCTCCAAATTGTCCTCGGGTGAGGTGATCGGCTGCCGCACCTATGCCGGCCTTTGCCCGCACCTGCAAGGACTGTGGGAATACGCCTGCGACAGCTTCCGGCTGCTGCTGAAAGACCCGAAGTGGTACGACCCGTTCTGGTCGCTGATCACCCTGGATACCAAGGTCCTGGTAGAGGCCGATCCGCTGATTGAGCGCACCGAGTATCGCCGCTACTACAAGACCGCACAGGGCTTCTCCGGCAAGAACTGCGAGATGTTCCTGGGCCAGTTCGCCAGCCTGATTGCGCGGGAGCGCATCCCCTCAAAAAAGGCACTTGAGGTCGGGAGAACGCTCCCCTTCTGGCATGTGATCGAAGACCACTACACCGCCAAGGGATACAGCACTCGCGACCTCGAAAAGCACATCTGCGGGCTGATCAATGATCGCTACTTGAGGCGGGGATACGCCATCTGATGAGCATCACCAAGCTCCCCGATGGCCGTTGGTTCGTCGATGTCGAGCCGATCAAGGGCAAGCGTTTCCGAAAGCGGTTCAAGACCAAGATGGAAGCGCAGCAATTCGAGGCCAATGCTCGCCAGAAATGCTCTGAGAATCCGAGCTGGACGATCAAGCCCAAGGACCGCCGCAAGCTCTCCGAGCTGGTAGAACTCTGGTACGAGCTGCATGGCCAGACTCTCGCGAACGGTAAGCGCTGTGTGGCGATTCTGCGGCTGATAGCGAAGGATTTGGGTGACCCGGTGGCGGTGTCCCTGGAGCCGGCGAAAGTGGCCCGTGTGCGCTCCTTGCAGGTCGCTAAAGGTATGTCGGGTAAGTACGCCAACAACCGCCTTGGCTACCTCAAGTCCATGTACAACGAGCTACGGCAGCTAGGGTCCATCGACTACGAGAATCCTGTCGGACGCATGCGCCCGCTGAAGCTTCAGGAGAAGCCGCTGTCATATCTGACCAAGTATCAGGTATCCGAGCTGCTGGCCGCGCTCGATGCTCGCACCACGTCGCCGCATCCGAAGATGGTCGCTCGCATCTGCCTTGCGACAGGTGCTCGATGGGGAGAAGCGCAAGCACTGACCCTGGATCGGTTGAAGGGCAATACGGTGATCTTCGCCAACACCAAGTCGAAGCGCGTTCGCTCGGTTCCGATCTCGGAAGGGTTGGCAAAAGAGATTCGCCAGCATTGGCAGACCTACGGACCTTTCACCAACTGCCTTGGCGTATTCCGCATCGTGCTGCTGTCCACGTCGATCAAGCTCCCCAGAGGGCAGGCCAGCCACGTACTTCGCCATACATTCGCCAGTCACTTCATCATGAATGGTGGGCACATCGTGACGTTGCAGCACATCTTGGGGCACGCGTCGCTGTCGATGACGATGCGGTATGCACATCTTTCACCAGATCATTTATCCGAAGCCGTTAAGTTCGGGCCCCTTGCGTGAAGGCTCCCTGACATTCTCCCACTACGGGCTATCTTCAATTTACTCTGCGTGGGAGCAATCAAATGGACATGAGTCTTGCAGGAATAAGGCGACTCCGACTCCTATTTGGGGTCGTTTTTCTAATCTCATTCTTTGTTGCAGGTGTGCTCGGTGTTTCGATTCTCGGTACATCAGTTGAGAAGGGGCCGCTTCCGCCGTCGGATCAGACAGTAAGTTTAACCTTGGTGATTTCTATTGTTTCGTTGCTCACATCCGTCACGACTTTCTTTGGTTTCTTCATAACGACCTTTATGGCCGTAAGGAAGGATCGTCGGGAGCGCGAAGCTCATGAGCTGGCCCTGGAGAAACAAAGGCTAGAAATCCAGCGGCTACGTGGCGAGGTCGTGGGCGCTAATGAGAACCCCTAGTGGTTCGAGTTCGACACTTTTTCGACACCTTACCCGGCCCCAAAACGCAAAACCCCCGAAACGCTAGGCATTTCAGGGGTTCGGCAGGGTGTTCTGGAGCGGGCGAAGGGAATCGAACCCTCGTCATGAGCTTGGGAAGCTCAGGTAATGCCATTATACGACGCCCGCTTGGGGGTGCCTTTTTACCAGAAGGGCGAGGCTTAGTGAAGCCTTGGGCGGTCGGGCGTGCCGAGTGGATGGCATTCGTGAACACGGTGGCGCAATGAAAAACCGGAGGCGGAAGGTCTGGGGCCGGCCCCCGGCTGTGTGCGCTGGCTGCATCAGCCCACCATGGCGGCGATTGGCACGCCCTGGCTGCTGGGCAGGTAGGGGTTGGCCAGGACCGGGTGGCGCTGCGGCTGGAGGAAGGTCAGGAGAGCGTCCTGGGTTTCCTGCCAGGCCTTCTTGTGTTCCACGTCGATGAAGTGGCCGGCGTTGCGGATGGTGCGGAACTCGCAGTCGCGGATCAGTTGCTGGAACAGCTTGGCCTCGGCCGGGGTGGTGTAGATGTCCAGCTCGCCGTTCATGAACAGCAGCGGGATGTCGATGGCGGCAAACTTCTCCATGTAGCTCTCGGCACTGAGCTTGAGTACCTGGCAGACGTGGAAGTGCATCTGCTGGTATTCGTGCTCGTCGAGACCGGCGACGTGGCGGAAGTTGTAGCGCTTGAACAGTTGCGGCAGGTAGCGACCGATGGTGTCGTTGACCAGGTTGCCGAGGTTGGTGCGATCGCACGCGGAGAGGTAGTCCAGGCCGCGGTGCAGGTAGTCGAGCATCGAGGCGTTGAGCAGCGGCGAGAAGGAATTGATCACCGCCTTCTGGATTCGCGCGGGGCGTTCGGCCAGGGCCAGCAGGGTGGCGACGCCGCCCCAGGAGAAGGACATGACGACGTCCGCGTGGTAGTGCTCGATCAGGCCGAGCAGCAGCTGCGCCTCGTACTCCTTGGTGATGAGCTCGCGGCAGTCGTTGTGGGCCCGCGAACGGCCCGCGTACGGCTGGTCGTAGCAGACGACGTTGAAGTGGGGTTGCAGGTATTTCACCGTTTGCGCGAAGGAGGCGGTGGTTGCCAGCGAGCCGTTGACCAGGATGATGGTCTGCCGCGCTTCCCTGTTGGCGTGAAACTCCGTGTGTACCCGGTGTTGCTGAATCTCGACGACGGCGGTTTCCGGCCTCATGTCGTATTCCTCCAGACGCAGGTCATGGTGCGCATCCACCATCGGATGCGAAGAAAGTACCCAGGCAGAGGAAAGCGTCTTGACGTGACAGCTTCATGTCACTCGACGAAAGTTAGCAATCTCTTGATTTTCAAATGCTTACGACACCAAAAGACAGCGTTCCGAAGCCCGTGGGGGCGCGGAAGATTGGCTTCTGATCAGGCGGGGGAAGGTGCGGCTCGGGGAACAGCTGCCGCGGGAATCATTGTTGGTTGCGCTGCGTGACTCATTGGTCACGCTTGGGCCAGAGTTAAGCAGGGTGGTCCGGCGCCTGCAACTGCCAGTGGGCGGCTGAGTCACATCGTTCTGCCGAAATCCGACGAAATGACATTTCTCTGCGCGATTCTCCGGCGCTTTGGTGAAGCCGGATTACACTCATGTGGTGGCTGTAACTCCCTCGCCGAAGACGAGCGATCTCGCCGTGCTCCCCCCTGAGGCCGATACCGCGTGCGGAGCGGTTCAATGGCACTTCATCCACGGTTGCGCAAACTGCTGGTCCTGGCCCCGGCCGCATGGCTGTGTGCGGAAGCCGTGGCCGAGGATCGCTACGGCTGTGAGCAGCCGATCGCCATCGCTTATACCCGCAACGTGGTGTTCTTCCATGACGATGTCGGCATCGATCCCGACCTGATCGCCGAGCTGTCCCGGCGCACCGGCTGCCAGTTCGAGACCTCGATTCGCCCGCGCGATGAAATCTGGCGATTGCTGGAGAGTGGCGACCTGCAGATGGGCACCAGTGGCGTTGCCACGCCGCAGCGGCGCGCCTACACCTACCTGCTGCCATATCTCTATATGCGCAACAAGTTGATCGTGCGCGACGATCTGGGGGACATGAACAGCCTGGACGCCTTCCATGACATGCCCGGTGCGCGCCTGGGAGTAATTGCCGGCTACCGCCATGGGCCTTACATCGACGGTATGCTGCGTATCCTCCGCTCGGAAGGTCGGGTAGTGGAATACAAGGACGACGCCAGCCGCTTCACCGCGTTGCTCAACGGCAATGTGGAAGGCGTGATAGGCCATGAGATGAACCTCGAAGGCGCGGTGAAGGACCGTCGCCAACGGGAGCGATTCCATGTGGTAGATGTGATCCCAGGGCCGGCGACTCCCCATAACCTGATGCTTTCGCGCAAGCGCTTCACGCCGGCGCAAAGCGCCGAATGGATGCGCTTGATGGAAACACTGTGGCTGGACGGAACTCTGGCCCGGATCATGCGTAACAATGCGCCGCCACCCGTGGCGGAAGAACTGCTCGACAGCGGCTATCGCTACAGCTCCACGGACAGAGGCTGGTAAAGGATGAAGGCATTCGAACGGGGTATTCCGCTGCAGCTGCTGGTGGCTGGCGCCATCATCGCCAGCATGCTGGTGCTGGCGGGGGCTCTGCTGATCCAGGGCTACCGAGGGGTAGAAGGCGCGCTGGTGACGGCGGCCGGGGAGTCGGCCAGCCAGTTGGGCGCGACCATCAACGAGCGTATCCGGCGCCTGATCGACCCGGCGGAAAGCGCACTGCGGCTGCTCACCCACGACCCCATCTCACAGACGGACAACCTGCCGGCGCGCCTCGATCGCCTGCCGATGCTGGTGGAGAACCTGCGTGCCAACCGCACCCTGAGCGCGGTGTACATCGGTTACCCGAATGGCGAGTTCCTACTGATCCGCGCCTTGCGCGTACCCGAGGTGCGCCGTGCACTCCAGGCACCCGACGCGGCCAAGTACCTGGTACAGAGCCAGACGCTCAACGGCCAGGGCGGGCTGCTCGGCGAGTGGCGTTTCTACGACAGCGAGCTGCGGCTGCTGCGTGTACAGGAGCGGCCGGATTACCAGTACGACCCTCGACAACGCCCCTGGTACACGGAGGCGCGTGCGACGAGCAAGACCGTACTCACCCAGCCCTACGTCTTCTTCACTACTCGCGAGATCGGCCTGACCCTGGCCCACCGCAGCGTCGACGGCGCGGCAGTGATCGGCATGGACGCTTCGGTGAACGATCTGGGCGGCGAGATGGGCGACCTGCGCCAGACTGCCCACACCGAGTTGGCGGTCGTGGACGGCAAGGGCACGGTGATCGCCTATCCGGACCTCTCCAAGCTGATGGTCCGTGAAGGCGACCAACTGCGCCTGGCCACGCTGGACGAGCTGAAGGTGCCCAGCCTGAGCGAACTGAACGCCAATTCCGTGCCCTCCGGTACACCGCAGTCGTACAAGGTGAACGGCGAGGACTGGTATGGCATCTGGGTGCCGCTGTCGAACTTCACCAGCAACGAAGTGCGGGTGCTCATCGCGATTCCCGCCGTGGAGTTGCTGGCCGGCGCCCGCCAGTTGCTGTTCAACCAGGCTTTGTGGAGCGGCACCTTGCTGCTGGTTCTGCTGCTGATCGGCTGGTACATCGGCCGGCGTATCGCCCGGCCGCTGACGGCATTGGCTGATCAGGTCGGCGCTTTGGCGGCGTTCGATTTCGCCCGGCCGGTGGGGGTGGAGTCAAGGATCGCCGAGGTCCGCGACTTGAGCAGCGTCATGGGCAGCATGTCGCGCACCATCCACAACTTCCAGGCCATCACCCTGACCTTGAGCCGCGAGACACGTCTGGAAAGCATGCTCGAGGGCGTGCTCTCGCGCCTGGTGGAGGCCACCGGCGTGATGGGAGGCGCTGTCTACCTGCTGGAGGACGAAGAGTGTCGCCTGCGGCTGGCCTGCACGGTCAACGGCGAGCAGTATCCGCAGTCCATGCTGATCGAGGGCTTTACCGAGGCGGAGCTGGCCCAGCGGGTGGACCTGGCATTGGCCAATCGCGGGCAGTTCCTGGAGGTTTCGCTGCGCAATCGTTCGGACGAGCTGCTGGGTATTCTGGTCCTGCAGCTGGCGGAGGAGGGCGCCCACAGCCTGCAGCCACGCAAACCATTCAAACGCTTCGTCGAGGAGCTTTCCGGCGCTGCTGCCGTGGCCATCGAGACCCGCCAATTGATCGAGGCCCAACAGCGCCTGCTGGATGCGATCATCAAGCTCCTCGCCGACGCCATCGACGCCAAGAGCCCCTATACCGGCGGCCACTGCGAGCGCGTACCGCAGCTGGCCGACCTGCTGCTGCAGAAGGTCATCGACTCGCACGATGGCGAGTATGCCGGCTTCACCATGAGCGATGCGGAACGCTATGAATTCCAGATCGCCGCCTGGCTGCACGACTGCGGCAAGGTCACCAGTCCCGAATACGTGGTGGACAAGGCGACCAAGCTGGAAACGCTGTACAACCGCCTGCACGAGGTGCGCACGCGTTTCGAAGTGGTCTGGCGCGACATCGAGCTGGACTACTGGCGTGGCATAGCCGCAGGCAACGACATTGGTCTGCTGGCCGCGCGCCGCGACGCGCTGCATGAGGCCTTGCGCGAGGACTACGCCTTCGTCGCCCAGGCCAACGTCGGCGGCGAGTTCATGAAGGACGAGGATATCGAGCGGCTCAGGCAGATCGGCGAGCGTCGTTGGTTGCGCTACTTCGATGACCGCCTGGGCATCTCCCACGACGAGGCCGAGCGGCTGCAGGGGCGGCCCGAACGGCCGCTGCCGGCGGAGGAGTTCCTCCTCGCCGACAAGCCCGAACACCGCGTGCCCTGGGGCGAGCGCAAGCCGCCGGTGGTGAAGGACGACCCGCGAAATATCTGGGGCTTCGACATGCGCCTGCCGCCTTACGCGAGCAACTACGGTGAGCTGTACAACCTGAGTATTCGCCGTGGCACGCTGACCGAGGAGGAGCGTTTCAAGATCAACGAACACATCGTCCAGACCCTGATGATGCTCACCACCCTGCCGCTGCCGCGTCATTTGCGCCGTGTGCCGACCATTGCCGCCAACCACCACGAGAAGATGGATGGCACCGGCTATCCGCGCAAACTGTCCCGGGAGCAGATGAGCATTCCGGAGCGGGTGATGGCGATTGCCGATATCTTCGAGGCGCTGACTGCCGCCGACCGTCCCTACAAGGCGCCGAAGACATTGTCCGAGTCACTGAAGATCCTCGCCTTCATGGCCCGCGACCAGCACATCGACGCCGACCTGTTCCGCCTGTTCATCAGCCAGGGGGTCTACCGGGAGTACGGCGAGCGCTTCCTCCAGCCCGAGCAGATGGATGCCGTGGACGTGCGCGCGATCCTGGAAATCCTGGAGGGGGTGAAGGCTTAGTGGGTTGGGAGTCAGATCTTGCGGATCGGCCCCGGATAGGCGATGAGCTTGCTGTCGTGGGTGATCAGCAGCATGCCCTCCACGTTGGCCTGAGCGACCAGCATGCGATCGAAAGGATCGGCATGCAGCATGGGCAGCGACCCGACGAAGATCGAATGCTCTCCGGTGATCGGTAGCTCGGCGTAACCATTATCCAGCAGTGCTTTGCGCACGATGCTGGGATCGTAGGGAAAGTCCGCGCGTTTCAGCGTGCTCTTGATCGATATTTCCCAGATGCTGGCGGCGCTGAAGAACAGATCGGCTGTTTCAGAA
This sequence comes from Pseudomonas nitroreducens NBRC 12694, assembly GCF_002091755.1. Classification (GTDB taxonomy): domain Bacteria; phylum Pseudomonadota; class Gammaproteobacteria; order Pseudomonadales; family Pseudomonadaceae; genus Pseudomonas; species Pseudomonas nitroreducens. The sequence continues at coordinate 657,631 of NZ_BDAI01000003.1, forward strand.
AGGATGAGCGATCTGACCTCGGCGGGCAGCCGCGGGTCATCGGTCAGTACCCAGAGCAGGATGTGGGTATCCAGCAACAGGCGCATCAACAGGAGTCGCCGCTGAATAGGTTGGCGATGTCGTCAGCAAAAGAGGCGTCGATGTCATCTACGGTGGGGTAGATGCCCTTGAGCGCGCCGATGACTTTCTTCGGTTTGTCGCCGATGGCCTCGACTTTCACCAATGGTTTGCCAGCTTTAGCGATGATGAAGGGATGCCCCTTGCTGGCAAGGTCGACCAAGCGAGAAAGGTTGGTCTTGGCATCGTGAATGTTCACGATATCAATATCGGTAGTCATGGCTTAGCCTCGATGATCGTCAGGTTAGCCAACTTGGTGAACTAACCTGGTGCGATGCTAGCCCAGAGACTGGAAGGTGGCAATCCAAATGCAAACCGCCGGCATCAGCCGGCGGTTTTCGTTTCAGGGGCAGGCAGCGATCAACGCCGGGCGAGGTTGGTGGCGTAGCGATTGATCTGCGGGTTCTTCGCCACGGTGCAGCTCTGCCCGGCGAGGAACTGCGAGGTTTTCAGGTATTGCTGCTGCGGGTAGTAGGCGAACACGTAGCTGCCGTTCTTCACCGTATCGATGAGCTGCTGCGCCACCTGCGGGCGCACAGCCGGGCAGCCGAGGCTGCGGCCCAGGCGGCCGAGGCCGGGGACGACCTTCGGGTCGGCGTAGGCGGCGGCATGCATGACGATGGCGCGTTCTTCGCTGTTGTCGTTGAAGCCAGGCTCCAGGCCCAGCAGGCGCAGGGACCGACCGTGCTTGCCGCTGTAGGTCTGACCGGTCTGGTACAGGCCGATGGAGGACTGGAAGCTCTCCGGGCGATTGGAGAAGGAGGTGGCCATGTCGTCGCCACTCTTCTTGCCATGGGCGACCCACTCCTCGAAGAGCAGTTTGCGCTGCTTCAGGTCGAAGACCCAGAGGCGCTTGTCGCGGGATGGCTTGGAGTAATCGATCACCGTCAGCAGGCGGTTCTGGCCGCCCAACTGGGTACTGGCGCACTGCAGCGCACTGAGCGCCAGGCGCAGGGTCTCGGTATTGGTCGCCGGCGCGAGGCGGTGCAGGTCCTCGGCCGTGGGCAGGGCAGCAGCGGACGCGGTCTGCCAGCTACCGATCGCGAAGAGCGCGGCACTGGCGAGCGAAATCCGGAAGAACCCCCGTAACTTCAAGAAAGTCAGCATGAATACAACATTCCCGTTGAATCGATATGGTTTTTTCTGGGAAACGCCGCATTGTGCGTGATTTTTGACCAGTGATGTGTTTGTTTTTTAATCAAGTATGGTTCCGCCCGTCGGTAATTACGAACTTTCCAGGGCAAGAAATCGCCGCGGAGCGCCGGTATGCGGGACGTAAGACGAAAGGAACCCACCTCGGACAGGCGCCTTGACTCTTTGTGTTTCGAGATTCTTCGGCTGCTTGCACGGCCGACTTGAGGCCGTCTGTCCGCAGGTGAGGGCTGGCAGTTTGGCGTGGGCGGTTGGCAATGGGGGCAGGGAAACGATGAAGAGGTTGTAGGAGAAATCCGGAGCGCTTCGACGTCGCTCCGGTTCATGCTGCTACTCCACGCTCTGGTTCTTGATCGGTTTCTGCTCGGCCTTGCGGTCGTTGGTGGTGATCACCGTGAAGTCCGGGTTGCTGCGCATGTCGCGGGTGGATGGCAGGTCAGTGATTACCAGGGTGCTGCCCACGTCCATGCTGGCCAGCAGGTTGCGCAGGAATTCGCGGTCGAGGCTGAACTTGCCCAGTTGCTCGGCAGGCGACAGGCCTCGCTGCGGGTCGCTGACCTGCACGCTGGTCCAGCGCAGGTTGGGGTTCTCGCTGTCGATTTCGGTTTGCGAGGGCTTTTCCATGAGGGAGAAGGCGGCGACGCCGGTCCGTTCTTCCGGGTGCTCGAAGGCTACCGGTGCGGTGCCGATCTGCAGGCCCCCGCGGTAGACGTAGAGGCGGCGGTCGGCGCGGCTGACCAGCACGGAGACCGGCCCCTTCTCCGCGCCGGGATCGCTCCAGAACGGCACCACCATGCCACTGTCGTCGTGCGGGCCGGCGGCGCGGCCATCACTGACGATGGGCGCGAGCAGGCCGGGGTGGTAAACCTCCACGGGCGAGCTCTTGGCGTCGGAGATGATCACGGTGGTGGAGGTGAAGCCGGTGACTTCGTACAGCTTCTTGGCGAACGCCATCGGCAGGCGGATGCAGCCGTGGGAGGCCGGGTAGCCCGGCAGGTTGCCGGCGTGCAGGGCGATACCGTCCCAGGTCAGGCGCTGCATGTAGGGCATCGGTGCACTGTTGTAGAGGTCGGAGTGGTACTCGACTTTCTTCTGCAGGATGGAGAACACGCCGGTAGGGGTCTCCTTGCCCTTCTTGCCGGTGCTGACGGTGGCTACGCCAATGGCGATGCCATTGCGGTACACGTAGGCGCGCTGCTCGGTGAGGCTGACCACCAGGGTGACCGGACCGGCCGGCGATATCTCCGGGTACCAGAGGAATTGGCCGGGCTTGAGCGTCTTCAGCGCTGCCTGCAGGTCCGAAAGCGGCGAGGGCTTGCTCGGATTGGCGAAGGCGACGCTGGCGCTCAGGGCGATCAGCAGGGCAACCGACAGTTTCTTCATCACCTTTCCTTACGGCGCGGGCATGGCAGGGAGCTTAGCCAAGCGGCGGCGAAGGCTGCAAACTGCCGGGCTGAATGGTTTGCGTGGGACTCTTCTGAATGTTTAGAGGGACATGATCTGTAGGAGCTGACGGAGTCCGCTACCGATCCAATTCGGCGACTTCCTGCACAGTCAGCGCGCGGTATTCCCCGGGTTGCAAGGCCGGGTCCAGCGCCAGGCTGCCCATGCGCTCGCGGTGCAGGCGCGTCACCTTGTTCTGGAAATGGCCGAACATGCGCTTGACCTGGTGGTAGCGGCCTTCGTGCAGGGTCAGGCGCGCGGTGCGAGTGTCGAGGATTTCCAACTGGGCGGGCAGGGTGGTGAGGTCTTCGAAGGCGAAGTACAGGCCCCGCTCGAAGGTCTCGATGTAGCGTTCCTGGATCGGGGCCTCGGTCTCGACGTAATAGACCTTGGGCAGCTTGCGCCCCGGCAGCGTCATGCGCCGCGACCATTGCCCGTCGTTGGTGATGAGCAGCAGGCCGGTGGTGTTGTAGTCCAGGCGGCCGCCGATATGCAGTTCATGTTTGTCCGGTTCGTCGAGCAGGTCGAGCACGGTGCGGTGCTCGGCATCGCGGGTGGCGCTGACGCAGCCGGCGGGCTTGTGCAGCATGAAGTAGCGCGCTGGCTTGCCGGCCTGCAGCAGGTCATCGTCCAGCTCCACGCGGGAGAATTCGCGCACTTCATGGCGACCATCGCGCACCACCAGGCCGTCGACGCGCAGGCGGCCTTCGGCGAGCAATTGGCGGGCTTGCTGGCGGTTCAGGTGGGGCAGGTTGGCGATGAAACGGTCCAGACGCATCAGGCGGTCTCATCGTCCTTCAGCCCGGCAGCGCAGCGCGGGCAAAGGCAGGCACGGTCGACCAGCTCGGGCGGGATGCGCTCCAGTGCGTTGCGGTCGATGCGCGTGCTGAAGCACCAGCACGGCTGGCCTTCCAGCGCCGGATCGGCCTGGTTGCAGCGGTTGGACTGGCCGCAGAGCGGGCAGCGGCTGGGATCGGGAGTGACGTCGTTCATGGCCGGTCAGGGCAGGAAATGGCGGTGAGGCGGGGGCACAGGTTGCAGCGCCGACCCGCATCGCGCAAGCGGATTCGGATCGGCGCGGCGGGTGCCGGTCAGGGCATGTCGATGCGCTGGATCCAGGGTTCCAGGCGCTGGCCGAAGGCGACTTCGGCGACGAAGGGCTGGGCGCGGCCGTCCGCTGCCCGGTGAGGCTGCGCGGTGATCTGGTCCAGCCGCTCGCGCCACTGGTACGGCACGTTGAGGCTGTCGGTGCCGATGGAGCTGGCGGTGCCGCCGAGGGTCCAGATGTGCTGGTAGTAGTTGGAAACGGGGCGTACCTGGCCGTGGACGATCAGGTAGCGCTGGCGATCGGGGTAACGGGCCCGCAACGCCTGCAGGTCCAGGCCGACGTCCTTGAGCAGCAGGCGGGTGTCGGTCTTTTCCACGCTATCCAGTTCGCGGCGGATGAAGTCGCGCTCGTCCGCCAGGCGGGCATTCTGCGGTGCGGCATCGGCGGCCCGGCGGGCTTCGTCGAGACGCTTGCGGGTCAGCTGCACTTCGCGCTCGTGAAGCGGGCCGTTGAGCTCCAGCACCAGCAGGGCCGCGCGCGATTGCTGGCGGCCGAAGCGCCGGGCGCTGTCGTCGTCGACCTGCTCGGGCATGGCGAAGCCGAGTTCGGCCATCTTCTGGCCGTCGAGGGCGGGCTGCCAGCCCCGGTTGTGTTGCCGTGCCTCATCGTCGCGGCTGGGCGTGCGCCAGTGCAGGCGCAGGCTCAGGCCGCTGTTCTCCTTGTACCAGTCGTTGTTGCGCAGCAGCTCGCGCTGGCTGAGCGGCAGCACGCTGTCCGGCTCGCCGGAGCGGTTCCAGGCAACGCCACCCAGGGCGACGGCGTTCACCAGCAGGATGAGGCCGACGCCGCTGGCCAGTGCGTGAGTACGTGTCCAGTTCATGGGCGGGCTCCCAGCAGGCCGTGGGCGCGACGCAGGCGGCGCAGGACCAGCAGGATCAGCACCGCGCACAGACCCAGCACGAGGAAGAACAGGTACTTGGGCATGACCTCCCACCACCAGTCGAAGAACTTGGTGTAGAGGAAGATCACGAAGAAGGTCAGCCCGGTATTGACCACTTCCGGCCACTCGCGTCGCGCGCCGAGCCAGATCACCAGTGCAGAGGCGACGAAGCCGAGCACCTGGTAGAGGCTTTCCACCGTCGCATAACGCAGTGGCAGGTAACTGCTGCCGCCCCAATTGGCCAGTACCAGCATGGGCAGGAACAGCCCGAGCAGACCGAATACCCGGTAGATCGTGGCGAAACCGTCGAAACGATGCTGGGAAATGAACGACGGCACGAGGAAGATCAGCAACGCGGCGGGGAAGAAGTTTTCCGGGCGTTCGCCGACGTCCAGCCAGTAGGCACCGCTCCAGGTGCCGACCCGCGCGGCGACGTAACCCATCACGCAGATCAGCGCGGCGGCCAGCAGCAGGCGTGTGTTGCAGGTGTAGGCCAGCAGCAGCGCATAGGCGGCCCAGGGCAGCAGGGCCTTGTCGGACGGGGTGATATTGAATATCTGCCCGAGCATCACGACGTTCAGCACGAAGCAGGCGAAGGCCAGCATGGCGCCGAGCTTGGCGAAGTAGCCGGAGGCGTCGCGGCGTTGCAGTACGAGGGTCAGCAGCAGGCTGATCAGCGAGGCCGCGATGAGGATGATGACTTGCACGCTTTCTCCGAACAGACCCCAGAACTGGTAGAAGAGGAAGAACAGGCTGGCGGCCAGGGCCAGCGCGCCGAGGAAGGAGGCGATGCGCATGCCCAGCGACAGGCGATGGTCCTGGCTGTCGCGGTCGATGTCGAAACGTGCGCGGTAGTCGGTGAGCAGGCGTTGCTGGTGTTCGTGCAGGCGTTCGTGCTGGGTGTTGTCGAGAATGAGGGCGCCTTCCTCGCGCAGGCGACGCAGTTCGCGGTCGAAGGCCTGGATATCGTTGACGCGCTGCTGCGCCTGCTGGTGGCTGAGGTCGGGCATGGCCGGTCCTTGCGGCGGGTGATACCTCGACTCTAGCTGGTGGCGCGAAGGGGTTCCATCGCTGCGTGGGAGAGGCTTAGAGCGCATCGCGCTCTAAGCCATTGCGGGCGTGGTCCGCTCTCGCAGGGAGCTTCGGCAAAATGCCGATGATGCAGCCCTGAACGTAAGGGCGAGTCAGGCGCGGCTGGCCAGCCACGCCCGCCAGCCGCCGAAGCGGCTGATGTCCTCGGCGCCGTCCAGGCCCCAGGCGTCGCAGATGAAACCGGTCTCCCAACTGCCATCCTCCAGTTGCACCTTGCCCAGCCCCAGCGGTGCCGGGATGCCGGTGAGGAAGGAGCCCAGTTCGGCGCTGGGCAGTTCCCAGACTTCCACTTCGATGGCCACGCCGTCTTCGGCTACGCGCAGCATGCCGGGGCGCAGCGGTGGGCCGCCAGCCAGCGCGTAGAGCTTGTAGGCCGGCGCGCTGCGGGTGGCGCGCAACAGGCGGGCACCGCGCTGGCGCAATTGCCCGTTCAGTGCCAGGCCGTCGAGGTGCGCCCCGCAGACCACCAGGCGCGTACGGTCGTGGCGCGCGGTGTTGGCTGAGGCGCTCGGTGCGATGGCGTTGCCGCCGGTAAGCGGCAGGTTGTGCCGGCGCTGCAGCGTATCGGCCACGCCGAGCAGGTACTGGTCGGTGAAGGCGCGGCCGAACAGGGTCACACCCCAGGGCAGGCCGTTGCCCATGATTGCACTGGGCACGGCGACGGCGGCGTAGTCCAGCAGGTTCATGAAGTTGGTGTAGTAGCCCAGGTCGGAATTGCGCTTGACCGGTTCGGCGTGCAGCTCGTCCAGCGTCACCGGGCGGCCGATGGTGGGGGTGAGCACGCAGTCGAGGTCGGCGAGGATCGCATCGCACTGTGCCTTGAGTTCCTGCAGGCGGTATTGCGCGCGGAACGTCTGCACGGCGGTTGCGTCGGGAGCCTTCGCCAGTACGTCGCGGATCACTGGCAGCACCGCTTGCGGGTCACGCTCGATCAGCTCGCCTGCCACGCTGTAGCGCTCGGCGACCCAGGGGCCTTCGTAGAGCAGGCGCGCGGCTTCGAGGAAGGGCGCGAAGTCGATTTCCTGCGCCTCGCCGCCCATGGCCTTGAGCTGGTCCAGGGCGTCGGTGAACAGCACCGGGCCTTCGTGGCAGCCGAAGAATTCCAGTTGATCGGCGCGGGGAACACCGAAGCGGAAAGGCTTGGGTGCACCGAAGGTGCTGGCGTCGTTCCATGCCGGATTGGCGCGGCTGTAGCCGTCCCGTGGATCGAGCCTTGCCGTGAGAGCGAGCAGCTCGCTGGCTTCGGCGGCACTGGCGGTGAAGTAGGTGATGCAGTCCAGGGTGCGGCAGGCCGGCACCAGGCCGTGGTTGGACAGCAGCCCCTTGCTCGGTTTCAGCCCCAGCAGGCCGTTGAGCGCTGCCGGCACACGGCCGGAGCCGGCGGTGTCGGTGCCCAGGGCGAAGCTCGCCACGCCCAGCGCCACGGCCAGCGAGGAGCCGGCGCTGGAGCCGCCCGACGGGTACTCGGGCAGCACGCTGTTGCGGCATTCGCCATAGGGCGAGCGGGTACCATTGAGGCCGGTGGCGAACTGGTCGAGGTTGGTCTTGCCCAGCGGGATGGCGCCCAGCTCGATCAGTTGCTGCACCAGCGTCGCGGATGTTTCCGGCGTGTAGGCGAACGCCGGGCAGGCGGCGGTGGTGGGGATACCGGCGAGGTCGATGTTGTCCTTGATGGCGAAGGGGATGCCGTAGAGCGGCAGGCTGTCCGGCGATTTCTCATCCAGCGCGGCCAGGTAGGGCTCCAGTTCCTCCAGCGTCAGCAGGTGGATGAACAGGTGGTAGTCCGGGTTCAGCGCGGCGGCCTTGTCGCGCAGTTCGGCGACCAGTTGGCGCGGCGTGGCGCGGCCTTCACGGTAGGCGGCGCGCAGGGTGGCAAGGCGGAGGTCGAAGGTGGTGGGCATGGTCGTGTTTCCTTGGGCCGATCAGTTCTCTGGCAGGGCTGCCCTCACCCCCGGCCCTCTCCCGGAGGGAGAGGGGGGAAGAGCAGTCCGGCTCGGTGTTGGGTTCGAACCATGGTCGGCCTGGTGGCGCGAACTGTGGTTCAGGTTGGATCCAGCGCTGAGGCCCACTCCGAACAGTCCCCTCTCCCTCTGGGAGAGGGGTAGGGTGAGGGGCTCCTGGCCAGATCGATAACGTCAGCTCAAGCCTCCTCCATCACCACCACCCGCTGCCCGGCGCGCACCGGCGAGCCGGGCTGCACGCGGACCTCGCGCACCACGCCGTCACGCGGGGCAGTCAGGGGGATTTCCATCTTCATGGATTCGAGGATCACCAGGATGTCGCCGGCCTTCACGCTGGCGCCGGCTTCCACCTGCACCTGCCAGAGGTTGCCGGCGATGTGGCTTTCCACGGCGTGCTGGCCGGCGCCGAGCGGGGCTTCGTCGCCGGTGTCGATGGCGGCTTCGTCGCTCTCGAAGTGGGCCTGACCGGAGGCGATCCAGCGTTCGCGCTCGGCATCGAAGGCAGCGCGCTGGTGGCGGCGGAAGGCATCGATGCTGTCGGCTTCCTCGGCGAGGAAGGCCTGGTAGTCGGCCAGGCGCAGTTCGCTTTCTTCAATGCGCAGCGGGTAGCGGCCCAACGGGAAGTCGCGGCGGATGCGCAGCAGTTCGTCCGCCGACACCGGGTAGAAGCGGATCTGGTCGAAGAAGCGCAGCAGCCAGGGCTTGCCGTCGAACGCCGCGACCTCGCGGTAGCGGTTCCACATCTGCAGGGTGCGGCCGACGAACTGGTAGCCGCCGGGGCCTTCCATGCCGTAGACGCACAGATAGGCGCCGCCGATGCCCACGGAGTTTTCCGCGGTCCAGGTGCGCGCCGGGTTGTACTTGGTGGTCACCAGGCGGTGGCGCGGGTCCAGCGGCGTGGCCACCGGTGCGCCGAGGTAGACGTCACCGAGGCCCATCACCAGGTAACTGGCCTCGAACACGGTGCGGTACACCGCCTCCAGGTCCGGCAGCTCGTTGATGCGGCGGATGAACTCCAGGTTGCTCGGGCACCAGGGCGCGTCCTTGCGCACCGTGGTCATGTATTTCTCGATGGCCAGTTGGCAGGCCGGGTCGTCCCAGGACAGCGGCAGGTGCACGATGCGCGAGGGGACCTTGAGGTCCTGCGCGGCGCAGACGGCGTCCCAGAGTCCGGCGACGGTTTCCAGCAGGCTTTGCAGCGGCAGGGTTTCCGGCTGGTAGTGCACCTGCAGCGAGCGGATGCCGGGGGTGAGGTCGATCACGCCGGCGAGGTGCTTCGCTTCCAGCGCCTGCATCAGTGCGTGACCGCGGAAGCGCAGGACCAGGTCCAGTTCGGGCTGGCCGATTTCCAGCAGCAGGTGGGTGTCGCCGGAGAGGCGGGCGACCAGGCGGGTATCGTCCTGGCCGAGGTCGAGGACGATGGGGGAGGTGAGCGCGATGCTTGGACTGCCCTCACCCCCCGCCCTCTCCCGCAAGCGGGAGAGGGGGCTGTCCGAGCGGTCGATAGGTGCCGTACTTTCCGGCTGCTCCGAATAGCCCCCTCTCCCTCTGGGAGAGGGTTGGGGTGAGGGAAGGCCGTCTGCGCTAGAGGTGAGTTGCATACCGGTAGGAGCGGGCTTGCTCGCGAATGCTTCCTGCTGGTGATCTCGGCGTTTTGCGGGTTCGCGAGCAAACTCGCTCCGACGAAAGGCGGCCAGGTCGCGGGCGGCGGCGATATCCACCGGCAGGAAACGCACCCTGTCCCCCGCCTTGAGCTGCCCAAGCTGCCACAGGTCGGCCTCGATCACCGTCACCGGGCAGACGAAGCCGCCCAGGCTCGGGCCGTCCGGGCCAAGGATCACCGGCATGTCGCCGGTGAAGTCCACCGCGCCGATGGCGTAGGGGTTGTCGTGGATGTTCGACGGGTGCAGGCCGGCCTCGCCGCCGCTCTCGCGCACCCATTCCGGTTTCGGCCCGATCAGCCGTACGCCGGTGCGGCTGGAGTTGAAGTGCACTTCCCAGTCGGTGGCGAAGAAGGTCTGGATGTAGGCCGGGGTGAAGTATTCCGGCGCGCCGTGGGGGCCGTAGATCACGCGGATGCTGCGCAAGGCCGGGAGGTCGGTGCGCAGTTCCGCCGGCAGGCTTTCACCGTGCCGTGCGTCTGCTAGCGCGTCGAGGTGCAGTACGTCGCCGGCGCGCAGCGCGCGGCCGCCGTGGCCGCCGAACTGGCCGAGGGTGAAGGTGCTCTTGCTGCCCAGATAATCCGGCACTTGCAGGCCACCACGCAGGCACAGGTAGCTGCGCGCGCCGGCGCCACTCACGGTACCCAGGCTCAGGGTCGAGCCGGCGGCGATGAACAGCGCGGTGTTCATCGGCTGCTCGACGCCATCCAGGCTGATCGGCAACGCCGCGCCGGTGACGGCCACGACGGCATCGGTGTTGAAGCGCAGGGTCGGGCCGCTCATGGTGATTTCCAGCGCGGCGGCGCCTTCGGGGTTGCCCAGTAACTGGTTGCCCAGGCGCAGTGCGCGGTCGTCCATCGGCCCGGACGGCGGTACGCCCACGGCCCAGTAGCCGAGGCGGCCGGGGTAGTCCTGCACGCTGGTCTGGGTGCCGGCGCTGATCACTTCGAAGGTCTGCGCGCGGTAGCGCAGACCTTCCAGGCAGCGAGTCCAGGGCGAGCCGCTGGCGAAGGGGGCGTCCTTGATGATCTGCCGCAGGTAGTCGCGGTTGCATTCCACGCCGTAGAGCACGCTCTCGGCCAGCGCGCGGTCGAGGCCGGCGCTGGCCTGCTCGCGGGTCGGCGCCCAGGCGATGAGTTTGGCGATCATCGGGTCGAAGTAAGGCGGAATCTCGCAGCCGGCCTCGACCCAGGTATCGATGCGCAGCGCCTTGCCGTCCGCCGGCGGGAACTGCACGGCGGTGAGCAGGCCGGGACAGGGTTGGAAGTCGCGGCCGGGGTCTTCCGCGTACAACCTTGCCTGGATGGCGTGGCCGGAGGGTTTCAGCGTGGTCGCCAGTTCGGCCAGCGGCGGCAAGTCGCCGGCGGCGAGTTCGATCATCCAGCGCACCAGATCGACGCCCCAGACCTGTTCGGTGACGCCATGCTCGACTTGCAGGCGGGTGTTCACTTCGAGGAAATAGAAGCGCTGCGCGTCGCTGTCGTAGACGAACTCCACGGTGCCGGCGCTGCGGTAGCTGACGGCTTTCGCCAACTGGATCGCCGCTGCGCACAGGGCTTCGGCCATGCCGGCAGGCAGGTTGGGCGCCGGGGTTTCCTCCAGCACTTTCTGGTTGCGCCGCTGCACCGAGCAGTCGCGCACGCCGAGGGCGATCACTTCGCCCTGGCCGTCGCCGAACACCTGCACTTCCAGGTGGCGGGCGCGCTGGATGTACTTCTCGATGAACACGCCCGAGTCGCTGAAGTTGTTCTGCCCCAGGCGCTTCACGGCATCGAAGGCATCGCGCAGTTCGTCCGCCGAGCGGCACACGCGCATGCCGATGCCGCCACCGCCGGCGGTGCTTTTCAGCATCACCGGGTAGCCGACTTCTTCACCGGCGAGCAACGCGGCTTCGAGGTCGGGCAGCAGGTCGGTGCCTTCGAGCATTGGCACGCCCTGTTCGCGGGCCAGTGCTCGGGCGGTGTGCTTGAGGCCGAATACGCGCAGTTGCTCCGGCGTCGGGCCGACGAAGGCGATGCCGGCGGCTTCGCAGGCTTCGGCGAAGGCAGCGTTTTCCGAGAGGAAGCCGTAGCCGGGGTGGATCGCCTGGGCGCCGCTGGCGCGGGCGGCGGCGAGGATTTTCTCCACGACCAGATAGGTGCTGGAGGCCGGGCCTTCGCCGAGGCTGATGGCCTGGGCGGCCTGCTGGAGGTGCAGGCTGGCGGCGTCGGCTTCGGAGTACACGGCGACGCCGCCCACGTTCAGTTCATTGAGCGTGCGCAGGATGCGGCAGGCAATGGCGCCGCGGTTGGCGATCAGGAGCTTGTCGAACATGAGGGCATCCCCATGGGGTGGCGGGCCGTCCCGCCATGATTCGGTGTGCGCCACGGTCGTCCGTGGTGCTGGAGTGGTTCTACGGGGCGGATTCGTCCCGGTTCGCGGGCTGGCGCAGCGTCGCGCTGCACTGGGCGCTGCGGCTCTGGCAGAGCGCGAACAGCCACTGGCGCAGGCGCGCGGTCAGTTCCATACCAGCAGCTCCGCCGGCGTCGGGTTCCAGCCGTTGCAGGGGTTGTTGAGCTGTGGGCAGTTGGAGATCAGGACGATGACATCCATGTGTGCGAGCAGCTCGACGTACTTGCCGGCAGCGGAGATGCCGTCCTCGAAGGTCAGGCCGCCTTCGGCGGTGACCGGCACGTTCATGAAGAAGTTGATGTTGTGGCTGATGTCGGCCTTGCTCAGGCGGCCGTCGTGCAGGCTGGCGCGCAGGAAGTTGTCGCGACAGCTGTGCATGTAGCGCTTGTCCAGGGCGTAGCGCACGGTGTTGCTCTCCTGGGCGCAGGCGCCGCCGAGGGTGTCGTGGCGGCCGCAGGTGTCGGCGGTGATGGTCAGCATCGGGTTGCCGAGATTGGACCAGAGCACGCTGCCGGCGCTGAGGTAGACCTGCCCCTGTTTGCGCAGGGTGCGCTGTACGTCGTAGCGCTCGCGCGGATTGGCGGCGCTGAAGAACAGCGTGTCCACCGCCTGGTTGCCTTCCAGGTCGAGGATGCGCAGGGTCTGACCGGCCTTGAGTTCGGTGAGGCTGGGTTCGCCGGCCGGGATCAGGGTGCGCGAGACGCAGGCTTCGGGGTGTTTGGCGCTGGGGACGATGGGCATGCTCGCGCTCCTTACAGGTACTGGCGTTCGGTGTTGTGGAAGCCGCGGCCGTTCTCCGGGCGGGACGTGCGGCAGAGCACGCTGATGCCGTCGGCGGCGACCTGCTGCCAGGTCAGGCCGATGGGCTTGGGTGCGTACTGCGGGTTCGGGTCCAGGGGGTGTTGCAGGGCGGTTAGCACCACCAGCGTGTCCATTGGTGCGTAGAGCTCGACGTAGTCGCCGGCCTTGGAGTTGCCCTGGGCGAAGCGCAAGCAGCCGTCGGCATCGACGTCCACGCGGCTGAACAGGTTCAGGCACATCAGCAGGTCCTGCAGGCGCATGTCCCACTTGCCCATCTCCACCAGCAGGTTGTCCACGCCGTTGCGGTGGAAGCCGTTGCGCAGTTCCTGGTAGCGCCCCTGGCCGTATTTCTCCTGCACTTCGGCGGCGTTCAGCACGCCGCCGAAGCTGTCGTGCCAGCCGCAGCTGTCGGCGGTGATGGCGGCGAGCACGCGGCCCATGTCCGAGTACAGGCAGTGGCCGGCGGTGAGCTTGGCGGTGTGCTGACATTTGAGGCTGTCGGGCAGGTTCAGCCGCTCGCTTTTCTCGGCGGCGTTGAACAGCAGCAGGCTGACGTTGCCGCCGCCTTCGATATCGGTCAGGCGCAGCACCTGGCCGCGCTTGAGGACGAAGGAGGTATGGCCGCCGCCGGGGACGGTTTCTTCGTACAGCGTGGTGCGTAGTTCGTTCATGGCGGGCTCCTCAGTAGGCCGGCGTGATCAGCGGGGCGGCGGCCGTTTCCAGGCGCGCGGCGAGCGGTTCGGGCAGGGCGGCGCGGGCGGCCTTGCGGTCGGCGTTGAGCGGTATGTCGTAGGTGATACGGGCGCCGTAGGCGGTGGGTGCCTGCGGGTCGTGGCGGACCTTGTCGAAGACCAGCAGGCGGGTGCCCAGGCTGAAGCCCTCGGCGAGGTCGTGGGTGACCATGAATACGGTGAGCCGGGTTTCCTGCCACAGCTCCAGCAGCAGGGTGTGCATGTCCTGGCGGATACCGGGGTCGAGCGCGCCGAAGGGTTCGTCGAGCAGCAGCACGCGGGGCTTCATGATCAGCGCCTGGGCAATCGCCAGACGTTGCTGCATGCCGCCGGAGAGAGCGGTCGGATATTGCTTCAGCGCATGGCCGAGGCCGACCCGTTCGAGCAGGGCGGCGGCCTGCTCGCGGGCCTCGCGCTTGGCGTTGCCCAGCAGCCGGCCGAGCAGCGGCGAACGTGGCAACTCCAGGCCAAGGGCGACGTTGTCGAGCACGGACAGATGCGGGAACACCGAGTAGCGCTGGAACACCACGCCACGGCTCGGGTCGGGCTCGCCCGGCAGCGGTTGGCCTTCGAGCAGCAGCTCGCCACGGCTGGGGCGCTCCTGGCCGAGCAGCAGGCGCAGGAAGGTGGACTTGCCGCAGCCGGAGGCGCCGACCAGGGTGCAGAACTCGCCTTCCTTTACCTCCAGGTTGAGGCGCTCCAGCACTACGTTGCCGGCGTACTCCTGCCAGACGTTCTTCACGTTGATGAAAGGAGTGGCAGCTACTGCGCGTTGCGATTGCTGCGTTGCGCGGTGCTCGCAATCCTCATGGACTATGTGTTCACTCCGGTTGCTGTGCTTCGGGCAACTGGCACTCGTAGCGCTCGCTACGCTGCTTGTCTGTTTATCATTCATGCCTTGCCTCCTTCGTACCAGGGGAAGGCACGCCGGGTGAGCAGGCGCAGGCCGTAGTCCATCAGCCAGGCCAGCGCAGTGATCCACACCACGTAGGGCAGGATCACGTCCATGGCCAGGTAGCGGCGCACGAGGAAGATGCGGTAGCCCAGGCCGTCGGTAGAGGCGATGGCTTCGGCGGCGATGAGGAACAGCCAGGCCGAGCCGAGCATCAGGCGCAGGGAAATCAGCAGGCGCGGCATCAGTTGCGGCAGCACCACGCGCAGGATCAGCGTCCAGGTGCTGGCGCCCAGGGTTTGCGCCTTGATCAGCAGTTCGCGGGGGATTTCCCTCGCGCGCTGTTCGATGTCACGGGCGATGCAGGGGGCGACGCCGATGACGATCAGCATCACCTTGGACAGCTCGCCGAGGCCGAAGACGATGAACAGCACCGGCAGGATCGCCAGCGGCGGGATCATCGACAGCACGGTGAGCAGCGGCGATAGCGGCGCACTGAACAGCGGCACGCTGCCGGCGGCAATGCCCAGCACCATGCCGAGCAGGGCGGCGATGCCCAGTCCCATGCCGAGGCGTTGCAGGCTGGCGCCGGTGTCCTGCCAGAACAGCACGTCGCCGGTGCGCTTGTCTTCGCTGAAAGCCAGGCGGTTCACCGCGTCGGCCATCTGCGCGGCGCTGGGCAGCAGCTTGTCGTTGGGGTTCTCCGCCAGCCGCGAGGTGGAGCCCGCGAAGTAGGCGAACAGCAGCAGGGCGAAGGGCAGCAGCACCAGGAACAGACGGCCGCTGCGGTCGGGGGTTCGGTTGATCAGGCGCATGCGTCGTACCTGTTTATTGCGGGCCTTTGGGGCCGTTTACTGCTTTGCGTGAGTTCGTGCCGATGCTTTTCCCTCACCCCAGCCCTCTCCCGGAGGGAGAGGGGGTTGTCCGTGCCGGCGGATGCCAGGGTTTCAACCTGCACCAACCAGTTCCCTCTCCCTCTGGGAGAGGGTTAGGGTGAGGGGCTCTTGCAGGCTCCGGTGTCAGAGCTTTCCCTCAGCCGCCATCTGCACGTAGCTCGGATCGAAGCGCAGCTTGAGATTCTTCGCGTCGCCGGTGGAAAGCCCGCCGGCGAAGCTCATGCCCACCGCGTCGGCGCTTTTCGCGCCTTCGCCGAGCAGGCCGTGGGCGAAGGAGAAGGCCGCGACCTTGTCCATGGTCGCCGGCAGTTTCGGGCTGGTGGCAAAGGCCAGCGCCTCCTGCGGCGTGGCAAACAGCTTGGTGGTGGCGAGCTGGCTCTGGTAGCCGGCGAGGTCGGTGCCCGAGGCCTTGGCCATGTGTTCCAGCGCGGCGCGGGTGTCGGCGCTGTCGCCCTGCATCAGCGCGACGGTCTCGAACCAGGCGCCGGTCAGGGCCTTGCCCAGCGCCGGGTTGTCCTTCAGGACGGCGCTGTTGACCACCATCATGTCCATGATCTCGCCGGGGATCTGGCTGGAGTTGAACACCTCGGTAGTGCCCGGCTTGGCGCGGGCCTCGGCGAGCATCGGGTTCCAGGTGGTCACGGCCTGCACCTCGTCGGTGTTGAAGGCGGCGGCGATGTCGGCGTCGGAGGTGTTCACCGTCTTCACGTCCTTCTCGCTCAGGCGGGCGCTTTCCAGCGCGCGGGCGAGCAGGTAGTGGGAGACCGAGAGCTCCACGAGGTTGACGTTCTGCCCCTTGAGGTCGGCCAGGGTCTTGCCTTCGCCCTTGAGGACGATGCCGTCGTTGCCGTTGGAGAAGTCGCTGACGATCAGCGCGGTGGAGTCGACGCCGCCGGCGGCGGGAATGGTCAGGGCGTCCATGTTGGTCATGGTGCAGCCGTCGAACTGGCCCGCGGTGTACTGGTTGATCGACTCGATGTAGTCGTTGAGCTGGGTGACCTTGATCTCGATGCCGTACTTCTTCGCCCACTTGTCGACGATGCCGTGGCTGGCCGCGTATTCCCAGGGCATCCAGCCGGCGTAGATGGTCCAGCAGAGGTTGAAGCTGTTCTTCGCGGCGGCGGAGGCTGAGAGGCTGAAGGCGGCGAGGCCGGCAGCGAGCAGGGCGGTCAGAAGGGGCTTGCGCATGGAGCATCTCCAGTCGATTGTCGGGCAGGCAGGAGTCGGGCGGCACGTGTCGCTCTCGTCTCCCGGGCTTTTGTCCCGCCGTGTAACCTCGCTGGAGGTCGATGACTCTCGGACCAGTCACTCGCTTGGCGAGCCGGAACCCTAGTCATCCATTTCAGATTGTGGTGCCGCTGTCCGAGTGCTTCGGATCGTTCCTGCACAGGCGAAATAAAGCGAGCGGCGTGCCAAGTCGGCGAAAGTGCCGGGGCAGAAGGGCTACGGTGGAGTGGTGGATGTTTTTCGGTGCACGCGAGGGCGTTCGCCTGCCCTCAAATGAAGCGTGGCGCCGCTTCCTGGTGCGCGGGCCAGTCGAAAGGCAGGAGCGTGGCGGGCGTGGCCGGCGGCAGACTGCTGCGACCTTCACCTTGAGGAATCCATCGCCATGTCCGAGTTGCTGAGCTTTGCCAAGGGCGCGCTGACCATGTTCTGGCTCGCCGCCGTGCTCAACCTGATCTATCCGTTCGGCGAGTTGCATCGCCCGCTGCTGTGGCTCTCCGCGATCCTGCTGGTGGTGCATGTGGGCGAGGTGCTGTTGCTGGCGCGTCGGCGTTCGGTCACCGAGAAGGTGCAGGTGCTGCTGTTTGGCGTGCTGCATCTGCAAAGCCGCAAGGTTCGCCGTCTGGAAACTGTAAACGGCTGATTTACCCAAGCTTTACTTTTCGACGCGGCACCGTGTTCTGAGCGGAATGTCTGATCTTGCGAGACCGGAAGAATGTACGCCCCGCATCCCGGCGGGGCGGCCGGCTCGCTTGATGGAGGCGCCATGCGTCGTTTCTTCGCTGCTGTACTGATGATCCTTCCGTTGACCGGCTGCGTGGTCTACGAGCATGACCACGACCGTGGAGGCTGGCGCGATCGCCCGCACTATTATCGCCCTGCGCCGCCACCGCCGGCTTACTACGGTGGCCCCTACCAGGGCTGGCACCGGTGAGTTGCCGGTTCGATCGGAGCGTGGGGCCGATGGCTATCGCTGCGCTCCACGCCCTCCTGCGGAATCACTCATGACGCGGTATTGAATGCCGCGTCTTCCTCCAGCAACAGCTCGACGAACTGGCTGGCCGCCGGCGACAGGCTGCGGCCGGCGTGCCGCACCAGCGCGTAGGCTGAGCCGCGCCCGGCCACTTCGCCATTGGGCCAGGGCAGCACGGCGAGCCTGCCAGCCTGGACATCGGCGGCGACCACGTCCCAGGTGGCGAGGCAGAGCACGTCGCTGCCCTTCACCAACTCCTTGAGCATCAGCACGTCATCGCACTGCACGCTCAACGGTTGTGCGCGGCCCAGGATGCGCGAGAGTCCCTCGTGGGCGTCGCGGGGCAGGCGAGGCCCCGCCAGCGGATAGCTGAGCACGCTGTCGAGCGAGGGTTGGCCGGCCATCAGCGGATGCCCTGGCCGGCAGAACAGCACGCCGCGGTGCTCGCGCAGCGGCAGAATCTCGAGGCGACTGTCGCCCTCCAGTTCGCGGTAGTCGGCGACGAACAGCTCCAGCTCGTCATCCAGCAGGCGCTGCTGCAATTCGCCCCAGTTTTCGATGGACAGCAGGATCGACACCTTCGGGTGGGCGCTGCTGTAGCGCGCCAGTACCTGGGGCAGCAGTCGCGCGCCGGGGAAGGGGCCGGCGCCCAGGCGCAGCTCGCCGGTTTCCAGGTCCGCCAGTTGCAGCACCGCGTTCTTCAGCGCGCGATCGCCAGCCAGCAGTCGGCGGGCATGCTCCAGTACCAGCCGGCCGTGGGCGGTGAGGGTGACGCCGCGCGGGTTGCGGTCCACCAGCTGGCAGTTCAGCTGGCCCTCCAGCGCCTGGATACTGCGCGACAGGGCGGGTTGGCTAAGATTCACCGCATCGGCGGCACGGGCGAAGTGGCCGTGCTCGGCGAGGGCGACGAAGTGGCGTAGCTGACGGAGATCGCTCATGCGCTTCCTGCATCGATATTGAAATTGGAATGCATTGGAATTATTAGCGCGACGGCCGGCATAGTGCGAGCACAACAACAAATACCGGAGCCTTCCGAATGTCCCGTCTTTCCGCTGCCCTCCTGCTGGCCGGTCTCTGCCCCGGCCTGCTGATCGCCGCCGAGCAGCCCAAACCGCCGACCTCCTTCACCGAAGCCGCCCAGGAACAGGTGCGCCAGACGCTGCCGTTCAGCGATCGCGCCGACTTCGACCGGGTGGAGAAGGGCCTGATCAAGCGCCCGGACAACCTGGTGATCAAGAACGATGACGGCAGCGTCGCCTGGCAACTGGGCGACTACGACTTCATCAAGGCCGCGAAAGACCTGGGCAGCGTCAACCCCAGCCTGATGCGCCAGGCGCAGCTGAACCTGTCCTACGGGCTGTTCAAGGTCACCGACGGCATCTACCAGGTACGCGGCTACGACCTGGCCAACACCACCTTCATCGAGGGTAAGACCGGCTGGATCGTCATCGACACCCTGACCACTCCGGCGACCTCCAAGGCTGCCTACGCCCTGGTGAGCCAGGAGCTGGGGCAGAAGCCGATCCGCGCGATCATCTACAGCCATGCCCATGTCGACCACTTCGGCGGGGTGAAGGGCCTGGTCAGCCAGGAGCAGGTGGACAAGGGCGAGGTGCAGATCATCGCGCCCAAGGGCTTCATGGAGGCGGCGATCAAGGAAAACGTCATGGCCGGCAACGCCATGATCCGCCGTGCCACCTACCAGTACGGCACCGTTCTGCCCAAGGGCCCGCAGGGGCAGGTCGACATGGCCATCGGCAAGGGCGTGGCACACGGCCCGCTGAGCATCATCGCGCCGACGAAACTGATCGATGGCGAGCTGCAGGACCTGGAAATCGACGGCGTGCCCTTCACCTTCCAGAACACCCCGGGCACCGAATCGCCGGCGGAAATGAACGTCTGGCTGCCGCAGCAGAAGGCGTTGCTGATGGCCGAGAACGTCACCGCCACCCTGCACAACCTCTATACCCTGCGCGGTGCCGAGACGCGCGACCCGCTGGGGTGGAGCAAGTACATCAACGAGGCGCTGCACCGTTTCGGCGACAAGGCCGAGGTGATGTTCGCCGTGCACAACTGGCCGCGCTGGGGCCACGAGGACATCGTCCGCACGCTGGAGAAGCAGCGTGACATGTACGGCTACCTGAACGACCAGACGCTGCACCTGGCCAACAACGGGGTGACCATCAACCAGATCCACGAGCGCCTGAAGGTGCCGCCGGAGCTGGCCAACGAGTGGTTCAACCGTGGCTACCACGGCAGCGTCAGCCACAACGTGCGTGCGGTGGTGAACAAGTACCTGGGCTACTACGACAGCAACCCGGCGACCCTGAACCCGCTGGCGCCGGAGGATTCGGCGAAGAAATACGTCGAGTTCATGGGCGGTGCCGATCACCTTTTGCAGATGGCCAAGGCCTCGTTCGACAAGGGTGAATACCGCTGGGTGGTGGAGGTGGTGAACAAGCTGGTCTTCGCCGACCCGACCAACCAGGCCGCGCGCAACCTGCAGGCGGACGCCCTGGAGCAGCTCGGCTACCAGGCGGAGAACGCCGGCTGGCGCAACAGCTACCTGGTTGCCGCGCAGGAGCTGCGCAACGGCGTACCGCGGAACCTGCCATCGCTGCGCGTCAGCAATCCCGATGCGCTGGCGGCCATGGATACCGGCCTGCTGTTCGACTACCTCGGCGTGCGGATGAATGCGCAGAAGGCCGAAGGCGAGGACTTCAGCATCAACCTGGTGCTGCCGGACAAGAACGAGCAGTACCTGCTGGAGCTGAAGAACTCGCACCTGAACAACATCAAGGGCGTGCAGAGCGAAAACGCCGGGCAGACCGTGACCATCGACCGCGCCGACCTCAACCGCCTGATGCTCAAGGAGGTTTCGCCGGTGCGCCTGGTGTTCGAGGGCAAGCTCAAGAGCTCGGGCAACCCGCTGTTGCTGGCGAAGTTGTTCGGCCTGCTTGATGACTTCAACTTCTGGTTCGACATCGTGACCCCGCCCGAAAAGAGCTGAACGCGCTCCCCTTTCCGGCGCGGCTGACATCCCTCCAGGCCGCGTCATCCGGTGATGGCACAATGCAGTGATTGCATTGTGCCATTGTTTTTTTCGCGCCCAGTCTGCACCATGCGACCCCTGCGCCTGCAGCTGGTTGCCGGCGCTCGCAGTCGAGTAGTCGCGATCGTGTTCAGCCGTTGTTCGAGGATGTTGCGCCGTTGCTGGCCAGGGTCGTTGGCCCTGGTGCTGGCCGCATCGTTCGTCCTGGCGGGCGCACAGCAGGTCGAGTGGGACTTCAAGCTGATCAGCGAGCAGTCCGCGCGCCTATACGGCCCGTTGGGCGATGGCCAGGTGCGTATCGATGCCTGGCAGAAAATGCTCGCGGAGCAGTCCACTGCTGCAGAACGCGACCAGCTGCAGGCGGTCAATCGCTTCTTCAACGACCAGCTGCGCTTTACCGACGACCTCAGCCTCTGGCACGAGGTGGACTACTGGGCCACGCCGGTCGAGGCGCTGCTCAAGGGCGCCGGCGATTGCGAGGACTTCGCCATCGCCAAGTACATCAGCCTGCGACATCTGGGCGTGCCGGCGCAGAAGCTGCGCATTACCTACGTCAAGGCATTGCGTTTGAACCAGGCGCATATGGTGCTGACTTACTACCCGAGGCCCGATGCCGTGCCACTGGTGCTGGACAACCTGATCGGCAGCATCCTGCCGGCCAGCCAGCGCAGCGACCTGCAGCCGGTGTACGCCTTCAACGGCGAGGGCCTGTGGCTCGCCGGCAGCGGCGCGGGTGGTGGCAAGCAGGTGGGCGACAGCAAGCGGCTGTCGCGCTGGCAGGACCTGTTGAAGAAGATGAAGGCCGAAGGATTCCCTTCGAACGAATAGCTCCTCTGGGGGGAGCCTGGAGACACGATGTCCCTGTTCAAACAGTTGTTGATCGCCATCTGCCTGTTCCTGGTGGTCGCTTTCAGCGGCAGCTTCATGGTCAGCCTGGAAAGCTCGCGCGAGCAGTACGGCAACCAGCTGCGCTCCCACGCCCAGGACGCGGCCACCGCGCTGGGTCTGTCGCTGACGCCGAACATCGACGACCCGGCGATGGTCGAGCTGATGGTCAGCTCGATCTTCGACAGTGGCTACTTCGAGAGCATCCGTGTGATCGACCTGGCCTCCGGCAAGGTCATGGTCGAGCGTACCGGGGTGCCCGACGCGGTGGCGGCCAAGGTGCCGCAGTGGTTCATTTCTCTGATCGACCTGCACTCGGCCGGCGGCGATGCCATCGTCAGCCGCGGCTGGACCCAGGCAGCACGGGTCGAGGTGCTCAGCCACCCGATGTTCGCCATCGCCAAGCTCTGGCAGAGCGCCCTGGGCAGCCTGCTCTGGCTGGTACTGTGCGGCATCGCCAGCGCCGTGCTCGGCGCCATCCTGCTGCGCCGCCAGCTGAAGCCGCTGGACTACATGGTGGAGCAGTCGCACGCCATCGCCCGCCGCGAGTTCCTCAGCCTGCCGGAGCTGCCGCGTACCCCTGAACTGCGCCGTGTGGTGCAGGCGATGAACCAGATGGTGGAGAAGCTCAAGGCGCTGTTCCAGGAACAGGCCCAGCGCAGCGAACGCCTGCGCGACGAGGCCTATCAGGACAGCCTGACCGGGCTGGGCAACCGGCGCTTCTTCGACATGCAGCTGCACAACCGACTGAGCGCCGAGGATCAGGTCAGCAGCGGCGTGCTGCTGGTGCTGCGGGTCAACGACCTCGCCGGACTCAACCAGCGCCTGGGCGGCCAGCGTGTCGACCAGTTGCTCAAGGCCGTGGCGGACCAGCTGCGCCTGGCCGGGCAGGGCCTGGGTGCCGGCCTGACCCTGGCGCGCAGCCGCGGCGGCGAGTTCGTCATGCTGGCGCCAGGGCTGATGCCCGAGGACGCACCGGCGCTGGCGATGCGCCTGGAAGGCATGCTGGCCGCGCTGGTCTCCACCGGCGCCAGCGATGTGAGCCCGGTGGCGTGCCTGGGGCTGGTGCCTTTCGTTTCCGGCGAATCGGCGCAGGCATTGTTGCAGCGCGCCGATGAGGCGCTGGTGCAGGCCGAACGACAGAACGACAGCTGCTGGGCCTTCCTCCAGGGCGGGGCGAAACCGGTCGCGGAGGAGCGCCACACCTGGCACCAGTTGCTGGACGAGGCGCTGGTGCACAAGCGCTTCCAGCTGCATTTCCAGGCGGTGGTGTCCTGCGCCGATCCGCAGGTCGTGCTGCACTACAAGGTGCTCTCGCGCCTGCCGGACGGGCAGGGCGGCAGCATCGCCGCCGGGCGCTTCCTGCCCTGGCTGGACCGCTTCGGCTGGACCGCGCGGCTGGACCTGCTGATGCTCGAAAGCGTGCTGGCCGACATGGCCAGGCACAATCGCCCGCTGGCGCTGAACCTGTCCGCCGCGTTGCTGCGTGACGAGTGGGCGACCACCCGGGTATTCGACCTGCTGAAGCAGCATCCGCAGTTCGCCGGGCGCCTGACCCTGGAGCTGGAGGAAGACCAGTTGCCGGCACAAGCGGTGCTGGAGGTGCTGACCCGTCGCCTTGGCGAGCTGGGTTATCGCCTGAGCCTGCAGCACTTCGGTGGGCGCTTCAGCATGATCGGCAACCTGGCTCGTCTGGGCCTGGCTTATCTCAAGGTGGACGGCAGCCACATCCGCCACATCGACCAGGAGAACGACAAGCGCCTGTTCATCGAGGCGATGCAGCGGGCCGCGCACAGCATCGACCTGCCGCTGATCGCCGAGCGCGTGGAGACGGCCGGGGAATTCCGGGTGTTGAAAGAGATGGGGATTCAGGGCGTGCAGGGGCAGTTGTTCGGTGGGCCGGCGCCCTGGTGATCGACGGCGGGGCGGGGTGCTTTTCGTAGGAGCGGACTTTGTCCGCGATGCTGTTGCCCGAGCTTCGTTGTTTCTGCGCCGCTTCGGCGTACGCGCGGACTTTCCGTTTCGCCCCCTCGGGCGACCTCCTTTGGCAAACGACGGATGGCCGCCCCACCCAAAGGAGGCAAAGGTCTTGCCCCTCCATCCGGTTTTTCGCTTAGGCGAAAAATACCCTCGTTGAACCGAAGTTTCAGGGGCACGCCACGACGGGCCATCCCTGGCCCATCGTGGCTCTCGCGACATCCATGTCGCTCAACCCCTGAAACTGCGCTTCAACGAGGCCTCCTGAAAGGGGCAGTCCGGAGTGCGCTGATGCTTCTCTGGAAGTCTTCAGAGCCAAAGCTAATACGGAGCTGCTTTCTGTAAGAGCGAGCTTGCTCGCGAATTTGCCCCGCTGCGGGGCCGTTCGCGAGCAAGCTCGCTCCTACAGGGGATGCCGCGGGGCCGTCGCGCAAAGGAAAACGGGGCTCAGATCAGCCCCGTTTCCTCGTCGTCGTTGATCAGCCGCGTCAGCCCGCCCAGGGCTTCCCGCGCCTGGGTCCGGTTGAGCAGTTTCGAGCGCGCCGCCGGCGGCAGGTCGGTGATGCGGATCACGCCCTTGGTGATCAGCACCGAGATCAGGTCTTCCAGTACCCGGATCATGTCCAGATCGCTCTGCTTGAGCTGCAGCAGGCTGCTTTCGGCCGCCCAGGCCTGGATGTCCGGATGGTCCGCCGGCAGCGTGCCGGTGGCGCCTTCGAATTCGGCGTCCTCGACGCGCGCCACTTTTCCCTCGGCGTTGCGCTGGATGTACAGCATCGACCCGTCCCCATTTATCGTGATGTGAAGGAGCGACAGCGGAACCACCCCGAAGGGTGGCCCCGCTGTCGCCGTGTCAGAGCCTGACCGTTTGGCAGCCTTGCGGCAACCGCGGATCAGTGATGCTCAGTCTTGACCACCGGGTCGGAACCCGCCACCAGCTTGTTGACGATCTCGGTGGAGGTCGAGCCGTAGGCGGAGAGGTCGACGCCGCTCAGCTTGATGGTGACGTCCGCGGCACCGCCATTGTTGATCTGCCCGGTGGTGCTCACCTGCAGGGTCGAGGTCGTGGTGTCCACCTTCAGGTAGCTGAGGATGTCGTTGTGCGCGGCATCGGGCAGCAGGTCGCTAAGGTCGATGCGGTCACCCTCGCTGGCCTTGAAGTCGGTGATGGTCGCACTGCCGGTATCCCCCGCACGCCACAGGAAGGTATCGGCACCCGAGCCACCGGTGAGGGTATCGCTGCCCTTGCCGCCGATCAGGATGTCGTCGCCCGCGCCGCCGTTGAGGATGTCGTTGCCCTCGTTGCCCACCAGCAGGTCGTTGCCGGCATCACCGTTGAGGGTGTCGTTGCCTGCGCCGCCATACAGCGAGTCATTGCCGTTGCCACCGTTGAGGGTGTCGTTGCCGGTACCGCCGTAGATGATGTCGTGGCCGTTTCCGCCGCTGAGGGTGTCGCTGCCATCCAGGCCGTGCAGCAGGTCGTTGTTGTTGCTGGCCGTGGTGCTGGTGGTGGTGGCGACGGTGACGGAGAGGGTGCCGCTGGTGCTGGCAGTGCTGCCGTCGGACTCGGTGGCGATGGCGGTGACGTTCAGGTTCAGCGTGCCGGTGTAGTTCACCGCAGTGAGCAGCTGCAGGTCGTGCAGTTGCGCCTCGGTGAAGGTCCAGGTGTCGGCGCCGGTCTTGGTCCCCGCCGTGAATGCTGCATCGGTCGGCACACCGCTGATCTTCACGCTCAGGCTCTCGGAGCCATCGGTGTCGGTCAGGCCGGTGGTCAGGGCGATGTCCACGGCCGAGCCGTAGGTCTTGCCGCCGAAGGTCACGGTGGTGTTGCTGATGGCCAGGCTGGAGTCCTTGCCATTGTCACCACCGTTGAGCACCAGCCAGTCGAAGTGGTAGTTGCCGCTCTGGGTCGCGGTGAAGCTCTGGATGCCGTTGCCGTTCACGCTGGCGCCCAGCTGTTCCGAGGAGGTCACCTGGATGACCTGCCTGGCGCCGGTGGGGTCGGTGACGACCAGGGCAACGATGTCGTTGAAGCCGTCCTGGATTTCGCTGACGGTGTTCTCGCCGTTGGTGAAGGCCCAGGTGAAGTTGATCTTGCTGCCAGCGGTGAGGCTGTAGTCCGAGCTGGTCAGAGCGCCGTCAATCACCGTGACGTTGCCCGGATCGTTCAGCGCGCCCTTGGGCGGGTCGATGGCGTTGAGGGCGTTGTTGGACAGGCCGGTTTCCTGCTCCAGCACGGCGCGGGTGACTTCCTGGGTGGTGCTGATGGTTACCGCACCTGGGTTGAGCTGGAAGATGCTGCCGCTGATCAGCTGCGGTGCATCGGCCACCGGGCTGACACTGACCGCGACGGTGCTGGTGGCGGTGCCGCCATGGCCGTCACTGACGGTGTAGCTGATGGTGTCGTTGCCGCTGAAGTTGGTCTTGGGCGTGTAGCTGAGAGTACCGTCGGTGTTGATCACTACGCTGCCGTTGCTGGCGCTGGCGGCGCTGACGGTGAGTTTGTCGCCGTCCACGTCGGTGTCATTGGCCAGTACGTCGATCTTGACCGACGTGTCTTCCTTGGTGGTGGCGGTGTCGGCCACCAGGGTTGGCGCGTCGTTCACCGCGGTGACGCCCACGGTGACGGTCGCGGTGCTGGTGCCGCCGTGGCCGTCGCTGATGGTGTAGGTGAAGCTGCCGGTACCGTTGAAGTCCTTGTTCGGCGTGAACACGACGTTGCCGCCGTCCAGCTTGACGGTGCCGTTCACCGCGCCCTGGACGCTGAGGATCGACAGGCTGTCGCCGTCTACATCACTGTCGTTACCCAGCAGGGTTTTCGGCGCGATGGTCAGCGGGGTGTCTTCATTGGTCACCAACTCGCCCACGGCGTGGGTCAGCGCGGTGCCGCCGACGGTTGCGTAGGTACCGCCCTGCGGACGCATCTCGACCTGCAGTTGGGCCTGGCCGCCTTGATCCCAGTAGACGATCTCGATGCTGTGGTTACCGCTCTGGGCGATGGTGAACACCGCCGATTCGCGGCCTGTCGGGCTCTGGTTCGCGTCGTAGCGGAAGACTTCCACGCCGTCGATCTTGATGCTGAAGCCATCGTCGGCGTTGACCCGCAGCTGGTAGTTGCCGGCGTTGAGATTGATTGCGCCGGTCAGCTGGATGATCGCGTCGGAGGTGTTCGCCGGGTCGGTGTTCAGCGAACCGGCGTCATTGCCCAGGAACTTCTGCAGGTTGCCGTCGCCGCCCAGGTCGCCGCCGCTGAGGTTGTAGCTCAGCGAAGTGGCGGTAAAGGTCGCGGCGGCGGCCTTGCCGGCGATAAAGGCTGCTACCTGGTTGAGGCTGGTGAGGTTGGCGCCATCGGTGCCTTCGCGGTAGCCCCAGTAGTTGCCTTGCAGACCGCTGAGGGTGAAGTTGTCGTTCACGGCCACCGGATTGTCGTTCACCGGGGTGACGTTGAGGGTGATCTTGTTCGGCGTAGCGTCGAAGGCGCCGTTGCTGTCCTTCACCGAGAAGGTGAAGTTGGCGTAGTTGTTGCCGTTGGCGTTGGCTGCCGGGGTGAAGACCAGCTTGCCGAGGTCGGCGGCGTCGATCACCTGGCCGGCAGTCACGGCAGTGCCGTTGAGCTTCAGGCTGCCGTTGGCGGGCAGGCTGTCGATGCGCACGGCGCTGAGGGCATCGTTGTGGTCGACGTCGCTGAAGCCGAAGTCGGTCGCGCTGAAGCTGCGGCTGCTGTCTTCGTCGAGGGTGATGGTCTTGTCGGCGCCGTTGGGCGCGTCGTTGGCGCCATTGACGGTGATGGTCACGGTGGCCGGTGCGCTGACCGCGCCCTCGGCGTCCTTCGCCGTGTAGGTGAAGGTCACCTGGCGGCTCTCGCCCGGAGCGAGCGAGTCGAAGTCGGTACCGGGGTTGAACACGTAGCTGCCGTTGGCGTTGAAGGTCAGGCTGCCGTTGCCGCTGCCCACCCCTTGTACCAGCGCGTAGCCATTGGGGTTGACCGAGCTGTCGATATCGGTCGCCACCGGTACCTGGCTGCTGAGGGTGGTGTTCTCGCCGGTGGACTTGGTGTCGTTCTTGGCTTCGGGGGCATCGTTGACCGGGGTGACGTTGACGCT
>NZ_BDAI01000004.1 GCF_002091755.1 Pseudomonas nitroreducens NBRC 12694
CGCGCAGAAGCAACTGGCCGGCAACGGCTTCAGCAACCTGCTGTTACAGCAGCGCCAGACCCGCTGATTCCAAGGCCCGCACCGACGAGTGGCGCGTGAAATGCGCACTGCTCGTCCGGTGCAGGACTTGAACCCCGCCGACCGAGTCCCCATCTGACTCTGCATTCGGGCACATCGCCCCGCTAGTGTGGAGTAAGACCCTTGACCACCATCGTATCTGTCCGCCGCAATGGCAAAGTCGTCATGGGCGGCGACGGCCAGGTTTCCCTGGGCAACACCGTGATGAAAGGCAACGCGAAGAAAGTCCGCCGCCTGTACCACGGTGAAGTACTGGCCGGCTTCGCCGGCGCCACCGCCGATGCCTTCACCCTCTTCGAACGCTTCGAGCAACAGCTGGAAAAACACCAGGGCCACCTGGTGCGCGCTGCCGTCGAGCTGGCCAAGGACTGGCGTACCGACCGTTCCCTGAGCCGCCTGGAGGCCATGCTGGCGGTGGCCAACAAGGATGCCTCGCTGATCATCACCGGCAACGGCGACGTGGTCGAACCCGAGCATGGCCTGATCGCCATGGGTTCGGGCGGTGGCTTCGCCCAGGCGGCCGCCATGGCGCTGCTGCAGAAAGCCAACGACGAGATGAGCGCCCGCGAAATCGCCGAGACCGCGCTGAACATCGCCGGCTCGATCTGCGTGTTCACCAACCAGAACCTGACCATCGAGGAGCTCGACAGCGCCCTCTGAGGCGTTGTCGCTCCGGAGTAACCCGTCAAATGTCCATGACTCCCCGCGAGATCGTCCACGAACTCAACCGCCACATCATCGGCCAGGACGACGCCAAGCGCGCCGTCGCCATCGCCCTGCGCAACCGCTGGCGGCGCATGCAGCTGCCGACCGAACTGCGCGCCGAGGTGACGCCGAAGAACATCCTGATGATCGGCCCGACCGGCGTCGGCAAGACCGAGATCGCCCGTCGCCTGGCCAAGCTGGCCAACGCGCCTTTCATCAAGGTGGAAGCGACCAAGTTCACCGAGGTCGGCTACGTCGGCCGTGACGTCGAGTCGATCATCCGCGACCTCGCCGATGCCGCGATCAAGATGCTCCGCGAGCAGGAAGTGCAGAAGGTCAAGTACCGCGCCGAAGACGCCGCCGAAGAGCGCATCCTCGACGCCCTGCTGCCGCCGGCGCGTACCGCCGGTTTCGGTGACGAGCCGGCCCGCGAGGACTCCAACACCCGCCAGCTGTTCCGCAAGCGCCTGCGCGAAGGCCAGCTGGACGACAAGGAAATCGACATCGAGGTCGCCGACATTCCTTCGGGCGTGGAAATCATGGCCCCGCCCGGCATGGAGGAGATGACCAACCAGCTGCAGAGCCTGTTCTCCAACATGGGCAAGGGCAAGCGCAAGAGCCGCAAGCTGAAGGTCGCCGAGGCCATGAAGCTGATCCGCGACGAGGAAGCGCAGCGCCTGGTCAATGAAGAAGACCTCAAGGCCCGCGCCCTGGAAGCGGTGGAGCAGAACGGCATCGTCTTCATCGACGAGATCGACAAGATCGCCAAGCGCGGCAATGTCGGCGGCGCCGACGTCTCCCGCGAGGGCGTGCAGCGTGACCTGCTGCCGCTGATCGAGGGTTGCACCGTGAACACCAAGCTGGGCATGGTGAAGACCGACCACATCCTGTTCATCGCCTCGGGCGCCTTCCACCTGTCCAAGCCTAGCGACCTGGTGCCGGAACTGCAGGGCCGCCTGCCGATCCGCGTCGAGCTCAAAGCCCTGAGCCCGAGCGACTTCGAGCGTATCCTCAGCGAGCCGCATGCGTCGCTGACCGAGCAGTACACCGCGCTGCTGAAGACCGAAGGGCTGGACATCGAGTTCGCCGCCGACGGCATCAAACGCCTCGCGGAGATCGCCTTCCAGGTCAACGAGAAGACCGAGAATATCGGTGCCCGGCGCCTGCACACCCTGCTCGAGCGCCTGCTCGAAGAGGTGTCCTTCGACGCCGCCGACCTCGCCAGCGAACACAGCGACAAGGCCATCGTGATCGACGCGGCCTACGTCAACGGCCACCTGGGTGAACTGGCCCAGGACGAGGACCTGTCGCGCTACATCCTGTAAGCGGATCGACGCCACAGCGACGGGGCGCCTCAGGGCGCCCCGTTTATTTTCAGCCGGCGCTACAATGCCGGGATCGTCGCTCAGGAGCCGTCCATGCGCATTCCTTCCGCCATCAAGCTGCACAAGGCCTCGAAGAAGCTTTCGCTGACCTATGGCGACCAATCCTACGATCTGCCCGCCGAGTTCCTGCGCGTGCATTCGCCATCGGCGGAAGTCCAGGGCCACGGCAACCCGGTGCTGCAGGTGGGCAAGCTGAATGTCGGCCTGAGCAACCTGGAGCCGGCCGGTCAGTACGCGCTCAAGCTGACTTTCGACGACGGCCACGACAGCGGACTGTTCACCTGGGACTACCTCTATGAGCTGTGCGTGCGCCACGACGAGATGTGGGCCGACTACCTGGCGCAGCTGGAGAAAGCCGGCAAGTCGCGAGACCCGTCGGAGTCCGTGGTCAAGCTGATGCTCTGAGCCTCCCCGCGCCACTGCTCTTCTGCAGGAAGGGGAACGTCCAGTCCTCGTTCGCGAATAGCGCCGCTGCGGAATCGGTTCGCGAGCAAGCTCACTCCTACAGGTCGTTCGCCCCGTTCCCGCTCCACCCTTCGTACCAACCTTCGTCGGGCAATCGCCCAGGGCACGCCATTTGCAACATTCCTCCGGCAGACTGCTGTTCGCGTGGCCGCTGTCAGGGAGTTGGCGAGATCCCCCCGCTCTAGGGCGCGTTTTCTAACTTTTCCCGACATACTTCCAAGAGAAGGCCCACGCTGCACCAGCTTGCGCGGCGAAGGAAACTCGGGTAACCAAGGCAGTGCAATGTACGGAGTTACAGTGCACAGAGCGTGGTCACCTGAAGTTCCAGTGATGCCGCCAAGTAGATGAATCGCGTGGAGCTGTCTCCACGTTCCGCAACCCCGAGCAGTACCTGGCCTCATGTCACGAAGGTGAGCCCCGCCAGTATGCGTCTCAGGACAATGGAGCGTCGCCGATGACCCAGAAGAACAACAGCGATCTACCCCAGCAAGCCGCGGAAAACACACTTGCCCTGAACCCGGTGATCGGGATTCGCGGCAAGGATCTGCTCACCTCTGCCCGCATGGTGCTGCTGCAAGCGATCAAGCAGCCCTTCCACAGCGCCAAGCACGTGACCCACTTCGGCCTCGAACTGAAGAACGTGCTGCTCGGCAAATCCGAACTGAAGCCGTCGGACGACGACCGCCGTTTCAACGACCCGGCCTGGAGCCAGAACCCGCTCTACCGCCGCTACCTGCAGACCTACCTGGCGTGGCGCAAGGAGCTGCACACCTGGATGGGCGAGAGCGACCTGTCGCCCCAGGACATCAGCCGCGGCCAGTTCGTCATCAACCTGATGACCGAGGCCATGGCACCGACCAACACGCTGTCCAACCCGGCAGCGGTCAAACGCTTCTTCGAGACCGGCGGCAAGAGCCTGCTCGACGGTCTCACCCACCTGGCCAAGGACCTGGTGCACAATGGCGGCATGCCCAGCCAGGTGAACATGGACGCCTTCGAGGTCGGCAAGAACCTGGCCGTGACCGAAGGCGCCGTGGTGTTCCGCAACGACGTGCTGGAGCTGATCCAGTACAAGCCGATCACCGAGAGCGTGCACGAGCGCCCCTTGCTGGTAGTGCCGCCGCAGATCAACAAGTTCTACGTCTTCGACCTGTCGCCGGAGAAGAGCCTGGCGCGCTTCAGCCTGCGCAACCAGATCCAGACCTTCATCGTCAGCTGGCGCAACCCGACCAAGGCGCAGCGCGAGTGGGGCCTGACCACCTACATCGAGGCGCTCAAGGAAGCCATCGACGTGGTCCTGAAGATCACCGGCAGCAAGGACCTGAACATGCTCGGGGCCTGCTCCGGCGGCATCACCACCGTCACCCTGCTGGGC
This sequence comes from Pseudomonas nitroreducens NBRC 12694, assembly GCF_002091755.1. Lineage (GTDB taxonomy): Bacteria > Pseudomonadota > Gammaproteobacteria > Pseudomonadales > Pseudomonadaceae > Pseudomonas > Pseudomonas nitroreducens. The sequence continues at coordinate 4,009 of NZ_BDAI01000004.1, forward strand.
CACTACGCGGCGCTGGGCGAGAACAAGGTGCACGCCTTTACCCAGATGGTCAGTGTGCTCGACTTCGAACTGGACACCCAGGTCGCCCTGTTCGCCGACGAGAAGACCCTGGAAGCCGCCAAGCGCCGCTCGTACCAGTCCGGCGTGCTGGAAGGCAAGGACATGGCCAAGGTGTTCGCCTGGATGCGCCCCAACGACCTGATCTGGAACTACTGGGTCAACAACTACCTGCTGGGCAACGAGCCGCCGGCCTTCGACATCCTGTTCTGGAACAACGACACCACGCGCCTGCCGGCCGCGCTGCACGGCGAGCTGGTGGAGATGTTCAAGACCAACCCGCTGACCCGCCCCGGCGCGCTGGAAGTCTCCGGCACGCCGATCGACCTCAAGCAGGTCACCTGCGATTTCTACTGCGTGGCCGGCCTGTCCGACCACATCACGCCGTGGGAAGCCTGCTACCGCTCCGCCCGCCTGCTGGGCGGCAAGTGCGAGTTCATCCTGTCCAACAGCGGGCACATCCAGAGCATCCTCAACCCGCCGGGCAACCCCAAGGCACGCTTTATGACCGGCCCCGACCTCTCCGTCGACTCCAAGACCTGGCAGGAAAACTCCAGCAAGCACGCCGACTCCTGGTGGCTGCACTGGCAACAATGGCTGGCCGAGCGCGCAGGCAAGCTGAAAAAGGCACCGACCGTCCTGGGCAACAAGGCCCACCCGGCTGGCGAAGCCTCCCCCGGAACCTACGTACACGAACGATGAAAACAGAACTCCTCCCGCAAGCCGGCGCCGTGGACGACGCCAACTCCTCAGAATCGTCGACGGCCGTGGAAGTGGCCGCGCCGACGAGCCGGCGCGCACGCAGCAAACGCAGCGGCGAGGAGATCCTGCCGAGCAAGGCGCCGGCGGCGCAGCCCTTCGAGTTCCGCACCATCGAACTCGACGGGCAGACCATCCGCACCGCCGTGCGCCCGGGCAAGAAGCACATGACGCCGCTGCTGATCTTCAACGGCATCGGCGCCAACCTCGAACTGGTGTTCCCCTTCGTCGCCGCGCTCGACCCGGACCTGGAGGTGATCGCCTTCGACGTTCCCGGCGTCGGCGGCTCGTCCACACCCAGCACGCCGTACCGCTTCCCCGGCCTGGCCAAGCTGGCCGCGCGGATGCTCGATTACCTGGACTACGGCCAGGTGACCGCCATCGGCGTGTCCTGGGGCGGTGCCCTGGCGCAGCAGTTCGCCCATGACTATCCCGAGCGCTGCAAGAAGCTGATCCTCGCCGCCACTGCCGCTGGCGCGGTGATGGTGCCGGGCAAGCCCAAGGTGCTCTGGCGCATGGCCAGCCCGCGGCGCTACATCCAGCCGTCCTACGGTGTGCACATCGCGCCGGACATCTACGGCGGCGCCTTCCGCCGCGATCCCAAGCTGGCCATGGCCTTCGCCAGCAAGGTCCGCTCATCCGGCAAGATGGGCTACTACTGGCAGCTGTTCGCCGGCCTCGGCTGGACCAGCATCCACTGGCTGCACAAGATCCGTCAGCCGACGCTGATCCTCGCCGGCGACGACGACCCGATCATCCCGCTGATCAACATGCGCATGCTGGCCTGGCGCATCCCCAACGCCGAGCTCCACGTGATCGACGACGGCCACCTGTTCCTGGTGACCCGTGCCGAAACCGTGGCGCCGATCATCATGAAGTTCCTCCAGGAGGAACGGCAGCGCGCTGTCATCCACCCCCGGCCATTCACTCCCAAGGCCAGCTGACGGATCACGGCTTCGTCACAGTTCGAGGTCATCCTGCCTTGACCGATCGCTGCGCAGGCACTTTTTTTAAAGAGCCGAACAACAAACAGGCGTGTTCACGGGTATCGACACGTAGCGCCTGAATCGGGACAGCGCTGCGGCCACCCTCACCGGTGTCCGCAGGGCAACCCGGCTGCTGATCCGCTGCCCTGTTTTCGGGCAGTTTCCTCTCGCGTCGATACCCGTGCACATCCCTCGAACCGGCGACAAGCGTCTGGAACGGGCTCCTCGCGAGTCCGGTACAGCCCTTGCTTCGCCTTTGGCAGGTCGGACCCTTTACGGAGTGCTGTTCATGCGAGAGAAAGCTGAGCCTGGTAGCGTCCCCGTTCCCACCCAATACATGAATGCGCAGAGTGCGATAGTCGGCCTGCGCGGCAAGGACATGCTGTCCACCCTGCGCATGCTGGCGCTGCAGGGCGTGCGCCAGCCGATGCATTCGGCGAAGCACCTGGCGGCGTTCGGCAAGCAGGTGGGCAAGGTGCTGATCGGCGACTCGCCGCTGCAACCCAACCCGCAGGACGCGCGCTTCCAGGACCCGTCCTGGCGGCTGAACCCGCTGTACCGGCGTACCGTGCAGGCCTACCTGGCCTGGCAGAAGCAGTTGCTGGCGTGGGTCGACGAGAGCGATCTGAAGCCCGACGACCGCGCCCGCGCTCGGTTCCTGCTGTCGATCCTCTCCGACGCCGCCTCGCCGTCCAACACACTGCTCAACCCCCTGGCGGTGAAAGAGCTGTTCAATACCGGCGGACAGAGCGTCCTCAAGGGCGTGCAGCATCTGCTCGACGACCTGATGCACAACGGCGGCATGCCCAGCCAGGTCAACCGCAGCGCCTTCGAGATCGGCCAGAACCTGGCCACCACGCACGGTGCCGTGGTGTTCCGCAACGAGGTACTGGAGCTGATCCAGTACAAGCCGATGGGCGAACACCTGCATGCCAAGCCGCTGCTGATCGTGCCGCCGCAGATCAACAAGTTCTACATCTTCGACCTGTCGCCGGAGAAGAGCTTCGTCCAGTACGCCCTGAAGAATAACCTGCAGGTATTCATGGTCAGCTGGCGCAACCCCGACGCGCGTCATCGCGAATGGGGGCTGTCGACCTACGTCACGGCGCTGGATGAAGCCATCGAGGCGTGCCGCTCCATCAGCGGCAGCCGCAGCGTCAACCTGATGGGCGCCTGCTCCGGCGGCCTGACCATCGCAGCCCTGCAGGGCCACCTGCAGGCGCGCCGGCAACTGCGCAAGATCGCCAGCGCGACCTACCTGGTCAGCCTGCTGGACAGCCAGGTGGAAACTCCCGCCGCGCTGTTCGCCGACGAGCAGACCCTGGAGAGCAGCAAGCGCCGCTCCTACCAGCACGGCGTTCTCGACGGCCGTGACATGGCCAAGGTGTTCGCCTGGATGCGCCCCAACGACCTGATCTGGAACTACTGGGTCAACAACTACCTGCTGGGCAAGCAGCCGCCGGCCTTCGACATCCTCTACTGGAACAACGACAACACCCGCCTGCCCGCCGCGCTGCACGGCGACTTCCTCGACTTCTTCAAGCACAACCCGCTGGCCCGCCCCGGCGCCATGGAGGTCAACGGCAGCGCCATCGACCTGAAGAAGGTGGCCGTGGACAACTTCCACGTCGCCGGCATCACCGACCACATCACCCCGTGGGACGCGGTGTATCGCTCGGCTCAACTGCTGGGTGGCGACAGCCGTTTCGTGCTGTCCAACAGCGGGCATATCCAGAGCATCCTCAACCCGCCTGGCAACCCCAAGGCCTGCTATTTCGAGAACGGCAAGATCAGCTCCGACCCGCGCGCCTGGTATTACGACACCAAGCGCCAGGAAGGCAGCTGGTGGCCGCTGTGGCTGGAGTGGATCCAGCAGCGCTCGGGCGAGCGACGCCCGGTGAGCTTCGAGCTGGGCAACGCCGAGCATCCACCGAAAGAGGCCGCGCCGGGAACGTACGTGCACGTACGCTGAGCGCGGCAACCCGATACGGGTTGCCCGCCCCACCTCCACAGCTGGCACCGTAAAGGCTCTTGCAGGATGGGGGGACGCAGCGCAAAAAACGCTCCGTGCAGAAGTTTGCCGCGCAGCCATTGGCAGCCACCCTCCCCACGGCTATCGTCGGCTCCACCGCGGCTGGAACAAGAACACGGATGAAAACGCGCGACCGGATTCTCGAATGCGCCCTGCAGCTGTTCAACGAGCAGGGCGAGCCCAACGTTTCAACCCTGGAGATCGCCACCGAACTGGGCATCAGCCCGGGCAATCTCTATTACCACTTCCACGGCAAGGAGCCGCTGGTGCTGGCGTTGTTCGAGCGCTTCCAGGACGAACTCGCGCCACTGCTCGACCCGCCCGAAGACGTGCGGCTAGGCGCCGAAGACTACTGGCTGTTCCTGCACCTGATCGTCGAGCGCCTGGCGCACTACCGCTTCCTATTCCAGGACCTCTCCAACCTCTCCGGAAAGCTGCCCAAACTGGCCCGCGGCATGCGCGCCTGGCTCAACCAGCTCAAGCGCACGCTGGCCACCCTGCTGGCGCAACTCAAGGCGCAGGACGAACTGCTCAGCGATACCGAGGCCCTCGGCCAACTGGTCGAGCAGATCACCCTGACCCTGCTGTTCTCGCTGGATTACCAGCGCATCCTCGGCCACGAGGGCGACGTCCGCCACGTGGTGTTCCAGGTGATGATGCTGGTGGCGCCGCACCTGCGCCCCGACTCGCAGCTGATCGCCGAGCGCCTCGCCAAGCGCTACCTCGCCCCCTGACTTTTCCCCGCAAGCTTTTCCCTTGGGAGAATGAAAACGCCCGGCATTAGGCCGGGCGTGGGTGTTGCAACAGACCGGTCAGGCCTGGGACGACGGCGTTGCCGGAGCGGCAGCGGACGGCGTCACGGCCGGCGCGGCGGCAGGGGCCGACGGTGCCGGGGTGGCGGCCGGAGCGGTTGCCGGCTTCGGAGCAGCCGGCTTGGCGGCGGCCTTGGGTGCAGCGGGTTTCTTCACGGCGGGCTTCTTCGCCGCGGCCGGCTTGGCTGCAGGTTTCGCAGCGGCAGGCTTGGCGGCAGCAGCCGGTTTCGCCGCGGGCTTGGCTGCCGGCTTCGCAGCGGCTTTCGCAGCAGCGGGCTTGGCGGCCGGTTTGGCAGCAGGCTTGGCCGCGGCCTTGGCAGCCGGTTTCGCGGCAGGCTTGGCAGCAGGTTTCGCAGCAGCCTTGGCAGCCGGCTTCGCAGCGGTTTTCGCGGCGGGCTTGGCAGCCGGTTTGGCAGCAGGCTTCGCAGCGGTCTTGGCCGCCGGCTTGGACGCTGCGGTCTTCACAGCGGGTTTCGCGGCTGCTTTCGCTGCGGGTTTGGCGGCGGCCTTGGCGGCCGGTTTGGCGGTCTTGACGCTGACGCCGGTGAGTTTCTCGATCTGCTTGGTGAGGCTGTCGACCTTGCTGTGCAGGTCCTTCACTTCACGGCTGCTCGGTACGCCCAGGCGCGAAATCGCGCTGTTCAGGCGCTTGTCGAAGGCCTCTTCCAGCTCGCCCCACTTGCCGATCGCGGCGCCCTTGACGGCATCGACGCGCGCCTTCGCGGAACGGGTGGAAGTCTTCACCGCACCCTCGACTTCGGTCTTGGCCAGTTTCTCAGCCTTCTCGCCGTCCTTGACCAGGGTCTCGAACACCTTGCTGCCGTCCTTGCTGACCTTCGAGTAGGCCCCCAAGCCAGCCAGCCAGATCTGCCGCGAGTATTTCTCGATCTCGCCGATCCAACTGGACTCTTTTTTATCGGTAGTTTTTTTGCCAGCCATCCTGCTCTCCTTATTGGGTTCTCGCGACACGCTCGAGCACTGCGCTCAGCTCATCCAGCTTAGCAGAGAGCGCCTCCACATCACGCCTGGAGGGAATTCCGATTCGATTGAGGGCGGAGGCGACACGCGCATCGAACGCTTCCTCGATCCTGTCGAAGTTGAGCTTGGCTTTGACGCTGTGCAGGCGACCCTTGACGCTGTCGTTGGCGGCGTCGATCTGGGTGTTCACCAGGTCACGGCCTTTCTTCTCCACGGACTCGCCCGACTTGACCAGTTCCTTGAAGTACTCGCTGCCTTCCTGGCCCACCTTGGCGTAGGTGCCCAGGCCCGCGAGCCAGATCTGCCGCGCGTAGTGCTTGGCATCGGAGTAGAGGGAGGATTCGAGTTCTACGACTTTCTTCTTGCTGACAGCCTTGGCCATGGTGGCACCTCACAGGGTTCTGATTCGATGATGTCGAACAGCTGCCCGCGAAGGCGGGACTGTGGGCCAAGGTATCGGGGAAAATTAGAAAACACATACCAGGCTTTGTAGGAAAGCCGGCACCGCCCGAAAGCGGCCTGGCCCCGCAGGGAGCGGGGCCGCAAGGTATCAGGCCAGCGCCTTGTCCAGCGCGCGCTCGATCTCGCCCTTGAGCAGGCCGCCCATGGCCGAGAGCATCAGGCCCAGCTTCACGTCGACCGCGACCTTGTCCGCGCCCACTTCGATGCGCCCGTCCACGCCACTGCGCTTGAACAGCAGGGTGTCGCCCTGCCACTCGCTGCTCACGCCGTGCTCGCGGCCGAGCTTGTCGGCGAGCTTCTCCGCCTTGGCGCGGGCGGCTTCGAGGCCGAGGGAGTGGGAACGTTCGACGTGGATACGGGACATGCTGGAACTCCGCGAGTGACTGACTATCCAGATGATACGCGCCGCGCCGTATCGCCGCACCCCGGCATCCCTCTTGCGGCGGCGAGCGGGGCGGCGTTTTCTTCGCATCCTGTTAGAATGCCCGCCACTGACTTCCAGGGTAGAAACGCCATGAGCGAACCGCGCAAACCCCAAGCCGGCCAGGACAGCGCCGATCCCACCACGCACTTCGGCTATAAGACCGTGCGCGAGAGCGAGAAGGCCGAGAAGGTCGCCGAGGTGTTCCACTCGGTCGCCGCCAAGTACGACCTGATGAACGACCTGATGTCCGGCGGCGTCCACCGTCTGTGGAAGCGCTTCACCATCGAGCTGTCCGGCGTGCGCGCCGGCAACCGGGTGCTGGACATCGCCGGCGGCACCGGCGACCTGACCCGCCAGTTCTCCCGCCTGGTCGGCCCGACCGGCGAAGTAGTGCTGGCCGACATCAACGCCTCGATGCTCAAGGTCGGCCGCGACAAGCTGCTCGACAGCGGCGTCGCCGGCAACGTCAGCTTCGTTCAGGCCGACGCCGAGAAGCTGCCGTTCCCCGACAATTATTTCGACGCGGTAACCATCGCCTTCGGCCTGCGCAACGTCACCCACAAGGACGAAGCCATCCGCTCCATGCTGCGGGTGCTCAAGCCCGGCGGCCGCCTGCTCGTGCTGGAGTTCTCCAAGCCCACCAGCAGCCTGCTGTCCAAGGCGTACGACGCGTACTCCTTCACCCTGCTGCCGCTGATGGGCAAGCTGGTGACCAACGATGCCGAGAGCTACCGCTACCTGGCCGAATCGATCCGCATGCACCCCGACCAGGAAACGCTGAAGTCGATGATGGTGGAGGCCGGCTTCGACCGCGTCACCTACCACAACATGACCGGCGGCGTGGTCGCCCTGCACCGCGGCATCAAGCCCTGATGACCCTGCTCCTGCAGGCCGCCCTGGCCAGCGCCGAAGCCACCGTCAACCGCGTGCTGCGGCTCGATGGCGTGGCGCTGAAGCGCCTTGGCCGGCTCGCCGGCAAGGTGCTGGAAGTGGACTGCCAGGCGCCCGCGCTCACGCTGTTCATCCTGCCCGACGCCGACGGCCTGCACCTCGCCGCGCACCACGAGGCGCAGGCCGACTGCACCCTCGTCGCGCCGGCCGGCAGCCTGCTGCAACTGGCACTGGCCAAGGACAAGACCCGTGTCCTGCACAGCCCTGAAGTGGCCATGGGCGGCGACAGCGCGATGCTGCTGGAGCTGGCCGATATCCTCCAGAGCCTGGAGCTGGACTGGGAGTATGAAGTCTCCCGCTGGCTCGGCCCGGTGCCCGCGCACCTGCTCGGCGCGCGCCTGCGCGGCGGCATGGCCTGGGCCGGCGACAGCCTGGAAAGCCTGCGCCTGAGCCTCGCCGACTACCTCGCCGAGGAGAGCCGCAGCCTGGTCGGCCAGCACGAAGCCGAAGCACGCTTCGCCGAGCTGGACCAGTTGAAGATGTCCCTCGACCGCCTCGACGCGCGGATCACCCGCCTGACCCAGAAGATCAAACCCGACGCATGAAGCTGCTCGCCTTCCGCCGCCTGCTGCGCATCCAGCGCGTAGCCATCCGCTACCGCCTGGACGACATGGTCCTCGAACTGCCCTTCCTGCCGTGGTGGCTGCGCCTGCTGGGCGGTTTGCTGCCCTGGCGCTGGCTGCCGCGCAAACCGCTGGAGCTCAGCCGGGGCGCGCGCATCCGGCTGGCGCTGGAAGACCTCGGGCCGATCTTCATCAAGTTCGGCCAGATACTCTCTACCCGCCGCGACCTGTTGCCCGACGACATCGCCCTGGAGCTGGCCTTCCTCCAGGACAAGGTGCCGCCCTTCCCGCCGGAACAGGCAGTGGCACTCATCGAACAGCAGCTCGGCGCGAAGATCGAGCAGGTGTTCTCCCGCTTCGAGCGCGAACCGCTGGCCTCCGCCTCGGTGGCGCAGGTGCACACCGCGCAGCTGAAGAGCGGCGAGGACGTGGTGGTGAAGGTCATCCGCCCGAACCTCGAGCCGGTAATTCGCTCCGACATCGCCTGGCTGCACATCCTCGCCCGCACCGCCGAGCGCATCTCCGCCGACGCCCGCCGCCTGCACCCGGCCGAAGTGGTCAGCGACTACGAGAAGACCATCTACGACGAGTTGGACCTGCTGCGTGAAGCGGCCAACTCCTCGCAGCTGCGGCGCAACTTCGAAGGTTCGCCGCTGCTCTACGTGCCCCAGGTCTACTGGGACTGGTGCCGCCCCAAGGTGCTGGTGATGGAGCGCATCTACGGCATTCCGGTGACCGACCTGGAAACCCTGCGCGACCAGCGCACCGACTTCAAGGCGCTGGCAGAGCGCGGTGTGGAGATCTTCTTCACCCAGGTGTTCCGCGACAGCTTCTTCCACGCCGACATGCACCCCGGCAACATCTTCGTCAGCACCCGCACGCCCTGGAGCCCGCAGTACATTGCGGTGGACTGCGGTATCGTCGGCAGCCTCACCGACGAGGATCAGGACTACCTGGCGCGCAACCTGATCGCCTTCTTCAAGCGCGACTACCGCAAGGTCGCCCAGTTGCACATCGACTCGGGCTGGGTGCCGGCGGAAACCAAAGTCAACGATTTCGAGGCGGCGATCCGCACCGTGTGCGAGCCGATCTTCGAGAAGCCGCTCAAGGACATCTCCTTCGGCCAGGTGCTGCTGCGCCTGTTCCAGACCGCACGGCGCTTCAACATGGAAGTGCAGCCGCAGCTGGTACTGCTGCAGAAGACCCTGCTGAACATCGAAGGCCTGGGCCGCCAGCTCTACCCGGAGCTGGACCTGTGGACCACCGCGCAGCCCTACCTGGAACGCTGGATGCGCGAGCGCATGAGCCCCGGCACCCTGCTGCGCAACGCCCAGCAACATATCGAGCAGTTGCCGCACCTGGCGCAGATGACCCGCGAGACGCTGGAGCGGCTGTCCCACGATCCCGACCCGGACAAGCGCCTGGTCGTCGAAACCCGCGGCCCCGGCGCGGCCGCCTGGCCGGCGCGGCTGATCGGCGCGGTGCTGGTCGCCGGCGCCGCCGAAACCGGCCTCGCCACCCACAGCCTCGCCGCCTGGCCAGCCTGGGCGATGCTGGCCGGCGGTCTGTATCTGATTCTGCGCCGATAGCCAGTCGCCCCACTGACTGGCACACTTAAGCGTTGTATACAGTGGCTCCGGGCACAGAGCGTGCCCGCTGTACGGAACCCGAGATGAAAGACTGGCTGGACGAAATCAAGTGGAATGCCGATGGACTGGTGCCGGCGATCGCCCAGGACCATCGCACCGGCCGCGTGCTGATGATGGCCTGGATGAACCGTGAGGCCCTGGCCCTCACCGCCGCCGAGAACCGCGCCATCTACTGGTCGCGCTCGCGCGGCAAGCTCTGGCGCAAGGGCGAGGACTCCGGGCACGTGCAGAAACTGCACGAGCTGCGCCTGGACTGCGACGCCGACGTGGTGATCCTGATGGTCGAGCAACTGGGCGGCATCGCCTGCCACACCGGCCGCGAGAGCTGCTTCTACCGGGTGTTCGAGAACGGCGCCTGGCAGACCGTCGACCCGGTCCTCAAGGACCCGGATGCCATCTACTCCCACGTAGGTACAGGAAAACCCCATGAGCACTGATACCCTCGCCCGTCTGGCGGAAGTCCTCGAAGCGCGCAAGAATGCCGCACCGGACAGCTCCTACGTGGCCAGCCTGTATCACAAGGGCCTGAACAAGATCCTGGAGAAGGTGGGCGAAGAGTCGGTGGAAACCATTCTCGCCGCCAAGGACGCCGCCACCAGCGGTGACTGCACGGACCTGATCTACGAAACGGCCGACCTCTGGTTCCACTCCCTGGTGATGCTCGCCGCCCTTGGCCAGCACCCGCAGGCAGTACTGGACGAGCTGGACCGCCGCTTCGGTCTTTCCGGGCATGACGAAAAAGCCTCGCGCCAACCGTCGGCCTGATACGAACAATTCGAGGAGAACAAGATGGGCATCTTTGACTGGAAACACTGGGTCGTCATCCTGATCGTCGTGGTCCTGGTCTTCGGCACCAAGCGCCTGAAGAACCTCGGCTCGGACGTCGGCGAAGCCATCAAGGGCTTCAAGAAGGCGATGAACACCGAGGAAGACGAGAAGAAAGACCCGAACGCCGCTGCCGGCACTCCGCCGCTGAACCAGCCGCACACCATCGACGCCCAGGCGCACAAGGTCGAAGAGCCGGCGCGCAAGGACTGATTCATGTTCGGTATCAGCTTCAGCGAACTGCTGCTGGTCGGGCTCGTCGCCCTGCTGGTGCTCGGCCCCGACCGCCTGCCGGGCACCGCGCGCACGGCAGGCCTTTGGATCGGCCGGCTCAAGCGCAGCTTCAACGCCATCAAGACGGAAGTGGAGCGCGAGCTGGGCGCGGATGAAATCCGTCGCCAGCTGCACAACGAGCACATCCTGCAGATGGAACAGGAAGCCAAGAAGCTGATGGCGCCGCTGACCGACCTGCAGGACCAGGCCCGGGAAGCCTTCAATCCGCAACAGCCGGCCCAGCCCGAAGGCCAGGACGCGCCCGCTGAACCGCCCGCGGCGCCGACCATCGCGCCCAATAGCCGGCTGAACAGCCTGCCGGGCGCGGGTATTGTCCCGCCTGCCGCTACGCAGCCGGCGCCTGCTGCGCCGCAGGCAACGCAAGCCGACCAGCCGAGCCAACCGACTGCCGCAAGCCAGCCGCCCGCTTCTTCCGAGACGCCGCGTACCCCATGAGCGCCGAAAAACCCGACCAGCCCGAACACGACCAGGAAATGCCCCTGGTCTCGCACCTGACCGAACTGCGTACGCGCCTGTTGCGCTGCGTGGTGGCGATCTTCGTGATCTTCATCGGCCTGCTGTACTTCTCGCAGAAGATCTATGCGCTGGCCTCCGAGCCGCTGCGGCGCTTCCTGCCCGAAGGCGCGACCATGATCGCCATCGACCCGGCGTCGGCCTTCCTCGCACCGCTGAAGCTGACCATGATCGTCGCCGTACTGATCGCCATGCCGGTGATCCTAGGCCAGGTCTGGGGCTTCATCGCGCCCGGCCTGTACAAGCACGAGAAGCGCGTCGCCTTGCCGCTGCTGGCCTCCAGCATCGTGCTGTTCTACGCCGGCATGGCCTTCGCCTACTTCCTGGTGTTCCCGTTGATGTTCCACTTCTTCCTCGGCCAGGCCCCGGAAGGCGTGACGCCGATGACCGACATCAACAGCTACCTGGATTTCCTCACCCTGCTCTTCGCCTTCGGCGTGGCCTTCGAGATTCCTGTCGCCACCGTGCTGCTGGTGTGGATCGGCGTAGTCGACGTGGCCTACCTGAAGAAGATCCGCCCCTACGTGATCATCGGCTGTTTCGTCGTCGGCATGATCCTCACTCCGCCGGACCCGCTATCGCAAACCCTGCTGGCGGTGCCGATGTGGATGCTGTTCGAGGCCGGCGTGCTGTTCAGCCACCTGATCCGCAAGCGCGGACCGGAAACCGAGGAAGACGAATCCAAGGGCGACCAGCCGCCGGCTACCCGCCAGTGAATCTGCTGCTGCTCGACGATGCCGACTTCGTCGCGGCGGATCGCGTGATCCTGCGCGACCGCCGCCTGACCCACCTGCAGGAAGTCCACCGCGCCGAAAGCGGCGACCGCCTGCGCGTCGGCCGCCTCGGTGGCCTGATGGGCGAAGGTCGCCTGCTGCGCCTGGAAGCCAACGAAGCGGAGTTGCAGGTCAGCTTCGATCAGGCTCCGCCGTCCAAACTGCCGCTCACCCTGCTGCTCGCCCTGCCCCGCCCGAAGATGCTCCGCCGTGTGCTGCAGACCGTCGCCGCCATGGGTGTGCCGCGCCTGGTGCTGCTCAACAGCTACCGGGTGGAAAAGAGCTTCTGGCAGACGCCCTTCCTCGAACCCGAAGCAGTGCGCGAGCAACTGATCCTCGGCCTCGAACAGGCACGCGACACCGTGCTGCCCGAAGTGATCATCGAGAAGCGCTTCAAGCCCTTCGTCGAGGATCGCCTGCCCGCCCTCGCTGCCGGCAGCCTCGGCCTGATCGGCCACCCGGGCCCGTGGCCGGAATGCCCGCGGGCGCTGAGCGAACCGGTGACCCTGGCCATCGGCCCGGAAGGCGGCTGGATTCCCTATGAGGTGGAGAAGCTGCGCGAGGCCGGTTTGAACCCCGTGCAACTGGGCGAGCGCATCCTGCGCGTCGAGACTGCCGTGACCGCACTTCTGGCACGCCTGTTCTAACTTGAAATGGCTACAGGCCAGTAACCACGCGGCCTCCAGCGTGAACCACCAGTCAGAAAAGTAACTCGAAACACTTCAGTTCCAGGCAATCGAGCCGATATCTGGGCTACCGGTCGTCCCCCACTCTGCGCATTTCCCGCTCAGCCATGCGTACCGGCCTCGTACAACCCCTGGAGCGCCGCCTTCATGTTTCGCTGGTTCAACAACCTCAGTGTCAAACTCAAACTGGCATCGGGCTTCGGCCTGGTGCTGCTGCTCACCCTGCTGATCGCCCTCACTGGCTGGATCAACTTGAGCAATGTGATCAACCGCGGCGACAAACTCGGCGAGATTTCCGAGCTGGTGGCCATCGCCAAGGACCTGCGCATCGCCCGTCTGAAATTCCAGTCCACTCGTGCCCCGGAAGACGCCAAGGCGGTGCTCGATACGCTGGACAAGCTGGACCAGCGCCATCGTTCGCTGAGCGATAAGTTCACCGAGGCCGAGGACCGTCGCGTCATCGACCAGCAGCATGAACTGAGCATGGAGTACCGCAAGCTCTACGCCCAACTGCTGAAGTCGTTCGAGGAGCGCGACGCCGCCAAGCAGGTGCTGGTCAGATCCGCTGGTGCCGTCAGCGAAGGCCTGCAGAAGGCCGAGCAGAAGCTGGTCACTGGCGGCAGCGCCGAGAGCCTGCAGCACCTGCAAGACCTCGCCGGCATTGGCCGCGCCGTCATGCAGGCGCGCCTGCAGGTCATGGCCTACACCAGTACCGACGCGCAGAACCTGGAGCAGCCGGCCTTCTCCGGGCTGCAGAAGCTGATCGACGGCGTGAAGAGCGACATGAGCACTTCGCCGGCCGAGCTGAACGACGAGTTCCGCGCCACCCTCGATGCGCTGGAGACTTACCGCAACGCGCTGACCAACTACCGCAACGAAGTCAACGACAGCCAGGCTGCCCGTGACCGCATGCGCGACAGTGGCCAGCAGATCGAGAAGCTGAGCAACGAGCTGACCACCACCCAGACCGCCAAACGCGACGCCGGCGTTGCCACCGCCAAGACTCTGCTGGGCCTGGCCACGCTGGTCGCCCTGGTGCTGGGCAGCATCGCCGCCTGGATCATCACCGGGCAGATCGTCAATCCGCTGCGCGACGTGCTGGGCCACGCCGAGCGCATCGCCGACGGCGACCTCTCCCGCGATATCCCCACCAACCGCCACGACGAGCTGGGGCAGTTGCAGAAGAGCATGCAGCGCATGAACCTGTCCCTGCGCGAGCTGATCGGCCGCATCCACGATGGCGTGACGCAGATCGCCAGCGCCGCCGAGGAGCTGTCCGCGGTGACCGAGCAGACCAGCGCCGGGGTGAACAACCAGAAGACCGAGACCGACCAGGTCGCCACCGCCATGAACGAAATGGCCGCCACCGTGCAGGAGGTCGCGCGCAACGCCGAGGAGGCTTCCGAAGCGGCCGCCACCGCCGACCGTGAAGCCCGCGAAGGCGAAGGCGCTGTCAAGGAAGCGGTGGGCCAGATGGACCGCCTGGCCAACGAAGTCGACCGCACCAACGATTCGGTTCTCAAGGTCAAGCGCGAAAGCGAGAAGATCGGCAGCGTGCTGGATGTGATCAAGGCCGTGGCCGAGCAGACCAACCTGCTGGCGCTCAACGCCGCCATCGAAGCCGCCCGTGCTGGCGACGCCGGGCGTGGTTTCGCCGTGGTGGCCGACGAGGTGCGCGGCCTGGCGCAGCGTACCCAATCCTCCACCGAGGAGATCGAAGAGTTGATCGCCGGCCTGCAGAGCGGCACCCAACAGGCCGTGCAGATGATGGAGACCAGCCGCGACCTGACCGTCAGCACCGTCGACCTGACCCGCCGCGCCGGCGAGCGCCTGGGCGCCATCACCCGCACCGTGTCGACCATCCAGTCGATGAACCAGCAGATCGCCGCCGCTTCCGAGCAACAGAGTGCGGTGGCCGAGGAGATCAACCGCAGCGTGATGAACGTGCGCGACATCTCCGAGCAGACCGCCGCCGCCAGCGAGGAAACCGCCGCCTCCAGCGTCGAGCTGGCGCGCCTGGGCAACGAGCTGCAAGTGCTGGTCAGCCGCTTCCGCGTCTGATCCGGCCCGCCACGAAAAAGGCCCGCGCAATGCGGGCCTTTTTTATTTCTCCCTACCGGACATCGGCATCGGGGCTTCCCCCTCAGCTCCCCCCCCTGGGAGAGCTAAGGGCAATCCCGAATCCGTAGGAGCGAGCTTGCTCACGAACAAACCCTGCTGCGGGATCGGTTCGCGAGCAAGCTCGCTCCTACAAGAGCTCCCGCGCCACGCGACAAACCCCGCGGCGAATTCGCGCCTTCAGTTTCTGCAGCTCCCGCCGATAGCCTCTGACGCACGAAGATGCGTCCCGACAATTCCACCTCGCCTCTGCACACCTGTTCTTGCCAGCCACGGGCCGTCGATCCCGTGGCAACGCCTGCCTGGAGTATTCGACATGTACGATTGGCTAGTAGTACAGCTGGGACGCCTGAACGTCAGCCTGAAGCTGGTGGTGGGCTTCGGTATTCTCCTCTTCCTCACCCTGCTGGTCCTGCTCAGCGGCCTGCACAGCCTGGACAACCAGGCCGGGCGCGGCGAGCAGATGGCGACCATTACCGAACTCAACGACCTCAGCCAGCAGGCCAACCTCGCCCGCCTGCAGTTCGAACTGGGCGGCGATCGCAGCCAGGCCGAGCGCGTCGAGCAGCACAGCACGAAGATGCTGGAGCTGATCGAGCGGCGCCTGAAAGGCAGCGATATCGATGCCAGACAATTGAGCGCCGCACGCCAGGCGGTGAGCGAATACCGCGAGGCTTTCAGCGCCCTGACCCGCGCCGTGGACCAGCGCACCCAGGCCCGCAGCACCCTGGTGGGCAGCGCGCAGAGCGCCCTGCAGGCCTTCGAGGCACTGGACAAGCAGCTCTTCGACCTGCTCGCCGAGCAACCCGGCGATAGCCAGTTGCTGCACAGCGCCCAGGCCGTCGGCCAACTGCACCAGCAACTGCTGGTGGTGCGCTACCAGGTGCGCGGCTACGTCTTCGAGCAGTCTGCCAATGCCGAACAGGCCGCCTTCGCCGCCTTCGACAAGCTGCGCGACACCGGCTCCGCGCTGCAGAACCAGTTACCAGCCATCGCCGCCGACGGTCTGAATACGGCCCTGAAAGACCTGCAGAACTACCGCAGCGGCATCGAACAGTTCCGCGACGGCGTCAACGCCACGCTGCAGGCACGCAAGGGCCTGAACGGCGCCAGCGAAGCGCTACTTGCAGCCGCCAGCCACCTTTACGACGACACCCTTGCGCGCAACGACGCCGAGACCGCCGCCGCCAGGACCCGGCAGATTCTCATCGCCCTCCTGGCGCTCGCCTTCGGCATGCTGTCGGGCTGGGCCATCAACCGCCAGATCGTCCGCCCGCTGCATGAGGCGCTGGAGCTGGCCGGGCGCATTGCCCAGGGCGACCTGTCCCAGGGCCTTTCCCGTGACCTCAACCTGCAGCGCAGCGACGAGCTGGGCCAATTGCAGCGCGTGATGATGCGCATGCGCGAAAGCCTGTCGCAGCTGCTCGGCCACATCGGCGGCAGCGTCAGCCAACTAGCCACCGCCGCTGACGAACTCTCCGCCGTCACCGAGCAGACCCGCGCCGGGGTGAACAGCCAGCGCGTGGAAACCGAGCAGGTCGCCAGCGCCATCCATGAAATGGCCGCTACCGTGCAGGAAGTCGCGCGCAACGCCGAGCAGGCCTCCGCCGCCGCACAACAGGCCGACCAGCAGGCGCGCCAAGGCGACCAGGTGGTACGGGATGCGGTGAACCAGATCGACCGCCTGGCCATCGAAGTGGATCGCTCCGCCGAGGCCATGGAGCTGCTGCGCAAGGAAAGTGAAAAGATCGGCAGCGTGCTGGATGTGATCAAGTCGGTCGCCGAGCAGACCAACCTGCTGGCGCTCAACGCCGCCATCGAGGCCGCCCGTGCCGGCGAGGCCGGGCGCGGATTCGCCGTGGTCGCTGACGAGGTACGCGGCCTGGCCCAGCGTACCCAGTCCTCCACCGCCGAGATCGAGGGCCTGATCGCCGGCCTGCAACGCGGCGCCCAGGAAGCGGTGACGCGCATGGACGACAGCCGCCGCCTGACCGGCAGTTCGGTGGAGCTGACCCGCCGCGCCGGCGAGGCGCTGGGGGTGATCGCCCGCACCGTGGCCGACATCCAGGGCATGAACCTGCAGATCGCCTCCGCCGCCGAGGAGCAGAGCAGCGTCGCCGAGGAGATCAACCGCAGCGTGGTGCAGGTGCGCGAGATCGCCGACCAGTCGGCTGCCGCCAGCGAACAGACTGCCAGTTCCAGCACCGAATTGGCGCGCCTGGGCAACGAGCTGCAGCTGCAGGTAGGGCGCTTCCGCCTGTGAGGCCTCGGCTGGCCGGTGCGTCCGCACCGGCCAGCGGGACAATTGTCATGCGCATGGCGTAGGATCGGTCACTCGCCATATAGGGAGAGTGACCATGCGCCCGCTGACCATCGACCTCGACGAACTCGCCTTCGCGCTCGACACCCAGGGTATCGATCACTACCTCGACCTGTTCAGCGGCCAGGTGCTGCTGATTCCCGAAGAAGACCCCGATCCCGAACTGGCCGAATTGCTGCACCGCGAGCCGGAACGCCTGCTGCCCATCGAACCGCTGAGCAGCGGCCAGTCGCTGGAGCTGATGCGCGAGTTCCTCCGCGAAGTGCCACAGCCGCACGCCTATTCCGCCCTGGCCAACGCCATCGAGGGGCGCAAGCCGTTCAAGGCTTTCCGCCATGTGCTGATGGGTTATCCCGAGCTGCTGCAGGCCTGGTATGTCTACCAGGGTGAGCGACTGCGCGAGTGCGCGCTGGATTGGCTGGCAGACAACCAGATCCAGCCGGCCGCTCAAGGCGCGATGCTGTAGCCCGCGGGTTCGCGAGCAAGCTCGCTCCCATGGCAAGCAACCTTTGGCCGGTAGGAGCGGGCTTCGTCCGTGATCGGCCACGCCCACGCAGCGGACCATGCCCCGCCGCCCAAACAGAAACGCCGCCCCAAGGGGCGGCGTTTCTGTTCTCGATCAGAACAACCGGCCTTCGGGGGCCTCGCTGGAGATCGGCTTGGCCTGAGCTGCCGTGGCCTGCCAGCCGCCGCCGAGGGCCTTGTACAGGTTGACCTCGCTGGTCAGCTGGTTGAGGCGGTCGGAGATCAGCTGTTGCTGGGCACTGAACAGCGAGCGTTGCGCATCGAGCAGGGTGAGGTAGTTGTCCACACCGGTGCGGTAGCGCTTGTCGGCCAGGCGGTAGTACTCGCTGCTGGCGTCCACCAGCGCGCGCTGCGCCTGCAGTTGCTCGTTGAAGGTGCCACGGGCGGCAAGACCATCCGCCACCTCGGAGAACGCAGTCTGAATGGCTTTCTCGTACTGCGCGACGTTGATGTCCTTCTGCACCTTGGCCAGGTCCAGGCTCGCGCGCAGGCTGCCGGCGTTGAAGATCGGCAGGCTGATCGACGGCTTGAACAGCCAGGTGCCGGAACCGCCGTCGAACAGGCCACCGAGGTCCGGGCTGATGGTGCCGGCGTTGGCGGTCAGGCTGACGTTCGGGAAGAACGCCGCGCGCGCCGCGCCGATGTTGGCGTTGGCCGCCTTGAGCTGGTGCTCCGCCTGGAGGATGTCCGGGCGGCGCTGCAGCAGGTCGGAGGGCAGGCCCGCCGGCACGGTGGCCAGCAGTTCGTCACCCAGGCCACGGCCTTGCGGCAGGTCCGCCGGCAGGCCGGAACCGAGCAGCAGCACCAGGGCATTCTGGTCCTGCGCCACCAGGCGGGTGTATTGCGCCAGAGTCGCCCGTGCGCTTTCCACCGAGGTCTGCGCCTGGCGCAGGTCCAGCGCCGAGGCGACACCGACGTCGTAGCTGCGCTTGGTCAGGTCGTAGCTCTTCTGGTAAGTGCCGAGGGTGTCGCGGGTCAGCTGCAACTGGGCCTGGTCGGCGCGCAGCGTCAGGTAGGCGTTGGCGACGTTGGCCACCAGGCTGGTCTGGGTGCTGCGACGCGCCTCTTCGGTGGCGAAGTACTGCTCCAGCGCCTGATCACGCAGGGCGCGCAGGCGGCCGAACAGGTCGATTTCCCAGGACGTGATGCCCAGGGTCGCACCGTACTGGCTGCTGATCATCGAACTGCCGGTCTGCGACAGGTCCGCCGGCAGGCGCTGGCGCGAGCCGTCGAAGCTGGCATCCACCGCCGGGAACAGGTCGGCCCGCTGGATGCGGTACTGCGCCCGGTAAGCTTCGATGTTCAGCGCGGCAACGCGCAGGTCGCGGTTGTTTTCCAGCGACACTTCGACCAGTCGCTGCAGTTGCGGGTCCTTGAAGAACTCGCGCCAGCCGATGTCGGCGCCGGCGTTGGCCGGTTGCGCCGCATCGTAAGCATCGCCCTGCGGGTAAGCCGCGGCCACGGGCGCCTCGGGGCGCTCGTAATCGGGGATCAGCGAGCAGCCGGACAACACACCGGCCGCTATCGCCAAATGCAAAGAGGGCAACAGTAAGGACTTTCTCATATCAATGCCCCTTCTCAATGGCTTCCTGTTCCTTGGACAGCTTGTCCTTGAACAGGGTACTGACCACCACATAGAACAGCGGTACCCAGAAGATCGCGAGGATGGTCGCGGTGATCATGCCGCCGATCACGCCGGTACCGATCGCGTGCTGGCTGCCGGAGCCTGCACCGGTGGAGATCGCCAGCGGCAACACGCCGAGGACGAACGCCAGGGAGGTCATGACGATCGGGCGCAGACGCATCCGGCACGCCTCGATGGCGGCCGCGACGATGGGCTTGCCCTCGCGCTCGTGCAGCTCCTTGGCGAATTCCACGATGAGGATCGCGTTCTTTGCCGACAGGCCGATGGTCGTCAACAGGCCCACCTGGAAGAACACGTCGTTGGACAGGCCGCGCATGGACGTCGCCAGCAGCGCACCGATGACGCCCAGCGGCACCACCAGCATCACCGAGAACGGGATCGACCAGCTCTCGTACAGTGCCGCCAGGCAGAGGAACACCACGATCAGCGACAGGGCATAGAGTGCCGGAGCCTGCGAGCCGGACAGGCGTTCCTCGTAGGACAGACCGGTCCAGGAGTAGCCGACGCCCTTGGGCAACTGCTTGACCATCTCCTCGACCGCGGCCATCGCCTCACCAGTGGAGCGGCCCGGGGCCGGCTCACCGAGGACTTCCATGGCCGGGACGCCGTTGTAGCGCGCCAGCTTCGGCGAGCCATAGCTCCATTCGCCGGTGGCGAAGGCGCTGAACGGCACCATCTCCCCGGAGCTGTTGCGCACGTACCACTTGTCCAGGTCTTCCGGGCTCATCCGCGAATTCGGGCGGCCTTGCAGATAGACCTTCTTCACCCGACCGCGGTCGATGAAGTCGTTGACGTAGTTCGAGCCCCAGGCAATCGACACGGTGGTGTTGATGTCCGCCAGCGAGACGCCCAGCGCACTGGCCTTCTCGTCGTCGATCAGCAGCTTGTACTGCGGCTCGTCGTTCAGGCCGTTGGGACGCACGCGCTGCAGAGCTGGGTTCTGCGAGGCCATGCCGAGGAACTGGTTGCGCGCCTGCATCAGCACTTCATGGCCGACGCCAGCCTGGTCCTGGAGGAAGATGTCGAAGCCCACGGCGTTACCCAGTTCGAGTACCGCCGGCGGGGCGAAGGCGAACACCATCGCATCCTTGAAGCTGAAGAAGTGCATCTGCGCACGCTGGGCCAGCGCGAACACGCTGTTCTCCGCGCCCGGACGCTCTTCCCAGGGCTTGAGCATGATGAACGCCATGCCCGAGCTCTGGCCACGGCCGGCGAAGTTGAAGCCGGTCACGGTGAACACCGAGGCCACCGAGCTGCTTTCCTTCTCCAGCAGGTACTCGCGCATCGAGTCCACCACCACCTGGGTGCGCTCGGCGGACGAACCGGCCGGGGTCTGCACCTGGGCGAACAGCACGCCCTGGTCCTCGTCGGGGAGGAACGCCGTGGGAATGCGGGTGAACAGGTAGACCATGCCGCCGAGGATCAGCACGTACATCAGCAGGTACGGCATGCGGTGATTGAGGATCGAGGTGACGCCGCGCTCGTAGCCATGGGTGGTGGCGAGGAACTTGCGGTTGAACCAGCCGAAGAAGCCGCGCTTGTGCTCGCCATGGTCGCCCTTCTCGATGGGCTTGAGCATGGTGGCGCAGAGCGCCGGGGTGAGGATCAGCGCCACGATCACCGACAGGGCCATGGCCGAGACGATGGTGATGGAGAACTGCCGGTAGATCACCCCGGTGGAGCCGCCGAAGAAGGCCATCGGCAGGAACACCGCCGACAGCACCATGGCGATACCGACCAGCGCGCCCTGGATCTGGCCCATGGACTTGCGCGCCGCCTCGCGGGGCGACAGGCCCTCCTCGGCCATCACCCGCTCGACGTTTTCCACCACGACGATGGCGTCGTCCACCAACAGGCCGATCGCCAGCACCATGCCGAACATGGTCAGGGTGTTGATCGAGAAGCCGAAGGCGGCGAGTACGCCGAAGGTGCCCAACAGGACCACCGGCACGGCGATCGTCGGGATCAGCGTGGCGCGGAAGTTCTGCAGGAACAGGTACATCACCAGGAACACCAGCAGGATCGCTTCGCCCAGGGTCTTGACCACCTCATGGATGGAGGCGGAGACCACCGGGGTGGTGTCGTACGGGTAGACGATCTTCATGCCCTGCGGGAAGAACGGCTCCAGCGTGGCCAGGGTGGCGCGGATCGACTTGGCGGTGTCCAGCGCGTTGGCGCCGGTAGCCAGCTTGATCGCGATACCGGAAGCCGGCTTGCCGTTGAACTGGGCGTTGATGCTGTAGTCCTGGCCGCCCAGGGCCACGTCGGCAACGTCCTTCAGGCGAACCTGGGAACCGTCGGCGTTGACCTTGAGGAGGATTTCCTTGAACTGCTCGGCGCTCTGCAGGCGGGTCTTGCCGATGATCGTGGCGTTGAGCTGCTGGCCCTTGACCGCGGGCAGGCCGCCCAGCTGGCCGGAGGAGATCTGCACGTTCTGCGCCTGGATCGCCGTCTTCACGTCGCCCGGAGTCATCTGGAAGCTGTTGAGCTTCGCCGGGTCCAGCCAGATACGCATGGCGTACTGCGAACCGAACACCTGGAAGTCGCCCACACCGGCAGTCCGCGACAGCGGGTCCTGGATGTTCGAGACGATGTAGTTCGACAGGTCTTCCTTGGTCATGCTGCCGTCTTCGGAGACGACGCCGACCACCATCAGGAAGTTCTTCACCGCCTTGGTCACGCGGATGCCCTGCTGCTGTACTTCCTGCGGCAGGAGCGGGGTGGCCAGCTGCAACTTGTTCTGCACCTGGACCTGGGCGATGTCAGGGCTGGTGCCCTGGTCGAAGGTCACGGTGATGGTCATGCTGCCGTCGGAGTTGGACTCCGAGGAGATGTAGCGCAGATGGTCGAGACCGTTCATCTGCTGCTCGATCACCTGCACCACGGTGTCCTGCACCGTCTCGGCGGAAGCGCCCGGGTAGCTCACCTGGATGGCGATGGCCGGCGGGGCGATAGCCGGGTACTGGTTCACCGGCAACTTGAGGATCGACAGACCGCCCGCCAGCATGATCACCAGGGCGATTACCCAGGCGAAAATGGGCCGGTCAATGAAAAACTTCGACATGACGAATCCCCTTGATTAACCCTGCTTGGCCGGTTCAGCGGCGGCGGGCTTGTCGGCGGCACCAGCGGTGGGCGCCACGTTCTTCGCGGGTACGGCCTTGGCCTGGGCGCCCGGCTGGACGTACTGCAGGCCTTCGGTGATCAGGCGGTCGCCGGGCTTGAGGCCATCGCTGACCAGCCAGTAGGCGCCAACGGTGCGCTCGGCCTTGATAGTGCGCAGCTCGACCTTGTCTTCGCCATTGAGCACCAGGGCAGTCGCCATGCCACGGAAGTCACGGGTGACGCCCTGCTGCGGCGCGAGGATGGCCTGTTTCTTGATGCCCTCCTCCAGCTGCGCATGGACGAACATGCCCGGCAGCAGTTCCTTCTTCGGGTTGGGGAAGATGGCGCGCACGGTCACCGAGCCGGTGCCCTGGTCGACCGAAACCTCGGAGAACTCCAGCTTGCCCTCGATGGGGTATTCGGAGCCGTCTTCCAGGTACAGCTTGACCTTGGCGGCATTGTCGCCGGCCTTCTCCAGTTGCCCGGCGGCCATCTCGCGGCGCAGGCGGATCAGCGCGGTGGAAGACTGCGTGACGTCGACATAGATCGGGTCCAGCTGCTGCACGGTAGCCAGCGCGGTGGCCTGGCCGTTCTGCACCAGGGCGCCCTCGGTCACGCTGGAGCGGCCGATGCGGCCGGAAATCGGCGAATACACCTTGGTGTAGCGCACGTTGATCTTGGCGGTGTCGACGGTGGCCTTGGCCTGCAGATAGGCGGCCTGGGCGTCGGCGTATTGCTGCTTGCTCACCGCCTCGTCTTTCACCAGTTCCTTGTAGCGCTCGGCCTGCTGCTGGGTGGACACCAGGTTGGCCTGGGCACTCTGCAGGGTAGCGTCATAGGTGGCCGGGTCGATCTGGTACAGCTGCTGGCCTTCCTTGACGTCGCTGCCTTCCTTGAACAGGCGCTTGAGGATGATGCCGTTCACCTGCGGGCGAACTTCGGCGATGCGATACGCAGTGGTGCGGCCCGGCAGTTCGGTGCTCAGGGTCACTTCCTGCGGCTGCAGGGTTACTACACCGACTTCGGGGATCTGCTTCTCCTGCGGGGCCTGGGCTTTGTCGCAGCCGGCAAGAGTGGCCATGGCGACGAGCAGGGCCGGGACCAGGGCGCGCATGGCTGGCTTTCGTTGCATATCGTTGTCCTCGTGAGCAAAGCATCCGGTTTGGCTGTGGGCTTGCCGGTCCGGAAAAGCTGGCAAAAATACTTACATTCAGCTGTGTTTGTAAACGTCCGAAAGCCCTGAGGGAAAACTACTGAAACGTTTTAGCCAAAGGCCGATATCGCAGTAGGTTTCCCGCAAGGCAGTCGCGGCGACGAACAAAGTTGATAACATCAACTAAAATACGAAAAAATGGTTGAGCTGATCAACCTGATTTACACAAGGTTTACCGTGACCGAGCCGATGACCCATACCCTGAATCCCGACCTGCCACAGACCCTGATGAAGGTGCTCGATCATTTGCGTGAGAGCCTCCAGGACGAACTGTGCGCCGAGGGCATCGACCTCACCCCGCCGGACATCCGCCTGCTCGAGCTGATCGGCGCCGATGCGGGCCAGAGCCTGCAGAGCCTGGGGCGCAAGATGTGCCGCGACAAGGCGCTGGTGACCCGCAAGATCCGTGAAATGGAGACGCTCGGCCTGGTTCGCCGCGAGCGCAACCCGGACGATCAGCGCAGCTTCCAGCTGTTCCTCACCGAGGCCGGGAGCCGCATCGACGAGCGCACCCAGGCCATCCTCGCACGAACCCATGACAGTCTGTTCGCGCCGCTGGACGACGAAGAACAGCGCACCCTCACCCAGCTGCTGCGGCAATGCCTGCAAGGCCGGGGAGACTAAGGCCACAAACGAAAACGCCGGCATTCGCCGGCGTTTTCGCAGTCCTGCGTCTTACTGACGCACCCCTTCGACCGACAGGGTCAGCTCGACTTCCTGGGAAGCCGGGCCGAGGTCGCGCTGGATATTGAAGTCCTTCAGCTTGAGGGTGGTGGTGCCGAGGAAGCCGGCGCGGTAGCCGCCCCACGGATCATCGCCCTGGCCGATCAGTTCAGCCTTGATGGTGACCGGCTTGGTCACGCCATTGAGGGTCAGGTTGCCGGTGATCTCGGCATTCTTGCCATCAGCCTTCACGGCGGTGGATTCGAAGGTTGCAGTCGGGTTCTTCGAGACGTTGAGGAAGTCCGGGCTGCGCAGGTGCTTGTCACGCTCGGCGTGGTTGGAGTTCACGCTGTTGGTGTTGATGGTCACCTTGACCTTGTCGGCGGACGGGTTCTTCTCGTCGAAGGTGAAGGCACCGTCGAAATCGTCGAAGCGGCCGTACAGCCAGCTGTAACCCAGGTGCTTGATGCGGAATTCGATGAAGGCATGCTGGCCTTCCTTGTCGATCTTGTAGTCCGCGGCCATGGCCTGGCCAGCGGAGAACAGTGCGGTACCCAGCGCCAGCGCGGCGAACGTCTTCTTCAGCATTGAAGCAATCTCCCTTTGGGGTGAGGTGTTATTTCGCAGCACGACCGAGCATGCGCACCAGCGTGGCATCGCGGTCGAGGAAATGGTGTTTGAACGCCGCCAGGGCGTGCAGCACGGCCAGGACGACCAGGGCCCAGGCCAGGTACAGGTGGATCGCACCGGCGATGTCGGCCTGGTCGGTGATGCCGCTCAGGGTGGCGGGCACGTCGAACCAGCCGAACACGCTGATGGGTTTGCCTTCGGCGGTGGAGATCAGGTAGCCGGCGATGATCACGGCGAACAGCAGCGCGTAGAGCGCCAGGTGGCCGAGCTTGGTGGCCAGGCGGGTGAGATTGCCGTGGTTGGCCGGGGTCGGCGGCGACGGGCTGATGAAGCGCCAGAGCACACGCACGATCAGTGCGATGGCCAGCAGGATGCCGATGCTTTTGTGGATTTCCGGGGCGCGGTGGTACCAGGTGTCGTAGTAGTCCAGCTCACGCATCCACAGGCCCAGGCCGAACAGGCCGAAGACCACCAGCGCGCTGCCCCAGTGCAGGAACAGGCTGACCAGTCCGTAGCGTGCGGGGGAATTACGCCATTGCATCGATACACATCCTTGAAAACGGGAATTCAAGACTAGCGGCTAATCCATCGAAGAAAAGCAGAAAAATCTGCTTTGAAACATCGACTGACAAGATAGGTCATCTCCTGAAACGGCCGTGCCAGAGCCAGAAACGACAATGCCGGCTTTCGCCGGCATTGTGGATGGAGCGCGCTGGATCAGAACGGCAGCCAGGACATGATGCCCTTCTTCTCGCCCTTCTCGGCCGGCTTGTCGCTGGCCGCCGGCTTGTTGTCGGCAACCAGCGCCGCACCTTCGAGCACCGGAGTCTTGCCGGCGTACAGGTCACGGACCTGGCTGGCGGCGCGCTTGCCGCTGCGCAGGGCGCCTTCGATGGTGCCCGGATAGAGCGCGTCGGTGTGCTCGCCGGCGAAGGCGACGCGGGAAACCGGGGTTTCCCAGACGCGCCAGAAGCGGCTGATCTGGCCCGGACCATAGGCCAGGTAGGAGCCGCCGGTTCCGACGTCGGTGCTGTAGCGGCGCATTTCATAGCCGTCGTATGCGCCGCGCATCTTCGGGTAGTACTTGTTCATGCGGATCAGCACCTGCTCCGACAGCTGGCGGTCACCGAAGGCCTGCATCACGCGGGCATTGTCGCCGGACAGGTTGATCAGCACGTTGGCGCCGCCCTTGGTCGCGGGCTCGACCCAGATCATGCCCAGGCCCTGGTCGCTGTAGATCTCGCCGGACAGGCGCGACTTGTCGTCCCACACCGGGCGCTTGAACTTCATCAGGATCTGGTCGCGCCAGCCGTAGTTGGTGCCCTTGAGCGCCGCCAGCTGCTTCTCGTTCAGGCCCGGGGTCAGGGTGATATTGCCCAGGGCGCGCAGCGGTACGGCCAGTACCAGGTAGTCGGCGCTGTAGCCGGTGGGGCCGACCTTGACGGTCACGCCGTCCTTGTCCTGGCTGATCGCGGTGACCTTGGCGTTGGTCTTGATGGTCTTGATCTGCTTGACGAAGGCCTGGGCCAGCACCTGGCTGCCGCCGGGCAGGCGTGCCGCGCGCAGATCACGGTCGTCGACGCCGCGGTACACACGGCCCTGCTGGGCGAGGTAGAGCAGCGACAGGCGCGACGGTTCGTCGTAATGCGAACGGATGCGCTGGTTGACCAGCAGGCGCGCGGTCGGCGACAGGTTCAGCTTGTCCAGCCAGCGTGCGGCGGTGAGCTGATCGAGGGCGAACAGAGTCTTGTTCGCCAGCGGGTTGAGCGGGTCGTCGATCGAGGCGGACAGATCGTTCAGCGACTTCTCGAAGCGCTCGAGGTCCGCGGCGACGGCCGGCATCTTGGTCTTCAGGTCGGCGCTGCTGTAGTAGAGGCCGTCGATCAGGTAGCTCGGGGTACGGACGAATTCCGGCGCCGGCACCGAGTTCACTTTCAGGGTATCCAGGTAGCCGTTGAGGGTCGGCTGGGCCTTCTTGTTGCCGATCCACTCGCTGGTGGCCAGGCCCGAGCGGCCACCCACCTGCGGCTTGGCTTCCAGCAGGGTCACCTGCCAGCCCGCCTGCTGCAGCTCGTAGGCCGCGGAGAGGCCGGCGAGTCCGCCGCCGACCACGATGGCGGTCGGTTGTTTGTCCTTGCCCAGCGCCACTACGCTGAACACGCCCAGAGCGAGCAGCGCGGCAGCGCGCAGCCATCCCATTTTCATCGCCAGACTTCCCCGAATTGGTGCAAAGGCGCGAAGCATACGTCAGCGCCCGAAAGCCGAATAGCTGTCTTGGTCGGCTGCCTACAACATGTGTCGTAGGACGTGTCCTTGTTCATCTCAGGAGCATTGAATAGGCTTGCCGACCAGAGCGAGCCGACCGTCAGAAGAGCCATCAATTTAAGGAGCCGGCCATGGGCCTGAATGCCGAGTGGATGCAGCGCGATCTCGAGGTGCTGTGGCACCCCTGCACCCAGATGAAAGACCACGAGCGCCTGCCGGTCATCCCGATCCGCCGCGGCGAAGGCATCTGGCTGGAGGACTTCGAAGGCAAGCGCTACCTCGACGCGGTCAGCTCCTGGTGGGTCAACGTCTTCGGCCACGCCAACCCGCGCATCAACCAGCGCGTCAAGGACCAGGTCGACCAGCTGGAGCACGTGATCCTCGCCGGCTTCAGCCACCAGCCCGTCATCGAACTCTCCGAGCGCCTGCTACGCCTGGCGCCGGCCGGCTTCTCCCGGGTGTTCTATGCCGACAGCGGCTCGGCCGGCATCGAAGTGGCGCTGAAGATGAGCTACCACTACTGGCAGAACCTCGGCCAGCCGGAGAAAAAGCGCTTCATCACCCTGACCAACAGCTACCACGGCGAAACGGTGGCGGCGATGTCGGTAGGCGACGTGGCGCTGTTCACCGAGACCTACAAGTCGCTGCTGATGGACACCATCAAGGTGCCGACTCCCGACTGCTACCTGCGCCCCGAGGGCGTGAGCTGGGAAGAGCACTCGCGGACGATGTTTGCCGCGATGGAGCAGGCGCTGGAGCAACACCACAAGGAAGTCGCGGCGGTGATCGTCGAGCCGCTGGTGCAGGGCGCCGGCGGCATGCGCATGTACCATCCGGTCTACCTCAAGCTGCTGCGCGAGGCCTGCGACCGCTACGGCGTGCACCTGATCCACGATGAAATCGCCGTCGGCTTCGGCCGCACCGGCACCATGTTCGCCTGCGAACAGGCTGGTATCACCCCGGACTTCCTCGTCCTCTCCAAGGCGCTGACCGGCGGTTATCTGGCAATGAGCGCGGTGCTGACCACCGACAAGGTCTATCAGGCGTTCTACGACGACTACAGCACCCTGCGCGCCTTCCTCCACTCGCACACCTATACCGGCAACCCGCTGGCCTGCGCCGCCGCCCTGGCGACCCTGGACATCTTCGAGCAGGACAACGTCATCGAGGCCAACAAGGCCCTGGCGGCGAAGATGGCCAGCGCCACCGCGCACCTGGCCGACCACCCGCACGTTTCGGAAATCCGCCAGACCGGCATGATCCTCGCCATCGAGATGGTCCAGGACAAGGCGACGAAAACCGCCTATCCCTGGCAGGAGCGCCGCGGCCTGCAGGTCTTCCAGCACGGCCTGGAACGCGGCGCGCTGCTGCGCCCGCTGGGCAGCGTGGTGTACTTCCTGCCGCCGTACATCATCACCCCCGAGCAGATCGACTTCCTTGCCGAGGTCGCCAGCGAAGGCATCGACATCGCCACCCGCGACAGCGTGAGCGTGGCGGTCAGCGAACGCTTCCCCGATCACCGCGATCCGGGCTGATCGGCTACAAGCGGCAGGCCGAAAGCTTTAAGCTTGCCGCTTCCCCCTTTATCTGCCCGATATCGCCATGCGCCTCTCCCGCTTCTTCATCGACGCCCCGCTCTCCCTCGGCCAGCACGAGCTGCCCGAAGCCCAGGCCCATTACATCGGTCGCGTGCTGCGCCACAGTGTCGGCGATGCCGTGCAGCTGTTCGACGGCTCCGGCCAGGAATACCTGGGCGAGTTGATCGAAGTGGGCAAGAAGAACGTCCGCGTGGAGCTGCGCGAAGCCTTCGCCGGCCAGGACGAGTCGCCGCTACGCGTGCACCTCGGCCAGGGCCTGTCCCGTGGCGAGCGCATGGACTGGGCGATCCAGAAGGCCACCGAACTGGGCGCCAGTGAGATCACCCCGATCGTCAGCGAGCGCTGCGAAGTGCGCCTGAAGGACGAACGCGCTGACAAGCGCATGGCCCACTGGCGCCAGGTGGCGATCAGCGCCAGCGAGCAGTGCGGCCGCTCGGTGCTGCCGGTGCTCAATGCACCGGTCACCCTCGCCGAATGGCTGGAGAGCTGCGAAGCGCAGCTCAAGCTGGTGCTGCACCCGGTGGCCGAACCGCTGACCAGCCATGACCGGCCGTCGAGCCTGGCCTTCCTGATCGGCCCAGAAGGTGGGTTGAGCGATGCGGAGGTGGAACAGGCGAAATCGGCTGGATTCCATGCCGCGCGACTGGGGCCGCGCGTGCTGCGGACCGAGACGGCGCCCGTGGTGGCGCTGAGCGTGGCGCAGCAGTTGTGGGGCGACTTCTAGGTCGAGGCTTCGCGCCGGCCCGCTCTCGAAGAGAGAGGGTAAGCCGGCAACTCCGATGCCATGCGGGTTCGCGAGCAAGCTCGCTGCTACAGGTGCCGGTAAGCAGGGTGTGCTCTTCGCAGGAGCGAGCTTGCTCGCGAAGAGCCCAGGCGCCCGGCGACTCAGATTCCCCGCAACGCCAATCCCGCCAGCACCAGCAACACCACACCACAAAGCGCATGGCTCACCCGGTGCCAGCGCGGCGAGGCGTTGCGCCGCAACCAGTCGACCAGGCCGGCGCAGAGGAAGCAGCAGAGCACCGAGGCAGTCATGAAGCCGGCGAAGAACACCAGCGAATCCGCCAGAGACGGCACGCCATCGACCAATCCGGCCATGGCGCCGCCGAGGGCGCCCCAGTAGACGATGTTCTTCGGGTTGGACAGCGACAGCATGGCCCCGGACGCGAAAGCCCCGGCGTTGTGCTCGCCGGTATCGCCCTCTTCCACCACGCCGACCTCGCTTGCATCGCGCAGGCTCTGCACACCCAGCCAGGCCAGGTACGCGGCGCTGGCCAGGGTCAGCGGCAGGCGCAAGGTTTCATGGCCGAACAACAGCGCCAGCCCGGTCAGGCCGATCAGCGCCCACACCGCATCACCGATCAGCGAGCCGAACTGCACCAGCAGCGCTGGGCGAAAGCCGCCCTTCAGGCCACGGCGCAGGGTTTCGGCGAGCACGGCGCCGGGAGACAGGCAGAAGACGATGCCGAACAGCAACGCGGCGAAGAACAGGGTCATGGATCAGCTCTCGAACAGGGTGACGTTGAGGCAAGTTTGCCTGGGCACCGGCCCTCGCACTTGAACCGGATTGCTCAGCGCAGGGCGCGCTGGAAGCTGCCCGGCGACACACCGTAGGCCGCGCGAAAATGCCGGTTCAGGTGGCTCTGGTCGGCAAAGCCCAGCTCGTGGGCCACTTCGGTGGCCGGCAGGCCAGCACGCAACAATGCCTGGGCCCGGCGAGTGCGCAGTTGCATTGCCCACTGCCGGGGGCTCAGGCCCACCTGCTTCTGGAAGCTGCGCAGCAGGTGGAAACGCGACAGGCCGAGGTAGGTCGCCATCTCGTCGAGGCTGGGTTGCCGCGCCAGGTCGGCCGCCAGCCAGCCCTGCAGGTCCGCGATCCGCCCACCGCTCTCGACAGCAGGCTGCGGCAGGCGCACGCCCATGGCACGGGCGATCTCGGCGAGCAGCAGCGTCAGGCGTTCCTCGCCGCGCTGGCGAACGAAGGTGTCGTCGCCCAGCGCACGCGCCACCGCATCGGCCATGGCGCCGGCAAGGGCCGGCAGGCGCCCGGTGGGGCGTTCGAACTCCAGGCGCTGCAGGCCGAGCATCGCCGCCAGCTGGTCGGGGGCCACATAGAGGCTGACGAATTGCCAGGGCTGGTCTTCGGCAACGCCGCCGCCCTGGATCTGTCCGGGGTTGTAGCAGGTCACGCAACCGGGGCCGGCGTCGAAGGTTCGGCCATCCAGCCAGACGTTTTCCTCGCCGCGCAGGTTGGCGCTGATGACGAATTCGTCGTGGCTGTGGCGCTCGAAACGGTGACCGCCAAGGGTGGCGCCGGCGACCTCGAAGCCGGGTTGATCCCCCAGCTGGGCAAGGTGCAGGCCACCGCTCATGGCCGGCTCAGATCAGGCCGGAGTCGGCCAGCTTCTGCTCCAGCGCGACCAGGTCGGGGATGCGCGCCTGGGCATCGCCCAGGTCCACGGCGTCCAGCTCCAGCGGAGCCAGCGGCACGTCGAGACGCTTCAGGTCGCTGCCGACCTTCAGCGAACGCGGGATGCCCTGCACCAGCAGCGCGAAGAACTTCACATTGGCTCGGCCGCCCAGGGCGTTGACGACGATCACCCGCGCGCCGGAACCGACTTCGGCCTGACCGTCGGAGGCCGCCTCGAAGGACAGCAGCGGCAGACGCAGGTCGCGCCAGGCCACCTGGCCCAGGTACCAGGACGGCAAGCCGTCCACCGGGTGCGGGGCGCGGTAGGTGATCAGCTCGGCCACGGCCACGTTGGGCAGCAGCAGGTTGCGGTCGGCCAGCGGCACCAGCAGGCCGGTCAGGCTGCTGGGGGCGGCATTGGCAACGCCGGCATTGGCGACGGGGAGATCACTCATCGGGCCTTATCTCACTGCGTGACTGCGCCGACGCATTGCTCGGCGAGGTGATTGACCAGCGCCGCCGCGAGTTCGCGCGGGTCGCCGGAGAGGGTGCTGTAGCCGCCTTCGCGCAGGCTGTCGGGCATGCTGGAGCAGGCGCAGCTGTCGGCGCGCTGGGTCCAGATCGGCGCGCCCTGGCGGCGCACGTAGGCCGCGGCGGCGCTGCCGTCGCTGCACATGCCGCTGAACACGATCACGCCGCAGCGCTCACCGTATTGCTGCGCGAGATTGAGCATCATCTGGTCGATGGACGGGCTGTAGGGTTCCGGCCAGCTGCGGTCCTGCACGTGCATGCGCGCCGAATCGTCGAAGCCCAGCTCGCGGGAAATCGGCACCACCACCACTTCGCCGCAGCGCACCGGATCGCCGTCGCGCACGCTGTTGACGTGCCACTGACTGTGGCGACCGACAGCTTGGGGCAGGTTCGCCTCGAACGAGGCATCGATGTGCTGGGCATACAGGAAGCCCACCGGCAGGCCGCCGGGCAGCGCGTCGAGGAAGGTCTTCACCGCCGCCGGGCCGCCCAGCGAGGCGGCGAGCAGCCAGACCTGCGCGGCGGGTTCACCGGCCTTGAGCGGTGAGGCGGCGAGGTCATCGGGCAGCGTCACGCGGGTGGGCCGCTGCGCTTCGTCGAGCAGCGCCGCGAGGCTGCGGCCCACGCCGGCGCTGGGGTCACCCACCAGCTTGCGCAACTTGGACACCAGCCGGCGTTCCCAGCGCGGGTAATGTTCGGAATGCCGCTCCGGCGCGTGGCCTTCGCCGAACAGCACGGGTACGCGCGACTGCTCCAGCAGGTTGTCCACCAGCGGCGAGTCTTCCTGCTGCGCCAGGTCCACCAGCCACAGGTCGGTCTCGCAGGCGTCCAGCTGGTCGCTCTCAAGGCGCGCCGGATCGGCGTTGAGCACCACCTGGTAACCGTGGCCGGCCAACGCCTGTGCCAGCACGTGGCGCTGCAGGGAGGTATCGGCGATCACCGCAATGCGCGGCGTGCTCTGCTCAGACATGGGCCTTCACCAGCTTGTGGATATTCTCCAGCAGCTCGGACTCCTGGTACGGCTTGCCCAGGTACTGGTTGACGCCGATGGCCAGGGCACGGTCGCGGTGCTTCTCGCCGGTACGGGAGGTAATCATGATGATCGGCAAGTCCTTCAGCTGTTCATCGTGGCGCACCAGGGTGGCCACCTCGAAGCCGTCCATGCGCGGCATCTCGATGTCCAGCAGCATGATGTCGGGCTTGTGGTCCTGCAGCTGGGCGATGGCGTCCACCCCGTCCTTGGCGGTGAGCACGTTCATGCCGTTGCGTTCCAGCAGGCGGCTGGTGACCTTGCGCACGGTGACCGAGTCGTCCACCACCATGACCAGGGTCGGGCGCTGGTGCTCGATTTCCGCCACGCTCGGGCCTGCCAGCTGGCGGCGCGGTGCGTGCTGGATGAGCTGGGCGTGGAGCACGCGGATGGTCGCCAGCAGGTCGAGAATCACCACCACGCGACCGTCGCCGAGGATGGTCGCGCCGGAGATGCCGCTGACGCCGGCGAACTGCGCACCGAGGCTCTTCACCACGATCTCGCGCGAGCCGGCCAGGGCGTCCACCTGCACTGCCACGGCGTGGTCCGCCGAGCGCACCAGGATCACCGGCAGCGGCAGCGACTGGCCGACCAGCTTGGGATGCTGGCCGTTGTTGAGCAGGTCGCCGAGGTACTTCAGTTCATAGCTCTGGCCGGCGTATTCGAAGCTCGGCGCGGCGCCGGACTCGTCGGCGGCGGCCTGTTCGTAGAGTGCCTCCAGCTCGTACGGGGAGACCCGCACGATACCTTCGATGGTGTTCAGCGGCAGGGCGTAGAGGTCCTCGCCGGAAAGCACCATCAGCGCGCGGTTCACCGACACGGTGAACGGCAGGCGGATGTCGAACTTCGTCCCTTCGCCGACGCTGGACTGGATGCTCATGGAGCCGCCGAGCTGTTTCACCTCGGAGTTCACCACGTCCATGCCGACGCCCCGGCCGGAAATCTGCGTGACCTTTTCGGCGGTGCTGAAGCCGGCCTCGAGGATGAACTGCAGCACCTCGTGGTCGTTCAGCTCGCTGTCATCGGTCATCAGGCCGCGCTCGATGGCCTTGCGGCGCACCGCTTCCAGGCGGATGCCGGCGCCATCGTCGGCGAGGGTCAGGAGGATGTCGCCACCCTCGCGGCCCAGGGTCAGGCGGATGGTGCCCTGCTCCGGCTTGCCGGCGATGCGGCGCGCCTCGCCGGACTCGATGCCGTGGTCGACCGCGTTGCGCAGCATGTGCTCCAGCGGCGCGACGATGCGTTCGAGCACGCTGCGGTCCATCTCGCCTTCGGCGTTGCTGACCACGAACTCGACCTGCTTGCCCAGCTCGCTCGCCACCTGGCGGACGATCCGCCGCAGGCGCGGCACCAGGCGGTCGAACGGCACCATGCGGGTGCGCATCAGGCCTTCCTGCAACTCCGTGTTGACCCGCGCCTGTTGCAGCAGCAGGGTCTCGGCGTCGCGGTTCTTCGCGGCCAGGGTTTCCTTGAGGTCGAACAGGTCGGAAGCGGACTCGAACAACGCACGGGAGAGCTGTTGCAGCTGCGAGTAGCGGTCCATTTCCAGCGGGTCGAAATCTTCGTAGCCGGCGCGCTCGGCGTCGGCCTGGTGGCGCGAGAGGATCTGCGCCTGGGTTTCGGTATCCAGACGCCGCAACTGGTCGCGCACCCGCTCGATGGTCGCGTCCATCTCGCCCAGGGTCGAACCGACGTCGCTCACCTGCTGCTCGACGCGGCCACGGAAGATGGAGGTCTCACCGGCGAGGTTGACCAGCCCTTCGAGCAGTTGCGCGGGTACCTTCACCAGTTCCTGCGGCGCACGGCGCGCAGCGGCTTCCTGGGCGGCTTCCTGGGCACGGCGAACGAAGGGCAGCACCACCGGCGCATCGAGGCGCTGCGGTACGGCAGCGGCCATGATGGCTTCCGGCAGCACCGGCAGGTTCACCGGAGCCGGCTGTTCGGCGACCGGTTCTTCATCGATGGCTTCCTCGAACTGGCTTTCGGCACTCTCGACTTCACCCAGGTGCAGGCGCAACTGGTCGACCTCGGCCTGCAGGCCTTCGAAGCCGGACTGCACGTCCAGCAACAGGCTTTCCGGCCAGGGCGCGCCCTGCTGCTGGGCTTCGCCCAGGTGCTGTTCGAGGTCGTGGGCCAGGTCGCCGAGGCTGGTCTGGCCGGCCAGGCGCGCACCACCCTTGAGGGTATGCAGAATGCGCAGCAGCTCATCCAGCGCGCCGTTCTCGCGCTCGGCGTCCCAGCGGCCCAGTGCCTGCTCCATGCCTTCGAGCAGGTCGTCGGCCTCTTCCAGGAAGATATCCAGGATGTCGGCTTCCGGGCCCTCGGGCGCGGCGGGCTGGGAGCTGATCGCGTGCAGGCTGACGCTGCTGGGGATGCTCAGCTGCTCTTCGGGGTTGGCACGAAATCGGTGGATCGCGTCAATCAGCGATTCACCTCCCGGCACCCGGCGGTGCTGTTGGACGGCCTCGAGCATTTCGGCGAGACGGTCGTGGCAACGCTGCAGCAATTCGAAGAGCGTCGGGCTGGCGCGCAGGCGCCCGCCGCAGAGGCCCTCGTAGAGGAATTCCAGTTCGTGGGCGAGGTCGCCGATGGGGCGAATCTCGGCCATCCGCGCGCCGCCCTTGAGGGTGTGCAGGTCGCGTTGCAGCGCTTCCAGCTCGACGCTGTTGTCGGGGTCGGCCATCCAGCGCGTCAGTGCGCCGGAGGAGCTTTCGAGGATGTCGAAGCCTTCCTCGAGGAAGATTTCCACCAGTTCCTGGTCGCGGTCCGGGTCAAGCTCGTACTCGCTGTCCTGCACGCCTGTCGCCTCGGGGGCAGGCGCCGCGGCGGCGGTGACAGGCTCGATGGCAGCCGGCTCCTCGGCGGGCTCAGCTTCGGCCTCTTCGAGGAAGCTCTGCAGGTCGATCTCTTCGGGCGCAGCGGCCGATTCCGGCTCGGCTTCGGATTGCAGCTCGGTGCCTTCGAGATCGATGTTCTCAAGTTCGGTGCTTTCGAGATCGGTCGCTTGAAGCTCGGCGCTAGCGGCCAACGGCTCGGCCTCGGCGGGCAGTTCCAGCTCGATATCGGCATCGTTCGGGGCAGTAGTTTCCAGTAGCTCCTCGGCCTCGCTCTCATCCGCCGCAGCGTCCAGCTGCGGCTGCGCAGCCAGCGCCTGCGGTGCGTCCAGCCCGGCGGCCGGATTCTGGCGGAAGGTGCGGATGGTCTGCACCAGGTCGGCCGGATCGGTCAGCGCCTGGCCGGCCTGCAGCTGATCGAGCTGGGTCGCCAGGCGGTCGTGGCAGGTGCGCAGCAGGTCGCCCAGCGGCTGGCTGTGCTGGAAGCGATGGTCCAGCAGGCCTTCGTAGAGTGATTCGAGTTCGTGGGACAGATCGCCGATCTCGCGGATTTCCGCCATGCGCGCACCGCCCTTGAGGGTGTGCAGGTCGCGTTGCAGGGTCGAAAGCGCAGCGAGGCCCTCGGGCGAAGCCAGCCATTGGTCCAGCGCCTGGCCGGCGTTGTCGAGGATGTCGACCGCCTCTTCGAGGAAGATCGCCACCATTTCCTCGTCCAGCGCACGCGGCGGTTGCTGCGGGGCGGGATGGGCGTGCGGGGTTTCGGCGGTGATGACGTCATCGTCATCGTCGTCGGCGGCACCACGCGGGGCACCGTCGTTATCGCTGCGCGGCGACCAGCTCAGGCCGTCGGGCAGGTTGTCGTCGTCCACCGGGCGGCTGTCGAGGAGGAATTCCTCGTCTTCGGCGGGGAAGTCATCGGCGGTCAGGCTTTCCAGGTCGACGAACTCGACATCCGGGGCCTCTTCCGATGGCTCGTCCTGGACGGCGGGCACCGGTGCGTCCAGCAGGCGGTGCAGCGCTTCGACCTGTTCCGGGCGGGCACTGACCTGCAGCGCTGCAGCCACCTGGTCCATCATGCCGATCAGCGCCTCGTGGGCGGTTTCGGCGGCGGAGAAGAAGGCGTCGCCGGTTTCCAGGCGACCCTGGCGCACGGCGCCATAGACTGCCAGCAGCGCATCGGCGAGTTCCGCCATCTGCGGCAGCTCGGCCATCTGCGCACCACGGCTGAGGGTTTCCAGCTCGTCGTAGAGGGCGCCCAGTTCGTGGCGCTCCTGCGGGTGCTCGCGCCAGCGGCGCAGCAGATCCTCGGCGTCGAGCAGGATGTCCATGCCCTCGGCGAGGAACATGCCGATCAACTGCGGATCGTTGCCGCTGCCCTCGCCGCTTTCACCGCGGCGCTTGGCCTCGGCAGCCTCCAGGCGTTCCTGGTGAACCTGCGCGATGCGCGCCAGGAGTTCCGGGCTGCCTTCGATGGGCGCCAGCGGGCGACCTTCGACGAGCTGGTCGAGGCCGACGCGGAACAGACCTTCGGCGGCGTGCAGCAGTTCCGCCTCACGCAGATCGACCTGCAGCAGGTTGGTCTTGAATTCCTTCACCAGCCGCTCCAGCGGCGTGGCGATTTCGGCGATCGGCAGGATGCCGGCCATGTGCGCGCTGCCCTTGAGGGTGTGCAGGGCGCGTTGCAGGTCGTCGGTCACCGGTTGCGGCAGCTGCTGCGCGCAATCGGCGAGGAAGCCGACCAGGGTTTCCAGGTGGGCTTCGGCTTCGTTGCGGAAGATCTCCAGCAACTGCGGATCGAGGCTCTCGTCGAGCCCTTCGTTGGCAGCCTGGGCAGCGATCTCCTCGACCTCTGCCAGCTCGGGGGTGATGTCCTCGACCTGCGGCGCCGACTCCGGCAGCCCGCCACCGGGCGGCGGCACCGGCTGCCCCTTGGCCAGGGCATGGGCGGTAGCGGCCAGGCGGTCGACGTCGTCGCGCTGGCGCTGGGCGCTGGCAGCGTACTCCTCGACCAGTTCAGGCATCAGCGCGACCACATCCTGGACCACCTGCAGCACGGCAGGCGAGGCGGCAATGCTGCGGTCGAGCACGCGGTTGAGCAGGTTCTCGATGGACCAGGCCAGCTCGCCGATCACCAGCGCGCGGACCATCCGGCCACTGCCCTTGAGGGTATGGAAGGCACGGCGAATCTCGGTCAGCGAGTCGCGGTCGTCGGTGTTGGCCAGCCAGGTCGGCAGGTGCTCGCCGATGGTTTCCAGCACTTCGCCGGCTTCTTCGATGAAGACTTCGCGCAGCTCTTCGTCGATGGGTTCTTCATCGGCGGGCGGCGGCAGCAGGCTGGGCGGTACGTCCTGGGCCGGCGGGTTGATCGCCGATACCGGGGCGGCCATGACTTCGGCCAGGGACAGCGGCTTGGCCGGTGCCTCGGCGACGACTTCGGGCTCGGCCGGCGGGCTGGGCAGCTCGACTTCCGGCAGGTCCAGCTCGGCGATGTTCTCGTCGCTCCAGGCTTCGGCCTGGACGGCGGGCGCCTGGGGCTCGACCAGCGGTTCCAGCGCTTCCAGCTCAAGTGGCGCGTCGAGGCTGAAGTCGACGCCAGCGTCCAGCGCGGTCGGTTCGCTCAGCTCACCCAGGGTCCAGTTGTCATCGCTGACCAGCGAGGTTTCGGCGCTGGACGGTTCATCGCTGGCAGGCTGGGCGGCGAAGCTCAGGTCGTCCAGGGCTGCCAGCGGTGCGGGTTCGACCGTTTCCAGGCTGGCGAAGCTTTCGTCCAGCTCCAGCGACGGTGCGGGCGACTCGGCAGTCGGCTGGCTCAGGTCGATGCTGAACCAGTCTTCCTCGGCGGGCTTGTCGCCGGCCGGGGTCAGCGACTGCATGTCCCAGGTCAGCTCCTCCACCGGGGCCGGAGTGGCCTCCAGCGTCGGCAGGCTGGCGAAGTCGTCGAGCAGTTCCGGAGTGGCCGGGGCTTCGCTTGGGGTGCCGGACAGGTCCGGCGATTCCCAGGATTGTTCGGTCGTTGCCGGCTCCGCCTGCGCGGGCTCGTCGAATCGCGGCGTCTCGGCCAGCGGGAGGGCATCGTCCAGGCTCCAGCTCAGCTCATCGGCCAGCGGTTGCGCGGGCGCCTCTTCCAGCGTTTCGAGAGTGAACTCGATGCTGTCGGCCCTGTGGCTGTCGTCCAGCGACCAGCCTTCATCGGCCAGGGTGGTGTCGGTGATCGGTGCGGCCGGCTCCAGTTCGATATCCCAGCTGAGGCTTTCCGGCTCCAGGGTCGCACCGGGCAGTTCAGCCGAGGCAGCCAGCGGCGTGGCCTCGTCGAGAGTCCAGGCGCCCGGTTCGGCGCTGGGCTCGGCAGCGGGCAGGCCGGAGTCCAGCTCCAGGGGTTCGAAGGTGAAGCTCGCTTCGGCTTCGCCAGCAGGCTGGGCGTCGAGTTCGGTCGGGAGGCCGAAGTCGGCCGGCAGTGCGGGCTGCTCCCCGGCGACAGGCTCGACAACGGGCTCCAGCGATTCGAAGGTGAAGCTCTCTTCAGTGTCCGCAACAGGTTGGGGCGTATCGAGGTCGGCAAGGTCCAGGACCGGTTCGTCCACCGGAGCCAGCTCTTCTGTCGGGGCAAGCTCGGCAGGCTGTTCGAACGCCAGCTCCTCGGTCGGGGTGATATCGAGGCTCGCGGGCTCGAAGCTGTCGGCGATTTCCACCGGCGCGGCCAACTCGGGGACGTCTTCCACCGGGACCGCTTCGCTCGGCTCGGCCAGCGGCTGCGCCGCCAGTACGTCGATCTCGTCGAGCGGGTTGTCCAGGGGCGCAGGGACGTGGGCGCTCGGCTCGGCGTCGAGGATCGACGGGCGCGGCTTGAGCGAATAGCCCAGGCTGTCCAGGCTCTCCTCGGCCACGTCGAGGATCATGTCGCCCTGGGTGTTGTGGTCTTCCGACAGGCGCTCTAAGTAGTACTCGACGCTGGTGATGGCGTCGGCCAGGGTGTCGAGGCTGTGCCAGTCCGGCACGGCCTGGCGCACCAGCAGTTGTTCCTGGATGTAGCGGTTGCAGTTTTCCAGCAGTTTCGCAGCGCGTTCCTGGGAGATCATCGCCAGTCCGCCGCGAACCTGGGTCAGCAGCTCCGGCACGCGGGCCAGGTGCTCGTGGTTCCATTGCGAGGCGATGAACTCGATGATCGCGTCCTTGGCCAGTTCCAGGCCATTGCGCGCTTCCTTGATCACCACCTGGTGGATCTGCTCGACATCGGTGGTCGGCAGGACGTTTTCTTCGCTGCCCGGCTCTTCGCTCGGGCCGACCATGCCGGCCAGGGTCGCTTCGACATACAGCAGCGCACCGGCGACATCCATCAGGGTGGCGTCGTTGGGCTGGCGCTGGCCGTGGGCGAGCGCGCTGACCACCTCGATCTGGTCGAGGATGACCTTGCGCGGCTGGCCGAAGCCCAGCACGGCGAGGGTGTCGGCGATCTGCTTGAGTGGCGCCAGCAGGCTACCCAGTTCGTTCACGCCGCTGCGGTCGCTGCGCACGAAGAGGTCGAGGCTGTCCTTGACCCGCACCAGCTCCTCGCACAGAGCGCCAACCACCGAGCGCATGGCGTCGCGGTCAGGGCCGGCGAGACGGGCACGCTCCTCGTCCACCAGGGCGGCACCCGGCAGGGCGTCGTCGAGGCGGTACTCGTCCTTCACCGCACGCACGCGCGGCGACTGGTCGGAGGCCTTGGCGACGTAGAACAGCAGGTTCTTGATCAGTTCTTCCGGCGCCGCCTGGTTCATGGCGTCGGCGCCCTGGTCGACCAGGCGCTTGAATTCGCGGTCGACCTGGCGCAGCAGGTTACGTACCGAGGTGCCGTTGGCGATGCTGCCGTTGGCCAGGCCTTCGATCATCGCCGAGGCGATCACCCACAGGCGGCCCAGCGGGGCGTCCTTGCACAGCGATTCCAGGCGGGCGAACACGCGCGCCAGGTAGCCCAGGTTGGTCGGCAGGTCCTGGTTGCGGATGACGCCGACCAGGGCGACCTGCAGCATCTGCCGCAGCTTGCGCAGCAGCGCCGGCAGTTCGGCGGTGCGCAGGCGCGCCAGGGCGTCCACCGGCAGCACCGGCGAGGACTGGGAAAGGTCGGGGGAGAACAGGCTGGTTTCCGACAGCAGCTTCTCGCCGCGAGCGGTGCGCAGGTCGTTGAGCAACGGCAGCACGACCAGCGGCAGGTCGCGGCGGGCGCTCTGGATGCGCTCCAGGTACGCCGGCAGCTGCAGGATGGCCTGCATCAGCACTTCCAGCGCTTCGCTCTGGCTGGAGACCTTGCCGTCGATCAGCGCCTGGGTCAGGTACTCCATTTCCTCGGCGAGCAGGGCCGCGCCGTAGAACTCCACCATCTGCAGGGTGCCACGCACCTGGTGGATGTAGGCCAGGCAAAAGCCCATCCGCGTCGGGTCCTGGGGGTTCTCGACGTAGGATTCGAGGGCTTGCCGCGCCTGCTTGAGCGTTTCGGCAATCTCGCCTTTTACCCATTCCAGGGCGACATAATCGTGCCGATCACCCATAGCCACTCCACTCATGTGTCTGTGTCATCCCTTCCGGGTAAAGGCCAGAACGCGCTCATCGGCGACCGGTTCGAGCAGCGGGTGGTGCCAATCGGCCACCTCACCCACTCCGATCACCAGCAGTCCCCCAGGCGCCAGCCGCTCGGCCAGGCGATTGAGGATGTCCCGCCGCCGCCAGCGGCGGAAATAGATCAGCAGGTTCTGGCAAAAAATCACGTCCATGCCGGACATTGGCGCCTTGGCCAGTTCCAGCACATTCAGCCGGGCGCAACAGACGCGCTCGGCGAGATCGGGTATCACTGCGTATCGACCGTCATCCTGCGCGCTGAAGTAGCGCGTGGCCAGTTCCGGGTCGATGTCCTCCAGCTTGCGTGCCGCGTAGCGCGCCTCGCGCGCCCGGGTCAGGGCATTGAGGCTGATGTCGGTGCCGGTCACGCCGAACAGCGGCGCCAGACCTGCGTCTTCGAGTACCTTGGCGGCCACCATGGCGAGGGAGTACGGCTCCTCGCCACTGGAACAGCCGACGCTCCACAAGGCCAGCGGCCGGCTCGGGCCGACCTGTTCGAGGCGCTGACGGAGGAAGCCTTCCAGCACTTCGAATGAAGCCTTGTGACGAAAGAAACGGGTTTCCTGAACGGTGAGGCGGTCCAGCAGGTTCGACCACTCGACGGCGCCGCGCGGGCCATCGGTGACCTGTCGGTAGTAGGTGCCGTAGTCGGCGATGCCCAGTTCGCGCATCCGCGCGCCCAGGCTGGTCTGCAGGAAGGCGCGGCGTTGTTCGTTGACGACGACACCGGTCCGGTCTTCCAACAGTGCCTGCCAGTCGCGGAAGTCCGCGGCCGACATGTCGGCCAACGGCTGCAACGACCAGACGCCACTTGCCTGCATGTCGCGCCCCTCGCTCAAGACTGTCATGCGCTACCCGGTGAAGAGCAGCGCACCTCCTCTGCTCAGGCCTGTTCGGCGATGTCCGGCAGTTTGAAGCCGGATACGGAGTGACGCATCTCGCCGGCCATCTTGGCCAGGTTGCCAATGCTGCGCGCGGTGGCGGTGGTACCGGCGGAGGTCTGCGAGGTGATCTCCTGGATCACGTTCATGGTGTTGGAAATGTGGCCGGCGGAGGAGGCCTGCTGACGGGCGGCGTTGGAAATGTTCTGGATCAACGCTGCCAGGGTCTTGGATACCTTCTCGATCTCTTCCAGAGACACACCGGCGTCCTGCGCCAGGCGGGCACCGCGTACCACCTCGGAGGTGGTCTGTTCCATCGAGATCACCGCTTCGTTGGTGTCGGTCTGAATGGTCTTCACCAGCGCTTCGATCTGCTTGGTCGCCGCGGAGGAACGTTCCGCCAGTCGCTGTACTTCGTCCGCTACCACGGCGAAGCCGCGGCCCGCGTCGCCCGCCATGGACGCCTGGATCGCGGCGTTCAGTGCGAGGATATTGGTCTGGTCGGCAATGTCGTTGATCAGGCTTACGATGTCACCGATCTCCTGGGACGATTCACCCAGGCGCTTGATCCGCTTCGAGGTGTCCTGAATCTGCTCACGGATGTTGTCCATGCCGGTGATGGTGTTGTGCACCACTTCGTTGCCCTTGTTGGCGATGGCTACGGAACGTTCCGCTACCGCCGAGGACTCGGAGGCGTTCGCCGATACCTGGTCAATGGACACGGCCATTTCGTTGATCGCGGCGGAGGCGCCGGCGATTTCCTGGGCCTGGTGCTCGGAAGCCTCGGCCAGGTGCATGGCGGTGGCCTGGGTTTCCTGGGCGGCGGCGGCCACCTGCACGGCTGTCAGGTTGATGGTTTCCACCAGCTCGCGGAGCTGGTCGATGGAGTAGTTGATGGAGTCCGCGATCGCACCGGTGAAGTCCTCGGTCACGGTTGCGGCCACCGTCAGGTCACCGTCGGCGAGGTCGGCGATTTCGTCGAGCAGTCGCAGAATCGCCGCCTGGTTACGTTCGTTCTTCTCGGCGGTCTCGGCCAGTCGGCGGTTGGTTTCACGCACCATCACCAGGCCGATGAGGATGATCGCGCCGAGGGCGAGAATGCCCAGCGCCACGCTGGCGACCTGGTTGAACACACGGCCTTCGGCCAGGTTCTCGAAGCCGTTGGCGAGGTTGGAGGCCTTGTCGAGCAGGGTCTGCGAACCGCCGAAGATGGTGTTGGCGGCCTCACGGACCTGGAACAGTTCCGGGGAGGTCTCGAGGATCTCGTCCACCGAGCCGGAAACGAATTCGAACAGCTCGGCAATCTCGTTGAGGCGGTCAACGGCCTCGGCGTTGGTCACCTTGGAGATGCTCATCGCCGCGTTGCCTTCCTTCATGCCCTTGAGTACGCGACCGAAGAGGCTGGCGTCACGGCCGAAGCTGTCGGCGGCCTGCACGGAGTTCTCGTCACCGGCGAGCACCTTGTTCACCGAGCCGAGAATACGTTCGGCCAGCAGCGACTGGCGCTGGGCTACCGCGACCTGGTCGGCCGGGGCGCCGTTCTCCAGCAGGATGTCGACGACCTCTTCGTACTCCACCTGCAGCTGCGGGATGGTTTCGGCGAGAGTCGCGGCCACCTGGTGCAGGGACAGTACGGTCTGTTCGCTGGCGAGGATGGAGTCGGTGTTCTTGCGCAGGGTGTCCCAGTCCTTCTGCACATCCGCCATCTGCGGTTGTACCGAATCCGGGCTCGGCGGCAGGCCGGTGCTTTCGTCACCCTTGGAAAGGATGTTCCAGCGCTTCTCGAAGTCGTTGCGTGCTTCCTTGAGCAGCTTGAACGCCTCGCCCTTGCCCGCCGCGGCTTCCGTGGCGTTCTTGGCGATACGCTGGGACAGCACGCGCAGTTCGCCGGCATGGCCGATGTACTGCTTGTCGTGGTCCGCCTGCTTGTTCAGGTAAGCGAAGTTGGCGAACAGCAAGACGATCGCCACGATCAGGACCACGAAGAGTCCGAGGATCAGCGAGCTGCTACGCGCCCCCGAGAAAAGACTGCCTGCCTTTATATTTTTCATATTCGGCCCCCGCCTGGACCCACCACGATTACGGTTTCCATGTCACAACAAGGGC
This sequence comes from Pseudomonas nitroreducens NBRC 12694, assembly GCF_002091755.1. Lineage (GTDB taxonomy): Bacteria > Pseudomonadota > Gammaproteobacteria > Pseudomonadales > Pseudomonadaceae > Pseudomonas > Pseudomonas nitroreducens. The sequence goes on from NZ_BDAI01000004.1 coordinate 48,239, forward strand.
CGGCAATGCCGGCCCAACCGGTCAAACTCTAGCTGGCGACATCCAGGAACCCCGGGTGCTGAGCCAGCGCATGCGGGCTGAACACGAGCCAGGGTTGCTCCCGATGGAAGACGCCATGAATAAAGGGCTGCAGGACCGCTTCGAGGGGCGGCAACTGCTCGGAGAAGGTATCCACCGGGAAGTGCTGCATGCCGAACACCTCATCGACGATGAGGCCGGCGAAGACTTCCTGGTGTTCCACGACGAGCACGCGCCGCTGCTTGCGCAGAGGCGACAGCTCCGCGCCGAGGAAGCCGCACAGGTCCATGATCGGCAGCAGGCGGCCGCGCACGTTGGCGACCCCCTTCACCCAGTCACGGACACCGGGCAGCAGTGTGTAGCGCGGCTCATGAAGAACCTCGCCGACCTCCCCCATGGGCGCTACGAACAGGCGCCCAGCCATGCGAAAGCCGATGCCGTTCCAGCTCTGCACCACCTCGCGCTGGGCGGGCAGGCCCGCAGCCAGCTGCCGACAGCGCTGATCGATCTGGACGAGAACCTCGAAAGGACTCTGGACTTCCGCCATGCCGGCCCTGGCCTTCTCTAATAATTATGTTCGGTACGTGCAGGTACGGCTGTATCAGCCGGCCAGCACCGAATTGATGGTCTTGAGCAGTGTTTCTTCGTCCACCGGCTTGGTCAGGTAGTCGCGAGCGCCCTGGCGCTTGCCCCAGACCTTGTCGGTTTCCTGGTCCTTGGTGGTGACGATGATCACCGGAATGGCGCTGGTTTCCGGGTCCTTGGACAGCTGACGAGTCGCCTGGAAGCCGTTCAGGCCGGGCATGACGATGTCCATCAGGACGACGTCCGGCTTTTCCTGGCGAGCCAGGGCCACGCCGTCGGCGCCGTTTTCGGCCTTGAGTACCTGGTGCGAGTGCTTTTCCAGCATCGCGGTCAGCTTGTACATCTCGGTCGGCGAGTCATCAACAATCAGAATTCGAGCCATTGTGGTCCCCATACGGAATAGGCGTCACCGGCGCTCGCGCCGGACTTCAGGAAGCGTGCTCCACCGGGGTGAAGTCGGGCACATGGGTCTTGATCGCGCCGAGCAGTTCTTCCTTGCTGAAGGGCTTGGTGAGGTACTGATCGGAACCGACGATGCGACCCTTGGCCTTGTCGAACAGGCCGTCCTTGGAGGACAGCATGATCACCGGCGTGGATTTGAAGGCACTATTGTTCTTGATCAGGGCGCAGGTCTGATAGCCATCCAGGCGCGGCATCATGATGTCGACGAAGATGATGCTGGGATGGGTATCGGCGATCTTGGCCAGCGCGTCGAAGCCGTCGATGGCTGTAATGACATCGCAGCCAACCTTCTTCAGCAGGGTTTCAGCCGTGCGACGAATCGTCTTGGAATCGTCGATCACCATTACTTTCAAACCGTCGGAATGCTGTTCCATGTTCGCCCTTACCATCTTCGGTGAGTCGTTTTTCCGCTTTTTATTTCAGTGCGCAAGCGCCCTGCCACCGTCGGGCTGCGACCCAATCGTGGGAACCTTTTACCACAATCGTCAGAATCTTTACCACGCCCAGCAAATTCAGGCCATAAGACCCGGAACACGCAGGCTTTTTCCTTGACCGAGCGCACATCCAGCGCCACCCTGAGCGTCCATTTTCAGCCTTTTCGGCGCGGCTCTGCGTCGCAGCCCCAAGCCCAACAGACTCCCCCAGGAGGACATCCCATGAGCGTACGCCTCGGGATCGTGATGGACCCCATCGCGCAGATCAGTTTCAAGAAGGACAGCTCGCTGGCCATGCTGCTGGCAGCCCAGGCCCGTGGTTGGCAGCTGTTCTATATGGAACAGCAGGATCTTTACCAGAAAGAGAACGTCGCCCGCGGTCGCATGCGCCCGCTCAAGGTGTTCTACGATCCGGCCCACTGGTTCGAACTGGAAGAGGAAGTCGACCAGCCGCTGTCGGAACTGGACGTGATCCTGATGCGCAAGGACCCGCCCTTCGACAACGAGTTCGTCTACTCCACCTACCTGCTGGAACAGGCCGAAGCCGCCGGCACGCTCATCGTCAACAAGCCGCAGAGCCTGCGTGATTGCAACGAGAAGTACTTTGCCACGCTCTTCCCGCAGTGCGCGCCACCGACAGTGGTGAGCCGCCGGTCCGATATTCTGCGCGAGTTCGCGGCGGAGCATCGTGACATCATTCTCAAACCCCTGGATGGCATGGGTGGATCGATGATCTTCCGCCACCGCGAAGGCGACCCGAACCTCTCGGTGATCCTCGAGACCCTGACTCGCCACGGCCAGGAGCAGGTCATGGCGCAACGCTATTTGCCGGCCATCAAGGATGGCGACAAGCGCATCCTGATGATCGACGGCGAGCCGGTGGAGTACTGCCTGGCGCGCATCCCGGCGCAGGGCGAGACCCGCGGCAACCTTGCCGCCGGTGGCCGTGGCGTGGCCCAGCCGCTGACCGAGCGCGACCGCTGGATCGCCGCCCAGGTCGGCCCGGAGCTGCGCAAACGCGGCCTGCTGTTCGTCGGTTTGGACGTCATCGGCGAGAACCTCACCGAGATCAACGTCACCAGCCCGACCTGCATCCGCGAGATCGATGCGGCCTACGACACGCGCATCGGTGAGAGACTGATGGCAGTCATCGACGAAAAGCTCAAGGCGCGCAGTGCGTCATAGACTTTTATAAGCCTCGTCGGCAGACTTCCGCCCCACCCTGGCCTACGCGACCCGCAATGAACGCTGCAACCCACCAAGACTTCCCCGTGTCCTCCGGCGTCCGTCCGGCGGACCGGCTGGGTTTCACCCTGTTCGTTGCGGCCATCCTGCACGTGGCCGTGCTGCTGGGCGTGGGCTTCACCATGCCCATGCCCAGCCAGCTGAGCAAGACGCTGGAAATCACCCTGGCCAGCTTCAAGAGCGACAAGGCGCCGGAGAAAGCCGACTACCTTGCCCAGATGAACCAGCAGGGCAGCGGTACCCTGGAACACAAGGCGGTCCCCAAGACCACCGAGCAGGCGCCGTTCCAGGACACCGAAGTCAAGAAGGTCGCCCCGCCGGCCACTCCGCGCCAGGCCAAAAGCCCGGAAGCGCCCAAGGCCGCCGTCGCCACCCGCACCCCGCGCCCGGACAAGGTGCAGACCAAACAGCAGACGCCCAAGGCCGAGACCGTCGCCAAGCCGGCGCCGCAGTTCGACTCCAGCCAGCTCTCGGCGGAAATCTCCAGCCTCGAAGCCGACCTTGCCCGCGAGCAGCAGGCCTACGCCAAGCGCCCGCGCATCCACCGCCTGAGCGCCGCCTCGACCATGCGCGACAAGGGCGCCTGGTATAAAGAGGAATGGCGCAAGAAGATCGAGCGCATCGGCAACCTCAACTACCCGGACGAAGCCCGCCGCCAGCGCATCTACGGCAGCCTGCGCCTGCTGGTGTCGATCAACCGCGACGGCTCCCTGTATGAAGTCCAGGTGCTCGAGTCCTCCGGCCAGCCCACCCTGGACCAGGCCGCCCAGCGCATCGTGCGCCTGGCCGCACCCTTCGCGCCCTTCTCCGGCGACCTGAACGACATCGACCGCCTGGAAATCATCCGTACCTGGCGCTTCGAGCGCGGCGATCGCCTGTCCAGCAACTGATCCGACGCCCCCGCCGACCTCTGCCGGCGCTTTCAAGTCTTGTCCCTTTGGCCCCCAGGCCTGAAACTAGCCGGCATGAAAAGCACAGCCGCCAGCTACCTCAAGCACCATTTCCTCATCGCCATGCCGCACATGGCGGACTCCAACTTCGCCCAGACGGTCACCTACCTCGTGGAACACAACGAGCAGGGCGCCATGGGCCTGGTCATCAATCGCCCCAGCGGCCTGAACCTCGCCGATGTGCTCGAACAGCTGCGCCCGGACGAATTGCCGCCGGTACGCTGCCAGGGCATGACCATCTACAGCGGCGGGCCGGTGCAGACCGACCGCGGCTTCGTCCTGCACCCCGCCGGACGCAGCTACCAGGCCACCCTGGAACTGGGCGAGCTGTCGCTGTCCACTTCCCAGGACGTACTGTTCGCCATCGCCGACGGCAGCGGCCCGGCCCAGCACCTGATCACCCTCGGTTACGCGGGCTGGGAAGCCGGCCAGCTGGAAGCCGAACTGGCCGACAACGCCTGGCTGACCTGCCCGGCCGACCCTGCGGTGCTCTTCGAGGTGCCGGCCGAACAGCGCCTGTCGGCGGCCGCCGAGCGCCTGGGGATCAACCTCAGCCTGCTCACCGCCCAGGCCGGGCACGCCTGATGAGCAGCAAACCCCTGCGCCTGCTCCTGGGCTTCGACTACGGCACCAAGCAGATCGGCGTCGCCGTCGGCCAGGCCATCACCGGCCAGGCCCGCGAGCTCTGCGTGCTCAAGGCACAGAACGGCGTGCCGGACTGGAACCGCGTGGAAGCCCTGATCAAGGAATGGCAACCCGACGCCATCGTCGTCGGCCTGCCGCTGAACATGGATGGCACCCCCAGCGAGATGAGCGAACGCGCCGAAAAGTTCGCCCGCCGCCTGAACGGCCGCTACAACCTGCCGGTGCACACCCATGACGAACGCCTGACCACTTACGCCGCCAAGGGCGAACGCCTGGCCCAGGGCCAGACGGGCGGCTACCGCGAGCGCCCGGTGGACGCCCTGGCCGCCGCCCTGCTGCTGGAGGGCTGGCTGGCGGAGAACACCCCTGCTTGACCTGCGGCAGAGCCCCTTGGGCCAAAGCCGCTAAGCTTGCCGGACCACTCCTTCCCGGAACGGTCCGCCCCGATGGCCGCCCGTGCCGGGTGGCCTCGCCAACCGAACCGGAGACGTCATGACCCTGCCAAGCCCCGCCGAACTCATCCCCCGCATGGCCACCGACCTGCGCAACTACCTCGCGCAGCGCGGCATCGACTCGCCACGCTTCGTCGGCATCCACACCGGCGGCATCTGGGTCGCCCAGGAACTGCTCAAGGCACTGGGCAGCGACGAGATCCTCGGCATCCTCGACGTCTCCTTCTACCGCGACGACTTCACCCGCAGCGGCCTGCACCCGCAGGTCCGTCCGTCGGAACTGCCCTTCGAGATCGACGGCCAGCACCTGATCCTGGTGGACGACGTGCTGATGAGCGGCCGGACCATCCGTGCCGCGCTGAACGAGCTATTCGACTATGGCCGCCCGGCCAGCGTGACCCTGGTCAGCCTGGTGGACCTGAACAAGCGCGAACTGCCGATTCGCCCGGATGTCGTCGGCGAAACCCTGTCATTGGCACCCAACGAGCGGGTAAAATTGCGCGGTCCCGCACCACTCGTCCTCGAGCGCACGCTTCTCAGCCCCGCGCTGTAACCCCGCGCGCCCGGACCTCCACCCCCAACTTTCAGGGCCTGCCACATGCCGACCGACGCCAAGCGCCCGCTGCAGCTCAACGACCTGGGCCAGCTGCGCCACTTCCTCTCGCTCGACGGGTTGTCCCGCGAACTGCTGACTGAAATCCTCGATACCGCCGACTCCTTCCTCGAAGTCGGCGCCCGTGCAGTGAAGAAGGTCCCGCTGCTGCGCGGCAAGACCGTGTGCAACGTGTTCTTCGAGAATTCCACGCGCACCCGCACCACCTTCGAACTGGCCGCCCAGCGCCTGTCCGCCGACGTCATCTCGCTGAACGTGTCGACCTCATCGACCAGCAAGGGCGAGACGCTCACCGACACCCTGCGCAACCTCGAGGCCATGGCCGCCGACATGTTCGTCGTGCGCCACAGCGACTCGGGCGCCGCGCATTTCATCGCCGAGCACGTCAGCCCCAACGTCGCCGTGATCAACGGTGGCGACGGCCGCCACGGCCACCCGACCCAGGGCATGCTCGACATGCTCACCATCCGCCGCCACAAGGGAGACTTCGAGAACCTCTCGGTGGCCATCGTCGGTGACATCCTGCACTCGCGGGTGGCGCGCTCCGACATGCTGGCGCTGAAGACCCTCGGCTGCCCGGACATCCGTGTGATCGCCCCGCGCACCCTGCTGCCGGTGGGCCTGGAAGAGCAGTACGGGGTGAAGGTCTTCACCAACGCCGACGAAGGCCTGAAGGACGTCGACGTGGTGATCATGCTGCGCCTGCAGCGCGAGCGCATGGCCGGCGGCCTGCTGCCCAGCGAAGGCGAGTTCTTCAAACTCTACGGCCTGACCCAGAAGCGCCTGAAGCTGGCCAAGCCCGATGCCATCGTCATGCACCCCGGCCCGATCAACCGCGGCGTGGAGATCGACTCCGCCGTGGCCGACGGTGAACAGTCGGTGATCCTCAACCAGGTCACCTACGGCATCGCCATCCGCATGGCCGTGCTGTCCATGGCCATGAGCGGCCAGAACGCCCAACGCCAGCTGGAACAGGAGGACGCGCAATGACCGTCAGTATTCGTGGCGCCCACCTGATCGACCCGGCCAGCGGCCTGGACAAGGTCTGCGACCTGCACATCGAGGCCGGCCGCATCATCGCCATCGGCGACGCCCCCGAAGGCTTCCACGCCGCCCAGGAAATCGACGCCGCCGGCCTGATCGCCGCGCCCGGCCTGGTAGACCTGAGCGTCGCCCTGCGCGAGCCGGGCTACAGCCGCAAGGGCAGCATCGAAAGCGAAACCCGCGCCGCCGCCGCCGGGGGCGTCACCAGCCTGTGCTTCCCGCCGCAGACCAAGCCGGTGCTGGACACTTCCGCCGTCGCCGAGCTGATCCTCGACCGCGCCCGCGAAGCCGGCAACGCCAAGGTCTTCCCCATCGGCGCACTGACTAAAGGCCTCGCCGGCGAGCAGTTGTCTGAACTGGTCGCGCTGCGCGATGCCGGCTGCGTGGCCTTCACCAACGGCCTGGCGCCGATGGCGAGCAACCGCGTACTGCTGCGCTCGCTGGAGTACGCGGCGACCTTCGACCTCACCGTGATCTTCACCTCCCAGGACCACGACCTGGCCGAAGGCGGCCTCGCCCACGAAGGCCCGACCGCCAGCTTCCGCGGCCTGGCCGGCATCCCGGAAACCGCCGAGACCGTGGCCCTGGCGCGCAACCTGCTGCTGGTCGAACAGTCCGGCGTGCGTGCGCACTTCAGCCAGCTGACCAGCGCCCGCGGCGTCGAGCTGATCGCCCAGGCCCAGGCCCGCGGCCTGCCGGTGACCGCCGACGTAGCGCTGTACCAGTTGATCCTGACCGACGAAGCACTGGCGGACTTCTCCAGCCTCTACCACGTGCAGCCGCCGCTGCGCTCGCAGAAGGACCGCGAAGCCCTGCGCGAAGCGGTGAAGAGCGGCGTGATCCAGGCCATCGCCAGCCACCACCAGCCCCACGAGGCAGACGCGAAGAACGCCCCGTTCGCCGCCACCGATCCGGGCATCAGCAGCGTCGAACTGCTACTGCCGCTGGCGATGACCCTGGTGCAGGACGGCCTGCTCGACCTGCCGACCCTGCTCGCACGTCTGTCGTCCGGCCCGGCTGCCGCCCTGCGCCTGCCGGCCGGCAAGCTGGCGATCGGCGCGGCCGCCGACGTGGTGCTGTTCGAAGCCGACGGCCAGACCCTGGCGGGCGAGACCTGGCACTCCCGTGGCCAGAACTGCCCGTTCCTCGGCCACTGCCTGCCGGGCGTGGTGCGCTGCACCCTGGTGGACGGGCATATCGTCCACGCGGTCTGACGCCTCACCGCATCATGAAAAAGCCCGCCGATTGGCGGGCTTTTTCATGATGCAACAGTCCGCCATGAGCAGAGAAGCAGCTCCCTCTCCCTTCAGGGAGAGGGTTGGGGAGAGGGTAGAACTGCCATACAGCTCAATCGCTGACCTGGGCCCCCTCCCTAGCCCTCCCCCTGAAGGGAGAGGGGACAGTTCGGCGCGGATAGGGATTCACAGGCAGCCGGATATCTCAGAAAGGATTAGATCATTGCCAGCGCCTTGGCGAGGTCAGTACGCAGGTCTTCCACGTCTTCCACACCCACCGATAGCCGGATCAGCGAGTCCCCGATCCCCAGCGCCGCACGGTTCTCCGCCGGGATGCTGGCGTGGGTCATGATCGCCGGGTGCTCGATCAGGCTTTCCACGCCGCCCAGGCTTTCTGCCAGGGCGAACAGCTGGACGTTCTCCAGGAAGCGCCGCGAGCCGGCCAGGTCGGTATCCAGGTCCAGCGAGATCATCCCGCCGAAGCCCTTCATCTGCCGGCGCGCCAGCTCGTGCTGCGGATGCGACGGCAGGCCGGGGTAGTAGACGCGCTTCACCTGGGGCTGCTGCTCCAGCCACCTCGCCAGGTCGAGTGCATTGGCGCAGTGCCGCTCCATGCGCAGGGCCAGGGTCTTCACCCCGCGCAGGGTGAGGAAGGCGTCGAACGGCCCGGCGATGGCGCCCACCGAGTTCTGCAGGAAGCCCACCCGCTCGGCCAGGTCGGGGTTGTCGCCGACGATGGCGATGCCGCCGATGACGTCCGAATGGCCATTGAGGTACTTGGTGGTGGAGTGCACCACGATGTCAAAGCCCAGCTCCAGCGGCCGCTGGATCCACGGGCTGGCAAAGGTGTTGTCGGCCACGCAGAGGATGCCGCGCTCGCGGCAGGTGCGGGCGATGGCGGCCAGGTCGGTCAGGCGCAGCAGCGGGTTGCTCGGGGTTTCCACCCAGACCATGCGCGTCTTGTCGGTGATTGCCGCCTCCAGCGCGCCGGGCTGGGACAGGTCGGCGAAGTGGAAATCGTGCCCGGCGCTGCGCCGCCGTACCCGCTCGAACAGGCGGAAAGTGCCGCCGTAGAGGTCGTTGCCGGAGACGATGTGCGAGCCGGCGTCGAGCAACTCCAGCACCGCCGAGATGGCCGCCAGACCCGAGGCGAAGGCGAACGCCTTGCTGCCCCCTTCCAGGTCCGCCACGCAGCGCTCCAGCGCCCAGCGCGTGGGGTTGTGCGAGCGGCCATAGTCGAGGCCCTTGTGCACGCCGGGGCTGTCCTGGCGGTAGGTGGAGTTGGCGTAGATCGGCGGCATGATCGCCCCGGTGGAAGGGTCCGGCTCCTGCCCGGCGTGGATCACGCGGGTGGCGAAACCGAGGCGGTCGTCGTGCTGGCTCATGCGAGGGTCCTCCGTAGATGGTTGAGCAGGTCGAATCGGGTGATCAGGCCGTGGAAACCCGAGGCGTCGGCGATGATCGCCACCAGCCCGCGCGCGAGCACGGCTTCGAGTTCCTTGAGGCTGGCGCCGGGCGCGAGGGTTTCCGGGGCGGTGCTCATGGCGCTGGCGACATCGCTGCGGAAATGCGCCGGGTCGTCATGCACACCCAGCAGGATGTCGGACTCGTCGATGACACCGACCAGCCGCAGGCCGTCGAGCACGGGGAGCTGTGAGATATCCGCCAGGCGCATGCGCTGGAAGGCGGTAAGCAGGGTGTCGCCCGGGCCGACGGCGACCACCCTGCCCTCCTCGAACCGCCGCGCGACGATGTCGCGCAGGTCGCCGTAGCGCTTGCGCTGCAACAGGCCCTGGTCGGTCATCCACTGGTCGTTGTAGACCTTCGACAGGTAACGCGTGCCGGTGTCGCAGACCAGGCTGACCACGCGCTTGGGTTCCTTCTGCTCGCGGCAGAAGCGCAGCGCGGCGGCCAGCAGGGTGCCGGTGGACGAACCGGCGGCAATACCCTCATTGCGCAGCAGCTCGCGGGCGGTGCTGAAGCTTTCCTCGTCGCTGATGGAGTAGGCGTGGCGCACGCTGGAGAGGTCGGCGATCGAGGGCACGAAGTCTTCGCCTATGCCTTCCACCGCCCAGGAACCGGGCGTGCCGATGGCCCCGGAGCGCGAGTACTCGGCCATGATCGAGCCCACCGGGTCGGCCAGGACCATTTCCAGTTCCGGCTGGACCTTCCGGAAGAAGCGCGTGAGGCCGGTCAGGGTGCCGGCGGAGCCGACGCCGACCACCACAGCGTCGAGGTCATGGCCGGTCTGTGCCCATATTTCAGGGCCGGTGCCGGTCTCGTGGGCCAGCGGGTTGGCGGGGTTGTTGAACTGGTCGGCGAAGAAGGCGTTCGGCAGGTCTTTCGCCAGGCGCGCGGCAACGTCCTGGTAGTACTCGGGGTGGCCCTTGCCGACGTCGGAGCGAGTGATGTGCACCTCGGCGCCCATGGCGCGCAGGTGCAGGACCTTCTCGGTGGACATCTTGTCCGGCACCACCAGCACTACCCGGTAGCCCTTGGCGCGGCCCACCAGTGCCAGGCCCAGGCCGGTGTTGCCGGCGGTGGCTTCGACTATCACGCCACCGGGCTTGAGCCGGCCATCGCGTTCGGCGGCCTCGATCATGGCGACGCCGATGCGGTCCTTGATGGAGCCGCCGGGATTCTGCGATTCGAGCTTGAGGAACAGGGTGCAGGGTCCGGTATCGAAGCGCGTGACGCGGACCATGGGGGTGTTGCCGATCAGATCGAGTACGGCGGGGCGGGATTCGTTGCTCATGGCAGCCACTCCTTCTGGGCGCCACGGGGATCGCCCGGCAGCGCCTGCTACTGTCCTCCTGACCTTAGGCGGAGGGCAAAGCTCGCGCCAGGCGGCGCGACGAAAGAGAGCGGCATTGGCTTTTCGTAGGAGCGAGGGGAACGCCCAGTCCTTGCTCGCGAACATCCCGAGCGCCGAGGCTGGGGCGGTTCGCGGGCAAGCTCGCTCCTACATAAAAGAAGGATCAGATGCGCTGCGGCCCGTTGCGCTCGGAAATCTGGCTGTTCAGCGTCCAGAAGTCGTACAGCACGCCGACCAGGAACAGGCCGCCGGTGAACAGGTAGATGATCCCGGTGATCCACTTGCCCATGTACATGCGGTGCACGCCGAACACGCCGAGGAAGGTCAGCAGGATCCAGGCGACGTTGTAGTCGATGCCGCCAGCGCGGTAGCGCTGGTCCGCCGCATCATCCATGGAGGGGATGAGGAACAGGTCGATGATCCAGCCGATGAAGAACAGGCCGAGAGTGAAGAACCAGATGGTGCCGGTAATCGGCCGGCCATAGTAGAAGCGGTGCGAGCCGGTGAAGCCGAAAATCCACAGCAGGTAGCCGATGACCTTGCTGTGAGTATCAGGGTTGGCGGACATGCCTTTCTCCCGTTGCGTTGCGTGACAGCCAGAATAAACGAAAAGCCCGCACTAGGCGGGCTCTTCAGGTCAGCGGAAGCGGCGATTGGGATCGTCGTCGCTCATCTCCAGGGTCAGGCCCTGAGTCATGGTGGTCAAGTGGTCGGCGTCGGTTTCCGAACCCAGCTTGATCATCAGGCGCAGGTCGTTCGCCGAGTCGGCATAGGCCAGCGCATCTTCGTAGGTGATCTCGCCCTGGGTGTAGAGCTGGTACAGCGCCTGGTCGAAGGTCTGCATGCCCTGCTCGGTGGAGCGCTTCATCAGCGGCTTGAGCTCGTGGACTTCGCCCTTGCGGATCAGGTCGGCGGCCAGCGGGGTGTTCAGCAGCACCTCGATCACCGCGCGGCGGCCCTTGCCGTCCGGGGTCGGTACCAGCTGCTGGGCGACGATGGCCTTGAGGTTGAGCGACAGGTCCATCCACACCTGGCCGTGACGGTCTGCGGGGAAGAAATGGATGATCCGCTCCAGCGCCTGGTTGGCATTGTTGGCGTGCAGGGTCGCCAGGCACAGGTGGCCGGTTTCGGCGAAGGCCACGGCGTGGTCCATGGTCTCGCGCGAGCGCACCTCGCCGATCATGATCACGTCCGGCGCCTGGCGCAGGGTGTTCTTCAGGGCGACTTCGAAGGTATCGGTATCCAGGCCCACTTCGCGCTGGGTGACGATGCAGCCCTGGTGCTGGTGGATGTACTCGATGGGATCTTCGATGGAGATGATGTGGCCGGTGGAGTTCTTGTTGCGGTAGCCGATCATGGCCGCCAGCGAGGTCGACTTGCCGGTACCGGTGGCGCCGACGAAGATCACCAGGCCGCGCTTGGTCATCGCCAGCTTCTTGAGGATTTCCGGCAGTTTCAGGTCATCGATGGTCGGGATGTTGGTCTCGATGCGACGCAGCACCATGCCACCAGGTTGCGCTGGTAGAAGGCGCTGACGCGGAAACGGCCGACGCCGCGGGCGCTGATGGCGAAGTTGCACTCGTGGTTCTCGGCGAAGTCGCGACGCTGCTGCTCGTTCATCACCGACAGCACGGTTTCGCGGGTCTGCTCCGGCGACAGCGCGGTCTTGGTCACCGGCAACACCTTGCCGTTGACCTTCATCGACGGTGGTACGCCCGCTGTGATGAACAGGTCGGAGGCTCCCTTTTCCACCATCAGGCGCAACAGCTTCTCGAATTCCATGATCTTTCTCGCCAGGTTCACGCTGACTACGACGGGGCTGTCGGATCACGAAGCGGGTGCGTGTGGCGCGCTCCGTGCGCCGGGCCGGGAACGGCCCGGTGGGATTAGAAGTTTTCCGGGATCTTGGCTTTTTCTTTCGCCGAATCGCGGGTGACCAGGCCCTTGGCGACCAGGCCTTTCAGGCACATGTCCAGGGTCTGCATGCCGAGCGCGCCGCCGGTCTGGATGGCGGAGTACATCTGCGCGACCTTGTCCTCACGGATCAGGTTACGGATCGCCGGGGTGCCGATCATGATCTCGTGGGCCGCGACACGGCCTCCGCCGATCTTCTTCAGCAGGGTCTGGGAGATCACCGCCTGCAGGGACTCGGAGAGCATGGAGCGGACCATGGACTTCTCCTCGGCGGGGAACACGTCGACGATACGGTCGATGGTCTTGGCCGCGGAGGTGGTGTGCAGCGTGCCGAAGACCAGGTGGCCGGTTTCCGCGGCGGTCAGCGCCAGGCGGATGGTCTCCAGGTCACGCATCTCGCCCACCAGGATGATGTCCGGGTCCTCACGCAGGGCCGAGCGCAGTGCCTCGTTGAAGCCCAGGGTGTCGCGGTGCACCTCACGCTGGTTGACCAGGCACTTCTTCGACTCGTGGACGAATTCGATCGGGTCTTCGACGGTGAGAATATGGCTGTACTTGGTGTTGTTCAGGTAGTCGAGCATCGCCGCCAGCGAGGTGGACTTGCCCGAACCGGTCGGGCCGGTGACCAGCACCAGGCCGCGCGGCACGTCTGAAACACGTTTGAACACTTCTCCCATTCCCAGGTCCTCCATCGTGAGTACCTTGGAGGGAATGGTCCGGAACACGGCGCCGGCGCCGCGGTTCTGGTTGAAGGCGTTGACCCGGAAGCGCGCCACGCCCGGCACTTCGAAGGAAAAGTCGGTTTCCAGGAACTCTTCGTAATCCTTGCGCTGCTTGTCGTTCATGATGTCGTAGATCAGCGCGTGAACCTGCTTGTGCTCGAGCGGCGGCAGGTTGATGCGGCGCACATCGCCGTCGACGCGGATCATCGGCGGCAGGCCGGCCGAGAGGTGCAGGTCCGAAGCGCCCTGCTTGGCGCTGAAGGCGAGCAGCTCGGTAATATCCATGGGACTCCCCAATCAAGAGCAAGCAGGTAGAATGCCGCAGAACTCGCAGCAGCCGGGCGGAAAAGCGACGGTAATGTCCACGATAGCAGAGAATATTGCAAAGGTTCGCGTACGAATCCGTGAGGCGGAACAAGCGAAAAATCGCACGCCTGGCTCGGTGCAGTTGCTCGCCGTGAGCAAGACCAAACCCGCCGCCGCCATCCGCGAAGCGTATGCCGAAGGCCTGGCCGATTTCGGCGAAAACTACCTGCAGGAAGCACTGCTCAAGCAGGTCGAGCTGGCCGACCTGCCGCTGACCTGGCACTTCATCGGCCCTATCCAGTCGAACAAGACCCGGCCCATCGCCGAGCACTTCAACTGGGTGCATTCGGTGGACCGCCTGAAGATCGCCCAGCGCCTTTCCGAACAGCGCCCGGCGAACCTGCCGCCGCTGAACGTGCTGCTGCAGGTGAATGTCAGCGGCGAAGACAGCAAATCCGGCTGTTCCCCCGAAGAACTGCCTGCCCTTGCCCAGGCAATTTCGCAACTGCCCCACTTGAAACTGCGCGGTCTGATGGCCATACCTGAGCCAACCGAAGACGTTGCCGCGCAGCACGCTGCATTTGCCCGCCTGCGCGAGCTGATGCACGCCCTGAACCTCGGCCTGGACACCCTGTCCATGGGCATGAGCCACGACCTCGAGGCCGCCATCGGCGAAGGCGCCACCTGGGTACGGATCGGTACCGCCCTGTTCGGCGCCCGCGACTACGGCGCCTCGCACTGAATAAAGGAAGAGACGTAATGAGCACCCGCATTGCCTTCATCGGCGCCGGCAACATGGCCGCCAGTCTCATCGGCGGCCTGCGCGCCAAGGGCGTCGAAGCCAGCCGCATCCGCGCCAGCGACCCGGGTGCTGAGCAGCGCGCGAAGATCGCTGCCGAGCACGGCATCGACGTGGTCGGCGACAACGCCAGCGCCGTGGCTGGCGCCGACGTGGTGGTCCTGGCGGTCAAGCCGCAGGTCATGAAGGACGTCTGCCTGGCGCTGGCGCCGTCCCTGTCCGATAGCGCACTGATCGTCTCCATCGCCGCCGGCATCCCCTGCGCCAGCCTCGAACGCTGGCTGGGCGCCGTGAACGGCCAGCCGCGCGCCATCGTCCGCTGCATGCCCAACACCCCGGCCCTGGTCGGCCTGGGCGCCAGCGGCCTGTACCCCAATTCGAGCGTCAGTGCCACCCAGCGCGAGCAGGCGCAGCAACTGCTGAGCGCCGTGGGCATCGCCCTGTGGCTGGACGAGGAGCGGCAGATCGACGCGGTCACCGCCGTCTCCGGCAGCGGCCCGGCCTACTTCTTCCTGCTGATGGAAGCCATGACCGCCGCCGGCGAGAAGCTCGGCCTGTCCCGCGAAGTCGCCGGCCAGCTGGCCCGCCAGACCGCCCTGGGCGCCGCGCAGATGGCCACCACCAGCGATGTCGATCCCGCCGAACTGCGCCGCCGCGTGACCTCGCCCAAGGGCACCACCGAAGCGGCCATCACCACTTTCCAGGCCAACGGTTTCGAGGCGCTGGTGGAGAAGGCGGTAGGCGCTGCCGACCACCGTTCCGCCGAGCTGGCCGAACAACTGGGTCAATGACGAGGAGCCCTCAATGACCGGAATTTCCACCGCTGCCATTTACGTCATCCAGACGCTGGGCAGCCTGTACCTGCTGATCGTCCTGCTGCGCTTCATCCTGCAACTGGTCCGCGCCGACTTCTACAACCCGCTCAGCCAGTTCATCGTGCGCGCCACCAAGCCGCTGCTGAACCCGCTGCGCCGCGTC
This sequence comes from Pseudomonas nitroreducens NBRC 12694, assembly GCF_002091755.1. Taxonomy (GTDB): domain Bacteria; phylum Pseudomonadota; class Gammaproteobacteria; order Pseudomonadales; family Pseudomonadaceae; genus Pseudomonas; species Pseudomonas nitroreducens. The sequence continues at coordinate 63,456 of NZ_BDAI01000004.1, forward strand.
ATCCCCGGCTTCGGCGGTATCGACTTCGCCTCGCTGGTACTGGCCATCCTGGTCCAGCTGCTGCTGATGGTCATCACCCTGACCCTGATGGGCTATGGCGTCGGCGGCTACATCCTGCAGCTGCTGGTGTGGTCGATCATCGCGGTGACCTCGCTGTTCCTGAAGATCTTCTTCTTTGCCCTGATCATCAGCGTGATTCTCTCCTGGGTCGCCCCGGGCAGCTACAACCCCGGCGCCCAGCTGGTGAACCAGATCTGCGAACCGTTCCTGGCGCCCTTCCGCAAGCTCCTGCCGAACCTCGGCGGCCTGGATATCTCGCCGATCTTCGCCTTCATCGCGCTGAAGCTGATCGACATGCTGGTGATCGGCAACCTGGCCGCGATGACCGGGATGCCGCAGATCCTCAGCCCCTTCATGTAACTGACCAGGGAGCTCGCCCGCGCGGCGAGCTCCGACAGTCCGCAAGACGAATGAGCTTCTATTTCTGGGACGGCGAGGACCTGATCCTCGACTGCCACCTGCAACCCAAGGCGAGCCGCGACGAGTTCGCCGGGCTGCACGGCGAACGCCTGAAGATCCGCCTGACCGCGCCGCCGGTGGAAGGCAAGGCCAATGCCCATCTGCTGGCATTCCTCGGCAAGGCCTTCGGCGTGCCGAAAAGCGCGGTGAAGCTGGAAAGCGGCGAACTGAATCGCCAGAAGCGCGTGCGTATTCCCCGCCCGACGAAATTTCCGGCAGAACTCGGGATAGCCGCTCGGTAACCTTGGCCGACCTTACGTGTAGGAATGTGCTGTAGGCCAATTGCTATTCCTACACTCCGTCGCATAATCCACGCCATCCATTCCCCGCGCAGGACGCGCCAGCCCAAGGAACGCCCGGATGAGCATGGAACGTCTCAGTCAGCAGATCGATGCCTATGTCACCTGGAAGCGCGAGCTGGTCCGTGAGATCACCCGCTATCGCAGCTGGCTGGAGCGCGCCCGGCTGAATACCCCGGAAATCGAGAACCGCCTCGAACGCACCCTGCGCCTGCTGCGCGTCGACCACATCACCCTGGCCTTCGTCGGCGAGTACTCGCGCGGCAAGACCGAGCTGATCAACAGCCTGTTCTTCGCCGGATTCGGCCGCCGCATGCTGCCATCCCAGGCCGGCCGCACCACCATGTGCCCGACCGAGCTGTTCTTCGACCCGCGCTCGGAGCGTCCCTACATCCGCCTGCTGCCCATCGAGACCCGCGTCGCCGATGCCAGCGTGGCGCAGTTCAAGCGTATCCCGCGGCACTGGGTGAACATTCCGCTGGATACCTCGGACCCGGCGAACATGGCCGAGGCCTTCGCCCAGGTCGCCAAGACCAAGCCGCTGCCGGTGGAGCAGGCGATCCAGCTGGGCTTCCACCCGGACATGCTCGAAGCCACGGACAAGCCCGGCATCGTCCTGGTGCCGGCGTGGCGCCATGCGCTGGTCAACTTCGACCACCCGCTGCTGCGCCAGGGCCTGCGCATTCTCGACACGCCCGGCCTGAACGCCCTGGGCAGCGAGCCGGAACTGACCCTGTCGATGCTGCCCAGCGCACAATCGATCCTCTTCCTGCTGGCGGCTGATACCGGCGTGACCGCCTCCGACATGGCCATCTGGCGGGACCACGTGCGCCAGCTCGGCGAGGACGGCCACACCAGCCTCTACGCGGTGCTGAACAAGATCGACGTGCTCTGGGACGACCTGGCCGGCGAAGCCTTCGTGCAGAACGCCATCCACCATATCCAGGACACCACCGCGCGCCAGCTGGGCATCGCCCGCGAAGACGTGCTGCCGCTATCGGCCAAGCAGGCGCTGCTGGCCAAGGTGCGCGGCGACCGCGACCTGCTCGTGCGCAGCCAGATGGAATCCCTGGAGGAGCTGCTCTGCGAGCGCATCGTCGCGCAGAAGGAGCGCCTGCTGGAGGACGCCGTGGTCGGCCAGGTGCTGGCGCTGGTCAACAACAGCCAGCACAGCCTGCGCGTGCGCCTGGACAAGGTGAAGGAGCAGCAGGCGCTGCTCAACGACCAGCAACAGGACAGCGGCCAGCTGCTGTTCGAGCTGACTGCGCGGACCAAGGACGACCACAACCTGCACCACAAGCGCCTGCTCAGCCTGAAGACCAACCAGCGGCTGCTGCGCCACCAGGGCGAACAGCTGCGCGACGCGGTGCGTCCGGAAAGGCTCGAGCAGCATCTGAAGAAGGTCCACGAGAAGCTGCGCGGCAGCTGGACCACGGTCGGCATCCACCAGGCCATCCTCCAGTTCTTCCGCACCGTGGAGACCGACCTGGTCGGCCTGATGCACGAGGCGGAGACGGCCAACCGCATGGTCGCGGCCATCTACCAGCGGCATAACCAGGAAAACCCGCTCAACGCCCTGGATGCCCCGCAACTCCGCGTCCAGCGCTACCTGCGCGATCTCGCCAAGCTGCAGGAGAAAGCCGACCGCTTCCGCCTGCACCTCAAGACCCTGCTCACCGAGCAGCGCCTGCTGACCCGGCGCTTCTTCGCCACCGTCGCCCAGGAAGTCATCGGCCTGCACCAGCGCCTGCGCGAAGAGGCCGAGCAATGGGCCGCCGACGCCCTGATGCCGCTGATGCAGTACAGCCTGGAACACAAGCAGATGCTGGAAACCCACATGCTGCGCCTCAAGGCCCTGGCCCAGGAAACCCAGCAGGCGCGTCAGCGCTCGCTGCTGCTGGGGCGCTATACCGAGGAGTTGGAGCAGCAACTGGTCGAGGCCACCGACATTCTTCGCCAGCTGCGCCGCCCGGCTCCGCTGCAGCGCCAGGCCAAGGTCGTCACCCTGCCCACCTCCCAGCGCGCCTGAAACCCGCGCCACACCCGCGCGATGCCCGCTCCCGGCGCTTGCCGCAGGGTGCGGTGCTCTTTAGACTGGCCGTCCTTTTTATGCATGAGCTGGGTCGATGCCAACAGTCTTCCCCGAAGATTCCGTCGGTCTGGTCACCCCCCAGACACTGCAGTTCAATGAACCGCTGCCCCTGGCCTGCGGCAAGACGCTGCCCGAATACCAACTGGTGATCGAGACCTACGGCGAGCTGAACGCCACGGCGAGCAACGCCGTGCTGATCTGCCACGCGCTCTCCGGCCATCACCACGCCGCCGGCTACCACAGCGAGGACGAGCGCAAGCCAGGCTGGTGGGACAGCTGCATCGGCCCGGGCAAGCCCATCGACACCCGCAAGTTCTTCGTCGTCGCGCTGAACAATCTGGGCGGCTGCAACGGCTCCACCGGGCCAACCAGCCTCAACCCCGCCACCGGCAGGACCTACGGCGCGGACTTCCCGGTCGTCACCGTGGAAGACTGGGTGCACAGCCAGGCCCGACTGGCCGATCGCCTCGGCATCCAGAGCTGGGCCGCCATCGTCGGCGGAAGCCTGGGCGGCATGCAGGCGCTGCAGTGGACCATCAGCTATCCCGAGCGCGTGCGCCATTGCCTGTGCATCGCCAGTGCGCCGAAGCTGTCGGCGCAGAACATCGCCTTCAACGAAGTGGCGCGCCAGGCGATCCTCTCGGACCCGGAGTTCTTCGGCGGCCACTTCCAGGAACACGACGTGATACCCAAGCGCGGCCTGCGCCTGGCGCGGATGGTCGGCCACATCACCTACCTCTCCGATGACGCCATGGGCGCCAAGTTCGGCCGCGACATGAAGTCGGAGAAGCTCAACTACGACCTGCACAGCGTCGAGTTCCAGGTGGAAAGCTACCTGCGCTACCAGGGCGAGGAGTTCTCCACCCGCTTCGACGCCAATACCTACCTGCTGATGACCAAGGCGCTGGACTACTTCGACCCGGCCGCCGCCTACGGCGACGACCTGGCGCGTACCCTCGCCGGGGTGAAAGCGGACTTCTGCCTGATGTCCTTCACCACCGACTGGCGCTTCTCCCCGGCGCGTTCGCGGGAGATCGTCGACGCCCTGCTGGCGGCGAAGAAGAACGTCAGCTACCTGGAAATCGACGCCCCGCAAGGCCATGACGCCTTCCTGATGCCGATTCCGCGCTACCTGCAAGCTTTCAGCGGTTACATGCACCGCATCAGCGTATAAAAGGACACCCATGCGCGCCGACCTGGAAATCATCCAAGACTGGATCCCCGCCGGCAGCCGCGTGCTCGACCTGGGCTGCGGCGACGGCGAGCTGCTCGCCTGGCTGCGCGACCACAAGCAGGTGGGCGGCTACGGCCTGGAGATCGACCCCGACAAGATCGCCAAATGCATCGAACGCGGCGTCAACGTCATCGAACAGGACCTCGACAAGGGCCTGGGCAACTTTGCCAGCAACAGTTTCGACGTGGTCGTGATGACCCAGTCGCTGCAGGCCCTGCGCTACCCGGACAAGGTGCTGGCGGAGATGCTGCGCGTGGGCAGAACCTGCATCATCACCTTCCCCAACTTCGGCCACTGGCGCTGCCGCTGGTACCTCGCGCGCAATGGCCGCATGCCGGTGTCGGACTTCCTTCCGTACACTTGGTACAACACGCCGAACATCCACTTCTGCACCTTCCGCGATTTCGAGGCGCTCTGCCACGAGCAACACGCAAGGGTGCTGGACCGTCTGGCGGTGGACCACGAGCACCAGCATGGCTGGGCCTCGCGAATCTGGCCTAATCTGTTGGGTGAGATCGGCATCTACCGGATCAGCGGCGCTGGCGTGCAAGACCACCGCATCGCCGTCTGATCGCGGCTATCTGATAGAGCCCGGGAGAAACATCATGCGCCGCCTGCTTACCTTCCTCGCCTGCCTGGTCCTCGCCGTCCCCGCCCTCGCCGAACAGGTGAAGCGCCTGGGTGACCTGCAGGTGCACTACAGCGTGTTCAACTCCAGCTTCCTCCAGCCCAACGTCGCGCAAGCCGTGGGCGTGGTGCGCAGCAAGGCCCAGGGCGTGATCAACATCGTGCCGCTGGACGCCAGCGGCAAACCGGCCAACGCCACCGTCGCCGGCTCCGCCAAGAACCTGATGGGCCAGACCATTCCCCTGACCTTCAAGCGCGTGGTCGAGGAAGGCGCCGTGTACAACCTGGCACAGTTCCCCATCGAAGGCCGCGAGACCCTGACCTTCTCCATCCAGGTCCAGTCCGGAAGCGAAGCGCCGCAAAGCTTCGACTTCATGCAGGAAATCTTCCCCGACGAATGATCAAGCTCGAACAACTGGTGCTGGCCAGTCACAACGCCGGCAAGCTCAAGGAACTCCAGGCCATGCTCGGAGCCCACGTGAAGGTGCGTTCCATCGGCGAGTTCAGCGACGTGGAGCCGGAAGAGACCGGCCTGTCCTTCGTCGAGAACGCCATCCTCAAGGCCCGCAATGCCGCGCGCATCTCCGGCCTGCCGGCGCTGGCCGACGACTCCGGCCTGGCGGTGGACTTCCTCGGCGGAGCGCCGGGCATCTATTCCGCGCGCTACGCCGACGGCAAGGGTGACGCGGCGAACAACGCCAAGCTGCTCGATGCCATGAAGGACGTGCCGGACGAGGCGCGTGGCGCCCAGTTCGTCAGCGTGCTGGCCCTGGTCCGCCACGCTGACGACCCGCTGCCGATCCTCTGCGAGGGCCTCTGGCACGGTAGCATCCTGCGCGAAGCCCGCGGCGAGCACGGCTTCGGCTACGACCCGCTGTTCTGGGTGCCGGAAGCCAACTGCTCCAGCGCCGAACTGCCGCCCGAGCAGAAGAACCAGCTCAGCCACCGCGCCCGCGCCATGGCCTTGCTGAAGCAACGGCTGGGACTCTAGTTGGGGAGGCGCCTAATCTTCAGCGAGAAAAAACTTCGCGGAGTGACGCGCCGCTTGCGCGCCCTTAAAAAGTGGTCCGATAGCTTCCAAGGCCATTTCCCGGCAGACATACCGCCCTCCGAGCGTTATTGGAACTGGAAGATTCCAGTTGCATGCAGCCTTGTGCAGGGTCGCTATACAACGCCGGAAATTCAGGCTCAGTGTGCGCAAGCCCTGATCGACGCCTGCCAACATCTGATACACAGCAAGCCCGAGCTCGCAAAGGATTGGCGAGTCACTGCCGTCATTTGCATTCCGGACTTTTTCACCAGCGAAGTTTGCATCTACAAGGAGGAAGGTTATTTCCTCAGCCATACGCGAGAAAGCGACGGTCCAGATAGCACATGCCGCCACTTGACCTCCAGCCTCGCCGAAGAGTGGAAGCTTCAGTTGGTATCAGGAAGTTCCGAACTCGGCGTTTACATTGACTACGCAGATCCCGACCAGCCCGATGGACGCTTCATCTGCCAGCGCTGGTACTTTGGCGAAGTCATGCCACGATAGTCTCCCCCAAAGATTCAAGCCATTCACCGTGCCCAACGATTCAGTCTTTCAACTTCCCGTGCTGTCCGCGTACGTCCACATCCCCTGGTGCGTGCGCAAATGCCCCTATTGCGACTTCAACTCCCATGCCGCCGGGCCGGAGCTGCCGGAAGACGCCTACGTCGAGGCGCTGCTGGCTGACCTGGTCGCCGACCGCGGATACGTCCACGGCCGCAAGTTGACCTCGATCTTCTTCGGCGGCGGCACGCCCAGCCTGTTTTCCGCCAAGGCGCTGGGCCGCATCCTCGAAGGGCTGGAAAGGCAGGTCGGTTTCGAAAGCGATATCGAGATCACCCTGGAAGCCAACCCGGGCACCTTCGAGCAGGCCAAGTTCGCCGACTACCGCCAGCTGGGGATCAATCGGCTGTCCATCGGCATCCAGAGCTTCCAGGCCGAAAAGCTCAAGGCGCTGGGTCGCATCCATGACGGCGACGAAGCCGTGCGCGCGGCCGAGATGGCCCGCCGCGCCGGCTTCGACAACTTCAATCTGGACCTGATGCACGGCCTGCCGGAGCAGAGCGTCGCCGACGCGCTGAGCGACCTGCAGCAGGCCATTGCCCTCGCGCCGACGCACCTGTCCTGGTACCAGCTGACCATGGAGCCGAACACGGTGTTCTGGAGCCAGCCGCCGGAGCTGCCCGAGGACGACCAGCTGTGGGAAATCCAGGAGGCCGGCCAGGCGCTGCTCGCCCAGGCGGGCTACCTGCAGTACGAAACCTCCGCCTATGCCCGTGACGGCAAGCGCGCGCGGCACAACCTGAACTACTGGACCTTCGGCGATTTCCTCGGCATCGGCGCCGGCGCCCACGCCAAGCTGAGCACCCCGGCAGGGCGCATCCTGCGCACCTGGAAGACCCGCCTGCCGAAGGACTACCTGAATCCGGAGAAGCCCTTCCAGGCCGGCGAACGCGACCTGGAAGCGGATGACCTGCCCTTCGAGTTCATGATGAACGCCCTGCGCCTGACCGAAGGTGTACCGGCGGCAACCTTCGCCGAGCGCACTGGCCTGCCGCTGGCCGCCATCGAGGAAGCCTGCCGGCAGGCGCGCAAGGACGGCCTATTGCTGGACGATCCGAACCGGCTGGCCCCCACCGAACGTGGCCAGCTGTTCCTCAACGACCTGCTGCAGCGCTTCTTGCCCGAATGATGCCGATGACGAAGATGCGGGCGACCATCGTTCTGGTGATCTACAAGCAATCCCTGGCCGACTCCGAGAGCTTTCGCAGCCTGCAGGACAACCTGGCGTGGCTGGCCAACCAGGACGTCGAGCTGATCCTCCACGACAACAGCCCGGCCCCCCAGCCATGGCCGTCGTTGGGTGAGGGCCTTGCAGTTCGCTACCACCACGATGCCAGCAACCCGGGGCTTGCCACCGCCTATAACCTCGCGCTGCACTCGGCCTGCGAACGCGGCAGCGACTGGCTGCTGCTTCTGGATCAGGATACCCGCCTGGAGGCGAACTACTTTGCCGAGCTGACGCAAGCGACAACGGACCTGGATGCCTCCTGCGTCTGCCTGGTGCCACGGGTCAGCGATGGGCAGCGGCAGATCTCCCCCATGGACTGCAGCAAGGTCAGGGCCCAGGCGTACAACCGCTCCGGCAGCACCAGCGATCCGATCACGGCGATCAATTCCGGCGCCTGCTGGCGAGTTTCCTGGCTGGCCGCCTCTGGCGGATTCAATCCGGAGTTCCCCCTGGATTATCTGGATCACTGGGCTTTCCACCATGCGAGAAACCAGGGCCGGCAGCTCTACGTAATGGCCAGCGAAGTCCACCAGAACCTCTCGATCAGCGAGCGCAACCGGGTGTCCAGGTCGCGCTACGAGAGCATCTACGAGTCGGAGTACCGCTACTACAGCCGTTATCATACCGACCTTTTCCCCAGCTACCGGCGACACTTGCCGCTTCGCCTGATCAAGCAGTTGCTGCTGTTCCGCGACAAGGCGATTGCCCTGACGACCTTGAGGCTCATGCTGCGCAAGCCCGACTGACCCAAGGCGGCGCACTCAAGTACACTCCCCCGCGACACTCGATCCCAAGGAGCCCCAATGGACTTCGCGCTCGACCTGATTGCCAACGTCTCCCGCTGGTGCCGCGGCCACCTGTCCGACATCGCCCTGGCGATCATGGCCACCGTACTGGTGCTGTTCGGCCCGGCGATCAACGCCTGGGTACAGCAGCGCATCGGCAGCCTGAACTTCGTCTTCCGCACCCTGCTGTTCGTACTGATCTGCGCCGTGGGCTACGGCCTGGCGATGGTCTTCGTCACCCCGTGGCTGGCCAAGGGTCTGGGTTATTTCAACAACTACACCCTGGCGCCCGTGCTGCTGCTAGTGTTCTTCGTGATTGGCATGATCGCCGACCGCAGCTGACCTGCGGGCCTCCGGCGGTTGGCCACCACTGCCGGAGGACACATGAAGCCGATCAAGCATCTCTACCTGCACTTCTCCGATGGCCAGCGCCTGGCGCTGCGCTTCCCGCAACAGAGCGACGACCCCGCCGAAGTGGCGCGCGGCATCCGCAAGCAGATGGAGTCGCCGGTCATCAGCATCGAGGTGGACGGCGACCTGCTGATCATCCCGCGCACCAGCATCAAGTACCTGCAGATCAGCCCGGCGCCCATGCGCATGCCGGAGACCACGGTGCTGGGTGCCGAGCTGATCGAGTAACGCAGCAGCTTTTTGTAGGAGCGAGCTTGCTCGCGAACCACCCCAACGTCGGCGTTGTGGGAGAGCACCTTCGCGAGCAAGCTCGCTCCTACAGGTCCATTTGCGCAGATAGACAAAGGCCGCCTCGCGACGGCCTCTGCTGGACTCAGTTACCCTCGCGGCGCAAGGCCTGCGGGGTGAAGTCGCGCGGCCCGAGCGGGACCTTGAAGTCGTACATCGGCTCGTTGTTGTCCAGGCCGTCGACGAAATAGCGCTTGCCTTCGAAGTCGTACAGCGCCTCCAGGGTGCTGAGTACCATGGGCACGTCGTAGTAGTTGATCGGGTGCACTTCCTGGGCGCGGATCAGCTTGCCGTCGGCGTTGTAGATGTCCGAGGCGAGGATCTGCCAGCTGTCCTCATCCAGGTAGAAGCGGCGCTTGGCGAACGGATGGCCCATACCTTTGCGCAGGGTCGCCTCGACCACCCAGACGCGGTGCGGCTCGTAGCGCAGCAGCTCGGGGTTGAGGGTCTTGGTCTTGAGGATGTCGGCGTAGGGAATGCCCTTCTGGTGCACGGCATAGCTGTTGTATGGCACCAGCATCTCGCGCTTGCCCAGCAGTTGCCACTCGTAGTGATCCGGCGCGCCGTTGTAGACGTCCACGGTGTCGGCAGTAGCCAGGCCGTTGGTGTCCGGCTGCAAGGTATCGTAGGCCAGGCTCGGCAGGCGGCGCACGCGGCGCTCGCCGCTGTTGAAGCGCCAGGCCTTGCGGATCGACAGCACCTGGTCGATGGTCTCCTGCACCACCAGCGCGGAACCCGCCAGCTTGGCCGGGGCGACGATGTTGTACTTGTAGTAGAACAGCGTGTTGTTCAGGTCCTGCGGGGTCATGCCCTCGCGGCCGTAGTTGAAGTACACGTAGCGGTCGAGCTTGAGCAGGTTGTAGCTGCCGCTGGCGAGCACGGCGGCCTGATTGGTCACCATGTGAATCTGCTCGCCGCGGTAGCGCATGATGTGGTTCCAGATCGCTTCCAGGCCGGTCTTCGGCATCGGGAACGGCACACCGGCGGCGGCGCCCTGCACACCGTTGCCGTCGGCGATCAGCTCGGCGTTCTCGGCGTTGAAGCGGGTGGCGTCATAGATGCGCTGGGGCAAGGATGCGCTGCGGCGGCTGGGGAAGACCCGCAGGTAGTAGTCCGGGTTCTCCTGCAGCAGCGCCTGGGTGCCGGGCGTGAGCAGCGCCTGGTACTGCGCCAGGTTCTTGCTGTCGATCTTGTACTGCACGGCGTCGCCAGCGTACGGATCGAGGTGATGGCCGCCGGGCTGGTATCCCGCCGGGGCGGTGGTGATGCCGCCGGTCCAGGCGGGGATGGTGCCACTGGCGTTGCCGGCCATTTCCGCGCCCATCGGCGTCAGGTCGCGGCCCAGTCGAGCGGCCTCGGTGGCATCGACTTTCGCCTGCGCCGGCAGGGCCCACGCCCCTGCCATCAGCAGTACAGCAAGTTTCTTCAACACAGCAGACTCCTTTGCGACGGACTCCTGTCCGTCACTCTTATTTTCGTCCGCGGCGGATGCCGCTTTTTATTCAGGAGGTGAGGATGGCCTTTTTCGGCCTGCCGGGTGGTCCCGGTCTAGAAGGTGCTTTTCGCGTGAAAAAGGCCTGCTGGGCAGGCCTTTTCGGTGGATCAGTCGACGCGCTCGAACTTCAGGTCCCAGACGCCATGGCCGAGTCGCTCCCCGCGACGTTCGAACTTGGTGACCGGGCGCTCTTCCGGGCGCGGCACGTAGGTATTATCGGCCGAAAGGTTGCGATAGCCGGGTGCGGCATTCATCACTTCCAGCATGTGCTCGGCGTATTGTTCCCAGTCGGTGGCCATGTGCAGCACGCCGCCGACCTTCAGCTTCTGCCGCACCAGCTCAGCCCAGGCCGGCTGCACGATGCGACGCTTGTGGTGGCGCGACTTGTGCCACGGGTCCGGGAAGAACAGCAGCAGGCGATCGAGGCTGGCATCGGCAACGCAGTCGCGCAGCACCTCGATGGCGTCGCAGCTGTAGACGCGGATATTGGTCAGGTCCTGGGTCAGCATGCCGTTGAGCAGCGCACCGACGCCCGGCCGGTGCACTTCCACGCCGATGAAATCCTGTTCCGGCGCGGCCGCAGCCATCTCGAGGGTGGCATGGCCCATGCCGAAGCCGATCTCGAAGGTGCGCGGCGCCTGGCGCCCGAACACTTCATCGAAGTCCCGCGCACCGTCGGCCAGCTCCAGGCCGAACTTCGGCCAGCCCTGGTCGAGGCCACGCTGCTGGCCCTCGGTCATGCGACCGGCACGCATCACGAAGCTCTTGATGGCGCGCATCGGCCGGTTGTCGGCGTCGGGCTGGTTCTCGGGCTGATTTTCGGGAATGTCACTCATGACTCGGACCTTGCGGGTAAATGCACACGCGGGCCGGTTGCTTCTGGCAAACCGGCCCGCACGTCGGTGTCTATTAAATGCCTGCCAACGATCTCGCGAGCTAAAGCGGAACTAGGCGAAAAGTGGGGCGGGAGCGGAGTTTACACGCAGTAAATGAGCATCCCGAACCACTTTTCAACGACGTTCCGCCGACACGCAGCAGATCGTTAGTTGATCAGGCCCGTCATCGGCGACGACGCGCTCGCGTACAGCTTGCGCGGCATGCGGCCGGCCAGGTAGGCCAGGCGGCCGGCGACGATGGCGTGCTTCATGGCCTCGGCCATCATTACCGGGTTCTGCGCGTGGGCGATGGCGGTGTTCATCAGCACGGCCTCGCAGCCCAGCTCCATGGCGATGGTGGCATCCGACGCAGTACCCACGCCGGCATCCACCAGCACCGGAACGGTGGCTTCTTCGAGGATGATGCGCAGGTTGTACGGGTTGCAGATGCCCAGGCCCGAGCCGATCAGGCCGGCCAGCGGCATCACCGCGATGCAGCCGATCTCGGCCAGCTGGCGGGCGATGATCGGGTCGTCGCTGGTGTACACCATGACGTCGAAGCCGTCCTTGACCAGCACTTCGGCGGCCTTGAGGGTTTCGACGACGTTGGGGAAAAGGGTCTTCTGGTCGGCCAGAACTTCCAGCTTGACCAGGTTGTGGCCGTCCAGCAGCTCACGGGCCAGGCGGCAGGTGCGCACGGCCTCGACGGCGTCGTAGCAGCCGGCGGTGTTCGGCAGGATGGTGTAGCGATCCGGCGCAATCACGTCCAGCAGGTTGGGCTCACCCGGATTCTGGCCGATGTTGGTACGGCGCACCGCTACGGTGACGATCTCGGCGCCCGAGGCCTCGATGGCCACGCGGGTCTCTTCGAGGTCCTTGTACTTGCCGGTGCCGACCAGCAGGCGCGAATGGTAGGTACGGCCAGCCAGGGTGAAGGGCTTGTCGACCGGCAGGTTGGAGGAAGCTTGGCTCATCGGATCACTCCTCAGGAAATGTAAAAGCTTTGCGGGGCCTGAAAGATGTAGCGACGGGCTCTAGCCGCCGCCGATGGCATGCACCACTTCCACCTGGTCGCCTTCGCTCAGGGCGGTGGCGGCGTGCTGGCTGCGCGGCACGATGTCCTGGTTGAGCTCGACCGCGACACGCTTGCCGGTGAGGTCGAGACGCTCGAGCAGGTTGGCGACGGTCTGGCCGGCGGGCAGCTCGAAGGGTTCGCCATTCAACTGAATACGCATGGGCGGGACGGTCGTTGCTGGAGGGGGTCGCATTCTAGCCCGATCGCGGCGGATGACCAAGGTATCCGGGCGTCGCACTCGGGCTTTTCTGACATCCCGGTCAACCCAGCTGAAAGGCCGCCACCAGCAGCAGCGCCCAGCCGATGAGGAAGAACAGTCCGCCAATCGGCGTAATGATGCCCACGCTCAGGCCCGCCAGGGTCAACAGGTAGAGGCTCCCGGAGAACAGCAGGATGCCGACGGTGAATGCCCAGCCGGCAAGGCTGATGAGGGTGCCGCCGATGTGCGCGGTGAGCAGCGCCACGCCGAACAGCGCCAGGGCGTGCAGCATCTGGTAGTGCACGCCGGTCTGGAACACCGCCAGGTACTCGGGCGTAAGCTTGTTCTTCAGGCCGTGGGCGGCGAAGGCGCCAAGGGCGACCCCGGTGAAACCGAAGAACGCGGCGAGCATCAGGAAAGTGCGCAGCATGGGACAGCTCCAGACAGGTGAGTATCGCTATAATGGCCCGCTCATCCGCCCAGGCAAAGCCTCCGCATGCGCAACGCCCTCCGCCGCCTGTCAAAGATCGCGCTCTGGTTCGTCGCCATCAGCGTGGCGCTGGTCATCGTCCTGCGCTGGGTGCCGCCGCCGGGGACCATGGTGATGGTCGAGCGCAAGGTCGAGTCCTGGTTCAACGGCAAGCCCATCGACCTGCAGCGCAGCTGGCGCTCCTGGGACGAACTGCCCGACAGCCTCAAGCTCGCGGTGATCGCCGGCGAGGACCAGAAGTTCGCCGAGCACCACGGCTTCGACCTGCCGGCGATCCAGAAGGCGCTGGCGCACAACGAGCAGGGCGGCAAGGTCCGCGGCGGCAGCACCATCAGCCAGCAGGTGGCGAAGAACGTCTTCCTCTGGACCGGCCGCAGCTGGGTGCGCAAGGGCTTCGAGGCCTGGTTCACCCTGCTGATCGAGACCTTCTGGTCCAAGCAGCGGATTCTCGAGGTCTACCTCAACAGCGTGGAATGGGATGCCGGCGTGTTCGGCGCCCAGGCCGCCGCCCAGCACCACTTCGGCGTGGACGCCAAGCGCCTGTCGCAACAGCAGGCCAGCCTGCTGGCTGCCGTGCTGCCCAACCCGCGCAAGTGGAGCGCCGGCAAGCCCGGCCCCTACGTGCGCCAGCGCGCCTCGTGGATTCGCCAGCAGATGTGGCAGTTGGGCGGTAGCGAGTATCTCGGGCGCCTTTAAGGCGCCGTCTCCGACACCTTGAGGGTGTTGCGCGGGACCACGCGGATCCATTGCAGCGTGCCATCGCGATGCAGCAGCGTCATGCCCTTCTCCGGATAGACCCAGGCCTCGCCACCCTCCACCTGCAGGCGCAGGCGCGGGTCGCCCAGGCTCACCGCCAGGCGCCCGACTGCCAGGTCTTCCTGGGGCGCCAGCGCCAGTTCGGAGACCGGCTTGTTGCCCAGCTGACTCATCAGCTCGGCGCTCAGCGGCTGGTCCTTGCTGGTCGGCTGCATGCCGGTGGCCTTGGCCAGGCTGGCATGCTCGGCCTCGCTCAACGCCAGCTCCGCCTCGACATGCCAGGGCCCTTCGTCCGTCACCAGGCGGCCACGGTAATGCAGTTGCGGGCCGTCCTGGCTGGCAGTCAGCCACAGCTCGCCGGGCTGCAGGCCCTGCAGATCACTCAGGCTCAGGTGGTCTTCAGCCAGTGGCTCGAAGACTTTTTCCTTCCAGTCATTGAACCACTGCGGCGGCTTGGGCGGTGCCGACGTGCGGGCGACCCAGGTGCCCAGGCCGAAAGCCAGCAGGGCGATGACCAGGAAAAACATCCCGTGGACGGGACGCAGGCGCGGCATGGGACTCTCCAGACTCTGGACAGAGAATGACCGGACAGAAAAAAACCGCACCAGGGTGCGGTTCTCGGTCTCAACGGGAGCGCATCGAAGCCGGTCAGGCTTCGATGCGGCCCTTGAGTTTGTTCATCGCGTTCTTTTCCAACTGACGAATCCGCTCGGCGGACACGTTGTACTTGGCCGCCAGGTCGTGCAGCGTCGCCTTCTCCTCGGCCAGCCAGCGCTGGTAGAGAATGTCGCGACTGCGCTCGTCCAGGCCTTCCAGCGCCTCATGCAGGCTGGCGGTGGAGCTGTCGCTCCAGTCCGCTTCTTCCAGCTGGCGCGCCGGATCGTAGCGATGGTCTTCCAGATAATGCGCCGGGGACTGGTAGGCACTCTCGTCGTCGGCGTCCGCCGCCGGGTCGAAGGCCATGTCCTGCCCGGTGAGACGGCTTTCCATCTCGCGGACTTCGCGGGCCTCGACACCGAGGGTTTCCGCGACGCGGTGCACTTCGTCATTGCTCAGCCAGGCCAGTTTCTTCTTCTGGCTGCGCAGGTTGAAGAACAGCTTGCGCTGCGCCTTGGTGGTCGCGACTTTCACGATCCGCCAGTTGCGCAGGATGAACTCGTGGATTTCCGCCTTGATCCAGTGCACGGCGAACGACACCAGGCGCACACCCATTTCCGGGTTGAAGCGCTTCACGGCCTTCATCAGGCCGACGTTGCCTTCCTGGATCAGATCGGCCTGGGCCAGGCCGTACCCGGAATAACTCCGGGCGATGTGCACAACAAAGCGCAGGTGCGCCAGAACCATTTGCCGTGCCGCTTCCAGATCTTGCTGGTAGAAGAGGCGTTCGGCCAGTTCGCGCTCCTGCTCCGGCGTCAGCAGCGGAATGCTGTTCACCGAGTGCACGTAGGCTTCCAGGTTCGCACCGGGAGCCAGGGCATAGACAGGTTGCAGAGAAGTGGTCATGCGAATCCTCCGATTCACGAAACTCGCGCAGTGTAGCACTGCGAAATCTGACTGCAAGCGGGTGTAAAAGTTCCTTTACACCCGCTTAACCCCAGCAAAATCAGGGGTTTCAGCGCGGCGCCAGCTCGCGCAGGTGGCGCGCCACGGCCAGCCAGGCGCCGATCCAGCCCAGCAGCACCGCGCCCACGGTCAGCGACAGGCCATCGTCGACCGGAACGCCGGCCAGGCCGAAATCGCTGCCGTACAGCCCGGCCAGATTAACCACCGAGCTGTTCAGCCAGTCCAGCCCGAAGGCCAGCAGGGCCCAGGACAGGATGCCCGCGCCCAGGCCATACAGCGCGCCCATATAAAGGAAGGGGCGGCGCACATAGCCATCCGTCCCACCGACCAGCTTGATGACTTCGATTTCGTTACGGCGATTTTCGATGTGCAGGCGGATGGTGTTGCCGATCACCAGCAACAGCGTTAGCACCAGCAGGATGGTCAGGCCGAAGACGAAGCGATCACCCAGCTTGAGGATCGCCGACAGCCGCTCGACCCAGACCAGGTCCAACTGCGCCTGTTGTACACCGGGCAACTCCGACAACCGTTGACGCAAGGCATCCAGCTGGGCCTTGTCGATCTGCTTGGGCGTCACCGAGATGACCGCCGGCAGCGGGTTGTCCGGCAGCTCCTTGAGCGCCTCGCCAAGCCCGGACTGCTCCTGCAGCTCTTTCAGCGCATCGTCACGGCTGATCAGCTGTGCCTCGATCACATCGGGCATCTTCTCGATCTGCTCGCGTAGGTCCTGACCCTGGGCCTCGCTGGCCTTCAGGTCGAGGAACAGGGAGATCTGTGCGGCGCGCTGCCAGGAGCCGCCGAGGCGCTCGACGTTGTTGAGCAGCAGCGACAGGCCCATGGGCAGGCTCAGGGTAATGCCCATCACCAGGCAGGTGAAGAAGCTGCCGAAGGGGTGGCTGACCAGGCGGTGCAGGCTGTCCATCAGGCTGGCGCGGTGGTTTTCCGCGTAGGCCGAGAGGGAGGCGCTGTGGTCCTGGTGCTCGTTGTCGTCCGGGCGCTCGCGCGTGTTGCGCGTCGGGGTGCCTTCTTCGTCGCCGCGGGGCAGGTCATTGGCGCTCATCAGGCGTTCTCCTCACGGTCGGCGATGATGCGGCCGCGCTGCAGGGTGATCATCCGGTGGCGCATGCGCGCGATCAGCGCCAGGTCGTGGCTGGCGATCAGCACGGTGGTGCCCAGGCGGTTGATATCTTCGAACACGGACATGATTTCCGAGGCCAGGCGCGGGTCGAGGTTACCGGTCGGCTCATCCGCGAGCAGCAGCGCCGGGCGGTGCACCACGGCGCGGGCGATGCCGACGCGCTGCTGCTGGCCGGTGGAGAGGTCGGACGGACGGTCCTCGGCCTTCTCCTTCAGATTCACCCGGTCCAGCGCCGCTTCGACGCGGTAGGCGATCTCCGCCTTGGGCAGGCCAAGGATCTGCATCGGCAGGGCGACGTTCTCGAACACGCTGCGGTCGTCCAGCAGCTGATGGTTCTGGAACACCACGCCGATCTGCCGGCGCAGGAAGGGAATCTGCGCGGTGGAGATGCGCGAGACGTCCTGCCCGCCGAGCAGCAGCTTGCCCGAGGTGGGCCGTTCCATCGCCAGGATCAGGCGCAGCAGGGTGCTCTTGCCGGCGCCGGAGTGGCCGGTGACGAACATGATCTCGCCGCGCGGCACGCGGAACGAAATCTCGTGCAGGCCGACATGGCCGTTGGGGTAGCGCTTGCCAACCTGCTCGAAACGGATCATGCGATTTCCCGGGTCTCGAAGAGTGCACGGACGAAAGCATCGGCTTCGAAGGTTCGAAGATCGTCGATCCCTTCGCCGACACCGATGTAGCGGATCGGCAGCTCGAACTGCTTGGCCAGGGCGAAGATCACCCCGCCCTTGGCGGTGCCGTCCAGTTTGGTCAGGGCCAGGCCGGTCAGCTCAACGGCGTTGTTGAACTGCTTGGCCTGGTTGATGGCGTTCTGCCCGGTGCCGGCATCCAGCACCAGCAGGACTTCGTGGGGAGCCGTCTGGTCCAGCTTGCCGATCACGCGGCGCACCTTCTTCAGCTCTTCCATCAGGTTGTCCTTGGTGTGCAGGCGGCCGGCGGTGTCGGCGATCAGCACGTCCACGCCACGGGCCTTGGCGGCCTGCACGGCGTCGAAGATTACCGAGGCGGAGTCCGCGCCGGTGTGCTGGGCGATCACCGCGATGTTGTTGCGCTCGCCCCAGACCTGCAGTTGCTCGACAGCCGCGGCGCGGAAGGTGTCGCCGGCGGCGAGCATGACTTTCTTGCCATCCAGTTGCAGCTTCTTCGCCAGCTTGCCGATGGTGGTGGTCTTGCCGACGCCGTTCACGCCGACGACCAGGATCACGTAGGGCTGCTTGTCCGCCTTGATGGTCAGCGGCTGCTCGACCGGGCGCAGCAGGGTGGCCAGCTCTTCCTGCAGGGCCTTGTACAGCGCCTCGCTGTCGGCCAGTTCCTTGCGCGCGACGCGCTTGGTCAGGTTCTGCACGATGGCAGTGGTGGCCTCGACGCCGACGTCGGCGGTCAGCAGGCGGGTTTCGATTTCGTCCAGCAGGTCGTCGTCGATGGCCTTCTTGCCCAGGAACAGGCTGGCCATGCCCTCGCCGAGGCTGGCGCTGGTCTTCGACAGGCCCTGTTTGAGGCGGGCAAAGAAGCCAAGCTTGGAAGTTTCGGCAGTGGCAGGCCTGGCTTGCGGCTCGGGTTCGGGCTGCGGGGCAGGTTCGGGCTCCGGCTGGGCATCCACGAGGGGCGCTTCGGCGACCGGCTGCGGTTCGGCGGGAGTGGCGGGAGTGGCGGCGGGCGCAGGCTCGACCAGCTGCGGAGCCGGTTCTGGCTCGACCGGCTGCACGGCCGGCTGCGGCGCCTCGGCAATCACTGGCGGCTCGGCTGGCGGCGCAGGCTGGACCAGTGGCTCCACCGGAACGCTGGCCGGCACCACGTCGAGTACCGGCTCGGGGGTCGGCTCGACGCTCGGCGCAAGCGGCTCGGCCTGGGCGGCGGGCGCTTGTTCGGCGGCAGGAGCAGGCTCGGCGACAACCGGTTGTTCTACCGGCTGCTCGGTTTCGGCGGCAGGTTGCTCCGCGGCCTGCGGCTTCTTGCGCAGCCAGCCGAACAGACCCTTCTTCTCCCCGGCTGGCGGGGCCTTCTTGTCGTCGTTGGAACCAAACATGTAGGGATCGAATCTCTAGGGGACGCCACGAAAGGCAGGCAGCAAAAAGCCTCGAAACAGCTTTGCGAAGCCCTGAACGTGGCCGCCCGGAAAACGGATGGGTATCCTAGCATCTCCTCGCCCGCCGGGGTTAAGAGGCTGGCCGCCAGCCTGCATAGACCCCGCGGACAGCCCGAAAGGTTCAGTCCACGATGAAAACCCTTGCACGCCGCCACGCCGGCCTGCTGCTCGGTTCCCTGTTTCTGCCGCTGATGGCCGTTGCCGCCGAACCACAGCCCACCCACGAATACACCCTGGACAACGGCCTGAAGGTCGTCGTCCGCGAGGACCACCGCGCGCCCGTGGTGGTCTCCCAACTCTGGTACAAGGTCGGTTCCAGCTACGAGACACCCGGCCTCACCGGCCTCTCCCACGCCCTGGAGCACATGATGTTCAAGGGCAGCCGCAAGCTCGGCCCCGGCCAGGCCTCGCTGGTGCTGCGCGACCTCGGAGCGGAAGAGAACGCCTTCACCACCGACGACTACACCGCTTATTACCAGGTGCTGGCCCGCGACCGCCTGCCGGTAGCGCTGGAGCTGGAAGCCGACCGCATGGCGCACCTCGCCCTGCCGGCCGACCAGTTCAAGAGCGAGATCGAGGTGATCAAGGAAGAACGCCGCCTGCGCACCGAGGACAAGCCCAGCGCGCTGGCCTTCGAGCGCTTCAAGGCCGCCGCCTATCCCGCCAGCGGCTACCGCACGCCGACCATCGGCTGGATGGCCGACCTGCAGCGCATGACCATCGACGACCTGCGCCACTGGTACCAGGCCTGGTACGCGCCGAACAACGCCACCCTGGTGGTGGTCGGCGACGTGACCGGCGATGAAGTCAAAGCGCTCGCGCAGAAGTACTTCGGCGAGATTCCGAAACGCGACCTGCCCGCCGCGCGCAAGCCGCTGGAGCTGGCCGAGCCGGGCGAGCGCCGCCTGAAGCTGCATGTGCGCACCCAGCTGCCCAGCCTGATCATGGGCTTCAACGTGCCGACCCTGGGCAGCAGTGACGACTCCCGGCAGATCAACGCCCTGCGCCTGATCTCGGCGATCCTCGACGGCGGCTACAGCGCCCGCCTGGCTTCGCGACTGGAGCGCGGCGAGGAAATCGTCGCCGGCGCCTCGGCCTCCTACGACGCCTTCTCCCGCGGCGACGGTCTGTTCTTCCTTTCCGCGACGCCCAATGTGCAGACCGGCAAGACCCTCGACCAGGTCGAAGCCGCGCTGTGGAAGCAGCTGGAAGACCTCAAGCAGAACCCGCCGAGCAAGGAAGAACTGGAGCGCGTCCGCGCCCAGGTCATCGCCGGGCTGGTCTACGAGCGCGACTCCATCGCCGGGCAGGCCAGCACTATCGGCGAACTGGAAAGCGTCGGCCTCGGCTGGCAGCTGGCGGACAAGGACCTGGAAGCCATCCAGGCCGTCACCGCCGACGACATCCAGAAAGCCGCCCGCACCTACTTCACCCGCTCCCGCCTGACCCTTGCCCAGGTCCTGCCGGAAGTCGCCACCGACAAGGAGCCGCGCCATGAGTGAACGCAATGGCCTGCGCTACGGCCTGGTCGGGCTGATCGTCATCGCGCTGATCGCCGGACTGGTGCTATTCGTTTCCCGTCCCGCCGCCGAGCCCGAAGCGGCCGCGCCGGCGCCCGCCCCTGCACAACCGGCTGCCGCCGAAAACGCCGCGCCCACCGGCCTGCAATCGCTGGCCGAAGCCGCCGGCAAGGCGCCCAGCCACCGCAAGCTGAACATCCAGCAATGGCAGACCACCGAAGGCGCCCGCGTGCTCTTCGTCGAAGCCCATGAACTGCCGATGTTCGACCTGCGCCTGACCTTCGCCGCCGGCAGCAGCCAGGACGGCGACACCTACGGCCTGGCCATGCTGACCAACGCCATGCTCAACGAAGGCGTGCCCGGCAAGGACACCAGCGCGATAGCCGCCGGGTTCGACGACCTGGGCGCCAACTTCGGCAACGGCTCCTACCGCGACATGGCGGTGGCCAGCCTGCGCAGCCTGAGCGAGCCGGCCAAGCGCGACGCGGCGCTGGCACTGTTCGACCAGGTGATCGGCCAACCGACCTTCCCCGAAGACGCCCTGGCGCGCATCAAGAACCAGGTCATGGCCGGCTTCGAATACCAGAAGCAGAACCCCGGCAAGCTGGCGGGCCTGGAACTGTTCAAGCGGCTCTATGGCGATCATCCGTACGCCCATTCCAGCGACGGCAACGAAAAGTCGGTGCCCAAGATCAGCGTCGCCCAGCTGCGCGCCTTCCACCAGAAGGCCTACGCCGCCGGCAACGTGGTCATTGCGCTGGTCGGCGACCTGACCCGCGAGCAGGCCGAAGCCATCGCCGGCAGCGTCTCCAAGTCACTGCCCAAGGGTCCCGCCCTGCCCGCGCCGGGCGAGCCGCAGACGCCCAAGGCCGGCGTCACCCACATCGAGTTCCCCTCCAAGCAGACCCAGCTGATGCTGGCGCAGCTGGGCATCACCCGTAACGATCCGGACTACGCCGCGCTCTACCTGGGCAACCAGATCCTCGGTGGCGGCGGCTTCGGCACGCGACTGATGGACCAGGTGCGCGAGAAGCGCGGCCTGACCTACGGCGTGTACTCCGGCTTCACCGGCATGCAGTCGCGCGGGCCGTTCACCATCGGCCTGCAGACCCGCGCCGAAATGAGCGAAGGCACCCTCAAGCTGGTGCAGGACATCGTCCGCGACTACCTCGACAAGGGCCCGACGCAGAAGGAACTGGACGACGCCAAGCGCGAGCTGGCCGGCAGCTTCCCGCTGTCCACCGCGAGCAACGCCGACATCGTCGGCCAACTGGGCGCCATCGGCTTCTACAACCTGCCGCTGGACTACCTGGAAACCTTCCTCAGCCAGGTCCAGGGCCTGAGCGTGGAGCAGGTGAAGGAAGCGATGCGCCGCCACCTCGACCCGGACGCCTTCGTCATCGTCACCGCCGGCCCCACCGTGCCGCAGCAACCGCTGCCGCCGCCCACCGACAAACCCGCCGCGCAACCCGCCGGCGTACCGGAGCACTGATGAGCAAACGACCCGGCGGCGCCCCGCGCGCCGCACAGAAGCCCCACGGCGGCCAGGGCCAGCTGCGCATCATCGGCGGCGAATGGCGCAGCCGGCGCTTCGCCTTCCCCGACGGCCCGGGCCTGCGCCCGACGCCGGACCGGGTGCGCGAGACGCTGTTCAACTGGCTCGCCGCCTATGTCCCCGGCGCCCGTGTGCTCGACCCCTTCGCCGGCAGCGGTGCGCTGTTCCTCGAAGCGCTATCGCGCGGCGCCAGCGCAGGCCTTGCACTGGATACCAACGGCGACGCCGTGGCCGCGCTGCGCAGCACGCTCGACACGCTCAAGTGCGGCAACGGCCAACTGTTGATGACCGACTCGCTGCGCTACCTCGACGCCCCGGCTTCGCAAGCCTTCGACCTGGTCTTCCTCGACCCGCCCTTCCACCAGGACCTGCTGGAGAACGCCTGCCGCCTGCTGGAAGAGCGCGGCTGGCTAGCCAAGGACGCGTGGATCTATACCGAAAGCGAAGCTGTGCCTTCCAGCCTCGGCCTACCGGGTAACTGGCGACTGCATCGGGAAAAATCGGCGGGTTCGGTGCATTACGCGCTGTGGCAACGGGAGGACTGAACCAGTCAGATGGATTTGCCGATGTCGACGGAGCTGACGCGGGTCAGCTCCACGCCATCCACCACCATTTTCCACTGGCTGCCATCCCGATAAGGCGGCTTCGACACCTTGAAATAGGTATCGAGGAACCCGACACCCACGGTAAACCCATCGGCGTCATAGCTCTTGATCGGCGCCTCGATGGAGCGCGAGCCGCCACCCGAAAGGCGCTTGTAGGCAACACGCCCATCCGCCGTGATGAGCAAGCTCATTTGGGCCGAGCGCCAATCCCCGACGTACGACTTGTGATCCTGAGGCACCGGCTCGCCACAGGCCACCAGCCAAAACGCCAGGCTCAGCGCCGCGATTTTCTTCCACATGCCTCCCCTCCTTTTCATGGGTGCGCCGCGCCGAGGGAGTGCAAGACATCCATCGCGGGGCTGACTTGGCGTTACTATCGCAGCTTGTCCGCCCCCATTGCTCAATGATGACCATACTCTCCCCGTTCAAACCCGCCTGGTGGCTACCCGGCCCGCACCTGCAGACCCTGTATGGCTCGCTCCTGCGCCAGTTGCCCAGCCTCCAGCGCACCCGCGAGCGCCTGTGGCTGGAAGACGGCGACTTCATCGACCTCGACTGGCACGGCCCGCACGAGGCGGATGCGCCGCTGGTGCTGGCGCTGCATGGGCTGACCGGCTCGTCGTCCTCGCATTACATCCTCGGCCTGCAGCAGCAACTCGCCGCGCAGGGCTGGGCCAGCGTGGCGCTGAACTGGCGCGGCTGCTCGGGGGAATCGAACCTGTTGCCGCGTGGTTATCACTCCGGCGTCAGCGAGGATCTCGCCTCGGTAGTCGCCCATGTTCGTGCCAAGCGGCCGATGGCGCCGCTCTATGCGGTGGGTTACTCGCTGGGCGGCAATGTGCTGCTCAAGTACCTGGGCGAATCCTCGGATAGCTGCCCGCTGAAAGGCGCGGTCGCGGTGTCGGTGCCGTTCCGCCTCGACCAGTGTGCGGATCGCATCGGCATCGGCTTCTCCAAGGTCTACCAGGCGCACTTCATGCGCGAACTGGTGGCCTACGTGCAGACCAAGCGCCAGGCCTTCGCCGCCGGCGGCCACGCGGAAAACCTCGCTGCGCTCGAGCGCCTCGGCCCGCTGGACGGCATGCGCACCTTCTGGGACTTCGACGACCGGGTGACCGCGCCGCTGCACGGTTTCGCCGATGTACACGATTACTACCGGCGCGCCTCCAGCCGCTATTACCTGGGCGGCATCCGGGTGCCGACGCTGGTCATCCAGTCCAGCGACGACCCGTTCATCCATGCCGACAGCGTACCGCAGCCGGACGAGCTTTCCGCGTCGACGCAACTGGAGCTGCTGGCCCACGGCGGCCACGTCGGCTTCATCGGCGGCTCCCCCGCGCGCCCGGACTATTACCTGGAGCGCCGCATCCCGCAGTGGCTGCGCGAACGACGCGAAGCCTGACTGCGCTGGATCAGCCCAGCAGAACGGGAATGAGGCAGACTGAAATTGCACCAGGAAGGAAACGCCAGAAAGGAGCGCCGCCATGCACGACACGCCGCTGACGATCCTGCACAACCCGGCACTGAGCGACGCCCAGTGCGCCGGTATTGCCTCGCTGTACCGCGCCGTGGGCTGGGGCTCCCCCGGCAGCACCGCGGAACTGCGCGATCTCTATGAATTCTCCAGCTACTTCCTGCTGGCCCTGGACGGCGACCAGGTCCTCGGTCTGCTGCGTGCGGAAAGCGAGACGGCGCAGACCACCTGGCTGGCGGAGATCGCCGTGCTGCCAGGCTTCCAGTCGCGCGGGATAGGCCTGGCGCTGATGGCGCGCTTCCTCGCCGACCACCCGAACCGCACGCTCTACACGGACGCCACCGAGGGTGTGGAAGAGTTCTTCCTGCGCCATGGCATCGCCCTGCGCCGACCTCGGGTACCGGGGCCGCGCAAGATCGACGCCTGAACGAAGCTCAGTCTTCCAGCGGCACGTACAACCGGTCGAACACCGCCGCCACCGCCTCGCGGAACGCCGGCGAGATGTGGCCGCTTTCCAGCGCCAGCACCTGGTAGATGCCCCGACGCATCAGCGCTTCGCTGAGGTCGCTGGCCACCTCGCGGGTGGTGCACAGGTAGCGCACCCAGGAGGTGAGGATGATCCAGGCGTTCAGGGTCAGCGCTTCGAGCTGCGGTTCGTCCATCTGCAGGATGCCGGCGTCGACGAAGCCTCGGTAGATCGCCTTGGCGTTGTCCATGGCGCGGCGGGCAAAGGTGCGGTAGGCGGCGGCCAGTTCCGGGTCGGAGTCCAGCAGGTGCTCCAGGTCGCGGTGCAGGAAGCGGTAGTGCCACATCGCGGCGAGCAGCGCCTCGAGGTAGAAGGTCTTGTCCTCCACCGTCAGTGCGCGGCCCTCGGGCAGATGCAGGAACTGGTCGACGTGGCGTTCGTACTCGGCGAACAGCTGGGCGATGATCACCTGCTTGTTGCGGTAGTGGTAGTACAGGTTGCCCGGCGAGATGCCCAGGTGCGCGGCGATGTGGTTGGTGGTGACGCTGCGCTCGCCCTGGGCGTTGAACAGCTCGAGGCTGGCCTGGGCGATGCGGTCACGGGTATTGATGCGTGGTGCCATTCGCGAAACTCATCGAAGCGGATTGCAGGGTCGTTTTGCCCGGTGCGGTGGACGCCAAAGGTACACCGATTGCTACCGCGTAACACCCAAGGCGGCCCGCCCAACTTTTCGTTGGCTGGGTCTGATGGCGCGAAAACGGCATGCTGATTGACACTCTAGAGCAATTGCTCTAAAAAACCAGCAACAGTATAAAAACGCGAAGCATCCGAGATCCCTGTGTGAATCCCCGGAAAGCTTCCCCACCCGCTTCCGCCCAGGAGCCCGTCATGGTTGCCGATATCGCCTACCTGCAGCAGACCCAGCAGCAGATCAGCCAGCTGGAAACCCTTCTCGAACGCCAGCGCCAGGCCTATCGCGCGAACCCGATGCCGGACGCCGGCCAGCGCATCCAGTGGCTGAAGAGCCTCGCCAACCTGCTGGTGACCGAGCAGAAGGCGATCATCGACGCCATCAACGCCGACTTCAGCAACCGTTCCGCCGACGAAACCCTGCTCGCCGAAGTGCTGCCCAGCCTGCACGGCGTGCACTACGCCACCAAACGCGTGAGGAAGTGGATGAAGCCCTCGCGCCGCAGCGTGGGCATGCAGTTCATGCCGGCCTCGGCCAAGGTCATCTACCAGCCGCTGGGCGTAGTGGGCGTGATCGTGCCGTGGAACTACCCGCTGTTCCTCGCCATCGGCCCGCTGACCGGGGCGCTGGCCGCCGGCAACCGGGTGATGATCAAGATGAGCGAGTCCACCCCGGAATCCGCCTGCGTGCTGAAGGATCTGCTGGCCAAGGTCTTCCCCGAGGACCTGGTCGCCGTGGTGCAGGGCGAAGTGGATGTCGGCGTCGCCTTCTCCAAGCTGCCTTTCGACCACCTGCTGTTCACCGGTGCCACCAGCGTCGGCAAGCACGTGATGCGCGCCGCCGCCGAGAATCTCACCCCGGTGACCCTGGAACTGGGCGGCAAGTCGCCGGCCATCGTCTCGGCCAGCGTGCCGATGAAGGACGCCGCCGAGCGCATCGCCTTCGGCAAGACGCTCAACGCCGGGCAGACCTGCGTGGCACCGGACTACGTGCTGGTGCCGCAGAACCGCGTCGACGAGTTCGTCGAGAGCTACCGCCAGGTGGTCCAGGGCTTCTTCCCGACACTGGAAAACAACCCGGACTACACCGCGATCATCAACGAGCGCCAGCTGTCGCGCCTGAACGGCTACCTCGCCGACGCCCAGGCCCGCGGCGCCACCGTCATCCCGTTGTTCCCGCAGGCCCAGGGCCGCCGCCTGCCGCAGGCGCTGGTGCTGAACGTGACCGACGAGATGAAGATCATGCAGGAAGAGATCTTCGGCCCGCTGCTGCCGGTGATCCCCTACCAGACCCTCGACCAGGCGCTCAGCTACATCAACGAGCGCGATCGGCCGCTGGCCCTGTATTTCTTCGGCTATGACAAGCGCGAGCAGGACCACGTACTGGCGCAGACCCACTCCGGCGGCGTGTGCCTCAACGACACCCTGCTGCACGTCGCCCAGGACGACATGCCCTTCGGCGGCGTCGGCCCCTCCGGCATGGGCCACTACCACGGCCACGAAGGCTTCCTGACCTTCTCCAAGGCCAAGGGCGTATTCAGCAAGCCGCGCTTCAACGCTGCGCGGGTGATCTACCCACCCTACGGTAAATCGCTGCAGAAGCTGGTCTACAAGCTGTTCATTCGCTGACCGGCACCCTCCAAGACACAGGTGAAAAAACAAGAATGACAGACACCTCCCTGAGCGCGCCGGGACTCTCCCGGCGCGGCGTGCTCAAGATCGGCCTGCTGGGCGGGGCCTTCCTCGCCACGGCGGGCGTTACCGCCAGCCTCAGCGGCTGCTCCGCCAGCACTCCGGCCAATGGCTTTGCCGTGCTGCGCGATTCCGACCTGCCGTTCCTGCGCGCGCTGGTCCCGGTGATGCTGGCCGGCGCCGTGCCCGCCGAGCGCATGGCCGAGGCGGTCAAAGGCACCCTCCAGAGCCTGGACAACAACCTCAACCACCTCTCCCCGGAAATGCTCAAGCTCACCGTGCAGCTGTTCGACGTGCTCGCCCTGCCGATCACCCGCGGGCCGCTCACCGGCATCTGGGGCAGCTGGGACAACGCCAGCGCGCAGGATGTGCAGAACTTCCTGAACCACTGGCAGAACAGCTTCATCTCCCTGCTGAAGATGGGCCACAGCTCGCTGCTGCAACTGGTGATGATGGCCTGGTACAGCCGCCCGGAATCCTGGGGCCACTGCGGCTACCCCGGCCCGCCGAAAATCTGATTTCGCCAGAACAACAAGAATTCGCCTGAGAGATTTCCGATGCCCGTACCCGATCTGTTCGCCGAGGGCCTGGCCCGCGGCTGGAAAGTCCACAACGGCTCGCGCCTGGACAAGGACCTGACCCTGGAGGCCGACGTGGTGATCGTCGGCACCGGCGCCGGCGGCGGCACCACTGCCGAAACCCTCAGCGCCGCCGGCTACAAGGTGCTGCTGGTGGAAGAAGGCCCGCTCAAGACCAGCAGCGACTTCAAGATGCAGGAAGCCGACGCCTACCCGAACCTGTACCAGGAAGGCATCGGCCGGATGAGCAAGGACGGCGCCATCACCATCCTCCAGGGCCGCGCCGTGGGCGGCACCACCCTGGTCAACTGGACGTCCAGCTTCCGCACCCCCGAGCCGACCCTGGAACACTGGGCCAAGGAACACGGCGTGAAGGGCCACAGCGTCGCCGAAATGGCGCCCTGGTTCGAGAAGATGGAACAGCGCCTGGGCGTCGCGCCCTGGATCATGCCGCCCAACGCCAACAACGACGTGATCCGCAACGGCTGCGAGAAGCTCGGCCTGCACTGGAAGGTCATCCCGCGCAACGTCCGTGGCTGCTGGAACATCGGCTACTGCGGCATGGGCTGCCCGACCAACGCCAAGCAATCGATGCTGGTCACCACCATTCCGGCCACCCTGGAGAAAGGCGGCGAACTGCTGTTCCTCGCCCGCGCCGACCGCCTGCTGCTCGACGGCAACAAGGTCAGCGGCCTGGAATGCTCGGCCATGGACGAGCGCTGCGTCGCCCCCACCGGCCGCAAGATCACCATCAAGGCGCGTCACTACGTGCTCTCCGGCGGCGGCATCAATACCCCGGCGATCCTCCTGCGCTCCAAGGCGCCGGACCCGAACGGCCGCGTCGGCCAGCGCACCTTCCTGCACACGGTGAACTTCAGCGCCGCCCTGTTCGACGAAGTGATCAACCCGTTCTACGGCGCACCGCAGTCGATCTATTCCGACCACTTCCAATGGGACGACGGCGCCACCGGACGCATGTCCTACAAGCTGGAAGTACCGCCGCTGCAACCGGCGCTCAGCGCCACCCTGCTCGGCCGCTTCGGCGAAGACAATGCGCTGCGCATGGAGCAGTTGCCGCACACCAACGTGATCCTCGCGCTGATGCGCGACGGCTTCCATCCGGACAGCGCAGTGGGCTCCGTCAGCCTGCGCGGTGACGATACCCCGGTGCTCGACTACCAGATGACCGATTACACCTGGGACGGTATCCGCCGCGCCTTCCACACCATGGCCGACATCCAGTTTGCCGCTGGCGCCAAGGCCGTGCTGCCGCTGCACGCCGACGCCGGCTACGTTAAGACTGCCAAGGAAGCACACGAGCTGATCGACAGCCTGAGCCTGGAGCTGTACCGCACCCGCCTGGGCAGTGCCCACGTGATGGGCGGCTGCGCCATGGGCGAGGACCCGAAGCAGTCGGTGTGCGACAGCCTCGGCCGCCACCACCAGCTGGAGAACCTGTCGATCCACGATGGCTCGCTGTTCCCCACCAGCATCGGCGCCAACCCGCAGCTCTCGGTCTACGGCCTCACCGCGCAACTGGCCGACGCCCTGGCCAAGCGGCTGGGTTGACGCTCCCTGCGCAATTGCTCTTCGTAGGAGCGAGCTAGCTCGCCCCTACCTGGTTTGCCGCGCAAAAAACCGCGCACGGGCTCTGGCACGGGGCTTGTGCGTGACTCATGGGTCTCTCGCCGCCAATCTCAGGTAGTCCGTTCACAGAAGCACTACCAAGGTCGCTTGGCCCCACGGACATGCTGCGTTACCATCCGCCCGCTATTGCACCCGCCTGCCAACAAGAGCCGACCAGGACGCCGCGATGAATCGAGTGTTGTACCCGGGTACCTTCGACCCCATCACCAAAGGCCATGCCGATCTGGTCGAACGCGCCTCGCGACTGTTCGACCAGGTGATCATTGCCGTCGCCGCCAGCCCCAAGAAGAATCCCCTGTTCCCGCTGGAACAGCGCGTCGAGCTGGCCCGCCAGGTCACCTCGCACCTGCCCAATGTAGAAGTCGTCGGCTTCTCCACGCTGCTCGCGCATTTCGCCAAGGAGCAGAATGCGAACATCCTGCTGCGCGGCCTGCGCGCGGTGTCGGATTTCGAGTACGAGTTCCAGCTGGCCAACATGAACCGCCAGCTCGCACCTGACCTGGAAAGCATGTTCCTCACGCCGTCGGAGAAGTACTCCTTCATCTCCTCCACCCTGGTGCGCGAGATCGCGGCCCTGGGCGGCGACATCACCAAATTCGTCCATCCCGCGGTGGCCAGCGCCCTGGCCGAGCGCTTCAAGCGCTGATCCGCACGCCGCCAAGGATGGCGGTTTCCGTCAGTTGACTCCCTGACTGCGTGCACTGCGCGCGCCGATACGGCACAATTTCATCCTTGTTGCTACCGATCGCCATGGCAGCCGCCCTGGTTGGAGTTGTATCGATGTCCCTGAAAATCACTGACGATTGCATCAACTGCGACGTCTGCGAACCCGAGTGCCCCAATGCCGCGATCTCCCAGGGCGAGGAGATCTACGTCATCGACCCGAACCTGTGCACCGAATGCGTCGGCCACTATGACGAGCCGCAGTGCCAGCAGGTCTGCCCGGTCGACTGCATTCCCCTCGACGAAACCCATGTCGAGAGCAAGGAAGAGCTGATGGAGAAGTACAAGAAGCTCACCGGCAAGGCCTGACTTCGCGCGATTCGACACTTTTTCATTGAGTTCTCACAAACCTGCGGCGCCGTGGATTGTCTATCCTCCACCTTCGCCCCATTTGGTTTTCCAGCCGGCAATGCCGGCGGTTCGTGAGATGCCATGTCCTCGTTGAACTCCCGCTCCCGCGCCTCCCTGCTCGGCTTCTGCAGCCTGCTGCTGCTCAGCTTCGCGCTGCACGCCGCGGAACACCCGGCCCAGGCCAGCGTCGCCACGGCGCATCCGTCCGCCACTGTCGCGGGCCTTGAAACACTCGCCGACGGCGGCAACGCCTTCGACGCCGCCGTGGCCATCGCCGCCGCGCTGGCGGTGGCCGAACCCTACGGCTCAGGCCTGGGCGGCGGCGGTTTCTTCCTGCTGCGCAAGGCCGGCAGCCCGCCGACCTACCATTTCATCGACGCCCGCGAGCGCGCGCCACTGGCCGCTCACGCGCGGATGTACGAGCGCAACGGCAAGGTCGATCCGCAGCTGTCGCTCAACGGCCCTCTGGCCGCCGGCATCCCCGGCCTGCCCGCCGCCCTGGCGGACATCACCAGCCGCTACGGCCGCAAGACCCTGGCGAACAACCTGGTGCCGGCGATCCGCCTGGCCACCGATGGCGTGTCCATCGACCGTGTCTACATCGACCGCGCCTCCTGGCGTCTCGACGCGATGCGCCAGGACCGTGAGACCGCACGCATCTTCCTCGACCAGGGCAACCTGCCCGAGGAATACAGCCTGATGCGCCAGCCGCAACTGGCCAACACCCTGGAGAAACTCGCGCGCTATGGTCGCATCGGCTTCTACGAAGGCGAGACCGCGCAGAAGCTGGTGGAAGGCGTGCGCGCCGCCGGTGGCGTGTGGAGCCTGGAGGACCTCGCCAGCTACCGCACCGTCGAGCGCCAGGCGCTGCGCTACCCGCTGGCCGACGGCAAGGAACTGATCAGCGCCCCGCCGCCCTCCGCCGGTGGCGTCGCCCTCGCGCAGAGCCTGGGCATGCTGCAGCAGCTGCCCTGGCAGAAGGCCGAACCCGTGCAGCGCGTCCACTACGTCGTCGAAGCCCTGCGCCGCGCCTACCGCGACCGTGGCCTGCTGGGCGACCCGGACCGCGTCGCCAACCCGGTCAACCAACTGCTCGCACCGGATTACCTGAAGCGCCTGGCCGCCGGCATCGATCCGCAACGCGCCACGCCCAGCTCTTCGCTGCCACCCGCGCCCGCCTGGCGCGAGGGCGATCACACCACCCACTTCGTGGTAATGGACGCCGACGGCAACGCCGTTGCTGCCACGCTGTCGGTCAACCTGCCCTTCGGCGCAGCCTTCACCGTGCCCGGCACCGGCGTGCTGCTCAATGACGAGATGGACGACTTCGCCACCGACGTCAGCGGCGCCAACGCCTACCAGCTGGCCGGCAGCCAGGCCAACGCGGTGGCCGCCGGCAAGCGCCCGCTGTCGAGCATGAGCCCGAGCTTCATCGAAAGCCCCACCGAGCTGGCCGCCTTCGGCACGCCCGGCGGCAGCCGGATTCCCAGCATGGTGTTGCTGGCGATGCTCGATTACCTGGACGGCAAGCCGGTGCAGCGCTGGGTCTCTTCGCCGCGCTACCACCACCAGTTCCTACCGGACGTGATCGAGCACGAACCACGCGCCTTCAGCGCTGCCGAAGCGGCCGACCTGCAGCGCCGTGGCTACACGCTCAAGGATGTGGGTCGCGCCTATGGCAACCAGCAGGTCCTGCTGTGGAACAAGAAGTCCGGCGAGGTGCAGTCCGCCAGCGATCCGCGCGGCATCGGCCTGGCCACCGAACTGGCGGCACCGCTGCGCTGACCAGGGATTCCTCAGGGCAGGATGAGGCCGGGCGCTTCGTCCTCGCCCGGCTCGAACAGGCCATGCTCGGTGCCCAGTTGCAGCACATTGCGCAGGCTCTGGATGATGCGGCTGACGTAGCCCAGATCGTTCATCAGCGAGCTCATCTGCAGGCCATCCAGCTCGTGCCGGCGCACCGCAGCGAACAGACGCTGGCGGAAGGCACCGTCGAATTCGGCGGCGCTTTCGTCGAGCAGCTGCAGGCGTGCCGCCAGCGCCTCTTGCGGTAGATCGCCGCCAATCAGCGAACCCAGCGCACGTACTTCCCGCAGCATCGCGATCAGATGCCGGCGCAGCTCGACATAGGTATCGCGCAGCACCGAAGGCTCGCCCTGCAGAGCCTGCCCCAGGTTCTTCTGCAGATGCTTGGCGTCCTTCACGGCATCCACCAGCTGTAGCGCCACCACCTGGCAGGACAGCCAGAAGCGCTGGTGTTCCTCGTCCAGAGGAACTTCGAGGCGCCCCATGAAGCTCAGCAGATCGCCATAAACTCCCTTGATATGGCGCTGGTAGAGCACTTCCGCGCCCAGCGCATGGCGGTCGGGCGCCGCGCGCAGCTCGTTCTCGTCGATGCGCGGCTGGCTGAGCATGTCCACCGGCAGGTAGAGCGCGTGGCAGATCACCTCGATACTCAACCGGCCGAGATGTCGGAGTTCCTGGAGTACCGCGCTGGCAGCGGCATCGGCGGAATCCAGCGCGCGCTCGTTGAGGTAGCGCGCATGGGTGCGCTCGATGCTCGGCATGGCCGGCGCCATGTCGGTGATCAGCACGGCCGGCTCCTCCACTTCCGGCAACCAGCGCACCAGGGCATTGGCCAACGCGCCCTGCAACGGCCAGAACAACGCCACGCCCATGCCGTTGAACAGCGTATGGAACAGCGCCAGCTGGATCATCGGGTTGTCCGCCAGGCCCAGCGGCGTCACCAGCCAGTGCACCAGCCAGGTCAAGGGCGACAACAGCAGGAAGGCCAGCACCCCGGTCACGACATTGAACAGTACATGGGCCAGCGCCAGCCGCTGCCCGCTGCGGTTGCCGCCCAGGGAGCCGACGAAGGCCGTGGTGACGCTGCTGCCGACATTCGAGCCGATGGCGATGGCCAGGCTCTGGCCCAGCTCCAGTTGCCCGCCGGCCAGGGCTGCCAGGGTCAGCATCAGCGTGGCGTGGCTGGATTGCAGGACCACGGTGATGAGCAGGCCGAAGGTCACGAACAGCAGTGCGCCGAGCATGCCTTCGGCACGCAGCTCGCTCATGTCCATGGCATCGCCGAAGCTCTGGAAGCCTTCCTTGATCTGGTCGATGCCCAGGAAGATGAAGGCGATCCCCAGCAGGATGCGCCCGGCGGCCTTGCTCTTGGCGCCGTTGAAACCCAGCAGGATGCCGAACACCAGCAATGGCAGCGCCAGCGGACTCAGGCTGAGATTCTGCCCGGCCAGTGCCAGCAGCCAGATACCGCTGGTGGCCCCCAGGTTGGCGCCGAACAGGATCGCGATTCCCCCCGCCAGCTGGATCAGCCCGGTGCTGATGAAGGCGATGGTGAGCAGCGAAACCAGCGTCGAGGATTGCAGCAGGAAGGTGCCGAAGAGGCCGAACAGCAGGCTCTTGCCACGCGTCGCGGTGCTCTTTTCCAGCCAGCGCTCGAGTTGGCTGCCGGCAAGATCGCGCAGCCCTTCTTCCAGGCACTGCATGCCGAACAGGAACAGCGCCAGGCCCGCTCCCAACTGCAGCAGGCCGGCACTGGACCAGAAGGTGTAGCC
Organism: Pseudomonas nitroreducens NBRC 12694; assembly: GCF_002091755.1. Classification (GTDB taxonomy): domain Bacteria; phylum Pseudomonadota; class Gammaproteobacteria; order Pseudomonadales; family Pseudomonadaceae; genus Pseudomonas; species Pseudomonas nitroreducens. The sequence goes on from NZ_BDAI01000004.1 coordinate 97,089, forward strand.
CAGGACTATAGCGACCAGCAGCAGAAGCAGCGGACGCAGGTGCTTCTTCAGGCCGCTCAGGTTCATGGTCTACCCACAGGACTCACCCGGCAAGCCGGGCCGGCGAGGCGGCCAAGCCGCCCCGGAACGGGACGACGGATCAGTCTTTCTTGTAGCCGCTGGTGGTGCAGCCCAGGCAGCGCACGAAGGCGGCCTTGCCCGGATCGACGACCAGCGCCTGGCCAGCTTCCTTGATATTGCCGCCGGCCGCGCTGAATGGCAGGGTCACCACGAAAGCAGCGGTGCCCACCACGGTGGCGGCGATCAGCAGCGGACGAGCGAAAATCAGGTCGCCCATCATCGCGTAGGCCGGCGGGGCCTCTACGGTGTAGGTCGGGTCGCCACTGACGTTGCTCACCGCGTCCTGAGCAACGGCCGGCAGCACCGAGAATGCGCAGGTCAGTGCCATTGCAGTGGCGGTGGTGCGGAACAGGTTCATGGAAGGAAGTCCTTTTTTGTTTAGTTGGGCAGGCAGACTGCCATAACTATAACAGCGCTCCATGACTTGTCGCGTGACAGCCTTCAATCGCCGAAGAATGCGTATTCCGGCTTTTTCGGTACGAATGGCCGGTAAAAGGCCTGCATCCGCCGAAGGTCCCCTGACTCGTCGCCGGTGGGCCAGAAAGGTTCGCCGATCACGATGCGCCGGCCGGGATAATCCAGCGCCGCCAGGACGATGGGGACACCCGCGCCACGGGCGATGTGGTAGAAGCCCATTTTCCAGCGCTCGACCTTACGACGCGTACCCTCCGGGGAGAGGATCAGCATCATCTCGCGGTTGTCGCGGAAGGCCTGGATTGCCTGGTCCACCGTGTTCAGCTTGAGATGGCGCTGGATCGGGATGCCGCCCCAGCGGCGCATCAGTGCGCCGAAGGGCGCGCGGAAGAGGGTGTGCTTGCCGAACCAACGGGCGTTCAGCCGCAGCACGAACTTGACCGCGAGAAACAACACGAAATCCCAGTTGGAGGTGTGGTGCGCGCCGATCACCACGAACTTGTCGAGTGGCGGCAGCGCGCCTTCGATACGCCAGCCGGCCACGCGCAGCATGCTGTGGCCGAGTGCCTCGGCGAATGGGTTGCGGGGCAGATAGTTACCGGACATGAATCACCTGTAGCCCCTTCGTCGGGGGCCATTGTTGTTATGGCAGAAGGTGGAGTGGCAGATCGGGGCGGCAGCTTAACGGCGGCCCCGCGGCCTCAGCGTTGGCAGCGCGGACAGTAGACGCTGGCGCGCTGGCCGAGGCGCACGTCGCGCAGGGTCGAGCCGCAGACCTTGCAGGGTTCGCCACCGCGCCCGTAGGCGAAGAGTTCCTGCTGGAAGTAGCCGGGCTGGCCGTCGCCGCCGACGAAATCGCGCAGCGTGGTACCGCCGCGCTCGATGGCAATGGCAAGGATTCGCTTGATCTCCTGGGCAAGCTTCACGTAGCGCGCCCGCGAGATGGTCCCCGCCTCGCGGCGCGGGTCGATGCCGGCGGCGAACAGCGCCTCGGTGGCGTAGATGTTGCCCACCCCGACCACCACAGCGTTGTCCATGATGAAGGGCTTCACCGCCATGCTGCGGTTGCGCGACAGCTGGAACAGTCGCTCACCTTCGAAGGCGTCGGTCAGCGGCTCCGGGCCCAGGTGACGCAGCAGTTCATGTTCCAGCGGCGTCAGACTCCAGAGCAGCGCACCGAAGCGGCGCGGGTCGGTGTAGCGCAGCGCCATGCCTGATTCCAGCTCGATATCCACATGCTCGTGGCGCGCTGCCGGCGTGCCGCACTCCACCAGGCGCAGGCTGCCGGACATGCCCAGGTGGCTGATCAGCGTGCCCACTTCGGCATTGAGCAAGAGGTACTTGGCACGCCGCTCCACCTGCACGATGCGCTGCCCGGACAGACGTACGTCGAGGTCCTCGGGAATCGGCCAGCGCAAACGACGCTCACGGACGACCACGCGGCTGACGCGCTGGCCTTCGAGATGGGGCGCTATGCCCCGGCGGGTGGTTTCGACTTCAGGTAATTCGGGCATGGATCACTACTGCGTAGGAGCTTTTCTGTAGGTTCAGTCCAGCGCGCGGGCCAGCTGGATCAGATCGTCGCGCCATTCGGCCGCCTTGGGCAGCGCCAGGAAGGACTCGTTGAGAAAACCTTCCCGCGCCCCGTAGGTAAAAGGCTCGCCCTTGGTATCCAGCACCTCGCCGCCGGCGCCTTCCAGCACACCCTGGGCGGCTGCCGTGTCCCACTGGCTGGTTGGCGCCAGGCGCGGGTAGCAGTCCGCCGAGCCTTCGGCGAGCAGGCAGAACTTCAGCGAACTGCCGATGTTGGCCAGGTTCAGGTCGCCAAAGCGCTGCGCGAGGCCGGACAGCAGGCTTTCTTGCTGCGGGCTGGAATGGCGTTTGCTGGCCACCACGGTAAAGACATCTTCCGGGCTGCTGCGTACCTCGATGGCCTCGGGCTCGCCGCCACGCTCTTCGCGCCAGGCGCCAAGGCCGGTACCACCGTAGTAGCAGCGGCCGCTGGCGGGGATACCGACTACGCCGAAGATCACGCGCCCGTGCTCGATGAGCGCGACGTTGACGGTGAATTCGTCACTGCCGGAAATGAACTCCTTGGTGCCGTCCAGCGGGTCCACCAGCCACCAGCGGCTCCACTGGGCCCGTTGCTCCAGGGGAATGTCGCAATCCTCCTCGGACAACACCGGCACATCCGGCGCCAGCGCGCGCAGGCCGTCGGCCAGCAGGCGGTGGGCGGCCAGGTCGGCGGCGGTCACCGGCGATTCGTCGGACTTGCTCTGGACATCCAGGTCGCCCTGCCAGAACGGCAGGATCACATCGCCCGCCTTGTGCACCAGGTCGATCACGGCAGGCAGGAAGGCATTCATCACGGCTGGAACTCCCCTCGTTGGGTCAGCAGGTCGCGCACCAGGTAGAGCGCGGCCAGGGCACGCCCTTCACTGAACTGGGCATTCTGCGCGAGGCTGGAGAGCTCGCGCAGGCTGATCCTGTCCACGCCCATAGGCTCGGGTTCGTCGCCGGGCAGCGATTCTTCGTAGAGGTCACGGGCGAGCACCACCTGGATGCGCTGACTCATGTAGCCGGGCGACAGGGACAGCTCGGTGATGTATTCCAGCTGACGGGCGCCGTAACCGGCTTCTTCCTTCAGCTCGCGGTTGGCGGCGTCGAGGATGTCCTCACCCGGCTCCACCAGGCCCTTGGGCAACGAAAGCTGGTATTCGTCGACCCCGGCGCAATACTCCTCCACCAGCACGGCGTGCTCGCCGTCGAGCATGGCGATCACCATCACAGCACCGTAGCCCTGCCCCTTACCAACCAGGCGCTCGTAGGTCCGTTCGACGCCATTGGAGAAGCGCAACTGCAGCTCCTCGACGGCGAAAAGCCGGCTTCTGGCAACGATCTCTCGAGCGAGGACCGTGGGTTTCTGACGCATGGGGCGACTCCTGGGGGTGGCCGGGTCGGCTATGATAACCCGCCTTTTCCGATTCTCCGTGTCAGATATCGCGCCGATTCCGTCCATCGGCGGCGCAATTGCGACACCCTTCTGCGAAAGCCCAGCATGCCACGCCTGCCCTGGAACCGGATCGATACCGTCCTGCTCGACATGGACGGCACCCTGCTCGATCTGCATTTCGACAACCACTTCTGGCTCGAACACCTGCCGCAACGGTACGCCGAGCACCACGGCATCAGCCGCGCCCAGGCCGATGCCGAACTGCTGCCGCTGTTCCGTGACAACGCCGGGCTGCTCAACTGGTATTGCCTGGACTTCTGGAGCCGCGAGCTCAAGCTGTCGATCATGGACCTCAAGCGCGAGGTCGCCCACCTGATCGCACTGCGTCCGGACGCCGATTTCTTCCTTGCGCAACTGCGCGAGCACGGCAGGCGCGCGGTGCTGATCACCAATGCGCACCGCGATTCGCTGTCGCTGAAGATGCAACGAGTGGAGCTGGCGCCCTGGCTCGATCGGTTGATCAGCTCCCATGACTACGGCTTCCCCAAGGAAGACCAGCAGTTCTGGCAGGCACTGCGTGCGGACGTCGACTTCGACCCGGCGCGCAGCCTTTTCATCGACGACAGCCTGCCGATCCTGCGCGCGGCGCGGACCTTCGGCATCGGCCATCTGCTTGCGGTACGCCAGCCCGACAGCCGCCAGGGGCCGAAGGACACCGAGGAATTCGCTGCCCAGGAAGACTACCGGGCACTGCTCGAAGGCTTGTGAGGGGCGCAGAAACAACGAGCCCGGCACTGGGCCGGGCTCGGGGACATCACTCCGGAATCCGCAGCACCTGGCCGGGATAGATCTTGTCCGGATGACTGAGCATCGGCTTGTTCGCCTCGAAAATCTTGTTGTAGAGGTTGGCGTTGCCGTACTCCGCCTTGGCGATGGCGCTGAGCGTATCGCCCTTCTTCACGGTGACGAAACGCGCCTCGGCAGCCGGCGTAGCGACGGTGATGTGGTCTTCCACACCCGACACGCCCGCGACGTTGCCCAGCGCCAGCAGGATCTTCTCCTTCTCTTCCTGGCTGGCCACTTCACCGGTGGCGATCACCTTGTCGCCCTCGACGCTGACCTGGATGTTCGGGTTGCCCAGGCCCACCTTGGCGATGTGGTCCTTGAGCGATTCGGCGGCCTGCGCCTCCTGGCCCACGATGCTTTCCCACAGCTTCTCGCCGGCTTCCTTCACGAACGCAAAAATGCCCATTTCCAACCTCCCTACGGTTACAGTGACAGGCGGCCGGCATTGGGCAGACCGCGCGCCCCTGGAGTCTAGTCGCCGACTTCCGCAGTGCCTGACGGAATACTCCTAATCCCGCCTTAACCCGACAGAACGCCCCGGAGCCTTCCCGCCGATGGACATCAAGCAGCTGAAATTCCTCTGCGCGCTGGACGAGACACGGCACTTCGGCCAGGCGGCGGCACGCTGCCACGTCACTCAGCCAACGCTGTCGATGCGGGTACGCAGCCTGGAGGAGGAACTGGGCCTTGAACTGGTGCGCCGTGGGCAGCGCTTCGAGGGTTTCACCGAGGCCGGCGAGCGCGTACTCGCCTGGGCCCGGAGCCTGCTGGCTGCGCATGACGGGCTCTACGCAGAAGCGGCGGCCTGCCGCGGCCAACTGGTCGGCACCCTGCGCCTGGGCGTGGTGCCGCTGGCAGGCTTCGACCCCATGCAGCTGATCGAGCTGTTCGCCCAGCGCCACCCGGAACTGCGCTTCCAGCTGTTCGCCCTGAGTTCGGAGAACATCCTCGAAGGCCTCGGCCGCAACCAGCTGGACCTTGGCCTGTCGTACCTCGACCGCCTCGACCGCGAACATTTCGAAAGCCTCGAACTGGCCGCTACCCGCATGGGCCTGCTGCACGACCGCCGGCACTTCCAGATCGACGGTCCGAGCCTGAGCTGGGACGCACTGGCGGAGCTGCCGCTGGGCCTGCTCTCGTCCGGCATGCACTTCCGCCAGTCCATCGACCACGGCTTCCGCAGCCGCGGCCTGGCGCCTCGGGCACGCCTGGAAACCGACGCCGTGCATCAGTTGGTGCAAGCCGTCGAGCGCGGGCTGTGCTGCGCGATCATGCCGCTGGGCAGCGGGCTGGACGCCCAGGGTGAGCACTTCGTGCTGACCCCGATCGACGACGCGCGCACCCTGTCGCCACTCGGGCTGATCCTGCGCCGCAGCGAACCACGCTCCGCGCTGGCCGAAGCCTGCTTCCGCGAAGCAGCGGCCTTGCTGGGCAGCGACTCGCCCGACCGATAAACCGCATCTATCACAACATCGACAGCAGCCATTAGACGCTGCCCCGGCATCGGCATAGGCTGGTTGTATTACTAGAACCACAGGGCTCAGCCCATGCCTTGCCTGATCACCCGCCCGGCCAGCGCCGCGGTCCGGGATGCCGCCGTGCCTGCCGACGGCTACAGCTACGTCGAACTCACCCCGCAAGGAGCCGGCGGCCGCGCCGCATTGGCCGGGGAAACCGCCCTGGCCATCGCCTACAACGGCCTCAGCCAGGCCGTGATGATGGTCTCGCCGAACGACCTGGAAGACTTCGTCCACGGTTTCAGCCTCGGTGCCGGCCTCATCGAGTCCATCGACGACATCTATGACGTGAGCCTGACGGCACATGGCGAGGCCATTACCGCCGAGGTGCAGGTCAGCAATCGCGCCTTCTGGGCCCTCAAGGACCAGCGCCGGCAACTGGCCGGCAACACCGGCTGCGGCCTGTGCGGCGTCGAGGCCCTGGACCAGGCGCTGCCCGGCCTGCCGGTATTGCCGCGCGCTCCCCTGCCACCCGCCGTCCATTTCGACAACCTGCGCGAGCGGGTCAATGCCGTGCAGGAGATCGGCAGGCGCAGCGGCGCTCTGCATGCGGCGCTGTTCGTCGATGCCGCCGGCGAGATTCGCCTGTGCCGCGAGGATATCGGCCGCCACAACGCCCTCGACAAACTGGTCGGCGCGCTCAAGCGCCAGCGCCTGGAGCTGGCCGGCGGCTTCGCCGTGGTGACCAGCCGCTGCAGCCTGGAACTTATCCACAAGGCCGTGCGCGCCGGGCTCCCCACCCTGGTCAGCCTGTCCGCTCCCACCTCGCTCACCGTGCAGTGGGCCCGCGAGCACAACCTGAACCTGATCCACCTGCCCCATCGCAGCCCGCCCCGGGTCTACAGCCCGGCGCCACCAGCCGCCTGAACGAAAGAGATTCCATGAGCCTGCAGCAAGAAAACCCCCGCTACCAACCCTACAAGGGCGCCGCCGCCGGCTGGGGCGCGCTGATCAGCGTCACGCGCTTCTGGCTGGACAGCAAACAGCCGTTCAAGAACCTGCGCGCCCTGCTCAAGACCAACCAGAACGGTGGCTTCGACTGCCCTGGCTGCGCCTGGGGCGACTCCCCCGAAGACGGGCGGGTGAAGTTCTGCGAGAACGGCGCCAAGGCAGTGAACTGGGAGGCCACCAAGCGCCGCGTGGACCCAGCCTTCTTCGCCCGTCACAGCGTTACTTCGCTGCGCGAGCAGAGCGACTACTGGCTCGAATACCAGGGCCGCCTGACCGAGCCGATGCGCTACGACCCCACCACCGACCGCTACCAGCCAATCGCCTGGGACGACGCCTTCGCCCTGATCGCCCGGCACCTGAATGCGCTGGAAAGCCCCGACCAGGCCGAGTTCTACACCTCCGGTCGGGCCAGCAACGAGGCGGCCTTCCTCTACCAGCTGTTCGTCCGCGCCTTCGGCACCAACAACTTCCCCGACTGCTCGAACATGTGCCACGAGGCCAGCGGCGTAGCCCTGGGCCAGAGCGTCGGCATCGGCAAGGGCACCGTGACCTTCGATGACTTCGAGCACGCCGATGCGATCTTCGTCTTCGGCCAGAACCCCGGCACCAACCACCCGCGCATGCTCGAACCGCTGCGCGAGGCGGTGAAGCGCGGCGCCCAGGTGGTCGCCTTCAACCCGCTCAAGGAGCGCGGCCTGGAGCGCTTCCAGCACCCGCAGCACGCGCTGGAAATGCTCACCAATGGCTCCGAGCCGCTGAACACGGCCTTCTTCCGCCCGGCACTGGGTGGCGACATGGCCGCCGTGCGCGGCATCGCCAAGTTCCTCCTGCAATGGGAACGCGAAGCCCAGGCCAAGGGCCAGCCGGCAGTGTTCGACCACGCCTTCATCGCCGAGCATACCCAGGGCGTCGATGCCTACCTGGCCGTGGTGGACGACACCAGTTGGGAGCACATCGTCCAGCAGTCGGGGCTGAGCCTCGAGGAAATCGAGCAGGCGGCGATCATGTACCGCCGTGCCGAGCGTGTGATCGTCTGCTGGGCCATGGGCATCACCCAGCACCATCACTCGGTGCCCACCATCCAGGAACTGGTCAGCCTGCAACTGCTGCGTGGCAACGTCGGCCGTCCCGGCGCCGGCCTGTGCCCGGTACGCGGCCACAGTAATGTGCAGGGCGACCGCAGCATGGGCATCAACGACCGACCGCCTGCCGCTCTGCTCGATGCCATCGAACGGCGCTTCCAGTTCAAGGTGCCGCGTGCGAACGGCCACAACACCGTCGAGGCTATCAACGCCATGCTCGACGGGCGGGCCAGGGTCTTCATCGGCCTGGGCGGCAACTTCGCCCAGGCGACCCCGGACAGCCCGCGCACTCATCAATCCTTGCGCAATTGCGCGCTGACCGTGCAGATCAGCACCAAGCTCAACCGCAGCCACCTCACCGTGGGCGGCGACGCGCTGATCCTGCCGTGCCTGGGGCGCACCGACATCGACCGTCAGGCTGAAGGCCCGCAGGCAGTGACCGTGGAAGACTCCTTCAGCATGATCCACGCATCCTTCGGGCAGCTGGAGCCGTCGTCAAAACAGATGCGCTCGGAGCCGGCGATCATCGCCGGCATCGCCAAGGCCACCCTGGGCAACCACCCGGTGGACTGGGACGCGATGATCGCCAACTACGACCGCATCCGCGACCTGATCGCCGACACCATCCCCGGCTTCAGCGACTTCAATCGCCGTGTGGCCAACCCCGGCGGCTTCCACCTGGGCAACTCGGCGGGCTCGCGGCGCTGGAACACCGCCAGCGGCAAGGCCAACTTCCACCACCACCCGCTGCCAGCGGACCTGGTCCACGCGAAGATCCGCGAGACCGGCCAGGAGCCCCACCTGATCCTGCAGACGCTGCGCTCCCACGACCAGTACAACACCACGATCTATGGCCTGGACGACCGCTACCGCGGCGTGCGCGGCCATCGCGAGGTAGTGTTCGCCAACGAGGCAGACATCCGCCGCCTGGGCTTCGAGCCGGGCGAGAAAGTGGACATGGTGTCACTCTGGTCCGATGGCGTGGACCGCCGCGTCAGCGGCTTCACCCTGCTGGCCTACGACATTCCCGCCGGCCAGGCGGCGGCGTACTACCCGGAGACCAACCCGCTGGTGCCGCTGGACAGCCACGGGGTCGGCAGCCACACGCCAACCTCCAAGTTCGTCGCCATCCGCTTCGAGAAAGCGCGACCGAGCCAGCGCATCGCGTGATGCCCTTCACGGCGCTCCCACCGGGGCGCCATCCAACCGCCGTTCGCGAACAAGCCAGCTCCTACAGAAAAGCCGCTGCTCTTTAGTAGGAGCGAGCTTGCTCGCGAAGCTTTTCTCGGACGCACCCTTGCCTCGTCTTGCGAAAAATCCGCTAGACGCGCATCAAGTAGGAAAAGGCCGAAGGGTAAACTCGGAGGGAAAAGGACGCTTTCCGTGAAAAGCCATCATTTCAATGGCATTCTGTGATAAAAACACATCAAAAGCGAAACCCTGGAATAACGCTCAGACCGCCCAAAATCGAAAAAGTTCTGACCTAAAATCAAATACTTGCATTATTTGATGAAAGTCGTGTTACTCGTCGGAACCCCCTTGCCAGAGCCTTCGCCCAAACCGAGGATCACCCCCAACATCCCCACAGAGAGATCCTCTCTATGAAGTACTCCTCGATGCTCCTGTTGTCTCTTGCGCTGGTTGGTGGCACCGCCTTCGCGGACGGCGACACCCGTGCCGGCGTCGGTGGCGCCCTGGGCGGGGTATTGGGCACTGCGGTCGGCCAGGCGGTCGGCGGCAGCACCGGCGCCGCCATTGGTGGTGGCCTTGGCGGTGCAGCAGGCGGCGCCATGGGCGCACGCCATGGCAACAAAACAGAAGCCGCCATCGGCGGTGGCCTGGGCGCCGCGGGCGGCCAGGTGCTGGGCAACAAGATGGGCGGCACCACGGGCGGCCTGATCGGCGCGGCCCTGGGTGGTGGCGCCGGTGGCGCACTGGGTAACCACTACGCCGACAGCAACCGCGACGATGACGACGACTACGATGGTCGCCGCGGCTACCGCCATGCGCGCTATGACGATCGTCGCTACGACCGCCACTGGCACGATAACGGTCGTCACCGCGGCTGGTACAAGCACAAACACAAGCACCATCGCGACTGGGATTGATCCGCGGCATAGCTAACCGCGATCAGTCCACGGAAACGACGACTGACAGCCGGGCCTCATTGCCCGGCTGTTTTCTATGCGGGACAATTTCCCCATTCCTTTTCTACTTTCAGGTTCGCAACATGCGTAAGACTCTTTCTGTTCTGGCACTGGCCCTGCTGGCCAGCCACGCCGTCGCCGACGACACCAAATCCGCCATTGGCGGCGGTGTCGGGGGCGCACTGGGCAACGTGGTGGGCGGCGCCCTGGGTGGCTCCACCGGCGCGGCCATCGGTGCTGGCGTAGGCGGTGCAGCTGGCGGCGCGATGGGTGCCAAGAACGGCAACAAGACCGAGGCAGCCATTGGCGGCGGCCTGGGTGCGGCAGGCGGCTCGGTCATCGGCAACAAGGTCGGTGGCTCCACCGGTGGCGCCATTGGCGCGGGCCTGGGCGGCGCGGCGGGCGGCGCGCTGGGCAACCACTTGGCCGACGACAACGATGACCACCACAGCAGTGGTCACAAGAGCGACCGCCACAAGGGCAAAGGCCACTACAAGCACAAACACAAGCATCACGACGACTGACCGATGCCCGTGTGAAAAAGCCCGCCGATTGGCGGGCTTTTTTGTTCATGACCGACCGATTAGGCGCAGGCGGGCAAGCAGGACAACAGCGCACTCAGCTCAGTTGGCGGTCGGCGCTCAACGCGACGGTATTCACCGCCATCGTCGGTGCGCTGCAGCCATCCGCCATCGACCAGGGCGCGCCGAAGCAGCAGGTGGTCACCCAGGCGTTCCTGAGCACGCAGGCGGCCGTTGATGTCCTTTTCACTCCACGTTTGCCGCGCCGGCAAGCGCGACCACAGCACCCAGAGGCAGGCCTCACGGTGGCTGTGTTTCTTCGGCCAGCGTTGCAGGCAGCCGGCCTCATCGAAGTAGCGCCGCCACTGCTCGACGCGGCGAAAATCCACCACGGCTTCGGGCTCTATTTCGCGGGCCAAGCGCGCCTCAGCCTGGTGGCTGGCGCGCAGCGCCTGGTAGTTGCGGAAGCCAACCGCGCGGGCCAGCAGGTTGAGCATCTCCACATGACCGGGACGTTCGGGCGATTCGTCCAATTGTCGCGTCAGGAATTTCGCCAGCACCGAAATATCGGGGGCGTGGTAGGGCAAGCGTTGCCTGGACACAGTGCAATCCTCGTTGCGTGCCAAGACCTCGTGCAGGAGGTGATCGGGGGTCGCCGGCTTCCGATGCGGCACTGGGAAAGTGTGTCGGATCGTCAAAGGTGCGGGGAACCGCGTGGCAGGTTTAGCGCTCTCCATACGGAGGCGGCGACGCCTGGGTGAACTGCCGACCGGCGGCCAGCATAGGCCGGGCGCGCCACCCGGGACAAGCCCCATGTCATCCGGCCAGCCTCGTATAGGCTTGTCGGGAAGGGATCACTGGCCACAAGGAGTCATTCGTGAAAGCGCTTGCTGCCGCCGGTCTGCTGCTGTCGCTTGGCGCCGTGCAGACCGCGCACGCCGGGGACTGGCAGGTCTGCCAGATGGAAGTGGAGATCATCGGGGCGCTCAAACTGCCCGTACGGGGCCTGGAAGGCCGCGTGGAGTCGGTCAAGCCACGGGCCGCCGGCGCGGATTGCCCGAATCGGGGCGCGCTGATCGCCTTCGAGCCGGAAAGCGCCGACTGGCAAAGCATGATCCCGCGTAAGCACTGGCCAGCGCCAGGACAGCGGGTGTGGATGCGCTACCAGTACCTGGACGGCATCTGCAAGGGCGACGGCAACAGCCGGCCGTGCCGGATCGAGCATTATCCGATGGGGTGGTAGGTAATCGTCGCAGGAGCGAGCTTGCTTGCGAACGGAATTGCTGGCATCGCCGATGCGCGACGTGTTCGCGAGCAGGCTCGCTCCCGCAAAGAGCCCGTCAAACGCGTACCAGCGCCTCCATCGCCTCCCGCAACGCAGGAGGAATCGATACCGGCCGGCTGCTCGCGCGGTCAACGAACACATGCACGAACTTGCCCGCCGCACAGGCCAGTTCATCGCCCTCGCGGAAGATCGCCAGTTCGTACTGCACCGAGCTGTTGCCCAGCTTGCCGACCCGCAGGCCGACCTCGATGCGCTCGGGGAAGGCCACCGGCGCGAAATAATCACAGCTGGAGCTGACCACGAAGCCCACCACCTCGCCGCCGTGGATATCCAGGCCACCGCGCTCGATCAGGTAGGTGTTCACCGCTGTGTCGAAGAAGCCGTAGTAGGTCACGTTGTTCACGTGGCCGTAGATATCGTTGTCGTGCCAGCGGGTGGTGATCGGCTGGAAGTGCGCGTAGTCGGTGCGGCTGGGGTGCTGTTCGCTCATCGGGTTCTCAGAAGGCGGCTCGGTAGATGGCCAGCGCGTCGCTCTCGCTGACTTCGCGGGGATTATTCACCAGCAGGCGCTGCTGCAACATCGCATCGGCGGCCAGGCGCGGCAGGCTGGCCTCCGGTACGCCGGCATCGCGCAGGCGCGACGGCAGGCCGCTGCGCGGGCTGAGGTCGGCCAGCTCGGCGATGAACTGCTCGGTGCGGTCGGCATCGCTGCGCAGGCGCTCGCCCAGCAGCAGTGGCGCGAGCTCGGCGTAGAGCGGCGCGGCATTGGGCGCATTGAAGCGGATCACCTCGGGCAGCACCAGCGCATTGCTCAGGCCGTGGGGAATGTGGAAGTGCCCGCCCAGCGGATAGGCCAGCGCGTGCACGGCGGCCACCGGGGCGTTGGCGAAGGCCTGGCCGGCCAGGCAGGCGCCCAGCAGCATGGCCTGGCGCGCCTCGCGGTTGCCGCCGTTGTGCACGGCTTCGTCGAGGTTCAACGCCAGCAGGCGCAGCGCTTCGCGGGCGAGCAGGTCGGACAGCGGGTTCTTCTTCAGCTTGCTGGTGTAGGCCTCGATGGCGTGCACCATGGCGTCGATGCCGGTGGCGGCGGTGACCGCCGGCGGCAGGCCGAGGGTGAGGTCGGCGTCGAGCACGGCCAGGTCCGGCAGCAGGTGCGGGCTGACCACACCCATCTTGGTGGTCTCGCCGGTGGTGACGATGGCGATGGGTGTCACTTCCGAACCGGTACCCGCGGTGGTCGGCACCTGGATCAGCGGCAGGCGTGGGCCGCGAGCGTTGCCAACGCCGAAGATGTCCTTCAGCCCCTGGGATGCCGACGGATGCGCCAGCAGCGCCACCAGCTTGGCGACGTCCATCGAGCTGCCGCCGCCATAGCCGACCACCAGTTGCGCAGCCATCTTGCGAGCCTGCTCGGCGGCTGCCAGCACGACGCTTTCCGGCGGGTCGGCCACCACCTGATCGAAGACGTCCACCGCCACGCCAGCCTTGGCGAAGCCGGGCAGCACGCCGTCGAGCATGTTCAGGCGGGTGATGCCGGGATCGGTGACGATAAGCACGCGCTGGGCGCCGCGCTCGCGGCAGAGTTCACCCAGGCGGGCGGCGGAGCCACTCTCGCAGAGGATCTGCGCGGTGGTGGCGAAGCTGAAAGGCTGCATGACGGTCCCCGGTCTTGTCGTTGTAGTGCGGAAAATCCGTAGGCCACCGCTCAGTGGCCAGCCCGGGGAGCATAGCAACGCAACACACCCCCTGAAACCCTGTACCGCCAGGCGAAACGCTCATTCACCAGATGAATGGGAAGCCACGGCGCGCAGGGAACATGGGAGTAAATTCATCCGCGATCGATTTCCGGCGGCTCCGAGCAGGCCGGTAGCACATCGCGGACGGAGCCCGCTCCCACGGGATCAGCCTCGCAGAAACGAAAAAGGCCGGCATTGCGCCGGCCTCTTCTTCATCGAGGGCAGGTCAGACAGCGACCGGCGCCTTGATGTGCGGGTGGGCTTCGTAGCCGACCAGTTCGAAGTCCTCGAAGCGGAAGTCGAACAGGTCCTTCACCTCGGGGTTGATCTTCATGGTGGGCAGCGGCAGCGGCTGGCGGGTCAACTGCAGGTCGGTCTGCTCCAGGTGGTTGGCGTACAGGTGGCAGTCGCCGCCAGTCCAGATGAACTCGCCCGGCTGCAGGCCCGCGACCTGCGCGACCATCAGGGTCAGCAGCGCGTAGCTGGCGATGTTGAAGGGCACGCCGAGGAAGATGTCGGCCGAGCGCTGGTACAGCTGGCAGCTGAGCTTGCCGTCGGCGACATAGAACTGGAACAGCGCGTGGCACGGCGGCAGGGCCATTTCGTCGATCAGCGCGGGGTTCCACGCGGAGACGATCAGCCGGCGCGAGTCCGGGTTCTTCTTCAGCATCTCCATCAGGTTGGCGATCTGGTCGATATGGCGGCCGTCCGGCGCCGGCCAGGAGCGCCACTGGTAGCCGTAGACCGGGCCGAGGTCGCCGTTCTCGTCGGCCCATTCGTCCCAGATCGAGACGCCGTTTTCCTTCAGGTAGGCGATGTTGGTCGAACCTTTGAGGAACCACAGCAGTTCATGGACGATCGATTTGAGGTGGCACTTCTTGGTGGTCACCAGCGGGAAGCCTTCGGCGAGGTCGAAGCGCATCTGGTGGCCGAACACACTGTAGGTGCCGGTGCCGGTGCGGTCGCTCTTGAAGGTGCCGTGTTCGCGCACGTGGCGCATGAGGTCGAGGTACTGTTTCATCGCGAAGGTATCACCCAAAAGCCGGTCGGTGCGGCTCTGCGGCGCGGCTCCGGGGTGGGCCGCCGGCAGAACGATTCGCCCGGCAGAATCTGAACAAGCGGCAATACTAAGGGCCTGGGCCCGGTCTCGCCACCCTGGCCGACCAACACCCGATTCAAGCGGCGCCAGACCGCGCTCCCCAACCGTTCGTCTGTTGCAAGAGAGGTCGACATGTCCGAGGCACAGCCGCCCGCCTTTCCTTTTTCGCGCCGTCGCCTGCTGGCAGTGGCGTGCGCCAGTGCCGCTCTGGGCGGTGTACTGCTCAGCCCGGCCGCACGCACCTGGGCCGCGCTGACGCCCCAGGCAGCGACGGAGCTGGACGAGTTCATGACCCTGTCCCAGCGCCTGACCGGCCGCAGCAACCTCGACCCGCGCATCGGCGAACGCCTGTTCGGCGTCCTGGCCCAGCGCGACACGGCGCTGCGGCAGAGTCTCGCGGAACTGCTGGATCGCCTGGGCGACGCGCCGGCCACCTGGACCGAGCGCCAGCAGTGGCTGGCCCGGCAGATTCTCGGCGGCTGGTACCTGGGCCAGATCGGCGATGACACCAGCGCCACAGTGGTCACCTACGAACAGGCGCTGATGTTCCGCGCCGTGGACGACGTGCTGGTGATCCGCAGCTATTGCCCGAACAAGCCCGGCTTCTGGGCGGCACAACCGACCGAGCGGGGGGCCTGAGGATGGCCGATACGCAACGCGCCGATTTCGTGGTGGTCGGCTCCGGCGTCGCCGGCGCGCTGGTCGCCCATCAGCTGGCGCTGGCCGGCAAGGATGTGCTGATCCTCGAAGCCGGCCCGCGCATGGGGCGCTGGGAGATCGTCGAGCGCTTCCGCAACCAGGCGGACAAGTCCGACAACCAGGCGCCCTACCCGTCCAGCCCGTACGCGCCGCATCCGCAGTTCAAGCCGGACAACCATTACCTGATCCAGAAAGGCGAACACCCCTACGACGTGCAGTACATTCGCGCCGTGGGCGGGACCACCTGGCACTGGGCGGCGTCGGCCTGGCGCTTCCTGCCCAATGATTTCAAGCTGCTCAGCCTCTACGGCGTGGGCCGCGACTGGCCCATCGAGTACGCCGAACTGGAGCCCTGGTACCAGCGCGCCGAAGAGGAACTGGGCGTCTGGGGACCGGGTGACGAAGAGCTCGATTCGCCGCGCAGCCAGCCCTACCCGATGCCGCCGTTGCCGTTGTCGTGGAACGAGCAGCGCATCAAGACCCTGCTCAACGCCAACGGCTACCGCGTGGTCACCGAGCCGGTGGCGCGCAACAGCCGGCCCTACGATGGCCGGCCGACCTGCTGCGGCAACAACAACTGCATGCCCATCTGCCCCATCGGCGCCATGTACAACGGCATCGTCCACGTCGAGAAGGCCGAGGCCGCCGGCGCCCGGCTGATCGAGAACGCCGTGGTGTTCAAGCTGGAAAAGGGCGACGGCGGCAAGATAGTCGCGGCGCTGTACAAGGACCCGCAAGGCAACGAGGTGCGCGTCGAGGGCGACACCTTCATCCTCGCTGCCAATGGCATCGAGACGCCCAAGCTGATGCTGATGTCCGACGTCGGCAACAGCTCCGACATGGTCGGCCGCAACCTGATGGACCATCCCGGCACCGCCGTGCAGTTCTATGCCGATGAGAAACTCTGGCCGGGCCGCGGGCCGCAGGAAATGACCTCCATGGTGGGCTTCCGCGACGGCGCGTTCCGCAGCGAGTACGCGTCGAAGAAGATCCACCTGTCCAACCTCTCGCGCACCGACCAAGTGGCCGCCGAACTGATCCGCCACGGGCCGCTGCTGCTGGGCCACGACCTGGAAGCGAAGATCCGCGACCACGCCGCGCGCTTCGTGCGCTTCGACAGCTTCCACGAAATCCTCCCGCACCCGGAGAACCGCATCGTCCCCAGCGCCACCGAGCGCGACGCCACCGGCATCCCCAAGCCCGAATTCACCTATGCCATGGACGACTACGTGCGCAAGAGCGCGGTGCACACCCGCGAGGTCTATGCCCACGCAGCCAAGCTGCTGGGTGGCGAGGAGGTGAAGTTCGACGACAGCTTCGCCAACAACAACCACATCACCGGCACCGTGCTGATGGGTGACGACCCGAAGGATTCGGTGGTGGATGCCCAGTGCCGCTGCCACGACCATCCCAACCTGTTCATCGCCAGCAGTGGCGTGATGCCCACCGTCGGCTCGGTGAACTGCACCCTGACCATCGCCGCCCTGGCCCTGCGCCTGGCCGAACAGCTGAAGCGGGAGGCCAAGGCATGAAGCGTCTGATCCTGCTTGCCCTGCTCGCCGCTCCCCTGGCCTCGCACGCCGCCAAGGCCCTCGATCCCGCCCCGCAGAAGCTGCTGCAGCGCGGCGAATACCTGGCCCGCGCCGGCGACTGCGCCGCCTGCCACACCGCGCCGGGCGGCAAGCCCTTCGCCGGCGGCCTGCCACTGGCCACGCCGCTGGGCGCGGTGTATTCCACCAATATCACCCCCGACCCGAAGACCGGCATCGGCAGCTACAGCTACGACGACTTCGCCCGCGCCCTGCGCGACGGCGTGGCCAAGGGCGGCACCCGCCTCTACCCGGCAATGCCCTACACCGCCTACGCGAAGATCACCGACGAGGATATGAAGGCGCTCTACGCCTGGTTCCTCGAAGGCGGCGTGCAGGCCGTCGCGCAGCCCAACCAGGATTCCGATATCGCCTGGCCGCTGAACATGCGCTGGCCGCTGGCGATCTGGAACCTGCTGTTTCACCAGGATTCGGTCTACCAGCCCAACCCGAAGCAGAGCCCGGCCTGGAACCGCGGCGGCTACCTGGTCCAGGGCCTGGCGCATTGCGGCACCTGCCACACGCCGCGCGGCATGGCCTTCCAGGAGAAGGCCGTGGACGAACGCACTACCGGCTTCCTCTCCGGCGCCGCGCTGGGTGGCTGGTATGCCTTCAACATCACCCCCGACACCCACAGCGGCATCGGCGGCTGGAGCGACGCGGAGATCGCCCAGTACCTGAAGACCGGCCGCGTGCCGGGCAAGGCGCAGGCGGCCGGGCCCATGGCCGAGGCGGTGCAGCACAGTTTCCAGTACATGACCGACGCCGACCTGCTGGCCATCGCCAGCTACCTGCGCAGCGTGCCGGAGGTCAGCGATGGCGAACGCAAGGCACGCTTTGCCTGGGGCGAGCCGGCGGACGATGTGGTCACCTTGCGCGGCCAGGACTTCGCCGCACAAAAGCATGACGATGGTGCGCGCCTGTACCTGGGCAATTGCGCCAGCTGCCACTCCTGGAGCGGCGAAGGGGTGAAGGACGGCTACTACCCGATGCTGCTGAAGAACAGCGCCGTGGGCGCCCTGCAGCCGGACAACCTGGTGCAGGTGGTACTGGGCGGCGTGCACCGCAAGGTAGGCGACGAGGAGATGTTCATGCCGGGCTTCGCCGGCACGCTCAATGACGAACAGATCGCCACGCTGGTGAACTATCTCACGGCACAGTTCGGCAATCCGGAGGTAAAGGTCGACAGCGCGCGGGTCGCCGAAATCCGCCAGCCTTGAGCGGAGCTGGCGCCCTGCGCAGAAGGGATCACGGGCCGGCCTGATTAGCGTTGACAGGCCGGCAGCCCCTCGTCGAAGCTGCGCCGATTCGTGGAGTTGTCCTGCAGAACAATGGAAGTCGAATGCCCAAGCCGAAGAAGCCTGCTCCACGCCCGGAGATCCTGCCGCGCAAACCCTATCGCGGATGGCTGCTGGCCGCCTGTGCCGGCCTGCTGCTGGTTGCCACCCTCGGTCTGTGGTGGTGGGTGCAGAACAGCAACCCGGCGCTGCCGGTGTCTGCCAGTGCGCCCGCCAAAGCCCCGGCATCGACTCCCGCGCCATTGGCAGTTACACCGGCACCCACCACGACAATGGTCGACGAACTGCAATGCCAGGGCTGCCACCAGGCACAGTTCAAGAGCTGGCAGGGTTCCCACCACCAGCAGGCGATGAAGCCAGCTGCCGAGGGCAATGTGCTGGGGGACTTCGCCAACGTCACCTTCAAGGGCGAGACCGAGACCACTCGCTTTTTCCGCAAGGAGGGCGAGTACTGGGTCAATACTCCCGGCGCCGACGGCAAGCCGGCGGACTTCAAGGTGGCCTACACCTTCGGCTTCGAACCGCTGCAGCAGTATCTCCTCGAGTATCCGGGCGGTCGCCTGCAAGCCCTCGGCGTGGCCTGGGATAGCCGCAAGCACCAGTGGTTCCAGCTAATGCCCGGCCAGGGTATCGACCACAAGGACGAGCTGCACTGGACCCGCCCGGCGCAGAACGCCAACTTCATGTGCATCGAATGCCATACCACCGGTTTCAAGCGCAATTACACCGCCACCACCGACAGCTTCGCCAGCCACTGGAACAGCCTCGGCGTCGGCTGCCAGGCCTGCCATGGCCCGGCATCCCGGCACCTTGAATGGGCGCGCAAGCCCGACCGCAGCGCGGACAAGGGGTTCGAAGTGCCGCTGCAGAACGCCAGCCAGGCGACCATCGTCGAGACCTGCGCACGCTGCCACGCGCGCCGCGCACCGCTGGCCGACGGCTTCCAGAACAAGCATCGTTTCATGGACGACTACCTGCCCAGCACGCTGACCCGCGAGCTGTACGAGATCGACGGCAAGATCAAGGACGAAGTCTTCGAATGGGGTTCCTTCACCCAGAGCAAGATGTTCGCCAAAGGGGTCCAGTGCACCGATTGCCACAACCCCCACAGCGGCGAGCTGAAGGCACCGGGCAATGGCGTCTGCCTGCAATGCCACAACACGGCGGGCAAGCCGGTGCGCCCGCAGATCGACGGCAAGGGCCTGCAGGCGAAGAACTACGACTCGCCCGAGCACACACATCACCAACCCGGTACACCGGGCGCGCAATGCACCGCCTGCCACATGCCGGGGCGTTACTACATGGTCAATGACTACCGCCACGACCATGGTTTCACCCTGCCGGACCCCGCCCATGCCCGTCGCATCAGCGCGCCGGATGCCTGCCAGGCCTGCCACCGCGACATGCCCGGCAAGCAGCTCGGCGCGAAGTTCCGCGAGTGGTTCTCCAGCGAGCTGCCGGCCAAACCCAATGCCTCCAGCAACCCAGCGCCGCGCTATGACGACACCCTGTGGAAGGCGCGCAACGGCAAGCCCGGCGCCTCCCGCGCGCTGCACCTGCTGCTGGCGACGACCGACCTGCCGGCGATCCGCCGGGCGACCCTGCTTGCCGAACTGCCCAGCTACCCCAGCCAGCGTTCGCTGGAGCTGGTGGCCCTGGGCCTGAAGGACGCCGACCCGCTGGTACGCAACGCCGCCATCGAGGCTCTGCCGGCCCTCGCGGGCGCCCCACAGCAGGCCATGCTGCTGGCGCCGTTGCTCAATGACCCGATCCGCGCCGTACGCATCGCCGCGGCCTGGCAACTGGCCCAGCTCCCGCCACCGGTTCGCGCCAGCATCGGAGCGGCCCTGGGCAAGGGTCTCGAAGAGTACGAACAGGTCCAGCACGCCCTCGCCGAGCGTGCCGAGGCCAATCTCAACCTCGCCATGCTCTACCAGCAGACCGATCGGGGCGATCAGGTGGAGCCGGCGCTGCGCGCCGCCATTCAGCGCAACCCCGACTTCCTGCCCGCGCGGGTCACGCTGATCCAGTGGCTGGAGGGCAATGGCCGGGCAGCCGAAGCCAGGCAAGCGCTGGATGAAGGCTTGCGCCTGTTCCCCGCTTCCGGCCTGCTGCACCACGTCAATGGCCTCGGCCTGGTGCGCCAGGGGCAACGTACGCAGGCGCTCAAGGAACTGCGCGAAGCGGTGCGCCTGAGCCCGGACGACGACCAGTTCCGCTTCGTCCTGGCCATCGCCCTGCATGACACCGGCGACAGCGACGGCGCCTGCCACGAGCTGGAACAACTGCTGCAGCGCCACCCTGCCAACCGGACGGCGCGCCTGGCGCTGATCGACTACCTGCGCGAAACCGGGCAATTCCAGAAGGTGCAGCAGTTCACTGCGGAACTGGAGCAGCAGAATCCGGACGATCCGGCGCTAAAACGAGAGTGAAAATTCCGACGACAGGCCGGAACCGCTGAAACTTCCAAGGCTCTGATTGGCGCGCAATCATCCAAGGAGACACCATGCGTCGCCGTTTCGCCCCTGTCGTCGTAGCCCTTACCCTTCTCCCCCTCGCCTCGGCCATGGCCGAGGACCGCAGCTTCTGGCGCGGCGTCCTCACCTCCGGCGCCACCACCGCCTCGAGCTACCTGACCAGCCGTGACGATCACAAGCTGATCGGCCCGGCCCAGGACGACGCCGCCAGCTTCATCGCCACCGATGGCGCCATCCGCGGCCCCTACCTGGAGGCCACGCTGCAGCAGATGCGCAGTGCCGACCCGGCCCTGGCGCAAGCCAGCGACGCGGAGCTCGCCTCGGCAATCCTGGCCGTCCAGCGCTGACCCACGCGAGGCGCGCGGGCAACCGCTCGCGCACCTCGCGCGGATAATCTTGGAACTCCCACCAGCCGCTGCGCCTCTCACCTGTACACGGACCTTCCGGAGGTGGAACCGATGCGTACCGCGAAACTGGCCACTGCCTTTGCCCTGCTCGCCCTGCCCGTTGCCTCGGCCATGGCCGACGGCGACTTCTGGCGCGACGTCATCTCATCCGGCGCCACAACCGCGTCGACCTACCTGACCTTCAAGCACGACAAGCTGATCGTCGCCGCCCAGGACGATGCGAGCGCGTTCGTCGCCAGTGACGGTGCGATCCGCGGCCCGTACCTGGAGGCGGCCCTCACCCGCCTGCGCAGCGACGACGCCGCGCTGCAGGATCGCAGCGACATGGAACTGGCCAACGCCATCCTCGTCCGCCGAGATGACGCACCCGCCCAGTGATACCCACCGGCGCGGCCCGTGGCGCTCGCCGCGGGCCAAGCCGGCGGGGCGCGGCTGTGTTCTACTGACACTCCAATTCCGACACGGAGTGTCCCATGAACGATCCCATCCAGCCGCTGAAGATCACCCTGATCCTGCTGATCGTCAGTGAAGGCTTCTGGCTGCTCAGCCGCCTGCTCAGCGTGGTCGGCCTGGAGATCTATACGCTGCTGCCGTCCGCCGTCTACAACCTGATCGGCATGCTCAGCAATGTGCTGATGATCGTGCTGTTTGCGCTGCTGATCCGCCTGATCGGCCGGTTGCAGCTGAAGCCCTGAGGCCCTCCTGCCGGACCAGCTCGGTCCCACGCCCTAACGAACCCGTACGAAAAACAAAAAAGCCGCCCGAAGGCGGCTTTTTCAATTCAACGCACCGCTCATTCGCGGTAATCGTCCACCGGCACGCAGGCGCAGAACAGGTTGCGGTCGCCGTAGACGTTGTCCACGCGGTTCACTGCCGGCCAGTACTTGAAGGCACGGGTGTGCTCGGTGGGGGTCACCGCTTCGGCGATCTGATAGGGGCGATCCCACAGCCCGGTCACATCCGCCAGGGTGTGCGGCGCGCCCTTGAGCGGGTTGGCTTCGGCCGGCCATTCGCCGGTCTCGACCTTGGCGATCTCTGCGCGGATCGACAGCATTGCCTCGATGAAGCGGTCCAGCTCGTGCTTGGACTCGCTCTCGGTAGGCTCGATCATCAGCGTGCCCGGCACCGGGAAGGACATGGTCGGGGCGTGGAAGCCGTAGTCCATCAGGCGCTTGGCCACGTCCTCCTCGCTGATCCCGGTCTGCGCCTTGAGCGGACGCAGGTCGAGGATGCACTCGTGGGCAACGCGCTCGTTGCGGCCACGGTAGAGCACCGGGAAGGCGCCATCGAGCTGCTGGGCCAGGTAGTTGGCGTTGAGGATCGCCACCTCGGTGGCGTCGGCCAGTTGCGGGCCCATCATGGCGATGTACATCCAGCTGATCGGCAGGATGCTGGCGCTGCCCCAGGGCGCGGCGCTGACCGCGCCGTTGAGCGGGTTCGGGCCTTCGATGCGGATCACCGGGTGGTTGGCGACAAAGGGCGCGAGGTGCTTCTTCACGCCGATCGGGCCCATGCCCGGGCCGCCACCACCGTGGGGAATGCAGAAGGTCTTGTGCAGGTTCATGTGCGACACGTCGGCACCGATGTCCGCCGGACGCGCCAGGCCGACCTGGGCGTTGAGGTTGGCGCCGTCCATGTAGACCTGGCCGCCGTGGCCGTGGATGACCTCGCAGATTTCGCGGATGCCTTCCTCGTACACCCCGTGGGTGGACGGGTAGGTGATCATCAGGCAGGACAGCTGCTCGCCGGCTTCGGCCGCCTTGCGCTTGAGGTCCTCCATGTCGACGTTGCCGCCCTTGTCGCACTCGACGATAACCACGCGCATGCTCGCCATGATCGCCGAGGCCGGGTTGGTGCCGTGGGCCGAAGACGGGATCAAGCAGATATTGCGGTGCGCATCGCCACGGCTTTCGTGGTACTTGCGGATCGCCAGCAGGCCGGCGTACTCGCCCTGGGCGCCGGAGTTGGGCTGCATGCAGATGGCGTCGAAGCCGGTAATCGCGCAGAGCCAGCTTTCCAGCTCCTCGATCATCAGGCGGTAGCCCTCGGCTTGCTCGCGTGGCACGAAGGGGTGCAGCGTGGCGAATTCCGGCCAGGTGATCGGGATCATCTCGCTGGTGGCGTTGAGCTTCATGGTGCAGGAGCCCAGCGGGATCATCGCCTGGTTCAGCGCCAGGTCCTTGCCCTCGAGCTGGCGCAGGTAGCGCAGCATCTCGGTTTCGCTGTGGTGGCGGTTGAAGACGGGGTGGGTCAGGTAGTCGCTGCTGCGTTGCAGCGCGGCGGGAATGCCGTCAGCGACCTGGCCGGCGTCGAGCTGCGCCACATCCAGGCCATGGCCGGCGCCCAGGAAGATATCGAACAGGCTGGCGAGGGTCTCGGCGCTGGTGGTTTCGTCCAGGCTCACGCCCAGGCGGTCCTCGCCGACGATGCGCAGGTTCACGCGGGCGGCGCGGGCGCGCTCGACGATGGCCTGCTGCTGCGCGCCGACATCGAAGGTCAGGGTATCGAAGAAGTGCTGATTGACCGGCTTCAGGCCCTTGGCAGCGAGGCCGGCGGCCAGCACGGAAGTCAGGCGGTGCACGCGCTGGGCGATGCGCTTGAGGCCCTGCGGGCCGTGGTACACGGCGTAGAGGCTGGCGATGTTGGCCAACAGCACCTGCGAGGTGCAGACGTTGGAGTTGGCCTTCTCGCGGCGGATGTGCTGTTCGCGGGTCTGCAACGCCATGCGCAGCGCGGTGTTGCCACGGGCGTCCTTGGACACGCCGATGATCCGGCCCGGCATGGCGCGCTTGTACTCGTCGCGGCAGGCGAAGAAGGCTGCGTGCGGGCCGCCGTAGCCCATCGGCACGCCGAAGCGCTGGGCGCTGCCCAGGACCACGTCGGCACCCAGCTCGCCCGGCGGGGTGAGCAGCAGCAGCGCGAGCAGGTCGCTGGCGACGCAGGCGATCGCCTGCTGGGCGTGCAGCGCGTCGATCAGCGGGCGCAGGTCACGCACCTCGCCACGGGTATCCGGGTACTGCAGCAGCGCGCCGAACACCGGGTACTGACCGAGGTTGTCCACCTCGTCGACCACCACGTCGAAGCCGAAGGCTTCGGCGCGGGTCTGCACCACGGAGATGGTCTGCGGGTGGCAGTGGCTGTCGACGAAGAACAGGTTGCTCTTCGCCTTGGCCACGCGCTTGGCCAGCGCCATGGCCTCGGCGGCGGCGGTGGCTTCGTCCAGCAGCGAGGCGCTGGCGAGATCGAGGCCGGTGAGGTCGATGGTCATCTGCTGGAAGTTCAGCAGGGATTCGAGACGGCCCTGGGCGATCTCCGGCTGGTACGGGGTGTAGGCGGTGTACCAGCCCGGGTTCTCCAGCACGTTGCGCAGGATCACGGTCGGCGTCAGGGTGCCGTAGTAGCCGGTGCCGATCAGGCTGGTCCACAGCTCGTTCTTCAGCGCGTAGCCCTTCAGCTTGGCCAGTGCGCCCTGCTCGTCGAGGGCGGTCGGCAGGTCCAGCGGCCGGTTCAGGCGGATGGCCGGCGGGACCGTCTGCACGATCAGGTCGTCGCGATTTTTCAGTCCCAGGGTGTCGAGCATGGCTTGCTGCTCGGCGGCATCGGGGCCCAGGTGGCGGGCGAGGAAGGCATCAGGCTGGTGCAGCTGGGAAAGCGAAGGGGTGTTCGACATGGCCACGGTCTCGAAAGGGCGTTCCCTGAAAAGAACAGGCCCCGACGAATCGAGGCCTGTGTGTACAGCAGTGTCTTACGCGTCGGCGTCGCTGGCAGCGCGGTAGCCGGCGGCGTCGAGCAGCTTGTCCAGCTCGGCCGGGTTGCTCGGCTTGAGCTTGAAGAACCAGGAACCGTACGGATCGTTGTTCACTTCTTCGGGGGTGTCGGCCAGCACGTCGTTGACGGCGATGACTTCACCGCTTACCGGGGCGTAGATGTCCGAGGCGGCCTTCACCGACTCGACCACACCGGCTTCCTGGCCGGCGGCGAGGGTCTTGCCCACTTCCGGCAGTTCGACGAAGACCACGTCGCCCAGGGCTTCCTGGGCGTGGTCGGAGATGCCCACGGTGACGGTACCGTCGGCTTCCAGGCGCGCCCACTCGTGGCTGGCGGCGTAACGCAGGTCGGCGGGGATATTGCTCATCTTGTTGTTCCTCGAGGACTGGGCGACGGGCGGCAATGCCGCCCTATGCAATTTAGATCAGGGCTTTGCCATGACGCACGAAATTCGGCTGAACGACGCGAACCGGGTACCACTTACCACGGATCTCCACCTCGGCGCGATCGCCGGTGGCCGCCGGCACACGGGCCAGGGCGATGGATTTGCCGAGCGTCGGGGAGAAGCTGCCGCTGGTGATCTCGCCTTCGCCGACGCCGGCGACGCGGACCACCTGGTGGGCGCGCAGCACGCCGCGCTCTTCCAGCACCAGGCCAACCAGCTTGGGCGCATCGCCGGCGGCTTTCTGCGCTTCCAGGGCCTTGCGGCCGATGAAGTCGCGGCCTTCGGGTTCCCAGGCGATGGTCCAGCCCATGTTGGCGGCCAGAGGGGTGACGTCTTCGTCCATGTCCTGGCCG
The DNA here is from genome assembly GCF_002091755.1 of Pseudomonas nitroreducens NBRC 12694. Lineage (GTDB taxonomy): Bacteria > Pseudomonadota > Gammaproteobacteria > Pseudomonadales > Pseudomonadaceae > Pseudomonas > Pseudomonas nitroreducens. Next base: position 122,796 of record NZ_BDAI01000004.1, read on the forward strand.
TAGAGGTTCATCCCGGCTTCCAGGCGCAAGGTATCGCGCGCGCCCAGGCCCGCCGGGGAAATACCGGCACCGACCAGGTCATTCAGGAAGCCCGGCGCTTCAAGGGCCGGCAGCATGATTTCCAGGCCGTCCTCGCCGGTGTAGCCGGTGCGGGCGATGAACCAGTCACCGTCGGCCTTGCCCTGGAAGGGCTTGAGCTCGCGGATCAGCGCGGCGCGGGCGGGAGTGACCAGCTCGGCAGTCTTCTCGCGGGCGTTGGGGCCCTGGACGGCCAGCATCGCGAGATCGGGACGTTCGGTCAGGGTGACGTCGAAGCCCTCGATATGCGCCTGCATCCAGGCCATGTCCTTGTCGCGGGTCGAGGCGTTGACCACCACGCGGTAGCCGTACACGCCGAGGTAGACGATCAGGTCGTCGACCACGCCGCCACGCTCGTTGAGCATGCCGCTGTACAGCGCCTTGCCCGGAACCTGCAGTCGTTCGACATCGTTGGCCAGGAGTCGCTGCAGGTATTCCTTGGCCTGCGGACCGGTGACGTCGACCACGGTCATGTGGGAAACGTCGAACACGCCGCAATCGCGACGTACCTGGTGGTGCTCTTCGACTTGCGAACCGTAGTGCAACGGCATGTCCCAACCGCCGAAATCGACGATCTTGGCGCCGAGGGCGACGTGCAAATCATAGAGCGGCGTGCGCTGTCCCATGGGTGTTCTCCTTCCGGGCGAGGCGGGTGCGGAGCGCGAGTACGGCCCGCACGAAACGCGCGCATTGTAGTCGCATGACCGGACTCTGGACAGCTTGTCCGACGGCCGATTCTCAGGGCCGCACAGAACCGGTCGGTCGCGCCGAGCGACGGATCAGCCCGATCACCGGGAACAGTCCCACCAGCACCAGCGTCAGCGCCGGCAGCGCGGCGCGCGCCCACTCGCCTTCGCTGGTCATCTCGAAGACGCGCACGGCCAGGGTGTCCCAGCCGAACGGACGCATCAGCAGGGTCGCGGGCATTTCCTTGAGCACGTCGACGAACACCAGCAGCGCGGCGCTCAAGGCTCCCGGCACCAGTAGCGGCAGATAGACGCGGAAGAACAACCCCGTTCCGCCGACGCCCAGGCTGCGGGAAGCTTCCGGTAGCGAAGGTCGAATTCTCGCCAGCGCACCTTCCAACGGGTTGTAAGCCACGGCCATGAAACGGATCAGGTAGGCGACCAGCAGCGCCCCGAGGCTGCCCAACAGCAAGGGCTTGCCGGCGCCGCCCAGGGCGCTGGACAGCGGAATTACCGCATGGTTATCCAGCCAGCTGAACGCCAGCATGATCGCCACCGCCAGCACCGAGCCGGGCAGCGCATAGCCCAGATTGGAGATGCCGATTGCCGAGCGCACCGCGGGCGTTGGCGACAGCCGCCGGGCGAAGGCCAGCAACAGCGCGACGGCCACCGTGATCAGCGCAGCGAAACCACCCAGGTACAGGCTGTGGAGGATCAACCCCCAGTAGCGCTCGTCGAGGTCGAAACGCCCTTTCTGCCAGACCCACACCACCAGTTGCAGCACCGGGATGACGAAGGCGCAGGCGAATACCAGCAGGCACCAGGCGCTGGCGGCGAGGGCCTTCCAGCCACGCAGCCGATACAGCGCCGCACCACGCGGGCGCTCGTTGGGCACACCGCTGCGGCCGCGGCTGTAGCGCTCGCCCAGCAGCACCAGCATGACGAACAGCAACAGCAGGCTGGCCAGCTGGGTGGCGCTGGAGAGGCTGTAGAAGCCGTACCAGGTCTTGTAGACGGCGGTGGTGAAGGTGTCGAAGTTGAACACCGACACGGTACCGAAATCCGCCAGGGTTTCCATGATCGCCAGCGCCAGCCCGGCGCCGATGGCCGGCCGCGCCATGGGCAGGGCGACGCGCCAGAAGGCGGCCAGGGGCGACAGGCCAAGCACCCGCGCCGCCTCCGTCAGGCCGCGCCCCTGGGCGAGGAAGGCGGTGCGCGCGAGCAGATAGACGTAGGGGTAGAAGACCAACACCAGCACGGTGATCACGCCGCCGGTGGAGCGCACGCGCGGCAGCCGCAGGCCGCTGCCGAACCACTCGCGCAGCAGCGTCTGCACGGGGCCGGAGAAATCCAGCAGGCCGACGAAGACGAACGCCAGCACATAGGCCGGCACCGCGAAGGGCAGCATCAGCGCCCAGTCCAGCCAGCGCCGGCCGGGGAATTCGCAGAGACTGGTGAGCCAGGCAAGGCTGACGCCGAGCACGGTCACGCCCCCCCCTACGCCGGCCACCAGCACCAGGGTATTGCCCAGCAGGCGCGTCATCTGGGTTTCCCACAGGTGCGACCAGATTTCGCGGTCGATTTCCGCCCAGCTCAGCAGCAGGACGCTGATGGGCAGCAAAACCAGGGTGGCGACGGCAAAGGTGATGGAGGTCCAGCGGTGGGTGCGCATGCGTTGCGTTATTCCAGGAGATCAGCCGGTGTTCGCAGGAAATGTCACCGAAGAACTGACGGCAACTTCCCTCATTGGTATCGAATTCGCCTGATCCTCATGCGACAGGGATAAAGCTCAAGCTAGTGCGGTCGAATCCGCCACTTTGCCATTCCAACCTGCCAAGGAAAAAGCCCATGTCCTCCCCTCGCTCTCTCTGCGGACTGCTGCTTCTGACACTGTGCGGCGCCGTTCAGGCCGACGAGCCCACTCCCATGGAGGCCTGCCTGCAAATGGCAATGACGCTCCTGGCCGAGAATCCGCAAGTACAGGAGCGCTGGCAGCAGACCTGGGTGGAGCCCTCGTCGATCCGCGAAGAGGCCTACGACGGCGAGGTGGACGGGCAGCACGCCAGCAAGCGCCTGACCGCCCAACTGCGCCGCGGCGACCAGTCGGACGGCCAGTTCATCTGCCTGCTGGCGGAGAACGGCAAGGCGCTTTCAGTGGATCACAAGGGCGACGCCGACAGCCAGTAAGGCGCCAGCGCTTCCATCAGTTCCAGCCGGCGCGGTCCATCAGCTTGATCGCTTCGGCCTGGCGCTTGCCGGCGATCTCCACCGGAATGCTGTCGGCCTTGAACTCACCCCAGGCGGCCACTTCCTGCGACGGTGCAACCTTCGGGTTGGCCGGGAACTCCTGGTTGATGCCGGCGAACAGCGACTGGGCTTCCGCGCCGGTCATCCATTCCACCAGCTTCTTGGCTTCTTCCGGGTGCGGCGCGTACTTGGTCAGGCCGATGCCCGACAGGTTGACGTGCACGCCCCGGTCGCCCTGGTTCGGCCAGAACAGCTTCACCGGCAGCTGCGGGTTGTCCTTGTGCATGCGCCCGTAGTAGTAGGTGTTGACGATGCCGACGTCGCACTGGCCAGCGGCGATGGCCTGCAGCAGCGCGTTATCGTCGGAGAACACATCGGTAGCCAGGTTGTTCACCCAGCCCTTGAGGATTTCCTCAGTCTTCTCGGCGCCATGGGTCTCGATCAGGGTGGCGGTCAGCGACTGGTTGTAGACCTTCTTCGCGGTCCGCAGGCACAGGCGGCCTTCCCATTTAGCATCAGCCAGTTCTTCATAGGTCGACAGTTCCTCGGGCTTCACCCGCTGGGTCGAATAGGCGATGGTCCGTGCGCGCAGCGACAGGCCGGTCCAGCTGTCGGTGCCGGAGCGGTACTGCGGCGGGATGTTCGCGTCCAGGGTCGGCGAATCGAAGGGCTGCAGGATGCCCATCTTCTCGGCCTGCCAGAGGTTGCCGGCATCCACGGTGAGCAGCAGGTCGGCCGGGGTGTTGGCGCCTTCGGCCTTGATCCGCGCCATCAGTGGCGCTTCCTTGTCGGTGATGAACTTGATCTTCACCCCGGTCTTTTCGGTATAGGCGTCGAACACCGGTTTGATCAGCTCGTCGATGCGCGAGGAATAGACCACCACTTCGTCGGCGGCCTGGGCGGTGCTACCGAGGGCAGCCAGCAGGAGGGTGGCGATAAGACCTTTGCGCGCGAGCATGAGCGTGTCCTTTGCGGAGAAGAAATCCCGCAAATGATAAGGAACCTCATTTGCTACTGAGGGGCGCGTTTGTGTCGGCGTGTTTCGGGAGGGTGTGGTTTGGGGTCGCGGGGCGATCGGGGCGCAAGGCAAGAGCCCCTCACCCCAGCCCTCTCCCAAAGGGAGAGGGAGCCGTTCGGCGTATCTGAATATCACGGAGTCAGCCGGCGATCTCTGAACGATCAGCGCACGCCGATCAGTCCCCTCTCCCTCCGGGAGAGGGTTAGGGTGAGGGGACCGAAGGCTACCCTCTACACTCGCGCCAGATTGGGCAGATCCCCGGAAAGCCCCAGCGCCTGGCGCACGAACATGCCCTTGGCCTCATGGTGCTTGTCCACCAGCCGCAACCCGGCGTTGCGCAGCCAGCGCACCGCCAGCGGGTCGGCCTGGAACAGGCGCTGGAAGCCTTCCATCGCCGCCATCATGGCCAGGTTGTGCGGCATGCGACGACGTTCGAAGCGGCTCAGCACGCGTTCCTCGGCGATGCTCTCGCCACGGGCGTGGGCATGCTCGATCACCTCGGCGAGCACCGCGGCATCCAGGAAGCCCAGGTTCACGCCCTGCCCGGCCAGTGGGTGGATGGTGTGCGCGGCATCGCCGATCAGCGCCAGCCCCGGCTCCACATAGCGTTTCGCGTGGCGCTGGCGCAGCGGGATGCACAGCCGGCGATCGGCGTGTTCGATGGCGCCCAGGCGGTGCTCGAAGGCGAGCCCGAGCGCCTTGCAGAAGCCGTCGTCGTCCAGCGCCATGAGCTTCTCGGCTTGCTCGGGGGTAGTCGACCAGACGATCGAACACCAGTGCGCGTCGCCCTCCTTCGCCAGCGGCAGGAAGGCCAGCGGGCCGTCGTCGGTGAAGCGCTGCCAGGCGGTGGCCTCGTGCGGCTTCTCGCAACGTACGCTGGTAACGATGGCATGATGCAGGTAATCCCACTCGCGGGTGGCGCAGCCGGCCAGGCGGCGCACGGCGGAATTCGCGCCGTCGGCGGCGACCACCAGCGGCGTGCGGATCTCGCGGCCATCGGCGAGGGTCAGCAGCCAGTCGTCGCCGGAATGGCGCAGTTGCTCCAGGCGCGCGTTAGGCAGCAAGCCGAGTGCGGACTCGTGCAGGCGCTCCAGCAGGGCGTCCTGCACCACGCGGTTCTCGACGATATGGCCAAGCATCTCGGCATGCACGCTGGCGGCGCTGAAGTGGATCTGCCCGGTGCCGGAGCCGTCCCACACCTGCATCTCGCGGTAAGGTTCGGCGCGGCGCGCGGCGATGCCGTCCCAGGCGTGCAGGCGCTGGAGAATCCGCCGGCTGGCCTCGGACAGCGCACTGACGCGCGGCTCGAAGGGCGCTTCGCGGTCGAACGGTTTGACGCTCAGCGGCGAGCCGTCCAGCAGCAGGATATCCAGCCCGCTGCCTTCCAGGGCCAGGGCCAGCGCACTGCCGACCATTCCCGCCCCGACGATTACCAGATCCGCGTGCATGTGCGTTCCTTCTTCAGCGGCCCGCGCAGCAAGGGCACGGGCATCGAAATTCAAGCGGCCTGCCGCGCGCGCGGCTTGAGCCGGACGTAGAGGGTCTTCTGCACCCGCGCCACCAGGGTGCCTTCGCCGTCACGCACTTCAGCATGCAGGCGCGGCAGGTACTTCTCACCCCCAGCGGTCTGCGCGCGGATTTCGTCGAGCAGGTGCTGGTCGATACGGAACTCGGCGTACACCGGCCCCTTGCCGGGGCTGACGAATTCGATGTTGGCAGCCTTGTCCCAGACGATGTACTCGCGCCCCAGGTTCTCCATCAGCATCAGCATGAAGAAGGGGTCAGTCATGCTGTACAGGCTGCCGCCGAACTGGGTTCCAACGTAATTGCGGTTGAACAGGTTCAGGCCCATCTTCACCCGCACCTCGCGAAAGTCCGCGCTGATATGGCGCACGCGCACGCCAGCGCCGAGATAGGGCGGGTAGAGATTCAGGCCGAAACGCAGCAGACGGGCGCGGCGGGCGCTTTTGCGGGAATCCATCGAATCAGACCGGCCGGGCGCCCAGGCCCATGGCCTGGCGGGCGAACCAGCGTTTGGCCGGCGGCAGCAGGTCAAGGCCGAGCAGGCCGATGTTGCGGCCGGTGGCCAGCAACGGCTGGTCGTTGGAGAACAGGCGGGTGACGCGGTCGGAGAAGCCGACGGTCATCTGCTGGTCGAGACGCTGGCCGTCCAGGTAACGCTGCAGTACGGAGAAATCGCCCGGCGCAGCGTCTTCCTGCAGCAGGCGGTCGCCCAGTGCCTTGGCATCGCGCAGCGACAGGTTGAAACCCTGCCCGGCAATGGGATGCAGACTGTGGGCTGCGTTGCCCAGCACCACGAGGTGCGGGCGAATCTGTTCGTCGGCCTCGGTCAGGCTCAGCGGGTAGCCATGGCGCACGCCAACCTGGCGCAGGGTGCCCAGGCGGTAGCCGAAGGCCTCCTGCAACTCGGCGAGGAAGGCCGCATCGGGCAGCTCGCGCAGGCGCTCGGCGTCACGGCCATTGCGGGTCCAGACCAGCGCGCAACGGTTTTCCGGCAGCGGCAGCGGCAGCAGGGCCAGCGGGCCGTTTTCGGTGAAGCGTTCGAAGGCTTGGCCGCGATGGGCCTCGGACGGGCTGACGTTGGCGATCAGCGCGGTCTGCCCATAGGACGAGGAACGCACGTTGATGCCCAGTTGCTCGCGCAGGCCGGAACGGCCGCCATCGGCCAGCACGGCGAGGTCGCAATCCAGCTGCGAGTCGTCGTCCAAGGTCAGGCGGTAGCCATCGCCCAGGGCGTCCATCCGGCGTACTTCGGCCGGGCAGCGCCAGCTCACCACTTCCGGGTCCAGCGCATGCCACAGGCATTGGCCGAGCCAGGCGTTCTCGACCACGTAGCCCAGCGCCGGAACGCCCTCTTCCACCGCGGTCAGGCGCGCGGCGCCGAAGCGGCCGCGGTCGGACACATGGATCTGGGTGATGGGCTCGGCACGCTGAGCGATCTGCTGCCAGAGCCCCAGGCGCTCGTAGATCTGCCGGCTGCCGAAGGACAGCGCCGAGGAGCGCGCGTCATAGCTCGGCTGGTAGGCGTCGCCAGGGGCGAAGGGCTCGACCAGCACGATCTGCCAGCCGCGCGCGCGGGCGCCGGCCTGGAGAATCAGCGCAAGGCTCGCGCCGACGAGTCCGCCACCGATGATGGCCAGTTGCATACGTTGCATGTCAGGCGGCCTGGGCCTTGGCTTCGGCCATCAGCGCTTCGATCTCGGCAACGGTTTTCGGCACGCCGTTGGTCAGCACTTCGCAGCCAGTCTTGGTCACCACCACGTCATCCTCGATGCGCACGCCGATGCCGCGCCACTTCTTCGGCACGTCGGTGTTGTCCGGGGCGATGTAGATACCCGGTTCGACGGTCATCGCCATGCCCGGTTCGAGCACGCGCCATTCGCCGCCGACGCGGTATTCGCCGACGTCGTGCACGTCCATGCCCAGCCAGTGGCCGGCACGGTGCATGTAGAAGGCCTTGTAGGCTTCGCGCTCGATCAGTTCGTCGACGTCGCCCTTGAGCAGGCCCAGTTCCACCAGTCCGGCGGTGATGACCCGCACGGTGGCCTCGTGGGCTTCGTTCCAGTGGCGGCCGGGGGCGATGTAGTCGAACGCGGCCATGTTCGCGTCCAGCACCAGTTGGTAGATGGCCTTCTGCTCGGGACTGAACACGCCGCTGGCGGGGAAGGTGCGGGTGATGTCGCTGGCGTAGCAGTCGATCTCGCACCCGGCGTCGATCAGGATCAGGTCGCCATCCTTGATCTGTGCGTCGTTCTCCCGGTAATGCAGGATGCAGGCGTTGCGGCCGGCGGCGACGATGGAGCCGTAGGCCGGCATCTTCGCGCCGCCCAGGCGGAAGGCGTATTCCAGCTCGGCTTCCAGGTGGTACTCGTAAAGTCCCGGACGGCAGGCCTGCATGGCGCGGATATGGGCGCCGGCGGAGACTTCCGCGGCGTAGCGCATCACCTTCACCTCACCGGCGCTCTTGTACAGGCGCTGGTCGTGCAGCAGATGGTCGAGGGCGACGAACTCGTTCGGCGGCTGCGCACCCTGGCGCGCCTTGGAGCGGATCACGTTGATCCAGTCCATCAGACGACGGTCGAACTCCTGGTTGGCGCCCAGCGCGTAATACACGCGGTCGCGGCCTTCGATCAGGCCCGGCAGGATGTCGTCGATATCGCCGATGGGGAAGGCATCGTCGGCGCCGAAGGTGCCGATGGCACCGTCCTGGCCGGCGCGCAGGCCATCCCAGAGTTCACGCTCCGGATCGCGCTCGCGGCAGAACAGCACGTACTCGCCGTGCTCGCGACCGGGAATCAGCGCCAGCACCGCTTCCGGCTCGGGGAAGCCGGTGAGGTACTGGAAGTCGCTGTCCTGGCGGTAGACGTGCTCGACGTCGCGGTTGCGGATGTACATCGGCGCCGCCGGGAGAATGGCGATGCTGTTGGGTTCCATCTGCGCCATCAGCGCCTTGCGACGACGGGCGTATTCCGACTTGGCGATACGGATCATGCGCGACCTCAATGCAGGGAGGGTTTCTCGGCCGGTGCCGGCACCTTGCCGAATTCGGAGAACAGCAGCAGCGGGGCCACGCGCAGGTATTCCTGCACTTCCATGTAGTCGGCCTCGCCATCTTCGGATTCTTCCAGCTGGCCGCCGACCTGGGCGATGGCGGCGATGTCCTGCAGCACTTCGTCGGCTTCGTCCGACAGGCTGGGGGCACGCAGCGCCAGGCCGAAGCCGGCGAGGAAGCCCTGGCACCACTGGCCCAGGGCCACGGCGCGCTCGGCCAGCGGCGCGTCGTCGTTGGGCAGCATCAGCACCACGGCCATCTCGCCCTGGCTGAAGTCCTGCTGGACCATGCCCAGCAGGCCGCCGAGGGCCGCGCTCAGGCGTTCGCCCGGCTCGCCGCCGAGCAGGTCGCTGGCGGCCTGCAGCCATTCTGCCTGGTCGAAGCCACTGCCGGCGCAGACGCGACCGAGCAGGTGGCCGTGCAGTTCGGCAGGGGAAATGGGCAGGGCAGCCTCGGCAAGCAGGGCGGCGAAAGCGGTGTAGGCGGAGCTGGAAGTGGACATGATCGAACCCGGGTGACGGCTAGGCGCCATCAGGCGCCGCGCATAGAATAGGGTCCGTTATCCTAGCACCGGCGCACACCGCAAGACCATGTGACGACTCGTCGGGCCGCCGTGCGTTGACCCACCCCCACGGCAGTCCTATATAGTTCTCGATTACTTAAGCAACTCCCAAGCGAGAGCCCATGGAAGACGCCGACCTGCACGCGCTGATCGCCAAGTTCGACCTGCTGCTCCAGCGCCTGGAACAGCTCAAGGCCGAGAACCGGCTGCTGCGGGCGAACGAGAAAAGCTGGCGGGAAGAACGCGCCCATCTGATCGAGAAGAACGATTTGGCTCGGCAGAAGGTCGAAGCGATGATTTTGCGTCTTAAAGCCCTGGAGCAGGACTCATGAGCCAGTCGAATACCCTGAACGTCCAAATCCTCGACAAGGAGTACTGCATCGCCTGCCCTCCGGACGAGCGCGTCAACCTGGAAAGCGCCGCGCGCTATCTGGACAGCAAGATGCGCGAGATCCGCTCCAGCGGCAAGGTGATCGGTGCCGACCGCGTCGCGGTGATGGCCGCGCTGAACATCACCCACGACCTGCTGCACAAGCAGGAGCGCGTCGAGCAGGACAGCGGTTCCACCCGCGAGCGCGTGCGTGAACTGCTCGAACGCGTGGACCGTGCACTGACGACCGAACCCCTTACCACCGATAAAGAGCAGGGTGAAGTCTGACCCCGGAAATTTCCTTGGGGTATAATCCGTCTCGCTCCCTGGTGTGTTGGCCAGTCGGTGATGTCCCTGAGCCGATAATTGCAACAACGGGGGTTGCCAGTTGGGCTGGTGTGCATGTCCGCACGACGGAAAGCCTTAAAGCCTACTGCAACCACCACCTTGAACTCTCGGGTTCAAGGGCTAACCCGACAGCGGCATGTCCGGGGAGCTTTACCCTTCCATGATCCATTCTGATGGTCTTTCCCGCCCTGCCCTGCGCCGCCAGCTGCGCCAGGCCAGACGCGCACTCACGCCCCTTCAGCAACGCCTCGCCGCCCAGGCCCTGTACCGCCAGCTTGCGCAACATCCGCTGTTTCGCCGGGCCAAGCACATTGCGTTGTATCTGCCGGCTGACGGCGAGATCGACCCGCGTCCCCTGATGAAGGCTGCGCAGCAGCGTGGCAAGGCGACCTACCTGCCAGTGCTCTCGGACTGGCCACGCACGCACATGACCTTCCAGCAGGTCGGCATTGGTGAGCGCTGGGTACGCAATCGCTTCGACATCGCCGAACCGCAGGCCGACCGTCGGCGCCAACGCCCGGCCTGGGCGCTGGACCTGCTGTTGCTGCCACTGGTGGGCTTCGATCCGCAAGGCGGCCGGCTGGGCATGGGCAAGGGGTTCTACGACCGGACCCTGGCCTACCTGGGAATGCGCAAAAATTGGCAGAAACCGACGCTTTTGGGCCTGGCGCATGAATGCCAGAAGGTCGATAAGCTGGAGCTGGCGAGCTGGGATGTGCCGCTGATGGGCATTGTGACGGATGGCGGCTGGTATGGCCGTCTCGCTACGGCATCGCGGTCCTTGCGATAGCCGTCTCGATAGCGCCCCGGCGAATCAGGGCTGCTGGGTGACCTGCACCGGGGCGTTGCCCTGGCGTTGTTCCCACAGGCTCTGGGTGTAACCGGTCGTGACGACACCCAGACCGAAAAGTATTACCAACACCCACAAAAGATCAGGCTTGCGCTTCATCGATTGCCTCCCCCTTCCAGGCAATTGTTCATGACGGCCGGCGGTGGTTTTTGGTCCGTCCGGCAGGCCAAGCTAAAAACGGCGGCATTTTCCGACAATGCAGGGCGTCTCGCAATTCTGGCGCCAACCGGTCGTCGGAGGATCGGCCACCCCCGAAACTCCCGGCACTTTCAGGCAATGTTCATGCCGATATTCCTACATATTCTTCCTACATTTTGTTTCCGGCGAGCCGGCAGCTTGTCGCAGGGAAACACCTATCTTTAATAAAAAGCGATCACGACCCGCCACGCACAAGGAGACCCTCGCGGATGGCACGCGCTTACTGGCTGATGAAATCCGAGCCCGACGAACTTTCGATCCACGACCTCCAGCGCCTGAAGTCCGCGCGCTGGGACGGCGTGCGCAACTACCAGGCACGCAACTTCATGCGCAGCATGCAGCCGGGCGATCTGTTCCTCTTCTACCACTCCAGTTGCCCGGAGCCGGGCATTGCCGGCATTGCTGAGATTCAAGGCGAGGCCTACCCGGACCCGACCGCACTGGACCCGAAAAGCCACTACCACGACCCCAAGGCCAGCGAGCAGAAGAATCCGTGGACAGCTCGCGACGTAGGCTTTGTCGAGGCCTTCGCGTCGGTCTTGCCACTGGGCACCCTGAAAGCCCAGGCGGGACTGGAAGAAATGCCCCTGGTGCAGAAGGGCAGCCGCCTGTCGGTGATGCCGGTCACCGCCGAACAGTGGGCGATCGTCGTCGGCCTGGCGCGCAAGTAGAGGCATTGTGCTATTAGGTTACTGAAGCCCCCGGAATTCGCCGTATGCGCCGCCTTCAGTCCTCTCTCGCTACCTATCTCGGGCTTGGCGGTCTGCTCTGCGTGCTCCTGCTCGCCAGCGCCTGGCTGGGCAAGGAGTTGGCAAGCAGCGAACGCCAACGCGTGCAGGAGCGCCTGGTCTACCAGGGGCGCAGCCTGGCGCACCAGCTGGAAGCCAACCTTCACGAGCAGGTCCAAGGCCTGGACCTGCTTGCCCAACTGTGGACCCACCACGGCCGCATGCCCCGTGCCGAATGGGAGTTGGATGCACGCTTCTACGTGCGCAGCTTCCCGGGCTACCAGTCGATCCAGTGGTCAGGGCCGGACCTGCGCATCCGCTGGCTGGAACCCTTGCAAGGCAACGAGGCGGCGCTGGGCTTCCACCTCACCGACCGTCACCCCAACTACGACACCGCCATCGCTGCCCGCAACAGCGGCAAGCCGCGCCTGAGCGACAGTGTGGAGCTGCTCCAGGGCGGCCGCGGCTTCGTACTGTATACGCCGGTATTCATCCGTGGCGCGGACAATGAGCTGCAATTCGACGGGTTCATGCAGGGTGTATTTCGCGTCGGCAACCTCATGGACAACCTGCTGCAACAACTCGACAACCAGCTTTTTTCCGTCCGTCTGCTGGAGCATGGCCGCCCGCTCTACGTGCGCGAGCAGCCCGACAGCGATGCCGAGCAGACCCTGCGCGTACCGCTGCGCCTGCTCAACAACCGCAGCTTCGAACTGGAACTCAGCCCGACGGCGCAACTGGTCAGGTCACTGTCCTCGCCGTTGCCGCTGGTGGTTTTTGGCGGCGGCGTCGCGATCAGCCTCCTGCTGGTGGCAGCGCTGTTCCTCGCTCGAGAGAACGCCCGCCGCGCCACCGCCCTGAGCGCCAGCAACCAACTGCTCAACCAGGAGGCGGAACAGCGCCAGTCCGTCGAGGCCACCCTGCACGAGAGCCGCGAACGCCTGCAGCTGGCGCTGGACCTCACCGACTCCAGTCGCGACGCGCTATTCATCTTCGATCTGCAGCACCGCGAGCTGCTGCACATGAACCGCGCTACCTACAATGCTCTGGGCTACAGCGCCGATGAGTTCCGCCACCTGCTGCGCGATGACCCCGAACGGCTGATCCCCGGTTTCCACGCCTGGATCCAGCTGGTACAGCAGGCACACCGACTGAATCTGTCGATGATCTTCCAGCGCGAGATGCAGCGCCGCGACGGCAGCCTGCAGCCGGCGGAGATCAATACCCAGCTGATCCACCAGGGCGACCGCGACTACCTGATCGCCGTGGCCCGCGATAACAGCGAGCGCCTGCAGCTCGAGGCACAGTTGCAGAAGCTGTCACAGCAGGACGGGCTGACCGGGTTGTACAACCGCCGCTACTTCGACCGTCAGTTGCAGAGCGAATGGCGCCGCCTGCGCCGGGCCGATGCGCCGCTGGCGGTGCTGATGCTCGACGTTGACCACTTCAAGCGCTTCAACGACTGCCTCGGCCACCTGGCCGGCGACGACGCATTGCGGCGCCTCGCCAGTTGCCTGCAGGAATGTTTGCAGCGCGAGGGCGACGTGGCCTGCCGTTACGGCGGCGAGGAGTTCGTCATCATTCTTACCGACACCGGCCTGGAAGGCGCCAGCCACGTCGCTGCGCGCATTCATCGGCGGGTCGCCGAGATGGGCATCGCACACCCCGCCGCAGAGCTGGGGCGACTGACGATGAGTATCGGCCTGGCCATCGCCACGCCGGGGCAGGACACCGAGCCGGACCAATTGATCGCGCAGGCCGACCAGGCGTTGTATGCGGCCAAGCACAAGGGGCGGAATCAGACGTGCGTTTGGCCGCTGGAAGAGCCCCTCGCCCTGCCCCTCTCGCTCAGGGAGAGGGGACCGTTCGGCGCAGGATGACCCCTTTGCATCAGCCGTAGCGTACGGCTGCCTCTCCCTGAGGGAGACCAGCCGCTACAGAGAAAGCCGGCTCTGTGACTCCGTCAGGCCATCTGCCCGATGGTCCGGCGGAAGCGCCACAAGGCGCCCGCGAAGAACGCCGCGCCGATACCGACGATGGCCAGCAGCTGTGGCCAGACGATGGACAGGTCGGCCCCACGATAAAGAATCGCCTGGGCCAGACTGACGAAGTGCGTGGTCGGCGCCGCCAGCATGATGGTCTGCACCAGCTCCGGCATGCTCTCGCGTGGCGTGGTGCCGCCGGAGAGGATCTGCAACGGCATCAGGGTGAGGATCACCAGCAGCCCCAGCTGCGGCATCGAGCGAGCCACGGTGCCAAGGAAGATGCCCATGGACGTGGTGGCGAACAGGTGCAACGCCGCGCCCAGCAGGAACAGTCCCACCGAACCGCTGATCGGCACGTCCAGCCAGCCGCGCACCACCAGTTGCAGCGAAATGGCCGCCGCCACCAGCACCACGGTACCCATGGACCAGACCTTGGCCATCATGATCTCGAAGGCGGTCAGCGGCATCACCAGCAGGTGCTCGACGGTGCCGTGCTCGCGCTCGCGGATCAGCGCGGCGCCGGTGAGGATGATCGACAGCATGGTGATCTGGTTGATCACCTCCATCACCGCGCCGAACCAGGCCTGGGTCAGGTTCGGGTTGAACTCCATGCGCACCGCCAGCTCCGCCGGCATCGCCGCCTCGGCGCGGTAGCGGCTGACGAATTCGCGCACCTCGGTACCGACGATGTTCTGGATGTAGCCGGCGCCCGAGAAGGCCTGGCCGGTCTGCGTCGCATCGACGTTGACCTGGATCGCCGGCTGCCGCCCGGCCAGCACGTCGCGCTGGAAGTCCGGCGGGATGTCCAGGGTGAAGGTGTACAGGCCGACGTCCATGCCCCGGTCCATCTCCGCGTGGCCGATCATCTCCGGCGTGCGGAAATACGGCGGCTGGAAGGCGTTGACGATGCGCGAGGAGAGCTGCGACTGGTCCTCGTCGACGATGGCGATGGGCGCATGGTGCAAGGTTTCCGGTACGCCGGTCGCGGAGCTGTAGACGCCCAGGGTGAAGGCCCAGGCGATCAGGATCAGCATCGCGTAGTCGCGGCCCAGGCTGCGGAATTCCTTGATACCGAGATTGAAGATGTTCGACAGCTTCTTCATGGCTCAGTCCTCCTGCTTCTTCAGGCAGGCCACGCTGAGTAGCGTCAGCACCACGATCATCGCTGCCAGCGGCAGGTAGTAGACCCACAGATCGGGGAAGCCCAGTGCCTTGGAGAAGGCCCCCCGGCTGATGATGAGGAAGTGCGAGGTCGGGTAGAGCTGGCCAACGAAGGCCGCCGCGCCTTCCAGCGACGACACCGGGTGGATCAGCCCGGAGAACTGGATCGCCGGGATCATGGTGGCGATGGCCGTACCGAATACCGCGGCGATCTGACTCTTCATGAAGGTCGAGAGCAGCAGCCCCAGCCCCGTGCTGGTCACCACGTAGAGGAACGCGCCGACCAGCAGTGCGAGGAAGCTGCCCTTGAGCGGCACCTGGAACAGCAGCACGGCCATCGCCAGCATCAGCACGAAGTTGATCATGCCCATGCCGATGTAGGGCAGCTGCTTGCCCAGCAGGAACTCCAGGCGCGTGACCGGCGTGACATAGAGGTTGGTGATCGAGCCCAGCTCCTTCTCGCGCACCACGCCCAGGGCGGTGAGCATCGCCGGGATCATGATCAGCAGCAGCGGGATCACCGCCGGCACCATGGCTTTCAGGCTCTCCACGTCCGGGTTGTAGCGGTAGCGCACCTCGGTGCTGGCCGCCGCACCGGTAGAAGCAGCGTTGCCTTTTTGCCTGTCGGCGAGGTAACTGGCATGCAGCCCCTGCACGTAGCCGAGCACAGTGTTGGCGCGGGTCGGCATGGCGCCGTCGATCCACACGCCGATGGCCGGGTCGGCGCCACGCTTGAGGTCGCGGCCGAAGTTCGGCGGGATCTCCACCGCCAGGCTGATGTCGCCGCTGCGCAAGCGCCGCTCCAGGTCGTCCGGGTCCTGGATCGCCTGCTTCTCGATGAAGTAGCGCGAGCCGGCGATGTTCAGCGCGTAGGCCTGGCTGGTGGTGGTCTGGTCGCGGTCGAGCACGGCGTAGGTCAGGTCCTCGACGTCCATGTTGATGCCATAGCCGATGATGAACATCAGCAGCGCCGTGCCGACCAGCGCCAGGGTCAGGCGGATCGGGTCGCGGCGCAGCTCCATGGCCTCGCGCCGCGCATAGCTGAACAGGCGCAGCCAGCTGAACCGATCGCTACCCTTGTAGCGCGTGGATTCAGTGGTCGGCTCTGAAGCAGGTGCCGTTTCCGGCACTGGCGCGCTGCCGGCGGCTTCTTCCAGATAAGCGATGAAGGTAGCCTCCAACGTGGGCAGGCCGCGCTTGTCGATCAATCCCTGCGGGGTGTCGCTGTCGAGCACCTTGCCGGCGTGCATCAGCGAGATGCGGTCGCAGCGCTCGGCCTCGTTCATGAAGTGGGTGGAAATGAAGATGGTCACGCCATCGTTGCGCGACAGCTCCACCATCAGCTCCCAGAAGCCGTCGCGGGCCACCGGGTCGACACCCGAGGTGGGCTCGTCGAGGATCAGGATTTCCGGCTTGTGGATCACCGCCACGGCCAGCGACAGGCGCTGGCGGATGCCCAGCGGCAGGCTGTCGGGCAGTTCGTTGCGGACCTTGCCGAGGTCGAAGCGCTGGAGCATTTCCTCGACGCGCGGACCGATCTCGTCGGCCGGAAGGTGGAAGAGTTTCGCGTGCAGTTCGAGGTTCTGCAGCACCGTCAGCTCGGCGTACAGCGAGAACGCCTGGGACATGTAGCCCACACGGCGGCGAGTCTCCATATCGTTGGCGTTGACCGGCTGGCCGAACAGCGCGCAGGTGCCTTCGCTGGCCGGCAACAGGCCGGTAAGCATCTTCATGGTGGTGGACTTGCCACAGCCGTTGGAACCGAGGAAGCCGAAGATTTCCCCGCGCTCGATGCGGAAGCTCACATGGTCCACCGCGACGAAATCGCCGAAGCGACAGGTCAGCCCCTCGGCTTCGATGGCGATCTGCGCTGCACCGTCATTCTGCGGACGCGGGGGAATCACCAGCTTGTGGTGGCCGGCTCGCTTGCTCTCGGGCAGCAGCGCAATGAACGCCTCCTCGAGGTTCTGCGTCGATGTCTGCTCGCGCAATTCGGCGGGCGTCCCGGTGGCGAGCACCTTGCCCTCGTCCATCGCCACCAGCCAGTCGAAGCGCTCGGCCTCCTCCATGTAAGCGGTGGCCACCAGCACGCTCATGCCTTCGCGACCGGCGCGGATACGGCCGATCAATTCCCAGAACTGGTTGCGCGACAGCGGGTCGACGCCGGTGGTGGGTTCGTCGAGGATCAGCAGGTCGGGGTCATGGATCAGCGCGCAGCACAGCCCGAGCTTCTGCTTCATGCCACCGGACAGCTTGCCCGCCGGCCGCTCGGCGAAAGGCGCCAGCCCGGTGCTCTGCAACAGATCGGCGATGCGCCGCTCGCGCTCGGCCTTGTCGTGGCCGAACAGGCGACCGAAGAAATCGACGTTTTCGAACACCGAGAGCGTCGGGTAGAGGTTCTTGCCCAGGCCTTGCGGCATGTAGGCGATGCGCGGGCACACGGCGCGGCGATGGCGCACATCGCGCATGTCGCCGCCGAGCACCTGGATCTCGCCGTCCTGCATCTTCCGCGCGCCGGCCAGCAGCGCCAGCAGGCTGGACTTGCCGACGCCATCCGGGCCGATCAGGCCGACCATGCGGTTGGCCGGGATTGCCAGGCTGACGTCGTCCACCGCGCGGGTCTCGCCGTAGCGCAGCGAGACGCCGGTGAGATGCGCCACGCAGCCGGCGCCGCTCATTGCGGGACCTTGATCTGCAGGTCAGCCGGCCATTCCACCTGCGGGTCGAGGCGCAGATAGGCCATGCCCGGCACGCCGGTCTTCACGTAGGTGATGTACTTCTCCAGCAGGCCCGGATCGAGGCGCGCCTTGACGCGGAACATCAGCTTCTCGCGCTCGTTGGCAGTCTCCACGGTCTTGGGCGTGAACTGCGCGACGCTGGCGACGTAGGACACCTTGGCTGGGATCACGTACTCCGGCACCGCATCGATCACCAGGTGCACTTCCTGTCCCAGCTCGACCTTGCCGGCCTGGCCGGACGGCAGGAAGAAGGTCATGTAGACATCGGCCAGGTCGACCATGTTGAGCAGCTTGCCGCCGGCCGGCAGGACCTCGCCCGGCTGCGCCACGCGGTACTGCACGCGGCCGTTGCGCGGGGCCTTGAGGTCGCTGTCGTCGATGTCGGCCTGCAGGCGCACGGTGCTAGCAGTGGCGGCCTCGATGGCCGACTGCGCCTCGATTACCTGGGAGCTGGCAGCAGCGATGCTGGCCTGAGCCGAGATGACCTGGGAGCGCGAAGCGGCCAGCGCCGCCTGGGAGCTCTGCAGGGCAGCGCGGTCATCGTCGAGTTGCTGTTGCGGCAGGGCGTTGCGCTTGACCAGCTGCTCGGTGCGGGTGAAGCGCTTCTGCGCAGCGGTGAGCTCGGCCTGGCGCTGGGCGACCATGGCTTCGGCGGTGGCCTTCTCGCTGTGCCGCTGGGCCACCAGGGACTCGGCGGTGAGCTTGGCGTTCTGCGCCCGCCGCACCTCGGCCTCGGCCTGTGCCAGCTGGGCCTTGAGCACCTGGGTATCCATGCGCGCGACGACCTGGCCGGTCTTCACGAAGTCGCCTTCGTCCACGAGGATTTCCGCCACCCGCCCGGCGAGCTTGGTCGCGACGTCCACCTCGGTGGCCTCGATGCGTCCGTTGCCGCTGGCAAAACCTTGGCCCAGCCCGGTCGGCTTGAACGTCTGCCAGGCCAGCGCGGCGAGCACGGCCGCCACCAGCACCGCGAGACCGCGGGTGCGCCAGCTTTTTGCGTTTCCTGTCATCCGATTTCCCCTTGTCCAGGCGCTCGAATTCGAGCGAATCATGAGGGGATGTTCGGCGACCGGCGGCAAATGGGGTTTGATTCAGGTCAGGCACGCAGAGGAAATTTCCTATGCGCCTTGCACGGCGGGACTTTCAGACCGGCATTGCGGCGAGTGGCCGCAGCCGGAAAACGGAAGCGCCTGCGGTGCGCAGATGAGTTGCGCTCATGCAGACGCCCCTGGAAGCGCTCAGGGCTGGACGATCAGATTGTTGAACAGCAGGTCGTCGACCAGTGGCTTGCCCTCTTCCTGCTGCAGCACGGTCTGCACCTGTTTCAACGCTTCCTGACGCAGTTTTTCCTTGCCGTCGACGCTGCCGAGGGATTCATCCGTTTGCTGGGCAAACAGCATCACCAGTTGGTTGCGGATCAGCGGCTCGTGGTGCTCGACCTTCTCCGACGCTTCCTTGCCGATGACCTTCAGGGCGATGTCGGCCTTGAAGTACTTCAGCCGCGGACCGCTGCCGTAGTTACCCACCAGGGCCGGCGTCAGGTCGACGAAGACCGGCTTGTTGGCGTCTTCCGGCTTGGCCTCTTCGGACTCGGAGGCGATGACGAAGGGGCTGAAGGAAAGGACCAGCAACAGGGCGAGGAAAGCTCTCAAGGCGATGTCTCCGGATTCGATGGGCAAAGGATAGCCACAGTCGCGCCGCCGCCCAAGCTATATCGGGGCATAAGCCCAGACCATGGTGATTTGCCCCCTGCCACTGCACTCCTACACTGCCCCACTCGGAAACAAGAACCCGCCAACGGAGTACTTCGAATGAAAGCCGTGCTGTGCAAAGCCTTCGGCCCCGCCGAAACCCTGGTGCTGGAAGACATCGCCAGCCCCGAGCCGAAGAAGAACGAAGTCCTGCTGCAGGTGCATGCCGCCGGGGTTAACTTCCCCGATACGCTGATCATCGAGGGCAAATACCAGTTCAAACCGCCCTTCCCGTTCTCCCCGGGTGGCGAGGCTGCCGGCGTAGTCGGCGCAGTCGGCGAGAAAGTCACCCATGTGAAGCCCGGCGACCGCGTGATGGCGCTGACCGGCTGGGGCAGCTTCGCCGAGGAAGTCGCGGTGCCCGGCTACAGCGTGATGCCGATTCCCGACGGCATGGACTTCGCCAGCGCCGCTGCCTTCGGCATGACCTACGGCACCTCCATGCACGCACTCAAGCAACGCGCCAACCTGCAGCCGGGCGAGACCCTGCTGGTGCTCGGCGCCTCCGGTGGCGTGGGCCTGGCTGCCGTGGAAATCGGCAAGGCGATGGGCGCCAAGGTAATCGCCGCCGCCAGCAGCGAAGCCAAGCTGGAAGTGGCCAAGGCCGCCGGTGCCGACGTGCTGATCAACTACAGCGAAGGCAGCCTGAAGGACAAGCTCAAGGAAATCACCGGCGGCCAGGGCGTGGACGTGATCTACGACCCGGTCGGCGGCGACCTGTTCGAGGAAGCCTTCCGCTCCATCGCCTGGAACGGCCGCATGCTGGTGGTCGGCTTCGCCAGCGGCACCATTCCGTCGCTGCCGGCCAACCTTACCCTGCTCAAAGGCGCGTCCCTGGTCGGCGTGTTCTGGGGCTCCTTCGCCCAGCGCCAGCCGCAGGACAACGCGGCGAACTTCCAGCAGCTGTTCGCCTGGTTCGCCGAAGGCAGGATCAAGCCGCTGGTGTCGCAGACCTACCCGCTGGACAAGGCTGCCGATGCCATCAATCACCTGGGCCAGCGCAAGGCCGTGGGCAAGGTGGTGGTGACCGTTCGCTGATCGCTGCCCGCGACATGAAAAAGCCCCGCATCAGCGGGGCTTTTTCACGTCGGAGCAAAACCTGTAGGAGCGTGCCATGCGCGCGATCGCGGGCGCAGCCCGCTCCTACAGGGAGACTCCGGGTTCAGGAATACAGCGCCTTGAACTGCTCGCGCAGTACGTTCTTCTGCACCTTGCCCATCACATTGCGCGGCAGCGCATCGACCACCATCACCCGCTTGGGCTGCTTGAAGCGCGCC
Source organism: Pseudomonas nitroreducens NBRC 12694 (assembly GCF_002091755.1). Lineage (GTDB taxonomy): Bacteria > Pseudomonadota > Gammaproteobacteria > Pseudomonadales > Pseudomonadaceae > Pseudomonas > Pseudomonas nitroreducens. Next base: position 143,366 of record NZ_BDAI01000004.1, read on the forward strand.
AGCTTGCCATCCAGCGCGGCGAGTACCTGGGCCTCGCTCGGCGCCTGGCCCTGGGTGGCCACCAGTACGGCGGTGACGCCCTCGCCGAAGTCCGGGTGCGGCACGCCGATCACCGCCGACTCGACCACGCCCGGCAGGGTGTCGAGGATTTCCTCCAGCTCCTTGGGATAAACGTTGAAGCCGCCGCTGATGATCATGTCCTTGTTGCGGCCGACGATCTGCACATAGCCCTTGTCGTCGATGAAACCGATATCGCCGGTCATGAAGTAGCCGTCTGCGCGCAGCTCCTCGGCGGTCTTCTCCGGCATGCGCCAGTAGCCCTGGAACACGTTCGGCCCACGCACCTCGATCATCCCCGGCTCACCCTGGGGCAGCGGGGCCGGCTCGGACTGCGAAGGATCGGTGATGCGCAGCTCGACGCCCGGCAGCGGGAAGCCGACGGTGCCGGCGATGCGCTCGCCATCCAGCGGGTTGGAGGTGTTCATGCCCGTCTCGGTCATGCCGTAGCGCTCGAGGATCGCCATGCCGGTGCGCTCGGAGAACGCCTTGTGGGTCTCGGCGGTGAGCGGCGCGGAGCCGGAAATGAACAGGCGCATGTGCGCCACCGCCTCGCGGGTCAGGCCGGGCTGGTCGAGCAGGCGGGTGTAGAAAGTCGGAACACCCATCAGCAGGTTCACCTGGGGCAGCAGGCGGAGCATCTGCGCGGCGTCGAACTTGCTGAGGAAGAGCATCGAACCGCCCGCCATCAGCAGGCTGTTGCAGGCCACAAAGAGGCCGTGGATATGGAAGATCGGCAGGGCATGGAGCAGCCAGTCCTCGCCGGTAATCTGCCAGGCATCCACCAGTGCGCGGGCGTTGGAGACGAGGTTGCCGTGGCTGATCATCGCCCCCTTGGAACGCCCGGTGGTGCCGGAGGTATAGAGGATCGCGGCGAGGTCGCTGGAGGCGCGCGGCACGTCGACGAAGCGCCCCGGCTTGCCATGCACGGCGTCCATCAGCGAGCCGTCGACCTGGTCGCCCAGGGTCGCCACACGAGCCACACCGCTGGCTTCGGCCAGTTCGCGGGCCTGGGCTTCAAAGGCCGGCGCGCAGACGAACAGCGAAGGCTCAGCGTCGTCGAGGAAGTAGCGCAGCTCGTCGCCGGTGTAGCCGCTGTTGAGCGGCAGGTAGACCGCGCCGACGCGCAGTACGGCGAGGTAGAGCATCACCGTCTCGGGGCTCTTGTCGACCTGCACGGCCACGCGGTCGCCCGGCTGCACGCCGAGTTCCACCAGCGCATGGGCGAACTGCGAAGTGCTGCGCAGCATGTCGGCATAGCTGTAGCCGCCACCCAATGGGGTGCGGATGAAGGGCTTGGACAGGTCGCTGGGCAGGTGTTTGCCGACTTCGGCGAAAAGACTCTGGTTCATGGTGAGGTCCTAGCGTTTTGTTTTCGCCGACAGCGTCGCGAGCTTGCGCACCTCGGGTGAGGCCGCGACCGCGCCCTGGTTGGCGTAGGCTTCGTGGTTCTTTTCGATCTGGCGCAGTTCGTAGCGGTAATTGACCATCAGCCCGGCTGCCTGGCGCAGGCCGCTGGCGGAGAGGTCGCCACGCCAGTTCAGGCGCTCCAGGCGGGCACCGTTGCCGAGGTGGAAGCGCGCCACCGGGTCCAGCGGCAGCCCGGCGCCGTTCTTGGCGTGCAGGAAATATTCGGCGGCCAGCGCCAGCAGCGGCTGCTCGGTGCGCGGCGGTGGCGGCGCGTCGGGCTTGAGCGCCTTGAGCAGGTCGGCGGCGGCCGCGCCCAGTTGCGGGTCGTCGCCCAGGCCGTCGAGCCAGCGACGGAAACCGGGTACCGGCGACAGGGTGACGTACTGGCGCAGGCCGGGAATCTCCCTTGCCAGCTCTTCCACCACCTGCTTGATCAGGAAGTTGCCGAAGGAAATGCCGCGCAGGCCGTCCTGGCAGTTGCTGATGGAATAGAACACCGCCGTATCGGGTTCCTCTGCCGGCTGAACGTCTGTCGCCGGCTCGAGAATGTCTGCAATCGCGCCCGGCATCGCGCGGGTCAGCGCCACCTCGACGAAGATCAGCGGTTCTTCCGCCAGCGCCGGGTGGAAGAAGGCGAAGCAGCGGCGGTCGGCCGGCTGCAGGCGGCTGCGCAGGTCGTCCCAGTCCTTGATGGCGTGGACGGCCTCGTACTTGATGATCTTTTCCAGGATCGACGCCGGGGTCGACCAGTCGATGCGCCGCAGCACCAGGAAGCCGCGGTTGAACCAGGACGCCAGCAGGTGTTGCAGGTCGTGGTCCACGGCCGCCAACTCGGGTTTACCCTTGAGTTCCCCCAGCAACCGGCGGCGCATGGCGATCAGCTCGGCGGTGCCGCCCGGCGCCTGGTTGAGGCGGCGGAACAGTTCCTGGCGCGGTGGTTCGCTGGCCTCGAACAGCTGGGTGGTGTTGGCCGACGAAGGATCGTCGAGATAGCGCTGGCAGGCTTCGGCCAGCGCGTCATGAGGCGGCGCGAAGTCCATGAGCAGCGTGTCGAAGAAAGCCTTCTGCTGCTCCTCCGGACAGTCGCGGTAGGCGCACAGCACCTGCCGCGCCAGCGCCACGCCGGAAGCCTCGCCATGGCCGGAGATCAGTTTGCGGCAGGCCTGCGCCAGCGCCTGGGCATTGCCCGGCGCCGGCTCGCGCGACTCCAGCAATTGCCGGCCGCGCTCGCTGATGCTCTGCAGCAGTTCCTGGAAGAAGCTGATGTTCATGCGTCCCCCTCGCTTGTGGATAAATCAGTCGCCTTTCAGCATCGGCGGCGGGCAGCGCTGGTACCAGCGCGAAGCCTGCTCGTAGGCGTGGGCCAGTTGCAGCACGGCCATATCGGCCTGGTGCTTGCCGATGATCTGGATGCCCATGGGCAAGCCCAGTTCATTGAAGCCTACCGACACGTTGGCCACCGGGCATCCGGACAGGGTGGCCGGAATCACCACCTCCATCCAGCGGTGGTAGGTGTCCATGGCCTTGCCGGCGACTTCCTTCGGCCAGTCCCAGCTCTTGTCGAACGGGAACAGTTGCGCGCTGGGCAGCAGCAGGTAGTCGTAGCGCTCGAACAGCTGGCTGATGGCGCGGTACCAGTCGCTGCGCGCGGCGGAGGCGCGGAACACGTCCATGGCGGACAGCTTCAGGCCGTTCTCCACTTCCCAGATGGCCTCGGGCTTGAGCAGTTCGCGCTTGGCAGGATCGGTATAGGCCGCGCCGAGGGAGCCGGCGACCATCCAGTGACGCAGGGTGCGCCAGGTGTCCCAAAGACGCTCGGCGGAGAAGCCCATGGCAGTGTCTTCGATGTGGCAGCCAATGGCTTCGAAGTCGGCGAAGGATTTGCGACACAGCTCCAGCACACCCCGCTCCATCGGCAGGTGGCCGCCCAGGTCGCCCAGCCAGCCCAGGCGCGCACCCTTGAAGTCGCGCTCCAGCCTGCCGGCGAACTGCTCGCCACTCTCGGCGATGGACAGCGGGGCACGGGCATCGCCGCCGGCCTGCACCGAAAGCAGCAGCGCCACGTCACGCACGCTGCGGCCCATCGGGCCTTCGTAGCCGAGCTGGTCGATGAACAGGTCGGCGCTGTCGTCGAAGGGCACGCGGCCCTGGGACGGACGGAAGCCGACGATGTTGTTGAACGCCGCCGGGTTGCGCAGCGAACCCATCATGTCGCTGCCATCGGCCACCGGGACCATCTGTAGCGCCAGCGCGGCCGCCGCGCCACCGCTGCTGCCGCCGGCGGTGCGGTCGGGCGCGTAGGCGCAGCCGGTCGCGCCGAAGATCGGGTTGTAGCTGTGCGAGCCGAGGCCGAATTCCGGGGTGTTGGTCTTGCCAATCAGCACGGCGCCGGCCGCGCGGATGCGCTCGACCATGATGCCATCGCGCTCGGGCACGTAGTCGCGGAACAGCGGCGAGCCTAGGGTGGTGCGGATGCCCTGGGTCAGCGAGAGGTCCTTCACCGCATGGGGCAGGCCGTGCATCCAGCCACGGTATTCGCCGCGGGCCAGCTCGGCGTCGCGCTGGTCGGCTTCGGCGAGCAGCTGCTCTTCGGGCTGCAGGCTGACGATGGCGTTGACCGCCGGGTTGTAGCGCTCGATCTGCGCCAGGTGTGCCTGCATAACTTCGCGGCAGGACACCTGGCGCAGGCGGATGCGCTGGGCCAGTTCATGGGCCTGGAGCTGGACGAGTTCGTTGTTGTGCTTGTACTGGCTCATGGAGCGCGGCCTTCTTTCATCGGGAGCTTCCGGCAGATGGGAAGCCTATGTCGGGTTCAGCAACCCCGCCGGCAGGCGAGGCTTGTTGCGTTCTTCAGGCCGAGCGATGCCGCTGCGCCGAGCTGGCGCACGCGTGCATCGCTGTGCCGTATTCCCGTCTGGCGGGATCAGCGCATCAGGTTGGTCCAGATGCGGTCGGCCAGGCGGATCGCGCCTTCGCCGCAGGTCTTGCTGAACACCACCTTGGTGCCCTCGGGGATGTGCAGTTCCGGCGCATCCTTGAGGCTGGCATCGAGGAAGGGTTCCACGCCCTTGATCGGGCTCTGGTGCTTGAGGAAGTTCTGGGTCATCGCCGAGTTTTCCGGCTGGCTGAGGAAAGCGATGAATTTCTTCGCGTTCTCCGGGTGCTTGGCGCCGGCCGGGATCACCAGGTTGTCCACCCAGGCCATCACGCCCTCTTTCGGGTAGAGGTACTTCAGGCTGGATTTCATCTCACGCGCACGCATCGACGAGCCGCCCCAGAACATCGACATGTCGACTTCGCCCGAGGCCAGGTTCTCGCGGATCGAGCCGGCCTTGGAGCTGTAGGTCTTCACGAAGGGCTTCTGGGTCTTCAGCAGGGTCAGCACCTGCTGCATCTGCTTGGGGTCCTCGCTGCACAGCGGGATGCCCAGGTAGAGGCTGGCGGTATCGATGACTTCGCTGGCCGAGTCGAACATGTTGATCTTGCCCTGCAGCTCCTTCGGCGGGGTGAACAGCACCGAGTAGCTGTCGGCTGGGCCGCTGTATTTCGCGCTGTCCAGCACCACGCTGGTGGTGCCCCAGATGAAGGGCACGGCGTAGGCGCCTTCCGGGTCCCAGGCGGGCTTCTTCAGGTTGTCCTCGACGTTGGCGTAGTACGGCTGGCCGGCCGGGTCGAAGCGCTCCAGCAGTTTCTCCTGGATCAGGATCGGTACGAAGGCGTGGGAGGGAATCGCCACGTCGTAGCCGGCGCCGCCCTGTTTGAGCTTGGCCAGCAGGGTTTCGTTGGAGTCGTAGGAATCCACGGTCACCTTGATGCCGGTTTCCTTCTCGAACTTCTCCAGGATCTGCGGGGTAAAATAGCCACTCCAGCTCACCACGTTCAGTTGCTCGGCGGCTTGTGCGTGGACGGCCATGGCCAGCGTCAGCGTGGCCCCTACAGCAGCGATCAGTTTGCTCATCTTCTACTCCGGTATGTGGGCGGAGAGTCCGTTCAAGGGCTGGTCGAGCGCTGCCCAGACGAGGCGGGAACAGGTGAGAAAGCGCAGTTTACGGCTGTAAATGAGCATTTCGAGGCTGTTTCCAACGACGCATGGGCAAGCTCGGACAGGCATTGGGCGGGCTCTCAGGCTTTCTTCTTGCCAAGCAGGAAGGACAGGGTTACGAACAGCACGGAAACGCCGAGGATCAGGGTCGACACCGCGTTCACATCGGGCGTCACGCCCATGCGCAGCAGGCCGAAGATGAAGATCGGCAAGGTGGTGGTGCCGGCCTGGGAGACCATCATCGAGATCACGAAGTTATCCAGCGAGACGATGAAGGCCAGCATCACCCCGGAGAAGATCCCCGGCATCAGCAGCGGCAGGGTCACCTTGCGGAAGGTCCGCCAGGGCCCGGCGTAGAGGTCGGCGGCGGCCTGTTCCAGGGACAGGTCCATGTCGTTCAGGCGAGCACGGATCGGCAGGTAGGCGAACGGGATGCAGAACACCGTGTGGGCGATGATCAGGTTGCCGTAGCCCAGCGACAGGCCGAGGGTGGAGAACAGCGCCAGGGTGGCGACGCCGACCACGATCTCGGGCAGCACCAGCGGCAGCATGATCGCTCCCATGGACAGGCGCAGGCCCTTGAACTTGGCCCCGCGCGAGGTGCCCAGCGCAGCCAGCGTGGCGATCGCCGTGGCGATCACGCTGGCGCACACGGCGATCAGCAGGCTGTTGCCGGCGGCCTGGCGCAGCGCCTGGTTGGCGAACGCGGCGCGGTACCAGTCGAGGCTGAAGCCGGTCCACACGGTGGCGGACTGGTTGGCGTTGAACGACAGCACCACCAGCACCACGATGGGCGCGTAGAGGTAGAGATAGAACAGGAAACTCAGGACGCCGAAGCCACGGAAGTCCTGTACGCCCAGACGGCGCTTGGTCAGCAGCGAGAGCATCATTCACCTCCCCGAGCGATACGCAGGCGCTCGGCGCGCATCGCGTAGAACATCAGCACCAGCATCACCGCGGCCATCAGCACCAGCGACAGCGCCGCGCCGAAGGGCCAGTTCCGCGAGTCGCTGAACTGCCGGAAGATCAGGTTGCCGAGCATCATCTTGGTGCCGCCGCCGAGCAGCTCAGGGGCGATCATTGCGCCCAGGCAGGGCACGAAGGTGAGGATGGCGCCGGCCAGGATGCCCGGACGGGCAATCGGCAGGACCACCTTGCGCAGGGTGCGGATGCGCCCGGCGTAAAGGTCCTGGGCCGCTTCGAGCAGGCGCATGTCCATCTTCTCGAGGGTGGCGTAGATCGGCAGCACGACGAAGGGCGCGTAGGTGTAGACCAGGCCCAGCAGCACGGCGCCGTCGGTGTAGAGCAGGTTCAGCGGCTGGTTGATCACCCCCAGGCTCATCAGCGTGCCGTTGACCACGCCGGTGCCGCGCAGCAGCAGGATCCAGGCGTAGGTGCGGATCAGCAGGTTGGCCCAGAACGGCACAGTGATCAGGAAGATCAGCAGGCCGCGACGGTGCGCCGGCTGCATGGCCAGCCACACCGCCACCGGGAAGCCGACCAGCAGGGTGATCACCGTGGTCGCCGCGGCGATACCGATGGAACGCAGGGCGATCACCATGTACGAGTCGGCGAAGGCCAGGCTGTCGTCGAGCTGGCGCTCGAACAGCAGCGAGACGTAGGCGTCGACGCTGAAGTGCGGGTTCACCCCACCGTAGGGGTTGGCCTGCATCAGCGAGTAACCGACGACGATGAAGATCGGCACGATCAGGAACAGGCCGATGGACACCAGCGCGGGCGACACGCCAAGGAAGCTGCGCAGCGCCTGGCGCCGCTCCAGCGCATTGCCGCAGGTTGCGGATAACCGGTTCATGCTCACCTCCGCTCAGTCCACCAGGACGCTGGCGCTGCCTTTTTCGAACAGCAGGCCGGCACGCTGCCCAGCCACCAGGCGCTGACGCTGGCCGGCGCTGTTGGGCGCACGGACGGTCAGCTTGCTGCCGTCCTTGAGCTCGACCTGGTACTGCAGGTCGGTGCCCAGGTAGATCTGCTGGACGACGGTGCAGGGCGCGGCGGACGACGTGTCCTCGGCCACCAGTTGCAGGCGCTCGGGGCGGATCGACAGGGTGACCTCGGCGCCGACCTTCAGGCCCTCGCGGGAGCCGGCCTCGATCAACTGCTCACCGCCGATGCGGTAGTAAGCGCGGTCGCCGTCGAAGTTCTCGACGCGGGCCGGGAGGAAGTTGGTCTCGCCGATGAAATCGGCGACGAAGCGGTTGCGCGGATGCTCGTAGATGTCGTCCGGGCGGCCGACCTGCTGCACTTCGCCCTCGGAGAGCACGGCGATGCGGTCGGACATGGTCAGCGCTTCTTCCTGGTCGTGGGTGACGAAGATGAAGGTGATGCCAGTCTTGGCCTGGATCGCCTTGAGCTCTTCACGCATGGCCTGGCGCAGCTTGAGGTCGAGGGCGGAAAGCGGCTCGTCGAGCAGCAGCACCTTGGGATGCGGTGCCAAAGCGCGGGCCAGGGCGACGCGTTGCTGCTGGCCGCCGGAAAGCTGGGTCGGCTTGCGCTGGGCGAAGCGTTCCATCTGCACCAGGGCGAGCATCTCGCGGACACGCTCGGCGACCTGCACCTTGCTCATGCGCTGGCCCATCGGGTGGGATTCCAGGCCGAAGGCGAGGTTCTCGGCGATGGTCATGTGCGGGAACAGTGCGTAGTGCTGGAAGACGGTGTTGACCGGGCGCTCGAACGGCGGGCGGTCGGCGATGTTCTCGCCGTACAGCTGGATTTCCCCGGCGGTGGGGAATTCGAAGCCGGCGATCATCCGCAGCAGGGTGGTCTTGCCGCAGCCCGAAGGGCCGAGCAGGGTGAAGAATTCGTTGTCGCGGATGTCCAGGTCGACGCATTTGAGCGCGACGGGACCGCTGGCCGGATCGCCGTAGACCTTGCGCACGGAGCGGATCGAAACCGCCGCCGTCTGCAGGCTGTGCAGGGCATTCATGGGGAAACCTCCGCATCCTTCCCGTCCGCCGCACGCTGGCGTTCGGGGGATCTTGTAGTTGTTCTGGCAGGGCTGGAGTAAACGCTGGATGCAGCGCTGGCCGTGGGTTCGGCTCGATATTGTGGTGATGCTGCTGGAGCGGATATTCGAAGAAAGGTGGTTGAGCGAAAAGCTCAATTTTCTTACATTCGATATTAAATAATTTAACAGCTGAAATTTAACAGCTCAGCCCGCCTTCGAGGTCCAGCCATGTCCATCCAGCGTCTTCCGCCGCTCAATGCCGTCCGCGCCTTCGAGGCCGCCGCACGCCTGGGCAGCTACGTCGCCGCCTCGAAAGACCTGCATGTGACGCAGCCGGCCATCGGCCGACACGTCAAGCTGCTGGAGGATTGGCTGGGCGTGCAGTTGTTCGAGCGCACCCCGCGCGGAGTCAGCCTGACGTCCGCCGGGCAACGCTACTACGCAAAGATATCCACAGCCCTGCAGCAGATCGCCGATGCCGGCCATGAACTGGCCCCCGGCGGCACCGCGCGCTGGCTGAAGATCCTTGTGGTGCCGGCCTTCGCCAAGCGCTGGCTGATGCCTCGCCTGGAGACCCTGCGGCAGCAGCGCCCCGGTCTGAAGGTGGCGGTGGAGCCGAACCCGACTTTCAGCGAAGTGGACGGTAAAAGCGCTGATCTGGGGATTGTCTACGGGCTTCCCGGCGTCTATCCGCAGTGCCACAGCACGCTGGTGCGGCCGGCGGTGTTCCCGGTGTGTTCGCCTGCCTATCTCGAGGAACACGGCCCGCTGAGCAGCGTGCACGAGCTGGCGCAGCACAAGCTGATCCATGTCGACGACGGCGAATGGTGGAACCTCTGGTTGTCCACCATCGGCCTCGACCTGCGGGTGAACTCCGACGTGCTCTACGTCAGCAACGACCACGCGCTGTCCATGGCCGAGGCCGGCCACGGTATCGCCCTGGCCAACCTGGTGCTGGTAAAGCACCAGTTGGCCGCCGGCACGCTGGTGCGGCCGCTGCCCGAGGAAGTGCCGCTGGAAAGCTACCAGTTGCTGTTGCCCACCGGCGCGGTAAGCGCCGACGTCGCCTGGTTCGAGGACTGGATTCGTGCGGCGCTGCAGGAAGAGTTCTCGCCACCCGCGGCCCACATGACTGATTCGACTGAATAGTCGGACGCACAACTCGCCACGAAAATACAGGGGAGTATTCCACCGGGGCCGCGGGGCTGAGTCGGCTGCATGGCTAGGCGGAGCGCCGAAGACAGTGCGACTTAGTACGGCGAGGCGCTCCAACGGCGCCAGGCGGTCGAATCAGCCCCGCGGGGCGTAGGCGAAGACGTCGGCGCGCATTTGATGCGGGTCCATGCCCGCCGCCACCAGCACATCCAACGTGCCATAGACCATCGCCGGCGAGCCGCTGGCGTAGACGCGCAGGCCGGCCAGCTCGGCGAAGTCCTCGCACACCGCTTCGTGCAACAGGCCGCAGCGCCCCTGCCAACCACAAAGGTCGCTGACGATCTTGTGCAGGTGCAGGTTGGGCACGCTTTCCCACTGCTCCCAGTGCGGCAGCTCGTAGAAGTCTTCCGGGCGGCGCACGCCCCAGTACAGGTGCACCGGATGGGCAAAGCCGGCGGCGCGGCAGAACTCGATCAGGCTGTGCATCTGCGCCATGCCGGTGCCGGCGGCGATCAGCACCAGCGGGCCGTCCGGCAGGTCGGCGAGGTGCGCGTCGCCGAAGGGCATCTGCACGCGGGCGAAGCGGTCGCGCTGCAACTGGGTCAGCAGGTCGATGGCGCTGTTCTCGCGGGCCAGGATGTGCAGTTCCAGGTCACGCCCTTCCTGCGGCGCGGAGGCCAGCGAGAAAGCCGCCGGGTCGCTGCCGTCGCGCTCGATCAGCAGGTACTGCCCAGCGTGGTAGCGCGGCGGCTTGCCGGCCGGGGCGCGCAGGCGCACACGCCAAACATCACCGCCCACTGGCTCGCAGAGCGTCACCTGGCAGGAGAGTTTGCGCACCGGCAGCTCGCCAGGCGCCAGCACGCCATCCCAGTGCAGCACGCAATCTTCCAGCGGTTCGGCCAGGCAGGTGAAGAGTTCGCCGTGGTCGCGCACCTCGCCATCCTGGCATACACGGCCTTCCACCAGCAGCGCCGCGCAGATATGGCAGTTGCCGTTGCGGCAGCTCTGCGGGCAGTCGTAGCCCTGGCGCCGCGCACCGTCGAGGATACGTTCCCCGGGGTTCAGCTCGAGCTGAGCACCGGAGGGTTGCAAGGTCACTTTCAAGCGCTGTTCTCGTTCTTCTAGGCGGACGGCCTCTGGCGCATGGCCGCCCTTGGTGTTCGACGGCCCGTCAGTCGATGCCCAGGCTCGCCCAGATTTCGTCGACGCGGCGGGTCACCGCCGGGTCCTTCTCGATCACCCGACCCCACTCGCGACTGGTCTCGCCCGGCCACTTGTGGGTGGCGTCCAGGCCCATCTTCGAGCCGAGCCCCGAGATCGGCGAAGCGAAGTCCAGGTAGTCGATCGGCGTGTTGTCGATCATCACCGTGTCGCGCTTGGGATCCATGCGCGTGGTGATGGCCCAGATCACGTCGTTCCAGTCGCGGGCGTTGATGTCGTCGTCGGTGACGATAACGAACTTGGTGTACATGAACTGTCGCAGGAACGACCAGACACCCAGCATCACGCGCTTGGCGTGGCCGGGGTATTGCTTCTTCATGGTCACCACCGCCATGCGGTAGGAGCAGCCTTCGGGCGGCAGGTAGAAGTCGGTGATCTCGGGGAACTGCTTCTGCAGGATCGGCACGAAGACTTCGTTCAGCGCCACACCGAGGATCGCCGGCTCGTCCGGCGGGCGGCCGGTGTAGGTGCTGTGGTAGATCGGTTTCTGCCGGCGGGTGATGCGCTCGACGGTGAATACCGGGAAGCGGTCCACCTCGTTGTAGTAGCCGGTGTGGTCGCCGTACGGGCCTTCATCGGCCATCTCGCCGGGATGGATCACCCCTTCGAGGACGATCTCGGCGCTGGCCGGCACCTGCAGGTCGTTGCCGATGCACTTGACCAGCTCGGTCTTGTGCCCACGCAACAGGCCGGCGAAAGCATATTCGGAGAGGTTATCCGGCACCGGCGTCACGGCGCCGAGGATGGTCGCCGGGTCCGCCCCCAGGGCCACGGCCACCGGATAGGGCTGGCCGGGGTGCTTCTGGCACCACTCGCGAAAATCCAGCGCACCGCCACGGTGGCTGAGCCAGCGCATGATGACCTTGTTGCGGCCAATCACCTGCTGGCGGTAGATGCCCAGGTTCTGCCGCTCCTTGTTCGGCCCGCGGGTGACGGTCAGGCCCCAGGTGATCAGCGGCGCCACGTCGCCGGGCCAGCACGTTTGCACCGGCAGTTTCGACAGGTCGACGTCGTCGCCCTCTTCGATCACTTCCTGGCACGGCGCGTCCTTGAGGACCTTGGGCGCCATGTTGATGACCTTCTTGAAGATCGGCAGCTTGGACCAGGCGTCCTTCAGCCCCTTGGGCGGCTCGGGCTCCTTGAGGAAGGCCAGCAGCTTGCCGATCTCGCGCAGTTCGGAGACGTCCTCGGCGCCCATCCCTAAGGCGACGCGCTCGGGCGTGCCGAACAGGTTGCCGAGTACGGGGATGTCATAGCCGGTGGGCTTTTCGAACAGCAGGGCCGGGCCCTTGGCGCGCAGGGTGCGGTCGCACACCTCGGTCATTTCCAGCACCGGGGATACCGGCGCCTGGATGCGCTTGAGCTGTCCGCGCTGCTCCAGGGCAGCGATGAACTCGCGCAGGTCGCGATACTGCATGAGGGTCTCGATGGCGGCAGGATGATGCGACAGTCTACCGCCTATCAGCGCCTTGCAGAAACACGAAGGCCGGGTTTCCCCGGCCTTGCGTGGTTCGAGAGGCGCTTACTTGCTGCGCTTCATCGAATCGAAGAACTCGTCGTTGGTCTTCGTCTGGCGCAGCTTGTCCAGCAGGAATTCCACGGCGGCGATCTCGTCCATCGGGTGGAGGATCTTGCGCAGGATCCACATGCGCTGCAGCTCTTCCTCACCGGTGAGCAGCTCTTCGCGACGGGTGCCGGAGCGATTGATGTTGATTGCCGGGAACACGCGCTTTTCCGAGATGCGACGGTCGAGGATGAGTTCCGAGTTACCGGTCCCCTTGAATTCCTCGTAGATCACTTCGTCCATCTTCGAGCCGGTTTCGATCAGCGCGGTGGCGAGGATGGTCAGCGAACCGCCTTCCTCGATGTTGCGCGCGGCGCCGAAGAAGCGCTTGGGCTTTTCCAGGGCGTGGGCGTCGACACCACCGGTGAGCACCTTGCCGGAGCTGGGGATCACGGTGTTGTAGGCGCGGGCCAGACGGGTGATGGAGTCCAGCAGGATGATCACGTCCTTCTTGTGCTCGACCAGGCGCTTGGCCTTCTCGATCACCATCTCGGCGACCTGAACGTGGCGGGTCGGCGGTTCGTCGAAGGTGGAGGCAACCACTTCGCCGCGCACGGTGCGCTGCATCTCGGTCACTTCTTCCGGGCGCTCGTCGATCAGCAGGACGATCAGGTGGCACTCGGGGTTGTTGCGGGTGATGTTCGAGGCGATGTTCTGCAGCATGATGGTCTTGCCCGCTTTCGGCGGGGCGACGATCAGGCCGCGCTGGCCCTTGCCGATCGGCGAGCAGAGGTCGATCACACGGCCGGTGAGATCCTCGGTGGAGCCGTTGCCGGCTTCCATGGTCAGGCGCTTGGTCGGGAACAGCGGCGTCAGGTTCTCGAAGAGAATCTTGTTCTTCGCGTTCTCCGGACGATCGAAGTTGATCGAGTCGACTTTCAGCAGGGCGAAGTAACGCTCGCCTTCCTTCGGCGGACGAATCTTGCCGATGATGGTGTCGCCCGTGCGCAGGTTGAAGCGACGGATCTGGCTGGGCGAGACGTAGATGTCGTCCGGGCCGGCCAGGTACGAGGAATCGGCGGAGCGCAGGAAGCCGAAGCCATCCTGGAGAATCTCCAGCACGCCGTCACCGGAGATTTCCTCGCCGCTTTTCGCGTGCTTCTTCAGCAGCGCGAAGATGATGTCCTGCTTGCGCGAACGAGCCATGTTTTCCAGGCCCATGGCATCGGACATTTCCAGCAATTCGGCAATCGGCTTTTGCTTGAGTTCGGTCAGATTCATAGAAGGGACGTAAATACGCTGAAAGGGGAAAAGGGAACAAGCGTGATGCTTGAAGAGCCGCGCCGTAGATGACGGACAGGATCGCTTGGAATTCGAATAGGAAGTGCGTCGGCGACGGCTTGCAGGGGACAACGAAAAACTCGTTGTGGCCCGAATTTAACACCCGAGTTTCAGAGCGTCTAGGGGCAAAAAGAAAAAAGCCCTGCTCGATGGCAGGGCTTTTCACACATTCTCGACCTTAGATGTTGCTGTCGAGGAAGGCCGCCAGCTGCGACTTGGACAGCGCGCCGACCTTGGTGGCTTCAACGTTGCCACCCTTGAACAGCATCAGGGTCGGGATGCCACGCACGCCATACTTCGGCGGGGTGTCCTGGTTCTCGTCGATGTTCAGCTTGCAGACTTTCAGCTTGCCCTGATAGTCCTTGGCGATCTCGTCGAGTACCGGAGCAATCATCTTGCACGGGCCGCACCATTCGGCCCAGTAGTCGACCAGCACGGGACCGTCGGACTTCAGTACGTCCTGCTCGAAGCTGGCATCGGTAACATTGACGATATGTTCGCTCATGTATTCTCTCCGTCAATCGGATGCGAAAAAGTGTCCGCCATCATATCCCGCCTCGGCCCGCACCGAAAGGCGCAGCCGATTGAGTGTATCTATCGCTGTCGCGGCGACTTCTGATCGGTGACAACCCCTTCATTGGCACTCCCCGCCTAAAATGGCAGGATGTCTTCCGTATTTACCCGGACCTCACCCCATGCCCCATACCCCTGCCAAGACCTTCCCGATGATCGCGGCCATTGACCTTGGCTCGAACAGTTTCCACATGGTCCTGGCGAAGGCCGATCACGGCGAGATCCGCATTCTTGAGCGCCTAGGCGAGAAGGTCCAGTTGGCCGCCGGCATAGGCGATGACCGCCTGCTCACCGCCGACTCCATGCAGCGCGGCTACGACTGCCTGAAGCAGTTCGCGCAGTTCATCAACGGCATGCCGCCAGGCTCGGTGCGCGTCGTGGGCACCAACGCCCTGCGCGAAGCGCGCAACCGCGCCGAGTTCATCCGCGTTGCTGATCAGATCCTCGGCCACCCGGTGGAAGTCATCTCCGGCCGCGAAGAGGCACGCCTCATCTACCTGGGCGTCTCGCACACGTTGCAGGACAACCCCGGCAAGCGCCTGGTGGTCGATATCGGTGGCGGCAGCACCGAATTCATCATTGGCCAGCAGTTCGAATCGCAATTGCGCGAAAGCCTGCAGATGGGCTGCGTGAGCTTCACCCAGCGCTATTTCAAGGACGGAAAGATCACCCCGGCGCGCTATGCCCAGGCCTACACTTCGGCGCGCCTGGAGCTGATGAGCATCGAGAACAGCCTACGCCGCCTGGGATGGGACGAGGCGGTCGGCGCCTCCGGCACCATCCGCGCCATCTGCCTGGCGATCCAGGCCGGCGGCCACGGCAACGGCGAGATCAACCCCGAAGGCCTGGCCTGGCTCAAGCGCAAGATGTTCAAGCTGGGCGAGGTCGAGAAGCTCGACATCGACGGCATCAAGCCGGACCGCCGACCGATCTTCCCGGCCGGCATGGCGATCCTCGAGGCGCTGTTCGACGCCCTCGAGCTGACGCGCATGACCCATTCCGAAGGCGCCCTGCGCGAGGGCGTGCTCTATGACCTGCTGGGCCGCCACCACCACGAGGACGTCCGCGAACGCACCATCGGCGCCCTCATGGAACGCTACCACGTCGATCCGGAACAGGCCGCTCGCGTCGAAGCCAAGGCGCTGGAATCGCTGGACCAGGTGGCCAAGGCCTGGAACCTGAACGACGAAGGCCACCGCGAGCTGCTGATGTGGGCCGCGCGCGTGCATGAGCTGGGCCTGGACATCGCCCACTACCACTACCACAAGCACGGCGCCTACCTGCTGGAGCACTCGGACCTAGCCGGCTTCTCGCGCTTGGACCAGCTGACCCTGGCGCTGCTGGTGCGCGGCCACCGCCGCAACATCCCGGTGGACAAGTTCAACGAGCTGGGCGACGAGGGCGACAAGCTGATCCGCCTGTGCATCGTGCTGCGCTTCGCCATCCTCTTCCACCACATTCGTGGCACCCAGGAAATGCCGGCGGTGGCCCTGAAGGCGTCCGGCAAGTCGCTGGACATCCGCTTCCCGGACGGCTGGCTGGCGGCCAACCCGCTGACCCAGGCGGACTTCGAGCAGGAAGCCGAATGGCTCAAGCGCGTGGGTTATTCACTCAGCGTGAGCTGAGTGCCCCGCCACAGGCAAAGGCCCCGGCGCGCAAACGCCGGGGCCTTTTCATTTCCAGCGTCACCCTGACCTTCAGGAGCGAGCTTGCTCCTACGAAAAGCCCAAGAAAAAGCCCTGCCGAAGCAGGGCTTTCGATATCACTGGAGGGATCAGCGAACGCTGATCACCGGCGTGCACAGGCGCTCCAGCAGCGTCGCCTGGGCGTTGCGGGCGTTCTGGTTACCGCTGGGGCTCTGCCGCACGTAGCTGCCGTCGGACTGCAGCACCCAGGCCTGGGTGTTGTCGCTCAGGTAGGATTCCAGCTCCTTCTTCACCCGCAGCACGAGTTTTTTGCCTTCCACCGGGAAGCAGGTCTCCACGCGCATGTCGAGGTTACGCTCCATCCAGTCGGCGCTGGAGAGATAGAGCTTCTCCTCGCCGCCGTTGAGGAAGTAGTAGATCCGGCTGTGCTCCAGGAAGCGGCCGATGATCGAGCGCACCTGGATGTTGTGCGACACCCCCGGCACGCCCGGACGCAGACAGCACATGCCGCGCACTACCAGGTCGATCTTCACGCCGGCCTGGCTGGCCTTGTACAGCGCACGGATGACCTTGGCGTCGGTCAGCGAGTTGACCTTGGCCATGATGTGCGCCGGCTTGCCCTCGGCAGCCTGGGCGGCCTCGCGGTTGATCATCTCCAGCAGGTTCTTCTTCAGGGTGAAGGGCGCGTGCAGGAGCTTCTTCATGCGCAGGGTCTTGCCCATGCCGATCAGCTGGTTGAACAGCTTGTGCAGGTCCTCGCAGAGCGCCACGTCGGCGGTCAGCAGGCTGTAGTCGGTGTACAGGCGGGCGTTGCCGGCGTGGTAGTTGCCGGTGCCCAGGTGCGCGTAGCGGCGCAGCTCGCCGTCCTCGCGACGCAGGATCAGCATCATCTTGGCGTGGGTCTTGAAACCGACCACACCGTAGATCACTACCGCACCGGCCTGCTGCAGCCGGCTGGCCAGTTGCAGGTTGGACTCCTCATCGAAGCGCGCCCGCAACTCGATCACCACGGTCACCTCCTTGCCGTTGCGCGCGGCTTCCACCAGCGCGTCGACGATCTCGGAGTTGGCACCGGAGCGGTACAGCGTCTGCTTGATCGCCAGCACGCTGGGGTCCTTGGCAGCCTGGCGCAGCAGGTCGACCACCGGGGTGAAGGACTCGAACGGGTGCATCAGCAGCACGTCGAGCTTGCCCAGGACGTTGAACAGGTTTTCCTTCTTCTGCAGCAGCTTGGGGATAGTCGGGGTGAACGGCGGCGACTGCAGCTCCGGGTGGCTGGCCAGGCCGGTGACGCTGAACAGGCGCGTCAGGTTGACCGGCCCGCTGACGCGGTACAGCTCGGTCTCGGACAGGCCGAACTGCTTGAGCAGGTAATTGGACAGGGGCACCGGGCAGGTATCCACCACCTCCAGGCGCACGGCGTCGCCGTAGCGGCGCGAGAACAGCTCGCCGCGCAGCGCGCGGGCCAGGTCCTCGACATCCTCGGCGTCCACCGAGAGGTCGGCGTTACGGGTCAGGCGGAACTGGTAGCAGCCCTTCACCTTCATGCCGTGGAACAGGTCGTCGGCGTGGGCGTGGATCATCGACGACAGGAACACGTAGTTGTCACCCGGCCCTGCGACCTCTTCCGGCAGGCGGATGATCCGCGGCAGCGAGCGCGGCGCAGGAATGATTGCCAGGCCCGAGTCGCGACCGAAGGCGTCCAGACCTTCGAGCTCGACCATGAAGTTCAGGCTCTTGTTCACCAGCAGCGGGAACGGGTGGGTCGGGTCGAGGCCGATCGGGGTGACGATGGGCGCTATCTCGTCACGGAAGAAGCGACGGACCCAGGCCTTGATCTTCGGCGTCCAGTAGCGGCGGCGGATGAAGCGGATGTCGTGCTTGGCCAGTTCCGGCAACAGGATGTCGTTGAGGATGCTGTACTGGCGGGCAACCTGCTCGTGCACCTGTTCGCTGATGCGCGCCAGCGCCTGGTGCGGCAGCAGGCCGTCGGCGCCGGCTTGTTCGCGGGCGAAGGTGATCTGCTTCTTCAGGCCGGCGACGCGGATCTCGAAGAATTCGTCGAGGTTGCTGGAGAAGATCAGCAGGAACTTCAGGCGTTCCAGCAGCGGGTAGGACTCATCCAGCGCCTGTTCCAGCACGCGGATGTTGAACTGCAGCTGCGAGAGCTCGCGATGAATGTAGAGGGCACTGTCGTCCACGTTGATCGCCGGCACCGCCGGTTCGACGGGCGATGCCGGCGTCTCCACCGCCTCCGTTACGACGACTTCGGTGACTTCAGCAGTGGTGTCAGCTTCGATAACTTCGGTTTCGCTAATGCCTTCGGTATTCATCGCTCGTCTCATCGACGGGGTCAGCCCCCGCTTTTCATTTTCAATTGTTGTGCCGCGCGCTTGGCGAAGTAGGTCAGGATGCCATCTGCGCCCGCGCGTTTGAAGGCCAGCAGCGATTCGAGGATCACCGCCTCGCTGAGCCAGCCGTTGTTGATCGCGGCCATGTGCATCGCGTATTCGCCACTGACCTGATAGACAAAGGTCGGCGCGCGGAATTCGTCCTTGGCGCGGCGAACGATGTCGAGATAGGGCATGCCCGGCTTGACCATGATCATGTCGGCGCCTTCGGCGAGGTCAGCGTAGATCTCGTGCAGCGCTTCGTCGCTGTTGGCCGGGTCCATCTGGTAGGTGGCCTTGTTGCCCTTGCCCAGGTTGGCGGCGGAGCCGACGGCATCGCGGAACGGGCCGTAGTAGGCGCTGGCGTACTTGGCCGAGTAGGCCATGATGCGGGTGTTGATGTGGCCGGTGGACTCCAGGGCCTCGCGGATGGCGCCGATGCGGCCGTCCATCATGTCCGACGGAGCCACGACCTGGGCGCCGGCCTCGGCGTGGGAAAGCGCCTGCTTGACCAGCACATCAACGGAAATGTCGTTCAGGACGTAGCCGTCTTCGTCAAGGATGCCGTCCTGGCCGTGGCTGGTGAACGGGTCCAGCGCCACGTCGGTGATGATGCCCAGCTCGGGGAAGCGCTCGCGCAGGGCGCGCGTGGCGCGCTGGGCGATGCCATCGGGGTTGAAGGCCTCGGCGCCGTCGAGGGATTTCTTCTCCAGCGGGGTCACCGGGAACAACGCCAGGGCCGGGATGCCCAGCTCTACCAGCTCTTCGGCTTCCTTGAGCAGCAGGTCGATGGACATGCGCTCCACACCCGGCATCGAAGGTACCGCTTCCCGTTGGTTCTTGCCGTCGAGGACGAACACCGGAAGGATCAGGTCGTTGGTGGTCAGGACGTTTTCGCGCACCAGACGGCGGGAAAAATCGTCACGACGATTGCGACGCAGACGAGTGAAGGGGAAGGCACGATCGGCGGGAATGAAGCTCACGGCGTACTCCAGGGCCTGATGCAGCAGGCACAGTCTGACAGTTATAGCCCTGAATTATGACCGATTGGTAACAACCGGTAACAGTGACCCTTGGTCGCGGCATCCTGCCGCAGCGGCATGCCGCCGCTCTGCACCGGCACAGACTTGTTCCAAGTCAGTTGTGCGGACCGGGATACCTTCCCTGCGGGCGACAACCGGGTTAGGCTTCGCGTTCATTTCGCTGCGTTGCCTCGATAATGCTCCAACAATTCCTGCAGGATTTCGGCTACTTCGCGCTGTTTCTCGGCACGTTCTTCGAGGGTGAGACCATTCTGGTCCTGGCCGGCTTCCTGGCATTCCGCGGCTACATGCAGCTGGAGTACGTCATCGCGGTGGCGTTCTTCGGCAGTTACGCGGGCGACCAGCTCTGGTATTTCCTCGGTCGTCGCCACGGTCGCAAGCTGCTGGCGCGCAAACCAAGCTGGCAGAAGATGGGCGACAAGGCGCTGGAGCACGTGCGCAAGCATCCCGACCTGTGGGTGCTGAGCTTCCGCTTCGTCTACGGTCTGCGCACCGTGATGCCGGTGGCCATCGGCCTGTCCGGTTACCCGCCGGCGCGCTACCTGCTGCTCAACGGCATCGGCGCCATCGTCTGGGCCACCGTGCTGGGCAGCGCTGCCTTCTACTTCGGCAGCGTGCTCGAAGGCGTGTTGGGCAACATCAAGAAGTACGAACTGATGGTTCTCGGCGGCCTGGTAGTGATCGGCCTGCTGTTCTGGCTGCGCCGCCGCTTCAAGGCTTCCAAGGCGGACTGATCAGGCCGCCTGCGGCAGGCGCTCGGCGCGCCGCAGGCCGAGCAGCCCGATCAGGCTGAGCAGCGAGTAGACCGCCAGCGCCCAGGGCGCCCACTGCGGCAACCCGATGCCTCCCCACAGTACCAGCGCCGCCACTGCCGGTACGTTCAGCGCCAATCGCAGCAGATCCAGGCGCAGCGCCCAGGCGCGGTTCTCCAGCCAGCATCCGATGGCGTAGAGACCGAAAGCCATCCAGGCCCAGCCAATCACCAGCGGCAGCACTTGCCAGCCCTCCCCGACGCCCAGCAACCAGGTGCCGATTACCACGTAGATGGCGAACTGCAGACCGGCGTACCACTGCCGGCCGCGCGTCAGCGGCACCTCGAACTTGCGGAAGGCCGCCAGGTCAGGCTTGGCCATGGGATAGCGCTGGGCGACGTCCGCGGGGCGCCAGCCGGTGCGCATGAACCAGATGCGCAGCTTGTCCCACAGGCTGCCGGCACGGCGCGCATCGTTCCACAGGTGCGCATAGACCTGCAGGTTGGCCCACAGCGGGTTCCAGCTGGCCAGGGGGACGGTCACGCCGAACACCACCGGCTCTTCGTCCAGCTCTTCCTGGAAGGTGCCGAACAGGCGGTCCCAGAGAATGAACACGCCCCCGTAGTTGCGATCCATATAGACAGGGTTCTGCGCGTGGTGCACGCGATGGTTGGAGGGAGTGATGAATATCCATTCGAACCAGCCCAGCTTGGGAATGTGCCGGGTATGAACCCAGAACTGATAGAGCAGGTTCAGTGCGCCGACAGTGAGGAACACCAGCGGCGGCACCCCGGCGATGGCCATTGGCAGGTAGAAGATCCAGCCGAAGATGAAGCCGGTGCTGGTCTGCCGCAGCGCGGTGGAGAGGTTGTAATCCTCGCTCTGGTGGTGCACCGAATGCGCGGCCCAGAGCACATTGCGCTCATGGCCGAGGCGGTGGTTCCAGTAGTAGCAGAAGTCGTAGAAGACGAAGGCGAACGCCCAGACCCACAGGCTCTTAGCCGACAGCTCGAACAGCGCGAGGTGCTGCCAGGCGATGGTGTAGGTCACCAACGCCAGCCCCTTGGTCAGCAGGCCGCTGGTGGTCGACAGGACCCCCGCGCTGAGGCTGTTCAGCGCGTCGCTCAGGCGATAGGTGCGCAGGCCGCGCCAGCGGTCGGCGAGCAGTTCGATCGCAATCAGCAGGAAAAAGAAGGGCACGGCGAAGAGGATGTAGTTCATGGCACGACCGAATCGTTATGCTTATGAGGAAGGATCCTAGTCCCTTGCCCGCCGCCGGCCACGGCCGTCGGCGACAGTCCGGGCGGCATATCGCGACAGCCCCGACCCCCTCGAACAGGAGCAGTCCATGAAGAAAGTTGCCGTTATCCTTTCCGGTTGTGGCGTCTACGACGGCGCGGAAATCCATGAAAGCGTGATCACCCTGCTGCGCCTCTCCCAGCGCGGCGCCAAGGTGCAGTGCTTCGCCCCGAACATCGCCCAGCACCATGTGCTGAACCACCTCACCGGAGAGGAAATGGCCGAGAGCCGCAATGTGCTGGTGGAGTCCGCACGGATCGCCCGCGGCGAGGTGAAGGATGTGCGTGAAGCCAAGGTCGAGGACTTCGACGCGCTGATCGTGCCCGGCGGCTTCGGCGCGGCGAAGAACCTCAGCGACTTCGCCTTCAAGGGCGACCAGTGCGAAGTGCAGCCGGACGTGCTGGCCCTGGCCAAGGCCTTCGCCGCGGCGAAGAAGCCGGTCGGCCTGCTCTGCATCGCCCCGGCCCTGGCCGCGCGTATCTATGGCGAAGGCGTGGAATGTACCATCGGTACCGACGAGGGTACGGCCCAGGCACTGACCAGCATGGGTGCCAAGCACATCGACTGCGCCGTGGAAGACATAGTCGAGGACAAGGACCACAAGCTGGTCACCACTCCTGCCTACATGCTCGCGCAATCCATCGCCGAAGCCGCCAGCGGCATCAACAAGGCGGTCGATCGGGTGCTGGAGCTGGCGTGAACCTGTAGACATAGAGTTTCCTACGCCCTGCCCATCCTCGGTGAAAACGAAAACGCCCGGCAGTGCCGGGCGTTTTCGTGTCAGGCCTTGCGGCTCTGCTCCTCGCGCATCAGCCGCGTCAGCAGCCGATCCAGGCTGTTGGCGAAGGCCTGGCGATCCTTGTCGCCGTAGGGTGCTTGCCCTCCTCCGACCTGCCCCTGCTCGCGCAGGTCGGTGAACAGGTTGCGCACCGCCAGGCGCTCGCCCATGTTCTTCTCGTCGAATTCGCGGCCGCGCGGGTCCAGCGCATCGACGCCCTTCTTCACCAGCCGGTCAGCCAGCGGCACGTCGCTGCAGATCACCAGGTCGCCCGGCTCGGCCTGTTCCACCAGGTAATCGTCGGCGGCGTCCATCCCGCTGGGCACGACAATCAGGCTGACGCAGGCGAATGGCGGCTTGGCCACGGGCTGGCCGGCGACCATCACCACATCCAGCTTGCGCTTCAAGGCGAACTTCGCCACCAGCTCCTTGGCCGCGCGCGGGCAGGCGTCGGCATCGATCCAGATACGCATCGGGGGAAAACCTTCCTTCGAAAAGCACGACGGCCAGTATCGCACTGGCCGTCGTGTATCGCTTGGCTATTGCCTCAGGACGACGCGGCGACCGCAGCGGCCTTGCGCCGTTCGGAGAAGTAGCTGCGTCCGTAGAGCACGGCCACCGCCAGCAGCGCCACCGCCTGGGCCGACAGCGAGTAGGCGTCGGCCTTGATGCCGAGCCAGTCGAAGTCGAAGAAGGGCACCGGGCGGGTGCCGATCACGCCGGCTTCCTGCAGGGCGACCACGCCGTGGCCGGCGAAGACCACCGACAGGGCGCAGAGCAGCGCGGCGTTGACGGTGAAGAACAGCTTCAGCGGCAGCTTCGCCGAGCCACGCAGGATCACGAAGGCAATGGCGATCAGGATCACCACCGCGGTGCCCGCACCGGCGATCACCGCGTTGTGGCCGGCAGGACCTGCCTGCAGCCAGAGCGTCTCGTAGAACAGGATGACTTCGAACAGTTCGCGGTAGACCGAGAAGAAGGCCAGCACGGCGAAGCCGAAGCGGCCCCCGCCACCCACCAGGCTGCTGCGGATGTAGTCCTGCCAGGCGGCGGCGTGGCGGCGGTCGTGCATCCACACGCCGAGCCAGAGGACCATCACGCAGGCGAACAGCGAGGTAAAGCCCTCCATCAGCTCGCGCTGGGCGCCGCCGATGTCGATGACGTAGGCCGCCACCGCCCAGGTGGCGAAGCCGGCGACGAAGGCCAGGCCCCAGCCGATGTGCACGCCACGCACAGCCTTCTCCTGCCCGGTATTGCGCAGGAAGGCGAGGATGGCCGCCAGCACAAGGATCGCCTCCACGCCTTCGCGCAGAAGGATCAGCAGGGCGGAGATGAAGCTGATGGAGAAGCTCAGCGAGTCGCCGCTCAGGGCCTTGGCGGCGTCCGCCAGCTTGGCCTTGGCCAGTTCCAGCTGCTGGGCAACTGCGGTTTCCGGCAAGCCGTCACGCAGGGCCTGACGGTAGGCCATCAGCTGCTTCTCGGTCGCCTTGCGCAAATCGGCATCGACGTTGTCCAGCGAGGACTCCACCAACTCGAAGCCCTCCAGGTACGCGGCGACGGACAGGTCGTAAGCCTGGTCGTGATCGCCGGAGCGGTACACAGCGAAGCTCTTGTCCAGGGTCGCGGTGGTGTAGTCGATCTGCTGCGCCGGGCCACGATGCTCCAGCGGCGGGTGCGCACGCAGGGCACGGAAGCTCTCGGCCGCAGCTTCGCCGTCATGTTCGGCGACATCGGCAGGCGTCTGGGTCGACAGGGTTGCCAGCGGGTAGGCGTGGGCCGGGTCGGGCTTGGCCTGACCGGCACTGAGGCTGGCCACATAGGAGGCAAGGTCCCAGCGCTGACGCTCGTCGAGCTGGTCGGCGAAGGCCGGCATGTCGGTGCCGGCAACGCCCAGGCCAATGACATTGCGCAGATCGTAAAGGCTGAGCTGGTCAAGGCGCGCGCGGTCGGTCAGGTTGGCCGGCGGCGGCTCCAGGCCGATGCCTGCAGGTCCGTCACCCTTGCCGGCGTCACCGTGGCAGATCGAGCACTGCTGAGCGTAGACCTCGGCGCCACGGGCCGGATCCGGGGTGATCGCGGGAGTCTGCACCACCTGGTAGATATCGGCGACACGCACCTCCAGGTGGCGAGCCTGCTGGGCCACCTGCCTGCCCGGCTGGCGCTGCTCGATGGCCTGCTTGAGGCTGGCGGCGTCTTTTTCCAGGTCCGCACGCTCGGGGCGCGCCGGCAGGGTCAGGATCAGCGAGTGGAGATTGCCGACGAACTCGAGCTGCTCCTTGTATTCGCTGTCGTTGATCACCTTGCCGTCGGTCACGGTGGCGGGGTAGTCAGCGGCGAGGTAGCTGAGCAGGTGAAGGGCTTGAGCAGGGTCGACAACCGTGTCGGCTTGAGCTCCAAGGCTGAAGATGCCGGCCAGCGGCAATAGCCAGACGAAAAGTTTGGAGGGGCGCATACGGGAAGTTAAATGAGAATGAAAGAGATTAAATTGTCACCTCAGGTTTCCGTCTATGCAAGGACAATGTCTCGCACAGTTACATCCACAGTGGCCCCACGGCCACTTCGGGACGCCGTCGAAATCCGCGCAAACGCCCTCAGACCGGGGCGCGGCGGACCGTGGCGAGCAGCGCGGCGGCGCCCACGAACAGAGTCGCGAAAGTTCGATTCATGATCTTCTGCTGACGCTGCGAACGCAGGGCGCGCAACACACGGGCGGCCAGGCCGGTGTAGCCGGCCATGACAATCAGGTCGACGGTGATCATGGTCGCCCCCATGATCACGTACTGGATCGCCATCGGCTGGTGCGGGTCGACGAACTGCGGCAGTACCGCGAGCATGAAGATCACCGCCTTGGGGTTGCTGGCGTTGACCAGAAAGCCGCGTAGCACCAGGGTCAGCGGCCGGCCGATAGGGCGCTCGCCGCTCGCCGCCATCACCTGCGGGGCAGCGGTCCACTGGCGATAGGCGAGATAGACCAGGTAGACCACACCGAACCACTTGATCGCGCTGAAGGCCACCGCCGAAGCCGAGAGCAGCGCGCCGACGCCTGCGGCGACGATGGCGATCTGCAGGGCGAGGCCGATCTGCAGGCCCAGGGCATTCCAGTAGCCGCGCCAGAAGCCGTATTGCAGCCCACAGGACATCGAGGCGATGGCCCCTGCGCCGGGCGACAGGCTGATCACCCAGCAGGCGATGAAGAAGGCGAACCAGGTACTGGCGAGCATTGCGGACCTCACGGCGCCCAGGCAGGCGCAATAACTTGTTACGGAGGCCCAGTGTGCCTCAGTCAGGCTGCGCCGCCCAGCGTTGCCGACGAAGGTCGAGGGAGCCCTGAAGAAGCGAGCTGGATCGCAAACAGAGCCTCCAGGGGCTCCAGCGAAGAGGCGATTCGCGAGCGAGCTGGCTCCGGCGAAGAGCCAGAAGAAAGCCCGGCACGAGGCCGGGCTTTCTTCATCCGAATCGAGTGATCAGCTCGGGATGTCCCTGCGCAGCTTCACCGGCTCCTCGCCACGCTTGCGCGCCAGGGCGCCGCGCAGGCGGATGTTGATCGCCTCCACCGCCAGCGAGAAGGCCATGGCGAAGTACACATAGCCCTTGGGCACGTGGATCTCGAAGGCTTCGGCGATCAGCACGGTGCCGACCACGATGAGGAACGACAGCGCCAGCATCTTCAGCGACGGGTGCTTCTCGATGAAGGCACTGATGGTGCCGGCCGACAGCATCATCACACCCACCGAGATGACGATGGCCGCAACCATCACCGGCACGTGCTGCACCAGACCCACGGCGGTGATCACCGAGTCCAGGGAGAAGACGATGTCGATGATCGCGATCTGGATGATGATGCCCATGAAGCCGCGGGACTTGCCGCCCTGCTGGCCGCCCTCCTCCGCGCCTTCGAGGCTGTGGAAGATTTCCATGGTGCTCTTGAACAACAGGAACAGGCCGCCGAAGAACAGGATCAGGTCGCGCCCGGAAATGCCATGGTCGAACACGGTGAACAGGTCCGCGGTGAGGCGCATCACCCAGGTGATCGAGAGCAGCAGCAGGATCCGCGTGCCCATCGCCAGGGCCAGGCCAAAGAAGCGCGCCTTGGGTTGCTGCGCGGGCGGCAGGCGGCCGACCAGGATCGAGATGAAGATGATGTTATCGATGCCCAGTACGATTTCCAGGGCAGTCAGGGTCAGAAAGGCAACCCAGATCTCAGGGCTTGTGAGCCATTCCATAGTGGGAGACGTCCGTCAGGGGGTGGTGGGAAAGTTCGGCCCGCGCCAACGGCGAATGGCCTTCTGGAAGAACAGATTGTTCGGTACTTGCAGCAGTGCGCCGGGCGCACCGTCCTCGGCAACTTCTTCCAGCGTGGTGTAGAGCAGGTTGATTGCCACCACCCGGCCTTTCACACCGGGCTTGTCGGCGGACTCGATGACTTCCACGCGGTCGCCCAGGCGGAAGGGCCCCATGGTGAAGATCATCAGGGCGCAGAACAGGTTGGAGAGCACGCTCCAGATGGCGAAGAAGGCCACGGCGGCGACGGCCGCAAAGCCGGTCAGCGCAGCCCACAGCACGTCCGCAGACACACCCAGGCGCTCCAGCACCAGCATTACCGCCGAGCCCATGATCAGCCAGCGCAGGCTGCCGCGCAGGGGCAGCAGCAGTTCCGGCGGCATCGGATAGCGCTCGCCGAGGCGGCTGATGGCGCGCGTCACGATGCGCTGCACCACCCAGGCCAGCAGCAGGATGAGGATGATCTGCCCGCCACGCAGCAGTGGTTCGCTCCACGCCACCAGCAGGTTCACGTCACCCATCACTCACTGGCCTCAAGTTGGCGCTGCAGTTCTTCGAGGGTTTCCAGGGCCATCAGCCAGGATTCTTCCAGCTCGCTTTCGCGGGTCTTTAGAGTTGCCTGGCGAGCCAGCAGGTCACGCAGTTCGTCCTTGCGCGCAGCTTCGTAGAGGGCGCTGTCGCCCAGGCGCTCCTCCAGTTCGGCGAGCTGCTCGTGGACCTTGCCCAGCTCTTTTTCCAGCTTGTCGGCTTCGCGCTTGTGCGGGGCGAGTTGCTGGCGCAGCGCAGCGGCCGCCTGGCGCTGAGCGCGCTTGTCGGTCTTGTCGCCGGCGGGAGCCGCGGGTGAGGACGGCGTCTGGCGGGCGCGGAAGTCCACCAGCCAGCGCGCGTAATCGTCGAGGTCGCCATCGAACTCGCGGATGCGCCCGTCGGCCACCAGCAGGAACTCATCGGTGGTGCTCTTGAGCAGGTGACGATCGTGCGACACCACCACCACGGCGCCGGAGAACTCCTGCAGCGCCAGGGTCAGCGCCAGGCGCATTTCCAGGTCGAGGTGGTTGGTCGGTTCATCGAGCAGCAGCAGGTTGGGCTTCTGCCAGGCGATCAACGCCAGCGCCAGGCGTGCCTTCTCGCCACCGGAGAAGTTCAGCACCGGTTCGTCGCAACGCTCGCCGCGGAAATCGAAGCCACCGAGGAAGTCGCGCAGGGTCTGCTCACGCTCGGCCGGCGCGATGCGCGCCAGGTGCAGCAGCGGGCTGGCCTTGGGGTCCAGCGAGTCGAGCTGATGCTGGGCGAAGTAGCCGATGGCGAGGTTCTCGCCACGGGCGAGCTCGCCGGACAGCAGCGACAGGTCGCCGGAGAGGGTCTTGATCAGCGTGGACTTGCCAGCGCCATTGGGGCCGAGCAGACCGATGCGCGCGCCGGGCACCAGTTGCAGCTTGACCTTCTCCAGCACGGTCTTGTCGCCGTAGCCCAGGCGGGCCTCGGAGAGGTTGAGCAACGGGCTGGAGATCTTGTCGGACTCGCGGAAGGCGAAGTCGAACGGCGAATCGACGTGGGCCGGCGCCAGCTCTTCCAGGCGTTCCAGCGCCTTGATCCGGCTCTGCGCCTGGCGAGCCTTGGTGGCCTGGGCGCGGAAGCGGGCAATGTACTTTTCCATGTGCGCGCGCTGCGCCTGCTGCTTCTCGTACGCCTGTTGCTGCTGGGCAAGGCGTTCGGCGCGGGTACGCTCGAAGGCCGAGTAGCCGCCGCGGTAAAGGGTCAGCTTGCGCTGTTCGAGGTGGGCGATGTTGTCCACCACGGCATCGAGGAAATCGCGGTCGTGGGAGATCAGCAGCAACGTGCCCGGATAGCCCTTGAGCCACTCTTCCAGCCAGAGGATGGCGTCGAGGTCCAGGTGGTTGGTCGGTTCGTCGAGCAGCAGCAGTTCGGACGGGCACATCAGCGCCTGCGCCAGGTTCAGGCGCATCCGCCAGCCACCGGAGAAGTCGCCGACGCGGCGGTCCATCTGCTCGGGCGTGAAGCCCAGGCCGGCCAGCAGCTTGCGCGCGCGGGCGTCCGCGGTGTATCCGTCAGCGCTGTCCAGTTCGCTGTGCAGGCGCGCCAGGGCAGTGCCGTCGTGGGCGTCTTCCGCCGCGGCCAGATCCGCCTGGATCTTGCGCAGGTGCACGTCGCCGTCGAGCACGTAATCGACGGCGAGGCGGTCGAGGGTATCGACCTCCTGGCGCATGTGTGCGATGCGCCAGTCCGCAGGCAGGTAGCAGTCGCCGGCGTCCTGGCCGAGCTGGCCGCGCAGCAGGGCGAACAGGCTCGACTTGCCGGCGCCGTTGGCGCCGATCAGGCCGACTTTCTGTCCGGCGTGCAGGGTGAGTTCGGCACCTTCCAGCAAGCGCTGGGGGCCACGCTGTAGCGTAAGATTTTGTAGTCGAATCATGGCGGCGGAGTTTATCAGCTTCGCCTGGCAATCGCTGTGGGTGCTCTATGTCTGATGATGTCTGGTCGTATGCGCTGAAACTCTACGCCTGCCCTGGGGTTGAGCCGGCTTGCCTGGCCCTGCAGGAAGGCGGTGCGGATGTCTGCCTGCTGCTCGCTTCGGCCTGGCTGGGAAGCACTGGCGTGACCTTCTCGCCATCGCGGATGAGCGCGCTGGAATGTGCTGCGCGGGAGTGGCGCGAGGAAGTGATAGTGCCGCTACGTTCGCTGCGTCAGCGCTGGCGCGATCCGGCGAAGCAGGATGCTGGGCTGGCGCCGCTGCGGGAGCGGATCAAGCAGGTCGAACTGGAAGCGGAAAAGGTGCTGCTGGGAAGACTGGAGGCGGTGGCAAGGGGTTGGCCACGAGGTGAAGCGCAGGAACTGGTGTACTGGCTGGAAGCTGCAGCCGGTGAAGCGGGCGGCTTGCGCCGCGATGCGCAGGAAACCCTGCGCATCGCGGCGAGCCTCTCCTGAGCCTCAGGAAGCGCTGGATGAGGTGCTGCTGACCGGCGTCGCCGGCGCCGCAGTAGCGCTGGAAACCGGGGTGGCGGCCGGAGTGCTCGGCTGGGCAGCCGATGCGCTCGGGGCAGCCGGAGCGGCCGGCTTGGCAGCGGCGGCGGGCTTGGGCGCAGCAGGCTTGGCGGCCGGCTTTGCGGCTGGCTTGGCAGCGGCTTTCACCGCAGGCTTGGCAGCTGGTTTCGCGGCGGGCTTGGCAGCGGCGGCAGGCTTGGCAACCGGTTTCGCGGCGGGCTTCGCGGCAGGTTTGGCAGCAGCGGGCTTGGCGGCAGCAGGCTTCGCAGCGGCTTTCGCGGCGGGCTTGGCGGCTGGTTTGGCAGCGGCTTTCGCAGCAGGCTTGGCAGCCGGTTTCGCGGCTGGTTTGGCAGCAGGCTTGGCGGCAGCAGCGGCAGGCTTAGCAGCGGGTTTGGCTGCCGGCTTGGCGACAGCTTTCGCAGCAGGCTTGGCGGCTGGCTTCGCGGCAGCTTTGGCAGCCGGCTTGGCAGCAGCGGGTTTTGCAGCGGCAGTTTTCGCAGCCGGTTTGGCAGCGGTTTTAGCGGCAGGCTTGGCGGCGGGTTTCGCAGCAGGCTTGGCAGCGGCTTTGGCAGCAACAGGCTTGGCAGCGGCAACCTTGGCAGCCGGTTTCGCAGCAGGCTTGGCAGCGGCTTTCACGGCAGGCTTGGCGGCGGATTTGGCAGCGGCTTTAGCGGCCGGTCGGGCGGCGGCCTTGGCAACCGGCTTGGCAGCGGCAGCGACCGGCTTGCGGGTAGCGAGGGACTTGCCAGCGGCTTCCTTCACCTTGGTCACGCCCTGGGCGAGCTTCAGGCTCTCCTGCACATCACGCTTGAGATTGGCGATGTAGGCACGGGTTTCGGTCTGACGGGTCTTCAGGACATCCAGGGCGCCATCGATATCGGCGATGGTCGACTTGGCTTTTGCCTGCGCCTTCGCCTTGCCGGCCTTGGTCGCGTCCTGCAGTTTGGCGCGAGCCTTGTGCAGCTTCTCCTGTGCCTTGCCGCGTTGTTTCTCGAGCTTGGCGAGCAGCTTTTCGGAATCGACCAGCGCCTGCTTGCAGGCACCTTCGAGGTGTTCGATCAGACTGTTGGACAACTGGTGCAGCAGATGCAACGGAGTGGTGACGGGTTTCTTGTTGGCCGACATGACGTGCCTCCTGGCGGACGTGGTTGCGCCCATACTAGCCCCGCTGATGGCCTCTCGCCAATGTCCCGATTGTGCTGCAGGCCGCAGCGGGCATCGGCTTCAGAGGTTTTCAGCAGTGCGCGAAGGCGCGTTTTCTCACTCACCCAGTGACGCTGCAACTTACACTTGGTTCCCTGGAGTGCGTGCTTCGCTGCGCGCAAAGCCGCATGGCGCTTGAGCTTGAGTGCAGAAAAAATATTTTCTGCACACGCTGCAAAAGCCCATTGCAGAGCCTCCCACGCTACCACGCAGAAGACAGCCAGGCTCGCTCGAAAAGTCGCATCACCTGCCACGATGCAGCGCCAGATGATCGCGCGTGAAGCAGCGAATCGGTGTTCGCTCCCTCTTTGTACGCCGGCGGAAACCAGCCAGCGCGAGCGTCGACTTCACCCCAAAAAAACCATGCATCACCCTCTTCGGGAGCCGCCGGACGGCAGGAGTTTTCGTTGCGGTGCGCGCACTCCGAATCACAGCCTGAAGCTCGAGAACATCGCTGGCAGAAACCGCCCTTGCAGGAGAGACAAGCACCGCATGGAAGCAGCTCCGTTCGCGATTGCCCGGAGCCGCGCGAGCCCAACACCCAAACGAAAACGGCGCCAGTGCCTGAAGCACTCGCGCCGTTGTCGGACTTCCCTTCGCTCAGGCCAGGACGGCTTTCTGCTCGTGGGCGTTGTGCAGTACTTCGATCAGGCAGTCTTCCAGTTCGAAGCGTTCGTGCAGTTGCTGGCGCAGACTCTTCAGTTCGCTGGTCAGGCAGGTGCCTTCGCGGCAGTCGCCATTGTCGCAACGATCATTGAAGTTCAGCGCGTTGGCGGTGATGGTTTCCAGGCGCGGGTAGATCTGCTTGGCCAGTTCCAGGCCCCGCGTATCGCCGAAGGCCTGCGCCTCGTTCATCAGCTGTTCGTAGACTTCGAAGTGGCCCGCCGACACGTAGTCGAGCAGGAGCTGACAGAAGTTCTGGAGATTCTCGGCGTTGGTCTTCGGCGCCTGGACACCGTCCAGGGAATCGAATGCCCGGACCAACTCATGTCGATCCCGCAACCAGCGGTCGATCAGCTGGTGTACGCCTCCCCAACGTTCCTGGGCATTACGGCAGCTCTCGAGCATGTTGTCCTCACTTCCCTTTTCGCCGTCCCGGCAAGGTCCGCCCCGGGACAATATTCTGTCGAATCTCGACATCCGCGATGTGTGAAGCTTGTTCGGCGGCGGCTTTCCGACGGAGTGGAAATCCAGAGTATGCCCCCCCGTTATCGCCTTCAAGACACCGGTAACGGGAAAATTCATACGAGCGTTTAATCGACAGGCCCCGACGCCTCTGGCCTGCGCCGATGCGGCGCAGGCCATGGCGATTTGAGATGCGACGCTCAGCCGCGGCGGCGGAAGAACTGCACGATGGCGAACAGGGCGAAGCCGATGAAGGCCAGCAGGCTCCACTCCGGGATGCTCATGCCGAGCAGGGTCCAGGAGACTTCGGCGCAGTCGGCCGAACCGTGGAACATGGTCCAGATGATGTCGGCGTAGGGCATGCTCTCCATCATGTATTCCAGCGGCGGCAGGCAGGACGGCAACTGGTCCGGCGGCAGAGTCTGCAGCCAGACCTGACGGCCTGCGGTGCCGGCGCCACCCAGGGCGCAGAGCAGGATCAGCACCGAGTACAGCCGCGGAGCACGGCCATGCAGCGCGGCGATCAGCGAGAACAACCCGCAGCCGGCAAAGAAGATGCGCTGCAGAATGCACAGCGGGCAGGGCTCCAGCCCGATCATGTATTGCAGGTAGAAGCCCGTGCCGAGCATGGCGACGCAAGCGAGGAAAGCGAGGAAGAACAGGGACCGAGGGCTGGCCAGATTCATGGCGGCTCCGCTGAAAAGCGCTGTTGCAGGAAAGGCCGCTACGGTAGAGGAAACACCGCGATCAGTTCAAGGCAAGTGTCTAGACTGGCCGTGGCACTCATCCGGGAATCCATGCCATGCGTCGTCATTTCCTGCTTTGCTCGCTGCTTTCCCTGACAACAGTTCCAGCCATCGCCGCCACAGACCTCAGCCACATCCGCTTGCCTGAGGGCTTCCATATCAGCCTGCTGACCGACCAGGTTCCCGGCGCGCGCGCCATGGCCTGGGGTGACAAGGGCACGCTGTTCGTGGGCAGTCGCTCCTCCGACAAGGTCTACGCGGTGAAGCCCGACGGCCAGGTGAAGGTGCTCGCCGATGGCCTGCAGATGCCCGTAGGCGTGACCTTCCATAAGGGCGACCTGTACGTGTCCTCGCTCAGCCGCATCGTCGTGCTGCGCGATATCGAGGCACATCTCGATGCTCCCCCAAAGGCTGAGGAGCTGCGCGCACAGTTTCCGAAAGAGACTGCGCACGGCTGGAAGTTCATCGCCTTCGGCCCGGACGACAAGCTCTATGTGCCGGTCGGTGCGCCGTGCAACATCTGCCGCCCGGATCGCGAGCAGTACGCCAACCTGCAACGCATGAACGCCGATGGCAGCGCGCGGGAGGTGGTCGCCTACGGCATTCGCAACACCGTCGGTTTCACCTGGCACCCGCAGACGAAGCAGCTGTGGTTCACCGACAATGGGCGCGACCTGCTGGGCGATGACAAGCCCGACGACGAGTTGAACAAGGTCAGCACGATGGGCGAGGATTTCGGCTATCCCGACTGTCATCAGGGCGACATCGCCGACCCGGAGGAAGGCAGGAAACCCTGCTCCGCCTTCACCCCGCCAGTGGCCAGACTCGGCCCGCACGTGGCCGCGCTGGGGCTGCGTTTCTACACCGGCGAACAGTTCCCGGCCGAGTACCGCAACAACCTGTTCATCGCCGAACACGGCTCGTGGAACCGCACGCAGAAGATCGGCTACCGCGTGGCGCGGGTCGAACTCAACGAAGACGGCACGCTGAAGCGCCAGGGCGTCTTCGCCGAAGGATGGCTCGACAAGGACGGCGAGGTGCACGGGCGGCCGGCGGACGTCTTGGTAGCGCCGGACGGCTCGCTGCTGGTCAGCGACGATCAGAATGGCGCGATATACCGCATTCGCTACGGCAACCCCTGAAAACGAAAACGGCGCCCTCGGGCGCCGTTTTCACCGCAGGCGGCGGGATCAGGCACGCACCGCCAGCGCCGACGAAGTCGGCGGGGCCAGCAACCCCAGGCCTTCCTGGAACAGCTGGTTGCTGCGCTCTACTTCACCAAGCTGCGCCAACAGGCGCGCCAGTTCGGCGCAGGTTTCCGCGCTGCGCTGGCGGTCCAGGCTGGCTTCCAGGTATTCGCGCGCCTTGCCCCACAACTTGTTCTGCAGGCAGAGGCGACCAAGGGTGAGCAGCAGCTCCGGATCGTCGCCGTGCTGCTTCAGCCAGCCTTCGGCGGTCTTCAGCTGGTGGGCACCATCACGGCCACGGGCACGGCCATAGAGGTGCACCAGACGGCTGTCGTAGCCCTCCTTGAGCGCCTTGCGCAGTACTTCCTCGGCCTCTTCCGGCGCCCCCAGGCGCAGCAACTGATCGGCGTATGCGGCCACCAGCGGCGGTTGCGCACGAAGGTTGGTCGGCACGTTCTGCCAGCGCTGGGTCAGCGGCTGCAGGCTGCCTTCGCCCTGGCCAACGCCCTGCTCGCCCGCCTCCCCCAGCGCGGCCATCCAGGTACGGCGCTCCAGATCGGCCAACTCGGCGTTCTGCAGCACGCGCTCCTTGCGCAGCTCGGGCAGCAACACGCACAGCGCCTGCCACTCGTGGAGGCTGACGTACAACTGCTGGAGCAGGCGCAGCACAGTCGGGTGACGCGGGTGATCCTGGTGCAGCTTGTCCAGCACCACGCGGGCGCGGGCGAAATCGCCCCGGTTGATCAGCAGCTGCGCGCGGGTCAAGCCCACGGCGAGCTCGGTGCCGGGCTCGCGCTCCTGCGCGCGGTCCAGCAATTCGTCGCATTCTTCGGTCTTGCCCAGCTCGTTGGCCGCGCGGGCGGCGCCCAGGTAATGCGGCAGTGGGCGATCGCTCAGCTCCGCGGCACGACGCAGGTGACGCAGCGCCTGCGCCCAGTGGCCTTCAGCGAGATCACGCTGGCCATGCTCCTCGGCCAGCTGCGAGCGGCGGCGGCGATTGAAGCGCGACCAGGGATTCACCACCCGCCCGGACACGCCCAGCAAGCGCAGTACCAGACGCACGGCGAGATAGATCACCCAGAGCACCACCAGCAGCGCGAGGAAGGTCCACAGGCTGGATTCGTAGCGGAAGCTCTTGTAGGCGATCAGCACGTAACCCGACTGCTCGGCGATAGCCAACCCGACCAAGGTGGCCGCCAGGACCACGGCGAGGATCAGGACATAGACGCGGCTCATGGCTGGGTCCCCGCGTCCGGCGCCACCGCCTCCTGCTGCTGCACCGCGCTTTCGCGGCGCGACAGGTAGGCCTGCAGCGAACTCAGGGCCGGGCCGAGGTCCGGCGTCTGCACGGTGACGGCCTGGCCGCTGAGCTCATCCAGGCGCGCAATCAGCGCACGGCTGTCGGCGAGGTCAGCGTTGAAGAAGTCGCCGACGATCTGCTTGGCCTGCTTCAGTGCCTGCTCGTAGACGTCCTGCTTGCCATTCAAAGCGGCCCACTGCGCCTGTTCCAGGGCGAGGCTCAGAGCCAGGCGCACACGGTCCAGTTGCTGGCCGGAGAGCAGCGGGCGGATGTCCTGGCCGGCGTTGAAATCGATGCGCACATAGCGAGAGATGCGTTCCCACCACTGGTCCCAGGTGCTGCTGCCATCACCCCAGGCGGTGCTCGGGCCGGTGCCGCCCTCGGAGGGCTTGAACGCCGGATTCAGCGGTTGCAGCTGGGCAGCCTGGTCACGCAGCGCGCCCAGTTGCAGGAACAGCCCGGTGCGGTCCGGGCGCGGCAGGGCGCGCAGCGCTTCGAGGCTCTTGGCCAGTTGCGCACGAGCGGCGAAGGCGCCCGGATCATTGTTCACGCGAAGAATGTCGTCCGCGCCCTGGACCAGCTCGGTCGCGCTGTCGATGTCCTGCAGCGCGGAGAGGCGCAGCGCGGCCAGACGCAACAGGTGCTCCGATTCGGCCAGTCGCCACTGCTGGCGGCTCTGCCCCAGCACCTGCTTGACCTGCTTGGCCAACTGCTGCTGGTCGCCCTGCAGCTCCACCACCAGGCGGCGACGGGCTTCCAGCTCATCGGCGTTGGGCAGGGTGTCCAGGCGCTTGCTCAAGTCCGCGTTGGCACTCTGCACACCCTGCGCCTGGGCGCGGGCATCTTCCAGTTGCGCAGCGCGCTGCTGCTCGGCGCCTTTGAGCTGCTGGACCTGCCAGATGCCCCAGCCGCCTGCGGCGAGGCCAGCGGCGCCGACCAGCAGGGCCAGCAGCGCGATACCCGTGCCACCCTTGCGCGGGGCCGGCGCGGGGGCCGGACTGGGCGATGTTGGTGAAGTCTCTTGGGGAGTGACGGCTTCGCTCACAGATCCATCCTTCGCTCAGAAATTATTCTATTCGGCGCTTCTCAGCGCCTCCATCAGTGCCACAGCGCTGGCGCCCCGACAATCGATCACTCGCTGCGCACCCATCTCCCGCGCCTGCTCAGCCACACGCGGGCTGGGCACGAACAACGGCATCGCACTCACCTGCGGCCAATCCTGTGCGGCGAGCAGCTGCAGATGTTCCAGCCCCTGCCCACTACTGACCGCGATGGCATTCAAACGCTCCCGCTGAATTCGCCGCAGCAATTCGCCTTCGGGGTAGCACGGCATTTCGCGCCGGTAGAGTTCCAGATAGTCCACCGCCACGCCTTGGCCGCGCAGGCGCTCGGCAAGGAATTCTCGGCCACTCTCGCCACGCATGATCAATACCTTCGGATCATGCACCTGCAGGGCCTGCTCGAACGCTGGCAGGGCCAGCAGGGCTTCACTGTCGTCACCGCCCTGCGGGCAGACCACATCCAGGCCGTAGTCTTCGAGGATAGCCGCCGTGGCCGCGCCCACGGTAAACCAGCGCTGGGTCAGCGGCGGTTGCGGCCAGTAGCGGTCGAGCCGCTCCAGGCCCAGGCGCGCCGCGGGCTTGCTGACCACGATAACCGCGCAGTAGCGGTCCAGGTCAAGGATCAGGCTGCGTTCGGCGGGTGTCTCTTCGCGAGGCGTGATCGTCAGCAAGGGCAGGCAGTCGCCGTGGATACCGTACTCGGCGAGGGTGGCGGCAAGTGCCGCGCAGTCCTCTTCGGGACGGGTCAGCAGCAGCCGCCAGCGGCTCACGGGTGACCGGCCTCGCCGTAGACCGCGGTGAGGATTTCCTCGGCGCCCTGACCCAGCAGGTCTTCCGCGACCTTCACGCCGAGGGTTTCGGCTTCGGCCAGCGGGGCGCGAGCTTCGGCGCGCAGCAACTGGCTGCCGTCGGGCTGGCCGACCAGACCGCGCAGCCACAGTTGCTCGCCTTCGAGGATGGCGTAGCAGGCGATAGGCACCTGGCAACCACCGTTCAGGCGCTTGTTCAGCGCGCGCTCGGCAGTGACGCGCAAGGCCGTCTCACGGTGATGCAGCGGCTGCAGCAGGGCGTGTATTTCCGCGTCGGCAGCGCGGCACTCGATGCCCACCGCACCCTGGCCGCCGGCCGGCAGGCTGGCTTCGACGCTGATGGAGGAGCGGATGCGGTCTTCGAAACCGAGGCGGATCAGACCGGCGGCGGCAAGGATGATGGCGTCGTATTCGCCGGCATCGAGCTTGGCCAGTCGGGTATTGACGTTGCCGCGCAGGAAGCGGATCTGCAGGTCCGGGCGGCTGGCCAGCAGTTGGGCCTGGCGGCGCAGGCTGGAGGTGCCGACCACGCTGCCGGCGGGCAGGTCGTCGAGGCTGGCATAGGTGTTGGAGACGAAGGCGTCGCGCGGGTCTTCACGTTCGCAGATGCAGTACAGGCCCAGGCCTTCGGGGAAATCCATCGGCACGTCCTTCATGGAGTGCACGGCGATGTCCGCGTCGTTCTCCAGCAGGGCGGTTTCCAGCTCCTTGACGAACAGGCCCTTGCCACCGATTTTCGCCAGTGGCGCATCCAGCAGCTTGTCGCCGCGGCTGGTCATCGGCAGGAGGGTCACGGTCAGGCCGGGGTGGGCCTGCTCCAGGCGGGCCTTGACGTATTCGGCCTGCCAGAGTGCCAGGGCGCTCTGGCGCGTGGCGATACGGATTTCGCGAGACATGGGCATTTCCAGGCAAAGGAAGCGTGCAAGAAAGTGCCCGCATGATAACAGCTCACGCAAACGAAAAGCCCGGGGGGCGCCCCCCGGGCTTCAGGCGCTGCGGCACTGTGTCGCTACAGGTTGTGCATGAGCCGCCGGACACCGGCGACATGACGGCGGCTGACAGTCAGCGCATCGCCGTTGAGTCCTTTCAGGTACAGCTGGAAGTGCCCCAGCGGGGTGCGCTGCAGGCGCTCGATACGTTCGCGGGAAACCAGCGCGTTGCGGTGGATGCGCACGAAGCGATCACCGAACTCGTCTTCCAAGGCTTTCAGCGGCTCGTCCAGCAGCACTTCGCCGCCAGCGTGGCGCAGGGTCACGTACTTGTGGTCGGCGATGAAGAAGATCACGTCTTCCAGCGGAATCAGCTCGATGCCCTTGCGGGTCCGCGCGCTGATATGGCTGCGCGGGCCGGGGCCGCCGGCCGCCGGGGGCTTGGTCAGCGCCGCCAATTGCACGCGATTGGGCCGCGAGGCCTTCTTCAGGGCCTCGGCCAGGTCCTCGCTGCGGACCGGCTTGACCAGGTAGCCGACCGCACTGACCTGGAACGCCTCCAAGGCGAATTCATCATGGGCGGTGCAGAAGATCACCGCCGGCGGGGCTTCGCGCTCGCACAGCTTGGCGGCGACCTGAAGCCCGTCCAGGCCGGGCATGCGGATATCCAGCAGGACAATATCCGGCTTCAGGCTGTCGATCAGCGTCAGCGCTTCTTCACCATTGCTGGCGGAGGGCTCGAGGACACGATAGCCGTCCAGTTGCCCCACCAGCCGGGCCAGGCGCTCTCGCGCCAGGGGTTCGTCATCGACGATCAGGACATTCATAAGATCAGGCTTCCTGCATGAGACGCGCACATGGATAGCGTAGACAGGTGAAGTGCCGTCCGTCACGGCGCTCGACGCTGAGACTAGCTTTTGGCCCGAAAAGTGCCGCAAGTCGCGCTGCAATATTTTGCAGGGCCTGCTTGGTCCCCTTCGTGGGCAGCGTCTCGGTCGATTCGTCGTACGGGTTGCTCACGCAGAGCTGGAACACACCGTCACGGTAGTCCGCCTCAACTTTCACCAGCCCGCCTTCGATGCGCGGCTGGATGCCATAAATCAATGAGTTCTCGAGCAATGGCTGCAGCGTCAGCTGGGGAATCGGCACGCCGTCGGGCACACCGCTCACCTGCCAGTCCATTTGCAGCCGGTCGCCAAGACGGAACTGCTCAATGGAAAGATAGCGTCTGGCCAGCTCAAGTTCCTCTCCCCATGAAATTAATGTTCCAGGTTTGGCCAGGCTGGCGCGAAAAAGATCCGAAAGATTCAGCACCGCCAGCTCGGCCTTGGCCGGATCGATTTCGATCAGGCTGGCGATGCTGTTCAGGCTGTTGAACAGGAAGTGCGGACGGATGCGCGCCTGCAGCGACTCGATCCGCGCCCGCAGTTCGGCCTGTTCCTGCCGCCGCCACTGGCTCTGGAGATAAAAGTAGCGTAGCAAGAGCGTGGACATGATGAGCGCAATCAACGCGTGGCGCAGGTAGAGGTTGACTTCGCCGGTGCGCGACATGGGGCCGCCGAGGGAGAAATAATCCGCCACCGCCGTGCAGCCCAGCGTCAGCAGGACCACCAGGGCGCAGCTGAGCAACCCGGAGAACCACGCCGGCCAGCGCGCCATCAACGGGCGCAACTGGCACAGCAGGCCGGCCGAGAGCAGCACGATCCACTGCACGAACAGCGAAGACAGCGCCAGGCGCACCCAGTTGAAGCTGGGGGTCATCGGCTCGGCGAGCACCAGCACGAGTACCAGCAGCTCGGCGAGCAGCACGAGGCTGAACAGCGCTTCGGGCTGACAGAGTTCGGGGATGAAGAAGTCTTCGTTGGGCGCCGGCTGGTCGCCGGTCTTCGTCAGTCTGGGCATCGACGCAGTTTCCGTAAGCGCCTGCACGGCGGCAAGCACCGCATGCGACCAAAAGCCTGGAATTGTCGGCCAGCGCAAGGATCGGCGACCGACCCCGCGGCAATTCGCCGCCGCTAGCCTGCCGCAACCCGCCAAAGCGCCGCCGGTTTTGTCCCTCAGCCTGCTATTATCGTCGCACTTTGCCCTTCATGCAGGCCGCGCGCCGCGCCTGCCCGTTTCAGCGAGAGAGATTCATGAGCGTAGAGAAGACCAACCAGTCCTGGGGCGGCCGCTTCAGCGAACCCGTCGATGCCTTTGTCGCCCGCTTCACCGCTTCCGTCGACTTCGACAAGCGCCTCTACCGCCACGACATCATGGGCTCCATGGCCCACGCCACCATGCTCGCCAAGGTCGGCGTGCTGACCGACGCCGAGCGCGACACCATCATCGATGGCCTCAAGCAGATCCAGAGCGAAATCGAGGCCGGCACCTTCGACTGGCGCGTCGACCTGGAAGACGTGCACATGAACATCGAAGCGCGCCTGACCGACCGCATCGGCATCACCGGCAAGAAACTGCACACCGGCCGTTCGCGCAACGACCAGGTGGCCACCGACATCCGCCTGTGGCTGCGCGACGAGATCGACCTGATCCTCGCCGAAATCACCCGCCTGCAGCAGGGCCTGCTGGGCCTTGCAGACGCCGAAGCGGACACCATCATGCCCGGCTTCACCCACCTGCAGACCGCGCAACCAGTGACCTTTGGCCACCACCTGCTGGCCTGGTTCGAAATGCTCAGCCGCGACTACGAGCGCCTGGTGGACTGCCGCAAGCGCGCCAACCGCATGCCCCTGGGCAGCGCCGCGCTGGCCGGCACCACCTACCCGATCGACCGGACCATCACCTGCGAACTGCTGGGATTCGAAGCGATCTCCGGCAACTCGCTGGACGGCGTATCCGACCGTGACTTCGCCATCGAATTCTGCGCCGCGGCCGCCGTGGCGATGATGCACCTGTCGCGCTTCTCCGAAGAACTGGTGCTCTGGACCAGTGCCCAGTTCCAGTTCATCGACCTGCCCGACCGCTTCTGCACCGGCTCCTCGATCATGCCGCAGAAGAAGAACCCGGACGTACCAGAGCTGGTGCGCGGCAAATCCGGCCGCGTGTTCGGCCACCTCGCCGGCCTGCTGACCCTGATGAAGGGCCAGCCGCTGGCGTACAACAAGGACAACCAGGAAGACAAGGAGCCGCTGTTCGACGCTGCCGACACCCTGCGCGACAGCCTGCGCGCCTTCGCCGACATGGTTCCGGCGATCAAGCCCAAGCGCGAGATCATGCGTGAAGCGGCCCGCCGTGGCTTCTCCACCGCCACCGACCTCGCCGACTACCTGGTACGCCGCGGCCTGCCGTTCCGTGACTGCCACGAGATCGTCGGCCACGCCGTGAAATACGGCGTGGACAGCGGCAAGGACCTCGCCGAGATGAGCCTGGACGAGCTGCGCCAGTTCAGTGACCAGATCGACGACGACGTGTTCGCCGTGCTGACTCTGGAAGGTTCGGTGAATGCCCGCGATCACATTGGCGGCACCGCGCCGAACCAGGTCCGCGCCGCTGTCGTGCGCGGCAAGGAACTGCTGGCTTCGCGCTGATCGCGCTACTCGCCAGAAGCAAAGGCCGCGTCAATCGACGCGGCCTTTTTCGTTTCAGCTTCTGCCTAGAAAGCCCAGCTGCGCCGGCGTCAGCCGCAACATCCGCGCCGCCTTGTGTTCGGTCAGCGTCGGCAATTCATCCTCTGGCAAGCGCGCTGCGCTGGAAGCCAGGTTGACGATCAGCGCCTCGCGGCTGAACACGCCGTTGTCGATGGCGTAGGCCGCGGCGATCAGGTTGCGCAGTTCCAATGGCAGGCGCCAGCGGGTGCGCAGGGCGGAGCCAAAGCTCGCGCCGTGCTCCTTCAGAGACTTCTCCACCTCCGCCTCGCTCAGCGCGCCACCGGCGCTGTGCCAATCCTGCAGGCTGCGCAGCAGCGCGAGGTCCCCCAGGCAATGCAACAGCCCGGCGGTGAAGCAGCGGTCGGCATCGGCCCCCAGGGACTCGGCCAGGGCGAAGGCGCCATCGGCAGTGTGCCGCGACAGCTCCCAGAAGCGCTCGGCGCGCTCTTTCAGCAACGGGTCGGCCAGTGTCGCGGCGCGCTGCAACGCGACCGCCAGCATGAGGTTCAACGCCTGCGCCACACCCAGGCGCGACAGTGCCTGCATCAGCGTCTGGCAGGGCATGCCGACATGCCGTGCAGCGCTGTTGGCGGCAGAGATCAGGCACGCGGTGATCTGCGGATCATGGCCGAACTCCTGTTCGAGCATTTCCAGGTTGATGTCACTGGCTTCCATGCAGCGATTCACCGCTGCACCGACCTCGCCCATCAGCGGAGCGCCCTCGGTGGCGTCCCGTTCGGTTTGCAGGAAGCGCTCCAGCGACAGGCTCTGCTCCAGCGTGGGCAGCTCGCAGACGACATTCTCGCCCGGCGCCAG
Source organism: Pseudomonas nitroreducens NBRC 12694 (assembly GCF_002091755.1). Lineage (GTDB taxonomy): Bacteria > Pseudomonadota > Gammaproteobacteria > Pseudomonadales > Pseudomonadaceae > Pseudomonas > Pseudomonas nitroreducens. The sequence continues at coordinate 185,589 of NZ_BDAI01000004.1, forward strand.
CAGCAGCGAGCGCAACCGCTCGCGCAGGTTCTCGGCGTTGAAAGGTTTGACCAGGTAGGCCGTAGGCGCCAACGGCAAGGCAGCACGCACGCTGGCGGCATCGGCCTTGGAGCTGATCAGGATGAAAGGCTGGGCAACCGGCCCGCGGCGGCGCAAGCGCACATGACGCAGCAGCTCCAGCCCGTCGCTGCCGGGCAGCTCGCGCTCGGCCAGGATCAAGGCGAAGGGATGGCGGCGACAGGCCTCGATGGCCGTGTCACCGTCTTCGCAGAATTCGACGTTCGCATCGCAGCGCACGCTCAGCACCAGCTGGCCGAGCAGCTCGCGGCTCCAGGGATCGCTGGCAGCCACCAGCACGCCGGGAGAAACGCTCATGGATCACACCTCGTTCGGGACGAATGCCGTCGCGGGCGGAAACAACCGATCCAGAGCCTCCCCTGCCGAGTGCCCGGTCCTTCGGATGCCGCCGGCCAGCGGCCTACGGATACTGCGCAGCGTAGTCCAAAGCCCTCAGGCTTCCCATGCGCGCCATCAACTTCGGAGGACAATTCTCACAAAAAAAAGCGCACAAAAAGAAAGGCCCGCTTGCGCGGGCCTTTCTCCTGAACGGCTAGGGCGATGAAGCTCAGGCCAGTTCGTCGAAGCACTCGGCCAGGATGGCCAGGCCTTTGTCCAGCTGCGCGTCCGGGATGGTGACGGGCATCAGGAAGCGGATCACGTTGTAGTAGGTACCGCAGGAGAGCAGGATCAGACCTTTCTCACGGGCACGAACCACGATCTTGCTGACCAGTTCAGCGGCCGGCTTGTTGTGATCGCCGCCTTCGAACAGTTCGATGGCGATCATCGAACCCAGGCCACGAACGTCGCCGATCACCTTGTGCTTGGCCTGGATGTCGCGCAGGCCAGTCTTCAGGCGCTCGCCAACGGCTTGCGAACGGTCCAGCAGCTTCTCTTCGTCGAACACTTTCAGCACGGCCAGGGCCGCGGCGCAAGCGATCGGGCTACCGGCGTAGGTGCCGCCCAGGCCGCCCGGAGCGATGGCGTCCATGATCTCGGCCTTGCCAGCAACGCCGGAGATCGGGAAGCCGCCGCCAACGGATTTGGCGAAGGTGGTCAGGTCCGGGACGATACCCAGTTGCTCGGTAGCGAAGAAGGTGCCGGTACGGCCAGCGCCGGTCTGCACTTCGTCAGCGATCAGCAGGATGCCGTGCTCGTCGCACAGGGCGCGCAGGCGCTGCATGAAGGCCTTGGAGTTGACGTAGAAGCCACCCTCGCCCTGAACCGGCTCGATGATGATGGCAGCGATGTCGCGCGGCTGAGCGTCGTTCTTGAAGATGCGCTCGATGCTGGCGATCGACTCGTCTTCGCTTACGCCGTGCAGTTCGCACGGAGCCAGGGCGCGGAAGATGCCGCCCGGCATCAGGCCCATGCCAGCGGAGTACGGAACGACCTTGCCGGTCAGGCCCAGGGTCATCATGGTACGGCCGTGGTAGGCACCGGTGAAGGCGATCACGCCAGCGCGGCCGGTAGCGGCACGGGCGATCTTGACGGCGTTCTCAACGGCTTCGGAGCCGGAGGTGACCAGCAGGGTCTTCTTCGGGAAGTTGCCCGGAACGCGCTTGGCGATTTCTTCAGCCAGCTCGATGTAGGGCTCGTACGCCAGCACCTGGAAGCAGGTGTGGGACAGCTTGGTCAGTTGCTCCTGAACGGCAGCGATCACTTTCGGGTGCAGGTGACCGGTGTTCAGTACGGCAATGCCGCCGGCGAAGTCGATGTATTCACGACCTTCGACGTCCCACACGGTGGAGTTCTCGGCGCGCTCGGCGACGACCGGGTGGATCTGGCCTACACCGCGCGGTACGGCGGCCTGACGACGTTGCAGCAGGGATTCGTTGGTTTTGCTCATAGCTTCCTCAGTGGCCGCTCATCGGGCGACCGGATCAAAGGATGAAAGCGGGGGAGAAGCCTCACGCGACAGCATACGATGATCGACTGTCGTGGAACTTGCGGCCCGCCAGACGGGTTGTCCGGTGCTACCACCGGAAAACGCCGACGCGAAGGTGGCTGTCAGCTCTTGCCTGCCACCTCGCGCCCACGGAAAAAACGGATCAGATACCGCCGAGGCAGAGGTATTTGACTTCGAGGTAGTCCTCGATGCCGTACTTCGAACCTTCGCGGCCCAGGCCGGATGCCTTGATGCCGCCGAACGGCGCCACTTCGTTGGAGATCAGGCCGGTGTTGATACCCACCATGCCGTATTCCAGCTGCTCGGCAACGCGGAATACGCGGGCCAGGTCGCGGGCGTAGAAGTACGAAGCCAGGCCGAACTCGGTGTCGTTGGACATGGCGATGACTTCTGCCTCGTCCTTGAAGCGGAACACCGGCGCCAGCGGGCCGAAGGTTTCGTCCTTGGAGACCAGAGCGGACTTCGGTACGTCGACCAGGATGGTCGGTTCGAAGAAGGTGCCGCCCAGGCTGTGCGGCTTGCCGCCAGTGAGGACTTTGGCGCCCTTGGAAACGGCGTCGGCAATGTGCTCTTCGACCTTGGCAACAGCCTTGGAATCGATCAGCGGGCCGGTGGTGACGCCCTGCTCCAGGCCGTTGCCGATGTTCAGCTTGGCCACGGCGACCTTCAGCTTCTCGACGAAGGCGTCGTACACGCCGTCCTGTACGTACAGGCGGTTGGCGCAGACGCAGGTCTGGCCGTTGTTGCGGTACTTGGAGATCAGCGCGCCTTCGACGGCGGCGTCCAGGTCGGCATCGTCGAACACGATGAACGGAGCGTTGCCGCCCAGCTCCAGGGACACTTTCTTGATGTCCTTGGCGCATTCGGCCATCAGCTGGCGACCGATCTCGGTGGAACCGGTGAAGGTCAGCTTGCGCACGATCGGGTTGCTGGTCAGCTCGCCGCCGACTTCGCCGGCGCTGCCGGTAACCACGCTGAACACGCCTTTCGGAATGCCGGCGCGCTCGGCCAGCTCGGCCAGGGCCAGGGCGGAGTACGGAGTCTGCGAAGCAGGCTTGAGCACCATGGTGCAGCCAGCGGCCAGGGCCGGACCGGCTTTACGGGTGATCATCGCGGACGGGAAGTTCCACGGGGTGATAGCCGCGGTCACGCCGATCGGCTGCTTGATCACGATGATGCGCTTGTCGGGCTGGTGACCCGGAATGGTGTCGCCGTAGATGCGCTTGGCTTCTTCGCCGAACCACTCGAGGAAGGAGGCGGCGTAGGCGATTTCGCCCTTGGCTTCAGCCAGCGGCTTGCCCTGCTCGATGGTCATCAGGCGAGCCAGGTCGTCCTGGTTGGCGATCATCAGGTCGAACCACTTGCGCAGCTTGTTGGCGCGCTCCTTGGCGGTCAGCGCGCGCCAGGCCGGCAGGGCCTTGTCGGCGGCTTCGATGGCGCGACGGGTTTCGTCGGCACCCATCTTCGGCACGGTGCCGATGATCTCGTTGGTGGCCGGGTTGTTCACGCTGATGGTCTTGCCGTTGTCGGCATCGACCCAGGAACCGTCAATGTAAGCCTGTTGGCGGAACAGCTTGGGATCATTGAGTTGCATGACCTGTCTCCTTTCGAGGAAAGCCTGTGGACGGCGGGTCTACCTGGAGTCCCGCCTGCCTTGTTGTCTGGATAGGAGAGACCGCAGTCTCTGCCGTTCATTCGCCCCGGCCGAGCATTATCGCCGCCAGATGCGAATGTCGCCCTGCGAACGGGGCGACGCCAGGCGAACGGCTCTTAGTTCGCTCGGCATGCGGACACGAAAAAACGCAGGCCGGGGTCATTGCCCGGTCTGGTTGAACTCGTTCACGCACAGGTTCCCAGGCTCGGCCCAGGAGTACGACTGCCCTACAACCTTCCGGTACGCTGATCGACGGAAGCCGCACGGAGACCTGCCACAAGGGACATGCGGTGGGTGCAACGGAAGACTGTCATCCCGCAGGCTGATGGCCGGCTGGTGCGATGCCAATGCTCCGGTCTCCTGTTGTTGTGATGGGGAGGCGTTTGAAATCTCAAACGAATCCTAGGGCCCCCGACTGCAAAGGGCAATAGCTCGTTCGACAAAACCAACGAAGGTATCAGATTGAAGCGGGTTTTCGAGGTACCTCTACCGACAAGCGGCTGTTTTCGTTCGATATCATGAACGAGCGTACCCGCATTGGACGCCCGCGAAGGAGATGCGTATGATTGCCGCCTGCCGCGCCAGCCGCGGCATACGCACCAGTAGCTCAGCTGGATAGAGTACTGCCCTCCGAAGGCAGGGGTCGTGGGTTCGAATCCCGCCTGGTGCGCCATCTGCCTTGTTTCGAGTTGCCTCCGGCAATCTGCGAAACCGCCTGAAAGGCCCGCTCTTAGCGGGCTTTTTAGTTTCTGCCTGTAAAGCCTTGCGCCGCTTGCCGGCGCCCCACTGTGCGAACCGGGCATCCCGGCAGGCCCGGAGGCGAGGGTTATCCTCCGCGCCCGACGATTCCTCTTCACCACCCAAGGTTGTATAAGCCTTGCGCCATCGCGCGCGAAAAGGACAAACCGCCCCATGCTCCGGCTTCTGCTGCCAGCCCTCCTCCTGGCCCTTTCCGGGTGCGCCACACAACCGCCGGCGCACCCCGAGAACCTCTGCGAGATCTTTCGCGAAAAGCCGAAATGGCACGAAGCGGCGCTGAAGGTGCAGAAGCGCTGGGGCGGGACGATCCAGGTGCCGATGGCGATGATGTACCAGGAGTCTTCCTTCAGGCACGACGCCCTGCCACCGCGCTATTACTTCCTCGGCTTCATTCCCTGGGGCCGGGTCAGTTCCGCCTACGGCTACGCCCAGGCCAAGGACGAGACCTGGGCGGACTACAAGAAGGAAGCGGGAGGCTGGGGCGCCGACCGCGACGACTTCGCCGATGCGCTGGACTTCATGGGCTGGTACATGAACAAGACCTACAGCGTGAACCGGGTCTCCAAGTGGGACGCCTATGCCCAGTACCTGAACTACCACGAGGGCTGGGGCGGCTATCGCCAGCGCAGCTATGACGCGAAGCCCTGGCTGAAGGCGACGTCACAGAAGGTCCAGGCTCGCGCCTCGCTATACGGCGCCCAGTACAAGAGCTGTGAACAGGAACTGTCGAACAGCGGCTGGTTCTAGCAACCCCGAATGTTCGCGCGACGGTGCAGGGGCGCTCAGCGCCCCATGATCCGCTGATATTCGTCGCGGTATTCCTCGTATGGCAGGTTGCGCCGCTGCAGCTCCATCAGGCGCTGCTCCTTGGTCAATGGCTGGGAGACATGGGCGACCGTTTCCGCCGCGGTGGGCGAAACCGGCTGCGGCACGGCCTCCGGCGGCTGCGCCGGCGTGCGGGCAGGCAGGCTGCGCGACGGGCGGGCGACCAGCAGGGCTCCGGTGATCTCTTCGACTATCTGCTCGGACACGGCGCCGACTTCGGACGAACTCATGGAACGGAACAGATCACCATCGGCTTCGCTTTCGTAGCGCCGCGAGGCGAGCAACTGGCCGGTCAGGCCATCGTGATAACGCACGGTGGAGGTGATCCACTCCTCACCGTCGCTGCTCGTGCGGTTGTTGGCGCTATGACCGGCGCCCACTTCGATCACCACCAGGGTGGACAGGGTATCGGTGGCGCGCGGTTCGCCATCCTGCTCGGTGAGCTGGTAGTCCGCCGAATCCGCCTCGTCACGCAGCGCCTCGCGCCAACTGGCTTTCAGCGCTCCCCAGCGCGGGTTGGCCGCTACCGTGGCGTCGGGCTGGAAATTCACCACCATCACATGGCGGGTGTCTCGATAGAGGGAGATGGGCGCGGTGCGGTCATCCCGGCGGACGTCCGAGGAACATCCGCAAAGCAGGGAGACGGCCAGGGCGAGCGTGACGTAGCGCATGGTGCTTTCTCTTTATTGTCTGGCCGGCATTCTGCCAGCCAATCATGACGCCCGGATATCGTCCGGAGGTCGGTCCTCTACCAGTCCTCGTCATCCAGGCCCGACTGATACTCGTCCGCTTCCTCGTCGCCGTCCTCATGATCGTCGGGCTGATCCTCGAAGAACGCCGCGTCCTCCTCCAGCAGGCCGTCGAGGTCGTCGTCGAGGTCCAGAAGATGGTCGTGTTCGGGCTCGTGGAGGTCGAGATCGTCGTCAGTCATGGCCGGTCTTTCGTGGGGGGAAACGGGGAAGGGAATCACAGTATAAGTCGCGTCGCGGGCGGATGACGCTGTCGTGACGGCGGACGCCGCTTTGCGGCCTTGCCGGATCGCGATTCGTCCACGATTCTCTATGAACCACGGGCATCGCGCCGTGAACGACGAACAGGGGGTAGGAATGAAGACTGTGGCTCAGCTGTTGAACGCCAAGGCGGACCAGCAGGTTTACACCATCGCCCCGGACGCGATGGTGGTCGACGCGTTGCGCCTGATGGCGGAGAAGAACCTCGGCGGCCTGCCGGTGGTGGAGGCCAACCAGCTGGTCGGCTTCTTCAGCGAGCGCGACTACGCCCGCCGCCTGGCACTCAAGGGGCGCAACTCGGAAGACACGCCGATCAGCGCAGTAATGACCGCGCCGGTGATCACCGTGGACACCCACCTGAACGTCGACAAGTGCATGGGCATCATGACCGAGCGCCACCTGCGCCACCTGCCGGTGGTCGAGAACGGCGAACTGCTCGGGCTGCTGTCCATCGGCGACCTGGTGAAGGCCGCCATCGCGGAACAGGCCGAGCTGATCCAGCAACTGGAACAGTACATCCGCGGCGAGTGATCGCCCGGCGGTCGCTCAGCGTGCGGCCGCCGTTTCCACGTCACCACTGCGCATGTCGACGATGCTCAGGCACCCGTCGGTATAGCCGCTGCCCGTGTCGATGTAGTGGGTGTTGCCCAGCGAGCGTACGGCACTTTGCGCGGTATGGCCGACGTACAGGCGCTCCAGCCCGGCGATGGCAGTCGCGTCCTCTTTCTCGATCCGCGTACGCGCCCACATTGCCAGGCCAACGGCGTTGCGCCGGGCGCTGTCGCCCAGTTCGCCGGCCAGCGCGGCAACGCCGCTGCTCCAATCCGGGAAGGCCGGCGAAACCGGCGCCTCCGCGTGGACGATGCCGATACGCTGGCCTTCGTCCAGCTCGACCTCGATCACCAGTGGCAATTGCAACAGACGCCGGGCGATGCGCTCGCGGGTCACCGGCGTGAGCTTGTACAGCCAGGCGCCACCGTTACGGAAATGCAGGTCGCGGTCCTCGCCAGCCAGCACCACGTCGATCACCAGTTGTTCGTGGTTGCCGCGTACCGAGGCGAACCAGGGCTTGGCCAGCCAGTCGAGCACCTGCGGCGAATAGGGACCGCGGTCCACCAGGTCGCCGGCGGCAAACAGGCGGTCGGCGGATGGATCGAATCCGACCCGGTCGAGCAAACGCTGCAGCAGTTCGAAATGGCCGTGCACATCCCCCACCACGAAATCGCGCCCCAGCTGGTTACGCGGGAAGCGTTGCAGAGGCTGCTCCGGCAAATGCGTGTTCATTGCCAACTCCAGGGCTTTCGAGAGACCAGCTTATCAGCTGCAAATGGCGTTCCCGATATCGTTCGACGAAAGCCTCAAGCGCCTGCTGACTCGCTGTTGCCCAGGCAGCGGCGGCCCAGCATGCACTGCTGCCACAGCAGCACAGCCGCCGCAACGATCTATAAAAATACTTATATATCAGTACTTTAATATTCAATCAGAAAGCGGTACGGATGTTGCGATGTCCCCAGCAGCCTTCCGGCCTTCATCACGCGTGAGCCAGCACAAGAGCAACGCAATAACAGCTTCATGCCTTGCGGCGACGACCGAGCACCACAGAGCCAGCCGTCCTTTCGCCGCCCTCCTGGGGACACCATGTTCAAACGCAATACCCTTTCCCTCGCCATCCTGGCGAGCCTCGCCAGCATCACCGTGCAGGCTGCCGACGGCGATACGCAGAACAAAGAAGACAGCGGCGCCGCAACGACTCTCGGCAAAGTGGTGGTGACTGCACAGAAACGCGAAGAGTCGGTACAGGAAGTGCCGGCGCCGATCACCGTGCTGAGCGGCGAAAAGATCCGCGATTCGTCCCTGCAATCGGCCAACGAAGTCACCCGCTATACCCCCAACGCCTCCGCCGGCACCACCGACGGCCACGGCCGCCCGCGCTGGTGGATTCGCGGCCTGGGCACCGGCGACCAGGGCGCTAACACGGTGAGTCCGATCGGCATCTACGTCGACGACGTCTACATCGCCAACATCAGCGCCACCGGTTTCCCGCTGTTCGACCAGGAACGCGTGGAAGTGCTGCGCGGCCCGCAGGGCACGCTGTGGGGCAAGAACACCACCGGCGGCGCGATCAACTTCATCTCGCGCAAGCCGACCTTCAGCCCCGAGGGCTACTTCAAGGTCGACATGGGCAATTACGCCAACCGCATCGTCGAAGGTGCGGTGAGCGATGCGCTGGTGGACGACAAGCTGGCCGGCCGTGTGTCCTTCCATCACCAGGGCCGCGACGGCTACACCGAGAACAAGAACGACGGCAACGACCAGGGTGCGCTGGAAGACGACGCCGTGCGCCTGCAACTGGCCGCGCGGGTGAATGACAACCTGGACGCCAACCTCAACGTCCACGCCCGCCACTACCACGACACCGCCAGCTACAACACCGTGAGCTACGGCACCCGTCCGGACGGCACCAACCAGTTCGGCTACTCCATCGACCCGAAACTGGGCAAGGCCAACTTCAACGCCAAGTACCAGGCCGAAATCGACCAGGCCGGCAGCAACCTCAACCTGGTCTGGCAGCTGGGCGAGCTGGAGCTGACCTCCATCACCGCCTTCGAACACTTCACCCGCGACGGCTGGACCGACAGCGACAACACCCCGCTGGAACTGCAGCGCAGCTACAGCTATGCCGACAGCCAGCAATGGTCGCAGGAACTGCGCCTGGCCTCGCCACGCAGCGACCGGCTGAACTGGGTACTGGGCTTCCACTACTTCAACGAGGACCTGGAGTCGAAGAACGCCAACGCGGCGCTGCCCAACGTCTACGTGCCCAGTTACTACAACAACGTCAGCTACGACCAGAAGACCGAGAGCTACGCCATCTTCGGCAGCACCACCTACAACTTCACCGACGACTTCAGCCTCACCGCCGGCCTGCGCTGGACCCGTGAAACCAAGGACATCGACCTCGAGCGCCTGGTCAACCGCGGCACGGCGAGCTTCGGCGATGGCCACTGGTGGCAGCCGGGCAACGTCGACTCGCCGCTGATCGTCAACGCCACCCAGGACGAGAGCAACACCTGGAGCGACTACAGCTGGGACCTGACGCCGGAATACCGGATCTCCGACAACGCCCGCGCCTACTTCCGCTATGCCCGTGGCTTCCGCTCCGGCGGCTACAACGCTGGCGTCACCAGCCAGGCCACCGTGGCCAAGGTCGATCCGGAATACCTCACCTCCTACGAGCTGGGCTTGAAGTCGGAATGGTTCGACGGCCGCCTGAACGCCAACGCCAGCGTCTTCTACTACGACTACAAGGACATCCAGCTCAACATCGTCACCGCGGTGAACAACCAGACCGTCTCGCGCCTGGCCAACGGCGCCCAGGGCGAGGCCTACGGCGCCGAGTTCGAGCTCGAAGCCATCCCGGTGCAGAACCTGCACGTCAACTTCGGCCTGGGCCTGCTGCACACCGAGTTCACCGACTACACCTCCGGCCCGAACGATTACTCCGGCAACCACTTCGTCCGCGCACCGAACGTTTCTGCAGTCATCGGCGCCGACTACCGCATCCCGCTCAACGTCGGCGGCGCGGTGGTACTGGGCACCGACTGGAACACCCGCAGCCGCCAGTACTTCTTCACCAACGACCAGAGCCAGAACATGCGCACCGGTGGCTACACCCTGGGCAACGCGCGGGTGACCTACGAACTGCCAGGCGAGACCACCCGCGTCACCGCCTACGTGAACAACCTCACCGACAAGGAGTACCGCAACCACACCCTGCCCACCGGCTACCAGACCGCCGCAGTCATGTTCGGTGATCCGCGCACCTTTGGCGTCTCGGTCACCACCGACTTCTGAGTGAGGACAAGACCATGAACCTTCTGCATCGCGCGCTGCGCCGGCTGCTGCCGGCCGCCGCCGTGCTGCTCGCAGGCTACGCCCTGGCCGTCGAGCAGCCCACTACCCTGCGCATCGCCACCGTGGCCTACGCCAACGCCGGGCAAATCACCTTCAACGGCCCGGCCGCCGTCATCGACCGCGACAAGTGGCTGGAACAGCAACTGGCCCAGCGCAACATCAAGCTCGAGTGGGTGCCCGCGACCACCGGCTCGGTGGGTACCTTCGTCAACGAAGAGTTTGCCAACAAGCGCATCGACTTCGCCTTCTATGGCGACCTGCCGTCGATCATCGCCAACGCCTCGGGCGTACGGACCCAACTGATCGTCCCCGGCGGCATCGGCAACAACGTCTACCTCGTGGTGCCGCCGGGCTCCACCGCGAAATCCATCGCCGACCTCAAAGGCAAGCGCATCGCCCTGCACCGGGGCCGGCCGTGGGAGCTGTCGTTCGCCAAGCTGCTGGAGGCCAACCACCTGGGCTTCGAGGACTTCCGCATCTTCAACCTCAACCCGCAGGCCGGCGCCGCCGCGCTGAGCGCCGGGCGGGTGGATGCCTTCTTCACCCTCAGCGATGCCTTCCTGCTGGAAGACAAGCAGGTCGGCCACATCATCTGGTCGAGCAAGGAGGCCCCGGCCGACTGGAAGATGCGCGCCGAAGTCTGGGGCGCACGGGACTTCGTCAAGGATCATCCGGACCTCACCCAGTTGGTGGTGGACGCCTACCTGAAAGCTGCCTGGTGGGTCTCCCAGGACGCCAACCAGGCGGCCTACCAGGAAGCGCAGTCGCGCTCCGGCGTGCCGCTGAGCGTGCTGCAGCGCGAGGTCTCCGGCGAACCCTGGCCCGCGCATTTCTCGCCACTGTACGACGACGCCTTGCGCCAGCATTACACCGACGGCATCGCCTATAGCCTCAAGGCAAAACTGATCCGCAACGAGGTGAAGGTGGATGACCTGCTGGAACCGAAGTTCGTCGAGCAGGGTTTGAAGAATCAGCAGCTCGAGGGATTCTGGAAAGAGCAGGCAAAAACCGTCGCCAGCCAGCCCTGATATTCCTGAAGCCACTCCAAACAATAAGGCCCCGTTATCGGGGCCTTATTGTTTTTAGAAAACTTCCAGGAACAACTGTTCATAACAAGTAGTTGCTCCAGCACCACGTTATACGCAGTTGCTGCAGCAACAGCAGAAAAACACCCAGAAACTGGCTTAAACCCCTCTAAAACGTATGGCACAGAGCTTGCTCAAGATTGCTCACAACGTATTTAAATCCCCGAGCGACCGCCATGAAGCATGCAAGAGAGTTCCGTTTCAAACCGCTGGCCATAACATTATCCAGCGCTCTGTTATTAAACGCGGAAGTTGCACTTTCCGATAATTCGAAATCCCCGGAAGGCGTCACATTGAGTACCGTGACCGTCCAGGGACAAAGCCAGGAAACCCAGGTCGGCGATGCCCGCAAGGAAGTCGCCCCAGTCTCCAAGGGCACCCTCACCAAATCCCAGCTGGAAAAGTTCGTCGGCCTCGACAGCGCCGTCACCGGCGCCCTCAAATACCTGCCCGGCGTGCACGTCAGCGGCGGTGACAACAGCGGCATCACCGAAGGCGGATTGAACATCCGCGGCTTCTCCCAGGACCAGATCGGTTTCGTCCGCGACGGCATCCCGCTCAACGACCCGCAGTTCCTCACGCCCCACGCCGATTTCATGGGCGACCCGGAAAACTACGAGTCGGTGTCGGTGCTTTACGGCTCCTCCTCGATCAACGCCCCGACCCTTACCGCCAGTGGCGGCAGCGTGCTGATCAAGTCCGTCGCGCCGACCAGGGAAAGCGGTTTGCTGGTGAAGCAGAACGTCGGCAGCGACAGCCTGTTCCGCACCTTCGCGCGGGTCAATACCGGCGAGGTGAACGGCTTCTCCGCCTGGCTCTCGGCCTCGCGCACCACCGCCGACCTGTGGGACAACAGCGGCGGCGAGCTGTCCTCCAACCGTTACGAAGGCAACCTGCAGTACGAGTGGGACGGCAACCGCATCAACGGCATCTTCTCCAGCTTCCTGATGCGCACCAACAGCTACAACCACCCGACGCTCGCCGAGTACCGCGCCAACAAGTACGACCAGGGCTACCCGCGCGACATTTACCCCACCAAGGGCAACGGCACCAACGGCGTACCCGACGTCACCGTGCCGGGCCAGAGCGCGGCGGCCTCGCGCGCGGACTTCAAGATCCAGACGTATGCGCTCAATGGCCTGTTCAACCTCTCCGACAAGGTCCAGCTGAAGGTCGACCCGTACTTCGTTCGCGTCACCGACGGCACCGCCGCCGTGGCTGTGGTGCCGGTCAATGAGAACAAGGTCAACGCCGATCTCAACGGCGACGGCGACCGCATCGATCCCCTGGTGACCGGCGCGCTGAGCGTCTACCCGACGCAGTACCGCATCGGCTCCACCAACACCCTGGACTTCCTGGTCAACGACGATCACACCCTGCAACTGGGCCTGTGGACCGACTACACCCACGCGCGCAACCAGTTCCCGGTGGTCGAGATCAAGGGTAACGGCAAACCCGCCGGCATCGACGGCAGCCACAAGCTGCGTGACGGCAATGGCAATGCCATCTACTTCACCGACCAGCGCAACGAGATCACCACGCAGAAGCTCTGGGTGCAGGACACCTGGGACATCACCTCGCAGCTCGTCCTCACCGGCGGCCTGGCCTGGCAACACACACAGAACAAGGGCGACAACCGCCTCAGCGGCTTCAGCGACAGCGCCGACTACTACCGCTTCCTCCCAAGCCTGAGCCTGGCCTACCAGCTCGACCCGCAACAGCAGCTCTACTACAACACCACCTCGAACATGCGCACCCCGGCGGTGGCGGCGGTGTACGGCCAGGCTAACGGCGGCGACAAGCAGAAACCGGAAGTCACCTGGAACCAGGAGATCGGCTGGCGCTACAGCACCGACGACGTACTGCTCAGCGCCGCACTGTTCTACGACAAGTTCAAGGATCGCCAGGCGGCGTTCGAGGAAGTCTCCGGCGTCACCTCCTACTTCAACGCCGGCGACGTCACCACCAAGGGCCTGGAGCTGTCGCTCAACGGCCTGCTGCCGGCGAACTTCAACTACTTCGCCTCCTGGACCTACCTGCGTTCCACCCAGGACGACGACTACAGCGCCGGCGGCGCCAGCCTCGACACCCAGGGCAACCAGCTCTACGACACCCCGCGCAACCTGTTCAGCGCCGGCATCGGCTACGACAACCAGACCTTCTACGCCAACTTCCTCGGCCGCCATACCGGCAGCTTCTACGGCGACCTGGCGAACAACGAGAAGATCGGCGGCTACACCGTGTTCGACGCCAACCTGGGCTACCGCCTCAAGGACCTGGGCAGCGCGCTGAAGGAAACCACCCTGACGCTCAACCTCAACAACGTCTTCGACAAGCACTACCTGTCGGGCGTGAACTCGGGAACGGTCTCCGCCGACCCGGCCGACGGCGACTTCTATGGAGCGCCGAAGTACTACAAGGGCGCCCCGCGCGCTCTGGTCGCCGGCATCTCCGTCGGCTTCTGATCACCCTGCACGCGCCCGGTGCGGGAGCGCCGGGCCGGGAGGCGACATGACCACTCCTCGCTACGACCACATCATCGTCGGCGGCGGCAGCGCCGGCAGCGTGCTTGCCAGCCGCCTCAGCGCCGACCCGCAACGCCACGTCCTGCTCATCGAAGCCGGCCCGGACACCCCACCCCACGCCACGCCGGCGGAAATCCTCGACGGCCACAACCCCTTCCGCCTGCGCCTGGAACTGCGCGATCGCTATTTCTGGCCGGACCTGAGCGTCCGCCACGGTGCGCAGCCCGAAGGCATCGAGCGCCCCGAGCGCTATCTCGAGCAGGCCCGCTTGCTCGGCGGCGGCTCCAGCGTCAACGTGCTGGTGGCCAACCGCGGTCTGCCGCGCGACTACGACCAGTGGGCAGCGCTGGGTGCCGAAGGCTGGGGCTGGGACGACGTGCTGCCGTACTTCCGCAAGCTCGAACGCGACACCGACTACGCCGGCCCGCTGCACGGGCATGACGGGCCGATCCCGATCAGCCGCGTCTCCACCCGCGACTGGACGCCCTTCACCCGCTCCGTGGTCTCGGCGCTGCAAGCCGAAGGCCTGCGCGACATCGGCGACCAGAACGGCGTGTTCGACGACGGCTACTTCGCCCCCGCGGTAAACCTGGAGCATGGCCAGCGCGTGTCCGCCGCCCGCGGCTACCTCGATGAAGCAGTGCGCGCACGGCCCAACCTGACGCTGTGGACCGACAGCCAGGTACTCGGCCTGCAACGCGAGGGCACGCGCATCACCGGCGTCGAACTGCAACGTAACGGTGAGCACGTCACCGTGGGGGCTGGCGAAGTCATCCTCGCCGCCGGAGCGCTGCAATCGCCGGCCTTCCTGCTGCGTAGCGGCATCGGCCCGGCCAGCCAGTTGCAGGAGCTGGGCATCGAGGTGATCGTCGACCGCCCCGGCGTCGGCGGCAACCTGTGGGAGCACAGCTCGCTGGGCACCCTCGCCACCCTGGGCGATGCCGCCCGCTCGGACGCCGTGCTGGCACGGCCCGGCACCTCGCACCAACTGGGTATCCGGGTGTCCTCGGGCGTCGATCCGGACACGCCCTCGGACCTCTACCTGGCCATCGGCGCGGACGCCGAGCGCGGCGTGGCCCACGCGCTGTTCTGGATCAACAAACCCAGCTCCAGTGGCCGCCTGACCTTGCGCGATCGCGACCCGGCAAGCCCGCCGCACGTCGATTTCAACCTGCTCTCCGACCCTCGCGATCTGCAACGCGCCCGTGTGGCGCTGCGCACCATCCAGCGCCTGTTCAAGCACCCGGTCCTGGCGCGCTACGAACTGCAATTGGCGCTTACCCCCTTCGCCGTGCCGCAACCGGGCGGGCCGAAGCTGGAAACCCTGCTGGCCGACGACACGGCGCTGGAAGCCTACCTGCGCCGGCACATAGGCGGCGTCTGGCACCCCAGCGGTACCTGCCGCATCGGCACCGCCGATGACCCGCAGGCCGTGGTCGACAGCGCCGGTCGCGTCCATGGCGTGGAAGGCCTGCGTGTCGCCGACGCCTCGATCATCCCGGTGATCCCCACCGCCAACACCAACCTGCCGACCCTGATGCTCGCCGAGAAAATCGCCGACGCCATCCTGGGCGGTGCCTGAGGAACTCGCCATGTCACGCTATGAACTGCTGATCGATGGTCGCCTGCAGGCGGCCGAGCACTACGACCGGGTGATCGACCCGGCCAGCGAAGAAATCGTTGGCGAAGCCGCCCGCGCCAGCCTGGAGCAGGTCGACGCGGCGGTGGATGCCGCACACCGCGCCTTCCCGGCCTGGGCCACCGATCTCGACGTCCGCCGCCAGAGCCTGGCCCGAGCCGCCGAACGAGTACGCGAGAATGCCCAGGCGCTGGCCGAGCTGATCACCCGCGAACAGGGTCGCCCACTGCGCTCGACCCTGGAGGAAGTGGCTGGCGTCGCCGCCACTTTCGAGCACCACGCGCAGCTGGAGCTACCCGCCGACACCCAGTTGCGCGACGACGGCGAGCGCCTGGTGCGCATCACCCGCAAACCGCTGGGGGTGGTCGCCGCGATCACCCCGTGGAACGTCCCGCTGATCCTGCTGGTATTGAAGATCGCGCCTGCCCTGCACGCCGGCAACACCGTGGCGGCCAAGCCCTCGGAGCACACGCCGCTGTCTACCCTGCTGCTGGCGCGACTGCTGGGCGATGTGTTCCCCGCTGGCGTGTTCAACGTGGTTGCCGGTGCGGGCGAGGTTGGCGAACACCTGGTACGTCATCCGCGAGTGCGCCACGTGACCTTCACCGGCAGCGTCGCCACCGGCAAGCGCCTGTATGCCGGCGCGGGGGACGACCTCAAGCGTCTTACCCTGGAACTGGGCGGCAACGACGCCGCGCTGGTACTGGAAGACGCCGACCTCGACGCCATCGTCGAACCGCTGTTCTGGGGCGCCTTCTGGAACAGCGGCCAGGTGTGCTTTGCGATCAAGCGCCTGTACGTGCATGACAGCCTGTTCGAACCGCTACTGGCGAAACTCGCCGAGCGCGCCCAGCGCACCCGCCTCGGTCATGGGCTCGACCCGCAGACGGAACTGGGGCCGCTGACCAACGCACAGCAACTGGAACGGGTCATCGCTCTGGTGGAAGACGCCAAGGCTCACGGAGCACGCATCCGCAGCGGCGGCGTACGGCCCGACGGTCCCGGCTACTTCTACCCGCCGACCCTGGTCAGCGGCGTGACGGCCGGCGTCGCGCTGGTGGACGAGGAACAGTTCGGCCCGGTGTTGCCGGTGATCTCCTTCCGCAACGAAGAGGACGCCATTACCCAGGCCAACGCCAGCCACTACGGCCTCGGCGCCTCGGTGTGGACCCGCGACCTGGCGCGCGGCGAAGCCATCGCCGGGCGGCTGGAGGCGGGCCTGGCCTGGGTCAACCAGCACGGCCACATCCAGCCCGGCGCGCCCAAGGGCGGGCACAAGTGGAGCGGGCTCGGCTACGAAGGCGGGCAGCGCGGCTATGAGGCCTTCAGCGAGCTGCAGGTGCTGAACATTTCGCGGCGCTGAGGCGCGGCTTATCCAGATCAAAGCCTCCTCACCCTGCCCCCTGGCTACGCGCCCCGCTCCTCAAGCGGTAAAGGGCACCGTTCGGCGCCGGATGGAACCACCGCATCAGCCGGCGCGGACCGCCCCCTCTCCTTGAGGGAGAGGGCTGGGGTGAGGGGGAAAGCGCCGGCATAGGCTTTCCCGGAAAACAGACAGCCATTCCAACCCAACTCTCAAAGAGGATTCCCCGATGCGTGCCGGAAGCTGGCCCTCGATCCTGCTCACCCTGGCCTTCGCCGTGATCATCGCGGCGTGCCACGGCAAGACCATCCTGCTGGTCGCCGACATCGCCAACGCCTTCTCGGTCAGCCCCTCGCGGGCCAGCTGGGTCGTGTCGGCGGTGGCGGTGGTCGCCGCCCTCGCCTCGCCGCTGGTCAACTGGATCGTGGCGCGGGTCGGCGAACGCCGTGCCATCGTCTTCGGCCTGTTGCTGGCGGCGGCGTGCAGCTACCTGGCGAGCCGCACTGAAGATTTCACCACGCTGATCACCCTGCGTGTCATCGAAGGCGCCGGCTACATCAGCGTGGTGCTCGCCGCACTCGCCCTGCTGGTGCACACCACCGAAGGCCATCGCCGCACCACCGCGCTGGCGTTCTGGTCGGTAGCCTCGCCCCTGGGCGGCGCCATCGCCATCTTCGCCGTGGCACCCTATGTCGGCGGCCAGCATGGCGAATGGCGCAACGCCTTCAGCGGCCACGCGCTGGTGTTGCTGGTCCTGCTGCTGGCGACGCCGCTGCTGCCATCGGTGAACCTGGCGACCCGCAGTGAGCGCCACTCCCTGCGCCAGACCTTCCGCCTGTATGCCGATCCCTCCGTGCTGCGCCTGGCCCTGGCCGTGGGCGCACCACTGACCGTGGCGCTGGGCCTGGTGACCATCACCCCCGACTATTTCATCCACAGCCTGGGCGTTGCGCCGTCGACCATCGGCGTGATCTCCACCATCGGCATCCTCTCCAGCGTGCTGGCCGGGCTGCTCGCCGGCTTCGTGCTCAACCTGCGCTTCTTCGGCCCGCTGGCCGTGGTCGGCGGCGCGTTGATCGGGGTGGTGCTGGAGGTGCTGGTGTTCATCCCCGGCATCGCGGCATCCACCGCCATCGTGGCGAAGATCGTCCAGGGCTTCGTTGGCAGCTTCGTCGTCGCCTGGGTGTTCACCAGCATCCCGCGCATGAGCCGTGGCGGCGACGTGATGGGCGCCGGCGGCGTGGCCGAGCAGGCGCTGTACCTGTCGATGTTCCTCGGCCCGGTGCTGCTGTTCCCGCTGTTCAGCCTGCCCTCGCGCCTGCCGTTCTTCGCCGTGCTGATCGTCGCCAGCCTGCTGCCGCTTTTCCTGCTCCCGCTGGGGCTGCGTTGGCGCGCTGCGGAACCGCCGGTAGCCGCCTGACCGAGTCGACATCGACAGGACGCTTCCTCTCGCGCTTTCCGTAGGATGGGTGGAGCTTGCGATACCCACCAGCCATGGTCGGGCGAACGCGATGGGTATCGCTTCGCTCCACGCCATCCTACAAAGGCGCGCCGGAAAGCCGCGAATGTGAGCTCGCTCCTACAAAAGACGCGCAATGCGCGCAGCACCCGGAAGAATCCAGGCCAAAAGAAAAGCCCTCGCAAGAGGGCTTTTTCAGTTCAGGCGAATACTCAGGCCGCCGCGCCCAGCAGCTTCTGGCCCTGCTCCCAGAGGCCGGTCATTTTCCATTGCTGCTCCAGCACGCCGGGGCCGAATTCCTGGGAGCCGCCGAGGCCTTCGGCGAGGCCCTGGAAGTAGGCGCCTTCCTCGATCAGCAGGATCAGCTTGGACGCCTTGATCAGGTCGTCGCTCCAGAAGGTCGCGCCGCCGTTGGCTTCGAGGATGGCCGGGGTGTGCGGGTTCTCGGCGATACGGTCGAGGATGAACAGTGGTTCGGGCTGGCGGCGGTCGATGTAGATCGGCAGCTCGCGGGCCAGGGTCACACGCTGGGAAGCGGCGTAGCGGATCGGCAGCACGCGATGGGCGCTGGCCCAGCCGCCGAGGTACGGCGTGTGGACGTGGATCACCACATTGATTTCCGGGCGTGCCTGGAAGATCGCCGCATAGCGCTTGCCGTTGCCACCAGCACCACGGCCACTGAGCGGAGTCGCGCCGGGGATGCTTTCGTCGAGGATCACTTCGCCGTCATAGGTCGCAACCACCGCGCGGATTTCCTGGTCGTCGGCCCAGGGGGTCGGCGCGTGGACGGCGATCACCTGATCGCTGTCCGGCACGCGCACATAGGCCTGGTAGGTGTTGGTGGCGGTGAGGGTGCGGCTCTCCTTGAGCACGCGGAAGGCCTTGGCGAAGTCGCGGCGGACCTGTTCGAGCTGGCTGGCGAGTTGCGGATCGAGAGTGGACATGGAATGCCTCCTGGCAGTCGGGGATGGATGAACCGCGTGGCGGTGTTGCAGAGACTGAGCAGGACTTGTGCCACTTAAAAATATCCATATTAATCAGGTAGTTAAGAAATAAATTCGATCACACCAGCACACTAGCCACGGCTGAGCGGGCGAAATTGCTGCCCCCCCAGCATCCCCTGCTGACCCACTGCTGCTGTACAGACAAACGCCCTGCTGCCGTAGCAGCACACCACCCTGAAAGCCTCGCCCTGCCTGGCCTGCAGCCTTTGGGCACAGCCCTTGCTGAAGACCTTGCACGAGCAGCACGACGCTGCCCCCGCAACGTAAAGGAGCAAGGCCATGAGCACCGAATTCTTCTGGCGACTGCCGCTGGGCAGCGACGGTCCCTATCTCGCCTCGGACAAGAACAACCGCGGCAGCCACATCGATCGCCCCGGCAACATCGCCCCGGGCCGCCTGCCCAACGGCGAACCGGACGGTTTCACCTACATCGACTACATCGCCCAGGTCGCCAAGGCCGCCGAGATCGCCGGCTTCGAAGGGGCGCTGTTGCCCACCGGACCGGAGCCGTGGATCGCTGCCGCCGCGCTGGCCCGCGAGACCCGCCGGATCAAGTTCCTCATTGCCTTCCAGGCCGCCTGGACCTTGCCGGCCTACGCTGCGCAGCAGGCCGCGATCCTCCAGCACCTGTCCCGCGACCGCCTGGAGTGGAACATCATCACCGGCGGCAACCCCGCCAGCCAGCGCGCCAATGGCGACTTCCTCGAGCACGACAAGCGCTACCAGCGCACCGGCGAGTTCCTCGACATCATCGACGGCCTGTGGAAGAACGAGCAGTTCTCCTACCAGGGCGATATCTACCAGCTGGAGAACGGATCACTGCCCATCGCGCTGCGCAACGTGCGCAAACCGGGCGTGTACTTCTCCGGTTTCTCCGACCCGGCACTGGACGTCGCGGCGAAGCACGCCGACGTCTACCTGAACTGGGCCGAACCCATCGACAAGCTCAAGCCGCACCTGGAGCGCGTGCGCGAGCTGGCCGACAAGCAGGGCCGCGAAATCCGCTTCGGCATCCGCATCGACCTGTTCGCCCGCGAAACCGAAGAGGCCGCCTGGAGCGAGCTGCGCCGCCAGTACGAGCGCATCGACGCGCGCACCAGCGCCTTCATCAAGAACTTCGCCACCGGCTCGGATTCCGTCGGCGCCGCGCGGCAGACCGCCTACCACCAGAACGTCGAGCGCTTCGACGACCTGATCCTGGGCCCCAACCTCTGGGCCGGCTTCGGCAAGGCCAAGCCGGGGCCGACCATCGGCCTGGTGGGCAGCCACGAGAACGTCGCCGAGCGTCTCGCCGAATACCGCGACGCCGGTTTCTCCACCTTCATCCTCGCCGGCAATCCGCACCTCGAAGAAGCCCTGCGCATCGGCCAGGAAGTGCTGCCGCTGGTGCAGGGCAAACGGGCCGACGTCCACGAACTCAAGGCCCGCGCCTGACCCACAAGGAGCTGCACATGTCCCGTCCCCTCGATACCCTCTGGTACACCCGTTGCCCGGTGCCCACCGGCCTTGGCATCGCCGTGCAGAAAGGCTGGCTGGAAGAAGCCCTTGCCGAGCAGGGCACGCAGATCAAGTCGCTGCGCGAGTCCGCCGACCAGGCAGTGCGAGAGTCGCACTTCGACCACACGCTGCAGAACTCGGTACGCCATGGCGGCAACATCCCGGCCATCTGGGCCCGCGCCAGCGGCCGCGAGACCCGAGTGATCGGCCTGTCCTGGGCCGATGAAGCGCAGCTGATCCTGACCACCGCCGAGAGCGGCATCCGTACCGTGCGCGACCTCAAGGGCCGGCGCTTCGGCCTGCCCGACTGGAGCGGCGCGCAAATCGACTTCACCCGCGCCCAGGCAATCCGCGGCCTGGAAAACGCCTTGCGCCTGGAAGGCCTGGAAGTGCGCGACCTGGAGCTGGTGGACTTCGGCCTGAAGGGCACCTTCAGCGACGAGGCGCCGAGCAACATCGTCGGCATCACGGGCCATGGCGGCAGCCGTCGGCGCAGCCAGAACCCGGAACTGGTCGGCCTGCTGCGTGGCGAAGTCGACGCGATCTTCCTCAAGGGCGCCCACGCCGTGCAGCTGGCGCAGCAGTTCGGCCTGCACACGGTGATCGACACCGGCGCGCATCCGGAGCCGCTGATCCGCGCCAACAACGGCACGCCGCGCACCCTGAGCGTCGACCTCAACCTGCTGGAGCAACACCCCGACGCCGCCACCGCGATCCTCGCCTCGGTGCTGCGCGCCGAGGACTGGGCCCACCAGCACCCGGATGACACCCGCCGCTACCTGGCGCGAGAAACCAACAGCAGCGAATTCTGGGTCGCCACCGCCTACGGCGAGGACGCCCACCTGCGCCTGCGCACCAACCTGGACGAAGGCTCGATCCTCGCCCTGCAGGACTTCACCGACTTCCTGCAACGCTGGAAATTCATCCCGGCAAGCGTCGACGTGCGCGCGTGGATCGACCCTCGCCCGCTCGAAGCCCTGCGCAGTCGCCTGGCACAGAAGACCGGCTGATCAACGTCACGAGGGCGACTCCCTCTGTTTCTCGACCTGGGCCCCCGCGCGACGGCGCGGGGGCTTTCTTACCCCGACGGACACCCATGAGCACACCGCTGGAAACCCTCTGGTACACCCACAGCCCCGTTCCCACGGGACTCGGCATCGCCGTCGAATCCGGGCGTCTGGCCCAGGCCTTCCGCCCGTTCGGCACACGCATCCAGTCGCTGCGCGAATCCTCCGAGCGTGAGGTGCGCGAGGCGCATTTCGATCACCACCTGCCCTACTCGGTACGCCAGGGCGGCAACATCCCGGCCATCTGGGCTCGCGCCAGCGGCGCGAGCACGCGGGTGATCGGGCTGTCGTGGAGCGACGAGGTGCAGCTCATCGTCAGCGCGCCGGACAGCGGCGTACGCAGCATCCGCGACCTGCGCCACCGGCGCTTCGGCCTGCCGAAGTGGGCCAACGTGCAGATCGACTTCACCCGTGCCCAGTCCCTGCGCGGCCTGGAAAACGCCCTGCGTCTGGAAGGCCTGGAAGTGCGCGACGTCGAGCTGGTGGACTACCCCTACGGCGGCACCTACAGCGACGACCCGGTGCGCCATGTGTTCGGCGCCCAGGTGGCGCTCAAGGGCAACCGTGTGGTGCAGCGCAACAACGAGCTGATCGGCCTGCTGCGCGGCGACATCGATGCCATCTTCCTCAAGGGTGCGCATGGCCTGCAGCTGGCCCATGAGTTCGGCCTGCACGTGGTGCTGGATGTCGGCTCGCACCCCGAGCCGCTGGTACGCTCGAACATCGGCACGCCACGCACCCTGACCGTCGACCAACGGTTGCTGGACGAGCATTTCGACGCCGCCGTGCGGGTGCTCGACACCATCCTGCGCGCCGAACAATGGGCCTGGGCGCACCCGGAGGAGACCCGCCGCTTCCTCGCTCGCGAGCTGAACACCAGCGAATTCTGGGTGGCCAGCGCCTATGGCGAGGACGCCCACCTGCGCCTGCAGACCAACCTTGCCGAGCGCTCGATCAACTCGCTGCGCGATCTCACCGGCTTCCTGCAACGCTGGGATTTCATCGCCCGCGACTTCTCCGTGGACGACTGGATCGACCCGCGCCCGCTGGAAGCCCTGCTGGGGAAGATCGATGTCGCCATCTGACCCGCATGGGAAGCCCGGGGCCTTCCTGCTCAACTTCATGCTGCTGGCGGCCTTCAGCGGCGCGACCATCGGCATGGCGAAGATCGTCACCACGCTCTACGCCATCAGCATCGGCGCCAACGCCATGCAGATCGGCATCATCTCGGCCATGGAAGCCCTCGGCATGGTGATCCTGACCCTGCCGGCCGGCTTCGTCATCGCCCGCTTCGGTGCGCGCCGGGTGTACTTCCTCGCCAGCCTCGGGCCGATGCTGCTGAACCTGGCCATCCCGCTGTTCGGCGGCTGGCTGTGGCTGGCGTTTGCGCGCCTGCTGATCGGCCTGTGCATCCCGTTCCGCATCGTCGCCATGAACAGTGCCTTCCTGCGCCAGCTCAAGCGCATCGGCAACGACAAGGCCGGCTGGTACCGCGGTTCGCTGACCCTAGGCATGGGCCTGCTCGGCCCGCTGCTGGGCAACTGGCTGAGCGGCGCGACGAGCTTCAGCTGGGGCTTCGCCGCCATCGGCCTGTGCTTCGGCCTGATGGCCTTCTACAGCCTCGGCTTCTGGGAAGGCGAAGCCCCCAGCGAAGACGTGCCCGTCGCGGCCGCCACCGGCGGCTTGCTGCAACAGGTCGGCGCCATGCTGGCCAATGTCGAGATCGCCGAGAGCTGCCTGATCGAACTGCTCAGCGCCGCCACCAGCGCGCTGTTCGGCACCTTCATCCTGCTGCTGGCGATGGACGTCGCTGGTCTCTCGCAAGGCCAGGCCGTGAGCCTGGTGATGATCCAGGGCCTGGCCTCGGTGCTCGGCCTGTTCGGCTTCGGCTACCTGATCGAGCGCAGCGGCCGGCGCCTTGCCTACATCGGCAGCCTCAGTGCGGCACTGCTCGCCCTGCTGCTGCTCGGCAGCGCGCACAACTATTGGCTGCTGGCCCTGGGCGGCGTGCTGCTCAGCGCCGCGGCGGCGCTCATCCACCTGGTGAACATGGCCCAGTTGGGCGAGCACGCCATGGACAAGAGCAAGATTTCCGGCCTGTTCAACCTCGCCTCGATGTCCGGCAGCTTTTCCGGCGCGCTGCTGGGCGGGGCGATCAGCCACTTCGTCGGGCTGGGCAACCTGTTCCTCTGCTGGATTCCCCTGGTGCTGCTGGCTGCGCTGTTCTGCTGGCAACGCAAGCTGCGCCGGCAAACCACCGAGCCGCTGCTCGGCCAGGAGGGCTGAATGGCCACGCGTACCCTGGATCGCCTGAGCTGGTTTGTCTCGCCGCTGCTCCTGCTGCTCGCCTGGTTCATGGCCGCGCGCGCGGGCTGGTTCCCCCCGCAACTGCTGGTGCCGCCGGCGGAAGTCTGGGCCAGCTTCAAGGACCTGCTGGCCAGCGGCGAGCTGCGCGAGCACGTGGTCAACAGCCTGTCGCGCCTGGCCATCGGCTTCAGCATCGGCGCGCTGGGCGGCCTGGTCTTCGGCACCGCCATGGCGCTGTCGAAAACCGTTGAAGCCTACTGCGCACCGTTGTTCCACACGCTGCGCCAGGTGCCGTCGATCGCGCTGATCCCGATGTTCATCCTGTTCTTCGGCGTGGAAGAAACCTTCAAGATCCTGATCGTCACCAAGGCCGCCTTCTTCCCCGTGGCGCTGGCCGCCAGCGAGGGGGTGAAGGGCATCCCGCGCGGCTACTTCGAGGTCGCCAGCGTGTACCGCCTGCCGCTGTGGAGCCTGCTGCGCGACGTCGCCTTCCCCGCCGCCGCGCCACCCATCGTCACCGGCCTGCGCATCAGCCTGAGCCGCGCCTGGATGGTACTGGTGGCCGCCGAGCTGCTCGCCGCCGACAGCGGCCTGGGGCAGATGATCGAGCTGAGCCGGCAGATGCTGCGCATCGACATCGTGATGGTCGGGGTGATCGTCACCGGCGCCATCGGCTTCATGCTCGATTTCGCCTTCCGCCTGCTGGAGAGGCACCTGCTGCGCTGGAGACCGACGCCATGACCCGCACGCTCAAATCACTGCGTGGCCTGGTGCTGCCGGCGCTGCTGATCGCCGCCTGGCACTGGCAATCGCAACAGGGCGCCAGCGCCGCCTATGCCTTCGTGCCGCTGGAGCGCATCGGCGCCGGTTTTGCCGAGCTGATCCGCACCGGCGAGCTGTGGCTGAGTGTCGCCGCCAGCCTGCAACGCACCTGCCTCGGCCTGCTGATCGGCGCGCTCGCCGGTTTCGCACTGGGCGCCGGGATGGCCTTGTCGCGCCCCGTGGAGCGGCTGTTCGCACCGCTGTACCACACGATCCGCCAGGTGCCGATCCTCGGCCTGATCCCGCTGATCGCCCTGTGGTTCGGCAGTGGCGAGCCGTCCAAGGTGCTGATCGTCAGCCTCGCCGCGTTCTACCCGATGACGCTGAACGCCTTCGAGGGCTTCCGCGACGTGGAAAAGCGCTACCGCGAGGTCGGCCGACTGTATGCCTTCGGCCCCTGGCAGCAGTTCCGCGAAGTGCTGCTGCCCGGCGCGCTGCCCAGCCTGAGCAACGGCGTACTGCACGCGCTGGCCTTCGCCTGGGTCAGCTCGGTGGGATGCGAGTTGTTCCTCTCCACCGGCATGGGCCTGGGCAACCTGATGATGAACGCCGAGACCGGCTCGCGCATGGAGATCGTGGTGATCGGCGTGCTCAGCATCGGCCTGCTCGGCTACGCCATGAACCAGCTGTTCGCCCGCCTCAGCCGCCACCTGCTGCGCTGGCGCAACCTGCGCTGACCCTATTGCCATGAGTGCCTCGATCATGAACGCGATCCTTGACCCCGCCATCCTTCCTGCCCAGCAGGCGCAATCGGGCGCGCTGGCCATCCAGGGCCTGAGCAAGGCCTATTCCATCGATGGCCGCAGCCTGCCGGTGCTGGAGAACATCGACCTCACCGTGCGCCCCGGCGAGTTCGTCAGCATCGTCGGCGCCAGCGGCTGCGGCAAATCCTCGCTGCTGCGGCTGATCGTCGGGCTGGAGAACGACTACAGCGGGCGCATCCTGCTCGACGGGAAGGCCGTTGTCGGCACCAGCCTGGAGCGCGGCATCGTGTTCCAGGACCACCGGCTGTTCCCCTGGAAGACCGTGGAAGACAACGTCGCCCTGGCGCTGAAGAACCAGAAGCTCGGCCGCGCCGAAAAGCGCGAGCGGGTCGCCGAGCACCTGGAGCTGGTCGGCCTGACCGGCTTCGAGCAGGCCTATCCGCACCAGCTTTCCGGTGGCATGGCGCAACGCGCGGCCATCGCCCGCGCGCTGATCACCCAACCCAAGGTGCTGCTGCTCGACGAACCCTTCGGCGCCCTCGACGCCCTCACCCGCGTGCGCCTGCAACACGAACTGCAACGCATCTGGGTGCAGCAGCGCAGCACCATGATCATGGTTACTCATGATGTGGAGGAAGCGCTGTACCTGGGCGACCGGGTGGTAGTGATGGACGCGCGGCCGGGGCGGATTCGCCATGAGGTGCGGGTCGACCTGCCGCATCCGCGCGAGCGAGGGGAGCCGCTGCTGACGAAGCTCAAGGAGGAACTGTTGGCGGAGCTGATGCAGGGCTGATCGTTGGGTAGGAGCGGACTCCGTCCGCGATCGGTCCGCATCGCGCCGGATTCGCGGACGGAGTCCGCTCCTACGCGATCTGTCAGCTCGCAGCGATGGCTTGCCCTCTCCCTAACCCTGGCTGCGCGCCCCGCTCCGAAGGGAGAGGGGGCTGTTCGGCTTCAAGCGAAACTCCGAGCACGCCGGTAACGCCGATCTGCTCCCTCTCCCTTCAGGGAGAGGGCTGGGGAGAGGGTGCCAAACCAACGCACCCAATCCTCCCGTTACTGATCCACACCCGCCGCCAACGCCGCCGGGAAATCCGGGTGATACCCGGTGCCAATCTCCTCCAGCACCCCGGCCTTGCGCAGCTTGCCCAGCACCCGCGCATTGGCTTCGCACAGCCGCACTTCGATACCACGGCGCTGCAGCTGCTCGATCACTTCCTGCAGGGTCTGCAGGCCGGTGATGTCCATGAACGGCACATGGCGCAGGCGGATGATCAGCACCTTCGGGTCGGTATGGGTTTTGGCCAGCGCGCGCTCGAAGGTCTCCGCCGCGCCGAAGAACAGCGGCCCCTCGATGCTGTACACCAGCACCCCCGGCGGCAGGTCGCCAAGGCCACGGCCGCGCAGCTCCACGTCCAGCTCGGGGCCGTCGTCGGCGTGGACTTCCACCGAGGACGCCATGCGCCGCAGGAAATGCAGCATGGCGAGGATCACGCCGATGTTCACCGCGATCACCAGGTCGCTGAACACCGTGAGCAGGAAGGTCACCAGCAGGATGGCCACGTCCGCACGCGGGGCGCGCTTGAGCATGAACAGGAAGTGCCTTGCCTCGCTCATGTTCCAGGCCACCACGAAGAGGATCGCCGCCAGCGCACAGAGCGGGATATTCGAGGCCAGCGGCGCGAGGAACAGCAGGATCAGCACCAGCGTGGCCGCATGGGTGATCCCGGCCAGCGGGCTGTTGCCGCCGTTGCGGATGTTGGTCGCGGTGCGGGCGATGGCGCCGGTGGCGGCGATGCCGCCGAACAGCGGGGTAACGAGGTTGGCGATGCCCTGGCCGATCAGCTCCTGGTTGGAGTCGTGGCGGGTGCCGGCCATGCCGTCGGCAACCACCGCCGAGAGCAGCGATTCGATGGCGCCGAGCATGGCGATGGCGAAGGCCGGGCCGATCAGCTCGAGCACGCGCGGCAGCGTCACTTCCGGCAGGCTGAAGCTGGGCAGGCTCTGGGGAATGCCACCGAAAGCGCTGCCGATGGTGGCCACGCCGTCGAAATGGAACAGCGACTGGATCGCCGTCACCACCACCATCGCCACCAGCGGGCCGGGCACTCGGCGCAACGCGGCGATGCGCGGGGTGAACAGCACCAGAGCCAGGCTCAGCAGCGCCAACAGGGTCGTCGCGATGTGCAGTTGCGGCAGGGCCTGGATCAGGTGCCAGAGCTTCTGGTGGAAGTGTTCGCCGGTCACCGCAGGCAAGCCGAAGAAATCCTTCCACTGGCCGACCCAGATGATCACGCCGATACCGGCGGTGAAGCCGACGATCACCGGCGCGGGGATGAAGCGGATGATGCTGCCCAGGCGACTGACGCCCAGCAGCACGAGGATCGCGCCAGCCATCAGCGTGGCGATCTGCAGGCCGTCGACGCCGTACTTGGCGGTGACCCCGGCGAGGATGACGATGAAGGCGCCGGTCGGCCCGGCGATCTGCACCCGGCTGCCGCCCAGCAGCGAGACCAGGGCGCCGGCGAAGATCGCCGTGTAGATGCCTTGCTCCGGCTTCACCCCGCTGGCGATGGCGAAGGCCATGGCCAGCGGCAGGGCGACCACCCCGACGATGACGCCAGCCACCAGGTTGCGCGTCCAATGCTCACGGCCGAAGAGTCCGGCCTTCCAGGCTTCTCGCAGGGCGATCATCACAGTCTCCGACGGGATATCGATGCTGGATGCTAACAGGCCGGAGCGGAAAACGGCCTGGCGCAGGTCATGACTGTGGCGCGCTGTCGCAGGCAAAACAAGGTGAACAAAATATTGCACAAGCCTGACGGCGCGCTGCTTCCAGCAGGCTTTTGAAATGCCGGAACATGGGCGTTTCACCGCGGAATAGAGGCCGTCGATTTGCCAGGCGACCTGAAATTTGGCACAATATGTTCATTATGTTGAACATCAAGGCTCTACCTCTCCCCACTTCCCGCCTGGTGTCGCGCGAGCGCCACTGGACCGGCGACCTCTAGCTCCTCCCTTCGGCTGCTACCTGTTGGTGGTGCCAAGCGCGGCGAACACTCATAGGTGATTGCCGCCCGAGTCGGCGCCACGAAACCCGAACCGAAACCGCCGCAAGGATGCTCTTAGCGAGACTGCGCGCGGCTGCCCGTGGGAGGGCTCCACCATGCGTTCCTGGATCTATCTGTTTGCCGCCATCGGCTTTGAAGTCGTTGGTACCACCTCGATGAAATTCACCCATGCGCTGTACCCGGTCGCGGGTCTGCTGCTGATGTACGTGATGATCGGCCTGTCGTACTACTTCCTGTCGCTGGCCATCAAGCATGTGCCGGTCGGCGTGGCCTACGCCCTGTGGGAAGGCATCGGCATCGTACTGATCACCCTGGTCAGCGCCTTCTTCCTCGGCGAGCACCTGAGCCTGGACAAGGCCCTGGGCCTGGCCGTGATGATCGCCGGTATCCTGCTGGTGAAATCCGGCACCCGCACCACCCCGCGTGAGAAGAACCTGGAGGTGGTGACATGCTGAACCATGACCTGATTCCGATGGCCTGGCTGGGCCTGGCCATCGTCCTGGAAGTGATTGCCAACCTGCTGCTGAAGTACTCCGACGGCTTCCGCAAGCGCCTGATCGGCGCGGCCTCGATCCTCTGCGTACTGGGCGCGTTCACCGCGCTGGCGCAGGCGGTACGCGGCATCGAACTGTCGGTGGCCTATGCCATCTGGGGCGGCTTCGGCATTCTCGCCACCGTCGCCATGGGTTGGGCCCTGTTCGGCCAGCGCCTGGTCTGGCGCGGCTGGGTCGGCCTGGCGATGCTGGTGCTGGGCATGGGCT
The DNA here is from genome assembly GCF_002091755.1 of Pseudomonas nitroreducens NBRC 12694. GTDB lineage: Bacteria > Pseudomonadota > Gammaproteobacteria > Pseudomonadales > Pseudomonadaceae > Pseudomonas > Pseudomonas nitroreducens. The sequence goes on from NZ_BDAI01000004.1 coordinate 215,022, forward strand.
TGCTGAAGCTGGCGTGATCATCGAATGTGAAATGAAAAAGGCGGAGCTGGGCTCCGCCTTTTTTGTTGTCTTGAGGAAGGTGCCGTGCGCCCTACGAAAAGCCGCCGAGGATCGTAGGGCGCATAACCTGGAACAGGTTATCCGCCGGCATGTTCGCGGCGGATAACGCTGGCGCGTTATCCGCCCTACGAAAGACCCACGCGAATCACGCCAGCAGGCTCACCACTGCGAAGCGACTGAGATTCGCCTGAGCCACCACCGTCTGCGCCGCTGCGCTGTAGTGGGTGGCACTGCGGCCCATGCGATCGAGCATCGAGGCGGCGAAGGTGTGCGCCCATTCGCGCTCATCCTCGCTGGCGTGGCGGTCGAGGAAGTCGCGGATGTCGTCCTGGCGGTGGCGCAACTGATCGCGCAGGCCGCCGATACGATCCAGCGCCGAGACCACCGAATCGAGCAACTGGCGCTGCTCACGGAAGGCATCGGTCCTGATCTCGGTGGGGAATGCCAGCAGCCCTTCTTCCTGGCTTTTCAGCCGGGTGTTCTTGCCCTTGGCGAACAGCTTGCCCTCGCCCTGCACCGCCAACTGGCCCTTGAGCTGTTGCCAGTCGGCCTCGGGCGCGGAGAATTTCAGCGCGCCGTCGCTATCGAGTTCGGCGCGGATGCCGGCCTGGCCGAGTGTCGCGTTGAAGCGGCGCAGCACCTGTTCGGTACTCATGCCGTCGTCCAGGACCACCGCCGCCGGTTCGGCGAGCTGGCGGCCAGCACTGAACAGCAGGGTTTCCTTGCCGGAGCGCTGGATCGCGTCCACCGACTCCAGCCCCTCCAGGCTGAAACGGCTGCGCACCGGTTCGTTGAGGCGCAGGCGGAAGTTGGCGTCGAGGCTGCCGTCCGAGCGCTGGGCGCGCTGCTCCAGCAGCTCGTTGACCTGCCGGGTAGCCTGGCGCACGCCTTCGCGGTCCTGGGATTGCGGCGCGCTGAGTTCGCGGCTGAGGTTGAGCTTGAGGCCGCCGAGGCGGTCCTGCAGGTCGCCCAGGTAGCTGTCGGCGGACTGCATGGACGACAACTGCTGGTTGAGCTGCAGGTTGAAGCTGCCGCTCTTCTGCGCACCGCGAGCCATCTGCGCGGCGCTCTCACCCTTGTCCTCACCCTTGCGCAGGGCATTCTGCCGCTCGCCGGCAGCCGGCAGGATGACGTCACGGCGGGCGCTCGGGTCGAAGACGGCGGCGGCCGGCAGTTGTTTGATGACCTTCATGGTGACCTCTGCACCGATGTGCCTCCGCCCGGCGCAAGGGCCGGGCGGTGGCGGGATAAAAAGTAGGGGCGATCCGCCGATTGGCGTCCAGACCTCCGTGCGGAGCCCCTACGAAGAAACTTACAGGCGGCTGAACAGCGACAGGTCGTTGAGCTTCAGGTAGGTCTTCTGCGTGGCCTGCAGCGCGAGCTGGTAGGTGTTCAGGTCGATGCTGGCGCCGGCGTAGTCCAGCTGCGACAGCTCGCCATTGATCTTCTGGTTCACCAGCGAGACTTCCTCGTTGCTCGAATTGAGCATGGTCAGGGTGTTCTGCCGACCGCCCAGTTCGGTAATCGCGCCGAGTACGCCATCGTGGGCGCTATCGAGGCTGTCGATGGTCGCGGTGATCTGCGCGTGCACCGCCGGGTCGGTGACATCCAGCGCCGGGTCCTTGAGCATCTTCACCGTGGCGTGCAGCTGGTTGAGGAAGTCCATGTTGCTGCCGAACACCCCGAGCGCGGTGACGTTCTCTTCCACCTGTACGCCGTTGGCCACGGCGGCCTGGCGCGACTTGTCGTTGCCGGTGGCGACGTAGCTGTCGGTCAGCGGTTCGTAGGTCGCGGCGGCGGTGTCGCTGAGCGTGCCGGAGAACAGGTAGCGGCCCTCTTCGTCGCGCACGTTGACGAAGCTGACGATGGTCTTCTCGATATTCTCCAGCTCGCCGGCCATGGCGTTGAGGTCGCCGCCGGTGTTGGAGCCGTTGGCCGCCCAGAGCAGCAGGTCGCGCACGTTGAGCATCGCGTCGGAGGTGGCCTGCAGGTTGGTTTCCTGGGTCGACAGGTTGCCCGAGACGTTGCCGATGTTGGTGCGGTACTGCGCCAGGCTCGCTTCCTCGCGCTGGATGCGCAGCATGCGCACGCTGGCGATGGGGTCGTCGGACGGCTGGAGGATGCGCTGGCCGCTGGACATCTGCTGCATCAGCTTGCCCAGGGCCGCCGAGTTGCTGTTCATCGAGCCGCCCATCAGCGCGGTGATCTGTGCGTTGGTAATGCGCATACTGCTTTCCTTCACAAAGGCCCTTAAGACCTGTTTACGACCTGCTGCGCGTCGACATAACTGCGTTAACAACAGGCTAAAAAATGCTCATTTACACCGCGTAAACTCCGCTTTTTTAGCCTGTTTTTGCCTTGTTCTGCTCTAGCTCGCGAGATCGTAAAAAGGTCTTAGAAGGCCGCGAGCATCGAGTCGAACAGCTCCTTGGCGGTGCTGATGACTTTCATGTTGGCCTGGTAGGCCTGCTGGTAGGTGATCAGGTTGACCGCCTCTTCATCCAGGCTGACCGCGCTGACGCTATCGCGGCTGGCTTGCGCCTGGGCCGCCACGGTGGTGGCGGTCTTCTGGTCGGCCTGGTTCTGCCGGCTGGCGCTGGCGACCTTGCCGAGCAGCCCGGCGAAGGCATCGTTGAGCGTCACCTGGCTGCCGGAGAGGGTGATGTTCCGGCCCTTGAGGTCGAGCAGCTTGAGCAGGTTGACGTTGTTGCCGGACTCGCCAGCGGTGTCGGACAGCGCCAGCTGCTCGGGCTTGAGATCGTTGAGCGAGAGCATCGCCGTGGTGCTGCCGGCGTTGTAGGTCAGCAGCGCCTGGCCGGGGTTGCCATCGAGGTCGAAGCCGGCCGCCAGGGTGTCGTTGACCATCTGCGCGAACTGGCCGGCCATCTCGTGCAGGGCAGTCTGGTTCGGGCGCAGCGAGTCGTACTCGGTGTCGTACAAGGCGCCGAGTGAGCCGCCCATGCCGTCCTGGGCCAGCGGGAAACTGGTGCCGGCGAAGGTCAGGGCGATTTCCTGCTCGCCGCTGGCGGTGCGGCTGATCGCCAGCTGGCCGGCGGAGTTGCCGGCCACCAGCGGCTGGCCATTGGCGAGCGACACGGTGAGCGAGCCGTCGGCCACTTCGTTGACGCGGATCGAGGCGTATTTGGACAGATCCGCCACCAGGCTCTCGCGGTGGTCGCGCAGCGCGGTGGTGTCGCCGCCGGAGGAGCCGACCTCGACGATCTGCTTGTTCAGCGCCGCCAGGTTGGCGGTCAGCCCGTTGATCTCCCCGACCATGGCGCCGCGCTGTTCCTGCAGGGCGCGCAGCTGGCTGTCGATGTTGCCGGACAGGCCGTTGAAGCGCTGGGCGAGGTTCTTGGTCTCGTTGATGATCTGCTGGCGCAGGGCAACCGAGCCGGGCGTGGCGGTAGCCTCGCTGAGCGCGGCGAAGAAGTTGTCGAGGCCGACGCTGATGCTCGAACCCTCGCCGCCCATCAGTCCTTCCAGCGCGGACAGGTACTGCTGGCCGCTGTCGTAGTAGCTCTGCTCGGTGGTGGCGCGCCACAGCTGCTGGTTCTGGAAGTCGTTGGCCATGCGGCGGATGCTGGTCACCACCACACCGCCGCCGACGTTCAGGCCGCCTTCACCGGCCAGCGACGCGAGGATCGGGCTCAGCCGGCTGAAGCCGGGGGTGTTGGCGTTGGCCACGTTCTGCCCGGAGGTGGCCAGGGCAATCTGCGCCGCACGCAGGCCGCTGTAGCCGATCTGGCTCAACATACTCAAGACGCACTCTCCTTCGACTCGATGCGGATCGGCTGGGCGAACGCTGCCGAGGCCGGTCGGGAAACAAATTCAGGCTGTTGCCCCTGATAGGCGACGGAATCGGCGTGGCGCTTAAATCCTTCCTGCGGCGCGTGCTTCAGGCCGCTCTCCGGCGACAGGCCGCTGCCGGGGATACGCGCCGGCGCCTGGGCCTCACGCACGCGGCGGAGTACGCCGAGGGTGTAGTCGCGGGTTTCGTCGTAGGGAATGCTGCGCACCCAGTCGGCCATGCCGATCTGCCCGCTGCGCGGGTCGCCGTTGCTCTTCAGCCACTCGTCCACCTTGCCGGGGCCGGCGTTGTAGGCGGCCAGGGCGAGCACATGCTGGCCGTCGTAGCGGTCGAGCATCTTGCCCAGGTAGGCGCTGCCCAGCGCCTTGTTGTAGGCCGGGTCGCTGGTCAGGCGCTGCTCGTCGTAGGGCAGGCCGAGTTCGCCGGCGACTTCGCGGGCGGTATCGGGCATCAGCTGCATCAGGCCGCGCGCGCCCTTGGGCGAGACGGCGGCAGCGTCGCCGCCGGACTCCTGGCCGATCACGCTGTCCACCAGCGTGCGGAAACCGGCGCTGCCCTGCTGCCAGGCGTGGGCGAGACGGTCCACCCCGCGCTGCCAGGTATCCACCAGCGGGTTGCGGCTGGACACCGAAGGCCGGCGCAGCGCCTCGCCGCCATCGGCAAGCGCGACAGGCTCGGCGCTATCGGTCGGCTCGGCGGAAAGCTGGCGCACCAGCAGGTCGGCGATGCCGGTCTGCTTGCGCGAGGCCAGGTGCTCGGCCAGCGCCTCGTCGTAGAAATCGCGCATCGTATCGAGGTCGCGGCTGCGCAGCGGGCTGCCGGCGGAGAGCACGTCGCCGGCCTTGCGCATCTGCTTGAGGATCTGTTGCAGGAACATCGCCTCGAACTGCTCGGAGGCCGCCTGCAGCTGCTCGCGGCGGATCGCCTCGGGCGACTCGCCGGGCTGGCCGGTCGGCACGATGGGACGGTTGAGCGAGGTGATGCTCATCAGATGACCACCAACTCGGCGTTCAGGGCGCCGGCCTGCTCCAGCGCCTGGAGGATGCTCATCACGTCGTCCGGCGTCGCGCCCAGGCTGTTCACCGTGTTGATGATGCTTTCCAGGCTGGTGCCTTCAGGCCACTTGAACATCGGCTTCTTGTCCTGGCTGACCGACACGTCCGACTGCGGCGTGACCGCCGTGGTGCCGTTGGAGAAGGGCCCCGGCTGGCTGACCTGGGGGTTCTCGCTGATGGTCACGGTGAGCGTGCCGTGGGCCACGGCGGCGGCCTTCACGCGCACGCCCTGGCCGACCACCACGGTGCCGGTGCGGCTGTTGAAGACGACCTTGGGCCGGGTGCGGCCTTCCTGCACCTCCATGCCTTCGAGCATGGCCATGAAGCTGGTGCGCTGGGCGCTGCTGACCGGCGCGCGCACCGACACCCTGGTGCCGTCCAGCGCAGTGGCAGTGCCGGAGCCGAAGCGCTCGTTCACCGCGTTCATCACCTGGGTGGCGGTCTGGAAACTGGGCTTGCGCACGCTGAGCATCACGTCCGGGCGCTGGGCGAAATCGCTGGGAATCATCCGCTCGATGGTCGCGCCGTTGGGGATCAGGCCGCTGTTGGCGCTGTTGATCGATACGCTGGAGCCGCTCTGCCCCTGCGCGTGCAGGCCGCCGACCACGAGATTGCCCTGGGCCAGCGCATAGACTTCGCCATCGACACCCTGCAGCGGCGTCATCAGCAGCAGGCCGCCGCGCAGGCTCTTGGCGTCGCCCAGCGAGGACACGGTGACGTCGATGGTCTGCCCGGCGCTGTAGGACGGCGGCACGCTGGCGGTGACGCTCACGGCGGCGACGTTCTTCAGTTTCGGGTCGACGTTCGGCGGCAGGTTCACGCCGAACTGCTTGAGCATGTTGGCCACCGACTGGTTGGTGAACTTCACCTGGTTCTTGTCGCCGGTGCCGTCCAGGCCGACCACCAGGCCGTAGCCGATCAGCTGGTTCTCGCGCACGCCCTCGATGTCGACCAGGTCGAGCAGCGGGATGGCCAGCGCCTCGGCCTGCCAGAACAGGCAGAGCAGCGCCATCAGGCGGGAAAGATTTCTACGCATGGAGTGCTCGCCTGCTTACATCGGGAACAGCGGATGGGTGAAGAAGCGCGTCAGCCAGCCGGCCGAGTTGCTGTCGTTGAGCACGCCGCGCCCGGCGTAGGAAATCTTGGCGTTGGCGACGTTCTGCGAAGACACCTGGTTGGCGCGGTTGATGTCGTCCAGGCGCACCAGGCCGGTGAGGCGGATGAACTCGTCGCCCTGGTTCAGGCGCAGCGATTTCTCGCCCTTCACCAGCAGCACGCCGCCGGGCAGCACCTTGTGCACGGTCACCGCGATGGAGCCGGTGAGGGTGTTCTGCTGCGAGCTTTTCGCCGAGCCATTGAAATCGCGGTTGGCCGTGGCGGAGGTTTCCAGGCCGCCGTACTCCTTGGTCAGGATGGTCGGCACCGGCACGTCCAGGCTGGATTTCTTGCCGAAGCTGGTGCCCGCGCTCTTGCTCGACTGGGTGGACTCGCTGAGTACCACGGTGACGATGTCGCCGACGCCGATGGCGCGCTTGTCGCGCAGCAGCGAGCCGCCGTAGCCGGAGCGGAACAGCCCGCCGCTGGTGGTGGGCGGCAGGCTGTAGTCCAGCTCCGGCGGCTGGTAGAGCGAGGAATCCTCGTCCGGCAGCATCTCGTTGAAGCTCTGGCAGCCGGCGAGCAGCGCCAGGGCGAGCAGCAGGGCAAGGCGCGTCATGGTCAGACCGTCTGGTTGAGGAACTGCTGCATGCCCGACGCGGCGTCGAGCACCTTGGCGTTGGCCTCGTAGGCGCGCTGGATGGCGATCATGTTCACCATCGCTTCCACCACCTGCACGTTGGAGCCTTCCAGTACGCCCTGCTTGAGCGTGCCCAGCCCCTCCTCGCCCGGCGTGCCTTCCTGCGGCTCGCCGCTGGCGGCGGTTTCCTTGTAGAGGTTGCCACCGAGGGCTTCCAGACCGGCCGGGTTGGTGAAGCTGACGAGGGTGATCTGGCCCAGCTCGGTGGGCAGCGTCTCGCCGGGGAGGATGGCGGTGACGATGCCGTCGCTGCCGACGGTGAAGCGGCTGGCGCCGGCCGGCACTTCGATGTTCGGCGTCAGCGGCAGGCCCTGGGCGTTGACCACCATGCCTTCGTTGTTCAGCTGCAGCTGGCCGTTCTCGGTGTAGTAGGTGTCGCCGTTGGGCGCCTCGACCTGGAAGAAGCCGCTGCCGACGATGGCCAGGTCCATCGGTTGCCCGGTGGTCTGCATGCTGCCTTCGGTGAACACCTTCTGCGTGCCGACGACGCGCACGCCGCTGCCCAGCTGGATGCCGGACGGCACGGTGTTGACCTGGTCAGCCTGGGCGCCGGGTTGCAGCTGCACCTGGTAGAACAGGTCCTCGAACACCGCGCGGTCGCTCTTGAAGCCGACGGTGTTGACGTTGGCCAGGTTGTTGGCCACGGTGGACATCGCGGTGTCCTGTGCCGCCAGGCCGGTCTTACTGACCCAAAGTGCCGAACTCATGTTGTACTCCTGTCTGCGCGCCGCGCGTTAGCCGCCACGGATCATGCGGTCGCCGGCCTCGGCGAGATCCGAGGCGGCCTTCATCATCTTCACCTGGGTCTCGAACCGCCGGTTCAGGCTCATGGTGCCCACCAGCTGGTCGATGGCCGAGACGTTGCTCTGCTCCAGGTGCCCGGAGACCAGGCGCACGTCGTCGCTGGCGGCGACGTTCTGGCCGTCCTTGCTGACCAGCAGGCCCTGGGCGTTCTTCACCAGCGACGCGGCCGGTGCGTCCACCAATTTGAGGCGGTCGACGTCGGTCATCATGAAATCGCCGCGCGGCATCACCGAGATGGTGCCGTCGCTGCCGATGGCGATGGCGTCGTACTCCGGCAGGGTGATCGGGCCGCCCTCGCCGAGCACGGCGCGGCCGTTGATCATCAGCTGGCGGTCGGCGTCGATCTCCAGGTTGCCCTGGCGCGTGTACGCCTCGCCGTTGCCGCTCTGCACGGCGAGCAGGCCCTGACCCTGGATGGCGACGTCGAGGTCACGCCCGGTGGCCATCAGGGTCCCGGCGCTCATGTCGACGCCGCTGCTCTCGATGCGCGCCAGGTGGCGGCTGTCGTAGCCGGCGCCGCTCACGTCCACGGCGGTGGCGTGCTCCAGGTCGGCACGGAAGCCGGGGGTGTTGACGTTGGCCAGGTTGTTGGCGCGGATGTCCAGCGCAGACATGCTGCGGCTGGCCGCCGTCATCGCGGTGTAGCCGAGACGATCCATGGGATTTCCTTAGATGGCCGAGAACAGCACTTGGGTGAGTTCCTTGTCGGTGGTCATCACCTTGGTGTTCGCCTGGTAGTTGCGCTGGCCTTCCATCAGGCCCACCAGTTGCTGGGTGATGTCGACGTTGGAGCCTTCCAGGTTGCCGGCCGAGAGCGAGCCGAACTGGCCGATGCCGGGCACGCCGATCAGCGGGGCGCCGGAGGCGGAGGTCTCGGTCCAGGCGGTGCCGCTCTGGTTCTGCAGGCCGCCGCTGTTGACGAAGTTGGCCAACGCGACCTGGCCCTGCAGCATGCGCTGGCCGTTGCTGTAGTTGACGTAGACCTTGCCGTCGTTCTCCACCGCGATGCCGGTCTGCTCGCCGGCCGCGTAGCCGGTGGTGCGGTTGGTGGTGACGACGAAGTCCGAGCCGTACTGGCTGGTGCCGGTGTAGTCGAGGGCGATGTTCATCGGGTTGACGCCCGGCAGGTTGAAGCTCACCGGCACCGCGGCGATCGGCGCGGACAGCGAGCCGTCCGGGGCGAAGGTCAGCGACTGGGTGGCGCCCACGGCATTGCCATCCACTGCGTAATGCGCGTTCCAGGTGTTGCTGCCGGTCAGCACGAAGTACTGGGTCAGGGTGTGTTCCTTGCCCTGGGAGTCGTAGATCTTGCTGGTGTAGGTGGAGTTGTAGGTCGCCACGTTCTGCGGGTCGAACGGCGCGACGGTCGGCACCTTCTCGTTGGAGTCGAGGTTGGCGACGAACTCCAGCCTGTCGGTGGCCTTGGCCGGCAGGTTGGCGGTCTTCACCTGCAGGTCGGACACGGTGCCCACCAGCAGGTTGCCGGCCGCGTCGGTCGGGTAGCCCTGCAGGCGCTGGCCGGTGGCGTTGATCAGGTAGTTGGCATTGTCCTGGCTGAACACTCCGGCGCGGGTGTACTGGGTGTCGCCGTTGCCGCTCTTGACGACGAAGAAGCCGCCGCCGGAAATGGCCAGGTCGAGGTTGCGGTTGGTCGACACCAGCGAGCCGCCCTGGCTGATGCTCTGGGTGGTGCCGGTGACTTCCACGCCCATGCCCTTGGTGTCGGCGTAGACGCTGCCGAACTCGGTGCGCGAGGACTTGAAGCCGACGGTGCCGGAGTTGGCGATGTTGTTGCTGATGGTGTCCAGCTGCTGGGTCACCGCGTTCAGGCCGGTCAGGGCGATGTTGAAGCTCATGGCGTTAGCTCATCCTAAGTGGGGGGAACAGGCGCTCAGGCGGCCTGGCCCTGACTGAATTCGACGATCTTGTAGAAGGGCACGGAACCGGCGCCCGCGACTTCCAGGACCGGGCCGTCGGCGCTGACGCGGACGTTATGGACCAACCCGGACACTTCGATGCCCGGCGTCTCGCCGCTCTCGGTCTTCACTGCGAGGCTGTACTTGCCCGGCTTCAGGCCGAGCGCTTCGGGGTCCACGGTGAAAGGCACGGCGCCCGGCTCCTGCGGGCCGAGGGTGATGTCGGTGCGCACGCCGTTGGCATCGGTGAGTTGCAGCACGGTGGTGGCCGAGGCGTGTTCCAGGTTGATCTGCCCGCTGACCTTGTCGCCGTCCAGTTGCAGGCTGTCGGCGCTGACCTTCACTTCCTGGCCGACCAGGCCGGCGGCGGTGAGGGTCTGCAGGTTGTCCATCAGCACCAGGTTGTTCTGCTGCAGGGTGGTCATGTTCTGCATGCTCTTCACCTGCGCCATGGCCGAGTACTGGTTGATGAACTCGGTGCTGTCCACCGGCTTGGTCGGGTCCTGGTACTGCACCTGAGCGACCAGCAGGGTGATGAAGCTGTTCTCCATGTCGCCCATCTCGCCGAGATTCACCGCCTGCTTGGGCGTGCCGGACGACGTGCCGTTGGTGCTGGTACCGCTGGTGTCGTTGTTCACCGAGCTCATCAGGCGTCTCCCAGTTTCAGCAGGCTGGACTGCATGCTCTTCACCCGGTTGAGCACTTCCACACCGGTCTCGAAGCTGCGGGTGGCGGACATCATGTCGGTCATCTCTTCGATCTCGTTGACGTCGGGGTAGTAGACGTAGCCGGTGGCGTCGGCCAGCGGGCTGCCCGGCTCGTAGCGGCGCTGCGGGGCGCGGCCGGAGGTGACCACGTCGAGCACCTGCACGTGGGCGCCGCCCATGCCGGCGCTGCGGGTGAGCTGGTCGTTGTCGTAGACGGCGGCGAACATCGGCTTGCGCGCCTGGTACACGTCGTCGGGCCTGGCGGCCGCGGAGTCGGCGTTGGCCAGGTTGCTGGCCACGGTGTTCAGGCGCACGGTCTGCGCGTTCATCGACGAGCCGGCGATGCGGTAGATGGAATCGAATGCCATGGCGTCAGCGTCCCTCGATGGCCTGCTTGAGGCCGCGAAATTTCATGGTCAGGAAGGTCAGGCTGGTCTGGAAATCCATCGCGTTGCGCGAGAATTCCGCCTGCTCTGTGGCCAGTTCGACGCTGTTGCCGTCCTGGGAAGGCTGGTTGGGAATGCGGTACTTCAGCTCCATCGATTGCGGGCCTGCGCTGGCCAGCACTGCCGACGAATTGCCCTGGCGCTGCATCTCGGCGGCGAAATCGATGTCCCGCGCCTTGAAGCCGGGGGTGTCTTCGTTGGCCAGGTTGGAGGCCAGGATTTCGCTGCGCTGCATGTGCAGCGAGAGGGCTCTCTCGTGGAGACCCAGGGTCTCGTCAAACCGTATACTCATTCCCGCAACCCATTCTCATCGTTCGGCGTGCGTGGCCATTCAGCACAAAGCATGCCGACCCCTGAAGGTCGCTTCATGTCGTTGATTTACAAGGCGTTTATTGAAACCCAAAAACGCGGGCGCAACGCGTCGTTTCCGCTTTTCGCGCGCCACAGCGGGGGATGCGGAAAAGCGCTTTCCGCCTGCTTCCTCGTCCTCCTTCCCGCTCTTGCGCAAGCGCAGGATGCCCGCGCGCAACTCGACGCCGCCGCACAGCGACTGATCGCCAGCGAACTGAAGAGCGAAGCGAAAAAACAGGGCTGGAACGGCATGACCTTCAGGGTCGCCAACAACCTGCCCAACAGCCTGGCCAAGCTGCCGGCCTGCCCGAGCGAGCCGCAATTGCGCGAGAGCGAAGCACCCGCCTCGGCCACCGCCCGGCGCCGGCTGGAGGCCGATTGCGCGGGGCAGCCCGGCTGGCCGCTCTACTTCACCAGCCAGCCCGCGGTGTTCCTGCCGGCCGTGGTCGCCAGCGGCGAGATCGAGCGCGGCCAGACGCTGGAGCCGGGGCAGCTGAAACTGGCACCGCTGGAGATCGGCAAGAGCGCGCGGGGCTACTTCACCCGCATCGATGAGGTCGCCGGCAAGACCGCTCGCCGGCGCATCCGCGCCGACCAGCCGCTGAGCCCGGCGCTGCTCGACGGCGCGCTGCTGGTGCGCCGCGGCCAGCAGGTGAAGATCGTCGCCAGCCAGGACGGCATCCAGGCCAGCGCCGCCGGCGAGGCGCTGGCCAACGGCAAGCAGGACGAGGTGATCCGGGTGAAGAACCTGCGCAGCCAGAAGGTCATCGACGCGAAGGTGCTGGCCTCGGGAGAGGTGAGTAGCATCTTCTGAGTGCCGCGGACCGTTTTACGTTGGATGAGCCCTGCGTGACGGTGGCTAACCGCACGGCAGACCGTAGGGCGCATAACGCGCCAGCGTTATCCCCGCAGAGTCGCTGGCGGATAACCTGTTCCAGGTTATGCGTCCTACGGTCCTACGAAGGTAATACCCGCCTCAGGTCCACCAATACCGCACGAAGTGGAAGAACACCGGCGCGGCGAAGCACACCGAATCCAGGCGGTCGAGCATGCCGCCGTGGCCTTCGATCATGTGCCCCCAGTCCTTCACCCCGCGGTCGCGCTTGATCGCCGACATCACCAGCCCGCCGAAGAAGCCGAGGATGTTGATCATCAGCGCGATCAGCAACGCCTGCCAGAAGGCGAACGGGGTGATCCACCACAGCGCGCCACCGATCAGCGTGGCCAGCGCCACGCCTCCGACGAAGCCTTCCAGGGTCTTGGACGGCGACAGGTTGGGGGCGATCTTGCGCTTGCCGAAGAGCTTGCCGCAGACGTACTGCAGCACGTCCGACAACTGCACGACGATCACCAGGAAGGCGATCAGCAGCAGGTTGCGGCCCTCGTAACCCTCGATGTTCAGGGTCAGCAGCGCCGGCACGTAGGAGATGCAGAACACCGCCAGCATCAGCGCCCACTGCACCTTCGAGGCGCGTTCGAGGAAGTGCTTGGAGTCGCCGCCCAGCGAAGCGAGGATCGGCAGCAGCAGGAACACGTAGACCGGAATGAAGATGGAGAACAGTCCGTACCACTGGATGCCGATCAGCAGGTACTGCATCGGCAGCACGAAGTAGAAGGCCGCGACCAGCGCCGGGTAGTCGCTGCGCCGGGTCGGCATCAGCGTGAGGAACTCGCGCAGGGCGTAGAACGACACGCCATAGAACAGCAGGATCACCGCCCAGTAACCGAGGGCGAAGGCGCAGCCGATCACCGCGACCATCACCCACCAGGCATTGATCCGCGCGTTGAGGTTGTCGATCACCGCGTGCGGTCCCGCCGGCGCGCGCCAGCGCAGCACCGCGCCGACCAGCGAGGCGAGAACGAGGATGCCGCCGATACCGGCGAACAGCAGCCAGGTCTGGTTCATCTCAGCGACCCTCCGGCGCGGCGAGTTTCAGCAGCGCCTCGCGGGCGCGTTCGAGGAAGGCTTCCTTGGCCTCGCCCTCCTGCACCGCCAGCGGCGCACCGAAGCTCAGGGTACACAGCAGCGGCAACGGCAGTGCGCGGCCCTTGGGCATCACGCGGCTGAGGTTGTCCAGCCATACCGGCACCAGCTCGACCTGCGGATGCGCCTTGGACAGGTGATAGATGCCGCTCTTGAAGGGCAACAGGCGCACCTCCTCGTCGAGGTTGCGCGTGCCCTCGGGAAAGAGGATCAGCGAGTCGCCGTCGGCCAGTGCCTGCTCCACCGGCTCCAGCGGATTGCCGCCTTCTGCGCCGCGCGTGCGGTCGATCAGCACGCCGTGGAACACGCGGTTGATGATGAAGCCACGCAGGCCGCCCTTGCCCCAGTAGTCCATCCCGGCGACCGGGCGCGTACGCGCGCGCAGTTCGGGCGGCAGCGAGGCCCAGAGCAGCACGAAGTCGCCGTGGCTGCTGTGGTTGGCGTAGTAGATGCGCTGCGCCGGGATCGGCGTGGTGCCGATCCACAGGCTGCGCAGGCCGGTCACCGCGCGGGCACCGGCGATGATGGCGTAGGCGAACAGTCGTTCCAGCATTGCGGGGGCGTTCCTCAGGATTGGAAAGTCAGGGCGATCAGGCACAGCAGCGCAACCAGCCACTGCACCGCACACAGCATCACCTGCCGACGCAGGAGTTTCAGTGCGCCACGGCTGCGCTCGCTCCAGGTGCGGCCGGACATTTCCGCGGGCACACCGACATGGGTGGCCAGGGCGTCGTCCAGTTGCCGGGTTTTCTCCGGCAGCGCCTCTCCGGCGTTGGCCATGGCCTCGAACAGATCGGCGTCCAGCGCCACACGCATGGCGTAGAACTTCTGCACCAGGCCGAGCAGCACCAGCAGCGCCATGCTCAGGCTGAACGCCAGCGTGGCGCTGGCCATCAGCGCGCCGTAGAAGCCCAGCGCCAGTGCGAGCACCGTCAGCGCCGAAGACAACCCATTGAGACTGCTGCCGCGGCGCAGCAGGCTGGCCACCAGGATCAGGCCCGGATCAACCGACATGACTCACCTCCCGTGATAGTTGCGGCTGACCGGCGACCTGCGCCAGCACCGCCAGTTGTTCGGCCTTGAGCACGATGCGTGGACGCGCGCGGCGAATCTGCGCCACCGCGTCCTCGACCGTGGCCGCCTGGCCGGATAACAGCAGCCACGCGGCCAGGACCGTCGCACTGCGCGAATAACCCAGGGCGCAGCAGACCAGCAACGGGCCACGCGCGCGAAGTTCGTCGATCAAGGCGGCGCCCAGTCGACACTGATCGACGCTGGGCGCAATCAGGTCGAGCAACGGCAGGCTCGCGTAACGATCGTCATGCGCAGTGCAGGGAAGCTCCGCGCACAGGTCGAGCACTCCCAGCTCGGGCCGCGCCTTGCGCTCCGCCGCGCCGGGCAGGCGGCCCAGCCAGAGCCCGGGCAGTACCTCATCGGGCTGCGGGTGCTGGCGTGTCCAGGCGCGGGAATTGATCCAGGCGGCCAGCCGATAAGGCGCCAGCAGCCAACAGACAGCCAGCGAGTGGCGGCCCTCCGCGCGCTTCTGGTAGCCCTCCGCGCCGATGCCCAGGTAGCACAGCGCAACCAGCGCCAGCGATACCGCCGGCCAGCACAACCAGAGCCAGATGCCACCTCCGCTCAGGGCCAGCATCCCGCCAAGCGCCGCGCCGATGGCGTAGAAGACGGCTAGTCGAAGTCGTCGCGGATCGCTGCTCAGCGTCCAGGCGGCCAGCGGCGAACGCCCTTCCCGCGGCCACAGCCAGAGGCAGAAGAAACCGGCCAGGGCACCCGTCGGCACATCGATGAAGTGGTGCTGCCAGGTGGTCAGTACCGACAGCCCGATGAGCGCGAACCAGCCATGCAGCAGCCAGCGCCAGACTCCGCTGGCGTAGCGCCCGTAGGCCGCCCAGAGCACCACCAGCAACGCGATATGCAGCGAGGGCGCCTGGTTGAACGGCTTGTCGAAGCCCATCAGCACATCGAACAGCCAGCCGAACAGGCCGTCCAGCGCCGGGCGCTCGAAGCTGAAGCGCAGCGGGAACAGCAGGAAACAGCTGACCGCGATCACCTGCGCCGTGAGCAGCCGCAAGCCGTGGCTGTCCAGTTCGCGGCGGGTGCGTGGCAGCAGGAAGGACAAGCCGTAGAGCAGGTCGATCGACCAGTACGGAATGATCGTCCATGGCCACAGCGGCATGCCGCGTTCCCAGTCGAACACCAGCACGCCGACCGTCTCGCGCTGCCCCGTCACCCAGTTGGCGAAGCCGTAGCTGGCGAAGAAGAACGGCGCGAGGCACAGCAGCCAGATCACCGCCCGGCGAAACACGCCGGGGTCGCGCGGCGGCATCGCTGCACCCATCAACGGAGCTCCCGGCGCGCCAGCGACACGGTGAAGATGCCGTCCTCGTCGATGCGCTGGGCCAGCTTGCGGAAGCCCGCCGCCTCGACCAGTTGGTCCATCTCCAGTTGCGTGCGGCGGCGCATCACCCAGGCCTGCCCGGCGCGGTGGCTGGTCAGGGCGCGGGCGATCAGCTCCAGCTGCGGGTGCCAGGGCTGGCCGGTGTAGATCAGGTAGCCGCCCTCTTCCACCGCTGCGCCGAGGCCTGCCAGCGAGCCGCTGACCATGGCGTTGTCGGCGAACAGCTCGTAGAGACCGGACACCACCGCCAGGCTCGGTTTCGGCTCTACAGCGGCCAGGTCAGCGCCATCGAAGGCATCGCCCTGGACGAAGCGCGCATGCTCCTTCAACCCCAGGCGCTCGATCAGCGCAGAGCCTTCGCGCACGTTCAGTTCGCTGTAGTCGCGCAGCAGCACGCTTTCCGGCAGCGGCTCGACGCCCTGCAGCGCTTCGAGAATGTAGCGTCCGTGGCCCGCGGCGATATCGAGGATGCGCACCTCGCGGCCCTGCTCGCGCAGGCTGGCCATGGCCAGGCGCAGCAGTTCCTCGATGTGCACCTTGCGCTGGCGGATGCCGCGCCAGCCGGCGGACTCCAGGTAGGTGCGGTCGATCATCCGCCCCACGGGCCCCGCGCCGGCGGGCTGGTTGCGGTAGACGTAATCCAGCGTGCTGCCGGAATCGAAGCCGGTCTGGAAACCGAGGTTGATGCCGTCCGACAGCAACCGGCCGAGGCGCATGTTGGCGCGGGTCGCGCGCCAGTAGAGGTCGCGGATCGACCAGCTGGGCAGTGGGGTCGCCAGGGCTTCTGCTTCGGCGCAGGTGTAGCCGAAGCGATCGGCGTCGCGCAGGTCCGGGCGCTCCGGCGCGCGGGCAAAGCATTCGAGAATGAAGCGCCGGGCACGGGTCACCGCCTGCTCGCGGTTCAGCTCGCCGAGGGTGTCATGGAAGAAGCCGGGCAGGATGTGCAGTTCCTTGCGCGCCGTGCCGAGGTTGTCGAAGAAACGTTGCTGCGGCTTGCGGTGCACCACGAAGTCCGAACCGGAGATCAGCAGCTGGGTTGGCACCTGGATCGCCTGGGCGTCGGCGACCACCCGATCAGCCGCTTCGTAGAGGCCCAGCAGCACGTTCACCGAGATCGCCTTGGCGATCAGCGGGTCGCTGTCATAGGAGGCGATCCGCTCGGGATCGTGGGTGAGGAATTTCGCCTTCACGTAGCTGTTGACGAAGAAGTTGCCGCGCCACGCCCTTGCCAGCTTCAGGCCCGGCCGGGCGAAAGGCACGTAGAGCTTGACCTTGAACGCCGGCGAAGCGAGCACCAGGCTGCGGATCGGCGGGGCGTAGTCGTGGACCCAGGTGGACGCGAGCACCGCGCCGACACTCTGCGCGACCACCGCCATGTCGCTGATGGCGATGCCGTGGGTGGCAGCGATGTGCTCGACGAAGGTCTGCACGTCGCGCACGCTGGTGCCGAAGCTCGGGCTGTCACCGCGCGCACCGGGCGACTGGCCGTGGCCGCGGGCGTCCCAGGCGAAAACATCGAAGCCGGGCAGGTCGAGCTCGTCGGCCAGGTGGCCGATGCGGCCGGAGTGTTCGTGGCCCCGGTGGAACAGCACGACCGCGCGGCGCGGCTCATCGTTGGCGGGCACCGCCGGCCAGTGGCGATAGAACAGCTCGACGCCGTCGTGGGTGATGAAATGGTGATTCGAAGACTCGCGCATAACTTCCTCTGTTTCGATGGCTTGCGGGACAGTCCTGTCCCCTTCCTGACACGGCAGGCCCTTGTTCAGCCGGCCTGTTGTTCCTTCTGTTCAGCCAGCCCCTGGCGCACCCGGTTGACGATAGTCAGCACCAGCAGCAGCGCCAGCAGCACCAGCAGCGGGTCGAGCCAGGACAGCGGCAGCAGTCCACTGGCCACGCCTGCACCGAAGACGCCGAAGCACAGTGCGCGGTCGCTCTTGCCCATCGGCCCGTCATAACGCCGCGAGGCGCCGACCATCACGCCCAGCACCCCGGCGTATTCGCTGATCATCGCCAGCAGCACCACCAGCACCACCAGCGCCGGGGTCACGCCCGGCAGCAGGGCGAACGGCAGGTACAGCGCGCTGTCGGCGATCACGTCGGTCAGTTCGTTGAGGTAGGCGCCCAGCTTCGACTGCTGGCCGAATTCGCGGGCGAGCATGCCGTCCATGGCGTTGAGCGCCATGCGCAGGAACATCCACAGGGGGATCAGCAGGAATATCCAGGCGTGGCTGGCGAGCAGCGCGACGCTGAGCGCCACCAGCAGCGACAGGCCGCAGGCGGCCAGCGTCACCTGGTTGGCGGTGACGCCGCGCTCGTGGAGACGGGTGACCTGGGGGCGAAGCAGGTTCTGGAAACGGGACTTGAGCTGGTAGACGGAGATCATGAGGTTCCTTTCTCGGGGTTCGCACTGAGCGGTTCACACGAACTATCCACAGCCTTGTGGACCTGGGGAGCTTAGCTGCACCTCGGCGTCGGGGCTGTCAGACATGTCTCAACAAGATAGATGATCGATCCCTGGCAAAAGGACACATGACCGTGTACGACGATGTCGGCGGCGTGACTGCCGGTAGCGTCGGAATCCCCGCGCCAAAAAATTTTCCAACACCCTTAATCCTTCCCCGCGAGCTGTCGCCTTACCCCTTCAGCAGGCACAACGCCGGCTTCATTCAGCTCATACAGGAAGTCCACCATGGCCTTGTCGATTCAAACCAACTATTCCTCCCTGATCACCCAGACCAACCTGGGCAAGACCAACAGCCTGCTGGCCACCAACCAGCAGCGCCTGGGTACCGGCCTGCGGATCAACTCCGCTGCCGACGACGCCGCCGGCCTGCAGATCGCCACCCGCCTGAACGCCCAGTCCCGCGGCATGGACGTGGCCATGCGCAACACCAGCGACGCCATCTCCCTGATGCAGACCGCCGACGGCGCGTTCAGCGAGCTGACCGACATCACCCAGCGCATGAAGGACCTGGCTACCCAGGCGGCGAACGGCACCAACTCCACCGACGACGGCAAGGCGCTGTCCGCCGAGTTCAACGAACTGGGCAAGGAGCTGACCAACATCATCTCCAACACCAAGTTCGCCGGTGACGCCCTGTTCAGCGTCGACGCGGCTGCCGGCAAGTTCGGCTCCACCGCAGGCGGCGTAACCTTCCAGATCGGTGCCGACAAGGCCGAGACTCTGGACGTCGATGTCAGCACCCAGCTCAAGGGCGTGACCGATGCCTTCACCGCACTGACCAAGCAGTTCGGCGCCTCCCCGGCTGCCGGCACCGAGCTGGAAACCATCACCGACGCCAACACCGCCATCGACAACGCCGGCAAAGCCCTGGACGCCATCGGCACCCTGCGCGCGCAGTTCGGTGCAAACATCAACCGCCTGCAGCACACCTCCAACAACCTGGCCAACATGAAGGACAACACCGACCTGTCCAAGGGCCGCATCATGGACGCCGACTTCGCCGTCGAAAGCGCCAACATGAGCAAGAACTCCATGCTCATGCAGTCCGGCATCTCCATGCTCAAGCAAGCTGGCCAGATGCCCAGCATGATCATGGGCCTGCTGGGCTAAGGCCCGGCAAGCGCGAGGCCCCCGCCTCGCGCGCCCTGATTCTGCAGCGCTCCGCCTCGGCGGGGCGTTCTGCTGTCTGCGGGTACGCTGACAAGCGGTGTTACGACGTGCGGTCGCGGCGCAACCCGCCTGCGCCAGCGGTTTCGAGACTCGTGTGAAAATTGCAAGCACGAGTGTGCAAAATTCAGAACTTGCACCCACATTTTTCTGACGTCAAAATAATGCCTCTGCCTCCATGGACAAATGGAGTTTCCCCGCGACCGTCAAGGGCGCGGCTGGCAAGGGCTCGATGAACACACTCATTTCACCGCTACCGGACGGACGGCCGATCGCCTGCCTGAAGCTCCGGACTGGCCGTTCCGATTGCATCGCGCAGTTCTATCCCGCGCTCTATCAACTCGACCTCGACCGTGACGGCCAGGTGGAGCGGATCGACCTGGGTTTCTCCGGCAGCCGGGTACTCGAACGCCTGTTGCAAAGCCCCGGAGATGTGGTCGCACGCGACGAGCTGCTGACCCACGCCTGGTCCGACCGCGTCGTCGGCCAGGGCAGCCTCAACCAGCAGATCTACACCCTGCGTCAGGTGCTGGCGGACGAGAAGCAGCGGCAGATCATCCAGACGCTGCCGCGCCGCGGCTACATGTTCAACCCGCAGTATCTGGTGGGCCAGGCGAGCGAGTCGGAAGTGGAAGCAGAAGTGGTCGATGCCACGCCGGAAGTGATTCCACTGCAGAGCCCCGCAGCCGCGCCGCGAACGCCGAATCTGCGGCGCCTGAAATTCGCCGCAGCCAGCCTCTGCATCCTCGGCCTGCTGGTCCTCTCCGGCGCCTTCTACTACACCCAGTTGCGCAGCCCGGTCCTCACCACCGAACAGAACCTGGGCTCGCTGCAGATCACCTACGTCGAAGACAACGAACAGGACCTGCAACGCCTGATCCGCAACACCCGGCCGCTGGCGCACCAACTGGCCGACCTCGCCACCCGCCCCATCGGCCTCATGCTGCACATGACCTCGGGCTTCTACGAACTGGTCTGCGTGCAACCCGAAGGCCACTCCAACTGGTTGCTGATCCACGAGAGCCAGGTCGCCCGGATTCCCCAGGAGCAGTTGCGCAAGTGCCTGAACTGAACCTACGCCGCCAGGCCGGCGTGGCGCGCCGCTGCCTGGTGATCTCGCTGTTCGGCGTCGCCTGCCTGGCGCTGGCGCTGGGCATGCTGTGGAAGCACGCGCGCAGCACCTCGGCTATCGACGGTCGCTACGCGTCCTCCGGGCAGGTGCTGCTGGGCAGCGGCAAGGTGCTGGAAATCGCCCAGACCACCATGTTCCACGAAGGGCGCTTCTACTCGATGATCCAGCAGGACGCCAACATCCTCGAGGTCTCGGGCAACGTCGGCAGCGACCTGGGCGGGCGCTACCAGTTGCAGGTGGAAGAGAACAGCATCAGCAACCTGCAGGCCGACAGCGGCCTGGACAGCGAACTGATCTTCAACCTGCTCTACGGGCGCCAGCGCGGCGCACGCATCACCCTCGAACCCCTGGGCGAATGCCTCTACGGCGTGGAAACGCGCCAAGTGTTCTGTCCGCGCCACCCGCGCGATCGCTGACCCGCTCACAACCGCAACGCCGGCTTGGCCGCTGCCGCGGGTGTCGACGCCTCGACGGCCGCCGAAGCCGGCGCCTCGGTCTTCTCCGGTTGCGCTGGCTGCGGCTCGACCAGCTTCGCGCCGGAGGCCGAGTAATGCACCTGTGCATAACTCTCGCCGAAGATTTCCCGGTAGAGGCTCTCCGCCCTGTGGGTCAGCAGGAGGATCTCGATGCGCCGGTTGGCGCCGCTCTCCGGGTCCTCCGGACGTAGCGGCATGACGTCGGCCTGGGCCGCCACCTGCAGCACATGCGCGGCAGGCAGGCCGCTGTCGACCATCACGTTGCGCGCGCGCAAGGCGCGGTCGCCGGAGAGGTTCCAGTTGTTGTAGCCATCGGGCCGGCGGTACTGCACCGCATCGGTGTGGCCGCTGAGGATCAACTTGTTCTGCACCTTGGACAGCACGCCGGACAGCGCGCCGAGCAGCGTCTGGAAATGCGGATCGAGGGTCGCCTGGCCACGGGCGAACATGAAACGCTGCTGGTCGTCCTTGATCAGGATGCGCAGCCCCGGCGGCACCACCGTCACCTCGATGTTGGCCAGCGCATCGACCTTGCCGGACACCTCGCGGATCAGCTCGGCCAGCTCGCGCAGGTCCTCGTTGCTGTCGTACTGGCGGCCGTCCTGCTGCGTGCTGGCGTCCTTCGCCTGCTCGCCGGCCTTGCCCTGCTTGCCGACGTCCTGGGCGAGTTGCGGCGCCGGCTTCTCCGGCGTCTTGATCGGTTGCGGCATGCCGTCGAGCTCGACGGGCGTGCGGCTGGCGCCATCGAACACGCCGGCGCCGCCATCCACCACCGGGTTGGCATCCTGGTCGCCCACCGCCACCGGTTGCGGCTCGGTCTGCGGGTGAACGATCCACAGCACCATGAACAGCGCCATCATCGCCAGGGTGAAGTCGGCGAAGGCGACCTTCCAGGCGCCGCCGTGCTCGTCATCGTGGCCCTTCTTGCTGCGGCGCTTGATGATGACTTCGCTGTGCTTGTCGGCACGTTTCTTCATGCTGCGTCCCGCTCTTCCTCGAAGCGGGTGACCCAGGTCTCCAGCTGCTTGAAGGCCGGCTTGACGTCCTGCTCGATCAGCTTGCGGCCGGCGTCCACCGCCAGCAGCGTGGGCTTGCCGGCGACGTGGGCGACCAGGGTGGTGCGCACGCATTCAAGCGCCGAGAGCTCGGTCTTCACCCGCTGCGCCATGGCGTTGGACAGCGGGTCCATCAGGCAGTAGCAGACGAAGATGCCGAAGAACGTGCCCACCAGCGCGGCGGCCACGTGGGCGCCGATCTCGGCCACCGAGCCGCCGATGTTGCCCATGGTGATGATGATCCCCAGGATCGCCGCGAGAATGCCGAAGCCGGGCATCGCCTCGCCGACCTTGTGCAGCGACTTGGACGGCTGCAGCAGGGCGTGCTCCATGGCGTCCAGTTCCTGTTCGAGGAAACCTTCCAGCTCGTGGGCGCTGATCTTGCCCATGGCCATCAGGCGGAAGTTGTCGGCGATGAACGCCATCAGGTTCTTTTCCTGGAGGATCAGCGGGTAGCGGGCGAACAGCTCGCTCTGGTCCGGCTCCTCGATGTGCGCATCGAGCACCTTCAGGCCGCCGACGTCGACCATCTCCAGCAGCTCGTAAAGCAGCATCAGCAGCTGGCGCTGGAATTCCTCGCCGCGGCGCTTGAAGACGAACACGCCCTTGATCTGCGAGCACATCTCCAGCAGCACTTCGCGGGGGTTGGCGACGACCAGGGTGCCCAGGCCCGCGCCGAGGATGATGATCATCTCCGCCGGCTGCCAGAGCGCGCGCAATTCGCCGTGGGCCATGGCGTAGCCGCCGAGCACGCAGGCGATGATGATCAGGGCGCCGATGATTTTCTGCATGGTTTGGGATTCTTCAGGGAGTGTCGGGGGTGTTGAGGAAACGGCTGCACTTGCCGATCGCCTGCTTCATCAGCTGGCAGATGCGCGCATCGGTCAGCTCCAGCACCAGGGCGATTTCCTTGAGGTTCAGTTCGTGCTGGTAATACAGGTTGAGGATCAGCCGCTCGCGCTCATTCAGGCGCTCCAGCGCCTGGGCCAGCAGGCGTTCCTTGAGCACGCGCTCTTCCAGCGCATCGCCGCTGGCCTGCACGCCGTCGTGGCCGCTCTGCAGCAACGCGTCGAAGCTCTCGATGGCCTCGGAGGACTCGGCGCGCAGGTAATCCTGGTAGCCCGCCTCGTCGAGGCCGGTGGCGGCGAGCACTTCCTCGTCGCTCGGCACGCGGCCGAGTTGGCGCGCCAGCGCGCGGATCGCATCGCGCACCTTGTGCGCCTGCTGCCGCACCTGCCGGGGGCGCCAGTCCTGGCGGCGCAGTTCGTCGAGAATGGCGCCGCGGATGCGCAGCGCGGCGAAGCGGCCGAACTGCTCGTCCGGCTCGCCGTAGCGACGCAGGCCTTCGAGCAGGCCCATCAGGCCGATCTGCTCCATGTCCTCGCGGTCCAGCACCTGGTTGGCCTGCAGCGACAGCTGGCTGACGATGCGCCGCACCAGTGGCAGGTACTGCATCATCCAGCGCTGCTCGGCCGCCGGCGACAGGCGCGCATGGCCGCCCTCGGGGCTGTCGTAGCCGCCGACGCCACTGGCATAGCCGTGAGCAGGATCGCGAAGGGCGTGCATGGCGGCCTACTGGACGATCATCTTGCTGAGCAGCACGTGCTCGAAGGGCACCACCACCTTGCGCGCGGCGAAGTCGTCGATCACCGCCTTCTCCAGGCGCGTCTGCACCTCGCCGATGGGCATGGCGCGCAGCACTTCGAACTTCTCCGGCGTCAGGTTGGCGACCACCGAGCTGCGCACCATGGGCGCGACGCTCTCCAGCTTCTTGCGCTCCTGCTCGGCCCTGGCCTGCAGCACCAGGTCGATCACGAAGTAGTGCTCGCGGTCTTCGCCGCGGGAGCTGACGATGATCTTCTCCACCGGCACGAAGAGGTATTCGGCGCTCTCCTGCTCCTCCTCCGTTGCATCTTCCTTGGCTGCCTCCTTGTCGGAAGCGGCGGCGGCCGGGGCGAGGCTGGCGGACTTGATCATCTTGTAATTGACGAACACGCCGCCCAGCACGACGGCGATATTCACGATGAGCATCAGTAGAACGAGACGCGGCGTGGACATGGGGTTTCTCGAAAAATCCTGTGGGGGTGCGGGCCGCGGGCGGCCTACACGGTAATCAGTACGTCGCTGTCGCCACGCGGCGCGGAGCGCTCGCCCACCTGCGCATCACGCGGGTTGGCGGCGACCGTGAGCGGTTCTTCGGCAAAGCGCTGGCGGTTCTGCTGGCCCTGCTGGCCGGACTGCGAATCGGACGAAACCTGCACGTTGACCTGCAGGAAGTTCTGCCCGACCAGTTCCTGGCGCAGGCGCTCACTGGTGTTCTGCAGCAGGCGCACGACGTCGCCGTTGGACGCGGAAATCTGCACGTTGAGCTGCCCGGCCTCATGGCGCACGAGGATTTCCATGGCGCCCAGCTCCGGCGGATCAAGGCGGATCGTGGCGTTCTGCACGCGCTGGCCGAGTTGCAGCTCGACGTTGTCGCGCAGGGCGCTGACCATCTGCTCGCCCCAGTGGGCCTCGTTGCTGCCCTTGAGGTGCAGCGGCTTGTCGAACAGCGGCGACGCCGGTGCAGTAGACGAGGCGGGCGTGCTGCTGTCGGTCACCGGAAGACGCGCGTCGAGCGCGCCGCCGGGCAACGTCGGTACGGCGGAGTCCGGGGTCTGTGCGGCAGCAGCCAGGTGCTGTTGCAGCAACGTCTGCGCCTGGCTCTGGGTCGCCTCGCGCGGTGCCGGCTGCGTGGGTACGGCCGGCTCTTCGGGCAGGTCGGCGGGCGGCAGCAGCACGTCTTCGGGCTTCACTGCGGCGGGCGCCGGCTGCGCCTGGCCATCCACGGCCTGGGTGGCGAAACCGGCCACCTGGGCGTGGGTCCGGACCGCCGGGTTATCCCGCGCCTGCACCACCAGCCCAGCCTGGCCAAGCATGCCGGCGAGCCAGTTTTCCGCGCCGGAGGGTGATGCTTCTTCGCTTGCCCGGCCCTGCGTATCGTCGTCGCGGGTATCGACGGGCAACGCCTCCGGCGGCAGCGCAGCCTCGGCTTGCTGAACCGGCTCCTCGGCCTGCGCGGTATCGAACTGGGCGAGGAACGACTGCACGCTGATGGTTCGCTCGCCGGCATTCGACTGCGCCGGCGGCTGCGCACGGAATCCCGCCACAGCAGCAGTGTCGCCGCCGTCGCGGCGCGAGTCCTGCGAACGCGCCTCGGCCACCGGGCGTGTAGCACGGTCGGTGGTCGGCAGCGCTTGGGTCGGCAACTGGATCACGGTCTATCGACCCTCCTGGTACGTATCCACCTGCATGTACGCCGAGCGACCCTCGGCGTATTCCAGGTGCGAGAGCAGCAGGCGGCGCAGGCGCTCGCACTCTTCGGCACAGGCCTGCGACGCCTGCTCGTGCAGACGTTTCAGGTGCTTCTTGGCCAGCAGCACGTCGGCGGCCAGCCCGGTCTGCGATGACATCGCCACCAGTTGCGCGCGGATCGCCAGGTCGACCTGCCCCATGGCTTTCCAGTCCTTGCGCTGCAGCGCCGCGCCGAGCCGTTCGTACAGCTCGAGCAGGCGCCGGCGATCATCCACGGGCGGCACTCACGCCCTCCCAGCCTTCACGCAGGATGCCCAGCAGGCGCACGACCTCATCGATCCCGGCGACTTCCAGCGACACACTGACGTCGGAGAGCCGGTAGATGCAGTAGTCATACAGGCGCGCCAGGCCCTGCACGGTCTCGCCGCCGTTCTCGTAGTCGAGTGCGCCGTTGAGGCCGTTGAGGATGTTCAGGCACTTCTCCAGGGAGCGGCCCTTCTGCTGGTAGCGCTTGTGCTCGATATGCCCGCGGGCGCGGGCCAGTTCGTCGAGCAGGCCGTCGAACAGCACCAGCACCAGTTCGTAGGGCGAGGACGAGGCGGCCTTGGATTCCAGGTCGATCATCCGGTAGCTGTCGTAGCTTTCGTTCATGCCGTAGACGGTCATCCGAACATCCCGCTGGTCTGGTCCATCGACTGCATGGTCTGCATCATCGAGGTGTATTGCTTGAGGTAGCGTGCGTAGTAGGTGTCGTACTGCTTCTGCAGGTTGTCGTAGTCATCGTTGACGCGGCGCAGGCTGTTGTTCAGGGCGTCCTTGCGGTTCTTCATGACGCCATTGGTGCTGTTGGTGTAGACGGCGACACCCTTGTCCAGGCTGTCGAGCAGGTTGCCCTTGCCCATGAACAGCTTGTCCAGGGCCTCGGGTTCGCTGGCGATGGCTTTCTCGAAACGAGTGGCGTCGAGGGTCAGCTTGCCGCTGCGGTCGGCGCTGATGCCCAGGGTGATCAGGTTGGCGCCGCCGAAGCTGGTACGGACCATCTGGTTCAGCGCGTTCTCGATGGCACGCACGCTGGAGTCGCCGGCCAGGGCGCCGCGGGCGTTGCCGTTCTGGTCGCCGGCGGCGGTCAGGCTGTCGATGGTGCTGGCCAGGGCGTTGAAGGCGTCGATGAAGGTCTGCACCTTCTTCTTGGTTTCGCTCTGGTCCTGGGCGACGGTCAGGCGGATCGGCTGTTCGCCGGACTTCTGCGCCTGGGTGAAGGTTGCGCTGACACCATCGATGATGTTGTCGAAGGTGTTGCTGGCGTTGGTCAGCAGCATGCCGTTCTCGCCACCCAGGCGGACGCGGGCGTCCTGGGCCTTGGACAGCTCCTGCGGGTTACCGATGGCGTTCTCGAAAGCGCTGTTGGCGCTGTCGGTGCCGCTCAGCGACAGGCTGATGGCATTCGCCGCACCGGACTTCTCCGCGCCCAGCACCAGCGAGACCTGGCCGTTGCTGCGCACCAGGGTGGCCTTGACGCCGGTATTGTCGGTGGCCTTGTTGATTGCGGCGGCCAGTTCGTCCAGCGAGTTGGCGCCGTCGCCGTCGGTGTCGATCTTGCTCAGGTCGATGTCGAACGACTTGCCGTTCTGGCTGAGGGTCAGGGTGCCCTGGGTATCGATGTCGCCGGCCTGCAGGCCGGAGAACGACAGCTGGTGGCTGGTGGCGAGCTGCTCGACGAAGAAGTCGTAGCTGCCGGGCACGGCGTTCTTGTCCACCTTGGCGCTCAGGTAGCCGTCCTTGCTGGTGGTGGCGCTGTTGACCAGCATGCTGGTGTTGCTGCCGGTCACACCCTGCAGGCTCTTCACTGCCGAGGAGAAGGTCTTGAGCGCCGACTCCAGGGAAGTCACCGCGGTCAGCTGGGACTGGTACGACGACTTGTTGCGATCAGCCTTGTTCAGGCCGTTCTGCACTTCGTACGTGGCCAGCTGCTGAGCCATGCTTTTGACGTAATCGGAATCTATGGTCGCCATCTGAATCCACCTCTTTGTGCCGGAAGAGCAATTACGATGCCAATGCCGGAGACCCCGTACTTCGGGGCTTTGCGGGTTTCCCAGGGAGAAGTCGAACTTCCGCCCGGCGTACTTTGGCGCGCTGCGGGAAGCGGTGTTTCCGCCTACCGGGCACGCGACCTGATGCAAGGAAAGGGCGACCGTGGGCGGGGATTCGTTAAGGGGTTTCGACGGGATGATTTCTGGGGGGAGTCGCATGCGCAGGCGTCTCCGCAGGAGCGGACTTCGTCCGTGCTGGCGATGGTGCCGTGAGGTTCGCGAGCAAGGACTAGGCGTCCCCCTCCGTCCTACGAAGAGCGTCTTGGCGTTCCCCCGTAGGAGCGAGCCTGCTCGCGAACAGACCCGACCCAGGAAAGCCGCGACCGAAAGGTGCGGAAAGGATCAGTAAGGCTGCCGCGAATACACCGGCTGCTCGCGCGGATCGCCCATCAGTTGGCTGAGAATGTCGTGGTGCATCGCCAGCAGCTTGCCGTTGCGCTCGTTGAGGCGCTTGCACTGGGCGGTGAGCTGGCCCAGCTGCTGCCACTCCTGCTGGAGCTCCTCGCGGCGCGGCGGCTGGTAGCTGGACAGCAGCGTACGCATGCCTTCAGCGTCCATCGGCAGCTGGAAGGCGCGCAGCACGCGGCTACGGCGCTGCGCCCGGCCGGCGACGGCATCGAGCAGCACCTGGATATCGGGATTCAGCGCTTCGATCTGCGCACTGTCCCGCGCCAGCAGGTGGCGATACAGCTCCTGCAGGCGCTCGCGCAGCGCCAGGCAATCGCGGCCATCCTGCTGGATGTCCTGCTCGATCACCTGCAGCAACCGCGCGCGCTGGGTCATGCGTCGCTGCCGCGATGGTAGGAAAGAATGCTGGTGGCGAGCAGGCGGGTGTCGTTGGCCAGGTCGCCATTCATCAGGGCGCGGCGGATTTCGGCAACCCGGTCCTGGTCCACGTCAGGCATGGCGCGCAGGGTTTCCTGCATCTCGTCCAGGCGCAGTGAATCGCTGACCGGCGCGCTGGCGCCGGCCTCTGCCACGGGAGCGGCGCGCTCGCTGCGTGCGCTCTTGGCGGACTCGCTGGTGGCCAGCGCGACGCTGGTCAGTTGCCGGGTGATTTCCATGGTCGGTATCCGAGTATTTCTGGGGCTTTCCCTCAGAGGGCGACCGCCCCGAAGGAAAACTTAAATGCCGTGTTCAGAGTTCGCCAAACGGCCGGCGCATAACGCGGAAGGGGATATCCGCCATGTCCGCAGGCCAGACTCAAGCCCTGGCACGCCACCAGGACTGCGCGGCGAGGCCATCCTGGATTTTCTGTTCCTGCTGCGCAAGCTGCGCCTGCCACTGGCCGACCTTGGCCTCGATCACCTGGGTCAGCACCTTCTCGCTGCGCATCGCGGCCAGCAACTCACCCTGGATGCGCGCCAGGGCCTGCTCGGCGACCTCCAGCTCGCGGCGCTGCAGCTGCAGCATCTTGTGCAGCGTCACCTTGTACTGCTGCTGGTTGTGCCGCTGCAACGGCGTGCTGGTGGCGACACTGAAGCCGCACAGGCGGTCGAGCCCGGTGATGTTGTTGCGGTAGCGCTGGCACAGCGTCTGCTGGTAATTCACCCGGCCCAGCAGCTCGCGGACCTTGCCGCCGCGCACGTCGGCGAGGCGCCCGAGCATATCGATCTGCGCCTTCATCAGCGGCTACCGACAATGCTTTGCAGGGTGGCGACGCTGTTGCCGAGCTCGGCGCCGTCCGCCGTTTCCTGCCTCAGGTAGCGCTCCAGCATCGGTGCCAGCTGCACCGCGCGGTCGGTCTTCACGTCCATTCCTGGCGTGTAGCCGCCCAGCGGGATCAACTCCTTGATGCGCTCATAGGTGCCACTGAATTCCTTGAACTGGCGCGCTGCAGAGAGATGCACCGGGTCCGCCACCTGGCTCATGCAGCGGCTGACCGAGGCACCGATGTCGATGGCCGGGTAATGCCCGACATCCGCCAGGCGCCGCGAGAGCACGATGTGCCCGTCGAGGATGGCGCGGGCGCAGTCGACGATCGGGTCCTGGTGGTCGTCGCCCTCCGCCAGCACGGTGTAGATGGCGCTCAGGCTGCCCATCTCGCCTTCGCCGTTGCCGGCGCTCTCCACCAGTTCCGGGAGCATGCCGAACACCGACGGCGGGTAGCCCTTGGTCGCCGGCGGCTCGCCCAGGGCCAGGGCGATCTCGCGCTGGGCCATGGCGTAGCGGGTCAGCGAATCCACCAGCAGCAGCACGTCCTTGCCCTGGTCGCGGAAGTAGGCGGCGATGCTGTGGCACAGCTCGGTGGCCTTCAGGCGCATCAGTGGCGATTCATTGGCCGGCGCCACCACCACCACGGCCTTCTGCAAGCCTTCCGGGCCGAGGGAGTGCAGGATGAACTCCTGCACCTCGCGGCCGCGTTCGCCGATCAGCCCCACGACCACCACATCGGCCTTGGTCTGCCGGGTGATCATGCCCAGCAGCACGCTCTTGCCCACGCCGCTGCCGGCGAACAGGCCGACGCGCTGGCCCTTGCCCAGGGTCAGCAGGCCGTTGATGGCGCGCACGCCAACGTCCAGTGGCTCGGACACCGGGCGCCGGCGCAGCGGGTTCACCTGCGGCAGCTCGGTGGGCAGGGGATGTCGGCCGGCGAGCTTGCCGAGGCCGTCCAGAGGCTCGCCAAGGCCGTTGACCACGCGCCCCAGCCAGGAATGATCGATATGCAGCACGGCTTCGTCCGGCGCCGGGAAGACCCGCGAGCCGGAGGTCAGGCCGACGGGCTTCTTGAAGGGCATGAGGTAGGTGATGTCTCGGTTGAAGCCGACTACCTGCGCCTCCAGGCGCTCGCCGTCGGCGACTTCCACGTAGCAGCGCTGGCCGGTCATGCGCCGGCAGCCGAGGCTTTCCAGCAGCAGGCCGGAGACCCGCACCAGGCGACCGCTGACCCGCGCCAGCTGGACCGAATCCAGCGAGCGCAGCGCTTCTTCGAGCTTGAAGCCGTCGCCCAGGGCCACGTCAGTCTTCGTCCTGCAGGTGCGTGCTCAGCGCTTCCATGCAGCTGTCCAGGCGCTGCTGGCAACCGATATCGGCTTCCGCCTGGGCGGTGACCACACGGCACTCGCCCAGCGCCAGGCGCTCGTCCGGCACCAGGCGCCACCTGGCGGCGCGCTCGGGGTTCAGCTCGCGGATGCGCGCGCACTCTTCCGGGTTGAGCAGGATCTGCACCTCGCCCTGCTCGCCCGGCATGGCGGCGAGGGCTTCCTCGGCCAGCGTCAGCAACTGCGTGGGATTGAGCGTGAGTTCGACGCGGATGACCTGCCGGGAGACTTTCTGCACCAGCTCCAGCAGCTCTTTCTGCCGCGCGTGCTGGAAGGCCTGATGATAGTCGGTGAAGGCAGCGACGGCGGCCTGCAATGGCGCACTGGCTTCGTCGAACACTTGCCGGCCAGCGGCTCGACCTTCCTCGCGGCCCTTGCGCAGGCCGTCCTGGCGACCGGCTTCGAAGCCTTCGCGCAGGCCTGCCTCGCGGCCTTCGCCGACGCCGTCCTGGTAGCCCTTCTCCAGGCCTTCCTGGAAGCCTTCGGAGATGGCGCGCTGGCGCGCGGCCGGGTCGCTGTCCCAGCCGTGGTTGTCGGCGCTGGCGGTCGCGCAGCGCGGCGGGAAGCGGTACGGGCGCCAGGCGCGGCTGTCGGCCTTGATGACTTTGATCGCCATGCGCGGTTACTCCACCGTCTGCTCGCGGAACAGCTGCACCTGCAGGTCGCCCTCGGCGGCGAGATCGCGCACAACGCCCATGATCTCCTTGCGCACCTGCTCCACGCGGCTCAGCGGCACCGGGCCCTGGCGGCGGTTGATCGATTCCATCTGCTGCATCTGGCGCTTCGGCATGGCGCCCTGGATGGCGCGCACCAGCTCGGGTTCGGCGCCTTTCAACGCGACCACCCACTCGTCCAGCGGGATGACTTCCAGCAGGGTCTGCAGCACTTCCTGGTTCTGCCGGGAGAGGATGAAGAAGTCGTACATCTCATCCTCGATCCTGCCGACCAGGCTGTCGTTGTGGGCGCGCAGCAGCTCGAACATCTGGTTCCGGTCGCCCTTGAAGCGGTTCATGATGTCCGCCGCCTGCTTGACCCCGCGCACCTGCGAACCCTGGGTGGAGAGCACGCGCAGGCTGCGGTCGATCAGCTGCTCCAGCTCGGCGATGACGTCGCTGTTCACTTCGCTGAGGTTGGCGATGCGGAACAGCAGCTCGTCCTGGCGCTCGGCCGGCATGGCTTCGAGCACGTCGGTGGCCATGCCCGGCGGCAGGAAGGCGAGGAACACCGCCTGCATCTGCGCGTGCTCCTTGGCGATCAGCGCGGCGAACTGCTTGGGGTCGATCCACTCCATGCGCGCCATCTTGGCGCGGATTTCCTCGCCGTAGATGCTGTCCAGCAGGTTGCGCGTGATGTCGCTGCCCAGCGCCTTGCCGAGCATGCCGGCGAGGTAGGAGCGCGACGCGCCCTTGATGCTGGACTGCAGCTTGTAGTCGTCGAAGAAGCGCCCGATGACGTCGGAGACGGTGTTCTGCTTGACGTTGGACAGCCGCGCCATCGCCTGGCTGATGCTGACGATCTCCTCGCGGCTGAAGTTGCGCAGGATGCCCGCGGAGGCTTCGTCACCCATGCTCAGCATGAGGATCGCCGCCTGTTCCAGCGAGCTCACGGCGCGCATCTGCGGGCCGCGCTTTTTCGGTTCTTCAGGCAGGCTCGTGTCGGTCATTGCGGCCAATCCAGTGCTTGATCACTTCCGAGACCCGTTCCGGGTCGTTCTTCGCCAGCATCTGCAGATGCTCGATCTGGTGTTCCAGCCCCGACCCCGGCGCCGGCAGGCGGATCTCCGAGAGCGGGTTCAGCTCGCCGAGGACGTTGAGCCCGCCGACGGTTTCGTTGGAAAGCGCCAGGCGGCGCTCGGCATCCAGGGCCAGCGGGTAGTCGCCGGCACCCTCGGGCAAGGCTGCGGTGGCTGCCGGCTGGGCGCGCTGGGTCAGGCTGCGTACTGCCGGGCGCACGCCGAACAGCAGGAACAGCAGCGCGATCAGGCCAAGCACGCTGTAGCGCACCAGGGATTGCAGGGCGCTGCTTTCCCACCAGCTCGCCGCGGACTCTTCCACCGCGGTGGCGGCGAACGGGAACACGCTGACGGTGATCAGGTCGCCGCGCTGGGCGTTGAAGCCCACGGCGCTCTTCACCATGGCCTCCAGGTCGGCGCGGGCCTTGTCGGTCCAGCCGCCTTCGGGCGCCGTGCTGGCGTTGATCACCACCGCCACGCTCTGCTGGCGCAGGGCAAAGGCCGGGTACTTGATGTGGGTGACGCTCTGGTCGAAATCGTTCTGCCGGGTGGTCTCGTTGCGGGTCGAGGTCGCGGCCTTGTTGTCGGTGCCGGCGACCTTGCCGTTGCCGGCCGGGGTATTGGCGTTCTGCGCCTGGCCCTGCTGCGCCTGGGGCGGCGGCTCCGGCGGACGGTTGCTCAGCGAGCCGGGTACGCCGAGGGCCAACTGGTCGAGGGTGGTCTCGTTGCGCAGCGATTCACTGCGCAGGCGCGGCGCCTCGCCGTAGGCCTGCAGGGTTTCTTCCTTCTGGCTGAAGTCGATGTCGGCGGAAACGCTGATGCGGTAATTGCCCAGGCCAAGCACCGGCGCCAGCACTTCCTCGACATTGCCCACCGCCTTGCGCTGGTACTCGTCCACCGCCTGCCAGTTCTGCGACGGGCCGCCGGCGCCATTGATGCCGCGCGACAGCAGCACGCCGTTCTGGTCCACCACGCTGACGTCCTCGGGCTTGAGCTGCGGCACGCTGCCGGCCACCAGGTTGACGATGGCGCCGACCTGCTCCGGGCTCAACCGCTGGCCGGGCGCGAGTTGCAGCAGCACCGAGGCCTTGGCCGGATCGCGACGGCCCACGACGAAGGAATTGCTGTCCTCGCGGGCGACGTGCACACGCGCCTGCTCGATGCCCTTCAGGCCCATGATGGTCCGCGCCAGCTCGCCTTCCAGGCTGCGCTTGAGGCGCACGTCCTGGAGGAAATGGCTGGTGCCCAGCGGCTCGTCCTTGTCGAACAGCTCGTAGCCGGCCGGCACCGATACCTTCACGCCCTTGGCCGCCAGCAGCATGCGCGCGCGGGCCAGGTCTTCCTCGCGCACCAGCACCTGGCCGCTCTGCGGGTGCAGGCGATAGTCGAAGGCTTCGGCGTCGAGCACCTGCATCACGTCGGCGGCCGGGTAGGCTTCGCCGGCGCCGTACAGCGGGCGATAGGCCCCCTGGTCGCGCCACAGGTAGAAGACCACGGCGGCGGCCAGCAGCGCGGCGCCCAGGGCAATGCCGAGCAGCCCCAGGCGCGGGTCGAGCTTGAGTTTGTCGAGCGGCAGGCGCCCTTTGAGTTTCTGCAGCACTGTCAGTCCTTACAGCGGCATGCGGATGATTTCGTCGAAGGCGCCGGTGAGCTTGTTGCGCACCTGCAGCAGCGCGGAGAACGACACGCTGGCCTTCTGGCTCTGGATCATGGCGCCGACCAGGTCGTCGCTCCGGCCGCTGTCCACCGCAGCCATGGCGGCGCTGGACCGGTGCTGCTCGGCATCCACCGAGCGCAGCGCCTGCTCGAAGCTGGCGCCGATGCCCTGTACCGGCGCACTCTCGTCGAGTTGCGTGGCGAACTGCGCGGCGGGCCGCACGGCTGGCCCGCTGGCCAGGTCGGCGTAGCGGTTCATCCGGTCCAGCATGTCCTGCTGCACCTGCATGATCGAACTCATGGAAGGTCTCCCCCGGAAGACGAAATCAGAAGTGCACCTGCACGCCCTGCTCACGCATCGCGTTGAGCCGGTAGCGCAATGCGCGGGTGGTCATGCCCAGGCTCTCGGCGGCCTTGGTCTTGTGCCCGCCGAAACGGCGGATGGTGTCGATCACGTGCTGGTACTCGGCGAGCTTGCCGCTGGCGCGCAGCGCGGCGCGGCCGCCCTCGGCCGCCAGCGGGATCACCGCGGCAACGCTGGCCATGGGCGCTTCCGGCGCGGCCAGGCCGAGGTCGCGGGGCTGGATGAACAGGCCGTTGCGCAGCACCAGGGCGCGTTGCAGGGTGTTCTCCAGCTCGCGCACGTTGCCCGGCCAGTCGTGCTGCAACAGCGCGCGGCTGGCGGACTCGGTGAGCAGGTCGTGCTCGGCGTCCTGCGGGGCGTACTGGCGGATGAAGCGCCGCGCCAGCGGCAGCACATCTTCCTTGCGCTCGCGCAGGGGCGAGATGTGCAGGGGCAACACGTCGAGGCGGAACATCAGGTCGGCGCGGAAGCGCCCTTCGTTGACCTCGGCCTGCAGGTCGCGGTTGGTGGCGGCGATGATGCGCACGTCCAGTTCGATCTCGCGGCGCCCGCCCAGGCGCTCCACGCGCTGCTCCTGCAGCACGCGCAGCAGCTTGGCCTGCAGGGCCAGCGGCAGTTCGCCAATCTCATCCAGCAGCAGGGTGCCGCCGTTGGCCAGTTCGAACTTGCCCGGCTGGGCATTCACCGCGCCGGTGAAGGCGCCGCGTTCGTGGCCGAAGAGGATGGATTCGAGCATCGCCTCGGGGATCGCCGCACAGTTCACTGCGATGAAGGGCGCGTCCGGGTTGGCGATGCCGTGTATGTAGCGGGCCAGCAGTTCCTTGCCGGTGCCGGTCTCGCCGGTGATCAGGATCGGCGCGCGGGTCTGCGCTACGCGTTGCGCCATCGCCAGCAGGCGGCGGCCGGCCTGGGAGCGCGAGACGAACAGTTCCTGGGCGGCGCTGGAGGCTTCCTGGCGACGCAGCAGCGCGGCCAGCTGGCCGGCGCCAAAGGGTGACAGCAGGTAGTCGACGCAACCGAGGTCGAGCAGGGTGGCGGCCTTGTCCTGCTCTTCATAACCGACGATGGGCACCACGTCGCGCTCGCGGCCATCGCTGAGCAGCGCGCCAACCTGCGCATAGAGGTCGGGAGCGGGGAAAGCGCCGGCGAGGATGAACAGCAGCGCAGCGTCGCTGCGCGCACGGGCCAGTTCGGCGAAGCCGGAAAAGCGTTCGACACGGCAGCCTTCGGCCAGCAGCGTCTGCAAAAGGAGGGCGTGAGCGGCGTCCGAGGACGGCCCGATGATCGCAACTTTTTTCTGCGCTGGCCGCTCTACGAGCAGCGTTTCACATAATTGATCGATCGACTGGCTTACACTGTTCACCGCAACTTTCCATTCGCTAGTGCGTTCGAAAAGCCTTTCGTTGGTCAATCGCCAGCGTCTGCCGATCAAATTCTCGGCGACTGCGAAACCTTTTAACGAAATGGCTATCTCACGGGTGGCATTGCAACAACTTCGTCACACATGAAGTTACTGCAACCTGTAACTAACCCACCCACACTAACAAGTGCCAGCACTACGCCATAGCTTCCCGCCGATTAATTAAGATCAATAGACAAAAAGTTCCGTCAAAAACAGCATTTGATATCTATTGATTTAATCGGGCGACCTCAGATCGCTATCATTGCGCCACGTCAGCAGCCTGTGATGCAGCAATTTCAGGCCCTGGCAGACAGAGCATGCCGCGAGCAACGATCAGCCGACCCCGGCGGTCACGACACTTCCCGTGTCCTTGGGCAGATGGCAGATCGAACCTGGAAGTACGACGCTGAGCATGACTGGCAAATCAAAAGTCCACCATGGTGTGCCCGCCGACAGTCTGATCCGACTGAAACCGCAGAAACTCGGCCGGCATTATCACAAGATTCCGCAGTACATCAAAGAGATCTCCGGAAAGTATCCGCGGATCATCAGCGACTATTTCCTGCGGCATTATCGAATCAATCTCGAACTGGATAACCTGCGCATTCACGAGGAACTTCCCCGTGAACTGGAATGCCTCTTCGATTCGCCCCTGGGCAAGTTCGGTTTCGCCATGGACCGCGCCCTGCTGACCGAAGTCATCGAGTGTTACTACGGCGGCACCCTGGTCGCCAATCGCGACACGCCGCCGATCAGCAGCTCCGAGCAACGCATGCTCGACCGCCTCGGCCTGGACGTGGTCGACCTGTTCGGCCGCGCCCTGCTGATGGGTGAGTCGGTGGGCCGCCTGCAGCAGATCGACCCCACCTACGAAGAGGTGCAGTGGGAGTATGTGGCCGAGTTCAGCTACGTCAGCCACCTGACTGGCGAACGCTCCTCGCTCTACCTCTACCTGGACAATCCGCTGGCGGACGAACTGACCCGCCGCCTCGCCGGCCCGCCACCGCCGCGAGTGACCGGCAACCCGGTCGAGCACATCAAGCACCTGCCGCTGCGCCTGGATTGCGTGGTCGCCGCCGCCAGGATGCCGCTCTCGCAGGTGCTCGGCCTGGAGCCTGGCGATGTGCTGACGATCCGCCCGCTGGACCGCGTCGAGGTCCGCGTGAACCAGCAGAAGCTGTTCCGCGGCGCCATCTTCGAAGACGACGGCACCCTCTTCCTCTCCTCCCTGGAAAGCGTGAAAAACCCATGACCGGTTCTCTCTCCGACTCCGAGTTCGAGTCGCTGATCAACGATGGCGACCTCGACCTGACCCAGGATGCCGCCGACATTCCCGCCGAGCCCGTGCGCGCTTCGCTGCCGCAACAGGACCTGAGCTTCTTCGGCAAGATTCCGGTGAACGTCACCCTGGAAGTCGCCTCGGTGGAGATTTCCCTGAAGGAGCTGATGGATGTGGACGCCAACAGCGTGATCATCCTCGACAAGCTCGCCGGCGAGCCGCTGGACGTGAAGGTCAACGGCGCGCTGTTCGCCAAGGCCGAAGTGGTGGTGATGAACGGCAACTACGGCCTGCGCGTGCTCGAACTGTGCGGCGCCAGCCTCGACGCCCTGACTGCCTGATGATGCGGCGCCGCTCCCTGACAGGCAGATCGCTGGCCACGCTGGGCCTGCTCATCGCCGCACTCTGCCCGCTCTACGCGCAGGCAGCCGGCGGCGAGGTCACGCTGTTCAACCTGCACGACACGGCGGACGGCCAGGCCTTCAGCGTCAAGCTGCAGATCCTCATCGTCATGACGCTGCTGGGCTTCCTCCCGGCGATGCTCATGCTGATGACCTGCTTCACCCGCTTCGTCATCGTGCTGGCGATCCTCCGCCAGGCCATCGGCCTGCAGCAGAGCCCGCCGAACAACGTGCTGGTGGGCATCGCCCTGATCATGACGCTGCTGGTGATGCGCCCGGTGTGGCAGGACATCTACGCCAACGCCTACCAGCCCTTCGAGGCCGACCAGATCAGCCTGGAAGACGGCCTCGGTCGCGCCAAGCAGACGCTGAGCCGCTTCATGCTCGCGCAGACCAACCGTACCTCGCTGGAAACCATGGTCTCGCTGGCCGGCGAAACCCTGCCGGAGAAACTGGAAGACCTGGACTTCTCCCTGCTGCTGCCGTCCTTCGTGCTCAGCGAGCTGAAGACCGCGTTCCAGCTGGGCTTCATGATCTTCATCCCGTTCCTGGTGATCGACCTAGTGGTGGCCAGCGTGCTGATGGCGATGGGCATGATGATGCTCTCGCCAATGATGATCTCGCTGCCGTTCAAGCTGATGATCTTTGTGCTGGTGGACGGCTGGGCCCTGATGATGGGCACGTTGACCAGCAGCGTGCAGCCGTTCTAGCGGCCTTGCGGAGAACGCCATGCTCACCCCGGAAAGCGCCGTCGATATCGTCTCCAATGCCGTGCACATCACCGCGCTGATCGTCTGCGTGCTGATCGTGCCGAGCCTGCTCGGCGGCCTGCTGGTCAGCATTTTCCAGGCCGCCACGCAGATCAACGAACAGATGCTCAGCTTCCTGCCGCGCCTGCTGATCACCCTGGGGATGCTGGTATTCGCCGGGCACTGGATCCTGCGCACCCTCTCCGAACTGTTCATCGAGTCGTTCCATCAGGCAGGCCGCCTGGTCGGCTGATGCCATGCAGCAAGGTGCATCCATTCTGCAGGCGTTCGACACCCTGCAACTCCTGCAGGCCTGGTGGTGGCCCTTCTGCCGGATCATGGCGGTGTTCGCCCTGACGCCGATCTTCAGCCACAAGGCGATCCCCATGCGCCTGCGCATTCTCCTCGGCCTGGCGCTGACCGTCGCCCTCGGTGCCGCGCTGCCGCGCCCGCCGGCCATCGATCCGCTGTCCGCCCAGGGCCTGCTGGTAGCGCTGGAGCAGATCGCCTTCGGCCTGATGCTGGGGCTTTCGCTGATGCTGGTGTTCACCGTGTTCACCCTGGTGGGCGACGTGATTTCCACCCAGCTCGGCCTGAGCATGGCGGTGTACAACGACCCCATGAACGGCGTGTCGTCGTCCTCGATCCTCTACCAGCTGTACTTCATCCTGCTGGTCTTCCTGTTCCTCTCCATCGACGGCCACCTGCTGGTGGTGAGCATCCTCTACCAGAGCTTCATCTATTGGCCGGTGGGCAGCGGCCTGCATTACCTGGGGCTGGAGTCGGTGGCCGGCAGCCTGGCCTGGGTGTTCGCCGCCGCAGTGCTGATCACCCTGCCGGTGGTGTTCTGCATGACCCTGGTGCAGTTCTGCTTCGGCCTGCTGAACCGCATCTCGCCGGCACTGAACCTGTTCTCCCTGGGCTTTCCCATGGCGATCCTGGCGGGCCTTGCGTGCATCTGGCTGACCCTGCCGGACATCCCCGAGAACTACCTGAAGCTCACCCGCCAACTGCTCGACGCCATCGGCGTGATCTTCCGCGAGGGGCGCCATGGCTGAGCAGCACAGCGCCCAGGAAAAGACCGAAGAGGCCTCCCAGCAGAAGCTCAGGAAGAGTCGCGAGGACGGCCAGGTCAGCCGCTCCAAGGACCTCTCCACCACGCTCTCGCTGCTGGCCACGCTGATCGCGCTGAAGTTCTGCGTGGAGCATTTCTACGACGGCCTGAAGCAGGGCTTCGCGCTGTCCTTCATCGACCTGAGGAACAGCGAGATCGGCCTCGACGACCTGCCGCTGGTGCTCGGCCACCACCTGGTGCTGTTCATCACCACGCTGCTGCCGCTGCTGGTCACGCCGCTGCTGGTGGTGCTGTTCTCGATGATTCCCGGCGGCTGGATCTTCTCCAGCAAGAACTTCATGCCCAAGCTGTCCAAGCTCAACCCGATCACCGGGCTCGGGCGCATCTTCTCGCTGCAGAACTGGACCGAGTTGGTCAAGTCGCTGCTGAAGATCGCCGTGCTGATCGCCGTCGCCCTCTACCAGCTGAACGGCGCCCTGCCCGGCCTGCTTGCCTTGCAACGCGGCGATGTACGCGGTGCCATTGCCACGGCTTTCAGCACCTTCTACGACATCACGCTGTCACTGCTGGTGGTGTTCATCCTGTTCTCGGTCATCGACATCCCGATCCAGTACTTCTTCTTCAAGAAGAAGCTGCGCATGACCAAGCAGGAGCGCAAGGAAGAGCACAAGAACCAGGAAGGCCGCCCGGAAGTGAAGGCGCGCATCCGCCAGTTGCAGCGCCAGCTGGTGCACCGGCAGATCAGCAAGACGATCAAGACCGCCGACGTGGTGATCGTCAACCCGGTGCACTTCGCCGTGGCGCTGCGCTACGACCCGAAGAAGGCCCAGGCGCCCTACGTGGTCGCCAAGGGCCTGGACGAGACCGCGCTGTACATCCGCAAGATGGCCAAGGCCCACGACCTGGAAGTGCTCGAACTGCCGCCGCTGGCCCGTGCGATCTACGCCACCACCCAGGTGAACCAGCAGATCCCGGCGCAGCTGTACAAGGCCGTCGCCCACGTACTCACCTACATCCTCCAGCTCAAGGCCTGGCGCTCCGGGCGCCGTGAACGCCCGGAGCTCATACGCAATGTCCCCATTCCCGAAGAACTGCTGAACAGAGTCTGACCATGCGCCTACTGCAGTCACTATTGCCGACCTTCCAGAGCGGCCGCATCGGCATCCCGCTGATCATCCTGTCGATCCTCTCGATGATCATCCTGCCGCTGCCGCCGCTGGTGCTGGACGCCCTGTTCACCTTCAACATAGTGGTCGCCATCCTGGTGCTGCTGGTCAGCGTGTCGTCGAAGAGCCCGCTGGACTTCTCGCTGCTGCCCACGGTGATCCTGGTCACCACGCTGCTGCGCCTGACCCTCAACGTCGCCTCCACCCGCGTGGTGCTGCTCGACGGCCACACCGGCACGGGCGCGGCGGGCAAGGTGATCGAGGCCTTCGGCCACGTGGTGATCGGCGGCAACTTCATCGTCGGCCTGATCGTCTTCGTGATCCTGATGATCATCAACTTCATGGTCATCACCAAGGGCGGCGAGCGCATCTCCGAGGTCACCGCGCGCTTCACCCTGGACGCCCTGCCCGGCAAGCAGATGGCCATCGACGCCGACCTCAACGCCGGCCTGATCGACCAGAACGAAGCCAAGCGCCGCCGCTCGGAAGTAGCCAAGGAAGCCGACTTCTACGGCGCGATGGACGGCGCCTCGAAGTTCGTCCGTGGCGACGCCATCGCCGGCATCCTGATCCTGCTGATCAACCTGTTCGGCGGCCTGGCCATCGGCGTGTTCGTCTACGACCTGCCGGCCGGCGCAGCCTTCCAGCGCTACGCCCTGCTGACCATCGGCGACGGCCTGGTGGCGCAGATCCCGGCGCTGCTGCTGTCCACCGCCGCGGCGATCATCGTCACGCGGGTCAACGAGTCCGCGGAAATCACCAGCCTGGTGCGCCGGCAGATGCTCGCCTCGCCGTCGCTGCTGTACACCGTCGCCGGCATCCTCGTGGTGCTCGGCCTGGTGCCGGGCATGCCGCACACCGCCTTCTTCGCCTTCGCCGCGCTGGTGGCCTTCATCGCCTGGCGGCTGTCGCTGGCCGGCCCGCCCATCGAGGCGCAGACGCTGGAGCAGACCCAGGCCCTGACGCACGCGATGGACCAGGAAAAGGCGCAACAGCTGGCCTGGGAAGACATTCCGCTGGTGGAGCGGCTGTCGATCTCACTGGGCTACAAGCTGGTCAGCCTGGTCAACGAGGCCAGCGGCGCGCCGCTGCCGCAGCGGATTCGCGGCGTGCGCCAGACGCTCTCGGAGAACCTCGGCTTCCTCCTGCCGGAAGTGCAGATCCGCGACAGCCTGCGCCTGAAGGCCTCGCAGTACGCCATCCACATCAACGGCGAGCGCATCGACGGCGCGGAAATCCACGCCGACCGGCTGATGGCGATTCCCTCGCCGGAGCTGTACGGCGAGATCGACGGCATCCTCGGCGTCGACCCGGCGTACCGCATGCAGGTGGTGTGGATTCTGCCGGCCGACAAATCCCGCGCGCTGAACCTGGGCTACCAGGTGATCGACTGCGCCAGCGTGGTTGCCACGCACCTGAACAAGGTGGTACGCGAGCACCTGCCGGACATCTTCAAGCACGACGACGTCGAACACCTGATGCAGCGCCTGACCCTGCAGGCGCCCAAGCTCGCCGAATCGCTGAAGGCGCAGCTCACTTATTCACAGCAGCACCGGGTGTTCCGCCAGCTGCTGCAGGAGGAAGTGCCGCTCAAGGACATCGTCACCATCGCCAGCGCCCTGCTCGAAGGCAGCGAGACCACCAAGGACCCGGTGCTGCTGGCCTCCGACGTGCGCTACGCGCTGCGCCGCAGCATCGTTTCGTCGATCGCCGGCGACCGTCCGGAGCTGACCGTGTTCGTCCTGGAGAACGCCCTGGAAAACACCCTGCTCGGCGCCCTGAGCATCGCCCAGCAGGCCGGCCCGGTGAGCCTGGACAACATTCCAGTGGAACCCAGCCTGCTCAACCAGCTGCAGCACAGCATGCCGGTGGTGAAGGAAAAACTGCGCAAGGAAGGCCACCCGCCGATCCTCACCGTGATGCCGCAACTGCGGCCGCTGCTGGCGCGTTATGCGCGGGTGTTCAGCCCGGGGCTGCACGTGCTGTCGCAGAACGAGATTCCGGAGCGGGTGGGGGTGCAGATACTGGGGACGCTGGGGTGATGGGGTCTGGCGGAGCGGGTGCTTTTCTGAGCGTTCGCCGCGGGGTCTCCCCCTCACCCCAACCCTCTCCCAATGGGAGAGGGGACTGTCTGCAGCGGGCTGATATTTCCACGCTCGCCGACTGACTCCGGAATAGCCACAACACACCGATCGGCCCCCTCTTCCCCTGGGAGAGGGCTGGGGTGAGGGCCCGCCCGAGCGCCGAACTACCCCTCCCGAAGATCCATCACGATAACCGCGCCCGCCCCAACAGACTGCGGTTGAAGCTCACCGACATCGACGTCACCAGCTCGGTAAACGCCGCACTCGGCCGATCCAGCTTGAACCCCTGCTCGAAGCGCGCGTTCTTGGCATCCTTCTTCGACCACTGGCAGATCGCAGTGATATCCACCGAACGGGTGTGATCCTCACGTACCGGAATCTCCAGGCGCATGTCGTAGCAACTGCCCGGCGCCAGCGGTTCCTCCGTCACCAGCCGCAACCCGCCCATCGAGACATCGAGTACCGTCCCCATGGCATCGCCGCTCAGGCGGTTGGTCACGTTGATCTGGCCGATGTGGCGGAAGGTCAATCGACGGTGCTTGCGCATGCTGGCCTCTTGTAGGGATCGGGCTCTGGGACGGACGGGGAAGAAAAACGCGCGCGCATCCTAGCAGCGCCAGTCGCTCAAACGAACTCAAAAGCTATCAACTGGCCAGTATTTGCGGCAGATCCCACTCGCCTTCCATCGCCGCGCGCGCCGCTGCAGCAATGCAACGGATATTCTGCAAACTGCGCTGCACGCTTGCATGGAGTGCTGCGATTTTGCACACACCCCTTCAGCACCCCCGCGGCGCACGGGCGTTTCAGGCTGGCATGCAACATGCCTTGCTCTCCCTGCGGGCCGCCGAGTGGCCGCACCGTCGTGTAGGGAATCTGCATTGGAGATCTGCCTTGGAGGGAGAAATGGACCCGCTAAAACTGCTGCTGGACAGAGGCCTGTTGCTGTCCGACAGCCTGACGTCCCAGGGACGCTTCATCGAAGTCTCCGCCGAGCAGACCGACCAGCTCGGGTACCCGCCTGGCTCGCTGGACGGCCAGGGTGCCGAACTGATCTACACCGCCGACTCGCTGAACGCGCTGATGCAGCTGTTTGCCAACCCGCCGGCCGATGAGCGCGTGCAGGACCTCGAGTTGACCCTGATCCGCCACAGCGGCGGCCTGCTGCCGGTGCTCGCCAGCGGCGTGCTGCAATGGCGCGACGGCGAGCCGGCGCGCCTGCATCTGGTGAAGATGCCGCTGGGGCCGGTCAGTCGTCGCCTGGGCGAGCTGCAGAGCGCCAATGAAGTGATGAGCCAGATGCTCTTCAGCGCGCGAGTGGCCTACTGGTGCATCGAGTTCGCCGAGTCGGTGGACGTGCGCGAGACGCCCGACGAGATTGTCCGCCAGGTGTTCGAGAACCGCTCCTACTGGCGCATGTGCAACCGCGCCATGGCCAACATCTACGAGATGCCCGCCGATGTCGATTTCAGCGAACAGCCGGTGCGCCTGTACTGGCCGCGCAGCCCAGCCAACGAGGAGTTCGTGCGGCGCCTGATCGAGGCGGAATTCCACGTCGATGGCGCGCTGTCGGTGGACCGCCGTCATGACGGCTCGCCGGCCTACGTGGAGAACGACGTGCGCGCCAGCATCCACAACGGCCGCCTGCTGCGCATGTGGGGCAGCCTGCGCGACGTCAGCCAGGAGCTGCGCATGCAGCACGACGCCGAGCAGCGTATCGAAGCACTGCGCCGGGTGTTCGACGCGGTGCCCGACGCGGTGCTGGTGATCGACGAGGCGGCCCAGCCGCAATGGCGCAATGCGGCCTTCGAGCAGACCTTCGGCATCACCCGCGCCGCCGGCCTGGCCTCGACACTGAACCGCATGCCACTGCCCGAACGCACCTGGCAGGTGCTCGACCTGCCGGACCAGTTCGGCAACTACCAGTCCTTCAACAGCCACTGCTCGCGCATCCTCATCCGCGAGGGCGTGGCCTGGCGCGTCTTCGTGCTGCGCTTGGCGAACAAGGCGACGGAGCTACATCCATGAGCAAAGAAGCATGAGCGAAGAAGGCTTCTTCGCGCCGCTACGGATGGGCATGCGCTCCTCGGTCAGCGCGTCCGGGGAGATGCTCTCCGCGCTGCTGGAGACGCCGGCGTTGCATGCCCTGCTCGACAGCTTCAGCGAGGCGCTGATCGTCTGCGACGGCGACTCGCGGGTGCGCTTCATCAACCTGGCGGCGGAGCGGGTCAACCGCGTCACCCGCGTCGATGTGCTGGGCCTGCCCGACGTGGACTTCTTCCAGCGCTCGGCGCTGCAGTTCGACGATTTCCAGCAGGCTCTGCGCCGTGGCGGCAAGAGTGCACTGACCCGCTCCCGCGATGGCCGGGTGTTCCTCACCCGCGCCCAGGCCGTGCCCACCGGTGCCTACGAGAAGCCCTACAACCTGCTGATCCAGCGCGAATACGAGCCGGGCACCGCCGGCAGCCTGCGCAGCCCCTCCGGGCGCGCCTCGACCACCGACCTG
This sequence comes from Pseudomonas nitroreducens NBRC 12694, assembly GCF_002091755.1. Taxonomy (GTDB): domain Bacteria; phylum Pseudomonadota; class Gammaproteobacteria; order Pseudomonadales; family Pseudomonadaceae; genus Pseudomonas; species Pseudomonas nitroreducens. Next base: position 259,497 of record NZ_BDAI01000004.1, read on the forward strand.
CAGGGCCTGGGCGACCCGCAGGACAATGCGCTGCACATGTCGCCGCTGCTCTCCTCCATTGCCGACATGGGCGTTCGCGCCTTCCGCCGCCGCGCGCGCCTGCTGCTGCTCGGCGAGCCCGGCGTCGGCAAGACCGCCATCGCCCGGCACATCCACCGCGCCGCCGGCTGGGGCGACCGGCCCTTCATCGACGTGAACTGCGCGAGCATCCCCGAGACGCTGTTCGAGTCGGAGATGTTCGGCTACGAGCGCGGCGCCTTCACCGGCGCATTGCAGTCGGGCAAGCGCGGCTATATCGAGAGCGCCTCGGGCGGCACGCTGTTCCTCGACGAGATCGGCGAGATCCCGCTGCAGGTACAGGCCAAGCTGCTCAAGTTCCTGGAAGACGGCACCATCCAGCCGGTGGGTTCACCGCTGTCGAAGCAGGTCCAGGTGCAGGTGATCGCCGCCACCAACAAGGACCTGCGCGCCCAGGTCGCGGCCGGCGAATTCCGCGCCGACCTCTACTACCGCCTGGCCGTGCTGCCGGTGGAAATCCCGCCGCTGCGCGCCCACCGCGACGACCTGCCGGTGCTGATGGACATCCTCCTGGCGCGGATCAACCGCGACCGCCAGCCGCCGCTGCGGTTATCCTCGGCATGCCGCGAACGCCTGCTGGGCTATGACTACCCCGGCAACATCCGTGAGCTGGTGAACATCTTCGAACGCCTGGCGGTGCTGGCCGACGATGTCGCCGATGAACTGCACCTGCCGCCGGAACTGCTCGGCGCACCGCCGGCCGGCAGCCCCGTCGCGCTCGACGAACCGGCTGCGGCCATCGACGACCAGCCGCTCAAGGCCCAGGTGCAGCGCTACGAACGCCAGGTGATCCTGCGCGCGGTGCGCCTGTGCGGTAGCAAGCGCAAGGCGGCGATCCACCTGGGCATCGACGTCGGCACGCTGATCCGCAAGTTGCAGCGCGACGACTGAGCGCCGCCTGACACAGCGCGCCTTGTACCGAAGCCCCTCACCCTAACCCTCTCCCAGAGGGAGAGGGTTAGGGTGAGGGCAGCCGCAGGCACCGAGGTACGACAAGGTTCGCGAACAAGGACTAAGCGCTCCCTTCTCTCCTGCAAAAGCCCACCATCCATGCATCCGCGGGACTACCCGGTCACGCGGCTTTTACGCATCCAGCACAAATGCCCCCTGCGACAATCCACCGCTGCATCCCTGCCTACAGCCGTTGTCATTTCTGCTTACACCTCTGATCTCGTATTTTTACTTTTTCTTTAAATTTCAATTACTTAACTATTTGGCACAGCCTGTGCTCTGTGTATCTCCGACCCGTGACCGTGCGCGGGTCCTCGAATCGCGCTGGCGCTCCTGACCGAGAGAGCCGGCAGTTCTGGAGGCACAAGAATAATGCTCATCACAGGTATCAAGAGCCGGCCGGTCTACGACCAGTTGCGCCCGCTCGCCGGTGGCAACCACCACATCATCGCCGGCCAGGGCAGCGGCGGCAGCGCCATGCTCCGTCTGCTCGCCGAAATGCCGCGCACCGCGCCCATCCGCGTGCTGTATTCCAGCGAATCCTTCTCCGGCCAGGATCACCTCGCCGCCCTGCGCGACATCACTGACGTCGAGCTTTCGATCTACCCGAGCAACCGCGCGCTGGTCGATGACCTGCACGCCCTGCTGGGCCAGTCGCGCATGGGCACCCGCCTGTACCTGGCCGGCTCCGAGAGCTTCATCGGCACCGCCATGCAGGCCGCCGACGCGATCAACCTGAACAAGGACGAAGTGCTGCGCGAGCACGCCGGCTCCTTCGTCCGTCGCGTCTGGTGCGTGCATTGCGACGGCTACACCGAGAACGTCACCCAGCGCGTCTTCGACTGCCCGCATTGCGCCCGCACCCTGGTGGTCCGCGACCACTACTCCCGCCGCCTCGCCGCCTTCCAGGCCGTGAAGGCTGACGCCGAAGTCCCCGGCGAACTGCCGGAAGCCGAGGAGCTCGACACATGAGCCAGTCCAACGGAACCCTGAATGTCCGCGTTACCCATATCGAGCAGGTGACCCCGGAGATCAAGCGCTTCACCCTGGCCTCCACCGACGGCGCGCACCTGACCCCATTCTCCGGCGGCAGCAACGTCGTGGTGCTGATGCCCCACGCGGCCGGCACCTACCGCAACGCCTACTCGCTGATGAGTTCGCCCTACGACGCCAGCGCCTACCAGATCGCCGTGCGCCGCGTGGAAGAAGGCCGTGGCGGCTCGAAGCACATGCACGACGTGGTGAAGGAAGGCGACGAGCTGGAAATCCTCCGCCCGGTGAACCTGTTCCCGCTGAGCAAGCACGCGCGCCTGCACCTGTTCATCGCCGGCGGCGTGGGCATCACCCCGGTGTGCTCGCAACTGGCCGAACTGCGCCTGCGCGGCACGCCCTTCGAAGTGCACCTGGCGGTGCGCGGCGACGCCCATGCGCGTCTGGGTGAAGAACTGCTGCAGGAATACGGCGACGCCGTGCGCCTGTACCGCGACGACCGGGGCGAGCGCCTGGACATTTCCGCCGTGCTGGCCGACCGGCCGCTGGGCAGCGACGTCTATGTCTGCGGCCCCGAGGGCATGATCCAGGCAACCATCGATGCCGCCCACGCCCACGGCTGGACCGACAGCCACATCCACTTCGAGCGCTTCCTCGAACAGGGCAGCGTCGGCGAGGCGTTCCAGGTCACGCTGGCGCGCAGCGGCGCGACCATCGACGTGTCGCCCGACCAGAGCCTGCTGGAGGCCGCCGAGGCTGCCGGCCACGACATCCCGTACCTGTGCCGCGGCGGCGCCTGCGGCATGTGCGAGACCAACGTCCTCGAACTGGATGGCGAAATCCTCCACACCGACGACTGGCTGTCCGACGAGGACAAGGCCGCCAACAAGAAAATCATGCCCTGCGTGTCGCGTGCCAAGTGCTCGCGGCTGGTCATCGACTGCTGAGCCGGAGAACGACCATGACCATCCAATTCCGCCCCGACGAAACCTACCGCGACGATTATACCTACGCCAACAGCCAGGCCTGCATCGACCGCGCGCCCTGGCCCTTCCTGGACGACGAGTACATGTACTCGATGAACCTGGAGCCGCACGTCAGCGTGGGCAACGATGCCTTCCGCGCGGTGTTCGACATCGACGAGCACTACATCAGCGAGTGCCGCGACCGTGCGATCACCCTGGAGAAGGACCCGGGCATGCACTACGTCTCCGCGCCGCACATGATGGAGGCGCAGTGGGACCTGCTCGAGCTGATCATGGAGTCCTATGCCAAGGACTACCCGGAGTACTTCTCCCTGGAGAAGGACGGCACCCGCTGGCACTGGACCAACAAGCTGCTGAACATCGACGACACCTTCACCTTCGGTGATCCGGCGACCCTGCCCTACGAGCCGATGGAGTACGTCACCCGCCAGGCCCAGGGCGACTGGGTATTGCAGGAAGAACGCGACGGTACCCTGTACTGGGGCGCGGGCATCGCCACCCAGCGCGCCGACTACTCGCTGCGCTTCAACCTGGGCATGGCCTGGCACGAGTTCCACGGCCCGGTGCCGCTGGTGAAGGAAACCGGCATGCTCGACCGCGCGTTGAAGTTCCTCCTGCGTCTGCGCAACGGCCACCCGGTGCGCCGCCTTAACTGGTCGCTGACCGTCAACCCGCGCCTGGACGTGTCCGCCGAGTCCCTGCCCGAGTGGGCGCCGGACCGCACCACGGTGACCGCCGAGAACGCCGGGAAAAAGGTCTACTTGCGCATCGAGCTGCAGCCGCTGCACCGTCTGCCGCGCAGCAATGCCATCGTGTTCCCGATCCGCACCTACCTGCTGAGCCTGGAAGACATCGCCACCAACCCGGCGTGGGCCAAGCGCATGCACCGCGTGCTCAAGTCCCTCAACCAGGAACTGGTCGACTACAAGGGCTTCACCCGCTACCACCAGCAGGCGGTGGAGTGGCTCTCGCAGTTCGACGACGGCCAATAACGGTCGCGCAGCACACACAACTACAACCCCGAAAAGGGAACCGGCGGGCGTCGTGAGGCCCGCCGGCCGATTGCCTTCTGCCCATCACCCCCCGAGAGGAAACAACGATGAGTGGGTCCCCTGCCAAGCGTGCCGCTGGCGTTACCGATCAAGACGCCGAGCTGCTCGCTGCCCTCGGCTACAGCTCCAACTTCGAACGCAGCATGGGCCTGTGGGAGAACTTCTCCCTGGGCTTCACCTATCTGTCGCCCGTGGTGGGCGTCTACACCCTGTTCGGCCTGTGCCTGGCCGCCGGTGGTCCGCCGATGTTCTGGACCTACCTGCTGATCGGCCTGGGCCAGTTGCTGGTGTGCCTGGTGTTCTGCGAAGTGGTCTCGCAGTTCCCGATTTCCGGGGGCGTCTACCCCTGGGCGCGTCGCCTGGTAGGCAAGCGCTGGGCGTGGATGGTCGGCTGGGTGTATGCCTGGGCGCTGTGTACCTCCATTGCCGGCATCGCCGTGGGTGCCAGCCCGTACATGGCCGCCATGCTCGGTTTCGACATGCACGGCAACGCCGCCATCGGCATCGCCCTCGGCCTGATCGCCCTGTCCACCGTGCTCAACCTGTCCGGCACCAAGCTGCTCGCCCGCGTCGCCATGTTCGGCTTCATCTGCGAGCTGGGCGGTGCGCTGCTGGTGGGCGGCTACCTGCTGATCTTCGAGCGCCACAACGACTTCAGCGTGCTGTTCAACACCTTCGACATCAAGGTCGACGGCAGCTACTGGCCGGCCTTCCTCGCCGCGTCGCTGGCGGGCCTGTTCCAGTACTACGGCTTCGAGGCCTGCGGTGACGTCGCGGAGGAAACCCCGAACCCCGGCAGGATGATTCCCAAGACCATGCGCATGACCATCTACATCGGTGGTGCGGCGGCGATGTTCGCCTGCCTGGCGCTGATCCTCTCGGTGCCGGATATCCAGCGCGTGATCAACGGCGAAGACACCGATCCGGTGACCACCATCCTCGCCAACGCCTTCGGTCCGGTGGGTTCGAAGCTGGTGATGGCGGTGGTGATGGTGTCGTTCGTCTCCTGCGTGCTGAGCCTGCAGGCCGCCGCCAGCCGCCTGCTGTTCGCCTATGCCCGCGACGAGATGATCGTCGGCAGCAAGGCCCTGTCGAAGCTCAACAGCAACCACGTACCGGCGGTCGCGCTGATGGTGGCGGGCGTGATGCCGGCCGCAATCGTCTGCCTGGGCCTGTTCATGGCCGACGCCGTGGCCACCATCGTCGGCTTCGCCGCGATCGGCATCTACATCGCGTTCCAGCTGATCGTCGTCGCCGCGCTGATCGCCCGCGCCAAGGGCTGGGCACCGGGTGGCCAGTTCACCCTGGGCAAGTGGGGCGTGCCGGTGAACGTCGCGGCGCTGATCTATGGCGTGGCGGCGATCACCAACATGGTCTGGCCGCGCACCCCGGACGCGCCCTGGTACATGAACTACTCGATGATCCTCACCACGGTGATCGTGCTCGGCGCCGGCCTGCTCTACATGCTGCTGGCCAAGCCCTACGACAAGGGCACTGCGCCAGCGGGCGACGCCCACCGGATTTCCCGCCGCCAACCATCCGTGCGCGCTGCGGGCGCGCTGACCGAACCGGCTTGATCGCAACGTTGACGCAATTCGGGCCATACGCCTGAGGGGCTGCGTCTGGAGCGCCACCTTTCCCCGGTGACGCTCCCCTGCGTTTGCGCAACGGACCACCATCCCCGCGATGGCCGGTCCGTTTTTTTATGGGCGAGGTAAAACACTTTTGCAGGAGCGGACTCCGTCCGGGCTGTTCCACCGGCCAGCTCGGAACCGATGATGCTGTGCTGCGTCTTCGCCGCGCCTGATCGTCGCACCATTCCTGCCTGAAATTTCCCCACGTGATTTGCGGCCGACGCCCCGCCAATCGTCGCTTTCGTGCATCTTTTTCAGCGTCTTCCGATCAACCGTCTATCGTGTGTAATGGTGCGAGTCAGGCACAAGATATTGATGCCGGTCAGTCTTCTGTGTCTACATATTGGGTCTACTCGCGCTCCTTTGCGCCTGCCACCCAACCGACAGGAGGTTATTTCTCGGATGGCCAAGACCGATGCGCGCCCCCGTGGCGCCGACCAAGGAGTTCTCGCCCTGCAACCTGCCTCGCAGGACATCTGGGACAGCAAGTACCGCCTCAAGCACAAGAGCGGGAAACCCATCGACGGCAGCGTCGACGAGACCTGGCAGCGGGTCGCCCGTGCCCTGGCCGACGTCGAGGCGAACAAGGCCCTGCGCGAGCACTGGTACGAGCGCTTCCTCTGGGCATTGCGCAATGGCGCGATCCCTGCCGGGCGGATCATCTCCAACGCCGGCGCCCAGGGACACAAGCCGGCCACCTCGACCATCAACTGCACCGTGTCCGGAATCATCCGCGACTCCATGGACGACATCCTGGAGAAGGTCCACGAGGCCGGCCTGACCCTCAAGGCCGGCTGCGGCATCGGCTACGAGTTCAGCACCCTGCGCCCGCGTGGCGCCTACGTTTCCGGCGCCGGCGCGCACACCAGCGGGCCGCTGTCGTTCATGGATATCTACGACAAGATGTGCTTCACCGTCAGCTCCGCCGGCGGCCGCCGCGGCGCGCAGATGGGCACCTTCGACGTCAGCCATCCGGATGTACGCGAGTTCATCCGCGCCAAGCGTGAAGACGGCCGCCTGCGCCAGTTCAACCTCAGCCTGCTGATCACCGACGGCTTCATGGCGGCGGTGGAGAACGACGAGGACTGGCCGCTGATCTTCCCGATCCATGAGAAGGAGCGCGACGAGGTCGACCTCAAGGCCCCGGACGAAGTCGTCTGGCGCGACTGGCCGGTGCACGACAACTACCTGGTCGGCGACGACGGCCGCGTGGCGTGCAAGGTCTACGGCCGGGTCAAGGCGCGGCACCTGTGGGACATGATCATGGTGTCCACCTACGACTACGCCGAGCCCGGCTTCATCCTCATCGACCGGGTCAACGAGATGAACAACAATTGGTGGTGCGAGGCGATCCGCGCCACCAATCCGTGCGGCGAGCAGCCGCTGCCGCCCTACGGCTCCTGCCTGCTGGGCTCGGTGAACCTGACCACCTTCGTGGTGGATGCCTTCGGCGGCAACGCACGCTTTGACTGGGAGCGCTACCGCGAAGTGGTCCGCGTCTTCACCCGCATGCTCGACAACGTGGTGGAGATCAACGGCCTGCCGTTGGAACAGCAACGTGCGGAAATCCTCGGCAAGCGTCGCCACGGCATGGGCTTCCTCGGCCTGGGCTCGGCGCTGACCCTGCTCAAGCTGCGCTACGGCAGCCCGGAAGCCTGCGTGTTCACCGAGGAAGTGGCGCGCGAGATGGCCCTGGTCGGCTGGGAAGTGGCGCTGGAGTTGTCCCGCGAGAAAGGCCCGGCGCCGGCGCTGGTCAAGGAATACGAAGTCACCGCCGAGATGCTGCGCAAGCGGCCGGAAATGAAGGCCGATGGCTTCAAGGTCGGCGACAAGGTCGCAGGACGCGTGCTCCACGCCAAGTATTCGCGCTACATGCAGCGTGTCGCCGAGCATGCGCCGCAGCTGATCGAGGAACTGGCCCAGCACGGTGCGCGCTTCACCCACCACAGCTCCATCGCGCCCACCGGCACCATCAGCCTGAGCCTCGCCAACAATGCCTCCAACGGTATCGAGCCGAGCTTTGCGCACCATTACTCGCGCAATGTGATCCGCCCGGGCCGCAAGACCAAGGAGAAGATCTCGGTCTTCAGCTACGAGCTGCTGGCCTACCGCGACCAGATCGACCACCACGCCGTGCCGGGCGCGGAGGAGGAGAAGCACCGCCTGCCGGACTACTTCATCACCGCCGACGACATCACCCCGCAGCAGCACGTGGACATCCAGGCCGCCGCGCAGAAGTGGATCGATTCGTCGATCTCCAAGACCGCCAACGTCCCCACCGACTATCCGTTCGAAGACTTCAAGGACATCTACCTCTATGCCTGGCGCCAGGGCCTGAAGGGCTGCACCACCTTCCGCTTCAACCCGGCGGCCTTCCAGGGCGTGCTGGTCAAGGAGTCGGACCTGGAGAAGACGGTGTACCGCTTCGAGCTGGAAGATGGCAGCGTGGTGGAGCTCAAGGGCAACGAGGAAGTGGAGTACGACGGTGAGATCCATACCGCCGCCAACCTCTTCGACGCCCTGAAAGAAGGCTATTACGGCAAGTACTGATACCCCTGGAGAATGCTATGAGCGTCAAGATCAACCAGAAGATCAAAGGCTTCCAGGTGGTGGACGTGGCCGAGGAAAAGGCCCGTGTGGAAGCCGCCGCGGCCGCCGCCGTGGTGAAGATGGACGAAACCCTGCAGCGCCCCGAGCTGCTGGTGGGCGCCACTTACAAGATCAAGTCACCGCTGTTCGAGCACGCGCTGTACGTGACCATCAACGACGTGGTGCTCAACCCGGATACGCCGTATGAGCAGCGCCGGCCCTTCGAGATCTTCATCAACTCGAAGAACATGGACCATTTCCAGTGGATCGTCGCGCTCACCCGGATCATGTCCGCGGTGTTCCGCAAGGGCGGCGACTGCACCTTCCTGGTAGAAGAAATGAAGGCAGTGTTCGACCCACGCGGCGGCTACCTGAAGCGCGGCGGCATCTATATGCCGTCGATCGTCGCCGAAATCGGCGCGGTCATCGAGCGCCACATGGTTGCCATAGGCCTGATGGAAGGCCCGCAGCTGGACGAGGAACAGCGCCTGTACCTCGCTGAAAAGCGCGCCGCCTACGAAGCCGCCCAAGGCACTAACAAGGCCGAACCCGGCGAAGGCTTCCCCGCCGGCGCTCAGCTTTGCGGCAAGTGCAACACCATGGCGGTGGTGCAGATGGACGGCTGCGCCACCTGCCTGAACTGCGGGCATTCGAAGTGTGGGTGAGACGGAGCGACGCGACGTATACGTCGCGCCGGCGAACGCCTGGCCATGGATGGCCAGGCTGGGGTTGAACTTGAGCAGAGGAGCAACGGCAAGGATGCCAGCTCCGAATTAGATCTTTACGACGCCCGCACTCGTCGCCCGGCGAACGACCGACCATGGATGGCCGGGCCGAGGCTGACCTTGAGCAGAGGAACATCGGCAGGGATGCCAGCTACGAGTTAGATCTTTACGCCACCCGATTCACGCCGGGTTGTTCTTTTGTAGGAGCGAGCCGTCGGAGCGTTTACAGCGCAAATGGCAAATGAATAGCCACCTTCTGCCGTTGCACCAGGCGTCGCTCGAACTCGCTCGGGTCGTGAATCAGCACGTCCTGCCCGGCGAATGCCTCGGCGGCAATCAGCCGCGACAGCCAGAAGCGCACACACGCCACGCGCAGCATCTCCGGCCACAACTCGGCTTCCAGCGCAGTGAACGGCCGCTTCGCCGCGTAGGCTGCCAGCAGCGCGCGAGCGCGCGGACCGTCAAGGGCGCCGTCGTCGTTGGAACACCAGTCGTTCACGGTGATCGCCAGATCGTAAAGCATCCAGCCGGAGCTGGCGTTGTAGAAGTCAATCACCCCCGCCAGGTGCGGGCCATCGAACAGCACGTTGTCGCGGAACAGGTCGGCGTGCAGGTTGGCGCGCGGCAGTGCCGGTTGTTCGGCAAGCAGGCGGGCAATCTCTTCGAGTGCATCGCCCAACAGCGTGGCCGCAGCACCGGAGAGGTGCGACTGCATCGCCTCGCCCTCGTGCAGCATCCAGCTCAGGCCACGGTCGCTGGGGCGCTCGATGATCCGCTCGCGGGTCGCCAGATGCAGGCGCGCCAGCAGGTCGCCGACTTCCTGGCAGTGATGGTTGTTCGGCGAGCGCTCGTGGCGGCCGGCCAGGCGCGGTTGCAGCAGCGCCGGTTTGCCTTCGAGCTGGCGCAGGGCTTCGCCGTCCTTCGTGCGCAGTGCATAGGGCACCGGCAGGTCGGCTTCGTGCAGCACGTCGAGCAGTTCGATGAAGAACGGCATCTCCTGCACCGGGCCGCGCTCCACCAGGGTCAAGACGAATTCGCCCTGTTCCAGGCTGACGAAGAAGTTGCTGTTCTCCGATCCTTCCGCGATTCCACGAAAGTCGCGCAGGCGGCCGAGGCCGTAAGGAGCGAGGAAGTCTTCGAGAACCGGACGTTCCAGAGGCGTGAATACCGACATGCTCAATCCTCTGGAGCGTCGTGGTGGGAAGGGTTTACCAGCTGAAGATCTGCCACTGCGGAATCAGCTTGTCGGGCTGGTCCGAGCGGATGAAGTTGCCGTCGCTGCCGTCCTGGCGCACCAGGAAGTACGGCTTGCCGTGCTTGGGCACGACCTTGATGGCGTAGAGGAAGCCGTTCACGCGGTATTCCTGGATGGTCTTGTCGCCCTCCTGGCGGATGGTCACATCCGGTTCCGGCGTCGGGGCATCGTCCGCCGCCATGACGGAAGTCGCGCCAAGACCCAGTAGAGCGGCGAGCAACAGGCGGTTCAACGTACGCATGATAACCTTGTCCCTTTGTCGAATTGGCTACGGACATTTTAGCCCGAGCCCTTCTGAAAAGGTTGATTCCCCTCATGAGCCAAGCACCCCTCGTCCTCGTGGACGGCTCGTCCTACCTGTATCGCGCCTTCCATGCCCTGCCGCCGCTGATGACCTCCACCGGCATGCCCACGGGTGCGGTGAAGGGCGTGCTGAACATGCTCAAGAGCCTGCGCAAGCAGTACCCGGACAGCCCTTTCGCGGTGGTCTTCGATGCCAAGGGCGGAACCTTCCGCGACGAGATGTTCGCCGAATACAAGGCCAACCGCCCGTCGATGCCGGACGACCTGCGAGTGCAGGTGGAGCCGTTGCACGCCACGGTACGCGCCCTCGGCCTGCCCCTGCTCTGCGTGGAAGGAGTGGAAGCGGATGACGTGATCGGCACCCTCGCCCGGCAGAGCGCGGCTGGCGGTCGGGCGGTGGTGATCTCCACCGGCGACAAGGACATGGCGCAGCTGGTCGACGGGCACATTACGCTGGTCAACACCATGACCGGTAGCGTGCTCGACGTGGATGGCGTGAAGGAGAAATTCGGTGTCGGTCCTGAGCTGATCATCGATTACCTCGCGCTGATGGGCGACAAGGTCGACAACATTCCCGGCGTGCCCGGCGTCGGCGAAAAGACCGCCCTCGGCCTGCTCACCGGCGTGGGTGGCGGCCTGGATGTGCTCTACGCCAGCCTGAACAAGGTGCCCGAGCTGCCGATCCGCGGCGCCAAGGGCCTGCCGGCCAAGCTCGAAGAGCACAAGGACATGGCCTATCTGTCCTACAAGCTCGCGACCATCAAGTGCGATGTCGAACTGAACATCGAGATCGATGCCCTTCACCCCGGCGAGCCAGACCGTGAGGCGCTGACCGAGCTGTACCGTACCCTGGAGTTCAAGACCGGGCTGGATGACCTGCAGCGCCAGGCGGCCAAGGCCGGAAGTCCGCAACTGGCGCTGGAAGAGGCCCCGGCTGCGACGGCGGAGAAGCGTTACGAGACTGTCCTGGAGCAGAGCCAGTTCGATGCCTGGCTGAAGAAGCTGGAAGCTGCCGACCTGATCGCCTTCGACACCGAGACCACCAGCCTCGACCCGCAGCAGGCGCAGGTGGTGGGCGTGTCCTTCGCGGTCACGGAGGGTGAAGCCGCCTACGTACCGCTGGCGCACAGCTACATGGGGGTGCCGGCCCAGCTGGACCGCGATGACGTGCTCAAGGCGCTCAAGCCGCTGCTGGAGGATCCGAAGAAGCGCAAGGTCGGCCAGCACGCCAAGTACGACATGAACGTCCTGGCCAACGCCTCGACGCCCATCGCCGTGCAGGGCATCGCCTTCGACACCATGCTCGAATCCTACGTGCTGGACTCCACCGCGACCCGTCACGATATGGACAGCCTGGCGCTGAAGTACCTCGGCCACAGCACCATCCGCTTCGAGGACATCGCCGGCAAGGGCGCCAAGCAGCTGACCTTCGACCAGATCGCCCTGGAACAGGCCGGCCCCTACGCCGCGGAAGACGCCGACGTCACCCTGCGCCTGCACCAGACCCTGTGGCAGAAGCTGGAGGCCATCCCCTCGCTGGCCAAGGTCCTGACCGAGATCGAGATGCCGCTGGTGCCGGTGCTGGCGCGTATCGAGCGCAACGGAGCGCTGGTCGATGCCAACCTGCTGGGCAAGCAGAGCGTCGAGCTGGGCGAGAAGATGGTCGAGCTGCAGCGCCAGTCCTTCGACCTGGCAGGCGAAGAGTTCAACCTCGGCTCGCCCAAGCAGCTGGGCGCCATCCTTTATGAAAAGCTCGGCCTGCCGGTTCTGTCGAAGACCGCCACCGGCCAGCCGTCCACCGCCGAGAACGTCCTCGCGGAACTGGCCGAGCAGGATTACGAACTGCCCAAGGTGATCATGCAGTACCGCTCCCTGAGCAAGCTCAAGAGCACCTATACCGACAAGCTGCCAGACCAGATCAACCCGCGCACCGGGCGCATCCACACCAGTTACCACCAGGCGGTGGCGGCCACCGGCCGGCTGTCCTCCAGCGACCCGAACCTGCAGAACATCCCGATTCGAACCGCCGAGGGCCGGCGCATCCGCCAGGCCTTCGTCGCGCCCCAGGGCTACAAGCTGCTGGCGGCGGACTACTCGCAGATCGAGCTGCGCATCATGGCTCACCTGGCCAAGGACGAAGGCCTGCTGGACGCCTTCCGCCATGATCGCGACGTGCACCGCGCCACCGCCGCCGAAGTCTTCGGCGTGCCGCTGGATGACGTGACCTCCGACCAGCGCCGCAGCGCCAAGGCGATCAACTTCGGCCTGATCTACGGCATGAGCGCCTTCGGCCTGGCCAAGCAGATCGGCGTCGAACGCAAGGAAGCCCAGGCCTACATCGACCGCTACTTCGCTCGCTATCCGGGCGTGCTGGCCTATATGGAGCGTACCCGCGCCCAGGCCGCCGAGCAGGGCTTCGTCGAGACCCTGTTCGGCCGTCGCCTGTACCTGCCGGAAATCGCCTCGAAGAACGGCGCCATGCGCAAGGCCGCCGAGCGCACCGCGATCAACGCGCCGATGCAGGGCACGGCGGCGGACATCATGAAACGCGCCATGGTGGCTGTGGATAACTGGCTGCAGGAAAGCGCCATCGATGCCCGCGTCATCCTTCAGGTTCACGACGAACTGGTGCTGGAAGTGCGCGAGGACCTGGTCGACCAGGCTCGCGATGGCATTCGGCCACTTATGAGCGGTGCGGCGGAACTGGACGTACCGCTGGTCGTCGAAGCAGGTGTGGGAGCGAACTGGGACGAGGCCCACTGATCGGCTGGACGAGCGGTCGGAAAGCACGCCAGCCGGGCTTTCCGGCTCGATTTGCCGAGCGCTTTCGGGCCTGCCGGAAAAAATCTTTTGTGACCTGCTGAACTTTCCCACAAAGAGCTGAGTCAGAACTCGTGAATGGCTGGTGAAGCCCTTCGATGCTCCTTTGCAGTGTTTAGTGTTGGCAGATTACTGGACCCCGCCCTAGCGGTCCGGACTTAAACCCCGAACTTCCCCCTCCCCATACGAAGCTCGGGGTTTTTTTTGCCTGCGATTCGGCCTCAGGCCTCCTCGCCGGCCTCCTCTTCTTCCTCATCCAGCAGCCCCAGCCAGCCGGCCAGGACCAATTGCGCCTCTTCCACACCCTGGCGCTTGGGCGCCGAGAACAGTTGCAGGGTGGCGACATCGCCCCAGCCGTCGAGGATTTCCTTGCGGGTCTTGAGCAACGCGTTCTTCGCCGCGCCGTAGGCCAGCTTGTCGGCCTTGGTCAGCAGCACGTGGATCGGCAGCTGGCTGGCCTGGGCCCAGTCGAGCATCAGGCGGTCGAAATCGGTCAGCGGATGACGGATATCCATCATCAGCACCACGCCGGCTAGCGCATTGCGGCTGGAGAGATAAGCTTCCAGGTGCTGCTGCCAGTGCAGCTTCAGCGGAATCGGCACCTTGGCGTAGCCGTAGCCGGGCAGGTCGACCAGGCGGCGCTGGTCATCCAGGCGGAAGAAGTTCAGCAACTGGGTGCGGCCGGGGGTCTTGGAAGTGCGCGCCAGGTTCGCGTGGGTCAGCGCATTCAACGCGCTGGACTTGCCCGCGTTGGAGCGGCCGGCGAAGGCGACTTCCAGGCCGGAGTCTTCCGGGCACTGGTTCACCTTGGCGGCGGAAATGAGGAAAGTGGCCTGTTGGCAGAGGCCGAGAATCGGGTTTTTCGTAGCGTTATTCGAGGACATGGGTAACTTCGCGGCGGGTGCGACGCGGTGTCGCGGGGGGCGGTTTCGTTTCCGTTTGGGCATCTGAAGTATATAATGCCGCGGATTTTGTGTGCGCTTTATCCCCCAGGGTCGAGCCACACGGGAACGTTGGAGTCCGCGCAATCAAGAACGCGGATGTTCCCTGCGATGAGGATAATCATGAAGAAACTGCTGTTCGCAGCCATCGTTGCAGCGCTGGCGTCCAGCGCCCTGGCGGCCCAGGATCCGGAAGCCGTTTTCAACAGAGCCTGTGGCGCCTGCCACAATGGTCAGTTGCCAATGGCGCCGAAGAAGGGCGACGCCACCGCTTGGAAGCCGCGCCTGGACAAGGGCATGGACACGCTGGTGCAACATGTGACCAACGGTTTCAACGCGATGCCGCCTCGCGGCCTGTGCACCGACTGCAGCGCCGAGGATTACCAGACAATTATCCAGTGGATGTCGAAGTAACTTCTCAGGCCTTACTCTTTCACCCTTAGCCGTTATTGGATTAGCTGATGAACAAATTGATCGTGAGTCTGCTGTTGACCCTGGGTCTTGTCGGTGTGGCGCACGCCGCTGGCGATGCCAAGGCCGGTCAGGCGAAAGCTGCTGTCTGTGGTGCCTGCCACGGTGCCGATGGCAACAGCATGGCGCCCAACTTCCCGAAACTGGCCGGGCAGGGTGAGCGTTACCTGCTCAAGCAGATGCACGACATCAAGGACGGCAAGCGCACCGTGCTGGAAATGACCGGCCTGCTGACCAACCTCAGCGACGAAGACCTGGCCGACATCGCCGCCTACTTCTCCAGCCAGAACGGCAGCGTCGGCGCCGCCGATCCCAAGCTGGTCGCCCAGGGTGAAGCCCTGTTCCGCGGCGGCAAGCTCGCCGAAGGCATGCCGGCCTGCACCGGTTGCCACAACCCGGCTGGCCAGGGCAACGCCGAAGCCGGCTTCCCGCATCTGGGTGGCCAGCACGCGGCCTACACCGCCAAGCAGCTGACCGCCTTCCGCGAAGGCGAGCGCACCAACGACGGCGACGCCATGATCATGCGCAGCATCGCCGCCAAGCTGTCCAACAAGGACATCGCTGCGATCTCCAGCTACATCGAAGGCCTGCACTAAGCAGCCGGCCGGCTCCAACGCCGGATCGAAAAACTGCTTCGAAAAAAAGGGTGGCCTCGGCCACCCTTTTTTGCATCCTCCGCCACTACAATGCTGGAACCGTGTCTGGCCCCTCCGGTCAAACCGCTTCATCCCGCCGCGCGGCAGCGCGGCGGTTCCGCTCAGCCAAGGAGTGAACCATGCGTAACCTGATTTTCACCGCCGCTCTTGCCTTCGCCGGCCTGTTCGCCGTCAACGCGAACGCCGCCGACTTCGAAGCGGGCAAGAACTACACCGAGCTGAACCAGGCCGTCCCGGTCTCCCAGCCCGGCAAGATCGAGGTGGTGGAGCTGTTCTGGTACGGCTGCCCGCACTGCTATGCGTTCGAACCGACCATCAACCCGTGGGTCGAGAAGCTGCCGGCCGACGTTCACTTCGTGCGTATCCCGGCCATGTTCGGCGGCCTGTGGAATATCCACGGCCAACTGTTCCTGACCCTGGAATCCATGGGTGTGGAGAAGAAGGTGCACCACGCCATCTTCGAGAAGCTGCACAACAATCCCAAGGCCCTGACCACTCCGGAAGAAATGGCTGACTTCGTCGCCGAGCAGGGCGTGGACAAGGACAAGTTCCTCAGCACCTACAACTCGTTCGCCATCAAGGGCCAGATCGAGAAAGCCAAGAAACTGGCGATGGCCTATCAGATCAGCGGCGTGCCGACCCTGGTGGTCAATGGCAAATACCGCTTCGACATCGGCTCGGCCGGTGGCCCGGACGAGGCGCTGCAGCTGGCGGACCAGCTGATCGCCAAGGAACGCGCCAGCGCCAAGGCCGCTCAGTAAGGGTCGATGACGATGCTGCGCCGGCGGACTCGTGAGCGTGTCGCGGGAGCCTGCGTCCCTCGGGTGAATACGGCCCAGGGGACTTCCGCCGGCCTGCCCGACGACGGCCGGCTGCGCCTGCTCAGCTTCAACATCCAGGTCGGCATCAGTACCGAAAGGTACCGTCACTACCTGACCCGCGGCTGGCAGCACCTGCTGCCCGCCGCCGGTCGCGCTACCAACCTGCAGCGCATCGGCGAACTGCTCTCCGACTACGACGTGGTCGCCCTGCAGGAAGCCGACGGCGGCAGCATCCGTTCCGGCAACATCAACCAGGTCGAGCACTTGGCACAGCTCGGTGCCTTCCCCTACTGGTACCAGCAGCTCAACCGCAATCTCGGGCGCATCGCCCAGCATAGCAACGGCCTGCTCAGCCGCCTGCAGCCCACTGCGCTGGAAGACCACCCGCTGCCCGGCCCGCCCGGCCGCGGCGCGATCCTCATGCGTTTCGGCGAAGGCAAGGACGCGCTGGCCGTGGTGATGATGCACCTGGCCCTCGGCGCCCGGACCCGCACCCGCCAGCTCGCCTATATCCGCGAGCTGCTGCAGGACTACCGCCATCACGTGCTGATGGGCGACATGAACACCCATGCCACCGACCTGCTGGAAAGCTCGCCATTGCGCGACCTCCAGCTCATCGCCCCGCAGGTCGAGGCCACCTTCCCCAGTTGGCGCCCGCAGCGCTGCCTGGACCACATCCTGCTCAGTTCCGAGCTGGCGCTGGAACGCGTCAGTGTCCTCCCGCACCCGATTTCCGACCACCTGCCCGTGGCCGTGGAAATCCGCCTGCCGGATGCCCTGCGTTCGTCCTCGTCGCTCGCCTTGCGCGGCGAGGACCCTGAATGAGTCGCGACGACGACCAGCGCTGGAAACAGAAATACCTGGATAACCTCGAACAGCAGGAGAAGCTCGAGCGCCGCTGGGATGCTCGCCTCGACCTGCTGCGTCGCGGCCTGGTGCGCAGCAGCCTGGCGGCCGAAGGCAGCGACAAGGCGGTGGACGCCTGCATGAAGGAGCTGCGCGAAGTGCTGCGCCGCGACGACATGGACGCCGGCCTGTCGCGCCTGATCCCGCAGCTGGAAAAGGCCGTGCTCGACTCCGAGCAGCGCCGCCAGCAGCGCATCGAACAGAATGTCGCCGCGCTCAGCCAGCTGTCGCAGCAACTGCTGTCCCTGGACATGCCGGGCGACGTGCGCAAGCCGCTCAAGCGCCTGTCCAAGGACATTCCCAGCCGTGGCAGTTCCTCCCGCGAGCTTCCCGCGCTGCTGGGCGAACTGAGTCGTCTGCAGCGCCAGGTGCTGGATCATTTCGGCAACGGTGGCGGGGAGCAGCGCCCCGGTTTCCTGCAGCGGCTGTTCGGCAGCCGTGACGGCGATGAGGTGGAGGAGCCGAACTCGGCATCCAGCACACCAGCCGCCCCGGCAGACAGAACGCCGGTGACGGAAGCGGCGGTGGATCTTCCACCGCCCAGCGAAATTCCATCTGCTGCACCTGCACCTGCACCTGCGGAGGCGGCCGGCGCTGCAACGGTGATCGAGCACGTCGTGGCGCCAGTCGAGGTGGCCTCACGGGCGGTAGCGCCGGAGTCTGCCGCCGCGCCTTCGCCGGTCGTGCGATCGGAGCCTTTCGCCCCTGTGCAGGTCATCGACAGGCCGACTGCAGTAGAGTCAGCCCGCCACGATGATTCCAGCCTGCTCGACAGCCTGCCGGTACCGCCGGGGTTGTTCGGCACGCCCGAAGACGCGCGCCAGGCCAATGACCCCTACGCCTTGCCGCCTCGTCCGGAGCCCGGCTACAGCGCGGTGGCGCCGCATATCGAGGCGAGCCTGCTACGCCTGCTGGACGAGATGCACCTGCCGGCCGCCCAGCAGGTCCAGGCCGAGGCGCTGCGTTCGCGGATCCACGGCAGCCTCAACTGGTACGAACTGGTGCCGGTGCTGGATGACCTGGGCGTCCTCGTACTCTCGCTCAACGACAGCGGCCAGCACGAGTTCGAAGGCTACCTGCACCAGCTCAACGAACGCCTGGGGGCTTTCCTCGACGGCCTGCAGGCCGTCCAGGAGAACCACAGCGGCTCCAGCTCCAGCGCCCGCGATCTGGACGATAGCCTGCGCGAGCAGGTCAGCGGGCTGCAGGAAAGCGTGCTGGAGGCCACTGACCTGGAGGGTCTCAAGCGCCATGTCGAGTCACGCCTGCAAGGCCTGGTCGGCACGATGGACCGCTTCCGCGAGGAGCGCGAGGTCCGTGAGCGCGAAGTAAGCGAGCGCATCCAGTCACTGGTGACTCGCGTCGCCAGCATGGAAGAGGAGGCCCGCACCTTCCAGGCGAACATCGAGGACCAGCGCCAGAAGGCCATGACCGACGCCCTGACCGGCCTGCCCAACCGCGCCGCGCTCACCGAGCGGTTGGACCTGGAAGTGGCGCGCTGGCAGCGCTACGGCGGCGACCTGCTGCTGGCAGTGCTGGACGTCGACCATTTCAAGCGGATCAACGACGACTTCGGCCACCTCGCCGGCGACAAGGTGCTGAAGATCATCGCCAACGAGCTGGCCAAGCGCGTGCGCAAGACCGACTTCATCGCCCGCTTCGGCGGCGAGGAGTTCGTCGTGCTGCTGCCCGCCACGCCGCTGGAAGGCGGACAGCAGTTGCTCGACGTGCTGCGCGGCGCCATCGAAGCCTGCCCGTTCCACTTCAAGGGGGAACGGTTGAGCATCACCTGCTCGGCGGGCCTCACGGCCTTCCGCGAAGGCGAGCGCGCCGAAACGGTATTCGAGCGAGCCGACCAGGCGCTGTACCGTGCCAAGCGCGGCGGGCGTAACCGTCTCGAAGTCGACTGAGCACACTGCGTTTCCTGCAGGAGCGAGATTGCTCGCGAACCCCTGCACCGCCGGTGAGTATCGCGAACGGGGCTCGCTCCTACAGAAGATCGCTTCCGTTCGTGCCAGAAATTCTTGACGAACGAAACAACATAGGTTTTGATTCGCACACTTATCTTTCGAATCGAAACTTAATCGTTCATGTCGAAACGCAATACCCCCCAACGCCGCCACGACATCCTGGCGCTGCTCGCCGACCAGGGCGAGGTCAGCGTGGACGACCTCGCGCGCCGCTTCGCCACCTCCGAGGTGACCATCCGCAAGGACCTGGCCGCCCTGGAAGGCAACGGCCTGCTGCTGCGCCGCTACGGCGGCGCGGTGCCGATGCCCCATGAGCTGATCGCCGAGCCGAGCCAGCCGCTGTCGCGCTACAAGCAGGCCATCGGCCGGGCAGCAGCCGCCTGCATCCGCGAGCACGCGCGGATCATCATCGACAGTGGCAGCACGACGGCCGCGCTGATCCCGGAACTGGGCCGCAAGCCCGGCCTGGTGGTGATGACCAACTCCCTGAGCGTGGCCAATGCCCTGCGCGAGCTGGAGCGCGAACCGGTGCTGCTGATGACCGGCGGCACCTGGGACCCGCATTCCGAATCGTTCCAGGGCCAGGTGGCCGAACAGGTGTTGCGCTCCTACGATTTCGATCAGCTGTTCATCGGCGCCACCGGCCTGGACATCGAGCGCGGCACCACGACCTTCAACGAACTGCTGGGCCTGAGCCGGGTCATGGCCGAGGTCGCCCGCGAGGTGATCGTCATGGCCGAGGCCGACAAGCTGGGCCGGCGTATTCCCAACCTGGAGCTGCCCTGGAGCAGCGTCCAGACCCTGATTACCGACGAACGCCTGAGCGATGAAGCGTTCGAACTGATCCAGGCGCGCGGCGTGAAAGTGATCCGCGCGCGCTGCGAAGACTAAGGAGACCAAACCATGTGTGGAATCGTAGGCGCCATCGCCGAGCGCAATATCACCCCGATCCTCGTCGAAGGCCTCAAGCGCCTGGAATACCGTGGCTACGACAGCGCCGGTGTGGCGGTGATCCAGGCTGACGGTGCGCTGGACCGCCGCCGTCGCGCAGGCAAGGTTTCCAGCCTTGAGCAGGCCCTCGAAGAGCAGCCGCTGCTCGGTCGTTTGGGGATCGCCCACGTTCGCTGGGCCACCCACGGCGCGCCGACCGAGGCCAACGCCCACCCGCACTTCTCCCGTGGTGAAGTGGCCGTGGTGCACAACGGCATCATCGAGAACTTCGAGCCCCTGCGCGAAATGCTCAAGGCGCGTGGCTACGAGTTCACCTCGCAGACCGACACCGAGGTCATTGCCCACCTGCTGCATCTACGCCTGGGTGAGCTGGGCGACCTGACCGTCGCGCTCAAGGCCGTCGTCAAGGAATTGCACGGCGCCTACGGCCTGGCGGTGATCAGCAGCAAGCAGCCCGACCGTATCCTGGCCGCCCGCAGCGGCAGCCCGCTGGTGGTGGGCCTGGGCCATGGCGAGAATTTCCTCGCCTCCGACCAGCTGGCGCTGCGCCAGGTGACCGACCGCTTCATCTACCTGGAAGAGGGCGACATCGCCGAGATTCGTCGCGACGGCCTGCAGCTGTGGGACGTCAACGGCAACCCGGTGCAGCGCGAGGAAGTGCGCTACCACGAGGGCGCCGAGGCGGCCGACAAGGGCGGCTACCGCCACTTCATGCTCAAGGAAATCCACGAGCAGCCGGCCGTGGTGCAGCGCACCCTGGAAGGTCGCCTGGGCAGCGGGCAGGTGCTGGTGGACAACTTCGGCCCGCAGGCCCGCGAGCTGCTGGCCAAGGTGCGCACCGTGCAGATCGTCGCCTGCGGCACCAGCTACCACGCCGGTATGGTCGCCCGTTACTGGCTGGAAAGCCTGACCGGCATTCCCTGCCAGGTCGAAGTGGCCAGCGAGTTCCGCTACCGCAAGGTCGCGGTGCACCCGGATTCCCTGTTCGTCACCATCTCCCAGTCCGGCGAAACCGCCGACACCCTGGCCGCGCTGCGCTACGCCAAGGAGCTGGGCTTCCTGTCCAGCCTGGCGATCTGCAACGTCGCCACCAGCTCTCTGGTGCGCGAGTCGGACATGACCCTGCTGACCAACGCCGGGCCGGAAATCGGCGTGGCCTCCACCAAGGCCTTCACTACCCAACTGGTCGCCCTGTTGCTGCTGACCCTCGGTATCGGCCAGGTACAAAAGCGCCTGAACGACGGCGTCGAAGCCGAGCTGGTGAACGAGCTGCGCCGGCTGCCGACCCACCTGGAAGAAGCCCTGTCCATGGACAAGGTGGTGGAGAAGATCAGCGAGCTGTTCGCCGAGAAGCACCACACCCTGTTCCTCGGTCGTGGCGCCCAGTACCCGGTGGCGATGGAAGGCGCGCTGAAGCTCAAGGAGATCTCCTACATCCACGCAGAGGCCTACCCGGCCGGCGAGCTGAAGCACGGCCCCCTGGCCCTGGTGGACGCCGACATGCCGGTGGTGACCGTGGCGCCGAACAACGAGCTGCTGGAGAAGCTCAAATCCAACCTGCAGGAAGTGCGCGCCCGCGGCGGTGAGCTGGTGGTCTTTGCCGAAGGTGGCAGCGGCATCAGCGACGGCGAGGGTACCCACGTGGTGGGCATGCCGGCGATCCACGACTGCCTGGCGCCGATTCTCTACACCGTGCCGCTGCAGCTGCTGTCCTACTACGTCGCCGTGCTCAAGGGCACCGATGTCGACCAGCCGCGCAACCTGGCTAAATCCGTGACGGTGGAATAAGCGCGCAGGCGCCAGGAGAAAGGTCCCTTCGGGGGCCTTTTTTCGTTTCAGGGTGCTGGAATTCGAGAGGGAAGTGCGAGGGGACGATCAACATTCCCCCGGTGCCTGCACGTCCGGGGGTGTGGACGGGGCACCGAGGCCAGGCGGCTTGAGCCGCTACACGAGGGGAATGGAAATCGACCTTGTCTTGTGGACAAGGTCGGGCTCCGGCCCTGCGAGGGGTACCTGACAAGTCTCCCGCAGGGTGGGGAGCGGGCCAACGATAGAAGCTGGCTACTGGCCGGTCAATCGGAAACGACAAACGCGCGTTCGTGAGTGTCCGATATTCGAACCGAAAGGCCCGGTCCAGGCCGCGGATTTCGTTAGCCGGCTATCGGAAGCGTCTATACTGTTTCTGATTGTGTCAGTGAAAAATGCCTGGCGGCAATTCGCTGGCAAGGGCGGCGAGGGAGTTCCGTCCTCACGTCCGGGATGCAGTTAAACCGACAAGAGAATCCCCATGAACGCACCTGCCGCACCGCAGTATTCCGCCCATGAGCGCCGCTCGCGCATCCTCGCCATCGTCGGCGCCTCGTCGGGCAACCTGGTGGAGTGGTTCGACTTCTACGTCTACGCCTTCACCGCCCTGTACTTCGCCCACGCCTTCTTCCCCTCGGACGATCCGACGGTGCAGTTGCTCAACACCGCCGGGGTGTTCGCCGCGGGCTTCCTGATGCGCCCCATCGGCGGCTGGCTGTTCGGCCGCATCGCCGACAAGAAGGGCCGCAAGACCGCGATGATGATCTCGGTGCTGATGATGTGCGGCGGCTCGCTGGCCATCGCGGTCATGCCGACCTACGCCACCATTGGCGTCGCGGCGCCGGCGTTGCTGTTGCTCGCGCGACTGTTCCAGGGGCTGTCGGTGGGCGGCGAGTACGGCACCAGCGCGACCTACATGAGCGAAGTGGCGCTCAAGGGGCAGCGCGGCTTCTTCGCCTCCTTCCAGTACGTCACCCTGATCGGTGGCCAGTTGCTGGCCGTGCTGGTGGTGGTGATCCTGCAGCAACTGCTGACCACCGATGAGCTGAAGGAGTGGGGCTGGCGAATTCCCTTCGTGGTCGGCGCGATCACCGCGGTGATCGCCTTCTACCTGCGCCGCTCTCTGAGTGAAACGGCCAAGGAGTCCAACCTCAATCGCAAGGAGTCGGGCACGCTCACCGAGCTGTTCACTCACCACAAGCGCGCCTTCTTCACTGTGCTCGGCTTCACGGCCGGCGGCTCGCTGATCTTCTACACCTTCACCACCTACATGCAGAAATACCTGGTGAACACCGCCGGGATGGACGCCAAGGTGGCCAGCGGCGTGATGACCTTCGCGCTGTTCTGCTACATGTGCATGCAGCCGCTGTTCGGTGCGCTGTCCGACCGTATCGGCCGCAAGACCTCGATGCTCTGGTTCGGCGCCCTGGGCATGCTCTGCACCTGGCCGATCCTCGCCGCGCTGAAGACCGTCAGCAGTCCCTACGCGGCGTTCGGCCTGATCATCCTGGCGATGGCCATCGTCAGCCTGTACACCTCGATCAGCGGCCTGATCAAGGCGGAGATGTTCCCGCCGCAGATCCGCGCCCTGGGCGTGGGCCTGTCCTACGCGGTGGGCAACGCGATCTTCGGTGGCTCCGCCGAGTACGCTGCGCTGGGGCTGAAGAGCATCGGCATGGAGGAGGTGTTCTACATCTATGTCTCGGTCATGTGCGGCGTGGCGCTGCTGGTCTGCCTGCTGCTGCCGGACCTGCGCAAGGTCAGCTACCTCAACGACGAGGACTGACCCCGCGCCATTCGCTAATCGTTGCTCCGGCCGCGCAGTGCGTGGTCGGGCAGTGACAGGGCGATCAACAGGGCCAGGGCGCCGAACCCGGCGTTGATCAGGAACAGGTGCCCGAACACCCCATCCAGCGCCAGCCGCTGCGCTTCATGGCCTTCGCCGCTCAGGCTGGCCAGCAGGGCGCTGGCCGACAGGCCATGGCCGGCGTCGCCTGCCAGCGGTTGCAGCATCGCCAGCAGCAGGGCCGACATCAGTGCGATCCCCACCGCCCCGCCCAGCGAGCGGAACAGCGTGATGTTGCTGGTCGCCACACCTAGGTGCTTCATTTCCACTGCGCTCTGCGCCGCCACCAGGCTGGTGGGGAATTGCGTGCCGGCGGCAATGCCGGTGAGCAGCATGCAGACCCCTGAAAGGAAGTATGCGCTCGGCGGCGTCAGCGCCAGGCCGGCAATCGCCAGTGGCATCAGCAGCGCGCCGCCGACGATCTGCGGTTTGTAGCGGCCGATGATCGCCGTGAGACGGCCGCAGCAGTACGCGCCGACCGGTACGCCCATGGCCAGCGGCAGCAGGTGCAGCGCGGCGCTGTCGGCGCCCGCGCCGGTCACCGACTGAAAGCGCAGCGGCACCAGCACTGACAGCGAGATGACCTGGAAGCTGGCAAAGAAGCTGATCAGCCAGCTCAGCGTGGCGGCGCGAATACCGAACAGGTGCATCGGTACCAGTGGCTCCGGTGCGCGGCGTTCCTGCACGACGAACAGCGCGATCAGCACCACTGCGGCGGCGAACAGCGCGAGCATCTGCGGGTCGTTCCAGCGTGCGCCCTGGCCGACCTCGGTGATCGCCAGCAGCAGGCTGCCCAGACCGGCGATCATCAGCATCGTGCCGACGTAGTCGATGACCGGCTTGCGCCCCGGCACCGGCAGGCCGCGCAGGGTCTGGCGGGATACCGCGAGGGCGACCAGGCCCACCGGCAGGTTGATCAGGAACACCCAGCGCCACGACAGGTATTCGGTGAGCAGCCCACCCAGCACCGGGCCGGCGATGCTCGCCACCGCGTACATGCTGCTGAAGTAGCCCTGGTAGCGGCCGCGTTCGCGGGGCGGGACGATGTCGCCGATGATCGCCTGGCTCACCGACATCATGCCGCCGGCGCCGATGCCTTGCAGGACCCGGGCGATCACCAACTGCTCCATGCTCTGGGCGGCGCCGCAGAGCAGCGAGGCGAAGGTGAACAGGGCGATGGCGAAGAGCATCAGCACGCGGCGGCCGTATAGGTCGCCGAGCTTGCCGTAGATCGGCATGGAGATGGTCATCGCCACCATGTAGCCGGAGATGACCCAGGCCAGCAGGTCGAAGTCGCCGAAGCCGGCGGAGATCGCCGGCAGGGACACGGCGACGATGGTCTGGTCGAGCGCACCGAGGAAGATCGCCAGCATCAGCCCCACCAGCACGGTGCGGACTGCCGGTCGCGGCTCGGAAAAGGTAGTCAAGACAGCCCCCTTCACTTCAGAGGATCTCCGTCCGGGAGGCGGGCGGAGGGCCCCAGTGTAGTGCAATGCAACGGCCATCTGTCACAGCAGCGTCATCGTTGCGGGGCAGTAAAGGCTCTATCTCGGTGCTGGCAAGGATGCTTCCCGAATCCGCTGCTACGCTTGCGTAGCGAACTATTCTTCCATTGCAGCCTGCGGATTTTCCGGGAACGCACACCTTCGCAATGGGCTCCAATGCAAAGGAACCGGCACGTCCCGCGGTGGCCGGCGCCACGATAGTTTTTATGCGGGCCAGGCCATAGGGGAAGACTATGGGTACGCTGGTCTATAGTTTTTCAGCCCTGTGACCAGGAGGTATGCATGAACGCCAACCTGCCCTCTGAGTTGCTGTCCCTGCAGTTGCCGCTGCGTATCCGCATCGGCGAGGCCCAGGCTTTCGACCTTGGGCCTGATCCGCAGGTGACGCTCGTCGTTCGCGATCCGACCCTGCTGGCTGAGATCACCCATCCCAGTCTCGATATCCTCGGTCGCGCCTACGTCGAGAAGCGTATGGACATCGAGGGGCCGATCGGTGAAGTGATCGCCACTGCCGATGCCCTGAGCAGCGCGCTGGGCGACGACGACGACGGCGATGCCCACTACGTTCGCGAAAGCCACGACAAGGCCACCGACGCCGAGGCCATCCATTACCACTACGACCTGTCCAATGCGTTCTACCAGCTCTGGCTCGACCCGGAGATGGTGTACTCGTGCGCCTACTACGAGACCGGCACCGAGGACCTGGCCACGGCCCAGTTGGCCAAGCTGCGCCACCTGTGCCGCAAGCTGCGGCTGAAGCCGGGCGAGAAGTTGCTCGATGTCGGCTGCGGCTGGGGCGGGCTGGCGCGCCTGGCCGCGCGAGAATTTGGCGTGCAGGTGCACGGCATTACCCTCAGCGAGGAGCAGCTCAAGCTCGGTCGCGAGCGGGTCAAGGCCGAGGGCCTGGAACACCAGGTGACGCTGGAGCTGCTGGATTACCGCGACCTGCCGCGTGACGGCCGATACGACAAGGTGGTGAGCGTCGGCATGTTCGAGCACGTCGGCCACGCCAACCTCGGGCTCTACTTCCAGCAACTGTATGATGCGGTGCGCCCGGGTGGACTGGTGATGAACCACGGGATCACCTCCAGCCATACCGATGGCCGTCCGGTGGGGCGCGGCGCCGGGGATTTCATCGACCGCTACGTGTTCCCCCATGGCGAGCTGCCGCACCTGTCACTGGCCGTGGCGCGCATGAGCGAGGCGGGACTGGAAGTGGTCGACGTCGAAGGCCTGCGCCTGCACTACGCGCGCACCCTGGACTTCTGGAGCGCCAACCTCGAAGCGAAGCTGGCCGAGGCGGCGAAACTGGTGCCCGACCAGGCCCTGCGCATCTGGCGCCTGTACCTGGCCGGTTGCGCCTATGGCTTCAAGAAGGGCTGGATCAACCTGCACCAGATTCTCGCCAGCAAGCCGTACGCCGACGGCAGCCAGGAGGTGCCCTGGAGCCGGCGCGACATCTACTCCTGAGTCTTTTCTGCCCCTGCATCGGGCCCGCTTCGGCGGGCTCGATGCGTTTCTGGCGCGGGGCAAAATGCTTGCATCGAGGAGCACGGGGAGCTAAACCCCCTGTCCCCACTGGCTCTTTGGTAGATGAATCATGGTGAACTTCTTCCCGGACCTGTCCCTCGTCGAATTGTCGCCCGCACAGGCGCCCTGGTCCTTGCTGCTCAAGGCCGACCCCAGTCGCGATCAGATCGAGAGCTATCTGTACGACTCCCGCCTGCTGGCGCTGAACGAGGCGGACTCCGTGCGCGGCGTCCTCACGCTGACGCCGCGCGAACCCGGCGTCGCCGAGATCACCAGCCTCGCGGTGGAAGATGAATGGCAGGAGCGTGGCCTGGGCCGTCGCCTGCTGCTGGCCGCCATCGAGCAGGCGCGCGACGCCGGGCTGCAGCGCCTGACCATTGCCACCGGCAACTCCAGCCTGGCGCAGCTCGGCCTGTACCAGCGGGTCGGCTTCCGCATCGTCGGTATCGATCCGGATTACTTCGTGCGGCATTACCCCGAGCCGATCTTCGAAAGCGGCATCCAGTGCCGCGACCAGATCCGCCTGGCGCTGGACCTCGCCGCCTAGTCGCGTTCCCAGCGACTCACCGCCACCGCATCGTGGGCGTGCAAGCTTTCCGCATGCACCACACGCACCTCGAAGCCCGACACCTCTTCTCGCGGCACCAGCGCCCGGTGCAGCCGGCGTGCGGCGTCCTCGCAGAACATCAGGTTCTGCCCGTTGGCCAGGGCGAAGGCCTGCTCGTCGGCACGCTTCACCGCCGTCTGCACGGCGGTGCCAAGGGCGTCTTCGGCGTGATCGATCAGCTCGCTGAAAGCGAATGCCGTCGCGGCTGGGGCGAGTCGCAGGTGCAGCCGGGCCTCGCTGCGCTGGCTGTGCGGCGTGGCGACTATGCCCTGCGGGCTGCCGAGCCAGGCACGTACCTCGCTGGCTTTCAGCGGGCGGCCGGCGAAGTCGGCGTCGAAACGCTCCTGGATCAGTTGGCGCGCCAGCGCCGCCGAGCAGGGGCAGGTCGAGGAGTAAGGCAGGGTCAAGCGCAGCTCCAGTTGCATCGCGTCGTCTTCCAGTTGCGCGTGGATCTCGCAGGGGTAGCGCTTCCAACCGCTCAACGGGCTGACCAGCGCCGGGCGCCGCAGCATCAGGTCGAAACGCAGTGCCAGGCTGGAGCGTCGGGACAGCTGCGCGTGGCTGCGCAGGAACTGTCTGAGCAGGTCACTTAGCAGCATCGGCGAAAGCTCGGTTTCTGCCAGTGCTTCCAGCGCCAGGTACAGCCGCGACATGTGGATGCCGCGCGCATCGGCTTCGTCGAGGCTGACACCGGCGTCGGCGTATGCGGCGACTCGCTCGCCGGCGATACGCAGCGGCACGGCGATGCCCTGCATGCCGACCCAGTCGAGCGGGATGGGCAGGCGGGTGGATTGGCAGGCGATGTCGGGAAGCGGGGTGGTCATGGGCGGATCACGGCTGGCTATTGTTATAATATAACGTATTTGCTTCCCGGCGATCCCGCAATGGGTTCTTCAGCGCTCCTGCTGCTTGCAGCCGCTCACGCGCCCGCAGGTCAGCCGGGCGCTGTCGCCTGACGAGCTGCTGAAGCGGCTGACGTTGGTCCAGCCGATGCCGCGGCTGGTACCGACCCATACCTGGCCGTCGCTGGCCACTCCGCTGAAGAAGGTCAGGCTGCCGTAGCGCGTGCCGGTCTGCGCCCAGCGCCGGCCGCTGCTCGCCTCGAAGCCGCGCAGGTAGGTGTCGTGGCCCTGGGTGGCGACGCTGTAGAGATTCCCCGAACCGTCCATGCAGGCCAGCACCGAAGCCGACCAGGCGCAGCGCGCCGGTTCCTCGCCGGGAAAAGGCAGTGGCGCGGAACCGCTGGCGTGGGCGAAGGGAGCGAACAGGCAGAGCAGCAGGGCGCGGCGCAGCATCGAAGGTCTCGGCGGGCGGGTGGAGCGGAACATCGGTATCGCACGTCGTCGGGCGGCTGTCGATTCCCGATTGCGGGCAATGCATCGTTATAATATAACATAAAGATCACGCCCTTCCGGAGACGGTCATGACCGAACAGGAACTGCTTGCCCAGCCCGGCGAGGCCTACATGAGCGAGGCGCAACAGGGCTATTTCCGCGCGCTGCTGCTGGACCAGCGTGACGAGTTGCAGGGGCGCATCGACGAGGAATTCCAGGCGTTGCAGGACACCGAGCGGGCCAGCGATGAGGCCGATGTCGCCAGCCGCGAGGAGGCGCGCCAGTGGCAACTGCGCCTGCTGGAGCGCGAGAAGAAGCTGCTCGACAAGATCGACCAGGCGCTGGAGCGCCTGGCCCGGGGCGACTACGGCTGGTGCGAGGAAACCGGCGAACCGATCGGCCTGCGCCGCCTGCTGCTGCGCCCCACCGCCTCGTTGTGCATCGAGGCCAAGGAGCGCCAGGAACGGCGCGAACTGCACGTCCGCGAAGCCTGATTTCCCTGGAGTCCCACCGTGATGAATGCGCCACTTCCCGTAACTGTGCTGTCCGGCTTCCTTGGCGCCGGCAAGAGCACGCTGCTCAACCACGTCCTGAAGAACCGCGAGAATCTCAAGGTCGCGGTCATCGTCAACGACATGAGCGAAATCAACATCGACGGCCGCGAGGTGCAGCGCGACGTCAGCCTCAACCGCGGCCAGGAGCGCCTGGTGGAGATGAGCAACGGCTGCATCTGCTGCACCTTGCGCGAAGACCTGCTGGAAGAGGTCAGCCGCCTCGCCGGCGAAGGCCGCTTCGACTATCTGCTGATCGAGTCCACCGGCATCTCCGAGCCGCTGCCAGTGGCCGAGACCTTCACCTTCCGCGACGAGCAGGGCCGCAGCCTGTCGGACCTGGCTCGGCTGGACACGCTGGTCACGGTGGTCGACGGGCTGAACTTCCTCGCCGACTACCAGGGCGCCGACAGCCTCGCCGAACGGGGTGAAACCCTGGGCGAGGACGACGAGCGCTCGCTCAGCGACCTGCTGGTGGAGCAGGTGGAGTTCGCCGACGTGATCCTGGTGAGCAAGATCGACCTGATCGGCAGCGCCGAGCGCGACGAGCTGCTGGCGATCCTGCGCAGGCTCAATCCCGACGCCGATATCCAGCCCATGGTCATGGGCCAGGTGCCGCTGGCGCGTATCCTCGACACCGGCCGCTTCGACTTCCAGCGCGCCGAGCGAGCGCCGGGCTGGCTCAAGGAGCTGCGCGGCGAGCACCTGCCGGAGACGGAAGCCTACGGCATTTCCTCCAGCGTCTATCGGGCGCGCAGGCCCTTCCACCCGCAGCGCTTTCATGACTTTCTCGCCCGGCCCTGGAGCAACGGCCGGTTGTTGCGCTCCAAGGGCTTCTTCTGGCTCGCCAGCCGCTACCGCGAGGCGGGCAGTTGGTCCCAGGCCGGTGGCCTGATGCGCCACGGCCTGGCCGGACGCTGGTGGCGCTTTATCCCGCGCGAACACTGGCCACAGGACACCACCGAGCTGCAGAGCGTGCTGCGCCACTGGCGCGAGGACAGCGGCGATTGCCGCCAGGAGCTGGTATTCATCGGGCAGAACCTGGACTTCCAGCGGCTGTTCGGCGAACTGGACCATTGCCTGCTGGATGACGAGGAAATGGCCGCCGGCACCACCGCCTGGAAACGCCTGCCCGATCCCTTCGAACCCTGGGAGGCCGGCGCCTGATGCTCGCCCTCGAAACCCCGGCCTGGCCGCGGCAGGTGCTTGGCGGCGATCCGCAGGTGCTCGCCGAGGTGCTCAAGGAAGACGTCAATCTGGCCGTCTGGCAACGTACGCTGTACCCGGAGATCAGCACCTTTGCCGGTTGGTTGAGCGCCCAGCCGCTGGACCTGACGCAGAGCCTGGATGTGCTCGAGGAGCGCGTCGAACTGGGCGACCTGCTGCGCCAGTACGCCATGCTTGAGGGTTGCACGCTGTTTCGCAGCGACCTGCAATGGCTGGCCGAAGCCTTCGCCTGCCTGACCGGCGCGCAGCGTATCGGCCTGCGCCTGCGCAGCCTGGACAAGGCCATGTGTCCGCGCTTCCACGTCGATCACGTACCGCTGCGTCTGGTCACCACCTATGCGGGGCCCGCCAGCCAGTGGCTGGAGGAGTGGGCCATGGCCCGCGCGCGGCTGGGCGACGCGGCGGCCGAACCGGCCAGCCGGGCGGAGATCCGCCAGATGGCGGCGGGTGACGTAGGCCTGTTCAAGGGTGAGAAATGGGCCGGCAATCTTGGCTCCGGCATCATCCACCGCTCGCCGTTGCCGGCACCCGGCGAGCGCCGCCTGCTGCTCACGCTCGACTGGCTGGGTTGAGGTGTCGCCCGGGCAAAAAAATAGGCCGCCCGGGGAGAGCGGCCCAATTCACCAAGATCATGTCCGGCGTGGGGCGCCGGGAGGGTGTGAGGTACCCGGGGACAGTAGGCCCGAAGCGTGTGACAGGGCGATGACCGTTACTGGGGTTTGCGCCAGTGGCCGTTGCTCTGCTGCTCGCAGAACGGCTGGAGAATGCGCGCATCGCTGGCCACGCCGTAGTAGTGGATGTCCTGACGATAGGGCACGCCCTGGGTCTGGGCGTTCTCGCAGACGCCGAAGGCGCCGCTGGGGCAGTTTTCGGCGTAGGTCACCTCGACCTTCTGGTCCTTCAGCTGCGGTTGGCAGAAACCCTCGCGGAAGAGTTTTTCCGGGATGGTGCGGTTCTGCTGGCAGACCTTCACGTCGACCTGCTTGCCCTGGGTATGCACCACGCAGGCCTCGCCGTGGGCGAACAGGGGCAGGCAGGCGAGAGCAAAAGGCAGCAACAGGCGCATGATCGATCCGGGGTGGCGAGGGGAAGCCGCGACTCTAGCGCTTTTCCCGGCGAGCGTCAGGCGGCACCATGGGCGAATGTTGAAGCAGATCCCGACTCATCTCATCGCCGGCCCCCTCGGGGCCGGCAAGACCAGCCTGCTGCAGTCCTTGCTGGCGCAACGTCCCGCAGGCGAAAGCTGGGCGGTGCTGGTCAACGAATTCGGCCAGGTGGGGCTCGACGCCGCGCTGCTGTCCCGCGACGAGGACGGCATCGCCCTGGGCGAGGTCGCCGGTGGCTGCCTGTGCTGCGTGAATGGCGCGCCGTTTCAGGTCGGCCTCGGCCGGCTGCTGCGCAAGGCGCGGCCGCAGCGACTGTTCATCGAGCCGTCCGGCCTCGGCCATCCCGCGCAACTGCTGGCGCAACTGCGTGCGGCGCCCTGGCAGGGCGTGCTGGCGGTGCAACCGATGGTGATGGTGCTCGATGCTGCCGCACTGGCGGTCGGCCAGCCCCTGCCCGAAGCGCAGCAGCAGGCGCTGGGCGAGGCGGCGCTGCTGGTGATGAACAAGTCCGAAGCCTTGGATGGCGCGGCGCGTGCGGCTCTGGCCGCGCAGCTGCCGGACGTGCCGTTGTGCTGGACGATCCAGGGGCGTCTGTCGCTGGGCGAGCTGCCAATGACGCCAACTGAACCGGCGGGCGCTGATTTGCCGCAGGGTGCTCCGCCCGGCGAACCGGCGATGCTGTTACGCCGCGAGTTACCGCTGCGTCAGGTGCGCGTGGAGGACGGCCGACAGTCGGTCGGCTGGCGCTTCCACCGAGACTGGCGCTTCCGCACGGACGAACTGGATGCCTGGCTGGGCGGGATTCCCGGCCTGCTGCGGGCCAAGGCCGTGTTGCATGGCGAGGCCGCCTGGCTGGCCTGCAACCGCACCGTCGGTCCGGCGCCCTGGACACCCAGCGCGTGGCGCAAGGACAGTCGGATAGAGCTGATCCTGGCCGCCGAAGTCGATCCGCAGGCCCTGCAGGACGGCCTTTTACGCTGCGCCATCGCACCGATCTGACGGATAAGGTTGCCCTCGCGCAACTAGTGAATGATAATAATTATCAGCAGATACTGCTTCGTGAACTCTTCCCGCAGGCTTTCTCATGTCGTTACCCCAACCGCGCAAGGCGGCGGACGCCAGTCCAGCCGCAGACGCTGAGGAACAGCTGTTCACTTCCGCCACGGCGGATGACGGCGCCCATTTGCCCAGCGTGAATGCCCAGCGCGTCAATGAGGCCACCCTGCGACTCGTCAGTTGTGCCGGCCCCCGCCGCGACGAGGACGTGGTTACCGAAGAGGTCCTGATTCCCTACGCGGCGCCGGTCGAAGGCGTGGAAGACGGCGAGCAGCCCCCGCCCCCCGGCGGCTGGTGGAAGTCCTCGGGCCTGGCGATCGCCATGCACCTGGCCATCGTCGCCGCGCTGGTCTGGGTGATGCCGACTCCGGCGGAACTGAATCTGGGCGCCGGCGAGATGCCCAAGGCGATGCAGGTGAGTGTCGTCACCCTGCCGCCCAAGCCGGAAGTGCAGCAGCCGCCTGCTGCCGCGCCGACTCCGCCGCCGCCGGAACCCGAGCCGCCCAAGCCCATCGAGCCGCCCAAGCCGGTGGAAAAGCCCAAGCCCAAACCCAAGCCGGTCGAGAAGGCCGTGCCCAAGGTGTCGCCCAAGCCCAAGCCGAAACCCAAGCCCGAGCCTGACCCGGAACCGGCCGAGGAAACCGCCGCGCCGCCGACTCCGGCCGCCCCGCCGCCGCCCGCCGCGCCCACCGTTGGCCAGTTCACCCAGGGTGCCCAGGCCGCGCCGACCGGTTCGCAGGGCCCCGCCGGCCTGCCCACCGGCAGCCTGAACGACAGCGACATCAAGCCACTGCGCATGGACCCGCCGGTCTATCCGCGCATGGCGCTGAACCGTGGCATCGAAGGCCGGGTGAAGGTGCTGTTCACCATCACCAGCGATGGCCGCATCGCCGATATCCAGGTGCTGGAGTCCTCGCCGCCGCGCATGTTCGACAATGCCGTGCGCGACGCCATGGACAAGTGGCGCTTCGAGCCCCGCGTCAGTGGAGGCCGCATCGTCGCCCGCCAGGCGACCAAGGTGTTCTTCTTCAAGCTCGAAAAACGTCGCTGACTATCATTGCGAGCCCAACAAAAACGCGCCCCTGGGCGCGTTTTTTGTTGCCGGCAATTCGCTGTGCCATGACGAGGCACAAGAGCGGCCCCCGCCCGCAAGGGCATCCAACGCGATGCGGACCTATCGCAAACCGAGTCCACTGCTACGAAAGCAACTCTTCCCGCAGCAACTCCAACGCTTCCCGCGCCCCTCCCACGGCGATCTTCGCCGGCACGCCGAGCATCAGGTTCAGCGGCAGGCCGAACCCCTCGATCTGATTGCCGTCGCGATCGCGACCCGGCTGGTCACCCTTCCATTCGCAAGGCAGGCGCTCGGTGCAACTGCCGCCTTCATCGATGTAGCCGAACAACGGCTTGCCCAGCGCAGCGGCGTAGCCCAGTTCGAAGGCGGTGCCGCTGTCCGGTTCGGCGCCGCGGAATGGGTTGAGATTGGCCAGCACCGCGTCGGCCTGGTGGATCAGCTCGAGGTTGGCCTGGTAGATCCAGCGGGCCTGCTCAACCGGCTCGACGATGCCCTCGGGCACCGAATGATCCAGCGGATAGAGTCCCTGCACGCCGAACTCGGTGCACAGTGCCTTGAGCCGCTCGCCCTGCTCGACGGCGTCGGGGCGGAACACGTCGGGGCCGGCGAGGTACAGCTTGAGCATGCTCAGAGTCCCATGAACGACAGCATCAGGAAGGTGGCGAACAGCACGAAGTGGGTCATGCCCTCGATGGCGTTGGTCTTGCCGTCATGCAGGTTGTAGCCGGCAACCATCAGGGTGATGAACATCATGCCGGTCTGCAACGGGGTCATGGCCATCTGGATCGGCTGGCCCTTGAACAACGCCAGGGCCTCGATCACCGGCACGGTGAGGATCACGGTCGACAGCGACGCGCCCAGGGCGATATTGACCACCGGCTGCATGCGGTTGGCCATGGCGGCGCGCAGTGCGGTGAGAATTTCCGGGCTGGCGGAGATCGCCGCCACCAGCAGCGCCGGCACGATGGGCGGCACGCCGCTGCCTTCCAGGCCGACGTCCAGGGCCTTGGACATCACCTCCGCCAACGCGCCGATCAGTACTACACCGACCACCAGCAGCGCCATGGACTGCTTGCTGTTGCCGGCCGCCTCGTGGCCTTCGCCCTGCTCGCCATGGGTGGCGTAGTTGTAGCTGAAGAAGTAGCTGTGCTGGCCGGTCTGCATGCGCAGGAACAGCGCGTAGAGCATGACCATGCAGCCGATGGTGAAGAAGGAGTAGAGCTTCCACTGCTCGGCCGGTATCAGCTCCGGCACCACCATGGAGATGCCCACGGCGGTGAGGATCATGGTCACGTAGGTCTTGCCCGAGTCGTCGTTGTACGACTGCTCACCGTGCTTCAACCCGCCGAGCAGCGCGGCCAGGCCGAGGATGCCGTTCATGTCGAGCATCACTGCGGCGTAGATGGTGTCGCGAGCCAGGGTCGGGGAATGGTTGTGGCCCATCATGATCGCCAGGATCACCACCTCCACCAGCACCGCCGCCAGTGTCAGGATCATGGTGCCGTAGGGCTCGCCGACCTTTTCCGCGAGGATTTCGGCGTGGTGCGCCACGCGCAGCGAGACGCTGATGATTACCGCCAGCAGCGCGGCCGCGGTGAGCCCCGCGAGCATCTTGCCGCCACCCAGCAGGCTGTGCTCCAGCGGGTAGACCGCAATCGCCACCAGCAGGGCGAGGAGGAGGAATTTTTCTTCTTTGAGCGCGCGCAGCATCGAGGGGGATGTCCATTCCGTAAGAAAGCGAGAGCGCCATCTTAGGCAATGGACCGGAGGCGCACCAGCGACCTGCCGATCGCCGTCGCCGACTCGTTAGCTCAGTGGGGCAGGTCGGCGCGCTCGACGAATTGCTTCTGCGCCGCCAGGACCTGGTCGGGCAATACGCGCAACGCCTGGTACGCGTCGTCGAGTTCCTGCGCGAGCGCCTCTTTCCTTGCCTTGTCGCTGGATTCCGCATAGCGCCTGAGTTGCTGGTAGTAACCGATCTGCCGTTCGTAGTAGCGCGACAGGCTGCTGGCGTAGCGGCCGGCATCCTCACCGTGCGGCAGTTGCTGCACCTGGTTGAGATCATGTTCGAGTTCGACGATGTGGCCAGCCGGGCTTTCCACCGCTCGCGTCGCGGCGACGGCACCGCCGGAGTCGAAATCGCCTTTGCTCAGTCTTCTCATGTCCCGATCGATGCGCTGCACGTTATGCAGGAAAGCGGGGGTCACCACCTCGTTGTACCTAAAGTCGGAGGAAGACGAGGCGTCGCAGGCGGCCAGGGCTAAGGGCAGCAGAGCCAGTACGGCCAGCAGGGTCTTGTTCATGGAACGGGCTGCTGTGGGGGAGGTGCTGCGATTCTAGAAAGGGGACCGGTCGGAAGATTTCGCGGATATCTGTCTTTTG
This sequence comes from Pseudomonas nitroreducens NBRC 12694, assembly GCF_002091755.1. Classification (GTDB taxonomy): domain Bacteria; phylum Pseudomonadota; class Gammaproteobacteria; order Pseudomonadales; family Pseudomonadaceae; genus Pseudomonas; species Pseudomonas nitroreducens. Next base: position 295,621 of record NZ_BDAI01000004.1, read on the forward strand.
CGTCAGAATTATCTCTGTCCACGCATGCCGGGGCCTGTTGCCCCGCTGCCAATTGCTTGCCGGATCAGCCTGTGTGCCAATGTTGGCGCCTGATCCACCCATAACGAGACCTCCCCCATGTACGACTGGCTCAATGCCCTGCCCAAGGCCGAACTGCACCTGCACCTGGAGGGTTCGCTGGAGCCCGAGCTGCTGTTCGCCCTGGCCGAGCGCAACAAGGTCGCCCTGCCCTGGGGCGACGTCGAGAGCCTGCGCAAGGCCTATGCGTTCAACAACCTGCAGGAGTTCCTCGATCTCTACTACGCCGGCGCCGATGTGCTGCGCACCGAACAGGACTTCTACGACCTGACCTGGGCGTATCTGGAGAAGTGCAAGGCGCAGAACGTCATCCACGTCGAGCCGTTCTTCGACCCGCAGACCCATACCGACCGTGGCGTGCCCTTCGAGGTGGTGCTGCGCGGCATCCAGGGCGCGCTCAAGGAGGGTGAGAAAAAACTTGGCATCCGCCATGGCCTGATCCTCAGCTTCCTGCGTCACCTGTCCGAGGAAGAGGCGTTCAAGACCCTCGACCAGGCCATGCCGTTCCGCGACGCCTTTATCGCTGTCGGCCTGGACAGCTCCGAAGTCGGCCACCCACCGAGCAAGTTCCAGCGTGTGTTCGACCGCGCCCGCAGCGAAGGCTTCCTCACCGTTGCCCACGCCGGCGAAGAAGGGCCGCCGGAGTACATCTGGGAAGCCCTGGACCTGCTCAAGATCGAGCGCATCGACCACGGCGTGCGCGCCATCGAGGACGAACGGCTGATGCAGCGCATCATCGACGAACAGATCCCGCTGACCGTCTGCCCGCTGTCCAACACCAAGCTGTGCGTGTTCGACCACATGCGCGAGCACAACATCCTCGACATGCTCGAACGTGGCGTGAAGGTGACGGTGAACTCGGACGACCCGGCCTACTTCGGCGGCTACGTCACCGAGAACTTCCAGGCCCTGCATGAGCATCTGGGGATGACCCAGGAGCAGGCGCAGCGGTTGGCGCAGAACAGCCTGGATGCGCGGTTGGTGAAGTAGGCGTTTGAGGGTTGGCCCCGCTGCGGGGCCAACCCTCACCCCAGCCCTCTCCCGGAGGGAGAGGGCGTCGATTGTGCCGGCTGACACCGTGCTGCCACCTCGCTGCCGACAGTACCCTTTACCTCTGAGCGGGGCGCGCAGCCAGGGTCAGGGTGAGGGCTGTGCTTAGCACCGAACCTGCCCGGAAATTCCCCGTCCCGATCCGTCCCCTCATCTGGCGCCCGCGACCTTTCACGTCGCGCCTGCTAACCCTATAAGTGCGCCTCCCACTTCTTCGCGAGGAAGCACCACATGAACAGGATCGTCGCCATCACCGGCGGCTTCGGCCATCTGGGCAGCGTGGTCGGCCAGGCGTTTGCCGATGCCGGCTGGCAGGTCGCCCTGCTCGACCGTGCCGTCGGCCCGCGTTATCCACAGGCCGGGGCGCTGTCCATCGGCGGTATCGACCTCACCGGTCCTGCCGCCGCCCGCGCGGCGCTGGAGCAGGTCAACGAGCACTTCGGCGGCCTCGATGCGCTGATCAACGTGGCCGGCGGCTTCCACTGGGAAACCCTGGCCGACGGCGACGTCGACACCTGGGACCTGATGTACCGCATCAACCTGCGCACCGCAGTGGTCTCCAGCCAGGCCGCCCTGGGCCACCTGAAGACGCGCGGGCGCGGGCGCATCCTCAATATCGCCGCAGCAGCGGCCAACCGCGCGGCGTTGGGCATGGGCGCCTATGCGGCGTCCAAGGCCGGTGTCATGCGCCTGACCGAAGCGCTGGCGGAAGAGCTGAAGGACGCACGGATCACCGTCAACGCGCTGATGCCGAGCATCATCGACACCCCGCAGAACCGGGCCGACATGCCCGATGCCGAGTTCGACCGCTGGGTGCGGCCGGAGCAACTGGCGGCGACCCTGCTGTTCCTCGCCTCCGATGATGCGGCGGCGATCACCGGCGCATGCATTCCGGTGACCGGGCGGGTGTGAGCGGACACCCCTGTGTCATTTTCTGGAATATTTGTGCCTGCGTTTCCCCCTCACCCCAGCCCTCTCCCCAAGGAGAGGGTGCTGTCCGTGCCGGCTGACGCCAAGCTTTCGTCCTTCACCGAGTGGTCCCCTCTCCCTTTGGGAGAGGGTTAGGGTGAGGGATGGCCTGAGCGCAGGATCGCCATGCCTGCAATCGCGCGTGTGGCGCGCTCCTGAAGTTGTCTAGACCGCACCCGCGCTGCGCAGAAACGCCGCCAGGCACGGGTTGTCGTTGTGCGGGCTCCAGGCCGCGCCGTACTCCACCTGCGGCGAGTCCGCGATGGAACGGAAGGCCACGCCGGGCAGTTGCATGCGCCGCATCGAGTCGGGCACCAGCGAGACGCCCAGCCCCTCGGCGACGAGGTTGACGATGGTCTGCTGCAGGTGCGTTTCCATGCGTACGGACGGGGCGAACCCATGCTGGCGACAGCAATCCATCACCGACTCGTGCAGCGCCGGCGCCGTGGCGGGCGGGAAAGTGATGAAGGGCTCGCCGGCCAGCTTCGCCAGGTCCAGCTCGGCGGTCTGCGCCTGCGGATGAACCGTCGGTAGCACCGCGCACAGCGGCTCGCGTTGCAGGGTGCGGTAAAGGCGCTGGCCCGGCTCGCGCTCGGGGAAGGTCAGGGCGACGTCCACTTCGCCGTTGTCCAGCGCCGGGCCGAGGTCGCGGGGCAGAACCTCGTTGAGCACCAGTTTCACTTCCGGGTGGCCATCGGCGAAGGCCTTCAGCAGGCGCGGCAGCAGCGTCCAGGCGGCGAGCATGGTGAAGCCGATCCGCAATTCGCCACGTTCCCCGCGCGCGGTGGCACGGGCAGCGCGCACCGCGAGATCCAGGCCCGAGAGCAAGGCGCGGGCGTGCTGCTGGAAATCGCGGCCGGCGGCGGTCAGTTCCACCGAGCGGGAATGCCGGGCGAACAGCGGAGTGCCCAGCTCCTCCTCCAGCGCGGCAATCTGCCGGCTCAGCGGCGGCTGGGTGATGTGCAGCGCCTCGGCGGCACGGCCGAAGTGCAGGTGCTCGGCGAGGGCGAGGAAATAGCGCAGCTGGCGGAAGTCGATCATCGATACGGAAAGGGTATGGATGGGCGCCCTAGTAAGCATTGGACGGTATCGATTGGCAACCCTATGCTCGCCTGCCGCTCCCGCTTCTCCAGGTTTCCCTGCCATGCACACCGTCTTCGCCGTCGTCCTGCCGATCTTCGCGCTGATCCTGGTGGGCTGGCTGTGCCGACGCAGCAACCGCCTCGGCCCGCAGGCCGCGTCGGAGGTGAATAAGCTGGTGGTCTGGCTGTGCCTGCCGGCACTGCTGTTCAAGGTCACCGCCACCGCGACCTGGGCGGAAATCTGGCAACCGGGCTTCCTTGCCGCCTTTACCGGCGGCTGCCTGCTGGTTTTCTTCGCCACGCTGGCCTGGCGCCTGCTGCAGGGCCGGCCGTTGCCGGCGGCGAGCATCGACGGGCTCAGCGCGTCCTACGCCAACACCGGCTACATGGGCATCCCGTTGTGCCTGCTGGTGTTCGGCCAGGATGGCCTGGAGCCGGCGCTGATCGCCTCGTTGCTGGTCGTCTGCGTGCTGTTCGCCATCTCGGTGGTGTGCATCGAGGTCGGCCTGCAAGAGGAGAAACACATTGGCCGCGCCGTTTGGGTAGTGACCAAGGCGCTGGGCAAGAACCCGCTGGTGGTATCGCCGATCATCGGTGGGCTGTGGGCGCTGACCGACATCGGCCTACCGGCGCCGCTGCTGCATTTCCTCGACATGCTCGCCGCCGCGACGACGCCCTGTGCTCTGGTATCGCTCGGCTTGTTCCTGGCGCAGAAGCAGGAAGTGCGAGGCGAGCAGGTCGGCGCCTGGCCGCTGGTGGCGATCAAGCTGATCGGCCAGCCGCTGCTCACCGGCTTCCTTGCCCACAAGGTCTTCGACCTGCCGCCGCTGTGGGCCGATTCGGCGCTGCTGCTCAGCGCACTGCCCACTGGCACCGGGCCGTTCATGCTCGCCGAGTACTACCAGCGCGAAGCGGCGGTGGTGTCGCGGAGCATTCTGCTGTCCACCTTGGGTTCGCTGGTGACGCTCTCGCTATGTCTTCTCTGGATTGCCCGATAGCTGGCCCCGGCTAGCGGACGCGGCCACCATGCTGTCAGGCGCGAGGCGAACCTGTCGCGGACGGAGTCCGCTCCTGCGCTCGGGTCAGGCCTGGAGTAGCCCCGAGTAAGAGCCCCGGCAAGCCAGACTCAGAGCTTCTCCAGGCACCCCGCGAACTCATCCGCCAGATTGCCCAGCAGATGTTCGTAACCCTGCGCATCCACCTTCACCCCCATGCCCAGGTCATCCAGCTCGGCCAGCCGCACCGGCAGGCCCTGGCTCAGGGTGTCGGCCAGGCGCGGGCGGATCGGCGGTTCGCTGAAGATGCAGGCCGGGCCGGCCTTCTGCAGCTGCGCGCGCATGGCCGCGACATGGCGGGCGCCCGGTTGAACGTCGGCAGACACCGCAAAGACACCGGCGTGCCGCAGGCCGTAGGCCTCCTCGAAGTAATCGAAGGCCTCGTGGAAGACGAAGAACGGCTTGCCCTTGAGTGGATCCATGCGCTGCTTCAAGCGCGTATTCAGTGTCTCCATGCGTTCGTCGAAGGCTTTCAGGTTGGCCTGGTAGCGGCTGGCATTGGTCGGGTCGGCGATGGCCAGGTCTTCGGCCATGCGCGCGGCGATCACCTGGGCGTTGGCCGGCAGCAGCCAGAGGTGGGCGTCGATCATGCCGGGACGGTGGTCGTGATCATGGCCAAGGTCGTCATGATCGTGGTCGTCGTGGTCCGGGTGGTTCGACTCACTGAAATCGGCAAACTTGCGCAGATGCATGCCGGCCTGGTCCTGCACAGCCACGCTCGGGCCCTTGCGGCTGTCCAGCACCTTGGGCAGGAAGTTCTCCAGGTCCGGGCCGACCCAGTAGAACAGCTGCGCATCGCGCACGCGGCGGATGTCCGAGGGGCGCAACGAGTAGCTGTGCGGCGAGGCGCCCGGCGGCAGCAGCACGTCCGGCGTCCCTTCACCGTCCTGGATGGCAGCGGCGATCAGTTGCAGCGGCTTGATGCTGGTCAGCACGCTGACCTCGGCACGCACGGGGAGGCTGAGCAGCAGCGCGCAGCAGGCGGTCAGCAGGGCGACGGGACGGAAGGACACGGCGGCACTCACACAGGGGAGACATGAAAGAGTAATATAATAACGTCTCTGAACCCGAGCGTCGCCGCGCATGTACAAGATCGCCCCCAAGACTCCCCTCGCCTGCCGCCCGCACGACCACGCCAACTGCGTGGCCAGCGCCCTGGCCGACGCCGACGCGCTGTGCGCGCGCCATGGCGTGCGCCTGACCGAGCTGCGCCGGCGCGTGCTGGAGCTGGTCTGGGCCAGTCACAAGCCGCTGGGCGCCTACGACATCCTCGCCGTGCTGAGCGAGGAAGACGGCCGCAAGGCGGCGCCGCCGACGGTCTACCGCGCGCTGGACTTCCTCCTGGAAAACGGCCTGGTACACCGCATCGCCTCCCTCAACGCCTTCATCGGCTGCGCGCACCCGGAACACGCCCACGAAGGCCAGTTCCTGATCTGCCGCGCCTGCCACACCGCCATCGAGCTGGAACAACCGGCCATCAGCGAGGCCATCGTTGCCGGCGCCAAGGGTGTCGGCTTCGCCGTGGAAAGCCAGACCGTCGAGATCGTCGGCCTCTGCGGCGCCTGCGCGCCCGGCCAGCGGGAGGCGTGATGAGCGACGCCCTGATCCGCCTGCAAGGCGTCGGCGTCAGCTATGGCGGCCAGGCGGTGCTGCAGAACGTCGACCTGACCATCGCCCCCGGCGAGATCGTCACCCTGATCGGCCCCAACGGCGCCGGCAAGACGACCCTGGTGCGCAGCGTGCTCGGCCTGCTCAAGCCCGACAGCGGCAGCGTCTGGCGCGCGCCGAAGCTGTCCATCGGCTACATGCCGCAGAAACTCCACGTCGATCCGACCCTGCCGCTGACGGTCTTCCGCTTCCTCCGCCTGGTGCCGGGCGTACAGCGCCCCCAGGCGCTCGACGCGCTGAAGGAAGTCGGTGCCGCCCATGTGCTCGACAAGCCGCTGCAGAGTGTCTCCGGCGGCGAACTGCAGCGCGTGCTGCTGGCCCGCGCGCTGCTGCGCAAGCCGGAACTGCTGGTGCTCGACGAACCCGTGCAGGGCGTCGACGTCGCCGGCCAGGCCGAGCTGTACCGCCTGATCGGCCGCCTGCGCGACCGCCTCGGCTGCGGCGTGCTGATGGTTTCCCACGACCTGCACCTGGTGATGAGCGCCACCGACAAGGTGGTCTGCCTGAACCGCCACGTCTGCTGCTCCGGGCATCCGGAACAGGTCAGCGGCGACCCCGCCTTCGTCGAGCTGTTCGGCCAGGACGCCCGCAGCCTGGCGGTCTATCACCACCACCACGACCACTCCCACGACCTGCACGGCGAGGTGGTGAAACCCGCCTTCCCCGCCGGCACGCGCTTCACTCCGGTCCACCAGCACGGCCCCGACTGCAACCATGGCTGATTTCCTGCTCAACGCCCTCCTCGCCGGGCTGGCCCTGGCGGTGGTTGCCGGGCCCCTGGGTTCGTTCGTCGTCTGGCGACGCATGGCCTATTTCGGCGACACCCTGTCCCACGCCGCCCTGCTCGGCGTCGCCCTCGGCTTCCTGCTGGACGTCAGCCCGACCCTGGCGGTGACCGTCGGCTGCGTGCTGCTCGCCGTGCTGCTGGTCACCCTGCAGCAGCGCCAGCCGCTGGCCGCCGATACCCTGCTCGGCATCCTCGCCCACAGCACGCTGTCGCTGGGCCTGGTGACGCTGAGCTTCATGAAGGAAGTGCGCGTCGACCTGATGGCCTACCTGTTCGGCGACCTGCTCGCCGTCAGCCAGACCGACCTCTTGTGGATAGTCGCCGGTAGCGCCCTGGTGCTGGGGCTGATCTGCTGGCTGTGGCGGCCGCTGCTGGCGATCACCGTGCACGAGGAACTGGCGCGGGTCGAAGGCCTGCCGGTCACCGCCATCCGTCTGGCGCTGATGTTGCTGATCGCCATCGTCATCGCCGTGGCCATGAAGATTGTCGGCGTGCTGCTGATCACCTCGCTGCTGATCATCCCCGCCGCCGCTGCCCAACGGCACGCACGCAGCCCTGAGCAGATGGCCTTCGGCGCCAGCCTGATCGGCCTGGTGGCAGTGTGCGCCGGCCTCTCGCTGTCCTGGTTCAAGGACACTCCTGCCGGCCCCTCCATCGTGGTCAGCGCGGCAGCCCTGTTCCTGCTGAGCTTTGTCCTGCCGCGCCGGACGGTGTAGAATTTGGCGATTTTTTGATCAAAAGAGACCCTGACGCATGAAGTCGTTCGTCATCCGCCTGTTCGCGCTGATGGCCATGGCGCTTGCCCTGGCAGCCTGCCAGAGCACCGCGACCACCCCAACCAGCAGCAGCGCCTTCGAGACCGAACTGGCCGCCGGCCGTCTGGAATCCGCGCAGCTCGCGCTGGGTTCCGAGCAGGAAGACACCACCCAGCTCGCCGAGCGGCGCAAGCGCCTGGCCGACGCCTACCTGGAGCGCAGCCGCGAGGCCTTGGCCAAGGGCGACGTCAACGGCGCCACCACCGCCCTGACCCGCGCCCGCTCGCTGATGCCCCGCGCCCCCGGCGTCGCCGCCGATGTCAGCGGCCTGCAGAAGCCCGCCGCACCCGGCGCTCAGCCAACCTGCACGCCGTAAGCCCATGGGCACCCGTTCGCGGTGCCCGTTATGCCCTTTTGTTCCGCAGTTAGTTGAACAAAGATTAATCAGCCATAAAAAAGCAGGTTAAAATGCGCGGTTTTGGCTGACCGCCTACGTTTGTCGTTTATCCCTCGACAACTTAGTAGGTCCCGAATCTGTTTAGGGCTTGCGAGCTAGAGCAGTACAAGGCGAAAACAGGCGAGAAAGCGGAGTCTACTCACGCGTAAATGAGCATTTCTCGCCTGTTTTCAACGCAGTAATGCCGACGCGCAGCACGCCATGAACAGGTTCCCACACGCCGTACCCACAAGGTTTGCTACGTGATCGAATTCCACGACGTCCACAAGACCTATCGCGTCGCCGGACGCGATATCCCGGCCCTGCAGCCGACCCGCCTGTCCATCGAGGGCGGCCAGGTGTTCGGCCTGATCGGCCATTCCGGCGCCGGTAAAAGCACCCTGCTGCGCCTGATCAACCGCCTGGAAGAACCCAGCGGCGGGCGCATCGTCATCGACGGCGAAGACATCACCGCCCTGGACGCCGACGGCCTGCGCCGCTTCCGCCAGCGCGTCGGGATGATCTTCCAGCACTTCAACCTGCTGGCCTCCAAGACCGTCGCCGACAACATCGCCATGCCGATGAAGCTCGCCGGCACCTTCAGCGCCGCCGAGATCACCGCGCGGGTGGACGAACTGCTCGAGCGCGTCGGCCTCCAGGATCACGCCCGCAAGTACCCGGCACAGCTGTCCGGCGGCCAGAAGCAGCGCGTCGGCATCGCCCGCGCCCTGGCTTGCCGGCCCACCATCCTGCTCTGCGACGAAGCCACCAGCGCCCTCGACCCGCAGACCACCGGCCAGGTCCTGCAACTGCTGGCGGAGATCAACCGCGAGCTGAAGCTGACCATCGTCCTGATCACCCACGAGATGGACGTGATCCGCCGGGTCTGCGACCAGGTCGCCGTGATGGATGCCGGGCGCATCGTTGAACAGGGCGACGTCGCCGACGTGTTCCTCCACCCGCAGCACGAAACCACCCGCCGCTTCGTCTTCGAGGCCGAGCGTGTGGACGAGAACGAGCAGCACGATGACTTCGCCCACGTGCCGGGCCGCATCCTGCGCCTGACCTTCCGTGGCGAGGCGACCTACGCGCCGCTGCTGGGCACCGTCGCGCGCCAGACCGGCGTGGACTACAGCATCCTCGCCGGCCGCATCGACCGCATCAAGGACCAGCCCTACGGCCAGCTCACCCTGTCCCTGGTGGGCGGTGACATCGAGGCCGCCATGGCGCAGCTCAACGCCGCCGAAGTCCATGTGGAGGTGCTGCGCGCATGAGCGACTTTTTTGTAAACATCGATTGGTCCGAGATTCTCCAGGCCAGCCTCGACACCTTCTGGATGCTCGGCGGTTCGCTGCTGTTCACCGTCATCCTCGGCCTGCCGCTGGGCGTGCTGCTGTTCCTCACCGGGCCCAAACAGATGTTCGCCAACCGCGGCATCTACGGCGTGCTGGCGTTCATCGTCAACGTGCTGCGCTCGCTGCCGTTCATCATCCTGCTGATCGTACTGATCCCGCTCACGGTAATCCTGGTCGGCACCTCGCTGGGCGTCGCCGGGGCCATCCCGCCGCTGGTGGTGGGTGCCACGCCGTTCTTCGCGCGCCTGGTGGAAACCGCCCTGCGCGAGGTGGACAAAGGCATCATCGAAGCCACCCAGGCAATGGGCGCCAGCACCCGCCAGATCATCTGGAACGCCCTGCTGCCCGAAGCCCGCCCAGGCATCATCGCCGCCATCACGGTCACCGCCATCACCCTGGTGTCCTACACCGCGATGGCCGGCGTGGTCGGCGCCGGCGGCCTCGGCGACCTGGCGATCCGCTACGGCTACCAACGCTTCCAGGACGACGTGATGCTGCTCACCGTGGTGATGCTGGTGGTACTCGTCCAGATCCTGCAGACCGTCGGCGACAAGCTGGTGGTCCACTATTCCCGCAAATAACCACAAGGCCCGCCGGATGCGGGCCGCCAAGGAGCCAACCATGAAGAAACTGTTCGCCGCGTTCGCTGCCGCCGCCGTGATCGCCGCCCCGCTGGCCCAGGCTGCCGACAGCCTGACCGTCGCCGCCACTCCGGTGCCGCACGCCGAGATCCTCAATTTCGTCAAACCCATCCTGGCCAAGGAAGGGGTCGAACTGAAGGTGAAGGAGTTCACCGACTACGTGCAGCCCAACACCCAGGTCGCCGAGAAACGCCTGGACGCCAACTTCTTCCAGCACCAGCCGTACCTGGATGAGTTCAACAAGACCAAGGGCACCAGCCTGATCGCCGTCACCGGCGTGCACATCGAGCCGCTGGGCGCTTACTCCACCAAGTTCAAGAAGCTCGAAGAGCTGCCCTCGGGCGCCACCGTGGTGATCCCCAACGACGCTACCAACGGCGGCCGCGCCCTGCTGCTGCTGGACAAGGCCGGCGTGATCAAGCTCAAGGACAACAAGTCCATCACCGCGACCCCGAAAGACATCGTCGAGAACCCGAAGAACATCAAGGTGCGTGAGCTGGAAGCGGCCACCCTGCCGCGCGTGCTGACCCAGGTCGACCTCGCCCTGATCAACACCAACTACGCCCTGGAAGCCAAGCTGAACCCCACCAAGGACGCGCTCGCCATCGAAGGCGCCGACTCGCCCTATGTGAACATCCTGGTTGCCCGCCCGGACAACAAGGACAGCGCCGCCATGCAGAAGCTGGCCGCCGCCCTGCACAGCCCCGAGGTGAAGCAGTTCATCCTCGAGAAGTACAAGGGTGCCGTCGTTCCGGCGTTCTGATCGCCGACGCAGCTTCACCTTCTGAAAAGCCCGGTCGAATGACCGGGCTTTTTCGTTTCCGGCTTTTGGTTTTTTTGTAGGAGCGAAGGGATGCCTGGTTCTTGCTCGCGAACCTACCCAGCTCCGCTGCCATCGGCGAGCACCGTTCGCGAGCAAGCTCGCTCCTACAGGAAGGCTCTGCCGCAAGGGTTTGAGCATTTTTTCGCCAACCTTCCCTGCATATTTTCCATGCCGCAAAGGCATCGGTTTTTTACGATTTCGCTCAAAGGCACGAATGGCGCGGCCTGCAGCGACCCAGCAAAACCGTATAGTCCCGAAAGTTATTTCAATAACGAAAATAATCACTTCAAGAGCTAAGACGCTCCGCCAATCATGCAGGTCCGTTTCAAGCGCGTCGTAGAGCCGCGCAGACCTGCAAGGAGATCGTTCATGGCTCAACCCCAGCATGCCCTCGCGCCGGATGCTTTCCTGCGCCACGTGCCCGGCGGCGACCTGGTCGATCTCGGCCGCCCGCTGCGCCACGCGCTGGAGCTGGGCCGCCACGTGCCGGCGAAAGCCCGCGCGCTGAGCCGCCGCGAAGGCGTGCTGCTCGGCCTGTTCGCCCTGACATTGCACGGCGCGGTGATCTACTGGCTGAGCCAGCAGCCCACGCCCAAACTGCCGGAGGTACCGCCACAGGTGCCGCCGATGACCATCGAATTCACCGCGCCGACGCCGCCGGTGGTGGAACCGCCGCCGCCCGAGCCGATCCCCGAGCCAGTGGTGCAGGAGCCGCCACCTCCGGTGGTGGACGAAAACGCGGTGAAACCGCCGCCGCCCAAGCCGATCCCCAAACCCAAGCCGAAACCGGTTCCCAAGCCCGTGCCCAAGCCGGTCGAGCAACCAGCGCCGCCCAAGGCTGAAACTCCGCCGCCGCAACCGGCGCCACCTGCTCCGCCAGCGCCGGCTCCAGCCCCGCTGACGCCGCCCTCGGCCAGCGCCGGTTATCTGAAGAACCCGGCGCCGGAATACCCGCCACTGGCCCAGCGTCGCGGTTGGGAAGGCACCGTCCTGCTACGTGTGCACGTACTTGCCAGCGGTAGCCCGAGCGAGATCCAGGTGCAGAAGAGCAGCGGCCGCGACGCCCTGGACGACGCCGCGGTGCGCGCAGTGAAACGCTGGAGCTTCGTCCCCGCCAAGCGCGGTGATGTGGCCCAGGACGGCTGGGTCAGCGTACCCATCGACTTCAAATTGCATTGATTCAACTTGCCCAGATCAGCCGCACGAGAAACGCGGAAGGAGAACACCCATGAGTCTGCCCCTGAACCCCCTGGAATCCGTCGAAGGCGCAGTCATCTGGCTGCTGGTCGGCTTCTCCGTCGTCACCTGGGCGCTGGCCCTGGTGAAAGGCGTCCAGTTCACCCGCCAGAAGTCCCAGGACAAGCGCTTCCAGAAGCAGTTCTGGAGCGCCACCAGCCTCGAATCGGCCGGTGACCAGGCCGCCGGCAAGCCCGGCGCCGGCGCCCGCGTGGCCCAGGCCGGTTTCGCCGCCATCCAGGTGCAGGACAACGGCCAGCCGGACCTGGCCCAGTCGATCAACCACCAGGACCGCCTCGAGCGCGCCCTGCGTCAGCAGATCCAGCGTGAGCGCCGCTCCCTGGAGTCCGGCCTGGCGGTGCTCGCCTCGATCGGTTCCACCTCGCCCTTCATCGGTCTGTTCGGCACCGTGTGGGGCATCATGGAAGCGCTCAAGGGCATCAGCGCAGCCGGCTCCGCCAGCCTTGAAACCGTCGCTGGCCCCATCGGCAGCGCGCTGATCGCCACCGGCGTGGGTATCGCCGTCGCCGTGCCGGCGGTGCTGGTCTACAACTACTTCCTCCGTCGCCTGAAGCTCACTGCGGCCGACCTCGACGACTTCGCCCACGACTTCTACAGCCTCGCACAGAAGAGTGCCTTCCGCGTCGTCGCCCTGCCCACCGCCGCGCGCAAACCGGCTGCCGGCGCCAGCGTGAAGGAGGCGAGCTGACATGGCCTTCTCGACCCAGGACAGCGACGAGGTTCTCTCCGAGATCAACGTCACCCCGCTGGTGGACGTGATGCTGGTGTTGCTGGTGGTGTTCATCGTCACCGCGCCGCTGCTGACCAACGCCATCCCGATCAACCTGCCCAAGACCGAGGCGGTCGCCCCGCCGGAGCAGAAGGACCCGCTGGTGGTGAGCATCGACGGCGCCGGCAAGTGGTTCATCAACAAGGACGAGATCCAGCCGGACCTGCTGCAAAGCAATCTGGCGGCGGCCAAGGCCAAGGACGCCGAAGTCCGCGTGCAGCTGCAGGCCGATGAAACCGTGAACTATGGCCAGGTGGCCAAGGCCATGGCCTCCATCGAGAAGGCCGGCATCACCAAACTGGCGGTCATCACCGCGCGCTGAGGAACCTGTAAGACGCCTGAAACAGAGCGGGTGTAGAAAGGGACCTCCACAACGTACCGAGCTTCAAGGCCGCTCTCCCAATACTCAGGCAGGGGTGAGCGGCCTTTTTTTATTCGCGATTCCCAGGGACCGAGCAGCCGGTAGCACCCTCTCCCGAACCCTGGCTGCGCGCCCCGCTCCGAAGGGAGAGGGGACTGAATGGCATCAAGCGGAACCCCGTACCTCCCGGCAACGCCGATCGGCTCCCTCTCCCTTAAGGGAGAGGGCGGGGGAGCGGGGCTTTGGCGCTAACATCCACAACCTCGCCTCCGCCGTTCGTCGTCATCCCCGCCTCGGCAATAAACCTATGCCTTTCAGGCTCTTCCGTGGCCGCCGCTCTTCCACTAAGTTGATGACAGTTCGGAGACCTGAGGGGTACCGCATGACATCGTCTCCCGCTTCGGAAGGCCCGTTTTATCCGCCGACACTGGGGGTGCCGGAACGCTTCACACCACAACAGCTGCGCGCCTCGCTCGACATCACCATGAGCGAACATGGCGCCGGTCCGGTGTGGCTGTTCGCCTACGGCTCGCTGATCTGGCGCCCGGAGTTCCCGGTGGCCGAAGCGCGCCGCGCGCGGGTGCACGGCTACCATCGCGGGCTCTACCTGTGGTCCCTGACCCACCGCGGCACCCCGGAAGCACCCGGCCTGGTACTCGGCCTGGATCGCGGCGGCTCCTGCTCAGGCTTCGCCTTCCGCCTGCCGGAAGATCACCTCGACGCCAACCTCTACGCGCTTTGGGAAAGGGAGATGCCCTACGCCTCCTATCGCCCGGAATGGCTCAACTGCCGCCTCGACGACGGCACGCGCGTGCGCGCCCTGGGCTTCGTCCTCGAACGCCATCTGCCCAGCTACGCCGGCTCCCTGCCCGACAATATCGTCGAGCACGTGCTGGCCAGCGCCCAGGGCCACTTCGGTACCACCCGCGACTACGTCGAGCAGACCGCCCGCGCACTGCGAGAATACGCCATGCCCGACCTCAACCTGGAAGGCATCCTGGCGCGCTGCTGCCCGTTGCGCCGGGCGCAGGAATAACCGCTTATAGCCATTCGTTTAGCTTAAATACTGCATAAGCAAAGAATTTCTTATTCCTTAACGAATATTAAAACCCTCCCTAGAATGCCTTCTCATGACGATTCGAGAGGGCCGCCCCATGCGCAACGACCGCATCCGCTACCTGATCGTGCCGGGCTGGCACGGATCCGACGACGCCCATTGGCAGAGCCACTGGCAGCGCGCCCTGCCAAACGCCGCGCGGGTGCAGCAGCAGGACTGGATCACCCCGCAGCGTGCCGACTGGGTCGCCGAACTCGACCGCGAAATCCGCCGCGAGCCCGGCCGCGTGGTGCTGATCGCCCACAGCCTGGGCTGCGTCACCGTCGCCGCCTGGGCGGCCCGCGCCGATCGTCGTGCGCTGGCCCAGGTATCCGGCGCCCTGCTGGTTGCGCCAGCGGATGTGGAACGGGAAACCTGCCACGACGCGCTGCGCAACTTTGCCCCCATTGCCGCCCAGACGCTGCCGTTCCCGACGGTGCTGGTAGGTTCGGACAACGACGCCGCCTGCAGCCCGCAGCGCGCCATGGCGCTGGGTCGCATCTGGGGTGCCGAAACCGTGATCCTGCCCTCCGCCGGGCACATCAACGTGAAATCCGGCCACGGCGCCTGGGAAGCGGGCTACCGTCATCTGTATCGCCTGCAGTACCTGATCGACCAGCAGTCGCGTCAGCGCGCCTGAGCCACGCAAGCGGGTGCGGCATGAGTGCCGCACCCCATCCCCTCGGCGCGCGGATTCGGTTAGGGTGAGGCACAGCCCCCGCCGGAGACCGCCATGCCACCGTTGCACGATCTGTCCGCCGTCGAACTGCTCGCCCTCTACCGCTCGCACCAGCTTTCCCCGGTCGAGTACCTCGACCATCTGATCGCCCATATCGAACGCTGGGAACCGCAGCTCTGCGCCCTCTATGCCTTCGACCCGCAGCGCGCGATCGAGCAGGCGCGGCGCTCCGAGGCGCGCTGGATCCGCTGCGCTCCCTGCGGCGAGCTGGACGGCGTACCGGTGACCATCAAGGAACTGATCGCCACCACCGGCGACCCGATTCCGCAGGGCAGCGCCGCCACCCTCCTGCAACCGGCGACCGGCAACGCTCCGCCCGCCGCGCGGATGAACGAGGCCGGCGCCATCCTGCTGGGCAAGACCACGGTGCCGGACTTCGGCATGCTCTCCTCCGGGCTGTCCAGCTTCCACAAGCTGGCCCGCAACCCCTGGGACCTGCGCATGAACCCGGGCGGCTCCAGCGCCGGTGCAGCCTCGGCGGCAGCGGCCGGCTACGGGCCGCTGCACATCGGCACCGACATCGGCGGCTCGGTGCGCCTGCCGGCGGGCTGGTGCGGGCTGGTCGGCTTCAAGCCGAGCCTGGGGCGAATCCCCATCGATCCCTACTTCACAGGGCGCTGCGCCGGCCCCATGACCCGCACACTGGACGACGCGGCGCTGATGATGAGGCACCTGGCGCGCCCCGACTGGCGTGACGCTACGGCCCTGCCGCCGGCCGATCTCAACTGGCACATCGACTACGCCGAGGTGCGCGGCCTGCGCATCGGACTGCAGCTGGACCCCGGCTGCGGCCTGCGCCCCGAGCCCGAGGTGTGCGCTGCGGTGGAAGCCGCCGCAAGACAGTTCGCCGATGCCGGCGCGGAAATCATCGAGGTTCGGCCGATCCTCGACCGCGAGCTGCTCGAGGGCCTGGACAGGTTCTGGCGCGCGCGCCTGTGGGCCGAGCTGGAGAACCTGCCGGTGGAGCGCCAGGCCAAGGTACTGCCCTACATCTTCCAATGGGCCGAGGGCGGCGCGGCGGTGAGCGGTGCCGAAGCAGTGCGCGGCTTCAACCAGACGTTCGAGATGCGCCGCCGGGCCGCCGAGCAGTTCCAGGAGATCGACTTCCTGCTCTCGCCGACCAACCAGGTCGCCGCTTTCCCGGCCGAATGGGCATCACCGACCAACGACCCGGCGCAGCCCTTTGAGCACATCGGCTTCACCGTGCCGTGGAACATGTCCGAGCAACCGGCACTCTCAATCAACTGCGGCTTCACCGCCGACGGCATGCCCATCGGCCTGCAGATCGTCGGCCCGCGCTTCGCCGACGTCGAGGTGCTGCGCCTGGGCAAGGCCTACGAACACTGGCGCGGCCCCATCCACCGTTGGCCGCAGTATCCGGCAGCCAGCTAAGCTCAGCCCAATCGCCGACCACAAGGAACCGATCGCGCGCCCATGCATTACTCCGCCTACATCGCCCACTTCCTGGTGGTGGTCCAGTTGCTCGGGATCATCGCTGCGGTCCATGCCGTGCTCAGCGTGCGCACCGCGCAGGGTGCCATTGCCTGGGCGACCTCGCTGGTATTCATGCCGCTGCTGACCCTGGTGCCCTACCTGGTCTTCGGCCGTAGCCGCTTCGACGCCTACATCGGCGCGCGCCGGCAAGCCAACGAGGAGATGCACGTGGCCGCCGCCGAGCTGGACTGGCGCCCCTGGGTGGAAGAGGCGCTCGCCGCCCGCCAGTACGATGGCTACAAGGCGCTCAAGGCGATGGTCGGGCTGGCGCGCATGCCGACGCTGGCGAACAACGAGGTGCGCCTGCTGGCGAACGGCAAGGCGTCCTTCGATGCGATGTTCGAAGCCATCTCGGCGGCAAAGAAAGTCGTGCTGGTGCAGTTCTTCATCATCCGCGACGACGCCCTCGGCCAGCGCCTGGCGCAGCTGCTGCTGGAGCGCGCGGCGAATGGCGTCGACGTGTTCCTGCTGTACGACGGCATCGGTAGCCACGCGCTGCCGCGCCGCTATATCGACAAGCTGCGCCAGGGCGGCGTGCAGGTGCATGCGTTCAGCACCGGCAGCGGGATGATCAATCGCTTCCAGGTGAACTTCCGCAACCATCGCAAGATAGTGGTCGTCGATGGCCTGCGCGGCTTCGTCGGCGGGCACAACGTCGGCGTCGAATACCTGGGCGAGAAGCCGCCGCTGGCGCCCTGGCGCGATACTCACATCGAACTGCGCGGGCCGGCGGTGGCGTGCCTGCAGGAATGTTTCGCCGAGGACTGGTTCTGGGCCACCCATACCCTGCCGACGCTGATCCTGCCCGATGGCTACGACGATGCCGGGATGCTTTGCCAGGTCGTCCCCAGCGGCCCGGCGGACCCCCAGGAAACCTGCTCGCTGTTCTTCGTCGAATCGATCAACGCGGCGGTTGAGCGGGTGTGGATCACCACGCCCTACTTCGTCCCGGACGAAGCCGTCGCTGCTGCCTTGCGCCTGGCGGTGCTGCGCGGCGTGGATGTGCGCATCCTGTTGCCCTCGCGGCCGGACCACAAGACGGTCTACGCCGCCTCCAGCCTCTACGCCCTGGAGGCCGTGCGTGCTGGCGTGCGGGTGTTCCGCTACCAGCCGGGGTTCCTGCACCAGAAGGTGGTGCTGATCGACCACGACAGCGCCGCGGTGGGCAGCGCCAACCTGGACAACCGCTCCTTCCGCCTGAACTTCGAGATCATGGTGATCACCGTCGACGAAGGCTTCGCCCGCGACGTGGAAGCCATGCTGGAAGAGGACTTCGCCCAGTCGGTGGAGATGACCCTGGACGACCGCAGGCGCGTGCACCGGCTGCAGCAACTGGGGATGCGGGTGGCGCGGCTGGTGTCGCCGATTCTCTGAGAGTCCGGCAAATTCCGCACAAAAGAAAACGCCCGACTCACTCTCGTGAGCCGGGCGTTTCTTTCTCTAGCGCGAGGTCATCAGGCTGGCGCGGAGGAGCGGATCAGGTGATCGAAGGCGGAAAGCGACGCCTTGGCGCCTTCGCCGACCGCGATCACGATCTGCTTGTACGGTACGGTGGTCACGTCGCCGGCGGCGAAGATGCCGGGCAGCGAGGTTTCACCACGGGCGTCGACGATGATCTCGCCACGCGGGCTCAGCTCAATGGTGCCTTTGAGCCATTCGCTGTTGGGCAGCAGGCCGATCTGCACGAAAATGCCTTCCAGGTCGATGGACTTGAACTCTTCCGAGTTGCGGTCCTTGTAGACCAGGCCGGTGACCTTCTGGCCATCGCCTTTCACTTCGCTGGTCAGCGCGCTGGTGATCACGTCCACGTTCGGCAGGCTGAACAGCTTGCGCTGCAGCACGGCGTCGGCGCGCAGCTTGCTGTCGAACTCCAGCAGGGTCACGTGGGAGACGATACCGGCCAGGTCGATGGCCGCTTCGACGCCGGAGTTGCCGCCGCCGATCACCGCCACGCGCTTGCCCTTGAACAGCGGGCCATCGCAGTGCGGGCAGAAGCACACGCCCTTGGCCTTGTACTCCTTCTCGCCCGGCACGCCCATTTCGCGCCAGCGGGCGCCGGTGGCCAGGATCACGGACTTGGCCTTCAGGCTGCCGCCGCCCTCGAACTGCACTTCGTGCAGGCCGCCGACGCTCTTGGCCGGAATCAGCGCGCTGGCGCGCTGCAGGTTCATGATGTCGACGTCATAGTGCTTGACGTGCTCTTCGAGCTGGCGCGCCAGTTTCGGGCCTTCGGTCTCGGTCACCGAGATGAAGTTCTCGATGGCCATGGTGTCCAGCACCTGGCCGCCGAAACGCTCGGCGGCAACGCCGGTGCGGATGCCCTTGCGGGCGGCGTAGATCGCAGCCGCAGCGCCGGCCGGGCCACCGCCGACGACCAGGACGTCGAACTCTTCTTTGGCCGACAGCTTCTCGGCTTCGCGGGCAGCGGCGCCGGTGTCGATCTTGGCGAGGATTTCTTCCACGCCCATGCGGCCCTGGCTGAACACTTCGCCGTTCAGGTAGATGCTCGGCACCGACATGATCTGGCGCTGCTCGACTTCATCCTGGAACAGCGCGCCGTCGATGGCGACGTGGCGGATGTTCGGGTTGAGCACGGCCATCAGGTTCAGCGCCTGCACCACGTCCGGGCAGTTCTGGCAGGACAGCGAGAAGTAGGTTTCGAACTCGAACGTTCCCTGCACGCCCTTGACCTGCTCGATCACGTCGGCCTCGAGCTTGGACGGGTGGCCGCCGACCTGCAGCAGCGCCAGCACCAGGGAAGTGAATTCGTGGCCCATGGGGATACCGGCGAAAGTCAGGCCGATGTTCGCCCCCGGGCGGTTCAGCGAGAACGACGGCTTGCGGGCGTCGCTGCCATCTTCTCGCAGGGTGATCTTGTCGGTCAGGCCGACGATGTCGTGCAGCAGTTCGCTCAGTTCGCGGGATTTGTCGCTGTCATCGAGGGAAGCGACGATCTCGAACGGCTGCTGAACCTTTTCCAGGTAGGCCTTCAACTGGGTTTTAAGAGTGGCGTCCAACATGATCCAGATCCTCGGAATTTGAGCAAAGGGGTTCCCCGGCGAGCCTTCTGGCCCACCCTACGCACGCTTTTGGCTTTAGGCAGGGAGGATGCCGGTAGGCATCCTCGGGGTACTGCAAAACGGTGGGGGAAGCGCTGTGGGCGGGCGCCCGGTGGTTGCGCGGCAGGAGCTGCCGCGCAACCGCTTCCCGGCCGTTCTTAGATCTTGCCGACCAGGTCCAGGGACGGAGCCAGGGTCTTCTCGCCTTCTTTCCACTTGGCCGGGCAGACTTCGCCCGGGTGAGCGGCGGTGTACTGGGCAGCTTTCAGCTTGCGCAGGGTCTCGCCGACGTCACGAGCGATCTCGTTGGAGTGGATTTCGACGGTCTTGATCACGCCTTCCGGGTTGATCACGAAGGTGCCGCGCAGGGCCAGGCCTTCTTCCGGGATGTGCACGCCGAAAGCGTTGGTCAGCTGGTGAGTCGGGTCGCCGATCAGCGGGAACTGAGCCTTGCCAACAGCCGGGGAGGTTTCGTGCCACACCTTGTGGGAGAAGTGGGTGTCGGTGGTCACGATGTAAACCTCGGTACCAGCGTCACGGAACGCAGCGTAGTTATTGGCGGCGTCTTCGATCTCGGTCGGGCAGTTGAAGGTGAAGGCTGCCGGCATGAAGATCAGTACCGACCACTTGCCCTTCAGGGACTGCTCGGTGACTTCGATGAACTTGCCATTATGGAAAGCGTTGACCTTGAACGGTTGGACTTGGGTGTTGATCAGGTTCATTAGGCAATTCCTCGTAGAGAGTTGTCGTTTAATCGAGTGGGTCGATCGTTAGAAATTCGACAGGTAGAAGATTATCGTCTGATGACAAAAAAGGCCCATTGATTTAGGGCATTAGGAATATTGAGTATTTCTATGAGGGCAGCTATAAAAGGAAGAAGTTTCCTATCAAGCGAAACGCGGGATCCTACACCTGAATTCCCGCTTCAAGGGCTCTGCCTGGCGGCTTCAAGCCCTCCCCCCGAGTCCGGCGGCTTGCACCGGTCTTCACACCTTGGCGCGAAAGCCGCTCGAGGGCAACGGCAAACGCGACGTACGGTGCCTCGCCCTGCCTTGCCAGCCCCTGCTTTTTTGCCCTGCCCGCCCACGCGCCTATGCTTGTTTGCGTGGGCCGCTAACGCAGGGTTCTCGCCCGTTCCGGTCAGCCTTCGCGAAGCGGCACGCCGCACGCATGACGACGAGGACTCCCGATGATCCAGTTCCTGCTCGGCGAAGAAGCAGTCCAGGCCGACGGGTTCGCGCCCGAGACCAGCCTGCTCGACTACCTGCGCATCCACCGCGCCCGCACCGGCACCAAGGAGGGCTGCGCCTCGGGCGACTGCGGCGCCTGTACCGTGGTGCTCGCCGAGCCCGAGGGCGAAGCCTTGCGCTACCGTGCGGTGAACGCCTGCATCACGTTGCTGGGGGCGGTCCACGGACGCCAGGTGCTGACCGTTGAGCACCTGGGCGAACCCGGCGCGCTGCACCCGGTCCAGCAGGCCATGGTCGATTGCCACGGCTCGCAGTGCGGCTTCTGCACACCCGGCATCGTCATGTCGCTGTTCTCCTGGCACCATTCACCGCCGCCACATAGCCGCGAGACGGCGCTGACGGCACTTTCGGGCAACCTGTGCCGCTGCACCGGCTACCGGCCGATCCTCGATGCCGCCGCGCAGATCGCCGGACAGCCGTGCCTGGACAGCTTCGAGCAGAACAGTGCCCTGACGGTCGCCCGCCTGCGGGACATCTCCACAGCCGGCGCCCTTTGCGAAGGCATGGCGCAGGCCTGGTTGCCCGGTTCGCTTGACGAATTGGACGACTTGCTTCAGCGCCATCCGCAGGCGCGGCTGATCGCCGGCGGCACCGACCTGGCGCTTGAAGCGACGCAGAACCTCAAAGCGTTCACGGCGCTCATCCACCTCGACCGCGTCGACGAGCTGCAACGCCTGGAACGCCATGCCGACCACCTGCTGATCGGTGCCGCGCGCCCCTATGCCGACTGCCTCGCTGCACTGGACGAATTCCCCGGCGTGAGCGCCTTGCTGGAACGCCTCGGCTCCCTGCAGATCCGCCAGCGCGGCACCCTGGGCGGCAACATCGCCAACGCCTCGCCCATCGGCGACACGCCGCCGGTATTGCTGGCCCTGGATGCGACGTTGCGCCTGCGCCAGTCGGGAGCCGTGCGCGAGGTGCCTGTCGATGGATTCTTCACCGGCTATCGCAAGACCGTCCTGCAGCCCGGCGAGTACATCGAAGCGGTGTTGATCCCGCGCCTGGGCAGCCACCAGCGGTTCCGCGTCGACAAGGTGTCCAAACGCCGCGACGACGACATTTCCGCCGTGTGCATGGCGCTGCGACTGGACCTCGATGACAACGCCATCGTCACCGATGTGCGCCTTGCCTACGGCGGCATGGCGGCCACGCCCCTGCGCGGCCTGCGGACCGAAGCGGCGCTGCGCGGCAAGCCATTCGACACAGCGGCCGTCGTTGCGGCGCAGGCCGCGATCCCGGAGGATTTCCAGCCCATCGACGACCTGCGCGCCAGCGCCGCCTATCGCCTGAAGGTGGCGCAGAACCTGCTGCAGCGCGCACTACTGGAATGGTCCGACAATGCCGCGGAGGTGCGCCATGCGTAGCCTGCCACCGCTGGCCAGCAATGGCGTCGCGGTCGCCATCCACAGTGCGGGCCAGCCCCGCGAACACGACAGCGCAGCGCTGCACGTCAGCGGCGCCGCGCGCTACGTGGACGACCTGAAGGAGCCGCGCGACCTGCTGCACGCCGCCGTCGGCGTCACGGAAATTGCCTGCGGCGCCGTTCTTTCCCTCGACCTCGACGCGGTGCGAAGCGCCCCCGGCGTAGTGGCCGTGCTGACCCTGGACGACGTGCCCGGCCACACCGACATCGGCCCGGTGTTCCCCGGCGACCCGTTGCTGGCCGGCGAGCGGGTGAAGTACCACGGGCAAGCACTGTTCGCCGTCGCGGCGCACAGCCTGATCCAGGCACGCCGGGCGGTACGCCTGGCGAAGGTCGAATACGCGCAGGAAGATCCGCTGATCGATCCGCTCAAGGCAAAGGCCGAGGAACGCTTCGTACGCCCACCGCACCACATGCGCCGGGGCGATGCGCAAACGGCGCTGGAGAAAGCCCCGCACCTGCTGGAAGCCCGCCAGTTCATCGGCGGCCAGGAGCATTTCTACCTCGAAGGCCAGGCCTCGCTGGCGCTGCCCGGCGACGACGGCGGCATGCTGGTGCACACCTCCAGCCAGCACCCCAGCGAAGTGCAGAAACTGGTGGCCGAAGTGCTGGCGATCCCGTTGGCCAAGGTCACCGTGGAAGTGCGCCGCATGGGCGGCGGCTTCGGCGGCAAGGAAACCCAGGCCGCGCCCTTCGCCTGCCTCGCCGCGCTGCTCGCCCGCAAGACCGGGCAAGCCGTGAAGCTGCGCCTGCCACGCGCCGACGACATGCGCCTGACCGGCAAGCGCCACCCCTTTCACAACCGCTACCGCGTCGGCTTCGACGAAGAAGGCCGGTTGCTCGCCGCGCAGCTGGAAGTGGTGGGCGACTGCGGCCATTCGCCGGACCTCTCCGACGCCATCGTCGACCGCGCGATGTTCCACGCCGACAACGCCTACTTCATCCCCGACGTGGCCATCTCCGGCTACCGCAGCTTCACCAACATCGTCTCGCACACCGCCTTCCGCGGCTTCGGCGGGCCGCAGGGGATGATGGTCATCGAGCGCGCCATGGACGACATCGCCCGCGCGGTGGGCAAGGACCCGCTCGATGTGCGCAAGCTCAACCTCTACGGAGGAACGGGGCGCGAGCTGACGCCCTACCACCAGAAGGTCGAGCACAACCTGCTGGGCGAGCTGATCGCGCGCCTGGAAACGAGCAGCGACTACGCCGCGCGCCGCTCGGCGATCCATGACTTCAACACGCGGAGCCCAGTGCAGAAGAAAGGCCTCGCCCTGACACCGGTGAAATTCGGCATCTCCTTCACCGCGCAGCACCTGAACCAGGCCGGCGCGCTGATCCACCTCTACACCGACGGCAGCATCCAGCTGAACCACGGCGGCACCGAGATGGGCCAGGGCCTGAACACCAAGGTCGCGCAGATTGTCGCCGAGGAATTCCAGGTACCGCTGGAGCGCGTGGTGATCACCGCCACGCGCACCGACAAGGTGCCCAACACCTCGCCCACTGCCGCTTCCAGCGGCACCGATCTCAATGGCATGGCTGCCCGCGATGCGGCGCGGACGCTGAAGAAACGGCTGGTGGACTTCCTTGCCGAACGCGACGAGGTGAAGCCGCAGGAAGTACGTTTCGAACACGGCGGCATAACGGTGGGAACCCGGCACCTCGACTTCGTCGAGGCCATCCAGGCTGCCTACTTCGCGCGCATCCAGCTTTCCGCCACCGGTTTCTACCGCACGCCGAAAATCTTCTACGACCGCGAGAAGGGCCAGGGCCATCCGTTCTTCTACTTCGCCTACGGCGCGGCGGTGTCCGAGGTGGAAGTGGACACGCTGACCGGCGAGTACCGCGTACTGCGCGTGGACATCCTCCATGACGTCGGCCGCAGCGTTAACCCGGCCATCGACATCGGCCAGATCGAGGGTGGCTTCATCCAGGGCATGGGCTGGCTGACCACCGAGGAACTGCGCTGGGACGATGCGGGCAAGCTGCTCACGGTGGGGCCGGCGACCTACAAGATTCCGGCGGTGAGCGACACGCCGGAAGACTTCCGCGTGGCACTGTTCGAGCGCCCCAACGAGGAGGACAGCGTGTACTTGTCCAAGGCCGTGGGCGAGCCGCCGTTCATGCTGGCGATCTCGGTGTGGTCGGCACTGCGCGACGCCATCGCCAGCCTCGCGGATTACCGCCTGAGCGCCGACCTGGATACACCGGCGACACCAGAGCGGGTACTCTGGGCCTGCGAGGCGATGCGCCAGGAGAACCGAGCATGACCCGAACCTGGATGGACGCCGTCGCCGGCCTGCGCGACAGCGCCGAGGGCTACGTGCTGATCACGGTGATCGGCGTGCAGGGCTCCACGCCCCGCGAGTCCGGCAGCAAGATGCTGGTCACCGCCGGGGAAATCTTCGACACCATCGGCGGCGGTCACCTGGAGTTCGCTGCCATCGAGCACGCCCGCCAGTTGCTGCTGGCCGGCAAGGATCGCCAGGCGCTGGAACACTTCCCCCTCGGCGCGCGGCTGGGCCAGTGCTGCGGTGGGCGCGCCAGCCTGCTGTTCGAGTGTTTTGCCGCGCGTGGGCCCCAGGTCGTGCTGTTCGGCGCGGGGCACGTCGGCCGCGCCCTCGCGCCATTGCTGGCAGGTTTGCCGTTGCGCCTGGAATGGGTGGACAGCCGCGCGGCGGAACTTCCCAAGGCCGTCCCTGACGGCGTGCGCACGCGCCTGCTGGAGGAACCCGAGGACGCCGTGCACGAAGCGCCGCCGGGCAGCTACTTCCTGGTCATGACCCACAACCATCCACTGGATTACGCCATTGCCGAAGCCGTGCTCAAGCGCGGCGACGCCGGCTTTCTCGGCATGATCGGCTCGCGCACCAAGGCGCGGCGCTTCCAGATGAGGCTGGAGCAGCACGGTTATCCACCGCAGGTGATCGAGCAGATGCATTGCCCCATCGGTCTTGGCGAAGTGCCCGGCAAACGCCCGCTGGAAGTGGCCATCTCGGTCGCCGCCCAGGTCATCGCCCGTTATCACCAGGACGCCCCTGCCCGGCAGACGCGCGAAGGCGTGGAATGGGCCGCGCTATGTAGCGAAGGTGCGTGCGGCGACACGCCAGCGGACGCAAAAACCTGACCAGTGGGACAACAGTTTTTCCCGCTGCCGCCGATACACTCAACGACCCCGTCTCTTCGCCCGCCGCCCGGCGGGCGTTTCGTTGTGCGTCCGGAGGAAAACAAGAAAATGCGCCTGCGAAGTATCCAGACCCAGCTCATCCTCAGCATGGGCGCCGCCCTGCTCATCAGCCTGCTCATCGTCCTGGGCCTCTATGCCGTGCAGGTCAACCGCCTGAGCGAGCGCTACCTGCTCGAACAGGCGCTGCCCGCGAGCATCCAGGCGATTGCCAATGACTTCGAGAAGCGCCTCACCGGCCCCATCACCGCAGCGGCCGGCATCGCCGACAACACCCTGGTGCAGGACTGGCTGGCCGCCGGCGAAAGCCCCGCGCAACTGGCCGAGTTCACCCGCTATCTGGGCGGCATCCGCGCCTCGCAGAAGGCCTTCTCCGCGCTGATCACCTCCAACGCCAGCGGCGCCTACTACAGCGACAAGGGCAAGGAACGCACGCTGAGCCGCAGCGAGCCGAAGGACAGCTGGTACTTCCAGTTCATCGACAGCGGCAAGCCGCGCATGTGGAACATCGACACCGACGGCAGCACCGGCGAACTGGCGCTGTTCATCGACCAGCGTGTGGAGCGCGACGGCAAGCTGCTCGGCATCGCCGGCCTGGGCCTGGAGATGCGCGAACTGTCGACGCTGATCAGCGACTTCCGCTTCGGCCAGTCCGGGCGCGTGTATCTGGTGAAGAACGACGGCCAGGTGCAGATTCATCCCGATGCCACGCTGCCCAAAGGGCGCAGCCTGGGCGACCTGATCGGGCCCGGCGCGGCGGGCGCACTGCTCGGCCAGCAGGGTTTCCACAGCGCTCGCTTCGAACGCAACGGCGAGACCTACCTCGCCGCCAGCCTGCCGCTGCATGACCTGGGCTGGACCCTGGTGAGCGAAGTGCCGGAGGCGGAAATCTATGCCGACGCCCGCGAGGCGCTGGCCTTCTCCGGCCTCGCCGGAGCAGTGGTCGCCCTGCTCTGCCTGGCGCTGGTGGTACTCATGGCGCGCAGCCTCGCCAGGCCGATCCGCCAGGTGACCAGTGCGCTGCTGGAGATCGGCGGTGGCGGGGGTGACCTCACCCGCCGCCTGGACGACAGCCGCGCGGACGAACTGGGCGACCTGGCGCGCGGCTTCAACCGCTTCCTCGAAGGCCAGCGCGCGCTGATCAGTGCCGTGCTTGGCACCAGCCAGCAACTGCTGCGCACCGTCGGCGAAGTGGCGCAGGTGGTGGACAACACCGCCGACCGTGCCGGCCGCCAGCAGGAAATGACCGACATGGTCGCCACGGCAGTGAACGAGATGGGCAGCACGGTGCAGGAAATCGCCCGCAACGCCGAGCAGGCGGCCAGCGCATCGCAGCAGGCGCGCGACGAAGCCGGCGAAGCGCGGCGGGTGGTCGGCGGCTCGCTGCAGGTCGGCCAGCGCATGTCCGGGGAGATCGGCGAGGCGGCCGGCGCGGTCGGCGAACTGGCCGGGCAGGTGGCGAGCATCGACCAGGTGCTGGCAGTGATCCGCGGCGTCTCCGAGCAGACCAACCTGCTTGCCCTCAACGCCGCCATCGAGGCGGCGCGCGCCGGCGAACTGGGCCGTGGCTTCGCCGTGGTCGCCGATGAGGTACGCACGCTGGCCAGCCGCACCCAGGGCTCCACCGACGAAATCCTCACGATCATCCAGCGCCTGAAGGGCGGCGCGGAGGCCGCAGTGCGCTCGATGCAATCCAGCCAGCAGACCACCGGGCAGAGCCTGGCGGCCAGCGAACAGGCCGGCGCTTCCCTGGGCGCCATCGCCGACCAGGTGGAGCGCATCAGCGACATCAACCACCAGGTCGCCACGGCCACCGAGGAGCAGTCGGCGGTGACCGAGGAGATCAACCGCAACGTGCAGGGCATCGCCGATCTCGCCCACGCCACCACCCGCGAAGTGCAGCATGGCCGCGAGCAATGCCGCGAGCTGCGAACCCTGGCCGACGACCTGGCGCGGCAGATGGCGCAATTCCGTCTTTGAAGGCACTGGCGCCGGCCATGCGCCGGCGCCTTTTCCCCAGAGTTACCCACAGATTTTCAAAGCGAAGCGGCAGGCTTTTCGCCAAGGCTGGCGGTGGATGACGGCCGATAAACTCACGATGTGTCTCAACGACGAGACACCTTGCCCACACGTTGCCCACAGATTGTCCAGAGAGTTGCCCCCAACCTGTCGGGTGCCGTCCGCCCATCCAGCCAAAAGCCCGGACCCAGGCCCCGCAAGCCCTGCATCAATCCAGTGAATAATTTACCGAATGGTCAGGAGTGATCCCGAGCGGCGTTTCCGGCGCAATTCATCCACAACTTTTCCACAGCTTGTTCATATTTTGCTCAACAGGCCGGCGACGAATTGCTCAGAAAATGAGCGATGCCCTGCAGCCTCCGGACGGCGCAGGCAGGAGCCGACCTGCCACAGGTTATCCACAGGTGGTTCCACGGGATTTGGGGAGAAGAATCAGGCGTCCAGCAAGCGCGCCCGGATACGACCGCGGCTGAGGTCACCGAGCAGCTTCTGCAACGGCTCGATCCGGGTGGTCGGCAGGACCGCCGTCACCTGCACGCCCTCCCCACCGAAGGTTTCGTCCTCGATGCTGGCACCGAGCGCAAGGACTCGCGCCTTGAACAACGCATGCTCGGCGAAGGTGCAATCGAAGGCCAGCCGGCTGCTGGGCACCAGTTCGACCCGCTCGGCGTCCTGCAGGCATTTCGCCGCGCAACCCCCATAGGCGCGGGCCAGGCCGCCGGTACCGAGCTTGATACCGCCGAACCAGCGGCTGACCACGACGACCACGCGGTCCATGTCCTGCCCTTCGATGGCCACCAGCATGGGCCGGCCGGCGGTGCCGCCGGGCTCGCCGTCATCGCTGAAGCGGTACTGGTTGCCCAGCTTCCACGCCCAGCAGTTGTGCCCGGCACTGGCGTCCCGGTGCGCGGCGAGGAAGGCCTGGGCCTCGGCCTCGCTGGCAATAGGTGCGGCCACGCACTGGAAGCGGCTCTTGCGGATGTCTTCTTCGTAGCGGGCGAGGCCGGCCAGGGTGAAACTCATGCGGAGGTCGGCGGCGTCAGCCCGCAACCCTTGAGGATGATGCGGATGAGGTTGTCGCTGGCGTCGCTGAAGTCCTGCCTGGACATGCGCTTGCGACCGGTGACGAAACCGATCTGGGTAGCGAAGTCGGCGTAGTGCTGGGTGCTGCTCCAGATCAGGAAGATCAGGTGCACCGGGTCCACGGTGTCCATCTTGCCGGCCTCGATCCAGGCCTGGAACACGGCGGCGCGGCCGGCGAACCAGGTGCGGTAGTCCTGGCTGAAGTGTTCGGAGAGGCATTCGCCACCACTGATGATCTCCATGGCGAAGACCCGCGAGGCCTGCGGGTAGCGGCGGGAGAATTCCATCTTGGCGCGGATATAGGTGGCCAGGGCCACCGCGGGGTCATCATCCACGGTGAGGTGGTTGAAGGTGCTGTCCCACAGTTCGAGGATGTTGCTCAGCACCGCTACGTACAGCCCCAGCTTGTTGCTGAAGTAGTAGTGCAGGTTGGCCTTGGGCAGGCCGACGCGCTGGGCGATGGTGTTCATGCTGGTGCCCTTGAAGCCGTGGCGAGCGAACTCCTCCTCGGCGGCGGCGAGGATGGCTTCCTCGTTCTTCTGGCGAATGCGGCCGGCGGGCTTTTCGCCGTTGGGTGCGGTATGGGCGGGTACCTGGAGGGTCATGCGGGATATCCGTGCATTGAGCGGTGGCGCTGCATGGATAACCCAGGCGGGTAGCGGGATTCAAGCGCAACAAGGAAAAAGCTGGGAACCGGCCTGCGGGCAGCGGCCGGTTCCAGCCTTGAGACAGCAATGCCCCCGGCACAGACCGGAGGCACTGTGGTTAGCGGGTTGTGCCAGTGGTGCCGGAAGAGCTGTGGTGCCCGCCGCCACCATGGTTGCCGATGGCAGCACCGACGGCGACGATGGCGGCGCCGATACCGACGGCAGCACCTACCGACATATTGCCGTAGAGCGGACGAGCAAGACCCAGCCCCGCGCAACCGTCCGGAACCGGCACAACCGCGACACCGCGCTGCCTGGCATCCTGATCATCCTGGCGCGCCTGCTCAGCCGCCGCCTGGTCATCCTGCTTGCCGCCGCCCCACAACGGTTGGCATTCGGTCGTGGCGACCACAGCCTTTTCTTCCCGCGCTGGCTCCTCGGGAGCTGCTGGCTGCGTGTGCGTTACCACGTCCTGGTAGAAGCCGCCCGCGTGCGTCCTGTCGTGGAGCTCAGTGGGAGGAATGCTCGGATGCCCGAGTGGCGCTGCTAGCACGGGGGTGCATATGCTCGCGACGATGGTCGCGATCAACAGTTTCTTCATGGCTCACATCTCCTTGGTGAAGCTAAAGAGAGACAAAGCTAGAGCAGCGCAGCGCCTCGACCAATTGGGGCGCAGCTGTTCGGAATGTCGGCAATTTCCGAAGTTTTTGCGGGACAATCTACGAAAGGTGCAGCGGCGACATCAGAAAGAACCACCCCGCCAGGCGGCGGGGTGAGTCGTGACATCAGAAGTGGTACTTGACCAGTGCGCTGACGGTGTTCTGGTCGGTGGTGAAGAACTGCGAGTCCTTGATGCCGTACTTGTCGGACCAGTAGTCGTACTCGATACCGACGTACAGGTGCTTGGCCTCGTAACCCATGGCCTTGCCCAGGTCGTACTTCACCTGCGGGTTGAAGTGCAGGTTGGCGTGGTAATCCGACTGGTTGCGGCGGCTGGAGCTGGCGTCCTTGTTGTTCACGACCCAGTCCATGAAGCCGTCGAACAGGATGTCGGAGTTGCCCACCGGGAAGGTGATGGCCCAGGCCGGGGTGATCTGCCAGGCGCCGGACGGCACGCGGTTGCCGTCGGGCTTGCGGTAGTAGAAGTTCAGCTGGAAGTAATCGAAGCCCGGCAGCGCCAGGTCGAAGCCCGGGCCGAGCAGGTAGGACTCGACGTCGCCTTCGCCGAACTCGTAGGTGCTGGCCAGCAGCACGTCCTTGATCGGGCCGAAGGACAGGTCGGTGCCGGTGATCTTGCCGAACGACAGGCGCGGGCTGAACTCGCCGTAGTAGGTGTTCTTGCCGTTGGTGGCGCTTTCCTTGCCGTTGTAGTTGATCTGGTCGACGAAGAACCAGATGTCACCCCAGGTCCAGGCGCTCGCGCTCTCGAAGGTGAAGGTCTGCTGGATCGGCGGGTCTACCTTGAAGTTCTTGCCCCACAGGTAGGTCAGGCTTTCGTTGTGCCAGATCAGCGGGCCGTCATTGGATGCCGGAGCCGGGGTCAGGTCTTCACCGCCAGCCATGGCCTGCCCGGCCGCGAGCAGCCCGCCGGCGAGCAGCAGGGATGCGAGAGTGCGAGTCATGCGTTGCTCCTAATCAGTGCAGTCGTGTTGCGTTTTTTAATTGTCGGTGGAACCTGTCCGGTCGGTCAGGCCTGGCGAGGAAAAGCAAGATTGGAGCCAATCCTGACCAGATGTTCCATTTTTATGACGAACCCCTCGGGATCCGCTCCTTTGGCAGAGAAGACGCAGGTGCACGGGCCGGGCCATTTCTTGACCCACAGGACAACTTCGCCTGATTCAAGGGCATCGCGCCATCGGCAAGCACAGGAATGGCAACTACTAACCGGTAGATTGGATACATGGGAAACCTGTGTTGAAACGAATCAACACAAATT
The DNA here is from genome assembly GCF_002091755.1 of Pseudomonas nitroreducens NBRC 12694. Classification (GTDB taxonomy): domain Bacteria; phylum Pseudomonadota; class Gammaproteobacteria; order Pseudomonadales; family Pseudomonadaceae; genus Pseudomonas; species Pseudomonas nitroreducens. The sequence goes on from NZ_BDAI01000004.1 coordinate 326,640, forward strand.
ATGTATACAAGTCTCTTGTGGGAAATCTACCCAACAGCCCTCGGTGCACACCACGCGTTTTTCCGGGCGCGGATGATGCCAGACAAGAGCATCGACTACACCTGTCAGGTTGACTCGGGCCGCCGGGCGGTCTCGCTTTGCGCCGCCGCCGAGGGCACTGGACACTGCGGTTTCCCGGCACAGCCAGGCGCCGTGCTTGAGGCTCCAGGGCTGGCCTGCCAGACTTTGGCCATCAGCGACACTTTCCAAAGATGTACCGATGAAAGGACAACCCCCCGAGCTACAACGCCTGATTCCGGTGCTCGACCGCCTGCCGCGGCCAGTCTACGCGCGTGCCGAGCGGCTACGCGCGGGCTCCTGGACCAGCCGGCACCACCATGCGTGGGTGCAGCTGTCCTATGCCATCACCGGCGTACTGGGTGTACACACGGCCGAAGGCAGCTTCTTTGCCCCGCCGCAGCGGGCCATCTGGATTCCGGCCTTCCTTGACCATGAGGTGGTGACCTCGACCCAGGCGGAAATGCGCAGCCTGTACATCCGCGACGACGCCTGCCGTTGGGCGCCGGACCGCTGCCGGGTGCTGGAGGTGACGCCGCTGGCGCGCGAGCTGGTCAAGAGCTTCTGCGAGCTGCCGGTGGATTATCCACAGGGCGACAGTGCCGAATCGCGGCTGGTGGAAGTGCTCCTGGACCAGCTGCGCCACCTGCCGGAGGTCGCCTTCTCTCTGCCGATGCCACAGGAGGGACGGCTGCTGCAGTTGTGTCAGACGCTGATCGACCACCCCACCGACAGCCATACCCTGGGTGACTGGGCGCAGCGCATCGGTACGTCGGAGAAGACCTTGTCGCGGCTGTTCCAGCGCGAGACCGGCATGACCTTCCGCCTGTGGCGCCAGCGCCAGCGCCTGCTCGCCTCCCTCGGCTCGCTGGAGGCCGGCAACAGTGTCACGGCGGCGGCGCTGGACTGCGGGTACGACTCCACCTCGGCCTATATCGCGTCGTTCAAGGGACTGTTCGGGTTTACGCCGGGGGATTTGTTCCGCCAGCGGTAGGCCGTGCTGGCGGGTACCGATTACGGACGAAGTCCGCTCCCGCCCAAAGCCTGACCCCGCGTGGGAGCGGAGTCCGTCCGCGATTGGCTGAGCCCCCCAGACGAAGCTGAAGCGCCCTTCTACAGGCGCCCACCTATCGGCGGATTTCCGCTCAACATCCCCGCCAATCGGCGCCGCTTCGCCTGCCGTCGCCACCCCATAAATAGACAAGCCCCTAGTGCCACGCGGCTTTCTGGCCTTGGCACGGTGCCTGCTATCGCCCTCGGCACTGCGCCGCCCTCGCGGCGCGCCGGCGTGACGTAACCCGTAGTCCGCACGCCTGACGACAACAACGACAAGAGGAATACCCATGGATAGCGCAAGCGCCGTCTCCGCTTCTGCCGCACCCCGCACGACTTCCCAGCGCATCAAGTCGATCTTCAGTGGCTCGGTCGGCAATCTGGTCGAGTGGTACGACTGGTACGTCTACGCCGCCTTCTCGCTGTACTTCGCCAAGGCATTCTTCCCCCAGGGCGACATGACCGCCCAGCTGCTGAACACCGCCGCGATCTTCGCCGTGGGCTTCCTGATGCGCCCGATCGGCGGCTGGCTGATGGGTATCTATGCCGACCGCAAGGGCCGCAAGGCCGCCCTGCTGGCCTCGGTCCTGCTGATGTGCTTCGGCTCGCTGATCATCGCCCTGACCCCCAGCTATGAAACCATCGGCGTCGGCGCACCGATCCTGCTGGTGCTCGCGCGCCTGCTGCAGGGCCTGTCGGTCGGCGGCGAATACGGCACTTCCGCAACCTACCTGAGCGAGATGGCCAACAAGGAGCAGCGCGGCTTCTTCTCCAGCTTCCAGTACGTCACCCTGATCTCCGGCCAGCTCATCGCCCTGGCGGTACTGATCGTGCTGCAGCAGACCCTGACCGTCGAGCAGCTGGAAAGCTGGGGCTGGCGTATTCCGTTCTTCATCGGCGCGCTGTGCGCGGTCGTAGCCATGTTCCTGCGTCGCGGCATGGAAGAGACCGAATCCTTCAGCACCAAGAAGGACGAGCCCAAGGAAAGCCTGATCCGCACCCTGTTCCGCCATCCCAAGGAAGTCCTGACCGTGGTCGGCCTGACCATGGGCGGTACGCTGGCCTTCTACACCTACACCACGTACATGCAGAAGTACCTGGTGAACACCGTGGGCATGAGCAAGAACGACTCGACCATGATCTCGGCGGCCACGCTGTTCCTCTTCATGCTGCTGCAGCCCATCGTCGGCGCGCTGTCGGACAAGATCGGCCGTCGCCCGATCCTGATCGCCTTCGGCGTGCTGGGCACCGTGTTCACCTACCCGATCCTCAGCACCCTGCACACCATCGACACCTGGTGGGGCGCGTTCTTCCTGATCATGGCCGCGCTGGTCATCGTCAGCGGCTACACCTCGATCAACGCCGTGGTGAAGGCCGAGCTGTTCCCCACCGAGATCCGCGCCCTGGGCGTGGGCCTGCCGTACGCGCTGACCGTGTCCATCTTCGGCGGCACCGCCGAGTACGTGGCGCTGTGGTTCAAGAGCATCGGCATGGAGAGCGGCTTCTACTGGTACGTCACCGCGTGCATCGCCTGTTCGCTGCTGGTCTACGTGACCATGAAGGACACCCAGAAGCATTCGAAGATCACCACCGACTGATTGGGCTCCTTGCCCAGGCCCCGGCGCACACTCTCCGGGGCTTTTTATCCACAAGGCCCGGCATACGCCGGGCCTTTTCGTTTCTGCGGTGACCCGCGACGCTGCGCTATCCTCGCCAGCGTCACGATCGCGTAGGCATTTCCATGAACCTCTCTCCCTTTCCTGTCGGCACGTTGAGCGCCCGCGGCCTGCGCGGCGCGCTCAGCGGGCCCTTCGATCTCGACCTGGAACCCGGCCACTGCACGGTCCTCAGCGGCCCGTCGGGCATCGGCAAGAGCCTGCTGCTGCGCATGCTCGCCGATCTCGACCCGAACCAGGGCGCGATCAGCCTCGGCGGGGTGAACCGCGAGAGCCAGCCGGCCCATGTCTGGCGGCGGTGGGTGACCTACGTACCGGCCGAATCCGGCTGGTGGGAAGACGACGTCGCCGCGCACTTCACCGATCTCGACGGCGTAAGCCGGCTGCTCCCGCAGCTCAATCTCGATCCCGCGAGGCTGCAGGCCCAGGTGGCGCACCTGTCCACCGGCGAGCGACAGCGCCTGGCGCTATTGCGCGCACTGGTGCAACGCCCGCACTTCCTGCTGCTGGACGAACCCACCGCCGCCCTGGACCCGGACAATCGCGAACAGGTCGAACGCCTGTTGCTGGCGGTCAAGGCGCAAGGCATGGGCCTGCTGGTGGTGACCCACGATGCCGACCAGGCGCAACGTCTCGGCGAGCGGCAACTGCACCTGGACCACGACGGACTGACGGAGCGACACCCATGACACCGCTGCAATTGAGCGTGCCGGAACTGGCCCTGGCGGCGCTGCTGATCCTTGCGGCGGCGGCGCTGTCCTGGGCGCTGCGCCTGGGCCTGCAACGCACGCTGCTGGTTTCCGCTGCACGCCTGGTGGTGCAGTTGGTACTGGTCGGTCTGTTCCTGCGCCAGGTATTTGCGCTGTCTTCGCCCTGGCTGACGGCGCTGGTGGTCGCCGTCATGCTGGGCGCGGCGACCTTCGAGGTCGGCTCGCGGCAGCATCGGCGACTGACCGGCTTCTGGCACCTGGGCATCGGCGGCGGCGCGGTCGGTATCGCCACCCTGGGCATCGCCCTGTTCGCCCTCGCCGGCAGCCTGCGCCCGACGCCCTGGTACGACGCGCGCCACGCCATTCCGCTGGTGGGTATCATCCTCGGCACGGCGATGAACGCCGCCAGCCTGGCCCTGAACCAGGTGTTCGCCAGTGTCACCCGCGAGCGGGCGGCCATCGAAGCGCGCCTGGCCCTGGGCGCCGACCGCCATACCGCGCTCAGCGGACTGATTCGCCGCGCGCTCTACACCGGGCTGATTCCCACCCTGAACCAGATGGCTGCCGCCGGTATCATCACCCTTCCGGGAATCATGACCGGTCAGATACTCGCCGGCATGGACCCACTGGACGCCGCGCGCTACCAGATCCTGCTGATGTTCCTGCTCGCCGGCGCCGGATTCATCGCCGCGCTGGGCGCGGTGTACCTGTCGCTGTGGCGGCTCACCGACCCGCGCGAGCGCCTGCGCCTGGATCGCCTGCGTGCCGACGATTGAGCGGCGCCGGCGTATGCTGGGCAACCTTCCCCCGCCACAGGAGCCTGCCATGACCACCCCGAAATCCGCCTTGATCATCGGCGCCTCGCGCGGCCTGGGCCTGGGCCTGGTGCGCGAGCTGCTGGACCGCGGCTGGGACGTCACCGCCACCGTGCGCGACGCCGCCCATCCCGGCGAACTGGCCGCACTGCCGGTGCGCGTCGAGTCGCTGCTGCTGGACGACGTGCACTCCCAGGACCGCCTCGCCGAAGCCCTGGCCGGCACACGCTTCGATCTCATCTACATCAACGCCGGCATCTACGGCCCGCCGCACCAGTCGGCCATCGACGCCAATCTCGCCGATGTCGGCCAGCTGTTCATGGTCAACGCCATCGCCCCGCTGCGCCTGGCCGAACGCCTGCTGCCGCGCCTGGACGGCGACAACGGCGTGCTGGCCTTCATGACCTCCGAACTGGGCAGCGTCGCCGGCAATGAATCCGGCGGCATGGCGCTGTACCGCGCGAGCAAGGCGGCGCTCAATTCGCTGACCCGCAGCTTCGTCGCCGAACTGGGCGAAACCGGCATCACCGTGCTCAACCTGCATCCGGGCTGGGTGCGCACCGACATGGGCGGCGAGTCCGCGCCGCTGGACGTGCCGACCAGCGTGAAAGGCCTTGCCGACCAGGTCGAAAGCCACGCCGGCCGCGGCGGCCAGTTCTACCTGGACTACCAGGGAACGACGATCGACTGGTGACGACGGCATTCGAGCCCGTTACTATGAGCGTTCTCTTGACCCCCATGTCAGGTTCTGCGAGCTAGAACCAGGCAAGGCGGCGGTTGGCGAGAAAGCGCAGTTGACTCCAGTCAATGAGTATTTCTCGACAATCGCCAGCGCCGCATGGCCGACGCGCAGCGAACCGCTAGGGTGCGAGGGAACCTGGATCAGCAGACAGGGTGAACACTGAGCTGGCTTCCCATGAACCCATGGAGCCGGCTCGAACGAACGGCTCCGTCCGTTTGGAGAATTCATCCATGTCTTCCCCGCGTCTCTGGCTGCGCAACCCGCTGGCCATCTTCACCGCTAATGATCAGGACGCCCGTGGCGGCATCGTCGTCCAGGACGGCCGCATCGTCGAACTGGTCGCTGCCGGCCAGCAGCCTTCGGCCCCGATCCAGCAGACCTTCGACGCCAGCCAGCACGTGCTGACGCCCGGCCTGATCAACACCCACCACCACTTCTACCAGACCCTTACCCGCGCCTGGGCGCCGGTGGTGAACCAGCCGCTGTTCCCCTGGCTGAAGACGCTCTACCCGGTATGGGCGCGCCTGACCCCTGACCAGCTAGGCGTGGCCACCAAGGTTGCCCTGGCCGAACTGCTGCTCTCGGGCTGCACCACCGCCGCCGACCACCACTACCTGTTCCCCGACGGCCTCGAGCAGGCCATCGACGTGCAGGCCGGCGTGGTCCAGGAACTGGGCATGCGCGCCATGCTCACCCGCGGCTCCATGAGCCTGGGCGAAGCCGACGGCGGCCTGCCGCCGCAACAGACCGTGCAGAGCGCCGAGGCCATCCTCGACGACAGCCAGCGGCTGATCCGCGAGTACCACCAGCGCGGCGAAGGCGCCCAGGTGCAGATCGCCCTGGCACCCTGCTCGCCCTTCTCGGTCACCCCGGAAATCATGCGCGCCAGCGCCGAACTGGCCGAGCGCGAAGACGTGCGCCTGCACACCCACCTCGCCGAAACCCTGGACGAAGAGGACTTCTGCCTGCAGCGCTTCGGCCAGCGCACCGTGGATTACCTGGACAGCGTCGGCTGGCTCGGCCCGCGCACCTGGCTGGCCCACGGCATCCACTTCAACGATGAGGAAATCCAGCGCCTGGGCGCCGCCGGCACCGGCGTCTGCCACTGCCCCAGCTCGAACATGCGCCTGGCCTCGGGCATCTGCCCGACCGTGGCGCTGGAAGCCGCCGGCGCGCCGGTGGGCATCGGCGTGGACGGCTCGGCCTCCAACGACGCCTCCAACATGATCCTCGAAGCCCGCCAGGCCCTGTACATCCAGCGCCTGCGCTACGGCGCCGAGCAGATCACCCCGGAGCGCGCGCTGGGCTGGGCCACCCGCGGTTCGGCGAAACTCATCGGCCGCAGCGACATCGGCGAGCTGGCCGTGGGCAAGCAGGCGGACCTGGCGCTGTTCAAGCTCGACGAACTGCGCTTCTCCGGCAGCCACGACCCGCTCTCCGCGCTACTGCTGTGCGGCGCCGACAAGGCCGACCGGATCATGATCGGCGGCACCTGGCGCGTGGTCGACGGTGAGGTCGAAGGCCTCGACCTCAAGCGCCTGATCGCAGACCACACCCAGGCGGCGCGCAAGCTGCTCGGTACGCTGTAAATACCTTCCGCGCCCATACGAGCGGAGCCCCTCACCCTAACCCTCTCCCGCAAGCGGGAGAGGGGACCGTTCGGTGCAGGGAGAACCTCCAGCGTCAGCCGGCACAATCTGCCCCCTCTCCCTATGGGAGAGGGTTGGGGTGAGGGCAAGCCCAGAGCGAATATCGGCTCGCCTGTAATCCGCTCTACCCAGCCTGCCGACAAGCTTCCTGACCGAAGACCATCACGTGGCTCCGGATGCCATTCCAGCCGGCACGTTTTGTCATCGAAAAATCGCTACAACCCGCGCCACACAAGGGCTGCGTACTACCGCCCGTCGCCATCCAAACAGCCGCGATAAGCGGTCATTCAGTGAAAACCCCTCTAGATCAAGGGTCTATCCCTTGCGACGGGAATATGCCGTCAGTTTGACATCACCCATTGGCACTCTAGTTTTAAATCGCCGGGCCGAATTCCTGCTCAAGAGGTTGTCAGCAGCCGTTTGGCCCGGTCACCGGCGCCCGGCAATGGAGTGCACGTCAATGCGCGATTCACAGTTGGACCCTCTGGCGGTTCAAGGAGCCGGCCAGGATTGGCCGCGGCGCCTCATCATCCAGACCCTGCCCTGGGCGGTGGTCGCCGTGCTCTGCGCGGTCGGCGTGCCGTTCTGGTGGATGCTGCCGGTGGGCTGGATCTCCAGCCTGGTGCTGAGCAGCCTGCTGTGCGGCACCGGCAAGGCCGCCGCCGAGGCGCAGGCAGTCAAGCTGCACAGCGAGGAGCTGCCTCAGTGGCGCCCGCTGCAGGAAGCCGTGGAAGGCCACCTGGCCCAGCTCAACGGCCATACCCACCAGATCGACAGCCTCCTGCACCAGGCGATCCGGCAACTGACCGACAGCTTCCACGCCCTCGCCGATCGCATCGACACCCAGCGCGGCCTGTCCCACTCGCTGATCGAGCGCTACGACGGCCGCGGCCACATGGACGGCGACATCGATTTCCAGCGTTTCATCCACGCCACCCAGGAAACCCTCGGGCTGTTCGTCGAAGCCACCCTGGAGACCAGCCGCACCTCACAGCAACTGGTGGAGCGCATGGACCGCGTGACGCACAAGATCGCCGAGATCCTGCAATCCACCCAGGACATGGACGCCATCGCCAAGCAGACCAACCTGCTGGCCCTCAACGCCGCCATCGAAGCCGCCCGCGCCGGCGAAAGCGGCCGCGGTTTCGCCGTGGTAGCCGACGAGGTACGCGCGTTGTCCACCCGTTCCACGCACTTCTCCCAGGCCATCCGCGAGCACGTCGACGTGGTCTACCACGAGATCAAGGACGCCGAGGGCGCCATCAGCCAGTTGGCCGACAAGGACATGACCTTCGCCCTGGATTCACGCCAGAAGATCCAGCACATGCTCGACGATCTCGACGCCATGAATCAGCACACCGTGAAGGTAGTGCAGGAGCTGGACCGCATCTCCCTGGAAGTGGGCGACGGCGTCAACGCCGCGGTCACCGCCCTGCAGTTCCAGGACATGAGCAGCCAACTGCTCGGCCAGGTCGGCAAGCACAGCGCGCGCCTCGGCGCCCTCGCCGTCGGCCTCGGCGCGCTGGATGGTCGCGAACCCGGCGAGTGGGGCGAGCGCCTGCGTGGCGAAGTCGCCGAACTCGGTCGCCCCCTGAGCAACCCGGTCGCCCAGACCAGTCTCAGCGCTGGCGAAGTGGAACTGTTTTGACGTGATCCGAGCCCAGGAGGCATCGCCATGTTGCAGTCCGTCATTGCCCGCTTTAACGAACACTGGCTGGCCAACCTCGCCCTGATCGGCTGAGCCCCACACCCTTTCCGCGCGCCGGGATGGCGCGAGTTCCGCGCGCCTGGCGACAAGCAACGCATTGCACCCAAGGAGAATCAACGCAATGGGAAAACAGATTCTGATCGTCGATGACTCGGCCTCCATCCGGCAAATGCTGAGCTTCACGCTCAAGTCCGCCGGCTACGAGGTGGACGAGGCCGTGGACGGCAAGGACGGCCTGGGCAAAGCCCAGCGCAAGTCCTACCAACTGGTCTTCACCGACCAGAACATGCCGAACATGGACGGCCTGTCGCTGATCCGCAGCCTGCGCGACATGGCCGGCTACCGCAGCACGCCGATCCTGATGCTGACCACCGAGTCCAGCGACGCCATGAAACAGCAGGGCAAGAGCGCCGGCGCCACCGGCTGGCTGGTCAAGCCGTTCGACCCGCCGAAACTGCTGGAAGTGACCCGCAAGGTCCTGCCCTAGGGGAACCCTGAATGGCTACCGGTATGGAGCAATTCCTCCAGGTCTTCTTCGAGGAAACCGACGAACACCTGGCGACCCTCGAACTCCTGCTGATCGGGCTCGACCTCGATCAGCCGGACGCCGAGACGCTCAATGGCATCTTCCGTGCGGCGCATTCGATCAAGGGCTCCAGCGGCATGTTCGGCTTCGACGACCTGACCGCCGTGACCCACGAACTGGAGACGCTGCTCGACCGCATCCGTTGCGGGCAGACTGCCCTGCACGTGGACATGATCGGCGCCTTTCTCGAAGCCCGCGACGTATTGCAGCGCCTGCTCGACGCACACCGCAGCCAGGTACCCGATCCGGACGTGCCCGTCGCCGCCACCGTGGAGCGCCTGCGCGCCTGGCTGGCAGCACCGGCTGCAGCCACCGCCGATGACCACTCCGGCCTGTTCGAAGACACCCTAGTCGCGGCAGAAGCCGGCGCCAGCGACGAGGACTTCGGCTTCTTCGACGATGCGCCCGGCACGCCCGGCGCCAGCGCAGCGGTCGCCAGCAGCGACGACGATTTCGGTTTCTTCGACGACGCCCCCGGCGCGCCAGGCGCCAGCCCCGTCGAGCCCTACGGCATCTTCGACAAGGCACCGGGCGCCCCCGCCGCAGCTCCAGCCGCCGCCAGCGAAGCGCCGAAAGCCGCACCGACCGTGGCGAAAGCAGCCGCCGCGCCGCGCACCGACAGTGAATCCAGCTCCATCCGCGTCAGCGTCGAGAAGATCGACAGCCTGATCAACCTGGTGGGCGAGCTGGTGATCACCCAGGCCATGCTCAGCCAGCTCAGCGAAGACCTCGACCCGACGCACTTCGAGCGCCTGCAACAGGCCCTGGCGCAGCTGGAACACAACACCCGCGACCTGCAGGAATCGGTGATGTCGATCCGCATGCTGCCGATCAGCTTCATCTTCAGCCGCTTCCCGCGCTTGGTGCACGACACCTCCGCGCGCCTGGGCAAGCAGGTCGAACTGATCCTGCAGGGCGAGCACACCGAGCTGGACAAGAGCGTCATCGAAAAGCTCAGCGACCCGCTCACCCACATCGTGCGCAACAGCATCGACCACGGCATCGAAACGCCCGCCGAACGCCTGGCGGCCGGCAAGCCGGCGCAGGGCTCGGTGAAACTCGCCGCCAGCCACCAGGGCGGCAGCGTGGTGGTGGAAATCTCCGATGACGGCCGCGGTCTGTCCCGCGAACGCATCCTCGCCAAGGCCCGCGAGAAGGGCCTGCCGGTGCACGACGGGATGAGCGACGCGGACGTCTGGCAATTGATCTTCATGCCGGGGTTCTCCACCGCCGAAGCGGTCACCGAGCTATCCGGCAGGGGCGTGGGCATGGACGTGGTGCGGCGCAACATCCAGGCCATGGGCGGGCGGATCGACATCGACTCCGCGCCCGGCATGGGAACCCGCATGAGCATCCGTCTGCCGCTGACCCTGGCCATCCTCGATGGTCTGATCGTCGCGGTGGAGCAGGTCAACTACGTGGTACCGCTGACCTACATCGTCGAATCGCTGCAGGCCCGCGCCGACGATGTGCGCGGCCTCGCCGGCGAGGAGTCGACGGTGATCCGCGTGCGCGGCGAATACCTGCCGCTGTTCTCCCTCAACCAGTTGCTGCGCATCGGCGCCGAGCCCATGCCGGCGGAGCAGGGGATCGTGGTGATCCTCGAATCCGAGGGCAAGAGCTTTGCCCTGCAGGTGGACGAACTGGTCGGCCAGCAGCAGGTGGTGATCAAGAGCCTGGAACAGAACTTCCGACGGATCGACGGGATCGCCGGCGCCACCATCATGGGTGACGGCAGCGTCGCCCTGATCCTCGATGTCGATGCCCTGCCACGTCTGGCGGCACAAGGAGAGCCCACCCATGAGCGCAGCTGAAGCCAGCGCAGCAAGCAGCCCGGTGCAGGAGTACCTGACCTTCACCCTGGGCCGCGAGGAATACGCCATCGATATCCTGCGGGTGCAGGAGATCCGTGGCTACGACCAGGTCACGGCGATCGCCAACGCCCCCGCCTTCATCAAGGGCGTGATCAACCTGCGCGGCGCCATCGTTCCCATCGTCGACCTGCGCATCAAGTTCAACCTGGCCGACATCAGCTACGACCAGTTCACCGTGGTGATCATCCTCAACGTCGGCCGGCGCATCGTTGGCGCGGTGGTGGATTCGGTCTCCGACGTGATCGCCCTGGCCGGCGAGGAAATCAAGCCGCGCCCGGAATTCGCCGCCAGCTTCGACACCGAGTACCTGCTGGGCCTGGCCACCGCGGGTGAGCGGATGCTCATCCTGGTGGACATCGAAAAACTCATGACCAGCCGTGAGATGGCGCTGGTCGACGAAACCGCCGCCTGATCGCGACCGAGGACAAACAACATGGGTCTGTTCAACGCACACGCCGTGGCGCAGCAACGCGCCGACCGCATCACCGCCATCCTCCACAGCCTGGTCGACGGCAACCTCGACGTCGCCATCGGCGAAGCCCCGGCCGCCGGCTACGAGCGCCTGTACGACGGGCTGCGCAATGTCCAGCGCAGCCTGCGCGAGCAGCGCACTGAACTGGCCCAGGCCGAAGCCCTGGAGGCCGGGCTGGTGGAGATGACGCGCCAGCACGAGCTGGGCTGGATCGACGAGGTGATCCCGGTGGACAAGTTCGCCGGCCGCCCGGCGCGCATCGCCAAGGGCATCAACGACCTGGTCGCCGCGCACATCGCGGTGAAGATGAAGGTGGTTGCTACCGTGACCGCCTACGGCAAGGGTGACTACTCGGTGGAGATGGACCGCCTGCCGGGCAAGAAAGCCATCATCACCGAGGCCATTGACGGCGTGCGCGACAGCCTCAAGGCCAACGCCGATGCCGCCGAGTACAACGCGCGGATCAAGAGTGCGCTGGATAACGTCTCGGCCAACGTGATGATCGCCAACAACGATCTCGACATCATCTACATGAACCGCACCGTCACCGAGATGCTCGGCAATGCCGAGGCCGACATCCGCAAGCAACTGCCGAACTTCAACGCCAGCCGCCTGATGGGCGCGAACATCGACATGTTCCACAAGAACCCGGCGCACCAGCGCGGCATGCTCGCGCACCTCACCGCGCGGCATAAGGCCGAGCTGAGCCTGGGCGGCCGCCGCTTCGCCCTGGACGTGGTGCCGGTGTTCAACGATGCCGGCGAGCGCCTGGGTTCGGCCGTGCAGTGGACCGACCGCACCGAGGAGTTCCGCGCCGAGCAGGAAGTCTCGCAACTGGTGGATGCCGCCGTCGCTGGCGACTTCAGCAAGCGCATCGAGGCCTCCAACAAAGAGGGCTTCTTCCTGAAGATCGCCACCGGCCTGAACAGCCTGGTGGACACCGCCGACAAGGGCCTGCGCGATGTCACCCGGGTGCTCGGCGCCCTGGCCCAGGGCGACCTGACCCAGCGCATCGACGCCGACTACCAGGGCACCTTCGGCGAGCTGAAGGACTACGCCAACGAGACCGCGCAGAGCCTGTCGCGCATGCTCGGGCAGATTCGCGAAGCCGCCGACACCATCCACACCGCCGCCAGCGAGATCGCCAGCGGCAACGCCGAGCTGTCCACCCGCACCGAGCAGCAGGCTTCCAGCCTGGAAGAAACCGCCTCGAGCATGGAAGAACTGACCAGCACGGTGAAGCTCAACGCCGAGAACGCGCGCCAGGCCAATTCGCTGGCGGTGAACGCTTCCGAAGTCGCCACCGAGGGCGGCAGCGTGGTGCAGAAGGTGGTGGGCACCATGTCGGCCATCAACGACTCGGCGCGCAAGATCGCCGACATCATCGGGGTGATCGACGGCATCGCCTTCCAGACCAACATCCTCGCGCTCAACGCCGCGGTGGAAGCCGCCCGCGCCGGCGAGCAGGGCCGCGGCTTCGCCGTGGTGGCCGGTGAAGTGCGCACCCTGGCGCAGCGCTCCGCCGCCGCCGCCAAGGAGATCAAGACGCTGATCAACGACTCGGTGGACAAGGTCGAGAGCGGCAACACCCTGGTCGCCCAGGCCGGCCAGACCATGAGCGACATCGTGGTGGCGATCAAGCGCGTCACCGACATCATGGCCGAGATCGCCGCCGCCAGCGCTGAGCAGAGCAGCGGCATCGAGGAGGTGAACGGCGCCGTGTCGCAGATGGACGAAATGACCCAGCAGAACGCTGCGCTGGTGGAAGAAGCCGCCGCCTCGGCCGAGGCCCTGCAGGAGCAGGCCGGCATGCTCAACCAGCAGGTCGGGGTGTTCAAGCTCGAATCCATCGCGGCCACCGTGGTGCCGCTGGCCTCCGCCCGCCCGGCCCGCGCCGAGCCGGTGGCGCACGCCTCGCGCGCCGCTCGCGGCGTGGCCAAGGCGGTACGCGCCAAGGGCAAGGAAGACGACTGGGAAGAGTTCTGATCGGGCGGGGCTGAAGGATGGCGGCGGCCGGAGCAATGGGAGGGTCGGCTGCCGCGCGCGGGCCAGGGATGGTCAGGCGATGGTTGCTGGTGTGGGTGCCAAAAGCCCCTCACCCTAACCCTCTCCCAAAGGGAGAGGGGACTGATAGGCATGGCTGGAAGTACCGCGACACCCGGACACACCGAACGGCCCCCTCTCCCCCTGGGAGAGGGCTGGGGTGAGGGAAACGTCCAGCACAGAACCTTCCCGATCCAACGAAGTAGGGCGCATAACGCCAAAGGCGTTATCCGCCATCGCGGCCAATCACCCATTCCGGGTCATGCGCCTCGGCAATCCGTCCACGCAGTGAGACCCACCAATGCCCATCCACCTGCCCGCCCCCGAGCACGAATTCCACTACACCCGCCGGGACTTCCAACAGGTGCGTGAGCGCCTCTACCAGCACGCCGGCATCAGCCTCTCGGAGAACAAGCAGCAGCTGGTCTACAGCCGCCTCTCGCGGCGGCTGCGCAGCCTGCGCCTGGGCAGCTTCGCCGAGTACTTCGCCTACCTGGAAAGCCATGAGGAAGAGTGGCAGCAGTTCGTTAACGCACTGACCACCAACCTCACCGCCTTCTTCCGCGAGAAGCATCATTTCGACCACCTGGGGCGCTTCGCCGCCGAGCAGCTGGGCGACCACCAGCCGCTGCGCTTCTGGTCCACCGCCTCGAGCACCGGCGAGGAGCCCTACTCCATGGCCATGACCCTGGTGGACGCACTGGGCAGCTTCGCCCCGCCCATCGAGCTGATCGCCTCGGACATCGATACCGGCGTACTCGGCCAGGCGCGCCAGGGCATCTATCCGCTGGAGCGCATCGAGGCGCTGAGTCCCGCGCAGAAAAAGCGCTTCTTCCTCCGCGGCACAGGCGGCAACGCCGGCAAGGCGCGGGTGGTGCGCGAGCTGCGGCAGATGATCGATTACCGGCAGATCAATCTGCTGGACCGCGACTGGGGTATCCCCGGCAACCTGGACGCAATCTTCTGCCGCAACGTGATGATCTATTTCGACAAGCCGACCCAGACCCGCCTGCTCGAACGCATGGTGCGCCTGCTGCGGCCGGGCGGGCTGTTCTTCGCCGGGCACTCGGAAAACTTCGTCCACGCCAGCCACCTGGTCCGTTCGGTAGGGCGCACAACCTACCAGGCGGTGGGGAGCCATTGATGGGCGCCGCCCTCGACCAACCCAATCGCTACTACGACCCGCGCTTCGGCATGGAAGCGGTGAAGCTGCTGCCCGGCGAGTGCTACGTCACCGCCGAGCCGCTGATGCTGGTCACCGTGCTCGGCTCCTGTGTCTCGGTCTGCCTGCGCGACCGCAGCAGCGGGCTGGGCGGCATGAACCACTTCATGCTGCCCGGCGACACCGGCGTGCAGGGCCTGCTGTCCAACTCCGGGCGCTACGGCGTGCACGCCATGGACCTGCTGATCAACGGCCTGATGCGTCGCGGCGGCCAGCGCCGGCACTTCGAGGCCAAGGTGTTCGGCGGTGGCTCGGTGTTGAAGAATCTCAGTGCCGACGTCGGCCAGCGCAACGTCGAATTCGTCCTCGACTACCTGGACAACGAAGGCATCCCGCTGGCCGCCCAGGACTTGCTCGACGTGCACCCGCGCAAGGTCTACTTCTTTCCCGGCAGCGGCCGGGTGCTGGTGCGCAAGCTGCGCACCCTGGCCAACGATACGGTGCTGCAACGCGAGCGGCAGTACTGCCAGCAACTGTCCCGCCGGGAGCGCGGCGGGAGCATTGATCTGTTCTGAACGGAGGGACGCCCGATGACCGTCAAGGTGCTGATCGTCGACGACTCGGCGCTGATTCGCAGCCTGCTCAAGGACATCATCCAGAACGACCCGGAACTGCAGTTGGTGGGCGCCGCGCCCGACGCCTTCGTTGCCCGCGACCTGATCAAGCAGCACGCGCCGGACGTCATCACCCTCGACGTGGAAATGCCGCGCATGGACGGCCTGACTTTCCTCGACAAGCTGATGAAAGGCCGACCGACGCCGGTGCTGATGATCTCCTCGCTGACCGAGAAGGGTTCCGAAGCCACCCTGCGCGCCCTGGAGTTGGGCGCCATCGACTTCATCGCCAAGCCGCGCCTGGGCATCGCCGAAGGCATGCAGGCCTATGCCGAGGAAATCTGCGCCAAGCTCAAGGCCGCCGCCCGCGCCCGGCTGCCCCGCGCCCGCCCCGCCACCGTCGCGGGTGCACCGGCAACGAGCAGCGCGCCGCTGCTGAGCACCGAGAAGATTTTTGCCATCGGCGCCTCCACCGGCGGTACCGAGGCCATCAAGGAAGTCCTGCTCGGCTTGCCGCCGGACTGCCCCGGCACCGTCGTGACCCTGCACATGCCACCAGGCTTCACCAAGTCCTACGCCGAGCGACTGGACCGTCAGACGCGCTTGTCCGTGCGCGAGGCCCGCGATGGCGACCGCATCCTCCCCGGCCACGTGCTGCTCGCCCCTGGCGATTACCACATGGAAGTGCAGCGCAGCGGTGCCAACTACGTGGTGCGCCTGCACCGCGAGGCGGCGGTGAACGGCCACCGGCCGGCGGTGGATGTAATGTTCAATTCCCTCGCCCGCTGTGCCGGGCGCAACCTCATCGCTGCCCTGCTCACCGGCATGGGCAAGGATGGGGCCCGCGGCTTGCAGGCGATCCGCCAAGCCGGCGGCCACACCGTCGCCCAGGACGAGGCCACCTGCGTGGTCTACGGCATGCCCCGCGAGGCAGTGGAGCTGGGCGCCGCCAAGGAAGTCCTGCCGCTGGAGCGCATCGCCGGGTCTCTCCTACAACAGACGCGACAGAGCGGAAGTGGGAACCGCGTCTAGTTATGAGGGAATCATCCGGTACAGCTGCGCGACTTTTCACACAGGGTCTAGACTCGGGCCAATTGACCGGCGCCAATTATATGGCGATCCGATATCAATTTGGTTTGATTGTGCCCGTATACAAAATGCACAATTGAGCTTTCGCCAAAAGACCGGCACACGGCGGGCGACACGGGGATATGAGATAGCCATGGCGGCAAGATGGGGGTTGCGCGGCAAATCGGTGGTGGCATTGCTCATCGCCTGTCTCCTGGCGCTGGTACCGGCGGTGATGCTGGGCTGGAAGGCCATGGAAGACATCCGCACGCATTTCGGCCTCGCCTTCGCGAGAAACTTCACGCTGCTCAACCAGCAGAAGATCATCGCACCGGTAATCCGCGAACTGGCGCTGTCGCGGCGCCTGGCCGAATCGGTGGTGACCCAGGACTGGCTGCTGGCCGAAAACGACCCGGCGCGCCGCTCGCTGTTCTTCCGCGAGGCCGAAGGCTTCCGCGCCGACCAGCACAACTATTCCTATTTCGTCGTGGTGGACTCCTCGCGCCACTACTACTTCAACGACTCCAGCTCGCCGCTCTCCAACTCCCCGCGCTACACCCTGAGCGACACCGACCCGCAGGACCGCTGGTACTTCGATACCCTCGCCCGCGACGAGACCTACAACATCAACGTCAACTACGACGCCAAGCTGAAGGTCACCAAGGTCTGGTTCAACATGGTCGTACGCGCCGGCAACGAGAAGGTCGGCCTGGCCGGTGGCGGCCTGGACCTTACCGAATTCCTCGACCAGTTCATCTCCCGCCGCGAGGCCGGGGTAACACCCATGATCGTCGACCCGGACGGCGCCATCCAGGCGCACCCGGACACCAGGCTGATCGCCTATTCCTCCGGCTCCAGTGGCCAGGCCAAGCACCACGTGTTCGACCTGCTGGGCAATGACCAGGAGCGCACCGCCCTGCGCCAGACCCTGCGCCAGGCCGAGGCCAACCCCGGCGAAGTGGAAACCATGTGGGGCACCATCGACGGCAAGGAACAGCTGATCGCCACCGCCTACATCCCGCAGCTGCGCTGGCACGTGCTCAGCGCCATCGACCTGCACGCCGCCCAGGTGCTCGACAGCCGCTGGATCTGGCCGCTGGTGGGCACCCTCGCCGGGTTGCTGGCGATCCTGCTGATCGGCTTCGCCTACACCGTCGACCTGCTGGTGCTGCGCCCGCTGCGCGGCCTCAAGCAGTCGGCCAAGGCGATTGCCGCCGGGCAGTACGACAGCCCGCTGCCGCGCACCCGCCCGGACGAGATCGGCGAGCTTTCCAGCGCCTTCGCCAGCATGGCCGACCAGGTCCGCCGGCACACCGAGGAGCTGGAAGACAAGGTCCAGCAGCGCACCCAGGCGCTGGAAAAGGCTAACCGCGAGATGGCCGCCGCACAGAAGAAGATCGGCGACTCCATCGACTACGCCAGCCTGATCCAGCGCGCCATCCTCCCCGATCGCCAGCTGAAGGCGTCCCTGGGCGAGCACCACTTCGTCCTGTGGAAGCCGCGCGACGTGGTCGGTGGCGACTTCTACATCTATCGCGAAGGCCCAGTGGACAGCCTGATCGGCGTGGTGGACTGCGCTGGCCACGGCGTGCCCGGCGCGCTGATGACCATGCTCGCCCTGGCCGCCATCGACCACGCCATCGACAGCGTAAAGAGCCACGACCCGGCCGCCATCCTGCATGAAACCGACCACGTGATGCGCGGCATGCTCGGGCAGGAGGAGTTCACTCACTCGCTGGCCACCAACATGGACGCAGGCCTGGTGCGTGTCGACCACCAGAGCAAACTGCTGCATTTCTCCGGGGCGAAGATTTCCCTGTTCGCCAGCGACGGCAACGACGTGCGCGAATACAAGGGCGCGCGCCGAGCCATCGGCGACAAGCGCCAGGGCGACTATCAGGACGTGGAAATCCCGATGGAAGCCGGCTGGACCTATTACCTGTGCACCGACGGCTTCCTCGACCAGGCCGGCGGCGAGCACGGCTTCGGCTTCGGCAACAGCCGCTTCGCCGCCCTGCTGCGCAACCACGCCCGCCGACCATTGGCAGAGCAGGCCGACGTATTCGCCGCTACCCTCGCCCAGTATCAAGGCGAGCAGCCGCAGCGCGACGACATCACCATTCTCTCTTTCCGCTTCGACTAGGGGTTAATCCATGGAATCGCTAGATCTGTTGGCCATGCGCGAGAGCTACACCCGGCAACGCATATTGCTCTGCTTCAACGGGCCCATCTCGCGCAGCCTGATCGAGGAGATCGGCCACGCGCTGCGCAACTACATGCAGGCCGAGCAGGCCCACCCCAGCGAAGCGATGGATGTGTTCGCCGTCTACATCGAGATGACCCAGAACATCCGCCACTACGCCTCCCTGCGCGGCTACAACGATCAGGAAGCCTCGGCCACCGTGGCCATTGCCCGCGACGACGAAGGCCACTACGTGGTCTCCGCCGGCAACCTGGTGGAGCTGGCCGACGGCCAGGGCCTGGTACGCAGCATCGAGGCCATCGCCGGGCTGGACAAGGCCCAGCTCAAGGCCGCCTACAAGGAACAGCTGCGCCGCCCGCGCGACGCCGAAGCCTCCACCGGCGCCGGCCTGGGCCTGCTGGACATTGCCCGCAAGTCCAGCGCGCCACTGAAGACCTCACTCACCGAACAACCCGACGGCCGCGCCTTCTTCAGCCTGCGCGCCGTGATCTGATCTGCGAAATTCAGGAAGACCCGATATGAGCGATCTCCACGTCAACGGCACCCAATCCACCCCACAGATCCACGGCGACTGGCAGGCCGGCATCCTCGCGATGCAGGGCGACTCCTACCCGGAGAACTCCTATGAGCTGTTCGGCCAGGTCATCGAATGGGTCGAGCGCTTCCTCACCCAGGAACAGCGCCCGCTGGAACTCGACCTGCGCCTGCTGTACCTCAACACCAGCTCGATCAAGGCCATGATGGACATCTTCGACCTGCTCGAAGAAGCCCACGGCCAGGGCCGCACCACCCGCGTGGCATGGCACTATGACCGACGCAACGAACGCGTCGCCGAACTGGCCGAGGAATTCCGCGAGGACTGTACCTTCCCGTTCGTCATCCAAGCCTACGACGAGTAAGTGCCATGACTAGCGAGCGCGAGCTGGACCTGCTGATCGAAGACCTGCTGGCCGACCCACAGTACGAAGGGCACCCCCTACGCGAGGCCCTGTACCAGAAGCACCAGCAGTCCCTCGACCAGCTCGCGCGCCTGGAGCGCATCGCGCGGATTTCCGACGGCTTCCAGTCCATGGCCCGGCAGCAGAACAGCACACTGTCCGAGCGCTACCACAAGCAACTGCGCCAGCTGGAAAAGGTCGCGCGCATCTCCGACCGCTACCAGGACATGATGCGCGACCTCAACGTCGCGCTGAAGGAAGCCTCGACCCACGACACCCTCACCGGCATCGCCAACCGCCGACTGCTGATGGAGCGCCTGCGCGAGGAAAGCGAGCGCGCCCAGCGCCACGGCGAGTCCTACGTGCTGGCCATGCTCGACGTCGATCGCTTCAAGCAGGTCAACGATACCTGGGGCCACGAAGTCGGCGACCGCGTGCTGGTGGAAATCGGCCGCGCCATGGAGTCCGCCCTGCGCCAGTACGACCTCTGCGGCCGCTGGGGCGGCGAGGAGTTCCTGCTGATCCTGCCGGATACTCGCCTCACCGACGCCGCCGCGATCATCGAGCGCGTGCGCAACGACATCCGCTGCCTCGCCGTGCGCGTGGGCACCAATGCCCTGTCCGTGACCGCCAGCTTCGGCGTCGCCGAGCATCATCCGGGCGAAAGCTATTCCCAGACCCTGAGCCGGGCCGACGCCGCCCTGCTGGACGCCAAGCGCAGCGGGCGGGACAAATGCGAGTTCGCCACCGATTGAACGAACGCCGACGCGAGCACGCGTTCACGCAGGTGGTATCCGCAGCCCAATCCGATTAAGGTCCAAGGACCGCAAGGAAAGGATGCAACATGGCCACCAGATCCCCCACCCCGCGCCAGCAGACGCACCTCGCCGTCCTGATCGACGCCGACAACGCCCCCGCCGCCATTGTCGAGGGCCTGTTCGAGGAAATCGCCAAGTACGGCGTCGCCAGCGTCAAGCGCATCTACGGCGACTGGACCAAGCCCAACCTGGGCAAGTGGAAGCAGGTGCTGCTGGACCACTCCATCCAGCCCATGCAACAGTTCGCCTACACCAGCGGCAAGAACGCCACCGACAGCGCGCTGATCATCGACGCCATGGACCTGCTCTACACCCGCCGCTTCGACGGCTTCTGCCTGGTCTCCAGCGACAGCGACTTCACCCGCCTGGCTGCACGCCTGCGCGAGGAAGGGCTGACGGTCTACGGCTTCGGCGAGGAGAAGACGCCCAAGCCGTTCGTCTCCGCCTGCGACAAGTTCATCTACACCGAAATCCTCCGCGCCACGCCCGAAGCCCCCGTCGAGCCGGTACCCGTCACCGACAAGACGGCCGCCCCGAGCGCCAACGACACGCCCAAACCCGCGGCCAAGCGCAAATCGCAAAAGGTCCCGCTGGACTTCATCGCCAAGGTGCTCGACGACATCGACGGCGACGATGACGACTGGGTCCAGCTGGGCGCTCTGGGGCAGAACATCGGCAAGCTGCAACCCGCGTTCGACCCGCGCCTGTATGGCTTCAAGAAGCTCAGCGACCTGATCAAGGGCCACCCCAAGCGCTTCGAGCTGCAGGCACGCGGCGGCGGTAGCGGCGGCAAGGACCTGTATGTGCGCAACGTGGGCACCGCGCGCTGAGAACATCGCCCTGCACTGCCCCCGCTCAACGAACACGCCACGCCTGACGGTTAAAGTCGGGCGTGAGCACCTCTGCGGAGCAATCCCATGCGCTTCCTGCTGATCCCCCTGCTGGCCCTGCTCGCTGCGAGCGGCGCCCATGCCGGCACATTGCGCTGCGGCACCAGCCTGATCAACGAAGGCGATCCGATGGACGAAGTCCTCGCCAAGTGCGGCGAGCCTGCCAAACGCGTGATCGTCCCTCCCAGGCCTCCTCGGCGCGACTCGACCGGTAAGCTCATTCCTGGCGAAGCCCAGCTGGAAACCTGGATGTACGGCCCCAGCGGCGGGGCCTACCGTTACCTGTTCTTCCGCGATACCAAGCTGCTGTCGATCAACATGTCGCGCAAGGAGCTACTCTGAGCTTCCCGCGCCACCCGTCCCAGCACGCCCGCCGCTACCAAAGACGCCTACCCATGGCGGCGGCATCTCCCTAGACTGGTCGCCTTCGCCAATCCGGAGGGCACCATGCAAACCACCTTCAACTTCACCCTCGGCATCGACCCGCAGGCGCGCGACGTCGTGGTCAAGGGCCTGCTCGCCTACAACCTCGGGCAGATGGGCCGCAGCAACACCTACGACGACTTCGAACTCTACGCCCGCGACCCGGATGGCGAAGTGGTCGGCGGCATGTTCGGCCAATCCGGCATGGGCTGGCTCTACATCGACTACCTCTGGCTGCAGGACGACCAGCGCGGCAGCGGCCTGGGCAGCCAGCTCATCGCCCTGGCCGAAGACGAAGCCCGCCGCCGCGGCTGCGTCGGCCTGTTCCTCTACACCTACAGCTTCCAGGCCCCCGGCTTCTACGAGAAACAGGGCTTCGAGCGCATGGGCGTGCTCGAGGATTGCCCGCCGGGGCATCAGCGTATCTACCTGAAGAAGCATTTGGGCTGATTGCCGGGCTCAAAGCAGGCGAGACCATTCTCACGCCGCGCCTGCGCCCCCTGAAAACGAAAAAGGCCGGTCAACTGACCGGCCTTTTTCTTCACCTATTCACCATCAGCCATTGCTGGGGAAGGCGAACTGCGCCGCTTCGTGCGACTTGCGCTGCGGCCAGCGCTGGGTGATGGCCTTGCGCTTGGTATAGAAGCGCACGCCATCCGGGCCGTAGGCGTGCAGGTCGCCGAACAGCGAACGCTTCCAGCCGCCGAAGCTGTGGTAGGCCACCGGTACCGGCAGCGGTACGTTGACGCCGACCATGCCGACTTCGATCTCGTCGCAGAACAGGCGCGCCGCTTCACCGTCGCGGGTGAAGATGCAGGTGCCGTTGCCGTATTCGTGGTCGTTGATCAGTTGCATGGCTTCTTCCAGGCTGTTCACGCGCACGATGCACAGCACTGGGCCGAAGATTTCTTCCTGGTAGATGGTCATGTCCGGGGTCACCTTGTCGAACAGGGTGCCGCCGACGAAGAAGCCGTTCTCATGACCGGCGACCTTGTAGTTGCGGCCGTCGACCAGCAGCTGGGCGCCCTGCTCGACACCGGCGTCGATGTAGCCGGTGACTTTCTGCTGGGCAGCGCCGGTAACCAGCGGGCCCATGTCCAGGCCGCAGGAGGTGCCGGCGCCGATTTTCAGGGCCTTGATCTGCGGAACGATCTTCTCGACCAGCGCGTCGCCGATCTGGTCGCCCACGCACACGGCCACGGAGATGGCCATGCAGCGCTCGCCGCAGGAGCCGTAGGCCGCCCCCATTAGGGCGCTGACGGCGTTGTCCAGGTCGCAGTCGGGCATCAGCACGGCGTGGTTCTTGGCGCCGCCCAGGGCCTGTACGCGCTTGCCGCGCTTGGTGCCTTCGGAATAGATGTACTCGGCGATCGGGGTCGAACCGACGAAGCTCAGGGCTTTGACTTCCGGGGCCTCGATCAGCGCGTCGACGGCGGTCTTGTCGCCGTGCACCACGTTCAGCACGCCCTTGGGCAGGCCGGCTTCTTCGAACAGTTCGGCGATCAGCAGGGTGGAGCTCGGGTCACGCTCGGACGGCTTGAGGATGAAGGTGTTGCCGCAGGCGATGGCCAGCGGGTACATCCACAGCGGCACCATGGCCGGGAAGTTGAACGGGGTGATGCCGGCGACCACGCCGATCGGCTGGAAGTCACTCCAGGCGTCGATGTTCGGGCCGACGTTGCGGCTGTATTCGCCCTTGAGGATTTCCGGGGCAGCGCTGGCGTACTCGACGTTCTCGATGCCGCGCTTGAGTTCACCGGCGGCGTCTTCCAGGGTCTTGCCGTGTTCTTCGCTGATCAGCTGGCTGATGCGCGCTTCGTTGGCTTCGAGCAGTTGCTTGAAGCGGAACAGCACCTGGGCGCGCTTGGCCGGCGGGGTGTTGCGCCAGGCCGGAAAGGCGGCCTTGGCGGCGTCGATGGCCTGCTGCACGGTTTCGCGGCTGGCCAGCGGAACCTTGCGGATGGCTTCGCCGGTGGACGGGTTGAAGACGTCGGCGGTGCGGCCGGTGTCGGCGATCATTTCGCCGCCGATCAGGTGCTTGACGGTGGTCATGGGAAGTCTCTTCTCGCTGAAAGTATTGGGGCGGGGCTCGCAAGGAGCCCCTCTCCCTAGCCCTCTCCCTGAAGGGAGAGGGGATTGTTCGGTATGAAGCGTGGGCTGCAAGGCACGCCGGCAGTCACTCTAAGGTGACTCGTCGCGGCATGCCTTCTCGCGTGCCCGCGCGCTCAGTGGGCGTGCGGCTGACCGTCCTTGAGCTCGATCTCGATGAAGGCCACTTCGTGATCGCACGGGTTGATCACGTTGTGCTCGGTACCGATCTGGCGGGTGTAGCTCGCCCCCAGGACCAGCGGCGCACGGCGCTCGCCCTCGGGGGTTTCCAGCAGCAGCTCGCCGTTGGTCACCGGGACCACGACGTATTCCATGCCGTGGCGGTGCCAGCCGGTCTCGGCACCGGGGGCGAAGCGCCACTCGGTGACCAGGACCTTGTCGTTGTCGATCTGTACCGTCGGGACGGCCTTCGGACGTTCGCTCACTTACGCCACCCCGTTGAGGGCGTCACCGACGGCGCTGAACAGGCGGTCCAGGTCTTCGGGCTTGGCGTTGAAGGTCGGGCCGAACTGCAGGGTGTCGCCGCCGAAGCGCACGTAGAAGCCTTCTTTCCACAGCTTCATGCTGGCTTCGAACGGGCGCACGATGGCATCGCCGTCACGGGCGCCGATCTGGATGGCGCCGGCCAGGCCGCAGTTGCGGATGTCGACGACGTTCTTCGCGCCTTTCAGGCCGTGCAGGGCCTTCTCGAAGTGCGGAGCCAGTTCCAGGGACTGCTGGATCAGGTTTTCCTTCTCCAGCAGGTCCAGCGCGGCAAGACCGGCGGCGCAGGCGACCGGGTGCGCGGAGTAGGTGTAGCCATGGCCGAACTCGACGGCGTATTCCGGCAGGTTCTGGCCCATGAAGGTGTCGTAGATTTCGCTGCTGGCGATCACCGCGCCCATGGGGATAGCGCCGTTGGTGACCTGCTTGGCGACGTTCATGATGTCCGGCTTCACGCCGAAGAACTCGGCGCCGGTGGCCTTGCCCATGCGGCCGAAGGCGGTGATCACTTCGTCGAAGATCAGCAGGATGTTGTGCTGGTCGCAGATTTCGCGCAGGCGTTGCAGGTAGCCCTTCGGCGGCACCAGCACGCCAGCGGAACCGGACATCGGCTCGACGATGACGGCGGCGATGTTGGAGGCGTCATGCAGCTCGATCAGCTTGAGCAATTCGTTGGCCAGCTCGACGCCGCCCGTCTCGGCCATGCCCTTGGTGAAGGCCAGGCCCGGCTGCAGGGTGTGCGGCAGGTGGTCGACGTCCATCAGCTGGCCGAACATCTTGCGGTTGCCGCCGATGCCGCCCAGGGCGGTGCCGGCGACGTTCACACCGTGGTAGCCACGGGCGCGGCCGATCAGCTTGGTCTTCTGCGCCTGGCCTTTCAGGCGCCAGTAGGCGCGGGCCATCTTGATCGAGGTGTCGGCGCACTCGGAGCCCGAGCCGGTGAAGAACACGTGGTCGAGGCCGGCCGGGGTCAGCTGGGTGATCTTCTCGGCCAGCTTGAAGGACAGCGGGTGGCCGTACTGGAAGGCCGGGGAGTAGTCGAGGGTGGTCAGCTGCTTGGCCACCGCGTCGGCGATTTCCTTGCGCGAGTGACCGGCGCCGCAGGTCCACAGGCCCGACAGGCTGTCGTAGATCTTGCGGCCCTTGTCGTCCACCAGCCAGCTGCCTTCCGCGGCGACGATGATGCGCGGGTCTTTGTGGAAGTTGCGGTTGGCGCTGAAGGGCATCCAGTGGGCCTTCAGGTTCAGTTCGCTGGCCACCGACGGGGTGACGTTCACTTGCTGGTTCATGCAGCTTGTCCTCGAAGACAGTCTTGTTGGGCGCGCAGGCCGCGGCGGGCCTGGCGCGATGACAGTAGATTGGGCCTGACTTAACGTGAGTTAAAGCTTATTCTTCTTACGTTCAGTTTCGGATTGGTAAAACTAAAATGGCGAAACAACGGGCGCCTTCCCTGGGCCAGGTCAGCGATTTCGAGATCCGCCTGCTGCGCATCTTCAAAACCATAGTCGAGTGCGGCAGCTTCTCGGCCGCCGAGAGCACGCTGGGCATCAGCCGCTCGGCGATCAGCCTGCACATGGGCGACCTGGAAAAGCGCCTGGGCATGCGCCTGTGCCAGCGCGGCCGGGCAGGTTTCGCACTGACCGACGAGGGCCGCGAGGTCTACCGCGCCACGCAATCGCTGTTGGCGGCGCTGGAGGGCTTCCGCGCCGAGGTCAACGAGCTGCACCAGCACCTGCGCGGCGAGCTGAACATCGGCATCATCAACAACCTGGTGACCCTGCCGCAGATGCGCATCACCCATGCCCTGCGCGCGCTGAAGGCCAGCGGGCCGGGCGTGCGGATCAATATCGGCATGACCACGCCCAACGAGATCGAGCTGGGAGTTCTCGACGGGCGGTTGCATGTCGGCGTGGTGCCGCTCATCAGCCCGCTGTCGGGGCTGGAATACTCCTCTTTATACGAGGAGCGTTCGCTGCTGTTCTGCAGCCAGGAGCACCCGCTGTTCGAGCGCGACGATGCGGGCATCACCGTGCAGGAAATCCACGCCTGCGACGCGGTGGCGCCAAGTTACCGCATTCCGGCCGAGGCGCAGGAGCGCCACCAGGAACTCTCCGGCAGCGCCACGGCCTCGGACCGCGAGGGCATGGCCTTCCTGATCCTCACCGGCAGCTACATCGGCTACCTGCCCGACCACTACGCCGCCGACTGGGTCGCCCAGGGCCGCCTGCGCGCGCTGCGGCCGGAGCGCTTCCACTACGACATCCCGCTGACCGTGGTGACCCGCAAGGGCCGCCGGCCGAACCTGGTGCTGGAGCGGTTTCTCGAGGCGGTGGCGCAGAGTCGCTGAGCCTGACACTTTCAGGGGCACGGCAGGCCTGCGGCCCCTCACCCTAACCCTCTCCCGGAGGGAGAGGGGACTGATCGGCGCAGGATGAATCCACGGTGTCCGCCGGCACGATCGGCTCCCTCTGGGAGAGGGCTGGGGTGAGGGTGTTTTTGACTTGATCGGAACAGGCAGGGCACGCACAAGGCACCTCCTGCCTATCCAATTTGTCGCCCCAGCCACCAAAAATCCTATACCCCCTCCCCTGCAGCCCGCGGGCCGCGGGGTTTGCGTGGGTGCAGCTTTTCCCTAGCCTGCGACTACAAAAAACATAATTTCGCTATTCCCAGCCTCTGAACAGAATGCGGCCAACACCTCCTCCCTAGCCGCAACAAGAACAAACGTGATCAGAGTCTGAGGAAGCAAGCCATGACCGACCTGAATCCAGGCGCCTTCGGCAAGAAGTCGCTTGATAACCTGGAAATCGACACGCTGGTCGTTGGCGCCGGACAAGCCGGCGTGGCCATGAGCGAGCACCTGACCCAACAGGGCGTGCCGCACATCGTGCTGGAAAAGAGCCGCATCGCCGAAGCCTGGCGCACCGGACGCTGGGACTCGCTGGTCGCCAACGGCCCGGCCTGGCACGACCGCTTCCCGAACATGGAATTCCCGGTCGGCCCGGACGACTTCCCGCACAAGGAGCAGGTGGCGGATTACTTCGTCGCTTACGCCAAGCAGTTCAACGCGCCGATCCGCACCGGCGTGGAAGTGAAGAAGGTCACCCGCAACGAAGGCCGCCCCGGCTTCACCGTGGAAACCTCCGAAGGCACGATCCAGGCCCTGCGCGTCGTCTCCGCCACCGGCCCGTTCCAGCGCCCGGTGATACCGGCCATCGCGCCGAAGGACGAAGGCCTGTACCAGATCCACTCGGCCAAGTACTACAACCCGCAGCAGCTGCCCGAAGGCGCCGTGCTGGTGATCGGCGCCGGCTCTTCCGGCGTGCAGATCGCCGACGAGCTGAACCGCGCCGGCAAGAAGGTCTTCCTGTCGGTGGGCGCCCATGACCGCCCGCCGCGCTCCTACCGCAACCGCGACTTCGTCTGGTGGCTGGGCGTGCTCGGCCTGTGGGACGCCGAGGAAGTGCAGCCGGGCCGCGAGCACGTGACCATCGCCGTGAGCGGTGCCCGTGGTGGCGAGACCATCGACTTCCGTCGCCTGGCCAACGAGGGCATCACCCTGACCGGCCTGACCAAGGCCTTCGCCGACGGCAAGGTGAGCTTCCAGGACGACCTGGTGGCCAACCTGAAGGCCGGCGATGACAACTACCTCGGCCTGCTCGACGCCGCCGACGCCTACATCGAGCGCAACGGCCTCGACCTGCCGCTGGAGCCGGAGGCCCGCAAGGTCTACGCGGACGCCGAGTGCATTCGCCATCCGATCCAGGAGCTGAACCTCGCCGACGCCGGCATCACCGCGATCATCTGGGCCACCGGCTACGCCGTGGACTTCAACTGGCTGCAGGTGAATGCCTTCGACGACAAGGGCAAGCCCAAGCACCAGCGCGGCGTCTCCCGCGAGCCGGGCGTGTACTTCGTCGGCCTGCCGTGGCTGTCCCGTCGCGGTTCCACCTTCATCTGGGGCGTGTGGCACGACGCCAAGCATGTGGCCGGCCACATCGCCACCCAGCGCCGTTACGTCGAATATCAGGACGCCTCGCAGCGCGAAGGCTCCTCCGTTCAGAAAGCCGCATCCTGGGAGTAAGAGATGCCTACCCATACTCGCATCCGCATGTTCAACACCAAGGACACCTACCCGAACCAGACCCTGGACAACGACCTCTGCCAGGCCGTGCGTGCCGGCAACACCGTGTACGTGCGCGGCCAGGTCGGTACCGACTTCGAGGGCAACCTGGTAGGGCTGGGCGATCCGCGTGCCCAGGCCGAACAGGCGATGAAGAACGTCAAGCAACTGCTGGAAGAAGCCGGCAGCGACCTGTCGCACATCGTCAAGACCACCACCTACCTGATCGACCCGCGCTACCGCGAGCCGGTGTACCAGGAAGTCGGCAAGTGGCTGAAGGGCGTGTTCCCGATCTCCACCGGCCTGGTGGTCTCGGCCCTCGGTCAGCCGCAGTGGCTGATGGAAATCGACGTCATCGCGGTCATTCCGGACTGAAAGCGACTGCGCTAGGCCAGTCAAGGCGGGGCCGTCGCTCGTAACGCTTTCAAGCGTGCAGGCGATGCGGATTTTCCGCATCGCCCTTTGTCGTTTTAGCTAGTAGAACAAGCAAGGAGCCACCATGACCTTCTCCATCGTCGGCCGCTGCGCCGAAACCGGACAATTGGGTATCGCCATCAGCTCCTCGAGCATTGCCGTGGGCGCCCGCTGCCCCTGGGTACGCGCCGGCGTCGGCGCGGTGGCCACGCAGAACATCACCCTGCCGGCCCTCGGCCCGCAGATCCTCGACCAGCTCGAAGCCGGCCTCGAACCCGGCGCGGCGCTGGACAAGGCGCTCTCCAGCAACGGCTATAGCCAGTACCGCCAGGTGACGGTGATCGACCAGCACGGCAAGGTCGCGCTGTTCACCGGTAGCGAAGCGCTGGGCGTGTACAACGCCGTGGCCGGGGAAAACTGCGTGGCGGCGGGCAACCTGCTGTCCTCCCCCGCAGTGATCGAAGCCATGACCCAGGCCTTCGAAGGCGCCAACGGCTGCCTGGCCGAGCGCCTGCTCGCCGCGATGCAGGCCGCGATGGCCGCCGGTGGCGAAGCCGGTCCGGTGCACTCGGCCGCGCTCAAAGTCGTCGGCGACCTGGTCTGGCCGATCGTCGACCTGCGTGTGGACTGGGCGGATGAAGCGCCCATCGATGAGCTGGAAAAACTCTGGGTGGCCTACAAGCCGCAGCTGGAGGACTACCTTGTGCGCGCCCTCGACCCGACCAAGGCACCGAGCTACGGTGTGCCGGGCGACGAGTAACGCCATGCCCCCTGTAGGAGCGAGCTTGCTCGCGAACAGCCTCCGCAGCGGGGCGGGTTCGCGAGCAAGCTCGCTCCTACGAAGAGCCAAAAAGCAGGACCCGACCATGCCTTCCAGCCGTGAAATCCTCGCCGACCTGATCGCCTTCGACACCGTCAGCCGCAACTCCAACCTGGCGCTGATCCACTACATCCGCGACTACCTCGCAGGCCACGGCATCGCCTGCGAGCTGTTTCACGATGCCGAAGGTGGCAAGGCCAACCTCTACGCCACGCTGGGACCGCAGGATCGCGGCGGCGTGTGCCTGTCAGGCCACACCGACGTAGTGCCCACCGACGGCCAGCCGTGGACGGTCCCGCCGTTCGAGCTGACCGAGCGCGATGGCCGTCTTTACGGACGCGGCACGGCGGACATGAAGGGCTACATCGCCTGCGTGCTGGCGGCAGTGCCGGCGTTCCTCGCCCAACCGCTGCGCCTGCCGGTGCACCTGGCGTTCTCCTACGACGAGGAAGTCGGCTGCCTGGGCGTGCGCTCGCTGCTCGCCGCGCTGGAACACCGCGAGCACAAGCCGATGCTGTGCATCATCGGCGAGCCCACCGAACTCAAGCCGGTGCTCGGCCACAAGGGCAAGCTCGCCATGCGCTGCCAGGTACACGGCGCGCCCTGCCACTCGGCCTATGCGCCGCAGGGCGTGAATGCCATCGAATACGCGGCGAAGCTGATCGGCCGCCTCGGCGAGATCGGCACCCGCCTGGCGGAGCCTGCGCGCCACGACCCGCGCTTCGATCCGCCCTATTCCACCGTGCAGACCGGCGTGATCAGCGGCGGCCGCGCGCTGAACATCGTGCCCGCCGAGTGCCAGTTCGATTTCGAAGTGCGCGCGCTGCCCAGCGATGATCCGCAACAGGTCGCCGATGACCTGCGCGCCTTCGCCGAGGCCGAGCTGCTGCCGAAGATGCGCGCGGTGAAGGCCGAGACGGATATCCGCTTCAGCGAACTCTCGGCCTATCCCGCCCTGGTCACCGACCAGCAGGCCCAGGCCGCCGAGCTGATCGCGCTGCTGAGCGGTTCGCGCGACTTCACCACCGTCGCCTACGGCACCGAGGGTGGGCTGTTCGACCAGGCCGGCATTCCCACCGTGGTCTGCGGTCCGGGCAGCATGGACCAGGGCCACAAGCCGGACGAATTCGTCAGCCTGGAGCAGTTGGCCAGGTGCGACGAGATGATGGGGCGGCTGGCGGAGTGGTTGCGCGCCTGAAGCACCGCGCGGTCTAACCGTTTTCGTAGGAGCGGACTGCGTCCGCGATGTGCAACCGGCTTGCTTGGAGCGGCCGGGAATCGATCGCGGATGAATCCGCTCCTACGAGATACCTCCGCACTTGGGCCATCCCTCACCCTAGCCCTCTCCCAAGGGGAGAGGGGACCGTTCGGTGCAGGATGAAACCTTTGCGTCAGTCGGCTCGGACTGCCCCCTCTCCCTGAGGAGCGGGGCGCGCAGCCAGGGTTGGGGTGAGGGGGGAAGATGCAGCGACGGACTATCCAGAGAAGACGGTTGCTCCTACAACAGCCAAACCCCTCACGCTGAGCCGGCCGCACATCTGGTTGGGAACGCACGGGGGCATACCACGGTACGGGCTGTCACGTCGGTTCGCGAGCAAGCTCGCTCCTACAGGGAGCAATTGCTCTTCGTGGGAGCGAGCTTGCTCGCGAACAGTCCCGGCACAGGAATATCAGGCAAACGCCGCGCGCAGCTCGTCCATGCTCGCGAAGTAGTGCGCCGGGCTTTCCGCCATCAGTTCCTCGCGGCTGCCAAAGCCATAGCCGACACCGGCAGCGGACAGGCCATTACGATGGGCGCCGATCAGGTCGTGCTTGCGGTCGCCGATCATCAGCGTCTGCGCCAGGTTCAGCTTCTCGATAGCCAGCAGATGCTCGATCAGCTCCACCTTGTTGGTCCGTGTGCCGTCCAGCTCGCTGCCGTAGATCACTTTGAAGTGTTTGGCGAAGTCGAAGTGGCGGGCGATTTCCGCCGCGAACACGGTCGGCTTGCTGGTGCAGATGTATAGCGCACGGCCCTGGCCAGCGAGCAGTTGCAGGAGCTCGCCGACGCCGTCGAACACCTTGTTCTCGTACAGCCCGGTGTCCTTGAAGCGCACGCGGTAGTGGTTCACCGCCTCCCAGGCACGCGCCTCGTCGAAGTCGTAGGTGCTCATGAAGCACTGCAGCAGCGGCGGGCCGATGAAATGTTCGAGCTGGCGCAGGTCCGGCTCATCGATGCCCAGTTGGGCGAGCGCGTACTGGATCGAGCGGGTGATGCCCTCGCGCGGGTCGGTGAGGGTGCCGTCGAGGTCGAAGAGGATGTTCTGGTAATGCATGGGATCAGCGTCCGGCCGCGAAAGTCGGGCGGGAAGGATACTGTGCATGGCCGCCTGCGCGAAGCGCGGAGCGCCGAACGACACCTCAGGGCGCCGCGCCCTGGCCCTGCCTGAGCACCCGGAAGCCACCGCTGACGCTCACCGGCTCGGCCTCCCCGGCACCATAGGTCTGCACGCTTGAGTCATCGTCTGGCTCGTCCTCGGGTTGTGCCAGGCGGCCGGTCAGGCTGGCCTGGACGCGGGCGCCCAGGTGATCGACGCCGGACATCACCCCGCCCTCCGGATCACGCATCAGCGCCAGCCACTGTTCGTCGAAGGCAGCGTTGATCTCCTTGCGCAGCTGGGTCTCCACCTCGGGCCGTTCCTTGTCGTTGCCGGCCATGCTGAACAGGGTGAAGGCCACCGAGATGACCGACCCGGCGACCTTGCCCGCTGCGCCAGCCACCACGCCGGCGATGCTGCGGTTCTTCAGTTCATTGACCAGCTTGGCGCTGGTGCGCTGCGCCACCGGCGAGACGCCGCTGACCTTGGTGCCGGCGCCGGCCTTGCCGGAGGCGCTGCGAATCTCCTGCATCAGTGCGGCGAAGGCGGGCAGCTTGCCGATGTCCTTGGCGTTCACCACGTCATACAGCGAGGCATCGCGACTGGAGGGCGGGCCGAGGCTGATGGCCGGAACGCCCATCAGGTGTTCATCGAAGGCCTTCTGCGGGATGCCGCGGCGCTGGGGAATTTCCTTCACCGCCACACTGAGCAGTTCGATGTAATGCCGCGTGGCCTTCTCCATTACCGAGTCGGGATCGACCTGTTTCGCCACTGGGACGAGCACCTGCTTGCGGTACTGCTCCTGCAGGTAGGCGGCGAGTTTGTCGACGGTGGGGTCGAGGTCGCCGTGGGAGCCCATCTTGTACCAGGCGACCTTCATGCCCAGCCATTGCTGGGTCCAGTAGCTGGAGAACCAGGGGATGAATTTCTCGTCGGTGCGCTGGTAAACCAGGTCCATCCATTGCTGCATCGCTTCTTCGGCGTAGGCACGGGCCTGGGAAGTGGCGGCCAGGGAGGCGGCACCGATGTCGGCATCGACCTGGCGCCAGGTGGCTTCGGTGAGCGGAGCGGTGGGTGTGGCGGGGTGATGGGCACAGCCGCCCAGCGCCAGCAGAAGCAGCGCAACGACACCGCCACGCCGCCAGGGCGAAACGGTGGAGCAGAAGGAGCACAGACTGTTCATGACCGCCCGCCGGCTCGGCGGCATCCCCGGCGCCGCCCGCTACTGACTTCGGCCGGGCACGCCCTGGCGTCCGGTCACCTTGGCTCAGTATAGGGCGCGAGGTCTGGCGCGGCGGGCCGTCTGGCGGTTTGGCCGGGGCTTGCTCGCGAACCGCCCAACCGAATGAGGACGATCAGAACATGGGCGCAGGTGCGATCATCCGGCAAACCCCTCGGCAATATGCTGATCCTTCAGCTTCACGTAGTTGCCGGCGGTATAGCTGAAGAACGCGCGCTCCTTGTCCGTCAGCGGACGGGCCTTCTTCACCGGGCTGCCGACATAGAGGAAGCCGCTCTCCAGCACCTTGCCCGGCGGCACCAGGCTGCCGGCGCCGAGGATCACCTCGTCCTCGATCACCGCCCCGTCCATCACGATGGACCCCATGCCCACCAGGATGCGGCTGCCGATGGTGCAGCCATGCAGCAGCACCTTGTGCCCGATGGTCACTTCGTCGCCGATGGTCAGCGGGAAGCCGTCCGGGTTGAACGGGCCGGCGTGGGTGATGTGCAGCACGCTGCCATCCTGCACGCTGGTGCGCGCGCCGATGCGGATGCGGTGCATGTCGCCGCGGATCACCACCAGCGGCCAGACCGAGCTGTCGGCGCCGATCTCCACGTCACCGATGACCACGGCGCTGGCGTCGACGAAGACGCGCTCGCCGAGAGATGGCGTTTTGCCCTGATACGAACGAATAGTCACGATAGAGTCTCTCTGGCTGCGAATAGGCCCGATTGTATTTAAGATGGCCGAGTGTTTCTTCAGCCAAGGTGCCACCGTGAGCGCGAATCCTCTTCTGCAGAGCTACGACCTGCCGCCCTTCTCGTCCATTCGCCCCGAACACGTGAAGCCGGCCATCGAGCAGATCCTCGCCGACAACCGCGCGGCCATCGCGCGCATCCTCGCCCAGCAGAACGGCACCCCGACCTGGGCCGGCCTGGTGCTGGCCATGGACGAACTGCATGACCGCCTGGGCAAGGCCTGGAGCCCGGTCAGCCACCTCAACGCGGTGTGCAACAGCGCCGAGTTGCGCGACGCCTATGAAGGCTGCCTGCCGCTGTTGTCCGCCTACTGGACCGAACTGGGCCAGAACTCCGAGCTGTTCAAGGCCTACGAGGCTCTCGCCAGCAGCCCCGAGTCGAAGGGTTACGACGTCGCCCAGAAGACCATCCTCGAACACGCCCTGCGCGACTTCCGTCTGTCGGGTATCGACCTGCCGGCCGACCAGCAGCAGCGCTACGCCGAGATCCAGACGCGCCTGTCCGAGCTGGGCAGCCGCTTCTCCAACCAGCTGCTGGACGCCACCCAGGCCTGGACCAAGCACGTCACCGACGAAGCCGCCCTCGCCGGCCTGACCGACTCGGCCAAGGCGCAGATGCAGGCCGCCGCGCAGGCCAAGGAACTCGACGGCTGGCTGATCAGCCTGGAATTCCCCAGCTACTACGCCGTCATGACCTACGCCGAAGACCGCGCCCTGCGCGAAGAGGTCTACGCCGCGTACTGCACCCGCGCCTCCGATCAGGGCCCTAATGCCGGGCAGAACGACAACGGCCCGGTGATGGAGGAAATCCTCGACCTGCGCCAGGAGCTGTCGCACCTGCTGGGCTTCAAGAACTTCGCCGAGCTGTCGCTGGCCACCAAGATGGCCGAGACGCCCGAGCAGGTGCTGAACTTCCTCCGCGACCTGGCCGTGCGCAGCAAGCCCTTCGCCGCCCAGGACCTCGAGCAGCTCAAGGCCTACGCCGCCGAGCAGGGTTGCGCGAACCTGTCGAGCTGGGACGCCAGCTACTTCGGCGAGAAGCTGCGCGAGGCGCGCTACAGCGTGTCCCAGGAAGCCCTGCGCGAATACTTCCCGATCGACAAGGTGCTTGGCGGCCTGTTCGCCATCGTGCAGAAGCTCTACGGCATCCAGATTCGCGAACTGAACGACTTCGAGCGCTGGCACCCGGACGTGCGCCTGTTCGAGATCGAGGAAAACGGCCAGCACGTCGGCCGCTTCTACTTCGACCTCTACGCCCGCGCCAACAAGCGTGGCGGCGCCTGGATGGACGGCGCCCGCGACCGTCGCCGCACCGCCGGTGGCGACCTGCAGGCGCCGGTGGCCTACCTGGTGTGCAACTTCACCCCCGCGGTCGGCGGCAAGCCGGCGCTGCTGACCCACGATGAAGTCACCACCCTGTTCCACGAGTTCGGCCATGGCCTGCACCACCTGCTGACCCGCGTCGAGCATGCCGGTGCTTCCGGCATCAACGGCGTGGCCTGGGACGCAGTGGAGCTGCCCAGCCAGTTCATGGAGAACTGGTGCTGGGAGCCCGAAGGCCTGGCGCTGATCTCCGGCCACTACGAGACCGGAGCGCCGCTGCCGCAGGACCTGCTGGAGAAGATGCTCGCCGCGAAGAACTTCCAGTCCGGCCTGATGATGGTCCGCCAGCTGGAGTTCTCCCTGTTCGACTTCGAGCTGCACGCCACCCATGGCGACGGCCGCAGCGTGCTCGACGTGATCGAGGCGATCCGCGCTGAAGTCGCGGTGATGCGCCCGCCGGCGTACAACCGTTTCGCCAACAGCTTCGCGCACATCTTCGCTGGCGGTTACGCGGCCGGTTACTACAGCTACAAGTGGGCCGAAGTGCTGTCCGCCGACGCCTTCTCGCGCTTCGAGGAAGAAGGCGTGCTCAACCCGGCGACCGGCGCGGCCTTCCGCGACGCGATCCTGGCCAAGGGCGGCTCCCAGGAGCCGATGGCGCTGTTCGTCGCTTTCCGCGGCCGCGAACCGTCCATCGACGCCCTGCTGCGCCACTCGGGCCTCTCCGAGGAGGCGGCGTGATGAGCGAGGTGAAGAAACGCTTCATCGCCGGGGCCGTCTGCCCGGCGTGCAGCGAGCAGGACAAGATCGTCATGTGGGATGTCGACGGGGTGCCGCACCGCGAATGCGTGGCCTGTGGCTACGCCGATACCCTCAACGCCCAGGGCCAGTCGGTGCCGAAAGAGCTGTCCACCCGCGTCAACACCAGCGCGCTGGAAAAGCCCAAGGACCCGAAGGTGCAGGGGGTTCAGTTCTTCCCTAATCCGAAGCTGAAGAAACCGCAGGAATAAGGCTCGACTGAGTCATGGAAAATGCCCCGGCTTGCCGGGGCATTTCTTTTCATAGCACCCAAAGCGCAGCGCGCCAGCACCGGCATCAAGGAACATGGCTGCTGCCCCGTCATAGCATGAGCGCCGATCCCGCTTTACCGGCCAGCCCATGATCGCCATGTCCGGCTAGTCTGTAGGGCATCGCCGCAAGGAGTCCGCCGTGACCCAGACGTCCCCACTGACCCGAAGGAAGCCCTCACGTGCTTGACCGCTTTGGCATGCTGGAGGTGATGCGCGCCTCGCGCCTGACGCAGTTCCCGATCAGCCCCGTGCTGCGCGAAACCCATGGCTTCAAGGGGCGCCTGACCTTCTTCCTGCTGCTGGCTGGCGCGCTGGTCTTCACCTTCGCCGCGCTCGGCCATGACATCCGCGCCAGCGGCACCCACCTGGAGCCTGGATGGTCAGTGCTGGTACTGGTGGTCGCGTTGCTGATCGCCCTGGGCTTCGAGTTCATCAACGGCTTCCACGACACCGCCAACGCGGTGGCCACGGTCATCTATACCAATGCACTGCCACCCCGATTCGCGGTGGCCTGGTCGGGATTGTGGAATTTTCTCGGGGTGCTCTTTTCCAGCGGTGCGGTGGCCTTCGCCATCGTCTCGCTGCTGCCGCTGGACCTGCTGCTGAAGGTCGATAGCAGCGCCGGGTTGGCGATGATCTTCGCCCTGCTGATCGCCTCGATCCTGTGGAACCTCGGCACCTGGTGGCTGGGGTTGCCGGTGTCCTCGTCGCACACGCTGATCGGTTCCATCGTCGGCATCGGCCTGGCCCACGGCGCCATGGCCGGGCACATCGGCATATCGGGCAACGCCTGGTCGCAGCTGACGACAGTGGGCTACGCACTCTTTCTGTCGCCGGTGGTGGGCTTCTTCGCCGCGTTCGTGCTGCTGCGCGTGATGAGTTCCACCATCCGCAACCGCGCGCTGTTCCATGCACCGGAAGGCCGCACGCCGCCACCCCGATGGATTCGCGCGATCCTCATCCTCACCTGTACCGGTGTGTCTTTCGCCCACGGCTCCAACGACGGGCAGAAGGGCATCGGCCTGATCATGCTGATCCTGATTGCCACCGTTCCCCTGGCATTCGCGGTGGATCGCGCCCATTCCCCGGAGCAATCCCGCCAGTTGCTCGTCCTCATCCAGACCAGCCAGGAGCAATTGCACCGCAGCGGCGGCACGCCTGCGGCGGACCCGCGCCAGGCCCTCTTGAGCTATCAGGAAGACGAAGTGGTGCGTCCCGAACTGCTGCCATCGCTGGGCAGCGTGATCGGTGACATCGGTACACGGCTGCAGCGCCACGGACAGTTGGACGAGGTGCCCGCCGAAGCGGTGCAGGACCTGCGCAACGACCTCTACCTGAGCCTGGAAACCATCCGCCTGCTGGACCGCAGCGGCCAGCGCTTCGATCTGGAAACCTGGAGCAGCCTGCAGGCGCTGCGCCATGAGGCCGACCGCACCATCCGCTTCATTCCCGTGTGGGTGAAGGTCGCGGTCGCCCTGGCGCTGGGGCTGGGTACGCTGGTTGGCTGGAGGCGCATCGTCACCACGGTGGGCGAAGGCATCGGCAAGACCCCGCTGACTTATGCACAGGGCGCCTCGGCACAACTGGTGGCCATGCTCACCATCGGCGCGGCGGATGGCTTCGGCCTGCCGGTGTCAACCACGCAAGTGCTCTCCTCGGGAGTGGCGGGGACCATGGCGGCCAACGGCAGCGGCCTGCAATGGCCGACCATCCGCAACATGCTGCTGGCCTGGGTGCTGACGCTGCCCGCCGCCATCGGCCTGGCGGCGGGGTTGTACTGGTTATTCACCCAGGTGCTTTAGCCACCGCCCGGCAGTTATCACTGGCTGTGGAAAACTCCGTGGATTACTGTATTCATATACAGTAATTCTTCAGAGTTTTCCCACATGTCCACTTCCCTCCCACCCCGCGGCCGGGGCACCGCCAGCAATCCGCACAACCGCTTCGCGCCGACCACCTCAGTGCCTGTGGATAACGATTGGTATGACGAAGTGCCCAAGCCCCAGGTGACCGAAATCCGCACCGAGCGGGCGAAGACGGTGATCTCGCGCAACCAGTCGCCGGACTTGCCCTTCGACCGTTCGATCAATCCCTATCGCGGCTGCGAGCATGGCTGCATCTACTGCTACGCGCGGCCCAGCCATGCGTACTGGGACCTGTCGCCAGGGCTGGATTTCGAGACGAAGCTGATCGCCAAGACCAACGCCGCCGAGGTGCTGGAAGAAGAACTGAGCCGCAAGGGCTATGTCTGCGCGCCGATCAACCTGGGCGCCAACACCGACCCCTACCAGCCCATCGAGCGCCAGCAGCGCCTGACCCGGCAAATCCTTGAAGTGTTGCTGCGCTTCCGCCACCCGGTGACCATCGTCACCAAGGGCTCGCTGATCCTGCGCGACCTCGACCTGCTGGCGGAGCTGGCGAGACAGAATCTGGTCGCCGTGATGATCAGCCTCACCACGCTGGACGATGAGCTCAAGCGCATCCTCGAGCCCCGCGCCGCTGCACCCTCCGCCCGCCTGCGGGCGATCCGCGTGCTGCGCGAGCAAGGCATTCCGGTGGGCGTACTGTGTTCGCCGATGATCCCGATGATCAACGACCGCGAGCTGGAAGCCTTGCTCGAAGCGGCCCACGAGGCCGGCGCCCAGAGCGCCAGCTACATGATGCTGCGCCTACCGCGCGAGGTCGGCCCGTTGTTCGAGGAATGGCTGGCGGCGCACTACCCGCAGCGCGCCAACCACGTGATGAGCCTGATCCGCCAACTGCGCGGCGGGGAAATCTATGACAGCCGCTTCGGCCACCGTTTTCGCGGCGAAGGCCCGTTCGCCGACCTGTTGGCCAAGCGCTTCGAGGTTGCCATGCGCCGCCTGGGATTGGGCCGGCGCGGCAGCTTCAACCTGGACTGCACGGCGTTCGCCCCACCGCGCAGCCAGATGAGCTTGTTCTGACGCTCTAGCGGAAAATTCGACAAGCGCAACGACATCACGGCAACATCGCAATGCCATGATAGCTTGCCGATATCATCTTTAAATTTCGTCGAAACATCATGAAAAAGCTCATTCCAGAGCGTTTTTTTAATTTTGGTTTAATCTTCGTTGTCTAGGGTTTGAGCACAAAGTGACTAACCGGTCACGCCAGTTTTTTTCCCACGCCTGTGTCTTTTCTCCCTGGGGAGAGCGTCGGCTGACGTGGGAAAATTCTTCGTCATTCTTCGAGGCTGATACATGAACGACAAAACGCACGGTGAGGATCACGCCCACGAATCTGCTGACGAGGCGCTGCGCCATATCGTCGAAGGATTCCGCCAGTTCCGCCATGATGTCTTCCCGCAACAGGAAGAGCTGTTCAAGAAGCTGGCCCATGCGCAGAACCCGCGCGCCATGTTCATCACCTGCGCCGATTCGCGCATCGTTCCGGAGCTGATCACCCAGAGCTCGCCGGGTGACCTGTTCGTTACCCGCAACGTCGGCAACGTGGTGCCGCCCTACGGCCAGATGAACGGTGGCGTGTCCACCGCCATCGAGTTCGCGGTCATGGCCCTCGGCGTGCAGCACATCATCGTTTGCGGCCACTCCGACTGCGGCGCGATGAAAGCAGTGCTGGCGCCGCAGACGCTGGAAGGCATGCCGACGGTAAAAGCCTGGCTGCGCCACGCCGAAGTAGCCCGCACCGTGGTCGCGCAGACCTGCGGTTGCGCGACCCAGGAGCATCTGGGTGTGCTGACCGAAGAGAACGTGGTCGCCCAGCTGGATCACCTGAAGACGCACCCGTCCGTGGCCGCGCGCCTGGCGTCCGGCCAACTGTTCATCCATGGCTGGGTGTACGACATCGAAACCAGCGCCATCAAGGCCTACGACGCCCAGGAAGGCCGCTTCCGTGCGCTCGACGGTGAGGGCCCGACCCCGAGCGCGACGCCGCGCCCGCGTTACTCGCCCCAATAAGCGTTCAGCTTCCGTAATGCCCGGGCGCGGCGGCCCAGCAGAACAAACGCCGCGCCCCTTCTCTGATTTGCTCCCTGCCTGAGGCGCACGCTTCCACCGCGTACGCCGTCCCTTTGAATTGCGCGTGTCGATGCGGTCGAGACCGGTGTCGTGGGCTTTCGCGCGCCCGAAAAATGCTCAGGAGAACAGCGCCATGTCGGTTCCCCACTCTGTTCCAAGCGGATTTTCCCAGCTGCGCCAAGTGCTGCCACGCGATCTGCTCGCCTCGGTGGTGGTTTTCCTCGTCGCCCTGCCGTTGTGCATGGGCATCGCCATCGCCTCGGGCATGCCGCCGGCCAAGGGGCTGGTAACCGGCATCATCGGCGGCCTGGTCGTCGGCTTTCTGGCCGGCTCGCCGCTGCAGGTCAGCGGACCGGCGGCGGGGCTCGCCGTGCTGGTCTTCGAACTGGTGCGCGCTCATGGCATGGCCATGCTCGGGCCCATCCTGCTGCTGGCCGGCGCGTTGCAGCTACTGGCGGGAAGGCTGCGCCTGGGCTGCTGGTTCCGCGTGACCTCGCCGGCGGTGGTCTATGGAATGCTCGCCGGCATCGGCATCCTCATCGTGCTGTCGCAGGTCCACGTGATGCTCGACCTCAAGCCCCAGGCATCCGGGCTGGATAACCTACTGGCCTTCCCCTCCGCGCTTTTGTCCGAGGCCAGCGGTTTCGATGCTGCGCTGCTCGGGCTGGGTACCATGATGTGCATGGCGTTGTGGGATCGCTTCAAACCGGGCCGGCTGCGTATGCTGCCCGGAGCCCTGATCGGCGTGAGCCTGGCGACGTTGGCAAGCATCGTCCTGGAACTCAACGTGCTGCGCGTGAGCGTTCCGCAGAACCTTGGCGATGCCATCGACTGGCTGCGCCCCGACGATCTCGGCGCCCTGCTCGACCCGACTATTCTATTGGCCGCCGTGGTGGTCGCCTTCATTGCCAGCGCCGAGACGCTGCTCTCTGCCGCTGCCGTGGACCGCATGCACAGCGGCCCTCGCTCGGACATGGACCGCGAGCTGAGCGCCCAGGGCGTGGGCAACATGCTCTGCGGGCTGGTTGGCGCATTACCGATGACCGGTGTGATCGTGCGCAGCTCGGCCAACGTGCAGGCGGGCGCGCGCAGCCGCGCCTCGGCGATCTTCCACGGGCTTTGGCTGCTGGGTTTCGTCGTGCTGCTGGGCGGGCTACTGCGACAGATACCCATTGCCAGCCTGGCGGGTGTGCTGGTCTACACCGGCATCAAGCTGGTGGACCTCAAGGCGCTGCGCTCCCTGGGGCGCTATGGGCGCATGCCGGTGCTGGTGCATGCGGTGACCGCGCTGGCAATTGTCGCCACCGACCTGCTGACCGGCGTGCTGCTGGGCTTCGCGCTGACGGTACTGAAGCTGGTGTTCAAGGCCGCGCGGCTGAAGATCAACCTGCGCTACGACGATGAAGGTAATGGCGCCGAACTGCGGCTGGTGGGCGCAGCGACCTTCCTCAAGGTGCCGGCACTGTCCCAGGCGCTGCAGTCGGTGAAGCCGGGAACGCACCTGCGCGTACCGTTGCAGCACCTGAGCTACATCGACCACGCGTGCATGGAGTTGCTCGAAGACTGGGGCCGCAGCGCCGCGGCCAGCGACTGCCGACTGTCCCTAGAAGGCAACGGCCTGCGTCGCCGCGTGGAGGGCCGGGTGCGCGCGCTGCAGAGCGCAGGCTGAGCCTCAGTCGCGGCCCAGCTCGAGCTCGACGCCGAACTGCCGCGACAGGCACGGCCACTGCTGCCAGGCCATCACGACCTGCGGGTCGTTGAGGCGGGCGCGGTAGCTGATGGCGGATTCGGCGCTGAAGGTGCTGTCGTCGAGCATGCCGTTGACCGCATGGTGCACCGCTTCATCCAGCTGGTTGGCGAAAGGCTCGCCGATCAGCTGGTGCGCCACCAGGTTGGCCACGGTGGTATCCAGCGGGATCAGCGGCTGGTTGAAGTGGGCGATGTAGCGGTCGTTCACTTCCTCCACCAGGCGGTGGGCAAGGTAGGACTCGTCCAGCAGCGCGTCCAGGCCGTCGTGGCCGTCGAGCAGCGCTGGCGGGGTGAGGAAGAACTGTTCGGCGAGCTTGAGCACCGGCTTGATGCGGTCCTCGATGCCGGCCGCTCGCGCCACGGCGTTGGCGGCATCGAGGAAATCCGGCACCTGCTCGATATAGGCATGCACGAAGCGCGTCAGCGTACCGCTGGGGTCCTCGCCGGCCAGGGCGATGCTCGGGTGCAGGCTTTGCAGTTGGCTCTGGATCAGGCGGGCGAGATGCCCATGGCGGGATTCGAGCAGATGGGCATTCCGGATCAGCTCACGCAGTGCAGCGGTGTTCATGACAACTCCAAGACAACGGGTTTGGAAAGTGAAGAAAGACCTTAGCCGCACCCCGGGCGTAGCTAAGACGCGATTGTCATATTCATGAACTGGTTATGCCGACGCGGCATATCAGACGGCCAGCATGGTACTCCAAAGCCGCGCCGTCCGTGGCTTTGAGATCGCACTTCGGTCTTTCAAACACAGTTTTTACTCTGCGTTGTTATGTCGCAACCCGTGGCTATACTCCGCTTCGACACACCGAAAACCTGATGGACCCGGCCTGCCCTGCGTGCTGCCGAGGTAAGACGTCAAAGTAAGTTGTCTTGGCGGTCACTCCCTTGGCCGTTGGCTTGTTCAGGCTCGACCCCTCTGCAATGGGGATCGCAGCCAGGGCGCTTTGCCGGCGGGATAAAAACAACGATAAGGGGAACCCGAATGCTGCGACATCCACGAGTCTGGATGGGCTTCCTTTTGCTCTTGGCTTTCAGTCAGGCAAACGCCGCCTGGACGGTCAACATGGCCCCCGGTGCGACGGAAGTCAGTCGTAACGTCTTCGATCTGCACATGACGATCTTCTGGATCTGCGTCGTCATCGGCATCGTCGTCTTTGGCGCGATGTTCTGGTCGATGATCGTCCACCGCCGATCCACCGGGCAGCAGCCCGCGCATTTCCACGAGAGCACCACGGTGGAAATCCTCTGGACCGTCATTCCCTTCCTGATCCTGGTGGTGATGGCCGTCCCGGCTACCAAGACGCTGATCCACATGTACGACACCTCGGAGCCCGAGCTGGACGTGCAGGTCACCGGCTACCAGTGGAAGTGGCAGTACAAGTACCTGGGCCAGGATGTGGAGTTCTTCTCCAACCTCGCCACGCCCCAGGACCAGATCCACAACAAGGCCGACAAGGACGAGCACTACCTGCTCGAAGTGGACAACCCGCTGGTGCTGCCGGCCGGGGTCAAGGTGCGCTTCCTGGTCACCTCCAGCGATGTGATCCACTCCTGGTGGGTGCCGGCCTTCGCGGTCAAGCGCGATGCCATTCCCGGCTTCGTCAACGAGGCCTGGACCAAGGTCGACCAGCCCGGCATCTACCGCGGCCAGTGCGCCGAGCTGTGCGGCAAGGACCACGGCTTCATGCCCATCGTCGTCGACGTGAAGTCCAAGCCCGACTTCGACAAGTGGCTGGCCGAGCGCAAGGAAGAGGCGGTCAAGCTCAAGGAGCTGACCAGCAAGGAATGGACGAAGGAAGAACTGGTCGCCCGTGGCGACAAGGTCTACCACACCATCTGCGCCGCCTGTCACCAGCCTGAAGGCCAGGGCATGCCGCCGATGTTCCCGGCGCTCAAGGGCTCGAAGATCGTCACCGGACCCAAGGAGCACCACCTGGAGACCGTGTTCAACGGCGTCCAGGGCACGGCCATGGCGGCCTTCGGCAAACAGCTCTCGGAAGTCGACATCGCCGCGGTGATCACTTACGAGCGCAACGCCTGGGGCAATAACGACGGCGACATGGTGACCCCGCAGGACGTGGTCGCCTACAAGCAGAAACAACAATAAGGAGGCCGCGATGAGTACAGTGATCGATCACCCCGACCATTCTCACGCCGGCGACCACCACCACGGCCCCGCCAAGGGCCTGATGCGCTGGGTTCTGACCACCAACCACAAGGACATCGGCACGCTGTACCTGTGGTTCAGCTTCTGCGCCTTCCTGCTCGGCGGCTCCTTCGCCATGGTGATCCGTGCCGAGCTGTTCCAGCCGGGCCTGCAGATCGTCGAGCCGGCGTTCTTCAACCAGATGACCACCATGCACGGCCTGGTGATGGTCTTCGGCGCGGTGATGCCGGCCTTCGTCGGCCTGGCCAACTGGATGGTGCCGCTGATGATCGGCGCGCCGGACATGGCGCTGCCACGGATGAACAACTTCAGCTTCTGGCTGCTGCCGGCGGCCTTCGGCCTGCTGGTGAGCACCCTGTTCATGCCCGGCGGCGGCCCGAACTTCGGCTGGACCTTCTACGCGCCGCTGTCGACGACCTTCGCGCCGCACAGCGTGACCTTCTTCATCTTCGCCATCCACCTGATGGGCATGAGTTCGATCATGGGCGCGATCAACGTGATCGCCACCATCCTCAACCTGCGCGCACCGGGCATGACGCTGATGAAGATGCCGCTGTTCGTCTGGACCTGGCTGATCACCGCCTTCCTGCTGATCGCGGTGATGCCGGTGCTGGCGGGTTGCGTGACGATGATGCTGATGGACATCCACTTCGGCACCAGCTTCTTCAGCGCGGCCGGCGGCGGCGACCCGGTGCTGTTCCAGCACGTGTTCTGGTTCTTCGGCCATCCCGAGGTGTACATCATGATCCTGCCGGCGTTCGGCGCCGTCAGCTCGATCATCCCGGCCTTCAGCCGCAAGCCGCTGTTCGGCTACACCTCGATGGTCTACGCCACCGCCTCGATCGCCTTCCTGTCCTTCGTCGTCTGGGCGCACCACATGTTCGTGGTC
This sequence comes from Pseudomonas nitroreducens NBRC 12694, assembly GCF_002091755.1. Classification (GTDB taxonomy): domain Bacteria; phylum Pseudomonadota; class Gammaproteobacteria; order Pseudomonadales; family Pseudomonadaceae; genus Pseudomonas; species Pseudomonas nitroreducens. The sequence goes on from NZ_BDAI01000004.1 coordinate 371,625, forward strand.
GGCATTCCGCTGGTGGGCGAGCTGTTCTTCATGTACGCGACCATGCTGATCGCCGTGCCCACCGGGGTGAAGGTGTTCAACTGGGCGTCGACCATGTGGCAGGGCTCGCTGACCTTCGAGACGCCGATGCTGTTCGCCGTGGCCTTCGTCATCCTGTTCACCATCGGCGGCTTCTCCGGGCTGATGCTGGCCATCGCCCCGGCGGACTTCCAGTACCAGGACACCTACTTCGTGGTGGCGCACTTCCACTACGTGCTGGTGCCCGGCGCGATCTTCGGCATCTTCGCCTCGGCCTACTACTGGCTGCCGAAATGGACCGGCCACATGTACGACGAAACCCTGGGCAAGCTGCACTTCTGGATGAGCTTCATCGGCATGAACCTGGCGTTCTTCCCGATGCACTTCGTCGGCCTGGCCGGCATGCCGCGGCGGATTCCGGACTACAACCTGCAGTTCGCCGATTTCAACATGGTCTCGTCCATCGGCGCCTTCATGTTCGGTACCACGCAGTTGCTGTTCCTGTTCATCGTCATCAAGTGCATTCGTGGCGGCCCGGCAGCGCCGGCCAAACCCTGGGATGGCGCGGAAGGCCTGGAGTGGACGATTCCGTCGCCCGCGCCGTACCACACCTTCACCACGCCTCCGGAAGTGAAATAACGATGTTCCTGTAGGAGCGAGCTTGCTCGCGAACGCTTTCTCCCGGTTCGCGAGCAAGGGCTAGGCGCCCCCCACGCTCCTACAAGAGAGGAATCGACTCATGAGCGACGGCAACATCGAAACGCGCAAGCTGGTGACCCGGCTGGTCATTGCCGTGGTCGCCATGTTCGCCTTCGGCTTTGCCCTGGTGCCGCTGTACGACGTGATGTGCAAGGCGCTGGGCATCAACGGCAAGACCTCCGGCAGCGCCTACCAGGGCGATGGCCAGGTGGTCGATCAGTCGCGCGAGGTGAAGATCCAGTTCGTCGCCAACAACAACATCGACATGGTCTGGGAATTCCACCCCGAGTCGGAGCAACTGGTGGTGCACCCGGGTGCGGTGAACCAGATGCTGTTCGTGGCGCGCAACCCCACCGACAAGCCGATGACCGCCCAGGCGATCCCGAGCATCGCGCCATCGGTGGCGGCCACCTACTTCCACAAGACCGAATGCTTCTGCTTCACCCAGCAGGTCCTGCAGCCGGGCGAGCGCATCGAAATGCCGGTGCGTTTCATCGTCGACCGCGACCTGCCCAAGGATGTGCGTCACCTGACGCTTGCTTACACGCTGTTCGACATCACTGCCCGCAAGCCACCCGTGGCCAGTAACGAGCGCTGAGAAGTCGGTGGATGATCGTGCGAGCTAGAGTGAGGCAAGGCGGGACCGGCCGAGGAGCCGGAGTTTACGAGTTGTAAATGAGGACTCCGAGGCCGGCTCCAACGCAGCCTCACCGACGCGCAGTAGATCAGCAACCGACTTCTGGGCAAGGAGAACAAGAACAATGGCAACCCACGATCCCTATTACGTCCCCGCGCAGAGCAAGTGGCCGATCATCGCCACCATCGGCATGCTGGTGACGATGTTCGGCGTCGGCACCTGGATGAACGACATGAGCGCCGGCAAGGAGCACTCCCACGGCCCGTGGATCTTCTTCGCCGGCGGGCTGATCCTGGCGTACATGCTGTTCGGCTGGTTCGGCAACGTCATCAAGGAAAGCCGCGGCGGGCTCTACAGCCCGCAGATGGACCGCTCGTTCCGCTGGGGCATGAGCTGGTTCATCTTCTCGGAGGTGATGTTCTTCGCCGCCTTCTTCGGCGCACTGTTCTACGTGCGCCACTTCGTCAACCCGTGGCTGGGCGGCGAAGGTCACCACGGTATCTCGCACATGCTCTGGCCGCAGTTCGAAACCGGCTGGCCGCAGCTGAGCAACCCAGACAACAAGCTCTTCCCGCCGCCCAAGGAAGTGATCGATCCGTGGAAGCTGCCGCTGATCAACACCCTGCTGCTGGTCACTTCCAGCTTCACCGTGACCTTCGCCCACCACGCGCTGAAGAAGAACCATCGCGGCCCGCTGAAGATGTGGCTGGCGGCGACCGTGGCGCTGGGTGCGTGCTTCCTGGTACTGCAGGCTTACGAGTACCACGAGGCTTACAGCGAGCTGGGCCTGACCCTGGGTTCGGGCATCTACGGCGCGACCTTCTTCATGCTTACCGGCTTCCACGGCGCCCACGTGACCATCGGCGCGATCATGCTGAGCATCATGCTGATCCGCATCATCCGCGGGCACTTCGATGCCGACAAACACTTCGGCTTCGAGGCGGCCAGCTGGTACTGGCACTTCGTCGACGTGGTGTGGATCGGGCTGTTCATCTTCGTTTACGTGCTGTGAGGACGCTCCGCCCGCGACAAGCTCAAAAGCCCCTCACCCTAACCCTCTCCCTCAGGGAGAGGGGACCGTTCGGCGCAGGATGAAACCGTGGCGTCAGCCGGCACGGACAGCCCCCTCTCCCTGAGGGAGAGGGCTGGGGTGAGGGGAACGCAGGCACAAGGCTTCAGAGGAAGACAATTGCTCCAACCCAGAGCAAGACGGAACTAGAAATGCCAGGGCGCAGAGCTGCCGAGTTGGCCGCTGAAGAAGCCCCAGGCGATCAGAGCGAGAGTCAGGGCGGTGAGGGTGACACGCACAGTCAGCGCATTGACCACCCGCGAACCGCGGCCCTCGTCCTTGACCAGGAAGAACAGGCCACTGAACAGGCTGACGACGGTCGCCAGCAACAACAGAACGATCGCAGCTTTGAGCACTACCGGCCTCCTGTCCGCAGGGGACTGGGGTTGAGGGGGATGTCTTGCAGTATAGCCAGCACGCTACCGAGCACCGTCAGGGCCGTACCACGCGCGCCTTCCGGCCCGGCATCGCGCCGACCCTGGTGGTCCTCGCGCTGTTGCCGGTGCTGATCGGCCTGGGTTTCTGGCAACTCTCCCGCGCCGCCGAAAAACGCACCCTTCTCGCCGCTGCCGAGCTGCAACGCCAGCAGGACCCGATCAGCATCGCCGAGCTCGAACGCCAACCGCCGCGCAGCTATGTTCGCGTGCGCCTGCAGGGCCAGCTCGACGCCGAGCACACCGCCCTGCTCGACAACCGCACCCGCAACGGCCAGGCCGGCGTCGAGGTGCTGCAACCCTTCTTCGACCGTGTTGGCCACCAGTGGCTGCTGGTCAACCGCGGCTGGGTGCCGTGGCCCGATCGCCGCGTACCACCGAAGGTCGACACGCCCAATCATGAGCTGCTGCTGGATGCCTGGACCTACGTCCCGCCGCCCGCCGCGCCAACCGCTCCGGTCGCCGGTTGGCCGCGCCTGATCACCCAGGTCGACGCGCCCTTCCTCTGGGACCAGCTTGGCCGCGAGGGCCAAGCCATGGAAATTCGCCTGGAGCCGGGCGACGCCGCCTTCGACACCGACTGGCCGATCGTCGCCATGCCCCCGGAGCGCCACGTCGGCTACGCCGTGCAGTGGTTCGCCCTGGCCATCGCACTCTCCGCCCTTTACCTCTACCTCGGCATCCGTCGCGCACGGGAGACCTTCGACCATGACCGCCATGACTCTGCCTGACTCCTCCGCCCGCCGCCGCGGGCGCGTGCAACTGCTGCTGATCCTCGGCATGGTGCTGGGGCCGATGTTGCTCGCCACCGCCATGTACAAGCTGCAGTTCTGGGTGCCGGAAGGCCGCAGCTACCACGGCGACCTGATCGCCACCGGGCAGACTCCGGCCGATCTCGGCGTGCAGGACGACAAGGCCAGCGACCAGTGGCAACTGTTGGTCACCGCACCGGAAACCTGCGCCAGCGACTGCCAGCAACTGGTCTACCTGGCGCGCCAGATCAATATCGGCCTGGGCCGCGAAGCCAGCCGCGCCGAACACGCCCTGGCCTTCGCCAAACCGCTGCCGGCCGAGTTCATCGGCCTGCTCGACAAGGACTACCCGCGCCTGCAACGCCTGGGCCTGACGCCCAACCAGCACACCGGCACCCAGCCGCAGCTGTGGATCGTCGACCCCCACGGCAACCTGGTACTGCGCTACGACGCCAAGGCCAACGGCAAGTCGATCCTCAAGGACCTGCAGTTGCTGCTGAAGCTGTCCAACATCGGTTAAGAGCTCGCCAGCCCTACGACAACAACAAGATCGGGAGCGACGCATGATCCAGGCAAGACGCAAACCCGCCTTCTACCTCGCCGTGCTGGCCACCGCGCTGGCCTTCGTGGTCATCCTGCTGGGTGCCTATACGCGCCTGACCCACGCTGGTCTCGGCTGCCCGGACTGGCCCGGCTGCTACGGCTTCGTCCACGTGCCGCTGAACGATGCGCAATTGGCCCACGCCGAAATGCACTTCCCCGACTCACCGGTGGAGGCGCAGAAGGGCTGGAACGAGATGATCCACCGCTACTTCGCCGGTAGCCTTGGCCTACTGATCCTAGGGCTGGCGGTCCACGCACTGGTGCGTCGCGGCCGTGACGGCCAACCGATGCGCCTGCCGCTGATACTGCTCGCCGTGGTGATCGCCCAGGCCGCATTCGGCATGTGGACGGTCACCCTCAAACTCTGGCCGCAGGTGGTCACCGCGCATCTGCTCGGCGGCTTCACCACGCTGTCGCTGCTGTTCCTGCTCAGCCTCCGCCTGTCCGGCGCCTTCGCCCCGCTGCAACTGCCGTCGAAGTTGCGTGCACTGGCAGCCCTCGCCCTGCTGATGGTGATCGGGCAGATCGCCCTCGGTGGCTGGGTCAGCAGCAACTACGCCGCGGTGGCCTGCATCGACCTGCCGATGTGCCACGGCGAGTGGTGGCCGAACATGGACTTCGCCAACGGCTTCCACCTCACCCAGCACATCGGCCCGAACTACCTCGGCGGCCAGCTCGACAGCGATGCCCGCACGGCCATCCACATGACCCACCGCATGGGCGCGCTGGGCGTGACGGCGGTGATCCTGCTGCTGGCCTGGAATCTCCAGCGCCACGGCCTGATCGGCATTACCGCACTCATGCTGCTGGGGCTGTCGTTCCAGATCGGCCTGGGCATCAGCAACGTCCTGCTGCACCTGCCGCTGCCCGTCGCAGTGGCGCACAACGGCGGCGGCGCCTTCCTGCTACTGATGCTGGTGCTGGTGAACTACCGGGTGCGCGCGCCCGCAACGAAACGCGTCGAGCTGCCCGCCGGCGGCCCGATCGCCCTGGACGCCCTGGAGCGCCCGGTGGCCTATCCCTCGCAAGGATGAAACAAGCTTGAGCACGACGGCCGGCCGGCGCCGAGGCGCGTCAGCCCCATTCCAGAAGTCAGAAGACGGAGAAATGCCCATGGCCAGCGTCATCAGCACTTCCAGCCAAGCCAGCTGGCGCGACCTGCTCGAACTGACCAAACCCAAGGTGGTCCTGCTCATGCTGATCACCTCGCTGATCGGCATGCTGCTCGCCACCAAGGCCGGCGTGCCCTGGCAGGTACTGCTATTCGGCAACCTCGGCATCGGCCTCTGCGCCGGCGGCGCGGCGGCGGTGAACCACGTGGTGGACAGGCGCATCGACTCGATCATGGCGCGTACCCACAAGCGCCCGCTGGCCGAAGGACGCGTCTCGCCACCCATCGCGCTGGGCTTCGCCATGCTGCTGTCGATCGCCGGGATGGCAGTCCTGCTGGTGTTCACCAACCAGCTGACGGCCTGGCTGACGCTGGCTTCGCTGCTGGGCTACGCGGCGCTTTACACCGGCTTCCTCAAGCGCGCCACGCCGCAGAACATCGTCATCGGCGGCCTCGCCGGCGCCGCCCCGCCGCTGCTGGGCTGGGTCGCGGTGACCGGGCAGGTCTCCGCCGAACCGCTGCTGCTGGTGCTGATCATCTTCGCCTGGACACCGCCGCACTTCTGGGCCCTGTGCCTGCACCGCAAGGACGAATACGCCAAGGCCGACATTCCGATGCTGCCGGTGACCCACGGCGAGCACTACACCAAACTGCACATCCTGCTCTACACCCTGGTGCTGTTCGCCGTGACACTGATGCCCTTCGCTATCCACATGGCCGGCCTGGTCTACCTGCTCGCCGCGCTGGCCCTGGGCGCACGCTTCCTCGACTGGGCCTGGGCGCTCTACTGCGGCAGCCGACCCCATGCGGCGATCAAGACCTTCAAGTACTCTATCGCCTACCTGTTCCTGCTGTTCATCGCGCTGCTGGTGGACCACTACCTGCCGCTGCACCTGAACTACTGAGGCCGGTTCGCGGGTTCGCTCCGAAGGGGCGGGCCCGCAAGTCCAGCGCTCGCCCAGACGTCCCGACCCACGAGTACCCCATGACCCGAGTCAACAAGACCGTCTTCATCCTCGTCGCCATCGTCGCCGTAATCCTCGGCCTCACTGTCCAGAAGGTGCTCAACCAGCGCCACCAGCTCGACCCGACCGTGCTGCTCGACGCCGGCATCGTGATCCTGCCGCAGACCCGCAGCGTCCCCGACCTGACCTTCACCGACCAGGACAGCCAGCCGTTCCAGACCGCCAGCCTGAAGGACAAGTGGTCCCTGCTGTTCTTCGGCTACACCTTCTGCCCGGACGTCTGCCCGACTACCCTGGCGCAACTGCGCGAGCTGCAGACCAAGCTGCCGCCGGAAGTGGCGAAGAACCTGCAGGTGGTGTTCGTCAGCGTAGACCCGCACCGCGATACCGCGCCGCGCATCAAGGAATACCTCGGCTTCTTCAATGCCGGCTTCAAGGGCATCACCGGCTCGGAAGAGAATGTGCAGAAACTGGCGAATGCCATGAGCATTCCCTACATCCCGGCCGACACCAGCAAGCCCAACTACACCGTCGACCACAGCGGCAACCTGGTGCTGATCGGCCCGGACGGCACTCAACACGGCTTCATCCGCGCCCCGCTGCACAACGACAAGCTGGTCGCCCAGCTCCCCAGCGTGATCAGCCCCGCCAACTGAGTCCCGCGACACCGTGTCTCACCCCCAACGGCCACCCGATACAGGTGGCCGTTGTTTTTTCTGCGTCATTCGTCTCGATACCAGGCAAACGCGAACTTTCTGCTAAACCTCATCTCATGGCTCTGGCGCGGTGTAATACGCGGTCTTGATGCTTTCGGGTGATTTTCCTGACCTCGTAGTCAATGTAAAAAATCTGCTACACAAAGTCAGGCATCAGGAATGACTCATACTCCATATTAGAAACATTAATTAACACCTATGCCTGAGCCTGTTGCAGGATTACCGGGCCTTTCGGTGGGCATGGGGAGTCTCTGATGGGTGGTCATTCACGGCGAGGATGACATTTCCGTCCGGTCACAATAGGCAATTAGGCTAAACACCAGGGTCCACGCGGCCTCGGTGGCGACCGGAAAACCACGGGTCCAAACGTGACTTGTAGTTATCGCTTCGTACCGCTCCAGAACTTATTGATGCCCTCCAGGTTAGATTGCACAATGCCGCGGCCACCGGGTCACAGCCCGGTCCCACAATAAGAACTAGACCGTTGCCAGTTCGATAACCCGGGTCGCCAACGTAGTAGCCCGGACAATCCCAGGATCACGCAGGAGATTTGCGAGTGCAGATCGGTGTACCCCTCGAGACCCAAGCCGGTGAGACGCGGGTCGCAGCAACGCCGGAGACGGTCAAGAAACTGATCGGGCAAGGCCATCAGGTGGTCATCCAGAGCGGTGCGGGCGTCAGCGCCAGCCAGCCGGATGCCGCCTACGAAGCTGTCGGCGCGAAGATCGGCACTGCCGCCGATGCGCTCGGCGCGGAACTGGTGCTGAAGGTTGTCGCGCCCAGCGAAAGCGAGCTGGCGCAGATGAAATCCGGCGCCGTGCTGCTCGGCATGCTCAATCCGTTCAACAACGAGAACATCGCCCGCATGGCCGAGCGCGGTATCACCGCCTTCGCCCTGGAAGCCGCGCCGCGTACTTCCCGCGCGCAGAGCCTGGACGTGCTCTCCTCCCAGGCCAACATCGCCGGCTACAAGGCCGTGTTGCTCGCCGCCCACCACTATCCGCGCTTCATGCCCATGCTGATGACCGCCGCCGGCACCGTTAAGGCTGCCCGCGTGCTGATCCTCGGCGCCGGTGTCGCCGGCCTGCAGGCCATCGCCACGGCCAAGCGCCTGGGCGCGGTGATCGAGGCGTCGGACGTTCGTCCGGCGGTGAAGGAGCAGATCGAGTCCCTGGGTGCCAAGTTCGTCGACGTCCCCTACGAGACCGATGAAGAGCGCGAGTGCGCCGAAGGCGTCGGCGGTTACGCCCGCCCGATGCCCGCCTCGTGGATGGAACGCCAGGCCAAGGCCGTGCACGAACGCGCCAAGCAGTCGGACATCGTCATCACCACCGCACTGATTCCGGGCCGCAAGGCACCGACCCTGCTGCACGAAGCGACCGTCGCGGAAATGAAGCCAGGCTCGGTAGTCATCGACCTCGCGGCCTCGCAAGGCGGCAACTGCCCGCTGACCGAAGCCGACCAGGTGGTGGTCAAGAACGGCGTGACCATCGTTGGCCTGAGCAACCTGGCCGCGCTGGTACCGGCGGATGCCTCCGCACTCTACGCACGCAACCTGCTCGACTTCCTCAAGCTCACCCTGACCGCCGAAGGCTTCACGGTGAACCTGGAAGACGACATCGTCGCCGCCTGCCTGATGTGCCGCGACGGCCAGATCGTGCGCAAGAACGGCTGACGCACAACGCCCTTCTTATATATGAACGCCGGGCGCGAGCCCGGCCTCAAGACCGGTGAGAAACTATGGAAGACATGCTGATCTCCCACGGCATCTACAACCTGATCATCTTCGTGCTGGCGATCTACGTCGGCTACCACGTGGTCTGGAACGTCACCCCCGCGCTGCACACCCCGCTGATGGCAGTGACCAACGCCATTTCCGCAATCGTGATCGTCGGCGCCATGCTGGCCGCCGCCCTGACCGTCACCCCGCTGGGCAAGGCCATGGGCACCCTGGCCGTGGCCCTGGCTGCCGTGAATGTGTTCGGTGGCTTCCTGGTCACCCGCCGCATGCTGGAAATGTTCAAGAAGAAAGCGCCGAAGGCGGAGAAGCACTGACATGAGCATGAACCTCGTCACCCTCCTCTACCTCATCGCCTCGGTCTGCTTCATCCAGGCCCTCAAAGGCCTGTCGCACCCGACCACCTCGCGCCGCGGCAACCTGTTCGGCATGATCGGCATGGCCATCGCCGCGCTGACCACCGTCGCCCTGGTGTTCAAGATCAGCAGCGAAATCGCCACCACCGGCATCGTCTACGTGATCGTCGGCCTGCTGGTCGGCGGCACCGCCGGTTCGATCATGGCCAAGCGCGTTGAAATGACCAAGATGCCGGAACTGGTCGCCTTCATGCACAGCATGATCGGCCTGGCCGCCGTGTTCATCGCCATCGCCGCCGTGGTTGAGCCGCAGTCGCTGGGCATCGTGCAGAACCTGGGCGATACCATCCCCACCGGTAACCGCCTGGAGCTGTTCCTTGGCGCGGCCATCGGCGCCATCACTTTTTCCGGATCGGTGATCGCCTTCGGCAAGCTGTCGGGCAAGTACAAGTTCCGCCTGTTCCAGGGCGCCCCGGTACAGTTCAGCGGCCAACACCTACTCAACCTGGTGCTGGGCCTGACCACTCTGGGCCTGGGCCTGCTGTTCATGTTCACCGGTAACCTGACCGCCTTCGTGGTGATGCTGGCCCTGGCCTTCGTCCTCGGCGTGCTGATCATCATCCCGATCGGCGGCGCGGACATGCCGGTCGTGGTGTCGATGCTGAACTCCTACTCCGGCTGGGCCGCGGCAGGTATCGGCTTCTCGCTGAACAACTCGATGCTGATCATCGCCGGCTCCCTGGTGGGCTCCTCGGGCGCGATCCTCTCCTACATCATGTGCAAGGCGATGAACCGCTCGTTCTTCAACGTCATCCTCGGCGGCTTTGGCGCCGAAGCGGACGCTGGCGGCCCGGCCGGTGCGAAAGAAGCCCGCCCGGTGAAGTCCGGTTCGGCCGACGACGCCTCGTTCCTGCTGACCAACGCCGACAGCGTGATCATCGTTCCCGGCTACGGCCTGGCAGTGGCCCGCGCCCAGCATGCACTGATGGAACTGGCCGAGAAGCTGACCCACCGCGGCGTCAACGTGAAGTTCGCCATCCACCCGGTTGCTGGCCGTATGCCGGGGCACATGAACGTCCTGCTGGCCGAGGCCGAAGTGCCTTACGAGCAAGTGTTCGAGATGGAAGACATCAACTCCGAGTTCGGCCAGACCGACGTGGTGCTGGTCCTGGGCGCCAACGACGTGGTGAACCCGGCGGCGAAGAACGATCCGAAGTCGCCGATCGCCGGCATGCCGATCCTCGAGGCCTACAAAGCCAAGACCGTGATCGTCAACAAGCGCTCGATGGCCAGCGGCTACGCCGGCCTGGACAACGAACTGTTCTACCTGGACAAGACCATGATGGTCTTCGGCGACGCCAAGAAAGTCATCGAAGACATGGTCAAGGCCGTCGAATAAGACGACCGCTGATCCACAAGACACCGGCCTCGCGCCGGTGTCTTGCTTTCCGGCAAAGGGAAAACTCCTGAACTTTGGTAGTAAGAAGGCAACCGGCCGGGCGATTTTTCGACCTTGGTATAAGAGCCAAAAATCGCCGAGTCCCTAGACTGGCGGCCTCGCACTTCCTACTGCCCGAGGTTTTCCCATGTTCCGTGATCGCGTGCGTATGTCCTCCCTGTTGGACAAGGTGATGACTGCCGACCAGGCCGCGGCCCTTATCAAGGACGGCATGACCGTCGGCATGAGCGGTTTCACCCGCGCCGGCGAAGCCAAAGCCGTACCCAAGGCCCTCGCCGAGCGCGCCAAGCAGGAGCCGCTGCGCATCAGCCTGATGACCGGCGCCAGCCTGGGCAACGACCTCGACAAGCAGCTCACCGAGGCCGGTGTACTGGCCCGCCGCATGCCCTTCCAGGTCGACAGCACCCTGCGCAAGGCAATCAACGCCGGCGAGGTGATGTTCATCGACCAGCACCTGTCGGAAACTGTCGAGCAACTGCGCAATCACCAGCTCAAGCTGCCGGACATCGCCGTCATCGAAGCCGTCGCCATCACCGAGGAAGGCCACATCGTGCCGACCACCTCGGTGGGCAACTCGGCCAGCTTCGCGATCTTCGCCAAGCAGGTGATCGTCGAGATCAACGTCGCGCACAACACCAACCTGGAAGGCCTGCATGACATCTACATTCCAACCTACCGCCCAACCCGTACGCCGATCCCACTGACCAAGGTCGACGACCGCATTGGCAGCACCGCCATCCCGATCCCGGCGGAGAAGATCGTCGCCATCGTCGTCAACGACCAGCCGGACTCGCCGTCCACCGTGCTGCCGCCGGACGACGAGACCCAGGGCATCGCCAACCACCTGATCGACTTCTTCAAGCGTGAAGTGGACGCCGGACGCATGAGCAACAGCCTCGGCCCGCTGCAGGCCGGCATCGGCAGTATCGCCAACGCGGTGATGTGCGGGCTGATCGAGTCGCCCTTCGAGAACCTGACCATGTACTCCGAAGTGCTGCAGGACTCGACCTTCGACCTGATCGACGCTGGCAAGCTGCGCTTCGCCTCGGGCAGCTCCATCACCCTGTCGAGCCGCCGCAACGCCGACGTGTTCGGCAACCTGGAGCGCTACAAGGACAAGCTGGTGCTGCGCCCGCAGGAAATCTCCAACCACCCCGAAGTGGTGCGTCGCCTCGGCATCATCGGCATCAACACCGCGCTGGAGTTCGACATCTACGGCAACGTCAACTCCACCCACGTGGGCGGCACCAAAATGATGAACGGCATCGGCGGCTCGGGCGACTTCGCCCGCAACGCGCACCTGGCCATCTTCGTCACCAAGTCCATCGCCAAGGGCGGCAACATCTCCAGCGTGGTGCCGATGGTCAGCCACGTCGACCACACCGAGCACGATGTGGACATCCTGGTCACCGAAGTGGGTCTCGCCGACCTGCGCGGCCTGGCGCCGCGCGAGCGCGCCCGGGTGATCATCGACAACTGCGTGCACCCGTCCTACCGCGACGCCCTCAACAGTTACTTCGATGCCGCCTGCGAGCGCGGCGGGCATACCCCGCACATCCTGCGCGAGGCCCTGGAGTGGCATATCAATCTGGAAGAACGCGGTCACATGCTGGCGGCGAGCTGATCCGGAGCCTTCCGCGGGTCATTCAGCAATGAATGGCCCGCCAGGGTTTACAGCCGGAAAAAAACCACGTAAAAACACTACTGAACAGATTTTTATCCCGCTCCAACTGTTCAGTTTCCCCCGCCGCCAACCTGGCCGGCATACGCAAAAAGCCACAGACGCCCACCGATTGCGCACCAGAATGGAGCGCAACGGTACAGTTCGCCCCGAAAAAGACCATTACAGTTCAAAATTACAATCGGCTGACCAACCGCAATACAGCACAACTGTACCTGTCATCTCTGACTGAAAAGTCAGATCATATGCTCAATCCATTCAGCAACTGACTACTCGCCACAAGCGAGAAGGATGACCACCATGGAACGTACCCTCGGTTCCGCAGCTCTGAGCACCCCCCGTAGCACCTCCAGCGCCCACCGTGGCCTCGTCGGCACTGTTCGCCTGTGGCAACGCCGCATGGAAAGCCGCCGTCAGCTGGCCCGCCTGGACTCCCGCCTGCTGGCCGACGCCGGCATCAGCGAAGCCCAGCGTTACGCCGAACTGAACAAGCCGTTCTGGCGCTAAGCAGTCCTCTCGACATAACAGTCGAAGGCAGTTTCCAGCACAGAAAAACTGTACCGGAAAGAAAGCAAAAAGGCCGCTCTTAGCGGCCTTTTGCTTTTGTGGGAGAAAACTTACTGGGTACGCCCGTAGATATCCTCGAAACGCACGATATCGTCCTCCCCCAGGTACTCGCCGCTTTGTACCTCGATCATCACCAGATCGATCACCCCCGGATTCTCCAGACGGTGCCGATGGCCAGCGGGGATGTAGGTCGACTCGTTACTGTTCACCAGACGCACTGACTCGCCATTGGTGACCTTGGCCATCCCGCATACCACTACCCAGTGTTCACTGCGATGGTGGTGCATCTGCAGTGACAGCGACGCTCCCGGCTTGACCACGATCCGCTTGATTTTGAAGCGTGCACCTTCTTCCAGGACCGTATAGGTACCCCATGGCCGGGCGACGGTGCGGTGCAATCTGTACGCCTCGTGCTCGCTGTCCTTCAATTGCTTCACCACTTTGCGCACGTCCTGCGCGCGGTCGGCGTGAGCAACCAGGATGGCATCGGCGGTATCGATGACTATCAGGTCGGAGACACCGACAGTCGCTACCAGGCGCCCCTCGCTCTGTACGTAGGTCCCCTGGGTGTCGACGAAAATGGCGTGGCCCGCTGCCCGGTTATTCTGACTGTCCGGCGCAACCAGTGAACTCAGCGCGCTCCAGGAGCCTATATCGCTCCAGTCGAAGTGTGCCGGGATGACAGCAACCCGCTTGGAGTGCTCCATCAGGGCATAGTCGAGGGAAATGTCAGGCAACCCACCGAAGTACTCGCCGTTCAGTTCCTGCTGGAGCATGGCACCAGCTTCGCTGACCGGACTCGCCTCGAAACAGGCAATCGCCCCCGCCAGAAGCTCCGGAGCGTGCTGCTCCAGTTCGCCGAGCAGCGTTCCCACCGAGAAACAGAACATGCCGGAATTCCACAGGAAGTTCCCGCTCTGCAGGAAGTGCGTAGCGGTATCCAGGTCGGGTTTCTCCACGAACCGCCGGACCAGCGCGCCACCACGGTCATCCAGTTCGTCGCCGACCTCGATGTAGCCAAACCCGGTTTCGGGCGTCGTGGGGACTACACCGAAAGTCACCAGGTGACCCGTTTCCGCCAGGGATGCCGCGTGCCCGACTGCTCGTTCGAAAGCTTCCAGGTCACGGATCAGATGGTCTGCCGGCATCACCACCATCACCGCCTCATCGCCGTGGCGGGCACGCAGGGCAAGTGCCGCCAGGGCGATTGCCGGCGCCGTATTGCGACCGGAAGGTTCCAGGATGAAATGCCCGCGCTGCACCAATCGCGCGGCCTGGTAATGGTCCTTGCTCTGGAAGTAGTAGTCGCGGTTGGTGACCGTGACAATCTCTCCACCATTGCCCAGCAGGCTGGCCGCCCGGCTGTAGGTCTTGTGCAGCAGAGACTGTCCATCGGGAAGGGTCATGAAGGGCTTGGGTTGCCCTTCACGGGAGACCGGCCAGAGACGGGTTCCGGCTCCGCCCGAAAGAATGACGGGAATCAGCATGTTCAACTCCTTGCCGGCCCCTGGGGCCGTCATTTCTGCACCCCTGTGGGGCACGGGGCACGACGCCCGCCCGGATCAGGATGCGCTACTGAACGATGTTCTTGGATGGACCACTACTGAAGATCGGGGATCAGGCCCCTCGAATGGGAGGAGAATGGCAGCTCCGGCCGCCGCCCTAGATGAGGCGCTCCGCATTCTCGACGGCAAGTTGGCTGTTCTCCCCCCACAGGTGCTCCGCCAGGACTTCCCGGTACAGTTCGGAATGGCGGCGGGCCATGCTTTCGGCGGTGAACAGTTGCTGGAAACGCTCGACAGCCATCGAGCCCATTTGCGCTGCGAGCGCCGGATCATCCCAGAGTCGCTGCATAGCGGAACGAAAGGCCTCGGGATCGTTGGGGGGAACGACCAGACCGGTTTCGCCATGGATATTGATGTAGCTGGTGCCGGTGCCAATTTCGCTAGAGATCAGCGGCTTGCCGAACATGGCGCCCTCGAGCAGGGAAATGCCGAAGGCTTCGGAGCGAAGATGGGAGGGAAAAACGACGCCGTAGCAGAGTTCGAGCAGCGCGATCTTGTCGTCTTCTTCCACGCGGCCGAGGAACACAAGGTTCTGATCGACACACAAGGCTTCCGCCTGTCGGCGCAACTCCCGCTCCAACGGTCCGGCACCAACGATCACGACTTTCAGCGATGTCCCCTGCAATGCTTTCAGAAGAATATGCAGACCTTTGTAATACCGCATAACCCCTATGAAGAGGAAGAAGCGTTCGTCGCCCAGTCGTTCGGTCCAGCGGCTCAACGTTTCCTTGTTTGCACCCGGATACGAAGCCCGGTCCAGCCCGATCGGGATCACCGAAACCTTATCCTTGAAATCGCCAAGTATCGAGCTTGTAGCGAAGTAATTCGGCGAGGTGACAATTATCCGATTCGTCTGCCCCAGGAATCGGCGCATGAGCGGACGATATACGCGCAACAGGTGCTTTTGCCGAATGATATCCGAATGGTAGGTAACGACATTCGGCTTGCGAATACCTGCCAGATAATGCGCCACATCCATGAACGGCCAAGGAAAGTGATAGTGGATCACATCGGCCTGCTCAGCGAGCTCGCGCAGCTTGCCGATGGCCTGCCAGGACACTCCCGTGGAGGCGAGACTGAAATTGCGACGCACCTGGTGTACAAGGTGCCCACCCACGCGCTGCGGCTGCTCGACGGTACTTGAGGACAAGGCCAGCACCTCGCCCTCGACACCAAACCGCCCGCTACTTTCGCACAGCTGATAGATGACCTGCTCCACACCGCCGACCGACTCAGGCAGATATACCTTGAAGAAGTGCAGAACCTTCAGTCTGGCAGGCATGATTTCCATGGCAGTGATAGTTTCAGAAGTTGGCCTTTTCCCTGGAGCCGGCAACTTCCTTACAGCAATTTCATCCGCATCCTGAGCACTCATATTATTATAAGCCCTACATGCTGCTTGGCCGTCGCCCCTATATTACGAGACGCACCGGAATATATACGACAAGGACAACATCCATTTTCAACAGCGTAATCCCCGACCTATCCTATTCCAGATACCCAGGCAAACTTCCTGACAATAAAACTTGCACCGCGAAGCGAACTCCAGCGGGACGCTCCAGCGCCACCGAGGCAACTGTCGACTGGAACGACATCGCGGCATGTTCATCGGAGGCAGGCCACAGCAACGCCACCACTTCGCCACCACCCACCGTCAAATCGGGTTTCTCAGACGCCTGGCGCGACCAGGCCACCACAGGCGGATTGCGAAGATGGGCAGCGTGAGCAGCGGTAACCTCAAGGCGACGACTGTTCCCCGAAACACGAAAGGAACAAGGTGATTGGCATGCACAAGGCATGGCGGCATGCGCCGTCATGACTACCTCCTGAGCTCGCAGATCCGTGTCCACGAATATTGTTATGTGCCGTCCTCTGCAAATTTTCTTTGCGGCGGTGCGTTTGGATCAGGTAAAAACTATCTCAGAAAAAAGCTATTTTCTAGCGGAAGATGGAGAAATAGCTCGGGCCGGCACAGTGACCGACCAGTCATTCAGATGGAATACCGAATACCCTTCGGTAAGTGCCTAATAACAAATAATAAGCAGGACCGTCTTAGATGCTTTTCCTGATCTACTCTGCGACCGACTCCAGCAGTATCGAGAGCAGCCTTGGCCTTCCCGAATACAGCTACTATTTCGTCCTGAAGGAATTCCGCCCGATGCTCGAGAAGCTCGGCCGGGTGCAGGTCGTCAAATCGCCGGAGACAGAGGTCGACGCGATCTACGACAGCTGCCTCGCCAGCGGCGAGGATTGCGTCTTTCTCTCCTTCTCTCCCCCCAACAAGACTCTGACCACCCTGCGCTGCCCCACCATTCCGGTGTTCGCCTGGGAGTTCGACACGCTGCCGGACGAGGCTTGGGATAACGATCCCAACAACGATTGGACCCATGTACTAGCTCGCTTGGGTAAGGCGATCACCCACTCGGAGCACACCGTCGCGACCATTCGCAAGGCAATGGGTGACGACTTCCCGGTCATTTCGCTTCCATCCCCACTCTGGGATCGCTTTGAAAAGCTGCGAGTAAAGTACCCACCGACCGCCATCCGCAATCCGGTGACCCTGAGCGTGCGGGGGAGCATTCTCGATAGCGCCCAACTGTCCCTGGCTGCGCCAGCCAGCCCGGATACAGAGCTACCAGTTTTTCGAAAGTCCATGCGCTATCGCCTCGGGGCAACCAAGCGCCATGCCATCGAATGGTATCGCGATGCTGTTCGCGATCTGCTTCCTGGGCGCGTGGCCAATCTGCTCTCGCAGTTTCTGCGTCAGGCCAACTGGCGCCGCCAGCAACGGGCCCAGGCCCGTTTAGACGCCCAGGCGCCGCAAGTGCAATCGATCACACTGGATGGCGTCATTTACACCACAGTGCTGAACCCCTGCGATGGCCGCAAGAACTGGGGTGACATGGTGACAGCCTTCTGTGAGGCATTTGCCGAGGTGCCCGAGGCAACCCTGGTTTTCAAATTCACCTACCTGAACAGCGATTGGGCCTTCTCGATGCTCAGCGATGCCTTGCGTCGCGTCCCTTCGTTCAAATGTCGAGTCGTAGGCATCCATGGCTACCTCGAGGACGACTCCTACGAGCAGTTGATCGCCACTTCGACCTACACCGTAAACAGCTCGGTAGGCGAAGGGCAATGCCTGCCTCTGATGGAATTCATGTCCTGCGGAAAACCCGCTATTGCTCCGCGGCACACTGCGATGATTGATTACATCGACGAACAGGTTGCCTTCCTGGTCAACTCCAGCGAAGAGCCGTCCTGTTGGCCACATGACCCGCGCATCATCTTCCGCGCCCATAAGCATCGAGTCGACTGGGCCTCGCTGCGCGATGCATTCCTGTCCAGCTACAAGGTCGCGACGGAGCAACCGCAGCGCTATATAGAAATGGCGAACAATTCGATCGCCCGCCTGTTCCTGCATGCATCCCATGCCAGCGCAACGCAGAACCTCGGTGAGTTCCTCGGACTCCGCCAAAGCATGGTCCCCGCCGCTCCCCGCCAGGAAATGGTCGAGCTTCCTGACCTTTCTCGCCTGACCGGCCTCCACGATGCAAACCTAAGCGGCTGGTTCAATTCGGAGACGGGGGAACTGGTCCCCGGATTCGCCATCGCCCCTGATGATGTAGTGATTGATGTCGGTTGCGGGACGGGCGGTGCCAGCCTGTTCTGCGCACGGCAGGGCGCAACCGTGCACTTCCTAGATCTCGATGCGGAAAAGGTCGCTGAAGCCGAGGAGCGGCTATCGCAGGTCGGCAGCGGCAGTTGCATCGGCATAGTCAGCGACTGCGCACCGCTGCCGCTCGAGGATGGCTTGGCCAGCAAGGTTATCGCCATGGAGATGCTCGAACACGTACAAGATCCCGCTGGCGTGATGAAAGAACTAGTTCGGGTGGGGCGACCAGGCGCCCTCTACCTCATCAGTGTGCCGGATGCGAAAGGAGAACTGCTGCAGAAGAAATTCGCCGATCCTGCGCACTTCGAAGAGCCGAACCATGTCCGAATCTTCACCAGTTCCGAATTGGAACAATTAGTTGTGGAGGCAGGCCTGGTCGTCGAGGGCCGGCAGACGACTGGCTTCTACTGGGTCATCTGGATGTGCTTCTTCTGGGTTTGCCAAAAGGCAAGCGGGGAACCTTACGACGGTGCAACGCTCGACAAGATCACGCCGCCCTATCCGCCGGTATTGAATAGTTGGGCCGATACCTGGCTGAAGTTCCTGCAGCTGCCGGATGCAGTCCCCATCAAGCAAGAGCTTGATAGCTTCCTACCGAAATCCCGCATCATCGTGGCGCGCAAACCGACAGAGCAGGCGTAGCCCCTTCTTTCTATGTGAACAAGCGATCGGACAATGACGACACAGAATAATTACAAGTACAACGCCAACGATGACGCCATCAGCTTGTGGCAGAAGAACTTCACAAGTCGAATCGGTGATGGCTCGGGCGACCCAGAGGAAGAGTTTCTGACGCACGTCAAGCTGGTCGCTCAGTTGAAGCCGACAACCCCATGGTTGGAAATCGGCTGTGGCCTGGGACGGATGATCGAACTGCTGGACACCGAGCGCAACGCGATAATCGGACTAGAGCCGGACCAGGATCGTTTTTCTGACTGCAAGAAGCGATATCGGGGCAAGGGCAACATCGAGATCTTCAACATCACCAGCAGAGAGTTGCGGAAAACTCAACCTGCTGCTCGATTCGACCTGATTCTGAACTCCATGGTGCTACAGCACGTCTCTACCGGCATTTGCGATGAAATTCTCCAGGACATTCGCGAACTGCTATCTCCTGACGGCGTCGCTCTCGTCTCAACGACTCAGAATTGCAAGGAGCTGTTCACCTTCCAGAGCAGCCCCAAACACCAGACACGCCAGGAGTTCGACGACTATGCCGCCAACCCAGGCCAACAGTCCTTCGGTATTCCCGTGCGCAAATTCAGCAAGGATTCTTTCCTCTCCGCCCTCGACTCCAATGGACTGGCCGTACTCCACTGGGGACAGTTCAGCTACATCCGCCCAGAGAAAGTCGATTGGTTTGCCAATCAGTATCAGGTGAGCAGCAGCGACATCAGGGACGTTGGCGACAGCCAGTACGCCCTGCTCAGGCGAAAGTGAGTACGCGAGATCAGCTCGCCTCGATCCAATCCGCACACCCGCTATTTCCACACTTCGGGGATTCAGATGCTAGGCAGTCTCTGGGCCTTTCGAGGCTTCGTCATCAGCAGCATCCGCCGCGAGTTCCAGGCGCGCTACCGCAACTCCCTGCTGGGGGCGCTGTGGACCGTGCTCAACCCGCTGGCGATGATCCTGGTCTACACGCTGGTGTTCTCGCAGCTGATGCGCTCGCGCCTGCCAGGCGTGGACAATCACCTGGCCTACGGCTTCTACCTGTGCGCCGGTTTCCTGGTATGGGGCCTGTTCACCGAGATCACCGGGCGCAGCCAGTCGATGTTTCTCGACAACGCCAATCTGATCAAGAAGCTGAGCTTCCCGCGGATCTGCCTGCCAACCGTGGTCATCGGTACCGCGCTGGTCAACTTCGCCATCACCTTCGTCCTGTTCCTGCTGATCATCAGCGCAGCCGGGGCTTTCCCCGGACCCGCGCTGCTCGCTCTGCTACCCCTGCTGGCGATCATGCTCGCCTTCGCGGCAGGCCTGGGCATGCTGCTGGGGGTGCTGAACGTGTTCTTCCGCGATGTCGGCCAGCTGTTTGGCATCGTGGTGCAGTTCTGGTTCTGGCTGACCCCTATCGTCTACCCGATCGCGATCCTGCCCTCCTACATCCGGCCGCTGGTGGAAATCAACCCGATGACACCGCTGGTGGGGGCGTTCCAGACGGTGCTGGTGTACCAGCGCTGGCCGGACTGGGCCTCCCTGTGGTCACCGCTGCTGATTTCGATCCTGCTCTGCGGGGTGGGCCTGCTGCTGTTCCGCGCTCGCTCGGGTGAAATGGTGGACGAACTCTGATGGGCACGATCGTCGTAGAGAAACTGGGCAAGGCCTACCGCCAGTATCCCAGCAAGTGGGCACGACTGGCCGAGTGGATCACTCCCGGCCGGCAGCTCCGCCATCAGTTGCACTGGGTCCTTCGAGACGTGAGTTTCCGCATCGAACCCGGCGAAGCGGTGGGCATAATCGGCGTCAATGGCGCCGGCAAGAGCACCCTGCTGAAGATGATCACCGGCACTAGCCAGCCCAGCGAAGGGAACATCCACATGCAGGGCCGGGTCGCCGCCCTGCTGGAACTGGGCATGGGCTTCCACCCGGATTTCAGTGGCCGGCAGAACGTCTACATGGCCGGTCAGCTACTGGGCATGAGCATCGGCGAGATAGACCGGCTCATGCCCGAGATCGAAGCCTTCGCCGAAATCGGCGAGGCCATCGAACAACCGGTGCGCACTTACTCCAGCGGCATGCAGATGCGCCTGGCGTTCAGCGTCGCCACGGCCCAGCGCCCTGACATCCTGATCGTCGACGAAGCCCTGTCGGTCGGCGACGCCTACTTCCAGCACAAGAGCTTCGAGCGCATACGCCAGTTCCGCAAAGCGGGCACCACGCTGCTGCTGGTCTCCCACGACCGCCATGCCATTCAGTCGATCTGCGACCGCGCGCTGTTGCTGGAGGCCGGGCGGCTTGCGCTGGAAGGAAAGCCCGAAACGGTATTCGACTACTACAACGCGGCACTGGCGAACCGCGAGGAAGCCCTGATCCGGCAGGAGACACTGGCCGACGGCCGCGTACAGACCTCATCGGGCACGGGCGAGGCTCGAATTGTCTCGGTGATGTTGCGCGACACCAAAGGCAGCGCCGTGGAAGCAATCGCCATTGGCCAGGCCGTGACCCTTGAAGTGGAAGTCTCGGTGGAGAAGGCAATTCCTCGGCTGATCCTCGGCTTCATGATCAAGGACCAGCATGGCCAGCCCATCTACGGCATCAACACGCACCGCCTCGACATGGCGCTGGAGGACCTCCAGGCCGGTGAGCGGGCGCGCTTCCGCTTTGCCTTCGAAGCCACGCTGGGCAAGGGCCACTACTCCGTGGCCATCGCCCTCTCCGCCTACGACTCGCACCTGGACAAGAATTATGAATGGCGCGATCACAGCCTCATTTTCCACGTCCTCAACCAGGGCAAGGAAGACTTCGTCGGCTCGACCTGGCTGGGCGCCCGAGCGCAAGTAGAGAAGGTCGGTGCATGAGGTCCGTGCCGCGGGTCGTGCTCAATGCCAGCATCCTGCTTGCCCCGCAAGCCGGCATCGGCCGGTATGTCGGTGAGCTGAGCCGCGCCCTGCAGCAGCGAACCGACGTTCACCTCTCGTTCACCTACGGTCTGCGCCATGGTCCGCAGTTGCCTGCCCAGGGGCTGAGCCACTACTCGCTGCTGCGCGATCTGGCGAAACGCCTGCTGCCGTCGCCTTACCAGGCCAAGCGCTGGGTGGAGCGCCGCACCCTCAGGCGCGCCCTTGACGAGCAGAATGCCGACCTGTACCACGAGCCTTCGCTGTGGCCGCAGCGTGTCGATCGCCCGATGGTGTTCACCCTGCATGACCTGACCCACGTTCATTATCCGCAGACACAGCCAGCGGATCGCCTGCGCGCCATCGAAAAAAGCCTGGACCACGCCCTGGGCAATGCGCGCAGAATTCTCTGCGTCTCCGAGTCCACTGCCCAGCAAGCCATGCAGCACTATGGCCTGAACCGTGAGCGCCTGTGTGTCACACCCCTGGGCGTCTCAGCGCATTTCCGGCCATGCAGCGCAGATCAATCCTTGCCGACACTGCAGCCCCTCGGCCTGCGCCATCGTAAATTCCTGCTCTGCGTTGGCACCCTCGAACCACGCAAGAACCTCGAACTGGTGTTCCAGGCCGTTCAGCACCTGCCCTCCTCCTTCCTCGAGCACTGCCCGCTGGTGCTTGCCGGCGCTCGCGGTTGGGGAGAAATCCCACTCTCACTGGCGCAACTGGAGCGCAAAGGACACCTGATCCGCACCGGCTATCTGGAGCGCGAGCCATTGCATCTGCTGATGGGCTCGGCACGCACGCTGCTGTTCCCTTCCCTGTATGAGGGTTTCGGCCTGCCCATTCTCGAGGCGATGGCCAGCGGCACCCCGGTGATCACCTCCAACTGTTCCTCCATGCCGGAGGTCGGCGGAGAAGCCGCGGTATATATCGATCCGACACAGCCGGAACAGCTGGCCGAGGCAATCCTGCGCCTTCATGAAGACGACGCCTTGTGGGCAACCTTGCAGCTGGCGGGACTCAAGCGCGCAGGCGAATTCTCCTGGGAGCGAACCGCGGAACTGACGATGAGCGCCTACCGCGCAGCGCTGAGCTAGCCCGCAGCAGAACAATCGTGCGTCCTTCGCAGCGATACAGTTGCCGGCAGACCTGGACTGCTCTAATACAATTTCGCCTCCCTGTGCCTGCCCGCGCGCCCTCACCGAGCCCATCCTAATTCCACAGGAACGGACCGGGAGGAACCCGCCATGCAAAGTTTCGTCTCCACTGCTCATCCCAAACCCGACACACCGCGTCCGGGCTTGCGCCACCTGCTGCGCCAATGGCACCAGAACGCCCGCACCCGCCGCCAGCTCGCCGAGCTGAGCAGCCTGCAACTGGCCGACCTGGGCATCAGCCCCAGCGAGCGCGTGAGAGAAATCTCGAAACCGTTCTGGCGCTGAATGCTGGTGACGCCGATCAGTCTTGGCTAGTCTGACCACAGTTAGAGTGGCCGCCCCGGCCACCTCTGTTTGGTCTTATCCGGAGCCACTCCATGAAGAACAGCCTTCGCCTGATTGCCGCCGCCGCCCTGATCGGTTGCACCACCGGCGCCTTCGCCACCAGTTTCGTCTACACCACCGACCTGTCGGTACGTGCCACTGGCGCCACTTCCGACGGCACCTCGGATATCAGCAACTCCTTCAAGGACGACAAGATCGTCCTGGAAGCCCGTGACGACGCCGCCACCTTCGTCGCCAGCCAGGGGCAGATTCGCGGTGCGCACCTGGAAGCCGCCCTCGCCCACATCCGCAGCAAGCTGCCGACCCTGGCCGCCAACGACCAGCAGCTGGCCCAGGCCATCCTGACCATCTGATCCACCGCTCGCCCCCTGCCGCGCCGGGCGCTCCGCCCGGCGCTCTGCGCTGGCTCTCCACAGCGCATTCCGTTAGCCTTGTCGGCCGTGCTTTTCCGATCGTCCGAGCCCATGCGTACCCTGTTCTTCCTGCTGCCGCTGCTTGCCTGTTCCCTGCCTGCCCAGGCATTCGACCAGACGACCCAGTTTCCGGTGGGGACCAGTTACGCCACCAGCCAGGTCACCAGCGCGCCCTTCGACAACAAGCTGCTGCGCGGCGCCCGCGATGACGCGGCGCTGTTCGTTGCCTCCGACGGCGCCCTGCGCGGTGCGCGCCTGGAAGCGGCCCTGCACTGGCTGCGACGGGAACACCCCGGGCTGGCGGCGAATGATCGGGAACTGGCCGAAGCCATTCTTGCCAAATAAGTTGTGAGCAGCCCTCGCTGCCCTTTCGGAGACATCCATGCGCCTCAGTTCGCTGTCCAAGAGCCCTCTGATCCTCGGTCTGCTGTTCGCCGCCTGCGCGTCCACCGCCCAGGCCCAGTCGGTGGTCCGCGTGTTCAACATCACCACCAACGCCTTCGCCCGCAGCATCGATTTCACCTCGGACACCACCACGTCCGTGCGCGACATGAAGGTCGTCCGCGAAGCCCGCGACGATGCCGCCAGCTATGTCGGCAGCGATGGCGCGATCCGTGGCGCCCAACTCGAAGCCGCCTTCAAGGTTCTGCGCGAGCAGGTGCCGCAGGCGCGCGAGGCCTCCGACCAGGACCTGGCTGAAGCCATCCTCGCTCTGTGAGACTCCGGGCTGGCCGCTGGCTGGCGGCCCTGGCACTGACCGTCGCCGCCAGCAGCCACGCCGCGCTCCGCCTGGAGCTGGATGAGGAAGGCCTGAACGCTGCGCAGCGCCAGGCCAGCCAGCAGCTGCTCGACGAGGCCCTGCACACCCTGCCGGACAGCTTCGTCGCACGCCTGGATCGCAAGGTCCAGGTGCAGTGGCGCGACGACCTGCCCAGCAACGGCATGGGTCGCACCTTGCGCCCCGGCGCCATCGCCCTGAATACCCGCTACCTTGGCCCGCTCACCGACGGCACCGCCGCCACCGAGCAGACCGGCCGCACCCATGGCACCCTGCGCCGGGAACTGCTGGCCACGCTGCTCCATGAGCTGACCCACCTCTACGACCGCGCCCGCCTCTGGGAAACCGACGAAGGCCGGGTGATCCGCCGCTGCACGATGCGCGACAAGAGCCTCGGCCGCGTTGGCGCGCCGGATGAATGCCGTGGCCAGACCGGCCGCCGCTTCACCCTCTCGGACGACCCGCGCCTGCTCGACCTTGCCGGTTGGCCGCAGTACGCCGGCAAACATGGCGAGCGCGAACAGCACAATCGCTTCCTGCTGCGCAGCCCGGACAAATACGAGCTGACCAACCCGCGCGAGTACGTCGCGGTGAACATGGAGTACTTCCTCCTCGACCGCAGCTTCGCCTGCCGCCGCCCGACGCTCTATCGTTACTACGCAGAGCGCTTCGGCGAGCGCCCGCATGACGAGTGCTCGACCCAGTACGCCTACCTGAACGCCGGCCGCGACTTCGGCCGCCAGCCGCTGGGCTATCTCGACCCGGAACGGGTCTACGAGGTCGACTACCTCATCGCCGAGGCCAACAACGAGATTGCCAGCCGCTGGGGCCACACCATGCTGCGCCTGGTGGTCTGTGCGCCGGGCCGCCCGCGCGGCCCGGCGTGCCGCCTGGACCTGGACCAGCACCTGGTGCTGTCCTACCGCGCCTTCGTCGGCGACCTGCAGCTGTCCAGCTGGGACGGCCTGACCGGCGCCTACCCCTCGCGCCTGTTCGTGTTGCCACTGTCGCAAGTGATCGAGGAGTACACCAAGGTCGAGCTGCGCAGCCTCGCCTCGATCCCGCTCAGGCTCAGCCGCGACGAGGTCAACAGCCTGGTGGAGCGCTCCGCGCAGAGCCACTGGAGCTACGACGGCAACTATTACTTCCTGTCCAACAACTGCGCGGTGGAGACGCTGAAGCTGTTGCGCAGCGGCATCCAGCGCCAGAGCCTGCAGACCATGGACAGCATCACGCCCTATGGCGTCCTCGGCCTGCTGGAGAACAAGGGCATTGCCGACGCCAGCGTGCTGGACAACCCCAAGGAAGCGCTGCGCCTGGGCTATCGCTTCGACTCCTTCCGCGATCGCTACCAGGCCATGTTCGATGTGCTGAAGACGCGCATGAAGGTGCCACAGGACAAGGTCGAAGACTGGCTCGCCCTCCCCGCTGTCGAGCGCCGCCCGTGGTTCGACAAGGCCGACTTGCGCTCCAGCGCCGCCCTGCTGCTGCTCGAACAGGCGTCACTGCGCCGCCAGCTGCTGCTGGCCCAGGACGAGTTGAAGCGCTTGTACCTGAGCAACCCGGAGGCCATGAAGAGCAAGCCCGACCTCGCCGCCGCCGGCAAGACGCTGCAGCAGATCCTCGACGACAGCGGCTTCCTCAGCCGCCCTGCCGAACTCCTCGACGGCGGCTACGGCCTGCCCCAGGCGCCGGAAACGGCGACCCTGGAGAAGCAGACCCAGCAGCGCCAGCAACGCCTGCGCCAGCTCAGCGACAACCTCGATCGCGAAGTGCGCGCCCTGCTCACCCCGGAGCGCCGCGACGAGCTCGCGGCGCTGGAAGCCAACGCCAAGCAGATCGGCGCGCACCTGCGCGAACTGCACAAGGCAGCGGGCGGGCTGGAGTTGCCCTGAGACTCCGCCCATCCTACGAAGGCTTCACCTTGACGCCATCTCCGAGCACTAAAGCTTCTCCTCCCACTCCTCCTCCAGCTGCTCGTCCAGATGAATCCACGGCAGCCGGCTGTTCACCCAGATATGTCGATCCGGCACCACGGTGGCAACCTCCTCCAGCGTCGCCGTGGTGATATCCAGCGTATCCGGCGCCTGGTCGGTGAACAGGGCCAGCTGGGCACCACAGTTGCGGCAGAAGTAGCGCACGCACGGCGGCGAAGAGCGGTATTCGGCAGGCTTGCCGTGGGTCCAGCGAAAGCTCTTCAACGGCACCGTGACCCAGGTGGTGACGATGCCGCCGGTGGTGCGCCGGCAGATCGAGCAATGGCAGTGAGCGACGTCCTTCAGCTCGGCGTCGCACTCGTAGCGCAGCTGGCCGCAATGGCAGCCGCCGGCATGTACAGCACTCATCGTTGATCCTCCCAGTCAGTCGTACTCGGCCGCGTCGTGGTCGCCCAGCAGCCGGCGTTGCCGCGGTGTGCAGGCGGCGAGCACCTCAGGGTTGAAGGTCCAGTCCAGGTAGGGCGAGAACTTCTGCGCGACCATGCGCCGGCCATAGTGCACCTGCAAAAGGTAGCGCGTGCGCTGACTCGTGTTGCGGCTGCCGGCGTGCCACAGGTCGCTGCGAAGCAGCAGGCAGTCACCGGCGCGGCACAGCACCGGTTCGGTGGCCCGGCCCTGCCACGCGCACTCGTCCGGGCCCGGCGCGCGGCCGGCACGGTGGCTGCCGGGAATCACCCAGGTCGGGCACAGCGCCTCGTCGATGTCGTCGAGGTAGATCTGCGCGGTACAGATGAACATCGGCACGTCGACGGCGGGCAGCGCGACAGGCAGGTAATCCTGGTGCATTTCCGCACCGATGAACCCCGGATGGCAACGCCAGGCGGTCTGGCCGATGACATGGCAGTCACCGCCCAGCGCCGCCTCGGCCAGCTCGATCAGCCCGGGCGGATCGAGGTACGGCAGCCAGCGCGGCGACCGGTTGAACACACACTTGTAGTGGTCCACCAGCCCTTCGTAATCCCAGTGCAGCGGCCGCAGGCCGTCGATCAGCGTGCGCACCTCGGCGACCTGTGCCGCGTCCAGCAGGCCGCGCAACAGGACGAAGCCGTCCTCGTGCAGGGCACGCAGCGCGTTCACACCGGCGCCACGCCGCTGCCCAGCCGCGCCTGGGCACGCTCCAGCGCATCAAGGAAGGCCGCCAGCGATTCGCCGGGCTCCGCGCCCTGACGCGTGACGCAGTGGAATTCCGAGACATAGGCCAGCTGCGCCGGACGGATCGCGCGCAACCGGCCATCGGCCACCCACTCGCCGGCATAGTGGCTCGGCAGGTAGCCGATGAAGGTGCCGCTGAACACCAGGTTGGCGATGGCTTCCATGCTGTAGGCGTTGGTCGCGCGGCTGAACACCAGGCCGTGGGGCCGCCGGCTCTCGGCCATGTAGCCGCGCCCGACATACTCGGCAGCGCAGATCTGCTCCAGCGTCGGCTCGTCGTCCTGGCGGGCGAAGAATGGATGTTCGCGGGCGCAGTAGAGGTTCTGCTCCTCGCGGAACAGGGGCTGATAGCGCAGGCCGGACAAGCGATGGTGAAAAGCGCCAATGGCCAGTTGCAGGCGCTCTTCCAGAACCGCGTTCTCCAGCTCGTCCGGGCGCTGCGTATGCAGGTTCAGGCGCACCCGCGGATTGTCCCGGCGGAACAGCTGGATCGCCAGCGGCAGCGGCCAGCAGTGCTGGCCAAGCACGCCATCCACGCAACCCAATTGAAGGATCTCGCGGTTGCGCCCACCCAGGCCGGTGACCTGCTCACGGAAGCGCTCGATGTCGGTGAACAGGCCGAGCGCCGCGTCGTAGAGCTCCTGGCCCTCATCGGTGAGCTGGAAGCCGCTGCTGCCGCGCCGGCAGAGCGAATAGCCCAGACGCAGCTCCAGATCCCGCACCAGCACGCTCAGGCGCGACAGGCTGGTATTCAGGCGCACCTGGGCGGAGGTGAAGCCGCCTGCCTCGACAATGGTGCAGAAGGTGCGCAGCAGGCGCAGGTCGATATCGGAAAGATTGCCCAGCATGGGAGTTCTCGCGGCGGCGGGCGCAGGCCTTTCGTTATAGCGCCGAGGACGCCGCCGCGTGAACCCCCACGACGCTCAGCGGCGAGCGGCCAGTGAATCGGCGAGCACGCAGAGCAGCTCGAACATCATGGTCGCGCCCACGAGCGCGGTCGCCCCGCCCTGGTCGAACGGTGGCGACACCTCCACCACGTCCGCGCCGATCAGGTTCAGGCCCTGCAGTCCGCGGATCAGGTGCTGCGCCTGCAGCGTGGTCATGCCGCCGATCTCCGGCGTGCCGGTGCCGGGCGCGAAGGCCGGGTCGAGCGCATCGACGTCGAAGGTCACGTAGGTCGGCTCCTGCCCCACCACGCGACGCACCTCCGCCAGCGTCGCCTCGACGCCGAGGTCGGCGAACTCTTCCATGTGGATCACCCGGATGCCGCACTCCTGGGCAAAGGCTTCATCGTCTGCGTCGTAGATCGAGCCGCGGATACCGATCTGTACCGTACGCTTCGGATCGAGCAGCCCTTCTTCGATGGCGCGGCGGAACGGCGTGCCATGGGTGTACGGGTTGTCGCCAAAGTAACGGTCGTTGGTGTCGGAATGGGCGTCGAAGTGGACCATGCCGACGGGCCGCTCCGCGGCCAGCGCGCGGAAGATAGGCAACGTCACCAGGTGGTCGCCGCCCACCGACAACGGGATGGCGCCAGCGGCGTGAATGCGCCGGTAGAAGCCCTCGATGCGCTTGAGCGAATCGAGCAGGTCGATGGGGTTCACCGGCGCATCGCCGATGTCACCGACGCGCACCAGATCGTAGGGGGCGATGTGGCTGACGTGGTGCACCTTGCGCATCAGGCTGGACTGGTTGCGCACCTCGCGCGGGCCGTGGCGGGCGCCGGCGCGGTTGGTGGTGCCGCCGTCCCAGGGCACGCCGAGCAGCGCGATGTCCACCTGCGCCGGGTCTTCGAAGATGGGCAGGCGCATGAAACTGGGAATGCCGGCGAAGCGGGGAATTTCGGCGGCGTCCAACGGTTGGGGGAAGTCGTGGGTCACGGTTCGTCTCCTGGCTGCGAAAGGGATTCAGTCGGCCTGCGGCTGCAGGCCGATGGCAGGCTTGCCGGCGAGGCTGACCACCACGAAGGTGACCAGGCTGGCGAGCAGGCCGTAGGCGATGGGGGTATTGGCGAGGATGCCGTCGATGGCCATGAACAGGACCACCACCAGGCTGCCGACGACGATGCTGGCGATCGCCCCGCGGGCCGATGCGCGGCGCCACAGCAGCGCGCCGAGGATCGGCACCAGCAGGCCGCCCACCAGCAGGTTGTAGGCAATGCTCAGGGCGCCGATGACGTCGTTTACCAGGCATGCCAGGACCAGCATCACCACGCCCATCAGCAGGGTGAACAGGCGACTCTCGCGCAGGCCGTTGGGCGCACCGGGGCGCAGGAAGCGCGCATAGACATCCTCCTGCAGCACAGTGGCGGCGGCGAGCAGGCAGCCGGAGGCGGTGGACATGATGGCCGACAGCGCTGCCGCTACCACCAGCCCGCGCACGCCCGGCTCCAGTACCTGCCGGGTAACCTCGGCGTAGGCGTTCTCCGGCACCGCCAGGTTGGGGATCAACACGTGGGCGGCGGCGCCGATCAGCGCGCAGGCCAGGCCGTAGAGCATGCAGTAGATACCGGCGCCGAGGCCGGCGTAGCGCACCACCTTCTCGCTGCGCGCGGTGAACACACGCTGCCAGATGTCCTGGCCGATCAGCGCGCCGAAGAAGTACAGCAGGAAGTAGGTGAGGATGGTGTCGAGGCCGATGTGGCCAAGGTCGAAGAAGCCCGCCGGCAGCACCTCCTGCATCCGCGACAGGCCGCCCGCCTCGTGGATCGACATGGGCAGCAGCACGGCGAAGATGCCGAGGGTCTTGATCACGAACTGGATGATATCGGTGAGGGTCAGCGACCACATGCCGCCGATCACCGAATAGAAGATGACGATGCCGCCGCCGCAGAGGATCGCCGGGATGCGCGGCACATCGAAGACCACCTCGGTCACCGAGCCGATGGCGATGGTCGCGGTGACCGCCACCATCAGGTCGTAGGCGACCATCACGATGCCGCCGATCAGCCGCGACGACGCCTGATAGCGCTGCTCGAGGATCTGCGTGACGGTGTAGACCTTGAGCCTGGCGATCTGCCGCGAGAACACCAGGCTGAGGACGATGATCCCCAGGCCCAGCATGAACACCAGCCACAGGCCGGACAGCCCGTAGAGATAGCCGAGCTTCACCGTACCAATGGTGGACGCGCCGCCAAGCACCACGGCAGCCATGGTGCCCAGGTACAGGCCCGGGCCGAGCCGGCGCCCGGCGACGAGGAAGTCGTTCTGGTTGCGCGCCTTGCGCATTCCGTACCAGCCCAGGGCAAGCATGCCCAGGGCGTAGACCAGCATGATCAGGTAATCGAGCAGCATCGCGGGGCTCCTGTTGTTGTTGTGTGGGCCGCCCGGCAAGCCTGATGCGCCCCGCCTCGCCAACAAATCCCCAATGCCGGAAGCCAACTTTCGCCGGCGCGAAAGTGGCGGCCTGTCCCGCGCCTGCCGAAGAAAAACCTGCTCAAGCCAAGTGCTTGATTCGTATACGTATGTTATCGTTGTAAACACTGTATACAGCGTAAACGGAGCTGTTCAAAAAGTGACCACCGTTGTTTCGTTCCGCGCCGATGACAGCCTCGTGGCGGCGCTGGACCAACTGGCCCGCGCCACCCACCGGGACCGGCCGTATCACCTGCGCCAGGCCCTGGCGCAGTACCTGGAGCGCCAGAGCTGGCACGTGGCGGCCATCGATGAAGGCGTGGCGGACGCCGATGCCGGCCACCTGCTGGAGCACGCCGCCATCGAAGGCAAGTGGGGGCTGGCATGAGCCTGCAGTGGACGCACAAGGCCGCAGCCGACCTGGACGCCATCTATGACCACTACGTCGTGCTGATCGGCCCGGAGAAGGCATTAAGGGCGATCCAGGACATCGTCGAGCAGGTCAGCCCGCTGGCGAACCTGGACCTGAGCAGCAGCGGCGTGCCGAGCGAAGTCCCCGGCGTGCGCGAACTGAGTGTCGAGCGCTGGCCGTACCAGGCCGCTTTCCGGGTAAAGGGCCGTTCTGTACAGATTTTGCGCATCGACCGTGTGGATAACCCGGGGTAAAAGTGGCCACACGGTTACAAGATGTTTCAAGGCATTGACTTTTCTTATTGATCATAAATCGATCAATAGAGCAAAGGCGTATTACTTGGTCAATCAGCAGCATTCAGGGATAAGAACGAATATTTTGTGACCAATCGGTAGTGTTCAGTCAAAATTCCTGAGCGACGTCTGGCGTTTTCCAGGCAACAAAAAACCCGGCCTTGGCCGGGTTTTTCAGTTTTTGCGCTTTTCCGCCGGGTGATTTCAGGCGGCTTGCCAGTTCACCGGCAGTTGGCCTTCTTTCCAGGCGAAACGGTCGAGGTGGCTGACTACCACGTTCTGCAGGCGCTCAAGGCCTTCGGCATCAGCGGACTCGGCTTCCATCAGCAGGGCTTGCGCGGTGGCGTGCAGGCGGCAGGTGCCGAAATCGAAGGTCAGGACGCCCCGGTCTTCGGTCAGTTCGACCGGCAGCTTGTGGGCGAAGTGGTTGCACAGGCGCTTGAGGTAGCGCGCGGCATCGGGGGTAGGGACGGTGGCACGGCTCGAAGGCATCGTTTCTCTTCTCCATTTTGGGAGATGACATCCTAGGCGCCGGCAATCAAGGGAAAAACCCGCTATTTTGCCTTTCACTCTTTAGCGGAGCTTCACAATGGACAATCTTCGCGGCATGGCGGTGTTCGCCACCGTGGTCTCGCGCGGCTCCATGGCCGCCGCGGCCGAGGCCCTCGGCATGACGCCCTCGGCGGTCAGCCAGCAGATTCGCAAGCTCGAAGCCCACGCCCAGGTCACGCTGCTGCACCGCACCACCCGCAAGCTGACGCTGACCGAAGCCGGCGAGGCCTTCTACCGCAGCTGCGCGCAGATGCTGGCGATTGCCGAGGAAGCCGAGCAGCGCCTGGGCGAATGGCGTGAAGCGCCGGTGGGCGAGCTGCGGCTGGCGGCACCGGTGGGCTTTTCCGGCAAGTTGATCACCGAAGCGCTGCGGCCGCTGCTGGAGAACCACCGGCAACTGCGCTTGCAGCTGTTCTTCCATGACGAGCAGATCGACCTGATCGAACAGCGCATCGACCTCGCCATCCGTGTCGGCAGCCTCTCTGATTCCAGCCTGGTGGCGCGCCATCTGGCGGAATGGAACAACGTCATCTGCGCAGCACCCACCTACCTTCGGCGCATCGCCGCCATCGACCATCCCCAGCAATTGCAGAACGTGGACTGGCTGGCGCTGAACACCGTGGCGCACCAGGCCTACCTGACCTTCAGCGGGCCGGGCGGAGAAACCTGCAAGCTGCGCCTGGAGGCGCGCGTCGCCGCCAACAGCATGATCGCCCTGCGCCAGTTCACCCTCGATGGCCTCGGCGTGTCCTGCCAACCGGAACCCGAAGTGCGCGAGGCACTGGAGGAGGGCAGGCTGGTGCGCCTGCTGCCGGAGTGGTCATTGCCGCCATTCGGCATCTACGCCGTCACTCCGCGCCGCGACGCCCAGCCGGCCAAGGTCAAGGTCGCCATCGAAGCGCTGCGCCGGCACCTGGGCGGGTCCGCGACACTGCGCTTCCACGCGCCGGTGTGAGCCGCGTTACCATGGCCTTCTCGATGACCGGAGTGAACAGAACATGGCCCTGAACTGGACCTGCAAGCACCACCGCGACCTGACCAAGGAAGAGCTCTACGCCATCCTGCAACTGCGCACCGAAGTCTTCGTGGTGGAGCAGAAATGCCCGTACCAGGAAGTCGACGGCCTCGACCTGGTCGGCGACACCTGCCACCTGATGGTGGAGCAGGATGGCCAACTGATCGGCTACCTGCGCCTGCTCGATCCGCAACGCCATGACGGCGACGTGGTGATCGGCCGCGTGGTGATTGCGCCGGCCGGGCGCGGCAGCGGTCTTGGCCACCAGCTGATGGAGCAGGCGCTGCAGGCCATTGCCCGGCGCTGGGCCGGCCTGCCGATCTACCTCTCGGCCCAGGCGCACCTGCAGGGCTACTACGGTCGCTACGGCTTCGCGCCGGTGACCGAGGTCTATCTGGAAGACGACATCCCGCACATCGGCATGCGCCGCAACGCCTGACTCAGCGGGGCAGAGCGTCGCGCCAGGCACCGGGGCTGGTGCCGTACCAGCGGCTGAAGGCGCGGGAAAAGCTCTGCAAGTCACCGTAGCCGAGCTGGTCGGTGATCTGTGCCAGAGACAGCAGCGGATCCTCCAGCAAGTCCAGCGCGCGGAAGCGCCGTTGCTCGTCCAGCAGTTCGCTGTAGCGCCAGCCGTGGCTGAGCAATCGCCGCGCGGCGGTGCGCTCGGTCAGATGGCGGAGCTCGCAGAATGCCTGGAAGCTCGCGCCCTGGGGCAGTTCGCGGGCAATGTAGTCGGCGGCCTCGTCCAGCAGGGTACGCTGGGTCTGGCTGCGCGCCTGGTCGAGCAGGCCGACCAGGGTGGCCTCCAGCTCGGCGTTGGGCGGCGACAGAGGGCGGCGGTACAGCTCCGGCCACAGGTGCAGCACCACCGCCTCCGAGCGCCAGCGCAGAGGCACGCGCAGCGCCTGCTGGTAGACATGCGGACTGGCCGGTTCGACGCCGGGCAAGTCGATGGCCAGCAGGGGATCGAGTGGAATGCCGCTGGCCGACAGCTTGCGCCGCAACAGGCTGCAGATACCCACCACGGTGTATTCGCTGCTCTGCCGCCCCGACAGCAGCGCACCCTGTTCGCTGAGTACCAGGGCGATCTGCCCGCGGTCCTCGCGCAACTCGGCGCGCAACGAACCGTTGAAATACGGGAAGTACTCGCAGAAGTAGGCGCAGGCCGACTCCAGGGTCGGCGCCACGTCGAACAGGTAGGTCAGGCCGTTGGTCAGGGTCGAGGCGAAGCGCTTGCCCGCCAGCAGGCCGATGGCCGATTCGCCGCTGGCCGCTTCGGCCTGGTCCCAGAAGCGCCGCGAGAGGAACAGAGGCACCCGCACCAGCGGCGTGCGCAGCTCCAGCAGCGTGCGGCGGAAGCTCGCTTCCAGCTCATCGCCCGGCACACCGCGCGCCAACAGCTCCTCGATGGCCGGCAGCAGGGTCGGCGCGTAGAAGGCGTTGGACAGGTCGGCGGGACGGGGGCTCATGGGCTCGGCAGCTCGGGATGGCGGCGCGACCGACCTTACGCATTGCGCCCGATGCCCACAAGCGCCAACGAATTCAGGCCGGGTAATGGCGCGTGAAGAAGTCCAGCAGGTAGGCATTCACCTTTTGCGGCTGCTGGTTCTGGATCCAGTGCCCGCAGTCCCCCAGCACATGCTGCTCGAGGTTCGGCACATGCTCGGGCATGCGCTGCAGGGTGTACGCCTCGAAGCGCCCGACCGGGTCGCGGTCGCCGATCAGGAACAGCGTCGGCTGCTGTACCTGGCGCCCGACCAGCGACTCGGTGCGCTGCCAGCTGCGCTCGAAGTTGCGGTACCAGTTCAACGCGCCGTGGAAGCCGCGGCCCTGGAAGGTTCGCACGTAGTACTGGAAGTCCTCGGCGCTGCACCAGCTCGGGTGCTGCGGCGGGGTCGGCAGGCCGTCGAACAGGCGGCCATCGGGGGACTGGTCGGGCGCCAGGCGCACGTTGTCACCGAGGAAGTGCCGCAGGCTGATGGCGACGTCCGCGTCCAGCTCGGCCTCGGCGCACCCCGGCTGCTGGAAGTAGAGGATGTAGAAGAATTTGCCGGCGAACACCTCGCGCATGATCTCCACGGCGGGGCGCTTGGCGCGGCCGGCGAAGGGAACCGACAGCGTGGCCAGCACCTCGACGCGCTGCGGCTCCAGCAGCGCCAGGTGCCAGGCCACCGGGGCGCCCCAGTCGTGGCCGACCATCGCTACGCGCTCGTGGCCCAGGGCATCCATCGCTCCCTGGATATCCGCGCACAGGGTCAGCACGTCATAGGCATCCACCGCGTCGGGCGCGCTAGTCTGGCCGTAGCCGCGCATCTCCGGCACGAACACGCGGTAGCCGGCGGCAGCGAGCGCGTGCATCTGGTGCTGCCAGGAATGCCAGCACTCGGGGAAGCCGTGCAGCAGCCAGACCGGCTTGCCACTCGGCGGGCCGCAGCTGTAGAGGCTGAGCTGGATGCCGTTGACCGCCAGCAGCTGGTGATCAAACTCGTTCATGGCCGGGGCTCCCGCGAAAGGTGATGACACAGGGAGAACCACTATGCCAAGTCCCGCGCACATCGCCGAAGCGCATTCATCAGCCGAATGCCGGCACCGCGTTCATCGGCGCAGCACACGGATGATCGGAAATTGTCCTGTAGCGCTGGCGGCGCGGGGCAGGGCGCTCACTAGCATCCACCGCTCGCTTTCGCGCCCAACGCGGTACCCGCCATGCTCGACCTACGCCAACTGGACCTCAACCTGCTGCTGGCCTTCGACGCCATCTACCACCAGCGCAGCATCACCCGCGCCGCCGAGGTGATGAACCTCACCCAGCCGGCGATGAGCAACGCGCTGCGCCGCCTGCGCCTGCTCTGCGCGGACCCGCTGTTCGTCAAGACGCACCTGGGCGTGGCGCCGACGCTGGTGGCGCACCGGCTCTCCGGGCACGTCCGCGACGCCCTCGACAGCCTGCGTGACGCCCTGCACCACACACCCGCAGCACTGGCCACGACGCCCACGCGCAGCCTGCGCCTGAGCTGCCCGGACACTTTCCAGCCGCTGCTGCTCGATGCGCTGTGCGAGCAGCCGGAGCAGCACTGGCAGGTGCGCTACTACCAGAGCCGCCGCCGCGAAGCGTTGCACGAGTTGGCCACCGGCAAACTCGACCTGCTGATCGACGTCGACCAGCCGATTTCCCAGCAGAGCGGCCTGCGCAAGCTGCCTCTGCTCAGCGACCACTATGTGTTCGCCCATGGCGCGGCCTTGCAGCAGGCGCCGCGTACGCTGGAGGAATACCTGCGGGTACCGCAGATCCAGGTGTCGCAGCGCCGCGATGGGCTTGCGCCGGTGGACCTGGAGCTGGGCCTGCGTGGCCAGCGCCGGAGCATCGCCGTGAGCGTGCAGAGCGCACTGGCCGCACGCCTGATCGCCGACCGCCAGCCCTTCGGCCTGACCCTGCCCAGCCGCGTCGCCGAGCTGTTGGGGCTGCAGCAGAGCCCGCTGCCGCTGGAGCAGCCGCTGTGCCTGGAGTTGTGTCTCTATGTGGAAAGCCGCTACCGCTTCGAGCACGCGATGGAGCGAGCCCTGACCGGTATCCAGCAGGCGTTCGCCGGCCTGCGGAAACCGCCACGGCAACGCATCGCCCTGGAGCGCTAGGCGAGCGTTCCCAGGCATGCGACCGGTGGCTAAGCTTGTGGCCAACGGATGCCATCGACAGCGGGAACCCCATGAAGCGAATCCCTACCGCCAGCCTGTGCCCCGAACTCGACGCGATCCTTCGCGCGGAGCTGAGTGCCGGCAACCAATTGGGCGAAGGGCCGGTGCGCACCGACTGGCCGCAGCCCGGTTCGATCTACGCCGCATTGCGCGACAGCCTCCGCGTTCCACTGGGCGAGTTGACCGGCCCGGTGAAGCATTCGATCTGCCACGATCCACATTACGGCTGGCATGACGAGTGTTTCTGCGAGCAGCATGGCGACCTGCTGGTGGCCGGCAGCACGCAACATCCCTGAGGTTTCAGCAGAGGCCGGCGCCGCTGCGCCCCATCAACCCGCATGACTTCCGCGCGGCAAGCGCCGATCGGCCGCGAAGATCGCCTCGATCATCGCCTGCGCCGCCGGCGACAAGCCGTAGCCCGCGCGGCTGACGATGCCGTAGTGCAGGCGCAGCTCGGGGCGGTCCTGGGGCACGTCGACGATCTGCAGGATCGCCACCTCGCCGCGCTGCACCGGATCGTGCAGGGCCTCCACCGCGGCGAGGCCCACCGCATCGGAACGCGCGACGATATGCAGGATCGCGGCGAACTGCGCGCACTCGACGTTCATGTGGAAGTCACGCTCGCCGAGCACCTCGGCCAACACCTTGCGCAGCGGCGGCGGGATACGCGTACCGACGCGCGGGTAATCGAGCAGGGCGGCCAGGCGCAGCGTGCCCTGCCCGGTCAGCGGGTGCCCCGGCCGGCAGAAGAAGCGCCCCGGGCGCAGGTCCATCCAGCGCACCTGGTAGTCGGGGTCGCCGGCGAAATTGCGCGCATCGCCGATGAAGAATTCCACCTGCTCTTCCTTGAGCAACTGGGCCATCTGCTCCCAGTCGCCCATCAGGAAGCCGACATCGATGGCCGGGTGTGCGCGGATGAAATCCGCCATCGCCTCCGGCACCAGCAACTGGGCGGGGTAGGGACCGCAGCCGAAGCGCAGTTCGCCGGCATTGAGGCCGTTGTACTGCTCCAGTTCGTTGCGCAGCGAACGGGTGCCACTGAGCAGGCGACGGGCGTGCTGCAGCACCAGCTGACCCTGGCCGGTGAGGCGGAAGTCGCGACTCTGGCGGTCCACCAGCTCGCAGTCGAGATCACGCTCCAGGGTCTGGATGCTGCGGCTCAGCGCCGACTGGCTGAGGCCGATGGCATCGGCGGCGCGCTGGAAGTTCTGGAAGTCGGCGAGGGCGGCCAGGTGGCGAAGCTGTCGGAGTTCCATCATGCATCCTGCGCATCAAAGTGTTGAGTCGAATGAATTTGATGGATAACAGAGCGAGCTGATCTAGTAAACCGGTCGCTGAACCGGTACCCCGCCATGTCGCCCCTGCTCTTCGCCTCCAGTGCCTTCGCCAGCACCATCCTGCTGCACGCCGCCCGCCTCGGACTCAGCGCCGTCGACCTGCGCCTGCGCGCCGGTATTGCCGAAGCTTTGCTGGAAGACCACCGCGGGCGCATTCCAGCGCTGCAGGTGGAGCAGCTGTGGCGCGAGTGCGAGCGGGCCAGCGGTAATCCGCACTTCGGCTGCGAGCTGGTCAACGGCATGGCGACCCATTGCCTGCAGGGGCTGAATATCCTGCTGGATTCCGCGCCGGACCTGGGCACCAGCCTGCGCGCGTTCTGCGAGCACGTGCCGTCGGTGACCAATTGCGTGGACGCACGGTTGGAGTTCGATGGCGAGAACACTCGCCTGGTCCTCGATCCGGTCACCCAGAACCTGCACCACTTCGGCCTCGACGCCGCCGTGCTCACCTTGATCCGCAATATCTCGCGGCGGATCGGCCGCTCGCCACAGGGCGTGTTCAACGCCGTGGGGATCGGCCCGCGGCAGCGCTGCGAGGAAATGCTGACGCTCTGGAATGTGCCGTGGCAGGTCACGCCGACGCCATTCCTGCAACTGCCCACTGCGCTGCTGGACACGCCGCTGCCGGGCGCCAACGAGTTCCTCTACCAGAGCCTGCGCCGCCAATGGTGCGGCACCGCGCAGACCGGGGAGGGCGATGGCCTGAGCCTGGCGCGCATCTGGCTGCGTTCGTCCGACCAGCCCATCGAACGCATCGCCGAACGCATCGGCTACCGCCAGAGCGGCAACTTCATCCGCGCCTTCCGCAAGCGCTTCGGCATCACGCCCAAGCAGTTCCGTCTGGGCCAGTCGATCGGCGCATGATCGAAATTTGTCGCTCCCGGCTTGTGGCGGAAAGGGCCGCCGCCGTCATGGTGCTCCCGCGGTACCTCATACCCGGAGCCCATAATGACAAGAATCCATCCGGCCGCCGTTCCCCCCGTCTGCCGGGGGCGGCGCCCACGCAGCTTTGCCCAACCTCTCCTGCTGAGCCTCGCGGTGACCGGCGCCAGCCACGCGCAGGCCACCACCTTCGAGCTGAACGACGACTGGAGCCTGTCCACCAAGACCACCCTGAGCCAGGGCGCCAGCTGGTCGGCGCAGGCCCCGGACCGGCACCTGATGACCCACGCCAACGCGGTGCAGGCGCAGCACATCAATAACGCCGACGGCACCAGCGTCAGCGCCGACGACAACCGCCTGAACTTCAAGAAGGGCGACCCGATCTCGCAGATGTTCAAGGGCCTCACCGACTTCAGCCTGGATGGCCAGGGGCAGGGCGCGTTCATCCGCTTCAAGTACTGGTACGACAACGCCTACGAAACCGGCGACGGGCGCTTCAAGGACTTCGACGACAGCGGCTGGCCGACCCTGGCGCGCTACCACGGCTTCGATACCCTCGATGCCTACGTGTGGAAGGACTTCGACGTCGACGAGCATCCGCTGAACCTCAAGCTCGGCAAGCAGGTGCTGTCCTGGGGCGAGGCGATCCTGATCCAGAACGGCATCAACGTGATCAACCCGCTGGACTACAGCGCCTTCAACAAGCCCGGCGTGGACATCAAGGAAGGCCAGCTGCCGGTGGAGATGCTCTCGTTCAACCTCGGCCTGACCGACAAGGTCAACCTAGAAGGCTTCTACCAGTACAACTGGCGACCCAGCGTGCTGGACGGTTGCGGCACCTTCTTCGCCACCAGCGACGCCATCCAGCCCGGCTGCGGGCCGCTGTACCTGAGCCAGACGCAGACCGACGCGCAGATGCAGGCCGCCGGCCTGTACGCCGCCCACGGCGACGACCAGGACCCTTCCGACCAGGGCCAGTGGGGTGTCGCGCTGCGCACGCTGATCAGCTCGCTGAACGACGCCGAGGCAGCCTTCTACTACGTCAACTACCACGCCCGCCTGCCGTACCTGGAGCTGACCGCGCGCGACGCCAGCAAGCCCGGCAACTTCCCCATCGGCCGCGTGCAGGGCCCGGTGTACGCCGCTGCGTTCCCGGAGAACATCCATCTCTATGGCCTGAGCATCAACGGCGCGCTGCCCGGCTGGGGCACCTCGCTGGGCGCGGAACTGAGCTATCGGCCGAACATGCCGGTGGCCATGAACGGCTCGGACATGAACGTGGCGATGATCACCGGGCCATCCGGCAGTTCGGCCATCGAAGGTATTCCGGCCAGCGCCACCACCACCGGCCAGAGCCTGGACGGCTGGGTGCGCAAGCCGGTGTGGCAGATGACGGCCTCGGCCACCCAGATCATCGACAACGTGCTCGGCGCCACGCGCCTGACCCTGCTGGGCGAGGCCGGCGTGGTGCATGTCGGCGACCTGGGCGACGAACGCCTGGGGCGCAACGCCGCCTTCGGCCGCAGCGCGCGCCTGGACGGCGCCGCCTGCAACGCGCCGAGCACCGGCGTGACCAACCGCTACTGCACCGACGACGGCTTCACCACGCCCTGGTCCTGGGGCTACCGCCTGCGCGCCGGCCTGGAATACAGCGATGTGCTGCCGGGCGTGAACATGCTGCCCAGCCTGAACTTCCGCCATGACGTGGAGGGCTACTCCTACGATCCGGGCGGCCCGTTCCAGGAAGGGCAGATGGCGGCCGGCCTCTCCCTGGCCTTCAACTACCTCAACGATTACAGCCTGGAGTTCGGCTACAACGCCTTCTTCGGCAACAACCAGTACAGCACGCTCGACGACCGCGACTTCTACAGCGTCAGCGCCAAGGTCGACTTCTGAGGAACCTGCCGATGCAACTCATGCGAATCACCGCCCTGGCGCTGGCCATGGGCCTGGCCGTTGGCGCCCACGCCGACACCGTTGCCGACCTGGGCGGCAAACTCACCCCGGTGGGCGCCGAGAAGGCCGCCAACGCCGACGACAGCATCCCCGCCTGGGACGGCGGCCTGGCAGCCAACGCCGGGCAGGTCGACGCCAAGGGCGGCTACGCCAACCCCTACGCTGCCGAGAAGCCGCTGTTCACCATCACTCCGGCCAACGCCGCGCAGTACAGCCAGTGGCTCAGCCCCGGCGAGCAGGCGATGCTCAAGCGCTACCCCAACACTTACAGGATCAACGTCTACCCGAGCCACCGCAGCGCCCGGCTGCCTGACGAGATCAACGCCGAAACCCGTAGGAACGCCGAGCAGAGCAAGCTCGCCGATGGCGGCAACGGCGTGCTGAATTACCACCGGGGCGTCCCGTTCCCGCTGCCCAGGGAGGGCGTCGAGGCGATCTGGAACCACATCACCCGCTACCGCGGCGGCAGCATCGAGCGCACCTTCAGCTCGGCCAACGTGAAGGAGAACGGCGTCTACAGCCTGGTGCGCTCGCAGACCGAGATGAACTACGCCCAGACGATTTCCGACCTGCCGGCCGACGCCAACATCCTCTACCTGTTCAAGACCCGCGTGCTGGAACCGGCGCGGTTGTCCGGCGAAGCCGTGCTGTCCCACGAGCCGATGGACCAGGTCGCCGAACCGCGCGCCGCCTGGCAGTACATTCCCGGCCAGCGCCGCGTGCGTCGCGCCCCGCTGATCGCCTACGACAACAGCGCGCGCTACAGCGACGGCATGATCACCGCCGACAGCCTCGACGGCTTCAACGGCGCACCGGATCGCTACGACTGGAAGCTGGTGGGCAAGCAGGAACTGTTCGTGCCCTACAACAGCTTCCGCCTGTACGACCGCTCGGTGAAGTACGCCGACATCCTCAAGACCAACCACCTCAACCCAGACCTGGCGCGCTTCGAGAAACACCGTGTGTGGGTCGTCGAAGCCACCCTCAAGCCCGGCGCGCGGCACATCTACAGCAAGCGTCGCTATTACCTCGACGAGGACAGCTGGAACATCGTCCTCGGCGAGTTCTACGACAGCCGTGGCGAGCTGTGGCGCAACTACCAGTCCCATGCCATGCCGTACTACGACCAGCAGTTCACCTACGAGGCGCTGGCGGGAGCCTTCGACCTGATCAGCGGGCGCTACTTCGTCAATGGCCTGATGAACGAGGAGAACAGCGGGCTGAAGACCGGGCAGACGGCGACGATGAGCGACTACACGCCGTCCGACCTGCGGCGCTGGGCGAAGTAAGACCTGCGCTCCCTTATCCCGGCTGGGCGTAGCCGGGACTGTTGCGCCCTCTCCGGATTACGGAGAGGGCGTTTTTGCTTTTCGGCGGGATGCTGCTGGGCTGCCCGGCGCAAGTGCATTCCCTCACCCTAACCCTCTCCCAGGGGAGAGGGGACTGTCCTGCGCAAGCTGGAAGTCCCGCGCTCGCCGGCTGACTCAGCAACATCCCCAAAGCGCCGAACGGCCCCCTCTCCCGGGGGAGAGGGCTGGGGTGAGGGGGCTTCTGGCCTTCCTACAGCACCAACCCGAAGCGAACCTCACTGGGCACCCATGGCACAGGCAGTTCGCGAGCAAGGGCTAGGCGCCCTCGCTCCTACAAGCGAACCGAACTCCCTTCCTATCGACAAGTAAAAATCAGCATCGTATTCTGCACAGCGAAACATGATTCCGTAAAACAAAAGCAAGACGGAGCACAGCATGTCAGAAGCGGTACAGCTCGAACGCCGGGGTGACATCGCCCTGGTGACGGTCGACAACCCACCGGTGAACGCCCTCGGACACGCCGTCCGCGCCGGGCTGCTCGCCGCCTTCCAGCAGGCCGAGGCCGATCCGCAGGTGCGCGCGGTGGTGCTGGTCTGTTCCGGGCGCACCTTCATGGCCGGCGCCGATATCCGCGAGTTCGGCAAACCGCCGCAGGCGCCTTCGCTGCCGGAAGTGGTCGAGGTCATCGAAGGCTCG
This sequence comes from Pseudomonas nitroreducens NBRC 12694, assembly GCF_002091755.1. Lineage (GTDB taxonomy): Bacteria > Pseudomonadota > Gammaproteobacteria > Pseudomonadales > Pseudomonadaceae > Pseudomonas > Pseudomonas nitroreducens. The sequence continues at coordinate 414,569 of NZ_BDAI01000004.1, forward strand.
ACCAAGCCCAGCGTCGCCGTGATCCACGGCACCGCCCTGGGCGGCGGCCTGGAAGTGGCGCTGTCCTGCCATTACCGCATCGCCCGCCGCGATGCCCAGGTCGGCCTGCCGGAAGTGAAGCTCGGCCTGCTCCCCGGCGCCGGCGGCACCCAGCGCCTGCCGCGCCTGGCCGGCGTGGAAAAAGCCCTCGACATGATCGTCAGCGGCGCGCCGATCCGCGCAGCGGAAGCCCTCGAATTCAATGTCGTCGACAAGCTCATTGACGGCGACCTGAGCGAAGCCGGCCTCACCTTCGCCCAGCGCCTGCTGGCGGACGGCAAGGGCCCGCGCCGCACCGGCGAGCGCAACGAGCGCGTGCAGGAAAGCGGCCTCGCCGAGCTGATCGCCCACAAGCGCGGCGAGGTGCAGAAGCGCCTGCCCGGCCAGTTTTCCCCGCAGCGCTGCATCGATGCCGTCGAAGCCGCCACCCAATTACCGCTGCGCGAAGGTCTCGCCCGCGAGCGCGCGCTGTTCCAGCAATGCATGGAGTCGCCACAGCGCGCCGCGCAGATCCATGCCTTCTTCGCCGAGCGCGAAGCGGCCAAGGTCGAAGGCCTCGCGCCCGAGGCTCAACCGCGCGAGGTACGCCGCGCCGCCGTGATCGGCGGCGGCACCATGGGCGTGGGCATCGTCCTGTGCTTCGCCAACGCCGGCATCCCGGTGCAGCTGCTGGAAGTGAACGACGAAGCCCTGCAACGCGGCCTCGACCGCGCCCGCAGCCTGTACGCCGCCAGCGTGGCGCGCGGCAGCCTGGGCGCCGAGGAGATGGAGCGGCGCATGGGCCTGATCAGTGGCGTACTCGATTACGCCGCGCTGGGTGACGTGGACCTGGTGGTCGAAGCCGTGTTCGAAAGCCTGGACGTGAAGCGCCAGGTCTTCGAGCAACTGGACACCGTGTGCAAACCCGGCGCGATCCTCGCCAGCAATACCTCCTCGCTGGACCTCGACGAAATCGCCGCCTTCACCAAGCGGCCGCAGGACGTGGTCGGCCTGCACTTCTTCAGCCCGGCCAACGTCATGCGCCTGCTCGAAGTGGTACGCGGCAAGGCGACGTCGGACGCCGTGCTGGCCACCGCCATGCAGCTGGGCAAGCGCCTGAAGAAGGTCTCGGTGGTGGTCGGCGTGTGCGACGGCTTCGTCGGCAACCGCATGATCTTCCAGTACGGCCGCCAGGCCGAGTTCCTGCTGGAGGAGGGCGCCACACCCGCGCAGGTGGACCGTGCGCTGCGCACCTTCGGCATGGCCATGGGGCCGCTGGCGGTGCGCGATCTGTCCGGCCTGGACATCAGCCACGCGATCCGCTCGCGCCAGCGACCGAACCTGAAACCCGGCCAGACCCTGCCCACCGTACTCGACCACCTGATCGCCGCCGGCATGCTCGGGCAGAAGACCGGCACCGGCTTCTACCAGTACGGCGAGGGCGGCCGCCCCCCGCAGGACAACCCGGCGTTGCCGGCCATGCTGGAGCAGGCCGCGGCCGACCGTGGCATCAGCCGTGGGCCGGTGAGCGACGAGGAAATCGTCGAGCGCTGCCTCTACGCGCTGATCAACGAGGCGGCGAACATCCTCGACGAAGGCATCGCCCAGCGCGCCAGCGACGTCGACGTGATCTTCCTCAACGGCTACGGCTTCCCCGCCTGGCGTGGCGGCCCGCTGTTCCATGCCGACAGCGTCGGCCTTGCCCACGTGCTCGAACGAATCCGCGAGTTCCACCAGCGCCTTGGCGCCTGGTGGCAACCCGCGCCGCTACTCGAACGCCTGGTGGCCGAAGGCCGCCGCTTCGCCGATCTCTGAGGACCCGCCATGGACATCCATTTCACCCCCGACGAACTGGCCTTCCGCGATGAAGTCCGCGCCTTCCTCGAAGCCAAATTGCCCCAGGACATCGCCACCAAGGTGCGCCTGGGCAAGCACCTGAACAAGGGCGACCACCAGCGCTGGCAGCGCGTGCTGACCGAGCAGGGCTGGTACGCCACGCACTGGCCCGAGGAGTACGGCGGCACCGGCTGGAACGCCGTGCAGAAGCACATCTTCGAAGAAGAATGCGCCGCCTTCGGCGCACCGCGCACCGTGCCGTTCGGCGTCAACATGGTCGCCCCGGTGATCATCAGGTTCGGCACGCCCGAGCAGCAGGCGCACTACCTGCCGCGCATCCTCGACGGCACCGACTGGTGGTGCCAGGGCTACTCCGAACCGGGCGCCGGCTCCGACCTCGCCTCGCTGAAGACCCGCGCGGTGCGCGACGGCGATCACTACGTGGTGAACGGCCAGAAGACCTGGACCACCCTCGGCCAGCACGCCGACTGGATCTTCTGCCTGGTGCGCACCGACCCGGAGGCGCAGCAGCAGCGCGGCATCAGCTTCCTGCTGATCGACATGCAGACACCGGGCATCACCGTGCGGCCGATCATCACCCTGGACGGCGAGCACGAGGTCAACGAGGTCTTCTTCGACAACGTGCGCGTGCCGGTGGAAAACCTCGTCGGCCGCGAGAACGAAGGCTGGACCTGCGCCAAGTACCTGCTCACCTACGAGCGCACCGGGCTCGCCGGCATCGGCGCATCCAAGGCGGTGCTCGCGCACCTCAAGCGCGTGGCCAGCCGCGAGCTGTGCGACGGCAAGCCGATGCTCGAAGACCCGCTGTTCCGCGCCCAGGTGGCGGAGGTGGAAATGCAGCTGATGGCCATCGAGATGAGCACCCTGCGCATCCTCGCCGCCGCCCGCGAAGGCGGCGTGCCGGGGGCGGAAAGCTCGATCCTGAAAGTGAAGGGCACCGAGATCCGCCAGGCGATCAGCCACCTGCTGCGCAAGGTGCTCGGCCCCTACGCGCTGCCCTTCATCGAAGACGAATTCGAGCTGGGCGCCGAGCCGCTGCACGCGGACTATTCGGCCGCGCCCGCCAGCCAGTACTTCAACCTGCGCAAGCTGTCGATCTTCGGCGGCTCCAACGAAATCCAGAAGAACATCGTCTCCAAGATGATTCTCGAACTGTGAGGCACCGAGCATGGACTTCAAACTGAGCGAAGAGCAGCAGATGCTGCAGGACACCGCGGCGCGCCTGGTGCGCGACGCCTATCCGTTCGACAAGCGCGAGGGTTTCAGCCGGAGCGAGCGGGGCTACAGCGTCGAGTTCTGGCGCCAGCTCGGCGAGCTGGGGCTGACCTCGGTGTCGCTGCCGGAAAGCCACGGCGGCTTCGGCGGCGGTGTGGAGAGCATGCTGGTGCTCACCGAACTGGGGCGCGGCCTGTGCCTGGAGCCGTACCTGCAATCGGTGGTGCATGCCGGCGGCCTGATCGCCCAGTTGGGCAATGACGCGCAGAAGGACCATTGGCTGCCGCGCATCGCCAGCGCAGAGGCGCAATTGGCTGTAGCGCTGGAAGAGCCGCAAAGCCATTACCAGCTGCACGACGTGCAGACCCGCGCGGAACAGGCCGGCGCAGGCTGGAAACTGAGCGGCCGCAAGGCGGTGGTGGTCGGCGGGCAGAGCGCCACGGCGATCCTCGTCTCGGCGCGGGTGTCCGGCAATGCGCGGGACGAGGCGGGCATCGGCCTGTTCCTGGTCGATCCGCAGCAGGCCGGCGTCAGCCGCCGCGAGTACCCGACCGTGGATGGCCAGCGCGCCTGCGAGCTGTTCCTCGACGGCGCCCTCGGCGAAGCCCTCGGCACGCCGGGTGACGCGCTAGCGGCGCTGCGTTACCAGCAGGGCCGCGCCATCGCCGGGCAATGCGCCGACGCCCTCGGCAGCCTGCAGGAAGCCTGCGCGCTGACCCTGGACTACCTGAAGACGCGCAAGCAGTTCGGCATCCCCATCGGCAAGTTCCAGGTGCTGCAGCACCGCATGGTGGACATGCGCAGCGAACTGGAACAGGCCACCAGCATGGCGATCCTCGCCGCCTGCGTGGCCGATCAACCCGACAGCGCCGAGCGCAGCCGCACCCTGGCGGCGGCCAAGTTCATCGTCACCCGCGCCGCGCGCTACGTCGCCGAGCAGGCGATCCAGCTGCACGGCGGCATCGGCATGACCTGGGAATACGTCCTCGCGCACCACGCCAAGCGGCTGGTGATGCTCAGCCACCAGTTGGGTGACGATGATCATCACCTGAAGGTGTATGCGGGGTTGATGGAGGTGGCGTGAGAATATGGGGTGATCCGATCCGGCTTCGGCACGGGGATTACCCCTCACCCTAACCCTCTCCCAAAGGGAGAGGGGACAGGCCGGAGCACGCGGAAAGTCAGGCGCTCGCCGGCAGGCTCCATTGCTTCCACCGGCACCGGAGGGCTCCCTCTCCTCGGGGAGAGGGCTGGGGTGAGGGGACGGAATGGCAGAGGAACTGAACGGAAGAGAATCAGGCCCCGAGGCTCTCGATATCCCGCGCCAGAATCTCCAGCTCATGGGCCAGCGACCCGCGCAGCGTCTCCTCGCTGAGCTGGAACGACGGCGCCCCGCAGGTCAGCGCCATCAGCCCGCCGTCGGCCAGGCGCAGCGGTACGCCGGCAGCGCGCACGTTGCGGTCCCAGTCGCCCAGCGAGAGGCAGAAGCCATGCTCGTAATACTCCTCGAAGGACGCATCGAGCGAAGCGCGCATCACCGACCAGTCGCCTTCGTGGCGCTCCTGCAGCGCCGACAGCAGATGCTCGCGCTCCTGCTGCGGCGTGGCGGCGAGGTAGGCGCGGCCGGCGGCGGTGGTGGCCAGCGGCAGGCGCACGCCGGCGTCCATGCGCAGGGACGTCGCTTCCGGCGGGCGGCAGTTTTCCACGTAGATCATCGACAGCCAGTCACGGCAGGTCAGGCCCACCGTGGTGTTGGTGCGGCGGGCGAAGGCGTCCATGTACGGCTTGGCCAACTGGCGCACGCGCAGGTTGGAGACGTAGGCGTAACCCAGCGCCAGCACGCCTGAATCGAGCTGGTACTTCTCGTGCTGCTGCGAGTAGCAGAGGTAGCCCAGCTGGGTCAGGGTGTAGGTCATGCGCGACACCGTGGCCTTGGGCAGGCCGGTGATCCGCGAGATTTCCTGGTTGCCGAGCACCACCGAGCCGTGGGTGAAGGCGCGCAGCACGTCCAGTCCGCGGGCGAGCGCCTCGACGTACTTGCGGTCCTTGGGGTTGCTGCTGTCTTCGACGTCGTCGCTCATGGGGCCTCGGCGGGTATTCGGGTGGACGAGCGCCGCGCGCGGCGCGGGCGAACGATAGCAGATCGACCCCATTCCCCGCAGCGGTCCGGGCCTGCTCGTTGCGCCAGGCAAGCCTATCGCATACCATCAATTTCGACACGCTGTTTCACTGTGCAGAACAATAATTCGAAGCTCAGAGAAAAAGTACGGAGAAGTCGATGCCTGCCATTGCGACCGGATACGTGGCCAGCGAGATCGCCCGCCACGGTTACCAGAACCTGTACGACCTGCTGCAACGCGCCTCCCGCGAGTTCCCCGAACGCCACGCGTTCTCCTGCGGCGACAGCCATCTCACCTTCGCCGAACTGGACCGCCAGGCCGACGCCTTCGCCCGCTACCTACGCCACCACGCAGGCCTGCAACCCGGCGACCGCCTGGCGCTGATGCTGCCCAACTCCCTGCAGTACCCCATCGCCACCTTCGGCGCGCTGAAGGCTGGCGTGGTGCTGGTGAACACCAACCCGCAATACACCGCCAGCGAGTTGCGCCACCAGCTGGCCGACTCCGGCGCCAACGCCGTATTGCTGCTCGACCGCCTGCTGCCATTGCTGCGCAGCGTGCAGGCGCACAGCGAAGTGCGGCACATCCTGCTGACCTCGATCGACGACATGGAGCGCCCCCGGCTCGACAGCGACGAAGCCGACTGCACGCGCTTCCAGCAGGCCCTGCGCCTGGGCGCCGAGGCGCCGCCGGTACCCATCGAGCCGGGGCTGGATCGCCTCGCGCTGCTGCAATACACCGGCGGCACCACGGGTGTCTCCAAGGGCGCGATGCTCAGCCACCGCAGCCTGGTCGCCAACGTCGTGCAGACCCTGGAACTGTTCCTGCGCCCCGGCCTGCTGGACCCCGCCACCGACGTGCGCATCGCGCCGCTGCCGCTGTACCACATCATGGCGTTCTCGACGAACCTGCTGAGCTCGGTGGGCATGGGCCTGCACACGGTGTTCATCCGCGACGGCCGCAATCTCGACGAGATCATCGGCGCCATGCGCCGCTATCCCTTCACCCTGATGAGCGGGATCAACACCCTGTTCGTCGGCCTGATGAACCACCCGGATTTCCCCGCCGTCGACTTCAGCCACCTGAAGTGGGTGACCTCCGGCGGGGCACCGCTGAACCGCGAAGTGGGCCGGCGCTGGGAGGCCGCCACCGGCGCGCCGGTGCGCGAAGGCTTCGGGCTCACCGAGGCGTCGCCCGTGGTCTCGACCGGCACGCTGCACAGCCCGTATCGCGAGGGCTACGTCGGCCAGGCGCTGATCGACACCGAGCTGCGCACCGTGGACGAGGAGGGCAACGACACCGGCCCCGACCAGCCCGGCGAGCTGTGGCTGCGTGGCCCGCAGGTGATGCAGGGCTACTGGCAGCGCCCGGAGGAAAGCGCCCAGGTGCTGACCGCGGACGGTTGGCTGAAGACCGGCGACATCGCCGAACTGGACGCCAACGGCATGCTGAAGATCGTCGACCGCAAGAAGGACATGATCCTGGTCTCCGGCTTCAACGTGTTCCCCAACGAGGTGGAAGACGCCGTGATGCGCCACCCCGGCGTGCGCGAGTGCGCGGCCATCGGCGTGCCGGACGAACGCAAGGGCGAGTCGGTGAAGCTGTTCGTCAGCCTCAAGGATGAGTCGCTGGCGCCGGCGCAGATCATCGCCCACTGCCGCGAGCACCTCACCGGCTACAAGGTGCCGAGCTTCGTCGAGGTGCTCGACGAGCTGCCCAAGACCAGCGTCGGCAAGTTGCTGCGCCGTCAGTTGCGCGACCTGGAGCTGGCGAAAAGGACCACCGCGTGAGCGCAGCGTCTATGGTTGAAGCAGGTTCGCACGACGAGACCCGCCGCATGACCGAGTCCCTCCACCGTATCGGCGTCATCGGCGCCGGCGCCATGGGCCGAGGCATCGCCCAGCTGTTCGCCAGCGCCGGCCTGCCGGTGCGCCTGTACGACAGCAACCCGCAGACCGTGGAGCAGGCGCTGGCCTTCAACCGCGAGCTGCTGGAACGCGCGGTGGCCAAGGGCAAGCTCAGCCCGGAAGCGCTGGCGGCGACGATGCAGCGCCTGTTGCCAACCCACCGCCTTGACGAGCTGGCCGACTGCGACCTGCTGATCGAGGCGATCATCGAGGACCTCGGCGCCAAGCAGGCGTTGCTCGCCGAGCTGGAAAAACGCGTGGCGCCGGACGCCGTGCTCGCCAGCAACACCTCGTCGCTGTCGATCACCCGCATCGCCGCGCGCTGCCGGCACCCGGAGCGGGTCGCGGGCTTCCATTTCTTCAACCCGGTGACGCTGATGCGCATCGTCGAAGTGGTGCGCGGCCAGCGCACCGACGAGTCGGTAGTGCGCCGCCTGAGTCGGCTGGCGGAGCAGGCCGGGCACTTCCCGGCGGTGTCGCCGGACAGCCCCGGCTTCATCGTCAATCACGCCGGCCGCGCCTTCAGCACCGAAGCGTTGCGCATCCTCGGCGAAGGCATCGCCAGCCCGGCGCAGATCGACCGCATCCTGCGCGACGGCGTGGGCTTCCGCATGGGGCCGTTCGAACTGCTCGACCTGACTGGCCTGGACGTCTCCCACGCGGTCATGGAATCGCTCTACCAGCAGTTCTATCAGGACCCGCGCTACACCCCGTCGCCGCTGGCCGCGCAACGTGTCGCCGGCGGCCTGCTCGGGCGCAAGAGCGGCGAAGGCTTCTATCGCTACCGCGACGGCCAGCCCGTGCGTGAAGCCGAAGAACAGCACGACAGCGTACTGCTCAATCGCCCGTACTGGCTCGACAGCCAGGACCCCGAACTGCGCCACCGGGTCGCCGCGATCCTCACCCTCGGCGGCGTGGTGCTGGAGACCGGCGAGGGGCCATCGTCCCGCGCCATCTGCCTGGTCACGCCGCTGGGCGTGGATGCCAGCACCCGCATCGACGCCCTCGGCCTGCCGCCTGATCGCAGCCTGGCGCTGGAAACCTTCACCGAACTGGACCGCCGCCGCGTGCTGATGCGCCAGCCGGCGCTCGACCCGGCGCTGGAGGCTCAGGCCCGCCAGGCCCTGGGCAGCGACGGCGTGCCGGTGGAAGTGATCAACGACTCGCCCGGCTTCATCTGCCAGCGGGTGATCGCCGGCATCGTCAACCTCGGCTGCGAGATCGCCCAGCGCGGCATCGCCACGCCGGTGACGCTGGACCGCGCAGTGCAATTGGCGCTGGGTTATCCGTTCGGCCCGCTGGCCTTCGGCGAACACTATGGCGCGGCACGTATCCTCACCATCCTCCAGGGCCTGCAGGCCTGCTACGGCGAGGCGCGCTACCGGCCCAGCCCCTGGCTGCGCCGCCGCGTGCAACTAGACTTGCCGCTGCACAGCCCGGATCGGGCGGAGTAGTTCCACCGCCAGCGATGATCGTTTTCTGTCCGCTGGCGCTTACGGCCGGCGGCTCGGCGTGGCGCACTCTGCGGCGATGCCTGGCGCCGGCGCGCGCGGCGGGGCCGGGCGAGAACAATAACAACGAGGAACACGTCATGCGCCAATGGCTGCCCGCACTCGCCGCCCTTCTGCCCCTGCTCGCCGGCCACGCCTGGGCCGCCGGGCCAACGCCACAGGAGGCCCGCGAACTGGCCTCGCAGGCCTATCTGTTCGCCTTCGCCACCGCCGAGCACGGCAAGACCCTGCAGGCCATCGCCGCCAAGCTGCCGGTCAATTACCTGTACAACAAGACCGCGCTGCTCGGCCCGGAAGACCGCACCGTGGTCTCGCCGAACAACGACACGCTCTACTCCTATGCACTGCTCGACCTGCGCGAGCACCCGGTGGTCCTCGACGTGCCGGCCGTGCCGCAGCGCTACTACAGCTTCCAGCTGATCGACATGCGCACCAACAACCTCGACTACATCGGCACCCGCGCCACCGGGCGCGCGGCGGGCAGTTTCCTGATCGCCGGCCCCGACTGGGATGGCCAGGCGCCCGAGGACTTCAAGGGCCAGGTGATCCGCTCACCCAGCCGCATCGTCTTCCTGCTCGGCCGCACCGCGGTCGATGGCGAAGCCGACCTCGACGCCGCCAAGGCCGTGATGGACGGCTACAAGCTGCGCAGCACCAAGCCGACGCTGCTACCGCACAAGATGGACGTGCCGGAATACCTGCCGACCAAGGAAGGCCCGGCGGAAAACGCCTTCATCGACTTCAACGGCCTGTCGGCCTGGCACGCCTGGTCGCCGGAAGAACAGGCGCGGCTGAAACAGTTCGCGCCGATCGGCGTAGGCACCGGCAAGCCCTTCGACGCCAAGCAGCTACCGGCAGACATCGCCCAGGCGGTGGAGCAGGGCGCCGAGGACGGCCGCGAGAAGATCCGTGCCGCCACCGAGCGCTTCGCCGCGCCGGTGAACGGCTGGCAGAATTCGCCGATCAATATCGGCCACTACGGCAACGACGACCTGACACGCGCGGCGGTCGCCTGGAAGTACATCTACGCCAACGACCCGGCCGAGGCGATGTACCCACTGACCCGCGTCGACGCTGCCGGGCAGGCACTGGACGGCAGCCGCGCCTACACCCTGCACTTCGCCCCTGGCCAGCTGCCGCCGGTGGATGCCTTCTGGTCCGTCGCGCTCTACGACGGCAAGACCCAGATGCTCGCGGCGAACCCGCTCAACCGCTACGCCATCAACAGCGCCAGCGACCTGAAGAAAGACGCCGATGGCGGCCTGACCCTGACCATCCAGCATGCCCGGCCGGCCAGCACCGACAACTGGCTGCCGGCACCGCCGGGGCCGTTCAACCTGATCCTGCGCATGTACCTGCCGCAGGCAAAGGCGCTCAAGGGCGAATACCAGCCGCCGGCCGTCCAGCCCATCGCCAGCAACGCGATCACCAGCAAGGAGTAGCCATGAACCCGATCCTGACCCGCCGCCGTCTCATCGGCGCCAGCGGTGCGCTGGGCTTCGGCCTGACGCTTCCCGACTGGCTGCTCGCGGCCTCTTCCCAGACGAGTGATCCGGCCATGCCCGAGACATCCACTGACCAGGAAACCGTCCGCCAGGCGTGGCTCTATGCCTACCCGATGCTGATGCACTACCAGACGATGCAGAAGCAGGCGCTCGATGCGAAATCGCCGGAGTACGTCGGCGGCTTCGGCGTGTTCCGCCACTACAGCGAACTGTTCACGCCGAACAACCGCGACATCGTCACGCCGAACAATGACACGCCCTACTCCTGGGCCTGGCTCGACCTGCGCGCCGAGCCCTGGGTGCTCAGCGTGCCGGCGGTGGCCGAGGACCGCTACTACGTGCACCAGCTGGTGGACCAGTACACCTTCAACTTCGGCTATGTGGGCGTGCTCAGCACCGGCCGCGAAGCCGGTGACTACCTGATCGCCGGGCCGGACTGGAAAGGCGAGACGTCCAGCGGCATCCGCCAGGTGCTGCGCAGCGAAACGCAGATCGCCATGGTCCTGGGCCGCACCGGCCTGCGCGATGCCAACGACTTGCCGGCCGTGCGCGCATTGCAGCAGCAGTACCGTCTGCGACCGCTGCACGAGTTTGCCGGCAGCACGGCGCCAGCGATCCCTCCGGCGGTGAACTGGCTGCCGTGGGAATTTCCCCGCGACCTGGGGCCGGGCTTCATCCCGCACCTGAACCAGATCCTCGCCTTCTGCCCGGTGGACCCGAGCGAAGTCGAACTGCGCAAGCGCTTTGCCCAGGTCGGCATCGGCGCCGGGCTGGCCTTCAATCCAGCCGCCCTCTCGCCCGCGCAGCGCACGGCGCTGGGCGCCGGCATCCAGCAGGGCGTGGCGGAACTGAAGGCGAAGGTGGCGACGCTGCGTTCCTCCGCTGGTCTGTTCGGCACCCGCTCGGCGATGCACAACGACTACCTCAGCCGCGCCGCCGCGGCGGCCAGCGGCATCTACGGCAACAGCGTGGAAGAGGCGATCTACTTCGGCACGCGCAGCGACAGCAGCCAGCAACCGCTGGTGGGCGGCCAGCGCTACCGGCTGCACTTCCCGGCCGACGCGCTGCCGCCGGCGAAGGAGTTCTGGTCGATCACCCTCTACGACCTGCCGGACCGGCAACTGGTAGCCAACCCGATCCAGCGCTACTGCCTGAGCAGCCGCGATCACCTCGCGCGCGACGCGGACGGCGGAGTGACGCTGTATCTCCAGGCGGATTCGCCCGGCCAGGCGCTGGAGGCGAACTGGTTGCCGTCGACCCGGCAGGGGCCGTTCAACGTCATCCTGCGCATCTACGGGCCGGAGCCGGCCGTTGTGGGCGGGGAGTGGAAGATGCCGGGAGTGGAGCGGGTCTGACGCAAGCCGCCAGCGTCCTGCATTGGTTCGCGAGCAAGGACTGGGCGTCCCCCTCGCTCCTACAGGTTGAATCGGCGCTCTGCCTGTAGGAGCGAGCTTGCTCGCGAACCCGCCCCACGCCAGAGCTCAACGAAAGGTGACGCGCTCCCCGGCAGCGAGGCGTTCGAGCGCCGCCTTGCGTTGATCCGCCGGCAGCGCCCCGAGCTTCTCCACCCGCGCATAGAACGCCGGCCAGTTGCCGCCCACCTGCCTGAACAACGCGGCAAACGCCGGCACCCACTGGTCATACAGCCCGAAGGGCAGCAGCTTGGCATTGTTCATCGGGCCGTTGACCCAGGCATCGAACGGCGCCTTGCCGCCCCAGTCGCGATCGCGCAGCTGTGCGTAGTCGTGGCGCAGGCGCTCGAACTCGGCGGCCTTGCCGGCGCGCTTTTCCGCGTCGCTGCGCGGGCTGGCGTACAGCGCCTGCAAGCGCTCGCGGGTATCGAGCACCAGCTGCGTGAAGCGCTTGCGCTGCTCGTCCAGCAGGGGCGATTCATCCGCCAGGTTGCGCGCGGCGCGCCAGCGACGGCCGCCTTCTTCCTCGACGAAGGAGGCGTAGGACTCGTTGAAGGCGGTGTCACCGGGCAGATAGAACTTCTGGTGCGCCAGCTCGTGGAAGATGGTTTCCGCCAGGCGCTGGTCGCCCCAGCGCAGCATGCTGCTGAGGATCGGGTCGTTGAACCAGCCCAGGGTCGAATAGGCCTCTACGCCGCCGACATAGACGTCCAGCCCCTCGCCCTTCAGGCGCTTTGCCTCGGCCTGTGCGCCCTCGGCGCCGTAGTAGCCGCGATAGGCCACACAACCGGCGATGGGGAAGCAGTGGGTCAGCGGCTGCAGCGACAGCTCGGGCGTGGCGAAGACGTTCCACACCACATTGGGCCGGTGGATGTCGGCGTAGAGGCGATAGCTCTGGTTGTCCGGCAACCCCAGCTCGGCGCTGGCGAAGGCGCGCGCCTCCTGGGACAGCTCCAGGCGCTGGCGCAGCGCGGGGTCACGGCTCGGGTCGGCGACCACCTCGGCCACCGGCTCACGGGCGGCGAGCAGGCGCAACTGGCCGTCCGCCAACTGGCCGTAGTAGCTCACCGTGGAACAACCGCTCAGCGCCCAGATCGCCAGGCAGGGAACCCAGCGGCACAGGCGGCGGTCGAGTGTCGGGATAAGAAGGCGGAAGGGCATGCGCGGAACATAGCACAGCGCCTGGTCCGCTCGCTGCCGCCCCTTTCTGACCAGGAGCCACCCCGATGCGCACCCTCCTCATTCCCGCCGGACTGCTCGCCCTGAGCGGCTGTTCGATGCTGATGCCCCAGCCGGACCCGAACCGCGCCTGGGTCGACCTGGACACCAACAGCCAGAGCGACCTGGCCGCCATGGAGGTGGACAGCAAGGAGTGGTCCAGCACGCGTTACTTCGAGGTCGACCCCGGCTCCCACGAGTTGCGCGTGCGCTTCCAGTTCCAGGTCGAGCCGGTGGATATCGGCCCGGTCGCCGAATCACTGTGGCGCGATTGCGAGATGACGGTGCAATACAAGGACTTCAGCGCCGGCCAGCGCTACCGCCTGGAGACCGGCAGCATCGGCTTCCGCCCCTGGGCCAAGCTCTACGACGCCCAGGGCGGCGAGATCGCCCGTGGTCGCGAACGGGGCTGCGCGAAGGCCTGAGCGGGGTATGCTGTGGACTGACTACAGCCCACGGTAACTCTCCATGCGCCCGCGCTTCCTGCCTGCCTTCGTCCCGCTGAGCCTCGCCCTGCTCGCCGGCTGCGCCAGCCCGCTGCCCGCCCACGACCCGCAGCTGGCCTGGATCGATCTCTACACCGCGGCCGGCAGGACCCTGATGGCCGAGCGCCTGGACGGCAAGTCGGTGAACGACGGGCGCTACTACCAGGTGACGCCGGGCCGCCACGAACTGCTGGTGCGCTTCCAGTACGAAATCCCCAGCGGTGGCGGCATGGGCGCGATGAGCGACCCTTCGGAGCTGACCTGCCGGGTCAAGGTGACCTACGACGACTTCGCCGCCGGCCAGCGCTACCGACTGGAGCTGCGCCCGCAATTGCGCAGCGCCCTGGCATTACTGACCGATGCCAGTGGGCAATTGGTGGCGAAAACGGATTTCCAGGGGCCGGTGAGTTGCGGGCCGTTCTAGCGGAATAGCAGGCTTCGTGGGCGCAACGGTCTTTCTCGGGAAGCCCGTACCGATGCGTCCCCCTCACCCCGCACCTGACTACGCGCCCCGCACCCGAGAGAGCAGTGGCCGCACATGCCGGTTGACGCCGAAGTTTCATCCTGCCCCGAACAGTCCCCTCTCCCCTGGGAGAGGGTTAGGGTGAGGGCCGCCCCAAGCGCAGAGGCATCTCATGGCGGCGGACTTCGTCCCGGCGTGGAGGGGAAACTCAGCCGTCGTTCTTCTGATAGATGATCCGTCGTTTACCGTTGTCGCAGGTGCCGACCACCATATTCGGGTCCTTCACCTCGGCCTTGTCCACGATCTCCAGGGTGTAGGACGTCACCCCGGCGGCCTGGATCTTGGTCTCGATCTCGGCCTTGAGTTCCTCGCAGGGCTTCACTGCCGCCCGGCTCGCGCCGCTCGCCAGCAGCAGCGCCGCACCGGTCGCCACGGCCCACTTCATCGTCGTCATCACAATCCCTCGTCAAAGCCCCACGGCGGGGCACCCTATCCTAACGGTGGACCGCCACCGCGCAACAGAGTGCCCCGACGGCTCATTCGAGGCTGGCGTCGAGGGTGATGCGCGCGTTGAGCACCCGTGAGACCGGGCAGCCGGCCTTGGCCTTGTCGGCGATGGCCTGGAAGGTCTGCGCATCGGTACCCGGCACTTTCGCCTTCAGGGTCAGGTGCACGGCGGTGATGGTGAAGCCATCGGTAAGTTTCTCCAGGCTGACTTCGGCCCGGGTGTCGATGCTTTCGGCGGTCAGACCTTCCTCGCCCAGCATCATCGACAGCGCCATGGAGAAGCAGCCGGCGTGAGCCGCGCCGATCAGCTCCTCGGGGTTGGTGCCCGGCTTGTCCTCGAGGCGCGTGTTGAAGCCGTACGGCTGTTCCTTCAGCGCGCCACTCGGCGTGGAAATCGTGCCCTTGCCGTCCTTCAGGCCGCCCTGCCAGTGAGCCGATGCCGATTTTTTCATGTCGCTTCCTCCGTTCGGGTTGCAGTCAGGACGTTCGAGGCCGGCGCGAGGGCAGGGGTTCAGCTTTTCTAAAAGGCTCTTCGCAGGATCGAGGGGAACGCCAGTGCATGAAAAAGGCCGGGCCCCTCGCGGGTGCCCGGCCTGCCGGCGTTCGCCGGGAATCACTTCGAATAGACGATTTCCTTGGTGCCGCCTTCACAGGAGCCGACGACTTGCTTGCCGCCCGCGCTGCCCTTGTCGACGACCTCCAGGTTGAACGAGGCAACGCCTTTGGCCTTGATCTTCGCCTCGATCTCCGATTTCAGCTCTTCGCACGGCTTGCCGGCAGCCATCGCATGGCCCGCCAGGGCGAAGATCCCCACAGCCAACAGGAACTTCTTCATCGGTAACGCTCCCTCGTCGTTCACAGGAAAAGGCCCGAGCGGGCCGGAAAACCGGGATACCCCGGTGCGCACATCCACGCGCCGCACCAGCATGGCCCAGGCGCGTGACAAAAAAGCCGCGTGACAAAAAAGACCTAGCTGTTGGCAATCCTGAAACCGACCTTGATCGTCACCTGGTAGTGACCGACCGCGCCGTTCTCGATATGCCCACGGGTATCCACCACCTCGAACCACTCCAGGAAGTCGATGCTCTTGGCCGCTTCCGCCAGGGCATTGTTGATCGCGTCCTCGATGCTGGTGCGCGAGGAGCCGACCAGCTCGATCTTCTTGTAGGTGTGGTGATTGGACATGGTGCCTCTCCTCATTCGCCGAGCAACGCCGGCAGATTGCCAGCGCACTTAAAGGACAGTAGTAGAGGGGTGGACCCAGGGCAAACGGCCCGGTTCAGTCTTTATGCGACGCCCTTCAACTCCCCCTGGAGCCAACGCGCCAGGCGCTCGGCACGCGGATCGGCGCGCCGCTGCGGGACCCACAACGCCAGCCGCGCGGTGGTTTCGACGAAGCCCCAGGGGGCGGCCAGGCGGCCGGCGGCAAGGTCGTCGGCCACCAGCTGTTGCGGCGCGATGGCCACGCCCAACCCGGCCACGGCAGCTTCCAGCAGGTAGTAGAGGTGTTCGAAGCCCTGGCCGCGCTTCAGCCGCGCCGGCTCCAGGCCATGGCGCGCGGCCCATTCCGGCCAGGCTTGCGGGCGCGAGACGGTGTGCAGTAGCGATTCGCCCAGCAACGCCTCGGCAGGCGCCGCGCTCAACTGCTTGAAGCGCGGTGAACGCGGACTGAGCACCGGGCCGATGCTTTCCACCGCCAGTTCCAGCACGCGCATGTCCGCCGGCCACGGCGGCGCGGCGAAGCACAGGGTGGCGTCGAGGCCGCCACGGCGCGGATCGAGGTCGCCATCGCTGGCCGATAGTTGCAGGCGCAGATCCGGCAGGTCGCGGTTCAGGCGATCCAGGCGCGGGATGAACCAGCGGGCAAGCAGGCTGCCGGGACAGCCGAGAACGAACGGCGCATCACCGCCAGCCTGACGGCGCAGTTCGGCGCAGACGCTGCGCAGGCGCTCGAAGGAGTCGCTGGCCACTTCGCTCAGGCGCACGCCGGCATCGGTGAGTTTTACGCCGCGCCCTTCCTTGACGAAAAGGGCGACGCCCAATTCTTCCTCCAGCAGGCGGATCTGCCGGCTGATCGCCCCATGGGTGACACTCAGCTCATCCGCCGCCGCGCTCACGCCGCGCAGGCGGGCAGCGGCTTCGAAGGCGCGCAGGGCATTGAGGGGCGGAAGGTCGCGGCTCATGGCATTCAACCTGTGAGTTTTTCTGACATGTTATGGCGATCTTATCGCTTTTCCCCGTCCTCCCACAGCCGTATCCTGAGCACCATTCGTAGGAGCGGACTCTGTCCGCGATAGCGCCCGGCGGGCACCCTACTTCACGACCCCAGAGGAGCCTTCCCATGTCCACACTGCGCACCGGTCCAGACGCCAAGGGCCTGTTCGGCAGCTTCGGCGGCCAGTACGTCGCCGAGACCCTGATGCCGCTGATCCACGACCTGGCCCGCGAGTACGAGAAGGCCAAGGACGATCCGGAATTCCTCAAGGAACTGGCCTACTTCCAGCGCGACTACGTCGGCCGTCCGAGCCCGCTGTACTTCGCCGAGCGCCTGACCGAGCACTGCGGCGGCGCGAAGATCTACTTGAAGCGCGAAGAGCTGAACCACACCGGCGCGCACAAGATCAACAACTGCATCGGCCAGATCCTGCTGGCCAAACGCATGGGCAAAAAACGCATCATCGCCGAGACCGGCGCCGGCATGCACGGCGTGGCCACCGCCACCGTGGCCGCGCGTTTCGGCCTGCAATGCGTGATCTACATGGGCACCACCGACATCGATCGCCAGCAGGCCAACGTGTTCCGCATGAAGCTGCTGGGCGCCGAGGTGATCCCGGTCACCGCCGGCACCGGCACCCTGAAGGATGCAATGAACGAGGCCCTGCGCGACTGGGTGACCAACGTCGACAGCACCTTCTACCTGATCGGCACCGTGGCCGGCCCGCACCCGTACCCGGCGATGGTCCGCGACTTCCAGGCGGTAATCGGCAAGGAAACCCGCGAGCAACTGGCCGAGAAGGAAGGGCGCCTGCCCGATTCGCTGGTCGCCTGCATCGGCGGCGGCTCCAACGCCATGGGCCTGTTCCACCCGTTCCTCGATGACAGCAGCGTCAAGATCATCGGCGTGGAAGCCGCCGGCCACGGCATCGAGACCGGCAAGCACGCGGCCAGCCTGAACGGCGGCGTACCGGGCGTACTGCACGGCAACCGGACCTTCCTGCTGCAGGACGAAGACGGCCAGATCATCGACGCGCATTCCATTTCCGCCGGCCTGGACTACCCCGGCATCGGTCCGGAACACGCCTGGCTGCATGACATCGGCCGTGTTGAGTACACCTCGATCACCGATCACGAAGCCCTCGACGCATTCCACCAGTGCTGCCGCCTGGAAGGCATCATCCCGGCGCTGGAGTCCTCCCACGCCCTGGCCGAAGTCTTCAAGCGCGCACCGAACCTGCCCAAGGACCACATCATGGTGGTGAACCTGTCCGGTCGTGGCGACAAGGACATGCAGACCGTCATGCACCACATGCAACAGGAGCCGCAAGCATGAGCCGCCTGCAGACCCGCTTCGCCGAACTGAAACAGCAGAACCGCGCTGCCCTGGTGACCTTCATCACCGCCGGCGACCCGGGCTACTCGACCTCGCTGGACATCCTCAAGGGCCTGCCCGAAGCCGGCGCCGATGTCATCGAACTGGGCATGCCGTTCACCGACCCGATGGCCGATGGCCCGGCGATCCAGCTGGCGAACATCCGCGCCCTGGGCAACGGCCAGAACCTGGCCAAGACGCTGAAGATGGTCCGCGAATTCCGCGCCGGCAACGACACCACCCCGCTGGTGCTGATGGGCTACTTCAACCCGATCCACTACTACGGCGTGGACAAGTTCATCGCCGACGCGAAGGAAGCCGGCGTCGACGGCCTGATCGTCGTGGACCTGCCACCGGAGCACAACGAAGACCTGTGCCACCCGGCGCAAGCGGCGGGCATCGACTTCATCCGCCTGACCACTCCGACCACCGACGACAAGCGCCTGCCCACCGTGCTCGAGGGCAGCTCCGGCTTCGTCTATTACGTCTCGGTGGCCGGCGTGACCGGCGCCGGCGCGGCGACCCTGGAACATGTCGAGGAAGCCGTGGCGCGCCTGCGCCGCCACACCGATCTGCCGGTCTCCATCGGCTTCGGCATCCGCACCGCCGAACACGCCGCGAGCATCGCGCGCCTGGCCGACGGTGTGGTGGTGGGTTCGGCGCTGATCGACAAGATCGCCGAGGCGAGCAGTTCCGCTGACGCGGTGCAGGGCGTGCTCGGCCTGTGCCGGCAACTGGCCGAAGGCGTGCGCAACGCTCGCTGAGGATTGCTCTTTTGTAGGAGCATGAAAAAGCCCGGCGCGTGCCGGGCTTTTTCGTTTCAGGCGCGGGTTATTCCACGCTTTCTGCCTGCGGCTCTTCTTCCCCGCCGGCAGCGCCGCCGCCCAGGCCAAGACCCTGCGCGGAGCCCATGGCGAAGGCCATGAACTCCGGCACGCTCATGTCCTTGCCGTTGAACTTTACCTGGTCGTTGGCGTAGGCCAGCGAGCTGGACAGGGCGTTGCCGTCGAGCACGGCCCACTGCGAGTTCAGGGCCATGCCACTGAACAGGTCAGTCATGGCGTCGGATTGCTGCTTGAGCGCAACCGGATCGACGCTGCCGGCAGCCTCGCCACCCAGCGAGCCCTGCAGCGCGACGATGTCGCCGATCACCGCCTTGTCCACCTTCAGGTCAGCCTTGAGCGCGGCGAGGATGCTGCGCGCCATCTCGTCCGGCGTAGCGGCGGCAGCGTTGGGCTTGCGCAGGTCGACCGACAGCGAAGCCTTGGCTACGCCGTGGCTGGTCTGCAGGGACAGTTCGTCCAGCGACAGCACCGGCGAGCCTTCCAGCAGGGCCAGGCCCAGGCGCTTGAGTTCCTCTTCCTGCGCCGGGGTCAGCTCGGTGCTTTCCAGGCTGTCCAGGGCCATCTTGTTGTAGGACTCCTTGAAGGTCTTGAGCACGCCCTCGTCGAGGTTGCGCAGGCTCAGGTCCAGCTTCACGCCGCCGATTTCCTGGCCCTGCACCACGACCTTGCCGACGCGGTAGGAAACGCTCTGGTCAAGGCCCTTGCCGCCCTGCTTGAGGGTCTCTTCGACCACGGCGTCGCGCAACTCGACTTCCGGCGCGCCCGGCGACTTGATGTTCAGGCTCTTGATGGTGGCGGAGCTGGGGCCGAGGGCAAAGCCGTTGGCATTTTCCTTCTTGTCACCCTGCATGCCCAGGTCGCGCAGCTGTACGCGCGCCGGCTGGCCGCTGTTCTCGTCGGTGAAGTCCAGGTCGACCTCGGCGAGGTTGCCCACGGCGCTGACGTCCTTCTTGTCGCCGGAGACGTTGAAGGTGATCTTGGCCGGGGACAGACGCAGCTTGTCGCTGTCCTTGGCGAATTCCAGGGCGGCGGTCTCGACGGCGCCTTCCTGTTTCTGGTCGTAATGGATGGTCAGCTCGCCGAACAGCGGAGCCTTGCCGCCAGCGGCGGTGAACAGCGGAGCGGTGAGTTCGTTCTGTTCCAGAGCGAAATGGCTCTGCGCCATGACCGGGGCGAGCTTGCCCGCCGCCAGGCGCGAGGCCGGGAAGGGGCCGTGTTCGAGGCGATCGGTGAAGACGAGGATCTGCGGCGCTTCGCCTTCCTTGCCGGTGAAGGACAGGTTGTAGCGCGCGGTGCTGGAGAACAGGCCGCGCTGGATGTCCACCAGGGTCAGGTGGGCGCCCAGGCCAGGGGCTTCCTGCTCGAACAGTTGGTTGGCTTCGGTGATGCCGCGGTTCACTTCCTGCTCGACACGGCTGCCGGTGTACCAGGCGCCGGCAACGGCAGCGCCGACGATGGCAACGGGGATGGCGATGGCCAGGGCGGTCTTCTTCATGCTGATTCCTTTCAAGTGCGGCCGTACGGGGGACGTCCTGTCGACCGTGATTGTGGGGGTGGCGGCGGGATGCTAGCAGGCGCACTGCCATCACTCCAGCGCCGTTGGCGACCGACTTCACAGCGCCAGCATTGACCCGCAGGGGACGGCTGTCAGGATAGAGCGCTCAGACCGTCCGGGAAGCCCACGCCATGACCCTGCTGCACAGCCTCCACCACGTTGCCCTGATCTGCTCGGACTACCCGCGCTCAAAGCACTTCTACACCCAGGTGCTGGGCCTGAAGGTGGTCGCCGAGACCTACCGCACGGCGCGTGACTCCTGGAAGCTCGACCTGGAGCTGGGTGATGCGCGGCTGGAGCTGTTCTCCTTCCCCGGCGCACCAGCGCGGCCGTCCTACCCCGAGGCGCAGGGGCTGCGCCACCTGGCATTCGCCGTGGATGACCTGGAGAGCGCGGTGGCCCACCTGCAGAGCCACGGCGTGGCCTGCGAGCCGATCCGCGAGGACGATCTGACCGGCAAGCGCTTCACCTTCTTCGCCGATCCGGATGACTTGCCGCTGGAGCTTTACGAGCGCTGATGCCTCCGGCCAACGCCTTTGTAGGATGGCGTGGAGCGATACCCATCAATTCGATTCGCCTACAGCATGGGTATCGCTGCGCTCCACCCATCCTACGAAAGTGCCCCTGAATCGGCTCAGGCCGGCACGGCCTCGCTGTCCAACGCCCCGCGCAGGCTCGCCAGGTCGCGCAGCGGCGGCGCGCCGAACAGGCGGCTGTATTCGCGGCTGAACTGCGACGGGCTCTCATAGCCGACGCGATGCCCGGCCACTGCCACTTCCAGCCCTTCCGACAACAACAGCCGCCGCGCTTCCTGCAAGCGCAGCTGCTTCTGGTACTGCAACGGGCTCAGGGCGGTCACTTCCTTGAAGCGGTGGTGCAGGGTGGACACGCTGAGGTTCACCTCGCGGGCCAGGTCCTCGATACGCAGGGACTTGTCGTAGTTGCGGTTGAGCCACTCTATGGCGCGGGTGACGCGGTGGGTCTGGCTGTCGGTCATCGCCAGGTCGTGCAGCAGGTGGCCCTGCGGGCCCCGCAGCAGGCGGTAGAGGATTTCGCGGACGAACAGCGGCGCCAGCATCTCGATGTCGCGGGGGGTATCCAGCAGGCGCATCAGGCGCAGCAGCGCGTCAAGCACGGTGCAGTCCAGGCGTTGCAGGTAGATGCCCCGGCTGGCCGGGCGCGGCGCACTGCCGGCGAGGCCGGCCTCGGCGATCAGCCGGGTCAGCTCGCCGGGGTCGATGTCCAGGCGGATCGACAGGTAGGGCTTCTCCGGCGAGGCCTCGATCACCTGGCCGGAAACTGGCAGCGTCACCGACACCACCAGCAGGTTGAGTTCGTCATAGCGATACACCTCGCTGCCCAGGCGCACTTCCTTGCAGCCCTGGGCGATCACGCACAGGGCGGGGCGATAGAGGGTCGGCATGCGGCCCTCGTGGGGGCAGTCGCTGCGGCCGACCAGCAGGGAATCGATGGCGGTCTCGAAGACGCCTTCCCCCTGGCAATGGCGCTGGATGATGTCGGCCAGCTCCTGGCGGCCGGCGGCAATGGGATCGTAGGCGGGAACGGACTGGGACATGCACAGGACCTCCAGTGGCGGCGCTCGAAGCTTACGCCCGCGCCGCGTGCGCGAGTGTGACAGTAAGGCAGCCGCTGGAGGATCAGGCAAGCAATCGGCAGGAATGGACAAGCCGCAGCGCCATTCACGCACGCACCGCGGCGGTGCATGGCCCGGAAACGACCGGTTACAGAGGTTGGCAAACCTGCCGCAGGATCAGGCAAGAAGCCGACAGCATCCGGATAACGCGCGGGGCTGGCGGGGCCGTACTCTTGCTGTCAGTCGTCCGAGGAGCCACTTCGGACTTCTTCCTGTAACGCGGAGGACAGGACATGCACTGGCAAACCCCCATCGAACACGAATTGCAGATCCACCCCCGGGCGGGACACGAAGCGGAACTCGGCGCCCTGATCGACAACCTGGTCGACGGCGCCCGCCGCGCACCGGGATGCCTGCGCTGCCAGTTGGTCGCCCGTGAGAGCGGCGAGCCGTGGCTGCTGCAAGGCAGCTGGAAAAACGAAGACGCCCTACTGGACTACTTCGCCACGCCCTCATTGCAGCTGCTCGGCGAGGTGCTCTTGTGCCACTGCCGAAGTCTCAGCGGCGGCATAGTGGAAACCCTCGATCAGGCCACCGGAAAGGTGGCCTGAGTCTTTTTAGGTAGAGAGCTTTCAGGCCCTTTTAGTACGCCAGGCTCCACCCCAGGGTGAACGTGCGGCCACGGCCCTGGTAGTCATAGAGATAGGCCGGCCCGTAGGTCGGCGAATAGAACAGTGCAGCGCGCTGGCCCCAGACGGTGCTGTACTGCTTGTCCAGCAGGTTCTGGATACCGGCGCTGAAGGTGCCGAAGCCGGTCTTCTGCTCGCCCATCAGGTCGAAGGTGGTGTAGCCGTCGATCTCGTGGTCCGCATCGTCCTTCAGGTTGAACGCGTGCTGGGCCTGCAGGCGGGCACTGCGCTCACCATCGCCCCAGCCGACGAACGCGGTGGACTTGGACAGCGACGCGTAGCGCGCATCACGCTTGATCCAGTCGCCATCGGCATCCTCTTCTTCCGAACGCACCAGGTGCAGCGTGGTACCACCCTGCCAACCGTTGTCGAAGTAACGGGTGACCGCGCCTTCGAAGCCGAAGTCGCGGCTCTTCTGGTCTTCCACGTCGATGGTCAGGGTCGCCGCGTCGGTGGTGATGATCTTGTCCGACCAGATGTAGTAGACCGCCGCCTGGGCCTGCCACTGCATGTCGCTGTAGCGCCAGCCGGTCTCGACCTGGCGGCTCTTGATGCCAGCCAGTGGGTTGTCGTCCACCGACAGACCGGCCTTGCCGTAGTACTTGGCCGGGTCGGGCAGGTCGAAGCCTTCGCTGTAGTTGGTCCAGACCTGATGGCCGTTCTTGAAGTCGTAGATCGCGCCGAGGTTGAACAGGTTGACCTGGTAGTCGTTGCTGCCGCCGGGCACGCCTTTGAAGTCATCCACCTCGACGTCCATCTTCTGGTGGCGCGCGCCGCCGGAGAGGGTCAGGTTGTCGGTGGCCTTCCAGTCCAGCTGGCCGTAGAAGGACAGGCCATCGACGACGTAGCTCGGATAGCGCGGTGCGCTGCTGGCGGTTTCCAGGTCCAGGCCGCCGCTCTCGGAGGACAGACGCTGGTCGAAGACCTTCTGCTCGGCGTTAAAGCGCTCGTGGTCGAGGTCCACGCCGTAGGTGAACTTCAACGCATCCCACTGCTTGCTGAACAGGCCCTTCAGGCCGCTGACCTCGAAGTTCTGCTGCGAGCCAGCGAAGTACACACCCTTGGAGCCGGTCGGCTTGCCGGTGTTGTAGTAGGGGAACGGATAGAAGTTGTCGTCTTCCTTGCGGTAGTACGCCTGCAGGTAGAAGTCCTGCTCCAGCAGGTTGCTGTGGTGGTAGTTGGCGTTGAGCAGCACGCGGCGCGAGCGCGGCTCCAGGTCGGTGTCCAGGCCGCTGCGGATTTCCGCATCTTCCAGGTTCGACGGGCCCTGGTACTTCAGGTTGGGAAAGTAGATGCCGGTGCTGCCGTCGTTGCCCGAATCGTAGTACTGCGCCAGCAGGTCGAGGCTCTGCTCGTCGGTGAACTGCGCGGTGAGGTTGCCCATCACGTCGACGGTGCGGTTGTACTGCAGGTCGGTCTGGGTGTTGTCGATGAAGATCTGGTTGCCGCCGCCGTCGTAGAAGGCTTCGTTCTTCTCCGCTGAAATCCCCAGGCGGCCGGCCACGCGGTCATTGCCGCCGCTGACGGACTGCGCGGCGCGAGTGGACAGGTCATCGCTGTTGTTGAAGCCGCTGGTGGCGCCCAGTTGCGTCTCGAAGCGCGCATCACCGGCCGCGCCCTTCTTGGTGATGATGTTGATGATGCCGCCGGTGGCGCCGCCGCCGTAGATCGCGCTGGCGCCGGAGAGCACCTCGATGCGCTCGACGTTGAACGGCGATATGCTGTCGAACTGGCGCGACAGGCCGCGCGAACTGTTCTGGCTGACGCCGTCGATCATCACCAGCACGTTGCGCCCGCGCATGTTCTGGCCGTAGTTGGTGCGGCCCTCGGGCGCCAGGTCAAGACCGGGAACCAGCTTTCCCACGGCCTCCTTCAGGCTGACGCCGGTATCGAGCTGTTCGCGCAGCTGGGTCTGGTCGACCACCCAGACGGTGCCGGGGATCGAGCTGATATCGGTGGGCGTGCGCGCCGCCACGCTGATCTGCATCGGCGCCAGGCTCAGGGCAGCGGAGTCGTCCTTCTCGCGCTTGAGCAGCACGGTGCGCTCGTCGGTGAAGCGCCAGCTCACACCGCTACCGGAAAGCAGTTGGTTGAGCGCTTCCTCGGTGGTGTAGGTGCCGTCTAGCCCTTCGCTCTGCAGGCCCTGGATGTCCTCGGAATTGAACAGCAGGTGCAGCCCGGCCTGGTCGGCGAACTGGGTCAGCGCACTGTCCAGGCTGCGCGGGGCGATATGCAGCTCGACGGCGGCAGCGTTCGCGGCATGGACGACGGGCGCGGCGGCGCCAAGCAGGGAAGCGAGCAGGATCGCGCGGTGCAGCGGGGAAGGACGGTAATGCATGCGGGTGAAATCCGTTCTTGTGTGGGCAGGGTCGCGTATTGAGAATTTTTCGCGTTCCTGCCTACGACGAAACGGTCATGCAAACCTTGCAGTGCTGAATGAAAAATATTTTCATTTTCTTGTCACAGAACGAGACTTCACCTGTAGGAGCGAGCTTGCTCGCGAACCGCCCTGCCTCGGAGTCGCCGGGAAATCCGTTCGCGAGCAAGCTCGCTCCCACACGAAGAACGGTCAGGTTTTTCGGGCGGGGCGGATCAGCACCAGCCAGGGCATATGGGTGACCTTCACCGGCTGCAAGCGCTCCAGGGTCTTGAGCAAGGCGCCGGGGTCCTGCAGGTCGAACACGCCGCTGACCTTGTGCTGGCGCAGCGCTCTGTCGGTCAGCACGATGCGGCCCGGCACGTAGCGCTCCAGCTCGTCCAGCACCTCGCCCAGCGGGCGCTGGTTGAAGATCAGCTTGCCGCGCTGCCAGGCGCTGGCACTGGACAGGTCCAGCGGCTGCGCCGGCTCGGGCGCGGCGCGCTCGCGGTAACTCAGGCGCTCGCCGGCGGACAGCCGCACCGGCGCGCTGCCGGCACTGTTCACCTGCACCACGCCTTCGGTCACGTCGACGCGCACCTGCGGCCCACGGCTGTCCACATCGAAGCGCGTACCCACGGCGCGCACCTCGCCGCCCCTGGCCTCGACGATGAAGGGCCGCGCGGCATCCTTCGCCACCTCGAACAAGGCTTCGCCGGTGTGCAGGCGCAGGCGCCGCTGCTGCGGGCTGAAGTCGACGGACAAGGCGCTGTCGCTGTTCAACCACACGCGGCTGCCATCGGCCAGCTGCAGCATCCGCCGCTCACCCGTGCGGGTCGCGTAGTCGGAATACAGCCCGGCCAGCGGCTCGGGCAGTGCGATGGTGACGGCGATTGCCGCGACACAGACGGCAGCGGCCAGCGCCAGCCAGCGACGCGGGCGCCGGGCGCGGCGGCGGTAATCCTCGGCGTGGCGGGTTTCCGGCAAGGCCCCCCACAGCGCCTCGGCCTCGCGAGCGGCACGCTCGTGTTCCGGGCTCTGCCCACGCCAGCGCAGGAACTCCATGCGCTCGCCAGCACCGGCGCTGCCCGCATGCAGCTGCACCAGGCGCTCGATGGCTTCATCGCCCAGCAGGTTCTGTTCGACGCGGCTCATGGCGCGTCTCCCTGGCGCTGCGCCCAGTCGCGGCAATGGCGCATGGCCTGGACGATGTACTTGCCCACCATGCTCTCGGAAACGCCCAGGCGCTGGGCGATCTGCGCGTGGGTGAGGCCGTCGAGGCGGTTCATCAGCAACGCCTGGCGGGCATTGGCGGGCAATTGGTCGAGGGCGGCGTCGAGGTGCTCCAGCGCCTCATGGGCGAGCAGGCGGTGCTCCAGCCCGGACGCGGGATCGCTGAGGTCATCCGCGGCGGCTTCATCGACATGCAGCTCGGCCAGCCGGCCCTCGCGGCGCAGGTTGTCGATGGCGATGTTGCCGGCGACGCGGAACAGGTAGGCGCGCGGGTCCTGCACCTCGGCTTCGGCAGGGTGGTCGGCCAGGCGCAACCAGGTGTCCTGGGCCACGTCTGCCGCGCGCTGGTTATCGCCCAACCGCCGCGCAAGGAAGCGCATCAGGTCCGCGTAATGCGCCTGGAAGCTCTGCAGCAGGGAGGAGGAGGCGAAGCGCCGCATGATGGCCGAAATACCCCGAAAAACCGGACAACGTCTGTCAGACCGATGCGAAGGGACGGCAGCATACACCGAATCGAGAATTATTATCGAATGCAAAAACGTGTCAGCTCGTGAACGGCGAGAGGTCCAGCGGACGTACTTCGCCCATCCATAGACCGTGATCGCGGTGATCGCGCAGGTCATCGCCCGTGTTGGGGTGGACGAAGATCACCAGGCCATCGCGATTCAGCGCCAGCCACGGCACCAGGGTGGCGAAGGTGGCGTTGTCGAAGGCCAGCTGGCAGCTCCAGTCCGGATGCGGCCCCACCGGGCGCTCGTGCACCCGGCCCATCTTCGCGCCGAAGCGGCTGGCCGCCTCTTCGCACAGGGCGCGGGCACGCGCGAGGCTGCTCGCGTCGAAATAGACGTGGGCGTGGAAATCCTTGATCGGGGTGTCGTTCATCGGTCCTGCTCCAGTTCCGCCTGCAGCCAGTCGACGAAGCGCTGCACCAGGCGCATGCGCCGTTTGCGCTCGGGCAATACGGCGTAATAGCCGAATCGCGATTGCAGCGACCCGGCGATGGGCCGGCACAGTAACCCCTGTTCCAGCAGTTCGTCGACCAGGTGCCGCCAGCCGATGGCCACGCCCTGCCCGGCGATGGCCGCCTGGATCAGCAGGGTGTAGTTGTCGAAACGCAACCCGGCCGGGCCCGGCGCCGAGTCGATGGCCAGTTCGCGATAAACGCCAGTCCAGTCGAACCACCGACTGGAGGCTTCGGGTTTCAGGTGCAGCGTCGGCAAGGCCGTGAGCGCCTGGGGCGACAGCGGCAGTTCGCGGCCTGCCACCAGGCGCGGGCTGCACACCGGGAATACTTCCTCGCTGAACAGCCGCAGCGCTTCGCCATGCTTGAAGCGCCCGTCACCGAAGGCAATGGCGACATCGATATCGCTGCGCAGGGAAATCGGGCTGCGATCACTGCTGATCAAACCGACATCCAGCTCCGGGTGTGCCTGGCGGAAGCGCGGCAGGCGCGGCATCAGCCAGTAGGCGGCGAAGGCGAAGTCGGTGGCGACCTGCAGCACTTCGTGGGGGTTTTTCGCGGTCACCGCAGCGATGCCGGCGTCGATGCTCTCCAACCCCGCCTGAACGTGCTGCT
This sequence comes from Pseudomonas nitroreducens NBRC 12694, assembly GCF_002091755.1. Classification (GTDB taxonomy): domain Bacteria; phylum Pseudomonadota; class Gammaproteobacteria; order Pseudomonadales; family Pseudomonadaceae; genus Pseudomonas; species Pseudomonas nitroreducens. The sequence continues at coordinate 442,224 of NZ_BDAI01000004.1, forward strand.
GCAGCACCTGCCCACTTTCGGTCAAGGCGATGCCGCGGTGGATGCGGTCGAACAGGCGCACTGCCAGCAGCTTCTCCAGGCGCTTGATCTGCTGGCTGACCGCCGGCTGGGTGGTGCCCAGCTCACCGGCGGCGGCGGTGAAGCTCAGCAGCCGGGCCGCGGACTCGAACACGCGCAGCAGTTCCAGCGGCACGCTCAAGACTGGCTCACGCATAAGTGGACGTTATCCGAAGCATGCCGTGCCATGCGCTTTACCCCGTATTCAGCAGGAAACAGACTCATGACCAACAGCATCCCATAACAGCGCCAACAGGATAAGCCCAACGCCATGAAGCGCCCGAACATTCTCTTCATCATGGCCGACCAGATGGCCGCGCCGCTCCTGCCCTTCTACGACGCCCAGTCGCCGATCAAGCTGCCTCACCTCTCGCGCCTCGCCGGTGAAGGCGTGGTGTTCGACTCGGCCTACTGCAACAGCCCGCTCTGCGCGCCCTCGCGCTTCACCCTGGTCAGCGGCCAGTTGCCGACCAAAATCGGCGCCTGGGACAACGCCGCCGATTTTGCCGCCGACATCCCCACCTACGCGCACTACCTGCGCCGCCTGGGCTACCGCACCGCGCTGTCGGGCAAGATGCATTTCTGCGGCCCGGACCAGTTGCACGGCTACGAAGAACGCCTGACCAGCGACATCTACCCCGCCGACTACGGCTGGGCGGTGAACTGGGACGAGCCGGACGTGCGCCCGAGCTGGTATCACAACACGTCCTCGGTGCTACAGGCCGGCCCGTGCGTGCGCACCAACCAGCTCGACTTCGACGAGGAAGTGGTGTTCAAGGCGCGCCAGTACCTCTACGACCATGTGCGCGAACACCCCGAGCAGCCGTTCTGCCTCACCGTGTCCATGACCCACCCGCACGACCCCTACACCATCCCGCGCGAGTACTGGGACCTGTACCGCGACGAGGACATCCCGCTGCCCTCGGTAGAGATCGCCCAGGGCGAGCAGGACCCGCACTCGCAGCGGCTGCTCAAGGTGATCGACCTGTGGGGCCAGAAGATGCCCGAGGAGAAGGTACGCGCCGCCCGCCGCGCCTACTTCGGCGCGTGCAGCTATGTCGATGCGCAGATCGGCGCGCTGCTGCGCACCCTGGAGGATTGCAACCTGAGCGATGACACCCTGATCGTGTTCTCCGGCGACCACGGCGACATGCTGGGCGAGCGCGGCCTCTGGTACAAAATGCACTGGTTCGAGATGGCCGCCCGTGTGCCGCTGCTGGTGCACGCGCCCAGGCGTTTCGCGCCACGCCGGGTCGGCGAATCAGTGTCCACCGTCGACCTGCTGCCAACCCTCGTCGAGCTGGCCGGCGGGCAGGTCGAGCCCGGCGTCGACCTCGACGGCCGCTCGCTGCTGCCACACCTGCAAGGCGTTGGCGGCCACGACGAGGTGATCGGCGAATACACCGCCGAAGGCACCGTCAGCCCGCTGATGATGATCCGCCGCGGCGACTTCAAGTTCATCTACTCCGAGCAGGACCCGTGCCTGCTGTTCGACGTGAAGAACGACCCACGCGAACTGGAAAACCTCATGGATTCGCCGGCCCACGCCAATCGGGTACGCGACCTGCTGGGTGAAGCCCGCGCGCGCTGGGACGTGCCGGCCATCACCCGGCAAGTGCTGGCCAGCCAACGCCGTCGCCGGCTGGTGGCCGACGCGCTGACCCATGGCACGCTGAAAAGCTGGGACCACCAACCCATGGTCGACGCCAGCCAGCAGTACATGCGCAACCACATCGACCTCGACGATCTGGAGCGCCGCGCGCGCTATCCGCAACCGAAATAACAACCACAACACGCCGAAGGGGAAGGGAGCATGAAGAACACCGTACGAAGAGCATCGACGCTGTTGCTGGCCGGCGCACTCGCGCTGGGCGGCCCGCTGGCCCGGGCCGAAGATGAAGCCTGCAGTACGGTGAAACTGGCCGATCCGGGCTGGACCGACATCGCCGTCACCAACGGCATCGCCGCCTTCCTCCTCGAAGGCCTGGGCTACCAGGTGAAGATCGACACTCTCTCGGTGCCCATCACCTACGGCGGCCTGCGCGACGGCCAGGTGGACGCCTTCCTCGGCAACTGGATGCCGGCGCAGCAGGGCTTCTTTGATCAGTTCATCGCCAGCAAGCAGGTCACCCAGTTGGCGAAGAACCTCCAGGGCACCGAGTTCACCCTGGCCGTACCGACCTACGTGTGGAACGCGGGCGTGAAAACCTTCGCCGACCTGGGCCAGCACGCTGACCAGTTCAACAAGAAGATCTACGGCATCGGCTCAGGCGCGCCAGCCAACCAGTCGATCCAGAAGATGATCAGCGGCGACGAGTTCGGCCTGGGCGGCTGGAAGCTGGTGGAGTCCAGCGAACAGGCGATGCTCGCCGAGGTAGGCCGCGCGGTGAAGCGTGATCGCTGGGTGGTGTTCCTCGGCTGGACGCCGCACCCGATGAACGTCAAATACGACATGAAATACCTCACCGGCGGCGAGAAGTACTTCGGCAGCACCGGCAGCGTGTTCACCGTCACCCGCAACGGCTACGCCGAGCAGTGCCCGAACAGCGGCAAGCTACTGGCCAACCTGTCCTTCGACCTGAAGATGGAGAACGCCATCATGGCCCAGGTGCTGGAGAAGAATATGAAGAACCCCGACGCGGTGAAGGCCTGGATCAAGGCCAATCCGCAGAGCCTCGACACCTGGCTTGAAGGCGTGAAGACCCGCGACGGCGGTGACGCGCTGGCCGCCGTGAAGGCCAAGCTGTAGGCCTTCGATGGAACGTCTGATCCGCCTGTTGCCCTTCATTGCCTGGCTGCCGCAGGTCACGGGGCGCGATGTGCGCCGTGACCTGGGCGTCGGCCTTTCCGGTGCAGTGCTCGCCCTGCCGCAGTCCATGGCCTATGCGCTGATCGCCGGGCTACCGGCGGAGTACGGCTTGTACGCAGCGATGCTGCCGGTGCTGATCGCCTGCCTGTGGGGCTCGTCGAAGCACATGGTCGGCGGACCGACGGCGGCGATCTCGGTGGTGCTGTTCACCGCCATCGCCCCGCTGGCGCCGCCGGGCAGCGCGCAGTTCATCCAGTACGCGCTGCTGCTGACCTTCCTCGCCGGATTGTTCCAGTGGTTACTGGGCATGCTGCGCTTCGGCGTGCTGGTGAACTTCGTCTCGCACTCGGTGCTGCTGGGCTTCACCTGCGGCGCCGCGCTGGTGATCGTCATCGGCCAATTGCCCTATCTGCTCGGCATCACCACGGGCGGGCAGGGCACGGCGCTGACCAGTGCCGCCGCGCTGTGGTGGAAGCTGCCGCAGTTCCATGGGCCTTCGTTGCTGGTCGGCCTGTTTAGCCTGGCGCTGAGTCTGATGGTGAAACGCCTGTGGCGGCGCGGGCCAGCGCTGCTGGTCGGCCTGATCGGCGCCAGCACACTGGTCTGGACGATGCCGGCGACCTTTGCCGGTGTCGCCAGGGTCGCCGCCTTCCGCAGCGCACTGCCGCCATTCAGCCCGTTGCCGTTCGACCTGTCGGCGATTGCCCAGTTGCTCCCCGCCGCCGTGGCCTGCGGCATGCTCGGGCTGGTGACCAGCCTATCGATTGCCCGCGCACTGGCGACCCGCTCGCATCAGCCGCTGGATGCCAATCAGGAGGTGCGTGCACAGGGGTTGTCCAACCTGATCGGGCCGTGGCTGTCCGGCACGCTGTCCGCTGGCTCCTTCACCCGCTCCGGGCTGAACCAGGATGCCGGCGCGCGCACGCCGCTGGCCGGGGTCTTCTCGGCACTGTGGGTGGCGCTGCTGGCGGTGGCGGGCGCTGGATTGATCACGCACATTCCGTTGCCGGCCATGGCCGCCGGCATCCTGCTGATCTGCTGGAATCTGGTTGATCGCCCGGCTTTGCGCGCCTTGTGGAAAGGCAGCCGCGCGGAATCCCTGGTGATGCTGCTGACCCTCGGCGCCACGCTGCTGCTGCCGCTGCAGAATGCCATCTACGCGGGCGTGCTGGCCTCGCTGTTCTTCTACCTCAAGCGCACCTCGCAGCCGCGCGTGCAGCACTGGGAGCGCGAGGACGAGGAGGTGCTGCGCATCGAAGGCTCGATCTTCTTCGGCGCCTGCGACTACCTGCAGAAACGGATGCAGCACAGCCGCAGCGAACGCCTCGTGCTGGACGCCCACCACGTCAACTTCATCGATTTCGCCGGCGCGCAGATGCTTCAGCAGGAGGCTCGGCGCCTCGCGAGCGAAGGCCGCTGTCTGGTACTGCGCAACGCCCGGCCACGGGTGCGCGCGGAGCTGGAAAGGCAGATGGGGAAGGGCGCAGTGTTGCAGGTCGAGGAATAGAGCCGGCAGCCACTGTCGGAGCCCACTCCCAAATCGGTGTTCAGCCCTTGAGCTGCGCCCTCAGCTCATCCAGCACCGGCGCCGAATCCGGCCGTACGCCGCGCCACAGCAGGAAGGCTTCCGCCGCCTGTTCCACCAGCATGCCCAGCCCGTCGATGCAGCGCGCCGCACCGTGTTCGGCAGCCCAGCGGTTGAAGGCGGTCACGTCCTTGCCGTACATCATGTCGTAGCAGACGGTGTGGCCCGGCTCGATCAAAGCGGGAGCAATGGGCGGCAGCTCGCCGGCAAGGGAAGCCGAGGTGCCGTTGACGATCAGGTCGAAGGGCTCGGCGCGCAGATCGAATCCGCCGCCGCGCACATTACCCAGGTCCTTGAACTCCTCGGCCAGTTGCTCAGCCTTGAACGCGGTGCGGTTGGCAATGACGATGCAGGCCGGCTGCTCGGCGAGGAAGGGTTCGAGAATGCCGCGTACCGCGCCGCCGGCGCCCAGCACCAGGATGCGCGCGCCGCGCAGTACGACCCCGTGATTCACCGTCAGGTCGCGGGTCAGCCCGGCGCCATCGGTGTTGTCACCCAGCAGGCCGCCGCCTTCCAGCTTCTTCAGGGTATTCACCGCACCGGCCCGGCGCGCGCGTTCGCTCAGCTCGGTGGCCAGGCGGTAGGCGTCTTCCTTGAACGGCACGGTGACGTTGCCGCCCAGGCCCTCAACGAAGAACTCGCGGGCGTTCCCGGCGAAGTCATTCAGCGGCGCCAAGCGCGCGTCATAGCTCAGCACCTGGCCGGTCTGCTCGGCGAACAGGCGGTGAATCTGCGGCGACTTGCTGTGGCCGATGGGGTTGCCGAAGACGCAGTAGCGGTCCATGGGAAGTCCTGGAGCGAGAAGATTGGAAAGGGCAGGAGCTTGCCGGGTTTTCTATCGGGGTGCCAGACCAGGTTCGCGAGCAAGCTCGCTCCTACTGGCAGCTCCGAAGCCGCTCTTGTAGGAGCGAGCCTGCTCGCGAACGCCCCGAAAGATGACGGTCAGGCCTGCGCCAACCAGTCCCGATCCGTGAGGAAGTACTCGGTCAGGCGCGCTTCCTCGCTGCCCGGTTCCGGCTTCCAGTCGTAGCCCCAACGTACCTGCGGCGGCAGGGACATGAGGATCGATTCGGTGCGCCCGCCCGACTGCAGGCCGAACAGGGTGCCGCGGTCGTAGACCAGGTTGAATTCGACGTAGCGGCCGCGGCGGAAGGCCTGGAACTCGCGCTGCTGCTCGGTGTACGGGGTGTTCTTGCGCTTGCGCACGATGGGCAGGTAGGCGGAGAGGTAGGCGTCGCCGATGGCCCGCAGGAAGGCGAAGCTGGTGTCGAAGTCCCACTGGTTCAGGTCGTCGAAGAACAGGCCGCCCACACCGCGCGGCTCGTTGCGGTGCTTGATGTGGAAGTAGCGGTCGCACCATTCCTTGTAGCGCGGGTAGACGTCCTCGCCGAACGGCGCGCAGGCGTCGCGGGCGACCTGGTGCCAGAGCACGCAGTCTTCTTCGTGGGCGTAGTAGGGCGTCAGGTCGAAACCGCCACCGAACCACCACACGGCCTCTTCCCCTGCCTTCTCGGCGATGAAGAAGCGCACGTTGGCGTGGGAGGTTGGCACGTGCGGATTGGTCGGGTGGATCACCAGCGACACGCCCAGCGCCTGGAAGCCGCGGCCGGCCAATTCGGGCCGGTGTGCGCTGGCGGACGGCGGCAAACCGCTGCCGAATACATGGGAGAAATTCACCCCGCCTTTCTCGATCAGGGCACCGTCGCCGATCACCCGCGTACGACCGCCGCCGCCGGCCGGACGCTGCCAGGCGTCTTCGACGAAGCGTGCGCTGCCGTCCTCGGCTTCGAGTGCGGCGCAGATGCGGTCTTGCAGGTCGAGCAGGTAGGCCTTCACGGCCTCGATGCGGTCGGTCACGAGAATCACCTTGGAGCGGGAAAGCCACGCGTGGCGCGGGCCGGAGCGGGATTTAAGAGCGAAAACGGGCGCAAGCATACCATCGCCGCCGGCAAAGCTGGTCTTGACGGCCGTCAAGCTGGCGGCTTGGATGAAAGTCTTTTCCCCGGCGAGGCAGAGCCTCGCGCCATCAGGAGAGCGACATGGCCAAGCGTGTTCAATTCGCCAAGACCGGCGGCCCGGAAGTCCTCGAAATCGTCGACTACACCCCCGCCGAGCCCGGCCCCAACGAGGTGCGGGTGCGCAACCGCGCCATCGGCCTGAATTTCATCGATACCTACTACCGTAGCGGCCTGTATCCCGCACCGGCGATGCCGTCAGGGGTTGGCACCGAAGGCGCCGGCGAGGTGGAGGCGGTGGGCAGCGCGGTGACCAACGTGAAGGTCGGCGACCGCGTCGGCTACGCCACCGGCCCGCTGGGCGCCTACAGCGAGCAGCACACGCTGCCGGCCGCCAGCGTGGTGAAGCTGCCCGATGCGATCACCTTCGAGCAGGCCGCCGCCGTCATGCTCAAGGGCCTGACCGTGCAGTACCTGCTGCGCCAGACCTACAACGTGCAGCCGGGCCAGACCATCCTCTGGCACGCGGCCGCCGGCGGCGTCGGGCTGATCGCCTGCCAGTGGGCAAAGGCCATCGGCGCACACCTGATCGGCACCGTCAGCTCGGCGGCCAAGGCGGCGCTGGCGAAATCCCACGGTGCCTGGCAGACCATCGACTACAGCCACGAGAACGTGGTCGAGCGCGTGCTGGCGCTGACCGACGGCAAGAAGTGCCCGGTGGTCTACGACTCGGTGGGCAAGGATACCTGGCTGACTTCGCTGGACTGCACCGCGCCGCGCGGCCTGGTAGTGAGCTTTGGCAACGCCTCCGGCCCGGTGGACGGGGTGAACCTGGGCATCCTCTCGCAGAAGGGCTCGCTCTACGTCACCCGCCCGACGCTGTTCGGCTACGCCAGCACGCCGGAACGCCTGCAAGCCATGGCGGACGACCTGTTCGACATGATCACCAGCGGCAAGGTGAGGGTGGAGATCAACCAGCGCTTCAGTCTGGCCGAGGCGGCCAAGGCGCAGACGGAGCTGGCGGCGCGGCGTACCACCGGCTCGACCATTCTGCTGCCCTGACCGGAACAGCGCTCGCGAGCAAGGGCTAGGCGCCCCCTCGGTCCTACAGGGTGCGGCGGTATCGCTTTTTGTAGGAGCGAGCTTGCTCGCGAACCGGGTCGCGTCGTGGTGACCGGCTTATGACGGGCGAACGGTCTCGCCGGTGCGCAGGTCGCGGATCAGGCTGGGATTGCGGCGCCCGCCCAGGGCGCCGCCGAGCACGCCGTCCAATTCGCCCCGGAAGTACTGCTCGACGCGCAGGCGGCTGCGCGCGGCGGGGCGGCCGGCGGGGTTGGCCGATGTGGAGATCAGCGGGCCGGTGTAGCGGCACAGTTCGCGCACCAGCGGATGATCGGTGACGCGCAGGGCAACGGTCTCGTGCTCGCCGGTCACCCACTCGGGCAGGCGCCCCTGGTGCGGCACCAGCCAGGTGTTGGGGCCGGGCCAACTGGCGGCGAGCTTGTCCTGCCAGGTTCCGGGCAAGTCGTCGAGGAGGAAGTCGAACTGGCGGATATCGCCGGCCACCACGATCATGCCTTTTTCCACCGGCCGCGCCTTGATCGCCAGCAGGCGGTACACGGCGTCGGCGTTCCACGGGTCGCAGCCCAGGCCCCAGACGGCTTCGGTCGGATAAGCGATCACACCGCCATCGCGCACGACCTGAGCCATGCGCTGGGTACGCCAGTTGCTGTACATCGGGAACTCCTCGGATCTGCGATGCGCGGCAGTTTACGTGCTCAGGGAGCGCGATGCACCCAGACCCCAGCTTCGCAGGTAACCCGTCCGTCCAGCTCCAGTTCGGTCAACGCCACCAGTACGTCAGGCAACGCCAGGCCGCTGCGCAATGCCAGCTGCTCGCTGCTGTGTGGCGCGGCGCGGAGCAGGTCGACCAGCGGGTGGGGCGGCAGAGCCGGCGCGCGCTCCAGCGCCGACGCGCTGCGTGTCCAACCCTGCAGGCCGTCGAGGATGTCCTCGACTGTCTCCACCAGCGTCGCGCCCTGGCGGATCAGTTCGTGGCAGCCACGGGCGCCGGGATGATGGATCGAGCCGGGAATCGCATACACCTCGCGTCCCTGCTCAGCGGCCAGGCGCGCCGTGATCAGGGAACCGCTGGACGGGCTGGCCTCCACCACCAGGGTGCCCAACGACAGGCCACTGATGATCCGGTTGCGCCGGGGGAAGTTCGAAGCCTGGGGCGCGCTGTTCAACGGCAGCTCGGAAATCACGGCGCCGCCTTGCTCGACGATGCGTTTCGCCAGCCCGAGATGACGACGCGGATAGAGGCGCTCCAGGCCTGTACCCAGTACGGCGACGGTCTTTCCGCCGGCCTCCAGCGCACCTTCATGGGCTGCACCATCGATCCCCAGGGCCAGCCCACTGGTGATCACGAAACCGCCGCCGGCCAGGCTGCGAGCGAAGGCTCGCGCCGTATCTAGCCCCGGTTTGCTGGCCCGGCGGCTCCCGACCATCGCCAGTTGCGGCCGCTCCAGCAGGTTCGGCTCGCCGGCCAGGAACAGCAGCGGCGGCGCATCGCCCAGCTCGGCGAGCAGGGCGGGGTAGCCGGGTGCATCCCACATGACCAGATGATGTTCGGCGGCCTCCAGCCAGTGCAGCACCTCTGCTGCCTGCTCGCGGATGGACGCATCGCGGCGCGGTTCGGCGCAGGCGGCCGGCAACCCGAGCGAACGCCAGGCGGCCGCCGGCGCACTGAGTGCAGCGGACGCCGAACCGAAGGCCTCCAGTAGACGATGAAAGCGACGCGGTCCCAGCTCGGGCAGGGCGTGCAGGCGCAGCCGCGCTTCGAGCTCGGCGGGTGAAAGGGTCGGGGCAACGGGCATGGCGCAATCCTTGGCGTGCGGAAGACCCCCGGACTATGCCGCGCCGGCCTGGGCCTTCGCTGTCGGACCCTTCCGGATCACGCCCAACAAAAAACCCCGCCGGAGCGGGGTTTCTTCAAGTCACTTGCGCATCAGGGGTTCAGGACGCGGTCGTTGACTTCCAGCGAGCGGGTAGCGGTCAGCACCAGCCCGTAGCTCAGGCGGTTGTAGGTGCGGAAGACCATCACCAGGCCCGAGCGCTCGTCCGGGATCTTCACCATTTCGTCGGTGACACGATCGCGGACGGTCTCGCCCAGCTTGTAGATGGCCAGCACGTTGCCTTCGGCCAGGCCGTCGCGGGTGCCCTTGTCGATGGTCACCACATCGTACTTGCCGATCTGGGTCACGCCGCGCGGCACATCGATGATGGTGCCCTTGATCGGGGTGCTCGGCTCGCTGGGCATGAAGGTGGAGGTGATCGCGCGCTCCTCGGTGGGGAACAGTCGATCGCCCGAACGGACTTCCTGGGTGGTGCGGGTCAGCATCAGGGTGGCGACGTCGCCTTCCTTGGCCGTGACGTTGGCACCGCCTACGTCCATGGCGTCGATGCCCAGGACTTCGTTGGTCTCCGGGTCGGTGTAGACCTTGGCCTGGCGGAAGATGCCATAGCTGTTCTCTTCCGACAGCGAGTTACCGCGAGCGTAGGCACGGTCGCCGGCGCCGCTGATCACGCTCTCCTGGTCGCCAGCGACCACGTAGGGGGCGTTGGAGAAGTCGGCGTCGCTATCGACGATGCGGTTGGAAAGCAGGAAGGCGTTGATCTTGTCCAGCGGGATGGTCGGGATCGCCTCGGCGATCGGGGTGCTGCGCACCCGCGGCGACAGCTTGATGGTCCCGCGCGACTCGCCGCGATTGAGCATCAGGCGCGGCTGGCCATCGATGTACACCAGGCTCAGCACGTCACCCGGGTAGATCAGGTGCGGGTTCTGAATCTGCGGATTCACCTGCCAGATTTCCGGCCACTTCCACGGCTTGCTGAGGAACTTGCCGGAGATGTCCCAGAGGGTGTCGCCCTTCACCACGGTATAACGATCCGGATGGCCGTCCTTGAGCTGCACGGCAGCCTGCGCCACCCCGCCTGCGGCGAGCAGCAGCAGGGCGAGTAGTGTTTTCCTCATGCGGTGAATCCCTTTATTATGTGTACACATGAAACGCCTGGAAGCCGCCCCTACCGCGCTTTCCAGCCGTTTTTCGATGCTGCTCAGCATATTAGCAGCCGATTTTGACTTTATTCCACAAGTGCATCACAAACGCATATGGCCATTCTGAACATTCTCGAATTCCCCGATCCGCGCCTGCGGACCATCGCCAAGCCGGTCACGGTCTTCGATGACGCCCTGCGCACGCTGATCGACGATATGTTCGAGACCATGTACGAAGCGCCCGGCATCGGTCTGGCGGCGACGCAGGTCAACGTGCACAAGCGTGTCGTGGTGATGGACCTGTCCGAAGACAAGTCCGAGCCCCGGGTCTACATCAACCCCGAGTTCGACTACCTCACCGAGGAAATGGACCAGTACCAGGAAGGTTGCCTGTCGGTGCCCGGCTTCTACGAAAATGTAGACCGCCCGCAGAAGGTGCGGATCAAGGCCCAGGACCGCGACGGCAATTCGTTCGAGGAAGAGGCCGAGGGCCTGCTCGCCGTGTGCATCCAGCACGAATGCGATCACCTGAACGGCAAGCTGTTCGTCGACTACCTGTCCAACCTCAAGCGCGACCGCATCCGCAAGAAGCTGGAAAAGCAGCACCGGCAACAGGCGTGACCCCATCTCCCAAAGGCTTGCCCCGGCAAGCCTTTTCTTTTTGAAGAGCCCGATATGAGCCAAGCACTGCGCATCGTCTTCGCCGGCACCCCGGAATTCGCCGCCGAGCACCTCAAGGCCCTGCTGGATACGCCGCACGAGATCGTCGCCGTCTACACCCAGCCGGACCGCCCGGCCGGCCGCGGCCAGAAGCTGATGCCCAGCCCGGTCAAGCAGCTTGCCGTGGACCATTGCCTGCCGGTTCTGCAGCCGCCGACCCTGCGCGACCCAGCCGCCCAGGCGGAGCTGGCCGCGCTCAAGCCGGACCTGATGGTGGTGGTTGCCTACGGGCTGATCCTGCCGCAGGCGGTGCTGGATATCCCGCGCCTGGGCTGCATCAACAGCCACGCCTCGCTGCTGCCGCGCTGGCGCGGCGCAGCGCCGATCCAGCGCGCGGTGGAAGCCGGCGACGCCGAGAGCGGCGTGACCGTGATGCAGATGGAAGCCGGCCTGGACACCGGGCCGATGCTGCTCAAGGTCGGCACGCCGATTTCAGCCGAGGATACTGGCGGCAGCCTGCACGACCGCCTCGCCGAGCTGGGCCCGAAGGCGGTGGTCGAGGCCATTGCCGGCCTCGCCGCCGGTACGCTCAGGGGCGAGGTGCAGGACGGCGGCCTGGCTACCTACGCACACAAGTTGAACAAGGAAGAGGCACGCATCGACTGGTCGCGCCCGGCCGACGAGCTGGAGCGCCGCATCCGTGCCTTCACGCCGTGGCCGGTTTGCCACACCACGCTCGGTGACGCCGCGCTGAAAGTACTTGGCGCCAAGCCCGCGCCAGGCAAGGGCGAACCGGGCAAGATCCTCGACGCCAGCCGCGACGGCCTGCTGGTCGCCTGCGGGGAAGGCGCGCTGCTGCTGACCCGCCTGCAATTGCCTGGCGGCAAGCCGCTGGCCTTCGCCGACCTGTTCAACAGCCGCCGCGAACAGTTTGCCGCTGGCCGGACGCTTGGCCAGCAAGGGCCGGACGCATGAGTACCAATCCTCGCCTGGCGGCGGCCCGCGCGCTGGCCGCCGTGCTGGCCGGCCGCGCCTCGCTGGGCAGTTCGCTGCCGACCCAACTGGAGAACGTCGAGCCGCGCGACCGTGGCCTGGTGCAGGAGCTGGCCTTCGGCAGCGCCCGCTGGCAGCCGCGCCTGTCCACCCTCGCCGCGCGCCTGCTGCAGAAGCCGTTCAAGGCCGGCGACCGTGACGTCGAAACGCTGCTGCTGGTCGGCCTGTACCAGCTGCTCTACACCCGCATTCCACCGCACGCGGCCATTGGCGAGACCGTCGGCTGCGCGGACAAGCTGAAGAAGCCCTGGGCCAAGGGCCTGCTCAACGCCGTGCTGCGCCGCGCCCAGCGCGAGAGCGAAGCCCTGCTGGCCGAGGTCGACAAGGACCCGGCTGCACGCCTGGCGCATCCACGCTGGCTGCAGAAAGCGCTGAAGAAATCCTGGCCGGAGCAGTACGAGGCCATCTGCGCCGCGAACAACTCCCACCCGCCGATGACCCTGCGGGTGAACCGCCGCCACGGCAGCCGCGATGCCTACCTGGAAGAGTTGAACCGCGTCGGCTTCGAAGCGACCGCCTGCGAGTTCAGCCGTGACGGCATCAACCTCGTGCAGCCCTGCGACGTGCGCGAACTGCCCGGCTTCGCCGAAGGCCGCGTCAGCGTGCAGGACGAAGCCGCACAGCTGGCCGCCGACCTGCTGGAACTGGCACCGAACCAGCGCGTGCTGGACGCCTGCTGCGCTCCCGGCGGCAAGACCTGCCACCTGATGGAGGCCGAGCCCGCACTGGCTGGCGTGGTCGCCGTGGACCTGGAAGAAAGCCGCCTGGTGCGCGTGCGCGAGAACCTTGCACGCCTGCAACTCGATGCCCAACTGTTCGCCGCCGACGCCCGCGACACGGCCAAATGGTGGGACGGCAAGCCGTTCCAGCGCATCCTGCTGGATGCACCCTGCTCCGCCACCGGGGTGATTCGCCGCCATCCGGACATCAAGCTGACCCGCACCGCCGAGGACATCGAGGCGCTGGCGCAATTGCAGGGCGAACTGCTCGACGCGCTGTGGGCGACCCTCGAAGTCGGCGGCGTGATGGTCTACGCGACCTGCTCGGTGATGCCACAGGAAAACAGCGAGCAGATCGCCGCGTTCCTTGGTCGCACCCCCGGTGCCCGCGAGCTGGACCTGTCCGGGCCGTGGGGCCTGAAGCAGCCCCATGGCCGCCAGTTGCTGCCGCAGCAAGGCGGGCATGACGGGTTCTACTATGCCAAGCTGATCAAGATTTCGGCCAAGTAACAGGCGCCGACTCCCAACGGATCGAAACGGAAAGCACCCCGCTCCATGAAGATCATCATCCTCGGTGCCGGCCAGGTCGGCGGCACTCTGGCCGAGCATCTGGCCAGCGAAGCCAACGACATCACCGTGGTCGACACCGACGGCGAACGCCTGCGTGACCTCAACGATCGCCTGGACATCCGCACCGTCCAGGGCAAGGCCTCGTTCCCCACCGTGCTGCGCCAGGCCGGCGCCGACGACGCCGACATGCTGGTGGCGGTGACCAACAGCGACGAGGTGAACATGGTCGCCTGCCAGGTCGCCTACACCCTGTTCAATACCCCGACGCGGATTGCCCGCGTGCGCGAGGCGGCCTACCTGACCCGCGCGGGGCTGTTCGACAACGAAGCGATCCCGGTCGATGTGCTGATCAGCCCCGAACAGGTGGTGACCAACTACATCAAGCGCCTGGTGGAATACCCCGGCGCCCTGCAGGTGATCGACTTCGCCGAGGGCAAGGCACAGCTGGTGGGTATCCGTGCCTATTACGGCGGCCCGCTGGTGGGCCAGGAGCTGCGCCAGCTGCGCGAGCACATGCCCAATGCCGATACCCGCGTGGCGGCGATATACCGGCGCAACCGGCCGATCATCCCCCAGGGCGACACCGTGATCGAGGCCGACGACGAGGTGTTCTTCATCGCCGCCAAAGCCCATATCCGCGCGGTGATGGGCGAGATGCGCCGCCTGGAGGACAGCTACAAGCGGATCATCATCGCCGGTGGCGGCAACATCGGCGAGCGCCTGGCCGAGGCCATCGAGAGCCGTTACCAGGTGAAGATCATCGAGATGAACCCGGCACGCTGCCGACACCTCTCGGACAACCTCGACAGCGCCATCGTGCTCCAGGGCAGCGCCTCCGACCGCGACCTGCTGCTGGAAGAGAACATCGGCGATACCGACCTGTTCCTCGCCCTGACCAACGACGACGAGGCCAACATCATGTCCTCGCTGCTGGCCAAGCGCCTGGGCGCGCGCAAGGTGATGACGCTGATCAACAACCCCGCCTACGTGGACCTGGTGCAGGGCGGCGAGATCGACATCGCCATCAGCCCGCAACTGGCCACCATCGGCACCCTGCTGACCCACGTGCGCCGCGGCGACATCGAGAGCGTGCACTCCCTGCGCCGTGGCGCCGCCGAGGCCATCGAGGTGGTCGCCCATGGCGACGCCAAGTCGAGCAAGGTGATCGGCCGCAGGATCAACGAAGTGCAGCTGCCGCCGGGCACCACCATCGGCGCGGTGATTCGCGACGACGACGTGCTGATCGCCCACGGCGAGACGAAGATCGAGTCCGGCGACCACGTGATCCTCTTCGTGGTGGACAAGAAGCGCATCCGCGACGTCGAGCGGCTGTTCCAGGCCGGCCTGACCTTCTTCTGATCGACCCGGGGCCGCCACAAGGCGGCCCTGCCAGCTAATTCCGAGGCTCTTTCAGACAGGTCCTACTGCGCCAGCCAGCCTCCCTTGTCACCCTGCGCGGCCTGTTCCTGCTTGTCTGCCTCGGGTCATGCGCTACTCCTCCATCGGTCGAATCCTCGGCGTACTGCTGATGCTGTTCAGCGTTACGCACCTGCCGCCACTGCTCGTGGACCTGCACTACGCCGAGCACTCCTGGCAGCCCTTCGCGCTGTCCTTCCTGGTCACCCTGCTGACCGGCTTCACCCTCTGGTGGCCATGCCGCCAGCACAAGCAGGACCTGCGCATCCGCGATGGCTACCTGGTTACGGCGCTGTTCTGGATCGTCCTGGGGTCGTTCGGCGCCTTGCCCTTCGCGTTGTCCGACGCACCGCACATGGGCCTGATCGACTCGCTGTTCGAGTCCTTCTCAGGCCTCTCCACCACCGGCGCAACCGTGCTCACCGGCCTCGATGCATTGCCCCACGCCATCCTCTACTACCGTCAGCAGCTGCAGTGGCTGGGCGGCATGGGCATCGTGGTGCTGGCGGTGGCGGTGATGCCGATGCTCGGCATCGGCGGCATGCAGTTGTACCGCGCGGAGATGCCCGGGCCGCTCAAGGACCACAAGCTCTCGCCGCGTATCGCCGATACCGCCAAGACCCTCTGGCTGATCTACTGCGGCCTGACCCTCGCCTGCGCTCTGGCCTACTGGGCTGCGGGAATGAACCTGTTCGACGCCGTCGGCCACAGCTTCTCCACCATCGCCATCGGTGGCTTCTCCACCCACGATGCGAGCATCGGCTACTTCGACAGTCCGCTGATCGAGCTGATCTGCATGACCTTCCTGGTGGTTTCCGGGATCAACTTCAGCCTGCACTTCCTCGCCTGGCGCCAGCGCAAGGTCAGCCACTACCTGAAGGACCCGGAATGCCGGGCCTACCTGGGCATCCTGCTGGTGCTGTTCCTGATCACCGCGGCAACGCTGGTCCTCAAACACCACTACGACTCGCCCTTGCAGGCGATCCGCTACGCGGCGTTCATGGTGATTTCGGTGGCGACCACCACCGGCTTCGGTCTCGCCGACTTCAGCACCTGGCCGACCCTGCTGCCGTATCTGCTGCTCTACAGCACCTTCATCGGCGCCTGCGCCGGCTCAACCGGCGGCGGCATGAAAGTGATGCGCATGCTGCTGGTGTACCGCCAGGGCATGCGCGAATTCCTGCGCCTGCTGCATCCCAACGGGGTATTCCTGGTCAAGCTGGGGCGGCGCACGGTATCCGACCGCGTGGTGGAGTCGGTGTGGGCGTTCTTCTCCATCTACCTGCTGACCTTCGTGACCCTGATGCTGGTGCTGCTCGCCCTGGGCGTGGACCAGCTCACGGCGTTCTCCACGCTCGCCTCCTGCCTGAACAACCTGGGCCCGGCGCTGGGCGAAGCGGCCGTGCATTACGGCCATCTGCCGGGCAGCGCCAAGCTGGTGCTGAGCCTGGCGATGGTGCTGGGGCGGCTGGAAGTGTTCTCGCTGCTGATCCTGCTGACGCCCGCCTTCTGGCGCACATGAGGCACTGATCTTGGGGCAGAATGGCGGCCTGCTGACGGAGGCCCGCCATGATCGATTCACTGGAAAAGATGCTCGCCAAGGGCGTGGACAACTCGCTGCTGCGCTTCGGCCTGGGCAAGGGCTACCTGGATGCCGGCGACGCGGCGAGGGCCGCCGAGCACCTGCGCCGCTGCGTGGAGCAGGACCCGAAGTACTCCGCCGCCTGGAAGCTGTTGGGCAAGGCGCTGCAGGCCGAGGGTGACCTGGACGGCGCCCGCACCGCCTGGACCGACGGGCTGGCTGCCGCTCAGGCCCATGGCGATAAGCAGGCGGAGAAGGAAATGACGGTGTTCCTGCGCAAGCTGGACAAGGCAAAGGGCGCCTAAGCGCCCTTTTCGGTGCCGCCACGCAATCCGGTGGGGATACCTGTAGGACCGAGGGGGCGCCTAGCCCCTGCTCGCGAACGGACCTCCCGGCGGCTAAGGTGCCAAGCCCGTTCGCGAGCAAGCAAAAAGCAATGCTTCTACGCAAAGCCTCTACAGCACCTCGGCAGCCACCGCATCCACTGCCGACTTGGCGATGCCGACGATCTCGTCCGCCTCAGCGCGGGTGAGCACCAGCGGCGGGGCGAAACCGAGGATGTCGCCATGGGGCATGGCGCGGGCGATCATGCCGCGCTCCAAGCAAGCAGCCGACACCTTCGGGCCGACCTTCAGCGCCGGGTCGAAGGGCGTGCGCGCCTCGCGGTCGGCCATGAACTCCAGCGCGGCCAGCATGCCGTCGCCGCGCACTTCACCCACCAGCGGGTGGCCCTCGAAAGTCTGGCGCAGTTGCTGGTTCAGGTAGCCGCCAACCTCCGCGGCGTTGGCGGTGATGTTCTCCCGCTCGAGGATGTTCAGGTTGGCCAGCGCCGCCGCGGCGCAGATCGGGTGGCCGGAGTAGGTCCAGCCGTGGCCCATGGCGCCTTCGCGGCTGGACGCGCTATCGATCACGTCCCATACCTTCTCGCCGACGATCACCGCCGACAGTGGCGCATAGGCGCTGGTCAGGCCCTTGGCCGTGGTGATCAGGTCCGGGCGCATGCCGTAGCGCTGGCTGCCCATCTTGTCGCCGACACGACCGAACGCGCAGACCACCTCGTCGGCGATCAACAGCACGTCGTACTTTGCCAGCACCACCTGGATCGCCTCCCAGTAGCCCTTGGGCGGGACGATGATGCCGCCGGTACCCATCACCGGCTCGCCGATGAAGGCGGCCACCGTATCCGGGCCTTCGGCGATGATCAGGTTTTCCAGCTCCTGGGCGCAGTGGCGGACGAAGCTCGCTTCGTCCATGCCCGCCGGCGCCTTGTAGAAGTGCGGGCACAGCGTGTGCTTCACGCCGTCCACCGGCAGGTCGAAGTGCTGGTGGAAGCTCGCCAGCCCCGTGAGGCTGCCGGTGACGACGCCCGAGCCGTGGTAGCCGCGCTGGCGCGAGAGGATCTTTTTCTTCTGCGGCCGGCCCAGCACGTTGTTGTAGTAGCGCACCAGCTTGACCTGGGTTTCGTTGGCGTCTGAGCCGGAGAGGCCGTAGTAGACCTTCTTCATGCCGGACGGCGCCCAGTCGCGGATGATCCGCGCGGACAGCTCGATGATCGCCTCGGAAGAGTGCCCCACGTAGGTGTGGTAGTAGGCCAGCTGCGTGGCCTGTGCATGGATGGCGTCGGCGACTTCGGTGCGGCCGTAGCCGATGTTCACGCAGTACAGGCCGGCAAAGGCATCGAGCAGCTCGCGCCCCTGGTGATCGCGGATGCGCACGCCGGAGGCACCGGTGATGATCCGCCCCGGCAGCGAGCCGCTGGCGTGATCGTGGGCGTGGGTCGAGGGGTGCATGAAGTGCGCGCGGTCCTCGATGAACAGCTTGGCGTAGTCGGTCATGGCGGTGTTCTCCCGGTCAGATGGCGCCGTGGTGCAAGGCGAAGTACTTGGTTTCGACGAAGGGCTCGAAGCCCTCGCTGCCGCCTTCGCGACCCAGGCCAGAGGCCTTCATGCCGCCGAAGGGAATGGGGTGGCCGGTGAACTTGGCGCCGTTGACCGCCACCATGGCGAACTCCAGGCGCCGCATCAGCGGCCAGAGGTGATCCAGGCGTTGCCCACACAGGTAGGCGGCCAGGCCGTACTCGGTGTCGTTGGCCTGCCGGACGGCTTCGTCCAGGTCGTCGTAGGCGCTCACACCGGCAATCGGTGCGAAGTTTTCCTCGCGCCAGATACGCATCTGCGGGGTGACGTCGGCCAGCACGGTTGGCTGGTGGAACCAGCCGCCGAGTGCATGGGGTTCGCCGCCGGCGAGCAGGCGCGCGCCCTGGTCGACGGCGTCCCGCACGCGCTCGCAGGTGACGTCGAAGGAGCCCTGGTGCATCAGCGGGCCGATCTGGCTGCGCACATCACTGGCCGGGCCGACGCGCAGCTCACGCACGGCGCGGGCGAAACGCTGCAGGAAGGGCTCATAGAGTTCGCTGGCGACCAGGATGCGGTTGGCCGCGCAGCAGTCCTGCCCGGAGGTCTGGAACTTGGCGTCGAGGGCGAACTTCACCGCCTGCTCCAGATCGGCGTCCGGCAGGACGATGAAGGGCGCGTTGCCGCCCAGCTCCAGGGCGACTTTCTTCACGTCGCGGGCGGCGGCTTGCAGCACCAGCTTCCCCACGCGGGTCGAGCCGGTGAAGCTCACGGCGCGCACGCGGCTGTCGCCGACCAGGGTTTCCATGGCCATCTGCGGCTCGCCCAGCACCACGTTGAACACGCCGGCGGGGAAGCCGGCTTCTTCGGCCAGCTGTGCCAAAGCGAACGCGGAATAAGGCGTCTCGTGTGCCGGTTTGACCACCACGCTGCAGCCGGCGGCGAGGGCGGCGGCGGCCTTGCGGGTGATCATCGCCGAGGGGAAGTTCCACGGCGTCAGCAGCGCGGCGACGCCCACCGGCTCGACCACCGTGCCCAGGTGCGCATTGGGGATGTGGCTGGGGATGTTGCGGCCGTTCAGCCGGCGCGCCTCTTCGGCGAACCAGGGGATGAAGCTGGCGGCGTAGTCGATCTCGCCAAGGGCCTCGGCCAGCGGCTTGCCCTGTTCCAGGCTGAGGATCTGCGCAAGGTCGTCGCGGTGCAGGAGGATCAGTTCGGCCCAGCGGCGCAGCAGGGCGCCACGCTCATCCAGGCTGCGCGCGCGCCAGGCCGGGAAGGCCGCGGCGGCAGCGTCAATGGCGCCGACGATCTGTTCGCGGTCGAGCAGCGGCACGTGGCCGATGGCTTCGCGGGTTGCGGGGTTGTCGACGGCGATGCTGGCGCCGCTGGCGCTGTGCAGCCAATGGCCGTTCACGTAGCAGAGCGACTTGAACAGCAGGGGATGGGCGTAGGACATGGCGGCGGCTCCTGGGCGGATGGCATGGGAACCATCCTAGGGGCCGCGGGCGCGCGGTTTTTTCCTAAGCGGGGGACGGCGGCGGCAAATCTTTTTGCAGTTCTGCCGCCGCTGTTGGGCTTTTTCGGGTGGCGTCAGGCCGTGGCGGCGCGACGCAGGTTGCGGGTGATGGCGCTGAGCAGCATGCCGTAGAGCGGCACGAAGAGCATCAGCATGACCGCGAGCTTCACGCCGTAGTCGACCCAGGCGATCTCCACCCAGTGCTCGGCCATGAAGGCGTTGTCGCTGTGCCAGAAGGCGATGGAGAAGAAGGTGAAGGTGTCCAGCAGGTTGCCGAACAGGGTCGAGACCACCGGGGCGATCCACCACTGGCGCAGGCGGCGCAGGCGGTCGAAGACCTGGATGTCGAGGATCTGCCCGAATACGTAGGCCAGGAAGCTGGCCAGGGAGATCCGCGCCACGAAGGTGTTGAATTCGCCCAGCGAGGCGAAACCTCTGAAGGCGCCTTCCTGGAAGATCACCGAAATGACGTAGGAAGCCAGCAGCGCCGGGATCATCACCCGCGCGATGACCAGCCGTGCCGGGCGCTTGCCGAGCAGGCGGACGGTGAGGTCGGTGGCCAGGAAGATGAACGGGAAGCTGAACGCGCCCCAGGTGGTGTGCCAGCCAAAGAGGGTCATTGGCAGCTGCACCAGGTAGTTGCTGGCGATGATGATCAGGATGTGGAACGCGACCAGGCCGGCGAGTGCGCCGCGCCGTGCCGCCGGAAGGGATGCCGACATGCTTGGGCCTTTTTCGTCGATGGGGTGAGGGAACCCATGCCCGGCACCATGCCGAGCGGCGCGCATTGTATACGATCCGGACCGCAAAGTCAGGTTTTGTTGTGCAATTTTTGTTCAGATGAATTCAGGTGCACGGGGCTTTCTCCGCCCCAGCCCCCTCCCGCGGGTCAGCGGTCTTTGGTTTTGCAGGAGCGAGCTTGCTCGCGAACGGCTTCACCGGCCGCGCTGGAGCTGGGCGGGTTCGCGAGCAAGCTCGCTCCTAAAGGGAACCTGCCTCCAGCGCCTCGGCGGGAATCGCCGCCTCCTGGGTCTTGATCACCTTGGTGACGATATAGGTGAAGTAGCGCTCGATCCCCACGTCCTCCAGCAACAGCTGGTCGATGAAGCGCTGGTAGTGGTCGATGTCGCGCGCCTGGATCATCGCGATGTAATCCACCCCGCCACCGGTGGCGTAGCAGAAGCCGACCTCCGGCGACTGCTGCAGGCGCTGCTCGAAACGCCTCATGTCCTGCGCGGTATGCCGCGCCAGGGTGATCTCCACCAGCACCTGCTGCTGCTTGAACAGCACCGGCCAGTCGATCTGCGCGCGGTAGCCCTTGATCAACCCGGCCTCCTCCAGCTTGCGCACACGCTCCCAGGCCGGGCTGACCGAGAGGTTGATCGCCTCGGCCAGGCTCGACTTGGTGATGCGCCCGTCGCCAGCGAGGATGCGCAGGATCTTCAGGTCGTAGCGGTCGAGCTTGATCATGACGGGCTCCCGTTCAGTCCAGTACCTCGGCGACCACCGCCAGGGTGTCGCCACTCTGCACCAGGCCGGGGAAATGCCGCGCGGCGAGGATGCCGCTGCGCTTGGCGCGGTACTCCACCGGCGCGGCGCCGGTGCGCAGCACGTCATGCACCCGCGCCAGCACTTCGCCACGCTCGACACGCTCGCCCAGGTCGCGGCACATCTCCAGCAGGCCGCCGTGCTCGCTGGCGACGAAACAGTCAGCGTCGGGCATGTCGAGCATCACCGACTTCGCCGGCTCGATCTCGCCACACAAAATGCCAGCCTCAACCAGCAGGTTGCGCACACCACGCCGGGCGATGGCCACGGTGCGCGCGCTGCTGGTGCCACCGCCACCCAGTTCGGTGGTGACGAACAGCTTGCCCTGTTCCTCGGCGGCGCTGTCGTACATGCCCACCGCATCCAGCTCCAGCATGCGCATGGCGTAGGGTGCGGCGAAGGCGCGCATCAGCGCCTCGCTGGCTTCCTGCTGGGCCTTGTCCGGCAGCACGTGGCAGGCGGCGAAGGGCAGGAAATCCAGGGTCCGGCCGCCAGAGTGGATGTCCAGCACCACGTCCGCCAGCGGCAGCAGGGTGCGCTGGAAGTAGTCGGCGATTTTCTGCGTCACCGTGCCGTCCGGGCGGCCGGGGAAGCTGCGGTTGAGATTGCCGGCATCGATGGGCGACGTGCGCTTGCCGGCGTGGAACGCCGGGGTGTTCATGAACGGCACGATGATCACCCGGCCGCGCACGTCCTCGGCACGCAGCTCCTGGGCCAGGCGGCTGAGCGCCACCGGGCCTTCGTATTCGTCGCCGTGGTTGCCGCCGGTGAGCAGCGCGGTGGGGCCGTCGCCGTTCTTCACCACGCAGACCGGGATCATCACTGCGCCCCAGGCCGAATCGTCCCGCGAGTAGGGCAGCTTGAGGTGGCCGTGCTGCACGCCGTCGCGCTGGAAATCGACGCTGGCGGCGATGGGGTTTTCGCGCAGCTCTTTATCGAGGGACTGTGTCATCGCCTCACTCCTTCACGAACAGCTGGCGCGGGCAGTCGCAGAAGGTCTCCACGCCGCGCTCGGTGATGAGGATGCTCTCGGTGATCTCCAGACCCCAATCATCCATCCACAGGCCCGGCATGAAGTGGAAGGTCATGCCCGGTTCCAGCACGCTGTTGTCGCTCGGGCGCAGGCTCATGGTGCGTTCGCCCCAGTCCGGCGGATAGCTGATCCCGATGGGATAGCCGCAGCGGCTGTCCTTGTGGATGCCGAACTTCTCCAGCACGCCGAAGAAGGCGCGGGCGATGTCGCCGGTGGTGTTGCCCGGCTTCGCTGCGTCGAGGCCCGCGGCGATGCCGTCGACCACGGCTTTTTCCGCATCGAGGAAATGCTGCGGCGGCTTGCCGAGGAACACCGTGCGCGACAGCGGGCAGTGGTAGCGCTTGTAGCAGCCGGCGATCTCGAAGAAGGTGCCAGCGCCGCGCTCGAAGGGCGTGTCGTCCCAGGTCAGGTGCGGTGCGCTGGCGTCGGCGCCGGTGGGCAGCAGCGGGACGATGGCGGGGTAATCGCCGCCGTGGCCGTCGGCGCCGAGGATGCCGGTACTGTAGATCTCGGCGACCAGCTCATTCTTGCGCATGCCCGGTTCGATGCGCTCGACGATGTGCGCGTGCATCTTCTCGACGATGCGCGCGGCGACGCGCATGTACTCGATCTCGCGCGGCGACTTCACCGCGCGCTGCCAGTTCACCAGGGCCGTGGCATCGACGAACCTGGCGTTCGGCAGGTTCGCCTGCAGCGAGCGGAAGGCGGCGGCGCTGAAGTAGTAGTTGTCCATCTCCACGCCGATGGTCTTGTTCGCCCAGCCGCGCGCCGCGATGACCTCACGGGACAGGTAATCCATCGGATGGCGTTCGGTGGACTGCACGTAGTGGTCGGGGTAGCCGACGATGTTGTCCGCCTGCATGAACACGGTGCGCCGCGCGCCGTTGGCGTCCTGGCCGCGGCCGAACCAGACCGGCTCGCCGTCCAGCGCCAGCAGCACGCACTGGTGCACGTAGAAGGACCAGCCGTCGTAGCCGGTCAGCCAGGCCATGTTCGATGGATCGGTAACCAGCAGCAGTTCAATGCCGCGCTGTTGCATGCTGGCGCGGACCTTGGCGATCCGCTGGGCATACTCCTCCCGGCTGAAGGGGAGGTTGACGACGATTTCGGACATGCGGAAATCCTCTTGGGGGAATCGTTGTCGGGCTTCGTCGGGATAGCCCGAGACTTTTGGTTCCCCTCACCCCAACCCTCTCCCAGAGGGAGAGGGGGCAGTCCGAGCCGGCTGACGCCGCGGCTTCATCCTGCACCTGACGGTCCTCTCTCCCGCTTGCGGGAGAGGGTTAGGGCGAGGGCGCTCTTCCCGCGAAGCGGGACGAAAAATTCTCAGCTGCTGAAACGGAATCCCTTGCCCATCCGCTGTGCCCGCTGGAAGGCGAGGCCGGCGATGGCCGTGTCCTGGGCGCCGGTGCCGGTGAGGTCGCAGAGGGTGATGTCCTCGGCGCGCTCACGGCCCTGGCGTTGCCCGGCGATCACCTGGCCCAGCTCGGCGAAATCGGCGTCGAGGCTGACCTCGCCGGCCGCTACCGCGTGGTGCAGCTCGCCCAGCACCAGGGTCTGGCTGAGGCGGTCGGCGACGTAGTGGTCGACGGCGGCCAGCGCTTGGGCGGCGATCTCGTTCTTGTGCTCGGCGTCGGAACCCATGGCGGTGATGTGCAGGCCGGGGCGCAGGTGTTTTTTCTGGATCAGCGGTTCGCGGCTGGGCGTGGTGGTGATGGCGATGTCGGCGCCTTCCAGCGCTTCGTCGACGCTGGCGCAAGGCGTGACCGCAATGCCCAGGCTGCCGCTCAGCTCTTCCGCACATTGCCGCGCCTTGGCGATGTCCCGCGCCCAGACGCTGGCGCCTTCGATGGGCCGCACCAGGCACAGCGCCTTGAGCTGCAGCCGCGCCTGTTCCCCGGCGCCGATCAGCGCGACCTGGCGCGAGTCCTCGCGGGCCAGCCATTTGGCCGCCACTGCGCCGGCGCAGGCGGTACGCACGGCGGTGAGGTAGCCGTTATCCAGCAGCAGCGCGTCGAGCAGGCCGGTTTTCGAGGACAGCAGCATCATCATGCCGTTGAGGCTGGGCAGGCCCAGCTTGGGATTGTCGAAGAAGCCGGGGCTGACCTTGATGGCGAAGCGCGGCAGGCCCGGCAGGTAGGCGGTCTTCACGTCGACTTCGCCGTTGTGCTCGGGCACGTCCAGGCGAAGGATCGGCGGCATCGCCACCGGTGCCGTGGCCAGCAGGCGGAAGGCCTGTTCGACGGCGTCGAGGCTCTCCCGGTCTATCGCCACGCAGGCGCGCAGGTCGGCTTCGCTGAGCAGGGTGACGTCAGCCATGGGCAGTTTCCTCGAGGATCTGTTGGTGTTGTTCGATGGCAATGTTGCGGCCGCTGACCACCACCACCACCGGGCCGACCGGCTCGATCAGGCCGTCCAGCAGCGCGGCGATGCCAACGGCGGCGGCGCCTTCGACCACCTGCCGCTCCTCGCGGTAGGCGTGACGGATACCGGCGGCAATGGAGGGCTCGTCGAGCAGGTGCAACTGGTCGCAGTAGTCACGGGCGAGTGCGAAGGTGTAGCGGTTGTCCAGGCCGATACCGCCACCGAGGGAGTCGGCCAGGGTCGGCAACTCTTCCACGTCCACCGGGTGGCCAGCGGCGAGGCTGGCGGCCATGGCGGCGCCTCGGCGCATGCTGATGCCGTGCACGCGGATGCTCGGGTCCGCCTGCTTGAGCGCCAGCGCCACGCCACCGAACAGGCCGCCGCCGGAGAGCGGTACCAGCACCTGGCGCACGTCCGGCAGTTGTTCGAGGATTTCCAGGCCCAGGGTGCCCTGGCCGGCGATGATCTGTGGGTGATCGAAGGGCGGCAGCAGCGCCGCGCCCTGCTCACGGGCAATGCGTTCGGCTTCGGCCTGGGCGTCGTCCTGGCTGTTGCCGATAATGCAGACTTCAGCGCCCAGTTCGCGGATGGCCTGCACCTTGTTCGCCGGCACCAACTGCGACAGGCAGATGCTGGCGTGCACGCCGAGCATGCGCGCGGCGTGGGCCAGCGCCCGGCCGTGGTTGCCGGTGGAGGCCGCGACCACGCCCTTGGCCTTCTGCTCATCGCGAAGCTGAGCGATCGCGTTGCTCGCGCCGCGCAGCTTGAAGCTGCCGGTGATCTGCTGGGATTCGAGCTTGAGGTACACCGGCGCGCCGAGCAGGCACGACAGGCTGGGCGAATGCTCCAGCGGCGTCTGCCGCACCAGGCCCTGGATGCGCTGGCGTGCGCGGTACAGCTCGACGAGGGGAATCGGCTCCATCTCGACCTCCGGGGAATGCAGTGGGGCCGAGTGTAGGGGCGGGAAATTGTCGCGATGAATGTACTAGGACGATGTCGTTCGCAGAGGGATTTTCGTAGGAGCGAGGGGGGCGCCTAGCCCTTGCTCGCGAACCGTGCTCCCCGGCGGCTCTGGCGCTGGGCGGGTTCGCGAGCAAGCTCGCTCCTACAAAACAGCCACGTCAGAAATCGTGAATCTTCGGGTACTGCCCGAACAGCTCGCGCATGTCCTCCAGCGCGGACACCATGCGCTCGTCGCTGCACTCCGCCCCCATGCACAAACGCACCGCGCGAGGCCTGGGCGTGCCGCGCACCATGAAGGGATCGGGTGGCGTGACGGCGATGTGCCGATGGCGCAGCTCGCGCACCAGGCTGTCCAGCTCCCAATGCTCGGGAATGCCGATCCAGGCGCTGAGGGAATGCGGATCGCAACCGCGCAGATGCTCGCCAAGATGGTCGCGCACCAAGCCCTGGCGCTTCTCCAGCACCTGGCGCTGCAGGCCGATCAGCGCCTGGGCGTTGCCATTGCGAATCCACCGCGAGGCGACTTCCGCCAGCAACGGCGTGGCCATCCAGCTGTTCACCCGCAGGATGCTCTCGGTGCGCAGTGCCAGCCGCCGCGGCATGGCCAGGTAACCGATGCGCAGGCCGGTCAGCACGCTCTTGGTGAAGCTGGTGCAGTAGAACGACAGGTCCGGCAGGTAGTGGCTGAGTGGCGGCGGGCGGCGCTCACCAAGCAGCGGGCCGTAGACGTCGTCTTCGATCACGTGAACGCCGTAGCGCTGGGCGATGGCGGCGATCTCGCGGCGGCGCGCGTCGGGCATCAGGCAGGAGGTCGGGTTGTTCAGGTTGGGCGTGCAGACCAGCGCGGTGATGCGCTCGTTCGCGCAGAGGTCTTCGAAGTGCTCGGGGTCGATGCCCTGCTTGTCGATCTCCACGCCCTTCAGGGTAAAACCCAGTACCTGGGAATTGCCGATCACGCCGTGGTCGGTGAGCTGTTCGCAGAGCACCACGTCATCCGGCCCGGCCAGTGAGGCGAGCGCGAGGAAGATGCCGTGGGCGGCGCCGTTGGTGATCAGCACGTCATCGCGCTCGCGTTGCAGGCCCAGCTGCGCCAGCCATTGCACACCGGCATCGCGGTGCGCATCGAAGCCGGCGACCGGGCGGCAGGCGCGCATCCAGGGCTGGTCGGTTTCCTGCGCCAGCGCGCGGCAGGTGTCCTGCCAGAGGCGGTCGTGCTCGCGCGTGTGGACGATGCTGGCGATGGAGAAATCCACCAGTGCGCGCTCGGGGTGGTCGACCATGTAATGGGCCATGCCCTCGGTCATCCGCCGCGAGACGAAGCTGCCACGCCCCACCTCGCAGCGCACCAGACCCTGGCGCTCCAGCTCCTTGTAGGCATTGGTCACCGTCTGCACGCTGATCCCCAGGCCATCGGCGACGTGGCGCTGCGGCGGCAGGCGCTGGCCGTCGCTCAGGCGGCCCTGCTCGATGTCGCCGGCAATGGCCTGCACCAATGTCTTGTACTTGGATTCGCCGACCCGCAGGTCGGCCAGGGCGCGACGCCAGGCTTCCATCTTCAGCGCTCCGTCTGGTCAGGGGTGCAGAGTGACCGACCGGCACACCGGCGGCAATTGTCCTAGTGCAATGTCGATAAAGAAGTGGCTTGCGTATGCTCGGGCGCAGGACACCGCATGGCACACCGGGTCGCATTGTCAGGCCCGCGCAGAAAAAACCTTCGGATGCGTTCGTCGCGACGGTGGCTTTTTCCCGCCGCGCAGCTGTCGATCGGGAAGAGCCGCAAGGCGCCCGGCCTTAGTCTGGCGTCGAGCTTCTCGGCAACGTCTGCGACAGCGCCGAGAGAACTTCGGAAGGCCCCACCCGGGGCCCGACCTACAAGAACAACAGTCGTACGACATTGCTACCTGCCATCCATCGCCGCGCGCCATGAGCGTTCGGCAAGAGAAGTCCAGGAGATCCGAAGATGAGTACCGCCCCTGTTTTCCTGCGCCGCCTGAGCCTCGCCTGTACCCTCGCCGCCGGCGCCCTGGCCAGCGCCGGCAGCTACGCCGAAACCACCCTGGAACGCATCCAGAGCACCGGCACCGTGCGCATCGGCTACGCCAACGAAGCGCCCTTCGCCTACACCGAGACGTCCGGCAAGGTCACTGGGGAATCCCCGGAAATCGCCACGCAGATCTTCACGAAAATGGGCGTGAAGAAGATCGAGCCGGTGCTCACCGAATGGGGCGCGCTGATCCCCGGCCTGCGCGCCGGCCGCTTCGACGTGATCGCTGCCGGCATGTACATCACCCCGCCGCGTTGCCAGCAGGTGATCTTCACCGACCCCCACTACCAGATTCCCGACACCCTGCTGGTGAAGAAGGGCAACCCGAAGAACCTGCACAGCTACGCCGACGTGAAGAACAATCCGGACGTGAAGCTGGCGATCATGTCCGGCACCGCCGAGATGGGCTACGCCCGCGCCGAAGGCGTGGCGGAAGAGCAGATCGTCCAGGTGCCGGATACCACCGCACAATTGCAGGCCGTGCGCGCCGGCCGCGCCGATGCCAGCGTCGGCACTGCGCTGACCATGAAGGGCCTGGCGGCCAAGGGCGGTGACGCGGTGGAAGCCATCAGCGACTTCAAGGACGACCCTGCGCACATCGGCTACGGCGCCCTGGCCTTCCGCCCGGAGGACAAGGACCTGCGCGACGCGGTGAACCAGCAGCTCAAGGGCTGGCTGGGTGGCGCCGAGCACCTGGCGACGGTGAAACCGTTCGGCTTCGACAAGTCCAACGTCACCGACAAGACCGCTGCCGAGCTCTGCAAACAGTGACCGTCGCGGGCGCGCGCCTGCCATAGGACGCGCCCGGCCGGCCATTGAGTCGAACCTGTCGTTACAGGATGCGCATCATGGGTGAATTACTTCCTCTGCTGCTGCAGGGCGCCTGGGTCACCGTCCAGGTGACTGTCTTCGGTTCCCTGCTGGCGGTGGCCGCCGCCATTCTTGCCGCGCTCGGCCGGCTCGCGCCGTGGCCGGCGGTACGCTGGCTGGCGATCGGCTACATCGAGCTGTTCCGCGGCACATCGCTGCTGGTGCAGCTGTTCTGGCTGTACTTTGTGCTGCCGTTGCCGCCGTTCAACCTGGAGATGAGCGCCTACAGCGTGGCGATCATCGGCCTGGGCCTGCACATCGGCGCCTACGGCGCGGAAGTCATGCGCGGCGCCATCGGCTCGGTACCCAAGGGACAGTACGAGGCGGCGCTGGCGCTGAACATGACACCGTTCACGCGCTTTCGTCGGATCATTCTGCCGCAGGCGCTGCTCTGCGCGATTCCGCCGGGCACCAACCTGCTGATCGAGCTGCTGAAGAACACCTCGCTGGTGTCGCTGATCACCCTCTCGGACCTGACCTTCCGCGCGCGCCAACTGGACCAGGCGACCTTCGAGACCATGAAGATCTTCGCCCTCACCCTGGTGCTGTACTTCGTCATGGCCCAGCTCATCGTCTTCCTCATGCGGCGCCTGGAGCGCTGGCTGGGGCACGGCCGCATCCACGGAGGCCTGTGATGAAACTCTTCGACTGGGACTTCGCCTGGCAGATCCTGCCGCAACTGCTGCACGCCTCGCTGCGCACCATCGCCATCACCCTGGTGGGCTTCGCCCTGGCGGTGGTGTTCGGCCTGCTCTTCGCCATCGCCCGGCGCAGCCGCCACGCGTGGCTTTCTTGGCCGGCGGCCTGGCTGATCGAATTCATCCGCAGCACGCCGCTGCTGATCCAGGTGTACTTCCTGTTCTACGTGCTGCCGCTCTACGGGCTGAGCATGACCGCACTGGTGGCCGGCACCCTGGGCATCGCCCTGCATTACGCCTGCTACACCGCCGAGGTCTACCGCGCCGGTCTGGAAGCGGTGCCGCGCGGGCAATGGGAGGCGGTTACCGCGCTGAATTTCTCGCCCTTCAAGGCCTACCGCGAAGTGATCCTGCCCCAGGCCATCCGCCCGGTATTGCCGGCGCTGGGCAACTACCTGATCGCCATGTTCAAGGACACCCCGGTGCTCTCCGCGATCACGGTGGTGGAAATCATGCAGCAGGCGAAGAACATAGGCTCCGACAGCTTCCGCTACCTGGAGCCGATCACCCTGGTCGGGGTGTTCTTCCTGCTCATCTCCATCAGCCTGGCCAGCGTCGTGCGCCAGGTGGAAAAACGCACGGCGCTGCCATGACTGACTCTTCCGGAGGAAAACCGATGACTGTTCACTCCCTGCAAACTGCCGGAGCCATGTCCTCCCGCATCGCCACCGAGGATTCGCCGACCGCGCGCGCCGAGGCAGCCCAGCCCATGGTCAGCTTCCGCAACGTGTGCAAGAGCTACGGCAGCTTCAGCGTGCTCAAGGACCTCAACCTGGAAGTGGGCGCCAACGAGAAGGTCGCCATCATCGGCCCCAGCGGCTCGGGCAAGTCGACCCTGCTGCGCGCGCTGATGACCCTGGAGAGCATCGACAGCGGCGTGATCGAGGTGGACGGCGAACCGCTGACCCACGTCAAGCGCAACGACGCCCTGGTGCGCGCGCCGGAAAGCCACGTGCGCAAGGTGCGCAGCAAGATCGGCATGGTGTTCCAGAGCTTCAATCTGTTCCCGCACATGAGCGCGCTGCGCAATGTGATGGAAGCGCCGGTGCAGGTGCTCGGCATGCGCCGCGACGAAGCGCGCGAGCGGGCGGTGGAGCTGCTCGAGATGGTCGGCCTGGGCAACAAGCTCGAGCACTATCCTTCGCAGCTTTCCGGCGGCCAGCAGCAGCGCGTGGCCATCGCCCGTGCCCTGGCGATGCGGCCCAAGGTGATGCTGTTCGACGAGGTGACCTCGGCGCTGGACCCGGAGCTGTGCGGTGAAGTGCTCAACGTGGTGCGCAAGCTGGGCGCCGAGCACAACCTGACGATGCTCATGGTCACCCACCAGATGGGCTTCGCCCGCGAGTTCGCCGACCGCGTGTGCTTCTTCCACCAGGGCAGCATCCTCGAGCAGGGCAGCCCGCAGCAGTTCTTCGGCAACCCGAAGCACGAGCGGACGCGGGCGTTCCTGAGTGCGGTGAACGAGGCGAACTGATGGATTCGGAGGCTTTGCCTTACCTGTAGGACCGAAGGGGCGCCTAGCCCTTGCTCGTTCCTACAAAAAGCAGCCTTCAGGCGTCTGCGACGAAGCGGAAGCCGGCGCCCTCGGCGTCGGTGCGCATCACTTCCATCTCAAGAATCGGTGCATCGAAGGGCATGTCCTGCACCTGGCCGGTGACGCGCGTCCCCGCGGGCAATGCGGCGAGCACTTCATGGCGAACGTAGACGCCGCCGTCCGACAAATCACGGGTGTGGCCGAACACGTCGCCGAAGTCGGGGTGGCTGATCTTGATCCGGCACTTCATCGGGGTCCGCGGGTACTGCCTTTGGTTGGCCATGGATGGCATCCGTCCTGAATGTCAGCGCATTAATGGGCCTCAAACCCATGGGTCAGGTCAAGCCAGCAGTTGCAGCAGCAGCCAGAGATTGGCGGCGCTGATGACACAGAACAAGGTCCACGCCAGCACGCGGGTCAGCAGGCTGTTGACGAACTCGCCCATCAGCGCGCGATCGCTGGTGAAGCGGATCAGCGGCCAGAGTGCGAAGGGCAGTTGCAGGCTGAGCACCACCTGGCTGAGCACCAGCAGCTTGCCGATCGCCTTGTCGCCCAGCATCAGAACGCCGATCAGCGCCGGGATCAGCGCCAGCGCGCGGGTGATCAGGCGGCGCTGCCAGCAGGGAATCTTCATCTGCAGGAAGCCTTCCATGATCACCTGCCCGGCGATGGTGCCGGTGAAGGTGGAACTCTGCCCCGAAGCGAGCAGCGCAACGCCGAAGAGAATCGCCGCCAGCCCGGTACCCACCAGCGGCTCAAGCAGGCGGTAGGCGTCCTGGATCTCGGTGACGCCGGTGTGGCCGTTCTCGTGGAAGGCCGCGGCGGCGAGGATCAGGATGGCGGCGTTGATCAGTAGCGCGAGACTCAGCGAGACCACGGTGTCGATGCGCGTCAGGCGGATCGCCGCAGCCTTGCCGTTGCTGCCGCTGACCTGGCGCGTCTGCACGATCGAAGAGTGCAGGTAGAGGTTGTGCGGCATCACCGTGGCGCCGAGGATACCGATGGCCAGGTACAGCGGCTCGCGTTGGCTGATGGCGTCCCAGCTGGGCAGGAAGCCGGCGGCAACGTCCGGCCAGTGTGGCTTGATGAGAATCAGCTCGACCAGGTAGCAGCCGCTGATGGTGATGATCAGGCCGAGCATGATCGCTTCCAGGTGGCGGAAGCGCTGGCCCTTGAGGCCGAGCACGATGAGCGTGTCGAAGGCGGTGAGGATGACGCCGGTGACCAGGTCGACACCCAGCAACAGGTGGAAGGCGAGGGCGCAGCCGAGCACTTCGGCAAGGTCCGTGGCGACGATCGACAGTTCCGCCAGCAGCCATTGCAGGCGAGCGCCGCCCAGGCTGTAGCGACTGCGCGACAGCTGCGCCAAGTCCTGGCCAGTGACGATTCCCAGACGCATGGCCAGGCACTGCAGGACCATCCCCGCGAGGCTCGACAACAGCACCACGAACAGCAACTGGTAGCCGAAACCGGAGCCGGCCTCGATGGCGGTGGCCCAGTTGCCCGGGTCCATGTAGCCGATGGAGACCAGCAGGCCGGGGCCGGCGAACTGCAGGATGCGCTTCCACAATGGCGCGCTGGCCGCAACCTGGATGCTGCCTTTGACTTCCGAGGGACAGAACGGCGCGGTGGCGGTGGTCGGCAGGCCGAGCATGGGGGGGGTTCCTGGAGCGTGGGACGTTCAGCCTGACGCCCCACGCTTCAATAATCCAGGGGCGCCGTGCCTATCGGGTCGATTGAGCGACGCGCGCTCAGTACCACTTCGCCTCGCCTTCGGGCCGCTTCTTGAAGCGCTTCATGGTCCACATGTACTGGCTCGGGTAGGCGCGCACGTACTTGGCCAGCTCACGGCTGAGGGCTGCCACCGACACTGCCATGTCCTTGTCGTACATGTCCGCCGGCGCCGCTTCGAGGATCACCTTGTAGCCGCTGCCATCGGGCAGGCGCACGGCGTGGAAGAACACCCCGCGCGCCTTGCCGCGCGAGAGCAGCGACGGCACGAACTTGCTGGTCAGCGCGGTGGTACCCAGGTAGGGCACGAACAGGCCCGAGCCGAGGTCCGGTTCCGGGTCACAGGGAATGCCGACGCAGCCGCCATTCTTCACTTCCTTGATCACGCTCTTGATGCCTTCGGGCGTGGACGGCGCTACGCGGTTGCCCAGCTGCACGCGCTGCTTCTTCAGCAGGTCGTCCACCGCCTTCAGCTTGGGCGGGCGGTAGAAGATGATCGGCTTGGCGTAGGAGCAGTAGAAGTGGTTGAGCACTTCCCAGTTACCCAGGTGGCTGGTGATGCCGACCAGGCCGTCACCGGAGGCCAGCGCTTCTTCCAGCACTTCCATGCCTTCCACTTCGCGGATGTACTGCAGCGATTTCTGCGGCGACCACATCCAGGCGCAGGCGCTCTCGGTGAGCGTGCGGCCGATGTCCATCAGACTCCGGCCGACGAGCTTTTCCAGCTCGGCTGCGGACAGCTCGGGGAAGCAGTGCGACAGGTTGATCCGAACGATCTCGCGGGAGCGGTTGGGCAGCTTCCACATCAGCCAGCCAATACCCGCGCCCAATGCGCCCACCGCGCGCCACGGCAGCATGGCGAACAACCGCAGGAAGCCCACCACCAGTGCGCCCTTGAATTTCTCCACGGAAAACTCCTTCAAGCAGATGGCGGCCATTGTAGCCGCTCGCGCCGGCATTTCGGGCATCGCCGGCCGCCTCCACCCAATCAGCACAGAGCGAACACGCGGCGCCCACACCGCGCGCGCAACCTGCGGCCATCCGATCCACAGGCCCGGAGGCCCGCGATGCGTACCCGAACCTTACTTGCACGGCTGTGCTGCCTGCTGGCGATGGGCGCCAGCCTGACGGTGCTGGCTGCCGACGACAGCTCCTCGAATGAAAACAAGGCCCGGATCCGCAGGCGAGCCAGCCCGTCGATGAACTCCTGCCGTTGCCCCAGGGCGTGAACGACAGCGCCATCGGCAGCGCGGTGCCGGGCACACCCGATCCCGGCGCCTGGGGCTCACTGGGCTCAGTGCGTGGTGGTGGCGGAGGAGGGCGGCATGACGCGCCGCCTGTTCGGCTGGAGGTGGTTGCTGCTCGCCGCGCTGGCGGCCTGGCCCAGTTGGCTGCGGCCGACGCGCAAGCTGCACCCGTCGGAAGACTGCTTCCGCGCAACCGGTTACCGCATCGAGCAGATCCAACTGCGCAAGCGCGTGGGAGCAGAAGGTTTGCAGCGCTGCTTCGTCGTCACGCGCGACGGCGTGACGTTGCAGGTCTGCGACTACATCCAGGACGCTGCCTTAGGCGGGGGTCAGCTGGTTGTAGCGGTCGCAGTCGGTGGTGTGGTCCATCACCATGCCGGTGGCCTGCATGAAGGCGTAGCAGATGGTCGGGCCAACGAAATTGAAACCGGCCTTGCGCAGCGCCTTGCTCATCGCCTCGGCCTCGGGCGTCACCGCCGGCACCTGGCCGCGTTCGCTGAAGTGATTGACCTTGGGCTTACCGCCGACGAAGGACCAGAGGAACGTCACCGGGTCATCCAGCTCCAGCCAGGCCCGGGCGTTCTGGCGCGCCGCCTTGAGCTTGGCGAAGTTGCGGATGATGCCCGGGTCCTGCATGCGCTCCTCGATCTCCTCGTCGCTCATGCGCGCCAGGCGCTCGGGGTCGAAGCCGAACAGCACCTCACGGTAGCGCTCGCGCTTCTTCAGCACGGTGATCCACGAAAGCCCCGCCTGCGCGCCTTCGAGGATGAGCATCTCGAACAACGCCCGCGGATCGCGCTGGGGCACTCCCCATTCGGCATCGTGGTAGGCGATGTACAGCGGGTCGTCGTTACACCAGAAGCAGCGGGGCATGGCGATCGTCCTGACAGGGAAAGCCCGACTATAGACAATTCACTGTATGAAAATACAGTCATCCGGCAAATTTTCCGGTCGATTCGTGAACTTCCGCCGGGCGGCCGGAAATCGCTGAGAAGCCCAAGCTGCAGGCGTCTTGGGGTATACTGCCGGGTTTTAGTCGCATATCCAGCACAGGTGAAATTCGTGAGCCAGACTACGCCCGCCGTGCCCACCTTCCAGGACCTGATCCTCGCCCTGCAAAAATACTGGGCCGATCAGGGCTGTGTGGTGCTGCAGCCCTACGACATGGAAGTAGGCGCCGGCACCTTCCACACCGCTACCTTCCTCCGCGCCGTGGGCCCGGAAACCTGGAACGCGGCGTACGTGCAACCCAGCCGCCGCCCCACCGACGGCCGCTACGGCGAGAACCCCAACCGCCTGCAGCACTACTACCAGTTCCAGGTGGTCCTGAAGCCCAACCCGGAAAACTTCCAGGAGCTGTACCTGGGCTCGCTGCAGGCCATCGGCATCGACCCGCTGGTGCACGACATCCGTTTCGTCGAGGACAACTGGGAATCGCCGACCCTCGGCGCCTGGGGTCTGGGCTGGGAAATCTGGCTGAACGGCATGGAAGTCACCCAGTTCACCTACTTCCAGCAAGTGGGCGGCATCGAGTGCTACCCGGTCACCGGTGAGATCACTTACGGCCTGGAACGCCTGGCCATGTACATCCAGGGCGTCGACTCGGTGTATGACCTGGTGTGGGCCGATGGCCCGTTCGGCAAGGTCACCTATGGCGATGTGTTCCACCAGAACGAAGTGGAGCAGTCGACCTACAACTTCGAACACGCCAACGTCGAGAAGCTGTTCGAGCTGTTCGACTTCTACGAAAGCGAAGCCAACCGCCTGATCGAGCTGCAACTGCCGCTGCCTACCTACGAGATGGTCCTCAAGGCCTCGCATACCTTCAACCTGCTGGACGCTCGCCGCGCCATCTCGGTGACCGAGCGTCAGCGCTACATCCTGCGCGTGCGCACCCTGGCCCGCGCCGTGGCGCAGAGCTACCTGCAGGCCCGCGCCCGCCTCGGCTTCCCGATGGCCACACCCGAACTGCGTGACGAAGTACTGGCCAAGCTGAAGGAGGCCGAATAATGAGCGCGAAGGATTTCCTCGTCGAACTGGGCACCGAAGAGCTGCCACCCAAGGCGCTGAAGAGCCTCGGTGAAGCCTTCCTGGCCGGCATCGAGAAGGGCCTGAAGGCCGCCGGCCTGACTTACGCCGCCGCCCGCTGCTACGCCGCGCCGCGCCGCCTGGCCGTGCAGATCGACCAGCTTGCCGTGCAGCAGCCCGACCGTACCGTGAACCTCGACGGCCCGCCGCTGCAGGCTGCCTTCGACGCCAGCGGCAACCCGACCCAGGCCGCCCTGGGCTTCGCCAAGAAGTGCGGCGTGGACCTGGAGCAGATCGACAAGAGCGGCCCGAAGCTCAAGTTCAGCCAGAGCATCCCCGGCCAGCCAGCCGTGGGCCTGCTGCCGGGCGTCGTCGAAACCTCGCTGAACGAGCTGCCGATTCCCAAGCGCATGCGCTGGGCTGCCCGTCGTGAAGAGTTCGTGCGTCCGACCCAGTGGCTGGTGATGCTGTTCGGCGATGACGTCGTCGACTGCGAGATCCTCACCAAGAAAGCCGGTCGCGAATCCCGCGGCCATCGCTTCCACAATCCGGCCAACGTGCGCATCAGCGCCCCGGCCAACTACCTGGAAGACCTGCGCAGCGCCCACGTGCTGGCCGACTTCGCCGAGCGCCGCGAGATCATCTCCAAGCGCGTCGCCGAGCTGGCCGCCGAGCAGAAGGGCAGCGCCATCGTCCCGGCCGACCTGCTGGACGAAGTGACCGCGCTGGTCGAGTGGCCGGTCCCGCTGGTGTGCTCCTTCGAGGAACGCTTCCTCGCCGTGCCGCAGGAAGCACTGATCACCACCATGCAGGACAACCAGAAGTACTTCTGCCTGCTGGACGCCAACGGCAAGCTGCTGCCGCGCTTCATCACCGTGGCCAACGTCGAGAGCAAGGCACCGGAGCACATCGTCTCCGGCAACGAGAAGGTGGTGCGCCCGCGCCTGACCGACGCCGAGTTCTTCTTCAAGCAGGACCAGAAGCAGCCGCTGGAAGCCTTCAACGCCCGCCTGAAGAACGTGGTGTTCCAGGCCCAACTCGGCACCGTGTACGAGAAGGCCGAGCGCGTCTCCAAGCTGGCCGCCTACATCGCCGAGCGCATCGGCGGTGACGCGACCAACGCCGCCCGCGCCGGCATCCTCTGCAAGTGCGACCTGGCCACCGAGATGGTCGGCGAGTTCCCGGAGATGCAAGGCATCGCCGGTTACTACTACGCCACTGCCGGTGGCGAAGCCAAGGATGTCGCCCTGGCGCTGAACGAGCAGTACATGCCGCGCGGCGCTGGCGCGGAATTGCCGGGCACCCTCACCGGCGCCGCAGTCGCCGTGGCCGACAAGCTCGACACCCTGGTCGGCATCTTCGGCATCGGCATGCTGCCCACCGGCAGCAAGGACCCCTACGCCCTGCGCCGCGCCGCCCTGGGCGTGCTGCGAATCCTCATCGAGAAGCAGCTGGACCTGGACCTGGTCGACGCCATCGGCGTGGCTGTGGCCCAGTACGGCGACAAGGTGAAAGCCGAGGGTCTGTCCGAGCAGGTACAGGACTTCGTCTTTGATCGCCTGCGTGCCCGTTACGAGGACGAGGGCGTGGACGTCGCCGTGTATCAGGCCGTCCGCGCGCTCAAGCCGACCGCTCCGCTGGACTTCGACCAGCGCGTGCAGGCCGTCCAGGCGTTCCGCCAGTTGCCAGAAGCCGCAGCCCTGGCCGCTGCCAACAAGCGCGTGTCGAACATCCTGGCCAAGGCAGAAGGCGAGGTGCCTGCCACCGTCAACGCCAGCCTGTTCGCCGAGACCGCCGAGAAGGCCCTTGGCAGCGCCGTGGCAAGCGCCGAAGCGGAAGTAGCTCCGCTGGCCGCGGCTCGCGATTATCGCGCAGCCCTGGCCCAACTGGCGGCCCTGCGCGCACCGGTCGATGCCTTCTTCGAGGAAGTACTGGTCAACGCGGACGACAGCGCCGTGAAGGCCAACCGCTACGCACTGCTGGCCAAGCTTCGCGGGCTGTTCCTCGGCGTCGCCGACATCTCGCTGCTGGGCTGATGCCTGCCTGAGGAAGCCGGGAGTTCGAAACGGTTCACCGTAACGGACTCCCGGCTTTTTCGTTTCCGACTTCTCCACGCGCCCGACTTACCGAAGCCCCCATGAAGCTACTGATCCTCGACCGTGACGGCGTCATCAACCAGGACTCCGACGACTACATCAAATCCCTTGCCGAGTGGATTCCGATCCCCAGCGCCATCACTGCCATCGCGCGCCTCAGCAAAGCCGGCTGGACCCTAGCCGTGGCCACTAACCAGTCCGGCATCGCCCGGGGCTATTACGACCTGGCCACGCTGGAAAGCATGCACGCGCGCCTGCGGGAATTGGTGGCGGAGCAGGGGGGTGAACTCGGGATGGTGGTCTACTGTCCCCATGGTCCCGACGACGGCTGCGACTGCCGCAAGCCGAAACCCGGTATGCTGCGGCAGATAGCCCAGCACTACGGCGTAGATCTGACGGGCGTCTGGTTCGTCGGTGACAGCCGGGGTGACCTGGACGCCGCGCTGGCCGTCGATTGTCTGCCTGTGTTGGTAAAGACCGGCAAGGGCGAGCGTACGTTGGCCAAGACGTTGCCAGAAGGCACGCTGGTATTCGACGATCTGGCAGCGGTTGCCGACCACCTACTTTCCTGAGGATCCATCTCCCATGTCGATAGTGCAGGCCATCAGAACCGTTCTCTTCTACCTGCTGCTGTCGTCCAGCGCCTTCGTCTGGGGCACCCTCAGCCTGCTCATCGCGCCCTTCCTGCCATTCCGCGCGCGCTACCGCTTCATCGCGCAGGCCTGGTGCAAGTTCGCCGTCTGGCTCGCCGGCGTGATGGTCGGCGTGCGCTACGAACTCAAGGGTGCGGAGAACATCCCGGATCAGCCCTGTGTGATCCTCGCCAAGCACCAGAGCACCTGGGAGACCTTCTTCCTCACCGGCTACTTCGAGCCGCTCAGCCAGGTACTCAAGCGCGAGTTGCTGTTCGTTCCCTTCTTCGGCTGGGCCATGGCGCTGCTCAAGCCCATTGCGATCAACCGCGAGCAACCGAAGCTGGCCCTCAAGCAGATCGCCAAACAGGGTGACGAGCGCCTCAAGCAGGGCGCCTGGGTACTGATCTTCCCGGAAGGCACCCGCGTCCCCACGGGCCAGATCGGCAAATTCTCCCGTGGCGGCGCGGCACTGGCGGTCAACGCCAACCTGCCGGTTCTGCCGATCGCACACAACGCCGGGCACTGCTGGCCGAAGAATGGCTGGGCGAAGTTCCCCGGCACCATCCAGGTGGTGATAGGCCCGGCCATGTATGCAGAAGGCGAGGGCGCACGCGCCATTACCGAGCTCAACCAGCGCGCCGAGAACTGGGTTGCGCAGACCCTGCGCGAGATGGGCGAGCTGCCGGCCGATGCCACGCCGCAGGCAGTTGCCGAAGCCTCCTGACGCTCACGCCGACAAAAGAAAAGGGCCCCGAAGGGCCCTTTCTTTTTGCCTGTCGCTTTCCCGAATCAGACGTCCAGGTTGGACACCGCCAGGGCGTTGCTCTCGATGAAGTCGCGGCGCGGCTCCACGGCATCGCCCATCAGGGTGTTGAACAGCTGGTCGGCGGCGATGGCATCCTCGATGGTCACCTTCAGCATGCGGCGCACGTTCGGGTCCATGGTGGTTTCCCACAGCTGGTCCGGGTTCATCTCGCCCAGTCCTTTGTATCGCTGGATGCTGTGACGCTTGGTGCCTTCGGTCATCAGCCACTCCAGGGCTTCCTTGAAGCTGCTGACGGCCTTCTTGCGCTCGCCCTTCTGCACATAGGCGCCTTCTTCCAACAGACTGTTCAGCTTGGCGCCCAGCTCGGTCACCGAGCGGTAGTCATTGCTGGCGAAGAAGTCGCGGTTGAAGGTGACGTAGCTCGACAAGCCATGGGCAACCATCTCGACTTCCGGCAGCCACAGGTGACGCTCGCGGTCTTCCCGCAGGCTGACCTTGTACACCAGACCGGATTTCTCCGCGGCCTTCAGGCGAGCCTGGTACTGGTCCAGCCAGCCCTGCATGGCAGCCTGGTCGCCCAGTTGGTCGACATCGATGCGCGGCAGGTAGACGAAGTGCTCGGTCAGGTCCTGCGGATAGAGACGGGACAGGCGGGACAGCGTACGCATGACCGTGCGGTACTCGTTGACCAGCTTCTCCAGCGCTTCGCCGGACAGGCCCGGGGCGCTTTCGTTGACGTGCACGCTGGCCTCTTCGAGGGCCGACTGGGTCATGTACTCTTCCATGGCCACGTCGTCCTTGATGTACTGCTCCTGCTTGCCGCGCTTGACCTTGTACAGCGGTGGCTGGGCGATATAGATGTAGCCGCGCTCGACCAGCTCCGGCAGCTGACGGAAGAAGAAGGTCAGCAGCAGGGTACGGATGTGCGAACCGTCGACGTCAGCATCGGTCATGATGATGATGTTGTGGTAACGCAGCTTGTCGATGTTGTACTCCTCGCGACCGATACCGCAGCCCAGTGCAGTGATCAGCGTGCCGACCTCCTGGGAGGACAGCATCTTGTCGAAGCGAGCCTTCTCGACGTTGAGGATCTTGCCCTTGAGCGGTAGGATCGCCTGGGTCTTGCGGTTACGGCCCTGCTTGGCAGAACCGCCCGCGGAGTCACCCTCCACGATGTACAGTTCGGAGAGGGCGGGGTCCTTCTCCTGGCAGTCGGCGAGTTTTCCCGGCAGGCCGGCGATGTCCAGCGCGCCCTTGCGGCGAGTCATCTCACGAGCCTTGCGCGCGGCCTCACGGGCGCGGGCGGCGTCGATCATCTTGCCGACCACGGCCTTGGCTTCGTTCGGGTTCTCCAGCAGGAAGTCGGCGAAGTACTTGCCCATCTCCTGCTCGACGGCGGTCTTCACCTCCGAGGAAACCAGCTTGTCCTTGGTCTGCGAGCTGAACTTAGGATCCGGTACCTTCACCGAAATGATCGCGGTCAGACCTTCACGGGCGTCGTCGCCGGTGGTGGCGATCTTGAACTTCTTCGCCAGGCCTTCCTGCTCGATGTAGTTGTTCAGGTGGCGGGTGAGGGCGGAGCGGAAGCCTGCCAGGTGGGTACCGCCGTCACGCTGCGGAATGTTGTTGGTGAAGCAGAGGATGTTCTCGTTGAAGCTGTCGTTCCACTGCAGGGCGACTTCCACGCCGACGCCGTCTTCTTCGCGCTGGCAGTTGAAGTGGAAAACCTGGTTCACCGCGGTCTTGTTGGTGTTCAGGTACTCGACGAAGGCACGCAGGCCACCCTCGTACTTGAACAGCTCTTCCTTGCCGGCACGCTCATCGCGCAGGACGATGCCCACGCCGGAGTTCAGGAAGGACAGTTCGCGGATCCGCTTGGCCAGGATGTCCCAGCTGAAGTGGATGTTGTGGAAGGTTTCTGGAGAGGGCTTGAAGTGAACCTCGGTGCCCGAACCTTCGGTGTCGCCCACCGGGCGCAGCGGGAATTGCGGAACGCCGTGGTGATAAACCTGTTCCCAGACCTTGCCCTCACGGCGGATGGTCAGGCGCAGCTCATGGGAGAGGGCGTTCACCACCGACACACCTACGCCGTGCAGGCCGCCGGAGACCTTGTAGCTGTTGTCGTCGAACTTACCGCCGGCGTGAAGGACGGTCATGATGACCTCTGCCGCGGAGACCCCTTCTTCCTTGTGGATATCCACCGGAATGCCGCGGCCGTTGTCGCGCACGGTGATGGATTCATCGGTGTGAATGGTGATGCTGATCTCGCTGCAGTAGCCCGCCAGCGCTTCGTCGATCGAGTTGTCCACGACCTCGAAGACCATGTGGTGCAGGCCAGTGCCGTCGTCGGTATCACCGATGTACATGCCCGGACGCTTACGTACGGCGTCCAGTCCCTTCAGTACCTTGATACTGGAAGAGTCGTAGGTGTTCTCGCTCATTCTTCACTCCCGATGGTAGTGTCCTGAGAGACGCGCCCATGTTCCACGTGGAACATCGACACCGGCGTTTCCATTCGCCAGCCGTCTTTCAATAAGTGCGGGTCGACGCAGGTGATGAATACCTGGCAACCCAGATCTTCGAGAAGCCGGCACAAAGACAACCGATGCTTCTCATCCAATTCGGAGGGGAGGTCATCCACCAGGTAGACGCATTGCCCGCGTTTCGCCTGGTTGATCAAATGCCCCTGGGCGATCCGCAACGCGCAGACCACCAATTTCTGTTGACCGCGGGACAGGATCTCCGCGGCATTGTGTCCTCCCAGGCGAATTCGCAGATCCGCCCGTTGAGGCCCCGCCTGGGTGTGGCCCATCTGCTGATCACGCAGCAGGCTGGACGACAGCACCTCACTCAATTCGCGTTCCTTGTCCCAGCCCCGGTAATAGCTGAGCGTCAGGTCGTCGAGCTGGATGAGCTCGGCCAGAGTACGCTCGAACTGGGGTTTCAAGGCCTGGATATAGGACCGCCGATACGCATCGATTTCGTCGCTCGCCGAGCATAATTCCCGGTCCCACGCAGCTTGCGAAGCACCGTCCAGTCTACCATGCCGGAGCCACGAGTTCCGCTGCCGCAGGGCCTTCTGCAGTCTTTGCCAGGCGGCCATGAAGCGTTGTTCCACGTGGAACACACCCCAGTCGAGAAACTGCCGGCGAATCTTCGGCGCACCTTCCAGCAAACGGAAACTGTCCGGATTGATCAGCTGCAGCGGCAAGGTCTCGGCGAGCTGGGCGGCACTGCGTGCATTCTGCCCATCGATACGAATCTGGAACTCGCCCTGGCGATCCCGTGAAACACCCAGGCTGCTATCGAAGCCATTCCCCAGACGTACCTGTCCGAACACCGTGCAGGCCGGTTCTTCGTATTGGATGACAGGTTGCAGACGCATGCTGCGGAACGAACGCGCGAGGCCGAGCAGATGGATGGCTTCCAGCACGCTGGTCTTGCCGCTGCCATTTTCGCCGTAGAGGATGTTGATGCGGGGGGAGGGGGAGAAGGTCACCGGGTGCAGGTTGCGCACCGCGGTGACCGAAAGGCGGGTAAGGGACATCGATACGCGTCAGAGGCGCATCGGCATGACGACGTAGGCAGAATCGTCGTTGTCCGCTTCCTGCAGCAGCGCACTGCTGTTGGAGTCAGAGAGAATCATGCGTACCTGCTCGGTACCCATCACACCCAGGACGTCCAGCAGGTAGCTGACGTTGAAGCCGATTTCCAGACTGCCACCGTTGTAGTCGACCTGCACTTCTTCTTCCGCCTCTTCCTGCTCCGGGTTGTTCGCCTGGATCTTCAGGAGGCCATTGGAAAGCTGCAGACGGATACCGCGGTACTTCTCGTTGGAAAGAATCGCAGTACGGCTGAAGGCTTCGCGCAACACCTGGCGATCACCGATCACCAGCTTGTCACCGCCTTTGGGCAGCACACGCTCGTAGTCGGGGAACTTACCGTCCACCAGCTTGGAGGTGAAGGTGAACTCGCCGGTGGTCGCACGGATGTGATGTTGGCCAAGAACGATGGAGACTTCGCCGTCCTGTTCAGTGAGCAGACGAGCCAGCTCCAGGATGCCTTTACGCGGCACGATCACCTGATGGCGATCCTGTGCTTCCGGCACGCCATTGCTCAGCGAGCACATGGCCAGGCGGTGACCGTCGGTAGCCACGGCGCGCAAGGTACCGCCACCGACCTCCAGCAGCATGCCATTGAGGTAGTAGCGAACATCCTGCTGCGCCATGGCGAAGCTGGTGCGATCGATCAGGCGACGCAGCTTGCTCTGCACCAGGCTAAAGGTCAGCGAGCCGGGGCCTTCTTCCACAGTGGGGAAGTCATTGGCGGGCAGGGTGGAGAGGGTGAAGCGGCTGCGGCCGGCTTTCACCAGGAGCTTCTGCTCGTCGACACGGATATCGATCACGGCATCGCTGGGAAGGCTCTTGCAGATGTCCATCAGCTTGCGTGCCGGCACGGTGATTTCGCCCGGCTCAGCGGCATCTTCCAGCGTGACACGGCCAACCAGTTCGACTTCGAGGTCGGTACCGGTGAGCGACAGTTGCTGACCTTCGACGACCAGCAGGACGTTGGAAAGAACCGGCAGCGTCTGGCGGCGCTCGACGACGCCAGCGACCAGCTGCAGGGGTTTCAACAGAGCTTCGCGTTGAATAGTGAAAT
Source organism: Pseudomonas nitroreducens NBRC 12694 (assembly GCF_002091755.1). Taxonomy (GTDB): domain Bacteria; phylum Pseudomonadota; class Gammaproteobacteria; order Pseudomonadales; family Pseudomonadaceae; genus Pseudomonas; species Pseudomonas nitroreducens. The sequence continues at coordinate 486,275 of NZ_BDAI01000004.1, forward strand.
GCATGGTCTAGTCCCTTGCCTCGTGAGGCTGCGTCAGGTGGTCAGAGTACGCAGCAGGTTCTTGTAGTCCTCGCGGATATCCGCGTCGGATTCCTTGAGTTGAGCGATCTTACGACAGGCGTGCAGCACCGTGGTGTGATCCCGACCGCCGAAGGCCACGCCGATTTCCGGCAGGCTGTGGTTGGTCAGTTCCTTGGAAAGTGCCATGGCTACCTGGCGTGGACGCGCCACCGAGCGCGAACGGCGCTTGGACAGCAGGTCGGCGATCTTGATCTTGTAGTACTCGGCGACGGTGCGCTGGATGTTGTCGATGCTGACCAGCTTGTCCTGCAAGGCCAGCAGATCCTTCAGCGACTCGCGGATCAGCTCGATGGTGATCGGCCGGCCCATGAAGTGGGAGTGCGCGATCACACGTTTGAGCGCGCCTTCCAGCTCCCGCACGTTGGAGCGAATGCGCTGGGCGATGAAGAATGCAGCGTCATGCGGCAACTCGACCTTGGCCTGCTCGGCCTTCTTCATCAGGATCGCCACACGGGTTTCCAGTTCCGGCGGCTCCACGGCCACCGTCAGGCCCCAGCCGAAGCGGGACTTCAGGCGCTCTTCCAGGCCTTCGATTTCCTTCGGGTAACGGTCACTGGTCAGGATGACCTGCTGGCCGCCTTCGAGGAGGGCGTTGAAGGTGTGGAAAAACTCTTCCTGGGAACGCTCTTTGCGGGCGAAGAACTGGATATCGTCGATCAGCAGAGCATCTACCGACCGGTAGAAACGCTTGAACTCGTTGATGGCATTCAGCTGCAGCGCTTTCACCATGTCCGCGACGAAGCGCTCCGAATGCAGGTAGACGACCTTGGCATTGGGGTTCTTCTTCAGCAGGTGGTTACCCACAGCGTGCATCAAGTGGGTTTTACCCAGGCCGACGCCCCCATAAAGGAAGAGCGGGTTGTAGCCGTGCTTGAGGTTGTCCGCCACCTGCCAGGCTGCCGCGCGGGCCAACTGGTTGGATTTACCCTCGACGAAGTTCTCGAAGGTGAAGGTGCGGTTGAGGTAGCTGGTGTGCTTGAGCGCACCTTCTACCTGCACGTTGCGCTCGCTACGCACGGTAGCAGCGGGCATCGCCGCCGCCAGCGGATCGATCCCCGGGCTCGACTCGTCCAGATCGGCAATGGTCTGCACCGGCGCAGCCTGGATTGACTGGGGCTCGGAAACGGACACCGCAACGGGCGCCGGAGCAGCAGAGGACGCCGGGGCAACCGCCGGCTGCGCTACAGGCTGCACGTTGACCTGGGGCGTCGGCACCAGGGCAGGCCTTGGCGTGCGGCTACGGCGACTGCCGATCAGCAGCGAAATCGCCGGGATCTGGCCATTGCCACGCTCGCCCAGCAGCTCCAGCAGGCGGCCCATGTACTTCTCATTGACCCAGTCGAGTACGAAGCGGTTGGGTGCGTAGACGCGCAACTCTTCCCCCTCGGCCTCGACCTGCAAAGGTCGAATCCAGGTGTTGAATTGCTGGGACGGCAGCTCGTCGCGCAGAAGCTCCACGCACTGCTGCCAAAGTTCCACGGACACGGATATCCCCCAAAAGAAGTCGCAAAGCGAAACAGACCGCCATTGTATCCGCGCCAGACCAACTTATCCACAGTTAAGCGTGCCAGGACACAAGCAAAATCAAGGTGTTAATGATTTTACCGGTGGTCGGGTAATGGCGCCTTGAACCTTGTGGATAACAGCTTGATGGGGCAGGGGACGACGCAGGGGATCAATCTGTGGAAAAAACTTCTGTGGAAAAAACCGCATTCCATACCCAGCTTTCCAACCGGCCCCACACAACCCGCGCACGACTTCCCGACACGGTTATCATTGGCTGTACCCCGCGCACCCTGTTCCCTTGGAGGAGTTATGCACAGGCAGATACCTGCATAAACATAATCATCGATTCAATCTTTAAAGAAAGAGATTTCCTTCCTTTCTATAGATTTTGTTTCCGATGCTGGTTGGAAATTGACCTGACCGCATGATTTCACTAGAATCGCCGGTCTCTTTAAACGGGGTCACTGCGACCTCATGTCGTCAAACCCAGGTACCGAATCATGAAACGTACTTTCCAACCCAGCACCCTCAAGCGCGCTCGCGTTCACGGCTTCCGCGCTCGCATGGCAACCAAGAACGGTCGTCAGGTTCTGTCGCGTCGTCGCGCCAAGGGCCGCAAGCGTCTGACCGTCTGATTTGTCCGACACAGGTGGTGAGTCAAGATTTCAGCCGGGAAAAACGTCTTCTGACAGCCCGGCAATTCACAGCAGTCTTCGACTCCCCCACCTCCAAGGTTCCCGGCAAGCACATTCTGCTGCTGGCGCGCGAAAACGGTCTCGATCATCCCCGCCTCGGCCTGGTGATCGGCAAAAAGAACGTCAAGCTCGCCGTCGAGCGTAACCGCCTTAAACGCCTTCTCCGCGATTCCTTCCGCCTCAACCAGCAGAAGCTGGCTGGTCTGGATATCGTGGTGATCGCGCGCAAAGGTCTTGGCGATCTGGAGAATCCGGAGCTGCACCAGCAGTTCGGCAAACTCTGGAAGCGCCTGTTGCGCAATCGGCCAAGTCCGGAACCCGCGACAGAATCTCCGGGAGTGGCCGACAGTTCCCATGCGTAGACTGGCGCTGTTACTGATCCAGTTTTACCGCTACGCCATCAGTCCCATGATGGGCAGGCACTGTCGTTTCTACCCCAGCTGTTCCTGCTACGCGCAGGAGGCCATTGAAATCCATGGCTTCCTGCGTGGTGGCTGGCTGGCCGCTCGTCGCCTAGGCCGCTGCCATCCCTGGCACCCCGGTGGCTACGACCCGGTACCGCCAGATCCTTCCAAGCCCGCCCCTTCCTCGACGGCCGAGTAACCATGGACATCAAACGTTCAATCCTATTCGTCGCCCTGGCAATCGTGTCCTACGCGCTGGTTCTCCAGTGGAACAAGGACTACGGCCAGCCCGAACTGCCGGCGCAGACCGCGACCTTCAATCAGACTGAAGGCCTGCCGGACACTTCCGTGCCTGCCGGCAACGCGGCCAACGCTGACGTACCCACCACGCAGAACGCCCAGGCCAGCCTGCCTAACGAGCAGAAGCCGGCAGCAGCCAGCGAACAGCTGATCCGCGTGAAGACTGATGTCCTGGACCTGACCATCGACCCGCGCGGCGGCGACGTGATCAAGCTTGGTCTGACCCAGTACCCGCTGCGCCAGGACCGCCCGGATGTGCCGTTCCCGCTGTTCGAGCGTGACAACCAGCGTACCTACCTGGCCCAGAGCGGCCTGACCGGTGCCAATGGTCCGGACGCCGCTGCCAGCGGGCGCCCGCTCTACGCTTCGGCTAAACCTGTCTACGAACTGGCGGACGGCCAGGACCAGATGGTCGTCGACCTGACTTATGCACAGGACGGCGTCAGCTACATCAAGCGCTTCACCTTCCACCGCGGCCTGAAAAGCGACTGCACCGAGAAAGAAAAGGCGCAGAAGAAGCTCGAGTGCATCAACCCCAATGCCTATCAGGTCGGCGTGAGCTACCTGATCGACAACCAGAGCGACAAACCGTGGAGCGCCTCGCTGTTCGCCCAGCTCAAGCGTGACGCCAGCGTCGACCCGTCCTCTACCACCGCGACCGGTGTGTCGACCTACCTCGGCGCCGCGGTCTGGACCCCTGAAAAGCCCTACGTAAAAGTGTCCATGAAGGACATGGACAAGGAGCAGTTCAAGGAAACCGTCCAGGGAGGCTGGGTAGCCTGGCTGCAGCACTACTTCGTCACCGCCTGGGTTCCCGCCAAGGGCGATACCCACAGCGTGATGACCCGCAAGGACGCTCAGGGCAACTACATCGTCGGCTACACCGGCCCCAACCTGACGGTTGCGCCGGGTGCCAAGGGCGAAACCAGCATGACCCTGTACGCCGGCCCCAAACTGCAGGCGTACCTGAAGGAACTGTCCCCGGGCCTGGAACTGACCGTCGACTACGGTCCGCTGTGGTTCATCGCCCAGCCGATCTTCTGGCTGCTGCAACATATCCACAACCTGGTGGGTAACTGGGGCTGGTCGATCATCTTCCTGACCATCGTCATCAAACTGGCCTTCTTCCCGCTGTCCGCCGCCAGCTACCGCTCCATGGCCCGCATGCGCGCCGTGTCGCCGAAACTGGCCGCCCTGAAGGAACAGCACGGCGACGATCGCCAGAAGATGTCCCAGGCGATGATGGAGCTGTACAAAAAAGAGAAGATCAATCCGCTGGGCGGCTGCCTGCCGATCCTGGTGCAGATGCCGGTCTTCCTCTCCCTGTACTGGGTACTGCTTGAAAGCGTCGAGATGCGCCAGGCTCCGTGGCTGGGCTGGATCGTCGACCTGTCGGTGAAGGATCCGTTCTTCATCCTGCCGATCATCATGGGCGCTACCATGCTGGTTCAGCAGATGCTCAACCCGACTCCGCCGGACCCCATGCAGGCCAAGGTCATGAAGCTGATGCCGATCATCTTCACCTTCTTCTTCCTGTGGTTCCCGGCTGGTCTGGTTCTGTACTGGGTTGTGAACAACTGCCTGTCCATCGCGCAGCAGTGGTACATTACCCGTCGGATCGAGGCTTCCGCGAAGAAGGCTTCCGCCTGATATCGCAGCCTCAAACCGATCGACAAGACGCCCCCTAGTGGGGCGTTTTGCTATGTGGATAACGTTGCTTTCCCGCGCGCCACGAACACAACCGCGAGACCGCCGACATGAATACAGCCCGTGAAACCATCGCCGCCGTTGCCACCGCTCAGGGCCGTGGCGGGGTGGGCATTGTCCGCGTCTCCGGTCCCCGTGCCCGCACCATGGCCATTACCCTGAGCGGGCGCGAGCCGCAGCCTCGCCATGCGCACTACGGGCCGTTCCATGCCGATGATGGCGACGTTATCGACGAAGGCCTGCTGCTCTTCTTCCCCGGCCCGAATTCCTTCACCGGCGAGGATGTGCTCGAACTGCAGGGCCACGGCGGCCCGGTGGTGATGGATATGCTGCTGCAACGTTGCCTGGAGCTGGGAGCGCGCCAGGCCCGTCCGGGTGAGTTCAGCGAACGCGCCTTCCTCAACGACAAGCTCGACCTGGCCCAGGCTGAAGCCATCGCCGACCTTATCGAGGCCAGCTCAGCCCAGGCTGCGCGCAATGCCGTGCGTTCACTGCAAGGAGAGTTCTCCCGCCGCGTGCACAGCCTGACCGATCAATTGATCGGCCTGCGCATATATGTCGAGGCCGCCATCGACTTCCCGGAAGAGGAAATCGACTTCCTCGCCGATGGCCATGTGCTGTCGCAACTGGATGCGGTGCGCGCAGAGCTTGCCTCGGTATTGCGCGAGGCTGGCCAGGGCGCGCTGCTGCGCGATGGCATGACCGTAGTGATCGCCGGGCGTCCCAATGCCGGCAAATCGAGCCTGCTGAACGCCCTGGCCGGCCGCGAAGCCGCCATCGTCACCGATATCGCCGGCACCACCCGCGACGTGTTGCGCGAACATATCCACATCGACGGTATGCCGCTGCACATTATCGACACCGCCGGTCTGCGCAGCACTGATGATCATGTGGAAAAGATCGGCGTGGAACGCGCGCTGAAGGCAATCAGCGAAGCCGACCGCGTGCTTTTGGTAGTGGACTCCACCGCGCCGGAAGCCAGCGACCCCTTCGCCTTGTGGCCTGAGTTCCTGGACAGCCGACCCGATCCGGCGCACGTGACCCTAATCCGCAACAAGGCGGATTTATCCACAGAGTCAGTCGGGCTGCAGGAGAGCGCTGACGGTCACGTCACCATCGCCTTGTCCGCCCGCTCGGGGAATGGGCTGGACCTGTTGCGCGAGCACCTGAAGGCCTGCATGGGCTTCGAGCAAACAGCAGAGAGCAGCTTCAGCGCCCGCCGCCGGCACCTGGAGGCCTTGCGCCAGGCAGGAGATAGCCTCGAGCATGGCCGCGCACAGCTCACCCTGAGCGGCGCAGGTGAACTGCTGGCCGAGGACCTGCGCCAGGCCCAGCAGGCACTTGGCGAGATTACCGGCGCCTTCACGCCGGACGACCTTTTAGGCCGAATCTTCTCCAGCTTCTGCATCGGCAAGTAATCCACAACCCAGCCTTTCCCCACCGGTGACGGAGCCATTCCGTCACCGCGCATCCTGCCGTCCCCGTTTTCCCTCTGGAACATCTATCCACAGCCATGAATACAGCTGAAGCCTAGTGATGCGTGGCTTTCAGAGAATAAAAGGATCCTTCCACAGGCATTCGTGAACCCTGTGGAAAAGTACCGTACAGCTTAGTAGACAACCCCTGCACCATCCTGTGGGTAAATCCACCTGTTGATAACATGCTACTTCATCCACAGGCTGAACACGGGAGATCCCCTGCAACCTGACAGCATCGACACAGGGTTGTTATCGGCTGAAACCTTTATGGTTCAAGGCCTGCATCGGCTTATCCACAGAAAACCGCTTCACCATACATAAACACAAGCTCTAAAAAGATTTAAAAAAGTTCCTCTCTTTTATTTTCTATAGCGTCGAACAAAACCGATTGGCTATTTTTTGTTCAGCGCCTTCAATCGAAAGCCCTTAACCCCTATACTGTCCGGCTCTCTTCTTTCTCCTTGATCAACAGGCACGAGGTGCGTGGTGGATTTCCCTTCCCGTTTTGACGTGATCGTGATCGGCGGCGGCCATGCCGGCACAGAGGCCGCATTAGCGGCTGCACGCATGGGCGTGAAGACGCTGCTGCTCACCCACAATGTGGAAACCCTCGGCCAGATGAGCTGCAACCCCGCCATCGGTGGGATCGGCAAGAGCCATCTGGTCAAGGAAATCGATGCCCTGGGCGGCGCCATGGCGCTGGCCACCGATAAAGGCGGCATCCAGTTCCGCGTCCTGAACAGCCGCAAGGGCCCGGCCGTACGCGCTACGCGTGCACAGGCAGACCGCATCCTCTACAAGGCAGCGGTGCGGGAAATCCTCGAGAACCAGCCCAACCTCTGGATATTCCAGCAGTCCTGCGATGACCTGATCGTCGAGCAGGATCAGGTGCGCGGCGTGGTGACCCAGATGGGTCTGAAATTCCATGCGGATAACGTCGTGCTTACCGCCGGCACCTTCCTCGGCGGACTTATCCACATCGGTCTGCAGAATTACTCCGGCGGCCGCGCAGGCGATCCGCCCTCCATCGCCCTGGCCAAGCGCCTTCGCGAGCTGCCGCTGCGTGTCGGTCGCCTGAAGACCGGGACGCCTCCGCGCATCGATGGTCGCAGCGTCGATTTCAGCGTGATGACCGAACAACCGGGCGATACCCCGATTCCCGTGATGTCCTTCCTCGGTTCCAGGGAAATGCATCCGCGCCAGGTCAGTTGCTGGATCACCCACACCAACTCGCGGACCCACGAGATCATCGCGTCCAACCTCGATCGCTCGCCCATGTACTCCGGTGTGATCGAAGGTGTCGGTCCGCGTTACTGCCCGTCGATCGAAGACAAGATCCATCGCTTCGCCGACAAGGACAGCCATCAGGTTTTCCTCGAACCCGAGGGCCTGACCACGCACGAGCTGTATCCGAACGGCATCTCCACGTCGCTGCCCTTCGATGTGCAGCTGGATATCGTCCGGTCGATCCGCGGCATGGAGAACGCGCATATCGTTCGCCCGGGCTACGCCATCGAGTACGACTACTTCGACCCGCGTGACCTCAAGTACAGCCTGGAAACCAAGGTGATCGACGGCCTGTTCTTTGCTGGCCAGATCAATGGCACCACCGGCTACGAAGAAGCCGGCGCCCAGGGCCTGCTCGCCGGCACCAACGCCGCACTGCGTTCACAAGGCCGCGACAGCTGGTGCCCGCGTCGTGACGAGGCCTACATCGGCGTACTGGTCGACGACCTGATCACCCTCGGTACCCAGGAGCCGTACCGCATGTTCACCTCGCGCGCCGAATACCGGCTGATCCTGCGCGAGGACAATGCCGATCTGCGCCTGACCGAAAAGGGCCGCGAGCTGGGTCTCATCGACGACGAGCGCTGGGCTGTATTCGAAGCCAAGCGCGAAGGTATCGAGCGTGAAGAACAGCGGCTGAAGAGCACCTGGGTTCGCCCCAACACTGCGCAGGGCGATGCCATCGCCGATCGCTTCGGCACTCCGCTGGCTCACGAATACAACCTGCTCAACCTGCTGGCCCGTCCGGAAATCGACTACGCAAGCCTGGCCGAAGTGACCGGCGCTGGCGCAGAAGACCCGCAGGTCGCCGAACAGGTGGAGATCCGCACCAAGTACGCCGGCTATATCGATCGCCAGCAGGAAGAGATCGCTCGCCTGCGTGCCAGCGAGGACACCCGCCTGCCTGTGGATATCGACTACCAGTCCATTTCCGGGCTGTCGAAGGAGATTCAGCTCAAGCTGGGTAATGCCCGACCGGAAACCCTCGGTCAGGCCGGCCGCATCCCGGGCGTGACACCGGCGGCGATTTCCCTGTTGCTGATCCATCTGAAGAAACGCTCGTCCGGTCGTCAGCTGGAGCAGAGCGCCTGATGTCCGTGGTCACTGCCCGTCACGCCGACGAACTCGCGCGTGGCATCCAGACGCTCGGCCTGGATATCGACGCCGCTGCCCAGCAACGACTGCTGGACTACCTGGCCCTGCTGGCCAAGTGGAACAAGGCCTACAACCTCACCGCCGTGCGCGATGTGGATGAAATGGTCTCGCGCCACCTGCTCGACAGTCTGAGCATCGTCGCGCAATTCGAAGCCGCCGGCGGTGAGCGCTGGCTGGATGTCGGCAGCGGTGGAGGCATGCCTGGTATCCCGCTGGCCATACTGTTCCCCGCAAAGTCCCTGACCCTGCTGGACAGCAACGGCAAGAAGACCCGCTTCCTGACCCAGGTGAGGCTGGAGCTCAAGCTCGACAACCTGCAGGTTATCCACAGCCGTGTGGAAGCCTTCCAGCCCGAGCAGCCGTTCGACGGGATCGTCTCGCGGGCTTTCAGCAGCCTCGAAGACTTCACGAACTGGACGCGTCACCTGGGTGACACTCGAACCAACTGGCTGGCCATGAAAGGCGTGCACCCCAGCGACGAGCTCGCGGCACTCCCGGAAGATTTCCGGGTCGAAGCCGAACACGCTCTGGCGGTGCCGGGTTGCCAAGGCCAGCGCCATCTGCTGATACTGCGCCGCACTGCATGACGGGGAGTGGGGAAAACCATGGCTAAGGTATTCGCGATCGCCAACCAGAAGGGCGGCGTCGGCAAGACCACGACCTGTATCAACCTCGCGGCATCGCTGGTCGCCACCAAGCGACGCGTGCTGCTGATCGACCTCGATCCACAGGGCAATGCCACCACCGGCAGCGGTGTGGATAAGTTGTCCCTGGACCATTCCATCTACGACGTGCTCACCGGCGAATGCGACCTGGCCCAGGCCATGCAGTTCTCCGAGCACGGCGGTTACCAGCTGCTGCCCGCCAACCGCGACCTCACCGCGGCGGAAGTGGTGCTGCTGGAGATGGACATGAAGGAACATCGCCTGCGCCACGCGCTGGCGCCGATCCGCGAGAACTACGACTTCATCCTCATCGACTGCCCGCCGTCGCTGTCGATGCTGACGGTCAACGCCCTGTCCGCCTCGGACGGCGTGATCATCCCGATGCAGTGCGAGTACTACGCACTGGAAGGTTTGACCGACCTGATGAACAGCATTCAGCGCATTGCCGAGCGACTGAACCCGGCGCTGAAGATCGAAGGCCTGCTGCGCACCATGTACGACCCGCGCATCAGCCTGACCAACGACGTCAGCGCGCAGTTGCAGGAACACTTCGGCGACAAGCTCTACACCACCGTGATCCCGCGCAACGTGCGACTCGCTGAAGCCCCCAGCTTCGGCATGCCGGCGCTGGTCTACGACAAGCAATCGCGCGGTGCCCTCGCCTACCTGGCGCTGGCCGGCGAGCTGGTGCGCCGTCAGCGCGCCGCTCGCACCACCGCACCCGCCTAAGAGATTAAGGAACCCGCATGGCCGCCAAGAAACGAGGTCTCGGACGCGGGCTGGACGCCCTGCTCAGTGGCTCCAGCGCCGCTACGCTGCAGGAAGAAGCCGTTCAGGTGGACAGCAAGGAGCTGCAACACCTGCCGCTGGACCTGATCCAGCGCGGCAAGTACCAGCCCCGCCGCGACATGGACCCGCAGGCCCTCGAGGAACTCGCCCAGTCGATCAAGGCCCAGGGTGTGATGCAGCCGATCGTGGTGCGCCCCATCGGCAACGGTCGCTACGAGATCATCGCCGGTGAGCGCCGCTGGCGCGCCACCCAGCAGGCCGGCCTGGACAAGATCCCGGCGATGGTCCGCGAAGTGCCCGACGAAGCTGCCATCGCCATGGCACTGATCGAGAACATCCAGCGCGAAGACCTCAATCCTATCGAGGAAGCGGCTGCCCTGCAGCGCCTGCAGCAGGAATTCCAGCTGACCCAGCAACAGGTCGCCGACGCCGTGGGCAAATCCCGCGTCACCGTGGCCAATCTGTTGCGGCTGATCGCTCTGCCGGAGGAGATCAAGACCCTGCTCTCCCATGGCGACCTGGAAATGGGCCATGCCCGCGCCTTGCTCGGACTGCCGGAGAATCGGCAGGTTGAGGGTGCGCGACATGTTGTCGCACGCGGTTTCACTGTGCGTCAGACCGAAGCACTAGTGCGCCAGTGGCTCAATACATCCGAGGAACCTGTCAAAACGGTCAGGACCGACCCGGACATCAGCCGCCTCGAACAGCGCCTGGCCGAGCGCCTGGGCGCTCCCGTGCAGATTCGCCATGGCCAGAAGGGCAAGGGCCAGTTGGTGATCCGCTACAACTCCCTCGACGAGCTGCAGGGTGTGCTCGCCCACATACGCTGATACGAAAGGCTATGTAGGGGGTCGTCGGAAATCACTACCTGACGGTTGAACGGGTATGCGGCGCCCCCTATACTCTGCGCGCAATTTTGTCGGCACAAAGTATGCCAAGTTGTTGATTTGTGAAGCCGACGCCAGAGGACTGTGAGCTCAGATGGAACCCCGCAAGCCCAATCGTTTGCCCTTCCATCGTCAACCGGCGTTTCGCCTGTTGCTCGTCCAACTGGTGGTGCTGCTTATCGGTGCAGCAACCCTGTGGTTTGCCCGGGGATCGGTCGCAGGTTATTCCGGATTGCTCGGAGGCCTGATTGCGTGGTTGCCGAATCTGTACTTTGCTCGCAAGGCGTTCCGTTATAGCGGCGCGCGTTCTGCCCAGCTGATAGTCCGGTCCTTTTATGCCGGTGAGGCGGGAAAACTGATTCTGACGGCAGTGCTCTTCGCACTGACGTTCGCAGGTGTGAAGCCGCTGGCGCCCCCGGCGCTGTTCGGCCTCTACCTGCTGACCCTCGCGGTCAGCTGGTTTGCACCCCTGCTGATGCGAAACACATTTACAAGACCTTAGAGCGATTGAGGCAAACATGGCAGCAGAAAGCGCTTCGGGTTACATCCAGCACCACTTGCAGAACCTGACCCTGGGTCGTCTGCCGGATGGTTCCTGGGGGTTCGCCCACACCGCCGAACAAGCCAAGGAAATGGGCTTCTGGGCATTCCACGTTGATACCCTGGGCTGGTCCGTATTCCTCGGCCTGGTGTTCATCCTGATCTTCCGCATGGCAGCCAAGAAGGCCACCAGCGGTCAACCTGGCGGCCTGCAGAACTTCGTCGAAGTTCTCGTGGAGTTCGTCGACGGCAGCGTGAAGGACACCTTCCACGGCCGTAATCCGCTCATCGCACCGCTGGCGCTGACCGTGTTCGTCTGGATCTTCCTGATGAACCTGATCGACCTGGTGCCCGTGGACTTCCTGCCGCTGGCGGCTCAGGCGGTCACCGGCAACGAGCACCTGTTCTTCCGCGCCGTGGCCACTACCGACCCGAATGCTACCTTCGGCATGTCGATCGCCGTGTTCGCGCTGATCATCTTCTACAGCATCAAGGTCAAGGGCATCGGCGGCTTCCTCGGCGAGCTGACCCTGCACCCGTTCCACAGCAGCAACATGGTGGTTCAGATCATCCTGATCCCCGTGAACTTCCTGCTGGAGTTCGTGACCCTGATCGCCAAGCCGGTATCCCTGGCACTGCGTCTGTTCGGCAACATGTACGCCGGCGAGCTGATCTTCATCCTGATCGCCGTGATGTTCGGTTCCGGCATCCTCTGGCTGGGCGGCATGGGCGTCGTGCTGAACTGGGCGTGGGCCGTGTTCCACATCCTGATTATCACCCTGCAGGCCTTCATCTTCATGATGCTGACCATCGTCTACCTGTCGATGGCCCACGAAGACAGCCACTGATCCAAAGATTCTATGCGCCCATTCCCTCGCGGGAGTGGGCGTAAGAAGAGCTTCACCACCTTAACTTGCTTCAACCTTTAACCAACACGACAAAAAAGTCGGGAGGAAAAATGGAAACTGTAGTTGGACTCACTGCTATCGCCGTTGCACTGCTGATCGGTCTGGGCGCTCTGGGTACCGCCATCGGCTTCGGCCTGCTGGGCGGCAAGTTCCTGGAAGGCGCTGCTCGTCAGCCGGAAATGGTTCCGATGCTGCAGGTCAAAATGTTCATCGTCGCCGGCCTGCTCGACGCCGTGACCATGATCGGTGTTGGTATCGCTCTGTTCTTCACCTTCGCTAACCCGTTCATTGCTCAGGTTGCCCAGTAATTTCCGCAACGCGGAAATCTGTGACTGAACAACGAACGAGCGAGGTATTGGCGTGAACATTAATGCAACTCTGATCGGCCAGGCCATCGCGTTCGCCATCTTCGTCCTGTTCTGCATGAAGTTCGTGTGGCCTCCGGTCATTGCGGCTCTGCACGAGCGTCAGAAGAAGATCGCCGACGGCCTGGACGCTGCCAACCGCGCGGCTCGTGACCTGGAACTGGCCCACGAGAAAGCGGGTCAGCAACTGCGCGAAGCCAAGGCTCAGGCAGCCGAAATCATCGAGCAGGCGAAGAAGAGCGCTAACCAGATCGTTGACGAAGCCCGTGATCAGGCCCGTGCCGAAGGTGATCGCATGATCGCCCAGGCCAAAGCCCAGATCGAACAGGAACTCAACAGCGTCAAAGACGCCCTGCGTGCCCAAGTGGGTGCCCTGGCTGTCTCCGGCGCCGAGAAGATCCTGGGTGCTTCGATCGATGCCAACGCGCAAAAGCAGCTGGTTGATCAACTGGCCGCCGAGATCTAAGCAGAGGGCGATATGGCAGAACTGACCACATTGGCTCGTCCTTACGCGAAGGCGGCTTTCGAGTACGCCCAGGCTCATCAGCAATTGGCCGATTGGTCTGCTGCTCTGGGTGTGCTGGCTGCAGTGTCGCAGGACGACACCGTGCGCCAGCTGCTCAAGGAGCCTCAGCTGACCGCAGCCGCCAAGGCTGACGCGCTGATCGACGTGTGTGGCGACAAGCTCAATGCTCCGGCCCAGAACTTCGTCCGGACTGTGGCTGAAAACAAGCGGCTCGACCTGCTGCCGACCATCTTCGTGATGTTCGAGCAACTCAAGGCCGAGCAGGAAAAATTGGTCGAGGTCGAGGTCACCAGTGCCTTCGCCCTGGACCAGCAACAGCAGGACAAACTCGCCAAGGCTCTCAGCGCCCGGCTCAGTCGCGAAGTGCGACTTCATGCGTCGGAAGACGCGAGCCTGATCGGCGGCGTGGTTATTCGCGCCGGCGACTTGGTAATCGATGGCTCGGTGCGCGGCAAAATCGCGAAACTGGCCGAAGCGTTGAAATCTTGAGTTTGAAGGGGCAGCGGCATGCAGCAACTCAATCCTTCCGAAATTAGTGAAATCATCAAGGGGCGCATCGAGAAACTCGACGTCGCCTCGCAAGCGCGCAACGAAGGCACCATCGTCAGTGTTTCCGATGGCATCGTGCGCATCTTCGGTCTGGCCGACGTCATGTACGGCGAGATGATCGAATTCCCGGGCGGCGTCTACGGTATGGCGCTGAACCTGGAGCAAGACTCCGTCGGTGCTGTGGTACTGGGTGAATACCAGGACCTCAAAGAAGGCATGAACGCCAAGTGCACCGGCCGCATCCTGGAAGTCCCGGTTGGTCCGGAACTGCTGGGTCGCGTTGTCGACGCCCTGGGTAACCCGATCGATGGCAAAGGCCCGATCGATGCCAAACTGACCGACGCTGTCGAGAAAGTGGCACCGGGCGTGATCTGGCGTAAGTCGGTAGACCAGCCGGTTCAGACCGGTTACAAGTCGGTCGACGCCATGATCCCGGTTGGCCGTGGCCAGCGCGAGCTGATCATCGGTGACCGTCAGATCGGTAAAACCGCTCTGGCCATCGACGCCATCATCAACCAGAAGAACAGCGGCATCCGCTGCGTCTACGTTGCCATCGGTCAGAAGCAATCGACCATCGCCAACGTCGTTCGCAAGCTGGAAGAAAACGGCGCCCTGGCCAACACCATCGTGGTGGTTGCCAGCGCTTCCGAATCCGCCGCTCTGCAATACCTGGCTCCGTACTCCGGCTGCACCATGGGCGAGTACTTCCGTGACCGCGGCGAAGACGCTCTGATCGTTTATGACGATCTGTCCAAGCAAGCTGTTGCCTACCGCCAGATCTCCCTGCTGCTGCGCCGTCCGCCGGGCCGCGAAGCTTACCCGGGCGACGTGTTCTATCTCCACAGCCGTCTGCTGGAGCGCGCTTCCCGCGTTTCCGAAGAGTACGTAGAGAAGTTCACCAACGGCGAAGTGAAAGGCAAGACCGGTTCCCTGACCGCCCTGCCGATCATCGAGACCCAGGCCGGCGACGTTTCCGCGTTCGTTCCGACCAACGTGATCTCGATCACCGACGGCCAGATCTTCCTGGAATCCGCCATGTTCAACTCGGGTATCCGTCCGGCCGTCAACGCCGGTATCTCGGTATCCCGTGTCGGTGGCGCGGCCCAGACCAAGATCATCAAGAAGCTGTCCGGTGGCATTCGTACCGCCCTGGCCCAGTACCGTGAACTGGCGGCCTTCGCCCAGTTCGCCTCGGACCTGGACGACGCGACCCGCAAGCAGCTGGAACATGGTCAGCGCGTTACCGAGCTGATGAAGCAGAAGCAGTACGCGCCGATGTCCATCGCCGAGATGTCGCTGTCCCTGTATGCCGCCGAGCGTGGCTTCCTGCAGGACGTCGAGATCGCCAAGGTGGGCGCCTTCGAACAAGCGCTGATCGCCTACTTCCAACGTGAGAACGCCGCTCTGCTGGCGAAGATCAACGAGAAGGGTGACTTCAACGACGAAATCGACGCAGGCATCAAGGCCGGCATCGAGAAGTTCAAGGCCACCCAAACCTGGTAAGCCGCAGCGGGGGTCGGTGACGGCCCCCGCCTGCTAAACCGATAGGTGTGAAATGGCAGGCGCAAAAGAGATTCGCAGCAAGATTGCGAGCATCAAAAGCACGCAAAAAATCACCAATGCCATGGAAAAGGTGGCGGTGAGCAAGATGCGCAAGGCACAAATGCGCATGGCGGCCGGCCGTCCCTACGCGGAGCGCATTCGCCAGGTGATCGGCCATCTGGCCAACGCCAACCCGGAATACCGTCACCCGTTCATGGTCGAGCGTGAAGTAAAACGCGTCGGCTACATCGTGGTGAGCTCCGACCGTGGCCTGGCTGGCGGCCTGAACATCAACCTGTTCAAGGCGCTCGTCAAGGACATGAGCGGGCAGCGCGATCGTGGCGCGGAGATTGATCTCTGCGTGATCGGCTCCAAGGGTGCATCCTTCTTCAAGAGCTATGGCGGCAACGTGGTTGCAGCTATCAGCCACCTGGGCGAAGAGCCGTCGATCAATGATCTGATCGGCAGCGTCAAGGTCATGCTGGATGCCTACCTGGAAGGTCGTATCGATCGCCTGTACGTGGTTTCCAACAAGTTCGTCAACACCATGACCCAGAAGCCGACCGTGGAACAGCTGATTCCGCTGGTGGCCGAGGACAATGCCGAGCTGAAGCACCACTGGGACTACCTCTACGAACCCGACGCCAAGGCCCTCCTCGACGGCCTGCTGGTGCGCTACGTGGAATCCCAGGTGTACCAGGCCGTGGTTGAGAACAACGCCTGTGAGCAGGCGGCCCGGATGATTGCAATGAAGAACGCTACCGACAACGCCGGTGATCTGATCAGTGGTCTGCAACTGATCTACAACAAGGCACGTCAGGCGGCGATCACCCAGGAAATCTCGGAAATCGTCGGCGGCGCTGCCGCGGTGTAAGAACAGGTTCAAAATTCAGAGGAACCAGACATGAGTAGCGGACGTATCGTTCAAATCATCGGCGCCGTGATCGACGTGGAATTCCCGCGCGATGCCGTGCCGAGCATCTACGAGGCCCTGAAAGTTCAGGGCGTCGAAACCACCCTGGAAGTCCAGCAGCAGCTGGGCGACGGCGTGGTTCGTTCCATTGCGATGGGTTCCACCGAAGGCCTCAAGCGTGGCCTGAACGTGGAAAGCACCGGCGCAGCCATCTCCGTCCCGGTCGGCACCAAGACCCTGGGTCGTATCATGGACGTGCTGGGCAACCCGATCGACGAAGCGGGCCCGATCGGCGAAGAAGAGCGCTGGGGTATTCACCGCGACGCTCCGTCCTACGCTGACCAGGCTGGCGGCAACGACCTGCTGGAAACCGGCATCAAGGTTATCGACCTGGTCTGCCCGTTCGCCAAGGGCGGTAAAGTCGGTCTGTTCGGTGGTGCCGGTGTCGGCAAGACCGTCAACATGATGGAACTGATCCGTAACATCGCCATGGAGCACAGCGGTTACTCTGTGTTCGCTGGTGTGGGCGAGCGTACTCGTGAGGGTAACGACTTCTACCACGAGATGAAGGATTCCGGCGTACTGGACAAGGTAGCCCTGGTTTACGGCCAGATGAACGAGCCGCCGGGCAACCGTCTGCGCGTTGCGCTGACCGGCCTGACCATGGCCGAGAAGTTCCGTGACGAAGGCCGTGACGTACTGCTGTTCATCGACAACATCTACCGTTACACCCTCGCCGGTACCGAAGTATCCGCACTGCTGGGCCGTATGCCTTCGGCAGTAGGTTACCAGCCGACCCTGGCCGAAGAGATGGGCGTTCTGCAAGAGCGCATCACCTCCACCAAGAAAGGCTCGATCACCTCGATCCAGGCCGTTTACGTTCCCGCGGACGACCTGACCGACCCGAGCCCGGCGACCACCTTCGCCCACTTGGACGCCACTGTCGTACTGTCCCGTGACATCGCCTCGCTGGGTATCTACCCGGCCGTGGATCCGCTGGACTCGACTTCCCGTCAGCTGGACCCGCTGGTCATCGGCCAGGATCACTACGACACCGCTCGTGGCGTGCAGTACGTTCTGCAGCGCTACAAGGAGCTGAAGGACATCATCGCGATCCTCGGCATGGACGAACTGTCCGAAGCCGACAAGCTGCTGGTGGCCCGTGCTCGTAAGATCCAGCGCTTCCTGTCCCAGCCGTTCTTCGTGGCTGAAGTATTCACCGGCTCGCCGGGCAAATACGTCTCCCTGAAGGACACCATCGCTGGCTTCAAAGGCATCCTCAACGGCGACTACGATCACCTGCCCGAGCAGGCGTTCTACATGGTCGGCGGCATCGAAGAAGCCATCGAGAAAGCGAAGAAGCTGTAATCCGTGCGCCCGGCAACGGGCGCCCAGGCCGTCGAGGAGCGTTGCGAGCGACGGTCAGGCAAGGCGGAATTGATCGAAGAAGCGCAGTTTACGTTGGTAAACGAGCATTCTGAGATCGATTCCAACGCCGCCTGGCCTAGCGCAGTAGCGCATCGACAGCCTAATTACGTGAGGCAAGGGTATGGCTATTACAGTCCACTGCGACATCGTCAGCGCCGAAGCGGAGATCTTCTCCGGTCTGGTCGAGCTGGTCGTAGCGCACGGCTCCCTGGGCGATCTGGGTATCGCTCCGGGCCACGCGCCGCTGATCACCGAGCTCAAGCCGGGTCCGATCCGCCTGGTGAAGCAGGGTGGCGAGCAGGAGGTGTACTACATCTCCGGCGGCTTCCTCGAAGTACAGCCGAACATGGTCAAGGTTCTCGCCGACACCGTGATTCGCGCAGGCGACCTCGACGAAGCGGCTGCCCAGACCGCACTGAAGGAAGCTGAGAAGGCTCTGCAAGGCAAAGGTGCAGAGTTCGACTACAGCTCCGCCGCAGCCCGCCTGGCCGAAGCCGCAGCGCAACTGCGCACGGTCCAGCAGGTTCGCAAGAAGTACGGCGGCTAAGCCGCGAAGTCCTCAGGGACTTCAGCGTCAAATGGGAAAAGGGTAGCCTTGGCTACCCTTTTTCTTTTTCCACTCGCGGATAATCCCGCTCACCAGGACGGTCTCCCACCCATGTCTCTCGAAATCGTCATTCTTGCTGCCGGCCAGGGCACCCGCATGCGCTCGGCACTGCCGAAAGTCCTGCATCCGGTCGCTGGCAAACCGATGCTTGCCCACGTGATCGATACCGCCCGAGGCCTTGGCCCGTCGCGCATCCATGTGGTGATTGGCCATGGCGCCGACCTGGTGCGTGAGCGCCTGCAGGCGGATGACCTGAATTTCGTTATCCAGGAACAGCAGCTGGGTACCGGCCATGCTGTGGCGCAGGCAGCCCCGTTCCTGAGTGCAGACAATGTGCTGATCCTCTACGGCGATGTGCCGCTGATCGAGCAACCGACCCTGGAACGCCTGATGGCCCAGGCCACGCCGGAACAGCTGGCGCTGCTGACGGTCGCGCTGGACGATCCGACTGGCTACGGCCGCATCATCCGCGGCGCCGATGGCGAAGTTCGGGCGATCGTCGAGCAGAAGGACGCTACCCCCGAGCAGCGTGCCATCCGCGAAGGCAACACCGGCATCCTCGCTGCGCCCCGTGAGCGCCTGCTGGGCTGGCTGTCGCGGTTGTCCAACTCCAACGCCCAGGGCGAGTACTACCTCACCGACGTCATCGCCATGGCGGTGGGGGACGGCCTGCGCGTGGCCACTGCCCAGCCGCAGGTGGCGATGGAAACCCAGGGCGCCAATGACCGCCTGCAGCTTTCCGAGCTGGAGCGCTTCTTCCAGCAGCGCGCGGCGCGCCGCCTGATGGCTCAAGGCGTGACCCTGATCGACCCGGCGCGTTTCGACGTTCGTGGCGAAGTCAGCGTCGGCCGCGACGTCAGCATCGACATCAACGTGATTCTCGAAGGCCAGGTGGAGATCGAGGACGACGTGCAGATCGGCCCGAACTGCTACATCAAGGACAGCACGCTGCGTCGCGGTGCGATCATCAAGGCCAATTCGCACCTGGAAGGCGCCCATGTCGGCCCCGACAGCGATGTCGGCCCGTTTGCCCGACTGCGTCCGGGCAGCGTGCTGGAGCGCAAGGTGCATGTGGGTAACTTCGTCGAGCTGAAGAATGCACACCTGCAGGATGGCGTGAAGGTCGGCCACCTGACCTACCTGGGCGACAGCGAAGTCGGTGCGCGCTCCAACATCGGTGCCGGCACCATCACCTGCAACTACGATGGCGCCAACAAGTGGCGCACTAGCATTGGCGAGGACGTTTTCATCGGCTCCAACAATTCGCTGGTGGCGCCTGTGGATATCGGCACCGGGGCCACGACTGGCGCGGGTTCCACCATTACCGCCGAAGTCCCGGCCGGCACCCTGGGCGTCGGTCGCGCCAAGCAGCGGGTGATCGAAGGCTGGAAGCGCCCGGAAAAGATCAAGAAATCCTGATTCACAACGCATCGCCCTGTGGGTAAGTCGTTATCCACAGGGCGATTTTTTCTGTTATTCACAAAGCCTTGCTGTGCAGTGGCTCGTTCTTGCTGGAGTTTTCCCGGTCATGCTCGGCGTCGCCATCCTGATCTTTCTGATCACCGATCCATTCGGCAATATCGCGGTGTTCCTCGCCGCCCTCAAATCCGTACCGGCTGAACGCCGTCTGAAGGTAGCGTTGCGTGAACTGCTCTTCGCGCTGGGCCTGCTGCTGCTGTTCCTCACCCTGGGCGAGCACATCCTCACCGGACTCGGCTTGTCCAAGGAAGCCACCGGTATCGCTGGCGGCATAATCCTGTTCGTGGTCGCCATGCGCCTGATCTTTCCCACGCCCCAGGGCGTGCTGGGCGACATGCCGGACAACGAGCCGCTGTTCGTGCCGCTGGCTACCCCGGCGGTGGCGGGGCCGTCAGCGCTGGCGATGCTGATCACCCTGCGCAGCACCTACACTGGTCCCTTGTGGGAGCTGTATCTGGCGGTGATCCTGGCCTGGGCCGCGACCGCCTTCATCCTGATGCAGGCGGCATTCCTCCAGCGCTTCCTCGGCCCGCGCGGGCTGATGGCGGTGGAGCGTCTGGCCGGCATGCTGCTGATCATGCTCAGCGTCAACATGCTTCTGCAGAACGTGCGCAGCTTCCTGCACATCGCCGCCTGATGCTGTCCCCTTGAGAACTGCCATGACCCTGCGTGTCCTGACCTTCGTGCTTCTCACCACACTGCTCGCCGGCTGTGCCGACAAGGGGCTGCAGATCGATCGCGAGCACGTGTCGAAGAACCAGGACAGCCGCATCCAGTACGTCATCGTCCACTACACCTCGGCCGACCTGCCGCGTTCGCTGGCGCTGTTGACCCACGGCGAGGTGAGTGCGCACTACCTGATCGGCGACAACCCGGCGACCATCTACCAGTTGGTGGACGAAAACCGTCGCGCCTGGCACGCCGGCGCCAGCGAATGGCAGGGCCGGACCTGGCTGAATTCCACGTCCATCGGCATCGAACTGGTGAACCCCGGCTACCGCGACACCCCCAGCGGCAAGATCTGGTATCCCTATCCGGATGCTCAGATCGACGCATTGATCGCCTTGCTCAAGGACATCACCAAGCGCCAGGGCATCACCCCGGAACACATCCTCGGGCACAGCGACATCGCCCCGCAGCGCAAGGTCGACCCGGGCCCGCTGTTTCCCTGGAAGAAGCTGGCCGACGCGGGCCTGATTCCCTGGCCGAAGCCGGGCGAGCTGTCGCGCCGGCTGGCCGAGCTGAATGGGCAATTGCCGGCACCGGTCTGGTTCCAGCAGCAGCTGGCACGCCACGGTTACGCGGTGCCGCTCGGTGGTGTGATGGATGAGGAAACCCGCAATGTGATCGCGGCGTTCCAGATGCGTTTCCGCCCGGCGCGCTTCGACGGCGAACCGGATCTGGAAACCGCCGCGCTGCTGCTGGCCGTACCGACGTCTTAAACCGGCAACAGCAGGTAGAAGCGCGAGCCCTTGCCCTGTTGCGAGCGCAGGGCAATGCGTCCACCGTGCAATTGCACGATTTCCCGGCACAGGGCCAGGCCGAGTCCGACGCCGCCTTTCTTGCGACCCACCTGCACGAAAGGCTCGAAGATACGTCCCTGCTGGCTGAGCGGTATGCCGTCGCCGCTATCTTCCACGGCAATCGCCACGCGCTCGTCCTGGCAACGCGCCTGCAGGCGGATAGTGCCGCCCTCGGGAGTGTGGCGCAGGGCATTGCCGATCAGGTTGTCCAGCACCCGTTCGATCTGCGTGCGGTCGATGTTGATGGGCGGCAGTCCCTCGGCGATCTCCAGGTCCAACTCGATGTGCTTCTCCGCTGCGGGCCCGATGAAGCGGTGGTTCGCCTGACGAAGCAGGTCGGCAACGTCGCAGGGCTGCAACTCCAGCTTCTGAGTGCCGCTCTGGTAGCGGGAGAAGTTCAGCAGATCGTTGATCAGCCGCACCAGACGATGCATTTCCTCGTCCACCGTACGCACCAGGTCTCGCTCGCGGGATTCCGCGGGGAATTTCAGGCGCTCGGCGAGCAGGCCGAAGGCCATGTGCATGCCGGTCATGGGGGTGCGCAGTTCGTGTGAGGCTCGCAGCACGAAGTCGTTGCGCACGCGCTCGAAGGCGCGCTGCTCGGTGACATCGCGCACCACCATCACCGCGCCGATGTTGCGGCCGTCGTCATGGCTGACCGGCGAAATGCCCCAGGTCAGCAGCCGGCTTTCGCCACTCACTTCCACCACCAGGTCCTGCGGGGTCTCCTCCAGCAGGTTGCCACTTAGCACGCGCTGCACTGCCTGGGTCAGCGCCGGGTTGTTCAGCATCGTGCCGAGGTCCTGGCCCTGGGGATCGCCATGGGAGAACAACTGGCGCGTGGCGACCGGATTGGCGTGCTCGATGCGGCCATGCCGATCAAGGATCACCAGGCCATCATCGATGCTGTCCAGCACTGCCAGCAGGCGCTTGCGCCCTGAGCCCAGGGCTTCGGTGTTGCTCGCCCGATAGAGGCGCAGCGCTTCGGCCATCAGGCCGAAGCGGCGGCTCAGGGAAGACATCTCGGCGACGCCGGAGACCGGCAAGGTCACGTCGAAATCCCCCTGGCCTATCTTGTCCGCCGCCTTGGCCAGCGTCTCGATCGGGGCGCCGAAGCGCCGGGCGATGCTATGGGCGGTGATAAAGCCGACGACCAGGATGGCGATGCCGATCAGCCCGAGCAGGCCGCTGATCAGCAAGGTTCGGTCACGGGCCGAGCGTTCGTCGTTGCTGATGTTTTCCATCGCCACCTGGTGCAGCGCCAGCAAACGGTTGCGCAGGACGTCCAGGGTGCGGCTGAGGTCGCTGTCTTCCAGCAGTTCCGGGCGCCCCGGTCCAGGCGTATCGGTCGCCTCGACGAACAGTCGGTGGGCGTCGGCGATCTCCGTCATGGCCAGGCGTTCGCCGCTGTTGCGCGCGAGCGCGCGGCCACGCTCGAGCGCCTGGGAGAAATGCGTGCGGGCCAGTTCCAGATGTTCAGCGCTCGGTCGCGCGCTGAGAACCTGCACCAGTTCATCGCCCAGCGCCTGGCGCAGGCGCTGACTGACCTCGATGGCTTCGAAGTTGCGCTGGATCAGTTGGGCCTGCTGACGGCCGGTCAGCACCACGCTGAACAGGCCCAGCAGCAGGCCCAGCAGGGCTACCGTGATGAGTGCGGAGATGCTGAGAAACAGTCTCGTGCGCAGCGTCATCGGGATAGGCAGGTTCACAGGCTGTACTGCTTGCGCTTGCGATAGAGGGTGGAAGCGTCGATCCCCAGAGTCTTGGCCGCCTGGTCAAGGGTAGCGCTGGAGGCCATCACGGCGGCGATGTGGGCTTTCTCCAGTTCCTCCAGGCTCATTGCCTCGCCGATGCGCGGTGCGGAGTTGGAAGTCTGTTCCCCGATGGCGAGCTGTTCCACGCCAATGAGATCAAGATTGCAGATGATGCTCGCCCGTTCAATTACGTTGCGCAGCTCTCGCACATTCCCCGGCCAGGCGTAGCGGCGCAGCAGCGCGCGGGCCTCGTCGGTGAAGCCGCGGGCAGGGCGGCCGTAGTCCTTCACGAAGCGCGCCAGGAAGCGTTCGGCCAGGCCGATGATGTCCTCGGCGCGTTCGCGCAGCGGCGGCAGGTTCAGCACGATGACGTTCAGACGGTAGAGCAGGTCTTCGCGGAACGCGCCCTGGGCGACCATGCCGGCCAGATCCCGGTTGGTGGCGGCGAGGATGCGCACATCGGCGTTGCGGGTCACCGGGTCACCGACGCGCTCATACTCCTTGTCCTGGATGAATCGCAGTAACTTGGGCTGCAAAGTGAGGGGAAAATCGCCGATCTCGTCGAGGAACAGCGTGCCGCCATCTGCTTGGCTGATGCGCCCCAGGGTGTTTTCGGTGGCGCCGGTGAAGGCACCGCGGCTGTGGCCGAACAGCTCGCTTTCCATCAGTTCGGCGGTCAGGGAAGGGCAGTTGATCGTTACGCAGGATTTCTTCGCGCGCTTGCTCCAGTTGTGGATCGCCCGCGCCAATTCGCCCTTGCCCGAGCCGGACTCGCCGAGGATGAGGATATTGGCGTCGGTGGCGGCGACCTGGCGGGCGGTTTCCAGCACAGCGGCCATGGCCGGGCTGTGGGATTCCAGCACGTCGCCCTGTTTGCGCATCTCTCCTTCCAGCGCCTCGATGCGCGCGGTGAGCTGGCGCACTTCCAGTTGCTTGGCGGCGGCCAGGCGCAACTGGTCGGGGCTGCAGGGTTTCACCAGGTAGTCGGCGGCGCCGGCCTGCATGGCGTCCACGGCGGTGTCCACAGCCGAATGCGCGGTGACTATCACCACCCGCATCCAGGGCGCCTGCACCCGCATCTGCGCCAGAACGTCCAGGCCGTTGTCATCGCCCAGACGCAGGTCGAGGAAGCAAAGATCGAATACCTGACGTTGCAGCAGGTTCTCGGCCTGCTGTGCGCTGCTGGCGGTCGCCACGCTATAGCCTTCGTCCTCCAGGCAATAGCGGAACGAGCGCAGGATGGCGGACTCGTCATCGACCAGAAGGATGCGGCCCTGCTGTTCAGGCGTTGCGTCCATTCAGCGTTTTCCTCGTATGAATCGTTGTTGTTAAGTGTGGGATTTTGCTTAGTCCAGGGATTTTCGTGCAAGTTGCAAGAATCTTTCGCTCCCCTCGGGCAGGGTGCACAGTCAGGGGTGCTGTATGAATTACCCAACACATTGAATTAAAAGATTTTTATTCTAATAAACGCACTGGCATGGGGCTTGCGAATCCAATAGCGAAACATCGTTGGACGGAGACCGCCATGCCTAACCCGAAGATCCTTGCCCTGGCCCTGGGTTCCGCGCTGCTCGCCCTGCAGCCTCTCGCCAGCCACGCTGCCGAAGCCGGAATCGCCGCGCAGTTGGCCGAAGCCCGCCAGGAGGGCTCGATCTGGACGGCCATCAATCTCAATCGCGAACTCAAGCCTTACGCCATCAAGGTGGACGTCGAGAACGGACGCGCACAACTGACCGGCGCTGTCGCCAGTGAGGAGCAGAAGGCACTGGCCGGGCAGATTGCCGGCAGTGTCGAAGGTATCAGCGCTGTGGATAACCAACTGGCCGTCGATGCCTCCCTGGCGGATGCGCAGAAAGGCGATGCCGCCAGGGACGATGGCGTTGTGCAGCGCTGGGACGACGCGACCCTCGCTGCCAAGGTGAAATCCAAGCTGTTGCTGGAAAAACGTGCCGACGGCCTGGATATCAAGGTCACCAGTCGCTCCGGCGCCGTCACGCTGGAGGGCACGGCTGCCAGCGAGGACGCCAGCCAGCAGGCTGCTCATCTCGCCGCGCAGACCGAAGGCGTCACCTCTGTGGATAACCGCCTCAAGGTCGACCCGGATGCCGCGTCGACGCAGAAGCTGGAGAAATCCGTCGGCGACGCCCAGGCGGCTGTCAGCGATGCCTGGATAACCAGCCAGATCAAGGCCGGCATCCTCTCAGCCCACGCGCTGGATGGCCTGTCCATCGGTGTGTCCACCCGCGATGGCGTGGTGACCC
Organism: Pseudomonas nitroreducens NBRC 12694; assembly: GCF_002091755.1. Classification (GTDB taxonomy): domain Bacteria; phylum Pseudomonadota; class Gammaproteobacteria; order Pseudomonadales; family Pseudomonadaceae; genus Pseudomonas; species Pseudomonas nitroreducens. The sequence continues at coordinate 511,624 of NZ_BDAI01000004.1, forward strand.
TCAGTGGCCAGGTACCGAGCGCCGACGAGCGCCAGCAATTGATCGATTCCGCGCGCAAGACCCGCGGTGTGCGTGAGGTGGATGCCACCGCGCTGAAGGTGGCCGGCCAGGCCGCCTAACGCTTCCACCCTTCCTTGCAGGAGTAACTCCCATGTCCCGCATGACCAGTCAGCTCAACGAACTTATCGAGATCACCCGCGACGGCCAGCGCTTCTACCAGCACGCCATCCAGGAAGTGAAGGACGCGCGTCTGCAGAGGCTGTTCCAGTCCATGGCGCAGGCCAAGACCGACGTGATCAATGCTCTCGCCGGCAAGGTTGCCGCCAACCATGAGGAGCCCGCCACCGGCGGCACCCTGCTGGGCAAGCTGCGCCAGGTCTACGCCGACACCCGTGCCACCCTGGCGAGCGACGAAGGCGCCACCTACGTCGCCCAGCTGGAGGAAACCGAGGATCGCATCCTCCATGCCTTCGAGGACGCCATGGAGAAAGGCACGCCGGAAACCCAGGCGTTGCTGCGTGCCGAACTGCCCAAGGTGCGGGCCTGCCATGACCAGATGAGCCAGCTCAAGCACTCGCTGAAGTGACGTGGTTCACAGGGCGCAGGGACGCGCCCTGGAAGCGGGGTTGCAAAACGCACGACCAATCCTCCCCCATCGTGCAGGATGCAGCTCAAAGGGACTTTGGTACTAGATTCAAGTTATTGATTTATAAGGTAAAAATAGAAAATTCAAGACTGGCACGCGGCGTGCAATTTCTCTAATAAGCCAGTCAACAAACCACCCGCGGCGGCGAGAGCGAAAAGTCCGATAGAAAACGGACCATAGCTCGAACAAGAAGACCGGAGGCGGGCAGGAGAAACGGGATGAACAGCGCAACGAACAGCCAGGTGCACGTCGCACGAATCGATGTCTGGAGCCGGATCTTCTTCGCCGGTGCCCTTGCGCTGCTGCTGATCAATCAGGTGCAGCTGCAGATGCAGGTCTCCCGCACTCAGGCCGCCAGCGTTGCGGCCGCTTACGTGCCGACCACCTCCAGCACGCCTGGCCTGTACCGCGAAGCTTCGCGTTATCCACAGACAGCGCCGGCTCGCAACCAGCCCCAGGTGCTGCCTGCCCCGCAGGCACAGACCCAGGCGCAGGTGCAGCCGATGGCGCGACCGCAGGGCGGCTGGGTGTTCTGACCGAATTCATGAATCGCCGGCGGGCCGAGGGCCTGCCCGATACGTCCGCAGTGCCCGGAAGCGCCCGGGCGGACAAAGCCTTCCGGAGGCTGCCTTGCGAATACTCCGCGGGCTTTCACTGGAGCAGGCACCTGGAGTGGGTGCCGAACCGACAACGAGAAGAGGAGAGACCCCATGCTTAGCTGGGCACTGACATTCCTGATCATCGCCATCATCGCCGCAGTCCTCGGCTTCGGTGGTATCGCAGGCGCAGCCACCAGTATCGCCAAGATCCTGTTCGTGATTTTCCTGGTGCTGTTCATCGTGTCGTTCTTCATGGGTCGTCGTCGAGGTTGATGCCCACGGACCAGGCTGAAGACGAGCAAGGAGCTTACCGATGAGTTTTACCCGCAGCCTCCTGCTGTCCCTTCTGCTTGCCGGCGCCGGGGCGAATGCCCTGGCCGCCGAGGCGGACAAGGACGCGCAGTACCGCCTCAACGAGCTGATCGCCACCGACGAGCAGTACCGTGAAACCTGGCAATCGGTAGTCAAGGACGAGAGCCGCCTGCCGGACTGGGTGATGAACCTCAGCGGCACCGCCACGCCGATGCAGGCGGTGGACGAGCAGGGCGACAAGTATCTGGTGGGTCAGCTGTGCGAGCAGCACAACTGCGCCGCCGAACGGTTGTACGTGGCCTTCACCTGGGACAAGGACAAGGCCTACGCGCTGTATGTGAAGGTTCCCGAGAACCTGCCGGCGGACAAGTCGCCGAGCAAGCACGCCAGTTTCCGCTGGCTCGGCGAGCCGGACGATTCGGTGAAACGGATCCTCGACGACCAGCTCAAGAGCGATCCCAACTGGTATTGATGCACCGATTTCGAATACCGCGTCGCCATTACGGCGTACGCATGGCCAGGGGGCCGGGACGTTCGGGATGCGCCATGTCTTGAGCGACCTAGGGGTACAGGGAGTACCTCCGCGTCAGCGGGCTGGGTCAGGCAAGGCGTACGGAACCGGGGCGACGCGCTCGCACCGGTTCCGGAGCGCCACACAGGTCAGGGCTTGAAGTTGGCCGCGTCGCGCGCCCAGCCATCGAGCACCGGCTTCAGGTCGTCGAGGGTGAGGTGAGTGCTGGAGTTCTCCAGCGTCTTGCCTGCACCCTTGCGCACCACCTTGGCGACCGGCTTGCTGGTCGCGCCATCCAATGCCTCGAATTCCACGAAAACCTCGGTGTCTTGGTCACGCGTGCCGATGGCGGTGGATGTTGCCGCTACCACCAGAGCGATCGGGATGACTTCATAGGCGTGCAGGCCTTCGTTCGATACGTCCACACCGCTGATCGCGGTGCGCAGCACCAGCGTGTCGCGGTCAGCCTGCTGGACGATGCGGTAGCGGCTGCCCAACTGCAGTTCGACCTGCTTCTTCAGGTAGTCGGGAATTTCGTTGAGGGTTGTCTGATCGAGGTTTTCGTTCGGCTTGGGCGGCGGGTAGTAGACCGGCCGCTCGACCAGCACCGAGCTGTAGTTCGCGAGCTTCAGGTTCGGGTCGACCCAGCGCAGCACCGGCTGGCCACTGGGCGAAGTGGCGGGCTTGAGTTGCGAGTAGTCGCCGAGGAAGCCCGAGTACTGCGAGGCGTCCGGTTTCTGGCTGGAACAACCGGCCAGCGCGAGTGCACCGGCAAAAAGCAGGGTAGGTACTACAGAGCGTCGCGTCATGGAGCGTCCTTATTCAGAGTGTCACCGCGTTGTGTTTTCATCACATCGAACAACCCATTGCTTACCCGGCTGTCGCGGCGGCAGGGTATCCGCGCCCTTGCTCGAAACCGCTCGAACTTCACTGATGTCGGTCAATCCGCACTCCGAAGGATCCGTCCTACAATGCCTCGCCGATCCCCGTCGGCCGAATCGACGGCCCTCCGGCATCCCAATAATGAAGAGCGGAATCCGACACTTATCCACAGTGCCTGCTTTCCCGCCAGCCTCGCAGTCGAAGGGCCCTTTTCCTCGCCCTCGGCCATCCATGACGGTCCCCTGGCGGCGACCGTACATCCGGTAACAAGAACCCGCCCGTGAGCGCGCGCGGACTTCTTATCCGAACAATCCGGGCCATTGATGGCCAATCAGCACCAAGCCTAGACGGCTTTGCAGAGCGCTGCGTGACAGGCATCGAGGAACCTGGATCATGCAGAAAATCAAGGGTCTTACGACCTGAAACCAAGGTTTCAGATGCCTTTTCCTATGCCGATTGTGCATGGGGTAGGCGTTTCCGGCATTAGACGGGAAAGGGGTGGGTCGGAATCATGCGCCCCTTTTTTCGCTGGCCGTCGGCATCCCGATGGTTTGGCGACCCCGACTTCCACAAGAATCAAGGGTGACTCACTATGGGCAAAGCCAAGCTCAGCCTCGCCTGGCAGATCCTCATCGGCCTGGTACTCGGAATTGCATTGGGCGCCGCGCTCAACCATTTCAGCGCGGAAAAGGCCTGGTGGATCAGCAACATCCTCCAGCCGGCGGGCGATATCTTCATCCGCCTGATCAAGATGATCGTTGTTCCGATCGTCATCTCCTCGCTCATCGTCGGCATCGCCGGCATGGGGGATGCTAAGAAGCTCGGGCGGATCGGCCTGAAGACCATCATCTACTTCGAGATCATCACCACGGTCGCCATCGTGGTTGGTCTGCTGCTGGCGAACATCTTCCAGCCCGGCGCCGGCATCGACATGAGCACCCTGGGCACTGTGGATATCTCCCAGTACGCGCAGACCGCCAAGGAAGTCGAACACCACCACGCGTTCATCGAGACCATCCTCAACCTGATCCCGTCGAACATCTTCGCGGCGATGGCCCGTGGCGAAATGCTGCCGATCATCTTCTTCTCGGTGATGTTCGGCCTGGGTCTGTCTTCGCTGCCGGCGCCGACTCGCGAGCCGCTGGTGAAGATGTTCCAGGGCGTGGCCGAGGCCATGTTCCGCGTCACCCACATGATCATGCGCTACGCCCCCATCGGTGTGTTCGCGCTGATCGCCGTGACGGTGGCCAACTTCGGCTTCGCCTCGCTGCTGCCGCTGGCCAAGCTGGTGGTACTGGTGTACTTCGCCATCGCCTTCTTCGCCTTCATGGTGCTGGGCCTGGCCGCACGCCTGTTCGGCTTCTCCATCATCAAGCTGATGCGCATCTTCAAGGACGAGCTGGTCCTGGCCTATTCCACCGCCAGCTCCGAGACCGTGCTGCCGCGCATCATCGAGAAGATGGAAGCCTACGGCGCGCCGAAGGCGGTCAGCAGCTTCGTGGTGCCCACCGGCTACTCGTTCAACCTCGATGGCTCGACCCTGTACCAGAGCATCGCAGCGATCTTCATCGCCCAGCTCTACGGCATCGACCTGTCCATCGGCCAGCAGTTGATGCTGGTGCTGACCCTGATGGTCACCTCCAAGGGCATCGCTGGCGTGCCGGGCGTTTCCTTCGTGGTGCTGCTGGCGACCCTCGGCAGCGTGGGCATTCCGCTGGAAGGCCTGGCCTTTATCGCCGGCGTCGACCGCATCATGGACATGGCGCGCACCGCACTGAACGTGATCGGCAACGCCCTGGCGGTGCTGGTCATCTCCAAGTGGGAAGGCGTGTACGACGCGCAGAAAGGTGCCCGCTACTGGCAGGCCATGCAGAACGGTCGCGTTGAAGCCTTCCTCGAAGGCGAGGGCGCGGATGGCAAGGAAAGCCCCGCCGCTCGCTGACCCGCAAGGGTTATCCACAAGGCCCCGGCAGCGTCCGGGGCCTTGTCGTTTCTGGCGTCGGAGGGGGCCGTGCCGCTATCATCCGGGCCATTCCAAGGGGGACGATTCATGCTCAACGGCCTGTGGCTGAGCTTTTTCATGGTGGCGGCGGTCACCGCGCTTTCCCGCTGGCTGCTGGGGGGCGAAGCCACCGTCTTCGCCGCCATGGTGGAAAGCCTGTTCGCCATGGCCAAGCTGTCGGTGGAAGTCATGGTGTTGCTGTTCGGCACCCTGACCCTTTGGCTCGGCTTCCTGCGCATCGCCGAAAAGGCCGGGCTGGTGGAAAAGCTCGCGGTCGTCCTTGGCCCGCTGTTCCGCCGCCTGATGCCGGAAGTGCCCGCCGGCCACCCGGCCATCGGCCTGATCACCCTGAACTTCGCCGCCAACGGCCTGGGCCTGGACAACGCCGCCACGCCCATCGGCCTGAAAGCCATGAAGGCGCTGCAGGAGCTCAACCCCAGCAGCACCACTGCGAGTAATGCGCAGATCCTCTTCCTGGTGCTCAACGCTTCCTCCCTGACGTTGCTGCCGGTGACCATCTTCATGTACCGCGCCCAGCAGGGCGCGGTGGACCCGACCCTGGTGTTCCTGCCGATCCTCCTGGCCACCAGCGCCTCCAGCCTGGTCGGGTTGCTCAGCGTTGCCGTCATGCAGCGCCTGAGACTGTGGGACCCGGTCGTGCTGGCCTACCTGATTCCCGGCGCGCTGGCGCTGGGTGCCTTCATGGCGCTGCTGGCGGGGCTGTCCGCCACCGCGCTGGCGCAACTGTCCTCGTTGCTGGGCAACCTGACGCTGTTCGGCATCATCATGCTGTTCCTCATCGTCGGCTGGCTGAAAAAGGTGCCGGTGTACGAAACCTTCGTCGAAGGCGCGAAGGAAGGCTTCGACGTTGCCAGGAGCCTGCTGCCGTACCTGGTGGCGATGCTTTGCGCCGTTGGCGTGTTGCGCGCCTCAGGTGCGCTGGAGATGGCACTGGACGGCATTCGCTGGGTGGTCGAGGGCGTGGGCTGGGATACCCGTTTCGTCGATGCACTGCCCACCGCGCTGGTCAAGCCGTTCTCCGGCAGCGCCGCGCGGGCGATGCTGCTGGAGACCATGCAATCCCACGGCGTGGACAGCTTCCCGGCCCTGGTAGCCGCCACCGTGCAGGGCAGCACCGAGACCACCTTCTATGTGCTGGCCGTGTACTTCGGCGCCGTCGGTATCCAGCGTGCCCGCCATGCCGTGGGTTGCGCGCTGCTGGCAGACCTGGCCGGCGTGCTGGCGTCCATCGGCGTGTGCTACTGGTTCTTCGCCTGAAACTGGCGGGCCGCCCCGCGCTTCGTCTGCTCCTGGAACAGCAGCCATTCGCGCTGGATCACCTGGTAGGGCACGAAGACACTGAGCCGCTCCATTCCGGCCAGTTCCGGTCGGTTCGCCGGTGGCGTCCAGCCGGCGTGGAAGCCGATGTTGATCCCGAGCACGCTGCCATCTCCGGCCAGCAGCGGGCCGCCGGACATGCCCTTGGCCATCGCGGCATCGTGCACGCCGTAGCGCTCGGTACTTTGCGATCCGGAGTTGATGAACGGGACCGGCCAGACCCGACCCTGGGAACTCACCGGGATCATCAGCGTGCTGCTGCCGATGGCGGTCACCTGTTCACCTGGGCGGAAATCCCGCCAGTGCGGAACTTCACCCGCAGCCTTGTGAGCGATGAACAGCAGGTCGCAACCGGTGCTGCAGCGGTACGCCTGATTCATCAGAAAAGGAGTGTGGGCGGCGGTTACTGCGTAGTCGGCGTTCCACTGCACCGCGGAAGCAACCAGTAGGCCGGGCAGTGGCGGGCCTGACAGGACCTGGAAGTACCGCTCGGTCAAGCGACTGTCGGTTTCCGGCGATACCCAGCCATTGCATCCTGTCAACGTCAGGATGAGTAGGAAACTCCATTTCATATCATTAGCCTTTTCCGTTTAATTTGTGGGAAAAGTTAATGATTATTGAAAGAAAATTCCTATATAAAATTAGGATTTATTACGCAGTAAAATGGCTTGTTAATAATCTTGTATGGCGAAAGTTTCCTAGGAAGTTTCTGAAGGAAGTTGATATGAAATTTCAGGAATAAACTTATTTGTCAAAAAAACCAAGTACCAATTTATAACTGTCAAGACGTTACTTGTTTTTGCCGACGAACAGCATCGAAGCTTTCACGAAGCTTTCAAACCCATGTAATTCACACCTTTCAGCCATTTTTCGATTGTCTGATGGCGGTCATTACACATAGGGTTACAAATAAGTCGGCCCTCCACTGCCCCGATCCACCCGGATGGCGACTGTCGATTTCCCTCGTGGAAATTTCCCGTGTGTCAGCCTGAGTGATGTCCCCATGGCCTCGAACAATTCCAAAGCCAAAGCCGTCTTCCGCGTGGTGAGTGGCAACTTCCTCGAGATGTACGACTTCATGGTGTATGGCTTCTACGCCACCGCCATTGCCAAGACCTTCTTCCCCGGCGACGACCCCTTCGCCTCCCTGATGCTGTCGCTGGCGACCTTCGGCGCCGGCTTCCTGATGCGCCCGCTGGGCGCCATCTTCCTTGGCGCGTATATCGACCGCCACGGTCGCCGCCAGGGCCTGATCATCACCCTTGGCCTGATGGCCATGGGCACCCTGCTGATCGCTTTTGTTCCGGGATACGCCACCCTGGGTGTCGCAGCACCCTTGCTGGTGCTGTTCGGCCGGTTGCTGCAGGGCTTTTCCGCCGGCGTGGAGCTGGGCGGCGTGTCGGTCTACCTCGCGGAAATCGCCACCCCGGGCAAGCGCGGCTTCTTCGTCAGTTGGCAGTCGGCCAGCCAGCAGGTCGCCGTGGTGTTTGCCGGCCTGCTGGGCGTGATCCTCAACCACTGGCTGAGCCCGCAGGACATGGGCGAGTGGGGCTGGCGCGTGCCCTTCTTCATCGGCTGCCTGATCGTCCCCGCGCTGTTCATCATCCGTCGCTCGCTGGAGGAAACCCCGGAGTTCCAGCAGCGCCAGCATCGTCCGACCCTGGGCCAGGTGCTGCGCTCCATCGGCCAGAACTTCGGCCTGGTGCTGGCCGGCACTGCCATGGTGGTAATGACCACCGTGTCGTTCTACCTGATCACCGCCTACACCCCGACCTTCGGTAGGAACGAGCTGCACCTGTCGGACTTCGACAGCCTGCTGGTGACCATGTGCGTGGGCCTGTCCAACTTCATCTGGCTGCCGCTGATGGGGGCGGTGTCCGATCGCATCGGCCGCAAGCCGCTGTTGCTGGCCGCCACCGTGCTGGCACTGGTCACCGCCTACCCGATGTTGTCCTGGTTGGTGGCGGAGCCCAGCTTCGCTCGCCTGCTGGAGGTGGAGCTATGGCTGTCCTTCCTCTATGGCAGCTACAACGGTGCGATGGTTGTCGCGCTCACCGAGATCATGCCGGCCGACGTACGCACCACCGGCTTCTCCCTGGCCTACAGCCTGGCGACTGCGACCTTCGGCGGCTTCACCCCGGCGGTCTGCACCTGGCTTATCCACACCCTCGACAACAAGGCCGCGCCGGGAATCTGGCTCAGTGGTGCGGCGGCCCTGGGCCTGCTCGCCACCCTGGTGCTGTTCCGCAAGGGCGCCCGTGCGCGGGAAGGGGCGCTGGCCGCTGGGGTCTGAGACCCTCTGCGACGTTCTGCCCCAGCGCGGTTTCGGGCGGCATTGACTCAAGTCAGGCTTGCCCGGACCGCGCAGGAGAAGGATAGGGTCAACCCAATCCCTCTTCTCCAGCGGAGAACGCGTCATGATCACCCACCCCACCGCCGAGCTCGCAGCCCTCGGGGCTGTTGGCGCCGATCACTGGATAGAAACTCTCGAAGACGGCAGCCATGTGCTGATCCGGCCGTTGCGCGCCGAAGACCGTGAGCGCGAGCGCCTGTTCCTCGAGCGCCTATCCCCCATGACCCGCAAATTCCGCTTCCACGGCGAAGTGAAGATCGACGACAAGCTGCTCGATCGCCTGATGGACGTGGACTACCAGACCACCATGGCCTTCATCGCACTGACCCATGTGGACGGCGAGCTGCGCGAAGTCGGCATCAGCCGTTACGCGGCTGTGGACAACCAGCAATGCGAATGCGCGGTGACCATCGCCGACGAGTTCAAGCAACTGGGCCTTGGCCTTGCACTGATGCGCCACCTGATCGACGTGGCCAAGCGCAATGGCTTCCACCAGATGTATTCGATCGACTCGTCCATGGACCGCGACATGCGCGACATGGCCCGCGAGCTGGGCTTCCGCGCCCAGGTCGACCCGGACGATTCCTGCCAGGTCATCCGCCGCCTCGCCCTCTGAGGCTTATCCGGCCCGGCGGGCAATCAGCCCCGCCGGCGCCGGAGCGCCAGCCCGACCAGTACCGCCAACAGCAGCGCGCCCAGCGCTGAAAGTGGATAGACCCTATCGTCGTCCAGCAGCGGTTTCTCGATACGCAGATACCCCTCGTCCTTGAACAGCTGCTGCGCCACGTCGTTGGCTTGCGTGAGGCTGACCCTTGCCAGGCGCTTGTCCTCGTCGGGGAACTTGCCGTCGTCGAAGTCCGCCAGCGCGCCCCAGTAGTAATCCGCCAGCGTCGAGTTGCCCGGCGTGCTCCAGGCCAGTTGCGCGCGCGCCACGCGCTGGATGCGGGCAAAGCGCTGTGGGTCGAGGCCGTCGTGGCGGATCTTGTCCACCAGGTCCTTCAGGGCCTGCTGGGTCACCTTCTCCTGATCGCGCTCGACATCGGCGTTCAGGCTCATGAAGCCCTGGTTGGCCCAGGCGGTGCGTTCGCTCCAGGGGCCATAGGAGAGCTCCCGGCGTACACGCAGTTCGGTGTAGAGCGCATCGTTCAGGTAGGCCTGCAGCAGGTCCAGCGTGGCGCCGTCGGCTTCCGCCGGCTCGGGGAAAATCCAGTGCAGTACCGCGCTTTCGCCGAACAACCCGGTGGTCAGGCTGCGCTGGCGCTCGGCCCCCTTTTTCATCTGCGGCAGGTCGCGTCGCTCCGGGGTCTCGTGATCCACCAGGGCGCCGTAGGTACGGCCCAGGTAGACCGGCAGGCGCGGGTCGAGGTCGCCGACGATGATCAGGGTCATGTTGCTGGGGACGTACCAGTCCTTGCGCAGCTGCTCCAGCTGGGCCTGGGTCAGGTTATCCACAGGTGCACGTTCATCGCACGACAGCCCCAGTTCCACGGCCAGCTGTTCCTGGCCGGCGCGGCTGACGTTCTGGTGGTCCAGCCAGCGCTGCAGGTGCGAATAATGGCCGCCGTCCTCGCGCACCAGTACCTGTTTGGCGGAGTCGATCTTGCGCTGGTCGAGCTGGGTGCGGGTGATGATTTCCAGCAGCAGGTCCAGCACCTGGCGCTGGGTGGCGGCGGGGGATTCGACGACGAAAGCGGTGTCGCCCTCGCTGGTGTAGGCGTTCCATTGGCCGCCCAGGGCCTGCATGCGCGCTTCCAGGTCGGCCTCGTCGCCGCCATCCAGGCCGCTGAAGAACAGGTGCTCCATCAGGTGCGGAAGCTGCCGGTCGCGGCAACTGAAATCACTGAAGCCGACGCCGACGATCAGGCGGATCGACACGTGGCCCTTCTCGTGGGTGGGCTTGAACAGTACGCCCATGCCGTTCTCCAGCTGATAGGCCTCGACCGTCTGTCGCTGGTCGGCAAGGGACCAGGTGGTGAGCAGCAGGGACAGCAGGGGGACGAACAACCAACGCATGAGCGGTGAGCCTGGACGCAAAGCCGTGAGGATAGCGGATTGACCGACGCGAACCCACCGCGTTCAACCTTTGTCGGGTGGCATCTTTGGTCATGGGGCTGGCTTGTGCGGTCACTGTCGGTGCTGGCGCAGTGGAACTACGCTGCAAGCACGCACCCTTCAATAGCCCAAAGTTCGCCGCGTTCCCGAGCGATCTGGAGGTTTCATGCGCGTATTGATCACCGGCGCCGCTGGCTTTCTGGGGCAGAGCCTGCTCAATGAACTGGCCGTGCAGCACCTGGATTGGACGCTGATCGCCGGAGACGTCAGGCGCATCAATACCCAGGGCCTGCGACCGAACATCGAGCCGGTTGCGCTGGACCTGGGTGTGGCTGCGCAGGTGAATGCCTGCGTAGAACAATGGCGACCGGACGCTATCGTCCATCTCGCCGCCGTGGTCAACCCGCCGAGGGAAATGACCCCGCAGAAGCTGCATGCCATCGAAGTCGGCGGCACTCGCGCGCTGATCGAGGCGGCGCGGCAGACCGGCGTTAAGCAACTGATAGTCACCAGCTCCGGCGTCGCTTATGGCTTCCACCGCGACAATGCCGAGTGGATCGACGAATCCCATCCGCTGCGCGGACACCCCCACCTGCTCCAGGCGCGTTGCAAGCAGGAGATCGAACAACTGCTGGCGGATGCGCGGAAACGTTATCCACAGCTCAAGCAGTTGATCCTGCGTCCCGGCACCATTCTCGGCCGACGTGTGCATAACCCGCTGAGCGAACTTTTTGCCCGGCCCACCATGGTGGGCGTGCTGGGGCACCGCAGCCGCTTCGTGTTCATCTGGGACCAGGATGTCGTGAACGTGATCCGCCAGGGGCTGGAACGCGGCAGCGAGGGCATCTACAACCTCGCCGGCGATGGTGCGTTGTCCTTGCGCGAAATCGCCGGCCTGCTCAACAAACCCTATCGGTCCATGCCCGCAGGCCTGCTGCGCATGGGGCTGGGGCTGCTCAAGCCGCTGGGTTTGTCGCGCTTCGGCCCGGAGCAGGTGGACTACCTGCGCTATCGGCCAGTGCTGGACAATCGCCGGTTGAAGGAAGAGTTCGGCTACGAGCCGCGCTATTCCAGCCGCGAGGCCTTCCTGGCCTATCTCGCGGCGCGGGGACCGAACGGCTGAGTCGCAGGCTGTGGATATCCTGTAGGCAAGTCTGTTGAAAAGCTTGCTGGCCGCTGCTTGTCGATGCCGGCTAATTGCCTGACTGCCGCCTCCGCTGGCGATATTCGCCCGGTGTCAGCCCCGTCCAATGACGGAAGGCACGGAAGAACACGCTGGGTTCGGAATAGCCGAGCAGGGCGGCGATATCCGTGGCCGGCAGGTTGCCTTCGCCCAGGTAGCGTTCCGCCAGTTGCCGGCGGGTGTCGGCGAGCAGCTGTTGATAACTGCTGCCTTCCTCCGCCAGTCGGCGCTGCAGCGTGCGCTCGCTCAGGCCCAGTTCGCTGGCAACCGAAGCGCGGCCCGGTTCCCCGCGGGCCAGTTGCTCACCCAGGAGGGCGACGACACGGCCGCTGATGCTGGCGCTGGGCAGCCGGGCGAGCAGGCCTTCGGCGTGCTGGCGCAGCAGATCGCGCAGCGGCGGATTGGCCTGGGGCAGTGGTGCGTCGATGAGTGCCCTGGGTAGGCCCATGGCGTAGTCAGGCGCTTCAAACTGCAGAGGGCAGCCGAAAGCCTTTTCATATTCTTCGAGATTCTCCGGCTGGCTGTGCATGAAGCGGCAGCCGGCCAATTGCAGGCCGCTGAGCAGGGCGCGCAGCTGGCGCGCCCAGAACCCCAGCAGCGCCAGGGCGCGGGCGCGGGTCGCCGGCGTTTCGGGGCTCAGCGGGCGGTAGGTCACCCAGATGATCTCGGCTTGCGCCTCGATGGCCACCTGGCCGCCTTCGCCTACCAGGCGCTGGTAGCGCATGGCCGACTCGAGGGCGTCGCCCAGCGTGGTGCTCGACTGCAGCAGATAGCCCAGCGCGCTGAAGGATGCCGGCGACAGGGCGCGGCCCATGGCCAGGCCGGGCTCATCGTGCTTCAGGTCGGTCTGGATCACCTGCCACATGCGCTCCTGCAGCGCGAAGTCGATACGCGCATCCGGGTCGCTGAGCTGGGATTGCTGAATGCCGCTGGCAGCGAGCAGCGCATCGCGGTTCATACCGAGACGCACGGCCGCCAGCAGAATGGCCTGGGTCAGGCTGGCGCTGACCGAGGGAGGGCGTTGGGATTGAGTGCATGCTTCCATGGCGGCGGATTCTGCCCGAACCCTGGGCGTCGTGATATCAGGACTTTGTAGGGGCTGGCGAACGCTCCGTCGAAGCGCCCGCCCAGTCCCTGGCCGTCAACCCGTCGCGCTGGAGCCGGGCGGAGCCGGGCGCTGCTGATCCTGTACCGCTTCGACTTCGCGCTCGACGAAGTCATCGTCTTCCCCAGGTTCAGTGGTTGCCGAACTGCTGGCATCCGGGTTGTCCAGAACAGCATAGGCGATGGCGCAGAACAGCGAGTTCAAGCGCTTCATGTCGCTGATCAGGTCCAGGTGCAGCGAGCTGGTCTCGATGCTCTGTACCACCTGCTGACGCAGGCGGTCGACATGCGAGTGGGCGAAGCGCCGTTCCTGCAGGCGGAAGCGCTGCTTGGCACGGCGCAGGCGCTTGGCGCCTTCCTGGTCACCATTGAGGAACACCGACAGGGACAGGCGCAGGTTGGCCACCAACTGACCGTGCAGCACGGTGATCTCCTCCAGGCCGTTGTCGGAGAAGGATCGGCTGCGCGAGGTCTTCTTGTCCTGCACGGCGCCGAGCATGTGTTCGATGATGTCGCCCGCCTGCTCGAGGTTGATCGCCAGCTCGATGATCTCCGCCCAGCGACGGCTGTCGGCTTCGCTCAGGTCTTCGCGGGGCATGCGCGCCAGGTACAGCTTGATCGCGGTGTAGAGGGCGTCGACGTCGTCGTCCTGCTTGCGGATTTCCTTGCCCAGCAGCGGGTCGCCGCTGTGGATAACCTGCATCAGGTTGTTCAGCATCTGTTCGACGATATCGCCCATGCGCAGGGTTTCGCGCACCGCATTGACCAGCGCCAGGCTTGGCGTGTCCAGCGCACCGGGGTCGAGGTGGCGCGGGCGGACGATATCTTCCGGCGAATGGCGGTCGGGCATGATGCGCGTACAGAAGGCCGCCATTTGTCCGGTCAGCGGCAGGCAGGCGAGGCAGCGGGTGGTGTTGTAGAGCACGTGGAAGGCGATCACCAGTTCGGCGGTGCTGAACTGCCAGTGGTCGATCCAGTCTGCCAGCGGGCCCACCAGCGGCAGCACCAGGGCGCAGCCGGCGACCTTGAACAGCAGGCTGCCCAGCGCCACGCGGCGGCCGGCGGCGTTCTGCGAGGAGGCACTGATCATCGCCAGGATTCCGCTGCCCAGGTTGGCGCCGATCACCAGGCACAGCGCCACTTTCAGCGAGATCACCTTGGAGGCGGCCAGCGTCGCGGTAAGCAGCACGGCCGCCAGGCTGGAATAGGAAATCATCGCGAACAGCGCGCCGGTGAGCGCATCCAGCATCACGTCGCCGGTCAGGCTGGAGAACAGCACCTTGACGCCCTTGGCCTGGGTCATCGGCTCCGCTGCCGCGACGATCAGCTGCAGCGCCAGGATGATCAGCCCCAGGCCGATGAACACCCGGCCGAGCTGGCCCAGGCGCGACTTCTGTCGGCCGAGGAAGAAGATCACCCCGAAGAAGATCAACAGCGGCGACAGCCACGACAGGTCCAGGGTCAGCACCCGTGCCATCAGCGCCGTGCCGACGTCCGCGCCGAGCATGATCGCCAGCGCTGGCGCCAGGGCCATCAGTCCGGTGGCGACGAAGGAGGTCGCCAGCAGCGCCGTGGCGTTGCTGCTCTGCACCAGCGCGGTGACACCGATGCCGGCGGCGAAGGCCAGCGGGCGCTTTTCCACGCTGCGGCTGAGGATTTTTCGCAGATTACTGCCGTAGACCCTGAGGATGCCGGTGCGGACGATGTGAGTGCCCCACACCAACAGGGCGACGGCAGAGAGCAGATCGAGCAGTTTGAGCATGTCGGGCCCCCTTGCACGCAAATGGGCCCGCGGGCGGAGCGTCCGTCGACGGACCCTGTAACGACCTCGCCCGCGGCTCCGTACAGACAGCGCGGAGGGCCGAGAAGGACACGGCAGCATTCAGGCGATTGTCACAAGACTGTCATGGTAGACCCTCGTTCTTCCCTGAGGGTTCGCCAAATCTCTGATTTGCCGGGATTCCTGTCTGTCAGTAAAGCCGATCAAACACGGGTGCGAGAGGCTTTGCATCGGTTATTTCGCACGGATCGGCGGGCGTATATGTCTAGACTGCCTAACCATTTGCTGACAGAAGTGCTCATCGACATGGATGCGCCACAGGCCGAGGAGAAGTCGCATGCGTAGGTCGTTCCCCCTCCTGATCGTACTGGCGTTGGCCGGTTGCGGCGACAAGTCGGCGCTGCCGTTCACCGCCGGCACCGGACCTCAACCGCAATTGCCCGAACCCCAGAGCAGCGTGCTGCCCACCGTCAACATCGCCACCGCCACCGGCTGGCCCGCCGGGCAGATGCCCCGTGCTGCCGAAGGCCTGGAGGTGCAGCGCTTCGCCGACAAGCTGGAACACCCGCGTTGGCTTTACGTTCTGCCCAACGGCGATGTGCTGGTGGCGGAAAGCTCGGCACCGCCCAAGGAAGAGTCCGGCGGATTGAAGGACTGGGTCGCCGGCAAGGTCATGGCCAAGGCCGGGGCCTCGGTACCCAGCGCCAACCGCATCACCCTGCTGCGCGACGCCGATGGCGATGGCGTGCCGGAACAGCGCAGCGTGCTGCTGGAGGGCCTGTTCTCGCCCTTCGGCATGGCGCTTGTGGATAACTGGCTGTATGTGGCCAACGCCGATGCCGTGGTGCGCTTCCCGTACAAGACCGGTGAGACGGCGATCAGCGCACCGGCGGAAAAGGTCGTCGACCTGCCGGGCGGGCCGATCAACCACCACTGGACCAAGAACATCCTCGCCAGCCCCGACGGCCGCTACCTCTACGCCACCGTCGGCTCCAACAGCAACGTCGGCGAGAACGGGCTGGACGCGGAGAAGCACCGCGCGGCGATCCTGCAGATCGACCTTTCCAGCCGTAACGTGCGGGTATTCGCCTCCGGCCTGCGCAACCCCAACGGGCTGGGCTGGGAGCCCAACAGCGGCGCCCTGTGGACAGCCGTCAACGAGCGCGACGAACTGGGCAACGACCTGGTGCCGGACTACATGACCTCGGTGAAGGACGGCGGCTTCTACGGCTGGCCCTGGAGCTACTTCGGCCAGCATGTGGATAAACGCGTCGAACCGCCGCGCCCGGACATGGTGCAGAAGGCCCTGGTGCCCGACTACGCCCTGGGTTCGCACACCGCCTCCCTCGGCCTTGCCTTCTATCAGGGCAGCCTGCTGCCGGAGCGTTATCGTGGCGGCGTGTTCATCGGCCAGCACGGCTCGTGGAACCGCAAGCCGCGCAGCGGTTACCAGGTGGTGTTCATCCCCTTCGGCGGCGGCAAGCCCAACGGCCAGCCGGTGACGGTGCTGGATGGTTTCGTCAACGACAAGGAGGAAGCCATGGGCCGTCCGGTCGGCGTCGCTGTGGATAAGTTTGGCGGCCTGCTGGTGGCCGATGATGTGGGTAACACCGTATGGCGGTTGCGCCCGGCTACCCTGAAGTGAATCGACGAGGAGGCCGCATGGCCAAGCTACATCGCCTGATCCTGATGGTCGCGCTACTGACGCTGGGCGCGTGCAGCAGTCTGTTCGGCACGCGCGATCCGCTGCGCATCGACCTGGTCGGCCTGGAGCCGGCGACCGGGCAGGGCATGGAAGCGCGCTTCACGGTCAAGCTGCGGGTGCAGAACCCCAATGACCAGGCCATCGACTACGACGGTATCGCCCTGGACCTTTCGGTGAACGGCCAGCCGCTGGCCAGCGGGGTGAGCGACGCCAGCGGGCAGGTGCCGCGATTCGGCGAAACGGTGATCAGTGTGCCGGTGAGCATCTCGGCTTTCTCTGCGCTCCGCCAGGCCTGGGGCCTGTCCGGCGGTCCACCGCGCCAGGGCATGCCCTACGAAATCAGCGGCAAACTGGCCGGTGGGTTGTTCGGTACGGTGCGCTTCAACGACAAGGGCGTGCTGAACTGGCCGGAGCCGGTTGCACGTCCTTGAGGTATGTTGCTGTGGATAAACCGGGCTGTGGATAGCCCGGTTTTTTATTGCCTGCCGTGGGCTACTGGCCTGGGATGTCCTTGCGCAGCTTCACCGGGTCCACTTCCTTCTTCCCACGCGCGGTGCGCATGCGGATGTTCAGCGCTTCCACCGCCAGCGAGAAGGCCATGGCGAAGTAGACGTAGCCCTTGGGCACGTGGACTTCGAAGGCTTCGGCGATGAGCACGGTGCCGACCACGATAAGGAAGGACAGCGCGAGCATCTTCAGCGACGGGTGCTTGTCGATGAAGTCGCTGATGGCGCCCGCCGCCAGCATCATCACCATGACCGCCACGACGATGGCCGCGACCATCACCGGCACGTTGGAAACCATGCCCACGGCGGTGATCACCGAGTCCAGCGAGAACACGATGTCGATGATGGCGATCTGGATGATGGTGCCGATGAAGCCACCCATCACGCTCTTGGGTTCTCCCTCGGTTTCATCCTCGCCCTCCAGGCCGTGGAAGATTTCGCTGCTGCTTTTCCACAGCAGGAACAGGCCGCCGAAGAACAGGATCAGATCGCGCCCGGAGATGCCCTGGCCGAACACGTGGAACAGGTCGGCGGTCAGGCGCATGACCCAGGTGATCGAGAGCAGCAGCAGGATGCGCGTGACCATCGCCAGCGCCAGTCCGAAGAAGCGCGTGCGCGGCTGCATGTGCTTGGGCATGCGGCCGACCAGGATGGAGATCATGATGATGTTGTCGATGCCCAGGACGATTTCCAGGGCAGTCAGGGTGAAGAACGCAATCCAGATTTCAGGGCTGGTCAGCCATTCCATTGTCGCGGTACTCGAAGTCGGTCGTTGATCGGTCAGTCATTGAACAGCGGGAACAGGCCCAGCAGCAGCGCGGCGGCGAGGATCGCCAGGCACACCAGCACGGCCCATTTGAGGGTGAAGCGCTGATGGTCGCCGAAGTCGATCTTGGCCAGGCCTACCAGCAGGTAGGTCGAGGGCACCAGCGGGCTGAGCAGGTGCACAGGTTGGCCGACGATGGAGGCACGGGCCATTTCCACCGGCGTGATGCCGTACTGCGCGGCGGCCTGGGAGAGTACCGGGAGCACGCCGTAGTAGAAAGCGTCGTTGGACATGAAGAAGGTGAACGGCATGCTCACCAGCGCCGTGATGGTCGCCAGATACGGCCCCAGCGCCGGCGGGATCACCGCCAGCAGGCTCTTGGACATGGCTTCGACCATGCCCGTTCCGGAGAGGATCCCGGTGAATACGCCCGCGGCGAAAATCAGCGAGACCACCGCGAGGACGTTCTCGGCGTGGGCGCCGATGCGCTTCTTCTGCTCCAGGATGCAGGGATAGTTGACGATCATCGCGATCCCGAAGGCGATCATGAACAGCACCGGCATCGGCAACAGGCCGGCGATCAGGGTGCCCATCAGCACAACGGTCAGCACGGCGTTGAACCACAATAGCTTCGGCCGACGCGCCTCGGGATATTGCGACACACTCACTTCCGCCATCGCTTCGTGGTCGGTCGGCAGGTGCAACTCGCCCAGGCGGGCGCGCTCGCGCTTGCCGTAGGCCCAGGCGAGGGCGAAGATCGCCGCGATGCCGGCGAGCATGGCCGGGATCATCGGCACGAAGATGTCCGCCGGGTCGACGTGAAGGGCGCTGGCTGCGCGGGCAGTCGGGCCGCCCCAGGGCGTCATGTTCAGCACGCCGCTGGAGAGCATGATCAGGCAGGCCATCAGCAGCGGGCTCATGCCCAGGCGGCTGTACAGCGGCAGCACGGCGGCCACGCAGATCATGTAGGTGGTCGAGCCGTCGCCATCCAGCGAGACGATCATCGCCAGCGCGGCGGTGCCCATCGATACCTTCAGCGGATCGCCCTTCACCAGTTTGAGGATGCGCCGCACCGCCGGGTCGAACAGCCCGGAGTCGATCATGATGGCGAAGTAGAGGATGGCGAACATCAGCATCACGCCGGTTGGCGCGAGGGTGCGGATGCCGTCCAGCATCATCGGTCCCAGGCCCTTGGCGAAGCCGCCGAGCAGGGCGAAGGCGATCGGGACCAGGATCAGCGCGATCAGTGCCGAAAGCCGCTTGGTCATGATCAGGAACATGAAGGTCGCCACCATGGCGAAGGCGAGGAAAGTCAGCATGGGGATAACTCCGTCTCGGCGCCGAGGTTCAGCAGCGGCTGTGGATAAGCACGAGTGGTACGGACGGAGTGGGAGCGGGGGCGGACAGGGAACGGGGCATGAGCGATCACCGATTGTTGTTTTTGTACGCTGCGCGAACGCAGGTCCGGCCGGGAGGACCGAGGCGGCGATGCTAGGGGGTCAAGCTTTCAGCAGGCTTTCGCGGAATATTTCCACAGATCGGTGGGGATTTGCGCAGGTTCAATCCAGATGCAGTGGACAAATTTCAGGAGCCCAGCGCCTGGATCGCACCCATCACCAGCAGCAGGCTGGCGCCGGCCAGCAGTGTCTGCAGGGTGATGATCCCCGCCATCAGTCCGCTTTCGCCGCCCAGCTGGCGGGTCAGTACATAGGCGGTCGGGGCTGTGGGGAGCGCGAAGAACATCACCAGCAGTGCGCTCTCCAGCGGCGGCAGTGCCATCAGGCGAGCGATGGCGAAGGCCAGCAAGGGCATGGCCAGCAGGCGGACCGCGCAGTTCCAGCCCAGTGCCGAGACCTCCGCGCGCAGCTCCTGCGGCTGTAGTGCTGCACCCACGCAGAGCAGGCCCAGCGGCAGGCTCGCTACGGCCAGCAGGTTGAACAGCCGGTCCGTACCGCCGGGCAGGCCGATGCCGCTCACATTCAGTACCGCGCCCGCCACGCAGGCGAGGATCAGCGGGTTCCTGACAATCGGCAGCAGTAGCGAACGCAGGCTGATGCCGCGTTCGGCGGTCAGCGCCCAGACCGACATCACGTTCACTGTCGGCACCATCAGCGCCAGCATCAGCGCGGCCAGGGTCAGGCCCGGTTTGCCATAGAGGCTGCCGACGGCAGCCAGCCCCAGGTAGGTGTTGAAGCGCAGCACGCCCTGGGCGATGGCGCCGAAGCGCGCGGCATTCCAGCCACGCAGGCGTTTGGCGATGAGCAGGGCAATCCAGGCGATACCCAGCCCGAGCACCACTGCCAGCGCCTGGCGGGTGAGGCCGGGGTCGTTCAGCGGCGCGCTGGCCAGGCTGCTGGCCAGTAGCGCAGGAAACAGGATGAAGTAGTTGAGCCGCTCGGCTGCCGGCCAGAAGGCCTCGCCGGGGAAACCTTTGCGGCGCAGCACGAAGCCGCCGACGATCAACGCGAACAATGGCCACAGGGCCTGGAACAGAGCGGTCACGGCAACCCCAAGAGGGTGGTGGGAGCGGGCATCTTGCCGAGGGTGAGTGGGCCAGGGCAAGGCGTGTGGATAAGTGCCGATCCTTGCCCGAAGTGGTTTTCCACAGGCTCAGGCGGTGTGGAAAACCTTGTCCACACCCTCAGCGGCGGAAACCGCCGCCGCCAATGTGGCCGCCGCCGAAATGCCCTCCACCGGCCCACTGCCGCTGCGTCTGGTTGAAGCGCTGCTGGCCGACCTGCCGCGACTGGTACTGCTGCTCCAGTTGCCCACGCATGTTGGCCTGGTTCGGCTGGACGGGCTGCCAGCCATTGCTGGTGTGTTGCTGCCAGCCGTTGTCGGTGTGCTGGTAGACGTTGCCATCGTGCCCGGCGTAGACGTCGCCATTCTTCCAGGCCACGGCGTTGCCGGTGCGGCGATTGTAGGTCACGCCGCGGTTGTCGTGGTCGTAGCTGCCGCGGCCGTCATCCACATCGCCGGATACCCCGCGCTCGGCGATGGTGGTGCGACCGGTCTGGGCGTTGTGCTTCACGCCCTGCTGGCCGGCCTTGAAGTCGCCGCTATCGGCATCGTAGGCCACGCCACTGCGCCCTGCGGCGGAGATACCGGTGGAAGCATTGGAATAGGCCCCGCGCCGCCCGGCCACTCCCTGGTCGGTATAGGGGTTGAACGCCGCGCCCTGGCTACCGGCGAAACGGGTGCCGGTGCGCGGGTTGTAGCCGGCCGCCGAGCTGCCCTGCCACTGGGTGCCGGTCCAGGCGTTGTAGCCATAGGCGTGGGTGACGGTGCCCTGGCCCCAGCGCCCGTAGAAGTTGGCCTGGTTGATGTTGGTATAACTCCAGCCGCCCTGTGGATAAGGTCCCCAGTACGGGCCCCAGTATGGCTCCGGCGTGCCCCACCAGGCTCCGGCGGCGTAGCCGAAGGCGAAGCCGGTCAGCGCGCCGACGGCAAAGCCCGCGCCATAGCCATAGGTCGGTGGATAACCGTAGTACACCGTGCTGCTGACATAGGCGGGATAGGCGTAGCCCGTGCCGTACACCACCGTGCCGTCGCTGTTGACCACCACGCCCAGGTATCCCGGCGTGTAGCCGACAACCACGGTCTGCGGGGTCACCGAGTAGATGTGCACATACGTCACGTAGTACACCGGCGAACTGGGCGGGATGCCGTAGATCGCCGCGGGCACTTCCGTGGCCACTTGCCACGGCCCGCTCGGGCTGGGGGCGGTGAACCAGACGCCGTTGCTCACGGCGAAGAACTGGTTGGCCGTCACTTCGATCACTGGCGTCGGCGTGTTCACCGCGTAGTTCAGGCTGGTGCCGGTGATCGACTGGAAATTCGGCGCGCCGTCATAGGTCACCTTCAGCGTGGCCTTGCTGCGCGAGACGCTGGCAGTCTGCGGAATGCTCGCGGCGATGGCGGCTTCCTTGGCCTGGGGCGTACCGGGAACCGACACGAGGACGTTGGCTTTCGGGTCCTTGGCGGAGATCTTCGCGAAGTCGGCGGGCAGGTCCTTGCCGGGCACATAGGTCCACGGGCCTTTCTCACCCGGGCCGCTGAACCAGCGGCCGGATACCAGCACGTACCAGGTGTTGTGGGTCGGATCGACGAACACCGCGTGATCGGCATTGTTCAGGCTCAGCAGGCTGACGCCGTCCACCGGCGCCATCTGCGCGGTGCCGTCGCTGACGATCAGTTCGGTGGGCTGCGTGGCCACCCGCACGGCCGGCGCCTTGCCCGGCTTCTTGCCGTTCTTGGGCAGCAGAGCGTCCACCGGGCCGGCCTTCTCCGCCGCCTGCTGGGCGCTGAGCAGCACCTTGGGCGGTTGGCTGAGCACCAGCCAGGTGCCGTCCAGCGCCTGCGCCGTGTACCAGTTACCGGCGGCGTTCAGGTAGTTGTTGCCCTGGGCGTCGCGCAGGAGCAGCACGCGGCTGTTGATAACCCGCTCGAAGTCGCTGCCCGTCAGGGCTTGCCACTTCGGCTGGCCGTCGATGATCACCAGCACGGTCGGGGTGCTGGCGAAAATGATCTGCGGCGCGTCGTTCTTCACTTCCACGTGGCGCAGCTTGTCCAGTTGCTGGTTCACCGCGTAGCTGGCCTGCAACTGGTCGAGGGAGACTGTCAGGCCTTCTTTGGGCAGCCGCGCCACCAGGGCATCGCGCACCTTGTCGGCGCTGTCTGGTGCGGTGGGGACTTCGACCTTTTCGATGCGCAGGTCGGTGAGTTGCACCAGGCCGCTGGCCTTGTCGATGGCGGCGGCGGCGGAGAACTGCGCTACCCCGTAGGTGGGCGCGGCATTGGCGGCGCCGATGGCGATGGCCGCCCGGCCGCCCATGCGGGTGCCGTCCCAGTCTTCGATCTGCGGCTGGAAGATCTGCACATGCTGGTCGCCCAGGGCGAAATCCCGGGGCCATTTCAGTTCTTCGGCCATTGCCGGCGAAGCGGGCGCACCGGCCTGTGGTTGGCCCTGGGCGGCAACGGCAGCAGCGGGATGCAACGACAGCCCGGCGACGAGCGCCAGGGCCGAGAGAATGGGGCGGGGGGCCATGCTGGAAACCTTCCTTGAGGAGAGCTGCGTTCAACCATAGTGCAGCGCAGAACAACCCGCGCGCGGCCGAGCTCTCCCCTGCGCCATGCTGGTGCAATTTCGCCGGCAAGGCAGCTTTTTCTTATGGCGCAACGACATATTTAATAATTTTCCGAGCCTCCCGCTTCGGCCACCATCGGCCTGTCAGACATGTCGCGAGACAAAGCCTTCAGACGCTGGGCCATAGAGCCCGATGCCGCCCATGTCCCGGTTCTACCGGCCTCCTGGCCACTGCCGCAGTAAATCAACAACAAAGCCAAACGGCTGTGGGAGTGCTTCATGATCAAGTCCTTGCTCGTGCGTTCCATCGCGTGTTCCGCCCTGGCTCTCGCCGCCGCTTCTGGCGCGCAGGCCGGTACCCTGTCCATCGGCCATACCACCTGGGTCGGCTACGGCACCCTCTATCTCGCCCGCGACCTGGGCTACTTCAAGGAGCAGGGCCTCGACTTGCAGCTGACCACCATCGAGGAAGCCTCGATGTACATGGCGGCCCAGGCCTCCGGCCAGCTCTCCGGCTCCGCTTCCACCATCGACGAAATCCTCAAGTACCGGCCGAAGTTCTGCTTCAAGGCCGTGGCTGCGCTGGACGACAGCCATGGCGGCGACGGCGTGCTGGTGGGCAAGGACGTCACCTCCCTGGCCCAGCTGAAGGGCCAGGAAGTGGCGGTCAACGAAGGCTCTGTCTCGCAGTTCTGGTTGGCCTACCTGCTCAAGCACGCCGGCATGAGCATGAGCGACATCAAGGTGCAGAACATGACCGCCGATGACGCGGCCAGCGCCTTCATCGCCGGCCGCGTACCCGCCGCCGTGACCTGGGAACCGCACCTCTCGCTGGTACGCGAGAAGCAGCAGGGCAAGGTGCTGGTAGACAGCTCCACCACCCCCGGCGTGATCGTCGACGTGGTCGCCCTCAACTGCGACGTGATCGAGAAGCAGCCCGAGGACGTCAAGGCCCTGGTGAAAGGCCTGTACAAGGCCGTGCAATACACCAAGGAGCACCCGGACGAGGCCTACGCCATCATGGCCAAGGGCGTCGGCGGTTACCTCTCCGATCCCAAGGCCCTGGCCGATGCCGCCAAGGGCGTGCGCTTCTACGACAAGGCCATGAGCGAGCAACTCATTGGCACTCCCGGCAAGCCCGGCGACATCAAGGGCTTGATCCGCCTCGCCAACGAAACCTGGAGCGGCCTGCAGGGCAAGCGCCTGGAAGTCAGCTACGACGACCTGGTCGACCCGCGCTTCGTCTCCGAGTAACCGTCTCACTCTTGTCCCCGCGGGCGGCGCCGTGCCGCTCGCCTGGAGGAATCCGCGATGCCTCGTCGTTCGCAATCCTGGCTCAGCCGTTGCCTGACGCCCAAGGTCGACCTGCCGCTGAAGCTGGTCTGGTCCGCCGGCACCCTGTGCTGGCTGCTCGTGTTCGGTCTGTGGGCCGGGCTCTCCTATGGCGGCGTGGTGCCGGCGATGTTCCTGCCCACCCCGGACGCGGTGCTCGCGGCCGGTGTGCGCCTGGCCAGTGACGGCACCCTCGCCACCCACGTGATGGCCAGCGTCAAGGTGGTGATGATCGGCTTCATCATCTCCTCGCTGGTGGCGGTGCCGCTGGGCCTGTTGATGGGCAGCTTCCGCATCGTCCAGGCCTTCCTCGAACCGCTGGTGAACTTCATTCGCTACCTGCCGGTGACCTCCTTCGTGCCGCTGTTCATCCTGTGGATCGGCATCGGCCTGGAACAGCGCGTCACCGTGATCATCTTCGGCGTGTTCTTCCAGCAACTGGTGATGATCGCGGACGTTTCCCGCGGCGTCGCCAAGGACCTGGTCAATGCGTCCTACACCCTGGGCTGCAACCGCCGCGACGTGGTCCTTCACGTGCTCGGCCCGGCGTCGCTGCCGGGCGTGCTCGACACCCTGCGCGTGACCATGGGCTGGGCCTGGACCTACCTGGTCGTGGCCGAACTGGTCGCCGCCTCCAGCGGCCTGGGCTACATCAGCCTCAAGGCCATGCGCGGCTTCCAGGTCGACGTGATCTTCCTGGCCATCGCCATCATTGGCCTGCTGGGCCTGATTACCGACCAACTCTTCCGATTCATCCGACTGAAGGTGGCGTCATGGGCGCAGTAGCGATCAAGCAGGAAGAAGCGGCCGTGATCGGTCAGGAACAAGCCAGGCCGCCGCGCCTGCGGGTGGAGAACGTCAGCCTGCGCTACCGCACGCCCGAGGGCGGCACCTTCAGCGCGCTGGAGAGCGTCTCCTTCGAAGTGCCGGACCAGCAGTTCGCGGTCATCGTCGGCCCGTCCGGCTGCGGCAAGTCGAGCCTGCTCTACCTCACTGCCGGCCTGGCCGAGCCCACCGAAGGCGACATCTACGTCGGCGGCCAACTGGTCGACGGCCCGGGCGCCGACCGCGGCATGGTGTTCCAGAGCTACACCCTGTTCCCCTGGCTGACCGTGCGCCAGAACGTCGAGTTCGGCCTCAAGCGTCGCGGCATGCCGGCGGCCGAGCGCCGCGAGATCGTCGACTACTACCTCGACGAAGTCGGCCTGCGCCGCTTCGAGAACAACTATCCCAAGCAGCTCTCCGGCGGAATGATGCAGCGCGTGGCGATCGCCCGCGCGCTGGCCAACGACCCGCAGATCCTGCTGATGGACGAGCCCTTCGGCGCCCTCGACAGCCAGACCCGCATGCAGATGCAGCAACTGCTGCTGCGCGTGTGGGACCACAGCAAGAAGACCGTGGTGTTCGTCACCCACGACATCGACGAGGCCATCCTGCTGGGCGATCGCGTCTACGTCATGGGCGCACGCCCCGGCCGCATCAAGCGCATCCTCGACGTGCCCATCGAGCGCCCGCGCTCGCTGGACATGGTCATGGACCGCCAGTTCATCGAGATGAAGCGCGAGATCCTCGGGCTGCTGCACGACGACCTGGAAGAAGCGCACTGACCTGCCGTCGGCCGGCGCCTCCTGCAGGGCGCCGGCCGATACGGTGATTCGCTGCAGCACCGTTCGGCCCCCGTCTGCCTCGGGACGAGGGTTGGGTGAGGGGTTCTGCCATTCACGCAAGGACCAAAGGAAAACCCCCATGTCCAACGATTCCACCTACGACTACCTCATCGTCGGCGCCGGCTCCGCCGGCTGTGTCCTGGCCAATCGACTGAGCGCCGACCCGTCCGTGCGCGTCTGCCTGCTGGAAGCCGGC
>NZ_BDAI01000005.1 GCF_002091755.1 Pseudomonas nitroreducens NBRC 12694
AGTCGATCATCAGTCTTACATCACAAGCACCCACACGAATTGCTTGATTCAACTTGTTAAAGAGCAGTTGGTTAAGGCTTTCGTCTCAACCGAGGCGCGCATTCTACGCTAACCTCATCTTTCGTCAAGCTTTATTTTCGAAAATTTCTTTTCTACTCAATCGCTTGGGCTTCCGAGAAGCCAAACCTCTCATCAGCGGGAGGCGCATTCTACAGCGATCAAACTCGCTGTCAAGCACCTCGGCGACCTTCTTTTCAGCTCGCTGCCGGAGCAGCTAATGAAGAGCGGCAAGTGAATCACCTGCCTGATCGCCACCCCCAACCTCTAATCTCTGTAAGTACTTGATTTTCAAGTTCTTTCAGCGCTTCGTCGCTGGGAGTGGTGCGCATTATAGGGAGTTTAAATCGGCCGTCAACGACTAATTTAAACTTTCTTCAGCCGGCGGTCGGTCGACTGCGCAATCGAGGCAGCTGACGAGCTATCAGGGGCATGCGCAGGAGCATCAGCACAAGCCCTACGACTGCATAGATCGCCCAGCGCTCCAGATCAGACCGCACGACCCACAGCATATGCAACAACCCCAAACCGAGGATGACATATATCAGGCGATGCAGTTTCTTCCAGCTCGCCCCCAGCTTTCGCATGCTGTAGCGGTTGGAAGTGATAGCCAGGGCCAGCAACCCGAGGAACGCCCCGAAGCCGACAATGATGTAGGGCCGCTTGCTCAGCTCTACTCCCAATTGGGCCCAGTCCAACCCAAGGATGAAGACGGCATAGGCACTCAGGTGCAGCACTATATAGGTGAAGCACCAGAGACCCAGCTGGCGGCGAACCTGTACCCAGCCACCCCACCGGGTGACTTTCTGCAGAGGCGTCATCGCCAGGGTAATGAGCAACAGGACGAGACCGCCCTGGCCCAGCCTGTCCACCAGCGCCTTGCCCGGGTCCGGCCCCAGATCGAAGATCCAAGCCTGGTACAGCCAGAAGAGTGGCGGCGCCGATGCAGCCAGAAATACCCCGGCCCGCCAGAACGGATAGCGCATCAGTAGTCCTTCCTCAGATCCATGCCCGCATAAAGCGAAGCGACCTCATCGGCATAGCCGTTGAACATGAGGGTAGGACGAACATTGGGGCTGAATAGTCCACTGGGCAGACGACGTTCGCGCGCCTGGCTCCAGCGCGGATGGTCTACCGTCGGATTGACGTTGGCATAGAAGCCATACTCGTCCGAAGCCAGACTCTGCCAGGTAGTCTTCGGCTGCTCCTCGACGAAGCTGATCCGCACAATGGACTTGGCTCCCTTGAAGCCGTATTTCCACGGCACCACCAGACGCAGCGGCGCTCCGTTCCGGTTCGCCAGTACCCGGCCGTACATGCCGACAGCCAGAATCGCCAAGGGATGCATCGCCTCATCCATGCGCAGCCCTTCGACATAGGGCCAATCGATCAAGGCGAAGTTGGATTGCACACCCGGCATATCCTTGCGATCCACCAGGGTTTCGAAGCGCAGGTATTTCGCCTTGCTGGTCGGTTCGACCCGCTTGATCAGCTCGGAGATCGGAAAGCCGATCCACGGAATGACCATCGACCAAGCCTCGACGCAGCGCAATCGGTAGACGCGCTCCTCCAGCAGATAGGGTTTGATGAAGTCCTCGAGCGCGTACTTGCCGGGTTTACCCACCTCCCCATCGATCACTACGGACCATGGCTCGGTCTTCAAGGCACCCGCATTGGCAGCAGGATCCCCCTTGTCCGGGCCGAATTCGTAGAAATTGTTGTAGGTGGTCGCGTCCTTGAACGGTGTGATGGCTTCATCTTTTACCGTGACGGCATCCCAGCGTGTAGCGGCGAGCTTTTCCGTGAGCCAGGAAGGGGCAGCCGCTTCGGCGACATCGGCATAGCGACCGCCCTCGGCAAAACCCAGACGCGGCAATCCGGATAGAGCCGCAGCCGCCATCGCACCACCGAGAAAGTGGCGACGGGAGAGATAGAGGGATTCGGGCGTGACTTCCGATTCGTGGCAATCGGAAAGGCGGGACGACTTGATCAGCATGACGGGCTCCGCAACAACTGGCTGTATGCACCAGTAGACTGCGGAGCCCGCTGGAAATTACACGGCAGGCGGCTGCTTGCGACGGCGCAATTGCAACAAGTATTGCACCGGTCCGGAGGTTGCGTATGCAAGGAACAGCAGGAGCAGGATGCGCGGCGGGTCGGTGAAGACCACGGCGAATGCCAGCACCACTACCAGGATTGCCATAAACGGCACGCGGCCGCGCAGGTCAAGATCCTTGAAGCTGTAGTACTTGATATTGCTGACCATCAGCATGCCGGCGGCGGCGACCATCAGCGCAACCAGCAGGGAAACCTTGGCGCCCTGAACGTCGAAGTCGGCGAACGCCCAGACCGTACCGGCAACCAGCGCCGCGGCAGCCGGGCTGGCCAGACCGATGAAGTAGCGCTTGTCAGCCTTGCCCACCTGGGTATTGAAACGCGCCAGACGCAGAGCGGCACCAGCAACATAGATGAAGGCGACCATCCAGCCGACCTTGCCCAGGCTGCTCAGCGCCCACTCGAAAGCGACCAGCGCCGGAGCTACTCCGAAGGCGACCATGTCGGACAGCGAGTCGTACTCGGCGCCGAAAGCACTCTGGGTATTGGTCAGACGGGCCACACGACCGTCGAGGCCGTCGAGGACCATGGCGACGAAGATGGCGATGGCGGCGTTGGAGAAATCGCCGTTCATGGCATTGATGATGGCGTAGAGACCGGTAAACAGTGCTGCAGTAGTGAACAGGTTAGGCAGCAGGTAGATGCCGCGATGACGAACCTTGCGACCTTCGGCGTCATGACCCTCTTCGATGTGCTCATCGATGGGCAGCAGACTTTCTTCGGTGTCGGAAGCCTTGTTCGGCTCCTCGTGACCTTCACTCATGGACGATTCCTTGAGAACTCGTTGAGGCTGAGATTTGCCGGTGCACGCTTTTGCGTGGACACGTCCGGCACCCCCGCTTTATACCAGATCACCGCCCCTAAACGAAAAAACGCGGCAAGCGCCGCGTTTCCTCGTTTGTCGAAAGGACCTTAGTTCTTGGTCTTGTCGACGATCTTGTTGGCAGCAATCCACGGCATCATGGCGCGCAGTTGCTCGCCGATGACTTCGATACCGTGAGCGGCGTTGTTGCGGCGCTTGGCGGTCATCGACGGGTAGTTGGTAGCGCCTTCGGAGATGAACATCTTGGCGTATTCGCCGTCCTGGATGCGCTTCAGAGCGTTGCGCATGGCCTGACGGGATTCGGCGTTGATCACTTCCGGACCGGTTACGTACTCGCCGTATTCGGCGTTGTTCGAGATCGAGTAGTTCATGTTGGCGATGCCACCTTCGTACATGAGGTCCACGATCAGCTTCAGTTCGTGCAGGCACTCGAAGTAGGCCATTTCCGGAGCGTAACCGGCTTCGACCAGGGTTTCGAAACCGGCTTTCACCAGCTCGACGCAACCGCCGCACAGAACGGCCTGCTCGCCGAACAGGTCGGTTTCGGTCTCGTCCTTGAAGGTGGTTTCGATGATGCCGGTACGGCCGCCGCCAACGCCGCAGGCGTAGGACAGAGCGACGTTCTTGGCATTGCCCGAAGCGTCCTGGTAGATCGCGATCAGGTCGGGGATGCCGCCGCCTTTCACGAACTCGGAGCGTACGGTGTGGCCCGGGGCCTTCGGCGCGATCATGATCACGTCGAGGTCAGCGCGCGGTACGACCTGGTTGTAATGGATGGAGAAGCCGTGGGCGAAAGCCAGGGTGGCGCCTTTTTTCAGGTTCGGCTCGATCTCGTCCTTGTACAGACGGCCCTGGAACTCGTCCGGAGTCAGGATCATGACCAGGTCGGCAGCGGCAACGGCTTCGGCCACTTCGGCGACTTTCAGGCCGTGGTTCTGAGCCTTGGCAACGGAAGAAGAACCCGCACGCAGGCCGACGGTGACGTCGACGCCGGAGTCTTTCAGGTTGCAGGCGTGGGCATGGCCCTGGGAGCCGTAACCGATGATGGCAACTTTCTTGCCCTGAACGATGGAGAGGTCACAGTCTTTATCGTAGAAAACGCGCATTTGGGTAATCCCCTGTCAGTTGGCCTCGTGGGCCGTATTTCAAATCAGATGCTGAGAGTCTTGTCGCCACGGGCAATACCGGTGACGCCGCTGCGGACAACTTCGAGGATCGACGCGGTGCCGATGGCCTGGATGAAGCTGTCCAGCTTGTCGCTGGTGCCGGCCAGCTGCACGGTGTAGACGCTGCTGGTGACGTCGACGATCTGTCCGCGGAAGATGTCGGTGGTGCGCTTGACCTCGGCGCGCTGGGCGCCGGTAGCCTTCACTTTCACCAGCATCAGCTCGCGCTCGATATGCGCGCTCTCCGAGAGATTCACCAGTTTTACCACCTCGATGAGCTTGTTGAGGTTCTTGGTGATCTGCTCGATGACTTCGTCCTGACCGGCGGTGGTCAGGGTCAGGCGCGACAGCGTCGGGTCCTCGGTCGGGGCGACGGTCAGGCTTTCGATGTTGTAGTTGCGCTGGGAGAACAGGCCGACGACGCGGGACAGCGCGCCGGGTTCGTTTTCCAGCAGCAGGGAAATGATGTGTCGCATGATCAGGTACGCTCCGTCTTGCTCAGCCACATGTCGCGCATCGCACCACCGCGGATCTGCATCGGGTAGACGTGCTCGCTGGTATCGACCTGGATGTCGAGGAAGACCAGGCGATTCTTCATCGCGAAGGCTTCTTCCATCATCGGCTTCAGGTCCTTCAGGTCGGTGATGCGCATGCCGACGTGGCCATACGCTTCAGCCAGCTTGACGAAGTCCGGCAGCGATTCCATGTAGGAGTGCGAGTAGCGGCTGTTGTACTGCATGTCCTGCCATTGGCGGACCATGCCCAGCGCACCGTTGTTCAGGTTGACGATCTTCACCGGCAGGTCGTACTGCAGGCAGGTGGACAGCTCCTGGATGTTCATCTGGATGCTGCCTTCACCGGTCACGCACGCAACGTCTGCGTCAGGGAAGTTCAACTTCACACCCATGGCGGCCGGGAAGCCGAAGCCCATGGTGCCCAGGCCACCGGAGTTGATCCAGCGATTGGGCTTGTTGAAGCGGTAGTACTGCGCCGCGAACATCTGGTGCTGACCCACGTCGGAAGCGACGAAGGCATCACCGTTGGTGACTTCGCAGAGGGTCTCGATCACGGTCTGCGGCTTGATGATGCTGCCGTCGCCCATGCTGTAGGGGAACAGGCCGCGGGTGCCACGCCATTCCTCGATCTGCTTCCACCAGGCAGCCTGGGCTTCTTTGTTCGGGGTCTCGCCGATTTCCTTGAGGATCGCGACCATTTCGGTCAGGACGCTGTCCACCGGGCCGACGATCGGGATGTCGGCCTTGACGGTCTTGGAGATCGAGGCCGGGTCGATGTCGACGTGGATGATCTTGGCATTCGGGCAGAACTTGGCTGCGGTCTCGCCGTTGATCACGCGATCGTCGAAGCGCGCGCCGACGGCAAAGATCACGTCAGCGTGGTGCATCGCGAGGTTCGCGGTGTAGCTGCCGTGCATGCCGAGCATGCCGACGAACTGGCGATCGGTACCCGGATAGCCACCCAGGCCCATCAGGGTGTTGGTGACCGGCACGTTGAGCATGCGCGCGACCTCAGTCAGCGGCTCGGCGGCATTGCCCATGATCACGCCACCACCGGCGTAGATGATCGGGCGCTTGGCGGCGAGCATCATCTCGGCGGCCTTGCGGATCTGGCCGGAGTGGCCACGGACCGCCGGGCTGTAGGAGCGCAGCTTCACCTTCTTCGGGTAGCTGTATTCGAACTTCTGGGTCGGATCGCCCATGTCCTTCGGAATATCGATCACCACCGGGCCGGGACGGCCGGACTGGGCGATATAGAAGGCCTTCTTGATGACCTCAGGGATTTCCGACGGGTGCTTGATGATGAAGCTGTGCTTCACGATCGGGCGGGAGATACCGACCATGTCGGTTTCCTGGAACGCGTCGGTACCAACCATGTTGCTCGCCACCTGGCCGGAGATCACCACCATCGGGATGGAGTCCATGTAGGCGGTGGCGATGCCGGTGACGGCATTGGTCGCGCCGGGACCGGAGGTCACCAGCACCACGCCGGGCTTGCCGGTGGCCCGCGCATAGCCGTCGGCCATGTGGGTAGCGGCCTGCTCGTGGCGAACCAGGATGTGGGTTACTTCGTTCTCTTTGAAGAGAGCGTCGTAGATATGCAGGAGGGCACCGCCCGGGTACCCGTAGATGTACTTAACGCCTTCGTCACGCAGGGAGCGGACGACCATTTCAGCGCCGGATAAAAGTTCCACGTTGTCACCTCTAGAACGCTATATACGGAAACCCCCAACGTGGGGGACCGACTTGGATGGCTGCCCGGCAGACATGGGCGAATGTAATCGCCGGCTACGTCGACTGCCGATTGAGCAGAACCTGGAGACACTCCTGTTTGTGTTACGGAGAGCCTCCACCCAGCGCGAGGTAACGCGAAACAGGGTGAAACTTTGCGGCGCGGGTAGCACCTCTTGTCTGCCGAGTAAAACCAGCTTGCGGCCGGCCCACTGCAGCGAACCTTGGATTCTTCTGAAACGAAGCGACCAAGTCAAGCCATATATGGCTTTGAATGAAGCGGGGATGTGAACTTTCTCAGAGTGAATAAGCCCGCGATTTGGTTATAGTTACCGACAGACTCCGCACCCCAAGGATCGACAAAGCATGCGACGGACGATTTTCATGGGCAGCCTGCTGCTCGCACTGGCCCCGACCGTGATGGCCGCGCAGGTCTACAAATGGGTCGATGCCCAGGGCATCACCCACTTCGGGGCACAGCCACCGGAGGGCGCGAACGCCTCTGCCGTCAACACCAGTACCGCCCAGCCCAAGGCCACCAGCAACTTTCCGCCGCCCGTCGTTGCCAAACCGACACTGCCACCCAGCAATGACGAAAAGCAGAAGGCCGCCGACGAGAAGGTGCGCCAGGAAGTGGCGCAACAAGAAGCCGAGCGCATCAAGCAGTGCGAACTGGAGCGTACCAACCTGGCGCAACTCAAGAACAACCCGCGCGTTCGAGTAGATGATGGTAATGGCGACGTTCGCCGGATCACCGAAGAAGAACGTCAGGAGCGCATCGCAACCAGCGAGAAGAACATCCGCGAGAACTGCAACTGACGCCCGCTCAGGGCGTCGGGCTGATCAACTGGTCGAAGGCGCCGAGCGCATCGAGCAGACCAGCCACCCGCGCGCCCTCATTGGCATAAGCCATTTCCGCGATGGCACGGATCCCCGAGGCAGTGGGCAGGTCCGCGCCGCTCTCGATGATCAGCTTCAT
Organism: Pseudomonas nitroreducens NBRC 12694; assembly: GCF_002091755.1. Classification (GTDB taxonomy): domain Bacteria; phylum Pseudomonadota; class Gammaproteobacteria; order Pseudomonadales; family Pseudomonadaceae; genus Pseudomonas; species Pseudomonas nitroreducens. Next base: position 7,387 of record NZ_BDAI01000005.1, read on the forward strand.
CCGCGGCAGAAATATCCACTGCAGCCACTCCTCCAGCGCCAGCGTATCCACGCAGAAGGGTTCGACGCTGGAAAGCCTGTCCGGCGACGGGCTTTCGCTTCCCCACAGACCGATTGCACGCAGCTCCCGCTCGATCAGCAGCAACTGATCGGCGACGGCCAGCACGCGCCCGTCCATTACAGGGTCACCTTGGCTTTCTGCCGTGCCTCGGCGGCGCCAGCGGTATTGCCCTGCTGGTCACGACACTTGGCGATCAGATCCCACAGACTGGCCTGCATGGTCGGGCGACCGTTGGCCAGCGACAGGCCACGCAGCGCCACCTGTTCGGCTTGCGCAGCATCGCCCTGTGCCAGGCGTACCTGGGCCAGCTTGTAGAGCACCTGCGGCTCGCGCGGAGCAATGCGCTGGGCGCGCTCCAGGCTGGCGGCAGCGCCGTTGAGGTCACCACCACCCTGCTGCTGCGAGGCGGAGGTAAGCAGCGCCAGCACCGGTCCATCCAGCTGCTCGTCCGCCGAGAGGCCAGAGTTGCTCGACGGAATGCCGGAAGGCCCCTGGTAGTTCTGGGTGGTCGGCGCAGCCTGCTGAGCCTGATTGATCGGCTGCTGGTAGGTCTGCGACTGGAAACCACCATTGGAGGTGATGCCACCACTGGTGGAGATTGGCTGCTGCGAGTAGCTCGTTCCCGTTGCTCCCGGCGCCGTGGTCATCGGCGAGGTGCTGATCGGCGCGGCGCCGCTCTGCGCCGGGAAAGTCTGGATCGGCGCCATGCCGGCATCCTGCGGGACCATCACGGTAACCCCGGAGTCACCCTGCGGGATGCTCTGGCCGGCACCGGCACGAACTGGCGCCTGGGTGTTGCCACCGCTGCGGCCAACGCGCTCCGAGTTGGAGACGGAGGTACCGGAGTCCTGCACGGGAATCGCACCCTGCTGCGGGGTCGCACAACCGGACAGAAGCGCCAGAGTCGCCGACGCTGCAAACCAAGCTTTTCTCACTTCCAATCCTCTTGCATCAGTTCAACCAGCCGCGCACCCAGTCCATGACTTCGCCGGCTGGCGTCTGGTTTCCGCAACCTGTGCCCAGCGCAGGTTCGCTTCCACGAATATAAGGCATCTGCACTGCGCCCGGGCAGTTGGCGTCAGTGCCCTGCCCGGTATGCGGATCGACCCAGGCCTGCACGACATTATCCGGCATCGGCATGTCCAGCGGCGCGGGATTGGCCTTGCGCATGAAGCTGGTCCAGATCTGCAGCGCACCGGTGGCACCGGTGAGCGGCGTCTTGCCATTGTCGTCGCGACCGATCCACACCACTGCCAGCAGGTCCTGGCCGAAACCGGAGAACCAGCTGTCGCGAGAATCGTTGGTGGTACCGGTCTTGCCCGCCAGGGTGAGGGACGCCGGCAACTGGTTGTAGACCGAGCGCCCGGTGCCTTCGCGCATCACGCGCTGCATGGCGCTCTGCAGCAGGTAGATGGCGCCCGGATCGAAACGCTGCTGGACCTGGAACGGATAACGCTTGAGCGGCTGCCCGTCTGCCGCCAGCACACTGCGGATGCTGCGCAGCGGGGTATTGAAGCCGCCACTGGCAATCGTCTGGTACATGGTCGCCACTTGCATCGGGCTCAGCGCGCCCGCGCCCAGCAGCATCGACGGATAGGCCGGCCAATTCGGCGACACGCCCAGGCGCTCCAGCGTCTTCAGGACGTTCGGCACGCCCAGGTCGAGACCCAGCCTGGCCGTGGACAGGTTCAGCGAACGGGCCAGCCCCTGGTAGAGGAAGATGGTGCCGTTGGCGGTGCCTTCATAGTTCTTCGGCGTCCACACCTGGCCATCCTTGCCCTTCACCTGGAACGGCTGGTCCTGGATGTAGCTGGTCAAGGTGTACTGGCTCGGACGCTCCAGCGCGGTCAGGTAAACCGCCGGCTTGACCAGCGAACCGATCGGCCGCACCGCATCTACCGCACGATTGAAGCCGGCGAAGCGCGGGTCACGGCTGCCGAGCAGCGCCTGGATTTCGCCGGTTTCCGGGTTGGTCACGACCATCGCGGTTTCGGTCTCGGCGACGCCCTTGCGGCCTTCCAGGCGCTTGAAGGTTTCGCTGACGGCGGACTCGGCCTTCATCTGCAGGATGGGGTCGAAGCTGGTGAAGATCCGCAGGCCTTCTTCGGTCAGGTCCTCGTCGCGATAGTCCTCGCGCAACTGGCGTTTCACCAGGTCGAGGAAGGCCGGATAGGAGCTGTTGGCCATGCTGCCCTGAGTGGTCACACCCAGCGGCGCCTGCTTGGCGGCAGCCGCTTCCTGGGCGGTGATCACACCCTGCTCGGCAAGCACGTCGAGCACTACGTTGCGGCGCTCCAGCGCACGCTCCGGATTCCGACGCGGGTTGTAATAGGAAGGCCCCTTCACCATGCCAACGAGCAAAGCCACCTGGGGCAACTTCAGCTCCGATAGCGGCTGGCTGAAGAAGTACTGGCTGGCGAGGCCGAAGCCGTTCACCGAGCGCTGGCCATCCTGACCGAGGAACACCTCGTTGAGGTAGCCCTCGAGGATTTCGCGCTTGTCGTAATGCAGTTCCAGCAGCACCGCCATCATGGCTTCGGTGAGCTTGCGCGACAGGCTGCGCTCGTTGGTCAGGAAGAAGTTCTTCACCAACTGCTGGGTCAGCGTGCTGCCGCCCTGGCGCAACTGGCCGGCGCTGGCGTTGACCCAGACGGCCCGGGCGATGGACTTGATCGAGACCCCGTGGTGGGTCCAGAAGTCGCGGTCTTCCACGGCCACCAGGGTATCGATCAGGTAAGGCGGCACCTGATCCAGCTTGATCAGGATGCGGTCTTCGTTATGCGCCGGGTACAGGCCGCCGATCAGCAGCGGCTCCATGCGCGCGACAGCGAGGTCGCCACCATTGGCGCGACTCAGGCCAGCCACGTAGTCGCCGGAGAAGCGCACGCGAATGCGCTGCGCAGGCTCGGCGCCTTCATAGAACTGGAAGCCACGGGTATTGAGGTCGACGGCGTTGCCGGACACCGACACGGCGCCGGGACCGGCGACCGAGGCCTCGCGGCGATAGCCCAGCGCATCCAGCTCGCGCAGGAAGTCGTCCTTGCCCAGTTTCAGGCCGACGAACAGCTCCAGCGGCCGGGCGTAGACCTTGGCGGGAATGGTCCAGCGCTTGCCGGAGAATTTCTCCTGGACAACCGCATCGAGGTACACGGCAAAACCGGCCAGCACCACGACACCAACCAGACCGAGCTTGAGAGCCCAGCCCAGCCACTTGCGCATGGCAGGCGACGATTTGCCGCTTTTTTTACGAGGTTTGGAAGATCGGGGACGCGTCATGGCGGCGCATTATACGTACTTTGTCCACAGGAGACAGACGCCGCTCCAGCGGGCGTCCGGGCTTGATGCGAACTGCCGCGCATCCAACAAGAACGGCAGTGGCCGAGCTATGACCCCGCGATGGCCATTTGGTTGCCGGCCGGCTGCAGAGTTTGCACCTGCCGACCCAGCCGCCATAATGCCCGCCTTTAGAAAATTCGACCGGAAAGGACATCACGTGAGCCAGACCCTACTCGCAGCCCTGCAGAACCCCGCCCTCTTCCCCCATCCGGTCGACGGTTTCCGGGTCATCGAAACCCACATTTCCTGGGTGCTGCTCACTGGCTCCCATGTCTACAAGATCAAGAAACCGGTGAACTTCGGCTTCCTCGACTTCACCGACCTCGCCAAGCGCAAGCACTTCTGCGAGGAAGAGCTGCGCCTGAACCAGCGTCTGACCGAAGGCCTGTACCTCGACGTCATCGCCATTACCGGCAGCGAATCCGCCCCGCAGATCGGCGGCGACGGCCCGGCCATCGAATACATGATCCAGTGCCGCGAATTCCCGCAGAGCCAGTTGCTCAGCGAAGTTCAGGCCCGCGGCGAACTTAGCGCCCAGCATATCGACGGCCTTGCCCATCAGATCGCCGACTTCCACCTGCGCACCCCGGTCGTCCCCACCGAGCACCCACTAGGCACTCCGGACGCCTGCATGGCGCCGGTGCGGCAGAACTTCGAACAAATCCGTCCGCTGCTCTCGGACAAAGCCGACCTGCTGCAACTGGATGCCCTGGAGGCCTGGGCGGAGTCCAGCTTCGAGCGCCTGCACGGCGTGTTCGAGCAGCGCAAGGCCAATGGCTTCATCCGCGAATGCCACGGCGACATCCATCTGGGTAACGCCGCGATCATCGACGGCAAGGTAGTGCTGTTCGACTGCATCGAGTTCAACGAGCCCTTCCGCTTCACCGATGTCACCGCCGACTACGCCTTCCTCGCCATGGACCTGGAAGACCGCGGCCTGAAGTGCCTGTCGCGACGCTTCGTCAGCCAGTACCTGGAATACACCGGTGACTACCAGTCGCTGGCCCTGCTGAATTTCTACAAGGCTTACCGCGCCCTGGTCCGCGCCAAGATCGCGCTGTTCAGCCTGGCGCACCAGACTGACGCCGTGCAGAAGGCCGCGACGCTGCGCCAGTATCGCAACTACGCCAACCTGGCGGAGAGCTACAGCGCCATTCCCTCGCGCTTCCTCGCGGTGACCGTCGGTGTTTCCGCCGTCGGCAAGAGCCAGGTCGCACTGCGGCTGGTAGAAGCGCTGGGCGCCATTCGCCTGCGTTCGGACGTGGAGCGCAAGCGCCTGTTCGGCGAACAGCAGGCCGACCAGCAAGGCCAACTGAAGGCCGGCATCTATGCTGGCGACGCCACCACCGCGACCTACCAACGCCTCAACGAGCTGGCCGTTGATATCCTGCGTGCTGGCTACCCGGTCGTACTGGACGCCACTTTCCTCAAGCGAGAGCAACGTGCCGCTGCCTGGGAAATTGCCGAGGAAACCGGGGTGCCCTTCCTGATCCTCGACTGCCAGGCGCCGGAAGCGGTGATCAGCAGTTGGCTGACCCAGCGTCAGGCCGAGGGCAATGACCCCTCCGACGCGACCCTGGAAGTGATCCAGGCGCAGCAGGCCAGTCGCGACCCTCTCAGCGCCGAAGAGCAGCAACACAGCAAGCGCGTCGACACCCCCGACGCCGCCAGCCTCGACGCCCTGGTCGCCAGCATCCGCCAGCGCCTGCCGGGCCTCTGATCCACCGTTTGTCGGCCGGAATCACCGCCACGCGATGACTCCGGCCGGTGGGCAGCGCCGCACGGCGCGCCCTGCCTGCGCCACATCGCCCTGCCCCGCTTTCAGGGCGATGTCACAACGCCACGCTTTTCTCATCCACCGCTACACTTTCCAGGGTGTGTCCGGCCGCTACGAGCAGTTCTCGGCCTTTTCAAGACCTGACACCCATCGTGCCCATCGCAAGGACCGACGATGAACGACGAACTGCTGCACCTGAAGAACCTCGGCAAGACCTCTGCCCAGTGGCTCCACGCCGTGGGCATCCACAACGCTGGCGACCTGCGCCGTCTGGGGGCGGTCGGCGCTTACCGGGCCGTGCGCGCCCGGGGCTTCCGTGCCTCCAAGGTGCTCCTTTACGCCATCGAGGGTGCCCTGCTGGATGTGCACTGGAACGACCTTCCTCCCGCGCACAAGGCAGCCCTTCTCGGCGAGCTTGAGACATTTCCCGCACGTAACAAGAGCTAGCTCACAAGCTCTGTGGGAAAATGTTTACGCAAGGTGCCTGTCCGCTTATGGTCTCAGGGCCCTTCGTGCGCCCTCGACCGTCGCCATATCAAGGAATTACGGCCATGTACCTACTCGGTGAACAACCTGCCTACGCCGATCGACTGATCAATCGCCTGCAGGGCATTCCGGCGCAATTGCTCGCCGGCCTGGAACCCGCTGGCGAAGCCATCCGCCTGGAGCGATCCGACGACCTGGAAGGCGAGTTGCCCGGCAAGCATCTGTTCCTCATCGAGAATGGCCTGGTCCATGCGCTGGTGGATGAGCGCCCGCTGTTCTACCTGCAGGAAGGCGACCTGGTCGGCCTGCGCCAGGGTATCGAGCTGCCACCGTGCCGTTACGTCAGCGAAGAACCTCTGTGCCTGATTCCCTATTCGCGCAGCGAAGTGTTCCGCCATATCCACAGCGACGAGGAGCGCCAGGAGCAGTTCCTGCACTACCTGATCGGCCACACCGCGCTGCTGTCCGACGCGCTGGCGCACCTCAAGCAACCGGAAATCCGCCCGGCTACCGGCTTCCAGCATTTCGCCGCCGGCGCGCAGCTGATCCAGCAGGGTGATGACGCCGAGCACGTGTTCATCATCATCGAAGGCCACGCCGAGGCCTTCGTCGATGGGCAGAAGGTCGGTGACGTGCAGAAGGACGAAATCTTCGGCGCCATGGCCGTGTTCACCCGCGAGAAGCGCAGCGCGTCGGTCATCGCCAGCGAGCCGTGCACCGTGATGGTGATACCCAAGGACCAGTTCCTCAGCCTGATGCAGAGCAACCCGCGCATCGCCCACAGCCTCATCGAGGGCATGGCACGCCGCATCGACCTGCTGAACAAGGAAGTCACCCAGTTGCGCCTGCAGCGCCAGCCGGACTGAGCCTCAGCCCTTTGAGAAAGCCCGGCCTTGCGCCGGGCTTTTTCGTTACCGCGGTAGCTCATTCGTCGATGAGAAAAAATCTGCAGAAAAGAGGTTGACTCTCAAATGATAATGATTATTATTGAGTCATCTGGTCGCGAGGCCAGATCGATAACCTCAAGAGACCACGCAGTCGGACTCTTCAGATTATCTCCTCATCAGGCTAATCACGGTTTCGACCCGGCACTTTGCCGGGTCTTTTTTTTGCCCCGGTTTTTACCTTTCCGTCCCATCGCCAATCCGCAGAAAAAACTTCGCATCAGTCGCAGAAAAGCTGTTGACTCTCAAATGATAATGGTTATTATTACAACAACTGGCTGCGAGGCCAGTTGGATAAGCTAGAGAGACCACGCAGTCGGACTCTTCAGATTATCTCCTCATCAGGCTAATCACGGTTTTAGACCCGGCACTTTGCCGGGTCTTTTTTTGCCCGCGATTTCTTGCGCGTCAGTCTGACAGCGAGCCTATGAAAAACGGAGCCTTCCGGCTCCGTCGTGTGACTTACAGGCTACCGCGCATCTGTGCACAGTAATCGGTGGCGGGCTGGGCCGGTGTATACCACAGGTAATCCGCCTGGCCGGGCTCCACGGGCTTGCCGACTTCCGCCAGCATCACCACCTTCAGCCCTTGCGCCGCGTCGATGTCCTTCAGATGCAGCGGCACTCCCAGATCGCGCCGCGCATGAAAGCCGCCGGCGATCAGCACGGAGGGTTCGGGAGCTGCCTTGAAACTTTCGGCCATGCGCCGGTCGCGCTGCTGCTGCACCGCCAGCATCGCCGGGTACTGGCTCTCGGGCAACAGGCCACAATGGGAACCACGGATGTCCTCCAGCAATGCATTGCGCACCGACGCGGCGGTGGACGCCGAGCCTTGCAGCTGCGGCTTGGTCCGGTAGATCTTCATGATCTCGCCCCGATCCAGGTTGGCCGCCAGTAGTGGCGCCGGCTGCTTCACCAGCCAGGTCACCAGCGGGCCGTATTGTGACCAGTCCCAGCCCGGCTGCCAGCGCAGCGCAGCGATCAGGTCGTTTGGCATGTCGCCCTTCGCGGCGGATGCCTGGGCGGCGCTGACTGCGCTCTGCTGGTCAGGGGCGAGCATTTCCAGCAGCACACTGCCACTCGGGCGACGCTCGGCCAGGGCGCGCACCAGCCAGAGTTCGAGGGCATGGTGATCCGGATTGTCGTGCTGCTCACCAACGATTACCCGCGGTGCCGCTGCAAGTCGATCAAGCAGCTGCGCGGGGGAAAGTTGCTCGCCGCTGCGCAGATCGCGGATTACCCCCAGCTCGGCGCTGTCGCGCTCTTCCGGGCTTTGCCAGTCTGGCAGCGGCGGCGCAGCCACCTGGCCCTGGCAGGCAGCGAGCAACGCCAGCAGTGTGACGAGCAGGACCTTCTTCATGGCGACTCCTATCAGCGCGCGATGATCAGCGGATGGCCGCGCTCCGGGTGCTCCTGAACCAGCACGTCGAGGCCGAAGACCGTGCGCAGGGGTTCGGCCTGAAGCACCTCGCGCGGCGTGCCGAGCAGATGTGCACGCGCCTCGTGCAGCAGCAACAGGCGGTCACAGTAGCGCGCCGCAAGGTTCAGGTCGTGCAGGATGACCATCACTGCCGCGCCACGCCCGGCGAACTCTTGCACAGCCTGCAGCGTGGTGTGCTGGTGCAACGGGTCGAGGGCGGACGTCGGTTCGTCCAGCAGCAGGATCTGCTCCTCTCCGCCCGGCCAGAGCTGCGCCAGCACCCGAGCCAGGTGCACGCGCTGGCGCTCACCGCCGGATAGCGCCAGGTAGCTGCGCCCGGCAAGGTGCGAGGCATCCGCGGCGCGCATCGCTTCGCGGATGATTGTTTCATCGCGCTGGCGGCCAGTGTCGTGAGGCAGCCGGCCGAACCCCACCACCGCCTCGACGGAAAAGGCGAAGTTCAGCGAGGACGATTGCGGCAGAACAGCCAGCCGCCGCGCGCGCTCGGGGCCCTGCCACGACTCCAGCGGGCGACCGTCGAGGCTCACCGCTCCGCTGGTAAGCGGCAATTCACCATTCAAGGCGCCGAGCAGCGTGCTCTTGCCCGCGCCGTTGGGGCCGAGCACACCGAGCACTTCGCCCGGCTGCAGCGTCACGCTCACATCCTGCAGGACGACCTGGGAGCCGCGATTCACCCGCAGCTTGTCTGCGCACAGCATCAGGAGCGCCCCCGGACCAGCAGATAGAGAAAGAACGGCGCGCCGATCAGCGCAGTGACGATGCCGATCGGGAGCTCCGCCGGCGCCAGCGCCAGGCGAGCGATCAGGTCGGCCAATAGTAGAAGGATCGCACCGCCGAACATCGATGCCGGCAGCAGCACGCGGTGATCCGGGCCGACGATCAGCCGCAGCAGGTGCGGCACGACCAGGCCGATGAAGCCGATCATCCCGGCCGCCGCCACCGCCGCGCCCACACCGAGGGCAGTGCAGAGGATCAGTTCGATTTTCAGTCGCTCGACGTCGAAGCCCAGGTGGCGCGCCTCGGACTCACCCAGCAACAGCGCATTCAACGCATTCACCCGACGCGGCAACCAGCAGGCTACCAGCAACGTGATCAGCAGCAGTGGCCACAGACGCGGGTAGCTCGCGCCATTGAGGCTGCCGAGGTTCCAGAAGGTCAGCGTGCGCAACGTGGCGTCGTCGGCGAGGTAGGTGAACAGCCCGATCAGCGCGCCGGCCAATGCCGTCAGCGCGATGCCGGCCAGCAACATGGTTGCCACACTGGTCTGGCCATTGTGGCGACCCAGCCGATACACCAGCGCCGTCACCAGCAGGCCACCGACAAAGGCGCAGGCAGACAACAAATAAGGAGCAAAGACTTCCGGCAGCCCGCCGATGGAGGCGCCGAAGACGATGGCAATGGCGGCCCCCAGCGCGGCACCGCTGGAAACTCCGATCAGGCCGGGGTCGGCCAGCGGGTTGCGGAACAAGCCCTGCATCGCCACACCGGCCAGCGCCAGCACGCCGCCGGTGGCGATGCCCAGCAAGGTGCGCGGCAGGCGGATCTGCCCGACGATCAGTTCAGCCTGGCCGAGCCCGTCGACGGACACCGGCAGCCCGAGCATGTGCGCCAGCGCGCGCAGGGTATCGCCCAGCGGCAGGCTCACCGGCCCGAGGGCCAGTGAGAGCCAGACGACCAGCAGCAGGAGAAAACCGAGGAACAGGAACAACGGTCGAGCGGTAACGATCCGGGTCAAGGACGACTTTCCGTGTTCAGGGCCTGCGCGGAAGGATAAAAGGCCTGGGCGAGGCTAGCCAGCCCGTCGGGGATGCGCGGACCGAGGCCACCGACCAGCAGGGTCGGGTCGAGCACCGGCACGCGGCCCTCGCGCACTGCGCTGGTCGCGGCGAGGCCGGGATTCTGCTGGGTCAATGCGGCACGTGCCTTGTCGCCGTCCAGGGCGCGGTCGCTGAGCACCACCACCTGCGGGTTCAGCGCGGTGAGCGCCTCGGTGGAGAGCGTCTTGTAGCCGGTATGGGTAGCGAGGTTGCGGCCGCCAGCATGCTGGATCAGCCAGTCGCCGGAGGTGTCCTGCCCGGCCACCAGCAGGTTGCCGCCGGCATGCCCGACCAGCAGCACGACACCGGGAGCGGCCTGTGCGGCCTGGGCCTTCTTCACCCAGGCGTCCTGCGCGGCAAGGCGTGCATCGAAGTCCGACTCGGCCCGCTTCGCCTTGTCCACCGCGCCGAGCAGTTCGCCCAGGCGCTGGATAGTGTCGTGCACGGTCTTTTCGTCAGCCTTGGCCGACAGTGTTTCGATCCGCACGCCCGCGGCACGCAATTGCTGCAGGACCGGCGGCGGGCCCATTTCCTCGCTGCCCAGCAGAATATCCGGCTGCAGCGCCAGGATGCCTTCGGCGGCGAGCTGTCGCTGGTAGCCGATCTTCGGCAACCCCTGCAGCGAAGCCGGATGCAGGCTGGTGGTATCGACGCCGACCAGCTTGGCCTCGCCCCCCAGGGCAACGACCCATTCGCTGAGCGAACCACCAGCGCTCACCCAGCGCTGCGGCAGCGCATCGGCCAGCGCGCTGGTGGCCGTCAGGCAGAGGCCGGTGAGCAGCCCGGCCAGCAGCGGACGGGCAGTCATGGAAGCTTTCTTCATCGTGTCGGCCCTCAGAGTGCCGGGAAGGATTCAGCAAGTTCGCGCCAGCCCTGCAACTCCGGAACTCCCGGCTTTCGTGCGCCAAACACTTGCAGCACCAATTCGCCCTGGGCATCGAAGGCTTCCCAGCTGGTGATCACGCCATCGCTGCTCGGCTTGCGCACGCGCCACAACTCGACCACGCCCGGCGTCTTCAGATGCAGGTTGAACAGCGGATCGAGGACGTTGAACCAGTTGTCCATCCACTTGAGGTTTTCCACGGTGCCGGTGTGGATCTGGATGCAATGGGCGTTGCCGACGAAGAGCATGATCGGCAACTGGCTTGCACCGGCAGCCTCCAGCAGGCGCGGCAGCTCGGCAGTATCCAGGGGCTCGGCCCACTCGCGGCCGGCCAGGCGCAGCGCCTGGGTGCGCTGGACCTTGTGCTTCTTCAGCAAGGCGAAGAAATGGTGGGTGTCCTTCAGGGCCGCCCAGCCCTCACGCAAGGCAGCAACGTCGATTTCGCCGTCGGCCAGCGCAACTGCCTTGGGCTCGAGCGGTACCAGCTCCAGATCGGCGCGCTGCCCGGCAGCAGTGAAGCTGCGCACCAGCGGGTCCCAGGCGGCGAGGTCGCTCTGCTCGGTGAGGAACACCTTGTGCACGGCGGTGCCCTGGCGGTCGAAGACCTGAATGCTGCGCTGGGTACCGTGGGCGGTCTCCTCGCTGACGGCGAAGGCGCTGGCCCAGCCGCCGAGGAACAGGCGCAGGTCGATGTCCGGGGAAACCACCAGGCCCATCTGGCCATTGGCGGAAACGGTCACGTCGCGGTACGGCCCCTTGCGCTCGTGCACACAATGCTCGTTGCGGGTCAGCGCCATGACCTGCCCCAGCTCGCCCAGTGCCGGCAGCAGCTCGGCCCAGTCGGCGCGCAGGCGCACGGCGTCCACCCCCAGGCGGCTGGCCGTCAGCTCGGCTTCGCTCACGGCCAGGTGGTGCGCCGCATCGCGGGCGCGCAGGCGCGGTTTCTCGGCGCGCAGCGCTTGCCAGGCGCGGTACAGCTCGGAGGCCGGCGCAGTCAGGGTCGTCATTGCAGAATTCCTCGTTCGAAAGGTGGCCTGCCGCGGTGCGGCAGCATGGACGAACCTTGCCACAGGGAAATCAGGAAATCTATGTGATAATTATTTGCATTAGATTGCAGAGAGGCTTAAGGTCGGCGCCGATTTCGCCGGGCTCCTGGCGAGCACCAACTTCAGCACACGGAAGTGCACCCTCTTCCGGTCCTGCCATCCACGCGCGGATAATGGCTGCCCTGATGGAGACCGTGTCGAATGATCCTGCTCTGCGCCCCGCATGACCTGGCCGAAGGCCAGAGCCGGGGCTTCAAGGCCGCCGGCCTGAACCTCTTCGCCGTGCGCCGCGAAGGCCGCGTGTACGCCTACCGCAACCGCTGCCCGCACCGGGAAATCCCCCTGGGCTACGATGCCGAGAACGTTCTCGATGACAGCGGCCGCCTGCTGCAATGCGGCCATCATGGCGCGCTGTTCCTGATCGAGACCGGCGAGTGCATCCAGGGGCCGTGCCTGGGGGATGTTCTGCAAGCGCTGCCCTGCCGAGAGGATGAACAGGGGATCTGGCTGGACGATAGCGACCCAGGATAGGAACGGTTCCGGGCCGGTTCGCGAGCGACTAGAGCAACACTTTCAGCGGCCGGTGCAGAAACATCTCCTGGGTATCAATCCGCGCCCCATACGCCAGCACTTCCACTCCAGCAGTACGCGCCTCGGCCAGCGCCGCCGCATAGGCCGGATCGATCTCCTTCGCCGGGCGCACCGCTTCGATCTCCGACAGGTTCACCGCATACAGCAGCACCGCGCGCATACCGTCGCGCGCCAGCGCCGCCAGTTCGCGCAGGTGCTTGGCGCCGCGCTGGGTAACGGCGTCGGGGAAGGCGGCGACGGTGGTGTCGTCGAAGCCCAGGGTCACGCTCTTCACCTCCACGAACACCGGCTTGCCGGCGTACATCAGGCGGAAGTCCGCGCGGCTGTTTTCCTGCCCGTAGGCAACCTCGCGGCGCAGTTCATCGAAGCCGGCCAACTCGGTCACCGTACCGGCCAGCAGCGCCTCTTCCACCAGCCGATTGGCCCGCCCGGTGTTAACGCAAGCCAGGCGCCCCTGCGGCGTCTCCACCAGTTCCCAGGTACCGGGCAGCTTGCGCTTGGGATCATCGGAGCGGCTGAACCAGACGCGGCAACCTTCGCTCATGCAATTGAGCATCGAGCCGGTGTTCGGGCAGTGGATGGTGAGCAATTCGCCGCTGGCGGTCTCGATGTCCGCCAGGAAGCGCTTGTAGCGTTTGATCAGGCGCGCCTCTTCCAGCGCCGGCTCGAAGCGCATCAGGGGCGCCAGGTCTTGAGGCCGCGGGCAATGCGTTCCACCGCCTGCTGCAGGCGCTCGACGCTCTGCGTATAGGCGAAACGCACATGGTGCGAGGCCTGGTAACGCCCGAAGTCGACGCCGGGCGTGAAGGCTACGTGCTCGGTCTCGATGAAGTGCTGGCAGAAGGCAAAGGCGTCACCGCCGAAGGCGCTGATGTCCGCGTACAGATAGAAGGCACCTTCCGGTTCCACGGCGATGCCGAAGCCCAGCTCGCGCAATGCCGGCAGCAGGTAGTCACGGCGGCGGCGGAATTCTTCGCGGCGCTCCTCGAGGATCGCCAGGGTGGCCGGCTCGAAGCAGGCCAGCGCGGCGTGCTGGGCCATGCTCGGCGCGCTGATGTAGAGGTTCTGCGCCAGCTTCTCCAGCTCCCCCACTGCATCCGGCGGCGCCACCAGCCATCCCAGGCGCCAGCCGGTCATGCCGAAATATTTGGAGAAACTGTTGAGGACGAAAGCGTCGTCATCCACCTCCAGGACGCTGGACGCGTCGATGCCGTAGGTCAGGCCGTGGTAGATCTCGTCCACCACCAGATGGCCGCCGCGCGCCTTGAGCGTGGACGACAGCGCGGCGAGTTCATCCTTGTGCAAGAGGGTGCCCGTAGGATTCGCCGGCGATGCGGCCAGAGCGCCTACACTGTCCTGATCCCAGTGCCGCTCGACGAGCTCCGGGGTGAGCTGGTAACGGCTCTCCGGGCCGACCGGCACCAGTTGGGCGGCGCCTTCCACCAGGCGCAGAAAGTGGCGATTGCACGGGTACCCCGGATCGGCCAGCAGCCAGTGCTTGCCCGGGTCCACCAGCAGGCTGCTGGCGAGCAACAGGGCGCCGGACCCGCCGGGCGTGACGAGAATGCGCTGCGGGTCGATCGACAGGCCGTAGCGCTGGGCGTAGAAGCCGGCAATGGCTTCGCGCAGAGCCGGCAGGCCACGTGCGGCGGTATAGCGCGTGTGACCATTTGCCAGGGCCTGCTGCCCGGCCTCGACGATGGGCGCCGCGGTGGTGAAGTCCGGCTCGCCGATTTCCAGGTGGATGACGTCGTGGCCCGCGGCCTGCAGCTCGTTGGCCCGCGCCAGCAGCGCCATGACGTGGAAGGGTTCGATGGCGCGACTGCGCGCACTGAAGGTGGTGGCCATGCAATATTCCGAACTTTGCGACAGAGCCGGGATTCTAACAGGCCACTGATGGATACTGGGCAGCCGCGCATAGACAGTGTGGCGCTTGGGAATTTGCAGGCTTCGTCTGGCAAACACCAGCGATTCTGCGAAGGTTTGCCGTGAAACTCGCTGGTCGCGACCAGTGGGTCGGCAAGCTGGCAGTCAGGTATGTGCGGGCACTGCCAGCCTCGACAACCGGGAGTAGCGTCCCCGTTATCGTTCTGGTAAGTTCGCCCGCTGCGAGCGCGGGGCCGGCGGTGCCGGAGAGGGACCATCCGCGAGAGGATTAGCGAGAGTGAGAGGCGGTCATCCATGCCCACCAAAGCAAAACAACAGAGCAGCCAACTGATTCGTGGCTTCGAGCCCTACCAGGAAACCAAGGGCGAGGAGTACATGAGCGATCGCATGCGCGCGCACTTCACCTCCATCCTCAACAAATGGAAAGTTGAGCTGATGGAAGAAGTGGACCGCACTGTGCACCACATGCAGGACGAAGCGGCCAACTTCCCGGACCCGGCCGACCGTGCCAGCCAGGAAGAAGAGTTCAGCCTCGAGCTGCGCGCCCGCGACCGCGAGCGCAAGCTGATCAAGAAGATCGACGAGACCCTGCAACTGATCGAAGACAACGACTACGGCTGGTGCGATTCCTGCGGCGTCGAGATCGGCATCCGCCGTCTGGAAGCCCGCCCCACCGCCACCCTGTGCATCGACTGCAAGACCCTGGCGGAAATCAAGGAAAAGCAGCTGGGCTCCTGAGCCTGGTTGATCCCGAACGGGGCGCTGCGGCGCCCCGTTTCGTTTCTGCTGCCATCTGAAGAGCCGCCATGCCCACCACCCAGTACATCGGACGCTTCGCCCCCACGCCCAGCGGCTACCTGCACTTCGGCTCGCTGGTGGCCGCTGTCGCTTCCTACCTGGATGCGCGCTCGGTGGGTGGAAAGTGGCTGGTACGCATGGAAGACCTCGACCCGCCACGGGAAATGCCCGGTGCCCAGGCGGCCATCCTGGAAACCCTGGAACGCTACGGCTTCGAGTGGGACGGCCCGGTGCAGCGCCAGAGCGACCGCCACGCAGCCTACTCCGCGCAGGTCGAACAATGGCTGCGCAGCGGCCTGGCCTACGCCTGCACCTGCTCGCGCAAGCAGCTCGAAGGCAGTAACGGCATCTATCCCGGCACCTGCCGCGACACCCAGCATGACTGGCACGGCGACGTCGCCATCCGCATCCGCGTGCCGGAACTGGACTATCGCTTCACCGACCGCCTGCAGGGCGAATTCCACCAGCATCTGGGCCGCGAAGTGGGTGACTTCATCATCCGCCGCCGCGACGGGCTGTTCGCCTATCAACTGGCGGTGGTGCTGGACGATGCCTGGCAGGGTGTCACCGACATCGTCCGCGGCGCCGACCTGCTGGACAACACCCCGCGCCAGCTCTATCTGCAGGAACTGCTGGGCATCGCTGCGCCGCGCTATCTGCACGTCCCGCTGATCATCCAGCCCGATGGCCACAAGCTGGGCAAGTCCTACCGCTCGCCGCCCCTGGAAGCCGCACAGGCGTCGCCGCTGCTGGTGCGCGCCCTGAAGGCGCTGGGTCAGAATCCGCCCGCCGGGCTGGCGCAAGGCGCTCCGGGTGATGTCCTCACCTGGGGCATCAGGCACTGGAATGCCGACGCCATCCCCCATAGCCTGACGCTGGAAGACGCGCAGCTCTAGACTGGTAAACAGCAGCGGCTCTTCGCAGGACCGAGGGGGGCGCCTAGCCCTTGCTCGCGAACCCGAATCCCGCTGCGAGGGCTTGTTCGCGAGCACGCTCGCTCCCACAAGGTCTGCCGCTCCTTCGGCAAGAGCCGGGTCGGCTTGCCGGCGACTGTGAGCACAGGTAGCCTGCCCGCCGAACCAAGAGAGAGACGACATGTACATCTACCGACTGGTGTTGCTCCTGGTCGTGGGCATCTACCTGTTCTCACCGGCCATCATGGACTGGTGGATCGATCCCCACGGCGCCTGGTACCGCCCGTATCTGCTGTGGCTGATCCTGATCGTCGTCACCTTCATCCTGCAGAGCCAGCGCGATGCTGACGAGCTTTAGCCTCACCCAGCTGATCCTGATCAGCGCCGCTTACCTGATGGTCCTTTTCGGTGTCGCCTGGATCACCGAGCGCGGCTTCATCCCGCGCCGGCTGGTGCGCCACCCGTTGATCTACACCCTGTCGCTGGGCGTGTATGCCAGCGCGTGGGCGTTCTATGGCACGGTCGGGCTGGCCTACCAGTACGGCTACGGCTTCCTGGCGATCTACCTGGGCGTTTCCGGAGCCTTCCTGCTTGCCCCGGTGCTGCTCTATCCGATCCTGCGCATCACGCGGGCGTACCAGCTGTCCTCGCTGGCCGACCTGTTCGCCTTCCGCTTCCGCAGCACCTGGGCCGGTGCGCTGACCACGTTGTTCATGCTGATCGGCGTGCTGCCGATGCTGGCCTTGCAGATCCAGGCAGTCACCGACTCGATCAGCATCCTCACCCGCGAGTCGGAGCCCAACCGCGCGGCGCTGGCGTTCTGCGCGCTGATTACGCTGTTCGCCATTCTCTTCGGCGCGCGCCATATCGCCACCCGCGAGCGCCATGAAGGGCTGGTGATGGCGATCGCCTTCGAGTCGCTGGTGAAGCTGGTGGCGCTCTGCTCCATCGGCCTGTTCGCGCTGTATGGCGTGTTCGGCGGCCCCGACGGCCTGGAAGTCTGGCTGCTGCAGAACCAGGAAGCACTGAGCACCCTGCACACGCCACTCGCCGAAGGCCCTTGGCGCACGCTGCTGCTGGTGTTCTTCGCCGCGGCCATCGTGATGCCGCACATGTTCCACATGACCTTCACCGAGAACCTCAACCCGCGCTCGCTGCTCAGCGCCAGCTGGGGCCTGCCCCTGTTCCTGCTGCCGATGAGCCTGGCAGTGCCGCCGATCCTCTGGGCCGGCCTGCACCTGGGCGCCTCGACCAACCCGGAATACTTCACCCTCGGCCTGGGCATCTCGGTGGACAGCCCGGCGCTGGCGCTGACCGCCTTCATCGGCGGCATCTCCGCCGCCAGCGGCCTGATCATCGTGATGACCCTGGCGCTTTCGGGCATGGTGCTCAACCACCTGGTGCTGCCGCTCTACCAGCCGCCGGCCGAGGGCAACATCTACCGCTGGCTGAAATGGACACGCCGCGCCCTGATCGCCGCGATCATCATGGCCGGCTATGCCTTCTACCTGCTGCTGGGCGCCGAGCAGGACCTGTCCAACCTCGGCATCGTCTCCTTCGTCGCCACCCTGCAGTTCCTCCCCGGCGCGCTGGCCGTGCTCTACTGGCCGACCGCCAACCGCCGCGGCTTCATCGCCGGCCTGGTGGCGGGCATGCTGGTGTGGGGCGCGACCATGCTCACCCCGCTGGTCGCGAACATGCAGAGCATCTATCTGCCGCTGTTCAATTCGCTCTACGTACTGGACGACACCACCTGGCACCTCGCGGCGCTCGCCTCGCTGGCGGCCAACGTGCTGGTGTTCACCCTGGTCTCGCTGTTCACCGAAGCCAGCGATGAAGAGAAGGGCGCCGCCGAAGCCTGCGCCGTGGACAATGTCCGCCGCCCGCAGCGCCGCGAGCTGATCGCCGTGTCCCCGCAGGAATTCGCCAGCCAACTGGCCAAGCCGCTGGGCGCGAAGACCGCCCAGCGCGAAGTGGAGCAGGCCCTTCGCGACCTCCACCTGCCCTTCGACGAACGCCGCCCCTACGCCCTGCGCCGTCTGCGCGACCGCATCGAGGCGAACCTCTCCGGCCTGATGGGGCCGAGCGTGGCGCAGGACATGGTGGAAACCTTCCTGCCCTACAAGGCCAGCAGCGAAGCCTACGTCACCGAGGACATCCACTTCATCGAGAGCCGCCTGGAGGATTACCACTCCCGTCTCACCGGCCTGGCCGCCGAACTCGACACCCTGCGCCGCTACCACCGCCAGACCCTGCAGGACCTGCCCATGGGCGTCTGCTCGCTGGCCAAGGACCAGGAAATCCTCATGTGGAACCGCGCCATCGAGGACCTCACCGGCGTCAGCGCGCAACGCGTGGTCGGCTCCCGCCTGGCCGCCCTGCCCGACCCGTGGCGCGGCCTGCTGGAAGGCTTCATCGATGCGCCGGACGAGCACCTGCACAAGCAGCGCCTGTCCATCGAAGGCCAGACCCGCTGGCTCAACCTGCACAAGGCGGCGATCGAGGAACCGCTCGCGCCCGGTAACAGCGGCCTGGTACTGCTGGTTGAAGACCTCACCGAAACCCAGTCCCTGGAAGACAAGCTGATCCACTCCGAGCGCCTGGCTTCCATCGGCCGCCTGGCCGCCGGTGTCGCCCACGAGATCGGCAACCCCATCACCGGCATCGCCTGCCTGGCGCAGAACCTGCGGGAAGAGCGCGAGGGCGATAGCGAACTGACCGAGATCAGCGGGCAGATCCTCGAGCAGACCAAGCGCGTCTCGCGCATCGTGCAGTCACTGATGAGCTTCGCCCACGCCGGCGGCAAACAGGTCGCGGCCGAGCCGGTATGCCTGGCGGACGTCGCCCAGGAAGCCATCGGCCTGCTCTCGTTGAACAAGCGCAGCGTCGACGTGCAGTTCTTCAACCTGTGCGACCCGGAGCACTGGGTGGAAGGCGACTCCCAGCGCCTGGCGCAGGTGCTGATCAACCTGCTCTCCAACGCCCGCGACGCCTCGCCGCCCAACGGCGCGATCCGCGTGCGCAGCGAAGCCTCCGAGCAAACCGTCGACCTGATCGTCGAGGACGAAGGCAGCGGCATACCCAAATCGATCATCGACCGCCTGTTCGAGCCGTTCTTCACCACCAAGGACCCGGGCAAAGGAACCGGCCTGGGCCTCGCGCTGGTCTATTCGATCGTGGAAGAGCATTATGGGCAAATCACCATAGACAGCCCGGCAGACCCGGAACGCGAATGCGGTACCCGCATCAGCGTCACCTTGCCGCGGCATCCTGGCCCGACGGCCGAGCAGTAAACGAGCACGTCGAGAGAGCTGAATACATGGCACATATCCTCATCGTCGAAGACGAAACCATCATCCGTTCCGCCCTGCGACGGTTGCTCGAGCGGAACCAGTACCAGGTCAGCGAGGCTGGCTCGGTGCAGGAGGCACAGGAGCGCTACAGCATCCCGTCGTTCGACATGATCGTCAGCGACCTGCGCCTGCCCGGCGCCCCCGGCACCGAACTGATCAAGCTGGCCCAGGGCACCCCGGTGCTGATCATGACCAGCTACGCCAGCCTGCGCTCGGCGGTGGACTCGATGAAGATGGGCGCGGTGGACTACATCGCCAAGCCGTTCGACCACGACGAGATGCTCCAGGCTGTGGCGCGCATCCTCAAGGATCGCCAGGAGAACCGTAACGCCCCCGCCGAAGCCCGCGGTAACGCCAAGGCCGCCGAGCGTAGCAGCGGTAACACCGCCGCCGCGGATGGCGATATCGGCATCATCGGCTCCTGCCCGCCCATGCAGGAGCTCTACACCAAGATCCGCAAGGTCGCGCCGACTGATTCCAATGTGCTGATCCAGGGTGAGTCCGGTACCGGCAAGGAACTGGTCGCCCGTGCGCTGCACAACCTGTCCAAGCGCACCAAGGCGCCGTTGATCTCGGTGAACTGCGCCGCGATCCCGGAAACCCTGATCGAGTCCGAACTGTTCGGCCACGAGAAAGGCGCATTCACCGGCGCCAGCGCGGGTCGCGCAGGCCTGGTGGAAGCCGCCGACGGCGGCACCCTGTTCCTCGATGAGATCGGCGAACTGCCGCTGGAAGCCCAGGCGCGCCTGCTGCGCGTATTGCAGGAAGGCGAGATCCGCCGGGTCGGCTCGGTGCAGTCGCAGAAGGTCGACGTCCGCCTGATCGCTGCCACCCACCGCGACCTGAAAATGCTGGCCAAGACCGGCCAGTTCCGCGAAGACCTCTATTACCGCCTGCACGTCATCTCGCTGAAGCTGCCGCCCCTGCGCGAGCGCGGAGCCGACGTCATGGAAATCGCCCGCTCCTTCCTGGCGCGTCAGTGCTCCCAGATGGGGCGCCCGGCGCTGACCTTCTCTCACGAAGCCGAGCAGGCCATCCGTCACTACCCGTGGCCGGGTAACGTGCGCGAACTGGAGAACGCCATCGAGCGCGCTGTGATCCTCAGCGAAAGCCAGGAAATCCCTGCCGACCTGCTGGGCATCGACATCGAGCTGGACGATCTGGAAGACGACTTCGGCGATGATGGCGACCTGCGCCCGACCAACGGCAGCGCCAGCAATCACGAGCCCACCGAGGATCTGTCGCTGGAGGACTACTTCCAGCACTTCGTCCTCGAACACCAGGACCACATGACCGAGACCGAGCTGGCCCGCAAGCTGGGCATCAGCCGCAAATGCCTGTGGGAACGTCGCCAGCGCCTGGGCATTCCACGCCGCAAATCGGGTGCTGCGGCGGACTCGTAACAGGTCACCACACTGTTACCGGAGACATGCTCCGTAACAAAGCCGGGTTCATCGGTAACGGAAACCCGGCTTTTTTGTGCCTGTCGTTCGGAGGCGAATCCTCGCAAACCCTTGAAAAATAAGGATTCGCAAAAGTTGGCACGGCATCTGCTTTGTTATTGGCACAACAACAATAACAAGCACGACCACTCAAAATAAGAACAAGACGAAACGACTCCAGCACAACAAAAACAAAATCGCGGAGGCGCAGCTAACTGATTCTTTTGGAGAAGGGTAGCCGTCGGGAGCAGTCCCGCAACCAGTCAAGAAGAATAAAACTGTCTTGAGGCAGCACGCAAAACTGGTTGGATCGCAAGATCATTGCTCACTCAGCGACCAAAGCAATCCGTTTGCTATTGAGCACCTTCCAAGTGTGGAAGGTTCCCCGAAGCAGATAGCTTCGAGGGTCGGGTCTACAAACAAAAACAACAAGCCCGGTAATCATAATAAAAACAAAGCACGCACCTATTTGGGGGGGAGCCTCGGCTCCCCCAGTAGCTTTCGCTACACCCTATCCCCTTCTCCCCGCAAGTCCCTTTCCCCAGTTTTCTTCATCATCCCACCCCACAATGCTAGAATCGCCGCGGCGCAGACGGCAGACGATTTGCTGCCAATTGTTTCCAGGCAGCAGCAGGCACCCGCTATCCTCCAGGAAACGCCGTGAACGCGCGGCGCTGCAGACGCCATCCATACACCCATTCCCGATAGTGCACACATGCTGAAAAAGCTGATCCAGTCCATCCGATCCCCATTGCGCCGTCCGCGCGCTGTCCGCACTACTCCGGAAGTCGTTGGCAATCATCAGCACTCGCTGCGGCGGGAACAGTTCAGCAGGAACGCGGTGAACGTCGTGGAGCGCCTGACGAAGGCCGGCTACCAGGCCTACATCGTCGGCGGTGGCGTACGAGACCCGCTGCTCGGCATTCCGCCCAAGGACTTCGACGTGGCCACCAGCGCCACCCCGGAGCAGGTGCGCGCCGAATTCCGCAACGCGCGGGTGATCGGTCGCCGCTTCAAGCTGGTCCATGTCCATTTCGGCCGCGAGATCATCGAGGTCGCCACCTTCCGCGCCAACCATCCGGTCAGCGAAGACGATACCGACAGCGCCCACGCTTCGCGTAACGAAGCCGGCCGCATCCTGCGCGACAACGTCTATGGCACCCTGGAAGACGACGCCCAGCGCCGCGACTTCACCATCAACGCCCTGTACTTCGACGTTACCGGCGAACGCATCCTCGACTACGCCCATGGCGTGCGCGATATCCGCAACCGCCTGATCCGCCTGATCGGCGACCCGGAGCAGCGTTACCTTGAAGACCCGGTACGCATGCTGCGCGCGGTGCGTTTCGCCGCCAAACTGGATTTCGAGATCGAGAAGCACAGCGCTGCGCCGATCCGCCGTCTCGCCCCGCTGCTCAACGAGATTCCGTCCGCGCGCCTGTTCGACGAGGTGCTCAAGCTGTTCCTCAGCGGCAAGGCCGAGCGCACCTTCGAATTGCTCAACGAATACGACCTGTTCGCTCCGCTGTTCCCGGCGAGCGCCAAGGCGCTGAAGGATGACCCGGAATACGCCGGCAAGCTGATGCGCCAGGCCCTGGCCAACACCGACGAGCGCATTCGCCTGGGCAAGCCGGTTACCCCGGCCTTCCTGTTCGCCGCACTGCTTTGGCCGGCCCTGCCCGCCCGCGTGCTGAAGCTGCAGGACCGCGGCATGCCGCCGATCCCGGCGATGCAGGAAGCCGCCCACGAGCTGATCCTCGAACAATGCCGCCGCACTGCGGTGCCCAAGCGCTTCACCATCCCGATCCGCGAGATCTGGGACATGCAGGAGCGCCTGCCGCGCCGTCAGGGCAAGAAGGCCGATCTGCTGCTGGAAAATCCGCGTTTCCGCGCCGGCTACGACTTCCTTCTGCTGCGCGAGAGCGCCGGCGAGGAAACCGGAGGTCTCGGCGACTGGTGGACCGACTACCAGGAAGCCAGCGACGGCGAGCGCCGCGGCATGATCCGCAACCTGGCCAGCCAGCCGGAAGAAGCCGGCGCAGCCCCGCGCAAGCGCCGGCGGGGCGGCAACAACCGCCGCCGTCGCGGCCCACGCACCGAAGGCACCAGCAGCGAATGAGCGAGCGCGTGTACATCGGGCTCGGTAGCAATCTCGCCGAGCCGCGCCAGCAGCTGGAAGCCGCTCTGAAGGCCATGGCGCAGATTCCTGCCAGCAAGGTAGCGGTGGTTTCCCCGCTGTACGCCAGCGATCCTCTGGGCCCGCCGGACCAACCACGTTACGTCAATGCCGTGGCCGCGCTGGATACCGACCTGGAGCCACTCGCCCTGCTGGATGCCCTGCAGACCATCGAGCTGGAACAAGGGCGCGTACGCAAGGACGAGCGCTGGGGACCACGCACCCTCGATCTCGATATCCTGCTGTTCGGTGACCGGGTGATCGACGAGCCGCGCCTCACTGTCCCTCACTACCACATGCACGCCCGCGCCTTCGTGCTCTACCCGCTGGCAGACCTGGCCCCACAACTGCGTTTCCCCGACGGTCGTACCCTGCCCGAGCTGCTCGCCGCCTGTCCGCTCAGCAGCCTCGAGCGCCTGTCCTGAGGCATGCTGCGCCCCAGGCGTGGGGCGCACTGACAGTAACGCCGTAACAGTCCGGTAACACCTGCAATTGACTTCGCCTTTTTCGATCCGGACTATAGGGCCCCGTTTGCCCCTGCCCGGCGCAGAACCGAGGACACTTTCATGCCTGATGTCACCCTGACCACCCTGCAAGGTCTCAAGCAAAGCGGCGAAAAGATCGCGATGCTGACCTCCTACGATGCCACTTTCGCCCACACCGCCAGCCTGGCCGGTGCCGAAATGCTGCTGATCGGTGACTCCCTGGGTATGGTGCTGCAAGGTCACGACAGCACGCTGCCGGTGACCGTCGAAGACATGGCCTACCACACCGCTGCGGTCAAACGCGGTAACAAGGGCGCACTGATCGTCACCGACCTGCCGTTCGAATCCGGCACTTCCCTGGACCAGTTGCTGCGCGACTCGGTCAAGGTGATGCAGGCCGGCGCCCATATGGTCAAGCTCGAAGGCGGCTCCTGGCTCGCCGAACCGATCGTCCGCCTGGCGCAGATGGGCATCCCCGTGTGCGCACACCTGGGCCTCACCCCGCAGGCCGTCAACCTGTTCGGCGGTTTCAAGGTGCAAGGTCGCCAGGAGGCCCAGGCGCGCCAGTTGCGTGCCGATGCCATTGCCCTGGAGCAGGCTGGTGCTGCTGTATTGCTGCTGGAGTGCGTACCGTCCGCCCTGGCGAAGGAAATCACCGAAGCCGTGAAGATCCCGGTCATCGGTATCGGCGCCGGTGCCGGCACCGATGGCCAGGTGCTGGTGATGCATGACCTGCTCGGCCTGTCACTGTCCGGTCGTTCGCCGAAGTTCGTGAAGAACTTCCTCGAAGGCCAGCCCGATATACAGTCCGCTTTCACTGCCTATGTGAAGGCCGTGAAGGACGGCACCTTCCCTGGCCCGGAGCACGGTTTCGCCTGATGAACACAGTGAAGACAGTCCGCGAGCTGCGTGCCGCCGTGGCGCGCGCCCGTAGCGAAGGCAAGCGCATCGCGCTGGTGCCGACCATGGGCAACCTGCACGCCGGGCACGCCGCGCTGGTGACCAAGGCCGGCCAGCGCGCCGATTTCGTGGTCGCCAGCATCTTCGTCAACCCGCTGCAGTTCGGCCCCAGCGAAGATCTGGAAAAATACCCACGCACCCTTGCCGCCGACCAGGAGAAGCTGCTCAGCGCCGGTTGCCACCTGCTGTTCGCCCCCACCGTCGAGGAGATGTACCCGGACGGCATGGACGGCCAGACCCGCCTGCACGTGACCGGCGTTTCCGAAGGCCTGTGCGGCGGCAGCCGACCGGGCCACTTCGATGGCGTCGCCACCGTGGTCTGCAAGCTGTTCAACATGGTCCAGCCGGACATGGCGCTGTTCGGCGAGAAGGACTTCCAGCAGTTGGCGGTGATCCGCAAGCTGGTGCGTGACCTGAACCTGCCGATCCAGATCTTCGGCGAGCCGACCGTGCGCGCGGAGGATGGCCTGGCGCTGTCCTCCCGCAACGGTTACCTGACCGACGAGCAACGCGCCGTCGCGCCGGTGCTGCAGCGCACTCTGAGGCAACTGGCCGAGCGCATCCGCCAGGGCGAGCGCGACTTCCCCGCGCTGCTGGCAGAAGGCAGCCGGCAGATCGAAGCGGCCGGCCTGCGTATCGATTACCTCGAAGCCCGCGAATCCGCCGGTCTGCGCCCCGCCACCGCAGAGGATCATCAGTTGGTGATTCTGGTTGCCGCCTTCCTGGGCACCACCCGGCTGATCGACAACCTCGCCTTCCACATCGACTGATTCCCCGCCCGACACCCGAATTTTCGCCTCGAAGCCGCGCCAACCGCGGCCTTGAGCGACTTCGGGTGCTCGGGCATACTCGCCCCGCTCTCCTCGACCAGAAGAAAAACAGGAGCCACGTCATGCAGAGCATCATGCTCAAAGCCAAACTGCACCGCGCCGAAGTCACCCACGCCGTGCTCGACTATGAAGGCTCCTGCGCCATCGACGGCGAATGGCTCGATCTCGCCGGAATCCGCGAGTACGAACAGATCCAGATCTACAACGTCGACAACGGCGAACGCTTCACCACCTACGCTATCCGTGGCGAGGAGGGTTCGCGGATGATTTCCGTCAACGGCGCCGCCGCTCACAAGGCCAAGGTGGGTGACCGCGTGATCATCTGCGCGTACGCTCAGTTCAGCGACGCCGAGCTGGAAGGCTACAAGCCGCGCATGTTGTACATGGCTCCCGGTAACAAGCTGAGCCATACCAGCAACGCGATCCCGGTCCAGCTCGCCTGATCCGAAGAGACGACGCCCGGAACCACCGGGCATCTTTTCCGTTCGAAAGCCTCAAGCTCAAACACGCCCGTCTTACCCGAAGGTACGTCATGGAACACCACCTCACCCCGCTGGATGCCACCCAACTGGCGAGCTGGAAGGCATTGGCCGCCCACCGCCAGGAACTGCAGAGCTTCACCATGCGCGAGGCATTCGCCCAGGACCCGGAGCGCTTCAAGCGCTTCTCCCTCAGCGCCTGCGGCCTGTTCCTCGACTTCTCGAAGAACCTGATCCGCCAGGACACCCTCGACCTGCTGGTGAAGCTCGCCGAGGAAGCCAAGCTGGGCGAGGCCATCCAGTCCATGTTCCGCGGCGAGGTGATCAATGCCTCCGAGCGCCGCCCGGTGCTGCACACCGCGCTGCGCCGCCCTATCGGCGATAAGGTGCTGGTGGACGGCAACGATGTGATGCCCGAGGTGCACCGCGTGCTGCACCAGATGACCGAACTGGTCGCCGCCGTGCACAACGGCCTGTGGCGCGGCTACACCGAGAAGCCGATCACCGATGTGGTGAACATCGGCATCGGTGGCTCCTTCCTCGGCCCGCAACTGGTCTCCGAAGCGCTGCTGCCCTTCGCCCAGAAAGGCGTGCGTTGCCACTATCTGGCGAACATCGACGGCAGTGAATTCCGCGAGATGACCGCCAAGCTCAACGCCGAGACCACGCTGTTCATCGTCTCGTCGAAGTCCTTCAGTACCCTGGAAACCCTGAAAAACGCCCAGGCCGCCCGCGCCTGGTACCTGGCCCAGGGCGGTAGCGAGGCGGAGCTGTACCGGCACTTCATCGCCGTTTCCAGCAACAAAGAAGCCGCTTCCGCCTTCGGCATCCGCCCGGAAAACGTCTTCCCGATGTGGGACTGGGTCGGCGGCCGTTACTCACTGTGGTCGGCCATCGGCCTGCCAATCGCGATGTCGGTGGGCATCAACAACTTCAAGGAACTGCTGTCCGGCGCCTACAGCATGGACCAGCACTTCCTCACCGCGCCGTTCGAGAAGAACATCCCGGTGCTGCTGGGCCTACTCGGCGTGTGGTACGGCGACTTCTGGGGCGCGCGCAGCCACGCGATCCTGCCCTACGACTACTACCTGCGGAACATCACCGATCACCTGCAGCAGCTGGACATGGAATCCAACGGCAAGAGCGTGCGCCAGGACGGCACCCCGGTGTCCGCCGGCACCGGCCCGGTGATCTGGGGTGGCGTGGGCTGCAACGGCCAGCACGCGTACCACCAGTTGCTGCACCAGGGCACCCACCTGATCCCGGCCGACTTCATCGTCCCGGTGTCCAGCTACAACCCGGTCGCCGACCACCACCAGTGGCTGTACGCCAACTGCCTGTCGCAGAGCCAGGCGCTGATGGTCGGCAAGAGCCGCGCCGAAGCCGAGGCCGAACTGCGCGCCAAGGGCGTGGACGAGGCCGAAGTGCAGCGCCTGGCGCCGCACAAGGTGATCCCGGGCAACCGCCCGAGCAATACCCTGGTGCTGGAGCGCATCAGCGCCCGCCGCCTGGGCGCGCTGATCGCCATGTACGAGCACAAGGTCTACGTGCAGAGCATCCTCTGGGGCATCAACGCCTTCGACCAGTGGGGCGTGGAGCTGGGCAAGGAGCTGGGCAAGGCGGTCTACGGGCGCCTGGTCGGCAGCGAGGAAAGCGCCGCCGAGGACGGTTCCACCCAGGGCTTGATCGACTTCTTCCGCGGCCGTCACCGCGGCTGATGGATTTACGAACGGGTGAGCGCCTGCTCACCCGTTTGCTCGGCCCGGCACTCTCCGCCATCCCCCTCAGCTCCATCCGCCCTCCCCACCTCTGCGCCTAGCGCTCTGCAGCGCCGATCAGAACACCCACGCGGGAACGTTCCCGTCTGGTGGCGCGTCGAAACTGCATGGACAACCCTTGAACCCGCCTTGCCTTGGATGCACCCTTGGGACATCTCGGCTAAACAACAACAAGGATTCCCCATGCATGAGATCAGCCTTCACCCCGTGCCGGAGGCCGTACGCAAGCGTGCCTACCTCGACAACGATGCCTACCAGCGCCTCTACCAGCAGTCGGTAGACGACCCGCATACCTTCTGGGGCGAGCAGGCCAAGACCTTCCTCGACTGGTTCAAGCCCTGGCACTCGGTGCACCACGGCGACCTCGCGAAGGGCCAGGCGACCTGGTTCAAGGGCGGCGAGCTCAACGTCACCTACAACTGCATCGACCGCCACCTCGAACAGCGCGCCGAGCAGGTCGCGATCATCTGGGAAGGCGACAACCCGGCCGAATCCGCCAACATCACCTACCGCAAGCTGCACAGCCATGTCTGCCGCCTGGCCAATGTGCTCAAGAGCCGCGGTGTCGGGAAAGGCGACCGGGTCTGCATCTACATGCCGATGATCCCCGAAGCTGCCTACGCGATGCTGGCCTGCGCACGGATCGGTGCGATCCATTCGGTGGTGTTCGGCGGTTTCTCCCCGGACGCCCTGCGGGACCGCATCAACGATGCCGATTGCCGCACCGTGATCACCGCCGACGAAGGCGTGCGCGGCGGCAAGTACGTCCCGCTGAAGAAGAACGTGGAAAAAGCCCTGGCGGACTGCCCGAACGTGTCCACCGTGGTCGTGGTCGAGCGCACCCAGGGCGAGATCCCGTGGGTCGAAGGCCGCGACCTCTGGTACCACGAGGCCCTGCGCGAGGCCAGCGAGGACTGCGCACCAGAGCCGATGGATGCCGAGGATCCGCTGTTCATCCTCTACACCTCCGGCTCGACCGGCAAACCCAAGGGCGTGCTGCACACCACCGGCGGCTACCTGCTGGGCGCGGCGATGACCCACAAGTACGTGTTCGACTACCACGACGGCGACATCTACTGGTGCACCGCAGACGTGGGCTGGGTCACTGGCCACAGCTACATCGTCTACGGCCCGCTGGCCAACGGCGCCACCACGCTGATGTTCGAAGGCGTGCCGAACTACCCGGACGCCTCGCGCTTCTGGCAGGTGATCGACAAGCACCAGGTGAACATCTTCTACACCGCACCCACTGCCATCCGCGCGTTGATGCGCGAAGGCGATGCTCCCGTGCAGAAGACCAGCCGTAGCAGTTTGCGCCTGCTCGGCTCAGTGGGCGAGCCGATCAACCCGGAAGCCTGGGAGTGGTACTACGAAGTCGTCGGCGAGAAGCGCTGCCCCATCGTCGACACCTGGTGGCAGACCGAAACCGGCAGCATCCTGATCACTCCGCTGCCCGGCGCCACCGACCTCAAGCCCGGCTCGGCGACCCGCCCCTTCTTCGGCGTGCAACCGGTACTGCTGGATGAGCAGGGCAAGGAGATCGATGGTCCCGGCTCCGGCGTACTCGCCGTGAAAGCCAGCTGGCCCAGCCAGATCCGCAGTGTCTACGGTGATCACCAGCGGATGATCGATACGTACTTCAAACCCTACCCCGGCTACTACTTCACCGGCGATGGCGCGCGCCGCGACGAAGATGGCTACTACTGGATCACCGGCCGTGTGGACGACGTGATCAACGTCTCCGGCCATCGCATCGGTACCGCCGAGGTGGAGAGCGCGCTGGTGCTGCATGACTCGGTCGCCGAGGCCGCCGTGGTCGGCTATCCGCACGACCTCAAGGGCCAGGGCATCTATGCCTTCGTCACCACCATGAACGGCATCGAGCCCAGCGACGCACTCAAGCAGGAACTGCTGGCCCTGGTGAGCAAGGAGATCGGCAGCTTCGCCAAGCCGGAAATGCTGCAGTGGGCGCCGGGCCTGCCCAAGACGCGCTCGGGCAAGATCATGCGGCGCATCCTGCGCAAGATCGCCTGCAACGAACTGGAAAACCTCGGCGATACCTCGACCCTGGCGGACCCCAGCGTGGTCCAGGGGCTGATCGACAACCGCCTCAACCGTTGACCTGCGCTACAGGCCGAGGGCGCAAAGATGCTAGGTTTATGGAACAGACCTGTCGTCCTTGCCCCGAGGCCTGTCCGCCGCAATGGAAACCGTTCGCCGTCATATCGAAAGCCAGGTACTCAGCCTGACCGGCCTCGCCCTGGGCGGGGTCGACTTCGAGTCGCCCAAGGGCGATCCCGGCCTGTTCGGGCCGGAATCCATCAGCTGGAAAGTCCATGGCGACTTCAGCTCGATGCTCATTGGCGGCATCAGCGCCCTGCTCCTGCAGATGCTCCACCCGGCCGCCCTCGGTGGAGTGTGGGACCACTCCAACTTCCGCGCCGACATGCTCGGCCGCCTGCGCCGCACCGGGCAGTTCATCTCCGCTACCACCTACGGTTCGCGCGGTGACGCCGAGAAGCTGATCGAGCGCGTGCGACGCATCCACGACGGCGTCCACGGCACCCTTCCCGACGGCACCCCCTATGCGGCCAGCGACCCGGACTTGCTTACCTGGGTGCACGTCGCCGAAGTCAGTTGCTTCCTTGCCTCGCACCTGCGCTACCTGAACCCGAATCTTTCCGGCGAAGAACAGGACCGCTACTACGACGAGATAGCCCTGATCGCCGAGCGCCTCGGTGCACGCAATGTCCCGCGCTCGCGGGTGGAGGTTGCGGCCTACCTGCAACACATGCGCCCACAGCTTCGCTACGACGAACGCACCCGAGAAGTGGTCAGCGTGCTCTTCAACGCCCCTGCCCCCAGCTTCCTTGCCAAGCCCTTCGGCATGCTGATGATGCGCGCCGGCATCGACCTGCTCCCGGAGTGGGCGACTGACCAGCTTGGCCTGAGCCTTGGCAGCCTGCAGCGCCAGCTGATCCGTTCCAGCGTGAAGCGCAGCGTGCCGCTGTTGCGCTGGGCGGTGCGCAACGGTTCGCTGCACCGCGCGCGCCGGCGAATGGGGCTGCCCCCTCTGCGCTGAAACGTGACCACTCGGTTCGGAGGGTGGTGAGCCGGCGGCGAGCGTGCAACCATGCTCCTTCGCTGCGGCCGTTGCCGCGCCAGCCAGAGGATTCGCGTCATGCAAGAAGTCGTCATCGTCGCTGCCACCCGTACCGCCATCGGCAGCTTCCAGGGTTCGCTCGCCACATTGCCGGCCCATGAACTGGGCGCCGCGGTGATTCGCAGCCTGCTGCAACAGACCGGCCTGGATCCGGCCCGGGTGGATGAAGTCATCCTCGGCCAGACACTGACCGCCGGTGCCGGCCAGAACCCGGCGCGCCAGGCTTCCATTGCCGCAGGCCTGCCCAACACGGTGCCGGCGATGACGGTGAACAAGGTCTGCGGCTCCGGGCTCAAGGCCTTGCACCTGGCTGCGCAGGCCATCCGCTGTGGTGACGCCGATATCGTCATCGCCGGCGGCCAGGAAAGCATGAGCCTCGCCCCCTACGTCATGCCTGGCGCCCGTACCGGCCTGCGCATGGGCCACGCCAAACTGGTCGACAGCATGATTCAGGACGGCCTGTGGGATGCCTTCAACGATTACCACATGGGCATCACCGCCGAAAACCTGGTGGAGAAGTACGGCATCAGCCGGGAGGACCAGGACGCCTTCGCCGCCGAATCGCAACGCAAGGCCGCCGAGGCCATTGAAGCGGGGCGCTTCAAGACCGAAATCACCGCCATCGAGATTCCCCAGCGCAAGGGCGAAGCCCTGCGCTTCGACACCGACGAGCAGCCCCGCGCCGGCACCACCGCAGAATCCCTGGCCAAGCTCAAGCCGGCGTTCAAGAAGGACGGCAGCGTCACCGCCGGCAACGCTTCGACCCTCAATGATGGCGCAGCCGCCGTATTGCTGATGAGCGCGGCCAAGGCTGCAGAACTGGGCCTGCCGGTCCTGGCCCGTATCGCCGCTTATGCCAACGCCGGTGTCGACCCTGCCATCATGGGCATCGGCCCGGTCTCGGCTACCCGCCGCTGCCTGGAGAAGGCCGGTTGGCAGCTCGCCGACCTGGACCTGATCGAGGCCAACGAGGCGTTCGCCGCCCAGGCATTGTCTGTGGGCAAGGAACTGGGCTGGGATGCCTCGAAGGTGAACGTCAACGGCGGCGCCATCGCCCTTGGCCATCCCATCGGCGCATCGGGCTGCCGCGTACTGGTCACCCTGCTGCACGAGATGCTGCGCCGCGACGCGAAAAAGGGCCTCGCGACGCTCTGTATCGGCGGCGGCCAAGGTGTGGCACTGGCTCTGCAGCGCTGACCTATCGGGACTTGCTGAGCAGAATTCCGTCTGCACAGCAAGTCTCCACGCACGATTGCAGGCCCATGCCCTCCTAAGTTGATTCTCCGCATGCTTTCGGTCCTACGCATAGGAATATTCCGTAGGTGCTTGAACAACTGGTCTATCTTCAAGATCAATGCGCGCAATTATTTGGACTCAGGGAGTCAACCATGAAGAAACGTGTGGTGCTGATCGAGGATCACCCCGCGATGCGTTTGGCGATCCGTTCGCTGCTTGAACAGGATCCTCAGTTCGAAGTAGCACGCGAGGCAGCCGATGGTCATGGCGGTCTGGACGCTGTCCGCAAGGAACGGCCGGACCTCGTGATACTGGACCTCAACCTGCCAGGGATGGACGGCCTCGACCTGCTGGCGCGTATCCATATTTTCGACGAGAACATCCGCCTGCTGGTATTGAGCTCGCAGGATGAGCGCCTGTATTCAAGCAAGGTCGAAGCCGCGGGTGCGCATGGCTTCGTCAGCAAGAACAAGGACACCAGCGCCATTCTCAACGCCGCTCGCATGCTGGTCTCGGGCTATCGCTGCTTCCCGGAAAAGTCACTGAGCATCGACAAGAACGCCGACCCGGTGGCCAGCCTGACGCCGCGCGAACTGGTGGTGCTGCGCAGCCTGGTGAGAGGCATGAGCAACAAGGACATCGCCGAGGAGCTCTTCCTCAGCCAGAAGACCGTCAGCACCTACAAGACGCGCATTCTGGAGAAGCTGAACCTTGAAAGCCTCGTGGACCTCGTTGAGTTCGCCCGCACCAATCGCCTGAACGACTGACAGACATCACTGAAAACCGCGTCCGAAGGCGACTTTCGAATCGAACCATCCCAGCCGTGCCATACTGGTTCTGCACGTCACGACGGAAACGACTCTCGCCATGCCCAAAGGATTGAAACGCGCCATCGGCGCGGTCTTGTTGCTGGTCTCCCTCTACTGCCTGCTGGGTTTTCTCATTCTTCCTGGCATTGGCCTGCGCGTAGCCAACCAACAACTGGCTCAATACTCGACGGGCCCAGCGCGCCTGGAACGCATCGAATTCAATCCCTTCAGCCTGGAGCTCACCCTCTGGGGATTGCACCTGGGCGAAGAGGGGCAGGAACAGGTACGTTTCCGCCGCCTCTACGCCAACCTCGAACTCGATAGCCTGTGGAAGCGCCAGTTGCACCTGGCGGATGTCGAACTCGATGCACCGCACACCGAGTTGCTGTTCGCCGAGAACGGCACGCTGAATCTCACCAGGCTGTTCAAGCTCCCCCCGAGCGAAACGACTCCCCCGCCGACGGAACCGAGCGATCCCTTCCCGCTGCGCATCGACCGCATACGGCTGGCCGAAGGCAGTCTGCATTTCCTCGACCGTCGCCCCAGCGAGCCGGTGGAGTTCGTCTTCGACCCGTTGGGGTTCGAGCTGCATAACCTCAGCACGCTGCCTGACGACGGCGCCGAAATGACACTGGTCGCCACCGGCCCGCACGGTGGCAAGCTCGACTGGAAAGGCGACCTGAGCATCGTGCCGTTCACCTCCAAGGGCAGCTTCACTGTCGACGATGTGCCGCTGAAGGCCTGGTGGCCCTATGTGCGTGACAACGCTCCGCTCAATCTGAATAACGGCATGCTCAGCGTCGCCTCCGACTACCACCTGGACCTGTCGAAGGACACCCAGCTGCTGCTGGACAAGACGACCATCAAGTTGCGCGACCTCGACCTGACATCACCTGAAGGCAAGCCGCTCGCCAAGCTCGCCACCCTGGATGTCGCCGACACCGCGCTGGACCTCGCCAAGCAGGAAGTGATCGTTGGTCAGATCCGCAGCCAGGGTCTGGAAGCCTGGGCTGCGCGGGAGAAGGACGGGCAGCTTGACTGGCAGAAGCTCTTCGCCGACTTCAAACCCTACAAGCGCCCCGAGGAGCCAACGCCTCAGGCACAGGCCGCCCCCGAGCAGAAGCCTGCCGAGAAGCCCACCAGCGAAGCCAAGGCGGCGTCCGGCGAGACTGCCACCGGCCAGCCGCAAACGCCCCCGGTGAAGGCCGCCAAGGAACAGCAGACGGCCGTGGTCACCCCCGAGGCCGAGGACAAAGCGCAAGGCAAGCCCACCGATGCAGCCAAGACTCCGCCAGCAGCCGTGGCCGCTTCAACAACCCAACCGCAGCCCGCAGATGCCCAGCCCGCCGCACCGGCTGAGCCGAAGAAGACCTGGCACGTGGTCCTGCGCGACACCCAGTTGCGCGGCTACAAGGCCCACCTGGCCGATCGCGCACCGAGCAAGCCGGTGAATCTCGAAGTCGGCCCGCTGAACCTCGACCTGCAGAACCTCGACAGCGGCCTGACCTCTCCCCTGCAGCTCAAGCTCAAGACCGGTCTCGGCCCCCGCGGCCAGATCGAGGCCAGCGGCCAGGTCATCCCCAACCCGGTCAGCGCAAAGCTCAAGGTCTCCACCCGCGACATCGACCTGCGCGTCGCCCAGGCCTACATCGATCCGTTCATCCGCCTGGAACTGCGCAGCGGCCTGCTGGCCAGCGACCTCGATGTCGACCTCAAGGGCGCCGAGCCGCTGGCTTTCAGCGTCAACGGCAGCGTTCAGGTCACGCAGTTGCATACCCTGGACACCCTCAAGAGCCGCGACTTCGTCAAATGGACCAAGCTGACCCTCAACGGCCTGGCCTACAAGCATGGCGACAGCCTGCTGATCCAGACGGTGTCGCTGGAAGAGCCCTACGCACGCTTCATCATCAACGAGGACCGCAGCACCAACGTCAGCGAGCTGATCATCGCGCAACCGGAATCCGCATCGTCCTCCGCGAACAAAGGCGGCAGTGGCAACAGCAAGCCGCTGGGCATCCGTATCGGCGGGGTGAAGATCAACAACGGTTCGGCCAACTTCGCCGACCTGACCCTGCGCCCGGACTTCGCCACCGCCATCCAGCAGCTGGGCGGTGAGATCGGCACCATCGACAACCGCAATCCGACACCCGCCTCGGTGGACGTGAAGGGCAAGGTCGACAAGTACGCCCCGGTCACCATCAATGGCAGCCTCAACCCCTTCTCGCCGCTGGAGAAGCTGGACATCGCCACCAGCTTCAAGCGCGTCGAGCTGACCACCCTGACGCCCTACTCCGGCAAGTTCGCCGGCTATCGCATCCGCAAGGGCCGGCTGAACCTGGACCTGCACTACCAGATAACCCAGGGCAAGCTGAAGGCCGACAACAAGGTGCTGGTAGAGCACCTGCAACTGGGCGAGAAGGTCGACAGCCCCGATGCTGTGGACCTGCCGGTGAAACTGGCGATCGCGCTGCTCAAGGACGCCAACGGCAACATCGATATCCAGCTGCCGGTGGAGGGCGACCTGAACAACCCGCAGTTCAGCGTCATGCCCATCGTCTGGCAGACCCTGCGCAACCTGGTGGTACGCGCGGTGCAGGCACCCTTCAAATTCATCGCCGGGCTCGCCGGCGGCGGCGACGAGGACCTGGGCAGCGTGACCTTCGCACCCGGCTCCAGCGAGCTGGATTCCGCCGCCCAGGCCAACCTCGACAAACTGGTCGGCGCGCTCAAGCAGCGCCCAGCCCTGAAGCTGGAAGTCGAAGGTGTCGCCGCCGCAGCCAGCGACGGCCCGCTGCTGGCCGACAAGCGCCTGAAACAGGAATACCAGAAGAACTACTACAGCATGTTGCAGCGCCGCGGCGACAAGGTGCCCAGTGACGCCAGCCAGTTGGAAGTCCCGGAGGATCTGCAGCCGATCCTGCTCGAAGGCGTCTACCGTGCGCGCCTGAAGAAACAACCTCCGGCGGAGTGGCAGGACCTGAGCAAGGACGAGCGTTCGGCGAAGATGCGCCAGGCCGTGCTCGACTCCTGGAGCGACAGCCAATTGCTGCTGCGCAAGCTCGGTCAGGAGCGCGCGACCCAGATCAAGGACTATCTGGTCAGCAAGGGCGGCCTGGGGGACGACCGCATCTACCTCATCGACGTCAGCTTCGGCGAAGCGGAGAATGGTGGCAAAGTGGCCGCCCAGCTTCACCTCGATAGCGAGTAAGGAGTCGTTCGATGAAAGCCCTGACCTGGATGTCCTGCGCCCTGCTGCTTTGCGCGGCGGGCGCCCAGGCGGAAAGCATGCGCTGCGGTAGTTCCCTGATCAACGCCGGCGACCGTGCCTGGGAAGTCGAGCAGAAGTGCGGCGCGCCGGATCACCGCGATGAAGTCGGCTATACCCTCAGCGGCTACGACCACCGCGAGTACCGGGTCGAGGAGTGGGTGTACGGGCCGCGCAACGGCACCAGCTACATCCTCACCTTCGAGGCCAACAAACTCAAAAGCATCGAGTTCAAACGCAATTGAAGCCCCTCTTCACTCTGCGCCTGGTCGCGCTTGTGTTACCGCTCACTGTCATTGCGCTGGACGCGCAGGCCGCCAGCTTGCGCTGCAACAGCAAGCTCATCAGCACCGGCGATGTCACCAGCGACGTGCTCAGCCGCTGCGGCGAGCCAGTCAGCCGTTCCTTCCTGGGCTACAAGCAGGTGCCTGGCCCCCGCTACGGCGAATCCATGGAAGTGGCCGTGGAAGAATGGATCTACGGCCCCTGGAGCGGCATGTTGTATTTCGTCCGCTTCGAGGGCAATCGGCTGAGCGACATCCAGAGCAAGCGCAGCGGCAACTGACAGCCGTGCTGGCGAGGTGCTAGTCTCGCCGCCACTCACGCCACTTGCGCCAAGGACCGGTCGCCATGGTCATCGTCCCCGCCGAGCATCCGCTGGACTGGAAAAAGCCTCCCGTCATCACGCTGCTGCTCATCGTCATCAACGTCCTGATCTACTTCGGCTACCAGGGGGGCGATAGCGCCCGGCGCGAAGAGGCCGTACGCGTCTATCTCGACCAGGACCTGCTGGGTCATGAACGCCCCTTGTTCAGCGCCTCGCTGGAGCGCCGCGACCGCCTGGAAGCCGACCAGCAGCGCGCCCTGGAGGCCCTGCCGCGTCAACAGTTGGCCTGGCTCGTTCTCTCGGACCTGGAGTTCGGCCATGAGCTGCGCGCACTGCCGGCCTTCCAGCAGGACAGAGCCTGGCAGGCCGCGCGCCTGAAAGCGGAAGCCGCCCGCGACCTGACCAGCAGCCTGCGCTTCGGCTTCATCCCCGAGCGGTTCACCGTCCAGGGCCTGTTCGGCTCGATGTTCCTTCATGGCAGCTTCTGGCACCTGGCCGGCAACATGGTATTCCTGTTCATCTTCGGCTTCGCTCTGGAAGCAGCCTTGGGACGAGCCCTGTATCTGGGCCTCTACCTGTTCAGTGGCTTCTGCTCCAGCCTGCTGTGGTGGGCGCTGGATCCGTCCTGGGTACCGGGCATCGGTGCCTCCGGCGCCATCTCCGGCCTGATGGGCATGTACATCGGCGCCTATGGCCTGCGGCGCATCCAGTTCTTCTACTGGCTCGGACCGCTGATGGGCTACCTGAAGGCACCAGCGCTGTGGATCCTGCCGCTGTGGCTGGGCAAGGAACTGTTCGGGCTGCTGCGTGCCGCCGATCATGTGAACTACTACGCGCACATCGGCGGGCTGGTCTCCGGCTTCCTCGCCGTCTGGCTGCCGCGCAAACTTGGGCGGATGCCGGTCGACGAGGCCTACCTGGCGAAGGAAGACCCAGAAGCCCCTTTCAAGCGCGCCCTGGCATCGTTGGATGAGCAGATCGGCCGCTTCGCCCTCGACCAGGCCGCCGCGCGCGGTGCGGAGTTGCTGCGGCAGTTCCCGGGGCAACCTTTGCTGGTCGAGCGCCTGTATGGCTTAGCCAAAGGGAGGCAGGACCGGGGCTTGATGAGCGAAACCCTCAAGCAGTTGTTCGCCCTGCCGCCCTCCCCGGCGGCCGACTCACTGCTGCGCAGACTGGCTGAGGAAAGTGCCGCCAGCGATACCGGGCTGCTTGCACATCCGGCCATTCAATTACACCTGCTGCGCAAGCTGCTACATCGCAATGAGTCCGTGCAGGCACTAAGCAGCTGGCGCCGGCTGGCGCGCTCCGCCCTGCGTCCCGAAATGCTGCCGGGCCTGACCCTGCAACTGGCCAAGCAGGTTGGCCAGAAGGGTGAGCTGCAGACCGTGCACGAACTGTCACGCTTCCTCCGTCAGCACTACCCGGAAGCCGACCCGACCCGCCAACTGACGATCTACCAGCAACACCTGGCCCCTTGATTCACCCACGAAAAAGCCCCGCCGGCGTACCGGCGGGGCCTTGATCATCCCTGGGTTCAGGCGCTACAGGTGGCGGCTGAAGTCGCGGACTTCCTCTTCCGCTTTCTCGCGGGTCCAGCCGTAGCGCTCCTGCAGTTTGCCCACCAGGTATTCGGCGTGTCCGTCCGCCGCCTGCAGGTCGTCGTCAGTGAGCTTGCCCCACTTCTCCTTGAGCGAGCCGGAGAGCTGCTTCCACTTGCCTTTGATGACGTCAGTGTTCATGGCGATCCTCCTGTTCGGAGTTGGATGGGGTGAGAAGCCGTGGTGCTTACTCGACCGACTTCAGGCCGTCGGCGGACACAGCGGTCACGCCTTTGATGCCCTTGGCGGTCTTGATCGCGAGTTCCTTCTCGGCGTCGGTCTTGACGTTACCGGAGAGCGAAACCACACCTTTGTTGGTCTCGACCTTGATGTTGGTGCCACTGATGTCCTTGTCGGCGATCAGGCTGGATTTCACCTTGCTGGTGATCCAGGTGTCGGAAACCGCCTCTTCAGTTTTCTGGACGGTGTCATTGGCGGCCAGAGTCGTCGGCTGGGCGAACACCGAGTTGGCGAACGAGAAGCTCAGAGCGGTTGCGGTGGCAGCGGCAAGGGCCAGTTTGTTGAAACGTTTCATGGCGGTTTCTCCTGAATTGTTGGAAAACTGCGGCCCGTTCCTGGCTGCAGTTGCACTAGGACTATCGCAAGCCCTGTGCCAGCTTTTACGATCCAGCAAAAACCTTATTAATCAACAACTTAACAAGTCAGCCCAAACAGCGACCGCTTGCAGTTTGCAAAGTCTGCCGCTGCGCTCCATGCAGGTTGCACGATCAGGTACCTGAGCTCCTGCCCAACTTCGCCAGCACGGCCTCAAGCTGCACCACCTCGCCCATCTGCTCGAACGCCGGATAACGCTGGCGAATGAAAGCCAGCAACTGCTGGGCGGGTTCCACCTGCCCCAGCTCCTCCGAAAACGCCCGTGCCGCCATCAGGTAGGCGCGGGGAATGCCGGGGTAATCTGGGTAGCGCTTGTGCAGGTTGCGCAGCAGGCTCAGCCCCTCGCGGGCCTTGTGGCGCTCGATCAGCACCTCGGCAATGCGTTCGCAGACGCTCGGGTCCTCGGGCAGGTAGTCCGCCTGCAGTTGCCGGGCATTGAGGAAGGCGCTGGCAGCCAGCTGCGGGTTGAGCCGGCTGGCCAGGCTCAGGTAGTGCGGCAGGTGATTCAGGCATTCCGCACGCTCGTTCAGGGCGAAGAGCAACTGGTGATAGCGCTCATTCAGCTTGAGATCCTGGCGGCCTTCGCGCAGCGCCGCGACGAGGATCTCCAGCGCCACGCCGGTCTGTCCCTCCTTGACTCGTACCTCCGCCTCGGCCAGTGCCTTGCGGCGGTGCCATTCCGGCGCGGCGTAGCCGGCCGGGGCGTCCTCCCCGGCGGATACGTAGCCCAGTTGGCCCTGATACTGGAACACGGCATAGCCCATCATGGCGCACATCACCACGGCGAAATAACCCGTCAGGCCTGCCACCACCGGGACCATCACCACCCGCGGCAGCCCGTTGGAGAGAAGCCAGGCGACATAAGTGGGCGACTGCCAGAGGATGAACAGGAACACGCAGAGGATCAGGTAACGCCAGCCCATGGCCGCGATCACCTGCCCCACTTCGCTGGGGCTCAGCGCGACCCCCAGGCTCTTGTCCAGGGACAGCCGGATGATGCTCGCCGGCAGAACCAGCATGACCGCGATATTGGCTGCCCAGTAGATCGCCTCGCTGTGGAAATCGGCAGCCAGCCACAGCAGCACCAGGGCGATCAGGAATACCGCCAGTTGCTGGAAGAACATCCGCAGACTGTCGGGGCTGAAGGCTTCGAGCAGGCCTGGAGCTTCCTGGCCGCCAAAACTCGCCGTTTCGATCACGCTATGCAGGTATTTGGTCGCCACGCTGAACAGGGCGATCCAGAGCACGAACATCGGCGGCATGAATACACAGGCCAGTGCCAGCAAGACACAGAAGGCCAATGGCCCGGCCTGGAATCCGTAGGCGAAGAACTTCGGCAGGCGCTCCCAGAAAGGTTGCGCGGTATTCGCCGCGCCGAGGGAGCGCAGATGGCCCCGGCACAACGGGCACGACGGCGCGTACTCCGGCGCATCGGCATTGAGCGGAATGCAACAGTCGCCGTAATGGCGCTCGCAAGGCTGACAGTGCCAGGTCGCGGGCTGGGCACTGTGGTAATGACAGTAGCGCTTGTCCATCTCGGGGCATCCTTGGAGCGAGATCGGCGGAAAGCGCATTCTCAAGGCAAAAAAAGAGGGCCCGCAAGGGGCCCTCTCTTCATTTCGCTACCGCTTAGACGCCAGAGGCTTCAGCAGCGGCTACGTCCTTGATGGACAGCTTGATGCGGCCACGGTTGTCCACGTCCAGAACCAGGACTTTGACTTCCTGGCCTTCCTGCAGAACGTCGGTGACCTTGTCGATGCGCTTGTCGCTGATCTGCGAGATGTGCACCAGACCGTCCTTGCCCGGCAGGATGTTGACGAAGGCACCGAAGTCCACGATGCGCTCGACCTTGCCGACGTAGATCTTGCCGATCTCGGCTTCCGCGGTGATACCCAGGACGCGCTGCTTGGCAGCCTCGGCAGCTTCCTTGGTTTCGCCGTAGATCTTCACGCTGCCGTCGTCTTCGATATCGATCGAAGCCTTGGTCTCTTCGCAGATGCTGCGAATGGTGGCGCCGCCCTTGCCGATGACGTCGCGGATCTTGTCGGTGTCGATCTTCATCTGGATCATGGTCGGAGCGTTCTCCGACAGCTCGGCGCGCGGGGCGGCGATGATCTGGTTCATCTGGCCGAGGATGTTCAGGCGAGCTTCCAGGGCCTGGCCCAGGGCGATCTCCATGATCTCTTCGGTGATGCCGTTGATCTTGATGTCCATCTGCAGGGCGGTCACGCCCTTGTCGGTACCGGCGACCTTGAAGTCCATGTCGCCCAGGTGGTCTTCGTCACCCAGGATGTCGGTCAGGATGGCGAACTTGTCACCTTCCTTCACCAGGCCCATGGCGATACCGGCCACCGGCGCCTTGACCGGAACACCGGCGTCCATCAGCGCCAGGGAAGCACCGCAGACGGAAGCCATGGAGCTGGAACCGTTGGACTCGGTGATCTCGGAAACCACGCGGATGGTGTAGGGGAACTCGTCCTGGCTCGGCAGCATGGCAGCAACGCTGCGGCGTGCCAGACGGCCGTGGCCGATTTCACGACGGCCAGCGCTGCCCATGCGGCCACACTCGCCAACCGAGAACGGCGGGAAGTTGTAGTGCAGCATGAAGGGGTCTTTGCGCTCGCCTTCGAGGGTATCGAGCAGCTGGGCGTCACGGGCGGTGCCGAGGGTGGCAACGACCAGAGCCTGGGTTTCACCACGGGTGAACAGCGCCGAGCCGTGGGTCTTGCCCAGTACGCCGACTTCGATCTTCAGCGGACGAACGGTGCGGGTGTCACGGCCGTCGATACGCGGCTTGCCGTTGACGATGTTTTCGCGAACGGTGCGGTATTCCAGCAGGCCGAAGACTTCTTTGACTTCACCTGCGGAGAACTGGCCTTCGCCTTCGCCGGCGAACTTGGCGACGATCTGCTCGCGCAGGGCGTCCAGGGCCGCGTAACGGTCCTGCTTGACGGTCACGGTGTAGGCCTCGGAGATAGCGGCACCGAATTCGGCCTTGATGGTGTTGACCAGAGCGGTGTTCTCGACCGGCGCGGTCCAGTTCCAGCTCGGCTTGCCAGCTTCGGTTGCCAGCTCGGCAACGGCACGGATGACGGCCTGGAACTCTTCGTGGGCGAACAGAACGGCACCCAGCATCTGGTCTTCGGTCAGTTCGTCGGCTTCGGACTCAACCATCAGCACGGCGTCGGAGGTACCGGCCACGACCATGTCGAGGCTGGAGCTCTGCTGCTGCTCATAGGTCGGGTTGAGGATGTAGCCGATTTCCGGGTGGAAACCAACGCGGGCAGCGCCGATCGGGCCGGCGAACGGAATGCCGGAGATGGCCAGGGCGGCGGAAGTGCCGATCATGGCAGCGATGTCCGGATCGGACTTCTTGTTGGTGGAAACGACGGTGCAGACAACCTGCACTTCGTTCATGAAACCTTCGGGGAACAGCGGGCGGATCGGACGATCGATCAGGCGCGAGGTCAGGGTTTCCTTCTCCGAAGGACGGCCTTCACGCTTGAAGAAGCCACCGGGGATGCGGCCGGCTGCGTAGGTCTTCTCCTGATAGTGCACGGAGAGCGGGAAGAAGCTCTTGCTCGGGTCGGCCTGCTTGGCGCCGACGACGGTGCAAAGCACGGTGACGTCGTCCATGGTGACCAGGACGGCGCCGGTGGCCTGGCGGGCAATGCGGCCAGTCTCGAGGGTGACGGTCGACTGACCGAACTGGAATTTCTTGATTACCGGGTTCACGGTTTCTCTACCTTCTCTTTAGTTGCCTTGGGG
Source organism: Pseudomonas nitroreducens NBRC 12694 (assembly GCF_002091755.1). GTDB lineage: Bacteria > Pseudomonadota > Gammaproteobacteria > Pseudomonadales > Pseudomonadaceae > Pseudomonas > Pseudomonas nitroreducens. The sequence continues at coordinate 49,930 of NZ_BDAI01000005.1, forward strand.
GAAATTGTGGAAATGCCGGGAGTCGGACCCGTTTTCATTCCCTATAAAAGCGAGAAAGCCGGGAGCCAGAGCCGATGAGCGGTATACACCGCCCAACGACCCCGGACTCCCAGCTTCCCACTTCAGGCTTGCCGTCTTAGCGACGCAGGCCCAGGCGACCGATCAGGGCGCTGTAACGAGAGGTGTCCTTGCTCTTCAGGTAGTCCAGCAGCTTGCGGCGCTGGTTGACCATACGGATCAGGCCACGACGGGAGTGGTGGTCTTTGCCGTTGGCCTTGAAGTGGTCCTGCAGCTTGTTGATGTTGGCGGACAGCAGTGCAACCTGCACTTCCGGGGAACCGGTGTCGCCTTCAGCTTGCTTGTACTCGTTAACGATCTGGGCTTTTTCTTGGACGCTCAGTGCCATGATGGGGCTTCCTCTGAGGTAACAGGCCAGGGACTTCTCCCTGTGTTCATAGTAAGAGGAGTGACCGTGCCTGCTGACAGCCACCCTCGGTTCCGGCCTTACGACCGAATCAGTCGACGCGGCGCCAGGCGCCCGTCTTCGACCACTTCACCGATGCCGATGAAGCGACCTTCGTGATCCTGCACCCGCAGCATGCCGAACTTCGGCATTTCGGGAGCGCGTACTGGCTGGCCATGCAGCCAGTAATAGGCGCTGTGCTCGGAGAGCTGCAACAGCGGCCAGTGTTCCAGGCCGGCATCCACCGGCAGCAGGAAACGGTCGAGGGCTTCGTTGCCGCCCTCGGCATGGACTTTCTCGAGCGCCTCCAACGTCACCGACTGGTTCAGCTGGAAAGGTCCGGCCTGGGTCCGGCGCAGGGCGGCAACGTGTGCACCACACCCAAGTTCGCGGCCGAGGTCTTCGACCAGGGTGCGGATATAGGTGCCCTTGCTGCAGGAAACGGCCAGCGTCGCACAGGGCGACTCGAAGGCGAGCAAATCCAGGCGCGCAATAGTAACAGAACGCGCCTCGCGCTCCACTACCTCTCCTGCACGAGCCAGCTTGTACAACGGCTGACCGTCCTTCTTCAGGGCCGAGTACATCGGCGGCACCTGCTCTATGTCGCCACGGAAGCGCGGCAGCATGGCCTCGATGGCGTCCCGACCAATGGTCACCTCGCGCTGCTCAAGGACCTCACCCTCGGCATCGCCGGTGGTGGTGGTCACGCCCAGTTGGGCGACGGTCTCGTAGCCCTTGTCAGCATCGAGCAGGTACTGGGAGAACTTGGTCGCCTCGCCGAAGCACAGCGGCAGGACACCGGTGGCCAGTGGGTCGAGGCTGCCGGTATGGCCGGCCTTCTCGGCATTGAGCAGCCAGCGCACCTTCTGCAGGGCCTGGTTGGAGCTCATGCCACGCGGCTTGTCGAGAATCAGCACGCCGTTGACCGCACGGCGAATGCGTTTCACCTGGGCCACGCGTTACTCCTCGGCATCGCCGCCATGACGGCGATCGGCTGCCACTGCGCGCTCTATCAGCGCCGACAGCTCGGCACCACGGCGGATACTGGCGTCATAGCTGAAGTGCAGTTGCGGCACGGTGCGCAGCTTCATCGCCTTGCCCAACTGCATGCGCAGGAAGCCCGCGGCATCGTTGAGAATGCTGGTGTTCTGCTTTACCACTTCGGCGTTGTCATCCTGGCCCATCACGGTGACGTACACCTTGGCATGGGACAGGTCACGGGCCACGTCGACGCCGGTGATAGTCACCAGGCCCAGACGGGGGTCCTTGATTTCACGCTGGATCAGCAGCGCCAGTTCGCGCTGCATCTGGTCGCCGATACGCTGGGTACGGCTGTACTCTTTGGCCATTTTCCTAACCTGCTTACCCGAGCCAGAAGGCTCCGGGCCTGAAAGCGGCAAACGCCCGGGGCAGCTTTCAAGCTGGCCCGGGCGCTGCGTTCACGCTCGAATACCCTTACAGAGTACGAGCGACTTCGACCTTCTCGAACACTTCGATCTTGTCGCCGACGCGAACGTCGTTGTAGCTCTTCACGCCGATACCGCACTCCATGCCGGCACGCACTTCGGCGACGTCATCCTTGAAGCGACGCAGGGATTCCAGCTCGCCTTCGAAGATCACCACGTCGTCGCGCAGCACGCGGATCGGACGGTTGCGGTGCACCAGACCCTCGGTGACCATGCAGCCGGCGACCGCGCCGAACTTCGGCGAACGGAACACGTCACGCACTTCGGCGATACCCAGGATGTTCTCGCGAACATCGCTGCCGAGCATGCCGGTCAGGGCTTTCTTGACGTCTTCGATGATGTCGTAGATCACGTTGTAGTAACGCATGTCGAGGCCTTCGGTCTCGACGATCTTGCGCGCACCCGCATCAGCACGAACATTGAAGCCGAACAGCACCGCGTTGGAGGCCAGCGCCAGGTTGGCATCGGACTCGGTGATACCACCGACGCCGCCGCCGACCACGCGAACCTGCACCTCGTCGTTGCCCAAGCCACTGAGCGAGCCCTGCAGGGCTTCCAGCGAACCGCGGACATCGGACTTGAGGACGATGTTGAGGGTCTTCTTCTCTTCCTGGCCCATGTTCTCGAAGATGTTTTCCAGCTTGCCGGCGTGGGCACGAGCCAGTTTCACTTCGCGGAACTTGCCCTGACGGAACAGAGCGACTTCGCGGGCCTTCTTCTCGTCGGCGACCACGGTCATCTCGTCACCGGCATCCGGGGTGCCGTCCAGGCCGAGGATCTCGACCGGAATCGACGGACCGGCTTCCTTGATCGGCTTGCCGTTCTCGTCGAGCATCGCACGGACGCGCCCGTAGTTGACGCCGACCAGCACCATGTCGCCCTGACGCAGGGTGCCATCCTGAACCAGTACAGTGGCTACAGGGCCACGGCCCTTGTCCAGACGGGACTCGACCACCACGCCACGGCCCGGAGCCGACGGAGTGGCTTTGAGTTCGAGTACTTCAGCCTGCAGCAGCACGGCTTCGAGCAACTCGTCGACGCCGGTACCCACCTTGGCGGATACATGGACGAAGGGAGCATCGCCACCCCACTCTTCCGGGATCACATCCAGAGCGGCCAGGCCATTCTTGATGTTGTCCGGGTTGGCGTCCGGCTTGTCGATCTTGTTCACCGCGACCACGATCGGCACGCCAGCGGCTTTCGCGTGCTGCACGGCTTCCTGGGTCTGCGGCATCACGCCGTCGTCCGCGGCCACCACGAGAATGACGATGTCGGTCGCCTGGGCACCACGGGCACGCATCGCGGTGAACGCAGCGTGGCCAGGGGTGTCGAGGAAGGTGACCATGCCGCGGTCGGTTTCCACATGGTAGGCACCGATGTGCTGGGTGATGCCACCGGCTTCGCCAGCTGCCACCTTGGCGCGACGGATGTAGTCGAGCAGCGAGGTCTTGCCGTGGTCGACGTGGCCCATCACGGTCACGACCGGCGCACGGGAAACGGCTTCACCTTCGAACTTCAACGACTCGGCCAGTTGCTCTTCCAGGGCGTTCTCGCTGACCAGCTTGACCTTGTGGCCGAGCTCTTCGGCGATCAACTGGGCGGTTTCCTGGTCGAGTACCTGGTTGATGGTCACCGGGGTGCCCATCTTGAACATGAACTTGACGACTTCAGCGCCCTTCACCGACATCTGCGCAGCCAGTTCGGCCACGGTGATGGTCTCACCGATATTTACTTCACGCACAATCGGTCCTGTCGGGCTCTGGAACCCGTGCTGGTTACGCTTCTTCAGCTTGCCCTTGCCACGGCCACCGCCGCGACGGCCAAAGCTGTCGTCGTCGTCACCACCACTGCGCACGACGCGCGGCGCGGTGGTCTTTTCCTTTTCCTTGATCGACGGGCGATGCTGGGCATGTTTGCGATCGCGGCGCTCGTCTTCCTCGTCGCGCTTGGGCGCACGGCGGGGCTCTTCCTTCTTGCGGTCGTCCGCAGCAGGAGCAGCAGCGACCGGCGCCGCCGGAGCAGGAGCCGCGGCGCGCGGGGCGTCGGCAGCAACCGCAGCAGCGGCAGGCGCAGAGCTGGCAGCCTGGCGAGCGGCATCCGCCTGGCGGCGGGCCTCTTCCTCAGCGGCACGCTGACGGGCCTCTTCCTCAGCCTTCAGACGCACAGCTTCTTCAGCGGCACGCTGCTCTTCCAGCTCACGCTGGCGCTCGGCCTCGAGCTCTTCAGGATCGCGCTTGACGTAGGTTTTCTTCTTGCGAACCTCGACGCTGACGGTCTTGCTGCCAGCGACTTTCAAGGTCGAAGTGGTCTTGCGTTGCAGGGTGATCTTGCGCGGCTCATCCGCGCGATCACCGTGGCTGCCCTTCAGGTGGGCCAGCAGCGCTTGCTTCTCGCTGTCGGTCACTACCTGCTCGGCATTGTTATGGGGTAGGCCCGCTTCGCGCATCTGCTGCAGCAGGCGCTCCACCGGCGTATCGACCGTCTTGGCCAGTTCTTTCACCGTGACTTGCGTCATGCACTTCTCTCCTCAGGCCGCGAATGCTTACTCGAACCAATGGGCCCGGGCGGCCATGATCAACTTGCCAGCACGCTCTTCATCCATGCCGTCGATGTCGAGCAGATCGTCAATCGATTGCTCGGCCAGATCTTCACGGGTGGTTACACCGCGCAGCGCCAGGTCCACGGCCAGCTCTTTGGTCATACCATCGAGGCTGAGCAGGTCTTCGGCAGGTTGGGCGTCGGCAAGTTTTTCTTCAGTGGCGATGGCTTTGGTCAGCAGGCGATCCTTGGCGCGCGAGCGCAGCTCGTTGACGATGTCTTCGTCGAAGCCGTCGATGCTGAGCATCTCTTCCATCGGTACGTAGGCGATTTCTTCCAGGGTGGTGAAGCCTTCCTCCACCAGTACCTGGGCGAGCTCTTCGTCGACATCCAGCTCGTCGACGAAACGCTGCAGGATGTCGCCAGTTTCAGCCTGCTGTTTGGCCTGGATATCGGCCTCGGTCATCACGTTCAGGGTCCAGCCGGTGAGCTGGCTGGCCAGACGTACGTTCTGGCCACTACGGCCAATGGCCTGGGCCAGGTTGTCTTCGGCAACGGCGATATCCATGGTGTGGGTATCTTCGTCGACGATGATCGCCGCCACTTCGGCCGGAGCCATGGCATTGATCACGAACTGCGCGGGGTTGTCATCCCAAAGGACGATGTCCACACGCTCGCCACCCAGTTCGCCGGAGACGGCCTGGACGCGGGAACCACGCATGCCGATGCAGGCGCCCTGCGGGTCGATACGCTTGTCCTTGGAGCGAACGGCGATCTTGGCGCGCGAACCCGGGTCACGGGCGGCGGCCATCACGTCGATCAGCTGCTCGGCGATTTCCGGTACTTCGATGCGGAACAGCTCGATCAGCATTTCCGGCGCGGTACGCGACAGGATCAGCTGAGGGCCGCGGTTCTCGCTGCGGATTTCCTTCAGCAGGGCACGCACGCGGGTGCCGACGCGGAAGGTTTCACGCGGGATGATCTGGTCGCGGGCCAGCAGCGCTTCGGCGTTGTTGCCCAGGTCGACGATCACATTGTCGCGGGTGACCTTCTTGACGGTGCCGGAGATGATCTCGTTGACCTTCTCGCGGTAGGCGTCGACCACCTGAGCGCGCTCGGCTTCGCGAACCTTCTGCACGATGACCTGCTTGGCGGTCTGTGCGGCGATGCGGCCGAACTCGATGGACTCGATCTTCTCTTCGATGACTTCACCGGCCTTCATGCCGGGGTGCTCTTCCTGCACGTCTTCGACGGTCAGTTCAGACGCCGGATTGGAGTAATCCTCGTCTTCGACGATGGTCCAGCGACGGAAGGTTTCGTAGTTGCCGTTGGCGCGGTTGATTTCCACGCGCAGGTCAACGTCGTCCTCGAAACGTTTTTTGGTCGCGGTTGCCAGGGCCAGCTCCAGCGCTTCGAAAATCACGCCAGGCGGAACACCCTTCTCGTTGGATACCGACTCAACAACCAGCAGTACTTCTTTGCTCATCGTACGCCTCGCCTTTCAATCCATTGGAATCCGCGCTCTGGCGGCTCACTCAAATCGGGGAATGATGTTGGCCTTGTCGATCGAGTCGACCGGCAGCAGGTATTCATGGTCGTCCACCAGGACCACCACATCCTGCTCCTCCACACCACGGAGAATGCCCTGGAAATTGCGCCGCCGTTCGAAGGGCGTGCGCAGCTTGATCTTCACCTGCTCGCCGACATAGCGGGCGAACTGCTCGAGCGTGAAGAGCGGCCGATCCATACCGGGCGACGACACCTCCAGGGTGTATTCGCCACTGATCGGGTCTTCCACGTCGAGGATGCCACTGACCTGACGACTGACGATCTCGCAGTCGTCGATCAGGATGCCTTCCGCACGGTCGATATAAACCCGGAGCAGGGAATGGCGACCTTGGGAAATGAACTCCAGGCCCCAGCACTCATAGCCGAGCGCTTCTACTACAGGGGCCAACAAGGCCTGCAACTGTTCTAGCTTGCTCGACACCTGATCGCCTCGCGTATGCTGTAGAAACAAAAAATGGGCGAAACGCCCATCCCTTAAGGACCGCCCTGAACCGGCGGCGCGGACTGTCCAGCTAGCAAAAAGCCCCTGAAAAGGGGCTCTGCCAAACTGGTTGCGGGAGCTGGATTTGAACCAACGACCTTCGGGTTATGAGCCCGACGAGCTACCAGACTGCTCCATCCCGCGTCAAAGCTGGTGCGAAATTATACGGCTGAGCCCCTTGAAGGTCAACCGAAACTCCGAAACGACAAGGCCCGCACTGCGGGCCCTTTCGTATATGGTACCGAGGAGGGGACTCGAACCCCTACAGCCTATGGCCACTACCACCTCAAGGTAGCGTGTCTACCAATTCCACCACCTCGGCAAAAACTCTTGCCTGCTTACTTCTGCTCAGGAGCCGCCGGAACGTCGCCGTTACCGCCTGCAGGGGCTTGAGGTTGCCCTTGCGCGCCCGGCACATCGCTAGCTGCCGGAGCTTGTTCCTGCTTCTGCTCCATCACTGCCGGATCAGGAAGCCCAGCGTGACGAATCATATCAGCTTTTTCTTTAGCAAAATACGCTAAACCCAAGCTGGTAATGAAAAAAACCGCAGCGAGTATAGCAGTAAAGCGGCTCAGGAAGGTAGCAGAACCTTGGCTACCGAAAACGGTGGCCGAAGCACCTGCACCGAACGACGCACCGGCGTCGGCACCCTTGCCTTGCTGAAGCAGGACCAGCACAACCAGACCCAGCGCCATCAGCAGGTGAATCACGATTACAACTGTTTCCAACATCTTCAGTTTCCTGCGGCGCGACAGATCGCACCGAACTCATCCGCATTCAGGGAAGCCCCACCAATGAGCCCCCCATCGATATCCGGCATCGCGAACAGCTGGGCAGCACTGGCTGCCTTGACGCTGCCGCCGTACAGGAGACGAAGGCCGCTTGCCACCTCTGCGTTTTCCGCCGAGATCTGCGAGCGAATCGCCGCATGTACTTCCTGGGCCTGCTCGGGAGAAGCGGTCAGCCCCGTCCCAATCGCCCACACCGGCTCGTAAGCCACAACGGCGCGGGAAAAAGCCCCGACACCGAGATCTTCGATTACCGAGCCCAACTGGCGCCCGACAACCTCAAGAGTCTTGCCCGCCTCACGCTGCTCACGGGTTTCCCCCACGCACAGGATCGGAATCAGGCCACACGATTGAGCCGCCGCAAACTTGCGACTGACCACACCATCGCTCTCACCCAGAATCAGGCGACGCTCGGAATGACCGACCAGCACCAGGGAACAGCTCGCATCCGCCAACTGGCTGGCTGCAACTTCGCCTGTCAGGGCGCCCTGCATCGGCTCAACCGCGCAATTCTGCGCACCGACGGCAACCGCCTTTCCATTCAGACCTTGAACAGCCTGATTGATGTACAGACAAGGCGGAAACACCGCCACATCGACACCCGTGGGAAGAGCCAGTTGACGCAGGCCTTTGATCAGCTCCGTTACGCTGGAGCGGGTACCGTGCATTTTCCAATTACCGGCCACCAAGGGTCGACGCATGCTGTACCTCGCTGAGCAAAGTGGGCGCAGATATTACTCGACGCTTTTGGAACTGACAAGAGAAATCAAGCACATACCTCTGTAACCACTTTCGCCAGCTGCTCGGCATAGGCGCGCACGCGTGCTTCCTCGTCGCCTTCGACCATCACCCGCACCAGTGGCTCGGTGCCGGATTTACGCAGCAGCACCCGACCACGACCGGCCATCTCTTCGGTCACCTTGGCGCAGGCTTCCTTCACCGCCGGATGCTCCAACGGGTCCACCCCGCCACCAGCAAAGCGCACGTTGATCAGCACTTGCGGACACTTGCGAATGCCCATGCGCGCCTCAGCCAGGTTCTGACCTCGGGTTTTCAGCGCCATCAGCACCTGCAGCGCGGCGATGATCGCGTCGCCGGTCGTGGTGTGCTGGCAACAGACAACATGGCCGGAATTCTCTCCACCCAACTGCCAGTTGCGCGACTGCAGCTCGGACATCACGTAGCGATCCCCTACCTTGGCGCGGGCGAAGGGAATGTGCAGTTCCTGCAGAGCGAGCTCGAGCCCGAGGTTGCTCATCAGTGTCCCTACCACGCCACCGTGCAGCTTGCCACGATCAAGCATGTCACGCGCAATGAGGTAGAGAATCTCGTCACCATCGACGATGGTGCCGGTGTGATCGACCAACATCACCCGGTCGCCGTCGCCGTCGAAGGCGATGCCGATATCCGCATGATGGGCCAGCACGGCCTCCTGCAACGCCCCCATATGGGTGGAGCCGCACTTGTCATTGATGTTCAGGCCGTTTGGCTCCGCACCGATGACGAACACTTCGGCACCCAGTTCCCTGAATACGTTGGGAGCGATCTTGTAAGTAGCACCATGGGCGCAATCGAGCGCGATACGCAGACCAGCGAAACTGGTGTTCGATGGCACGCTGCTCTTGCAGAACTCGATGTAGCGGCCGGCGGCATCGTTGATCCGCGAGACCTTGCCCAGGCGGGCGGACTCGACGACCGTCATCGGCGCATCGAGAAGCTCCTCGATGATCAGCTCCACCTCGTCCGGCAGCTTGGTGCCCTGGCCGGAGAAGAATTTGATGCCGTTGTCGTCGTGCGGATTGTGCGAGGCACTGATGACGATACCCGCCTCGGCGTGGAAGGTACGGGTCAGATAGGCGATACCCGGGGTCGGCATGGGGCCGAGCAACATCACGTCGGCACCGGCGGCGGACAAGCCAGCCTCCAGCGCGGACTCGAACATGTAGCCGGAAATCCGAGTGTCCTTGCCCACCAGCACGCGACACTTGCCTTGCTGACGGAAAGCCATGCCCACGGCCCAGCCCAGCTTGAGCACGAAGTCTGGGGTGATCGGCGGGGTGCCTACGCGTCCGCGAATTCCATCGGTACCAAAATACTTCCTGCTCATGCGGACATCCCCTCTTCTGTTGCACTTTCCACTGCGTGAATCATTCGAACCACATCCACCGTCTCGGCGACATCATGGACGCGGATGATGCTGGCTCCCTTGGCGACCGCCAGAGCCGCAAGGGCCAGGCTGCCGTACAGGCGCTCGCCCACCTCACGACCGAGCGCGCGCCCGACCATGCTCTTGCGCGAGACACCGACCAGCAATGGACAGCCCAACGACATCAGGCACTCCATCTGCCGGAACAGATTCAGGTTATGACTCTGCGTCTTGGCAAAACCGAAGCCAGGATCGATGACGATCCGTTCCCGGGCAATGCCCACGGCTTCGCAGACGGCGATGCGCTCCTCGAGGAAATCGTGAACCTCCTGGAGGATATTCGGATAACGCGGATCGTCCTGCATGTTTCCCGGCTCGCCGCGCATATGCATCAGGCAAACCGGAAGCCCCGTGTCCACAGCGGCATCCAGGGCTCCATCACGCTGCAGTGAGCGCACATCGTTGATCAAGCCAGCCCCGAGACGAGCGGTTTCACGCATCACCGCCGGGGTGGAGGTATCCACCGAGATCACTACATCCAGCTCGCGGGCAATCGCCTCGACCACCGGCGCGACGCGCTCCAACTCCTCGGTGGGCGAAACCACGCGAGCGCCGGGACGGGTCGACTCGCCGCCGATATCGATCAGTGTGGCGCCGGCCGCGACCATCTCCGCCGCATGGCGCAATGCAGCATCATGCCGATTGAAGCACCCGCCGTCGGAGAAGGAATCGGGAGTGACATTGAGGATGCCCATGACGTGCGGGCGGCTTAAATCAAGAACCCGGTTGCCGCAAGGCAACCGGGTCGGGTGGTACAACGAACTCATTCAGTGCTCTCAGTGTTCGCCGGCAGGCCCGCCAATGGGGTTTTCCTGGCGACCTTCATCGCGGGGCGCAGCTGCGTTGCCGGAAGAGCCGGAGTTGCCCCCCTGCCAGTCACGCGGCTCGCGCGGGGTACGACCGGCCATGATGTCGTCGATCTGATCGGCGTCGATGGTTTCATACTTCATCAGCGCGTCGGCCATTGTGTCGAGCTTGTCGCGATTCTCTTCCAGCAGGCGCTTGGCGGTGCCGTAGCAGTCGTCGATGATGCGGCGCACTTCCTGGTCGATCAGCTTGGCGGTTTCGCCGGACACGTTGGCGTGCTGGCTACCGGCACTACGACCCAAGAACACCTCGCCCTCTTCTTCCGCGTACATCAGCGGACCGAGCTTTTCCGACAGGCCCCACTTGGTCACCATGTTCCGCGCCAGTTGGGTGGCCCGCATGATGTCGTTGGAGGCACCGGTGGTAACCCCTTCGAAGCCCAGGGTCATCTCTTCGGCGATACGGCCACCGAACAGCGAGCAGATCTGGCTTTCCAGAGCGCGTTTGGACAGGCTGTAACGATCCTCTTCCGGCAGGAACATGGTCACGCCCAGGGCGCGGCCGCGCGGAATGATGGAAACCTTGTAGACCGGATCGTGCTCCGGAACCAGGCGGCCAACGATAGCGTGGCCGGCTTCGTGGAACGCGGTGTTCTTCTTCTCTTTCTCGGACATGACCATGGTCTTGCGCTCGGCGCCCATCATGATCTTGTCCTTGGCCAGTTCGAATTCGCGCATGTCGACGATACGCTTGTTGGAACGGGCAGCGAACAGAGAGGCCTCGTTAACCAGATTGGCCAGGTCGGCACCGGAGAAGCCCGGTGTACCGCGCGCGATCACGGCCGGATCGACGTTGTCGCCCAGCGGAACCTTGCGCATGTGTACTTTGAGAATCTGCTCACGACCACGGATGTCCGGCAGGCCAACCACCACCTGGCGGTCGAAGCGGCCCGGACGCAGCAGCGCGGGGTCGAGCACGTCCGGACGGTTGGTCGCGGCGATGACGATGATGCCGTCATTCATCTCGAAGCCGTCCATCTCCACCAGCAACTGGTTGAGGGTCTGCTCGCGCTCATCGTGACCGCCACCCAGGCCGGCGCCACGATGGCGACCGACGGCGTCGATTTCGTCGATGAAGATGATGCAGGGAGCGTGCTTCTTGGCCTGGTCGAACATGTCGCGAACGCGCGAGGCGCCCACGCCGACGAACATTTCCACGAAGTCCGAACCGGAAATGGTGAAGAACGGCACTTTGGCTTCGCCGGCGATGGCCTTGGCGAGCAGAGTCTTACCGGTACCGGGCGGGCCGACCATCAGCACGCCGCGCGGGATACGACCGCCCAGGCGCTGGAACTTGCCCGGATCGCGGAGGAATTCCACCAGTTCGCTGACCTCTTCCTTGGCCTCGTCGCAACCGGCGACGTCGGCGAAGGTGGTCTTCACCTGGTCTTCCGACAGCAGGCGCGCCTTGCTCTTGCCGAAGCTCATCGGGCCGCCGCGGCCACCGCCGCCACCCTGCATCTGGCGCATGAAGAACATGAAGACGGCGATGATCACCAGGATAGGGAAGCTGGCCACCAGGAGCTGAGTCCAGATGCTCTGCTGCTCGGGCTGCTTGCCTTCGACAACGACATTGTTGTTGACCAGGTCGCCGATCAGGCCGTTGTCGGCGATGGCCGGGCGGATGGTCTTGAAGGTGTCACCGTCCTGGCGCTTGCCAGTGATGACCGCGCCGTCCACGGTCACGCGCTCGACCTTACCGTCCTTCACCTGCTGGATGAAGTCCGAATAGTTGAGCGTCTGCGGCTCGCTCGGGCTGGAGAAGTTGTTCATCACGGTGACGAGTACCGCCGCGATGATCAGCCACAGAATCAGGTTCTTTGCCATGTCGTTCAATTGACTACCCTCTGAAGCCGGCTCCGCCCTGGAAACCGCTTCTCACGACGGCCAGACTCCTTCCGGCCAAAATTACTACACAACGCCCGCCGCCAGGCAGGCGCCGTCTGTAACCCTTTATGAACCCCGGCTTTCACCGGTACAAGCAAAACCTGCAAGGCATAGACCAGAAGCCTGCCCAATCATTCCAGTCTAGGCGCCGCGAAAGCCTCGTGCGAGCAGATACTGCTCCCGTGAACGGTCGCGTGACGACAGCGGCTTGCGCATCTGCACCTTCTCGAAGTTCTCGCGAACCTGCTTGTGGTAAGCGTCGAAACCCTCACCCTGGAAAATCTTGATCAGGAAATCGCCCCCCGGACGCAGCACACGGGTGCACAGATCCAGGGCCAGCTCGCAGAGGAACATGGCACGAGGCATGTCCACGGCGGGCAATCCACTCATATTGGGGGCCATATCGGAAATCACAAGGTCTACCGGATTTTCTCCGATGGCCTCAAGCAACTGGGCGAAGACTTCGTCCTCGGTGAAGTCCCCCTGGATGAAGGTCACATCCGGGATGCTGTCCATCGGCAGGATGTCCGAGGCGATCAGGGTGCCCTTATCGCCGATCACTCGGCTGGTGACCTGCGACCAGCCGCCCGGCGCCGCGCCGAGGTCGACCACGGTCATGCCGGGACGCAGGATGCGATCCTTCTCCTGGATTTCCAACAGCTTGTAGCTGGCACGCGAGCGATAGCCGTCGCGCTGTGCCATCTTCACGTACGGATCGTCGAAATGTTCTTTCAGCCAGCGATGGCTAGTCTTGGAACGGGCCACGTATTACCTCGTCTGAGCGGCATCCCGGTAGTACCGAAACTCGGGTAGAATATCCGCCTTTTTTACCAGGGGTCAGATTATGGCGCTCTCTCAGGAGCAGAAAAAGCAGTTCAAATCTATCGGGCATCACCTGAAACCGGTATTGACCGTTGCTGAAAACGGTCTTTCGGAAGGTGTGATGGCCGAGCTTGAGCGCGCGCTCAACGATCATGAACTGATCAAGGTGCAGTTCCGCATCACTGAACGCGACGACCGTCGCGCACTGATCGACGAACTTTGCCAGAACGGCAGCTGCGAACTGGTTCAGACCATCGGCAAGATGGCACTGATCTACCGTCGCAATCCGAAGCCGAACAAGAACCTGTCGAACATCAGCCGTTTCAGCGGCCTCTGACAGTCAAGACCGGCAACGCGGAGCCGGCAAGGCTCCGCCGCGTCAGGCCCGCTCGTCCCGCCCCGGTACCGGTTGCAGCACCAGCAGCAGACCGAACAGCGCCACCACCAGATAGTTGAACCAGAACCAGCGCTGGGCATCCGGCACGAATTGGCGCACGACGAAGAAAGTCAGGGTCATCCCCAGCACCGCCAGCAGCAGTTGTCCGCGCACTTCCCGCAGGAAGGCGACGGCGCCACGGGCCTGCCAGAGCACCAACCCCTGCAGCACTGCACAGAAACCGGCAAAACCCAGCAGCAGCGGCTTCAGCGCGTCAGCGACGGACTCCACCAGCAGCGGCGCCAGGCCGATCTTGTCCAGCGCCGGCAGCACCACGAACTGAAGCAGCCAAAGGCCGCCGACCCAGAATGTCTGGGCCAGCAGCCAACTGATGGCGCCTGCGTTCAGTGGTTGCCGATCAGGCGTGGCGGACTTCAACGATCTCGTACTCGACATCGCCACCCGGAGTCTTCACCAGAACGGCATCGCCTTCGGTCTTGCCGATCAGCGCACGGGCGATCGGCGAGTTGACGGAGATCTTGCTGTTCTTGATGTCCGCCTCGTCGTCACCGACGATCTGGTAGGTCACCGTCTCGTCGGTCTCGACGTTGGCGATGTCCACGGTAGTACCGAAGATCACCTTGCCACTGTGCGGAATGGTGGTCACGTCGATGATCTGCGCGTTGGACAGCTTGGCCTCGATGTCGCGGATGCGAGCCTCGGACATGCCCTGCTGCTCACGGGCGGCGTGGTACTCGGCGTTTTCCTTGAGGTCGCCCAGTTCACGCGCTTCGGCGATGGCCTGGGTGATCTGCGGACGCAGAACGGTCTTCAGGTATTTCAGTTCTTCTTCCAGGGCGCGAGCGCCCTGGACGGTCATTGGAAATTTGCTCATGCGTTGATTCCTGCATGGAGATCCTGCAGACGGCGAACGGTCTTCTCGGGACCGAACTTGAGCGCCTCACAGATCGCCTGCCCCGCCGCGATGGTGGTGGTGCAGTAGATCTTGTGCTGCAGGGCGTTACGACGGATGGAATACGAGTCAGCGATGGACTGGCGGCCTTCGGTGGTGTTGATGATCAGAGTGACTTCGTCGTTCTTGATCATGTCGACCACGTGAGGACGGCCCTCGGTCACCTTGTTCACGCGACGCACCGGCAGGCCGGCAGCCTCGATCACCTTGGCGGTGCCGGCGGTGGCGACTACCTCGAAGCCCAGCGCGACCAGATCGCGGGCGACCTGAACGGCTTGCGGCTTGTCGTCCTCGCGGACGCTGATGAAGGCGCAACCGGCGTTCGGCAGGATTTCACTGGCGCCCAGCTGGGCTTTCGCGAAGGCCTCACCGAAGCTGTCGCCGACACCCATCACCTCGCCAGTGGACTTCATCTCTGGGCCGAGGATCGGGTCGACGCCGGGGAACTTGGCGAACGGGAACACCGCTTCCTTGACGCTATAGTAAGGCGGGATCACCTCTTCGGTGAAGCCGACTTCGGCCAGGGACTTGCCAGCCATGACGCGGGCCGCCACTTTCGCCAGCGACTCGCCGATGCACTTGGAGACGAACGGCACGGTACGGGACGCACGCGGGTTCACCTCGATCACATAGATGTCCTCGCCCTGAACGGCCATCTGCACGTTCATCAGGCCGACCACGCCGAGCTCCAGGGCCATCTTCTTGACCTGTTCGCGAATCTCATCCTGGATGTGCTGCGGCAGCGAGTACGGCGGCAGCGAGCAGGCGGAGTCACCGGAGTGCACGCCAGCCTGCTCGATGTGCTGCATGATGGCGCCGATCACCACGGTCTCGCCGTCGCACACCGCATCGATGTCGACTTCAATGGCGCAGTTCAGGAAGCGGTCCAGCAGCACCGGGCTGTCGTTGGAAACCTTCACGGCCTCGCGCATGTAGCGCTTGAGCTCTTCTTCCTGGTAGACGATTTCCATCGCGCGGCCGCCCAGTACGTACGACGGGCGCACCACCATCGGGTAGCCGATGTTCTTCGACAGCTCCAGGGCCTGGTCTTCGCTGCGCGCAGTGGCGTTGGCCGGCTGGCGCAGGTTCAGACGCTGGACCATCTGCTGGAAGCGCTCGCGGTCTTCGGCGCGGTCGATGGCGTCCGGGCTGGTACCGATGATCGGTACGCCGGCTTCTTCCAGGGCGCGGCAGAGTTTCAGCGGGGTCTGGCCGCCGTACTGCACGATGACGCCCTTGGGCTGCTCGACGCGGACGATTTCCAGCACGTCTTCCAGGGTCACCGGCTCGAAGTACAGGCGATCGGAGGTGTCGTAGTCGGTGGAAACGGTTTCCGGGTTGCAGTTGACCATGATGGTCTCGTAACCGTCTTCACGCATGGCCAGCGCGGCGTGTACGCAGCAGTAGTCGAACTCGATACCCTGGCCGATGCGGTTCGGACCGCCGCCCAGGATCATGATCTTGTCGCGAGTCGACGGATTGGCTTCGCACTCTTCCTCGTAGGTCGAGTACATGTAGGCGGTGTCGGTGGCGAACTCGGCGGCGCAGGTGTCCACGCGCTTGTACACCGGCAGCACCTTGAGCTTGTGGCGATGGTTGCGCAGGTTCTTCTCGGTCACACCCAGCAGGGTGGCCAGGCGCGCATCGGAGAAGCCCTTGCGCTTGAGCTTGAGCATCAGGTCGCGATCGATGGCGGACAGACCCAGGGTCTTTACACGCTCCTCGTCCTTGATCAGGTCTTCGATCTGCACCAGGAACCACTCGTCGATGCGGGTCAGGTCGAAGACTTCGGCAATGCTCTTGCCGGCGCGGAAGGCGTCGGCGACGTACCAGATGCGGTCGGCATTGGGCACGGTCAGCTCGCGCTTGAGGATGCTCTCGGCTTCCGGATTACTCAGGTCGAGCTTCGGATCGAAACCGGTGGCGCCGACTTCCAGGCCGCGCAGGGCTTTCTGCACGGACTCCTGGAAGGTACGGCCGATGGCCATGACTTCACCCACGGATTTCATCTGGGTGGTCAGGCGGGCGTCGGCTTTGGGGAATTTCTCGAAGGCGAAACGCGGGATCTTGGTGACGACGTAGTCAATCGCCGGCTCGAAGGACGCCGGGGTGCGGCCGCCAGTGATGTCGTTCTGCAGTTCGTCGAGGGTGTAGCCGACAGCCAGCTTGGCGGCGATCTTGGCGATCGGGAAGCCGGTAGCCTTGGACGCCAGCGCCGAGGAACGCGATACGCGCGGGTTCATTTCGATCACCACCATGCGGCCGGTGTTCGGGCAGATGCCGAACTGCACGTTGGAACCGCCGGTTTCCACGCCGATCTCACGCAGCACCGCCAGTGAGGCGTTGCGCATGATCTGGTATTCCTTGTCGGTCAGGGTCTGCGCCGGCGCGACGGTGATCGAGTCACCGGTGTGCACGCCCATCGGGTCGAAGTTCTCGATGGCGCAGACGATGATGCAGTTGTCCTTCTTGTCGCGGACAACTTCCATCTCGTATTCCTTCCAGCCGATCAGCGATTCGTCGATCAGCAGTTCGTTGGTCGGCGACAGATCCAGACCGCGGGTGCAGATTTCCTCGAACTCCTCACGGTTGTAGGCAATGCCGCCGCCGGTGCCGCCCATGGTGAAGGACGGGCGGATGATGCACGGGAAGTTGACCTTCTCCAGCACGCCGTAGGCTTCTTCCATGCTGTGGGCGATGCCCGAGCGCGGGCAGGCCAGGCCGATGTCGCGCATGGCCTTGTCGAAGCGCGAACGGTCTTCGGCCTTGTCGATGGTGTCGGCGTTGGCGCCGATCATTTCCACGCCGAACTGCTCCAGAACGCCGTGACGCTCCAGGTCCAGGGCGCAGTTCAGCGCGGTCTGGCCGCCCATGGTCGGCAGCAGCGCGTCGGGGCGTTCCTTCTCGATGATCTTGGCGACGGTCTGCCACTTGATCGGCTCGATGTAGGTGGCGTCGGCCATGGCCGGGTCGGTCATGATGGTGGCCGGGTTGGAGTTCACCAGGATGACACGGAAGCCTTCTTCCTTCAGGGCCTTACAGGCCTGTGCGCCGGAGTAGTCGAACTCGCAGGCCTGGCCGATGACGATCGGGCCGGCGCCGAGGATCAGGATGCTCTTGATGTCTGTACGCTTGGGCATGGGACTCTCGTTGCAATATTCAGGAAAGGGTTGCGCTGGCCAGCTTCACGCCAAAGCCGACGAACAGGGCGCCGACGCCGCTCGAAGCGCCGGCAGCCAGCCGTTGCCGCCGACGGAACCAGGCCGCCAGACGCACACCGGAGAAAATCAGGAAACTCAGGTACAAGGCGCTGATGATCTCGAGGATCGTGCCCAGTACCAGGAACGACAGGCCGGGATAGGCGTAACCCGGGTCGACGAACTGGATGAAGAAGGAGATGAAGAAGAGGATCGCCTTGGGGTTGGACAGGCTCAGCAGCAGCGCCTTGCGGAACGGCTGGTTGACGTCCACTTCCTTGGCCGGCGCGGCGGCCGCATCCAGTGGTTGGCGCAGCTTCTGCCAGCCTCCACGGAGCATGCCTACCCCTAAGTAGAACAGGTAGGCGGCGCCGACGTACTTCAGGCCCAGGAACAGCATCGGCTCGGCCTTGAGGACCGAGGCGATACCCAGCGCCGACAGGAACATCAGGATCGCATCGCCCAGGAACACCGCGCTCGCCGCCCGGTAGCCCGAGGCCACGCCGCGCTGGGCGGCAGTGGCGAGGACGAACAGCGAGTTCGGCCCCGGCAGCAGGACGATGAACAACGTACCCAGGACGTAGGTCCAGAGGTCGGTGATTCCAAGGGTCGGCATCATCTTCTTTCCCTCTTCGAGCTCGGACTCAGCGGCGCTCGGCCATCGCCGCGATGAAGCGGTCGAACAGCGGGGCAACGTCGTGCGGGCCGGGGCTGGCTTCCGGGTGGCCCTGGAAGCTGAAGGCCACTTTATCGGTACGCTCGACGCCCTGCAGGGTGCCGTCGAACAGCGACTTGTGGGTAGCGCGCAGGTTGGCCGGCATGCTTGCCTCGTCCACGGCAAAACCGTGGTTCTGGCTGGTGATCATCACCACACCCGAATCCAGGTCCTGCACCGGGTGGTTGGCGCCATGGTGGCCGTGGCCCATCTTCACGGTTTTCGCGCCGGAAGCCAGGGCCAGCAGTTGGTGCCCCAGGCAGATGCCGAAGATCGGCGTCTCGGTGTCGAGGAACTCGCGGATGGCCTGGATGGCGTAGTCGCACGGCTCGGGGTCGCCAGGGCCGTTGGAGAGGAAGATGCCGTCCGGGTTCAGGGCCAGCACTTCGCTCGCCGGGGTCTGCGCCGGCACCACGGTCAGGCGGCAGCCGCGGGCGACCAGCATGCGCAGGATGTTCAGCTTCACGCCGAAGTCGTAGGCGACCACGTGGTACGGCAGGTCGGCGGCGGCGATTTCCGGGTGGCTGTCGGTTTCCAGGTTCCAGACGCTGGAGCGCCACTCGTACTTCTCGGTGGAGGACACGACTTTCGCCAGGTCCATGCCCTTCAGGCCCGGGAAGCCGCGTGCCAGTTCGAGAGCTTTTTCCTCGGTGGCGTCGTCGCCGACCAGGATGCAGCCGTTCTGCGAACCTTTCTCGCGCAGGATGCGGGTCAGGCGGCGGGTGTCGATGCCAGCGATGGCAACGGTGCCGTTCTCTTTCAGGTAGTCCGGCAGGGACTGCTTGTCGCGCCAACTGCTGGACAGCAGCGGCAGGTCGCGAATGATCAGGCCGGCGGCCCAGACCTTGTTCGACTCGGCGTCTTCGGGCGTGGTGCCGGTGTTACCGATGTGCGGGTAGGTCAGGGTGACGATCTGTTGGGCGTAGGAAGGATCGGTAAGGATTTCCTGGTAGCCGGTCATGGCGGTGTTGAACACCACCTCTCCGACGGTCTGGCCGTCGGCGCCGATGGCTTCACCGCGAAAAACGCTGCCGTCGGCAAGTGCAAGTATGGCTGGCTTAGTCAAGAAGACCTCCCGTAGTTCAAGCCTGGCTGGGCGTGCGCAGATTGTAAAAAAGCGGGATGACATCAGAAGAAGTCATCCCGCTTTTTATGTGATTCATGCTGCGCTGCTTTTAGTGGACACACTAAAGCTGTAGTTTACAGAAATGCGACATCATGGTCCACCTTTTGCACGACGTACGGCCATGCCACTCAGCGAAGGCCAAGTACGTCCTGCATGTCGTACAGGCCGCTGGCCTGCCCTTCCAGCCATTGCGCGGCACGCACGGCGCCACGAGCAAAGGTCATGCGGCTCGAGGCCTTGTGGGTGATTTCCACGCGCTCGCCATCCGCGGCGAACAGCACGGTGTGGTCGCCCACCACGTCGCCGGCACGTACGGTGGCAAAACCGATGGTCTCGCGCGAACGAGCGCCGGTCTGACCTTCACGACCGTAGACAGCCACCTTCTCGAGATCACGGCCCAGGGCGTTGGCAACCACTTCCCCCATGCGCAGCGCGGTGCCGGAGGGCGCGTCGACCTTGTGACGGTGATGCGCCTCGAGGATCTCGATATCCACATCGTCACCCAGCACGCGGGCGGCGGTATCGAGTAGCTTCAGGCAGAGGTTCACGCCCACGCTGTAGTTGGCTGCGAAGACGATCGGGATGTCCTTCGCCGCTTCGTTCAGCAGCTCCTTCTCGGCCGCGGAAAAGCCCGTGGTGCCGATGACCATGGCCTTGCCGGCCTTGCGGCAGACTTCCAGGTTCTTCAGGGTCACGGTCGGATGAGTGAAGTCGATCAGCACATCGAACTCGTCGACCACCTTGGCCAGGTCGCCCGACAGCGGCACACCGATACGGCCCAGGCCGGCCAGCTCGCCCGCGTCGGCGCCCACCAGGGTGCTGTCCGGGCGGTCTACCGCAGCAGTCAGGCCAGCGCTGCCGCCAGTCTGCTGCACGGCCTCGATCAGGGTCTTGCCCATGCGCCCGGCGGCGCCCATTACAGCTATACGTCGCATATAAAACAGCTCCAAGCTAAAAAGGCCCCGGGCGATTCGCACCGCCGGGGCCCTGTATCACAGATCGTCGAAGAAGCGCTTCATGCCCTCGAACCAGCCACTGGCCTTGGGCGAATTGGAGGAGTTGCCCTGCAGGGTGCCACGGAACTCTTCGAGCAGCTCGCGCTGACGCTTGTCCAGCTGCACTGGCGTCTCCACCACCACGCGACACATCAGGTCGCCGGCACCGCCGCCGCGCACCGGGGCAACGCCCTTACCGCGCAGACGGAACAGCTTGCCGGTCTGGGTGCCTTCGGGGATCTTCAGCTTCACGCGTCCATCCAGGGTCGGCACTTCCAGCTCGCCACCCAGGGCAGCATCGGCGAAGCTGATCGGCACTTCGCAGTACAGGTGCTTGCCGTCACGCTGGAAGATGTCGTGCTCACGCACGTTCACCACCACATACAGATCGCCCGCCGGGCCACCGTGGGCGCCGGCCTCGCCTTCGCCGGTCAGGCGGATGCGGTCACCGGTATCGACGCCGGCCGGCACTTTCACCGACAGGGTCTTGTGCTCTTCCACACGACCCTGGCCGTGGCAGGAGCCACAAGGGTCGGTGATCATCTTGCCGCTGCCATGGCAGCGCGGGCAGGTCTGCTGCACCGAGAAGAAGCCCTGCTGCATGCGCACCTGGCCGATACCACCGCAGGTGGTACAGGTGACCGGCGTAGTGCCGGGCTTGGCGCCACTCCCGCTGCAGGTCTTGCAGCCGACCAGGGTCGGAACGCGGATGGTCACGGTAGTGCCGCGCACCGCGTCTTCCAGGTCCAAGTCGAGGGTGTAGCGCAGGTCCGCGCCACGGGCCGGGCCGCCGCGAGAGCCGCCGCGGCCGCCACCACCACCGAAGAAGTCACTGAAGACATCACCGAAGATGTCCGAGAAGCTTGCGCCACCAAAGCCTGCACCGCCGCCACCCATCTGCGGATCGACACCGGCATGGCCGTACTGATCGTAGGCCGCACGTTTGCTGGCGTCGGACAGGACCTCGTACGCCTCGTTGGCCTCCTTGAATTTATCCTCGGCCTCCTTGTCGCCGGGATTGCGGTCCGGGTGGAACTTCATGGCGAGCCGGCGATAGGCCTTCTTCAGGTCCGCTTCGCTGGCGCCGCGCTCGACACCCAGTACCTCGTAAAAATCACGTTTGGCCATAACTTTCCTGCACTCTAAAAACCGTTCCCCCAGACACGCCAACGCGGGAGCAAGCCCCCGCGTGACGTTTCATGCGCACCGACACGCTGGTCGGTGCGCCGGAGCGGAAGCAAGCACGCGGCTTACTTGTTCTCCTTGACCTCTTCGAACTCGGCGTCGACGACGTCGTCGCCAGCCTTGTCGTCAGCGGCCTCGCCCTGAGCGGCAGCACCCGGCTGCGGCTGTTCGGCGTACATCTTCTGCGCCAGCGGAGTGGACGCCTGGGACAGCGCGTTCATCTTCGCTTCGATCTCGGCCTTGTCGTCGCCTTTCACGGCCACTTCCAGCTCGCCGAGAGCCTTCTCGATGGCAGCCTTCTCCTCGGCAGTGGCCTTGTCGCCAGCCTCGGTAACCATCTTGCGAGTCGCATGGACCAGCGCGTCACCCTGGTTGCGGGCAGCGGCCAGCTCCTCGAACTTGCGGTCTTCCTCGGCATTCGCCTCGGCGTCGCGGACCATCTGCTGGATCTCGTCCTCGGACAGACCGGAGGAAGCCTTGATCACGATGGACTGCTGCTTGCCGGTAGCCTTGTCCTTGGCACCGACGTGCAGGATGCCGTTGGCGTCGATGTCGAAGGTCACTTCGATCTGCGGCACGCCGCGCGGAGCCGGCGGGATGTCGGCCAGGTCGAACTTGCCCAGCGACTTGTTCTGCGCGGCTTGCTTGCGCTCGCCCTGCAGCACGTGGATGGTCACGGCGCCCTGGTTGTCATCGGCAGTGGAGAACACCTGCGACTTCTTGGTCGGGATGGTGGTGTTCTTGTCGATCAGCGCGGTCATCACGCCACCGAGGGTTTCGATACCCAGGGTGAGCGGGGTGACGTCGAGCAGCAGCACGTCCTTCACGTCGCCAGCCAGCACGGCGCCCTGGATGGCAGCCCCCATGGCAACGGCTTCGTCCGGGTTGACGTCCTTGCGCGCTTCCTTGCCGAAGAACTCGGCAACGGTCTTCTGCACCAGCGGCATGCGGGTCTGACCGCCGACCAGGATCACTTCGTCGATCTTCGAGACATCGAGGCCCGCATCTTTCAGCGCAACGCGGCACGGCTCGATGGTGCGAGCAACCAGATCTTCCACCAGGGATTCCAGCTTGGCGCGGGACACCTTGACGTTCAGGTGTTTCGGGCCGGAAGCGTCAGCGGTGACGTACGGCAGGTTGACGTCGGTCTGCTGGGTCGAGGACAGCTCGATCTTGGCCTTCTCGGCAGCTTCCTTCAGGCGCTGCATGGCCAGCGGGTCGCCCTTGAGGTCCATGCCGGATTCTTTCTTGAACTCCTCGACGAGGTAGTCGATCAGGCGCAGGTCGAAGTCTTCACCACCCAGGAAGGTGTCGCCGTTGGTGGCCAGCACTTCGAACTGGTGCTCGCCGTCGACTTCGGCAATTTCGATCACGGAAACGTCGAAGGTACCGCCACCCAGGTCATAGACAATGATGGTGTGGTCGCCCTTGGCCTTGTCCAGGCCATAGGCCAGCGCAGCCGCGGTCGGCTCGTTGATGATGCGCTTGACGTCCAGACCGGCAATGCGGCCGGCATCCTTGGTGGCCTGACGCTGGCTGTCGTTGAAGTAGGCCGGGACGGTAATGACCGCTTCGGTGACCGGCTCGCCCAGGTAGTCCTCGGCAGTCTTCTTCATCTTCTTCAGGACTTCGGCGGAGACCTGCGGCGGAGCCATCTTCTGGCCCTTGGCCTCGACCCACGCATCGCCGTTGTCAGCCTTGACGATGTTGTAAGGCACCATCTTGATGTCTTTCTGTACGACATCTTCTTCGAAGCGACGGCCGATCAGACGCTTGACCGCATACAAAGTGTTCTTCGGGTTGGTCACAGCCTGGCGCTTCGCCGGCTGACCTACGAGGATTTCGCCATCGTTGGCGTAGCCAATGATCGACGGGGTGGTACGAGCGCCTTCGGCGTTCTCGATGACCTTGACGTTACCGTTCTCCAGGATGGACACACAGGAGTTGGTGGTCCCCAGGTCGATACCAATGATTTTGCCCATAATTCACTCTCCAGAAATTAGATTCCGCGCTGACCCTGTTGCGGGTCTTTGGCTCGGTTGATTACCCAGATGGGGACCGGGTGATGGATTTCAAGCCTTCTCGTCGATCGAAGGCGGAGTTTGTTCCGGCGCCTTGCTGACCACGACCATGGCCGGGCGCAGCAGGCGACCGTTGAGCAGGTAGCCCTTCTGGAACACCTTGACCACACTGCCCGGCTCGAGGCGGATGCTCTCTTCCATGGCCATTGCCTGGTGGTGCTCGGGGTTGAACGGCTCGCCGTGCGGGTCGACCGGCTCAAGGTTGTAGCGCACCAGCGTGTCGTGGAACATCTTCAGCGTCAGCTCGATGCCTTCGCGCATCGGCTTGATCGCTTCGTCTTCCGGGTTCGACATCTCCAGCGCCCGCTCGAGGGTATCGACGATCGGCAGCAAGTCGCCGGCGAATTTCTCCAACGCGAACTTGTGCGCCTTCTCCACGTCCTGCTCGGCACGGCGGCGGACGTTCTGCAGCTCGGCAACAGCGCGCAGGCTCTGGTCCTTCGCCGCCGCCACCTGTTCTTCCAGCTCCAGCACGCGGGCGTTCAGATCCCCGGTAGCGCCGGCTTCGGGCTGCTCGTTGAACTGGGAATCCTGAGTCTGTTGTTCGTCAGACATGCCACTCTCCTAAAAAGAAAATAAGCCTTTGAAAACAAGGCGAACCCAATGGTCCGCGGCTCTGGCGTGTATATGGGGCGCTTTTTTTTTACTTCAAGGGCTTGGACTTCAGGGACCAACCAGCAAGCGACGAGGGAGAATTGCCAGCCGCAAAAAATACTGTATAAATAAACAGACATCTTTGCGGAGCCGCCGCCCATGTTGGTTCATCTGTCCGTTCACAATTACGCCATCGTCGAGCACCTCGATCTCGAGCTCGCCGCCGGCATGACCGTGATCACCGGCGAAACCGGCGCCGGCAAGTCGATCATGCTCGACGCCCTCGGCCTTGCCCTGGGCGACCGTGCCGACAGCGGCGTGGTACGCCCCGGCTGCGACAAGGCCGACATTCTCGCCAGCTTCGATGTCAGCGCGATTGCCGAAGCCCGCGACTGGCTCGCAGAGCGCGACCTGGAACAGGATGGCCCGTGCATCCTGCGCCGGGTGATCACCGCCGAAGGTCGCTCCCGCGCCTACATCAATGGCACACCCTGCCCACTCGGTGACCTCAAGCACCTGGGCGAACTGCTGATCGACATCCACAGCCAGCACGAACACCAGTCGCTGCTCAAGGCCGATACCCACCGCCGCCTGCTCGACGAATTTGCCGGCAGCCAGGATCTGGCGCGCCAGGTGCACCTCGCCGCGCAACGCTGGAAGCAGACCCACCAGGAACTGGACCGCCTGTCACGCAACGGTGACGAACAGCGCGCTCGTCATCAGTTGCTCAGCTATCAGCTGGAAGAACTGGAGAATCTCGGCCTGGGTGACAATGAACTGGAGGCTCTGGAAGCCGAACACAAGACCCAGAGCAACGCCGGCAGCCTGATCGCCGCCTGCCGCCAGGTGGTCGAACTGTGCAGCGAAAACGACGCCGGCAATGTGCTGTCGGCGCTGACTTCCAGTCTCAATCGGCTCACCGCCTTCCAGAGCCAGCCAATCGCCTTGAGCGAAGCGGTGAACCTGCTGTCCAGCGCGCAAATACAGGTGGAGGAAGCTATCGGCGAACTGAACCGTTTCGTCGACCACTTCGACGCCGACCCCCTGCGCCTGCAGCAGCTGGAAGAGCGCATGGATGCTATCTATAGCCTCGCCCGCAAGCACCGCGTGCAGCCCCACGAACTACAGGATCTGCAACAACGCCTGCTGGACGAGCTGGAAGCGCTGAATGCCGACGACGAAGCCGTCGACCGCCTGGGCGAAGAGCTCGCCGCCTACGCTCGTCATTACCAGGAGAAAGCTGCAGAGCTCAGCCAACTTCGTCGCGCCGCCGCACCACAACTGGCCAAGGCCGTGGAAGTGGAAATGCAGCGCCTGGGGATGCCTGGGGGCCGCTTCTCCATCGATTTGCGCGACGCCACCTCCGATGAGCCTCAGGTGAACGGCCTGGAACAGCTGGAATTCCTGGTCAGCGCCAACCCCGGCCAACCCATGAAAGGCCTGGCGAAAGTCGCCTCGGGCGGTGAGCTGTCGCGCATCAGCCTGGCCATCCAGGTGATCACCGCGCAGACCTCGCGCATTCCCACCCTGGTCTTCGACGAGGTGGACGTTGGCATCGGTGGCCCCACCGCCGAAGTGGTCGGCCAGTTGCTGCGCCGCCTCGGCGATCGCGGCCAGGTGCTGACCGTCACCCACCTGCCGCAGGTCGCCGCACAGGGCCACCAGCACCTGTTCGTGCACAAGGACCGCGACACCAGCGAAACCCGCACCGCCGTGGCCAACCTGAAAAAAGCCGAACGCATCGAGGAAGTCGCCCGCATGCTCGGCGGCGTCGACCTGACCAAGGAGTCCCTGGCCCACGCGCGCAAGATGGTGGACTCCGCCGTGCAGGATTGACCCCTTTCTTGGAAGGAGCGAGCACAAACGAAAACGGCGACCCGAGGGTCGCCGTTTCTGCATCTGCGTACGCTTACTTCTTCTTGCGCACGTAGAGCACCAGGTTGTGATCGACGAGCTCGAAGCCGCGCTCCTTGACGATCTCTTTCTGGCGTTTCTCGATTTCAGAGTCCATGAACTCGATGACTTCGCCGGTGTCGACGCAGACCATGTGGTCATGGTGACCGCTGTCGGCCAGCTCGAAGACGGCATGGCCGCCGTCGAAGTTGTGGCGCACCACCAGGCCGGCGGCTTCGAACTGGGTCAGGACGCGGTAGACGGTGGCCAGACCGACGTCTTCACCCGCCTCCATCAGCGCCTTGTAAACATCCTCTGCGCTCATATGGCGCTGCTCGGCGGAGTCGAGCATCTGGAGGATCTTGACGCGCGGCAGCGTGACCTTGAGTCCGGCTTTGCGCAGTTCGCTATTTTCAACCATGTGTGCTTTCTCGCCGCGGAATGCTTCGCAGCACCCCTCAATACAGGTATGATCGGGATTTCGTCGCTCAGCCAAGATAGTGGAAGTCACCCCTTGATGCAAAACGCCAAGCTCATGCTGACCAGTCTCGCTTTCGGGCTGGGACTCGCCGCACTCGCCGGTTGCTCGTTCCCGGGGGTCTACAAGATCGATATCCAGCAGGGCAACGTTGTAACGCAGGATATGATAGACCAGTTGAAGCCCGGAATGACCCGACGCCAAGTGCGGTTTATCATGGGCAACCCGTTGATCGTGGATACTTTCCACCCCAATCGCTGGGATTACCTGTACAGCATCCAGCCCGGCGGCGGTCAGCGCCAGCAGGAGCGGATGAGCCTGTATTTCGGCCAGAACGACCAGTTGGTCGGCCTGAACGGTGACTTCATGCCTGGCGTCAGTCGCGACGAATCGATCCTCGGCAAGGACGGCGTCACCCCGCCACTGGCCCCGGAAGCGCCTCAGCAGCAGCCCGAGCAACCCAAGGAGCAACCGGCCAAGCCCGGCTCCGTGGAAGAGCAGATCCAGAAGGAAGTCGATCAGGTGGAAACCGTACCGATCCCGACTCCGGAACCGCTGGACAAGAATCCGCAGTAAGGGATTCGTGCCAACAAAAAAGCCCGGCCAATGCCGGGCTTTTTTGTTGCCCGTGGTTTCGTCACCGAAGTATCAGCCGCGCGCCGCCTTGGCTCTCGCCGCGCGCTGCTTGCGCACTTCCTTGGGATCGGCGATCAGCGGGCGATAGATTTCTACCCGCTCCCCTTCTTCCAGCACGCGCTCGTCGGGCCTGGCCACTACCTTGCCGAAGATGCCCAGCGGACAGCTCTGCACATCCAGATCGGGAAAATGAGCGGAAATATCCGACAGCGCCACCGCCTCGCGCATCCGAGTGCCACGGGGAACACTCAGGCGCAGCAGCATCTGCTTTTCCGGCAAGGCATAGACCACCTCGATGGCGATACTCGCGGATTCAACCATGCAGCTGCTTGGCACGCTGGCAGAAGGCGTCGACCATGGTGTTCGCTGCCTGGGTGAACAGCGGGCCGAGCGTGGCTTTCACCAGCGCTCCGGCGTAGTCGAAGGTCAGGTCCAGGGAAATCTTGCAGGCCTTGTCACCCAGCGCCTTGAAGGTCCACACGCCATGCAGCTGGGTGAACGGCCCCTCCTCGAGGTTCATCTCGATGCTCTGCCCCGGCACCAGCACGTTACGGGTGGTGAAGCGCTGGGTAATGCTGCCCTTGGCCACGGTCAGCTCGGCGCGCATGGCCGTATCGCTTTCCGCCAGTACGGTGGAAGCCGAACACCAGGGCAGGAACTCCGGGTAGCGCGCCACATCGTTGACCAGGTCGTACAGCGCCTTCGCCGGATAGGGCAGCAGGGCCGAACGCTGGATATGCGTGCTCATAGATTTCTCGCTTTGTGTTGTGGGGCATCTGACCGACATCTGACCGGACAGCAGCGCCCTCTGATCAAAAAAACAGCGCGCATTCTCCGAGATTAGCCACGCACCCTCAAGCTTGCATGCCGTCGCATGCTGTCCCGATAGCGGCGCGGCGAGTGACTCCCTATAATGCGCGGCCTATGGCTAAACAGAAGAAACACCCTTCGGGGACCATCGCGCAGAACAAGAAGGCTCTGCACGACTACTTCATCGAGCAGCGCTTCGAGGCAGGCATCGCCCTGGCCGGCTGGGAAGTGAAAAGCCTGCGCGCCGGCAAGGCGCAGCTGGTGGACAGCTACGTGCTGCTCAAGGATGGCGAGGCCTGGCTGCTCGGCAGTCACATCACGCCGCTGACCACTGCCAGCACCCACGTCATCGCCGACCCGGTGCGCACGCGCAAGCTGCTGCTGCACAAGCGCGAGCTGGGCAAGCTGTTCGGCGCCGTGCAGCAGAAGGGCTACGCCTGCGTTGCGCTGTCGATGTACTGGAAGAAGCACCTGATCAAGTGCGAGATCGCACTGGCCAAGGGCAAGAAAGAGTACGACAAGCGCGGCACCGAGAAGGAGCGCGACTCCGACCGGGAAATCCAGCGCGCCATTCGTCACGGCAAGGACGACTGAGCCTCCAAGCGCCCTCCTGCGAGGGCGCGTTGCCGGTCAAGCGTCCACCGCGCCCTGGCGTCGCTGCGCGCGTTGCAGGCGCAATTCCTTCGCCTGCACCTCGGCCAGCACTTCCTGCACGTAGTCGATATGCCGCTGGGAAATCTCCCGCGCCGCTTCCGCGTGCCCGCCAATAATCGCCTCGTACAACTCGCGGTGCTGACGCATCAGTTGCTCGCGCGTCTCGTCACGCTGTGCGTACATCCCGCCGATATTGGTCACCACATTGCGCTTGAGCAAATCGAACAGGCCACGAATGGTGTGCAGCAGCACGGCGTTGTGGCTGGCCTCGGCGATGGCCAGATGGAACGCCGCGTCCGCCGCCCCCTCCTCCGCACGACTGACCTTGCCCACCCGCAGATAGCAATCCTGCAGCGTATCGAAGGACTGCTTCAGGCGCTGGTGATCCACCTCGGTTGCACGCAACGCCGCGTAATAGGCGCAGGAGCCTTCCAGGGTGTGGCGGAACTCCAGCAGATCGCGCTGTGCCTCCGGATTGCTTTCCAGCAGGTGCAGCAGCGGATCGCTGAACATGGAGCCCAACCCCTCGCTGACATAGTTGCCTCCGCCCTGGCGACTGACCAGCAGCCCCTTGGCGCCGAGCTTCTGGATCGCCTCGCGCAGTGAGGGCCGCGACACGCCGAACTGCTCGGCCAGCACGCGCTCGGCGGGCAAGCGCTCGCCGGCCTTGAGAGTGCCCTCGAGGATCATCGCTTCCAGCCGCTCGACGATGTCGTCCGACAAACGGCGCTGCTTGACCTGACCAAAACTCATCTTCGTGAACCCCCTCGCTCTCTCACTCTGAGCCGCGCTCCAGACGCGCTCTGCACAGCGCGCGGCAGCCTACCCAGTGGCGCCGCCGGCAACAAGACCAGCTCACGTTCCCGAGCGCCCTCGACAAAAGTCGCAGAGCAGCAAATTGACACGTCGCCAGCAGGGCTTTTACCCTGAGCGCTCAGCCTTGTAAATTGGTAATACCAATTTACCGCAAGCTGGATTGCACCACAACATAAAGCCGCGATCAGTCGACCGTCTGCCCACGCGCCACAAGCGCACCGGAATCGCCCGACCGGCAACCAGGCCCTCCACCCAAAAACAATTAGGGAGCCAACACAGATGCAAACCTGGCAGCAGATCTATACCCCGCTCGGCAGCCTCGGCCTGTCCGCGCTGGTCGCCGTCATCCCGATCGTGTTCTTCTTCCTCGCCCTCGCCGTGTTCCGCCTCAAGGGCCACGTCGCCGGCAGCATCACCCTCGCCCTTTCCGTCATCATCGCCATTGCCGCCTTCGGCATGCCCGCCGACATGGCCATCGCCGCTGCCGGCTATGGCTTCGCCTACGGCCTGTGGCCGATCGCCTGGATCATCGTCGCGGCGGTGTTCCTCTACAAACTCACGGTCAAGAGCGGCCAGTTCGAAGTGATCCGCAGCTCGGTGCTGTCGATCACCGGCGACCAGCGCCTGCAGGTGCTGCTGATTGGCTTCTCCTTCGGCGCGTTCCTTGAAGGTGCGGCGGGCTTCGGCGCACCGGTGGCAATCACTGCCGCCCTACTCGTCGGCCTGGGCTTCAACCCGCTGTACGCTGCCGGCCTGTGCCTGATCGCCAACACCGCGCCGGTGGCCTTCGGCGCCCTGGGCATCCCGATCATCGTGGCCGGCCAGGTCACCGGTATCGACGCCTTCAAGATCGGCGCCATGACCGGCCGCCAATTGCCGTTCCTGTCGATCCTCGTACCGTTCTGGCTGGTGTTCATGATGGACGGCTTCAAGGGCGTGAAGGAAACCTGGCCGGCCGCCCTGGTCGCCGGGGGCAGCTTCGCCATCACTCAGTACTTCACCTCCAACTTCATCGGCCCGGAACTGCCGGACATCACCTCCGCGCTGGTCAGCCTGATTTCCCTGACCCTGTTCCTCAAGGTCTGGCAGCCGGCCAGCGAGCGTGCAGTGGTCGCTACCGCAGGTGGCGCGGCGGTCATGGGCAGCGGCAACGGCGCTCGCAGCACCGAACCGTCGCCCTACAGCTTCGGCGCAATCCTCAAAGCCTGGTCGCCCTTCCTGATACTGACCGTACTGGTCACCCTCTGGACCCTGAAGCCGTTCAAGGCGTTGTTCGCGCCGGGCGGCGCGCTGTATAGCCTGGTGTTCAACTTCTCCATCCCGCACCTGGACCAACTGGTGGTGAAAACCGCCCCCATCGTCGCCAACCCGACGCCGATTGCCGCCGTGTTCAAGCTGGACCCGATTTCCGCCACCGGCACCGCGATCTTCCTCTCCGCCGTGATCTCGATGCTTGTTCTGCGGATCACTGCGAAAACTGGTCTGACCACCTTCAAGGAAACCCTGCTTGAGCTGAAGTGGCCGATTCTCTCCATCGGCATGGTGCTGGCCTTCGCCTTCGTCACCAACTACTCGGGCATGTCCACCACCCTGGCGCTGGTCCTGGCCGGCACCGGCGCAGCGTTCCCGTTCTTCTCGCCTTTCCTCGGCTGGCTGGGCGTGTTCCTCACCGGTTCGGATACCTCCTCCAACGCGCTGTTCAGCTCGCTGCAAGCCACCACCGCGCACCAGATCGGCGTCAACGACACCCTCCTGGTCGCGGCGAACACCAGCGGTGGCGTGACCGGCAAGATGATCTCGCCGCAGTCCATTGCCGTGGCCTGCGCCGCCACCGGCATGGTCGGCAAGGAGTCCGACCTGTTCCGTTTCACCCTCAAGCACAGCCTGATGTTCGCCGCCATGGTGGGCCTGATCACCCTCGCGCAGGCGTACATCTTCACCGGCATGCTCGTGCATTAAGGGAGTCATCGCCGCCCCGTCGTTCACAGACAGAACGGCGGGGCGGCCGGCCCAGGCGCCACGCGATAGCTGCAACAAGCCCGGCAAAGCGTCTAGCTTGTTCAGGGTTCCTGCCGTCACCGTGACGCCTTAATCGACAGACCTTCAACGATGGGACGCCCATGATCATTTCTGCCTCTACCGACTACCGCCCCGCGGCCCAACGCAAGCTGCCGCCGTTCCTCTTCCACTACGCCGACGGTGGCGCCTACGCCGAGCGCACCCTGCGCAACAACGTCGACGACCTGGCCAGCATCGCCCTGCGCCAGCGCGTGCTGAAGAACATGTCCGAACTGAGCCTGGAGACGAAGCTGTTCGACGAGACGTTGAGCATGCCCATCGCCCTGGCCCCGGTCGGCCTGACCGGCATGTACGCCCGGCGCGGTGAAGTACAGGCAGCCCGCGCAGCGGCCGCCAAAGGCATTCCCTTCACGCTGTCCACGGTGTCGGTCTGCCCTATCGAGGAAGTCGCCCCGGCCATCGACCGCCCCATGTGGTTCCAGCTCTACGTGCTCAAGGACCGCGGCTTCATGCGCAACGCGCTGGAGCGCGCCAAGGCCGCCGGTGTGAAGACCCTGGTGTTCACCGTCGACATGCCGGTGCCCGGCGCCCGCTACCGCGACGCCCACTCCGGCATGAGCGGCCCGAACGCGCCGCTGCGCCGTGTCTGGCAGGCTATGACCCACCCGGCCTGGGCACTGGACGTCGGCCTGCTGGGCAAGCCCCATGATCTGGGCAACATCTCCAAGTACCGCGGCAACCCCACCGGCCTTGCCGACTATATCGGCTGGCTGGGCGCCAACTTCGACCCGTCGATTTCCTGGAAGGACCTGGAGTGGATCCGCGAGTTCTGGGACGGCCCGATGATCATCAAGGGCATCCTCGATCCGGAAGATGCCAAGGACGCGGTGAAATTCGGCGCCGACGGCATCGTCGTCTCCAACCACGGCGGCCGCCAGCTCGACGGCGTACTCTCCAGCGCCCGCGCCCTGCCGGCGATTGCCGATGCGGTGAAAGGCGACCTGAAGATCCTCGCCGACTCGGGCATCCGCAACGGCCTGGATGTGGTGCGCATGATCGCCCTGGGCGCGGACACTGTGCTCATTGGCCGCGCCTTCCTCTACGCCCTGGCCACCCACGGCGAGGCCGGCGTGAAGAACTTGCTGGACCTGTTCGAGAAGGAAATGCGCGTGGCCATGGTGCTCACTGGCACCAAGACCATCGGCGAGATCACCCGTGATTCGCTGGTGCGCGAACTGGGCGCGTAATCGCTCTTCGTAGCGCGCATAACCTGGAACGGGCTATGCGACGTTCCTGCGGTGTATGACGCTGGCGCGTTATACACCCTACGAGAGCGGTAGCCTGGGAGCATCCCGGCAAAAAGCGCACCTTGTGTACGCAAAAAAAGAACACCGATGGGCCGTCCAGCGGCCCACGCTCACCGATGATGAATGGAGCTGCCATGAGCCTCCCCACCGCCTTCCTCGATACGGTAGAACACCTGATTCCCCGCGAACGCCGTTTCGACGACCCGCTCTCGACCCTGGCCTTCGGCACCGATGCCAGCTTCTATCGGCTGATCCCCAAGCTGGTGATCCGCGTCGAGAGCGAGGATGAAGTCGCCACGCTGCTCAAATCCGCCCACGCCCACCAGGTCGCAGTGACCTTCCGCGCTGCCGGCACCAGCCTCTCCGGCCAGGCCGTGAGCGACTCGGTACTGCTGGTGCTGGGTGACAACTGGAATGGCCGCGACATTCGCGAAGGCGGCACGCAGATCCGCCTGCTGCCCGGCGTCATCGGTGCCCAGGCCAACGCCTGGCTGGCGCCTTTCGGCCGCAAGATCGGCCCGGACCCGGCCTCGATCAACGCCTGCAAGATCGGCGGCATCGTCGCCAACAATGCCAGCGGCATGTGCTGCGGAACGGCGCAGAACAGCTACCACACCCTCGCTGGCATGCGCCTGCTGCTGGCCGATGGCACCCTGCTGGACAGCGAGTTGCCCGGGAGCATCGCCGCCTTCCGCGAAAGCCACGGCGCGTTGCTCGAGCAGCTCGCCGAACTGGGCCGACAGACCCGCGCCAACCCCTCGCTGGCCGCGAAAATCCGCCACAAGTACCGTCTGAAGAACACCACCGGGCTGTCACTCAATGCGCTGGTCGATTACGACGAGCCGCTGGATATCCTCACCCACCTGATGGTCGGCTCCGAGGGCACCCTGGGCTTCATCAGCGCAGTGACCTACGACACCGTGCCGGATCACCCGCACAAGGCCAGCGCGCTGATCGTCTTCCCCGACGTGGAAACCTGCTGCAAGGCCGTGACCGTGCTCAAGCAGCAACCGGTCTCCGCCGTGGAGCTGCTGGACCGCCGCAGCCTGCGCTCGGTGGAAAACATGCAAGGCATGCCGGTATGGGTGAAGAGCCTCTCCGAAGGCGCCTGCGCGCTGCTCATCGAATCCCGCGCGGCGACCCAGTCGCTACTGCACGAACAGCTTGAACAAATCATGGCCTCCATCGCCGATTACCCGGTTGAGAAGCAGGTCGACTTCAGCGAAGACCCGGTCGTCTACAACCAGCTCTGGCGCATTCGCAAGGACACCTTCCCGGCCGTCGGCGCGGTGCGTGAGACTGGCACCACGGTGATCATCGAGGACGTCACCTTCCCCGTCGAACAGCTCGCCGAGGGCGTGAACCGCCTGATCGGGCTGTTCGACAAGCACGGCTACGACGAAGCCATCCTGTTCGGCCACGCGCTGGAGGGGAACCTGCACTTCGTCTTCACCCAGGGCTTCGAGTCCCCCGAACAGATCACCCGCTACTCGGCCTTCATGGACGACGTCGCGCACCTGGTCGCCGTGGAGTACGGCGGCTCGCTGAAGGCCGAACACGGCACTGGGCGCAACATGGCGCCCTTCGTCGAGTTGGAATGGGGCCATGACGCCTACCAGCTGATGTGGCAACTCAAGCGTCTCCTCGACCCCACTGGCATCCTCAATCCCGGCGTGGTGCTGACCGACGACCCACAGCTGCACCTGAAGAACCTCAAGCCGCTGCCGGCCGCCGACGAGATCGTCGACAAGTGCATCGAATGCGGCTTCTGCGAGCCGGTCTGCCCGTCCAAGGGGCTGACCCTGAGCCCGCGCCAGCGCATCGTGATGTGGCGCGACATCCAGGCCAAGCGCCGCGCCGGCATCGACACCACCGAACTGGAGCGCGACTACCAGTACCAGGGCATCGACACCTGCGCCGCCACCGGCCTGTGCGCCCAGCGCTGCCCGGTGAACATCAACACCGGCGAG
Source organism: Pseudomonas nitroreducens NBRC 12694 (assembly GCF_002091755.1). Classification (GTDB taxonomy): domain Bacteria; phylum Pseudomonadota; class Gammaproteobacteria; order Pseudomonadales; family Pseudomonadaceae; genus Pseudomonas; species Pseudomonas nitroreducens. The sequence goes on from NZ_BDAI01000005.1 coordinate 84,841, forward strand.
CTGATCAGGAAGTTGCGCGGCGAAGAGGCGCACCACGCCGGCACTGCCACCTGGCTGGCACGCAACTTCTCAACCGCCATCAAGGGCACGAAGTTCATGCTGCATGCGGCCAACGGTGCGCGCATGCTGCTCGGTGCGCCTCGCCTGGCCCGCCTCAGCGCCTCCCTGAGCCACGCCAGCAAGGGCCGTGTGCCGCAGTGGACGCCGGCAATGCCGCAACCGGTGCGCCTCGCAGCAGCGCCGCGCACACTCGATGACAGCCGCCCACGCGTGGTCTACCTGACTGCCTGCGTGTCCCGCGCCATGGGTCCGGCGGCGGCGGACGAGGAACAGATGCCGCTGATCGACAAGACTCGTCAGTTGCTGGAGAAAGCCGGCTATCAGGTGATCTTCCCGGACAACGCCGACAACCTCTGCTGCGGCCAGCCTTTCGCCTCCAAGGGCTACCAGCAGCAGGCTGACGCCAAGCGCGACGAGCTGCTCGCCGAGCTGCTGCGCGCCAGCCGTGGCGGCCTCGATCCGATCTACTGCGACACCAGCCCCTGCACCCTGCGCCTGGTGCAGGACCTGGCGGACGACCGGTTGAAGATCTACGACCCGGTGAAGTTCATCCGCACCCACTTGGTCGAGCGCCTGGACTTCCAGCCGCAGGACAAGCCGGTGGCCGTGCATGTCACCTGCAGCACCCAGCACCTGGGCGAAAGCCAGGCGCTGATCGAGCTGGTCAAGCGCTGCACCCGCGAAGTCGTGATCCCCGAGGGCATCCACTGCTGTGGCTTCGCTGGCGACAAGGGCTTCACCACGCCCGAGCTCAACGCCCACTCGCTGCGCACGCTCAAGGACGCGGTGCAGTACTGCGAGGAAGGCGTCTCCACCAGCCGCACCTGCGAAATCGGCCTGTCCGCCCACGGCGGCATCGACTATCGCGGGGTGGTCTATCTGGTGGACCGCGTGACTCGGGCGCGCCCTCTCTAACGCTGGTGGGTCGCGAACATGGCTGGCTCCTGCCGGCCCCCGGCCAACGAGGAAGCGGACTCTGTCCGCGCTCGCCCCCAGCCCACGGCGTCATCCCTTGTTAACGCCCTGTTAAGCCGGCGCTGTCACCCTCTGCCGCAAAACCGCCGCGGCGGCTATCCTGCTCGGGATGGCCGCGGCGGCGCTGCGCGATAAGGGAGCGAAGATGAGAATCCTGTTGGCGGAAGACGACCAGTTGCTGGGCGATGGCATTCGCGCGGGGCTGGGGCTGGAAGGCGACACGGTGGACTGGGTGAACGACGGTGTCGCTGCCGAGCAGGCGCTGGAAACCGACGAGTTCGACCTGCTGGTGCTCGACCTTGGCCTGCCGCGCAAGGACGGTCTGGAGGTGCTGCGCAGCCTGCGTCGGCGCGGCGACCTGACGCCGGTCCTGATCCTCACCGCCCGCGACAAGGTGGCTGATCGCGTGGCAGGCCTGGACGCCGGCGCCGACGACTACCTGACCAAACCCTTCGACCTCGACGAGCTGCTGGCCCGCGTCCGCGCCCTCACCCGTCGCCATACCGGGCGCGCCGCACCGCTGCTGAAACATGGTGAACTCTCACTGGACCCGGCCACCCACCAGGTCAGCCTGGCGGGCGCACCGGTCGATCTGGCCCCGCGCGAATACGCGCTGCTACGCCTGCTGCTGGAGCAACGCGGCAAGGTGCTGTCCCGTGCGCGACTGGTGGAAGCCCTCTACGGCTGGGACGGTGACCTGGAGAGCAACGCCATCGAAGTCCACATTCACCACCTGCGGCGCAAACTGGGCAACAGCCTGATCCGCACCGTGCGCGGCATCGGCTACGGAATCGACCGCCCCGAAGGCGCCACCCAACCTTGAGCGGCACGCCGCGCCGCGCCGGCTCCATCAGCCGGCGCCTGCTGCTGATGCTGATCGGCGGCGTTTCCCTGCTGTGGCTGGTGGCCGGGCTGTTCACCTATCAGTTGACCCGCGAACAGGTGAACCGCCTCTACGACCAGGACATGATCGACTTCGGCCAGGCCGCCCTGAGCCTGGTGGACATCGCCGACGCCATCGATCCGCAGTCCAGCGACGCCATGGAAATCCTCGCGCGCAGCCGCAAAGCCATCGAAGGGCTGCCGCTGCTTCGCCGCGAAGCCTCACTTGGCTACGCTATCTGGTATCGCGGCCAACCGCTGCTCGCCACGCACAAGCCCCCGAACGGCATCGAGGCACAACCGCCGGGCTTCTCCGACCTGCTCAGCGGCGACGTCAACTGGCGTGTACTGCAGATGGCCACGCCGGGCGCCGACGAAGTGCGCATCTGGGTCTTCGAGAACCTGCATTACCGCCACAAGACGCTGCACCTCTTGCTGTTCAGCGCTCTGTTCCCGCTATTGCTGGCGCTGCCGCTGATCGGTGTGCTGGTGTGGTTCGGCGTGCGCCAGGGTCTGGCTCCCTTGCGCAGCCTGATCGAGCAGGTGCACCAGCGCAGCGCCCACAGTCTGCACCCACTGGCCTTGAGCCGGGCGCCAGTGGAGGTACACAGCCTGGTCAACGAACTGAACCTGCTGCTGGAGCGCCTGAACTCGGCGATGGAGGCCGAACGCCGCCTGACCAGCGATGCCGCCCACGAAATCCGCACACCATTGGCGAGCCTGCGCACCCACGCCCAGGTAGCGCTGCGCTCTTCCGACCCTGCCGCCCACGCCCATGGCCTGCAACAGGTCAGCCGCAGTGTCGAGCGGATCAGCGCGCTGATGGAGCAGATTCTCCTCCTGGCCCGTCTGGACGCCGAAGAACTGCACGAGATCTTCGCCCCCGTGGACCTGCGCCTGCTGGCCGAAGACACCATCGCCGACCTCGCGCCCCAGGCAATCGACAAGCAGATCGACCTGACTCTCGACAGCCAGGAAGCCACCCTGCCAGGCGTCGCCGCCTGGCTCGGGGTGATGCTCACCAACCTGGTCGGCAATGCCTTGCGCTACACCCCCGAAGGCGGCCGCGTTTCCGTCACCCTGGAAACCAGCAGCGACCGTCTGACGCTCTGGGTCCGCGACAACGGCCCCGGCGTCGCCCCCGCCGAGCGTGCGGCGATCTTCACCCGCTTCTACCGCAGCCCCAGCGTCGCCAGCAGCAGCGGCAGCGGGCTGGGCCTGCCCATCGTCAAGCGCATCGTGGAAATCCACCGCGGGCGCATCAGCCTGCACGAAGGGCTGGAAGGCGCAGGCCTTGGCGTTTGCGTCGAACTCCCGACAACAACCGGCCAAATACTCTGAACCCCGCGTAAAAAACCGCAGTCCACCCTGTACGGCCGGCCTTTCCGGGCCGCCGACCATCGGTCCAACGTGACAGGAGAACTGCCATGAAACGCGCCGCCCTGCTCATCACCGCCGCCCTGCTGGCCTCGCCGGCCTTTGCTGACGACCTGTGCAGCACCAACCTGCAGAAAGTCGACGACGCGGTGAAAACCACCACCAACAACACCCAGGCCCAGGAACAGGCGATGCGCCTGCAGGAAAAGGCCGCCCAGGCCCAGGCCGCCGGCAACACCAAGGAATGCATCGCGCACACCGAAAAAGCCCTGAAGCTGCTCAAGGACAACGCCGGCGACGGCGGAGCCAACGGGTGACCCCGGTCGCGGTGACCGGCCACTGCGCCGGTCGCCGCCCATAACGGCGGCGAAGCCTGCGCCATTCGCGAGGCCGCAGTTCGTTCCCCCGCCTCCGCCGCTCCCTAAGATGGTGCGATTCCCGATCACAAGAATCACAACGGAATCGCCATGCCCGTCTCCCGCTTGCTCATCGCCAACCGTGGCGAAATCGCCATCCGCATTGCCCGCGCCGCCGCCGAGCTGGGTATCCACACGCTGGCGATCTTCGCCGAAGACGACGCCGCCTCGTTGCACACTCGCCAGACCGACCAGGCTGCTGCCCTCAAGGGGCGCGCTGCCAGCGCCTACCTCGATCAGCAACAGATCATCGACATCGCCCTGGCCCAAGGCTGCGACGCGGTGCACCCGGGTTACGGCTTCCTCTCCGAGAACGCCGACTTCGCCCGCCGCTGCGAAGCCGCCGGCCTGACCTTCGTCGGCCCATCGGCAGACGTGCTGGAGGCCTTCGGCGACAAGGCCCGCGCCCGCGATCTCGCCCGCGACCACGGTGTGGCACTGGTCGCCGGCAGCAATCACGCCACTTCGCAGCAAGACGCCGAGCGCTTCTTCCGCGAACTGCCCGCCGGCGCCGGAATGATGATCAAGGCACTGGCCGGCGGCGGTGGCCGCGGCATGCGCGCGGTGCGCAGCGGCGAGGAAATCCCCGACGCCTACACCCGCTGTCAGGCCGAAGCCCGCGCGGCCTTCGGCGATGATCGCCTCTACGTCGAGCGCCTGATCCAGCGCGCCCGACACATCGAAGTGCAGGTGATCGGCGACGGCCGCAGCGTCAGCCACCTGTGGGAACGCGACTGTACCCTGCAGCGACGCAACCAGAAGCTGCTGGAGATCGCCCCGAGCCCCAACCTGCACCCACGCCTGCGCGGCGCCATCCTCGCCGCCGCCGTGCGCCTGGCCGAGGCAGTGAACTATCGCGGGCTGGGCACCTTCGAATTCCTCCTGGACGAGGACAGCGGCGACTTCGTGTTCATGGAAGCCAACCCGCGCCTGCAGGTGGAACACACCGTCACCGAAGCGGTCACCGGCATCGACCTGGTACAGGCGCAACTGCGCATCGCCGCCGGCGCCAGCCTCGCCGAGCTGAACCTGACTCAGGCCGAGATTCCCGCGCCGCGCGGCCACGCCCTGCAACTGCGGATCAACCTGGAAAGCCTCGCCAGCGATGGCACACCGCATCTGGCCTGCGGCACCCTCAGCGCTTACGAACCACCCAGCGGCCCCGGCCTGCGCGTGGACGGCTACGGTTACGCAGGCTACCGCAACAGCGCCGGTTACGACTCGCTGCTGGCCAAGCTGATCGTCCACGGCAGCAGCGGTTATCCACAGCTGGTGCAGCGCGCCTACCGCGCCCTCTGCGAATTCCGCCTCGAAGGTGTGGCGAGCAACATTCCGCTGCTGCTCAACCTGCTGCGCCAGCCTGCAGTGGCGGACAACCAGGTCACCACGCGCTATATCGAAGAACACCTGCCGGCGCTGCTCGATGCGCAGGACCACACCCATCCGCACCGATTCTTCAGCCACGCCAGCGCTGCGCCGCAAGCCCAGCGCGCGAGTGAAGCCCCCACCGGCTGCGTTCCGCTGGCCACGCCCAGTGCGGGAGTCCTCGTCAGCCTGCAGGTGGCTCCCGGCGACGCCGTCGCCCTGGGCCAGACCATCGCCGTGGTCGAGGCGATGAAGATGGAGTTCGAGGTAAAGGCCGGCGCCAGCGGCATCGTCCATAGCCTGGCCGCCACCCCCGGCGATAGCCTCGGCGAAGGCGAAGCGCTGCTGTTCGTTGAGCCGGCCGACATCGAAGCGCAGGACCACGAAAGCAGCGCCGCCATCGCTCTCGACGCCATCCGCGCGGACCTCGCGGAAGTCATCGAACGCCACGCCATCGGCCTCGACGAGCGCCGCCCGGACGCTGTCGCCAAGCGCCACCGAAACGGCAAGCGCACCACCCGCGAAAACCTCGCCGACCTGCTCGATGAAGGCAGCTTCATCGAATACGGCGCATTGGCCATCGCCGCCCAGCGTCGTCGCCGCAGCGTCGAGGAATTGATCGCCAGCAGCCCCGCCGACGGCCTGGTCAGCGGCCTGGGCAGTATCAACGCCGCGCAATTCGGCGACGAAAAGGCCCGTTGCCTGGTGCTGGCCTACGACTACACGGTGTTCGCCGGTACCCAGGGCGTGATGAACCACAAGAAGACCGACCGCATGCTGCACCTTGCCGAGCAATGGCGCATCCCGCTGGTGCTCTACGCCGAAGGCGGCGGCGGGCGCCCCGGCGATACCGACTTCGTCGGCGTGGCCGGGCTGGACAACATGAGCTTCGTCGGCCTGGCGCGGCTCTCCGGGCTGGTGCCGCTGGTGGGCGTGGTCTCCGGACGCTGCTTCGCCGGCAACGCCGCCCTGCTCGGCTGCTGCGACGTGATCATCGCCACCCGCGACACCAGCCTGGGGATGGCCGGCCCGGCCATGATCGAAGGCGGCGGCCTGGGCAAATTCGCCCCCGAGGAAGTCGGCCCCAGCGACGTGCAGAGCGCCAACGGGGTGATCGACGTGCTGGTGGAAGATGAAGCCGAAGCCACCCGTATCGCCCGCCAGTACCTCGCCTACTTCCAGGGTGACATCACCGACTGGCAGTGCGCCGACCAGCGCCTGCTGCGCCATGCGGTGCCGGAGAATCGTCTGCGCGTCTACGACATCCGCCAGGTCATCGAACAATTGGCGGACAGTGGCTCGGTGCTGGAGCTGCGCCGTGGCTTCGCCGCCGGAATGATCACCGCGCTGGTGCGCATCGAAGGCAAACCCTTCGGCCTGATCGCCAACAACCCCATGCACCTGGGCGGCGCCATCGATGCCGAGGCCGGCGACAAGGCCGCGCGCTTCATGCAGCTGTGCGATGCCTTCGACCTGCCGATCATCTCGCTGTGCGACACCCCCGGCTTCATGGTCGGCCCGGAGGCGGAAAAGACCGCCACCGTGCGCCACGTTTCGCGCATGTTCGTTACTGCCGCCAGCCTTACGGTGCCCTTCTTCACCGTCGTGCTGCGCAAGGGCTACGGCCTCGGCGCACAGGCCATGGCCGCCGGCAGCTTCCACGCGGCGCTGTTCACCGTGGCCTGGCCCAGCGGCGAATTCGGCGCCATGGGCCTGGAAGGTGCTATCCGTCTCGGTTACGCCAAGGAACTGGCTGCCGTGGAAGATGCGCAGGAGCGCCAGGCGATGTTCGACAAGCTGGTCGCCGCGGCCTACCGCAACGGCAAGGGCCTGAATCTGGCGAGCTACCTGGAGATCGACGACGTCATCGACCCGGCCGACACCCGTCGCTGGCTGCTCCGCGGGCTGGCTTCGACGCCACGTCCGGCGCAGCGCCAGGGGAAAAAGCGTCCACTGATCGATACCTGGTAAGCCATGGGTTGAGCTGCGCGGCCGATCCGCTAAAATGCGCGGCGTCATTGGGGAGTAGCCGACCGTTCCGCGAACGGGGGCGACGTCAACACACTTGGCCCAAATCAGTTGACGATCTCGCGAGCTAGAGCAGAACAAGGCGAGAGCAGCGGAGAAAGCGCAGTTTACGAATAGTAAATGAGCATTTCTCAGCTGTTCTCAACGCAGTTATGCCGACGCGCAGCAGATCGTAGACGGATTTCAGGCCATGGCGTCGCCAGCAGACTAGCCTGGCAAGACCTTTGACCACGTGATCTCCGCAACGGCCGGGGAGATGCGTGGTCATGGGTACTACACCGGCCGGGAGCTTCACCGTGATGCACCACCCCATTCTTCGCTCCACTTGTCTGGAGCTGCACGCATGCTGACCTTCATCCTCGAACTGCTCGGCATGCTGCTGGTGATCCTGGTCGCCGCCGAACTCTTCACCAACGCACTGGAACACTTCGGCGAACGCCTGGGTATCTCCGAAGGCGTCACCGGCTCGCTGTTCGCCGCCGTCGGCACGGCGCTGCCGGAAACCCTGATCCCGCTGCTCGCCCTGTTCGCCGGCACGAGCAACATCACGCTCAACGAGGAAGTCGGCGTCGGCGCCATCCTCGGCGCACCGCTGATGCTCTCTACCCTCTCCACCTGCCTGATGGCCTGCTTCGCCTGGCGCGCCCGCGGCCTACTCGGACGCATCCGCCCGGAACGCAGCGGCCTGCAGCGTGACCTGAACTTCTTCCTGGTCGCCTTCAGCTTCGCCACCATCGCCATGTTCGTACCAGCGCAATTGCGCTCCGTGCGCATCGCCCTCAGCGTGCTGCTGGTACTCACCTACGTCGCCTACATCACCCTGACCCTGCGCGCCTCGCGGAGCCTGGTGGACGACGGCCACGGCACCGAAGCCGACCACCACATGTACCTGTCGCGCATCGGCCTGCCGATCAACCTCGCCACCATCCTGCTCCAGCTGTTGCTGGGTGTGGCGCTGCTGGTGCTGGGCGCGAAGGGCTTCATCCATGGGGTGGAAGGCTTGTCGCACCTGCTGGGCCTCTCCGCGCTGCTGCTGTCGCTGCTGATCATCCCCATCGCCACGGAGCTGCCGGAGAAGATCAACAGCATCCTCTGGGTCCGCCGCGGCCGCGACACCCTGGCCTTCGGCAACATCAGTGGCGCCATGGTCTTCCAGGGCACCCTGCTGCCCGCCATCGGCATCCTGCTCACGCCCTGGCAGCCGCGCATCGAGGTCCTCACCGGCGTGCTGATCACGCTGGGCGCCGCGTTTTGGCTACGACTCAACGCCCAGCGCAGCAGTGGATTGCCGGTCTGGGTGCTGCTGCTCAACGGCGTGCTGTATGCCGCCTATCTGGGTGTCACCCTGTCGCGCTGACGCGCGCGGCTCATTGCCTACACTGACAGTCCGGGCTGCCGCTTCGGCGGCAGCCGCACGACTAGCGATACGCCGAAGGAGTGAGCATGAAAATCCTGGTAGTCCTGACCTCCCACGACCAGCTCGGCAACACCGGCAAGAAAACAGGGTTCTGGCTCGAGGAGTTCGCCGCGCCCTACTATGTCTTCAAGGATGCCGGCGCCAGCCTGACGCTGGCCTCGCCCAAAGGCGGCCAACCACCGCTGGACCCCAAGAGCGACGAGGAAGACGCACAAACCCCGGCCACCCTGCGCTTCCGCCAGGACAGCGAAGCCCAGGCCGCGCTGGCCAGCACCGTGAAGCTCAGCGAGGTGAAGGCCGACGACTTCGATGCCGTCTTCTACCCCGGCGGCCACGGCCCCCTCTGGGACCTGGCCGAGGACCGCGCCTCGGTGGCCCTGATCGAAGCCTTCCACTCCAGCGGCAAGACCGTTTCCGCCGTCTGCCACGCCCCGGCCGTGTTCCGCCATCCTCGCGGGCTGGACGGCCAACCGCTGGTACAGGGTCGCCACGTCACCGGTTTCTCCAACAGCGAAGAGGAAGCCGTCGGCCTCACCGACGTCGTGCCCTTCCTCGTCCAGGACATGCTCAAAGCCAACGGCGCCCGCTACAGCAAGGGCCCGGACTGGCAGAGCCACGTCGAAGTCGACCGCGGCCTGATCACCGGTCAGAACCCCGCATCGTCCGAGGCCGTGGCCGAAGCCGTCCTGAAATTCCTGGCCTGACAAGCCTTCACACCGCCCCGGTGGCTATCGGGGCGGCTTTCCCGTAGAATGAATCCCGACCTTGACAGGTTTTGGGGCCGATTAGGATTCGACGCCGGTAACAAAACTCTAGGGGCATGCCGAGTAGGTGACAGTTCTCGTAAATCAGCTGCCACAACTTTATAGTTGCCAACGACGACAACTACGCCCTAGCAGCCTAAGTGCCGCTAGCAGACCCTAGGGGATGCCTGTAAACCCGAAGATTAGGTCTGTCATATAGAACAGGATCGCCGCCAAGTTCGCTGTAGACGTAACGGCTAAAACTCATACAGCTCGCTCCAAGCGCCCTGCCACTCGGGCCGCGAGGAGTTAACCTAGTAGAGATGGCTAAGCATGTAGAACCGACAGCGGAGAACTGGCGGACGGGGGTTCAAATCCCCCCGGCTCCACCAAACGCAAACGATAAGCCCCTGATTTTCCTAGTGAATTTCAGGGGCTTTTTCGTTTCTGCTGCAAATTGTCGAAGAAATGTCGAAAATGCCTCAGCTGCACCGCAGAGCAGCCGCCTGCTCTGCTCAGCAGACGACACATGACTGAAAGCAGCCTAAAGGATTAGCCAGCTATGAGCATTAGAGTTTTCTTGAGCCACAACCACCACGATAAGCCTTTTGTCCGGAAACTCGCTGCGGATCTAGAAGCGCACAACGTCATATGCTGGCTGGATGAAGCAGAGATGCAAATTGGGGACTCCCTGATTCAAAAAATCAGAGAAGGAATTGATAACTCAGACTACTTTGCAGTTATCGTATCGCCCCACTCCATCGCTGCACCTTGGGTCGCTAATGAACTCGACGTAGCGATGAGTTATCAGATAGGTGGAAAGAAAATTAAAGTACTTCCCCTTGTAGTGGCAGAATGCGAGCTTCCTGGATTACTACCTGGAAAACTCTACGGTGACTTCAAGGATGAGAGCCAATACGAAGGGTCTTTCAAGAAGCTCCTAGCTTCAATGGGTGTAGTTTACAACCAGAACATTCTAAACCCCAAGAAAACCGAGAGCAGCCTCGCTACCGCCACTGACAAGGCCATTTCCTATGGCCTACGCCTAATGAGCCGACCGTTTCATCGTCCCTTCCAGTATATCGGTTTAACTATCGATCGCGCCGAGATAGCAACAGGCGAAAAAGTTAACGAGTTCGGAAACATCGTAGTAGCAAATGAAGATTGCAAAATGACCCTTCAATCAGAAGGAAACTTCATTAGCTTTATTGAAATTGACTTCAAAAAAACCGAACCTCACTACCAGAACCAAGAATTCAATTCCGAAGCTCTTTTAGGCGCACTGAGCATCGGCCTATCCGAACTAGAACTAGTTCGAACAAAAACTCATTTCCACACATATTACGACCACAAAAGACAGCTTAAAATAACTGCAAGCTGCCTTTATGACGGGGCGCCACTTACGGTAGCTTTCGGCTCAAAGTACTACAACATGTAGCTCTGAAGGGGGCCAAATCTGATCGAGTCCTTCAAGTGATCAGGGGACAAATGTGCATATCGCATAGTCATTGCGAGAGTTGAATGTCCTAGGATTTTCTGCAAAGTGAGAATGTTGCCACCATTCATCATGAAGTGGCTGGCGAATGTGTGCCGGAGAGCGTGGCTAGCTTGGCCTTGCGGTAAATGGATAGAGGTGCGCTCCAGGGCGCGGCGAAAGGATGTGATGCAGGACGTGAACGGGCCGTGCATTCGCCAATGCGCCCTCACCCGGTCAGCCAGCTCTGGTGGAATCGGTACATGGCGTACCTTCCCTGACTTGGTTCCGGCATAGGTTACGACGTTGCCCTGGAGTCGATGCGCAGGCAGCTTTTCCGCCTCGGACCATCGAGCACCGGTAGCCAGGCAAAGCAGCGTCACCAGCTCGGTATGCGGGTTGTCGCAACGGGTGCGGATGGAGTCGAGAAGCTCGCCAATCTGCTCGGTAGTCAGCCATGACAGTTCGCGCTCTTGCAGCTTGAGCAGCTTCACCCCCGCCAGCGGGTTGCCGTAGTCGATCTGGCCCAGATCTTTCAGTTCATTGAACACCGCGCGGAGGTAGCCCAGTTCATTGTTCAGGGTCTTCCCGGATATCCCCTCCTCAAGCCGCTTCCGCCGCAAGCTCGCATACAAAGACGCATCCAAGGCCGTCGCCACCGGGTCCCCCAAGCGAGCAGCCAATTGCAGCATTTTGGACAGCCGCCGAGGCGCATCACGCAGTGAATGGCCGTGCAGGTCGTACCAGAGTTGCACCAACTCGGAGAGCCTACGGCGATCCTTGGGCTTGATGCTCCACACAGGATTCTCGATGCATTTCTGCCGAACCGTGGCTTCGAAGCGTTGAGCCTCGCCCTTGGTCTTGAATCGCTTGCGGAAGCGCTTGCCCTTGATGGGTTCGATATCAGCCAGCCAGCGTCCATCCTCCAGCTTCGTGATTGCCATCAGACGGCATATCCCCTTCGCAAATAGCGGTCTGAGATCAGGTTCTTGATGTGCTTTTCGAGGTCCCGCCGAGTCCAACCCTTCGCTAAGTAGTGGTCTTCGATCACGTGCCAGAATTCGAGGCTGTAGGCGGACTCAATCGCCTTTTTTGCGGGGATGCGCTCGCGTGCAATCAGGCTGATGAACTGGCCCAAGAACATCTCACAGTTCTTGCCGGAGAAGCCCATAGCGGTCTTGCGATAGCGCCGATACTCGACACGCTCGATGAGCGGATCGGCCTCCACCTGGACCTTCACGTCTTGCATGATGAGCGTCCAGAACGGGTCATGCTGAGTACGCAGACCGAGCAGCCGATACGCCTCGCAGCCGTACACCCAGAGGTGATCGAGGTGCTGGGAGATACCTTCATAGGTCCGGGTGCCGATCACGCCACCAGAGGCCTTTATGGAGCCCTGAGCGAACTGATTGATGATGGTGTGGTGGTAGCGAAACTCGATGCGCCAGACCGGTTCCTTGGGGTTGTAGGCTGCGTCGCTGTCACCAAACGGATTGCCGTTGTGGGTGGACCAGACTGCGTTCCAGTAATCGAGCTTGTCGGTAGCGCGGGCCTGTAGCGACTTGTTGTAGACCGCCAACTGAATCCCTGTCGGCGAGCCGAACATGTAGGTTTCACCACGTCCGTAGACCGAGGCGTTGCCGTTGAACTCGATGCGGTCGATGCCGCTGATCTGGCGTACCCGATTGGATCGGCAGTGCATGCGATCCACGATATTTTCTTTCGGGGTCCAACCTTGCACGTCCAGGGCGATGTGGACGGCACATTGGTTAGGTTCGCAGTGAGTCGTCACCGCTGCCGCGAGGGAATCCATAAGTCCCTGGAGCGCCTTCGGAGCTACGCCATCAATCGCATGTGGCGAAACCTCAATCTTGAGGTGAGAGCCGATGCTCTCCAGCTTCATGTTGTGATTCTTGATCAGCAGGATCAGGCCGAGGTCTGCATTCTGCAGACGGAACTGATACCCGGAGTCGCGCCCGATACGCCCCTTGGACCACTCGTAGCCGGCGAACTCGACGAAAGGTTCCTGGGAGTCGAATAGCGCGATGACCTCGGGGCGAATCAGTCCGTTGTACAACTGGCGGACGGTATCCACGCCGCAGCGCAAAACGCGCACCCCGGAAAGGTCGGTCATTTTCGCCGTATAGCCGTCGATGAAGAGGCGGCCTCGCGGTGACTCGATGATTTGACCGTCAGGTTGAACGAGCAGTCGACGCTGATCACCAAACTTTGCCATCTGAATTCTCCAACGTTATCCATTAATGTCCAATTCGCTACGTGTGTTGTTAGACGTGTTACAGGGACGTCGCCGCGCCTTCGGCCTACCGCTCGTGCCTGGCGCTCCCGGCCGGCGTCGCGGCGAACGTCCAGCACTCCAGCTGCACCGGACTGATCCAGCAGGAAGGGATGATGGGCTGCTTGAGCTGAGCGCCGCCGCCCAGGAGGTAGGCCGTCAGCACGAGAGCAACGACGTTGATCAGTCCCTCTAGGCTCATCGCGTTTTCCTCGTTTGCATTTCCTGGGCATGAGCGTGCCCGTCGCCGGAATGCAGGCGCTCGCGCCAGTGATTCAGCGTTCGGAAATGATGAAATTGAGAGGCTCTGAAACGGGGCTCTGGGGCGCGCCGCTGTGGTTATCTCACCACAAAAACAGGTGCTGGAACGGGGCTATGCCGAAGGGGAATGGGGCCGGAAACGTAGTCCAACACTATCCAATTAAGCCCATTCACTCCGCTCTGGTATGCACGACCTGCATCGCCCAACACCAAGGGCTCTGCCCTTGTCATCCCGCTCTTGCCGCCGAGGGCTCGGGAGCGCGGGGCGGAGAAGCTGCCCCACGCTCACCGGCCAAGGCTGATGGCGGGCATGCGTTCAAGGGTTCGCTACGCCCGTGCTTCCGTTCGCCGGAACGGTAGGGCTGTTCCGACGAGCCGGGAGCGCGGCCCTTGAGCGCGTATCGTTAGGGTGGGCGATGCGGTCCAGTACGTTGCCGGAACCATGCCGGTCGCGGTGCCGCATCACCCGGATCGTGCGAATGTCAGACCAGAACAATTCGTTCGGGTAGTGCCCCTCGCCGTTGGCCGCGACGACGAGGAAGTAGGGATCACTGTTAACGCCTTCGAGTGCCAGGACGACGCCAACAACATGAAGGAGACACCAGAGCGGCTCGGGGTCTTGTTCCCATACCAATTCGAAGAGGACGGTTTGCCCCAGATAGGTCAGGGCGCTTTCGGTATCCAGGGAGACACGGTTGCTAGTCATTGGTGTAGTCCCCCGCTTCGAAACTCTCTTTGCCACTGAGCAGCTCAGCTCGGAAGCGGACCATGTTCACCACCTGCATTTCCCCCATGGTGGTGCTGGGGATGGTGCCGTTACGCACCCATTCCTCAGCTTCTTCAACACTCACTCCGCACATTTCGGCGAAGGCGGGGATGGTGCAAATGTCGGGGCTCGATTCGTGTTCGCTCATAGGGGCAACTCCTTTTCCATAAGCTGGCTGGTGAATAGCGCGACGTTGACCAGCACGTGCTTGCCGACTTTCTCGTGGGGGATATAGCCGTTGCGAATCCAGCCCCAGACAACGTCATGGCGGTCACCCATGCGAATCCAATCAGCGAACTCTCTCCAGGGCATCACTGGAGGCGGGCTAGAAAGGTCTTTTTGAGACAGGTTGAGTCCTTCTACATTCATGGCCTTTGCTGCACTATGCTGGTCAATACTGGCAACAGCTAAAGTCAGATTGACTCTAGCTGGAATGAAGCATATTCAGCTCAAGTCAATTTGACTAGAGTTTATTTAGATGAATAAGTAATGATCAAACAGCGCGTCATAACCATTCTGTCGTGGTCCGATATCCGGCTTCCTAAGCTCGAGGAGCTAACGGGAATCAGCCGCTACACCTGGAGCAACCTGAAAAACCCGTCCAAGAACAGGGAAATCAAGGAAGAGGAAATTCTGGCAATCGCGAAAGTTTTCCCGCAGTTCCGTTGGTGGTTGCTGACCGGCGAAGTGATGCCAGAGGTAGGGCAAACCAGCCCTGACTACGAAGACGCGAATCAAAATTTGGCCAATCAAGGCGCGGGGTGACGCTCACCACTGAAGTGAGCAAACGCTGGTACGCATGGCGCTCCAGCGGCCGAGAGATAGTGGAAAAAGAAGAGGCCAGGTCTGACACTCCTGTTATCAGGCGGCCTCTCTGCAAGCAAGGACACGACGTGCATGGAAAAGCGCGAGATTGACGAGCAACTCAAAAGCCTGAGCTTCGAAATGGACGAGGAAATCGACGATCGCAACGAGCGTCGAGGCCACAAAGCTACACCACCCCGCCACGCCCACACTCCCATGGACCCCAGCCACGCCATCATCCTGGCTGCGATCATCATCGTCAGTGGTCTATGGGGCGGGAAGCTTCTCTACGACTACATCCAGGAACAGCGCATCAAGGCCGCCTTCAACGAAGCCGCTGCCTACATGCAGCAGTCTATGAAGCAAGCCGAGCAGGACTCCAGACGCGCGCAGGCAGCAATGCAGCAGAGAATGGCGGTTGCGGAAGACGCTAGAGAACAGCGACGCGCTGAGCAGATTGCTCAAAAACATGCAGAACAAGCCAGAGCGGAACAGGAAGAGCGCTTCAAATCATCCCAGTGCCAGTTCTGGTGGCAGCAGCATAGCCAGCACCCCACGGAGCGAACAATGCAGAGAAAATCCGAAGCATGTGGGGATTGATAGCTACGTCTTCCCCTTACTTTAGCAAGCCACACTGAAATAATTATTCAGCTTTAACCTTACTATGGAGTCAAGGAAAGGAATGTCATTAGAATCTGTAGCAAGCAATATTGCGTGGTATACGAACGCCTTGGACTACATAGCAAGGTCCACTCCATTTTTCCTGGTTCTTTGTGGTCTTCTTGCATACTATTATCGCGAAAAAATAAAATCAATTCTCGCTAAGTCATTGGCATCTGAAGTTGAACATTTAAAGGCGGGTTTCGCAATGGAACTCGCTAAGCAGCAAGCTTCTATGCAGAGGGAACTTGAGGCTTACAAAGTCAGCCTGATCGCAGAGGCAGAACGAGCTAAAGCGACTCAAGATGTTAGAAAGTCGATAGCTCTGAAGTTCTCGGAAAGAAGATTTCAGGCAGTAGTAGCCATCTTAGATATCCACATGGGCATCGATACGGATATCACCACCCATTTGGAGCATGATCTCCAAGGCGACGAAAAAGCCTTCAAAAAAGAGCGCAAGGCTCTTCTGAAAAGGCTCAAAGAGTATGGAAGAGCCTATGACTCTTCAGTGATATTTCTATCTGAAAATCTGAGACTCCACATTCTAAACTTTCGAAATATGGCTTATGATGTTCTGGCGTTGAGAAAAAGCGAGAGCGATCCTTTAGTTGATGAAAACTGCGAGGAAACCGCTAGCTTAATAGATATCTCTATTAAGCTAGAGGACGAGCTAAATAACTTAATAAAATTCTATGAAAGCCTTTCGAACGCCCCTGAACCATGAGCAAGTCATCAGATAAAAACGAGCTCACCGCATATGCCTATATAACGCGCAATTTCATGAAGGAGCCGACCGTACAGGCCTCCTAGCAAGACTGCTAGACTTAAACAATAGCAGCTGAGGCCTGTCGAAAATACTGACCAGCTCTTGCACGCAAAACCCAGTTACCAATCGCGGATGACAGTGCACCGCCTAGCAATATCCAAGTATGGCTATCAATGACAATGGCGAGAAACGGGTTCAGATCCCTACTCTCTTGGGGATACGGTCAGCGCTGCGAGTACGTCCACATGACCTAGCGAAGATGCCAGATCAGCGGGTGTTAGCCCATTGGCATCCTTGATGATCTCAGCACCGAGTTCGAGAAGCAGTGCTATGGCTTCCGGGCGGTCCTGCTCTACAGCACAATGAAGTGGAGTAAAGCCAGTCTCTCCAGGCAGGTTGATATCAGCTCCGGCGGCGACAAGAACGCGGATGGCTTCGCAGTCACCCCAGCAGCTGACGACATGCAGCGGAGAGTCGCCCCAGCCATTTCGATAATGAACGGAGTCAATCTGGTGCTCGAAGAAGTCGGGCACACTCGCAATTTCCGAGAAGATATCCTGGAGTGACCGCATGGGGTTCGTAGCCTAATCAGTCCTTGAAAACAGCAAGCCTTCCCTTCGAAGCCGGCCTGGATGCGCCTAGCCTAGCAAGATCGTCCCGTTGTGCGAGTCGAAAAAGTGTCGAAATCACTTGCCACCACTTGCTATCAATGGCCTATATGCCCCTGCTGAAAGCCCCTATTTCTGCCGTGTTAGCCAATAATGACCATCAATGGCCAAGCCAAAAAACGGGTTCAAATCCCCCCGGCTCCACCAAGTCCAAAGAAAAAGGCGCTGAGCCTCAAGCACAGCGCCTTTTTTCTTGTCTGCGATTTGCCTAGAGCGTGAGGAACCCCAGCCGCGGCATCAGCAACTCGGCACGCTCTTCCCCTACCGTTTGGGCACAAGGCTTCCGCAGGCGCAACCGTTCGGCATTGCACAGCAGCGGGCCGTCGTCGTCTTCGGTACCGAAAGGGTCATCAATCAGCACACCCTTGATCAGCCCCTGGCGGAACAGCTCACGTATGGCGAGGAGGTTGGCTTCGCGCGGCCCGCTCAGATCGCTGATGGATTTGAAGTCGCTTTCCGTGAGCTGGCTGAGCACTGCATTCAGCTGGGCCTGGGAGGGTTTATGGCTCATGAGAAAGCTCCGGGTGCAGCAAGGGTCAAGCCTAACTATCGGCGGCAAATCTTAACGCTGGATTAGCGTCGCGCAGATTGACCTGGGTCCACCTGCGCGGTGCATCGCATCAGTCGCGCGAGACGCCCAGCTCCAGCAGGGCGAGACGCTCTTCGAGAGCCGCAATGCGGCCTTCCAGCTCGACCAGTCGCCCTTCGTCATGACCGCCGCTGTCGCTACGCTCTCCAGAAGCTCGGCTACCGCTGGCGGCGATGGCGGCCTCGCGGTCCTCCTCGGTGCCCAGCAAATGCATATAGCGGTCTTCGCGCTGGCCGCCCAGGCGTTCCAACTGCATGGCCATGCCGCGGCCGGCGAGGCGTTCGAGCTGGTGGCGAACTTCCTCGGTGTCGTCGAAGTCGTGCATGCGCTGGCTGCGGGTGAGCAGTTCGTTGAGCGTCTGCGGGCCGCGCAGGAACAGCAGGCCGAGCAGTATCACCTGCGGCTTGACCAGCTCCAACGCCTTGTCCAGCCGCTGCTCCCAGCGGTCGGCGCGGCTGCCCATCACCAGACGGGTCATCTCGCGGCCTTCGAGGTGGCGCAGGGATTGGCCGACCTGACCGGGGGTGAGGTTCATCACCGGGTCGCGGCTGGTTTTCTGGTTGCAGGCGGTGACCAGGGCGTTGAGGGTCAGCGGGTAGGCTTCGGGCGTGGTGAGCTGCTTTTCGATCAGGCATCCGAGTACGCGAGCATCCACGGCGCTCAGCGGTTCGAAGTCGGGCAGTGTGTCGAGCGACTGGCTCATGGCGGTTTCCGTCAGGTTGGGAACCGCCCTAGCCTAGCCAATTGCGCAGCGTTTGGCAGCCTCAGGCCGCGCCGGACAGTCGGCGGTTCAGCGGTCGTTCGATGACTGCCCAGTGGGAAAAGGATGCTGCCAGCTCCTGTTCGCGGCCCTGCGCATCGCGCCCCAGCGAGCGGTAGGCAAGGTCGCCAGCGAACCAGTTGGCAGTGTTTGCGGCCACCACGCGGCCCTCGCCGTTGACCACCAAGGCCTCATGCCCCATCTGCATCAGGTTGCCCAGCAACACGCCCTCGAACTCATGCAGGGCAATATCCGCGGCGGCGACGCCGATGAAGCGGCCATCTACCTGGATCGGTACGGAGAAGGCGAGGATGTACAGGTCGGTGCCATAGAGATCGACGAAGGGCCCGACCACCGAGGGCTGGCCGCTGGCGCGCGGGCGCGAGAACCAGGGCATGTTGAGGTAGTTGTAGAAGCTCTCGCTGCGCCGGTTGAAGTTCAGGCTCATGGGCACGACCTTGTCGCCGCGGCCGTGGTACCACCACTCCAGGTACATGTCCTGGTCGGCCAGTTCTCCCGGCTCGATCACCACACCGGTGCCGTGCAGACGCGTACCGTCATCGGTGAGGTCGTGCTGGATGCGCGGGCGCAGTGCACCGAGATCCTTCGAGGACGGACGCTTGCCTTCCTCCGCCAGCGCCCGCCAGATCGCCACGACGTCGCCCGCCAGTTCGTCGAGACGCTGGAAAACGTTACGGATGGAAGCGTCAATGCGCTGGGCGCAGCGCTGGAGTTCATCCGAGGGTTGTTCGCTGGACATGACCGCGTGCCTCGCTGTTCTTGTTATCGCGCAGGCCAGAGAGGCCCGCTCAGTCGGTTCGCTGCGCACCCACTCGTGCGCGCCGGAAAGCAGCAAGCGTTGTGCCACTCAGCCGTCGTCGGCCAGCAAGCTCAGGCGCAGATTGATCAGCCGCCTGATGCCCCGGGTGACGTGGGCTTCGGCCAGCGCGCTGGCGAGATTCGAGTCGCCCGCACTGATCGCTTCGAGAATGGCGCGGTGTTCCTGCTCGATGGCCGCAGCGCCCGGAAAGCCTTCCACCAGCAGCCAAAGCCATTCGCCGATTTCCGCCTGCAGGCGCGTCTCCGCGTGGGTCAGGCGCACGGACTGGGCGGCGACGGCAATCTCGATATGGAAACGCGCATCGGCGCGGCGTTGTTCCTGCCGAGTCGTGGCGTTCGCCAGCGCATCCAGGTACTGAGCGATGCGCGCCTGCTCATCGGAGGTGGAGCGTTGCGCCGCCAGGCGCGCAGCGGCGCCGGCGATGGCGACATGCTCGTCGCCCAGGTCGCGCAGTTCCAGCGCACTCATCTGGCGCAGTTGCCCCAGCAGAGCGTCCTCGGACGTGTGCTGCGGCGAGCAGACAAAACTCCCGCCATTACGCCCACGGCGGGTTTCGATCACGCCGCGTTCGCGCAAATCCGCCAGCGCATCGCGCAGGGTCACGGTGGCGACGCCGAACTGCATGGCCAACTCGCTTTCGCTGGGCAGTTGCTCGCCCTCGGCGTAGAGGCCGAGATCGACCACCTCCACCAGACGGCGCGCGACTTCCTCGGTGCGCCCTTCCTGGCGCAGGCGCATGAAGCTGGCGGGGCGGACTTTCCTGAATTCGTTCATAGGCGGCAGTGCGAAGGGGGCGCTTGGGGCGGACGCTTCCTGCGCGAAAAGTTCCTGTTCTGGCGGTGATGACGAAGTCTATCTGCAGGCTGGCAGCACCTTCGTTCAAAACTATGTCTCCATATTTTTAAATCGCTTTCGGCACTTTCAGCAAGGTATTTCGCTCTGAAAAGAGCTTTGAAACGTTCATTTTTCGACCTGTATTGGCAACCGCAAAATCTTAAGATATGGTTTCAAATGTATTTGCCAGCGACGGTCCGCAGGCCGTCTCCGCCCACAACAGCAAGAACGAGGAGCGATACGCATGAGCCAGCCAACCCGCGCCGAATGGGAAGCCCGCGCCAAGGCCTTGAAGATCGAAGGCCGCGCCTTCATCCAGGGCGAGTACCTCGCCGCCGCCTCCGGCGACACCTTCGATTGCATCAGCCCGGTGGATGGCCGTCTGCTGGCCAAGGTCGCCAGCTGTGACGCCGCCGACGCCGAGCGTGCCGTGCAGAGCGCCCGCGCCACCTTCGACTCCGGCGTCTGGTCGCGTGAAGCGCCAGCCACCCGCAAGGCCGTGATGATCCGCTTCGCCGCCCTGCTGGAAGAACATGCCGAGGAGCTGGCGCTGCTGGAAACCCTGGACATGGGCAAGCCCATCGGCGATTCGCTGAACGTCGACCTGCCAGGCGCCGCCGACTCCCTGCGCTGGAGCGGCGAGGCCATCGACAAGGTCTACGACGAAGTCGCTGCGACCGCCCATGACCAGCTCGGCCTGGTCACCCGCGAACCGGTGGGCGTGGTCGCCGCCATCGTGCCGTGGAACTTCCCGCTGATGATGGCGGCCTGGAAGCTTGGCCCGGCGCTGGCCACCGGCAACTCGGTGATTCTCAAGCCGTCCGAGCGCTCGCCGCTGACCGCCATCCGCATCGCCCAGTTGGCCATCGACGCTGGCCTGCCGGCCGGCGTGCTGAACGTGCTGCCCGGCTACGGCCATACCGTCGGCAAGGCCCTGGCGCTGCACATGGATGTGGACACCGCGGTCTTCACCGGCTCCACCAAGATCGCCAAGCAGCTGATGGTCTACGCCGGCGAATCGAACATGAAGCGCGTCTGGCTGGAAGCTGGCGGCAAGAGCCCGAACATCGTCTTCGAGGATGCCCCGGACCTGCAGGCCGCCGCCGAAGCTGCCGCCGCCGCCATCGCCTTCAACCAGGGCGAAGTCTGCACCGCCGGATCTCGCCTGCTGGTGCAGAAGTCGATCAAGGCGAAGTTCCTGCCGCTGGTGGTCGAGGCGCTCAAAGGCTGGAAAGCCGGCCATCCGCTGGACCCGGAAACCAACGTCGGCGCCCTGGTCGATGGTCGCCAGCTGGAGCAGGTGCTCGGCTATATCCAGGCAGGCCAGGACGAAGGCGCGAAGATCCTCACCGGCGGCAAGCGCGTGCTGGAGGAAACCGGTGGCACCTACGTCGAGCCGACCCTGTTCGACGGCGTGAGCAACGCGATGAAGATCGCCCGCGAGGAAATCTTCGGCCCGGTACTCTCGGTCATCGAGTTCGAGGACGCCGAAGAAGCGATCCGCATTGCCAACGACACCCCGTACGGGCTGGCGGCGGCAGTCTGGACCCGCGACATCTCCAAGGCCCACCTCACCGCCCGTGCCCTGCGCGCCGGCAGCGTGTGGGTGAACATGTACGACGGCGGCGACATGACCGCGCCCTTCGGCGGCTTCAAGCAGTCTGGCAACGGGCGCGACAAGTCGCTGCACGCCTTCGACAAGTACACCGAGCTGAAGGCGACCTGGATCAAGCTGTAACGCGATCCGGAACACGAGAGGTTTGGAGCAAGACGGCGCGCGGCTGATGCCGCGCGCCGAACAATAACAACAACGCTTTCCGTTGCACCCGATTGGCTGCCGACGCGAAAACCTCAGACAGGAACCCCACGATGAACAGCTCTATCCAGCCAGGCGCCGCCCTGGACCGCGACGCGGAGCAACTACGCGCGCTGGGCTACACCTCCAATTTCGAACGCAGCATGACCCTCTGGCAGAACTTCGCCCTGGGCTTCACCTACCTCTCGCCGGTGGTCGGCGTGTACACCCTGTTCGGCCTGTGCCTGGCCGCCGGCGGACCGCCGATGTTCTGGTCCTACCTGCTGGTGGGTATCGGCCAGATGCTGGTGTGCCTGATCTTCTGCGAAGTCGTCTCGCAATTCCCCATCTCCGGTGGCGTCTACCCATGGGCTCGGCGCCTGGTGGGCAAGCGCTGGGCCTGGATGGTCGGCTGGATCTACTCCGTGTCGCTGTGCGTGACCATCGCCGCCGTGGCACTTGGCGCGGGCCCGTACATCGCCACACTGCTCGGCTTCGAATCCACGCCGGTGACCAACACCTTCGTCGCCCTGGCGCTGACGGTGATCGCCACCCTGCTCAACCTGTCCGGCACCAAGCTGCTGGCCCGCGTGGCGATGTTCGGCTTTATCTGCGAACTGCTCGGCGCGCTGGTGATCGGCACCTATCTGCTGATCTTCGAGCGTCACCAGCCGTTCTCGGTGCTGTTCAACACCTTCGACATCCGCATCGACGGCAGCTACTGGCCAGCCTTCCTCACCGCCTCGCTGGCGGGGATGTTCCTCTACTACGGCTTCGAGGCCTGCGGTGATGTCGCCGAGGAAACCCCGAACCCCAGCCGCCGGATTCCCAAGGCCATGCGCATGACCATCTGGATCGGCGGCGGCGCAGCCATCTTCGCCGCCCTGGCGCTGATCCTCGCGGTACCGGACATGCAGGCAGTGATCTCCGGCGCCGACAAGGACCCGATGACCACCATCCTCGACAACGCCTTCGGCGTGGCCGGCGCGCGCCTGGTGATGGCGGTGATCATCGTCTCGTTCGTCTCCTGCGTGCTCAGCCTGCAAGCTGCTGCCAGCCGCCTGCTGTACTCCTACGCCCGCGACGAAATGGTGATGGGCAGCGGCCTGCTCAAACGCCTGTCGCCCAACACCCACGTACCGGTGGCTGCACTGATCGCCTGCGGCGTGATCCCAAGCGTGATCGTCTGCGCCGGTTTCTACCTGCAGAATGCCATTGCCATGGTGGTCAGCTTCGCCGCCATCGGCATCTACCTGTCGTTCCAGATGATCGTCGGCGGCGCCCTGTTCGCCCGCCTGCGCGGCTGGAAGCCGAGCGGCGCCTTCACCCTGGGCAACTGGGGCTGGATCGTGAACATCCTGGCGCTGACCTACGGCGTGCTGGCGATCATCAACATGTCCTGGCCGCGCACGCCGGATGCGCCCTGGTACCTGAACTACGGGATCATCCTGGTGGGCGGCATCGTGATCGTCCTGGGCCTGGCCTACATGACCCTGTTCCGACCCTACGACAAGGGCACCGCGCCCCATGGGGATGCGTGGAAGCTGCATCAGCAGTAGGTGTTGGAGTGAAATGAGAACGCCCGGCGGGATGCCGGGCGCTTTTCATTGAGCGGGTGATTGCCCAGTGCGCTGTTGCCCGGCCACGCGTGCGTAAAGTTCAGCGTAGGCCTCCCCCATCCCACGCGCAGTGAAGATAGCGAGGAATCGAGCACGTGCAGCCTCGCCATACCTTGCGGCTAGTGCAGGATCGTCCCACAGCCTCTGCATGGCCTGGCGCAGTGCCGAGGCGTCGGCTGGTGGAACCACGATGCCGGTTTCCTCGTGCTGATTGATGAAACTGGTGCCAGTGCCAATCTCGCTGCAGATCAGCGGCTTGCCCATCATCGCACCTTCCAGCAAGCCGATGCCAAATGCTTCCGAGCGCAGGTGCGAGGGGAAGATCACGCCATAGCAGGCCCACATCAGATCGATCTTTTCCTGCTCGCTGACCTGCCCCAGGAAATGCACATTGCTCAGGCCGCGCGCCGTTGCCATCTGCATGAGTTCCTGCTCCATCGGCCCGGCACCGACGATCAGCAACGGCCAAGGCGCCGACTTCACCGCTTCGAGCAAATAGTGCAAGCCCTTGTAGTAGCGCAGCACACCAACGAACAGAAAGAAACGCTCACCATAATGCCGATGCAACTTGCCCACCTCGGTGACATCCGGGCGCGGGTAGAGGTCCTGCTCCAGGCCTATGGGAATGGAGCAGGCCTTTTCCTGATAACGCTGCAGGACAGTTGAGCTTTCCAGGTAGTTGGGGCTGGTCGCGGCAATCGAATCGACTCGTCCCAGAAAGGCTCGCATCAAGGGGCGATAGAGTTGCAGCAAAGCCTTCTGCCGCACGATATCCGAGTGATAGGTCACCACACTAGGTTTGCCCAGGCCTTTAAGCAAATGGACCAGGTCCATGAAGGGCCAGGGAAAATGGTAGTGGATGACGTCCGCTTGCCTCGCAAGGCGCGCGAATGCGCCCAACGAAGACCAGGAAAACCCAGTCGACGCGATTTGCAGATCCTGCTTTGCCTGGACCAGACGGAAGCTGGAGGTCGTCACGGGCTTCATCGGCTCCTTCGCCAGAGACAGCACAGTGTTCTGGCAACCCTGGATCGAGGTCGCATGGGTCAGGTGCCGAATGAACATCTCGACACCACCGTATTGCTCCAGGCCGAAGGTCTTGTAGAAGTGCAGGATCCTCATGGCAAGCAGACGCCAGCAGACATCAGATACCTGCCGTCAGCGGTGTCCAGGTGCCATCGAGGTTCTGGATGGGGCACTGGTCATTGAAGCCGCTGACATCGGTGCGCTCAGCCGACATTCCGTCAGCGCCACTGGTGGACTTGCGGAAAGTGATGACGCCACAGTCCTTGATCCGCACGACCAGAGGGCTGACATCCGGAAACTTACCCGGATCGACAGCGAAACCCGGATAGCCACTGATGACCTTCACTACCTTGCCCACGATGCGATGAGCTTCTAGGCGAGTCTCACCGTTAGCCAACTGATTGAAGCGTAGGTATTGGCCGTTCTGCTGCGGAACGCTGGCTACCGACGGCTTCGCGACGGTATTTGCAGGTTTGTCGCAACCGGTTAGGGCAAGCAATGCCGCGCCAACGACGAACAGTTTGTTCATGAAAGTGACTCCTGAGGGGATTGTTATCAACTTGAGTAGAGGGTTCGCTTCAGACCCGCCGGGCACCAGTCAGGCGCCGATACAGTTCCCGCGCGTTCACCGCGACCTCCGAAGACAGCGAGAACAGCAGCAGTGAAGCGACAGAGACAAGCCAGCGGCGCCGGAACCAGCAAAGCAGGTATTTGTTGATCAGCAGATGGGCATAGCGCAGTGCCCGTTGCCGCGGCGCGCGTCTTTTGCGCAGGGACTGCAGTTCGCTCCGGGTCATGACCGACTCTGGCGAATAGGGGCGGCTGAGAAAGCGTTTGGGCGGCAGGATCATCAAGCGATGCCAGTCGTGCACCTCGAAATTCTCCGCCAGCAGGTCTTCCCAGGCACAGAACAACGCATAACTCGTATAGGAGATATGCGGTAGGTCCAGCTGCAATCCGCTCAACTGAGCAAAGCGCAGGAATATTGCCTGCTCGGGCAGTAGACGGAACGACGTGAAGCCCTGGAAGGTACCGATCGGGTTAGTGCGAGGCCCATCCTTCAGATAGACGTAGTCCTGTGGCAGCGCGCCTATATTCCAGAGCTTGCGTAAGTCCTGCGTCCGGCCGAACTGCAGGGTATCGGTGAGATGAAACAGGTAGGACAACCGGGTCGGGTTACGCAGAAA
The DNA here is from genome assembly GCF_002091755.1 of Pseudomonas nitroreducens NBRC 12694. GTDB lineage: Bacteria > Pseudomonadota > Gammaproteobacteria > Pseudomonadales > Pseudomonadaceae > Pseudomonas > Pseudomonas nitroreducens. The sequence continues at coordinate 110,447 of NZ_BDAI01000005.1, forward strand.
GAGATTGGAGACGCTGATTCGCTCGCCGAAGAGCTGGGCTTTCTGCCCCTCGCCCAGCAACGAGAGCACTCGGTCCCCAAGCACCAGATGATCGGTGCGCAGCTTGAGGCAGTACTCGCGCTCCGCCACCGCCAGGCCATTGGCCATACTGGAAATGAGCTTGTTGACGTTATTGACATTGCCATTGACGTCATTGAGATGAACCGCGGAGTGGTCTACCACGATCAGCACATCGTCGTATGTCGGCATTGGACCGGTATCGGTAGTGGACAGCACGATCTGCGCGCGCGGCAAATGCTCACGAATCGACTCGATGGCACGACCGGCAATATCTTCGCCGGCCTCGCGCAGCGGCCCCTGGAGTAGCACCGTCAATTGGCTGGAGTCGATGGTCATACGTTATCGTTCAGCTTGTCTGCCAGCATCATTCCCAAAGCCACCACGGTCACAGTCGGATTTCGCGAACCGCAGCGAGGGAAGAGAGACGAGCCGGCGACATAGACATTGGCGCTTCCTTTCAGGCGGAAGTCAGCATCGACTACCCCGTTGTCTCCATCGCTCATGTTCAGCATCCCGACCAGATGATGGGTACCGAACGCATTGCGATAGTGCCGCTGTTCGGCCGACAGTAACGGAACGACACCCAAGGCTCGCATCTTCGTGTAGATGGCCTCGATGACCTTGTCGTAGAGGTGCTTGTTACCGTGATAGCCGTCGGAGTCCATGTGCACTCCACCAGCATCGTAGAAGAGTGATACATCCCACTCAGGCGGAACTTCCAGCAGGATGTAAAGGCTCATGGTCCCCGCCAGGTCGGCGATCGCTTCCTCGACGGCGCCCGCATTGAGCTTGTCAATATCCAGCGAACCAGCCAGGGCCTGACTGCTCGGCGGTGTCATCAGTCCCAGCGTGGTGTATTCGATCCCATCAAGTTCGCCAGACAGCTCGGGAATAACCACCTGGGCCGCAGTATTGACCTGGAAATACGGAATCCTCGCGCCAGGCAGATAACAGGCCAGTTCGGCAACGGCATGGTCCTGATAGTAGTGGCCCATGAACTCCTGAGGAGTGGCCGGCGGAAGATTGCTCTTCCACAACAGCTTCAGCGATTCGACGCCATGTGCAGCCACCACCACTCGGTCGAAGCGTATTTTCAGTTGCCCCTTGGGAGTCTGACAGATCGCTTCGACAGCCTTGTCACCTTCGAAGCGCAAGTGCTCGACCATGACCTCATTGAGCACCTCGACATCGTTACGGATATGCAGCGATCGGGTCTTCGCGTCCATTGGGCAGAGTTCGCAGTCCCCTGCCCCCATACATACTCCCTGTCCTTGGGTATCGGCGACAGACAGGTTATGCGCTTGAGCACCGATGTATGCCTGCGGGAAATAGGACTGCAACGACTGATGCCAGTGGCTGGCGCCCTTGATGGCGCTCAGCGGGTTTCGCCCATCAGGGTCGCGCGGATCCGCGCTGATGCGAAGAAGCTGCTCAGCATCACGATAGTAGGGCTCGACCTGCTGGTAGCTGAATGGCCAGCGGAACGACTCCGCGTCGCGTGCAAAGACGTTGGTTGTCAGACGGAAACTCAGGCCGCCCCAGTGGTTGGAGCAACCACCATCGACCAGGATGTAATCCGATGCGCAATCGTCCGGCAGATCCTCCGGGGTATTGAACGCGTGCCTGGAGAGATAGGCTCGGCGAATGAGGGCATCATGGCGATCATCCGCCTGCATTTGCATGAAGCGCTGGCGACGCTCGAAGATATTGAATTTTTCACCACGCTCGACGATCAGGCACGACCCTTTCAGTCCGCGGGCCACCGTGCGTCCAGCGAAGCCATTACCGATGATCAGGGTCTCCACGAACATCAGCTGACCACCCTGTAGAAACCGGGTGTACCAAGCGAGCGCTTATACGGATCGACTACGAACAAGGCGCTGTTGTGATGCACCAGGTCATGTACAAGCGCCACTCGATCAGCGTCCGTCAGTCGACGCGAATAGAGTTTGAGCAGCAACGCAGTCGGCAGGTGGTGGAACTTCACGCCCACGTTGCGTTGCAAAAAGGCCTGGAGATCCGGGCTTTTTTCCGTGCTTCGCACTCCGAGCGTGAAACCGGCCAGGCCTCCAGCAGCCCCTGCAAAAACGCCGATCCCCATGCCCAGGACCATACTTCTGCGCTTCATGCAGTGGCTCCTGCGCAGTCGTCGAGGGTCGTCATGCTTTCACCCGAATCAGCCGTTCGTAGAAGAAGCGAACCAACTGCCGGGCCTTGGAGATCGGCCAGGCAACTACAGGGGAACTCATGTAAAGCTTTTCCACCACGGTGGAGAGCAGGAACAGGCTGAAGCGACTTGCACCGTCATCCGCACTGAAGCTCGCCGGAACGTTGTTGAACACCTCATTCACATAGCGCCCCATGAAACCCAGGTACAGCCGAGGCATCAGCAGTACCAGGCTTCGGCCTTGCAGCCCCCGAAACAGAAACGTGAAAGTCGCCAGTTTGCGGATGAAATCCTTGCTGACAGTCTGGTGATGCAGACCAAGATCGATGAAAAGCCAGGACTCCTCGGTGGCACAAAGCTTGTCACCGACAACATTCGCGTCTGCCGTGATTTCACCGTTTGCCACACTACCGCGGGCATGCAGAAAGTCATCCAGCTGGAAGCTGCGCGACGAGGGCAACTGAGCCCCCTTTTCTCTCCGCCACTCGCGTTCGTCGATCACCACCACGGGCGTCAGTAGCGTTGCCGGCAGCTCGATTTGAGAAAGATAGCCAGCCACCTCAGGCAACCGTCCGCTTGCCGACTCCTGGGAAATCAGAAATATCTTCATCCGATGCGCTCCACATACGAACGGAAGGGAGTGGAGTTATGGATCGCTCTCACGCAATCAGTGAACCCGGGGAAATAGAAAACCCCTCCGTTACGCCGGTAGAGGCTGATGGCGGACATCAGCGTTCCGGGCAAAGCCAGCGCGCGAGGATGGAAATAATCGCCGAGGCTCTGGAAGAACCAACTCTGCAAGGGTCGCTGGCGCAGCATGTTGCGGAACTCGCTGCTGCCGTAGACCAGATTGCGTTTGGCCGCGCGGGGATCGTCCTGGAAACTGAAGGCGATGGCTTCGACCATGGTGTTGGGCAACTGATCAAGGAGCACCCATTTCTCGTAGTCCTTGATGAAAGCCAGAACCGAATCCAGATCGTTGCCAAAACTGCAGTTCTGCACAACCCGATCCACCAGTTTGAGCCAGGCTCGCGAGCTGATGGTCTTCATGCCGGTGGGAATGTGCAGTGCCGCATCCGCTGCAACGTACTTCTGCGCGAAACGCTGCAGGCGGATCAACGCCTCGTCGGCAGAGAAGCGAAGCAGAGGCTTCTTGCGCAAGGCCGACAGCAACGAGGGACCGGTCGCAACATAACGTCCGTTGATCGATTCAACCGGCGACTCCACGCCCAATAGCGCGCGGGAGGTGATCGATTGGGTGATGCCGTAGGGATTCACTCGCGTTGGCACACCACCATGAGACGCCCGGATACCATGCTCGATGTCTTCGAACTCGGCCCACAGCAGCGACTCATCCAGCGGGAAGGCGTTCCATACTTCCTTGCGGCAAATGTACAGGCTGCCAGTTGGGTAGCTCAGATCCTTGGAGTAGCGCATGGGGCTGGCAAAGCAGAAGCCGGTGCGCTCGATCTCCGCGAACAGTGCCGGAGCGATGCTGACGGCAGCATCTGCCGTACGATGCAGCCCCTTCATACCCTGACCAATGCTACCCATGGCCATGCCATAGTCGGAATAGCGACGCGGACCAAAGTTGCGAACGTTATCGAAGAACAGGCTCTGCAACGTCATCAATGGATAACGCGGACCGAAGCGACGAACCATCTCGCCGAAATGGCTGGGCAGAAATACACGGTCGTGCAGGATCACCAGATTGCTGTAGCGAGCCTCCTGGGCCAGGCGGTTCTTCTTCTTGCATATCTGCACCGGAGGCGCGGTGATATCTTCGCCGACAATGCGAACCTGATCGAAGTAACGGAAGTTCTTTCCCGGCACACCGCAAAGGAGGATTTCCTTGTTCGGGATATCCAGCTCGAGGATGCGCTGCACCACGGCATTAAGCACCGTGGCATCTTCCGGGCCGACTGGCAGGCCGAAGGTCCAGCTGTCCAGATCATCATCTGACTGCGCCGGCAGAGTGGCCTTTTTCTGATAGGTGACCCGGCTTGCGGAGCGCTCAGTGCAGACCAATGCGTCGCGGAAGTAATCGCGGTCCAGGAAGCTGTCAGTGGGAGCATCCTCGATGAGCGTCAGGCTCTGTCCGACCGCCAGAAAATGCGCAGCATCCCACAGCAAAAGCGGGCTTAGCGGAGAGTCACTCTGCACACCATAGAAGCAGTACGAGCCAGCCCCATAGATGTCCAACGGCCGCTTCGCGGCGTGCAGCTTCCTGACCGAGACATCCGGCTTCTTTCCCTTGAACTGCCGGAATGAAAACAGCCATTGGCAGTTCTCCGTCAAGGCCAGTTCGGCGGGAATGTGGCGGAGCTGCTTGGGCGCCAGATAGCCCAGCCTTGCATCATGTTGGAGCTGAATCGTCTTCATACTTCTACGAGATACTTGTCGTTCAGTGCACCGGGAATCTTCACCACAACGGTGACGGCATCGGAAAGCGCCTTGAAGGCCGTGATGTCACCCGGCTCGAGCACGATGATCTCGCCGGCGGCCCAGGTCTTGCCGCACATCTCCACTTCGCCGGAGAGCACCAGGGTCACCTCGGTGGCGATCTTGTGGTAATGCGCGGCCTCGGCATCACCTTCCTGATAGGGCTTGACCGCGACTTCGCAGGCCTGGGTGCTGAACGCGGTGGGGGTGAAACCGCCGACGAACCAGCCCTTGACCATGTCCTTCAGGTTGGCGGAATTCATCGGGCACCTACCGTTTCGAAAGCGTGCAGCTGGTGGGTATTCTTCAGTGGGTGGTATTGGCTGGGCTCGACCCGGAAGGTGCCGATCTTCTTGTGCAGCAGCACCAGCTCATTGAGCGCCGGAGCGATGTAGAAGGCATCGTTCACCTTGGCGTCCTTGCGGATCATCTCCTTCACCGCCTCGACGAACACCGCGCCGCGGTCGAACCAGTACAGGCCAGCTACTGCGTGGTTGCTGATCGGGTTCTTCTCGGCGGCCTCGGTGACGTAGCCCTCGGCATTCATGCGTACGAAGGAATAGCGCGGATGCAGGGACTTGAAGACCACCACGCCAGCGTCGCACTGGTCGTTGCGGAAGCCGCCGACGATGTCGCGAAGCGAGCCATCGAGCAGCTCGTTGCAGTTGATGATCAGCAGCTCGTCATCGTTGTCGATGCTTTCTGCCGCCAGCAGCGCGGTGCAGGCCGCACCCATGGTCAGCGCCTGGACAGCCTGCACGGAGGCGACCGGGGTCATCTGCTGCAGCATGTTGCGCAGGTGGTACTTGCTGATATCGTCCTTGGGCAGCATGCAGATGATGCGTGCGGGCTCAAGGGTAAGGCAGTTCTCCACCAGGTGCTGGATCAGAGGGATGCCGTCACGCTCGGAGAGGTAATCGGGGTAGCTGCTTTCGGCCTTCACCGAGGCGCCCTCGCCACCGGCGAGCAGTACAATGTTCAGTTTGCGCATGATCAGGCCTCCAGCCGCTCTTGCCGCTGTGCTTCGATCTGCTCGATGCGGCGTGTGATGTTGTCCAGGTTGACGTCGGCTACGTCCTCGACGACCAGCACATGAGCTCCCGAAGCGCGGGCGGCACGAATGCCGTTCTCGTTGTCCTCGACGATCAGGCACTCATCGGGCGACAGACCGAAGGACTGGATAGCCTTGGTGTAGATGTCCGGTGCGGGCTTGGGACTCTTGACGTCTTCGTTGGACAGCTTCAGGTCCAGGTACTGGTCCAGACGGGCCTTGTCCATCATCACCTCGACGGTGTTGCGGATGGAGTTGGAAGCCACGGCCAGCTTGTAGCCACGGTTCTTCAGCGAGGACAGGGCGTACTGGTGATTGAAGGTGGGCTTGCACTGCGAGTAGACGATTTCCATCGTGTACGCCTGCTTCATTTCGTTGATGAAGTTGTGCAGCTCAACCGGCAGGTCGTGCTCGACACTGAGCATGTTCAGCTTGCGCGAGGTCGGCAGCCCGTCGTAGGTGGTCAGGTGGTCATGACGACTGATGGTGTGGCCGAACAGATTGAGCGCCTTGTTCAAAGCCTCGTAGTGCCAATCCTTCGCTTCGATCAGCACACCGTCCATGTCGAAAATCACAGCTTTGATCATGAGATCATTCCTTGAAGAAAGAGCGAGCGGATTCAGGCAGGTCGGTGCACAGCGTCAAATTCGCAGCACCCTGGAATTCGGCCAGCAGCTGCCACAGCGGCAGTTGCTCGCGACCATGCAACTCGGAGGAGACGACGCAGACTTGTTTGCCACCGGCGAGCAGCTCGGCCAGCTGGTCCCGCGAGTACCACTCGCGGCCGAAGCTATCCAGCCAGATGCCATAGGCTTCGTTCAGCCACGCGGGGACCGGCTCGACCTCGCTCAGACGCGTATAGGTGCAGACGCCGCTGACGAGGTAGCTGCGCATGTCCGGTACCGCCATGTCGAAGACGAACCAGTTGCTGTGACCATGGGCCTCGAACGTCGCCTTGAGCGGCTCGCACAGGCCATCGGCCTTGATATTCATCGCCAGCGGCAGGTTGCGCCCGGCCATGATCCTCAGCAGGTCGTCCAGGGACATCTCTTCACCGCTGGGCATGTCATGGGAGATGACGAGCCGGCCGGCGACGTCGCGCACGTCGGTCTCGGTGCCGAAGCCCAGGTCAAAGGAGCGATCGAAGGCAACCTTCAGGTTGCGCTCGGGCCGCTCCAGCCAGTAACCGCGATGACTGATGATCTGCATGATCAGCGACCCGCCGTGGCTGCCTGGCTGACCGACAGGCCGAGGAACAGGTCAAGGTCAGCAGGAATGCCCAGGCCGTACATGCCAGCGCCTTCGGAACCGATGCTGTAGTGCACGATGCGGGCGTCGTCGCCGATCATCTCGTTGTAGGCCGGCGCGACGTAGAACTCGCCGTTCACTCGCAGGTCCTTGTCGAACATGGACTCGATCGCGGCGATCAGCTCGCGGCCACTTCGGAAGTTGTAGATGCCCACGGTAGCCTCGTCGGAAATCACTTCCTTCTCGATGACGCGGTCGATGCGACCCGCCTCGTCGAAGCCGACGAAGGACCATTTCGGGTCATCCGCCTTCATGGTCATGATCAGGCCGTCCGCCTGCTGCACTTCCATGGAGCGCAGGTAGTCGTTGATGTCGATATCCACGTACTGGTCGCTGTTGGCGATCATCACCGGGTCATCGGAGTTGATCAGTTCCCTGGCGGCGTACACCGTGCAGGCGGCGCCTTCGGTGAGGCCGTCGAGCTCGACGATGGCGCATCCCGGCGCCCAGGCCTGCAGCTTTTCCTGCAGACCGTAGGCTTCGACGTGTGCTGCCTGGCAGATGAAAATGAAGCGGTGCTCGCAAGCCGGCGTGAGGTTGTCGATCACCACCTTGATCATCGGCACGCCATGCACCGGAATCAGCGGTTTGGGGTCCTTGTATCCTGCGACCGCGAAACGGCTACCGGCGCCGGCCATGGGAACTACTATGTTGAGCATCTGCTTTTCCTTCACTTGCGCAGGATGAATTCGTCGTATGCGTCCATGACTTCGTTGGCCGGGCCGAGCATCTGCACGCGCCCGTCCTTCAACCAGCACACTCGACTACACATCTCTCTGATACGTCCTGAATCGTGGGATACGAACACCACGGTCTGATTTCCTTGAAGCATCTCGCGCATGGTGGCCTCGGCCTTTTCGCGAAAATGCCCGTCGCCGACGCTCAGGACCTCGTCCAGGAGGATCACGTCGGGACGCGAATACTTGGAAATGGCGAAGCCCAGGCGGGCACGCATCCCGGTGGAATAACTGCGCACCGGTAGCCCGGCCGAGCCGCCCAGCTCGGCGTAGTCGAGAATCTCGGCGGTCAGCTCGCGCATGCGCCTGCGGCTCATGCCCATCAGCATGCCGCTGAGCACGATGTTGTCGCTCGCGTCCAGGTTGTCGTCGAAACCCAGCTGCAGGTTGAGCAGCGAGACGCTCGCGACCGAGGAAGTCAGGTGCCCACGCGTCGGCTGGTAGATTCCGGCCAGTACGCGCAGCAGGGTGCTCTTGCCGGCGCCATTGCCGCCAACCACACCGAAGGTCTCGCCACGCTCGACCGAGAAGGAGATGTCCTGCAGCACCGTGTTCTGACGACGGGAAAACAGGCGCGGGCCATTGCGGAAGGTCAGCGACAGGCCATCGACTGTCAGTGCGGCAACTTCGGTCATTTGCTCAACGCCATGGCATAGGAATTGCGGTTAGCGGCAACGAACAGGACAGCCAGCACGAACAGCGCCAGCGCGCCGCAGAAGAGAGCGAAGATATCCCCGATGACGGGTGCGCGACCGTACATCAGCACCTCGCGATACTGCGAAAGCAGCAGCGCCAGGGGATTGAGATCCAGCAGGAGATGGAACTGCGGCGGGATGTTGTCCTTGGAATAGAACACGCCCGATCCGAACATCAGGAACTGAAGCCCGGAGGAAATCAGGATGCGCACATCCGGCAGGAAGGGCGTCAGGCCCGCGACGAAGACGCCGCAGCCGGCCGTGATGATCAATTGCACGAGCATGATCAGCGGCAGGTACAACCACAGCCAGGATGGCGTGAAGCCGATGGCGAGCAGCAGCCCCAGGAGCAAAGCGACGACCAGCGACTCCTTGACCAGATCCTTGAATATCGAGGTCAGCGGGAATATCAGCGGGTCGACCCTGCAATGCTCGAGAATGTGCTTCTTCTCGTAGATGGCATCGGTGCAGTTCATCACGCTCTTGTTGAACCAGGTCCAGAACGTGACGCCGATAATCAGGAACACAGCGAAGTTCTCCACCTGGATACGCAGCAGATGGCCGAACACGGTGTAATAGATCACGAGAAGGATCAGCGGCTCGATCAGCCACCAGGCAAAGCCCAGACGCGTCCTCGTCGACTCGGACTTCAGCCCGAGGCGCGCTCGCTCCACCGATATCTGGATAGCGGACCAGATATCGTTCCCTCCCCCTAGCTGCAAACGCACAACACACCCTCACACTTTTTCAAGGCCGAACGATCCCGCTCCCGCAGATAGCGCATTTCGCGCGCTTCGGAGTTGTCGAGCTCAAGGCAAAGTTTCCCGCACGCCCCTCAGCAGGTCGCCGGAGATACCCCATATTCCTCAGCGCAAAACGCGCCGAAATCCCTCTGCAATTGCCGGAGCAGATGTACCTCTGCTTGCTGCCCTGGCTCGTACCCGAGCTTGCGGGTACCGCCCGGGAGGCCGGACGAAAAAGACAGGAGCAAAGCGACAAAAGCTGAGCATGGCGATTCGCAACAAGGCTGCAGATCACCAGTTTGCTAAACCGATTCGAGAAGCGCCCAGGTTTTAACGACCAGGCATAGACGGAGGGTATTTTCAGTCAAGCAGTCCCTTACGTCCCGAAAACAGCAAAGCGCGTCACATCAATGTGACAATTTCGTGAAACATCAAAATAACAATGGAAATGTAGGAAAATTCCCATTGATGGCACAATGATAAGCTGCGAAAAACACTCAGGGTAGGGAAAATTACCGTGCGTTCGTCGGCAAATATTTCATGCAGCGAAAAAACCAGTCTGTGAAGCACGCTTCGGAGAATCTTCAATTCTCCGAAGATCTTAAGAAAATTCCCAAGATAACAACCATATCGGCGAAATTACTGAAAAGTAATGAAACCTTAAGGTTCAGTTGCTTCGTCAAATTCCTGCGGCATCCAGCCACACCCTAAAACTCCCAGCGTGCCCGCAAGGAATTTTCACACCTGAACTTTTCCATCCGACCATTGGCGCTCTCCACCGCCTTTCTGCTCTACCCACTGCTTCAGCGAACGCGTCGGCAGGTCGAAATATTCCCGCGTACGCGCATAACCATGCCCGCCCATGCGGCCGATGGCGTCGAGGCCGAGCTGATCGATATAAAGCGTCGCCGGGTCGATCAGGTCGTCGCGCACATGGGCCATCAGCACTTCGCAAAGGATGATCTCTCGCGATTGGCCGATGGACAGCGCCATCATCCTCCGGCACTCCAGTGCAACCGGCGCCTCGCCGATGCGCGGGCAGCCGACGCGGGTGCCGGGGATGGCGGTGAGGCCGGCGGCGACCAGTTCGTCGAAGCCTGGCTCGAAGGGCACGGCGCAGACGTTCATGGCTTCCACCAGCGCGTCGGAGACTATGTTCACGGTGAATTCCTGATTGTTACGGATGTTCAGCGTGGTGTCCTTCGGGCTCAGGTCGCTGTAGTTCTCCACGCCCAGGGCGAGGATCGGCGGGTCGGCAGAAAGGGCGTTGAAGAAGCTGAAGGGCGCGGCATTGGCCCGACCTTCCGAGTCGATGGTCGTGACCAGCGCGATGGGCCGCGGCACGACGCTGCCGATGAGGATCTTGTATTTCTCGCGGGCGGACAGCTGCTGGAAGTCGAAGCTGAGCATGGATTGATCCTTCAATGAGCCTGCGGTGCGTGGGCATCGAGCAGCGGTGCGGCGGTGCTGTACGAGTCGGCAAAGGGAATCGCGGAACGGAACAGCGTGCGCCACGGCGGGTTGCCAAAGGCACGCTCTGCGTGGTGCTGCATCTGTTTCTGGAACAGTACGTCAGCGCGGTGTTGCAGGTCGGCGTAATCGACGCCGATCACCTGGCCGCCCTGCATCACGCTGCGGCCGTCGATGAAGCTGGCGATGCAGTCGTCGCCGCGGCCGGCGGTGAACAGGTTCTTCAGCGGATCGAAGAATGGCCCCTGGTGGAAATCACCCAGGCGGAACACCGTGATGTCCGCACGCGCGCCGACGGCGAGACGGCCGAGGTCATCGCGGCCCAACGCCTGGGCGCCACCGAGGGTGGCGGCGTTGTACAGATCGAGCATGCGCGTGTGCTCGGCATCACCCTCCTTCACCCGCGCGATGTTCAGGCCCTGGCGCAGGTTGTCGAGCATGTCCGCCGGGAAGGTGTCGGTGCCCATGGCGAGATTGATGCCGCGCGCGCGGTAGGCACCGAAGGAATCCAGCGCGTCGCCTTCGCGGGCAAACACCACGGGGCAATGCACCAGGCTTGCGCCGGTGTCGGCGAGGCGCTGCAATTCGTGATCACCGCTGTGCAGGATGCCGTGGGGCAGCACGCTGCGCGGGTTGAGCAAGCCATAATGGTCAAGCCACTGCAGCGAGGACGTGTCGCGCAGGCGCCGCACCAGCTCCACTTCGTAGCGCGACTGGCAGCAGTGCAGGCGCAGCGGCGCGTTCAGTTCACGCTGGATGGCGGCGGTGCGTTCCAGCAGCGCGGGTGTGCAGGTTTCGATGCGATCGGGCAACAGCGCGCCGCGTACCAGGCTATTGTGTGCACCGTCGAAGTCGCGGAAGAAGCGTTCGGCTTCCTTCAATCCGGCGAGCCCTGCGGCTTCGTCCCAGTGCTGCGCGGGGCTGCCGTCAGCGCGAGCGTAGGTCATCCCGCTCATGTAGCAGGGACCGAGATAGGTGCGCAGGCCCAACTCACCGGAGAGCGCGGCAACCCCGGCGAACTCGTCGTAGTGCTCGGCCCAGCGCCGGTAGTACATGGAGGTGATCGGCATGGCGGTGGTGATGCCGTTGCGGATCAGTTGGGCGAAGGCGTAGCGGTATTTGAACAGCTCCTCGTCCGCGCTGTAGCACTCGCTCGGGCCGGCGCGCAGATAATCCTCGGACCAGACGCGACCCATGTTCCATTCGGCGCCGTTATCCAGGGTGAGCACCGTGGAATCGAGATCGCCCAGCGCATCAAGATCAATGAAACCGGGGCCGACCAGCGCGTGGCCGTAATCGATCCACTGGCCGACGTCACCAGGAAAGCCGCGTCCGACGAAGAGTATTTTCCCGTCCTCGAACACGACTTCGCCGTGACGCCAGAGCACATGCTGCGTGCCGTCGAAGCCGACCACGAAGCTGGCTTTCAGGCCGAGGCGCGCACCGCTCACAGGCGCGACTCCAGCAGCCGCCCATGCTCGGCGATCAGCCTGCCGGCCCTGAATACCTGACGCTGCGCTGGACGCGCGACCACGGCCTCGCCGAGGGATTCGACCGGTAGCAGGAGGAAGTCCGCTGGCGCACCGACCTCGATACGCGCCGGCTCCCGGCCCAGCGCGCGAGCGCCGTTAGCAGTGGCAGCGGCGAAGGCGGCGGCAAGGTCGTCGTCCTTGCACAGGTCGAAGCGAAAGGCCAGCAGCATGGCGCGTTCGAGCATGTCGCCGTTGCCCATGGGCGACCAGGCATCGCGGATGCCATCGCTGCCCAGGCACAGGTTCACGCCGGCTTCGCGCAAGGCGAGGAACGGCGGCACCGGGGTATCGGCCGGGGCGGAGCTCATCAGGGAAATGCCCAGCTCGGAGAGTCGCTCGGCCAGCGGCTCGACCTGCTCCCAGGGCGCCATGCCCAGGCAGTAGGCGTGGCTGATCATGACCTTGCCCTGCAGGCCGTGGCGCTCGGTGAAGTCGGCGATGCGGGCGATCTGCCAGAGGCCCAGCTCGCCCTTGTCGTGCAGATGGATATCGACGCCCCGGCCGAATTCCACGGCGAGGCCGAAGACGATATCCAGCTGGGCGATGGGGTCGTCGTCGATGCCACAGGGGTCGAGGCCGCCGACGTTTTCCACGCCCAGTTGCATCGCCTCGCGCATCAGCTCGGCGGTGCCAGGGCGACTGACCAGGCCGGTCTGCGGGAAGACCACGAACTGCATGTCGATCAGATCAGCGTACCGTTCGCGTAGCGCCTGCATGGCGACCACATGGCGCAGGCCCAGCTCGGGGTCGATGTCCACGTGGCAACGGAAGGTCAGCGAGCCGCGGGCGATGCACTGCTCCAGCAGCGCGCCGGCACGCTCGGAAATCGGCGCCTCGATCTCGCGCAGAACGCGGCGTTCGTTGGCAATGTAGTCCTTGAGCGTCGGCCCGGCGCTGTTAGGCCGCCAGGGTTGGCCCCAGAGTGTCTTGTCCAGGTGGCAATGGCTCTCTACCAGCGGCGGCAGCAGGAGCTGGCCGGCACCGTCGACGTCGTCCGGTGCAATGGCGACGCCGCTCGCCGGGCGGCGCTCGGCGATGCGGCCGTTGTGGATCAGGAAATCTTCCGCCGCGTTACCGAGCGGACGGATGTTGCGCAGCCAGTAGCTGTCGGTCATGGGGACCTCGGATCTTGTTGAAAACGTAGGGCGGATAACCGCTTGCGGTTATCCGCCAATGAGCTCGAAGGCGCGCGCTCCGGGTTCAAACTGGTAGGAGCGAGCTTGCTCGCGAACCGCACAACGTCGGTCAACCCGGAGTCTGTTCGCGAGCAAGGACTAGGCGTCCCCCTCGGTCCTATGAAGAGCAGCCCCGGGTACGGAGCCCGGTCGGACCATCAGCCCTTCAGCTTGGACCAGATGCGGTCCTGCAGCTCGCGGGACTTGTTGCTGCATTCCTTTTCCAGGCGCAGGCGCTGTGCGTATTCCTCGGGCATGTTGATGGCGTCCATGACCTTCCACTTGGCGTCGAGCAACTGGTCGGTCTGGATGCCATTGGAATAGGCGATGGCGTTGGTCACCGCGGCGGCGTTCTCCGGCTTCATCATCCAGTTGATGAAGACCTTGGCGTTCTCCGGGTGCGGCGCGCTTTTCGGCACGGCGAAGTTGTCCTGGAAGGACGCCACGCCCTCGCGCGGGTAGACGTACTTGATGGTGCTCTTCTGCAGCGTGGCGCGCGCGGTGGAGCCGTTCCAGTTCTGCATCAGCACCACTTCGCCGGAGGCCATTCGGTCCACGGTGTTGTCCGAGCTGTACATCTTCAGGAAGGGCTTCTGCTTCTGCAGCAGTTCGAGAATCTTCTTCGCATCCTGCGGGTTCTCGGTGCACTCGTCGACGTTGAGGTAATGCGCGGCGGCGTTGATCAGGCTGCTCGGCGTGTCGAGCGCGGCGACCTGCCCCTGCAGCTCCGGACGCGGCTCGAAGAACTCCTTCCACGAGTCATCCAGCTTGCCGCCCGGCACCCGCGCGCTGTCGTAGGAGAAACCGGTGGTGCCCCACAGGTAGGGCGCCGAGTACTTGCGACCGGGATCGAAGCCCGGATCGCGGAAGGCCGGTTTGACGAACTGGAAGTTGGCCAGCGTGGGCGTGTCGATTTCCAGCAGCAGGTCCTGGTTGATCAGCGTCTGCATGATCGAGTGCGACGGCACGATCACGTCGTATGCCGCACCGCCGGCCTGCAGTTTCGCCAGCAGGGTTTCATTGCTGTCGTAGCCGTCCATGGTGACCTTGATGCCGGTCTCCTTCTCGAACTTGGCCAGCAGTTCCACCGGGTAGTAGTCGGTCCAGTTGTAGAAGAACAGCTGCTTGGGTTCCTCGGCCTGGGCGACGCCCGCAGCCAGCAGGACGAGGGACAAACCGGCAAGGCCGTGACGCAGGGCATTCAACTTCATAGGGCTCTCCGAAAAGCTAAAGGTCAGGGTCGGCAGTCGTTATCAAGCGTCGGGTTTGCCGCGTTGGCCAAGCCAGTACGACAGCACCACGAGGACGATGGAAATCACCAGCATGAGAGTCGAGATGGCATTGATCTCGGGCGTCACCCCGGCCTTGATGGCCGAGAAGATGTAGACCGGCAGCGTCGTCGAGCCGGGGCCGGCGACGAAGAAGGTCATGATGAAGTCGTCGAGGCTGACCACGAACGCCAGCACCGCACCGGACAGCACCGCCGGCCACAGCAGCGGCAGCGTCACCCGGCGGAAGACCTGGTACGGGCTGGCGTACAAATCTCCGGCGGCTTCCAGCAGGCTCTTGTCCAGATCGTTCAGGCGCGCGCGGATCGGCAGGTAGGCGAAGGGAATGCAGAAGCCGACATGGGCGACGATCACCGTCAGCAGGCCAAGCTTGATGCCCAGCGACATGAACAGCAGCAGCGTGGCCACCGCTATGACGATCTCCGGCAGGATCAGCGGCAGGTTGATCCCGCCTTCCACCAGCCGCCGTCCGTAGAACGGCCGCGAGGTCGCCAGCGCCGCCGCCAGGGCAATCGCCGTGGACAGCACGGTAGCGAAGCCGGCGACCACCAGCGAGTTGAATGCAGCGGCCTGGATCGAGGGGTTGGCGACGATCTTGCCGTACCAGGCGAAGGAGAATTCGGTCCACACCGTGGCCGAGCGGTTGGCGTTGAAGCTGTAGGCGATCAACACGAAGATCGGCAGGTACAGATAGGCCAGCACCAGCAAGCTGGTTTCGCGGGTGCCGGGGAGTTTCTTCAGGTGCTGGGCGATCATGTCGAGGCTCCCAGGTGGACGGCCTTGGCCGCGCGGCGGCTGTACAGGGCGAACGCGATCAGCGCGAGCAGCATGATCGCCAGCAGCAGGAACGACAGCGAACCGCCCAGGGGCCAGTTGCGCGCGGTGCCGAACTGTTGCTGGATCAGGTTGCCGATCATCAGCGTCTTGCCGCCGCCGAGGATGGCGGGGGTGATGAAGGCGCCCAGGCTTGGCACGAACACCAGCAGGGAGCCGGCGATCACGCCCGGCATGGACAGCGGCAGGATCACCCGACGCAGCGCCTTCCAGCGGTTGGCGCCGAGGTCGTAGGCGGCCTCGACGAGACGCCAGTCGAGCTTCTCCAGGGTCGAGTAGATCGGCAGGATCATGAACGGCAGGAAGCTGTAGACCAGCCCGACGCAGACTGCGAAGTCGTTGTACAGCAGGGTGATGCCGCCAGCCTGGGGAAACAGCGCATTGACTGTCTGCGCGATCCAGCCGTGCTCGCGCAGGATGATCAGCCAGGCGTAGTTGCGGATCAGCAGGTTGGTCCAGAACGGGATGGTGATCAGCAGCACCATGAGGTTGCGCGAGCGCTCGCTCAGGCTGGTCATCCACAGCGCCACCGGGAAGCCGAAGAGGAAGCACAGCAGCGTGGTGCCGCCGGCCTGGAACAGCGAGCGCAGCAGTGCCTGGGCGTAGACCCAGTTGAGCTCCAGGTTGCCGTCGAAATCCTCTTGGAAGAACAGCTGCACGTAACTCTGGATCTGCCAGTCGGCGTGCCAGTCGACGCCGCCGTAGAGGTTGCGCGGCAGCAGGCTGATGTAGCCCATGATCGCCAGGGGGATGGCAATCAGCCCGAGCAGCGTCAGGGCCACCGGGCTGAGCAGCAACAGGCGTCGGGTGGTGGGCGACTCCTTCATCTCAAGCCTCCATCAGCAGGCAGGCCTGCGGCGGCAGGTGCACCGCCACGGCCTCGCCGACGTCACGGGCGCGGCCGCCCTCGTTGCTCTCGCGCAGGGTGATCTGCGAGGCGTCGGGCAGGCGGCAGCGATACAGCGTGGCGGTGCCGACGTACATCACCGTCTCGATCACCGCACGCAGGTGGTGCGGCTGCGACGGGTCGACCAACTTCGAGCGCTCCGGGCGGAAGGCCAGTTGCACGCTGGCGCTGCTCAGGCCCGCCGGCATCTCGCAGGGGATTTCCGCGGCCATGGCGTTGGGGTGGAAGCCGCCCTGGCGCATCTGGCCGGGAAGGAAGTTGATGTCGCCGATGAACTGCGCGACGAAGCGATGCGTCGGGCGTTCGTAGATTTCGTTGGGCGTGCCGATCTGCATGATGTTGCCGTGGGACATCACGGCGATGCGGTCGGACAGGGTCAGCGCTTCTTCCTGGTCGTGGGTGACGAAGATGAAGGTGATGCCCGCCTCTTCCTGCACGCGCTTGAGCTCGACCTGCATTTCCTTGCGCAGCTTCAGGTCCAGCGCGGACAGCGGTTCGTCGAGTAGCAGGACCGATGGCTTGGGCGCCAGCGCCCGGGCCAGGGCCACGCGCTGTTGCTGACCGCCGGACAGCTCGGCCGGCTTGCGTCGCGCCAGGTGTTCCATCTGCACCAGCGCGAGCATTTCCTTCACCCGCTTCGGAATCTCCGAGCGCTGCAGGCCCTGCATCTCCAGGCCGAAGGCGATGTTCTCGCTCACCGACATGTGCGGGAACAGCGCATAGCTCTGGAACACGGTGTTGATACGACGACGGTAGGGCGGCAGGTCGTTGACCCGCTCGCCGCCGACGAGGATGTCGCCGGAGGTGACGTTCTCGAACCCGGCGATGCTGCGCAGCAGCGTGGTCTTGCCGCAGCCGGACGGTCCCAGCAGGGTGAAGAACTCGTTATGGGCGATGTCGACCGACACTTCGTTGAGGGCGGGAGCGACGTTGGGATCATCGGTGTAACGCTTGCTGACCCGACGCACCTCGACTGACGACGAGTGATTCATTTTGGTGCATTCCTCTTGTTTTTGTATGCAATATTTGAATGCAATCTAGAAATAGCTGATGTATTTTTCTTCTGCAACTGGTTTTGCACGGACGGTTTTGCGGCATCCTTTGACGGGTCAAGCAAGAGGCGGAGTCGCTCATGACGGAGAAGCACCCCGAATCCACGGTGGAACGCGTCTACCAAGGGGTTTACGAGGCGATCAGCAGGCGCAGCCTGCGCCCGGGCATGAAGCTCGGCGAGGCGGCATTGGCGGATTTGTTCAAGGTCAGCCGCACTTCGGTGCGCGCGGCGCTGAAACATCTGGAAGCGGATGGGCTGGTGTCCAGCGCGCTCAACAAGGGTGCATGGGTGGCGTTACCCAGCGACGAGGAGATCCGCTCCCTGTTCGAAACCCGGCGGCTGATCGAGATCGGTATCGTCAGCGAACTCTGCCGCCGCGCGGACAGCGCGATCATCCAGGACCTGCGCGACCACGTGGCGCTGGAAGAGGCGACCCACGACCACGACCACGCGCGGTTCGTCCATCTGCTCGGCGAGTTTCACCTCAAGCTGGCGGCGGCGCTGAACAACCCGGTGCTGCTGGATTTCTTCCGCAAGCTGATCGAGCGCGCCTCGCTCTATGCCACGACCCTGGACGACGACCAGCACGAGACCTGCCGCGGCAACGAGCACCAGCGGCTGATCGAGTACATCGAGGCGGGCAACCAGGCGGCGGCCATCGAGCTGACCTGCATGCACCTGAACGCCATCGAGCAGGCGATCATCAAGGCGGCGGGGAACCTGAAGGCGGATTACCACCCGCTCAAGCATCTGATTGGTGGCTGAGGGGCTGCCCGCACAAGAACATGGGGCTTGGGGTGCATAACCTGGAACAGGTTATGCACCAGATACAGTCCGGCGGATAACGCTGGCGCGTTATCCGCCCCACGAAAAGCGTGCAGAGAAAACGCCCGACTTCCAGCGGGCGTTCGTCATTCAGGCGGTCGGGCCGCCCGTGATGCGATCGAAGCCCCGGCGAATTTCCTCTTCAGGCAGGTTGTCGCCGATGAAGACGATGACACTCTCGCGCTGCTCGTCACCTTTCCACTCGGTATCCCAGTCGAATCCATAGAGCCGCAGCACGCCCTGGAACACTAGGCGGCGCTCCTCGCCGGCGATGTTCAATACGCCCTTGTAGCGCAGCAGCGAGTTGCCGTGCCATTGCAACAGGTCGTCCATGAACTCACTGAGACGTTCGATTTCCAGCGGCTGGTCGCTGCGCAGCACCAGGGTGGTGATGCGGTCGGTGGTAGCCGCCGCCGGGCGCACCGGGCGCAGCAACGGGCGCAGGCCAACGTCGGCGTTGAGGTTGAAACCGCGCACGTCGAGCAGGCGCTCCAGTTCGATGGTGCCGTGCTCCACCGAGTGGATTTCGGCGCGCCGATTGATGCGCTGCAGGCGCTCGACCAATGCTTCGTATTGCTCCGGCGACACCAGGTCGCGCTTGCTCACCAGGATACGGTCGCCGAAACCGACCTGGGCCTGGGCGATCGCTTCCTGCAGGTGGCGGTCGGCATTGGCGGCGTCTACCAGGGTGATGATGCCGTCGAGCAGGTAGCGCTCGCGCAGGGTCTCGTCGACGAAGAAAGTCTGCGCCACCGGCGCCGGGTCGGCCAGGCCGGTGCACTCGATCACCAGGCGGTCGAAGTCCAGCTCGCCGTTGTCGCGGCGCTCCAGCAGGACGTAGAGCGCACGCTCGAGGTCGTTATTGATGGTGCAGCAGACGCAGCCGTTGGACAGCGTCGTCACCTGCACCGCATCGTCGCCGAGCAATTGGGCATCGATGGGCGTCTCGCTGAATTCGTTCTCGATCACGGCGATCTTCAGGCCGTGCTCGGCCTTGAGGATGTGCTTGAGCAGGGTGGTCTTGCCGGCCCCGAGGAAGCCGGTGAGAACAGTCACCGGAATCTGCGGCACGCTTGCGGAATCGGTCATGGGAACATCCAGGCAATCGGAAAAGAAAACGGGCCGCGATCGCTCGCGGCCCGCATTTCTATTTTATGAAACGTCGACGAGGCAGGCGAGGCAAGGCGCCAGTGGCCGGAAAAAGCGGAGTCTACTTCAGTAGATGAGCATTTTTCCGGCCGCTGGCAACGCAGCATCGGCCACGCAGCCAGTTTCATCGCATCAGCAGCAGCGGATCGGCCTCCCCTTGCCGCCGCCATAGCGCGCTTCCTGGCGCTCGCGGAAGAACTCCTCGTAGGTCATCGGAGTCTTGTCCGGATGCTTGTTCTGCATGTGCTGAACATAGGTGTCGTAATCGGGCATGCCAACCAGCATGCGCGCGGCCTGCCCGAGATACTTACCCATGCGGCTGAGGTCGTTGAACATGATGAACCTCCGTCAGGCGTCCGGGATCGGCTGGAACGGAGCTTCCTTGTCGGTGCGTTCCTTCTTGGTCCAGGCGCTGGCGCCCACCTTGATCGCGTACACCAGCACGCTGAACACCACCAGCAGGAACAGCACGGTGAGGCCGGCGTTGATGTAGGCGTTCATCATCACGTGCTGCATCTGGCCGATATCCTTGGCCGGGGCGATGATCTGACCGGCGTCCAGGCCGGCGGAGTACTTCTTGCCCAGGGCGATGAAGCCCACGGCCGGGTTGCTGTCGAACAGCTTGATCAGACCGGCGGTGGTGGTGCAGATCAACAGCCAGGCGGCCGGCAGGGCGGTGACCCAGACGTACTGCTGGCGCTTCATCTTGATCAGCACGACGGTGGCAAGCATCAGCGCGATGCCGGCGAGCATCTGGTTGGAGATGCCGAACAGCGGCCACAAGGTGTTGATGCCACCCAGCGGATCGACCACGCCCTGGTACAGCAGCCAGCCCCACAGCGCGACGCAGCCACCGGTGCCGACGATGTTGGCGGTCCAGGATTCGGTCTTCTTCAGCGCCGGGACGAAGTTGCCCAGCAGGTCCTGCAGCATGAAGCGCCCGGCACGGGTGCCGGCGTCCACCGCGGTGAGGATGAACAGCGCCTCGAAGAGGATCGCGAAGTGGTACCAGAAGGCCATGGTGTTCTCACCCGGCAGCACCTGGTGAAGGATGTGCGCGATCCCTACGGCGAGGGTCGGCGCACCACCGGCACGGGCCAGGATGGTGGTCTCGCCGATGTCCTTGGCGGTCTGGGCCAGTACTTCCGGAGTGATGGTGAAGCCCCAGCTGCTGACGGTCGCGGCCACCGCGGTGACGTCGGTGCCGACCACGGCCGGCGGGCTGTTCATGGCGAAGTAGATGCCCGGCTCGATGACCGAGGCGGCAACCATCGCCATGATGGCCACGAAGGACTCCATCAGCATGCCGCCGTAGCCGATGTAGCGGGCGTCGGGTTCGCGGTTGAGCAGCTTGGGCGTGGTGCCCGAGGAGATCAGCGCGTGGAAGCCGGACACGGCGCCACAGGCGATGGTGATGAACAGGAACGGGAACAGGCCGCCCTTCCACACCGGGCCGGTGCCATCGGTGAACTGGGTCAGGGCCGGCATCTTCAGCTCCGGCGAGACGATCACGATGCCGATGGCCAGGGCGATGATGGTGCCGATCTTGAGGAAGGTCGACAGATAGTCACGCGGCGCCAGCAGCAGCCACACGGGCAGCACCGAGGCGATGGCGCCGTAGGCGATCAGCATCCAGACGATCTGCACACCATGGAAGGTGAACACCGGGGCCCATTCGGGGCTGGCGGCAATCTGGCCACCGAGCCAGATGGAGCCCAGCAGCAGCACGATGCCCACTACGGAAATCTCGCCGATACGGCCCGGGCGGATGTAGCGCATGTACACGCCCATGAACAGCGCGATCGGGATGGTCGCCAGTACGGTGAACATGCCCCACGGGCTTTCGGCCAGGGCCTTCACCACGATCAGCGCGAGCACCGCGAGGATGATGATCATGATCAGGAACGCGCCGAACAGGGCGATGGTCCCCGCCACCTGCCCCATTTCCTCGCGGACCAGTTCACCCAGGGAGCGCCCGTTGCGGCGGCTGGAGATGAACAGCACCATGAAGTCCTGCACGGCGCCGGCCAGCACCACGCCGGCGATCAGCCAGAGCGTACCGGGCAGGTAGCCCATCTGCGCCGCCAGCACGGGGCCGACCAACGGGCCGGCGCCGGCGATGGCGGCGAAGTGGTGACCGAAAAGGATGTGCTTGTTGGTCGGGACGTAGTCCAGGCCGTCGTTGTTGAGGACCGCAGGGGTCGCTCGATTGGGGTCCAGTTGCATCACCTTGGTGGCGATGAACAGGCTGTAGTAGCGGTAGGCGACCAGATAGATGGCGACGGCTGCGACGACGATCCACAGTGCGTTGATGGCTTCGCCGCGGCGTAGCGCCACGACTCCCAAGGCAAATGCACCGACTATCGCCACCGCCAGCCAGGCAAGGTGACGTAGCAGGCTGTTGTTATTGTTCATAGCGAGGCTTCCGACAGTTTGAAGGCGAGAATTCGCAGAAAAATTCTAGTCTTTTCCAGCGACCCATTCATACGACCTTAGTCTAGGGCGGTTACGCGCTTATTGCCGGAGGTCAACGCGTTCCGACCCTGGAGTCAGGAAATGAAAAGACCCGCCGAAAGGCGGGCCTTGAGTGGTGCACGGAGGGATCAGGCCGGTTGCTTGGCGTACTGCGCCAGTACCTGATCGCGGCTCATCACCGCCAGGGTGTTGTTCAGCACCTGCTCGCCGGTGGCGTCCTTGGAAGCGAAGATCTCCCCGAAATGCTGCTGGGTGACTTGAGCGAAGTGCGCGCGATCCTGCACCGGGATGCCCAGCAGAACAGCGTAGGCATCCAGAGCCTCGCCATGTCCCTGCGCCATGTTCTCGGCGATGTTGTCGAGCATGCCGTTCATGGCGAAGATCGAGCGGCCGCCGTAGGTGATGCGCTGGCTGGCGTCGCAACCGTTGGTACCGGAAGTCAGGCCGAAGGTGGCGTTACCCGAGGTGCCGTTGGTGGTGGTGGCCAGCAGGTGCGGGAACAGGCCTCGTTGACCGTCGAAGACCATGTTGCCCCAGCCGCAGCCCTTGCCGCTCTGGCCGGCTTCGTCCGCGTGCGCTGCCAGGCTGGCAACGCTGATAACCCCAAAGATCAGACCCTTGATGAGTTTATTGTCCATGCTCTGCACTCCGCAGTTGTAGTGGTTAGACGCACATGGAGCTTTGGCGAGGGTCAGCTGACTGTCAAACCCGCGCGAGCAGCGTCTGACGGACGAAACGTCAGCAACCGGTGTACGACGCGTCAGTAAGGGCTTACGTCTATAGTGAGGCGAAGCAGAAACGGCCGGAGAGCCACGACATGACTGACGATCACGACGAGCGCCGGCGCTTCCAGCGCATCGCCTTCGACGCCGGCACTGAGATCAGCCAGGGCGACCTGCGCTGGAAGGTGACGCTGCTGGACCTGTCCCTCCAGGGGCTGCTGGTGCAACGTCCGGAGCACTGGAACATAGTCGCGCAAGAACCGGTACAGGTGCGCATCTACCTGGGCTTCGACGTCAACGTCTATATGGAGGCCGACCTCGCCTGGGAGCGTGAAGGCCTGCTGGGGTTCAACTGCCGGCACATCGACCTGGACTCCATCAGCCATCTGCGCCGCCTGGTGGAGCTGAACCTGGGGGACGAATCGCTGCTGGAGCGTGAGCTGATGTTGCTCAGCGAGCATTGAGCCGATCCTACAAAGAGCCTCTATTCGAACAACGCATCCAGCGCCTGCTCCAGGCGCGTTACGGCGATGACCTGCAGGCCGGGCGGTGACTCCTTGGGCGCGTTGCCCTTGGGCACGATGGCGCGCTTGAAGCCGTGCTTGGCGGCTTCCTTCAGACGCTCCTGACCACTGGGCACCGGGCGCACCTCGCCGGACAGGCCGACCTCGCCGAACACCAGCAACTGGTGATCCAGCGGCCGGTTGCGCAGGCTGGACATCACCGCCGCCATCAGCGCCAGGTCCGATGCGGTTTCCAGCACCTTCACCCCGCCGACCACGTTGAGGAATACGTCCTGGTCGTAAGTGGGGATACCGCCGTGGCGATGCAGGACCGCCAGCAGCATGGCCAGACGGTTCTGGTCCAGGCCCAGGGTCACCCGGCGCGGGTTGGCCAGGTGGCTGGTGTCGACCAGCGCCTGCACTTCCACCAGCATCGGCCGCGAACCTTCCCAGGTGGCCATGACCACGCTGCCCGGCACCGACTCCTGAGCACGGGTGAGGAAGATTGCCGACGGGTTGGAAACCTCCTTGAGTCCGCGGTCGGTCATGGCGAAAACACCCAACTCGTTCACCGCGCCAAAGCGGTTCTTCACCGCTCGCAGCAAGCGCAGGCGGCCATCGGATTCGCCCTCGAAATACAGCACGGTGTCGACCATGTGTTCCAGCACGCGCGGGCCCGCCAGCGAACCTTCCTTGGTGACGTGGCCGACCAGGAAGATTGCCGTGCCGCTCTGCTTGGCGAAGCGCACCAGCAGCGCCGCGCTCTCGCGCACCTGGGCGACGCCGCCGGGCGCGGATTGCAACTGCTCGGTGAAGATGGTCTGGATCGAGTCGATCACCATCACCTTTGGCTGCTCCTGGCGCGCCGTGGCGATGATGGTCTCGATGCAGGTCTCGGTCATGACCTTGAGCTTGTCTTCGGGCAGGCCCAGGCGGCGGGCGCGCATGGCGACTTGCTGCTGGGACTCCTCGCCGGTGACATAAAGCGCCGGCAGGCGCGTGGCGATGTTGCAGAGGGTTTGCAGAAGGATGGTGGACTTGCCGATACCGGGGTCGCCGCCGATCAGCACCACCGAGCCGTCGACCAGGCCGCCGCCCAGGGCACGGTCCAGTTCCGCCGAGGCGGTGGAGAAGCGCGGCATCTCCTCGACGCTGACTTCGGCGAGGGTCTTGATGTTGGCCTGCTGGCCAGCCCAACCGCCGCGGCCGGAGCTGCTGCTGCCAGAGCCACCGGTGGGCGTGGTGTCTATGACGGCCTCGACCAGTGTGTTCCAAGCGCCGCAGTCAGGGCATTGCCCGGCCCATTTGGGATAGGTGGCGCCGCACTCGGTGCAGCCGTACATGCGCTTGGCCTTGGCCATGGGCGGACTCCGTCAAAGACAAAGCCCGCATCATAGCCAATCGGGCCAGGCGCTTCAGCTCGCCAGGCGGCGGTACTGGCTTTCCATGTCGTGCTTGAGGCTTTCGCGGCGCATCAGCAGCGAAGCCAGCGTGCAGTCGGGGCGTTCTATGCCCTCCTCCACGCGGCCGATGCGCTGATCCAGCAATTCGTACTGCAACTTCATGCGCACCAGGCGCTCCTGGGCACGCAGGGCTTCGACATTACGCTTGCAGGGCTTGGTGACGGACTTGCCAGAGGACGAAATGACTTTACGCATGGCGGTGGCACCGGTTGGAAAAGGATGACAGGAGCCTACGCCTTGCTCCATCCAACACCCTTGACTCTGGTCAAGCTCAACCGGATCGCTTGAGCAGGTCGGCGATCTCGTCCTTCAGTGTCACGCGTTGCAGTTTGAGGGAGTTGAGAGCGAGATCGTCCATCGCTTCGCGGCCGTCCTCGATGTCGTAGATCTTCCTGTCCAGTTCCTCGTAGCTGGCGGCCATGCGGGTGAAATTGGCGTCTTTGCCGTGCAAGCGGGTCATCAGGGCCTTCTGCTCGGGAAATTCGCGGGACAGCGGATGATGTTCGAGCGGCATGGCGGGCCTCCTTTTGTGGATCCGTGGGCGTATATGGGTTGCCCGGTAAGCCTAGACCAGGTTGTGAACCCGCCCAGCGCCGCCGGTCATACGGTGTGAATTGGACGCCACCGGGGTGTTCAGACGACGACAGGCCGCTAAACTGCGCCTGTCCCTCTCTATCTTGCGTAACAAGGAGTCAGTGCATGAGTCTGCTTAGCGAATTCAAGGCCTTCGCCGTCAAGGGCAACGTCGTCGACATGGCCGTCGGTATCATCATCGGCGCCGCGTTCGGCAAGATCGTCTCGTCCTTCGTCGGCGACGTGATCATGCCGCCCATCGGCCTGCTGATCGGAGGCGTGGACTTTTCCGACCTGGCGATCACGCTCAAGGCCGCCGAAGGCGACGTGCCCGCGGTGGTCCTGGCCTACGGCAAGTTCGTTCAGACCTGCCTGGACTTCATCATCGTCGCCTTCGCCATCTTCATGGGCGTGAAGGCGATCAACCGCCTCAAGCGCGAAGAGGCCGTGGAGCCCAGCGTTCCGCCGGTGCCGACCCCCGAGGAAACCCTGCTGACCGAGATCCGCGACCTGCTCAAGCAGCAGAACAACCGCGCTCCCTGAGCAGATCGCTGACCATCAGCCGGGTCAGGCTGGCGGCGTCAGCAGCACGCGGCCTATGCGCCGCTCGCTGACGTCCGTCACTTCCAGGCGCCAGCCGCCCAGCTCCAGCGTGTCTCCCTTGGCCGGCAAGCGGCCAAGGTGCTTGAGCGCCAGCCCGCCGAGAGTCTGGTACTCCGCTGTCGGGCGCGCGTGGAAGCCGACCCGCTCGGCGAGCGCACTCAGCGTCACCGCACCGTCCACCCGGTAGCCAGCGGCATCGGGCTCGATATCAGTGCCGGAGACTTCGCTGGCATCGGGCAGCTCGCCGGCGATGGCCTCCAGTACGTCGGTCATGCTCAGCATGCCTTCGAAGCCGCCGAACTCGTTGACCACGAAGGCCAGGTGGGTCGAGGCCTCGCGCATCAGTTCCAGCGCGCCCAGCACGGTGCTGCTGTCCGGAAGGCTCAACGGCTCGCGCAACAGCGGCAGGATGTCCAGCTCTCGGCCCTGCAACAGGTCCGCGAACAGTTCCTTCTTGTGCACATAACCCAGCGGCTCGTCGATATTGCCTGCGCGGATCACCAGCAATCGGGAGTATGGCGACTCCAGCAGCGCGCGGCGGATGTCCTCCGGGCTGTCGGCGACGTCCACGCGGTGCATCCGCTGGCGGTCGATCATCACGGCTTTCACCGGGCGCTCGGCCAGGCCCAGCACGCCACTGATCATCACCCGCTCGCGGCGGTCGAACGGCGCCTCGCTGCCCTCCGCCGGGCCGACCAGGTCAGCGATCTCCTCGCCCACCTCGTCGGCATCCACCCTGCCACCCATCAGGCGCAGCACGGCGTGCGCGGTGCGCTGGCGCAGGCCGCGTTGCCCACGCTGGCTCTTCTGGCGCTTCCAGCGCACCAGCTGGTTGGCCATCTCGATCAGCAGGCTGAAGCCGATGGCGGCGTACAGGTAGCCTTTCGGGATGTGGAAGCCCAGGCCTTCGGCGGTCAGGCTGAAGCCGATCATCAGCAGGAAGCCCAGGCAGAGCATGATTACCGTCGGGTGCTCGTTGACGAAGCGGGTCAGCGGCTTGCTCGCGACCATCATCAGGCCGATGGAGAAGATGACCGCGATCATCATCACTTCCAGCTGGTCGACCATGCCCACGGCGGTGATCACCGCGTCGAGGGAGAACACCGCGTCCAGCACCACGATCTGCGCCACTACCGGCCAGAAGGCGGCATAGACGCGCTTGCCATTGGAAGTGTGCACGCGGCCTTCCAGGCGCTCGTGCAGCTCCAGGGTCGCCTTGAACAACAGGAACAGGCCACCGAACAGCATGATCAGGTCACGGCCGGAGAAGCTCTTGCCGAATACTTCGATCAACGGCTCGGTGAGCGTGACCAGCCAGGAAATGCTCGCCAGCAGGCCCAGGCGCATCAGCAGCGCCAGCGACAGGCCGATCAGCCGCGCGCGGTCGCGCAGGTGCGGCGGCAGCTTGTCCGCGAGGATCGCGATGAAGACCAGGTTGTCGATGCCGAGCACCAGCTCGAGCAGGATCAGGGTGAGCAGGCCAAGCCAGGCCGTGGGGTCCATCAGCCATTCCATGTGGACTCACCTCGCTGGGTGCGCGCCATGGCAGGCCGGGAAGCAGCATCCGCGAGCGCGGGTGCCGGGGGAGGTTCGCCGATCACCGGCTCTACGGGGGTAGGCACCGGGGTCGGCTTCGTACTTTGACTGTCCATCGAGGTCCGAAAAAGGGGAAACGGACGCCTATCCTAAGGGCAAAGACGGGGTGCCCTCAGCGGACAATCTTTTCAAAATCTATCGAGCGACACTTACCAATAGTTTTCCACGGCGATCTGGCCGGGCTTGCGCGTCAGCGCCAGGCTCATGCCGCGGGCCTTCAGCACCGCACGGGTGTCCTCGATCATCTGCGGGTTGCCGCAGAGCATCACCCGCGAATGCTCAGGGGTGAGTTCCAGCCCGGCGGCGCGTTCCAGCTCGCCGTTCTCGATCAGCGTGGTGATTCGCGCATTCAGGCAGCCGGGCACCTGCTCGCGGGTGACCACCGGAATGAACTGCAGCTTGTGGATATGTTCGGCCAGGTGCTCCATCGCGCCGAAGCTGGCGATCAGGTCGCGGTAGGCCAGCTCCTTTTCCTCGCGGGCGCTGTAGACCAGCTTGATGGTCTCGAAGCGCTCCCACACCTCGAAGTCCTGCAGGATCGACAGGAACGGCGCCAGGCCGGTGCCGGTGGACAGCAGCCACAGGTCGCGACCATCGGGGAAGCGATCGAGTGTGAGGAAACCGAAAGCCTGGCGATCCACCAGCAACTGGTCGCCGACGCGCAGGCGGCTGAGCTCGCTGGTGAATTCGCCGCCCGGAACGACGATGGAGAAGAACTCGAGGAAGTCGTCGTGGGGAGCCGAGACCATCGAATAGGCGCGCCAGACGATGCTGCCGCTGGGCTTGTACACGCCCAGGCGGGCGAACTGCCCGGCGCGGAAGCGGTAGCCGCTGTCGCGGGTGGTGCGCAGGGTGAACAGGCTCGGGGTGAGCGTCTGCACCTCCACCAGGGTCTGGCGGGTGAACTTCTCTTCGCTGGCGGTCATCATCCGCTCCTTTGCAGGCAACGGTCCATTTTCCCGTATTCAGGGCGATAGAAACACCCGCAAGGCTTGTGGCTATCCGGGGAGATCGCCACAAGCCTGCTCCAGATCACTGCCAGGGGATCAGTGCTTGCGGTTTACCACCTGGGCGGCGCGCAGCACGTCGGTGCCGATCTCCACTTCGAACTGCTTCCACAACGGCTGCATGGCGGTGCGCCAGGCATCACGCTCGGCCGGCGTCAGGGCGATGATGCGCGCCTTGCCGTTGGCCACCACATGGTCACGTTCCTTCTGGTTCAGCGCTTCGGCGTCCTTGTTCACCTCGACGGTGACCTCTTCGATGATGCTCTCAAGTTGGGTGCGCACCGGGTACGGCATGCTGTTCCAGAACTTCTGGTTGCTGATCACCATGTAGCTGAGCACACCGTGGTTGGTCTCGGTGATGAACGGCTGCGCGGTATCCAGCTTCTGGCTGCCGATGTTCGACCAGGTGTTCTCGGTGCCCTGCACCTTGCCGTCCTGCAGCGCCTTGAGGGTCTCGGCGAAGGGCATCTTCACCGCCGTGGCATCGAGCAGGCCGAACTGCGCGTTGATCACCGAGGACGGCTGGATGCGGAAGGCCAGGCCCTTGGCATCGGCCGGCGCGCGCAGCTCGCGGTTGGCGGAAAGCTGCTTCATGCCGTTGTTCCAGTAGCCCAGGCCGTAGATGCCCGAGCGCGCCATGGAGTGCAGCAGCTCACGGCTCTTGTCGCGCTTCTGGAAGCGCTTCACCGCCTCCAGGTCATCGAACAGGAACGGCAGGTCGAAGACCTCCAGCTGCTTGGTGTAGCCCTCGAACTTCGACAGCGATGGCGCCAGCATCTGCACCTTGCCGTCCTGCAGCGCCTGCAGTTCGTCGGCATCGCCGAACAGCGTGGAGTTGGGGTATACCTCGACCTTCACCTGGCCGGCCAGGCGCTCCTCCACCAGCTTCTTGAACAGCAGCGCGCCACGGCCCTTGGGCGTGTCGTCGGCGACGACGTGGGAGAACTTGATCACGATGGGCGCATCGGCGAAGGCCGCTGGAGCCACGAGGAAAAGGGCGGACAGGGCCACCCCGAGCAACGACTTGTACATCGACATCCTTATGCAATGGCAATAGCCCGGCGCGCGAACGAGCGTCGCGTGTCGAGGATTCGTGAAGACTTGGAGTGGTGGCCGTCGGTCGGCGGAGCGCAGCTCCGGGATCGGGCCCTACCGGGTCGTCTGGAGCGCCCGGTTATTATTGGGAGGCCGCCGCGCAGCGATGCAAAGACGACAGCGGGCGGATAGGTCATAATTTTTCGGTATAACGCCGCCCCGCACAAGCGGATGATGGCCAACTGCTTCGCAGTTTGACGACAATCTCATTGCAATCAGCCTCGTCTCATTGCGACTTCCAGCTCCAGCTGTTCCCAGCCCTACTTCGTTCGAGAGTCCCATGCCCGTCCTCGCCAGCCCCTTCGCCCAGCTCGACCTGGTCCGCCACCCCGAACAGCGCGAAGACCCGCTACAGGCCTTCGATGCGGCGGACGAATACCTGCTCGCGCACCTCCACGAACAGGGCGTTGGCGTGGATAGCCGGGTGCTGGTGCTCAACGACAGTTTCGGCGCACTCGCCGCCAGCCTCGCGCCCCATGTGAAGGTGACCAGCAGCGGCGATTCACACCTGGGTTTCATCGCCCTGCAGCGCAACCTGGAACGCAACGGCCTGACCGACGCCCCGCTGACCTTCGTGCCCGCCAGCGAAACGCCGCAGGGCCCGTTCGACCAGGTGCTGGTGCGCGTGCCCAAGACCCTGGCGCTGCTGGAGGAACAACTGATCCGCCTGCACGGCCAGCTCGCGCCGGGCGCCAAGGTGGTCGCCGCCGGCATGATCAAGCACCTGCCGCGCGCCGCCGGTGATCTGCTGGAGAAGTACATCGGCCCGATGCAGGCCTCGCTGGCGGTGAAGAAAGCCCGGCTGCTGGTCGCCACTGCAGAGCAGCGCCCCGCGCCCTCCTCGCCCTACCCCAGCCGCTACCGCCTGGACAAACCGGCACTCACACTGGTCAACCACGCCAACGTGTTCTGCCGCGACGGCCTGGACATCGGCACCCGCGCCTTCCTCCCGCACCTGCCGCAGACCCACCACACCGTGCGCGCAGCGGACCTGGGCTGCGGCAACGGCGTGCTGGGCATTGCCTTCGCCCGGCTCAATCCGCAGGCCGAGCTGACCCTGGTGGATGAGTCCTACATGGCCGTGCAGTCGGCCCGCGAGAACTGGCAAGCGGCCCTCGGCGACCGACCTGTGGATATCCATCCCGACGATGGCCTGGCCAGCCAACCTGCCGACTCGCTGGATCTGGTGCTGTGCAACCCGCCGTTCCACCAGCAGCAAGTAGTCGGCGACTTCCTCGCCTGGCGCATGTTCCAGCAGGCCCGCGCGGCGCTCGTGACGGGCGGCGAGCTGTGGATCGTCGGCAACCGTCACCTGGGCTACCACGCCAAGCTCAAGCGCCTGTTCCGCGGCGTGGAGCAGGTGGCGGCAAATCCGAAATTCGTGGTGCTGAAAGCGACCAAATAAGCGACTGGCATTGCTCCGGCCCGCGCGCCGGAGCAGCATGGATCGCCTTCGCCAGGACGCACGCCATGACCGCACAAGAGCCCTCCCCCTCTACACCGGAACTGATCCGCAGCGCCGACGGCGTCAACCTGGCGCTGCGCCTCGTGGGCCCTGCGGATGGCGTGCCCGTCGTGCTGACCCACGGCACCTTTTCCAACCATCGAAGTTGCCAGGGGCTGGCCAACTACCTCGCCGGACAAGGGTTCGCCTGCTGGCTGTTCGAATGGCGCGGACATGGCGACAGTGAGCGCAACGGTTTTATCCACAGCTTCGATGATGTCGCCGAGCAGGACGTGCCGGCGATTCTCGATGCGGTGAGCCTGCGCAGCGGGCAAACAGCGCTGCACTGGATCGGCCATTCCGGCGGCGGGCTGATCGTCTCGATGTGGGCGGCGCGCCATCCCGAACTGGCGCAGCGGCGGCTGCGCTCGATGGTGCTGATCGGCTCCCAGGCCACGGCGGCCGGGGCCAGTCTTTCTCATCGGCTGGCCGTGCTCGGCTACGACTGGCTGCTGCGCTGGCGGCGCGTCGCGCCGAGCCGGGCGAAGAGCGTCGGGCCGGAGGCAGAGAGCGCACGGCTGATGCGCCAGTGGTGCCAGTGGAACCTGCGGCGACGCTTCGACTCGCTGGCGGGGTTCGACTATCTGGCGGGACTGGCGAACGTCGATTTACCGGTGCTGGGCGTGGCAGGCAGCGGCGATACCTTCATCGCTCCGGTTGCCGGGTGCGAGGCCCTGGTGGAAGCGTTCGGCGGCAACGACGCGAAGCTGGAGCTGTTCGGCCTGGCGACCGGCGCGAAAGAGGATTACAGCCATAACCGACTGCTGCTGTCGCGCAATGCCAGCCAGGAAATCTGGCCGCGTATCGCGCAGTGGCTGGAACAGCGCTGAAACAGTGAGATTCGGGGCTGCCGGGACTCGCGAGCAAGCTCGCTCCTACAGGAGAACTCCAGCGCCACCTTGCAGGAACGAGGGGGACGCCCAGTCCTTGTTCGCGAACCCTTCAGGAGCGCAGGACTTCCGGCGTGTCTACGTCTCGCAAGACACC
The DNA here is from genome assembly GCF_002091755.1 of Pseudomonas nitroreducens NBRC 12694. Lineage (GTDB taxonomy): Bacteria > Pseudomonadota > Gammaproteobacteria > Pseudomonadales > Pseudomonadaceae > Pseudomonas > Pseudomonas nitroreducens. The sequence continues at coordinate 142,413 of NZ_BDAI01000005.1, forward strand.
CGCGTCTTTCACTTCGACGACGACGCAACTGTCACGATGCGCCTGCACCACCGCGCGGGCGCCTTCATCGCCAGTGAGCTGCGTCAGTTCCGGCCAGAAGTCACGACCGAACAGCACGGGGTGGCCACGCTGGCCATCGTGAAGCGGAAAGAGAATGGTCGAGGCACCGGCCGCATCGGCCAGCGCACGCAGGGTTTCCGGTGCGATCCACGGCATGTCGCCAAGCAGGATGGCCACGGCCTGGGCGTCGGAGTCCAGCAATGAGGCTGCACCCGCGGCGAGGCTGTGCCCCATGCCAAGCGCTGCGTCCGGGCTGTGGATGACGCGGCAGCCGGCTGGCAGGCCGAAGGCATCCGCCTGCTCGCCAGCACGCAGCACCACCCGCACGTCGTCGAACACAGCCTGGGCCCGCTCGACGCTATGCGCGAGCAGGCTGCGCCCATCCGGAAGAACCGCGCGGCGCTTGTCCGCGCCGAAGCGCGAGCCCTGGCCGGCGGCCAGGACCAGCGCCACCACCGTCACAGCGCCTCGCGGGCAATGCCGCTGCGCGTGCGCAGGATGTCGGCGAGCACGGCCAGGGCGATTTCCGCCGGGGTCTTGCTACCCAGATTGAGGCCGATGGGCGCGTGCACGCGCGCCAGCTCCGTCTCGTTCAGGCCACCGATGCGGTGCAGGCGTTCGCGGCGTTTGTCGGAAGTGGTGCGCGAACCCATGACGCCAATGTAGAACGCTTCGGTGCGCACCGCCTCGAGCATCGCCAGGTCGTCGATCTTCGGATCGTGGGTCAGCGCCACCACGGCGGTGTCCACGTGGCAGCCGCCGTTGGCGATGAAGATCGACGGCAGCTCGCGGCGGATTTCGATGCCGTCCAGCACCACGCCATCGAGCGCCTCTTCGCGGGGATCACAGAGGATCACTTCGAAGCCCAGGCCCTTGCCGAACTCCGCGCAGAAATGCGCGACGCTGGAATAACCGGCCAGCAGCAGACGCTGTGCCGCACCCACGCGCAAGCGAACACTGGCTTCGTCCCGCTCCACGCGCGGGCCGTGCTCATGGTCGTCACTCAGACGGCGGCTGCCGTCCTGCAGGTTCACTTCGCGCAGCAGGCGACGCTGGCCGAGCAGCGCCGACTCCAGCTCGCGCAGGTGGGCCTGCACGTCGCAATCGGGCGCGAGGTTTTCCACCAGGACGTCGAGGATGCCGCCGCAGGGCAGGCGGATATTCGTGCGGGTATCGGTGCCGTCACCATAGCGCACGACGACTACCGGCTCGCTGAACTCGCCTTCGGCGACGCGTTCGAGAAAGTTATCCTCGACGCAGCCGCCGGACAGCGAACCCACCCACTGGCCGCTGGCGTTGACCGCCAGCAACGAGCCCGGCGCGCGGGGCGCCGAGCCATAGGTGAAGAGCACGCTGCACAGCCACACGCGCTGGCCGGCGTTGGACCACTGGAGCGCCTGCCGGACTACTTGCAGATCGAGATGCTGCACGACTCACTCCGCTTTGAGTTGAGCGATCTGTTGTACGCCCATGTCGCCCGGCAGGCCACCCCAGGCCTGGCGCAGGTAGTTGATCAGGTCCGTGAGTTGCTCGTCACTGAGCTTGTCGGCAAAGCCCGGCATCGGCTGCATGCGCTCGAAACCGGTGAACTGCTGCTCGCGGATGCCTTCGACGATGACCTTGGCCAGGTTGCGCGAATCGGCCAGGCGCAGGGTGGTGTTGCCCTGCATGGCCACGGCGATGTGCGGCTTGCCCTCGCCATCGTTGCCGTGACAGCCGGCGCAGACGTTGAGGTACTGCTGGCGGCCGCGCTTGGCGCTGTCGCTGAGCTGATCCTCGGCCACCGCCTGGATCACCTTGGCCTGCGGCGGCTGTTCGCCGAGCAGGTAGGTCGACATGGCGGCGAGGTCCTCGTCACCCAGGTGCTGGGTGCTCAGGTGCATCACCGGGAACATCTCGTTGAACATGCTGCCTTGCGGGCTCATGCCGTGCTTGAGGAAGCCGGTCAGGTCGGCGCTGGTCCAGCCGCGCTCGGCCAGGTCCTGGGCCAGCAGGCTCGGGGCGCTGTAGCCGTTGAGCAGGCCGCCGGTCAGGCGCTTGTCCTGCTTCAGGGCGCCGATCTGGTTGCGCGGGGTGTGGCACTCGCCGCAGTGGCCGAGCACTTCCACCAGGTACTGGCCGCGCTTGTAGGGCTCGCTCTTGCCCTCGGTGTTTTCCAGCTGGACGCTCTTGCCGTAGAGCATGTTCCAGCCACTCAGGCCCATCCGTACGTTGAACGGGAAGCTCAGGCTGGTTTGCGGCGCGGCACGGTGCACCGGCGTCTGGCTCATCAGGTAGGCGTAGAGGGCATCGCTGTCCTCGCGCTTGATGAGGTGGTACGAGGTGTAGGGCATGGCCGGATAGAGGTTGGCGCCGTCCTTGCGCTTGCCCTCGGTGAGGGCGGCGAAGAAGTCGTCGGCGCTGTAGTTGCCGATGCCGAAGTCCTTGTCCGGGGTGATGTTGCTGCCGTAGATGGTGCCGAACGGCGAGTGGATCGGCAGGCCGCCGGCGAACGGCGCGCCGCCCTCGGCGGTGTGGCAGGCCATGCAGTCGGCAGCGCGGGAGACGTACTCGCCGCGCTTGATCAGCTCCTGGTCAGCGGCTTGTACACTGACCGCCAGGCCGAGGCCGACAGCCAGCGCGAGGCCGGAAAGAATGCGCTGCATGCTCAACCCTCCTTGACCAGGCCGAGATCGGTCAGCACTTCGCGGGTGGCGTCGTAGTAACGCACGTACCCGGTGCAGCGACAGATGTGGTGGCCGAGGCTCGCCTCGATGGTCGATTCCAGTTCGCTCTTCTTCAACGGCTGGCGCTGGGCCTTCTCCACCAGCACGGTGGCGGCGTTGACGAAGCCCGGTGCGCAGTAGCTGCACTGGAAGGCGAAGCGGTCGACGAACTTCTGCTGGATCGGGTTCAGTTCCTTCACCGAACCGTCTTCCTCGCGCTTGGCGTGGCCCTCGATGGTGCGCACCTTCTTGCCTTCGAAGTAGTGCGCGCCGGTGATGCAGGTGCGCACTTCCTCGCTGGTGCCGTCGGGGTTGTCGACGATCACCACGCAGGCATGGCAGATGCCCTGGCCGCAGCCCAGGCGCGAACCGGTGAGGTTCTGGTATTCGTGCAGGTAGTCGATCATCGGCAGGTCCTCGGGAACCTCGACCGGACCGACGGTTTGACCATTCAAGGTCAGGTTGAGCGGACGCTTAGCCATTGAGGGCCTCCTTGATGCGAGCGGGGGTGATGGGCAGGTCGCGGACGCGCTTGCCGATGGCGTGGGCCACGGCGTTGCCGATGGCGCCGACCACCGGGATCATCACCACTTCGGCGATGCCCTTGGACGGATCGCTGGGCGAGAGCGGCGGAAGGATTTCCGAGCTCTGCTGCCAGACGGCCACGTCCTTCGCCTTCGGGAGACGGTAGCGGTTGAAGTTCCAGTCGCCCTCGCCCGGGCCACCCTCGTACAGCGGCATGTCTTCCAGCAATGCGTGGCCGATGCCCATGGCGGTGCCGCCTTCGATCTGGCCTTTCACCAGTTCCGGCACCAGCACGCGGCCACACTCGATCCAGCTGTGATGGTTGAGCACACTGACTTCGCCGTTGCCCTTGTTCACCTTCAGCTCGACGATGGTCGCCACCGGGCTGTAGTAGGTCACGGCGGCGTTGTTCAGCTGCACCGGCGGATAGGCCACGTTCTGGCGATCCAGCAGGTGGAAGCCGGCGCTGTTCATCTGCGCCTTCTTCACACCCGGCGCGCCGTCGCCGTACTTCACGGCCAGGGCGTCCAACGGCAGGCGGTCGCGCACGCCATCGATGACGTAGTCGCACTCCGCCCAGCTCCAGCGGTTGAAGCCGTGGACGGTGGCGCCGGTGACCAGGCCCTTTTCGTGGGCGACCTGCGCCAGCTCGGCGAACGACAGCGGCTGCAGGCCGTTGGCGGTGAGCTTGCCGTCGACCCAGTGGGCGTCCTCGCGGCGCACCACCAGCGGGTTGGCGGCGCCGTTGAACGGGCCGCGACGCCAGATTTCCAGGGCCGCCGGCCACAGGCCGTGGTTGAACAGCACGCGTGCCGCTTCGCGGGTGGCGTGGCTGAAGTAGTAGGCCGAGTTGGTCGCCGACGACGCCGAGGCGTACTTGCCGACCCAGCGCGGATTGCGCAGCTTCTCGTCCTGGGTCGGCTGGCTCATGGTGTAGGGGTCTTCGCCGCTGATCAGCTGCAGCTCCGGCCACTCGGTTTCGGCGGTCTTCATCTCGTCCGCCGGCTTGCCGAGGAAGTCAGCCACCACCAGCGCCTGGGAAGTGGACATACCGGTACCGATCTCGATGCCGATGTGGCGCATGTGCACCTTGCCGGTGGCATCGAACTCAATGCTCGCCATGGGCGCTTCCGAGCCGGTGCCGAAGTCCTTCTGGCAGATGGCGAAGCCGACGCCGTACCAGTGGTCCGGGTCCTTGGCGTCCATCGACTGCTTGCGTGCGTCGCGGGTCTTCCACCACTCGTGGGCAGCGGCCTTGTCGAGGATTTCGTGCAGGCGCAGCGCACCGGCAGGGATCGCGCCCTGGGTGTTCTTCATGCCCGACTTCAGCGCGTTGACGCGGCGCAGTTCGATGGCGTCCACGCCCAGGCGACCGGCGATCTCGTCCACCATCATCTCGGTGGCGGCCATGCTCTGCAGGGTGCCGTAGCCACGCATGGAGCCGGCCTCGACGGCGCGGGAATGGTAGGCGGTCACCTGCAGGTCGTTCTGCGGCATGTAGTAGATCGACTGCGCGGCGGTGGCGCCCACGGCGGCCACGGACGGGCTGTAGTTGATGCGGCCGCCGCCGTCCACGCTCATCTCGGTGCGGAAGATCTTGAAGGTCATGTCCTTCTTGTCCACCGCGAGCTGGTAGCGAATGTCGAACGGGTGGCGCTTGATGCCGCTCTGGAACTGCTCGTAGCGGTCATTGGCCAGGCGCACCGGTACACCGTTGCCGTACAGCGCAGCGAGGGCCGCGTAGTAGACGAAGATGTTGTGGTCCTTGGAGCCGTAACCCACGGTGTAGCCGGGGTGCATGTTCAGTTTGGCCAGGCCGAAGCGCGACGGGGCGATCATGTGCGCCGTCTCGTAGGCCGCCTCGAACGGGCACTGGGTGGCGACCACGAAGTGCAGGGTCTTGCTCGCCGGGTCGTACCAGCCGTTGCCGTTGTCCGGCTCCATGGCGGCCGGCTCGATGGACGGGGTCTTGTAGCGTTCGTCGAAGACCAGCCAGTTCTCCGGCGGGTTTTCGATCTGGTCCTTGATCTTCTGCGCGTAGAACAGGCCCTGCTCGGTGAGGTCACCGTGCTGGTTGGGCTGCTGGTTCCACACCGGTTTGCGCTCGCGGATCATCGGGAACAGGATCGAGTCCTTGAGGCTGGAAAACTCGTCCGGATCGGCCGAAGTCGCCCCGCCCACACGCACGTAGCGGAAGCTGCCGTAGGGGTCGCCCTGGTACAGCGGCGCCTGCGCACCGTAGCGGATCGCCTTGTCGTTGAACTTCATCTTCAGCTTGGCCTGACGGAAGCGCTCGAAGTCGTTCCAGATCAGGATCGCCACCGGGTGGCCGATGAACATCGGTACCTTGCCGCGCGGCAGCAGCGGGTCCGGGGCATGGGCTTCGGGGAAGACGATGCCGTCCTTGTCCAGGTCCTCGGCGGTGACGATGCGGTCCGGTTGCAGCTCGGCGCCCAGCCAGGCGAGGTCGATACCGTCGAAGATGCGGTCGGCCTTGATGGTCTTGAGCAGCATGGCGTGGCCCTGCTGCTGCGGCCAGCCGGGCATGTCCTTGGAGCGGATGTCGCGGGCGAACACCTTGTTGCCGCAGACCTTGGACAGCGCGTCGTTACGGAAACGCGCCTTGCCGTCGTGGCCCATCCACTGCTGCGGGGAGACGGTGACGGAGTTTTCCATCAGGGCAGCGAAGGCCCGGCTGCCGAGCGGCGCCATGGTCACGCTGACACCGGCAATCAGCCCGCCCTGCAGGAAGGCGCGCCGGGAAATATCACGGTTGGACATGGTTCATCCTCTGGACGGTGAAGGCCCGCCCATGTCGTTTTTTCGGTGCTGGAGAGAGTTCGGAGGCCGCGGAATCGCGGGCGTCTCGGGGATGGCGCCGGAGGAAAGATCCTGCAGGAAAACCTGACTCTTCTGTCAACTTTAACGCACCTCAATAGTGCGAAGCAAAGTCAATCGGACAGCTTGTCGCGGAGATGAAAATTTTAGTCGACGGGTCGAGACTATTCGCCAATAGCAAAAACCCTCGGCGACAAGCGGGAAAGTGTTACGCCGTGCTACGCTGCATGGCCCTTGCTTAGCCTCCTAACGAACCTTCCAGATAAGCCTCCAAGATGACCGCCGAAGCCACGTCCCTGCTGCGTCACCGCCCTTTTCTCGCCTTCTGGCTGGCCCGCGTCTGCACCGCCAGCGCCTTCCAGATGATCACCGTGGCCATTGGCTGGCATATCTACGAACTGACCCACAACGTGCTCGACCTGGGCCTGGTCGGGTTGGTGGAATTCACCCCGCGCGTGCTCTTCATGCTGCACACCGGTCACGTCGCCGATCGCTACGACCGCCGCCGCATCGCTTCGCTCTGCCAGGTCGGCCAGGGCCTGATCGCCGTGGCGCTGGTGGTGGGCGCCAGCACCGACAACGTGACCCGCGAGATGATCTTCGTGATGGCCTTCCTGCTGGGCACCGCGCGGGCGTTCGAGATGCCGACCACCCAGGCGCTGCTGCCGAACATCGTGCCCACGGCACTGTTCCCCCGTGCCGTCGCCGCGTCCGCCTCGGCCATGCAGGCGGCGACCATCGCTGCGCCGGCCTTCGGCGGCTTCCTCTATGCCTTCGGCGCCTTCTGGGTCTACACGCCCACCGCAGTGCTGTACTTCATCGCCTGCACCCTGGTGCTCACCCTGCCCTCGCGCCAGGCGCCGGCCGCCCAGGGCAAGGCCACGCTGGAGTCGCTGCTGGCGGGCATCCGCTTCATCCGCAGCCGCCCGGACATCTTCGGCGCCATCTCGCTGGACCTGTTCGCCGTGCTGCTGGGCGGCGCCACCGCACTGCTGCCGGTGTTCGCCAAGGACATCCTGCTGACCGGCCCCTGGGGCCTGGGCCTGCTGCGCTCGGCCCCGGCGGTGGGCGCACTGCTGATGTCGTTCTGGCTGGCGCGCTTCCCCATCGAGCGCAACGTCGGGCGGATCATGTTCGCCGCCGTGGGCGTGTTCGGGGTCACCACCATCGCCTTCGGCCTGTCGACGTCCTTCTGGTTCTCCCTGGCGGTGCTGGTAGTGCTGGGCGCGGCGGACATGATCAGCATGGTCATCCGCGGCGCCTTCGTGCAGTTGGAAACCCCGGACGAGATGCGCGGCCGGGTCAGCGCGGTGAACGGCCTGTTCATCGGTGCCTCGAACCAGTTGGGCGAATTCGAATCCGGCGTTACCGCCCACTGGCTCGGCACGGTGCCGGCGGTTGTACTCGGCGGCGTCGGCACACTGGTCGTCACCGGTGCTTGGATGAAGCTGTTCCCCACCCTGGCCAAGCGCGACAAGCTGCACTGAAAAAAATCCCCCGCTGGAAGCACCGGCGAGGGATGTGGGAACGGGCGCCGGGGGACGGCGCCCGGATGGGATCGATTGCGCGGCTAGTGCGGCGTGCCCAGCCCCGCCGCGCTCATGAACAGGCGCATCAGCCAGGCTGCGACGCCCAGGCCGGCGACGCTCAGCGCCCAGATCAGTACCAGCCAGCCGAGCCGCTTGCGCAGCGGCGCCTTCTCCTGCTCTTCATGGGTCATCACGCGCACCTCTAGTGGTAGCCGTCGCCGTGCTTCACCTTGCCGCGGAACACGTAGTAGCTCCACGCGGTGTAGACGAGGATGAAGGGAATGATGAACAGCGCGCCCACCAGCATGAAGCCCAGGCTCTGCGGCGGCGCCGCGGCGTCCCAGATCGACATCGACGGCGGGATGATGTTCGGCCACAGGCTGATGCCCAGCCCGCTGTAGCCCAGGAAGATCAGCGCCAGGGTGAGCAGGAACGGCTTCACATGGTCATTGCGCGCCACCGAGCGCAGCAGGCTGTAGAAGGTCAGCAGCACCAGCAGCGGCACCGGCAGGAACCAGAACAGGTTCGGCAGGCTGAACCAGCGCTGGGCGATGTCCTCGTGGGCCAGCGGCGTCCACAGGCTGACGATGCCGATCACTGCCAGCAGCACCAACGCCAGGGGCTTCGCCAGGTCATGCATGCGCTGCTGCAGCGGGCCCTCGGTTTTCATGATCAGCCAGGTGCAGCCCAGCAGGGTGTATGCCACCACCAGGCCCAGGCCGCAGAACAGCGGGAACGGTGCCAGCCAGTCCAGCGCGCCGCCGGCGAAGGCGCGGTTTTCCACCGGGATGCCCTCGATGAAGGCCCCCAGCGCCACGCCCTGGAAGAAGGTCGCCACCAGCGAACCGACGATGAACGATTTGTCCCAGATGTGCCGTTTCGCCGGCCGGGCCTTGAAGCGGAACTCGAAGGCCACGCCGCGGAAGATCAGCCCCATCAGCATCAGGATCAGCGGCAGGTACAGCGCCGAGAGTACCGCCGAATAGGCCACCGGGAAGGCGCCGAACAACGCCGCGCCGCCCAATACCAGCCAGGTCTCGTTGCCGTCCCAGACCGGCGCCACGGTGTTCATCATGACGTCACGGTCGCCCTCGTCCTGGCAGAACGGATAGAGCATGCCGATCCCCAGGTCGAAGCCGTCCATCACCACATACATCATCACGCCGAAGATGATGATGATCGCCCAGATCAGCGGAAGGTCGATGCCCATGCTCAGTTCCTCCCTGCCGGACTGTCGGTTTCATCGTCGTCGAGGCCCTCGGCGGTCGCCGACAGCGGCCGCGCCGGAGTGCGTTGCTGGCCGGCGCCACCCTGGCTGGTTTCGCGCCCCTCATGGGTGATCGGGCCCTTGCGCACCAGGCGCATCATGTAGCCGATGCCCACGCCGAACAGCGAGAAGTACACCACCACGAACATCACCAGGGTGATGCTCATCTGCGTCACGCTGTGGTTGGACACCGCATCGCTGGTACGCATCAGCCCGTAGACCACCCACGGCTGGCGACCGATCTCGGTGGTGAACCAGCCGGCGAGGATCGCGATCAGGCCGGACGGCCCCATCCACAGCACCAGCTTGAGGAAGGCGCGACTCTCGAACAGCCGCTTGCGCCAGCGCAGCCAGGCGCTCCACAGGCCGACGAAGATCATCAGCATCCCCAGGCCGGCCATGATGCGGAACGACCAGAACACGATGGTGGAATTGGGCCGGTCGGCCTTCGGGAAATCCTTCAGCGCCGGGATCGGCTCGGTCAGGCTGTGATTCAGGATCAGGCTGCCGAGTACCGGAATCTCGACCTTGAAGCGGGTTTCCTCGCGCTCCATGTCCGGCCAGCCGAACAGGATCAACGGGGTCGGTTCGCCGCTGCTGTTATCCCAGTGGCCTTCCATCGCGGCGATCTTCGCCGGCTGGTGCTTCAGCGTGTTGAGGCCGTGGGCGTCACCGACCATGGCCTGGATCGGCGCGACGATCAGCGCCATCCACATCGCCATCGAGAGCATCTTGCGGATCGCCGGGTTGTCACGGCCACGCAGCAGGTGCCAGGCCGCCGAGGCGCCAACGAAGAAGGCGGTGGCAACGAACGAGGCGATCGCCATGTGCAGCAGGCGATAGGGGAAGGACGGGTTGAAGATGATCGCCACCCAGTCCACCGGCACCACCACGCCATTGACGATCTCGTGGCCCTGCGGGGTCTGCATCCAGCTGTTGGAAGCGAGGATCCAGAAGGTCGAGATCAGCGTGCCGATCGCCACCATCACCGTGGCGAAGAAGTGCAGGCCGGGGCCGACGCGGTGCCAGCCAAAAAGCATGACGCCGAGGAAGCCGGCCTCGAGGAAGAAGGCGGTCAGCACTTCGTAGGTCAGCAGCGGGCCGGTGACGCTCCCGGCGAACGCCGAGAAGGCGCTCCAGTTGGTGCCGAACTGATAGGCCATGACGAGGCCGGAGACCACGCCCATGCCGAAGTTGACGGCGAATATCTTCGACCAGAAGTGATAGAGGTCGCGGTAGACCTCCTCCTGGGTCTTCAGCCACAGCCCTTCGAGCACTGCCAGGTAGCTGGCGAGGCCGATGGTGATGGCAGGGAAGATGATGTGGAAGGACACGGTAAAGGCGAACTGGATCCGGGCCAGGTCGAGCGCCTCTAATCCGAACATGACGATTCCTCTTCAGGCTGACGCCCACCCCACGGAGGGTCGGCACCGTACCTTGCGCATGCGCAGGGCGTTCTTGCGTGATGTCTGTGTTGCTTGATGGATCTTTTTCGAGCCGCCGATCTCCTGTCAGTTCGGGTTTCTTTTGCCGCCCAATCAGAATGGACCGCCATCCGCATTGACGCCGCTCAAGAAAACGACTCGATTTTACGCGTGCCCGCGGTGCGGGCTGGAGTGGTGGGTTGCCGCGCGACGGGGTGTCGCGCGACAGGATGTCTCATCCGATCAGCCCGTTCGATATGAACAAAATCGAATATGAAAATGAAAAATTAATATTTTATTGGAATAAAAAAGCCGGGTAACTTTCGTCTCAACCGCTGCCAAGTGAGCTGCGGAACTAGAATCCACCGCCCGTACGAAGGCCCCATCCCGGCCGGCCCGGACGCCAGCGGTCATCTGCCCCACAAGGACATCGCAATGAAAAAGCTGCTGCTTCTGACCGCCCTCGCCGCTGCCTTCAGCACCTCTGCCTTCGCCAATGAGAAGCTCGTTGTCGCTGCCACCCCGATCCCCCACGCCGAGATCCTCGAGCTGATCAAGCCGACCCTGGCCAAGGAAGGCGTGGACCTGGAGATCAAGGTCTTCACCGACTACGTGCAGCCCAACGTGCAGGTCGCCGAAAAGCGCCTGGATGCCAACTACTTCCAGACCAAGCCGTACCTGGATAACTTCAACAAGGGCAAGGGCACCAACCTGGTCACCGTGACCGGCGTGCACGTCGAGCCCTTCGGCGGCTACTCGAAGAAATACAAGTCCATCGACCAATTGCCGGACGGCGCCACCGTCGCCCTGCCCAACGAAGGCAGCAACAGCGGCCGCGCCCTGCTCCTGCTACAGAAGGCCGGCGTGATCAAGCTCAAGGACCCGAGCAACGCCCTGGCCACCCCGAAAGACATCGCCGAGAACCCCAAGCACCTGAAGTTCAAGGAGCTGGAATCGGCCCTGCTGCCGCGCGTGCTGGACCAGGTCGACCTGGACCTGATCAACACCAACTACGCGCTGGAAGCCAAGCTCAACCCGGTGAAGGACGCGCTGATCCTCGAAGACCGCAACTCGCCCTACGTGAACTACCTGGTGGCGCGACCGGACAACAAGGACAGCGATGCGCTGAAGAAGCTCTCCGCCGCCCTGACCAGCCCGGAAGTCAAAGCCTTCATCGAGAAGAAGTACAACGGCGCCGTGGTGCCCGCCTTCTGATCCGTCGCCCGGCCATCCGCCGGGCGCAACGACTCCCACGCTGGGCGCGCCCTTGGCGCACCCGCTTCAACGCCGGTGGGCAGGTTCCACCGGCGTTTTTCTTTCCCAAGGACTTGCCATGAGCGACCACGCCAAAGGCCCTTCCACCCGCGCCGTACAAAGCGGCCACGACGCCGACCGGCGCATGGTCACCCGTGCCAAGAGCCAGCCGATCTACCAGAGCTCGGTGTTCGTCTACGACTCCCTGGAGCAGGTCGACGACTTTCTCGCCGGCAACCCCGACAACTACATGTACACGCGCATCGGCAACCCCAACCACCGCGCCGTGGAGGAATTGCTGCGCGACCTGGAAGGCGGCGAGGACGCGCTGTTCTCCGCCTCCGGCATGGCGGCCATTTCCGCCGCGCTGCTCGGCGTGCTCGGCGCCGGTGATCACCTGATCGCCAGCCGCGAGCTGTACGGCACCACCCAGAGCCTGATCGAGAAGGAGCTGACACGCTTCGGCATCGCGGCCACCCTGCTCGACCTCAACGACCTGGCCGCGGTGAAAGCGGCGATCACCCCGACCACGAAACTGATCTACACCGAGACCGCCTCCAACCCGCTGGTGCGCGTGAGCAATGTCCCGGCGCTGGCCGATCTCGCCCATCGCCAGGGCCTCAAGCTGCTGGTGGACAACACCTTCCTCTCGCCGGTGCTCTACCAGCCGCTGCGCGATGGTGCCGACCTGGTGATCCACAGCACGACCAAATACCTGAACGGCCACAGCGACGCCATGGGTGGCGCACTGGTCGGCGACGCACAATGGATCGCCGCGGCGCGGCGTTTCCAGATCAACGCCGGCGGCAGCGCCAGTCCCTTCGAGAGCTGGCTGAACTTCCGTGGCGCGAAAACCCTCGCACTGCGCATGCGCGCGCATTCGCAGAACGCCCAGGCACTGGCCGAGGCCCTCGAGGCGCACCCGCAGGTGGAGCGCGTCTACTATCCCGGCCTGCCCTCGCACCCGGACCATGCACTGGCGCAACGCCTGTTCCGCAAAGGCCACTCGGGCATGCTCAGCTTCACCCTGAAGGGCGGCCTGGACCAGGTCGACACGCTGATCGGCGCGCTGCAACTGGCCGCCTTCGCCCCGTCGCTGGCCGGTGTCGCCAGCAGCATCACCCACCCCGGCAAGACCTCGCACCGTGCGCTGTCCGCCGAGGCGCTGACCGCGCTGGATATCCACGACGGCACCATCCGAGTCTCGGTGGGCATCGAGGACAGCCAGGACATCGTCAGTGACTTCCTGCAGGCGCTGGACGCGCTGTAAGAGCAGAAGGAGATTTTCCATGAACGCCCCCCACGCACCGCTACCGCTGCTGACCTTCCCCGACGCCGACAAGAGCCCGCTGAGCATCCGCGCCAAGGCGCTGGTGTTCTTCGACCCTCGCTCCCACGAAGTGCGCGACGAGGTAGAGCGCCTGGCGCCATTGCCGCAACCGGTGCTGATCCATGGCGAGACCGGCACCGGCAAGGAGCTGCTGGCCCGTCACATCCACCGCGCCAGCGAGCGCCCCGGCCTGTTCGTCGCGGTGAGCTGCAGCGCGCTGAGCCGCAACTACGCCGACGCCGAGCTGTTCGGCTACGCGCCAGGCGCGCACAACGGCCCGGTGGGCAGCCGCGCCGGCTGGTTCGGCTCGGCCAATGGCGGCACCCTCTATCTCGACGAGATCGCCGACCTGCCGCTGTCGCTGCAACAGAAGCTGCTGCGCGTGCTGCAGGAACGTGAAGTGCTGCGCGTCGGCGCGCGCGAGCCGGTGCCGGTGGACGTGCGTCTGGTCGCCGCCACCAGTATCGACCTGGGGCAGGCGGTGAAGGCGGGGAAATTCCTCGAAGGACTGCAGCAATACCTGCACGACGGCAACCTGACCTTGCCGCCGCTGCGCGAGCGCAGCGGCGATATCCAGCCGCTGGCCGAGTACTTCCTAGGCGTGCACGCGCAACGCCTGGAACTGCCGGTGCCACAGATCGCCAGCGACACCCAGCGCGCGCTGGAAAGCTATTCGTGGCCGGGCAATATCCGCGAGCTGGAAAACGTCATCCACTTCGCCTTGCTGGTCAGCCCGGACGAAGAGATTCGCCCGGAGCACCTGAATTTTTCGGGCGGCGCGGCCGGGTCAGGCGGCGTAGCGGGGCCAGGCGGGAAAACGGAAGTGAACGAAGCGGCACTGGAACGCCTGGTGCGCCAGCCCGGCGTCGAGGCGCAGTTGCGTGCGCTGCTGCAACGCCTGGAGCGCGAGCGCGGCTGATGCCGCGCTGTAGTCGCCAGCGCGACCCGAAGGGCCGCGCACGGGCGACGGGGCAGTCTTACTTGGTGGCGGTGTTGGAGTGCGCGACCACTGGAGTGCACGACGGGTTGGTCAGCTTGGCCGGATCGGTCAGCAGGCCCGGCATCATGCGCGAGGTGCAGTTGAACACGCGGCCTTTGGTGGTGGTGGCGACGTAGGAGAGTTCCTGGCCACCCAGGGCGTCCGGCTGACCGGCTTTGACGTCGCTGACGACCAACTCGTCGGAGGAAGCCAGACCGATCATCTGGGCGGTGGCGGCCTGCAGCGGAACGATGGCCTGGTTGGTGGTCATGGTCTGGCAGCCAGCCAGCGAAGCGAAGAGTGCAGTGGCAAGGGCGATGCGTTTGAAGTCCATCTCGATGATGCTCCCTGTTGGTGGTTTTTTGTCCTGCCGGGGGAGACTAACGGAATCAACAAGTCAATCGCCATAGCCGATTCACAAGTTTTTCACGAAAAACTGCACACTCGTTCAAGCTTCCAGACTTGAACCCGCTCTATTTCGGCGATTGTGCTAAGGGAATACCTGTTTCTCGCCGTTGACAGCCGTCTATCGCGTAAAAGCCAGAGCCTGCGCTGAACCGTTTCACCTTTGGCGACGAATGGTCGCAGTGAAAGGCCGGGCCGACCCGCAGGTCGGCAGGAGGGAATCCTGAGCAAACAGTCAAAAACATGACTATTACTCGCAAATATCGTAAAAATCAGTCTCATCGACCATATCAATACCTGCCATCGAGATCATTCACTTCTTTTTGTCACAATCTTCAGGGAAAATGGCTAACAGGCGGTCGGGACCCATTTTCCCCGGCGCCATTGGAGACTATCGTGACCAGCTTTGCCGCTCTTGCTAACTTCTTCGCCGCCACCGCTTTCCTGACTGCGCCCGCGAAGGCCGACCCGGAACGCCGTGAGATCCGTGAGGCGAAAAAGAACCGCCGCAAGTAAGCAGTACCCGCTCCGCTCGGCCCTTTTGACAGGGCCGGCGGCGGGACCATCGGTCCCGCCGATTGGCTTTCCAGGGCCATCCCGTGTTTTCATTGAATGCTTGTTCAAGGAAAAGTCAGAGGGACCCCGCCCGTTTTGTCCGTTGCACAATCGCCCCCGTCCGTAACACCCTCACCCTCCATGCGCATGAACCCACCGGTCTTCTACGGTGCGGCCGCGCTGATCCTTCTCTTCGCCCTGATCGTCATCAGCCTGCCCCAACGGGCCGGTGAATGGCTGCTCGCCGCACAGTCCTGGGCCGCCGATACCGTCGGCTGGTACTACCTGCTGGCGATGACGCTGTACCTGATCTTCGTGGTGGTCACCGCGCTTTCCGGCTACGGAAAGATCAAGCTCGGTGCCGACCACGACGAGCCGGAATTCAGCTATCTGTCCTGGGCCGGCATGCTCTTCGCCGCCGGCATCAGCATCACTTTGTTCTTCTTCTGCGTCTCCGAGCCGCTGACCCACTTCGCCCAGCCACCGCAAGGCGAAGCCGGCACGCCGGAAGCGGCGCGGCAGGCGATGCAGCTGCTGTTCCTGCACTGGGGCCTGCATGGCTGGGGCGTGTTCGCCCTGGTGGCGATGGCCCTGGCCTACTTCGCCTACCGGCACAACCTGCCGCTGGCGCTGCGCTCGGCGCTCTACCCGCTGATCGGCAAGCGCATCAACGGCCCCATCGGCTACACCGTGGACTGCTTCGGCATCATCGCCACGGTGTTCGGCCTGGGCGCGGACATGGGCTTCGGCGTGCTGCAACTCAACGCCGGGCTGGACTTCCTGTTCGGCATCGCCCACAGCCATCCGGTGCAGATGACGTTGATCGCGCTGATGATGGGCGCGGCGATTCTGGTCGCTGTATCAGGCGTGGACAAGGGCATCCGCCTGCTCTCTGACATCAACATGCTGCTGGCCTGCGCGCTGCTGCTCTTCGTGCTGTTCGCCGGCCCCACCCAGCACCTGCTCAACACCCTGGTGCAGAATATCGGCGACTACCTGGGCAGCCTGCCGACCAAGAGCTTCGACCTTTACGCCTACGGCAAGGACGGCAGCGACTGGCTGGGTGGCTGGACGGTGTTCTACTGGGCCTGGTGGATCGCCTGGGCGCCTTTCGTCGGGCTGTTCATCGCGCGCATCTCGCGCGGGCGGACGATCCGCGAGTTCGTCTTCGGCGTGCTCTTCATCCCGCTGGGCTTCACCCTGGCGTGGATGTCGATCTTCGGCAACAGCGCACTGGATCAGGTACTCAACCATGGCTTCAGCGAACTGGGCCGCGTGGCCATTGCCGATCCGTCCATGGCGCTGTACCAGATGCTGCAGAACTACCCCGCGAGCCGTGTAGTGATCGCGGTGACGGTGCTGGTCAGCTTCGTCTTCTTCGTCACCTCGGCGGACTCCGGCACCGTGGTGCTCTCCACGCTCTCCGCCCACGGCGGCAACGCCGACGATGACGGCCCGAAGTGGCTGCGGGTGTTCTGGGGCGTGGCCACCGCGCTGGTCACCGGCGGCCTGCTGTTCGCCGGCAGCATCGATGCGCTGAAGTCCGCAGTGGTGCTGACCTCGCTGCCCTTCTCGCTGATCCTGCTGCTGATGATGTGGGGCCTGCACAAGGCGTTCTACCTCGAATCCCAGCGCCAGCGCGCGCGCACCCACTCCCTGGCGCCACCGCCCTCGGCCAAGCCCGGCGGCTGGAAGCGGCGTATCTCCCAGGCCGTGCACTTTCCCACGCGCGACGAGGTGTACCGCTTCATGGTCGATGTGGTCAGCCCGGCGATCGCCGAGGTCTCCGAGGTCTTCCGCGAGAAGGGCCTGCAGGTGGATTCGGACCTGGACCTGAGCAACCTGGAGCTGGTGCTGGAAATCGGCCACGGCGAGCAGCACACGTTCCTCTACCAAGTGTCGATGCGCGGCTACTTCACCCCGTCCTTCGCCCGCGCCGGCATGGGCGGCCTGCACCTGAAGAACCGCCGCTACTTCCGCGCCGAGGTGCACCTCTCCGAAGGCAGCCAGGACTATGACCTGATGGGCTACAGCAAGGAGCAGATCATCAACGACATGCTCGACCAGTACGAGCGGCACCTGCAGTTCCTGCACTTGGTGCGTTGAACCAGGCTGAAACGAGAAAGGCGCCCACAGGCGCCTTTTTCACATCACGGCGATGGATCAGCCGCGTGTGCCGCCCAGCACCTTGCGGTAGAACAGCACGCAGATCGCCACGAAGACCACCAAGCCAAGCCACTGCGCGGTGTCCTCGAAGCCGCCGCCGACCAGCGCCAGCGGTGCGTCCGTGCCAGTGGTGCCGATCACGGCCGCCAGCAGGATACCCATCAGGCTCTCGCCCACGATCAGGCCCGAAGCCAGCAGCACGCCACGGCGCTTGGGCTCGTCGGAGTACTTCTCCACATCCTTGCCGGCGGCTGCCGCGCGCTTGGCCAGCGCCGTTTCCAGCAGCCAGGCGATCACCGCGCCGACCACCAGGGTCATGCCGATGGTGGGCGGCAGGTAGATGCCCAGGCCGACGGCGAGCACCGGCAGGCTGGCCTTGCCGGTGCGACGCAGCAGCACATCCACCAGGATCAGCGCGATGCCCAGCGCCACGCCGATGAGGATCATGTTCCAGTTCAGCGCGTTGTGGAAAATCCCGCTGGCGATGGCGGTCATCAGCGTTGCCTGCGGTGCAGCCAGGGCGGCGTTCGGGTCCATGCCCTCGCGCGGCAATGCGCCGGTGAAGCCATAGGCGTTGAACAGTAGCTCCAGCACCGGCGGGATCACCAGCGCGCCGACCAGGCAGCCGACGATCAGCGCCACCTGCTGGCGCCACGGCGTGGCGCCGACCAGATAACCGGTCTTCAGGTCCTGCAGGTTGTCGTTGGAAATCGCCGCGATGGCGATCACCACCGAGGTGGTGAACAGCGCCAGGGCAATGGCGAGCTTGCCGCCCTGCTGGTCGAGGAAACCGGTCTCCAGCGATCCGACGCCGAGAATCAGCAGCGACACCAGGATCACCGCGATGATGCCGATGCCGGAGATCGGGCTGCTCGACGAGCCGACCAGGCCCGCCATGTAGCCGCAGGCGGCGGCGATCAGGAAGCCGAAGAAGAAGGCGAAGATCACGCAGACCGCCACCAGTCCCCAGAAGCCGACGCCCTTCAGGTCCGGCGCCGCGTCGCTGAGGAAGTAGGAGAAGACCACGAACAGCGCTACCAGCAGGAAGCCGGCGATGGCGACTATCCATTTGGCGGAGAGGTCCTGCTCGGTGCGCAGGTCGCTGGCTTCGCCGCGGCCGCGCACGGCACTGAGCGACGACCAGACGCCCTGCACCATGGGTTTGAACAGCGTCGCCAGGGTCCACAGTGCGGCGATGCCGATGGTGCCGGCGCCGAGGAAGCGCACCTGGCTGCTCCACAGTTTGGTGGCCAGCTCCGGCAGCGTTTGCCCCGCCGCCAGCACGCTGTTCACCGAGAGCAGCGGCACGGCCACGCCCCAGGCGATGACCACGCCGATCAGGATGGCGATGCCGGCGGTGATGCCCATCAGGTAGCCGGCGCCGACCAGCGCCAGGGAGAAGCCGGTGGACAGGCGGAACGCCGCCTGCCCGGCGGTGATCCAGAAGCTGAAGCCTTCGGCGAGCACCTTGAAGCCACTGCTGAACAGGCTGAAGGCCGCCGCGACCACGCCGCCGGCAAGGATGTCGCGCAGGCCCGGGCCGCCGGCTTTCGCAGGCTTGCCGGCCTTCTCCTCTTCCTCGTCCTGGCTGCCGACACGGAGGATCTCCGCCGCCGCCACGCCCTCGGGGTAGGGCAGGCTGCTCTGCACCACCATGACCCGACGCAGCGGGATGGTGTAGAGCACGCCGAGGATGCCGCCGATGGAGCAGATGGCCGCCGTCTGCCAGAACGGGAAGCCGCTCCAGTAGCCGATCATCAAGAGGCCCGGAAGGATGAAGATGATCGAGGACAGGGTGCCGGCCGCCGAGGCCTGGGTCTGCACCATGTTGTTCTCGAGGATGTTGGAGCCGGAGAAGTAGCGCAGCACGGCCATGGAAATGACTGCCGCGGGAATCGACGAGGCGAAGGTCAGGCCGACCTTGAGGCCGAGGTAGACGTTGGAAGCGGTGAACACCACGGTGATCAGCGCGCCGAGGATCAGGCCGCGAACCGTCAGCTCGGCGAGGTTGGACTCGTCGGGAATCCGTTCTTGCATGTAGGCAGTCTCTTCATAAAGCGCAACTGCCAAAGCGTAGGACAGTGCGCCAGCCGCCGCGACCCAGAATGGCGACGAATGCGGTCTGCCGTGCGGCTTTGTTGCCTTAAGTCACGGGGATGACGGTAATTTCCGAGTCGCCGCGCCGCCTGTAGGAGCGAGCTTGCTCGCGAACGGATTCCAGGATGACTCCGGAGTTATGCGGTTCGCGAGCAAGCTCGCTCCTACAAATCAAACCGCCAATTCCGTGTGGCGAACTCAGAACGGCTTGTCGCCGAGGATGGTCGCCCGGTGCATCACCCGCCGCTGCGGGCGGTAATCGTCCACCGCGTAGTGCTGGGTCACGCGGTTGTCCCAGAAGGCCACGTCGTTTTCCTTCCAGCGCCAGCGCACGGTGAACTCAGGACGCGCGAAGTGGGCGAACAGCAGGTCGAGAATGGCGCGGCTTTCCGCCGGCTCCAGCTCGTTGATGCGGGTGGTGAAGCCGTCGCTGACGAACAGCGCCTTGCGCCCGGTGACCGGGTGCGTACGGATCACCGGGTGGCTGCGCGGCGGGTTCTTCCTCCGCGCCTCTTCCAGCCGCGCGCGATCCGCGTCGGTGGCACCGAAGCGCTCCTGCGGGAAGGACTTGCTGATGTCGTGGGTCGCGGTAAGGCCGTCGAGGAGTTGCTGCAGTGGCTTCGACAGCGCCTCGAACGCCGCGATGCCGCTGGCCCACAGGGTATCGCCACCGTAGGGCGGCAGCTGCTTGGCGGCGAGCACGGCGCCCAGGGCCGGGGTTTCCAGGAAGGTCACGTCGGTGTGCCAGATGGCGTTGTCGCGCACATCGGTGACGGCGGTATCGAGGACGATGACTTCGCGCTGTTCCGGCGAGCTGGGGTAGATCGGGTGGATGTGCAGGTCACCGAAGCGCGCGGCGAAGTTCGCCTGCTGGCTCGGCGTCAGCGGCTGATCGCGGAAAAACAGCACGTGGTGATCGAGCAGGGCCTGCTCGATCTGGCGCTGCGCCGCGTCGTCCAGCGGATCGGCCAGGCGCACGCCGGAAACGACGGCGCCCAGGGCCGGACTGATGGGTTCGATGCTCAGGGTGGTCATGTTCGTGTTCTCTCGTGAGGTTCACGGGAAGAGGCGTGCTCTGCCCTGTCCCTCACCTGCGTGGTGAGGGCGTCGGATCAGTGTTCTTGAAGAAGGAAGCGGTTATTCCCAGGACGCAAACCGTTTCTGCAGCCAGCGCAGCCCCAGCTCGAAGCTCAGCGCGATGGCGGCGATCAGCAGGATGCCCAGCACCACCACGTCGGTGGCGAGGAACTGCGCGGCGGACTGCACCATGAAGCCCAGGCCGCGGTTGGCGGCGATCAGCTCGGCGGCGACCAGGGTCGACCAGCCCACGCCCAGGGCGATGCGCAGGCCGGTCAGGACTTCCGGCAGCGCGCTGGGGAGGATGACGTGACGCACCACCTGCAGGCGGCTCGCGCCCAGGCAGCGCAAGGCCTGGATGCGCGACTTGTCCACGCGGCGGACACCGGCGGCAGTAGCGATCAGCAGCGGCGCGAACAGGGCAAGGTAGATGAGCAGCACCTTGGACAGCTCGCCGATGCCGAACCAGATGACGATCAGCGGCAGGTAGGCCAGCGGCGGCACCGGGCGATAGAACTCCACCAGCGGATCGAACGCCGCGCTGACCAGCGGATTGAGGCCCATCAGGATGCCCAGCGGAATTGCCGTCAGCACCGCCGCGCCCAGCGCCAGCAGCACACGCATCAGGCTGGTGCCGACGTGTTGCCACAGCGAGGCGTCGACGTAACCTTCGGCCAGCACACGCTGGAAGGCCTCCACCAGTTGCTCCGGGGCCGGCAGGAACAGGGTGTCGACCCAGCCCAGATGCGTGGCCAGCCACCAGAGCGCGAAGACGCCGACGATGCTGCCGGCGGCGGCCCAGCGGCGGTAATCACCCGGTACGCTGCGGGGTTTCGGCGCGGCGGCGGGGAGTTTGGCGGCGAGGGTTTCAGTGGGCATGCTCGGCCTCCGGTTCTTCGAGGAACTCATCGAGAAGCAGTTGGCGCAGACGCGCGAATTCCGGGTCGGACTTGATGCTGCGCACCGGCTCGCCGGCGGCGTAGCGGCGGGCGAAGTCCAGCGACAGGCGCTTGACGATGCGCGCCGGTGGCCCGTCCATCACCACCAGGTCAGTGGCGAGGAACAGCGCTTCGTCGACGCTGTGGGTAATCAGGAACAGGCCCTTGCCGGTCTTGCGCCACAAGTCGAGGGTCAGCACCTGCATGCGTTCGCGGGTCAGAGCATCGAGCGCGCCGAAGGGTTCGTCGAGCAGGAGGAAATCCGGTTCCACCGCCAGTGCGCGGGCGAGGCCCAGGCGCTGCCGCTGGCCGCCGGAAAGTTGCGAGATGCGGTAGTCCGCGTGCTCACCCAGGCCCACCAGCTTCAATACTTCGTGGGCACGGGCATTGCGCTCGGCAGCGCCGACGCCGCGAATGCGCAAGCCCAGGGCCACGTTGTCCAGGGCGTTGAGCCAGGGCATCAGGGCGTCATCCTGGAACACCACGCCGCGTTCGCCGCCAGGACCTTCGAGGGTCCGGCCATCGATCTGCACGCGACCGCTGTCAGGCGCCTGGAAGCCCGCCAGCACGTTGAGCAGGCTGGACTTGCCGCAGCCGGACGGGCCGAGCACCACCAGGGATTCGCCCTTGGCCAGGCTGAGAGTGAGGTCCTGCAGCACGACGCGCTCGCGTCCGCGCTGCTGGAAAGTGAGGCTGACCGCCTCGGCCGTCAGACGGCTCATGTTCTGCCCTCCGTAGGGTGAGAAAGGGATGCTGCGGTGCCAACCCTCCGCCCAACCCTCTTCCTGGAAGGGAGAGGGTTGGGGAGAGGGTGCCCCGCTGCAGGTCGATCAGCGCTGCCCCACCTGCACGCTCTCCGCCTGGCGCACGTATTCCGCGCTGACGTAGGGCGAGTAGTCCTTGAGTACCGAAGGCACGCGCTTCTGCTCTTTCAGGAAGGCAGCGGTGCCAGCGATGTCCTTGGCGGTGCCACCACCCAGCAGCGCGGAAGACAGCTGCGCCTGGGACTCGGGGAAGGCCGAACCGGCCAGCAACTCGGGCACGTCCTTCGGATCGGCGCCGGTCAGCTTGGCGATCTTCTTCACCTGTTCGGAATCGGCGGTCCACTCGGCCTTGTGGGCGTTGTAGTCGGCGAAGGAGTCCAGGCTGACCTTGGCGAACTTGGCGATGACTTCCGGGTGCTTCTCGGCGAAGTCCTTGCGAGCGACCCAGACCTCGAAGGTCGGTGCGCCCCACTGGCCGACTTCGGCGGCGTCGGTCAGTACCTTGCCGGATTTCTTGATCTCGCCCAGGGCGGGCGACCAGACGAAGGCGCCATCGATGTCGCCACGGCGCCAGGCGGCGGCGATCTCGGTGGGGTTGAGGTTGACGATCTTCACTTTGCCGGGGTCGATGTTCCAGTGCTTGAGCGCGCCCAGCAGGCTGTAGTGCGAGGTCGACACGAAGGGCGTGGCGATGGTCTTGCCGACCAGGTCCTCGGGCTTCTCGATCTTGCTGCCGTTGCGCACCACCAGGGCCTCGGCGGCGTTGATCTGCGCGGAGACGATGAAGGCGACGATCGGCAGGCCACGGGAAGTCGCGGCGGCCAGCGGGCTGGAGCCGAGGTTGCCCAGTTGCACGTCGCCCGAGGCAATGGCGGCGACCACTTCCGGGCCGCTGTTGAAGCGGCGCCAGTCGAGCTTCTCGCCGATGACTTTCTCGTAGGTACCGTCGGCCTGGGGCACCTTGGTCGGGTCGATGCCGGTCTGGTAGCCGAGGGTGATATCGGCCTGGGCGGCGCCAGCGACGCCGACCAGGGCAAGCGCGGCCAGCAGGCGGCGCGGGGCACTGATGTGTTTCATGTGGAGCTCCTGGAAATGCGTACAAAGGCGGCCGGCCGGGCCGTGACGGGCCGCTCGGGAGAGCAGCGGGAAATAGGGGATCAGTTGCTCGCCACGTCCGGCTGCCACACCGGCACCGCGCGGGCATCGACAGGCTTGGGCAGCAGGCCTTCGGCGTAGAAGGCGTCGGCAATGCGTTGCTGCTCGTCGAGGCCGTCCTTGCGCACCGGCTGAACGTCATAGCTGCGGCGGGCATTGGCCTGTTCGACGGTGGCGACATCGAGGTTGCCCCACAGCGGGCCGAGCACCTTGGCGGCGTCGCTGGGGTGTTCCTTCACCCAGCGGCCGGTCTTCTGCAGTTCGGCGAAGACCTGCTTGAGCACTTCCGGGTGAGCCTTGGCGTACTCGGTGGACGCCAGGTAGTAGCGCTGGTAGCTGGCCAGGCCCTTGCCATCGACCAGCACGCGGGCGTTCTGCTGACGCTGG
This sequence comes from Pseudomonas nitroreducens NBRC 12694, assembly GCF_002091755.1. Lineage (GTDB taxonomy): Bacteria > Pseudomonadota > Gammaproteobacteria > Pseudomonadales > Pseudomonadaceae > Pseudomonas > Pseudomonas nitroreducens. The sequence goes on from NZ_BDAI01000005.1 coordinate 165,868, forward strand.
GCGCTGGCCACGTACGGGTCCCAGGTCACCCAGGCATCGACCTTGTGGTTCTCGAAGGCGGCACGGCCATCGGCGGGAGTGAGGTACGCCGGCTGGATGTCGGAGAACTTCAGCCCGGCCTTCTGCAGGGCGGCGATCAGCAGGTAGTGGCTGCCGGCGGCCTTGGTCACGGCCACACGCTTGCCTTTGAGATCGGCCAGGGAGTTGAGCGGCGAATCGTGCGGCACCAGGATCGACTGCGCGGTGGGCGACGGGGTTTCGCGGGCGAAATAGGTCAGCTGCGCGCCGGCGGCCTGGGCGAAGACGGGTACGGTATCGGCGACGTCGGCGGACAGGTCGACGTTGCCCACATTCAGCGATTCGAGCAGCGGCAGGCCGCTGGGGAACTCATGCCAGGTGACCTTGATGCCCTGCTTGCCCAGTTCGCGCTCCAGGTTGCCCTGGGCTTTCACCACGGTCAGCAGCGTGGAGGACTTCTGGAAGCCGATGCGCAGGGTCTGCTCGGCCTGGGCGGACAGGGCGCCGAACAGGGCGACCGACGCGCTGAGGCCAACGGCGAAACGGCGCAGGAAATGACTGCGGGACATGGATACGGCTCCTCGGGTACGGGTTGGCCGCCCGCAGAGCGAGGCGGACCACTGGACAGGTCAGGTGATGCTGGATGAGTCCGGTGGTCCGGTAGAGCGAAGATTACAGGTATAAAAAATCCAAAATAAATAATTTTTAGTTCTTAACTAATGCCGGACGGATTTACCCGCCGATCAGTGCGCAGCCCCCAGCAGCCGGGCCCTCAAGCCTTCCGCGCGGAGACTCGACTGCGCGGCCTCACGAGCCACCGCCAGCGCCTGGATGGCCAGGTTGGAGAAATGGCTGCTGCGGCTGAAGCTCAGCCCGGCGCCAGCGGCGATGTCGTCGTCCAATTGCGCGGCGGCCTGTTCGCTGAGCACCAGTCCCAGCCCGAGAAGCCGCAACAACTCAGAGCTCTGCGCCAGTTCCAGCCGCTCTGCCGCATGCAGTGCAAGACCGAGGGCGACGTTGGCTTCCAGCAGCAGGGCCAGGCCATCGCACAGCGAACGCCGAGGCGTGATCGCCAGCCCCGGCGGCAGGAGGATGTCTTCCGGGTGCAGACGCAGTTCGTTGCACTGCGCACCGCCGCGCAGCACCAGGCCCGCACGGGCGCCGGGCAGCGCGGCGAGGAGGAAATCGCGACCGGGTTCGTACCAGGCGCGCAGCACCAGCCAGTCGGCGGCTTCGACGGTGAAGGCGTCCCACTCCGCGCCATTGACGCGGAAACCACCGCGCACATGTTCGGCGGCCTGCAGCGACTGCCCGTCCCCCAGCGCACCCCACAGCGGCTCGCGCAACAGCGTCAGGTTGAGCAGGCGCTGCACCTGCTCGCGGCTGCCCAGCAGGCTGACCCGCGCCAGCTGCAGGTGGTGGACGGCGAACAGCCGGGCCAGCCCGCCGTCCCGCTCGCAGAGATCGCGCAGGGTTTGCAGGATGTCCTGCCAGGGACTGGCGCTACCGCCCAGTTGAGCCGGCAGGGACAGCCGCAGCAGGCCGGACTCGCGCAGGGCGCGAGCCCAGGTTCCGGCCGTGCTGGGAACAGGCGGTGCGACCGGCCGGGTCGCAGCCAGCCGGAATGGAACAACGCTCATGGACACCTCTGAAAAGACGCGAGGATCAGTGGCCTGGGCGTTGGGCGCGCGGGTGGACTGAAGCGGAAACTGAGCCTGGAACAACCCCGTTACGCCGCCGGGCAGAGCCGGCGGCCAGGGCGGCACTTAGAACCATATCCAAGCACCGCCACAAGGTTAAATAACCTTTTTGCCTTAGCTGAGAACCCGCCATTCAGTGGAATGAGGTGGCGAAGGAGGTATCGATCACGCTGGAGGTATCGAAAGCCTTGGGCAGCGCGCCGGTCTGCAGGAGGAAGTCGGCGGTGCCCTGGTAATCGGCGGCGGCCTGTTTATCCACCGGGCCGACGCTCATGGCGGCCTGGCCGATCCAGTGGCGCGACACGGACTGGTCGAGGTTGGCCTTTTTCGCCCAGATGTCGGCGTACTGCTCCTTGTGCGCCTCGACCCAGGCGCGGGCCTTCTGCAGGCGGCCAAGGAAATCGGCGATCTGCTCGCGCTTGGGATCGATGGAATTGGCGTTAGCAGCGATGCTCGACAGCCCCGGCATCAGGTCGCGGGCAGTGAGGATCGGGCGCGCGCCGGAGAACACGATCTGCTGCGAGATGTAGGGCTCCCACACCGGGAATGCATCGATGCTGCCGCGTGGCAATGCGGCGGCGGCGTCGATGGGCATCAGCTTGACGAACTCCACGTAATCGCTGGGCAAGCCGGCCTTCTCCAGCGCACGCAGGGTCAATTGCTGGCTCCAGGCGCCCGGCCAGTAAGCGACCTTCTTGCCCTTGAGGTCGGCGATGGTCTTCACCGGCGAATCCTTGGGCACCAGCAGGGCAATGGTGTCCGGGTTCTGCCGGGAGATGCCGATCAGCTTCACCGGCGCGCCCTTGGCGGCGAGGAAGATGAAGCCCGAGTCGCCGAGGAAGCCCAGGTCCAGCGCACCGGCCTGCAGGCCTTCGGCCACCGGCGCGGCGGACTGGAAGTGCTTCCAGTCGACGGTGTAAGGCGCGCCTTCAAGCACCCCGGACGCTTCCATCGATGCGCGCACGTTGTAGTAGTTCTGGTCGCCCACCCGCAAGGTCGGCAGGTCGGCGGCCTGGGCCAACGGCGCGCCCAGGACGAGCGCGGCGAAGGTGGCGCGCAGGCGTTGCTTCAGGTTCATCGAAAAGCTCCTCAGCCGGCGCGCCGCAGTTGCGGCAGACGGGCGATATGGTCGTGGATGGCGGGAATCAGGCCCTGGCCGTAGCGCACGGCATCGCCGAGCGGGTCGAAGCCACGGATCAGGAAGGTGGAAACGCCCAGGCGGTAGTACTCGCCCAGCGCGGCGGCGACCTGCTCGGGCGTGCCGACCAGCGCGGTGGAGTTCCAGCGCGCACCGGTAAGCCGGGCCACGCCGGTCCACAGGCGTGTATCGAGCACCTCGCCCTGCTGCGCCGCGGCCAGCAGGCGCTGGGAGCCAACGTTTTCCGGCTGGTGGTCATTGAGCGGCAGGCCCAGGCGGGTGCGGTTCTCCCGCACCTGTTCGAGCACTTCGGCGGCGCGCTTCCAGGCAGCTTCCTCGGTATCGGCGACGATGGGACGGAAGGACACCGAGAAGCGTGGATCACGCCCCTGGGCATGCGCGGCAGCCCGCACGCGGCGGATGTGACCGTCGACGGCGGCCAGCGGCTCGCCCCAGAGCATGTAGGTGTCCGCGTGCTTCGCCGCAACGTCGATGGCGGCATCCGAGGAGCCGCTGAAGTAGATCGGGATGTGCGGTTTCTGCTGCGGGCGCACGGCGGGCGAGGCGCCCTGGAAGCGATAGAACTCGCCATCGAAGTCCACCGGGCCTTCAGCGCTCCAGATGTCGCGCAGCGCTTGCAGGTATTCATCGGTGCGGGCGTAGCGGCGGTCGTGTTCGAGGTAGTCGCCGTCGCGGGCGAGGTCTTCGTCGTTGCCGCCGCTGACCACGTTGAGGGCCAGGCGGCCATCGCTGAACTGATCGAGGGTGGCAAGTTGCCGGGCAGCCAGGGGCGGCGCGATCACACCGGGTCGATAGGCCAGCAGGATGCCCAGGCGCCGGGTAGCGGCAGCGACGAAGGAACTGACCACCGCTCCTTCGGCGGCATTGCTGAAATACCCCACCAGCACGCGGTCGAAACCAGCGTCCTCATGGGCCTGGGCAAAGCGCCGGACGAATCCGGCATCCACCGCCTCCCCCAGCGGCTGGTCCACCTCGGAACTCGGGGTGGCGGTGATCATGCCGAGAATTTCCACGCTCACTGTGTTGCCCTCGCCTGGGCCGCTGCATAAGGTCGGCGGCTTTCGTTATAAGGAAAACGTCGGTTTAGACGTTGTTCTTAGAAGCTATAGGCAAGTTCTTCATGATGGAAATTCATTTTTGTCATATCCTAATATGCTAAATGCGCATATTCAGGCACGACCAAGTTGCAGAGCGGGATTTTCGCGTTGCTACAAGGGCAGCAGGTGCGGCGAATCAGACCGCCGCGATGTCGAGACCTTCAGCCACGGCATCACCGAACAGCCGCGCCGGCGATTCGAGATTGCCCAGCAGGCGCGGGCGCACCAGCCAGAGCTGGATCAGCGGCTGGAAGTCCTCCAGTTGCAGCACGCGCAACTGGTCGCGGTAGCGACTGCGCGCCAGGGCTGGCGCCGGCACGAGCCCCAGCCCGCGCCCTTCGGCCACAAGGCCCAGCTGCAGCTCGCTGCCGAAGGTTTCCAGGTTCAGTTGCAAGCCCAGCCCCTGATCGGCCAGCGCGCGTTGCAGGCCGGCGCGGAAACCACAGCCGTCGGGGTTGAGCACCCAGCCGTGCTGGTAGCAGTCGAGCAGGCGGCGGGCCTTCACCTCACTGTCGCGCGCGGCCACCACGCACAACTCCATGCGGCCCAGCGCGGTGGCGCCGAGGTCATCGGGGAACACCTTGCTCGGCGGGAACAGCACCACGGCCGCGTCCAGCTCGGCATTCTCCAGCCGAGCCAGCAGATGGCTGCCCCACCCGCTGCTGACCTGCGCGCGCAGCTCCGGGTATTCACCGGCCAGCCGCCGCAGGGCCTCCAGCAACACCACCTCGCCGATGCTCTGCGGCACGCCCAGGCGCAACACGCCGCTGGGCGCGCTGTCGCCGGCCACCAGCTCACGCAGGCCGTCCACCTCGCGCATCACCCGCAAGCACTGCTCGAACACGCGGCGCCCGGCGGCAGTGGGTTTGAGCGGCTTGGTGTTGCGGTCCAGCAGCTCCACCCCGAGGGACTCCTCCAGGCTCTGCACCCGCCGGGTGATGGCTGACTGGGTCAGGCCAAGGCTCTCGGCGGCCTGGCTGAGGGAGGCGTTGCGGATCACCGCGACGAAGGCATCGATGTCGTCGATCTTCATGGGGCTGGCACCAATTGCATTTCTCGCATATTAGCTTAGATTCAAAATGCATTTCAGGAATAAAAATGCGTTTGCTACCGTAGCGCCAGAACCTTCCGGAGTGAATCCCCCGCATGTCAGCCTCCCTTCGCCTCGACCGCCTGCGCCAGTTCATCGGCGATCTGGCAGCCGTGATCGACACCGCTCCCGACGAAGCCGCGCTGCTCGCCGAAGCCCGCCCGTTGCTCGCCGAACTGGTGCGCCATGACGACTGGCTACCCGAGGACTACGCCCGCCCCGACCCGCAGCGCTACCAGCAGTACCTGCTGCACGCCGATTCGCGGCAGCGCTTTTCGGTGGTCAGCTTCGTCTGGGGCCCGGGTCAGCGCACGCCGGTGCACGACCACCGCGTCTGGGGCCTGATCGGCATGCTGCGCGGCGCCGAGTATTCGCAGCCGTTCGCCTTCGCCGCCGATGGCCGCCTGCAGCCCGAGGGCGAGCCGCATCGCCTGGAGCCCGGCGAAGTGGAAGCGGTGTCACCCCGCATCGGCGACATCCACCAGGTCAGCAACGCCTTCGCCGACCGGCCGTCCATCAGCATCCACGTCTACGGTGCCAACATCGGCGCGGTTCGGCGTGCTGTCTTCAGTGCCGAAGGTGAAGAGAAACCCTTCATCTCCGGCTATTCCAATAGCCAGTTGCCCAATATCTGGGACCTGTCGAAAGAGAACCCTGCATGAGCCAGATCATCCGTCGTTCCTTCCACGATATCCGCGCCGCCCTCCTCGCCCGCCAGGAGTTGGCATTGCTGGATGTGCGCGAGGAAGACCCATTCGCCCAGGAACACCCGCTGTTCGCCGCCAACGTGCCGTTGTCCAAGCTGGAGCTGGAGATCTACGCCCGCGTGCCGCGCCGCGAGACGCCGGTCACCCTCTATGACGACGGCGAAGGCCTGGCGCAGATCGCCGCGCAGCGCCTGCTGGCGCTGGGCTATAGCGACGTGGCCATTCTCGACGGCGGGCTCGCCGGCTGGCGCGAGGCCGGTGGCGAGTTGTTCAAGGACGTGAACGTGCCGAGCAAGTCGTTCGGCGAACTGGTGGAGGCCGAGCGCCACACCCCGTCGCTGGCCGCCGAGGAAGTGAAGGCGCTGCTCGACGCCCAGGCCGACGTGTTGGTGCTCGACGCCCGCCGCTTCGACGAATACCAGACCATGAGCATCCCCAGCGGCGTCAGCGTGCCGGGCGCCGAACTGGTGCTGCGCGTCGCCGAACTGGCGCCGAACCCGGCCACCCGCGTCATCGTCAACTGCGCCGGGCGCACCCGCAGCATCATCGGCACCCAGTCGCTGGTGAACGCCGGCATTCCCAACCCGGTGTCGGCGCTGCGCAACGGCACCATCGGCTGGACCCTGGCCGGCCAGCAGCTGGAACACGGGCAGGCACGGCGCTTCGCCGAGGTTTCCGCCAGTACCCGCGAATCCGCCGCCCAGCGCGCCCGCGCCGTGGCCGACCGCGCGAACGTCGCGCGTATCGACCTGGCCGGCCTGCGCCAATGGCAGGGCGAAACCGAGCGCACCACCTACCTGTTCGACGTGCGCACGCCGGAAGAATACGAAGCCGGCCACCTGCCGGGTTCGCGCTCGACTCCCGGCGGCCAGCTGGTGCAGGAAACCGACCACGTCGCCAGCGTGCGCGGTGCGCGTCTGGTGCTGGTGGACAACGACGGCGTACGCGCCAACATGAGCGCCTCCTGGCTGGCCCAGATGGGCTGGCAGGTGGCAGTGCTGGACGGGCTGTCTGCCGCCGACTTCAGCGAACAGGGCGCGTGGAGTGCACCGCTGCCGCCCAAGCCGCAGGCCGAGACCATCAGCCCGCAGACCCTGGCCGACTGGCTGCGCGAACCGGGCACCGCCGTGCTCGACTTCACCGCCAGCGCCAACTACGTGAAGCGCCACATCCCCGGCGCCGCCTGGGCCCTGCGCAGCCAACTGAAGCAGGCAGTGGCGCAACTGGGCAATGCCGAGCGTTATGTGCTCACCTGCGGCAGCAGCCTGCTGGCGCGCTTCGCCGTGGCGGAAGTGGAAGCCCTGAGCAACAAGCCGGTGTTCCTGCTCGATGGCGGCACGGGTGCCTGGGTCGCCGCCGGCCTGCCCACCGAGGAAGGCGAAAGTCATCTGGCGGCGCCGCGCATCGACCGCTACCGCCGTCCGTACGAAGGCACCGACAACCCCCGAGAAGCCATGCAGGGCTATCTGGACTGGGAGTTCGGCCTGGTCGAACAACTGGGCCGCGACGGCACCCACGGCTTCTTCGTGATCTGACCCGCGCCGGAAAACACAGCGCCCGCCCACAGTCTCCTGTGGGCGGGCGCTTTGCGTTCCGGGATCAGTTCGCGGGGCCGCGTCGCCACTGCGGCAGGCCGATCAAGACCACCGCGCTGATGATCACCGCCATCGCCAGGGATTCCGCCAGGCCGATGTGCTCGCCGGCGAATACCACGCCGAGCATGACCGCCACCGCCGGGTTGACGTAGGCGTAACTGGTCGCCGCCGCCGGGCGCACATTGGCCAGCAGGTACATGTAGGCGCTGAAGGCGATGATCGAGCCGAAGACCACCAGGTAGGCCAGCGCGCCCCAGCCGGCGGCGGTGGGCATCTGCTCCAGGCGCTCGCCGCTGAGCAGGCTGCCCAGCAGCAGCACGCCGCCACCCACCAGCATCTCCACCGCGCTGGCCATGGCGCCGGCGGGCAGGTCCAGGCGCCGGCTCCACACCGAGCCGAACGCCCAGGTGGCCGCCGCAAAGATGATCAGCGCCGCGCCCGCCGGGCTGCCCTGCAGGTTCGAGCCGAGGTTGAGCAGCACGATGCCGAGCAGGCCCAGGGCGATGCCGGCCCACTCCAGCGCGTTGGTCCTGTTGCCGAAGAAGCGCCCGAACACCAGGGTGAACAGCGGCACGGTTGCCACGGCCAACGCCGCCACACCCGAAGCCACGCCCCAGTGCTCGGCCACCGTCACCCCGCCATTGCCGCAGCTGAGCAGGAGGATGCCAATGGCGCCCGCCGACAAGCACTGCTTGAGGCTCGGCAGCGGCGCGCCGCGCCAGAGCATCCAGGCGAACAGGATCGCCCCGGCGATGATGAATCGGCAGCCGGCCATCAGCATCGGCGGCCAGGATTCCACGCCGATACGGATGACCAGGTAGGTCGAGCCCCAGATGAAATAGAGGGCGAAAAACGCGGCGATCAGGGTCAGGGAGACGCGGGCTCTGGGCATGGGCAGGGTGGTCATGAAAGGGGCTCGACAAGGCGGGTGGGGCGATTCATTTTATGCAGGCATCCACCCACGGATAAGGCACAGACAACGCCAATAGCGGCGTAACACTTTTCAATCGATGGATTTTCCGGTCATTTTCCGTTGAATCTGTTTTAACCCGAATGCCGAGGCAAGACTGATGGACAAATACGACCGCGCCCTGCTCGCCGCCCTGCTGGAAGACGGCCGCCTGTCCTTCGCCGAACTGGCCCGACGCATCAACCTCTCGCCTCCCGCCGTGGCCGACCGCGTGGCGCGCCTGGAGGCCGAAGGCGTGATCACCGGCTACCACGCCAGCGTAGACCTGTCGAAGATGGGCCGTTCGATCCAGTGCTTGATCGAACTGCGCCTGAACGACCATCGCAGCAAGACCATGCTCGACCCATTGCTGGAAATCCCGCAGATCATCGACTGCTACCGCATCACCGGCGAAGCCTGCGTGATGCTCAAGGTGGCGGTGAGCTGCACCCAGGAACTGGAAGAGCTGATCGACCGCCTCGCCCAGTTCGGCACCAGCAAGACTTCACTGGTGCTCTCCACGCCCTTCTCCCGGCGAATCCATCCGGCGATGTTGCAGGGTGGCTGAGGACCTTTCTAGAAGGCAATTGCAGGGGGAAGACTCTCTCCTACGGAAGCGACCTGGCGAGGCCCCGCTCGCCGCCTTTCTGTAGGAGCGAGCTTGCTCGCGAGCAGCCCGAACTTCGGCGTAACCGGTATTCGCGAGCAAGCTCGCTCCTACAGCTCTCTCGCAGTTTCGTAGGGCGCATAACGCGCCAGCGTTATCCGCCACTCCCCTATCGGCGGATAACCTGTTCCAGGTTATGCGCCCTACGCTCTGCTCTTCGTAGGATAAAAAAAGGCGGCGCCGCTCGCGCGGTGCCGCCTGAAGTCACGGAGTTGCTACATCGCGGGGCGGCGAAGAGGGCCGCCCCGTTGTATTGGATTACCGTTCGATGATCGCGGTCACACCCTGGCCGCCCGCGGCGCAGATCGAGATCAGCCCGCGCCCCTTGCCGGCGGCATCCAGCAGCTTGGCCAGGTTGGCGACGATGCGCCCGCCAGTGGCGGCAAACGGGTGGCCGGCTGCCAGCGAACTGCCCTTCACGTTGAGCTTGCTGCGGTCGATGGAACCCAGCGGCGCGTCCAACCCCAGGCGCTCCCTGCAGTAGTCCGCGTCTTCCCAGGCCTTGAGGGTGCACAGCACCTGGGCGGCGAAGGCTTCATGGATTTCATAGAAGTCGAAGTCCTGCAGGGTCAGGCCGTTGCGCGCCAGCAGGCGCGGCACTGCGTAAACCGGCGCCATCAACAGGCCTTCGTGGCCGCCGACGAAGTCCACCGCCGCTGCTTCGCCATCCTTGAAGTACGCCAGGATCGGCAGGCCCCGCGCCTTCGCCCACTCCTCGCTGGCCAGCAGCACCACGGAAGCGCCATCGGTCAGCGGCGTGGAGTTGGCCGCCGTCAGGGTACCGCGCGGGCCCTTCTCGAACACCGGCTTGAGGGTGCCGATCTTTTCCAGGTTGATATCCGGGCGCAGGTTCTGGTCGCGCACCAGGCCGCGAAACGGCGTCATCAGGTCGTTCTGCCAGCCCTCGTCGTAGGCGGCGGCCAGCTTGTGGTGGCTCTCGTAGGCCAGCTTGTCCTGCTCGTCGCGGGGGATGGCCCAGGTCTGCGCCATCAGCTCGCAGTGCTCGCCCATCGACAGCCCGGTGCGCGGCTCGCCGTTCTTCGGGATGTGCGGCATCAGGTGGCGCGGGCGGATCTTCAGCAGGCTTTTGATCTTCTCGGCGTTGGACTTGCCGCGGTTGGCTTCCAGCAGGATCTTGCGCAGCCCTTCGTTGACGCCGATGGGCGCATCGGAGGTGGTGTCCACGCCGCCGGCGATGCCGCAGTCGATCTGCCCGAGGGCGATCTTGTTGGCCACGAGAATCGCCGCTTCCAGGCCGGTACCGCAGGCCTGCTGGATGTCATAGGCCGGAGTTTCCGGCGCCAGGCGCGTGCCCAGCACGCACTCGCGGGTCAGGTTGAAGTCGCGCGAATGCTTGAGCACTGCGCCGGCGACCACCTCGCCCAGGCGCTCGCCGTGCAGCTTGTAGCGCTCGATCAGGCCGTCCAGCGCGGAGGTCAGCATCTCCTGGTTGCTCGCCGTGGAGTACAGGGTGTTGGAGCGGGCGAAGGGAATACGGTTGCCGCCGACGATGGCGACCCGGCGCAATTGGGTCATGCAGAGCTCCTGGATGGATGAGCGTTAAAGTGCGGTCAAGGCTAACCTTAGCCGCTTGTGTCGCATTGGCCGCCCCGCCGTTGCGCAGGTCAGCGCGGTCAATTGCGTCGAACCCCTGCCTGCGTAGAGTGGTCAGCACTTTAGAGAATCCGTTCAGGAGCCCGTTCCATGACCGATCGCTACATTGCCTTCGCCAACTCCAACGTCGGCCGCCGCCTGGTCGGCGCCCTCGGCCTGCCTGCGCCGGTTCGCCTGGAGCGCTGGAGCGCCGGGCGCACGCGGCCGGTGGATGGGGCGCTGCTGCTCGGTGGCGAGGGCAACCTGAACGAGGCCGTGCTGCCCTTCGCCGAGCGCCTGACCGATTCGATCTTCGCCTTCAGCGACGGCCAGTACGGCCTGCCGCGCTGGACCGCCGAGCACGGCCCCAAGCTCAAGGCCATCGTCTTCGATGCCAGCGGCCTGACCCGTTTCGAGCAGACGATCGAACTGCGCACCTTCTTCCAGGGCGCCCTCAAGGGCCTGGATAAATGCCCGCACGTGGTGATCCTCGGCCGCGCGCCGGAATCGATCAAAGACCCCATCGCCGCCAGCGTGCAGCGCAGCCTCGAAGGCTTCAGCCGCTCGCTCGGCAAGGAAATCCGCCGCGGCGGCAACGTGCAACTGGTGTATGTCGGCAAGGGAGCCGAGGACCAGCTCGAAGGTGCATTGCGCTTCTTCCTTTCGCCAAAGAGCGCGTATGTCTCCGGGCAGGTCGTGCGCCTGTCTGCCTACGACAAGCAGGTGCAGGACTGGAGCCGCCCGCTGGTGGGCAAGCGCGCACTGGTGACCGGCGCCGCTCGCGGTATCGGTGCGGCCATTGCCGAGACCCTGGCCCGTGACGGCGCCGAGGTGGTGCTGCTGGATGTGCCACCGGCCAAGGACGCGCTCGACGCCCTCGCCGCGCGCCTGGGTGGCCGTGGCGTGGCGCTGGATATCTGCGCCGCTGATGCTGGAGAGCAACTGGTGGCGGCGCTGCCCGATGGCGTCGATATCGTGGTGCACAACGCCGGCATCACCCGCGACAAGACCGTCGCCAAGATGAGCGAAGCGTTCTGGAATTCGGTGATCGAGGTGAACCTCAAGGCGCCGCAGGTGCTGACCCAGGCCCTGCTGGACGCGAACAAGCTGCATGACGATGGCCGCGTGGTGCTGCTCGCCTCCATCAGCGGCATCGCCGGCAACATGGGCCAGACCAACTACGCGGTGAGCAAGGCCGGCCTGATCGGCCTGGCGCAGGCCTGGGCGCCGGCGCTGGGCAAGAAGGGCATCAGCATCAACGCGGTGGCACCGGGCTTCATCGAAACCCAGATGACCGCCGCCATCCCGTTGACCATTCGCGAGGCCGGCCGACGGATGAACTCCATGGGCCAGGGCGGCCTGCCGCAGGACGTCGCCGAAGCGGTGGCCTGGTTCGCCCAGCCGGGCTCCGGCGCGGTGAGCGGCCAGGTGCTGCGGGTGTGTGGGCAGAGTCTGCTGGGCGCCTGATCCGCTCCAATTGACTCCATCTGCAGGATGGCGTGGAGCGAAGCGATACCCACCAATCCCTGCAACAGCATGGGTATCGCTTGGGCTCCACCCATCCTACGAACCACGCCACAGGCCGTAGGGCGGATAACGCTGGCGCGTTATTCGCCCTCCATAAAGCCGCTCTCCCCTGCCCCGCCATGCTCTCGATCCAGCCATCAAACCGGTCATCTGTCGCGCCGGCCGGTCAATGTCGCGCCGCGATCAACTCGCGAAACTCCTCCGCGCTCACCCGGTGGTCGCCATCGCGGTCCGCGCGCACGATCAACGCCGGCTCCTGGGTCATGAACTCCGCCTGGCTGACCTTGCCGTCACCGTCATGGTCCGGCCAGGCGATGGCATTGGGCGAGACCTGCACGCTGGGATTTGGCGGCGTCACTTCCTCGCGGGTCAGCAAGCCGTCCTGATTACGGTCCAGCCGGTGGAACATGCGCACGCGCATCGGCGCCATGTCGCTGGCCTCGATGTAACCGTCGCCGTTGGCATCCAGGCGGGAGAATGCCGTTTCGCCCATTTCTCCCGCAAAGGCGCAGGGCGCGGACAACAGAGCGGCGGACAGCAGGAAGGCGTGGCGGATTCGGCTTTGCATCGGTGATTCCAAGGTGGGACTGACCGGCAAAGCCTATCCACAGGCGGGCTCGAAAGGGTTCGATCACTCCGCCGGCTGTTGCGGGCGACCGCGGCGGCGGAACTCCACGGGGGTCTCGCCGACCCAGCGCTTGAAGGCACGGTAGAAGGTGCTGGGCTCGGAAAAGCCGGTCCGCTCGACGATCACCTCGATGCGCTCGTCGGTCTTGAGCAGCAGCTCCTTGGCCAGGCGACAGCGGTAGTCGGTCACCAGGTCATTGAAACGCACTCCCGCCATGGCCAGGCGTTCGCGCAGGCGGCGGGCCGGCATGTCCAGCCGCGCGGCGACCTGTTCCAGCGTTGCGCCGCCATCCACCAGCAGCACGCCGATCAGCTCGCGTACCTTGCGCACCAGGTCCAAGCGTTCCACTTCCGCCAGTTGCCGGCGCGCCAGCGACTCGTGCATGCGCAGCAACTCGGGGGCGGCATGGCGCGAGGCCTTGTCCAGCACGGCGGCGTCGAAGACCAACGCATAACGCTCGGCCCCCAGCACGGCGGGGCAGCCGTAGACTTCACGGTAACGCCCGGCCGGCGCGCCTTCCGCATGCATCAGCTGCACTTCGTGGGGCTTGAAGTCACCTTCGGTGAGGGCGTGGAACAGGCGCACGACCGCACCGGCCAGCATTTCGGGAAAGTGCCGGTTGGTCCCGGCGCTGTGGCCGAGCAGTAGCACGGCCTTCTCGCCCTCGACTTCCAGGCGAGCGTTGAGGGTGTCGGAGAGCAGGCGCACGTAACGCAGGGCATGGCGCAACCCTTCGCCGAACGTGGCGCTGGACAGGAACAGGTATTCCAGCAGCAAGCCATGGAATGCGGGCAGGTGTCCGGCCAGGTAGAGGCCGACATGCTCTTCGCCGCACTCTTCGGCGGCGGCTTTCCAGAACAGGTTCTGAGCGCTGTGGGGGAATCGTCCGGCAGGCAGGCTGCCAGCGGGCAGGCCGACGCGGGCCAGCACGCGGTCGGGGTCGGTACCGCTGGCGCGCAGGGCGTCGATCACCGGGCGCATCAGCGCCACATCGTCGGTCAGATCACGCATGGTGTTTTTTCTAGTTATCCATGGGGCGGGCCCATCTTAGGCAGCTTTCTTATCGCCCCTCAAGAGAATCAGGAAGCAGGTTGAGGGAAATATCCAGGCAATGGCGGGTCAGATTGACTTGCCTGCCGCGCGCCGCGTTGCCACGGCCAATGCCTGGGGCCGAGCACTGGCTAAGCTGAATGAATGCCCCTCAGGAGATACCCGATGCCCCGCGATTGGCTCGACCTGTCCGCCCCACCCGCCCTCACCGGCCTGTTCGTTCGCGCGGCGCTGCGCCGTGGCGTGCGTGGCCGCAGCCTGCCAACCCGCGGCGTGCGCTGCCCGGTCACGGTCGACCCGAAGCAGCTGGAGCGCTACCGCAAGGTCTGCGGTTTCACCGATAACCACCTGTTGCCGCCTACCTATCCGCACATCCTCGCCTTTGGCCTGCAGATGGGACTGCTCACCGACGCGAGCTTCCCGTTCCCGCTGCTGGGCCTGGTACACCTGGAAAACCGTATCAGCGTGTTGCGGCCGCTGGGCGGGCTGGGCCCCTTCAACGTCAGCGTGCGGGTGGTGGACCTGCAGCCCCACGAGAAAGGCGTGACCTTCAGCATCATCACCCAGCTGCACGACCAGCTCGGCCTGCTCTGGGAAGGCGACAGCCGCATCCTGTTCCGCGGCATGCGCCTGGACGGCTCGCCAGCGGCGCGCCACGAAGAGGCCGAGTTGCCGTTGCAGCAGATCGACGCGTGGAACTGCCCGGCGGACATCGGCCGGCGTTACGCCCGCGTCGCCGGCGACTACAACCCGATCCACCTGTCGGCTGCCAGCGCAAAACTGTTCGGCTTCCCTCGCGCCATCGCCCACGGCCTGTGGAACAAGGCGCGCAGCCTGGCCGCCCTGGGCGAGCGCCTGCCGGCCGCCGGTTATCGGGTCGATGTGCGCTTCCAGAAGCCCGTCCTGCTGCCCTCCTCCGTCACCCTGCTGGCCAGCGAGCCCGCGCCTGTCGGGCAATTCAGCCTGCGCGGCAGGGACGACCTGCCGCATATGGCCGGCAGCTGGGGCCCGCTGGACGTTTGAAGCGCCAGGCTTGAAGCTATGGGGCTGACGCTGGAGCCCCATCTGCAATGAACCTCGAAGCCATCACCGCACGCCTGCACGCCATCCGCGACCACAACGACTGGAGTCGCTTCCACAGCCCGAAGAACCTGGCCATGGCGGCCAGCGTGGAAATGGCCGAACTGGTGGAAATCTTCCAGTGGCTGCGCGAGGACGAATCGCGCCAGTTGCCACCGGAGAAACTCGCCCACGCCGGCCAGGAGGTCGGCGATATCGTGCTCTACCTGCTGCTGATGTGCGCAGAACTGGGCATCGACATGAACCAGGCGGTACTCGCCAAGCTGGCCGACAGCGAACGGCGCTTCATCGAAGGAGGCGCCAAGTGAGCGAATCCCCGAAGACCGGCGACCGTCACTTCGACGAACTGGCCACCCGCTTTGCCGAGAAGATCTACGGCGGCGCCAAGGGCGCCATCCGCCTCGCCGTGCTCCAGGCCGACCTGGCCGAAGCCTTGCCCGATCGCCCGCTGCGGGTACTCGACATCGGCGCGGGCCTGGGCCACATGTCGCTGTGGTTGGCCGGGCGCGGCCATGAAGTCACCCTCGCCGAACCGGCCGCACCGATGCTCGTGGCCGCGCGCCAGCGTTTCGAGGAAGCGGGTCTGAACGCCACCTTCATCGAGGCTCCCTGGCAGGACCTGCTCGGCCAGCTCAACGAGGCCTACGACCTGGTGGTCTGCCACGCGGTGCTGGAGTGGCTGGCCGAGCCGCTGGCTATCCTCCCCGTGCTGCACCAACTGACCCGCGCCGATGGCTGGCTGTCCCTGGCCTTCTACAACCGTGATGCACTGATCTACCGCAACCTGCTCAAGGGGCATTTCCGCAAGCTGCGCAAGAACCGCTTCGCCGGCGAGGGCCAAAGCCTGACCCCGCAGGAACCGCTCGATCCGCGCGTACTGGAGGCCGCCATGGCCGGTCACTGGAGCATCGAGGCGCGCAGCGGCGTGCGGGTGTTCCACGACTACATGCCGGTGGAGTTCCAGCACAAGGCCGAGCCGCTGGACCTGGTGGAGATGGAACTGCAATACCGTCGACATCCTGCCTTCGCCGGCCTCGGCCGCTACCTGCACTGGCTGTGCCGGCCACAGGATTAGGTGCATAGTTGCCACTGCGCACGCCAATCGAAGTGAGCGTGCGGGAGTCCGTCATGCTGCGTCATCTGCTGGTCCTGCCACTGTTCGCCGCCCTCGCCGCCTGCCAGGGCCAGAACCCCTACACCGCCACCTCGCTGCCGATGCCTCCGGCCCCCGCGCAGGCGGCCAATCCCGGTCTCGATCCGGGCAGCTATCCCGCGCCGCCGCTGGACTACGGGCGCTTCCGCTCGTGGAGCTGGATGGACGGCACCGGCTTCGGTGGCCCGCTGCAGGATGCCGTCAGTGAGGCACTGGATCAGCGCGGCCTGCGCCCGGCTCGCCCGAATACGCCGGCGGACCTGACCGTCAGCGCCCATCTATCCAGCGAGCAGCGCACCCGCCAGACCACCGACTACTACAACGGCGGTTACTACGGCGGCTACGGCCGCTGGAACGACCCGTGGTATGGCGGCTACGGCGCCTCCTACCCGGTCACCCGCACCTACGTGGTCACCGTCAGCGTGGTGCACATCGCGCTCTTCGATGCGCAGAACCGCCAGCAGGTATGGAGCGGCAGCGCCGAGTACGAAGACGGCAGCAGCCAGGCCGACCAGGCCCGCGCGCTGCGCGAAGCCGCGCGCAAGGCCATGGACGGTTACCCGCCGGGCTGATCGCCGGCTGGCCGGAAACCTTGCCAGAATTCATCCTTCGCGCCGCGACCCCTCTGCCGCTTGCCTTTGCGCGGACTCTGCGCTTGGATGAAAGCTCTGTCAGGAGTAATCCAACCATGATCCGCCGTTTGCTGCTCTTAGGCCTGCTGCTCGGCCTCGCCGCCTGCGAAACCACCAGTGTCAGCCGCGACTACGACACCACCCGCGACTTCTCGCGCTACCAGACCTGGAGCTGGGCTCAGCCAGCGTTCGAATACCGCCCGGATGACCCACGCATCAAGAGCGACCTCACCGAGCAACGCATCAGCGATGCGGTTGCCGACCAGTTCGACCAGCGCGGCCTGCGCAAGGCCCAGGACGGCAACCCGGGCGATGTGAAGATCCGCGCCTACCTGATCGTCGACCAGCGCCAGGACCAGGTGACCACCTACACCGGCGGCTACTGGGGCGGTTACTGGGGTGGCTACTGGGGCCCGCCGCCCATGGCCGAGACCCGCAGCGTGACCTACAAGGTCGCCACCATCCAGGTCGACATGCTCGACGGCAAGGACGGCAAGCTGGTCTGGCGCGGCAGCGGCGAGCAGATCATGCGCAGCAGCCCACCGACGCCCGCCGAGCGCGAAGCGGCAATCCGCGAGACGGTGCAGAAGATCATCGCCCAGTACCCGCCGCACTGAGTCTGGTGAGCACGTGAAGCAACCCGCCCTGCAACACCGCCCCGCCCTCGCCGACGACCTCGGCGAGGTGGTCGGCTTTCCCCGGGACGCCGACGAACTCTTCTACTGCTACCCCAAGGCGAGCTGGCCGTTGACCATCGGCCAGCTCGCCGCCGCCATGGCCGAACGGCGCGCAAGCACCGTGGCGCTGCTCGATGGCCGGGTCGCAGGCTTCGCCAACTTCTACCAGTGGCAAGCCAATGAGTCCTGCGCGCTGGGTAACATGATGGTCGCGCCGTGGGCACGGCGCAGCGGCGTGGCGCAGTACCTGATCGAGGTCATGGAGCATCTCGCCCGCGACCAGTACAAGGCACAGGTCATGAAAGTGTCCTGCTTCAACGCCAACGCCGCCGGCCTGCTGCTTTACGCACGCCTGGGCTATCGGCCGCAGGGCATCGTCGAGCGCGCCGACCCGCAAGGCCGGCGCGTCGCCCTGGTCCAACTGGAGAAATCCCTTGTCCACGCCTGAAGTCCAGCGGGTGCTGATCATCGTCAGCAGCGGCCCGAGCACCCCGGCGCGCTGCGCCGCGCCTTTCTACACCGCCACGCTGCTGGCCTGCATGGACGCACAGGTCACCCTGTTCCTCAGTGGCGAAGGCACGCGCCTGGCCTTTCAGGACATCGCCGATCACCTTTATGCCGCGGAGGGTGGCGAGCCCATCAGCCATTTCATCCAGCAGGCCAAGGAAGCCGGCGCGCGCCTGCTGATGTGCCGCGCACCGGGTATCAGCATCGATGAGAGCCGACTGATCGAAGAGGTCGACGAGATCGCCAGCGGCGGCGAGATGGCGCGCATGATCCTCGAGTATGACCGGGTACTGACCCTGTGAAACTGCACGGCCTCGAATTCCCGGATCAGCTGCTCTACGCCCCCGAGTACAACCTCTGGCTGCGCGAGGAAGAAAGCGGCGCCGTCACACTCGGCCTCACCTCATACGGCTGTGCGATCTACGGGCAGATATTCGCCTTCACCCCCAAGCGCGATGGCTGGCACATCGATTGCGACCGCAGCTTCGGCGTGGTGGAGTTCGCCAAGGCTGCTTCCTCGGCGCGCAGCCCGCTGGACGGTACCGTTCTCGCCAGCAACGAAGCCGTGGTGCGTCGCCCCGGCCTGATCAACCAGGACTGCTACGGCGAGGGCTGGATGGTGCGCCTGAAGCCCGACGACTGGGCCAGCGCCCGTGGCCGTTTCCTGTACGGCGAGGCCGCGCTGAAAGCCTTCGAGCAGCGCATGCACCTGGACAATTTCGACCCGGATGACGACGGGGTCCAGGCGCTGCGCCCATGAGCCGGGAAGGCAGATGCCTCGCGCTACTGCTCTGCCTGCTGGCCAGCCCGGCACTGTATGCAGACCAGCCCACGCAGGACGGCTTCGTCTATCTCGACCAGGTACTGAAATCCGCGCGCTATGAGGTGCGCTACGCCGGCGCCGACAACTTCGTCGGCGAGCCCATCGACGGTTACCAGAAAGCGCGGATCATCCTGACCCGCGAAGCAGCCAGCGCATTGGCGGCGGTGGAGAAGGACGTCGCCCTGAGCGGCCTGGCACTGAAGATCTTCGATGGCTATCGCCCGCAGCGCGCCGTGGATGAGTTCCGCCGCTGGGCCGCCGACCCGCAGGACATTCGCCAGAAGGCCCGCTATTACCCCGCGCTGGACAAGCCTGCACTGTTCCGCGACGGCTATATCGCTAAGCATTCCGGCCACTCCCGCGGCAGCACCGTCGACCTCACGCTGGTGGACTCCAGCTCCGGGGAAGAACTGGACATGGGCAGCCCGTTCGACTTCTTCGGGCCCATCTCCCATCACGGCACCGCGCTGGTCAGCGTGCAGCAGACGCGCAACCGAGAAACCCTGCGCCAGGCCATGCTGCGCCACGGCTTCGAGCCTTATGGCGCCGAGTGGTGGCACTACACCCTGAAGGCCGAGCCCTACCCGAAGACCTACTTCGATTTCCCGGTGCAGTAAGCGATAGCGGCCTTCCCTGGCCGCGGGAAATCAATCGTCGTCGTGCTTGCTGGAGTTGTCGCCAGCGCCGTCCAGTCCCTTGGTGTTGTGGGTGCCCGGCGTCGTCGCGGAAATCGCCGTCGCCTTGGACAGGCCACGGGTGTCCTTGGAATGCGCCACCGAGGAAGTCGTCTGGCCGTGGCCCTTGCTGTCGTTCTTGGTGCTGCCGTAGTGATTACCGCTCAGGCCATGGTCGCGGGTGGCCTTGCCGGCATGCTCGCCGCCATCGTTCGCGCCATTGCTGTTGCTGCCGTGGTTACCGCCGGGGCCGCCCTTGCCGCCGCCATGGCCACCACCGTTGCCGCCGGCATTGCCACCGCCGTGACCGCCGCCATTACCACCACCGTTTCCACCACCGCCACCGCCACCGCCTTTGGCATAGACCGAACCGATCGGCGAGAGGTCGGCGGGCAGCAAGGCTGTCGTGCCGAGTGCGAATGCACAGGCTACCGCAACAACCAGGGACATTTTCATCTTGTTATCGCCTCCAGGGGCGGGGGGTTGAGATACCTGTATGACTTGCTGCAGCCCCCGCAGTTCGGGGCCTGCCGACGAAATGCCAGCACGCCGGTGCCAACTCCATCGCTGCCGCGGTAGCGTCATAACGGCTACGCTGTACCTCACAGGAACTTAAACATGGAAGCAACACGGATATGTCCAGACTCAACACCCTCTTGGCTGCCGTCATCGGCTTCACGCTGCTGGGTAGCAGCCCACTGCTATTGGCCGACCCGGGCAAGAACAAGGGGCACGGCAACAACGCTCAGCACGGCAATCGGGGCAACGCCGGCCAGGGCGGCAACAACTGGCAGGGCGACGGCCCGAGCATCGACGTCAGCGGCGTGCAGGTCATCCTCAACGACAACCGCAACTACTGGAATCCGGGCGCCACGCTACCGCCGGGCATCCAGAAGAACCTCGCGCGCGGCAAGCCTCTGCCACCAGGCATCGCGAAGAAGCTCGACGGTCGCCTGATCGGCCGTCTGCCCCACTACGACGGCTACGAGTGGCAGCAGGCAGGCACCGACCTGCTGCTGGTGACCATCGCCACCGGCGTCATCTACGAAGTGCTGCATAACGTGCTGGATTGATTGGTTTGAGCTGCAGGAGAGGGTGATGCCGCGATCGCGACCACGGGGCGCTCCTGCAGGATTGACTCGGAACTCCGTCGGCCCGATCAGCCTCCAATCCTCGCCCTCCCACCGCTATCGCCGGAGTTTCCACATGAGCCCGCAAGCCCCCGAATTCGACGGCCAGCGCTGGAGCAACGCCGAAGACGACCGCATCGAAGTCGTTGCAGCCGATCCCCATTGGCCACAACGATTCGCCGAGGAAGCCGCCGCCATCGCCCAACAGGTCGAGCTCCCCGGTCTGGGTATCGAGCACATCGGCAGCACCGCCGTACCGGGGATGGATGCCAAGCCGATCATCGACATCCTCCTGCTGCCGCCGCCGGGCAGCGACCCGCACCGGCTCATCGAACCGCTGCAAGTGCTGGGTTATCAGTACTGGGCGGAGAATCCCGACACCTCGCGACTGTTCTTCGTCAAAGGCATGCCGCCGCTGGGCAGCGGGCGCACCCATCATGTCCACGTCATGGAGCTGAACGAAGCCTCGCGGCGACTGCTGTTCCGCGACTGGCTGCGCACCCACCCCGACGACGCCCGACTCTACGCGCAGGTGAAACACGACCTGGCACAGCGCTTCCCCACCGACCGCGACGCCTACACCGAAGGCAAGGACGAGGTCGTCGCGCAGATACTGGGGCGCGCGCTCAACCCGCCGGAGCACCACCGCGACGGCGACGCAGCCCACGGCGGCGAAATCCAGGGACCGGACAGCCGGCGTTAATCCGCCGTTAATCCAGCCGGCCGAAGCTCGGGGCTCCCCTCAGGAGGAAGTCCCATGCTCAAGCTCTCCGTGGTCACCTTCGCCTGCTTCACCCTGGTCGGCTGCGCCGACGCCCCGCACTACAACCACTTCGGTGCCATCGAATCGCCCGTGCGCGAATCCTTCGGCGAAGACAACCTCGAACGCCAGCCCACCCGCGTGCGCCTGCAAAGCGACGATTATTCGGCGCAGCAACAGCGGATGATGTGGGGCCAGTGACGTCGCAACACCTCGGCAGACCGCGCCAGCGGCTGCCGAGTGCGCTATAACGGCAACTCCCCAAGGCACAGGAATCGACGCCATGGCCTTCGACTGGCACAGCGCCCCGATCACCCGGCAGACCCCGCTGGATAGCCACTACCGCAACACCCAGAACGTCCGCCGCTTCATGACCCAGCACTGCGGCGACGACTTCCATTTCGACCGCGCCTTCATGACCTGGATACGCAGCGGCGCGCCAGCGGACATGGGCGCGGTGGTCGATGAGTGGCGGCGGCGCAGGGGCTGCGCGACCACTCGTTAACAACCGATCCACAGAGTAAAGCGGCCGTCGCGAATGGGCATGGCGCCCCGTACAACGCTGTAACGCACGGGCAGGACCCCACCCGCTCCGACGCCCAGACGATCAGCCAGCGCCAGTACTTCTTCGAAGGACACTTCCGGCAGGTACTTGTTGAAGGAGAAACTTTCTCCGCCAATCAGCACCTGCAGCGCGTAGACGTCATCGCGCTCTGCGTCATAAGCCATCAAGCCCTGTAGCTGAGCACCGGACGGTAATCGAAACAATGCGCGAACAAGCAAGGGGCCCAATTGCCCGGCCTGAGTCGCCATCAGCGGGATCAGAAAACATTCTTCCCGTCGCCCATCCTGCAACCGCCAAAGATCGCCCAACTCCAGGTGCTCTTCGGTGAACTGGTCCAGCCTGACCATGGCCAGAGCCCTCCTGACGGCGCAGCCTTGATGATCCCAGGCAGACAATAGCTCATGCCTGCTCAGCCTGTGCCGAGGGCGGAAGAAGTCGAAACTGGGGAATTGGCGGAAGGCAGTGAGAGTCGAACTCACCCAGGAACGGCTGCCGTCCCCCACCGGGTTTGAAGCCCGGCCACGCCACCGGGCGTGATTGCCTTCCCTGGTCAGAAGCCGGCTGCGCAAATGCAGCGGCGAAAGCGGGAGCCCGGATGTTGCCATTGTTGCCACGCTGGATGCCAGCGCAGTGATGCCGCAGCGCTGGCTGGAACGTGACGCCATTCCCCGCAGTCCGTCATACAAATATGGCCAAGTACAATCAAATTGCTATTTAATGGCCAGAAAAAGACGGCAATCTGGCTGCCCGTGCTCTAACCTCGCTAGCAGTAACCCAGGGAGCTATAACGGCATGAAGCCCACTCTACCTATCCTCGAGATTTGCCCACATCAGGGCATCGGCCCGGTCTGTCTGGGCGACACGCGAGCCATGGCGCGCGACGCGCTGGCTGCCGCCGGTTTCCCGCTGGAATCGTCCAACGGGCCAACGGACTACTTCTGCCAGGCGGCGATCCAGGCCGAATGCGATGAGCAAGGGCTGGTCTGGTTCATCGGTATCTCCCAGAACGAGCGATACCTCGCTCGCTACCAGGGTGTGGACGTGTTTTCGCTGTCAGCCGGCGATCTGTTCTCGTTGATCGCCTCGACGGATGACTCCGGCGCCCACGAATTCACCGACAGTGAATACCTGTTCCCCGGCCAGATCATCACGTTGTGGGATGCGGACGAACAATACGACCGCCAGGGCAACGAGACGCGCCCCGTCTGGGCCCAGGTGGGCATCGGCAACTCCGCTTATGCCGAAGCGATCGCGGCCATTTGAGCCACTGGCGGACTTTGTGGCGCCTGGGGCTCTATGCTTGTCCCGCACGCTGACAAGGGAACTCCATGCTGAACGCCAAACTCACCAGGGCACTGCTCTGGGTAGTCATCGTCATCCTCGCCATCGTCGTACTGGCACTGGGGCTGCGGGTCGCCGCGCTGCGCAACATCCCGCCGCTGGAGCCCTGGCATACCTGGGTACCGAACGACCTGCGCAGCAACGAAATCGACCACCTGGACTGGACCGGTTACCTGGCCGCCGAAGACAGGCTCATGCAGGCCATGCGCAAGGAAATGGCGGCCAGCCTGCAGCCCTTCGAGCGGGTGGCCTACAACCGCTATTTCGATAAGAGCGAGGTCTACCCCGGCCACTTCGCCACCGACTGGAACCGTTCCTACGAGATGCATCCAGCCGGCGAAGTGCGCGGCGCGGCAGTGCTGTTGCATGGGCTGACCGATTCACCCTATAGCCTGCGCCACCTGGGCGAGCACCTGCGGCAACAGGGTTTCGTGGTCATCGCGATCCGCATGCCGGGCCACGGCACGGTACCCGCCGGGCTGACCGATGCGGACTGGGAAGACTGGATGGCCGCCACCCGGCTGGCTGTGCGCGAGGCATCAGCGCGATTGCCCAAGGGCGCACCGCTGCTGATGGTGGGCTTCTCCAACGGTGGCGCACTGGCGATGAAGTACAGCCTGGATGCACTGGACGACGCGAGCCTGGTCATGCCGAAGCAACTGGTGCTGATCTCGCCGATGATCGGCGTCACCCGTTACGCCCAGTTCGCCGGGTTCGCCGGTTTGCCAGCGCTATTGCCGGCCTTCGCCAAGGCGGCGTGGCTCAACGTACTCCCGGAGTTCAACCCCTTCAAATACAACTCCTTCCCCATCGCCGCAGCACGCCAGACGGTGGAGTTGACCGACGCTGTCCAGCGCAGTCTGGAGAGCGCCAATCGCCGCGGCAGCCTCGCTCGCCTGCCATCGATCCTCACGTTCCAGTCCCTGGCCGATAGCACCGTCAGCACTCCAGCGGTGATCAGCAACCTGTACGACCGGCTGCCGGACAACGGTAGCGAACTGGTGCTGTTCGACCTCAACCGCTCGCTGAACTACGGCCCACTGCTGCGCCCGGAAATGGCCACACTGGGCGACCGCCTGCTGCCGGAGCGCCAGCGCAACTACGACCTGACGGTAATCTCCAACAGCCCGCTGGGCAGCCAGGTTGCAGCTCTGCATACGCCTGCCCACAGCCAGCGACAGGAGAGCCAGCCGCTGGCGGCGAGCTACCCATCGGACCTGTTCTCCCTGTCCCACGTGGCGCTGCCCTTCCCGCCCAACGATGCGCTGTATGGCCAGCACCCGGACCCATCGGAAGACTTCGGCATCCACCTGGGCACCCTCACGCCCCGCGGTGAGCGGGGCGTACTGATCGTCGGACTGGACCTGTTCCAGCGCGTGACGTCCAACCCGTTCTATGACTACCTCGTGCAACGGGTGGATCAGGTTTTGCCATCACGCTAACGCCCGCCCATGCCCGGCAAGGCGGCGGTCAGCTGTCGGTGATAAACCGCCGAATCAGCCAGGAACGCATTGGGCCCACTTCCCGCAAGAGAACAAGGCTATCGAAGGACGCGGGGATAGAGTGTTCAGAAGGCCTCTTCGGCGGTACCAAACAAGCATTGGCGCTAACCGCGCGGCTCACTGTTGATGGCGTCGATCCTCGCTCAATGGAGGCCACATCCTGGATGTGTGCACCAGTGCGAGAACCCACAGAGCGTCGGCCTCGATCTGATAGACGAGCCGGTAGCTCTCATGGGGAATCAGCTCACGCGTGCCGGGAATTCGGCCGGGCTTGCCCATCATCGGGAAGCTCCTGAGCCTGGCGGCGGTAGTGCTGAAAAGGATGTCCAACTGCGCGGCAGCGCCTGGGTTCTCGGAGGCAAGGTATTCCCAGATATCGAGACGATCCTGCTGGGCATCCCGCGTCCAGAAGACCTTCATTTACGCTGGGTTGCCCTTGATCGAAGCGCCGCAAATACCGCCTCGACTTCTTCGTCCGAACGCCCGTCTCCCACAGCCATCGAAGCACGCCCCGCCTCGACCTTGGCCTGCAGATACTCCTCGTAGTCTTGAGCCTGGCGCTGCTGGCGTATGAAATCCCGCATCAGTTCGCGCATGACCTGAGACGCAGGGCGATGAGCCGCCTCGGCGGCGGCCATGAACTCGGCGCGCAACTCGGGTTCGAGCTTCATGGTGAATACGGCTTCTTTGCTCATGGGGGAATTACCTGGTGATGAAAAAGTATATACCTCGTATATACCCACCTCACTGTAGGCGATCCCCCCTGTTCAGCGGAATCCGCTTCCGACCAATAGTCAGGAATTGTCGTCGGACGTGCCCTGCGCCAGCGCCGAATCCTCCCTGATCCGTCGCTCATTGCCGAAGCGCCGGGTGAAGCCGATGCGGTCGAAGTACTCCAGCAACTGGATACAGCGCTTGCGGCCGATGCCGATGCGGTCGCGGAAGGCGGCGGCGCGGATGATGCCGGCTTCGTCGCGCAGTTGCAGGGCGTGGCCAGCGAGTTGGCGCAGGGCCTGTTCGGGGTAGAACAGGTCCTTCACCACCTGGTGCAGCTGGCCCAGGCGGGCGAGCTTGCGCAATAGCAGGCGCACGTCGGCCTCCTCTTCCCCCAGTTCCCGCGCCAGGTCGCGTACCCAGGGCGGGTCGAAGGAGCCCGCCAGCAACAAGGGCCAGAGGCGTTCACGCAGCTTCTCGTCCGCCTCGACCAGTTGTACCCGGTGATCCGGCAAGTGCAGCCAGGGACCGCTGCTGGCAACCTGCCCGGTCGCCAGCAGGCTTTCCAGCAGGGCGATGAAGACCGGCCGTTCCAGCGAAGAGAAAGCGTAGCGGCGCAAGCGATCACGGTCGGGGCCGAGTTCGTCGGGGGCTTCGGCGTGAAAGCGTTGCAGGGCATCGAGCAGTTGCTGCTGCAGCGCGGACCAGCGCTCGGCGGCGAACAGCCGAGCGCCAAGCCGCGTGTTGATCTCGGCCAGTGCGGAGGGCAGTTGCCAGCCCTCGCGCGGGCGATTGAACTGGCGCGCCAAGAGCGCCGGATCGAGGCCATTGCCGGCGTGCGCCAGCAGGGTCGGCAAGGCACCTTCGAGGCTGTCGCCTTGCAGCGCGCGCAACTGTTCCAGGCGCTCCGGGCTGCGCCGGTTGCGCGCCGGGGCAAACGGGTCGAGCACGCGGCCGCCGCCAAGGGTGCGTTGCGCGGACTGGTCACGCAGCACCAGGTGGTCGCCGTGCACGGCATGGCTGGGCGCATTCAGCACCAGTTGCGCGAAGGCACGTTCGCCAGGCTGCAGCCGCTCGCCTTCCAGTAGTGCGACACGGCCGGTGACGTCCTGCGCACCAAGGTGGACATGCACTGGCGTCCAGTGTGCAAAGGCACGGCTCTCGCTGGGCAGCAACTGCAGGTCAATATCGATGCGCGTAGTGGGTGCGTGAAGCTCCGGGGCGATCAGCCAGTCGCCGCGGTGGATCTTGTCGAGGCTCAGCCGCTCGCCGGCGATATTCACCGCCACCCGCTGGCCGGCGTGGGCCTGCTGCGCTTCGCGGTTCTGTGCATGCAGGCCACGCACGCGAACGCGGCGGCCGGCAGTGCCCAGCAACAGCTCATCGCCGACCTGAACGCTGCCGGCGAAGGCCGTTCCGGTGACGACGATGCCCGCTCCACTGACGCTGAACGCGCGATCCACCGCTAGGCGGAATCCACCGTTCGCCGTCAGCTCGCGAGTCTCGCGGGCCGCCTCGCGAAGAGCGTCGCGCAGGATGTCGATGCCCTCGCCATTGACGCTGGAAACCGCAATGACCGGTGCACCGGCAAAGGGCCCGGCGGCCAGCAGTTCGTGCAGATCGTCCGTGACCTGCTCTACCCGCTCGGACAGCACGCGGTCGGCCTTGGTCAGCGCAACGATGGCGCGGCGTATCCCGAGCAGTTCGACAATGGCCAGGTGCTCGCGGGTCTGCGGCATCACGCCGTCGTCGGCGGCGACCACCAGCAACACCAGGTCGATGCCGCTGGCGCCGGCGAGCATGTTGTGGACGAAGCGCTCGTGCCCCGGCACATCGATAAAGCCGGTCAACGCACCGTCGCCGAGCTCTGCGTAGACATAGCCCAGGTCGATGGTGATGCCGCGCTCGCGCTCGGCCGGGCGGCGGTCGCCTTCGACGCCGGTGAGGGCGCGCAGTAGGGACGTCTTGCCGTGGTCGATGTGCCCGGCGGTGCCGACGATCACGCCTCGCCCTCGGCCAGCATCGGCAGTTGCGCGACGAAACCGGGCTCGTCGTCGAGCTGACGCAGGTCGAGCCATAGCGCGTCGTCGTCGATGCGGCCGAGCACCGGGATGGGCAGGCAGCGCAGGCGCTCTTCGAGGTCGAGCAATGCGCGGCCACGCTGACGCTTGGGCTGGTTCGGTCGCAGGCACAATGCAGCGCTGGGCAGCCGCGCAACCGGCTGCGCGCCGCTGCCGATCATGCCCAGGGCATCCACGGCGCTGACGCTCCAGCGATCGCCAAGCAGCGCAGCGAAGGCCGGCGCAAGTCGTTGCGCCTGGGTGCGGATATCGGCCTGCGGCCGGCTGAGCAAGCGCAGGCTGGTAAGGCGCTCGGCGAGGCGGTCGGGGTCGCGGTAGAGATTGAGCACGGCCTCCAGCGCGGCGAGGGTCAGCTTGTCCACGCGCAAGGCACGCTTGAGCGGGTTCTTCTTGATCCGTCCGATCAGTTCCTTGCTGCCGAGTATCAGCCCGGCCTGTGGACCGCCGAGCAGTTTGTCGCCACTGAAGGTGACGATGTCGGCGCCGTCGCGCAGGGCTTCCTGCACGGTTGGCTCCTTTGGCAGCCCCCAGCGGGTGAGGTCGACCAGGGTGCCGCTGCCCAGATCCTCCAGCAGCGGCAAGCCATGGGCGTGGGCGATCTGTGCCAGTTGCGGCGTCGGCACGCTGGCAGTGAAGCCCTGCACGCTGTAGTTGCTGGTGTGCACGCGCATCAGCAGCCCGGAGCGCGGGCCGATGACGGCTTCGTAATCCTTGGCGTGGGTGCGGTTGGTGGTGCCGACCTCGACCAGCTTCACCCCGGCGCGGGACATGATGTCGGGGATGCGGAAGGCGCCCCCGATCTCGATCAGCTCGCCACGGGAAATGATCCCCTCCTTGCGCGCGCCCAGGCTGTTGAGCGCCAGCAGCACGGCGGCGGCGTTGTTGTTGACCACGGTGACGGCCTCGGCGCCGGTGAGCTCGCGGATCAGCCCGGTGATGAGGTCGTCGCGGTCGCCACGCTTGCCGGTGGCGAGGTCGAATTCGAGGTTGAGCGGGTAGCGCGCCGCCATCGTGATGGCTTCGATGGCCTCCGCCGGCAACAGCGCGCGGCCGAGGTTGGTGTGCAGCACGGTACCGGTGAGGTTGAACACCCGGCGCACGCGGCTGGCGTGGTGCGCGGCGAGGCGTTCGCCGGCGCGGCCAGCGAGCACGGACTCTTCCAGCTCGACTGCTGCCAGTTGGCCATGGCGCGCGGGGTCACGCAGCTCGTCTAGCAGGTCGCGCAGGGTCTTGAGCAGGGCCTCACGGCCATAGCGTTGCTGCAGCGGCTGGCAGGCCGGGCTGCGCAGCAGGCGGTCGATGGAAGGCAGGCGTACCGAGGTCATGGACGAACCTTAATGCGGAGTCGATGGCTGGAGTCAGTGTAGGGCGGATAACGCGTGCCGCGTTATGCGCCCTACGAAGAGCAGATTCAGCCACCGCCACCCGGCGCCAGCAGCAGGTTTGGCGCGCTGCGCAAATAGCCGTCCTCGGCGAGGCGAATGTCCAGGGCGAGGCTGGCCAGGTCGTCCGCCTGGGGTTCCGCGTGCTTGTCGTGCTGCAGGTAGAACTGCTTGAGGTAGGACTGGCAGCCAGGGCAGGTTTCGGCCTTGAGCGGCGCCTGGTCGCTGGCCACGCCTTCGCGCTGCAATGAGTAGTAGGCCAGCCCCTTGCTC
This sequence comes from Pseudomonas nitroreducens NBRC 12694, assembly GCF_002091755.1. Lineage (GTDB taxonomy): Bacteria > Pseudomonadota > Gammaproteobacteria > Pseudomonadales > Pseudomonadaceae > Pseudomonas > Pseudomonas nitroreducens. The sequence continues at coordinate 194,942 of NZ_BDAI01000005.1, forward strand.
TCGGCGCAGTGGCTGCACTTCACGCGCACGTAGTGCCATTCGCAGGAGCACAGCGAGCAGGCCAGATAACGCAGCCCGGCGTGCTTGCCCTGGTGGCGGATCATCCCGGCCACCGGCGGCGCGCCGCAGGCCGGGCAGAGGGCCTGGCTGTCGGATTCCACCAGGGTGTCTTCCGGCAGTTGCAGCAGCCACTGGCTGAAGGCGACCTGCAGTACGGCGCCGAGGAAGGGCACCAGGGCTGGCGGCAGCAGGTCGAACTGGCCGTTGAGCAGGCCCAGTGCCCAGGCCTTGCGCTGGCCGGAGTCGGCGTTGCGCAGTGTCTTCAGCGCCTCGACCACGGCCGGGTTGGCGGTGAGCTCATAGGCATCGAGGAAAGCATCCAGCAGCGGCAGCCAGGCACCTTCGCGCACCAGGACTTCGTAGGCCAGCGGCGGCATGCGGTGTTCCTGGCTGCGGGCCAGCGCGGCGGCATCCGGCGTGGGCAGGAACAGCTTGCGGTCCAGCAGCACCTGCTGAGCGTCGCAGACCCCGGCAATCAGCTCCAGGTAGCCCTGCAGCGGATTATCCGGTGCCAGTTCGCGCAGGCGTGCGGCGCGGCGGGAGAACAGGTCTTGGAGAGGGAGATTGAACAGCGGCGGGATGTTTGCGGCAGCTTCGATCTGCCCGGGTTCAAGAATTCGGCCTGACACGCAGGACTCCTTGTTGGGTTCGGAGCGGGGCCTGAATAGCCCCTCTCCCTAGCCCTCTCCCGGAAGAGAGAGGGGATGGTTCGTGCCGGCGAGTGCACTGGCCTCAGCCGGCGATTACGTCGAGGGTCAGTGGCCCTTGCCCTTGTCCACGTCCTTGAGCCAGGCAGCGTGGTGCTTGCGCGCCCAGCCGCGGCTGACCCAGCCGTAGAGCATGGCGCCCATCGAACCCTTCACCCAGAGGCCGGCGTAGATGTGCACCAGGATGCTGCAGATGAGTACGAAGGCGGCGAAGGCATGCAGCAGCGAGGCGATGCGGATGATGTCGATGCCGAAGAAGTGGCTGAAGTACGCCCGCCACATCACGAAGCCGGTCACCAGCAGCACCAGCATGCACAGCAGCAGGGTCCAGAACAGCAGCTTCTGCCCGGCGTTGTAGCGCCCGACCTCGGGGAGGTTCTCCTCGCGGTTGGTCACCACGTCGCGCCATTGTTTCAGCCACTGTACATCGCGCTTTTCCACCAGGTTGTGGTGGGCAAAGCGGATCACCAGGCCGAGGAAGAACAGGAACATCGCCACCCCGAGGAAGGGATGGAGAATGCGCGTCCACGGCCCGCCGCCGAACAGGTTGGTCAACCAGAACATGGCCGGATGGAACAGCGCCAACCCCGAGAGGCCGGCGAGGAAGAACAGAATGGCCACCATCCAGTGGTTGCTCCGTTCGTTGGCGTTGTAACGCTGGATATCTTTTTTCATGTCGTCGGGCTCCTTGCTGCCCTTTTCCGCCCACCCCGCGAGGAGGGCGGACGTCAGTCAGCGGGGATCGCGCGGATCATAGTCATGCACCGATGGGTCGACCTTGTGCACCGGCGCCTGCGGGTCGGGGCCGTCTTCCTCGTCCTCCTCGACCCGGTTGGGGCCGATGCGGGTGTAGTGGAAGAACCCGGCCAGCACCACGCCGGCCATGGCCAGCAGGCCCAGCGGCTTGGTCAGGCCTTTCCACAGGCTTACCAGCGGGCTGATCGCCGGTTTGTCGGGCAACCCGGCATACAGCGACGGCTGGTCGGCATGGTGCAGCACGTACATCACGTGCGTGCCGCCGACGCCTTCGGGGTCATACAGACCCGCGTGCTCGAAGCCACGGGACTTCAGGTCGACGATGCGCTCGGCAGCGTGTTCCTTCATGTCCTCCTTGGTACCGAAGACGATGGCGCCGGTCGGACAGGTCTTCACGCAGGCCGGCTCCATGCCCACGGCCACGCGGTCGGAACACAGGGTGCACTTGTACGCCTTGTGGTCCTTCTGCGAGATCCGCGGGATGTTGAACGGGCAGCCGGTGATGCAGTAGCCGCAGCCGATGCAGTGGTCCTGGTTGAAGTCGACGATGCCGTTGGCGTACTTCACGATCGCCCCGGGGCTCGGGCAGGCCTTCAGGCAACCCGGCTCCTCGCAATGCATGCAGCCGTCCTTGCGGATCAGCCACTCGAGGTTGCCGTTGGGGTTCTCGTGCTCGGTGAAGCGCATGACCGTCCAGGACTGGTCCGTCAGGTCGATCGGGTTGTCGTAGGTGCCGTGGTTGTGGCCCACCTCGTCGCGCAGCTCGTTCCATTCCGAGCAGGCGACCTGGCAGGCCTTGCAACCGATGCACTTGGACACGTCGATCAGCTTGGCCACTTCCTCCTCGTGCCGCACCGAGGGCGACGGCAAGGTGGTGGCGGAGCGGGCGTAGATGTCTTGGCTACTCATGGGTCACCTCACGCCTTTTCCACGTTGACGAGGAAGGACTTGAACTCCGGCGTCTGCGTGTTCCCGTCACCCACGAAGGGGGTCAGGGTGTTGGTCAGGTAGCCGTTGCGCGCCACGCCGGAGAAGCCCCAGTGCAGGGGAATGCCCACATGGTGCACGGTCTGGCCGTTGACCTGCAGCGGACGGATGCGCTTGGTCACCACCGCCACCGCCTTGATGAAGCCGCGGTTGGAGGACACCTTCACGCGGTCGCCGGCCTTGATGCCGATTTCCTTGGCCAACGCCTCGCCGATCTCGACGAACTGCTCCGGCTGGACGATGGCATTCAGGCGGCAATGCTTGGTCCAGAAGTGGAAGTGCTCGGTGAGCCGGTAGGTGGTCGCGGCGTACGGAAATTCCTTCGCCGTGCCGAACAGCTCCATGTCGTTCTTGAACACCCGCGCCGCCGGGCTGCTGATCGCCTGCGGGTTCTTGTGCAGCGGGTTGACGCCGATCGGCGTCTCGAACGGCTCGTAGTGCTCGGGGAACGGGCCCTCGGCCATCTTGTCGACGGCGAAGAAGCGCGCCACGCCTTCGGGGTTCATGATGAACGGGTTCATCCCCGCTTCCGGCGCCGAGTCGGGCTTGAAGTCCGGGATGTCGGTGCCGCCCCAGGCCTTGCCGTTCCACCACACCAGGCGCTTCTTCAGCGGGTCCCACGGCTTGCCGCTGACGTCGGCCGAGGCGCGGTTGTAGAGGATGCGCCGGTTGGCCGGCCACGCCCAGGCCCAGCCCAGGGTCTGGCCCATGGCGTAGGGATCGCTGTTGTCGCGGCGGCCCATCTGGTTGCCCTGCTGCGTCCAGGAGCCGGCGAAGATCCAGCAGCCACTGGCAGTACTGCCGTCGTCACGCAGCAGCGCAAAGCCGGGCAACTGCTCGCCCGCCTTCGCCAGTACCATGCCATTGGCGGGGTCGACGAGGTCGGCCAGTGCCTTGCCGTTGTACTCCTTGGCGATCTCCTCCGGAGTCGGTTCGTCGGGCGTCAGGTACGGCCAGTCCAGGCCCAGGATCGGGTCGGGGAACTTGCCGCCGTCCTTGCGATAGGCTTCGCGCAGGCGATGCAGCAGGCCGCTCATGATGGCGATGTCGGTGCGCGCTTCACCCGGCGGCTCGGCGCCCTTCCAGTGCCATTGCAGCCAGCGGCCGGAGTTGACGATGGAGCCGTCCTCCTCGGCGAAACAACTGGTGGGCAGGCGGAACACCGTGGTCTGGATGGCCTTGGTGTCGACGTCGTTGTGCTCGCCGGCATTGCGCCAGAACTCGGAAGTTTCGGTGGCCAGCGGGTCCATCACCACCATCCACTTCAGCTTGGCCAGCGCAGCGCTGACTTTGGCCTTGTTGGGGAACGAGGCGATGGGATTGAAGCCCTGGCAGAAGTAACCGTTGACCTTGCCCTGGTACATCATGTCGAAGTAGCGCAGCACGTCGTAGCCGGCGCCCGGCATGTCCAGCTTGGGCAGCCAGTCGTAGCACCAGTTGTTCTCGGCGGTGGCGGATTTGCCGAACCAGGATTTCATCAGGCTGACGTGGAACTTGGGATAGTTCTGCCAGTAGGACAACTGCCCCGGACGCAGGGGTTTGCTGGTGCGTTTGGCGAGGTAGGCGTTGAAATCCTGCTCAGCGTCGCCAGCCAGGGTCAGGTAGCCGGGCAGCGAGTTGGACAGCAGCCCCAGGTCGGTCAGGCCCTGGATGTTGGAGTGACCGCGCAGGGCGTTCATCCCGCCGCCGGGCATGCCGATGTTGCCCAGCAGCAGTTGGACCATCGCGCCGGTACGGATCATCTGCGCGCCCACCGAGTGCTGGGTCCAGCCCAGGGCGTACATGATGGTCATCACCTTGCCCGGTGCGGCGGTGGTGGAAATCTCCTCCCACACCTTGAGCATCATGTCCTTGGGCGTGCCACAGATGTTGCTCACCACATCCGGCGTATAGCGGCTGTAGTGCTGCTTCATCAGGTTGAACACGCAGCGCGGATGCGTCAGGGTCGGGTCGACCTTGGCGAAGCCGTCCTCACCCAGCTCGTACTGCCAGGAGGACTTGTCCGGGTAGGTGCGCTTCTCGGCGTCATAGCCGTTGAACAGACCGTCGTCGAAGCCGAAGCCTTCCTTCACGATGAAGGAGACGTCGGTGTAGTTGTGCACGTACTCCTTCTGGTACCTGTCGTTTTCCAGCAGGAAATTGATCAGGCCACCGAGGAAGGCGATGTCCGTGCCGGTACGGATCGGCGCGTAGTAGTCGGCCACCGAAGCGGAACGGGTGAATCTTGGGTCGACCACCAGCAGGCGCGCCTTGTTGTGCGCCTTGGCTTCGGTCACCCACTTGAAGCCGCACGGATGCGCTTCAGCGGCGTTGCCGCCCATGATCAGAATCAGATCGGCATTCTTGATGTCGGTCCAATGGTTGGTCATGGCGCCACGGCCAAACGTCGGGGCAAGACTTGCCACCGTCGGGCCGTGTCAGACACGCGCTTGGTTGTCGAACGCCAGCAGTCCCAGGGAACGCATCACCTTGTGGGTGATGTAGCCCGCTTCGTTGGAAGACGCCGACGCGGCCAGGAAGCCGGTGGTCAGCCAGCGGTTCACCGTCTGGCCCTGGGCGTTCTTCTCGATGAAGTTGGCGTCACGATCTTCCTTCACCAGTTTGGCGATGCGGTCCAGCGCCTCGTCCCAGCCGATGCGCTTCCACTCGCTCGAACCCGCTTCGCGAATCTGCGGGTACTTCAGGCGATTGGGGCTGTGGACGAAATCGAGCAGGCCGGCGCCCTTTGGGCAAAGCGTGCCGCGGTTGACCGGGTGATCGGAATCACCCTCGATGTGGATGATGTTCTGCGAGACGTTCTTCGCCGCATCACCCTGGCTATACATGAGGATGCCGCAGCCTACCGAGCAGTACGGGCAGGTGTTGCGGGTCTCGACGGTGCGCGCAAGCTTGAAATGGCGGATCTGGTCGGCGAATGCATCCGGGGGTGCCATCCCGAGTGCCGCCAGGCTCGATCCTCCAAGGCCCACGGCGCAGACCTTGAAAAATTGCCGACGGTTCATATCCATCGTGCGTCTCCTGATCAGGCAGCGTACGTCCGGTGCATGGCCGGACCCTTGCTGCTTAAAAGATAGCCAAGCGGACGCAATGCGCCAGCTTTGAGCGGGGCAGACCATGCACGCGGAGACTTTGCGGCGCATTGACGCGCGTCAGTGCGTCACTCAGAACGGACTGGCGAGTACCCCTAAATGGGCAACGGGCGGGTAGGCGCAGGAGATAGAGGCCCCATCGAAACGACAGGCGGACTGCGCGCGATCCGGCTGGAGGGTTTCGTGCAGTCCGAGCAGGGCCACACCGATGAGGGCAGCGAGCAGGTAATGGCGCGCATGTCTTGTTCTTATCGCTTTCATGACGACCTCCGTCACTTCAGCCAGCGTTCGGGGCACGAAGCCCTGCCATGGGACAAGTCTGGAACCTGTGGCCAGTCTGTCAAATCGAAACGCTTGACCGAAATGCCCGAACGGAACGGCAGCCGGGCCGTTAACCGACCCACCGCCGGCCCATTAGGGTGGCAGGACCTGATTGCCCATGAGTGCTTCCATGCCGTCCGCCGCCTCGCCTTTTCCTCACCTGCTCGCCCCGCTCGACCTGGGCGCCCTCCAGCTACGCAACCGCGTGGTGATGGGCTCGATGCATACCGGGCTGGAAGATCGCCTCTGGGACTTCGGCAAGCTCGCCGCCTACTATCGAGAGCGCGCGCGCGGCGGCGTCGGTCTGATCATCACTGGCGGCTTCGCCCCCAACCGCGAAGGCTGGCTGCTGCCGCTGGGCAGCAGCCTGACCAGCGGCCTGCAGGTGCCGGCGCACCGCCGCCTGACTCAGGCGGTGCACCGCGAGGGCGGGCGCATCCTCCTGCAGATCCTCCATGCCGGGCGCTACGGTTATCACCCGCTGGTGGTCTCGGCCTCGCCGCTGAAATCGCCGATCAGCTGGTTCGCCCCGCGCGAGCTCTCCGAGCGCGGCATCCTGCGCACCATCGCCGCCTTCGTGCGCTGCGCGAAGCTCGCCCACGCCGCCGGCTACGACGGCGTGGAGATCATGGGCAGCGAGGGCTACCTGCTGAACCAGTTTCTCTGCCCACGCACCAACCAGCGCCAGGACCGCTGGGGTGGCGACCTGGGCAACCGCATGCGCCTGCCGCTGGAGATCGTGCGCCGCACGCGTCGCGCGCTGGGCGAACGCTTCGTCATCAGCTACCGCCTGTCACTGCTCGACCTGGTGGAAGGCGGCAACAACTGGGACGAAGTCCGCACCGTTGCACGAGCCCTCGAAGGCGCGGGGATCGACCTGCTCAACACCGGCGTCGGCTGGCACGAATCGCGGGTGCCGACCATCGTCACCTCGGTGCCGCGCGCCGCCTTCGCCGACGTCACCGCACGCCTGCGCCGTGAGTTGCGCGTGCCGGTGATCGCCAGCAACCGCATCAACACGCCGGAAGTCGCCGAACGCCTGCTCGCGGAGGGCCACGCCGATCTGGTCTCCATGGCCCGTCCGCTGCTGGCCGATCCGCAGTTCGTGGAGAAAGCTGCCGCCGGCCGCGCGGAATCGATCAATACCTGCATCGCCTGCAACCAGGCCTGCCTGGACCACGCCTTTGCCAATCGCCGCGCCAGTTGCCTGGTCAACCCGCGTGCAGCCTTCGAGACCGAACTGCGTTACCGCAAGGCGAGCGTCCACAAACGCATCGCGGTGATCGGCGCGGGACCGGCCGGGTTGTCCGCCGCCTGCGTCGCCGCCGAGCGCGGCCATCGCGTGACGCTGTTCGAGGCTGCCGGGGAGATTGGCGGGCAGTTCAACCTTGCCAAGCGTGTGCCAGGCAAGGAGGAATTCCACGAGACATTGCGCTACTTCGCCGTGCGACTGGGCGAGCTGGGCGTCCAGGTGCAACTGGGCCGGCGTATCCAGCGCGGCGAACTGAGCGGCGAGTACGACGAGGTGATAGTCGCCACCGGCATCCAGCCGCGCACGCCGTCGATCCCGGGCATCGCCCACGCCAAGGTGCTGAGCTACCTCGACGTGCTGCGCGGCGCACCGGTGGGCGCGAAGGTCGCACTGATCGGCGCCGGCGGCATCGGCTTCGACGTCGCCAGCTTCCTGCTGACCGACCGCGATGGGCCGCAACCGCTGGGCGATTGGCTCGGCCAGTGGGGCATCGATCTGGACAATGCCACGGGTGGCGGGCTGATCCCGCCGGTCGCCGCCGCTCCCCGCCGGCAGCTCTGGCTGCTGCAGCGCAAGGCCGGGCAACCGGGGGCCGGGCTGGGCAAGACCAGCGGCTGGGTGCACCGCGCGCACCTCAGGCATCACGGTGTACGAATGCTTGGCGGCGTCGAGTACCTGCGCATCGACGATGACGGCCTGCACATCCGCATCGATGGCGAAGAGCAATGCCTGGCCGCGGACAATGTGGTGATCTGCGCCGGCCAGGAGCCTCTGCTGGAACTGCAACCGACGCTGGCTGCGGAGAACCTGCGCTACCACGTCATCGGCGGCGCCAGCATGGCGCGGGAGCTGGATGCCAAGCGGGCCATCCGCGAGGGCGCGGAGCTGGCGGCAAGGTTGTAACGGCGCACAAGCACGATCGGTTGCATGGTCTGCGCCTGGGATCATGCAGGGCGCATGAAGCGCCGCGTTACGCGTCGCCCAGCGGCAGGCTCAGCCCTCCAGCAACACCTTGATCGCCTGTAGGTCGCGCTCCACCCACTGCGCATCGCGCTCGAAGGTGGCGTCGTCCATCTGCGGCTGGCGCAGCAGGGTCAACTGCAACTCGCAGCCATCGCCATTGGGGATCAGCCGCAGCGGGATATGAATGGCCGGTGCCTGCTCGGGTAGCACGTCGTGGTCCAGCACGCCGAACCCGTTGCGCGGCGAAAAGCGCACGCGCAGGGGCCCCTGGGGTGTCTGCGCCAGCCACAGGTCGCCTTCAAGCGGCGCGATGGCGCTGCACAGCCCGGAAGCCCAGTAAGGAAAGTTATTCGGGTCGGCGAGGAAGTCGTAGGCCGCATCGCGAGTCCGCTCGATGCGGACGCTGAGGACGCGGGAAGCGCGGGTGGCCATGATCGGGACCTCCATCGGGACGGGAGCAATGCTCCGGTCTGGTGCATACTACGCGGCTACATTTCATCGTTCGATCGCAGGACGGCCCTTCGCCGCCCTGCCCGCGAGCCGTTTCCGGAGTTTCCCATGCCTACGCCGCCCTGGTGGATGTTCGTCCTGCCGCTGATCGCCGGCGCCTGCCTGCCGTTGCAGGCGGGCATCAACGGTCAACTGGCCAAGCAAGTGTCCAGCGTACTGGCCGCCGCGCTGATTTCCTTCTTTGTCGGCATGCTCGGCCTGCTCGCGCTGACCCTGGCCAACCGTGAATTCCCCAGCCTCGCAGCGATGCGCGGGATGCCCTGGTGGCAGTGGTGCGGCGGTTTCCTGGGGATGTTCTTCATCTTCATCGCCGCCTTCGCCGCGCCGCGCGTCGGTGCGCTGATGTTCATGGTGCTGGTGCTCGCCGGGCAACTGGGCATGGCGCTGGCCCTGGACCACTTCGGCTGGGCCGGCTTCAAGGAAGCGCCGGTCAGCGCTATGAAGGTCGCCGGCATGGTCGCCATCGCCATCGGTATCTGGATGATCCGCAGGGGCTGAGCGGACCGACGGGCGGGCCCGACAACCAAGCCACACTGGCTATGCTGCTGGGACCCGGACCGTGCCGAGTCACGTCATGGATACACTCCCGCACAGCGACGAGCCGTCCGAATGGCTATTCGGCTCCCGCACCTTCAACCTGCGTCGCGACCGCCTGCGCTGGCCCGGCCGCGACGAGCCGGAAACCGCCCACGTTCTCGAGTACCCGGACTGGGTCAATGCCACGGCGCTGACCCGCGATGGCGAGTTGCTCCTCGTGCGCCAGTACCGCCACGGCGTTCGAGACTGGGTAGTGGAGCTGCCCGGCGGCTGGGTCCAGCCGGACGCCGCCGACCGCGAACATGCCATTCGGCGCGAGCTGCTGGAAGAGACCGGCTATGTGTTCGACCAGGTCGAGCCGTTGCTGTCGCTCTCACCCAACCCCGGCACCCATGACAACCTGCTGCATGCCTTCCTCGCCACAGGGGGGCAACGCGTACGCGAACCGCAGCCGGACGACGACGAGCACATCGTCGTGCTGACGCTGCCGCTGGCGGAGGTGCAGACGCGCCTGCTGGACGGCTCGCTGCTCGACAACGGCCACCTCAGTTGCCTGCTACTGGGCCTGATGCGCCTGGGCCGGCTGCGTTTCGGATTCCCCGAGGGAGATCTTGCATGACGGATATCCAGGTGATTCTGGTCGACGAACACGACAACCCCGTCGGCACACTGGAAAAACTCGAGGCGCACCGACAGGGCCTGCGGCATCGGGCAATCTCGGTCTATCTGTTCAATCCGGCAGGGGAACTGCTGCTGCAACGCCGCGCGCAAGCCAAATACCACTGCGGCGGACTGTGGAGCAACAGTTGCTGCGGTCACCCCTACCCCGACGAAACCGCCCTCGACGCCGCCGAACGCCGGCTGGGCGAGGAGATGGGTGTCCATGTACACCTGCACAAGTTGTTCGAGTTCAGCTACTGCCTGGAGCTGCCCGGCGGCCTCATCGAAAACGAGTACGGGCATATCTTCGCCGCCGTGGACGATCAGCCACCCCACCCCGATCCGGAGGAGGCCGACGATTTTCGTTACATCACCCTGGCCGACCTGGAAGTGGAAATGGCCGCCGCCCCAGACCGCTTCACCCCCTGGTTCCGCCTCTGCTATCCAGCGCTCAACGCCCACCTTCGGGAGCACGGCGGGCTGACGGCACTCTGAGGCCCTTCGTCGAAAGAGCGCGCAATTGCCCTGCCTCGCCACTATGATGCGCACCTTTGCAACGCCCCGCCGAATGCCCCCCATGAGAAAACCACCGCTGATCGCCAACGCTGAACTGGACCGCCTGGAAACCTGGGCCAAGTACACCTCGGGCCTGTGCAAGGACTGCAACGCCACCTGCTGCACCATGCCGGCGGAAGTCAACGTCAACGACCTGATCCGGATCGGCGTCGTCGACGAATTCGAGCGCGACGAGCCGGCAAAGAACATCGCCAAACGCTTGCTGAAGGAAGGCATCGTCGAGCGCTTCAACCAGAAGAGCGGCATCTTCACCCTGACCCGCACCAGCAACGGCGACTGCTACTTACTCGACCGCAAGACCCGCCTCTGCAGTGTCTACGCCAAGCGCCCGGACACCTGTCGCAACCACCCGCAGGTCGGCCCGCGCCCTGGCTACTGCGCCTATCGCAAGAGAACCGGCTGACCTTCGTCCGCTGAAATCGGTGGCTCCCGGCTCGCTATACTGCGGGCCTGCTCAGGAGCCCCGAATGAATTCCCTGCTCGAAGCCTGGCGGCATTCGCCAACCCACCGCCGTGTCTGGGCGCTCGCCGCGCCGATGATCCTTTCCAACGTCTCCGTGCCGCTGGTTACCCTGGTCGACAGCGCGGTGATCGGTCACCTGCCGCACGCGCACCAACTCGGCGCGGTGGCCGTCGGCGGCGGGCTCTATACCCTGCTGGTGGGCGTACTGGGCTTCCTGCGCATGGGCACCACCGGTTTTGCCGCGCAGGCGACCGGGCGTGACGACGGCGGCGCGCTGCGGCGGATACTCGGCCAGAGTCTCCTGCTGGCCCTGGGTCTGGCGCTGCTGCTCGGCTTGCTGGCGATCCCGCTGACCGGCCCCGTGCTCGCGCTGATGCGCCCCTCCGCAGAGCTGGACTCCCTGGCTCGCGAGTTCTTCCACATCCGCCTGTTCGGCCTGCCGGCAGCGCTGGCCACCTACGCGCTGGTCGGCTGGTTCCTCGGGACGCAGAACGCCCGCGCGCCACTGGCGATCCTGCTGACCACCAACGTCATCAACATCGTTCTCAGCCTCTGGTTCGTGATCGGCCTGGGCTGGGGCGTCGCCGGTGCGGCGAAGGCCTCCGTGCTCGCCGAATGGAGTGGCGCCCTGCTCGGCCTGGCGCTGACCCGCGGGACCCTGGCGCGCTACTCCGGCCAGCCGGACTGGACTCGCCTGCGCGCCTGGGCCAGTTGGCGCCCACTGCTGATGGTCAACCGCGATATATTCATCCGCAGCCTGGCGCTGCAGGGCGTGTTCTTCCTGCTGACGGTGCAGGGCACCCGCCTGGGCGACGCCACGGTGGCCGCCAATGCCTTGCTGCTGAACGGGCTGATGGTCACCTCCTACGCCCTCGACGGACTCGCCCATGCGGTGGAGGCCCTGTGCGGGCACGCCATCGGCAGCCGCGACCGCACCGCGCTGCGTCGTTCGCTGGTGGTCGCCTGCGGCTGGTCACTGATCGCCAGCCTGCTGTTCGTTGCCCTTTTCACCTTCGCCGGGCACCTGTTCATCGCCCTGCAGAGCGACATCCCCGAAGTACGCGCCACCGCCGACCAGTACCTGCCCTACCTCGCCTGCCTGCCGCTGATCGGCATGTGGAGCTATCTGCTCGACGGCCTGTTCATAGGCGCCACCCGCGCCCGCGAGATGCGCAACGCCATGCTGCTCGCCTGTGCCGCCAGCCTGCCGCTGGGCATCGCGCTGCAGGGCTGGGGAAATCACGGTTTATGGCTAACCTTCCTATGCTTCATGTTGCTGCGCGGCGTGATCCTCGCCCTCTACGCCTGGAGGCTCACGCGCCAAGATGCCTGGCAGGTGCCTGCCAGCCCCTGACCAGTTGAGGAGACGCCATGCCGGCTTGTCCCATTCCCGTTGACGAAACCCTGCGTCAGCAGACCCTGGATGAGATGAACCTGCTCGACACCCCGGCCGAGCACTACCTGGACACGCTGGTCCAGCTGACCCAGGACCTGGTGAAGGTCGACACGGTTCTGATCAGCCTGATCGACCAGGACCGCCAGTGGTTCAAGGCCCGCGTCGGCCTCGACGCCAACGAGACGACGCGCGACGTGTCCTTCTGCGGCTACGCGATTCTTGGCGAGGACACCCTGCTGGTACCCGACGCCACCCTCGACGCACGTTTCGCCGACAACCCGCTGGTGCTCGGCCCGCCCTACATCCGCTTCTACGCCGGGCGCCCGCTGCGCGCCGGCAATGGGCAGGCCATCGGCACCCTGTGCATGGTCGACCCGCGCCCGCGCAGCATGACCCAGGCGCAACAGGCAAATTTCCGCGACCTCGCCACCCTAGCCGAGGGCTACCTGCAACTGCGCACACTGATCCAGAACAACCGCGACCTGCGCGTGGAGATGGACCGCGAACAGCGCAAGGCCCTGCTCGACCCGCTGACCCAGCTGTGGAACCGGGGCGGCCTGCTGACCTTCCAGGAGCGCGAATGCCGGATGGCGCGGGAAAGCCATGCGCAGCTGGGCGTGCTGTATGCCGACCTCGACTTCTTCAAGTCGATCAACGACCAGCATGGCCATGCCGCCGGTGACCAGGTGCTGTGCGAATGTGCCCGGCGCCTGCGCGCCGCGCTACGCCCCGACGACCTGCTGGTGCGCCAGGGCGGAGAGGAATTCGTCGCGCTGCTCAAGGTGAAGGACGGCGAGGAATTGCAGCGGGTCGCCGAACGCGTGCGCCAGTTGATCGGCAACGAGCCGGTGCCGTTGGCCAGCGGGCCACTGCCGGTGAGCCTGAGCATCGGCTGCACCCTGCTGGTCGGCGAGGAAGCCGTGGACCAGGCACTGGAACGCGCCGACGCCGCGCTTTACAGTGCCAAGCAGGCCGGACGCAACCGGGTGGTTTTCCACGCGTCATCGGCCCAAGCCTGAATCCCCAATAAGAAGGCCCCATCCGAGGAAGCCTCCATGGCCCAAGCCATTGCCGCGTACCTGCACTACCTGTCGATCTTCATCCTGTTCGCCCTGCTGGTGCTGGAGCACCAGTTGTTCCGCCTGCCCCTGGACCTGTCGCGGGCGCGCAGCCTGGTCATCGTCGACCTCGCCTACGGCGCCTGCGCCGGCCTGGTCCTGTTGACCGGCGCGGCACGCGTGGTGTGGTTCGCCAAGGGCACCGAGTATTACCTGCACAACAGTATCTTCCACGCCAAGATCGGCCTGTTCGTCCTGGTGGCGCTGCTGTCGATCCTGCCAACCATGACCTTCCTCAACTGGCGCAACGAGCTCAAGGCCGGGCGCGTGCCGGCGCCCAGCGAGCGCCAGGCGAAGCGGGTGATCATGATCATCCGCGTCGAACTGCTCGCGCTGCTGATCCTGCCGCTGCTGGCGAGCCTGATGGCGCGCGGTTTCGGGATGATCGGTTGAGCCGAGTCACATGACTCGTGCGGTTTGCCACTTTCCTACATTTGAAAAGGACTGATCCGCTTCAGGCGCTTCCGCGAGGAGTGGATGCTTCTGCGCAGCTACGACTGCCGCAGGCTTCATACATGCCCCACTTCCCCTTCCGCTTCAGTATCCTCCTGGCCGTCGCCGTCCTGGGCGGCTGCGCCAGCGATGAATTCACACTGGAAGCAGACCTGCCGGGAGACTTCCAACTCCGCGGCGACGCCCAATATCTTCCGTCCCCAGGCGGTACCTGCTCCGGAGCGACGAAGCAGAGCGTCAGTCATCACCTGTTCAATACGCCGGGGCATGCTGCGCGACCCCAGCGCGTCAGTTTCCAGGTGCCACTGATCGCTCGCGCTGACGGCTGCACGCGCCAGCTCAGCCGCATCCAGATCCAGCTCGACGGTGAGTCCGCCTCTCACCCCAACGATGTGGTCCAACCGGACCAGGCCTTCGCCATCCTGTCATTCCGCGATCACCTGCCTGCCACCGCCTGGGAACCACCGCGCCAAGGAGCGATCATCTTCGATGGCCAATGCCGCTGGCTGTTGCCGCCGGCCGAAGCGGGCAGCACCATCGAGCGGCGACTGCAATGCAGTGCATCAGACCTGCAAGGCCGCTGGTTCGATGCCACGCCGGGCGGTACGCTGCGACGCAGTGACCTGGCGGGCCGGACCGTGCGCCTGGCCATCGGTGCGGCACCCGACGTACCCGCCACCGTCACCGCTTCCGGTCAATAACCCCTCTCAGCTGTTCGGCGGCAACAGTTGCGCCAGCCGCATGCGCAGGGGCTCGATCTCTGCCGACACGGGCTGCAGGTGGAAGCGCTGGCGCAGGACTGCCAGCAGCTCATCCACATCAGCGATGTTGGACTGCTCGACATCACCTTCCGTCGTCCGCCGGCTGAACTGCCCGTTGAGCAGCGACAACCGTGCGCCCTCTTCGCTCAGCGCCACGCGCAGGGAATTGCGGAACACGCTCTGCGGGTAGGTCGAGGTGTACCAGTTGCGCATGGTGTAATCGGCCCAGTGCTGGGCCTCCAGGGTGAAGCGGTAAAGCGTCTGCCAGCCGGAGGCAGAGCGCGTCGCCATCTCCAGTTCCCCATCTCCCCTCTGGCTGATGCGCCACCCGCCGGGCAGCTCCACATCCATGCGCAACGGCAGGGCACGCGGCGAGGCCGGACCGCCGAAACCGATATCCACCAGGTGCGCACCTTCCTCCAGGTCGACCCGCAGCAGCAGGTGGGTCTGCGGCGTCAGCGGCGCAGCCGCCGCAAGCCCCCATCGCACCCTCGCCACCAGCAGCGTCACCCGGTAATCCAGGCTGTTCAGCAGGCGCGCGAACAGGCTGTTGAGCTCGAAGCAGTAGCCGCCGCGATGACGCTCGACCACCTTCTCGAACACCGCGTCCGGCTCGATCAACACCGGCTTGTCCAGCAGGACGTCGAGGTTCTCGAAGGGCAACCGGTGCAATGCCGCAACGATCAGCCGGTCGAGGTTCTCCAGGGTCGGGGCGGGGCGCTCCGACGACAGGCCAAGGCGCGCCAGGGTGGCATCGAGCTGGGCGGTGTCGAAGGGGGTGAGCGGGGTCATGCGAGTCTCCTTTCGCGAAGCATCAAGGCGTGCTCCGGGCAGTGGGTTCGGGAATCACCAGCGGCCCGCAATTCTCCTCGCTGACGATCACCGCCAGCAGCCGCGCGGGTTCGCTGGCGCTGGGGTTCTCGGCGAACAGGTGCAGCTCGCGGCTGGGCTCGAACCAGGTTTCCCCCGGTCCGTAAATCTGCGCCGGCAGGCCCTGCATCTGCGAGCGGACCTGGCCGCTGAGCACGATGGCAGTCACCGCGCCGGGATGGCGGTGAGCGGGCGTGAAGCCCCCGGGCGGGAAATCCACCTGCAACGTGGTGACGACCTTGCCGGGCATATCCGCCAGCGGCTCGCAGGATAGGCGCTTCACCTGCGTAGCCGGCCGCACGTCGGCGGAGTGCCCGCCATGGCTTTCGGCAAGAAGCGTCACGGGGCGCGATGCGGGATGCCAGAGCAATGCACCCGCCGCAACGGCTGCCGCCAGCGCCAACCCGATGCGCCACTCGCGGCCCGCGGCCGGATTCATGCCGGTGTCCCCGCCAGGCGAAAGCCCGGCTGCCAGCCAAGCCGGTGGCGGGCCTTGGCAGAGCTGACCTCGACGTCCTGCTCGGCGATGTTGTAGACGCCGTGGGCGCCCCACTCCAGCGCCAGCAGCGCGGCACGAGCCGCGTCATCGACATGCACGGATAGCCGCGGATCAGCCGTTTCAGCTCCTGTTCCGGGGCCATAGAGCCGGCCGTAGCGCAGCACGATGCCTTCCATAGGTTGGGCGCCGAGCACGGCATTTTCCAGCGCTGCTACGCCGCCGACACTGATGGCGCGCGGGCCTTCGGCGCCAAGGTCCAGCGGTTGCTCCTCGTGCAATGGCTGCTCGCCGGCCCGGTAGGCCCAGGCGATGCTCTGCGCGACCATGCGCTCGACGCCGGCGGCACGCGCAGCCGCCACCAGGTTGGCAGTGCCTTCGCGGCGCACGCGGGCATTGCGCGGCTGGGCGGCGGGCATCTGCGCCGGATCGAGACCAGCGGGCAGATCGGTCAGCTGATGGATCACCCAGCGCGGTCCGAACGCCTGTACGGCGTCCCGCAGACCGTCGCCATCGAAGACATCCAGCACCAGCGCCCGAGCGCCGGCAGCCTCGATGCGAGCGGCGCGCTCGGGCGAGCGGCTCATCGCCAGCACCTCATAGCCACGCTCCAGCAACAAGGGCAGCAGGCGCTGGCCAATGGCACCGCTGGCGCCGGCGAAAAACACTTTCATGCACATGGTGGACCTCGACTCGGGCAATTCAGGACATGGCCTCACTCTAGGAGCGTGATGCCCTACCACACAGAGCCAAGATCGCGCCGAATGACTGGGACATGCGACCGGCCTTCTTGATCCAGGTCCGGCCAGGACCGCCGGCATCGTCTATAACAAACGACTCAACTACCGCTTTCCCGAGGAGTCGTCATGAGCCAAGTCTTCGATGTTGCCGTGGTCGTCGGCAGCCTGCGCAAGGAATCCCTGAATCGCAAGATCGCCAAGGCATTCGCCGCACTGGCGCCGACCAACCTGAAGCTTGAAATCGTCGAGATCGGCGACCTGCCGCTGTACAACGAAGAGCTCGACGCAGGCACCCCGCCCGCCAGCTACGCTGCCTTTCGCGAGCGCATCGGCCGAGCCGACGCGGTGCTTTTCGTCACGCCCGAGTACAACCGCTCGGTGCCGGGCGTGCTGAAGAACGCCATCGACGTCGGCTCCCGGCCGTACGGCAAGAGCGCCTGGAACGCCAAGCCTTGCGCCGTGGTCAGCGCATCGCCAGGCGCCATCGGCGGCTTCGGCGCCAACCACCACCTGCGCCAGTCCCTGGTATTCCTCAACATGCCGGTGCTGCAGCAACCCGAGGCCTACCTGGGCGGTGCCGGCGGCTTCTTCGACGAAGCCGGCAAGCTGTCGGAAAAGACCCAGCCCTTCCTGCAGAGCATCATCGACGCCTTCGCCGGCTGGATCGAACAGAACCAGCCACGTTGAACACCGCAGGCACCGACACTCGCCGGCGCCTTCCCGCCTCACCAATCTGAGCAGCCGGTCGCAGGCCTCTGCTCAGATTGCCCTTCACCGTTGATCCAACTGGCTGCACAGCCTCGCGCGCGCCATGGTTCAGGCTCGCCTTTCCCGCCCGGACCATCCATGTTCCCCCGCCACGTCTCGTTCTGCACCCTCGCCCTTGCCCTGCTCGCTGGCTGCACATCGCCGCCGGTGAAGAAGGATATCGATGGTGAAAGCTTCAAGGCCGGGCAGCTGCTACAGAACGATGCCAACCGCGCCGCCAACCTGGCGATGGGCGATAACCTGGAAAGCCTCTCACGGCTGCTGGACAAGCTCTACAAGCGCAACCCGAGGGAGTGGAGGAAAACCGGCGCCCGGTCGCGGGAAGAGGCGCACCAGAACGTGATGGAGGCCATCGTCGAGCAGCGCCCGCTGATCGGCTTGGGCGACAAGCGTTCCGTCGCCGCCCTGCCGGTGGCCTTCGAAATGGAGTTCCAGGGCGATCGCGCCGGCGCCCTGATCTATGGGATCGGCAGCATGCTGATGGAGCTTTATGGCGGCACCACCACCCAGCACCTGCTCAGCGGGCTGAATTCGCAGAAGACCGCCAACGCGGCCTGGAACATCGAGGTCGCCGCCTGGCTGCTGGCCAGCCGGACCGATACCAGTGGCCAACCCTTGCTGCTCTCCAACGAGATCAGCGCCGCCGGGCGCAACCTGTCCTTCGAGCGCGAGTTCGGCCGCATGATCGGGCGTCTGGAGCTGCTCGCCCAAACCAGCGACGAAAGCCTGCGCCGCAGCGGCATCAACTATGTGCAAGGCATCCTCGCCGCGCCGATCATCGGTCTGGTGCAGTTCATCCCGCTGGATGCCGCCACGGCGGCGGCATCGCAGTAGCGGCCTAGTCTTCCAGCAGGCGCGCCAGGCGCTGGCGCAGGTAACGGTTCTCCGCGCGCAGTTCGTCGACTTCGTCCAGCAGCCGGAGCGCCAGCGCGATGCCCGGCCAGTCCAGTTCGAACTCGCGGCGCAGGCGCACGGCACGGCGCACCACGCTGACCGCCTGGTAATCGAAAACCCAGTGCCCTGCGCCTTGCTCACGGGGCTCCACGATGCCCACCTCGACGATCTCGACGAGCACGTCGCGGGGGAGGTTCACCGACTGGCAGAGCTCGTCGAGGTCCACCACCATCACTGTCGTCGTCATGCGCGTTTACCCCATTCGGCACGGGGGTCGAAGGCCGCCTTGGCAGCCAGTTCTTCCCAGAGTTTGCGGGTCGCCTCGTCCGCCGTCTTCGGCATCACCACCTTGAGCACGGCGTAGAGATCGCCGGCGGTGGCATCGCCCTTGTTCGGCAGGCCCTTGCCCTTGATGCGCAGGCGCTGGCCGGCCTGGCTGTTGGCCGGGATGCCGAGGTTGATTCGGCCACCGAGGGTGGGCACCTCCACCTTGGCACCGAGCGCCGCTTCCCAGGGCGCCACCGGTACGGTGACGATGAGGTCGCGGCCATCAACGTCGAACACCGGGTGCGGTACCAGGCGAATCACCAGGTACAGGTCGCCCGCCGGCCCGCCGTTGATACCCGCCGCGCCCTGCCCCTTGAGGCGGATGCGTTCGCCGTCGGCGGTGCCCACGGGGATCTTCACGTTCAGCGACTTGTTCTGCGGCGGCAGCTTGCGACCGTACTCGTCGTAGCTGGGCAGGCTGAAGCTGATCGGCCGGCTCTCGCCGGACAAGGTCTCCTCAAGGAACAGCGGCACCTTCATCTCGATGTCCTGGCCACGGTGCTGGCGCGGTTGGCGAGCGCCACCGAAGCCGCCTTGGGGACCTGCGCGGCCGCCGAAAATCTGCTCGAAGAAGTCGCTGAAGTCCTGCTCGTGCCCTGGCGGCGGGCCGTCGAAGCCTCCGCGCGGTTGCCAGCCAGGGGGCGCCTCGAACTGCGGCCCCTGCGGACCGTAACGACGCAGTTCGTCGTACTCGGCGCGCTTTTCCGGGCTCTTCAGCACTTCGTAGGCCTCGGAGACCTCCTTGAAGTGCGTCTCGGCGTCCGGCTCCTTGCTGACGTCCGGATGGTACTTGCGCGCGAGCTTGCGGTAGGCGGTCTTAATCGCCTTCTCATCGGCGTCGGGTTCGACCCCGAGCGCCGCGTAGTAATCCTTGAATTCCATCGGTAGCGGTCACTCCTCACATGCGTTGGACCTGTCGGCGCCTGGGACACGGGGGATTCGCGCGGGCAGCCGAAGCCGCTGCGCGCACTGCGAGGCGAACAGGTGGAAAAGCGGGTTCTGACCTACCAGATGGAGGCGTCGCGCCCGCTTTTCAACACTGCCTGCAAGCCTAGACGCTGATCCTGCATCGGGTCTGCCGGGACGACTTGATACCGGTCATGGCATAGTCATTTCCCCCACCTACCCACGAACCTTCCAGGCCATGAGCACACCCACCGACTCGTTCCGCCAGCCGCTGGACCCCAGCCATGAGCTGCCGATCTATCGGCAGCTCTATGGGCGCATCCGCGACGCCATCACCCGTGGCGCACTGCGGCCGGGCGAGCGGGTGCCCCCAGTACGAGGGCTGGCCGGCGAGCTGGGCGTGGCGCGCGGCACCGTCGAACTGGCCTACCAGTTGCTGACCAGCGAAGGCTACCTGCTAGCGCGCGGGCCGGCCGGCACCGTGGTCTCCCCGCAACTCGCCGGCCGCACGGAGGCTGCCCTGCCCGTCGTCGCCCCCCCTGCGACCGTAGAGCGCAGTCTGCCCGGCCTGATCGCCCACGGCCCAGCCCTGCGGCCGTTCCAGCTCGGCGTGCCGGCACTGGACGCCTTCCCCCGCGCGCTCTGGTCACGCCTGTGCGCACGCCGCCTGCGCCAGCAGGGCGCCTCGATGCTGGCATACCCGGAACCCTGCGGCTACGGCCCGCTGCGCGAGGCGGTGGCGGGCTACCTGGGCATCTCCCGCGGCATCGCCTGCGACCCGGCACAGGTATTCATCTGCGCGGGTTACCAGGGTGCGCTGGACCTGATCAGCCGCACTTTGCTGGAGCCCGGCCAGCGCTTCTGGCACGAGGACCCCGGCTACCCGCGCGGCCGCGAACTGCTGCGCCGCGCCGGCGGCGTGCCGGTGCCGGTCGCGGTGGATGCAGACGGCCTCCGTGTGGAGGACGGCATTGCCCGCGCGCCGGATGCGCGCTTCGCCCTGATCACGCCGTCGCAGCAAAGCCCCACCGGCGTCGCCCTCAGCCTGCCGCGGCGCCTGGCCCTGCTGGACTGGGCGGCGAGCAGCGGCGCCTGGATCGTCGAGGACGACTACGACAGCGAGTACCGCTATGCCGGCTTCCCCCTGCCGGCGCTGAAAAGCCTCGACCGCGCAGGCCGCGTGCTCTACACCGGCACCTTCAGCAAGGTGCTCTACCCGGCGCTGCGCCTGGGCTATCTCGTGGTACCGGCGGAACTGGTGGAAGACTTCGTGCGCACCCAGCAGGTATTCACCTCAGGCTGCGCCGAGCTGCTCCAGGCGACCCTCTGCGACTTCATGCAGGAAGGCCATTTCGCCCGTCACCTCAAGCGCACCCGCACGCTTTACGCACTGCGCCGCCAGTGGTTGCGCAGCGCGCTGGAAGATCGCCTCGGCGAGCGCCTGCGCTTCGCCGACACGCCCGGGGGCCTGCACCTGGTCGGCGCACTGGAACAGGATGACCTCGCCGTCGCCCGCCGCGCCCACGCGGACGGTCTCGGTCTGCAAGCGCTGAACGCCTGGTGCGTGGAGGCCAGGCGCGAGCCGGCACTGCTCATGAGTTTCACCAACGTCAGCGACGAGAAGCTCGCAGGACGCCTGGCAGAGCGGTTGGCGCCGTTGCTGGACTGATTCACGCCGAGCAGCGGTCAATACCTCCGATGGCGAAACCTGGCTGACAGGTGACGTTGACCGAGGTCAATTTTCCTTCAGACGAAGTCGTTAGATTTCCACAACATCTTGTTGTCTCGAATAAATCGAGACACATCATGTTGTGGAATCCAGCCAATGCCTCTGACACGGACCGCCCCCCTTCCCGCCAGCCTGCGCAAGCGCAATGGCAACGCCGTAGTCTTCGACTCGAGCAAGATCGAACGCGCCATTGCCGCCGCCGGCGAAGCCAGCGGCGAGCTCTCCGCGCCCCACGCCCAGGAGCTGACCCGCCGCGTGCTGGCGCGCCTGCCGGCGCAGAATGATCTCGACGTGGAACAGGTGCAGGACGTGGTCGAGCGCGCCCTGATGGAAGCCGGCCACTACCCCACCGCGCGCGCCTACATCGTCTACCGCGAACGCCACGGACGCCTGCGGCGCGAGCGCAAGACGCTGGTGGATGTCGCCGCTTCGATGAACGAATACCTGTCGCGCGAAGACTGGCGGGTGCGCGCCAACGCCAACCAGGGTTACTCCCTGGGCGGGCTGATCCTCAACGTGTCGGGCAAGGTCACCGCCAACTACTGGCTGGACGAGGTGTACAGCGAGGGCATCGCCGTCGCCCACCGCGAGGCGGACCTGCACATCCACGACCTCGACATGCTCGCCGGCTACTGCGCCGGCTGGTCGCTGCGCACCCTGCTCAGCGAAGGCCTGAACGGTGTACCGGGGCGGGTCGAGGCAGGGCCGCCGAAGCACCTGTCCAGCGCACTGGGGCAGATGGTCAACTTCCTCGGCACACTGCAGAACGAGTGGGCCGGCGCACAGGCCTTCAGCTCCTTCGACACCTACCTCGCGCCCTATGTGCGCAAGGACGGCCTGAGTTATCAACAGGTGCGCCAGGCGCTGCAGGAGTTCATCTACAACCTCAACGTGCCGTCGCGCTGGGGCACCCAGACGCCCTTCACCAACCTGACCTTCGACTGGGTCTGCCCGGAAGACCTGCGCGAGCAGGTTCCCTACGTCGGCGGCGTGGAGATGCCGTTCGCCTACGGCGACCTGCAGGCCGAGATGGACCTGATCAACCGCGCCTACATCGAAGTGATGCAGGCCGGCGACGCCCACGGCCGGGTGTTCACCTTCCCGATCCCGACCTACAACATCACCCACGATTTCCCCTGGGACAGCGACAACGCCACGCGCCTCTTCGAGATGACCGCGCGCTACGGCCTGCCGTACTTCCAGAACTTCCTCAATTCGGACATGCAGCCCAACCAGGTGCGCTCCATGTGCTGTCGCCTGCAACTGGATGTGCGCGAGCTGCTCAAGCGCGGCAACGGGCTGTTCGGCTCGGCGGAGCAGACCGGTTCGCTGGGCGTGGTGACCCTCAACTGCGCGCGCCTGGGCTACCGCCATCGCGGCGACGCTGCCGCCCTCTACGCCCAGCTCGACCACCTGCTGGAGCTGGCCTTCGACAGCCTAGAGGTCAAGCGCAAGGTCATCCAGCAGCACATGGATGCCGGGCTCTACCCGTACACCAAACGTTACCTCGGCACCCTGCGCAATCACTTCTCCACCATCGGTGTGAACGGCCTGCACGAGATGGTGCGCAACTTCACCGGTGACCGCGAAGGCCTGCACACCGAATCCGGCCGGCAGATCGCACTGGAGCTGCTGGACCATGTACGGGCGCGACTGGTGCGCTTCCAGGAAGACAGCGGCCACCTCTACAACCTCGAAGCCACCCCGGCCGAAGGCACCACCTACCGCTTCGCCCGCGAGGACCGCAAGCGCCACGCCGGCATCCTCCAGGCCGGCACGCCGGATGCGCCCTACTACACCAACTCCTCGCAGTTGCCGGTGGGCCTCACCGACGATCCGTTCGAGGCGCTGGAGCTGCAGGACGCGCTGCAGTGCAAGTACACCGGCGGCACCGTGCTGCACCTGTACATGGCCGAACGCATCTCCAGCGCCGAGGCCTGCAAGACGCTGGTGCGCACCGCCCTCGGGCGCTTCCGCCTGCCCTACCTGACGGTGACGCCGACCTTCTCCATCTGCCCCGTACACGGCTACCTCGCCGGCGAACACGAGTTCTGCCCGAAGTGCGACGAAGCCGCGCTGCAGAAGGCCGCGCCCAAGAGCTGCTGTGGCGGCTGATCCTCCGTTCACTTTCATCCCCGCAAAAAGGAGCACTACCGATGACCGCGAACCAATTGCCCGAAAGCCAGCGCCAGCGGTGCGAGGTGTGGACCCGCGTAATGGGTTATCACCGCCCGGTGTCGGCCTTCAACGCCGGCAAGCAATCCGAGCACCGCGAGCGCCGCCACTTCCGCGAGACGCGATGAGCGCCACGCTCAGGGTCGGGGGCCTGGTGCCCCTGACCACCCTCGACTATCCCGGATTGCTCGCCTGCGTGTTGTTCTGCCAGGGCTGCGCGTGGCGCTGCCGCTACTGCCACAACCCGGAGCTGATTGCGCCGAGGGGCGAGCACGAAATCCACTGGGACGACATCCTCGCCTTCCTCCGTCGTCGCCAGGGGCTGTTGCAAGGCGTGGTTTTCAGCGGTGGCGAAGCGACCTTGCAGAACGCCTTGCCCGATGCCATGGCCAGCGTGCGCGCGATGGGTTTTCGCGCCGGGCTGCACAGCGCCGGCATCCGCCCGGAGGCTTTCGCCCGCGCGCTGCCCCATGCCGACTGGGTCGGCTTCGACGTGAAGGGATTGGCCGAGGACGTGGACGCCACGACCGGCGTGAAACGCAGTGGGCTGGCCAACTGGCGCAGCCTGGAACTGTTGCTGGCGAGCGGTGTGGAGCACGAGTGCAGGACGACAGTGCATTGGCAGTTGTTCGATCTGGATAAACTCCGGCGCCTGGCCCTGCGCCTGCGCGGAATGGGTGT
The DNA here is from genome assembly GCF_002091755.1 of Pseudomonas nitroreducens NBRC 12694. Lineage (GTDB taxonomy): Bacteria > Pseudomonadota > Gammaproteobacteria > Pseudomonadales > Pseudomonadaceae > Pseudomonas > Pseudomonas nitroreducens. The sequence goes on from NZ_BDAI01000005.1 coordinate 219,137, forward strand.
GGAAAACTTCGTGGTGCAACTGGCCCGCAACGGGCGGCAGCTCGATCCACAGTTGCTCGCTAGTCCTGCGCCCCACGGTGCCGAGGATTTCTGGCGAGATTTGGAAGCGCTTTTCCCGCACTTCGAGTTGCGCCAGGACAGCTAGGAACCACGGCCAACTTCCGGGAGCTCCGGGCGAGCACTTCCCCCTCACCCCAGCCCTCTCCCGCTGAGGGTGAGGGTGAGGGCAACCCCGAACGCCAATATCCCGCAGCGGCACAGAATCTTCTGTAGGAACGAGGGGGACGCCCAGTGCTTGCTCGCGAACGCCCCCCTGCTGCGGACGTCGGTTCGCGAGCAAGCTCGCTCCTACAACGGACCCGCGGCGTTAGTAATTCGCAGGCAAAGAAAAGCCCCGCCGAAGCGGGGCTGTCGCTTACGCGGACCGCCAAGTCATCAGGACGACAGGTAAGCCGACCGGGTCAACCCCAGACGCAGGGCGTCGAGGAATTGCGTGCGCTCGCGCACGGTGAGCTTGGCCCCGGCCACCTTGTCGCGGTAGTGGGTCATCAGCTCCTCGGGCGACAGGTGCACGTAGCGCAGCATGTCCTCGATGGTGTCGTGGGTCTCGATGCCGGCGTGGTAGTAGCTTCCGTCGGCGTTCTGGTAGACGTTCACCGAGTCGGTGTCGCCGAACAGGTTGTGCATGTCGCCGAGGATTTCCTGGTAGGCGCCGACCAGGAAGGTGCCGATCAGGTAGTCCTCGCCTTCCTTCACATCGTGCACCGGCATGCTGGTCTCGATGCTCTGCTCGTCGACGTATTGAGTGATCTTGCCGTCGGAGTCGCAGGTCAGGTCCTGCAGCACCGCGCGGCGGGTCGGCTCCTCGCCCAGGCGGTGGATCGGCAGGATCGGCAGCACTTGGCCGATGGCCCAGGTGTCGGGCAGGCTCTGGAACACCGAGAAGTTGCAGATGTACTTGTCGGCAAGCTTGTCGTTGAGCTCGTCGAGCACCTGGCGGTGCGAACGCTGATGTGCCTTGAGCTGGTTGTGCAGGCGGCGGCAGATGGCGAAGTAGCACTGCTCGGCCAGGGCCTTCTGCGCCAGGCTGATCTTGCCCTCGGCGTACTGCGCAGCGGCGTCGCTCATGTAGTGGGTGGCGCGCCAGTAGGTCTCGGTGACCATCTCGGCATCGGTCGGGCCGAGCAGGTCGGCCAGCCACTGGACGATCTCCGGCTGCTCGGCGAGGTCGGTGATCTTCGGCACTTCGTCGTTATGGCGCTCGACGTCGGTGACCTGGGTGATCAGCACCGCGTGGTGCGCGGTCAGCGCGCGGCCGCTCTCGGAAAAGATGTGCGGGTGTGGCAGGCCTTGCGCGTCGCAGAATTCCTTGAGCATGCCCACCACCACACCGGCGTAGTCGTCGATGTCGTAGTTGATCGAGCTGGCGTTGCGCGAGTGGGTGCCGTCGTAGTCCACGCCCAGGCCGCCGCCCACGTCCACGTGGTCCACCGGCAGGCCGAGGGCACGCAGTTCGCCGTAGTAGCGGATCGCTTCCTTGAAGCCGTGCTGGTAGTCGGCCAGGTTGGCGATCTGCGAGCCCATGTGGAAGTGCAGCAGGCGCACGCCCTGGTCCAGGCCAGCCGCGCGGAAGCGCTCGACCACCGACAGCAGCTGCGCGGCGGACAGGCCGAACTTGGCCTTCTCGCCGCCGGTATCGGCCCACTTGGAGGACGCCAGCGAGGACAGGCGCACACGCAGGCCGACCTGGGGCAGCACGCCAATAACGGCGGCTTCCTCGATCACCAGTTGCACCTCGGATTCCTTCTCGATCACGATGAACACGTTGTGGCCGAGCTTCTGCCCCATCAGCGCCAGTTTGATGAACTCGCGGTCCTTGTAGCCATTGCAGACGATGGTGCCGCCCTTGGGCGCCAGCGCCAACACGGCCATCAGCTCTGGCTTGGAGCCGGCCTCCAGGCCGATGGAGACGTTCTGCGTGGCGATGATGCTTTCCACCACCGCTTCCTGCTGGTTCACCTTGATCGGGTACAGCGCGGTGTAGCGGCTGGTGTATTCCAGACGCGCGATATTGGCATCGAAGGCGCCGGTGAGCTTGCGCACGCGGTCCTGCAGGATGTCCGGGAAACGCACCAGCAGCGGCAGCGACAGGCCGGCCTCGCGCAGCTGCTCGACCAGCCCGTGCAGATCGATCGGCTGGGCATCGGCGCCCTGCGGGCGAACTTCCACGTTACCGGCGTCGTTGATGGCGTAGTAGCCAGCGCCCCAGTGGCGAATTCCGTAGATGCTGCGGCTGTCTGCCACGGTCCAGTTGCTGCCGTCGTCTTTGCGGGTCCGTCTAGCGGCCATGCGGGGTGGTCTCCTCAAGTAGCACGAATGAATTGCGCGAATGTGTGCAGGCGCCCGCCCGGCGTGCGGGTGAGTCGTCAAAGCCTGGTGGTGTAAACCTAGCCGGGCCTCGTGACGTTGCCGTGTTGACCGCCGGGGTTGGCGGTAAGTTTAGGAAAATCCGACGACACGCCCAGGGCGCGCCGATAAATCTCCCATCTAGGGAAAGGGCTTGCCGGCAATGCACGCAACGCACATCGCCTGGAACCCCTTCTCTGCAGAGGAGAATCGTTCGGGAGAGACGGCTCAGCCGCCGGATTTCTTCGCCTTGAGGCCGCGTTTGGTCAGCTCTTCGAGCAGCAGGTCGACGTGGTCGCCCTGGATTTCGATGATGCCGTCCTTCAGCGCGCCACCCGTGCCGCAGCGCTTCTTCAGCGCGGTCGCCAGGTCTTTCAGCGCATCGGCCGCCAGCGGCACGCCGGTCACCGTGGTCACGGTCTTGCCACCGCGGCCCTTGGTTTCACGACGCACGCGAGCGATGCCATCGCCGGCCGGAATTTCGGCCTGCTTGCAGATGCACGCGCCAACGGGCTGATTGCAGTCCGGGCAATGCCGGCCGGAATCAGTGGAGTAGACGAGCCCGCCGAGGGCGGACAGGGAGGATGCTTTCTTGACCACCGGGCGTTTCCCCAGGATTGGCCTCTTCGGGCCAGGTCAACGAATGGCCGGCGGGTACCGACCGCGACGCCCCACTCAGGCAGGGGCTGCGCAATTCCCGGCGGAGGACCCTGCCGGAAAGGTCGCGCAATTTAGCAGCATTGGAGGCAAATGCTAAGAGCGAAAATGCGTCATTGATCGGTGGTTTGGCGACATGGCCAACCCGGCCGGAGTCTTGGGGTGCCTGTAGGAGCGAGCCTGCTCGCGAACAAACCCCGCAGCGGGGCTCAGTTCGCGAGCAGGCTCGCTCTTACGAAAAGCAACCCGACGTCAGAAACTGACCAGGTACTTGCGCAACGCCGCCAGCGAATCCGGGCAATAAGGTGTGCCCGCCTTGGCCTCGGCCAGCGCCTGGTGCGGGTCGATGAATTTCGCTTCCAGCACTTCCTCGGGCTGCAATGTCAGAGGCGCATCGGAAACGGCGGAGAACACCGCGCACCAGAGGCGGTTGTCCGGCTGGTCGAAGAAGAACGTGCCGTGGGGACGCAACTCGACGCCGGCGATGCCCAGCTCTTCCTCCAGCTCGCGGGCGGCGGACTCGGCGTAGCTTTCCTCGGCCTGGACCATGCCGCCGGCTGCCGGGTCCCAGTAGCCGGGGTAGACCGCCTTGCTCAGGGTACGGCGGTGCACGCACAGCTCGCCGGCAGAGTTGAACAGCAGGATGAAGGTGCCCCGGCCGATCAGCCCGCGCGCGCGCAGTTCGGCGCGCGGCAGGCTGCCCAGCAACTGGTCGTCATCGTCGACCCAGGCGATCTTCTCGGCGTCCGAGGCCGCCCGGTGGGCGGCCTCCTTGCGGCTGATGCCCTCCATCGATCAGCCCTGGGCCAGCAGCTGGCGCAGGTCGATGATCGCGGCGTTGGCGCGGGAGATGTAGTTGGCCATCACCAGCGAGTGGTTGGCCAGCACGCCAAAGCCGCTGCCGTTGAGGACCATCGGGCTCCACAGCGGCGCCTCGGCGGCCTCCAGTTCACGGATGATCTGGCGCACGCTGACGGTAGCGTTCTTCTTCGCCAGCACGTCGGCGAAGTCCACCTCGATGGCACGCAGGATGTGCGACAGCGCCCAGGCCTGGCCACGGGCTTCGTAGAACACGTTGTCGATCTGCATCCAGGGGGTTTCCTGGACCACTTCCTCGACCTGCGGCGCCTGGCCGGGCGCGACCGGCTGCATCGGCGTGATGTTGGTGTTCAGCTTGACCCGGCCAACGCTGGCCGAGAGGCGCTGGGACAGCGAGCCCAGGCGGGTGGAGACGTCACCCAGCCAGTTGTTCAGGCTGTCGGCGCGGGCGTAGAACTGCGCGCCGGCCGGATCGGCGGACAGGCGGCCGAGGTAGCGGTCCAGGGACTTGATGCCTTCGGCGTACTCGGACTCCGAGGACGGCAGCGCCCAGCTCTTGTTGTCGAAGTTGAAGCGCGGCTCGGCGCGCGCCAGGTCGGCGTCCTCGGTGGACTGCGACTGGGAGCGGGCGAAGTCCTTGCGCAGCGCGCGGGACAGGTCGCGCACCTGGACCAGGGCGCCATATTCCCAGCTGGGCATGTTGTCCAGCCAGACGCCCGGCGGGAAGATGTCGTTGGACAGGTAGCCGCCCGGCTTGTTGAGGATGGTGGCGACCACTTCCTTGAGGGTTTCCACCGTGGTGTAGCCCACCACCATCTGCCGGCCGGCGCGCTCGGCGGCGGCCTGGGCGTTCTGCTGCACGGGGAACAGATCCGGTTCCTGGCTCCAGTACCAGCCGATCACCCCGCAGACCACCAGGTAGGCACCCAGCAGGCCGCCCAGCACGCGACCCAGCCAGGGGCCGCCGAAGTAGGCGCGTGCATTGTCTACCGTGTCATCCACGCGATCACGCACGGAGCCGCGTTTCTTCCAGTTCCACATGGCAAGTTCCTTGATGTCCCGAGTTCGAAGATAGCTTGGACCCACAACCGGCCCCAGGGTGCCGCGATTTTAGGCCTCGCTGCGCAAGCATGCCGCACCCGGGCAGGCCAGCGCAGCCTACCCTGCGCATGGTGCTAGGTAATGGTGCGAATTACAAAGCTTGAGATGTTTGACCGAAGGCACTGTTATTGCCATCAAGGATTGGTAGCATAGGGCCATCAGTGTGTATCACGGCGGAAACATATTCGCCCCGCAGGCCGCCGGTACGGCCCTATAAAGAAGCGCGCGATGACCGAGCTCGACGATCCATCCCTCGACCGCCTCAAGCATCACTTCGCCCAGCGGGTGATACACCAGGCCCGCCACCTGCTGGAGGTCTGGCAGCGCCTGTCGCGCTCGGAGTGGAACAGCGCCGGCATGGCCGAGCTGGCCGAGGCCTGCCTGCGCCTGCAGCGCTATGCCGAACGCTTCGAGCAGGCCGAGCACGCCGACCTCGCCAAGGCCATCGACCAATGCCTGCGCGCCGTGCAGGACAACCGCGGGCGCCTCTCCAGCGAGCTGATCACCGAGCTGAACCGGCTGATGCAGCGCCTGTCGCGCACCGGCCTGCGCCATGGCGACCAGTTCGAACATACCCACCTGCCGCCGCTGCGCAAGCCGGTCTACCTGGCCCTGCAGGACCTTGAGCGCGCTGAGCGCCTGGCCCAGCAGCTGGAATTCTTCGGCATGGCCGCGCAGCCCTGCGAGCATGCCAACGCCTTCCGTGCCGCCATGGCCGACCGCCATCCGGCAGCCATCGTCATGGAAATCGACTTTGCCAACGGCCAGGGCCTGGCCCTGGCCGACGAAGCCCAGGCCGGCCTCAAGCAGAAGCTGCCGGTGCTGTTCTTCAGCCATGAGGAAACCGACACCCCGACCCGCCTGGCGGCCGCCCGCGCCGGTGGCCAGGACTTCTTCAGCGGCGCCCTGGACGCTTCCGGCCTGCTGGAGAAGATCGAGACGCTGACCCGCGTGGCGCACTACGAGCCGTTCCGCGTGCTGATCGTCGACGACTCCCGCGCCCAGGCCGCGCACACCGAGATGGTCCTCAACAGCGCCGGCATCGTCACCCGAGCCCTTACCGCGCCGCTGTCGGTGATGGCCGAGCTGGCCGAGTTCCAGCCGGACCTGATCATCCTCGACATGTACATGCCCGAGTGCCTGGGCACCGAGCTGGCCAAGGTGATACGCCAGCACGAGCGCCATGTCAGCGTGCCGATCATCTACCTGTCCGCCGAGGACGACCTGGACAAGCAGCTGGACGCCATGAGCGAAGGCGGCGACGACTTCCTCACCAAGCCGATCAAGCCGCGCCACCTGATCGCCACCGTGCGCAACCGCGCCGCCCGCGCCCGCAGCCTCAAAGCGCGGATGGTGCGCGACAGCCTGACCGGCCTGTACAACCACACCCATACCCTGCAGCTGCTGGATGACGCTCGCTTCCGCGCCCGCCGCGACGAGCGCCCGCTGACCTTCGCGATGCTCGATATCGACCACTTCAAGCGGGTCAACGACACCTACGGCCACCCCATGGGCGACCGGGTGATCAAGAGCCTGGCGCTGTTCCTCAAGCAGCGCCTGCGCAAGACCGATCACATCGGCCGCTACGGCGGCGAGGAATTCGCCGTGGTGCTGCCGGACACCGACGCCGAGTCGGCGCGCAAGGTACTGGAGGAAATCCGCCAGCGCTTCGCCGAAATCCACTATCCGGCGCAGCCCCATGACCTCTCCTGCACCTTCAGCTGCGGCATCGCCGAACTCGGCGAGGAGATGGACATCAAGACCCTCGCCAAGCAGGCCGACGAGGCGCTGTACACCGCCAAGCACGGTGGCCGCAATCGCGTCGAGGTCTTCAAGTAACACCCAGCAGTGGCAGCGCGGCGCTCTGCCGCGACACATTCCGACCAAATGCTGGCACCGTGTCATCGGCCAGTAACCAAACTGCAATAGGTTCAGGGCTCGCCGTTTTTTCGCTGTCGGTCGAGACCTGCCATGCGCCTCAAGCTGCTCACCAACCTCAACACCGTCCTGCTCCTGCTCGTGTGTCTCGCGCTGGGCGCCACCCTGTGGTGGTCGCAACGCGCGCTGGAGCGCCCCTTCACGCTGATGGACCGCTACCTGGAACTCTCCCAGGGCTTCGAGCGCAAGGTGGCGCAGAACATCCAGGCGTACCTCGTCAGAGGCGACGCGCTCAAGCAGAAAGCCGCGCAGCAGGCATTGGACGAACTGGCCGCGGAGCTGCCGCAACTGCCGGACAGCCTCAGCCAATTGCTCGGCCAGAGCCTCGACGAACTGCACCAGTTCAGCGGCAACCAGTTGCTCGCCGCCGGCAAGCTGGCGGGTGATCCGCAGGGTCTGCTGCTGCAGGCCGAGCGAGACCTGCTGGCCGCGCTGGACCAGCTCGGCACCTATGCCGACGCCAGCCAGAACCCTACCGCCGCCGAGTACCGTACCCCGCTACTGCAGGCCGGCCTGCACCTGACACGCCTGGCCCACGCGCGCGCCAAGCTGGTGGAAAGCGGCAACCCGGCGCTGGCCGAGGATATCCAGCGCGAGCTGGAGACCCTGCGCCAGCTGGCCGAGCGCATCGACGCCCTGCCGCTGCTCGGCGTGCTGGAACAGCAGGCCTCTGCCTCCGACGACTTCGCCGCGATGATGGGCCTGGAATCCCGGCCGGCCGCCGAGGCGCAGAGCGAGGATCGCGGCGTCACCCTCAAGCGCGACCTCGCCAGCGTATTGCGCCGCTACCCCGACGAACTCAACCGCACCCGCCAACTGATCGCCCAGCGCCAGCAGCTGGCCAGCGCCACCGCCCAGCGCCTGGGCGCCGTGCAGCAGGCCCTGGCGACGCTGGAGCCGCAGGTGCGCGAGGAGCGCTCGAAGATCCAGACGCAGGTACGCATCATCCAGGGCGCGCTGATCGCCCTGATCCTCGCCACCGCGCTGCTCATCGACACCCTGCAACGTCGCCTGGCGCGCGTGCTCGGTCAACTGGTCCCGGCGCTCTCGACCTGGGCGCGCGGGGACTTCGCCACCCCCATCGCGCTGAACACCCGTACCCGCGACCTGGTGGAACTGCAGGAATCGCTGAATCGCCTGCGCGACTTCCTCGGCACGCTGGTCGGCACTATCCACCAGCGCGCCGAGGAAGTGGCCGGCAGCAGCCGCGCCCTGGCCGAACTCAGCGGCGGACTGCACGCCGGCGCCGAGCGCCAGGCCAGCGACACCGGGGAAATCCGCGACGCGCTGGGCGATATGGAAGCGGCGATCCAGCAGGTGGCCGGCGACGCCAGCCAGGCGGCCTCGGCCAGCCATGCCGCCGGCACGGCCGTCGAACAGGGGCAGCAGGTCATCGGCAACAGCCTCAATGGCATGCGCGCGCTGGTGGACGAAGTGCAGAGCAACGCCCAGGCCATCGAGAACCTGGCGGAGGAATCGGCCACCATCGGTAACGTGCTGGGGGTGATCCGCTCCATCGCCGAGCAGACCAACCTGCTGGCGCTCAACGCCGCCATCGAGGCCGCGCGCGCCGGTGAACAAGGCCGCGGGTTCGCCGTGGTGGCCGAGGAAGTGCGCTCTCTGGCCTTGCGCACCGCCGGCGCCACCGAGGAAATCCAGCAGCTCACCAAACGCCTGCAACAGGCCGCGCGGCAATCGGTGGAAGCGATGCGTAGCCAGGTCGAGCATGCGGAAATCACCGCCAACCAGGCCGGCGCCGCCGAGGGCGCGCTGGACGAAGTGGTCGGCGCCATCCGCACCATCGCCAGCATGGCCGAACGCATCGCCGAAAGCTCCGCGCAGCAGAGCGGCGCGGTCAGCGAGATCCGCTCGCATAGCGAGCGCATCCACGAGTTGGGCAGCCAGAACTTGCGCCTGATCGGCCAGGGACGCAGCCAGGGCGAGCAGCTGCAGGAACTGGGCGGGGCATTGCATACGGCGGTGCGGGCGTTCCGCGTCTGATTTCGCCCAGACTCTTCGTAGGATGGGTATCGTTGCGCTCCACGCCATCCTACGTACGAGTTTCCCCGTGATTGGGGAGGTGGGCGATCAACACTCGCCCAGCTTGTGCCGTGCCGCGTACAGGCAAACCATCTCCATCGCCAGGGTCGCGCCGGCCAGGGCAGTGATCTCGGCGTTGTCGTAGGGCGGCGCGACTTCCACCACGTCCATCCCCACCAGGTTGATGCCACGCAGTGCGCGGAGGATTTCCAGTGCCTGGTGCGAACTCAGCCCGCCGCAGACCGGCGTGCCGGTGCCCGGAGCGAAGGCAGGGTCGAGGCAGTCGATGTCGAAGGTCAGGTACACCGGATGGTCGCCCACCCGCGTGCGGATGCGCTCGGCGATGGCTTGCGGCGAGTTGCGATGGACTTCACGGGCGTCCAGCACCTGGAAGCCCATCACGTCGTCGTTGGTGGTGCGCAGGCCGACCTGCACGGAGCGCGACGGGTCGACCAGTCCCTCGCGGGCCGCGTGGTAGAACATGGTGCCGTGGTCGATGCGCTGGCAGTCCTCGTCGGGCCAGGTGTCGCTGTGCGCGTCGAAGTGGATCAGCGACAGCGGGCCGTGCTTCTTCGCGTGGGCCTTGAGCAGCGGGTAGCTGATGAAGTGGTCGCCGCCCAGGGTCAGCAGCGCGCAGCCGGCATCGAGGATGCGCGCAGCGTGGGCTTCGATGACGTCCGGGGTTTCCTGCGGCACGCCGTGGTCGAAGGAGCAGTCGCCGTAGTCGATCACCGCCAGGTGGTCGAAGGGGTCGAACTCCCAGGGGAAATGCCGGGCCCAGGCCATCTGCACCGAGGCGGCACGGATCGCCCGCGGCCCGAAGCGGCTGCCGGGGCGGTTGGTGGTGGCGGTGTCGAACGGCACGCCGCTGACCACCAGGTCGACGCCGCGCAGGTCGCGGCTGTAACGGCGGCGCATGAAGCTGGTGATGCCGGCGTACGTGGATTCGGCAGCGGTGCCGTAGAGGCTGTCGCGGGTGATGGCCTGGTCGTTGTCGTTTGCGAGATCCATGGCTTCCTCATCTTGGTTATCGGTGGGTCACGGTGCTTCGGGTGAACGTCCGCTGCGTAGGGCGCATAACCTGGAACAGGTTATCCGCCGGCCCTGGTTCAGCTCGACGGATAACGCTGGCGCGTTATGCACCCTACAAAAGGTTCCAGGTCAGCTACGGGTGCGGAACGCTGACCACAGCCGCGTCCGGTCGCGCTGTTGCTTGAGCGTCAGCAACTGCTCGCCGAACAACTTCTGGCGCATCGCCGCCGGCGGGTAGATGTCCGGGTCGCCTGCCACGTCAGCATTGAGCAGCGGCGTGGCCTTCTGGTTGGCGTTGGCGAAATACAGGGTATTGGTCAGCTCGGCGATGGACTCCGGGCGCAGCATGAAGTCGATGAAGGCGCGGGCTTCCTGCGGGTGGGGGGCGTCCACCGGGATGGCCATGGTGTCGAACCAGATCAGCGTGCCCTCCTTGGGTATCCGGTAGATCACCTCGAACGGCTTGTTCGCCTGCTTCGCTTGCGCGGCGCCCATCAGCGCGTCGCCGGTGTAGGTCAGCGCGACACACAGCGAACCGTTGGCCAGGTCATTGATGTGCTTGCCGCTGGCGATGTAGCGAACGTTGGGTTGCAGCTTGGCCAGCAACTCGCGCACCTGGGCAAGGTCGGCCGGCTCGGTGCTGTAGGGCGACTTGCCCAGGTAGTTCAGCGCCACGCTGATGACTTCCTGGGGCGAATCGATCAGCGAGATGCCGCAGTCGGCCAGGCGGCCGGCGTACTCGGGCTTGAACAGCAGGTCGAGGCTGTCCAGCGGCGCATCGGGAATGCGCTTGAGCACCGCGTCCTTGTTGATCGCCAGGCCCACGGTGCCCCAGGTGTAGGGCACGCCGAAGCGGTTGCCCGGATCGATGGTTGCGAGTTTCGCCAGCAGTTCCGGATCGAGGTTGGCGACGTTCTTCAGCTGCCCATCGTCCACCGGCTGCACGGCCTTGGCCTGGATGGCGCGGGCCAGCCCGCTGCTGGCCGGGAAGACGACGTCATAGCCGCTGCGGCCGGTCATCAGCTTGCTGTCGAGCACCTCGGCGCTGTCGAAGGTGTCGTATTTGACGCGGATGCCGGTTTCCTTCTGGAAGCGTTGCAGCGCATCCGCGCCGACATAATCCGCCCAGTTGTACAGGTTGAGCACCCGCTCCTGCGCCTGCAGGGGCACGGCCAGCGCCACGGTCAGCGCCGCGAGAGTCGCCCGGAAGAACACACGCATGATCATCGCCTCGGAGTTGTTGTGGTTATGGGGCGAGCATGGGCTGGGCTTTACTTTGCAAAAATACAAAGTTAATTACTTTGGCATTTCTTCATAACAATGTTTGGGGACGACCATGCTCAGCCAATTGCGCGATCTCGACCTGCAACTGCTGCGCTTGTTCGTCACCGTGGTCGAATGCGGCGGCTTCAGCGCCGCCCAGGGCGAGCTGGGGCTGAGCCAGCCAAGCATCAGCATCCAGATGGCCAAGCTGGAGACGCGCCTGGGCTACCGCCTGTGCGAACGCGGCAAGGGCGGCTTCCGCCTGACGCCCAAGGGTGAGCATCTGTTGCAGGCGACGCGGCGGCTGCTCCTGTGCATCGAGGACTTCCGCGACGAGGCGCGCGGGGTGGCCGACAAACTGCTCGGCGAGGTGCGCATCGGCCTGTCGGAAAGCCTCGAAGAGAGCGTGCTGGCGCGGCTGTCCGACGCCATCCGGCGCTTCCGCCAGCGCAACGAGGCGGTCACCCTCGACCTGCTCACCGCCACGCCGGCCGAACTGGAGCGCCTGCTCCTGCAGGACCGGCTGCACCTGGCGGTCGGCTACTTCGCCGGCACCCAGGCCGCGTTGCAGCACCGCACCTTGTTCATCGAACCGCAGGGACTGTACTGCGGCACCGGCCACCCGGCCTTCAAGGAAAGGAAGCCGACCCGTGATTCCCTCGCGGACGCCGACCAGGTGCTGCACCCCTACCGCTTCATCGCCGCCGACGAACCGTTGCAGACCAGTCGCAGCAGCGCACGCTGCGAGCAGGTGGACGGCAGCCTGGCCTTCATCCTCTCCGGCGCGCACATCGGCTATCTGCCCCGGCACGTCGCCCAGCCCTGGATCGAATGCGGCCAATTGCGCGAGCTGCTGCCCGGCGAGTTGGATTTCGACGTAGCCTTCAGCCTGACGCGACATCGCGGTCGCCATCCCGGCGACGCCGAACAGGCTTTCGTCAGCGACCTGCTGGCAGCCTTCGGCCAGCACGCGACGGATTGACGCAGGAGCAGCAGGGGAACCCGACCGCTCTGGCGCAGTCCCAAGCGGCCGATCACTTCTTGTGACAGCTCGTCGGGCATCGCCTCGGGCTGCGCCGGAAGCTTTCCGCTATCATGCCCGCCACCCCTGTAGTCCGCGAGATGTCCATGCGCCGCCTGCTTACCCTGCTCCTGCTCCTCGTCGCCCTGCCCGCCTCCGCCGGCCTGTTCGACAAACCCGCCGACAAGGGCGGCTTCGCCGTCGCGCAACCGGCCAAGGGCGACTTCCTGCCGGTGGCCGAGGCCTTCCGCGTCAGCGTCGAGGACAGCGACAGCCAGCAGGTGAAACTGCGCTTCATCAATGCCGACGGCTACTACCTGTACCAGCACCGGTTCAGCTTCAAGGTCGAACCCGCCGACAGCGGCGTGAGCGTCGGCGAAGTGAAGCTGCCGCCGGGCAAGCAGCACCACGACGATTATTTCGGCGACACCGTCGTCTACTACGCCATCACCGACATCGACATCCCGCTGGTCAACCCGCAGCACAAGCCCTTCACTCTCGTCGTCAGCTACCAGGGCTGCGCCGACAAGGGCCTTTGCTACGCGCCGGAAACCACCCGCCTGCAGATCGCCGACGGCCAAGCCGCCAGCGTGGTGACAGGCCCCGCGCCCGCCTCTGCCGCAAAGTCCGCCGCCGCTTCCGGCAACCCGCTGGCCAGCCTGCTGGGCGACCACGAACCGGGCAAGATCAAGAAGCTCGGCCGCGCTCTGGTGATCTTCTTCCTGCTGGGCCTGGCGCTGACCTTCACCCCCTGCGTGCTGCCGATGCTGCCGATCCTCTCCGGCGTGGTCCTGCGCGGCCGTCCGGGCGGCATGCGCGGCCTGGCGCTGTCGCTGGCCTACGTGCTGCCGATGGCCGCCTGCTACGCGGTGCTCGGCACCCTGATGGGCCTGTTCGGCGCCAAGCTCAACCTGCAGGCGATGCTGCAGTCGCCCTGGGTGCTGATTCCCTTCGCGGCGTTCTTCGTGGTCTTCGCCGTGGCCATGTTCGGCGTGTTCGAGATGCGCCTGCCGGGCTTCCTGCGCGAACGCCTGGACAACATGGCCAACAACACCCGGGGCGGCTCCATCGCCGGCGCGGCGACCCTCGGTGTGCTCTCCAGCCTGCTGGTGTCACCCTGCGTCACCGCTCCGCTGGCCGGCCTGCTGCTCTATATCAGCAGCACCGGTGATGCAATGGGCGGCGGCCTGCTGCTGTTCTCCCTCGGCCTGGGCATGGGCACGCCGCTGGTGATCTTCGCCGTCGGCGGTGGGGCACTGCTGCCCAAGAGCGGCGCCTGGATGAACGGCGTGCGCAACGTCTTCGGCGTGATGCTGCTGGCCGTGGCCATCTGGATGCTCGAACGACTGGTCTCCGGCCCGGTAGCGCTGACGCTCTGGGGCACCCTCGCCGGCGGCGTCGCCCTGGCCATCGGCACCCTCGAGCTGGGGCCAAAGAAGCCGCTGCAGCGCCTTGGGCAACTGTTTGGCCTGATGCTGCTGGTCTACGCCGTGGCCGCCTGGACCGGCGCCCTGCGCGGTGAATCCGACCCGCTGCACCCGCTGGGGCGCAGCGGTCAGCGCATCCATGCCGGCCCACCCAGTTCCACGCCTGGCGACTGGCAGAACATCACCAGCCCCGCGCAACTCGATGCCGCCCTGGCCAGTGCCCGGTCCGCCGGCCGCCCGGTACTGCTGGACTGGTACGCCGACTGGTGCATCAGCTGCAAGATCATCGAGCGCCAGGTGCTGCCAGCGCCGGAGGTCCAGTCACAGCTGCCCGGCTTCGTCCTGCTGCGTTTCGACATGACCGCCAGTACCGAGGAACAGCGCGCCCTGCTCGACCGCTACAACCTGTTCGGCCCGCCGGCACTGCTGTTCTTCTCGCCAAAAGGCGACGAATGGAGCGATCTGCGCATCATCGGCGAGACCGACGCCGCCACCCTCGCCGACCGCCTCAAACAGGCGGGAACGCGCTCCTAAGAACCTGTTTGCAATCTCGCGAGCTAGGGCAGGGCAAGGCAAAAACGGGGGAGGAAGCGGAGTTTACGAGTAGTAAATGAGCATGACTCGCTGCGCTCGCCCCTTCGGGGCCGCACTGAAGTGCGTTAGCCGCAAGCGGCTTCCGCCCCCCGTTTTTAACGCGGCCATGCCGACTCGCAGCAGGTTGCAAGCAGGTTCTGATCACAGTTTGACTGCAACGGTTCTGCCGTAATCGGCTGGCAACATGCTGACATCTACGGCAAAACCCGCATGACTGGACAGTCACGCCGGCTTTCCGGCATAGTCCCGCCCTATCTTTTCCCGCCAATAACAAGGACTACCGCATCCAGATGGCGACCTTACTGGTACTGCACGGGCCGAACCTCAACCTGCTGGGCACCCGCGAGCCCGACAAGTACGGCTCCGTCACCCTTGAGCAGATCAACCAGGACCTGGAGCGCCGCGCCCGCGAGGCCGGCCACCACCTGATGCACCTGCAGAGCAACGCCGAGTACGAACTGATCGACCGGATACACGCCGCGCGCAACGAAGGCGTGGACTTCATCCTGATCAATCCGGCCGCGTTTACGCATACAAGTGTCGCTCTACGTGACGCATTGCTCGCAGTGAGCATCCCATTCATCGAAGTGCACCTCTCCAACGTGCACAAACGTGAACCTTTCCGGCATCACTCCTACTTCTCCGACGTGGCGGTAGGAGTGATCTGCGGCCTGGGCGCCACAGGCTACCGCCTGGCCCTGGAATCCGCCCTCGAACAACTTGAACGCCCGTGACCTCACCTGGGAGAGCGAACACTGATGGACATCCGTAAAGTCAAGAAACTGATCGAACTGCTCGAAGAATCCGGCATCGACGAACTGGAGATCAAAGAGGGCGAAGAGTCCGTACGCATCAGCCGTCACAGCAAGACCGCCGCCCAGCCGGTCTACGCCGCCGCCCCGGCCTACGCTCCGGCCCCTGTCGCCGCCCCGGCTGCAGCTCCCGCCGCTGCCGCGCCGGCCGCCGAAGCCGCTCCGGCTGCGCAGAACCTCGCCGGCGCCGTGCGCTCGCCGATGGTCGGCACCTTCTACCGCGCTGCGTCGCCGACTTCCGCCAACTTCGTCGAAGTCGGCCAGAGCGTGAAGAAAGGCGACATCCTCTGCATCGTCGAAGCCATGAAGATGATGAACCACATCGAGGCCGAGACCAGCGGCGTGATCGGTCAGATCCTCGTGGAGAACGGTCAGCCGGTCGAGTTCGACCAGCCCCTGTTCACCATCGTTTAAAGCGCGGGGAGCCTGCGATGTTGGAAAAAGTACTGATCGCCAACCGCGGCGAAATTGCGCTGCGCATCCTGCGCGCTTGCAAGGAGCTGGGCATCAAGACAGTGGCCGTGCACTCGACCGCCGACCGTGAGCTGATGCACCTGTCGCTGGCCGACGAAGCGGTCTGCATCGGTCCGGCCCCGGCTGCGCAGTCCTACCTGCACATCCCGGCAATCATCGCCGCGGCCGAGGTCACCGGCGCCGTGGGTATCCACCCCGGCTACGGCTTCCTCGCCGAAAACGCCGATTTCGCCGAGCAGGTCGAGCGCTCCGGCTTCACCTTCATCGGCCCGAGCGCCGACGTCATCCGCCTGATGGGTGACAAGGTGTCCGCCAAGGACGCCATGAAGAAAGCCGGCGTGCCGACCGTACCGGGCTCCGACGGCCCGCTGCCCGAAGACGAAGAAACCGCGCTGGCGATTGCCCGCGAGGTGGGCTACCCGGTGATCATCAAGGCCGCCGGTGGCGGTGGTGGTCGCGGCATGCGCGTGGTGCACCACGAGGAAGACCTGATCAAGTCCGCCAAGCTGACCCGCACCGAAGCGGGAGCGGCGTTCGGCAACTCGATGGTCTACCTGGAGAAGTTCCTGACCAACCCGCGCCACGTGGAAGTCCAGGTGCTCTCCGACGGCCAGGGCAACGCCATCCACCTGGGCGACCGCGACTGCTCTCTGCAGCGTCGTCACCAGAAGGTGCTGGAAGAAGCCCCAGCCCCGGGCATCGACGAGAAGGCCCGCGCCGAAGTGCTGGCCCGCTGCGTCCAGGCCTGCGTGGAAATCGGCTACCGTGGTGCCGGCACCTTCGAGTTCCTCTACGAGAACGGCCGCTTCTACTTCATCGAGATGAACACCCGCGTGCAGGTGGAGCATCCGGTGTCGGAGATGGTCACGGGCATCGACATCGTCAAGGAGATGCTCAGCATCGCCTCGGGCAACAAGCTGTCGATCAAGCAGGAAGACGTGGTCATCCGTGGCCATGCGCTGGAATGCCGGATCAACGCCGAAGACCCGAAGACCTTCATGCCCAGCCCCGGCAAGGTGAAGCACTTCCACGCACCGGGCGGCAATGGCGTGCGCGTGGATTCGCACCTGTACAGCGGCTACGCCGTACCGCCGAACTACGACTCGCTGGTGGGCAAGATCATCACCTACGGCAAGGACCGCGATGAAGCCATGGCGCGCATGCGCAACGCGCTGGACGAGCTGATCGTCGATGGCATCAAGACCAACACCGAGCTGCACAAGGAGCTGGTCCGCGACAAAGAGTTCTGCAAAGGTGGCGTGAACATCCACTACCTGGAGAAGAAGCTGGGCATGGACAAGCACTAAGCGCCTGTCGAAAGCTGCTTCGCCTCCACCACAAGGGCTGCCTCCGGGCGGCCCTTGTGCTTTGCGGACCCAGCCCGCTGGCATGGCAAGGTGCCGTGCAGTAAGCTTGCCGCCTTTATCTGCGGGCCGCCCAGGCGGCCCGCTGTCTTTCCAGCACCATCCCAGCACGATCGAGGTTCCGCCCATGCCCTGGCTCCAAGTCCGACTCGCCATCACCCCGGATCAGGCGGAAACCTATGAAGATGCACTGCTGGAAGTCGGCGCCGTATCGGTGACCTTCATGGACGCCGAAGACCAGCCGATCTTCGAGCCGGACCTGGGCACCACGCCGCTGTGGAGTCACACCCACCTGCTCGCGCTGTTCGAGGCAGACACCGACGAAACCTCGTTGATCGCCCATCTGACCCTGCTGACCGGCGGCGAACTGCCCCAGCACCAGATCGAGCACATCGCCGACCAGGACTGGGAACGCAGCTGGATGGACAACTTCAAGCCGATGCGCTTCGGCCGCCGCCTGTGGATCGTCCCCAGCTGGCACGACGCCCCGGAGCCGGAAGCGGTGAACCTGCTGCTCGATCCGGGCCTGGCCTTCGGCACCGGCACCCACCCGACCACCGCGCTGTGCCTGGAATGGCTAGACGGCCAGGAGCTGGCCGGCCAGCAGGTACTGGATTTCGGCTGCGGCTCGGGCATCCTCGCCATCGCCGCGCTGCTGCTGGGCGCCGCGCAGGCAACTGGCACCGATATCGACCCGCAGGCGCTGGAAGCCTCGCGCGACAACGCCTCGCGCAACGGCATCGAGCCGGAGAAGTTCCCCGTCTACCTGCCCGCTGATCTGCCGAAGGAACCAGCGGACGTCCTGGTGGCGAACATTCTGGCCGGCCCGCTGGTCACATTGGCAGAGCAGCTCACCGGGCTGGTGAAATCCGGCGGCCTGCTGGCCCTCTCAGGCATCCTCGCCGAGCAGGCCGATGAAGTGCGCGCGGCCTATGCCGGGGCCTTCGACCTCGACCCGACCGCCGAGCGCGATGGCTGGATCCGCATCAGCGGCCGCCGCCGCTGAGTGCCCGCCGTACGGGGCTTGAGTTAGACTAACCGCCAGATTTTTTCCGCCGGACCGCCGCATGAGCGACAGCTTCATCACCCAGTGCCCCCATTGCCAGACCCGATTCCGCGTCAACGCGGCGCAACTGGGCGCGGCCAGCGGTGCTGTGCGCTGCGGAACCTGCCTGAAGGTGTTCAGCGCGCCACAGAACCTGGTGGGCGAGCCGACCCAGGCGCCGGCAGCGGCAGCCAACGCGGCGCGCCCCATTGAAGCCGCCGAACCGGCAACCACCCCGGAGCCGGTCATACCAGCGACTCCGCCGAAAGCTCCGGAGCCGGTCGCCGCGGCGCCGATTCCCACGCCGGCCTTCAGCACCTTCACCCCCGAGAAGCCAGCCGTAGCGAGCCCCCCCGGCACCGCCACCCTTGGCTGGCCGCTGGCACCCCATGCCGCGCGGCACTCCAGCGATGTGGCGGAAAAACCCGCCATCGCTGAAGCGAAGGTGGAAGCAAAACCGACACCGGCTCCCGAGCCCACCCCGGCCATTGCCGCGACCACGGTGATCGCCCCGGCGGCAACCGTGATCAGCGAGCCAGCCAAACCCTCTCCCGTGACGGCAAAGAAAGACGAGACGCTGTGGATCCACGACGATCTCGACCTGGACAGCCTCAATCTCGACGAGGAACTGGCCAAGCTCGACGAGTTCGAGCTGTCCCAGGAGTTTCTCAGTATCGAACGCGCGCCGCGCCCCAGCGAAGCCCTGCAGACTCGCCAGGAAGAGAAGCGCGACCCGCACGACGAACGCTGGGCCGAGGCCTTGATCGAAGAGGAACAGAAAGGCGCCAGCCGTGTGTCCCGCCAGGAACCCAGCCTCGGCCAACTGCCTGCCGACGAACTGGAGGAGCCGCCCGCCAGCGCACGCCTGGTAGCCGTAGCCGACCAGGAACCCGAGTCGGAAGAGCCGGAGGACGAACCGGCGCACGAACCGCGCATCGACCCCGCTCCCCTGCGAGCCGAGACCGACGACGAGAAGCTCCCCGCTTTCAGCGCCCGCCGCGATGAGGACGAGCCCAACGCCGTCGACGCCGGGGACGAAGAGCCGCCGCTGGCCGACAGCCGCCGCGCCGAACCGGGGTTGGGCAGCGCCGGCCTGCACGACCTGAGCGACGAACCGCTGCAACTGGACTGGCAGAAACCCAAGAGCCGCTGGGGCCTCCGCCTGTTCTGGCTGCTGCTGGTCCTCCTGGCCCTGGCCGGCCTCGCCGGCCAGTACATCGCTTATCACTTCGACGAACTGGCCCGCCAGGACCAGTACCGTCCCTGGTTCGCCCAGGCCTGCCCGGAGCTGGGCTGCACCCTGCCGTCCAAGGTCGACGTGGAGCAGATCCGCAGCAGTAACCTGGTGGTGCGCAGCCACCCTGACTTCAGCGGCGCGCTGGTCGTGGACGCGATCATCTACAACCGCGCCAACTTCTCCCAGCCCTTCCCGCTGCTGGAAATGCGCTTCGCCGACCTCAACGGCCAACTGATCGCCAGCCGCCGTTTCAAGCCCAGCGAATATCTCTCCGGCGAACTGGCCGGGCAGAGCGAGATGCCGCCGCAGACGCCGATCCACATCTCCCTGGACATCCTCGATCCGGGCCCGAAAGCGGTGAACTACAGCCTGAGCTTCCACTCGCCGGAATGACCCGGCGGGTAGCTCAAAGCGCCTGAGCGCGCCAGTTCCGCTCGTCTTCCTACCTTGGGTGCTAAGCCCGAAGCTGTTCAGAATTTATCCAAAATCGCCTTTATCCGGTCATCGAGAGCGGGTATCATGCCCTCCCTTTTTTGCTAGCACCGGTGGCAGGCTCCGAAACGCATCCGCGAGTGGTACAACGCGCGGCGCCTCGGTGTTCCCGCCCCATTGACCATGGAAATCCAGTCGGTGGTACGCATCGGCTCCTACACACTGCCCAACAGACTGATCCTGGCCCCGATGGCCGGCGTCACCGATCGTCCGTTCCGCCAGCTGTGCCGCCGCCTTGGCGCCGGCATGGTGGTATCGGAGATGGTCACCAGCGACGTCCGCCTGTGGAACAGCCGCAAGTCGCGCCTGCGCCTGCAGCACGACAACGAAGATCAGCCGCGTTCGGTGCAGATCGCCGGCGGCGACCCGCAGATGCTCGCGGAAGCTGCCCAGCGCAATGTGGAGCTCGGCGCGCAGATCATCGACATCAACATGGGCTGTCCGGCAAAGAAGGTGTGTAACAAGGCCGCGGGTTCCGCGCTGATGAAGGATGAACGGCTGGTGGCCGATATCCTCGAGGCGGTGGTCGCGGCGGTAGAGGTTCCCGTCACCCTGAAGATTCGCACCGGTTGGGACCGGTCGAACAAGAACGGTGTGACGGTGGCGCGGATCGCCGAGCAGTCGGGCATCCAGGCGCTGGCGGTACACGGCAGGACCCGTGCCGACCTCTACACCGGCGAAGCGGAGTACGAAACCATCGCGGCGATCAAGCAGGCGGTTTCGATTCCGGTCTTCGCCAACGGTGATATCGACTCACCGCGCAAGGCACGGCAGGTATTCGAACAGACGGGCGTGGATGCCCTGCTGATCGGCCGCGCCGCCCAGGGCAATCCCTGGATCTTCCGCGAGATCGATCATTACCTGAGCACCGGCGAGCTATTGCCGGCGCCGAGTCTGCACGAGGTGCAGAGCATCCTGCTCGAACACCTCGCTGCATTGCATGCGTTTTATGGGGAGGAAATGGGTGTGCGCATTGCCCGCAAGCATGTGGGCTGGTACCTCGCAACCCAACCGGGCGCGGCGGAGTTCCGCGCCCAGTTCAATCGTTTGCAGGACACGGATGCACAGAGCGCCAGCGTCAGGCAGTTCTTCGCCGAGCGCCACAATAACGGAGAAGGGGTGGCCGCATGACAACGATGACCGAGACATTAGTGAGTGGAATGACACCCGTGAGCGACAATGCCAACCTTAAACAGCACCTGACCACTCCGACGCAGGAGGGCCAGACCCTCCGCGACAGCGTGGAAAAGGCACTGCATAACTATTTCGCCCATCTCGAAGGGCAGCCGGTCACGGACGTGTACAACATGGTGCTTTGCGAAGTCGAAGCGCCGCTGCTGGAAACCGTCATGAACCACGTGAAGGGTAACCAGACCAAAGCCTCCGAACTGCTGGGGCTGAACCGCGGCACCCTGCGCAAGAAACTCAAGCAGTACGATCTTCTCTGACAGGTGGCAGGCGCGGGCCCGCGACCGCAAGGTCAGCCGGGCCCACGCCTGACACGCGAAAAGCCCGAAGCCTTTGTGGAAGCCGTTATGACCGACCAAACCACCCGCCTGCCCGTCCGCCGTGCGCTGATCAGCGTTTCCGACAAGACCGGCGTCGTCGATTTCGCCCGTGAGCTGGCAGCCCTCGGCGTGGAGATCCTCTCCACCGGCGGCACCTACAAGCTGCTCAAGGACCATGGCATCGCCGCCGTGGAAGTGGCCGACTACACCGGCTTCCCGGAGATGATGGACGGCCGCGTGAAGACCCTGCACCCGAAGATCCACGGCGGCATCCTCGGCCGTCGTGACCTCGATGGCGCGGTGATGGAGCAGCACGGCATCAAGCCGATCGACCTGGTGGCGGTCAACCTCTACCCGTTCGAAGCGACCGTGGCCAAGGCCGACTGTGACCTGCCGACCGCCATCGAGAACATCGACATCGGCGGCCCGACCATGGTTCGTTCCGCAGCGAAGAACCACAAGGACGTCGCCATCGTGGTCAATGCCGGTGACTACGCCGGCATCGTCGAAGCCCTGAAGGCCGGCGGCCTGACCTACGCCCAGCGCTTCGACCTGGCCCTGAAGGCCTTCGAGCACACCTCGGCCTACGACGGCATGATCGCCAACTACCTGGGCACCATCGACCAGGCGCGCGACACCCTGTCCACCGCCGACCGCGGCGCTTTCCCGCGCACCTTCAACAGCCAGTTCATCAAGGCGCAGGAAATGCGCTACGGCGAGAACCCGCACCAGAGCGCGGCGTTCTACGTCGAGGCGAAGAAGGGCGAGGCCAGCGTCTCCACCGCCATCCAGCTGCAGGGCAAGGAACTGTCGTTCAACAACGTGGCCGACACCGACGCCGCGCTGGAGTGCGTGAAGAGCTTCGTCAAGCCGGCCTGCGTCATCGTCAAGCACGCCAACCCGTGCGGCGTGGCCGTGGTTCCGGAGAACGAGGGCGGCATCCGCAAGGCCTATGACCTGGCCTACGCCACTGACACCGAGTCGGCCTTCGGCGGCATCATCGCCTTCAACCGCGAGCTGGACGGCGACACCGCCCAGGCCATCGTCGAGCGTCAGTTCGTCGAAGTGATCATCGCCCCTAAAATCTCCGCAGCCGCCCGCGCAGTGGTCGCCGCCAAGGCCAACGTGCGCCTGCTGGAATGCGGCGAATGGCCGGCCGAGCGTGCGCCGGGCTGGGACTTCAAGCGCGTCAACGGTGGCCTGCTGGTACAGAGCCGCGACATCGGCATGATCACCGCCGATGACCTGAAGATCGTCACCCAGCGCGCGCCGAGCGAGCAGGAAATCCACGACCTGATCTTCGCCTGGAAAGTCGCCAAGTTCGTCAAGTCCAACGCCATCGTCTACGCCAAGGCGCGTCAGACCGTGGGCGTCGGCGCCGGCCAGATGAGCCGCGTGAACTCCGCCCGCATCGCCGCCATCAAGGCCGAGCACGCTGGCCTGGAAGTGAAGGGTGCAGTCATGGCTTCCGACGCCTTCTTCCCGTTCCGCGACGGCATCGACAACGCAGCCAAGGCCGGCATCACCGCGGTGATCCAGCCGGGTGGTTCGATGCGTGACAACGAAGTGATCGCCGCTGCCGACGAAGCCGGCATTGCCATGGTCTTCACCGGCATGCGCCACTTCCGCCACTAAGCGGTTAGGACGCACTCGGACCCGCATCTGCGGCGTTGCCCGGCCCTTCCCCCCTGCTCATTGCCAGAAGGCAACTCCGCTGGGTGAAGGACCGGGCGCCTTGCATCTGCAGGCCCGATTGCGCCCCTTGAGATTGGTTCGTGAAGAGCGGACCGGTCATAAAGAATTCGTAGGTTGGGTCGGGCGGCGCTCCGCGAGCGAAGCGATACCCAACGATCCGGCACTGCCGGAACTGTTCAGGAGAACTCCAATGAACGTACTCATCATCGGTAGCGGCGGTCGCGAGCACGCGCTGGCCTGGAAGGTCGCGCAGGATTCGCGCGTGCAGAAGGTCTTCGTCGCGCCGGGCAACGCCGGTACCGCCACCGAAGCCAAGTGCGAGAACGTCGCCATCGACGTACTGGCCCTGGAGGAGCTGGCCGATTTCGCCGCGAAGAACGTGCAACTGACCATCGTCGGCCCCGAGGCGCCGCTGGTCAAAGGCGTGGTCGACCTGTTCCGCGCCCGTGGCCTGGATATCTTCGGCCCCACCGCCGGCGCTGCGCAGCTGGAAGGTTCCAAGGCCTTCACCAAGGACTTCCTCGCACGCCACCAGATCCCCACCGCCGACTACCAGAACTTCACCGAAGTCGAGCCGGCGCTGGCCTACCTGAAAGAGAAAGGCGCGCCCATCGTGATCAAGGCCGACGGCCTCGCCGCGGGCAAGGGCGTGATCGTCGCCATGACCCTGGCCGAAGCCGAGGAAGCCGTGCGCGACATGCTCGCCGGCAACGCCTTCGGTGACGCCGGTTCGCGCGTGGTGATCGAAGAGTTCCTCGACGGCGAGGAAGCCAGCTTCATCGTCATGGTCGATGGCCAGAACGTGCTGCCCATGGCCACCAGCCAGGACCACAAGCGCGTCGGCGATGGCGACAGCGGCCCGAACACCGGCGGCATGGGCGCGTACTCCCCCGCTCCGGTGGTCACCGCCGACGTGCACCAGCGCGTGATGGACGAAGTGATCTACCCGACCGTGCGCGGCATGGCCGAGGAAGGCAACGTCTACACCGGCTTCCTGTATGCCGGCCTGATGATCGACAAGAGCGGCGCGCCGAAGGTCATCGAGTTCAACTGCCGCTTCGGCGACCCGGAAACCCAGCCGATCATGGTCCGCCTGGAGTCTTCCCTGGTCCTGCTGGTCGAAGCCGCACTGGCCAAGGCGCTGGACAAGGTCGAAGCCACCTGGGACCCGCGTCCCACCGTGGGCGTGGTGATCGCCGCGGGCGGCTACCCGGGCGACTACGCCAAGGGTGACGTCATCGAAGGCCTGGACGAAGCCGCCAAGCTCGACGGCAAGGTGTTCCACGCCGGCACCGCGCTCAAGGACGGCCAGATCGTCAGCGCCGGCGGCCGCGTGCTGTGCGCCACGGCCATCGGCCCGACCGTTTCCTCCGCGCAGCAACAGGCTTACCGCCTGGCCGAGAAGATTCGCTGGAACGGCAGTTTCTACCGCACCGACATCGGTTATCGCGCCATCGCCCGCGAGCGCGGCGAAGGCTGATCCGACGGCCGGAGGCGTCCCTCGTCGGACGCCTCCGCTGCACCGGTCCCCGCGTGCACGGGTGGATTACGGCCTTCAGCACACTTGGCTATAATCCGCCCACTCACTACCGAAGGGACTTCGCCGTGCGTCGGCTCTGGACTGCCACAGGACTCCTCGTCAGCTTGCTGCTGGCCGCTCTGGTCTGTCTTCCGACCTACGCGGCAAGCCAGGATCCCGGCTGGTCCCAGCTTCACGACAGTGACGCCCGCCTGCAACTGCAGGACGTGATCTCCCCGCGCTACCGCACCCTTTTCAGCCCCCTCGACATCAACGACCTGCACGCCCCCGCCGGCCCCGGCGCGACCTGGCTGCACTTCCGTCTTCCCGCCAGCGACGAGCCCCAGCAACTGCGCCTGTTCGCGCCGAGCCTGGACAGCTTCGAGATGTTCATTCTCGACGGGCAGAAGGTGCTCGAGCAGAAGAGCGCCGGCAACCTCTCCCCAGTGCAGCGCCCGCTGCTCAACAGTGACCTGGTGATCCCCCTGCGCGCCGCCGCCGAGCCGCTGGACCTCTACCTGCGCCTCGCCTCGACGATGCCACTGCGGCCGA
This sequence comes from Pseudomonas nitroreducens NBRC 12694, assembly GCF_002091755.1. Taxonomy (GTDB): domain Bacteria; phylum Pseudomonadota; class Gammaproteobacteria; order Pseudomonadales; family Pseudomonadaceae; genus Pseudomonas; species Pseudomonas nitroreducens. The sequence continues at coordinate 244,133 of NZ_BDAI01000005.1, forward strand.
ACATCAGCATCGAGGCCGCCGGCCAGCCGAGCAACGACCAGCGCCCGCTGCACTTCGGCGTGCTGATCGGCTGCCTGGCCATGCTGCTGGCCTACAACCTCGTGCGCTTCGCCTACACCCGCGTTGCCAGCGGACTGTGGCTGGCCGGCGTACACGCCAGCCTGCTGCTGGCCTGCCTCAACCTGTTCGGCCTGCTCAGCCCCTGGTACGGCAACAGCCAGTCGCTGCAACCGATGGCCGCCCTGGCCTGCCTGGTGGTGACGCTGTTCTGCGCGCTGGGCTATACCGCCAGCTTCTTCTCAGACCTCAGCCCGCGCCTGCCGCTCAGACGTCTGCTGCTGGGCGGCACCGCCGCACTCGTGGTGCTCGGCATCGCGCTCAACCTGTTGTTCTCCCTGTCCGTCAGCAGCCTGGTGTACGGGCTGATCACCCTGGTGACCCTGGGCATGCTCGGCGTCGCGGTCTACTACTGGATCCACGCCTACCGGCCGGCGCGCCTGTTCGCTATCGGCATGGGCCTCTTCGTCGTGATCTGGTGCCTGTGCCTGCCGTCGCTGCTGGGCTACGCGGCGACCCGTACCGAATGGCTCGGTAGCGGCCTGCTGGGGCTTTCGGCGGTGGTCGGCTTCCTGCTCAGCCTGGCCCTGGCCGAACGCCAGCGGAAGATCCAGAACGACCATTTCGCCGCCAGCCGCGTGCGTGCCGCCAACGTCGCCGAACTCAAGGCCAAGGGCGACTTTCTGGCGAAGATCAGCCACGAGATCCGCACCCCCATGAACGGCGTGCTGGGCATGACCGAGCTGCTGCTCGGCACCCCGCTCTCGGCCAAGCAGCGCGACTACGTACAGACCATCCACAGTGCGGGCAACGAGTTGCTCTCGCTGATCAACGAGATCCTCGACATCTCCAAGCTGGAATCCGGTCAGATCGAACTGGACGAGGTGCAGTTCGACCTCGGCGCGCTGATCGAGGACTGCCTGGCGATCTTCCGTGCCAAGGCCGAACAACAGAAGGTCGAGCTGATCAGCTTCACCCAGCCGCAAGTGCCACGCATCATCAGTGGCGACCCGACGCGCCTGCGCCAGGCCGTGCTGAGCCTGCTGGACAATGCCTTCAAGCAGACCGACGAGGGCGAGATCCTTCTCGTCGTCGCCCTCGACGGCCCGGCCGAGCGCCCGCGCCTGCGCATCGCCGTGCAGGACAGCGGCAGGCCCCTGGACAGCGCCGACCGCCAGGCGCTGCTCACCGCCGAATTGCACAGCCGCGACTTCCTCTCCGCCACCCGCATGAGCAGCCGCCTCGGCCTGATCATCGCCCGCCAGCTGATCCGCCTGATGTCGGGCGACTTTGGAATAGAGAGCGGCATCGAGAGCGGCAACAGCGCCGAAGGCGCGGGCAACCTGCTATGGCTCAGCCTGCCGCTGGACCCGCAGCAGATCGACCAGGCCGGCGCCGACCTCGACAGCCCGCTGCAGGGCGCACGCCTGCTGGTGGTGGACGACAACCAGACCTGTCGCAAGGTGGTGGTGCAGCAGTGCAGCGCCTGGGGCATGAACGTCAGCGCGGTATCCTCGGGCAAGGAAGCGCTGGCCCAGTTGCGCACCAAGGCGCACCTGCGCGAGTACTTCGACGTGGTCCTGCTGGACCAGGACATGCCCGGCATGACCGGCATGCAGCTGGCCACCAAGATCCAGGAAGACCCGAACCTCAATCACGACATCCTGCTGATCATGCTCACCGGCATCAGCAACGCGCCGAGCAAGATCATCGCCCGCAACGCCGGGATCAAGCGCATCCTGGCAAAGCCGGTGGCCGGCTACACGCTCAAGGCGACGCTCGCCGAGGAGCTGTCGCAGCGAGGCCCGAGCGGCGTGAGCAACTACCTCTCGCCGGCCAGCGAGCCTGTGTCCAACGTGCCGCCGAGCGACTTCCGCATCCTCGTCGCCGAGGACAACAGCATCTCTACCAAGGTCATCCGCGGCATGCTCAGCAAGCTCAACCTGCAGCCGGACACCGCCAACAACGGCGAGGAAGCCCTGGCCGCGATGCAGTCCACCCAGTACGACCTGGTGCTGATGGACTGCGAGATGCCGGTACTCGACGGCTTCTCCGCCACCGAGCGCCTGCGCGCCTGGGAAGCCAGCGAACACCGCCCGCACACCCCGGTGGTGGCGCTCACCGCGCACATCCTCAGCGAGCACAAGGAGCGCGCGCGACTGGTGGGCATGGACGGCCACATGGCCAAGCCGGTGGAGCTGTCGCAACTGCGCGAACTGGTGGCCTACTGGGTCGGCGAACGTGACCGTCGCCTGCGCCAGCAGCAGAGCGACGCACTGCCGTCCTGATCTCGCCGGCCTACGGCGGCCGGTTTCAATTGCCCCGCCGCAATGCCGCGCATCGTCCCACCCGCTATGCTTTGCCCAGCCGCGCCCTCTCAATCCGGACGAGTCGTTCCCATGCAAGTGATGTTCAGCGTGTACCTGAAGATGCTGGTGCTCTATAGCCCCTTCTTCGTGCTCTCCTGCTTCATCAGCCTGAACCGCGGCTTCGCCCCGCGCGACCGCAAGCGCATGGCCTGGCGCGTGGCCCTGGCGGCGCTGATCGCCAGCGTGCTGCTGTACCTGTTCGGCCGCTACATCTTCACGCTCTTCGGCATCACCGCCGACGCCTTCCGCATCGGCGCCGGTTCCGTGCTGTTCATCTCCGCCCTGGGCATGGCGCAAGGGCGCTCGGCGGTGCAGGCGGACAATGTGCAGCAGGATGTGACCATCGTCCCGCTGACCATCCCCATCACCGTCGGCCCCGGCACCATCGGTGCGCTGCTGGTGATGGGCGTGAACCAGGACTGGGAGCACAAACTGCTGGCCCTGGCGGCAATCTTCCTGGCCTGCCTGACCGTGGGCGTCACGCTCTACCTCTCCGACAAGATCGAAAAGGTCCTGGGCGAGCAGGGCCTGATGATCGTCAGCCGCCTGATGGGGCTGTTCGTCTGCGCCCTCGCCGCGCAGATCATCATGACCGGCGTGCGCGGCTACTTCATCCCGCAATGACGCGCCCCTTTGGGGAGCGCCGCGCACCATTTGGCGCTTGGCGCACCAAAGCTGCGCACTGAAAAACCTCACCAATACGACAGAAAATCGCGCTCGCCCCATCTGCGCCGAGGCTTTTGCCTGTTTGGCACGGATGCTGCGATGGCAGCTTCGATCCCACTCAAGGATCGCCCCATTTCCGGGGAAGCTGCCGCCGGCGGCAACTCCCCGCCCCTGGATAGCCAAGGAGGCTGCCGCGATGAAACGTCGTCCGCTGTTGCAAAGTACGCTGGCCATGAGCGCCCTGCTGCTCACCGGTCTGTTCCCGTTCAGCACCCAGGCTGCCGAGACCATCAAGGTCGGCATCCTGCACTCGCTGTCCGGCACCATGGCGATCTCCGAGACCTCGCTCAAGGACATGGCGCTGATGACCATCGACGAGATCAACGCCAAGGGCGGGGTGAACGGCAAGCAGCTCGAAGCGGTGGTGGTCGACCCGGCCTCCAACTGGCCGCTGTTCGCCGAAAAGGCGCGCCAGCTGCTGACCCAGGACAAGGTCGCGGTGGTCTTCGGCTGCTGGACCAGCGTGTCGCGCAAGTCCGTGCTGCCGGTGTTCGAGGAACTCAACGGCCTGCTGTTCTACCCGGTGCAGTACGAGGGTGAGGAAATGTCGCCCAACGTCTTCTACACCGGTGCCGCGCCGAACCAGCAGGCCATCCCGGCGGTGGAGTACCTGATGAGCGAGGACGGCGGCAGCGCCAAGCGCTTCTTCCTGCTGGGCACCGACTACGTCTATCCGCGCACCACCAACAAGATCCTGCGCGCCTTCCTGCACAGCAAGGGCGTAGCCGACAAGGACATCCAGGAGGTCTACACGCCGTTCGGCCACAGCGATTACCAGACCATCGTCGCCGACATCAAGAAGTTCTCCGCCGGCGGCAAAACCGCGGTGATCTCCACCGTCAACGGCGACTCCAACGTGCCCTTCTACAAGGAACTGGCCAACCAGGGTCTGGAAGCCACCGAAGTACCGGTGGTGGCCTTCTCCGTGGGCGAGGAAGAACTGCGCGGCATCGACACCAAGCCGCTGGTGGGCAACCTCGCCGCGTGGAACTACTTCGAGTCGGTGAAGAACCCGGAAAACACCAAGTTCGTCGCCGACTGGAAGGCCTACGCCAAGGCCAAGAACCTGCCCAACTACAGCACCGCCGTGACCAACGACCCGATGGAGGCCACCTATGTCGGCATCCACATGTGGGCGCAAGCCGTGCAGAAGGCCGGCAGCACCGACGTGGACAAGGTCCGCGAAGCCATGGGCGGCCAGACCTTCAAGGCGCCGTCGGGCTTCACCCTGACCATGGACAAGACCAACCACCACCTGCACAAGCCGGTGATGATCGGCGAGATCGAGGACAACGGGCAGTTCAACGTGGTCTGGAAAACCCCCGAGCCGATCCGCGCACAGCCGTGGAGCCCGTTCATTCCGGGCAACGACAAGAAGCCGGATTACGCGGTGCGTAGTAACTGATCCTCCGGGGAGCGAGAGCCCCTCACCCTAACCCTAGCTGCGCGCCCCGCTCCGGAGGGAGAGGGGACCGGACGGCGCGGATTGTCAGCCCGCACTCCGGCTCCGCTCTTCCCCCTCTCCCCCCGGGAGAGGGCCGGGGTGAGGGAATCCCAGACTCCTGTGTGCCGGGATATGAAGATGCCCACTGCCCTTCTCCACCTGCTCCGCCTCTGCGCCCTGGCGCTGGCCGCGCTGCTACCGCAGCTCGCCTTCGCCGGTCCCGCGCAGGATTTTGCCAGCGCCGACAACGACGCCCGCGCCAAACTGCTCGAGCAATGGGCCGCCGCGCCCGACGCCGATCGCCTGCCCCTGTTGGAAGCCATCCAGTCCGGTCGACTGGCCCTCGACACGCAGAGCCGCGCCTTCCTCCTGGGCGACGACCAGCAGTACCACGCCGCCGAGGGTGGCGCGGGACCGGTGGGCGAGCCCGACAAACTGCGCTTGAACAACCGTCTGCGTGGCCTGGTGAACACCGCGATGGCCAGCCACCAACTGGTGGCCGACAACGCCGAGGTGCGCCTGGAAGCCGCACGGCAGTTGCAGAAAAGCGCCCGTCCCGCGCAACGCACGCTCCTCGAATACCGCCTCAACGAAGAGTCCGACGACGGCGTCAAGGCCGCGCTGCAACTGGCCCTGGCCAACCTGCAGCTGGCCGACCCAGCGCCAGCGGTACGCCTGTCCGCCGTACGCCTGCTCGGCGAATCCGGCGATCCGCAGGCGCGCACCCGCCTGGAAAACCTCCTCGACCCCGCGGTCGAACCCGACGAGTCGGTGCGCACCGCCGCCGCCACCAGCCTCGGCCAGGTCAAGCGCCGGTTGCTGATGGGCGATCTGTTCGGCCAAGCCTTCAGCGGCCTGTCGCTGGGCTCGATCCTGCTGCTCGCCGCCCTGGGCCTGGCGATTACCTATGGCCTGCTCGGGGTGATCAACATGGCCCACGGTGAAATGCTGATGCTCGGCGCCTACTCCACTTACGTGGTGCAGTTGCTCTGCCAGCGCTTCGCTCCCGGCCTGCTGGAGCTGTATCCGCTGCTGGCCCTGCCGGTGGCCTTCCTGGTCACCGCCTGCATCGGCATGGCCCTGGAGCGCACGGTGATCCGCCATCTCTACGGCCGCCCGCTGGAAACCCTGCTCGCCACCTGGGGTATCAGCCTGGTGCTGATCCAACTGGTGCGCGTGCTGTTCGGCGCGCAGAACGTCGAGGTGGCCAACCCAGCGTGGCTATCCGGCGGCATTCAGGTGCTGCCCAACCTCGTGCTGCCGTGGAACCGTATCGTCATCATCGGCTTCGCGCTGTTCGTGCTGGCGCTCACCTGGCTGCTGCTCAACCGCACACGGCTGGGCCTGAACGTTCGCGCCGTCACCCAGAACCGCAACATGGCCGCCTGCTGCGGCGTGCCCACCGGCCGCGTGGACATGCTCGCCTTCGGCCTGGGCTCGGGCATCGCCGGCTTGGGCGGCGTGGCGCTGTCGCAGGTCGGCAACGTCGGCCCGGACCTGGGCCAGAGCTACATCATCGACTCCTTCCTGGTGGTGGTACTCGGCGGTGTCGGCCAGCTCGCCGGCAGCGTGTTCGCCGCCTTCGGCCTGGGCGTGGCGAACAAGATCCTCGAACCGCAGATCGGCGCGGTGCTGGGCAAGATCCTGATCCTTGCGCTGATCATCCTGTTCATCCAGAAACGTCCGCAAGGGCTCTTCGCTCTGAAAGGGAGGGTCATCGATTGAACCAGCCACTCACCGTGACGGCCGCGCAAAAGGCCGGCCCGAAACTCACTGCCAGCCTGGTCGGCACCGTCCTCATCGCACTGCTGATCCTGCCGCTGCTGCACCTGCTGCCGGAAAGCAGCGCACTGTACCTGTCCGCCTATGGGCTGACGCTGACCGGCAAGATCCTCTGCTACGCCATCGTCGCGCTGGCGCTGGACCTGGTCTGGGGCTACGCCGGCCTGCTGTCGCTGGGCCACGGGCTGTTCTTCGCCCTGGGCGGCTACGCCATGGGCATGTACCTGATGCGCGAGGCGGCCGGCGACCAGTTGCCGGCATTCATGACCTTCCTCTCCTGGACAGAGCTGCCCTGGTACTGGGCCGGCACCCAGCACTTCCTCTGGGCACTGTGCCTGGTGGTGCTGGCGCCCGGCCTGCTGGCCCTGGTGTTCGGCTTCTTCGCCTTCCGCTCGCGGATCAAGGGCGTGTACTTCTCGATCATGACCCAGGCGCTGACCTTCGCCGGCATGCTGCTGTTCTTCCGCAACGAGACCGGCTTTGGCGGCAACAACGGCTTCACCAATTTCCGCAGCATCCTCGGCTTTTCCATCACCGCGCCGGGTACGCGGGTGGCGCTGTTCATCGCCATCGTCGTGCTGCTGGCGGCGAGCCTCGCCGTGGGATTCGCCCTGGCGCGCAGCAAGTTCGGCCGGGTACTCACCGCCCTGCGCGACGCGGAGAACCGCCTGATGTTCTGCGGCTATGACCCGCGCGGCTACAAGCTGTTCGTCTGGACCCTCTCCGCGGTGATCTGCGGCCTGGCCGGCGCACTGTTCGTGCCGCTGGTGGGCATCATCAACCCCAGCGAAATGTCGCCGACCAACTCCATCGAAGCCGCCGTGTGGGTCGCCCTCGGCGGCCGCGGCACACTGATCGGCCCGCTGCTGGGCGCCGGCGTGGTCAACGGCGCGAAGAGCTGGTTCACCGTGGCCTTCCCCGAGTATTGGCTGTTCTTCCTCGGCGCGCTGTTCATCGTCGTCACCCTGTACCTGCCGCGCGGCATCCTCGGCCTGATCAAGCGGGAGAAAGAGCAATGAGAGCGGTCCCCCACCTGATGCTGGAGCCAGCCTACGATCCCAACCGCGACCCCGGCGCCAGCCGCGATGCCATCGGCCTCGGTTCGAGCGCCAGCGGCCAGCTGGACGTGCGCCACGGCACCATCCTGACCCTGGAAGACATCAACGTCAGCTTCGATGGCTTCCGCGCCCTGCGCGATCTCACGCTGTACATCGGTGTCGGCGAACTGCGTTGCATCATCGGCCCCAACGGCGCGGGCAAGACCACGCTGATGGACGTGATCACCGGCAAGACCCGCCCGGACAACGGCAAGGCGTACTTCGGCGAAACCCTCGACCTCACCCGCAGGAGCGAGGTGGAAATCGCCCAGGCCGGTATCGGCCGCAAGTTCCAGAAGCCCACGGTGTTCGAGGCGCTCTCGGTGTTCGAGAACCTGGAGCTCGCGCAGAAGACCGACAAGTCGGTGTGGGCCAGCCTCAAGGCGAAGCTGTCCGGCGAGCAGAAGGACCGCATCGAGGAAGTGCTCACCACCATCCGCCTGCGCGAATCGCGCAACCGCCCCGCCGGGCTGCTCTCCCACGGGCAGAAGCAGTTCCTGGAGATCGGCATGCTGCTGGTGCAGGAGCCGCAATTGCTGCTGCTCGACGAGCCGGTAGCGGGCATGACCGACGCCGAGACCGAGTTCACCGCCGAGCTGTTCAAGTCCCTCGCCGGCCAGCATTCGCTGATGGTGGTGGAGCACGACATGGGCTTCGTCGGCAGCATCGCCGACCACGTCAGCGTGCTGCACCAGGGGCATGTGCTGGCCGAGGGTTCGCTGGAGGAAGTGCAGGCGAACGAGCAGGTGATCGAGGTTTATCTGGGGCGTTAGAACGACGGCGGATGAAGCGTCCCGCTTCATTCGCCCTACGCCTAAGCCATCCGTAGGGCGCATAACGCGCAGCGTTATGCGCCGCAGCCCAATGCAAAGGAAACACCCATGCTGCAAGTCGACAAACTGCACCAGTACTACGGCGGCAGCCACATCCTGCGTGGCCTGTCGTTCGACGCGAAGATCGGTGAAGTCACCTGCCTGCTCGGGCGCAACGGCGTAGGCAAGACCACCCTGCTGCGCTGCCTAATGGGCCTGGTGCCCGCCAAGGAAGGCAAGGTCAGTTGGGAAGGCAAGCCGATCACCGGTTTCAAGCCGCACCAGCGCGTGCATGCCGGCATCGCCTACGTGCCGCAAGGCCGGGAAATCTTCCCGCGCCTGACGGTGGAGGAAAACCTGCTGATGGGCCTGTCGCGCTTCAGCGCCAGCGAAGCCAAATCGGTGCCCGAGCCCATCTACGAGCTGTTCCCGGTGCTGCGGGAAATGAAGCAGCGCCGTGGCGGCGACCTCTCCGGCGGCCAGCAGCAACAGTTGGCCATCGGCCGCGCGCTGGCCAGCCAGCCGCGCCTGTTGATCCTCGACGAACCCACCGAAGGCATCCAACCCTCGGTGATCAAGGAGATTGGCGCAGTGATCAAGAAGCTCGCCCAACGCGGCGACATGGCCATCCTGCTGGTGGAGCAGTTCTACGACTTCGCCGCCGAACTGGCCGACCAGTACCTGGTGATGTCGCGCGGCGAGATCGTCCAGCAGGGGCGCGGAGTGGACATGGAACGCGACGGAGTGCGCGGGTTGGTGACCATCTGAGGCGACCGGTCACTGGCGAATGGCGTCGGCCAATGGCAAGCTGCCGAGCCCCGTACTGGTTTTTCCGGAGTTTGTCATGCCCCTCGTCCTGCGCCCCGCCGTCAACGACGACGCCGGTTTCGCCGCAGTCTGCGTGGCCGCCGCCTACGCCCAGTGGATACCCACGCTCGGCCGCAAGCCGGGGCCGATGCTGGATGACTACCACGCCATCATCGCCGAAGACCGCGTTCTGATTGCCGAGCAGGACGGCGCCCCCGTCGGCCTGCTGGTGATGCGCGAGACCGACGAAGGCTTCCTGCTCGACAACATCGCCGTGCTGCCCGAGTGTGCCGGCCAGGGCATCGGCCGCACCCTGCTGATCCATGCCGAGGTCACCGCCGCGCAATTGGGCTACGCGTCGTTGTACCTCTATACCAACGAGCGGATGACCGAGAACATCGAACTTTACGCGAAGAACGGCTATCAGGAATACGCGCGCAAGGTCGAGAACGGTTTTCGCCGCGTGTACATGCGCAAGCAGCTCTCCGTGTAGGAACGAGCTTGCTCGGTAACCATCGCGCCCCCCGGGACGCCCGAAGTTCGCCCGAGCCTTGTTGGCGGGCAGCCTCGCCACTGGCGCACCAGCATGGTGCGCAATTGCCGCCAACGCACCGCAACCGCGCCGGAACCTGACCAAGTGGACAGTCTGCAGCACCACCGTCGATCCCGCGCCATACCCGAGCGGCACAAGGGGAGGCCGCGGCCACGCACTATCCTGGCGCAGCCGGCACGCTGATTGCTCTGTCTTGAGCATCCTTCTTTCAGCAACAGCCCATGAACGCACCGGTCACCCTTTTCCACCCCGCCTGGCACGCCGAGCTCGAGCTGGCTTATGCCCGCATCGGTGACTGCACGCGCCCGGTCAGGCGGCGGCATCTTGGCCCTTTGCGGGTGCAGAAGCACCTGTATGCCGAAGGCCCGGAGGTGTGCCAGCACATCATCGTGCACCCGCCCGGCGGCATCGCCGGTGGCGACACCCTGAACCTCGACATTCGCGCCGGCAACGACAGCTGGGCGCAACTCACCAGCCCCGGCGCGGCCAAGTGGTACCGCGCCAACTGCGTGGCAAAACAACAACTGAGTATCCGCGTAGCCCCCGGTGCCACGCTGGAATGGCTGCCACAGGAAACCATCGCCTACGCCGGCGCCCAGGCCGAGCTGACGACCCGTATCGATCTCGAAGCCAACGCCCGGCTGTTCTACTGGGATGTCGTCGCCCTCGGCCGCCCCGCCAGTGGCGAGCGCTTCGACAGCGGTCACTTCGCTGCCGCACTGGACATCCACCGCGACGGCCAGCGCCTGTGGCACGAGCGCCAGCGCGTGACGGGCAACGACCGCCTGCTCGACTCGCCAATCGGCCTCGCCGGCCACCCGGTGATGGCGACGCTGATCGCCAGTGGGCAGATCGATGCGGCGCTGCTCGAAGCCTGCCGCGCCGTGCCCTGCCAGGGGCGCGGCAACCTCACCCAACTGCCCGGCCTGGTGGTCGCCCGCTGCCTCGCCCATGAGGCACTGCACGCCCGCGCCTGGCTCATCGAACTCTGGCGTCGGCTGCGGCCGGCTCTGCTCGGCCGCGAGGCCGTTCCTCCCCGAATCTGGAGCACCTGAAATGGATTTGACCCCTCGCGAGAAGGACAAGCTGCTGATCTTCACCGCCGGCCTGGTCGCCGAGCGTCGCCTCGCCCGCGGGGTGAAACTCAACTACCCGGAAGCCGTGGCGCTGATCTCCGCCGCGCTGCTCGAAGGCGCGCGGGATGGCCAGACGGTCGCCGACCTGATGCACTACGGCACCACGCTGCTCAGCCGTGAACAGGTGATGGAAGGCGTGCCGGAAATGATCCCGGAGATCCAGGTGGAAGCCACCTTCCCGGACGGCACCAAGCTGGTCACCGTGCATCAGCCCATCGCCTGATCGCGCGCCCTCGAACGAGGGTGCGGCGACAATGGCGGATGAAGCGTTCCGCTTCATTCGCCCTACGTATAGAGGAACCACCATGCTCATCCGCGACGCCAGCCAAGCCGACCTCGGCAGTCTGCGCGACATCTACAACGACGCCGTGCTCAACACCACCGCCATCTGGAACGAGGTCGCCATCGACCTGGAGAGCCGTCGCGCCTGGCTGGAACTGCGTGCGCAGCAAGGCTTCCCGGTGCTGGTGGCCGAAGATGGCGGCGAGGTGGTGGGCTATGCCAGCTACGGCCCATGGCGAGCCTTCGACGGCTTCCGCGAGACGGTCGAGCACTCGGTTTACGTGCGCGCCGACCAGCGCGGCAAGGGCCTCGGCCCGATCCTGATGCGGGCGCTGATCGAGCGCGCCCGCGCCCAGGGCCTGCACGTGATGGTCGCCGCCATTGAAAGCGGCAACACGGCGTCGATCCGCCTGCACCAGCGGCTGGGCTTCGTCACCAGCGGGCAGATGCCGCAGGTGGGACAGAAGTTCGGCCGCTGGCTGGACCTGACTTTCATGCAATTGATCCTCGACCCAAGGAGCGCCCCATGATCCCTGGCGAATACGATATCCAGAGCGGCGAGATCGAACTCAACGCCGGCCGCCGCACGCTCGCCCTCACGGTGGCCAATAGCGGCGACCGGCCGATCCAGGTCGGCTCGCACTACCACTTCTTCGAGACCAACGACGCGCTGCAATTCGATCGCGACGCGGCACGCGGCATGCGCCTGAACATTCCCGCCGGCACCGCCGTGCGCTTCGAGCCGGGGCAGAGCCGCGAGGTGGAACTGGTGGAACTGGCGGGCGAGAGAAAGGTTTACGGCTTTGCCGGGCGGGTGATGGGCGCGCTCTGACAGCCCCTCACCCCGGCCCTCTCCCAGGGGAGAGGGCGAAAAGCAGCGCGCCGATCAGCCTCCTCTCCCTCCGGGAGAAGGTTGGGATGAGGGCCAAGTCAACGCAGGGACTGACCAAGGAGCCCCGATGAAAATCAGCAGGCAAGCCTACGCCGACATGTTCGGCCCTACCGTCGGCGACCGCGTGCGCCTGGCCGACACGGACCTGTGGGTCGAAGTGGAAAAGGACTTCACCGTCTACGGCGAGGAAGTGAAGTTCGGCGGTGGCAAGGTCATCCGCGACGGCATGGGCCAGGGCCAGCGCTGCGCTGCCGAGGTCGTCGACACAGTGATCACCAACGCGCTGATCATCGACCACTGGGGCATCGTCAAGGCCGACGTCGGCCTCAAGCACGGCCGCATCGCCGCCATCGGCAAGGCCGGCAACCCGGACATCCAGCCCGGGGTGACCATCGCCCTGGGCGCCAGCACCGAAGTGATCGCCGGCGAGGGCATGATCCTCACCGCCGGCGGCATCGACACGCACATCCACTTCATCTGCCCGCAGCAGATCGAAGAGGCACTGATGAGCGGCGTCACCACCATGATCGGTGGCGGCACCGGGCCGGCTACCGGCACCAACGCCACCACCTGCACCTCCGGCCCGTGGCACATGGCGCGCATGCTCCAGGCCGCCGACGCCTTCCCGATGAACATCGGCTTCACCGGCAAGGGCAACGCCAGCCTGCCGCTGCCGCTGGAGGAGCAGGTGCGCGCCGGCGCCATCGGCCTGAAGCTGCACGAGGACTGGGGCACCACCCCGGCGGCCATCGACAACTGCCTGTCGGTGGCCGACCGTCTCGACGTGCAGGTGGCGATCCACACCGACACCCTCAACGAATCCGGCTTCGTCGAAACCACCCTGGCGGCCTTCAAGGGCCGCACCATCCACACCTACCACACCGAGGGCGCCGGTGGCGGCCACGCGCCGGACATCATCAAGGCCTGCGGCTTCGCCAACGTGCTGCCCAGCTCGACCAACCCGACGCGCCCCTTCACCCGCAATACCATCGACGAGCACCTGGACATGCTCATGGTCTGCCATCACCTGGACCCGAGCATCGCCGAGGACGTGGCCTTCGCCGAGTCGCGCATCCGCCGCGAGACCATCGCCGCCGAGGACATCCTCCACGACCTCGGCGCCTTCAGCATGATCAGCTCCGACAGCCAGGCCATGGGCCGCGTCGGCGAAGTGATCACCCGTACCTGGCAGACCGCCGACAAGATGAAGAAACAGCGCGGCGCCCTGGACGGCGACGGTGCGCGCAACGACAACTTCCGCGCCAAGCGCTACATCGCCAAGTACACCATCAACCCGGCGATCACCCACGGCGTGGCCCATGAAGTGGGCAGCATCGAAGTGGGCAAGCTGGCCGACCTGGTGCTCTGGCGCCCGGCTTTCTTCGGCGTGAAGCCGAGCCTGATCCTCAAGGGCGGCGCCATCGCCGCAAGCCTGATGGGCGACGCCAACGCCTCGATCCCGACGCCGCAGCCGGTGCACTACCGGCCGATGTTCGCCAGCTACGCCGGCAGCCGCCACGCCACCAGCCTGACCTTCATCAGCCAGGCGGCGTTCGACCTTGGCGTGCACCACGAGCTGGGCCTGCGCAAAGCCATCGGTGTGGTGAACGGCTGCCGCAGCGTGCAGAAGACCGACCTGATCCACAACGCGTACCTGCCGAACATCGAGGTCGATGCGCAGAACTATCAGGTGCGCGCGGACGGGCAGTTGCTGTGGTGCGAGCCGGCGGACGTGCTGCCGATGGCACAGCGCTATTTTCTGTTCTGAGCCGCTTCACCGGACCGGCGCGCAACGCCCGGTCCGGTTCTCCTCATTGCGATAAATCAAGCTTTTTCCGATCCCGCCGCCCGCCCATGGCCGATTGAGATTCGTCTTATTCGGCCAGCTGAACCGCAGCTGAACAATGAGCCCACTGATCCAGCGCGCCCTACGCAGCTGGACGGGCAGGGCTCTGAAGTCCGGAGTGCTGCCCTCCCCTTGCCTGACGCGATCAGGCGCCATCTCCCGGTGCAGGAAGGATCCGCTCTTGGAAGCCCAAGCTTCCGCTCTTCAGCCAGTGAACGGCTCCTTGCGCCGGAATACGCATTCGCTCACCGAGTGAGCGGGCGCAAGGAGGAATGCAATGCGCTTCAAGAAAACTCTGCTGGCCATCCACGTCGCCCTGGCCGCCGGCATGCTTGCCCATAGCGGAGGCGCCGCCGCCGGCTCCTGCTCGGTGGACGGCTCGACGCTGAACTGCACGACCAGCATCTACTGGGCCCCTGGCGATACGTCGACCTACGAAAAGATCGTGATCGATACCACTGGCGAGAATCAGTCCTTCACGCCCACCGGTTTCGGCATCTACGGCAACAGCTCGAAGTACACCCTCAAGGATGTGTCGATCACCACGGCCTCCAGCAAGTCGGACGCCATTCAGGCCAACAACGGTGGGAGCAAGATCTCCATCGACAAGCTGCACATTGTCACCAAGGGCAGCTCGGCGGACGGCATCAACGTGACCGAGAACGCGCTCAACTCCGAAGTGCGTGTCGGCGACGGCGCCATCATCACCGCCGAAGGATCGGGTATGGGTGTGCGCGCCAACACCTCGAAGAACGGAGGCAAAAACCTCATCGAACTGGGCGCCGGCGCGCAGATCACCACCAACGGAAGTGGCGCGAATTCGATCGACGGAACGGGTTACGCTGTCTATGCAGGCAATCGCTCACTGTCCGCCAATACCTACTGGGGCGACGCCGAAGTAATTCTCGGCGACGGCAGCACCATCGTCAGCAAGGGCAGCTCTGCCCATGCCGTCTATGCCAACCGCGGCGGCGTTATCCGCCTCGGCGATACCAGTATTACCACCGAGAAAACCAACGCATACGGCATCTACGCGCAAACGGCGGCAGACAAGAACGGCGACCGTGGCGGCCAGGTCTACCTGGGCGGCGACACCAGCGTCACCGTCACCGATGGCAACCGTGCGCTCTACGCCTCCGGCGCCGACTCGCTGATTCGCGCCGAGGCAGCCTCGGTGTACCGCCTGGACAGCAGCGCGGCCAGTGACGTGCAGAACCGCAAGGGCGTTGCCCTGTATGCCGACAAGACCGGCGTCATCGACCTGAAAATGGCCGCCGGCTCCTACCTCAACGGCACCACCAGCACCGCCACCGACGGCGTGATCGACCTCGCCATGGACGGGGCTACCAGCCAGTGGTTCATGACCGGCAACTCCAACCTCACCAACCTGACGCTCACCAACGGCGCGCAACTGGTCTATGACCGCCACGACGAACACGGCGCATACACCTACAAGACCCTGACCGTGGATGGCGATTTCAGCGGTGGCGGCCATCTGGTCATGAACACCTACCTGGGCGACGACACCTCGGAAACCGACAAACTGGCCATCACCGGCAGTACCTCGGGCGAGACCCGCGTCACGGTCAACAACACCACCGGGCTGGGCGACGAAACCGAACAGGGGATCGAGATGATCACCGTCGGCGGCACCTCCGCGGGCGAGTTCAAGTCCGACCGCGTCACCGCTGGGGGCTATGAGTACGTGCTGCGCCGCGGCGGCAGCTTCGTCGGCTCCACCGGTGCGGACAGCGACTGGTTCCTGACCTCGTACAAGCCGAACGATCCCGATCCGGAGGATCCGCCACCCGTTGACCCGCCGCCGGTTGATCCTCCACCGGTTGATCCGCCGCCAGTTGATCCGCCGCCAGTCGACCCGCCGGGCCCGGTCGACCCGACCCCGGAAGACCCCGATCCGGTCGATCCCGCGCCGGAGCAACCAGGGCCCGTGGACCCAGCGCCGAAGCCCAGCGACAAGGATCGCGTGCGCCAGCCCGAAGGCGGCAGCTACACCGCCAACATCGCGGCGGCCAACACCATGTTCCTGCACCGTCTGCATGACCGCACCGGCAACCTGACCTACGTCGATCCGGATACCGGCAAGGAAGTCACTTCCATGCTCTGGATGCGCAACGTCGATGGCTCGACCCGCTGGGAAGACAGCACCGGCCAGCTCAAGACCGAAGCCAACCGCTACGTGCTGCAGATCGGCAGCGACCTGTACCGCAAGCAGACCGACAACGGCGACTGGGTACTGGGTGTGATGGCCGGCTACGCCAACGGCAACTCGACGACCAAGTCCCGCGTCACCGGCTACCGCTCGCGCGGCGAGATCGACGGCTACAGCCTGGGCGTCTATGGCACCTGGTACGAGAACAAGGACGATGAGAACGGTGCGTACGTCGACAGCTGGATTCTCTACAACGAATTCGATGCCGACGTGAAAGGCGACCAGTTGGCCAAGGAGAGCTACGACCTCAAGGGCATCACTGCTTCCATCGAGGCCGGCAAGACCTTCGAAGTGGCGAAGACCGAGAGCGCCAGCTACTACGTGCAGCCCCAGGCGCAGGTGGTGTACATGGGCGTGAAGGCTGACAGCCACCGCGAGGCCAACGGCACCAAGGTCACCGGCAAGGGCGACGGCAATGTCATGACCCGCCTGGGCGCCCGCGCCGCCGTGCGCAGCAACCAGGAAGGCGGCTTCGCCAACACCTATGGCGTGGAGCCGTACCTGGAGACCAACTGGATCCACAACTCCAAGGACTTCGGTGCGAAGATGGGCAGCAGCAAGTTCGAGATGGACGGCGCCAGCGACATCTTCGAAGTGAAGCTCGGCGCCACCAGCAAGGTGAACAGCCGGGTCAACGTCTGGGGTGAAGTGGGCAAGCAGTTCGGCGACAACGGTTACCGCGACCAGGCGGTGACGCTGGGGCTGAAGGTCAACTTCTGATCCCACGCTGAACGGGGGCCGTCGCACGAGAGTGTGGCGGCCTTTTTTTTGCACTTCGCCTCCTCCTGGAAACACCTGACATTTCGATCAGCTTTCATCCGTCGGCCCTGTCGTACAGCTGGGCTGCTATGCTCTGCTGCTCGAAGAATCAGGTGGACCAGCGATGACGGCGATGACTCCGCAGACAAACGACCGCACGGGTATTTCGCCCGCTCTGGCCGCGTTGCGCGCAGCCACCCATGCCCTGCATGCCGACCTCGACAGTCGCTCGCCGCTGACTGCCGCGCTGACCCGCGCCGACTACCTCGATCATGCCGCCCGCGTTCTCGGCTGGATGCGCCCGCTGGAGCAGGCACTCTGGCCGCTCTGGCCGGACGCCGACGATGCAGCCCTGCGCCGGGGCAAGAGCCGGTGGCTGGAAGACGACCTGCGGGCCGGCGCCCACGCCGAAGAGCCCATGGCCGACTGCCCCTGGGTACCCAAGCCGAGCTGCCTGGCCGAAGCCTTCGGCATCGCCTATGTCGCCGAAGGCGCGACCCTTGGCGGACGCGTACTCTACAAGCGCCTCAAGACCTCCCTCGATCCCCTGCCGCTGCGCTGGCTGCAAGGCTACGGCGAGCACACGGGCGAGCGCTGGGGCAGCTTCCAGCGCCTGCTGGCCGAACACGTCAGCACCGCCGAAGACATCGCCCTTGCGCAACAGGCGGCCGTACAGGCCTTCACGTCGTTCCGCGACTGGGTGATCGACGCCACACCCGACCGGGCGGGCCAGGCATGAGCGATCAGCACGTCACCCTCGCCAACTGCGAGGACGAACCCATCCATGTGCCCGGCGCGATCCAGCCCCACGGTGCGCTGATCGCACTCGACGAGCAGGGTCGAGTACTCGGCTTCAGCGACAACCTCGGCACCCTGCTGGGTATCGCCCCGCCGCTGGGCGAACCGCTGGCGGAAGCCTGCGTCGGGCCCGGCGTGCTGGCGATGCTCGCGGACGGGCTGGCCGAGCAGGGCCCCTGGGTCAACAGCGTGGAGGCACGGATCAACCGGCGCTTCTTCGACGTGATCGGCCACAGCCATGACGGCGTGCGCTACCTGGAGTTCGAACGGCGCGCTGCCGGGACCGCCTCCTTCACCACCTTCGCCCTCAACGCCCAGCGCCTGGTCAGCCAGCTGCAGCTACGCAATGACGTCGAGAGCCTGCTGATCAGCGTCACCGAGGAAGTGCGGCGGATGACCGGCTACGACCGCGTCATGGCCTACCGCTTCAACGAAGACGAGTCCGGCGAGGTGGTCGCCGAATCCCGTCGCGAAGACCTGGAAAGCTATCTCGGCCAGCGCTACCCGGCATCGGACATCCCCGCCCAGGCGCGCCGCCTGTACCTGCAGAATCCGGTGCGGCTGATCGGCGATGCCGCCTACCAGCCGGTGGCCGTGCACCCCACGCTGAACCCCGGCAGCGGCAAGCCGTTCGACCTGAGTTTCAGCACCCTGCGCAGCGTCTCGCCGATCCACTGCGAGTACTTGGCGAACATGGGCGTGCGCGCCTCGATGAGCATTTCCATCGTAGTCGGCGGGCGCCTGTGGGGGCTGTTCTCCTGCCACCACATGAGCCCGAAGGTGGTGCCCTACCCGATCCGCATGTCCTTCCAGGTGTTCTCCCAGGTCTGCAGCGCCATGGTCGAGCGCCTGGAACAGAGCCGCACCAGCGAACTCCTGCGCCAGGCTTCCGAGCGGCAGCAGGCACTGCTGCGCCGCACCCGCGACTCCGACGACCTGCTCAGCGCCCTGGCCCGCCCCGATGCCAACGTCGCCGACCTGCTGCCCTGCGATGGCGCGGTGGTGATGCTCGGCGGGCGCGCCAGCAGCATCGGCGGCGACTTCGAGGACCTGGCCGTTTCCATCGTCGCCCAGCTGCAACAGGACGACGAGCTGGACCTGTTCCACAGCGACCGCCGCCTGGATCTGCCCGAGGGCCTGCATGACCCGCGCTACTGCGGCGTCATGGCGATTCGTTTCCATCGCCAGGAGTCGGGCTGGATCGTCTGGCTGCGCCTGGAGCAGGTGCACCGCATCCGCTGGGGTGGCAAGCCGGAGAAGATCGTCAAGACCGGCCCCTCCGGCGCGCGCCTGACCCCGCGTGGCTCGTTCGAGGCCTGGGAGGAAGTGGTGCGTGGGCGCTCGATGCCCTGGACCGGTATCGATCTGAGCGTCGCCGACAAGCTGCGCACCGAACTGGTGGAGCTGTGCCTGAACCGCGCCGGGGAGATCGACCGCATGCGCCAGCGCCTGATCGCCGTGCTCGGCCATGACCTGCGCAACCCGCTGCAATCCATCTCCATGGCGGCCGCGATGCTTTCCTCCAGCGACGTGCGCAATGCCGAGCTGCGCCAGCACATCACCTACTCCAGCAGCCGCATGGAACGCCTGATCAGCCAGATTCTCGAGATGAGCCGTCTGCAAAGCGGTGCGGGAATGACGGTGAAGCCGGTAGCCGCCGAGCTCTCGCGGCTGGTACGCGATATCGTCCAGGAAACCGACGTGGCCTATCCGGGCCTGTCCATCGAGACCGCCATCGAGGAAGACGTGCAGGCGCAGGTCGACCCGGACCGTTATCTGCAGGTGGTCGCCAACCTGTTGAGCAATGCCCGCCACCACGGCCGCCCCGGCCGCCCGGTGCTGGTGGAGCTGCGCCGCCAGGGCGAGCTGGCGCGGCTGAGTATCCTCAACGAGGCCGAAGCACTGGACGAGGCGCGTCTGGGCAACCTCTTCGAGCCGTTCAAGCAGGATGCCGGCGGTCGTGGCCGCAACAAGAGCGGGCTGGGCATCGGCCTGTACATTTCCCAGGCCATCGTCAACGCCCATGGCGGCCGCATCGAAGTGGAACAGGCCGACGGCATCATCAGCTTCAGCGTACTGGTGCCGCTCATGCCAACCCCCTGATACCGGAATGCTCGCTCCTACAATGCAGAACGGCGCCTCGGGGCGCCGCTCTCATTGGAGGAAAAAGCCTCAGCGCAGCTGGCTGTCCTTGCTGCCGCGACGGTTGTAGCCGCTGTGGGCGGACTGCTCCTTGTCATGCGCGGCCTGGCAGCTGACGCACAGCCGCACGCCGGGAATGGCCTTGCGCCGCGCCTCGGGAATCAGCGCATCGCACTCCTCGCAATGGGTCAGGCTCTCGCCCTTGGGCAACTGGCTGCGCGCCCGTGCAATGGCATCCTCGATGGTGCTGTCGATCTGCTCCTGAACCGCTCCGTCGTTTGCCCAGCCGCTGGCCATGGCGACCTCCCGTGGAATCTTCGCTGTACTGAAGATATGCAGGGCACTGCAAGGGATTGCAAGGGTGATGGCGCAGGAAGCGACGAGCGCGTCGCCGGGAATCCAGATACGTCTGATGTTCCGCACGGGCAAGCCTGCCGAGAATCGGCAGATCTCTGTCTGCCGGAACCCCGCCATGCGCTACGCCTCCGCCTTACTCGCCAGCCTTCTTCTCGCCGGCCTTCTGCCGCGCGCCGCCAATGCCGACGCCGTCGATGCCAGCCTGCGTGACATGGAACGCTACCTGCTGCTGTACAGCGCGACCGGCGACGAACGTTTTCTGACGCGCCTGGAGAGCCTGGGGCCAAGCTTCGAGCAACAGCTGTCACAGCAGAAGAATGCCGCCAACCTGCAGGACCTCTGGCAACTCTATCGACAGACGCTGGAAAAGGTGCGTGCGGCTTACTTGCAGAAGGACGTTGACCTGCAACAAGCATTGCTGCAGACACGGGAAGTGGCCGGGCTGTTCGACACCTTCATCCTGGCGCGGGAGCCGGCACCAGACGGACTGCAAGACGAGCTGCGCGAGCTGGCGCTGCTGGAGGCGCGGCGGGCCAACGGGCGTTTGCTGGGGAAGGAAAGCGAGGGCGATGCGACACGCATCGGGGAACTGCAGGAGCTGATCGGCGAACGCCTGGCGGCACTACCCGCCGGTGCCAGCCGGGACTCCCTGCTCTCGCGCTGGAGCTACCTGCGCAAGGCGGAGAAACCCGAAGGCACTCTGCTCTATCCCTTCAACGCCCAGGTCGAATACCTGCTGGCGCATCTGCCGCGAAGTTGAGCGACGCGGGATAGGCGGTCCTACTCTTTGACTTCCATGTATTCGCGCGCCCAGATCTGGTACTCCTCGGGCAGCGTGTACTTCTTCGCCAGTTCCGAAGCGGTCAGGTCGGAGGCATGCACGCCGCGCTGCTCGCGCAGGCAGTCGTAGGTGGCCTTGATCGCGGCGAAGTAGGCGGCGTGGCCGTCGACCACGATGCGCACGCCCAGCTCGGCCAGTCGTGCATCGTCGCGCAGCTCGGGGTTGCCGTAGGACACCAGCATCAGCGGCACGGACAGGTGGCGGGAGATGGCTTCCAGGTGGTCGAAGTCGCGGATGCCGACCATGCAGATGCCGTCGGCGCCGGCGGCCTGGTAGGCCAGGGTGCGGCGGATCACATCGTCCACTTCCAGCACCTCGGCGTTGGTGCGGGCGATGATCGCCATTTCCGAATCGATGCGCGCTTCCAGCGCGGCGCGGATCTTGCCGACGCCTTCCTCGACCGGGATCAGGTCGGTGGACTTGCGGCCGAATTGCGCCGGCAGCAGCGTATCCTCGATGGTCAGCGCGGCCACGCCGGCGCGCTCCAGCTCGACGATGGTGCGCATGGTGTTCAGCGCGTTGCCGTAGCCGTGGTCGGCGTCGGCGATCACCGGCAGACGGGCGACGCGACCGATGCGGGTGGCCTGCTCGGTGAATTCGCTAAGGGTGATCAGCGCGAAGTCAGGCGCAGCCAGAACTTGTAGTGAAGCTACAGAACCGCCCAGGATGCCCACCTCGAACCCCAGATCCGCGGCGATGCGCGCCGACATGGGATCGAACACCGATGCGGTGTGATAGCAGGCTGAAGAACTCAGTAAGGCGCGGAAATCCTTGCGCAATTCGTGGAAGGAGGCTCTGTGCATGGTGGGATCCAACTGCTTGTACGGGGTGGGAGAACGGAAATCAGATAGTCGAAAACTCTTGTAGGAAAACTACAGGAATACAATGTAGCAAAACTACAAGCTACTCCCCAAGCCCTCTTTGCCACCATAGCCTTCCGACGGATACCCTGGTTTTCCCTCCGCGCTCGCGTACACTGCGCGGCCGTTTTTTCTCCGGACACTCGCGCACCATGTTCCCGACTACTGCGGCCCGCGCCCTGGGCATCGACTTCGGCACCTCCAACTCCACCGTCGGCTGGTGGCGCCCGGACACCGAACCGCTGATCGCCCTGGAAGACGACAAGATCACCCTGCCCTCGGTGATCTTCTTCAACGTCGAGGAACGCCGCCCGGTGTACGGCCGCCTGGCCCTGCACGAATACCTGGAAGGCTACGAAGGCCGCCTGATGCGCTCGCTGAAAAGCCTGCTGGGTTCCTCACTGCTGAAAAGCGAGACCACCGTGCTGGGCAGCGCCATGCCGTTCAAGGACCTGCTGGGGCTGTTCATCGGCGAGCTGAAGAAGCGCGCCGAAGCGGTCGCCGGGCGCGAGTTCGAGTCCGTCGTGCTGGGCCGTCCGGTGTTCTTCGTCGACGACGACCCCAAGGCTGACCAGGAAGCCCAGGACACCCTGGTCGCCGTGGCGCAGAAGCTCGGCTTCAAGGACGTCTCCTTCCAGTACGAACCTCTCGCCGCGGCCTTCGACTACGAGCGCAGCATCGAGCGCGAGGAGCTGGTGCTGATCGTCGATATCGGCGGCGGTACCTCGGACTTCTCGCTGGTGCGCCTGTCGCCCGAGCGTCGCGAAGTGGCCGACCGCCAGAGCGACATCCTCGCCACCGGCGGTGTGCATATCGGCGGTACCGATTTCGACAAGCAACTGAGCATCCAGGGCGTGATGCCGCTGTTCGGCTACGGCAGCAGGATGAAGAGCGACGCCTTCATGCCGACCAGCTACCACCTCAACCTGGCTACCTGGCACACCATCAACGCGGTATACGCGCAGAAGTCCCAGCTGGCGCTGCAGAACATGCGCTACGACATCGTCGACGCCACCGGCATCGACCGCCTGTTCAAGCTGATCGAGCAGCGCGCCGGCCACTGGCTGGCGATGCAGGTGGAAGCCAGCAAGATCGAGCTGTCCGACACCGAGCGCCGCGACATCGACCTGGTGCGTATCGAGCCGGGGCTGGTCGCCGAGCTGAGCCGCGAACTGTTCGAAGGCGCCATCGCCCCGCTGCTGGAGCGCGTGCGCGGTAGCATCACCAACCTGCTCAATTCGGCCGACGTGGACCCGGCGCGCGTGGACACGGTGTTCTTCACCGGCGGTTCCTCCGGCGTACCGGCGTTGCGCCAGAGCGTGGCGGCCATGCTGCCCAACGCCCGGCACGTCGACGGCGATCGCTTCGGCGGGATCGGCAACGGCCTGGCCATCGAAGCGATGAAGCGCTACGGCTGAGCGGTCGCGCACTGACGCCGGGACCGCCATGCGCTAGTGTGGCGGTCATTCCTCCCCGCGCCGGAGCCCGCCATGCGCCTCTTCCACCTGAGCAGCCTCCTGATGCTTTGCGCCGCCCTTTCGGCCTGCGGCCTCGGCGAAACCGCCGCGACCACGGCCACCACCGCCAAGCTGCAAGCCCAACAGGCGCAACAGGCCCAGCAGCAGATCGAGCAGCTCAAACAGCAGATCGACGCCGCCAACGTACAGAACCAGCAGCGCCTGGACGAAGCCCTGAAGGAAGCCGAATAAAAGCCTGCCCTGCAGATTTCTTGAACGCCCGATCCTGGCCTAGGCTCCAAGTTGAGCGAGTGAATTGCTCAACCAAGGAGAACACCATGTACAAGCGATCACTGCTGGCGCTGTTGGTACTGGCTTCGGTGGCGGGCTGCGCTTCCACCAAGGTGCAGAACCCGGTCAACTACATCACCTTCCGCGACCAGCCGCTGGTGCGCAACGTCGAGAAGGGAATGAGCCAGGAAGAAGTCCTGAAGATCGGCGGCACACCGTCGTCGACGCAGAAACGCCTGATGAAACCGGGCAGCTGCAACAGCTACATCCTCAGCAAGGACGGGCAGCAACAGCCCTTCTACGTGAGCTTCGACGGCAGTGGCCGAGTCGATGGATCGGGCTTCATGACCTGCTCCGAGCTCGACCGACACGAGCGCGACGCCCAGCCGTGATGCCCGCCCGGGCATGACGACATGCCCCCGCCGGCCGGCGGGGGCTTTTTCGTTCGGCACATCGCCACAGTCCTGCAGGCGGGGATATTCCCGCCACGCGGTGGCCGTCTATCATCCCAGCAGCCACCTGAGGAGCCGACCATGAAATACCGCATCATCGAACTGCCCGCCTTCGACGTGGTGGGCATGGATTATCGTGGCAGCGCGCCGGGCGACAGCATTGGCCAGCTGTGGCAGCGCTTCCTGCCACGCGAAAAGGAGGTCAGCGCCAGCGCGCAGGATAAAGCCGCCTATGGCGTCTGCAGCCAGTTGCCGGGCGGCGAGTTCCACTACATTGCCGGGCTGCCGGTGGAGCCCGGCGCGAACGTGCCCGCGGGCATGACCCGCTACGAGGTTCCCGCGCAGAAGTACGCGGTGTTCACCCACATCGGCCCGGTCACCGCCATCGCCGACAGCTTCCAGGCCATCTATTCCAGCCTGCTGGCCCGTCACGGCCTGGAGCCGAAGAAGGGCGTGGACCTGGAGCGCTACACCGAGCGCTTCCTGGGACCGGAAGATCCGGCCTCGGAAACCGACCTGTACGTGCCGATCTACTGAGACGCACCGCGCTCGCATTTTGCTTCTTGTAGGAGCGAGCTTGCTCGCGAACAAGCCCCGCTGCGAGGCGGTTCGCGAGCAAGGACTAGGCGTCCCCCTCGCTCCTACAGGCGCCTCCTGATCACTTGCGTGTGGTCGGTGCCTTCGCCGGCTGCTTCATCTGCTGCAGCAGCGCCGCGCACTGGTTGTCGTCCTGCTTGCTCGGGGCGATCAGCGCCAGCAGCGCCGCCGCCGGAGCCACCGCCACGCCGAGAGCGACCATCCCTGCGCCACGCGCCGCCAGCGGCAGCACATGCACGCCCGCTTTCGGATTCTTGAAGGTGCCCTGCACATAGAGCGGCGATCGCAGAGAGAAAATGCGCACGCCCTTGCTCTGCGGCGTGATGTCCAGGTCGAGCTGTTCGGTGGCGAAGTTGGCCGTGCCATCCACCGTGATGATGGCGTTCTCGGTATCGAAGGCGAATACCCGCGGCTTGGCCAGGCCATTGGTAATGCCCACGTCGGCGGCGGCGCAGTTGATCTTCACCTCGTCATCGCCGAACAGCTTGTTCACCACGTAGTTGCCCACGTTGAGCCCGGCGATCTCCATCAGGCTGCGGCTGATGCGGCCGTCATTGATCAGCAGCTTCATCTCGCCATTGGCGCCGGCCAGGATAGTCGCCACCGAATTGCCGGTACCGGCAATGGTCGCGTCGCCGTTGAGCTCGCCGAAGCTCGACTGCATCGGCGCGAAGCTGGGGAACAACTCCTTGAGCTTGAAGCTGCGCGCCTGCAACTGGACCTTGCTCTGCAGCGGCGTCTTGCCGCCGTCCAGGCGGATATGCGAATCCAGCGTTCCGCCGGCCACGCCGAAGCGCAGCGGCTCCAGGGTCAGCAGGCCATCGTTGAGCACCAGGTGGGTATAGAGGTCGCTGATCGGCAGCTTGTCACTGTGCACGATGCGCTTGCCGGTGAACTCCACGTCGGCGTCCATGGCGCGCCAGCGGTCGGTGCGGAACTCTTCCACCGGCAATACCTTGTCGGCCGGCTGGCGGGTGCTCTGGCCACGCGCCTGCTTCTCCTGGTTCGAGTCGGCGCCGATCAGCGGGCCGAGGTCGGCCATGCGCAACTGGTCCGAGCGCAGCTTGCCGGACAGCTTGGGCCGCGGCCGGCGATTGACGAACACGAGGTCGCCATGCAGGTCGCTGTCGCCAACCTTGCCGTTGAAGTTCTCGTAGTGGAACTGCGCGCCGCCCGAGTCGTGCAGCTCGGCCTTGAGGCGGCCGTCGGTCTCGTAGGCCGGCGTATCGGGCAGGGTCACGCCGGTGAGCGGGAAGAGGTTGGCCATGCTGGTGCCGGCCAGTTGCAGGCGCAAATCCAGCGCGCCAAGGTTCAGCGGATCGGTCAGGGTGCCGACGATGCTCGCGCGGGTGCTCCCGGCGGATACGTCGGCCTGCACCGGGAACGGCTTGGCCGCATCCTGCAACGCCAGCACGCCACCGACCTTGCCCGCGCCCGCGAGCGGCAGGCCCTTGTACTGGCCCTTGAGCTTCCAGCCGAACACGTAGTCCTGGGTGGCCGCCTTGTCGCCACCGGCCAGCGCCTTGCCCGCCAACTGGCCGAAGGGCACCGGCTTGCCGAGCGGATCCACCAGCAGCTCGAGGCGAGTCTTCAGGCTCTGGTCATCGAGGGTGACGCTGCCCTTGTCGAAGCCGATCTCGCCGATGTCCAGCTTCCAGGAGGCTTGCTCGGGCATGGCGTTGGGGTCTTCTTCCTGCTTCGGCAGCTCGAAGGTCCAGGTGGCGCGGCCGTCGGCCAGGCGCAGCAGGTCGGCGCTGGGGCGGGTGAGGACGATCTGCGGGATGCGCACCGTCTGCCACAACAGCGGCAGCGGGGCGAGGCGGAACTCGACTTTTTCGAGGCTCGCGAAGTTCGGCGCGCGCGTCTTGCCCGCCGCCCAGTCCGGATTGCCCAGGGTAATGTCCTGCGCGCTGATGTGCGGCCACGGCACGTAGGCGCGCCAGCCGCCCTCCGCAGGTTCCGTGCGCCAGAACACCTGCAGGTCGCCATTGATGGCGAAGGGGCGCCCCAGCTCCGCCGAGACCTTCTCGTTGATGGTCGGCTTCACCCGGTTCCAGTCGAAGGTGGCGATGAACACCACCAGCGCGGCTATCACCGCGATGAAACCGGTGAAGCTCCAGAGGCAGATTCGTTTCCCGCGCGTCATACCTGAACTCCCTGCTGGCCGCGTCGGTGGAAGCAGCGACGTCCCCACGCCGCTGCCGGTAATCATCGGCCGCCTGAGCATGCCGGGCCGGCATTCTCCCTTGGCCTGTTCACTTGGACCAGCATAGCGGTGCGTTGTATCCACCGATTTGCACGCAGAAAGTCCGATGCAGACGCCATGGCGAGAAAACTTAAACTTTCGCCGCCTCCGGCGACTCACACCCTTGTGACCCGATTTGAGCCGTGCGCCACCGCAGCGCCGGTTTGCCACAAGGAGATGACTGATGAACCAGGCACAACTGACCGACGTCCAGACCCTGCGCCAGCGGGCGCGCCAGAACATCGAGGACGGCGCGGTGACCGAGGGCTACCATGCCGATCGCAAGACCGTGCTGCGTCTGCTCAACGAGTCGCTGGCCACCGAGCTGGTCTGCTACCTGCGCTACAAACGCCACTACTTCATGGCCACGGGCCTGAAGGCGAGCGTCGCCGCGGCGGAATTCCTCGAGCATGCCACCCAGGAACTGCAACATGCCGACCTGCTGGCAGAGCGCATCATGCAACTGGGCGGCGAACCGGACTTCAACCCGGCCGGCCTGACCGAGCGCTCCCACGCCGAGTATGTGGCCGGCAAGAATCTGCGCGAGATGATCACCGAGAACCTGGTCGCCGAGCGCATCGCCGTCGACAGCTACCGCGAGATCGTGGTCTACCTGGGCGATGACGACCCGACCACGCGCCGCCTGTTCGAGGAGATCCTCGCCCAGGAAGAAGAACACGCCGACGACATGGCGGACCTGCTCCAGGACCTGAAATAACCCCCCCACCGCTGTCATCGATACCCGGCTCCGGCCGGGCATCGTGGGCGCGCCCGTCCCGCTGAGCGCAAAGCCCCATTCCAGAGCCTTGCCCACAGATTTTTTCCTCAATATATCGATTAATCAGATACTAACAATCCCACCAATACCGCCAATCGAAGGCATTGATAGAAGTCAATTTTCAAAATCAACTCTATGATTTTAAACAATTTATCCAACAATCATCGGCATCGATAGCGACTATCTTCCAGCATCGTTTTCCAATCGATAATCCAGAACAGATACTGAGTCCGTGTCCAACGAACTCCCCCACTCTTTCTGGAGCCGCATCATGAAACGCACCCTCGTACTTGGCTTTGCCCTCTCCGTACTTGCTGCCAATGCCGCTTTCGCCGGCTCCCAGCAGGAATCCCCGGTCATCAACGCCAGCCAGACTCAGGTTCTGGTCCAGGACGGCGCAGAGCGCACCCTGGATCAACAACAGAAACAACTGGACGCCGCCAAGGCACGTATCGCCGAAAACGGCTCCAGCCAGTCGGTCGATCGCCTGATCCAGAAAATGAACGTCGCCGAGAACGGCTCCAGCCAGACCGTCGACCGCTTGCACAAGCAACTGGGCGTCGCTGAAAACGGTTCGAGCAAAACCATCGACCGTCTGCACAGCGAGATGAGCGTTGCAGAAAACGGTTCGAGCCAGTCGGTTGACCGCCTGCACCAGCAAATGAACGTCGCCGAGAACGGCTCCAGCCAGACCGTCGATCGCCTGCACAAGCAACTGGGCGTCGCTGAAAACGGTTCGAGCAAAACCATCGAGCGTCTGCACAGCGAAATGAACGTGGCCGAGAACGGCTCCGAGCACACCGTCGACCAGTTGCACAGCAACATGGTTGCCGAGTCGGGTGGCGACACCGTCTTCAACGCCCATCTGAAGGCATAAGTCTCCAGGCAGTACACCGCAAGGTGAGAGAAAAGCCCGGCCCCGCCGGGCTTTCTTATCGCCCCAGAGCCGCAACGGCACGCCATCGATACCAGGCCACCCGTGATTTGTAACGGCGTCTTGCCTGAAATCTCCTTTGAAACGCCTTAAGACACCGCCCTAGAGCGGTTTTCGTCGTTCCATCATTGGCGGCGATAGTTGAAATTAGCCGGCTAAATAATCGACATCACTGATGCTCTGTATCACCCAGCATCGTTTTTAAATCGATTTATCCGAAGGGAAAATAACCCCGTAGCCAAAACAAACCGCCCCCTTTCGGAGCCACCCAACATGAAAACCAAGATCGCCCTCAGCCTTGCACTCACCTCCCTGATGACCGCCAGCGCCGTCTTCGCCGCCCCGGCCATCCTCAACAATGGCCCGCGCAGCACGCACCAACTCCAGCAGCAGAGCGCCCAGCCCCGCGTTGCGGATAATGGCTCCGAACGCACCATCGACCGCCTGCACAAGCAGATGGACGGTGCCCGCGTCGCCGACAACGGCTCTGAACGCACCATCGACCGTCTGCACAAGCAAATGGACGATGCCCGCGTCGCCGACAACGGTTCCGAACGCACCATCGACCGCCTGCACAAGCAAATGGAAGACGTCCGCGTTGCCGAGAACGGCTCCGAGCACACCATCGACAAGCTGCACAGCAACATGGTCGCCGAGTCCGGTGGTGACACCGTATTCGATGCCCACCTGAAGCGTGTTTCCTGATCGGCGCGAAATACGCCGAACAGGCGAAAGAAAAGCCCGGCATCTGCCGGGCTTTCTCATTTCTGCGGTTTGTCTAGCGCGGTCAACTCTTGTTCTCGGCGCCATCCGGCTCGCCATCGGAGCGGCCGATACTGGCCGGTGCCTCCACCACCAGCTCCTCCGGCACTTCCTCAACGCGCGGGTCCAGCGCTGCAGCCATCGGGCTGACGGTGTCGGGCATGGCCACGTGATGCAATGGCGCCTCATCGACACGGTGCACACCGGTGACGCGCTTGGGTTGCACCCAGAAGATCAGGATCAGCGCATAGGCCGACACCAGCATGTAGAACATGCCCGGGCCGAAGTGGCGCATCATCGCGCCGGCGAACAGCGGGCCGATACAGGCGCCGACGCCGTAGGTGGTCAGCAGCATGGCCGAGAGTGCCACCCGGCGAGACTGTTCGACATGGTCGTTGCCCAATGCCACCGCCAGCGGATAGAGGGTGAACAGCAACATGCCGGTGACGAAACCATTGGCCAGCAGCAGCGCGTAGGGTAGTTCGATCAGGCCCCACATCGGCACCGCCGCCAGGCACAGCAGCAAGGCGTTGGCGCGGATCAGCCAGCTGCGGTTGACCCTATCGGACAACCAGCCCAGCGGCCACTGCGCACAGAAGCCGGCGACGATGCACATGCCGACGAAGAGGCTCGCCTGCGAGGTGTCCAGACCGTTGCGCGCCGCATACACCGGCGCCAGGCCGTAGAAGGCGCCGACCATCAGACCGGCGACGAAGATGGTGCCCAGCGATTGCGGCACGCGCTTCCAGAAGAAACCGATCTCCAGCGGCGCCGCCACCAGCTTGGCCGGGTGGACGCGGCGGGTCAGCGCCAGCGGGATCAGGCACGAGGAGAAGCAGATCGCGACCAGCAGCAGCGGCTTGTAATCCAGCGCCGGGCTCAGCGCCAGCAGGCCCTGGCCGACCACCAGGCCAGCGTCCACCGCCACCATGTAGCCGGCGAACACCTTGCCGCGCTGATGTCCTTCAGCCTGCTCGTTGAGCCAGCTCTCGATCACCATGTACTGGTTCATCATCACGGCGCCCATCACGAAGCGCAGCACGATCCACACCTCCAGCTGCGAGACCAGCGCGTGGATCAGCACGATCACCGTCGCCATGCCCGCGCAGGCCACGTAGGAACGGATGTGACCGAAGCCTGCGATCAGCTTGTGGCCGAACTTGCCGCCGCAGACCAGGCCGAAATAGTAGGCCGCCATCAGGCCGCCGACCCACAGGTCGCTGACACCCTCCTGGGTCAGGCGCAGGCCCATATAGGTGGTGAACAGGCCGGAGCCGGCGAGCATCAGCAGCGTGGCTGTGTAGAGCGCGGGAAAGGTGACGAGCGGGCTGAACATGGCGAGTCCGGCAGGCAAATGGGATGAAAGAGTGCGGCGACGAAAAAACCGTCCCGATATCGGACAGTGCTGGCGCGACAAAGATCACAGGTTTTACGAAGCCGCGCATTATGGTGCTGCAACACCCCGCCGGCTATCAGACCTCGTGCCTTCAGTTGCATGAAACCATACCGTCGCAGGATCGATCCTAAGCAGCATGTACCTGGAGAATCGCCACGCTGCTCCGGGATCTCAAGTCTTTCCTGCTCTAATGCCCCGCCATCCTGCTGATATGGCTCTTCGCCTTCGGCCTCGCCCGCGGCGTTGTCTACCGCCTGCACACACGCTTATCCGACCGGCCGCTGGAGGACTTGGGTGCCATTCATTACGGCGGGGGATCGGCCGCCTGCTGTTCAACCTGGTGCCCCTGCCGGCGCTGTGCATGCTTTCTGAATCGATGCGCCACCGCTGCGACATCATGACCGCCGATCAGAAAGCAACTTGTTGAAATTTATTGGAAATAATCAGGTCGTAGGGTGCGTGCAGTTTTCAGGAGAACACCAACGTGAACCACGCAACCCGCAGCCTGCGAAAGACCCTCGACGCCGTCGCCAGCAACAACGAGGCCACGGCCCTGGAGGTCATGCGGGCGGCCGAACAGGTCCAGGACGACCTGCTCCGGCAGAGACTGCTCAAGGCCATCCACCATCTCAATCAGGACGCCGCCGAGTTGCGCGCCCTGCGTGAAGAAGTCGCCTCGCCGCATTCCCGCCGCGCCTGATCCGGATCAGGCGCGGGCCGGAACGGTGGGTCGACGATGGACCCAGATGCGCTTGAGCACCGTGGCGAACTGCGCCGACAAGCGGCCGCTGTTGTAGGTCTGGCCGTAGCGCGCAGCGATCTCTCGAACCTCCCGCGATAGTGCCGCATAACGCCGCGCGGGCAGGTCCGGATAGAGGTGGTGCTCGATCTGGTGGCTGAGGTTGCCGGTCATGATGTGGAAGATCGGCCCGCCTTCCAGGTTGCTCGACCCGCGCAGCTGGCGCAGATACCAGTGGCCGCGCGTCTCGTCCTGCAGTACCTCGGGCGGGAACACCGCGGCCTTCTCGGTGAAGTGGCCGCAGAAGATCACCGTGAAGGTCCACAGGTTGCGCATCAGGTTGGCGATGACGTTGCCCAGCAGCACCGCGCCGAAGGCGCCGGTGATCAGGCCGAGCAGCGGGAACACGATGTAGTCCTTGACCCACTGGCGCCCGACCTTGGCGTTGAACTGGCGCAGCAGCGGGCGCAGTTCTTCCTTCCCCATCCGCCCCTTCACGTACTTGTCCAGGCGCAGGTGCTGAACCGCCACGGCGTACTGGAACAGCAGCGCCTGGAGCGTCACCCACAGCGGCTGCCAGCGGTAGAACGGCTTCCACTTCTGCTCCGGGAACAGCCGCACCACGCCGTAGCCCACGTCGTCATCCATGCCCAGCACGTTGGTGTAGGTGTGGTGCACATGGTTGTGCGTGTGCCGCCAGAAGTCCGAAGGACCGACGATGTCCCACTCGTAGCGCTGCCCGGAAAGCTCCGGGTCGTTCATCCAGTCGTACTGGCCATGCATGACGTTATGGCCCAGCTCCATGTTCTCCAGGATCTTGCCCAGCCCGAGCAGCAAAGTGCCCAGCAGCCAGGTCGGCGGGAACCAGCCGGCCATCAGCAGCGCGCGGCCGCTCCAGCAGCAGAAGCGCACCGCCGCGCGAATGCGGCGGATGTAGCGGGCGTCTTTTGCCCCCAGGTCGTGCAGGGTGCGCTGGCGCAGGGCGTCCAGTTCGGCACCGAAGGCCGCCAGCTCGGCGGCGGTCAGATCGCGGTCTTCACGCATGGCGATGGCTTCCGGAATATTCAGAGATCGACAGTCAGGTCGCCCTGGGGCGCGCTGACACAGATGCGGATGGGCTGACCCGGTTCGCTGAACAGCTCGCCGCTACGCAGATCGCGCACGCAGCCGCTGACCAGGGTGCAGGTGCAACTCGTGCAAACGCCCTGGCGGCAACCGTGTACCGGGCGCAGACCGTTGGCTTCGGCCTGTTCCAGCAGGCTGCGGCGGCTGTCACCCGCCACCTCCAGCGCGCTACGGGCAAAGCGCAGGCTTACGGACTGCGCCGGCGCGCGCTCATCCCAGCTCGGCGGGCTGAAGCTTTCCACCTGCAGGCTGCGGCTGCTGGCACCTAACGCCAGGCGCACGCTCTCGACGAAACCACCGGGGCCGCAGGCCAGCACGTGGCGCCCGTCCAGGCCGCAGACGTGCTCCGGCTGAAAGCGCCCGGACAATTCGCCTGCCAGCGCCGTATCGCCGCTCAGCGACCAGCGCAACTCCAGGTTCGGATACTGCCGCGCCAAGGCGTCCAGGCCAGCCACGAAGGCTTTCTGCCCGCGCTCGCGGACGTAATGCAGCAGCGTCACCGGCCCGTTGTAGCCGCGCGCCAAGGCCTCGCGCAGCAAACCGAGCAGCGGCGTCAGCCCGCTCCCGGCAGCCAGCAGCAGCACGCCCTGGTCATCGAGCGGCCAGCTCAGGTCGCCGTCCGGTCGGCCCAGCTCCAGCACATCGCCCACGCACAGCTGCTGCACCAGCAGGGAAGACACCCGCCCGCCCGGCTGCCGCTTCACGGCAATCTCCAGGCAGCCGTCATCGGCGATGCGCGTCAGGCTATAGCTGCGGCTGTGGCGCACGCCGTCGTGCTCGACGAACAACTGCAGGTGCTGCCCGGGGCGCGCACCGCGCCAATGGGCGTTGGGGCGCAGGCGCAGCTCCAGCATATCATCCGCCACCCATTGCCGCGCCTCGACCCGTGCATACACGCGTTGCAATGACCAGCCGCGATTGAGCACCCGCAGCCACGCATCGACATCCGCCTCGCGCAGCCACTGGTTGCGCACCAGCGAACACAGCGGAGCGAGCAGCGGCTGGATCAGGCTCAGAGTGGAAAAGGGCAGCAGCGACATTGGGCGTGACCGAACAGTAAACAGGTGTTCACTTAAAATCTCATGGGTAGGAGTTTTCAGTCAACACCTGTTCACTATTGCCATCAGGAACTTCCCAAACGCCGAGCGGCTTTTGCTAGAGTGCCTGCGCCTTTGTCATGGATCGCCGTATGTCCACTCCCCGCGCCGAACAGAAACAACAGACCCGCCTGGCCCTGATGGATGCCGCGCGGAGCCTGATGGACAGCGGCCGCGGCTTCGGCACCCTGAGCCTGCGCGAAGTGGCGAAGACGGCGGGCATCGTCCCGGCGGGCTTCTACCGGCACTTCACCGACATGGACCAACTCGGCCTTGCGCTGGTGGCGGACGTCGACGAAACCTTCCGCGAAACCCTGCGCGTGGTGCGCCGCAACGAGTTCGAGCTGGGCGGCGTGATCGAGGCATCGGTGCGCATCTTCCTCGATGCCGTCACCGCCAACCGCACCCAGTTCCTCTTCCTCGCCCGCGAGCAGTACGGCGGCTCGCACCCGATCCGCCAGGCCGTAGGTGCCCTGCGCCAGCGCATCACCGACGACCTGGCCGCTGACCTGGCGCTACTCAACAAGCTGCCGCACCTGGGCGGCCAGGACATCGACGTGATCGCCGATCTGGTCGTCAAGACGGTGTTCGCCACCCTGCCCGAACTGATCGACCCGCCGGCGGAGAGCCTGCCGACGCACCTCTCGCCCCAGGCGAAGATCACCCAGCAGTTGCGCTTCATCATGATCGGCGCCAAGCACTGGACCGGGATCGGTTCGCGGCCCTAACGAAAATCCTGTAGGCGCCCCCTCGCTCCTACAAAGAGCCCATTGCCCCGACATGGTGCGCACCGTTTTCGTGCGCACCATCCTTGCCCACGCGCACCATTCCTGATCGCTCGGACAACCCCGCCAGGCCGCGCCAGCACTGACCGCCGCCTGCACTGGCAAGCCCCTTGCTGTAGCACTGCCATTGCTACTGCCGGACACTGCCATGCTGGTCATCCACCAACGAATCGAACCCCGCGAACACTGGGACGCCGAACTGCGCCTGAACTATGAGGCGCGCAGCAAAAGCCGCCTGCGCTGCTTCAGCACCGGGGGTGAAGACGTCGGGCTGTTCCTCGAACGCGGCCAGTCGCCGCTGGCCGATGGCGAATTCCTGCTGGCCAACGACGGACGCGTGGTGCGCGTCTGCGCCGCGCCGGAGAAGCTGCTCCACGTCACCTGCGCCAACGCCCGCGAGCTGAACCGCGCGGCTTATCACCTGGGCAATCGCCACGTTGCCCTGCAGGTCGGTGAAGGTTGGCTACGCCTGCTCGACGACTACGTACTCAAGGCCATGCTCGACCAGCTCGGCGCCACGGTGGAGGCCATCGAAGCGCCCTTCCAGCCGGAACACGGTGCCTACGGCGGCGGGCATCATCATTCGCATCAGGGCGAAGAAGAATTCAACTACGCGCCGAAGCTGCATCAGTTCGGAGTGCGCCGGTGACCCCCCTCTGGGCACTGCTGCGCCTGGCCAGCCCGCAGTTGCCCATCGGCGGCTACTGCTACTCGCAAGGGCTGGAAAGCGCCATCGACCAGGACCAGGTCAAGGATGCCGACAGCGCACGCACCTGGCTGACCGATCAACTGCACCTGAACCTCGCGCGCTTCGAAGGCCCGCTGCTGGCCGAGCTGCTGCGTGCCGCCCAAGCCGGTGATTGGGACGCCCTGCGCGACGCCGCAGAGCGCCACCGCGCCAGCCGCGAAACGCGCGAGCTGGGTCTGGAGAACCGGCAGATGGGCTTCTCCCTCGGCCAGTTGCTCGAAGCCCTGCCCGAGCTGGACGCGCCCGCTCGCCAGTGCCTCGCCGAGCAGGCCGCTCCCTCCTTCGCCGCCGCCTGGGCGCTGGCCGCCCGCGCCTGGGAACTTTCCCCGGAACAGGCCCTCGGCGCCTGGCTGTGGAGCTGGCTGGAGAACCAGCTGGCGGTACTGATGAAAACCCTGCCGCTGGGCCAATTGGCCGCGCAGAAGCTCACGTCGCAATTGCTACCCGAGCTCGACGTCGCCTGCCAGGCCGCGCTGGAAAACGATCCCCATGGCGGCGCGCCCTTCGGTCTCGCGCTGGCCTGCATGACTCACGAAACCCAATACAGCCGTCTGTTCCGCTCCTAGGAGAACTGCCATGAACTCTCAACCTCTTCGCGTCGGCATCGGCGGCCCGGTGGGCTCCGGCAAGACCGCCCTGACCCTGGCGCTGTGCCGCGCCTTGCGCCAGCGCTACAACATCGCCGTGGTCACCAATGACATCTATACCCAGGAAGACGCACAGTTCCTGGTACGCAACGAGGCGCTGGAGCCGGAGCGGATCATCGGCGTGGAAACCGGCGGCTGCCCCCACACGGCAATCCGCGAGGATGCCTCGATCAACCTGGAGGCGGTGGACCAGCTCAACCGCCGCTTCCCCGGCCTCGACCTGATCCTGGTGGAGTCCGGCGGCGACAACCTCTCGGCTACCTTCAGCCCTGAGCTGTCGGACCTGACCCTTTACGTGATCGACGTCTCTGCCGGCGACAAGATCCCGCGCAAGGGCGGACCGGGCATCTGCAAGTCCGACCTGCTGGTGATCAACAAGATCGACCTCGCCCCGCTGGTGGGCGCCTCGCTGGAAGTGATGGACCAGGACGCCTCGCGCATGCGCGGCGACAAGCCCTTCGTCTTCAGCAACCAGAAGACCGGCCAGGGCCTGGCCGAGATCATCACCTTCATCGAGCGCCAGGGACTGCTGACTGCAGCCTGAACAGCCCCACAGACCAAGGAATGACCATGACCCTGCGTAAAGCCCTCTACAGCCTGGCGCTGTTCCTCACCCCGGCAGTGGCCTTCGCTCATCCGGGCCACGGCGACCACGGCCTGATCGCCGGCATCGCCCACCCCATCACCGGCCTCGACCACCTGCTGGCGATGCTCGCCGTCGGCCTCTGGGCCGCCCAGCAACAGGGCGCCGCACGCCTGGCGCTGCCCTGCACCTTCGTCGGCACCATGCTGATCGGCGGGCTGCTGGGCTTCGAGGGGCTGGGGATTCCGTTCATGGAGACCGGCATCTCCGCTTCGGTATTGGCGCTGGGCCTGTGCGTGGCGCTGGCGGTGCGTCCGCCGCTGGCGGTGGCGATGGGCGTCACTGCGCTGTTCGCTCTCGCCCACGGCGTGGCACACGGGCTGGAACTGCCGGACCTGAGCAGTCCGTGGCTGTACGCCGGCGGTTTCGTTGCCGCAACGGCTGCGCTGCATGGGGCAGGTTACGGTCTGGTTCGCGTGTTGCCTCAGGCGGCGGCGCCGCTGGTGCGCTTCGCCGGGCTGGCTTCGGCGGGTGCAGGTGCCTGGTTGCTCGCAGGCTGACGCCTTATCTGTAGGGTCAACAGCACCTCACCCCAGCCCTCTCCCGGAGGGAGAGGGACGGTCTGGAGCAGATCGAAACCACGCCATCAGCCGGGACGAACGGCCCCTCTGGGGGAGGGCTGGGGTGAGGGTAACCCCCCGCACAAAAATCACCCCTTGCGATGCACCGAGAAGCCCGCCCAGGCCTGGCTCACCGGCATGATTTCCAGGGTGTTGATGTTGATGTGCGGCGGCTGGTTCAGGATCCAGTGGATGGTCTCGGCGATGTCTGCGGACTGGATCGGCTCGGCGCCGGCATAGGTCTTGTCGTACTTCGCCTGATCACCGCCGAAGCGCACCAGGGAGAACTCGCTCTCGCACATGCCCGGCTCGAGGTTGGTGACACGCACGCCGGTGCCCTGCAGGTCGCAACGCAGGTTCAGCGAGAACTGCTCGACGAAGGCTTTGGTCGCGCCATACACGTGGCCGCCCGGATAGGGCCAGTGACCAGCAACCGAGCCCAGATTGAGGATGCTCGCGCCCGGACCATGGGCGATCAGACGCGGCAGCAGCAGGCGGGTGGCGTACATCAGGCCCTTGATGTTGGTGTCGACCATGGTGTCCCAGTCGTCCAGCTCGCACTCCTGCGCCGGGTCGGCCCCCAGGGCGAGGCCGGCGTTGTTGATCAGGCCACGCAGCTTGGCGAACCTCTCCGGCAGGCGGTCCACCGCTGCGGTCATGGCCGCGCGATCACGCACGTCGAGCACCAGCGGCAGCACCTCGGTCTCGGCGGAAAGCTCCTGGGCCAGCGCATTGAGGCGCTCCTCGCGGCGACCGGTGATCACCAGCGACCAGCCGTCACGGGCGAAACGCCGGGCACAGGCTTCGCCGAAGCCGGAGGTGGCGCCGGTAATGAACAGAGTGGGAGTGGTCATCACAGATATCCTCTTGCAGGGCACTGCCGTCGCCGATGCATGCCGGGGAGTCGTGCGGTGCGCGTTCTTGTCGGTCGGCCGAGCATAACAGCCCGAACTCGCCGCGTTGCGTTACAGCGGTGCTGGATAAAACCCGAACAGCCGCGTGAAAGGCCCATGGCTGTGGGCCTGCCGAGAGTTGCGCCCATCTTGTCCACAGGCTGCTCCACGGTTTCTGTGGGCAAGCGGAAGAGCGCATTCCCCCTGGACGATTTTCAAGCGCTTCAGCACAGGCCGCGTCGCCTCTGCGCTGGAGCCGTTCTTCCCAAGGTTATCCACAAGTCTTTCAACGGCTGACGGGGACAACTATCGGAACTGCGGAACTTTTCCACGAAGTGGTAACTGTCCATCCATACAGGGGTTGCAGGGCAATCGAACAGAAAACGAGCGGTACTGCCGGCGCCCGTTGTCACGCGGGCTCGCAAGGTTCTCCCAGATGTTATCCACAGCGCCGCCCACAGAATTTCGGGACAACTTCACTGCAGGAGCAGGCGCGCCGCGACCAGGTCTTCCAGTGCATAACCCACGGACTTGAACAGGGTGATCTCGCTATCGTCCTTGCGCGCGCCGCGACCGTTCAGGAGGTCGGCCAACTGACAGTCGATAGCGCGCTCGTCGATCACGCCTTCGCCCAGGGGAATCAGCAGATCGCCCGCCTCTGCCAGTGAACCTTCGCGGGTGTCGACGACGATGCGCGCACGGCGCACGGCTTCGCTGTCGGTCTCGCGCATGGACGGCAGGAAGGCTCCGACCAGATCGAGGTGGCAACCCGAGCGCAGCCAGGCGCCGTGGACGATGGGCTCGCGGGAAGTGGTGACGCAACTGATGCAGTCCGCCGCTGCCACGCCACCGCGCAGATCGGCACTGGCGTGGACGGGATAGCCTTCGTCCTGCAACTGCTTCACCAGCGCTTGCACCTTGTCTTCCTGGCGCCCCCAGAGGGCGATGTCCTCGTACTCGCGCACCGAGCAGTGGGCGCGGACCATATGCGGCGCCAGGGTGCCGCTGCCGACGATCAGCAGCCGCCGTGCGTCGCGGCGTACCAGGTAATCGGCGGCCAACGCGGAGGTGCAGGCGGTGCGCCGGGCGGTCATTTCCGAAGCTTCGAGCATCGCCAGCGGATGGCCGGTCTGTCCGTCGAACAGGCAGAACAAGGCGGCCACCGCCGGCAGGTTCTTCGCGCCGTTATCGGGGAATACGGTGACCAGCTTCACGCCGATGTCCTGCCCCGGCCGCCACACCGGCATGGTCAGCAACGAGGCGTTGCCGGGCAGTTCATGACAGCCGCGCACCGGGGCTTCGCAGGCTCCGGCGAGGCCGATGCGCAGGGCTTCGATCAACTGGGGATAACTCAGTCGTTCGGCAACGTCGGCGTTGGTGAGGAAGCGGAGGTCTTGCATGGAAACCCCTCTTCGGGAAAGCGGTGAAGGAATCGTAGGAGCGGACTCCGTCCGCTCCTACGAAAGGCGAAGGCGTCAGTGCCCGCCCAGATACGCGTTGCGAACCTCCTGGTTGCCCAGCAGTTCCGCCCCTGTGCCGCTCAGGCGGATCTCGCCGTTGACCATCACGTAGCCGCGGTCGGACAGCTTCAGCGCGTGGTTGGCGTTCTGCTCCACGAGGAACAGTGTCATCCCGCTCTGCGCCAGTTCGCGCAAGGTCTGGAAGATCTGCTTGACCACGATGGGCGCCAGGCCCAGGGACGGTTCGTCGAGCAACAGCAGCTTGGGCCGGCTCATCAGCGCGCGGGCGATGGCGAGCATCTGCTGCTCGCCGCCGGACATGGTCATGGCGCGCTGGTTGCGCCGCTCCTTCAGGCGCGGGAAGAGGTCGAACATGCGCTGCATGTCGTCCTGGGCGTGGTCCATGCCGATGGGGATGGTGCCCATCAGCAGGTTCTCCTCCACGGTCATGTCGGGGAACACCCGGCGCCCTTCCGGCGACTGCGCGATGCCGTTGGAGGCCACGTAGTGCGCGGACTTCTGGCGGATGTCCTGGCCCTTGTAGAGGATCGCGCCGCCCGCCGCGCGCGGCTGGCCGAAGATCGACATCAGGAGCGTCGACTTGCCCGCGCCGTTGGCGCCGATCAGCGCCACGGTCTCCCCTTCGTTGACGGTCAGCGAGACTTTCTTCAGCGCCTGGATCGGCCCGTAGAACACATCCACCTCACGGAATTCCAACATCGGCGCCGTCATGCCAGCTCCTCTTCGTCTGCGCCGAGATAGGCGGCAATGACCTTGTCGTTGTGGCGAATCTCCTCCGGGCCGCCACGGGCGATGACCACGCCGTGGTCGAGCACGATGATATGGTCGGAGATGTTCATCACCATGCCCATGTCGTGCTCGATCAGCAGCACGGTGATGCCGTGGTGGTCGCGCAGGTAGCGCACGATGCGCGCCAGGGCCTGGGTTTCGGCCGGGTTGAGGCCGGCGGCCGGTTCGTCCAGGCAGATCAACTCGGGCCGGGTGCACATGGCGCGGGCAATCTCCAGGCGACGCTGCTGCCCGTAGGACATCTCGCCGGCCAGGCGGTTGGCGCAGTCCACCAGGTCCACCACTTCCAGCCAGTAGAAGGCGTGATCCAGCGCTTCGCTTTCCGCGCGGCGGTAGCCGGGGGTATTGAGCACACCGGCGATGAGGTTGCGATTGACGAACATGTGCTGGGCCACCAGCAGGTTCTCCACCACCGACATCTCGCGGAACAGCCGGATGTTCTGGAAGGTCCGCGCGAGCCCCGCGCGGTTCACCAGGTGGGTGCCGCCGAACATCTTGTAGTAGAGGCGGTTGCCGAACTGCGCCGGGTTGACGAAGTCGCCGCCCTGGAACGGCTGGCCGAGCACCTTGATGACGTCGGTGGTGCCGCCCTGGGTGTTGAGCAGGATGTTGCCGCCGGTGGCCTTGTAGAAGCCGGTGAGACAGTTGAACACCGTGGTCTTGCCGGCGCCGTTGGGGCCGATCAGCGCGGTGATGGAGCCGCGCTCCACGTCGAGGTTGACGTCGTTGAGCGCCTTGATGCCGCCGAAGTGCATCATCAGGTGCTCGACGCTGAGGATCTTGTCGCCGCTCATGGCGCCACCCCCTTGCGTACGGCGAAGCCCGAGCGGCTGATGCGTATCAGCCCGCGCGGGCGCCAGATCATCATCAGCACCATAAGGATGCCGAACAGCAGCACGCGGTAGTCAGCGAAGCTGCGCAGCAGTTCTGGCACGACGGTGAGGACGAAGGCGGCGATCACCACGCCCACCGTCGACCCCATGCCGCCCAGCACCACGATGGCGAGGATCAGCGCCGACTCGAAGAAGGTGAAGGACGACGGGTTGACGAAGCCCTGGTAGCTGGCGAAGAACACGCCCGCCAACCCTGCGGTGGAGGCGCCCAGCATGAACGCCGAGAGCTTCACCAGCACGTGGTTCAGGCCCATGGCGCGGCAGGCGATCTCGTCCTCGCGCAGCGCTTCCCAGGCACGGCCCACCGGCATGCGAGTCAGCCGGTGCTTGATGTAGAGCACCAGCATGACGACCAGGAACAGCACGATGTAGATGAACAGGAACTTGAAGTTCTGGTTGTAATCGATGCCGAGGAACTCGTGGATCGGCGTGCCGCCGTCCTTCGCCCGGCGGCCGAATTCGAGGCCGAAGAAGGTCGGTGCCGGCACCGGCATGCCGTTCGGGCCACCAGTGAACGACAGCCAGTTGTTGAGGATCAGGCGAATGATCTCGCCGAAGCCCAGGGTCACGATGGCCAGGTAGTCACCGTGCATTCGCAGTACCGGAAAGCCCAGCAGCGCCCCCGCCAGCGCGGCAACGATGGCAGCCAGCGGCAGCACCGTCCAGAAGCCCAGGCCCAGGTACTGGTAGCCCAGCGCCAGGCCGTAGGCGCCGATGGCGTAGAAGGCCACGTAGCCGAGGTCGAGCAGGCCGGCGAGGCCGACCACGATGTTCAGGCCCAGGCCCAGCAACACGTAGATCAACCCGAGGATGATCACCGTGAGCAGGTACTTGCTGGCGAAGAACGGGAAGATCACCGCGGCCACGATGACGATCGGGACTATCCAGCGCAGGCGCGTCTTGTAGCCCGGCGGCAGTACGCTGATGCCCGAGTCGGAGCTCTCGAAGCGGTCCATGATGCGCAGGCCGGCGGGCGTCTGCAGGAACAGGCTGAGCAGCAGGCGACCGAGCATCACCGCGCCGATCATCCAGGCCAGGCGAACCGGTTCGACCTTGAAGCTGTAGCCATCGAGCACGATGCCGACGATGGGGCCGAACACGATCAGGGCGATCAGCCCGGCGAGAACGGTGTCGACAAGGCTCTTCCTGATATCGATGCGCGCCGGCTTCGGCGCGGCTGAGGTCTGGGTTGCGGACATCATGCTTACACCTTCGATACCTGGGGACGACCCAGGAGCCCTTGCGGTCGGAAGATCAGGATGGTCACCAGCAGGCCGAAGGCGAACACATCCTTGAAGTCGGTGTTCACCATGCCGGAGAACTGCGCCTCGGCCACGCCCAGGATCAGGCCGCCAAGCATGGCGCCGGGCAGCGAGCCGATGCCGCCGAGCACCGCGGCGGTGAACGCCTTGATGCCGATGATGAAGCCGGCGTAGAAGTCGAAGGTGCCGTAGTTCATGGTGATCAGCACGCCGGCCAGCGCGGCCATGGCGGCGCCGATGATGAACACGTAGGAGATCACCCGGTCGGTGTTGATCCCCAGGATCGAGGCCATCTTGCGGTCCTGCTGGGTGGCGCGGCACATGCGCCCGAGCTTGGTGTACTGGATCACGTAAGTCAGCACGCCCATGCCGACGAAGGCGGCGATGAGGATGAACACCTTGGTGTAGGTCAGCTGCACGAAGCCTTCGCCGATATGGAACTTGAAGGCGCCGTCGAGCAGGGTCGGCACGCCTTGCTGGCGCGGGCCCTGGGCCAGCTGCACGTAGTTCTGCAGGATCAGCGACATGCCGATGGCGGAGATCAGCGGCGCCAGGCGCGTGGAGTTGCGCAGCGGCTTGTAGGCGATGCGCTCGATCACCCAGCCGTACACGCCGGTGACGAAGATGGTGAAGACCAGGGTGCCCAGGATCAGCAGCGGGAACGACTGCAGGCCGAAGAAGGCCAGCAGGGCCAGGGCCACTGCCGAGAGATAGGCGGAGATCATGTAGACCTCGCCGTGGGCGAAGTTGATCATGCCGATGATGCCGTAAACCATCGTGTAGCCGATGGCGATCAGCCCGTAGACCGACCCCAGGGTCAGCCCGTTGATCATTTGCTGAAGGAAGATACCGTCCACGATTGGGTACTCGCGCAAGCAGGGCAGGAAAGGCTGACGGCTCGCGCAATCACCGGCTCGTGACCAGCTGCGCGCGTACCGCCGACCTGCGGGGAAGCCGGCGCCGCGGGTAGCGGCGCCGGCCGGGTCAGGCGGTTACTTCTTGAACGCGTCGAGCTGGTGGTACTTGCCCTTGTCGTCCCACTCGTAGACCACGTAGTCGGAGACTTTCAGGTCGCCTTTCTTGTCCCACTCCTTCTTGCCCATCACGGTCTGCACCGGATTAGCCTTCAGCCAGGCGCTGGCCTTGGCCGGGTCGGTCTTGCCCGCGCCATTGAAGGCGGCGGCCAGGGCCTGTACCGAAGAGTAGGCATAGAGGGTGTAGCCTTCGGGCTCGAAGCCGTTGGCGCGGAATTTCTCCACCACGGCCTTGCCGTCCGGAATCAGGCGCGGGTCGGCGCCGAAGGTCATCAGCACACCCTTGACGTATTGCGGGCCGCCAGCGGTGGTGACCAGTTCGTCGGTGACGATACCGTCGTCGGACATGAACTTGGCAGTCAGGCCCTGCTCGCGCATCTGACGAACCAGCGGGCCGGCTTCCGGGTGCAGGCCGCCGAAATAGACGACCTCTGCGCCCGAGGCGCGGATCTTGGTGACCAGGGCGTTGAAGTCCTTCTCGCCGCGGGTCAGGCCTTCATAAAGCACTTCCTTCACGCCGCGCTTGTTCAGCTGGGCACGGGTAGCGTCCGCCAGGCCCTGGCCGTAGGTGTCCTTGTCGTGGATCACCGCGACTTTCTTGGCCTTGAGCACGTCAACGATGTAGTCGCCGGCGACCACGCCCTGCTGGTCGTCACGGCCGCACATGCGGAACATGCCGGAAAGACCGCGCTCGGTGACCTGCGGGTTGGTGGAACCAGGGGTGATGGCGATGATGCCGGCCTCGTCGTAGACCTCCGAGGCGGGGATGGTGGAGGAGGAGCAGAAGTGGCCGACCACGGCGACTGCCTTGTCCTGGTCCACCAGGCGGTTGGCCACGGCCACGGCCTGTTTCGGCTCGCAGGCGTCGTCCGCCTTCACCAGCTTGATCTTCTCGCCATTGATACCGCCGGCGGCGTTGATGTCTTCCGCGGCCTGGCTAGCCCCACGCCAGTACTGCTCCCCGAACGAGGCGTTGGCCCCGGTGTGCGGTCCTGCGACCCCGATAACGACATCGGCCTGTACTACGGAAGACATGCCC
This sequence comes from Pseudomonas nitroreducens NBRC 12694, assembly GCF_002091755.1. Taxonomy (GTDB): domain Bacteria; phylum Pseudomonadota; class Gammaproteobacteria; order Pseudomonadales; family Pseudomonadaceae; genus Pseudomonas; species Pseudomonas nitroreducens. The sequence goes on from NZ_BDAI01000005.1 coordinate 288,570, forward strand.
AGCGCGGTGGTGACCGCCAGAGCCAGAAAACCTTTTCTGTAAATCTTCTGCGACATGGAGTTTTGCTCCTGAGGGTTTTTGTAATGGCGCGTTGTATTTCTTGTTGGCGATTTCTCGTGTGCGATTCAGCGACTTAGCGATCAATCAACAGCAAGCGGCGTGCCATTCGTTTTTGTTATTAACCAAGTCCTACAGCGAAAACAGCTCGAGCTGGCAGATATCAAGCCCTAGACACGTGCAACCCATTGAAAGCATAAGGTGCAACCCGGAAGCCGAAAGGGTGCAACCAGCCTTCCCGTGAGCTGTCTTTTTCCAGCCACCACAGGCGCAACCCCAACCGTAACCATCGCTGTCACCGAACTGCACATCCGCGGTGCAGACCCGTCGGGGTAACGCACCATAAGAGGCTAGACCAAAGTGCAGCGAGCGTTGGCGGGCAACCCCGGAGGCGGCTTGCGCCGCCTTCGCGGCAGGCTCAGATCACCACCCGCAGGCATTGCCCGGCGTGGTAAAGGGAGAAGCCGGCCTCGTACAGACAGCTGCGCAGGCCCACGGCGGAGATTTCCTCCATCGGCCGCAGCGGCATCGGCAAGGCGCTGGCATCCCCGTCCAGCAGGAAGTCGGCGAAGGCCTTGCCCACCACCGTGCCGGTGGTGACACCGCGGCCGTTGTAGCCGCTCATGGCGACCAGCCCCGGCGCCGGCTCGAACAGGCGCATGAGGTGGTCGGGGGTGAAGTCGATGCAGCCGGTCCAGGTGAACTCCCAGTCCACCTTGCCCAGCCTGGGGAAGTAATGCTGCTGGATGCGATCCGCCCAGCTCTTCAGGAACCACGCCGGTTTGCCGGTGCCCTTGCCGAGGCTGCCGAGCAACAGGCGGCCATCGGCATCGCGGCGGATGCTGCTCAGTACCTGGCGGGTATCCCAGGAGCCCTGCCCGCCCGGCAGGATGCGCGCGGCTTCCGCGCCCTCCAGCGGACGCGAGGCAACCTGGTAGTAGTAACCGGGGAAGAAGGTGCGGCGCAGTTCTGTCCACTCACCTTCGGTGTAGGCGCTGGAGGCGATCACCACCTGCTCGGCGGTGACCACGCCCCCGGCAGTGATCACGTTCCACGCGTTACCGACGCGCACCAGGCCAACCACCGGGGAATGGTGGTACAGCTCACCGCCCAGCCCAACGACCGCACGGGCGAGGCCGCTGACGTAGGCCATGGGGTTGAGCGTACCGGCGCGGCGATCGAGCAGCGCGCCGGCGATCTTGTCGGTGCCGCAGGCCTGTTCGCATTCGCTGCCGGTGAGCAGTTCCACCGGAGCGCCACGGCGCCCCCACTGCTCGCAGCGGCTACGCAGGTCGGCCAGGCCACGGGCGTTGTGCGCCATATGCAGGGTGCCTTCGCGGCGCGCCTGGCAATCGATGCCGTACTTGTCGATCAAAGAGAACACCAGCGAGGGCGCGTTGCCGAGCATGCGGTTGACTCGCTGGCCGACCTCCGCCCCCATGCCCGCTTCGATTTCGTCCGGGGGAATCCACAGGCCGGCGTTGACCAGCCCGACGTTGCGCCCCGAGCCGCCATGCCCGGTGGTGTGGGCTTCCAGCACACAGACCGTCTGGTCGCGCTCCAGCAGATGCAGCGCCGCGGAGAGGCCGGTGAAGCCCGCGCCGATGACACACACGTCGACCTTGCGATCCCCGCGCAGCTCCGGAGCTTCCGGGCGGTCGGGGGTCAGGTATTCCCACAGACATTCTTGGCGAAGCGACATCCAGCGATCCTTATCGGTGAATCTTGTGAATGGCAGGCGAAGCGTGGTGCAGCGCCGGCCCTCTGACGGGGCCGGCGCGTTGGTCATCAATCGAAGACTATGCCCTGGGCCAACGGCAGTTCCCGCGAGTAGTTCACGGTGTTGGTCTGCCGGCGCATATAGCCCTTCCAGGCGTCGGAGCCGGACTCGCGGCCGCCGCCGGTTTCCTTCTCGCCACCGAAGGCGCCGCCGATCTCCGCGCCGCTGGGGCCGATGTTGACGTTGGCGATGCCGCAGTCGCTGCCCACCGCCGAGATGAAGGCTTCCGCCTCGCGCAGGTCGGTGGTGAAGATGCAGGACGACAGCCCCTGGGGCACGCCGTTGTTCAGCGCCACTGCATCGTTGAAGTCCTTGTAGGGCACCACGTAGAGGATCGGCGCGAAGGTCTCGCTGCGCACCACATCGCTCTGCTCGGGCATTTCGACGATGGCCGGCGCCACGTAATAGGCGTTGGGGAATTTATCGGCCAGTTGGCGCTCGCCGCCGAACACCACGCCGCCTTCGCCGCGGGCCTGCTCCAGCGCGCCCTGCATGGCCAGGAAGCTGCGCTCGTCGATCAGCGGGCCGACCAGGTTGCCTTCCAGCGGATGGCCGATGCGCACCTTGGAGTAGGCCGTCTTCAGGCGGCTGACGAATTCGTCCTTCACCGACTCGTGGGCGATCAGCCGACGCAGCGTGGTGCAGCGCTGCCCGGCCGTGCCGACGGCGCTGAACAGCACGGCGCGCACGGCCATGTCGAGGTCGGCGCTGGGCGCCAGGATCATCGCGTTGTTGCCGCCCAGTTCGAGAATGCTGCGGCCGAAGCGAGCCGCTACGCGCGGGCCGACTTCGCTACCCATGCGGGTACTGCCGGTGGCGCTGATCAGAGCGACGCGCACGTCGTCCACCAGGGCTTCACCGGCGCTGCGATCGCCGATCACCACCTGGCTCAGATACTCCGGCGCATCACCGAACTTCTTCAGCGCGCGCTCGAACAGCGCCTGGCAGGCCAACGCGGTGAGCGGGGTTTTCTCCGACGGCTTCCACACCACCGAGTTGCCGCACACCAGCGCCAGCGCGGTATTCCACGACCACACGGCGACCGGGAAGTTGAAGGCGCTGATGACCCCGACCACGCCCAGCGGATGCCAGGTTTCGCGCATGTGGTGGCCAGGGCGCTCGGAGGCGATGGTCAGGCCGTAGAGCTGGCGCGACAGGCCGACGGCGAAGTCGCAGATGTCGATCATTTCCTGCACTTCGCCCAGGCCTTCCTGGGTGATCTTGCCGGCCTCCCAGGACACCAGTTCGCCCAAGGCGGCCTTGCTTGCCCGCAACTCCTCGCCGAACAGCCGCACCAGTTCGCCGCGACGAGGCGCCGGCACCTTGCGCCAGGCGTCGAAAGCATGGGCGGCGCGGCCGATCTTCTGCTCCACCTCGGCGGCGCTTTGCAGGCGCACCGCGCCCAGGCGGCTGCCGTCGATGGGAGAGTGGATGACCTGATCGCCACCGGTAACCAGGCGGGCGTCGACGCCGAGGGATTCGAGCAGTGCGGAAATCATGCGGACTCCAGTTCTTTTCAGATGACCTGACGGAATGCCAGCAGTAATAAACGGCTTGCCGAGGCACAACAAACGACGTTTCCTATGCACATCATTCCGTAAATTCATGAACTGCCCGCCATGCTGAGCAAACGCCATCTGCCGTCCATGACCGCCCTGCAATGCTTCGAAGCGGTGGCTCGGCACCTGAGTTTCACCCGTGCTTCCGAAGAGCTGAACCTGACCCAGAGCGCGGTCAGCAAGCAGGTGGCTCAGCTGGAAGAGATGCTCCAGCACCTGCTGTTCCGTCGCGTGCGACGCCGCCTGCAATTAACCCCGGCGGGAGACCTGTACCTGGTGGAAGTGCGCAAGATCCTCACCCAGGTGGAGATGTCCACCCACTACCTGCTCTCCTATGGCGGCGAGACTGAAGTACTGCGCGTGGCCACACCACCGACCTTCGGCGCACGCTGGCTGATCCCGCGGCTGAACGGTTGGCGTCATCGCCACCCGAACATCCACCTCGACCTGCGCCAGGAGCTGGAGCCCGGGGACCTGCTGCAATCGCGCTGCGACATCGCCTTCTTCTTCGGCGCCGGCACCCTGCCCGGCGCGGAGTGCATGGCGCTGTTCGGCGAAGAGATGGTGCCGGTGTGCTCACCAACGATCCTGCCGGCACAGCCGCTGAGCGAGCCGACGCAATTGGCCGACCTTGTCCTGCTGCAGAACGCCACGCGCCAGGAGGCCTGGCACGAGTGGTTCCTCAGCCTCGGCCAGCACAGCGAGCACAGCTACCACGGGCCGCGCTTCGACACGTTCTACATGTGCATCCGCGCCGCCCAGGCCGGTTGCGGCGTGGCGCTGCTGCCGCGCTTCCTGGTGGAAGAGGAACTGAGCGAGGGCAAGCTGGTGATCGCCTGGGAGCACGGGCTGCAAAGTCGCAGCGGGTATTACCTGGCGTACCCCGAACATGCAGCGGCGGTGCCCAAGATCAGGGCGTTCGTGGAGTGGATTGGGGAGCGGATGGAGGGGTGAGGGGGCCGCAAGGCTCAGGACTGTCCGGAGCCGCCCTAAACCAACAAACTCCGATCAAACATGAACGCCCCCTCCCCCTGCGGCGTGAAGCGCAATACATGCTGCGGTCGCCCCATGGGTGGCTGGTGACGTTCACCGGTGTCTTGTACCCAGCCCGCCGCTTTCATCCGCTCCAACCGCCCGCGCAGGCTGGAATGCTGGATTTCCTCGCCAATGGAAAGCTCGAAGGCCTTCAGCGCCTCCGCCACGGTGAAGCGCTCCGGCAACAGGTGCAGCGGCAACGCGCTGTACACCGACTTGCTGGCCAGCCGCTCACAGGCCTGCTGCACCAGATGGGCATGGTCGAAGGGCAAGGCCAGGCGCTCGCCGCGCACGGCGTCGAGCGGCACGAAGTCGAGATCGTCGGCGGCCAGTTCGGTCTCCGGCGCCACCAGCACGAGATAGAACACGCTCAGTGACCAGCCGCGCGGGTCGCGCACTGCGTTGCCGACCGTGGCCACCTGCTCCATGTACGCCGGCTGCACCCGCGCCTTCTCGCGCAACGCGCGCAGAGCCGCATCGTCCAGGCCGTGATCCGCGCAGCGGCCGTTGATCAGCACGCCGGGCAACGCCCACTGCCCCTCGAACGGCCCGTGGGCGCGACGGATTAGCAGCAGTTCCAGCCCGCGCTCCGGGTTCAGGCGCAGCGCCACGATATCCACGGTGGCCAGCACTTCAGCGGTACTCATCGAAGCTCCTTGAAAAGGTTTTCGCCGGGGAAAATCCTGCGACTTATTTCATCACGCATAGAAAGCATCTTCCACTGCCGATCATTTCCGTTATTTTTACTTGACGACTTATTTCACGTCGTGAATTATGTAGTCACGACAGGCCACCAACGGTCAAGCGGAGGCTTCCATGAACCTGATCGCCAGCTTCGATGTAGATGCCCAGAAGGGCTTCACCCCGCTCTGCCCCAACGAACTGCCGGTGCCCGGCGGCGATGCCATCGGCGGCGCCCTGAACCTTCTGGCCCAGCGCGCCAGCCTGCGCCTGGGCAGCAAGGACGCGCACACTGCGCAAGCGCCCTGGGTAGTGAGCGAGCCGGCACAGATGCTGCAGCCGCTCTCCCTGCCCAACGCCGACCTCACCTGGGTCAGCCACTGTGTGCCGGGCACGCCGGGCTTCGAACTGCTGGACGAACTGCCCCAACCGATGGACTACGACTTCTTCATCTGGAAAGGCGTCGAGCCGGATCTGCACCCCTACGGTGCGTGCTACCACGACCTGGCGGAACGGCGCAGTACCGGAGCCATCGAGTACCTGCGGCAGAACGCGGTCAGCCACGTACTGGTGGGCGGCCTGGCGCTGGACTACTGCGTCAAGACCACCGCACTGCAACTGCGCCGCGCCGGCTTCCAGGTGCTGCTGTACCTGCCGGCCTGCCGCGCCATCGCGGAGGAAACCGCCAGGGCCGCCTGCGCCGAGATGCGCGCCGCCGGGGTCACCCTCTGCGCGGACGAGAACGAGCTGGACGAGGCCCTCATGGGCATCAGGGAGAATTGATCATGGCCGAAAGCGTGTTTGCCGAGAGCATCGTGCAGAACCTGCTGGACACCGACTTCTACAAGCTGACGATGATGCAGGCGGTGCTGCACAACTACCCCAACGCCGAAGTGGAGTGGGAATTCCGTTGCCGCAACGCCGAGGACCTGCGCCCGTACCTGGCGGAAATCCGCTACCAGATCGAGCGCCTGGCCGAGCTGGAGGCTACGCCGGACCAGTTGGCCTTTCTCGAACGCATCCCGTTCATCAAGCCGGACTTCATCCGCTTCCTCAGCCTGTTCCGCTTCAACCTGCGCTACGTGCACACCAGCATCGAGGACGACCAACTGGCCATCCGCCTGCGCGGGCCGTGGCTGCATGTGATCCTCTTCGAAGTGCCGCTGCTGGCCATCGTCAGCGAAGTGCGCAACCGCTATCGCTACCGCGAGGTAGTGCTGGAGCAGGTCGGCGAGCAGCTCTACCGCAAGCTCGACTGGCTTGCCGGCAATGCCAGCAAAGAGGAGCTGAAGGAGTTCCAGGTGGCGGACTTCGGTACCCGCCGGCGCTTTTCCTACCGCACCCAGGAAGAAGTCGTACACATCTTGAAGCGCGACTTCCCTGGCCGCTTCGTCGGCACCAGCAACGTCCACCTGGCCCGCGAGTTCGACGTGAAACCGATCGGCACCATGGCCCACGAATGGCTGATGGCACACCAACAGCTCGGCCCACGGCTGATCGACAGCCAGATCGCCGCGCTGGACTGCTGGGTGCGCGAGTACCGCGGTCAATTGGGCATCGCGCTCACCGACTGCATTACCATGGACGCCTTCCTCAGCGACTTCGACCTGTACTTCGCCAAGCTCTTCGACGGCCTGCGCCATGACTCCGGCGACCCGCTGGTCTGGGCCGAGAAGGCCATCGCCCATTACCGCCGGCTAGGGATCGACCCGATGACCAAGACCCTGGTGTTCTCCGACGGTCTCGACCTGCCCAAGGCGTTGCAGCTCTTCCGTGCATTGCGTGGCAAGATCAACACCAGCTTCGGTATCGGTACCAACCTGACCTGCGACATCCCCGGGGTGGAACCGATGAACATCGTGCTCAAGATGACGGCCTGCAACGGCCACCCCGTGGCGAAGATTTCCGACACACCCGGCAAGACCCAATGCCGCGACGAGAATTTCGTCGCCTACCTGCGCCATGTGTTCAAGGTGCCGGTGTAACCCTTTTCGCATCCGACCAGGAGCCCATCAGATGAAAGACAGACAGGCCGCCATCGCCAGAGAACTCAACGTGCAGCCGCCCTTCCAGTCCGACGCCGAGCTGCAGGCCGAGATCCAGCGCCGCATTCGTTTCATCCAGGACTGCCTGAAGGGTTCGGGGATGAAGACCCTGGTGCTGGGCATCAGTGGCGGCGTCGACTCGCTCACCGCCGGCATGCTCTGCCAGCGCGCCGTGGAAGGCCTGCGCACCGAGACCGGCAACCAGGACTACCGCTTCCTCGCCGTGCGCCTGCCCTACAACGTCCAGGGTGACGAACAGGACGCCCAGGACTCGGTGGACTGCATCGCCCCGGACGAGCGCCACACCGTGAACATCGGCCCGTCGGTCCAGGCGCTGGCGGCGGAAACCCAGGCGCTGGAAGGCCTGGCGCCGGCCACCCGCGATTTCGCCCTGGGCAACACCAAGGCGCGGATTCGCATGGTCGCCCAGTACACCATCGCCAATGCCCGCGCCGGCCTGGTGGTCGGCACCGACCACGCCGCCGAGGCAGTGATGGGCTTCTTCACCAAGTTCGGCGACGGCGCCTGCGACCTCGCCCCGCTCACCGGCCTGGTGAAGAACCAGGTGCGCAGCATCGCCCGCAGCCTGGGCGCGCCGGAGCATCTGGTGGAGAAGGTGCCGACTGCGGACCTCGAAGACCTCGCCCCCGGCAAGCCGGACGAGCATTCCCACGGTGTGACCTACAAGGAAATCGACGCTTTCCTGCACGGCCAGGAGGTCAGCCAGGAAGCCTTCGACATCATCGTCCGCACCTTCGAGAAGACCCATCACAAGCGCGCCCTGCCGACCGCCCCGTAAGCCGTCGACAACCAGCGGCGCGGGAGAGGTCCTGCGCCGCCCGACTCAATGCTGGGGAATGACGTAGCGCCAGATGGCGATGAAGTGCAGCAGGCTGCCGGCGATCACGAACAGGTGCCAGATGCCGTGCCAGTGGCGGAAGCGGCTGTCATAGGCAAAGAAGATGATGCCGATGGTGTAGAAGGCCCCGCCGCCCACCAGCCAGGCGAAACCCGCGCCGCCCAGGGCGCGGTACAGCGGCCCGACCGCGATCAGCACGATCCAGCCCATCACCGCGTAGATGATGATCGACAGCACCCGCGCCTCGGAGCGCGGCTTGATCTCCTGCAGCATGCCGATCACCGCCATCGACCAGACGATGCCGAACAGCGTCCAGCCCCAGGGCCCCTTCAGCGTCACCAGGCAGAAGGGCGTATAGCTCCCCGCGATGAGCAGATAGATCGACAGGTGGTCGAGCTTGCGCAGGATCACCTTCGCCCGCCCGCGCACGCTGTGGTACAGCGTGGAGATGCTGTAGAGCAACAGCAGCGTCGTTCCATAGATCGCCACGCTGACGATGCGCAGCGGCTCGCCCAGCAGGCTGGTGGCGACCAGCAGCCAGATGCCGCCCACCAGCGCCAGCAAGGCACCGATCAGGTGGGTCCAGGCGTTGAAGCGTTCACCGTGGTACATGGGTCCCCCATTCAAATTCCAGCAACCGACACCCTGACTTCGTTTTTTGAACTAAAAAGCGTGAAATAAAAAGCCCGACCAATAGTCGGGCTTTTCGAATCACAGGCTTTTTAGCAAAGCCGGATCACTTCAGGGTGAGGGTGCCCTTCATCATGGCCGAGTGGCCCGGGAAGGAGCAGAAGAAGGTGTACTGCTCGCCTTCCTTGAGCTTGGAAACGTCGAAGCTCACCGAATCCTTCTCGCCGGAGCCGATGATCTTGGTGTGGGCGATGACGCGAGTGTCGCCGTCTTTCACGTAGTTCTTGTCCAGACCAGCGGCCATACCGTCGGTCACCACGCCCTGCATGTCGCCGGCGGTGGTCAGTACCCAGTTATGGCCCATGACATTCTTCGGCAGGCTGCCCGGGTGGGAGAGGTTCACGGTGAAGGTCTTGCAGCTCTTGTCGACGCTGATGGCGTTGGTGCTGAACTGCATCTGGTCGTTGCCCTGGATGTCCACGGAGCATTCGGCGGCCAGCAGCGGGGCACTGAACAGGCCAAGCAGGGATACAGCGGCGAGTTTACGGAACATGACATGCCTCCTAGGCAGGTTGGGCGGAGAATCCTGAAGGGGAAGACTGCCCGAAGGCGATCCGGGTTCCCCTGATCTGCATCAATGGCCATCGGCCACGAGCCAAGCTTCAAACTGTCTATTAGGTCGATCGGCAGGATCAACGAGGCAGAACAGCGCACCCCGCCTAGCATAGACGCCATCCCCCGGCCCAACAGGAGTTAGCGCCATGCACCGTCTTCCGATGTTACAAAGCCAGTTGCTGCGAAACCTGCTCGCCTGCTACGCACTCGGCACCTGCGGCGGGGGCGGCCGACGAGCTGAAATGGACTAGGAAAATTCGGACTTGGTCGCACTCGAGGCTGCCGCTACCCTGACGGCCTGCAAAACGAGGCAGCCAATCGAGGAAGTTCCATGCCCTTGCGTTCCATCTGCGTATTCTGCGGCGCCAGCCCCGGCGCCACCCCTATCTACCAGGAAGCCGCCGAAGCCCTCGGCCGTCACCTCGCCGAGAACGGCATCCAGCTGGTCTATGGCGGGGGGGCCGTGGGCCTGATGGGCATGGTCGCCAATGCCGCGCTGGCCGCCGGCGGCGAAGTCATCGGCATCATCCCGCAGAGCCTGAAGGACGCCGAAGTCGGCCACAGCGGCCTGACGCGCCTGGAAGTGGTCGACGGCATGCACGCGCGCAAGGCCCGCATGGCGGAGCTGAGCGACGCTTTCATCGCCCTGCCCGGTGGCCTGGGTACCCTGGAAGAGCTGTTCGAAGTCTGGACCTGGGGCCAGCTCGGCTACCATGCAAAGCCCCTGGGCCTGCTGGAGGTGAACGGCTTCTTCGACCCGCTGCTGGCGTTCCTCGACCACCTGGTGCAGGAGCGCTTCGTGCGCCAGCCCCATCGCGACATGCTGCAGCGCGCCGCCTCGCCCGCTGAACTGGTCGATGCCCTGGCCGCGTGGAAGCCCCTGGCGGCGCCCAAGTGGGTGGATCGCACGCCGACTTGACGCACCGCTACCAGCAGCGCTCCGAGGCCGCGCCACGGAGCCCGCTGCTGGCCAGCGTGAGTGTTCCGCAATCATCGCCCGCCATGCTGCCCTGAGGTTCGGCCATCAGCGTGAAGCTCGCGGACTCCGGCTCGTCGGCGAAGCCCAGGCGATAGCGCGCCGGCCCGTTTCGTGGTGAATGCTGATACGGCAGGGCCGCACCCACGTAGCTGCCATGGCTGGTGTGATAGCGCTCCAGGTACTGCGCCAATTCCACCAGGGATTTTTGTGCATCCACCCGGTGAGCCCGGCGAATATAATCCTGGTAGGTCGGTACCGCGATGGCCAGCAGGATGCCGATCAGCGCTACTGTCGTGAGCATTTCCGGCAGCGTGAAACCATTGCGACGCACGGCAGACTTCATCTCAGCGCAGCTCCTGCCAGGCCTTGCGCCCGCTGTCGCCCGGCCAGTCGAGATCACGCGAGCGGGGGCGTCCGTCTTCATCCAGCGTCGTGAGCCGCACACCGCTTTCCCCCTCCCCCGGCCGCACCAGCAGGCCGCCGGGCCGCCCGAACACCACATTGCCTGCCGCGGACACCACAGGGAGTGCCGTACCCGGGTCGCCGCCACTGGCAATATCCAGCGCGACGGAGCCGTAGCGCAGCGGATCGTCACACGGGTCGTCCCCAGGTGTCATGAGATTGAACAGCACGAAGCGATCCGCACGCAGCTGCGCGCGTTCGATGACACGGGTGCCGTCGGCGGGCAGGTCCAGATACCAGCCCCGGCTGCCGTCGCCTGGCGAATCGGCGGACCGCGCCAGCGACCCCACGTCGAGGCTTTGCGCCGATAGCCGGATACGCCCGACCGTCGCGGTACCGTCGTCGAGAACGCCATACAGGCTTTCGACCTTCTCAGGCTCGGCGGGCAGGTTGTCGCCCACGCGGTAATACCGCCCGGTGCCGAACATCACTCGCACCGCACCACTGCCATCTCGCGCCGCGACCACGGGCGCAGAAATCACCTGTGCCACTCCCTTTGCGTCAACGGCCTTGAACAGGGCCCCTCCGGCCAGGGACGCGGGAATGGCCGAATCCTGGCCGTCATCGCCTGCGAGATCCACTCGCCAGAGGTTGCCGCGACTATCCCCGAGGTACAGACGGTCAGCCGTGACATCGCCCGTGCTGCTGATCGCCGTCACCGGCCCCAGGTCTCCGGCGCCGGGCAGCCTGACGCGCTTGAGCGGACGACCGTCCGCTGCATCGAGCAGCCACAGTTCGCCATCCTTGCCCTGCGGGTCACGGGCGCCGGAGGACAGCGCCACCACGAACCTTCCCGACGCCAACGCCAGCAAGGCCGGGCGGCCCAGGCTGTAGCCGAGCTCCGGGTGGCTGAATTCCCACAGCACGCTGCCTGGCTGCATACGCTGCGGATCGCTGATATCCAGGGCGAAGACGCTGTTGCCTCCCGCTCCTGGAGTGCCTACCAGCAAGGTGCGCCAGCGCCCTTCGATCCAGGCATTCCCAATGCTCGGCGAGCCATCGACGAAGTAGCGGTGCACGTAGCCCGGAGCGGCCAGTTCGCGCAGATGGGCGAAGACCGCCGCCGGCACATAGGCAAACAGCTCACGCCCATCGCGTGCATCGAAACCATGCAGCATGCCGTCATTGGCGCCGACCACCACCAGGGGCGCACGCTGCCGGTAGGTCGCATTGTCGAGGAAGTCGCGATAGGCGCTGCCCAGGGTCTGCCCGTTGGCGAGCGGCTGGGGCAGCGCGGCATACGGCTGAGGGTCATGCCAGGAGTAAGCCGGGCGCGAATGGACGATGTCGCCCAGCCGGCTGCCGCGCTGCCGGTATGGTCGGGGGCTTGCCGCCGAGTCGCGCTCCTCCAGCCTGGAACCACGCAGGTAGTCGACCAGGCGCTCACCGTCGTTGCCTTCGGCGGCCAGCGCCTCACGCTGTCGATCGTCCAGCGCAGACCAGGCGAAGGCGAGTCCCTGCCGCGCAATACCGGAGCCGTCCGGCGTGCGTACAGTGAAGATATTTCTCCCGCCCAATCGCGCCTCGTCCAGCTCATCCAATCGTTGCGCCGCCGACCAGACAGGCTTCGCGGAACTCCCCTGCCAAAGCAGCAGGTCACCGCTCCACCTCGCTGGGTTCAATGTCGTGCTGAATACCTCGTCGAAACGCCCGCCCGCAATGAACTGGCTGAACGCTCCCGCGCCGCTCTCGGCAGTGCGTGCGAACGCCCGCTGCAGCTCATCACGCCAGCGCGCCGGCTCCGTGGCGTCCAGCAGGTTGTCCGGGCGCACGGCAAGGGAGATCGCTGCATCGTGCCACCAGGCCGCCGGCAGCGGCGCATCCCGCGCATCGCTGTAGCCCTTGGGCACGAAGAAGCCGCCATATTTCGTCGCCAGCCAGAGGGCGCTGCCCTGGCCTGCCGACTCGTGGGGCAGCCAGTAGGTGGAAAGCGTCTGTCGCCCTGGAAGGTCCGGGCGGAGATCGCGGGTGTGCGCGTCGTAGGCGAGGCCGGCGAAGTCCAGGGTCGCGTCGTCGGCACCTACCCCCTCCATGGCGGCCACGCGGCGACCGGCCTGGGCCATATCCACGGCCAGGTCCTTCCCCGCGAGGCGAGGCAGGCTCTCGCCAATTCGCGCCTCCCCCGCACCACCCAGCCCGAGAACGCTGTTGCGCTGGCAGACATGGCTGATCGGGTCGCCCCAGGGCGCGACGGCAGGGAAAACACGGACGGCGCCAGCATCGGCCGGCGCCGCAAGGCTGCCCTGGTTTCTCAGGTAGCGGGTCGCCGCATGCAACGACTCGCCCAGGTCATCCCCGCGGCGCAACTGCGCCTCGTCGAAGCGGTTGAGGTAGTCGATTACGCCGCTGCGGCCGGACGCATCCCGGTCCGGGTTGGCGAGAAATATGCCGCTGCGTGCCGACCATTCCGCTTGCGGATTATCCGCGCCGTCGCCCAGTTGCGGGCCGATGAACTTGTGTCGGGCGCGCAGCACGACATTGCTCGTTCCGTCGCTATCAGCCCGGCCAAGCACGCTGACCTGCAGCCTGCTGGCGTACTGCTGCAATAGACCTTCGGGCTTGGACTGGCCGCCATAGCGGTGGCAGTTGCGCTCGAGCAGCCCAGCCACACAGACCTGTACCCGGACGGGTAGGCGATAGGTTTCCGTGGCCTGCACAACCGTCCCGGCGAGGTAATCCTGCGGCTCACCGGCAAACGCCGGGCTGCGGCTGAACAGGAGGCTGCGGTCCTGCCCGGCAATGCGGAACGACAAGGACAGCCCGGAAAACGGCGTGGCTCCGCCCGCGAGCGCCGTGGATAAATGGCGGTCCGGGAAGCTGCCGTCAGCTTCCGTATTACGCGCCTTCTGCAGCACTGTTGTGCCGGCGGTATCGATGTAACGGTCCCCGCCGGTCAGCGCGGAGCGCACGACATCGAGCCGCTGCGCCGTTGCCCAGTTGAGGAAGTTGCCGCTCCAGGCGCCAGAGCAGAGATGTTCCTGCGCCGCCAGCAGGGGCTGGAAGTACTGCTGTGCAGGCTCCTGGCCATAACACTTCGCAGGATCGAAATAGCCGACGTACGTCCGCTCGGGAACGTAGGTATCCCCCGAGTGGGCAGCCGCCGCAACGGACGAGTGAGCCGTCGATGGCAGCAACACGAGATTGCCCGGAGCGCCGCCACCAACCTGTAACGGCACCTGGCTGATCGGCGTGGCGCTTGCCAGCCCGTGCAACCCTGCCATGAGCGCCAGCGACGCGTATTTCCCTCGTGCCACCACCACCTCCCTGTCGTCCGTCAGCGAATGAAGTAGATGCTGCGCAACCGCGCACTGGAGACCGGCTCGCCCGAGGGCTGGCGGCGCACACCGTAGCCCGCTGCGCTCACCTCCACTGCCACGCCATACGCAGCCCTGCCCATGCCCACTTCCAATCCTTCGTTATTCAGCAGCCGCAGGAACTTCAATTGGTAACGCGATTGGCGCGCCAGATCCGGAGCGCCTGCGTCACCTGACGAAATTTCCGCGGCAACGTCATAAGCAACGGCGTCGAGATGAACGCGCCTGTAGAGGTCGCGTGCCGCCAGTTCGCCCGCACGCAACGCAGATTCGGCTTCCTGAAATGCCATTTGACGATCACGCAGATTCCCCGCCATGCGCTCCTCCAGGCTCGCCAGGCGCATACCGGCCAACCCGATGAGCGTCAGCAGCAACAGCATCACCAGGGTGACCAGCAACACTGCGCCGCGCTCGGCGCGCCAACGCCTCATTCGGCCCGCACGGCATTGCGCAGCACAGTGGTGCTGCTCATCACCAAACGCAGGCGACGCTCCGTATTGGCGGTCAGCGTTCGTCCGTCGAACACCAGCGCAGTCGACGCCTCGTCGACGTTGCGGGTCAGGCTCTGCAACAACAGGCTGACGCGCACCGTGCGTACCCTGCGCCAGTCGGTAGCGGCCATCTCCCTCGCGGCCTTGTAGATTGCGACGGCGTCGCCGCCCTCGCCGGTAACGCCATAGCGCAGGCTTAGCCCCGCCACGCCGGAGACCAGTTCGTCGGTCTGTTGCTTGTCGCTGCTCTCGCTGTTGTAGGTGACGAAGAGGCCCGGCGAACCCCCTTCCCCCTTGCCGATCCAGTAGATGGCGTAGCGATAGGGATAGACGCGAGTGGCCGAGACCAGGAAGTGGCCCAACGCGCGGTTAGCGACCAGGGTGCTCGCACTGCCGGCGTTTCGAATCAGCAGGCAGGACTGCAGATCGGAGAGCAGGTAATACGCCCCGGCCGAGGCACCAGCGGAGGCCAGGGTGACCTGGTTGCCGACGACCGAGCGCGCCGCAAGCGCGGGCTCGCCGACATAACGCAGCAACAACGCATCCGTGTTCGCCAGTTTCCCGGAGGGCAACCAGGCCGGCGCCGCCATGCCGCTGCCGTAACCTTCGATGCCCGCCCTTTCCAGGGCGAACTGCGTGGTGCCAGCCCCGCTGGCATTCACCACGCCGGACGGGCAAGCACTGACGAACCCGGCAGTACGCAGGTCCTGTGCGAGAATGTCGAAGGCGAAACGCCCGCTTTCCTGGAGCTCGGCCAGGGCAAGGCTGACGTGGTAGGTCTGCTTGCTGCTCAGCAGCACTTCGATCACACCCGCCATGAGCAGCAGGCTGAGTGCCATGGCGATCAGCAATTCCACCAACGACAGGCCGCGCTGGGCAGTGGCGTCCATGTCAGAGTGAGGTGCGATAGGTAAAGGTTTCCCAGCGTTCGCCATCGCTGGGCCACCGACCTCGCGCACGACTGTCGTCCCAACGGATAGCGATCTCCACGCGGTACAGCTCGCCGCCGCGGAACAACCGCACCGAGCCGCCGCCTGATCCGCCCAGCGCGGTGCAGACCGTATTGCGCCATTGGCTGAGATCGAGTTGCGCACGACTGCTGCCGGAAACCGCCGGGCAATCTCCGGTCGGCTCGGCAAAGGCAAGGTCGTAGGCGCCCGCGCGGGCCGCCGGCAGGTTCGCCCGCAGGAGGTCGCTCATCTCGCTGGCCAGCCAGGAAGCCTGTGAGCGCTGCAACGCACTGTGGCTGGCGGCGACTCCGACGCTCTGCAGGCCCGCCAGCCCCAGCAGGCCGATGGACAGGATCACCACCGAAACGAGCAGTTCGACCAGGGTGAAGCCCCTGGCCGGCAAGCGACTTTGCATGGTTTCACCTCGCTGCTGAGCGGATTGTGCGGCGTCGTGGGACGGCGCTCCGATCTCTAGAGTGCGAGGTGTTTCAGGGCCGGGTCAGCCAGACTGCACGCCGAAATCGCCGGGAAATTTCCGCGCGAATAGGCGATCAGGCGCAGGCGCGGGAAGGCTTTCGACGGCGGAAACCACCGATCCCGTAGGCACGACCGCTCATCACGGCGGGCCCAAAGAAAAGGCCACCGTGCGGTGGCCTTTTCCGATCCCGTAGCGATCAGCCGTTGGCCGACTGCTGCACGATCACCGTCTGCGCCGGCATCGGCGCCGGGAAGTCGGTGCCCAGGGCTTCCTTGATGGTGCGGTTGGTGTCGAAGTAGACCTGCCAGTAGACATCGTTATGGCAGTAGGGGCGCACGGCAAGCACGGGGCCGACGAGGTTGAACTCGAGGATTTCCACGTCTACCGGCGGGTCGCTCAGCACGTTGGGAATCGCCGCGACGCGCTGCTTGAGCACCGCCACGGCGGCCGCATAATCGGCGGCGCCGGAGAGCTGGGCCTTGAGCTCCACACGGCGGTAGGGGTTGTGGGTGTAGTTCTGGATGGTGTCGCTGAATATCTTGTTGTTGCCCACCAGGGTCAGGACGTTGTCCGGGGTGTTGATGGCGGTGGCGAACAGGCCGATCTCCTTCACTGTGCCGGTGACACCGCCGGCGGTGACGAAGTCACCGACCTTGAACGGGCGCAGTACGATGATGAAGCCGCCGGCGGCGAGGTTGGCCAGCAGGCCCGACCAGGCCATGCCGATGGCCAGGCCGATGGCTGCGATCAGCGCCGCGAGGCTGGTGGTCTGCACGCCGAAGTAGCCGAGGATGCCGACGACCAGAAGGATGTTCAGGGTAACGGTGATGAAGGAGCCGACGTAGCGCAGCACCGTCGGATCGACGCTCTGCTTGGCCAACGCCTTTTCCACCAGGTTGACGGCGAAGCTGATCAGCCAGCGACCGAGCACCCAGAAGAGAATGGCGACGAGAATCTTCACACCGAACGCGAGCGCGTACTGCGAAACCGTCGCCCACAGTGCGTTGATCTTCTCCGTACCCACGTTGATGATGTTCGTATCGTCCATGGAAGCGCACCTGCGAGAGAAAGGGACCAGATGAACGCTAGCACGGCCCCAGCGGTTTGCTCGTCGCAGTGCGCAGCCCAGAGCCACGGCGGGCTCCGGGCGCCATGGAGCTAACAGTCGCCGGGTAGCGAGGCGATCCAGCGATTGAGCAGTTCCAGCCCCTCGCGGTGCACCAGGGTGCGGCCCAGCTCGGGCATCATGTCGCCCGGCTTGTCGCTGCCGACCCGGTAGCTGAGCACCGATTTTTCCGGGCTGCCGGGGTGGATGTCCTCCAGCCTCCCGCCCGTGCCGCCGCCCGCCGCCACCGGTGGTTTGCAGAGGCCATAGGCGATGGAAACCGGCGTGTGCGGGTCGAGGTGCAGGCCCGAAGTGCGTGCCGCGCCCTTGGGGTTGTGGCAGTGCGAGCAGTTGGCGTCGAGGTAGCTGCGCGCCTGTTTCTCCAGCCCCTCACCGGGACGCGGATGGCCCCACAAGGCGTTCTGCGGAACCTGCGCCAACGCTGGCAGGCCCTTGAGGAAGCCGCGCGCCTGCCAGTGCTGCAGCTGGTTGTCGCTGCCCTCGGCGTAGGCGAAGTCCTTGTTCAGGTGCCGCGCCTTGGGCCCCAGCGGAGCGATGCCGCCGCCCTTCTGCTCGGCGTGGCATTCGGAGCACTGATTGGCGTCCGGCACCATGTAGGTGAAGGCAGTCTTCTTGCCATCCTCGGCGGTCAACTCCAGCGCCGGGCTGTCGCCGGCGAGTTCCAGCGTCGCCTCGCTCTGGTCGGCATTCCACACGTAGGGCAGCGCCGCCCAGCCGTCCTTCTGCCGCACCAGCACACGGGTTTCCACCAGGTGGACCTTGCCCATGTCCAGTCCGGCCTTGGGGTCGCGGTCGTCCTGGCTGTTCTGCAGCAGGTTGCCCTGGGCGTCCCTGGGGTAATAGAAGGTCTTGGTCAGCACGGTGCCGACGGGGTAGTCGAAGCGATCCTCGGCGTACTGCGCCGACAGGCCTTCGGGCATCCATACGGTGCGCAGCTTGTGCGCGTAGTCGGTGAACAGCGGGGTGTTGAGGTCATACGGCAGCACCTCGGCGGCCGGCGTCAGGTGGCCGTCCGCCAGGTGCAGCATGCCCCAGCCGCTGAGCTTTTCCGGGTAATCATCACCTTCGGGCTGATAACGCGGCTTGCTCTCCTGCCCGCACCCGGCCAGTGCACCAGCAAGGGCAGCGGCCAGGGCGAGCGACAACAGGAACGGAGCGGGTTTCGTCATGCCTTGTTGCCCTTCTCGCCGAGGCCGGCCTGTTCGATCTTCGGCAGCGGCTTGAGCTTGCACTGGTGGCTGCTCATGTCGGTGCTGATGTTCTTGTAGCCGTTGGGACCGTCGACGTTGACGATACCGGCGTTGCCGTTGTCGATGCAGATGGCCAGGGCTTCCGGAAGCTTGCCGTCGACCAGTTTCTTGTCGTTGAAGTAGCCGTCCCAGAGGATATCCGGCAGGCGCCCGTTGAGACCGAACTTGGCGATCTTCAGGGCCTTGAGTTCCAGGTGGTCGGGGCTGTCGCCGCCCGGGCCGAAGGTGTTGCCGTGGATGAAGATGCCTTCGGGGTACGGGTCGAAGTTGGGCTGGGTAGCCTTGCCCGAATAACCGGTACTGAAGTAGCTGCTGACGATGACGTTGGCGGTCTTGTGGTTGCCGATCTTGTTGTCGAATATCTCCACGTCATCGTTGGAGTTCACCACCACGCCCGAGCCCGCCGGCACGCTGGCCACTGGCGTGCCCTTGTGGCCGAAGTTCTCGTGGTTGTTGCCCTGCACATCGTTGTCGAAGACGCGGGTGCCGCGTCCCGGCTGCGGCAGGTTGGGCATGTTGAAGACGAGGATGCCACCGGTATTGTCGGTGGCGACGTTGTTGTAGACGTCGGCGCCGATGGTGTTCTCGATCTCGATACCGGCGACGTTGCGCTCGGCGCGGTTGTTGCGCACGACCACGTTGCGCGACTGGCCGACATAGATACCCGAGTCGGAGGCGCCGATCGCGACGTTGCCTTCGAGCAGCGTGTTTTCGGTCTGTACCGGGTAAATGCCGTAGCCGCCGTTCTCGGTAGCCGGGCCGTTGGTCCATTCGGTGCGGATGTTGCGGATGACGATGTTCTTGCCACCGATGACCTTCAGGCCGTCGCCCTTGGCGTCCTCGATGGCCAGGCTCTCGATGGTGAAGTCGGAGGCGTCGACGAACAGGCCTTCGGCACCGGCCTTCTGGTTCTTGAAGCTGAGGATGGTCTTGTCCATCCCGGCGCCGCGGATGGTCACACCGTCCACCTTCAGGCTCAGGCTGCGGTCCAGGTGGTAGGTGCCGGCGGGAATGTCGATGACATCGCCGGCCTTGGCCTTGATCAGGCGCGCCTGCAGGTCTTTCTGAAAGTCGGCGCTGACGGCAGCGGTGGGCTTGTCACCTTCGCCGCAGGCGGCCAGGGCAACGGAGAGAGCGAGAAGGGAGAGAGTGGCGAGGCGCATGGCGGGCTCCGGTCTTGTTTTTATGATATGGAACTATGGTGCCAAATAAGGCCGAGAATACTCCTACACCCCGCGCCACGCCAGCCCTTCAGACACATCGCACTTTGATTGATTGACGTCAGGGTTTAGCGGTGGCGGATCGGGATGATCTGCGCTTCCAACCCAAGGAGTGCACGGATGAGCTTCATGCCCTGGAACGACGAATTCGTGATCGGAATCGAGCGGATCGATGAACAGCACCGCTGGCTGGTCGACCTCACCAATGCGCTGTACGACAGCCTGAACGGCCCGGAGGGCGAGGGTCAGCCCATCGGCGAGCTGCTGGAGCAACTGGTGGAGTACACGATGAATCACTTCATCGTCGAGGAAGTGCTGTTCCAGCGCCTGGGCTATCCCGAGGAGGACGCGCATCGGGCCGAGCACGATCGTTTCAATCGGCAGATCATCGACCTGCTGTACCGCCACGAGGATGGCGAGGTCGTCTCGGTCGAGGCCCTGGAGCTGCTCAAGTCCTGGCTGATCCACCATATCCTGAAGGTGGACAAGGCTTACGTGGCGTTCTTCAAAGGAAAAGGCGTGACCGCTTAGCGGGCACGCCTTTTCTCGATTGCAGCAAACCAGGGGTCAGCGCGGAATATTGGGCTGGCGCTTGGTGGTGCGCTTCTTGCCCTTGGCGTAGCCGCTGGCCTTGCCTTCCTCGGCCTTGTTCCACGGCTTGGAGCCGTTGCTGGCGCGCGGCGGCAGGCCGGTGTGCTGGGTCAGCAGCGGCTTGCCGGTCTTCTTGCTGCCGGCCGGGGTGGAGTTCTTGCGGCGCGCGCTCTGGTACTCGTCGGTCTGCGGCTGGTAGGTCGGGATCAGGTGATGCTTGCCGTTGCCGATCAGGTCGGCGCGGCCCATGCGCTCCAGCGCCTCGCGCAGCATCGGCCAGCCCTTCGGGTCGTGGTAGCGCAGGAAGGCCTTGTGCAGGCGGCGCTGCTGGTCGCTCTTGACGATGGTCACGCCGTCGCTCTTGTAGGTCACCTTGCGCAGCGGGTTCTTGCCCGAGTGGTACATGGCGGTCGCGCTGGCCATGGGCGAGGGATAGAACGCCTGCACCTGGTCCGCGCGGAAGCCATTGCGCTTGAGCCACAGGGCGAGGTTCATCATGTCCTCGTCGGTGGTACCCGGATGCGCCGCGATGAAGTACGGGATCAGGTACTGCTCCTTGCCCGCCTCCTTGGAGAACTTCTCGAACATGCGCTTGAAGGCGTCGTAGGTACCGATGCCCGGCTTCATCATCTTCGACAGCGGGCCTTCCTCGGTGTGCTCCGGGGCGATCTTCAGGTAGCCGCCAACGTGGTGCGTCACCAGTTCCTTGACGTACTCGGGCGACTCCACGGCCAGGTCGTAGCGCAGGCCGGAGGCGATCAGGATCTTTTTCACGCCCGGCAGGGCGCGGGCCTTGCGGTACAGCTCGATGAGCGAAGAGTGGTCGGTATTGAGGTTCTCGCAGATGCCCGGCCACACGCAGGACGGCTTGCGGCAGTGACGCTCGATCTCCGGATCCTTGCAGGCGATGCGGTACATGTTGGCGGTCGGGCCACCCAGGTCGGAAACGACACCGGTGAAGCCCGGCACCTTCTTCATCTCCTCGATCTCGGCAAGGATCGACTCATGGGAGCGGTTCTGGATGATTCGCCCCTCGTGCTCGGTGATCGAGCAGAAGGTGCAGCCGCCGAAGCAGCCGCGCATGATGTTCACCGAGAAACGGATCATCTCGTAGGCCGGGATCTTCTCCTTGCCATACAGCGGGTGCGGCACGCGCGCATAGGGCATGCCGAACACATAGTCCATTTCCTCGGTGCTCATCGGGATGGGTGGCGGGTTGAACCACACGTCCACTTCGCCATGCTTCTGCACCAGGGCGCGGGCGTTGCCCGGATTGGTCTCCAGGTGCAGCACGCGGTTGGCATGGGCATAGAGCACCGCGTCGCTGCGCACCTTCTCGAACGACGGCAGGCGGATCACCGTACGCTCGCGCTCCAGGCGCGGGTGTGCCAGCAGCTGCACGACCTTGGCTTCGTTCGGGTCTTCCTGCTCGCCCTTTTCCTGCTCGATGGCGCAGGCGGCGGTGTCCTGGGTGTTCACGTAGGGGTTGATGATCTTATCGACCTTGCCCGGGCGGTCGATGCGGGTGGAGTCCACCTCGAACCAGCCTTCGGGAGTGTCGCGGCGCACGAAGGCGGTACCGCGCACGTCGGTGATCTGCTCGACCCGCTCGCCGGCCGCCAGGCGCTGGGCGATCTCCACCACGGCGCGCTCGGCGTTGCCGTACAGCAGGATATCGGCGGTGGCGTCCATCAGGATGGAGCGGCGCACCTTGTCCTGCCAGTAGTCGTAGTGGGCGATGCGGCGCAGCGAAGCCTCGATGCCGCCGAGGATGACCGGGGTATCGCTGAAGGCTTCCTTGCAGCGCTGGCTGTAGACCAGGCTGGCGCGATCCGGACGACGACCGGCCAGGCCTCCCGGGGTGTAGGCGTCATCGCTGCGGATCTTCTTGTCCGCGGTGTAGCGGTTGATCATCGAGTCCATGTTGCCCGCCGCCACGCCGAAGAACAGGTTCGGCTGGCCGAGCTTCATGAAGTCGTCCTTCGAACGCCAGTCCGGCTGGGCGATGATGCCCACACGGAAGCCCTGGGCTTCCAGCAGGCGGCCGATAATGGCCATGCCGAACGACGGATGGTCGACGTAGGCGTCCCCGGTGACGATGATGATGTCGCAGGAATCCCAGCCCAGCTGATCCATCTCTTCCTTGCTCATGGGCAGGAACGGCGCCGGGCCGAAACACTCGGCCCAGAACTTGGGATAGTCGAACAGCGGCTTGGCGGCTTGCATCACGGGCACCGTGGGTATCTCTAGTAGGGATCGCGGAAAAACGCGGGCGCGGAATATAGCACAAAAAGTGTACAAATCCGACCAGCGAACTCAGATTTACGGGGGATTTAACCTTCCGACGGTAGATTGCCAATGCCATCATCTGGCTATACTTCAGCCACTATCCGCAGTACGCCTGGCCAACCCGCCCAGGCCAGGGAGTGCCTGTCGTGTGTCGTGCCATCGTACTGTTGCTTACCCTGCTGTTCTGCCACACGGCGCTAGCCTTCGAACTCGACGACAAGGCCAGCGGCGCCTGGCTCAATGATCACCTCGAATTGCTGCAGGAGCGCGACGGCCCTCTATCGCTGGCAGCCGTGCAGACCAGCCGCGACTTCATTCCGGCCAACGGCCGCACCAGCGTTGGCCAGAGTCCTGACGGCTGGTGGCTGCGCCTGGACCTGGACCGCCGTACCGCGCCGCTGGGCGGCTGGTGGCTGGAAGTCGATGCCGTCAACCTGAAGGACCTGCGCCTCTACATACCCGACGAACGGGGCATCTACCGGGAAACGCTGTCCGGCGAGGCCGTGCCGTTCGCCCAGGGCCGTGACCGCGACTACCGCCGACCGCTCTTCCACCTGCCCGAAGGCACCGGCCCGGTGCGCATCTATGCCCGCGTCTACGACCCCGCCGGCAATTCGTTCCCGCTGCGCATCTGGTCGCTGGATGATTTGCAGGACCATCGCGCCGATACCAGCCTGTTCCTGGGTTTCATCTACGGCCTGATCGCCGCCCTGCTGCTGTACAACCTGTTCATCCTGCTGACCCTGCGCGACCCGGCGTACTTCTGGTACGTGCTGACGACCGCCAGCGCCCTGCTGTTCAGCCTGGGCATGAGCGGCCACGGTTTCGAGTACTTCTGGCCCGATCACCCGGTGCCCTGGTGGCTCGACCGCATCACTCTGCCCTCGCTCTGGGGCCTTTGCGTACACCGCTTTACCATCACCCTGCTGCAGACCCGCCGCTACGTGCGCTGGTCGCACTGGCTGCTGAACCTGAACTGCGCGCTGTACGTGCTGACCATCGTCCTCGGCGCGCTGCAGTTGCGCGGCGTGGCCGGCTGGATGCTGGTGGCGATCACCCTGATCGGCGTGCCGGCTGCACTGGGCGGTGCCGTGGTGCGCTGGCGCCAGGGTTCGTTCCCGGCCTTCCTCTACCTGCTCGGCTTCGGCCTGGTACTGACCAGCGTGAGCATCTCGGTGATGCGCGCCACCGGCATGGTGCAGCCCTCGCCATTGACCTCGTACATCTTCCCCATCGCCGTAGCGATGGAGTCGGTACTGTTCTCCTTCGCCCTCACCTCGCGAATCCAGGGCCTCAAGCGCGAGCGCGCGCAGGCACTGGAGCAGGCGGATCGGGAGAAGAGCGCGCGCCTGACCCTCATGCAAAGCGCCCAGCAAGACCTGGCGACAGCCGTGGCCGAGCGCACCGCCGAACTCACCCAGAGCAACCAGCTGCTGCGCGAGCGCGAAGTGCAGCTGCAACACGCCGCGCACTACGACCCGCTGACCGGCCTGCCGAACCGTCGCTACCTGGTGGAACATGCCGAACACGCCCTGGCCCATGCCCAGCAGAACGGCGAGACCCTGGCGCTGATGCTGATCGACCTCGACCACTTCAAGCCGATCAACGACAGCCACGGGCACGATGCGGGCGACTTCATGCTGCAGAACGTCGGCAACCGCCTGCGCCAGTGCGTGCGCGGCAGTGATTGCGTGGCGCGCCTGGGCGGTGACGAATTCGCAGCATTGATTTCCGGGCCCGATGCCGAGAGCCACGCCAAGGAGATCGCCTGCCGCATCCTCAATGAACTGTCGCGGCCGGTGAAGTTCGACAGCCTGGAGCTGCGCGTCACGCCGAGCATCGGCGTGGCCATCTATCCCAGCCACGCCATGCAGTTCAGCAAGCTCTACAAGGCCGCCGACCAGGCGCTCTACGAGGTGAAG
This sequence comes from Pseudomonas nitroreducens NBRC 12694, assembly GCF_002091755.1. Classification (GTDB taxonomy): domain Bacteria; phylum Pseudomonadota; class Gammaproteobacteria; order Pseudomonadales; family Pseudomonadaceae; genus Pseudomonas; species Pseudomonas nitroreducens. Next base: position 312,903 of record NZ_BDAI01000005.1, read on the forward strand.
GGCAATGGCCGGGCGGCCTACGCCATGGCCAGCGAGGCCGCCGGCGAAACCAGCGATCTCTGGCTGGAAAACGAACGGCTGGAAAGCGAAGACCGTGCCTGATCAGCTGCGGTAACGGCGCGGCACGCGGGCGGTGACCTTGGTCAGCAACTCATAGCCGATGGTCCCGGCATGGGCGGCGACCTCGTCCACCGGCAGGCTGGCGCCCCACAGCTCAACGCGATCACCCACTGCGGTGCCGGGCAGATCGGTCAGGTCCACTGCAAGCATATCCATGGAGACACGCCCGGCCAGCGATGCGCGCCGCCCATCCACCAGCACCGGCGTACCGCTCGGCGCGTGGCGCGGGTATCCATCGGCGTAGCCGCAACTCACCGTGCCGATACGCGACGGCCGCTCGGCCACCCAGGTCGCGCCGTACCCAACGCTCTCACCCACCGCCACCTCGCGCACGGCGATCAGTCGCGCCTCCAGGCTCATGGCCGGGCGCAGGCCCAGTTCAGCGGCGCCGATGTCGGCGAAGGGCGTGGCGCCATAGAGCATGATGCCGGGGCGAACCCAGTCCATGTGTGCGGCGGGAATGGTCAGCACGGCGGCAGAGTTGGCCAGCGAGCGCAGGTCGAAATCCAGGTCCAGCACACTGAGGAAACAGGCCACCTGGTCTTCGGTCAGCTCGTCGCCGCGCACATCGGCATTGGCGAAGTGGCTCATCAGGTTCAGCTCCGCCACCTGCGGCGCCTGGCGCAGGCGCGAATGCCAGTCGCGCAGCGCCTCGGGCGAGAAGCCCAGGCGGTGCATGCCGGTATCCAGCTTCATCCACACATTCAGCGCGCTGGGCAGTTGCGCGGCGAGCAGCGCCTGGGCCTGCTCAGGGCCTTGCACCGCCACATCCAGGCGCAGCTGGACAGCGATCAGGTATTCCGCCGGCTCGAAACAGCCCTCCAGCAGCAGGATGCGGGCGCCGGCATGCAGAGCGCGTACCTCGGCGGCCTCCTCCAGGCAGGCCACCGCGAAGCCGTCAGCCTCGTCGTGCAGGCAGCTCACCACCTCCCGAGCGCCGTGCCCATAGGCGTTCGCCTTGACCACTGCGAAAGCCTCGCGCCCAGGCGCGCAGCGCTTGGCAACGGCGTAGTTGTGGCGAATGGCGGCAAGATCGACGTGGGCGACGAGCGGGCGCATGGCGGCCTCTGAAATGAAAACGGGCGCCTATCTTAAGGCGCCCGTCCGTCACGCGGAATGCGGCATCGTTACTCGTCTTCGAAGTTGTACATGCCGGGCGCGAGGTTCTCGAAGCGGCTGTAGCGACCGAGGAAGGCCACGCGCACCGTGCCGATGGGGCCGTTCCGCTGCTTACCGAGGATGATCTCGGCGACGCCCTTGAACTCGGTCTCCGGGTGATACACCTCGTCGCGGTAGACGAACATGATCACGTCGGCGTCCTGCTCGATCGCTCCGGATTCGCGCAAGTCGGAGTTCACCGGGCGCTTGTTGGGGCGCTGTTCCAGCGAGCGGTTGAGCTGGGAGAGCGCCACCACCGGGCAGTTGAATTCCTTCGCCAGCGCCTTGAGCGAGCGGGAAATCTCGGAAATCTCGTTGGTCCGGTTGTCGCCGGCGGAACCGGGGATCTGCATGAGCTGCAGGTAGTCGACCATGATCATGCCGATCTCGCCGTGTTCGCGCGCCAGGCGACGGGTCCGCGCGCGCATTTCCGAGGGCGAGATGCCGGCGGTGTCGTCGATGAACAGCTTGCGGTCGCTGAGCAGGTTCACCGCCGAGGTCAGTCGCGGCCAATCCTCGTCGTCCAGCTTGCCGGTACGCACCTTGGTCTGGTCGATGCGCCCGAGCGAGGCGAGCATACGCATCACGATGGAGTCGGAGGGCATCTCCAGCGAGTACACCAGGATCGCCTTGTCGCTGCGCATCAGGGCGTTCTCCACCAGGTTCATGGCGAAGGTGGTCTTGCCCATGGAGGGTCGGCCGGCCACGATGATCAGGTCGGACGGCTGCAGGCCGCTGGTCTTCTCGTCGAGGTCAGTGAAGCCGGTGGTGATGCCGGTCAGCGCGTCCGAGGTGTTGAACAGGTGGTCGATGCGGTCGATGGTCTTGACCAGGATATCGCCGATGCCCACCGGGCCGCCGGTCTTGGGCCGCGCTTCGGCGATCTCGAAGATCTTGCGCTCGGCTTCGTCGAGCACTTCGTTGGCGCTGCGCCCTTCGGGGTTGAAGGCACTGTCGGCGATATCGCTGCTGATGCCGATCAGCTGCCGCAAGGTGGCCCGCTCGCGGATGATGCCCGCGTAGGCCTTGATGTTCGCCACCGAAGGCGTGTTCTTCGCCAGCTCGGCGAGGTAAGCAAGGCCGCCCACCTGGGGCAGTTGCCCTTCGCGTTCGAGCTGCTCGGAGAGCGTCACCACATCGATCGGCTGGTTGGCTTCGGCGAGTTTGTAGACGGCGCGGAAGATCAGGCGATGGTCATGGCGGTAGAAGTCACCATCGGACACGGCGTCGGAGACGCGCTCCCAGGCGTTGTTGTCGAGCATCAGGCCACCCAGCACCGCCTGTTCGGCTTCGATCGAGTGCGGCGGCACCTTGAGGGAAGCGGTCTGCAGGTCGTATTGCTCGGGGACGGTGATGTCGTTCATGGGCGCTTCGTGCGGGCTCTTCGTAGAAATTCAAAGGCGGAAAAAAACAAAGGGCACGGTACCGAATTTCAGTACCGTGCCCGATGTTAGCGGACTGATTCGCCCATGCAAGATGTGCGAAACGTCCTAGCGACGGATCGCTTACTCGGCGACTACAACCACGTGCAGGGTTGCATCAACATCCATGTGCAGTTGCACTTCGATGTTGTATTCGCCTACAGCGCGCAGGGCGCCGTCGGGCAGGCGAACTTCGCTCTTTTCCAGCGGGTAGCCGGCAGCCGAAACGGCGTCGGCGATGTCGCGGGTGCCGATCGAACCGAACAGTTTGCCTTCGTCGCCAGCGTGGGCGCCGATGGTCACGATCAGTTCGGCCAGTTGGGCAGCACGAGCTTCAGCAGCGGCTTTTTTCTCAGCAGCGGCTTTTTCCAGCTCTGCGCGGCGCTCTTCGAAAGCAGCGACGTTGGCAGCGGTGGCAGCGGTGGCTTTGCCCTGCGGCAGCAGGTAGTTACGAGCGTAACCGCCCTTTACGTTCAGCTTGTCGCCCAGGTTGCCCAGTTTGGCGATCTTTTCCAGCAGGATGACTTCCATTTGAGTCTTACCTCTTAACTTTTAACCTTCACCGTTCGCAGCTTTCTGGCGCTTGGCCAGGCGACCGCGAAAATCAAACAGACTGTCGACGACGGCGACAAGACAGATCACATTGCCCAGTACGAATACCAGCAGGTACAGCGGTGCCAGCCAGAAGCCCGGAAGCTTCTTCAGCGCGGCCAGGCCGTGCCCCAGTGCGATCCCGGCGAACAGCAGCGGAATCATGCACAGCGGCGCCAGCATGGTGGCCGCGGGCCCTGCGAAGGGCAGTGCCACAACGCCGACCAGCAGCGCTACAGCCGTGCCCGGCGACAGGCGCAGTGCGCGGAACTCGCGGCCAAACCCTTCCGGGTTGAACAGTACTGCTTGCCAATAACGCGCCAGCATCAGGCACAACAGGCTGATCGTCTGCAGCGAGGCTGCCATCAGGCCGGTGATGGTCGGAACCATCTCCGCCTGCAAGGCGGCCATCTGTTCCGGCGAAAGCTTGGCTTCGGCCAGAACCTGCGGCAGTGCCTTGCCGAATGCATCGGCCAGACCTGCGACCAACCCGGCCGACACCGTGCTGAGCAGCAGCACGAACACCGCACCGAGCACAACGCTCGCCAGCATCACCTGGTTCCAGGACACCTTGCTGCGCAGAACCTGCGCCAGCACGGCACTACCCACCAGAACCAGACTCACGCTGGGGTCACCCAGGTACCACCAGGCCAGTGCCGGAAGCAGCGCCCACACCAGGATGCCAAAGGCATCGCCGGCGCCACGGCGCAACAGCACCAGACTGCCTGCTGCGGCACCGAGCCAGAACAAAGGCTGCAGTACCGCGGCTGCGACGACCACCAGGGTCGCCTGCATGCGGCCTCGCATGACAAATTCAGCCAATGCGCGCATGCGATCTATCCATCAATTCCAGTCGACTGCCCGATCAACGGCCGTGGCTGTCGGTGTAGGGAAGCAGGGCCAGGTAACGGGCGCGCTTGATAGCGGTCGCCAGCTGACGCTGGTACTTGGCTTTGGTGCCGGTGATACGGCTCGGAACGATCTTGCCGGTTTCGGAAACGTAGGCCTTCAGGGTGTTCAGATCTTTGTAATCGATCTCTTTCACGCCTTCAGCGGTGAAACGGCAGAATTTACGACGACGGAAGAAACGTGCCATGTGTGTGGCTCCTCAATACTGGTCCGGGATTACTCGTCAGCGCTGTCGCGGCTATCTTCGCCGTCAGCGGACTCGCCCTCGTTCGACTCGGGACGCTCACGGCGCTCACGGCGCTCGTTGCGGCTCTCTTCGGCCTTCAGCATTTCGGACTGGCCGGTAACGGCTTCGTCGCGACGGATGACCATGTTACGGATCACGGCGTCGTTGTAACGGAAGTTGTCTTCCATCTCGGCCAGGGCCTTGGCGGTGCACTCGACGTTCATCAGAACGTAGTGAGCCTTGTGCACGTTGTTGATGGCGTAAGCCAACTGACGACGGCCCCAGTCTTCCAGACGGTGAACTTTGCCGCCGTCTTCTTCGATGGCCTTGGTGTAACGCTCGACCATGCCACCGACTTGTTCGCTCTGGTCCGGGTGAACCAGGAACACGATTTCGTAATGACGCATAAATGCTCCTTACGGATTGCAGCCTGCCGACTAAGCGGTCAGACAAGGAGTGAATGATTTTTTCCTTGCCACCAGAGAAGGCGCACGAGCGCCTGCCAGGACGGCAAGGGCCGACATTCTAGAGAAGCGTGCCGGGGGGCGCAAGGAAAACTGGTGAAACTTTGAACAGCGCAAGGCGGCGCCGGCCGCCTTGCGTGGGGACGTCAGGCGCCAGCCTTGATCTGGCGCTGGCGGACGATCTCGAACAGGCACACACCGGTAGCCACCGAGACATTCAGGCTGCTCACGCTGCCCTGCATCGGCAACTTGGCCAGGTAGTCGCAGTGCTCGCGGGTCAGGCGGCGCATGCCCTTGCCCTCGGCGCCCATCACCAGCACGGTCGGCCCGGTGAGATCGAGTTCGTAGAGCATCTGGGTCGCCTCACCGGCAGTGCCGACGATCCACAGCCCGCGCTGCTGAAGCTTCTCCAGGGTGCGCGCGAGATTGGTCACGGCGACCAGCGGGATCACCTCGGCGGCGCCGCAGGCGACTTTACGCACGGTGGCGTTGAGGGTCGCAGACTTGTCCTTAGGCACAATCACCGCCAGCGCGCCCGCCGCATCGGCGGTGCGCAGGCAGGCGCCGAGGTTGTGCGGATCGGTCACGCCGTCCAGTGCCAGCAGCAGTGCGGGACCGGTGGAGCGCTCCAGCAGCTCCTCCAGCATGTTTTCGCCCCACACCTGACTCGGGCTGACCTCGGCGACCACTCCCTGGTGAACGCCCTCGGCCCACTCGTCCAGCTCCTTGCGGTCGCGCGTACCCACCGGCACGCGCACCTGGCCGGCCAGCTCGACCAGCGTTTGGACGCGCGGATCATGCCGACCTTCGGCCAACCACAGTTGCTTGACCCGCTTCGGGTGATGGCGCAGCAACGCTTCTACGGCATGGACCCCGTAGACCTTTTCCCACTGACTCATTTCTTCGCCTTACCCTTGCCTGCCGGAGCGCCGGTCGATGCACCCGCCTTGGGCTGCGACGCCCCCTTGCGGTGCTTGGTTGACTTGCCGGACCGGGCCTTCTGCTTCGACGGATTGCGCGGCTTGCCAGCGGCGGACGCAGACTTGCCCTTGCCGGTCGCCGGCTTGTTACCGCCGACCTTGGCCTCTTCGAGCAGCGCTTTCTTCACTTCGCGGCTCTTGCGCACATCGGTATTGCCGAGCATCTCCTCGGCCTTGGCGAGCATATCCGGCGCCACCGACGGCAGCGCCTGGACCACGCCAACCTTGCGCTTGCGCGGCTGGTGCGACGGCACCACGGCCACGTCGGGAGCGAAGAACGGATCATCCGCCACCTGGGCGCGGGCCTTGGCCGACTTCTCCTTGGCAACTGCGCCCTTGGGCGCCTTGCCCTTGGCCACTTTGCCCTTGGCAACCGGCTCGGCCTTCTCGCCACGCTTCTTGCGGCCAATCGGCGCACTGAGCACGTTGTCGGAGAGCTCGAAATCGATCTTGCGCTCATCCAGGTCGACGCGCGCCACGACCACTTCCACGGCGTCACCCAGGCGGAAGCTGCGGCCAGTACGTTCGCCCGCGAGGCGGTGATGCACGGCATCGAAGTGGTAGTAGTCGCCCGGCAGCGCGGTGACGTGGACCAGGCCTTCGACGTAGATGTCAGTCAGTTCAACGAAGATGCCGAAGCCGGTCACTGCGGTGATCACGCCGGGGAAGGTCTCGCCCACGCGCTCGCGCATGAACTCGCACTTCAGCCAGTTGGTGACGTCGCGGGTCGCCTCGTCAGCGCGGCGCTCGGTCATCGAGCACTGCTCACCCAGCTGGGCAAGACGCGCCTCGTCGTACGGATAGATTCGCGCCTTGGGCATGCTGGCCGCGCCGACGCGCTGCACATGCTCGGAAGCCGCCTTGGAGCGGATCAGGCCACGGATGGCACGATGGGTCAGCAGGTCCGGGTAGCGACGGATCGGCGAGGTGAAGTGGGTATAGGCCTCGTAGTTCAGGCCGAAGTGGCCGGCATTCTCCGGGCTGTACACCGCCTGGCTCAGCGAACGCAGCATCACGGTCTGGATCAGCTGCAGGTCCGGGCGACCCTGAATGGACTCCAGCAGCTTCTGGTAGTCCGCCGGGGTCGGATCGCCCTTGCCCCGGTACAGCGTCAGCCCCAGCTCGCCGAGGAACTGGCGCAGGTTGTTCAGCTTCTCCTGCGGCGGGCCGTCGTGGACGCGGTACAGCGCCGGAATCGCGTGCTTCTCGAGGAATTTGGCGGTGGCGACGTTGGCCGCCAGCATGCATTCCTCGATCAGCTTGTGTGCGTCGTTGCGCTGGGTCGGACGAATCTCTGAGATCTTGCGGTCCGCACCGAAGACGATGCGGGTTTCCTGAGTCTCGAAATCGATGGCTCCACGCACATGGCGCGCACCGACCAGGACCTTGTACAGGTCATAAAGCGTGTTGAGGTGCGGCACCACCGCCGGCAGTTGTTCCTTCAGGCGCTGGCCTTCGGGGCTGTCCGGGGTTTCCAGGTACTGACTAACCTTGGTGTAGGTCAGGCGCGCGTGGGAATGAATGACCGCCTCGTAGAACTGGTAGTCGGTCATCTTGCCGGCCTTGGAGAGATTCATCTCGCAGACCATGGCCAGGCGATCGACCAGCGGATTCAGGGAGCACAGGCCGTTGGAGAGAATCTCCGGCAGCATCGGAATCACGCGTTCGGGGAAGTACACCGAGTTGCCGCGCTTGGCCGCCTCTTCATCCAGGGCGGAACCGACCTTCACATAATGAGAGACGTCGGCGATGGCGACGAACAGCTTCCAGCCACCACCTTTGCGCTTTTCGGCGTAGACCGCGTCGTCGAAGTCGCGGGCGTCCTCGCCATCGATGGTGACGAAAGGCAGGGCGCGCAGGTCGACGCGCTTCTCTTTATCCTTCTCCAGCACTTCAGGCTTGAGTTTGGCCGCTTCCTTCTCCACTGCCTCGGGCCAGGTGTGGGGAATGTCGTAGCTGCGCAGCGCGACTTCGATCTCCATGCCCGGCGCCATGTAGTCGCCGAGCACTTCCACCACTTCACCCTGGGCCTGGCGATGTACGCTCGGCCAGACGTCGATGCGCACCTGGACGAATTGATTGTGCTTGGCCTTGCCGGCCTTGCCCGGCGGGATCAGCACTTCCTGCTGGATCTTCGGGTTGTCGGCCACCACCGTGCCGATGCCGCTTTCATCGAAATAGCGGCCGACGATGGTCTCGTGGGCGCGTTCGACCACCTCCACCACGGCGCCTTCACGGCGGCCGCGGCGATCGAAGCCCGACACACGCGCCAAGGCGCGGTCACCGTCGAACACCAGGCGCATCTGCGTCGGGCTGAGGAACAGGTCGTCGCTGCCGTCATCGGGGATGAGGAAGCCGAAGCCGTCGCGGTGGCCGGCGATGCGGCCGAGGATCAGGTCGAGCTTGTCCACCGGCGCATAGGCGCCACGGCGGGTATAGATGAGCTGGCCGTCGCGCTCCATGGCGCGCAGTCGGCGGCGCAGCGCTTCTTCCGGCTCTTCGCCGGAGAGGCCAAGTTCATCCAGCAACTGGGCCCGCGTCGCGGGAGCGCCGCGCTCGGCGAGGTGCGCCAGGATGAGTTCACGGCTGGGGATGGGGTTGTCGTATTTTTCCGCCTCGCGGGCGGCCTCGGGATCGAGGTTTTGCCAATCGGCCATTAAAGTGCGGTCACCTTATATATAGGGGTATGGATCGCCATGTGCTTATTGAAGCGCGAAATCCGCTCGTCGGTCAGCTTCGGGCAAGAATAAATTTTTTATCGCATCAGGGGTTTACAAGCGAAAACGCTCTCCGTATAGTTCGCGCCCACAGCGTCAGACAGACGTTGTAACACGGAAACGATGAGTAATCATCGACTCCAGTGCCCAGGTGGCGGAATTGGTAGACGCACTAGGTTCAGGTCCTAGCGGTGGCAACACCGTGGAAGTTCGAGTCTTCTCCTGGGCACCACTTATTCAAGGATAAAGTCAGTCATTTACGGGCTTTGTCAGGCGGGTTCGGAACCCTGAAACCGAACGATAGACCGCTGGATGCAACCAAGGGTTGCATCACCGCAAGACGATGAGCGATCATCGCACCCCATGCTGAAAAGCATGCCCAGGTGGCGGAATTGGTAGACGCACTAGGTTCAGGTCCTAGCGGTGGCAACACCGTGGAAGTTCGAGTCTTCTCCTGGGCACCATCTTCAAACGAAAAAGCCGAGCACTGCTCGGCTTTTTCGTTTTCGGCTTTCCGCCTCGCCAAGAATTCAAACCAGGCGCAGGAGCGAGCTCTGCCGGCGATATCAGCCCCGCGCCCAGCCCGATCCCATCGCGGACAGCGCTCGCCTCCACACAAACACCGTGGCCGTGCGCACCTTCACGCCTTGAACTGCCCCAGGCTGGCGCGCAACTGACCGGCCAACCCATCGAGCACTCGCCCACTGCTGGCCGTCGCACTCACCGCTTCCGCGGCTCGACTTGCCTCGGCATGGATCACCTCGACCCGGCCGCGCACCGCCGCAGCACCAACCGCCTGCTGCTGCGCCGAATGGGTCGCCGCCTCGATGGCCCCGTGCACTTCCTCCACCGCACTCTGCACTTCACGCTGCAGCCGCTCGCTATCCTGCAACGCGGCCAACCCCTGAACAGCCTGCTCACGAGCCTGCCCGATAGCCGAGACTGCCTCCCGTGCACCCTGCTGCAACGCACCGATATGCGACTGGATATCGCCCGTGGACTGCTGGGTCTTGCTCGCCAGCGCTCGCACCTCGTCCGCCACCACGGCGAAACCGCGCCCACTTTCACCCGCGCGGGCCGCTTCTATGGCGGCGTTCAGTGCCAGCAGGTTGGTCTGTTCGGCGATGCCATGGATCACCGAGAGCACCACTTCGATCTGCTCGCTCTGCCGCGCCAGGCGCTCGATCACGCCGGCGCCGCTCTGCACACGGGACTCCAGGGTTTCGATCAGGCCACCGACCTTGCGGGCAATGGCTGCATTGTCCTGCGCCGCCTTGCGGATCTCTCCGACCCGAGCCAAGGCCGCCTCCATGGAGCGGCTCTCTATTTCCGCTTCCGCCGCCATCCCGGAAAGCGCCTCCAGGCTGCCGGCGACTTCATTGCGCTGCCGGTCCGTTGCCGCCTCGGCACTGGCACTGCGAGTGGCCAGCGCGGCAATTTCACTGCCGGTCTGCTGAGCAACCTGCCCGGCCTCCCGCACGATGGGCTGAAGCTTGTCGACGAAGCGATTCACCGCTGTCGCCATCTCGCCCAGCTCATCACGACTATCCAGGCGCACCCGGCGGGTCAGGTCACCCTCACCCGCCGCCAGGTCATTCAAGGCATTGATCAGCAGGCGCAGACGATTCACCACGCGATGACCGAGCACGACTGCCAGGCACAACAGCACACCAAGACCCACCAGCACCAAGCCCATACCGATGCGCCAACGCAGGGTACTCGCGGCCTCCTCGATGGAAGTCTTCGCGCCCAGGCTCATGCCGTCTGCCGCCTGTTTCGCCGACTGCAGACGCGCAGTCAGCGCCCTGGCGCTGTCGGCAGCTGCGCCGGCAAGGCTGCCCCCCACCAACTGATCACCACTGGCGACCAGGGCAGAGAAGCGCTGATCCAGCGCGGCGATCCGCTTCTCGATCGCATCGGTGGAAACACCCAGGCGCACTTTGCCGATTTCCACGCCATTCGGGCTGATCGGCGCTTCAACGAGAAACACCGAGCTGTCGTGGCTCGCGGCCTCCAGTACTTTGTCCAGCGCCCGCTCACCCTTGCCTTTTTCCAGCAGCGCCTTGACCCGCTCATCCTCGCGATTGAGGTAACGGGTGAGGTGCTGGCCCTGCGGATCGTCGTAGACCACGAAGAGCACATTGGGATTGGCCTGAGCGCGCCGAGCGTAATCGGAGAGCAGCGGCACGTCGTTATCCCACATGGCCTTGGGCGCCACGGCAGCCAACAACTGCGCCAATTCGGTGGCGGATTGGCGCAGGCTCTGCTCCAGGCTCTGGCGCAACTCGCCCTGCTCTTCTTCCAGCCGCGCGGAGAGCGCCGAGCCCAGGCGCTCGCGGGTACGCGCGGAAAGATCATTCAAACCGGAGGTCACTTCGCGACCGGCCTGCTCCAGCTCACCAGCCAGGCGTTGCGATTCGTTACCCAGGTGATCCCCCAGATTGCTGACCAGGCCATCGACGGTGCTGCGAGTGAGCCACAGGGCAATCGCCAGTTGCACCAGCAGTGCGATGCCCAAGGCAATGAATGCGGGGCGCAGCAAGCGGCTGCGCAGAAGCGACAGGACGGCGGACACGGCAGGCTTCCTCCGGGAGGCAACGGAACTCTGGCGCAGATGGCGCGCCGATCCATTTCACCAGCAAAGCCCGTGCCGGGCAGCAAAACACGGAGGGCAGAAACGACAACGGGCCGCATGAGCGGCCCGTCGCGGTACAGCGTGTGGATCAGCCGAACGGATGACGCAGGACGATGGTCTCGGCGCGGTCCGGGCCGGTGGAGATGATGTCGATGGGCGCGCCAACCAGCTCCTCGATGCGCTTGATGTACGCGCGCGCATTGGCCGGCAGGCCTTCCAGGCTCTGTACGCCGACGGTCGACTCGCTCCAGCCCGGCAGGTCTTCGTAGACCGGCTGCAGGCCGATGTAGCTGTCGGCATCGGTCGGCGCATCGGTCAGCAGTTCGCCGGCGGCATTCTGGTAGCCGGTGCAGATGCGCACGGTTTCCAGGCCGTCGAGGACGTCCAGCTTGGTCAGGCACAGGCCGGACAGGCTGTTGATCTCGATGGCGCGACGCAGGATGACGGCATCGAACCAGCCGCAACGACGGGCACGCCCGGTGGTGGCGCCGAACTCGTGACCGACCTTGGCCAGGCGGGCGCCGACTTCATCGAACAGCTCGGTCGGGAACGGGCCGGAACCCACGCGAGTGGTGTAGGCCTTGGTGATCCCCAGGATGTAATCCAGGAACAGCGGACCAAAGCCCGAACCGGTGGCGGTGCCGCCGGCCGTGGTGTTGGAGCTGGTGACGAACGGATAGGTACCGTGGTCGATGTCCAGCAGCGAACCCTGGGCGCCTTCGAACATGATGTTCTCATCGGCACGGCGCAGGTCGTGCAGGGTCGAGGTCACGTCGGCCATCAGCGGACGCAGCTCTTCGGCGTAGGCCATGCACTCGTCCAGAGTCTTCTGGAAGTCGACGGCCGGTTCCTTGTAATAGTTCTGCAGGACGAAGTTGTGGTAGTCCAGCAGCTCGCCCAGCTTGGCAGCGAAGCGCTCGCGGTGGAACAGATCGCCCACGCGCAGACCACGACGGGCCACTTTGTCTTCGTACGCCGGGCCGATGCCGCGACCGGTGGTGCCGATCTTGGCGTCGCCACGGGCCTTCTCGCGGGCCTGGTCCAGGGCCACGTGGAAGGACAGGATCAGCGGGCAGGACGGGCTGATGCGCAGGCGCTCGCGCACCGGTACGCCCTTCTCTTCCAGCTTGGCAATCTCGCGCATCAGCGCATCGGGCGCCAGCACCACGCCGTTGCCGATCAGGCACTGCACGCCTTCGCGCAGGATGCCCGACGGAATCAGGTGCAGCACGGTCTTCTCGCCAGCGACCACCAGGGTATGACCGGCATTGTGGCCGCCCTGGTAACGCACCACGGCAGCAGCCTGGTCGGTCAGCAGGTCGACGATCTTGCCTTTGCCCTCATCACCCCACTGGGTGCCCAGGACTACGACATTCTTACCCATAAACTTGTCCCCATCGTGGATGTTCGGTGCCGGCCGCGGCCGGCAGAAACTCGAGTGACGCGCCTCAGAGCGCGGCCACCTGCCAATTGCCATCGCGAACCAGCAGTTGCCGGTCGCAGCCCGCTTCGGTAGCCGAAGCCGCATCCTGCCCGGGCAGCGCCTGCACCACGCGCACGCCCTGACGGCGCAGCTGCTGCACCGCCTGCCACAAGCCGGCGCCATCGGCCGGCGCCCAGACTCCGGTGCGCGGCTCGTCGAGCTGGGCGCGGCCGAGAGTGACCAGGGTCTTGAGGTCGGTGGAAAAACCGGTCGCCGGACGGGCACGGCCGAAATCAGCGCCGATGTCGTCGTAACGACCGCCCTGGGCGATGGACTCGCCAACCCCAGGCACGAACGCGGCAAACACCACGCCCGTGTGATAGTGATAGCCACGCAACTCGCCGAGGTCGAAATAAAGCGGCAGCTGCGGGAAGCGCGCAGCCAGCGAGTCGGCGATGGCCGCGATGTCCGCCAGGGCGGCCTGCACCGGAGCCGGAGCCCCGGCAAGCACTTCACGCGCCTGGCTCAGCACCTCGCGGCCACCACACAGCTCAGCCAGCGCACGCAGCATGCCGGCGAGATCGCCCGGCAGGCCTTCGGTCAGCGCCGCGATTTCATCCACGGCCTTGCGCTGCAAGGCGTCGAACAGCAGTTGCTCGACTTCGCCGGACAGCCCGGCAGCCTGGGCCAGGCCACGGTAGATGCCAACATGACCGAGGTCCATGTGCACGTCCGGCACCTGGGCCATCTCGAGCATGTCGAGCAGCAGGCTGATGACTTCGACGTCACCCGCCGAGCCGGTATTGCCGTAAAGCTCGGCACCCAGCTGGATCGGGCTGCGCGAAGTCGCCAGCGCACGCGGGCGGGCATGCAGCACGCTGCCGGCGTAGCACAGGCGGTTCGGCCCTTCGCGACGCAGGCTGTGGGCGTCCATGCGTGCCACTTGCGGCGTGATGTCCGCACGGAAGCCCATCAGACGGCCGGACGCCGGATCAGTGACCTTGAAGGTACGCAGGTCCAGATCCTGGCCGGCACCGGTCAGCAGGGATTCCAGGTATTCGATATGCGGGGTGACGACAAACTCGTAACCCCAGCGCTGGAACAGGTCCAGCACCTGACGGCGGGCTGCTTCAACGCGAGCCGCCTCCGGTGGCAGCACTTCTTCGATCCCATCTGGCAGCAGCCAGCGGTCTACCGTTGCCATGTCGCCTCTCTCCTTTTTTAGGCCGGGCGGCACTTCAATGAATGCAGTAAAGAAGGACGGTGCCGAGCAGCATGCTGCCCAGCCCGATGAGTCTCAGACTGCGGTCGCCAAGGCGCCCGAGCCCGCTCACGGCGTCGCGCCAACCACGCGGGTACAGGAATGGAAGGATGCCTTCCAGCACCAGCAACAGACAGAACGCCTTGCCGAATTCCTGCCACATGGCTCTCGTACATCATTCTCGCGGACGCAAAAAAGCCGGGATTTCCCGGCTGACCCATGATAACACGATTTCTCCGACGGGCGCTGCCGCCCGCCGGAGACTTTGACTTACGGTTTAGCTTTTTCCAGATAGCGGAAGAACTCGCTGCTCGGATCGAGCACCAGCACGTCCTTCTTGTCCGCAAAGCTCTCGCGATAAGCCTTGAGACTGCGGGTGAAGGCGTAGAACTCCGGATCGGCAGAGTAGGCCTTGGCATAGATCGCCGACGCCTTGGCATCGCCGTCACCACGGGTTTCTTCCGATTCGCGATAGGCCTCGGCCAGCAGCACACGACGCTGACGGTCGGCATCTGCGCGGATACCTTCAGCCAGTTCGCGACCCTTGGCGCGGTGCTCGCGAGCTTCCCGCTCACGCTCGGTGCTCATGCGCTCGAACACGCTACGGTTCACTTCCTTGGGCAGGTCGATGGCCTTGACGCGAACGTCGACCACTTCGATACCCAACTCCTTCTGCGCCATGCGGTTCAGCGACGCAGTGATGTCACCCATCAGCGCATCACGCTCCCCCGACACGACTTCGTGCAGGGTGCGCTTGCCGAACTGGTCGCGCAGGCCGGCTTCCAGACGACGGGACAGACGCTCGTCGGCAATCTGCTTCATGCCGGAAGTCGCGGTGTAGAAGCGCTCGGCATCGGAGACGCGCCACTTGGCGTAGGCGTCGACCATCACCGCTTTCTTCTCCAGCGTCAGGAAGCGCTGGGTCGGCGAGTCCAGGGTCAGCAGGCGGCCATCGAACTTGCGCACCGTGTTGACGTACGGAATCTTGAAGTGCAGACCGGGCTTCACGTCCGGCTCGACCACGCGACCGAAGCGCAGCATGACGGCGCGCTCGGTCTGTTGCACCACGTAGACGCTGCTCCAGACGGCAACAGCAACCACCACACCCGCGATGAGGGCGATCAGGGACTTGTTACTCATCAGCGGCTCTCCCGGGTACGCGTGTCACGCTGCTGCAGGTCGCTGGCGACCCGCGAACCGATATCCGGCGTGCTGCTGCTCGCGCTGGGCGCGGTGCTCGGAGCTGCCGAACCACGGCCATCCATCATCTTGTCCAGCGGCAGGTAGATCAGGTTGTTCTGACCTTGCTGGCCGGTGACCAGCACCTTGCTGGTCTGGCTCAGGACATCCTGCATGGAGTCCAGGTACAGACGCTGACGGGTGACTTCCGGAGCCTTGTGATACTCACTGGCCAACTTGGTGAAGCGGTCTGCCTCACCCTGGGCGCGGGAAACCACTTCATCGCGGTAGCCGTTGGCTTCCTCGATGATGCGCTGGGCCTGGCCACGGGCTTCGGGCACCACGCCGTTGGCGTAGGCTTCGGCCTGGTTCTTCTCGCGCTGCTCGTCCTCGCGGGCACGGATCACGTCGTCGAACGCTTCCTGTACTTCACGCGGCGCGGCGGCACTCTGGATGTTCACCTGTGTCACCGTGATACCGGTCTTGTAGGTATCGAGGAAACGCTGCAGGCGATCACGCACCTCGGTGGCCATCTGTTCGCGGCCCTCGGTGAGGATCTTGTCCATGGTGGTGGAGCCGGCCACATGACGCAGGGCGCTTTCGGTGGCGTGCTGCAGGCTCACTTCCGGCTGGTCGACGTTGAGCACGAAGTCCTTCAGGTTGCTGACCTTGTACTGCACGGTCAGCGGAACCTCGACGATGTTCTCGTCTTCGGTGAGCATCTGACCCTGCTTGCTGTAGGCACGCTCGCGGGTGACGTTCTCCTGGAACTTCTTGTCGATCGGCGGGAAGTAGATGTTCAGGCCGGGGCCCACGGTGTCGTGGTACTGGCCAAAGCGCAGGATCACCGCCTGCTCCTGCTCATCCACGACGTAAATGGCGTTGTACAGCCACAGCACGGCGAGGATAGCCAAGCCGATACCGAACAGACCGAGGCTACCGCCCCGACCACTGCCGCCACCGCCCGAACCACTGCCGCGCTTGGGTTTGCCGAAAATTCCATTCAGGCTGTCTTGCAGCTTGCGGAAGGCCTCATCCAGATCAGGCGGGCCCTGGCGACCACCACCACGGCGTCCACCCCAGGGGTCCTGGTCGTTCTTGTTCGAGTTGTCACCCGGCTCATTCCAAGCCATAGCGCTCTCCATCTGATAACGCGAAAACGCGCCTACGGCGCGCCCACCTATGCTACCGAATGCCCATTACCCTGCCAAAAACAGTGTGCCGGGCTTTATTGCAAAGTGTGTTGCGCAATGAACTCCGACGGCTGCCAGCCTTCGCGGCTCACCATGCGGTTCAACTCGACACGCGGCAGGCGGACCTGCAAAACGGCGCGTCCTTGTTCGTCGTGATTCTCAGACTGTACCGCACCCAGCTCGAAGAACTGAGCCCGAAGTCGTCCCAGGCGCTGCGGCAGGCAGAGCGTTCCCACGAACATGTCCTCCCCCAGCAACTCGGAAATCGCCTGCTCCAGCAATTCCAGCCCACGCGATTCACGCGCCGACAGCCAGACACGGACCGGCTTACCCAACTCGTCGCGCTGGATCATCGGCTGCAGGTCCGGCAACAGGTCGATCTTGTTGTACACCTCAAGCATCGGCAACTCGTTCGCGCCGATCTCCTTGAGCACTGCCAGCACCTGCTCGATCTGCGCATCGCGATCCGGCTCGTGGGAGTCGATCACATGCAGCAGCAGGTCGGAGTTGCTGGACTCTTCCAAGGTAGCCCGAAACGCCTCCACCAGCTTGTGCGGCAGGTGGCGAATGAAGCCTACGGTGTCAGCCAGCACGATCGGCCCAACGTCATCGAGTTCCAGACGGCGCAAGGTCGGGTCGAGGGTGGCGAACAACTGGTCGGCCGCGTAGACCTCGGATGTGGTTAGCGCATTGAACAGCGTGGACTTGCCGGCGTTGGTGTAACCCACCAGGGACACCGCCGGAATCTCCGCACGGCGGCGGCCACGGCGGGCCTGCTCGCGCTGGCTGCGAACCTTTTCCAGGCGCGACTTGATCTGTCGGATACGCCCACGCAGCAGGCGGCGGTCGGTTTCCAGCTGGGTTTCACCCGGGCCACGCAGGCCGATACCACCTTTCTGGCGCTCAAGGTGAGTCCAGCCGCGCACCAAACGCGTGCTCATGTGTTCCAGCTGGGCGAGCTCCACCTGCAGCTTGCCCTCGTGGGTGCGGGCGCGCTGGGCGAAGATATCGAGAATCAGACCCGTACGATCGAGCACGCGGCACTCGAGCGCTCGCTCGAGGTTGCGCTCCTGGCTCGGCGTGAGGGTGTGATTGAAGATGATCAGCTCGACCTTCTCGGCGTGGACGAGGTCGTGCAATTCTTCGACCTTGCCGCTGCCGATCAGGTACTTGGCTGAGGGCTGATGGCGCGAAATGCTGACGAAAGCAACCGATTCCGCGCCTGCCGAACGGGCCAGCTCCTGGAATTCCTGCGGGTCTTCGCGCGCCTCGGGGTCCTGACCTTCCAGATGGACCAGAATGGCCCGTTCCCCACCACCCGGGCGCTCAAAGAACAAGGCGGACTCCCGTCAAACGTTGCCCGGCTCGGCCGGTTGATCACCGGTGGGCAGGCGCACGGGGCGGCTGGGGACCACGGTGGAAATAGCGTGTTTGTAGACCATCTGGCTGACAGTGTTCTTCAGCAGGATGACGAACTGGTCGAAGGATTCGATCTGACCCTGCAGCTTGATGCCGTTGACCAGGTAGATGGAAACCGGAACGCGTTCTTTGCGCAGGGTATTGAGGTAAGGGTCTTGTAGCGAATGCCCTTTTGACATATGCCGCACTCCTTGTAAGGGTAAAATACTGATTTAGTAGTAGTCGAATTTGGCTTAACGCCGTCCTGAACCCCAAGGATAGACGGCCGGAATTAAGGTCTCGAGCCTATATGGAGACCGCCTCAAAGTATTTCAAGGCACGCGGCAAATTGTCGCTTGCCTGACTGTCCAACCAGTGTAGATCGCTCCAGCTGCGGAGCCAGGTGAACTGGCGCTTGGCCAGCTGCCGCGTGGCGATGACGCCACGCTCCACCATCTCAGCGTAGGACAGTTTGCCCTCGAGGTAATCCCATACCTGTCGGTAACCCACCGCTCTTATGGACGGCAGCCCCACGTGCAAGTCACTTCTTGCGCGAAGGCGTTCGACCTCGGCGATGAAGCCCTGTTCCAGCATCTGGTCAAAACGTTGCGCGATACGCTCGTGCAACACCTGGCGCTGCAGAGGCGCAATCGCCAGGTGAGCCACAGTATACGGTAATTGTCCACCGCCTTGCGCGCCAAGACCCGCATTTTCACTAGCCTGGCGAAGGCGGTGTGCAGTCATGGACATACCGCTGACACGGAAGACCTCAAGCGCCCGGACAAGCCGCTGGGGGTCGTTGGGGTGGATGCGCGCCGCCGACTCCGGGTCGACGCGGGCGAGTTCCGAGTGCAGGGCACTCCAGCCTTCGGCGGCCGCCCAGGCTTCCAGTTCGGCACGTACGACGGGGTCGGCACTGGGCATATCGGCCAGGCCTTCCAGCAACGCCTTGAAATACAACATGGTGCCGCCGACCAGCAGCGGGATCTTTCCGGCCGCGGTGATTTCGGCCATGGCCGCCAGGGCGTCGGCGCGGAACTCCGCTGCCGAATAGGCCTCGCTGGGGTCACGGATATCGATCAGTCGGTGCGGGAATTCCTCCAGCACCTCGCGCGGTGGCTTGGCGGTGCCGATATCCATGTCGCGATAGATCAGCGCCGAGTCCACGCTGATCAGCTCCACCGGCAGCAGACGCGCCAGCTCCAGCGCCAGGTCGGTCTTGCCGGCGGCGGTGGGGCCCATGAGGAAAATGGCGGGAGGCAAGGACATCGGGAGCTCGTTATTGCGCACTGCTGAATCGATTGGCGCGCAGTTTACTGCACTTTCCTGAACGCAACCTTACGGAAATCAACGTCCGCGCAGGAACAGCTTGTCCAGCTCGTCGAGCCCCAGTTGTGTCCAGGTCGGCCGGCCGTGGTTGCACTGGCCGCTGCGCTCGGTCACTTCCATGTCGCGCAGCAGGCCGTTCATCTCCGGCAGCGTCAGGCGGCGATTGGCGCGCACGGCGCCGTGGCAGGCCATGGTGCCGAGCAGCTCGTTGAGGTGCGCCTGGATACGGTCGCTGGTGCCGTACTCCAGCAGGTCGGCGAGCACGTCGCGCACCAACTGGGTGGCCTCGGCCTGCTTGAGCAGCGCGGGAATCTGGCGGATCGCCAGGGTCTCCGGACCGAGCCGTTGCAGTTCGAAGCCGAGCTTGGAGAACCAGCTGCCATGCTCCTCCGCGCAGTCCGCCTCACGCTCGCTGACAGCGATGGATTCAGGCACCAGCAGCGGCTGACCACGCAGGCCTTCGCTGGCCATGGCGGTCTTCAGGCGCTCATACATGATGCGCTCGTGGGCCGCGTGCATATCCACCAGCACCAGGCCGTGGGCGTTCTCCGAAAGGATGTAGATACCCTTGAGCTGCGCCAGGGCATAGCCCAGCGGCGGCACATCCTGGCTGCTTTCCGGCAACGCCTGCGGCACCTGGTCGGGCAGCGGAGCAAAATAGGCCTGGTAGGCGCCCTGGGCCTCCTGGATCGGCGGTATTTCCGGGCGCGTCGGCTGGTAGCTGAAGCCACCGCCACCGGATCCGCCGGAAGATGGGCTGGGCTGCCAGGCACGCGCGGCGACCGGAGCCTCCAGCACGGTCTCGGACAGGCGCATCTCGCCCTGCGGACCGAACTCGCCGGCCTCCGCACCCGTGGGGCGCGGCGCAGTCAGGGTGGTGGCGCCCGGCGGAGCCAACTGGTCGTCGGGGCGTACTTCCGCCAGCGCCCGGTGCAGGGTGCCGTAGAGGAAGTCGTGGACCATGCGACTGTCGCGGAAGCGCACTTCGTGCTTGGTCGGGTGGACGTTGACGTCCACCACCGCGGGATCGACTTCGAAGAACAGCACGAAGGTCGGATGCCGGCCGTTGTACAGCACGTCACGATAGGCCTGGCGCACGGCGTGGGCGACCAGCTTGTCGCGCACCATGCGGCCGTTCACGTAGAAGTACTGCAGGTCAGGCTGACTGCGGGAGAAGGTCGGCAGACCGACCCAGCCCCACAGGTGCAGGCCGTTGCGCTCCACTTCGATGGGCAGGGCCTGTTCAAGGAAACCAGCGCTGCACACGGCGCCGACGCGGCGGGCACGGGAGGCTTCGTCCTTGGCTTCATGCAGCGAGAGGATGGTCTTGCCGTTATGGCGCAGATGGAATGCCACGTCGAAGCGCGCCAGCGCCAGACGCTTGATGACTTCCTGCAGATGATCGAATTCGGTCTTCTCGGCGCGCAGAAACTTGCGTCGCGCCGGGGTGTTGAAGAACAGGTCGCGTACCTCGATGCTAGTGCCCACCGGGTGTGCCGCCGGCTTCACGGTGGACTCCATGTCGCGGCCTTCGACCTCCACCTGCCAGGCCTGCTCGGCATCGGCGGTGCGGGAGGTCAGGGTCAGACGCGAGACGGAGCTGATCGAAGCCAGCGCCTCGCCGCGGAAGCCCAGGCTCATCACCCGCTCCAGGTCTTCCAACTCGCGAATCTTGCTGGTGGCGTGGCGCGCCAGCGCCAGGGGCAGGTCGTCGGCCGGGATGCCGCTGCCATCGTCACGTACGCGCAGCAGCTTGACGCCGCCCTGTTCGACCTCGATGTCGATGCGCTTGGCACCGGCGTCCAGGCAGTTCTCCAGCAGTTCCTTGATGACCGAGGCGGGCCGCTCGACCACTTCGCCGGCAGCGATCTGGTTCGCCAGCCGCGGAGTCAGCAGCTGGATTCGGCGAACGTCACTCATTGCTGCGACGCCAGGGAGGTGCCCGGGATCTTCAGCACCTGACCGATCTTCAGCTCGTCGCTCTTGAGCGAGTTGGCGCTGCGGATCGAGGCCGTGCTGACATCGAAGCGGCTGGCAACCATCGCCAGGCTGTCGCCACTGCGCACGACGTATTCACGCGGACCGGAAGCCAACTGGCCGCCGTCGCGCAGCGAGGCGATGTAGGTGCCCGGCGGCGGGGTCTGCACGAAGTACTGACGCACGCCCGCAGCGATGGAGCGCGCCAGGGCCTGCTGGTGCGAGCCGCTGGCGAGCTTGGCCGATTCGTTCGGGTTGGAGATGAACCCGGTTTCCACCAGGATCGACGGGATGTCCGGGGACTTCAGCACCATGAAGCCGGCCTGCTCCACACGGCGCTTGTGCAGCGGGGTGACGCGGCCGACGCTGGTCAGCACCTTGTGGCCGACGTCCAGGCTGGAAGACATGGTGGCGGTCATCGACAGGTCGAGCAGCACGCCGGCGAGCATCTTGTCCTTGTCGTCGAGGTTCACGCCGCCGTCGCCGCCGATGAGGTCGGAGCGGTTTTCCGTGTCGGCCAGCCAGCGCGCGGTCTCGGAGGTAGCGCCACGGTCGGACAGGGCGAATACCGAGGCACCGAAGGCGCTGCGGCTGGGCGCGGCGTCGGCGTGGATCGAAACGAACAGGTCCGCGCCCTTCTTGCGGGCGATCACGGTGCGGTTGCGCAGTGGGATGAAGTAGTCGCCGGTGCGCGTCAGTTCGGCGCGGAAGCCTTTCATCTGGTTGATCTGCCGCTGCAGTTCGCGGGCGATCGACAGCGTGATGTTCTTCTCGTGCAGACCATTCGGGCCGAGGGCACCAGGGTCTTCACCGCCGTGACCGGCGTCGATGGCGATCACCACGTCACGCTTGCCGCCACTGCTGGGCGCGGGAATCTTGGCCACCGACTGGGCGGGGCTGACCGGCGTGGCGGGCACGCTGGGGGTCGGGGTCGCCGGGACGTCCGGGGCAATGTCGGCGCCCTGGTCATAGAGGTCGACGACCAGGCGGTTGCCGTACTGCTGGTTCGGCGGCAGCACGAAGCTCTTGGGCGTGACCTGGTTCTTCAGGTCCAGCACCAGGCGCAGGTCGGTGGGCGAGCGCTGGGCGGAGCGCATCGCGGTGATCGGGGTATTGCCGAGTTTGAGCTTGTCGAGGGCGGCGGACATCTGTGCGCCGTTGATGTCGACGACGATACGGTTGGGTGCGCTCAGGGTGAACAGACTGTGCTGCACAGGGCCGGACAGATCGAACACCAGACGCGTGTTGTCCGGCGCGCGCCAGATGCGCACGCTCTTGATTTGCGTGGCGGCAGAAACCTCACCGGCAACGAATGCCAGCAGAACGGACACCCCGATAAACAACGCCCGAAGGCGCAACCCCCAACCCATCTTTTTTCTATGCTCCCGTGGCCAGGGCGGCACACCAGGCTTCGCCCCGTGTTCCGTGCGGGTCGAGGCGCAGCATGCGTCCGCCCGCATGCGGAACAATGGTAATGTCCATGTCGGCCTTTGGCAAAATGCCTTTGCCACGCTCCGCCCACTCGATCAGGCACAACGCATCGCCCTCGAAGTAGTCGCGGATGCCGAGGAACTCCAGTTCCTCCGGATCGGCAAGGCGATAGAGATCGAAGTGGAAGGCGCGCAGATCGCCGATTTCGTAGGGCTCGACCAGGGTGAAGGTCGGACTCTTGACCGCTCCACCGTGGCCCAATCCCCGCAGGATGCCGCGCGACAGCGTGGTCTTGCCCGCCCCCAGGTCGCCATGCAGATAGATCACTCCGCGCCCGCCGGTCGCCTCGGCGATCCGCCGACCAAGATCGACCATGGCCTCTTCGCCATCGGCGAACAGATTCAGTTCAGGCATGGGCACAACTCCTCGAGCAGCTGACGAACGGCAGGAATCAGATCGGCGGCGGCCAGTCCGCGACCTTGCGCGCCGAGCGACTCGCCGGCGCGCGCGTGCAGCCAGACCGCCAGGCAAGCGGCATCGAATGCAGGCAACCCCTGCGCCAGCAGCGCACCGAGGATGCCGGAAAGCACGTCACCCAGCCCGGCGCCCGCCATGGCTGGATGACCGTGATCGCACAGCGCGAGCCGGCCATCCGCGGACGCGATCAGGCTGCCGACGCCCTTGAGCACGACCACCGCCTGATAGCGCTGCGCCAGTGCGAGAGCAGCCTTGGGACGATCCGCCTGAACCTCCGCGGTGGAGATTCCCAGCAGGCGCGCCGCTTCGGCGGGATGGGGAGTGATCACCCAGTCGCCGGACGGGCGGGCCACCCGCTCTTCGGCCAGCAGATTGAGCGCATCGGCGTCCCACACCTGTCGGCGCTCCAGGCTCGCTGCGGCGCTGACCAGTACGCGCCCCCAGGCGTCACGACCGACGCCAGGGCCGACCACCAGCACATCGGCCCGCTCGGCGAGGCGCAGCAGCTCTGCGGAAGAGGAGACGCCGCGTGCCATCAGTTCGGGGCGACGAGCCAGCGCAGCGGGCACGTGGACTGCACGGGTCGCCAGGGAAACCAGCCCGGCGCCGCAGCGTAGCGCGCTCTCCGCCGCCAGCAGAACGGCGCCGCCCATGCCGGTGTCGCCGCCGATCACCAGCGCATGGCCGAACAGGCCCTTGTGCGCAGCCTTGGGGCGCGCTGCGAGGCAGGGCAGGGAAGCTGCAGCGAGCCGGCGCGCCAGGCTGCTTTCGGGAAGCAGCGCAGGATCGGCATCGAGCCCGTCGAATACCAGCTCGCCGCACTGGTCGGGCCCCTGAGCAGTAAACAGGCCAAGCTTGAGGCCAATGAAGGTCACCGTCAGATCGGCGTTCACCGCGCAGCCCAGCACTTGTCCGGTATCGGCGCTGAGGCCGGAAGGGATGTCCACGGCCAGGACCGGCAGGCCGCTGGCGTTGATCGCCGCGATGGCCGAGGCATAGGGCTCGCGCACCTCGCCGCCGAGGCCGGTGCCCAGCAGCGCATCCACCAGCACACCTCGCAGTTCGGCGCGGTCGCTCCAGGCCTGGACATCCACGCCGACCGCGCGCGCCTCGCCATGGGCCGAGGCGGCATCGCCAGAGAGGCGGGAGGCATCGCCCACTGCCAGCACGCGTACGCGCCAGCCGGCGCGCAGGGCCAGAGCGGCGATCAGGTAGCCGTCGCCGGCATTGTTGCCGTGGCCGGCCAGCACGGTAACCTCGCCGGCATCCGGCCACTGGCGACGCAGGGCGCGCCAGGCGGCATGGGCGGCGCGGCGCATCAGCTCGAAGCCGGGCGTGCCGGCCGCGATCAGGCGCGCATCGAGGTCGCGCACCTGCTGGGCGCTGTACAGATTCAGGGGCAGATCGTCGTGGGCAGTCATCGCTGTTCCGGGCGGCAGAATGTGTCGCCTGAGAGCCTGTTCAAAAGCTCGCGAGCTAGAGCAGAGCAAGGCAAAAATAGACGAGGGAGCGCAGTTTACTGCTGTAAATGAGCATTCCGAGTCTGTTTTAACGCAGCTCTGCCGACGCGCAGCAGATTTTGAGCGGCTATTGGCGTACGGACGGGCCGACGCCGGCCAGGTCTGGCAGAATTATACGCACCCGGACTTCGGTTTCCCGCCTTCCATGCACGATTCAACGCTCGACTACGCCGACCTCGCCCGCTCCATCAAGGACTGGGGGCGCGAACTCGGCTTCCAGCAGGTCGGCATCAGCGGGCTCGACCTCGAGGAACACGGCACCCACCTGCAGCGCTGGCTGGATGCGGGCTACCACGGCGAGATGGACTACATGGGCGCCCATGGCAGCAAGCGCTGGCGGCCCGACGAACTGGTGCCCGGCACGCTACGGGTCGTATCGCTGCGCATGGACTACCTGCCCGGCGACACGCGCATGGCGCAGGTCCTGGGCGATCCGGAGAGGGCCTATGTCTCGCGCTACGCCCTGGGCCGCGATTACCACAAGCTGATCCGCAAGCGCCTGCAGCAACTGGCCGAACGCATCCAGCAGCAGGTCGGACCGTTCGGCTTCCGCGCCTTCGTCGACAGCGCACCGGTGCTGGAGAAGGCCATCGCCGAGCAATCGGGTCTGGGGTGGGTCGGCAAGAACACCCTGGTGCTGAACCGCAAGGCCGGCAGCTACTTCTTCCTCGGCGAGCTGTTCACCGACCTGCCGCTGCCGGTGGATGAGCCGCACGGCACGGAGCACTGCGGGCGCTGCTCGGCCTGCATGGACATCTGCCCCACCGCCGCTTTCGTGGCGCCCTATGTGCTGGATGCACGGCGCTGTATTTCCTACCTGACCATCGAATTGAAGGGCCCGATCCCCGAAGACCTGCGCCCGCTGATCGGCAACCGTGTATTCGGCTGCGATGACTGCCAGATGGTCTGCCCGTGGAACCGTTTCGCCCGCGCCACCGACCTGGGCGACTTCCAACCGCGCCACAGCCTGGACAACGCCGCGCTGGCGGAGCTGTTCCTGTGGACGGAAGAGGAATTCCTCAGCCGCACCGAGGGTTCGCCATTGCGACGAGCGGGCTACGAGCGCTGGCTGCGCAACCTGGCCGTGGGATTGGGCAATGCGCCATCGACCATCCCGGTGATCGAGGCGCTGCGGGCACGACAGGAGTTCCCGTCGGAGCTGGTGCGCGAGCATGTGGCGTGGGCGCTGGGCCGGCACTGCGCCTGAAGGAGACGTGTAGGAGCGAGGGGGACGCATGGTACTCGCTCGCAAACCAAGCCCCGCGACGGAATCAGTTCGCGAGCAAGCTCGCCCCTACAAAGAGCCATCGGCTCAGACTTTGATGAAGTGCTCGCGGTAGTAACGCAGCTCGGCGATCGACTCGCGGATGTCGTCCAGCGCCAGGTGGGTGTTGCCCTTCTTGAAGCCATCCCGCACCGAAGGCGCCCAGCGCGCTGCCAGTTCCTTGAGGGTGGAGACGTCCAGGTTGCGGTAGTGGAAGTAGCCTTCCAGCTTCGGCATGTGGCGGTAGAGGAAGCGGCGGTCCTGGCAGATGCTGTTGCCGCAGATCGGCGAGCAGCGCTTGGGCACCCACTTTTCCAGGAAGGCGATGGTCATCGCTTCGGCTTCGGCGGCGGAGATGGTGCTTTCACGCACGCGCTGGGTCAGGCCGGATTGGCCGTGCTGACGGGTATTCCACTCGTCCATGCCGGCGAGCAGCTCCTCACTCTGGTGCACGGCGATCACCGGGCCTTCCTCGAGGATGTTCAGGTCGCTGTCGGTGACGATGGTCGCCATCTCGATGATGACATCCTTGTCCGGGTCCAGCCCGGTCATTTCCAGGTCGATCCAGATCAGGTTCTGCGGGTTCTGCATGATGGGGCTCCTCAGCTCAGCCCCCTAGTTTAGCGGGAAGCGGACGCGCGCATGCTAAACTGCGGCGCGATTTTCCCTGTGGATACCCTATGGCCAAGCGTCACCTCACCCGCCGGCAGAGCTGGCGGATCGAAAAAGTCCAGGAAGAACGCGCTTCGCGCGCGGCGAAGCGTGAGTCACGCGCCCTGGAAGAATTGGAAGGCGGCGACCTCGGCCCGGAGCAGACCGGCCAGGTGATTGCCCACTTCGGGGTGCAGGTGGAAGTCGAGGCCCAGGAAGGCGACCACGCCGGCCAGGTGTTCCGCTGCCACCTGCGCGCCAACCTGCCCCCGCTGGTGACCGGCGACCAGGTGGTCTGGCGCCCCGGCAACCAGGGCATCGGGGTGATCGTCGCGCAATTACCGCGAACGTCCGAGCTGCGTCGCCCGGACATGCGCGGCGTGCTCAAGCCGGTGGCGGCCAACGTCGATCGCATCGTGATCGTCTTCGCCCCGCGCCCGGAACCCCACGCCAACCTGATCGACCGCTACCTGGTGGCCGCCGAGCACGCCGGCATCAAGCCGCTGCTGTTGCTGAACAAGGCCGACCTGATCGACGAGGAAAACGCACCCTTCCTCGATTCGCTGCTGGGCACCTACCGCGAGCTGGGTTATCCGCTGCTGGAGGTTTCCGCCTTCAACGGCCTGGCGCTGGACGCCCTTCGTGCCGCGCTGAACGAGCACGTCAGCGTGTTCGTCGGACAGTCCGGCGTAGGCAAGTCGTCGCTGGTGAACGCATTGCTGCCCGGCGTCGACACCCGCGTCGGTGATCTCTCGGAAGTCACCGGCAAGGGCACCCACACCACCACCACCGCGCGGCTGTTCCACTTCCCCGCCGGCGGCGACCTGATCGACTCCCCCGGCATCCGCGAATTCGGCCTCGGCCATGTCAGCCGTGACGATGTCGAAGCCGGCTTCATCGAGTTCCACGACCTGCTCGGCCACTGCCGCTTCCGCGACTGCAAGCACGATCGCGAACCGGGCTGTGCGCTGCTCAAGGCG
The DNA here is from genome assembly GCF_002091755.1 of Pseudomonas nitroreducens NBRC 12694. Taxonomy (GTDB): domain Bacteria; phylum Pseudomonadota; class Gammaproteobacteria; order Pseudomonadales; family Pseudomonadaceae; genus Pseudomonas; species Pseudomonas nitroreducens. The sequence continues at coordinate 340,207 of NZ_BDAI01000005.1, forward strand.
CTGGAAGACGGTCGTGTTTCGCCGCAACGGATGGCCAGCTACCGGCACATCCTCGCGAGCCTGCCGCAAGACGAATATTGATTGGCGGATAACGCCTCAAGCGTTATCCGCCGCACCGATGTTGCACGGACCAGTAGGAGCGAGCACGCCTCAGCATATCAATGGCATGAAGCGCAACGAAGAAGGCCAGCTGTTCAGCTGGCCTTCTTCGTTTCCTACTGCTGCTTGTTCAACTCGTCGAGTTTCAGCGTACCGCCGTCGTCGAACAGGTTGAGCTTCTGCTTGAGCTGGTCCGGCGGCACAGGGTCGCCCTGGCCGCTCGCTGGCTTGGCCGGTGCGCCATTGGGCGCTGCCGGTGTGGCGGCGCCCGGGGCAGCCGGGACTGCGCCATCGACCGGCTTGTCGCTGCCGCCGTCCTGCCCCTCGATGGCGCGCTGGGCCTTCTTGGTCAGGACGATGATGTCGATCCGACGGTTCACTGGATTCAGCGGCTGGTCGCGGTCGAACAACGCCGAAGAGGCGTAGCCCACCACGCGGGCGATCTGGTCTTCCGGGTAGCCGCCGGCTTCCAGCGCGCGCCGCGCCGCGTTGGCACGGTTGGCCGAAAGCTCCCAGTTGCCGAAGTCGCCATTGCCGGCGTAGGGCTTGGCGTCGGTGTGACCACTGATGCTGATCTTGTTCGGCACCTGCTTGATGGTCTCGGCCAGCGCCAGCAGGATGTCCTCGAAATAGGACTGCAAACGCGCGCTGCCCAGGTCGAACATCGGCCGGTTGTCCGAATCGACAATCTGGATACGCAGGCCGTCCTGGGTGATCTCGAAGAGGATCTGGTCCTTGAAGCGCTTGAGCGTCGGGTTCTCGTCGACCTTGTTCTGCAGTTCCTGCAGCAGCAACTCCAGGCGCTCCTTCTCGACCTTCTCGGCGACGTCCTCGGCCTGCTGCTCGTTGATCTTGGCGTTCTCGTCCGGGTTGATGCGCGTCTCGTCGGCATCCGGCTGAGCCTGGATCTGCGGGTTCAGCGTCTTGTCCGGCGCCGGCGTCGGCGTGCCGCCCAGGTCGATGACGTAGGGGCTGGCACTCTCGGTGAAGCCGATGGGGTCCTGGAAGTAACCGGAGATGGCCTTCTTCTGCTCGGGCGTGGCCGAGGACAGCAGCCAGAGCACGAGGAAGAACGCCATCATGGCGGTGGCAAAGTCGGCGAAGGCGATCTTCCAGCCGCCGCCGTGGTGGCCGGCGGCATAGCGCTTGACGCGCTTGACGATGATCGGCTGATTGTTATCCATGCGTCAGGCGACCCATCAGCGACCGCGAACGGCCTGCTCCAGCTCGCTGAAGCTCGGACGGTGCGCCGGCAGCAGCACCTTGCGGCCAAACTCCACGGCCAGCGAGGGCGGCATGCCGGAAGCCGAAGCCACCAGGCAGGCCTTGATCGCTTCGTAGAGGTTCAGCTCTTCCTTGGCGTCGTGCTCCAGCGCGTTGGACAGCGGGCCGACAAAACCGTACGCGGCGAGAATACCGAGGAAGGTACCCACCAGCGCCGCGGCGACGTGGTGGCCGATCTCGGCCTGGCTGCCCTGGCCGAGCAGCGCCATGGTGATCACGATGCCCAGTACCGCGGCGACGATACCGAAGCCCGGCAGGGCGTCGGCGACGCGGGTCACTGCATGGGCGGGGTGCTCGAGGTCTTCCTTGAGGCTGCCCAGTTCCATGTCGAACAGGCCTTCCAACTCGTGGGGCGCCATGTTGCCGGAAGACATGATGCGCAGGTAGTCGCAGATGTAGGCCGTCATGCGGTCGTCCCTGAGCACCGCGGGGTACTTGCTGAAGATCGGGCTGGCAGCCGGGTCCTCGACGTCGGCCTCGATCGCCATCATGCCTTCGCGGCGGCTCTTGTTGAGCACCTCGTAGAGCATGCCCAGCACCTCCAGGTAGAAGGTATGGGTGAAGCGGTTGCCGAACATCTTCGGCGCCTTCTTCAGTACGGTCATGAAGGTGCTGCCAGGGTTGGCCTGGAGGAAGGCGCCCAGCGCGGCGCCGCCGATGATCAGCACTTCGAACGGCTGAATGATGGCCGCGATCTTGCCGCCGGAGAGCATGTAGCCGCCGAGCACGCTACCCAGAATGACGATGATGCCGATGATTTTTGCCATGGGGACCGGACTGAAACTGTGAACAGAATGGAGGCATGATTCCCGCCTCCCTGTTGTTATCGGAGATTTCGGGCAAGACTATAGGCCGAAAACACTAAAAACCAGTTCGGCGCCTCACGCATGTCTAAGCAATTGCTTCATCCAGAGCGTCTCAAGGCCTGGCTAACCCAGCTGGAAGACCTGCCTTTGCCCGTTCCGCTGGAACAGCGCGATGACATTCGCCGGGCGCTGAACGACAGCCGCCGCTCGATCCGCGATATCGCCGAACTGCTGCAGGACGCGCCGACCCTGGCCTTTGCCATCCTGCGCGAAGCCAACCGCGCACAGAGCGCCAGGGACAATCCGGCGGAAAGCCTGGAGGTCGCCCTCAACCGCCTGGGCTTGTCCCGCGTCACTCAATTGCTCGACAGCCTGCCCGCGATGCCCGAGGCGCAGATGCCGCGAGCCCTGAGCCAACTGCTGCTGATCAGCCGCCATGCCATGCAGCAGGCCAGCGGCCTGTTCGCCAACCGCCTGGCGCGACTCTGGCAGGAAATCCACTGGGGCAGCCTGTTCACCCTTGCGCCGCTGTGGGCGCTGGCCACCGCGAAACCGGAGCTGATGGAGAGCTGGCAGCGCCAGGTCTACGGCCTGGGCCGCTGCAGCAGCGAAGTCGAAGAGGAGTTGCTCGGCACTCCCCTGCTGCCCTTGTGCCGCGCGCTGGCCGACAGTTGGCGGCTGCCGGACTGGGTCGGCCAGGGCTACGCCCTGCTCAGCGACGACAAGCGCCTGCTGGTGCGCGCCCTGCACGTCGCCCACACCGAACACGAGCCGCTGGGCCAGCAGCAGCGCCTGGACGCCGATCCGGAACTGCAACGCTGGCTGACCCGCCCGGCCAACACCATCCTCCTGGCCAACAGCATCGCCATGGCCGCACACCAGTCCTGGGGGGGCGTGCACATGCTGCGCTGGCAGCGCCTGACCAGCCTCTATCTGCAGATGCCGCTGGAAGAATTGCAGCAGACCGTCCACGGCCTCGCCGCGCAGAGCGCCCGCCGCCACGCCCGCCCGCTGCTCTGGCACCCGGCGCAGGCGTTGCTCTGGCCCTGGGATGCGCGCCGCTGGCTCAACGGGCCGAAGGCCGAGGAGCCGGCCAAGGCGCCGGACACCCTCGTCGAATGGCGTCAGCACTGCACCCGCCTGATGCAGACGCCCAGCCCGTTCGGCAACGCCGTGCAACTGCTCGACTGTGCCACGGCTGCCTTGCAGGCCTGCGGGCTGCAACGCGGGATGATCCTGCTGGCCGACAAGGGCGGCAGCTGGTTGCAGGCGCGCCGGCACTTCGGCCTGGACGGCGAGATCGGCGACTTCAAGCTGGAAGTCGCCGCCAGCCCGGTGCTACGCAAACTCCTGCAACAACCCGGACAACTGCGCCTGAGCCCGACCAACATGGCCGAGTTCTCGGCGCTGATTCCCGGCTCGCTGAAGGCGCTGGTACCCAGTGAACATCTGCTGCTGCGCTCGCTGGGCAATGGCGCGCGGGTGGTCATGCTGGTCGTCTGCGACCGCCTCGGGCAGCCGCTGGCAGACCTGCACGCGCAGGCCTTCGGCCGCACCGTGCAGTGCATCGAGCACGCGGTGAAGCAGATGGCGCGGGGCTCGTGATCCGGGAAAGGTTTGCTCCCCGCCTTCTGCCCTTTAAACTAACCGCCCTCACGGGGTAGCCCAGGGCACGCGCTCACGTTGCCTCCCCCACCCTTTTCGCCGGGAGTCTCCGCCATGTCCGCCTTCTCCGCCCTGCCCCTGGTGATCGAACCGGCTGACCTCGCCAGCCGTCTCGATGCTCCGGAACTGATCCTGGTCGACCTGACCAGCGCCGCGCGCTACGCCCAGGGCCACATCCCCGGCGCCCGTTTCGTCGCTCCTGCGCGCACCCAGATGGGCGGCACGCCGGCCCCGGGCCTGCTGCCGGCCAAGGCCGACCTGGAAGCGCTGTTCGGCGAATTGGGCCACCACCCCGATGCCGTCTACGTGGTCTATGACGACGAAGGCGGCGGCTGGGCCGGTCGCTTCATCTGGTTACTGGATGTGATCGGCCACGGCAACTACCACTACGTCGACGGCGGCCTGCACGCCTGGCTTGCCGACGGCCTGCCCTTGAGCGAGGACGTTCCGGCGCCGGTCGGCGGCCCGCTGCCGCTGCCCCTGCACGACGAGCCGACCGCCACCCGCGAGTACCTGCAGAGCCGCCTGGGCGCAGCCGACCTGGCCGTCTGGGACGCCCGCAACCCCAGCGAGTACAGCGGCCAGAAGGTTCTCGCCGCCAAGGCCGGCCACGTGCCCGGCGCGGTCAATTTCGAATGGACCGCCGGCATGGATCCGGCCCGCGCGCTGCGCATCCGCACCGATATGCCGCAGATCCTCGAGGACCTGGGCATCACCAAGGACAAGGAAGTGATCACCCACTGCCAGACCCACCACCGCTCCGGCTTCACCTACCTGGTGGCCAAGGCCCTCGGCTATCCGCGGGTCAAGGGCTATGCCGGTTCCTGGTCGGAATGGGGCAACCATCCCGACACCCCCGTAGAGGTTTAAGGAATGTCGTTCAAAGATCGTCTGTTCATCCTCAGCCAGTACCTGCTGCCGCATCACCTGCTGTCGCGCCTGATCGGCTGCGCCGCCGAATGCCGCGCGCCCTGGTTCAAGGACCGCCTGATTCCCTGGTTCGCCCGTCGCTACCAGGTGGATATGCGCGAAGCCCAGGTCGAGGACCTGCGCTCCTATGAACACTTCAACGCCTTCTTCACCCGCGCCCTGAAAGAGGGCGCGCGTCCGCTGGACGAAAGCGCAGGCGCGGTGCTCTGCCCCGCCGACGGCGCCATCAGCCAGCTCGGCCCGATCGAACATGGCCGCGTGTTCCAGGCCAAGGGCCACAGCTACAGCCTGATGGAACTGCTGGGCGGCGACGCCGAGCGCGCCGCGCCCTTCATGGGCGGCGACTTCGCCACCGTCTACCTGTCGCCCAAGGACTACCACCGCGTGCACATGCCGCTGGCCGGCACCCTGCGCGAGATGGTCTACGTGCCGGGCCGCCTGTTCTCGGTAAACCAGCTGACCGCCGAGCAGGTGCCGGAACTCTTCGCCCGCAACGAGCGCGTGGTGTGCATCTTCGACACCGAGCGCGGGCCAATGGCCGTGGTGCTGGTCGGCGCGATGATCGTCGCTTCCATCGAGACCGTCTGGGCCGGCCTGGTCACGCCGCCCAAGCGTGAGCTGAAATCGTTCTCCTACGACGAAGCCTCCCGTGCGCCGATCCACCTGGAGAAAGGCGCCGAGCTGGGCCGCTTCAAGCTGGGTTCGACCGCCATCGTGCTGTTCGGTCCCGAGCAGGTGAGCTGGGCGCAAAACCTCGCCGCCACCAGCGCCGTGCGCATGGGCGAGCGCCTGGGTGGCGCACGCCAGGGCTGAGGCCCGCTGTCCATAAGGCGGGCGGCCAACGAGCCGCCCACCACTGCTTTTCGCCTCATCGTGCCAGTTCCCTGCCATGAAACGCTTCCTGCACCTGATGGGCTGGCGTGCCAATGCCACCAGCCATCTTGAAAAGTGGCTCTCCGCAACCGGAGCGCTGTGCGGCATCGCCGCCATCTACGCCGTCACCCACTGGGTGCTACCCAGCGAAGCGGCCATCTGGGTCGTCGCCTCCATGGGCGCCAGCGCCGTGCTGCTGTTCGCTGTACCTCATGGCGTGCTCTCGCAGCCCTGGGCTGTTCTGGGTGGCCAGGTTCTCTCGGCCTGCGTCGGGGTGATCTGCCAGAAGCTCCTCCCCGGCCAGGCCTTCACCCCCGCCCTCGCGGTGGGCGCTGCAATCCTGGTCATGCACTACGCCCGCTGCATCCACCCCCCGGGTGGCGCCACGGCACTGGCGGCAGTATCCGGCGGTCCGGCCATCACGGCCCTGGGCTTCCACTACGTGCTCAGCCCGGTGCTGCTCAACGTCGTGCTGATCCTCGCCGTCGCGGTGGCCTTCAACGGCCTGTTCGCCTGGCGCCGCTACCCCGCACCGCTGGCACGCCTGCCAGTCACGCCGAAGCTGCCCGCGGGGCCGGCACCGGAGGACCTGTATCACGCGCTGCGCAAGATGGATTCGTACATCGACGTGCAGTTCGACGACCTGCTGAAGATTCTCCAGCTGGCCCAGGAACACGCCCAGGCGCAGCGCCTGACGCCCGAAGACATCCTGCTCGGCGCCAGCTACAGCAACGCCCTGAGCGGCAACGCCTGGGCCGTGCGCCAGGTGATCGACGACCACCCGGACAAGCGCAGCCGCCAGGATCAGCTGGTCTACAAGGTGGTCGCCGGCGCCGGCAAAGGCAACACTGGCGTCTGCCGCCGTCAGGACCTGCTCGACTGGGCGGCCTACCCGGTGACGGCCCAGGGCGACGGCTGGGTGCGCAGCACGGCGCAGGACTCGGCGAAGGACGCCCTGCAACGCCAGATCAAGGGGCAATCCCCTCGGCCGTGACCTGTCCGCGCACCATCCGGGCGATGGGCTGCGGCGGGCGGCGGATGCTGCTAGAGTTCGGAAAAAGCCGACAGTTATGAACAACTGGTTCGTACAACGAGCCGGGTTGTGGAGAATCGACTCTCACCATGGACAACAGTCCCCAGCAGTTTCTACGCGTCCCCACACCAACGCACGAGAGCCTGAGCTTCTGCAACGCCAATGCGCGCGAGCTGAAAAACTGGCTGGATCACCTGCCCAAGGCCAATCTCGGGGAAACGGCTCGTCAGCTCTACCAGGGGCTGATCGAACTCAACCAGCTCAAACTGCCGGTCGAGACTCGCCTGCAATTACTGGAACTGTTCCGCCCGGAAGTCCACTTCGTCTGCCACAACCTGGAGCGGCACTTCCTCAACCAATCCATCGTCCTGGACGAGCGCCCGCGCAAGGTCGCCAACCTCTGCCAGGCGCTGCAGAACCATCTGGCCATCGGCTACAAGCTGATTGTCGTACGCGAAGCCTCGCGCTTCACCCGCGAACGCGCCCAGGTGATGACCGCGGCCACCCAGCGCGCCATCCGCAGCCTCTGCGGGCCGCTGGTACGAGCGTCCCAGCTGTACTGCCCGGTGCCGGAAAACCTGTGGCTGGAACTCCACCAGCTCTACCAGCTCGCTCGCCGGCACGGCTTGCAGCACACGCCGGTGCGCGATGCGCTGGCCCGCCAGTCCCAGGGGCTGTCCATCGAGCACGCCTATGTGACTGCGCTGATGCTCGGCTCTGCGCGCTGCAACCAGATGCGCCAGAACAACATCGCACGCGTCGCCGAAGTGCTCGAAGGCTGGGCGGCGCAGATCAGAGTGCAGGCCGCCGACGCGCCTTCCACCCTGTTCGTGGTGGTGCCGCAGCTGGACGGCCCGCCGCGCTATCGCACGCTGTTCAAGGAAAGCGATCTCACCGGCGCGCTGGGCATCGACCCGCAGCCGCTGGTGGACCTGATCCGCGAATACCTCCTGCTGCCGGCCGAGGATCGCGCCAAGGCGCGCCTGAAAGTCCCGGACGGCGTCAGCATCGATCTGCTGCAGCACCTCGCCGCCGCCTGGGGCGACATCGCCGAACGCACCTTCAACCGTACGCCCGGCCAGGGTCATTTGACCCTCTGTATCGGCATGAGCGCCCTGCACTATTTCCTCGCCGGCCGTCGCAGCTTTGCCGACGTCCTGAAGATCCAGGTGCAGGAACAGGTGCCCAGCTTCAAGGCAGAGGTCAACGACGCCTGGTCCGGCGCCTTCGATGCGCAGAAACTCAACGACTGGCAGCCCGGCATGCCGCTGGAGGAAATCGAATACACCTCGCCACGCACCGTCGACGACACGGGCGTTGGCGCCGCACCGGAAAATCCGCGCGACGACTATCCAGTCTTCAATCTGGCCATCGTCAACCACAGCCCCGGTGGCTACTGCCTGACCTGGCCAAAGGAAATTCCCAGCCAGTTGCAGGCCGGCGAACTGCTCGGCATCCAGGACACCCCGGAGCACAGCTGGAGCGTCGCGGTGGTGCGCTGGATCCGCCAGGTCCGCGGCGGCGGCACGCAGATGGGCATTGAGCTGATCGCCCCGCTCGCCCAGCCCTGCGGCCTGCAACTGCTGCGCAAGACCGAACAGGGCAGCCAGTACCTGCGGGCGCTGCTGCTGCCGGAAATCGCCGCCATCTCCCGCCCGGCGACCGTCATTACTCCTCGCCTGCCCTTCCAGGAAGGCAACCGCGTGCAGCTCAACCTGCAGGGTGACGAACGACGTGCCACGTTGACCCGCAAGGTCACCGCCACCGCCAGCTTCACCCAGTTCGAATACCAGGCGCAGGATGCTGCCGGCCCGTCGAGCGATAAGCCCATCACAGCACCGAATGCTCGAGGTGCTGGCGGGGAGGAAGACTTTGACTCACTATGGAAGTCTCTGTAGATTCCGGAGAATTCCCATTCGTCGCCAATTTGCTGCCGTCCAGCGCGGTATAAGCAGCCTTCCTCATGGCCAATGAAAAGAAAACCATCCGCCTGCTGATCCTGGAAGACTCGCAGAATGAAGCCGAGCGCCTGGTCAGCCTGTTCCGCAACGCCGGTCGTGCGACCCGCGTCCACCGCATCACCTCCAGCGAAGATCTGACGGACATCCTGCCCCAGGGCTGGGATCTGCTGATCGCCGCCCCCGAGGCCGAGGCGCTGGACCCGAGCGAAGCGCTGGGCAGCATTCGCCGCCAGGCCAAGGACATTCCCTTTATCCAGTTGGTCAGCGGCAACGACTCCGACGCCGTCACCGAAGCCCTGGCCCTCGGCGCGCAGGATGCCCTGCCGCAAGGCGAGGACGAGCGGCTGATCCTGGTCGCCAACCGCGAGCTGGCCAACCTCGAGGAGCGCCGCGCCCGCCGCTCCGCCGAAGTCGCGCTGCGTGAAGCAGAGAAACGTTGCCAGTTGCTGCTGGACAGCTCGGTGGACGCCATCACCTACGTCCACGACGGCATGCACATCTACGCCAATCGGGCCTACGTCGGCCTGTTCGGCTACGAGGATGCCGAGGAGCTGGAAGGCATGCCGATGATCGACCTGATCGCCGGCTGCGACCAGGCCAACTTCAAGGACTTCCTCAAGGGTTACCATCTCACCAAGGAAAGCACCGAGGACAACGCCGACCTGGCCTGCAGCGGCATCCGCAGCGATGGCCAGGCCTTCGCCGCGCGCATGACCTTCTCGCCGGCCACCTATGACGGCGAACCCTGCATCCAGGTGGTGATCCGCGCCGAATCGGACAACGCCCAACTCGAGGAAAAACTGCGCGAAGTCAGCAGTCAGGACCTGGTCACCGGCCTGTTCAACCGCGCCCACTTCCTCGACCTGATGGACAGCGCCGTGGAGCGTGCGGTAACCGCCGGCCAGCCGGCGACCTTCGCCTACATGCTGCTGGATCGCGCCCAGACCCTCCAGCTCGACCTCGGCGTTGCCAGCATCGACCTGCTGCTGGCGGACCTGGGCAACCTGCTGCGCGGGCAGTTCCCGGAGCAGGCGCAACTGGCCCGCCTGGGCGACGATGTGTTCGCCGTGCTGCTGCAGGGCGAAACCCCGGAACAATCGGCGCCGCGCTTCAACGCGCTGCTGAAGAAGGTCGAAGGCCACCTGTTCGACATCCATGGCCGCACCGCACAGGTCACCCTGTCCATCGGCACCGCCGGGCTGGACGAGAAGACCACCCGCGCCCAGGAAGTCATCGAGCGCGCCCACCGTGGCGCCGACGACGTCGCACAGAAGGACGGCAACGGCCTGAAGATCTACAACCCGGCCGATGAACTCGCCGCTGCCGCCTACCGTGGCGACATCGTCGCGATCATCCGCCAGGCGCTGGAGCAGAACAGCTTCCGCCTGCTGTTCCAGCCGATCATCAGCCTGCGTGGAGATACCCACGAGCACTACGAAGTACTGCTGCGCCTGCTCAACCCGCAGGGCGAGGAAGTACCGCCGGCAGATTTCCTCAACGCCGCCAAGGCCAGCGGCCTGGCCGAGAAGATCGACCGCTGGGTGCTGCTCAACTCCATCAAGCTGCTCTCCGAACACCGCGCCAAGGGTCACGAGACCAAGCTCTTCGTGCACCTCTCCGGCCCCAGCCTGCAGGACCCCGAACTGCTGCCGTGGCTGAGCGTGGCGCTGAAGGCCTCGCGCCTGCCGGCCGATGCGCTGATCGTCCAGATCAGCGAACCGGACGCCATCGCCTACCTGCGCCAGGCCAAGGTGCTCAGCCAGGGCCTGGCAGAACTGCATTGCCAGATCGCCCTGTGCCAGTTCGGTTGCGCACTCAACCCGTTCAACACGCTCAAGCACATGAACGTCGACTTCGTGAAGGTCGACGGCTCCTATGTGCAGGACCTGAACACGGCGGAGAACCAGGAAAACCTCAAGACCCTGATGGCCAGCCTGCACGCCCAGGCCAAGCTGACCATCGTCCCCATGGTGGAAAGCGCCACCGCCCTGGCCACCCTGTGGCAGGCCGGCGCCAACTACATCCAGGGCCGCTACCTGCAGGGCCCGAGCCAGGCGATGGACTACGACTTCGCCTCGGACGAGTAACCCGGAACGGAACCTACAAAAAGCAGCCGGAAGCCCATAAAAAAGCCGCCCATCGAGGCGGCTTTTTCATGCTGCGGCGAATCAGAGTCCGTCCACACCTTCGCGATCACGGAAGCCGAGCAGGTAGAGGATGCCGTCCAGCCCCAGGGTGGAGATCGCCTGCTTGGCCGACTGCTTGACCAGTGGCTTGGCGCGGAAGGCCACGCCCAGGCCGGCCAGGCCGAGCATCGGCAGGTCGTTGGCGCCATCGCCCACGGCAATCGTCTGTTCCAGCTGCAGGCCTTCCTTCGCCGCCAGTTCGCGCAGCAGGTCGGCCTTGCGCTGGGCGTCAACGATGGGCTCGATGGCCACGCCGGTCAGCTTGCCGTCGACGATCTGCAATTCGTTGGCGAACACATAGTCGATGCCCAGCTTGGCCTGCAGCTGCTTGGCGAAATAACTGAAGCCGCCGGAGAGGATGGCCGTCTTGTAGCCCAGGCGCTTGAGCTCGGCGAACAGGGTTTCGGCACCTTCGGTCAGGCGCAGCGAAGCGCCGATCTCTTCCAGCACATCCTCGGAGAGCCCCTGCAGCAACGCCAGGCGCTCCTTGAAGCTGGCGCGGAAGTCCAGCTCGCCGCGCATGGCGCGCTCGGTGATTTCGGAAACCTGCTCGCCCACGCCGGCCGCCTTGGCCAGCTCGTCGATGACCTCGGCCTCGATCAGCGTCGAGTCCATGTCGAACACCGCCAGGCGACGGTTGCGGCGGAACACCGAGTCCTGCTGGAAGGCGATGTCGACGTTCAGCTCCTGGGCCACGCTGAGGAACTCGGCGCGCAGGGCTGCCGGATCCGCGGGCTCGCCGCGCACGGAGAACTCGATGCAGCCCTTGCCCTGGTCCGCCGGCATGTCCAGCGGCATACGTCCGGACAGGCGATCGATCTGGTCGATGTTCAGGCCGTACTTGGCAGTGATCGAGCTGACCCGCTGCAACTGCTCGGCGGTCACCCGGCGAGTCAGCAGGGTGACAATGTGGCGCGGCTTGCCCTGGCCACCGACCCACTGCCGGTAATCGTCCTCGGAGACCGGTGTGAAGCGCACCTGCTGGTCCAGCTCGTAGGCCGTGAACAGCACATCCTTGAGCACTGACGAAGCGCGCTCGTTGTCCGGGATTTCCACGAGGATGCCGAAGGACAGCGTGTCGTGAATCACCGCCTGGCCGATATCGAGGATGTTCACGCCACCCTGCGCCAGGACGCCGGTGATGGCTGCGGTGAGGCCGGGGCGGTCTTCCCCGGTGATGTTGATCAGGACGATCTCGCGCAAGGCGCTGTCTCCGCCATGGAAAAAAGGCAGACATTCTACCTGCTTTCACCGTCCGCGGATGCTCCGCTCGCCCGTTCGGGGCCGGCGCCGTCGATCGGATTAACGGCGAGTTCCCCGGGTCATTCCGGCCCGGTTCGAGTTGACGGGCCCTGCGGCGCTTTGCCCCCCGGTAGGGCCTCGTTATACTGCCCCGCATCTGCCCTAGAGAAGACCGAGCCCGCTGTGACCCGGCCCACCTCCGTCAAGCCCGACAATTTCTTCCTGCTGCTCTTCCACGCCCTGCGCCAGCGCCGCGTGCCGATCGCCCTGCGCATCGCCATCCACAGCCTGCTGCTGGTGGCCGCTGCCCTGGTGATCTACGCCTGGGTGATGGGCATGCAGTTCAAGCAGGCCATGCAGCAGCAGGCCGACGCCCTCGGCCAGAGCCTGACCACGCAGACCGCGCAGTCGGCCACCGAGTTGCTGGTGTCCAACGACATCCTCAGCCTCAACGTGCTGCTCAACAACCTGACCAAGAACCCGCTGGTGGCCCACGCCGCCATCTACAGCGTGGACAACCGCATCCTCGCCGAGTCCGGCACGCGGCCCAAGCAGGGCCTGCTGGGCGATGCCGAGGGCCTGTACTCCACGCCGATCACCTTCCAGGAAGTGATCGCCGGCCACCTGCGCATCAGCCTCGACATGCACCAGTTCGAGCAACCGATGACCGTCAGCCTGCAGAGCATGGGGCTGATCAGCCTGATCCTGCTGCTGCTCACCCTGACCTTCGGCCTGCGTCTGGGGCGGCAGATTTCCACACCGTTGTTACAGCTTCGTGTCTGGCTGCGCGACCCGGACGACCCCGCTCCAGGCGCCGGCCTGCAGAACGAGATCGGCGACCTTGCCCGCCAGTTGCAGGCGCGCCTGGTGCCCGAGAAACCGCCAGCTCCCGAACCGCTGGCCAGCGCTCCCGCGCCGCGCCCGAAAGCGCCTGCCAAGGTCGGCAAGCCCGCGGCCAAAGAGCCGTCGCTGGAAGCAACGGGCCCCGCAGACGAACACGAGTTCGACGAAAACATTTTCTCCGACGACGAGCTGCTCGCCTCCGCCGCGCGCCGCAAGGCCGATGCTGACGACGACTTCCCCGAGGAAGAGTTCGAGACCGTGGCGGAAGAGGAAGCCGAGGACGAAATCGGCGTCGAGGAAGAAGAGCCTGAAGCCGAGCCGGAGCCGATTTCCGCCGGCACCAGCGCTGTGCTGGCCGTGCAACTGGGCGCCCAGGAACAGCTGCGCCGCCTGCCGCGTGCACGCCTGGTGGACCTGCTGGAACGCTACCGCGACTGCCTGGAGCAAGCCGCGCGCCTGTACAAGGGTACGCTCTACACCCTCAGCGACGGCGGCAGCCTGATCCTTTTCCACAGCCGCGACCAGGACGAGGAATTCCTCACCAACGCACTGTGCTGCGGCGAGCTGATGCGCGCCCTGGGCCATGCCCTGCAGATCGAGGTGGCCGACAGCGGCATCACCCTGCAGCTGCAACTGGGCCTGGTGCTGGGCGAAGACGTCGCCGACCTCGAACAGGCCGACCTGCTGCAGGATTCCTCTGCCCAGGACGCCCTGGCCCTCAGCCAGCACAGCCGCAACCTGCTGCTGGTGGAAAAATCCATCGGCGACGACGAGAAGGTCCGCGAGCGGGCACGCATCCGCCCCATCGCCAGCCCGGAAAACGCCTGCTGCGTGGAATGGCTGAAAGAGCCCTACCCATCCATGCTGGAACGCCAGCTCTCGCGCATGCGCGCCCTGCGCACCAGCTGACCCCCAATAGAAAGAGAGGGGGCCGCCCGGCCCCACGTGGAACGGATTCCATGACCACCCTGATCACCCATCCCTTGCCTGTGCTGGCCTTGGGCCTCGCGCTCGGCTCGCGCGCCATCGGGCCGCGCCTGCTGCTGGCCGGCATGCTCGCCGCGTGCCTACCCGACCTCGATGTGCTGGCCTTCAAGCTGGGCATTGCCTACCACGACGCCTTCGGTCATCGAGGCTTCAGCCATTCCCTGCTGTTCGCGGCGTGCCTGGGTGTGCTTGGGGCGCTGTGCTGCCGCCTGCTGGGCAGCGGCCCCCTGAAAGCCGCCCTGTGGATCGGCCTGGCAACCGCCTCCCATAGCGTGCTGGATGCGATGACCGACGGAGGACTGGGCGTCGCCTGGTTCTGGCCGTGGAGCGAGCAGCGCTACTTCCTGCCCCTGCACCCGATCGAGGTCTCGCCCATCGGCCTGTCGCGCTTCCTCAGCCCGCGCGGCCTGGAAGTACTGCTCTCCGAGGCGCGCTGGGTCTGGCTGCCTTGCCTGGGCATGGCGCTGGCCGGCATTGGAGTACGCCGCCTGCTGCGCGGGGACGCCTGACTCAGCGTTTGCCGAGCTGCGCCTGGAGCTGGTCCAGCAGCGAGGCCTGCTCACCCTGCAACGGCAACTGCGCACTGTAGCCCTGGAAACTGCTGAACCGTGCCTGGTAATCGAGTTCCAGCTGAAAGCGGTTGTCCCAGCCGGGCGAATCTTCCGGCATCAGCTGGTCGCAATCGTGCAGCGCCTGCAACGTATCGCAGGGCTTGTAGGCCTGCGGATAGACCTGGCGCTTCCAGAGTACCCACGGCGACAGCGTCAACGCCGCGAGACGATTGCGCCGCAAGTCCAGCTCCAGCAACTGCAGCAGCCCGTTGCCGCCCAGGTACTGGTGCTGGTAGTCGACCATCACCATATCGACGCTGTGCCCCCGGTCGTTGAGCAGTCGGGTGTGCACAGCGCCATCGGTGTGCGCGTTCAGGGTGAGGAACACCTGGTCGTTGCGACGGATCAGCCGATCCCAGAGCAGCACGCCACTGGCATTGTCCTCGCGGGACAGCTCCGCCACGCCCTTGTCGGTGCGCCGCAGGATGCTGTGGGACGCGAGAATCACCGGCACATGGGGATGCTCGTCGATGACGCTCTGCGCCCACACCAGAGTGGCTTCAGAAGGGTTCCAGTCCAGCGCCAGCAGCAGGAACGACTGCCCATAGCGCTGGAACAGGTGCACCTGGCTCAGCCCCCTGGGATCGCTGCCGACATAGGTACTCTGCCAGGCCGCGCGCTGAGGTCCGAAGTGGTCAGCGAAGCGGTCAAGGAACGATCGGCGGTCATCGCTACTGGCCTCCTCATGCACGTCGCGTTCGCCCGTGGCGATGCTGTAGGGCACGCCGCGCTCCTCCAGCGTACGCATGGCACCGCTGGCGGTCTGCCATTGGGTGGCGACGCCGGCGTTCTCCACCACATCCCCCAGGTGCACCACCAGCGGCACCTGGAGAACCTCGGCGTGCTTGGCCAGCCAGAACGTCTGGGCGAAGAACGCCAGCGCCGGCTGGTACGGCAAGCCGGGAAAGCGCTGCTCGCTGCGGAACAGGTGGCGCTGGCGGTGGTTGTTCTCCGCGTAGAACTGGGTGTCGGGCAGCAGCGGCAGCACGAAGCTGCCACCCCCGGAGACGATTTCCAGGGGCGGTAGCGGATGCTGGCGGAAGAATGCCTGGTCCCGCTCGACCACATCCTGGGTATCGGAATCGTCGCAGCCGACCAGCAGCAGACAGCAGGCAAGAAGGGATGTCAGTACTTTCATCACGGATTGGAGCCCACTCCGGGGAGGCGCAGCAGGCGATAGGTGTCATTGTCGAAGCGGCCCTCGAACAACTGCTCCGGGGCCGTGGGCAGGGAGGCGGCGATACGCTCGGCATCGCGCGCCTGGATCATCAGGTACAGCGGGCCGCGCTGGGCAGCCAACTGCTCCGGATGGTCGAGGAACAGCGGCTGCAGGTCACGGTCGAGATTGACCATCAGCTTGATCGCCCGCGCGTCCGGAGCCATGCCATAGAGCGCCAGGGGCGCAGGCTGCGCATCGAGTTTCAGGGCCAGCTTGCGGGAGAACGCCTGGCTGTCGTACAGGCGATGCTCCACCGGCTCGAAGACCAGAATGTAGCTTGCCCACAGTGCCAGCGCCGCCCCCAGGGCCAGTGCCGCCGGCCGCCGCCAGCGCAGTGCGCCCAGCACCAGCAGCGCAGCGAGAACCACGATACTGGCTGGCAGGCGCCAGCCCAGTGCGGCAAGCTCCTGCGGGTAGCGCTTCCAGGCCAGCCACAACCCGGCCAGCAGCAAGGCCGGCAAGGCGAGCCAAAGCACGCGCAGTACGCCACGCAGCACCTGCGCCAGACGGCTGCCGGCGACCATGAAGGGATACCCGGCGACAATGGCCGCCAACGGAGCCAGGGCAACGATGTAGCGGGCCTTCTTGGCCTGCGGTACCGACAGGCCGACCATGACGACCAGCGCCGCCAGGGCACAACCCGCCACCAGGCGGAACGCCGGCTCGCGGCGCTGCTGCCAGAGCAGCGCCAGCGCCGGCAACGCCAGCGGGAAGGCCAGGGCGTAGTTGCCCAGCGAACTGCGGAAGTAATACAGGGCATCGCTGGAGCCGGCGGAGCCGTCCAGACGGCCGATCACCTGCATCCGCAGGACATCCTGGACAAACTCCTCTCCGCCGGTGGAGCGCGCCAGGGCAATCAGCGCGAGCACGCAGAGCATCAGCAGGACCAGCGCGCTTGCCGAGAAGGCAACCAGAGCCTTCCAGCGCCGGTCCAGCAGCAACTGGCTGCACACCATGCCGGCCGGCACCACCAGCCCCAGCGGGCCACGCAGGGCAAAACCGATGAACAGCAGTGGCAGCAGGCGCAGCAGCAGGCCCGGCACGCCATGGCGCTCGGCCTGAAACGCCCGGTAGAAGGCCAGCAGCCCTACGGCAGCGACCATCAGGTCGAGGGACACGGCCCGGGTCTCGCTGACGAAGGTGGCCGTCAGCAGCAGCAGCGCCAGGCTGACCAGCGCCCAGGAGCGCGAGAACGGAGCCACCAGGCGATACACCATGCCGGCGCAGACGGCCGCCGCTACCGCGGTGGGCAGCCAGGCGGTGAGCTCGGTGACCCGCCCCAGCGGTAGCGAGAGCAGGTAGGTCAGGAGGGTGGAGGTAGCCGGATAGTCCGGGTAGGGTGCGCCGTAGGTGGTCGGGAACCAGCTGGGCCCATGGCGCAGCATTTCGCGGGCGAACAGCACGAAGCGCGAGTCGAAGCCAACGAAGGCGTCACCGTGCACACCGAGCAGGAACAGCACCAGAGCCGCCAGCATGACGCAAAGCGTCTGACGACTCAGGGCGGAATCTGCCTGAATACCGGACGTAGGAGGGAATGACGACACGCTTGAGTCTCTCGCAGGCTCCGCGCGGAAACGTCCGGGCGCCAATAGCCTGCACAAGCGCCCGTAGATACCACAGGGGCCGTCAAGAAGATGTCAAAACCGGCCACGGCAGATGCAAAACGGCCCGCAAAGCCAAACTCTGCGGGCCGTGGAATTTCGCGCCGAGCAGTGCCGGCTTAGAAGCGGTAGACCTCGACGTCAGTGCGGATCGGCACCACCAGCGGGATCTTCGGCCCCTCCACCTTGGGCTTGGCCACCTGCTCGGTATTGGCTACCTGCGGCTTGCGCGGCGGCGCCGCCTGCTGTTCGGCAACCGCGGCGGCGACCGGACGTACGTCGCGAGCGAGCTGCGCGGACAGCTTGCGCAGCAGGTCGCCCTGGGCACGCACCTGGTCCTGCACGCTGCCAGAATGCGCTTCTTCCTCGCGGAAGACGCGGCTGTCACGCAGCTCACCCTTCGGGTCGAGCAGACGCCAGCGCGCCTCCAGCACCGCCGGTTCCTTGGGGCCGGAATCCAGGCGACTGATGGTCAGCATGACCTGCACCTGCGGAGTGAAACCGGGCTTCTCCGGGAACAGCGCCAGACGGGTGCTGTCCAGCTCGCCCGACAGCAGGCGCATCAGCTGCTGGCTGACGTTGGTTTCCAGGCTGCCAGCCCAGCGGGCTTCAGTCGACAGGTTGAGGATACCGTCGGCCTGGCGCTGGACCATGGTCTCGCGCTTCAGGTAATCGGCCAGGGACACCGGGCCGAGCAGAACCGCGACGCCGTTGTCACGGGTCGGAACAGGAACCGCGCCCGCGTCCAGTTGGTACAACTGGGTCGGTCGGTTCACTGTACAGCCCGTCAGCCCAAGGAGGCTGACGAGAGAAAATAAGGCCAAGACGCGCCAAGCGCTCATCTGGTTCACCGTCATTCGCCGAAAATCGGCGCTACTTCCAACAAATTTCACTATGACTTCAGGCAACGCGCCGAGGCGCCAGTAGCCAAAGGGACGTATCATCCCTCAACCGGCGCCTCAGCTCCAGAGGCAGAATGTATCGAACCGCGTTTCAATCCTGAGACAGCGATTCTACCAGCAAGGCGTCCACTCGCTGGAAACCGCGCGGCAGTTTGTTGCCACGACGCCCCCTTTCGCCCTTGTAGTGCTCCAGATCGTCACCCTTGAGCGAAAGTGTCCGCTTGCCGGCCTGCAGCACCAGGGTCGCGCCCGTCGGAAGAACAGCGAGGTCGGTGAGATACTCCTCGCGGCTCGCCACGCGGTCACCCGGCACGCTGATGATCTTGTTGCCCTTGCCCTTGGCCAGCTGCGGCAGGTCGGAAACCTTGAACAGCAGCAGACGGCCTTCGGTGGTCACGGCGGCGATCCAGTCCTGCTCCAGGTCGTTGACCGGCCGCGGGGCCATGACCTGCGCGCCATTGGGCAGGCTGAGCAGCGCCTTGCCGGCCTTGTTCTTGGCCTGCATGTCCTCGCCCTTGGCGACGAAGCCGTAGCCGGCGTCGGAGGCCAGCACGTACAGGGCATTGTCCTCCGGCAGCAGCACCCGCTCGAAGGAGGCGCCCGGCGGCGGCGTCAGGCGGCCGGTCAACGGCTCACCCTGGCCACGGGCCGATGGCAGGCCGTGGGCGGCCAGCGAATAGCTGCGACCGGTGGAATCGATGAACACCGCGTACTGGTTCGAGCGGCCCGGCGCAGCGGCCTTGAAGCCGTCTCCGGCTTTGTAGGACAGACCGGTGGCGTCGATGTCGTGCCCCTTGGCGCAACGTACCCAGCCTTTTTCCGAGAGCACCACGGTGACCGGCTCGGTCGGCATCAGCTCGGTTTCCGACAAGGCGCGGGCTTCGGCACGCTCGACGATGGGCGAACGGCGGTCATCGCCGTAGGTCTCGGCGTCAGCGACCAGCTCGTCGCGCACCAGCTTGCGCAGCTTGGCGTTGGAACCCAGGATCGCCAGCAGTTTGGCGCGCTCCTTGGCCAGCTCGTCCTGCTCGCCGCGGATCTTCATCTCTTCAAGGCGCGCCAACTGACGCAGGCGGGTATCGAGGATGTAGTCGGCCTGCAGCTCGGAGAGCTCGAAGCGCTGCATGAGGACCGGCTTGGGCTGGTCCTCGGTGCGGATGATGTGGATGACTTCGTCGAGGTTGAGGAAGGCAACCAGCAAGCCTTCCAACAGGTGCAGGCGCTTCTCGACCTTGTCCAGGCGGAACTGCAGGCGGCGGCGCACGGTGTCGGTGCGGTAGGTCAGCCACTCGCTGAGCACCTGGCGCAGGTCCTTGACCTGGGGTTTGCCGTCCAGGCCGATGACGTTCATGTTCACCCGATACGAGCTTTCCAGGTCGGTGGTGGCGAACAGGTGGGTCATCAGTTCTTCGGCATCCACGCGGTTGGAGCGCGGGATGATGACGATGCGGCAGGGGTTCTCATGGTCCGACTCATCACGCAGGTCGGCCACCATCGGCAGCTTCTTGGCCTGCATCTGGCCGGCGATCTGCTCCAGCACCTTGGCCCCGGAGACCTGGTGCGGCAGCGCGGTGACGACGATATCGCCATCCTCGACGCGGTACACGGCGCGCATGCGCACCGAGCCGCGGCCGGTTTCGTAGATTTTCTGCAGGTCGGCGCGCGGGGTGATGATTTCCGCCTCTGTGGGGAAATCCGGGCCTGGGACGAAATCGATCAGGTCGGCGACGGTGGAGCCCGGGTTATCCAGCAGGTGCACGCAGGCAGCGGCCACTTCGCGCAGGTTGTGCGGCGGAATGTCGGTGGCCATGCCCACGGCGATGCCGGTGGTGCCGTTGAGCAGCAGGTTGGGCAGGCGCGCCGGCAGCACGGCCGGCTCGTCCAGGGTGCCGTCGAAGTTCGGCACCCAGTCCGCGGTGCCCTGGCCCAGTTCGGAGAGCAAGGTTTCGGCGTAACGCGACAGACGGGCCTCGGTGTAACGCATGGCGGCGAAGGACTTGGGATCGTCCGGCGCCCCCCAGTTGCCCTGGCCGTCCACCAGCGGATAGCGGTAGGAGAACGGCTGGGCCATCAGCACCATGGCTTCGTAGCACGCCGAGTCGCCGTGGGGATGGTACTTGCCCAGCACGTCGCCGACGGTACGCGCCGACTTCTTGTGCTTGGAGTCTGCGTCCAGGCCCAGTTCACTCATGGCATAGACGATTCGCCGCTGTACCGGCTTGAGGCCGTCGCCGATGTGCGGTAGGGCGCGGTCCATGATCACGTACATGGAATAGTTCAGGTAAGCCTGTTCGGTGAAGTCGGCCAGTGACCGGCGCTCCACGCCCTCCAGACTCAGATCGAGGGTTTCGCTCATGCGTGCCTCACGGTGTAGATCGCTGGCGCAGCACCAGGGTGCCGTCCTGCTGGGTGAAATCCAGTTGTCTGAGTGCGCTCATGCCGAGCAGCACCTCGTCGCCTTCCATGCCCGGCGCGATCAGCGCCGGCACATCGGTGAGACGGATGTCGCCGAGCTGCAGGTTGGGCAGGCGCGTGCGCCAGCCCTGGCTGCGGCCGTTGGCGGTGTCCAGGGTGATCGGCAACCCGCGCGGCAGGCCGAGCCGGTCGGCCAGGCGCTGCGGCAGGGCTACCTGGGTAGCACCAGTGTCGAGCATGAAGGTCACCGCCTCGCCATTGATCCGGCCGTCGGCCACATAGTGGCCGGCGCGATTGCCCACCAACCGCACTTCCACGGCGCCATTGGCGCGAGTCGACTGCGGTTGAGGGTTGGGATTGTGCTGACGGGTTTCCCAGGCGCCGAAATAGTGGGTGGCGAGCAGGATGCCCGCGCCCCAGGCGAGGAACATCATGACCTTGCCGACCCGCTTGCCCGGTACTGCGTCGTTCATTTGCCACCAAGCCAGCCGCCGGCCGGCGCCGCGAAGCGCAGCACGTATGGGCGGCCATCGCCGTCGGCGCGGGCGTGTTCACCGTTGTCCAGGCCGATCCAGGCGCCCTGCTCGTCGAGGATCAACGCCTCGGCCACGCCATAAGGCAGGTCGTAGCGGCGCTCCGGGGCCAGTGCACCGGCGGCGAAGGACCAGCACAACTCCTGCGCGCCGGTCTTGGCGTCACGGCGGCAGATCTGGTGCGCCAGGCGCTCCAGGGTGAACAGCTTGTCCTTGAACAACGCGATATCGGAGAAATCGATCGGCAGTGCGCGCTCGCTGCCCAGTTCCGGTGGCGGCATTGCCGTACCGCCCTCGCTGAGCATCACGCAGTTGCCTTCGCACTTCCAGGTGCCGTTCTCGTTGTGCACCTTGAGCAGGCCACGGCGCTGGCGCTCGGCGGCCAGCCACAGCTGCTTGCCATCGGCGCTGACGGCAATGCCTTCGTAGAGCGCATTGAACTCCATCAGCAGGCCGCTGGCGCGAGCCTGGCGCAGCAGGCTCTGCGGCAGCGGCAGCCAGCTCGGCTCGCCGACGGCGGGAAGCAGCAGGACGGCCGCGTAGCCTTCGCTGACCACATAGCGGTTGCCCGCCTGGTCGCAGCTGATGCCTTCGAAGTCCATGGCCCCACCACGCAACAGCCCACCGACGGCGACCCGCGCACGGGTGCCCCAGGACAGCCCGCTTTCCGGGGTGCCCGGCACCACGAAGGGTTCGGCGGTGGCCTGCCAGGCCTTGCCCGGCGCTTCGTCGATCAGCAGTCGATAGATACGGTCGTCGTCGCGGTCGGACACCGTCCACATCTCGCTGCCGCACAGTGCGAGCCCGGAAAGGTTGCCGCTGGGCATGCCCTCCACCGGATGCTCGGCGACGAACTGCAGCGACGCAGGAGCCACGGGCGCAGCCAGCGGCGCGCCAGCCTTCGGCGCCTGGTCGGGCACCTGGGCAGCGCTCGCTGCGCCGACGAACAGGCTCGTCAACAGGCAGGAGCAGGCCAGCAGCCAGCGCATCAGGCGAAGTCCGCCAGGTTGCCCTTGGTTTCCAGCCACGACTTGCGGTCGCCGGCGCGTTTCTTGGCCAGCAGCATGTCCATGATTTCCAGGGTGCCTTCGGCGTCTTCCAGGGTCAGCTGGACGAGGCGGCGGGTGTTGGGGTCCATGGTGGTTTCGCGCAGCTGCGGCGGGTTCATCTCGCCCAGACCCTTGAATCGGGTGACCTGCGGCTTGCCACGGCGCTTCTCGGCGGCCAGGCGGTCGAGGATGCCGTCGCGCTCGGCTTCGTCCAGGGCGTAGAAGACTTCCTTGCCCAGGTCGATACGGAACAGTGGCGGCATGGCGACATAGACGTGGCCGGCTTCCACCAGCGGGCGGAAGTGGCGGACGAACAGCGCGCACAGCAGGGTGGCGATGTGCAGGCCGTCGGAGTCGGCGTCGGCGAGGATGCAGATCTTGCCGTAACGCAGCTGGGTCAGGTCGGCCGCGCCCGGATCGACGCCGATAGCCACGGCGATGTCGTGGACTTCCTGGCTGGCGAGCACTTCGCCGCCGTCCACTTCCCAGGTGTTCAGGATCTTCCCGCGCAGCGGCATGATCGCCTGGAATTCCTTGTCGCGCGCCTGCTTGGCCGAGCCACCGGCGGAGTCACCCTCCACCAGGAACAGCTCGGCGCGCATCGGGTCCTGCCCTGCGCAGTCGGCTAGCTTGCCGGGCAGCGCCGGGCCCTGGGTGATCTTCTTGCGCTCGACCTTCTTGCCCGCCTTGAGGCGGCGGCCGGCGTTGCTGATGGCCAGCTCCGCCAGTTGCAGGCCAAATTCGGGGTGGGCGTTGAGCCACAGGCTGAAGGCGTCCTTGACCACGCCGGAGACGAACGCGGCGGCCTCGCGGGAGGACAGGCGCTCCTTGGTCTGGCCGGAGAACTGCGGCTCCTGCATCTTCATCGAGAGGACGAAGGCGATGCGCTCCCAGACATCTTCCGGCGCCAGCTTGACGCCGCGCGGCAGCAGGTTGCGGAATTCGCAGAACTCGCGCATGGCGTCCAGCAGGCCCTGGCGCAGGCCGTTGACGTGGGTGCCGCCCTGGGCAGTGGGGATCAGGTTGACGTAGCTTTCCTGCAGCGATTCGCCACCCTCGGGCAGCCACAGCAGGGCCCAGTCCACCGCTTCCTTGTTGCCGGCCAGCGACCCGCAGAACGGCTCGTCGGGCAGGCGCAGGTGCTCGGAGACCGAGTCGACCAGGTAGGAACGCAGGCCATCCTCGTAGTGCCACTCGATGCGCTCGCCGCTGGCCTTGTCCTCGAAGCTGACCAGCAGGCCGGGGCAAAGCACGGCCTTGGCCTTGAGCACGTGTTTCAGGCGGCTGACGGAGAACTTGTGCGAATCGAAGTACTTGGCGTCCGGCCAGAAGTGCACGCTGGTGCCGGTATTGCGCTTGCCAACGCTGCCGACGACTTCCAGGTCGCTGGACTTGAAACCGTCGGCGAAGGTCATGCGGTATTCGTTGCCGTCGCGCTTGACGCGCACCTCGACCAGCGTCGACAGCGCGTTCACCACCGAGATGCCCACGCCGTGCAGGCCGCCGGAGAACTGGTAGTTCTTGTTGGAGAACTTGCCGCCGGCGTGCAGCTTGGTGAGGATCAGTTCGACGCCGGGCACGCCCTCTTCGGGGTGGATGTCCACCGGCATGCCGCGGCCGTCGTCGATTACCTCCAGCGAGTTGTCCTCGTGGAGGATCACCTGCACGCTCTTGGCGTGGCCGGCGAGGGCTTCGTCGACACTGTTGTCGATGACTTCCTGGGCCAGGTGGTTCGGGCGCGAGGTGTCGGTGTACATGCCCGGGCGCTTGCGCACCGGATCGAGGCCGGAGAGAACCTCGATGGCGTCTGCGTTATAGGCGTTCTGCTGGGCCATGGGGTTCCTGCTTAATCAGTCGAAGAGGTGATGGCTTCAAAGGCGGAGAAGTCGATGTCGCGCCACTGGCTGGACGGCACGCCGGCGAAGGCCAGCAGGGCCGGCAGATGGCTGACGAAGCGCTGGAAGCTGTGATCGCCGCCGGACTCGATGCGCAAGGCAGCGGCCCGGTAGTAGCGCTCGGCGGCGCGGTAATCGAGGGTTTCGTCGGCAGTCTGCAGCCACACCTGATAGCGCGAGCCGTCGGTGGGCGTGGGGACTTCCAGTTCCGCCAGGGCGGCAACGTGGTCCAGGGTCAGTTCCCAGGTCTCGCCGCTGTAGTAGTTGGTCTGCGGGCCGAGCTGGCCGTCGAACAGCCGGTGCGGGGCCACGGCCGGGTTGATCAGCACGGCCCTCAGGTCATGGCGTTCGGCCAGATACGTGGCGTAGTAGCCGCCCAGGGAGCTGCCGATCAGCACTGGCTGGCCCAGGTCGGCAACGGCGGATTCCAGCTGTGCCATGGCCTTGCGCGGATGATGGTGCAACGCGGGCACGCGCAGTTGCTCGGCCAGGCCCAGGCGCTCCATGGCGGCCGCGAACTGGCGCGCCTTCTGCGAGCCGGGCGAACTGTTGAATCCGTGGATATAGAGGAATGCGGTCATGGGCCGGGAGGCTACAAGCTGCAAGTGGCATGCCGCAAGTGGGTCAGCGTCGCAAGGCGTTCGAAGCGTGACCGATCAATAACCCTTGATGCTGTAGTCGACTTCGAACTCGATGTCGGTCACGCGCGAAACGCCTGTCTCCACCCGACCATCGGCCATCAGCCGCAACCAGCGATAGCCCGGCGCCGGGCTGTCGACGCAGAAGTCTTCGCTGCCGGGAGTGAACTGCACGCAGGTGGACGGCGAAGCCAGCAGGCGCACGTCGCCGCGCATGCGGTCGATCTCCTGGTGCACGTGGCCCCAGAGCAGGCAGCGCACGTTCGGATGGCGGTCGAGCACGGCGAACAGGCGCTCGGGGTTGTAGATGCCTATGCGGTCCATCCACTGGCTGCCGATGGGCACCGGGTGGTGATGGAAGCTGATCAGCAGGTGCTTGTCTGGCGCGGCCTGGATGGCGCGCTCAAGCAGATGGATCTGCTCGACGGTCATCTGCCCCGGCACTGCGCCGGGAATGGTGGAGTCCAGCAGGATCACCCGCCAGGCGCCCAGGTCGATCACCGGGTCGAGCAGGTCGGTGTCGGCGGCGGCCTCGCGCATCGGCCCCAGTTCGTCGTGATTGCCGGGGAACCAGCGGGCCGGCGCAGCAATCGATGCGGTGATCTCGCGAAAGCGCTGGTAGGACTCTACCGAGCCATCCTGGGAGAGATCACCCGTGGCCAGCACCAGGTCGATCGCCGGTTGCTCCTCGCCCACCAGTCGGACGACCTGGGTCAGGCTGTCGGCGGTGTCCATGCCCAGCAGCCGGCCGTTCTCTTCGGCGAACAGATGGCTGTCGGAAAGCTGGACGACCAGGACGGAATCGGAAGCGGTGGGCTGGGTGGGCAATGCGCCTTCTCCTGTGAGGCGGGCGTGCGGGGATTCGTGACGAAGTATGGTGACAGGCGCCCCCCTGAGCAAACCGGGAAAGCGTCACAGATCACAGTTAGGGACACGAGTCTGCGATGGACGGGCAGGATATCATGGCACGCTGCCACTACCGCCATCTCAGCGTTGCAGCACCGGCTCCAGCTCATGGCCGCAGGACAGGCAATGGCTCAGCCATTCGCCGAGGAACTGGTTGAGCTGGTTCTTCTCGTCCGGCTGGTGCATCGCCTGGTTCGGGTAGGGGTAGATCGCCAGCAGGCGGCGCGCCTGCTCGGCACCGACCACCTCGGCCATGCGTGCATCGTGGTACACCCGTACTTCCAGCTTGGGCGCAGGCAGCCAGGGCAGCCCCAGCTCCTGGCGCACCTGCAGGACCGTGGTGTACGGGCAGGCTTCGACCACGTCCAGCGCCAGCACGCCGAGCAGCCGCTCGCCTTCGCTGAGCGCCACACGGCGCGAGACCTGGGCCTCGCGCATTTCCGGCAACAGGCGCATCAGGCGCAAGTAGTTCGCCTCACAGGTCGCCTGCAACCCCGCCAGGTCGACGCGATAGCGCTCGCGCAGCAGATTCACACCCATAGCCCCCTTACCTCGGCGCGATTGAGCGCCAGCCATTGCAGGGCGAGCATGCTCGCCGCGTTGTTGATACGGCCATCCCGCACGGCCTGCAGTGCTTCCTCCAGCGGCATGACGTGGACGCGGATGTCCTCGCCCTCCTCTTCCATCCCGTGAATGCCGGCGGCGCTGCTGCTGTCGCAGCGACCGACGAACAGGTGCACCAGTTCGTTGCTGCCGCCGGGCGACGGCAGGTACTGGGCGATCGGCCAGAGCGCGCCGAGGGTCAGGCCGGCTTCCTCCACCGCTTCGCGGCGGGCGACCTCCTCGGGCTCCTCATCCTTGTCGATCAACCCGGCAACCAGCTCCATCAGCCAGGGATTGACCCCGGCGTCCATGGCGCCGACGCGGAACTGCTCGATCAGCACCACTTCATCGCGCTGCGGATCGTAGGGCAGTACGCACACGGCATCGTGGCGCACGAACAATTCGCGGGTCAGCAGCGGGCCCATGCCGCCGGCGAACTGGCGGTGCCGAAGGCGCAGGCGGTCGACCTTGTAGAAGCCCTTGAAGCACTGTTCGCGCTCCTGGATCTCGATATCCTGCGGGCCTGGCTTGAACGTTTCCGACATCCCGTTCTACTCCCGTTCCTACTGACAGTACGTTGAACTTCGCGCCATCCTATCGCGCCGCCGGAGCAGGCGCAGCCTCTTTCGCGGGCCGCCGGGCGGCCGGTCTGCTGTGACCGTCGCACACTGCCGGCGTTCCGCCAAAGTGGTTCATACTCACCCGCCGAACCGGCAGCACCGATGGCGGTCGAACCACTCCAATTGCCGGCGAACGTCAACGACAAGGATTCCCATGCGACTTCTGAAACTTGCCGCCCTGGGCAGCATCTGCCTGTTACTGGGGGCGTGCCAGGGTCTGTTCAAGCCCTCGCTCGACGAGCCGCTCACTGCGCGCCACACCGCTTTCGAACACGCGCAGCCGGGCTGCCAGGGCGAGCAATGCCCGCTGTTCAACCTCGATACCCTGAGCTTCGACGACGAGCCGGCGCTCAACGAAGCGATCAACGCCCAACTGCTGCAACTGGCCCGCGAGGGCGACGGTGCGGCCCCCGCCAGCCTGGATGTCTACGAGAAAGGCTTCCTCGATTCGGCGCAGCCCGGCTGGAGCTCCTACCTGCAAGCGAAGATCCGCGAACAGCATGACGGTCTGGTGATCATCGAGCTGTCCAGCTATCGCTTCACCGGCGGCGAGTACGGCCAGCCCGGCCGCGCCTTCATCAATTATGATCGACGCCTCCACAAGGTGCTCACCCTGCAGGACATTCTCCAGCCCGGCCAGGAGGACAACTTCTGGAAAGTGGCGCGCATGGCGCACCAGGCGTGGATCCTGCAGAACAAGCTGGACGAGCAGGACCCGAACTTCTCGAAGAACTGGCCGTTCCAGCCGACCGAGCACTTCGCCCTGACCTTCGGCGCGCTGACGCTCAAGTACGACATCGACCGCATCGCCCCGCATTCGGTCGGGCACCCGGAGCTGAAGATTCCGTACCCGCGCCTGAACGGGATCGTGAAGACCTATTACTTCCCTGGGCGCGGGGCGCAGTAAAGGTCCGGTTCGCGAGCAAGCACGCTCCTACGAAGAGCACACTCGGCGTTACCGGGTGCCTGCCGGAGCGAGCTTGCTCGCGAACAGCGTTACGCAGTAGCCGGCCCTTTCACGCCCACACGCCCCAGCAGCAGTTGCAACACACCCGCCACCACCAAAGCCGGCAGCGTTGCGCCCAGATCAGGCTGGTAGTTCGCCAACAGGTGATACACCACCACGCCGCCGCCCCAGGCCAGCAGCGAGCCCCAGCGCAGGCCATGGGGAATCGCGGCCGGCGCGCGGCGACGGAGGACGAAGTGATCGATCAGCACCACGCCGAACAGCGGGGCGAACACCGAGCCGATCAGCAGCAGGAAATTCTGGTACTGCGCAAGCGGCGCAAACCAGGCGATCAGGGTACAGATCACACCGATCGCCAGCGCCAGGTGTTCGACCTTGAGCGGCAGCAGGATGCCACTGGAGACCGCCGCCGAGTGAATGTCGGCGAAGGCCTTCTCCGATTCGTCGAGCAGGATCAGCAGCAGCGGGATGCCCATGCCCGCACCGGCCAGCGCCAGCAACAGCGCGTTGGCATCGCTGCCCTGGGCAAACGCCAGGGTGTAGGCCACGCCCAACCCCATCAGCCAGAAGCAGCCGATGAAGAAGCCCAGCGCCGCGCCGGTGAAGGTCTGCCCGGCGCGCTTGCCGAAGCGCGAGTAGTCGGCGATCAGCGGCAGCCACGACAGCGGCATGGCGATGGCGATGTCGAAGCCCACGGCGAAGGTCAGCGACCCATCGCCGGCCTTGGCCCAGAGCGCCGCCAGGTCGGCACGCTGGAACAGGTCGATGGTCAGCCAGATGCACGCGGCGATCAGCAGCCAGATCCCCCAGCGACGCAGCACACGGCGCACGAAGGCCAGCGGGCCGGCGACCGCCAGCAGGGTTGCCAGCGCGCCGAATACCAGGGTCCATAGCGCAGGGTTGCTCCAGGCGCCACCTTCACCGAAGGCGCGGGTCGCCAGCAGGCTGGCCGCATCGCGCATGACGATGATCTCGAAGGCGCCCCAGCCGACCAGCTGCAGCAGGTTGAGCAGCGCCGGCAACGCGGCGCCATGGCTGCCCAGGCTGAGCTTGAGCGAGGCCATGGCGGACAGGCCGGTGTCGGTGCCGATGACCCCGGCGCTGGCCAGCAGCAGCACGCCGACCAGGGTGCCGAGCAGGATCGCGCCCAGCGCGCCGGCCAGGCCCAGGCCCGGCGCCAACAGCGCACCGGTCTGCAGCACCATCAGGCCGATGCCCAGGGAGAACCAGAGGGAGAACAGGTCGCGCAGGCCGAGTACCCGCTGGGCGTTGCCCACGGCGGAAGTCGGTGAGTAGTCGATGGCGGTAGTGGTCACGATGCGTGCAGGGCTCGAAGGTTGGATTAGGTTTTGTTGTTTTTTGTAGGAGCGAGCTTGCTCGCGAACCGCCCAGTTGCGGAGTCGCCGGCAAAGGTTCGCGAGCAAACTCGCTCCTACAGGTATTGCACAGGCATCAAACCTGCTTGTAGATCACCGAGCCTTCGTCCTTGAAGCGCGCGGCCTGTTCCTGGAAGCCGGCCTCGATGGCCTTCTGCTCGTCGGTCAAGCCGTTTTCCTTGGCGTAGTCGCGGACTTCCTGGGTGATCTTCATGGAGCAGAACTTCGGCCCGCACATGGAACAGAAGTGCGCGACCTTGGCCGAGTCCTTGGGCAGGGTCTCGTCGTGGAAGGCGCGGGCGGTATCCGGGTCGAGGCCGAGGTTGAACTGGTCTTCCCAGCGGAACTCGAAACGCGCCTTGGACAGGGCGTTGTCGCGGATCTGCGCGCCCGGGTGGCCCTTGGCGAGGTCGGCGGCGTGCGCGGCGATCTTGTAGGTGATGATGCCGGTCTTCACGTCATCCTTGTTCGGCAGGCCCAGGTGCTCCTTGGGCGTGACGTAGCAGAGCATGGCGCAGCCGAACCAGCCGATCATCGCCGCGCCGATGCCGGAGGTGATGTGGTCGTAGCCCGGCGCAATGTCGGTGGTCAGCGGGCCGAGAGTGTAGAACGGCGCCTCATCGCAGCACTCCAGCTGCTTGTCCATGTTTTCCTTGATCAGGTGCATCGGCACGTGGCCAGGGCCTTCGATCAGCACCTGGACGTCGTGCTTCCAGGCGATGCGGGTCAGCTCGCCGAGGGTTTCCAGCTCGCCGAACTGCGCCGCGTCGTTGGCGTCGGCGATCGAACCCGGACGCAAGCCATCGCCCAGCGAGAAGCTGACGTCGTAGGCCTTCATGATTTCGCAGATTTCCTCGAAGTGGGTGTAGAGGAAATTCTCCTGGTGATGGGCCAGGCACCACTTGGCCATGATCGAGCCGCCACGGGAGACGATGCCGGTAACCCGCTTGGCGGTCAGCGGCACGTAGCGCAGCAGCACGCCGGCGTGGATGGTGAAGTAGTCCACGCCCTGCTCGGCCTGTTCGATCAGGGTGTCGCGGAAGATTTCCCAGGTCAGGTCCTCGGCGATGCCGTTGACCTTCTCCAGCGCCTGGTAGATCGGCACAGTGCCGATCGGTACCGGGCTGTTGCGCAGGATCCACTCGCGGGTCTCGTGGATGTGCTTGCCGGTGGACAGGTCCATCACCGTATCGGCGCCCCAGCGGATGCCCCAGGTAAGCTTTTCCACTTCTTCCTCGATGGAGGAACCCAGCGCGCTGTTGCCGATATTGCCGTTGACTTTCACCAGGAAGTTGCGGCCGATGATCATCGGTTCCAGTTCGGTGTGGTTGATGTTCGCCGGGATGATCGCGCGGCCACGGGCGACTTCCTCGCGGACGAACTCGGGAGTGATCTCCTGCGGAATGCTCGCGCCGAAGCTCTGGCCCGGATGCTGGGCGCCCAGCAGGCCGGCGGCGCGGGCCTCCTGCAGCTTCATGTTCTCGCGGATGGCGATGTATTCCATCTCGGGCGTGATGATGCCCTGGCGTGCGTAATGCATCTGCGTGACGTTCCCGCCCGCCTTGGCCCGACGCGGGGTGCGCACGTGAGCGAAGCGCAGGGCGTCCAGGCTGGCATCGGCCAGGCGCGACTGGCCGAACTCGGAGGTCAGGCCGGGGAGGATTTCGGTATCGCCGCGCTCGTCGATCCAGGCCGAGCGCACGTCCGGCAAGCCCTTGCGCAGGTCGATGCGAACGTCCGGGTCGGTGTAGGGGCCGGAGGTGTCGTAGACCATCACCGGGGCGTTCTTCTCGCCACCGAAGGCGGTCGGGGTGTCGGCGAGGGTGATTTCCCGCACAGGGACGCGGATGTCCGGGCGCGAGCCGGTCAGATAGACCTTTTTCGAATTCGGAAACGGCTGGGTCGACTGGCGATCGAGCTGTTCAAGGCGGGTGACGTTGTTCTTCTGGGTGCTCATCCTGGCTCTCCTTGGGTTGATTGCCGGGGAGAACCTGGAACGAGAGGAGCTGCTTGCTGCAGCGAAGGGACGCATCCCGTGAAGGGCTGGGGCCGGGGCGGAATACGCCGCGGGATGCGGTCTTCTTGTTCCCTACGCGGGTGCTAACCCGATCAGGTTCAACGGGATCCGGAACTATCCGATCTCAGCCCCTCGCAATGGGGCACCCCGACAAGAACGCCCGCAGTCTAATCAAGTGGACAGGGATTAGCCAATCGCCGTCCGACAGAATTCCTTGCGACCTCCTACAGGCAGCTACACTCCAGCCTCGGAAGGCTCGTACGAACGTGCCTTGACCGCCACCGGCGGCGACCGTAGCCTTGCCCCACCTCGCATCACTTTCCAGGATGAACGAATGCTGCGCAGACTCTCTCTGGCTGTCGCTGTTGCCGCTACGACAGGCTTTGCCTGGGCTGCCCAGCCCGCTCCGGCCGCTACTCCGCTGCCCACCAAGACGGATCTGATCAGCGTCTACAAGGACGCTGTCGACAATAACGCCGACCTCGCCGCCGCCCAGGCCGATTACCTGGCGCGCAAGGAAGCCGTGCCCCAGGCACGCTCCGGCCTGCTGCCGCAGATCAACGCCGGTGCCAGCACCGGGTCGACTCGCACCTCACTGGACACCCCCAGCGCCACGCTGAACCGCAATACCCAGCTGGTGCAGGCAAGCCTGAGCCAGCCGCTGTTCCGTGCGGACCGCTGGTTCCAGCTCAAGGCCGCGGAAAACACCACCGAACAGGCCCAGCTGGAATTTTCTGCAACGCAGCAACAGCTGATCCTGCAGACTGCGCAGACCTACTTCGGCGTGCTCCGAGCCCAGGACAACCTGGCGGCCAGCAAGGCCGAGGAAGCGGCGTTCAAGCGCCAGCTCGACCAGTCCAACGAGCGCTTCGACGTCGGCCTGTCCGACAAGACCGACGTGCTGGAATCCCAGGCGGGATACGACACCGCCCGCGCCAACCGGATCGTCGCCGAGCGCCAGGTGGATGACGCCTTCCAGGCCCTGGTGACCCTGACCAACCGCGAGTACAGCGCCATCGAGGGCATCCTCCACTCGCTGCCGGTGGTCGCGCCGATCCCCAATGACGCCAAGGCCTGGGTGGATACCTCGGTGCAGCAGAACCTGCGCCTGCAGGCCAGCAACTACGCGGTCGACGCCGCCGAAGAGACCCTGCGCCAGCGCAAGGCCGGCCACCTGCCGACCGTCGACGCCGTGGCCCAGTACCAGAAGGGCGACAACGATGCCCTGGGCTTTGCCAACTCCGGCGTACCGGGCGAGCCGCACTATGGCAAGTACGTCGACCAGAGCAGCATCGGCCTGCAACTGAACGTGCCGATCTACAGCGGCGGCCTGACCAGTTCCCAGGTCCGCGAGGCCTACCAGCGCCTCAACCAGAGCGAGCAGCTGCGCGAAAGCCAGCGCCGCCAGGTGGTACAGGACGCGCGCAACCAGCACCGTGCGGTGAACACCGACGTGGAGCAGGTGAAGGCGCGCCGCCAGGCGATCATCTCCAACCAGAGCTCGCTGGAAGCCACCGAGATCGGCTACCAGGTCGGTACCCGCAACATCGTCGACGTACTGGACGCCCAGCGTTCGCTGTACAACTCGGTGCGCGACTACAACAACACCCGCTATGACTACATCCTCGACAACCTGAGCCTCAAGCAGACCGCCGGCACCCTCGCGCCGAGCGACCTGGAAGCGCTGGGCAGCTACCTGAAACCGGACTACAACCCGGACAAGGACTTCCTCCCGCCAGACCTGGCCAAGGCCGCCGAGGCGCAGCTCAAGGCCGGTTCGAAATACTGATCCCGCCCTGCGAAAAAGCCCCGCGATGCGGGGCTTTTCCTTTGGACTCGCCGCCGACAGGGCGTCGCGCTCAATCGCGATACCCCGGCGAGACGCGATCCAGCATGCGCAGCAGCGCCGACCAGGCCAGGTCATAGCCATCCGGATCGCTCAATTCGCCTTCGGCCAGCGGTCGCGCCGGGGCGTTGAACTGCTGCTCGGTGTGGCGACATACCTCCTCCGGCGGAATCACCAGCTCGCCGCCCGCCTGGGCCGCCAACTGGATGTCGCAGGCCTTCTCCAGGTAGTACATGCGCAGGAACGCCTGCTGCACGGTCTGGCCGACCGTCAGCAGCCCATGGTTGCGCAGCATCAGGCCCAGGTGATCGCCCAGGTCGGCGACCAGGCGCTGTTGCTCGTCCATGGACAGGGCGATCCCTTCGTAATCGTGGTAGCCCAGCCGTCCGTAGAACTCCATCGACATCTGGTTCAGCGGCAGCAACCCGCAAGCCTGAGCCGCCACCGCGCAGCCGGCGCGGGTGTGGGTGTGCAGCACGCACTGCGCGTCCTCGCGGGCGCCGTGGATGGCACTGTGGATGACGAAGCCGGCCGGGTTGACCTTGTACGGCGACGGCTCCACGGCATGACCGGACAGGTCGATCTTCACCAGGCTCGAGGCAGTGATCTCGTCGAACATCAGGCCGTAGGGATTGATCAGGAAATGGTGTTCGGGACCAGGAATACGCACCGAGATATGCGTGAAGATCAGATCGGACATGCGGTAGTGCGCGATCAGGCGGTAGCAGGCCGCCAATTCCTCGCGCAGCTTCCATTCCTCGGGTGAACAGGTGGCGCGGCTGGGCGCCTGCAGCGACGTCATGGTGCACTTCTCCTCAAGGCAAGAAGACGCCGGGGCAGTCGCCCCAGCGTCACGGTCACGTTCTGGTTATTGCGCGGCCCAGGCGTTGAAGCGCTCTTCCAGCTCCTCGCCATGGTCGACCCAGAACTCATCGTCCATCGCCAGGCCCTGGGGCAGGTTCTGCGTCGAGGTCGGCACCCAGCCGGCGAGATCGGACGGCAGGCGTTCGGCGGCCTGCTTGTTGGTCGGACCATACGCAATGTGCTTCACGTAGTCGACCTGCGCATCGGGCTGGTTGGCGAAGGCGATGAAGCGCTTCGCCGCGTCGACGTGCTGCGAGCCCTTGATGATCGCCCAGTAGTCCATGCCATACAGGCTGCCCGGCCAGACCAGTTGCAGGTTGCGCCCGCCCTTGAAGGCATCGGCGATGCGCCCGGTGTAGGTGGTGGTCATCACCACGTCACCGGCGGCCAGCCACTGCGCGGGCTGCGCGCCGGCTTCCCACCACTGCACATAGGGCTTGATCTGGTTGAGCTTGGCGAAGGCGCGGTCGACACCGGCCTTGGTGCCCAATTCCTTGTAGACGTCCGCCGGCTTCACGCCGTCGGCCATCAGGGCGAACTCCAGGTTGTAGATGGCGCGCTTGCGCAGGCCACGCTTGCCGGGGAATTTCTTCACATCCCAGAAATCGGCCCAGGACTGCGGCGCCGGCTTGAGCTTGTCCGCGTCGTAGGCGATGGCCACGCCCCATACCAGCGCGGCCGAACCGCAATCCTTGGCGGCGTTGGGAATCAGCTGGTCCTTGCTGCCGATCTGCTGCCAGTCCAGCGGCACGAACAGGCCCTCGTCGCAGCCACGCGCAAGGTCAGGTCCTTCGATCTGCACCACGTCCCAGTCGGCGTGGCCGGTATCGGCCATCACCTTGATGCGCGCCATCTCGCCGTTGTATTCGGTCTGGGTCACACCAACCCCGGACTGCTTGCTGAACGGCTGGAAGAAGGCCGCTTCCTGGGCCTTCTGACCCGCGCCGCCATAACCGACCACCACCATGTTCTCGGCGGCCTGGGTGCCGCCGCAGCACAGCCCGAGGGCTAGCAGCAGTGGCGCGGCGGCGGTCTTGAGGAAGAAGCGTTTGTGGAAACTGCTTTGACGCAAAGTCATCGGGCATACCCCCAGTCGTAGGTGGCAGCGGGCGCAGCCGGAATGACTGCACACACGCAGGACGGGCGCGCCGGAACCACGGAGCAAGAAAGACAGGGCAGAGATGAATCGATTGCCAGCGGGTGGACCCGCCGTGCGAGGGGGTACCGTACGGGACGGTTCATGCGCCTCTCCTCTTGTAGTTGTTGTGGAGCACGTCGCGGTTGCCCCGGAAACTCCGGGAGCGGCATCGAAACTACCCAGTCAATTTTAAAAAAACAAGTTGATTTTTTACTGGCGGTAAATTTCCATAGCAAGAACTTAAACAACACTTTCCACCCAGGAGAAGTCGCCGTGTCCCAGGTTCGCCACTTCCAGCAATCCGCCCTGCAGTTCCAGTCCTACGGTGGACAAGACATCGAACGCGCCGCCATCTGCCGCCTGATCGGTCCGGCGGACAGCGAGACCATGGGCGCGGGCCTGGCGCGCTTCGACGGCGTCTCCATCGAGTGGACAGTGCTCTACGACGAACTGATCGTGGTGCTGGAAGGCAATTTCCGCCTGCGCCTGGCCGACCAGGTGATCGAGGCCAGGCCGGGCGACGTGATCTGGGTCCCCGAACGCACGCCGCTGGCCTACGAAGGCGAAAAAGCCTGCGTCTTCTACGCCCTCTACCCGGTGGACTGGCAGGCGCGCAACGCCTAGCTGGTCGACCGGCTGCGCGTCGGCGCAACTGCGTTGGAAACCGGCTCGGCATGCTCATTTACTGGAGTAAACTCCGCTGCCTCTCCGGTCTCCGCCTTGTTGCGCTCTAGCTCGCGCGGTCGATGTTTAGCGCTGTATTTACAACAAGAATCCGGAGTTGCCCGATGAGCCAGTTTCCCCACCTGTTCAGCCCGCTGCAGATCCGCGGCAAGGCGCTGAAGAACCGCATCATGTCCACCGGGCACGACACCTCGATGCCCACCGACAACCTGGTCAACGACCAGCTGGTGGCCTACCACACCGCCCGCGCCAAGGGTGGCGTCGGCCTGATCGTGCTACAGGTCGCCGGTGTGCACGACAGCGCCCGCTACACCTCCCACGTGCTGATGGCCACCGATGAGGAGTGCATCCCCGGCTACCGGCGCATCGCCGAGGCCTGCCACGCCGAGGGCACGGTAGTGCTGTCCCAGGTGTTCCACCCCGGCCGCGAAATCATGGAGTCCAGCGACGGCCTGCTGGCCGTGGCCTACGCACCGTCCGCCTCGCCCAACGAGCGCTTCCGCGTCATGCCCCGCGAGCTGAGCCAGGCGATGATCGACGAGATCATCGCAGGCTATGCCGCCGCCGCACGGCGCCTGCACACTGCCGGCATCGACGGCGTGGAAGTGGTGGCCAGCCACGGCTACCTGCCGGCGCAGTTCCTCAACCCACGGGTGAACCGCCGCAGCGACGGTTACAACGGCGATCTCGACGCCCGCCTGCGCTTCACCCGCGAGGTGATCGCCGCCATCCGCGCCGCCACCGACGAGGACTTCATCATCGGCCTGCGCATCTCCGCCGACGAACGCGATCCCGAAGGCCTCACCGAAGACGAATCGCTGCAGGGCGTCAAAGGGCTGCAGAAAGACCTGGACTACGTGCACATCGTCGCCGGCACCTCCGCCTCCCTGGGCGGCGCCATCCACATCGTGCCGCCGATGGCCATCGAAGCGGCCTACCTGGCCAACGAAGCCGGCACCTTCAAGCGCAATCTGGACATCCCGCTGTTCGTCACCGGGCGCATCAACCAGCCGCAGGAAGCCGAGCTGATCGTCGCCCGTGGCCAGGCCGATGTCTGCGGCATGACCCGCGCGCTGATCTGCGACCCGCAGATGCCCAGCAAGACCGAACGCGGCCACGTCGAGGACGTGCGCGCCTGCATCGCCTGCAACCAGGCATGCATCGGCCACTTCCACCGCGGCTACCCGATCTCCTGCATCCAGCATCCGGAAACCGGCCGCGAACTGATCTACGCCGAACGCAAGATGGCCGCCCAGCGCAAACGCGTCCTGGTGGTCGGTGGTGGGCCAGCCGGCATGAAGGCCGCCGCTGTCGCTGCCCAGCGTGGCCATGACGTCACCCTTTGCGAAGCCACCGCTCAGTTGGGCGGCCAGGTCAACCTCGCCCAACTCCTGCCGCGCCGCGCGGAGTTCGGCGGCGCCTCCACCAACCTGCAACGCGAGATGCAGCTGGCGGGCGTCGAAGTGCGCCGCAACACCCGCGTCGACCGCGCGCTGGTAGAAGCCGAGCGCCCCGACGTAGTGATCGTCGCCACCGGCGCCAAACCCTATCGCCCCCCTTACGAAGAAGCGGGCGAGCTGCAGGTGGTGGACGCCTGGCAGGTGCTGCGCGGCGAAGTGAAGCTCGGCCGCTCCGTTCTGGTCACCGACTGGCGCGCCGACTGGATCGCCCCCGGCATCGCCGAGCGCCTGGTACGCGACGGCCACCAGGT
This sequence comes from Pseudomonas nitroreducens NBRC 12694, assembly GCF_002091755.1. Taxonomy (GTDB): domain Bacteria; phylum Pseudomonadota; class Gammaproteobacteria; order Pseudomonadales; family Pseudomonadaceae; genus Pseudomonas; species Pseudomonas nitroreducens. The sequence continues at coordinate 377,711 of NZ_BDAI01000005.1, forward strand.
GCAACTCGCCGTGAACGGCACCCACGCCGGCGAAAGCCTGCCCCTCTACGTGCGCGATCACCTGGCTGGCGAGCTGCACCGCCTGGGCATCAGCATCACCACCTACGCCCGCCTGTACGGTGTGGACGACAGCACCGTCTACCTGCAGCACACCGCTAGCGGCGAGCCGATGCTGGTGGAAAACATCGACACTCTGGTGCTCTGCCAGGGCCACCAACCGGTGGACGAACTGGCCGACGAGATCGCCGACCTCGCCGAGGTACGCCGCATCGGCGACTGCCTGGCGCCACGCACGGCGGAAGAGGCGATCTACGAGGGACTCAAGGCGGGTTGGGCAATCTGAGCCCTGGCAAGGCAACTTCCTGTAGGAGCGAGCTTGCTTGCGAACCGCTCAGCGCCGAACTCGCCGGGAGCCTCGTTCGCGAGCAAGAACTGGGTGCCCCTCGCTCCTACGAAGAGCAAACGGTCCACAGCCCCGGCGCATTGTTTAGAATGCCCCACGACGACATTCGCCAGGACTCTCGCCGCATGAGCCGCAAAGCCCCGCAGGAAGCACCCGCCAACGCCGAAGCGCAGTTCCTCGGCACCCGCATCCGCGGCCTGCGCAAGCGGCGCGGCATGACCCTGTCGGCGCTGGCCGAGCAGAGCGGGCTCACCGCCGGCTACATCAGCCAGCTGGAGCGCAACCTGGCGTATCCGTCGATCCCGGCGCTGTTCAATATCGCCCGCAGCCTGGGCGTGACCATCCAGTGGTTCTTCGCCAGCGAAGTGCAGGTCGACCCGGCCGACGCCGGCTACGTGGTGCGGCGCAATGCCCGTACCAGCGTGCATTACGAGGATGGCATCGTCGACGAACTGCTCAGCCCGCAACCCAGCCGCCAGCTGGAGATCCTCCACTCGAAGTTCCCGCCCGGCACCTACAGCCAGCAGAGCTACAGCCATGAAGGCGAAGAAGCCGGCTACCTGCTCAGCGGCACGTTCGAGCTATGGGTGGGCGAGCGCTACTTCCTGCTCAATGAGGGCGACAGCTTCAGCTACTCCAGCCAGGAGCCGCATCGCTACGGCAATCCGGGTGACGTGGACGCGGTGGTGCTGTGGGTGATTACCCCGCCGACGTTCTGATCAGTCGCCCCAGCCCATCCAGCAACCGCCCGAGCGCGCCCTGGTTGGCTTTCATCACGCCACGCCCGGCCTCGGCCATGCGCTCGGCGCTTGCCGGCTCGTCCCACAGAGCGGCCACGGCCACTGCCAGCGAAGGTGCATCGGCCACCTCGCGCAGCGCCCCAACCTCGCGCAATTGCGCAGCGATTTCCAGGAAGTTGAACAGGTGCGGGCCGGATAAAACGGGCTTACCCAGCGCCGCCGGCTCCAGCAGGTTGTGGCCGCCATTGGGCACCAGGCTGCCGCCGACGAAGGCGACGTCGGCCAGCGCATAGAGGAACAGCAGTTCGCCCATGGTGTCGCCCAGCAGCACCCGGGTGTCCGCCGTGACCAGCTCGCCGGTGGAGCGACGCTGGGTACGGAAGCCTTCACGCTGGCACAATTCGAACATCGGGCCGAAGCGCTCCGGGTGGCGCGGCACCAGAAGCAGCAAGGCGTCCGGATGTTTTTCCAGCAGTTGGCGGTGCGCCGCCAGGATGATTTCGTCTTCGCCGACATGGGTGCTGGCAGCGATCCAGATCGGCCGCTGCTGTGCTTGCCATTGGGCGCGCAGATCACCGGCGCGGACCAGTAGTTCAGGGTCGATGGCCAGGTCGAACTTGATCGAGCCGGTGACGCTCACGCAGTCCGGGCGCGCGCCGAGCCGGCGGAAGCGCTCGGCTTCGGCCTCGGTCTGCACGGCGATCCAGCTCATCTCTTCGAGCATCGGCCGGGTCAGCCCGGCGAAACGCGCGTAGCCACGCGCCGAGCGCTCGGACAGCCGCGCATTGGCCAGCGCCACCGGAATACCGCGCTTGGCACACTGGTGGATATGGTTGGGCCACAGCTCGGTCTCCATGATCACGCCCAGCACCGGCCGTGCGCGGTCGAGGAAGCGCGCCGCCGCCCAGGGTAGGTCGTACGGCAGGTAGCAGTGCTGCACCTGGTCGCCGAACATCGCGCGGATGCGCTCGGAGCCGGTGGGCGTCATGCAGGTGACGGTGATCGGCAGGCCGGGATGACGTTGCATCAGCGCTCGGATCATCGGCGCGGCGGCGATGCTCTCGCCCACCGATACCGCATGCACCCAGATGCCGCCAGGCTTGAGCGCCGGCAGTCCGAGGGCGAAGCGCTCGCCAACGCGCTGGGCATAGGCCGGGGCCTTGCGCGAGCGCAGGAACAGGCGCAGCGCAACCAGCGGCAGGCCCAGGTGGAACAGCAGGGTATAGAGGGTCCGGTTCATGGCGGCGGAGAGTAGCAAATTAGCGGGCTTGGCGGCCGGACAATCCTGCATGGTGCATCGCTCCCACGAAGAGCAGGTCACACCGGCGCGGCGAGATGCTCCGCGAAGCACTCGCCCAGCCAGTTCGCCGCCGGCCCCAGCGGCTCGTCGCGGCGCCAGACCAGCTCCACCACCAGCGGCGGCGGCGTCCAGTCGCTGGCGAGCTCGACCAGCAACGGCTGGTAGGCGGGGTACTGCGCCACGTGGGTCGGCAGCCAGGCCCAGCCGAGGTCGCGCATCAGCAGTTCGGCCATGGCGTAGAAGCTGTCGGCGCGCCACACCAGCGGGCTGATCTGCTCGCCGCCGGGGTAGTGGCTGTCCTGCGGGGCCATCAGTAACTGGCGATGCCGAGCCAGCTCGCGACGGTCCGCATAATCCAGCTTCGCCAGCTCATGCCCGGCGCCACACACGGTGACCATCTCGATGGTGCCCAGGCGCTGCCGCTCGAGTTCCTGCGGCATACCCTCGTGATGGAACAGCAGACCAAGGTCCGCGCGGCGCTCCAGCAGCTTGCGCGCCACGTCGCCCTGGGCGCTGCTGGAAAGCTGCACCTCCACCGCGGGGAACTCCTGCGCCAGCGCCTGCAGCCCGGAGAGCACCGGTTGATAAGGCATCGCTTCATCCTGCGCCAATCGCAACAAGGGCTCGGTGCCGCGCACCAGCGACAGCGCGCGGCTCTCCAGCCGCTCGCACTGGCGCAGCACTTCGCGCGCCTCGTCCAGCAGCGCACGCCCTTCGACGGTCAGCACCGGCTGGCGGCCGCTGCTGCGCTCGAACAGGGTCACACCCAGGTCGCTTTCCAGCAGCGCGATGGAAGAACTCACGGCAGACTGCACCCGCTTGAGCTGCCGCGCGGCAGCGGAAAACGACGACTGATCGGCGACGCTGACGAACAGGCGCAACTGGTCCAGGTTCCACTGCATGGTCTATCTCCAGAACCCATCTCCAACTCAGATAGGTAATGACTTTATCCCATCAGCCACGGGACTAGAATGGCCGGCAGAATCGAACGTCAGCTGCGTGTCGCTCACAACGAGCGGCGTGTCGTTCCGGGGAGCACCCACCATGCCCGGCTATCTCTACCTCGCCATCGCCATCGTCGCCGAAGTCATCGCCACCGCCTCACTCAAATCGGTGAAGGGCCTGTCCACGCCTCTGCCGCTGGTACTGGTGATCGTCGGCTACGCCATTTCCTTCTGGATGCTCACCCTGGTGGTCCGCAGCATCCCGGTGGGCATCGCCTACGCTATCTGGGCCGGGCTGGGCATCGTGCTGGTCAGCATTGCAGCCCTGGTGCTCTACCAACAGAAGCTCGATACCGCCGCGCTGCTCGGCATGGGCCTGATCGTCAGTGGGGTGGTGGTGATCCAACTGTTTTCCGGTAACGCCGGTCACTGACGTGGCATCGGCGCGCGGCCTGCCGCCGCGCGCCATCGGGTTATACTGCGCGCCTTGTTTTCCCTTCGAGGCGCTTTCATGTCCGAATCCCTGAGCACCGACATCCTCATCGTCGGCGGCGGCATCGCCGGTCTCTGGCTCAACGCCCGCCTGCGTCGCTCCGGCTTTTCCACCTTGCTGGTGGAAAACACCGCGCTGGGGGGCGTGCAGAGCATGCGCTCGCAGGGGATCATCCATGGCGGCACCAAGTACGCGCTGCACGGCGCGCTGACCGGCGCCTCGGAAGCCATCGCCGACATGCCGGCCCTGTGGCGCGACTGCCTGGCCGGGACCGGCGAAGTGGACCTGCGCGGCGTACGCGTGCTGTCCGACGCCCACTACCTGTGGTCACCGGGCGGCCTGGCCGGTAATCTCACCAGCTTCTTCGCCAGCAAGGCGGTGCGCAGCCGCGTCGCCCAGGTGAAGGGCAGCGATCTGCCGCCCGCCCTGCAGGACAAGGCCTTCAAGGGCAAGGCCTACCGTCTCACTGAACTGGTGCTGGACGTGCCGAGCCTGATCGCCCGCCTCGCCGAACTGGCCGGAGACAGCCTGCTGGCCGGCGAACACATCGAAGCCCTGCGCGAAGGCGGCCAACTGGCCGGCCTGCGCGTGGACGGCCGCGAGATCCGCGCCCAGCGCGTGGTGCTCAGCGCCGGCGCCGGCAACGAGGCGCTGCTGCGCGAGCTGGGCCTGGAGCGCCCGGAAATGCAGCGCCGCCCGCTGCACATGGTGCTGGTCACCGCACCGACCCTGAAACCGCTCTACGCCCACTGCCTCGGCGGCGGGCCGAAGCCACGAGTCACCGTCACCACCCACCCGCTGAGCAATGGCGACTGGGTCTGGTACCTGGGAGGCGACATCGCCGAAGCCGGCGGTGTCGCGCGCAGCGAAGCCGAGCAGATCACCGAGGCGCAGCGCGAGCTGCACAAGCTGGTCCCGTGGATCGACCTTTCCACCGCGCGCTGGGCCACCTTGCGGGTGGACCGCGCGGAGCCTTCGCAGAACAACCTGCTGCGTCCGGACAGCGCCTTCCTCGCGGAGGACGGCGCATTGCTGGTCGGCTGGCCGACCAAGCTGGCCCTGGCGCCGAACTTCGCCGATCGCGTAGTGGAGTCCCTGGAGAAGAGCGGCGTCCGCCCGCAAGCCAGCGCCGCCCTGCCCAACCTGCCGCGCCCGGCCATGGCCAGCCCGGTGTGGGAGGAACTGTTCGGATGAAGACCCTGCATCACCTGCACCGCCCGCTGGGCAGCACCGGCCTGAACGTCTCGCCGCTGGGCCTGGGCACCGTTAAGCTCGGCCGCGACCAGGGCGTGAAGTATCCCGCGGGCTTTCGCATCCCCGATGACCGCGAGGCTGCCGACCTGATCGCCCTGGCCCGCGATCTGGGCATCAACCTGATCGACACCGCACCGGCCTATGGCCGCAGCGAAGAACGCCTCGGCCCGCTGCTGCGTGGCCAGCGCGATCAGTGGGTGATCGTCAGCAAGACCGGCGAGGAATTCGTCAGCGGCCAGTCGCAGTTCGACTTCAGCGCCGCCCACACGCGCCGCTCGGTAGAGCGCAGCCTCCAGCGCCTGGAGACCGACTACATCGACCTGGTGCTGGTGCACTCCGACGGCAACGACCTGGACATCCTGCGCGGCACCGAGGTCTACGCAACCTTGGAACAGCTGAAGGACGAAGGGCTGATCCGCGGCTTCGGTTTCTCCGGCAAGACCGCCGACGGCGGCCTCTTGGCCCTGGAGCGCGGCGACTGCGCCATGGTCACTTACAACCTCAACGAACAGGCGGAAAAGCTGGTGATCGACCATGCCCTGGCCCAGGGTCGCGGCATCCTGATCAAGAAGGCCCTGGCCAGCGGCCACGCCACCCTGGCGCCGGGTGTCGATCCGGTGCGCGCCAGCTTCGAGCTGGTGCTGGGCCATCCGGGCGTCGCCAGCGCCATTGTCGGCACCATCAATCCGTTGCACTTGGCGCACAACGTCAGCATCGCCGCCGAGGTGCTCGACCACTGATCGGCAGACGCCGTACGGTCATGTGGATTGCGTATTCCTGTGCCATGCTCCAACTCCCCCGGCGAAAACCGTGGGCACAGAAACTGTCGCCAGCTAGCCATTCCCCTGCAAAAATCTCGGAATCACCAAGACTTTCAGGGAAAAATCCGGAAATCTTTTTGATTTTCGATGACGCCAGGATCGGTGTCAGGCTGTCTAGGTTGTAGCGACCCGGTAAAGAACGATCGGCCGGTCCGTCTCCCGCAGACGGTCAGCGTTGGCGTCGGCGTCGCCTTTGAAAAGGACGCGCCCGGCGCAACCCGGCGCCCTGTACGAGAAGGAACCCCCACATGCCCCGTACGCTCGCCCGCAAGGACCCGACCGCCTTCAAGACCCTGCCGCTGCTGGTCGAAGCCAGCGCGGAAGGGCTCGCCTACCAGACCCTCGGCAAGCCCCTGAACTTCGCCCAGGTCCTGGAGAAACGCCGCCCCATCGAGATCAACGAGACCGAACGCTTTACCACCGAACTGGCCAATCTCGGCGTCTCGGTGCGCCTGACCCTGAATTACCAGGGCCGCGACCACTGGATCCTGGTGCGCCAGCGCCGCCTGGATCGTGGCGACACCGTGCTCAAGCTGATTTCCGGCTACGTGCCGGCCCATGAACTGAACCTGCCGCTGCTCACGGCAATTCAGGAAGTGGCCGAGGAATGCCTGGTGGAAACCGCCGACGGCTGGCTCGGCGGGCGCTTCGGCGACACCTGGCTGCCGACGCCCTATGAGGGCATCCTGCGCTACCGCGAAACCAGCCACTTCTCGCTCACCCCGCTGTCCGGCGCCTCGCGTCCGGTACAGGCCGGCGCGCTGCGCCTGCTGGAGCGCCCGCAAGCCTACGTGCACCTGCCGACGGCCTCCCTGCAACTGGTCTACGACTTGCGCATGGAACTGCCCAAGGACGCCCGCGAGGTCAGCCTGTTCCATGTCGACGAAAAACTCGAAAGCGGTCCGCTGGTGGCGCGCCTCGATCGCCGGCGCCCGGACCTCTACCTGTTGCCGCTGGAGCATGGCCAGCCCACTGGCGAACTCTTCACCCTGAGCAAGGGCGAACTGTGCAAGGCGAGTACCCGCGGCCTCTGGCTATCGGAAAGCTTCGCCGAACAGGAAGGCTGGCTGGTGCGCGAAGAGCGCATCCGTTTCCGCGAATGGATGGAGCAGTGGCCGCCCGCCGCCGGCAATGCCGGCAGCGGGCGACGCACGGCCTGAGGCCGTAACCTGATTCGCCCTGCCTGACGGTAGGGCGACGTCTGTAGCGAGCTTGCTCGCGAACCATGTCAGGCGGGTACGCCGGCGTTGAGCAGTTCGCGAGCAATAACTGGGCGTCCCCCTCGCTCCTACAACAGCTTCACTTCAATTGACTGGAACTCTTGCCCAGCAAGCGTCGCGCCACGATCAGCAACTGGATCTGCTGGGTGCCCTCGAAGATGTCGAGGATCTTCGAATCCCGAGCCCACTTCTCCAGCAACTCTTCCTCCCCATAGCCCAACGCACCGGCCAGCTCGACGCACTTGAGTGTCACCTCGTTGGCCACCCGCCCGGCCTTGGCCTTGGCGATAGAGGCCTCCTTGGAATTGGGCAGGCGATTGTCGGCCTTCCACGCCGCCTTCAGGGTCAGCAGGCGCGCGGCTTCCCATTCAGCTTCCAGGCGATAGAGCGTGGCTTCGGCATGGCTGGCGGTCAGCAGCGGCTGGCGATAGTCGAAGCGGCAACCCGCCTTCTTCAGTAGCTCGCGAGTACGGTCCAGCGAGGCCTTCGCCACGCCGATGGCCATAGCGGCCACCAGCGGCCGGGTGTTGTCGAAGGTTTCCATCACCCCGGCAAAGCCTTTCTGCACGTCGATCTCGGCATTGCCCAGCAGGTTCGCCGCCGGCACGCGGCAATCGGTGAAGCTGATCGAGGCGGTATCCGAGGCCTTGATCCCGAGCTTCTTCTCCAGCCGGGTGACGGTCATGCCCGGCGTGCCCTTCTCCACCACAAAGGACTTGATCGCCGCGCGGCCGAGGCTCTTGTCCAGGGTCGCCCACACCACCACCGCATCGGCGCGGGCGCCGGAGGTGACGAAGATCTTCTCGCCATTGAGCAGGTAGTGATCGCCATCGCGGGTTGCAATCGTGCGGATAGCAGCCGAGTCCGAGCCGCAGCCCGGCTCGGTGATCGCCATGGCCGCCCAGGTGCCGGAGAAGCGCTTGAGCTGCTCCTCATTGGCCACCGCAGCGATAGCGGCGTTGCCCAGGCCCTGGCGCGGCATGGCCAGCAGCAGGCCGGTATCGCCCCAGCACATTTCCATCACGCCCAGGCAGGCGGAGAGGTTGCCGCCGTTCTTCACGCCCTCCTCCGCGCCGGCCTTGCGCTTGCTGGCCGAGGTGGCGCCGACGGCGTCCGGCGAACCGGCGTTCATGCCGTCCAGCAGCGCCGCCAGCAGGTCCAGTTCCTTGGGATAGGCGTGTTCGGCCTTGTCGTACTTGCGCGAAATCGGCCGCAGGTAGTTCTCGGCGACCTGACGGGCCTGGTTCTGCAAGGTGCGGAATTTCTTCGGTGTCTCGAGGTACATGCAAGGCTCCTAAGCGGAGCTCATCGCGTTGCGAGCGAAGCGCAGCCAAGGCGGAAACGGACGAGGAAGCGGAGTCTACTGTTGTAAATGAGCATTCCGAGTTCGTTTCCAACGCCGGCTGGGCGAGCACAGCAGCGATGAGCCCGCGTTACAGGTGTAGGCCGCCGGCCATCAAACTCACGGCGCGCAGGTCGCGGTACCAGCGCTCGGCCGGGTGTTCCTGGGTGAAACCGTGGCCGCCGAGCAGTTGCACCGCGTCGGTGCCGATCTTCATCGCCTTCTCGGCGCAGAGCAGCTTCGCGAGATAGGCCTCGCGGTGGAACGCCTGGCCACGTTCGGCCAGCGCGCACGCACGCCAGACCATCAGGCGCATGGCGTCCAGTTCGACGGCAATATCCGCGACCATGAAGGCCACACCCTGACGGTGGCTGATCGGCTCGCCGAAGGCTTCGCGCTCGTTGCAGTAGGTGATCACGTAGTCCAGCGCGGCCTGCGCGGTACCCACGGCCAGCGCACACCAGGCCAGCGCGGTGTGATCGAGGAAGGATTGATAGTCGAAGCGCTCGGCTGCCAACCGCTGTTCGGCCGGGACTCTCACCCCCTTGAAGCGAACCCGCGCGGTGCCGGTGGCTTTCAGCCCCATCGCCGGCTCGGCACGCACTTCGACGCCCTTGGCACGGGTATCGACGAGGAACAGCGCCGGGCCGTCGCCGGCATCCGCGGCGACGATCAGCTTCTGCGCATCCACGCCGCGCACCACCAGGCACTTCTCGCCGGATAGCGTGTAGCTCGAACCGCGCTTGCGGGCCCTGGTGGACAGGCGCTGTGGATCAGCCAGCAACTGCGGCTCGTTCACCGCGATGGCGATCAGCGGCGCGGCCTCTTCAGCGACAAAGGCCGGCAGCCAGCGCGCCTGCTGTTCGGGCGAGGCCCAGCGGCGAATACAGTTGGCCGCCGACAAGGGAACCAGCAGCGCGGCAGCCAGACTCAGGTCGCCGCGGGCGAGGGATTCGGCGATCAGCGCGTTGGTCACCACGGTGCGTTCGCCGGCCATGCCGCCATGCACTTCGCTGACGCCATAGTGGGTCAGCCCCAGCTCCTGCGCCTGGGCCAGCAGTTCGAGACTGAGATGGGCCCTGGCGTCGGCCTCATGGGCGGCCGGGCGAAGCACTTCGGCGGCGAAGCCTTCGAGCATCTCCACCAGCATCTGCTGCTCGTCGGACAGGGACAGGTCGAACAGCCCATCGGGATCGGCCTTGCGTGGGGTCTTGGGCTGCTTGGCGGCGCGCTCGCTGGCCAACCGAAAACCGGTGCGGCTGCCGCTGTAGAGCAGTCTTTCGAAAGGCTTGCGCAGCTTCAGTCGGTCCGGCCAGTCGGCCTGGGCGACACGGTTCAGCACGGCCAGGGCGCGGCCCTGCACGTCGGTGGTCATGGCATCTCGCTCCGCGGAGGGTGGATGCCCCGATCATGCGCTGCAAAATGCCGCAGGGACCATGACCGCTTTGCCGTTGGTCGCTGGCAGAGCGGTCAGTGCATGGGGCACAAACAAAAAGGGCGCTACCCGGTAGCGCCCTTTCTGGGGAGGGGAGGCTCAGCCCTGGTGACGAATCTTCTCGACGATGGCGGTGGTGGAGCTGTTTTCCACCAGGCCCAGCACGCGGACTTCGCCGCCGTAGGCCTTGACGATGTCGGCACCCACGACCTGATCGACGCCATAGTCGCCGCCTTTCACCAGCACGTCCGGGCGGACTTCGCTGAGCAGGCGCTCGGGTGTGTCTTCGGCGAAGCTGACGACCCAGTCCACCGCGCCGAGGCCGGCGAGCACGGCCATGCGGCGGTCGACGCTGTTGATCGGGCGGCCAGGGCCTTTCAGGCGGGTCACCGAGCCGTCGTCGTTGACCCCGACGATCAGGCGGTCGCCCTGGGCGCGCGCCTGCTCCAGGTAGGTCACGTGGCCGGCGTGGAGGATGTCGAAGCAGCCGTTGGTGAAGACGATCTTCTCGCCGTGGGCGCGGGCGTCCTCGATGGCCAGCAGCAGTTGGTCGAGGCTCAGTACGCCCCGCTCGGAGCCCTGCTCGCGCTGCACGGCGCGACGCAGTTCCGGGGCGCTGATGGCGGCGGTGCCGAGCTTGCCGACGACGATGCCGGCGGCGAGATTGGCCAGGGCCACGGCCTGCGGCAGGTCCTCGCCAGCAGCGATGGCGCCGGCCAGGGTGGAAATCACCGTGTCGCCAGCACCGGTGACGTCGAACACTTCGCGGGCGCGGGCCGGCAGGTGCAGGGCGCTGTGGCCAGGGCGCAGCAGGGTCATGCCGTGTTCGCCACGGGTGACCAGCAGCGCACCGAGCTCCAGCTCGGTCATCAGTTGCTGACCCTTGGCAACCAGATCGGCTTCATCGGTGCAGCGACCGACGATGGCTTCGAATTCGGAGAGGTTCGGGGTGATCAGGCTGGCGCCACGGTAGATGGCGAAGTCCTTGCCCTTGGGATCGGCCAGCACCGGGATATTGCGTTTGCGCGCGGCCTGGATCAGTGCCTGGTGGTTCTTCAGCGCGCCCTTGCCGTAGTCGGAGAGCACCAGTACACGGACCTGGTCCAGCAGCGCTTCGACATCGGCGGACAGCGCCACCGCGTCGGTGCGGAAGGCTTCCTCGAAGTCCACGCGCAGCAATTGCTGGTGGCGGCTCATGACCCGCAGCTTGACGATGGTCGGCTGGCCGGCGATGCGCTGGAAGCGGGTGGTCACGCCCACGGCCTGCAGGCTGTCGCTCAGGCTGTCGGCGGCCTCGTCGACACCAGTGACGCCGACCAGGAAGGCCGGTGCGCCGAGGGCGGCAAGGTTCAGCGCGACGTTGGCGGCGCCGCCGGGGCGGTCCTCATGCTGCTCGACCCGCACCACGGGCACCGGCGCCTCGGGCGAGATGCGCGAGGTCGCGCCGTGCCAGTAGCGGTCGAGCATCACGTCGCCGACTACTAGAACGGGGGCCTGATCGAATCGGGGCATGGTCAATTTCATGGGAACTCCGCAGGTCGAAATCGCCGCGGATAATACCATAGCCGCCCGGTGCGACTTGCGCCGGTCAGGGCAGTCTGCGGACCCAGAACAGCTCGTGGCGACGCACCGCCTTGCGGAAGAACTCGTCGTCACCGGTGACCGGCCACTGGCGCCCGGCGAACACACGCTGGATCAGCCGGCGCAGGCGCTTCTTGCCGGTCAGTGGGGTCTGCAGATCGTGCTGCAGGGCCAGGGCCTGGGCTTTGTCGATGCGCGTCGCGGCATCCAGCACCGGGCTCCACAGCGGGTCGGCCGGCAATGCCTCGATACAAGGTGGCAGGGCGATACCGCCATCGGCCGGCCCCATGGGCCAGCGATCGTTGTCGTGCAGGTGGTTGGCGTAAAGCAGCAGGGTCTGCGGCTGCCAGCTGCTGCGTTCGATGGCCTCCAGGGTCGCGCGGGTAGCGTGCACGTGGTCGGCGTGGGGGTCCAGCTCCGGGTGAGCGGTAAGGATCACCTCAGGGCGGATGTGTTCGATCAGTGTGGTGAGGTCAGCCACCAGGTTGAGCCACGTCGGCGCACCGTCGCTGTCGGCCGGCAGCGCGAACGGATTGAAGCCGCGTACGCTGCGGATGTCGGTCTCGCCGGACTCCTTCGAGCCGAACGCCTGGCTCGGCTCGGCAGCCATGGCCGGCAGTTGCAGGCAGTAGTAGCCCAGTTGCACGCAACGCTCGGCCGGCACGCCCCCCCAGAGCGGCGCAGCAATGCTGTCCCAGGTGCGCAGACGGCCCTTGAGTCTGGCAGCCTCGGCCTTGCCCAGCCCGAGACGCTGGTAGTGTTCGGCCTCGATCTCACCCTGGGTCAGGGTGACGATCCAGGCTTCCGGGCAGCGGCTGTACTGGCCGAAGGCAGCCAATTCGGCGTCATCGGCGTGAGGGGCGATGATCAGCAGGCGCTGCCGGGCGTAATCGGGGTTGTCGAAGGCATGCAGCACGCCCTGCTGCGCCAGCCGGCAATGGCGGCTGCGGATGCGCAGGTGCCCGGCACGCAATGCTGCGCCCTGGCCGGAGAGGTTGATGTAGCGCTTGCCGCTGACACCCCGTTCGAAGTCCTGGCGGTCGTTCTCGACGCCCTCGATCAACACCTGCGGATCGAGCCAGCGGCCGAGCAGCGAGGCTTTCACCTCGATCTCCAGCACCAGGGTCTCTTCCCGCTCCGGCAACGCGCCGGTGGCAACGTGCAAGCCGTGCGGGCCCAGGGAGACCGGCAGCGCGACGGAGCCTTCGGGGAAGTCGTAGCGGTAGTCGTCGCGCGGCGAGTAGAACAGGTGATCGGCGAACCACGCCTCGTGGGCGACCCAGCCGAGCAACACGGCCAGCGGCACACTCCACCAGGGCGCGAAGATACCCAGCAGGATCAGCGCCAGCAGGGCGACGAGCAGAACCACACGCTTCTTGCGGCGGTGCTGTTTGAGCAGATGCTGTTTGCGGGCGGTCACGCGGGGATCTCTCTCAAGGCAAATGGTGGACGAGGGCCGCTCAAACGGTGAGGCTTGAGGTTCGGGTTCTCCCCTGTCCCTGAAGGAAGAGGGGCCTTCAGACCTGGAACACCGGCACGCGGTGGCACCAGCGGTCCTTGTACTCGCGGTCGGCGCGGCCGAAGGAGTAGCGCAGCGGCTTGCCCAGCGCTTCGGCTTCGGCCCAGGCCTGCTGGGTATTGACGAAGCTGAGCACGCTGCCGGGGCTGAACTCGCGGTTCTCCGGCGCCACGCCGCCATTGATGTATTCGACGCTGATCCATTTCGGCGCCTCGACCCTGTAAAGAATCTGGATCGCCACCGGCTCGCCGTCCAGGCGCACCAGCGAACCACGCATGAACTCACGCATCAGGCCGAATACCTCGGCCAACCGTGCCTTGCCCGGCACCTCGAACTCCCAGCGGCGCTGGAACAGGTCGGCATAGATGCTCGCCTGCTCCTCGGGGCTCAGCTCGCTCATCGGCTGCAGCACGCCGCCCGCCTCTTCCAGCAAACGCTGTTCGCGGCGCTGGTTGTAGCGGAATTTCTTCGAGAAATCCGCTGGCGCGCGATTCATCGCCAGCTGCTCGGGTTGCTCACGGGCGTCGCTGACCTGCTCGCGGTTCAGCTCCGAGAGATAGCGCACCTGATGGCGCAACTCGATGCGCGCGCCCTCGGCGATCGGCAGGATGATCTCGGCGTTGCCCAGGTCGAACAGCGCCTTCTTGCCTTCGCGCTTGAGCACGTCCTTGGACAAGGCCAGGTTGCGCCCCCACGTGGGCACGGCGGCGCGCAGTTCGTCGCCTTCGAACCAACCGAGGTAGCGCACCGGGATACCGGCCAGGGCGGCGAGACGTTCGACCACGTCCGGATGGGTCGCGACGCTGCCGCCAAACCGGTGCCAGGTGGCGGCATAGTCTGCCGCCGTGATGGGCGTCCAGCCGCGTTCGCGGAAGACTCGCAGACGGTTCAGCATGCCAGGGTGTTCCGCTCCAGCGTCATACCGGCTGCTCGACGATCAGCTCGTTGCCACCTACCGGGTCGTCGGCGAACTGGCGGGCGTGCAGACGGGCGTAGTAGCCGTTCTGCGCGATCAGCTCGTCGTGGCTGCCGCGCTCGACGATGTGCCCCTGGTCCATCACCAGGATCAGGTCCGCTGCCTCGATGGTGCTCAGGCGGTGGGCGATGACCAGCGTGGTGCGACCTTCCATGACCTTCTCCAGGGCGGCCTGGATGTGTCGCTCGGACTCGGTGTCCAGCGCCGAAGTCGCCTCGTCGAGGATCAGCACCGGCGCATCCTTGAGCAAGGCGCGGGCAATCGCCAGGCGCTGGCGCTGGCCGCCGGAGAGCATCACGCCGTTCTCGCCGACTTCGGTCTCGAAGCCTTCGGGAAGGCGGTCGATGAACTCGCGGGCAAAGGCGTCCTCGGCGGCCTTCTCCACCGCTTCGCGCGGTTTGCTGGCCAGGTCACCGTAGGCAATGTTGTTGAGCACGCTGTCGTTGAACAGGTTGACCTGCTGGGTCACCAGCGCGATGTGTGTGCGCAGGTTGCTCAGTTTGTAGTCCTCGACATCCGTGCCATCGAGCAGGATCTGCCCTTCGCTGTGGTCGTAGAAGCGCGGAATCAGGTTGGCCAGGGTCGACTTGCCGCTGCCCGAGCGGCCGACCAGCGCCACCATCTGGCCCGGCTCGACGCTGAAGTTCAGGTCGTTGAGGACCTTCTTCTCGGTTCCCGGATAGGTGAAACTGAGGTTCTTTACCTCGAGACGGCCCTGCACGCGGTCACGCTCGACGGTACCGTTATCCACCTCGGGCTGTTCGTCGAGCTGCTCGAAGATGCTTTCCGCACCGGCCACGCCCTTCTGGATGGTCGAGCTGACTTCCGAGAGCTGGCGGATCGGCTTGGGCAGCAGGCCGGCCATGGAGATGTAGGCCACCAGATCGCCGACAGTGGCGTCCCCGCGCAGCAGCAGGACGAAGTAGAGCAACACCGCCATCGCGCTGTAGATCACCAACTGCAGCATCGGCGTATAGATTGCCGAGGTCTTGTTCATGCGCAGGTTCTTGTTGGTGTTCTCGCTGGTGACGTGCTGGAAGCGCTGGCGCTCATAGGGCTCGCCGCCAAAGCTTCGGACCACCCGGTAGCCCTGGATGGTTTCGGAGGACACGTGGGTGACGTCACCCATGGCCACCTGGATCTTCTTGCTCTGCTTGCGGAACTTGCGGCTGGCGCTGGTCACCATCAGGGCGATGACCGGCAGGATCGCCAACATCACCAGGGTCAGCTTCCAGTTCATCCACAGCAGGGAGAGGAACAGGAAGACCACCGTCATGCCTTCGCGGATCACCACCTTGATGGCGTCAGTGGCGGCGCCGGTCACCATGGTCACGTTGAAGGTGATGCGCGAGATCAGATGCCCGGAGTTGTTGTTGTCGAAATAGCGGTTGGGCAGCGTCAGCAGGTTGTTGAACAGGGCGACGCGCAGGTCCTGCACCAGCCCCAGGGAAACTTTAGCGATGAAGTAGTTGCCCAGGAATGAGCCGACCCCCTGCCAGACAGCGATGAGCACTACCAGTAGAGGCACCGCGTAGAGCAGCGAGAGGTCGCGCAACCAGGCCCAGGGGGCGTTGGGGAAAAGCTTGGCATCCGGATGCGCCAGGCCGTCGACGAAATACTTGAGGATGCCGGCCAGCATCGGCTGGGTCGCGGCGAAGATCAGGAAACCGACGATGCTCAGCAGGAACATGCCGATGTACGGGCGCACATAGGACAGCAGTCGGAAGTAGATCTTCAGGCTGGAAGTTGCCTGGGGTTCTTTACCGGACATGTAGGAATCGCACACTTGAAAGGTCGGCGATTATAACACAGCGCTCTCGTTTGCCCGGCGGGTGGGCTACTATAGCCGGCTATCGATTCAGGAACCCGTTATGCAAGACCTTGCTCTCTCCGCCTACGAAGCGCTACGTGCCGGCGCCCAGGTGCTGGAAGCCGACAAGCATGGCGACAAGGTCCTGCGCCTGGCCGATGGCAACTTCCTGAAGCTGTTCCGGCGCAAGCGGCTGATCTCCTCGGCGGCGTTGTATCCCTATGCGCAACGCTTTGCCGACAACACCCAGGCCTTGCAGAAACTGGCCATCCCCTGCCCACGGATCATTGCTGTCTACCGCATCCCAGGGATCGCCCGCGACGCGGTGCACTACCACCCGCTGCCCGGTCTGACCTTGCGCCAGCTGATAAGCGCGGAGCATCCCCAGAAGCAGCTACGCCAGGAACTCGGCTCGCTCATCGCCAAACTGCATGATTGCGGGGTGTACTTCCGTTCGCTGCACCTGGGTAACGTCGTGCAGACCCCCGAAGGCGAACTGGGCCTGATCGACATTGCCGACATGAAGACCCAGCGCCGTGCCTTGAGCCGACTGCAGCGCAAACGCAACTTCGCCCACATGCTGCGCTACATGCAGGACCGCACATGGCTGCTAGCGGACGCTGGCGCCCAGCTTTGCCAGGGCTATCGACAAGCCAGCTCGATGCCCTGGCCACCTGGTTCCCTGGAAAAAACGCTCCAGCAACCCTAGATCAGGGCTGCTTCGCACCGGCACGGCGCAGGACCACGTAGGTCTCGCCCTTGCGGTTGTGGAACTGTGCAAGCGGCACCAGGCCCTTTTTCTCCAGCGCGGGTAGTTGTAGCTTGGCCTTGCGCTTGAGGTCCAGGACGAAATACTCGTAGGCCCCCTTGCCCGTCCGCGCCAGCGCGTGATCACGGTCCAAACTTTCCCTGCCGTATCCCCAGCCTGCGTAGTAACTCACCCGGTTGTCGTCCTGGTACACACTTGCCGACCTCGGCAGATGCTCTCCCACCCAGTGGCCAGCATCGCGCAAGTGTGTCTTGGGCGCCGAGAGTGACACCACGTTAGCCATGGCTATCAACACCAGGATCGCCACCAGAGCGACGCGGATGCGCGGCCAGCGTTGCGCTATCAGGCTCAGCCCCCAGGCAGCCCGTGGCAACAGAAGGAACGCGGCAAATGCCACGTAGCGGCTAGATAGAAACAGGTGGCTCAGTGCGAAGACCAGCAAAAGCGCGATGTAGCCAACGGCAGCGACATCCAGGAGCAGCCAGCGGTTTTCCCGCTCTCGCCACTGGGCAACGGCGCCCACGAACAGCGGCACCACCAGTACACCAAAAGCACTGAGTACCTTGCTCGCCAGGTAACCCAGCAGGCCGAAGAAGATGATCTGCGGGGCACTGTCGCGGGCGTATTCAAAGGGCATTGCTTGCGCCACGCCATCAGCGAACGCGTAGAAGTTGCGCAAGACGCTCGCCAGGTCCAGGTAGTCCACCAGGCCGGCCACTCGCCCCTGGGGCAACAGGCCATGCCGGCCGACCCACAGCAACGCGCCGGCAATCACGCCCATCAAGGCCACCCCTACGGCGAAGCGCAAACCCCGACGCAAGGGGACCCCGCCGGCTTTCAGTACCTCCATCAGCGGCACGATCAGTAGCAGGTAGACGGCCTCGAAGCGGAAAGCCGCCGCCACAATGACGGCCACGCAAGCCAGTAGCAAACTGACAGGACGACGCTGCTGCAGCCAGCTCTGCATGTAGCACAAACCAACGAGCGAGAAGGCCCAGAAACCGTTTTCACGCAGGATGTCGCCGCGATACTCATTGAATGCCGGCACTGCCAATACGGCGAGGCAGGCCCAGGGCAGGGCTTGCGGGCGGAGTCGGCGGACAAAGTCGACGCAGGCGACGCAGGCGACTGCCGTGAGCAGCTCGCAGAACACTCGGGCGAGCAGTTCATAACTCAGCCCTGTCACCTGGCTCGTCACGCTCAGCAGTATGGAAAACCAGGGCCAGTCAAAGCGCTGCAACGCACCGGTGACACCCTGCTGCTGGTAAATACCCGCAAGATCCATGTACAGGGCCGCATCACGACCGATGATCGGGTTGCAGAAGGATGCAATCAATGACAAAACGAGGCTGGCAAAGAAAACGCACCACAGTAGCTTTCCTTCGCTGACCGCGGAAAAAATCGAACGCCCGACTACATGACTTCCCATGAAACCCTTCATCTCGGATATGAATCACCAGAAACGCAGCATTCAGCAGTTTCCTGCTCAAAGAATCAACCCGGAGCAAGCACTCTCCCTCGCCTGAAGTGTCGAAACAGCGCTGAACGTGGGTTTCCCCGGGCGGACTTCCACGACGGGCTCTGGCCGTCTGTAGAACCTTGGATACAAACCTTTCAACAGGATACTATTCGTCGCCCCGGAACGACTTGTGCAACCGCACTCGCGTCGAGTCACCTCGGGACCAAGCAGGCACAAGCCGCTGCGACTTAACTTGAATTTGCTGTGACGAACGCCCTCAAGCAGATCGCAGCCTCGCATATCCTGATGCCAGCTAGTGGATGGACAGCTCTACAATGACGCGCCTCTCATGACAGCAAGACCCCTGATCAGCGTTGTAATTCCCGCGTACAACTATGCGCACGTGCTTCGTCGCGCCGTCGAATCCGTCGCAACTCAATTGGATGAGCACAGCGAGCTACTGATCATCGATGACGGTTCGTCGGACGCTACGCCGGCCCTGATCGAGGCCCTTCATCAGCAGTTCGGCAATTTCCGCAGCCTGCGCAAGGAAAACGGCGGTCTCGCCACCGTGCGCAATCGTGGAATTGCCGAAACCCGAGGGGACTACCTGATCTTCCTGGACGCCGATGATGAAATGACGCCCGGAGCCTTGAGAGCCGCACGCCAGCACATCGAGCAGTACCCGCACAGTCGCATGGTGATTGGCGGCTACCTGGCAAAGACCTGCGACAGGACGGTGGAGCGCACGCCTCAGGCGCTTCCGCGAACCCCGCAGGAGCGGGTACGCGGCTACCTGATCGAAAAGAATATCAACCTCTCCAATGGTGCCTGCGTCATGCATCGAGAGGTATTCGAGCGGGGCCTGTACCCGGAGAACTTCCGCAATGCCGAAGATATCCCGGTATTTGCGCAGGTGCTGGCTAGTTATCCCTGCACCATTCTGGAAAAACCCCTGGCTACCATCCACCGCCACGATGACAGCCTGCGCCACCAGTTCCACTACTCGAAGCAGATCGGCGTGGAACTGGTCGAGGAAGTCTTCCGGCGCCTTGATGGCGACTGGCAGCGACTGAGCAAGGCTTATTACACCCAACGCTGCCTGTCGCTGTTCCGCGAAGCCTACCTGACGGACGACGACCTCTCGGCCAAGCACTTCTTCCGCATGGCCCTCAAGCGCAATTGGCGCGTCATCTTCAAACTGTCTTATACCCGCAAGGCCGTGCGGCTCTGGCTCAATGCCAAGCGCAGGAAGAAGGTCGCCAGGTAGTTTCTGGCGACCTTCTCGCCGGGCAAACGGGACAGACGGCCCGCCTGCCGCAGCGCTCACGGAAACCTAGAGAATGCCGTACTTGTCCAGCCAGGTGCGCAGTTGGGCAACCCGATGGAAATAGCGATTCTCTCGCTTGCCCATCGAGCGCTTGGGCGAGAACGGTTCCTCGGCAAACTGCCCATCGATGCGTACCCGCGAGGCGGTAGTATCCATCATGCAGACCCGCGCGCCGTAACGTTGCAAGGCGAACTTCAGCAGCCGCTCGGAGTGCAGAGAGCGGCCGCTCGCATCACAGAAGTTCAGCATCTCCTCGGCCCGGCAGCCGTACGCCCGGTATATCTCGCGACCGCAGATGGCAAAGCGGTCGTTGAGACCGCCCCACCATTGCCAGTTCGGCACGTAGACATTCCTGCGTCGCCGCTCCGTGTGGGCGAACACATACCCCGGCAATGGGTCATGGAAGAAGATGTCCGGGCGGACGTACACTACGAAATCCGGGTCAGTCGGGGCCAGCAGCGACGTCACCTGATGCAGAGAATTGAGCTGGTGGATCAGGTTGCGGATCGAGCGGAAATCATCTTTCCAGGTGTCCCCACGCTGCTTGATCGCTTCGAAATTCCAGCGATCGAGACAGAGCTCCGGCTCTTCGATCAGGCCGGTCATATCCTGGAAAGGGGTGAAGTTCTCTTCGCCGAGCACCCCGGCCTCGCCAGAACGCGGATTGAAGACCTCGCGCAGGCGATAGAGATGGTAGAAGCAGGACACCTGCGCGTCGGCGGGAAGAACCTGCAGGATGTTGCGCTGGATCTGGGGGAAGCAGAGCTCGGAATTGCGTGGAATACCAAAGAAGGCGACGGCGATCTTCACGACCAGACTCCAGCGAAAAGGCTCGACTGATAGCCACTCATTTGGCTTTCTTCCCTTTGAAACGCAATGGCCACCACCAGCGCTTTCCGGCGCTTTCCAGGGCAATCACACGCACGCGGGATGCATGCATCCAGGCGCGCTCGTAGTCCCAGGCATGCCCGTTCCACAGAGTTCCCGCCTCGTTGGAGAAGCCCAGGGCGAACAACTCGTAGGTATAACCGGGCCTGCCCAGCAACCAGTCGAACACCACCATGGCGTTGAAGCCGGTGGAAGGGCCGGCGAACGGCTTGCCGCTGGGGCGCATGCGGGGATAGTCGAGCAGGGTCGGCAGCGGGATGCGATCTTCGTAGATCGCCACCCGCGGCAACGCCGACATCGGGTTGACCACCCCCACCAGCAAGGTGAAACAGCGATCCGGAGACTGCTCGAACAACCTTGTGATGCATGGACGACACGGCAATCCGAAGAAGTGGAATTCCTGGCCGTGATAGCCATGGACAAACACGTTGACCGTCTCGGCACTCAGCAACTCTGCTTTGACAGCGGTATTGAAGCTCACCACGACATCGCGCGGGCCGAGGGCCAGGGCGTCAAAATCCCCGGCACTGATGGCAGGGTTGTTCGCGACCAGGATGACTCGCTCGGCGCGACGAAGCAGAACCTTCAACTCCGGCGGCAGGTTGTCTTCCACCCACTGCGCTGCATGACGATTCTGACTCACGATCGACCTTTCGCCGCGACACCACGGTACAAATGCTGCATCGGCATCCTCTCAGCCCACCCGGAAGCCAAAGCGCATGCGAGCCCACCAGCGGGTCAGCACTCCGGGCATCGACCAGCCTTGCATAGGCTCGGCGATGGCCGC
This sequence comes from Pseudomonas nitroreducens NBRC 12694, assembly GCF_002091755.1. GTDB lineage: Bacteria > Pseudomonadota > Gammaproteobacteria > Pseudomonadales > Pseudomonadaceae > Pseudomonas > Pseudomonas nitroreducens. The sequence continues at coordinate 398,782 of NZ_BDAI01000005.1, forward strand.
CGCCAGGTCCTTGCCGACTCGGGCGAAGGTGTAGCGCTCCTCGACGAATGCCTGGCCGACCTGGGCAATCCGCTGGGCCAGTTCAGGGTCGGCCTGAAGCTGCCGGATCTTCTCCACGGCTTCGTCAACCGAGCGATAGAACACCACGTTGTGCATATCCTCGAAGCCCAGCAGGCGATCTTCCTCTCCCTGGCTCCACGCCAGCAGGACGCAGCCACAGGCCATGGCCTCGAAGTTCTTGATCATGAACTCGCCCATGCCGATATCCGCGCTGACGAAGATCGCGATGCGATTGAGGGTCTCCAGATACTCCGCTCCGGAAGCGGTGCGAGTAATGAGCATCGGCACACGTTCTGCAATGCTCTCCAGCATCTCCTTGCGCTGGCTGTACTCGCTGCTCTTCAAGCTGCCGAGGAAGCCGACCGGGATATCCCGCTCGCTGCCGATATTGCGCAGCATCTCCTCGTCATAACCCTTGGAGACGAAGCGCACATCGACCCCTTCGTTCGCCAGACGCTGGGCAACCAGCGCTCCCGACACGAGGATGCGCGCCCCTGGGAGCTTGTGCAGCAGGGCCGAGTACTGGCCGCGATACTTACTGCCGGGCATGTAGTTCTGGTAGGCGTCGTGCTCGAGAATCACCAGGTTGGGCAGGCAGCGCAGTACAGCGAGTTGAGGCACCATGCGCTTGAGGCGCGAGAAGATCACGATCCGGTCGAAACGACGGTAATCGGCGGCGATGAGGTAGGGCCCCAGGTTCATCTGCTGCGCCTTGCTCAGTCGATGAATCTCGCACTCGGAGCAATTGCTCTGGATGACTTCATAAAGACGATCGAGGATGACCCTCTGCTCGTCCATCACCATCAACATCACTTTCACGACGTGTCTTCCCGACATGGAAACCGGCCCCTGGCGGAGCCGGCTGGAAACAGCCTGGCAGACTCAGTCGGCGGGGCTGGCGGCGGTGCCATCCTTGACCACCAGGATGTCCTGCATGATCAGGTACTGCAGGTCCGAACCGTAGAACATGTTCAGGGCGTCGGTCGGCGAGCAGATCATCGGCTCGCCACGGCGGTTCAGCGAGGTGTTGAGCGCCACGCCGTTGCCGGTGAGCTTCTCCAGCTCCTTCATCATGTCGTAGTAACGCGGGTTGAACTCGCGCTTGAGCACCTGGGCGCGCGAGGTGCCGTCTTCGTGGACGACTTCCGGCACGCGGGTCTTCCACTCTTCGTTGACTTCGAAGGTGAAGGTCATGAACGGCGCCGGGTGGTCGATCTTGAACATCTGCGGGCCGACGGTATCGAGCATCGACGGGCAGAAGGGCCTCCAGCGCTCGCGGAACTTGATCTGCGCGTTGATGCGGTCAGCCACGCCAGCGATGCTAGGGCAACCGATGATCGAGCGGCCGCCGAGGGCGCGCGGGCCGAACTCCATGCGGCCCTGGAACCAGGCTACTGGATTGCCTTCGACCAGCACCTTGGCGATGTGCTCGGGCACATTGTCGATCTTGCGCCATTGCGGCTTGGCCTCGTGGCGGGCGCAGGCGGCGATGACGTCTTCGTTGCTGTATTCCGGGCCGAGGTAGACATGTTCCATCTTCTCGACCGGTACGCCACGCTCCCAGGACACATAAGCCGCCGCGCCAACCGCGGTGCCGGCGTCGCTGGCCGCGGGCTGCACGTACAGTTCCTTGACCTCGGGACGGGCGATGATCTTCTGGTTGAGCTTGACGTTCAACGCGCAGCCGCCGGCGAAGGCGACCTTGCCGGTCTCGCGGATGATGTCGCCCAGGTAGTAATCCATCATTTCCAGCGCCAGCTTCTCGAACAGCGCCTGGATGCTGGCGGCGTAGTGGATGTAGGGATCGTCGGCGATGTCGCCTTCACGCTTGGGACCGAGCCACTCGATCAGCTTGGGCGAGAAGTAGTAACCCTTGCCCTTCTCCTTGTAGCGACGGAAGCCGATGACGTTGGCGTAGTCGGTATTGATGATCAGCTCGCCGTTCTCGAACTTGGCCAGGCGCGAGAAATCGTACTTGCTGGCATCGCCGTAGGGCGCCATGCCCATGACCTTGAACTCACCGTCGAGCATGTCGAAGCCGAGGTACTCGGTGATCGCGCCATACAGGCCACCCAGGGAGTCCGGATCGTAGAATTCCTTGATCTTGTGGATCTTGCCGTTCTCGCCGTAGCCGAAGAAGGTGGTGGCATACTCGCCCTTGCCGTCGATCCCGAGGATCGCCGTCTTCTCCTTGAAGCCCGAGCAGTGGTAGGCGCTGGAGGCGTGGGCCAGGTGGTGCTCGACCGGCTGGATCTTGACCTTCTTCAGGTCGAAGCCCAGCTGCTGCAGGCACCACTGGATTCGCTTGTAGTAGCGGTGGTAGCGGCGGTTGCCGAGCAGGATGGCGTCCAGCGCGCGGTCCGGCGCGTAGGCGTAGCGCTTGGCATAGTGCCAGCGGGCCTTGTCGAAGATGCTGATGGGGGCGAAGGGAATGGCCACCACGTCAACGTCCGACGGCTTGATCCCGGCCTGTTCCAGGCAGAACTTGGCCGACTCGTAGGGCATGCGGTTCTTCGCGTGCTTGTCGCGGACGAAGCGCTCTTCTTCGACGGCCGCGACCAGCTTGCCGTCGATGTACAGGGCGGCGGAAGGGTCATGGCTTACGGCGCCGGACAGGCCGAGGATGGTCAATGCCACAGGGTCTAGCCTCTTTCATCTGGGCGGGTGCGCAGGCACCCGCGGTAAACGTTCGTCGAGCAGCTGGTGCAGTGCGCTGCCCTCTGGCCAGTTGCGCAGGAAGCGCGCACGGTCGCGGGCATAGGCGCGGGCGAAACTCGCTTCTCGCGAGTGGCGCTGCATGGCATCGAGGTCGATCAACGACCATTGCCCGCCTTCGCCCTGCTCCTGCCAGAACACGTTGTGCCCTTTGAGATCGCCGTGGCTGATACGTTCACGCACCAACGCCGCGAACAGTCTGTCCAGGGCTGCAAGATCCGATTCTGGCGGCAAGCCGCCTCCCTCCGACTGATCCAGGTAGGGTTTGAAACGGGCGATTATATCCTGACCCGTCAGGTAATCGGTAATCAGGAAGGCCGGCCCGCGCAGCCACAGCCAGCGGCGCTCGATGACCGCCAGAGGACGCGGGGTGGCAATGCCGAGGAAGTCCAGTCGATTGCCCTCGCGCCACGCCCCCCAGGCCCGGCTGGGGCGCCAGAAGCGCTTGAACCAGTGCAACAGGTTCTTGATGTTGTAACGCTTGACGACCAACGGCCGGCCGTCGAGCTCGACTCGGGCAACCGTGGCGGCGCCGCCGGTCTTGTAGATATGCCCTTTGCCGATGAAGTCGTCGGGATCGGCCAGCAACGGCTGCAGGCCCGGTTCTTCCTCGCGGCGCACCGCGCGCAGGCCGAACGGCCCCTTGAACACGCTGAACAGGCTGCAATCGCGGGCGATCTTCTTCATCAGGTCGCCCACGCGCCAGCGGCGCACCCTGGCGATTTCCTTCTGCAAGGCCTCCAACGGCAGCGCGTGCTCGCCATTGGCCAGCAGGTAATGGATCAGCAGCTCTTCCAGATACGGATCAAGGCTGGCCGGCAACTGGGCGAAGAATACCCCGAGGTTTTCCAAGACATGCTTGCGCGACAGTGGCTGACCCGGGGTTTCCGCGCGGATGCCGGCGCCGTCGATGAGGTAGAGCTGGCCGGCGTGGCGCAGCAGGTTGTCCAGGTGCAGGTCTTCCTGCCACAGGCCCTTGGCATGCAGCTGGGCGATGGCCGTCAGCGCCTCGGCAATGACGGCGGTCTGGCCTTCGGACAGCAGTGGCTCGCCCTCCACGGCGCGCCAGGCATCCCAGAGGCTCTGGGCGTTGTCGAGGAACTCGAAGAGCAACCAGCCGCCCTCGCCGTCCTTCAGGCCATCGGCCAGCAGTTGCGGTGTGGTCAGACCCTGCTCGGCGAGCAGGCGCACGCCGTCGCGCTCACGCTGGAAGTGCCGGGCAGCCTTGCCGCCGACCAGCAGCTTGGCCAGCACCGGTCGGCCACGCCAATTGGCCGCGCCGACGTAACGCTGCCCGGGCAGTACCCGCAACAGGCTGTCCAGGCGCAGCTCGGCCGGGCCGGCGCCGTCTTCCAGCTCGATGCGCAGGGGCAGCGACGGAGCGCGGCCGGCATCGCGCAGGGCGGACAGCCTCATGCGCGGTTTTCCTTCTTCTTGCGGCGCGCGCCCAGGCGGCGGTACCAGTCGTCGACTTCCGGGCCACCCGCGGCAGTCCCCAGATAAGCCGCCAGCAGGTTGCGCACGTCGGCCTCGTTCCAGTCCGGCGCGCGGCGCAGCAGCGGTTCAAGGTCGCGCACGCGGTCGCGCTGGCCGAACCACAGCGGGCGGGTCTTCTCCAGGTCGATCAGGGTCGCCTCGAAGGCGTCGTCGGTCTCGCGCAGGAAGATGTGCTTGGGATAGAAGCAGCCGTGCATCTGCCCGGCCTCATGCAGGCGCCGGGCGAGCATGCCACAGGCACGCAGGACGGCCTGGCGGCGCTCGGCAGGCAGGTTCGACCAGCCTTGCAGCAGACTGTCCAGGTCACGCCAACCATCCAGGGCACGGGTCATGAGGATCGCCCGGCGCTCGCCGCCGACCTGCCGCGCGCCGAAGAAGGCCGCCTGCATCGAGGGAATGCCGAGCTGGCGGTAACGCTGGATATTGCGGAACTCGCGGCTGAAGGTAGTTTCGCCCAGCGGGTGCTTCAGGCTGCGGGTCAGGTGGTTGCTCTGGCGCTTGAGGTAGTAGGCGGTGCCGTCCAGCTCCAGGCGATAGACGCTGCTCCAGCCGCCACGCTCGGTGTTGGGCTCGTCCACCGCATCCAGCTGCAGAGTCCAGAGGGCATCGAAATCGGCCAGGGCGTTGCTTTCCAGCAGGGCCTGGTCGCCCTCGGCAATGAAATCCTTCACTCGCGTCCCTCGAAGAAATGGACGATCTGCCGGACACGCTTCTTGTCCGACGCGTTCAGTCGTTCGCGGCGCCGGTACAGCAGGTAGAACTGCAGGCGCTGCGTGTAAGAGAGATGGTACTTGGCGACCTTGTCGAGGGTGGCCAGGTCCTTGGTGATCCGATAGCGCAGCATGAAGCTGACCCAGAAATCACCGATCGGGCAATCGATGAAGTACACCGTGCCCTCCCCGTCGACCAGAATGTTGCGCCACTTCAGGTCGTTATGGGTGAAATGGTGGTCATGCATGGTCCGCGTGTAGCCGGCCAGCTGGCGCATGACATGCGCGACCCAGGCGCGATCCTTCAGGCGCGGATCGTTGCGCCTGGCCAGGGCATGCAGGTCTTCGGTGTCGACCAGCTCGCGGGTAATGATCGCGCCACGGGAGAAGCCGCCATTGGCGCGCTCCAGGCCGTAGGCCACCACCTGCGCGGTCGGGATGCCCCACTTGGCGAACTGCTTGAGGTTCTGCCACTCGGCCTTCACCCGAGGGCGCGGCAGATAGCGACGGAAACCCTTGCCCGGCTTGCGGTAGCGTTTGACGTAATAACGCACGCCGTCACGCTCGATGCGCACGACGTCGGACATCGCATCCTTGGTGATGCGCTCGCCTTCGAGGGCGAACACGGCATCCAGGCTGCCGAAATCGGCGGCGAGATGCTGGTAGTCGGCTTCGAGTACCCAGCCGGCCATCAGAGCAGGTCTCCGTATCGTTGTTTGCGGTCGTAGAGCTTGGCCGCCTTGCGTTCCATCCACGCCAGCAGCGCGGCTTCCTCGCGGAGGATGTCACGCAGCGGGCGCAGGAAGTAACCGCGCAGGAAGCGCAATTTGTCACGGCGCGTGAGGCCGATGTCCAGCGCGGAGAAATACAGCGCCGCCAGGTCCTTGTCGCGCCAGCGCCGCGGGGTGGCGGCGCGGGTCTGCGCCCGGTGCAGGTCGATCACCGACAGGCGCAGGTCATCGGCGCTGATCGGGCGGTCGGTGTGCAGCAGGAAGTGGCAGATGTAGCAGTCGCGGTGGTTGACCCCGGCGCGGTGCATGGTGCCGACCATCTTCGCCACCTCGGCGATCAGCGCACGCTTGAGGCGCGGCTCGGGTGGCGTCTGCAGCCAATCCAGCGAGAGGACTTCCAGATCGATGGTCGGCGCCAGTTCCTCGGTGATGATGAAGGAGTGTTGTGCGGCCGGATTGCCGCCGCGCTCGCCATACGCCACCGAGGTCATGGTGGCCACCCCGGCTTGATGCAGGCGCTCCAGGGCACGCTGCTCCTGGCCCGCCCCGAGCACCGGAAGCTTGGCACTGAACAGGTTCTTGACGATTTCGCCCCAGCCGATGCCGCGGTGGATCTTCACGAAATAGCCGCGACCTTCGACCTCAGCGCGCAGCGTGCGGCGGCCCTCCAGCTCGCGGTAGACCTTGCCTTGCAGGCGTTCGACTTCGGCGAACGGGTCCTTGCCGGCCCAGAGGGTCTTGAAGGGCTCGTGCAGTTCGAGCTTCATGCGCGCTCCCGCAGGATCAGGTCGGCGGCGTGCTGCGGCATGCTGTAGAGATCGGCGCTGTCGGCGAAGGCCAGGCCATTGCGCGACCAGTCGGCGCGCGCGGCGTCGTCTTCCAGCATCTCCTGGAGCATGGCGTTCAGCCGCTCCTGCTCGAAGGGCGACGGCACCACACGGCCGGCTTTCGCCTCGTCGATGTAATGGGCGTAGCCGCAGACATCGGTGACCAGCACCGGCAAGCCCGCGACCAGCGCTTCGAGCAGCACGGTGCCGGTGTTCTCGTTGTACGCCGGGTGAATCAGCAGGTCAGCGCCGAGCAGGAAGCGCGGGATATCGCTGCGCCCCTTGAGGATCTGCACGTTGTCCGACAGGCCCAGCGCCTTCACCTGCAGCAGAAATGGCTTGGGATCGTCCTGGCCGATGGCGATCAGGCGGGTGCGCTTGCGCAGCGAGCGCGGCAACGCGGCCAGCGCCTTGAGGCTGCGGTCCAGGCCCTTGGTCTTGAAGCCCGAGCCGATCTGCACCAGCAGCAGGTCATCCTCTGCCAACTTGAACTCGCGACGGAACTCGGCGCGGATTTCGGCGGCGTTGGCCGGCGCACGGCGGTCCTGGGCGATGCCCGGCGGCAAGAGGTGGAAGCGAGCCTCGGGGGTGCGGTAATGCTTGATGAACAGCGGCTGCTGCACTTCGGAGATCATCAGGATCTCGGTCTTGGACTCTGGCGCGAACACCGCGCGCTCGTAGTCGGCGAAGTGTTTGTAACGGCCCCAGCGGCGGTAGAAGGAGTTGCGCAGGGTCTGCGCCTTGTCCTCGAAGCAGCCGTCGGCGGCGTAGTACACATCCAGGCCGGGCATCTTGTTGAAACCGATCACCCGGTCTACCGGCGAGCGCGCAAGGTCCGCGGTCAGCCAGGCGCTGAACTTCTCGTTGCGGCGATGGTTGAACAACGACTTCACCGGCGCCACGCGCACGTCGAAGCCGGGCGGTACTTCGCCTTCCCAGATCGGCGTGTAGACGCGGATCGCGTGGCCGCGCTGCTGGCACTCCAGGGCGATGCGCATGAAGTCGCGCTGCAGCCCGCCGAACGGGAAGTATTTGTAGAGGACGAAAGCCAGGGTCATCGAAGCGTCTCCGGGGCCAGCAGCAGTGCCTCCAGCTGGGTCGCTACGCGCTGGGGATTCAGGCGCGTGAAGCACAGAGGCTGTTCATGCCGCAGGTCGAACTGGCGCTTGTCTTCGGCCGTAGGCTGGTAGGTGCAGGTCTTCTGCAGGCAGGGCGCGCATGAAGGCCAGTCGCTGGCCAGGTGTACCTGCGAGCGTCCGTAGGCGCCGGTGAGACCGGGATTGGTCGGGCCGAACAGCGACAGCGTCGGCACGTCCAGAGCGGCAGCCAGGTGCCCGAGTCCGGTGTCGACCGCTACGCAGGCGGAAGCGCCGGCCAGCACCTTGGCCATGCCTGCGAGGGATAATCTGGGGAGCACCGAAGCGTTTTCCAAGCCTTCGGCCAAACGTTCGGCGCGTTGCCGTTCGGCTTCGTTGCCCCAGGGCAGGCGCACCGACCAGCCGCGCTCGCCCATGCGCTGGGCCAGTTCGCGCCAATACACTTCGGGCCAGTGCTTGGTCACCCAGGTGGTGCCATGCAGGAACACCAGGTAGGGCTCGGCCTCCGTCTCGTCCAGCAGGCGATTGCGATCCAGCCCGTAGTCACCGGTGCCGGCGGGCAGCGGGTAGTCCAGCGCCTGGGCGAACAGCTGGCGCACGCGCTCGACGGCATGCTGGCCCCAGGCGACCGGATAGGTGCGGTTATAGAAGCGGCTGGCAGCCGGCTCGCGCGCAGACTCCTTGTCCAGCCCGGCGATCGGCGTGCGGCGGCGAGCGTAGCGGGTCAGCCAGGCGCTCTTGAGCAAGCCCTGAGCGTCGATCACCAGGTCGTAGTCGACTTCCTTCAGACGGCGTTTGAAGCGGCCCCATTCGCCGCTTTTCAATGTCTGCCAGAGATTCTTGCGCCAGCGACGGATCGCCACGGGGATCACCTGGGCCACGGCGGGGTGCCAGGCGGGAATCTCGGCGAAGCCTTCCTCCACCACCCAGTCGAACTGGATCCCGGGAATGGCACGGGCGGCGTCGGTCAGAGCCGGCAGGGTATGGATGACATCGCCCAGGGACGATGTCTTGATCAGCAGAACCCTCATTCGGCGCTTTCCACGTCCACCGGGTCAGCGACCAGTCGATCCAGCGCTTCGATCACGGGGCGCGGCTTGAGCTCGCGCAGGCAGTTGTAGTGGCCGAAACGGCACACGCGGTCGAAGCAGGGGCTGCATTCCAATCCCAGGCGGACGATTTCCACCTGGTCGGCCAGCGGCGGCGTGAACTGCGGCGAGGTGGAGCCGTAGACCGCCACCAGCGGGCGGTTCAGCGCAGCGGCCACGTGCATCAGGCCCGAATCGTTGGTGACCACGGCTCCGGCGCAGGACATCAGGTCGATGGCCTCGGACAGGGCCGTCTCGCCCGCCAGGTTCACCGACTCTTCGCGAAGGCCGGGGATCAGGCGCATGCGGATGTCTTCGCCGCCGGGATGATCGTTCTTCGAGCCGAATATCCATACCTGCCAGCCGGCGCGGATCTTCACCTCGGCGATCTTGGCGTAGTACTCCGCCGGCCAGCGCTTGGCCTCGCCGAATTCGGCGCCGGGGCACAGGGCGAGCACCGGGCGATCCAGGCTAAGGCCGAACTTGGCCAGCGCGGCCTCGCGGCTCTGCGGGTCGATGGCCAGGCGTGGCTGTGGATAAGGCTGCGGCAGCTCCGCACCCGGCTCGAATGCCAGGGCCATGAAGCGCTCGATCATCAGCGGGTAACGCTCTTTATCCAGCGCGCGGATATCGTTGAGCAGGCCGTAACGCATCTCGCCCTTCCAGCCGGTGCGCTTTGGGATACCGGCAAAATAGGGCACCAGCGCCGACTTCAGCGAGTTGGGCAGGAGGATCGCCTGGTCGTACTGCCCCTTGAGGGACTTGCCGATACGGCGGCGCGAGGCGATGTCCAGCACGCCGTGGCCGAGCGGGAAGCTCAGGGCCTGGCGCACCTCGGGCATGCGCTTGAGGATCGGCCGGCTCCAGTCAGGCGCCAGCACATCGATCACGCAGTCGGGGTGCCGCTGCCTCAGACACTGGAAGAGTGTCTGCGCCATCACCATGTCGCCCACCCAGGAGGGGCCTACGATCAGAATTCTCATGCCTTTTCCAGAAACGACCGGGGAGGCTCTCGCCTCCCCGTACTCCATTCATCCAGCCGTGTGGCGTCGTCGGGTGCCGTGCATCGAATGCCGGCAGTCTAGCCCAGCCGCTCTTTCGGCCGGACAGTTTTCGTCACTCCCTGTGACCTGGCGCAATGGCATCACGCGCCTCGTTCCTGACATCCATAGGCCCGCACAACACAACTGACAGCGCGGGCCGCTCCGGCGAACTTCATCCCGCCGGATGCTGGCTCCATCGTTCAAAAGCCCAGGGGAGGGAAATCGCAGCGAATCAGGTCAGCTCGAAGGCTTTCCACATCTGCATCACCATGCGCCGCTCCGCATGGAAGTGGTCGCCGCTTACCACGCCCGGCTGCTTCTGCAGGGACAATCGGTGCGCCGCCGCCCGGTAAGCCTTGTAGGCGTCCTGCAACGTCAGGACATCCTCGCCGGACATCAACCCGACCCGCTCCAGCGCTTCCAGGATGCGGATATTGTCGGTGAACTCCACCAGCTCCGGGTGCTGCCACGACCAGGCCAGGGCCGCGTATTGCACCATAAATTCGATATCGACGATACCACCGGCATCCTGCTTGAGATCGAACGGGGCCGCGGCCTCGAAGGCATTCGGCGCGGTGCCGGCGACAGTGCTGGGGGTGCCGAGGTTGTCGCGCATCTTCGCGCGCATCTCGCTGACCTCCTTGCGCAACTCCGGCAGATCGCGTTGCTGGCCCAGCACTTTCGCGCGGATCGCCTCGAAGGCCCTGGCCACCCGCTGGCAGCCGGCGAGCACGCGGGCGCGCACCAGCGCCTGGTGCTCCCAGGTCCAGGCCTCGCCCAACTGGTAGGCCTCGAAGGCGCGCAGCGAACTGACCAGCAGGCCGGAGGCACCGCTGGGGCGCAGGCGCATGTCCACTTCGTAGAGCATGCCCGAGGGCGTCTGCGCGGTGAGGAAGTGAATGATCTTCTGCCCCAGGCGCGTATAGAACTGCGCCCCATCGATGGGCTTGGCACCGTCGGTCTCGCTCTGCGGGTCGCCATCGTGGATGAACACCAGGTCCAGGTCGGAGCCGTGGCCCAGTTCCAGGCCGCCGGACTTGCCGTAGCCGATGATGATGAAGTCCGGATCGCAGGGCGTCCCGTCGACGCGGGTCGGCCGGCCGTGGCGCTGCACCAGCTGGTCCCAGGTCAGGCTCAGCACCTGTTCGAGGATTGCTTCGGCCAGCCAGGTCAGGTAGTCGCTGACCTTCATTAAAGGCAGAGTCCCGGCGATCTCCGAGGCCACCACGCGCAAGGCATGGGCCAGCTTGAAGTGACGCAGGGTCTCCATCTGCTGCTCGAGATCATCCTCCGGAATACGCATCAGCCGCTCGCGCAGCTCGGCGCCCAGTTCGGCAGCCTGCGGCGGGCGGAACAGGCGCCCTTCGTTCAATAGCTCGTCGAGCAGGATCGGGAAGCGGGCGATCTGCTCGGCCACCATCGGGCTGGCCGCACAGAGCGTCAGCAGGCGCTCCAACGCACCGGGGTTTTCTGTCAGCAACACGAGATAGGCCGAGCGCCGCGCCACCGCCTCGATCAGCGGCAGGACGCGTTCGAGCAACACATCGGCCGGGCCGCGCTCGGCAATCATGTTCAGCAGCCGCGGCATGAAGGCATCCAACCGCTCGCGCCCAAGACGTTGCATGGCACGCACCTGCGTGCCATGGCGCAGGTCGGTCAAGCGTTTCCAGGCCTGCGCGGGTTCGGCGAAGCCGGCGTCGGCGAACTGTCGGCAGGCGGACTCCTCGTCCACCGCCTCTTCCCAGAGCGGAATCCATTCGCCGCCGATGGTGGTGTCGACCTGGCCGTCTTCGTCCTCGTCCGGATCGGCGATGACCTGGCGGAAATGCCAGTCGATGCGATCGCGCCACTGGTTGGTGGTCTGGTGGAACGCCGACCAGTTGGCGAAGCCCATGATGAAGGCGACGCGGATTCGCTCGAGTTCGTCCTCCGGCAGCATCTGCGTCTGCCGATCGGCAATGGCCTGCAGGGCGTGCTCGGCGTAACGCAGGAATTCGTACCCCTCGCGCAACTCGGCGACCACCTGCGGCGGCAGGTAGCCCTGCCCCTCGAGGATCGCCAGCACGCGCAGCAGCGGCCGCTGCTGCAGGCTCAGGTCACGGCCGCCGTGGATCAACTGGAAGGCCTGGGCGATGAACTCCACCTCGCGGATGCCGCCAGCGCCCAGCTTGATGTTCTCGCTCATGCCCTTGCGCCGGACTTCCTGCTGGATCAGCTGCTTCATGGTGCGCAGCGCCTCGATGGCGGAAAAGTCCAGGTAGCGGCGGTAAACGAAGGGGCGCAGCAGCTCCAGCAGGCGCTGACCAGCCTCCTGGTCGCCACCGACCACGCGGGCCTTGATCATCGCGTAGCGTTCCCAGTCGCGGCCCTGGTCCTGGTAGTACTGCTCCAGCGCGGCGAAGCTGTGTACCAGCGGGCCACTGGAACCGTAAGGGCGCAGGCGCATGTCGACGCGGAAGGCGAAGCCCTCGACGGTGATGGCGTCCAGCGACTTGATCAGCTTCTGCCCTAAACGGGTGAAGAACTCCTGATTGTCCAGCGCCCGCTTGGCGCCCTGGGTTTCGCCACCCTCGGGGTAGCCGAAGATCAGGTCGATGTCCGAAGACAGGTTCAACTCACCCGCGCCCAGCTTGCCCATGCCCAGCACGATCATCTTCTGCGGCAGGCCCGAGCGGTTGCCGATGGGCACGCCGAACTGCTGGCAGTGGCGCTGGTAGAGCCAGGCCAGGGACTGGTCGATGCAGGCGTCGGCGAGGTCCGACAGGTCGCGGCAGGTACCCGCCAGGTCGCTGCGGCGGCTCAGGTCGCGCCAGATGATGCGCACCTGCTGGCGCCGACGGAAGCGACGCAGGCGGCGACCCAGTTCGTCCTCGTCGGCGCAATCGGCCAGCAGCGCTTCCAGTTGTGCGCCCATTTCGCCGGGCTGCAGGACGCGCTCCAGCTCACCGGTCGCGGCCAGTTCCAATAGAAAGGCAGGATCGCGCTGGACCTGCTCGGCAACGAAATCGCTGCCGGCAGTGACGCGGAAGAAGTCGGCGTGCCGCTCGTCGGACCAGCTGTCGAAGCTGGCGATCTGCTCGGGGGAAAACGCGGCGATGGCAGTGCGGAAATTCTGCTCAGCCCGCTCGGCGAGGGGCTTGAGGGTGGCCGGCAAAGCGGCCAGGGACGGCAGGCTCATGGTCTATCCTGAGTGGTCGGCGAGGCGCCGGCATTCCTGTCTTTTCGCGCCCCTGTAGTTTTACTACTAACTTTTTCTGGCGGAGGGATGTATCCGCTGGCGATTTGTAGTAAAACTACAACCCGCCGGGCGTACCCCCGGAGCACTTCCAAGAATTCGCCGCGTCGCCCACGAGGTTGGCGCAGCTATCGGCAACGATCTACTGGCTTCCGATTCTGGAAGCCTTTCCGCCCTGGAGCAAGCCATGCAAGACCTCGATCCCGTCGAAACCCAGGAATGGCTGGACGCCCTGGAATCGGTCCTGGACCGTGAAGGTGAAGACCGCGCCCATTACCTGATGACCCGCATGGGCGAGCTGGCCAGCCGGTCCGGCACCCAACTGCCCTACGCCATCACCACGCCGTACCGCAACAGCATCCCGGTCACCCACGAAGCGCGCATGCCCGGCGACCTGTTCATGGAACGCCGCATCCGCTCCCTGGTGCGCTGGAACGCCCTGGCGATGGTGATGAAGGCCAACAAGAACGACCCGGATCTGGGTGGCCACATCTCCTCCTTCGCCTCCTCGGCGACCCTCTATGACGTGGGCTTCAACTACTTCTTCCAGGCCCCGACCGACGAACACGGCGGCGACCTGGTGTTCTTCCAGGGCCACGCCTCCCCCGGCGTCTACGCCCGCGCCTTCCTCGAAGGCCGTATCAGCGAAGACCAGCTGAACAACTTCCGCCAGGAAGTGGACGGCAACGGCCTGTCCTCTTACCCGCACCCCTGGTTGATGCCGGACTTCTGGCAGTTCCCGACCGTTTCCATGGGCCTGGGCCCGATCCAGGCGATCTACCAGGCGCGCTTCATGAAGTACCTGGAAAGCCGCGGCTTCATCCCCGCCGGCAAGCAGAAGGTCTGGTGCTTCATGGGCGACGGCGAGTGCGACGAGCCTGAATCCCTGGGCGCGATCTCCCTGGCCGGCCGCGAGAAGCTGGACAACCTGATCTTCGTCATCAACTGCAACCTGCAGCGCCTCGACGGCCCGGTTCGCGGCAACGGCAAGATCATCCAGGAACTCGAAGGCGTGTTCCGTGGCGCCGAGTGGAACGTCAACAAGGTGGTCTGGGGTCGCTTCTGGGACCCGCTGTTCGCCAAGGACACCGCCGGCCTGCTGCAGCAGCGCATGGACGAGGTCATCGACGGCGAGTACCAGAACTACAAGGCCAAAGACGGCGCCTACGTGCGTGAGCACTTCTTCGGTGCCCGTCCGGAGCTGCTGGAGATGGTCAAGGACCTCTCCGACGAAGAGATCTGGAAACTCAACCGTGGCGGCCACGACCCCTACAAGGTCTATGCGGCCTACCACCAGGCGGTCAACCACAAGGGCCAGCCCACCGTCATCCTGGCCAAGACCATCAAGGGCTACGGTACCGGCTCGGGCGAAGCGAAGAACATCGCGCACAACGTCAAGAAGGTCGACGTCGAGTCGCTGAAGTCGTTCCGCGACAAGTTCGACATCCCGATCAAGGATGACGATCTGGAAAACCTGCCGTTCTACCGCCCCGAGGAAGGCAGCGCCGAAGCCAAGTACCTGGCTTCCCGCCGTGCCGCACTGGGCGGCGTGATGCCGGTTCGCCGCGAGAAGAGCTTCCAGGTCCCGGTTCCCCCGCTGGAAACCCTCAAGGCCATGCTCGACGGCTCGGGCGACCGCGAAATCTCCACCACCATGGCTTTCGTGCGGATCATCTCGCAGCTGGTCAAGGACAAGGAACTCGGCCCGCGCATCGTCCCGATCGTGCCGGACGAAGCCCGTACCTTCGGTATGGAAGGCATGTTCCGCCAGTTGGGCATCTACTCCTCCGTCGGCCAGCTGTACGAGCCGGTGGATAAAGACCAGGTGATGTTCTACCGCGAGGACAAGAAAGGTCAGATCCTCGAGGAAGGCATCAACGAAGCCGGCGCCATGTCCAGCTGGATCGCTGCGGGTACCTCGTACTCCACGCACAACCAGCCGATGCTGCCGTTCTACATCTTCTACTCGATGTTCGGCTTCCAGCGTATCGGCGACCTGGCCTGGGCCGCTGGCGACAGCCGCGCGCACGGCTTCCTGATCGGCGGCACCGCCGGCCGTACCACCCTGAACGGTGAAGGCCTGCAGCACGAAGACGGTCACAGCCACCTGTTGGCGGCGACCATCCCGAACTGCCGCACCTACGATCCGACCTATGCGTACGAGCTGGCGGTGATCATCCGCGAAGGCTCGCGCCAGATGATCGAAGAGCAGCAGGACATCTTCTATTACATCACCGTGATGAACGAGAACTACGTCCAGCCGGCCATGCCCAAGGGCGCCGAGGAAGGCATCATCAAGGGCATGTACCTGCTCGATGAGGACAAGAAGGACGCCGCGCACCACGTGCAGCTGCTGGGTTCGGGCACCATCCTGCGCGAAGTCGAAGCCGCCGCGAAGATCCTGCGCGAAGACTTCGGCATCGGCGCCGACGTCTGGTCCGTTCCGAGCTTCAACGAACTGCGCCGCGACGGCCTGGCCGTGGAGCGCTGGAACCGCCTGCACCCGGGTCAGAAGCCCAAACAGAGCTACGTCGAAGAGTGCCTGTCCGGCCGCAAGGGTCCGGTCATCGCCTCCACCGACTATATGAAGCTTTACGCCGAGCAGATCCGCCAGTGGGTGCCGAGCAAGGAATTCAAGGTCCTGGGCACCGATGGCTTCGGCCGCAGCGACAGCCGCCGCAAGCTGCGCGACTTCTTCGAAGTCGACCGCCACTGGGTCGTGCTGGCCGCACTGGAAGCCCTGGCCGATCGCGGTGATATCGAACCCAAGGTCGTGGCCGAAGCCATCGCCAAGTTCGGCATCAACCCCGAAAAACGCAACCCGCTGGACTGCTGAGGAGAGGCACGATGAGCGAACTGATTCGTGTACCCGACATCGGCAATGGTCAGGGCGAAGTGATCGAACTGCTGGTCAAGGTCGGCGACACCGTCGAGGCCGACCAGAGCCTGCTGACCCTGGAATCCGACAAGGCCAGCATGGAAATCCCGTCGCCGAAAGCCGGCGTGGTGAAGAGCCTGAAGGTCAAGGTGGGCGACACCCTGAAGGAAGGCGACGAGATCCTCGAGCTGGAAGTCGAGGGGGGTTCGGCTGCCGCCGAAGCGCCCAAGGCGGAAGCGCCGGCTCCGGCCGCCGAGGCTCCGAAGGCAGAGGCTCCGGCCGCTGCCCCGGCGCCGGCTGCCGCACCTGCCGCTGGCGCCAGCGTCCAGGACATCCACGTCCCGGACATCGGCTCGGCCGGCAAGGCCAACGTCATCGAAGTCATGGTGAAAGCCGGCGATACGGTCGAAGCCGACCAGTCGCTGATCACCCTGGAGTCGGACAAGGCCAGCATGGAAATCCCCTCGCCGGCTGCCGGCGTGGTGGAAAGCGTGTCGATCAAGGTCGGTGACGAAGTCGGCACCGGTGACCTGATCCTCAAGCTGAAGGTCGCGGGCGCTGCTGCCCCGGCTGCTGCTGAACCAGCTCCGGCGGCTGCTCCGGCTCCCGCCGCTGCCGCTCCGGCCGCCGCCCAGACACCGGCTGCCGCGCCGGCCAAGGCTGCGGAAGCCGCTCCGGTGGGCGCGCCCAGCCGTGACGGCGCCAAGGTCCACGCCGGCCCCGCGGTGCGCATGGTCGCCCGCGAGTTCGGCGTCGAGCTGAGCGAAGTCAAAGGCACCGGCCCGAAAGGCCGCATCCTCAAGGAAGACGTGCAGCTGTTCGTCAAGGAACAACTGCAGCGCGCCAAGTCGGCTCCGGCCGGCGCTACCGGTGGCGCAGGCATCCCGCCGATCCCGGAAGTCGACTTCAGCAAGTTCGGCGAAGTGGAAGAAGTGGCGATGACCCGCCTGATGCAGGTCGGCGCCGCCAACCTGCACCGCAGCTGGCTGAACGTGCCGCACGTGACCCAGTTCGACTCGGCCGACATCACCGAGATGGAAGCCTTCCGCGTGGCCCAGAAGGCCGTCGCGGAAAAGGCTGGCGTCAAGCTGACCGTGCTGCCGATCCTGCTCAAGGCCTGTGCCCACCTGCTCAAGGAAATGCCGGACTTCAATAGCTCGCTGGCCCCCAGCGGCAAGGCGCTGATCCGCAAGAAGTACGTACACATCGGCTTCGCCGTGGACACACCGGACGGCCTGCTGGTCCCGGTGATCAAGAACGTCGACCAGAAGAGCCTCCTGCAACTCGCCGCCGAAGCCGCCGAACTGGCCGAGAAAGCGCGTACCAAGAAGCTCTCCGCCGACGCCATGCAGGGCGCCTGCTTCACCATCTCCAGCCTCGGCCACATTGGCGGCACCGGCTTCACGCCGATCGTCAACGCGCCGGAAGTGGCGATCCTGGGTGTCAGCAAGGCGACCATGCAGCCGGTGTGGGATGGCAAGGCCTTCCAGCCGCGCCTGATGCTGCCGCTGTCGCTGTCCTACGATCACCGCGTGATCAACGGGGCAGCCGCCGCGCGCTACACCAAGCGCCTGTCGGACCTGCTGGGCGATATCCGCACCCTGCTCCTGTAAGTGCGGCTGCTGTAAGTGTTGCAAGGGGCCGGTTCGCCCGGCCCTTCCTCTCGACGAGCACGCCACGCTCGTTCTCTCCAGCCCTGCCGGATGGCGGGGCTTCTTTTTGCCGGACCGGCGGTCAGGCCCAGCGCCCGCCGCTGACTCAACTTCCCACTGTGACGGCCGATACAGTCTTGGCTTGTCATGGCCCCGTGCCTCATGCAAATCTTGCCAACGCCCATAGAAGTCGGGTGGGGCGAAGTACCCCATCCAGCACCCTGGAAATCTCCCGCGCATGAAGAGTCATCCCGATGCCGCCAGCCGTCAGGCGGCCGAGGTTGTCACGCAGCTTCCCGTCCCGTCGAGGCTCGGGATGCTGCGCTTCGAGCGCCTGAACGAGCCCAGCTGGACCCTGCTGTTCCTCGACCCCGGCTGCGAACGCCAGATCGGCGTCCCGGCCCAGGACCTCTGCGGCATACTCGACGCCCCCTACGCCAGCCTGATGGAGCCCGAAGCGCGCCATCGCCTGCATGAGCAGGTGCAGCAGCAACTGCTCAGGGACGGCCGTTACCGGGTGCGCTACCTGCTCCATTCGCCACGCGGCACGCTGAACGTGCTGGAGGTCGGCGAAGCCTTCCAGCAGCACGGCCGCCAACTGCTCCACGGCTACCTGCTACAGACCGAGGCGGACGAGCACGAAACCGAGCTGGACCCGCGCCTGCTGGACCTGGAAGCACAGAACATCCGCCTGAAGATGTCGCTGGAGATGTACCAGCGCTCCCAGGACGAACACCTGCAGCACCTGGTGCGCTCGCGTACCCAGCAAAACCTCATCGTGCGTCTGGCGCGGCACCGCTACCTGTCCAGCGACCCGCTGCTGGAAGCCGCGCAACTGATCGCCCAGGCCGCCTGCGAGGCCTACGATGTCGCCCGCGCCGGCATCTGGCGCCTGCACCCGGACCATCGCCTGGAAGCGGTGACCATCTACCGCCGCGATACCGACCAGTACGAAAAGCCGCAGGATATCGACGCCAGCCACTTCCCCAATTACCTTGACGCGGTGCATAGCGGCCGCGCCATCGACGCCCATAACGCCCAGCAGGACCCGCGCACCCAGGAGCTGGCCATGCGCTACCTGCGCCCGCAGGGCATCAGCGCCATGCTCGACGCCACCATCCGCGTCGGTGGCGAAGTGGTCGGCGTGCTCTGCCTGGAGCATGTCGGCGAAGTGCGCATGTGGCAGAGCGACGAGATAGCCTTCGCCGGCGAACTCGCCGACCAGTACGCCCAGGTGCTGATGAACCACGAGCGGCGCAACGTCTCCAGCGCCCTGCACCTGTTCCAGCGCGCCGTCGAACAGAGCGCCAGCGCCTTCCTGCTGATCGACCGCGAGGGCCTGGTGGAGTACGTCAACCCGAGCTTCACCGCCATCACCCAGTACGGCGCCGACGAAGTGCGCGGCCGCCGCCTGCCGGAGCTACCGGCACTGGCGAATCTCAGCGAACTGCTGTTCGATGCGCGCTCCACCCTGGTCACGCAGAACAGCTGGCAGGGCGAGTTCCGCAGCCGGCGCAAGAATCTGGAGCCCTACTGGGGCCAGTTGTCGCTGTCCAAGGTCTACGACGACAAGGGCGAGCTGACCCACTACATCGGCATCTACGAAGACATCACCCAGAGCAAGCTGGCCCAGCAGCACATCGAGAAGCTCGCCTACCGCGACAATCTCACGGGCCTGGCCAACCGGCACTTCTTCATCAATGCCCTGGAAGAACGCCTGCAGGTGGGCAGCGAGCACTCGCTGAGCCTGCTGCTGGTGGACATCGACAATTTCAAGCGGATCAACGACAGCCTCGGCCACCAGACCGGCGACAAACTGCTGGCCAACCTCGCCCGCCGCCTGCGCAGCAGCCTGAGTGACAGCGCCACCCTGGCGCGCTTCGCCAGCAACGAATTCGCCGTACTGCTGGAAGAGTCCGTGGCCGGCCGTGGCGAGAAGATTGCAGCGCAGATTCTCTCTGTGCTCGATAAGCCGCTGTTCGTCGACAACCAGCTGATCAGCATCACCGGCTCCGTGGGCATCGCCTACGCGCCGCAACACGGTCAGGATCCGCAGACGCTGATGAAGCACGCGGGTCTTGCGCTGCACAAGGCCAAGGCCAATGGCAAGCATCAGGTGCAGACCTTCACCGAGGCGATGACCGCCGAGGCCAGCTACAAGCTGTTCGTCGAGAGCAACCTGCGCCGCGCGCTGGTGCAGGACGAACTGGCCGTGCACTACCAGCCCAAGCTGTGCCTGCGCAGCGGTGCGCTGCTGGGCCTGGAAGCGTTGCTGCGCTGGCAGCACCCGGAGAAGGGCATGATCCGCCCGGACCAATTCATCAGCGTGGCCGAGGAAACCGGCCTGATCATCCCCATCGGCAAGTGGGTGATCCGCCAGGCCTGCCGCCAGGTCCGGGAACTGGCCGCCAAAGGCCTGGGCGAGCTGCACATGGCGATCAACCTGTCGCCCAAGCAGTTCAGCGACCCGGACCTGGTCGGCTCCATCGCCGCGATCCTCCACGAGGAAAGCATCCCGGCCTCGCAGTTGGAACTGGAGTTGACCGAAAGCCTGCTGCTTGACGCCACCGACGACACCCGCCAGCAGCTGGAACGCCTGAAGAACCTCGGCCTGACCCTGGCCATGGACGACTTCGGCACCGGTTACTCGTCGCTGAGCTACCTGAAGAAATTCCCCATCGACGTGATCAAGATCGATCGCAGCTTCATCAAGGACATCCCGGACAACCAGGACGACATGGAGATCACCTCGGCGGTGATCGCCATGGCGCACAACCTCAAGCTGCAGGTGGTTGCCGAAGGCGTCGAGACCGCCGCCCAGCTGGCCTTCCTGCGGCGCAACCGCTGCGACATCGGCCAGGGCTACCTGTTCGACAAGCCCATCCCCAGCCACGACCTCTCCTCCAGCCTGCAGCGCTACCCCTGCCGCCCGCATTGAACGACTCTGGCGCGGCGTGCCCGCAGCCATTCGCACGAGCTGTCTCAAACCTCCCGCAAAGCAAAACAAACGCTGTAATCTTCGGCGAGTACCCGAGTCTATTGCCGCCCCTATTCGACAGGAGACGAATGCCATGACCCTGCGCTCGCAGATACTTGCCCACAAACTGGAACTGCCCAGCTCCGCCCAGGCCCTGCCGGGACGCGAGAGCCCGATGCCGGTGCCCGAAGCGCATTACGTCAATGGCCACCCGCTGACTGCACCCTTCCCCGCCGGCGTGCAGCAGATCGTTGTCGGCCTGGGCTGCTTCTGGGGCGCCGAGCGGCGCTTCTGGCAGCAGCCGGGCGTCTGGGTAACCGCGGTGGGTTATGCCGGCGGCTTCACGCCGAACCCGACCTACGACGAAGTCTGTTCCGGCCTGACCGGCCACAGCGAAGTGGTGCTGGTGGCGTACGACCCGCGCGAAACCAGCATCGAGGCGCTGCTCAAGGTGTTCTGGGAATCCCACGACCCGACCCAGGGCATGCGCCAGGGCAACGACACCGGCACCCAGTACCGCTCGGTGATCTACTGGTTCGACCAGGCGCAGAAGGCTGCCATCGACGCCAGCCGCGCGGCTTTCCAGAAGGAGCTGAGCGCCAAGGGCTACGGCGAGATCACTACGGAAATCCGCGAGGTGCCGCCGTTCTACTATGCCGAGGCCTACCACCAGCAGTACCTGGCGAAGAACCCCAACGGCTACTGTGGCCTGGGCGGCACGGGCGTCTGCCTGCCGGCGTAAGCCATATCTGCAGGAACGGGCTCCGTCCTCGATCAGCACGGCGCCTGCGCCAGATCATCAGGATCGAGCCCGTATCACGAAAAAGCCCCGGCACTGCCAGGGCTTTTTTCATTCCGCGATCAGCCAGTCCACCTGGCTGCTGCCTTCACTCTGCGCCAGCGTCTGGGCCAGCCAGGGCAACAGCCCGCGCAGTTCCTCGTCCAGCGGCCACGGTGGATTGGCAATGACCAGTCCGGAGCCATTCAGGCGGTCGGCCACGTCGGCCGGATGTACGCACAGCTCCACGCGGAGCATCTTCGGCGCCGAGCTCTTTTCCAGGCGCTGGTAGAAACGCTTGAGCTGGCGGCGATCCTTGATCGGGTACCAGATGGCAACCACGGTCTGGCGCATGCGGCCGATGGCTTCGTCCAGTGCGGTTACGCAGCGCTCCAGGTCATCGGGCTGCTCGAAGGGCGGGTCGATCAACAGCACCCCGCGCTTCTCGGAAACCGGCAGGAAAGCCCGCGGCAGCAACCAGCCATCGCCCTGATGCACCGAGATGCGGCGCTCGCCAGCCATGTTGGCCTTGAGCAGGCGGCCGTCTTCCGGGTGCAGCTCGTTGAGCATCACCCGGTCCTGCGGGCGGGTCAGGCGCCGCGCCAGCTCAGGCGAACCGGGGTAGAACTCCAGCCCGCCATCGGGATTCAGCGCGCGGACTACCTCCAGGTAGTCCTGCAGCAGCTCCGGCAGGTCATCGCGCTCCCACAGGCGACCGATGCCCGACTCCCATTCGCCGGTACGGCTGGCTTCGTTACCCAGCAGGTCGTACAGGCCGATGCCGGAATGGCTGTCGAGATAGGCGAAGGGCGTGTCCTTGCGCGCCATCAGCGCGAAGATGCGGGCAAGGACGATGTGTTTCAGCACGTCGGCGTGGTTGCCGGCGTGGTAGGCATGGCGGTAGTTCATGGATAGCGGACTCCTCAAGGCGCGCAGTTTAGGTCCTGCGGCGGGTGCGGTGCGAGTCCGCCGTCGCCGGGGGCCTGCCGGGAGCCGAGTGTTTTAGCCCTTTATCACGCTCATGGATGATTCTGTGCGCGCTTCATTCACCAGACTAGACTGCGCCGATTCCCACGGAGGTCGATCCATGTCCGAGACCCTGCTCAGCTCCCGCAACCTCGCTTTCGAACTCTACGAAGTGCTCGACGCCGAGGCCCTGACCCAGCGCGAACGCTTCGCCGACCACAACCGCGAGACCTTCGATGCGGCCCTGTCCACCGCGCGCGGCATCGCCGAAGAGCTGTTCGCCCCGCACAACCGCAAGAACGACGAGAACGAACCGCAGTACGTCGACGGCGGCGCGGTGCTGATTCCGGAAGTGAAGCCGGCAGTGGATGCGTTCAACGAAGCCGGTTTCCAGAACGCCTCGCGCAGCTTCGAACAGGGCGGCATGCAGTTGCCGCATCTGCTGTCGCGCGCCTGCTTCGCGCACTTCCAGTCGGCCAACATCGCCACCTCGTCCTATCCGATGCTGAGCATGGGCGCCAGCCACCTGATCGAGACCTTCGGCAGCGAAGAACAGAAACGCCTGTTCCTGCAGCCGATGATCGACGCGCGCTTCTTCGGCACCATGGCGCTGACCGAGCCCCACGCCGGCTCGTCGCTGGCGGATATCCGCACCCGCGCCGAACCGGCCGCCGACGGCAGCTACCGGATCAAGGGCAACAAGATCTTCATTTCCGGCGGCGACCACCCGCTGTCGGAGAACATCGTGCACATGGTCCTGGCCAAGCTGCCGGACGCCCCGCCCGGCGTGAAAGGCATCAGCCTGTTCATCGTGCCGAAGTTCCTGGTCAACGACGACGGTTCCCTCGGCGCACGCAACGACGTGACTCTGGCCGGCCTGTTCCACAAGATGGGCTGGCGCGGCACCACCTCCACCGCGCTGAACTTCGGCGACAAGGGCGAGTGCGTCGGCTACCTGGTGGGCAAGCCACACCACGGCCTGGCCTACATGTTCCAGATGATGAACGAGGCGCGCATCGGCGTCGGCATGGGCGCGATCATGCTCGGCTACGCCGGCTACCTGTACTCCCTGGAATACGCCCGCGAGCGCCCGCAAGGCCGCCCGGTGGATGCCAAGGACCCGACCTCGGCGCCCGTCTCCATCGTCCAGCACACCGACGTGAAACGCATGCTGTTGACCCAGAAGTCCTACGTCGAGGGCGCCTTCGACCTCGGCCTGTACGCCTCGCGCCTGGTGGACGACTGCGAAACCCTGCCCACCGAGGAAGAGCGCACGCAGGCCCACGAACTGCTCGACCTGCTCACTCCGATCGTCAAGTCCTGGCCCTCGGAGTTCTGCCTGAAGGCCAACGAGCTGGCGATCCAGATCCTCGGCGGCCACGGCTACACCCGCGAATACCCGGTGGAGCAGTACTACCGCGACAACCGCCTGAACCCGATCCACGAAGGCACCCACGGCATCCAGTCGCTGGACCTGCTCGGCCGCAAGCTGGCGCAGAACAACGGCGCCGGCCTGAAACAGCTGACCCGCCTGATCAACCAGTGCTGCGAGCGCGCCAGCGCGCACCCGTCGCTAGACAAGCTGCGCGAGCCGCTGGAACAACTGATGGCGCGCCTGTCCGCGACCACCCTGAGCCTGCTCGGCGACCTGATGCAGGGCCGCGTAGCCCAGGGCCTGGCCAACTCCGCGCTGTACCTGAAGGTCTTCGGCCACGCCGTGATCGGCTGGCGCTGGCTGGAGCAGGCCATCCGCGCCGAAGAGGGCCTTGCACGAGGCGATGCTTCGGACACCGACTTCTACCGCGGCAAGCTACAGGCCGCGCGCTACTTCCTGACCTGGGAAGTGCCGTCCTGCCACCATGACCTGGCGCTGCTCGAAGCCCGCGACGACACCTGTTCCACCATGCAGGACGCCTGGTTCTAAGCGTCTCGTATGTCCCTTATGCCCCGGTCACGTCCGGGGCTTTTTTATGCCCGGATGAAGGCCGCGTCGCCGACCGCGGAAGCGCCCCACAAGCTGACAGAAGACAGCCTAAAGAATTGGAGGACACTTCCCACGAGAAGCACCGAACCGACCGACAGCAAGGCCTGAGGTAGATGCAATTGAATAGCGACCGCGCATTCTCCATCCCTCTCGACCATGGCCATGCAGACCGTCACTCTCCCGTCACTCCAACGCCACTACCAGAACTTCCTGCCTCTGCTCGCTATCGCTGCAGCACTGGGCTGCACGCTCGTCCTGTTCAACACCGGGTCGACCGACGACGGCAAACAGCGAGACACCGCCCTTTCGCCAAGTACCTCGCCGATCTACAGCGCACCCAGCACAGAAGCCTTCGAGCACGCTGACGACTACCTGAAGGACATCGACAAGGCCATGAGCGACGGGCTTGCCGTGCTGCGCGGTGGCGACAGCAAATCCATCACCTCGCAGAGCCGCTACTTCAACGCACTGGTCAATGCCGGCTATGCACAGTTCGGCTCGTCCTATTACGACCCGCTGGGCAGTTGCGGCGTCACCGGCAGCTCGGCGCGCCACCTCTGGCACACGCAGATTCGCGCCCTGAGCGCCGATGCCGGGCACAGCATCGCCGGCGAGGTCGCCAATGCCCGCGCCATCCTGCAACGAGACAGGCAATCCTGCCTGGACGCCGTCAGACTGCCTCTGGAAGAGGCACTGAAATGGGCGCCCACCGCACTCTCCGGGCTCAATCTGGTGCCCACCTGGCAAGGCAGTGCAGGCTGGCTTGAAAGCACCGTCGAACGGTCCTCAACAAACCTTTGACAGCCTTGTAAATCCGCAGGTTAGAATCGATTGGCATGCGGCCTGCATCCTGATCCTCGAGTAGCGTCGCCACTCCCCTATCCCCCAGGAGGTCGACATATTGGATGCCGTGGCCATCAACAGCTATTTCCTGATCGCTGCCGTGCTGATCGGCATGAGCATCCTGGTCAGCTCGCTGTCCTCGCGCCTGGGCATCCCGATCCTGGTCATCTTTCTCGCCGTGGGCATGATCGCGGGCACCGACGGCCCCGGCGGCATCGGTTTCTCGAACTATCCCATGGCCTACCTGGTGGGCAACCTGGCGCTGGCGGTGATACTGCTGGACGGCGGCTTGCGCACGCGGGTGTCGAGTTTCCGTGTGGCACTCTGGCCCGCGCTGTCGCTGGCCACTGCCGGGGTGCTGATCACCGCAGGGCTGACCGGCATCGCCGCGGCCTGGCTGTTCAAGCTGAGCTGGATGGAAGGCCTGCTGATCGGCGCCATCGTCGGCTCCACCGACGCTGCGGCGGTGTTCTCGCTGCTGGGCGGCAAGGGCCTGAACGAGCGGGTCACCGCGACCCTGGAAATCGAGTCGGGCAGCAACGACCCCATGGCAGTATTCCTCACCGTTACCCTGATCGACATGCTTGCCCACGGCGAGAGCGGCCTGTCCTGGAGCTTCCTCTGGCACTTCCTGCGCGAGTTCGGCATCGGCTCGGTACTGGGCCTGGGTGGCGGCTGGCTGCTGCTGCAGGTGATCAATCGCATCCACCTGGCCAACGGCTTGTACCCGCTGCTGGCCATCAGCGGCGGCCTGCTGATCTTCGCCGTGGCCAACGCGGTGCACGGCAGCGGCATCCTGGCCATCTACCTGTGTGGCCTGGTGCTGGGCAACCAGCCGATCCGCTCGCGCCACGGCATCATGCACATGCTCGACGGCATGGCCTGGCTGGCGCAGATCGGCATGTTCCTGGTCCTCGGCCTGCTGGTCACGCCACACGACCTCTGGCCCATCGCCCTGCCCGCTCTCGGCCTGGCGCTGTGGATGATCCTCTTTGCCCGTCCGCTGTCGGTGCTGGTGGGCCTTGCGCCGTTCCGCGCCTTCCATGGTCGCGAGAAGGCCTTCATCGCCTGGGTCGGCCTGCGTGGCGCGGTGCCGATCATCCTCGCGGTGTTCCCGCTGATGGCCGGGCTGCCCAACGCCCAGCTGTTCTTCAACGTCGCCTTCTTCATCGTGCTGGTCTCGCTGCTGGTGCAGGGCACCAGCCTGCCCTGGGCCGCCAAGCTGTTGCGCGTGGTGGTACCACCGGATCCGGCGCCGATCTCCCGCGCCGGCCTGGAAGTCCACCCCACCAGCGAGTGGGAGCTGTTCGTCTATCACCTGAGCAAGGAAAAATGGTGCATCGGCGCCGCCCTGCGCGAGCTGAAGATGCCCGAAGGCACCCGAATCGCCGCGCTGTTCCGTGGCACCCAGTTGCTGCACCCCTCGGGCAGTACCATCCTCGAAGCCGACGACATCCTCTGCGTGATCGGCCACGAGCATGACCTCTCGCCGCTGGGCAAGCTGTTCAGCCAGGCGCCGGACCGCGGCCTGAGCGCGCGCTTCTTCGGCGATTTCGTCCTCGAGGGCGACGCCCAGCTCTCCGCCGTGGCCTCGCTTTACGGCCTGAAGCTCGAAGGCGTGGATGGCGAGCAGAACCTGGGCCGCTTCATCGCCCAAGAAATCGGCGGCCAGGCGATCATCGGCGACCAGGTGGAATGGAACGGCCTGACCTGGACCGTTGCCGCCCTGGACGGGAACAAGATCCGCAAGGTCGGGGTCAAATTCCCGGAAGGCCGTCCCGGTCCCGGGCTCTTCCTCTGACCGCCTACCGGTGCCCGCTTGCGGGTGCCGGCCCGCCAGCACTACCCTCACTCCACTTTTTGCACGAGCCGCTGATCGCGACCATGTCATTCCTGCTGCGTACCTTTCTGACTGCCGTCCTCCTGTGCGGCGCGTTCACCGGCCTGCCCGCGCAGGCCGCCGATACCACCGTGCCCAGCGCCGAAAAGGTGCAACAGAGCCTCGACGGTCTGGCCGACCGCAAGCTGCCCGAGGCGGACGCCAAAGCGCTCAAGGCCACCCTGGAAAACACGCTCAAGCTGCTCGCCGCCAAGACCGATGCCGAGCAGCAATTGCAGGAGCTGAACGGCAAGCTGGCCGACGCACCCAAGCTGATCAATGAAAACCAGAAGGCGCTCAGCCGCCTCAAGGGCAGCAGCGACAAGCCCGCCAGCCAACGCTACGCCGGTTTCAACGCTACCCAGCTGGAAATGACCCTCAACGAGCAGTCCACCCAACTGGCCGCGTGGCAGAAAGAACTGGTGGACGCCAAGAGCGACATCCTCACTGCGCAGACCCGTCCCGAGCGCGCCCAGGCCGATCTGAGCAAGAACCAGACACGCCTGCTGGAGATCGCCGGCATCCTCAAGGCCGGCAAGGACGGTAGCAAGACGCTCAGCGAAGAGCATCGCAACGAACTGCTTGCCGAACAGGCCCTGCTCACTGCCCAGAACCCGCTGTTGCGCAAGCAACTGGCCGGCAACAACCTGCTGCTCGACCTCGCTTCCAGCCAGCGCGACCTGCTCGCCGAACGCATTGGCCGCGAGGAGCGCGAGACCCTCGAACTGCAGACGATGATCAGCGACAAGCGCCGCGAGCAATCCGAACAGACTGTCGCCAAACTGTCCAAGGACACCGACCAGGCTGCCGGCACCGACAGCCTGCTGAGCCAGCAGAGCGCCACCAACCTCAAGCTCTCCGACTACCTGCTGCGCACCACCGACCGCCTTAACACGCTCACCCGGCGCAACCTGGAGGCCAAGCAGCAACTGGACAACCTGACCCAGGGCGAGCAGGCGCTGGACGAGCAGATCAACGTGCTGCGCGGCAGCCTGCTGCTGTCGAAGATCCTCTACCAGCAGAAACAATCGCTGCCGGTGATCAAGACCGACCAGGACCTCGCCGACGAAATCGCCGACCTGCGTCTCTACCAGTTCGAGTTGAACCAGAAGCGCGACGAAATCAACAACACCCAGCTCTACATCGACAACCTGCTTGCCCAGCAGGCCCAGGAAAGCGTCACACCGCAACTGCGCCACGACCTCAACGAGCTGGTGAATACCCGCCTGGAGCTGATGGAGCGCCTCAACCACGAACTCAACGCGCTGCTCAACGAAGCCATTACGCTGCAGCTCAACCAGAAGCAGCTCAAGGAAACCAGCGACAGCCTGCGCGCCACCCTCGACGAGCAGATGTTCTGGATCCCCAGCAACCGCCCGCTGGACCTGTCGTGGTTCAAGATGACCCCGACTCTGCTACACCACCAGCTCGCCGAAGTGCCCTGGGGATCGGGTGTGCAGGAGCTGTTCGAAGGCCTGATCGACCGGCCTTTCCTGTTCCTGCCGCTGCTCCTGCTGGTCGCCGGGCTGCTGTGGAAGCGCAAGTTCCTCTACGACAAGCTGGAATCGCTGAACGACGACATCGGCCACTTCAAGCGTGACAGCCAGGCGCACACCCCGCTGGCTCTACTGCTCGCGGTGCTGCTGGCGCTGCCCGGAACGCTGGCCCTGGCCATCGCCGGCCTCGCCCTGCTGCTCGACGCCCGTGGGCAGAACGCCACCCTGGGCAGTGCGCTGCTGGAGATGGCGCAGGTCTGGCTGGTGTTCTACACCGCACACCGTATCCTGCGCCCCGGCGGCATCGCCGAGCGACACTTCCACTGGAGCCAGTCGCAGGTGCAGTTCCTCGGCAAGCTGATGCGCCGACTGGGCCTGGTGGTGATGTCGCTGGTCGCGGTGGTGACCGTCGCCGAGCACTCACCGGCATCCCTCGCCGATGACGTGATTGGCATCGCCGTGGTGTTGTTCGGCTATGGCGCCATGACCTGGCTGCTCGCCCAGCTGCTGTTCAACAGCCCGTCCAGCGAGCGTCCGTCAATGATCAAGATGGTCGTCGGCCTGGGCTTCACTGCCCTGCCAGTGGCATTGTTCCTCGCCGTGGGCTTCGGCTACTACTACACCGCGCTAAAGCTGACCGACCGGCTGATCGACACCTTGTTCCTGCTGATGTTCTGGATGGTGGTGGAAGCCACCTTCGTCCGCGGCATGGGCGTCGCCGCGCGCCGCCTGGCCTACCAGCGCGCCCTGGCGAAGCGGCAGAACGCACCCAAGGAAGGCATCGAGGGCAGCGAGGTCGTCGTGGAAGAGCCCACCCTGGGCATCGAGCAGATCAACGAGCAGTCCATGCGCCTGATCCGCCTGGGCCTGCTGATCGGCTTCGTGGTCACCCTGTACTGGGTCTGGGCCGACCTGATCAGCGTGGTCTCGTACCTCGACAACGTGACTCTCTACCAATACACCAGCGGCACAGGCGACGCGGCCTCCACCACGCCGATCAGCCTCAGCGACTTCCTCATGGCCATGGTCATCGCGGCTGTCACCGTGGCCCTGGCGCGCAACCTGCCCGGCCTGCTGGAAGTGCTGGTACTGCAACGCCTGACCCTGGCCCAGGGCAGCGCCTACGCCATCACCACCCTGCTGTCCTACACCATCAGCGGCATCGGCTTCGTCAGCGCGCTGTCCACCCTCGGGGTGAGCTGGGACAAGCTGCAATGGCTGGTGGCCGCCCTGTCGGTAGGCCTGGGCTTCGGCCTGCAGGCGATCTTCTCCAACTTCGTCTCCGGCCTGATCATCCTCTTCGAGCGCCCGGTGCGGATCGGCGACGTGGTGACCATCGGCACGCTGTCCGGCACCGTCAGCCGGATTCGTATCCGCGCCACCACTATCACCGACTTCGACCGCAAGGAAATCATCGTCCCCAACCAGACCTTCATCACCGGGCAACTGGTGAACTGGTCGCTGAGCGATACCGTGACGCGGGTGACCATCAAGATCGGTCTGGCCTACGAGAGCGACCTGCCGCTGGCGCGCAAGATCATGCTCGACGCGGCCCACGCCAACCCGCGCATCCTGCGCGACCCGGAACCGGTGCTGTACTTCACCACCATCAGCGCCAGCACCTTCGACTACGAACTGCGCTTCCATGTGCGCGAACTGGGCGACCGCAATCCGGCGGTGGACGAGACCCTGACTCGCATCGCCCTGGCCTTCCGCGAGGCCGGCATCGACATGGCCTTCAACCAGGTCGACGTGTTCCTGAAGAACTTCCAGGGCCAGGAAGCCCAGGTCATCGTCGGCCAGCAGCAGCCCACCGCCACGCCCGTGAAGATCAGCCAGGACAAGCCCAACGGCGACAAGGCCTGAGGCTGGACGCCTCCGGACATATCCGAGCACAATACTCGGACATGTCCGGAGTTAGCCTGTGAAAAAGCTCGACGAACTCGCCTTCGATAACCGCTTCGCCCGCCTGGGCGACGTGTTTTCCACCGAAGTCCTGCCCGATCCCATCGCCGACCCGCGCCTGGTCGTCGCCAGCCGCTCGGCCATGGCCCTGCTCGATCTCGACCCGAGCGAGGCGGATACCCCGGTGTTCGCGGAAATCTTCGCCGGCCACAAGCTCTGGGAAGAAGCCGAGCCGCGCGCCATGGTCTATTCCGGGCACCAGTTCGGCTCCTACAACCCACGCCTGGGCGACGGCCGCGGGCTGCTGCTGGGCGAAGTGGTCAATGCTGCAGGCGAGCACTGGGACCTGCACCTCAAGGGCGCCGGGCAGACCCCCTACTCGCGCATGGGCGACGGCCGCGCCGTGCTGCGCTCGTCGATCCGCGAGTTCCTCGCCAGCGAATACCTCAACGCCCTCGGCATCCCCAGCAGCCGCGCCCTGTGCGTCACCGGATCCAGTACCACGGTGTGGCGCGAGACCCGGGAAACCGGCGCCATGCTGCTGCGCATGGCGCCCAGCCACGTGCGCTTCGGCCACTTCGAGTACTTCTACTACACCCAGCAGGAAGAGCAGTTGAAGACGCTCGGCGAGTTCGTCCTGCGCGAGTATTTCCCCGACAGCCTGAACGACGAGAAGCCCTACCTGGCATTCTTCCGCGAAGTGGTCGAGCGCAACGCGCAGATGATCGCCTGCTGGCAGGCCTACGGTTTCTGCCACGGCGTGATGAACACCGACAACATGTCGATCCTCGGCATCACCTTCGACTACGGCCCCTACGCCTTCCTCGACGACTTCGACGCCAACCACATCTGCAACCACTCCGACGACACCGGCCGCTACTCCTTCAGCAACCAGGTGCCCATCGCCCACTGGAACCTCGCCGCGCTGGGCCAGACGCTGGTGCACTTCGTCGAAGTCGATGACCTGCGCGCCACGCTGGACCTGTTCCTGCCACTGTACCAGGCCCACTACCTGGACCTGATGCGCCGGCGCCTGGGCTTCACCACTGCCGAGGATGGCGACCTGGAGCTAGTACAGCGCCTGCTGCAGAGCATGCAGAAAGGCGCGGTGGACTACTCGCTGTTCTTCCGCCGCCTCGGCGAGCAGGCGCCGGAGCAGGCGCTGGCCGTGGTGCGTGACGACTTCGTCGACCTGGCCGGCTTCGACGCCTGGGCCGCCGACTACCGCGCTCGCGTCGAGCGCGAAGGCGGCAGCCAGGACGAACGCCGCGCGCGCATGCACGCCGTCAACCCGCTTTACGTCCTGCGCAACTACCTCGCCCAGGAAGCCATCACAGCCGCCGAGCAGGGCGACTTCAGCGTCGTGCGCCGCCTGCATGAAGTGCTCAGCCGGCCCTTCGAAGAGCAGCCCGACGCCGAAGCCTTCACCCGCCGTCCGCCGGACTGGGGCAAGCATCTGGAGATCAGTTGCTCCTCCTGAGCCGGTTATAAGCTCAGCCAAAAGCGATCTAGCGACGCCCTGGCCAGATTGCTCCCGGTCATTGACCAGGGCCGGGCGCCGCTCGCATCCTCGGGGCTTTCTGCCACAAGGACGCTCGAACAATGAAACCGGAAACCCTGGCCATCCACGCCGGCTACAGCCCCGACCCGACCACCAAGGCCGTGGCCGTGCCGATCTACCAGACCAGCTCCTACGCCTTCGACGACACCCAGCACGGCGCCGATCTGTTCGACCTGAAGGTCGCCGGCAACATCTACACGCGAATCATGAACCCCACCAACGCGGTGCTGGAGGAGCGCGTGGCCGCGCTGGAAGGCGGCGTGGCAGCGCTGGCCGTGGCCTCTGGCATGGCCGCCATCACCTACGCCATCCAGACCGTCGCCGAAGCCGGCGACAACATCGTCTCGGTGGCCAAGCTCTACGGCGGCACCTACAACCTGCTCGCCCACACCCTGCCGCGCTTCGGCATCCAGACCCGCTTCGCGCCGCATGACGACATCGCCGCCCTCGAAGCGCTGATCGACGAACGCACCAAGGCGGTGTTCTGCGAATCCATCGGTAACCCGGCCGGCAACATCGTCGACCTGCAGGCCCTGGCCGACGCCGCGCACCGCCACGGTGTACCGCTGATCGTCGACAACACCGTCGCCACGCCGATCCTCTGCCGCCCGTTCGAACACGGCGCGGACATCGTGGTGCACTCGCTCACCAAGTACATCGGCGGCCACGGCACCAGCATCGGCGGCATCGTCGTCGACTCCGGCAAATTCCCCTGGGCCGAGAACAAGGAACGCTTCCCGCTGCTCAACACGCCCGACCCGTCCTATCACGGCGTGACCTACACCGAAGCCTTCGGCCCCGCCGCCTTCATCGGCCGCTGCCGTGTCGTGCCGCTGCGCAACACCGGTGCCGCGCTCTCGCCGTTCAATGCCTTCCTCATCCTGCAAGGCCTGGAAACCCTCGCCCTGCGCATGGAGCGCCACTGCGAGAACGCCGTGAAAGTCGCGCAATACCTGCAGGACCACCCGCAGGTCAGCTGGGTGAAGTATGCGGGTCTCGCCGACCACCCCGAGCAGGAACTGGCGCTGCGCTACATGGGCGGCAAGCCCGCGTCGATCCTCTCGTTCGGCATCAAGGGCGGGCAGGAAGCCGGCGCGCGCTTCATCGATGCGCTGAACCTGGTGGTGCGCCTGGTCAACATCGGCGACGCCAAGTCCCTGGCCTGCCACCCGGCCTCGACCACCCACCGCCAGCTCAACGACGAAGAACTGCAGAAGGCCGGCGTACCGCGCGACATGGTGCGCCTGTCCATCGGCATCGAGCACATCGACGACATCCTCGCCGACCTCGCCCAGGCGCTTGACGCCGCCAAGGCCTGATCCCGTGGCAACCGAATGAGGCGCCAGGCCGGCGCCTCATTCGCGGGTCAGCGCCCCTGCAATATCTCTTTGCCATCATTTTGCAGACGAGCCCACTGGCCTTTCCGTAGAATGCCGCGCAGCGCCGCAAGCCAGAGCGCGACCGCACCCAGCGACACGCCAGCGAACAGGGATTTCGTCCGCCTTTCCCCGCCCATTCCTCTCCGACCCTCCTTCCAGGCGCCGGCCGGCGGATAACTTTTTTCGCCCGTGACCATACGGTTCCGCCCGATCCTGCCGATAGGGCTTGGACGTGGTTCGCCACCCTGGCCCCCAACAAGAACAATCTCCGAACGGCCTGACTTCACACAACCTTTCCTGGAGATCGTCAATGAACACCTGGATTTCCAACCTGAGCGTGAATCTCAAGTTGGCCCTGGGCTTCGGCCTGGTCCTCGCCTTCACCGCCATCCTCGCCATCGTCAGTTGGGTCGGCCTCGGCTCGCTGATCGACCGCAGCAACTGGATGAGCGATATCACCGAGCTGAACTCGCGCCTGACCAAGCTGCGCATCACCCGCCTGCAGTACATGATCGCCGACGGCGCCGAGCAGGAAGCCGCCAACGTCATGTCCACCCTGGCCGACTTCAAGGCGCAGCAGCAGAAACTGCGCGCCTCCTTCGTCAGCCCCGAGAACGTGCGCCTGCTCGACCAGCTCGGCGGCGTCATCGCCGACTACGAGAAATCCCTGGCCGCCATGCGCGCCGGCTACCAGAGCGCCGGCATCACCCGAGGCGCCCTGCAGGACAACGCCACGCGTGCCGCCGAACTCACGGCCACCATCCAGCAGGACGTACTCAAGGCCCCCGCGGACGAAGAGCGCGCCACCCGCTTCCAGGCCATTACCGGTACCCGTGAAGACCTGCTGCAGGCCCGCTACGACGTGCGCGATTACCTGGCCACGGCCCTCACCAGCAACGGTGACGGCGTGACCCGCGGCCTGGACGAAAGCATCGCCGGCCTGCCGGCCCTGGAAAGCGTCCTCGGCGTCGCCGAAGCGCAGTACGTCCAGCAACTGGGCACTGCCCTGCGCGCCTATCGCGATGCCGTCACCACCCTGCGCGGCAACATGGCCGCCATCGTCCAGGCACGCAAGGAAATGACCAGCCAGGGCCAGGACATCGTCAAGATCAGCGAGAATCTCTACCAACTCCAGCTCGATCGCCGCGACGCCGAAAGCGCCAGCGCACGTAGCCTGCAAGCTCTGTTCACCCTGCTCGCGCTGGTCCTGGGCGGAATCGCCGCGCTGATCATCACCCGCCAGATCACCCGCCCGCTGCAGGAAACCATGGCTGTGGTCGACCGCATCGCCGCCGGCGACCTGTCGCAGACCGTCCAGGTCACCCGCCGCGACGAGCTCGGCCGCCTGCAGCAAAGCATGCAGCGCATGAGCCAGAGCCTGCGCGAGCTGATCGGTGGCATCCGCGACGGCGTCACCCAGATCGCCAGCGCCGCCGAAGAACTCTCCGCCGTCACCGAGCAGACCAGCGCCGGCGCGAACACCCAGAAGGTCGAGACCGACCAGGTCGCCACCGCCATGCACGAGATGTCCGCCACCGTGCAGGAGGTAGCGCGCAACGCCGAGCAGGCCTCCCAGGCCGCCTCCGCCGCCGACCACCAGGCCCAGGACGGCGACCGCGTGGTGAACAAGGCCGTGGAGCAGATCGAGCGTCTCGCCGAGGAAGTCGAACGCTCCGCCGAGGCCATGCAGCGCCTGGAACAGGAGAGCGAGAAGATCGGCAAGGTCATGGACGTGATCAAGTCGGTGGCCGAGCAGACCAACCTGCTGGCCCTCAACGCCGCCATCGAGGCCGCCCGCGCGGGCGAAGCCGGTCGTGGTTTCGCCGTGGTCGCCGACGAAGTACGCGGGCTGGCCCAGCGCACCCAGCAATCCACCGAAGAAATCGAAGCCCTGGTCGCCGGCCTGCAGAGCGGCACCCGCCAGGTCTCCAGCGTCATGCTCGGCAGCCGCGAACTCACCGCCAGCAGCGTCGCCCTCAGCCGCCAGGCCGGCGAGTCACTGGGCGAGATCACCCGCACCGTGTCGAACATCCAGGCGATGAACCAGCAGATCGCCACCGCTGCCGAGGAACAGAGCGCCGTGGCCGAGGAAATCAGCCGCAGCGTGGTCAACGTGCGCGACGTCTCCGAACAGACCGCCTCGGCCAACGAAGAAGTCGCCGCCTCCAGCGTCGAACTGGCGCGCCTGGGCGGGCAGTTGCAGACGCTGGTCAGCCACTTCCGCGTGTGATGTGAATGGGCCGACGCTCCGTCGGCCCACCTTCGGAAAAGCATTCAACGTACCGTTGAGATCGGAGCTTGGAGGCTCCATCTTTGCTCCATAGACTCTGGAGCCTCGCCATGTCCGATTCCCTGATCATCCCCTGCCCGAACTGCAACGGCCTCAATCGCGTGCCCGCCGCGCGCCTGGCTGACTCGCCCAGCTGCGGGCGCTGCCAGGCGCCGATCGTGCTGGATACGCCGTTCGACCTTGATGAAGCCGGTTTCACCGCCCAGGCCAAGGGCGATCTGCCGTTGCTGGTGGACGTGTGGGCCGACTGGTGCGGGCCGTGCAAGGGCTTTGCGCCGGTGTTCGAACAAGCGGCGGCGCGCTTGTCGGGCAAGGTACGTCTGGCCAAGCTGGACAGCGACGCCAACCCGAACCTCTCCACGCGCCTGGGGATTCGCTCGATTCCCAGCCTGATCCTGCTGCGCAATGGCCAGGAAGTGGCGCGCCAGAGCGGTGCGATGCCTCTGCCACAGCTGCTCGACTGGCTGTCGCGCCAGGGCATCTGAGGGCGAGCGTTTCGGTCAATCGGTGCGGTCATTGCCAGACCGCACACGCGGGCTAGGCTTGGGCAAAAAAACGGAGCACGCCCATGCCTTCCTACCCCGAAGACTTCATCCGCCAGCTCACCGAAGAGCACATCGCCTTCGTCAAGCGCACCGGCCTCAAGGCCGAGGTGCTGGAGCCGGGCCACGTGCGCCTGCGCATGCCGCTCAAGGGCAACGAGAACCACATCCAGAACATGTACGCCGGCGCGCTGTTCACCGTGGCCGAATTGCCCGGTGGCGTGCTGATGCTCACCAGCTTCGATGCGCGGCGCTTCTACCCCATCGTCAAGGAAGCCGGGCTGCGCTTCCTGCGCCCCGCCGCCAGTGACGTGACCGTCGATGCGCAGCTCACTGAAGCCGAAATCCAGCATATCGGCGAAGAGGCGATGCACCAAGGCAAGGCGGAGTTCGTCCTCGACCTGCAGTTGAAGGACGAAGAAGGCAATGTCGTCGCCGAAAGCCATGCCATCTATCAGCTGCGCAGTCGCTGAATCGAGCCATTGCCCTGCATCAAGGTGAAATTTCCTATGTGGCGCGACAGTGGAAGCGCCATAGAGGGAACCCACCATGTACAGGAACCTGCTCGTCGCCCATGACCTCAGTGTCGAGGCGGACATCGCGGTGCGGCGCGCTGCAAAACTGGCGCGCCAGCACGGGGCCAGCGTCACGCTGCTGCACGTCATCGAGGAATTCTTCCCCGACCGCATGATGGATACCGTCCGCGAAGCGGCTGAAGTGGCATTGCGCGATGCAGCCCGCGCCAGTGACATCGCCGACTACCAACTGGTGATACGCCAGGGGCGCGCCGCCAATACCGTCACCCAGGCGGTGCAGGAGCTGGGCGCCGACCTGCTGGTGATCGGTGCGCACCATCAGCAACTGCTCGAGCGTTTCGACGGCACCACACTGGAGCGCATCGCCCGGCATTGCCGCGCGCCGATCCTGCTCGCCGTGGAAGAGTCCGCCGCGCCTTACACCAAGGCCTTGGCTGGGCTGGACCTGTCGCACTGCTCCTGCCAGGCCTGGCGCGCCGGCTACCGCCTGCTGGAACCCGCCGCCGAGCTGCTGGCGCTCAACGCCTACCAGTCGGGCAAGAAGGCCGGCCGCGCCGACAGCCACCTGGAGACGCAGCGCGAACTGCTGCGCCAGGCGCTGCAGGATGAGCGCAAGCACGTACCGAGCACGGGGCCGCAGCTACTCTGCGCGGTGCAACAGGGCACAGCCCAGCAGGCGCTGGAAACGGCGCTGCGGGAGTGGTCGCCCGACCTGCTGATACTCGGCAGCCGCAGCCGCGGCGCCATCGAGCAAGCCATGCTGGGCAGCTCGACGCGTTACTTCCTGCGCCGGCCACCCTGCGATGTGCTGATCAGCCAGTAACCGCTCAGGCTTCCAGCAGGTTGTGCAGTTCGACGAACTGCTGGGTCAGCTTGTGCCGGGGCTCGAGGAAGATCAGCGGGGTGCACGCCTGGTGCGACTCGCGCATTTTCACCGAACTCATCAGGTAGACCGGCAGCACCGGCAGCTCCTCTTCCACCAGCTCATCCAGCAGTTGCTGCGGCAGCGTGGCGCGCGGCTGGAACTGGTTGACCACGATGCCTTCGACTTCCAGGTCTTCGTTGTGGTCCTCCTTCAGCTCTTCGATCTCCTGCAGCAGGCCATACAGCGCCTGTCGGGAGAAGCTATCGCAATCGAAGGGTATCAGGCACCGATCGGCGGCGATCAGTGCAGAAACCGTGTAGAAGTTCAGCGCCGGCGGAGTATCCAGGTAGATCCTGTCGTAGTCTTCGCCGAGCTCGTCCAGCAGTTTGCGCAGCTTGTTGATCTTGTGCTTCTGCTCGAGCTTGGGCTGCAGGTCGGCCAGCTCGGGACTGGCGGTGACGATATGCAGGTTATCGAACGGCGTCTCATAGATGTCGACCTTGCCTTTGCGGCTGAAAGGTCCGGACGAAAGCGTCTGCTTGAAGAAATCGGCGATGCCCACCGGGAGATCTTCGCCGGTCAGACCGGTGAGGTAGTGGGTGGAGTTGGCCTGGGCATCGAGGTCCACCAGCAAGGTGCGGTGGCCCTCCGCTGCGCTCACTGCCGCCAGGTTGCAGGCGATGCTGGACTTGCCGACCCCGCCCTTCTGATTGAACACCACACGCCGCATGAGCCGTCCCTCCAGGAACCAATCGAGTGCCGGTGGATTCTATGCAAAGCCCATGACAAGGGCGAGCGCAGCAGCCCGGTATATTTGCCCCTGCTCAGCGGGCGCCGTGCTGAGCCTTCACTTCCTCGGTCACCAGGTCGAAGAACGACTGCGCCAGGCGTGACGTCTCGTTGCGCCGCCGCACCAGCCATACCGAGCTGGTAGCGCCCGGATCGCTCAGGGTGCGATAGACCACGCCGTCCACCCGCGTACGGCGGAACGACGCCGGCAACATCGACACCCCCAGCCCCGCCGCCACCAGACCGATGATGGTCATCGCCTCTCCCGCTTCCTGGGCGATGCGCGGGCTGAAGCCGGCCTGTCGTGAGAGCGCCATCAGTTGGCTGTAGAGCCCCGTGCCATAGCTGCGCGGGAAGAATACGAAAGGCTCGTCTGCCAGTTCGGCGAACTCCAGGCCCTCCTGGCTGGCCTGCGCCAGCGGATGATCGGCGCGCAGCACAGCCACCAGCGGTTCGCTGAACAGCTCCACGGCCTCCAGGGTTTCCGGCAGCGGGATCGGGCGAATCAGTCCCACCTGTACGCGCTCCTCCAGCAATGCCTGCACCGCCTGCCCGCTGCTCAGCTCCTGCAGGTCCAGATGCACGTCCGGATAGGCCTGGCGGAACGCCAGAATCGCGCGCGGGATGCTGGAGGTGAACGGCGCCGACGCGGTGAAGCCGACCTTCAGTTCACCGATCTCGCCCTGATGCGCGCGCCGGGCCAGCAGCACGGCGCGGTCCACCTGCTGCAGTACCTGCCGCGCCTCGTCGAGAAACAGCTTGCCGGCCTCGGTGAGCGCCACACGGCGGTTGGTGCGCTCCAGCAGGCGCGCGCCGATCTCTTCCTCCAGCGCCTGGATCTGCTGACTCAGCGGCGGCTGGGAAATCCCCAGTTGCTCGGCCGCGCGGCCGAAGTGCAGCTCTTCCGCCACGGCGATGAAATAACGCAGGTGTCGCAGTTCCATTCCGCCCCCGCATAAGTGATTCGTAAAACGAATCAAACGTGTCGATTAATATATTGGAAATAATAAAGCCCGCTCCTTATCCTTTCCACACAAGCCCAATAACGACTACCAACCTGCTCCCTGCCTGGCCGCGCGGAACCCTGCCGCCATTCCAGGCCCTCTGCTGTCATCTACTTGAGGTGTGTCGTGAGTCAACCTGCACTGCGGGCTTTGCGGGAAGAACATCCCATGGCGGCCGAACCGACCGTCGTACAAGAACCGGTAGCCGCCAACGATCCGGCGGAGGTGCTGGCGAATCTGCGCGAGAGCGCGCGTGAAGCCAACGGCGACGTGGTGCGCGTCGTCGAGGAAATCGAAACCTACATAGAGAAAGGCACCCCGGCCTTCATGCGCACCTCGCTGGCGCTGTTCTCCGGTGGCTTCGCCACCTTCGCCCTGCTCTACTGCGTGCAGCCGATGATGCCGGTGCTGTCCAAGGCCTTTGGCCTGACCGCCGCGCAGAGCAGCCTGGTACTGTCGATCTCCACCGTCACCATGGCCTTCGGCCTGCTCGTCACCGGGCCGATCTCCGACGCCATCGGACGCAAGCCGATCATGGTTGCTTCGCTGGTCCTCGCCGCCCTGTTTACCATTGGCAGCTCGCTGATGCCGACCTGGCACGGCGTGCTGGCCATGCGCGCGCTGCTCGGCCTGTCCCTCAGCGGCCTGGCGGCGGTGGGCATGACCTACCTTTCCGAGGAAATCCACCCGCAACACATCGGGCTGTCCATGGGGCTGTACATCGGCGGCAACGCCATCGGCGGCATGAGCGGCCGCTTGATCAGCGGCGTGCTGGTGGACTACGTGAACTGGCACGTGGCGCTAGCCACCCTGGGTGTGCTCGCCCTGGCCGCGGCGCTGCTGTTCTGGCGCATCCTTCCCGAATCG
Organism: Pseudomonas nitroreducens NBRC 12694; assembly: GCF_002091755.1. Classification (GTDB taxonomy): domain Bacteria; phylum Pseudomonadota; class Gammaproteobacteria; order Pseudomonadales; family Pseudomonadaceae; genus Pseudomonas; species Pseudomonas nitroreducens. Next base: position 438,976 of record NZ_BDAI01000005.1, read on the forward strand.
AAGAACTTCCGTCCGGCACCGCTCAAGCCACGCCGGCTCATCGAGGGATTCACCGGACATTTCCGCGATGCCGGCCTGCCCTGGCTGTTTCTCGAAGCCTTCCTGCTGATGGGTGCCTTCGTCACCCTGTTCAACTACATCGGCTATCGCCTGCTGGCTGAGCCTTATCACCTGAGCCAGGCCATCGTCGGCGTGCTCTCGCTGGTCTACCTCTCGGGCATCTACAGTTCGGCGTGGGTCGGTTCGCTGGCCGACAAGCTGGGTCGGCGCAAGGTGCTCTGGGCGATGATCGCGCTGATGCTCGGCGGCGTGCTGATCACCCTACTGCAACCGCTGGCCGTGGTCCTGGTCGGTCTGCTGATCTTCACCTTCGGCTTCTTCGGCGCGCATTCGGTGGCCAGCAGCTGGATCGGCCGCCGCGCTCTGAAGGCCAAAGGCCAGGCCTCCTCTCTGTACCTGTTCAGCTACTACGTCGGCTCCAGCGTCGCCGGCACCGCTGGCGGGCTGTTCTGGCACCAGTACGGTTGGAACGGCGTGGGCCTGTTCATCGCCAGCCTGCTGGGCATCGGCCTGCTGGTGGCCCTGCACCTGGCACGCCTGCCAGTGTTACCGCGCGACCTTCCTGCACCCAACAAAGCTGGGTAGTTTCTACACACACGACATCGTGCATGTCTTAAAACGACATGGAACTGTCGTGCAAAGACATTAATCTCAGATCCGATAACGCCTGCCAGGCGGGCGTTGTAGGATAAATTTCCAACCTACGACTTAAGTCGTAACAAAGTGTGGCGCGATCCTTGCGTTCACAATGTCGAACGACTTGTTGGAATCCTGAAACGGACCTCGACTCCCGCAGTACGCAATTCCCTCCGTAGTTGTAGGTAAAGCATGAGCAGCACCCCAACCTCCGGGCTCTCCCAGGGCCTGCAAAATCGTCACGTCACGATGCTTTCGATCGCCGGCGCCATCGGCGCAGGCCTGTTCGTAGGCTCCGGCCACGCCATCGCCGAAGCCGGCCCGGCCGTCATGATTTCCTATCTGGTCGCCGGCCTGCTGGTGGTCCTGGTGATGCGCATGCTGGCCGAAATGGCCGTCGCGCAGCCGGACAGCGGCTCCTTCTCCACCTACGCCGACCGTGCCATCGGGCACTGGGCCGGTTTCACCATCGGCTGGTTGTACTGGTGGTTCTGGGTCCTGGTGATCCCGCTGGAGGCCAACGCCGCCGCGGCCATCATCCACGCCTGGTTCCCCGGCGCGCCGATCTGGGTGCTGGCCTTCCTGATCACCTCCGCGCTGACCGTGACCAACCTGTTCAGCGTGAAGAACTACGGTGAGTTCGAGTTCTGGCTGGCGCTGATCAAGGTCGTCTCGATCATCGCCTTCCTGGTGCTGGGCTGCGCGGCCATTTTCGGCTTCTCGCCCAACAGCGAAGTCTCCGGCATCGGCCACCTGACCAGCGAAGGCTTCCTGCCCAAGGGCTGGGGCGCCGTGCTCGCGGCGCTGCTGACCACCATGTTCTCCTTCATGGGCTCGGAAATCGTCACCATCGCCGCCACCGAGTCCAAGGACCCGGAGCAGCAGATCACCCGTGCCACCAACTCGGTAATCTGGCGTATCGCGCTGTTCTACCTGCTGTCGATCCTGATCGTGGTCTGCCTGGTGCCGTGGAACGACCCGCGCCTGGTGAGCATGGGCTCCTACCAGACCGTGCTGGAACACCTGCACATCCCGTACGCCAAGCTGATCGTCGACATCATCGTCCTCGTCTCGGTAACCAGCTGCCTGAACTCGGCGCTCTACACCGCTTCGCGCATGATGTACTCGCTGAGCAAGCGCGGCGATGCACCGAAGATCGCCCAGGTAACCAGCGTCAGCCGTACTCCGGTGTATGCCGTGCTGCTGTCCACCGCCATGGCGTTCCTCTGCACCTTCGCCAACTACCTCGCCCCGGCCGAAGTGTTCAACTTCCTGCTGGCCAGTTCCGGCGCCATCGCCCTGCTGGTGTACCTGGTGATCGCCCTGTCGCAGCTGCGCATGCGCAAGAAGCTGCTCGCCCAGGGCCACCAGCTGAAGCTGAAGATGTGGCTGTTCCCCTGGCTGACCTGGGCGGTGATTCTGTTCATCGTCGGCGCCCTGGTGATCATGCTGATCCGTCCGGATCACCGCATGGAAGTGGTCGCCACTACCCTGCTGACCGTCGTAGTGGTCTGCTCCGGCCTGCTGGTGTCCAACCGCCGCAAGGCCCAGCGCGCCGCCGGCCTGGTGGGCGATGCCGCGTGACGCGCTCTGATGGGGCCTGATGCTCCATGAGGGAACGAAAAGCCCCGCTGTGAAGCGGGGCTTTTTTGTTGTCGGGGAAAGCCTCTGCTGTTCGGGCCGATCACGGACGGAGTCCGCTCCCACACGCGGATTGGCTTTTGCCGGTGCGAGGTTGGTTTGCGATACGCCGGCAGGCCCGGTGCCGGGTCGCGAACCCCGGAGCCAGAAACGAAAAAGCCCCGCATCCGCGGGGCTTTTCAGTTCGGCATCAGGCTCAGTGGTACTGTGCCGACAGCTCGTGCACGGCCTCGAAGAAGGCACCGGCATGGGCCGGGTCGACTTCCGGGGTGATGCCGTGGCCGAGGTTGAACACGTGGCCATTGCCGTTACCAAAGGCACCGAGGATGCGTGCGACTTCAGTGCGAATGGCGTCCGGCTTGGCGTAAAGCACTGCCGGGTCCATGTTGCCCTGCAGGGCAACCTTGTCGCCGACGCGGGCGCGGGCGCTGCCGATATCGCAGGTCCAGTCCAGGCCCAGGGCTTCGGCGCCGGTATTGGCCATGGACTCCAGCCAGAGGCCGCCACCCTTGGTGAAGAGGATCACCGGCACACGGCGGCCTTCGTGTTCGCGGATCAGACCGTCGACGATCTTCTGCATGTAGGCCAGGGAGAACTCCTGGTAGGCCGCCGCCGACAGCGCACCACCCCAGGAATCGAAGATCTGCACCGCCTGTGCGCCGGCAAGGATCTGGCCGTTGAGGTAGCTGGTGACCGACTGGGCCAGCTTGTCCAACAGCGCGTGCAGGGCCTGCGGGTTGTCGTAGAGCATCGCCTTGGTCTTGCGGAAGTCACGACTGGAGCCGCCTTCGACCATGTAGGTGGCCAGGGTCCAGGGGCTGCCGGAGAAGCCGATCAGCGGGACGCGGCCATTCAGCTCGCGGCGGATGGTGCGCACGGCGTCCATCACGTAGCCCAGGTCCTTCTCCGGATCGGGGATCGGCAGGGCGTCGATGTCGGCCTGGGTGCTGACGACCTTCTTGAAGCGCGGACCTTCGCCGGTTTCGAAGTACAGGCCCTGGCCCATGGCGTCGGGGATAGTGAGGATGTCGGAGAAGAGGATCGCCGCGTCCAGCTGCGGGTAGCGGTCCAGCGGCTGCAGGGTCACTTCGCAGGCCATCTGCGGGTTCATGCACAGGCTCATGAAGTCACCGGCCTTGGCGCGCGTGGCGCGGTACTCCGGCAGGTAGCGGCCGGCCTGGCGCATCATCCAGACGGGGGTGACATCGACGGGCTGCTTGAGCAGGGCGCGGAGGAAGCGATCGTTCTTCAGGGCAGTCATAACGGCATCCGGAAAAAAAGTGCGGGCATTTTCGCAAAGCCCAAACGAAAAGGCACGGCGGGTGCCGTGCCTTTCGTCCATCGCGACAGTTTGTCGCTGCGCCATTCTCGTAGGGCGCATAACGCCACAGGCGTTATCCGCCGCGGCGGATAAGGCATTCTGCCTTATTCGCCCTACAGGGAACGCACTCAGACGCCCAGGTAGTCGAGGATACCTTCGGCTGCCGTGCGGCCTTCGAAGATCGCCGTCACCACCAGGTCGGAACCACGGACCATGTCGCCGCCAGCGAAGATCTTCGGGTTGCTGGTCTGGTGCTTGAACTGCGCGGCGGCCGGGGCGATGACACGGCCCTGGCTGTCGATTTCCACCTGGTGCTGGTCGAACCACGGCGCCGGGCTCGGACGGAAGCCGAAGGCGATCAGCACGGCTTCGGCCGGGATGATTTCCTCGGAGCCCGGGATCGGCTCGGGGCTGCGGCGGCCACGGGCGTCCGGTTCACCGAGACGGGTCTCGACCACCTTCACGCCTTCCACCTTGTCCTCGCCGACAATGGCGATGGGCTGGCGGTTGAAGAGGAACTTCACGCCTTCTTCCTTGGCGTTCTTCACCTCTTTGCGCGAGCCGGGCATGTTCTCTTCGTCACGACGGTAGGCGCAGGTCACGCTCTTGGCGCCCTGGCGAATCGAGGTGCGGTTGCAGTCCATCGCGGTGTCGCCACCGCCCAGTACCACGACGCGCTTGCCCTTCATGTCGACGAAGTCTTCCGGCGACTTCTCGAAGCCCAGGTTGCGGTTCACGTTGGCGATCAGGAAGTCCAGCGCGTCGTGCACGCCGGGCAGGTCCTCGCCGGGGAAGCCGCCTTTCATGTAGGTGTAGGTGCCCATGCCCATGAACACGGCATCGTACTCATCGAGCAGTTGCGACAGGGTGATGTCCTTGCCGATCTCGGTGTTCAGGCGGAACTCGATGCCCATGCCGGTGAAGACTTCGCGACGGCGCGACAGCACCTGCTTCTCCAGCTTGAACTCGGGGATGCCGAAGGTCAGCAGGCCGCCGATTTCCGGGTTCTTGTCGAACACCACCGGAGTCACGCCGTTACGCACCAGCACGTCGGCGCAGCCCAGGCCCGCCGGGCCCGCACCGATCACGGCGACGCGCTTTCCGGTGGGCTTGACCTTGGACATGTCCGGGCGCCAGCCCATGGCGAAGGCGGTATCGGTGATGTACTTCTCCACCGAGCCGATGGTGACCGCGCCGAAGCCGTCGTTCAGGGTGCAGGCGCCTTCGCACAGGCGATCCTGCGGGCACACCCGGCCGCAGACTTCCGGCAGGGTGTTGGTCTGATGGGACAGTTCGGCGGCGGCGAGGATGTTGCCTTCGGAGACCAGCTTCAACCAGTTGGGGATGAAGTTGTGCACCGGGCACTTCCACTCGCAGTAGGGGTTGCCGCAGCCCAGGCAACGGTGGGCCTGGTCAGCCGCCTGTTGCGGCTTGAACAGGTCGTAGATTTCCACGAACTCGCGCTTGCGCTGGCGAAGAAGCTTCTTCTTCGGATCCTTGCGCCCGACTTCGATGAACTGGAAGTCGTTATTCAGGCGATCAGAACTCAGACGTTCAGACATTTAGAGACCTCATCAAACTTCAGGCGCTTATTGCGGGTTGGCACGGGTGCTGGTCAGCAGGGAACCGAGGCTGGCGGCCTTCGGTTTCACCAGCCAGAACCGACGCAGGTAGTCGTCGAGGTTCTCCAGCAGATGCGCGCCCCACTCGCTCGCGGTTTCCGCCACGTACTCGACCAGCACCTTGCGCAGGTGGCTGCGCTGGGCTTCCATCGCCTCGCCGCTGATCCGCTGGATCTCCACCAGCTCATGGTTCACGCGGTCAACGAAGGTGTTGTCCAGGTCGAGGACATAAGCAAAGCCACCGGTCATACCGGAGCCGAAGTTGTAGCCGGTCTTGCCCAGAACACAGATGAAACCGCCGGTCATGTACTCGCAGCAGTGGTCACCGGTGCCTTCCACGACGGCATGGGCGCCGGAGTTACGCACGCCAAAACGCTCGCCCGCGGTACCGGCGGCGAACAGCTTGCCGCCAGTGGCGCCGTACAGGCAGGTGTTGCCGACGATGGCCGACTCCTGCGACTTGAACGGGCTGCCCTTGGGCGGGGTGACGACCAGCTTGCCGCCGGTCATGCCCTTGCCCACGTAGTCGTTGGCGTCACCTTCCAGGTACAGGTGCAGGCCGCCGGCGTTCCACACGCCGAAGCTCTGGCCCGCAGTGCCCTTGAAGCGGAAGGTGATCGGCGCCTTGACCATGCCCTGGTTGCCGTGGACCTTGGCGATCTCGCCGGAAATCCGCGCGCCGATGGAACGGTCGCAGTTGCAGATATCCAGTTCGTACTCGCCGCCCTTGGCACCTTCGATGGCGCCGCGCGCCAGGTCGACCATCTTCTCGGCCAGCAGGCCCTGGTCGAACGGCGGGTTCTTCTCCACGATGCAGAACTGCGGCTTCTCGGCCGGGATCAGGTCGCTGCCCAGCAGCGGCGTGAGGTCGAGGTTGCCCTGCTTGGGCGTCTCGCCCGGGAGGATTTCCAGCAGGTCGGTGCGGCCGATCAGCTCTTCCAGGCTGCGCACGCCGAGCTTGGCCAGCCACTCGCGGGTCTCGCTGGCGATGAAGGTGAAGAAGTTCACCACCATGTCCACGGTGCCAATGAAGTGGTCCTTGCGCAGCTTGTCATTCTGGGTGGCAACGCCGGTGGCGCAGTTGTTCAGGTGGCAGATGCGCAGGTACTTGCAGCCCAGGGCGATCATCGGCGCGGTACCGAAGCCGAAGCTCTCGGCGCCGAGGATCGCCGCCTTGATGACGTCCAGGCCGGTCTTCAGGCCGCCGTCGGTCTGCACGCGGACCTTGCCGCGCAGGTCGTTGCCGCGCAGGGTCTGGTGCGCCTCGGCGAGGCCCAGCTCCCACGGCGAACCCGCGTACTTGATGGAGGTGATCGGCGATGCACCGGTACCGCCGTCGTAGCCGGAGATGGTGATCAGGTCGGCATAGGCCTTGGCCACGCCGGCGGCGATGGTGCCCACGCCCGGTTCGGACACCAGCTTCACCGAGACCAGTGCCTGCGGGTTGACCTGCTTGAGGTCGAAGATCAGTTGGGCGAGGTCTTCGATGGAGTAGATGTCGTGGTGCGGCGGCGGCGAGATCAGGGTCACGCCGGGAACTGCGTAGCGCAGGCGGGCGATCAGACCGTTGACCTTGCCGCCCGGCAGTTGGCCGCCTTCGCCGGGCTTGGCGCCCTGGGCCACCTTGATCTGCAGGACTTCAGCGTTGACCAGGTATTCCGGAGTCACGCCAAAGCGGCCGGTGGCCACCTGCTTGATCTTCGAGCTCTTCAGCGTGCCGTAGCGCGCCGGGTCCTCGCCGCCTTCACCGGAGTTGGAGCGGCCGCCCAGGCGGTTCATCGCCTCGGCCAGTGCCTCGTGGGCCTCCGGCGACAGCGCGCCGAGGGAAATGCCGGCGGCGTCGAAGCGCTTGAAGATGGCTTCCAGCGGCTCGATCTCGTCCAGGCTCAGCGGCTGCTCGGCAGGTTTCACCTTGAGCAGGTCGCGCAGCATGGACACCGGGCGGCTGTCCACCAGCGCGGTGTATTCCTTGAATTTGGCGTAGTCGCCCTGCTGCACGGCGGCCTGCAGGGTGTTCACCACGTCCGGGTTGTAGGCGTGGTACTCGCCGCCGTAGACGAACTTCAGCAGGCCGCCCTGCTGGATCGCCTTGCGGTTGTTCCAGGCTTCGTTGGCCAGCAGCTTCTGCTCGTTCTCGATGTCGAGGAAGCGCGCGCCCTGGATACGGCTCGGGGTACCCGGGAAGCACAGGCCGGTGACTTCGTCGGCCAGGCCGATGGCTTCGAACAGCTGGGCGCCACGGTAGGAGGCGATGGTGGAGATGCCCATCTTCGAGAGGATCTTCAGCATCCCCTTGGAGATGCCCTTGCGGTAGTACTTGAACACCTCGTAGAGGTCGCCCAGCACTTCGCCGGTGCGGATCAGGTCGGCCAGCACCTCGTAGGCGAGGAACGGGTAGACCGCGGACGCACCGAAGCCCACCAGCACCGCGAAGTGGTGCGGGTCACGGGCGGTGGCGGTTTCCACCAGGATGTTGGAGTCGCAGCGCAGGCCGGTCTGCACCAGGCGATGGTGCACGGCGCCGACGGCCAGGGCCGCGTGCACCGGCAGCTTGCCCGGGGCGATGTGGCGGTCGGAGAGCACCAGCAGCACCTTGCCGGCGCGCACGGCTTCCTCGGCCTGGTCGGCGATGTTGCGCACAGCCGCTTCGAGGCCGACGGTCTCGTCGTAGTTCAGGTCAATGTGGTGCAGGTCGAAGCCCGGACGCTCCAGGTTCATCAGGGTCCGCCACTTGGCCGGGGAGATCACCGGGGTGGTCAGGATCGCCTGGTTGGCGTGGTGCGGGGACTCTTCGAAGATGTTCTGCTCGATGCCCAGACAGGTTTCCAGGGACATCACGATCGCTTCGCGCAGCGGGTCGATCGGCGGGTTGGTGACCTGCGCGAAGACCTGACGGAAGTAGTCGTACGGCGAGCGGATGCGCTTGGACAGCACCGCCATCGGGGTGTCGTCGCCCATCGAGCCGACGGCCTCCTGGCCCTGCTCGGCGAGCGGGCGCAGCACCTGGTCACGCTCCTCGAAGGTGACCTGGAACATCTTCATGTACTGCTTGAGCTGGTCGCCGTCGTAGCTGGCTACGCCCTGGTCGTCGTCCAGGGTGGCCTGGATGCGCAGCGCGCTCTGGCGCAGCCACTGCTTGTACGGGTGGCGCGACTTCAGGCGGTTGTCGATGTCCTCGGTCTGCAGCAGCTGGCCAGTCTCGGTGTCCACCGCGAGGATCTGCCCCGGGCCGACACGGCCCTTGGCGATGACATCCTCGGGCTTGTAGTCCCACACGCCGATTTCCGAGGCGAGGGTGATGTAGCCGTTCTTGGTGGTGACCCAGCGCGACGGGCGCAGGCCGTTGCGGTCGAGCAGGCAGACGGCGTAGCGGCCGTCGGTCAGCACGACGCCGGCGGGACCGTCCCACGGCTCCATGTGCAGCGAGTTGAATTCGTAGAACGCGCGCAGGTCGGCGTCCATGGTCTCGACGTTCTGCCAGGCCGGCGGAATGATCATGCGCAGGCCACGGAACATGTCCATGCCGCCGGTGACCATCAGCTCGAGCATGTTGTCCATGCTGGAGGAGTCCGAACCCACGCGGTTGACCAGCGGGCCGAGCTCGTCCAGGTCCGGCATCCACTCGTTGGCGAACTTTGCACGACGGGCCTGGGCCCAGTTGCGGTTGCCGGTGATGGTGTTGATCTCGCCGTTGTGCGCCAGCAGGCGGAACGGCTGGGCCAGCGGCCATTTCGGCAGGGTGTTGGTGGAGAAGCGCTGGTGGAAGACGCAGATGGCGGTCTTCAGGCGCTCGTCGGAGAGGTCCGGATAGAAGGCGGCGAGGTCCGCCGGCATCATCAGGCCCTTATAGATGATGGTCTTGTGCGAGAAGCTGCAGACGTAGTGGTCGGCGTCCTCGGCGTTGGCCACGGAGGAACGGCGACGGGAGCTGAACAGCTTGACCGCGAATTCCTGGTCGGACAGGCCTTCGCCGCCGATGAACACCTGCTCGATCTGCGGCAGGCGCTCCAGCGCCAGGCGACCCAGCACGCTGGTGTCGATCGGCACCTTGCGCCAGCCGACCAGCGTAAGGCCCGCACGCTCGATCTCGCGGTTCATGTTCGCGCGGGCGGCTTCGGCTTTCACCGGGTCCTGGTTGAAGAAGACCATGCCCACGGCGTACTGGGCGGGCAGCTCGGCGTTGAAGGATTCCTTGGCCACGGCGCGCAGGAACTGGTCGGGCTTCTGGATCAGCAGCCCACAACCGTCCCCGGTTTTTCCGTCCGCGTTGATCCCACCTCGGTGGGTCATGCAGGTCAGTGCTTCGATGGCGGTTTGCAGAAGTTCGTGGCTTGCCTCGCCCGTCATATGGGCGATCAGACCGAATCCGCAGTTATCCTTGAACGTCTCAGGATGGTACAGACCTGCTTTCATAGGGAACTCTCACCGGCAAAACTTTTATAAATTCCAGGGTCTGCTGACGTTTCGCCATCGCCCTGTTTCGCCGTGCAGGCTCGTTTCCCGCGCACCCTAAAGGCTCGGGCCGCCTCTATCGTGCAGCGCCGTTGTAGCCCCTGGTTCACCTGGAATGACCGTTCCGCGCGAGTTGCCACGTCTTACCCAACGCGGCGGCGGTTCCGGCCCTGGCCATGACGAAACGTCAGCAGACCCTCTTCAAGCACTTCGCCTGTCTACCCGCTCAAACGGCGAGTTTCCGATAGGCAAAGGGAGGTCATTGTACACACGGGGAAAGCGACGTCACTTAATTTTTTTGACGCACTACTGACACCCGATGTCGCATTTTTATAAGAATGCAACAAAAGAAACAAGCCAATAAAAAAGCCGAGACCCAGGGTATGGGGCTCGGCTTTTTCAGTATTGCGACAGTGCGACCTTTCAGCGCGCCCCGGCGATGTCCTGCTGGATGCTGGAGAAGGGTCGGGCCCAGGGCTTGGAGGCCTGGATCTTCGCCGGCAGCTTCTTGATCGCAGCCTGGGCGGCATTACGGTCAGCGAAGTTGCCGTAGGTCACCACATAGAACGGCTTGCCCTGCAGGTTCTTGCGGAAGTAGCGGTACTCGCCACCGCCCTGCTGGCTGATGAAGGCCTTGGCACTGGCTTCGGAACCGGTGCCCAGCACCTGCACGGAGTAGCGCGACCCGGCCTGGGACTGATACCAGTTGCTGCCGCCGGCACTGCCGACGGCTGCGACGGGCTTGCTGGCGGCGGTCGCCGGCTTGGCGCTGGCAACGGTGGTGGCAGGTTTGGACGCTGCCGGCTTGGCAGTCTGGACAGGCTTGGCCGGTGCGGTAGCGGCCGGCTTGACCGGCTCCGGGCGCGGCGTAGCCGCCGGAGTCGGCGTGGGCTGGATAGCTGCCTGCTGTTGGGCGGGGGCCGGCGGAACCGGGTTCAGCGGTTTAGGGCCGTTATTGGCCAGCGGAGTCACCGGCGGCGCGGTGGTGGTCACGGTCGGCGGAATGGCTGCGGACGGCATGGCGCCTTCGTCGGCATCCTCCTGGCCGCCGGCCTGGGCCATCGGCTCGCGGATCACCGGCTGGCTTTCACCGACCAGCGGCAACGGCAGCGGCTGGTTGGAGCCAGCGAACTCCACCGACGGGCCATTACCCTGGGCATCAGGCTGCGGCTGAGCGTTCGGCTGCGGTGCAGCGCCATTCAGCGGCAGTTGCGACGAAGTCTGCGCAGCGGTGCTGCTCGCTGTCTCCGGCTTGGTGGTCTTGCCCTGCATGAACCAGGCAGCGATGACGCCAATCGCGACCACGCCCAGGATGGCCAGATGTTTCTTCGGCAGCTTGAAGCCGGCACCGGCCGCTTTGCGCTCGCCGCTACGATCCGCCAGCATCGCCTCGATCATCGCGTCGCGGGCGGTCTGGTTGATAGTGCCCGGCCAACCACCGGATTGTTCGTGAATGTCGGCCAGCAGGTCGGCGGAGATCAGCTCGATGCCCTGCCCCGCGCCTTCCAGGCGCTGCGCTAGGTACTCGCGGGTCTCTTCCTCGCTGTAGGGTTGCAGTTCGATGGCATGGAAGCGCTCCTCGCCTTCGGACAGCACTTCCAGGCGCGACAGCAACTCGGGCTCGCCGAACAGGAAGACGTGCAGGCGCGCTTCGGAGTTGCCGGCAGCCAGCAGCAGCAGGACTTCGAGGGCGTCGTCGCGCAGTTGCTCGGCGTCGTCCACCAGCAGATAAACGTCCTGCCCGGTGATCGCCAACTGGGCGACCTTGGCGAGGATCGCCTCGATGCTGGTCTGGGTGATACCCAGGCCTTGCGCGAGCTGCCGCAGCAGAGTGGCTTCGTCGGTCACTGAGCGACCGGAAATCACCACACTGGAGACGGCGTCCTTGTTGGTGCTGGCCACCAGCGCCTGGCGCAGCAGCGTCTTGCCGCTGCCCAGCGGGCCGGTGACGGCCAGCAGCAGGTGGCTGTAGCGCGCTAGGTGGTGCAGCTGGCCCAGTACGGGCTTGCGCTGCGCCGGGAAGAACTTGAAGCCCGGGACCCGCGGTGCGAACGGATCGTGGCTGAACTGGTAGTGGGCCAGGAAGGCCTCATCGGCATGCAAGCTGGACATGGGACCTCAGTGTTCTCCTGCCTGACCGACCAGTGCCTGGTAGTCAGCGCGCAGTGTTTCTTCCAGAATCTCACGGGGGAATTCGGCGGTCACGACCGCGCCCCCCAGCCCTTGGAGCAATACCAGACGCAAACGGCCATCGAGCACTTTCTTGTCGACAGCCATGTGCTCGAGAAAATGCTCGGCGTTCATTTCCTGCGGCGGGACCACCGGCAGTTTCGCCGCAGCAAGCAGGCGGATACCGCGGTCGAGTTCGGCCTTTGTCAGCCATCCCAGCCGATGCGACATCTCAAGTGCCATCACGGTTCCCGCACCCACCGCCTCACCGTGCAACCAGACGCCATAACCCATGTGGGTCTCGATGGCGTGGCCGAAGGTGTGGCCCAGGTTGAGCGTGGCGCGGACGCCGGTTTCCTTCTCGTCGGCGCCGACCACTCGCGCCTTGGCGGCGCAGGAGCGCTCGATGGCCTCGGTCAGCGCGGTGGGCTCCAACGCCAGGAGGTCATCCATGTGCGCTTCCAGCCAGGTGAGGAAGGGCTCGTCGCAGATGAAGCCGTACTTGACCACTTCCGCCAAGCCCGCCGACAGCTCGCGCGGCGGCAGGGTCTTCAGGGTCGCGGTATCGATGACCACGGCCTGGGGCTGGTAGAAGGCCCCGACCATGTTCTTGCCCAGCGGGTGGTTGATGCCGGTCTTGCCGCCGACCGAGGAGTCCACCTGGGACAGCAGGGTGGTCGGCACCTGGATAAAGTCGACACCACGCTGGTAACAGGCCGCCGCGAAACCGGTCATGTCGCCGATGACGCCACCGCCCAGTGCAATCAGGGTGGTCTTGCGGTCATGGCGCGCGGTCAGCAGGCCATCGAAGATCAGTTGCAGGGTTTCCCACTGCTTGTAGGCCTCTCCGTCGGGGAGCACGACCGTGGTGACCTTGTAGCCGGCCAGGGTCTTCTGCAGTCGATCCAGGTACAGCGGCGCGATGGTTTCGTTGGTGACGATGGCTACCTGGCGGCCGCGAATATGCGGCTCGAAGTAGCGCGGATCGTCCAGCAGCCCTTCACCGATGTAGATCGGGTAGCTGCGATCGGCCAGATCGACGTTGAGTGTGCGCATGAAACCCCCAGGCAAGAAAGGGGACTAGGATACCGCAGATTGCAGCGCCGTTAATGGCGCTCAAGCTCACGCAACCGCTCCAGAATCTCCAGTACGACCAGGCGTGGAGGCCGCTCGTCGGTTTCGATGATCACGTCGGCGATTTCGCGATAGAGCGGGTCGCGCATCTGCATGAGATCACGAAGGATCTGGTCCGGATTGGGCTTCTGCAGCAGCGGGCGATTCTTGTCGCGCGCCGTGCGGGAAATCTGCTGTTCGACCGAGGCGTGCAGGTAGATCACCTTGCCGCCGGCCTTGAGGATGAGCCGATTGGCGTCGCGCATCACCGCGCCGCCACCGGTGGCAATGACCATGCCCCCTTCATCGCACAACTCGGCCAGCATCGCCTGCTCACGCTCACGGAAGCCCGCCTCGCCCTCGACATCGAATATCCAGGGGATGTTGGCTCCGCAGCGCTGCTCGATCTCTTTATCCGAATCTTTGAAGACGAGGTGAAGCTCTTTGGCGAGAAGACGCCCGATGGTGCTTTTACCAGCCCCCATCGGGCCTACCAGAATCAAATTGGACACGACATTGATCAACGGCCGACTGCAATGGCCTGATTATTCATGATCCGCGGGGTAAGGAAAACCAGTAGCTCGTTCTTGCTGTCGGTTACCGAATCTCGACGGAACAGTCGGCCCAGCACCGGAACGTCACCCAGGAACGGAACCTTGTCCACGGCTTTGGTCTGGGTGTTGGAGAACACGCCACCGATTACGATGGTCTCGCCATCGTTGACCAGCACCTTGGCGTTCACTTCGTTCTTCTTGATCGGCGGAATGCCGTTCAGCGCGTTGGCGAAGTCCGGCTCGTCCTTGTTGACCTTCACTTCCATGATGATGCGATTGTCTGGGGTGATCTGCGGAGTCACTTCCAGCGCTAATGCAGCTTCCTTGAAGGAAACCGATGTTGCACCACTGGAACTGGCTTCCTGGTACGGAATCTCCGTACCTTTCAGGATCTTGGCAGTTTCCTTGTCGGAAGTGACAACCTTCGGCTGGGATACGACTTCGCCGTTACCGCCCTTCTCCATCGCCGACAATTGCAGATCCAGAATCGCATTGTTGGACACGAAGCCGATGCCGATGCCAGAAGTGCTGTTGGTCACACCAAGGTCAACCGACGGAGTAGGAACGTTGTTGGTTGTCGGCAGGGTACAGCCACCACCACCGAACGGACCGCAGCTGGTGCCGTTATCGCCGCCGGTACCAATGTTCCCGTTCTTGCCCCAACTGGCCCAGTTTCCGAAGGTAAAGGCCCCCCCCCAACGGACCCCGAGACTCTTGCTGTAATCGACCGAAGCCTCAACGATACGCGCCTCGATCATCACCTGACGTACCGGAATATCCAGCTGAGCAACGATACGGCGCAGCTCATCCAGGCGATCCTGCGTCTGGTAGGCGATGATGCTGTTGGTACGATCATCTACGGTGATTGATCCACGGTTATCACCCTGTGCTGCAGCTGGAGCACCTGGAGCCCCTGCACCAGTCACCGAGCTGAACAGTTTGGCGATATCCGATGCCTTGGCGTAGTTGACCTGGATCAGCTCACGGCGCAGGGGGGCCAGCTCGGAAATCTGCTTCTGTGCTTCCAGTTCCTGGCGCTCGCGAGCCGCGATTTCATCGGCCGGCGCAACCAGCAGCACATTGCCGACCTTGCGCTTGTCCAGGCCCTTGGTCTTGAGCACCAGGTCCAGCGCCTGGTCCCAAGGCACATTCTGCAGGCGCAGGGTGATGTTGCCCTGCACGGTATCCGATGCCACCAGGTTCAGGTCGGTGAAGTCGGCAATCAACTGCAAGACCGAGCGCACATCGATGTCCTGGAAGTTCAGCGACAGCTTCTCGCCGGTATAGGCAAAGGTGTCTTTCTTGCGCTTCTCGGCATCGTCCTGGGTCAGCGGCTTAATGCTGACGGTCATGCGATTGTCGGTCTGGTAGACCAGATAGTCATACAGCCCGGTCGGTTCGATCAAGATGCTGGCCTTGTCGCCCGAAGCGGATGCATTGACGAACTGCACCGGCGTGGCGAAGTCCTTCACATCCAGACGAACGCGCAGATTGTCCGGCAACCGGGTGCGAGGGAAGTCCAGACGGATCTTGCCGCCTTGTTCCTGGATATCCGGGCTGACCGTCGGATCGGAAAGATCGATTACGACGTTGCCTTCGCCCTGATCGCCGCGCTGGAAATCCACATTGCGGATTGCCTTACCAGCCGGAATGTAAGGCTTGGCCTGCACAGGCTTGGCAACTGCCGAAGGAGTCGGCGACGCAGAAGCGTATGAACTGGAAGCAGAACCTGCTCCACCCACCACCACATACAGGTTGGCACCTTCGGCGCGCGTGCTGTAAGGCACCAGGGTGCTCAGGTTGACGATAAGACGGGTTCGATCCTTAGCCTCAACGACTGTCAGGCTACGGGCGTTCCCCACACCCAGTTCACGGTTCTTGCTACCCAGCTTGTTCTGCACGCCCGGAAGATCCAGTGCGATACGCGCGGGCTGCTCGATGGTATAGCCACGCGGTGCAGCCACCGGCTCGTCGAAACCGAGTTTGAGCTCCACGCGGTCTCCCGGCAGGGCCGCCACATCGACGCTCTGCAGGTTGGCGGCCAGCAAAGCTGGCGCAAATACGGCCGCGAGCAGGGAAATGCTCAGGCGGGAAAGCGTTCTATTCATCGTCTGAATCCGTCGTGCAGACTGCTGTTTGTTATCCATGTTCATCCCCGCCCTTAGGAGCGTTCCTTGAGAGTCAGGCTGCGCGGACGCTCCAGCCAGCCACCCTCACCATCAGGAACGATTTCAATCACGTCGATCTTGGCTTCGCTGATCGCAACGATCTTGCCGTCGTTACGCCCAAGGTAGTCACCCACCCGCACCCGATGCACCCCTCCTGCACCTTTGACGAGCGCAAACACCTGACTGTCCTTGCCCAGCGTACCGACCATTTCGAAGGTCTCGATATTGAAACCCTCGAGGAACTGCTTGACCCGGGTCTCGTCAGGCTTGATGACCTTGTTGCCCTTCTGCTTGACCGCCAGATCGATCTTCACTGGTGGCTGGAAAGGACTGCGCAAGGACGCAGCACTGTACGTGAAGGCCTCGTATGCCTGGAACTTCGGCAGCGGCTCGATGGCACCTTTCGGGCGAGCGCGCACTTCATCCATGAAACTCTGCAAGTCGGCAAAGTCGCTTCCCGAGCCGCAGCCGTTAAGGGTCAGGAGCAGGAAACTGCAAATGATCAGGCGCCCCCTCATTTCTTCTTCGCTCCTGCGGCCGGGACAGTAGCTTTCACGCCCTTGTCGTTGTACCGATAGGTCTTCGCCAGAATGCTCATGCGCAGCTTCGAGGTGCTGTCCGGGCTGGCCGGCTTGATGTCGAAATCATGCAGCGTCACGATGCGTGGCAGGCTGGCCACACCGCTGACGAAGGTAGCCAGGTCGTGATACCCCCCTACAACGCTGATCTGGATCGGCAGCTCGATGTAGAATTGCTGGGTAACTTCCGGCAGCAGCTTGATCTCTTCGAACTCCAGGCCACTGCCCAGACCGGTGCGGGTGATGTCTTCCAGCAGCCCGGGCACCTCGGTATCGCTCGGCAGTTGACGCAGCAAGGCACCGAAGGACTCTTCCATTTCCTTCATCTGTACCTTGTAGGCGTCCAGGTTTGCCGCCTGGAAGGCCTTGGTCGAGAACTGCTGCTTGAGGGTCTGCTCCTCGTCGCGATTGCGGTCCAGCTGATCCTGCAGATCCTTCAGGTGGAAGTTGTACCCGAGCACCAGTACCACAGCCATCACCAGTACGCAGGCGATGAACTTGACCGCTGCCGGCCAGGAGCCGAGGTTGTTCAGGTCAAGATCGTTGATATCGATCTTGCGCAAGCTCTCCAGAGAACTGGCCAGACTCATTTCTTGGCTCCTTGCGCGGCGCTGGTCTTGTTCTGTTCCTCGCCGCCGGGCTGGGTCTGCTGCACGGTCAACTGGAAGACGTTCGCCTGATCCAGTGCACCCTGAGTGACGGCCTTCACTTCGGTGAGGTTCGGCGACATCAGCCACTCCGATGCATCCAGGTTACGCATCAGGTTGGAGACGCGATTGTTGGATTCGGCTGCCCCCGCAATGGAAATGGACTTCCCGGACATCTTCAGCTCGGTGAAGAACACGCCATCGGGCAAGGTGCGAACCAACTGATCGAACACCCGGCCGATGATCGGGCGGTTGCCCTGCAAGTCCTGGATGATCTTCATCCGCTCCAGCAGCTGCTGGCGACGGGTCTTCAGCTCGCTGATCTCCTTGATCCGGGCATCCAGCACGGCGATTTCCTTGCGCAGGAAATTATTACGCGCGCTCTGGTTCTCGATGGCCGAATTGAAGTATTGGTCCCCCAGGAAAATCAGGGCCCCGGAAGCCAGCAGCACAGCACCGAGGATCACCAGGAAGCGTTGCTTGCGTTCCTCGCGCAGTTGCTCTCGCCAGGGCAATAAGTTGATGCGTGCCATCAGTCGAAACTCCTCATCGCCAGACCGCAGGCAATCATCAGCGCCGGCGCATCGCTGGCCAGCGCACCGGCGTTGACCTTGCCGCTCAGCACCATGTCGGCGAACGGGTTGGCCACCAGGGTCGGAGTGCCGATCTTCTGCTGGATCAGGCGATCCAGGTCAGGGATGGACGCAGTGCCACCCGCCAGCAGGATGTAATCCACATCGTTGAACTGACCGGCGGCGAAAAAGAACTGCAAGGAACGAGACACCTGCTGGACCACGGCATCCTTGAACGGTTGCAGCACTTCGCTGTCGTAGTCATCCGGAAGACCGCCCTGCTTCTTGGCAAGGCCAGCTTCTTCGACCGACAGGCCATAGCGACGCTGGATTTCCTCGGTCAACTGACGCCCACCGAAGAGCTGTTCGCGCGTATAGATGGTGCGTCCGTGGTGCAGGACGCTCAGCGTGGTCATGGTGGCGCCGATATCGACCACCGCAACTGTGAGCTCGTCGGCATTGCCGCCCAGCTGGTCTCCCAGCAGACTGAATGCTCGCTCCAGCGCATAGGCTTCGACGTCGACGACCTTGGCTGTCAGACCCGCGAGCGCCAGCGCAGCTTCGCGCACCTCGACGTTTTCCTTGCGGCAAGCGGCAAGAAGAACATCGACGCGCTCTGCGTTGCGCGCGGATGTGCCTTGCACCTCGAAGTCGATGGCAACCTCTTCGAGGGGATAGGGGATGTACTGGTCGGCCTCGATCTTGAGCTGGTTTTCCAGCTCGTCGTCCGAGAGTCCGCCGTCCATCTCGATGGTTTTGGTGATGACCGCCGAGCCGGCAACCGCGACCGCAGACGTTTTCACAGCGGTCCGCGCCTTGGCGACCACACGTGACAACGCCTGGCCGACACCCTCCAGCTCAGCGATGTTCTTTTCTACCACTGCATTGGGCGGGAGCGGCTCGACAGCGTAGGCCTCTACCTTGTAGCGGCCTCCAGAGCGGCTCAATTCGAGAAGTTTGACCGAAGTCGAACTGATGTCTATCCCCAGCAGCGTGTTCGCTTTCTTATTGAAGAGCCCTAGCACGACTGATTTCCTATCAGCATCCGAGACTTACGGACGATTTATGTTTTTCCACATTAGATACCAGACTTGACAGCTTCGCAAATGGCTCGCCAGCAAAAAAACTGCTTATAATGTGATCAGCTTTTCCCTTTTTACCGCACCATCCGCTTAACTCTTTCTTTTCTCTGGAAATCCAAGACCTTCCGATGCGCCTGCTGAAGTTTCTGTGGTGGACTTGCGTCACCATTATTTGTGGAGTGCTGCTCAGTTTCAGCGGCGCCTATCTGTACCTCAGCCCGAACCTCCCTTCCGTGGAGGCCTTGCGCAACGTGCGATTGCAGATGCCGCTGCGGGTGTACAGTGCTGATAACAAATTGATAGCAGAGTTTGGCGAGATGCGCCGAACGCCGATTCGATTTGCTGAAATCCCCCCGGATTTCACCCACGCACTGTTATCGGCTGAAGATGACAATTTCGCCAACCATTATGGCGTGGACGTCAAAAGCCTGATGCGTGCTGCCGCGCAATTATTGAAGACTGGGCACATCCAGACCGGCGGCAGCACCATCACCATGCAGGTCGCGAAGAACTACTTCCTCACCAACGAGCGCAGTTTCTCCCGCAAGATCAACGAGATATTGCTCGCCCTGCAGATCGAACGTTCGCTCACCAAGGACGAGATCCTCGAGCTCTACGTGAACAAGATCTACCTCGGCAACCGCGCCTACGGCGTCGAGGCCGCGGCCCAGGTCTACTACGGCAAGTCCATCAAGGACTTGAGCCTGGCCCAGATGGCGATGATCGCCGGCCTGCCCAAGGCGCCTTCGCGCTACAACCCACTGGCGAATGCCGCGCGCAGCCTGGAACGTCGCAATTGGATTCTCGAGCGCATGCTCAAGCTCGGCTTCATCGACCTGCAACGCTACCAGGCAGCCATCCAGGAACCGGTCGGCGCTTCCTACCACGTCCAGACTCCGGAACTGGCTGCCCCCTACATCGCCGAGATGGCCCGCGCCGAGCTGGTCGGTCGCTTTGGCGGCGACGCCTACACCGAAGGCTATCGCGTCTACACCACCGTACGCAGTGATCTGCAGGAAGACGCCAATACCGCCCTGCGCGAAGGCCTGCAGGATTACGACCAGCGCCACGGCTACCGCGGCCCCGAAACCCGCCTACCTGGCAAGACCCGCGACGCCTGGCGCCAGGCTATCGCACAGCAGCGCCCGCTGGGCGGCCTGGAACCGGCCATCGTTGTCCAGGTCGAGAAAAGCGGTGCCATGGTCATGACCCGCGACGGCAAGGAAGAGGCCCTGAGCTGGGACGGCATGAAGTGGGCCCGCCCGTACCTGAGCAACAACAGCATGGGCCGCATGCCCAGCCAGCCCAGCGATGTAGTGCAAGCCGGCGATGTGATTCGCGTGCAACGCAAGGACGACGGCTCGCTGCGCCTGACCCAGGTGCCTGCCGCTCAGAGCGCCCTGGTGTCGCTGAACCCGCAGGACGGCGCGATCATGGCGCTGGTCGGTGGCTTCTCCTTCGAACAGAGCAACTACAACCGCGCCACCCAGGCCCGTCGCCAGCCCGGCTCGAGCTTCAAGCCGTTCATCTACAGCTGCGCGCTCGACAACGGCTTCACTGCCGCCTCGCTGATCAACGATGCACCGGTGGTGTTCTACGACGAGTATCTGGACAAGGTCTGGCGCCCGAAGAACGACACCAATACCTTCCTCGGCCCGATTCCCATGCGTGAAGCGCTCTACAAGTCGCGCAACATGGTCTCGATCCGCATTCTCCAGGCCCTGGGCGTCAATCGCGCGCGCGAATGCATCAGCAAGTTCGGCCTGAACAAGGATGACCTGCCGCCCAACCTTTCCATGGCCCTGGGAACCGCGACCCTGACCCCGATGGAGATCGCCAGCGCCTGGACCGTCTTCGCCAATGGCGGGTTCAAGGTTTCACCCTATATCGTCCAGCGCATCGAAAGCCGCGACGGCCAGGTGCTTTACCAGGCCAACCCACCCAGCATTCCCCGCGACGGGGAGCAGGTACAGGCACAGCCGCAACCGGCCGCTACCGACGCCTTCGGCAATGACGACCCGAGCCAAGCCAGGACCACGATCGAACCGGCGGCAGCCGAACGCGTCCTCGACGCCCGTACCGCGTACATCATGACCAGCATGCTGCAGGACGTGATCAAGCGCGGCACCGGCCGCCGTGCCCTGGCGCTCAAGCGCGACGATCTGGCAGGCAAGACCGGCACCACCAACGAGTCGAAGGATGCCTGGTTCTCCGGCTTCAACGCCGATTTCATGACCACCGTGTGGGTGGGCTTCGATCAGCCGGAAAGCCTTGGCCGCGCCGAGTACGGCGGTAACGTGGCCCTGCCGATCTGGATGCGCTACATGGGCGCGGCGCTCAAGGACAAGCCTTCGCATCTGCTGCCCGAGCCGCCCGGCATGGTCAGCCTGCGTATCGACCCAGTCACGGGCCGCGCGGCGCCTCCGGGCACACCAGGCGCGTACTTCGAACTGTTCAAAAACGAAGACACACCTCCGTCAATGAACGAACTGGCGCCTGGTAGCACTCCCGGCAGCGGTATGCCGGCGGACGAAGAAGCGCCGATCGACCTGTTCTGATAGCAAGGCCCCTCCCAGGAGGGGCCTTCTCATTTTCGGGAATCATTCCCGACAAAATCATGGCATTTAGCCAAAGCATTGATTAATCTGGGCTTTGCGGCGGTGAACAACCCCAGGCGACCGACCCCATCCGGCACGTCAGGGGCTTCCCGCAGCAACTTCATCAGGAAATTCGAATGCCGCGCCCTCTGACTGGCTGGCTGTTCTGCCTGATCGTCCTTGTGCTCGGCGCGCCCCTGTTGCGCCTGCTCGCACAGCCACGCTCACTCGAGCCGGCGCCTGACCTCGTCTACCTCGACCAGGCGTTCACCGTGCTGATTGCCAGCGCCGGCCTGGCCGGGCTGTTCATCGCCTTCCTGCTGCGCCTCGCAGGGCGAGTTCTGGTGGCACTGCTACTGCTCATGCCGGCCATCATCCTTTGCGCGTGGCACCTGACCCACACCCATCTCGGCCCGGTGTCGCCCACAACGGAGCAATATGAGTGGCTGCTGGCGGGTCTGGCGGTCTATGCACTGATATTGGCGGGCATCCATTGGCTGAACCAGGGCGAGCGCGGCCCGCGCAAAGCGCTGCGTTACCTGGGCCTCGCCTTGCTGCTGCCGTGGTGCCTGGGGCTGTTCTACCTCGGGCGACTCTACTACTGAGGCAAGTCGCGCCAGGTCAGGTAGACGCGCAGGTCGAATTCCAGCTGGTGATAACCGGGCAGCATGTGCTCGCAGAGCTGGTAGAACGCCTTGCTGTGATCGCGCTCCTTCAGGTGCGCCAACTCGTGGACGACGATCATCTGCAGGAACTCGGGAGCTGACTCCTTGAACAACGAGGCAACACGGATCTCCTTCTTCGCCTTGAGCTTGCCGCCCTGTACACGCGAGATCGCCGTATTCAGGCCAAGCGCCCGCTGCACCACGTCCAGCTTGTTGTCGTAGAGCACCTTGTCCACCGCGGGCGCAGTGCGCATGTACTGCTGCTTGAGGTCCATGGCATAGCTGTACAGCGCCTTGTCGCTCTGCACGTCGTGGCGACCGGGGTAGCGGCGCTCCAGATACTCGCCGAGGCGGTCCTGCTCGATGAGCTGGCGCACCTGGTCCTGGAGCTGTGGCGGATAGGCCTGGAGATAGCGAAGCGGCTGCATGGGAAACGACTGGCGGAGAGAACGTCCGCCAGTCTACCGCATTCGCCGTTCAGGCCAACGCGCGGGTGCTGTAGGCCTCGGTGCGGTATGGGAAGGCAATTTCGCTGCGCCCTTTCAGCGCCGGGTGCGTGGCGATCAGCTCGTGCAGCTGATCGGCGACACGCTGCTTCTGCTCGTCAGGCAGCGCCGCGATGAAGCTCACCGAGAGGGTGCGTGCGACTATGACCTGCTCCGGCGGGCCGAGGTGCTGGTAGCTGAACTCGCGCAACCGCAGTTCCTCGAAACGCGCCCCGGCAAAGGCGCGGCGCCATTGCCCGGTGTGGAAGCGCGGCGTGCTGCCTTCGTAGCGCTCGAGAATCCGCGTCACCTGGGCCACCCAGTCGACCCGCTCGTCGCGCACGTTCCAGACCAGGCCAAGATGGCCGCCCGGCCGCAGGACGCGATGGATTTCCTCCAGCGCCCGCGCGTCGGCGAACCAGTGGAAGGCCTGTGCGCAAGTCAGTGCATCGATGCTCTCTGCCGCCAGAGGTATCGCCTGTGCCGTGCCATTCAGCGCCTTCACGGCAGGCAGCGCCGCACTGAGCTGCTCCCGCATCGCTGCCACAGGCTCGATGGCAGTGACCTGCGCCCCCGTGCGCAGCAGTAGCGTGGTGAACTTCCCGGTGCCTGCGCCAAGATCGACAACGCTCCTGCCCGCGCCGATCTCCAGCTCTTCGCCGAGCCAGCCCAGCAGCTCGTCGGGATAATCCGGACGCCCGTGGGCGTAGGTCTTAGCTTCGCGGGAGAACCCCTCCCGCGCACTGCCGTGTACATCCGTCATCGTGCCTCCAGAGCCCGTCCGGCCGGAGCACCAGCGCTCAGCGGAACCGGCAGGCTTTTCCGTCCAGATAACTACGGTAGCAGCTGAGCAGGCGCGATTCCTTGATAATGCAGCGCTTCTGCCGGCATTCGCTGGAGAACTCGAAGCGACCGCCATCCGGATCGGCCAACTGGATGCGGATCGCCGGCCAGCCCTTCTTCGGCGCCTTTTCCGGGGTACTGAGCACGCGGTTTTCATTTTCCACCAGCGCGGCGCCCGCTTCGGCATAGTCGAAGACGAACAGCAGGGTGCGCGAGGTCTTCAGCGTGCACTCCTGGTGCGTCAGGCAGTTCTGCGCATCCACGGGCAGATCCACGGGCGGCTTGGGCGCTGGCGCGGGAGGCTGTGCCGGGGACAGCGAACACCCCGCGAGAAGCGCCAGCAGCAAGACGGAAAACAAGGCGCGCAACATCGGCGATTTCCTTCTGGCGAATACGAAAGAGCCCCGCAGGGCGGGGCTCTTCAACTCTTCAACTCTTCAGAAACAGAGCGAGAGCGGGAACCGGGCTCGAGATCAGTTGACCTTCGACACCAGCTCACCCTTGGCGTAACGCTGGAACATGCCTTCCAGGGAGATCGGCTTGATCTTCGAGGCATGGCCGGCGGTGCCGAAGGCTTCGTAGCGGGCGATGCAGATATCACGCATGGCGACGATGGTCTTGGCGAAGAACTTGCGCGGGTCGAACTCGCTCGGCTGCTCGGCCATCATGCGGCGGATGGCGCCGGTGGAAGCCAGGCGCAGGTCGGTGTCGATGTTGACCTTGCGCACACCGTGCTTGATACCTTCGACGATTTCCTCGACCGGCACCCCGTAGGTTTCCTTGATGTCGCCGCCGAACTCGTTAATCACCTTCAGCCACTCTTGCGGCACCGAGGAGGAGCCGTGCATCACCAGGTGGGTGTTGGGGATGCGCTTGTGGATTTCCTTGATGCGCTCGATGGAAAGCACGTCGCCGGTCGGCGGCTTGGTGAACTTGTAGGCGCCGTGGCTGGTGCCGATGGCGATGGCCAGGGCGTCGACCTGGGTCTTCTTGACGAAGTCCGCAGCCTCTTCCGGGTCGGTCAGCAACTGGCTGTGATCCAGCACGCCTTCGGCGCCAACGCCGTCTTCTTCGCCGGCCATGCCGGTTTCCAGGGAGCCCAGGCAGCCCAGCTCACCTTCCACGGACACACCGCAGGCATGGGCGAAGGCAACGGTCTGCTGGGTCACGCGGACGTTGTACTCGTAGTCGGCCGGGGTCTTGCCGTCTTCCTTCAGCGAGCCGTCCATCATCACCGAGCTGAAGCCCAGCTGGATGGAGCGCTGGCAGACGTCGGGGCTGGTGCCGTGGTCTTGGTGCATGCACACCGGGATGTGCGGGAATTCTTCAATGGCCGCGAGAATCAGGTGGCGCAGGAAAGGCGCACCGGCGTATTTGCGGGCACCGGCGGAGGCCTGCACGATCACCGGGGAATCGGTCTTGTCGGCCGCTTCCATGATGGCGCGCATCTGCTCCAGGTTGTTGACGTTGAAAGCCGGAACGCCGTAGCCGAACTCGGCGGCGTGGTCCAGCATTTGGCGCATGCTGATGAGTGCCATGGTCTCGCTTCTCCCAGAAGTCAGGCTCGGTTACACGAGCCCCTTAACTACATGTTTGGAAGCCTGCCGCAGGGACAGGCCGTGTTCAAGCCTTCCGGCGCACGCCGGACAATCGGCGCTCAGGGCGCCTTGCAACCACGGCCGATCAGGTCGTTGCTCTCGACCCAGTAGACCAGGCCCTGGTCGCCTTTGATGCTCAAGCCGATCAGCCCGTCGCTATAGAAAGCGCCGGAACCGCCGGGTTCCTCTTCCAGGTGATGGACCACGTCGTCCTCACCCAGCTTCAGGTCGACCACCGACTTGCTGGGATCGACGTAGCGCCACTGCACCTCGGCCTTGCTGTCGCAGACCCAGTGGTTCCAGCCACTACCCGAAGCCGCCTTGCCGCCGGACGAATGGCTCGAGCAGCCCGCCACCAGCAATAGGCCCAGGGCCGGGACGATATAACGCAGCATCGGGCGACTCTCCTTCGGGCGGACGCGCCGCCGGATATCCAATGCGCCAGATTGCCCGTCCCGCCGCAGGAACGCCAGTGCCGCCTACGCCAGGGCGCGTGCGGCACTGCCAGTTCGTGACCCGACCGCCGGACGAGGCCTCAGGGGCAGTTCACCGGCTTCTGGTCAGGGGTCGGATCGCCGCTGCTCTGGCTTTCCACCCGCTCGCGGTTCTGGTCCGAAGGCACCATGACCGAGGGCGGGCTCATCACTTCACAGGTACTGGGCGTCCCGCCGCCTCCGGCGCAACCCACCAGCACGAGGCAAAACGACAACAAAGGGGTGACAGCTCGCATGACCGTTCTCCTTGGCATCCATACTAGGCTTGTGACCCGAGGATGCCGCGGAGGTTTGCTTTACTGTCGCCCGGCAACGCCCCAGGTCAGGCCTTGGCGCGCTGTTCCAGCACTTCGACGGCCGGCAGGACCTTGCCCTCGACGAACTCAAGGAAGGCGCCACCACCGGTGGAAATGTAGGAAATCTGCTCGCCGATGCCGTACTTGTCGATGGCAGCCAGGGTGTCGCCACCGCCGGCGATGCTGAAGGCGGAACCTTCGGCGATGGCCTTGGCCAGGGTCTTGGTGCCTTCGCCGAACTGGTCGAACTCGAACACGCCGACCGGACCGTTCCAGAGGATGGTCCTGGAAGTCTTCAGCAACTCGGCGAACTGGGCCGCCGTCTTCGGACCGATATCCAGGATCATGTCATCGTCGGCCACGTCAGCAATGTCCTTGACGGTAGCAACGGCAGTCTCGGCGAATTCCTTGGCAACCACCACGTCCACCGGCAGCGGTACGCTGACCTTGGCGGCAATGGCCTTGGCGGTATCGACCAGGTCGGCCTCGTACAGGGACTTGCCGACCTTGTGGCCTGCCGCGGCAAGGAAGGTGTTGGCGATACCGCCACCGACGATCAACTGGTCACAGATCTGCGCCAGGCTGTTCAGTACGTCGAGCTTGGTCGACACCTTGGAGCCGGCGACGATGGCCGCCATCGGGCGCGCTGGATTACCCAGCGCCTTGCCCAGGGCTTCCAGTTCGGCGGCCAGCAGCGGGCCAGCGGCAGCGACCTTGGCGAACTTGGCTACACCGTGGGTGGAACCCTCGGCGCGGTGGGCGGTGCCGAAGGCGTCCATGACGAACACGTCGCACAGGGCGGCGTATTGCTGGGCCAGCTCGTCAGCGTTCTTCTTCTCGCCCTTGTTGAAGCGCACGTTCTCGAACAGCACGACTTCACCCGGCTTCACCTCGACGCCGCCCAGGTAATCCCTGACCAGCGGCACAGTGCGGCCCAGGGCCTTGGACAGGTAGTCGGCGACCGGCTGCAGGCTGTTCTCTTCGGAGAATTCACCTTCGGTCGGGCGGCCCAGGTGCGAGCAGACCATTACCGCCGCGCCCTTCTCCAGGGCCAGCTTGATGGTCGGCAGCGAGGCCAGGATACGCGCGTCGCTCTTGACCACACCGTCCTTCACCGGAACGTTGAGGTCTTCGCGGATCAGTACGCGCTTACCTTTGAGGTCGAGGTCGGTCATCTTCAACACGGTCATGACAGTCAGTCCTGTAGGGGCTGTTTGATTAACGTTCAGTAGCGGCGACGTGCAGGAAGTGCCCTGCGGTGTCGAGCATGCGGTTGGCGAACCCCCACTCGTTGTCGAACCAGGCCAGCACGTTCACCAGGCGAGGGCCGGAAACGCGAGTCTGGCTGCCATCGACGATGGCCGAGTGCGGGTCATGATTGAAATCGCAGCTGGCGTGGGGCAGCTCGGTGTACGCCAGCAGGCCTTTCAGCGGGCCTTCGGCGGCAGCCTGGCGCAGCACGCGGTTGATCTCCTCGGCGGACGTATCGCGGGAGACCTGCAGGGTGATGTCCAGGGCTGAGACGTTCACCGTCGGCACCCGAATGGCTTTGGCCTGGATTCGCCCGGCGAGTTCCGGCAGCAGGCGCTCAATGCCGCGCGCCAGCCCCGTGGACACCGGGATCACCGACTGGAAGGCCGAACGCGTGCGGCGCAGATCTTCGTGGTGGTAGGCGTCGATCACCGGCTGGTCGTTCATCGCCGAGTGGATGGTGGTGATCGAGACGTACTCGATGCCCACGGCCTCGTTCAGCAGCTTGAGCAGCGGCACGCTGCAGTTGGTGGTGCAGGAGGCGTTGGACACCAGCGTCTCGGCGCCGGAGAGCTCTTGCTGGTTGATACCGAAGACCACGGTGGCGTCGATATCCGCCTCGCTGGCCATCGGCTGCGAGAACAGCACCCGCGACGCACCCGCGGTGAGGAAGCGCTCACCATCGGCGCGGGTGTTGTAGACGCCGGAGCATTCCAGCACCAGGTCGATGTCCAGGGCACGCCAGTCGATCGCCTCGGGTTCGGCTTCGCGGAACACCTTCACGCAGTCGCCGCCTACATGCAGGCAGCCGTCGGCCACGCTCACCTCGCCGGGGAAGCGGCCGTGGGTGGAGTCGAAGCGGGTCAGGTATTCCAGGCTGGCCAGGTCCGCCAGGTCGTTCAGCGCGACGATGGAGAAACCGGCCTTGGCGCCGCGTTCGTGCAGGGCACGGAACACGCAGCGGCCAATACGGCCGTAGCCGTTGAGGGCAACTCGGTAAGGGCGCTTGGACATTGTTATCCCTTGGTGATCGCTGCCGGGGCGTAACGCACCCCGGCAGGCTCAGGCGCTCGTCAGGCTTCGAGCAGCTCGGCGGCGACTTCCAGCACGTTCTCGACGGTGAAGCCGAAGTGTTCGAACAGCGCCGGGGCCGGGGCCGACTCACCGAAGGTGGTCATGCCGATCACGCGGCCTTCCAGGCCCACATACTTGTACCAATAGTCGGCGTGGGCCGCTTCGATGGCAATGCGCGCACCGACCTGTACCGGCAGCACGGCCTGCTTGTAGCCGGCGTCCTGCTGGTCGAAGACGCTGGTGGACGGCATGGAGACCACGCGCACCTTGCGGCCTTCGGCGCTGAGCTTGTCGAACGCCTGCACGGCCAGGCCGACTTCGGAGCCGGTGGCGATCAGGATCAGTTCCGGCTCGCCGTCGCAGTCTTTCAGCACGTAGGCGCCACGGGCCACATCGGCCAGTTGGGCGGCGTCGCGCGGCTGGTGCGGCAGGTTCTGGCGGCTGAAGATCAGTGCGGACGGGCCGTCGGCGCGCTCGATGGCGTACTTCCAGGCCACCGCGGATTCCACGGCATCGGCCGGGCGCCAGGTGTCCAGGTTCGGGGTCAGGCGCAGGCTGGCCAGTTGCTCGATCGGCTGGTGGGTCGGGCCGTCTTCGCCCAGACCGATGGAGTCGTGGGTGAACACGTACAGCACGCGCTGCTTCATCAGGGCGGACATGCGCACCGCGTTGCGGGCGTATTCCATGAAGATCAGGAAGGTTGCGCCGTAGGGGATGAAGCCGCCGTGCAGGGCCACGCCGTTCATGATGGCGCTCATGCCGAACTCGCGCACGCCGTAGAACAGGTAGTTGCCGTTGGCATCGTCGGCGCTCACACCCTTGCAGCCCTTCCACAGGGTCAGGTTGGAACCGGCGAGGTCGGCGGAGCCGCCCAGCAGTTCCGGCAGCAGCGGGCCGAAGGCGTTCAGGGCGTTCTGGCTGGCCTTGCGGCTGGCGATGGTCTCACCCTTCAGGGCGACGTCGGCGACGTAGGCAGCAGCCTTCTCGGCGAAGTCGGCGGGCAGCTCACCGGCCACACGGCGCTCGAACTCGGCGGCCAGTTTCGGGTGCGCGGCCTGGTAGGCAGCGAAGCGCTTGTTCCACTCGGCTTCGCGGGTGGCGCCGCTGTCCTTGGCGCTCCACTCGGCGTAGATGTCCGCCGGGATTTCGAACGGGCCGTGGTTCCAGCCCAGCGCAGCGCGGGTGGCGGCCACTTCGTCGACGCCCAGGGCGGCGCCGTGGCTTTCTTCCTTGCCCTGCTTGTTCGGCGAACCGAAGCCGATGATGGTCTTGCAGCAGATCAGGGTCGGCGCGTCGCTCTTGCGGGCGGTGTCGATGGCGGTCTTGATCTCGTCGGCGTCATGCCCGTCGACGTTGCGGATCACCTGCCAGCCGTAGGCTTCGAAGCGCTTGGGGGTGTCGTCGGTGAACCAGCCGTGGACTTCGCCATCGATGGAGATGCCGTTGTCGTCGTAGAAGGCGATCAGCTTGTTCAGGCGCAGGGTGCCGGCCAGCGAGGCGACTTCATGGGAGATGCCCTCCATCATGCAGCCGTCGCCCAGGAAGGCGTAGGTGTAGTGGTCGACGATGCTGTGGCCGTCGCGGTTGAACTGCGCAGCCAGTACTTTTTCGGCCAGCGCCATGCCCACGGCATTGGCGATGCCCTGGCCCAGCGGGCCGGTGGTGGTCTCGACGCCAGCGGTATAGCCGTACTCCGGGTGGCCCGGGGTACGCGAGTGCATCTGGCGGAAGTTCTTCAGGTCATCGACGGTGACGTCGTAGCCGGTGAGGTGCAGCAGCGAGTAGATCAGCATCGAGCCGTGGCCGTTGGACAGCACGAAGCGGTCGCGGTCGGCCCACTGCGGGTTGCTCGGGTTGTGCTTGAGATAGTCGCGCCAGAGGACTTCGGCGATATCCGCCATGCCCATGGGGGCGCCAGGATGGCCGCTGTTGGCTTTCTGCACGGCATCCATGCTGAGTGCGCGGATGGCGTTGGCTCGCTCACGACGGCTGGGCATCGCTGAATCTCCTGCGGGGGCTGCTTCGAAAGATCGAAGGGAATGAAAAAAGGCCGGTATTTTCGCCCAGCCGGCCCCTGTGGGGCAATGACAGATCGGCAGATGCCTGACACAGGGCACCGGTTTATCGCCGTGGGCTGATCAAAAACCACTCATCCGGCAATATCAAAACTTTTTGATACAGCCCTTGCCGACCCCGAAGGCCATGACTAGACTGCGCAACCCATGAGTCTGCGCCTGCCCGAAATCCGCCACGACGATTGCGACCAGTTGGCTGCCCTGTGCAAGGCCGGCGGCGACCCGCTGCGGCTGAACGTGCTGCGGGTGCTGGCCAACGATTCGTTCGGCGTACTGGAACTGGCACATATCTTCGGCGTACGTCAGTCGGGCATGAGCCATCACCTGAAGGTGCTGGCCCAGGCCGGCCTGGTCGCTACCCGTCGCGAAGGCAACGCGATCTTCTATCGCCGCGCCCTGCCCCAGGGTGAAAGCCTGGGCGGCACGCTGCACGGGGCGCTGCTCGAAGAAGTGGACGAACTGGCGCTGGCCGATGACGTCAGCGCCCGGGTCGACGGCGTACACGCCCAACGTGCCGCCGTGAGCCGCGACTATTTCGCCCGTAGTGCGGAGAAGTTCCAGGCGACCCAGGACCTGATCGCAGGACTGCCGCAATACCGCGAAAGCGTACTGGCGCTGCTCGATGCACTGAGCTTCGCCGCCGGCGCCACGGCGCTGGAAGTCGGCCCCGGCGACGGCGGGTTTCTCCCCGAGCTGGCCCGGCGTTTCGATCAGGTCACGGCGCTGGACAACAGCGAGACCATGCTTGCAATGGCGCGGCAACGTTGCGCCAGCGATGGATTGAACAACGTCCGGCTGCGGCTGGGCGACGCCCTGCAGGACGTCGACGACGCGGCGGACTGTGTGGTGCTGAACATGGTGCTGCATCACTTCGCCGCACCGGCGGAGGCCATGAAGCAGCTGGCACACCTGGTGAAACCCGGTGGCAGCCTGCTGGTGACCGAACTCTGCAGCCACGACCAGAGCTGGGCCCGCGAGGCCTGTGGCGATCTCTGGCTGGGGTTCGAACAGGAAGACCTGGCCCGCTGGGCCGACGCCGCCGGGCTCGCGTCCGGCGAAAGTGTGTACATCGGTTTACGCAATGGCTTTCAGATCCAGGTGCGGCACTTCGCCAAACCGGATTCGCGAAGCGTCCTCACCCACCGGTAAATGATAGGAACCGTTAGATGAGCGAATACTCAGTTTTCACCTCCGAATCCGTCTCCGAAGGCCATCCGGACAAGATCGCGGACCAGATTTCCGATGCGGTGCTCGACGCCATCATCGCCAAGGACAAATACGCCCGCGTGGCCTGCGAAACCCTGGTGAAGACCGGTGTCGCGATCATCGCCGGTGAAGTCACCACTTCCGCCTGGGTCGACCTGGAAGAGCTGGTGCGCAAGGTCATCATCGACATCGGTTACAACAGCTCCGAAGTCGGCTTCGACGGCGCCACCTGCGGCGTGCTGAACATCATCGGCAAGCAGTCGGTGGACATCAACCAAGGCGTCGACCGCGCCAAGCCGGAAGACCAGGGCGCTGGCGACCAGGGCCTGATGTTCGGCTATGCCAGCAACGAAACCGACGTGCTGATGCCCGCACCGATCTGCTTCTCCCACCGCCTGGTGGAGCGCCAGGCCGAGGCCCGCAAATCCGGCCTGCTGCCGTGGCTGCGCCCGGATGCCAAGTCCCAGGTCACCTGCCGCTACGAAGGCGGCAAGGTCGTCGGTATCGACGCCATCGTGCTGTCCACCCAGCACAACCCGGAAGTCAGCTACAAGGACCTGCGCGAAGGCGTGATGGAGCTGATCATCAAGCAGGTGCTGCCGGCCGAACTGCTGCACAAGGACACCCAGTTCCACATCAACCCGACCGGTAACTTCGTCATCGGTGGCCCGGTGGGCGACTGCGGCCTGACCGGCCGCAAGATCATCGTCGACTCCTACGGCGGCATGGCCCGTCACGGCGGCGGCGCGTTCTCCGGCAAGGACCCGTCCAAGGTCGACCGTTCCGCCGCCTACGCCGGCCGCTACGTGGCCAAGAACATCGTCGCCGCCGGCCTGGCCGAGCGTTGCGAGATCCAGGTGTCCTACGCCATCGGCGTGGCCCAGCCGACCTCCATCTCGATCAACACCTTCGGCACCGGCAAGATCAGCGATGACAAGATCATCCAACTGGTCCGCGAGCACTTCGACCTGCGTCCGTACGCGATCACCAAGATGCTCGACCTGCTGCACCCGATGTACCAGCCGACCGCAGCCTACGGCCACTTCGGTCGCAACCCGTTCGAAATGACCTACGACGGTGACACCTTCACCGCCTTCACCTGGGAGCGCACCGACAAGGCTGCCGCCCTGCGTGATGCCGCCGGCCTGTAAGGCCCGGTAGCAGGAAAAAGCCCCGCCTCGGCGGGGCTTTTTCGTTTCTGATCGCCCACAAGCCTTGGCGAAAAATCCACGCTCATTCCGGCATCAATCGCCGCTTTCGGCTCCTAGCCTTGCGGGTTTCCACTGCACGGTCTCTCGCCATGCTCCGCCTCGTCATCACCTTGCTGCTTTGCCTTCCTCTTACCGTTCGTGCCTGCCCCGACTGGCCGGCCGAGCAGGTGCCTCGACAGATCGAGGCACTCCGCGGGCAGCTGACGCAGTGGGATGACGCCTACCACCGGGACGGAAGGTCCCCCGTGGCCGATGAGCTTTACGACCAGGCACGCGAACGACTGGCGCAGTGGCGGGACTGCTTCCCTCAAGTCCGTGTTGCCCCCGAGTCACCGCTGGCCAGCAGCGCGGGGACGATTCGCCACCCCTTCCCCCACACCGGCCTCGACAAGCTTCCCGATGCCTCGGCCGTGCGCAGTTGGCTGGCCAACCGCTCCGATCTCTGGGCGCAACCCAAGGTCGACGGCGTAGCGGTCACGCTGATCTACCGCGACGGTCGCTTCATCCAGGCAATCAGCCGCGGCGACGGCAGCGCCGGGCAGGACTGGACCGCCAACGCGCAACGAATCGATGCTATCCCCAGGCAGTTACCCGGCGAACCAGGCGATCTGGTGCTGCAAGGCGAGCTGTACTGGCGACTGCCACAGCATGTGCAAGCGTTGCAGGGCGGTTCGGGTGCCCGCGGCAAGGTCGCCGGCCTGATGGCCCGCAAGGATTTGGGCGACCAAGGCACACAGATCGGTCTGTTCGTCTGGGAGCTGCCGGAGGGTCCGGTGAAAATGCCGGATCGCTTGGCACGACTGCGCCAGCTGGGATTCGATGACAGCGCCGACCTGACCGTACCGGTGGCTGGGCAATCTGAAATCGAGTCCTGGCGCGAACGCTGGTATCGCCAGCCGCTGCCCTTCGCCAGCGATGGCATTGTCATCCGCCAGGGCCGCCGGCCACCGGGCAAGGCCTGGAGTGCACAGGCGCCGGGCTGGGCGGTGGCGTGGAAGTATCCACATCAACAGGCACTGGCGGAGGTTCGTCGCGTGGCGTTCAAGGTCGGCCGCAGTGGCCGGGTGACACCTGTGCTGCATCTGGCCCCGGTAGAGCTGGACGGACGAACCATCCAGCGCGTCGGCGTCGGCTCGCTCAAACGCTGGCGCAGCCTGGACATCCGCCCTGGCGACCAGGTCGCCATCGCCCTCGCCGGACTGACCATTCCTCGCCTGGACGGCGTGGTCTGGCGCTCGCCGAATCGCCCCCAAATAGCCGCGCCAGAAGACGGCCAGTTCAACGCCCTCTCCTGCTGGCAGCCCATCGAGGGCTGCGAGGAACAGTTCCTCGCCCGCCTGGAGTGGCTCAGCGGAAAGAGCGGGCTGGGGCTAGCCGGTGTCGGACCGGGCACCTGGAGCAAGCTGCACGAAGCCGGGCTGCTGACGGGGATACTCGCCTGGATGACGCTGACGCCAGAGCAACTGAGCCAGGTTCCCGGACTCGGAGAGCGAAGTGCAGCGAGTCTGCACCAGCAGTTCCAGCTCGCTCGCCGGCGA
Organism: Pseudomonas nitroreducens NBRC 12694; assembly: GCF_002091755.1. Taxonomy (GTDB): domain Bacteria; phylum Pseudomonadota; class Gammaproteobacteria; order Pseudomonadales; family Pseudomonadaceae; genus Pseudomonas; species Pseudomonas nitroreducens. The sequence continues at coordinate 472,924 of NZ_BDAI01000005.1, forward strand.
TCGTTCGCTACCTGGCTGCGTGCACTGGGTGCACCGTCCCCCAACGCCCATCCCGCGGGAGACGACTGGCCCGCGCTGGCCGCCCGCGACGCAGTGCAGTGGCAGATGCAACCAGGCATAGGCAAGGTGCGCGCGGCACAACTGGAAGCCTTCTTCAAAGCGCCGGCAGTCGTGCAATTGCGCGAGCAGTTGCACGACCTCGGCGTTGCCGGCTTCTGAGCGCCTCAGCGCATCTGGAAGGCTTCCTGGTGGAAGCGGTTGCCCGGCATGCCCTGGCGGCGCAGGTCACGGCGCAGCAGTTCGGCCAGCGCCTGCGGGCCGCAGAACCACACGCTCGGCCACCGCCCTCCTACACCGGGCTGCAGACCCAGATCGGCTGCCTGCAGGTAACCTTCGCTCTCGCTGTAATGCACACGCAGATCGATACGCGGCAATTTCGCACACAACTCACGCAGGCGGCCGGCATAGATGGCATCGGACGGCGAGCGCACGCAGTACAGCAGCGTCACCTCCGGGCTGTCATCCGGCCGCGCCTGCAGTGAGTCGAGCCACGCCAGGAAGGGTGTAATGCCGATACCACCGGCGATCCAGACCTGCCGCTCGCCCTTGTCGCGGCGGAAGTCGAAGCGGCCGTACGGCCCTTCCACCTTCACCGGGTCTCCCACCTTCAGTCCATCCTGAAGGCGCTGTGTGTAGTCCCCCAATGCCTTGATGCTGAAACGCACTTCGCCGTTGCCCAGGTCGCCGCTGGAAATGGTGAAGGGATGCTGGCCTTCCAGGCGATTGCAGGTGAGGAAGGCAAATTGCCCGGCACGGTGCTGCCAACGCCCCTGCAGCTTGCAGGTCACTTCCAGCATTCGCTCGCCTGGGCGGTCGACCGCGACCACGACACCCTCATGGGTGCGCCGGCGGCCGATCTGCCCGGTCAGCGACCAGAGCGCACAGAGGCTGCCCACCGCGGCGCAGAGTGCCACCAGCCAGCCGACCGGTTGCGCCCAGTAGCCCGCCGGCGCCAGCACCACGCCATGGAAGGCGAGCACCAGATAGACCACGGCGAGGGTTTTGTGGACATAGCGCCACAAGTGATAGGGGAAGCGCTGCCAGAGCGTGATGACCAGCATCGCCGCCAGCAACCAGGCCGACCACTCGCCCAGGTCCTTGGCCGAGCCGCGGAATACGTCGAGGAAGGTTTCCACCCTCGGCCCCTTGGCCGGCTTGGCGATGAACTCGGCGAGCAGCGGCCCACCCAGCTCCATCAGGTAGTGCAGCAGGCCCAGCACGATGGCCAGGATGCCCGCCCACTTGTGCGCGCGGTACATGCGGTCGAGGCCGTCGAGGGGCTTCTCCAGCCACACCGGGCGCACCGCCAGCAGCATGATCAGCGACATCAGCGCGAATGACGCGACGCCAGTGAAGAGAATGGCCTGCTTGCGCACGACCCAGATATCCAGCGTCGCCGGCGGGTCGACGAACAGGGCGAGGCCAAAGGTGGCCGCCACGGCCAACAGTACGATCCAGATGAGTTTCATGACTTCTCCTTGGAGCACTGACTTAGTGCACCCACATGGAAGCTGAAGGGTTCCTCTGAATTATCCCTTAATTTCGAAGGGCCTTTAGGGTCGTACCGGTGATGCCATGATCCATGTCAAACGCATCATCCTTCGTTATGCTCGGCACTTTCCTACGGCAAATATAAAAACAACCATGCGCCTTCGCGTTCTTTCCGACCTCCATCACGAGCACTTTCCCAACGGTTATCGCCAATTGCCGCAGACTGTGTCGGACATCGTCGTACTTGCCGGAGATATCCACGAACACTTGCAGGGGTTGCACTGGGCGCGCGAGGAATTTCCTGATAGCGAGATCATCTACGTCGCCGGCAACCACGAGTTCTATCACTCAGACTTGCCCGAACTGACCCAGGCCATGCGCAATCTGGCGCAGGCATTGAATATCCACTTTCTGGAAAAGGACGCCGTGGTCCTGGGCGGCGTACGCTTCCTTGGCGCCACGCTGTGGACCGACTTTCAGCTCTATGGCGCGCATGCGTCGGAACTGGCCTACGAGCAGGCCCAGTTACTCATGCCGGACTTCCGTACGATCGACTACTTCGCCCAACCCTTCACCCCAGGCATGAGCGCCGATATCTGCGCGTCGACCTGTCGGTGGCTGGAGGCGGAACTGGCACAGCCCTTTGCCGGGCCCACGGTGGTGGTCACCCACCACGCACCCAGCGCGCGCTCGATTCCTCCGCATTACGTGGGCGATGCGCTGTCGCCGGCCTTCGCTTCCAACCTGGAATCACTGGTCGAGCGCTGTGACCTGTGGATCCACGGTCACGTTCACGAATGCCTGGACTACCAGGTCGGCCGGGGCCGCATCGTCGCCAACCCCGGCGCCTACCCCGGCGAGGACAGCGGCTTCGATCCCTGTCGGGTGATCGAACTCTAGAACGGCTGCTCGCCAGGTGATAGCTCGCTGAAGAACCGCCAGATTTCAGCCGGCCCATCCAGTTGCGGGTCGACCTGGCCAAGCATGCGCGGCGGCCGGTAAAGCGGCTGCGAAATCAGGTGCCCTCCACCAAACACCGTCACCAGCTCCACGGGCGGCCCGTCGCCGGCAGCCCAGCGCTGGCGCTGCGTCCACACCGGCCCCGGCTGGGTCAGCTTATCCACCTGCGGCTCGCCTCCCTGGCCGTTGCGCCGCGCCAGTGCAAGAGCAGAGTCCTCGGCAGAGAGCACGTTGCCGCGATCACCGAAGCCAAACAGCGTGACCCGGCCACCCGCGTAGGGATTGATGGGGTCCCGCGTGCCATTCATCAACAACGCCGCCCTGGGCTGCTCGGCGGGACGGCAGGCGTCGTTGTCGGCGCTCGGCAGGCTGGCAGCCACGGCGGCGACGCCAGCGACCTTGTCCGGCGCTTCCGCCGCCATCCGCAAGGCCATCTGCCCGCCATTGGAATAGCCCGTGACGAACACCCTCGCGGGATCGACGCCGCGCTCGCGCTGCAGGCGCGCGATCATGTCCGAGAGAAAGCCGACATCATCGATGTTCAGTTGCCGGGCGCTGTAGGAGGCGACCCGCCGGCAGTCGTTCCAATGGCCCTCGAAACCATCGGGGTAGAGCACCAGAAAACCGTCGCGATCTGCCAACGCGTCGAAACGGTAGCCGCTGTCGCGGCGCATGCGCTCGCCGTTGCTCTGCGAGCTGTGCAGCACCACCAGCAGCGCCGGGCGCTCGGCCAACTTCTGCGGCACGTAGAGCACGTAGCTGCGGCGTCGCTGCCCCTGGCGCAGCGAGGCATCCTCACTGCTGCCGGTCAGCGTTGGTCGCTGTATCAGCTCGCCGGGCACGTACCACCAACCGCCCACCAGCAGCGCCAGTACCAGCAGCGCGATGAGCCCCTGCACGATCCGCATCGCCACCCGCATACCGCTTCTCCTTGCCCGCCCGGCGGGCCTTGCGAGTCCGGGCCAGATTCGGAGGCATTGCCCTGGGGCAGCCCCTGGCGCTCCCGTCCATGGCAAACTCTAGCCGTTGACTCCAACGTCATAGTGTTTGGTAACCAAGGACTCCGAAAATGTTCCGAAGCTCTGCCCTGATGGCCGCCGTTCTCGCCCTCGGCTGCGCCAGCCCGCTACTCGCCGCCGAGACGTCCGGGCAACCGCTGACCGGCTGCGCCGCCAAGCGCGCCGCTCTCGAAACCCAGCTCGAACAGGCCAAGGCCCAAGGCAACGGCAACCGCATCGCCGGCCTGCAGACCGCCCTGGAGAAGGTGAAGACCTATTGCACCGACGCCAGCCTCACGCAGGAGCGCAAGCAGAATGTGCTGGACGCGGAGAAGGAAGTCGCCCAGCGCGAGAAGGACCTGCGCAAGGCGATGAACAAGGGTGACGCCGAGAAGATCGAGAAGCGCAAGGACAAGCTGGCCGAAGCCCGCGCCGAACTGGAGCAGGCCAAGCGCGAACTGGAGGAGTGAACCTGTAGGATCGAACTGGCTCGTTCGCGAGTCAGCTCGACCCTACAAGAAAGCGCCCGTCAGAGCGCGCGGAATTTCTTGTGGCAGGCTTCGCAGGCGTCTTCCACCGCGGCGAAGTCCTTGCGCACGCCTTCAGGCGTCGGCGCGGCATTGCGGGTGTTTTCGCCCAGGGCGCGGACGGCCTGTTCGAAGGTCTTGGCGTCGGCCTGGAACTCCAGTTGGCGCTGCCAGATTTCCGCCTTGGCGCGGGTGTCGTCGCTTTCCACCTTGTCAGCTGGCGGCTGGGTCGTGGGGAAGTACTGCCAGGGCTTGTCGGCCAGTTCGCCCAGCTTGGTCGAATTGCTCCGGAACCTGTCCGCGTCGAAGGGAATTCGCCCGCGCAACATGCCGCCCATGTCCTCGCTGGTCTTGAGCATCTCCTTGAACACCGCCTGGCGCTTGTACTCCGGCGAGTTGGGGTCCAGGCGATGGCAGCCGGCAAGCGCGGTACCGGCCAGCAGCAGAACGAGCAGGGTCTTCAACTTCATGGGGGACTCTTGTAGGACGGCCAGACACGGAAGCGCCGGATTATCCGCCCCGTTCCCCGAATGATCCAGACCGCGCGCCGGTCGCTGCGGCCATCCGCCGCAGCGCCGTGCCATTCGTTCAGCTGCCGTTCAGGCAGCCTCGGGTCAGGCGGAAACGACGAAGATCGCGATGATCAACGCCATGCCGAGGAACCATGCCAGCGAGCGCAGCATCGCCAGGTCGGCGATGTAGAAGATCAGGTAGAGCAGGCGGCTGGTGACCCAGGCGATGGCCAGGCGGTCGATGGTGGCGGGTTCGGCATTGTTCACCACGTAAGCGATGATTACTGCCGCGGCGAAGGCCGGGGTCACCTCGAAGCTGTTCATCTGGAAGGCGTTGGCGCGCTTGCGATAGCCCTCCAGGCTGGCGAGGAAGGTGCGCGGGTCGTGGTTCTGCCGGGGGCCGAAGCCGCCGCCAGTGAACTTGGCGATGCTGGTGCCGACGTAAGGCAGGAAGATCGCGATCAGGACGCACCAGAAGGCAATGGGCATGGCGGGACTCTCGTCGAGGGGAAAGCGCGCAGCTTAGGTCATCGCCGCACGCTGCGTCCTTGACCGGCTTGGCGGGTTGCTCCGTAGCGCGAGCCAATCCTCAGAGTTTCATCACCAGCATGCCCGCCAACACCAGGCTGCACGCCGCCAGACGCGGCAGGCCGAAGGGTTCCTTGAGGAAGCGCATGCCGAACAGCACCACCAGCAGCACACTGGTCTCGCGCAGCGCGGCGGCCTCGGCGATGGAGCCCAGCTGCATGGCCCAGAGCACCAGCCCGTAGCTGAGCAGCACGCAGAAACCGACGCTCAGGCCGAGCTTCCAGTCGTTGATCCAGAACTTGGCGAAGGCTCGGGTGCGCCCGCACAGCGCCACCAGCGGAAATGGCAGGCCCGACAGCAGCGACAGCCAAACCAGGTAGTCCAGCGGCTTGGGCCAGAGCTTGAGCGCGTTGCCGTCGGTCCAGGTGTAGCTGCCGATGCACAGGCCCATCAGCAGCACGGTGGGATAGGCGATCCACGGCAGCTTCGAGCCGCCGCCGCCCTTGAGCAGGAACAGCATGCCGACCGGGATCAGCAGGATACCGAGGATCTGCTTGCCGGTCAGGTGCTCGCCGCCGAAGTAGAGGGTCAGCGCTAGCACCACCAGCGGCGACAGCCCGCGCATCAGCGGATAGACCAAACCCAGGTCGCCGACCTTGTAGGCCTGGATCAGCAGCACGCGATAGACCAGCTGCAACGACACGGCGGCCAGCAGCCAGGGCCAGACTTCGGCAGGAGGAATCTCGATCCAGGGCAGCAGGAGCAGCGCGGCGGCGAGGCCGACCATGTCCATGCAGGCAACCACCAGCAGGCGGTCGTTGCTGAACTTGACGAGGGTGTTCCAGGTAGCGTGCAGCAGGGCGGCCAGCAGCACCAGGGTAGTGGCAAGCACGAAAACGAACTCCTGGTATAGACCAGATCAATTCTACCCTGAGCCACCCCATGCCGGGCAAGCGCTGGCTGTTTCGGACATTTCCACCTGCCTCCTCAGCCATAACTGGCCTAGACTGGGCCTTTTCGCCAGCACGAGCCTCTGCCATGCCACGCCTGATCAAGTTCCTGACCGCTTACATCCTCGTCACCCTGCTCTCCGGCTGCGGCTACAACGCCATGCAATCCGGCGACGAAGGCGTGAAGGCCGCCTGGTCGGAAGTGCTCAACCAGTACCAGCGCCGCGCCGACCTGATCCCCAACCTGGTCAGCACCGTGAAGGGCTACGCCGCCCATGAAGCCAGCGTGCTGACCCAGGTGACCGAGGCCCGCGCCAAGGTCGGCAGCACCACCCTGAATGCCGACCAGCTCGACGACCCGGAAGCGGTCAAGCGCTTCCAGCAGGCCCAGGGGCAGCTCAGCTCGGCGCTGTCACGCTTGCTGGTGGTCTCGGAAAACTACCCGCAGCTCAAGGCTGACGGCCTGTTCAAGGACCTGCTGACCCAGCTCGAGGGCACCGAGAACCGCATCACTGTCGCCCGTGGCCGCTATGTGAAGGCCGTGCAGGAATACAACGTGATGATTCGCCAGTTCCCGCAGGTGATCACCGCGAAGATCTTCGGCTACAAGCCCAAGGCCAACTTCAGCGTCGAGAACGAAGCCGCCATTTCCACCGCGCCTAAAGTGGACTTCGGCAACGCGCCGGCGCAGCCCGCACAATGACCTTGCCGCGCTGGCTGCTGGCCGCCCTGCTGCTGTGCTGGGCGGTCGTGCTGCAGGCGGCGCCGGTCGCCATTCCGCCGCTCAGCGCCCGCGTCACCGACCTCACCCAGACCCTCGATGCCGGGCAGCGCGCGCAGCTGGAAAGCCAACTCGCCGGCCTGGAGCAACGCAAGGGCGCGCAAATCGCCGTACTGCTGGTTCCCACCACTGGCGAGGACAGCATCGAGGACTACGCGGTGCGTGCTTTCGAGCAATGGAAGCTGGGCCGCAAGGGTGTCGATGACGGCGTGCTGCTGGTGGTTGCGAAGAATGACCGTACGCTGCGCATCGAAGTCGGCTACGGGCTGGAAGGCACCATCACCGACGTGCAGGCCGGCCGGATCATCCGCGAACAGATCGTCCCCTTCTTTCAGAAAGGCGACTTCGCTGGCGGCATCCAGGCCGGCGTCGACAGTCTGATCGCGCTGATCGAGCCGCCCTCCGCCGCAACCACGCCGGACGGCAGCGAAGACGAATTGCCGCATACCGGCCCGGCGGAAAACTACAGCGACGCTTACTCGAACCGCAACGCGACGGCCGCCGAGGAAATCCCGCCCACCCGCCTGGCAGCGCTACTCGGCCTGCTGGTCGGCGTGCCGCTGCTGGGCATGCTGCTGCCGGTGTCCTGGATGCGCCAGCGCAGCATGGGCCGCTACCTGCTGTGCAGCGTGCTGGTGGGCGGCATCGCCGCTGGCGTGCTGCTGGTCAGCGACGTCAATCCCGCCGCGCTGCAACAGCAGTTGATCGGCGCCTTCACGATCCCGCTGGTGCTGTACATCTTCTTCCTGCCGCCGATGTGGCTGACCATGGGCGTGCTGCAACTGCTCATGACGATCATCAGCTCGATCGGCCGCGGCGGGCGTGGAGGTGGCGGCGGCGGTGGAGGCTTCCGTGGCGGCGGTGGTTCCAGCGGCGGCGGCGGGGCCTCCGGCCGCTGGTAAACCAGGGCCCTCAGAGGGCGGAGACGCCCTGCTCTTCCTCGCGGATCGAGCGCAGCACCTGGCGCTGCAGGTCGATGAACTGGGCGCTGGCAGCCATGTCCTCGTGGCGCGGGCGGCCGAGCTTCACGTCGAAGGTGGTCTTGATCCGCCCCGGCCCGAGTCCCATCACCACGATGCGGTCGGACAGGTACACCGCCTCTTCCACGTCGTGGGTGACGAACATCACCGTCAGCCGGTGGGTTTCCCAGATGCGCGTGAGCAGCTCCTGCATCTGGTGGCGGGTCATGGCATCCAGCGCGCCGAAGGGCTCGTCCATCAGCAGGATCTTCGGCCGGTACGACAGCGCACGGGCAATCGCCACGCGCTGCTTCATCCCGCCGGACAGCTCATTCGGGTAGGCCTCGGCGAACTTCGTCAGCTTCACCAGCTCCAGGTGCTCGTCGGCGATCTCACGGCATTGCGCGCGGGACATGCCGGCCGCCTTGAGGGCGAACTCGACATTCTGCCGCGCGGTGAGCCAGGGCAGCAGGGTGTAGGACTGGAACACCACGCCACGGTCCAGGCCCGGCCCTGTGATCGGCACGCCGTCGACCTTCACACTGCCGCTGTCGAACTCTTCCAGGCCGGCGGCGATGGACAGCAGCGTGCTCTTGCCACAGCCGGAGGTGCCGACGATGGACACGAACTCGTTGTCCGCCAGCGTCAGGTCGATGTTGCGCAGCACCTCGCGGCGCGACTGGCCGACCGCGAAACTCTTGTTCAGGCCGGAGATTTCCAAAGTCGCCATCAGTTGCGCCTCCGGTTGTAGCGGAACAGGACCTTCTCGCCGGCGCGCATGGCCTGGTCGGTGATCAGGCCGAGGAAGCCGAGCAGCAGGATGTAGCCGATGATGGTGTCGGTCTGGAAGAAGCGCTGGGACACGGTGATGCGATAGCCCAGGCCCGAAGTCGCCGCCACCAGTTCAGCCAGCACCAGCCAGGTCCAGGCCCAGCCGAGGCTGATCCGCAGGGCGTCCCAGATACCCGGCAATGCGCTGGGCAGGACGATCTTCAGGAGAATTCGGCGATCCGGCATGCCGAGCGTTCGGCCCAGGCCGACGAAGTCCGCCGGCACGCGCTTGATCGCGTCCATCACCATCAGCACCTGCTGGAAGAAGGTACCGATCCAGATGATGAGGAATTTCTGGAAGTCGCTGGTGCCGGCCCAGAGGATGGTCAGCGGGACGAAGGCGACCACCGGCATGTAGCGCACGAAGTCCACCAGCGGCTCGGTGGCGGCTTTCCAGAAGCCGTAGCAGCCGGCGAAGACGCCGATCACGATGGACATCGCCGAGGACACCAGGAAGGCCACGGCGATGCGATACACGCTGACCTTCAGGTCCGACCACAGCGTGCCATCGGCGGCCAGCTTGAGCATGCGCGCCCAGACGTCGCCGGGCGCCGGCAGGAATATCTTCGGCACCGCGCCGCTGGCGCCGGCCAGCCACCAGAGCAGCGCCAGCAGGACGAACACGGCGCCGCCGATGAGCAGGAAATGGCGCTGCGCGATCGGCTTGCCGATGGTGAACAGCGGGTTGGATTTGCGGGCTTTCATGTCGGGCTCGTCGAACGGAGAAAGACGCGCGCCGGCTCGGGGCCGGCGCGCGTGGTGTTTCAGAGAGTCAGAGGGCCTCGACGAAGCGCGCGTCGATGGCCTGTGCCGGGGTGACCGGCTGCTGCAGGATGCCCGCTTCACTGGCAGCCTTCTGGATGTGCTCGAAGGAGCCTTTCTGGAAGGAGCCTTTCAGCTCGGCCTGGTTCTCCTTCACCGAGTAGAAGTGCACGCCGTCAAAGGCGCTGCTGAGTTCGGACTCGTCGGCGCCCACGCCCTTGGCGATGGCGGCACGGCCTTCGGCGCTCTTCTCGGTGTAGTGCTTGAGGCCCGCTTCCCAGCTCTTGATCAGCGCCAGCACCTGGCCGGGACGCTCCTTCAGCACTTCGTCGCGCACCACGAACACGTCGCTGATGATGCCCGGGTCATCCGAGCCCTTGTACAGCAGGTTGACCTTGGGGTTCTGCTGCTTGGCGGCGGACAGGTACGGCTCGTAGGTGACGGCGGCCGGGACCTGGCCGGCGATCAGCGCGCTGCCGGCGTTGGCGGCAGGCATCGGCACCGGCTGCACATCGGCGAGGGTCAGGCCGGCCTTGCGCAGGGCGCTGTGCAGGAGGATGTCGCTGGTGGTGCCTTCTTCATAGGCGACCTGCTTGCCCTTGAGATCGGTCAGGGTCTTAATCGACGGGTCGACGATCAGCGCGTCGGCGCTGGTGCTCTGGTCCAGCAACAGGACGATCTTCACCGGCAGGCCGGCGGCGACCATGGCCATGGCGGTGTGGGTGGCGAGGTTGCCGCCGTCGATCTGGCCGCTGGCCAGGGCGGCGTTCATGTCCTTGTCTTCGGTGAAGTTGACCAGCTCGACCTGCTCCAGGCCGTTGGCCTTGAAGGCGCCAGCCTGCTCGGCGACGTACCACTGGCCGTAGCCCAGCCAGGGCTGCATGCCCATCTTGAAGGTGCCGGCCTCGGGCTTGGTGTCGGCCTTGATCGCGGCGGCGTGCGCGACGCCGGCCAGCAGCAGGCTGGCGCAGGTGGCCACGGCCAGTTGGCGCAGCGCGGATGCGAAAGTGGTGTGCATGGTCTCTCCCCGGTCATTGTTCTGCAGGAACATTCTGCTGAATGCAGTACTGCTGGATCGGCGGGGAGCAGCGTCGGCCCATGCCCGCCGTGGGCGGGCACAGGCTCACATTCAATCGACGCAAATGCAAAGGTTTTCGCCGCGGTTCGGCTTGGCTCCGGGCACGCAGGCAATCACCTTGGCGAGCCAGCCATCAGGGCTGGGGAATGGCATCGTCCTTGAACTGGTCCTTGATGTACTTGATCTCGGTACGGCCGTGCGGCGCCGGCTGGCCATCGGGGCCGATGTTGACGAAGACCATCTTGTCCACCGTGAGGATGCTCTTGCGGGTGATCTTGTTGCGCACTTCGCAGGTCAGGGTGATCGAGGTGCGGCCGAACTCGGTGGCGGTGATGCCCAGCTCGATGATGTCGCCCTGGCGCGCGGAACTGACGAAGTTGATCTCCGAGATGAACTTGGTGACCACGCGCTGGTTGCCCAGCTGGACGATGGCGTAGATCGCCGCTTCTTCGTCGATCCATTTCAGAAGGCTGCCGCCGAACAGGGTACCGTTCGGGTTGAGGTCTTCAGGCTTGACCCATTTGCGGGTGTGGAAATTCATGGAAGCTCCTTCTTGGGAGGTTGCGCCTCGTGAGCGCGATGACGGGGAAAGCCCCGCCGGCTGTGCAAGTCTGGACCAGTCCGGCGCCAGATAACTTGCCATGACTCAGACCTGTTCAACATCTTGCGAGCTAGAGCAGAACAAGGCGGGAACAGGCTGAAAAAGCGGAGTTTACGTTCTGTAAATGAGCATTTTTTAGTCTGTTTCCAACGCAGTTATGCCGACGCGCAGCAGGTGTTCAGCCGAGGCCGGCTTCGGCGCGGTAGTGGGCGGCTTCATCCACCAGCCAATCGCGAAAAGCGCCCAGGGTCGCCGATTCCACCTTGCGCTCGGGAATCATCAGGTAATAGGCATTTTCGCTCAAATAGGCATGTTGCATCGGCACGATAAGCCGTCCGTCGGCCAACTCGTGCTGGATCAGCATCGGCGGGATCAGCGCCACGCCCATGCCGTGCATCGCCGCCTGGGCGAGCATGGAGAACAACTCGTAGCGCGTGCCACTCATGTCGTGCGCCACGCTCATGCCCAGCGAACCGAACCACTGGCGCCAGGCGTAGGGCCGGGTGGTCTGCTGCATCAAGGGCAATTCGGCGATCTGCGCGGCGGACAGTTCACGGCACCCACCCAGCAGCTCGGGACTGCACACCGGCACCGGGTTCTCGTGCATGAGGAAGTTGGCCACCGTGCCGGACCACACGCCGTCGCCGAAATACAGCGCCGCGTCGAACTCGGTGTCGGCGAAGAGGAAGGGCCGGGTGCGGTTGGTCATGTTCACCGTGACTTCCGGGTGCAGGCGCTTGAAGTCCTTCAGCCGTGGCAGCAGCCATTGCGTCGCAAAGGTCGGCACCACCGCCAGCTCCAGCGTACCGCCGCCCTGCTGCCCCATCACTGCCAGCGTGTCGCGCTCCACGGCATCCAGGCGCTGGGCAACACGGCGGCTGTAGTTGAGCCCCGCTTCGGTCAGCTTCACCCCGCGCCGCGAGCGACGAAACAGCTCGACGCCGAGAAACTCCTCCAGCGTGGCGATCTGTCGGCAGATGGCGCTCTGGGTCAGCGACAGCTCGTCGGCGGCCTTGGTAAAGCTCTCGTGGCGGGCGGCGGACTCGAAGGCGACCAGCGCCGCGGTGGTCGGGATCTTGCGTCGCATCGAATGCCTCTTCGGAATATCGTGATGCACAGGAATCGCCATGAACGCCTGAAATAGAGGCGAGCAGGCAAAATCCAGCAGCAGCCCAGCAATTACGGAGTGACAAAATAGCACAACAGCGTGCGAATTAATCGGTTGCCCCGCTTCCCGACGGCTGACTAGGATGGCCCACACCGAGCCCGCCTAGACTTGTGCGGGTCTTTCACTGTCTGCGTTCGAGGTTCTCCATGGCGACCAAAGCAAGCTTCAACTGGGAAGATCCGCTGCTGCTGGATCAGCAACTCACCGAAGAAGAGCGCATGGTGCGCGACAGCGCCCAGCAGTTCGCCCAGGACAAGCTGGCCCCGCGCGTACTGGAAGCCTTCCGCCACGAGCAGACCGACCCGGCGATCTTCCGCGAGATGGGCGAAACCGGCCTGCTCGGTGCGACCATCCCCGAGCAATACGGCGGCAGCGGCCTGAACTACGTGTGCTACGGCCTGATCGCCCGCGAAGTCGAGCGCATCGACTCCGGCTACCGCTCGATGATGAGCGTGCAGTCCTCCCTGGTGATGGTGCCGATCAACGAATTCGGCAACGAAGCCACCAAGCAGAAATACCTGCCGAAACTGGCCAGCGGCGAATACATCGGCTGCTTCGGCCTGACCGAGCCGGACCACGGCTCCGACCCGGGCTCGATGATCACCCGTGCCAAGAAAGTCGACGGCGGCTACCGTCTCACCGGCGCCAAGATGTGGATCACCAACAGCCCGATCGCCGACGTCTTCGTGGTCTGGGCCAAGGATGACGAAGGCCAGATCCGCGGCTTCGTCCTGGAAAAAGGCTGGGAAGGCCTGTCCGCCCCGGCGATCCACGGCAAGGTCGGCCTGCGCGCCTCGATCACCGGCGAGATCGTGATGAACAACGTGTTCTGCCCGGAAGAAAACGCCTTCCCGGACGTGCGCGGCCTGCGTGGTCCGTTCACCTGCCTGAACTCCGCCCGCTACGGTATCTCCTGGGGCGCCCTGGGTGCCGCCGAAGCCTGCTGGCACACCGCTCGCCAGTACACCCTGGACCGCAAGCAGTTTGGCCGCCCGCTGGCCGCCAACCAGCTGATCCAGAAGAAACTGGCCGACATGCAGACCGACATCACCCTCGCCCTGCAAGGCTGCCTGCGCCTGGGCCGGATGAAGGACGAAGGCACCGCCGCCGTCGAAATCACCTCGATCATGAAGCGCAACAGCTGCGGCAAGGCCCTGGACATCGCCCGCCTGGCCCGCGACATGCTTGGCGGCAACGGCATCTCCGACGAGTTCGGCGTCGCCCGCCACCTGGTCAACCTGGAAGTGGTGAACACCTACGAAGGTACCCACGACGTCCACGCGCTGATACTCGGCCGCGCCCAGACTGGCATCCAGGCGTTCTTCTAAGCAATGCCCCGCGCTGGCCCGCCTGGGCCAGCGCACGCTTTACCTCTCGCCCGAGAGGCCCCGGGGAGGACCGTGGAGTCCCCGCACCGCGTCCTCCCCGCCCCTATCCAAGCTGCAGGTGATTGCATGTCCGGCGCCCTTTCGCACATTCGTGTCCTCGACCTCTCCCGCGTTCTCGCCGGCCCCTGGGCCGGGCAGATCCTCGCCGACCTCGGCGCGGAAGTGATCAAGATCGAGCGTCCCGGCAGCGGCGACGACACTCGCGCCTGGGGCCCGCCGTTCCTCAAGGACGCCGACGGCCGCGACACCAGCGAAGCGGCTTATTACCTGTCCGCCAACCGCAACAAGAAATCCCTGACCATCGACTTCACCCAGCCCGAAGGCCAGCGCCTGGTGCGCGAACTCGCCGCCAAGGCCGACATCGTGCTGGAGAACTTCAAGGTCGGCGGGCTGAAGGCCTACGGCCTGGACTACGAGTCGCTGAAAGCGCTCAACCCGAAGCTGATCTACTGCTCGATCACCGGCTTCGGCCAGTTCGGCCCCTACGCCAAGCGCGCCGGCTACGACTTCATGATCCAGGGCCTGGGCGGCCTGATGAGCCTGACCGGGCGCTCCGACGCCGAGGAAGGCGCCGGCCCGGTGAAAGTGGGTGTAGCACTGACTGACATCCTCACTGGCCTCTACTCGTCCACCGCGATCCTCGCCGCGCTCGCCCACCGCGATGTCAGCGGCATCGGCCAGCACATCGACATGGCGCTGCTGGACGTGCAGGTCGCCTGCCTGGCCAACCAAACCCTGAACTACCTGACCACCGGCAACCCGCCGCGTCGCCTGGGCAACGCGCACCCGAACATCGTGCCGTACCAGGACTTCCCCACCGCCGACGGCGACCTGATCCTCACCGTCGGCAACGACGGCCAGTTCCGCAAGTTCGCCGAGCTGGCGGGCCACCCGGAGTGGGCCACCGACGAGCGCTTCGCCACCAACCAGGCGCGCGTGGCGCACCGCGAGGTGCTGATCCCGCTGATCCGCCAGGCCACCGTGATGCGCACCACCGCCGAGTGGATCGCCGTGCTGGAACACGCCAGCGTGCCGTGCGGGCCGATCAACGATCTGGCCCAGGTGTTCGCCGATCCGCAGGTCATCGCTCGCGGGCTGCGCGTGGACCTGCCGCACCCGCTGGCCGGCACGGTGCCGCAGGTCGCCAGCCCGATCCGCCTGTCCGAGACCCCGGTCGAATACCGCAACGCCCCGCCGACCCTCGGCCAGCACACACAGGAAATCCTCGAAGGCGTGCTCGGCCTGGACCAGGCAGCCATCGGCAAGCTGCGCGAGGACGGCGTGATCTGACGTCCCCGTAGGGCGAATAACGCCTCGAGCGTTATCCGCCGTCCGTCGGCTCTGAAGCCAGAAGCGGCAGATAAAGCGCACCGCTTTATACGCCCTACAACTGACCATCGGCGCCCGCTCCAGCGGACGCCACCGATCCCCGCAACGACGCCCGCGCCAGGGTTTTCACGGCCCCTGGCGCGGGCGCGACGGGGATCCCGGTCGCGATCCACTGCGCGAACACGACCAAAAGCCTTTGGCTTGTCATGCGCCATGGCTATAATCCGCGAGCTTCAATAACGGCCGGCGCTGTCCGGTCGTTCCCGCCACCTGTCCGAGGGGCGCTGCAGCAGGTCGATTCGCTTCGGCTTGTCAGGCTCGAACAGGGCGCGTCACGGTCGGCTGCCGCCGATCGCCAAACGCATCAACGGCGCCCATTCGCAGACAACGAATGGAGTTACACATGAGCGCTGCTTTTACTGACTACAAAGTCGCCGACATTTCCCTGGCCGCCTGGGGCCGCCGCGAGCTGATCATCGCCGAGTCCGAAATGCCGGCTCTGATGGGCCTGCGCCGCAAGTACGCCGCCAGCCAGCCGCTCAAGGGCGCGAAAATCCTCGGCTGCATCCACATGACCATCCAGACCGGCGTGCTGATCGAGACCCTGACTGCGCTGGGCGCCGAAGTGCGCTGGTCCTCCTGCAACATCTTCTCCACCCAGGATCAGGCCGCTGCCGCCATCGCTGCCGCCGGCATCCCGGTGTTCGCCTGGAAAGGCGAGACCGAGCAGGAGTACGAGTGGTGCATTGAGCAGACCATCCTCAAGGATGGCCAGCCGTGGGACGCCAACATGGTGCTGGACGACGGCGGTGACCTGACCGAGATCCTGCACAAGAAATACCCGCAGATGCTCGAGCGCATCCACGGTGTCACCGAAGAAACCACCACCGGTGTTCACCGCCTGCTCGACATGCTCAAGGCCGGCACCCTGAAAGTCCCGGCGATCAACGTCAACGACGCTGTGACCAAGAGCAAGAACGACAACAAGTACGGCTGCCGTCACAGCCTGAACGATGCCATCAAGCGCGGCACCGACCACCTGCTGTCGGGCAAGCAGGCCCTGGTGATCGGCTACGGCGACGTGGGCAAGGGCTCCGCCCAGTCGCTGCGTCAGGAAGGCATGATCGTGAAGGTTTCCGAAATCGACCCGATCTGCGCCATGCAGGCCTGCATGGACGGCTTCGAGCTGGTCTCCCCGTACAAGAACGGCCTGAACGACGGCACCGAAGCCAGCGTTGACGCCGCCCTGCTGGGCAAGATCGACCTGATCGTCACCACCACCGGCAACGTCAACGTCTGTGACGCGGGCATGCTGAAAGCGCTGAAGAAGCGCGCCGTGGTGTGCAACATCGGCCACTTCGACAACGAGATCGACACCGCCTTCATGCGCAAGACCTGGGCCTGGGAAGAGGTCAAGCCGCAGGTGCACAAGATCCACCGCACCGGCGCTGGCGATTTCGATCCGGCCAACGACGACTACCTGATCCTGCTGGCCGAAGGCCGTCTGGTGAACCTGGGCAACGCCACCGGCCACCCGAGCCGCATCATGGACGGCTCCTTCGCCAACCAGGTACTGGCGCAGATCTTCCTGTTCGAGCAGAAGTACGCCGACCTCTCCGCCGAGAAGAAGGCCCAGCGCCTGACCGTCGAAGTACTGCCGAAGAAGCTGGACGAAGAAGTGGCCCTGGAGATGGTGAAAGGCTTCGGTGGCGTCGTCACCCAGCTGACCCCGAAACAGGCCGAGTACATCGGCGTGACCGTGGAAGGCCCGTTCAAGCCGGACACCTACCGCTACTGATGTACCAGAGGGCAGACGAGCAATCGTCTGCCCTCTTTGCCATTGGAAACCTTGCATGGACCTGCAGGACAGCTACAACCAGGCCTGGATCTTCGCCGCCGGCGCGCACGCCGGGCAGACGCTGACCGCCTCGACGCTGCCCTACGCGGTCCACCTGGCGATGGTGGCCAACGAAGTGATGGCGGCCGACCGCGAAGCGCCCATCGAGCGCCTGGCGGAGACCGTCCAGATTGCACTGCTGCACGACGTACTCGAGGACACCCCGGTGCCCTTCGAGGAACTGCAGACGGATTTCGGCGAGTTCGTCGCCGAGGGCGCCCAACGCCTGAGCAAGGTGGTGAATGGCGAAAAGCTGTCATTCGATACCTACCTCGAAAGGCTGGCAACCGGCGCGCAGCAATATGCGATCGTCAAGCTGTGTGACCGGATCACCAACCTGCAGCCGCCACCCTCGACCTGGGCGCGGAGCAAGATCGCCGAATACCATGGGGAGTCGCAGCGTATCCTGGCCGTCCTCGGCCATGTGCACGAGCCCAGCGCCGAGCGACTGCGCACGAAGATAGACCATTATCGCCGTTACTTCTGAAGTCGACGGCACATGCCGGCAGCCGCGCAATGATGTGGCGCCGAAGGAACGACCATGAGTCAGAAAGATCGCCGTTTCAGCTTCGAGTTCTTCCCCGCCAAGACCGAAGCCGGCCATGAAAAACTGCTGGCCACCGCGCGCCAGCTGGCAGCGAAGAAGCCCGACTTCTTCTCCTGCACCTACGGTGCCGGCGGCTCCACCCGCGACCGCACCCTGACCACCGTGCTGCAGCTGGACGGCGACGTGCAGGTGCCGACGGCCCCGCACCTGTCGTGCGTCGGCGACACCAAGGCCGAGCTCTCCGCCCTGCTGGCCCATTACAAGGACGCCGGCATCCGTCGCATCGTCGCCCTGCGTGGCGACCTGCCCTCGGGCATGGGCATGGCCAGCGGCGAACTGCGTTTCGCCAACGAACTGGTGGAATTCATCCGCGCCGAAACCGGCGACCACTTCCACATCGAAGTTGCCGCCTATCCGGAAGTTCACCCGCAAGCGCGCAATTTCGAGGATGATCTGGCGAATTTCGTGCGCAAGGTCAAAGCCGGCGCCGACTCTGCCATCACACAATACTTCTTCAACGCCGACAGCTACTTCCATTTTGTCGAGCGTGCGGAGAAACTCGGTGTCAGCATTCCGGTCGTACCGGGTATCATGCCGATCACCAACTACACCAAACTGGCCCGCTTCTCCGACGCCTGTGGCGCGGAAATCCCCCGCTGGATTCGCAAGCAACTGGAAGCCTACGGCGACGACATCGCCAGCATCCAGGCCTTTGGTGAGCAGGTCATCACCGACATGTGCGAACGTCTCCTGGAAGGCGGCGCACCGGGTCTGCATTTCTACACCCTGAACCAGGCTGAACCCAGCCTGGCGCTCTGGAACAACCTCAAGCTCCCCCGCTGAGGATCATTGCTCCGGGCTTACCGTCCACGATCCCGGCCAGCGCAACGCCGGCGTATCGTGGGCGGAGTGCTTCCAGCCCAAGGCTGAGCGCTCGCCCCGAGCTTGAAATCACGCGCCCTCGAGCCGGCAGGTTGCCGGCCTACAGGAACCCCGCATGTCCTTTACTTCCCTCGGTCTCTCCGAGGCCCTGGCTGGCGCCGTTGAAGCCGCCGGCTACGCGCGCCCCACTCCCGTTCAGGAACGCGCCATCCCCGCCGTACTGCAAGGCCGCGACCTCATGGTTGCCGCACAGACCGGCACCGGCAAGACCGGCGGCTTCGCCCTCCCGGTGCTCGAACGCCTGTTCCCCGAAGGTCACCCGGACCGCGAACACCGCCATGGCCCACGCCAGGCCCGTGTCCTGGTACTGACTCCGACCCGCGAGCTGGCAGCCCAGGTGCACGACAGCTTCAAGGTCTACGCCCGCGACCTGCCGCTGAAAAGCGCCTGCATCTTCGGCGGCGTCGGCATGAATCCCCAGGTGCAGGCGATGTCCAAGGGCGTCGACGTCCTGGTCGCCTGCCCCGGCCGCCTGCTCGACCTGATCGGTCAGGGCAGCGTCGACCTGTCCCATGTGGAAATCCTCGTCCTCGACGAAGCCGACCGCATGCTCGACATGGGCTTCATCCATGACGTGAAAAAGGTCCTCGCCAAGCTGCCGGCCAAGCGCCAGAACCTGCTGTTCTCGGCGACCTTCTCCAAAGACATCATCGACCTCACCAACAAGCTCCTGCACAACCCGGAGCGCATCGAGGTCACCCCGCCGAACACCACCGTCGAGCGCATCGAACAACGCGTGTTCCGCATCCCGTCGGTGCAGAAGCGCGCCCTGCTGGCGCACCTGGTGACCGTGGGTGCCTGGGAACAGGTGCTGGTGTTCACCCGCACCAAGCACGGCGCCAACCGCCTCGCCGAATACCTGAGCAAGCATGGCCTGCCGGCTGCCGCGATCCACGGCAACAAGAGCCAGAATGCGCGCACCAAGGCCCTGGCTGATTTCAAGGCCAACGACGTGCGCATCCTGGTCGCCACCGACATCGCCGCCCGCGGCCTGGACATCGACCAACTGCCTCACGTGGTCAACTACGAGCTGCCCAACGTCGAGGAAGACTACGTTCACCGCATCGGCCGTACCGGCCGTGCCGGTCGCACCGGTGAAGCCATCTCGCTGGTGGCGCCGGACGAAGACAAACTGCTCAAGGCCATCGAACGCCTGACCAAGCAGCGCATCCCCGATGGCGACATGCAGGGCTTCGACCCCGATACCGTGCTGCCCGAGGTCCAGCAGCCCGAGGCCCGCGAAGTACCTCAGCGCCAGCCGCGCAAGGACAAGGCCAAGCGTGGCGAACGCAAAGACCGCAGCAAGGACAAGCCTCAGCAGCCCCAGGGTGAGGACCAGCAGAACGCTGCCCCCGCAGCTGAAGGCGAATTCGCCGACAGCGACAAGCCAGCCGGCAAGCGCCGTCGTCGTGGCGGCCGTGGCAAGAAGAAGGGTGACGGCCAGGGCAGCGACGCTCAGCCGAACGCCCACACCCAGGCTCGTGAGCCTCGCCAGCCCCGGCAGCAGGACCAGCAGGGTCAGGGCCGCCAGCAGCAGCCCAGGCAGGTCCGAGCACCGAAGGTCGACGGTAACCGCGATCCTGAAGAGTTCCTCGACGACGACTTCGACAACTTTGGCAACCGCGCCGACTACGTCAGCCCGTTCCCGGACAAGGACCAGCAGCGCAGCCAGCGCCGCCGTGGCGGCCAGGGGCAAGGCCAGAACCAGGGGCAGGGCCAGCAGCGCCCGCGCGGCCAGGGTGGCCAAGGTGCCGGCCAGGGCGGAAGCGGTCAGAACCGTGGCCAGGGGCAAGGCCAGGGCCGCGCCGCCAAGAAGCCTAACGGCGGCGGTCGCACCCAGGGCCAGGGCGGCAACGCTCAGGGCAAGGCCGGCCAGCGCAAGCGCGGCGGCAAGGCTCCGGCTTCGCGCATGAACGACGCCCCGCTGCGCGAGCCGAGCGAGTACGGCGCCGCCAAGCCGACCCGCCAACCGGTAGTGATCAACAAGCGCGACCTGGTCCGCACCGACCGCTTCCCGACACCGGAGCAGCTGGAAGAGCTGGAACCGCGCCGCAAGACCGAGCGTCCCGCGCTGCTGACCCGCAACCGCGACTGACGCTGCAGAAGAAACCGCCCTCCGGGGCGGTTTCTTTTTGTCCGGGATTTGTCGCCGGTGTTCCCTGTGATCGTAGGAGCGGACTTTGTCCGCGATGTTCCGAGCTCGCTGTGAGCTATCACGGACGGAGTTGCTCCTACCCGACAGTCCTGTACTCGGATCAGCCCTCACCCTAACCCTCTCCCAGAGGGAGAGGGGACCGTTCGGTGCAGGATGAAACCTTGGTGCCCGCCGGCACGGGCGGCTCCCTCTCCCTCTGGGAGAGGGCTGGGGTGAGGGAAGGCACTGGCACGGACTTACCTGAAGAAGACAGTTGCTCCTACCAAAGCCATCCCTCACCCCCGAGCAAACACCAAAAAGCCGCCCGAAGGCGGCTCTTTCACAGCGGCGAATACCTCACAGCACCTGCCGCAGGAAGCTCTGCGCGCGGGCATCCCTGGGCTGAGCGAAGAACTCCGCCGGGGCGGCGTCCTCCAGCAGCTTGCCATGATCGAAGAACAGCACGCGATCCGCCACTTCGCGGGCGAAGCCCATCTCGTGGGTCACGCAGACCATGGTCATGCCTTCCACGGCCAGGGTCTTCATCACGTCCAGCACCTCGCCGACCATTTCCGGGTCGAGCGCCGAGGTGGGTTCGTCGAACAGCATCACCTTCGGGTCCATGCACAGCGCGCGGGCAATGGCCACGCGCTGCTGCTGGCCGCCGGAGAGGCGCGACGGGTACTCATTGGCCTTCTGGCCGATGCCGACCTTATCCAGCAGCGCCCTGGCCTTGGCCTCGCGCTCCGCCTTGCCGCGCTTGCGCACGACTTTCTGCGCCAGGCACAGGTTTTCCAGCACGGTCATGTGCGGGAACAGGTTGAAGTGCTGGAAGACCATGCCGACTTCGCGACGGTAGGCGTTGACGTCGGTCTTCGGGTTGGCGAGATCGAGGCCGTCGATGCTCACCGAGCCGGAGTCGAACTCCTCCAGGCCATTCAGGCAACGCAGGAAGGTGGACTTGCCCGAGCCGGACGGGCCGATCACCACCACGACCTCACCCTTGGCCACACCGGTGGTGACGTCATCCACCGCGCGCACGACTTGCCCGCGGGTATCGAAGACCTTGGTCAGGTTACGGACTTCAATCACTTTGGCCGAGCCTCCGCTCCAGGCGCCCCGCCAGATGCGACAGCGGCAGGTTGATCACGAGGTAGAGGGCGGCGACGCAGAACCAGATCTCGAAGGTGGAGAACGAGGTGGTGATCGCCTCGCGGCCGCTCTTGGTCAGTTCAGTGATGGCGATCACCGAGACCAGGGAAGTGTCTTTCACCAGGCTGATGAACTGCCCGGCCAACGGCGGCAGCACGCGCTTGAAGGCCTGCGGCAGGATCACGTGGCGCATCGACTGCGCGGCATTCAGGCCCAGAGAGCGCGCCGCCTCGTCCTGGCCGCGAGCGATGGACTGCACGCCGGCACGGACGATCTCGGCCACATAGGCGCCGGTGAACAGCGCCAGCGCTGCCACGCCGGCGAACTCGCGGGACAGGTTCAGCACGGTGCCGATGAAGAAGTAGAAGATGAAGATCTGCACCAGCAGCGGCGTACCGCGCACCAGCTCGACGTAGAGGGTCGAGAGGTCGTGCAGCGTCGGGTTCTTCGACAGACGGCAGAGACCGGTGAACAGGCCGATGAACAGACCGAACGCGCCGGAAACGAAAGAGATCCACAGCGTGGTCCACAGGCCCCAGGCGAGCGGGCCGGCCGCCCAGTGGCGGGTTGCGCCGACCACATCGCCTTCGGCGACGTCGTCGTTCTCGGAGAACTGCAGGCTGTCCGACGCAACGGTCAGCACCTGCTGCTTGCCATCCTCGTCCACCAGCGTGACGCGGGCATCGCTGCCGTACGGCTCGATCTTCTCCACCCGCGAGATGCTGTCCGCACGCAGCGGTTCTTCGGCCTGGTAGGCGAAGTACTGCGGGACGCGGTTCCAGCGCCACTCGTAGGAGATCAGCGAAGTGGAGTACCAGATGGCCAGGCCGATCAACAGCAGGATCAGTCCGGTCAGCCCGTGCCAGGGCCAGGTTGCGCGTTTCGTTCTAGCCACGAATCTCTACCGTGAAAATGCGAACGCGCAGGCTCAGGGCCTGCGCGTCGGGTCGACCAGTGTCAGACGTGGATTATTCCATGTCCTTGAGCCAGTCGGTGTTCTTGAACCACTTGTCGTGAATGCGATCGTAGGTGCCGTCTTCACGAATCTGCTTGAGGAAGTTGTTGATGAAGTTGATCGAGTCGTAGTCGCCCTTCTTGAGACCGAAGGCCAGCGGCTCGTAGGTGAACGGCTGATCCAGGTGCACCAGCTTGCCGGCGCCGAACTTGCCGACGGCAACGACGTT
Organism: Pseudomonas nitroreducens NBRC 12694; assembly: GCF_002091755.1. Lineage (GTDB taxonomy): Bacteria > Pseudomonadota > Gammaproteobacteria > Pseudomonadales > Pseudomonadaceae > Pseudomonas > Pseudomonas nitroreducens. The sequence goes on from NZ_BDAI01000005.1 coordinate 495,703, forward strand.
GTACGGAGAGTCGTAGATGAAGGCGTCGGCCTTGCCGTTGACCACATCCATGACCGCTTCGGGCTCGTTGTCGAAGCCGTGGTACTGGGCCTTGGAGAGCTGCTTCTTGGCGACAAATTCGCCGGTGGTGCCGATCTTCGAGGTGATGCGGTACTTGGCGTCGTTCAGGTCCTTGTAGGACTTGATCTCGCCTTGCAGTTCCTTGCGAATCAGCAGGGTCTGGCCGACCACGATGAAGGGATCGGTGAAGTTCAGGCGCAGGTTGCGTTCCTGGGTCAGGGTCATGCCCGAGCCGATCATGTCGAACTTGTCGGTGAGCAGGGCCGGGATGATGCCGTCGTAGGCGGTGGAAACCAGTTCCAGCTTGACGTTCATGGACTTGGCCATGGCCTTGAGCAGGTCTACTTCGAAGCCGACGATCTGACCGCGCTTGTTGGTCATCTCGAACGGCATGTAGGTCGGGTCCATGCCCACGCGCAGGGTGCCGCGCTTGGCCGCTTCATCGATGGCGCCGGCCTGAGCCGCGCTCACGCTGACCAGGGCGCAGACGCCCATCACCAGCGATGCCAGGTACTTTTTCATCCCCATACTCCCAAGCAAGTGAAAGAACTTGTTGTTTTTCCCAGCGATCGAACCGGGCGCGCAAGAGCAAGCCTTGCGCGGAAGGGTGCGAAGCGTACCCCATGCGCCGGATATCTCAATCTTTTCTGGATAGCTGGCGAAGGTTACCAGCAGCGGTGCGCGGGGAAAACAGCGGAAACCGGCAGGTCGCCCCGTCCCGAACGAGACGGGGCGACCTGCGGTCAGGATTGCGCGGCGGGCAGCGCCAAGACGCCCTGTTCCGCAACCGGGGCCAAGGGGACGGCGGGAGCATGGGCATCGGCCTTCAGCGATTGCCGCCAGGGACCGATCCACTGTTCCCTGTCCCCCTGCCAGAGCGCCAGGTGCAGGCGCGACAGCGCCACCGGATCGCTCAGCAGCGCCAGCCGGCGGTTGCCGTCGAGCTGCTCGGGACCGGCTTCCAGCGCCTTCTCGACCAGCGCGGCGCGGGTCGATTCGATGGCGGCGGACTGGCCGTGGCGGGCAGTACCCATGGCACAGGCCAGGGCGTTCAGCACCGGGTCCACGGCAGAGCGGACGAAGCCGTCCTTCAGCGCCTGCCAGCGGTTCTGGTAGGTATACTCGTCGGTAGCGCGCAGCTCGCGCGGGGTGTCGTATTCCTCGGGGATGAGGAACAGCTTCTCGTCGCGCGAGGCCAGGCCCAGCTTGACCCGGCTGCTGATCACCGAGACCGGGATCGACAGCATCAGCGCGCCGACGATGGGCGACAGCCACCACAGGAACCGCGGGTTCAGCCACGCCACCAGCAGCGCCCAGCACAGGCCCAGCAGGGTCTGCAGGCCATGGCGACGAATCGCCTCGCTCCACGGGGTGTCGTCGTCGTCACGCTGCGGCGACTTCCACTGGGCTTCCCAGCCGAGGAAGGCGGCCAGCACGAAGCGGGTGTGGAAGAGCATGCGCACCGGCGCGAGCAGCACGGAGAAGAGCATTTCCAGCAGCATGCTCAGGGTCACCTTGATTACGCCGCCGTAGCCCTTGGCGCCCTTGGCCCAGATCAGCATGACGCTGAGCAGCTTGGGCAGGAACAGCAGGGTCAGGGTGGTGGAGAACAGGGCGATGGCCTTCTCCGGGTGCCACTGCGGCCAGATCGGGAACAGCTGGCGCGGCTCGAGGAAGTACTGCGGCTCCATCAACTGGTGCACCGCCAGCAGCGCGGTGGACAGTACCAGGAAGAAGAACCACAGGGGCGCCGACAGGTAGGACATCACGCCGGTGAGGAACACCGCGCGATGCACCGGATGCATGCCCTTGACCAGGAACAGGCGGAAGTTCATCAGGTTGCCGTGGCACCAGCGGCGGTCGCGCTTGAGCTCATCCAGCAGGTTGGGCGGCAACTCCTCGTAGCTGCCTTCCAGATCGTAGGCGATCCACACGCCCCAGCCGGCGCGGCGCATCAGCGCGGCTTCGACGAAGTCGTGGGAGAGGATCGCGCCGGCGAAGGAGCCCTTGCCCGGCAGCGGCGCCAGGGCGCAGTGCTCGATGAAGGGTTTCACTCGGATGATCGCGTTGTGGCCCCAGTAGTGGGATTCGCCCAGCTGCCAGAAGTGCAGGCCGGCGGTGAACAGCGGGCCGTACACGCGGGTGGCGAACTGCTGCATGCGCGCATAGAGCGTGTCCATGCCCGACGCCTTGGGCGCGGTCTGGATAATGCCGGCCTCGGGGTTGGCCTCCATCAGCCGCACCAGCTTGGTCAGGCAGTCGCCGCTCATCACGCTGTCGGCGTCCATGACGACCATGTACTTGTACTGGCCACCCCAGCGACGGCAGAAGTCGTCGATGTTGCCGCTCTTGCGCTTCACCCGGCGCCGGCGGCGACGGTAGAAGATACGACCGAAGCCCAGGGCTTCCTTGCACAGCTCGATCCAGGCCTTTTCTTCCGCCATGGCGATGTCGGGCTGATTGGTGTCGCTGAGCACGAAGAAGTCGAAGCGATCCAGCTCGCCGCTGGCCGCCACCGATTCATAGGTCGCCCGCAAGCCGGCGAAGACGCGCGGGACGTCTTCGTTGCAGATCGGCATGACGATGGCGGTGCGGGCGTCGGCGGCAATCGGCTCGCTACCCGCGCTGCTGCCGGAGATGCGGTAGCGGTCACGGCCGGTGAGCAGTTCCCAGAAGCCCATCAGGGCGGTCCAGAACCCGGCAGAAACCCAGCAGAAGAGGATGGCGAAGAGGGTCAGCACGCCGAACTGGATGGCGTAGGGCAGCACCTGCTCCAGGGTCTGCAGCCAGGTCTGGCGGTTGATCTCTTCCAGGTCGACGAAGGCCCAGCCCTGGTAGGGCAGGATGCCTTTCATGTAGTAGGTGGCGACGGTGGTCTGGCCGAGCATGAGCAGGACCAGGATGAACCGGCGCAGCGAACCGACTCGTTGCCAGCGCGCCTTGGGCAGGTCGCGGGCGGGCTTGGCCGGATTGCTGCGCCCGGTCAGGCGGCGCCAGCCGCGCATGATCGGGTTGGTGCGCCAGGGTTCGGGAATCACCTTGGTGCGCTGGATCGGCGGCGCGGCCTTGAGGTAGGTGCGGCCGTTGTCGTCCATGCCCAGCATCTGGGCATCGTCCAGGTCCTGCCCATAGCCGTGGCGCAGACGCGCGCCGACCGAAGCCAGCGCAGCGTCCTCGCCCTGGATATCGCCAGCGAGCTGCTGATGCAGCTCGCTGAAGGAACCGGCCTGGGCCAGCTGCTCACGCTCCTGCGCCGAAAGGGGCAGGTGCGCGAGGTAGTCGGCCACCGGCGCGGTGGTAGCGGTGGAGTTATTCATCGGCAGGCAGCTGGTAGCTCCAGGTTTCGGAAATGGTCTGGCCGCCGTTTACCAGCGCCGCACGCATTTCCGTCGGCTTTTTCGGGTCCTTGACCTTGATCCGCAGGGTCAGACGCCAGCCTTTGGTCACCGCGTTGTAGCGCAGGGCGTTTTCCTTCACCTCGGCATTGTCGTCGGTGCTCACCTGGGTGCTCACCGGAGCATCGCCGGCCAGCGCCTTCAGGGTCGGGCCGACAAAGTCGACGACCAGGGCGACGCTGCCATCAGGCTGGCGAATCAGGTTCTTCTGCTTCACGTCGCCGACCGAGCGCAGGGTCTGCATGACCCAGGCGTTCTTCGCGTCGTGCAGCGCGTCCTCATCCTTGGTCCAGCGCATGCGGTAGGCGAAGTCCAGCGGCTCGCCGGCTTCCGGGCGCTTCTCCGGATTCCAGAAGGCGACGATGTTGTCGTTGGTCTCATCCGGGGTCGGGATTTCCACCAGCTCGATGGTGCCCTTGCCCCAGTCGCCCTGCGGCTCGACCCAGGCGGACGGACGCAGGTCGTAGCGGTCGTCGAGGTCTTCGTAGCGGGAGAACTCGCGGCCGCGCTGCAGCAGGCCGAATCCTTTCGGGTTCTCGACGCTGTAGGCGCTGACGGACAGGTGTTTGGGGTTGTTCAGCGGACGCCAGATCCACTCGTCGTTGCCGGCGTGGATCTGCAGACCGGTGGAGTCATGCAGTTCCGGGCGGAAGTTGTGCTCGGCGGACGGCTGGTTGGAGCCGAACAGGAACATGCTGGTCAGGGGCGCCAGGCCCAGCTTGCTCACCTTGTCGCGCAAATACACGCGGGCCTTCACATCGACCACGGTGTCGTTGCCCGGACGAATGGTGAAGCGGTAAGCGCCGGTCGCGCGGGGCGAATCCAGCAGCGCGAAGATCACCAGGTGCTTGTCCTTGGGCTTGGGCTTCTCGATCCAGAACTCGCGGAAGCGCGGGAATTCCTCACCCGATGGCAGCGCGGTATCCAGCGCCAGGCCACGGGCGGAGAGGCCCCACCACTGGTCCTTGCCGATGATGCGGAAGTAGCTCGCCCCCAGGAAGGTGGCGATCTCGTCCTGCTTGTCCGGCGAGTTGATCGGGTACAGCAGGCGGAAGCCGGCGTAACCCAGATCCTTGGTCGCATTGGCGTCGAACTTCAGCGAACCGAAGTCGAAACGGGAGGGATCGTACTTGATCTCCTTGACGTCGGTCGCCGTGACTTCGTTGATCTTCACCGGGGTGTCGAAGTGCATGCCCTGGTGATAGAAGCTGATCTTGAAGGGGGTCTTCTCGTCGGCCCAGTAGGCCTTCTCGTTACGGAAGCGAATCTGCTGGTAATCGGCGAACTTCATTTCGCTGAATTCCGATGGCAGGTTGCTCGTCGGTGCGCTGTACTTCTCAGCAGCCAGCGCCTTGGCCTGTTCGCCAACGTCGTCGAGATTGAAGGCCCAGGCATGGGTAGCGCTCAACGCCAACAGGGCGGAGCCGACCAGTCCGCGAAGGATGTGGCGCGAAAGCGGTTGTTGAACGGAACGGAAAATCACGAGTCCCCCTCGTCCGTGAACACAAAACGATTAAAGCCAGCAAAGGCGATGCCAAATTGCCGGCGATTGAATTCCGACCCCGGTGAGCCTGAATGATTCCCCGCTTTTTTCCACGGGTACTTCCGGCTCCCGGAGGCGCATTGTTCTAGATGCATAAGCCCTAACCATCATCCCACGGCGATATGACAAGCTGCCGCGCGTTCAAGCCTCCAGTAGAAAGGTCACCGGCCCGTCATTGACCAGGTGGACCTGCATGTTGGCGCCAAAACGGCCAGTGGCGACCAGCGGATGACGCTCTCGCGCCTGTTCCACGAGTAGATCGAACAACGCGGCGCCCCTTGCAGGAGGCGCCGCGCTGGAAAAGCTCGGTCGCAGGCCCTTGCGGGTGTCTGCGGCCAGGGTGAACTGCGAAACCAGCAGCAGGCCGCCGCCGACATCGCTCAATGAAAGGTTCATTTTACCTTCATCGTCGCCAAACACTCGATAGTTAAGCAGCTTGTGCAGCAAACGGTTGACCGAGTCTTCGTCGTCCTGGGGTTCGACCCCTACCAGAGCCAGCAGCCCATGGTCGATAGCGCCGACGATTTCGCCGTCAACCTCGACGCGGGCGCCTCGCACCCGCTGGATCAAACCCTTCATTCAGCCTCCGGCGGCAGGTTCAGCAGGCGGCGGCCGATTTCATTGGTGGCGCGGATCAGCGCATCGGTGATGCCCGGCTCGCCGGCCACGTGGCCGGCGTCGCGGACGATCTGCAACTCGCTGTTGGGCCAGGCCTTGTGCAGCGCCCAGGCATTGTCGAGCGGGCAGACCACGTCGTAGCGGCCGTGAACGATCACCCCCGGCAGGTGGGCGATCTTGTGCATGTCGCGCAGCAGCTGGTCCGGCTCGAGGAAGCCGTCGTTGACGAAATAGTGGTTCTCGATGCGGGCGATGGACAGCGAGCGGTGCGGGTCGGCGAAGCGATCCACCACCGCCGGGTTCGGCCGCAGCGTGGCGGTCCGGCCTTCCCAGGTGGACCAGGCGCGCGCGGCGTGCATCTGGGCGATCTGGTCGGGGCCGGTCAGGCGGCGATGGAAGGCGTGCAGCAGGTCGTCGTGCTCGTCGGCGGGAATCGGCGCCAGGTAGTCTTCCCAGTAATCCGGGAACAGGCGGCTTGCGCCCTCCTGGTAGAACCAGCGGATTTCCTGCGGACGGCAGAGGAAGATGCCGCGTACGATCAGCGCCAGCACGCGCTCGGGATGGGTCTGGGCGTAGGCCAGCGAAAGGGTGGAGCCCCAGGAACCGCCGAACAGCACCCACTTGTCGATGCCCAGGTGCTCGCGGATGCGCTCGATGTCCTGCACCAGATGCCAGGTGGTGTTGTTCTCCAGGCTGGCGTAAGGCGTGGAGCGGCCGCAGCCGCGCTGGTCGAAGGTGACGATGCGGTAGATATTGGGGTCGAAGAAGCGCCGCGACATGGCATCGCAACCGGAGCCCGGGCCACCATGGATGAACAGAACCGGCAGTCCGTCGGGCGTACCGCTCTCGTCCACATAGAGGACGTGCGGCTCATCGACGGCCAGTTCATGGCGGGCGTAAGGCTTGATTTCCGGATACAAAGTTTGCATGGCTCGCTCCTGGATCAGTGCGTACGGTCGCTCCCGGACCAGTAACCATCCTAGGGCCTGTCGCCACCTTATAGAAAGTCGCGTTGCCGCAGCGCGACTTCCATCGAAAGTCTTCGGCCCCCACGGTGTCGGGCATGATACTCGGGCCAGCGAAAAACCCATAAGGGAGTTAGTGAGCCATGCCACGGAAGTTGTTTCTTTCTCTTTTCCTGCTGATGCTCGCCTTGGCCGGCTGTGATCGCGACGACCCGCGCGCACAGCTGGACGCCGCCGTGAAGCAGTTGCAGGACAACCTCGAAGCCAAGAATAGCGGGGCCGTGATCGATCAGCTGGCTGGCGACTTCCGCGCCAATGGCGAGTTCGATCGCGACTGGGCCAGGCGCACCATGACGCTGATGTTCCTGCGGCACCAGCAGGTCAAGGTGATCCTGCTCAGCAGCGAGAGCAGGATCGACCCGACCTACGCCAACCGCGGCCATACCGACGCGCAGGTCGCCCTCACCGGCGCCGAGAACCTCCTCCCTGATAGCGCCGGGCATTACTCGGTCAGGCTGGAGTGGTGGCGCGAAGGATCGGAATGGAAACTGGCGAGGCTCGACTGGCAATGACTTCCCCCTTGCAACACCGCATTCGCGCCGCCGGGCTGCTGGTCAGCAACGACGAAATCCTGCTGGTGCGTCATGCAGTCGCCGGCGACGAATACTGGATTCCACCGGGCGGTGGCTTCGAGTCGGACAAGGACGAGTGCACCCGCGACACCGTGCGCCGCGAGTGCCGGGAGGAAACCGGGCTGGCGGTGGAGGTCGGCCCGCTGGTCTACGTGCGCGAGTTCGCCGAGCCGCTGGCCGGGCGCTTCCACATGGAGCTGTTCTACCGCGTGGATGCCTGGGACGGCCGGGTCAACCTGGACAACCTGCGCGGCCTGGGTGGCGACGAGTTCGATATCCGCGAAGTCGCCTGGGTGCCGCGCCGCGAGCTGCCGCGCCTGCCCTCCTACTACCCCGCCGAATTGCTCGACGATGTCTGGGAGCGCCTGGCCGAGGCGCAACCGCTGATCCGCCACCTCGGCCTGCAGCGCTAGGATTACTGCACCGGTTCGCTGGTGGGCTTGGCAATGATCGCCTGCAGCTCGGCGGTCATGGGGAATTCCAGGTTGAGGTTCTTCGGCGGGATCGGCTGCTCGAACCAGCGCTGGTAGATGCCCTTGATCTCGCCGGAGGAATACAGCTCGGCCAGCGTCTGGTTGACCAGGGCGAGGAACTGCGGATCGTCGCGGCGCACCATGCAGGCGTAGATTTCTCGCGATTGCGGCTCGCCCACCACCACCCACTGGTGCGGGTCGCGGGCCTTGGCCTTCTCGCCGTAGAGCAGCGCATCATCCATGTAGAAGGCCACCGCGCGACCCGACTGCAGCATGAGGAAGGCTTCGCCGTGGTCCTTGGCGCTGACCACGTTCATGCCCAGCTTGTGCTCGGCGTTATAGGCCTTCAGGTAGCGCTCGTTGGTGGTGCCGGCGGTGGTCACCACGTTCTTGCCCTTGAGGTCGGCGAAGCCCTGGATGCCGCTGTCCTTGGCGGTCAGCAACTGGCCTTTCACATAGATGAAGCCGTAGGAGAAGGCGACCTGCTTCATGCGCTCGGCGGTGACACCGGTGGAACCGCACTCCAGGTCCACCGTGCCGTTCTGCACCAGCGGAATGCGCGTCTGCGAGGTCACCAGGTTGTACTTCACCTTGAGATCGGGCTTGCCGAGCTTCTGCCGGATGCGCTCGACCACCTTGCCGGCCAGGTCCACCGAGTAACCCATGGGCTGCCCGCTGTTATCGCCCAGGTAGGAGAACGGTACCGAGGCGTCGCGATAACCCAGGGTTATCGTGCCGCGCTCGGCGACTTTCTTCAGCGTGCCGTCCAGTGCCTCGTTGGCCTGCGCCAGCGCGCAGACCAGGCTGGACGCCGCCAGCATTCCCAGTGCAAGTCGTTTCATGGGTGCGATCCTTCTTGTTGTTGTGAGTCGGGTTAGGGGTCAGGGCCGCGCGGCAATCACGGTGATTTCCACCAGCACCTGCGGCCGCGCCAGCAGCGCCTGCACCGTGGTGCGGGTCGGTGCGCAGCCTTCCGGCAGCCAGCCGGACCAGATGCCGTTCATGGCCTCGAAATCGGCGGCGATGTCCTTGAGGTAGATGGTCGCGCTGAGGATGTCCGCCTTCCCGGTGCCGGCTTCGGCCAGCAGCGCGTCGATCTTCGCCAGCACTTCGCGGGTCTGGCCCTGGATGTCGGTGGCCTGCCCAGGTACCTGCCCGGACAGGAACACCAGCGAGCCGAAGACCATAGCGCCGGAAAGGCGATCGTTGGTGGCGATGCGTGTGAGTTGCATGGTGTGTCTCCCCATTCGAAGAAATCAGCCGGCCAGCCGCGCGGGCGTCAGGCCGGTCGTGTCGATATCCGGGTGACGCCCGGCGATCTGTGCGGCGATCAGTTGCGCACTGCCACAGGCGAGGGTGAAGCCCAGCGCGCCGTGGCCGAGATTCAGCCAGAGGCCACGCGGCCCGCAGGCCCCCACCAGCGGCACGCCGGTGGGCGTGGCCGGACGCATGCCGGCCCATTCGATGGCGGCGCTGTAGTCACAGGCGTCCGGCAGCGTATCCGCCGCCTGCTGCCGGATCAGCGCCAGTCGCCTGGGTTCCAGGCGCGGGTCGAAGCCGACGATATCGACCATGGCAGCGATGCGCAGACGTTCGCCGAGGCGTGCATAGACCACCTTGCGGTCGTAGTCGGTGAGGCTCACCTCCAGCGCGTGGTCCTCGGCGCGGATTGGCGCGGTCAGGCTGTAGCCCTTCAGCGGATAGAGCGGCAGGCGCGGTCTACCCGGCAGCAGCGCCGCGCTGCGGTAGCCGGCGGCGAGGACCACGTGATCGGCCTCGAAGGTCTCGCCGCCCGCCTCCACACCGATCACGACGCCATTGCGAATCATCAGCCGGGAAGCCGGGCGGGCATACACCAGCCGGCAACGTCCCGATGCCTGAAGTCGCTCGGCGAGCCGCTGGCAGAACAGGAAGCAATCGGCGACCTCCTCGTCCGGCGTATGGATGCCACCGACGAAGGGCGCACTCGCCAGCGCCGGGTCCAGCCCGCGGCACTGCTGCGCCGAGAGCACGAATTGCGCTGAAGGATCGGATAGGGTCTGCCGCGCACTGCGGAAGCTGCCTTCATCGCGGAAGGCCACCAGCTTGCCGTTGCGCCGCCAGTCGAAGCCGTCCAGCCCATCCTCCCGCCACTGCGCCAGCGTGCTCTGGCTGAACAGCGCGAGGCGCAGTAAATGTTTCGCATTGGCCTGGTTCACCGAGCGCCGACAGGCCGCCGTGAATTCCATCAGCCAGCGCCACTGCGCCGGATCCAGACGCGGGCGCAGGCGCAGCGGCGAGTCGCCGCGCAGCAGCCAGCCCAGTGCCTGCTGCGGTACGCCGGCATCGGCCAGGGGCGCCACGTAGCGGTAGGACAGCTGGCCGCCGTTGGCGAAACTGGTTTCCAGCCCGCCCGCATCCCGTGCTTCCAGCACAGTGACGTCGAAGCTCTCCTGGACCAGCGCCTGCGCCGTAGCCAGCCCGACCACGCCCGCGCCGATGATGCAAATCCGCTGTGCCATTGCCGTCTCACTGTCCATCCATTCCAGGCTCCGACCTTAGGACCGGATGACAGGCGGCGAACAATGAATAAACATGGGCAACCCATAAACCAGGGTTATACCTTGGCGAATCCGCTGACGGAGGCAAGCCATGCGCCTGCGCCATATCGAAGTGTTCCAGGCCATCCGCGAAACCGGCTCGGTCAGCGGCGCCGCGCAATTGCTGCACGTCTCCCAGCCGGCAGTGACCAAGGTGCTGCAGCACGCCGAGCAGCAGTTGGGCTTCCCGCTATTCCTGCGCGTGCGCGGCAAACTGCAGGCGACCCCCGAGGCGCTGGAGCTGGAGCGCGAAGTCGCCAAGGTCACGGAAAGCCTGCAGGGCGTGCGCCGCCTGGCGCAGAGCCTGCGCGGCCAGCCGGAGAACCGCCTGCGCGTGGGCGCCACGCCGGCCCTGGCGCTGTCGCTGCTGCCGCCGGTGATCCGCGAATGGACCGACCGCTACCCGCAAAGCAGTTGCGAACTGGCCACCCAGCATTCCCGCGAACTGATCCAGAACCTGCTGATGCGCGAGCTCGACCTCGCCCTCACCCTGCAGCAGACCGACCACCCCGGCCTGCGCTCGCAGGTCATCGCCAGCGGCCCGCTGGTAGCCCTGGCACCACGCGCGCACTGGCCGGAAGACCGTTTGGGCAAGGCGCTGACGCTGGACGAACTGGCCGGCGAGCCGATGATCGGGCTGTCCACCTCCGACCCGCTGTCGGCGCGGCTGGAAAGCTACCTGGCGAACGTCGAACCACCGCCGCGCGTGCGCATTTCAGTACAGACCTATGCACTGGCGCGCACGCTGGTGGAGGCAGGAACAGGATTGGCGCTGGTCGACCCCTTCACGGCACTGGGCGCGGACGAAAGACTCACCGCACTGCGCCCGCTGTCACCTCCGGTGAAGGTCACGCTCTACGCCCTGACCCGAGCCGACGAGACCCCGCCGCACACCCAGGCCCTGCTGCTGGAGATGCTGGTGCGACATGCCGAGATGCAGTTGGCCGATCTCCAGACCGAGGATTGAAGCAAGGTCCGCGAAGTCTGCTGCGCCTGATTGCTACGCGTCATTGTCAAACGAGGGGAAATACCCGAATCTTCCGCGCCCCGAAGGGATTGGTTTTGATCTGAAAGGACTCGTCATGACATTGCTTCGCCCACTTCTCCTTGCTCCGTTTCTGCTCTCGCTTGGCGCCTGCGCCACGCAAACCGCCACCGGAAAGAATCCCACGCAAGCCCTCGACAAGCTGGTGACCAATACCGCCAGCGCCGGCAACGTTGTGGAAAACAGCGTCCTGCGCGCCGGCAACGAAGCCGCCCTCGCCCTGCGCCTTCCACGCGGCCTGCTGCAGCTTCAGGTAAGTTGCTCGGCTGAGAGCGCCAACTGGTTATATGTCGACACTCCCGGTCGCATGTACGCTGTGGGCCAGTCGCAATATCGCGAACCCATCCCGCTGACGAGTGACACCGCCAGAACACTGCGTAGCTTGCCGCAGGTGGTTCAGGCCTGCGCTCAGAACCCGGACTGGCGCAAACTGGCGAACTTCGAAAGCGGCAACGACGGACATGTCCTGCTGGACATCGCCAGCCTGGAACCACAGCCCGACGGGAGCCTGAAGCTCTGGGCTGCATTCGACTACCCGTCGCTGGCCTACGATGCGCCCTACCAAGCGCCTTACGGCAGCAAGGTCGAGCAACTGCAAGTCAATTGCGGCCGTAACACTTACACCTGGCTGACTGGCTACGACCTGGATCCGCGCCAGCGAGTCACGGATGGCCGCATCGAGGCCTCCCCCAGCGCGCGCACCTTCAGCTCCGCCTCAGCCGACTACCTCGCCATCCTGCAAGCTGCCTGCAAGCCGCACGAACAACTGTCCGCGCTGGCGCGGGCGGAGAATCGCGACAAGCCCGCCCCTGATCTGGAAAACCAACCTGCGCTGGATGCCGGAGTCGCTCGCTACGTGACCTCCCTGGGCTTCGATGCGCCTCGAAAATCTCTGTCCTACCTACGCACCGAAGGCACCTCGACCTTCAAGGGAGAAACCAAGCCATTGATTGAGGAGTTCTGGTTCCAGCCGGGCGATACTCCCGGCCTGCTGCACATCAAGCGGCAGGGCACGGGCTACGTCTCGCAGGACACCAGTTTCATGGGCATGCTGGAGCTCAGCAGCGTGACCCACTACAGCAAGGCGCAGGGCACCTGTGAGGTAGAAAAGCTGGAATTGGAAGGCAACTGGAAACAGATGCCTGTGGGTGAAAAGCTCAGCTACCGGCTCACTCGAAAAGAGAACTTCAGCATCATCGGCCAGACCCGAGACACCCAGGAAACGCGCTGCGAGGTGATCCGCGAGTTGTCCGCAGCCGAGCTGAATCCCCAACTATCCGGCAGCGCCAAAGAGATTCATTGCTCGGTAGTCGACGACAAATACAAGCGCATCGATACCCGATACTTCCTGGAAGACTACGGCCTGGTATTCCGCCAGGGCGATAGCCGAAATGAATTCTATTACTCCGATTCGCGCATCGTTCGCTTTCGCTGAAGCAGTTTCGGGAAGAAAAGACAGCCCCCTGTCACACCGGGGAAGCGCCGCCGGGATGCGTGGTCCAGCGGCGCCGCGCCGACAAGCCCCGGCGCGGCAGGAGGCTGTGTAAAAACTTACCGGCCGTAGTGCTCGCGGCCCCAGGCGATGAAGGTTTCCAGCATGCGCCGGAGTACCTGGGCGGTCGGTGCGGCGAGGTCTTCGCGGTAGCCGAAGGGTGCGTGCTCATCCATGTAGTTGCACTGCGCGAGTTCCAGCTGCACCGCATGCACGTTGTCCTGCGGCTGGCCGTAGTGGCGGGTGATGTGGCCGCCCTTGAAGCGGCCGTTGAGGATGTGGCGATAGGCCGGCGCGTCGGCGCACACCGCCACCAGTCGCTCGGCCAGTTGCGCGTCGCAGCTGGCGCCGCTGTTGGTGCCGATGTTGAAGTCCGGCAACTTGCCGTCGAACAGGTGCGGGATGACCGAGGCGATCGAGTGGGCATCCCACAGCAGCGCGTAGCCGAATTCTGCCTTCAGCCGTGCGAGTTCGCCGGCCAGGGTCTGGTGATACGGCGTCCAGACTTCCTTGAGGTAACGCGCACGCTCTTCCGCGGAAGGCGCCTGCCCTTCCTTGAACAGCGGGCGGCCGTCGAACAGGGTGTCCGGGTAGAGGCCGGTGGTGGCCGTGCTGTACAGCGGCTTGTCGTCGGCCGGGCGATTGAGGTCGATGACATAGCGCGAGTAGCCGGCGGCCAGGGTGCTGGCACCCAGTTCTTCGGCGAAGGCGTAAAGCTGCGGGATGTGCCAGTCGGTGTCGGCCAGTTCGCGGGCTTCGTCGACCAGACCGGCTTCCACGGCCGGGGTCAGGCGCAGGCCGGGGTGCGGCATGCTGATGAGCAGTGGCACGCGGCCACGTTTGAATTCGAGAACGTTATTCATGGGTAGTTATCTCCACACCCAGCGAGATGAGTTCATTTTCGTGCTGAAAGTCTGTGCCAATGCTTCCCCCTCACCCCAGCCCTCTCCCAGGGGGAGAGGGGGCCGTCCGTACCGGCCCTACAGCAAAGCGTCATCCTGCACCGAACAGTCCCCTCTCCCGCTTGAGGAGCGGGGCGCGCAGCCAGGGTTAGGGTGAGGGGCTTTTGAACTTGCGGTTTCACAACTCTTCGCCGTGACGAATGATGCGCTTGGGCAGGTCGCCACCGAGCCAGTAGGCCAGTTCGGCGGGGCGCTGGATGTCCCAGGCGATGAAATCGGAGACCTTGCCCGCTTCCAGGCTGCCGTGGCTGTCGGCCATGCCCAGCGCCCGCGCGGCGTTGAGGGTGACACCGGCCAGCGCTTCCTCCGGGGTCAGGCGGAAAGCGGTGCAGGCCATGTTCAGCATCAGGCGCAGCGACAGCGCTGGCGAGGTGCCGGGGTTGAGGTCGCTGGCGATGGCGATGTTCACGCCGTGCTTGCGCAGGGCGTCCATCGGCGGCAGCTGGGTTTCGCGCAGGACGAAGAAGGCGCCCGGCAGCAGCACGGCAACGGTGCCCGATTCGGCCATGGCCATGGCGTCGCTCTCGTCCATGAATTCCAGGTGGTCGGCGGATAGCGCGCCGTAACGCGCCGCAAGACTGGAACCATGCAGCGAGGACAATTGCTCGGCGTGCAGTTTGACCGGCAGGCCCAGGCGCCGGGCGGCCTGGAACACCCGTTCGACTTGCGCCGGAGAGAACGCCAGGTGCTCGCAGAAGGCATCCACCGCGTCCACCAGCCCCTCTTCGGCCAGCGCCGGGAGAATGTGGGTGCAGACCTGATCGATGTACTCGTCGGCGCGCCCAGCGTATTCCGGCGGCAGCGCATGGGCGGACAGGCAAGTGGTGCGTACCGTCACCGGCAACTCCTGCTCCAGACGGCGGGCCACGCGCAGCATGCGCCGTTCGCTGTCCAGATCCAGGCCGTAGCCGGACTTCACTTCCAGCACGGTCACGCCGTCGGCCAACAGTGGGCGGGCACGCTTGATGGCGCTGGCCAGCAGTTCGTCCTCGCTGGCCTCGCGGGTGGCGCGCACGGTGCTGGCGATGCCGCCGCCGGCCGCCGCGATGTCCGCGTAGCTGACGCCGTTCAGGCGCTGCTCGAACTCGCCGCTGCGGTCACCGCCGAACACCAGGTGGGTGTGGCAGTCGATGAAGCCGGGCGTGACCCAGGCGCCGCCCAGGTCGGTGCTCTGTACCGGGCGCTCGGGCAGCTCGGCACGCGGACCGATCCAGCTGATGCGTTCACCCTCGGTGATGATCGCGGCGTCTTCGATGATGGCGTAGCGGCCATCTTTCATGGTTGCCGCGTGGCAGTGGTGCCAGAGGTGTTTCATTGCAGTCTCCCGATGCTCGCGCCGACGCTTTCCAGTGCTGCCGGGTCGGCCAGCAGTGCGGTGGCACGGTCGATGTCCGGCGCCAGCCAGCGGTCGCTGTCATAGGCCGGCACCTGTTCGCGCAGCACGCTCCAGGCACAGTCGGTGCCGGCGCCGAAACGCTGCGGCTTGAGGAATTCAAAGGCCTGGGCAGCCAGCAGGTATTCGATGGCGAAGATGCGCCGGGTGTTGTCGATGGCGCGGCCGAGCTTGAGCGCGGCGCTGGTGCCCAGGCTCAGGTGGTCTTCCTGCAGGCCGGAGGTGACGAAGTTGTCCACCACCGCCGGCTGCGCCAGCTGGCGGTTCTCGCCGGCCAGGGAGGCGGCGACGTATTGCACGATCATCATCCCCGAGTTGACGCCCGGCTGGCTGACCAGGAAAGCCGGCAGGCCGCTGACCAGCGGGTTGATCAGACGGTCCAGGCGGCGTTCGGATACCCCACCCAATTCAGCCACGGCAATCGCCAGCAGGTCGGCGGCCATGGCCACGGATTCGCCGTGGGGGTTGGCCTGGGACACCACGCGGTAATCGTCCGGCGTACCCAGCACCAGCGGGTTGTCGGTGGCGGAGTTGAGTTCGGTCTCGATCTGCTTCGCCGCGTGCTCCAACTGATCACGGCAGGCGCCGTGGATTTGCGGCATGGAGCGGATGCTCAGGGCGTCCTGGGTGCGGATGCCCTTGCTGGCGGCGATGACTTCGCTGCCTTCGAGCAGCGCGCGCAGGTTGGCACCGACCTTCTGCATGCCCGGATGCGGCTTGAGCGCGATGATCTCGGCGTCGAAGGCGTCGATCTGCCCGCGCAGGGCTTCGAAGCTCATGGCGCCGATCACGTCGGCCCATTGCGTCAGGCGCGTTGCGTCGTCGACGGCGAGGCAGCTCAGGCCGGTCATGCAGGGCGTGCCGTTGACCAGGCAGAGCCCGTCCTTGGCGCCCAGCTGCACCGGCTCCAGACCTTCGGCGGCCAGGGCCTGGAAGGCCGGGACGACTTCACCGCGATAGCTCACGTCACCAATGCCCAGCAGCGCCACGCCGACGTGGGCCATGTGGGTCAGGTAACCGACCGAACCCTGCGACGGCACGCGCGGGGTGATGCCATGGTTGAGCAGCGCGACCAGCGCTTCCACCACGCGGCGGTGCAGGCCGGATTTGCCGTGGCTGTAGTTGGTGATGGCCGCGCAAATAATCGCGCGGGTCTGCTCATCCTTCAGCGGTTCGCCGACACCGCAGGCATGGCTGAGCAATGTGTTGCGCGACAGCTGCGCCAGTTGCTCGCCCTGCAGCACCACGTTGCACAGCGCGCCCAGCCCGGTACTGATGCCATAGGCCCGTTCCCCCCGGCTGACGATGCGCTCGACGATGCCGTGGGCGTTGTCGATGCGCGCCCAGGCGGCCGCCGACAGTTGCAGCCGCGCGCCGTGGCGCGCCACCGCGACCAGATCCTGCCAGCGCACTGGGCCGTTGCCGATGGTGATGGGGGAAGCGGACGACATGCGGAACTCCTGTAGGCGGGGAAGCCCCCTTCCCCGCCGGTGAATGACGTTAGATAGCAGCGACACGGCGCTGGACGAAGCGGTCGACGTATTCGTCGGCAGGCTTGTGCAGGATGTCGCTGGGCGCACCGACCTGGATCAGCTGGCCGTCCTTGAGGATGGCGATGCGGTTGCCGATGCGCACCGCTTCGTCGAGGTCGTGGGTGATGAAGACGATGGTCTTGTGCAGGGTTTTCTGCAGCTCCAGCAACTGGTCCTGCATGTCCGCGCGGATCAGCGGGTCGAGGGCGCTGAAGGCTTCGTCCATGAGGATGATGTCGGTGTCCGCCGCCAGGGCGCGGGCCAGGCCGACGCGCTGGCGCATGCCGCCGGAGAGCTGGTGCGGGTAGGACTTTTCATAGCCCTTCAGGCCCACGGTGTTGATCCAGTGCAGCGCGCGTTCCTGGCACAATGCCTTGCTCTCGCCACGGATCTTCAGGCCGTAGGCGACGTTGTCGAGCACGCTCTTGTGCGGCAGCAGACCGAAGCTCTGGAACACCATGCTGATCTTGCGCCGGCGGAAGTTTTCCAGCGCGGCAGCGTCGTAGCCGAGCACGTCCTCACCGTCGACCAGGATCTGCCCGCTGGTGGGGTCGATCAGACGGTTGAAGTGGCGCACCAGGGTCGACTTGCCGGAACCGGAGAGGCCCATGATGACGAAGATTTCCCCGGCCTCGATGGACAGCGACAGGTCGTTCACCCCGACCACGCAGTCGGTGGCGGCGAGGACTTCGGCCTTGCTCTTGCCCTGGCGGATCATCGCCAGGGCCGCATCGGCCTTGGCGCCGAAGATCTTGTAGACGTTCTTGACCTGGATCTTGCTCATTTGCTGGCCTCATGGTGGCGCGAGCGGCCGTAAGCCTGGGTGATGCGGTCGATGACCACGGCGAGGATGACAATGGCGAGACCCGCCTCCAGGCCCTTGCCGACGTTGAGGGTCTGGATGCCCACCAGCACGTCCTCGCCCAGACCACGGGCGCCAATCATCGAGGCGATGACCACCATCGACAGGGCCATCATGGTGGTCTGGTTGATGCCGGCCATGATGCTCGGCAGCGCCAGCGGCAGCTGCACGCCGAACAGTTGCTGGCGGCGGTTGGCGCCGAAGGCGGTGATGGCCTCCATCACTTCGCGGTCGACCTGGCGGATGCCCAGGTCGGTGAGGCGGATCAGCGGCGGCGCGGCGTAGATCACCGTGGCGAAGATCGCCGGCACCTTGCCCAGGCCGAACAGCATCAGCACCGGGATCAGGTACACGAAGCTGGGCATGGTCTGCATGATGTCCAGCAGCGGCAGCAGGATCGCCCGGAAGCGGTCGCTGCGTGCGGCGAGGATACCCAGCGGGATGCCGATCAGCACCGAGATGATCGTGGCGACCATCATCAGCGCCAGGGTCTGCATCAGCTTGTCCCACAGGCCCACGGCGCCCACCAGGAACAGCAGCCCGACGATCACCACGGTCGGCAGGATGCGCCGGGTGGCGTGCCAGGCGATGCCGGCGACGATGGCCAGCATCAGCCACCAGGGCGTCGCGCGCAGCACGCTCTCCAGGTTGACGATGGCCCACAGCAGGGTGTCGGAGATGTGGCGGAACACGTCGCCGTAATTGGTAACCAGGGCATCGACCCAACCGTTGACCCAGTCGGCGATGGAGAAGGTGAAGCGTTCGGGAAACATGGCACGTACTCGTCAGGAGTGGGCATCACCGGGGAAGCAGCGCCTCCCCGGATTCGGCGGCGTCAGAGCGCGGCCTGGACCTTCTTCGCAGCGTCCTCGCTGACCCAGGTGGTCCACACTTCCGGGTGTTCCTTGAGGAAGGCCTTGGCCAGTTGCTCGGAGGTGAGTTTCTCCTTGGCCATCTTCGCCAGGTTCTGGTTCAGCAGGTCGATGGGCAGGTTGACCTTTTCCAGCACGGCGACCAGTTCCGGGGCCTGGTCGTGGAAGGCCCTGGACAGGCCGACCTGGATCTTCACGTCCTTGTTTACGCCCGGCTCATCCAGCTTCACCAGGTCGGCCTGGCCCATCAGCGGCGTCGGCGACCAGTAGTAGAAGAGAATAGGCTCCTTGCGCTTGTAGCTCGACAATACGGCGGCATCCAGGGCCGGGCCGGTGCCGGGGCGGAAGTTGGTGAACTTGTCCTCGAGGCCGTACTTCTTCAGCATCTCGGAGTTTTCCAGCTCGCAGGTCCAGCCGGCCGGGCAGTTGTAGAAGCGGCCCTTGCCCGGCTCTTCCGGGTCGCGGAAGACCTCGGCGTACTGCGCCAGGTCAGTGACGGCCTTGAGATTCGGCGCCTTGGCTTCGATGTTGCGCGCCTTGTCGCCCTCGATCACGAAGCGCGGTACGTACCAGCCCTCGGTGGCGCCGACGATGGGCGCGCCCACGCCGACCACCTTGTTCGCGGCGGCGGCCTTGTTCCAGGCGTCGCTGCGGCCAATCCATTCCTCGCTGAAAATCTGGATGTCGTTGTTCGCCAGCGCCTGCTCCATGGTGATGGAGTTGCCCGGCAGGCTGTCGGTTTCGCAGCCGTAGCCGTTTTTCAGGATGATCTGCATGAGGTCGGTGAGCAGCATGCCGCTCTCCCAGTTCAGCCCTGCGAATTTCACCGGCTTGCCACTCTCGCACCAGCCGGCGGCCTGGGCCGAAGTCATGGTGCCGCCCAGCAGACCGGCGGACAGGAACAGGCCCAGCAGCGTCTTCTTGGTGTTGTTCATCTGATGCTCCTAAACGTGAATGAGGTTGGGCAGTGCAAGGGCCGCGCAGGCTTGTGGCCGCGCGGCCGGGCCGGTCTGTTCAGGTGCGGGCCGGCAGGATCAGCCGGTCCGGTACTGCCCGCGTGACGCGGCGGGCGACCAGGTAATAGAGAACGGCCGGAACCACGAGGCCGATGATCCAGGAGATATCCACGCCACCCAGGGCGTCCACCATCGGGCCGGTGTAGAACTTGGTGGAAATGAACGGCAACTGCACCAGCACGCCGATCACATAGACGCTGATGCCGGGGATGTTCCAGCGGCCGTAGCGGCCATCGGGGTCGGCCAGCGCCGGCACGTCGTAGTGCTCGCGGGTGATGCAGTAGTAGTCCACCAGGTTGACCGCGCTCCACGGGGTGAAGAAGGCCAGCAGGAAGAGGATGAAGGACTTGAACGCGCCAAGGAACGAATGCTGGCCGAGCAACGCGATCAGGGTCGCGGCGCCGACGATCAGCAGGACGAACACCAGGCGCTGCACACGGCTCACTTCCAGGTGGCCACGGAAGCCGCTGATCACGGTGGCGATGCACATGAAGCTGCCGTAGGAGTTCAGCGTCGAGATGGTGATCTTGCCGAAGGCGATGCTGAAGTACAGCAGCGCAGCAACGGCGCCACTGCCGCTCAGGCCGACGATATAG
>NZ_BDAI01000006.1 GCF_002091755.1 Pseudomonas nitroreducens NBRC 12694
GGCGCATAACGCGCAGCGTTATCCGCCGCTGAACTCAACAGGGACTCTCGGCACCCTTGCGCGCGTACCACCACCAGGTGGCGACGATGCAGGTCAGGTAGTAGGCGACGAAGACGTAGAGGGCGCCCTCGGCGCTGCCGGTCATGGCCAGCGAAGTGCCGAACGCCTTGGGAATGAAGAAGCCGCCGAAGGCGCCGATGGCGGCGGAGAAACCGATCACCGCGGCCGATTCCATGCTCGCGCCCTTGGCGGCCTGGGCCTCGGTAAAGCCGCCTTGCTTCAGGCGCGCGGCCCACTCGTTGCGGAAGATCACCGGGATCATGCGGAAGGTGCTGCCGTTGCCGATGCCGGCGAAGAAGAACAGCGCGATGAAGGAGCCGAGGAAGCCGAAGAAGCTGCCTGCACCGTTGGCACCCGGCAGGAAGCTGATCACCGCGAACACCCCGGCGATCATCGCCGCGTAGTTCCACAGGGTGATCCGTGCGCCGCCGAACTTGTCCGCCAGCCAGCCACCGAGCGGGCGGCTCAGGGCGCCCACCAGCGGGCCGAGGAAGGCGTACTGCAGCGGGTTGATGTCCGGGAACTGGGTCTTGCTGAGCATGGCGAAGCCGGCGGAGAAGCCGATGAACGAGCCGAAGGTGGCCACGTACAGCCAGCACATCAGCCAGTTGTGCTTGCGCTTGAAGATCACCGACTGGTCGCGGAACGAGGCCTTGGCATCGGCGATGTCGTTCATGCCGAACCAGGCAGCGACGGACACCACGGCGATGAAGGGCACCCAGATCCAGCCAGCGTTCTGCAGCCACAGACGGGTGCCGTCGGAAAGTGTCTCCGGCTCACCACCGAAGGCGCCGAACAGCCCGCCGGCCACGGCCAGCGGCACGGCGAACTGCATCACCGACACACCGAGATTGCCCAGGCCGGCGTTCAGGCCCAGGGCGGTGCCCTGCTGGTTCTTCGGATAGAAGAAGCTGATGTTGGACATGCTGGAGGCGAAGTTGCCGCCGCCGAAGCCGCACAGCAGCGCGATGGTCGCGAACACCCAGTACGGCGTGGTCGGGTCCTGCACGGCGAAGCCCAGCCAGAGGCAGGGGATCAGCAGCGAGGCGGTGGACAGCGCGGTCCAGCGGCGGCCGCCGAAGATCGGCACCATGAAGGAGTAGAAAATGCGCAGCGTGGCGCCGGAGATCGACGGCAGCGCGGCGAGCAGGAACAGCTGGTCGTTGCTGAAGCTGAAGCCGGCGGCGTTCAGGCGCACGGTGACGGTGCTCCAGATCATCCACACGGCGAAGGCGAGCAGCAGTGCGGGAATCGAGATCCACAGGTTGCGCGCGGCGATGCGCTTGCCGGTACGGGCCCAGAACTCCGGGTCCTCCGGGCGCCAGTCGACCAGCAGCGGGCCTCTGGCGGCTTTGAGTTGGGGCTTGGCGATCATGCCCATGACGGCATTACCTCAGGAGTGGCTGGAAGGAATGGGAGAGGCGTCGACATCGGCCGCGCGGGGCTGGCCGTCGAGGCGCTGTTGCTGCTTGATCGCGTAGTGCATCCAGACCATGCACACCACGGTCAGGCCGAACAGCAACATGAAGCAGGAGGAGCGCACGCCGATGCGGTCGGCGGCGAAGCCGAACAGGATCGGCAGACAGAAGCCGCCGAGGCCGCCGATGACCCCGACCATGCCGCCGACGGTGCCCATGTTCTGCGGGTAGTAGTCGTGGATGATCCGGTACACGCTGGCCTTGCCGAAGCCCTGGGCGATGCCGACGACGAACACCAGGAAGGTGAACAGCCAGACGTTCAGGCCGATACCGAGGCTGACGTCACCCTTGATGCCGTGGATGGTCATGGTGGTCGGCGGGTAGGAGAGGAAGAACAGGCAGACCAGGCAGATCCAGAACACTCCCCAGTTCACCGCACGGGCGCCGTAGTGGTCGCTGAACCAGCCGCCCAGGGCGCGGATCAGGCCCGACGGCAGGGTGAACAGCATGGTAATGAAGGAGGCGGTGCGCAGGTCCAGGCCGTACTCGGCGATGTAGTACTTGGGCAGCCACAGGGCCAGGGCGACGAAGCCGCCGAAGACGAAGAAGTAGTACAGGCCGAAGCGCCAGACGCGCAGCTCGCCCAGCGGCGCCAGCTGCTTGGCCAGGGTCGGCCGCGGGCGGCTCGGGTCGGCGTCGCCGCCCTTGGTGTGGGCCGGGTCGGTCCAGGTGCAGAACCAGAACAGCAGCGCGGTGACCAGCATGGCCACCGAGTAGATCTGCGGAACCATGCGCCAGCCGAAGGCGACGACGATCATCGGCGCCACCAGGTTGGTGATCGCCGCGCCCGCGTTGCCGGCACCGAAGATGCCCATGGCGGTGCCCTGGCGTTCCTTCTCGAACCACGAGGAGGTGTAGGCGATGCCCACGGCGAAGGAGCCGCCGGCCAGGCCGACGAACAGGCCCAGCACCAGGTAGTGCCAGTAGAGGGTGGCGAAGGCCAGCCCGTAGATCGGGATGGCCACCAGCAGCATGTGGATGAAGAACACGCGGCGACCGCCGAAGCGGTCGGTGATCAAGCCCAGGGGCAAGCGCACCAGCGAACCGGTAAGGATCGGCAACGCGACCATCAGGCCGAACTGGGCTTCGGACAGCCCCAGCTCTTCCTTGATGCGGATACCGATGATCGAAAACATCGTCCAGACCGCGAAGTTCACGGCGAACGCCAGTGTGCTCATGCCGAGCACGGAGTACTGTTTCTGACGGTGGGACAACATGGCTAAGCTCACTTCCTGACAGCCTTTGCCCGCACGTTAGGTAAGGACTCGCGTCCTTCTTTTGATCGTCATCAATGAGCGAAAGGGCGATTCGTGAGCAGATGCGCGCCGCTACTCCTTAGTGGGTATCTCCGAAAAGAACATATAAGTTGTTGTTTTTAAAGGCATTTCATATGAACACGGCGTCCCAACCCGAGCCCTCCGCCAGCGACCGATTCTTTGTGGGTAGTCCGCCCGCCGGACGCCCTTCCCTGCGCAAATCCATCGTCGTACGCTTCGGCTGCTACCTCACCCTGCTGGTATCCCTGGCCCTGGCCGGTATGTTCAGCGCACTGCTGTTCGCCGACTATTCGCACCAGGATGCGGCGGTGATCAACCAGGCCGGTTCGCTGCGCATGCTCACCTACCGCCTGGCGCTGGACCCCTCGCCGATCAATCGCCAGGCCCTGCAGGCAACCCTCGCCGCACGCCTGGACAACGACGAGATCACCCGCCTGCTGCGCCGCTCGGATGCCGACGCGCCGATCCGCCAGCAGCACGCGCAACTGCGCAAGGAGCTGCAGAACCTCGACCTTTCCGAAGCGCCGGCGCTGGCGACCCTCGACACCTTCGTCAGCCACATCGACGGCTTCGTCGGCACCCTGCAGAGCAATGCCGAATACCGCTCGCAGATGCTCAGCACGGTGCAGGGGCTGTGCCTGTTCCTCAGCCTGCTGGTGGTGTTCATCAGCCTCTATGACCTGAGCTACCACGTGGTCGGCCCGCTGCGCGAACTCACCACGACAGCCCGCCGCCTGGGCGAAGGCGACCTCGATGCACGGGTCAGCAGCAGCGGCGAGGACGAGTTGAGCCAGTTGGGCGAGCGCTTCAACCAGATGGCCGAGGAACTCCAGGCCAGCTACCGCGAGCTGGAAGCACGTGTGGAAGAGAAGACCCGCGCCCTCACCAACAGCCACCAGCGCCTGGAGCTGCTCTACGACAGCGCCCGCCGCCTGGGCCAGGACCCGTATGACGAGCGCTCCCTGCAACCGCTGCTGAACCAGCTGGAGCGCGTGCTGCAGGCCGGCAAGGTGACCCTGTGCCTGAACAAGGACGGCGTCGAGCGCGCCTATTCCTCGCTGACCACCGACGGCATCACCGGCAGCTTCTGCCTGCAGGGCAACTGCGGCGACTGCCGCGCCCAGGCCGACCATTGCGGCGAGCCAAGCCAGGGCATCAATCCGCTGCTGATGCAGCCGCTATCCATCGGCGAACATCGCTTCGGCGAGTTGTTCATCGAAACCGCCAACGGCCAGTTGGAAGACTGGCAGCGGCAGTTCGTCGAAGGCTTCTGCGACAACATCGCGCGCACCTTCGCCCTGACCCTGCAGCAGGAACAGGAGAACCGCCTGGCGCTGTTCGCCGAGCGCGGCACCATCGCCCGCGAGCTGCACGACTCGCTGGCGCAGTCGCTGTCCTACCTGAAGATCCAGGTCAGCCGCCTGGCCACGCTGCTCAAGCGCGACGTGCCGCCACAGAAGATCGAGGAAACCCTCGACGAACTGCGCGAAGGCCTCAACAGCGCCTACCGCCAGCTGCGCGAACTGCTCACCACCTTCCGCCTGAGCCTGGAGCAGTCGAGCCTGGAAGCGGCGCTGGTGAAGACCGTGGAAGAGTTCGCCGAGCGCGGCAACCTGGGCATCGAACTGGACAACCGCCTGGCGCACATCCCGCTCAACCCCAACGAGGAAATCCACATCCTGCAGATCGTCCGCGAGGCGCTGTCAAACGTGGTTCGCCACGCCGGCGCCAGCCACGCGAAGGTGACCCTGGGCGAAGATGCGGATGAGCAGGTATGCATCACCGTGGACGATGACGGCGTCGGCTTTGACCCAGCGCAGAGCCGCAACGGGCACTACGGGCTTAGCATCATGCGTGAGCGCAGCCAGACCCTGGAAGCCAGCTTCAGCATCGCCCCGCGCGAGCCGCAGGGCACCCGCGTCAGCGTGCGCTTCACCCACAAACCCCTGTCGCAGTACCCGGAGACCCACCCATGACGGCCACCCCCACCGATGACCGCGCGCGCATCCTGCTTGTCGACGACCACCCGATGATGCGCAAGGGCGTGATCCAGTTGCTGGAGTTCGAGGACGACCTGCAAGTGGTGGGCGAAGCCGGCAGCGGCGAGGAAGCGCTGCGCATGGCGGCGGAGCTGGAACCGGACATGATCCTGCTCGACCTCAACATGAAGGGCATGACCGGCCTGGACACTCTGCGCGCCCTGCGCGAGAACGGCGAGGACGCGCGCATCGTGGTGTTCACCGTCTCCGATGACCGCAACGACGTGATCAACGTGCTGCGCGCTGGCGCCGACGGCTACCTGCTCAAGGACATGGAACCCGAGCGCCTGCTGGAACACATCCGCCAGGCTGCCACCGGCCAGCTCACCATCAGCCCGCAGTTGACCCAGGTACTGGCCCAGGCCCTGCGCGGCGATGACCGGCCCAAGGGCATCGAGGAGCTGACCGATCGCGAGCGGCAGATCCTGCGCCAACTCGCCCACGGCTACAGCAACAAGATGATCGCGCGCAAACTCGACATCACCGAAGGCACCGTGAAGGTCCACGTGAAGCGCGTGCTGCACAAGCTGGGCATGCGCTCACGGGTGGAAGCAGCGGTGTGGGCGGTGGAGAACCATCTGGTCTGACCTCGACGCCAAACGCAATTTGTCGGGCGCATAACGCCAACGGCGTTATCCACCTCCGGGTCTGACGGCGGATAGAGCCTTCCGCTTTATCCGCCCTACCTCCCTGGTAGTAGTCCAATCGCCGACTTGATTCAGATCATGTCGCGCCAGCCCACGGCGGCAGGACACTGCGGGACTTACCCAGGAGGTCCCCATGCCGCCCTCGCCGAACCTGCCCCTCGTGTACTCCTGCTCCGGCTGCTCCAATCTCGCGCAATTGGCCAACGACCTCGCCCTGCGCCTGGACCGTGACGGTCTGGCGGAGATGTCCTGTATCGCGGGCGTAGGCGGCGACGTGCCGGTACTGGTGAAGACAGCCTGCTCCGGCCGGCCGATCATCGCCGTGGACGGCTGTCACCTGCACTGCGTGCGGAACTGCCTGGCGCGCCATGGCGTGAAGGCCGCGCACGAGGTCACCCTGACCGAGTACGGCCTGAAGAAACGCTACGGCCAGGACGCGCCGGTGCAGGACTTCGAGATGCTCTACGAGGAACTGCAGTTCCTCGTGCGCACCCGGGCCTGAAGCTCAGGCGTTTTCCTGCACCACCCGGCTGGCGCGGCGCATGGCGCTCCACAGCCAGGCCGGCAGGCTGTCCGGATCGAGGCTGTCGATCAGGTTCTTCACCGCCAGCCCCAGCTCGGTATCGCCCTCGATCACCAGGCGACGGCGGAAGAACAGCGTGTCCGGATCCTCCTGGCGGCCCGCCAGCAGCAGGAAGTCACGCCAGCTGCCGCGAATGGTCACGCTGGGCACGCAGGCATCGGCGAAACGCAGGCCCTTGCGGTCGTGGGTGAAACTCCAGGCCAGGCCGAGATCGCTCACTTCCAGCCGCAGCCAGTGGCCGTCGAGGATATCGAAGGCACCGTCGGCCAGCGCCTCGGCGAACAGGCGATTGGCGGCACGCTGCAGCACCGCGCGCTGCAATCCCGACGGGACGCGCGCGGCCAGCGGCAGGAGTCGGTCGGCGGCGCGCAGGGCACCGGTTTCCAGAGTCAGCACAGGTTCACCTCATCACTGCGCAGCATGCCCGGTCGGCCATGCCAGTATCCGTTGCAACCCTCCACCGCCAGCGGCGGCGTGGCGCCCTTGCGCACGCGGTCGAAGGCCTGCACGACGTCCACCATGCCTTCCGCGCGCGGGCTCAGGCGCAGCAGGTCGGCGCCGCAATCACGCAGCGAGGCGTAGTCCGCCAGCAGGTTGCTGGACTCGCCGGACAGGGTCTGGATGCCGTTGAGGGTGAACAAAGGGAAACCCTCCTGGCTGAGCATCGACATCCCTTCCGGGTAGTTCAGGCAACAGAACTGGCAATCGTCCTTGGGCCGGTTCTCCGCTCGCGCGGTGAAGCAGCGCGCCGAGTACGCCAGCGGCAGATGGCCGTAGGCGAACACCTCGGTCTCCACATCATTGATGCCCAGCTCGCGCGCCTGCTCGATCACCGCGTGGATCTGCTCGCCGGAGCACTCCACCGGCGGCACCCAGCGGCGCAGGCCAGCGGCATGCAGCTCCGCCAGCGTATGGCCGTTGTAGACATTCAACGCCGGCCCGCCGACGAACTCGACACCCAGGCCGGAGAGAATCTGCACCGCGCCCATGTCGTTGGCCTCGACCCGCAGCTCGCCGTTGGCGCACAGACGGCGCAGCGCGGACAGCTCCGAGGCCGCCTCGATCAGCGCCAGCCCCGCGATGAGAATCTGCGCCCCGCTCTGCTGCTGCAGCTCGCGCCCAAGTCCGAGCCAGTCGTCCAGCGACAGCGCCCGGCGTTTGGAGCAGACGGTCTCGCCGATAGTGATGGCGTCCAGCGGCTGCTCCGCCATCTGCGCATAGAAATCCAGGAGTGTCCGGCGGTCCCAGTAGAACAGCACGGGGCCCAGGCTGAGTTTCATCTCGATGT
The DNA here is from genome assembly GCF_002091755.1 of Pseudomonas nitroreducens NBRC 12694. Lineage (GTDB taxonomy): Bacteria > Pseudomonadota > Gammaproteobacteria > Pseudomonadales > Pseudomonadaceae > Pseudomonas > Pseudomonas nitroreducens. The sequence continues at coordinate 7,373 of NZ_BDAI01000006.1, forward strand.
CCTCACTGCCAGGAGCGATGGTAGGCGCCCAGGGTCGTCTGGTGGCCTTCGGAAAGCTTGTCCAGGGCATCCTGCCACTGCGTCAGCGCACGGTAGTTCTCCGGTGCGCGTTGCCACGCATCCAGCGCCTGGCGCCAGACGCGGGTGACCTGCTCGACATAGGCCGGGCTGCGCTGCCGGCCCTCGATCTTCACCGCCGCCACACCGATCTCCGCCAACTGCGGGATCAGGTCGATGGTGTTCAGGCTGGTGGGTTCTTCCAGCGCGTGGAAGCGCTCGCCGTTGACCACGAAGCGGCCCTTGCACAACGTCGGGTAGCCGGCCGGCTCATCCGGCGCGTAGCGGTCGATCAGCACGTCGTTGAGGCGCGAGGTCAGGCCTTCGGGCTCCTCGCTCCAGCGCACCGCCTTGGCCGGCGAACAGACGCCGCAGAGATTGGGCGACTCGCCGGTGACATAGGACGACAGGTGGCATCGTCCCTCGGCCATGATGCACAGGCTGCCGAAAGCGAAGACTTCGATGGGCACCGGGCTGTTCGCCGCCACCTGGCGCACCTGCGCCAGCGAGAGTACGCGCGGCAGCACGGCGCGGCGGATGCCGTAGCGCTCGTGGTAGAACGCCAGCGCCGCCACATTGGTGGCCGAGCCCTGCACCGAAAGGTGCAGCGCCAGGTTCGGATGGCGCCTGGCGGCATAGCCGAGCACCGCGCAGTCGGCGGCGATCAGCGCATCCACGCCCAGGTCGGCGGCGTGGTCCACGGCGCGTTGCCAGCGGGCCCAGCCCGCCGCGCCGGGATAGGTGTTGACCGCCACGTACATCTGCTTGCCGGCGTCGTGGATCAGGTCCACGCCCTGGCGCAGTTGGCGATCATCGAGGTTGAGGCCGGTGAAGTGCCGGGCGTTGGTGTCATCGCGAAAGCCGACGTAGATGGCGTCGGCGCCTTCGCGCAGGGCCGATTTCAAGGCGGGCAGACTTCCCGCCGGGCAGACCAGTTGCATGTTTCCCCCTGGCACTACGGAGGCCGCCGGCCCCCGCCGGCAGCCGGGAACGGCGTCAGGCGCCGAGTTCGCTGAAAGACAGGAACGGCAGCGGCTCGCCGGCGTGCAGGGTGCGCCCGGCCTCCACCACCGCCAGGCCATCGGCCCAGCTCGCCGCGCGCAGCATGGCCGAGCCTTGCTGCGGGTGCAGGCAGATGCGCGCCACGCCGCTGGCATCGAGTTCCAAGCGCGCGCGCAGGTACTGGCGGCGCGAGTTGGCGGCGGGCCAGTCGAAGCCTGCCGGCAACGTCACCGGCAGCGTCTGCACGTCACTACGCCCCTGGGCGCGCCAGAGGAACGGCCGCGCGACGACCAGGGCGGTGACCAGGGCCGCGGCAGGGTTGCCCGGCAGACCGATCCACGGTTTGCCCGAAACACTGCCAAAAGCCAGTGGCTTGCCCGGCTGCATTTTCAACTTCCACAGGTGCAGCTCGCCCAGTTCGCGGATCGCCTGCTTGAGGTAATCGCGGTCCCCCACGGAGACACCGCCGCTGGTGATCAGCACGTCCCATTCGGACGCAGCGAGGCTCAGCGCATCGCGGCTGGCCGCCAGGGTGTCGGCGAGCACGCCGTAGTCATGCACTTCGATGCCCCAACCGCGCAGCAGTGCGCCGATGCTGAAGCGGTTGGCGTTGTAGATCTGCCCCTGCGCCAGCGGCTCGCCGGGCTCGCGCAGCTCGTCGCCGCTGCTCAGCAGGCAGACCCGCAACGGCCGGTAAACCGCGACGCGATCCAGCCCGACGCTGGCCAGCAGGCCGATGTCCTGGGCGCGCAGTTTCTGTCCGGCACTGAGCAGGGCCTCACCGCTGCGGAGCTCTTCACCACGCCGGCGCACATGGCTGCCGAGGGCTACCTGGGGAACCAGCAAACGTTCGCCCTCGACCTCGCAGTACTCCTGAGCGATCACGCTGTCGGCACCCGGTGGTAGCGGCGCGCCGGTGAAGATGCGCATGGCCTGGCCCGGTTGCAGCGCAACGTCGGCGGCATCGCCCGCGGCGATGTAGCCGGCGATCTTCAGCCGCGCGCCGGCTTCTCCCGTGTCGTCGCTGCGCAGGGCGTAGCCGTCCATCGCGCTGTTGTCCCACAGGGGCAGGTCGATGGGCGAGCGGATGTCCTGCGCGAGGACGCGACCCAGGGCGCTTTCCAGGTCGACGTGTACGGTCGGCGGCGCCACGGGAGCGAAATCCATCAGCGCGGCGATGGCCTCGTCCACCGGGCGCAGGCCGGCGCCGGAACAGCCGCAGCCGCTCACGAGCGGGTACCGCAGGCCAGCACCGGGCGCTCGGGCAGGCGCTTGAGATGAGGAACGAAATTGCAGGGCTTGGTGCGGCTGTCCAACTGCTGGACGAGGATCTTTTCCCAGGCCGTCAGGCAGGCGCCGGTGGAGCCGGGCAGGCAGCAGATCAGCGTGCCGTTGGTGATACCGGCGATGGCGCGGGACTGGATGGTGGAAGTGCCGATTTCCTCGCGGGAAATCTGCCGGAACAGTTCACCGAAGCCGTCCACGGTGCGCTCCAGCAGGGGTGCCACGGCCTGCGGGGTGTTGTCACGCAGGGTGAAGCCGGTGCCGCCGGTGATCAGGCCGATCTGGACTTTGGGATCGGCGATCCAGGCCGAGACCACAGCGCGAATCTGGTAGATATCGTCGATCACCAGCCGACGCTCGGCGAGGGCATGGCCGGCACGCTGCAGGGAGGTGACCAGGGCCTGGCCGGAGGTATCGTTGTGCAGGCTGCGGGTATCGCTGACGGTGAGGACAGCGATCTCCAGCGGCTGGAATTCCGGGGTGCTGAGATGGCTCATAAGGGGGCTCTCCGATTCGGAGCAAAAAGGCTGGCGCCAGCCTGCGCCCGTACTCCCCTGCCGCCCATTCCTCCTCGGAGGTACTGCCCCGGCGCGTGCGGGGCATCGCCGCTCAGCAGAGACGGCGGATAAAGCGTTCCGCTTTATCCGCCCTACGTGGAGCGCCGTCGTAGCTTCCGGACAAACCCTAGGGCGCACAACGCCTCCGGCGTTATCCGCCAGCCGTCACCGGTAGAGACTGGATCAGCTCTTCCAGCGCTCGGCGGCGGCCTGATCACTGCAACGGCCCTCGACCCAGCGCGGGCCGTCGCTGGTGTCTTCCTTCTTCCAGAACGGCGCGCGGGTCTTGAGGTAGTCCATGACGAAGTTGCAGGCATCGAACGCTGCCTGGCGGTGGGCACTGGCGGCGCCGACGAAGACGATGGGCTCGCCCGGTTCCAGGCGGCCGATGCGGTGGAGGATTTCCAGGCGCAACAGCGGCCAGCGCTGGTTGGCTTCCACTTCGATCTTTTCCAGCGCCTTCTCGGTCATGCCGGCGTAGTGCTCGAGGAACATGCCGCCCACTTCGCGCCCATCGTTGAAGTCGCGCACGTAGCCGACGAAACCGACCACCGCGCCCACGCCGACATTGGCGGCGTGCATCGCATTGAGTTCGGCGCCCGGATCGAACGCCGCGGGCTGGACGCGGATCGCCATGGGCTCAGCCTCCGGTAACGGTGGGGAAGAACGCCACCTCGTCGCCATCGGCGAGGGGCTCATCCAGGGAGCACAGCTCCTGGTTGCGTGCGCACATCAGGTTCTGCTCGCCGAGCACGTCCCAGGCGCCGCCGCGCTCCAGCAGCAGGCGCCGCAGGTCGTCGAGGCTGGCCAGGGAAGCGCTCCAGTTCAGTTGCTCGCCATCGAGACCGAGGGCTTCGCGGTAACGGGCGAAGTACTGCACGCGGATCATGGGGTGTCTCCTGCGGAACTGTCTGTCGCCACGTAATGGCCGCTCTTGCCGCCGAGCTTCTCCAGCACCCGCACGCTGTCGATGGTCATGCCGCGGTCCACGGCCTTGCACATGTCGTAGATGGTCAGCGCAGCGACGCTGGCGGCGGTCAGCGCTTCCATCTCCACGCCGGTCTGCCCGGCCAGCTTGCAGCGGGCGACTATGTGCACCGTGTCTTCACCCTCGGCGGCCAGTTCGACCTTGACGCTGGTGAGCAGCAGCGGGTGGCACAGCGGAATCAGTTCATGGGTCTTCTTGGCTGCCTGGATGCCGGCGATGCGCGCCACGGCGAACACGTCGCCCTTGGGGTGGCCGCCGTCCTGGATCAGTTGCAGGGTCGCCGGGAGCATGCGCACCCGGGCTTCGGCCACGGCTTCACGGGACGTCACGGCTTTTTCGGTGACATCGACCATATTGGCGCGGCCCTGGGAATCGAGATGGGTCAGCACGGGTGGGCACTCTCCGGAGAATCAGGGGAACAGTTTAACCCCGGCGCGCGGGGCCGGCAGACCGGCGAGCGGCGCGTTGGGGGGGAGGATTGTATACAAGAAGAGGTATGCGCGGGCTACCGCCGGCGTCGCCAGGGTTCGCGAGCAAGCTCGCTCCTACAAGAGCATGTCGCGCCGGACCTTGGGGAGCGAGCGTGCTCGCGAACAACCTGGAAGCAGGAATAAAGAGGCCCGCCAGATGGCGGGCCCTGCTGAGTGGGTGGAAGTGGCCTACATGTGCGCTTCGGCGAACTCCGCCAGCACCGAGCGCGGCACCCCTTGCAGGGTCACGTGCACGCCGTGGGGGAAGTCCTTGAAGCGTTCGGTCAGGTAGGTCAGGCCGGAGCTGGTGGCCGACAGGTAGGGGGTGTCGATCTGCGCCAGGTTGCCCAGGCAGATCACCTTCGAACCGTTGCCCGCCCGGGTGATGATGGTCTTCATCTGGTGCGGGGTGAGGTTCTGGCACTCGTCGATCAGGATCAGGCTCTGCTGGAAGCTGCGGCCGCGGATGTAGTTCAGCGATTTGAACTGCAGCGGCACCTTGCTGAGGATGTAGTCGACGCTGCCGTGGGTGCACTCGTCGTCCGAATGCAGGGCTTCGAGGTTGTCGGTGATCGCGCCGAGCCAGGGCTCCATCTTCTCCGCCTCGGTGCCGGGCAGGAAGCCGATGTCCTCGTCCAGGCCCTGCACGCTGCGAGTCGCGATGATGCGCTTGTAGCGTTTGGTGACCATGGTCTGCTCGATGGCGGCGGCCAGCGCGAGGATGGTCTTGCCCGAGCCCGCAGCGCCGGACAGGTTGACCAGGTGGATGTCCGGGTCCAGCAGCGCATACAGCGCCAGCGACTGGTACACGTCGCGCGGACGCAGGCCCCAGGCTTCCTGGTGCAGCAGCGGCTCCTGGTGCAGGTCGAGGATGGTCAGCTCGTCCTGGTCGATCCCCTTGATCCAGCCGACGAACCCCTGCTCATCGACGATGAACTCGTTGATGTGGACCGCCGGCAGGTTGTCGGTGAGTTGCACGCGGTGCCAGGTGCGCCCGCGGTCCTGGCGGGTCTCCACCTTGCTGACGCGGTCCCAGAACGATCCGCTCAGCGAGTGGTAGCCACGCGACAGCAGGTTGATGTCATCGACCAGCTGGTCGGTGTGGTAGTCCTCGGCAAATACCCCACAGGCACGCGCCTTCAGGCGCATGTTGATGTCCTTGGTGACCAGCACCACGCGCTTGCTGCTATGGCGACTCTTCAGCTCCACCAGCTGGTTGATGATCTTGTTGTCGTTCAGGTGCTCGGGCAGCCAGGTGATCGGCTCGGCGCGCTTGCTCATGAGGATCGACAGGCTGCCGCAGGGGCCGCTCTTGCCGCGCTGGATGGGCACGCCATCCTCTACCTGCTCGGGCGAGGCTTCGCCCAGTACCGAGTCGATCAGACGGATCGCCTGGCGACATTCCGCGGCCACGGTGTGTTTGCCGGTCTTGAGCTTGTCCAGTTCCTCCAGCACCGTCATCGGGATGGCGACGTGGTGCTCCTGGAAATTCAGCAAGGCGTTGGGATCGTGGATCAGGACGTTGGTGTCGAGGACGTACAGGGTGGGCTGGGTGGGGCGGGAGCGTCCGTGGTCATCCATACGCGGGTCACCTCTTGTGGGGGCGTTCGACGGAATGCCGCTACAGCGCTCCGCCGTGCTGCGAACCACCTGCTCTCGAAGCCTGGGATCAGGGCAGGAATCGAGAGAACTGCAAGAAGAGGACGGGCCGGGCCGGGGCCGCCACCTGTCTGCAGGGTTCGGCGGTCTACGTCTCAACAAATACAGGAAAAAACATGACGATAAAAAGTCTTTTTCCTTCCTAAGGAAGTTTTTTTCGTCGTACGACGAAATACCTTGGCGAGGGCCTCGGACAGCGCTAGTTTTAGGGGTCCCACCTCCCGCGTTTCCCTGCCTTTCCCTCGACGGATCAGTCCCTTAGCCCTTCGCCACGGCAACTTGCGCCGCGCCAGGCCCTGGCTCTGCGTCCGCGCCCTCCTCTATAGAGAGGCTAATCGTCCCCATAGGTGGAGCCAACGCCCGCGACTCCTTACAATCGCCGCTCGCTTGTAGGAGACCGCACGATGCTGATGGTGATTTCCCCCGCCAAGACCCTGGACTACGACACCGCGCCGGTGACGCAGCGCTTCACCCTGCCCGAGCACCTGGACGACGCGCAGGAGCTGATCGGCATCCTGCGGGAACTGGCCCCGGCACAGATCGCCGAACTGATGCACCTGTCGGACAAGCTGGCCGGCCTCAATGCCGCGCGCTTCGGCAGCTGGCACCCGGAGTTCACCCAGGCCAATGCCAAGCAGGCGCTGCTGGCCTTCAAGGGCGACGTCTACACCGGCATGCAGGCCGAGGACTTCAGCGAAGACGACTTCGATTTCGCCCAGCAGCACTTGCGCATGCTTTCCGGCCTTTACGGCGTGCTGCGGCCGCTGGACCTGATGCAGCCCTACCGCCTGGAGATGGGCACCAAGCTGGCCAACGCCCGCGGCAAGGACCTCTACGCCTTCTGGGGTGAGCGCATCAGCGGCTGGCTGAACGAGTCCCTGGCCGAACAGGGCGACGATGTGCTGCTCAACCTGGCCTCCAACGAGTATTTCGGCGCGGTGAAGCGCAAGGCGCTGAACGCGCGGGTGATCGACACCGAGTTCAAGGACCTGAAGAACGGCCAGTACAAGATCATCAGCTTCTACGCCAAGAAGGCCCGCGGGATGATGGCGCGCTACGTGATCAAGGAGCGCCTGAGCAACCCCGAAGGCCTGAAGGACTTCAACTACGCGGGTTACGCCTACAGTGCCGAGCACTCCAAGGCGGACCAGCTGGTGTTCCTGCGCGACCACGCCGACGACTAAGTTGCCCCACCTGCTGCACCGAACGGGAGCCCTGAGGCTCCCGTTTTCGTTTCGATCCCCCCTTCCTGTCGGGCGCGCGAGCGTCGGTGGGGCGCCTCGATGGTGCGGTGACGCCGGTTACTGAGCCCGCACGCCCCGCAAAAACCTGCCTGATACCAAGTGGCCTGTAAGCCATTGACCATGGAACTGCGCGGTCACGGGGGCCTGAACTGTACGTTTACTGCTCAAAACACCCCCTAATGCCCACACAGTGAAAATGGTCAAAATGACCGTTCGTCTGCTTCGGGATTAATCGTGAGAAATTTTTTCCGCCATCCGAACCGACCGGATGGATGGAAATCGTCCCGATTCGCTCCTGCCCTTGTAATCCATTGGCCATTAACAGCCCTTGGCCATGACATGCATTTCACGATTGCACTTTGCAAGAGAGAAAGCTGAACGGCAGCTGAACGAATGTCTTACCGACGATACACGGTCGTTTTTAACGAAAAATTCAATGGAACTTTTCCTGACCATGCACTTTGCACTGGAAAGGCCAAGTCGCGAATGGCCATTAATCCAGCATCAAGTGATATCAATTGGATATTTCAAATCATTTCCGAGGCGGGATGAGCGGAAGGAACTAACCGCATTTGAGATAAATCCTATTTGCGCAACGATCATCGATGGCGACCAGAAAGTGCCTCGGTGAGAAATTGGAGATTAGGTTCCAAGGTTATTTCGATTGGCAATCAGCGATTGAACTAAGCACCTAACCCAATGAAAAAACTGAACTTTTCAGATGACGAGGCAATCATCTAACCAGACTTGAGCACGCCAGGACGGAGAGCGCACCAACTTTGCAATCCGCCTGAAACATAACAGGGCAACTATTAAAAGTTCGCCCCAAGACTGTGCTCGAAAGTTTAGCACTCGATTCCCATGCCTGCCTGGAAGGAAGTACGGAAGAACTCGAAAGAGCATCTTCCGAGGGTTCACTCAACCTGAATAAAGCGCCCTTCGGGGCACCCTTTAAAAACGCCCACGGGCAACTTAAACAGTTCGACCATTGAAGAGGTGAATGCGATGCGTATCAGCATCTTTGGTCTTGGGTATGTTGGCGCAGTATGTGCCGGCTGCCTGTCCGCACGAGGCCATGAAGTCGTTGGGGTGGATGTCTCCACCACCAAGATCGATCTGATCAACAACGGGAAGTCGCCCATCGTCGAACCGGGCCTGGAGCCTCTGCTGGAGCAAGGCATCCGCAGCGGTCGCCTGTCGGGCACCACCGACTTCAAGAAGGCCGTGCTGGACACCGACGTGTCGTTCATCTGCGTCGGCACCCCGAGCAAGAAGAACGGCGACCTCGATCTTGGCTACATCGAGTCCGTGTGCCGCGAGATCGGCTACGCCATCCGCGAGAAGAAAGCGCGCCACACCGTGGTCGTGCGCAGCACCGTGCTGCCGGGCACCGTGAACAACGTGGTGATCCCGATCATCGAGGACTGCTCGGGCAAGAAGGCCGGCGCCGACTTCGGCGTGGGCACCAACCCGGAGTTCCTGCGCGAATCCACCGCGATCAAGGACTACGACTTCCCGCCCATGACCGTCATCGGTGAGCTGGACGCCCAGACCGGCGACCTGCTGGAAGAAATCTACCGCGAACTGGACGCGCCGATCATCCGCAAGACCATCGAGGTCGCGGAGATGATCAAGTACACCTGCAACGTCTGGCACGCCGCCAAGGTCACCTTCGCCAACGAGATCGGCAACATCGCCAAGGCAGTCGGCGTCGACGGCCGCGAGGTGATGGACGTGATCTGCCAGGACCGCAAGCTGAACCTCTCGCGCTACTACATGAAGCCCGGCTTCGCCTTCGGCGGCTCCTGCCTGCCCAAGGACGTCCGCGCCCTCACCTACCGCGCCAGCCAGCTGGACATCGAACACCCGATGCTCGGCTCGATCATGCGCAGCAACCAGCACCAGGTGCAGAAGGCCTTCGACATCATCGCCGCCCACGGCAGCCGCAAGGTCGGCCTGCTCGGCCTGTCGTTCAAGTCCGGCACCGACGACCTGCGCGAAAGCCCGCTGGTGGAGCTGGCCGAGATGCTCATCGGCAAGGGCTACGAGCTGCAGATCTTCGACCGCAACGTCGAGTACGCCCGCGTCCATGGCGCGAACAAGGAGTACATCGAATCGAAGATCCCGCACGTTTCCTCGCTGCTGGTCTCGGACCTGGACGCGGTCGTGAAGTCCTCCGACGTGCTGGTGCTGGGCAACGGCGACGAGCTGTTCGTCGACGTCGTCAAGCAGGCGCCCGAGGGCAAGAAGGTCGTCGACCTGATCGGCTTCATGCCGAGCGTCACCGACGACCGCGCCGAAGGCATCTGCTGGTAATTGGGTTTCGATTGGCTGCGCGTCGGCCCGGTGTCGTTGGAGAGGAACTCGGAAATGCTCATTCACTTCAGTGAACTCCGCTTCCTCGTCCCTCTCCGCCTAACCGGACTCTAGCTCGCTCAATCGAGTCCATGCCTTCAGAACCCCAAAGCGCCGGTTACCGGCCCGCCCAGGCGGACCGGTAACCAAGCCCCACCAGACGGATAGACGACGATGGAAACCTACAAACGAGTGATCGGTGAAGCCACGGGCTGGCTGGTCTTTCTCAGCCTGCTGATGCTGCTGGCGCTACTGGTGCCACCGACCGTATTCGACGCCGAGTCCAAGGACTTCCTGCTGCTGATCGGTGCGGTCGGTATCTGGCGCTATTCCATGGGCGGCCTGCACTTCCTGCGCGGCATGCTGTTCCTCTACCTGGTCTACCCGCACTACCGGCGCAAGGTCCGCAAGCTCGGCGACGCGGCCGACCCGTCGCACGTTTACCTGATGGTCACCAGTTTCCGCATCGACGCGCTGACCACCTCCATGGTCTATCGCTCGGTCATCGAAGAAGCCATTGCCTGCGGCTACCCCACCACCGTGGTGTGCTCCATCGTCGAGATGTCCGACGAGGTGCTGATCAAGCAGCAGTGGCAGAAGCTCAACCCGCCGGACCACGTCAAGCTCGACTTCGTGCGTATCCCTGGCACCGGCAAGCGCGACGGCTTGGCCCATGGCTTCCGTGCCATCTCCCGCCACCTGCCGGATGAACACGCGGTAGTCGCGGTGATCGATGGCGACACCGTGCTCGAACCCGGCGTGGTGAAGAAGACCGTGCCCTGGTTCAAGCTCTTCCCCAACGTCGGCGGCCTGACCACCAACGAATTCTGCGAAGTGCGCGGCAGCTACGTGATGAGCGAGTGGCACAAGCTGCGCTTCGCCCAGCGCCACATCAACATGTGCTCCATGGCCCTGTCCAAGCGCGTGCTGACCATGACCGGACGCATGTCGGTATTCCGTGCTGCCGTGGTCACCGATCCGGACTTCATCACCGACGTGGAAAGCGACCACCTCGACCACTGGCGCCTGGGCCGCTTCCAGTTCCTCACCGGCGACGACAAGTCCAGCTGGTACAGCCTGATGCGCCTGGGCTACGACACCTTCTACGTGCCGGACGCGGCGATCAACACGGTCGAGCACCCGCCGGAGAAGAGCTTCATCAAGGCCAGCCGCAAGCTGATGTTCCGCTGGTACGGCAACAACCTGCGGCAGAACTCCCGCGCCCTGGCCCTGGGCCCGCAACGCCTGGGCTGGTTCACCAGCGTGGTGCTGTTCGACCAGCGCCTGTCGATGTGGACCTGCCTGCTGGGCCTGGTCGCCGCGATCATCGCCAGCATCAAGTACAGCATCGCCTTCCTGCTCATCTACCTGCTGTGGATCGGCATCACCCGCTTCGTGCTGACCCTGCTGCTGTCGCTGTCGGGCCACCACATCGGGCCGGCCTACCCGGCGATTCTCTATTACAACCAGATCGTCGGCGCCCTGGTGAAGATCTACGTGTTCTTCCGCCTCGACCAGCAGTCCTGGACCCGCCAGAACACCAAGCTCGACCGTGGCCTGGCCAGCTTCCAGCGCTGGTTCAACACCTGGTCCTCGCGCGCCATGACCTTTTCCGCGGCCAGCGTTTTCGTCGCCGTACTGCTGACCATCGTCTGAAGGCTCCCTTTAGCCACGCCCCTTTTAGCTACGAACAGGACTCGACCCCATGAATACCGCCGTCAACGTCAATGTCGTGCATGAATCCGAAGCCCAGCGCCAGCACGCACGGGTCAAGCTGCCCGCGCGCATCCGCTACATCGGTGGCAACCGCGAAGGCGTCGATGCGCGCCTGCTGGACCTGTCCGCCGGCGGTTTCGCCTTCAGCTCGGCGAACAACACCCCGGTCCAGGTCGGCGACCTGCACAAGGGCAAGCTGCTGTTCCAGATCGACAGCATCAGCTTCTCCCTGGAGGTGGAATTCCAGGTGCGCTCCTACGACCGCGACAGCGGCCGCGTGGGGTGCGAATTCCAGCACCTGAAGCCGCGCGAGATCGCCGCCCTGCGCTACCTGATCACCTCCTACCTGGCAGGCGAAGTGATCAGCGTGGGCGACATGCTCAACACCCTGCAGCGCGAGAACTTCACCAAGGCCCGCAAGCACGGCGCAGGTTCGGGTGGCATGGGCTTCTTCGGGCGCTTCCGCGCGGTCACCGTGAGCACCGCGATCTTCGTGGTCGGCGTCGGCGCCTTCGCGGTGATCCTCAACCAGATCTACAACCTGTACTTCGTCACCCACGCCGATTCGGGCGTGGTCAGCGTGGCCAACCAGCAGATCACCATGCCCCGCGAAGGCACCGTGGAAAGCCTGGTCGAACCCGGTGCTGAAGTCGCCAAGGGCGCGCCGATCGCCTCCTTCTCCGCCAACCTGCTGGACCTGCTCAAGGGCAACCTGACCGAAGAACAGCTCAACCCGAGCAACATCGAGAAGCTCTTCGGCCACCAGATGAAAGGCACCCTGACCAGCCCGTGCGATTGCCGCGTGGTCGAGCAGCGCGTCGCCAACGGCCAGTTCGCCAACAAGGGCGACGTGATCTTCACCCTGACCCCGCGCGACAGCACCGCCACCGTCGAGGCGCGCTTCCCCTACCGCAACGCCGCCGAGCTGTCCCCTGGCACCCACGTGAACTTCCAGGTCGCCGGCGACAGCGAAGTACGCGGCGGCCGCATCCTGCGCACCGCACCGGTGGACGGTGACCTGTCCTCGGAAATCCGCGTGCAGATCACCCCCGACCAGCCGCTCGACAGCCAGATGGCTGGCCGCCCGACTGAAGTCAGCATCGGCGGCCTGCCGGGCCGCACCCTGCTGAACAAGGCGATGGCCCTGGCCACCGCTCGCTAAGAGGACTGCCCGCATGAATCGACCTGTCTTGCGACACGCCCCGGACCTGGCCCGACACCTTGGATTGGCGCTGGCCATCGCCGCAGCCGCCGGTTGCGCCGGCCTGCCCGACCAGCGACTGGCCCAGGAAGCCCTGGAGCGCGGCGACATCGCCACCGCCCAGGCCAACTTCCAGGCCCTGGCGACCATGGGTTACGCCGACGCACAGGTCGGACTGGCCGACATGCAGGCCGCCACCGGCGACCCTGACGAGCAGGCCCGCGCCGAAAAGCTCTACCGCGAAGCCGCCGAGAGCTCGCCGCGCGCCCGCGCCCGCCTGGGCAAGTGGCTGGCAGCCAAGCCCGGCGGCACCGACGCCGAGCACCGCGAAGCCGAGCAACTGCTGACCCGTGCCTTCGACGAAGGCGAGGACAGCGCCTTGGTGCCGCTGGTGGTCCTCTACCTGCAGTACCCGCAGGCCTGGCCGAACGTGAACCCGCAGCAGCGCATCGACCAGTGGCGCGCCCAGGGACTGCCCCAGGCGGACCTGGCGCAGATCATCCTGTACCGCACCCAGGGCACCTACGACCAGCACCTCACCGAAGTCGAGCAGGTCTGCCAGCGCTGGCTGAACCGCATGGACGTGTGCTGGATGGAACTGGCCACCGTGTACCAGAAGCAGGGCAACGCGGATAAGCAGAAGGCCCACATCGAAGCACTCAAGGCAGGCTGGAAGGCCGGCCGCGTGCCGTCCGAGCGCGTCGAGTCGGTGGCCGGCGTGCTGGCCGATCCGAACATCGGTACCGCCGACTCGCAGGCCGCGCAGGCGCTGCTCACCGAGATCGCGCCGACCTACCCGGCCGCCTGGGTCAGCCTCGCCAAACTGCAGTACGACAACCCCGACCTGGGCGACCTCGACCAGATGCTCGACTACCTGAAGAAAGCCCAGGACGCCGCCCAGCCCCGCGCCGAGCTGCTGCTCGGGCGCCTCTACTACGACGGCAAGTGGGCCCCGCAGGAGCCGCAGAAAGCCGAGCAGCACCTGCTCAAGGCCGCCGCCAGCGAACCCCAGGCGCACTACTACCTGGGCCAGATCTACCGCCGCGGCTTCCTCGGCCAGGTCTACCCGCAGAAGGCCGTGGATCACCTGCTGATCGCCGCCCGCGCCGGTCAGGCCAGCGCCGACATGGCCCTCGCCCAGCTGTATTCGCAGGGCCGTGGCGTGCGCCCGAACCTGGTCAACGCCTACGTCTTCGGCGAACTCGCCCAGCGCCAGCAGGTGCCCACCGCCAGCGACCTGATGGCGCAGCTCGAACCGCAGATCCAGCCGGCCGACCGCAGCGCCGCGCAGCAACTGCTCAAGCGTGAAGAACAGGCTCGCGGCGCCAACTGGCAAGCCACCGTCAGCCTTCTGCAGAACAACCAGGAACAAGAAAACCTATGAAGCGCATCGACCCGATGACCACCCCGCCGTTTGCTCTTATCGAAGGGATTAAGCCGCGAGCTCTGGCTACCGCTGTTCGCCGCGCCCGCCTGTTCCCTGCCATGTTCGGCGTCGGCCTGAGCCTGGCTGGCACCCTGTTCGGCAGCCTCGCCCATGCGGCAGAAGAGCCGCCGAAGAACGTCGGCATCGACATCAAGGTCACCGCCGAATCCGAGGATGATCGCGACCTGGGCACCGCCCACGGCGGCGACCTCAACGGCATCGGCCTGGACCTGCGCCCCTGGGCCTTCGGCCAGTGGGGCAACTGGAGCGCTTATGTGATGGGCCAGGCAGTTGCCGCCACCGACACCATTCAGACCGACACCCTGCAGAACGACGACGTCAACAACGACAGCAGCGGTCGCAGCGACAACAAGCGTGAGCCGGACGACGCCTACCTCGCCCTGCGCGAATTCTGGGTGGACTACGCCGGCCTCACCCAGTACCCCGGCGAGCACCTGCGCTTCGGTCGCCAGCGCCTGCGCGAAGACAGCGGCATGTGGCAGGACACCAACATCGAGGCCCTGAACTGGACCTTCGACACCACCCTGCTGCGCGCCCACCTTGGCGCCGCCCAGCGCTTCTCCGACTACCGTACCGACATCACTGACCTGGCGCCGGACGACAAGGACCGCACTCACGTGTTCGGCGACATCTCCACGCAGTGGATGCCCCAGCACTGGGTCGGCCTGCGCGTGCACCACGCCGACGACAGCGGCAGCCTGCCGGACCCGGGTGAAACCGTCGACTCGCTGGACAAGCGCTCCACCGGCGACCTCACCTGGGTTGGCATCGAGGCCAACGGCGACGGCTACAACTGGCGCTCGCAGATGCCCATCAACTATTGGGCCAGCGCCACCTGGCTCACCGGTAACCGCGACCGCCTGACCACCGTCCCGGTAAACGGCGAGCGTGTCGCCGCCGGCAAGCAGAGTGGCGATGTGGATGCCTACGGCGCGGACCTGGGCCTGCGCTGGAACATCGACGAGCAGTGGCGCGTCGGTGGCGCCTACGCCCGTGGCAGCGGCGGCGGCAAGAACGGCGAAGACCAGTTCGAACAGACGGGACTGGAGAGCAACCGCTCCAACTTCACCGGCACCCGGGCCCGCGCGCATCGCTTCGGCGAAGCTTTCCGCGGCGAGCTGTCGAACCTTGAGGCCGCAACGCTGTTCGGCTCCTGGCAGCTGCGCGACGACTATGACGCCAGCGTCATCTACAACAAGTTCCGCCGCGTGGACAGCGATTCGGACATCGGCAACAGCGGCATCACCGCGCCGCTGGTCAATGACTCCAAGGACATCGGCCAGGAAGTCGACCTGGTCGTCACCAAGTACTTCAAGCAGGGCCTGCTGCCGGCCTCGATGAGCCAGGCGATCGATGAGCCGTCGGCGCTGATCCGCTTCCGCGGCGGCGTGTTCAAGCCCGGCGATGCCTACGGCAGCCACGTCGACTCGACCATGCACCACGCCTTCGTCGATGTGATCTGGCGCTTCTGAGGACTGTAGCGATGAACATCCGTCAGCTACCCGCACTCGCACTCCGCCGCTCCCGGCGCGTAGCCGGGTGCCTGGCGGATGACCGCGCGCAAGGAGACATGGCCATGAACCGCCACCCGTTACACGCCCTGCCGCTGACCGCGCTGCTGCTCGGCGGCCTGCTCAGCGCCGGCGCACCGGTCTGGGCGGCGCAGCCCGCGGCCAAGGCCGAGAGCAGTGCCAAGGCCGCCGCGAAAGGCAGCGAAGAGAAAACCGCTGAGGAACATCCCGGCGCCGAGCCCGGCAAGACCCAGACGCTGAAGGAGTCCGGCAACTACACCGTGACCGCCGCGCCCAGCGAACCGCTGCACCTGGAACCGCCCAAGCTGCCCGACCTCACCGGCTACACCGCCGAAGCGGTGGAGAAGAAGATCGAGCGCAAGAAGCCCGGCCGGGCCCACATCGAGCGAATGGTCCAGCAGCAGCCGCTGAAGGAATTCACCGGCGGCAAGAACCGTCTCGCCGAATGGGTGAAACGCCAGCGCCAGATGCCCCAGGCAATCTTCATCGACGGCGGCTACGTCAACCTCGCAGACCTCGTCGGCAAACTGCCGAAGACCGCGCTGGAACAGACCGAGCCGGGCGTCTACATCGCCCGCCTGCCCATCGTCGTCAGCCAGGGCGCGACCCTGGAAGTCGACGGCAAGGTCAAGGAACTGCGGCTGTCCCAGGACCGCGGATCGTTCCTGGTCAACGACGGCAAGCTGTTCGTGCGCGACACCAAGGTCACCGCCTGGAACGAGGCGAAAAACGAACCGGCCTGGTTCAAGACGCCCAACGAGTTCCGCCCCTTCCTGATCTCCTGGGGCGGCGCCGAGGCCTACCTGGTGAACAGCCATTTCACCAGCTTCGGCTACAACGCCTCGAAGGCCTACGGCATCTCCATCTCGCAGTACAGCCCGGGCATGGACAAGACCATGAAGCGTCCGCGCCCGCAGGGCTGGGTGCTCGACTCGACCTTCGAGGACGCCTGGTACGGCTTCTACTGCTACGAGGCGGACGATCTGGTGGTGCGCGGCAACACCTACAAGAACAACATCGTCTACGGCATCGACCCGCATGACCGCTCGCACCGTCTGATCATCGCCGAGAACACCGTCTACGGGACGAAGAAGAAGCACGGCATCATCGTTTCCCGTGAGGTCAACGACAGCTGGATCATCCACAACAAGACCTACGACAACCACCTTTCCGGGATCGTCCTCGACCGTAATTCCGAGCGCAACCTGGTGGCCTACAACGAGGTGTACCGCAACCACTCCGACGGCATCACGCTCTACGAGTCCGGCGACAACCTCATCTACGGCAATCAGGTGCTGGCCAACCTGCGCCACGGCATCCGCATCCGTAACAGCGTGAACATCCGCCTGTACGAGAACCTCGCGGCCGGCAACAAGCTGATCGGCGTCTACGGCCACATCAAGGACCTGACCGACACCGACCGCAACATCGACCTCGACCCCTTCGACACCAAGGTCTCGCTGATCGTGGTCGGCGGCAAGCTGGCCGGCAATGGCTCGGGCCCGCTGTCGGTGGATTCGCCGCTGTCGCTGGAGCTCTACAAGGTGGCCATGCTCGGCCCGACCAAATCTTCCGGCATCAGCTTCAACGGCGTGCTCGGCGAGAAGCAGGACCAGATCCTGGACCTGCTGGTGCGCCAGCAACGCGCGGTGCTGATCGACCCCGTCGAAAGCCAGGCCGAACTGCAGAACTGAGGACCGACCATGAAACGTATGACCGTCAATTTCCTGCGCCTGTCGGGCCTCACCGCCGGCCTGCTGCTCGCCCACCACACCCTGGCCGCCGACGCGCCGAGCTACACCGCTCAACCGGCCGCCGGCCTGTGCCCCACCGCGTCCAACGACGCGGCGTACAACACCAAGTACCTGGGCTTCTTCACGCACCTGGTGCCAGCTCAGGAAGACTGGCTGTTCCGTACCACCTACGACCTGCGCACCGACTTCGGCACCAGCGCCGAAGGCTGGCGCGAGCTCAAGCAGTTGCGCGACGAACTCAAGCGCAAGGGCATCGACCTGGTCGTCGTCTACCAGCCCACCCGTGGCCTGGTGAACCGCGAGAAGCTCAACCCGCAGGAGAAGGCCAGCTTCAACTACGACCTGGCGAAAAAGAACTACCAGGCGGCCATCGCCCAGTTCCGCAAGGCCGGCATCTACACCCCGGACTTCTCGCCGCTGTTCGACGAGAAGCAGGAGCACCCCTACTACTTCAAGGGCGACCACCACTGGACGCCATATGGCGCGATGCGCAGCGCGAAGATCGTCGCCGAAACCCTGAAGGAAATCCCCGCCTACAACGACATCCCGAAGAAGGAATTCGAGAGCAAGCGCGTGGGCCTGCTGTCCAAGCTGGGTACCTTCCACAAGGCCGCCGCGCAGCTGTGCGGCAGCAGCTACGCACCGCAGTACGTCGACCGCTTCGAGACCGAGCCGGTGGGCGATTCGGGCGGCGGCGACCTGTTCGGTGAGGGCGGCGATGCCCAGGTTGCGCTGGTGGGTACGTCCAACAGCGGCCCGGCCTACAACTTCGCCGGTTTCCTGGAGCAGTACGGCAAGGTCGACATCCTCAACAACGCCGTGTCCGGCGGCGGCTTCGACAGCTCCCTGCTGGCCTACATGACCAGCAAGGAATTCCACGACAAGCCGCCGAAGATCCTCATCTGGGAATTCGCCACCCACTACGACATGGCGCAGAAGAGCTTCTACCGCCAGGCCATGCCGCTGGTGGACAACGGCTGCGCCGACGGCAAGCCGGCCATCAGCCGCAAGGTCAAGCTGCACGCGGGCAGCAACGAGGTGCTGCTCAACAGCGGCGCCCTGCCGATCCGCTCGGGCAGCTACACCGCCGACGTCACCTATTCCGACCCCGGCGTACACGAACTCAAGAACACCATCTGGTACATGAACGGTCGTCGCGAGCAGCTGAAGATCGAGCAGTCCAAGGCCGTGGATACCGGCGGACGCTACGTCTTCGAACTGCGCAACGACGAAGACTGGTCGAACCAGCAGTTCCTCTCCCTGGAGATCGAGGCGCCGGATGACATGCCGGCGGGCCTGGAAGTCGAGGCCAAGCTCTGTCAGACGCCCAAAGCCAAGTCGGCCGACGTGGCCGCCAACTGAAGCGAGGGACGAGAACCATGCCCAGCCTCCACAAGATCAAGACACCCGTTGTCGCCCGCATCGGCCTCACCATCGCGGTCCTCGGCGCGCTGTTCGGCGAGAGCACCACCTACGCCGCCGACCTGATGCCGCCGCCGGGCTACTTCTCCGCGGTCGGCGACAAGAGCAGCAAGAAGGACGCGGACAGTTGCCCTACCGCCCCGACGCCCTACACCGGCAGCCTGCAGTTCACCAGCAAGTACAAGGGCTCGGACTCGGCACGCTCGACGCTGAACGTGGATGCGGAGAAAGAGTTCCGCAGCCAGATCAAGGACATCACCGACATGGAGCGCGGCGCCACCAAGCTCATCACCCAGTACATGCGCAGCGGCAACAAGGGCGACCTGGACTGCGCGATGAGCTGGCTCGATAGCTGGGCCAAGGCCGGTGCGCTGGAAAGCAGCGACTACAACCACACCGGCAAGTCCATGCGCAAATGGGCACTGGGCAGCCTGTCGTCGTCCTACATGCGCCTGAAGTTCTCCAGCAGCCGGCCGCTGGCCGCCTATGGCGAGCAGTCGAAGGAGATCGAGAACTGGTTCAGCACCCTGGGCAGCCAGGTGGTGCGCGACTGGAGCGACCTGCCGCTGAAGAAGATCAACAACCACTCCTACTGGGCCGCCTGGTCGGTGATGTCCACCGCCGTGGTGACCAACCGCCGCGACCTGTTCGACTGGTCGGTGCAGGAGTTCAAGGTCGCCGCCAACCAGGTGGACAACGACGGCTACCTGCCCAATGAACTCAAGCGCCGCCAGCGCGCCCTGTCGTACCACAACTACTCGCTGCCGCCGCTGACCATGATCGCCGCCTTCGCCCAGGTGAACGGCGTCGACCTGCGCCAGGAAAACAACGGTGCCCTGCAACGCCTGGCCAACCGCGTGATGCAAGGCGTGGATGATCAGGACGCATTCGACGAGAAGACCGGCAACGACCAGGACATGGGCGACCTGAAGGAGAACAGCAAGTTCGCCTGGCTGGAGCCCTACTGCGCGCTCTACAGCTGCGCACCGAAGACCCAGGACTGGAAGAAGAAGATGGAGCCGTTCAACAGCTTCCGCCTGGGGGGTGAAGTGACCAAGGTTTTCAACCGTCAGGGGGCGGGGAGCTGAAGCAGCGCCCGCCTCCTTGAGGAGGCCAGAGCCCCTCACCCTGACCCTCTCCCGGAGGGATAGGGGACCGTCCGAGCATTCGGGCAGCACTGAGCCAGCCGGCGAGCGCGAAAACAACCGCCGCACGGATACCCCCTCTCCCTCCGGGAGAGGGCTGGGGTGAGGGCAAACCCTCGCTCCGAAGCAACAGCATCACCACCCGACCCACGCAATAAAGACGTGAGCGGGCGCAACAGATTGAGCACCACATGGGGAGGAATTGGCGGGTTGCCCCGGCCTTTCCTCAAGGCGTCGAGAAGACGCCGGAAGGTCCGGAGCCACTCAAGGTTTGAAGCTCCAGAGAGAGACGCGGAATGGTCTTTTCTTCCAACGTGTTCCTGTTCCTGTTCCTGCCGGTCTTCCTCGGCCTGTACTACCTGAGCGGGAACCGTTACCGGAACCTTCTGTTGCTGGTCGCCAGCTACATCTTCTACGCCTGGTGGCGGGTGGACTTCCTCCTGCTGTTCGCCGGCGTCACCGTATTCAACTACTGGATCGGCCTGCGCATCGGCGCCGCCGGCGTACGCACCAAGGCCGCCCAGCGCTTGCTGCTGCTCGGCGTGGTGGTCGACCTCTGCGTGCTGGGCTACTTCAAGTACGCCAACTTCGGCGTGGACAGCCTCAACGAGATCATCACCTCGTTCGGCATGCAGCCCTTCGTGCTGACCCACATCCTGCTGCCCATTGGCATCAGCTTCTACACCTTCGAATCGATCAGCTACATCATCGATGTGTACCGCGGCGATACCCCGGCCACGCACAACCTGATCGACTTCGCGGCCTTCGTGGCGATCTTCCCGCACCTGATCGCCGGCCCGGTGCTGCGCTTCAAGGACCTGGTCGACCAGTTCAACCACCGCACCCACACCGTCGACAAGTTCGCCGAAGGCTGCACCCGCTTCATGCAGGGCTTCGTCAAGAAGGTGTTCATCGCCGACACCCTGGCCGCGGTGGCCGACCACTGCTTCGCCCTGCAGAACCCCACCACGGGTGACGCCTGGCTCGGCGCGCTGGCCTACACCGCGCAGCTGTACTTCGACTTCTCCGGCTACAGCGACATGGCCATCGGCCTGGGCCTGATGATGGGCTTCCGCTTCATGGAGAACTTCAACCAGCCCTACATCAGCCAGTCGATCACCGAGTTCTGGCGGCGCTGGCACATCAGCCTCTCCACCTGGCTGCGCGACTACCTGTACATCAGCCTGGGCGGCAACCGCGGCACCACCTTCCAGACCTACCGCAACCTGATCCTCACCATGCTGCTGGGCGGCCTGTGGCACGGCGCCAACGTCACCTACATCATCTGGGGCGCCTGGCACGGCGTGTGGCTGGCCATCGAACGCGCCCTGGGGGTGAACGCCGCGCCGCGCGTGCTCAACCCGCTGAAGTGGGCCTTCACCTTCCTGCTGGTGATCGTCGGCTGGGTGATCTTCCGCGCCGAGAACCTGCACGTGGCCTGGCGCATGTACGAAGCCATGTTCAGCTTCGGCGACTGGAAGCTCTCCGAGCTCAACCGCGCCAGCCTCACCGGCCTGCAGGTCGGCACCCTGGTGATCGCCTACCTCGTGCTGGCCTTCTTCGGCATCCGCCAGTTCTACAACCAGCCGATGCAGGACAAGGCACCCAAGGCCGCCGCGAAGACCGAACAGGTCGACGCCGACGGCCCGGCCAGCGCCCAGCCGCGTACCCCGGCCATGGCCCGGCAGGACCCGGCCGCCATCGCCTATTCGCCCAGCGGCGCCGCCGTCTACCAGCCGCACTGGATGTCCCAGCTGCCGGTACTGGCCACCCGACTCGCCCTGCTCCTGCTGTTCGCCGCTTCGGTGCTCAAGCTTTCGGCGCAGAGCTACTCGCCGTTCCTCTACTTCCAGTTCTGAGCGAGGCCGGATCATGCAATCGACCACTCAACCCAAGATCAGCAAACCCCTGCAGTACGCCTACATCGCCGCCTTCGGCGGCATGCTGCTGGGCCTGGCCGGCTGGTCGCTGAAGGCTTTCCCGAGCTTCTCCGCCGCCGAAGGCACCACCGTGCTCAACGGCAAGCTGGCCCACGCCTTCGAAGGCCACTACGACGACGAATTCCCCATCAAGCGCCTGGGCACCAACCTCTGGGCCGCGCTGGACTACACCGTCTTCGACGAGGGCCGCCCCGGCGTGGTGATCGGCAAGGACGGCTGGCTGTTCACCGATGAAGAGTTCAAGCCCGCGCCGACCCAGCAGCAGCTGGACGACAACTGGGCGCTGGTGCGCGGCGTGCAGCAGGAGCTGGAACGCCGCGGCGTGAAGCTGGTGCTGGCGATCATCCCGGCCAAGACCCGCCTGTATCCCGAGTTCGTCGGCAAGGAACAACCCGCCGCCCTGCACGCCTCGCTCTACAGCGACTTCCTGCAACGCGCCCGCCAGGCCGGCATGGCCGCGCCCGAGCTGCTCGGGACGCTGGAAAAAGCCAAGGACAACGGCCAGGTGTTCCTGCGCACCGACACCCACTGGACTCCGCTGGGCGCCGAGGCCGTGGCGCAGCGCCTGGGCGAAAGCATCCGCCAGGGCCAGGGTGCCGACCTGCCGACCCAGACCTTCGTCACCGAGGCCGGCAAGAGCGGCGCGCACAAGGGCGATCTGCTCACCTTCCTGCCGCTGGACCCGCTGTTCACCGAGCTGCTGCCGCCCGAAGACCAGCTGGAACAGCGCCAGACCCATCCGGCCGACGACGCCACGGCGGCATCCGAAGGTGGCGGCGACCTGTTCGGCGACAGCGCCCAGCCGCAGATCGCCCTGGTCGGCACCAGCTACAGCGCCAACCCGCGCTGGAACTTCGCTGGCGCGCTGAAGCAGGCGCTGTCGGCAGACGTCATCAACTACGCCAAGGAGGGCAAGGGCCCCCTGGAACCGATGCTCGAACTGCTGCAGGACGAAGGCTTCAAGAAAGCCCCGGCCAAGCTGCTGGTCTGGGAATTCCCCGAACGCTACCTGCCGATGCACAGCGACCTCAGCCAGTTCAACCAGGACTGGCTGGCGCAACTGCGTGCGGACGGTAACCGCGACGAACGCCTGGCTTCCAACCAGGCCGCTCACTGACCCGAACACCCACGGCGCACCAAGCGCTGGAACTGGGCACCTCTTGTGCCCCCCAAGAGAGAAAGACGGAGGTACACCCCATGAACCGACTGAGCATTCGCACCCTGAAGTCGTCCGCCCTCGCCCTCGCCCTGGGCGCCGCTTCCTTCGGCGCCTTCGCCGGCGGTGAAGGCGCGCTCTACGGCCCGCAGGCACCCAAGGGCTCCACCTTCGTGCGGGCTTACAACGCCGGCAGCTCGGAGCTGTCCGTCAGCGTCGGCAACGCCACCCTGAACGACATCTCGCCGCTGGGCTCCAGCGACTTCAAGTTCCTCCCGCCGGGCAACTACACCGCCAAGGTCGGCTCCCAGAGCCTGCCGGTGAAGCTTGACCCGGACGCCTACTACACCCTCGTCAGCCAGCCCGGCGGCCAGCCGCGCCTGGTGCCCGAGCCGCCGTTCAAGAACAAGCAGAAGGCCCTGGTCCGCGTGCAGAACCTCAGCGGCAAGGCCCTCACCCTGAAGACCGCCGACGGCAAGACCGAAGTGGTCAGCAACGTCGCCCCGCAAAGCCACGGCGACCGCGAGATCAACCCGGTGAAAGTCAACCTCGCCCTGTTCGACGGCGCGAAGAAAGTCAGCGACCTCAAGCCCGTCACCCTCGAGCGCGGCGAAGTGGTCTGCCTCTACGTCACCGGTGACAGCAAGCTGAACCCGGTGTGGGTCAAGCGCCCGGTGAAGGCGGACTGATCCATGCGCCGGCGGATGCTGCATGGCCACTCCCAACCGGAGTGCGCGCGAGGCGCCACACCTCCCGCCGGCACGAACTGCCTGCCCTCCCCTCGGCGAGGGTCCTGGGGCGCGCGAGCAATTGACGCGCCCCGCTCCACCCAGAACAACAAGACCGGCCCAGCACCGGCAGAAGAACCCGTGCGCCGCAGCGACGGCAAGCACTGGAGAGGTCACCCAAACCGCAGGCCGGTCCGCACGACGCGGCTCGGCAGACAGAACGCAAACGCTTAAGGAGAAACCCGATGATCCCAGTAATTCTTTCCGGTGGCAGCGGCTCGCGACTCTGGCCTCTTTCGCGCAAACAGTATCCCAAGCAGTTCCTGGCCCTGACCGGCGACCACACCCTGTTCCAGCAGACGCTGGAACGCCTGGTGTTCGAAGGCATGGAGCCGCCCGTCGTGGTGAGCAACCAGGAACACCGTTTCATCGTCCAGGAGCAGCTCGAAGCGCTGAACCTGAAGACCCAGTCCATCCTCCTCGAACCCTTCGGCCGCAACACCGCCCCAGCGGTCGCCATCGCCGCCATGAAGCTGCTCGCCGAAGGCCGCGACGAACTGCTGCTGATCCTCCCGGCCGACCATGTGATCGACGACCAGCGCGCCTTCCAGCGTGCCCTGGCGCTGGCCACCAACGCCGCCGAGAAGGGCGAGATGGTGCTCTTCGGCATCCCTGCCAACCGCCCGGAAACCGGCTACGGCTACATCAAGGCCGGCGACGAGCGCGGCCTGCCGGACGGCGTCATCCGCGTCGAGCGCTTCATCGAGAAACCCGACGAAGCCCGAGCCCAGCAGTTCGTCGAGGACGGCGGCTACTTCTGGAACAGCGGCATGTTCCTGTTCCGCGCCAGCCGCTTCCTCGAGGAACTGAAGAAGCACGACGCCGACATCTACGACACCTGCCTGCTGGCCCTGGAGCGCAGCCAGCACGATGGCGACCTGATCAGCATCGACGCCGCCACCTTCGAGTGCTGCCCGGACAACTCCATCGACTACGCGGTGATGGAAAAGACCCGCCGCGCCTGCGTGGTGCCGCTGTCCGCCGGCTGGAACGACGTCGGCAGCTGGTCGTCGATCTGGGAAGTGCACGACAAGGACGATGACGGCAACGTCACCATGGGCGACGTGATGGTCCACGACAGCCACAACTGCCTGGTGCACGGCAACGGCAAGCTGGTCTCGGTGATCGGCCTGGAGGATATCGTGGTCGTCGAGACCAAGGACGCCATGATGATCGCCCACAAGGACCGCGTGCAGGACGTCAAGAAGGTGGTCAACCAGCTCGACGCCGCCGGCCGCAGCGAGACCCAGAACCACTGCCAGGTCTATCGTCCGTGGGGTTCCTACGACTCGGTGGACATGGGCGGCCGCTTCCAGGTCAAGCACATCTCGGTCAAGCCGGGCGCGCGCCTGTCACTGCAGATGCACCACCACCGCGCCGAGCACTGGATCGTCGTCTCCGGCACCGCGCAGGTGACCTGTGACGACAAGACCTTCCTGCTCACCGAAAACCAGTCCACCTACATCCCGATCGCCTCGGTCCATCGCCTGGCCAACCCCGGCAAGATCCCGCTGGAAATCATCGAGGTGCAATCGGGCAGCTACCTGGGCGAAGACGACATCGAGCGTCTGGAGGACGTCTACGGCCGCACCACGGAGAACGTGGAACTCCAGGCTGTAGTTCGCTAAGCCCCGGGACCCGGCGCTTCCCCCCATCGGCGCCAATGCCCTCGCACCATTCGGTGCGGGGGCTTTTTTATGGGCTGGCGCTTTGCCGGCGCCACATCAACCCACCGCCGCGAAGCTCCTGCTAAGGTATCCACACATCCCCCGCGGAGCGCTCCATGCTGTACGGCATCCTGCTGATCGTCACCTGGATCATCCTGCTGATCCGCTACCCCTCCCGCGCCCTGCCGATCTCCGGTGCCGGACTGGTCGGGCTGGCCTGTGTGATCGCCATCGCCATCTGGCAGGACAACAGTGACGCACGCCAACTCGAGCACCTGGAACTGCGCATCGCCTACCAGCCCGAGCAGTGCCAGCCCGGCCGCCCGCTGGCCGTCAGCCTGAAGAACGGCTCTTCCCGCCCGCTGCTGGAACTGCGCTGGAAGGTCGCCGCCTACCGCCCTGGCGATACCACCGATCTCGCCGAAAACCTCTACGAAGCCCCGCGCTACCGCGGCCCCGGCGCGCTGCTCGCCGGCGACAGCTGGAGCGACTGCCTCCCCTTGCCGCCGCTGCGGCCCGGCTACCGCGCCAGCACCCTGGAATTCCGCGCCGAGCGGGTGAACGGCCGTTTTGGTAACTGATTCACCTGCCCCGCACAATCCGGTACGGTAGTCCCGCCCACAGACACGGACTACCAGACCATGCCCCAGCCCGTCGCCCTCATCACCGGATGCTCCAGCGGCATCGGCCGCGCTCTAGCCGAAGCCTTCCAGACCGCCGGGTACCAGGTCTGGGCCACCGCCCGCCGCGATGAAGACGTCGCCGCACTCGGCCAGGCCGGCCTTCGCGGCGTGCTGCTGGACGTCAATGACGAGCCCGCCGTCGAACGTCTCGCCGAGCAGTTGCAGCGTGAAGCCGGCGGGCTCGACGTGCTCATCAACAACGCCGGCTACGGCGCCATGGGGCCGTTGCTCGATGGCGGCAGCCAGGCGATCCGCCGGCAGTTCGAAACCAATGTGTTCGCCGTGGTCGGCGTCACCCGCGCGCTGTTCCCGGCGCTGCGCGCACGTCGCGGGCTGGTGGTGAACATCGGCAGCGTGTCCGGTGTGCTGGTCACGCCTTTTGCCGGCGCCTACTGCGCGTCAAAGGCTGCTGTGCACGCACTGAACGACGCCTTGCGCCTGGAACTGGCGCCTTTCGGCATCGAGGTGATGGAGGTGCAGCCCGGCGCCATCGCCTCCAACTTCGGCGCCAACGCCAGCCGCGAGATGGCTGCGTTGGTCGGCGAGGACTCCGCCTGGTGGCCGCTGCGCCGATTCATCCAGGCGCGCGCCGCCGCCTCCCAGGACAAGCCCACCCCAACCAGCGACTTCGCGCAGAAGCTGCTGGCCGCCGCGCAGAAGTCCCCGCGTCCGCGCCTGGTGCGCATCGGCAACGGCAGCCGCGCCCTGCCACTGCTCTCGCGCTGGCTGCCCACCGGCCTGCTGGATAAGGTGCTGAAGAAGCGCTTCGGCCTCGATGGACAACTCTGATGACATACCAGGTCCGCTACCTCGCCCTTGCCGGTATCCTCGCCGCCTTCTTCCTCAATGTGGTAGCGCGCGGGTTGCTGCGGGTCGGTGGCGTGCCGGCGACCCTGCTGGTGGCGGCGGTGATCGCCGCCGCGATGGCCTTCTGGTTCGCCCGCCGGCACAAGCGCCTGGCGGAAACCGGTGAACGCTGGCGGCTGACTGCGCTGTACGGCGGCGGCCTGGCCCTGCTCTACACCCTCCTGGTGGGCATGGCGGCGTGGAAGAACACGCCCAGCCCGGCAGCACTGCTGCTCTACTTCCTCAATTACCTGTGCTACCCGCTGTGCGTCTGGTGGTTCTTCCGCCCCGGCGTGCTGCTGCGCTTCCTGCCAGCCGACAGGCGCTGAGCGGACTTCACGCTTTCTTCACCTGCATTTCATCCCGGCACGACCCGACCCCGCCTAAGGTGACGCAGACCTTGGAGGAGTCCCCATGTCCCTGCCCCGTTCCCTTCGCGGCGCCATCGCCGCTGCCCTGCTGACCTTCGGCCCACTCGCCCTGGCCGCCGGCGAGAGTCCGTCCGACTGGGCCAGGCCGGTGGACCCATCGTTCAACCTCTACCAGATGTCGCCCACGCTCTACCGCAGCGCACTGCCCGGCAGTGCCGACCTGCCCGAACTGCAGCGCATGCAGGTGAAGACCGTGGTGAGCTTCATCAAGGACGACGACCGCGAATGGATCGGCCAGCAGAACATCGAGGCAGTGAGCTTCCCGACCCACGCCGACCGCGTCGATGACGCCGACGTGCTGAAGGTCCTGCGTATCCTGCAGAGCGCCGAGCAGAACGGCCCGGTGTTGATGCACTGCAAGCACGGGCGTGATCGCACCGGCCTGTTCGCCGCCATGTACCGTACCGTGATCCAGGGCTGGAGCAAGGAAGACGCGCTCAAGGAAATGACCCAGGGCGGCTTCGGCACCGAGGATGACATGCAGGATGCCATCGCCTATGTGCAGAAGGCCGACATCGGCCAGCTGCAACAGGCCCTGGCCAGCGGCGAATGCAGCACCTCGGCCTTCGCCGGCTGCCAGCTCAAGGGCTGGTTGGCGGACACCTTCGGCGAGGAACGGTCGCCGCACCCGGCGCACTGATCGGCGACCTGTCACACCGAATCGGCAAGAGTGCGGTAGCTTATCCGCACCCTCACCGTTTCACAGGCTCGCCATGACCGCTTCCCGCTTCAGCGCCGTTACCCACACCCGCTATATCGACCACGCCGGCCTGGATGCCTTCTGCGCCGACTACGACGGCTTCCTGCTCGATCTCTGGGGCGTACTGATCGACGGCGTCGACGTCTTCCCCGGCGCCCTCGCCTGGCTCGCCCGCCGCGCCGCCGAAGGCAAGCCGGTGTGGTTCCTCAGCAACGCCTCGCGCAGCGTCCCGGAGATGGCCGACACCCTGGTGCGGCTGGGCGTCTCCCGCGAGCTGTTCGCCGGTATCACCACCTCCGGCCAACTGGCCATCGACGCCTTCACCCATGAACGCGAATTCCAGCGCGGCGGCATCTATACCGTCGGTGTGGGCGATGCGCTGACCACCTGGCCGGCAGACATCCGCGAGCGCTTCTGCGATGACATCCACGCTGCATCGCTGATTCTGGGCGTCGGCAGCTTCCCGCAGGACGAACTGGAAGAGCGCTTCGCCCCGCTGCGCGGCGCCACCGAAAAACCCTTCCTGTGCGCGAACCCGGACCGCGTGGTGGTCTCCGGTGGGCAAACGGTGTTCGGCGCCGGTCGCCTCGCCGAAGCCTTCGCCGAAGAAGGCGGCAAGGTGCACTGGTACGGCAAACCCGATCCTTCCGCGTTCCGCATCGCCCATCGGCAGTTGGAAGCGCGCGGCGCGAAGCACATCCTGTTCGTCGGCGATTCGCTGGTGACCGACGTCCCCGGCGCGCTGGCCGCGCGCATCGACACCTTGTGGCTGGCATCCACCGGCATCCATCGCCAGGCGCTGGGCGTGCCCTTCAACGGCGGGCTGGACCCGGAAAGGACGAACGCTCTGCTCGATGGCTATCCAATTCGTCCGCACTTTGCCGCGCCGGGGCTGGTCTGAGTTCAGGACAAACGCCTGAGCTTGCCCCCATGAACGAACTGATCGACCTGCTGCAATGGCCGGCCATGCTGGTCACCGTCCTCGCCGCCTGGCTGGTGGGTTCCCGCGACCGAAAGCGGCGCAAGGTGGGCTTCTGGGTATTCATCGCCAGCAACGCGCTGTGGATCGCCTGGGGCCTGCCCGCCCACGCTTACGCGCTGGTGATCCTGCAGCTGTGCCTGGCGGCGATGAACATCCGCGGCAGCTACAAGAACCGCAAGCGCGAGCATGCCGAGGGTTGAGCCGCTTTCGTAGGAGCGAGCTTGCTCGCGAACCGCATGGCACCGGAGCTGGGCTGTTCGCGAGCAAGCTCGCTCCTACGAAGAGCCCCTGGGCTCCGCTCCGCCCTACGCGACTTGCATGCCGCCGTAAGAGCGCCGCGATCTGGCCGCCAACGAAAACGGGAGCCGAAGCTCCCGTTGTCATTCATTGAATCAGATCACTGCGCC
Source organism: Pseudomonas nitroreducens NBRC 12694 (assembly GCF_002091755.1). GTDB lineage: Bacteria > Pseudomonadota > Gammaproteobacteria > Pseudomonadales > Pseudomonadaceae > Pseudomonas > Pseudomonas nitroreducens. The sequence goes on from NZ_BDAI01000006.1 coordinate 36,806, forward strand.
GTCGCAGCTGCGCCGTCGGAATGCTCCGCGTTGCGGCTCTGCGGATTGACGATCACGGTGGCGGTGATGCCCGCCGCCAGCAGCACGCCGTCCGGTACCTCGTCGATATGGATGCGCACCGGCACGCGCTGGGCCAGGCGCACCCAGTTGAAGGTCGGGTTGACGTCGGCCACCAGCTCCCGGCTTTCCGGGTTATCGCGATCGTAGATGGCGCGGGCGACGCTTTCGACGTGGCCCTTCAGGCGCTCGCCGCTCATCAGTTGCAGCTCCGCCGGGTCGCCGACGCGGATGTGCGGCAGCTTGGTCTCTTCGAAATAGCCGTAGATCCAGTAGGAGTTCTCGTCGACCACGGCCATCTTCGCCTCGCCGACGCGGGCGTAGTCGCCACGGTGCACGTTGAGGTTGGTCACGTAGCCATCCACCGAGGCGCGCACCTGGGTGCGTTCCAGGTTCAGCTTGGCGGCGTCCAGCGCGGCCAGGGCCTGCTGGTAGTCGGCCTCGGAGGCGGCGGCGGTGTTGCTGGCATCGTCCAGGCTCTCGCGGGAGACCACTTCTTCATCCATGGCGCGGCGGCGCTTGGCGTTGAGCTGGCGCATCTGCAGGGTGGCCTTGCGCGAAGCGACCAGGGCTTCGGCCTGCTTCACGGCGATCTGGTAGTGGTCCGGGTCGATCTGCATCAAGAGATCGCCTTTCTTCACCTGCTGGTTGTCGCGCACCGGTACGTCGACCACCACGCCGGAGACGTCGGCGGCGACGTTGATGATATCGGCTCGTACCCGGCCGTCGCGGGTCCAGGGCGTATCCATGTAGTTCACCCAGAGGGCGCGGCCGATCAACGCGGCGACCGCCAGGATGATCAGGGTCGCCAGCAGGCTGATGATGGATTTGAGAGTCATGGGTGCACGCTCGTTACTTATAGACAGTGAGGGACAGCCCGCCGAACAGGCAGGCGAACAGGCACACGCGGAACAGCGCCGGGTGCCAGGTGTAGCGGTACAGGCCGACCGAAGCGAGGATGCGGTCGATGCCCCAGCAGATCACCGCGGCGACGAGGAACATCAGGGTCAGGGTCGGCATGTAGACCCCGTGGAACGCGATCTCGCGGGGCAGGTCAGGCAACATGGGTCGATCTTCCAGAAGAGGTTTCGCCATCGCGCAGCGGCGACTGCGGGTCGAGCAGGCTGCTGCGGATGAAGTGCAGGTAGCTGAGCACGCGGCGCAGCGGCGAGCTTTCGAAGTCCGGCGCGCGCGGCTCGTCAGTGGTCTTCACGCAATCGATGGCCTGCTCCACTGCGACCAGGGCGCGCTCAAGGTTGGCTTCGCAGGGCTTGACGAACAGGCGGATCAGCGCACGGCCCATGGCGCGGATCGACTGCCGCCAGGGCGACGATTGCGCATAGCAGGGCTCGCTCGGCAGGTTCTCCTGCTCGACACGCAGTTCGATGATCGAATGTCCGATTTCCAGAACCACGAAGGTCCAGCGCAGCAGGCGGCGTTGCATCTGCGGGCTGCGCGCGGCCACACCGTAGGCCTGGTTGAGCAGGTCGCGGGTGCCGCTCTCGAACGACGAGACAAGGCCGTCGAGCTTGCCGCTGATGGCTTCCACCACGCGCAGGCGCAGGTCCTTCTCCAGGCGGCGCCAGAGCCAGGCGCTGGTGGGCGGCATGATCACCGCGGCGACCACCGCGGCCAGGCTTTGCGACAGCACCAGGGCGATGTACTCGTTGAGCATGCGGCCCGGATCGTAGACGGTGAGGTTCGCCGGGATCGCGCCGAAGCTGAAGAACACCAGCAGGCCCAGGCCGTAGCCGGCGTATTTGGGCTTGATCGAGAAGAACGCGCCCACCGCGAACACCGGCGCCAGGGCGAAGGCCAGCAGGGCGAAGCCGTCCAGGTGCGGGAACACGAAGAAGGTTTCCGAGAAGCCGAGGATCGCCGCGAAGAAGGTGCCCACGGCCATCTGCATGGCCATCTTCGCCGGGTCAGGCGCGGCCGAGACCAGCGCGGCGACGGCGGCGGCGTTGAGCACGAAGGTGCTGCCGCTGGGCCAGGCGGTCTCGATCCAGAACAGGCCGAACACCAGCACCATCAGCGCGGTACGCCCGCCCGCCACCAGCGAGGCGACCAGGTTGGCCTTGGGCGAGAAGCCGTGCTTCCAGTTCTCCCGCTCGTGCTTGTGCGCGGCCAGGGAGGCGTGGGTCAGGGCGTAGTTGTAGAGGTCGTCGGCCAGGCGGTAGAGCAGCTCGCCGGCGGTGTTGTAGTCCAGCAGCGCGGAGGGCTCGTCCTGCTCCGCGAGCAACTGCGCGCGGCCGGAACGGATGCACTGCATCATCCGCGTGCGGTGGCTTTCCAGCTGCGCAGCGAGGCGTTCGGCGTCACGGTCGGTGACCGACTGGCCGCGCCACGGGGCGAGCACCTGAGTCAGTTCATCCAGGCACGGTTGCAACGCGCGCAGCACCGCCTCGGCCTCCTGCGCACGCAGGCGCGAGAGCAACTGGTGCAGCGCGTGGTAACGGGTGGTGAGGACCATGAACTCGTTGTTCAGGCGCGACAGGCGACCCGAACGCAGGCGCATGTGCGGGTCTTCGAAGCGGGTAACGCTGCGCAGCGCCTCCAGGCCCACGGCCTGGGAAGCGAAGGCGACGTTGGATGCCTCGAACCTGCGCCGATCACCGCCGCCGAGGTTGTCCAGGACGAAGCCGGCGAAGGCGCCGAAACGCTGGTACAGCGCGCTGCGCATGGCCGTGCTGGAGGTCTGCGGGAACAGCGTGGCGCTGACCACCATGGAGCAGAGAATCCCCAGGCTGATTTCCAGCACGCGCCAGATGGCCGACATGAACGCGGCTTCCGGGTGCAGGGTGGCGGGCAGGCCGATCAGCGTGGCGGTGTAGCCGGCGAGCACGCAGGCGTAGGAGCGGAAGTCGCGGTAGCGCGCGGCGCCGACGGTGCACAGGCCGATCCACAGCGCCGAGACCAGCAGGAACAGCTCGCGCTGCTGGGCGAAGATGGCAATCAGCGCAACCATCACGGAGAGCCCGACGAGGCTGCCGAGAATCCGGTAGAAACTCTTGGCGAACACCTGGCCGCTCTGCGGCTGCATGACGATGAACACGGTGATGGTCGCCGTGCTTGGCTGCGGCAGCTCCAGGCGCATCGCCAGCCACAGGGTCAGCAGCGCGGCGAGCAGCACCTTGGCGATATAGATCCAGGTGATGCCGTCGCTGCGGCCCCATTCCAGCAGCGCGCGACGCAGGGCGTCCAGCGGCGCCGGGTGGGCGCTGAAGTCGTTCGCCGCCATATCAGCGTCCGGCGCCCTGTGCCGCACGCACGTCGACTGTCTCCGGGACCATCTTTTGCTCCCGCGGGCCTTCCTGCTTGTCCATCAGGCCGCCGCCGAGGGCAACGACGAGGCCGGCATGGGTCGCCAGGCGCGCGGCACGTACCTGCTGCTCCACCAGTTGCTGCTGAAACAGGCGGGTCTGCGCGTTGAGCACGTTGAGGTAGTCGGTCAGGCCGCCACGGTACGCCTTGGTGGCGATGTCGTAGGTGCGCTGGGCCGAGGCCACGGACTTGGCGGCGAAGCCTTGCTGCAGCTCCATGGAGTGCATGCGGATCAGGTGATCGGAGATGCCCTTGAGCGCGTTGATCAGCGTCTGGTTGTACTGCGCCACGGCGGCGTCGTAGCCCGCCGCTTCCTGGCTCAGCTGCGAGCGGCGACGACCGCCGTCGAAGATCGGCAGGGAGATGGCCGGGCCGACGCCGTAGGTGAATTTCTCGGCATTGAGGAACTCCAGCATGCCGCCGCCGACCGCGCTGTAGCCGATGCTCGCGACCAGGTCGACGTTGGGGTAGAACTCGGCGCGGGCGACGTCCACGCCCTTGGCCTGGGCGGCGACTTTCCAGCGGCTGGCGACCACGTCCGGGCGGTGCCCGAGCAACTCCATCGGCAGCTTGCTGGGCAGGCCGGGGCCTTCGGCGAGCTTGAGGCTCGGGCGCTGGATCGAGGCGCCGGCGCCGGGGCCTTTGCCGGCCAGGGCGGCGATCTGGTTGCGGGTCAGCTGGATTTCCTCGTCCACCGCTTCGATCTTGCGTTCGGTCTCCGGCAGCGGGACTTCCGCCTGGCTGACTTCGAAATGCGTGCCGATGCCGCCGGCCAGGCGACGCTGGGCCAGCGCGAGGATGCCCTGTTGCTGAGCCAGCATGGCCTTGCCGATGTCCAGCTCGGCGTATTGCAGCGACAGCTGGATGTAGGCGCGGACGATGTTGCTCTCCAGCTCCAGCTGGGCGACCCGTGCCTCGGCGGCGGTCATCTTGGCGATGTCGAGGTAGCGCTCGGTGTTGCTGCGCTCGCGGCCCCAGAGGTCGAGCGAATAGCTCAGGCCCAGGGCGGCGTTGTTGTTCCAGGTGGTGGTATCGGCCAGGTCGCCCGGGCCATAGAAATAGTCGGTCGGCCAGCGGTGGCGGGTCAGCGAGGCATCGCCGCTGATCTGCGGCGACTCGGCGGACTCGGCGACGCCAGCCATGGCCATGGCCATGCGCACCCGCGCCTCGGCCTGGGCCAGGGTCGGGCTGCCGTCCAGCGCAGTCTGCACCCAGCTATTCAACTGCGGATCGCCATAGGCACGCCACCACTGCTCGGCCGGCCAGCCAGCTTCCTGGTTGGCGTGCGCGATGGCGGCGTCGGTGGCCAGCTCGGTGTCGCCCATGCGCTGTTCCTGCGGGGCGATGCCGTTGGTGCTGATACATCCGGCGATTGTTGAAAAAATGACAAAGGAGCCGACGAACGTCAGTCCTTTCACGAGGTGACGCGACACGGTGGAGGTCCTGGAAGTGGTCTAGCTTTTCAGCGTGGGGCTTTTAAGCGTGGAGAGCCGGCAAAGCCAGTTGCGGCGATTGAATTCTAGGGACGGGAAAGGGAACGGATAAGCCGGCTGTTTTGTGATTGTTTATTACCGATAATGAAACAATGTGTGTCGTCATCCATGTGACAATAGGCCGCCCCCGCTCTGCTCCGCGCATTGCCACCCATCAAGGACATGCCGGCGGCGGCGACGTATCGCTGCATCGACGTCGCCACCCGGGACAGACGCCCCACTGACGAGGCCCCAATGGACACACTGCAGACCATGCGTGCGTTCGCCTGTGTCGCGGAAACCGGCAGTTTCACCGCCGCCGCGCAGCAGCTGAACACCACCACCGCCTACGTATCCCGCGCGGTCGCCAATCTGGAGTCCCACCTGCGGACCCGCCTGCTCAACCGCACCACCCGGCGAATCGCCCTGACCGAGGCCGGCCAGCGCTACCTGCTGCGCTGCGAGCAGATCCTCGCCTATGTCGAGGAAGCCGAGGCCGAGGCCAGCGATGCCCACGCCCGCCCTGCCGGCCGCCTGCGCGTGCACTCGATGACCGGCATCGGCCAGCACTACGTGATCCGCGCCATCGCCAACTATCGCCAGTTGCATCCGGATGTGACCTTCGAGCTGACCATGGCCAACCGCGTGCCGGACCTGCTCGACGAAGGCTTCGACGTGGCCATCGTGGTCGCCTCGGAACTGCCCGATTCGGGCCTGGTGTCCCAACGCATCGGCGAGACCTACAGCATCCTCTGCGCCTCGCCCGACTACCTGGCCCGACGCGGCACGCCGAAGACACCCACCGAACTGATGGAGCACGACTGCCTGCGCCTGATCAGCCCGGTGCTGCCGCTGGACAAATGGCTGTTCGACGGCCCCAACGGCCAGGAAATGATCACCCTCGGCCCCTCGCCCTTCCAGGTGAATGTCGGTGACGCCATGACCGAGGCCATCGGCTCCGGCATGGGCATCAGCGCCTTGCCGGTCTACTCGGCGATCGACGGCCTGCGCGATGGCTCGCTGGTGCGCGTGCTGCCGCATTACAAGCTGCAGATCCTCAACGTCTACGCGCTGTACCCGTCGCGGCAGTACCTGGACGCGAAGATCAAGACCTGGGTAGCCTACCTGCGCGAGAACCTCCCCGGCGTGCTCCAGGCCGATGGCGCCGGCCTCGCCGATGTGGGACCCTGACCACCCTCTTTCGTCGTGTTTCGCGGGCAAGCTCACTGTGTAACTCCCTACCCCGGTGTTCAGTGAGCTTGCCCGCGACCCACTTTCCCCCGCACCACCCGGGGTGTTCGTCGTTCGATAACCGCCCAGCGCACACGTAAGCCTTGCGCCGCTCTAGCCCGGCAGTGGTAGGGTTAAGCCCCTCCCGCCTCCCTGCCGCCCGAGAGCCATGAAAAAGAACGTCTTTGTCTTCAGCCGCCTTGCCGCGGCACACCTCGACCGCCTGCGCGCCCAGTTCAACGTCACCGTGCTCGACCCCAAGCAGGGCGACGTCGACGCGCAGCTTGCCGCGGCCCTACCGACCACCCACGGCATGATCGGCGTCGGTCGGCCGCTGGGCGAGAAGCAACTGGCCCAGGCCACGCAGCTGGAAGTCATCTCCAGCGTCTCGGTGGGCTATGACAACTACGACCTGGATTACCTGAACCAGCGCGGCATCCCGCTGACCAACACCCCGGACGTGCTCACGGAAACCACTGCGGACCTCGGCTTCGCCCTGATGATGGCCGCCGCCCGGCGCACCGCCGAGCTGGATGCCTGGACCAAGGCCGGCCAGTGGAAGCGCACCGTGGACGCCCAGCAGTTCGGCGTCGACGTGCACGGCAAGAAGCTCGGCATCCTCGGCCTGGGCCGCATCGGCGCCGCCATCGCCCGCCGCGGCCACTTCGGCTTCAACATGGACATCCTCTACCACGGCAACAGCCGCAAGCCGGAGCTGGAACAGGAACTGGGCGCGCGTTTCTGCGGCTTCGATGAACTGTTGGGCGAGGCGGATTTCGTCTGCGTAGTGGTGCCGCTGTCGGACAAGACCCGCAAGCTGATCGGCAAGCGCGAGCTGGAACTGATGAAGCCCACCGGCATCCTGGTGAACATCGCCCGAGGCCAGGTGATCGACGAAGCCGCGCTGGTGGAAGCGCTGCAGGAGAAGCGCATCCTCGCCGCCGGCCTGGACGTCTACGAGAAGGAACCGCTGGCCGAGTCGCCGCTGTTCGCCCTGCCCAACGCCGTGACCCTGCCGCACATCGGCTCGGCGACCCACGAAACCCGCCAGGCCATGGCCGAGTGCGCGCTGGACAACTTCGAGGCGGCGCTGCGTGGCGAGCGACCGAAGAACCTGGTCAACCCGCAGTCGTGGAAGGCCTGATGCGCTTTTCGTAGGGCGCATAACCTGGAACAGGTTATCCGCCGGCACCTCGGCGGCGGATAACGCTGGCGCGTTATTCGCCCTACGAAGCTGATGTCCCAGCGCTGAAGCCAGGATATCCATGTAGGAGCGAGCTCGCTCGCGAACCAGCCCCGCAGTGAGGCTGTTCGCGAGCAAGCTCGCTCCTACAGGTTCACGCCCGTGCCGGCTGCAGCACCGGCCTGGGCTTGCGGAACACCAGGACGTTGCCGGCCATCACCAGCCCCAGCCCGGCCAACGCCGGCAGGCTCCACTGGTAACCTTCGGCGAAGGCCGAGACGTTCAGCGCCACCACCGGGAACAGCACGGTGCAATAGGCCGCGCGCTCCGGGCCCATGCGCCCGACCAGTGTCAGGTAGGCGGTAAAGCCGATCACCGAACCGGGAATCGCCAGGTACAGCAGCGACCAGACGTACTGCGGGCTGCTGTCGAAGGTCAGCGGGACGCCCCGCACCAGGCAGATGCCCAGCAGGATCAGCGAGCCGTAGAGCATGCCCCAGGCATTGGTCGACAGCGGCCGCAGCCCGGCCTTCTGCTGCAGGCTCGACAACAGGTTGCCCGCCGAGAAACACAAGGTGCCGAGCAGCGCCAGGCCCAGGCCGTAGAAGGTCTCCCGCGTCGCCTGGTGCCCTGACAGCTCCGGCCAGAACAGCAGCGCCAGCCCTGCAAGGCCGAATGCGCCGCCGCCCAGCACGTTGGGCGCAATGCGCTGGCCGAAGAAAATCCGCGCATTCAGCGCATTCCACAGCGTGGCGGTGGAAAACACCACGGCGACCAGCCCGCTGGGGATCCATTGGCTCGCGGTGTAGAAGCACAGGAAGTTCACGCAGAACAGGCACAACCCCTGGGCGAAGCAGATCGCCTGCCCGCGCCGGCCCAGCGGTTGCAGCCGCCGCGACACCAGCAGCAGGACGAACAGCACCAGCGCCGCCAGGCTGAAGCGGTAGGCGATGGACAACGGAATGGCGACGGCGCCGACCTGCAGCTTGATGGCGATCCAGGTGGTGCCCCAGATGAGCACCGTGAGCAGGTAGAGCGAGAGATTCATGGCGATCTCCGGATGACTGGAGAAACAGTCTCCCGCCCAGGCCCGGGACCGGCTTGCAGATTCTTGCGCTTATTGCGACAGCCGGGCTGGCGAGGCGCGCCCGCGCGGGTAGAGTGAAGGCAGCAGAGGAACGCCCATGTCAGCCATTTCGCAGCTAGAAGTCTTCCAGTCGATGAACGCCTCGCCCAACGCCCGCCTGGAGCGCTGCGCGGAGCTGGGCGACGGGCTGTCCGCGGCGATCTGGAGCAACAGCCACGATGCCCGCGACTACCACGCGCCCAGCCACCACACGCTGTCCTGCTACCTGAACGACGGCACCGGCACCTTTCGCCGCGGCGCGCCGGGCAGCAAGGGTGCACCAGACAAACTCTGTGTGATGCCGGCCGGCGCCGAGTCGGCCTGGATCGTCAACGGCGACATCCGCCTGGCGCACCTCTATATCGGCCAGGAACAGTTCTCCCTCGGCTGCATCCGCCTGCTCGACCGCGAGCCGCGCGAACTGCAACTGCACGAACGCACCTTCCTCGATGACCCGCAGCAGGCTGCGCGATTCCGCCAACTGGTGAAGCTGGACTGGCACGAGCCGGGCGAACGCATCCGCACCAGTACCCTGGCCCATGACCTGATCGATCATCTGTTGCTCAATCAGGTCGGCCTGCGGGAAGGGTTGAAGCTCAAGGGCGGATTGGCACCGGTGATGCGCCGGCGGATTGCCGAGTACATCGAGCAGCGCCTGGACCAGCCATTGTCGCTGGGCGAGCTGGCGATGCAGACGGCGCTGTCGGAATACCACTTCGCGCGGATGTTCCGCGAAAGCTTCGGCATGCCGCCGCACCAGTACGTGCTGGCCCGCCGCGTGGCCCTGGCGCAGCGCCTGCTGCGCGATACGCGCCAACCGTTGAGCCAGGTGGCGCTGGCGTGCGGGTTCTCCAGCGCCAGTCATTTCGCCAACCGTTTCAGGTCGGTGGTGGGTGGCACACCGGGGGAATATCGGCAGGCGTTCGAGGAGTAGGCCGCTGGCCGATCCTGCGCGAACACCCGACCTATAGGAGCGAGCTTGCTCGCTCCTATAAAAAGCTTGAAGCGTCAGCCGAGTACGGCCAACACACCACCAATCACCGGCATCGCCGCCGCCGTCGGCAGCGCCCAGCGCGGCCGCCAGGCCAGCAGCAGGACCAGCACAGCCCCCGCGATCATCAACAGGCACGCCCAATAGACGATGCCCAGTTCCATGCCGATGACGTGGATCGCGTAGGCCAGCGCCAGCGCGCCATCCACCAGCGCCACGATACGCAGCAGACGCACACGGGACTCGGAGGGCGCATTACCGAACAGATCGCGGTGATGGCGCGACAGCGACAGGCAGCCCGCCGCCAGCGCCAGCAGATTGAGACCGAACACCAGCAGCATCAGGCGAACTCCTCGTTACGGGCACGACCTGCGCGGGCGGGCTCGGCGCGCTCCTGGCCCAGTCGCCAGCCAAGAAAGGCGCAGAGGCTGCCGACCAGCAGCAGACCAAGATCGATACCGACCATCGTCCAGTCGCCATTGGCGAAGTGGGTCGTGATCCGTCCCGGCTCGGGGCCGAACAGACTCAGCACCGGCAGTAATAACGCCAGCGCTGCCAGGGTGACGAACTGCTCGCGGGCCATGGCCCGGCTCCCCCGGCGCAGCAGCGCATGGAGCAGCGCCAGCAGCCAGATCACCACGAAGGCGGTGGCCTCCCAGCGAGTGCGCTGGAGCAGGTCGGCCGGCAACAGTCGCGAAGCCGCGAGCAGGCCGAGCGAGGCGACCGGGAGGCCGCCGCACACCGCGCCGTTGAGCGTGCGTACCAGCGCCACGCCCCGGTGGCCACGGGTTTCACGCTTGCTCACCCAGACTTGCAGGCCGCCGAACACCATCACGCAGCCCACCAGGCCGAGGGCGAAATACATCACCCGCAGCAGGTCGTTGCCGAACTGCGCCATGTGCAGGCCGGTCAACCAGGCGTAGGTCTTGTAGCCCGGCTTGTAGGGCTTCTGCACGTGCAGCAGCGCGCCGCTGCCGGAGTCGAAGGACACGGTGCGCTGGTCGTTGACCATGCCCTTGTCCACCGCCTTGCGGATCTGCACCATCGCGCCGGCGTCCCCCGGGTTCTCGATATTGATCCAGCCGACCTGGCTGTCGTCGCCCCAGGCTTCACGGGCCTTGAGGATCATGTTGTCGATGGACTTGGTCGCCTTCGCCGGCTTGCCCAGCGCTTCACGGTCGAAGGCGCCCTGCACGTCATGGAAGAAATGCTCCATGTCGTTCTTGTAGGCCACCTTGATGCCGGCGGTCATATAGAAGGTGATGAAGATCGCCAGCCCCGTGTACGCCATCAGCAGATGGAACGGCAGGCCGAGCACGCCCAGCACGTTGTGCGCATCCAGCCAGGCGCGCTGCTTCGCCGCCTTCGGACGCAGGGTGAAGAAGTCCTTGAAGATGCGCCGGTGGACGATCACCCCGCTGACCAGCGCCACCAGCATGAACACACCGGCCACGCCGACCATGTAGAGGCCGATCATCCCGCCATGCAGCTCGTAGTGCAGTTCGAGGAAGAAGTTGCCGCCGACGGTCCTGGGCAATACCTCGCCGCTCTGGGCGTCCACCAGGAACGACTGGAACTCGCTGAAGTCCGCCGGCTCCCAGCCAGCCGTCCAGTACGGCATGCGTTCGGTGGGCGGGTGCATCCAGTAGCCGTGGGCCTTGGGCGCACGCTCGACGATCAGCTCACGCACCTGGTCGGCACCGACTTTCACTTCGTCCAGCGTGTGCAACTGCGGCGTCATCCAGCGGGTGAGCTCCTTGTCGAACACCGCGACGGTGCCGGAGAACAGCACGACAAAGAGAATCCAGCTGACCAGCAGCCCGCTCCAGGTGTGCAGGCCGGACATGGATTGGCGCAGGCTCATGGGCGCACCCCGTAGGCGGTCGGCAGGAAGGCGGCCAGGCCCAGCACGACGCTCAGCGCCACCGGCACCCACACCGCGCGCCACGGGCTTTTCGCGCCGAAGGCGTAGAGGATCGCCGCGACCCAGACGATGAAGCAGGCCAGGCTGGCCAGCGACACGCGATCCGAGCGCGACATCGGCAGGTAGACGCTGAAGAAGGCAGTGGCGGTGTAGGCCAGGGCATAGCCGCCGACCACGGCGCTGAGGATGCGGGCAGCGATGACGCCGGCCTGGGTTGCGCTCATGGTTGGGTGCTCGAACGGTTCAGGCGCGGTGAGACGCACATCGAGGTGAATCCTGCGAGGCGGCCCGGGCACAGCCCAGGCGCGTGATTGAAAAGCGGAATTATATGATATTGCTTCTCAATTAAAAGAACTCAGCAGCGCCGTTTGTGAGTATCTGTGTCGGAAATTCGCTGAACGGCATAGGCCGCGGTCACATCCATGGCGCGCAACAGACTGTTCATCATCAGGTCGGCCTCGGCCGTGACACGCAGGGGCGGCGGCCCCGGCAGTATCCGGGAAGCACCGGGTGTCAGTTCGACGGAGGCCACCACCGTGCCTTTGCCGAACAGGTATTCGTAGATCAGCAGATAGTCCGTGTCCGGTAGGTCCTTGTACTCAGCGATTCTGCGCAGCACGTTGATCGCACCGATGATCCAGTCGCGCCTTTCGGTGAACTCCAGCACGCCCAGGCTCCAGGTCTGGGTCGCATCGTCGTAGTGGTTCCAGGCCGGCGAGCGCAGGTGCCGGCTCCAGCCCGCGACCCAGGCCGCCGCGGTGGTGCCCTGCCCCAGTTCGCAGAGTTCGCTCCAGGTGAGGCCGCCTCGCCGGTGGTGATCGCCATCCAGCCATCGCTCGAGATCGCCAAAACACGCGGCGGAACCCGCCTCCTGGGAAAGAAAGGCCTCAAACCTGAAGCGGCTGATGGCAACCTTCAGGTACAACTGGCACGGCTCGGCCATGGGGTGTCCTCTTTTTCTGATCCAACGATTCACCTCGGGATGCTCAGTGCGCCCCGAACGGCTGAATCGATAATCCTAGAGCTTCGCTCCTGCTGGCAGTTCACCCACCCGTTCGACCGTGAAGTGGTATTTTTCAGATTCCCTTGTACAACTGTTCAATTTTCCGCAGCCGTTTCGGTCGATACAGGAGTTATCGCCTTTACGGGCGATTCGCCACCTGCCCCATGGCCCGCTCCAGCCCCTCGAACACACGAGGCGACAGGCACTGCGCGACGTTGAAGCGCAGGTAACCGGTGGCGCTCTGGCTCAGGCTGAAAACGTTGCCCGGCGCCAGCACCAGGTTGTCCGCCAGGGCCGCGCGCGAGACTTCGGCGGCGTCCAGCCCTCCCGGCAGGCAGGCCCAGACGAACACCCCGCCGCGCGGCTCCAGCCAGGGCTGGATATCCAGCGCGCGCAAGCGCAACAGCGTCTCGCCCATGGCGTCGGCCAGGCGCCCGCGCAGGCTGTCCAGGTGGCGGCGGTAGCTGCCCTTGCGCAGCAGCTCGAAGAGCATCTCGGCACTGAAGGGGCTGTTGCCGAAGCTGGTCGCCAGCTTCAGGTCCACCAGGCGCTCGCACCATTCCGGCTGGGTGGCGATGTAGCCGCAGCGCACCGAAGCCGACAGCGTCTTGGAGAAGCTGCCGACCTGGATCACCCGCTCCAGCCCGTCGAAGGCCGACAGGCGCGGCGCACTTTCGTGCTCGAAGTCGCCGAAGATATCGTCCTCGACGATCAGCAGGTCATGGGCCTCGGCCAGCTTCAGCAAGCGATGGGCGACCAGCGGCGAGAGCACCGCGCCGGTGGGGTTATGGAAGGCCGAGTTGGTGATGTACAGGCGCGGGCGGTGCTGCTCCAGCAGGCCAGCCATGGCGGCGACGTCCGGCCCGGTCGGCGTATAGGGCACACCGACGACCTGCACCCGATGGGCACGCAACAGTGCCTGGAAGTTGAAGTAGCCCGGGTCGTCCACCAGCACGCAGTCACCGGGCTCCAGCAGAAAGCGGCAGATCAGGTCGATGGCCTGGGTGCCGTTGTCGGTCAGCACTATCTGCTGCGGGCCCACCGGCACGCCGTAATCGCCCAGCCGCCGCGCCAGCTGTTCGCGCAGGCCGGAGTGGCCGTAGGGGCGACCATATTCCAGCAGGCTGGAGTGCGGCGCGCGGGCAATCTGCCGCAACGCGCGGCGCAGCTCCTCTTCCGGCAGCCAGGACGGCGGCAGCCAGCCGCAACCGGGCTTGAGCGAGGTATCCGCGGCTTCCAGGGATTGCCGGGAAATCCACAGCGGGTCGATGCTGCGGTCCAGCGTCGGGCCGACGTCCGCCAGGGACAGCGGCGGCGCATGGCCGGCCACATAGAAACCGGAGCCACGCCGCGCAGCGATCACACCGTCGGCGGCCAGCCGGTCGTAGGCCTCCACGACGGTGGTCTTGGACACCTCCAGCTGCTCGGCCAGCTGGCGAATCGACGGCAGCCGTTCCCCCGGCACCAGCGCCCGCGCCGCCAGGCGCTCGCGCACATGCTGCATTACCGAATCGACCCGTGTGCTCTTTGGCCTGCCCATGCCGCCCTCGCCTGCCCCTGGATTTTGTACCGGGATAATTTACGGACAGTTTGCGCAAATTGTACCTTTCTGTCACTGGCCGCCCGGCGGCTCTGCGCGCATCCTCCAGGCTCGCTCTCCTGCCGGATGCTACCCATGAACAACTCCCACACCCTCGCCTCGAACAGCCACCTCAGCGGCTGGCTCAGTGGCTTTCTCGGCGTGCTCATCTTCAGCGGCTCGCTCCCGGCAACGCGGGTAGCGGTAGCCCACTTCGATCCGACCTTCCTCACCCTGGCCCGCGCCAGCATCGCCGGCCTGCTGGCGGCGGCGATCCTCATCCTGCTGCGGCAGAAGCTGCCGGCGCGCAAGGACCTGATTCCCCTGCTGGTGGTGGCCGGCGGCGTGGTGGTGGGTTTCCCGCTGCTCACCGCGCTCGCGCTCAAGCACGTCAACTCTGCCCACGCCATCGTCTTCGTCGGCCTGCTGCCCCTGGCTACCGCGCTGTTCGGCGTGATCCGCGCCGGCGAGCAGCCGCGCCCGGCGTTCTGGATCTGCTCGCTGCTGGGCAGCGCCGTGGTGGCCGGCTTCGCCCTGTCGCAGAGCGGCGCGGGCAACTTCACCGGCGACCTGCTGATGCTGGCCGCCGTCGTCGTCTGCGGCCTGGGCTACGCCGAGGGTGGCCGCATCGCCCGTCACCTGGGCAGCTGGCAGGTGATCTGCTGGGTGCTGGTGCTGTCCCTGCCGCTGATGCTGCCGCTGGCCTGGTACACCCAGCCGCAGACCTTCAGCGGCGCCAGTTGGCCGGCCTGGCTGAGCCTGGGCTACGTGTCGCTGTTCAGCATGCTGATCGGCTTCTTCTTCTGGTACCACGGCCTGGCCACCGGCGGCATCGCCGCGGTCGGCCAGCTGCAGCTGTTGCAGCCGTTCTTCGGCCTGGCGCTGGCCGGCCTGCTGCTGCACGAGCAGATCAGCCCGCTGATGGCCGGTGCCACCGTCGCCGTGGTGCTGTGCGTCGCCGGGGCGAAACGCTTCGCCCGCTGACCGCCGGTTTCCTTCCGCGTCCCGCCCGAGAAAAATCGCGGTATCATCGGGCGTTTGCGTACTCGGCTGGACTGCCGGAAGGACACTCGGATGAAGCCACCCGCCGAATCTCCATTGCCTGCCGTGGAGCGCGACGAACTCGCGCCCCGGCCACGGCTGACCCTGGGCAGCCACGTGCACAGCGGCTTCGACCTGCGCAGCGGGCGCATGCAGAACATCTCCCGGCACCGCGCCGCGCTGGCCTTCCTGTATGGCGACATGCCGGTCTCGGGCAGCGTCACCCCGCGCTCGGGCCGCGAGATCCGGGTATTCCGCGATGACCAGATCGTCCGTGTCAGCCGCGAACTGGAACTGGAGCAGGCCTGGCGCCTGGACCTGCGTGAACTCGGCTTCAAGCCGGCGATGCGCCGCAGCGATGCCCTGGAAGACAGCGCCGGGGAAATGTTCGAACTGCCCGACGACAGCGCCTGGCAGGAGTTCATGCGCGAAGGCCTGCCGCGGCTGCGCGAGCAGGGCTGGGAAATCGACATCCGCCCCGAATTCGTCTTCGACCTCACGCCGGTGGAGAACTGGTACGCCGAGATCGAGGAAACCGACGACCGCCAGTGGTTCGACCTGGAACTGGGCATCGAGGTGGAAGGCCGGCGCATCAGCCTGCTGCCGGCGCTGATCGAACTGATCCGGCGCATGCCCGCGCTGCTCGACCCGGTCGCCCTCGCCCGCCATGCCGACGATGAACAACTGGTGCTGCGCCTGGATGCCGGGCGCAACCCGATCCACACCTGGCAGACCGCTTCCGACCGACCGCTGCGCGTCTCGCTGCCCTTCGGCAAGCTCAAGCCGATGCTCGGCACGCTGTCCGAGTTCTATCTTGGCGAACAACTGCCGGTACGCCGCCTGCGCATGGGCGCGCCGGACGCCGCGCGCCTGACCGAACTGGAAGAACTGCCGCTGACCTGGCAGGGCGGCGAGCAATTGCGCGAAATAGCGCATCGCCTACGCGACTACCGCGCGCAACCGGCGCAGATCCCCGCCGGCCTCCACGCCGAGCTGCGCGCCTACCAGCACGAGGGCCTGAGCTGGATGCAAACGCTGCGCGAAGTTGGCGCCAGCGGCATCCTCGCCGACGACATGGGCCTGGGCAAGACGCTGCAGTCCCTCGCCCACGTGCTGCTGGAAAAGCAGGCCGGGCGCCTGACCAGCCCGGCGCTGGTGATCATGCCCACCAGCCTGATCCCCAACTGGCTCGACGAAGCCGAGCGCTTCACTCCGCAGCTGCGCGTGCTCGCATTGCACGGAGCCGGCCGGCGCAAGGCGTTCGCGAAGATCGCCGAACACGACCTGATCCTCACCACCTATGCCCTGCTGCCGCGCGATGCCGAGAAGCTCGGGCAGCACGAGTATCACCTGCTGATCCTCGACGAGGCGCAGAACATCAAGAACGCCACCACCAAGGCGGCCCAGGCCGCGCGCCACCTGCGCGCTCGCAATCGCCTGTGCCTGACCGGGACGCCGCTGGAGAATCACCTGGGCGAGCTGTGGTCGCTGTTCCACTTCCTGCTGCCGGGCTGGCTGGGCGACGCCCGGCAGTTCGCCGTGGACTACCGCACGCCCATCGAGCGCCACGGCGACCAGGGCCGCCTGGCGCACCTGGCCGCGCGCATCCGCCCGCTCCTGCTGCGCCGCACCAAGGAACAGGTCGCCTCGGAGCTGCCGCCCAAGAGCGAGTTCATCCAGCACATCGAACTCAGCGAGGCGCAACGCGACCTCTACGAAACCGTGCGCCTGGCGCTGGACCGCAAAGTGCGCGACGAGATCGCCCGCCGAGGCCTGGCGCGCAGCCGCATCATCATCCTCGAGGCGCTGCTCAAGCTGCGCCAGGTCTGCTGCGACATCCGCCTGGTGAACAAGGAAGCGCCGCCGCCCACCGGCAAATCCGCCCGCGCGGTGACCTCGGGCAAGCTGGTCTACCTGCTGGACATGCTCGAAGAGCTGCTCGCCGAAGGCCGCCGCGTACTGGTGTTCTCGCAGTTCACCTCGATGCTCGCGTTGATCGGCGAGGCGCTGGCCGAACGCAACCTGGAATACGCCCTGCTCACCGGCGACACCCGCGACCGCCGCGCGCCGGTGAAGGATTTCCAGGAAGGCCGCGTGCCGCTGTTCCTCATCAGCCTGAAGGCCGGTGGTGTAGGCCTGAACCTCACCGCCGCCGATACCGTGATCCACTACGACCCCTGGTGGAACCCGGCCGCGGAAAACCAGGCCAGCGACCGTGCCTACCGCATCGGCCAGGACAAGCCGGTATTCGTCTACAAGCTGATCGCCCGCGGCACGGTGGAAGAGAAGATCCAGCGGCTGCAGCGCGACAAGGCCGCGCTGGCCGCCGGCATCCTCGAAGGTACCGGCGCCGACTGGCAACTGGACGACGCGGATATCGACGCACTCTTCGCACCGCTGCCCAAGGCGGTGTGATTGCCAGCGGAGCGTTGCGCAAACGAACAGGCTCGCCTCGGGAGCCTTGGACATTGGCCTCAGGCCAACGGCACCAGCGTCACCCACCAGCGCGTACGGTACTGCGCGCGCACTGGCAGGCCGCGTTGCAGCGCGGCAATGGCCTGCTCGGGCTGGTCCAGGGGGAACACGCCGGAAATGGCCAGGTTGGCGACCGCCGGATCGCAGCGCAGCACGCCGGGGCGATAGCGCGCCAGTTCGGCACACAGGCGGCCGAGCGTCCACTGCCGCGCCACCAGGCAGCCCTCGCTCCACACCAGTGAATCGGCCTCCAGCGTCGTTTCGCCATACAGGCCCTTGCGATCGAAACGGTCCTGGCGGCCGGCCTCGATGACACCGGCCGACTCATGGCGCAGCGCCGGCATGACCGCCACCGCACCCTCCTGCACCGAAAGCCGCACATCGCTGCCGTCCAGGCGTACGGCGAATCGCGTGCCC
The DNA here is from genome assembly GCF_002091755.1 of Pseudomonas nitroreducens NBRC 12694. GTDB lineage: Bacteria > Pseudomonadota > Gammaproteobacteria > Pseudomonadales > Pseudomonadaceae > Pseudomonas > Pseudomonas nitroreducens. Next base: position 54,628 of record NZ_BDAI01000006.1, read on the forward strand.
AGCGCCTGCAGGCGCCCCAGCGACGTATCGACCCAGAAGGCACGGCCGGCGCTGTCCGGAGCGGTCTGTACCAGCAGCTCGCCGGCGTACAGGCGCACGCGTCGAGTGTGGCCGTCGTAGGCTATATCCACGGCGCTGTCGGTGTTGAGTTGCAGCCAGCCACCATCAGGCAGGGCGATGCGTTGGCGCTCTCCCACCGAGGTGCGCTGCTGCGCCAGCCAGGGCGAGTCGCGCAGGCCCAGGCTGCCACTGCCCACCACCGCCGCGGTACCGGCGAGCAGCAGCAGGCTTTTCATATTGAATACGAAATATTATTGTTTGAAAACGATGCGCCATGGCGGCCCCGCCACGGCAAGCACCATGTGTGTCGTGACGATCATCGGCAGGGACGGAAGTGCCATTTGTCGCCACCGGGGACGACGAGCCAGCAGCAATCGCCCGACGGCAAATCGGACGTGCCAGCCGATGGGGAATTGCCTGACAGACCGAACGGTAAACCCACTACATCGCTCGGCCCCGATCCAGGGGAATCTACTACTGCGCCGAATCAATCAGCCCCGCCCCGGAACAGGCAGAAATTCCAGGAGAACCGGAGCGCTTGCCGGCGCAGATGTTGTTCCCAAGCCCTGGCTCGCCTGTCGATTGAGCCGGGGCTTTTTTCTGGCGCTACGCCTGCACTTCAGCGCATCCCCCAGCCATGGCTGACCAGCACCGACTGCCCGGTGAGCGCCGCCGAGGGGAAGCTGGCCAGGAACAGCACCGTCTGCGCCACATCCTCCACGGTGGTGAACTCGCCATCCACGGTGCCGCCGAGCATCACCTGCTTGACCACCGCTTCCTCGCTGATGCCCAGTTCCTTCGCCTGCTCGGGGATCTGCTTCTCCACCAGCGGCGTGCGCACGAAGCCGGGGCAGACCACATGGGAGCGCACGCCCTGCGGCCCGCCCTCCTTGGCCAGGGTGCGAGCCAGCCCGAGCAGGCCGTGCTTGGCGGTGACGTAGGCGGACTTCAGCGGCGAAGCTTCATGGGAATGCACCGAGCCCATGTAGATCACCACACCACCGCGCCTGGCCGGGTACATATGGCGCAGCACGGCGCGGGTGGTGAGGAAGGCGCCGTCCAGGTGGATGGCGAGCATCTTCTTCCAGTCAGCGAAGGCGAAGTCCTGGATCGGGTTGACGATCTGGATGCCGGCGTTGGAGACCAGGATGTCGATGCCGCCGAAAGTGGCGGCCACCTGATCGATGCCATTGTCCACCGCCTGCTCGTCGGTGACGTCCATGACCACCGCCAGGGCCTTTCCGCCGGCTGCCCCGATCTCATCCACCACACGCTGGGCGGCGCCCTGCTGCAGGTCGGCGATGGCCACGGCCGCGCCCGCCTGCGCCAGCGTCAGCGCGATCTGCCTGCCGATGCCGCTGGCCGCGCCGGTGACCACCGCAACCTTGCCATTCAATGGATTCATCACAGAGCTCCCGCAGAGGTAGGAACTCTCACTCTAGACGGATCAGTCGCGCGTCAGCTCGATATTGCCGTCGCGCTGTTGGCGATAGACCGTATACGGCAGTGCCAGGGTATCGGTAGCGGCACTGAGCACGCCGTCGAACAGGGGGCAGAACGAAAGTGGCCGCCTACCAGCCCTTGAGCTGGTCCCAGCGCCAGTTGCGGTACTGGTAGACCAGAGTACCCAGTAAACCGTAAGCCGCCGCCATGGCGAACAGGATGAGAATCCTGTCGGCAACGGCAGAGAGCGGCAGGTTCATCTGGTTCATTTCCACCACCGCGCGAATCGCCCAGGTGGACGGTATCGCGTCGGCCAGCAGTTGCACCCACTGCGGCATGGCCTGGGGCGGCCAGGTGAAGCCGGCCATGTAGAACAGTGGCAGGGTGATGAAGGTCATGGTCAGGTAGACCGCCTCTTCCGAGGGCAGCACCTCGGCGATGAATTCGCTCATGGCGATCACCGCCAGCAGGAACGGCAACACCAGCCCCATCAGCATGAAGAACGACGCGGTCTGCCGGTAACCCATCATCCACGGCCAGATCACATAGAAGAGCATCGCCAGCACCGTCCAGATCGACAGCTGGGCGGCGTACCGGCCAAAGCGCGTGGACGCCGGCTGGCGCAGCGAACGCGGCGTGCCGCCGCGCAGGTTGAGATTCACCCGCGTGCAGGAAAGCAACAGGCTGTGCTGCAGGATCAGCGTCACCAGCCCCGGCAGCACAATGGCCGCGAAGCTGGTGCCAGGGTTGAACAGGTCGGTGAGCTGGCCGATGGTCGGTTGCAGCAGGACGTTCGACTGCTGCTCGGAGAAGCCCCCGCGCATCAGCCGTTCGCGGTTGTAGCGCAGCGACAGTTCGGTGTAGGTGGCACTGATATCCTGCTGGATCTGCCCATTGGCCATGCGGTTGGTGGCATCGCCGAAGATCGGCACGGTGACCGCCTCGCCACGCAGCACGCGCTTCTCGAAGTCCACGGGAATTACCACGATCCCGAACAGCTCGCGCCAGGCGAGATCGCGTTGGGCTTCAGGCAATTGGTCGTAGGCACGCACGGCGATCTTCGGCGCGGCGTCGAGCTGGCGGATCAGCTCGCGGGACACCGAGCTGTGATCCATGTCGATCACCGCCACCGGCAGGTCGTCCATGGTGCGATGGGCGTATGGCAGGGTGGTCAGCGTCACCGACAACACCATCAACAGCCACAGCGGCTTGCCGAGCATGTTGCCCAGGGACTGGCGGAAGACGGTCCAGAAGTTCTGCATGGCGGTACCTTACGCCGGGCTCAGGTCGAGGCGCCGGCGCAGGCGCATCTTGGCGATCATGTAGGCGATCAGCGGGTAGAGCAGCAGCTTGCAGCAGGTATAGAGCCCGGACTCGGCCGGCGCCCTGCGCAGGAACTGGTCGAACAGGCCGTGCAGGGTATGGGTCAGCGGCTCGGCCTCGGAGATGATGCGGGCGATCTGCGGCATCGCCAGCTCCGGCAGCAACACGCCGGAATAGGTCTGCGCCACACCGATCAGCAGGCCGATCAGCGAATAGGCGCTGAAGCGGTTGGCAGTAAAGATGAACAGCATCAGCCCCACGCTCTGCGCCGCTGCCACATAGCAGACGGTGATCGCCAGCATCCACCACGGATTGCCATTGATCCGCGCGCCATTGATCTCCACCAGCAGGAACAGCTCGACCATCAGCAACGTACTGAACAGCAACGTGTAGGGCGCCATCTTGCCCAGTAGACGAGCCCCAAGGGCCTTGGCCCGCAGGATGTGTGGCGAGGACGCACGCAGCTCCGGTGCCTCCCGGGCCAGCACATGCACCGTGGCAACGATCACGAACAGCTGCAGCAGATGCACGATGGCGGCGAACTGCTGGAAGTAGATGTAGTTGCCGCTGGCATTGAACAGGCTTTCATAGGACACGCTGATACTGGCCAGCGCCGGCATGCTGCGATCCATACCCACGGCCAAGCGTGGGCGCAACTCGGCGTTGACCGAGCTCATCAGGCCGCTGAAATCCTGGGTCGAGTAGAAGCCGGCGGAATAGAACAGCGAGTTGTAGTAGAGCTCGGCAACCGGCTGGCGACCCGACAGCGCATCCGCCTCGAAGTCGCGGGGGATATATAGCAGCGCATAGTCGTCGGCCATGCGCAGGCGGCGCAGGCCTTCCTGCAGGCCGCCGCCGAGCACCTCGACCTTGGCGTGGGAGCCGGCATCCAGCTCACGAACGATGCGTCGCGACAGGCTGCTGTGGTCGGCATCGACCACCGCCACCGGCATGTCCAGCAACGTGCCCGCCTGGTACACGCCGCTGATCACCACGAACAGCAGCAACGGCCAGAGCCAGCCGAGCCAGTGGATGGTCCAGCTGCGCAGGGCGACCCGCGTCTCGCTACCGAAGGCCTGGGCGAAGCGCCGCAGGTTGCTTCTTACTGCTTCCACTGCCACAGCGCGCTCATCCCGGGTCGCAGGCCTGGCACCGGTTGCTCCGGATAAAGGCGGACCTCGAAGGTCTTCAGGTCGAAGTCACCGGTGGCACGGGTGGCACGCTTGGTCGCGAAGTCGCCCAAAGGTGCGATATAGCTGACCTTGGCCTTCACCTCGGCGCCCTTCAATGCCGGAACCTGGATGGCCACTTCATCGCCTTTCTTCACATCCGCGAGGATGTCTTCCCGCAGGTTGAAGACGAAATAACTGTCGGACAGGCGCACCAGCGTGAGCAGCGGGCTGTAGGCATTGACCAGTTCGCCCTGCTCCGCCGGGATCGGCCCGACCTCGCCGTCCACCGGTGCCACCACGTTGAGGTCGTCGGTCTGGGCCTGCAGTTCGAGGATCTGCGCATCGGCCCGGCGCACGGCAGCTTCCAGCGCCTGCCGGCGCTCCTCACGGTCGCCCTGGTTGCCCTGGTCGAGATTGGCCTGGGCCTCGGCGACGCGGTTGCGCGCCACGTCGCGGCCGCGCCGGGAAAGGTCCATCTGCGCCTGGGAAACGAAGCCGCGCCCGGCCAGTTCTTCATTGCGCTGGTACTCCAGCTCGGCATTGCGCAGCTCGGCCTGGGCCTGGGACAGGCTGGCCTGCAGGGCACGCAGGGTTTCCTCGCGGGTGCCATGGAGAGATTCGTCGAGATTGGCCTGCACCTGGTTGCGCGCAGCGCGCAGGGAATCCAGCTGGGCCTCTAGCTCCGGACTGCTGAGGGAAATCAGCACCTGGCCCTGCTTCACGTCGTCGCCACGCCGCACATGCAGCACTTCGACCCGCCCCTTGGCCTTGGAGGCGACAATCACGTTGGTGGCGTCCGCTTCACCCTGCAGCAACAGCGGCTGGGTATGCAGGCGCAGGTAAAGGGTGATGGCGATGATCACCAGGATCAGCAGGGGTGCGAACAGCTTCCATCCCTTCATGGAGTGGTCTTCTCAGGCGGCGGATGCACCGATGGTAGTGCATCCGCCGCCCGAGCGGCGGCTCTGGATCAAGCCGGCGGGCGATCAGCGCTCGTCGTCGCTGATCAGATCGCGCTCACCGCCACCCCGTTGCGTGGAACTCGGCGAGGGAAAGCGCGAGGAGGCGTAACGCACCACGAGGATCGCCAGCGCCAGCAGCAGCAATGCCACCGAAACCAGGATGATGCCGTCGTCGGGCACGTGGTTGTGCTGGATGTCGGCGATCATCAGGCGGGTCAGCGCGGTCATCGCCACGTAGATCAGGAAGCGCACCGGCATGTGGTTGGTCTTGAAGTAGATGCCGACCATCGCACCCAGTTCGAGGTAGATGAACAGCAGCAGGATGTCGTCGATGCTCGCATGACCCTTGCCGACCATCTCGCCGAAGGCCACCGCCGCCGACCAGAACACCGTGCCCCCGATGGCGAACAGCGCCAGGTAGTGGAAGCCCTCCACCAGCAGATTGCCCAGGGATTCGGCACAGCCGTGCATCCGTTCGCTCAGGCGCTCGGCCCAGTTCTGTTTCATTCGTCGGTTCTCCGCAATACAAGGCTTGGTTGGCGTGAAGCCTGCAAGTGCTACGCCATTGATCTTGCGCAGTCATGGCACAGATCGACTGCGCGAATATGACTGCGAACTTTTTCGGCTGCGCCCCGGTCCATCCAGAGGCACGCCCCACAACAGGCAGGAACGAGTGATGGATAGTCCCTTTCAGACGCTGACCGACGCCTTTCAGGACCAATACCGCGTCAACTTCAGCGTTGAACGGCCCGACGGCAGCATCGTCCTTACCCTCTCCACCGAAGAGGGTGTGATCGCGCGCCGCCTGATCCGCAATCCCCAGCTGCAGGACCCGGAGCAACTCCAGCGCTTTATCCAGAGCATCCGGTTCGGCATCGCCATCGAGCAAGGCGGCACAGCGCCGCAGCTGCTGGCTGCCATGACGCGCGGCGATAAAGGCCTGCCGATCGCGTCCTGACGTTCCCCTCTGCAAGAATTGCTTCCCTCAGAGCCATCTGACTGACGATTCATTGCGCCAGTCACCTGGCTCGCTGGCGCGCGCCCACAGGGCGTGCGCACCGCTTTGGGCCGCCCACCGATGGTGGCCAGATACAGGCACTTCCCCTTCCTGCGTCTACGCTGCTGACAACGATTCGCACACCAGCAGTAGCATTGCGCAATCAATTTACTGTATAAACAACCAGTAAATTTGCTCCCCCCAATCAAAGAGAAGGCACAGAGGTGATGAATGGCCGTCGAAGTGGTGTACCGCAGCAGCCGCGATCCGGAGCGCCTGTTCATGGATAAGGCAGAAGCCGACCGGCACGACAAGATGCTGGAACTGGCGGAAACGCTGGCCGAGGTACTGGAGAAGGCGGTGCCTTCGCTCAAGGAAGATCAGCTCGAGGAGATCGGCATCTTCATGGCCAAGAATCGCGACGCCTTCGCCCGGGCCTTCAAGAACCAGCCCGATGCGCTCAACGACATCTTCAGCGAGGGCGCCGCCGAGGAGTGACGTACGGCGGCACGAAGCTCAGTGCCCCGAATATTCCCCGTAGAGAATCCGCTCAGCCAGCTTGTCGGCTACCCGGGCCGGCGACAGATGATCGGCCTGTGCGTGGGCATAGACTTCGGTCAGGCGCTCGGCGATACGAGACAGGTGCGCGGTAATGGTCGGCAGTGACTCGCCCTGGTGCTGCAGGGCCACGTAGATCAAGCCACCGGAGTTGATCACGTAGTCCGGCGCGTAGAGGATGCCCCTGCCCTCCAGTTCATCCGACACCTCAGGGTGCGCCAGCTGATTATTGGCCGCCCCGGCGACGGCAGCGCAGCGCAGGTGGCCGACCACCTGCGACGTCAGCACACCGCCCAACCCACAGGGCGCAAGGATGTCGCATGGCGTGGTGAGCAGCGCTTCGTTGGGCACCGGCCGTGCGCCCAGTTGTTGCACGGCCAATTGGACCTTGCCTGCGTCGATGTCGCTGACCAGCAGTTCCGCCCCTGCGGCCGACAGATGTTCGGCCAGCGCATAGCCCACGTTCCCCAGCCCCTGAATCGCTACACGCAGCCCATCGAGATCATCACTGCCCAGGCGCGCCTGGGCGCTGGCACGAATGCCGGCGAAAACGCCCAGTGCGGTATGCGGGGAAGGATCGCCACCGCTGGTGGTGCTGGTGACATGACGGGTGAACTGGGCAATGCAGTCCATATCGGCGCTGGAGGTGCCACTGTCCACCGCCGTGATGTAGGCGCCGCCGAGGGTGTCGATCATGCGGCCGAAAGCCTCGAAGAGTTCGCCACGGTTGTTGACGTGAGGCGCGCGCAGTATCACCGCCTTGCCGCCCCCCTGGCGCAGGCCGGCCAGCGCCGCCTTGTAGCTCATGCCCTGGGCCAGGCGTGCGGCGTCGCGCAGTGCGGCATCCTGACTCGGATAGGGCAGGTAGCGACAGCCCCCCAGGGCCGGCCCGAGCCGGGAGTTGTGGATGGCGATGATGGCCTTGAGTCCCGTGGCCGGGTCCTGGAAGAGATGCAGCGACTCGAGCCGGGTGGCTTCCATCATGTCGAACATGGCGGCGCTCCCTTGCTGTGGGTGGACAACGGTCCGTCGAAGGACCCTCCTGAGTATAGGCAGCGCCTGTCACATCACCTTCACGGGCGACGACCGCACCACTGGACGAGTGCCCATTGCTCCGGTTACAACCGCAAAGTCAGCCGGAGAACGCCATGGACCCGCGTCAAGCCTGCCTTGCCTGCCTTGCCCAGGACCCGCCCGCCCTGTTCGAAGCCGCTCTGTGGATCGCCACCGAGCACGAGCCGCACCTGCCGCCGGAGCATGCGCTGCGGCTCTTCGACTCGCTCGCGCACCAAGTCGCAGTGGCGCTGCCGCAGGGTACCGGCGATGCGGAGCGCGCGCAGTTCCTGCTGCGCCGGTTGAGCGAACTGGGCTTTGCCGAGGATGACGAGCACCCCTTGCACCCGCGCGCCGCCCTGCTCCCCCAGGTCTTGCAACGCCGCCACGGCCAACCGCTGTCATTGGCGCTGATCGCCCTGGAGATGGCGCGCCGCAACGGCATCACCCTGGTCGGCGTGAATTTCCCTGGCCGCTTCCTCCTGCGGGTGCCCGGTGCCGACCACCTGCTCGACCCGACCACCGGCCGCCGTCTTTATACCCGCGACTGCCGCGACCTGCTGGCGCGCCAGATGGGAACCAACGTCGAGCTGTCCGCCGAGCACCTGCGGACGGCCAGCGCCACCGACATGCTCCAGCGCCTGTCACGCAATCTGCGTCAACTGCACCTCGCCGCCGGGGAACCGCTGGCGGCATTGAAAGATGCCCAGCGCGTGCTGGAACTGGGGCCGCCCAGCGCCAGCGATCATCTCGCGCGCGCCGACCTCTACCACGTGCTGGACTGCCCGCAGGCGGAACGCTACGACCTCGAACGGGCCATGCTGCTCAGCGACGACGCCGCCGAGCAGATGCGCCTGGCCCAGCGTCTGGCCGACATCAGCGTGCCGCCCAAGGCACTGCACTGACGCCTCAGACCTTCAACAACCCCAATTCCTTCGCCCGCGCCACCGCCTGGGTGCGTCGCTCCACGCCGAGCTTGCCGTTGATCCGGCGCGCATGGGTCTTCACCGTGTGCAGGGAGATGTACAGCCGCTCGCCGATTTCCAGGTTCGAACACCCTCGGGCGATCAATTCCAGCACCGACAGCTCACGCAGGCTCAGCAGGTTGTGCGGGGCCATCTCGCCGGCATGCGGGCGCAGACCGAACAGGCCCGGCTGCCTGCGCTGGGTGTCGCGCAGGGTGGAGACCAGGCCGAAACGCTGGGCCAGAGCAACGCCCTCGTCCAGCGCGCTGCGCGCTTCGTCCAGGCTACCGGCGATGAAATGTGCTTCGGCCAGCGCCAGCCAGACGTCGCAGGCCAGGGTGTTGCGTCCCTGACGCAGCAGGTCAGGCAACATTGCCAGCAGCCTCTGCTGCGCGGCATCCACGTCGCCGTCGTAGAGCTCGGCCAGCGCTAGGTGGTGCTCGACCCGCAGGATCTGGTCCGGCGCCGCCGCCGGCGGGCAGAGAGAGTCGCTACGGTAGCGCGCAGCCACGCGTTGCAGGACCTCCCGCGCCGGCCCCGCCCGGTTCTGCCGCAGGTTCAACGCGCCGCTGGCGAGCAGCAGCGGCCCACGGTAGATGGGTTCCGGGACATGCTGCAGCTGCATCAGCCGCTCGACCTCGAGCAGGCGACTGAAGGCGCCGTCGGTGTCGCCGTCCAGCGCATCCAGCCAGGCCATACCGGTGAAGCCATAGATCGAGCTCGGGTCGTGGCTGCGGCGGGTTTCGTTCAACCCGGCAATGAACAGTTCGCGGGCCTCGTCGTCACGCCCCTGGCGAAGGCACAGCCAGCCGCGGCGCAGAGCAACACGGCCGGCCATGGCATTGCAGGTGATGCGCATCTCATCAAGGTATTCCTGCACCCGCGCCAGCAGCGCATCGGCCCGCTGCAGTTCGCCGCGCTGCTCCAGCCACTGGGCACGATCCAGTTCCAGCAGCGCTTCGAACGTGGTGCTGCCTTGCAGGCGCGCTCGCCGCAGCGCCTCGCGGTTGATCAGCCGTGCCTCGGCCAGGCGCCCTTCGGCCTGGGCCTGCTGGGTCAGCGCGGACAGGCAGATCAGGGTCTGCGCCCAGGCCTCCTCCGGCAGGTACGCCAATGCCTCGCGCAGTTGCTCGCGGGAGCCACGCAGGCCACGGGCATGGGTAAGCATGCCGTTGAGCCCTTGCCACTGAGCGATCAGCGCACGCTGGCGGTGCTCGCCGGGCATCGGCAGGAAACGATCGAAGCCGGCCAGCAGCGCTTCCACGTCATCCAGGCGACCGACGAACAACAGGGTCCAGGCGTTGAGGATGAGCAGGCGCGGAGTGCTGCACAGCAACTCCTCGGGCAGCGATTCGCGCAGTTGCAGCACACGCTCGACATTGCGACCGTGCAAGAGCTGCTCTTCGGTCAGGCGTTGCAGCAGGCTGGCAGAAACATCCGGCTGCTCGGCGTACAGAGAATGCTCGAAAGCCGAGTGGATCTCACCGCACTGGGTGAACCACTGGCAGGCGCGCCGATGCAGGGTCGCCGCCGGCCAGCGTGACAGGCTGGCCAGCGCCGTCGCGAGCATGGGTGCCACCTGGAACCAGTGCTGGGTGTTGTCCACCGCTTCGATCAGCACTCCCCAGGCTTGCAAGCCGTCCAGGCCAAGACCGGGCTCATCGAACAGGTAATCGCAGAGCTCGCGGTTGAAGCGGGCAATCTGCGCGAGGCCGCAAAGCGTCTCCGCCAGCTCTGCCGGCAGGCTCGCCAGGACTTCGCGTTGCAGGTAATCCTGCAGCAGGCCGTTGCCGGTCTCGGCGACCAGTGTAGCGCAGGGCGCGATGGGCTCATTGCCCAGGCTGAGCAGGCGAAGGCGCACGCCGGCGAACCAGCCATGGGTCGCGTCCTGCAGCGCCTGGCGCTGGGCCTGGGGCCACTCCAGGCCGGCGGTCTGCAGGTAGGCGTCCAGCTCGCCCTGGGTCAGGGCCAGGCTGCTGGCACCCAGCTCCAGCAGCTCGCCTTCGAGCAGCAGGCGGGTCAGGTTGCAGGCCGGGCGACGACGGCTGGCCAGCCACCAGCCGATCAGCGGAGAAGCGACGGCAAGCAGGCGGTCGAAGCAGTCGTCGAGAGCGGGATCGGGCGCGCGGGGATAGTCATCGAGCATCAGCCAGACCGGCTCGCTGGCGTTCTCCAGCCAGCTCGCCAGTGCCGCCTCGCCGGCCCAGGGCACGCCCAGTGCCTCGCCCAGCCGCTCGCAGAACTGCTCCGGCTGCAACGCCCTCCCTCCCAGCCCCAGCCAGACCACGCGAGTTCCGGTCGGTACCAGGCGTGCGCATTCGCTCATCAGCACCGTCTTGCCGCAACCGGGCGGCGCCACCAGCAGGCGCAAGCGGCACTCGGTGGCACTCAGGCTGGCGTGCAGCCGTTCGCGGGGCAGGTGCTGGCGGGGCAGGCGAGGCAGCGCCGCGCTGTGCTGGGCGATTGTCGACATGGGCTTCTTCCGGCCATTTGCAGGCCAGACTATGCCCGTGGGCAGAGCGGGCAAAGGACCATCAGCCAGACTCATGGGACGGTATAGCGCAGACTGCGCCCAGGCCCGAAGTAGAGGGCGCGCCGCTTGACCGCAGCGCAAAAAAAGAAACCCGGCATCCACCTGGAATGCCGGGGCCAAGGAGCGGACTGCGGGATCAGCGAACGCCGGCGTTACGCAGCGCTGCGGGGGTGAAGTCGGCCATGCTGGCCTTCTGGCCGAACTGATAGCCGCGCTTCTCTTCGTTGTTCAGGCCGAAGGTCACGTAGCGGCCGGCGAGGATGTCGTAGAGCGACTCAGCGGCGTAGCCGGTGGCGAGTTCGGTGTAGAAGGTCATCTCGTGGCCTTCACCGACGCGCCATAGCTGGCCGCGGCCGTCATACAGCTCGGACACGGCGATCTGCCAGCTGTCCTCGTCGAGGTAGAAATGCCGCTGGCCGTAGATGTTGCGCTCGCCGGACTTCAGGGTGCCGACCACTTCCCACACGCGGTGCAGTTCGTAACGGGTCAGGTCCTGGTTGATGTGACCCGGCTTGACGATGTCGTCGTACTTGAGGTCCGGCGAGTTCAGACGGTAGCTGTTGTACGGGATGTACATCTCGCGCTTGCCGACCAGTTTCCAGTCGTAACGATCCGGCGCGCCGGAGAACATGTCGTAGTTGTCCGAGGTGCGCATGCCATCGGAGGCGGTACCCGGACCGTCGTAGGCCACCTGCGGTGCACGGCGAACACGGCGCTGGCCGGCGTTGTAGATCCACGCCAGGCGAGGTTCCTTCACCTGGTCCAGGGTCTCGTGCACCAGCAGGACGTTACCGGCCAGGCGTGCCGGCGCCGTTACCTGCTGCTTGAAGTAGGTGAGGATGTTGCCGGTCTTGCCGGCGTCCTGGTCAGTCATGCTCTGCGGCACCGCGATCGATTCTTCGAAGCGGATCGGCGTGTAGCTGCCGTTGGTCTGCGGCACCACCTGTACTACCGTGCGGGAAATGTTACCGCCGTGGTAACGGGTCAGATGGTTCCACAGCGCTTGCACGCCGTTCTGCGGCAACGGGAAGGCGTAGTAGCGGCTCTTCTCGAAGTTCTCCAGGCCGTTGCCATCGTTGATCGGCTGGACGAACTCGGCGCTGCGTTTGATGGCGGCGTAGATGTCGTCGGGCAGCGCGAAGGTGCGGTGGGTCTTGTACACCGGGATCTTGTAGGTATCCGGGTAGCGCTTGAACATCGCCAACTGGCCGGCGGAGAGCTTGTCCTTGTACTGATCGGCGTTCTGCGCGGTGATGGTGAACAGCGGCTTCTCGTCGGCGAAGGGGTTGGAAAGGAAGCCCTTGCCGTCGAGTTTGCCGGCGGTGCGGGAGATGCCCCCGGTCCAGGCCGGGATGCTGCCGTCGGCGTTGCCTTCCTTCTGCGAGCCCATGGGCGTCAGGGTCGTACCCAGCTTGGCCACTTCGTCGGCGGACACCGCCGCCATCACGCCACCGGACAGCAGGCTCAGGGCCAGCGCGCCGCATTGGAGGATTCTTGTCGTTCTCATGTCGATTCCTTGAGCAGGCAGGTCAGAAGTTCACGCCGAAGCTGAGCGACAGGAAGTCCCGGTCGACGATGGTGTTGTAATCGCCGCCGAAGAAGTTCGTGTAGTTCAGACTCGCGGTGTAGGTGTTCTGGTAGTCCGCATCGATGCCGACGCTGGCCGCCTTGCTGCCTTCGTTGAAGACCGGGCCGTAACCGTGCACGTCGTGGGACCAGGCGATGTTCGGCTTGAGGTTCACCCCGGCGAAGACGTTGTTGTAGTCCCAGATGGCGCGGGCGCGATAACCCCAGGAGGACGAGGTGTAGAAGCCGCCGCTGCCATACTCGTTACGCGCGGTGGCGTTCTCCGGGACGCCGTAGACGGAGTCGCGGCCGTAGCGCTCGCCGACCTCATTGGTCATGCCACCCACGTAGGTCATGCCGACTTCGCCCACCAGGGTGAGGCGGTCCGCGCCCATGGTCTGGTCGAAGAAGTGGGTGAAGGTGGTCTGCGCCTGGGTCACTTCCTTGCGCACATAGCCGTGACTGACGCGGCCGGCCTGGGCCAGCGCACCGGCAGCGCCACCGCTGGTGAAGCCGCCGACCACGGTAGTGGCGAGCAATGGCGTCATGTCGGTGGTGTTGAGCTGCAGGGGCATGTTCGGCCGGTAGCTGATCTCGCCGTTCCACGCGGTGCCGGTGGGCAGGGTGGTGGAGAAGCTCAGGCCGTAGAGGCGGATGTCTTCCGGGTACTCGAGGAAGTAATTGCCGCGACCGAGCAGCAGCGGTTGTGCGAGTGCTGCACCACCCGGTACGGACAGCGCGCGGAGCACGTTGCCGATGTCGGCGGTGCCGGCGTTCTTCATGCTCACGATGGGCGTGCGGCTGTGGTAGTTCATGGCGTAGGCGCCGTATTCCACATCGCTGCCCAGCCAGCGCAGGGCCAGGCCCCACTGGCCCGAATCACGTGCGTCGCGGTCGGCGCCGCGCGGCACCATCAGGCCTTCGGGTGTGACGGTGACGCCCAGGGAATTGAGCAGCGCCTTGGTCGCCGGGGCGTTCAGCGAGTTGACCGTGGCCGGGTCGAGGATGTTGTAGTTGGTCTTGCAGCCGTCGGCCGCTACGTCGGTGGTGGAGAAGAAGGTGCCGCAGTTGTCGAGCACCGTCTGGTCCCACTCCAGCTGGTAGAAACCTTCGACGGACAGGCTGTCGGTCAGGCTCTGCGACAGGTAGAGCATGTTCACCGGGATCAGGCCTTCCTTGATTTCCGAACCAGGACGACGGAAGGCGGAGACGTCGATGGGGTTGATGGTGTTGATGCTGTTGCCGATGAAGGTACTCTCCCCCCAGCTCACCACCTGCTTGCCCAGGCGCACGGTGCCGGGCATGTCGGCAATCGCGTAGTTGTAGTAGCCGAAGGCATCGAGCAACTGGGCGCCGGAAGCCTTGGCGCCTTCCTTGCGGCCGTCGTCCGAAAGGTCTTTGAAGGCTACGCCTTCATCCTTCAGACGGAAGTCATACCAGTACTTGCCCCGGGTGAAGACGCCGAAGTCCCCGTACTTCAGCTCCAGGTCGTGGATGCCCTTGAAGATCTTCGAGAAGGTATGGCCCTTGCGGAAGTTCTGACGGCCATCGTCGTTGGTCTGGGTCATGCCGTGGCCGCCGTTGGCGGCCCCGATCAGGTCCTCTTTCGGACTCTGGGTACTCCAGCTGGCCCCCACGGACAGACTGGAATCGAACTGACCTTCGATCTCCCCGATATTGAAGTTGATTGCCTGAGCCTGGGTGGCGCATCCCAGGGCGACAGCAGTGGCGAGAAGTTGCGGTTGGAAGAATCCGCGCCTTGTTTTTGTTGTCATGCGGCTCTCCTGACGGTGTCTAGGTGGCCTTACCCTACTGAGCGACCTGACGGGGAGTAAGCGCTCCAAGGTGGTATTTGGCGTGTCGCCCGAAAGAGTGAATCCCCCCTCTGCCATGGGCTCTGGCGGGCGATATTGGCGCAAGCGATGACGGATCATCGAGACGATGGATAGTGCCTTGCGCCCGGCAGGTGCTTTTCCACTACCCGAGAAGCGCTGTCTGGGGCATCCTTAGCCCCCTATGCATGCCATCGACCAACGCCCGACCGACAGCCACCTGACCGAGCAGACCCGCGAGGTGGTGCTGCGCTACCATCAGTACTGGAAGCATCGCGACCTCGAAGCGGTGCTCACGCTGTATCACGCGCAGGTGCAGTACAACGACTTCTTCCAGAACCGCACCCTGGGCTACACCGACCTGCGCGACTACGTGCAGGCCACCATGCCCAGCCGCCCGGAAGAGTTCCTCGACCACATCGACCGCATCCGCGTGGACGGCGACACCGCCTTCATCCAGTACCGCATCGCGGTCACCTTGAGCGGCCGCCTGGCGACCTTCCACTCCAGCGAAGCGATCACCGTGCGCGACGGCCTGATCTGGCGCATCAACGAATATGCTTCGGTCGTGCGCGAAGGCGGCGAAAGCCGTCCACAGGCCATCGACCCGCGTCCGGCCACCAGCCGCCTGGGCCTCTCGCCGCGCCAGCTCAGCCAGTTGGCCAGCGACCTGGAGGACTACTTCAGCAAGAGCCAGCCGTACCTGGCGCCGGACCTGGACCTGACCCAGGTGGCCACTGCCACCGGCTACACGCGCAACCAGATTTCCTACCTGCTCAACCAGGTGATGGGCCTGAGCTTCTACCAGTACGTCAACCAGACCCGCCTGACCCACCTGCTCAGCCAGCTGCGCCCGCCGCTGCCTTCGCGCATCGACGAACTGGCCTTCTCCGCCGGCTTCAACTCGCTCTCGGCCTTCTATCGCTGCTTCCGCCAGCAGACCGGCCAGTCTCCCCGCGAGTATCTGAAACGCCTGCGCGAGGAACAGGCAGAGGCCTGATGCGCCCCTGCCGGCGGGTACGCGAGCAATCCTCGCGTACCCGCGCGCACGACAGAACCCCGCGCCAAATCTAGGCTTGCCGACATTCCCCCTTCTTCCTTTTGGAGTCGTCTATGTCGGCATGGCGTCATATCAGTCTGTGGATGAACCAGCTGGACGATGATCTCGTCCCGCGGCCATCCCTGCAGGGCACCCTGGACGTCGATGTGGCCATCGCCGGCGCCGGCTACACCGGTTTGTGGACTGCCTATTACCTGAAGCTGCGCGCGCCGCAGCTGAAGATCGCCATCGTCGAGGCCGAGACCGCCGGCTTCGGCGCATCCGGTCGCAACGGCGGCTGGCTGATGGGCAACATGCTCGGCGAAGACCGTCTGCTCGCCGGCCTGTCGCCCGAGCAGCGCCGCGCGTCCTACGACCTGCTGCACGACATTCCCGATGAAGTGGCCCGCGTCCTCGACCGCGAAGGCATCGACTGCGACTACCGCAAGGCGGGGGTGCTCTACACCGCCGCGCGCTACCCGGAGCAGGAAACCCGTCTGCGCGACTACCTCAAGCATCTGCACAGCGAAGGCCTGACCGAGGACGACTACCGCTGGCTGAGCAAGAGCGAGCTGGCCGAACAACTGCGCATTCCGAGCGCGCTGGGCGCCATCCACACCCCGCACTGCGCCACCATCGACCCGGCCAAGCTGGTGCGTGGCCTGGCCCGCGCGGTTGAACGCCAGGGTACGCAGATTTTCGAGAAGAGCCGCGTCACGCATTGGGCACCCGGCCTGCTGCGCACCGAGCAGGGTGAACTGAAAGCACAATGGGTGGTGCCGGCCATCGAAGGCTACGCCGCCGACCTGCCCCCGCTGGGCAACTACCAGCTGCCGGTGCAGAGCCTGCTGGTGGCCACCGAGCCGCTGCCCGAATCGGTCTGGGCGGAGATCGGCCTCGACAAGGGCCAGGCCTTCAGCGAATTCAGCCGCCAGGTCACCTACGGCCAGCGCACCCCGGACAACCGCCTGGCCTTTGGCGCGCGCGGCGGCTACCGCTTCGGCGGCAAGCTGCGCAACGACTTCAGCCTGACCAATGATGAAGTGGAGCTGCGCCGCTACCTGTTCAGCGAACTGTTCCCGCAATTGAAGGACGTGCGCATCACCCACACCTGGGGCGGCAACCTGGGCATGTCGCGGCGCTTCCACCCGCACATGCTGGTCGACCGCCGCAACGGCATCGCCCTCGCCGGCGGCTACGGCGGTGAAGGCGTCGGCGCCACCAACCTGGGCGGCCGCACGCTGGCCGACCTGATCCTCGGCCAGGACAGCGCCCTCACCCGCCAGCCCTGGGTCATCAACGACCGCAGCGTGCAGGACGGCCTGCGCGGCTGGGAGCCGGAACCCTGCCGCTGGATCGGCTACAACGCCATCATCCGCAGCTTCGTGCACGAGGACGATGTATTGGCGAACCCGAACAGCGCGCCCTGGCGTCGCCGGCTGGCGGAGAAGGTCGCCGCCAGCATGGAAAACCTGATGACCTGGAAGGTCGGCTGATTCGCCGACCTCTTCTGAATAGCCAGTCCCCGAATAGAAATCCCACTGGAGCCCCGTATGAAACTGACCCACCTGAAAGACACCCTGCACGCTCAACTCGGTGAGGCGAACCCGGTCGCCGTGCCCCTGGGCGAGCCGATTTCCGAGACCCGCGTGGAATCTGTTGAGCGTCCGGACGGCGTGGAAACCGGCATCTGGGAATGCACCCCCGGCCGCTGGCGCCGCCAGATCGTCGAGCAGGAGTTCTGCCACTTCATCTCCGGCCGCGGCACCTTCACCCCGGACGGCGGCGAGCCGATCGCCTTCCAGGCCGGCGACGCCTTCCTCCTGCCGCAGAACAGCCTCGGCATCTGGGACATCCAGGAAACCACGCGCAAGACCTACGTGATCATCGAGCGCGATTGATCGATCTGTTGGGGTGATGGGAAGCCCCGGCACTCGGGCTTTCCCTCTCCTCAGCTGCCTGGAGCCATGCGCAACGCGGTGTAAGCCAGTATTTGTAGGAGCGCGCTTGCTCGCGAACGGACTTACCGGCAGGACCAGCGCTGACCGGGTTCGCGAGCAAGCTCGCTCCTATCGTCAGAATCCCTGTCAGAACTCCCCGTGCCGCCCCGCTCCGCCGGCAAAGCGCTTCGCCCCGTCCACCGTCTCGCCGCTTTCGATCACCGCCATTCCACCCTGGAATTCGTTGGCCAGCGCCACGTCGAACGACAGCTCCCATTGCGCGAACACGCTCGCCCGGTCGGCCAGCATGCAGCTCTGCGGAAAATCGGCGATCTCCCGCGCCAGCTCTTCCGCCGCCTCCAGTGCCGTGCCGGTGGCCACCACACGGTTGGCCAGGCCCATGGCGAAGGCTTCCTGGGCGCCCACCGGGCGGCCGGTGAGAATCAGGTCCAGCGCCCTGCCCTGGCCGACGATCCGTGGCAAACGCACAGTGCCGCCATCGATCAAGGGCACGCCGAAGCGTCTACAGAAAACCCCACAGACCGCGTCCTCGGCCATCACCCGCAAGTCCGCCAGCAGCGCCAGCTCCAGGCCGCCCGCCACGGCGTAGCCCTCGATGGCGGCGATCAATGGCTTGGACAACTGCATCCGGCTCGGCCCCATGGGGGCATCACCTTCGGTTTCCAGTCGGTTGCGTCGCTCACCGCCCTCCGCCAATGCCCCCAGGTCAGCGCCGGCACAGAAGTTCCCGCCGGCACCGGTGAGCACGGCGACGCGGGCTTCGCCGTCCTGTTCGAACTCGCGCAGGGCATCGGCCAACGCCTGGGCAGTGGGCAGGTCCACAGCGTTACGCACCGCAGGGCGGGCGATGACCAGGGTGGTCACCGGGCCGTTCTTCTGGATTATCACGCTCATGGCGAACTCCTCGAGCCTGGAAGCGGAAAAGCGAAGGGCCGGCATTCAGCCGGCCCTTTCACCTTACTGCGTTCACCGCCCCGGAACAGCCCCGCTGGCGGTTCCGCCGGTCAGGCTGACCGGATCAGCTGACGTATTTCTGCAGGTTCGCCATCATTTCGCGCAGCGCCTCGACGTTGTCCTTCGGATGCGCGGCATTCTCGAAGTCGCAGATCTGCGCGAAGTTGGCCGCCACGTCCTCGACGCTGAAGCCCTTGCGCGGGTCGAAGCCCACGCCCAGGCTGCGCTCCCAACGCACCTTGCCGATCCAGCCACCACCCACTTCGAACAGGCCGGAGGTTTCCTGACAGGCCTCGCTGCCCAGGTACACCACCAGCGGGCTGACCAGCTCGGGCTTGAGCTGCTCGAATACCTGCGGCGGGATCAGGCCTTCGGTCATGCGGGTGCCGCCGGTGGGGGCGATGGCGTTGACGAAGATGTTGTTCTTGCGGCCTTCGATGGCCAGGTTGCGGGTCAGGCCGTAGAGGCCGAGCTTGGCCATGCCGTAGTTGCTCTGGCCGAAGTTGCCGTAGATGCCGGAGGTGGACGAGGTGAAGATCACGCGGCCATAGCCCTGCTCGCGCATGAACGGCCAGGCGGCACGGGTCACCTTGTAGGCGCCCTCGACATGGACCTTGTAGACCAGGTCCCAGTCGGCGTCTTCCATCTTGTGGAAGGTCTTGTCGCGCAGGATGCCCGCGTTGTTCACCACCACGTCGATGCGGCCGAATTCCTCGACGGCCTGGCGCACGATCTTCTCGCCATCGGTCACCGAGTCGTGGTTGGCGATGGCGATGCCACCGGCTTCGCGGATTTCGGCGACCACGCGGTCGGCGGCCGAGGCATTGGCGCCTTCGCCATGGGTGCTGCCGCCCAGGTCGTTCACCACCACCTTGGCGCCGTACTTGGCGAACAGCAGGGCGTGGGCACGGCCGATGCCGCCACCGGCTCCGGTAACGATCACGACTTTTCCGTCGAAGTGCAGGGCATCACTCATGATTGGGGCTCCAGACAGGATGGTTTTTCATCAAGTGTCCGGCAGTCACGATCCGGTCACAACCAAGACGACCGCGGCTGAATGGTGCCCGATAAGGCCAGGGGATGATCCGTCAGCGCATGGGCATGTTCAGGTTGCCGCGCGGGCCGAGCTTGAACAGCCACCAGTCGTACTCGCTCCAGAACAGCACCAGCCCCACCGCCGCAAGCATCGCCAACGCAGCGCCAGCGGCAGGCGCCCAGTGCTGCAGGAGCCAGGCGTAGTAACAACCGGCCGCGCTGGCCGCCAGCAGCAGCAACAGCAGCGGAATGGCGATCCAGACGAAGTCCTGGCGCATGTGCAGCAACACCCGGTAGCGCAGCGAGCCTTGCGGCTGGCGGACGGGAATGACGGATCTGAGTGGCATGTTAGCGGCCTCCGGCGGAACAAAGCCGGGGAAGCTACCGCTGCCACTCAGCGTGTGCCTATCAGCCAGTTCCTAATCTACGGGCGGATCAGTCCGTACCTGCTCGGCACGCTCCTGTCGAAAGGCCAGATAATGCCGCAGTACCTGCTCCGGCGCCTCGACCTGCGGGTAATGGCCGATCCCGGGCAACTCCACCGTATCGGGATGCGGTATCAGTTCGCGATAGCGCACCACCATGTGCGCGCCGGAGATCGGGTCCTCCGGTCCGTCAATCAGCCGCAGCGGCACGTCGGTGCGCTGCATCGCCCCGACCCAACGCTCACGGTGCTCGCGACGGTCGAGAATGTAGTGGATGAGCCGGTGCATGACTTTCGGCCCGTCGTTGTGGCGGATCAGTTCCCAGAAGGTATCCAGTTCCGCTTCGGACGGTTGCGTACCAGGGCCGAACACCTTGGCGAAGTTCTGCGCCAGTCGCCGGCGATCGAAGAGTTTGCCGAAGAAACCACCCAGCGGGCTGAGCAGGAGCTTCTGCGACAGCACGGCGCGATGAGTCTCCGGAAACAGCCCGCCATTGAGGAAGGCCAGCGAAGCCAGCTTGAAAGCTCCCTCTTCGTGCCGCGCCAGCAGCTCCTGGCCGACGCTGTTGCCGTAGTCGTGCACCAGCAGGTGCACCGGTTCCTGCACACCCAGGTGCTCCAGCAGCGCCTGCTGCAGGTCGGCCTGTTCGAGGATGCGGTAGTCGTGCCCCGCGGGTTTGGCGGAGTCGCCGAAGCCGAGCATGTCGCAGGCGATAACCCGGTAGCGCTCGGCCAGTGGCTGCCAGAGGAAGTGCCAGTCCCAGGATGCCGTGGGAAATCCGTGGATCAACAGCAGCGGAGCGCCGCTGCCGGCGCTCCAGTACCTGATCGGGTGGCCACGGAAGGTGAAGTCGCAGCCCTGCGCGCGCCAGTCGCGCAGAGTGATGCCGGCCAGCGCCATCAGTCGCGGTAGCCGGGGTTCTGCAGGTCGAGCTTGCGCAGCAGTGCCGGCCAGGCCAGCGCGCCGCCCATGCCCTGCTTGCTCTTGGTAACGGCTGCAGCCATGGCGCGGGCGCCATCGAGGATCTGCTGCGGAATCATGATCAACTCGGCGCCGCCGCCCTGAGCCAGCACCTGGATCTCGCAGGCGCGCTGCAGGGTGAACATCATCAGGAAGGTGTCGGCAATGGTCGCGGAGCAGGTCAGCAGGCCATGGTTGGGCAGGATCATGAAGTTGGCTTCGCCCAGGTCGGCCTGCAGCCGCGCCTTCTCGTCATGGTTCAGCGCAACACCTTCATAGCCGTGGTAGGCCAGGCTGGAGAGGACGAACAGCGACTGCTGGGAGATCGGCAGCAGGCCCTGCTTCTGCGCGGAAACGGCGATGCCGGCGGCAGTGTGGGTGTGCAGGACACAGGCGACGTCGTGGCGCACATCATGGATGGCGCTGTGGATGGTGTAGCCGGCCGGGTTGATGTCGTAGGGGCTGTCCATCAGCTTCTTGCCCGAGGCATCCACCTTCACCAGGCTCGACGCGGTGATCTCGTGGAACATCATGCCGTAGGGGTTGATCAGGAAGTCCTCGGTGCCGGGGACCTTGGCCGAGATATGGGTGAAGATCAGGTCGTCCCAGCCCTGCAGGGCGATCAGGCGGTAGCAGGCGGCGAGGTCCACGCGGGTCTGCCATTCGGCGGCGGAGACCTGGTCCTTGACGTTCACGGTGGGCAGCGGATGAGCGGCGTGCATGGTCGGTAGCCTCTTCGTTGTTGTTGTTCGATGGCGCAGTCTAGTCAGCAGCGCGGCGAAGCGACTGTCACGGAACTGACAGTTGCCTCTGCCACTGTCTGGCGAATGTTCCCCCATAAGCGCGGACCGATGAGCCGCCTTGCGCGGCGAGTCTCACCACCTATAGTGGGCGAAGTTGCACTGAGCGGCGCCAGCGGGACCCGGCGCACCGGCAACTCCTTCCAAAGGCGCTATCCAGACAGTGCGGCAGCCAGATCGCAGGTCCGGGCTGGCGGAAGCGTGCTCGTTTGCCGCCCTGCCCCCGACGCCTGATCCGGCGCTTTCGGTCCACCTGGAAACATTTCGCAATATCTTTGGCAACATTCCGCAGCAGTACCTGGGAGTCGGGAGGAGACTCCAGTTCGGCCAACGAGGCAGCCGACGTGAAACGAACCGCCATCATGCAGCCCTACTTCTTTCCTTACCTGGGCTACTTCAGCCTGATCAAGCACACCGACCTGTTCGTCCTGTTCGATACCGTGCAGTACATCCATCACGGCTGGATCGAGCGCAACCGCATCCTCAAGCAGCAGGACGGCTGGCTGTACATCCGCGTGCCGCGGATCAAGCACCACCGCGAGACACTGATCAAGGACGTGCGCCTGGACAACAGCCAGGACTGGCGGCGCAGCCTGTTCTCGCAGTTGGACGTGTACCGCAAGGTGGCCCCTTACTACCGCGATGTGCGGGAGATGATCGCCGCCTCCCTGGACCATCCGTTCGAAGACATCGTCTCGCTGAACAAGACCACCCTGGAGGCAACCTGCGCCTATCTGGGCTTCCCCCGGCAGATGCCGGTGCTTTCGCGCATGGACCTGCCGATGGAGCGCCCGAAAGCGCCGGACGAATGGGCGCTGAACATCTGCAAGGCACTGGGCAGCGTGGAGGAATACTGGAACCCGCCAGGCGGCCAGAGCTTCTTCGACCGCCGCAAGTACGACGCTGCCGGGCTGACGCTGCGCTTCCAGGAGCCCAAGCTGGTGCCCTACGAGCAGAAGCGGCCGACCTTCGAGGCCGGCCTGTCGATCATCGATGTGATGATGTTCAACTCCCCCGCCGACACCTCGCGCATGCTCGATGCCTACGAGCTCAGCTGAGCCTTACAGGCACCAGGCCAGGACCGGGGCCATCAGCAGGTTGAACAGCCCGGTCAGCACCATCAGCAGCCCCGCCGCCGAACCTTCCTCACCGCCGAACTCATAGGCCCGACTGGTACCCGCGCCGTGGGCGCCAACGCCCAGCAGCGCGCCACGGGCCAGGGCGGAGCGCAGGTGCAGCATTTTCATCAGCACGCCGCCGATCAATGCGCCAAATACCCCGGTGATCATCACGAAAGCTGCCGTGAGCGCCGGCACGCCGCCCAGGTCGTGGGACATCTCCATGGCAAAGGGCGTGGTGATCGAGCGCGGAATCAGCGACAGCGTTACCTGGCCATCCAGCGCCAGCGCGTGGGCCAGCGCCCAGGAACTGCCGATGGCCATGGTCGAGCCGGCCAGCATGCCGGTCAGCAGCGCCGGCCAGTGGCGTGCGAGCAAGGCGCGCTGCTGCCAGATCGGAATGGCGAACGCCACGGTGGCCGGGCCGAGCAGCGCCACCAGCCAGCTGGTGTCGCGGGCGTAGTCGGCGTAGCGGGCCTGCATCGGGATCGCCAGGGCGAACAGCAGCACCGGCACGAAGACGATGGGCGACAACCAGTACTGCTGGAAACGGCGGTAGAGGGTACGGCTGAGCAGATAGCCGCCCAGGGTCACGGCCAACCAGAACAGCGCTTGCTTATCGAGGCTCATGGCGCGAACTCCTGTTGCACATCCATTCCACCGCCAGGGCGGTGGAGAGCATCACCATCACGGTACTGGCGGTGATCACCAGCAGAATCTTCCAGCCTTCGCTGCGCAGCAGCGGGCCGTAGTCCAGCAGGCTCATCAGGGCGGGGATGAAGAACAGCAGCATCTCCGCCAGCAACAGGCCAGCGCCACCCTGCAACAGCGCCGGGCGGATCGCCCCGCAGGCGAACAGCACCAGCAGCAGCGCCAGGCCGATCACCCCGCCGGGCAGCGGCAGCCCGGTGAGCGTGGCAACCCAGCCGCCGATCCACCAGAAGGCGACCAGGACGGCGAGTTCGAAAATCAGGCGGGCGGCGCGGCGAAACATGGCGGCGATCTCGATGCGTTGAGTGGATGAATAAATCGGTTGGGAATGGCGCAAAGCCTACTCCCGCGCCTATCATCCCCAAAGCGAATAGATCGAATCGGAACCATTCCAGAATGGAATTCAAGCAGCTGCGCACCTTCGCCGAAGTGGTGCGCCACGGCAGTTTCACCCAGGCGGCGGTGCACCTGAACGCAAGCCAGTCGGCGGTGAGCAAGCAGGTCGCGCAGCTGGAGCAGAGCCTGCGCGTACAACTGCTGGAGCGCAGCGGCCCGCACATCCGTCTGACGGCCGCCGGCGAAGTGGTACTGCGCCGCGCCGAGGACATGTTGCGTCTGCGCCGCGAGCTGCATACCGAACTGGACGACCTCACCCACCTGCACCGCGGCGAACTGCGCCTTGGGTTACCGCTGCTGGGCGCCGACGCGCTGTTTGCCGGGCGCTTCGCCGAGTACCGGCGGCGCTACCCGAACATCGACGTGCACCTGATCGAGGGCGGCAGCAAGACCATGGAGGAAATGGTCCGCAGCGGCGAACTGGAACTGGGCGGCGGCCTCACGCCGGACGAGCCCGGCTTCGACTGGCAGCCATTCTGCAACGAGCCGCTGGACGTTCTGTTGCCGGCCGATCATCCGCTGGCATCGCGGGAAAGCCTGGAACTGGTGGAACTGTCCGACACGCCCTTCCTGCTCTACCAGCAGAGCTTCACCCTCAACGACCGCCTGCTGCGCGCCTGCCGCGAAGTCGGCTTCGAGCCCAAGGAAGGCGGGCGCAGCGGCCAGGCGGACTTCCTCGGCGCGCTGGTCGCTGCCGGCCAGGGCGCGGTACTGCTGCCCCGCGTGGTAGCGAAGGACCTGGAGCGGCCGGGCCTGGTGCGCGTACTGCTGAGCCAACCGGACCTGCGCTGGGACATCAGCTTCATCTGGCGGCGCGACGCCTACCTGTCGAATGCGGCGAAGGCCTGGTTGGCGTTGATGATCGAGATGCCGTTGCATCCTTAGTGAAGCGGGTTCAGAGCAGCTCGGGAAACTCGCCGGCCAGCTTCGGCCAATCCCGTAGCGCCTGCTCATCATCGGCAAGCAACTGGAACCCGGCGAACTCGAATGCCGGCGACACGGTACACCCCACCAGCACGTAGTCTCCCAGGCAGCGCGCCGCCTGCCAGGCATGGGCGGGCACGGCGCGTTGCGGCAGGCTGCCCTCGCCCACCGGGCCGAGGGTTTCGATGCGCACGACAGACTCCGGAGCGTCGGCGATCAGCAACTCCAGCGGCGAGCCTTCGTGGAAGTGCCAGAGCTCGTCGGCATCCACGCGGTGCCAGCGGCTGACGGTTCCCGCCGGCAGGAGGAACAGGATGGCCGACGATTGCGGCCGGCCATCGGCGCCCTTCAGCCGCGACTCGAACACACGTCGGTAGAAGCCGCCCTCGGGGTGCGGGGCGAGTTGCAGTGTGTCGATCAGCTGGCTGGCGCGGGGATGCATCAGGCCTTCAGCGCGGCGATGAATTCGCCCAGCCATGGCTCGGAGTCGGTCTCCTGGTCCACCGTCTCGCTGCCGTCCAGGCGCAGCATCGGCACCACTTCCCGTACGCCCAGCTCGGCGAACAGTTCACGCACCTGCTCCCCACCACCGCAGTAGGTGTCGCCATAGCTGGAATCGCCCAGCGCCAGCACGCCGCCGGGGCAACCGCGCCATTGCGCGGGCAGGCGATCACGGATGGCATGGAACAGGGGCTGGAAGCTGTCCGGCAGATCGCCCATGCCAGTGGTGGAAGTCACCACCAGGAAGGCTTCGGGAGAAAAATCGAGCACCGCATCCAGGGTGGCGCGCGGGTCGAACCAGGCCTCGAAGCCGGCGGCCTCGAGCAGGCGCTTGGCGTGACGGGCGACTTCTTCGGCGGTGCCGTAGACCGATCCGGACAGGATGGCGACTTTCATGTTCACTCCCACAAGGCAAGACAAGGCCGCCCATTATGCCCCATCCGTGCCGCACCGCGCCGGGGCTGGTATAGTTTTGCCCTACCCGGCCGCTCGGACATTGTCCATCGCGGCGCTTCCCCTGTGGATTTTCGCGAGGCGTGCATGGGCCAGACCCCAGCCCCCATCCTGATTACCGGCGCCAGCCAGCGCATCGGCCTGCATTGCGCGAAACGCCTGCTGCAAGACGGCCAGCCGGTCATCGCGACCTATCGCCAGGAAAAACCCGGCATCGCCGAACTGCGCGAACTGGGCGCCACCTGCCTGCACGCCGAACTGGCCGACGAGGCCGGCATCCAGGCCTTCATCGACGAGCTGAAGTCCCGCACCGACCGGCTACGTGCGATCATCCACAACGCCTCGGCGTGGATCGCCGAGCAGCCCGGCGAAGAGGCGCAGGCCTTCGAGTCGCTGTTCCGCGTGCACATGCTCGCGCCCTACCTGATCAACCTGCGCTGCGCCGAACTGCTCGAGCGCGACGCCGCCGGGCGCGGCGCCCCGGCCGACATCATTCACCTCAGCGACGACGTCGCCCGCAAGGGCAGCGCCAACCGCATCGCCTACTGCGCCAGCAAGGCCGGCCTGGACAACCTCACCCTGTCCTTCGCCGCCAGCCTCGCACCGCGCATCAAGGTCAACGGCATCGCGCCGGCACTGATCATGTTCAATCCCGGCGACGACGCCGAGTACCGCGCCCGCACCCTGGCGAAATCCGCCATGGGCATCGAGCCCGGCCCGGATGTGATCTACCAGAGCGTGCGCTACCTGCTCGACAGCCCCTACGTGACCGGCACCACCCTGACCGTCAACGGCGGCCGGCACCTCAAATGACCCGCCCGGTGCGGGCGCGAGGAACTCCCACCATGATTGAAGACCTGTCTCACCACTACCGTGAGATTCTCAAGGGGCTCGGCGAAGACCCGACCCGCGAGGGCCTGCTGGACACCCCCAAGCGCGCTGCAAAGGCCATGCAGTACCTCTGCCACGGCTACGCACAGACGCTGGACGAGATCGTCAACGGCGCGCTGTTCGCCTCGGACAATGACGAAATGGTCATCGTCAAGGACATCGAGCTCTACTCGCTGTGCGAACATCACCTGCTGCCCTTCATCGGCAAGGCCCATGTGGCGTACATTCCCACCGGCAAGGTGCTGGGCCTGTCGAAAGTGGCGCGCATCGTCGACATGTTCGCGCGTCGCCTGCAGATCCAGGAAAGCCTGACCCGGCAGATCGCCGAGGCCGTCCAGCAGGTCACCAGCGCCGCTGGCGTGGCGGTGGTGATCGAGGCGCAGCACATGTGCATGATGATGCGCGGGGTGGAGAAGCAGAACTCGGTGATGAACACCTCGGTGATGCTCGGCGCCTTCCGCGAATCGACCAACACCCGCCAGGAATTCCTGCAACTGATCGGACGGAGCAAGTGAAATGACGCAACTGCAGCCGGGCATGGCGCGGATCCGGGTCAAGGACCTGCGCGTACGCACCTACATCGGCATCAAGGAAGAGGAAATCCTCAACAAGCAGGATGTGCTGATCAACCTCACCATCCTCTATCCGGCCGGCGACGCGGTGCAGGTCAACGACATCGACCACGCGCTGAACTACCGCACCATCACCAAGGCGATCATCGCCCACGTCGAGGAAAACCGCTTCGCCCTGCTGGAGCGCCTGACCCAGGAGCTGCTCGACCTAGTCATGGCCAACCCGGCGGTACGCTATGCCGAAGTGGAAGTGGACAAGCCCCACGCCCTGCGCTTCGCCGAATCGGTGTCGATCGCCCTCGCCGCCCAGCGCTGACACCTTTGTTGCATCCCTGCACGCCCGTGCCAGTCGGCCAACGGGCGTTGCTGGCAGATCGCCCGCCTCTTAGAATCTCGCCAGCCCCGCCATGCGCCTCCGATGCGCCCTTGTTGAGAGACCTGCCATGACCGAGCCGATGACCCTGACCGACGAGCAGCGCACCGAACTGGAAGCCGCCGCGTTCCGCACCCTGGTGCAGCACCTGCGTACCCGCAAGGATGTGCAGAACATCGATCTGATGAATCTTGCCGGGTTCTGCCGCAACTGCCTGTCCAAGTGGTACAAGGCCGCGGCGGACGATATGGGCCTGCCTGTCAGCCCGGATCAGGCCCGCGAAGAGATCTACGGCATGCCTTACGCCGAATGGAAGGCCAAGTACCAGACGGAAGCGACCCCTGCCCAGCAGACGGCCTTCGACAACGCGAAGAAACACTAAGAGTTTGCCTTGATGACCCTCACCGATTTTCGCGTGCGCCTGCGCAGCGAGCAGCACCTGTTCACCGACACCCTGGCGTACATCGCCGAGCACTACAGCTATAGCCCCAGCGCCTTCACCAACGGCAGCGTGGAAAACCCCGCCGGGCAGAACGAGGGCTCCTGCAAGACCCTGGGCTTCGCCATTCTCGAAGGCCTGAGCCAGGAAGAGAGCCTGCTGGCGTTCGGCGAGCACTACCGCGCCGTGCGCGAGCACCCCGAAGGCACCGATCACGCCAATATCCGCGCCCTCCAGGTGACTGGACTGGCCGGCGTCAACTTCGAGCGCCAGCCGCTGTCGCGCCGCGGCTGAGGCTACTCGCTCGATGCAAAAGCCCCGCCGATACGGGGCTTTTTCTTGGGCGATCCAAATGCCCAACGGCGCGAAACCCGGTTGTGGGAGCGAGCTTGCTCACGAAGCTGCAAAGCATCGTGCCAAGCGGTCCGCGAGCAAGCACGCTGCGCGAAAAGCGCCCCCTAGCCAGGCAGAAAAAGGCCCCGCAAAGCGGGGCCTCTTCCTGCACGCCGGCTCTTCGGGCCGTTACAGGGAATCCAGGTAGCGCTCGACGTCCAGCGCGGCCATGCAGCCGGCGCCGGCGGACGTGATCGCCTGGCGGTAGACATGGTCGGCCACGTCGCCGGCGGCAAACACGCCGGGGATGCTGGTCGCCGTGGCATTGCCTTCGCGGCCGCCGTTGACCACCAGGTAGCCGTCCTTCAGCTCAAGCTGACCTTCGAACAACGAGGTGTTCGGCGTGTGGCCGATGGCGACGAACAGGCCGTCCACCTTCAGTTCCGAAGCCTCGCCATCGTTATGGCGCAGGCGCACGCCGGTGACGCCCATGGCATCGCCCAGCACCTCTTCCACCTGGGCATTCAGGCGCAGTTCGATCTTGCCCTCGGCGACGCGGGCACGCAGCTTGTCCTGCAGGATCTTCTCGGAACGGAAGCTGTCGCGGCGGTGCACCAGGGTCACCTTGCTGGCGATATTGGCCAGGTACAGCGCCTCTTCCACGGCGGTATTGCCGCCGCCCACCACCGCCACTTCGCGGTTGCGGTAGAAGAAGCCGTCGCAGGTGGCGCAGGCGGACACACCCTTGCCCATGAACGCCTCTTCCGACGGCAGGCCGAGATAACGCGCACTGGCGCCGGTGGCGATGATCAGGGCATCCGCGGTGTAGGTGCCGCTGTCGCCCTTGAGCACGAACGGCTTGCCGGCCACGTCGACGCCATGGATATGGTCGAAGACGATCTCGGTCTCGAAGCGCTCGGCGTGTTCCTGCATGCGCTGCATCAGCGCCGGGCCGGTCAGGCCATGGGGGTCGCCCGGCCAGTTGTCGACTTCGGTGGTGGTGGTCAGTTGGCCGCCGGCCTGCATGCCGGTGATCAGCAGCGGCTTGAGGTTGGCGCGGGCGGCGTAGACCGCAGCGCTGTAACCCGCAGGCCCCGAACCCAGAATGATGACGCGCGCGTGACGATCGGACATGACAGCCTCCAGTGCTCGGGTGAAGAGCGGGATGCAAAAGAAAAGGGAGCTGCCAAAGCACCAGGGGGAAGGTTGGGAGGGCGGCAGCTCCACTGAAAGGTTTCTTGCGCGGACCGCACGGCCCGGAGACTGAGGACAATGCGGTGTGACCTGAGTCACGGATCGCATTGTCCCGCAGAACTCCGGAAAACCCTTGAGATAAGTCAGGGATTTCCGCGGTCGCCCTGCGCTCCTTGAGATAAGTCAGGGAGTGTCGGATCGACCCTCGAACTCGTTCGATACCAGATGGCGCGCAGCTTACCAACGCCGCAGCGTCCTGCTGAAATGCCCAATCTCAATGCCCCCCATAGGCTGCCCCTATGTAGCGGGCAGCCACTGCACCTGTGTCTAGACTCAAGCAAACCAGAGGTCACCCGGACCACCATGAACCTTCGCGCCCGCCTGCTTTGGCTGTGCCTGCCCCTGTTCGTCGCGAGCCTCGCAGGGGTCTGGCTGCTGTCGGACATGATCCTGCTCGACCGCTTCGACCGCGGGGACCGCCAGCGCCTGGCCGACGAGGTACGCATCGTCCACAACCGCATCGCCTACGAGAAGCAGCGCAACCTCGACATCGTCCATAGCTATGCCTGGTGGGACGCCAGCTACCAGTTCATGCGCCTGCCGCAGGCGCGCTTCGTCGAGGACAACCTGGACCAGGACCTGCTGGGCATCCTCGGCTTCGACTATGTCCTGTTCGTCGACCGCACCGGGCACATCCTCGCCCAGCAATGGAAGCTCGACGAACTGGCCCGGCGCTTCCCCGGCCAGCCGGTGCCCGGCACCACCCGGCTGCGCGACGGCATCCTGCGCACCGCGCTGGAACTGGGCGCGCTGGATATCGATGGCGACCCGCGCCACAGCCTGGACCAATTGCTGCAAATCGAAGGCGTCCCCCAGATGCTGCTCAGCTATCCCATCAGCAATACCGCGGGTACCGCCGAGCCGGCCGGTGTGGTCATCGCTGGCGTGCTGCTCGACAGCGCGCGCATGTACAACCTGCAGACCCAGATGGGCGCAAGCCTTCGCCTGGCCCAGGATCCGGTGCAGAACAAGGATTGGCGCACCCTGAACATCCCCACCGGGCGCGGTGCCACCCTGCTCAGCTCGCGGCATCTGCTGGACGGGAACAGTCAGCAGATGTCCCTGCTCTATCTCGACTCCCGCGGCCGGCCGCAACTGCGCCTGGAACTGACCAGCCCGCGGCCGCTGTACCAGCAAGGCCGGCAGTCGGTCAGCCTGTTCCTCTACCTGACCCTGGCCCTGCTCGGCGGCGCCATCCTGCTCGCCTACGTGGCCCTGGAGCTGCGGATCATCCGCCGGGTCAGCAGGATGAACCGCGAAGTGGCGGTCATCGGGCAGGACCGCACCGCCCTGCGCCTGAGCCCACAGGGGACGGACGAACTGGGCCAGCTGGCCAACGAGATGAACCGTACCCTCGATCGCCTGGCGCAGAGCGAAGCGCGCGATCGGGCCATCCTCGATGCCATCCGCGATGGCTACTTCGAGATGGACACCCGGGGCATCATCCGCACCGTCAACCCAGCACTGTGCCGGATGCTCGACTACGCCGCCGACCAGCTCAACGGCCAGCACTTCGGCATCCTCCTGCAGGAGGAGGACTATCACCGTGCCCAGAGCCTGTACGACAAGGTCCGCGACGACGAGCAGGAAACCACCTTCTCCGCCCCGTTCAAGCGCCGCGATGGTCGGCTGGTGAGCTGCGAAACGCGGCTCTCGGCGATCCGTGATGGACAGGGTGGATTCCAGGGCTTCCGCGGCATCCTGCGCGACATCAGCGAGCAGGTGGCCTACCAGAAGCAGCTGATCAACCTCGCGTACCGAGACACGCTGACCGCACTGGGCAACCGCAAAGCCTTCAACGAGCAATTGCAGCGCGCCATCGTGCACAGCAATCGGGTGGCCCTGCTGTACATCGACCTGGACCGCTTCAAGCAGGTCAATGACCGCTTCGGCCATGCCATCGGCGATGCGCTGCTCAGCACCGTCGGCGAGCGCATGCGCGGCAGCCTGCGCCAGCCGGACCAGGCCTTCCGCCTGGGCGGCGACGAATTCGCCGTGCTGCTGGAAAATGCCCAGCCGGATCAGGCCGAAGCCCTTGGCATGCGCCTGCTGGGTGTACTCGGCGCCGAGTACCGCCTGGGCGGCCAGGTCATCGACTTCGTCACCCCCAGCATCGGCATCGCCTTCTACCCGCAGGACGCCGCCGATGCCGACGCCCTGACCCGCGCCGCCGACATCGCCATGTACCAGGCCAAGCAGGAACGCAACCGCTGTTATCGCTACACGGTCGCCTGAACGCGCGGCTGCGATGCACATACCCGGCAAAACAGACGGCTCGCCGGGCCTTCGCCGGGTCTGCTAAGGTCGCCTACGGTTCAACCCTGGAGAGTCCGATGTCCACCCTGAGCGGCCCGCAATACCTCGGCGAAGGCCTGAAACTGATGATGCGCCCCGGCCTGCGGCTGTTCGTCCTGCTGCCCCTGAGCATCAACATCCTGCTGTTCGTCGGCCTGATCGGCTTCGCCATCAACCAGTTCAGCCACTGGGTCGACTGGCTGATGCCGACCCTGCCGGACTGGCTGAGCTTCCTGCAGTTCATCCTCTGGCCGCTCTTCGTCGCGCTGGTCCTGCTGATCGTGTTCTTCACCTTCACCATGATCGCCAACATCATCGCCGCGCCCTTCAACGGCTTCCTGGCGGAGAAGGTCGAAGTCGTGGTGCGCGGCACCGACGACTTTCCCGAATTCAGCTGGGGCGAGCTGATGGCCATGGTGCCGCGGACCATCGGCCGCGAGCTGCGCAAGCTCGGCTATTTCCTGCCACGCGCCATCGCGCTGTTCATCCTCAGCCTGATCCCCGGCCTGAACCTGATCGCTGCACCGCTGTGGCTGATCTTCGGCGTGTGGATGATGGCGGTGCAGTACATCGACTACCCGGCGGACAACCACAAGCTGGGCTGGAACGAGATGCTCGCCTGGCTGCGCAGCAAGCGCTGGGCCTGCATGGGCTTCGGTGGCATCACCTACCTGGCGCTGCTGATCCCGCTGGTCAACCTGGTCGCCATGCCCGCCGCCGTGGCCGGCGCCGTGCTGTTCTGGGTGCGCGAGGGTGGTGAGAAGGCGCTGGTGAAGTAACCCGCCGCCGCGCCTGAGCGGCTGTCACCTATCGATCATCGCATTGTCATCGGCGCGCCACCGCGCGCCGGGACACTGCGAGCATGACCACGATTCCCCTGCGCATCGCGCTGATCAGCGAAACCTTTCCGCCGGAAATCAACGGCGTGGCCAACACCCTCGGCCGGCTGGCCTCAGGGCTGTTGCTTCTCGGACACCAGATCCAGGTCGTCCGCCCGCGCCAGCAGAGCGACGAAGGCCGACACAGCGATGGCGAGCTGGTGCTGACCCGTGGTTGGCCGCTGCCCGGCTACCCTGGCCTGCAATGGGGCCAGTCGTGCCTGCACAAGCTGCTGCGCCACTGGAAACGCACCCGCCCGGATGTGCTCTACATCGCCACCGAAGGCCCCCTCGGCCTCGCCGCCCTGCGCGCCGCCCGGCGCCTGAAAATCCCGGTGATCAGCGGTTTCCACACCAATTTCCAGCAGTACAGCGCGCACTACGGCTTTGGCCCGCTGATGCGCCTGGTGACCCTGTACCTGCGCTGGTTCCACAACCGCACCCAGCAGACCCTGGTGCCCAGCGCCAGCCAGTCCATGGAGCTGCAGCGGCGCGGCTTCGAGCGCCTGGCGCAGCTCTCGCGCGGCGTCGACAGCCAACTGTTCAACCCGGCCCGCCGGGACGAAGCGCTGCGTCGCGAATGGGGCCTGGGCGAACGGGATATCGCCGTGCTGCATGTCGGCCGGCTGGCAGCGGAGAAAAACCTGTCACTGCTGGGCAGCAGCTTCCGCGCCCTGTGCGCCGACCACCCGCAACTGAAACTGCGCCTGGTGATAGTCGGTGACGGCCCCCAGCGCGCGCACCTGCAGAGGGAACTGCCCGAAGCGCTGTTCTGCGGCCTGCAGCGTGGCGAGGAACTGGCCCGACACTATGCCAGCGGCGACCTGTTCCTGTTCCCCAGCCTGTCGGAAACCTTTGGCAATGTGGTGCTGGAGGCGCTGGCCTCAGGGCTGGCGGTGGTGGCCTTCGACCAGGCGGCCGCCGGCCAGCACATCCGCCACGGGCACAACGGCGTACTCGGTGTTCCGGGCGAGAGCCAGAGCTTCTTCGAAGCAGCGAGCTGGCTGCTGGCGGACCCGGAGCGTTTGCGCCGGGTGCGCCTCAACGCTCGTCACCACGCCATCCACCAGGCGTGGGACACGGTGGTCGAGCGCTTCGCGGGCTATCTGCAGGAAGCCTGCCGCGCGGGCCTGCCGGGGAAGAACTCCGGCGGCCTGGGTCACCCTGAAACCCACAAGTAGCGATCAGGCGAAGGGCTTGGGCTCGGCGGCGAAGGACAGGCTCATGGCGCCGGCGCCGAGGTTGATGCCGCCGGTGGGGCTGAGCATCGCCAGGTGCACCTGCACGCCCTTGGCCTGGCAGGCCGCTTCCAGCGCGGCGAAGCCCGGCAGGTCACGCAACGCGGAAGGATCGCCGGCATAACTCAGGCTCATCTGCGGCGCCAGCAAGTCGCCCGCCTCGACCCGCGAGCGGGCGAAATTGAGCAGGCGCTCGGCGGATTTCTCGTAGTTGGGCGAAACCGAGACGGGCTTGTCCTCGCCCTGCACCAGGCTCAGCACCGGCTTCATGTCGAGCATCGAACCCAGGCCGAGGAAGGCGCCACGCAGGCGGTCGCCGATGCTGCTGCGGTCGCCCTTCTGGAAGCCACGGCGGCGGATGTGCCCCAGGTCGCTGGCGACCAGGAAGGTGTTCATCTGCTGGCTGAGCTGCTCCAGGCGGGTGCGCACGGCGTTGGGGTGCTGATCTTCGCCGAGCAGGCGCACGCCTTCGGCGGCCAGCACGGCCAGGCCGGCGAACACGGTCTGGCTATCGATCACCCGCAGCGCGAAGGGCCCGGCGATGCCGGCGGCGGCGCGGCGCTCCTTATAACTCTGCAGGAGGCTGAAGGAGGCCTGGGTGGCGTTGTCGAAGATCGGGCTGCGCTGGCTGCTGACGGTCAGGCAGATCACATAGTCGAAATCGGTGACCAGCTTTTCCAGAAACCAGTCGTGGGTCTGCGCCGGCGTCAGCGGCTCGCTGCCGTCCTCGGGGCCGACCTTGGGCAGGTCCTGGGAATAAAACTTCAGGGTGGTGTCGGGATCGCGGTCATCGACGATGCGACGCTCGCCCACACGGATACCGATGGGGAGGACGCGAATGTTATGGGCAGCAAGGAATTCGGGGGGAAGGTCGCAGGTTGCATCGACTACCAAGCCGATCCGCATGACTTACTCCTATGGCCGTCTCCCGGCCTATTGTTGTGTGAACGCGTTCATACTCTGCCCGTTTCGGACTGGGAAGTCAGCATGCGGAAAGGTGGGTCTCGGAAAAGATTTGTAAACGCCTGGGACGGTGCTTTCAGACCATTCAGACAATCAATAATCCACCATAAACAAGGCATCGCTGGTAGGAGCGAGGGGGACGCCCTCGTTCCTAGAGAAACGAGAAAGCCCCTGGCACCATCGGTGCCAGGGGCTTTCCTGCATCAGGCGCGGGCGAATCAGGCCAGCGACATCAACGCGTCACGGCTGAACGGTTTGATATCGGCAAGACGACCGTCGCGGACCTTCACTGCCCAGTCCGGGTCGACCAGCAGAGCACGACCGACGGCGACCAGGTCGAACTCCTCCTTGTTCAGACGCTCCAGCAAGCCGTCGATGCCCGACGGCTGGGCGATTTCCTCGGTGTTGCCGAAGAAGGCCAGGAACTCGCTGCCGTCCAGGCCGACGTTACCGACGGTGATGGTCGGCTTGCCGGTGAGCTGGCGGGTCCAGCCGGCGAGGTTGAGGTCGGAGCCTTCGAATTCCGGAATCCAGAAGCGGCGGGTGGAGCAGTGGAAGATGTCCACGCCGGCCTCCGCCAGCGGCTTGAGGAAGGCTTCCAGCTCCTCGGCGGTCTGCACCAGTCGGGCGCTGTAGTCCTGCTGCTTCCACTGGGAGAAACGGAAGATGATCGGGTAGTCGGGGCCGACGGCCGCGCGCACGGCCTGGATCAGCTCGATGGCGAAGCGCGAACGGTTGGCCAGGCTGCCGCCGTATTCGTCAGTGCGCTTGTTGCTGCCGTCCCAGAAGAACTGGTCGATCAGGTAGCCGTGGGCGCCGTGGATTTCCACCCCGTCCATGCCGATGGCCTTGGCGTCGCGAGCGGCCTGGGCGAAGGCGGCGATGACTTCCTGGATGTCTTCCTTGGTCATCTCATGGACCAGCACAGTGCCGTCCTTTTCCTTGCCGCTGGGGCCATAGCCCGGAACGCTGGCGTCCGGCTCGGTACCCAGGCGGCGCACGGCACCGACGTGCCACAGCTGCGGGACGATCTTGCCGCCTTCGGCGTGCACGGCGTCGACCACCTGCTTCCAGCCAGCCAGGGCGTCTTCACCATGGAAGCGCGGCACGTTCGGATAGCCGTTGGCAGCCTTGTGGTTGACCGTGGTGCCCTCAGTGACGATCAGGCCAACGCCGGCAGCAGCGCGACGGCGGTAGTACTCGACGACCTGCGCGTGAGGCACGCCGCCGGGGCTGAAATTGCGGGTCATCGGCGCCATCACGATGCGCGTGGGCAGTTCCAGACCGCCCAGGCGGAACGGCGAGAACAGAGTATCTACGGATGCAGTCATTGAAGTCTCCATGACGGCCAGGCGACCGGTCGTCTCGTTTTTGAGTGGGGCTGAAAAAATGAGTGATGACTCAGGCAGATCAGGCCTGCAGCAAGTGCTCCAGGCGCTCGATAAAGCGTTCCACCGGCTTGAGCGAAGCGCTGACTTTCATGCGCGCCAGCACACCCTGCCAGGCATTGCCGATGAACTCGGCCAGTTGCTCGACGTTCTCCGAGGCGGGCAATTCCCCGGCGCGCTGGGCGTCGGCCAGGCAGTCGCGCAGGGTGTCGATGGACTGCTGGAGGATGCCGTCGACGCGCTCGGCAATGGGCGGCGACAGCTCAGCCATCTCGAAGCTCAGGCTGCCGATGAAGCAGTGGTACTCGAGCTTCTCCTGGCGGGCAAAATGCGCCAGCAGTTCGCGGTAATAGGTGAGGATGCGCGCACGCGGCCCCAGGGCCGGGTTGCCCAGAGCCTCGGCGTAGCGTGCCAGGCGTGGTGCATACAGGTGCTCCAGGGCCTGCAGGGCGAAGTCTTCCTTGCTGTCGAAGTAGTGATAGAAAGAGCCCTTGGGGATGCCGGCGGCCTGGACGATGTCCTGCACGCCGGTGCCGTGGTAGCCGCTGCGGGTCATCGCCAGGGAGCCCTTGGCGAGGATCAGGTCACGCTTGTCGAGTCGGATGCTGTTCATGGCGGCAAGAATATGACCGGTCGTCTCACTTTCGCCAGCATCATTGATCGCAGTGATTTTCCTTCAGAAGCGGATCAGCGAAGCGCCGGGCTTTCCAGCAGCTCCGCCACGCCTTCCTTCAGCAACTCACGCAGGCGCTCCACCACGGCTTCAGGTTCGGCTTCACTGCAATGCAGGCACAGGCCCAGCGGCTCCATGGTCGGCAGCCCGGCGCGCCCGGCATCCAGCCGCTCGACGCCGACCGGCAAGCCGATGGGAGTACGCAGGCCGATCCCCAACCCCGCGCCGACGGCGGCCCAGATGCCGGACAGCCCGGCACTGGTGAAGGCCACGCGCCAAGGCACGCCGGCCCTGTCCAGGGCCGTCGTTGCCGCGCTGCGCAGCAGGCAGGGCGCCTCCAGCATGACCAGCGGCAGCGCTTGGGCAGCGGGAAACAAGGGCGCATCCGGTGCGCCGATCCAGCACTGCGCCACCGCCCCCAGGCGTTCCATGTAGGGCGTGCGCTCACCGGTTTCCCACGCCAGCGCCAGGTCCAGTTCGCCGCTGCGCACCCCTTCGATGAGTTGTTGATTGCGCGAGGTGCGCACCTCGATGCGCACCCTGGGGTGAGCACGGGCGAAGCGCGCGAGCACGGCGGGCAACAGGGTTTCGCCGAAGTCCTCCTGCAGGCCGAGGCGCACCCGGCCTTCCAGCGAACCACCGCGCAACGCGCCGGCGGCTTCGTCGTTCAACTCCAGCAGGCGGCGGGCGTAGGCCAACAGCGTCTCCCCCGCCTCGGTCAGTGCCATGCCGCGTCCTTCGCGGCGCAACACCGGGGTACCGGCCTGCTCTTCCAGCTTCTTCAGCTGCGCGCTGACGGCAGACGTGGAGCGCCCCAGGCGGTCCGCGGCACGGGCGAAGCTGCCCAGCTCGATACCGGTGACGAAGGTACGCAGTACGTCCAGATCGAAGTTGATGCGAGCCATGGCAACCATTCTGATTAATCGAACTATCAGTCAAATATTTCCTGATTTTCAGAACAAACCTGCCGCGCTAGCCTGATTCCGTCAAGCCACAGAAGAGGAACGGCAGCATGTCTCGTCCACCCCAGGTCTCCCCCGCCCTGCAACAGCAGGCACCGAAGCTGGCGCAAATCACCGAGCAGGTGCTGTTCGGGGATGTCTGGCAACGCCCACAGCTGAGTCCGCGCGAGCGCAGCCTGGCAACCGTCGCCGCCCTGATGGTGCAAGGCCGGCAGGAACAACTGCCGTTCCATTTCGAACTGGCCCGCCACAACGGCCTGACCCGCGAGGAGCTGGTCGAGCTGATCACCCACCTGGCCTTCTACGGCGGCTGGCCGACGGCCGCTTCCGCTCTCAACCGTCTCGACGAGGAGTGACATCATGCCCACCGTCCGCATCTCCCTGCGCAAAGGCAAGCAACCGCAGTACCTGCGCCAGCTGGCCGACACCGTGTACGACGCCATGCACGAGGCTTTCAACGTCCCGGAAGGTGACCAGTTCGTGATGATCCACCAGCATGAAGCGGAGGAATTCGTCTACAACCGCGACTACCTCGGCGGCCCGCGCAGCGACGACTTCGTCCTCATCGCCATCACCATCGGCCGGCCGCGCGACTCGCAGACCAAACAGGCGTTCTACCGGCGATTGAACGCGCTGTTGGGCGAGCGACTGGGAATCGCCAGCGAGGACGTGATGGTGCAGATCACCACCAGCGAGGCGGACGACTGGTCCTTCGGCGGCGGGCGCATGGGCGTGCTGACGCGCCCCGATGCGGTCAGTGCCAGCTGACGCGCTGCTCCAGCGGGAAGCGCAGGCGCGGGTTGTAGACGCCGTTGTCCGCAGCCCGCCCTGCCGCCAGCAGCATGATCGGCACCGCGCGGCGGGGAATCAGCAGCACCTTGCGTAACCGCACTTCATCGAAGCCCTCCATGGGGCAACTGGCGAAGCCGTGGCTCTGCAGGGCGAGCATCAGGTTCTGCGCCGCCAGCGCGGTGGATTTCACCGCCCACAGGCGCATTTCGGCGTGGCTGTTGGGCTGCCGCATCAGGGCACGGCGCAACCCGACGACCGAATACAGCGCGCGCTTGAACAGCCCGCGCAAGCCTAATGCGCCCTGGTCGTACTGGAAAGGCGCGGTGCGCTCATAGAAGCGCCGGACCTTCTCCGGCACCTGCGGTTCGGGCCATTGCTCGAGGATGTCGGCGCAGGACTCGCGCCAGGTATCCGGCCGCGCCAGCACGGCGATCAGCACCGGCGCCGTGCGCGCTGCGTTCTGCCCCAGGCAGACCGGCACCAGTTGGCGCCGCAGCTGGGCATCGCGGATCACCTGGAAACTCCAGGGCTGCAGGTTGCAGGCATTGGGAGCGAGCACCGCCAGCTCCAGGCAATCGCGCAGCACGGCATCGGGCACAGGCTCGTCGAGGAAGCGACGAACCGAACGACGCTGCTCGATCAAGGCGCGCAGGGCATCAGGCGTGGCAGGCAAGCAGGCGGACTCGGCGGCGAAACGGCTCATGGCGGGCTCCGGAAGCAGGTCGCCCGATTAAGCCGCCGCGCGCTGCGCGAAACAACGTAAAGGAAGAAATGCCAGCGGGAATGGCGCAAGCGCCCTCTCCCGCCGGCAGCGGTCAGGCGCCCAGCGCCTTCTCGATAGCCTGGACCAGCGCCGGATCATCCGGTGCGGTGCGCGGGCTGAAGCGCGCCAGCACGCGGCCGTCCGGACCGAGCAGGAACTTCTCGAAGTTCCAGGTAATGTCGCCGGGGAACTCGGCGCCCTCGCCCGCCAGCAGGCGGTACAGCGGATGACGTTCCGAGCCGTTGACGTCCAGCTTGCCCGACATGGGGAAGCTGACCCCATAGTTCAGCGAGCAGAACGACTGGATCTCGGATTCGCTGCCCGGCTCCTGCCCGGCGAACTGGTTGCAAGGCAGCCCCAGTACCACGAACCCCTGATCCTTGTATTGCTGGTAGAGCTTCTCCAGACCGGCGTACTGCGGAGTCAGGCCGCACTTCGAGGCGACGTTGACCACCAGCACGACCTTGCCCTTGAGCGGGGCCAGCGGCAGATCCTGGCCGTCGAGACCATGCAGCGTCAGATCGTGAAAAGCGCTCATTGCTTGCTCCTTGAAGAAGTAGGCACGAAGTGCCCGCGCAGGGGCGGACAATGTGTCCGACGTGCTGCGCAATCCCAGTCGATGCGGGAAAAATGCCCTGGCATTCTTTGCAGTTGAAGCCGATTGCATGAGAAAGGCGCCCGAAGGCGCCTTTCCCGATTGAGCTTAGCAGCTCAATGATGGCTCCACCCGATCTCGATGAGCGACCGGGTGGCAGCGATCAGTGGTGATGACCACCTTCGCCGTGGACGTGGCCGTGGGCGACTTCTTCAGCCGAAGCGTCACGGATGTCGACCACTTTCACCTTGAAGTTCAGGCGCTGGCCGGCCAGCGGGTGGTTGCCGTCGACAGTCACGTCATCGCCGTCGATGTCGCGGATGGTGACGATCTGCATGCCGCCGTCCGGAGCGGAGGCGTGGAACTGCATGCCGACTTCCAGCTCGTCCACGCCTTCGAACATCTCGCGGGTCAGGGTGGCGACCAGTTCGGCGCTGTACTCGCCATAGGCCTCGGCCGGCTCGACGGTCACGTCCAGTTCATCACCGACCTGCTTGCCTTCGAGGGCTTTTTCCAGGCCGCCAATGATGTTGTGGGCACCGTGCAGGTAGACCAGCGGAGCGCCGCCGGCGGAGCTGTCGATGACCTCACCTGCGTCGTTGGTCAGGGTATAGTCGATGGAAACCGCCTTGTTGGCCGCGATCTGCATGGTTCGAAACCTATCTGATATAGAAGTTGAGCGCGTAAGTTTACGCGGCGACGCCCCCGAATGCGACCCGAAGACGGACGGACGGGACAACGCGGGGCCACCGCGCCTGCTTGACTTTCATCAGGACGAAGACGGCCACTGGGTGGCAGTCTTGTCCTGCGGCCACACCCAGCACCTGCGCCACCAGCCGCCCTGGCAGTCACGGCCCTGGGTGCTGGATCCGCAGCAACGCAAGGCGCAGATCGGCCGCTGGTTCCCCTGCGGCTGGTGCGCCAAGGATTCCGACAGCAACAAGGAGTAGGCATGCCGGCTCGCAATATCCTGGTGATCAACTGCGGCAGTTCTTCGATCAAGTTCGCTCTGGTTCGAGAAGGGCGCGAAGACTTCATCCTCCACGGCCTGGCCGAGCGCCTCGGCTCCAACGGCGCCAGCCTGCGCTGGCAGGGCGAGACCGACGAGCAGCCGCAGACCCTGGAGCTGCCCGGTGGCGACCACAAGGCCGCCCTCGCCCGCCTGCTGCCGCTGGTGGCCCAGGCTGCGCAGGGCGAGTTGCACGCCATCGGCCACCGCGTGGTACACGGCGGCGAGCGCTTCACCCAGGCCTCGCGCCTGACCGATGAAGTGCTCAGCGCCATCCGCGAGACCTCGCCCCTGGCGCCGCTACACAACCCGGCCAACCTGGTGGGCATCGACGCCGCCATGGCGCTCTACCCGGCCCTCCCGCACATCGCCGTGTTCGATACCGCCTTCCACCAGAGCCTGCCCGAGCGCGCCTACCGCTACGCCATCCCCGAGCCGCTGTACCGCGAGCAGCACGTACGCCGCTACGGCTTCCACGGCACCAGCCACCGCTATGTCAGCCACAAGGCGGCCGAGATGAGCGGGCTGGCGGTGGGCGACAGCTACTGGCTGTCCGCGCACCTGGGCAACGGCAGCTCCACCTGCGCCATCGCCAACGGCCAGAGCCGCGACACCAGCATGGGCCTGACCCCGCTGGAAGGCCTGATGATGGGGACCCGCTCGGGCGACGTCGACCCGAACCTGCACAGCCACCTGGCGCGCACCCTGGGCTGGAGCCTGGAAAAGATCGACCACATGCTCAACCACGACAGCGGCCTGCTCGGCCTGTCGGGGCTGTCCAACGACATGCGCACCCTGGAGCATGCCCGCGAGCAGGGCCACGCCAATGCGGCACTGGCCATCGAAGTATTCTGTTACCGATTGGCCAAGTCGCTGGCCTCGCTGACCTGTGCGCTGCCGCGGCTGGACGGCATCATCTTCACCGGCGGCATCGGCGAGAACTCCGCGCTGGTGCGCAACCTCACGGTCAAGCACCTGCACGTGCTCAACCTCGAACTCGACGGCGAGGCCAACGCCCGCTGCGTGCGCGGCGTCGGCGGGCCGATCCACCTCGCCGGGCACCCGCGCGTGCTGGTCATCCCGACCAATGAGGAAAAGCAGATCGCACTCGACACCCTGGCTGTCCTCGACTGAAGATTCATCGGTTGCGCCCCACAAGGGCACAGACCATTCCCGCACGGCTTAAGGAGCCCGGATGCACACCTTCTTTCTCGCGCCGACCGGTTTCGGTGTCGGCCTGACGTCCACCAGCCTGGGCCTGATCCGCGCCCTGCAACGCGCCGGTCTGAAGGTCGGCTTCTTCAAGCCCATCGCCCAGCCCCATGCAGGGGACGATGGCCCCGAGCGCTCCAGCGAACTGGTCGCGCGCACCCACGGACTCAACGCCCC
The DNA here is from genome assembly GCF_002091755.1 of Pseudomonas nitroreducens NBRC 12694. GTDB lineage: Bacteria > Pseudomonadota > Gammaproteobacteria > Pseudomonadales > Pseudomonadaceae > Pseudomonas > Pseudomonas nitroreducens. The sequence continues at coordinate 97,176 of NZ_BDAI01000006.1, forward strand.
AACGCCGCTGTCGCTGGCAAAAGTCGAGCGCATGCTCGGCGACGGCCTGCTCGACGAACTGCTCGAAGACATCGTCGGCATGTACAACAACGCCGCTGCGGACAAGGACGTGATGATCGTCGAAGGCATGGTGCCGACCAAGCACGCCAGCTACGCCGCACGCATCAACGCGCACCTGGCGCGCAGCGTGGATGCCGAAGTGATCCTCGTCTCCGCGCCGGACAACGAAACCGTGAGCGAGCTGTCCGACCGCATCGAGATTCTTGCCCAGCTGTTCGGCGGCCCGCGCGACCCGCACCTGGCCGGCCTGATCGTGAACAAGGTGCGCGGCGGCGAGAGCGACGACATGCCGCGCGACGCCGTGGAAGCCGCGCGGCTGTTCGGCGAGCGCCTGAAGGAACACTCCCCGCTGCTGCGCGACGGCGATGTGCGCCTGCTCGGCTGCATCCCCTGGCAGGACGAGATGAACGCCCCGCGCACCCGCGATGTCGCCGACCTGCTGGATGCCAGCGTGCTCAACGCCGGCGACTACGAACAACGCCGCGTGCAGAAGATCATCCTCTGCGCACCCTCCGCGCCGAATACCGTGCACCTGCTCAAGCCCGGCGTGCTGGTGGTGGTGCCGGGCGATCGCGACGACATCATCCTCGCCGCCTGCCTCGCCGCCATGAACGGCGTGCCCCTGGCCGGCCTGCTGCTGTGCTCGGGCCTGGCGCCGGACGCGCGGGTCATGGAGCTGTGCCGCAGTGCGTTGCAGAGCGGCCTGCCGGTGCTGACGGTGAAGACCGGCTCGTTCGACACCGCCGGCGACCTGTCGCGGATGAACAAGGAAATTCCGGTGGACGATCGCGAGCGCGCCGAGCGCGTTACCGAATTCGTCGCCGAACACATCGATTTCGAGTGGCTGAAGGACCGCTGCGGCGCTCCCCACGAGCTGCGTCTGTCACCACCGGTATTCCGCTACCAACTGACCCAGCGCGCCAACCGCGCCGACAAGCGCATCGTCCTGCCCGAAGGCAGCGAGCCGCGTACCGTGCAGGCCGCCGCCATCTGCCATGCCCGCGGCATTGCGCGCTGCGTGCTGCTGGCCAAGCCCGACGATGTGCAGGCCGTGGCGCAGATGCTGGGCATCGTGCTGCCCGAGGACCTGGAAGTGGTCGACCCGGACCTGGTACGCAGCCGCTACGTCGAACCCATGGTCGAGCTGCGCAAGGGCAAGAGCCTGAACGCGCCGATGGCCGAGCAGCAACTGGAAGACAACGTCGTGCTGGGTACCATGATGCTCGCTCTGGACGAAGTGGACGGGCTGGTCTCCGGCGCCATCCACACCACCGCCAACACCATCCGCCCCGCCCTGCAGCTGATCAAGACGGCGCCGGGCTACAACCTGGTGTCCTCGGTGTTCTTCATGCTGCTGCCCGACCAGGTGGTGGTCTATGGCGACTGCGCGGTGAATCCCGATCCTTCGGCCAGTGACCTGGCGGAGATTGCCCTGCAGAGTGCCGCCTCGGCGCAATCCTTCGGCATCACCCCGCGCGTGGCGATGATCAGCTACTCCACGGGTGACTCCGGAACCGGCGCAGATGTCGATAAAGTCCGCGAAGCGACACGCATCGCGCAGGAAAAACGCCCCGATCTGTTGATCGACGGCCCCTTGCAGTATGATGCCGCCGCCATCGCCAGCGTGGGCCGCCAGAAGGCACCTGACAGCCCGGTGGCCGGACGCGCCAACGTGTTCGTGTTCCCCGACCTGAACACCGGGAACACCACCTACAAGGCGGTCCAGCGCAGCGCCGACTGCGTCAGTATCGGGCCGATGCTGCAGGGCCTGCGCAAACCGGTGAACGACCTGTCACGCGGGGCGCTGGTGGACGACATCGTCTATACCATCGCGCTGACGGCGATCCAGGCGGACAGCGGCAAGGACGGCTGATAATCCAGGCACTAGGGATGTGCCCGTGAACGCATCACGCGCCCGGCCAACCGGGCGCCTACGTACAAGGACCATTCCTCGATGTTGAGTTTTCTCCCGCACACACTGCGCGGCATTCTCGCCACCCTGATCCTGGTGGTGAGCACACTGTGCTGGTGCATTCCGCTGCTCTCCATGTCCATCGTCAAGCTGCTGCTGCCCTTCGCCGCCGCGCAGCGGGTGTGCAGCAAGATCATGAGCCTGATCGCCGAAGGCTGGATCGCCTGCAACAAAGGCTGGATGAACCTGGTCCGCCGTACCGGCTGGAACGTGCAGGGCCTGCAGGGGCTGGAGTACGACCACTCGTATCTGGTGACCAGCAACCACCAGAGCTGGGTCGATATCCTCGTGCTGCAGTACCAGCTCAACCGCCGCATTCCACTGCTGCGCTTCTTCCTCAAGCAGGAGCTGATCTGGGTTCCGGTGATCGGCCTGTGCTGGTGGGCGCTCGACTTCCCCTTCATGAAGCGCTACACCAAGGCGTACCTCGCCAAGCACCCGGAAAAGAAAGGCAAGGACCTGGAAACCACCCGCAAGGCGTGCGCCAAGTTCAGCCGCATTCCCGTGGCGATCTTCAACTTCCTCGAAGGCACCCGCTTCACCCCGGAAAAGCATGACGAGCAGGCCTCTCCGTTCAGGCACCTGCTCAAGCCCAAGGCCGGCGGCATCGCCTTCGTCCTCGACGCCATGGGCGAACAGCTGCGCACCCTGGTGAATGTCACCATTCATTATCCCGACGGCCGCCCGACCTTCTGGTGTCTGCTGTCCGGCCGCCTGCGCTCGGTGGTGGTGCGTTTCGAAGAGATGGAAATTCCCCGCCAGTTCGTCGGCAGGAGCTACGACCAGGACGAAGGCTATCGCGCCGAGTTCCAGCTGTGGGTGAACCAGCTGTGGGAGCGCAAGGACCAGTTACTGGCCCAGTTGCACCGGGAGTTCCCGGCCGCCAAGGCTTGACCCAGCGTCGGTCACGCTACAACGAAAAAGCCCGCCAATCGGCGGGCTTTTTCATGGGCGCTGCTTACTGCTGGTACTGCTGGGTCTGCGCCCCCGGCAGGGCCTTCAGGTTCACTTCCACGCGGCGGTTCTGGGCGCGGCCATTGGCGTCGGCGTTGGACGCAATCGGTTGGTCCGGGCCCATGCCACGGGTGCTGACGCGGGTGCCGTCGACGCCCTGGGAGGTCAGGTAGGTCGCAACCGACTGCGCACGGCGCTGGGACAGGTCCATGTTGTGCTGGCGGCTGCCGGTGCTGTCGGTGTAGCCGACGATCTCGATGCTGTTCTGGTTGAACTCCTTGAAGGAGTTGGCCAGGTTGTTCAGCGGGGTATAGAAGGACGGCGCGATATTCGCCGAGTCGGTGGCGAAGGTGATGTTGCCCGGCATGATCAGCTTGATGTCGTCACCCTGACGCTCGACCTGCACGCCGGTGCCCTGCATCTGCTGGCGCAGCTTGGCTTCCTGCTTGTCGGCGTAGTAGCCGTAGCCCGCCGCCGCGGCGCCCACGGCGGCGGCGCCGATCAGCGCGCCTTTGCCACGGTTGTTGTGGTCGATGGCGGCACCGGCGATGGCACCGGCCAGAGCACCCAGCCCACCGTACTTGGCGGTCTTGCTCACTCCGCCTTCGGCCGGAACCTGGGTGTTGGGATCATAGGGGTTCTGGGAGGCGCAACCGGCCATGAGGGCAAAGGCGGTGGCAGCCGCGACCATGGACAGACTACGTGCGGTGAACATGTCGGATGACTCCTCGAATTAGCGAAACACCCAGTAGCGGGCGGCAGTTTAGAGCTTAGGTCGTGCAAATAATTCCGTAGCAACCTTAAGCACGGATGAAGGGATTCTCCCGCATCTCGTCGCCCAGGTTGGTATCCGGACCGTGGCCAGTAACCACGGTGGCTTCTTCGTCCAGGGAATAGAGACGCTCGCGGATCGAACGCTCGATAGTGGCGTAATCGCCACCCCACAGGTCGGTGCGGCCGATGCTGCGGCGGAACAGCGTGTCGCCGGCGATCAGCAGCTTGTCCTTCGGGAACCAGAAACTCATGGAGCCCGGCGTGTGCCCCGGCGTATGCAGCGCCACGCCGCAGCCGCAGGCCAGTTCCTCGTCGTCGGCCAGCCATTGGTCCGGCGACGGCACCGGCGTATAGGGCACGCCGAACATGCGGCACTGCATTTCCAGGTTGTCCCAGAGGAACTGGTCGTCCTTGTGCAGGTGCAGGGTCGCGCCGGTCTTTTCCTTCATCTGCCCGGAGGCGAGGAAGTGATCCAGGTGCGCATGGGTATGGATGATGCTGACCACCTTGAGCCCCAGTGCGTCGAGACGTTGCAGGATGAGCTCGTGGTTGCCACCCGGATCGACGACGATGGCCTTCTTCGTCACGGGATCACCGATGATGGTGCAGTTGCACTGCAAGGGGCCGACAGGGAAGGTTTCGCGGATCAGGGCAGGCTGTTCGCTCATCAAGGGCTCGCTGGGTGGCGGAAGTACACGACGCCCATTTTCGCTGATTCCCCCTGCCCTGGCGAGCCGGCCCGGTCGACGGTTCAGTCGCCCTGGCGGTAATCCGTGGGCAGCTTGCCGGTCCACTTGCGGAACGCCCGGCGGAAGTTCGACGGATCGTTGAAGCCCAGCAACAGCGCGATTTCGTAGAGCGGCAAGTGGGTCGTGGTGAGGTATTGCAGGGCCAGGCGCTTGCGCACGTCGTCGAGCACTTCCTGGTAGGTGGTACCCAGGTTCGAAAGATGTCGACGCAGGCTGCGGCCACTGGTGTGCAGGTCCGCCGCCACCGCCTCCAGGTCGGGAAACTCGCCGGGGCGCGCCAGCAGCAGGCGGCGGATGCGGGTCAGCAGGCCTTCCTGCACGTCCAGCGTGGCCAGCAGCGCCTCGCACTGCTGCTCGCACATCTGCACCGTGGCCGGGTTGGCCAGCGCCATGGGCCGCGCCAGGTATTCGCTGGGCAGGCCGATGAAGTGGAACGGCTGGTCGAACAGCACTTCGCCGCCGAATACCTCGGCGTAGCGCTCGGCGTAGTCCGGCTCGGCATGGGCGAAGCCAACACTGACGCCCTGCAGCGGCTCGCCCACCAGGAAGCGGGCGATGGTGTGCAGGCTGGTCATCAGACCCTCGGCGGCGAAGCGGCTCGTCGGCCCGAGGGGAATCGACTCGCTGGCCCGCAGGTAGGACACGCCGCCGTCTTCCACCATCTCCAGATCGTAGGCCAGGCCCAGCACGCGGTAGTACTTCAGGGCGAAGGCGATGGCACGCTCGAGATTGGCGCTGGACAGCACGGCGTAGCCGAGGATGCCGTGGGTGGAGACGTTCAGCCGTTGCCCCAGCAGCAGGCCGAAGGCGGGTTCGTTGCAGTGCGCCAGGGCGGCGCTGGACAACTGATGGAAATCGACGAAGGACAACCGACCGTTGGGGCTCTGCAGTACTTCGGGGCGCACGCGGGCCAGCTCGAACAGTCGCGCGCGCGGCACGCCAAGCTCTTCGGCAAGGTCCAGGAGCGCCTGCGCATAGGCGACCGGCACCAGTTCGGCGGTGAAATTGAGCGGTTGCTTCATCGTTCTTCTTATGTTGACCGCTGGCCGGATATGACCGGAAAGTTGGCAGACAATAACCTTGTGACGCTTCCGCTACAAGCCCAGAGTAATGACCATGGACAACCACCACACTGGAGCCGCCATGGCCAGCACCACCCCCGCAGGACTGGAGATCAAGCCCCGGCACATGGACTTCGACCTGCCCGATCCGCTGCCGCGTCACTGGCACGGCGGAGACGCTTTCAAGTCCCACCTGTTCGACGCCATGTCGGTACTCTTCCCCGACGGCGAGCGCTTCTTCATCGACTCGGTGCGGCAGTTCCGCGACCAGATCAGCGACCCGGTGCTGAAAGAGCAGATCCGCGGCTTCATCGGCCAGGAAGGTCACCACAGCCGCGAGCACCTGACCTACAGCCAGCGCCTGCGCGACCTGGGCTACGACGTCACCGCCATCGAGAAACGCGCCCAGGCGCGCATCCGCTTCACCCAGAAGAAGTTCCCTGCCAAGCGCCAGTTGGCCGCGACCGCAGCGCTGGAACACATCACCGCGATCATGGCCAACGGGCTGCTGACCGACCCGCGCACCATGGAAGGTGCCGACCCGGTGATGCAGCGCCTGTGGCGCTGGCACGCACTGGAAGAAACCGAGCACAAGGCGGTGGCCTTCGACGTCTACAACCAGGTCTGCGGCAGCCGCAAGCTGCTGCGCCGGGCGATGCGCATGGCGACCTTCTTCTTCGTGCTGGATACCTTCCGCGGCCTGGTGCACATGCTCAAGGTGGACGGCCTGCTGTGGAATTGGCGCGTCTGGCGCGACGGCATCAAGTGGACTTGGGGCAAGCACGGCGTGTTCCGCCCGCTGCTGCGCGAGTACCTGGATTTCTTCAAGTCCGACTTCCATCCATGGCAGCACAACAACCTCGATGTGCTTTACGAGGTGCGCAAGGAATACGACCCACAGCCGCTGGCACACGCTGGCTGATCCGCGCCTCGCTTCGAACACCGCCCCGCCCTGTCGGGGCGGTGTCGTTTGCGGACCTCTGTGGGAGCGAGCTTGCTCGCGAAGCTCTTCACTCGGCTGGAGAATCTGGCGCTCATGCGGTTCGCGAGCAAAGTCGCTCCTACAAAAAGCCGTTAGAGAAAAAAGCCCGGCGCTTGGCCGGGCTTTTCCTTGGGGCGATCAACAGTCAAGCATGCAGAAAGCGCAGCGCATCCGCCGCCGACTCCTCGGGGATTTCCTCCATCGGGATATGCCCCACGCCCGGGTACACCTTCACCTCGATCCCCGGTACGTCACGCTGCCACATCGGCACATGGCGTGGCGAAATCCAGCGATCGCGCTCACCCCACATCAGCATCGTCGGCACCTTCAGCGAGGCGACGCGGTTGGGGGTGGTAGGCAGCTCCTCGCGGTTGGCCTTCACCAGTACGCGGAAGATGTCGATCATCGCGCGGCGGTTACCCGGCCGGCGGCTGATGTCGTAGTAACGATCGATCACGCCCGGCTTGATCTTGCGCGCATCGCCGTAGACTTCCTTGATGCCCTGCGCCACCAGGGCGCGCGGCATCCACATCGGCATCATGATGCCGGCGCCGGGCAGTACGGCGCTGGCGATCATCAGCGGCACCTTCTGCATGTAGTAGCCGGCCGGGTCGATGAGGATCAGCCGCTCGACGCGGTGGGCGTTGGCCAGCGCATAGTTCCAGGCGATGTAGCCGCCCAGCGAGTTGCCGGCGATGGACACTTGCTTGAGGTCCAGGCGGTCGAGGAACAGGCCGAACACCTTCACCAGGCGCTCGCCGTCGTACTCGCGGTCCTGGCCGCCACCAGTGAGGCCGAAGCCGGGAACATCGAGGCGGATGATGCGGAAGTGCTCGGACAACTCGGCGACCCAGCCGTCCCAGGTATGCAGCGAGGCCATTACGCCGTGGACCATCACCAGCACCGGTTTGTCGGGGCTGCCTTCGTCGCGGTAATGGATGTCGAAGCCGTCGACGTGGATGAACTTCGAACCGGACTCGGGCGAAGCGTAGCGTGCCTTCAGCGCAGCCAGCGGCAGCGGGCCGAAACCATAGCGGGCCAGGCCCTCGGCCAGCGGCGGTTGCACAGACAATGTGGCGGTCATGGACGAGTGACTCCCGTGCTTGTTGTTCTCAAACCCGAATCACACCACAGCGTCCACGTCGCCGCGCCCAACCTAGGTAGTGTCGAGGCCCGTCACGGGATGACGCAGGCCTTGCACCTGGTTAACCTAGCCCGACCCGCCCTCGCGCAAGGAAAGCCCGTTCGTGCCGATCCTGACTCGCCGTTCGCTGTGGCCGCTGGCCGTGCTGTTGCTGCTCCTGTGCCGCCCGGCCCTGTCCGCCGACCTCTATTACCTGGGCCAGAAGATTCCCGACATTCAGCGCAACTGGACCAGCGCCGACTACCAGGTGCTGATCGACGCGCTGAAGAAGATCGACGAGACCCAGGTCAACGGCCTGCCCCGTCGCAGCGGCGAGTTCACCGGGCCGATCTACCAGCGCATGGTCAGCGAGGAAAATTTCCGCCCGCAGCTGAACATCTACGCGCCGCTGGAGCTGCGGCAGAACGAGGCGCGCGAGGTGCTGTTCAAGCTCAAGGAGCTGATGCGCCTGTACTTCAACTTCCGCGCCGCCAAGCAGCCCTACGGTGCCGAGGCACTGGGCCTGATGAGCTACTCGCTGCGCGAACAGGCGATCCTGTTCAACCTGACGGTGGAGTTCTGGATGACCCTGGCACAGAGCGAGCAGCGCAACCCGGTGCGCCTGCAGGGCATGCAGGAAGCCAAGGCCGCCGCCTCGATGCTCACCAGCAGCGCCCTGGACTACCTCGGCCTGACTGCCCAGTTCGATCGCCAGGACCTGGTGCTCTACAGCGCCGAACTGGCAAAGCAGTTGCCTGAACTCTTCATCCACCTGCCGCCGGAAGTGCGCGTGCAACTGCTGATGCGCGTGGATGAACTGGCGCAGAAGCACGCCTACCCAGAGGTGCGCGAGAACATGCGCGACCTGCTGCCGGTGCTGCAGGCGATCCAGGCGGATGTTCAGAAACAGCTGGCCGCGCCAGCCAAGGGGCAGGCCGCGCCCAAGGGATTGGATTTGAGTGCGCCGGCGGAGGCGGAGAAGAAGAAGGGGATGTGAGCCTGGAGCCAGCGGATCGCTGTTTAGATAGCTGAAGATCAGCCCAGCATCGGAGCCCACGGCTCGGCACCCTCACTCCAGCCCTATCCCAGCGGGAGAGGGGAAACCCAGGTAGAGGAGATCCTACCGCAGCAATCCCATCTCCTTCGCCCGCGCCACCGCCTGGGTACGACGTTCCACGCCGAGCTTGTCGTTGATGTGCCGGGCGTGGCTCTTCACGGTATGCAGGGAAATGAACAGGCGATCGCTGATCTCCTGGTTCGAGCAGCCCTGGGCGATCAGTTCCAGCACGGCCAGCTCACGGCCGCTGAGGCAGTCGGTGAGCGTCGTGCTGCGCTCCGGCGCCGCCGGCAAGCGTTCACGCAGGGCCTCGATGGCTGGCGAGGTGACCCGCACGGCCAGTTGCTCGCGCAGCCATTCCGGATGTTGCTGCAGCACTTCCTGAAGCGGGATCGTCAGGCCAGCGGCCAGGCCGCTCAGGCACTCGCCCAACTCGAAAGAAGCCTCGCGCTCGCGGCCATCCTGCAGCAGCAAGGCAACCAGCTGGCCCTGGGCAAAGCGCGCCTGCAACTGCGCACCACCTTGCAGGGCGCCGCTGGCCACGGCTCGCAGGCGTGCTTCGGCCTCGGCCATGCGGCCTTCGCGGCGCTCCAGTTGAGCCTGGAGCATTTCCACATTGCGCGGCAGCTGCGGCGAGCATTCCGGTGGCGTGGCCGGCTCGGCGCCGGTGTAGGTGTCGCGCAGACGCTCCAGCCAGGCACTGGCCAGTTCGACCTGGCCCTGGCCGAGCCAGAGCTCGCATTTGATCAGGGTGATGGCCGACAGGTAATAGACCGGCGGCACGTCCCAGACATGCATCATCCGCTCGACCTCGGCGAGGTGAGCGAAGGCACGGGTGTAGTTGCCCAGCCGCCCCTCCAGACTTGCCAGCACGCAGAAGCCGATCACCAGGCTGATGTCGCGGCAGGCGCGGGCTTCCTCGATGCCGGCCTTGAGGCACTTGCGCGCCTCGTCCGGTTGCAGCGCGAGGCTGCGCAGGTAGCCCTGGTAAAGCATCAGCCGGCCACGCACGGCATAGCGCCGCAGCGAGGACAGACCGGAAAGCCGCGCCAGCCCCTGGCGCACTTCGTCTTCGGCACGCAGCACTTCACCGCGTGCTTGCAGTACGCGGGCACGGTCGTAATGGACCATGGCCTCGAACAGCGGATTGCCGAAGCGCTGCGCCAGCTCCAGCGCTTCTCTGTTGAGGCCGCGCGCGCGCCACAGATCGTCGCGCACGATGGCCAGGTTGCTCAGCGTCGACAGGCACAACAGGCGCGGGCCGAAGCGTTCCGGGCCAAGGCCGTGCATGGCCTCTTCGCAGTGGCGCTCGGCCGCATCGATCTCGCCGCGGCCACGGGCAATCACTCCGGCCAGAGCCTGCCATTGCGCCAGCAGATCGCGCTGGGCCGTGGCATCGGCGGCGGGCAGGAAGCGCGACAGCTGCGCAGCCAGTTCCTCCGCCGCATCCAGCTGGCAGGCCAGCGCCAGCGCCCAGCTGTACAGCACGATCAGACGCGACGTGCTGGCCAGCAGGCTGTCGGGCAGGTCCATCTTCCAGCGCAGCAGCGTGGCGACGTTCTGCTCGGCCAGCAGTTGTTCTTCGGAAAGGCTCTGTACCAGGCTCGCCGCGACTTCCGGATGGCCGGCGCGCAGGGCCTGCTCCACCGCGTCATCGAACAGTCCCTGGGCGCTGAACCAGCGGCACGCGCGAAGGTGCAGCGCAGCGGTGGACGGCCCTGAGCCAGGCAGCGGGCGCGCCAGCAGAAGGTCGGAGAACAGGTGGTGATAACGGAACCACTGGCCTTGCTCGTCCAGCGGCACGAGGAACACCTGGTGCTGCTGTAGATGGCGCAGGATCGATGCGCTGTCGTGTGCGTCACGCAGCGCGTCGCAAAGCTCGGCAGAGAAGCGTTCGAAACGCGCGGTCTGGGCCAGGAATACCTGGACCTCCGGCGACTGCTTGTCGATCACCTCTTCCAATAGATAGTCGCGGATCAGCTCCTCCGCGCCATGCACCGAAAGATCGGGCACGTTCGCCGCCAGTTCGTCGCCATGGGCCAGCAGCCACAGGCGCAGGCCGGCGATCCAGCCTTCACTGCGCTCGACGAGGTTGTCCAGGGCGTTGTCGTCGAGCTGGGCGCCGCTGGCCGAGACCAGTTGCGCAGTTTCCTCGACGGTCAGGCGCAGGTCCTGTTCGGTGAACTCCAGCAGTTGCCGCGACAGGCGCAGGCGCGCGAGGTGCCAGTCCGGCCGCTGGCGGCTGGTGACCAGCACGACCAGGCCGGCGGGCTGGTGATTGAGGAGGAACTGCAGGCAGCGGTCGAGCACCGCGCCCTGGGCCAGGTGGTAGTCGTCCAGTACCAGCAGCAATGGGCGGTCGACGGACAGGCTGCCGACCAGTTCATCGAGCAAGTCATCGAGCCAGGATTCGAAAGCGAACGGCTGGTGGCGCTGGCGCATTTTCAGCAGCGCCAGGGCTTCTTCACCGAGGGTGGGGAAATGCAGGCGCAGGCCTTCGAGCAGGCGTTCGAGGAATCGGCCGGGGTCACTGTCCCTGCCACTGAGCCCCAGCCACAGACTGCGCCATTGGCTTTCCAGGGTCTGACAGAATTCGATGGCCAGCGAGCTCTTGCCGAATCCGGCCGGCGCGGACACCAGTATCAGCCGCCCCTCCAGCCCGGCGGCCATGCGCTGACAAAGCTGCGAGCGGGCGACGTGGCCATGCGGCAGCGGCGGCCGGAAGAAGCGGCTGCCGGCCGTGCTGGGGGGAATATCGGTCAGACTTGGCAGAGTCGAGAAGTCGGTCATCGGCCTGGCTCTTGCTCTAGCTCTTATCGCTATGTCAACGAAGGTCACACTGCCGTCCGAGCCTAGCCGCTCACGGCCAGGAATAGAAGTCGATTTTGTTACCTTTGCTCACAAGATGACTGGAATAAGTCCGACATTCTTCCCTCCATTCATCTGACAGATGATGCTCCATAAAAAAACCGGCCCGAAGGCCGGTCTTTTTTCACCGCGGAACCACCCGTGGGGATCGGGGGATCAGCGCACGCCTTCCTGGCGAAGCGCTGCCGGGGTGAAGTCGCTTTCCGAAGCGCTGTAGTTGAAGTCGTAGGCGGATTTCTCCTCGTTCTTCAGCCCCAGCACCAGGTAGCGGCCGGACAGCAGGTCATACAGGGTTTCCGCGGTGTACCACGGTACCTGGTAGTTGTAATAGTACTGGTTGAACGCCTCGGCTACGCGCCACAGGGTGCCACGACCGTCGTAGTGGTCGATTTCCACGGCCTGCCAGGTGTCTTCGTCGATGAAGAAGTCACGCTTGGCATAGATGTGGCGCTCGCCCGGTTTCAGGGTGGCGGTCACGTGCCATACGCGGTGCAGCTCGTAGCGGGTCAGGTCCTGGTTCAGGTGACCGGGCTTGATGATGTCGGCGTACTTGAGCTTGGGATCATCGAGCTTGTAGTTGTTGTACGGAATGTACAGCTCCTGCTTGCCCACCAGTTTCCAGTCGTAGCGGTCCGGCGCGCCGTTGTACATGTCCAGGTTGTCGGAGGTACGCAGGCCGTCGGCGGCGGTACCCGGGCCGTCGTAGGAGACCTGCGGCGCACGGCGTACGCGGCGCTGACCGGCGTTGTACAGCCAGGCCAGGCGCGGTTCCTTCACCTGGTCGAGGGTCTCGTGCACCAGCAGCACGTTACCGGCCAGACGCGCCGGGGCGGTTACACGCTGCTTGAAGTAGAACAGCACGTTGCTCGGCTTGCTGGCGTCGTAGTCCTTCAGGTCGGTGCGGAAGACGAATTCGTCCTGGAAGTACACCAGCGAGTAGGAACCGTTGACCTGCGGCGTGGCCTGGGTCACCAGACGGCGTACGTGGCCGCCACGGTAGCGGGTGATGTGGTTCCAGATGACTTCCAGGCCGTCCTTCGGAATCGGGAAGGGGTTAGCCGTCTGGAAGTTTTCCAGGCCGTTGCCGCCCTGCAGCAGTTTGGTATTGGTGGCGTTCTGCTTGGTCGCGGCGAGCACGCTGTCCGGCACGGTGGCGGTCCGGTGCGTCGGATACACCGGCATCTTGTAGGTGTCTGGGTAGCGCTTGAACATGGCCTGCTGGCCGGGGGTCAGCTTGGCCTTGTACTGATCCATGTTCTGCGCGGTGATGGTGAACAGCGGCTTCTCGTTGGCGAACGGGTCGCTGAGGAAGCCCTTGCTGTCGGCGGTGCCGGCATTCTTGGGCAGGCCGCCGGTCCAGGCCGGGATGCTGCCGTCGGCGTTGCCGGCCTTTTCTGCGCCCATCGGAGTCAGGGTAGAACCCAGCTTCGCCGCTTCATCGGCAGAGACGGCCGCCATCACCTGGGAGGCGATGAGGCTGAGCGCCAGGGCGCCCGTGTGCAGCAGGATCTTTGTTGTTCTCATTCGTTTATCGTCCTCGTTGAGTCTTTGCCCACCGCGGTGGCCGCGCTTGCAAACGCGGTTCGCGGGTCTTGTCTGCTGCTCGCGCGGGGCGGGTCACCCCGCCCGCGCGGATGGCCCGCCACGCGGGCGGGCCGGTTGCCGGTTGAACGGCCGGCTTAGAAGGTCACACCGAAGCTCAGGCTGACGAAGTCACGATCGTCGACGGTGCTGTACTTGCCGTCGAAGTAGTTGGTGTAGGCCAGGCTTGCGGTGTAGGTGTTCAGATAGTCGGCGTCGATACCCAGGCTGATCGCCTTGCGGCCTTCCTCGAAGTTGCCGCCAGGGCCGGGGGAGTAACCGTCCACGTCGTGCTGCCAGGCCACGTTGGGCTTGAGGTTCACACCGGCGAAGACGTCGTTGTAGTCCCAGATGGCGCGGGCGCGGTAGCCCCACGAGTCGGCAGTGGTGAAGCCTTCGCTTTCGCAGTTGCGGCTGACGTTGTTGGCGTTGGCGGTGCCCAGGGTGGAGATGTTGAGCGCTTCGCACGTCGGACGGCCGTTGAGGCTGCCGTTCAGCGGGCCAGGACCGAAGACCGGGTCACGGCCGTAGCGCGCCTTGTTCTGGCTTTCCAGGCCGCCGACGTGGGTCCAGCCAACTTCGCCCACCAGGGTCAGACGCTCGGCGCCCATGACCTGGTCGAAGAAGTGGGTGAAGGTGGTCTGCAGTTGGGTAACTTCCTTGCGGCGGTAGCCATGCAGGTCCTGGCCGGCGGTGCCGGTCAGCACGGAGGCGTTGTCGTAGACGTGGTTGCCGCCGATGGACACCGGGTCCAGGCCGGAATACAGGATGTCGGTGGTGTTCAGTTGGACCGGGGCGTTCGGACGGTAGCTGATCTCGCCCTGCCACGCGGTGCCGGTGGGCAGCGTGGTGGAGAAGCTCAGGCCGTAGAGACGGATGTCTTCGGGGTACTCGATGAAGTAGCTGGAGTTCCCCGCCATCGCCGCCGCGCCGGCTTGGGCCGCCAGGGACGGGCTGATCGCCGCGATGTTGGTGATCAACTGGTTGATCTGCGCCACCTTGGCGGTGTCGGCGCCACGGCCGCTGAAGATCGGCAAGCGGCTGTGGTAGTTCATATAGTAGCCGCCGAACTCGGTGTTCAGGCTGTCGGCGAAGTACTTCAGGGAGAAGCCGTACTGGCCGCTGTCGCGGGCGTCACGGTCCGGGCCACGGCGCACCACGATACCCTCGTTCCACGGCGAGGGAGTCAGGGCCAGGCTTGGGCCGAGCAAGGAGTTCAGGGTGTTGATCGATGCCTGATTGTTGGTCAGCACCGCCAGGTTCTGGGTGCAGCCATCAGCCACCACGTCCGGCTGGGAGAAGAAGGTGCCGCAGTTGTCGACCACCGTCTGGTCCCACTCCAGCTGATAGAAGCCTTCGGCGGAGAGGTTCTCGGTGAGGTTCTGCGACAGGTAGAACATGTTCACCGGCACCAGGGCTTCCTTGATCTCGGAGCCCGGACGGCGGAAGGCGGTGACGTCGAACGGGTTGATTACGCTGATGCCGTTCTGGATGAAGGTACTTTCACCCCAGTTCACCACCTGCTTGCCCAGGCGCACGGTGCCCGGCAGGTCGGCGATGTTGTAGTTGTGATAGATGAAGGCGTCGAGAATCTCACCGCCGGAGGCCTGGGCGGCTTCCTTGCGGTTGTGGTCGGAGAGCGGCTTGAACTCGGTATTTTCGTCCTTCTGCTCGAAGTCATACCAGTACTTGCCACGTACGAACACGCCGGTGTCGCCGTACTTGAGTTCGAGGTCGTGGATGCCCTTGAAGATCTTCGAGAAGGTCTTGCCGGCCTTGTAGTTCAGGTGACCATCGTCGGAGGTCTGGGACAGGCCCTTGCCGCCGTTGTTCACGCCGATGAGATTGCTGTTGGGGTTCTGTGTCGACCAACTGGCCCCCACGGACAGCGTCGAGTCGAACGAGCCTTCGATTTCCCCGATGTTGAAGCTGACAGCGGAAGCGGGAGCCGCCAGCGAAGAAGCCAGGCTGACTGCCAGCGGCAACCGTGCCAGGCGCCAGATATGTTGCATGGTTTTCATCGACGCTACTCCATGTGTTTTTTGTTATGAGTAGTGGCGACTATATCCAGCGCCCCACAACGCTTGATCGCTCGAAAGTGTGATTTGTCTTACAAAGGCCCTGACTAGACGCTTGCGCAGGCCCCGAGGTGGCGTGATCACTGGGCTGCGCCGTGCCAAGCGCTTGCTTGGCACGGCCGCCCGCCAACCGTGACTTGCCGGTCGTCGGTCACACCGTGGAGAGGAAGGCGCTGCCGGCCTCCTGCCATTGGGCGATGTCTACCCGGATGCGCTTCTTGTCGAGCTTACCAACGCT
Source organism: Pseudomonas nitroreducens NBRC 12694 (assembly GCF_002091755.1). GTDB lineage: Bacteria > Pseudomonadota > Gammaproteobacteria > Pseudomonadales > Pseudomonadaceae > Pseudomonas > Pseudomonas nitroreducens. The sequence continues at coordinate 112,673 of NZ_BDAI01000006.1, forward strand.
TGTCTTGGGAACTTCAGTAACAACGGCGATCTGCGATGGAATCGCCCATTTGTTGATGTTGCCCTGCTCGACGAAAGGCTTGAGGTGCTCGCGCAGCCCCTTGGCATCCAGCGCGAGGCCATCGCGCAGCACCAGCAGGGCGAATGGGCGCTCGCCCCACTGCGGATCGGGCACGCCGACCACCGCCACTTCGCGCACCGCCGGGTGGCGGCTGATGAGGTCTTCAAGCTCCAGGGAGGACAGCCATTCGCCGCCGGTCTTGATCACATCCTTGATCCGGTCGCGGATATCGATGAAGCCCATGCCATCCAGGGTCGCCACGTCGCCGGTATGCATCCAGCCGCCGGTCCAGAGCTCCTCGCCTTTCTGCGGCTCCCGGAAGTAGCCCTGGGTCAGCCAGGGCGCGCGCAGCACCAGCTCGCCCTGGGATTCACCGTCGGCCGGCAGGAATTCGCCGTGTTCATCCATGATCGCCGCCTCCACCAGCGGCACTGGCACACCGGCCTTGATGCGGTAGGTAGTGCGCTCGTCCTCGCTGCCGGCGCACAGTTCCTGGTTGAGGTAGCCACAGGAGATCAGCGGGCAGGTCTCGGACATCCCGTAAGCGGCGGTAAGCTGGATGCCGCGGGCCTTGGCGGCATCGTAGAGCGCTCGATTAAGGGCGCTGCCCCCGATAATGATCTTCAGCCCACCAAAGTCGTGATCCCTGGCGCTGGCGGCGTTGAGCATCATCTGCAGGATGGTCGGCACGCAGTGGGAGAAGGTCACCTTCTCTTCACGGATCAGCTTGCACAGCAGCTCCGGCTCGTAACGCCCCGGGTAAACCTGCTTCACCCCCAGCATGGTCGCCACGTACGGCACGCCCCAGGCGTGGACGTGGAACATCGGTGTGATTGGCATGTAGACGTCGTCGGTGCCCATCAGGCGGATGCTGTCCAGGCTGCCGATGGTCGAAGCCATGGCCAGGGTATGCAGCACCAGCTGACGGTGGGTGAAGTACACCCCCTTGGGGTTACCGGTGGTGCCGGTGGTATAGAAAGTGGTGGCCACCGAGTTCTCGTCGAAATCTGGGAACGCGTAGCGCGGACTGGCGGCAGCCAGCAGGGTCTCGTACTCACCGACACAGTTGGGCAGCGTGCTGGTCTTGTCCGCACCGTCGGTGATCAGCAGGGTCTTTTCCACCGTGGTCAATTGCCCGGCGATGCCCTGGTAGAGCGCGGCGAATTCGCTGTTGACCAGCACGAAGCGGTCGTCGGCGTGGTTCATGGTGTAGAGGATCTGGTCCGGCGAAAGACGGATATTGATGGTGTGCAGCACCGCGCCGATCATCGGGATGGCGAACATGCACTCCAGGTAACGGTGACTGTCCCAGTCCATCACCGCCACCGTGTCACCGGCCTTCACACCGGCGTCGGTCAGTACGTTGGCCAGTCGCGCCACACGCTCGTTGAACGTGGCATAGGTGTAACGCACGCTGTCGCGATAGACGATCTCCCTGCCCTTTTCATAACGACTGCCGGACAGCAGCAGGCTCTTGATCAACAACGGATACTGATAGGCGTTCTGAGCAGCGGGGATGACGCGGGTTTTCAGCATGGCGTGCGCACTCTCAAGGCTGGATTTCGAGTTGAGTCTCATCAGGATGAGACCGACTCTAGAGCGCTGCGCCGAGCCATTCATCAGTCAAAAGAGTGATTTGCCGATGACTCTTTGGCGACATCCGGTCACGCGGTAGAATACTGACGCCCGGCCGTTCACGGCCGGTACCTTTACCCGGAGTCCGCGTAGGGCCTGCGAGCTAGAGCAGAACAAGGCGGAAGCAGGCGAGGGAGCGGAGTTTACATCTTGTAAATGAGCATGACTCGCTTCGCTCGCCCCTGCGGGGCCGCGCTGAAGCGCGTTAGCCGCAAGCGGCTTCCGAGCCTGCTTCCAACGCAGTTCTACCGATGCGCAGCCGGTCCTACGCGGACTCCTACAACAAGAGCGAAGAGGTTAGTCATGTCCGAGATCGTCATCGTCAGCGGCGCCCGTACTCCCATGGGCGGCTTCCAGGGCAGCCTGTCCGGCGTTTCCGCCGTCGACCTGGGCGCCATCGCCATCCGCGAAGCCATCTCCCGTGCCGGCATCCAGCCCGAAGACGTGCAGGAAGTGATCATGGGCAACGTGTTGCCCGCCGGTCTGAAACAGGGCCCTGCCCGCCAGGCGTCGCTGAACGCCGGCCTGCCCGCCGCCACCGGCTGCACCACCATCAACAAGCTCTGCGGCTCCGGCATGAAAGCCGTGATGCTGGCCCACGACCTGCTCAAGGCGGGCACCAACAGCGTGATGGTCGCCGGCGGCATGGAAAGCATGTCCAATGCTCCCTACGTGATCGAGAAGGCCCGCACCGGCCTGCGCATGGGCCACGGCGAGATCAAGGACCACATGTTCCTCGACGGCCTGGAGGACGCCCGCACCGGCCGCCTGATGGGTTCTTTCGCCCAGGAAACTGCCGATAAGTACAACGTCACCCGTGGAGAGATGGACGCCTACGCCATCGAATCCCTGCAACGCGCCCAGGCCGCCATCAAGGACGGCTCGCTGGCTTCGGAAATCGTCCCGGTCACCGTTACCACCCGCAAGGGCGAGACCGTGGTGAAGGACGACGAGCAGCCGCTGACCGCCAACCTGGACAAGATCCCCGGCCTGCGCCCGGCCTTCCGCAAGGACGGCACCATCACCGCCGCCAACGCCAGCTCCATCTCCGATGGCGCCTCCGCGCTGGTCCTGATGACCGCCGAAGAAGCCGCCCGCCGTGGCCTCAAGCCGCTGGCGAAGATCGTCGCCCACGCTACCCAGAGCCAGGACCCGGCCGAATTCACCCTGGCGCCCATCGGCGCCATGGCCAACCTGTTCAAGAAGGCCGGCTGGAGCAAGGACGACGTCGACCTCTTCGAGATCAACGAAGCCTTCGCCATGGTCACCATGCTCGCCATGCGCGAACACGGTCTGGACCACGCCAAGGTCAACGTTTACGGCGGCGCCTGCGCCCAGGGCCACCCGGTCGGTTCCACCGGCTCGCGGATCATCGTTACCCTGATCAACGCCCTGCAGAAAAAGGGCGGCAAGCGTGGCGTGGCCTCGCTGTGCATTGGCGGCGGCGAAGCCACCGCGGTGGCGATCGAATTGGTCTGATACTTCGTCAGGCATGAAAAAGGGGCGCCTCGGGCGCCCCTTTTTCATTCGGAACAAAGCATTCCTGCAGGAGCGTTCAGCGCAACTCGGTGAAGGCCAGCTTGATCCCCAGGCCGATCAGTACCACGCCCATCAGCCGGTCGAACCAGTGGCCCATGCGAGCGAAGCCGGCACGGACGCGTTGCTGGCTGAACAGCAGCGCCACCAGGCAGAACCACACCGCCGTGGCACAGGCCAGGTACACGCCATAACCGGCCTGGACCAGCAACGGCGTATGCGGGTTGATCACCACGGTGAACAGCGAAAGGAAGAACAGCGTGGCCTTGGGGTTCAGGCCGTTGGTGACGAAACCGGCGACATAGGCACCACGAGCCGTACGGGCGACCGGAGCCGCCATCGTCTCTGCCGCCGCCGGATCAGCCGGGCGCGCACGCAAAGCCTTGACGCCGATGTACAGCAGATAGGCCGCTGCCAGCCATTTCAGTGCGTTGAACAGCACGATCGACTGCGACACGATCAGGCCGATGCCCAGCAGCGAGTAGGTGACGTGGAGGAAGATCGCGCTACCCACGCCCAGTGCCGTCCAGGTGCCGGCACGGCGGCCGTGGGTCACGCTCTCGCGCACCACCACGGCGAAATCCGGGCCGGGGCTGGCCACCGCCAGCAGGTGAATGAACGCCACCGTGAGAAATTCCGCCCAGTACATCGCGCCTCCGAACAACCGCCGAGAAAAGCTCATCTTCTATACGAAGCGACGGGCAACCGACAAGCCGCCGGCAGGAGACGCGGAAACTAGCGCGCGCCGGCGTGGCCAAGAGCGTGCAGCAGCGGAAGCTGACGCAGCGGGCAGGCCTGCCAGGGCGAAAGATAGTCGGCGAAAGGGCTGATGCCGTCCAGCAGCTCCATGCCGCTACGGATGAGGCGCTTGCCGACCTCCCAATCCTCGTTGGCCAGGGCATGGCCGAGCACCATCGAGATCAGGTATTGCTCCCAGCAATCGAACGCCGCACGGGCCTGACGAGCCATGTGGCGCAGGGCATTCCAGAGTGTCTCTTCATCCAGCAACCCAGCACTGAAAGCCAGCCGCGCACCGAAGGCTGCACGCTCCAGATCGTAGGCCAGCAGGGTCTGACAGTCCTCGATCATCTCCGGATCGTGCCCGGCCTTGAGCAATGCCCGCCGCGCCTGCTCGAAGCGCGCCCCACCGGCCACTCCGTCAGTTTTCCGCTTACCACCCACGGTGCCCAGTTGTCCTAGCAAGGGGTCCAGCTTCAGTCGGCTGCCATGGTCCATCAGCCACTCCATACGCTGGAGAACGCCATTCTGGTCGGTGGCGTTCCAACGTTCGGCGAGCCAGGCCCGGTTCAGTTCCCGTTCATGGTCCGCGATCGCCAGGGAATCGGCACGCGCGCCGCCACTGGTAGCGATCAGCGCCCCGAAGGCGAGCAGTGCCCGCCGCGCAGGGAGGCCGGGCCTTTCGACCGAGTGTTCCGAGTGCAGGACCACCTCGGCCACCTGTATGCCCGCCAGCGGATGCGCCTGCCACAGGCCAGCCACCGCATTGCCTTTACGCCTCTCCCCCATGAGCTCCTTGAACGCACGGATCGCCAGCGCAGTCTGTTGCCCGTCGCGCAGCAGGGTTGCCCGTCCCAGCACGAAGGAGGCGGCGTAGTCCTGCCAGTTGGCGAAGCTGCGGATCGCCGCGTCGGCCACCCAGGCCAGGGTCAACCAGGCCTCGGCTTCGGTGAGGTATCCACAGGCACGGCAGCGACGTGCCAGCCAGGCGATGCATTCGTAGTCATGGGCCGCCATCGACAAGTGACACGGCAACGTCAGGCCGGCCTTGACCCAGGCCTGCTTCGCCCGCTGCCAGCGCAACCGCTGCTCACCGTCGAAAGCACTGGATTCATTGCGCTGCAGTCGCTGAAAGTCACCGTCCAGTTGCTGGCCATGGGCTTCGAGCAACATATCCTGCAAGGTGCTGCGAGCCGAACCGGCATCGTCTATGCCCCAGCATTCACCCAGTTCCCTGTCCAGGCCGGCGGCGACCTCCGAGCACTCGCCAGCCAGCGAATGCCCAAGCGCCCCGTTACAGGCTGCCATCAGTGCGCCGAAGCACAGCAGGGGCTCGGGGCCAGCCGGGGTACTCGGTCGGCGCCGCCGCGCCCGTGGACCGGGAAAATGCCCATCACCGCGCAGCCCGACGCGTGCGCCGAGCGCCCGGATAGCTGTGAGGCTGGAAAGAATCCATCCCATCATCGCGACTCACCTCAGGATTTCGATGAGTGCAATCTACGAAGCCGTTGACGCTTGGCAGATGAGGGAAAACTGAAACGCCCGTCAGACTTTTCAATCAAACATCTACCATCAAAGCAAGACAGCCCAGCCGTGCACGTGCGGGAAGCGCGGGTTGTCCGCAACGGCGGTTGTGCCGAGAATCCCCCTCATCCCGCCCTTCCGATCAAGGTGTCATCGCTCATGAATCCTGCTCGCGCCGTCTTCCTCGACCATGCCTCCCTCGACCTCGGTGACCTCGACCTCGCGCCGCTGCGCGCACCTTTCGGCGAACTGGTCCTGCACGGGCGCAGCGAGACTCAGCAGGTGGCCGAGCGGCTGCAGGGCGCACAGGTGGCGATCAGCAACAAGGTTCGCATCACTGCCGAGGTGTTCGAGCAATGCCCGGACCTCCAACTGGTCCTGGTGGCCGCCACCGGCACCAACAACGTCGACCTTGAGGCCGCGCGCCAGCACGGCGTGACCGTGAGCAATTGCCAGGGCTACGGCACCCCGTCGGTGGCCCAGCACACTCTGATGCTGCTGCTCGCCCTGGCCACCCGCCTGCCGGATTACCAGGCGGCGATCCGCGAAGGCCGCTGGCAGAAGGCGCCGCAGTTCTGCCTGCTGGACTTTCCCATCGTCGAACTGGAGGGCAAGACCCTCGGCCTGCTCGGCCACGGCGAACTGGGCGGCGCGGTGGCGAAGCTGGCCGAAGCCTTCGGCATGCGCGTGCTGCTCGGCGCCCTGCCCGGCCGCCCACCACGCGCCGATCGCCTGGCGCTGGACGACCTGCTGCCGCAGGTGGATGCCCTCACCCTGCATTGCCCGCTGACCGACGCCACGCGCAACCTGATCGGCCAGCGCGAGTTGGACCTGATGAAACCCGGCGCCTTCCTGATCAACACCGCCCGCGGCGGGCTGGTGAACGAACAGGCGCTCGCCGACACCCTGCGTCGCGGCCATCTGGGCGGTGCGGCCTTCGACGTGCTCAGCGTGGAGCCGCCCAAGGACGGCAACCCGCTGCTGGCCGGCGATATCCCGCGCTTCATCCTCACCCCGCACAGCGCCTGGGGCAGCCGCGAGGCACGGCAGCGCATCGTCGGCCAGTTGAGCGAGAACGCCGCCGGCTACTTTGCCGGCGAGCCGCGCCGGGTGGTGGCGCCATGAGCCTGCACCTGGTTTGCGGCGACGGCGCCGCCGATGCCCTGCGCCGCGCGGTCGAAGCAGGCGTGCTGACCGAGAAGAAAATCCGCGTGATGCCGGACGACCTGGCCGTCGGCCCGCTGAGTGACGTCGACACCCCGCCCTGCCGGCAACGCGCCGCGTTCTGGCACGAACTGGGCGGCGACGCCCTGCAGAACCGGGAAATCGCCATCGAGATGGCCACCGAAGTGAACTGGCTGCGCAGCCCCGACGTACCCGCCGTCACCCTCTGGCACGGCGACAGCGCCAGCGAGCAATTGCTGCTGCGGCGCGTCTGCGCGCTGCTACCCGCGCACGTCACCCTGCGCAGCGTTGGCGCTGGCAGCGGCCAGTGCCGCAGCGAGGACCGCCACGCCATCGCCATGCTCAAACCCGAGGAACTGGCCAACGCCCTGGCCGGCAGTCATGAACTGGAAGCCACCGAGCGCCAGCGCCTGGGCGCGGACTGGGAGCGCGCGCTGCTTGAGAACGCCGAGTTGCGCCTGTGGCTCGATGGCCAGTTGAGCGGCACCGGTTACGCACACATCGACCGCATCCTGCTGGACAGCGCCAGCGAATCCTGGCGCGCGGTGCAATCGCTGATCGGGCCGACCATGGCTTACGTCGACGGCCTGTTCGTCAGCGACCTGCTGGCCGCCTGGCGCCTGCGCGCACAAGTCGCGGCCGGCGCCCTGGAACTGCGTGGCGAGGACTTCTGGAAGAACGCCGAGGTGCGGCTCGCCTAGGCTCGGCCGCGGCAGCCCTGCTAAACTCGCGCCCTTTTTTCGAGGAGGCCGCATGTCCAACGCCCCCACCAGTGAAGTGCTGCTGCGCCAGATCGAGCGCTTCCAGGGCCGCGTCCTGCTCGCCGGCCTGCCCGCCGACGCCCTGCTCGGCGACCTGCCGCAGGCGCAAGGCTGGAGTTGGCACGCCGGCGAGGCCCGACAGCTCGAAGCCCGCTACGCCGGCCGTTGCCACTTCGGCGCCACACCGCCCGAGGGCCAGTTCGACGCCGCTGTGCTGTTCCTGCCCAAGTCCCGCGAACTGACCGATTACCTTCTGGCCGCGCTGGCCAGCTGCGTGCCGGACGGCGAGCTGTACCTGGTCGGTGAGAAGCGTGCCGGTGTCGAGCGCGCCAGCAAGCAGCTCGGCGAATTCGGCCGCGCCAGCAAGCTCGACAGCGCTCGCCACTGCCAGCTGTGGCACACGCACATCGACGGCGCCCCGGCAGCGCCCGACCTGCATGCCCTCGCGCAACGCTATGAACTGCCGCTGGCCGACGGCCCGCTGCACGTCATCACCCTGCCCGGCGTGTTCAGCCATGGCCGCCTGGATCGCGGCAGCGCCCTGCTGCTGGAGCACCTGGACAAGCTGCCCGTCGGCCACCTGCTGGACTTCGGCTGTGGTGCCGGCGTGCTCGGCGCGACGCTCAAGCGACGTTATCCACAAAGCCGGCTGACCTTGCTGGACGTCGACGCCTTCGCCGTCGAAAGCAGCCGCCTGACCCTGGCTGCCAACGGACTGGAAGGCGACGTGATTGCTGGCGACGGCATCGACGCCGCGCCAAGCGATCTGGCCGCCATCGTCACCAACCCGCCCTTCCACCAGGGCGTGCACACCAGCTACGCCGCCACCGAACACCTGCTGCGCCAGTCTGCCCGCCACCTGGCGCCCGGCGGCGAGCTGCGCCTGGTGGCCAACAGCTTCCTGAAATACCCGCCGCTGATCGAACAGCACCTGGGCCCCTGCCGCACCCTGGCCGAGGCCGACGGCTTCCGACTCTACAGCGCCCGGCGCTGATCCCAGGCTCGCACTACACTCCACCGAGCCTGCCCGGATCGGCGCATCGCCGCTCGCCCTGAACTATCGAGGACACCCGTGAATCGCAGAATCAAAGACGACGTCGAACTGACATTCGCCATGGGGCCGAAAGAGAAGCCGCATCACCTCAAGCGCTCTCTCAAGCCACGCCACCTGAACATGATCGCCATCGGCGGCTCCATCGGCACCGGGTTGTTCGTCGCCTCCGGCAGCACCATCGCCACCGCAGGCCCCGGCGGTGCGCTGCTGGCCTACGCGCTGATCGGGCTGATGGTGTTCTTCCTCATGACCAGCCTCGGCGAACTGGCGGCCTACATTCCCGATTCCGGCTCGTTCTGCACCTATGGCAGCCGCTTCATCGACGATGGCTTCGGCTTCGCCATGGGCTGGAACTACTGGTACAACTGGGCGGTGACCATTGCCGCCGAGCTGGTGGCGGCGCAGCTGGTGATGAAATTCTGGTTCCCGGAAGTCTCGGGCATGTACTGGAGCGCCGGCTTCCTGGGCATCATGTTCATGCTCAACTTCTTCTCGGTGAAGGGTTTCGGCGAAAGCGAATTCTGGTTCGCGCTGATCAAGGTCGTAGCCGTGGTGGTCTTCATCGGCATCGGCCTGGCCAGCATCATCGGCATCATGCATGGCATCGACAGCCCCGGCTTCAGCAACTTCACCACCGGTGATGCGCCCTTCGTCGGCGGCCTGCAGGCGATGATCGGGGTGGCGATGATCGCCGGATTCTCGTTCCAGGGCACCGAGCTGATCGGCGTCGCCGCCGGTGAATCGGAGAATCCGCAGAAGTCCATTCCCATCGCCATCCGCCAGGTGTTCTGGCGAATCCTGATGTTCTACATCCTGTCGATCTTCGTCATCGGCATGCTGATTCCCTACACCGATCCGAACCTGCTCAAGACTGACAGCAGCGACATCAGCACCTCGCCCTTCACCCTGCTGTTCGAGCGTGCGGGCCTGGCGGCCGCGGCCGGCGTGATGAACGCGGTGATCCTCTCGGCGATTCTCTCGGCCGGCAACTCGGGCATGTACGCCTCCACCCGGATGCTCTACACCATGGCCACCCAGGGCAAGGCGCCGCGAATGTTCACCCAGGTGTCCGAGAGCGGCGTGCCGCGCTACGCGCTGTACGCCACCACGCTGATCGGCGCGCTGTGCTTCCTCACCAGCTTCATCGGCGACAAGACCGTTTACACCTGGCTGCTCAACGCGTCGGGCATGTGCGGCTTCATCGTCTGGCTGGGCATCGCGGTGTCGCACTACCGCTTCCGCAAGGCCTTCGTCCTGCAAGGTGGCAACCTCGGCGACCTGCCCTACCGCGCCAAGTGGTTCCCCTTCGGCCCGCTGTTCGCGTTCGTCCTCTGCCTGATCATCACCCTGGGGCAGAACTACCAGGCCTTCGTCGGTGAGCACGTGGACTGGGCGGGACTGGTCGCCACCTACATCACCATCCCGCTGTTCCTCGCCATCTGGCTGGGCTATCGCTGGAAGAACGGCACCCGCTTCATCCGCTACGAAGACATGGACATTCGCCCCACCCGCGAATGATCCGACACGCAGGCTTGCCCAAGTCCCAGGAGTTGGGCAGAATGCGCCCCGTCCTAGGGGAGTAGTCTCCCGCGAGCAACCCGCTCGCCCGGTACGCGTCAACACACTTGGTCCGCAGACCATGGCGCGTACGATCCAGGCCTGCAGCGTTCAGGCCGGGGTTTGACAAGACCTATGACACGAGCAACCTGACCCGGGGCGGGCAGGTGGCGCGTGTCATGGTGATTCGTCGACCCGCCCCTTAGGAAGCCTGATGGAATCCCTCTTCGTCCCCACCCTGATCGTTGCCCTCGCGGAAATCGGCGACAAGACACAACTGCTCGCGCTCGTCCTCGCCGCGCGCTTCCGCAAGCCCTGGCCGATCATCGCCGGGATCATCGCCGCCACGTTGGCCAACCACTTCGCCGCCGGCGCCGTCGGCAGCTGGGTCGCCAGCTTCTTCTCCGAAGCCACGCTGAGCTGGGTACTGGCCGTATCCTTCCTGGCCGTTGCCGGCTGGACCCTGATCCCGGACAAACTGGATGACGACGAAGAAGGCTCGCTGAAGAAATTCGGCCCCTTCCTCACCACCCTGATCGCCTTCTTCCTCGCCGAGATGGGCGACAAGACCCAGGTTGCCACGGTGATGCTGGCCGCGCAGTACCCGCACTTCTGGCTGGTGGTCATCGGCACCACTCTGGGCATGCTGATCGCCAACGTGCCGGTAGTGCTGGCCGGCAACTTCGCCGCCGAGCGCCTGCCGCTGAACCTGATCCGTCGCCTGGCTGCCGCGGCCTTCGCCGTCCTCGGCCTGGCCGCCGTGTACCACGCGCTGAAACTGGGCGGCGTGTTCTGACCGAGAGCTTTTCGATGGGAGGCTGGCGCGCCGGCCAATGCCTGTGTATCGCCTGCGATACACAGTGGCGATTCCGCCTCCTACGACAAAGGAAGTCGCCATGCCGGAAAAAGACCTGAAGAAGATCGCCCGCCAGCACATCGACCTCGCCTGGAACAAGGGACACCTGGCATTGGTGGAGCAACTGCACAGTCCGGATTTCATCTACAAGAGCGCCTTCACCGCGCAACCGTTGGACAATACCGGCTACCGCGCACTGGTGGAGGAAATCCGCGGCGGCATGGACGATCTGGAAGTGGCCGTCGAGGAATGCATCCGCGAGGGCAACAAGGTCTTTACCTGGAGCACGCTGATGGGCTGCATTGTCCGGCCCGTACTGGGCTACCCGGCCAGCGACCGCATCGTCAGCATCTCGGCCATGGGCTTCTGGGTGTTCAACAGCCAGGACCAGGTACAGGAGCTGTGCACGCTGTTCGACATGGAAAGTTTCCGTGCGCAGATGGGGCTGCCCAACCGGCCCTTCGCCGAGAAGGCGCTGCCCTGATCAGTTAAAAAGCCCGGCATGTGCCGGGCTTGTTGTTCTGGCTCGCGTTCACCTACAACTGCTGGCCCTGGAAATCAGAGGTAGTCGTTGGCGTGGAACCAGGAAATGGCGCGCTCCAGCGTGTCCTGCAACGGCACATGCGACTCGAAGCCCAGCTCCTCGCGTGCCTTGCGGCCGTCGAGGAACTGCCCGCCGGCCATCACCTCGATGGCGGTGTCATCGAGCAACGGCATCTTGCCGGTCAGGCGATAACGCCAGCGCCCCAGGGTCGCCAGCGCGCGGGCGCGGTGCAGCGGCATCGGCGTTGGCGCCGGCTTGCCCAGCAACCTGGCGATGGTCGCGGTCAGCTCGGCCATTTCGATGTTGTGCCCGGTGAGCAGGTAACGCTCCCCTACCCGGCCGCGCTCCAGAGCCTTGAGCAGACCGCGCCCGGCTTCGGAAGCATCGATGACATTTCGCCGCCCCGGCACGTAATGCAGCATCTCGTCGCGGCCGATGGCGGTGATCAGGCGGCCGGTGGTCGGGCCGATGTCCAGCTCGCCCAGCACCATGCCGGGAATCCCGATCACCACCGGCAGCCCGCCGCGAGCCTGTTCACGAGCCTGCTCGTCCAGCGCCCACTTGCACATCACGTAGGCGCTCTTGCCGGTGGGCAAGCCTTCGTAGAACAGCCCCTCATGCCCCGGCAACCCCTGCGGATGCAAAGGCATGGCGAACGCCGAGCCGACATAGAGGATGCGCGGCACCCTGGCCTGCAGGCAGGCGGCGTAGAAGTGGTTGGTCAGGTCCAGCGCGCTGGCGACTTCCTCCTGCCAGCGACGCGGCCGCACCGGGTAGTAACCGGCGCTGAAGATCACCGCGTCCAGGCCGCTCAGCGCGCGGGCCATGCCCTGGTGATCGAAGAGTTCGGCCACCCGGCACTCCGGCTCCAGATAGGCCAGGCGCTGGATCTGCGACGAGGGTCGGTGGATCAGCACCAGTTGATGGCCCGCCGCCTTGATCGCGCGGGCGGCATGGTGGCCCAGGAGGCCGGTGGCTCCGAGTACAGCGATTTTCACGGATACTCCCTGTTCACGGGGCAAAACAGCGCAACCATACGCTGACCGATGGCAAAGAGGAATCAGCGAGTCTTGGACTGCTCGTAAAGCGGCATGACTTTCGGGATAGCCGCCTGCAGGTTGGCCATCCGCGTGCTGTCCGCCGGGTGAGTGCTGAGGATTTCCGGTGGCGCGTCGCCGCCAGCCTGGCCCATTTTCTGCCACAAGGTGATCGCGGCGTTGGGGTTATAGCCGGCTCGTGCCGCCAGCTCCAGGCCGATCAGGTCGGCTTCGTTCTCGTTCTGCCGGCTGTTGGGCAACGTCAGGCTGTACTCCACCACCTGATGCGCCAGGTCGACACTGGTCTGGCCAAGGCCCAGCAACTGGCCGCCCAGCCCCAGGCCAACCTGCTCGGCATAGGCACGGGACATCGCCTCGCGACCGTGCTCGCGCAGCGCGTGAGCGATCTCGTGCCCCATGACGGCAGCGAGTTCGTCGTCGGTCAACTTAAGCTTATCGATCAGCCCGGTGTAGACGATGATCTTGCCGCCGGGGCCGCAGTTGGCGTTGAGCTCATCACTCTGGATCACGTTGACTTCCCACTTCCACGAGGGCGCGTCCGGACGGAAGGCGCCGGTCTGCGGAATCAGCCGTGCGGCGATGGCCTTCACGCGCTTGGCGTCACTGCTGCTGGCATCCAGCTTGCCGGCCTTGGAGGCCTCGCCAAGGGTCTGCTGGTAGGACTGCGCATACATCTGATCGACCTGCGCGCTGGACAGCATGCTGAACATGGTCTGCTTGCGATCCACGCCGACGACGCCGCCGCTGGTGGTGTTCACCTGCTGGCAGGCGGTCAGCAGCAGGGCGGCGGCAAGGCCGGCTACACGAAAGACGCTGGGCATGATGCTCTCCTGAATCAATGCATTATCCCGGGGACAGCGCGCATGGTAGGCCCAGCCCCGGCGGCCGGCAACTATCGCAAAAAACGCTGGCACAGCAGGGAGTTACGGACATTTGAGACCTGCCGCAACGTGCTCGCCGGCGACCGCGGGACCGATGATTGCATTGAGCCATCACCTGCTAGACCGCCCGGTCGACGCCGACAATCCTGCGACAAGCGGCGAACAGCCGCGTTACAACCCATTACAAGGACCGATTAAGGATTTTCGCGGGTTCTGCCGATATAGAAAGACACGCAGGCTTCTGGCGAATTCCGGGTACCCGTATGAAATTCAAGTCGATCCAGTTTTCCGTGGTTGCGCTGGCCGGTGCCAGCGTTCTGGCGGTGGTCGCCGCACTGGTCCTGTACGCGCTCTTCGCCGGGTCAAGAACCCAGGCGCTGGTGCAGGATCGTACCCAGGCGCTGCTCGAACAGGTCATCAATGAACGCCTGGTGGCCCTGGCGCGCGGCCAGGTCGCCCAGATCCAGCGCGAGCTGGAATACCCGCTCACCGTCGCCCGTGACCTGGCCAACACCAACGCCCTGATCGATGCGACCGACGCCAACGGTCAGCCGCTGCTGGGTATCGGCCGCGCCGGCATGTCCAACCTGCTGCGCCAGACCGTCGAACTCAACCCTAAGCTGCTCGACGCCTTCGCCGGCTGGGAGCCCGACGCCTTCGCCGGCAACGACAGCCAGTACTCGGGCCTGCCCGGCTATGACGCCAGCGGCCGCTTCATGCCCTGGTGGTACCGCAAGGACGGCAGCCTGACCGTCGAAGCCATGGGCGACACCCTGGAAAGCCAGAAGATGCAGCCCACTGGCGTGCGCGAAGGCGAGTACTACCTGTGCCCGAAGGAAAAGCACAAACCCTGCATCATCGACCCGGCACCTTACGAGATGGGCGGCAAGATGGTGCTGATGTCCTCGTTCAACGCGCCGATCATGGTCAAGGGCCAGTTCAAGGGCACCGTCGGCGTGGACCTGTCCCTGGACTTCATCCAGGACCTGCTCAAGACCTCCGACAGCCAGCTCTACAACGGCGCTGGCGAGATGGCGCTGATCTCCACCAACGGCCGCCTGGTCGCCTACACCAAGGACCCGTCCAAGCTCGGTGAATCCGCCAGCAGCGTGCTGGACGCCAACGAAGTGGCCAACCTGACCAAGCTCACCCTCGACCAGCCGCTGACCTCGGTGGACAAGGAGCACGGTCACATCGAGCTGTTCCTGCCCTTCACCATCGCCGACTCCGGCGCGCGCTGGACCCTGATGCTGCAGCTGCCGCAGGAAGCCGTTCTGGGTGACCTGAACCAGCTGCAGAGCGACCTGAAAGCCCAGCGCGACAGCGACACCCTGGGCATGACCCTGGTCGGCCTGCTGATCGCCGCCATCGGCCTGGCCGTGATCTGGCTGGTCGGCCACGGCATCGCCCGCCCGCTGCGCCAGCTGGTCGGCATGCTCGATGACATCGCCCAGGGCGAAGGCGACCTGACACGCCGCCTGACCAGCGACCGCGCCGACGAACTGGGTTCCATCGCCAAGGGCTTCAACACCTTCCTGGTCAAGCTGCAGGGCATGATCGGCCAGGTGGTGACCTCGGTGCAGCACGTCAGCGACTCCTCCGAGCACACGGCCGACATTGCCATCCGCACCAACCAGGGCGTGCAGAAGCAACTGGCGGAGATCGAACTGGTTGCCACCGCCGTCCATGAGATGACCGCTACCGCGCAAGATGTGGCGCGCAACGCCACCCACGCGGCAGAAGCGGCCAACCACGCCGACCAGGCCGCGCACCACGGCAAGCGCATCGTCGAAAGCAGTTCGGCTGCGATCCAGGCGCTGGCCAGCGAAATCGGCCGCGCCGTGGGCGTGGTGCAGTCTCTGGCCCGCGACAGCGAGAACATCAACGCCATCCTGGTGGCCATCCGCGGTATCGCCGAACAGACCAACCTGCTGGCGCTCAACGCTGCCATCGAGGCCGCCCGCGCCGGTGAGCAGGGCCGCGGCTTCGCGGTGGTCGCCGACGAAGTGCGCAACCTGGCGCAGAAGACCCAGCAGGCCACCGAGGAAATCCAGTCGATGATCCAGCAACTGCAGAACGGCACCCGCGAAGTGGTGCAGGTGATGCAGCAGAGCCAGGACAAGACCGAGGACAGCGTGCGCCACGCCGGCGAAGCAGCTCAGGCGCTGGAGTCGATCACTCAGGCGGTGTCGGTGATCAACGACATGAACACCCAGATCGCCAGCGCCGCCGAGGAGCAGAGCGCGGTGGCCGAGGACATCAACCGCAACGTCAGCAACATCGGCATGGTCGCCAACCAGGTGGCCGGCGGCGCCGACGAAGCCTCCCAGGCCAGCGCCGAACTGACCAAGCTGGCCGAGCAACAGCGCAGGCTGGTGAATCAGTTCAAGGTGTAGAGCCAGCCCCGCGCGCTGATCCCGTCGGCGCAACTGTCTTCCTCTGAACGGCCGTGCAAGTGCGTCCCCTTTCCCGCTTGCGGGAGAGGGTGAGAGCGCTGTTGATCCTGCAGGGTGCGTCGTCAGGCGGGAGTGAGGCACTCCGGCCCATTGCAGGTGGGGTCGTTGATGAAGTTCGCCAGCGCCTGCTCGCGCAGCCGCGCCTGGGGCAGCAGGAGCAACTCCATCAGCCGCGCCGTCCCGGTCTCGTTCGACAGCCACTGTGCCTGCTCGGCGACATCCAGAACCAGTGGCCGACGCATGCCGCCCGCTTCCTGGGTCAGCATCGCCACGCTGTAATAGGTGTGGCCCTCCACCGGATACGCCTCCCACACGCCCGCGAAGCAGATCAGCCCGCCGCCGGAAACCCAGTGCGGCCGCTTGCGCACGCCGCGCCACTCGTAGAAGCCGTTGGCCGGCAACAGGCAGCGGCGCTGGGCAAACGCGTCGCGAAACATCGGCTGTTCGGCGATGGTTTCGACGCGGGCATGGGCGGGAGTGCGCGACAAGTCCTTCAACCAGGCGGGCGTCAGGCCCCAGCGCGCAAGGTCGGCATGGCGAATGCCGTTCTCCTCGCGCAGCATCAGCACACGCGCGCCGGGCGAGAGACTCCACTGCGGCCGCAGGTCGGCGGGGAAGCCGGCGCTGTCGGCCAGCTCGCGGTTCCAGCGGAACAGGGCGTAGCGGCTGGTCATCGGGACTCGTTGTCGGAATTCAGCAAAGCAGGACGCCTGGGCCGCCTTCGTGATCGTCAGCGGGCCCCGGCAGGGGTTGCGCGGCATTGTACGCGGCGATCAGCTCCCGCGCCTGCTCGGCCATCTCGTCCTCGACCCAGAGGTGCAACAGCCCCATGCCGGGCAGCTCGCCGATGCCGCCGACCAGGTGACGCCCGCCCAGGTGCGACGAAATGCCCTCGTTGGCCAGCATGCCCCCCAGCAGTTCGGCTTCGATCAGGTCGGCAGGTGCGTAGATTCGCTGCATCAATCGTCCTCGCGCTGGACTTCCAGGGACCATTCCACCCCATCGGTGCGGAGCTGGAACAGGATCGGCCGGCAACACACCGGGCAATCTTCATAGTAGCTCTGGTCGCCCCCGGAGAGGTCGAGCATGGCCTCGGCCGGCTCGCCGCAATAAGGGCAGGAATAGGCCTGACTTTCGAGCATCGCTGGTTCCCCCGTGACTTCCGTTTATAATCGCGCGGTCTTTTGGGGCGCCCGCCTGACCGATGAGTCGGCGGCATACCCTTCCGGACCGTCTACATCGCGGCCCGACCCGTGATACCCCCGAGCATTCATTAGAGAGCATGATGGGCGAGTTCGAAGCCATCCGACCGTACAACGACGCCGAAGTCCCGGCTGTCCTGCAGCGCCTGCTGAGCGATGACGCCTTCCTCGGCGCCCTGGCGCGTTACCGTTTCCCGCGTCTGTCCGGTCCGTTCGGCTGGCTGCTCAGACCTCTTATAGCCCATCGGCTGGCCCGCGAAGTCACCGGCATCCGCAGCGTCAGCGAGCTGCAGCACAAAGTCGAGCCCTACGTCGACCGGACCATCGAGCACGCCACCGACGGCGTCACCTATTCGGGTGTCGAGCGCCTGCAATCCGGCCGTGCCTACCTGTTCATCGCCAACCACCGCGACATTGTGGTGGACCCGGCCTTCTGCAACTACGCGATCTACCACGCGAAGCTGCCAACGCCACGCATCGCCATCGGCGACAACCTGCTGCAGAAGTCCTTCGTCAGCGACCTGATGCGCCTGAACAAGAGCTTCATCGTGCACCGCTCGATCAGCGGTCGCCGCGAGAAGCTGGCGGCGTACCAGAACCTCTCGGCCTACATCAATCACTCGATCCGAAACGACGGCCAGTCGATCTGGATCGCCCAGGCCGAGGGCCGCGCCAAGGACGGCGATGACCGCACCGATTCGGCGATCCTCAAGATGTTCCACATGAGCCGCAAGGACGAGCCGTTCGCCGAAGTGATCCGCGAGCTGCACCTGATCCCGGTGTCCATCAGCTACGAATACGACCCGTGCGACGCCGCCAAGGCCCGCGAACTGTATACCCGCGCCACCACCGGCGAGTACAGGAAGGCGCCAGGCGAAGACGACCGCAGCATCGTGCAGGGCATCACCGGCTACAAGGGCCGAGTGCACATCAACTTCGGCGAGGAGATCACCGGTGACTTCGCCGACGCCAAGCAGCTCGCCGCCGAGCTGGACCGGCAGATCCTCGGCAACTACCGGCTGTTCCCGGTGCACTACCTCGCCTACGAGGCCTCCGACCTGCGCGACGCTGCGCTGAACGTGCCCCGCGCCGAAACCCTGTTCAAGGCCGAGGAACTGCAGCGTGCGCGCACCGAATGGGAGCGTCGCGTGGGCGAATGCCCCGTGGAGCAGCGCGGCCACCTGATCCTGCAATACGCCAACCCGGTGTTGAACCAGTACCGGCTCAAGCCGCAGGTATGAAAAAAGGCGCCCTCGGGCGCCTTTTTGCTTCCACTCGCTACTGGCCCAGCTGCGTGCTGTACCAGCTCACGGCCAGCGCCAGCGTCATGCAGGCAAAGCCGAAACGGTAGAAGAAGCGATTCATCCGCACGGTCGGCTGGACGCTGTCCAGGGGGACCGGTGCGATCTCGCTTTCGGCAGCCAGGCGAGCCAGGGCGAGGCGTTCACGGCGGCGGGTGGCCAGCAGCAACCAGCCTCCGGCCAGGGCGAAGAACAGGGCCAGGTCGTTCACGATACGACCGGGATGGGCCTGGAAAAGACTCCAGAGCGCCTGCAGCGACATCACAACCTCCGCTTCAGAACTGCACGCCATCGACTTCGAAGCAAAGCGGGGGTCAGTCTGGACGAACGGGCTTGGCCCGTCATGGATGAGAAACAATGGTCGCGCATTTTATCCGCTGGCCCTGCCTCGCAGCCAGCGCGTTACGCTTATTTACGACGAGCGTAAAGGTTATCGAGAAATGGTCTAAGACCTCTCCCGCGCTTTGGCACGCTGCTGGCTTTCACGAAATCTGCCAATCGAAGTCTTTCGCCAAGGAGATTCGCCATGCTCGAAATCGTCCCCCACGAAAACGCCTATCTGATGGAACACCTGGAAGAAATCGAAGCCGTCGTCACCGAACTCTCGTTCAATGTCCAGGATGACCATTGGCTGGTCTACACCCAGGCCTGTGGCCACGAGCACCTGGACCTGCCGGAAGCCGACGAGCGCGTGCGCCTTGTCGAGGTCGACCCGTACCACCAGGCCGCCTGATCCTTCGATCGGCCGCCCACGAAAAAGCCCGGCAGATGCCGGGCTTTTTCATTGCCGCCTCGATCAGCGCTGGTTCAGCGTCTGGCCGATGGTCGGGTCTTTGAACACCCGGGTCAGCGCGTCGCTGAGCACTTCGCTCACCAGCTTGGTGTTGGTCGCCTCGTTGGGCGCCATGCCGAAGCGCTGGTTGGTCGAGGCACCATAACGACCGCTGTAGCGACGGGTGCCGCTCTGCACGTCGGCACGGAAGGTGGCGCCGATGTCCGCCTCGGTGACGTACATGCCTTCCTTGGGCGACTGGTACTTCAGTTCGGCCAGGGTCAGGGTCAGTTGCGGTGCGTTGTAGGCGTTGGCCGACGGGGTGAAGCCCAGCAGGCGCACGGCGGTTTCAGCCTGCAGCTGCAGCTTGGGGATCACGTCCTCGCTGCGCACGGTCAGTTGGCTGGTTTCCGAATACAGGCCGCCACGGGTGCCCAGCGCGGTGCTGGGACGACCGTCGACGACACGTACCACTACCGGCTGGCCCTGGCCAACCGCGGCGACCGGCCCCTTGAATTCGGGAGTCGGGTTGAGTTGTTGCGGGCTGAGCGCGCAGCCGGTCAAGGTCAGGCTGGCGGCAGCGATAAAGCCGAGCAACAGGCGAGGCAGCATGCTCATCTCTCCATGGGGTAAGCGATGGCCGGCAGTATACCGGCGGGCAGCGCGGTCAGATAGCGCTTGGCCATTGGACGCAGAACCCGTTCTCAGGGTTCCCGTGCGCGCGTCGATCGGCCGCCTTGACCCACCCGGAGGCGAGACGCACCGGGACGGGGCACAATTGGCAAATCAAGGGGTGCAGACTAGGAAAAAAGTCTAAGGTGCAGAGCTTTTTTTTGTGTTTCGCCGTTATAATCGCCCCCCGATTATAAGGACGCCTCCTGGTCGGGCCCCGCACGATGCCGACACACCGTGTCTCGCCTCTGCCACCCCTCAAAGAGAGTCGCCACTCGCCTCGGTCACTGGCCGTCGCGCTTTGTACGTTCGTTGCGCAGAACTTGGCAAGGATGCAGCCGCCCACTCCGCACGGAGACCGGACCGGCCCGCGACGACGATCCCCTTTGAGCTTCACGCCTCCAAAAGAGCGTGATCGAAGGTTTTTCACTACTTCACGAGAGTGTGGCGAGCAATGAAGAGTTTTGCGTTGGTAGCACCATTGACGTCTGACCCCGCAGCACTGAATCGCTTTTTCGGCACCGGAAGCCGCGCCTGAGCGCCACTTTCGGATGCACTTGCGGATGAGTTCGTCCGCCGTGGACTGCCGAGAAGGTGCGCATTTCCCCTCCTCCGATCCCGGCCCGACACATTCGCGAAAGGTCCCTCGTGACCTGGGAAGAATTCGGACATGCGGCTTTGCCATTGAGTGCAAGCCCGCTGTCACAACTGGCTGCTGATAGTTTTGGAGACGCGTTAATGGCGCAGAACGAAATCGAATCGATGGACGTGCTGCTGGTCGGCGCCGGCATCATGAGCGCAACCCTGGCTGTCCTGCTCAAGGAAGTCGATCCGGGCGTGAAGCTGGAGATCGTCGAACTGCAGGAATCCGGAGCCATCGAGAGTTCCAACCCGTGGAACAACGCCGGCACCGGTCACGCCGGCCTCTGCGAGCTGAACTACACCCCGCAGGCCGCCGACGGCTCGATCGACATCAAGAAGGCGGTGAACATCAACGCCCAGTTCGAAGTGTCCAAACAGTTCTGGGCCTATCTGACCGGGAAGGACGCCTTCGGCGCGCCGCGCAACTTCATCAACCCCGTTCCGCACATGAGCTTCGTGCGTGGCAAGGACATTCCTTTCCTGAAGAAGCGTCATGAACTGCTCAGCCAGCACCATGCCTTCGCCTCGATGGAGTACACCGAGGACCGCGCGAAGATCGCCGAATGGGCCCCGCTGACCATGCCCGGCCGTCCGGCTGACGAGCAGGTCGCGATGACCCGCGTGGAAAGCGGCACTGACGTCAACTTCGGCGCCCTGACCAACCAGTTGCTGGGTTACCTGTCCAGCCGCGAAGGCAGCGAAGTCCGCTACTTCCAGAAAGTGGTCGGCCTTGAACGCAGCGGCGACGGCTGGCTGGTGGACATCAAGAACACCCAGACCGGCGACGCCCGCAAGGTCAAGGCGAAGTTCGTCTTCCTCGGCGCCGGCGGCGGCGCCCTGCCGCTGCTGCAGATGTCCGGCATCCCGGAAAGCAAGGGCTTCGGCGGCTTCCCGGTGAGCGGCCAGTGGCTGCGTTGCGACAACCCCGAGGTGGTCAAGCAGCACCAGGCCAAGGTCTACAGCCAGGCCGAAGTCGGCGCCCCGCCGATGTCCGTGCCGCACCTGGACACCCGCGTGGTCGAGGGCAAGACTTCCCTGCTGTTCGGCCCCTATGCCGGCTTCTCCACCAAGTTCCTGCGTCATGGCTCGTTCCTCGACCTGCCGCTCTCGGTGCGCACCAGCAACCTGCTGCCCATGCTCGCCGTGGCCCGCGACAACATGGACCTCACCCGCTACCTGGTGAAGGAAGTCATGCAGTCCATGGACCAGCGCATCGAAGCCCTGCGCAAGTTCTACCCGCAGCTGAACCCGGCCGACTGGCGCCTCGAAACCGCCGGGCAGCGCGTGCAGATCATCAAGAAGGATCCGAAGAAGGGCGGCATCCTGCAGTTCGGTACCGAACTGGTGGCAGCCCAGGACGGCAGCATCGCCGCTCTGCTCGGCGCCTCGCCGGGCGCCTCGGTCACCGTGTCGATCATGCTGGGCCTGCTGGAGCGCTGCTTCCCCGAGCGCTACCAGTCGGCCGAGTGGACCGCGAAGCTCAAGGAGATCTTCCCGGCCCGCGAGAAGCAGCTGGAAACCGACGCCGCGGTGTACCGCGAAGTCAACCAGATGACCGCCGACCGCCTGCAGATCGTCGCCGCGTCCTGAGTGCTGCACTCATGAAAAAGCCCGCCATCCGGCGGGCTTTTTCGTTTCGGGCGAATCAGTGGCAACTGACCATCCAGCCGACGCCGAAACGGTCGGTGAGCATGCCGAAGCGCTGCGCCCAGAAGGTCTTTTCCAGCGGCATCTCCACCCGCCCCTTCTCCGCCAGGGCGGCAAACGCCTGCTCCGCGGCCACCACGCTGCGCAGCGTCAGGTGCAGGGAGAAGCCGTTGAAATTGGCGTTGTGCTCGCCGCGACCATCAGACAGGAAAACCTCCGTCTCGCCGATCTGCAGGCTGGCGTGCATCACCTTGTCCAGCCAGCCATCGGGCACCGGCGACGGTCCCGGGGCCTCTTCGAAGCGCATCAGCGCGCCGAGCTGAGCACCTACCGCATGCTGGTAGAAGGCAATGGCCTCATCGGCGCGACCATGGAAAAACAGATAGGGCTGTACTTGCACGGCTTCGTCCTCGCCTTGTCGTTATCGTTCTTCCGAGAAGTCTAGGCGGGGATTTTGGAGCGGTGCCCCGAGCGGCCTCAAAAGCCTCGCCGCGGGCTATTTTCGCGAGCTGGCTCGCGAGCCGCCCGAACAAAAAAGCCCGCACAAGGCGGGCTTTTCAGCGCATCGATGCAATCAGCCGCGAGCGGACTTGATCACTTCGATGTAGGGCTCGGCCTGGCGCTGGTCCTGGATCAGGGCGACGAAATCCTTGCCCTGGGCATCCTTGGCGGACAGGTCGTACCCAGCTTCGACGAAGAAGCCGACGAAGCGCTCGAAGTCGTCGATGCGCAGGCCGCGGTAGGCCTTGACCAGCTTGTGCAGGGACGCCGGGGTGTCGTCGGCCGGTTCCACGTCGAGGAACAGCTTGATCTCGGCGTCGTCGATCTCTTCGCCAATCACCTGCTTCTTGTCTTTACGCATCGCTCGCTTCTCTCTACGGCTGTCTCGGGGATCGCGGCCGGCAACGGCTGGCCGGGCACCACGGGTCGGGCAGTTTACCCCCGCGCCGGGCGCGGCTCAACGCGCACGCACCGCGCCGGTATGCAGGTCGGCCCAGATATGGCCGTTGCCGTAGGTGAGGAACTGCACGTAGACGGTGCCGTTGCGCAGCAGATCGAGCAGCTGTGGATAAGCCGCCTGCGGGTAATACAGGCTGAGCACGCGGGTCTTTTCGTCGTAGGCCGGCTTCTTCAGGCTCTTGCCCTCGGCGTCGAAGCTGATCACCACCTGGCTGATCTGCGCGCCCTTGTTCAGCGGCTTGCCCTTGAGGCGCAGCAGCGACGGCGTGGTAATCGGGATCGGCTGCTGGTTGGACTGGCGCTGGTTGCCCAGCACCACGCTGTATTCGGTGACCTGCAGCAGTTGCTGCTGCTCCGGCTCGCCCTGGCGCAGGCCGGCATCGTCCGGCGGCAGGAACTGGCCGTGCATCGGCGCAGCGATGGCGGCATCAGCAAAGCCGAGGGGAATGCAGAACAGCAGCGCCAGCACGGCGCCCGGCATGCGAACGGACATCATCACCTCCGCGGGACAGGGCCGGGCACTCTAGCACGCACGTCGAGCAGGACGACAGGCACGCATGGCAAGCCCGCCGATACATTGATAGCCTTCGAAGTTATCAACTCAATACATCGCCAGCCTCCGATCGAAACCGCCATGCTGCACAACGTCTCCGACCTCGACCTGCGCCTGCTGCGCATCTTCGCCTGTGTGGTGCGCTGCGGCGGCTTCTCTGCCGCGCAGGGCGAACTGGGCATGGGCCAGTCGACCATCAGCACGCACATCGCCAGCCTGGAGACACGCCTGGGCTACCGCCTGTGCGAACGTGGCAAGAGCGGCTTCCGCCTGACCGAGAAAGGCGAGCGGGTGCTGGACTACGCGCAGAACCTGTTCGCTGCGCTGGGGGACTTCCGTGATCAGGTACAGTCACTGGCCGGGCGCCTGGTCGGCGAGTTGCACCTGGGCCTGGCCGACAATATCGCCACGCTGCCCGACGCACGCATCCACCAGACCCTGGCGCGTTTCAACCGCCGCGACCAGGACGTGCGCCTGCACTTCCTCATCGAATCATCCAGCGAACTGGAGCGCCTGGTACTCAGCGGCCGCCTGCACCTGGCCATCGCCTGCTTCAGCCGGCGCCTGCCGAACCTGCGCTATGAGCCGCTTTACCACGAGCGCGTGGCGGTGTTCTGCGGGCACGAGCATCCGCTGTTCGACAAGGACGTGCGCGCCGCCGCCGAACTGGAAGCCTGCAACTGGATCCAGCACGGCTATGCGGTGGCGGACGTGCAACTGCCCGCCGACCCACAGCGCAGCACGGCCTTCGCCCAACACATGGAAGCGGTACTGCACGCGGTGCGCGCCGGCACCCACCTGGGCTACCTGCCGACGCACTACGCCGAGCGCTGGGTCGAACAGGGCGAGATGCGCGCGTTGCTGCCGGACAGCCTCGGCTACGGCATCACCCACAGCCTGGTGGTGCGCGACGAGCCGGGGCACAACGAAGCGCTCCAGGCGCTGGTCGCAGACCTGCGCCTGGAGCACGGGGTGACGCCGATCAGCGCGGCGCGGTGATGTGCTTGATATCGAAGAATGCCGACAGGCCCCACGGTCCCAGCTCGCGACCGATGCCGCTGCGCTTGCCGCCGCCCCAGGAAGTCTGCGGGAAGACGACTTGCGGCGAGTTCAGCCAGACGTTGCCGGCCTCCAGGTTCTCGGCGACACGCTGGGCACGCTCGAGGTCGGCGCTGCACACGGTGGCGGCCAGGGCGAAATCGCTGTCGTTGGCCTGACGCAGGGCATCGGCTTCATCGCTGAAGGTACGTACGCACAGCACCGGGCCGAAGATTTCCTCACGCCACAGGCGGCTGTCCGCCGGCACGTCGGTGTACACGGTCGGCTGGATGAACCAGCCCTCGGCTGCTTCGCCACCGGTCAGGCAGGCCAGGCCTTCGTCGCGGGCCACGGCGAAGTAGTCG
This sequence comes from Pseudomonas nitroreducens NBRC 12694, assembly GCF_002091755.1. Taxonomy (GTDB): domain Bacteria; phylum Pseudomonadota; class Gammaproteobacteria; order Pseudomonadales; family Pseudomonadaceae; genus Pseudomonas; species Pseudomonas nitroreducens. The sequence continues at coordinate 137,670 of NZ_BDAI01000006.1, forward strand.
AGCACCTTGCGGTACTGCGCTTCGCTGGTCATCGGCCCCATGTCGGTCTCGCCCAGCAACGAGTCGCCAACGCGCAGGCCTTCCACCGCGACCTTCAGCTTCGCCAGCAGCGGTGCGGCGATGGACTCCTGCACCAGCAGGCGCGAGGTGGCGGAGCACATCTGCCCGGCGTTCCAGTAGACGCCGGCGATGATCCACTGCACGGCTTCGTCCAGGTCGCAGTCCTCGAACACCAGGATCGGCGACTTGCCGCCCAGCTCCAGGCCCACCGGCAGGGTGCGCGCGGCGGCCGCTTCCATGACCTTGCGGCCGACGACGTTGCTGCCAGTGAAGGACAGCTTGGCGATGCCCGCATGGCTGCACAGCGCAGCGCCGGCATCGGCCAGGCCCGGCACCAGGTTCAGCACGCCGGCAGGCAGGCCGATGGCGTCGGCGATCTCGCCCAGCACCAGTTCGATCAGCGGGGTGATTTCCGAGGGCTTGAGTACCACGGTGCAGCCCGCTGCCAGGGCCGGCGCGACCTTCCAGGCGCTGGTCACCAGCGGGAAGTTCCACGGTACGATCAGGCCGACCACGCCGATGGGCTCGAAACGGGTCTGCGAGCGGTAGCCGGCGTCGGGCAGGGCCACCTCGGCGTTCTGCCGGGCATCCAGTTGCTCGGCCAGCTCGGCGTAGTAGGCAAAGGTCGCGATGGCGTCACCGATATCGATTTCCGCTTCCAGGCGCGGCTTGCCGCTGGCCTGCATCTGCAGGGTGATCAGCGCTTCGCTGCGGGCTTCGAGCTGCTCGGCGAAAGCTCGCAGGTAACCGGCGCGCTGGGCGGCGCTGGTCAGCTTCCAGTCGGCGAAGGCGCGCCTGGCGGCAGCGACGGCGCGCTCTACGTCGGACACACCGGCGCAGGCAACTTCCGGCAGCGCTTCACGGGCAGCGGGAGCGATCGGGCGCAGGACGGCGCCGCTGTCGGCGGCCTGCCATTGGCCATCGATATAAAGGAGACGGGACATGCGAACCTCGGGCGGTTGTCTTGTGAGGGTCGCAGGATAGGCGGAGCATGCATTGGCAAAAATGAGCGCTTACCCATGCATACATCGATACCGCTCGATGCATGCCCTTGTGCAGGAACGCAATTCAGAGTGGGAATTGAGAACGCATCCACGCCAGGTATTCAGTCGCGCCCGCCTCGCCCTCGCGCGGCGCCCACTGCCCGCGCTCGTCCTCGCCCAGCGGCACGAAGGGGCCAGCCTTGGCTTCGAACATGATGCTGTCCGGCTCCAGCGCGACGATGGCGTGGAAGGTGCCCGGCGGCAGGTCTGCGCCGACGCACTCGCCGCCCGCGCGCAGTTCGCGAGTGGTCAATAGCTCACCGGAGTCGGAGAAGATCAGCAGGCCCAGCGCGCCCTTCACCACCAGCAGGCTTTCGGCCTTGTCCGGGTGGCGATGGCAATGCGGCGGGATGTAACTGTCGGGCTGCAGTGCATTGAGCAGGCGATGGCAGGGCTCGGTCTGCTCATGGAAGTTGTGGTTCTGCCGGCGCCGGGGGCTGGCGGCGGCACGGGCCGCGACCTCGTCGAACAGCGCGCTGTCGAGGAAACGCGGCCCGCTCATCGTCAGAGGCCCTTGACGGCGAAGATGCCGGCGGCGTTGCGCCAGTAGCCCTTGTAGTCCATGCCGTAGCCGAAGATGTAGCGGTCGATGCAGGACAGGCCCACGTAGTCGGCCTTCAGGTCCGGGCGGGCCTTGCGGTCGTGGTCCTTGTCGATCAGCACGGCGGTGTGCACGCGCTTGGCGCCGGCGTGCTTGCAGAAGTCCATGATCGCCGAGAGGGTGTGCCCTTCGTCGAGGATGTCGTCGATGATCAGCACTTCGCGGTCGATGAAGGAAATTTCCGGCTTGGCCTTCCAGAACAGCTCGCCACCGGTGGTCTCGTTGCGGTAACGGGTCGCATGCAGGTAGGAGGCTTCCAGCGGGAAATTCAGCAGCGGGAGCAGCTTGCCGGAGAAGATCAGGCCGCCGTTCATCACGCAGAACACCACCGGGTTGGTGTCGGCCAGCGAGCCGTTGATGGCCTCGGCCACACGGGCGATGGCGGCCTCTACCTCGGCGTTGGTGTACAGGCAGTCGGCTTCGGCCATGACTTGGCGGATGTGCGCGAGATCGACGGACATGGGGGTTCTCCCGTGAAAAAGTGCGCAAAGGTACCTATCGGCGTGCCACGGAGCAAGGGTCAGCGGACGAATGTCGCCGACAATCGTGGCCCAAGGTAGCTAGGATGCATTACGCTACCGCAATTTTTTTGCCAGCCCGTCCGGAGAACCCGTCCATGCCCGTACTCGAGATTCGCCATCCCCTGATCCGCCACAAGATCGGACTGATGCGCCGTCACGATATCAGTACCAAGAATTTCCGCGAGCTGGCCCAGGAAGTGGGTGCCCTGCTGACCTACGAGGCGACCAAGGACCTGCCGCTGGAGAACTACGAGATCGAAGGCTGGGCCGGCCCGGTGCTGGTCGAGAAGATCGCCGGCAAGAAGATCACCGTGGTGCCGATCCTGCGCGCCGGCATCGGCATGCTCGACGGCGTGCTCAGCCTGATTCCGGGCGCCAAGGTCAGCGCCGTAGGCGTGGCGCGCAACGAGGAAACCCTCGAAGCGCACACCTACCTGGAAAAGCTCGCGCCGGACATCGCCGAGCGCCGCTCGCTGATCATCGACCCGATGCTGGCCACCGGCGGCTCCATGGTCGCCACCATCAACCTGCTCAAGAAAGCCGGCAGCAAGGATATCCGCGCCATGGTGCTGGTGGCGGCGCCGGAAGGGATCAAGGCCGTCAACGATGCGCATCCGGACGTGCTCATCTATACCGCCTCCATCGACCAGTGCCTGAACGAGAACGGCTACATCATGCCGGGCCTGGGCGATGCCGGTGACAAGATCTTCGGCACCAAGCAGAAGGAAACCTGATTCATGGCCGATGAATTCAACGAACCGCTGTGGCGCCAGATCATCTCTGGCGCGCAGATGCTCTTCGTGGCCTTCGGCGCGCTGGTGCTGATGCCGCTGATTACCGGGCTCGACCCGAACGTCGCGCTGTTCACCGCCGGCTTCGGCACCCTGATGTTCCAGATCGTCACCGGCCGTCAGGTGCCGGTGTTCCTGGCGTCGAGCTTCGCCTTCATTACCCCGATCATCCTCGCCAAGGGCCAGTTCGGCCTGGCCGCGACCATGGGCGGCGTGGTGGCGGCCGGCTTCGTATACACCTTCCTGGGCCTGGCGGTGAAGGTCAAAGGCACTGGATTCATCGACCGCCTGCTGCCGCCGGTGGTCATCGGCCCGGTGATCATCTCCATCGGCCTGGCCATGGCTCCCATCGCCGCCAACATGGCCATGGGCAAGGCGGGTGACGGCACCGAGCTGATCCCCTACAAGACCGCCATGTTCATCTCCATGCCGGCGCTGCTGACCACGCTGATCGTCGCGGTGTTCGGTAAAGGCATGCTGCGCCTGGTGCCGATCATCGCCGGCGTGCTGGTGGGCTATGGCCTGTCCTTCGCCTTCGGCGTGGTCGACGTGGCGAAGATCGTCACCGCACCCTGGCTGGAACTGCCGAAGTTCACCGCACCGGAATTCAACTGGCAGGCCATCCTGTTCATCGTTCCGGTGGCGCTGGCCCCGGCCATCGAACACATCGGCGGCGTCATCGCCGTGGGCGGCGTGACCGGCAAGAACTACCTCAAGACCCCGGGCCTGCACCGCACCCTGCTGGGCGACGGCATCGCCACCTCCACCGCCGGCCTGTTTGGCGGCCCGCCCAACACCACCTACGCGGAAGTGACCGGCGCGGTGATGCTGACCAAGAACTACAACCCGAAGATCATGACCTGGGCGGCGGTATTCGCCATCGGTCTGGCCTTTATCGGCAAGTTCGGCGCCATCCTGCAGAGCATTCCGGTACCGGTGATGGGCGGCATTCTCTGCCTGCTGTTCGGCACCATCGCCTCGGTGGGCATGAACACCCTGATCCGCCACAAGGTCGACCTGTCCCAGGCGCGCAACCTGTGCATCGTCTCGGTCACCCTGGTGTTCGGCATCGGCGGCGTGCTGATCGGCACCGGCACCGGTCCGGACGACTTCGGCCTGAAGGGCATCGCTCTGTGCGCCATCGTCGCGATCCTCCTGAACCTGATCCTGCCGGGCGAAGAAGGCTGGGAGAACAAGGCGCTGGAACAAGGCGCCGACGACGGAAAATCCGCCGAGTGATTGGTAAGGGCGCCGACTGAGCGCGGCGCCTTGACCAGGTAAAGTTCGGCGAACGCAGCATGCCGTTGACGGTCCATTCAGCATGACAGTTCGATTCCGACAGGAGCCTCTGGTTATCCGCTCCGCCTCGCTCCTGCCCCTCCCGCCGCCGAAGGTGCGCCCGTGAGCCGTGCCTGGTGGCTGCTGCTCGGCCTGATCGGCGCCTCGCTGATCCCGCTCGCCCTCGGCGGCCGGGAAATGCTCGATCACGTCCTCGCCTTCCCTCTCGACAAGCTGCTGATCATGTTCGGCATGATCTGCCTGTGCTGGCTGATCAACGCGCAGAAGCTGCGCGTGCTGCTCAATGGCCGCGCGGGGGAGATCGGCAAGGTGCGCTCGGTGGGCATCATCATGGCCTCGGAGTTCGCTTTCTATGCGACCCCCGGCGGCACCGGCGGCCCGCTGACGCTGATGGCATTACTCGCGCGCCACGGTATGCGCCCGGCCCACAGCAGCGCGATCTTCGCCGTGGACCAGTTGAGCGACCTGCTGTTCTTCCTCTGCGCGCTGGCGGCGGTGCTGGTCTGGGCGCTGTCCCACAGCGTCAGCCCGAACCTGGAAACCTCGCTGATCACCAGCGGCGTGCTGCTGGGCGGAATCTTCTTCGGCGTGGTACTGCTGGCGCGTTTCCAGCGCCGGGTGATCAAGGCCAACGGCCGGCTGTTCCAGCGCCTGGGAATGAAGCCGCGCACACGCCTGCACTGGGCGCGCAAGGCGCTGCACTTCCGCGACACCCTGGTCAGCTGCCTGCGCCAACCCAAGCGCCGGCTGGCACTGATCTTCTTCTTCACCTGCTGCCACTGGATCCTGCGCTTCTCGGTGCTCTACATCACCCTCAAGGCGCTGGGCGTGGACCTGCACTGGGCCTGGGCCTTCCTGATCCAGCTGCTGTCGCTGGCGGCGGGCCTGGCCACGCTGCTGCCCGGTGGCGCGGGTGGTACCGAGCTGACCAGCGCCGCGCTGCTCGCCCCGCTGGTGGGCAAATCCACGGCGGCCGCGGCCATCCTGATCTGGCGCGTGGTGACCTACTACTTCTACCTGGTGATGGGTGCGCCGGTGTTCGCCCTCATGGCGGGGCGTCCACTGCTGCGCAAGCTGATAGGGATGCGCGAACGCGCCTGAAGCTCAGCCGCTGGCGGGCTTGTCTTGCTTCTGCTCAGGCTTGAGCGAATCCCAGAGCTCGGCGGCGCCGGGAAACTCGGTGCCGTCCTCTTCGCTCAGCGCGTCGGGATCGTAGCGGCTGGTGCAGCCTTCGCCCAGGGTGGGCGGTGGGGTGGCGGTGCCGGGGTTCTTCGGGTCGCTCATGGCGGCGTCTCTGTTGGGCGCAGCGCCCGCCGTCGGTGGACGGCGAGCGCATGCGGAGTACCCAGTCTGGAACGAGACCGCGTGGATCAGTCGAACACCACGGTCTTGTTGTCGTGCACCAGCACGCGGTCTTCCAGGTGGTAGCGCAGGCCGCGGGCCAGCACCAGCTTCTCGACGTCCTTGCCCAGGCGCACCAGGTCCTCGATGTTGTCGCGGTGGCTGATCCGCACCACGTCCTGCTCGATGATCGGGCCGGCGTCCAGTTCCTCGGTGACGTAGTGGCAGGTCGCGCCGATCAGCTTAACGCCGCGCAGCGAGGCCTGGTGGTACGGCTTGGCGCCGACGAAGGACGGCAGGAAGCTGTGGTGGATGTTGATCACCTGGTGGCGGTACTTCTGGCACAGGTCCGGCGGCAGGATCTGCATGTAGCGCGCCAGCACCACGTTATCGGCCTGGTGTTCGTCGATCAGGCGCGAGACCTGCTCGAAGGCCGGCTGCTTGTTCTTCGGGTCCACCGGGACGTGGAAGTAAGGAATGCCATGCCATTCCACCATGCTGCGCAGGTCATCGTGGTTGGCGATCACGCAGGGAATCTCGCAGTCCAGCTCGCCGCTGTGCCAGCGGTGCAGCAGGTCGGCCAGGCAATGCGATTCGCGGCTGGCCATCAGCACGACGCGCTTCTTCACCGAGGAGTCGGTGATCCGCCACTCCATGGAGAACTCGCGGGCGATGGGGGCGAAGGCCTGGCGGAAACCGTCGATATCGAACGGCAGGGAGTCGGCACGAATCTCATGCCGCATGAAGAACCAGCCGTTGTCGTTGTCGGAATGGTGACTGGCCTCGGTGATCCAGCCGTTGTAAGTGGCCAGGAAATTACTCACCTTGGCGACGATGCCGACCCCGTCGGGGCAGGCGATCACCAGTCGGAAAGTGCGCATGGGTGTACTCCAGATACATCGCGAAGGCCGCCATTCTAGCGGCTGCCGGGGAAAAGATCAGCCATTGCCGCAGTGCGCCGACGAGAGCCAGTTCGGTGCATTGCGAGTGCATCGATTAATTACCAGAGAATAAATTAGTTAAATAAGTCGACAATTAACGACAAAACTTTCCACAAGCATTTACTTGAACAACTTCGCTGACTATTATGTCTGCTACAAACTATCCGCCACCGCTGGACCCAGAACAAGGTACCCAACATGTCGCTGATCAACGAGTACCGCGCTACCGAAGAAGCCATCAAGGAACTTCAGGAGCGCCTGAAATCCCTGGAGCAGGACGACAAGCTGAAGAAAGAGCTTGAGTTCGAAGAGAAACTTCGCGCGCTGATGGCCAGCTATGGCAAGTCCCTGCGTGACGTCATCGCCCTGCTCGATCCGGACGCGAAGCTGAGCAAATCGCCGCGCACCGCAAAAGCCACCGTCGCCAAGCGCGCGCGCAAGGTCAAGCAATACAAGAATCCGCACACCGGTGAAGTCATCGAGACCAAGGGCGGCAACCACAAGACCCTCAAGGAATGGAAAGCCAAGTGGGGCGCCGAAGCCGTGGAAGGCTGGGCCACACTGCTGGGCTGAGCCTTGCGGAGATGAAAAACGCCAGCTTCGCGCTGGCGTTTTTTATTGCCTGCCGAAAAGTGCGCGGCGCTACAGGCGATAGCGCGCGCGCAACACCTGCGCATACTTCTCCCACTCTTCCAGCACCAAACGGCCGGCCGGCGTGGCATTGACCAGCTGTTCGCTCATTGCCGCGGCAAAGTTATCCAGAGTATTCGGTGCGCCGTATTCGGCCTGACTCAGGCGCGCGCGGCAGAAGTCCTGCCATTGTTGCTGTTGTGTGGCACTCAAAGTTTCCGGGAAATTGCGTGCCCGATAACGGAAGAGAAGTTCGGGAAGTCGCGCATCATCGAATGGCCATTGTTCTTTCGCCAGCCGCGCGGGATCAGCCTGACGCACCTGTTCGCACAATCGGCGATCACGGTCACCAATAAAGCCGTCATACAACTGCTGCTCGGGATCTTCGCTGCCGGCAAAACTTTCCTCGGCATACAAGGGCGCCAGTTTGTCCTGCCAGATCGCTTTCGCCTGGGTCAGGGTTTGCCCAGCGGCCAGGCAGGCATCGAGATCCACGCCGATGCGCTCGCGATCCTGCGGGCGCAGCACGGACAACGGCGCCACCACCGGGCAGCGGTTGATGTGCAGCAGTTTCAGCGGCACCGGCAACTCGCCTTCGGCCAACTCATCACGGCGCGTATAGAGGCGCTTGCGCAACGTTTCCGCATCGAGCTCCAGCAACGGCGAAACATCCACGCCCAGGTCGCAGACGATCAGCGCGTTGCGGTTGCGTGGATGCCATCCCAACGGCAGCACCACGGACAGGTAGTGCCGCGCCGCGGAGAACATGCCGGAGATGTGCACCATCGGTTGCAGCACACGAACCTGATCCAGCACGCCCTGCTTGCCGCGCAGGCGATAGAGGTAGTCATAGAGTTTCGGCTGGCGGTCGCGCACCAGCCGGGCCAGGGCAATGGTGGCGCGCACGTCGGACAGCGCGTCGTGCGCCTGCCCATGGTCGATCCCGTTGGCCGCGGTGAGGCGCTCCAGCTTGAGGCTGACGGCGCCATCCTGTTCCGGCCAGACGATGCCCTCCGGGCGCAGCGCGTAGGCGGTGCGCACCATGTCGATCAGGTCCCAGCGGCTGTTGCCACCCTGCCACTCGCGGGCGTAGGGATCGAAGAAGTTGCGGTACAGGCTGTAGCGCGTGACCTCGTCATCGAAACGCAGGGTGTTGTAGCCGGCCACGCAGGTGCCCGGCTGCGCCAGTTCGGCGTGCAGGCGGGTCATGAATTCGGCTTCGCCCAGACCGCGCTCCTCCAGGCGGTCCGGGGTGATACCGGTGACCAGGCAGGCGGCCGGATGCGGGAGGATGTCATCGCTGGGCCGGCAGTAGAGGTTCAGCGATTCACCGACCTCGTTGAGGTCCTCGTCCGTGCGAATGCCGGCCACCTGCAGCGGACGGTCGCGGCGCGGGTCGATGCCGGTGGTTTCGTAGTCGTACCAGAAGATGCTGGCGTTCATCGTTTTTCCTTGCCTGCAAGCGAGTGCGTCGCAGTCTAACAGTGCTGCCGACCACACTTCCAAAACGCCTCGCTGGCACCTAGCCAGCCCGCGCCTTTATGATGGCCGTCGCAAGGACACCCCACTGGAAAGGACTTTCCTCATGCAAGACCTCGCAGCACAAAATCCCTACAGCGCTCCACTGAGCAACCTCGAACCGGGCGCAGCCCCGGGCGCCGTTCCCTCCGTCGCCGAGGCGCTGAGCCGCGGTTACAACTTCAGCATCAACGAACTGCTGGGCGAATCCTGGCGCCGCACCAAAGGCACCAAGGGGCTGATCATTGGCGGCTTCGTGGTCTTCTATGCGGCGATCTTCGCCCTGGTCAACCTGCTCAGCCTGTTCCTCACCGTGGTCGGCGTCGCCGGCATCGCCGGGATGGGCCTGCTCGGCGATAGCGAAGCCGCCGGCGGCATGGCGGTCGGTGCGCTGGTGGCCTTCTTCATCGGCTCCATCGTCCTGAGCTTCGTCGCCACCGCCGTGTGCTACCCGCTGCTGGCGGGCGTGAACATGCTCGGTATCCGCCGCGCCGCCGACCAACCGCTGCGGTTCAACGAAGTCTTCAGCCACTTCGGCCGCACCTTCCAGGTGGTCGTCTGCGTGCTGCTCAGCACCCTCCTGATCTGCGTCGGCTACTTCCTCTTCGTGCTGCCGGGCATCTACCTGAGCATCGCCTATATGCTCGCCATCCCGCTGGTGGTCGAGCGCGGCCTGTCGCCCTGGGCGGCGCTGGAAGCCTCGCGCAAGGCCATCAGCCAGCACTGGTTCAAGGTCTTCGGCCTGCTGCTGGTGTTCGGCCTGCTGTTCATGCTCAGCACCCTGACCCTGGGTATCGCGCTGATCTGGGTGATGCCGTGGTTGATCGTCGCCATCGGCGTGCTGTATCGCACCATCTTCGGTGTGCTGCCACCGGCCAAGTGATCAATCCGGCCTGAGCCCGCCAGCGTGGTTGCCTCGCCGCACCGCGCTGGCTAGCATCTGGCTCTCAGTCATCGACAGCGGTTTCCCTTGAGCCCAGCAGACCTTTCATCCCAAGCGTCTTCCCACGCCCCCGTCCTGGACACCCGCTACCACGTGGAGACTCCGGAAGGCATCGATCTGCTGCTGCGTCCCGCCGGTGTCGTCCCCCGCGCCCTCGCCTACCTGATCGACCTGGGTATCCGCATCCTGCTGATGCTGGCGCTGTTCATGCTGCTGGCCTTCCTCGGCGAACTGGGCACCGGCCTCGGGCTGATCCTCACCTTCGTCATGACCTGGTGGTACATGGTGCTGTTCGAAGTGCTCAACCAGGGCCGCTCGCCCGGCAAGCAGATGATGGGCCTGCGCGTGGTACACGACGACGGCACGCCAATCGGCTGGTCCGCCTCACTGCTGCGCAACCTGCTGCGCTTCGCCGATATCCTGCCGTTCGCCTACACGCTCGGGCTGCTCAGTTGCCTGTCCAACTCCGCCTTCAAGCGCCTGGGGGATCTCGCCGCCGGCACCCTGGTGATCTACCGCGACCCGCCGCCAAGCCGCCCGCAGGTCTCGGAGGCTGCGCCCGAACTGGCGCCCTGGCCGCTGAAGCTGGAAGAGCAACGCGCACTGATGAGCTTTGCCGAACGCGGCACGCAACTCTCCGCCGCCCGCCGCGAGGAACTGGCCGGCATTCTGGCGCAACCGCTGGGTATCGCCCCGGAACAGGCGGAGGCCCGCCTGAATCGCATCGCCAGCGGCCTGCTCGGTAACGGGACGGGCCACCCATGAAGCAGGCCTTCTTCGAACAACGCCACCAGGGCAGCTGGAAACGCTTCGCCAAGCGCCTGGAACAACTGGAAAGCGGCAAGCGCCAGGAACCGAGCGAGAAGCCCGAAGAATTCGCCGCCGATTACCGGCGTATCTGCCAGCAGCTCGCCCTGGCCCAGGAGCGCGGCTACAGCAGCCACCTGATCGACCAGTTGCAGCAGCTCGCCATGCGTGGCCACCAGCAGTTCTATCGGCACCGCAGCCATCTGGGTGCGCGCATCCTCGGTTTCCTGGTCGCCGGCTTTCCGCGCCTGGTGCGCGAGGAGTGGCGCTGCATCGCCATCGCCAGCCTGCTGTTCTACGGCAGCCTGCTGCTGATGGGCGTGCTCGTCTACCACTTCCCCGACCTGGTCTACAGCGTCATGGCACCGGAGCGAGTGGCCGAGATGGAGTCGATGTACTCGCCGGACACCACGCGCCTGGGCCCCATGAGCACGCGCGACGCCGGCGATGACTGGAAAATGTTCGGCCACTACATCATGAACAACATCGGCATCGCCTTTCAGACCTTTGCCAGCGGCCTGCTGTTCTGCGTCGGCAGCCTGTTCTTCCTGCTGTTCAACGGCCTGATCATCGGCACGGTGGCCGGCCACCTGACCCAGGTCGGCTACATCGAGACCTTCTGGTCCTTCGTCATTGGCCACGGCGCCTTCGAGCTGACCGCCATCACCTTCGCCGGCGGCGCTGGCCTCAAGCTCGGCTGGGCGCTGCTCGCCCCCGGCCGCCTGAGCCGCCTGGAAGCGCTGCGCCAGGCCGCCGCCCGCGCCGTGCAGTTGATCGGCGGGGTGATCCTGATGCTGCTGATCGCCGCTTTCGTCGAGGGCTACTGGTCCTCCGTCACGCATTTCTCCGCCACCGTGAAGTACATCGTCGGCGCCTGCCTGTGGCTGCTGGTGGGCAGCTACTTCCTCCTTGCCGGACGGAGGCGTCATGCGCCTGACTGACGCCAGCGTCGCCATTCGCCCGCGCAGCGCCTGGGAGGCACTGGACCTGGGCATTCTCCTGGCTCGCCGCCACGCTGGTGTGCTGATGGCCAGCTGGGCCATCGTCACGCTGCCGGTGTTCGTGCTGCTCTCCGTGCTGCTGTGGAACTACTCCAGCTGGGCGATACTGATCTTCTGGTGGCTCAAGCCCGCCTTCGAACGCCTGCCGCTGTACATCCTCTCGCGCTCGCTGTTCGGCGACACGCCGACGCTCAAGGAAGCGCTCAGGGCCTTCCCCGGACTGCTCAAGTCACAGCTGCTGCCCAGCCTGCTCTGGCGACGGCTGAGCCCGACCCGCAGTTTCGACCTGCCGGTGCTGCAGCTCGAAGGCCTCAAGGGCCAGGCTCGCAGCCAGCGCCTGGTGGTGCTCGGCCAGCGCAACGCGGGCGGGGCCACCTGGCTGACCATCGTCGGCATGCATTTCGAACTGGCGCTGTGGCTGGGCCTGACCACGCTGATGTACCTGATGCTGCCGAACCAGTGGGTGGAAGACTGGGAATGGAAGTCGCTGATCAGCGCCGCCGAAGGCGACTGGGTGTGGCTCGAACACATCAGCAACCTGGTCTACGCCCTGCTGCTGATAGTCTGGGAGCCGGTGTATGTCGCCTGCGGCTTCACCCTCTACCTCAACCGCCGCACCGAGCTGGAAGCCTGGGACATCGAACTGGTGTTCCGTCGCCTGCGCCAGCGCCTGATCGGCAGCGCCTATGCCCTCCTGCTGGTGGTGGCCGGCGCCTTCGCGCTACTGCCGGCCCATGACGCGCTGGCGGCCGGCGCGGAAGCCGGCGGCAAGGCCAGCCAGAGTTGCCCGTTGCCCGACCAGAACCCCGACGGCCCGCAGGGTGCGCGGCTGACCCAACAGAAACTCAACAGCGAGGACTCGCGCAGCGCCGCGGAAAGGATCCTCGCTGCGCCGCCCTTCAAGAACAGCGAGAAGGTCACCGGCTGGCGCCTGAGCGAAGACAAGAAAGAGGAAAAGCCGGCAGACCCGGATGACGCCAAACGCCTAAAGAGCTTCTTCGAAGCGCTGGAGAACTGGAAAGCCTTCAAGTTCGCCGCGCAGGGCATCGAGGTACTGCTCTGGGGCCTGCTGTTCACCGTCATCGCCCTGGTCATCTGGCGGTATCGCCAATGGCTGCGGTTGTTCGTCGGGCGCATCGGCCTGCCGCAGCAGCCGCGCCGCGAAGCCCCCAGCGTGCTGTTCGGGCTGGACCTGGCGCCGGAAACCCTGCCCAGTGACGTCGCCAGCGAGGCCGAGCGCCTGTGGGACGAGCAACCACGCGCCGCCCTCGGCCTGCTCTATCGCGCCCTGCTCAGCCGCCTGCTGCACGATTTTCGCGTGCCCCTGCGCGAGTCCACCACCGAAGGGGAAGTCCTCGTACGCGTGGCCGACCTCAACGACCCGCCGCTGGACAATTTCGCCCGCAGCCTGACCCAGCAGTGGCAGGCGCTCGCTTACGGGCACCGCCCGCCGCGGGCCGAACTCAAGCAGCAGCTGTGCGGCGAATGGCGCCACCTGTTCGGTAACGAGGTGCGGGCATGAAGCGCGGCAACCTCGCCCTGCTGGTACTGCTCGTCCTGCTGGTGCTCGGCGGCATCGGCTACTACCTGTACCGCAACCTCGAGCCCTACACCGAGACCGTCGAGCACGGCGCCTCCCCGGAGGCCCGCGCCAACCCCTACCTTGCCGCCGAGATGTACCTGCGTGGCCGCGGCATCCGTGTCACCACCGCCCGCGGCATGGAAGTGCTGGACCAGCTGCCGAGCAAGGGCCAGACCCTGATCCTGCTGGGCACCCGCGAGAACGTCACGCCGACGCAGAACGCCCGCCTGCTCGACTGGGCCAACCGCGGCGGCCACCTCATCGTCACCGCCGAAAGCCTGTGGGACGAGGATGAAGGCAAGAGTGGCGACCTGTTGCTGGATCAACTGGGCGTCCAGCAATTCCTCACGGCCGACCTGAAGGACAAGGAGGAGGAGAAATCCACTCAGTCCGACGAGCAGACTGCAGCCCCATCCGAGGACCGCGCGGACGACGATACCGGCAAGGCAGAAGTGGAACACGAGCACCCGGACCAGACCTCCGGCACTACCGACAAGGCCGATGCAGAAGCCGATCCCTACCCGAACCTGACCAAGCTCTACCTGGAGAACGAGAAGGCCCCGGCCTATATCGACTTCGACACCGACTATCACCTGTTCGATTCGAAGAACCTCGCCTACGCCTGGGCCAACAGCGCCGACTCCACCCACCTGCTGCAACTGCAGCGGGGCCAGGGCTTGATCACCGTGCTCACCGACAACTGGATCTGGCAGAACGGCGAACTCGACGCCTACGACAACGCCTGGCTGCTCTGGTACCTGGCCCAGGACAGCGCCGTTACCCTGGTCTACCGCGCCGACGGCACCAGCCTCATGACCCTGCTGATGCGCTATTTCCCGCAGGCACTGCTGGCTGCCGCCCTGTTGCTGGCACTGCTGCTCTGGCGCAATGGCCTGCGCCAGGGCCCGCAGCAGCCCAATCCGGACCGCAGCCGTCGGCAACTGGAAGAACACCTGCGCGCCGGCGCCGACTTCATCCTCCGCCAGCGCGGCCAGCTTGCCCTGCTGCAAGGCCTGCAACGAGATGTGATGCGCCGGGCGCGGCAGCGCCAGCCCGGCTTCGACCGCCTGCCGGTCGCCGAACAATGGCAAGCTCTGGGCCGCATGACGCGCATGTCGGTCAGCGCCATCAGCCAGGCCATGCGCCCCTATCCGCAACAGCGCATGGCCGTCGCCGAATTCACCCGCCAGGTCGCGCACCTGCAAAGCCTCAGGAATGCCCTATGAGCGAACAGACGCCTGAACCCTCCAGCACCACCGCCCCCAATGCCGCCGCCCAGCGCCAGCGCGCCAGCCAGCTGGCCCAGGCGCTGCGCCACGAATTGCAGAAGGCCCTGATCGGCCAGCAGGCCGTAATCGACGACGTGCTCACCGCCCTGCTCGCCGGCGGCCATGTGCTCATCGAAGGTGTGCCCGGCCTGGGCAAGACGCTGCTGGTGCGCGCCCTCGCCCGCTGCTTCGACGGCGGCTTCGCGCGCATCCAGTTCACCCCCGACCTGATGCCCAGCGACGTCACCGGCCACGCCGTGTACGACCTCGCCACCGAGCAGTTCAAGCTGCGCAAGGGGCCGGTGTTCACCCACCTGCTGCTGGCCGACGAAATCAACCGCGCCCCGGCCAAGACCCAGGCCGCGCTGCTGGAAGTGATGCAAGAGCGCCAGGTCACCCTCGAAGGCCGCGCCCTGCCGGTGCCGCAGCCGTTCATGGTGCTGGCCACGCAGAACCCCATCGAGCAGGAAGGCACCTACCCGCTGCCCGAAGCCGAGCTCGACCGCTTCATGCTCAAGCTGCGCATCGACTATCCGCTGGAGGCCGAGGAACAGACCCTGGTGCGCCAGGTCACCCGCTCGGCGCGCAGCGACATGCTCGACGTGGCGCCCATGCGCGCCCTGCTCAAGGACAAGGACGTGCTGGCGCTGCAGAAGATCGCTGCCGACCTGCCCATCGATGACCAGGTGCTCGACTACGCCGTGCGTATCGCCCGTACCACCCGCAACTGGCCGGGCCTGGCACTGGGCGCCGGCCCGCGTGCATCCATCGCCCTGGTGCGTTGCGCCCGCGCCCGCGCCCTGCTGCGCAGCGGCGACTTCGTGATTCCGGACGACGTGAAAGGCAGCGCCCTGGCCGTGCTGCGCCATCGCGTGCGCCTGTCGCCGGAACTGGAAATCGAAGGCCTGTCGGTGGACCAGGTGCTGCAACAACTGCTCGACCAGGTACCGGCGCCGCGCGTATGAAGCCATCGCGCGCGCTCCTCGCGTTGCTCGGCGCCCTGCTGGCGATTGCCATCGCCCTCGGCGCGGCCGAGGCCCTGGACTCGGGATCGGCACTGCTCGGCCGCCTCTGGTGGGGGGCGCTCTGCGCGCTCCTCCTGCTGGCGCTGGCCGATGCGCTCTGGCTGCGCCGCACGCCCTCGCCCGAGCTACGCCGCCAACTGAGCGGCAACCTGCCGCTGGGCCGCTGGAGCGAGATACGTCTGCAGTTCCATCACCGCTACGCCCAGCCACAACGCGTCACGGTGTTCGACCACCTGCCGGCCGGCATGGAGTTCGAATACCTGCCGCAGACCGTGGAACTGCTCCCCGGTGAACAGACTGAACTGGGCTACCGCGTGCGCCCGCTGTCCCGCGGGCATTTCGTCTTCCAGCGCTGCGAGATCGAGTTGTCCAGCCCACTGCGTCTGTGGAAGGGCCGGCGCTACCTGGAACAGCGCGACGAAACCCGCGTCTACCCGGACTTCGCCCGCCTCTACGGCGCCGAACTCATGGCAGTGGACCACTGGCTCAACCGCATCGGCGTGCGCTCCGGGCAGCGGCGTGGCCTGGGCCTGGATTTCCACCAGTTGCGCGAGTTTCGCGACGGCGACACCCTGCGGCAGATCGACTGGAAGGCCACCGCACGCAAGCGCACGCCCATCGCCCGCGAATACCAGGACGAACGCGACCAGCAGATTCTCTTCCTGCTCGACTGTGGCCGGCGCATGCGCAGCCACGACGGCGACCTCTCGCACTTCGACCATTCACTCAACGCGAGCCTGCTGCTGGCCTACGTCGCCCTGCGCCAGGGCGACGCCGTAGGCCTGATGACCTTCGCAGGCGATCAACCGCGCCACCTGCCGCCGGCCAAAGGCAGCGCCCAGCTCACCGCCCTGCTCAACAGCGTCTACGACCTGCGCAGCAGCCAGCGCCCGGCGGACTACCCGGCGGCCGTGCAAGCCGTGCTGACGCACCAGCGCCGCCGTGCGCTGGTGGTGATAGTGACCAACCTGCGCGACGAGGATGACGAGGAACTGGTGGCCGCGGTGAAACGCCTCGGACGCCAGCACCGTGTGCTCGTCGCAAGCCTGCGCGAGGAAGTGCTGGACCGCCTGCGCCAGGCGCCGGTGGAAGGTTTCGAGGAAGCCCTGGCGTACTGCGGTGCGGTGGATTACCTGAACGCCCGCGCCGGCCTGCACGAGAAGCTGGCAGCCCATGGCGTGCCGGTGCTCGACGCGCGGCCGAGCCAGCTGGGGCCGGAACTGATCAGCCGTTACCTGGGCTGGAAGAAGGCTGGCGCGCTGTAACAGCGCGCCACGACCGGACACCAACTCCCTGGCGTCCCACACCGAGCAGATCGGTCAGCGCGTCCTGCGCTTCAGACCGACTCCACCTGCCGGCGAAAACTGAAATAACGGCGCAGCGCGTCGACCAGTTCGACGTACTCCGTCGGCGCCGCCGCCAGGCTGAAGCCCGAATCGTAGTTGCCCGGATTGACGTCTTCGCGGCACCACTGGCAGGTGGCGGCGAACTCGATCAGCTGCAGCTTGCCGTCATGCCCCGGGATCTTCAGGCGCATTTCGAAGCGGCCACCCACCAGCATCGGCAGCTGGCTGATGAGGAGCAGCCCGTCCAGCGACACGTTGCCCAGGTAACCCATCGGTTTGTCGGTGATGCTGTTGAACACCTTCAGGTAGTAGGGCAGCTGATGGCGCTCGATATGTCGTTGATGACGCATAATGGCGTTTCGCTATGAGATATCGTCCAGTATGACGATGCTGCCCGCCGGGGGCCAGTCCTAACGACAACCTTCCGCCAGTCGTGCGCTAAGCGCCTGACGAGCGGCGTCGATCTGTGCATCGCTGTAGTAAGTCCTGTCGCCACTGCCGTCCTGCGAGAAGTAGCGCCCGCCATGACTGAGCGACTCCAGGTCATGACGCCACTTCGCACACTGCTGGTCCAGCTTGGCCTGCTGCTGCGCCGCCTGGCTCTGCGCGGCCGCGCTTTCATCTCGACGCGCATCGTAGAAGCGGCGGGTACGTTCCTCCCGCTCGCGGGTCGCCGCGTCACGTTCGACAACCTGCGGCTTGACCTCGACGCGTTGCGCCCCTGGCGGTGGTGTTTCGCTGAAGTGCACCTTTCCCTGAGCGTCGGTCCAGCGGTAGATATCCGCCGAAGCGAGCAGGGGGAAACACCAGGCGCAAAGCCACAGGGCGCGCATTCGTACCTCCTTGCACAAAGCACTCAAGAGATTAGCCAGCTAGCGGCCTGGCTCAAGTTCGCCACCGACCGGCGGTCAGGGGGTAGCCGGGTAGGTACGCGAATCGCCGGGCAGCCGACCGTTGAGACGCAGTGTCTCCAGGCGTGCCTTGGCCCGGTAAGCATACTCGCTGGTGGGGTAGCGGGCGATGATGAACTGGTAGGTCTGCGCCGCGTCGACGTAGAACTTCTCACGCTCCAGGCACTGCCCGCGCAGCATGGAGATTTCCGGCTGGATCCACGGCCGCGCGCGGGCCTTGCGCTCGGTCTCGGACAGCTCCAGTTGCACGCGCTGGCAGTCGCCGCTCTTGTACGCGCGGTAGGCGTTGTTCAGGTGATAGTTCATCGACCAGCTGGTGCAGCCGGTAACACTCAGCGCCAGCAGCGCGAGGAAAAGGGTTCGCATGGGCATATCCTCCGTTGGGAAGTGTATCGGCCCGTCTTGGCCGTACTGTAGCCCGCCACTAGACTCACGTGGACCTCGCCCTGGCGCAAAGGAGTTGCCATGCGTTTCGTCCATGCCCTGCCCCTCGTCATGCTGCTGCCCTGGCTCGCCGCCTGCGCCCCTACCACGCCGTTGTTCGTCGCGCAGATCACCACCGGTGAAGTCGCGGAGTACAAACAGCTCAAGAACAAGCGCATGACCGCCGCGGTGGAAGAAGAAGGCGACCTGCTCACCTACAGCGCCCAGGCCATCCGCGATGGCAAGAGCGCCGAGGCCGAAAAGCTCTACCTCACCGGCTACGACAACACCCGCTACAGCCCGGAAGTGCGGGCGATCGCCCTGTACCAGATCGGCCTGATCTACATGAGCCGCTACAACGACCAGCGCGATGACCAGAAGGCCATGGACTACTTCCAGCGCATCGACCGCGAGTTCCCCGGCACCCAGGCTGCCGAACATGCCGACGCGCGAGAGCTGATCATCCGCCAGCGCGCCAAGGACCCGGTGCAGAAAACCGCGAAGCAACTGTTGGCCGATTGGCAGCCGCAGTACAACCTGGACCTGAACAAGCCGACCCTCGATCCGGACATGACCCTGCTGTCACGCCGTGCCGTCCTCAAGGACCGTGTTGACGAGGCCGCGCAACTCTACCTGCTGGGCGCCAACGATCCAGCCATCCCGCCGGACATCCGCGAGAAGGCGCTGTACCAGCTGGGGTTGATGTACATGGCACAGGACAACCCCCACCCGGACCGCGAGAAGGCCATCGCCTACCTGCGCCGCCAGCTCGCCGAATTCCCCAACGGCGAGCTGGCCGACAAGGGCGCCCGCCATCTGGATCGTGCGCTGAACCAGACCTCGCCACGCAGCTGACGGCAAACCCGGCGCGCTGCTGAGCCACATCAAGGCGCACGGCAGGCGCCAGTGTCTACGCTTGCTCTGCATTGAGCGCAGAGCAAGCGAGGACTCCGCCATGAAGCTGCAGCACCTGCTCGTCATCATCGACCCGACCCGCGAGGACCAGCCCGCCCTCACCCGCGCCCGCTGGATCGCCCAGCGCTGCGGCGCGCGCCTGGAGCTGCTGGCCTGCGAATACAACCCGGCGCTGGACAACGCGCTGCTATTGGAGCGCGGCGACCTCGACGCCGCCCAGCGCAACCTGCTGGACGAACGCCTGGCCTGGCTGCAAGCGCTGGCCGAGCCGCTGCGCGACGGCGGCCTCGATGTGCACTGCCAGGTACGCTGGGGCAAGTCCCTGCACCACCAGGTCGTCCTCCACTGCGAGCAGACCACGCCCGACCTGATCCTCAAGTCCGCGCACCACCACAGCCTGCTCAAGCGCCTGTTCCTCACCAACAACGACTGGCAACTGATCCGCCACTGCCCGCAGCCGCTGTGGCTGGTGCAGCATGGCGAGTGGGCCGGCAGGAGCCTGTGCGCCGCCGTCGATCCGCTGCACAGCGGCGACGTCCCCGCCACGCTGGACCATCGACTGATCATGGTGGCCCGCGAACTGGAGCAGCGCCTGCAACTCGACGCCCATTACCTGCACGCCTACATGGCCCTGCCGCACACCCTCGCATTCAACGCCGAACTGTTGGCCGACTATGAAAATTACGTACTGCGTACCGAGGCGCATCACCGCAAGGCCTTCGACGCCCTGCTGGCCAGTTATCCACAGATCGACCGAGCACGTACTCACCTGGGCCAAGGCTTCGCCGAGGAGCTAATCCCCACCTATGTAAAGGAGCACGGCATCGACCTGCTGCTGATGGGCGCTGTCGCCCGCGGCCAGCTCGACAACGCGCTGATCGGCCAGACCGCCGAGCGGGTCTTCGAGGAAGTCGAATGCGATCTGCTGGTGATCAGACCTGTCACCTGAAAGAGAGTAAGATGGCGCCCTGGCTGCCTCGGACCCGCTCGCGGGGCAACCTGACCGCTGCTTTCCCCTAGGAGTCCCGCATGTCCCTTCGCCGCACCAAGATCGTCGCCACCCTCGGCCCAGCCAGCAATTCCCCCGAAGTCCTGGAACAGCTGATCCTCGCCGGGATCGACGTCGCCCGCCTGAACTTCTCCCACGGAACTCCCGACGAACACCGCGCCCGCGCCCAGCTGGTACGCGATATCGCCGCCAAGCACGGCCGCTTCGTGGCGCTGCTGGGCGACCTGCAGGGTCCGAAGATCCGCATCGCCAAGTTCGCCAACAAGCGCATCGAACTGGCGGTCGGCGACACCTTCCGCTTCTCCACCAGCCACCCGCGCACCGACGGCAACCAGCAGGTCGTGGGCATCGACTACCCGGACCTGGTCAAGGACTGCGGCATCGGCGATGAGCTGCTGCTGGACGACGGCCGCGTGGTCATGGTGGTGAAGGAAGTGAAGGCAGACGAACTGGTCTGCGAAGTCCTGATCGGCGGCCCGCTGTCCGACCACAAGGGCATCAACCGTCGTGGCGGCGGCCTCACCGCGCCGGCCCTGACCGAAAAGGACAAGGCCGATATCAAGCTGGCCGCGAGCATGGACCTGGACTACGTCGCCGTGTCCTTCCCGCGTGACGCCAAGGACATGGAATACGCCCGCCGCCTGCTCACCGAAGCCGGTGGCACCGCCTGGCTGGTGGCCAAGATAGAGCGCGCCGAAGCCGTCGCCGACGACGAAGCCCTGGACGGCCTGATCCGCGCCAGCGACGCGGTGATGGTGGCCCGTGGCGACCTCGGCGTGGAAATCGGCGACGCCGAGCTGGTGGGCATCCAGAAGAAGATCATTCTGCACGCCCGCCGCTACAACAAGGCCGTGATCACCGCGACCCAGATGATGGAGTCGATGATCCACAACCCGATGCCGACCCGCGCGGAAGTCTCCGACGTGGCCAACGCCGTGCTCGACTATACCGACGCCGTGATGCTCTCCGCCGAATCCGCCGCCGGCGAGTACCCGGTGGAAGCGGTCAAGGCCATGGCACGCATCTGCGCTGGCGCCGAGAAGCACCCGACCACCAAGAAGTCCAGCCACCGCATCGGCCAGACCTTCGAGCGCTGCGACGAAAGCATCGCCCTGGCGGCCATGTACACCGCCAACCACTTCCCGGGCATCAAGGCGATCATCTGCCTGACCGAAAGCGGCTACACCCCGCTGATCATGTCGCGCATCCGCTCCTCGGTACCGATCTTTGCCTACTCCCCGCACCGCGAAACCCAGGCTCGCGTGGCGCTGTTCCGTGGCGTGGAAACCATCCCGTTCGACCCGGCCGCCCTGCCGCCGGAGCGCGTCAGCCAGGAAGCCGTCGACGCGCTGCTGCAGCGTGGCGTGGTGACCAAGGGTGACTGGGTGATCCTGACCAAGGGCGACAGCTACACCGCCCAGGGCGGCACCAACACCATGAAGGTGCTGCACGTGGGCGACCTGCTGGTCTGACCCTGCGTCAGCAACAAAAAGGCCGCCCTCGGGGCGGCCTTTTCATTTCCGTTGCAGGGACCTTGTTGGAGCGAGTTTGCCCGCGAACCAGGATCGCAGCAGGGGCTTGTTCGCGAGCAAGCACTGGGCGTTCCCCTCGGTCCTACGAAGAGCAAAAGCTCGCGCTGCTCAATTCCTGTCCAATCCGCGCCAAGGCCTATGGCGCCTGGCTTGCAGCGGTTGCATCAGAGCTTATCCACAACGCCTTCCACATCTACTGTGGGCAACCGGCACGGCATCGCTCAAATACCGCTCAATCCCCTGCAGGCCATGCGCGGCGTGGGTTCTGCAGGTTGCCCCAGAGCTTATCCACAACGCGTTCCACAGATTGTGTGGGCAACCTGCCTCAGAGGAACTTGGAGAAATCCGGCTGGCGACGCTGGGTGAAGGCGCTCAGCGCTTCGTGGGCTTCCGGGGAGTGCAGGCGCTGCACGAAGTGCTGCCCCTCCTCCGCCACCACGCGGCGCAATTGCTCGATGAAAGGCGCTTTCAGCAGGCGCTTGCTCAGCGCCACCGCCGCCGGAGGCAGTTGCTGGAAGGCCTGGCAGACCTCGCGGGCACGCTGCAGCGCAGCCGCCCCGTCTTCCAGCGCCTCATTGGCAATGCCGTAGGCCACGGCCTGCTCGCCGGTAAAACCTTCACCGCGCAGCAACAGGCTGGAAGCCTTCACCGGGCCGACCAGGCGCGGCACCAGGAAGCTGGAGCCGAACTCCGGGCACAGGCCGAGGTTGACGAAGGGCATCTTCAGCTTGGCGCCCTTGGCGATGAATACCTGGTCGCAGTGCAGCAGCAGCGTGGTGCCGATGCCCACGGCCGGGCCAGCGACGGCAGCGACCACCGGCTTGGTGAACTCCATCAGCGCGCGCATGAAGCGGAACACCGCACTGTCCGGGCCGCTCGGCGGCTCCTGGAGGAAGTCGACGATGTCGTTGCCGCTGGTGAAACACTCGGCGTTGCCGGTGATCAGCACCACACGCACCGAACGATCCTCCTGCGCCGCTTCCAGGGCATCGGCGAGCCCCGCATACATGGTGCGGGTCAGCGCGTTCATCTTGTCCGGACGGTTCAGGCGCAGGGTCAGCAGGCCCTCTTCGCGCTCGACGAGAATCTGTTCGCTCATGGCAAGTCCTTGTTGTTTTTGAGTGGAGCGACCGGTTCAGGCGTGGGGCAGGAACAGGTCGGCCAGGGTCTGGCCACGGGGCACGCCGCAGAGGTAAAGGCGGCGGGCGAAGGCATCGACGCTGGCGGGATGGCCGCAGAGTAAGGCGAGTGTTCGCCGCGAAACAAGCCGGAGTTGCGCCAAAACCTCGGTCGACTCGGCCGTGGTCATCAGCGTGACCTCCAGCTCCGGGTGGCTGGCGGCCAGGGTTTGCAGGGGTTGGGCGAGGTAATGGCCAGCACGATCATGGGCCTGGTGAATGACGCGGATCGGCCCGCTGTGATGCTGCCGCAGCGCTTCACGCAGGACGCCCCAGAGCGGTGCCAGGCCGGTGCCGGAGGCCATCAGCAGCAGCGGCCGCTCGTGCCATTCCGGGTCATAGTGCAGTGCGCCTCCGCGCAGTTCGCCCAGGCGCACAGCGTCACCGATCTTCAGCTCACGGGCGAAATCGGCGAAGGCACCGCGCTCGCGACAGTCGATGTGGAACTCCAGCCAGGGATCGAGCCCCGGTACGCTGGCCAGCGAGTACGGCCGCGCAATGCCGTCGGCACTCCAGAGAATCAGGTGCTGCCCAGCGCCGTAGCGCAGCGGGCGTTGCGGGGCCAGGCGCAGGCGCAGCACGTCGGGGGCTGGCCAGTCCAGTTCGGCGACCGTGGCGGGCAGGCCGTCACGTTGCGGGTCGAAGGTTTCCACCGCAATGTCGCCGACCACCCGGCACTGGCAGGACAACCGCCAGCCCTGGTCTCGCCGTGCTGCATCGAGGGCGTCGGGCAGGGCATCGAGGACTTCTCCCTGCGTGCAACGTACCAGGCAGGCATGGCAACTGCCGGCCCGGCAACTGTAGGGCACAGCGATGCCGGCCCCGCGCAGGGCATCGAGCAGGTTGGTTCCGGGGCTGACCGAAAAGCGTTGCGATCCGGCCTGTATCTCAGGCACGCGTCCACTCCCATGCGGCATCGCAGCGGTTGCGTCCGCTGCGTTTCGCACGGTAGAGCGCCTGGTCGGCCCGTTGCAAGGCTTCGTCTAGATCGTCGTTGGCATCGAGCAGGGTCATGCCCGCGGAAAGGCTCAGGCTTTCGATGTTCACGCCCACCGGCTCTGCCGCGGCATAGGCCATCCGCAGGCGTTCACAGCAGGTGGTCAGGCGGTCGGCATCGGCGTTGGGCAACAGCAGGACGAATTCCTCGCCGCCGTAGCGTGCCAGCACATCGCCCTCGCGCAGGCAGGCCCGCGCCACGGCGGCGAAGGTCTGCAGCACGCGGTCGCCGGCGGCGTGGCCGTGAACGTCATTGATGCGCTTGAAGTGATCGAGGTCGATCAGCGCCAGGCCGTGGCGCTGGCCTTCGCGCATTTCTTCCAGCGCACGACCGGCCAGACGGAGAAAATGCCGGCGGTTGAACAGACCGGTGAGTTCGTCGGTAGCGACCAGGTCTTCGAGCTGGCGCATCATGCCGCGCAACGTGTCCTGGTGCGCCTGCAGCGCGTAGCGGCGCTGACGCATGCGTTGGCGCAGCGACTGCACGTAGCCAGCGAACAGGCTCAGCCAGGTCAGCACGATAAACAGCACCAGCAACTGCAACACGGCCTGGGCCGGCAGTTGCAGGCGTTGCTGGAAGGCTTCGTGGAGGTTGAGCCCGGCAAAGGCGATGAAGGCCAGCGCCGCACAGCGGGCGAACACCCTGGGCTGCAACTGGAAGACACCGAACAGCAGGATCAGCACGTAGAGCACCATCAGCGTGCCGCGCGCGGTATCCACGTTGGCCAGGAACAGAGTGTTCCAGACCACCGCCACCAAGACCTGCGGCTCGGTCATGCTCGGGTCGGTGAAGCGCTGGTTGCGCCCGGTGAGGAAGAGCCAGCCGAACACCAGCTGACTGCCGGCGACCAGCAGGGTGCAGGTCAGGGCGAAGCTGACGGGCGCGCGATAGAACTCGCCGAACACCGCCAACCACAACAACAGCAGCGCCAGGGCATAGGTCCCGAGGGCCATGCCGAATCGCCTGATGAGTAGTTTTTGTAAGGCGTGCTGCTTCAGAGGTGGTTTCAGCGTGCTCATGGGGCTCCATCCCGTAATGGCACCTTGCCCTCACTCTACTATCAAAGCGCCCCAGTGCCTAGCCGATCGGAATGTGGGCGGCCCTGGCAAGGTTCAGAGTCCATCTGGGACCAAGGTCGGATCGCTGGCGGGTGCGCGGCGAGCGGCCGCGGCGGTATACTACGGCGCCTTTTTTCGCCGCAGCCGTGTCGGCGAATTCCCGATGTAACAGGCCCCATGCCTGTACTACCCGCCTGAAGAGGACCGTGCTCCATGGCCGTGATCAAGCAAGACGACCTGATCCAGAGCGTCGCCGATGCCCTGCAGTTCATCTCCTACTACCACCCGGTTGATTTCATCCAGGCCATGCATGAGGCCTACCTGCGCGAAGAATCGCCGGCCGCCCGGGACTCGATGGCGCAGATCCTGATCAACTCGCGCATGTGCGCCACCGGTCATCGCCCGATCTGCCAGGACACCGGTATCGTCACCGTGTTCGTCCGCGTGGGCATGGACGTGAGCTGGGCCGGCGCCACCATGAGCGTCGACGACATGATCAACGAAGGCGTGCGTCGCGCCTACAACCTGCCGGAGAACGTCCTGCGCGCCTCCATCCTGGCCGACCCGGCAGGTAGCCGGAAGAACACCAAGGACAACACCCCGGCGGTGATCCACTACTCCATCGTCCCCGGCAACACCGTGGAAGTGGACGTGGCGGCCAAGGGCGGCGGCTCCGAGAACAAGTCGAAGATGGCCATGCTCAACCCGTCCGACTCCATCGTCGACTGGGTGCTGAAGACCGTTCCGACCATGGGCGCCGGCTGGTGCCCGCCGGGCATGCTCGGCATCGGCATCGGCGGTACCGCCGAGAAGGCCGCGGTGATGGCGAAGGAAGTCCTGATGGACGAGATCGACATCCACGAGCTGAAGGCCCGCGGCCCGCAGAACAAGATCGAGGAAATGCGCCTCGAGCTGTTCGAGAAGGTCAACCAGCTGGGCATCGGCGCCCAGGGCCTGGGCGGCCTGACCACCGTGCTCGACGTCAAGATCATGGACTACCCGACCCACGCCGCCTCGCTGCCGGTCTGCATGATCCCCAACTGCGCCGCCACCCGCCACGCACACTTCGTGCTCGACGGCTCCGGCCCGGCCGAACTGGAAGCGCCGTCGCTGGACGCCTACCCGGAAATCGTCTGGGAAGCCGGCCCGTCCGCGCGCCGCGTCAACCTCGACAGCATCACCCCCGAGGAAGTGCAGAGCTGGAAGCCGGGCGAGACCATTCTGCTCAACGGCAAGATGCTCACCGGTCGCGACGCTGCGCACAAGCGCATGGTCGACATGCTGAACAAGGGCGAAGAGCTGCCGGTGGACCTGAAAGGCCGCTTCATCTACTACGTCGGCCCGGTCGATCCGGTCGGTGACGAAGTGGTTGGCCCGGCTGGCCCGACCACCGCGACCCGCATGGACAAGTTCACCCGCCAGATCCTCGAGCAGACCGGTCTGCTGGGCATGATCGGCAAGTCCGAGCGCGGCCCCATCGCCATCGAGGCGATCAAGGACAACAAGGCCGTCTACCTGATGGCCGTGGGCGGCGCCGCCTACCTGGTCGCCCAGGCGATCAAGAAGTCCAAGGTCCTGGCCTTCGCCGAACTGGGCATGGAAGCGATCTACGAGTTCGAAGTGAAGGACATGCCGGTGACCGTCGCGGTCGACACCCATGGCGAGTCGGTGCACATCACCGGCCCGGCCATCTGGCAGAAGAAGATCGCCGAGAACCTGGCGGTGGAAGTGCAGTGATCACTGCATGACCGCCCCATGAAAAAGCCCGGCCATGTGCCGGGCTTTTTCATGGGTGAATGTCTGTGGCTTCGATGCAGGGGCAGGCCGATCGCGGATGAGTCCGATCCCGTAACGGTCGGCAGCAGGGCTCAGGCGCTGCGCGGCACCCGGTTCAGCTCCACGACGTTGTCACGGCGCTGGGCGAGGAAGCGCGTACAGCTCACCCGCAGGAAGGAAGCGAAGTTCACCACCTCCCCGCGATAGTCCATCACCTCGTCATAGAGCTTGGCGATCAACTGGTTGGTGGTCATGCCGTCCACCTCGGCGATCTCGCGCAGGATGTCCCAGAACTGGTTCTCCAGGCGCAGCGTGGTGACCACGCCACGGATGCGCAGCGAGCGGGAGCGCGACTCATAGAGGATCGGGTCGGCCTTTACATAGAGTTCGCACATGGACGGCTTCTCCTGCTTCGGGAGCGGGCAAGTTTACAGGCTGATCCTGGTGCCCAGTACGTCGAGAAACTTCGCCAGCCAGGCGGGGTGCGCCGGCCACGCGGGCGCGGTGACCAGGTTGCCGTCGACATGGGCGGCGTCTACCGGGATGTCCACGTACTCACCACCGGCCAGCGTGACTTCCGGGCCACAGGCCGGGTACGCACTGCACGCGCGCCCCTTGAGCACGCCAGCAGCGGCCAGCAGCTGGGCGCCATGGCAGACGGCGGCGATGGGCTTCTTCGCGGTGTCGAAGGCTTTCACCAGTTCGATCACCTTCGCATTCAGGCGCAGGTATTCCGGGGCGCGGCCGCCGGGGATCAGCAGCGCGTCGTAGTCGTCGGCGCGCACATCGGCGAAGTTGGCGTTGAGGGCGAAGTTGTGACCCGGCTTCTCGCTATAGGTCTGGTCGCCTTCGAAATCATGGATGGCGGTACGGATGCTCTGGCCGGCCTTCTTGTCCGGACAGACGGCGTGGACGGTGTGTCCGACCATCAGCAACGCCTGGAACGGCACCATGGTTTCGTAGTCTTCGGCGTAGTCGCCGACCAGCATCAGGATCTTCTTCGCGGCCATCTGGGGCATCCTCCCGGCAGGGCCCCGCCGTGGCGGCGGGGCATGCGGGAGAGCTTAGACAGTCACGCTGGCGGCGGGGTAATACGCCGCTACTACAGCACGGTCAGAGGCCGATGCGCTCGAAGAAGCCCGGCCCTTCGACTTCCTTGCCACTGGCGGCGATGCTCACCGGCTCCTGCACCTGGCGCGTGGCGGGGATTTCCCGAGAGCCCAGCTCCTTGCCCACCAGTTGCAGGGGGCCAGCGCCCTGGCCGGCGGTGTGCTCGTATTTGGGTGGCGTGTGGGTTTCGTCGTAGCGCAGGTAATAAACCTCGCCGGCGCGGGCCTCCAGGGTGAAGCCGGCGATCAGGGTGAAGTCCAGACTGCCACCGGCGAAGAAGGTCCAGAAGCTGCCCAGCAGCGGGCGGCGCATCTGTAGTGGATAACTGCCGGGGGCGAAGTGCAGTGTGAAGTAGCCGTTGCTCGGCAGGCTGCCGATCAGCTCGTTGTTGAGGAACAGCCCCGGCGCTTCCAGTTCTTCATCGGACCACTGGTTCTGCGGCCGGTAGAGGTACACCGTGGCCTGCTGCGAATCCGCGGGCTGCGCACTGTACTGCGGCCCGTCCACCGCGCCGAAGAAGGCGCCGGGCGAACTGCAGCCGGCCAGCATCAGGAGAAAGGCGCACAGGGCCAGTCGGAGCATGGAAAGTCCCTCTTATGGTTATGCCCGGAGCATAACCACGGCGCGTGAGCTTGCCACCCGTCGAAAGTCCGGGTCGAAGAGTTCACACAAACGCCAGGGCGAGCCCCGCTCATCCCAACCTGTTTGACACTGCTGCACCCAGAGCGAAGTATTACCCGGTATTACCTTTAACTACACAGGTGCCGCCATGGCCACTTCAGTCAAACTCGACGAGGAAATGCTCGCCCGCGTGCGCGAGCTGGCCGAACTGCGCCAGCGCTCGCCGCACTGGATCATGCGTGAAGCCATCGGCCAATACGTCGTGCGTGAAGAGCAGCGCGAGAAGCTCAAGCGCGACACCGAGCAGGCCTGGGAAGAATTCCAGGCGACCGGCCAGCACGTCACTGCCGAAGCGGTGGAGAGCTGGCTGAACAGCTGGGGCGATGAGGACGAGCAAGCCGCACCAAAATGCGAGTGATCTACGCGCCCGCAGCGCTTCGCGACCTCGACCGCCTGCGCCGATTCCTCCGGGAAACCAATCCCACCGCCGCCCGCCGCGCCGGCCAGATCATTCTCCAGGCCACCCAGGCGCTGGGGGCCTATCCGCAGATGGGGCGACTGATCGATGACCTGCCGATCGAATTCCGCGAATGGCCCATCGACTTCGGTGACAGCGGCTACATAGCTCGCTACCACATCGATGGAGAAACACGGGTCATCCTCGCGATCCGCCACCAGCGCGAAGCCGGTTACTGAACCCGAGTCAGCTCAGTTCCTTTAGCCAGAACATCATCGATTTCGCAGTCTCTCGCTGCCCACCGATATCGCGCCAGTGGTATTCGATCCGCAGGGAGGGCTGCGGAGTGAAGCCGCGCTGCAGCCAGAAGGCGTCCGGTGAGCGATAACCGGCAGGTCGCGCGGCATGCTCCGGTGGTCGCCGAAGAGCGCAGAAGGCCGCCCAATCGAAGCGTCCCAGGCCGCGCGCAAAGCGCTCGCGCTCCTCGAAGAAACGCAGGTCGAAAGCGGTGCTGCGGTACTCCGGCAGAACCACCGACTCGCCGAAATAGAAGATTCGTTCCGGGTTCCAGCCCTGCGCGAGGAGCGGTTGCTGGAGAGCCTCGGCCTCGTCCACCAGCGGCAGCCCGGTCGAAGCCCCCACTACCCGGCCCTCATCGATCACCAGTACGCACAGACTCCAGGCCGAGCGCACATGGCTGTCGAGGTATCCGGCTTCATATTCCGGGCCGCCGTCGTAGAGGTACGGATAATCACGGAACACGGTGATGCGCAGTCGCGCCAGATCATCGATGAACGGGCGAAGGGCGCCGCCGCTGAGTAGACGGAACTCGATGGGCATGGTGGCTTTCTTCCGCAAGGGGCCGCAGCGGCGGCACTGCAGAAAACCTAGCACCGGCAGCGCAGGTCGGCAGAAGCCGGTGAAGGGCGGCGCTGTTTCTGGTTCGCGAGCAAGCTCGCTCCTACGAAGAGCGCAACCTGTCGGAGCGCGCTTGCTCGCGAACGGCCCAACGATGGATTACGACTCGGTAACCACCCGTCGCCGCGGGGCTGGCGGTGTGGGCGGCACCGGCAACAGGTGGCGCACCAGCCATTTGCGCACCGGCACCACGCAGCGCTCCTGCACCAGCACGCAACTGGCGACCATGAACAGCAGGAACAACGGATACAGCCAGATCGACAACTGCTGATGGGTCGCGGACTCGACACAGAAAGCCCAGTCCGCGAGGCAATCCCCCGGTGCACGAATCAGTTTTTCCGTTCGCGAGAACAGCGTGAACAGCGGCACGTGCAAGGCGAACAGTGACAACGATGCAGCGCCCAATCGCGGCGACCAATGACGGATCACGCTGCTCTTCGGATCGCGCGGCAAAGCGCTCATGTACACCAGCATCAGCTGGGCCGGCAGCAACAGGCCGTTGTGTAGCAGGAAGTACCAGAACTTCGCGCCGTGAGTGTAGAGGTAATCGGCAACCAGGAAATTGGCCAGCACGAACGCGCCCATCGCCACCAGCATTCCGCGGCCGGGCAGATGGCCGGCGTCCTTGTACTCGCGGAACAGTCCGTAGGCGAGGATGCCGCTGAGGAACTCCGGCAATCGCAGCAGCGGGTTGCGGTGCAGCAGGCCGGTCCAGGGCATGCCGTACTGCTCGCTGGCAACCACCAGGATCGGCGGGATCAGGTAGAGCACCCACAGCGCCAGCAGCCAGCGCCACTTGTGCTGCAGCCGCGCCAGGCGCGGGGCGACGAAGGGGAAGCAGAGGTAGAAGAAGAACAGCGTCGACAGCGACCAGAGCGGCGCGTTGAAGGTCAGGTAATACGGGTTCCAGGCCTGCAGCATGGTGAGTTGGAGGATGCTGTTGAACAGCAGTTCGCGGTCGCTCATCCAGTGGTGGAACAGCTCCGGCTGCAACCGGCCGATGGCTTCGTTGGTGTCGTAGATGACGAAGCGCGGCGTCGCCTGGTCCAGGTCCGGGCCGATGCCCAGCCCGCTCACCACCAGCAGCACGGCGATGGTCAGCAGGATCGAGAAGATGTGCAGCGGGTAGAGGTTGGACAGGCGCTTGGTGAAGAAGCTGCGCGGGCTCTCGCGCAGGTGCCCGTCGGTGACGTAGACGTGGCAGAGCAGGAAGCCGGAGAGCACGAAGAAGGTGCTGGTGGCGAAAAAGCCCAGGGCAGTCAGGTCATCGAGGCCGGCGAATTTCTGCTCCGCCGGGTAACTGTGCAGCGTGTGGTAGATCACCACGTACAGGCCCATCAGGAAGCGCAGCCACTCCAGCCCGATGAAACGCTCCTTTTGAATCTTTTCCACACCGACCTCCTACTCGACAGACAACCCTGCGACGTCATCGGCGGCGGTCGAGGAAGTTCACCACCAGTCGGTCCAGCGAGCCCCACAGTCGCTCGCGAAGGCGTTTCCACCAGGGGCGCGCGCGCCAGAAACCCAGGTCGATCTCGCGGCTCTGCGCGAAGTCGGCAGCCAGACAATCGGCCACCGCCGCGGTGAATGGCGGATCGAACGCTTCTACATTGGCCTCCAGATTGAACCGAAGGTTCCAATGATCGAAGTTGCACGAGCCGACGCTGACCCAGTCATCGACCAGTACCATCTTCAGATGAAGGAAGCGCGGCTGGTATTCGAAGATCTTCACCCCGGCGCGCAACAGTCCAGGGTAATAGCGCTGACCGGCGTAACGCACGGGCGCATGGTCGGTGAGCCGGCCGGTGAGCAGCAGGCGCACGTCGACACCGCGCTGTGCAGCCTTGCGCAGTGCACGACGGACCTTCCAGGTCGGCAGAAAATACGGTGTCGCCAACCAGACGCGCTGGTGCGCACCACGCAGCGAACGAACCAGCGCCTGGAGGATGTCACGATGCTGGCCGGCATCCGCATAGGCAACGCGCGCCAAACCTTCGCCGTAGCTGGGAATCGGCGGCAGGCGGGTCAGCAGGACTTCCTCCCGCGGCTTCCAGGCCCGCACGCCGAGGCACGCATTCCACTGCCGCTCGAACAGACGTTGCCAGTCGGCGACGATGTTCCCGGTCATTTCCACCATCACTTCGTGCCAGTCGCTGCGGTTCTCCCGCGCGGACCAGAACTCGTCGGTGGCGCCGGTGCCACCGACATAGGCGATGCGCTCATCTACCAGCAACAGCTTGCGGTGGTCGCGGTACAGGTTGCGCAGGCCGGCTTTCCAGTTCAGCGGGTTGTAGTGGCGCAGCTCGCCGCCGGCCTCCAGCAACTGGCGCGTCCAGGCGCTGGAAAGCTTCAAGCTGCCAAAGGCGTCGAACAGGCAACGCACCTTCACGCCGCGCCCCAGGGCAGCCAGCAGCCGGTCGAGCAACGCCTCGGCGCAACTGCCGCTTTCCACCAGGTAGAGTTCCAGTTCGATCTGCCGCTCGGCGCTGTCGATGGCCTGGAACATGCGCGGGAAGAAGCGCTCGCCATCGCAGAGCAGGGCGAAACGGTTGCCCGTCCGCCAGGGGAAGATCGGGCCGCTCACCGCGAGGCGAAGATCAGCACGGCGCCCACCGGCACCGACAGGCCGATACTCTTCAGCCCGGCCAGTTTGCGCAGCTGCGCCACGCCCGGCGCGAGGCCGAAGTCAGCGGCATTGATCACCAGCGGCTGCAGGGTCACCACCTGGAAGCGGTGCTCGTCCAAGCGGGTGATCAGCACGTCGGTGCGGTAGTTCTTCGCCTGGCCATTGAGCTCCAGGCGCAGTGGCAGGCGCATCTCCAGTTGCACGCCGCTGGCCAGTTCGGTGATCGGGCGCAGGTCGATGCGCGAGGTGATGCGTGCCTCGGGAAACTTCTCGGTATCGAACAGCTTGTCGCGCAGGCGCTCATCGCGCAGCGGAATGCCGCTGCTCACCGAATCCATCTCGATGCGCAGCTCCACCTGCCCCTGCTCCTCCACCTTGCCGTGCATCACCAGGACGCGGTTTACCTCGGCGATATCGGCGTTCTTGGTGGTGACGAAGGTCAGCCGCGAGGACTCGTAGTCGAGGTACCAGGCAGCCTGGGCGGAAGCGGCGAAGCAGGCCGCGAAGAGGAAGGCGAACAGCGAGCGCATGAAATCCCTTACATGGAAACGGATGGACCAACGGCCAACGATAGCGGCCCGCCGTCGGCTTGCAAACCAGCCAACCGGCGAGCCCTTTGGGCAGGCGCCGGCGCCAATGGTTCAGTCGGCCAGCAGCGCCGGAATCCCGGCCACCAGCGCATCGATGGCGCAACGGATCTTCGACGGCATGTAGCGGGTCTTCTGCCACACCACATGGATATCCTGCGGCGGCTGATTACAACGCCCCTTGACGACTACCAGCTCGCCGCTCCTCACATGCCGAGACAGCAGCCAGGAAGGCAGACGAGCCAGACCAAATCCGGCCACGGCGGCTGCGGCGATCGCCTGCAGGTCGTCCATGCTCAGTTGCGGATCAATGTCGATACGACGCCGATGGCCGTCATCGTCACGCAGACTCCAGGGCGAGGTGACACCGGCGACCGAATAGCTGATGGCGGCGTGGCCGACAAGATCGTCCAGGCCCACGGGCATCCCACACTGGGCAATGTAGGACGGCGCCGCACCGATGCTGGTGTATTGCGCACCCAGTCTGCGCGCGGCGAGCGTTGCACTATCGCCCAGCGGACCAATGCGCACTGCAAGGTCGAAACCCTCCTCCACCAAATCGACGCGACGGTCGGTGAAGGACATGTCGATCTTCAGCGAAGGGTATTTCCGCGCCAACTCCAGCATCAGCGGCACCACGCAGAGGTGGCCGAAGGAGATCGGCACGCTGACCCGCAGGCGCCCGCGCGGCTCCATCCGACCGCCCTCCAGCGCAGTGTGCGCGGCCTCCAGCTCGGCCAGCGCACGCACGCAGCTGTCGTAGAACACCTGGCCGTCGTCGGTGAGGCTCTGGCTGCGGGTGGTGCGTTGCAGCAGGCGCACCCCCAAGCGCGCCTCCAGCCGGGCAATGGCCTTGCCGACCGCCGAGCGCGTGAGGTTCAAACGCTCCGCTGCAAGCGCGAAGCTGCCGGCATCCACCACCTGGACGAAGGTGGCAATGCCATCGAGTCGGTCATCCATCAGGCAGCCCCTTTTGAGTCCTCAAGAGCCCCAATGATGGGACCAAATGGCGCCAATGGGGAACCCTGTTCTTTTTCAGAATAGTGGCTCGTCCCACGGAGCCATCCTCATGACTGCCCTCCATAACCCCAGAAACCTCATCGCCCTGGCCGCGGTATGCCTGTCCTCGATGATGTTCGGCCTGGAAATCTCCAGCGTACCGGCGAGCCTGCCAGCCCTTGAGCGGGTACTGCACGGCGACTTCCAGGACCTGCAATGGGTGATGAACGCCTACACCATCGCCGTCACCAGCGTACTGATGGCCGCCGGTACCCTGGCCGACCGCTTCGGCCGCAAGCGCCTGTTCGTCATCAGCCTGGCGCTGTTCGGCCTGACCTCGTTGCTCTGCGGGCTGGCGGGCGACATGCCGAGCATGATCGCCGGGCGCTTCCTGCAAGGCGCCGCCGGCGGCGTCATGCTGATCTGCCAGGTGGCGGTGCTGACCAGCCAGTTCAGCGACCCGGCCGAACGCGTGCGCGCCTTCGCCGCCTGGGGCGTGGTGTTCGGCATCGGCCTGGGCTTCGGGCCGATCATCGGCAGCGCCATCGTCGCCCTGGCCAGCTGGCAGTGGGTGTTCCTGGTACACGGGCCGCTCGCCCTGCTGACCCTCGCGCTGGCGCAGTACGGCGCGGTGGAGTCGCGCGATCCGCAAGCCGAGCGGCTGGATATCGGCGGCATGCTCACGCTGTCACTGGCCGTGCTCGGCATCGTGTTCTACATCACCCAGGGCGCCGGCATGGGTTTCACCAGCCCGGCCGCGCTGGCGATCCTGCTGCTCAGCCTGGCCAGCCTCGCCGCCTTTGTCCTGATCGAGCGCCGCGTCGCCCACCCGATGTTCGACTTCTCCGTGCTGCGCACCCGCGCGTTTTCCGGCGCGATGTTCGGCTCGGCGGGGATGAACGCAAGCTTCTGGCCGCTGATGATCTACCTGCCGGTCTACTACCACGGCGTGCTCGGTTACGGCGACGTGAAGGCCGGCTGGTCGTTGCTGGCGTACACGCTGCCGACGCTGCTGGTGCCGCCCATCGCCGAGCGCCTGGCGCACCGCTTCCACCCCGGCTGGGTGATACCCGGCGGAATGTTCGTGATCGGCACCGGCTTCTTCCTGATGCTCTGGGGTAGCGCCGTGGATCACGCCAGCTGGCTGACCCTGCTGCCCGGCTGCGTGCTGGCCGGCATCGGGCTGGGCATGACCAACACCACGGTGACCAACACCTCCACCGCCGCCGTGCCCGCCGCCCGCGCGGGGATGGCCTCGGGCATCGACATGAGCGCGCGGATGATTTCCCTGGCGATCAATATCGCGGTGATGGGGTTGATCCTGCTCTGGGGCGTCGCTGCCGGGCTGCACGGCGTGAACGGCAGCGAGAAGCTGCAACAGGCCGCCAGCATCGCCGCCGGCCAGTTGGGCCCCGATGCCCCGGCCAGCGCGCGGGCGGCACTGGTGCAGGGCTTCGGCTGGGTGCTGGGCTACGGTGGGGTCAGCGCGTGGCTGTTCGCAGCGGGCAGTTTCGTGACCTTCGGCGCGCGCCGGGCGGCACGACCTACACTGGAGGTAGCCCGATCCTGATTGACAGGAAGACCGCCATGAAAACCATCCTGCTGCTCGCCTTCGTGTTCATCAGCGCTTCCAGTTGCAGCGTGGGCTCCGGCTTTCGCTTCCAGCCAGACTTGCCGGCAATTGCGGCGCGGGCTTAAGGCTGGCTGTTTTCGCGATTGACGCTGTGCCGTGCGGTTCGCGAGCAAGCTCGCTCCTACGAGGAGCATCCGGCCTGTAGGAGCGAGCTTGCTCGCGAACCCGCCCAACGCCGCCTGGCCGGCGAATCGCAGAGAAGATCGGCACGAACGAAGATGCCGATCCACAACGATCACGGCGCCTGCTTGATCACCTGGCTGAACCCCAGCACCGCGAACACCGGCACCTCGGGCGTGATCGAAGGCACGTTGGCGACTTCCTTGAGCGGCTCGAGTTTCTCTTCCAGGCCGAAGTCGATCAGCTTGAGCACCAGCGGCTCCAGGGTCGTCACCTCGATGCGGCTCTCGCTGGGGCGGCTGACCAGCACCTGTGACTTCAGCCGGCGCTGCTGGCCGTGCAGGTCGAGGTTGAAGTCCACGGTTTCCTGGCGCGACTGGCCGACCCGCAGGTCGTCGTAACGGCTCAGGTCCAGCTGGCTGCTGACGATCGCCTCGGGGAAGCGCTCGATCTCGAAGAAGGAGTTGCGCATGCGCTCGTCGCGCAGCGCCAGGCCGCTGTCGATGGACTCCAGCGGCACCACCACGCGCACCGCGCCCTGGTCGTCGATCTGTCCGGAAAGGCGGTCGAAGCGCTGCACTTCTGCCATCTTGCCGCGCTTGACCGAGACGAAGCTGATCCGCGAGGTGTCGCCGTCCAGTTGCCATTCGGCCAGCGCCAGGGGGCTGGCCAGCACCAGCAATGCGCACACGGCTCCTGTTACAAAAGAATGCATTCGTCCTCCGAAGCGGGTCGCCCCGCTCCGTGGAACGCGCCCGTCAGAACGTGATTACGATCTCGCGAGCTAGAGCAGAACAAGGCAAAAACAGGCGAGGATGCGCAGTTTACAAGCGGTAAATGAGCAGTCCGAGCCTGTTTTTAACGCCGTTCTGCCGACGCGCAGCAGATCGTAATCGCGTTCTCAGTGGTTGCCCGATTCGGGCAAATCATCCGCCTGGGGCATCAGTTGGCATCCCTCGCGCGCACCGAGCCAGGCGGCTGTCTGTGTACTGCCGAGGCCGCGGGCGGTCACCCGCTTGCGCGCTTCGTCGTCGAGGAAGCCGCTGGTCGGCACGTACTGCTTGGTATAGGCCTGGCAATAGTCTGCCGAGTTCCCCATAACGTAGCGACAGGAGCAGTACTCCTTGGCGGTGTAGGCGCCGATGATGCCGGGGAAGGCCGCGAGATGGATGCGGTTCTGCCAGATCACCACGGCCAGCGCGACGATCAGAAGGACGAGAACGCTGAGGATCGGATGGCGGCGGATCATGGCTGCACCTCCCCGTGGGCGAAGGCCGCCTGGGCGAGTTTGAGGAAGGCGTCGTGCTGGTAGCTGCCGTCGCGGTCGTCGGCGTAGCGGACGATCACCAGCTTCTGTTCGGGGATCACGTAGAGCGCCTGGCCCCAGTGGCCGAGCGCGGCGAAGGTGTCTTCGGGCGCATCCGGCCAGGGTACCGGCGCGCCGGCCACCGGGCGATTGAGCCACCACTGGCCACCGGGCACCGCTTCGTTGGGTTTCTTCGGATCAGGCTGGTACTCGGGGAACGGCGCAAGAACGAATTTCATCCAGTCCTGTGGCAGCAACTGGCGATCCTTCCAGCGCCCGTCGCGCTCCATCAGCAGGCCGATGCGCGCCATGTCGCGGGCAGTCATGTAGGCATAGGACGAGCCGACGAAGGTACCGCTGGCATCGCGCTCCCAGACGGCCGACTGGATGCCCAGCGGCTCGAACAGCGCGGTCCAGGGGTAGTTCGCGTAGTCCTTGCCGACCATCTGCTTGAGCGTGGCGGAAAGCACGTTGCTGTCGCCGCTGGAGTAGCGGAAGCGCTTGCCCGGCTCGGCATCGGCAGCGAAGCCGGCGGTGAACTTCGCCATGTCGTCGCGGCCACGGGTGTAGAGCATCGCCACCACCGAGGAGCGCACCGGCGCGTATTCGTACTCTTCCTGCCAGGCCAGGCCGGAGGCCCAGTGCAGCAGGTCGCGCATCCTGATATCGGGATGGTCGGCGAAGGCCGGGTAATGCTGGGCGACCGGGTCGTCGAGCTGGAACTTGCCCTCGCCGAAGGCCACACCGAGGACGCTGGCCATCACGCTCTTGCTCATCGACCAGGCCAGGTGCGGCGTCTGCGCGCTGGTTGGGCCGGCGTAGCGTTCGTAGATCAGTTGGCCGTCGCGAATCACCACCACCGCATCGGTGCGCACGCCCTTGCGGGTCGCGTCGTCGCGGCTGGGGAAGGCGTAGCTTTCGAAGGCTTCGACAGCAGCGCCACTGGGCGTGGCGCCGTGGGGCCAGTCGGCCTCGGGCCAGGTGTCGGCACCGTGGGCATGGCTGCTGAGCAGGCAGGTGGCCAGGGCCAGTGCGCGCAGCGCTGGCCTGTAGGAAGTGAAGGGCATCGGCGGGCCTCTTGTTATCAGGTCGGCCCGCACCCTAGCACGGTGAAGATGACGAATTAAGCGCCGATCGTGCCGTAATCAAGGACGATTGGCGCAATCGGTCAGCATGGGACCTGTCAGCGTGGCACCTGGTAATCCTCCGGCCCCATCAGGTCCATGCCGCATTGCAGGTCGCTGATCCAGTCGAGGAAGGCTCCGATCATGGCCTTGCCCACGAAGGGCCGGCCGTGCTGCGGGACGATCATCTCGATGTCCATGCCGCGCACCATCGATGCCCAGAGCCGCGCGACCTTGTTCGACGCCATGTAGCGACGGTGGAAGCCTTCCATGTGCGGTACGTGCGCAGCGAAATCCTGCACCGGGCTGGCGTCGTCCACCAGGGAGGCGCCCATGTCGCCGGAGAAGAGGATCTTGCTGACCGGATCGTAGATCTGGAAGTTGCCCACCGAGTGGAGGAAGTGCGCAGGGATCATCTTCAGTTGGCAGCGGCCCAGCTGCACCGACTCGCCGCGGTCCGGCAGCGGAATCACCCGGTCATAGGTGGAGATGCCATGGCTGACCGCCAGGTAGTTGGCCGTCAGGTGCGGCAGGAAGCGCGCCCAGAGCTTCGAGCAGATGACCTTGGCGCGGGTGTGCAGCAGCCACTTGTCCAGCGCGGCGATGATGTCCGGGTCCTGGTGCGAGGCGAAGATGTAGTCCAGGTCCTGCAGCGAGAACAGTTTCGAGAGTTCCAGGGACAACGGCGTATAGGTCAGGTCGCCGCCCGGATCGAGCAGCAGGCGCTTGTCGTGGTCGACGATGAGGAACTGGTTGGATTGCACACCGTCGCCGCTGACCAGATCGTCGAAACACAGGCATTGGTGTTTACCGTCGTCGAACAGCACGATGGGTTCGCGTCGCATGAGGGGATTTCCTAAAGCAGTGGGAGGGGAAAACAGTGGGTAGCCCTGCGGAAATTTCTTGGTATCTCAGAAACATCTGTAAGGCTAACGTCCCCTCCCCAGGCCCTCACTGACGTGGGTCAAGGCCTATTGCCACCCTCGCTTTCTCCAGGCGCTTGGCCCGGGCGGCGCCGGCGATGGCGAGCACACTCTTGTCGCGTCTCCAGACCGCCGCCAGTTCCGGGTCGCCCGAGGCGAAGGCGGCATCCAGCGTCGCAGCGAGGCTTTCGAACTGGCTGAACACGCCGGCCAGCAGCAGGTGGGTTTCCGGTTGCGAAGCCGGCTGCCGGCTGACTTCCGCGCAGCCGGCCAGCACACCGGTCAGGCGCAGGCCCAGCTCCGCCGGCCACTGTTTATCCAGCGCCAGGCCGTAGAGCCAGGCGCAGATCGCCGCCAGCACATGGGTATCTTCCAGGGTGCGGAAAGGTTTGCTGTAGGCCTCCCAGCCATCGCCGGGCAGGCGTTCGCAATGGGCACCGTCGAGCAGCAGGCGGGCGTGGGGGATGTCAGGCAGCAGCGGCAGGGCCGGCAGCGCCTCCAGCTTCGCGCCGGGGGCGCCGGCCTGCACCACGGTCATGGCGATGCGCGGAGGCTGTCCCTCGTCCTCGTCACGCGCGGCGACCAGCCACCACGCGGCGCTGTCGGCGGCGGTGGCGAAGTCCTTGCGACCGTGCAGCACCAGACCGTCGAGGCGGGTCTGCAGGTCGGCGGGGCGCACGCTCTTCTTCTCGGTCACGCAGAGCGCGCCGAGACTGAGCGGGGCCGCCGGCCAGAGCGCGCGCAGGGCGGCCTGGTAGCCGGCGAGGAAGGCCAGCCCCGGTGAGGTCGCCAGGCGCCCGCCGAGCACTGCCAGCTCGAAGCTGCCGCTATGGCCGGCGCGCGCCAGCAGTTCGGCGTACCAGTCGTCCAGGGCCAGGCCGGGCGGCAATCGGTCCTGCGGGCCGAGCAGGCATTTCCAGGGCATCGCGGCGCTCCTTCCTTCGAGGTCGTTGTTCTTGTCATACAAGCATCACCGCACCGTCATGGGCGTGACACCGGTCATTCCTAGCCTGAGCTTGCACAACAAAGCCGACCGGCCGCAACCCGCATGGCCGGTTCACGGAGGCACTCGCATGAGTCAGATCGCCCTCTCCTGTGACACCCCGGCGCAGCGCCGTCTCAAGGCCGTGCGTCTGCGCGGCGCCCGCGCCCTGCGCGAAGCCCAGGCCCTGCGTTACCGCGTGTTCAGCAGCGAATTCGACGCCCAACTCAAGGGCGCGGACCAGGGGCTGGACATGGACGACTACGACCGCCACTGCGCCCACATCGGCGTGCGCGACCTCAACACCGGCGCGCTGGTGGCCACCACCCGCCTGCTCGACCACCGTGCCGCACAGCGCCTGGGCCGCTTCTACAGCGAAGAGGAATTCGCCCTCGACGGCCTGGACAACCTGCAGGGCCCGGTGCTGGAAATCGGCCGTACCTGCGTCGACCCGGACTACCGCAATGGCGGCACCATCGCCGTGCTCTGGAGCGAGCTGGCCGAAGTGCTGAATGAAGGCGGCTACCGCTACCTGATGGGCTGCGCCAGCATCCCCATGCGCGACGGCGGCATCCAGGCCCGCGCGGTGATGCAGCGCCTGCGCGACCGCTACCTGTGTCAGCAGAACCTGCGTGCCGAACCGAAGACCCCGTTGCCGCAACTGGACGTGCCGGAAAACCTCACCGCTGAGCTGCCGCCGCTGCTCAAGGCCTACATGCGCCTGGGTGCGAAGATCTGCGGCGAGCCCTGCTGGGACCCGGACTTCGGCGTCGCCGACGTGTTCATCCTGCTCAAGCGCGACGAACTCTGCCCGCGCTACGCCCGCCACTTCAAGGCTGCGGTCTGATGCGCAGCCTGCGCGCCTGGCTGCGCGTTGCCCGCCTGCTGCTGGTGTTGACGGTGGGCCTGGTGCTGGCTGCCTTCGTCAGCCTGCTGGAGCGCCTGCCCGGCCGCGACTGGATGCCCCTGCGCCAGCGCCTGACCTGCTGGTACCTGGCGCGCCTGACGGCTGCCCTGCCCTTCAAGGTGAAGGTGCACGGCGAGCTACCCGGCCAGCCGATGCTGTGGGTGTCCAACCATGTGTCCTGGGTCGATATCCCGCTGCTCGGTGCGCTGCTGCCGCTGACCTTCCTGTCCAAGGCCGAGGTGCGCCAATGGCCGGTCGCCGGATGGCTGGCGGAAAAGGCCGGTACGCTGTTCATCCGCCGGGGTTCTGGCGATGCCCGAATGATCAACGCGCAATTGGCCACGCATCTGGCGCGCGGCCGTTCCCTGCTGGTCTTCCCCGAAGGCACCACCACCGACGGCCAGGGCCTGCGTACCTTCCACGGCCGGCTGATGGCCAGCGCCATCGAGGCCGGCGTGCCGGTGCAGCCTGTGGCGCTATGCTACCGGCGCAACGGGCAGGCGTGCGAGCTGGCGCCCTTCATCGGTGACGATGATCTGGTCAGCCACTTGAAGCGGCTGTTCGACAATGATCGGGGAGTCGCGGAAATCCACTTCTTGCCGGCGCTGTCCAGCGCCCACCAGGACCGCAACCTGCTGGCCAGACAAGCGCACGCGGCAATCCGTGCAGTGGTGTGTGAAGCGCAGGAAGAGGCGGCCATTGCGGCCTGACGTTCGCTGACAAGGGAAGGGATTGGAGCCCGCCGTAACCTACGGCCGGCGGGTTCCCACTCTGACGAAACGGCTTTCAAACTGCGCCGGGCGGCACCCTCGAGTCGCCCGACGCAGCCTGAAAACAGTCTCCAGACGCCGCAGGCTCAAGCCTCCGGCGGCACGACCAGGATGTCACAATCCAGTTCGCGCAGAGCGTAGTCGGCAACACTGCCGATCAGGGCACGCTTGATTCCGCCCATACCCCGAGTACCCATGACCAGCAGATCCGGCCGATGCTTGTCGACCATCCGCTGCAACACGTTGCCCGGCAACCCGACGGCCACCAGTTGTTCATCGATGTGCTCCTCCAGGTGCTGGTCATGGAGGAACTTCTTCAACTCGTCCACCGCCTGGCGCGACTCGCTGCCGACAAATTCGTCGATGCGCTCCTCGCTCACTCCGGAGTACTGCATCATGCCCTTGGCCAGCGGGCTGAAGGCGTAGACACCCCGGCGCACGGCACCTTCGAGCAGGCCCAGTTCATCGGCCACTTCCACCGCATGGGCCGAAGCCGGCGAGGTATCGAGGGCGACCAGCAGGTCGCGGTATTGGCCGCCGGCGGGCTGGTTGACCACCAGCACCGGCAGTTGCCCGGCGCGAAGTACTCGCTCCACCGTGGTGCCGACGAAGATGTCGCGCAGCACGCTCTTGCGGTGGGCTCCCATCACCAGCATCTCGCAGTTCTGCTTCTTCGCCGCAGCGAGGATCTGCTGATTCGGATCGCCGCGCTCCACCAGCAGTTTCGGGCAGGTGCCGCCCAGTTCGGTGAGTTCCACAAGCCGCGCTTCGAGCATCAGGCGCACCTGGGTGACTTCCTGCTCGACCAGCGCCGATGGCTGGTCTTCATCGACCACGTAGAGCACGGTCCAGGGACAGGCGTAGCGCTTGGCGAGCGCCGCCGCACGGTGCAAAGCCTTTTCGGAACGGCCAGACAGATCCGTTGCGACCATTAACGACTTCATCATGCTGCTCCTCTCGTCGTCCTTCAGATGTGTCTATTGCACACGCTATGGGCCGCCGGCCGGTTGACACATATCAAGTCAGGCCGGACCGTCCATCGATTTCGGCGGATTTCTGACGAACTCCTGAAGTTCGGGATAGAACTCACGGAAGTCGCTGCTCAATGGCTCGTAAAGACGATCCAGCTCCTCCCAGGCGCCATCCAGCAGGGACGGCCGCGACAGGCGCCGGGACATGCCGGAGACAACGTCCTGCAACACCTCGAACTGCCGATAGCTGCCGAGCCAGTCCTGCGCGGCCATGCGCGGTGCAATGCGCGCCAGACGCTCCGGCAGGCCGGGCGTGCGGCCCAGTACACCGTAGACCCGTTGGGTGAACTGCTCCAGCGGCTCGCCGGAGAAACGCTCCCAGTCGCGGGCCAGGCAGTGGTCGTAGAACACGTCCAGCAGCACGCCGGCCATGCGTCGGCGCTCACTGGGGAAGCGCGACTTGGCACTGTGTATCAAGGGATGACTGTCGGTGAAGGCGTCGATGCGCCGGTGCAGGCGGATAGCCGCCTCGATTTCAGCGGGCCACTGCCCGGCCAGCGGGCCTTTGACGAAATCGCCGTAAAGGCTGCCGAGCAGTTGGGCGGGCCGGTCGCCGCCCAGGTGGAGATGCGCGAGGTAGTTCATGAGATGAGCTTAGCGCGTACCGATGCTCTGCTGTAGGAGCGAGCTTGCTCGCGAACCTCTTGGCCCCGAGCAGTCTCGGTTCGCGAGCAAGGACTGGGCGCCCCCCGCACCGACTAAAAGCGGCACGGAGCAGAGGCGGAACCATCGCGGACGGAGCACGCTCCCACGTTAGCCCGCCCCTATTATCACGGGCGGTGATCATTACTATCGCGCCAAACGAATTCATATCGTTTTTGACCGATATATAGTTCGTCCCAACGCGATAGACCGATACGCCCATGACTGAACAACACACTCTCGACCTCGACGAAATCTTCAAGGCCCTGGCCCACCCGGTGCGACGCGACATGCTGCACTGGCTCAAGGACCCGGAGAAATTCTTCGTCGAGCAGGAACACCAATCCTTCGAG
This sequence comes from Pseudomonas nitroreducens NBRC 12694, assembly GCF_002091755.1. GTDB lineage: Bacteria > Pseudomonadota > Gammaproteobacteria > Pseudomonadales > Pseudomonadaceae > Pseudomonas > Pseudomonas nitroreducens. The sequence goes on from NZ_BDAI01000006.1 coordinate 181,295, forward strand.
ATCGGCGTCTGCGCCGGCAAGTTCGACCAGCGTACCGGTCTGTCGCAATCCACCGTTTCCGCGCATCTGGCCACCCTCCAGCGCGCGGGCCTGGTGACCAGTCGAAAAGTCGGCCAGTGGAACTTCTTCAAACGCAACGAAGAAACCATCCAGGCCTTTGTTCGCCACCTGAGCGAAGCGCTGTAACAAACCCGTTCAGAATCTTGCGAGCTAGAGCAGAGCAAGGCGAAAACAGACGAGGAAGCGCAGTTTACAAGCGGTAAATGAGCATTCCGAGTCTGTTTTCAACGCAGCTATGCCGACGCGCAGCAGATTCAGGACGGGTTTGACCGGCTACTGCCAGCCAAGACAATTTCAACTCTCCAGGAGCAGGCGCATGCCCACTTCGCTTCTCGTCCTCGCTTTGTCCGCGTTTGCCATCGGCACCACGGAATTCGTGATCATGGGCCTGCTGCCCGAGGTCGCGGGCGACCTGTCCGTCTCTATTCCGGCCGCCGGCTGGCTGGTCAGCGGCTATGCCTTCAGTGTCGCCATCGGCGCGCCGATCATGGCGCTGCTCACGGCCCGCCTGCCGCGCAAGACCGCGCTGCTGATGCTCATGGGCATCTTCATCCTCGGCAACCTGCTCTGCGCCGTGGCCGCCAACTACGGCCTGCTGATGCTGGCGCGGATCATTACTGCGCTGTGCCACGGCGCCTTCTTCGGCATCGGCTCGGTGGTCGCCGCCAGCCTGGTACCGGCCAACCGCAAGGCGTCCGCCGTGGCGCTGATGTTCACCGGGCTGACCCTGGCCAACGTGCTCGGCGTTCCGGCCGGCACTGCGCTGGGCCAGGTCGCCGGCTGGCGCTCGCCGTTCTGGGCAGTCACGCTGATCGGCGTCATCGCATTGATCAGCCTGTGGCGCGTGCTGCCCAAGCAACACGATGAAGAAGCGGTGGACATGCGCAAGGAAGTCTCCGCGCTGCGCAACGGACCGCTGTGGCTGGCGCTGGGCACCACCGTACTGTTCTCCGCCGCGGTGTTCGCGCTGTTCACCTACGTCGCGCCGTTGCTCGGCGAAGTCACCGAGGTCTCGCCGCGCGGCATCACCTGGAGCCTGGTACTGATCGGCCTCGGCCTGACCCTGGGCAACATCATCGGCGGCCGCCTCGCCGACTGGCGCCTGGGCACCACCCTGGCCGGCGTGTTCGCCACCATGGCGGTGGTTTCCACTGTGCTGAGCTGGACCAGCGCCGCGCTGATCCCGGCCGAAATCACCCTGTTCATCTGGGCCGCTGCCGCCTTCGCCGCGGTGCCCGCCCTACAGGTCAACGTGGTCCGCGTCGGCGGCGCCGCGCCCAACCTCGTCGCCACCCTGAACATCGGCGCCTTCAACGTCGGCAACGCCATCGGCGCCTGGGTCGGCGGCAGCGTCATCGACCACGGCCTGGGCCTGACCCGCGTGCCCCTGGCCGGCGCCGTGCTCTCCGTACTCGCGCTGATCGCGGTGATGATCGCGTTCGGCGGCAAGCCCAACCAGACACAAACCGTCCTCGATTGAACCTCCACCCTCATGCCCCGGAGTAATGCAATGACTACGCTTTTCGATCCCATCGTCATCGGTGACCTGGAACTGCCCAACCGCATCATCATGGCCCCACTGACCCGCTGCCGCGCCGACGAAGGCCGCGTACCCAACGCGCTGATGGCCGAGTACTACACCCAACGCGCCGACGCCGGCCTGATCCTCAGCGAGGCCACCTCGGTGACCCCGATGGGCGTCGGCTACCCCGACACTCCCGGCATCTGGTCCGACGACCAGGTGCGCGGCTGGACCAACGTCACCAAGGCCGTGCACGCCAATGGCGGCCGCATCTTCCTGCAACTGTGGCACGTCGGCCGCATCTCCGACCCGCTGTACCTGAACGGTGAAACCCCGGTGGCGCCGAGTGCGATCAAGCCGGCCGGCCATGTCAGCCTGGTGCGTCCGATCAAGGAGTTCGTCACCCCGCGCGCCCTGGAAACCGAAGAGATCGCCGACATCGTCGAGGCCTACCGCATCGGCGCGGAAAACGCCAAGGCCGCCGGTTTCGACGGCGTGGAAGTACACGGCGCCAACGGCTACCTGCTCGACCAGTTCCTGCAGAGCAGCACCAACCAGCGCACCGACCAGTACGGCGGCTCCGTGGAGAACCGCGCGCGCCTGCTGCTGGAAGTCACCGACGCCGTGATCGGCGTGTGGGGCGCCGGCCGTGTCGGCGTGCACCTGGCGCCGCGCATGGACTCCCACGACATGGGCGACTCCGACCCGCTGGCCACCTTCGGCTACGTGGCCCGCGAGCTGGGCAAGCGCGGCGTGGCGTTCATCTGCACCCGCGAGAAGGCCGCTGACGACAGCATCGGCCCGAAACTGAAGGAAATCTTCGGCGGCGTGTACATCGCCAACGAGCGCTTCACCCAGGAAACCGCCACCGAGTGGCTGGAAAGCGGCAAGGCCGATGCCGTGGCCTTCGGCATCCCGTTCATCGCCAACCCGGACCTGGTAACCCGCCTGCAGAAAGGCGCCGCCTGGAACGAGCCGCACCCGGAAACCTTCTACGGCAAAGGCCCGGTCGGCTACCTGGACTACCCGCGCCTGTAAGCGCCGGTACCAGCGCCAACGAAAAGGGCGCCTTCTTGCGAAGGCGCCCTTTTTCCATGCCGGTGCCAATTCGTAGGGCGGATAAGGCCTCAGGCGTTATCCGCCATTGCGGCGTATAACCCGTTCCGGGTTATACGCCCTACACAGAGCTCCAGCGCAGCGGCGCAACAGTGTTTCTCGACGACAACCGATACCCTGTCGTCGAACACGGCGTCGTCTCCGCGCATCCCTTGCAGCTCCCGCAGGCCGCCGGCTCGGACGCGACCTTTTCCACCACGCCCATCGCCAGCAAGCGCTCCAGCAGGGCTTCGAGCAGAGCCTTCGAAGCGCCGAGGCGTTGAGCCAGAGTCGGCACATCCGCCTCGCCCATCTCACCCAGCAGGTTACGCACGGCGATTGCCGAGGTCATCAGTGGCAGCTCCCGGCCGGAGTGGCGCGCAGTTCACGCTCGCCATTCAGTTCCAGGCCGCGCCGACCGACCCAGCGCAGGATGAGGAACAGCACCAGGTTGAACACCAGCACCAGGCCGATGGCCACCGCGCTGTACTGCGGATGCTCGGCAAAGCTGAACACCTGGTAGCAGAGGGTTGCCAGCGAGTAGGCGACGTTCAGGCCCCAGAGCACCGAGAAGGTCATCCAGCCGCGGCCGCTTTCGCGGGTCAGCGCTCCAAGGGTCGCCACGCAGGGCACGTAGAGCAGCACGAAGACCAGGTAGCTGTAGGCGGCCAACGGACTGCCGAACTTGGCAGCGAAGGTGCCCATGGAGCCCTCTTCCATCTCGCCGTCTGCCATGCTCGCGGCGACCGGGTTGGCCAACACGCTGAGGCTAAACGAGTCGCGCAGGCTGTCCAGCGTATCCGCCCCGGCCTGCTTCAACTGGGCCCAGAGGTCGTAGCCGTCGGCGTCGAACGCTTCGCCCTGGATGTGCTCGGCGGTGTAGAGCGTGTTGAGTGTTCCGACCACCACTTCCTTGGCCAGCGCGCCGGTGACCAGGCCAACGGTGGCCTGCCAGTTGTCCGGGTGCACGCCCATGGGCGCCAGCAGCGGCGTGACCTTGTGGCTGAGACTCGACAGCGCCGAGTCGGCGATGTCGCCCTGCACCGGGCGGCCATCGAGGGTGACGCTGTTCAGCCCGCCGATCACCAGGCTGACCAGGATGATCACGGTGCCGGCGCGGACGATGAAGGCACGCAGGCGCGTCCAGGTCTGCAGCAGCAGGCTGCGCAGGTGCGGCACGTGGTAAAGCGGTAGTTCCATGACGAAGGGCGAGGCCTCGCCGCGCATCAGCGTGTGTTTGAGCAGCAGCCCGGTAAGAACCGCCACGACGATTCCCAGCAGGTACAGCGAGAAGATCGCCAGCGCACCGTTCTGGCCGAAGAAGGCCGCGGCGAATACCGCGAAGATCGCCAGCCGCGCGCCGCAGGACATGAACGGCGCCATCATCGAAGTCATCAGGCGTTCGCGCGGGTTATCCAGGGTGCGGGTGCCCATGATCGACGGCACGTTGCAGCCGAAACCGACGATCAGTGGCACGAAGGATTTGCCCGGCAGGCCGAGGGCCTGCATCAGGCGGTCCATGACGAAGGCCGCGCGAGCCATGTAGCCGGAGTCTTCCAGCAGGGCGAGGAACAGGTACATCAGGCCGATCTGCGGGATCAGCGGCAGCACCGCGTTGATGCCACCGCCCAGGCCCTGGGCCAGCAGCGCGGTCAACCAGTCCGGTGCGCCGCTGCGCGCGCCCAGCCACTGGATGCCGTCGATGAACAGCGCCGAGGAGCCCTGGTCGAAGATCGGCTGCAGCGCCCCGCCCAGAGTGATGGCGAAAAAGAACATCAGGTACATCACCAAGAGGAACACCGGGATGCCCAGCCAGCGGTTCAGCGCGATGCTGTCCAGCATCTGGGTCAAGCGATGCGGCGCGGCCTCACGGTGGTTGCTGGCGCGCTCGCAGAGTTCGCCGATCAGCCGGTAGCGCGCGTCCACCAGCAGCAGTTCCGGGTCCTCTCCACAGGCGCAACGAATCGCGTCACGCGCGGCCAGCAGGCTCGTCGGGTCGAGCTTGAGCTGGCTGGCACTGTGCAAGTCGCCTTCCAGCGCCAGCAGGGCCATCCAGGTGTGGGCCGGCGGTGCGTCGGCCGGTAGCAGTTGAGTGACGGCGTCCCGCAGCGCGGCGGGATACGGCACCTGCAGCGGTTGCTGTACACCCAGGCTGTCGATGGCCTCCTTCAGTGCATCGATGCCTTCGCCGCGGGTCGACACCAGCGGCACCACCGGGCAACCCAATTCCCGCGCCAGCGCCTCGCGGTCGATGTTCAGGCCCTGGGTGCGGGCGATATCGAGCATATTCAGCGCCACCACGCAGGGCAGGCCCATCTCGCGCAGCTGCACGGTGAGGTAGAGGTTGCGTTCGAGGTTGGTGGCGTCCACCACGTTGACCAGCACGTCCACCTCGCCATCGACGATGCAGCGCCGGGCGATCTGCTCGTCCAGCGAGGCCTGGGTCGACAAGGTGGTCAGCGAATAGGTGCCGGGGAGGTCCACCAGGCGCACGCTGTGCCGCGCGGTGCGGAAGCTGCCTTCCTTGCGTTCGACGGTCACGCCGGCCCAGTTGCCCACGCGCTGGCGGGAGCCGGTGAGCTGGTTGAACAGGGTGGTCTTGCCCGCGTTGGGGTTGCCGATCAGGCCGATGCGCAGTTCATCCATGGGTCGATCAGTCCTGCGCTTCGAGCTGGAGGAAGGCCAGATCGCGGCGGCGCAGGACCAGGCTGCACTGGCGGGTATCCACCTGCACCGGATCGCCCAGCGGCGCCACGCGGCGAACCTTCAGCTCGGCACCTGGCAGCAGCCCCATGGAGAACAGACGCTGGCGGAAGGCGGCGCCGATCCCGGGCCGGTACCCCGCGATACGATACCGGCGTTGCGCTTGAAGATCGTGCATGGAAAGCCTCCGGGCGAATGATCGAACAAGGGGAGAATCAGAATAACTCTCATTTGTTAGCGATTATTCGCTTCGAAGCCCGCCCTGAAACTGATTCAAGACAAGAATTGCCGTGACTACTCCCAAAGAGGGATGGCCAATGAAAAGCCCCCGGACCGTTCGGTGCGGGGGCCTTTTTCAGACCGCGGTTCAGCGCGTGCTGATCTGCTGCTGGAGGTTCTGCATCTGCTGCTGCAGGGTGTTGATGTTGCGCATCACCTGGATGCGGAATACATCGAACTCCTTGGTATCGCTGTTGGCCTGGCCCTGGCGGCCATCGACTTCGGAGCGCAGCACGAAAAGGTCGTCCTGCAGGCTCTTGATCGCCTTGGACTGGCTACCGTCCTTCTTCAGGTTGGCGACTTCCGTGTTGAGCGCCTGGATCTGCTGGTTGGCGGCGGCGAGGTCGGCCTGCACGTTCTTGAACTTGGCCTGCTCGTCGGAAATGGTCTTGAGCTTGGCGTCCAGCTGGGCCACCAGTTGCGCGGCACTTTCCTGTTGCGCCTTGAGGTCGTCGCTGATCTGCGCCAGGCGCTTGCCCTGGGCGCCGTCGAATTCCGACAGGGAAATCTGCTGCGCCTTGGCCTGCTCGGCCAGGCGGCCCTGCAGTTGCTTGACCTGCAGCTTCAGCGCCTCGCGGTCGCTCATGCCATTGGATTCGTTGGCGACGAACTTGCCGCGGATGTCGTCCAGGCGCCCGGCGGCCTCCTCGCTGATCTTGGCGAAGCTTTCCTGGGTGGCGATCAGTTGCTGCTCCATGAGCAGCAGTTGCTGGTGGCTCCACCAGCCCACACCGGCCAGGGCGATGGCCATAGCTGCGACCAGCGCCCACAGCGCACCGGTCCCGCCGCCACGTTTCACCGGCGAGGGCAGCGGACGTCCGCTGGGCTCGACCACACGGCGCGGGTGATGGCCGAATTCGTCGCGGTCGGCGGCGTCGGTGGAAAGGTGGGGCACATCATCGAATTCGTCGAACGTGTCATTACGCATGGAATGAACCTGTGGGGATGAAGCGGCGTGTTGCCTGCGCAGGGCGCAGTATATCCGTTCGCATGACTCTGAGAGCAGCCTGGGAGCAGCGTGCCATCACAGGGCGTCACGCACCTCGTCGGCGCACAGAAGACCTGTGACGGAGGGCGCAGTTCCCCAGGCGACCCGCCAATAGTGGCTTTGCGACATCGTGGCACGCCCCTTGCTCCTGCTCCCGATACTTGGCGCCGCTTTGGCGCCCTTCGCGGGGGAGGAAGTCGGGTGATCGAACTCAACAAGGCCATCCTGGATTGCATGCGCGAATTGCGCCGCCGTCTGCGTGAAGAACAGGCACTGGAGATCCAGTACCAGCAGAGCGATGCCATCGAGCGAATGCTGCGCGCCTGTGCCGATTCCAGTTGCGAGGAGACCCGCCACTTGGGCGAGCGCCTCAGCGAGCTGAGCGGCATACAGCTACCGCGCCTGGTGCAGGAGCCGAGCTTCCTGCCAATGCAGGGCGGCGGCGAGCAACAGTATTCCGGCCCACTGCGTGGCGGTGCTCGCGCACCACGCTAGGCAGAGAAGGCTCTCGCAGGAGCGCGCCTCTACATGCCGCGCAACCGCCACCAGTCACAGAACTCGTCCAGCGCATCCCACAGGCTGTTCTGCGGGTCGTAGTCGAGGTACTGGCGCGCACGGGAGATATCCAGGGAGAAGTCCTTGGCCATCACCGCCATGCCCAGGCGATGCAGGGTCGGCTCCGGGCGACCGGGCAGGACCTTGCACACGCCCTCGTTGATCAGCGCCAGGTTGTACGCCAACCCGTAGGGCATGTGCCGCTCCACCGGCTGCATGTCCAGTCGGCGCAGCACGTAGTTCACCACGTCCCACAACGGCAGCGGCTGCCCGTTGCTGATGTTGTAGGCCTGGCCGAGCGCCGCATCGCCCGCCATCAGGCTGGAGAACAACGCGTCGTTGAGGTTCTGGATGCTGGTGAAGTCCACCTTGTTCAGGCCCTGGCCGATGATGCGCAGGCGGCCCTTGCGGTGCGCGGCGATCATCCGCGGGAAGATGCTGGTGTCGCCGGCGCCGGTGACGAAGCGCGGGCGCAGCGCCAGCACTTCCAGGCCGAACTCCTGGGCGCCGAGGGCGACCAGTTCCGACTGATACTTGGTCGAGCCGTAATGGTTGGCGAAGCGCTTGGGCACCTGTTCTTCATTGATGCCGACATGGGACTGGCCGTCGAAATAGATCGATGGCGAGGACAGGTGCACCAAACGGCGGACCTTCTGCTTCAGGCACGCCTCGACGATGGCCTCGGTCATCACCACGTTGGCCTGGTGGAAGTACTCGTGGCTGCCCCACACACCGACCGCACCAGCGCAATGCACCACGGCGTCGACGTCGCTGCACAGCGCGCGCACCAGCGCCGGGTCCGACAGGTCGCCGGCCATGAACTCCGCGCCACGCGCCACCAGCGGCTGCAGCGCTTCCTCGCGGCGTCCGTTCACCCGTACCGCCAGCCCCTGCTCCAGGGCGAAGCGAGCGAAACGCCCGCCAATGAACCCGCTGGCTCCGGTGACCAGAATCTTCATGCACGCCACTCCTGTTTTTATTTCCGGCGACTCTATCAGCCGCCGCACGCTACCACTCTGGCCTTGCACGCCAGAAACGAATCCTTGCAGACCGCAGCGAGCCGGCAGGGTTGCACGACTTGAGATCGGCGACATGCCGGGGGTAGTTGCGACTACCCTTGAGGCACTCACGCGTATCCACGAGGCCACATCATGAGCAAGTCCCACTGGATGATCTACGGCGCCAACGGCTACACCGGCCGGCTGGTGGCCGAGCAGGCGCAACGCGAAGGCCTGACGCCGATCCTCGGCGGCCGCAACCCGGCCAGCCTGCATGCGCTGGGCAGTTCGCTGGGACTGGAGTGCCGGGTGTTCGACCTGAACGACAGCGCCGCCGCCCTGGCTGCGCTGGAAGATATCGCCGTGGTCGCCAACTGCGCGGGCCCCTTCTCCGCCACCGCCGCGCCGATGATCGAGGCGTGCATCGCCAGCGGCGCCCATTACGTCGACATCACCGGGGAGATATCCGTCTTCGAATACGCCCACGGCCTCGACGAAGTGGCGCGCACGGCAGGCGTGGCGATCTGCCCCGGCGTCGGCTTCGACGTGATCCCCACCGACTGCGTCGCCGCCTGCCTCAAGGAAGCCATGCCCGACGCCACGTCCCTGGCGCTGGGCTTCGACAGCGGCAGCGGCCTTTCGCCGGGTACCGCCAAGACCACCGTCGAAGGCCTCAAGCTGGGCGGCAAGGTGCGCGAAGCCGGCCGCCTGCGCGACGTGCCGTTGGGCTACAAGCGCCGCGACATCGACTTCGGCCGCGGCCTCAAGCATGCCGTGACCATTCCCTGGGGCGACGTGGCGACAGCCTATTACTCCACCGGCATCGGCGACATCGAGGTCTACCTGCCGGTGCCGCCCGCCGCCGCCATCGGCATGCGCGTGATGGACAGCTTGCGCCCGCTGCTGGGCCGCGACCGCGTGCAGGACTGGCTCAAGGAGCAGGTGGAGAAGCGCGTCCACGGCCCGGACGAAGTGGCGCGCGGCAAGCTGCGCACCTGGGTCTGGGGCGAAGTGCGCAATGCCCGTGGCGAACGCTGCACGGCGCGCCTGGAAACGGCCAACGGCTATGACGTGACCATCCACGGCGTGCTCTTCGCGGTGCGCCATCTGCTGGCCAATCCCACCAGCGTCGGCTACTTCACACCGTCGAAGCTCTTCGGCGCGCGCTGCATCGAGCAGTTGCCCGGCAGCGGCAGCATCGTCATTCGCGGCTGATCGGCACCATCAGCCCCGGCGCCTTCGCCAGCAGGTGCCGGGTCAGCGCGGCGAGCAGTTCGCCGCCGTTGCGCCAGTGGTGCCAGTAAAGCGGAACGTCGATCACCCGCCCCGGCAGCATGTCCACCAGCTCACCGCGTTCCAGCTCGCCGCGCACCTGCTGCTCGGGCACCAGCCCCCAGCCGAGGCCGCCACTGGTCATGCGCACGAAGCCCTCGGAAGACGGGCACAGGTGGTAGCTGAAGTGACCATCGACGCCCAGGTCCTTCAGGTAGCGGTGCTGCAGTTGATCGTCCGGCCCGTAGACGATGGCCGGGGCGCGCACCAGCCCTTCGGGCTTCACTCCCTTGGGGAAATGCCGGGCAATGAATTCCGGGCTGGCCAGCCCGCGATAGCGCATGGCGCCCAATGGCTCGCAGCGCCCGCCGGCCACCGGGCGCGGGCTGGCACAAACACAACCGGCCACCTCGCCGGCGCGCATGCGCTTGAGGCCGACTTCCTGGTCCTCGACGACAAGGTCCAGCAACACATGGCGCTCGCCACAGAAGTCCCCGACCGCCTGCGCCCACCAGGTCGCCAGGCTGTCGGCGTTCAGCGCCAGGCGCAGGCGCTCGGGCGCAGCGCCGTCGTCCAGCGCAGGCACCGATTGCTGCAGGTCGCCCTCCAGCAGGCGCACCTGCTGCACATGGTTGAGCAGGCGCTGGCCGAGATCGGTCGGTTGCGGCCGCGCCGCGCGCACCAGCACCGGCTGGCCGACCCGCGCCTCGAGCAGCTTGATGCGCTGGGAAATCGCCGACTGCGACAGCCCCAGCACCTGGGCGCCGCGCTCGAAACCACCCTGTTCCACCACGGCGGCCAGGGCGGCAAGCAGCTTGTAGTCGAACATGATCATTTTTCCTAATGAGATATCAGCAGTATTGGTTTTTCTTATACCCGCGAAAACCAGACAATCGCCAGCACTCCCTACTCGACGGACTGATCCTCATGGCTGGCGAAACCTCCCTGGCCGCGCTGCTGCGCGACATGACCCCGGTGCTCAATGACGGCGAATACGTCTATTGCACCTTGCCCGACGGGCAAATACCCGCCGGCCTGCAGCCGCTGGGCAGCTTCCGTGAAAGCGAAGGGTTGACGCTGATCCTGCCCCGCGCCGAGGCAGAACAGGCAGGGCTGGCCTTCGACTACGTCGCCGCGTGGCTGACCCTCGAAGTGCACTCGGCATTGCAGGCGGTGGGCCTCACCGCCGCCGTCGCGACGGCCCTGGCCAAGGCCGGGATCAGCTGCAACGTGGTCGCCGCCTGGTACCACGACCATCTGTTCGTGGCCCACGCCGACGGCCCGCGCGCGCTGGACGTCTTGCACGCGCTCACGCTCGACCCGGAAGGGATCTGAATCATGTGGCAGAGCTATCTCAACGGCATCCTGGTCGCCGCCGGGCTGATCATCGCCATCGGCGCGCAGAACGCCTTCGTCCTCTCCCAGAGCCTGCGCCGCGAGCATCACCTGTCGGTCGCCGCGCTGTGCGTGGCCTGTGACGCCATCCTGGTCAGCGCCGGGGTGTTCGGCCTGGCGAAAATCCTCGCCGAGAACCCGACGCTGCTGGCCATCGCCCGCTGGGGCGGTGTCACCTTCCTGGTCTGGTACGGCCTCAAGGCACTGCGTCGTGCAGTCGCACCCGAGGCCATGGCCAACGCCGGAGAAACCGGCCCGCGCTCGCGCCGCACCGTGCTGATGGCCGCGCTGGCGGTTACCCTGCTCAATCCCCACGTCTACCTCGACACCGTGCTGCTGATCGGTTCACTCGGCGCCCAGCAGGCCGCCCCCGGCGCCTACGCCATGGGCGCGGCCAGCGCATCCCTGCTGTGGTTCTTCACCCTGGCCTTCGGTGCCGCCTGGCTCGCGCCCTGGCTGGCGCGCCCTGCCACCTGGCGCCTGGTGGACCTGATGGTCGCCGTGATGATGCTGGGCATGGCCGCGCAACTGGTGTTTGCCGCCTGATCCAAGCACTTCGCGGGAAAATAGTCCGAACGACGATCCGCCATCCCGGTCAGTCTAAGGTGGAGTGATTGCACGCAGCCCGCGACCTTGGGCCTTTGCCCCTACAGTTGCTGCGTGGATATGCCACAGGTCGGGTGCTATGATCCGACCTTCGCGGCGCCGGCGGGCTCTGAGCCTTCCGGACGCAACTGGCGCGCTGCCTGCCTCTTGATGGGGCGCATTGCAGCTACGCCCGGATGCCGCGACAAACATCGAACCGGCCCCGTGTACCGGTCGCGCGCTCGTCGCGCTAGCCCAGACTGAGTGAGATAGGAGAGAGACCATGGCTTTCGAATTGCCGCCGCTGCCTTACGCGAAGAACGCCCTTGAGCCGCACATTTCCGCGGAAACCCTGGAATACCACCACGACAAGCACCACAACACCTACGTCGTGAACCTGAACAACCTGGTTCCGGGTACCGAGTTCGAAGGCAAGAGCCTGGAAGACATCGTCAAGACCTCGTCGGGCGGCATCTTCAACAACGCAGCCCAGGTGTGGAACCACACCTTCTACTGGAACTGCCTGAGCCCCAACGGCGGTGGCCAGCCCACCGGCGCCCTGGCTGACGCCATCAACGCTGCCTTCGGTTCCTTCGACAAGTTCAAGGAAGAGTTCAGCAAGACCTCCATCGGCACCTTCGGCTCCGGCTGGGGTTGGCTGGTGAAGAAAGCCGACGGTTCCCTGGCCCTGGCCAGCACCATCGGCGCCGGCTGCCCGCTGACCAGCGGCGACACCCCGCTGCTGACCTGCGACGTCTGGGAACACGCCTACTACATCGACTACCGCAACCTGCGTCCGAAGTACGTCGAGGCATTCTGGAACCTGGTCAACTGGGATTTCGTGGCCGAGCAGTTCGCTGCTTGATCGCACCCCGATTGATCTGAAAAAACCCGGCCCCGTGCCGGGTTTTTTCGTAATGGGCGCGTAACGCCTTCGTGTCGGCTAACCTGAAAGGCCGGTACAGTCACGAAACACAACGATGGCCCTTTGACGCCATTGCGCCAATTGCCAATACTCAGCCCCAGTCGTTCGCCCCTGGCGAGAAACAAGGAAAGACCTTGAAACTGGATCCCCGGCACAGCCTCTCCCTCAAGCTGCTGCGAATGGTATTGCTCGCGGCCCTCGTGGTCGGGGTGGTACTCAGCTGTGCCCAGATCGTCTATGACGCCCACAAGGCGCGCCAGAACGTACACAACGACGCCCAGCGCATCCTGGCGATGGTCCGCGACCCTTCCACCCAGGCCGTCTACAGCCTGGACCGCGACATGGCGATGCAGGTCCTCGAAGGCCTGTTCCAGCACGAAGCCGTGCGCTATGCCGCCATCGGCCACCCGGACGAACCCATGCTGGCGGAAAAATCCCGCCCGCTGCTGGACTCCAATACCCGCTGGCTGACCGACCCGATCCTCGGCGCCGAGCAGAACTACTCCATCCGCCTCGCCGGCCGGGGCGGCTCCAACGAATACTACGGCGACCTGAAGATCACCCTCGACACCGCGCCCTACGGCAACGATTTCGTCGCCACTTCGGTGATCATCTTCATCTCCGGCATCCTCCGCGCCATGGCCCTGAGCCTGGTGCTGTTCATGGTCTACCACTGGCTGCTGACCAAGCCGCTGTCGAAGATCATCGAGCACCTGGCCTCGATCAACCCGGACCGCCCCAGCCAGCACAAGCTGCCGATGCCCGACGGCCACGAGAAGGACGAACTGGGCCTGTGGGTGAATACCGCCAACCAGTTGCTGGCCTCCATCGAGCGCAACGGCCACCTGCGCCGCGAGGCCGAAGACAGCCTGCTACGCATCTCCCAGTACGACTTCCTCACCGGCCTGCCCAACCGCAAGCTGCTGCAACAGCGCCTGGACCAGATCCTCGAAGGTGCCTCGCGCCTGCAGCGCCGCGTCGCCGTGCTCTGCCTGGGCCTGGATGACTTCAAGGGCATCAACGAGCAGTACAGCTACCAGTTCGGTGACCAGCTGTTGATCGCCCTCGCCGACCGCCTGCGCACCCGCAGCGCGCACCTCGGCGCCCTGGCGCGGCTGGGCGGCGACCAGTTCGCCCTGGTCCAGGCCGACATCGAGCAGCCCTACGAAGCAGCGGAGCTCGCCCAGCAGATCCTCGACGACCTCGAAGCGCCCTTCGAGCTGGACCAGCACCTGGTCCACCTGCGCGCCACCATCGGCATCACCCTGTTCCCCGAGGACGGCGAGACCACCGAGAAGCTGCTGCAGAAAGCCGAACAGACCATGACCCTGGCCAAGAGCCGCTCGCGCAACCGCTACCAGTTCTACATCGCCAGCGTCGACAGCGAGATGCGCCGCCGCCGCGAACTGGAGAAGGACCTGCGCGAAGCCCTGGCGCGCAACGAACTGCACCTCGTGTACCAGCCGCAGGTGGATTACCGCGATCACCGCGTGGTCGGCGTCGAGGCGCTGCTGCGCTGGCAGCATCCGACCCAGGGCTGGGTCGCGCCGGACCTGTTCATCCCGCTGGCGGAACAGAACGGCAGCATCTTCAGCATCGGCGAATGGGTGCTCGACCAATCCTGCCGCCAACTGCGCGAGTGGCACGACCAGGGCTTCGACGACCTGCGCCTGGCGGTCAACCTGTCCACCGTGCAGTTGCGCCACAACGCCCTGCCGCGCGTGGTCAGCAACCTGTTGCAGATGCACCGCCTGCCGCCGCGCTCGCTGGAACTGGAGGTCACCGAGACCGGCCTGATGGAGGACATCTCCACTGCCGCCCAACACCTGCTCAGCCTGCGCCGTGCCGGCGCCCTGATCGCCATCGACGACTTCGGCACCGGCTACTCCTCGCTGAGCTACCTGAAGAGCCTGCCGCTGGACAAGATCAAGATCGACAAGAGCTTCGTCCAGGACCTGCTGCTGGACGACGACGACGCCACCATCGTTCGCGCCATCATCCAGCTGGGCAAGAGCCTGGGCATGCAGGTGATCGCCGAGGGCGTGGAGACCGTCGAGCAGGAGGCCTACATCATCGCCCAGGGCTGCCACGAAGGTCAGGGCTACCTCTACAGCAAGCCGCTGCCGGCGCGCGAGCTGACCCTCTACCTCAAGCAGGCGCGGCGCCTGGCCGAGGCTGCCGGCGGCAACTCCAACGGTTCCGTCGAACGTCACTGACTCCGCCTTACCGTAGGGCGCACAACGCGGAACGCTTTATCCGGCGGCTGCGCTTCCAATGTCGGTGGATAACGCCAGAGGTGTTTTTCGCCCTACAACGGCCTCCCGCTTAAATCACGTGATACTCCGGCGAGCGGCCGCTCTGGTGGCAACTTACTGGCCCCGCGGCGAATGGCGCCAGCGATCTCTCTTTTCAAAAATGCAAATCTTTCGCATTATGTTGCGGATTTTCTTGCGCAGTCCTTTTTCGTGCGCCTCCTCTCCATGCAAAGGAACCCGTCATGACTCGTATGCCCTGGGCCACTGCCAGCCTGCTCGCCATCGCCATTTCCCTCGCCGGCTGCGGCGATGACAAGAAAGCCGAAGCCCCCGCCGCCGCGCCGGCTGCCAGCACCCAGAGCACTGCCCCGGCAGCGGCTGCCAAGGTCGACGAGGCCGCGGTCAAGGCCGTGGTGAAGAACTACCTGGACATCGCCGAAGCCACCTACGGCGACGCCCTGACCACCGCCAAGGCCCTGCAGACCGCTGTCGACGCGCTGATCGCCAAGCCCAGCGAAGAAACCCTGAAGGCCGCCCGCGAAGCCTGGATCGCTTCCCGCCCGTCCTACTCGCAGAGCGAAGCCTTCCGCTTCGGCAACTCGATCATCGACGACTGGGAAGGCGCGGTTAACGCCTGGCCGCTGGACGAAGGCCTGATCGACTACGTCGCCAAGGACTACCAGCACGCCGAAGGCAACGCCGGCGCCACCGCCAACATCATCGCCAACACCGAGATCCAGGTCGGCGAAGACAAGATCGACGTCAAGGAAATCACCGGCGAGAAGCTCAAGGGCCTGAACGAGCTGGGCGGTTCCGAAGCCAACGTCGCCACCGGCTACCACGCCATCGAATTCCTCCTCTGGGGCCAGGACCTCAACGGCACCAAGCCGGGCGCCGGCGATCGCAAGTACACCGACTACGCCCAGGGCAAGGACTGCACCAATGGTCATTGCGACCGTCGCGCTGCCTACCTGAAGGCCGTCACCGACCTGCTGGTCTCCGACCTGGAAGAAATGCACGGCAACTTCAAGTCCGGCGTCGCCGACAACTACCGCGCCAAGGTCGAGGCCGACACCGCCGAGAACAATCTGCGCAAGATGTTCTTCGGCATGGGCTCCCTGTCCCTCGGCGAGCTGGCCGGCGAGCGCATGAAAGTCGCGCTGGAAGCCAACTCCACCGAAGACGAGCACGACTGCTTCAGCGACAACACCCACAACACCCTGTTCTTCAACGCCAAGTCCATCCGCAACATCTACCTGGGCGAATACAAGCGCACCGACGGCAGCGTCGTGAAGGGCCCGAGCCTGTCCGACCTGGTCGCCAAGGCTGACGCCGCCGCCGATACCGACCTGAAGAATGACCTGGCCAACACCGAAGCCAAGATGCAGGTCATCGTCGACCGTGCCGAGAAGGACGGTGTGCACTTCGACCAGATGATCGCTCCGGAAGACAAGGACGATCAGCAGAAGATCCGCGACGCCATCGCCTCGCTGGTCAAGCAGACCGGCGCCATCGAGAAGGCCGCTACCGCGGTCGGCGTGCAGGACCTGAAGCCGGACAACGCCGATCACCAGTTCTGATCCGCGCGTCCTGAAGTGACTGCGGCTCCAGGCCGCAGCTACTGAAATGGCAAAGGCAAAGCCCCGTACTGCGGGGCTTTGTCGTTTCCGGGCGGCAAACGATGTCGTTCGCAAATACAAATTTTTCATATTTGCATTTGACACCCCTGATAACATGGCGCGCTGCCATGTCACCGCTCTGGAACCCGTCGATGCTCCACCGCCGTACCGCCCTGCACCTCGTGCCGCTGCTGACTGCCATCGCCCTTGCCGCGTGCAAGCCGGAGACCTCCCAGCACGCCGTGAGCGAACCTGGCGAAGCGCTTTCCGGCGGCGCCACCACGGTCAAGCAGAGCGACCGCAACGCCTATTCCATGCCCTCGGCCAACCTCACGCCGAGCCGCCGCCTGGACTTCGCCGTGGGCAACAGCTTCTTCCGCAATCCCTGGGTGATCGCGCCGACCACCACCACCGCGCGCGACGGCCTCGGCCCGCTGTTCAACACCAACGCCTGCCAGAACTGCCACATCAAGGACGGCCGCGGCCATCCTCCGGAGTTGAACGACGTCAACGCCGTATCGATGCTGGTACGCCTGTCGATCCCCGCCGGCTCCGCCGACGCCGAAACCATCAAGCGCCTGGGCGTAGTGCCCGAGCCGGTGTACGGCGGCCAGTTCCAGGACTCGGCGATCCCCGGCGTGGCGCCCGAAGGCAAGGTCCGCGTGGAGTACGACGCGGTGCCGGTGACCTTCAAGGACGGCACCGTGGTCGAGCTGCGCAAGCCGAAACTGCGCATCAGCGACCTGGGCTACGGCCCGATGCACGCGGACACGATGTTCTCCGCGCGCATCGCCCCGCCGATGATCGGCCTGGGCCTGCTGGAGTCCATCAGCGAGGCGGACATCCTCGCCAACGCGGAACGCCAAGCCAAAAATGGCGACGGCATCCACGGCCGACCGAACCGGGTCTGGGACGATGCCACGCAACAGACCGTCCTCGGCCGCTTCGGCTGGAAGGCCGGGCAGCCCAACGTCGCCCAGCAGAACGCCCACGCCTTCTCCGGCGACATGGGCCTGACCAGCGACCTGCTGCCCAGCGACGACTGCACGGCAGCGCAGACCGCCTGCAAGAACGCCATCGACGGCGGCAAGCCGGAAGTCAGCCAGCACATCTTCAACCAGGTTGCCTTCTACGCCCGCAACCTCGCGGTACCGGCGCGGCGCAAGGTCGACGACCCACAGGTGCTGACCGGCAAGGGGCTGTTCTTCGACACCGGCTGCGCCAGTTGCCACACGCCCAAGTTCACCACCGGGCCGAACGCCGCCGAGCCCGAACTGGCCAACCAGGTCATCCGCCCGTACAGCGACCTGCTGCTGCATGACATGGGCGAGGGACTAGCGGACAATCGCCCGGAATTTCTCGCCAGCGGCCGCGATTGGCGCACCGCGCCGTTGTGGGGCATCGGCCTGACCGAAACGGTCAACGGCCACACCCAGTTCCTGCATGACGGCCGCGCCCGCAACCTGCTCGAAGCCGTGCTCTGGCACGGCGGCGAAGCCGAAGCGGCCAAGCAACGCGTACTGAACTTCGACGCCGGGCAGCGCGACGCCCTGCTGGCGTTCCTGAACTCACTCTAAGGAGCCGAGCCCACCATGTTCCGCCCCCGACTTCTGATCACCAGCCTCGCCATCGCCCTGGGCGCCTGCTCGCCCACCGATCCGCAGGCGACCACCAGCGCCACGCTGGCCCAGCAGGTGATCCTGCCGACCTACAGCCGCTGGGTCGACGCCGACCGCGCGCTGGCCGCCAGCGCCCTGGCCTACTGCCAGGGCAAGGAAGACCTGAGCAAGGCCCGCGCCGACTTCATGGCCGCCCAGAAGGCCTGGGCCGAGCTGCAGCCGCTGCTGGTCGGCCCACTGGCCGAAGGCAACCGTTCCTGGCAGGTGCAGTTCTGGCCGGACAAGAAGAACCTCGTGGCGCGCCAGGTCGAGCAACTGCTGAGCAGCGGCAACGCGATTTCCCCGGCGACCCTGGATAAATCCAGCGTCGTGGTCCAGGGCCTGACCGCCTACGAATACATCCTCTACGACGCCAAGATCGACCTGGCCAACGCCGAGACCAAGGCGCGCTACTGCCCGCTGCTGGAAGCCATCGGCAGCCACCAGCAAGCCCTGGCGGAGAACATCCTGGCGCAGTGGAAGCAGGACGGCGGCATGCTCGCCCAGCTCTCCAAATTCCCCAACGACCGCTACGCTGACGCTCACGAGGCCATCGCCGAACTGCTGCGCGTGCAGGTCACCGCGCTGGACATGCTGAAGAAGAAACTCGGCACCCCGCTGGGTCGCCAGAGCAAGGGCATCCCGCAGCCGTTCCAGGCCGAAGGCTGGCGCAGCGACATGTCGCTGGCGAGCCTGGACTCCAGCCTGACCGGCGCCCAGGCGCTGTGGGACGGCACCGACAAGAAGGGCCTGCGCGCCCTGCTGCCGGCGGAACAGAAAGAGCTGGCCGGCAAGATCGACGCGGCCTACGCCGATGTCCACGGCAAGCTGAAAGCCATCAATAAATCCTTGAGCGAACTGCTGAAGGACGAGGCTGGCCTCAAGCAGTTGAACGAGCTGTACGACAGCCTCAACGTCGTCCATCGCCTGCACGAAGGCGACCTGGCGAAAGCCCTCGGCGTACAACTGGGCTTCAACGCCAACGACGGCGACTGATTCGGTCTGCTGCGCGTCGGCCAGGTGTCGTTGGAAAATACGTCGAATTGCTCATTGGCTGGAAGCCAACTCCGCATTCGCCACACCTTTCCGCCTAACCTGGCTCTAGCTCGCAAGACCGATGGAATACGAGAAGTGATAGAGGTGAACGCCATGTTGCGACGTCACGTGATCGGCCTGGGCAGCCTGTTGCTCGGTGCCCTGACCTTCGGCGGCTGGACGCTGTCACGCAAGGGCAAGGAGCCCCTGGTGCTGTCCGCCCGTGACGACGCGGATGGCAAGCACTACGCCGTGGGCTATCGCCTGGACGGCAGCTGCGCCTTCGCCACCGAAGTCGGCCTGCGCTGCCACGACGTGGTGCAGCATCCCGAGCTGCCACTGGCGCTGTTCGTCGCCCGCCGGCCGGGCCGGCAGAGCTACCTGATCGACCTGAACGACGGCCGCCTGCTGCAGACCCTCGACTCGCAGGCCGACCGCCACTTCTACGGCCACGGCGTGTGGCACAAGGACGGCGAATGGCTCTACGCGACGGAGAACGACACCACCGATCCGGGCCGCGGGATGCTCGGTGTGTACCACTTCGACGGTGAACGCCTGAGCCACACCGGCGAGATTTCCACCCACGGCCTCGGCCCGCACCAGGTGTCCTGGATGCCCGATGGCGAGACGCTGGTGGTGGCCAACGGTGGTATCCGTACCGAAGCCGAAAGCCGCGTGGAAATGAACCTCTACGCCATGGAGCCGAGCCTGGTGCTGATGCGCCGCGACGGCTCGCTGATCTCCAAGGAAACCCTGCCGCAGCAGATGAACAGCGTGCGCCACCTGGCCATCGCCGGGGACGGCACCATCGTCGCCGGTCAACAGTATATGGGCGATGCTCACGACCGCGCCGACCTGCTCGCCATCAAGCGCCCCGGCGAGGCCTTCCAGCCCTTCCCGCTGGCCGACGAGCAGCGCCTGGCGATGACCCAGTACACCGCCAGCGTCGCCGTGCACAACGAGCTGCGCCTGGTCGCCCTCACCGCGCCGCGTGGCAACCGCTTCTTCATCTGGGACCTGGACTCCGGCGCCGTGCGCCTGGACGCGCCGCTGCCCGATTGCGCAGGCGTCGGCGCGGTGAAGGACGGCTTCGTCGTCACCTCCGGCCAGGGCCGCTGCCGCATTTACGACTGCCGCCAGGAACGCATCGCCGGCACGCCGCTGGACCTGCCGCCGGCCTTCTGGGACAACCACCTGCACCTGGCTTGATAACGGCCCGCGCGCTGCATCCAGATTTGCACCGATTCAGCGCGCATTTCTCGTAAACCCTTCAGTTTCAGCGGGAAACGTCTTGTAAACGCGGCCCTTTGACTCGCCACCGATTCAGGAATAAGGTGCGCAATTGCGCCCCGCAATGGGGCGTCCCACGTATAGGCTTCAGAGCCTGATCGACATCTGCGCGAACGGAAGGCCGCCCGGCCAATAGTGGGCGAGCGATCGCGCTCGATAGCTGCCAGGCACGTACCAAGGAACAGGAAGATGTTGCGCCGCATGCTGATCATGCTGGGCGTAGTTGCCGTCATCGTTGCGGTGCTCGCCGGCTCGAAATACCTCTCCATCACCCGACAGATCGCCATGTTCTCGGCTCCCCGCCCGCCGGTGAGCGTGAACGCGACCCACGCCGAAGAACGCGACTGGCAGAGCCGTCTGGCAGCCATCGGCACCCTGCGCGCGATCCAGGGCGTGACCCTGACTGCGGAAGTCTCCGGCACTGTGAGCGCCGTGCAGTTCGTCTCCGGCGACAAGGTCAAGGTCGGCCAGCCGGTCGTGCAACTGGAATCCGACGTCGAGCAGGCCACCCTGCGCACCGCCGAGGCAGACCTGGGGCTGGCCCAGGTCGAGTACGAGCGCGGCAAGAGCCTGGTGGGCCGCCAGGCTATCTCCAAGAGCGAGTACGACCGCCTCGCCGCCCAGCTGAACCGCTCCACCGCCACCGTCGCGCAGCTCAAGGCGGCGCTGGCGAAGAAGCGCATCCTCGCGCCGTTCTCCGGCACCATCGGCATCCGCCAGGTGGACGTGGGCGACTACGTTTCCCCCGGCACCGAGATCGTCACCCTGCAGGACCTTTCCACCCTTCAAGTGGACTTCTTCCTGCCCGAACAGGACTTCCCGCTGCTCAAGCGCGGGCAGAAGGTGGTGGTGCGTGTGGCGGCCTATCCGGGCCAGAGCTTCGACGCGCAGATCGACGCCATCAGCCCGCGGGTGGACAACCAGACGCGCAACCTGCTGGTCCGCGCCAGCATGGCCAACCCCGACGGCAAGCTGCTGCCGGGCATGTTCGCCAACCTGGAAGTGCAGCTGCCTGACAGCGCGCCGCGCGTCGTGGTACCCGAGACCGCCGTGGCCTTCACCCTGTACGGCAACTCGGTGTACGTGGTGGTGCCGCACAAGCCCAAGGACGGCGAGAAAGCCGAAGAGGCCAAGGCCGGTGACGCGCCGAAGCTGGACGTCGAACGCCGCTTCGTGAAAACCGGCGAGCGCCGCGAAGGCAACGTGGTGATCCTCGAAGGCCTGAAGGCCGGCGAGGAAGTGGTGACCTCCGGCCAGCTCAAGCTGGACAACGGCACCGCCGTGGCCATCGTCAAGGACCCGCAGTAATCGCACAGGCGGTGCGTCGCTGACTCAGCGCGCGCCCACAGGCCCGGTCGCCAACCGACCCAGGCCCGCAACAAAGGATTGAGCTTATGGGCTTCACCGATCCCTTCATCCGTCGCCCCGTGCTGGCGACCGTGGTCAGCCTGCTGATCGTCCTGCTCGGCATGCAGGCCTTCAGCAAGCTGGTGATCCGCGAATACCCGCAGATGGAAAACGCGCTGATCACCGTCACCACCTTCTATGCCGGCGCCAACGCCGAAACCATCCAGGGCTACATCACCCAGCCGCTGCAACAGAGTCTCGCCAGCGCCGAAGGCATCGACTACATGACCTCGGTGAGCCGGCAGAATTACTCGGTGATCTCGATCTACGCGCACATCGGCGCCAACACCGATCGCCTGGTCACCGAGCTGCTGTCGAAGATCGGCGAGGTGAAGACCCAGCTGCCGCCGGACGCCGAGGACCCGATCCTCGACAAGGAAGCCGCCGACGCCTCGGCGCTGATGTACATCAGCTTCTTCAGCGAACAGATGAACAACCCGCAGATCACCGACTACCTGTCGCGGGTGATCCAGCCCAAGCTCGCCACTCTGCCGGGCATCTCCGAAGCCGAGATCCTCGGCAACCAGGTGTTCGCCATGCGCCTGTGGCTGGACCCGGTGAAGATGGCCGCCTACGGCATCACCGCTGGCGACGTGGCCAGCGCAGTGCGCGAGTACAACTTCCTTTCCGCCGCCGGCGAGGTGAAGGGCGAGCTGGTGGTCACCTCGGTGAACGCCACCACCGACCTGAAATCCCCGGAAGCCTTCGCCGCCATTCCGCTGAAGACCGCTGGCGACCGCCGCGTGCTGATGGGTGACGTGGCGCGCATCGAACTGGGTGCGGCGAGCTACGACGCGGTCAGCTCGTTCAACGGCATCCCCTCGGTGTACATCGGCATCAAGGGCACGCCCAGCTCCAACCCGCTGGACGTGATCAAGGAAGTCCGCGCGAAGATGCCGGAGCTGGAAGAACAGCTGCCGCCCGGCCTGAAAGTCTCTATCGCCTACGACGCCACGCGCTTCATCCAGGCATCCATCGACGAAGTGGTGAAGACCCTGGCCGAGGCGATCCTGATCGTCATCGTCGTGGTCTTCCTGTTCCTCGGCGCGTTCCGCTCGGTGATCATCCCGGTGGTGACCATCCCACTGTCGATGATCGGCGTGCTGTTCTTCATGCAGATGATGGGCTACTCGATCAACCTGCTGACGCTGCTGGCGATGGTGCTCGCCATCGGCCTGGTGGTGGACGACGCCATCGTCGTGGTGGAGAACATCCACCGCCACATCGAGGAGGGCAAGTCGCCGCTCCAGGGCGCCATCGAGGGCGCGCGGGAAATCGCCGTGCCGGTGGTGACCATGACCATCACCCTGGCCGCCGTGTATGCGCCCATCGGCTTCCTCAGCGGCCTGACCGGCGCGCTGTTCAAGGAGTTCGCCTTCACCCTCGCCGGTGCGGTAATCATCTCCGGCATCGTCGCCCTGACGCTGTCGCCGATGATGTGCTCGCGCCTGCTGCGCCACGACGAAAACCCCAGCGGCCTGGCGCATCGCCTGGACCTGATCTTCGAGGGTCTCAAGCAGCGTTATCAGCGCGCCCTGCATGGCACGCTGAACAGCCGTCCGGTGGTAATCGTCTTCGCCCTGCTGGTGCTGGCGATCATCCCGCTGCTGTTGATGTTCACCCACAAGGAACTGGCGCCGGAGGAAGACCAGGGCATCGTCTTCATCATGGCCAACGCACCGCAGACGGCGAACCTGGATTACCTGTCGAAGTACACCGCCGAGTTCGAGGGTATCTTCCGCAAGTTCCCCGAGTACTATTCGGCGTTCCAGATCAACGGCTACAACGGCGTGCAGACCGGCATCGGCGGCATGCTGCTCAAGCCCTGGGACGAGCGCGACCGCAGCCAGATGGAGCTGCTGCACGCGGTACAGGAAGAGCTGAACAAGATTCCCGGCCTGCAGATCTTCGGCTTCAACCTGCCGTCGCTGCCGGGTACCGGCGAAGGCCTGCCGTTCCAGTTCGTGATCAACACCGCCAGCGACTACCAGTCGCTGCTTCAGGTGGCCGAGCGGGTGAAGAAGCGCGCCGAGGAATCAGGCAAGTTCGCCTTCCTCGACCTCGACCTGGCCTTCGACAAGCCCGAACTGGTGGTCGACATCGACCGCGCCAAGGCGGCGCAGATGGGCGTCAGCATGCAGGACCTGGGCGTGTCCCTCGGCGCGCTGCTGGGTGAAGGCGAGATCAACCGCTTCACCATCGACGGGCGCAGCTACAAGGTGATCGCCCAGGTCGAGCGCGCCTACCGCGACAACCCGAGCTGGCTGAACAACTACTACGTGAAGAGCCAGAGCGGCCAGCTGATCTCGCTGTCCACCCTGGTGACCTTCCACGAGCGCGCCCGCCCGCGCCAGCTCAACCAGTTCCAGCAATTGAACTCGGCAATCATCTCCGGCGTGCCCATGGTCAGCATGGGCGAGGCCATCGAGACGGTGCGCGGTTTCGCCGAAGAGGAATCGCCGCGCGGCTTCTCCTTCGACTACGCAGGCGCCTCGCGGCAGTTCGTGCAGGAAGGCAGCGCGCTGATGATCACCTTCGCCCTGGCATTGGCAGTGATCTTCCTGGTGCTGGCGGCACAGTTCGAGAGCTTCCGCGACCCATTGGTGATCATGGTCACCGTGCCGTTGTCGATCTGTGGCGCGCTGATCCCGCTGTTCCTCGGCCTGTCGAGCCTGAACATCTACACCCAGGTCGGCCTGGTGACGCTGATCGGCCTGATCAGCAAGCACGGCATCCTCATCGTCGAGTTCGCCAACCAGCTGCGCCATGAGCGTGGCCTGTCGGTGCGCGAGGCGGTCGAGGAAGCCGCGGCGATCCGCCTGCGCCCGGTACTGATGACCACCGCGGCGATGGTGCTGGGCGTGACCCCGCTGCTGTTCGCCAGCGGCGCCGGCGCGGTCAGCCGCTTCGACATCGGCGTGGTGATCGCCACGGGCATGAGCGTCGGTACGCTGTTCACCCTGTTCGTCCTGCCCTGCGTGTACACGCTGCTGGCCAAGCCGGACAAGAAGCCTGCTGAAGCCGGCACGCCAGCCACGGCGCACTGAATGAAAAAGCCCCGCATCCGCGGGGCTTTTTTCTCTGTTTGATCCGCGCGCCTGGCCCTTGTAGGAGCGAGCTTGCTCGCGAACCGCCTGATGCCAATGTCCCTGGCGAAACCGCGTTCGCGAGCAAGCTCGCTCCTAGAGTTCCTGCACATCCGGGACTTCACTGTTTCGGAATTGAAAACGCCACCAGCCGATACCCGTCGGCGGTGCGGATGAAATCGAAACTCGCATGCTTGGCCGGCTCGAATGAGCCCTGCTCCCAGTGCTCCATGGCAGAGACCTTGGGCGTCGTCCACTGGGCGAAATCGCCGCAGTTGTCGAAGTACTGCGGGTCGCTCTCGGGGTCGAACGGCCAGCCCATGTCGTCCTGGCGCACGCCATAGCCACCTGACGCACGCAGGGTTTCCAGGCGCTTGCGCAGCTCGGCCACGTGTTGGCGCAAAACATCGTCCACCGGAGCGGCCTGCCAGTCATCCAGCGATTCGCTGCCCTGACCGTGCCAGACTCGCGAGTAGCTGTGCGCCTTCAGCGAATCATCATCGAGCTGTGCGAGAAAAACGTCCCTGAACCAGAGAGCGAAGTCCTTCTCGATGTCGACGAAGCTGATGTAACGACCGTCGACTCCCTGGAAGGAGACGCGGCGCGGGTCGTTGGAGGGTTGTTCGCTCACCTGCTGCGAGAACCAGTCCAGCGCGCCAGCACGGGTGCTGTCGAAGTTCGACACCAGCGCCTTGCCATGGCGGTCGAGCAGCAACTCGGTGCCGCCCTTCCAACCTCGGTGTTCACAATGCTCCAGGCTGATACCCGGATCGGCGCAGGTTCGGCTAGCCCCCGTCAGCGCCACGACCATGCCGTTACGCATGGCACTGGCGTCGCTCAGCTCGGCCGGGATCAGTACCCGGCCATGGCCATTGAGGAACCCCACCTTGTCACGCTGGCGATCGCGGAAGCGGATGCTGTTCTCACTCTCGCAGACCGGCGCGTTGTCGAAGAAGTAGACCGCATCCGGCGCCACCCGACGACCATCGCGCAGCAGGTGGTAGGTGCGGTAACCGTCGGCGGTTTCCTCGCCGGCGGCGATGATGTGCTCGAAACGCCGCGCCATCGTGAACATCGGGCTGAGCCTGGGCCGGACCTGGACCGTGCCCTGCGCATCCTTGAAGCCGATGAGGTCGTTCTGCGTGAACGCCACCCAAGGCTCGTTCGCTCCTGCCGGAGCGCACAGCGCCAGTGCCCCCAGGACAAGCAGCCCTGCACGAATGCCCTTTCCTTCCATGCTGGAAATCTCCCCTCGAACCCATGTTCCGTCGCATTGTGCCACGCACAAAGAAAAGCCCCCGCGCATCGCTGCGCGGGGGCTCGGTGCCGAACTGGCAGTATCAGGCCGGCTGGCGTTGCATCGCGCCGCTGCCGCTGTCGCCCTTCAGGCTCCAGCTCTTGAGGTGCTCGAGGCTGGCCCGGTATGGCTTCAGGCCGTTGGCCAGGAACAGCGCGCCCGCCAGCAGGGCCACGGCGCTGACGATCAACAGCGAATAACGCAGCGCCATGTCGTCGGCGAACACGTAGTCGGTGACCAGGGCGATGGCGGTGGGGCCTACGCCCAGGCCCAGCAGCGTGACCACGAACAGGTAGATAGCCGAGGCCTGGCCGCGCATGGAGTTGGGCATGATTTCCTGGATCGCCGCCGGGGCGACGCCGAAGGGCATGCTGAGGAAGAACACGATGGGCGCCATCATCGCGGCAGCCGCATTGGCACTGTCCAGCAGCGGGTAGACCAGGCTCAGCGGGATGGCCAGGATGGCGGCCAGCAGGCCCACGCGCATGTTGGCGTCGGTGCGCCCGCGCTTGGCCCAGTAGTCGGCCAGGCGGCCACCGCAGACGATGCCCAGGCAGCCGAACACGGCGACGATGCTGCCGTACACCACGCCCACGTGGCCGGCGTCCCAGCCATAGGTGCGGACGAAGAAGGTCGGCACCCAGGCGCCGCTGCCGTAGCTGGCGAAGGAGATGCAGGCGAAGCCGAAGTTGTGGCAGATCACCGTCTTGCGGTTGGCGCGCAGGTAGGCGCCCACCTCGCTCATTGGCACCACCACGCCGGCCCCCACGCCACGACGGGTCGGCTCCTTGACTGCGAGCATCAGCAGGGTGAACAGCACGCCGGCCGCGCCGAGAATCAGGAAGATCAGCTGCCAGGGGCGCACTTCACCGAGGACCGGCAGGTGCACGTCGCCCTGGGCCGAGGCGAACTTGATCACCAGGCCGCCGAGTAGGAAGGCCAGGCCCGAGCCGAGGTAGATGCCCATGGAGTAGACGCTGATGGCGGTGGCGCGGCGATTGGCCGGAAAGCTGTCGGCGATCAGCGAATAGGCTGCCGGCGACAATGCCGCCTCGCCCACGCCGACACCGACGCGGAACAGCAGGAAGTGCCAGTACTGCTTGGCCAGGCCGCAGGCGGCGGTCATGGCGCTCCAGATCAGCACGCCGACGGTGATCAGCCCGCGGCGGCTGCGGCTGTCCGCCATGCGCCCGAGGGGAATGCCGCACAGGGTGTAGAACAGCGCGAAGGACAGGCCCATCAGCAGGCTCATCTGCGTGTCGCTGATTTCCAGGTCGCGACGGATCGGGCCGACCAGCAGGTTGAGAATCTGTCGATCGATGAAGGAAAGCACATAGGCGACCATGAGGATCGCAACCGTGGACCAGGCCACGGCACTGGAGGGGTAGCCGTTATTGTTGTTGTTCATGCCGGGCTCCTGATACGCCGCCAATCGCGGCGAAGGCGAAGGGGAGACCCGCAGAGTAGGCATTGCGAACACACAGCGCGCGCACTATCAGGTCTCTGAATGCGTGCGTCGGCCGTTGGCTGATGAATGGGTGGTCAGAGGCTGAACGAAGGGTCTTGCTGAAGGACCGCCGTGTAGGAGCGAGCGTGCTCGCGAACCGGCCCCGTCGCGGAGTCCGTTGGCGATCAAGCTCGCTTCTACGAAGATCAGGCAAGTGCCGGAGATACCCTCACCCTGACCCTCTCCCAAAGGGAGAGGGTCAGGGTGAGGGGAAGCCAGAGCGCCAAAGTCGATCAGATCGCGGCAGGCGTCCGCTCACACAGCTTGGCCAGCGCGCGCGCCCACAACTCCTGGTCATTCAGGCAAGGCACCAGCACCAGCTCCTCGCCACCTGCCGCGCGGAACTGCTCGTTGCCGCGCTGGCCGATTTCTTCCAGCGTCTCGATGCAATCGGCGACGAAGGCCGGGCACATCACCAGCAGCCGTTTCACGCCCTGCTTGCCGAGTTTGTCCAGCTGTGCCTCGGTATAGGGCTCGATCCACTTGTTGCGTCCCAGACGCGACTGGAAGGACACCGACCAGCGCCCGTCCTCCAGCCCGGCACCCGCGGCGAAGTCTTCGGCCGTGCGCAGGCATTGGCTGCGGTAACAGACAGCCATGACATCCTCGTGCACGCCCCGGCTGGAGCTGGCGGTGAGGTCGTGGCTCTTGTCCTTCACCAGCTTGCGGATGTGAGACTCGGGCAAGCCATGGAAGCTCAGCAACAGATGATCGTAGGGCTGCTCCAGATAGGGCTTCACGCTATCCACCAGCGCCTGGCGGTACTCGGGCTCCGCGTAGAACGGCGGCAGCACCTTCAGCTCCAGCTTGAGGCCATGCTCGCGCATTACACGGCGGGCTTCCTCGATGGCGGTGGTGGTGGTGCTGTCGGCGAACTGCGGGTAGAGCGGCGCGAAGGTCACCTGGGTGATGCCCTGCTGGCTCAGGCGCAGCAGCGCCCCCTCGATGGACGGCTCGCCGTAGCGCATGCCCAGCTCCACCGGGCCATGCGACCAGAACGGCCGGACGGCCTCCTGCAGGCGGCGGCTCAGCACGACCAGCGGCGAGCCGTCGTCCCACCAGATCGATGCATAGGCATGGGCGGACTCCTCCGGGCGCTTGCGCAGCACCAGCGAAACCAGCAGCCGGCGAATCGGCCAGGGCAGATCGATCACGTAGGGGTCCATGAGGAATTGATCGAGGTAGCGGCGCACGTCCTCGACCCGGGTGGAAGCCGGCGATCCCAGGTTGACCAGCAGGAGGGCGTTTTGGGTCATGCAGTGTCCTTAAACCGGTGCGGTAGGCGGTCATCGTGCGGGCTGCGCAGTTTACACGCAGCTCGCTCCATCAAGAGGCCCCGAGGCTGTCACCGATGTCGCAGGGCCTCGGCAGGCCGGGGTTCAGCGGGCCTCGCGAAGCACGTCGGCCAGGGCCTCCTTCAGCTCCGGGAAACGAAACTCGAAGCCGGCGTCCAGCAGGCGTCGCGGCACGATGCGCTGGCCGCCCAGCAGCAGGGTCGACATCTCGCCCAGCAGCAGGCGCAGGGCGAAACCCGGCATGGGCATCAGCGTCGGCCGGTGCAGTGCCTGGCCCAGCTCCTGGGTGAAGTCACGGTTGCGCACCGGCTGCGGCGCGCAAGCATTATAGGGACCCTCGGCATCGGCCTTGCGCAAAAGAAAATCGATCAGGGCGATCTGGTCCTCTATATGGATCCAGGACATCCACTGGCGACCGTCCCCCAATCGCCCGCCCGCGCCCAGGCGGAACGGCGGCAACAGGCGCTTGAGGAAGCCACCTTCGGGCGCCAGCACCAACCCGGTACGCACCAGGACCACACGGATGCCCAGTGCCTCGGCCTCGCGGGCGATCTGCTCCCAGGCCAGGCACAGCTCGCTGGCGAAGTCTTCGCCGGCCGCTGCGCTGTTCTCTTCCAACGGGCGCTCACCCGCGTCGCCATACCAGCCGACCGCCGAGCCGTTGATCAGCACTGCCGGACGCTGGCTGCGGCTTTCCAGCCAGGCCACCAGGCGCTCGGTCAGGCGCACCCGGCTGTCCCACAGCAAGGCCTTGCGCCGGGCACTCCACGGCTTGTCGGCAATCGGCTCGCCGGCCAGGTTGACCACTGCGTCCAGCGGCCCGTCGCCATAGCCTTCGAAGTCGGCGATGCCGCGCACCGTCTCGCCGCACAGCGACGGAACGCGCTGCGGCTGGCGGCTGAGCACGGTGAGCTGGTGCCCCTTGGCGCTCCACTGGCGGCAGAGGCGGCGGCCGATCAGGCCGGTACCGCCGGTCAAGAGAATATGCATGGCGAACTCCTTGTTGCGTTGTTCCACCTTCCATCAGTCTGGACGAGAGGGAGGCGATTGCATTGACACTCCCTCTGCGGCGAGGTCTACGCTGTAAGTGCCGGAACCCGAGCCGGGCTCATCTCTGAATGAACCGATGCGGCACCGAAGGTTCCGATGATCGGATTCCTATCGATGACGAGCGCAGGCAACTGAAACACAATTGTACAGATAGTTTCGTTTGTACAAGAGCATCCCGCTCGTTACGCTGAAAGACCCAGAATACGAGGCATGTCATGAGCGCCCCCATTGCCATTATCGGCACCGGTATCGCCGGACTATCGGCGGCCCACGCCCTGCGTGACGCCGGACAGGACGTCCAGCTGTTCGACAAGGGCCACGGCAGCGGCGGCCGGATGGCCAGCAAGCGCAGCGAGGCCGGTGCACTGGACCTCGGCGCACAGTACTTCACCGCCCGCGACCGCCGCTTCCTCGACGCCATTCAGCAGTGGCGCGAGCATGGCTGGGTCGCCGAATGGGACCCAGCCCTCTACCAGTACCGCGACGGCGAGCTCAGCCCCTCTCCCGACGAGCAGCCACGCTGGGTCGGCACCCCGCGCATGAGCGCGATTACTCGTGCACTGCTGCAGGACCAGGTCGTCACCTTCGCCTGCCGCATCACCGAGGTATACCGCGGCGAGGAGCACTGGCACCTGCAGGACTCCGAGGGGCAGACGCACGGTCCGTTCAGCCGCGTGCTGGTCGCCACCCCTGCGCCACAGGCCGCCGCCCTCCTGGCCAGCGCGCCTAAGCTGGCCGCCGCCGCCGCGAGCATTCCCATGGAACCCACCTGGGCCGTTGCCCTGGCCTTCCGCGAACCGCTGGATACGCCGGTGCAAGGCTGCTTCGTCCACGAGGGCCCGCTGTCCTGGCTGGCCAGCAACCACTCCAAGCCGGGGCGCGACGAACAACTGGACACCTGGGTGCTGCACGCCGCCAGCGGCTGGAGCAAGCAGCACATCGACCTGCCCAAGGAAAGCGTGATCGAACACCTGCGCGGGGCCTTCGCCGAGTTGATCGGCTGCGCCGTGCACGCGCCCGACTTCGCACTCGCCCACCGCTGGCTCTACGCCCGGCCCATGGAAGCCCATCAGTTCGGCGCCCTGGCCGATGCTGACCTGGGCATCTACGCCTGCGGCGACTGGTGCCTTTCCGGTCGCGTCGAAGGCGCCTGGCTGAGCGGCCTGGAAGCCGCCCGCCGCCTGCTCGAACACCTCTGATCGCGCACGGCCCTCAGCTTCCGGAGAGGCCGTGAAGCCCCACGCTGGCGTCCCGCCCCTGTACAAAGCTTTGCACTTGTACAGGCTTGCGTCTATCCTGGCCGATAGTTGTACAAATAAATCATAATGTACAAGAAATCGGTCAAAACCATGTCCAGCATCCCGCCACGTCCCAAGCTCGGCATCAGCGCCTGCCTGCTGGGCGAACCGGTGCGCTACAACGGCGGGCACAAGGCCTCGCGACTGTGCCTGGACGTGCTCAGCCGCTATTTCGACTTCGTCCCGCTGTGCCCAGAAGTCGCCATCGGCCTCGGCGTGCCACGCCCAACCCTGCGTCTGGTGGGCGACCAGGATGATCCCCGCGCGCTGATCCAGCGCGAGGGCGGCCGCGACGTCAGCGAAGCCCTGCGCAATTTCGGCCGCCAGCAGGCCACTCTGCAGCAGGACATCTGTGGCTACATCTTCATGCAGCAATCGCCCTCCTGCGGCCTGCACCGGGTGAAGCTGTACCGCTTCGACGGCCAGTTGCGCTCAGCGGGCGGGCGCGGGCTGTATACGGAAACCTTCTGCGCCGCGCGCCCGGAACTGCCGGTGGAAGAAGAAGGCCGGCTCAACGATCCGGTAATCCGCGAGAACTTCCTCACTCGCGTCTTCGCCTGCGCCGAATGGCAGAAGCTCTGTACCCAGGGCCTCACGCGCCATGCAGTGATCACCTTCCACTCGCGCTACAAGTACCAGCTGCTGGCACACAACCCGCGTCAGTACAGCGCCCTCGGCCAGCGTCTGGCGAAGATCGGCGAACAGCCGCTGGAAGACTTCGCCCCGGGCTATTTCCGCGACTTCATGCAGGCCCTGGGTAGTTGCGCCACCCGCGGTACCCACAGCAATGTCCTGCAGCACCTGGCCGGCTACCTCAAGCACGACCTGCCCTCCGCCGAGAAGGCCGAGATGCAGCGCCTGATCGATCAGTACCGCGAAGGCGTGATACCGCTGGTGGTGCCGCTGACCCTGCTCAAGCACCACTTCCGCCTGCACCCGCACCCCTACATCGACGCTCAGGCTTACCTGCAACCGCACCCGGAAGACCTGAGCCTGCGCAATGCCATCTGACGTACCCACAGGATCCCCATGAACCCCGACCACCCTCACCGCGAGTCGGACGACGACTACCGCCAGGCCCTGGCCGACGGCTGGCTGCCGATCCGCGAAGTATCCCGGCGCACCGGCGTCAACCCGGTCACCCTGCGCGCCTGGGAACGCCGCTACGGCCTGGTCGTCCCCCAGCGCACGCCCAAGGGCCACCGCCTCTACTCCGAAGCGCAGATCTCGCGCATCCAGGCCATCCTTACCTGGCTCGGCCGAGGCGTGGCAGTGAGCAAGATCCGCGCGCTACTCGACGACAACGCGCCGCTGCCGGTGGACACCTCCGCCTCCCCCTGGGACGACCTGCGCCAGCAATGCATCGCCGCCATCGGCCGAATCAGCGAGCGCCAGTTGGACGAACTGTTCAATGGCGCGCTGGCGATCTACCCCGCACAGACACTCTGCGAACAATTGATGCTGCCGCTGCTGGACGAACTGGAACGGCGCTGGCAGGGCCAGTTCGGCGCGCAGCTGGAACGGGTGTTCTTCCATACCTGGCTGCGCACCAAGTTCGGCACCCGCCTGTACCACCACAACCGCCAGCAACGCGGTGCCCCGCTGCTGCTGGTCAACCAGTCCGGCTTGCCGCTGGAGCCGGGCCTGTGGCTCACCGCCTGGCTGGCCAGCAGCGCCGGCTGCCCACTGGAAATACTCGACTGCCCGCTACCGCCGGGCGAGTTGGCACTGGCGGTGGAGCGACTGCAGCCACGCGCCGTGCTGCTCTACTCCAGCCACACGCTGAATCTGTTGCAACTGCCCAGACTGCTGGCTGGCGTCGACTGCCCGCGCCTGCTGGCCGGCCCCGCCACTGCCATCCACCCCGATGCGCTGCAGGAACTGGCCATCGGCGAACCGCCGCTGCACCTGGCGAGCGACCCAGTCGCCGCGTTCGACCTGCTGCGCGAGCTGCACCTGCTCAACGGGGAGGCTGCATGAAGCGCCAACTCGTCTGGCTGCGCACCGACCTGCGCCTGCGCGACAACAGTGCCCTGCACGCCGCCGCCGAGCGCGGACCGGTGATAGCCCTTTACCTGCTCAGCCCCAGCCAGTGGCAACGCCACGACGATGCACCGAGCAAGGTCGACTTCTGGCTGCGCAACCTGCGCGAGCTGCGCACCGGCCTCGGCGAGCTGCACATCCCGCTGCTCATCCGCACAGCGGACTACTGGGACGAGGCACCGAAGGTCATCGCGCAACTCTGCCGCGAGCTGGACATCGAGACGCTGCACGTGAACGAGGAGTACGGCGTCAACGAAACGGCCCGCGACGCCGCCATGGAGAGGGAGCTGGTGCACAGCGGTGTCCGCTTGCGCAGCCACCTTGACCAGCTGTTCTTCACACCCGGCACCCTCCTCACCAAGAGCGGCACCTACTTCCAGGTCTACAGCCAGTTCCGCAAGGTCTGCTACGAACGCCTCAACCTGAGCGTACCCAGCCTTGTGCCTGCGCCCCGCTCACAGCAGGAGCTGAATATCGCCAGCGATGAGGTGCCCGAATACATAGAAGGCTTCGAGCCTCCGCCGCCGCAACTGCGCGAAGAATGGCCCGCCGGCGAAGACGCCGCGCACGAGCGCATCGTGCTGTTCACCGACGAGATCCTCAGGACCTACCAGGACACCCGCGACCTTCCCGCCCGCGACGGCACCAGCCGCCTATCGCCCTACCTGGCCGCTGGCGTGCTCTCGCCCCGGCAATGCCTGCATGCGGCGCTGGCGAATAACCATGGCGAGTTCGAGACCGGCAACAGTGGCGCAGTCAGCTGGATCAACGAGCTGCTCTGGCGCGAGTTCTACAAGCACATCCTGGTCGGCTTCCCGCGCGTGAGCCGGCACCGCGCATTCCGCGAAGACACCGAGAAGCTGAAGTGGCGCCAGGACAAGAAGGACCTGGAAGACTGGCAGCAGGGTCGTACCGGCTTCCCCATCATCGACGCCGCCATGCGCCAGTTGCTCGCCACCGGCTGGATGCACAACCGCCTGCGCATGGTGGTGGCGATGTTCCTGACCAAGAACCTGCTGATCGACTGGCGCGAGGGGGAACGCTGGTTCATGCGCCACCTGATCGACGGCGACCTGGCGGCGAACAACGGCGGCTGGCAGTGGAGCGCCTCCACGGGGACCGATGCGGCGCCCTACTTCCGCATCTTCAACCCGATCTCGCAATCCGAGCGCTTCGACCCGGACGGCCGATTCATCCGCCGCTGGGTTCCGGAGCTGGCCGGACTGCAGGGGCGCGCGCTGCACGATCCGTCGAAGCAGGGCCTGTTCGGGCCTGACGGTTATCCACAGCCGATGTGCGACCTCTCGGCCACGCGGGAGCGGGCGCTGGAGGCGTTCAAAAGCCTCGCAAACTCCCGCTGAGGCCCCTCTTCGTGGGTGCGGCTGAACCTCGATATGGCGCACATAAAAAAGCCGGGCGCTGGGCCCGGCTTTTTATCAGCGATCTGTTACAGCGGATGCGTGTAATAAAGGCTGTAGGATTCGATGCCATCGTTCGGCTGGCTGATACCGGCGTTGGAGTAGTGCATGGCCCGGACACCCAAGGCCTGGCCCTCTCCGAAACGCAGGCCGACGCCCAGGCGATCCTCGAAGTTGAAGGCGCCACCCAGGTCCTGGTCGCCGACACGGGAACCGCTGAAGACGGCTACGCCGATACCTGCCTCAACGAAGGGTTTGACCTTCTCGCCGGAAAATTCGTAGACGAATACCGGGCTGAAGGACAGCGAGTGGCGTCCACTGGCTTGGTCACCGCCTTCCCAGTAGGTGTAGCCGGCGTCCCAGTAACCGGTGAGGCGGCCCGTCGAAGTTTCCCACCAACTCTTGTCCCAGTCGAAACCCAGGCCCAGTCGGTAGGTCATGTCGTTCTGCCCGGTGAAACCGACAGCGCCGGTCAGGCTGGCTGCCTGCGAAGAGACCATGTATCCGAGAGTCAGAGCTGCCACAGTGGCAAGCGAGAGCAGTTTCTTCATCGAAACGTCCTTTATTAGAAAGCTGAATGAAAAATCCCCGCGAATAGCTGGCAATTATAAGGCCATTTGTCAGCATTTACTGACAGACCAAAGTAGATAGCTAGCTATTTTTCCATCAGCCAGGGAAGTGACTGACAGGTTCGTCAGTTCCCCAGAGCACTGGCAATACCGGTTCAAAGGCTTCGACTGCGCCGCTGGTCCATAGCTCAATTTTTTTTGCGTGGCCTTCAGCCAGCATCCCCCGTGCCTGCAGCACCCGCTCAAGCTGGCGAGCTACGGCGGCCCCGGTGTCGATCAGCGAAACGTCCGCGGGCACCAGTTGGCGCAGCAGCGGACGCAAAAAAGGATAGTGCGTGCAGCCCAGGATCAGCGTGTCGCAGCCTTCGGCCAGCAGCGGCGCAACATAACTCATCAGCAGTTCACGGGTCTGGGGGCCGTCCAGATCGCCCAGCTCGATGCGCTCCACCAACCCAGGACAAGGCTGGGTGATAACCCTCACATCGCTGGCGAAACGATCCAGCAACGCGGCGAATCGCGCACTCTTCAAGGTCCCGGTGGTGGCGAGTACGCCCACCACACCGCTGCGGGTCGCCTCGGCGGCGGGCTTCACCGCCGGCTCCATGGCAACGATGGGCAGCTGTGGATAAAGCTCGCGCAGGTCGGCGGCCGCAGCGGCCGTTGCAGTGTTGCAGGCCAGCACCAACGCCTTGGCGCCACGGCCCAGAAGGAATTCGGCGATGGCACGGCAACGCGCGCGGATGTACTCGGGAGTCTTCTCGCCGTAGGGTACATGGCCGCAGTCGGCGAGATAGATCAGCGATTCATGGGGCAGCCGCGCGCGGATTTCGTGGAGGACGCTCAGGCCGCCCACGCCGGAGTCGAACACACCGACCGGCGCGGCATCAGCCATGTGCCGCTCCGCACACGGCGCACTGCGGATCGCGCTTGACCCGCAGCTCGCGGAAGCGCGAGCCCAGCGCATCGATCAGCAGCAGGCGGCCCACCAGCGGCTCGCCGAAACCAGCCAGCAGCTTCAGCGCTTCCAATGCCTGCAGGCTGCCCACCAGGCCCACCAGCGGACCGACCACGCCGGCCTCGCTGCAAGTCAGCTCGGCTTCGCTGCCATGGCCATAGAGGCAGTGGTAGCAGGGGCTTTCCTCACGGCGCAGGTCAAACACCGAGAGCTGCCCTTCCAGGCGAATGGCCGCGCCACTCACCAGCGGCTTCTTCGCGGCAACGCAGGCGGCGTTGACCGCCTCCCGGGTGCCGAAGTTGTCGCAGCAATCCAGTACGAGATCGACGGCAGCAACCGCGGCGTCGAGGGAGTCGGCGTCCAGCGCCTGGCGATGGGCGACCAGCTTCACGTCCGGATTGATCGCCGTGAGGCGGGCAATGGCGGAATCCACCTTGCTCACTCCCACGCTGTCGCTGTCGTGGATGATCTGCCGCTGCAGGTTGGTCAGGTCGACCGTATCGAAGTCCGCCAGGTGCAGCTCGCCGACACCGGCAGCGGCCAGATACAGCGCCACCGGCGCACCAAGGCCACCAAGGCCGACGATCAGCACACGGCTGTCTTTCAGGCGTAGCTGGCCATCCACATCGATCTGCGGCAGGAGAATCTGCCGGCTGTAACGCAGCAGTTCGTTGTCGGTCAGCATGTCCAGCGCCCCAGGCTGATGCGTTCGTGGCCGCCCAGGTCACGGCGGCTTTCCACGGCAGTGAAGCCGCGGCCCAGCAGCAGGTCGCGCACGGCGTCGGGCTGGTCGAAGCCATGTTCGAGCATCAGCCAACCGCCATTTTCCAGATGGTTCGGCGCCTGGTTGATGATCAGGCGGATGTCGTCCAGCCCGTCCTGGCCGGAGACCAAAGCACTCGACGGCTCGAAGCGCACGTCGCCCTGCTTCAGGTGCGGGTCGGTACTGGGAATGTAGGGTGGGTTGCTGACGATCAGCGAGAAGCGCTCGCCATTGACCGCAGAAAACCAGTGACTGGCACGGAAGGCGACGTTGGCCAGGCGCAGGCGCTCGCGGTTGCGCTCGGCCAGGGCCACGGCCTCGGGAATGCGGTCCACACCCAGCACTTGCCAGCTTAGGCGCTCACAGGCCAGCGCGAGGGCAATGGCGCCAGTGCCGGTGCCCAGGTCGAGCACGCGGGAAGGCGAGGCCGGCAGCAGCGCCAGCGCGGTCTCCACCAGCAGTTCGGTGTCCGGGCGCGGGATCAGGGTATGCGGCGCGACTTCCAGGTCCAGGCTCCAGAAGCCCTGGCGGCCAAGGATGTAGGCCACCGGCTCGCCGGCTAGGCGGCGCGCCAGGTAGCGGTCGAAGAGGTCGTGCGCCTCACGGCTGACCACGCGTTCGGGCCAGGTGCGCAGGAAGCTGCGCGGTTTGCCCAACGCGGCGGCGAGCAACAGCTCGGCATCCAGGCGCGCACTGGGCGAGTCCGGCAATTGCGCCTCGTTGAGCAGAGTCATGATGGTTGCCATGGTCTGTCGCTCTCTTAATCGCCGAGCGCGGCCAGCTGGTCGGCCTGGAACTCTTGCAGCAAGGGCTCGATCACTTGCTCCACCGCGCCTTCCATCACTTCGCCCAGGGAATACAGGGTCAGGTTGATGCGGTGATCGGTGACGCGCCCCTGAGGGAAATTGTAGGTGCGGATGCGCTCGGAGCGATCACCCGAACCGACCAGCAGCTTGCGCGTGCTGGCGATCGCCTGCTGGGCCGCGGCCTGCTGCTGGTCGTTGAGCTTGGCCGCCAGCCAGGCCATGGCCTTGGCGCGGTTCTTGTGCTGCGAACGCTCTTCCTGGCACTCGACCACAATGCCCGACGGAATGTGCGTGATGCGCACCGCCGAGTCGGTCTTGTTCACGTGCTGGCCGCCGGCACCGGAGGAGCGGTAGGTGTCCACGCGCAGGTCGGCTGGGTTGATCTCGATGGCCGCCTGTTCGTCCGGCTCGGGCAGCACCGCGACGGTGCACGCCGAGGTGTGGATACGACCCTGGGACTCGGTCGCCGGCACACGCTGCACGCGGTGTGCGCCGGACTCGAACTTGAGCTTGGCGAAGACGCTTTCGCCCTCGACGCGGGCAATCACTTCCTTATAGCCGCCATGCTCTCCCTCGCTCTCGGACATGACTTCCACACGCCAGCCCTGCTTCTCGGCGTAGCGCGAGTACATGCGGAACAGGTCGCCGGAGAAGATCGCGGCTTCGTCGCCGCCGGTGCCGGCGCGGATTTCCAGGAAGACGTTGCGGCCGTCGTTGGGGTCCTTGGGCAGCAGCATGCGCTGCAGGCGGTCCTCCAGGCCAACCAGCGCACTCTTCGCTTCGGCGACCTCCTCCTCGGCCATTTCGCGCAGGTCCGGGTCGCTGTCCTTGAGCAGCGCCTGGGCGCCTTCAAGATCGGACTGCACCTTGCGGAACTCGCGGAAGGCAAGGATCACCGGCTCCACCTCGGCGTACTCACGGGAGTAGGCGCGGAACTTGGTCTGGTCGCTGATCACCTCGGCGTCGCCCAGGAGCGCAGTGAGCTCTTCGAAGCGATCGCTGAGGATATCCAGCTTTTTCAGGAGGGACGCTTTCATCGCTTGTCAGTGCCCTCCTCGAGGGCGAACAGTTCCTGCGCGACGGCCAGCGCATCGATGCGGCCCTCGGCGGAGAGTTTCTTCATCTGCACGCTGGGGGCGTGCAGCAATTTATTGGTCAGGCCACGGCTGAGCTGGGCGATGACTTCCATCGGGTCGGCGCCATTGGCCAGCAGACGCTGGGCCTTCTGGGTTTCCTCGTCGCGCAGGCGCTCGGCCTGCTGGCGATAGGCGCGCAGCACGTCGACCGCGGCCAGTTCGCGCAGGCGCTGCATGAACTCGACGACGCCATCGCCGACAAGCTCCTCAGCGGCCTGGGCGGCGCCCTGGCGGCTCTTGAGGTTCTCGGCGACCACTTCGTGGAGGTCGTCGACGCTATAGAGGTAGACGTCTTCCAGCTCGCCGACTTCCGGCTCGATATCGCGCGGCACGGCGATATCGACCATGAACATCGGCTTGTGCCGGCGCTGCTTCAAGGCTCGCTCCACCGCGCCCTTGCCGAGGATGGGCAACTGGCTGGCGGTGGAACTGATGACGATGTCGCTGTTGACCAGCTCGTCCGGCATGTCTGCCAGCAGGATGGCGCGTGCGCCGAACTGCTCGGCCAGTTGGCTGGCTCGCTCCAGGGTGCGGTTGGCGACCACGATGCGCTTCACGCCCTGCTCGTGCAGGTGGCGAGCGACCAGCGTGATGGTCTCGCCGGCGCCGATCAGCAACGCCTGGCTGCGGCTCAGGTCGCTGAATATCTGCCGGGCCAGGCTTACAGCGGCGAATGCGACCGACACCGGGTTCTCGCCGATGGCCGTGTCGGTGCGCACGGTCTTGGCGGTGCTGAAGGTAGCCTGGAACAGGCGCCCGAGCATCGGCCCGACGGTGCCGGCCTCGCGGGCCACCGCGTAGGCGGACTTCATCTGCCCGAGGATCTGCGGCTCGCCCAGTACCATGGAGTCCAGGCCGGCCGCGACGCGCATCATGTGGCGCACGGCTTCCTCGTCCTGGTGGACGTAGGCGCAGGCGCGCAGGTCATCGATGCCCAGGTTGTGGTAATCGGCCAGCCAGGCCAGCACGTCGCCGGCATCCGGGTGTTCGATCTCCAGGTAGAGCTCGCTGCGGTTGCAGGTGGAGAGGATCGCGGCCTCGCGGCTGGAGGTCAGCCTGCACAGCAGCTGCAGGGCCTCGACCATCTGCTCGGGAGTAAAAGCCACGCGCTCGCGCACGGCCACGGACGCGGTCTTGTGGTTGATGCCGAGGGCAATGAAGGCCATGCAGAATCGCTGATGCTGATCGGAAAGCCCGCAATTGTCCTACTTAGGCCAGTGAAGGA
Source organism: Pseudomonas nitroreducens NBRC 12694 (assembly GCF_002091755.1). Classification (GTDB taxonomy): domain Bacteria; phylum Pseudomonadota; class Gammaproteobacteria; order Pseudomonadales; family Pseudomonadaceae; genus Pseudomonas; species Pseudomonas nitroreducens. The sequence continues at coordinate 221,384 of NZ_BDAI01000006.1, forward strand.
CAACCACCCGCGACGTATCGCACACTGCAAATCGTATACAGGCCATCCAGCGGCGCTTGCCCATGGGATTGGCACTTTCCTTATGTCATGATGGTCCCATTTCGCAGGTCAGGCCCTCGTCCTTCCTCTATGAACAAGTCTCTTGCGCTGCTGACTGCTCTGCTGCTGCTCGGCGGCTGCCAGTCTCTTACACAGAAAAATTCCGACAGTGCTTCCGCGGAGAAGGACAAGGCCGCGGCTGCCCAGAAGGACCAGAAGTACGGCTCCTTCAGCGAGGACACGATGTTCTCGCTACTGACCGCCGAACTGGCAGGCCAGCGCAACCGCTTCGACATCGCCCTCGCCAACTATGTCGAGCAGGCCAAGGAAACCCGCGACCCGGGCGTCGCCGAGCGCGCGTTCCGCATCGCCGAATACCTGGGCGCCGACCAGGAAGCCCTGGACACCTCGCTGATCTGGGCCAAGGCCGCGCCGGACAACCTCGACGCCCAGCGCGCCGCCGCCATCCAGCTGGCGCGCACCGGGCAGTACGACGAATCCATGGTGTACATGGAGAAAGTCCTCAATGGCCAGGGCGACACCCACTTCGACTTCCTCGCGCTGTCCGCCGCCGAGACCGACCCGGATACCCGCGCAGGCCTCTTGCAGAGCTTCGATCGCCTGTTGAAGAAGTACCCGGACAACGGCCAGTTGCTGTTCGGCAAGGCCCTGCTGCTGCAACAGGACGGCCGCCCGCAGGAAGCCCTGCACCTGCTCGAAGACAATTCCGCCAGCAAGCACGACGTCGCCCCGCTGCTGCTGCGCGCCCGCCTGCTGCAGAGCATGAAGCGCAGCGATGAAGCGCTGCCACTGCTCAAGGCCGGCATCAAGGAACACCCGGACGACAAGCGCGTCCACCTCGCCTACGCCCGCCTGCTGGTGGAGCAGAACCGCCTGGAAGACGCCAAGGCCGAGTTCTCCGCGCTGGTCGAGCAATTCCCCGATGACGACGACCTGCGCTTCTCCCTGGCCCTGGTCTGCCTCGAAGCCCAGGCCTGGGACGAGGCCAAGGTCTACCTGCAGGAACTGGTGGAGCGCGACAGCCACGTCGACTCCGCCCACTTCAACCTGGGCCGCCTGGCCGAGGAGCAGAAGGACCCGGAAACCGCGCTCAAGGAGTACGCCCTGGTCGGACCGGGCAACGACTTCCTCCCGGCCCAGCTGCGCTCCACCGAGATCCTGCTGGACCAGAAACGCTATGACGATGCCTCGCGCCGCCTCGCCGAAACCCGCGACCGCCAACCGGACTACGCCATCCAGCTGTACCTGATCGAAGCGGAAGGCCTGTCCAACCGCGACCAGGTCGATCGCGCCTGGAGCGTCATCCAGCAAGGCCTCAAGCAGTTCCCGGACGACCTCAACCTGCTCTACACCCGTTCCATGCTCGCCGAGAAGCGCAACGATCTCGCACAGATGGAGCAGGACCTGCGCCTGATTATCCAGCGCGAGCCGGACAACGCCATGGCGCTCAACGCGCTGGGCTACACCCTGGCCGACCGCACCACCCGCTACAGCGAAGCCCGCGACCTGATCCAGAAGGCCCACTCGCTGAACCCGGACGACCCGGCGATCCTCGACAGCCTGGGCTGGGTGAATTATCGCCTGGGCAACCTCAGCGAAGCGGAAACTTACCTGCGCAAGGCGCTGGAACGCTTCCCCGACCACGAAGTGGCCGCACACCTGGGCGAAGTACTCTGGGCCCAGGGCAAGCAGAGCGAAGCCCGCAAGGTCTGGGCCACCGCCCTGCAAAGCCAGCCTGACAGCGCCGTCCTGCGCGACACCATGTTGCGCCTGACCGGCTCCGGAACCCTCTGATTTATGCGTTTACGTCACCTGATCGGCGCTGCCGCGCTGGCCCTGCTGGCCGGCTGCTCCAGCTTCGGCACCCACGAAGCCCTGGAAGGCCAGGGCAACGCCACCGCCTGGAATGCCCACAAGGCCCGTATCGCCACCCTCGACGGCTGGCAGATCGACGGCAAGGTCGGCATCCGCGCGCCCAAGGATTCGGGCAGCGGCACCCTGTTCTGGCTGCAGCGCCAGGACTACTACGACATCCGCCTGTCCGGCCCGCTCGGCCGCGGCGCCGCGCGGCTGACCGGCCGCGAAGGCGCCGTGACCCTCGAAGTCGCCGGCCAGGGCCGCTATGAAGCCGCCTCCCCCGAAGAGTTGCTGGAACAGCAGATGGGCTGGCGCCTGCCGGTTTCCCACCTGCTCTGGTGGATTCGCGGCCTGCCCGCCCCGGACAGCAAGAGTCGCCTGACCCTCGACAGCGACAGCCGCCTGGCCAGGCTGCAACAGGACGGCTGGGACGTGGAATACACCCGCTACAGCGAACAGAACGGCTACTGGCTGCCCGAGCGCCTGAAGCTGCACGGCCAGGACCTGGACGTCACCCTGGTGGTGAAAACCTGGCAACCGCGCCAGCTGGGCCAGGCGAGCCAGCAGTGACATGCAAGACCGCCTGACCCTGCCGGCACCGGCCAAGCTCAACCTGTTCCTGCACATCATCGGTCGCCGCGCCGACGGCTACCACGAGTTGCAGACCCTGTTCCAATTTCTCGATCATGGCGACGAACTCCAGTTCGCTGTGCGCGAGGACGGCGAAATCCGCCTGAACACCGACATCGCAGGCGTGCCCCACGACAGCAACCTGATCGTGAAAGCCGCACGCCGGCTGCAGGAACAATCCGGCACGAAGCTGGGCGCCGATGTCTGGCTGGACAAGCGCCTGCCCATGGGCGGTGGCATTGGCGGCGGCAGTTCCGATGCCGCCACTGCCCTGCTGGCGCTGAATCATTTGTGGTCACTGGACTGGGACGAAGACCGCCTTGCCGCACTGGGCCTGAGCCTGGGCGCAGACGTCCCGGTATTCGTACGCGGCCGAGCGGCATTTGCCGAAGGCGTCGGCGAGCAGCTCACGCCAGTGGAACTCGACGAGCCCTGGTTCCTCGTCGTTGTGCCGCAAGTCTTTGTCTCCACAGCAGAAGTTTTCTCCGATCCCGAGTTGACACGGGATACTCCGCCCATTAAAGTTCGCAGCCTTCTCGGGGTGGACGGTCATAACGACTGCCAGCCGGTCGTCGAGAAGCGTTACCCGGATGTACGTAACGCACTGATCCAGCTAGGTAAATTTACCGAAGCGAGATTGACCGGCACCGGAGCTTGTGTGTTTGGGAGCTTCCCAAACAAGGGCGATGCTGATAAAGTTCGCCGCCAACTTCCGGCCACTCTGCCGAGTTTTGTTGCCCAGGGCCGTAACATCTCGATGTTGCACCGAAAGCTGCAAGGCCAGGCCTGAGAAGCAGTAATGTAATCGGTTGTACGATACAGGGGCGTCGCCAAGCGGTAAGGCAGCAGGTTTTGATCCTGCCATGCGTTGGTTCGAATCCAGCCGCCCCTGCCATTAACCCAAGGGGTTATACGTACAGCGTCAACGAACACATTGCTCCGCAAGTTGTAAGCTACAGGGGCGTCGCCAAGCGGTAAGGCAGCAGGTTTTGATCCTGCCATGCGTTGGTTCGAATCCAGCCGCCCCTGCCATTTTCTTCTGGCTCAACCGGGCCTACCCTCAAGCCGACACAGGTACCGCAGCGTGTCCAAAATGATGGTTTTCACGGGGAACGCCAACCCCGATCTGGCACGCCGTGTCGTACGGCAGCTGCACATCCCCCTCGGTGACGTTTCTGTCGGCAAGTTCTCCGACGGCGAGATCAGCGTTGAAATCAACGAAAACGTTCGTGGTAAGGACGTCTTCCTGATTCAACCGACCTGCGCACCGACCAACGACAACCTGATGGAACTGGTGGTGATGGCCGATGCCTTCCGCCGCTCCTCGGCGACTCGTATCACGGCAGTCATCCCCTACTTCGGTTACGCCCGCCAGGATCGCCGCCCGCGTTCCGCTCGCGTGGCCATCAGCGCCAAAGTCGTTGCCGACATGCTGACCGTCGTAGGCGTCAACCGCGTACTCACCGTTGACCTGCACGCCGACCAGATCCAGGGCTTCTTCGATATCCCCGTCGACAACATCTACGGCTCGCCCGTACTGGTCGACGACATCGAAGACCAGCGCTTCGAGAACCTGATGATCGTCTCCCCGGACATCGGTGGAGTGGTGCGTGCGCGCGCCGTCGCCAAGTCCCTGGGCGTCGACCTGGCCATCATCGACAAACGTCGTCCGAAGGCCAACCAGTCCGAAGTCATGCACATCATCGGTGATGTCGAAGGCCGTACCTGCGTACTGGTCGACGACATGGTCGATACCGCCGGCACCCTCGGCCACGCCGCCAAGGCTCTGAAAGAGCACGGCGCCGCCAAGGTCATCGCCTACTGCACCCACCCGGTGCTGTCCGGCCGCGCCATCGAGAACATCGAGAACTCCGTACTGGACGAGTTGGTGGTGACCAACACCATCCCGCTGTCCGCTGCTGCACAAGCCTGTGGCCGCATCCGCCAGCTGGACATCGCTCCGGTTGTCGCTGAAGCCATGCGCCGCATCAGCAATGAAGAATCGATCAGTGCCATGTTCCGCTAAGGCGGAACAGGCCTGACGTAAAGCGCTTCGCCATGTCGGCGGAGCATCAGCAAAATCGCCCGAACGCTGGTCGCAAGCGTCCGGGCGATCTTGTCATTTTGGAGATAGTCAAATGGTTGATTTTGTACTGAATGCCCAAGAGCGTTCCGACCTGGGGAAAGGTGCGAGCCGCCGCCTGCGTCGTAATGCTGGCCTGATCCCGGCTGTGATCTACGGTGGCGAAAAAGCCCCGCAATCCGTCACCCTGGAACTGCGCGAGATTTCCAAACTGCTGGAAAACGAGGCTGCCTTCAGCCACGTGATCAGCCTGAACGTCGGTTCCGCCAAGGAAACCGTACTGATCAAGGCCCTGCAGCGCCATCCGTCCAAAGGCTTCGTCATGCACGCTGACTTCCAGCGCGTCGTTGCCGGCCAGAAGCTGACCGCTCACGTTCCGCTGCACTTCCTGAACGAAGCCACTGCTGCTGGCGTCAAGACTGGCGGCGGCGAGATCTCCCACGTGATCTCCGAAGTCGAAGTTTCCTGCCTGCCGAAAGACCTGCCGGAATTCATCGAAGTCGACCTGGCCAAGGTAGAACTGGGTCAGATCGTTCACCTGTCCGACCTGAAACTGCCCAAAGGCGTAGAGCTGGTGCAACTGGCCCACGGTAACGACCTGGCCGTCGCCAACATCCACGCTTCCCGCGTAGTGAAAGAAGAAGGTGAAGGCGAAGCTGCTGCCGAGTAATCGCGCGCACCATTGCCTTTAAGGAAGGGGCCCCCGTCGTGACTGCCGTACAACTGATCGTTGGCCTGGGAAATCCAGGCCCTGAATACGACCAGACCCGGCATAACGCGGGGGCCCTTTTCGTTGAGCGACTGGCGGACGCGCAACGCGCGAACCTGTCTCTCGACAAGAAGTACTTCGGCCTGGTCGGCAAGTTCAGCCACAAGGGCCGCGACGTTCGTCTACTGATTCCCACCACCTACATGAACCGCAGCGGCCAGGCCGTGGCGGCGCTCGCCGGATTCTTCCGCATTCCGGTCGAAGCCATCCTGGTGGCCCACGACGAACTCGACATGCCTCCCGGCGTCGCCAAGCTCAAGAAGGGCGGCGGACACGGCGGGCACAACGGACTGCGCGACATCATCGCCCAGCTCGGCAACCAGAACGGTTTCCATCGCCTGCGGCTTGGCATCGGCCATCCGGGGCACAGCAGCCTGGTTTCCGGTTTCGTTCTCGGTCGCGCCCCGCGCGCCGAACAGGAACTGCTCGATACCAGCATCGACTTCGCCCTCGGCGTGCTGCCGGAAATGCTCGACGGGGATTGGCCCCGCGCGATGCAGAAGCTGCACAGCCAGAAGGCCTGATTACACCTCTATTTCCGCCACGTGGCGCGAGGGACCTAGCATGGGATTCAACTGCGGCATCGTCGGCCTGCCCAACGTCGGCAAGTCCACCCTGTTCAACGCCCTGACCAAATCCGGCATCGCGGCGGAAAACTTCCCCTTCTGCACCATCGAGCCGAACAGCGGCATCGTGCCGATGCCCGACGCCCGCCTCGATGCGCTGGCCGAGATCGTCAAGCCCGAGCGCGTGATCCCGACCACCATGGAGTTTGTCGACATCGCCGGCCTGGTAGCCGGCGCGTCCAAGGGTGAAGGCCTGGGCAACAAATTCCTCGCCAACATCCGCGAGACCGACGCTATAGCCCACGTCGTACGCTGCTTCGAAGACGAGAATGTCATCCACGTCTCCAACAGCGTCGACCCCAAGCGCGACATCGAAATCATCGACCTCGAACTGATCTTCGCCGACCTCGACAGCTGCGAAAAGCAACTGCAGAAGGTCGCGCGCAACGCCAAGGGCGGCGACAAGGACGCCTTGGTCCAGAAAGCCCTGCTGGAAAAGCTCATCCCCCACTTCAGCGAAGGCAAACCCGCCCGCTCGCTGATGAAGAACATGGGCGATGACGAGAAGCGCCTCGTGCGCAGCTTCCACCTGCTGACCAGCAAGCCCGTCATGTACATCGCCAACGTCGCCGAAGATGGCTTCGAGAACAACCCGCACCTGGACGTCGTGCGCGCCATCGCCGAAGAAGAAGGCGCCATGGTCGTGCCGGTGTGCAACAAGATCGAAGCCGAAATCGCCGAGCTTGATGATGGCGAAGAGAAGGACATGTTCCTCGAGTCCCTCGGCCTCGAAGAGCCGGGCCTGAACCGCGTGATCCGCGCCGGCTACGAGTTGCTGCACCTGCAGACCTACTTCACCGCCGGTGTGAAGGAAGTCCGCGCCTGGACCGTGCGCGTCGGCGCCACCGCCCCGCAGGCCGCCGCGGTGATCCACACCGACTTCGAAAAAGGCTTCATCCGCGCCGAAGTCGTCGCCTACGGCGATTTCATCCAGTTCAAGGGCGAACAGGGCGCGAAAGAAGCCGGCAAATGGCGCTTGGAAGGCAAGGATTACATCGTCAAGGACGGTGACGTGATGCACTTCCGCTTCAACGTCTAAGCGCCAGCCAAACACGAAAAAGCCCCGGCCATCAGCCGGGGCTTTTTCTTATGGCTGCCCGCCCTGCCGCTCATCGCGAAAATCCCGCACGACCGGCTAAACGATTGATAGAACAGAACAATATTCAAGAAAAGGGGTTGACACCCCCCCTCGATCTGCGGAAAATGCGCGCCACTCGGCTACATAGCTCAGTCGGTTAGAGCGCAGCATTCATAATGCTGATGTCCCAGGTTCAAGTCCCGGTGTAGCCACCATACAAAACAAAGGGTTAGCGAAAGCTAGCCCTTTGTGCTTTCTGGGGTAGTGACTACGAAGTGACTACACCCTGCCTACGCTTTCTTCTGTCCCTGCGCTCCGAAGGCATTTGGACTTGCCGGTACTCCAACGGCAACCCAAGGGTATTCCTCAGGTACTCCAGGTACCGACCATCTTCAGCGCTTAGGCTTGTACGCCCCACTGCAATCAGCCTCAGATCCAGATCGCTCTGTTCGCCTGAGTAGTAGGCGTACTCCAATAGTTGCCCGATCGCTTGGCGCAGAACCTTACGGGTTGAGAAGTCTGATTTGATCTCGAACAGCAATTTCTCCTGCTTAGTAAGCACGGTCACATCCACGAAGTTCTCTTCGAAAATGATTCGTCCCGCTGGATACTCAGCCTTCAGTTCCTCAAACAGCGCCTGCTGAATCATCGCGTGTTCTGGAGAGCATTCGCGAGATGCAGATCCGTTTCTAACGTAGGGCGTGTGCGACGGAGGTGTGTCCATCCCTTTTCGGCCTCGCGGCCTCTTACTGGGCGCCAGCTCTGGCAGTGCTGCTGATTCGCCTATGTCGATCAGCTGATACCGATTGTAGAACTGCACCGGATCATTCTCGGCGGCAAAGGTATCTATGGGATACCACTCAACCTCTTCAGGGCGAAATCGGACATTCAAAATGTATGGTGCCCAGTCTGTATTCCCCAGCCCTTCTCTCCTGCCTCCAATGGCATCGATCTCGTTGAGCATAAGGTCGTACCAGCCAACCTTCTTGTAATGGTTAAGGACAGCCGTACCTTGTGCTTCATCCAGGAACTCAAGATCCCGAATCCGTGCAACATAGCGGCGGCGGCGTAGCTCATCGATAGTAAATATGACTACATCAGCGATGCGCTCCCCTCTTTCGAGCCGTGCCTCCCATCCCTTGTTGACCCCTTGAATAAAGCCATACTGCCAACCCCCGATCTGCCACTCAAAACGAAACAGCCACTCTTCGTGCCCATAGCCGTTGATCGCACGAAATGTATTCGCAGCCTCTTCTGCATCACCCGTTGGACGTTGCCAATTCGAAGAGTTGTAGCAAACGCGAGTTATGTAGGTCATTGCGCATTCCTTGCATTCCGAAGGGAAAGACAAATGGCTCATCGCCACCAAGCCAGGATGCCTAAAGTACGTCCAGACACAAACACCTGCTAGGGGGAAGAGATGTCGCAGCAGCTGCTGGTGAGCAGCCGCGAGCTCAGGCACACATGTGCACTCAAGGGTTGTCCAGCCTGTCTTTGCACTCGCCTAAGACGAAGGTGATCTCCTCACTATTCCTAGTAGCAAAAAGCACACGGTCGCCATCTAAAAACGTTACCCGCTGCCCTTGTTCCATCGCACACGGTGCTTTGTCGTACATTTCAAATGTGTAAAGGAACCACCTGGCCCTGTCCTTCACAAGCGACTCATAGACTGAGTGGCTCCCTGTCCACCACTGGTAGCCGAGGTTAGCTAACACGACCGCACTCGTGACCTGCACCAGAGCTGTAATTGCTCTGTAACGTACTCCCTCGCGAGGCCTGTACCACGGGAACATCATTACGCGAGAGTTCTCGTCCGGTAGGAAGTTGAACATGACATACAAAGCGAGCCCAGCAGCCCCCACAATTAGGACAACAATAGAAAGAAAAAGAAGCAGGGGAGGCGCAACAAAGAGCGTCACGAACGCGATGGTATGAACGAATTTACCGGGATCCACCCCGACTAGCCCATTCACAATTTGGCTGGCAATCGCAACGGCCAAATTTGTCCCAAGGCCAAACGTGATTAGCAAAAATAGCTTTCCAAGATGCGTCTCGAAGATTGCCTTATAGAGCCCTATGAGGTCAGCGATCATTGCTAGCCCCCAGAATATAACTCCAAGCGCCATGAACCCCTTGCTCAGCTCCCAGCCGAAGCAGTCGAAGAGTAGATATAACCCTCCCATAACTGCCGCATTGAAGTAGCTGCGCTGGTTGGGCTGGAGTGCCCAATACCACTGCCACGCCTTCGCTCTCAGCTGTCGCACAATATTTCTCACCAGCACATCCGATGTAGCCATAGCCCTTCAACCACTTCCATTGCGATTGCAAAGTGCCATTGATAAGGCATGGGATAGCTCTGATACAAGACCACATCACACTGTTACTCCCTTTTGCGCCAGTGGTGACAGACGTAACGCAGACTCCAAATGCTCCGGCGACAGGTGCGCATACCGCATCGTCATCGTGATCGACGAGTGCCCCAGGATCCGCTGCAGTGTGAGGATGTCCCCTCCTCCCATCATGTAATGGCTGGCGAAGGTGTGGCGGAGGATATGGGTCAGCTGCCCCGGCGTCTGGAATCCACAGCGCTCATAGGCACAACGGAAGGCGGCACGGCACGACATGAACAAGCGGCCGGTTCCAGGCATGCCCACCTTGAACATCAATTGCTCCAGCTCGGCCGGGATCGGCACTGAGCGGCTCTGACGGTTCTTGGTCCGGTGGTAGTGGACCTTTCCCCCATGCACGGCCCCACGGGCGATGCTCTCGGCTTCCTCCCAGCGGGCACCAGTGGCGAGACACAGGAGAGCGACCGGGTACGTATGGTTGTTCGTGCTGGCCTTGCACTCTTCAAGGAGCTGGGCGACCTGATCCAGGGTGAGGAAGGTCAGTTCGACCTGATCGGTCTTGATCTGCCGGACGTTGGCCAGCGGGTTTGCCTTGTGCCATGAGCCGAGGCGGATCAACTCAGAGAAGATGGCCGACAGGTAGCGTTGTTCGTGGTTCACCGTCTCCGGCTTCACCTCAGTCAGACGACGCTGCCGGTAGCGTGCCCACGCGAGCGAATCGAACTCGAAGGCCTGCGGATCGCCGAGGCGTTCGGCCAATGCTTGGCAGCGAGCTAGGCGCTGTTTGCCGTCCTTCAGGGTGCAGCCATGGAGGTCATACCAGACCTTCACCAGATCTGAGAGGCGATCATCCAGCGGCCGGCCTGTCTCGCCCAGGACAGTGAAGAAGTCCTGCTCGTAGCGAATGGCTGCGGACTTGGTGGCGAAGCCCTTCTTGCGGATCCTGCGACCGGAGCGACCGTTCTCGTAGAAGTCAGCCGTCCACGTCTTCCCATCCTTGCGCGCGGTCATATCGCGTAGCCCCGCCTGATGTAGCGATCGTTGATCAATCCGATGACGTGCCTTTCGAGGTCGCGAGTGCTGTAGCCCTTGGCGGTGTAGTGGTCTTCGATCACATGCCAGAAGGGGAGCGTTCTCCCGACCTCAAGCGCTTTTTTTGGCGGGATGCGCTCCCGTGCGATCAGGCTGGCGAACTGGCCCAGGAACATCTCGCAGTTCTTGCCGGAGAAGCCCTGAGCGGTCTTGTAATAGCGGCGGTACTCGGTGCGTTCGATGAGCGGATCGGCTTCCACCTGGACCTTGGTGTCGAGGCTGATCAGCGACCAGAAGGCGTCGAAGATCCCCTCTCGGGAAATGAGCTTGTAGTTGTCGCAGGCGTACTGCCAGAGGCCTTGCAGGTGCGGGCAAAGGCCCTCGTAGGTGCGGCAGCCGATCACCTCGCCAGAGGTCATCGTGGATCCTTCGGAGAACTGCTGGACGATGGAGTGGTGATAGCGGAATTCGATGCGCCACACGGTCTCCAGGGGGTTGAAGCCGGGTTCGCCATCGCCGAAGGGATCACCGTTCAGGGAGGCCCACACGGATTCCCAATAGTCGAGTTTGTCGGTCGCTCTCGCCTGCAGCGTTTTGTTGTACAGGCACATCTGCAGGCCGTTGGCCGAACCGAACATGAAGGTCTCACCACGCCCATAGACCGAGGCGTTGCCGTCGTACTCGATGCGGTCGATGCCGCTGATCTGGCGCACACGCCGGGACCGGCAGTGCATGCGATCCACGAAGTCTGCCGGTGGGTTCCAGCCCTGGACGTCGAGGGCGATATGGACGGCGCACTGGTTCACTTCGCAGGCCGAGAGCACGCCTGCGGCCAGGTCATCCATGACGCCCTGCAGGATCTTCGGGTCAGCACCATCCAGGGCGTGTGGCGATACTTCAATCTTGAGGTGCGGGCCGATGTTCTCCAGCTTCACGTTGTGGTTCTTGATCAGCAGGATCAGGCCCATGTCGGCGTTCTGCAGGCGGTACTGGTATCCCGAGTCGCGACCGATCCGACCCTTGGCCCACTTGTAGCCGGCGAAGTTGACGAGATCCTCGGGCTCATCGAACAGCGCCATCACTTCCGGGCGAATCATGCCGTTGTACAGCTGCCGCACGGTATCGACGCCACACCGCAGCAGGCGCACACCCGACAGGTCGGCGAATCTGCCGTTGCTCGGGTCCATGAAAATCCGTCCTTCGGACGACTCATAAAAATCCCCGGTCTCCTTGAGGATCAGGCGGAGGGGGTGAACTGCCTTTTTCATTCTTTCGTACCTTCAATGAGGTTTATTGAGGTGCTTACTCGTTAGCTATCCGACGTGTTACAGGGTCGTCGGCCGCGCCTTCGGCCTACCGCTCGTGCCTGGCGCTCCCGGCCGGCGGCGCGGCTCGCCGACTCAAAACGGAAACGCCGACACCGGCTGCATCACTTGCAGGGCGGTGAGAAAGCCGAGCGCATAAGCGAGTGCGAGCAGCCCAAGGGCGTTGATCAGTCCGTGCAGGGTCATTGCTTCCTCCAGGGGCGTGAGGCGTATTCGGAGTCGGGCACCACCGTGAGTGAGGTGGCAGTGCTAGGCGGTGGGCTGGTGGCGGCAGCGATGGGCGCAGAAGGGCTCATGCCGGCCATGGCTTGGCCCTGGGAGCCGCCACAGGTGATGGTCTGCTTCCATGTGTCGTAGGCGAGTTCCGCCACGCATTCGCCCTTGGCGGTGACGTGGTAGCCGGAGCCGACTAGCTGCCAGCTGGTCAGCTCCAGATGTCGGCCTTCCGCGTCATCCAGGGCGAACATGTAGATGTCGCCCTTCGAGCGCCGGTAGGCGTGGGCGAGGATGCTGATGCGGCGGTCGGCGAAGGGATGCGCGCTCAGGTCAACAGGCGTACCAGTTGCCCCAGCAGATAGAAGACCAGCAGGAACAAAGCTACTCGCAGCAGGACGCGCCGCAGCAGCCACAGCAGGGCTTGGCGCAGCGGTCGCAGGAGCAGTTTCAGCAGTCGCCACGTGAGGCGCGGGAGCGGTTTCAGCAGGCTTACCGCCGATGACCTTGAGAGGTCCCATATAGCTGACAAAGCCAATAGTGCCGGCCAGCAGTGCCAGTAGAAGAACCAACTTAGGCGACCGGAACAGACTTTTACCGGCCTTGGTGTCCTGGGTCTTGCCGGTGGCGGTGGATTGGTAGAGGGCGAAGGTCTGTTTCTTGATTCGCTTGTACTCGACGATGGTGCCGTCAGCGGGCGGTCGGTTGAGCTGGGCGTCATGCTGGGCCTCCTTGTACCGGCCAGGAATGCCGATCACCGCGAGGTTGGAATGCTTGTAGGCCATCTCGCAGGTCATGCGGATGTCGTCGCGGATGTAGCTGATATTCGGGGTGGTCAGGACGATGTCCCAGTTGAAGTGCCGGTGCCGGGTCCAGGCGTCTAGCCAGCCCATCGGGCGGTCGGCTTCGTGGGCTGCCTCGGGGCCGCCGGGAAAGTCGAATTTTTCCAAGTCCTTCTCGCGCCAGGACTTGGGGAACAGCAGCTGGGTTTCGTCGAAGATCAGGAACGCGCCCCGCGGTGCCCACTGAAACCAAGTGCGCATCTTGTCGAGGTCGGCCAGCGATTCGAGATCGAGGTTGATGATCTGCGCGGAGTTGGGCAGCTGCGGGAAGACGCTATAGGCACGTTCCAGGGTGAAGCCACGGACGTTGGTGATGATGACGCGGCCGTCCTTGAGGGCTGGGACGGCATCGTCTTGAATCGCGCCGGAGGTTTTGTAGGAGCCGTTGGGGCCATGGTGAATCTTGATCGACATGACTCACCTCCCAATGATCGGCACGAAGCGCATGCAGAACCGGGTGGCGGCAGCGGTCATGATGATGTTGAGCGCCTGGGGTACGCCGAAGAAGGCCAGACCGGCCGCGATGGGGGCCGGTAGCGCCGCGTACATACCTCGGACCATGGCGGGGATACCGAGGCCATCGATCAGCTCGCGGGCGACGGTGAAGCTGACATCGAGCAGCAGGATGAAGGTCTGCAGAGTGCTGTAGATGATCGCCTTGGTTACGACGACCAGGCCGTCTTTGACGAAGTCGTAGATGCCTTGGGCGAAGAAGTCCCAGATCCACTGAAAGAAACCGATGATCTGGTCGAGAAAGCCGGAGAGCCATTCCATAAGTCACTCCTTCAGGATGACGAAGGCGGAGATCAGCGCGGCCATGAGCAGCAGCGCCAGACGCATGTAGGAGAGTTGGGTGGAGTAGTCGGCAACACACAGGCGGTAGGACTTGCCCCAGACGGTGAAGGAGTCGCAGGGCAGTTGCCCGCCACCGGTAGACAGCTGAAGGTCGAAGGCGCCTTTGAGGTGATCGATGTTGGCCTTCACCGCGTCTTTCAGTTCTTTCTTGGCCTCGGTGACGCGCTCATCCCATTCGGCGTTGGCTTCGTCCCAGCTACCGGTTTCGGGGGCGCCGAGGCTGCCCGATGGGCCGGGAATGCCAGCGCACAGCGGGTTCTTGGTCGGGTCGCATTCGCCCTCGCCGTCTCCCTCACCATCGCCGTTTCCATTGCCGTTACCGTTGCCGTTTCCACCCCCCGTGCCGGTGCCATCGCCGCCGCCCGTGCCGGGGTCAGTGCCACCGCCATTGCCACCGCCTGTACCGGGATCGGTGCCGCCACCGTCTCCTCCGGCGTTGCCGCCGCCCGTGCCAGGATCGGTGCCTGGGTCCGTGCCGCCGCCTTCACCGCCCCCCTCTGGGTCAGTCGGAGACTTCACGCAGGTGGTGCCGGACCACGAATAGCCCTTGGGGCAGCCGGGATCATTGGGATCAGTCGGCGGAGCGGCAGGATCGGTTTCGCCATCCGGTGACGGAGGATTCGGTGGATCACCGACAGCAGGCGGAAGGGCGTTGTCAGCGGAGCAGCTCTGGCCGTCGCTGGACATCGTGTAATTGCAGAAGCCGTTGGTGGTGGAGCCCTTCACCAGATAGCAGGTGGTGGCGCGGCCCGAGCTGGGTTGGTACTGACAACCACCACTGCATGCATTACTCGGTGGCGAGGAAATGATGTAGACCCGGCCACCCGAGGTGATCGCGGGACCGTCCGGACTACGGACTAGCAGCGGTAGGCCGGACTCGCATTCCTGCGGTGGCTCCTCACAGGCACCTGTCGCGGAGTTATAAACCTTCGGCGCAGCACACTCCGTTCCATACCTGTACGTCGAGCTGTACAAGTAATCCCGATCATCATTATCGCCGTAGCGATAGACACACTGAGCACTCCTGCCATTAGCCCCCATATCAACCCGCTTAAATCTTGGGTAGATGGCAGTGCAAGCCGCAACAGCAGAAGGCCATTGCTCAGAGCGTCCGGAGACAGTCCAGTAATAATCAGCGGACGCAGAGAAAGACAAAAAGAGCAGCACAATAAGAAATATATGCCGCATATACCTGTCTCCATGAAAAAAGAACCCCGCCGAAGCGGGGTCCAGGTTCGGCACTTGCAGTGCAGTCAGAAGAATTCGCCGCAGCGGTACCCGGTGATGAAGGCGCCGGCGAAGAACGCCCCCAACCACACCGACCAGAGCACTTACGCCTTGCGCAACATGCTGTAGATCAGGCCTGCAACGGCCAGGATGACCAGGGCGCCGACGATGTAGCCGCCGATGTTGGACATGTCGCTCTTGCCGTCGGTGATGGCGGTTTCCACCGCCGACGTGTCGATGACGCTGCCCGCGAAGGCCGGCACCGAGGTCACGGCAGTGACGGTGCCGGCAATGCACAGGTTGCGGAACGAGCGGATCGGGTTGAACTTGGCGATCTGTTGTTTCATGGCGTTCATGGTGTTTCCTCTCTACTTGGCTTTACGAAGAAGTGACGCGACCCAGCCAGTTAAAAGCCCCGTCACGAATGTCCCGAGAACGCCCGCAGCACCGATGCTGAAGGCCTCCAGGGAGAACCCGCCGTTGACCAGGATTTCAATTGCTCCAGCGGCCTCGGGCGGAATCAGATAGGCCTGTTGCCATTCGATGTGCTGGCACTGCATGAGGCCGTCCGCCGTGGACGCCCAACTGGTGCAGACCTGAACAGCAACCACGCCTTGCATCTCAGCGGGCCTCCTTGCGCGGGTGGTCGCACCAGCCCCAGAAGGAGCGCAGGACGAACCACCACAGGGCGAAGAAGGCGAACGCAGCCGCGACCACAGCGATCACGGAGTCCAGCGGGTAGGGTTCGAGGAACTCGCGCACCGCACGCACGGCCGGCGACACGGCACAAAGAATTGCCACGTACAGGACCCAGCCGAAGGCGAAACGGAGCGGCGCTTTCATCTACCTACCCTCGCCGTCAGGACTTGCTGCTGTCGGTGGGTTTCTCAGCGGCAGGCTGAGTCGGGCGCTGGGCTTGTGCCTGGGGTTGAGGCTGGCGGCTCGGTGCCGGGGTGTGCACGTCTTTGCCGGTGGCAAGCAGCTCGGTCAGGACCTGGGTGTTCTTGGTGTTACCGAAGCGGTCCTTGGTCGGGCGCACCACGCTGGCGAACTTGCACAGCACCGGGGAGCCTTCGAAGACGATGCCGTCGAGCAGGGTCGGCTCGATGTCGTACTGGGTGATTTCGAAGCCACGGGCATTGCCGCGAGCGCCGTCCGGGATCGGGGAAATCGCCTGGACGCTGGCGTAGATTTCGCCTGAGGTTTTGGAGGTGAAGGTGTCGGTCTGGATGACCCACAGTTCAACGACTCCGCCAGTGGTTGCAAACATGTTCATCTGAAGCTCCTTTGCCTTTTTCGGGCATGAGTTGGCCCGCTGCTGCAAATTGGGCGCGTTGTTGGCCGTCTTTCAGCGGGTGTGGTGGTGCCTGGGTTTTGCGGTGGTTTGGTCGGTGAGTGGGGTCAACACAAAGGGCTCTGCCCTTGTCATCCCGCTCTCGCCGCCGAGGGCTCAGGAGCGCGGGGCGGTGGTGCTGCCCCTCACTCCCGAGCGGAGGCTTTTCAGGGTGGGGGACGGTCAAGGGTGCGCTTCGCCCGGCGCTCCGTTTGTCCGAACGGGAAAGCGCGCTCGGACAAGCCGGTGCGGCGGCCCTGGACCTGATTGGCCAGGGAGCGGTTGTTGCGATTGGCCAGCTTTGAAATTTCGTGAGCCACGCACATCAGGGGAATGCCAACGCAGGTCAGGAGGGCGAACAGCAAACTTACGCAGAAGGTGGCGTCAGTGGGCATGGCTCAGCCCTCCAGCTCGAATGGCTCGCGGATCGGCACGAAGGGAGTCGGCTTGCCGCTGTCGTACACAACGTGCCAATACTTCGGGGGACGGAGCGCGGGCATGTGTTTCGCGCAGGTAAAACCCGGTTCCACCCGGTACGTCGAGTGGATCGAGCGCCACACTCCAGCGACCTTGGCCATCGTAGTAACTACCGTGAAGACTCGCGTAGGGCGACACTCGGTGCATCGTGTGGACTGGGAGGCTGCGGGCTTCGCCAGTTCGCGACGGGACCAGCAGACAGAGCAGTCGCAGTCCGAGGCGTGCGACTGATGCAGATATCGGTTGAGCGGAATCACGGCGCAGCCCTCCCCGGTTAGTCATCGTCGTAATCCCCTTGGCAGAAGATCGACTTACCCCGGTCGAGGTCGCGGCGGATTTTGTGCAGGTTGATGACACGACGGCGGCCAATCTTGGCGGTTGGCACGGTCTTGGTTTCGACCCAGCCGCGCACCACGTCTTCCGTGATGTCCTCTAGGCCCAGCATCTGAGCGAATACCGCCTGAGAGCAGAACGGAGCAGTACGAAAGTCCGTGACCTTCTCCATCGCACCTGTGACGGTGAACCCCACTATTCCAGACTCTTCCATGGGTTTACCCTATAATCGATTCAAACAGTCAAATCACATAGCTTGAGTCAAGCTATTTGAATTGATAGTAGGGACATCTTGCGCGCATTTCAAATAATTTGAGCAAATATCATATACCGAATGAGCACTATAAACGAGAGAGTTAGAACAATCGCGTCTATGGCCGGAATGGATCGGCTAGTACGAGAGACCCGAATCGGCTCGAATCGATGGAGGACTGTGCTCTACAACAAAGATGTACGAATTAGTACTGACGAAATTGACGTGCTAGGAACGCTATACCCTCAGTACCGCTGGTGGATGGTCAGCGGTGAAGTAGCTCCTGAGATCGGGCAAACAAGCCCATCCTACGATGAAGCCACACGAACCTTGTCAGATCAAAGCGCGGGATAGCGATTACGAAAGAAGTAACCAGGCGCTGGTATGCCGCAAAAAAATGACAAGATGAGTATCAAAGGGAAATTGGATGGCCGTATATGTGGACAATGTAAAAATTAGATGGGCTAACAAGTCATGGTGCCATTTAGTTGCAGATAGCCTAGACGAGCTCCATGATTTTGCATTCTCCTTAGGTCTAAAGAGAAAGTGGTTTCAAGGCTCTGCATCCTATCCACATTACGACATTACAACTCAGACAAGGTTAGTAGCTCTATCTCTAGGAGCTAAGCAGGGCTCCCGCACTCAAATTATCACTTGCGCTAAAAAGCTTAAGAACGAACAGAGTTTCATTCGAAAGAAGGTAACAAACCCAAGCATTCCGATACAGCTTTCGCTTTTCAACTAATCTAAATGAGAGGGAACTCATGTATTTTAGCGAGGAAACATTAGATAACATCCTCATGAGGATTTACCCTTTACTTCTAAAGATTGACTCGGAAGTAGCCGTTTCAAAAGGTGATACTCACGAATTACCAGGCGTCCTACTAAAGCTAAGGAACCCAAGAGCACGTCTTAGTAGAACAGAAGGAAAAGGAACAATATTCAGCTGCCTGGGGGAACTACTCTGGTATTTATCCAGCAGCAACAAGCTCGACTTCATACAACACTACATAAAAATATACGACCGATTTTCCGATGACGGAAAAACCGTATACGGCGCATATGGCCCTCGCCTATTTGGCACAGGAAAGAATGCCCAAGTAGCCAATGTCATCAATCGACTCAAGAACAAGAGCACCTCAAGAAAGGCCGTATTACAGCTCTTCTCATCAGAAGATATACTTCATAGCCATGAAGATGTCCCCTGCACCTGCACTATTCAGCTCCTAATACGAGAAAACAAACTCAGTCTATATACATCTATGCGATCTAATGATGCATACAAAGGCCTACCTCATGACATATTTGCCTTTACAATGCTTCAGGAAATCATTGCACGGGAGCTTAAAGTAGAGATTGGAGAGTACAATCACTATGTTGGCAGCCTACACATATACAAGGACGACATAAAAGAAATAGAGTCCTTTATAAAGGAAGCATGGCAAGACCATATATATATGCCCGAGATGCCTCACGGGAGCCAACGTCGCGAAATCCTCAATATCCTTAGATATGAGCGTATAGTCCGCGGTGGGAGCGAGCCCCCTCCAGAGGAACACTTAACAAGTGACTACTGGCGGGATATTGGACGCCTGCTAGCATTGTATGGCTGCTCAAAGGACCCTTCAAAACATATGAAAATGCAGGCTATTGCAGATAGCATTTCCAGCAAGCCTTACAACTCTTATGCACAGAAAAAAATAAACTCAATACTACATAAGGGTCGTAACTTTGTCTCTCTATAGCATTAAAAGAAAAACTCTCTCACCAATAGAGGCCTCCATTCTTGAAATGCTTAGCCCTCTAGCAACCGCAATCACAAATGATCTCGACATAATAAAATGGGCAAGTCCGGTTCCTTATTTTGGTAACCCAGCGACTTCAAACATCGCAACCGTCGGTCTAAATCCGAGCAACCGTGAGTTTGTAGATATAAACGGGCATGAGTTATCCAGCACTTACAGACGGTTTCACACCTTGTCATCGCTGCAAATTGAGAGCTGGAGCGAAGCAACCCCTAACCATATAAACCTAATCAAAGATTCATGCACTGAATATTTCTTCAGAAATCCGTATGACGGCTGGTTTAAGCCCTTAGACAAAATAATATCTGGAACTAACAGCTCATTTTATAGCTCTCTATTTCATGCCAGCCACTTAGATTTAATCCCCTTCGCAACTTCAAAGAAGTGGGCGAAGTTAACAAATGTTCAGCGCCAGAAACTCCTATACATCTCAAATGAGCTCCTAGGGAAAACAATTAAACACTCAGCAGTAAAGCTCCTAATTCTTAATGGGAGCACAGTTGTTGAGGCTTTTTCCACAATGACCAACGTAAAATTCGACAAACGACCACTGGAAGCATGGAATCTCCCAAGAAAAAATGGACGCCCCATTCTTGGAATAAGCTACCGAGGAGTAATATCAAAAATATCTGGAATAGATCTTGGTCGTAGTATAACTGTGATTGGCTACAACCATAACATCCAAAGTAGCTTTGGCGTTACGAGCCTGGTTCGTCAAGAAATTCAAACTTGGATTACTGAAATAGCTAGGGAAATCAACGTATGAAAGCAAAGGACAACATCGTAAGAAATCACCTGCATAATGCATTCAACAGGCTACTAAACTCCGGCATCAATATGCCAGGCATTAACACTATAGATAATAAAAACGCCCTCATTGAGCAGATGATAGAAAGTGTTCGTAGAGTTGAGTTTATCCAAGCCATAAGGCAGCGGGACATTAGTCAAAACCGCTGCAACCCAAGCAGCCCTTATTTCGATCCAATTAGAGCCGCTATATATCACCAGCAAAATGGTGACATTGAGGAAGCTTCTTGGCTTGTTTTTTTAGCCACCCATTTTGGAAAGGCATTGCGCAGCGGCTGGTTACTAACTTCCAGTGTATATGGCGCACTGGGCCCAAATCCTAGATGGACATGGGCAAAAAGTAGCTTCAACCCCATTGCACTCAGTGATTGGCTATCTCAAACTCACGCAGTGCTTACAAGCGGTGGACGACGATTTGGTAATCATCGAAAGTATGAGTCGCTAGACCCAAAAGCGAGAAACTGGACTGGGGAAATCATAGAAAGCTATGTAAATTGGGTACTTCAATACGGGTCACACCAAGCACTATTTGACAACGCATTAAACTCAAACAATAACGATCCTAAAGCTGCCTTTAGAAGTTTATACCACTCGATGGATGATGTTAAAAGATTCGGCAGAACTGCAAAATTTGACTACCTAACCATGATCGGGAAGGTCCATATTGCCAATATAAAGGCAGATTCCGCTTATCTAAATGAGGCTACTGGGCCGCTGAAAGGAGCTCGCCTGCTCTTCGGAGGAACCACATCATCCGCCATAGCACCGACGACCCTAGAGACTCTATTAAGCGAAATTGACCAAGAGCTTGACGTTGGCATGCAAGTCCTCGAAGACTCGCTGTGCAATTGGCAAAAAAGCCCGAGCATATTTATACAATTCAGAGGTTAAGACTCAATATCGTCCCAAGTGTATCTAACCTTCAGTTTATTAAAGTGATTATTCTCAGCCCGATTAAAGTACTGCAACTGGCCTAAAACCACGCCCGGAGATATACCAATCTTCTTTGAGAATCTTAGGATGCTTTTATAACTCAAATCCAGCTCGAACAGCTCGTTTCTGTACTCTTCAGGAACGAGCAGATTTGATGCATATTCGTTCGCTTCGATCTCTTGCCTTCCATGATCAAACTGCTCTCCCTCTATGAAAACCGAAGTCTCACCATGGAGTATTAAATGAGCCGACTCATGAAAGAATGTAAACCAGAAGTGGTCATCAGATAAATATCTAAAGCTAAGCAGCAGCATAGCCTTATCAGATGACAAGAATCTTGTTGCACCACTTGCTCGACACCCATCAGGAGCTCTGGCTACAACAACGGCAACCCCACACTCCGAACAAATTTCTTTTAACTTCGGAATAAAGACTGACGGTCGCCCTTCCTTTGTTAAATCTCTAACCGAGCTTAAAGACGAAATAAACTTATTTCTATCCCAAGGAGCACAGCTAACGCTTTCTGCGCTTACCTCCCCCTGTCTCAGCCAAGCAGACGCAGCCCCCACACTTTGGGCGAAAGTAGCAGAAGTTCTAAATCGTGCCTCTCCAAAAACGGATGCACTTTGCCTCTCCCACCCAGAAATATCCGGAACTCCAAAAAAATCTAGGCAACTTAAAAGATTTTTTGAACAGCTTTTGGACTTGGGAATCCATCCATATTTCTGCATGCTAGAAATTGGAATTACTTTGAGCCAATCAGTCTCGTCTTCAGTTAGATCTCTATAAATTCTTGTTAGATCCTCTCGATATTGTCTCTCGCGATTTATCCAAAAATCCGCATTCGGCCCTAAAATCTCAGAAAGCTGACATGCCAAACTTTCAGTTATCTCGAAATCGCCAGCCAGAAGGGACTCTGCACAGTCAATATCTAGACCAACTTGATCAGCGAAAATTTGCTTAGGAATCTCTCGATCGCAGAGAATATCAAGAATGGTTTCTCCAGGAGAAGAAACCCAACTTACTTGAAAATTACTCATTGCTCGCTCCAATCTTCAGCAATTTAACCCTAGAGACATAGTCCCAATCTACACCACCAGATGTTAGAACAGGAATTTCTCGATGAACGGCGCTGAATAACAAGTGATATCCATCACAAAGATTAACTAATACAATTCCTGGCGGATTGCTCTCTATTTCACGAGGTTTTCCGACAGGAAGATGCAGAATATGGGAAGCTGCGCGGATATCAGCAAGACGCCGAAAGAGCACATTCGCCACATTGCGGGGCAGCTCTCTATAGGCAACAACGTCACTACGACAGAGTTCGCTTAATTGCTCAGTTTCGAAAGCTAGCTCCATGAGATTCGCTTCGTCCATGTGAATTCGGCGCTACTACCAACCCCGCGCCATGCGATCCCTTCAATTCTACACCAGCAGTACGGTTTTTTCTTGCCGCTTCCGACCAAGGTAAGGGGTTTTTCCCCATTCGTACGGACAAATCGGCAGTAGCAGAATCGCGCTAGCACTTTTTCTATAGCCATCTTCCCACCGGCCTCCACACTAGAGTTTGGGCCCTCTCCAACGCGAACCAACGCAGCCACACGCAGCCACACGCAGCCACACGCAGCGTGCAGCGGTTCTGACGCTTCTGAAGGCGTCGAATACGATTCATATCGAGCGCTATCCCATCGGGCTAAACGAGCTTTCCGCTGTGCAGTAGCGCTCCTTCATCTGATAGCTCCAATCCGAGCGATCTCGGCCAGCACGAGCGGTCCAGGCGCGGCATTGCTCACGAAAATGTAACTTTGCCCCTTTCCGGCACTCCCGATACTCAACCGAGCCCCACCCTTGGTTCCGGCAGACAGATCCACCGTCAATTACGTTGTTAACAACCACCCACTCAGCCTGATAGCTGCTGCCGCCGTCCCAGCTCTTTATCCACTGTGAATCACGCTCCTGGGTGTGATTTTGAGTAGTGCCTTGCCGAGCTATTCGCTGGTCCCGATCAGCCTGAAACTGCGCTAGGTATTCCTGAGAGACCATTCCTTGGGGCTCAGACGCTACCTGCGGAGTACGGACGCGCGGTAGCTCGCCGCCGCTCTGGCAACGAATCACGTTTTCATCAATGGCATTGCCGCCGTTTAGGCAATCGCGCAGCGAGCGGCGACTTGAGGCTTCTGGCGCGGTTAGGCGATGGGCGATTTCAGGAGGAGGTGCAGGAAGATCCTGAGGGCCTTCAGCAATCGGAACACTGCCTTCGACAGGCGCGGAGGCAGACAGATGATCTACGAGAGAACGGAGCGAGGGCCAAGTCAGCGCTAGCACCGTGAGCAGTATCATGCCGCCAAACAAGTGCAGAGCGTTCCAACGGAAGGCCTTGCGCCGTTTCCGGGTTATCCCCTCTCGCTGACGCTCACTACTCTCGCGACGCATCCATTCGCGATCATCCAGTCCCATGGTCCTTCCCTGCGTGCATCCGTACATGGCATGTGGCCATGTCGAAGCTAGCGCGAGACGCTATTACCCGTAAAGACTCTAGGGTGACTACATAAGGCCAATTGTCAGAAACAGCCTGTTGAAGTGAGGTTTTGTCGCCTTTGAAAGGCCCGGTTTACAGGGCTTCGGGGTAGCGCAGGGTAGCTCTCATGCGATTCATAATGCTGATGTCCCAGGTTCAAGTCCCGGTGTAGCCACCATATAAAAGAAGGGGTTTAGCGAAAGCTAAACCCCTTTTTATTTGTCTGCGAAAAGTCATTCTTTCCCCGACTACTCAGCCTCGGCCAGCAAGCCATCCCCATCATTCCGCGTGTCATTTACCCGCAAGGAAACCCGGTGTCCCGCAAAGTCCTCCCGCGCGTGACGAATCAGGTCGTCGACCGCCTCGTTACAGGTGGCAGTAGACAGCCATTCCTCGGAGCTCTCCAGCGCCAGCACCACAGGCATGCGATGGTGGATGTTCTCGATGCTCGGCGCAGCGGATTTGGTGAGTAGGGCGCAAGAGAGGACCGGCTCTCCATTGGGGCTCATCCACAGGGACCAGAGGCCCGCGATGGCGATGATGGGGTCGGTGTCGCTGTGGATGAAGTAAGGCTGGTGGACTTGCCGGCCCGCCGGGTTGCGCAGATTTTCCTTCTCGTTCCACTCATACCAGCCCAGCGCGGGCATCAGGCAGCGAGTGCTGCGCAGGGCGTGCCGCCAGAGGGGTTTGCCTGCAGCTTCTTCGCTGCGGGCGTTGAAGGAGAAGCGTGGCGGAGTGGAGTCCTTCCACCAGTTGGGGATCAGTCCCCAGCGGGCGGGCAGCAGTTCGAGCTGGCCGCTTTCGTTGTGGCGCAGGATGGGGACGGTCATGGTCGGGGCGACGTTGTAGCAGGCCTCCAACCAGCGCGGCGGTGTGCGCGCACCGATGTGCCAGTAGCGCTCGATGGCGGCCTCTTCAGGACTGACGTAGCGTCCGCACATGCTGCGCACCTCAGGAGAGTGGTGCTTTCAGCGTAGTTCGGGCCGATAGTCAGCGAGGGTCACCGCGACCGGCAAGATCGCTCAATCAGCCCAACCGCTCCAACACACCCTGCCCAATCACCCGCGTCGTTTCGATCCCGAAGTCCACACTCCCCTCCTCCCGCAGGAATGCATCCACCGCGTCATCGATGCGATCAGCCAGTTCCGGTAACTGCCAGTAATGTCGCAGCAACATGCCGGCACTGAGGATGGCCGCGAGCGGGTTGGCGCGGCCAGTGCCGGTGATGTCCGGGGCGCTGCCGTGGACGGGTTCGGCCAGGGCGATGCCGGCGCCAAGGTTGAGCGAAGGTGCAAGGCCCAGGCCGCCGCCCCAGTGGCTGGCGAGGTCGGAGAGGATGTCGCCGAAGAGGTTGGTGGTGACGATGAGGTCGAAAGACTCCGGGCGTTCGACCAGTTGCAGGGCGGCTACATCGACCAGGCGTTCGTCGAGTAGGTCGCTCCAGCCATCTTCGGCCAACCGGTCGCGGCAGGTATCGCGGAACAGGCCGCAGGTGAGCGGCAGGACGTTGGCCTTGTGCACGAGGGTGATGCGCCGTGCGTGGCGCAGGCGAGCAAGCTCCGCGGCGCCAGCGGCGAGGCGTTCGCAGGCGGTGCGGCTGATGACTCGTTCGGCGATGGCGACGCCTTCCGCCTCCCAGTGCTCACGGCCGCTGTAGAGGCCTTCGCTGTTCTCCCGCAGGACCAGCAAGTCGATGCCTGCGCGCGGCGAGACGACTGGGCGCGAGCGTACGGGGCGCAGGTTGAGGTTCAGCGCCAGCGTCTGGCGCAGGCTGAGGATGGCGCTGCGGTAGCCTTCGACCTTGTGGCTGGGCGAGGAAACGGCGCCGAACAATCCGGCACCGCAGGCGCGCAGGCGGTCATAGGTAGTGTCGGGCACCGAAGTGCCGTGGCGCTGGAAGCAGTCCCAGCCGGCTTCGGCCTCTTCTATCTGCAGATCGGGCAGCAGGCGGTGCAGGGCTTCCACGGCGACGGGCACGACCTCGCGGCCGATGCCGTCACCGGGAATGACGCAAAGACGTCGGCTCAAGTCTGACCGAGCGGGCGCAGGCGGTATTGCGGCGGCAGTTGGTCGAGGCCGCTGACGGTGACGTTGAGGTCCTTCCAGATACCGTCCTTGATCCCGTAGATGCAGCCGTGCACGGAGAGCTTCTGGCCACGGTGCCAGGCGTTCTGGACGATGCTGGTGTGGCTGACGTTGGCGACCTGCTGGATGACGTTGAGCTCGCAGAGACGGTCGACGCGCTCTTCTTCCTTCTCGAACTGGCCGAGGTGGTCGCGGTATTCGTAGGCGAGGTCGCGGATGGTGCGCAGCCAGCCGTCGATCAGGCCGAGCTGGGTGTGCTGCAGCGCGGCGCGCACGCCGCCGCAACCATAGTGACCGGTGACCAGGATGTGCTTGACCTTGAGCACGTCGACGGCGAACTGGATGACCGACAGGCAGTTGAGGTCGGT
Organism: Pseudomonas nitroreducens NBRC 12694; assembly: GCF_002091755.1. Taxonomy (GTDB): domain Bacteria; phylum Pseudomonadota; class Gammaproteobacteria; order Pseudomonadales; family Pseudomonadaceae; genus Pseudomonas; species Pseudomonas nitroreducens. The sequence continues at coordinate 247,244 of NZ_BDAI01000006.1, forward strand.
GTGCAGCACGACGTTGGCGACGTTGCGATGGACGAACAGGTCGCCCGGCAGCAGGCCGACGATCTGGTTCGACGGCACGCGTGCATCGGAGCAGCCGATCCACAGGTATTCGGGAGTCTGCTGGCGGGCCAGTTTGGCGAAGAACTCGGGGTCCTCCTCCTTGATGGCTTCGGCCCAGCGGGCGTTGTTGTCGAACAGTTCCTGCAGATCGCTCATGTCCGGCTCCTCATCATTGGCTGGCGGCACCTTACGCAGCGCGGGCGTGACTGACAAGCGGCATCAGTGCACGGCGTTGAGCCGCCACCAGCGCGGTGGACGCGGCGCCTGCTGCAGCGCCAGCTGGTACCAGGCGTCATGCCAGGCCTGACCTTCGGCGGCGAGGCGCGGCCAGTCCAGCGTGCGCCGATCCAGGGCACTGAGCAACTCGGTTTCCAGCCAGCCGTGGCCGGCGCGCAAGGCATCGGCGAAACCGAGATCGGCCAGGGCGCGCTGGTGCACAGTCTCGAAGCGCCACCACAGCGAGTCCTCCACGGCGTCGGTTTCGAGACTGAGCAGACCTTCCCCGGCGCGCTCTTCGAAACCCAGCGGCTGGAACATGGACAGGCAGGGTGCAGATGTGCCGGTGGCGGCCAGGCGCGGAGATTCACCGTCGAGCCGGGCGATGAGGCTGGCGGTGGTCTGCGAGGGGCGCCAGAAGCTGCCGGCGTGCAGACAGATCTGCCGGTTGTCGTGCAGGTCGAAGCGATGCCCGCGGTGACCGTGGCTGCGCAGAGCGACAACCAGCGCCAGCCAGTCGACCTTCGCCGGGCAGTGGGCGAGAAAGTCTTCGTTGAGCTGGCGGCGCTGGTGGGCACCGGCAACCCAGGGCAGCACGCGTCCATCAAAGGCGCGGGCGAAGTGGAAATCGCCGCGGCCATTCCAGCAGCCGAAGCGGCGCGCCTGGGTTTCCAGGTCAGGGCTGGCGAGATCATACTCGTGGCCGAGGCTCAGGGCATTGGAGATCGCCCAGCGCTCGACCTTCTTCGCCGCCCACAGGCGCCCGGCGGTTTCCAGCACCCAGGCTTCGTCGCGGTCGGCGATCAGGTAGCTGTTGTCGTAGCGCATGCGCTTGTTGCGATAGCCGGCAGGTCCTCCCTGCCCATGGCGCTCCAGCAGTCCGGTGATCACCGACAACGCCTCGCGGGCGCTGCTGCCGCGCTCCAGCCCCAGGCGCAGCAGGTCCATGCCGAGCAGGGCTTCGCCGTCGCGCTGGGTCAGTCTGGTGAACACGGCTTCGTTGCCGATGGCCACGCCCTTGTCGTTGACGCCCATCTCGGCGCCCCACAGCCAGGCCGGCTGGCTGAGGATGACGCCATGGCGATGGGAGGTCTGGGGGATCTCCAGATAGGTGGTGCGCACCTTGGCCGCGCTGTCGCCGCTCACAGCAGGCAGGCGGATCAGGCGTTGCGTTTCGGCAGGCTCGCGGTCGCTGTTCTTGGCGAACCAGGTGGCCCCGCCGCTACGCAATACCAAGGTGTCGCACATAGTCTTCCTCCCCGTGATCTTCCCGCGCGCCCAGCACTTCCCGCGCCGCACGCTCCCCGGCCTCTACGGCTCCGTCGAAATATCCCATCCAGCGCGTCGCCGTTTCTGTGCCGGCGAAGTGCAAACGCCCGTAGGGTTCGCGCAGGCGCGCCGCGCCGCTGCTCCACAGTCCCGGCGGGAACAGGGCGGCATAACAGCCCCGGGCGAAGGGTTCCTCGGCCCAGGATTTGTCCACGTAATCCTTCGGCTGGAGCGCCTGCTCGCCGAAGTAGCGGGCGAAGCACTCCAGCACCTGGCCGCGGCGCTCGTCAGCAAGCCGGGCGTTCCACTGGCGCGCTTCGTCGCCTTCGATAAAGCCCAGCAGCACGCCGCGTCCGGAGTCGGGGACGCTATTGTCGAAGGTCAGGCGGACCGGGCCGATCTCGCTAGTGGCCTGGCCGGAGAGGCCCTTGTCGCGCCAGAACGGGGTGTCATAGAGCGCCATGCACTTGATCACCGAGCCCTGCGGCAGGCGTTGCAGCAACTGGTCGCGCCAGCTGGGCAGCAGCGGCTCCTGGGTGATCCGCAGCAGTTGGGTGGGCGGCACGGCGAAGATGACACGGGCGGCCTGGTGCGTACCGCGGTCGGTGATCAGCTCGACGCTGCTGCCGTTCTGCCGCACGGTGCGCACCGGCTCGCCGGTGATGACGTCTGCGATACGCTCGGCGAGTGTTTCGCTGATCCGCTGGGAGCCTCCGTGGATGCGGTCCTGCTGGGCGCCGCCCTCGACGCCCAGCAGGGTATCCAGGTTGGTGCCGCTGTGGATGTAGAACAGCACATGGAGGAACGAGAGGTCATGGGGGCTGGCGGCGAGCACGGCGCCGCTCATCAGCTCGAAGACCTTGCGCCCGGTGGCCGTGCGCACGTTGCGCCGCAGCCATTCGGCGAAGGTGAGGCTGTCCCAGAGCTCGGCCTTGGGGTGCAGGCTGGGGTCGCTCAGGGGGATTTCCCGTGCCATGCGGTCCAGGCGTACATGAGCCTGAAGGACATCGAGCAGAACATAGGGAGGAAGCTTCGGAATAGCGCCGCGATAGGGCCGCAGGCGATTCCCGAAGAGAGTGAGGTTGTCGCCCTGGTTCCATTGCGGATAGGTCGACAGGCCGAGTTCGGCCAGCAGGGAAAGGATGCGTTCCTGGGTAGGGCCGACCCACTGGCCGCCCACCTCGACCACCTCGCCGCTGGCGAAGCGATGGTTGAGGGTGCGCCCACCGACGCGCTTGTTCGCTTCGATCACTTTGACCCGTTGCCCGGCTTGCGCCAGACGCCAGGCTGCGGTCAGCCCCGAAATACCGGCGCCCACCACGATCACATCGCTGCGATTCATGTCTGCGACCCTATGTTCTTGTTGTTATTGGGCTTAAGCGTAAGCCAGGAATCGCCCTCGGAGAAACCCGAATCGTGGGAAATTTCCAGGCTTTGCGGGGGATGAAATGTCGAGGGCTCTAGCTTGGGCTATCCCGGAATGGAAGTGATCTGGACGGGTCGGAACGAACAGTGCGGCGGGGAGATGATCGCGGACAGAGTCCGCTCCCAGGCACTCCTGGATTCCGGCGTGCGGGGTCGCGGGGAGTCGGGGAAGTTCTCGTAGGATGGGTGGCGCAGAGCGATACCCATGCCACAGGCGCACCGATTGATAAGTGTCGCTTCGCGCCCCCCCATCCTGCGTCCTGGTCAGTGCAAAGAAGCCCGCGTGGTGGGCGCTCAGTCGACCAGCGTGCAGGCCATCACCAGCGCGTCTTCACGGCCGCCGACTGCCGGGTAGTAATCGCGGCGACGACCGATTTCATTGAAGCCGTAGCGCTCGTAAAGGCGATAGGCAGGGCCATTGGAGGCGCGGACTTCGAGAAAGCATTCCACTCCGCCCCGCTCGTGGGCGCGCTTCATCAGGTGTTCCAGCAGCGCCAGCCCCAGGCCGCGGCCCTGGCTCTCCGGCTTGACGGTGATGTTGAGCAGGTGCGCTTCATCGAGGATCAGCTGGATCACGCCGTGGCCGACCTGCTGGGAACCTTCGAACATCACCCAGCATTCATAGCTTTTCAGCCCATCGGCGAAGGTGCCGCGCGTCCAGGGGTGGCTGAAGGCGGCGTATTCGATCTTGAGTACGGCATCGAGGTCCGCCTCGGTCATCGGGCGGAAAGAAACAGCGTCGCTCATGCAGGTGCCTGACTCATCCAGCGTTGCCGCACTCGGCGCATGGCGCGCCAGAGGTCGGCTTTCAAAGTGGGTTCTTCGGCCAGGCGCTCCAGGCCCGGCAGTGCCCAGGCCACACCCAGGCCTTCGACCTGCAGCTCGCGCAGCAGGGACTCTTCATCGCCCTCGCCGGCGAAGCGCACGGCGGGCATGCCGACCAGCCACAGGCAGGAACACGGGGCGCCCTCCTCCAGCCGCGCGGCGACGAAACCCTGGACGAACTCGCGGGCGGCTTGCGGGCCCTGGTCCATGTTGCCGCGGGAGAACAGCGGCCAGCGTACCGGCTCGCCCATCAGTTGCGGGCTGTCCGGCAGGCCGGCGGCGCGCAGCAGGTCCTTGAGCAGCAGGTAGGCCGGGTCGCGGCTGGCCAGCGGCTCGCCGGTGGGCAGTTCGACCAGCACGGTGCATTCGCCGGCACGCAGCAGTTGCAGGGCGAAGCGTGGCGGCGGCGCGATCGGCGCGCGGACAGCCGGTTCGGCTTCCGCCTCGGCCGGATCTTCGGCCTTGACCGCGCCAGCCGGCTTGGCCGCAGCGCCGACCTTGGGCAGCAGGCGCGCAGCGATCGAGCCGGGTTCTGCAGGCATTGCCGGTGCAGCAGGCGCGGGGGCGGCAACCGGGGCGACGGCCTCGCGAGCCACCGCAACGGACGCAGGAGCAATCGGCTCGGCTACGACGGGCGCAGGCGTTTCCAGCAACTCCGGGCGCGACGGAGCGGCGAACGGCAGTACCACGCGCGGCAGCCAACTGGCGACCTGCATGGCGCCAAGGTAGGCACGGCGACGGGCTTCTTCGATCAAGGGGCGTTTACCTGTGGGTGGTGCCTGCGCGAGCAGGCCGACACGACGAGGCGGGATTGTCGCGTGAAACGCGCTGGGGGGAAAGGCCGGCGGGCGGAGAGCCCGTGCGTTTCGCTTACGGAGTGCCGAAGACGTAGACGTTGCCGGTGAGCTTGACCGCGCCGGTAGCCTGGTAGGTGAGCAGGTTGGTCTGCTGCAGGCCACTGCCGGAAACCTTGCCCTGGTTGGCGCCGCCCAGGGTGAACTGCAGGTTGGTGGCGCTGGCGTTGGTCAGGCCGATCTTCATGGCCTGGCGGTTGAACAGCGCGCCGTCACCGTTGAAGCCATTGTTGATGGTCACCATGTCGATGGACATGCCGTCGAAACTGAAGGTGCCCTTGATGTTGTCCAGCACGATATAGCCGGTGCTGTTGAGCGGCTGGATCGCCAGGCGCGCACCGCAGCCACCGGTGCAGCGGGTATCGGCGGTGTTGGCGGCAAGATTGAAGTTGACACTCAGGCTGACGCCGTCCTGGCCGCTGACATCGGCCATTTCGCTGTCGTCCAGGCCGCGCATCTCGCTGTGGGCTGTGGTGGCGGCCAGCAGCAGCGTTGCCAGAAGCGGAAGTCGTGCGCTGTTCACGGCGAGTCTCCTCTTGCGCTAGCGCGGCAGGTTCACGGTGCGGACATTCAAGTAGTCGATACGCAGGCCGCGAATGGCCTGGGAACCGACATCGGTGCCGCTGATGTTCAGGTTTCCGATGCTGATATTGCTCTTCTGAACGTTCTGGTAGAAGGCCTCGTGGTTGGCCCAGGTAACGCCCGGCGCACTGAGCACCAGGTCACCGTTGCTGGCCACGGAGAGCGTTGCCGGCTGGTAATTGGCGTCGCCCAGGTTGAGGTCGAAGTAGACATTCTTGGCCACCACCTTGTTGCTGTCGGCGCAGTTCTCGCAGCCGGCGATGATCAGTTTGTCGGCATACATCTGCAGGCTCATGGAGGCCTTGAGCCCGGCGGCGTCGCCCCACAGGTTGAGGTAGGAGCCGTTGAGAGTGAAGTTCTCCAGGGCGATGGAGAAGAAGTCCGTACGCGAGGTGGTTGCGCCAGCCGATCCGTTGCTGTTGTAGGCCGTACTGGGCAGGGTGAACTTGGTGGCGATGCCGATATCCAGTCCCTGGATGCGGGTGCCGGAGGAGCTCTGCATGGCGCCGGCCACCAGTTGCACCGTGGAGACGTTCTTCTCGGTGCGCGTAATGGTGCCGCTGACGCAGGTGGTGGCGCTGCCGCCTTGGGCGCCGCAGAGCTGGACGAACTTGTCGTAGTCGCTGGCGCGCTGGCTCAGGGTGACGCCGTTGCGGCTGACGTTCCAGGCGGCGCTGAGGTTCTGCTGGGCAGCCGTGAGGTCGCTGGTGCTGGTGTTGTAGGTGTCCACCGAGGCGTTGTAGTTCTTCACCGCGGTGTTGTTGTTGCAGGCGGCGAGGATGCCGCAGTCGTACTTCGTCCCCAGCGCCGGGCGGTCCACGCACCAGAGCCCGCAGACCTGGGCAGGCGCCGAGGTGTAACGAGTGTTCATGGTGTTGTAGTTGGTCTTCTGCACCGCCTGGGCCGCATCGACCTGGGTCTCCCGCTGGTTGACCACCACCATGTCGGCGTCGATGCCGCTCTTGAGCGTTACCATGTTGTTCGAATACGTGGTGAGCAGCGTGTCGCGCTGGGTCTTCAGCGCGCTCAGCTCGGCATTGACTTTGTTGGTCGCCTGGGCCGGGTTGGTGCAACCGGCGTCGCCATACAGGCAGCCCTGGTAGTACGACCACAGGCCGAACTTGTGGGTGTCGTTGATCGGGTCGGTCCAGGTCGGCGTCATCAGTTGCAGCGCTTCCTGGTTGGCCGGGATGTTCAGCCCGGCCTTGTACTTGATCGGCCCGAGGGTGAAGGGGTGCATGGGCGTGCCCAGGTAGGCCTTGGTGTCCAGCGTGCCGCGCTGGCTGCCGGCGCCCTTGATGTAGGCGCCGGTGATATCGACCTGGACGTCCTGGTTGGCGCTGTTCTTGACGCCGGTTATCTTCGAGGTGGCGGTCGCCTGGTCGTAGCTGAAGCCGTCGATGAAGAAGCCCAGGCCGGCGCCACTGACTTCTTCCAGTTGCTCATCATCCAGGGCCTTCATGCCCAACGCCGGGAGGCTGACCAGGCAGCCGGCGAGGCAGGCGAACAACGCGGCGCGCCAGCTCATCTCAGCACTCCTCATCTCAGCAACCTGACGCTTGCGCGCCCATGCAGGTGGACTGCCGGGGCAGGCCGCGCAACGCATCGTAGAGGTTGATCAGGATCGGATAGACCGAATCCGCGCCGGAGCCCACTTTGGGGAAGTTGGCGAAGGCGCCGGACTGGGTATTGACGAAGTTGCCGGCATTGGCCAGGTCCTGCCAAGGCACGTTCTGGTTCTGCAGGGAGAAGAAGATGCCCTGGGCGCCAGTATTGATGTCGGTGGAGCCCGGCTTGCCGATATAGATCGTCTTGTAGTTGGTCAGGTCGAAGCAGGTAGTCAGGCCCAGCGCCTGGCAATTGTTGGTGGTCGACAGGGTCGGGATCAGCGCGGCAATCAGGCCGCCAGCATCCGAATGCAGCGAGTCGCCCTTGGCGATCCCGATCTGCGTGGCGCGGTTGATCGGTTGGCCGTTGATGGTGGCCTCGCCCGTGCCGGCCTTGAGCAGCACCACGTCGGCGTACACCGGCGTATCCCCGGCCACGGCCAGCGCCAGGCAGTTGATCAGATTCGGGCAGCCGTTGCGGGTGTAATAGTCGTAGGCGATGGACGCCGGCCCGTAGATCTGCCCCTGCAGGTTGCCGGTAAGGGACAGGATGTCGCCGGACAGATCGCCTTGCGCCTTGCCGAAACCGACGCGCGCGCCCACCAGTTGGCGCACACCGTTGTTGGTCTGGAAGGCGAACTCGACGTACGGATCCTGGATCTGGAACGGCACCACCTTGGCGTCGGGAGAGTTGGCGTTGTCGACCCTGCCCAGGGCGAAGTTGTTGATCAGGATATCCGCCGGCTGGCCGGAGACGGTGGTCGAGCCGGTGCGGCTGTAGTTGCCCAGGCTCAACTGATCGATGTTGGTCAGCAGGCTGATGTCGGCGCCGAAGTTGAGCCGGGTGTACTGGTAGTTCTGGTAGGTGGAAGCGTCGACGGTGAGCATCGCGCCCTGGCCGGAGATGGCGGACAGCTCATCATCGTCCATCGACTGCATGCGCGCCTGAGCGGAAAAGGCCAGCAGGCCGCCGCAGAGCAAGGCAAGGGCACGCATGAGCGGACCGGAGGACTGATGCATGGCACTCTCCTTTCCTGGCGCACGTCGAGTGAGCGCCTAGTTGTTATTCATCGGGCGAGGCGAGCCGGAAAACAGGTCGAGACTCGGCGCCGTGATGCCACTATAGGAATTCACCCGCCACGGCGGGCCGACCCATAGTCGAGTAAATCACCTCGAACGATAGACGAGGAAAGGAAAGTCCGGGCCAGGTTGTTACCCATCGTCACACCCGGGTGACAGCTTCGGGCGCCCGAAAGCTCAGTGATGGCGGAACAGACCTATCAGATGCTCGGCGATGGCGCCCTTGATGGCATCCAGGTTCAGCCGCGACTGGGCCTGCAGCTTGGCGGTGTTCAAGCGGTGCAGATGCAGCGAGGGCATGCGCGCCTCATACTCGCGCAGGTCGCCCTTCACCAGTACCGGCAGGAAGATGTCCCCGCGCATGCGGTAACGGTTGATCAGCAGCTTCAGGCCATCCTGGAACGGCAACTCCCGCGATGCCACCAGCCGGTGCTCGCCCGGAATCTTCAGGTACAGGCCGCTGTAACCCATCGTCTCGCCGGGCAGGATATGGATGCCGGTGGGCTCCACCGCCTCGGCCGGAATATCGTGGAAGGTATCGAACCAGGCCTGCTCGTCCGGGAGGATGGTGATGCCACCCTCCTGGCTCTCCGGGATCACGAAGCTGTAGTTGCTGTAGAGCTTCTCGACGTACGACGAATAGATGCACAAGCGATTTTCGAAGCGCTGCAGGAATGCGATGGCTTCGTTGCGATCGGTGATCGCATCCAGGTCCCAGTCCAGGTCGTTCTGGCGTTCCAGTTCGGCCCAGCGGGCTTTGGCAAGTGCGGCGTCGTAGGTCATGGCAGCGATCAGCCTTTCGATATCCCGGCTCTGATAACAGGCTATGGCAAAAAACTTGCCAGAAAATTCAGTGAGTTAGCCCTGATTTTCCGTGAACCAGCGCACACCTTGGGCGCTGTCGCGGTCGCAAACTGACGCGTTTCGTCACCCTGTCGGCCAGGGGGGGACCTTTGCAGTACAATCGCTCCCTTTGTTCATTCCGGGCCCAACCAAGCCGATGATCGACCCACGACGCGTACTCCGCGCCCTCGCCGAACACTGGGTGCTGCTCGAACCGCTGTGCGAGCGCTTCGACGCCGGCACCCTGAGCCTGGTGGAGCTGCGTATCCAGCTCACCAGCCAGTTGCCCGACAGTACCCCGGTGGACATCACCGCCCTGCTCGACCAGTGGGTCCGCCTGGACATCCTCGTCCCGGTGGCCAAGAGCCCCAACCGCTTCGAGCTGAACGCGCAGATCCACGACTTCCTCGCCTACCTGCGCCAGGAGCACCGCCTGGGCCTGTGCCTGGAGATCGAAGCCTACCTGCGCCACCTCGAGCGCCTCGCCGGCTACATTCGCGAGGCTTTCGAGGCACGCGACGGCAACGACCTTGCCCGGCAACTGCGCCTGCTCGACATGCGCGTGCGCGACGTGCTGAAGAAGCTCGCCAACGACGAGCAGGCGCTGGTCGCCGTGGCCGATCGGGCCAAGACCCAGGACCGGCAGATTCCGCTGCGCCAGCGCTATGCCGAAGTCCTGGCAACCTGGGACGAATACGTCGAACCGATGATCCAGCTGGTCTCCGCCGATGGCGCCTTCGAACAGGGCGTGCACCGCGTGGAACAGGTGCTGCTACGCCTGCTCAGCGAACAGGCACGCCTGGGCCAACTGGTGGACGACGACCAGTTGCTGCGCACCCACGCGCGTATCCTGGAGATGCAGACCACTGCCCAGCTCACCCTGCGCCGCGCCCGCGAACTGCTGCTGCCGCTGCGCGAGGAAGCGCGCCGGCATAACGCGATCACCCGCGGCGCAGCCCTGGCGCTGTCAGTCATCCGGCGCAAGGGCATCGACGCAGTGCCGCAGGCGGCGATGCCGATGTTCACCCGGCCACAGAGCAACTTCCTGGGCACCGCCTCGCAGGTCGAGAGCTACGTCTTCGCCCTCGCCAACTTCCAGCCCAAGCCGGCGCACTTCCCCAAGGCCAGCGGCAATCGCAAGAACGACGGCCCGCAGCGTTCGCCGCGCACCGCGCGGGAAATGCTCGACCGCTGCCAGGCCGCGCTGCCCCTGCCGGACCTGATGCAATGGCTGCTGGAGCAGGAACCCGAAGGCGCCACCGACGAACTGCTCTACTGGTTCTCGCGCCTGTCGCGCGATGCCCGCTTCCAGCGCGACCGCCTTGAGCGGGCCCAATACGACACTCTCCAGCACAGCGTCAGCCTGTGCTCCTTCGCCCTGATCGCCGGCCCGACCGCTGGCAAGGACAGCAAGAGCGAATCGCATGCAGATTAATCTCACCGAAATGACCCAGCTCGCGCCGATCTTCCGCGAGCTGTTCAAGGGCTTCCACATCAGCCGCCGTGATCCGGAGCTGTACAGCCAGCTGTCCAACCAGCAGGACGCCTACCGCGCGCTGTTCCGCAGCCTGGGCTACGAGCTGGTCTGCGATACCCGCGGCTTCTACTACTTCGTTCCCGAGCAGACCGGCGCCCAGGTGAACAAGACCGCCCAGCGCCTGGCACTGTTCACCTTCATCCTGGTCGAACACCTCGCCGACCAGGGCCGCGACCCGCTGGCCGTCCTCGACGGCGGCAGCATCGGCCGCGACGAACTGCCGCCGCTGCTGGAGAAGTACCGCGACCTGTTCCTGCAGGCCGAGGTGACCACCCAGGAAGAACTGGAAGAGAAGGTCATGCGTCGCCTCACCCAGCTTGGCTTCGCCGCCGAGGACAACGGCGTGTACCGCTTCCTGCCGCCCATCCACCGCTTCCTCGACGTCTGCCTGTCGGTCCAGCAGGACCGCGACCTGGCCAGCAACCTGTACGCCAGCGAAATGCAGTTCACCGCGCCCGCGCTGATGGAAGAAGACGACGAGCCGGTGGTGATCCTCGAGTCCTACGCCGACGAACCGCTGGAAGACAGCGAAGACGCCATCGTGGTGATCGACGAACCCGCTGCCGTCGCGGAAGAAGAGAGCGAAGAAGACGCCCTCGCCCGCGCCATCGCCGAAGAACAGGAGGCCCAGGCATGACCCAGGAACGCTACGGCATCCGCCGCTTCGCCCTGCTCAACACCGCCGGCTACAGCCTCGGCATCTTCCCGCTGGAACAGCCACTGTCGGTGTACGGCGCGAACAACCTCGGCAAGTCGGCGTCGATCAACGCGCTGCAGTTCCCGATCCTCGCGCGCATGTCCGACATGAGCTTCGGCAAGTACAGCCTGGAAGCCTCGCGCAAGTTCTACTTCGCCACCGACACCAGCTACATCCTCATCGAGCTGGACCTGCCCAACGGCCGCCATGTGATCGGCGTCGGCGGCCGCGGTCCAGGCGGCGGCTTCGGCCACCAGTTCTTCGCCTACCAGGGCGAGCTGGACCTGGAGCACTACCAGAAGAACGGCACCTGCCTGCGCCTGCGCGAGCTGTATGCCAACCTTGAGCGCGAGGGCATCAAGTCCTATGAACTGAAGCCCGACGAGCTGCGTCGCCTGCTGGTCGGCGGCCACACCTCGATCCCGCTGGACCTGACCCTGATCCCGCTGCGCTCCACCAGCGAACAGAGCCTGAAGACCTTCCGCTCGCTGTTCATCAACCTGCTGCACATGCGCGAGATCACCGCGGCCAAGCTCAAGCAGCTGTTCCTCGATGCCTTCGAGCACAGCCTGCGTTCGGGCAGCGTCGACTACATCGCCGCCTGCGAGGAAGCCTTCCGCGACGTACGCCGCATGGAAGGTGACTACCAGGCCCTGGTCGCCGCCGGCCCGCTGGTCGAGGCCCTGGCCAACGGCGTGCAGCAGCGCGAACTGCTGCGCGGCAAGATGCACCGCCTCTCGCCGCTGCTGGATAACCTGCTGGGCACCTGGGAAGACTATTCCGGCGCGCGCAAGGAAGAGCTGGTCATCCAGGCCGAGCACTACAAGCGCGAGCAGGACGGCCTGCAGAACGAGCAGCGCGGCAGCACCGCCGAGCTGATGCGCCTGGAGCGCGAGATCAGCGAGATCCAGCGCTGGATGGGCGAACTCGCCGTGCTGAAGAACCGCTTCGCGCTGGTCGATGACGTCAAGGTCCTGGAGCAGCAACTGCTCGCCGCCAAGGACGCTCACGACGAACTGGCCGGCGCCCTGGCGCACTCCCGGCAGTTCTCCAGCGAAGACCTGGAAGAACGCATGCGCGATCTGGAAAAACGCCTGAAGGGCGTTCGCCAGCAACTCGAGCACGCCGACAACAACAGCTATGCCCGCCTGCGCGAGGAATTCTCCCAGCAGGACGTGGAGCGTCTGATGCGTCTGTTCAACGGCGCGCTGTTCAGCCTGCCGCTGGGCGAAAAAGGCGTAGACCTCGACGAAGCCGGCCAGTGGGTCGGCAGCGTCGAGAAGATCCTCGATGCCTTCAAGGGCGAGCGCTTCGAAGTGCCCGGCCTCTCCATCGACATTTCAACCATCGAGCCGCCGGCCCTGCAGGCCCTGGCCGACCGCGCCGCGCTGCGCGACCAGAAGGAGCGCCTGGAGAAGGAGCTCAAGCAGCTCAAGACCCAGCAGGCCGTGGCCGCCGACCGCAACGCCAGCAAAGCGCAAGCGGACAAGTTCTATCAGGACGTGCTCGATGCGCAGAAGGCGCTGGAAGACTTCCGTCGCAGCCAGACGCTCAACGCCGAAGAGCCGGCCAAGCTGGAGCAGCTCGCCCAGCTGGAAGCCACCCAGGACGAGCTCAAGCGCTCCGCCGACGCCTTCACCGAACGCGTCCAGCAGCTCTCCGCCAAGCTGCAGTTGATCGGCCGCCAACTGGCCGACATGGAAGCCAAGCAACGCACCCTCGACGACGCCCTGCGCCGTCGCCAGCTGCTGCCGGCCAACCTGCCCTTCGGCATCCCGTTCATGGACCCGGTCGACGACTCCATGGACAACCTACTGCCGCTGCTCAACGACTATCAGGACACCTGGCAATCGCTGCAGCGCGTGGACGGTCAGATCGAGGCGCTGTACGCCCAGGTGCGCCTCAAGGGCGTGGCCAAGTTCGATAGCGAGGATGATCCGGAGCGTCGCCTGCAACTGCTGATCAACGCTTACGCACACCGCACCGACGAAGCCATGACCCTGGCCAAGGCGCGCCGTGCAGCCGTCACTGACATCGCCCGTACCCTGCGCAATATCCGCAGCGACTACGACAACCTGGAACACCAACTGGCGCTGTTCAACCGCGAGATCAACAAGCGCCAGGTATCCAACCTGCAAAGCTTCCGCATCGTGCTGGCGCCCAACAAGGACGCGCTCAAGCACATCGACCAGATCATCCACAGCGCCGGCCAGTACGAAGAGGGCGAGAACCTCTCCGTCTTCGACCTGACCCAGAGCGCCGAGCAGGATGCGAAGAACGAGGAAGCCAAGGACTACCTGTCGCGCCTGGTGGCGGCGAACAACAACCAACTGGGCCTGAAGGACCTGTTCGAGCTGGCGTTCGAGATCACCAAGCTGGGCGGCCAGCCGATCATGCACACCGATATCGACGGCGCCGCGTCCAACGGCACCACCATGACCATCAAGGCGCTGACCAACATGTACCTGTTGCTGCACCTGATGGACCGCGAGCAGGCCGGCCGCGTGCGCCTGCCCTACTACCTCGACGAGGCGGCGGACATCGACGAACGCAACCAGTCGGCGCTGCTGGAGACCAGCCTGCAACTGGGCTTCGTGCCGATCCTGGCGAGCGTGAAGCCCCAGGTGTCGGCGCAGGTGGCCATCGACCTGGAGGGCGGCAGCGGTCCCAACGGTATCTACATCGACGAGGCGGACTGGAAGTACATCCGCCGGCGCGACACAGAAAAGGCTGCGCACAACGACGTGGAAGCCAGCGCCGAACCGGCGTGATGCTCTCGCAGCGTTAACGAAAAAGCCCCGCCATGCGGGGCTTTTTCCTTTCCGACTCTGCGTGGCCCTGCACTTGTGGGAGCGAGCTTGCTCGCGAACCGCATAACGCCGAAGCCTATCCGATACCCATGCCTCCAGCGACGATGCTGATGGGTACCGGTGCGCACCAAGCCACCCTGCAAATGCTGCTCGTGCATCCACCGCACGCGTAGAATGAAAAGGGCCGCTGATGCGGCCCTTTTCCTGTACGTCTGAAACTCAGTTCGCCTTCCCCAGCGGAATCTTCGGCGCCCAGTCCAGCCACTTCTCGTCGTACTCGTCGAACAACGCAAAGGTCTGCCCGGGTTTGGCCGGCGAACCCATTTCGTCGTTGTTCGGTGTCGCGAAGGCCACGCCGCCGGAGAGGATGGTTTCCATCGACTCCGTGCGCAGCTTCACTCCCTTGAACAAACCTGCGTCGACACCGACGCCACTGGTATTCCAGAAGCGGCTGCCCGTCCGCACCAGCGCCGCATAACGTGGCTCGATGAGAATGTGGACCAGCACGCGGTCCGCCGTCTCGCCCAGCTCGAACGAAGTAACCTTCCCGACCTGCACCTCGCGGTAAGTCACCGGAACCCCGGCCTTGAGCGAACCCCGTCGAGACGCACTCAGGGTCAGGCGCAGGCCGTCAGCATCCAGGAGGCGGTTGGGTTCGCCGCCCAGCAGGCTGAAGCTGGTCTGCGCCTGGCCGGCCTTGGGCGCCGGCAACACTTCGATGTACTGGCCACTGACGATGGTGCTCAGGTTGGATACGCCGGAAAGACCGACCTGCGGGCCCACTACCCAGAAGCGTGTGCCTTGCCGAGCGATGCGATCCGCTCCCCGGGTGAGGCGCGCCTTCAGTTGCACGGACTGCAGATCCTTGCTCAGATCGACCTGCTCGACGCGACCGACCTCCAGGCCCTTGTAACGCAGGACGGTGCCTTCCTTCAGACCATCCGCGGTATCGGCGCGCAGGTCGATGATCTGGCCCTTGAGGTGCGCATCGTCCTCGCTGTCGTACAGCGCAAAGCGGCGCACCTTGGTCACCGGCGCAGCCTTCGGGTCCGGGGTATCGAAGGCGATGCCGCCAGCGATCAGCGTCTGCAGCGACTCGCTCTTCAGCTTGATCCCGTCCAGACCGCCACTGATGGTGACGCCACTGATGTTCCAGAAGCGCGACGAGGTGTTCACCAGCTTGGCGTACTCCGGCTCGATATGGACACCGATGATCAGCCGCGAGGGGTCACGGCGGGAGAGCTGGTAACTCTGCACGCTGCCCACTTTCATCTGGCGGTAGAGGATCGGTGTACCGACCTCCAGCGAACCCAGTTGATCCGTGGTCAGTACCAGGTGCAGGCCCGGCGAGTCGAGATTCAACGGGGGCGCCTTCGGGCGGATGACGAAGTCACGGGTCGGATCGCCGCCACTGGCGAATCGCACACTCAGGTAGTTGCCCTTCACCAGCGCCTCCAGCCCGGTGATGCCCGCCAGCGAAATGCTCGGCTTGACCATCCAGAACTCGGTCTTGCTGTTGAGGAAGTCCTCGGTGCGCGGGTCCATGGACAAGGTGGCGGTGGCGCCATTGAAATCCTTGTCCATGTCGATGCTCTTCACCGTGCCGACCTGCACGCCGTTGTACATCACCGGCGTACTGCCCGGGGTCAGGCCGCTGACGTCGCTGACCTTCACCTTGACGCTGAGGCCGGCCTGAGCCGCGTCGAAGTCCTCATACAGGCGGAACGGCTTGGTCGGGTCGGTGGGCGGGCTGTCCGGGTAATTGTCAGGCGTCGAGAAGGCGATACCGCCGGCCGCGATGCTCGCCAGCGACTCGGTACGCAGCTTCAGGCCGCTGAGGCTGCCGGACAGGGTGATGCCGCTGGCGTTCCAGAAACGTGTGTGCTTGCGCACCAGGTTGGCATAGGCCGGCTCGATGTGGACCTTCACCTCGATGGTCTTCTGGTCCTCCGCCAGGCGGTAGCTCTTCACCTGGCCAACCTGGATCTGCCGGTAGTAGATCGGGCTCCCCTGCTCCAGCGAACCGAGGCGCTCGGCCTTCAAGGTCAGGTGCAGGCCCGGCAGGGAGTCGGACAGCGGCGGCGGCTCTTTCAGCGCGGTGAAGTCCTTCTGCTGTTCGCCCTTCACCGGATCGATGGCGATGTAATTGCCCGATACCAGGGTCTCCAGCCCGGTGACGCCGGCTATCGAGACGCGCGGCTTGACCAGCCAGAAACGCGTTCCCTTGCTGAGGTACTCGGCAGCCTCCTTGCGCATCTCCACGGTTGCCGTGACGCCAAGGGTGGGCTGGTTGACGTGGAGGTCGACCACCTTGCCGACGCCGATCCCCTTGAAGATCACCTCGGTCTTGTTGGCCTGGATCCCCTCGCCGCTCTCGAACTGGATGTTGATCACGATCCCCGCTTGGTCGTATGCACGCCAGGCCAGCCAGGCACCGATCGCCAGCGCGATCAATGGCAGGATCCAGATTGCCGACCAGTTGGTGGTCTTGCGCATCTTGGGTTTGGGGAGATCACTCATCGTCGTTTTCCGCGTCCGTGTTATCCCAGATCAGCCGGGGATCGAAAGTCACTGCCGCCAGCATGGTGAGGACCACCACGCAGGCAAAGGCGGCTGCACCGAGGTTCGCCTCGATGCTCGCCAGATTGCCGAAGTTCACCAACGTCACCAGGATCGCGATGACGAAGATGTCGAGCATCGACCAACGGCCGATCCACTCGATGAAGCGATACATGATGATGCGCTGCTTGGCGGACATCGGCTGGTGTCGCTGCACCGAGTAGAGCAGCAGGGCAATGCCCACCAGCTTGAACGTCGGCACCAGGATGCTGGCGATGAACACCACCGCCGCGACCGGCAGCATGTCCGCATTGATCAGCTCCACCACGCCTTCCATGATGGTGGCGGGCATACCGTTGCCGAGGAAGTTGACCGTCATGATCGGCAGCAGGTTGGCCGGGATGTAGAGCACCGCGGCGGTGATCAGCAGGGCCCAGGTGCGTGTCAGGCTGTTCGGGCGTCGCTCATGCACCAGCGCACCGCAGCGGCTGCAATGGGTCTCGTCATCCACTTCACGGCGATTGAGCTGATGGCATTCGCCACAAACCAGAATATCGGCATCAATGGCTCGCATCATCGAACTCCCCGGACAGTTCACCCCAGACCTGATGATGGGACATGGTCACTTCGAGCCACACCTGGGTGAACAGCAGCCCGATGAAGCAAGCCAGGCCGACACTGACATGCAACTCGGCCATGTCGATCAGCTTGACGATGGCAACGATGATCCCCATCAGGTAAACCTCCAGCATGCCCCACTCGCGCAGGTGCTGGTAACCGCGGAGCAACAACATCCCCTGGTCGCGCCAGACCTTGAAACGTATGGTCAGCAGGACAAACAGCTGGCACAGCAACTTGGCCAGAGGGATCACCATGCTGCAGAGGAAGACCAGGACCGCGACGCCCTTCATATCGGACTCGTACAAACCGATTACGCCGCTCCATACCGTGTCCATGCTGGTCTGGCCAAGAATGGTGATGTGCATGATCGGCAGGAAATTCGCCGGGATATAGAGCAACAGTGCCGTCAGCACCAGGGCCAGCGCACGCCGGATCATATGGGGACGATGGATCTCCAGCTCATAGCCGCAGCGCGGGCAAACGGAGCGATGCCCTGACGGAACAGGCTCGCGGCGCATCAGCAGGTCGCACTCGTGGCAAGCCGTCAGCTCCTCCAGAGGCAGATCCTGCAAGGCATGTCCTTCGACTTCGGGCATGTAGGCACTCAGGGAAAATTTGTCGCTATTGTAGACGACACAACCTCCGATTCGGTGCCCGGAAATTGTCTCGAATACTCTGGAAACCGAGCGGCCGTGCCAACCCAGGCGAACCAGACTTTCCCGCGCGCAAAGCAAAACCCCCGGCCAGCGAAGCTGACCAGGGGTCTT
>NZ_BDAI01000007.1 GCF_002091755.1 Pseudomonas nitroreducens NBRC 12694
GCGCCTGAAAAAGGACTCCACCCGGCATGGAAACGTTGATCTCAACCCTCATTCTGCTGGGCGTTCTGAGCCTCAGCGTCGGCCAGTTGCTTGCCTTCTTCCTGTTGCTCTCGCGAGCGGGGCCAGCTGCGCTGCTTGCATTGATCATCCCAGGCTTTGGCTTCTTCCTCGGTCGCCGCCACGGCATCTATAAGTGGCTCCTGCTGCCGTATCTGGTGTGCATGGGGTGCTTCACCTCCGCCATGATCATGGCCGGATGAATCCCACCAAGAGTCTGCGAACAGCGCGCGCAGGAGCAGGTTGGTTTAACAGAAGGCGCTCTAGGACAGCTATTTCAGCGTGATTTCTCCTATTCGGGAGGCGCTATTCTTGCTGTTACAAAACCTCTTCAGCAGCGCTGATGGCATTTCATCCAACTGTCATATTCGCGTCATAGAGTCTTCATGCGGCCTGACGATACTGGCCCCCGTTCCATCCAACCCCATTCTCCTCAAGGAGCAAGGCATGAAACTCAAGCGTTTGATGGCGGCCCTGACTTTTGTCGCCGCAGGCGTAGGCACCGCCAGTGCGGTGGCCGCGATCGATCCGGCTCTGCCGGACTACCAGAAAGCCAGCGGTGTGTCGGGTAACCTGTCGAGCGTCGGTTCCGACACGCTGGCCAACCTGATGACCATGTGGGCGGAAGAGTACAAGCGCCTGTACCCGAACGTGAACGTGCAGATCCAGGCCGCCGGCTCCTCCACCGCGCCGCCGGCTCTGACCGAAGGCACCGCCAACCTGGGCCCGATGAGCCGCAAGATGAAGGACGTCGAGCTGCAGGCTTTCGAGCAGAAGTACGGCTACAAGCCGACTGCTGTTCCGGTGGCCGTGGACGCCCTGGCGATCTTCGTGCACAAGGATAACCCCATCAAAGGCCTGACCATGCAACAGGTCGACGCCATCTTCTCCTCCACCCGTCTGTGCGGCGGCAAGTCGGAAGTGAAGACCTGGGGTGACCTGGGCCTGACCGGCGACTGGGCCAACAAGCCCGTCCAGCTGTTCGGTCGTAACTCCGTATCCGGCACCTACGGTTACTTCAAGGAAGAAGCCCTGTGCAAAGGCGACTACAAACCGAACGTGAACGAGCAGCCGGGTTCGGCTTCCGTGGTGCAGTCGGTCAGCCAGTCCCTGAACGGCGTTGGCTACTCCGGTATCGGTTACAAGACCGCTAGCGTGAAGACCGTTGCCCTGGCCAAGAAAGAAGGCGGCGAATTCATCGAGGACAACGAGGCGAATGCCCTGAACGGCACCTACCCGCTGTCGCGCTTCCTCTACGTCTACGTCAACAAGGCGCCGAACAAGCCGCTGAACCCGCTGGAAGCACAGTTCCTGAAGATGGTGCTGTCCAAGACTGGCCAGCAGGTTGTCGTGAAAGACGGCTACATCCCGCTGCCGTCCAAAGTCGCCGAAAAAGCGATCAAGGACCTGGGTCTGTAATCAGCCTTCAAACCGGGCGGAGATCCCCGCCCGGCATGGGCTGACGCTTACTCGACCGAGCCCGCCAGCATGGCTCTGCTGGTGGGCTTTGTCGCGTCACTTCCATGTCATCTTTCTGTCATACAGAGCCGCTAGGGTGTCACCCCATGAACGACATGGCCAACTCCCCGATGACTTCTTCTCTCCCCGAGCGGATCGATTTCAATACGCCTGCCCTGCAGCGCAAGCGCCGTATCCGAGCGCTCAAGGATCGACTGACCCGTTGGTACGTCCTGGTCGGCGGTCTCGCCGTGCTGGCTGCCATTACCCTGATTTTCTTCTACCTCGCCTACGTCGTGCTGCCGCTGTTCCGCGGCGCCGAACTGGAGACGCGTGATCCCCTGGCTCCGGCCTGGCTGAAGACGGCCCAGGCGCCGCTCCTGCTGAGCATCGAAGAGCAGAACATGGTGGGCATGCGTGTCGCCGCGAACGGCGAGGTGATGTTCTTCGACGCCAAGAAAGGCGACGAGATGGATCGCGTTGCGCTCAAGCTGCCTGCCGGTACCAGCGTCACCTCCATCGCCGAGGACCAACCGGGACATCCGACCGTTGCGCTGGGCCTGTCCAATGGTCAGGTGCTGGTGTTCAAGCACAACTACAAGGTTACCTACCCGGACAACAAGAAGACCATCACCCCGCAGATCGACTATCCCTATGGCGAAGCTCCGATGAACCTGGATCCCCAGGGCCGTCCGCTGGAGCACGTGGCGATCGTCTCGGGTGATGACAGCCTGTTGCTGGCCGCGTCCACCGGCAGCGAGATGCTCCTGCTCGGCCTGACCCAGCAGGAAAACATGCTGACCGGCGAAAGCACCCTGCAGGAAGAGCGCATCAACCTGCCGCAAATCGCCGACCCGGTGAAAGCCATCTACATGGACCCGCGCAAGCAGTGGCTCTATGTGCTCAATGGCCGTGCCCAGGCCGACGTCTTCAACCTGAATACCCACCAGCTCAACGGCCGCTACAAGCTGCTGGATGACGCCTCCGCCGAAGTGACTGCCAGCAGCCAGCTGCTGGGTGGCATCTCGCTGATGGTCGGCGACTCCAAGGGCGGCATCGGCCAGTGGTTCATGGCTCGTGGTGAAGATGGCGAGCCGCGCCTGTCTCACGTACGTGACTTCAAGCTGGGCGACCAGCCGATCTCCAGCATCGCCCCGGAGCAGCGCCGCAAGGGCTTCCTGGCCCTCGACAAGCAAGGCAACCTGGGTATCTTCCACAGCACCGCGCACCGCACGCTGTTGGTGGAGAACGTCGCTCCGTCCGCCGGCCCGATGGCCCTGTCGCCGCGCGCCAACCGTCTGATCGTCGAGCAGGGTGGCGAACTGCGCCGCTTCAGCCTGAGCAACCCGCACCCGGAAGTGTCCTTCAGCGCGCTGTGGGGCAAGGTCTGGTACGAGAGCTACGACAAGCCGTCCTACGTCTGGCAGTCCACCGCTGCGACCACCGACTTCGAGCCCAAGCTGAGCCTGTCGCCGCTGACCTTCGGTACCCTGAAGGCCGCCTTCTACGCGATGATTCTCGCCGCGCCGCTGGCCATCGCCGCTGCCGTCTACACCGCTTACTTCATGGCGCCGGGCATGCGCCGCAAGGTCAAGCCGGTGATCGAGTTGATGGAAGCGTTGCCGACCGTGATCCTCGGCTTCTTCGCCGGCCTGTTCCTCGCGCCCTACGTCGAAGGCCACCTGCCGGGCATCTTCAGCCTGCTGCTGCTCACGCCTTTGGGCATCCTCGCCGCCGGCCTGATCTGGAGCCGACTGCCCGAGCGCATCCGCCTGAGCCTGCCGGCCGGCTGGGAAGCAGCGATCCTGATCCCCGTGGTCCTCGCCACCGGCGCCTTCGCCCTGTGGATGAGCCCGCACCTGGAGACGCTGTTCTTCGGCGGCGACATGCGCCTGTGGATCAGCCACGACCTGGGCATCACCTACGACCAGCGCAACGCCCTGGTAGTCGGCTTGGCCATGGGCTTCGCGGTGATTCCGAACATCTTCTCCATCGCCGAAGACGCCATCTTCAGCGTGCCGCGCAGCCTGACCTACGGCTCCCTGGCCCTGGGCGCCACGCCCTGGCAGACGCTGACCCGCGTGGTGATCCTGACCGCCAGCCCGGGCATCTTCTCCGCGCTGATGATCGGTATGGGCCGCGCCGTGGGTGAGACGATGATCGTACTCATGGCCACCGGCAACACCCCGGTCATGGATGTGAACATCTTCCAGGGCATGCGCACGCTGGCGGCGAACG
Source organism: Pseudomonas nitroreducens NBRC 12694 (assembly GCF_002091755.1). GTDB lineage: Bacteria > Pseudomonadota > Gammaproteobacteria > Pseudomonadales > Pseudomonadaceae > Pseudomonas > Pseudomonas nitroreducens. The sequence goes on from NZ_BDAI01000007.1 coordinate 3,754, forward strand.
TCGCGGTGGAAATGCCCGAGTCGGAGGTGGGCGGCACTCACTACCGCGTGCTGTTCCTTTCGGCACTGGTACTGCTGACCTTCACCTTCGTGATGAACACCCTGGCAGAGCTGATCCGTCAGCGCCTGCGCAAGAAATACGCGTCGCTCTAAGCGCCGCCCGACGAGGCTAGTTCCGTGAAACAGAAACAGGAATCCGTCAAAGCGTGGTTTGCCAGCGGTTCTCCCTGGGTGTGGATGAACGCGGGGGCAGTGTCCATCGCCGTGATCATGACCATCGGCCTGCTCGCCGTGATCGCCGTGCGCGGTCTTGGCCACTTCTGGCCGGCGGACGTGATCGAGGCGACGTACAGCGTCCCCGGTGAAGCCCCCAAGACCCTGATCGGCGAAGAAGTGCAGATCGAACAGGTGCCGCGTGCGCGCCTGCGCGGCGCCGGCCTGCCGGTGCCGGACAACGGCCCGGAGTTCATGACCCGCGAACTGCTCAAGCTGGGTAACCGCGACCTGTATGGCAGCGACTTCTCCTGGGTGATCGGCGAGTGGCTGACCGACCGTCACCACCCCGCCGAGCTGGTGACCCTGGAGCGCCGCGAGTGGGGCAACTTCTATGGCTACCTGCTGAGCGTGAAAGAAAACGGCAAGGTGGTCGCCGAAGGTCCGGGCGCCATGGCCGAGCTGCAGACCCGTCTCAAGCGCGTCGATGAGCTCTACACCAAGCTGTATCAGCTGGAGAAGAAGGACATCGGCGGCATCAACCACGGCCTGGAGCGCCTACGCCTGAAAGAGCGCGGCTTGCAGCTGAACAACAAGCTGGACGCCACTGCCGAGGCTGACATCGCTGCCGGCCGCGCCGAGCTGAACGCCCAGTACAAGGTGCTGGAAGAACAGCTCAACGGCCTGCACCAGGAGTTCAACCGCGACAGCATCGTCATGCGTGATGCCACCGGGCAGCAGACCGAAATCAGCGTCGGCAAGCTGGTGCATGCCTATCAGCCGAACCAGATGGGCGTCGCGACCAAGCTGAGCTTCTACTTCAAGAAACTATGGGAATTCCTCAGCGACGACCCGCGTGAAGCCAACACCGAGGGCGGTATCTTCCCGGCCATCTTCGGCACCGTGATGATGACCCTGGTGATGGCCGTGATCGTCACCCCGTTCGGCGTGATCGCCGCGGTCTACCTGCGTGAGTACGCTCGCCAGGGCCTGCTGACCCGGATCATCCGTATCGCGGTGAACAACCTCGCGGGCGTTCCGGCGATCGTCTACGGCGTGTTCGGCCTGGGCTTCTTCGTCTACGTGCTGGGCGGTTCCCTCGACCGGATGTTCTTCCCCGAAGCGTTGCCGGCGCCGACCTTCGGCACGCCGGGGCTGTTCTGGGCCTCGCTGACCCTGGCCATCCTCGCGGTGCCAGTGGTAATCGTGGCCACCGAGGAAGGCCTGGCGCGCATCCCGCGGGCCACCCGTGAGGGCTCGCTGGCACTGGGCGCGACCAAGGCCGAGACCCTGTGGAAGGTGGTCCTGCCGATGGCCAGCCCGGCGATGATGACCGGCCTGATTCTCGCCGTGGCCCGCGCCGCCGGCGAAGTGGCGCCGCTGATGCTGGTGGGCGTGGTGAAGCTGGCTCCGGCGCTGCCGGTGGACGGCAACTACCCCTACGTGCACCTGGACCAGAAGATCATGCACCTGGGCTTCCACATCTATGACGTCGGCTTCCAGAGCCCCAACGTCGAGGCTGCACGCCCACTGGTATACGCCACCGCGCTGCTGCTGGTGATGGTGATCGCCCTGCTGAACTTCTCGGCCATCGCCATTCGTAACCGCCTGCGCGAAAAGTACAAGGCGCTGGAAAACTGATTCTGCAGGCGGCAGGCAAGGCCCGCCGCCAAGCCTCCCAAGGAGACTGGATATGCAACATGAAACCGCAACCCATGGCATCGACATCGGCGCACTCGGCCGTGGCGATCGCCAGGGCATGAACCTGGAAAGCGAGACCGTCGCCCTGGAAGTACCCGGCCTGAGCCTGTTCTACGGCGAGAAACAGGCGCTGTTCGACGTCAGCATGAACATCCCCAAGCAGCGCGTGACCGCCTTCATCGGCCCTTCCGGCTGCGGCAAGTCCACCCTGCTGCGCTGCTTCAACCGCATGAACGATCTGGTCGACGGCTGCAACGTGAAGGGCGAGATCCGCCTGGACGGCCATAACATCTTTGCCAAGAACGTCGATGTCGCCGAGCTGCGCCGCCGCGTCGGCATGGTGTTCCAGAAGCCCAACCCGTTCCCCAAGAGCATCTACGAGAACGTGGTGTATGGCCTGCGCATCCAGGGCATCAACAAGAAGCGCGTGCTCGACGAGGCCGTCGAGTGGGCCCTCAAGGGCGCCGCGCTGTGGGATGAAGTGAAGGACCGCCTGCACGAATCCGCTCTCGGCCTGTCCGGCGGCCAGCAGCAGCGCCTGGTGATCGCCCGCACCATCGCTGTGGAGCCGGAAGTCCTGCTGCTCGACGAGCCTTGCTCGGCACTGGACCCGATCTCCACCCTGAAGATCGAAGAGCTGATCTACGAACTGAAATCCAAGTTCACCATCGTCATCGTCACCCACAACATGCAGCAGGCCGCGCGCGTCTCTGACTACACGGCGTTCATGTACATGGGCAAGCTGATCGAGTTCGGCGACACCGATACCCTGTTCACCAACCCGGCCAAGAAGCAGACGGAAGACTACATCACCGGTCGTTATGGTTAAGCGCTGCGCGCCAGCTTCAAGCCGCAAGCTACAAGCGGCAAGAACACCAGGAAACGACTGACTTGAAGCTTGCAGCTTGCAGCTTGCAGCTATTTCGCGGAGCGAAAGCATGATCAACAAAGAAAGCCTCACCCACCATATCTCGCAGCAGTTCAACGCCGAGCTGGAAGATGTGCGCAGCCATCTGCTGGCCATGGGCGGCCTGGTGGAGAAGCAGGTCAACGATGCGGTCAACGCGCTGATCGACGCCGACTCGGGCCTGGCCCAGCAGGTGCGCGAGATCGACGACCAGATCAACCAGATGGAGCGCAACATCGACGAGGAATGCCTGCGCATCCTCGCCCGCCGCCAGCCGGCCGCCTCCGACCTGCGCCTGATCATCAGCATCTCCAAGTCGGTGATTGATCTGGAACGCATCGGTGACGAAGCTTCGAAGATCGCTCGTCGCGCCATCCAGTTGTGCGAGGAAGGCGAGTCGCCGCGCGGCTACGTCGAGGTACGCCACATTGGCAACCAAGTGCGCAAGATGGTGCAGGAGTCGCTGGACGCCTTCGCCCGCTTCGATGCCGACCTTGCGCTGTCGGTGGCGCAGTACGACAAGACCGTCGACCGCGAATACAAGACCGCCCTGCGCGAGCTGGTCACCTACATGATGGAAGACCCGCGCGCCATCTCCCGCGTGCTCAACGTCATCTGGGCCCTGCGTTCGCTGGAGCGCATCGGCGACCACGCGCGCAATATCGCCGAGCTGGTGATCTACCTGGTACGTGGCACCGACGTGCGCCACCTGGGCCTGACCCGCATGAAGGAAGAAGTGCAGGGCACCGCTGGCAAGGCAGACAAGGCCGAATAAGCCGGACGCCCGTGCCAGAACGAACCCGGCCACCGCGCCGGGTTCGTCATTTTATGGCCGAGCGGTCCCTCACCAATGGCATGTAGCCACCCGGCAAGGCTATTCTTCGCCCTATCGTTTTCGGGAGATGCCGATGGGCAAAGTCAGTGTGCTGGTGGTGGATGACGCTCCGTTCATCCGTGACCTGGTGAAGAAGGGGCTACGGGACCATTTCCCCGGTCTGCAGATCGAAGAGGCGGTCAACGGCCGCAAGGCTCAGCAGTTCCTTGCGCGCCAAGCGGTCGACCTGATCCTCTGCGACTGGGAAATGCCCGAGCTCTCCGGTATCGAGTTGCTCACCTGGTGCCGCGAGCAGGACAGCCTGAAGACCACGCCCTTCATCATGGTCACCAGCCGTGGCGACAAGGACAACGTGGTGCAGGCGATCCAGGCCGGCGTCTCCGACTTCATCGGCAAGCCGTTCTCCAACGATCAGCTGGTGAGCAAGGTGAAGAAGGCGCTGTCGCGCGCCGGCAAGCTGGAGGCCCTGGCGGCGCAGGCACCGCAGCGCAGCCTGGTTGGCTCGCTGCCCAACGACTCCCTCGCCGCCCTTACCGGAGGCAAGGCCGAAGTCGTTCGCCCGGCGGCGGCACCCGCTGCACCAAGTCCGGCTGCAGCGGCGCCGACAGCAGCTGCCCCCGCTGCGCGCAGCGGCGCCAAGGGCCAGCAGGGGCAACTGCGGCTGCCATCGGCGAACCTGCCCTGCGTCATCAAGGCGTTGAGCCTCAAGGAGGCGCTGCTGGTGGTGAAGCGCGGAACGCCGCTGCCACAGGTACTGGAAAGCGCCGTACTGGACCTGGAGGAAGACAGCGATGTCGCTCGCCTCAACGGCTACCTGCATGCCGTGGCGGCGCTGGAGCCCAAGTCGGACAGCGAGTGGCTGCAGCTGACCTTCCGCTTCGTCGACCGTGACCCGCAGAAACTCGACTACCTGTCGCGCCTGATCGCCCGAGGCAGCACCCAGAAGCACTACGTGCCTGGAGCCTGATCCGGCTACAAATGCGCCGACCGGCGGGTAGTACTGCTTCACAGGCCGACCGGCGGCAGGTCGCGACGCAGGAGCGACGCTGCTAGTCTTGCCACCGTCGCCATACCTATAACCAGAGTCGACATGCTAGGGCGCAGTATCCTCCTGTGCGGTCTATTGGCCGCCTCCGGGACGGCTTCGGCCGTGACCATCTACAAGTACACCGACGCCAACGGCGTGGTCACCTACACGGACAAGGCCGTGCCGGGTGCGGCCGTCTTCGTCTTCCGCGATCGCATGGTCGAGCACCTGGAACAGCAGGTGAAGTTGGAGACCAGGAAGCACGCCGGCGGCGAAACGCTGCAGGTGCGCAACGACCTGTACGCGCCGGTGGAAGTGGAGCTGAGCGTGACCGGTGCGCAGAACGCCGTTGGGGTTCCGAAGCAGCCGATTCGCTGGGTGCTGCCGCCGCGCAGTTCGATCCGCCTGGCCACCCTCAGCGCGCTGGATCCCAACCAGCCGCTGCGCTACAAGCCCAAGCTGCGCTACGCGCTGGGTGATCCGCGGCCGGCACCGCTGTCCTATCAGTACGCGCTGCCGTGGGTGGGCGGCCCGTTCCGCCTGACCCAGGGTGCCAACGGCCGCTACAGCCATTTCACGCCCAAGGGCCGCTACGCCATGGATATCGCCATGCCGGTGGGCACGCCGATCGTCGCGGCACGCGGCGGCATGGTAGTGAAGATCGAGAACGGGCAGAACGGGCGCGGCAAGAACCCCTCGGGCAACTTCGTGCGCATCCTCCACGATGACGGCACCATGGGCGTCTACCTGCACCTGATGCAGGGCTCGGTGCTGGTTCGCGAGGGGCAGCGCGTAGCTACCGGCTCGCCGCTGGCCAAATCGGGCAATACCGGCAACAGCAGCGGCCCGCATTTGCATTTCGTGGTGCAGCGCAACGTCGGGCTGGATCTGGTCTCGATTCCCTACGACTTTGCCCAGCCAGTCGATACGCTGCCCAATTTCGCGGTGGTCAGAGAGCACTGACGGCCACTCCCTGCAGGAGCGATCCTGCTCGCGAGCAGAATTGCCAGCAGCGCCGGCGCCGGGCAAGCTCGCTCTTACGAACAGACAAAAAAGGCTGCCCTGGGGCAGCCTTGTTCATTTCCGCGCAGGAGAATCAATCCAGCTTCACCACCTTGGCGAGGACGATCCTCGGGCCTTTCATCTTCTTCACGATGATGCGCAGGCCTTCGGTATCCAGCACTTCCTCTTCTTCCGGCACGCGCTTGAGCGTGTCGTAGACCAGGCCGGCGAGGGTGTCGGCCTCGATGTGATCCAGGTCGATGCCCAGCAGGCGCTCCAGCTTGAACAGCGGGGTATCGCCACGCACCAGCAGTTTGCCGGGCTGGTAGGCAACGATGCCGCGCTCGGCCTTGCGGTGTTCGTCCTGGATATCGCCGACCAGCACTTCCAGCACGTCCTCCATGGTCAGATAGCCGACCACCTTGTGATCGGCTTCCTCCACCAGCGCGAAGTGCGAACCGCCCTGGCGGAACTGCTCCAGCAGGCGCGCCAGCGGCAGGTGCTTGGTGACCATTTCCAGCGGATGAGTCAGCTCATCGAGATCGAAGGACTCCGGCAGGCTATCCAGCGTGGCCAGGGCCAGCAGCAGATCCTTGATGTGCAGCAGGCCGATGAACTCGTTCTTCTCGCTGTCGTACACCGGGTAGCGGCTGTACTTGTGGCGGCGAATGGTGGCGAGGATGTCATCCAGCGGCGCAGTGCGCTCAAGGTAGACCAGGTCCTCGCGGGAGTTGGCCCAGTCGGCCACTTCCAGCTCGCCCAGCTCCACCGCCGAGGCCAATACGCGCATGCCCTGGTCGCTGGGATCGTGGGCGCGGCTGGAGTGCAGGATCAGCTTGAGCTCATCGCGGCTGTAGTGGTGTTCGTGATGCGGCCCCGGCTCGCCTTGTCCGGCAATCTTCAGGATGGCGTTGGCGCTGGCGTTGAGCAGCCAGATCGCCGGGTACATCGCCCAGTAGAACAGGTACAGCGGTACCGCCGTCCACAGCGACAGCAGCTCCGGCTTGCGGATCGCCCAGGACTTGGGCGCGAGCTCGCCGACCACGATGTGCAGGTAGGAAATGATGAAGAACGCAGTGAAGAACGACACGCCGCGGATGACTTCCTCGGAGTGCACGCCGACGGCGGCCAGCAGCGGCTCGAGCAGCTCGGCGAAGGCCGGCTCGCCGACCCAGCCCAGGCCAAGGGAGGCCAGGGTGATGCCCAGCTGGCAGGCGGAAAGGTAGGCGTCGAGCTGGTTGTGCACCTTGCGCAGGATGGTGCCGCGCCAGCCGTGCTGGTTGGCGATGGTCTCCACGCGGGTGGAGCGCAGCTTGACCATGGCGAACTCGGCGGCCACGAAGAAGCCGTTGAGCACGACGAGGAACAGGGCGAACAGGATCAGGCCGAAATCGGCGAAATAGGTGAGGAAGTTGCTACTAGGGGAAGGGTCCATGGTTCTGTTGGATTAAGAATGGACGGACAAGAATGCGGTTCGTGGGGCCTGGCTGGCAAGCCCGTCTATACCAGAGTCGAAGTCGGGCACCGTTATGCGCGGCTCTCCACCTGCTGCGTCGGGAAGTGGCAGGTGAAACTGCTGCCCTTGCCCGGCACGCTGCTGATGTCCAGGGTGCCGCGGTGGCGCAGCAACACGTGCTTGACGATGGCCAGGCCCAGACCGGTGCCGCCGGTACTGGCGTTGCGGCTGGAGTCGACGCGGTAGAAGCGCTCGGTCAGGCGTGGCAGGTGCTTGGGATCGATGCCGATGCCGCTGTCCTGCACGGCCAGGTGCGCGCCTTGTTCGTCCGCCCACCAGCGAATGCGGATCTCGCCCTCGTCGGGGGTGTACTTCACCGCGTTGAACACCAGGTTGGAGAAGGCGCTGCGCAGTTCGGCCTCGCTGCCCTTGAGCTTCACCTTCGAATCCGCCTCCAGGCTGATGCGATGGTTGCGCGCGCCGGACAGCGCCTGGGCGTCGTTGCGGATCGACAGCAGCATCAGGTCCACTGCCACCGGCTTGTTGTCCGCCGGGTAGTCGGTGGCCTCCAGCTTGGCCAGCAGGAGCAGGTCGTTGAGCAGGTTCTGCATGCGCCCGGCCTGCTGCTGCATCTGCTGCAGCGCGCGGGTCCAGCGCGGGTTCACGTCCTCGACGTTGTCCAGCAGCGTCTCCAGGTAACCGGCGATCACCGTCAAGGGCGTGCGCAGTTCGTGGGAGACGTTGGCGACGAAGTCCTTGCGCATCTGCTCCAGTTGGTGGACGCGCGTCACGTCGCGCACCAGCATCAGGTGTTCGCCGGCGCCGTACAGGGTGATGTGGAACTGCAGGCGCAGGTTGTCGCTGATGGGGGAGGAAAGCTCCAGCGGCTCGCGGTAATCCTCGCCTTCGAAGTATTCCTTGAAGCGCGGGTGGCGCACCAGGTTGGTCACCGGCTGGCCGCCGTCCTGCGGGCTCTTGAGGCCCAGCAGGCGCTCGGCGGACTGGTTCCACCATTCCAGGTTGCCATCGCGGTCGAGCAGGATCATGCCGTCGCGCAGGGCTGCCGTGGATTCCTGCATGCGATCGATCACCGCCTGCAGGCGCCCACGGGCCCGCTGGTTGCGCCGCTGCAGGTGGTAGATGCTGTCGAACACCTCGCCCCACAGGCCGTAGCCATCGGGCGGAGCCTCATCGGGCTGGTGATGCTTCAGCCACCTGTGCAGGCGCAGCAGTTGCCAGGTCGACCAACCGAGGTAGGCGCCCAGCGCCACGGCGATGGCCCAGCCGTACTGGCCGGTGATCAGGCCGAGTAGCGAGCCGGCGGCCACCACCAACAGCAGGTGGCGTATCAGCACGCCTCTCCAGTTCTGGGTCACGAAATTCCGTTCCTTGTACCCGTCAGACGAGAAGTCGGGTCAGCTCTTGGTCGAGAAACGATACCCGGTGCCGCGCACGGTCTGAACCAGATTTTCGTAGACCTCGCCCAGGGCCTTGCGCAGACGACGGATGTGCACGTCGACGGTGCGTTCCTCGACGTAGACGTTGCCGCCCCAGACCTGGTCCAGCAGTTGGCCGCGGGTGTAGGCGCGTTCCTGGTGGGTCATGAAGAACTGCAGCAGGCGGTATTCGGTCGGGCCCATCTCGGCGGGCTTGCCGTCGATGGTCACGCGGTGGCTGATCGGGTCCAGCAGCAGGCCGCCGACCTCGATCGGCGTTTCGCTGTCACCGGCGCCGGTACGACGCAGTACGGCCTTCAAACGGGCCACCAGTTCGCGCGGGGAGAACGGCTTGGTGATGTAGTCGTCGGCGCCGACTTCCAGGCCCTGGATCTTGTTGTCCTCTTCACCCTTGGCGGTGAGCATGATGATCGGGATGGCCGAGGTCAGCTCGTCGCGCTTGAGCCGGCGGGCCAGTTCGATGCCCGAGGTGCCCGGCAGCATCCAGTCGAGCAGGATCAGGTCCGGTTTGCGATCGACGATCACCGCGTGAGCCGTCTGGGCGCTGTCGGCCTCCAGACATTCGTAGCCGGCCATCTCCAGGGCCACGGCGATCATTTCCCGGATCGGAGCTTCGTCATCGACGATGAGGATTGTCTTGCCAACCATGCTGAGGCCTCAGAATTTCTGTAATGCGCCGCATTAGATAACGGAAATATTTCATGAATGTGACACGCCGATGGTAGCCGAGCCTGGTCGCAACACGCTCGTCTATGCTGATCGAGTCGCCGCGCGATGCTTGCGCGGCACACGGAACGCACCGGCCCGGTCGGCGGTGTGCCCGGCAGGCGAGCCTGCCGGAGTCTTGCGATGACGGTAGTGAGTGCGTTGTCGACGTCGCCCTGGCCGGCCCTGCCTGCATTCCTGCCTGCCTTTGCGCCGATGCTCGCGCCGTTTCCACCTCACCAGAGGAGAAGCGCTCATGAAACTGCTATTCCCGGCCCTGGCACTGGGTCTGATGCTGCCCGCGATGTCCGCCCTGGCCGCCGGCCCCGGCATGGAGAAGAACGGCATGCTGGTCGATGCCAAGGGCATGACGCTCTACACCTTCGACAAGGACAGCGGCGGCAAGTCGATGTGCAACGGCGGCTGCGCGCAGAATTGGCCTCCGCTGATGGCCGCTGCGGATGACAGCGCCATGGGTGACTGGACGCTGATCAAGCGTGACGACGGCAGCGCCCAGTGGGCCTACAAGGGCAAGCCGCTGTACACCTTCGTGCAGGACAAGAAGGCCGGCGACATGGCCGGTGAGGGCAAGATGGGCGTCTGGCACATGGCCAAACCGTAGCGTCTCTTTGTAGAAGCGAGCTTGCTCGCGAACTGCTCCGCTGCGGGGGCGATTCGCGAGCAAGCTCGCTCCTACAGGGTTTGTATCAGCGCAGGGCGAAATCCAGCACGGTGCCGAGGAAGATCGCCAGCCCCGCCCAGTGGTTGTGCAGGAAGGCCTTGAAGCACTTCATCGGCTCGCGGTCGCGGGTCGAATGGAACTGCCAGGCGAAGCAGCCCGCCGCCACGGCCAGGCCCAGGTAGTAATACAGGTGCATCGCCAGCTTGTTGCCGGCCAGGATCAGCAGCAGGAGCATCAGGCCCTGCAGGCTCAGGTTGATCACCCGGTCGGCATCGCCGAAGAGGATCGCCGTGGACTTCATGCCCATCTTCAGGTCGTCCTCGCGGTCGGTCATCGCGTAGTAGGTGTCATACGCGACCGTCCACAGCACGTTGGCGAAGAACAGCAGCCAGGCCACCGCCGGCAGGGTGCCGCTGGCCGCGGTGAAGGCCATCGGGATGCCCCAGGAGAAGGCCGCGCCCAGTACCACCTGCGGGTAGTAGGTGTAGCGCTTCATGAACGGGTAGAGCGCCGCGATGGCCGCGCCTCCGAAGGACAGCCAGATGGTCTGCGCGTTGGTGCACAGCACCAGCAGGAAGCTCAAGCCCAGCAGCACGAAGAAGGCGATCCAGGCTTCGCGCACGCTGATCCTGCCGGTTGCGAGCGGGCGCAACTGGGTGCGTTCCACGTGGCCATCGAGCTTGCGGTCGGCGAAGTCATTGATCACGCAGCCGGCCATGCGCATCAGCACGGTGCCGAGGACGAAGATCACCAGGTTCTTCACGCTCGGCACGCCGCCGCTGGCCATCCACAGCGCCCACAGCGTCGGCCAGAGCAGCAGGTAGATGCCGATCGGCTTGTCCATGCGCGTCAGCTGGATGAAGTCCCAGGCGCGGGGATGCAGGCGGGCGAGGGGTTTGATCAGGGCGACGAACATGGCGGCCTCCGGAAAACGATCCGGGAATTATACGGGCTGTTGTTCCACGCGTTGCCACAGTGTCGGCAGGAATACTTCGGCAACCAGCACGCCCAGGCCATCGCGGCTGAAGCAGGAGCGGCGTCCCCACAGGCGTTCGGCGCGGACCTCGGCGGGCAGGCTGGCGGCAGGATAGCGGCACACTTCGATGGGCCCGCGCAGGAAGGCGCGGTCACTGAACAGCAGTTCGCCCAGAGAGCGCGTGCCGAGCAGGCGCAGGTCGAAGCCCGAACCCTCCAGCGCCGAGCGCGCAGCGACGCTGCGGGCGAATACCCAGGGCGTGCCGTGGCCCTTCAGGTACACCTCGCGCACCCAGCCCTGGCCGCCATCCGGCACGCCCAGCGCAGCGCACTCATCGGTACGCAGGCGATGCCAGCCCTCGGCCAGCGGCTGCACAGCGAAGGCTCCGTCGGACAGCGCGGTAAGGCGGCGCGTCAGCGAACCTTCGTCGAACAGCCAGTCCACCACCTGGGCGGCGGGGGCAGGGTGCAATTGGGCGGCGGTGAGCCAGCGAGGCGGGTGGATCAGGGCGGCTTCGGGCACGGGTTCGACTGCGGTTGGCCAGGGACGCGGCAGCTTAACATGGCGGCTTTGCGGCTCCGATTGCGTTGTCTGCAACAGTGCCTTGCGCAAAACCCCACCAAAGGTTTGGCCGGCTACCCGCATTTTCCCAGGGGCTTGCGCCACAAGCCCATCGCCAGTAAAAAGCCGAACATTGGATGCACTGACGTCCAAGCGACAAGAACATGAGGGTGATAGCTGATGAAGAAGTGGCAGTGCGTGGTTTGTGGCCTGATCTATGACGAAACCAAGGGCTGGCCGGAAGAGGGCATCGCCGCCGGTACCCGTTGGGAAGATGTGCCGGAAGACTGGCTATGCCCGGATTGCGGCGTCGGCAAGCTGGATTTCGAGATGATCGAGATCGGCTGATCCACGGCCAATGGAATCCCCGCGACGGCGGCCTTCGGGCCGCCGTCTGCGTTTGTGCGGCCAGCAGGCCTCAGCCGTGCGCGGTAGACTGGGCGGACGCCGGGTTGGCCTTGCTGACGCAGCTCGGCGGCACGGGCGCCGTTGGCCGGCGCCGCCAAAGTGGGTTAGGTTCACTTCGCAATCGCAGGAGGGCTTGGCTGATGCGCAAATGGCAATGCGTGGTCTGTGGCTTCATCTACGACGAGGCGCTGGGGTTGCCCGAGGAGGGCATAGCTCCCGGCACGCCGTGGGAAGACATCCCGGCGGATTGGGTCTGCCCGGATTGCGGTGTCGGCAAGATCGATTTCGAAATGATCGAAATTTCCTGAACCCTGCCGAGATAACGAATCAACGCGGCGGCCCGATGGCCGCCGCGCCGTCTTTACGAAGTGCCGTCTTTTGGATATGGAGAGAGCAATGAGCGAAAACGCACCGCTGGTGATCATCGGCACCGGCCTGGCCGGTTACAACCTGGCTCGCGAGTGGCGCAAGCTGGACAGCGAGACGCCGCTGCTGCTGATCACTGCCGATGACGGCCGCTCCTACTCCAAGCCGATGCTCTCCACCGGCTTCTCCAAGGACAAGGACGCTGACGGTCTGGCGATGGCCGGGGCCGGCGCCATGGCCGACCAGCTCAAGGCGCGCATCCTCACCCACACCCGTGTCACCGGCATCGATCCGGGCCATCGGCGCATCTGGATCGGCGAAGAGGAGGTCCAGTACCGCGACCTGGTGCTGGCCTGGGGCGCCGAAACCATCCGCGTGCCGGTCGAGGGCGATGCCCAGGAGCTGATTTTCCCGATCAACGATCTCGAGGACTACGCGCGCTTCCGCGCTGCCGCCGCCGGCAAGCGCCGCGTGTTGCTGCTGGGCGCCGGCCTGATCGGCTGCGAATTCGCCAACGACCTGTCCAGCGGCGGCTACCAGCTCGACGTGGTGGCGCCGTGCGAGCAGGTCATGCCCGGCCTGCTCCACCCGGCTGCCGCCCAGGCAGTGCAGCAGGGGCTGGAAGGCCTCGGCGTGCGCTTCCACCTCGGCCCGGTGCTGAACAGCCTGGTGCGCGCGGGAGATGGCCTGGAGGCTCATCTTTCCGATGGCCAGGTGATCCCCTGCGACCTGGTGGTTTCTGCCGTGGGCCTGCGCCCGCGCGTCGATCTGGCCGCCGCCGCCGGCCTGGATATCAACCGTGGCGTGATGGTCAATCGCGAGCTGCGCACCTCCCACGCCGATATCTACGCCCTGGGCGACTGCGCCGAGGTCGATGGCCTCAACCTGCTGTACGTGATGCCGCTGATGTCCTGTGCCCGCGCGCTGGCCCAGACCCTGGCCGGCAAGCCGACGCCGGTGACCTACGGTGCCATGCCCGTGACGGTGAAGACGCCGGTGTGCCCGCTGGTGGTGTCGCCGCCTCCGCGCGGAAGCGAGGGCGAATGGCAGGTGGAAGGCTCTGGCCCGGACCTCAAGGTCCTGTGCCGGGATACCGCCGGTCGATTGCTCGGTTACGCCCTTACCGGCGCCGCCGTGAGTGAAAAACTCTCTTTGAACAAGGAGTTGCCGGCCCTGTTGGCGTGACAGGCGCCGTCTATGGCGTTTTTGCCTTGGGAAACTGCTCGCAAATTGTCAGACGATACTGGCGTACCAGCTTTCGGCGTGCCATTCTCCCCCCGTCTGCCGCAGCCTAGAGCCTGTACGGCAAGGCTGCGGTGCCTTGGGCGCTGTTGGGAAGACAGCACGGACACAACAACAACAAACCGTCAAAGAGGCATTTATGCGTAAACCAGAACTCGCCGCCGCGATCGCCGAGAAGGCCGACCTCACCAAAGAACAAGCCAACAAGGTGCTGAACGCGCTGCTGGATGAAATCACTGGCGCGCTCAACCGCAAGGACAGCGTTACCCTTGTCGGTTTCGGTACCTTCGTTCAGCGCCACCGTGGCGCCCGTACCGGCAAGAACCCGCAGACCGGCCAACCGGTCAAGATCAAAGCCAGCAATACCGTTGCCTTCAAACCGGGCAAGGCGCTCAAAGACGCAGTCAACTGATCGTCTCAAGCCCGGAGCCAGAGCGGCTCCGGGTTGCTTCCTGCGGTTACATAATCCCTCCAAAAGACCGGATGTAGTCCGTTTTGAAACTGGCTACAATGCGCAGACTTTTGTCTCGAACGTCGAGGTTTGTGCATGAAATTCCGTCTTCTCCTGTGGATGCTCGGTCGCCTGATGGCCAAGGCCAGCCGCGAAAACCCGGCATTCCAGAAGCAGCTCGAAGGCAAGGACCTGGTGTTCCAGCTCCACACCCTCGACGGCAAGGTCGCCCGCCACTACATCGTCAAGGACCTCAAGGTCAGTGCCCGCCGCGGCACGCACCCCAGCCCTGCCTTCGCGCTCGGTTTCAAGGACGGCGCCTACGGCTTCGCCACCATGACCTCGAAGAACCCGCAGTTGGCGTTCATGCAGGGCATCCAGAACAAGGACATCCAGATCCAGGGCAACCCCGGCCTGGTGATCTGGTTCCAGGGCCTGGTGAAGTACCTGAAACCGAAGAAGAAGGCCGCACCGGCGAGCGACAAGAAAGCCGCCTGAGGCGCTTTCTTGCGGACAGAAAAAAGGCCCCTGATGGGGCCTTTTGCATTGGCGCCGGCTTTCAGTGCCCCGGGTTGAACTGGTTGGCCAGCTCGCGCAGAACGGCTTCGGCATCGAGTACCTTGCGCACGGCGTCCTCGGCCTTTTCACGCGGGATGTCCAGGCGATCGAGCAGGTCCTGCGGGATATCGCTCTCCGGGCCGCTGCCGATGCCGTGGTTGCGCAGCAGGCGGGTCGCCAGGCACACCAGGTTGGCGTAGGCCGAGCAGTCGCCGGCATAAGATGGGTCGTGCTGGAAGCGCAGCGCGGTGTAGATCTCTTCCGGCATGTCCCAGGTGCGCATCAGCCAGGCGCCGATCTGCTCGCGGGTGATGCCCAGCAGGTGCTGCTCGACGAGGTTGTGCTCGACGTGCGGGTTCACTTCCAGGTGCCGGCAGATCAGCGAGAAATGCGGTGGGAAGATGTGCGCCAGGACCAGGTAGCCGATGCTGTGCAGCAGGCCGCCGAGGTAGGTCAGGCCGGCTTCCGGGCGTTCTGCGCGGGGCACGGCGCGGGTCAGGCCCTCGATCACCGCGGCGGTGTAGATCGCCTGGTGCCAGTAGGGCGTGGCGTGCTGCGGCTGGTCCTTGGGCAGGCTCAGGGTCTTGCCCAGGGCCAGGCCCAGGGCGAGGTTGATCACCAGGTCGAAGCCCAGCACGCGGACGATGGCGTCTTCCACCGAGCGGATCTTGCCGGGTGCGGCGTAGTAGGGCGAGGCCGCCCAACTGACCACCTGCGCGGCGAGTGCCGGGTCGGTTTCCACCACGCCGGTGATGTCGTCCACCGTGGCGTTGGGATCGACGCGCAGCTTGATGATCTTCTGCGCGGTTTCCGGCAGCGGCGGAATCTCGATGGTTTCTTCCAGGCGCTGCTGGATGCGGCGGGCGGTGAACGCCTGCACGGCCTGGGTGATTTCCTTGCGGTCGTCGTCCGGGCGGTCCAGGTTCGGCCGGATCGAGTCCAGCAGCACGCCGAAGCGCGCCGCGCTGGCTTTCTCCAGCAGGCTGCGGAAGGACGCCGTAGGAATCTCCAGCAGGGTGCCCGGCGTGCCGGATTCGATCAGCAGCTGGGGCTCCTGCAGCAGGCGCTCGTCATACAGGCACGGCGAACTGGTCAGCGGTGGCAATGCCGGCAGGCGGCCGAGCTGATGCTTGCCGAGCATGCGCTCCAAGCGATCGGGCTTGACCGCCACCAGCTTGCGCCCGGTGAGTTCGGCGAGGCGATTGAGGTCCAGCAGTTGGCTCTGGGGGAACAGCACCAGCAGGGTGCCGACCGCATCCTCCAGCAGGCTGGCCTGCACCCGACGCGCAGCGGAAAGCGTGCTGCCGTCGTTCACCTCGCGAGAGGGAATGCCCAGCTTGGCGAGCAGCTGCAGGATGACCTCGGGGGCCTGCGAGGAGTCGGATGGGGCGAGTGCGGCATCGCTCATGAATGTGATCCGGTTATCAACGGCTGGGTCGGAGTATAACCACGCAGTCAGCGTGACCGAGCGGTCAACTGACCGATGAGAGTGAAATACATCACACTTGTCCGTATTGCTGCCCGTGTCGCAGCCAGCGCGCCAGCAATGGGCTGACCGATTGCGGCCAGTGCGCCAGCAGGGCTTGGGCGGCATCGCGTACTGCGGGCAGCAGGTCGGCGTCGCGCATCAGGTCGGCGACCTTGAATTGCAGCAGGCCGGTCTGGCGGGTGCCGAGCATTTCGCCGGGGCCGCGCAGCTCCAGGTCCTTCTCGGCGATGATGAAGCCGTCGCAGGTCTCGCGCATGATCCCCAGGCGCTCGCGGCCGATTTGCGACAGCGGCGGGTGGTAGAGCAGCACGCAGTGGCTCGCCGCACTGCCCCGGCCGACGCGCCCGCGCAGCTGGTGCAGCTGGGCCAGGCCCAGGCGCTCGGGGTTCTCGATGATCATCAGGCTGGCGTTGGGCACGTCCACGCCGACCTCGATCACCGTGGTCGCCACCAGCAGCTGCAGCAGGCCTTCCTTGAAGGCTTCCATGACCACGGCCTTGTCCGCCGGCTTCATGCGCCCGTGGATCAGGCCCACGCGCAATTCGCCCAGCGCCGAGGAGAGTTCCTCGTAGGTGGTTTCCGCGGCCTGGCAGGTCAGTTCTTCGGATTCTTCGATCAGCGTGCACACCCAGTAGGCCTGACGACCTTCAGCGCAGGCGGCGCGAACCCGCTCGATCACTTCGATGCGGCGGCTGTCGGCCACCAGCACGGTGTTCACCGGCGTGCGGCCGGGCGGCAGCTCGTCGAGGATCGAGGTGTCCAGGTCGGCGTAGGCGCTCATCGCCAGGGTTCGTGGGATCGGTGTGGCGGTCATGATCAGCTGGTGCGGGCAGAGCCGTCCGTCCACGCCTTTCTGGCGCAGGGCGAGGCGCTGCTGCACGCCGAAGCGGTGCTGCTCGTCGATGATCACCAGGGCCAGGCGCTTGAACTTCACTTCGTCCTGGAACAGCGCGTGGGTGCCGACGATCATCGGCGCGCCGCCGGCGATCTGCTCCAGCGCACTGGCGCGGGCCTTGCCCTTGAGCTTGCCGGCCAGCCAGGCGACTTCGATGCCCAGCGGCTGCAGCCACTTGGTGAAGTTGAGGAAGTGCTGCTCGGCAAGGATCTCGGTGGGCGCCATCAGCGCCACCTGGTAGCCGGCCTCCAGTGCTTGCAGGGCGGCGAGGGCGGCGACCACGGTCTTGCCAGCACCCACGTCGCCTTGTACCAGGCGCAGCATCGGCTCGGGCTGGGCGAGGTCGTAGGCGATCTCCGCACCGACCCGCTGCTGCGCGCCGGTGGGCTTGAAGCCGAGGTTCTTCAGGTACAGCGCCGGCAGTCGCTTGGCCGGTGGCAGCTGCGGCGCGGCCTGGGAGCGCACGCTCTCGCGCAGGCGTTGCAGCGACAGCTGGTGGGTCAGCAGTTCCTCGAAGGCCAGGCGGTGCTGCGCCCAGTGGCGGCCTTCGGCGAGCTCTTCCAGATCGGCGTCCGGCGGCGGCCGATGCAGGTAGCGGATGGCTTCGTCCAGCGGGCCCAGGCGGTAGTCGCGGGCCAGCTCCGCCGGCAGCCAGTCCGGCAGGCTCGACGGGCCGAGGCGCGCCAGGGTCTGCTCGCTCAGCTGGCGCAGACGCTGCTGGGTAAGGCCTTCGGTGGTCGGGTAGATCGGTGTCAGCGTCTGCTCCACCGGCGCCGCGACGGCGTCGGTGAGCGAGCGGTATTCGGGGTGGTAGATCTCCAGGCCCGATGCGCCGGGGCGCGCCTCGCCGTAGCAGCGCAGGTGCGTGCCGCGCTTGAGGTTTTCCTTCTGCGCCTGGCTGAAGTGATAGAAGCGCAGGCTCAGCGTGCCGGTGCCGTCCTGCAGGCGCACCAATAAACTGCGACGCTTGCCCATCACCACGTCGGCGCCGGAGACCACGCCTTCGACCACCGCATCCTGCCCCGGGCGCAGCGCGCCGATGGGCGTGATGCGGGTGCGGTCCTGGTAGCGCAGCGGCAGGTGGAAGAGGATGTCCTGGAGGTTCTCCAGGCCGACCTTCGCCAGCTTCTCCTCCAGCGCGGCGCCTACGCCCTTGAGCGCGGTGACCGGGACGTTAGACAGATCGGTCATGCCGGCTCGGCTTCACCCTTGACGGTCGGCTTGGCGACCGAACAGAGGCGGATCGAGTCGGCCAGCACCTCTATCGCTCGCGGCCGCGGGAAGCTGGCGCGCCAGGCGATGGCGACGGTACGGAAGGGCACTGGCGCGCTGAACGGACGCACTTCCAGCACGCCCGGCGCGTAGTGGTGGCTGTCCACGGCGGAGAACGGCAGCACCGACACGCCCAGGCCGGAGGCGACCATGTGGCGGATGGTTTCCAGCGAGCTGGATTCCACCGTGGTGTGCTTGTTCTCGCTGCCCTTGTGGGTCGTCGGGCAGGCTTCGAGCACCTGGTCGCGGAAGCAGTGGCCTTCGCCGAGCAGCAGCAGGCTCTTGTCGTTGAGCAGCTCCGGGTCGATGGTCTTCTTCGCGGTCCATTGGTGGTCCGCCGGCATCAGCACGTAGAAGGGCTCGTCGAACAGCTGCAGGGTCAGCACGTCGGCTTCCTGGAACGGCAGGGCGATGATGATCGCGTCCAGCTCGCCGGTGCGCAGCTTGTCGCGCAGGATGTGGGTGAAGTTTTCCTCGATGTACAGCGGCATCTGCGGAGCGACCCGATGCAGCTGCGGGATCAGGTGCGGGAACAGGTACGGGCCGATGGTGTAGATGGCGCCGACCTTGAGCGGCGAGGTCAACTGGTTCTTGCCGGCCTGGGCCAGTTCGCGGATGCCCTGGGCCTGTTCCAGCACCTTCTGCGCCTGCGCCACGATGCCTTCGCCGACCGGGGTCAGGCGCACCGCACTCTTGCTGCGCTCGAAGATCAGCACGCCGAGCTCGTCTTCCAGCTTCTTCACGCCCACCGACAGGGTCGGCTGGCTGACATGGCAGCGCTCCGCGGCGCGGCCGAAGTGTTGCTCCTGGGCAAGCGTGACGATGTAGCGCAGTTCGGTCAGGGTCATGGCGACTAAATCCGTTGAGGTGGCCCAAGCATAGCGGCTGCACCGCCGCGAACCAACCGCGCTAAACTGCCGAGCTTTGATTCGCGGAGCCAAGCATGAGCAAGAGCACCTTCCCGAGCCTGATGATCGTCGGTTGCGGCGATGTCGGCAGCCGCCTGGGGCGTCAACTGGCCGCGCAGGACTGGCGCGTCCATGGCCTGCGTCGCAACGTCGCCGCGCTGCCGCTGGAAGTGCTGCCGGTGGCAGGTGACCTGGCCCAGCTCGAATGCCCCGATACCTGGCCGGTCGGCAGCCTGGATTACCTGGTGTACTGCGCCGCCGCGACCCAGCATGACGAGGCTGGTTATCGTGCCGCCTATGTCGAAGGCCTGCGCAATACCCTCGGTTGGCTCAAGCAGCGCGGGCAGACGCCCAAGCGCCTGCTGTTCGTTTCCAGCAGCGGCGTGTATGCCCAGCGCAATGGCGAGTGGATCGACGAGACCTCGCCGGCCGAGGCCGAAAGCTATTCCGGCAGCGTGATGCTCGAAGCCGAGCAGGTGGCGCTGCAGAGCGGCATTCCCGCCAGCGTCGTGCGTCTCACCGGCATCTACGGCCCCGGCCGCGAGTGGCTGCTCAAGCAGGTGCGCGAGGGCTACCGCGTAGCCAGCGAGCCGCCGCTGTACGCCAACCGCATTCACGCCGAGGACTGTGCCGGCCTGCTGGCGCATCTGCTGGAGGCCGATCGCCAAGGTGTTGCGCTGGAAGACTGCTACCTCGGCGTCGACAACGACCCCGCTGCATTGCATGACGTGGTCGCCTGGCTGCGCTCGCACCTTGGCGTGACCCACTGGGCCGACGAGCAGACCGTGCGCCGCGCCGGCAGCAAGCGCTGCAGCAATGCTCGCGCCCGTGCGCTGGGCTGGGAGCCGCGTTACCCGAGCTTCCGCGAAGGCTACGCGGCGATTCTCGCGGGCAAGCAGGACTGATGGACGCCAACCGGCTGCTGGTGCGCCCCTGGTTGCCGGGGGTGGAGTTGTTCCACGCGGACTTCTCCGGCCAGCCGTTCGGGCGTCATAGCCACGATGCCTTCGCCATCGGCGCCATCCTGCACGGCGCTGGCGGCTACCAGTGCCGTGGCGCGCACCACGTGCTGCCGGCCGGCACCCTGTCGCTGATGAACCCGGAGGAGCCACATACCGGCAATGCCGAGTCCGAGCGTCTGGTCTACCGCATGCTCTACATCGAGGAGTCGCGCCTGCTCCCGCTGCTGGGCCGCAAGCAGTTGCCGCGCGGCTTCCAGGCGCTCAATCCGAACGATGACGGGCAGGTGGCGGAAGCGCTGCGGCGTGTGGCCAGCGAGTTCGAACGCAACGATGCGCTGGCGCTGGAAAGCGAACTGCTGGCGCTGCTGGAGTTGGTGTTCGTCCGCCACGGTGGCATGCGCCCGACGGCCTCGGCCGCGCGCGATGGCTGCGCCACCGCAAAGCTGCGGGATTATCTGGAGGCGCATTACCGCGAGGCAGTCAGCCTCGAAGAACTCGCCACGCTGTTGCAGCGCCATCCGCGCCACCTGATCGAAGCCTTCCGCAACGCCTACGGCGTGCCGCCGCATACCTATCTGCTGCAGCGACGCATCCGCGAGGCCAAGCGCCTGCTGGTGGCTGGCGAGAAGCCGCTGGATGTCGCGCTCGCCCTGGGCTTCTACGACCAGGCGCATTTTTCCGGCACCTTCCGCCGCTTCACTGGCGTCACTCCCGGACGTTTCCTGCGCGCCACGCGCACCTGAGTTTCTTCCAAGACTCCACGAGGTCGGTCCTTTCAGACTGCGCGACGCCGCATTCGGGAGATCGCCATGTTCGCCGCCTTCGCGCTGGTTGCCAGCACTCACTTCGCCGCCCTGCTGTCGCCGGGGCCGGATTTCTTCCTGCTGATTCGCGCTGCGCTTTTGCGCGGCAGGCGCCATGCAGACGGTTGCGCAGCGGGCATCTCCCTGGCCAATCTGGCCAGCATGCTGTTGGTGTTGTTCGTCCTCGGCCTGCTGCCGGAGGTGGCGAGCCATGGGCTGCGCGTCGTGCAATTGCTGGGAGGTGGCTATTTCGTCTGGCTCGGTACGCAGGCTCTGCTGGCGCGGCGGAAGCTGGAGATTCCCACAGCCGGCGGCAACCACAAGGCGGGCGGCTTCCTGCGGGGAGTGCGCGAGGGGTTCCTGGCCAGCAGCCTGAATCCCAAGCTGCCGATCTTCTATACCGGGCTGTTCGGCGTACTCGGGCAGTTCCACCTGCCCGCCTGGGCACTGGGGGCCTGCGTGCTGTGGATGGGCGCGGTGGTACTGCTGTGGGACCTGTTGCTGGTGCGCCTACTGGATCGCCCGCGCTGGCGCGGCTGGCTCAAGCGTCGGGTGACGGCACTGGACAGGATCTGCGGGGGATTGCTGCTGGCGCTGGGCGGCTGGCTGCTGTGGAGCGGGCTGCGCTGATGCTGTCAGCCCGTCCGCTTGCGGATCAGTCGCGCTCCAGGGTCCAGACCTTGTTGCCCGGCGCGTAGCTGGGCATTTCATCGGCCTGGGCGCGATTTACCGCCTCGAACAGCTCCAGCTTGTCGCCGTCACGCTCGAACAGATACTCGCGGCCTTGCTGGCCCTGTTGCAGCCAGATGCTGTCGTTGTCGCCGCTCATGGCCGCGCAGTCGCCGGCCAGGCACAGCGCGTAGCGGTCGAAGCCCGGCATGCCTTCGAGGCTGCCGTTGGAGAGGAACTTGACCTTGCTGCCCTTGCCTTCGCCTTCCTCGATGATCCAGGTGCCGTTGAGGTAGGCCGCATACAGGGCGTTCTCGAAGGTGC
This sequence comes from Pseudomonas nitroreducens NBRC 12694, assembly GCF_002091755.1. Classification (GTDB taxonomy): domain Bacteria; phylum Pseudomonadota; class Gammaproteobacteria; order Pseudomonadales; family Pseudomonadaceae; genus Pseudomonas; species Pseudomonas nitroreducens. The sequence goes on from NZ_BDAI01000007.1 coordinate 25,622, forward strand.
TGCCGGCCGATGCCTGCGTCGCGGGCTGCTCCTTGGGACGCAGGAAGCGCTGTTCGGGCCAGTTGTCGCTGCCTACCTGCACCAGTTCCTTGCCGTCCAGCTCCAGGGATTCCTGGTTGCTGCCGTAGAACTCCACGCGGTAGTGCTTGGGATCGGTCTGGGTAAGCTGCCCTTCGCCCAGCTCGAAGCCGTTGCTGAAGGTCGCCTGGCTGGCCTTGGTGTCCAGCTTCCATTCCAGGTTCGGGCCGTAGGCCAGCAGCGCCTCGCGCAGCTTGCCACCCTTGCCGGCAGCATCGATGGCGGCCTGGTTGACCCAGACGCCGGAAGGGTCGGACGGGGTGCCGGCGCAGCCAGTAAGCAGGCCGATCAGAGCGCTCAGGATCAGGGCGCGACGCATGTTTGCTCCTTGCAGACAAAGGAACGGGGAAAGGGTCTGATGACGTTTCGTCGTGAACCGCGTTGCCGCGTCAAATCACGCCAGGCTAGACGCGGGGCGACGGTAATGGCGCTCCCTTACCTAGCCCCGCAACGACGCATGGCGTGATTTGACGCGCAACCCGAAGGGACGGGCCGCATTTTGCGCAGCGCTTCGTTACTCATTGTTCATTTGGAGTGACCAAACCACACGATTCGCGCCTCACCCTGCGCAAAATGCGGCTCCGTCGCGGCCACGTCGAAACGACATCAGACCCTCCGGGGCCCCGTAGGTGTTTCGTAGCGCTTATTCCAGGACGACGATGGCGTCCATCTCGACCTGCGCGCCCTTGGGCAGTGCGGCGACGCCAATGGCGGCACGGGCCGGGTAGGGCTGGGTGAAGTACTTGCCCATGATCTCGTTGACCTTGGCGAAGTGCGAGAGGTCGGTGAGGAAGATGTTCAGCTTGGCGACGTCGTGCAGGTAGCCGCCGGAAGCCTCGATGACGGCTTTCAGGTTCTCGAAGACCTGGACGGTCTGCTCTTCGAAGCCCTCGACCAGTTCCATGGTTTTCGGGTCCAGCGGGATCTGACCGGAGACATAGACGGTGTTGCCGGCCTTGATCGCCTGGGAGTAGGTACCGATGGCGGCCGGAGCTTTGTCGGTGTGGATAACGGTCTTGGTCATGTCGACTCCTTAGGGTGGGATCAGCTGCGCATGCGGGTGATGCGGATCACGCCCTTGAGCGCGCGCAGCTTCTTGATGACGCGGGCCAGGTGCACACGGTCATGCACGCTGACGACGAGCTGGACCACGCTGATGCGGCCGTCGCGCTCGTCCATGCTGATCTTCTCGATGTTGCCGTCGGCGGCGTTGACGCTGGTCGCCAGCAGGGCGATCAGGCCGCGCTGGTGTTCCAGTTCGACGCGCAATTCGACGTTGAATTCGCCGGTGACATCCTTGGCCCAGCTGAGCTGGATGCATTTTTCCGGGTTGTGGCGAATCTCGCTGATGTTCCGGCAGTTCTCCAGGTGCACGACCATGCCCTTGCCGGCGGACAGGTGGCCGACGATCGGGTCTCCCGGGATCGGCGTGCAGCACTTGGCGTAGCTGAGCACCAGGCCCTCGGTGCCGCGAATCGCCAGCGGACCTTCGGCGCTGGGCGCTTCCTCGCCTTCGCTGGACAGCAGGCGGCGCGCGACCACGTAGGCCATGCGGTTGCCCAGGCCAATCTCTTCGAGCAGGTCCTCGAAGACTTCCATGCGGTATTCGCTGAGCACACCCTGGATGCGTTCCTGCGGAATCTTCTCCAGGTGGCTGTCGAAGCCGGCCAGGGTCTTGTTCAGCAGGCGCTCGCCGAGGTTGATCGACTCGGAGCGGCGCTGCAGCTTGAGCGCGTGGCGAATGTGCGTGCGCGCCTTGCCGGTGACCACGAAGTTGAGCCAGGCCGGGTTCGGCCGGGTGCCCGGCGCGGTGACGATTTCCACCGTCGCGCCGCTCTGCAGCGGTTCGGACAGCGGCGCCAGGCGGCGGTTGATACGGCAGGCGATGCAGCTGTTGCCGACGTCGGTGTGCACCGCGTAGGCGAAGTCGACCGCCGTGGAGCCCTTGGGCAACTCCATGATGCGGCCCTTGGGCGTGAAGACGTAGACCTCGTCCGGGAACAGGTCGATCTTCACGTTCTCGATGAATTCCAGCGAGTTGCCCGCGCGCTGCTGCAGTTCGAGGATGCCCTTCACCCACTGGCGGGCGCGGGCGTGGGTGCCCTTCTGGGCTTCCTCTTCGCTGGACTTGTACAACCAGTGCGCGGCGATCCCGTGGTTGGCCATCTCTTCCATCTCGCGGGTGCGGATCTGGATCTCGATGGGCACGCCGTGCATGCCGAACAGCGTGGTGTGCAACGACTGGTAGCCGTTGGCCTTGGGAATCGCGATGTAGTCCTTGAAGCGACCGGGGAACGGCTTGTACAGGTTGTGCACGGCGCCGAGCACGCGGTAGCAGGTGTCGACCTTGTCGACGATGACGCGGAAGGCGTAGACGTCCATGATCTCGTTGAACGCCTTGCGCTTGCCGCGCATCTTCTTGTAGATGCTGAACAGGTGCTTCTCGCGGCCCAGGACCTGGCCTTCCATGCCTTCGCGGGCGAGGCAGTTGACCAGCGATTCCTGGATCTTGCCGACGATCTCGCGGCGGTTGCCGCGGGCTTTCTTCACCGCCTGGCGGATGCGCTCGGAGCGCATCGGGTGCATGGCCTTGAAGCCCAGGTCCTCGAACTCCACGCGCATGCTGTGCATGCCCAGCCGGTTGGCGATGGGCGCGTAGATTTCCAGGGTTTCCTTGGCGATGCGCCGGCGTTTCTCGCCCGACAGCACTTCCAGCGTGCGCATGTTGTGCAGGCGGTCGGCCAGCTTCACCAGGATCACGCGGATGTCGCGTGCCATGGCCATGGCCATCTTCTGGAAGTTCTCGGCCTGCGCCTCGGCCTTGGACTCGAAGTTCATCTGGGTCAGCTTGCTGACCCCGTCCACCAGTTCCGAGACGGTCTCGCCGAACTGCGCGGTGAGCGCTTCCTTGGCGATGCCGGTGTCCTCGATCACGTCGTGCAGCATGGCCGCCATCAGGCTCTGATGGTCCATGTGCATGTCGGCGAGGATGTTGGCGACGGCGAGCGGGTGCGTGACGTAGGCTTCGCCGCTGCGGCGGCGCTGCCCGTCATGGGCCTGCTCGGCGTAGTAGTAGGCGCGGCGGACCAGGTTGACCTGATCCGGGCCCAGATAGCTCGATAGCCGGTCGGCGAAGGCATCTATGCTCGGCATGGGTTCACCCCCTGCCGAGCAGTGCGTCGTGGCGCGCCGATTCGTCGGCCGGACATCGACTTACAGGGCCTCGTTGTTGGCCTCGTCTTCAAAAGCAGCGAACAGCGGCTCTTCTTCAACCACGTCCTCCTGCTGAACGATGTCAGCATCCACCAGGCCCGAGGCGATTTCGCGCAGGGCGACAACGGTGGGCTTGTCGTTTTCCCACGGTACCTTGGGCTCCTTGCCGCCGGTAGCCAGCTGGCGCGAACGCTTGGTGGCGAGCATGACCAGCTCGAAACGGTTATCGACGTTGTCCAGGCAGTCTTCAACGGTGACGCGGGCCATGGTGTTCCTCATTACGCAAATGGAGACCCGGAGAATTACCGGGCGGACTGGATAGTCTAAAAAATCGCCAATCTTTATGGAAGTGCCTTTGCTCGCCCGATTCAGGCCAGCAGGCGCTGCAGCAGCTCGGTATGGCGTTGCTGCTGGGCATCCTGGCGCAGCTGGCGGGCGCGGAAGATTGCCTTGAGGTCTTCCAGCGCGTGGGCGAAATCGTCGTTGATCACCAGGTGATCGTACTCCACATAGTGGCTCATTTCGCTGACGGCTTCCTGCATGCGCCGCTCGATGACCTCGTCGCTGTCCTGGCCGCGGTTGGTCAGGCGCTGGCGCAGGGCTTCCTGGGTCGGCGGCAGGATGAAGATCGACTGCGCCTGGGGCATCAGCCGGCGCACCTGCTGCGCGCCCTGCCAGTCGATCTCCAGGATCAGGTCGTTGCCCTCGGCCAGGGTCTTTTCCACCCAGCGCTGGGAGGTGCCGTAGAGATTGTCGAAAACCTGCGCGTGCTCGAGAAACTCGTTGCGTTCGAGCATGGCCTTGAAAGTGTCATGACCGACGAAGTGGTAGTTCACCCCGTCCACCTCGCCCGGACGCATGCCGCGGGTGGTGTGGGAAACGGAGACGCGCACGCTGGGCATGGTGTCGAGCAGGGCCTTGACCAGGCTGGTCTTGCCGGCGCCCGACGGCGCGGAAACGATGTACAGGGTGCCGGACATGGCGCTTTCCTGGAGTAACGGTTGACTGAATGGAAGCCGGAGGCGTCCGGCTTACTCGATATTCTGGACCTGCTCGCGCATCTGCTCGATCAGGACCTTGAGGTTGACCGCTGCCTGGGTCGAGCGCGGGTCGAAAGCCTTCGAACCCAGCGTGTTGGCCTCGCGGTTGAGCTCCTGCATCAGGAAGTCCAGGCGGCGGCCGGCAGCTCCACCGGCCTTGAGTACGCGGCGCACTTCGGTGATGTGGGTGGTCAGGCGGTCGAGTTCTTCGGCGACGTCGCTCTTCTGCGCCAGCAGGACCATTTCCTGTTCCAGGCGCTGCGGGTCGAGCTCGGCCTTCATCTCGTTGAAGCGGTCGAGGATCTTCTGGCGCTGGTTGGCGAGCATCTGCGGCACCAGCTCGCGCAGGTTCACCACTTCTTCCTGCATGGCGCTCAGGCGTTCGTCGATGATCTTCGCCAAGTCCGCGCCTTCGCGGGCGCGGCCGGCCTTGAGCTCGTCCAGGGCCTGGTTGAAGGCGGCCAGGGCGCTGGCATTGAGCGCCTGCGGATCGGCGGCATCGCCCACCAGCACACCCGGCCAGGCCAGCACGGCCAGCGGGTCGAGCGGGGCGGGCTGCTGGATCAGGCCGGCGACGGTCTCGGCGGCGGCGACCAGTTGCGCGGCGCGTTCGCGGTCGACCTGCAGCGGCTTGCCGGCGTTCTCCTCGTTGAAGCGCAGGGTGCATTCCACCTTGCCGCGCGACAGGCCCTGGCGCAGCGCCTCGCGCACCGCGCCTTCGAGGTCGCGGAAGGCTTCGGGCAGACGCAGGTTGGGCTCGAGGTAGCGATGGTTGACCGAGCGCAGCTCCCAACTGAGGGTTCCATGGGTGCCGGCGCGCTCGACGCGGGCGAAGGCGGTCATGCTGTGGACCATGGAATTACCTCGCTTGAAGACTGTGGGAAACGGCCGACAGGTCGTCGGAAACCGGCAATTGTAACCCAGCCTGGCGCGCCACCGCACACCGGCGGTGGTTGCGGCCGTCCGCTGGCCTCTATAATGGCCGACATTCCCCCGCCAGCAATCTGTACAGGATGCCTCCATGAACCGTCCCAGTGGCCGCGCCGCCGACCAACTGCGCCCGATCCGTATCACCCGCCATTACACCAAGCACGCCGAGGGTTCCGTGCTGGTCGAGTTCGGCGACACCAAGGTGATCTGCACCGTCAGCGCCGAATCCGGTGTGCCGCGCTTCCTCAAGGGCCAGGGCCAGGGCTGGCTGACCGCCGAGTACGGCATGCTGCCGCGCTCCACCGGCGAGCGTAACCAGCGTGAAGCCGCACGCGGCAAGCAGGGTGGTCGCACCCTGGAGATCCAGCGCCTGATCGGCCGCTCCCTGCGCGCCGCGCTGGACCTGAGCAAGCTGGGCGAGAACACCCTGTACATCGATTGCGATGTGATCCAGGCCGACGGTGGCACCCGCACTGCGTCCATCACCGGCGCGACCGTGGCGTTGATCGATGCGCTGGCCGTGCTGAAGAAGCGTGGTGCGCTCAAAGGCAACCCGCTCAAGCAGATGGTCGCTGCCGTTTCCGTGGGCATGTACCAGGGCGAGCCGGTGCTGGACCTGGACTACCTGGAGGATTCCGCCGCCGAGACCGACCTGAACGTGGTCATGACCGATGCCGGCGGCTTCATCGAGGTCCAGGGCACCGCCGAGGGTGCGCCCTTCCAGCCGGCCGAGCTGAATGCCATGCTGGAGCTGGCGCAGCAGGGCCTGCGCGAACTGTTCGAACTGCAGCGCGCCGCGCTGGCGGACTGATCCGCACTCGATACCCAACGGCAAGGAGCGAAAGGATGAGCGACGAAGTACCGGTACAGCAGGTTCAACCGAGCCAGGAAGCCCGCCAGTGGGCGATGTTCTGCCACTTCGCCGCCTTTCTCGGCTTCATCTTTCCCTTCGGCAACCTGCTCGGGCCGCTGATCGTCTGGCAGATCAAGCGTGAATCGGACCCGTTCGTGGACCGCCAGGGCAAAGAGGCGCTGAACTTCCAGATCACCGTGAGCCTCGCGGTGATGGTCAGCTTCCTGCTGATGCTGGTGGTGATCGGCTTCTTCCTGCTGGGGCTGGTGAGTATCGGCGCGCTGGTGCTCACCATCATCGCCGGGATCAAGGCCAACGAAGGGCTGGATTATCGCTATCCCTTCACCTGGCGCCCGATCAAGTAGGGGCTGAACTCCAGGCACGAAAAAGCCGGCTCGAAGCCGGCTTTTTTCTGTCCGCCTCTCGGCGGCACGACGGGGCTCAGATGCTCAGGGTCCAGTCGTAGTCCACGATCAGCGGCGCATGCTGGGAGAAACGCGGCTGGCGCGGCAGCTTGGCGCCGCGCACGAAGCGGCGCAGCCCCGGCGTGAGGATCTGGTAGTCGAAGCGCCAGCCCAGGTTGAGCAGCTCGGCCTGTTCGCTTTCCGGCCACCAGCTGTACTGGTCGCCTTCGCGGTTGACCTCGCGCAGGGCGTCGACGTAGCCCATGGTGCCGAAGATCTCATCCATCCAGCCACGCTCCGGCGCCATGAAGCCGGGCGATTGCTGGCATTCGCGCCAGTTCTTCACGTCCAGCTTCTGGTGCGCGACGTAGAGCGAGCCGCAATAGATGTATTCGCGGCGCTTGCGGCGCTGCTTGTTCATGTACTGGGCGAAATCGTCCATGAACTTGAACTTGTGGTTCAGGTTCTCGTCCCCTTCCTGCCCGGTAGGCAGCAGGAGAGTGGCGATACTCACTTTATCGAAATCGGCTTGCAGGTAGCGCCCGTAACGATCGGCCATCTCGAAACCCAGGCCGCTTATGACAGCCTTGGGTTGCAGACGACTATAGATTGCGACGCCACCCTGACTGGGCACTTCGGCATCGCAGGCGTACAGGAAGTAGCCATCCAGTTGGTAGGACGGGTCATCCAGATCGAAAGCGGAGGCGCGGGTATCCTGCAAGCAGATCACGTCGGCATTCTGGGCTTGCAGCCAACTGAGCAAACCACGCTCGGCTGCAGCCTGAATACCATTCACGTTCACACTGATGATCCGCATAAATGGCCCCCAAAATCACGTGTGTGTATGATACCCGAGCTCAAACGGTTTAGCTAAATTCATACCGGCCGGTTCTCTCCCATGCACGCATATCAACGCGATTTCATCCGCTTCGCCATCGAGCGCGGCGTTCTTCGCTTCGGCGAGTTCACCCTCAAGTCCGGGCGCACCAGTCCGTACTTCTTCAACGCCGGTCTGTTCAATACCGGGGTTGCACTGTCCCAGCTGGGTCGTTTCTACGCCAGCGCGGTGGTCGACAGCGGCATACCTTTCGACGTGTTGTTCGGCCCGGCCTATAAAGGAATCCCGCTGGCGGCCGCTACAGCGATTGCGTTGGCCGAACAGCACGGCCGCGACCTGCCCTGGTGCTTCAACCGCAAGGAAGCCAAGGACCATGGCGAAGGCGGCACGCTGGTCGGCGCGCCGCTGGCCGGCCGCGCGCTGATCATCGATGACGTGATCACCGCCGGCACTGCGATCCGCGAGGTCATGCAGATCATCGACGCCCAGGGTGCCCAGGCAGCCGGCGTGCTGATCGCGCTGAACCGTCAGGAGCGCGGCAAGGGTGAGCTGTCGGCGATCCAGGAAGTTGAACGGGACTTTTCGATTCCGGTCGTCAGCATTGTCTCGCTGGAGCAGGTATTGGAATATCTGGCCGGTGACGGTCAGCTCAAGCAGCATCTCGCGGCTGTCGAGGCTTATCGGGCGCAGTACGGTATCTAACCGCAACCAGGACGTAGGGCATGGCCAAGCAGGGTGCTTTCCGCTACAGGGTGTTGATGGGGCTTCTGGGAGCCATGCTCGCAGGCCAGGTGACGGCTGCCGGGCAGCCGACCAGCCAGGTCGAGATGTACCGTTACGTCAATGACAAGGGCATCACCGTCATCGACCGCCTGGGTGTCCCTCCGCAGTACATCGGCAAGGGCTACCAGGTGCTCAACGACCAGGGCCGGGTCATCCGCGAGGTTCCGCCGGCACCGACCGCCGCCGAGATCGAGCAGCGCAAGGCGGACGCCGCCCGCGCCAGCTCCGATCAGCAGTTGATGCGCATGTATACCAGCGTGGAAGACGTCGACCGTGCCCGCGATCGCAAGCTGGCCGAACTCGATGGGCTGGCCAGCGTGGCCAAGGGCAACCTGCAATCGCTGAAGATGCAGCAGGCCAACCTGCAGGCCCGTGCCGCCGACCAGGAGCGCGCCGGTCGCCAGGTGCCGGACGACCTGGTCGCGCAACTGAGCAACCTGCGCGACGATGAACAGCGCCTGCAGCAGGATATCGCTCGCTACCAGCAGTTGCGGATTCAGGCGCAAAGCAGCTTTGCCTCCGATCGGGCGCGCTTCGCCCAGATATCCGGCGGTAATTGACGCGCCGTCCGCCGCGCTCACTGCTGCGGCGAGACGCGCTCGAATTCGTTGATCTTCCCGCGCAGCCAGTCCGGCAGGGGCTGGCTCGTCCGGTCCTCGCCGGCATAGGCGTAGATCAGTTCCCCCAGCGTCAGCAACTGTTCGTCACACCAGATCGACACCTGGAAGGTCAGGCTGCTGCGGCCCAGGCGGCTGACGCGTACGCCCATTTCCAGCCAGTCGTCGAAGCGTGCCGGCGCCAGATACTCCAGGGTGGTCTTCACCGCGAACAGGTCGCCGCCGCCACGCAGCAGGTCGGCCGGGTAGCTCACGCCCAGATGGCGGTAGTACTCGGTGGTGGCGACGTCGGCGTAGGTCAGGTAATTGCCGTTGAAGACGATGCCCTGTGGATCGACTTCCGACCAGCGCACGCGCAGGCCGTGGAAGAAGCTGAAGTCATTGCGGGAAACGGGAGACGCGGCCATGTCAGAAGGACTCCTGTAGACCTTTCGAGGCCGGGCATCCATGGGGCTGAAGCGGCCTGGAACAGGCAAAAAAACACCCGCGAGGATCGCTCCTGGCGGGTGTCGTTGCGATCAGCGCTGCTTGCGGTTGGTGATCAGCGTGCCGACACCGCTGTCGGTGAAGATCTCCAGCAGCACGGCGTTGGGTACGCGGCCATCGATGATGTGCGCGCTGGTCACGCCGCCCTGGACTGCCTCGAGGGCGCAGCGGATCTTCGGCAGCATGCCGCCGTAGATGGTGCCGTCGGCGATCAGCTCGTTGACCTGCTCGGTGGTCAGGCCGGTGAGCACCTGGCCCTGCTTGTCCATCAGGCCGGCGATGTTGGTGAGCAGCATCAGCTTCTCGGCCTTCAGCGCCTCGGCCACCTTGCCGGCCACCAGGTCGGCGTTGATGTTGTAGGACTCGCCGTTGGCGCCTACGCCGATCGGCGCGATGACCGGGATGAAGTCGCCCTGCACCAGCATGTTCAGCAGGTCGACGTTGACCCCGGTGACTTCGCCCACGTGGCCGATGTCGATGATTTCCGGCTTGGTCATTTCCGGCGTCTGGCGGGTGACGGTGAGCTTCTTCGCGCGGATCAGCTCGGCGTCCTTGCCGGTCAGGCCGATGGCGCTGCCGCCATGACGGTTGATCAGATTGACGATGTCCTTGTTCACCTGGCCGCCGAGGACCATCTCCACCACGTCCATGGTCTGCGCGTCGGTGACGCGCATGCCATCGATGAAGTGGCTTTCGATCGACAGGCGGCTGAGCAGGTCGCCGATCTGCGGACCACCACCATGGACCACCACCGGGTTGATACCGACGGCTTTCATCAGCACCACGTCGCGGGCGAAGCTGTTCTTCAGCTCGTCCGTTTCCATGGCGTTGCCGCCGTACTTGATCACCAGCGTCTTGCCGACGAACCGGCGGATATAGGGCAGGGCTTCGGCAAGGACGCGGGCAACCTGGGCGGCGTCATCGCGGCTCTGGGTCATGGTGGGCTCCGGCATAGGGGTCAAAATGGCAGGCTGAGGGCGGGGTCGACCGCTTTCAGCTGGGTACGGAACACGTCCTTGATGCGTTCCAGTTCGTCCTGGGAGTCCGCCTCGAAGCGCAGCACCAGCACCGGAGTGGTGTTGGACGCGCGAACCAGGCCCCAGCCTTTGGGGTAATCGACACGCACGCCGTCGAGGGTGGTGAGGTTGGCTTCACCCCACTGGCCGCGGGCCTGCAGCGCCTCGATCAGGGCGAACTTGCCCTCGTCGGTGACGGTGATGTTGATTTCCGGGGTGGAGATGTCCATCGGGAACGCGGAGAACACGCGCTCGGCATCGCGCTTGTCCAGGCTGATGATTTCCAGCAGGCGCGCGGCGCTGTAGATGCCGTCGTCGAAGCCGTACCAGCGCTCCTTGAAGAAGATGTGGCCGCTCATCTCGCCGGCGAGCAGGGCGCCGGTTTCCTTCATTTTCTTCTTGATCAGCGAGTGGCCGGTCTTCCACATCACCGGGCGACCGCCGTAGCCGCTGATCAGCGAGATCAGGCGACGGGTGCACTTGACGTCGAAGATGATGTCGGCGCCCGGGTTGCGCGAGACCACGTCCTTGGCGAACAGCATCAGAAGGCGGTCCGGGTAGATGATGGTGCCTTCGTTGGTCACCACGCCCACGCGGTCGCCGTCGCCGTCGAAGGCCAGGCCCAGGTCGGCGCCGGTCTCCTTGACCTTGGCGATCAGGTCTTCCAGGTTCTCCGGCTTGCCCGGATCCGGGTGGTGGTTGGGGAAGGTGCCGTCGACATCGCAGTACAGCGGGATCACGGTGCAGCCCAGGGCTTCGATCAGTTGCGGGGCGATCACGCCGGCCACGCCGTTGCCGCAGTCCACCACCACTTTCAGCGGCTTGGCCAGGGCGATGTCGTCGCGAATCTGCTGGAAGTAGCGCGGCAGGATGTCGACCTGCTGCACGCTGCCGACGCCAGAGGCGAGGTCATCGTTCTGGATGCGCTCGCGCAGGGCCTGGATCTGTTCGTTGGCCAGGGTTTCGCCGGCGACGACGATCTTGAAGCCGTTGTAGTCCGGCGGGTTGTGGCTGCCGGTGAGCATCACACCGGATTTGCCTTCCAGGACGTTGGCGGCGTAGTACAGGACCGGGGTGGGCACCATGCCGATGTCGGTGACCTGGCAACCGCAATCGACCAGGCCCTGGATCAACTGCTGGACCAACTCGGGGCCGGACAGGCGGCCGTCGCGGCCGACGGAGACGCACGGCTCGCCGCGCGCCAGGCTTTCGGAACCGATCGCGCGGCCGACCCAGTAGGCGGTCTCGGCGGTCAGGGTATCGCCGACCACGCCACGGATGTCGTAGGCGCGGAAGATGCTGGCGGGCAGTTGCGGGGCTTTTGGCGTGCTCATAGCGGGTGTTTGCTCCAATCCCAGGAGATCCTGGTCTTCATCAAGAATGTCGATGTCCAGAATGTCGGTGTTCTGGAATAGCGGATCGACCAATGGCGATTCGGTGGCAGCGGCCGGGGCGCTGGCAGCGGTGGCAGCCGGGATCGGCTGGGCGGGAGCTGCGGGCGCGGCGGGTGCGCTGGCACCGGGTGTTTCGGTCTTGCGGCGTGGCTGGCGGGCCAGCGCCTGAGCCAGCGCCTGCAGACTCGGCAGGCTCAGCTCAGGTGCTTTGGCAGTGCGTTGGCCGGCGAGTTCCTGAACGAACTGCCCCAGGGCCTGTGCATCCTTGCTGACCCGGCGCTGCATCGCACTTTGCGCAAGGTAGAGGCCAAGGAGACTGCCCACCAGTGCCAGCAAGGCGGCGATACCCAGCAGGGTTGGCGAGTACAGCTGGTCGGTGACGGTCGGGCCGGGGGTGAAGCTCAGCTTCCAGTTCGGATTGCCACTGGGTAGCGCTACCGCAGCGGCGTCGCTGGCCTGCCCGCGTTGCAGCAGCAACTGGGCCGGCGAGTTGCCGAACTGCTGGGAAATCTGCAGCCGGCCGATATCGGCGGACATCGGCGGCAGGTTGCCGAGCAGGCGCTGCAGGTCGACGACCAGCAGCAGGGAGCCCTGGATCGAGTTATCCGCGGCGCGCAGGGCGATGGGGTTGTAGACCAGCCAGCGGGTCCCGACCTTGTAGGCCTCCGGCGCCACGGCCTGGCCGCTTTCGACACGGTGCAGCATATCCAGCGCGGCATAGTTCAGCGGGCCGGGGCGGGCGGTGTCCTGCACAGCCTGACCGTTGGCGTTCAGGTGGACGTCCACCAGCCCATCCAGATGGCCCTGGGTCAGCGCCTTCTCCAGTGCGGCGATGCGCGTCGGGTCATTGCTCTGCAGGGTCGGCAGCAACTGCGGGTCTCCTGCCATGGCGCGGCTGTCGGCGGCCAGCAGATTCAGGGACTGACGCAGCGCGCCGGCCTGGCTTTCCGACCAGGCGTTGCTCAACTGGGTGACGTGAGCCTTGTCGGCCTGGCCGAACAGGCTGAACCACAGCAGCGCGCTGGCCGCCACTACGCCGCCCACGGTAAGGATGAGCGATGGCAGCAGTGGTTTGAGGTCGACCTTGGGGGGCGATCCCCTGACGGGCTTCTCCGCCGGCACGAGTTCCGGCAGGTCGGCGCTGTCCTTGGCAGTGCGTTGGAAAAGTTTCATGCAACGTCTCCTCGGCGATTCATCCTGAAATGGGTAGGGGTCAATGGCTGCCGGAGTGCCCGAAGCCGCCGGCGCCGCGCTGGCTTTCGTCGAAGCTCTCGACCAGCTCGAAATGCGCCTGCACTACCGGCACCAGCACCAGCTGGGCGATGCGCTCGCCGATGGCGATCGTGAAAGCGGTATTGCCGCGGTTCCAGCAGGAGACCATCAGCTCGCCCTGGTAGTCCGAGTCGATCAGCCCGACCAGGTTGCCCAGCACGATGCCGTGCTTGTGGCCCAGGCCCGAGCGCGGAAGGATCAGCGCGGCCAGGCCCGGATCGGCGATGTAGATGGACAGGCCGGTGGGGATCAGCACGGTCTGGCCCGGCTCGAGGATGAGGTCTTCCTTGAGCATGGCGCGCAGGTCGAGGCCGGCGGAACCCGGGGTGGCGTACTGCGGCAGCGGGAAGTCGCTGCCCAGGCGGGGATCGAGGATCTTGGCTTGCAGGGAATGCATTGGGTTCTCAGTGTTGATGGATGCGGTCGGCGATGAAGGCGATCAGCTGGCGGGCGATCTTGCCCTTGCTGGTCTGGGCGAATGCAGTCTTGTGCAATTCGCGGTCGATGACCGTGATGGCGTTCTCTTCACTATTGAAGCCGATTGACGGATTTGCCACGTCGTTGGCGACAATCAGGTCGAGATTCTTGTCCTTGAGCTTGCGCGAGGCGTACTCGAGCAGGTTCTCGGTCTCCGCCGCGAAGCCGACGCTGAAGGGCCGGTCCTCGCGCAGCGAGAGGGTGGCGAGGATGTCGGGATTGCGCACCAGCTGCAAGAGCAGGCCATCACCCTTGGTGGGATCTTTCTTCAGCTTCTGCGTTGCGACCAGTTCCGGGCGGTAGTCGGCCACGGCGGCGGAGGCGATCAGGATGTCCGCCGGCATCGCCGCTTCGCAGGCGGCGAGCATGTCGCGGGCGCTGACCACGTCGACGCGGCTCACCCGGTCCGGAGTCGGCAGGTGCACCGGGCCGGTCACCAGGGTCACGCGGGCGCCGGCCTCGGCGGCCGCCTCTGCCAGGGCGAAGCCCATCTTCCCGGAGCTGTGGTTGGTGATGTAGCGCACCGGGTCGATGTTTTCCTGGGTCGGCCCGGCGGTGATCAGGATGTGCTGGCCGGTCAGTGCCTTGAACTCGAAGCAGTCGGCGGCCAGTTGCGCCAGCTCCTCGGCTTCGAGCATGCGCCCGGGGCCGACGTCGCCGCAGGCCTGGCTGCCGGCAGCGGGGCCGAAGAAGTGCAGGCCACGGCTGCGCAGCAACTCGGCGTTGACCTGGGTGGCCGGGTCGCGCCACATGGCCTGGTTCATTGCCGGGGCGAGGGCAACCTGTGCATCGGTGGCCAGTACCAGGGTAGTCAGCAGATCGTTGGCCACGCCCTGGGCCAGACGCGCCATGAGGTCGGCGGTGGCGGGGGCGATCAGGACCAGGTCGGCCCAGCGGGCCAGCTCGATATGCCCCATGGCCGCTTCGGCGGCGGGGTCGAGCAGGTCCAGGTGCACTGGATGACCGGAAAGGGCCTGAAGGGTGAGCGGGGTGATGAACTCGCGGCCGCCCTGGGTCATCACGACACGCACCTCGGCGCCCTGGTCGCGCAACCGGCGGACCAGTTCGGCGCTCTTGTAGGCGGCGATGCCGCCGCCGACGCCCAGAACGATGCGTTTACGATAGAGCCGCTGCATAGGCCAGCCTTAAATACGGAAATGGATGACGCGCGCTGAAGCCGACGACGCCTCCCCAGGCCTCCGGCTGCGCGAAGCGAGGGGGCTAAGATAGCACAGCGCCTGCGCGGGAACAGCGGGCGGCCTGACCGGGAGGTTCCTTGAGTATTCGTGACTGGCCTGCGGCGGAGCGCCCGCGGGAAAAGCTTCTCGAACGGGGCGCGGCGAGCCTGAGCGACGCCGAGTTGCTGGCGATCTTCCTGCGTACCGGCGTGGTCGGCTGCAGTGCCGTCGACCTGGCGCGGCGGCTGCTCAGCGAGTTCGGCAGCCTGCGGGCCCTGCTGGAGGCCGACCTGGAATCGTTCTGCAGTCACCTGGGGCTGGGCGTCGCCAAGTTCGTGCAACTGCAGGCCGTGCTGGAAATTGCCCGGCGCCACCTGGCGGAACAGCTCAGTCGCGATTCGGCGCTGGAAAGCCCCCAGGCCGTGCGTGACTTTCTCAAGGCGCGGTTGCGGCATGAGCACCACGAGGTGTTCGCCTGCCTGTTCATGGACAATCGCCACCGGGTGCTGGACTTCGAAGTGCTGTTCCACGGCTCCATCGACAGCGCCAGCGTCTACCCCCGGCAGATCGTCAAGCGCGCCCTGGCGCACAACGCCGCCGCGCTGATCCTGGCGCACAACCATCCCTCGGGGATCTGCGAGCCGAGCCACTCCGACCGCCTGCTGACCCGCCGCATCATCGAGGCGCTGGCGCTCATCGACGTACGCGTGCTGGATCACTTCATTGTCGGCGACGGCGAGCCGCAATCAATGGCCGAGTTGGGGATGGTCTGAGATGCGCCGCTGGATGTCGCGCAGCAGGCGTCGGCGAATCAGCCCGCTGACCGGGCGGATCGCCAACCAGTAAGGTGTGAACAGCAGGCGGCTGCGGCGGTCCGGGCAGTGCACGCGGGTTTCCGTTCGGACCTGGGTGTAGCCGTCCCGATCCGCTGGCTCGCAGGAAAAGTGCAGCATCAGCCTGGCTGTGCCGGGCTCGGCGAAGCGCCGGAAGGCTTCGCCGTCCGCGCACGAACGCAGGCCGAAGTCGCTGCGCCAGAAGCGTCCAACCAGCCCATAGCCGATTTCCCGGTCGGCGTGGCGACCCAGCAGGGTGAACTCGTGCAGGCCGAAGCGCGGGCGATCAGCCAGCGCGTTTCGTAACCCCAGGCGCAGGGCGAGCCGCGCCGGTGCCTCGCGGATCTGCAGAAAGCGCTGTACCAGCGGGTCCTGCTCGGCGGTGAGCTGGGTCACTGCGTCCAGCACCTGGCCGGGTGACGCCCGCATGTTCAGCGTGTGCCGCTCGGAGAACTGGAACTCCGGTAGCAGATGATTGAGCAGGACGTCGCTCAAAGCTGCACCTTGGAGAAATCCTGGCGACCGAAGGGGCTGACTGAATAACCCTTCACGTTCTGGCGGGTGAGCGCCGAGGCGGTCGGATGTGCCAACGGCAGCCACAGCGCCTGGTCGTGGATGATCTGCTGGGCCTGGTGGTACAGCGCGCTGCGCTTGGTCTGGTCGGCGACTGCCTTGCCCTGGCTGATCAGGCCGTCGAGCTTCTCGTCGCAATGACGGGCGAAGTTGAGGCCGGACTTCACGCTGGCGCAGGAGAATTGCGGGGTGAGGAAGTTGTCCGGGTCGCCGTTGTCGCCGGCCCAGCCCATGAACAGCAGGTCATGCTCGCCGGCCTTGGCGCGGCGGATCAGCTCGCCCCATTCGATCACGCGGATCTCGGCCTGGATGCCGATCTGCGCCAGGTCCGCCTGCAGCAGTTGTGCGCCGACACTGGGATTGGGGTTGAGCAGGCTGCCGGAGGGGCGGGTCCAGAGGGTGGTCTTGAAGCCGTCCTTGTGTCCGGCTTCGGCCAGCAGCGCGCGGGCCTTGTCCAGGTCGCGCGGGTAGCCGGGGATGTCCTTGGCGTAGCTCCAGGTGTTGGGGGGGTAGATGCCGTCGGCGACGGTGGCACTGCCGGCGAACACGCTCTTGAGGTAGGTGCCCTTGTCGAAGGCAAGGTTGATCGCCTGGCGCACCTTGGGGTTGTCCAGCGGCGGGTGCTGGCTGTTGATGCCGACGAACGCGGTCATGAAGGCCGGGGTCTGCTCGACCTTGAGGTCGGCGCTCTTGGTCGCCGCCTCGACGTCCAGGGGCTTGGGCGACAGGGCGATCTGGCATTCGCCGCGCTTGAGCTTCTGCAGGCGCACACTGGCGTCCGGGGTGATGGCGAACACGAGGTTATCCACAGCCGGCTTGCCGCCGAAGTACTCGGCGTTGGCGCTGTAGCGCACCACGGCGTCCTTCTGGAAGCGCTTGAAGACGAAGGGGCCGGTGCCGATCGGCTGGGCGTTGAGCTTCTCCGGGGTGCCGGCCTTCATCAGCTGGTCGGCGTACTCGGCCGAATAGATTGAGGCGAAGCCCATGCTGAGCATTGCCAGGAAGGTCGCGTCCGGATGGTTGAGGGTGAAGCGCACATGGCGCTCATCGACCCTCTCCACGGCTTTTACCAGGCTCGGCAGCTGCATCGACTGGGCATGGGGGAAGCCGCTCTGCGCGACCTTGTGCCAGGGTTGGGCCGAGTCGAGCATGCGCTGGAAGCTGAACACCACGTCGTCGGCGCTCAGCGTGCGGCTGGGCTTGAAGTAGTCGGTGTGATGGAAGGCTACGCCGTCGCGCAACTGGAAGTCGTAGGTCAGGCCGTCATCGGAGACCTTCCAGCTTTCGGCCAGGCTCGGTACTACGGCGCCCTTTGCAGCATCGAAGTCCACCAGGCGATTCATCAGTACGTCGGCCGAGGCGTTGGTGGTGGTCAGCGAGTTGTACTGGACCACGTCGAAGCCTTCGGGGCTGGCTTCGGTGCAGACACTCAGCGAGGCGGCACTGGCGAGGGCGGGAGAAAGAAAGAGGGCGAGAAGGGCAAGGCGCATGACGGACTCCGTGTAAGCTGGCAAGATGCCCATCCGCGAGGCTGGGCGGGTCATGCAAGGCTGTTGGCAGCCTCGAAGGAGCTACCCTAGACCAAGCCGCTGCCCGTCACAACGATGACAGGCGACGAACGGCACCAGTGCCGCGGCCCGCGGGGGCTGGCGTCGGCTTTTCCGAGTCATGCTTTCCCTTGCAGCGTGAAGTGACTTTCTGATATAAAGCTGCGCTCTTTTCTGGGGCCCTGCCTGATCCTGCGACTCGATCGCGGCGAAGCGGCAGTTAAGACCCCGGTGAAACTGAGAATCCTATTGAGTTAAGCAGCCAACCCATGCCGGGTTTGGCATGTGGTTTACAGAGGGCTGAGCCATGTCGAGAGTTTGCCAAGTGACCGGTAAGGGTCCGGTTACCGGGAATAACATTTCCCACGCACACAACAAAACCCGTCGCCGTTTCCTGCCGAACCTGCAGCATCACCGTTTCTGGGTTGAATCCGAGAAGCGCTTCGTGCGTCTGCGCGTTTCCGCCAAAGGCATGCGTATCATCGACAAGCGTGGCATCGAGGCCGTTCTGAACGACCTGCGCGCCCGCGGCGAAAAATTCTAAGGAGCTGCAGTCATGCGCGAACTGATCCGTTTGGTGTCCAGCGCCGGTACCGGCCACTTCTACACCACCGACAAGAACAAGCGTACCAAGCCTGAGAAAATCGAGATCAAGAAATACGATCCGGTTGTTCGCAAGCACGTGATCTACAAGGAAGCCAAGATCAAGTAATTGATCTTCGCCCTTGTGAAGAAACCCGCCCCTTGTGGCGGGTTTTTTCTTGCCCGCGGTTTCTGACGGAACCGCAGGCAAAAAAAGCCCGCCGATCGGCGGGCTTTTTCATGTTCGGTGGATCAGGCCTTCTGCTCGAAGATCACGTAGACCTTGCGGCATGGCTCCAGCACTTCCCAGGTGCCACTGAAGCCGGCGGGGATGACGAAGCGGTCGCCGACGCGCACGGTCTTGGCGCCGCCATTGGCGTCACGGATCACCGACACGCCCTGGAGAATCTCGCAGTACTCGTGCTCGGTGTAGCTGACGTTCCAGTGGCCGGGCTCGCCTTCCCAGATGCCCACGTTGAACTGGCCGCAGTCGCTGGCGTAGTGGTTGCGCACGTTCTGCGCCGGGTCGCCCTTGATGATGCGGTCCGGGGCGGGGCGGTAGTGTTCGGGGGCGGTGGTGGCCTGGGCGAAATCGACGATCTGCTCGACGTTCATGGCGGTCTCGGTTCTTTAGAGTTGTAGGCGAGAGTGCGTGCGGGCACGCGCAGCGCTGTTGGTTATTTACTCCGAAGCGGCTGTCGGAAAACCATCAGCCGACGAATCAGGGCAGTCTATGTTTAATAAAACGAACGTGACAAGGCCATTTGGCCGCTTAGTGTAAAAAATATTGAAAATTGGCTGCCTCCGGTTTAGGGTTGCCAACAGCATGCGTTTGCTCCGCCTTGCGGAATATTTGACAGCGCGCCCACGCCGGGCGCCTGCACCTGAATAAGTACATTAATAAGAGGACACGTTGTCATGGGTACCCTCACTCGCGCCGATTGGGAAGCTCGCGCCAAGGACCTGAAGATCGAAGGCCGCGCCTTCGTCAACGGTGAATACGTCGACGCCGCATCCGGCGCCACCTTCGACTGCATCAGCCCTGTGGATGGCCGCTTCCTGGCCAAGGTCGCCAGCTGCGACCTGGCCGATGCCGAAAGTGCCGTGCAGGTTGCCCGTGCTGCCTTCGACTCCGGCGTGTGGTCGCGCCTGGCCCCGGCCAAGCGCAAGAAGGTCATGATCCGCTTCTCCGAGCTGCTGCTGGAGAACGCCGAGGAACTGGCCCTGCTGGAAACCCTCGACATGGGCAAGCCGATCAGCGACTCGCTGAGCATCGACGTATCCAGCGCCGCCAACAGCCTGCGCTGGAGCGGTGAGGCGATCGACAAGATCTACGACGAAGTCGCTGCCACTGCCCACAACGAACTGGGCCTGGTCACCCGCGAGCCGGTCGGCGTCGTCGCCGCCATCGTGCCGTGGAACTTCCCGCTGCTGATGACCTGCTGGAAGCTCGGCCCGGCGCTGACCACCGGTAACTCGGTGATCCTCAAGCCTTCCGAGAAGTCCCCGCTGACCGGTATCCGTATCGCCCAGCTGGCCATCGAGGCCGGCATCCCGAAAGGCGTGTTCAACGTCCTGCCGGGCTTCGGCCACACCGTAGGCAAGGCCCTGGCCCTGCACATGGACGTCGACACCCTGGTGTTCACCGGTTCGACCAAGATCGCCAAGCAGCTGATGATCTACGCGGGCGAATCCAACATGAAGCGCGTCTGGCTGGAAGCCGGCGGCAAGAGCCCGAACATCGTCTTCGCTGACGCGCCGGACCTGAAAGCCGCTGCCGAAGCCGCTGCCAGCGCCATCGCCTTCAACCAGGGCGAAGTCTGCACCGCTGGCTCGCGCCTGCTGGTAGAGAAGTCGATCAAGGCCGAGTTCGTGCCGATGGTCGTCGAAGCCATCAAGGCCTGGAAGCCGGGCAACCCGCTGGACCCGGAAACCAACGTCGGTGCGCTGGTCGACACCACCCAGATGAACAACGTGCTGAGCTACATCCAGGCTGGCCACGACGACGGCGCCAAGCTGGTGGCCGGCGGCAAGCGCACCCTGGAAGAGACTGGCGGCACCTACGTCGAGCCGACCATCTTCGACGGCGTGACCAACGCCATGCGCATCGCCCGTGAAGAGATCTTCGGCCCGGTGCTGTCGGTCATCGAGTTCACCGATGCCGAAGAAGCCGTGCGCATCGCCAACGACACTCCGTACGGCCTGGCCGCCGCGGTGTGGACCAGCGACCTGTCCAAGGCCCACCTGACCGCCAAGGCGCTGCGCGCCGGCAGCGTGTGGGTGAACCAGTACGACGGCGGCGACATGACCGCTCCGTTCGGCGGCTTCAAGCAGTCCGGCAACGGCCGCGACAAGTCGCTGCACGCGTTCGACAAGTACACCGAGCTGAAAGCCACCTGGATCAAACTCTGATCCTCGGCTGAAGCAGGTCGGCCCCGATCCAGGGGCCGGCTCTGACAAAGAGCCACACCCGCGGCCGGGTTTCCCTCAGGGAAACCCGGCCGCTGTGCATTGCGCATCGGGCACCCTCGCGCCTGGCGTGCGCTCCGGATGGAACGGGAGAAAGACAATGCGTTGGGGTCCTTATTTTGCTGTGTGTGCTGCCGTGATCAGCATCGGTCTGGCCCTGGGCCTGACCATGCCGCTGGTTTCTCTGCGCCTGGAGAGCTGGGGTTACGGCAACTTCGCTATCGGCGTCATGGCGTCCACGCCTGCGGTGGGCGTACTGCTGGGCGCAATGATCGCCGGCCGCCTCGCCGCGCGTGTCGGTACACCGCTACTGATGCGCATCTGCCTGATTTCCGGGGCCTTCTCGGTGGGCCTGCTGGCGTTGCTGCAGAGCTATCCGGTCTGGCTGATCCTGCGCCTGCTGATCGGTGTGCAGCTGACCGTCGTGTTCATCCTCGGGGAGAGCTGGATCAACCAGCTGGCCATCGAGAAGTGGCGCGGCCGCCTGGTCGCCCTCTATGGCACCGGCTATGCGCTGAGCCAGCTGTCCGGCCCGGTGCTGCTGACCTTCATCGGCACCGCCGACGACCTTGGTTTCTGGTTCAGCGTCTGCCTGCTGGTGGGTGGTTCCCTGTTGCTGCTCGGCCGCACCGGCGCGCCCAAGGTCGACCCGCACAGTGCCAACGGCCGCGGGCTGTTCAGCTTCTGCGCCCAGCTTCCGGCGATTGCCTGGGCGGTGGTGCTGTTCGCCGGCTTCGAGGCCATGATCCTCACCTTGCTGCCGGTGTATGGCATCCAGCAGGGCTTCACCCAGGCCGTGGCACTGGCGATGGTGAGCACCGTGGTGGTCGGCGATGCACTGCTGCAACTGCCCATCGGCTGGCTGGCCGACCGCATCTCCCGGCAGACGTTGTTCAAGGGCTGCGGCATCGTGCTGTTCCTCAGCAGCCTGGCCATGCCTCTGCTGCTGCAGCACATCGCCATCTGGCCGATCCTGGTGCTTTTCGGTGCCAGTGCAGGCGGGCTGTTCACCCTGTCGCTGATCCTGATTGGCGAGCGTTATCGCGATGATGCGCTGGTTCGCGCCAACGCGCATGTCGCTCAGCTGTGGGGGATAGGCTGCCTGATCGGCCCCCTGGCGACCGGCGCGGCCAGCCAGTGGATCAGCGGCCATGCACTGCCACTGGTGATGGCGCTGGGCGCTGCGGGGTTCGTGGTGCTGGTGTCCTATCGCGGTTTGCCGCCGGTGATGCGCGCGACCGACGCCGAGCTGCAGCAGGAGCGCTCCTAGAGCATCTTCTCCAGCCCGATGGCGCCGGCGATCCATACGTTGAGCCGGCGCCAGACGTTGCCCGGCTCACGGTCCAGCGCCACCCGCTTGCCGCCACGCTCCTCGATCCAGATCAGCTTCGGCGGCTCGCTGCCCGGCGCTATCTTCACCTGGTAGCTGACGCTGGGCGACATGCTCGCCAGCGCCAGGCGGCGCACCTGGTCGGCCAGTTCCGGGCTGTCGACTATAATGCCGACCTCGGTGTTCCACAGCACCGAGCGCGGGTCGAAGTTCAGCGAGCCGACGAACACCTTCTGCTGGTCGAACACCGCCGCCTTGCTGTGCAGGCTGGCACTGCTCGACCCGCGCACCATCCACGGCGCTCCGGAGAGGCGCTGGTCCGGGTCGGCGCGCAGCTCGTAGAGCTTCACCCCGTGCTCCAGCAGCTCCAGGCGGTAGGGCGCGTAACCGGCGTGCACGGCCGGCACGTCGGTGGCTTCCAGCGAGTTGGTCAGCAGGCGCACGCTGACGCCGCTTTCGGCACGCTGGGTCAGGTAGTCGACGCCGGCGCTGGTCGGCACGAAGTAGGCCGAGACCAGGATCAGCTCCTTCGACACTTCGTCGAACAGCGGTTGCAACTGGGTGCTGAGCAACTGCTCGCCTTTCGGATCGCCCTGGTCGAGTACCTTCAGTGGCGTATCCCAGACCGCCTTTCCCGGCGCCCAGACCAGGTCGTCCAGCCAGTTCTGCAGATGCGGGCGGTCACTGTTGCGATTCAGCCGGGCGATATAGCTGGAGCTCTTCACCCGCTCCTTCGCCAGGTAGTGATCCAGCTTGCGGCGCATGCGATTGAGCTCGTCGAGATCCGGCTCGCCCCACAGGTAGTCCTCGATGGGCCGGCTGATGCGGCTGTTCCAGTACTGGTCGAAGCTCTGCCCCAGCGATTGCGCTACCGGGCCGACACCCATCAGGTCGAGGTCGCTGAAGTTCATCTCGGCCTTGGCGTCGAAGTACTCGTCGCCCAGGTTGCGGCCGCCGACGATGGCCACGCTGTTGTCCGCCAGCAGCAACTTGTTGTGCATTCGCCGATGCTGCTCGGAGAGGTTGAACAGCCGACCGAGGTTGCGCGTGACGCCGGTACTGCGGCCCAGGTGCAGCGGATTGAACAGGCGCACCTGAATGTTCGGATGGGCGGCGAGGGCGCCCAGTTCGTAGTCCCAGCCATCGCTGCTGGTGTCGTCGATCAGGATGCGCACGCGCACGCCGCGATCTGCCGCGTGCAGCAGTTCGCGGATCAGCGCGCGGGTGGTGAGACCGTCGTGGACGATGTAGTACTGGACGTCGAGGCTGCGCTGGGCCTTGCGGATCAGTTCGGCGCGGGCGAGGAAGGCGTCGACGCTGGACGCCAGCAGGTGGAAGCCGGACTGGCCGGGATGGGCGGCGGCGCGCTCGCTGATCTGATTGTCCAGCCGCGTGCCCTGCACCGGCAGCACGTGCGAGGGCTCGGGCGGCGGCGCGCTGGCGCAGCCACCCAGGGCCAGAAGGATCAGCAGGAGCAGGCGTGGAAGCAAAGAGGAGTCTCCGACAAGCCCGCCGGTGACGGGCTGCGGAAGATTCTAGCCGCTGCAGCGCGCAGGGGTCAGCCGCCGAGGGTTTCCTTGAAGCGGTACCAGGCCATGCCCAGGGCCAGCAATGGCGAGCGCAGCAGCTTGCCGCCGGGGAAGGTGATGTGCGGCACCTTGGCGAACAGCTCGAAGCCGCTGCCCTGCTGGCCGGCAATGGCCTCGGCGAGCAGCTTGCCGGCCAGGTGCGTGGCGTTCACCCCGTGGCCGGCATAGGCCTGGGCGAAGTACACATTGGGCTGGTCCGGCAGGCGGCCGATCTGCGGCAGGCGGTTGGCGCCGATGCCGATCATGCCGCCCCACTGGTAGTCGATGCGCAGGTTTTCCAGGTGCGGGAAGACCTTGAGCATCTTCGGTCGCATATAGGCGGCGATGTCCGCCGGGTCGCGCCCGGAGTAATGGCAGGCGCCGCCGAACAGCAGGCGGTTGTCGGCGGAGAGACGGTAGTAGTCCAGCGCCACACGCTGGTCGCACACGGCCATGTTCTGCGGCAGAAGCGCATGGGCCTGTTCGGCGGACAGCGGCTCGGTGGCGATGACGTAGCTGCCGGCAGGCAGCACCTTGCCGTCGAGGTAGGGATTCAGACGGTTCTGGTAAGCGTTGCAGGCGATCACCAGGGACTTGGTGCGCACACTGCTCTGGGCGGTACGCACGCGCACTTCGCTGCCGTAGTCGATGCCGGTGACGGCGGAGTTCTCGAACAGCTTCACGCCCAGGCTCTGCGCCGCGGCCGCTTCGCCCAAGGCGAGGTTGAGCGGGTGCAGGTGGCCCGAGCCCATGTCCACCATGCCGCCGACATAGAGGTCGGAGCCGACGATGGAGCGCATTTCCTCCTTCGGGACCATGCGCAGTTCATGGCGGTAGCCGAGGCCCTTCAGTTCGTCGAAGTCTTCCTGGAAGCCTTCGACGTCGGAAGGCTTGTTGGCCAGGTCGCAGTAGCCCCAGGTCAGGTCGCAGTCGATGGCGTACTGCTCGACGCGGCGACGGACGATTTCCACCGCCTCCAGGCCCATCAGCTTGATGGCATGGACGCCTTCGGCACCGATCACCGGCTCGAATTGCTCCAGGCCATGGCCGACGCCGCGGATCAGTTGGCCGCCGTTGCGGCCGCTGGCGCCCCAGCCGATCTGGTGGGCTTCCAGCAGGATCACCGAGAACCCGCGCTCGGCCAGTTCGATGGCCGTGTTCAGCCCGGAGAAACCTCCGCCGATGATGCACACGTCGGCCCTTTCCTCGCCGGCCAGGGGCGGTACTTCGAGGCGCCGATTGACGCTCGCGGCATAGTAGGACGGGGCGTGGCGGTCGGTGTGTACCGGCTGGTGAACGCGGGCGTTCATGTGCGATATCCTGATTTTTGTGTTGTTAAAATTTTACGCAGGATAAACGCCGACTTCCCGCCCAGCCAATAGGCAGCGGCGCAAAAAACGCCGGGAAGTCGTAAATAAACTCGATGAGCCTGCCGCGAACGGCGGGGAGTCAGTCCGGCTATTTAGTCGGGGATGGGCAGGGTGAGGCTTTCCTTCACCTCTTCCATCACGATGTAGCTCTTGGACTCGCGGACATGGGGCAGCTTGAGCAGGATGTCGCCCAGCAGCTTGCGGTAGGAGGCCATCTCCGAGATGCGCGCCTTCACCAGGTAGTCGAAGTGGCCTGACACCAGGTGGCACTCCAGCACGTGGGGCAGCTTGAGCACCGAGCGGCGGAAGTCCTCGAAGGTGTCTCCGGATTTGTAGTCCAGGCTGATTTCGACGAACACCAGCAGGCTTGCCTTCAGGTATTGCGGGTTCAGCCGGGCGTTGTAGCCCATGATGATCCCCTCGCGCTCCAGCCGGCGCACGCGCTCGGTGCACGGCGTGGTGGAGAGGCCGACGCGCTCGCCCAGTTCGGTGAAGGAGATGCGACCCTCTTCCTGCAGGATGCGCAGGATATTGCGGTCGATCTTGTCCAGTTCGCGGCGGCTTTGGTGCTGGGTTCTCATGGGAAAGACTCTGGGATGAGCTTTGGGGGAATATCGGCAATATAGTCGGTTGTGTAGGGAATATCACTGGCAACCCTTGAACTTCCCGCGCCGGGCGGCCAGCCTGTAGGCCAGAGTTCTGCCGTTTCCGGCTGCAATCGCCTGTTTTTTCCGGAGCCTTCGCATGTCGTTCCCCCGCCTGCGCACCGCCCTCCTGCTGCTGTTGCTGCTCCTGGCACTGGCGGTTGGCGCGGCGTGGCTGGCGGTTCCGCGGCTGCTGGCCAATGCCGGGGTGAGCATCGAGCAGTGGCAGGGCCTGAGCGTTTCGCGACAAGGGCTGACCCTGGAACAGATGGTTCTTCAGCGGCAGACACCCGATGGTGCGCGGTTGGCCATCCAGTTGCGCGAGGTCCGTGTCGGCTGGCCCGAACATGCCGATGGCCGCTGGCGCTTGAAGGAGCTGGCCGCCGGCAGGATCGATGTCCGCCAATGGCCGGGAGAGAGCGCGGAAGGCGAGGACGTCGCACTGCCGGACCTGGCCCAACTCAATCGCTGGCTGGCGTTGCTGCCCGGACGGCTGGCGCTGGAACAGGTTTTCCTCGAGCTGCCCTGTGCCCGCGAGCAGCGTTGCACCCTCAACGGCAGCGCCCACTGGCAGCAGATCCCGGGCGGCGCCGCGGCGCTGGGTGGCGAGTTGCGCCAGGGCGGGCAGCAGCTCGCCTTCAATGGCCTGTTGCAGCCCGGCGACGGGCAGTGGCGCCTGCAACTGGACAGCTTCCTCGACAACGAACAGCTGCTGTCGCTGGATTCGATCTGGGCGCCGGGCGCCCGCCAGCTCAGCGGCAGCCTTGCCAGCCCCGCCGTGCCGCCGGTGCAGGCGGTGCGCAACTGGCTGGGCATGTGGTTGCCAACGCCGAACCTGCCGCTGCCTATCCCCGAAGCCGGCCGCCTGCGCCTGAGCTGGAATACGCAGCTGGCTGGCAACGCCGCGTGGCCGGACTGGCCCGGCCTGCGCGATGGCCGCGGCAACATCGATCTTTCCCTGCAATTGCCGCAACCCTGGCCGCTGCCGGGCCTGGGCAACCTGCAGGGCGACCTGCGGCTGATCGCCAGCGGCACCGACCTTGGCTGGCGGCCCTCGGTGCTCAGCGGCGATCTGCGCCTGTCCGACCTCTACGGCGACTGGCTGCAGGCGCTGCCAGTGGGCCTGCGCCCGGCACGCCTGACGCTGCACATGGAGCCCGGCGTGGATGAAGAGGCCGGTAGTGTTCGCGCCGACCTGCACGCCGTGGGCGCCGCCGACTTGCGCCTGCGTTCCCGCGTGGCATTGCTGGAAGCGACGCCGCTGGCGCTGCAGCTGATGGATTCGCGGCTCGAAGGCAAGGTCCCGCACCTTGAACTGGCCGGCTTGCGTGGCGACAACAGCCGCTTCGACCTGCGCTTCGAGGGGCGCATCGACCAGCAGTCCGCCAACGTCGCCTTCGCCGATGGCGCGCAACTCCAGGTCGGCACCCTGGCCGGGCCGCAGTCGCTCAAGGCGAGCAAGCTCAGCGCCGTTCTCGGCAAGGGCGCACTCGACCTGGGCTATGCGGCCGATGCGCCGGCCACCCTGCAACTGAATGCGCCGCTGAAACTGGCCGCGGGCGAACTCCGTCAGCCCCACGTCAAACCGCTTTCCTGGAATGCCCTCGGGACGCTGGCGGCGAGCCTCGACAGCCAGCAGTTCAAGGGCCGCCTGCTGAACAGCGGCGGGCTGAATGCCGAAGTCGATCTGAACAATTCCGCCAGGCAGGGCGTTGCGCTGGTTGCGCGCCAGCCGGAGTTCTTCCTGCGCACCGGCAACCCGCTGGAGAAGTCCCTTGGCGACTGGCCGGCGCTGCTCAGCCTGAACAACGGCAAGGCCAGCTTCGACCTGAACTGGCGCCTGCCACCGGGTAGCGCGCCGCAGAGCCTGGGCCTGAACCTGCGCGGGCAAGGTCTGGAGGGCGTGTACGACCGCAGCGAGGTCCATGGCCTCGACCTGCAGGCGAAGTTCGCGCTGAACGGCTCGCAGATGGAGCTGCAGTTGCCGCAGGTGAAAGTCGCCTCGCTCAACCCCGGCGTGACACTGGGGCCGCTGTCGCTGCAGGCCAACTACAGGGGCTCGCTGGACGCACCGCTGGCCGGGCGGGTCGACTGGCAGCAGGCGGAGCTGGGTATGTTCAACGGTCGCGCATGGCTACCGCCGGGGGGCGTGGATCTTTCCGCGCGCCGCGAGGGTCTGACGCTGAAGCTGGAAGGGCTGGCGCTGGAGGCGATCCTGGCGGCCTACCCGGCGGAAGGGCTGTCCGGCAACGGCGTCATCGACGGCAACCTGCCGCTGGGCCTGCGCGAAGGCAAGCTGGTCATCCACGGCGGGGAAGTCGCCGCACGGCAGCCGGGCGTGCTGCAGTTCCGTTCGGAGAAGATCCGCTCCCTGGGCCAGAGCAACCCGGCCATGCAACTGGTGGCCACGGCCATCGACGATTTCCGCTACGACAAACTGAGCAGCCGCGTGGATTATGATGAATCGGGCAAGCTGCTTCTCGCCCTGAGCCTGAGCGGGCGCAACCCGGCGCTGGAGCAGGGCCGGCCGATCAACCTCAACGTCAACCTGGAGGAGAACGTGCCCAAGCTGCTCACCAGCCTGCAACTGAGCGACCGGGTCAGCGACACCATTCGCAAGCGCGTGCAGGAACGCCTGCGCAACGACCCGGCCGCCGCGCCATGACCGCAAGGAGAACCCCGATGCGCCTTCGCGCCGTTTTACCCTTCCTGCTCCTGGCAGGCGTCGTCCAGGGCTGCACGCCTACCGTGCAGTTGGCCGCGCCCAAGGAGCCGATCAACATCAACCTCAACGTGAAGATCGAGCACGAGATCTATATCAAGGTCGACAAGGCGCTCGACGGCATCATCAACGAGAACAGCGGCCTGTTCTGAGAAGGAGCCTTTGCATGAGATTGCACCGCAAACTGGGCGTCGCGCTGGTCGCCCTCTGCCTGAGCCTGCCGGTCATGGCCATGAGCCTGGAACAGGCGATGTCCGCCCTGGGTGGCGCCAAGTCCCAGGGTCTGGTCGGTGAACAGACCGACGGCTACCTGGGCGTCGTGAAGAATGGCGGTGACGCCGCCGATATCGCCGCGCAGATCAACGCGGCACGTCGCGCCGAATACCAGAAGGTTGCCGGGCAGAGCGGCGCCAAGCTGGCTGACGTCGAAGCGCTGGCTGGCAAGAAGGCCATCGAACGTACGCCATCGGGGCAGTACGTGCAGGTCAATGGTCAGTGGGTACGCAAGTAGCCGCGCCAAGGGGAATTCCCTGCTCGCCGCCACCTGTGGCGGCGAGTTCGGGGGCGGGCGGCGGGAGCAGGTAATTCCCGTCGGGGAATGGTCCGGCGGGAGAAGTTCTGGCCAATCCCATTTCGTTCGCTATTTACTCTGGATCTGGTGAAATTTTCACCAGATCATCGACCATTCGGTCTCGGCTGAAAATGCCGTAATCCTGGTGGATGTCCCTCCGTGAAAGCGACTTTTGCCAGGATTTTTCGTCAAATACCGCATCGCAATCAGTGAATATCGCTGAGCCCGACTTCCTATACTGCGCGCATCTACGTTCAGAATAAGAAACGTCTGCGCCCCTGGCGCGACGTAGGAGGCAAAGATGCGCGTTCTGGTGCTTGGCAGCGGTGTGATCGGTACCGCCAGTGCTTACTATCTCGCCCGTGCCGGCTTCGAAGTGGTCGTCGTCGACCGCCAGCCCGGCCCGGCCCTGGAAACCAGCTTCGCCAACGCCGGCCAGGTGTCGCCTGGCTACGCCTCGCCCTGGGCCGCCCCGGGCATCCCGCTCAAGGCCATGAAATGGCTGCTGCAGACCCACGCCCCGCTGGCCATCAAGCTGACCGGTGACCCCAGCCAGTACAGCTGGATGTGGCAGATGCTGCGCAACTGCAACGCCAAGAGCTACGCGGTGAACAAGGAGCGCATGGTGCGCCTGTCCGAGTACAGCCGCGATTGCCTCGATGAGCTGCGCGCCGAGACCGGCATCACCTACGAAGGCCGCTCCCTGGGCACCACCCAGCTGTTCCGCACCCAGGCGCAGCTGGATTCCGCCGCCAAGGACATCGCCGTCCTGGAAAGCACCGGCGTTCCTTATGAAGTGCTGGACCGCGCCGGCATTGCCCGCGTCGAGCCGGCCCTGGCCAAGGTGGCCGACAAGCTGGTCGGCGCCCTGCGCCTGCCCAATGACCAGACCGGCGACTGCCAGATGTTCACCACCAAGCTGGCCGAGATGGCCAAGGCCCTGGGCGTGGAATTCCGCTTCGGCCAGGACATTCAGCGCCTGGACTTCGCCGGTGACCGCATCAACGGCGTCTGGGTCGATGGCCAACTGGTCACCGCCGACCGCTACGTGCTGGCGCTGGGCAGCTACTCGCCGCAGATGCTCAAGCCGCTGGGCATCGACGCCCCGGTCTACCCGCTCAAGGGTTACTCGCTGACCGTGCCGATCACCAACCCGGACATGGCGCCGACCTCGACCATTCTCGACGAGACCTACAAGGTCGCGATCACCCGCTTCGACCAGCGCATCCGCGTCGGCGGTATGGCGGAAATCGCCGGCTTCGACCTGTCGCTGAACCCGCGTCGCCGCGCTACCCTGGAAATGATCACCACCGACCTCTATCCGGAAGGCGGCGATGTCAGCCAGGCGGAATTCTGGACCGGCCTGCGCCCGGCTACCCCGGACGGCACCCCGATCGTCGGTGCCACCTGCTATCGCAACCTGTTCCTCAATACCGGCCACGGCACCCTGGGCTGGACCATGGCGTGCGGCTCGGGCCGTTACCTCGCCGACCTGATGGCCAAGAAGCGCCCGCAGATCAGCACCGAAGGTCTGGACATCTCCCGCTACGGTTCCACTTCGGAGGCCCAGAATGGCCATCCAGCGCCTGCACACTAATCAGCGGATGAGCCAGGTCGTCGTCCACAACGGCACGGTGTACCTCGCCGGCCAGGTGGCGGACGACCTCACCGCCGACGTCGAGCAACAGACCCGCGAAGTCCTCGCCAGCGTCGAGCGCCTGCTCGACGAGGCCGGCACCGACAAGTCGCGTGTCCTCTCGGCAACCATCTACCTCAAGGACGTCGCCGCCGACTTCGCCGGCATGAACGGCGTCTGGGACCAGTGGGTCCCGCAGGGCTGCGCCCCGGCGCGCGCCACCGTCCAGGCGGCGTTGTGCTACCCGGAGATCCTCGTCGAGATCTCCATCGTCGCCGCACTGCCCTGATCGTTTTTGCGTGGCCCGGCCGGAGCGCCGGGTTTTTTTCGTCTGCAGTTTCGTACCACGTTGATAAAAAGAGAGCCTCGCCATGCGTCCCGCCCGTGCCCTGATCGATCTCGCCGCCCTGCGCCACAACTACCGCCTGGCCCGTGAAGTCACCGGCGCGCGAGCGCTGGCCGTGGTCAAGGCCGACGCCTACGGCCACGGTGCAGTGGTCTGCGCCCGCGCCCTGGAAGGCGAGGCTGACGGCTTCGCCGTGGCGTGCATCGAGGAAGCGCTGGAGCTGCGCGAAGCCGGCATCCGTGCGCCGATCCTGCTGCTCGAAGGCTTCTTCGAGGCCAGCGAACTGGAACTGATCGACGCCCATGATTTCTGGTGCGTGGTGCACTCGGCCTGGCAGCTGGAGGCCATCGAGCGTGCCCACCCCAGCAAGCCGCTGACCGTCTGGCTGAAGATGGACTCGGGCATGCACCGCGTCGGCTTCTTCCCGCAGGACTACGCCGCCGCGCTGGCGCGCCTGAAGGCGCTGCCCCACGTGGCCAAGGTCGTGCTGATGAGCCACTTCTCCCGCGCCGACGAACTGGACTGCGTCCGCACCGAAGAGCAGGTCGCCGCCTTCCAGGCCGTGCGCGAAGCCGCAGGCCAGGGGCATGAGATCAGCCTGCGCAATTCCCCCGGCATCCTCGGCTGGTCCGAAGTGCCCAGCGACTGGGTGCGCCCCGGCATCATGCTCTACGGCGCCACTCCGTTCGAGCAGGCCCATCTGCTGGCGGACCAACTGCGTCCGGTGATGACCCTGGAATCCCAGATCATCAGCATCCGCGAGCTGCCGGCCGGCGAGCCGGTGGGGTACGGCGCGCGCTTCATCGCCGACCGCCCGGTACGCGTCGGGGTGGTCGCCATGGGATACGCCGATGGCTATCCGCGCCATGCGCCGGATGGCACGCCGGTGTTCATCGACGGCAAGCCCAGCCGCATCATCGGTCGCGTGTCCATGGACATGCTCACCGTGGACCTGACCGACCTGCCGCAGGCAGGCCTGGGCAGTCGCGTCGAGCTCTGGGGCCCGAACGTCCCCGCCAGCCAGCTGGCTTCCCTGTGCGGCAGCATTCCCTACCAGCTGTTCTGCAACCTCAAGCGCGTCCCGCGGGTCTATAGCGGCGAGTGACGGATACCGCCCGTAAAGTTTGCGCAGGATCGTCGGGCGATCTGTTGTAAATACTGAACGGTGTTGCCATGATACGTGGCACTTGGAACCCGCTCGGCTCAAGCCGCTGCGGGTTCTGCCTTTCAGAGCCTGCCTGATCACAAGAATAAGGAGGACCCCACCCTTGGACGTCGGTGCTCGTCTGCAAGCCATCCGTAAGCTCAAAGGTTTGTCCCAGCGCGAACTCGCCAAACGGGCGGGTGTGACCAACAGCACAATCTCGATGATCGAGAAGAACAGCGTCAGCCCCTCCATCAGTTCGCTGAAGAAAGTGCTGGGTGGTATTCCGATGTCCCTGGTCGAGTTCTTCTCCCTCGATCTTGAGCAGAGCAGCAACACTCCTGTGGTCTACAAGGCGGACGAGCTCAGTGACCTGTCCAGTGGCTCGATCATCATGAAGCTGATTGGCAAGGACTACCCCAGCCGCGCCATCACCCTGCTCGACGAGACCTATCCGCCGGGTTCCGACACCGGTGACGACATGTATGCCCACGAAGGCGAAGAGACCGGCGTGCTGGTCGAAGGCCGCCTGGAACTGACCGTCGGCGACGAGACTTTCGTCCTCGAATGTGGCGACAGCTACTATTTCGACAGCACCAAGCCGCACCGCTTCCGTAATCCGTTCGAAACCCCGGCACGACTGATCAGCGCGACCACACCGGCAAATTTTTGAACAGCCGGTAGGACCGGCCAGATCAGCTGCGACCTAATGCCGCAAAGGCCGGCAAGGTGGCGCAATTGTTTCGAGCTTCCCGGCTTTGCCGTTATACTTGCGCCCGCTCGCGCGGCCCGAGACTGTGACTGCACCGCGACCGGGCGTGATAAGCCACGATGAGGGTGAAAGGGTGAACCTGATTAGAAAAATCCTGGCAGCCCAAGCTGCCGTACTGGCCCTGTGGGCAGTGAGCGTTCAGGCCGCGACCAATGATGACGCCATTGCCAAGCGTCTCGAACCTGTCGGCAAAGTCTGCGTCCAGGGCAAGGAATGCGAAGGCGTTGGCGCCGTCGCTGCTGCCGGTGGTGGCGGTGCCCCGCGTTCGGGCGAAGAGATTGTCGGCAAGGTCTGCACCAACTGTCATGGTACAGGCCTGCTGAATGCACCGAAGATCGGTGACAAGGCCGAATGGAGCAAGCGGGCGAAAGAGCAGGGTGGTTTGGATGGCCTGCTGGCCAAAGCTATCTCCGGCTTCAACGCCATGCCGCCCAAGGGTACTTGTGCTGATTGCTCCGATGACGAGCTGAAAGCTGCGATTCAACACATGTCCGGCCTGTAACAGCCGACCTGTGCGAAAAAGCCGCCCAAGGGCGGCTTTTTCATGCCCGCGATTTTTCACCTCGTGAGTCGCGGGAGCAACTTTTGCGTAAAGCCGGTCCAAACTCCTGTCGTGGACAACGAACCCGGAGGGATGCCCGGTGCAATCCTGCTCGATCGAAACCGCTGTCGAAGAACTGCTGCATCGCCTGGACGGGCACATCCGTCTCGGGCTTCCCCTGGGCCTGGGCAAGCCCAACCGACTGGCCAATGCGCTGTATCGGCACATGCGCGAGAACCCGTGCCGGCAACTGACGTTCTACACGGCGCTGTCCCTCGGTCGCCCGCAGGCCGGCGGCGAACTGCAGCGGCGCTTCCTCGACCCCTTCGTCGAGCGCATCTACGGCGACTACCCCGAACTGGACTACCTGCACGACCTGCGCAGCGGCAACGTGCCGGAAAACATCCGCGTCGAAGAGTTCTACCTGCAGCCCGGCAGCCTGCTGGACAGCGCCCCGGCACAGCAGAACTACATCAGCTGCAACTACAGCCACGTGGCGCGGGACATCAATGCCAAGGGCGTCAATGCCGTTGCCCAACTGGTTGCGCGCGACCCGGCGCGGCCGGGCAAGCTGAGCCTGGCGTGCAACCCGGACATCACCCTCGACTTGCTGCCGATGTTGCAGCGTCGCCGCGCGGCGGGCGAAACCATCGTCATTATCGGTGTCGTCCACGACCAGTTGCCGTACATGCCTGGCGATGCCGAAGTGGATGAGGATTTCTTCGACCTGCTGGTGGATTCACCGGGCGACAACAGCACGCTGTTTTCCACCCCCAACCTGCCAGTGGGCCTTCAGGACCACTGCATCGGCCTGCACGCCAGCGCCCTGGTGCGCGACGGCGGAACCCTGCAGATCGGCATCGGCTCCATGGGCGATGCCCTCACCTCGGCGCTGCTGACCCGCCAGCGCGACAACGATGGCTATCGTGCGCTGCTCGACGGCCTCGACTCCACCGCCCGTCACGCCGGGCTGATCGAGCGCGACGGCGGGCTGGGCGCTTTCCAGCACGGGCTGTACGGCTGCAGCGAAATGTTCGTACCCGGCCTGCTGGCCCTGGCCGAGGCGGGTGTGCTCAACCGCCGGGTAGCGGCGCGCCCCGGCGCCGCACCGACCGAGCCGGGCGTCTGGCTGCACGGCGGCTTTTTCCTCGGTCCGCAGGCCTTCTACCGGCGCCTGCGCGAGATGCCCCGCGAGGAGCGGGCCGGTATCGGCATGACCGGCATCGGCTTCGTCAACAACCTGTACCGCGACGAGGAGCTCAAGCGCGAGCAGCGCCGGGATGCGCGCTTCATCAACAGTGCCTTCACCGTCACCCTGCTCGGCGCCGGCGTGGCCGACCAACTGGAGGACGGCCGGGTACTCAGCGGTGTCGGCGGGCAGTACAACTTCGTCGCCCAGGCCCATGAGCTGGAAGGCGGGCGCTCCATCCTGATGCTGCGCAGCTGGCGCGAGTCCGAGGGTGAGCTGAGCTCCAACATCGTCTGGAGCTACGGCCACACGACGATTCCCCGACACTTGCGTGACATGGTGGTCACCGAGTACGGCGTCGCCGACCTGCGCGGCCGCAACGATGCCGAGGTGATCGCCGCCATGCTGTCCATCGCCGACTCGCGCTTCCAGGATGCGCTGATCGCCCAGGCCCAGGAGGCCGGCAAGCTGCCGAAGGACTTCGAGCTGGACCAGCGCTATCGCGACAATACCCCGGAGCGCTTGCGGGACGCGACGCGACAGTATCGTCATCTGCTGCCGGAGTTCCCGTTGGGTTGCGACTTCACCGAACAGGAGCGCGAGTTGCTGCGCGCGTTGGGTTGGCTCAAGGGCAAGCTGAAGCTGAGCGAGGTTCTCGAGCTGGGCAGGGCGACCCTCGATGCGCCGGCGCCGGAGGCCTACCCGGCGCACCTGGAACGCATGGGGCTGGCGAATCCGGAGGGGCTGCGCGAGGAGCTGTACCAGCGTCTGGTGCTGGCCGGCCTGAAAGCCAGCGACGAACAAACCTTGTAGGACGCGCTGAACTGTCAGGCATGAAAAAAGCGGGCCCTGTCGGCACCCGCCTTTTTACAGCGCAGGATCAGTCTTCGAGGAATTCGACCTGACCGTTGGCCAGGGACTTCACCCGGGCCAGGGATTCCACGCGGTAACCCTCGCTTTCCAGCAGGGAACGGCCTTCCTGGAAGGACTTCTCGATGACGATGCCCAGCCCGGCGATGCTGGCGCCGGCCTGCTGGATCAGGTCGATCAGCGCCTTGGCGGCGTGGCCATTGGCGAGGAAGTCGTCCACCACCAGCACGTGGTCGGCGGCGGTCAGGTGCTTGGCCGAGATGGCGATGGTGCTTTCGGTCTGCTTGGTGAAGGAGAACACCTTGGAGATCAGCAGGTCGTTCTTCAGCGTCAGCGACTGGAACTTGCGGGCGAAGATCACCGGGATGCCCAGCTCGAGGCCGGCCATGATCGCCGGGGCGATGCCCGAGGCCTCGATGGTGACGATCTTGGTGATGCCCTGGTTCTTGAAGCGTTCGGCGAATTCATGGCCGATCTGCTTCATCAGCGCCGGGTCGATCTGGTGGTTGAGGAAGGCGTCTACCTTGAGGACCTGTTCGGAAAGAACGATGCCTTCGCTGCGAATTTTGTCTTTGAGAGTGTTCACGGGGGTGCTTCCGGAGCGGCTGTCGCTGATGAAGCGCGTAATTCTACAACGCTAGTGGCCATCTGCGCGACGTTCCGACCAATGCAATTGCTGATCGAATGGACAGTTTTTCGATGGGCGGGAAGCGTGGGGTTGCCTGCCGCGGAATCTGTCCTGGGGCTTGGCCCTCTCCCTAACCCTGGCTGCGCGCCCCGCTCCGAAGGGAGAGGGGACAGTTCGGCATCAGGGGGGAGTGGTGGTGTCAGCTGGCTCGGATAGCTCCCTCTCCCTTGAGGGAGAGGGTAGGGGAGAGGGGGCCCGGCACAAAACCGACCGGTAACACCCGGCAACATCAGCGCTTGAGCATCGCCCGGATATCCGCCAGCGCCGAATTGCCCTTGGCCACCTTCACCTCCTGCGGCGCGTCCTCCTGGCCTTCCCAGACCAGGTCTTCGGGCGGCAGTTCGTCGAGGAAGCGACTGGGCGAGCAGTCGATGATTTCGCCGTACTGCTTGCGCTTGGCGGCGAAGGTCATGGCCAGGTTCTTCTTCGCCCGGGTGATGCCCACATAGGCCAGGCGCCGCTCTTCCTCGATGGTGTCGGCTTCGATGCTGGAGCGGTGCGGGAGGATTTCCTCTTCCACGCCGAGAATGAACACGTAGGGGAATTCCAGGCCCTTTGAGGCGTGCAGGGTCATCATCTGCACGCCGTCGGCGCCTTCTTCCTCTTCCTGCTGGCGCTCGAGCATGTCGCGCAGCACCAGCTTGGCGATGGCCTGCTCGATGGTCATGTTGCCTTCTTCGTCGCGCTCCAGGGTGTTCTTCAGCGCTTCGATGAGGAACCAGACGTTGCCCATGCGGAAATCGGCGACCTTGTCGCTGGAGGCGTTCTGCCGCAGCCAGTTCTCGTAGTCGATGTCCATCACCATGCTCCGCAGCGCGCCGATCGGGTCGCTGCCGGCGCATTGCTCGCGGACCTTGTCGATGAAGCGCTTGAAGCGCTGCAGGCGCTCGATGTAGCGGGCGTCCAGGTGTTCGGACAGGCCGAGTTCGCCGGAGGCGTTGAACATCGAGCATCCGCGCTCGGTGGCGTAGTTGCCGAGCTTCTCCAGCGTGGTGGAGCCGATCTCGCGGCGCGGCACGTTGATCACCCGGAGGAAGGCGTTGTCATCGTCCGGGTTCACCAGCAGGCGGAAATAGGACATCAGGTCCTTCACCTCCTGGCGTCCGAAGAAACTGGTGCCGCCTGACAGGTGATAGGGAATCTGGTGATGCTGGAGTTTCAGTTCGATCAGCTTCGCCTGATAGTTGCCCCGGTAGAGGATGGCGAATTCGCTGTAGGGCCGCTGCGTCTTCAGGTGGATGGTGAGGATTTCCATCGCCACCCGCTCGGCCTCGGACTCCTCGTTGCGGCAACGGATCACGCGGATCGGGTCGCCTTCGCCCATCTCGCTCCACAGCTGCTTCTCGAACACGTGGGGATTGTTGGCGATGAGGATGTTGGCGCATTTGAGGATACGGCTGGTGGAGCGGTAGTTCTGCTCCAGCATCACCACCTTCAGCGAGGGAAAGTCATCCTTGAGCTGCATCAGGTTTTCCGGGCGCGCGCCGCGCCAGGCGTAGATCGACTGGTCGTCGTCACCCACCACGGTGAAGTGCGCGCGCTGCTGCACCAGCATCTTCACCAGCAGGTACTGGCTGGCGTTGGTGTCCTGGTATTCGTCCACCAGCATGTAGCGCACGCGGTTGCGCCACTTGTCGAGGATCTCCGGGTGCTCCTGGAACAGCTTCACCGGCTGCAGGATGAGGTCGTCGAAGTCCACCGCGTTGTACGCCTTGAGCGTGCGCTGGTAATGCAGGTAGACCATGGCCGCGGTCTGTTCCTTGGGGTTGCGCGCCTTTTCCAGCGCCTCTTCCGGAAGGATCAGGTCGTTCTTCCAGCTGCCGATCAGGTTCTTGATCTCGTCCAGACCGTCATCGCCGGAATATTCCTTCTGCATGATGTCGGTCATCAGCGCCTTCACATCGCTCTCGTCGAAGATCGAGAAGCCGGGCTTGTAGCCCAGGGCCGCGTGTTCCTTGCGGATGATGTTCAGGCCCAAGTTGTGGAAGGTCGAGACGGTCAGGCCCTTGCCTTCGCCCGGGCGCAGCAGGGTGCTGACGCGCTCCTTCATCTCGCGTGCGGCCTTGTTGGTGAAGGTCACGGCGACGATGTACTGGGCGCGGATGCCGCATTGCTGCACGAGGTAGGCGATCTTGCGGGTGATCACGCTGGTCTTGCCGGAGCCGGCGCCGGCCAGCACCAGGAGCGGGCCGCCGACGTAGTTCACGGCCTCTTGCTGCCGGGGATTGAGTCGGGACATGAAGGCGGGGGTCTTTAGTGAAGCGGGGGCATATTCTAGCAGGCCCTGCCGGGCGTCGGGGTGCCGCTCGGAATAGCGGCGATCTGTGACACGATCGTACTTATGTGTTTTGGATAAATCTGTACATGTATTAGGCTTGTGACAGCATTACTTGAAGAAAACTCTTAAGAGTTTCTCTGAAGTTTCGTCTACATCCACTGGATGTCCGGATGGCGTCGCTTCAAAACCGGGGGAAATGGGCGCAGGGATGGTGCCTGGAGTTTCCCCTCTTTCTAGAGATACATGGGGGTCGCTTGGCAGCGTCGGTCGAACCAACGCGCCTGCTCCTGCTGGCGGAAGCGCCGCAGTGGGCCCAGCTACTGCGCGG
The DNA here is from genome assembly GCF_002091755.1 of Pseudomonas nitroreducens NBRC 12694. Taxonomy (GTDB): domain Bacteria; phylum Pseudomonadota; class Gammaproteobacteria; order Pseudomonadales; family Pseudomonadaceae; genus Pseudomonas; species Pseudomonas nitroreducens. The sequence goes on from NZ_BDAI01000007.1 coordinate 64,202, forward strand.
GCATCTGGCCGCGTTGGGGCCGGGCTATTCGCTGATCACGGCCCCGTCCTGGCAAGCCGCCAGCGCCCTGTTCGACGAGGATCAGGTCGGCCTGGTGCTCGCCACGCCCGCCAAGTTGCCGTCCGCCCACCAGTGCCACCTGCCGCTGATCCTGCTGCTGGAGCGCGAGCCCGCGGAAGAGCCCGTCGGCGTCGCCGACTACCTGGTGGCCGAATCCCTCGGTGTCGAAGTCCTGCGCCGTACCCTGCGCTACGTGCGCGAGCGCACTTCGCTGCAGAACACCCTGCAGAGCCTGGCCGAGCAGGACCCGCTGACCGGCATCGCCAACCGCCAGGGTTTCCAGACCCTGCTCGCCGCCCGGCTGAGCGAGAGCGAAGGGCGCGGCCTGGCGCTGGGCCACCTGGACCTGGACAACTTCCGCCACGTCAACGACGCCCTCGGCCACCAGGCCGGCGACCGCCTGATCCTGCAGGTGGTGGCACGGCTGAAGGCGCACCTGGACAACGGCGACCACATCGCCCGCCTGGGCAGCGACGAGTTCGCCCTGCTGCTGGACACCCGCCGCGATCCGGCACGGGTGGAGAAGGTCGCCGAACTGATAGTCGAGTCCCTGGGCGAACCCTACTGGGTCGAGGGCGAAAGCCTGCTGCTGGGCTGCAGCCTGGGCATGGCCCACGCCCGCGCCGGTGAAGCCGCCGACCCGTTGCTGTGGCACGCGCACATCGCCATGCAACAGGCCAAGTCGCGCCAGGGCTGCACCTTCCACATCTTCGATGAGCGCATCAACCGTGGCGCCCGCAGCCTTGCCGACCTGGAGAGCGAACTGCGCCGGGCGCTGCGTCGCGACGAGCTGGAGCTGCACTACCAGCCGCGCCTGGACCTGCACAGCGGGCAGATCGTCGGCCTCGAGGCCCTGGTGCGCTGGCGCCATCCCGAGCGCGGCCTGCTGACGCCGGGCGACTTCGTGCCGCTGGCCGAGGAAAGCGGGCTGATCGTGCCGCTGGGTTACTGGGTCATCTCCCGCGCCCTGCGCGACATGCAGTGGCTGCGCGGGCGCGGCCTGCCGCCGCTGCACATGGCGGTGAACCTGTCGTTCCGCCAGTTCCAGGACAGCCAGTTGCTGCCGACCCTGGAGCGACTGATCCGCGAGCGCGGCGTCGACGCCCAGTGGCTGGAATTCGAACTCACCGAGACCGCCGTGATGCGCCGCAGCGACCAGGTCCTGCAGACCATGCAGGCCCTCGGCCGGCTGGGCGTGCGCTTCTCGCTGGACGATTTCGGTACCGGCTTCTCCTCCTTCGTGCACCTCAACAGCCTGCCGATCACCCTGCTGAAGATCGACAAGAGTTTCGTCGGCGGCATGCACGTGCGCCCGGAAAACCTGCAACTGGTACGGGCCATGATCAACCTGGCGCACAACCTGAACCTGGAAGTGGTCGCCGAAGGCGTCGAGACCGCCGCCCAGCAGGATGAGTTGCGCCAGTTCGGCTGTGACCAGGTCCAGGGTTACTGGATCAGCCGCCCGCTGCCTTTGCCGGAGCTGGCGCGTTTCCTGGTCTTTGGCGCCAACCGTGCGCTGCGCCTGCAGGACTCGGTCAGCTAGCGACCAGCTCCGCGGCCGGCAGGCTCGGACGCAGCAATCGCGATGTCTTCGTCTCGAAGGCCAGCGTCAGCCCGATGGCCGCGCAGGCCAGGCCCGACGCCAGGCCCCACCATACGCCACTCGGTCCCCAGCCCAGAGGGAAGGCCAGCAGCAGCGCCATCGGTACGCCCACCAGCCAGTAGCCGGCCAGCCCGACCAGGAAGGTCGTGCGCGCATCCTTCAAGCCACGGATCGCCCCCATGGCGATGCATTGGGTACCGTCGAACAGCTCGAACCACGCGGCGATGGCCAGCAGGCCGACGGCCAGTTGCACCACGTCGCGGTTGGCTGGGTCGTTGTGGTCGATGAACAGGCCGATGACCAGCTCCGGGGCCAGCCAGAACAGCGCGGCGAAGGCAAACATGCAGCTGGCGCCGAAGCCGATGCCCAGCCGCCCGGCGCGTCTCGCCTCGAACAGCCGGCCCGCGCCGTAATGCTGGCCGATGCGGAAGGTCACCGCGTAGGAAAGCCCCATGGGCACCATGAAGGCCACATACACCGACTGGATGGCGATCTGGTGCGCCGCCAGCGCGGTGCTGCCGATCACGCCCATGCACAGCGTCGCCACGGTGAACATGCCCGACTCCACGGCGTAGGTGCCGCCGATGGAAATGCCCAGCCGTAGCGATTCGCCGATCACCTTGAAGTCCGGCTTCGACAATCCCTTCAGCAGCGGGTAGGGCGCGTACGCCCGGTGCCAGCGCAGGTACAGGGCGAAGATCACCGGCAACGCATTCATCACCACCGCGGTGACCATGCCGATCCCCGCCAGCCCCAGGCGCGGCAGGCCGAACAGTCCTTCGATGAAGGCGTAATTGAGGGCGAAGTTGGCCAGCGCGCCGATCAGGCTGATGGCCATGACCGGGCCGGGCCGCTCGATGGCGCTGGTGAAGCCGCGCAGCACCATCAAGGCCATGTAGCCGGGCAGGGCGAAGACGATGCTGTGCAGAAAACTCATGGTGCCGGCGACCGTTTCCGGGGCCTGGCCGAAGGCGATCAGGATCGGCCCGAGGTTCCACAGCAACAGGCCCGCCAGCAGCGCCAACGCGGCGCCGATCCACAGGCCGGCCTGGGTGGCTTCGACTACGCCGCGGGCGTCTTTTGCGCCATGCCGGATCGCCACCAGGTTGCCGGTGGCCGCCACCACGCCTACGCAGAAGGTCGAGATCAGCGCATAAGTAGATGCACCCAACCCACCGGCGGCCAGCGCCTCGCGGCCGAGCTTGCCCATCATCACGGTGTCGGTGAACACCATGGCGACGTAGGCCAGTTGGGCGGCAATCAGCGGGCCGGCCAGGCGCAGGATGGCGGCGAGTTCGTCACGGTACGGGCGTTTCATGAGTCAGGCTCAGCAAGCGGCAGGCGCCGCATCGATAGGAATGGCCCATTCTCCGGCCGTTATGGACGCGGGCACAAAAGGAAAAATGCGATGCCATCCATGAGTCATACTCATGTTTAAGACAGCCGGAGCCCGCCATGAACCGCCAGTTGCCGCCCCTTTACGCCCTGCGCGCCTTCGAGGCTGCCGCGCGGCACGCGTCCTTCACCCGCGCCGCCGAGGAATTGGCGATCACCCAGAGCGCGGTGAGCCGGCACATCAAGACCCTGGAAGAACACTTCGCCTGCCGGCTGTTCCAGCGCCGCGGCCGCCAGCTGGAGCTGAGCGAAACCGCACGGATGCTGCTGCCCGGCCTGCGCGACGGCTTCGATGCGCTGGAGCGCGCCTGCGCCAGCCTGCGCGCGGACGAAGGCGTACTGCGGCTGAAGGCGCCGTCCACCCTGACCATGCGCTGGTTGCTGGCGCGGCTGAGCAAGTTCCGCATGCAGAACAGCGATATCGAGGTGCAGCTGACCAGTGCCTGGATGGACGTGGATCGCGTCGACTTCGTGCATGAGCCCTTCGATTGCGCGGTGCTGCTGAGCTCGGGGCACTTCCCGCCGGACTGGGAGGCCGCCTTGCTGTTTCCCGAATGGCTGATTCCCGTCGGCTCGCCCGCGCTGCTGGCGGATGGCCCCTGGGACGCCGAGCGGCTGGCCGGCGCCGAACTGCTGCACCCCACCCCCGACCGTCGCGACTGGCGGCGCTGGTTGCAGCGCATGGGCCTGGGGGAGCAGGTCTCGCTCAAGGGCGGACAGGTATTCGATACCCTCGAGCTGGGCATAGTCGCTGCGACCCGCGGCTACGGTGTTTCCATCGGCGACCTGGTGATGGTCGCCGAGGATGCCAATCAGGGCCGCCTGGCACTGCCCTGGCCCAGTGCCGTCGCCAGTGGCGAGAGTTACTACCTGGTCTGGCCCCGCGCACGCCGAGACCAGGGGCGCCTGCGGCGGCTGCGCGAATTCCTCCAGGCGGAGATGCAGGCGATGCAGATGCCAGCGGTGGACTACTTCGAATGACCTGTCGCTGCGGATAATCTGTCAGCCGTTGCCTTCGCCGGGAATCCCATGAACTCCATCGACCACCTCATCCAGCTCGCTGGCCTGCGCGGCAGTCTCGACCTGCGTTGCCGCTTCCTCGGCGACTGGGCGCTGGACCACGAGCCCTTGCCCGAGGGGACGGCGCAGTACCACGTGGTGCTGTCCGGCAGCTGCCGGGCGGAAATGCCCGACGGACAGGCCCTGGACCTCGAGGCAGGCGACGTACTGGTCCTTCCCGACGGTGCAGCCCACCTGTTGCGCAGCCAAGGCGCTCGGGTGGCCGCGCAGTCGCCGGAAGTCCACGAGGCGGGCCTGTTGCCGGTCCATCGCCTTGGCACGGGCGAAGGCGAGCTGGACATGCTTTGCGGCAGCTTCCATTACCAGCGCGGCTCGCTGCTGATCGGCTCCTTGCCGAGCGTCCTGAAGGTGTCCTGCCAGGACAATGGACTGGGCGATGCCGTGGCCGCGCTGGTCGGCCTGCTGCGCGCCGAGGCTGACGGCAACCAGGCCGGTGCGCGCTTCCTGGTCGATGCATTGTCCTCGGCGCTGTTCACCCTGATCCTGCGCGTCTACCTGCAGGAGCACACCCCCAGCAGCGGCACCCTGGCATTGCTCGCCGACAGGCGCCTGAGCCGCGCCTGGCAGGCCATGCTCGACGATCCTGCCCACGAATGGACCATCGAGGCCCTGGCCGAACGGGCGAACATGTCCCGCGCCACTTTCACGCGCCTGTTCACCCAGGTTGCCGGGCGGTCGCCCTGGGCGCTGCTGACCACAGTGCGCATGGAACTGGCCTACCGCCTGCTGAGCACCTCGCAGCTGCGCCTCTGCGACATTGCCGCCCAGGTCGGCTACCAGTCCCAGGCCTCCTTCACCAAGAAGTTCAGGGACACCTACGGCGAGGCCCCCGGCCGCCTGCGCCGTGCGGTGAACTAGACCAGTCGTCGCTGCCGGCAAAGCCGCGTGGCGCGTATGGATATGTCCTGCCGCCTTCGCGACGGTTCGCGTCGCTGCCGTCGCAGAGCTGAAACAGCGCTTTGCTAGGGTCATTGCTGGACTAGTCCAGCGAGGGCCCGTTTCGGGCCTTCCCCATTCCAACAACACCACTCGGGGGAATTCCATGAAGCCCATGCGCACCTTGCTCGCCGGCCTGATCCTGGCCGGCCTCGCCAGCACCACGTTTGCCGCCACTGAGCTGAAGCACTGGCCGGCGCCCGCCGCCAAGCAGCTCGACGCCTTGATCGCTGCCAATGCCAACAAGGGCGCCTTCGCGGTCTTCGACATGGACAACACCAGCTACCGCTACGACCTCGAGGAATCGCTGCTGCCCTTCCTGGAAATGAAAGGCGTGCTGACCCGCGAGAAGCTCGATCCCTCACTCAAGCTGATCCCCTTCAAGGACGTGAACGGCCACAAGGAAAGCCTCAACAGCTACTACTACCGCCTCTGCGAAGTCGACGACCTGGTCTGCTACCCCTGGGTCGCCCAGGTGTTCTCCGGCTTCACCCTCAAGGAGCTCAAGGGCTATGTCGACGAGCTGATGGCCTACGGCAAGCCGGTGCCCAGCACCTATTACGAAGGCGATGTGGTCAAGACCCTCTCGATCAACCCGCCCAAGGTCTTCACCGGCCAGACCGAGCTGTACAACAAGCTGATGGAGAACGGCATCGAGGTCTATGTGATGACCGCCGCCCATGAGGAACTGGTGCGCATGGTCGCCAGCGATCCCAAGTACGGCTACAACGTGAAGCCGGAGAACGTCATCGGCGTCACCACCCTGCTCAAGGACCGCCAGAGTGGCGCGCTGACCACCGCGCGCAAGCAGATCAGCGAGGGCAAGTACGATCCCAAGGCCAACCTGAACCTGGAAATCACCCCCTACCTGTGGACTCCGGCGACCTGGATGGCCGGCAAGCAGGCGGCGATCCTCACCTATATCGACCAGTGGAAGAAGCCCATCCTGGTCGGCGGCGATACGCCCAGCAGCGACGGCTACATGCTGTTCAACGGAACCGCCGAGAACGGCGTGCACCTGTGGATCAACCGCAAGGCCAAGTACATGGACCAGCTCAACGGCATGATCAAGAAGAATGCCGAAGCTCAGGCCAAGCTCGGCCAGCCGGTGACCGCCGACAAGAACTGGGTGATCGTCACGCCGGAGGAGATCCAGTAAGCAGTAAGCGCTTAGCGCTTTTGCACGAGTTGGCTTCGTCCGCGATAGGCTCGTATCGCGCCGGGCCCCATCGCGGACGGAGTCCACTCTTGCGCCATTCCCCTGCTCTGGCCTCCCAGCCGCTTACGAATTCGCGGCTTTTACTGTGGGTCAGTCCTTGAGCTGGCCCAGCCCGTACTCCAGGCTGGCAGCAGAAAGCTCGCCCATCTGGCTGTGCTTCAGGCGCCCCTGGGCGTCGTAGAACAGGGTGGTGGGCATGCCGTAGGAACCGGTGAGCTGGCCCAGGCGGTTGCCGCTGTCGAGCAATACTGCCGCTTCGCTCAGGCCCTGGTCGCGCAGGAAACGCTGCACGGCTTCGGCGTTCTCACCCTGGTTGACCAGCAGGAAGCGCACATCACTGCGCTGCTTCTGGGCGGCCTCCAGCACCGGCATTTCGCGCCGGCACGGTGGGCACCAGGTGGCCCAGAGGTTCACCACCATGGGCCGGCCATCCCGCGCGCGCAGGTCCACGGCCGCCCCGCGCAAGTCCATCACCGTGAGTTCGGGAAGCTGCTGGCTGCGATCCAGCGCCGAAGTCACTGCCTTGCCGCCGCCCCACAGGCATACGCCGACCACGGCGGCGACGGCCAGCGGGCGACGCAGTGCGGCCCTGCGCCAGGCCAGCACGGCGCCGATCAGCGCAGCGGCGATCACGCCCGGTAGCGCGAGAAACCCGCCATCGCGGATATCCACAATGCTCAGGGGCGTCGCCGCGTACTGCTCGGCATAGCGCGCAACGAATGCCAGCCGTGCCACCAGCAGGCCGCCGAGGAACATGGCGAACAGCGCACCTTCTGGATTGGCGCCGCGCCTGCGCCCGGCCAGCCAGCCGGCCAGCAGCGCACCGAAGAAGCCGAGGTAGAGCAGGACGTGGGGCAGGGGAATGGCCAGTGGGCCGAGGGTCAGACTGGTCAAGGCAGGAGCCCGGCAAAAGGAAACCAAGGTACAGCAGGGCGCGGCCATGCGGCAGCGCCGGGCTGTGGATAAATGTTTCGCCTCAGGCCGGCAGCGGCTCCGCTTGCTGCTCGCGCAACTCGGCGGTGAGCCGCCCGGCGCAGGCGCCGACCTTGCGCACGGCCGCTTCGATCAGCGGCAGGTCGCGGTTGGAGTAGTTCATGCGGATGCAGTTGCGGTATTTGCCCGAGGCGGAAAAGATGTTGCCCGCCGCTACCTGTACGTTGTCGCGGCGCAATTCGTGGTTCAGCCGCACGCTGTCGAACTGCGGGTCGAACTCGACCCAGAGCATGAAGCCGCCGCGCGGCCGGGTGACTCGCGCGCCTTCGGGGAAGTAGCGGCCGACCCACTCGGTCATCAGGTCGCGGTGGCGCTGGTACTGCGCGCGCATGCGGCGGATGTGCGGCTCGTAGTGGCCGCCGCCGACGAACTCGGCCAGGGCCATCTGCGGCTGCGGCGCGCAGGTGCCACTGGCGATGTACTTGAAGTGCAGGATGCGATCCAGGTAGCGCCCCGGTACCACCCAGCCGGTGCGCAGGCCGGGCGCGACCGTCTTGGAGAAGGAGCTGGCCAGCAGGACGCGGTCGTCGGTGTCGAAGGACTTGATGCTGCGTGGGCGCGGGAAGGCGTAGGCCAGTTCACCGTAGACGTCGTCCTCGAGGATCGGCACGTCGTAGCGCGCGGCCAGCGTCAGCAGGGCGCGCTTACGGGCGTCGGGCATGATGTAGCCCAGCGGATTGTTGCAGTTGGGGGTGAGCAGGATCAGCTTCACCGGCCACTGTTCCATCGCCAGTTCCAGCGCTTCCAGGCTGATGCCATTGGTGGGGTCGGTGGGAATTTCCAGCGCCTTCAGGCCATACGCCTTGAGCGCCTGCATGGCGCCGTGGAAGCTCGGCGAGTCGATGGCGATGATGTCCCCCGGTTCGCAGATGGCGCGCAGGGTGATGGCCAGCGCTTCCTGGCACCCGGTGGTGATGACGATCTCGCTGGGCGGCACCTGGCAGCCGGAGTCGAGCATCAGCCGGGCGATCTGCTCGCGCAGCGGCAGCGAGCCCTGGATGCCTTCGTAGCCCAGGCTCTGCAGGTCGGTCCGCCGCGCGGCATGCACCATCGCGCGTTGCAGCGGCTTGAGCGAAGGGCTGGCGATATCCGGCGTGCCGCGCCCGAGCTGGACGAAATCGCCGCCCGGCGCGCGGCGCACCTGTTCCAGAACCTGGTCCCACTGCGACACATCCACCGGCCGCTGTGCCGGGCGAGTCATCGCCGGCATCGGCGGCAGTTCGCGACGTTCCGGCACGAAGTAGCCGGACTTGGGCCGCGGCTCCACCAGGCCGTCATCTTCCAGTACGCGATAGGCCTGCTGCACGGTGCTGATACTGACGCCATGTTCTTCGCTTAGCGCGCGCACCGAGGGCAGGCGGTCGCCAGGGCGATACAGGCCTTGCTCGATGCGTTCGCCGAGGGTGGCGGCCAACTGCGCGTAGCGTTTCATGACAGATCTCCCGTGCCGGGTTGGTTCGGCTCGATGCAGTACAGATCGGGAAAAAATACGCCATTCAGACCGATTTCGCCCAGTTCTGTATGGAAAAAACTTTGTCGTGTTGAATCTGTAATGATTTTCCCCGATTCGTCACGCTTGCCCCACGTCCGAGGAACCCGACTGGAGGAGTGACGACATGAGCGGCCTGAGCGATGTGCGGCTGACCCTTTATCAACAGGAACTGCTGGAGATCCCCGGCACCCGCGTGGCGCCGCGTGAGCACGGCGAAAGCCGCTGGCAGCAGTTCTGGCGCCGCGTGCGCACCCGCAAGCAACTGCTGGAGCTCTCCGACGAGCAATTGCGCGACATCGGCATCAGCCGCGAGCAGGCGAAGCTGGAAGCGATGCGGCCATTCTGGCGCTGCTGATCACCTCCAGACCAATCAGGGAGCACTTATGAGCGAGACGCGCGCTGCTGCGTTTGAACGGATTGCCGCCGAGCTCGGCTACGACTTCAGCGGTGAAATGAAGATCGGTGGCAACTACGTGCCTTTCCTCATCGAGGGAAACCAGGTGCACCTGAGCGGGCAGATTCCGCGAGTAGGCGATGAAATCGTCGTCACCGGTCGGGCGGGCAGTGAGGTGTCGCTGGCCGACGCCCAACGGGCCGCCAAAGTCTGTGTGATGCGGGCGCTGGCGCTGCTGCGACAGGCGCTGGGGGATCTCGAGCGGGTGCGCAAGGTGCTGCAGCTCAATGTGTTCGTGCAGTCGGCGGAGCACTTTACCCAGCACAGCGAGGTGGCCGACGGCGCCTCGGCAGTCCTGTATGAGGTGCTGGGCGTGGCCGGTGTGCACACGCGCACGTCGGTCGGCGTCTATCAGTTGCCGAAGAATGCGACGGTCGAGCTGAATCTCCTCGTCATCGCCGAGGGCCTGCCGCGCTAGTGCCCCGCACGGTATTGCAGCGCTTCGGCCAGGTGCGGGCGCGCGATGCGGTCTTCCTGCTGCAGGTCGGCAAGGGTGCGGGCGACCTTGAGAATCCGGTGCAGGGCGCGCAGTGACAGGTTCAGGCGTTCGCCGGCCTTTTCCAGCCAGGCCTGGTCTTCCGGGCTTAATGCACAATATTGGTGCATTTTCTTCAGCGTAAGAAACGCGTTCGCGCAGCCCTGGCGGGCGAGTTGGCGCTGGCGGGCAGCGGCGACCTGAGTGGCCAGTTCCGCGCTGCTGGTGCTGGGCCCGCTGGGGGCAAGGGTGGTGCTTTCACGGTTGACGGTGAGGTGCAGGTCGATGCGGTCCAGCAGCGGCCCGGAGAGCTTGGCGCGGTAGCGCTGGATCTGTTCCGGCGAACAGCGGCAACGGCCGCTGGGGTCGCCGAGATAGCCGCAGGGGCAGGGGTTCATCGCTGCCACCAACTGGAAGCGTGCCGGGAAGCGCACACGGCCGCTGGCGCGGGCGATGACAATTTCGCCCCCTTCCAGCGGTTCGCGGAGAACCTCCAGGACCTTGCGATCGAACTCCGGCAATTCATCCAGGAACAACACACCCTCGTGCGCCAGTGTGATCTCGCCCGGCTGCGGGCGGCTTCCCCCGCCGACCAGCGCCGGCGCGGAGGCGGTGTGGTGCGGTTGTCTGAAGGGGCGCTGTGGCCAGTGAGTCAGCGGCCCGCGACCTGCCACGGAATGGATCGCCGCAACCTGCAATGCCTCGTCTTCGTTCAGCGGCGGCATCAGACCGGGCAGGCGGCTGGCGAGCAGGGTCTTGCCGGTGCCGGGCGGACCGCTGAACAGCAGGTTGTGCGCCCCGGCAGCGGCGACCAATAGCGCGCGCTTGGCGGCGGCCTGGCCCTGGACTTCCGACAGGTCCGGATAGGGCGGCGTCACCCGCATCAGGCCGTTCGCCTCATAAGGACGCAGTCGCTCCTGGCCGCTGAAGTGCGCGGCCAGTTCCAGCAGGTGGCCGACGGCATAGACGGTCAGGCCGCTGGCGAGGCTGGCCTCTTCGGCGTTCTCCTTCGGCACCACCAGGGCGCGGCCGGCGGCGCGGGCAGCCAGGGCGGCGGGTAGTACTCCGGGGACCGGGCGCAAAGTGCCGGACAGCGCCAGTTCGCCCAGGCATTCCAGTTCATCCAGCCCGGCAGCGTCGGCCAATTGGCCGCTGGCGGCGAGGATGCCCAGGGCAATGGCCAGGTCGAAGCGCCCGCCATCCTTCGGCAGGTCGGCCGGGGCGAGGTTCAGGGTGATGCGTCGGTTGGGGAAATCGAAGCCGGCGTTGAGCAGGGCGCTGCGCACGCGGTCCTTGCTCTCTTTCACGGCGCCTTCGGGCAGGCCGACCAGGGTCAGGGAAGGCAGGCCGTTGGCCAGGTGTGCCTCGACGATGACGCCGGGCGCTTCCACGCCGACCTGGGCGCGGCTATGGACGATGGCGAGGGACATGGATCACTCCTGGATCGCATGCCGCCCGCCAGGAGGGGATTACTCGGCGGGTTCGGCGGCGGGCGGCGAGAGCTTGGCTTCCATTTCCGCGACCTTGGCTTCCAGCGCCTCGAGGCGCGCGCGGGTACGGGCGAGGACGACCATCTGGCTGTCGAATTCGTCGCGGCTGACCAGGTCGAGCTTGCTGAAGGCGCTCTGCATCAGAACCTTGAACTGGGCTTCCAGCTCGGCCTTCGGCAGGGGCGATTCGCCACCGAACAGACGTCCGGCTTGTTGGCTGATGGCATCGAGGAAGGCTTTGGGCGGCAGCATGGTTCATGGGTTCCGGATTGAATCAGAGCGCAGTCTATCACGCAGCCGCCGCCGGCTGCGGCGTGCGGGGTTGCACGCTTTTTGAGCAGTGTGCCCGCCCGCCGTGCGCGCTTTCGGTGCGCCCGGGCGGCGCTGGCGAATCGCCAGAAACTCCTTTTTTAAGCCAAGTGCCTGATGGCGCGGGCATTTCCACGAACTGGCAAGCTTCATGCTTTGGGGCATACATGGCGTGCACCGATGCAGTTCCGGTGCGGCAGGCGAGGCAGGGGATCGCTTCGATCAACGCAGTCGGAGTGCTGAGGTAGGGCGGCCGGCGCATTACAAAAGCCAGACACTGCGCTTAGACTTGTCTCCGGGTTCGTTCTTCCTGGGGCGGGTCCACCAAAACACGGGAGAGAGTTACATGAAGCTAGTCACAGCCATCATCAAGCCGTTCAAGCTGGACGACGTTCGTGAGTCGCTGTCCGAGATCGGCGTGCAGGGCATCACTGTGACCGAAGTCAAAGGCTTCGGCCGGCAGAAGGGCCACACCGAGCTGTACCGTGGCGCGGAATACGTTGTCGATTTCCTGCCGAAGGTGAAGATCGATGTCGCCATTGCCGATGACCAGCTGGATCGTGTTATCGAAGCCATCACCAAGGCCGCCAACACCGGGAAGATCGGTGACGGCAAGATCTTTGTCGTAAATCTGGAACAGGCCATTCGTATCCGTACCGGCGAAACCGGCACCGACGCGATCTAAGCCAAGCCCACACCGAACCCCACGCCCCAGGAGAAACAACAATGACTCTGCGCAAATACGCAGGGCTAGGCGCCCTATTGCCCCTCGCAATGCCCGGTCTGGCCTTGGCCGACGAGGCTGCGGCCCCCGTCCTGAACAGCGGTGACACCGCCTGGATGCTGATTTCCAGTGCCCTGGTGCTGCTGATGACCATCCCCGGCCTGGCCCTGTTCTACGGCGGCATGGTGCGCGCCAAGAACGTCCTGTCGATCATGATGCAGTGCTTCGCGATCACCGCGCTGATCAGCATCCTCTGGGTCGTCTACGGCTACAGCCTGGCCTTCGATACCGTCGGTATGGAGAAGGGCGTGGTCAACTTCGCCTCCTTCGTCGGCGGCCTGGACAAGGCCTTCCTCAGTGGCCTGACCAGCACCGGCCTGACCTCTGCCGCGGCGCTGTTCCCGGAAAGCATCTTCGTGATGTTCCAGATGACCTTCGCGATCATCACTCCGGCCCTGATCGTCGGCGCCTTCGCCGAGCGCATGAAGTTCTCGGCCATGCTGATCTTCACCGCGCTGTGGTTCACCCTGGTCTACGCACCGATCGCCCACATGGTCTGGAGTGGTGACGGCGGCCTGCTGTGGGACTGGGGCGTGCTGGACTTCGCCGGTGGCACCGTGGTGCACATCAACGCCGGTATCGCCGGCCTGGTGGCGTGCATCGTATTGGGCAAGCGCAAGGGCTACCCGACCGCTGCCATGGCACCGCACAACCTGGGCTACACCCTGATCGGCGCCGCGCTGCTGTGGGTGGGCTGGTTCGGCTTCAACGCCGGTTCCGCCGCTGCTGCCAACGGCACTGCCGGCATGGCCATGCTGGTCACCCAGATCGCCACCGCCGCCGCCGCCCTGGGCTGGATGTTCGCCGAGTGGATCACCCACGGTAAGCCGAGCGCCCTGGGCATCGCTTCGGGTGTGGTTGCCGGCCTGGTGGCCATCACCCCGGCCGCCGGTACCTGCGGCCCGATGGGCGCCATCGTGATCGGCCTGGCGGCCGGCGTGATCTGCTTCTTCGCCGCTACCAGCCTCAAGCGCGCCGTCGGCTATGACGACTCCCTGGACGCCTTCGGCGTGCATGCGGTCGGCGGTATCGTCGGCGCCCTGCTCACCGGCGTGTTCGCAGCGCCGGCCCTGGGCGGCTTCGGCACCGTGACCGACATCGGCGCGCAGCTGTTCACCCAGTTCAAGGGCGTGGCCTTCACCATCGTCTACACCGGTATCGTCAGCTTCGTGATCCTCAAGGTCCTGGACCTGGTCATGGGCCTGCGCGTCACCGAGGAAGAGGAAACCGTGGGTCTGGACCTCTCCCTGCACAACGAACGCGGCTACAACCTGTAAGGGTTCGCGCAAGTTCGACGAAGGGCGCCCTCGGGCGCCCTTTGCTTTTTCGATCAGCACGCTAGAATGCGCGCGCATCACCGTTAGCGACGGAGAAGTGCCCGCCATGTGGCAGCAGAAGTCCATCACCCTGCGCCCTCGCCCGCGAGGTTTCCACCTGGTCACCGACGAGATCCTGGCCGCGTTGCCGGAGCTGTCGAAGTGCCGGGTAGGCCTGCTGCACCTGCTGTTGCAGCACACCTCCGCCTCGTTGACGGTCAACGAGAATGCCGATCCCTCGGTGCGTCGCGATTTCGAGCGGTTCTTCAATCGCCTGGTGCCCCAGGGTGAAGGCGGCTACGAGCATGACTACGAGGGGCCGGATGACCTTCCGGCGCATTTCAAGTCGAGCCTGCTGGGCTGTCAGCTGACGCTGCCGATACAGCAGGGAGGCTTGGCAATGGGCACCTGGCAGGGTATCTATCTGGGCGAGCACCGTGACCACGGCGGCCCGCGCAGGATAGTGGCGACCTGGCAGGGCGAGCTTGTATGAATTTTTTCCGGCGGCGTTCGTCAAAGCGCGCAGCTGGGCTATAACTAACGTGCTTTGCAGCACCACAGAGGTTGAACGATGAGCGACGAAGAACTGGAACAGGACGAGCTGGACGGCGCTGACGAGGATGATGGCGAAGAGCTCGCCGCAGCCGACGACGGCGACGCCGAAGCAGACAGCGGCGATGGGGATGAAGCCCCTTCTTCCAAGGGCGGTGGCAAGAAAGCCAAGGCCGCCGCAGAAGAAGAGGAACTGCCCTCGGTCGAAGCCAAGCAGAAGGATCGTGACGCACTGGCCCGCGCTATGGAGGAGTTCCTCAATCGTGGTGGCAAGGTGCAGGAGATCGAACCCAACGTCGTGGCCGACCCGCCCAAGAAGCCGGATAGCAAATACGGCAGCCGCCCTATCTGATATCTGACGCAATACGAAAAGCCCCGTCGCTCCGTCTGGAGCGGCGGGGCTTTTTCATGTCCGATTATTGCGGCGTGCCGTGCTGTAGGAGCGAGCAGGAGTATCAGAGCTTCGCCAGGACGCCCGGCAGCTCTGCCAGGTTGTGGATGATCGCGCTGGGCGCTTCTTCGCCGTCCCATTGCTTGCGTGCGGGGTTGAACCAGATCGCCTTCATGCCCGCGCGGCGCGCGCCGGCGATGTCATCGCTGGGGTGGTCGCCGATGTGCACGGCGTGTTCGGCGGCGACGCCGCCGCGCTTGAGCGCTTCCTGGAAGGGATGCGGATCGGGCTTGCCGACGCCCAGTTCTTCCGCGCACAGGGCGAACTGGAAGTAGTCCGCCAGGCCCAGCCGGCGCACGTCGGCGTTGCCGTTGGTGAGCACGCCGAGGATGAAGCGGTTGGCCAGTTGCTCCAGGGTCGGATGCACCTCGGGGAACAGTGCCACCTGGTGTCGCGCCTGGAGGAAGGTCTGGAAGCCGGCCTCGGCCAGCTCCGTCGCCTCGGGCTGTGGATAACCCGCGTCGAGCAGCGCGTGGAACAGGATGCGCCGGCGCAGCTCACTCAGGCGGTGCTTGAGCATCGGGTCCTGCTCCATCAGCCGCGAACGGATTGCCCACAGGTGCTCGATGGGCACCGGGCCGAGCTGTGCAGCGTGCACCGCGAGCCAGTCACGCAGGGTGGCTTCGGCGCTGTTCATCACCGGGGCGACGTCCCACAGCGTGTCGTCGAGATCGAAGGTGACCAGACGGATACTCATTCTTCTGCTCCGGGTTTACGGCGTGCCCGCGGGTGCGCCTGGTCGTAGACCGTGGCGAGGTGTTGGAAGTCCAGGTGGGTATAGATCTGCGTGGTGGCGATGTCGGCGTGGCCGAGCAGCTCCTGTACCGCGCGCAGGTCCTGGGAGGATTCGAGCATATGACTGGCGAACGAATGCCGCAGCATGTGCGGGTGCAGGTGCTGGCCCAGCTCGCGCACGCCGGCCTCGCGCACCCGCAGCTGGATGGCGCGCGGCGTCAGGCGCTTGCCGCTGCGGCCGATGAAGACGGCGTTGTCCTGCGGCGACACGCTGGCCCGTAGTGGCAGCCAGGCTTCGATGGCCTGCCGCGCGGCGCGGCCGACCGGGAGTTCGCGAACCTTGTTACCCTTGCCGTGGACGCGTACCAGGCCGTCTTTCAGGTCCAGCCATTCCAGGTCGAGGCCGACCAGCTCGGAGAGGCGCAGGCCGGAGGAATAGAACAGCTCCAGCAACGCCTGGTCGCGACGGGCGATGAAGTCGTCCTCGACGCCGCCGTCGAGCAGTTGCGCAGTGCGGTCGGTATCCAGCGTGCGCGGCAGCTTACGGGCGCCCTTCGGAGCGGCGAGGCCGTCGGCGGGATCGTGCCGGCAGCGGCCTTCGCGGATCAGGTACTGGTACAGCCCGCGCGTGGCCGACAGCAGGCGCGCCAGGCTGCGGCTGGCAAGGCCCTGCTGGTGCAGGCGGGCGACGAACAGGCGCAGGTCGCGCACCTGCAGCGCCGACCATTCGTTGATCGAGGATTTCTCGCACAGCGCGGCGAGCCGCGCCAGGTCGCGGCGGTAGCCGTCGAGCGTGTGCACGGACACCTGGCGCTCGCTGCGCAGGTGTTCCAGATAGGATTCCAGATCGGCTTCGAGCGACACGCGGAAAGCTCCCAGTGATACAGCCAGGCTGGCAGCTTACCGCGTTGCGAAGGTCAGCGTACCGAGCGCAGTGGCGTGGAGAAGCGCGGCAGGGTGCGCGCGAGGACTTCGGCAACGTAGCCGAGGAACAGGGTGCCCAGCGAGCTCTTATAGTGCTGCGGATCGGGGCTGCCGATCGCCAGCACGCCGTGCAGACCCTGGAAGGTCAGCGGCACGACGGCGGCGGACCCGACCTGCTCGCGTTCGCTTTCGCAGAACAGGAAGGCCAGCTCGTGGGGGCGCAGCACGCCGCAGACGGTCTTGCCGCCGGACAGCAGGCCACCGATGGCCTGGTGCGCTTCGGCGCTGCTCACCGAGCGGCCCACCGGCAGATTGTTGTCGCTGAACAGGATCAGGCTGACGTAGGGCACGAGGAATTCGTGGCGCAGGCTGTCTTCCACCGTGCTGACGATTTCCTCGAGGCTGGTGGCGTCGAGCAGATCGAGCACCAGGCGGCGGGTCTTGTCGAACAGGCGATCGTTGTCGCGGGCTACGTCCATCAGTTGCGACAGCCGATGGCGCATCTCGATGTTGCGCTCACGCAGCAGGCGCACCTGGCGTTCCACCAGCGACACGGCATCGCCCGGCTGGTGCGGAATGCGCATCTCCGGGATCAGCTCGTCATGGTCGACGAAGAATTCAGGGTGCCGGCGAAGATAGTCGGCGACCTGTTCGGCTTCGAGCGTAACGGTGGGGTCCTGGGGGATATCGGTCATAAGCGTCCCGGTTCAGCGCCTGTCCAATGTCTGCCTGCGCTTTGCTCATACGGCGTTGGAAACAGGCTCAAAATGCTCATCTACTCTTCGTAAACTGCGCTTTCTCGCCTGTTTCCGCCTTGTCTGAGCTGCGCTCGGCAAGACCTTGAACAGGCTTATAGACGTACCTGGCCTTCGAACACCCGCACGGCGGGCCCGGTCATCATAACGGGCTGACCCGGTCCTGCCCACTCGATGGACAACCGTCCGCCGGGAAGGTCGATCTGTACCGGCGATTGCAGCCAGCCCTGGCGAATGCCGGCGACGGCGGCGGCGCAGGCGCCGGTGCCGCAGGCCAGTGTCTCGCCGGCGCCGCGTTCCCAGACGCGCAAGCGTGCCTGGTGCGGATTGACGATCTGCAGGAAGCCGATGTTGGCCTTCTGCGGGAAGCTTTCGTGGACTTCGAGTTTCGGGCCCAGGGTGCGTACCGGTGCGCTGTCGACGTCATCCACGCGCAGCACGCCGTGCGGGTTGCCCATGGAGATGGCGGCCAGCTCGTAGCGCTGCCCGTCCACTTCCAGGGGATAGCTCAGCGCCTCGCTCTCGGCCTTGAACGGCACCTGCTCGGGCACCAGGCGCGGCGGGCCCATGTCGACGGTGACCTGGCCATCGTTGGCGATGGTCAGCTCGATCATGCCGCCCTTGGTTTCCACGCGGATGGTCTTCTTCGCGGTCAGGCGCTTGTCGACCACGAAGCGCGCGAAGCAGCGCGCGCCGTTGCCGCACTGTTCGACCTCGGTACCGTCGCAGTTGAAGATGCGGTAGCGGAAGTCCGCGTCCGGTGTGCTCGGCGGCTCGACGATCAGCAGTTGATCGAAACCGACTCCGAAATTGCGGTCGCCCCACTGTTTGACGTGGCGTGGCTGCACATGGGCGTGCTGGCTGACCAGGTCCAGGACCATGAAGTCATTGCCCAGCCCGTGCATCTTGGTAAAGCGCAGAAGCATCGTCGTCTCGGCCTCAGTCCGGCAGCAGGCTTTCGCCGGCGAACAGCTCTTGTCTCTTGCGGCAACGCACCCCGTGCGCGGCCGAGCTATCCGCCAGCACCTCGGCGGCGCGGCCCCGGGTGTTGTCGTTGGAAATCATGACGAAACCATAGGCGCCGGCCGGATGAACGGCCAGCAGGTCACCTTCTTTCCGGGCGGGGGCGCGAAGCCGGGCGGGGAAGTCGCCGGTTTCGCCCGGCGGCGTGCCAAAGCGCTCGGCAATCGCCGACGCTGGCACGTCTGCCGCGAGCAGTCGCCCGCCGCGGACGTCGAAGGCGTCCATGGGAACGCCCTCAGAGACCGTAGCGGTCCTTGCTGTGTTCGTTCTTGGCCTTTTCGTCGTCCGGCAGGTACAGCGGGCCTTTCTGCCCGCAGCCAGCAATGGCGGCGGTCAGCAGGGCGATCGCGACGAAGGGAAGCAGCAGTCGCTTCATGGCGGAATCCTTTAAATAAAGCGTCGATTGGGCCGGAGTATACCGGCCCCCCGCCGGCTTGCCTATGCGAGCCGGCTCCCGCCTGGCGGGGCTTTCGGCTCGCGCCCGGCGGGCCGCTGGCCCTATGATGGTGGGCAAAAAATGGAAAGCTCGATGGACTATCGCGATCCCCTGCCCAGTTCGGTGTCGGTGGCCTACCTGCAGGGCCTTGTGGGGCATCTGCAGCGCCACGGCGTGGAGCCGACGCAGTTGCTGGAGACGGTGCATCTGGAGCCCTCGATCCTCGCCCAGCGTGACCAGCGTATCGCCGCCAGTGCTTACCTCGAACTGGTTGGCGCCGGCGTGCGCCTGAGTGGCGACGACAACCTCGGCCTGCATCTGGGCGAGGCGGTGCGCCCCGGCTACTACGGCGTACTCGGCTACCTGATCATGAGCTGCGCGACCCTTTCCGACGCCCTGCATCGCCAGGCGCGCTATGCCGCGCTGGTGGGCAACCTGGGCCGCGTCGAGCTGGCCGACGAGCCGCCGCGCGACGGTTGCGAGCCGTTGGTCAAGCACTGCTGGGAGGCGCTGCTGCCGCAACAGCAGCGGCAGATGAGCGAGGAGACGCTGGCCGGCTGGGTCAGCTTCGGCCATTGGGTCAGTGGCGTGGACGAGGCGCCGTTCGAAGTCCGCTTCAGGCACAGCGCCCCGGCGGACGTCAGCGAGCACGCCCGTATCTTCCGCTGCCCGGTACTCTTCGATCAGCCGGACAATGCCCTGGTCTTTCCCAAACGCCTGCTGGCGCTGCCGCTCGGCCAGGCTGACGCCCAGGTGCAGCGCACCCTGGATGCCTACGCCGAACGCCTGCTGGTGGAGATCAACAAGGGCGACAGCGTGCTCGACCGTGCGCGCCGGGAGCTGGCGCGCCAGTTGCCGGAGCAGGGCGCCGACCTGGAGCACCTGTCGCTGACGCTCGCCCTGAGCCCCCGCACCCTGCAACGCCGCCTGCGCGATACCGGCCTGTCGTTCAGCCAACTGGTGGACGAAACCCGCCAGCAGCTGGTGCTCCACTATTTGCGCGACCCGGCATTGGATACCGCCGATATCGCCTATCTGCTGGGCTTCAGCGAAGCCAGTTCGCTCGCCCGCGCATTCCGGCGCTGGACGGGGCAGAGTCTGGGCGAATACCGGCGTAAACTGGTGCCTTTGACTGATCCCGAGGACGATGCATGAGTACTTTGAGCGAAGCCCGCTTCCATGACCTGGTGGACGCCGTACAGGTAACGGTGGAGGACGCCTTCGACGACAGCGATCTGGACCTGGACCTGGAGAACTCCAGCGGCGTGCTGACCGTGCGCTTCGAGAACGGCACCCAGCTGATCCTCAGCCGCCAGCCGGCGCTGCGCCAGCTGTGGGTGGCGGCGCGCTCCGGCGGCTTCCACTTCGACTACGACGAATCCGGCTCGCTGTGGATTTGCGACAGCACCCGCGAACCGCTGGGCGCGCTGCTCAATCGCGCCACGCTGGAACAGGCTGGCGAGGATGTCGACTTCCCCGGCATCTGAGGGGCAGGCGAGCGTCGCTTCGCCCTGCTGCCGGCGCTGCTGCCTGGACGACGCGGATGTCTGCGTCGGCTGCGGCCGCACCCTGGGCGAGATACTGGAGTGGAACGAGGCGGACGGCGAGCGTCGCCGGGCGATTCTGGCGGACTGCGAAAAGCGCCGAAACAACCACTCGCCGAAGTGGTGACTGGTCGGTGTTGCTTATTTTCTGTGCTGTGTTAGTGTCCGGGAAAACCCCGCCTTGGGCGGGGTTTTTCTTTTTTCGGAATTCATTGCGCGTTCGTTTCCCGAACGTCTTTACTGCCAGAACACCCAGGGCCCCGAGCGCGCGAGCGTCCGGGGCTCTCCTGTAAGGAGACTGCCAACCATCATGACCACGACTCCCATCACCGTCACCCGACTCGACCTGCAACGTCTGGAGCGCATGCTCGACAGCCTGGATGAGTACGGCCCCTCTGCCGAGGCGTTGGAGGCCGAGCTGGCCCGTGCCACGGTCGTCGGCCACGACGAGATACCGCCGGGCGTGGTCACGATGAACTCCACCGTGCGCTGCCGCGAGGAAAGCAGTGGCAAGGAGTACCACCTGACGCTGGTCTACCCGGCCAATGTCGGCGGGGAAGGCAAGGTGTCGATCCTGGCGCCGGTCGGCACCGCGCTGCTCGGCCTGACCACCGGCCAGAGCATCGACTGGCCGGCGCCCAGCGGCAAGACGCTGAAGCTGACCCTGCTGGAAGTCGAATACCAGCCCGAAGCGGCCGGCGACTTCGATCGCTGAGTTCCCTTCCGGGACTTTCCCTCCCCGGGCGTCCGGTCCGGCCTTCAGGCCTCGGCCAGCGCCCGGTTCAGCGCCTGTTCCAGGCTCTGCTTGTAGCGCAGGAAGTGCACCGTCTGCAGCTCGCCGCCCTCGCGCATGGCCGAGAGGTCCAGGTCGGTGATGTAGCAGGGGTAGCGCTCCTGTCCCCGGCGCCGGTCCAGGATGTGCCTGGCCACGGCCTGGAACAGCTCGTTACCGAACTCCAGTTCCGAGAACTCGCGGTGGTTGCAGAACAGCGTGGTGCGCGCGCGCTGGCCTTCTCCGGGTTCGACGATCGCCTGCACGTTGTAGAACGGCAGCGCTTCCAGCGGCTGCGGCGTATTGCGCCGCTCGATGCGTTGCGCGCGCTGGTGACCGTTGGTCACCACTTCGTAGAAGAGGATGTCCGCACCCACCGGTCCCTGGCTTTCCAGTAGCGAGATCACGGCGTTGCGGCGGTACTGCACCGACTGCAGGAAGCGCTGCAGCGGCAGCAGCAGGCCTTCCTCGGTGTCGTACTCCTGGCGCCGCCGCCAGAGGGCGTTGCGCTCATCGAGGATGGTGATTTCCGCGCTGCCTTCGTCCAGGCGGTAGAACACCTGCACGGTATTGGCCCGGCCCAGCGGCAGGATCATGGCGAGGTCGTCGCCTTCCAGCGCGTGCCGGTCCAGCTGCAGGAAGCCGCTGTCGTCCTGGGTGTCGCCCAGGTGCTCGACGAGCGCCGGCAGCCCTTCGATCACCCGGTGGCTGACGCTGCCGGGCACCAGGTGCAGCAGGTGGAAATGCTGGCGCACCTGCAGCAGGTAGCGCCCGCCCTTGCCGCTGGCGAGCTGCGCATGGGCATCGCGGAACAGGTCTTCCACACGCTGGGCGATGGCCGCGGCGCGGTTGCGGCAGAAGCAGCGCACCAGCAGACGCGGCGGCGGGGCGTCGGTGGGCAGCGTGTTGAGGAACTCGCGCAGGCAGTCGAGCAGCGCGTGGGGTCCCGAGTAGCGGCTGACCAGCAGTTCGTTCCAGCTGTTGAGGGTGATTTGGTCGAGGGTCAGCACCAGGTTGTCGCGCACCCCGGAGTAGCCGAGCGAGTCGGTGCGCTCGGTGGTCATGTGCACGTTCATCTGGCTGTGCTGGCGCAGCGGGTCGATGCCGACGTTCACCAGCAGCAACACCTGCGACGGCACCGCACTGCGCAGCAGGGCGCTTTCCGGCACCTCGTCGAGCGGCAGCGGGACGGCCTGCTGCAGGCTGCCCAGCAGGTTCTGCAGTTCGAACTCGCTCAGGTCGCTGGCGCCCGGCTGCAGGGACAGCCGCGTTGTCGCATCGACCACGCCGTTGCGGTGGCTCCAGGCGAGCAGGTCCATGAGGTCACGGGCGCGACGTAGCGGGGCGAAGTCGGCCATCTCCTGCAGCGACAGGTTGCCGCCATACAGCGCCCAGAACGGAGGTTTGCCGGCGTCGCCACCCGGCAGCTGGGCGAGGGTGAGGATGTCTTCGGCCATGTCCGGGGCGATACCCGGGTTGATGAATTCGACCTTGCCGGCCTTGCGCTCGAAGGCGGCGTACAGGCGTCGTCCGAGGATGCCCATGTCCCGCGGGTTGATGCCGCTGGCGGCCTGCTGCAGGCGGGCGAACTGAGAAAGGAAGCGGTAGCTATGGGTCAGCTCGTTGACCAGCGCGCGGCGTTCCAGCAGCACCTGGCGCACTTTCCACTGGCTGCGGCTGTCCAGTTGGGCGAAGGCGCGGTTGTCCCACTTCCACTCCGCCGAGACGCGCTCCATCACCTTGCGCTGCCAGCTCTTGTGGCCCTGGCGCGGCGGCCGGCCGAGCTTCTTGCCGACCTTCAGGTAGAGGCAGCGGCGGATCAGTTCCAGGCGCTCGGTTTCCCCGCGCGCCTTGAGGTATTCCTCCAGGCGCCGGTAGAGCATCACGTAGGGGTCGAGATCCTCCACGTCCAGGCGGCCGGCGTAGATCGCCTGCTTGTAGCGCAGGCTCAGGCAGGAAACCTGCGGGTGTTCGCTGGCGTAGACCTCGGTGAGCAGCAGCTTGAGCACCGATTTGTAGGGCGACTCGATGCCCTTGAACAACTGCCACATGCCGGCGCCGATGAACTCGCCGGGCGGGATGCGCGCCAGGTGCCCGAGATCGAGGACGTCCTCGGCGCGGATGAAGCGTTTGCTCAGCAGTGTCTGGCAGTACTCTGCGTAGCGATTCTCCTCATAGACCGGTACCAGCCACCACAGCGGCGTGCGGCCGCCAAGCCAGATGGCGGTGCGGTAGAACTCGTCGAGCAGCAGGTAGTGCTGGCTGGTGCCGCAGTCGTCGGAGGTCAGCCGCGCCTCGCGGGCGCCCTGGGTGTAGTGCTGCGGGTCGACGAGGAAGCAGTGCACCTCGGCGCCCAGGGTCGCGGCCCATTGTTCGAGCAGCTCGCATTTGCGGCGCAGTTCCGCCAGCTCCCGCTCGGAGAGGTCGGGGGCGTGGCAGACCCACAGGTCCAGGTCGCTCTGTTCGGCCTGGGCGACGGTGCCCAGGCTGCCCATCAGGAACAGCCCGTGGATCGGCAGTGGCGGGTTGCCGCGACGGGGCTTGTAGCTGAAGGAGCGGGTCAGGCGCTGGGCTTCGGCGAGGACGTCGTCCTCCGGGACGAAGTTCGACAGCCCTGCGGGGGTGCTGGCCGATACGTAGCCGGGCAGCAGCGGGTGGTTCACGTCCAGCAGCAGCGGCAGCAGCTTGAGAACAAGCTGCTGCCGCGTGGAAAGCGCTTCACTGGCCCGTTGCAAGCGCGCGGAGTTGACCTTCAGGAAGCGCTGACGCAGCTGCGTCAGCACCTTTCGGTCGATGCCGTCGTCGATGTCCGGGCGAATTTCGGGAGTGAGCGTCATGGCGTACTGCTGCCTGGCCAGCGGCGCCGCATCAGGGAATGCGGCGCTCGGAAGTGTGCCAGTTTATCGCCCGCTCGCAGGGGAACTTGAGGTCAGCCGCGCAGGATGCCGAGCAGGACCTGAGCGTGTTCGGCGGCGTCGAGGCCCAGGCTGGTCAGATAGCCTCCGTCCTGCTGGTCGATCAGGCCTTTGGCATGGAGTCGGCCGGCGGCCGCCACGGCCTCGGCGGAAGCGTCGTGATGCACTTTCAACCCGGCCTGGCTGTTCTCCAGGTCGTAGAGCGCCAGCAGATCAAGTTCCTCAACCATTTCTTTGGTGAAAGCCATTCTTCTAACTCCCGATGGTCAATGAGGCTCCAGTGTAGTCTCAAGTCCGACCGGTTCGGCAAGCGGTCTTATGCCGCTGCCTCATTCGGCAACAGTGCCGTCGGGCAGGGTCGGCAGTGCGCGCAAGGCCTGTTCGTACCATTCGCCGTTGAACGGGCGGTCTTCGGCCAGCATCGACTCGATCTCGTGGGCGAGCACGAGGGCCATCAGGTGCAGTGCATCCTCGCGCTCGTAGCCGACCAGCGTCAGCTTGTTGAACACCGCGCGGGCGGCTGCCGGGCTCTCGCTTTCAATCTGGTTCTCGATCGCCTGGATCAGGGTGTCTTCGGCGAAGGACTCTTCGGCATCGTCCTGGTCAGTCATCACATTGCTCTCCGCTGGACTTGTGAAGCCGCCTGAAGTTGGCCAACCTGCGGGACAACTTCAGGTGCGTAAAAGGATTGTGGGGCGACATGATCACCTATTACACCCTCGTCGGCGACCGCCTGGTTCGCCACAACGGCAGCGAGTGCCATGGCATGCCCAAGGACACGCTCTGGATCGACCTGTTCCGGCCCACGGCGGAAGAGGAAAAACTGCTGGAGTCGATCATCGAGGTGGATGTGCCGACCCAGGAGGAGATGGCCGAGATCGAGGACTCCTCGCGCTTCTACGAGAGCAAGGGCGCGCTGTACATGACCACCACCGTGGTCGGTGGCATCCGCGAGCACAAGCCGAGCACCTCGGAGGTCACCTGCGTACTGACGCCGCACTGGCTGGTGACGGTGCGCTACACCGACCTGCTGGCCTTCCGTACCTTCGAGTCGCGCACCCAGCGCGGCGGCTGCGAGGGGCGCAGCGACCAGTTGTTCGTGACCCTGATGGACAGCGTGGTGGACCGCATCGCCGACGTGCTGGAGAACGTCCAGAAGCAGCTCGACAGCCTGGGCACCAGCATCTTCCGCGAGGGCCCGGCCAACGAGAAGGCCGACCTGCAGGAAGTGGTCAAGCAACTCGGGCGCAAGAACTCGCTGCTGTCCAAGCTCAACGAGAGCCTGCTGAGCATCAGCCGGCCGCTGAGCTATTTCCGCCAGGGCAGCAACGGCTGGATCAGCGACGAAGTGAAGCTGGGCATGAAGTCGGTGGAGCGCGACGTCCGCTCGCTCAGCGAGTACCAGACGAAGATGGCCGGGGAAATCACCTTCCTGCTCGATGCCACCCTGGGCCTGATCAACATCGAGCAGAACAGCATCATCAAGGTGTTCTCCATCGCCGCGGTACTGTTCCTGCCGCCGACCCTGGTGGGTACGGTGTACGGCATGAACTTCGCGCACATGCCCGAGCTTGCGTGGCTGGCCGGCTACCCCATGGCGCTGGTGGCGATGGTGATCTCGGCGATCATTCCCTACTACTGGTTCAAGTACAAAGGCTGGCTGTAGCCGGTTGCTGGGTGGATTGAGGCGAGCTCGCTCGATGAGATTGATGCCGGTCAAGAAGGCTCGCCCCGCTGGGGCAGAGAGTGGGAAGTCCCCTGACCACTCAATGTCTCACCGGAGGAGACCATGTCCGAGACCGTCACCCGCAGAACCGCCGCGGTACGCCGTGCCAACAAGACTGCCAGCCGGGCGCCGGCCGCCGCCAAGCCACCGATGACCGATGGCGCGGAGGAAATCCGTGCCCAGAGCCATGGCCCGGTTGCGCTGAAAGTGGCCATGGCGCCCCGCGGCAGCAACGAGGACTCCACGTCCGCCGAGCTGCCGGCCCTCTACCCTTACCGCAAGCGGCTGCAGCGCAGGGAATACGAACATCTCAAGGAGCAGTTGCAGGTCGAGCTGCTGAAGGTGCAAAGCTGGGTGAAGGAGACCGGCCAGCGCGTCGTCGTGCTGTTCGAGGGCCGTGACGCCGCGGGCAAGGGCGGCACGATCAAACGCTTCATGGAGCACCTCAACCCGCGTGGCGCGCGGGTCATCGCCCTGGAGAAACCCAGCGACGCCGAGCGCGGCCAGTGGTACTTCCAGCGCTACATCCAGCACCTGCCCACGGCCGGGGAGATCGTCTTCTTCGACCGCTCCTGGTACAACCGCGCCGGCGTCGAGCGGGTGATGGGCTTCTGCTCGCCGCGCCAGTACCTGGAGTTCATGCAGCAGACACCGGAGCTGGAGCGCATGCTGGTGCGCAACGGCATCCTGGTCTTCAAGTACTGGTTCTCGGTGAGCCGCGAGGAGCAACTGCGCCGTTTCGTCTCGCGCCGCGACGACCCGCTCAAGCACTGGAAGCTGTCACCCATCGACATCCAGTCGCTGGACAAGTGGGATGACTACACCCAGGCCAAGGAAGCGATGTTCTTCCACACCGACACCGCCGATGCGCCCTGGGTGGTGATCAAGTCCGACGACAAGAAGCGTGCGCGCCTCAACTGCCTGCGGCACTTCCTGCACACGCTGGATTACCCCGGCAAGGACGAGAAGATCGCCCACGCGCCTGACCCGCTGCTGGTCGGCCGGGCCGCCGACCTGGACCGTGACGAGATGCAGGCGCCGCCTGTGGTGGAGAGTGCTGCCGCGGTACCCGAGGCGGAGCCGGAACCCGAGGCGATCCCAGCCTGAGGCGCTACTGCTGGCTGATCAGCATGAGCTGGCCGGAAACGGCGCGGGCGTTGCGGTCGACGATGATCGGGGCCCAGGGACGGCCGGAAGCGCTGACGCCGCTGTTGCTCTTGCTGTTCATGTCCAGCAGCGCCTTGCTCAGGTATTCCCAGCGGGTGCGCAGTTTCTTGGTCGCATCGCTATCGGGCAACTGATCGATGCGCTGGGTCAGCAGCGGCACCAGCACGCTCTCGTCCTGGCCGAGGTATTCCTGCGGCTGCTCGCGGGCCAGCTCCAGGCCGCTGATGTACGCGCGGCCCAGGTACTGGGTGGCCAGGTACTCGACGCGCACCGGCAGTTCCCACAGCGGAATCTGATTGGCGTCGGCGCTAGCCGGCACGAAGCGCTCGACCTGGTTGAGCAGCTCGCGCAGGGCACGGCTCAGGTCCTGGTTGTAGCGCCAGGGCAGGTCTTCTTCCTTGGGGCCGTAGGAAACGCCATTGCGAATCTGCGTTACGAATTCCGCATGGGCCTTCTTGAGGGCGTCGTCGGCCTTGGGGTAGCCCTTGACCGCCTTGTCCAGGGTGGCCAGGTCCTTCTCCAGCTGGGCGGCGTGGGTTTCCTGGAAGCCTTCGCCGCGCAGCAGCAACAGGCTGTTGATCGAGCGGCAGGTGTAGACCTGCAGGGTCTGCAATTGCAGTTCCTCGCTGGGCAGGTTGGCCTGGGCGGCGAGGGAGAGGAGTCCGAAACAGCACAGCAGGAAACCGCGATAGACATCGAGCTTTCGGAACATGGCGGAGGCGTCCTTCTTGTTATTGTGAGCTGCCTGATTCGCCCGGGCGCGTGTTCTCTGGCGCCAGAAATGCAGCTATCCCTAGGCTAGCTGCGAACCTTGCCGCTGCAACCGTCCGAAAGAGTGATTTGTGCAGTTGAACCGGTGCCGGCGGAAGGTTCGGGAGGGGGAGGACTGCTCTGGGGAGAGCCGAACCTCCGCCGGGCTTTGCGGGGCAGACGGGCGTCAGAAGCGCCAGTAGGCCGAAAGGGTGGTCTGGTCGAGGTCGATGTCGCCGATGTCCAGGTACTCCTGCTCCAGGCGCACGCCCAGGCCGCCGATCACATCCATTTCACCGCCGAAACCGTAGAGCGCGTCCACGTCGTCGGATTTGCCGGCGGCATCGTCATCAGCGTGCCAGGCATGCACGCCGGCGATGCCGTACAGGCGGATGCGCTGGCCGATGGGGACGCCCAGGTGGACGTTGGCTTGCAGCGACTCGCCGTCGAAGTGCTTCTTGCCGTCGCTCATGTCACCGAAGTCGACCACTGCGCCTTCCAGGGACAGGTAATTGTTGAAGCGGTAGCCGGCGTACAGCTTGTAGCTGTTGTCGTGGTCATCGAAGGACCGCTCGTCGATCTCGAGGCGGGTCACGCCGCCACCGACGTAGAGGCCGCTGTCGTCGGCCATCGCCAGGGCCGGAGCGGTCAGGGCGAGGGCGCAGAGGAGTTTCGAAAGGCGCATAGGATTCCCTTGCGGCCGGCGCGTGGCGCTGGCCGCCTTGCTGTCATGCTGAAGGTTCGGGTGCCGGCTCGGCGCTGACGGATGGGGGCCAGCGCGGCGGCGGGTGCATTAGAACGAGGGGGCGACGGGCTCGACCATCGTAGGTTGTCGAGACTCGCCTGGCTTTTTTTCTAGACGGGCCGGCAGAGGTCAGACGTGGGCCGCCTGGCGCAGGCGTTCGCGGTCGAGGATCTCGATGCCGCCGTAGCTCAGGCGCACGATGCCCTGGGCTTCCAGGTCCTTGAGGATCTGGTTGGTGGTCTGCCGTGACAGCGAGAGCATGGCCGCCAACTGCTCCTGGGGCAGGTGCAGCTCGCGCTTGGCAGTGGCCGACTCGCCGTAGCCCTCGGCGATCATCAGCAGGCGCCGGGCCAGGCGCGGCGCGGCGGGCAGCAGCGACAGCTCTTCCAGTACGGCGAAGGTGATGCGCAGCTTGTGGCTCATCAGCAGGGCGAAGTCGCGCCAGTATTCCGGGTGCTGCGCCAGCAGCGCCTGCAGCGGCGCCAGGGGCACCTGCAACAGCACGGTGGCACCTTCGGCGTAGGCGTCGTGGGTGCGCGGCTGGCCGTCGAACAGGCAGATCTCGCCGAACCAGTTGGGCGCTTCCACCAGGGCCAGCAGCGCTTCCTTGCCGCTCTCGCCGACCACGCTGACGCGCATCGCCCCATCCACCACGCAATACAGGCCGCACGGCGCGTCGCCACGGGCGAACAGGCGCTGGCCGGCGGGCAGGCGGCGCACCAGGGCGGCTTCGCACAGGGCCTGGCGCAGACCCTCCGGCAGGGTCTGGAACCAGCGGCCTTCCGGCAGGCGGGCGAGGTAGGGCTTGGCGTCGGTCATGGGTAATGTCGGCTAGCTGACAGAGTGGCGAGGCGCACATCGCCATGATGCCAGTACCTTGCGGGAGAACAACAATGAAAACGCTCGTCGACCACCTTGCCCAATATGCCGCCTACCATCGTGACCGGCGGAACATCGTCAGCCATTTCATCGGCATCCCGATGATCGTGCTGGCCATCGCTACCCTGCTGTCGCGCCCGGGCTTCGAGCTGGCCGGGCTGCCGGTCTCGCCGGCCACGCTGCTGGCGCTGGCCTCCGTGGTCTTCTACCTGCGCCTGGACTTGCGCTTCGGCCTGCTGATGACCGCGCTGCTGGCGCTGTCGCTATGGGTCGGCGCCGCATTCGCAGCCGGTACCACGGCGTCCTGGCTTGCCTGGGGTATCGGCCTGTTCGTGGTGGGCTGGATCATCCAGTTCGTCGGCCACTGGTACGAGGGGCGCAAGCCGGCGTTCGTCGATGACCTCACCGGGCTGATCGTCGGCCCGCTGTTCGTCGCTGCCGAAGCGGCCTTCCTGCTTGGCCTGCGCGACGAAGTGCGCCACGCCGTGGAAGAGCGCGCCGGCCCCACCTGCATCCGCGAGAAGAAGGCGACCGCCTGATTCAGCTCATTCTGTGCCGCTGAGCTGGCGCAGGATCCTGGCGCTGTCGGGGTCGGCCGGGAAGAAGGTTTCCAGCGCCAGCTCCGACAGCGTTACGTCCACCGGCGTGCCGAACACCGTGATGGTGCCGATCAGGCTGCAGACGCCCAGCTCCGTCTGCAATTGCACCGGGATCAGCACCATGTCGCCGCTGGCTGTCTCGTCGTAGGGCGGCGCCGGATAGGCGGCCACCTCGTCGCGCAACGCCGCCAATGCCGGGTCGCCGCTGGCCTCGTAGTCGCGCTGCAAGCGCTCCACTACATGCGCCTTCCACGGCCCGAGATTGAGGATGCGCGGCGCCAGGCCCTTGGGGTGCAGGCTCATGCGCAGCACGTTGATCGGCGGCTGCAGCAGCTCCGGGGCGACGCCGAGCAGGAAGATATCCACCGTGCGGTTGGACGCCAGCAGATTCCAGTGGCGGTCCACCACCATCGCCGGGTTCGGCTCGTGGGCCTTGAGCAACTGGTCGATGGCCTGTTTCGCCACGGTCAGCGCCGGATCGTCCAGGCCTTTCTCCGAATACACCGGGGCGTAGCCCGCCGCGCTGAGCAGGCGGTTGCGCTCGCGCAGCGGAATGTCCAGTTGCTCCGCCAGGTGCAGGAGCATCTCGCGGCTGGGCAGGGCGCGTCCGGTTTCGACGAAGCTCAGGTGGCGCGTGGAGATATCCGCGTCGCAGGCGAGGTCGAGCTGGCTGAGTCGGCGGCGCTGGCGCCATTGGCGGAGCAGGGCGCCGACAGGTTGGGCTGGGCTGTTCATGGGAGGCAACGATAGACCTCCCGCTTCGATGCGGCCATTACCTGGCAGGTAATCGACGGGCTTACGCCAGGGGCGGATTCTTCAGCCACACGCTGCCAACCGGTGGCGACACTTGAAGGAGCTTTGCCATGACTTTGCTGCAACCGTCCCCGCTGCTTCGCCTCACCCTGAAAGTCGACGCCCTGGCCGGTGGCGCCATGGGCCTGCTGATGGCCTTGGCTGCACAACCGCTGGGCGAGCTGCTGGGCCTGCCCTTCGTTCTGTTGCTGGTGGCCGGCATCGTCCTGTTGCCGCTGGCGCTGGTGCTCTACTGGATGTCCAATCAGCCGGCGCTGTCGCGCACCGGAGTCTGGGCCGTGATCGCGCTGAACGCGCTGTGGGTGGTGGAGAGCGCTGCCCTGCTGGTGACCGGCTATGTGCAGCCGACCGCCCTGGGCTATGCCTTCGTCATCGGCCAGGCGCTGGTGGTCCTGCTGTTCGCCGAACTGGAGTTCTTCGGCCTGCGTCGCTCGGCTGTCCTGGCGCTGTGATGTTCGCGAGCTAGAACTAGGCGTCCCCCTCGCTCCTACAGGGCTGCATCGGTGGGCTTTTCGTAGGAGCGAGCTTGCTCGCGAACCGCTTCCTGCCGGCGGATAACCTGTTCCAGGTTATGCGCCCTACGGTACTCGAGAACCGCTTTACGCCAGCGCTTCGCGAACGAAATCCAGACGATCCTGGCCGAAGAACATCTCGTTGCCGACGAAGAAGGTCGGCGCTCCGAACATGCCGCGCTTGATCGCCGCTTCGGTGTTGGCCTTCAGCGCATCCTTCACTTCCTGCTCGGCGGTCAGCGCCAGCAGCGCCTGCGGGTCGAAGCCCGCCTCGGCCAGCAACCGGCCGAGCACCGCCGGGTCGCCCAGGTTCAGCGCATCCACCCACATACCCTTGAACACGCAGGCCAGCAGCGCCTCGAAACGCTCCGGCTGGCGTAGCTGGATGCCGGTGGCGGCACGCATCAGGGTGAGGGTGTTGATCGGGAAGTGCGGGTTCATCTTCATCGGCACGCCATAGCGGCGGGCGAAGCGGGTCATGTCGATCAGCGTGTAGCGACCCTTGGCCGGCACGGCGATGGGCGAGGCGTTGCCGGTGGCCTGGAACACGCCGCCCAGCAGGACCGGGCGGTAGACCAGCTCGGCGCCGGATTCGGCGCAGATGCCCGGCAGTTGGGTATACGCCAGGTAGGACGTCGGGCTGCCGAAGTCGAAGTAGAACTCGACGGATTTGCTCATGAGTGGCTCTCTTCTTGTTGTCGTTATGAGGGGATTACCAGCGCTCGATCCAGGGGCGGAGATCGAGTTCGAAGGTCCAGGCATCGCGCGGTTGCGAATGCAAATACCAGTAACTGTCGGCGATGTGCTCGGGGTCGAGGATGCCGTCCTGGTCCTTCTGCGCGTACTTCTGCGGGAAGTTCTCGCGGATGAATTCGGTGTCGATGGCGCCGTCCACCACCACGTGGCCGACGTGCAGGCCCATCGGCCCCAGTTCGCGGGCCATGCTCTGGGCCAGGGCGCGGATGCCGTGCTTGGCGCCGGCGAAGGCGGCGAAGCCCGAGGCGCCGCGCAGGCCGGCCGTGGCGCCGGTGAACAGGATGGTGCCGCGCTGGCGCTTGACCATGCGCTTGGCCACTTCGCGGCCTGTGAGGAAGCCGGAGAAGCAGGCCATCTCCCAGATCTTGAAGTACTTGCGCGCGGTCTCTTCGAGGATGCTGCAGGGTACGTTGGCGCCGATATTGAAGACGAAGGCTTCGATGGGGCCGATGTCGCGCTCGATGGTCTCCACCAGTTCGATCACCGCTTCTTCCTTGCGTGCGTCGGAGGCAAAGCCGTGGGCCTCGCCGCCTTCGGCGCGGATGGCATCCACCAGCGGCTGCAGTTTGTCCGCCGAGCGCCGGGTGACGCAGGCGACGTAGCCTTCGCGGGCGAAACGGCGGGCGATGGCGCCGCCGGTGGCATCGCCGGCGCCGATCACCAGGACGACTTTCTTGTTCGACATTCTCGTTTCCTCTGGGATGCGCGAAATTTGGTAAACGGTCGTTAGGTAAACGAACGTTATGTTAATATTCGACGCATCGTCAACCGCTTCGACGGAGGCGCTCCATGCGCTACTCAGCGACCCACAAGGAAGAAACCCGCCAGCGCCTGCTCGACAGCAGCGGCTCGCTCGCCAAGCAGGGCGGTTTCGCCACCACCGGCGTGGACGGGCTGATGAAGGCCGTGGGGCTGTCCGGCGGGGCGTTCTACAACCACTTCGGTTCGAAGGACGAACTGTTCGCCGCCATCGTCGAGCGCGAGCTGAGCCAGAGCGTCGAGCGCCTCGCGGCGAAGGGCAAGGTGCTCGACCGCGCGCGCCTGGAGCGCGGGTTGAAGCGCTACCTGAACGTCACCCATGTGCAGGATTCGGCTGCCGGTTGCGCGATTCCGGCGCTGGGCGCGGAGATTGCCCGTGCCGACGAGTCAGTGCGACAAAGCGCCGAGGATGCGCTGGTGGAATTGCAGCAGGCCTGGGCTGAGGTGCTGGGTTCGGCGGAAGACGCCTGGGCATTGCTGGCGCAGTGCGTCGGCGCGCTGGTGCTGGCGCGCATGGTGGCCAGCGAACAGGCACAGAAGGCGATCGTCGAGTCGAGCCGGGATTTCCTGCTACAGCATCTGGACGAAGCTGTGCGGGATTAACACTTGCAGGAGCGAGGGGACGCCTCGTTCTTGCTCGCGAACAAACCCTCGCTCGGGGCCGGGTTCGCGAGGCCGAATCCGTTCCCTTCGGATAACGGCATTCCCCACATCCCTGTGGGTCACAAGCTCGCTCCTACAGAAAAGCAATCCGGCGCGAGATCAAATACCGCGAACTGCGAGGTCCGCGCCCAGCAGCAACAGCCCGCCGAAGAAGCAGCGGCGGAACGCCAGCGGGCTGATCCGCGAACGCAGCCAGGTGCCCAGGTACATGCCTGCCAGCGCCGGCAGCAGGGCCAGTAGCGACAAGCCGAGCACATCCGCCTGCAACAGCGAGCCGTGCTGGCTGAGGGTGACCGCCAGGGCCAGCGTCGAGACGGTGAACGACAGCCCCAGTGCCTGCACCAGATCGTCCTTCTCCAGGCCGAGGGCCTGCAGGAAAGGCACGGCGGGAATCACGAAGACGCCGGTCACGGCGGTGACGCCGCCGGTGATCAGACCGATCACCGGCGATAGCCAGCGCTCGTGCTGCGGCGCCACGCTGAAGCGTTGGTTCGACAGTCCCAGCAACGCATAGAGGATCAGCGCCACGCCCAGCAGCGGCGTGGCTGCCGGCCAGTTTTCCCCCGCCAGCAGCCAACCCACCGCCAGCGTTCCGACGACGATGCCGAGCAGCATCCCCCACAACCGTTTGAGCAGCCCGAGGAAGCGCGGGCCGGCAGCCAGCTGCCAGATATTGGTGACGGTGGAGGGGACGACCAGGATCGCGGCAGCCTGCATCGGCGGCATCACCAGCCCGAGCAGCCCGACGGCGACCGTGGGCAGGCCGAGCCCGACCACGCCCTTCACCAGGCCGGCGAGGAGGAAGGTGAGGACGATCAGTGCGAGGTGTTGCGGGAGGGCGTCGAACATGGCCGGGCCTTGTTGAAAGCAAGGCCGGCAGGATACGAGGGATTGGCAGTCAGGGGAAAGCGCGGGCGGCTCTCTGTAGGAGCGAGGAGGACGCTCAGTTCTTGCTCGCGAACCCGGCCCCGTAGCGGAGTTGTTCGCGAGCAAGCTCGCTCCTACAGAAAAGCGGTTTGCCGGATCAGATGTTGGCCACCGGCTGATACGCCTTCGGCTTGAAGTACAGCGTCTCGCCACGCGCCAGGCCAGTCAGGCTGTCGTGGTCCTTCACCACTTCGGCCTCGATCAGCTCGTCCTGGCCGTCGACCTTGAGGGTCACGCGGGTGATCGCGCCCAGCGGGCGGATGTCGCGGACCTCGGCGGCGCGGTGCTCGGCCACTTCGGAGCGCGACAGCGAGATCTCGTGCGGGCGGAACAGCACGTGCTCGTCCCCGCCGAGGTGCAGGCGGTTGGAGTCGCCGAGGAAGTGGTAGACGAAGTCGCTGGCTGGGTTCTCGTAGACCTCGCCCGGCGAGCCGATCTGCTCGATCACGCCCTTGTTCATCACCACGATGCGGTCGGCGACTTCCATCGCTTCTTCCTGGTCATGGGTGACGAACACGCTGGTCAAGTTGATCTCCTCGTGCAGGCGCGCGAGCCAGCGGCGCAGCTCCTTGCGCACCTTGGCGTCGAGGGCGCCGAAAGGTTCGTCGAGCAGCAGGATCTTCGGCTCCACCGCCAGGGCGCGGGCCAGGGCGATACGCTGGCGCTGGCCGCCGGAGAGCTGCTCCGGGTAGCGGTCGGCGAGCCAGTCCAGCTGCACCATGTTCAGCAGTTCGTGGACTTTCTCGGCGATGCGCGCTTCGCTTGGGCGCTCCTTCTTCGGTTTCATGCGCAGGCCGAAGGCGACGTTGTCGAACACTGTCATATGGCGGAACAGCGCGTAATGCTGGAACACGAAGCCGACGTTGCGATCGCGCACGTCGTGCTGCGAAACGTCTTCGCCGTGGAAGACGATTTTGCCGGCGTCCGGGGTTTCCAGGCCGGCGATGATGCGCAGCAGGGTGGTCTTGCCGCAGCCGGACGGGCCGAGCAGGGCGACCAGCTCGCCGCTGTGGATGTCCAGGTTGATGTCGTTCAGCGCCTTGAAGGCGTTGAAGTTCTTGCTGACGTTACGGATCTCGATGCTCATGGCTGGGCTCTCACTTATTCATCGTCAGCTTTGACTTTGGTGCGGGACAGGCGCGACTCGCTCCACTGCTTGAGCAGCAGGATGACGAGGGCCATCAGCAGCAACAGGGTGGCAACGCTGAAAGCGGCGACGTGGTTGTACTCGTTGTAGAGGATTTCGACGTGCAGCGGCAGGGTGTTGGTGACGCCGCGGATGTGCCCGGAGACCACCGACACGGCGCCGAACTCGCCCATGGCCCGCGCGGTGCACAGCACCACGCCGTAGATCAGGCCCCATTTGATGTTCGGCAGGGTCACGTGCCAGAACATCTGCCAGCCGTTGGCGCCGAGCAGGCGCGCGGCTTCTTCTTCCTGGGTGCCCTGTTCCTGCATCAGCGGGATCAGTTCGCGGGCGACGAAGGGGAAGGTGACGAAAATGGTGGCCAGGACGATGCCGGGCACGGCGAAGACGATCTGGATGTCGTGCTCGCTCAGCCACTCGCCGAAGTAGCCCTGGGCGCCGAACAGCAGCACGTAGATCAGGCCGGCGATCACCGGCGAGACCGAAAACGGCAGATCGATCAGGGTCACCAGGATGCTCTTGCCGGGGAACTCGAATTTGGTCACGCACCAGGCGGCGGCGACGCCGAACACCAGGTTCAGCGGCACCGAGATGCCCACGGCGATCAGCGTCAGCTTCAGCGCGGCCAGCGCGTCGGGCTCCAGGATGGCCTCGAAGAAGGTGCCGAAGCCCTGCTTCAGCGCCTCGCTCAGGACCACGAACAGCGGCAGCAGCAGGAACAGCGCGAAGGCCAGCCAGGCCAGCGCGATCAGGGCGCGGCGGCCCCAGACATTACCCCGGCGAGCAGCGTTGGCAGCGGCCGCGGCGGAAAGGCTTGCGGTACTCATGGCGCGCTCCTCAGGGCGTTTCGATGCGGCGCTGCAGCAGGTTGATCAGCAGCAGCAGGACGAAGGCGACGACCAGCATCAGCACGCCGATGGCGGTGGCGCCGGTGTAGTCGTACTGGTCCAGCTTGACCATGATCAGCAGCGGCAGGATCTCGGTCTTCATCGGCATGTTGCCGGCGATGAAAATCACCGAGCCGTACTCGCCGACGCCGCGGGCGAAGGCCAGGGCGAAGCCGGTCAACCAGGCGGGGAGCAACGCCGGCAGCAGCACGTGACGGAATACCTGCAGCGGCTTGGCGCCGAGGCAGGCGGCGGCTTCTTCCACTTCACGCGGTATGTCCGCCAGCACCGGCTGCACCGTGCGCACCACGAAGGGCAGGACCACGAAGGTCAGCGCCAGGGTGATGCCCAGCGGGGTATAGGCGATCTTCAGGCCGATCTCGGTGGCGAAGCGCCCGACCAGGCCGTTGGGCGCATACAGCGCGGTGAGCGCGATGCCGGCCACGGCGGTGGGCAAGGCGAAAGGCAGGTCGATCATCGCGTCGATGATCTTGCGGCCGGGGAAGCGGTAGCGCACCAGCACCCAGGCCAGCAGCGTGCCGATCACGCCGTTGATCAGGGCGGCGATCAGCGCGGTGCCGAAGCTCAGCTTGAGCGCGGCGATGACGCGCGGCGCGGTGATGATGGTCCAGAACTGATCCCAGGAAAGCTGGGTCGTCTTGAGGAACATGGCCCCCAGCGGAATCAGCACCAACAGGCTGAGGTACACCAGGGTGTAGCCCAGAGTCAGCCCGAAGCCGGGTATGACCGGGGAGATGCGTCGCGACATTGTCTGTCCTTTCTCGTGAACGCGTTAAGCCCCCGCCATGGGGCGGGGGTTTTCGTTCCGGCGGGCTGTGCACCGCCCGCCGGATCGGACCGCCCGGCGCAGGGCCGGGCGGGTGGCGCATCACTGCGCCTGGTAGATCTTGTCGAAGATGCCGCCGTCGTTGAAGAACTTCGGCTGTGCGGATTTCCAGCCACCGAAGTCCTTGTCGATGGTCACCAGGTTCAGTTTCGGGAACTGGCTGGCGAACTCGGCAGCGACCTTGGCATCACGCGGGCGGTAGAAGTTCTGCGCGGCGATGCGCTGGCCTTCTTCGCTGTACAGGTACTTCAGGTATTCCTCGGCGACCTTGCGGGTGCCTTTCTTGTCGACGGTCTTGTCGACCACGGCCACCGGCGGTTCGGCCAGGATCGAGATGGACGGAACGACGATCTCGAAGTTCTCGCCACCCTGTTCCTTCTTGGCCAGGAAGGCTTCGTTCTCCCAGGCCAGCAGTACGTCGCCAATGTTGTTGTTGACGAAGGTGATGGTCGAACCGCGGGCGCCAGTGTCCAGAACCGGGACGTGCTTGTACAGGTTCTGCACGTATTCCTGGGCTTTCTCGTCGCTACCGTATTGCTTCTTGGCCCAGGCCCAGGCGGCCAGGAAGTTCCAGCGGGCGCCGCCGGAGGTCTTCGGGTTCGGGGTGATGACTTCCACGCCCTGCTTGGTCAGGTCGCCCCAGTCCTTGATGCCCTTGGGGTTGCCCTTGCGGACCAGGAACACGATGGTCGAGGTGTAGGGCGTGCTGTTGTCGGGCAGGCGTGCCTGCCAGTCGGCGGGCAGCAGCTTGCCCAGCTTGTTCAGTTCGTCGATGTCGCCGGCCAGGGCCAGGGTCACCACGTCGGCCTTCAGGCCGTCGATCACGGCGCGGGCCTGCTTGCCCGAGCCACCGTGGGATTGCTGCACGGTCAGGTCATCACCGCCCTGGGCCTTCCAGTGCTTGATGAAGGCGGCGTTGTAGGCTTGGTACAGCTCGCGGGTCGGGTCGTAGGAAACGTTCAGCAGTTGGGTGGCGGCGGATACCGGGCCGGCAATCAGGGCGCTGGCCAGTGCGGCCAAGGCGAAACGGCGGATGGACATGTGCAGCTCCTGAAAAAATGCAGTTCTTTATGTTTGTTGGGCAGGGTCTTTCGGGGGAGGGGCGTTGTCAGCCACGCATTCGCGGCTGACAGCTGCAGTACCGGTGGGGCAGTTTGCTCATGGCGAGGCTCCGGTGGTCCAGTCATGCCCCTTGATAAAGGGACGAAAGGCTCAGGCGGGCTTGCCCGGGCTCTGTTGCAGGCGGAATTTTTCCTTGCGCTCGATCTGCACGACCTGGCCGTTGTGCACGGTGATCTCGACGGCGCCGAAACGCAGGCCACGCAGGGCGCTCTGCACTTCGCGCAGGATGTTGGCTTCGTCCTGGCCGTCCAGGCTACGGAGGGTTGCGCTCATGGGTATCTGCTCCTAATGGGTTGACCACCGGCCGATTCACCAACGGCGCGTGCGGTGTGAGCGCATAGTAAGCAGGAGCTGGATATTCTTAAAAATACTGTTTAAGAATTTTTATATATCAGAAAGTTTTTAGCCTGTTTTAGGCCGTGTCGCGCGGCAATTGCGGCAGCAGGAGCTCGGCCGGCTGCGGGGCGCCGTACCAGTAGCCCTGGCCGAAATTGCAGGCATGGGTGAGGAGGAAGGCGGCCTGGTCCGGGCGTTCCACGCCCTCGGCGACCACCTGCAGCCCCATGCTCTGGCCCAGGGCGATCACTGCGCAGGCGATGGCGGCGTCCTCGGAGTCGTCCGGCAGACCAGCGACGAAGCCCTGGTCGATTTTCAGCTTGTGTACCGGCATACGCTTCAAGCGCAT
The DNA here is from genome assembly GCF_002091755.1 of Pseudomonas nitroreducens NBRC 12694. Taxonomy (GTDB): domain Bacteria; phylum Pseudomonadota; class Gammaproteobacteria; order Pseudomonadales; family Pseudomonadaceae; genus Pseudomonas; species Pseudomonas nitroreducens. Next base: position 102,899 of record NZ_BDAI01000007.1, read on the forward strand.
CAGCGAGGAATACCCGGTGCCGAAGTCGTCGATGGCCAGGTGCACGCCCAGCAGGCGCAACTGGCAAAGCAGTTCCAGCGCCTGGTCGAAATTTTCCATCACCGCGCTTTCGGTGACTTCCAGCTCCAGGTGATGCGGCGCCAGGCCACTCTGTTCCAGGGCCAGGGCCACGCGTTCCTCCAGGCCGCCGCGGCCGAACAGTCGGCTGGAGACGTTCACTGCGATGAAGTCCAGGTGGATTCCGTCGTCCAGCCACTGGCGCATCTGCCGGCAGGCGCGCTCCAGTACCCAGGCGTCGATGGCGGTGATCAGGCCACTTTCCTCGGCCACCGGGATGAATTCGCTGGGGGCAATGAGGCCGTGTTGCGGGTGCTGCCAGCGCACCAGCGACTCGACGCCGACCATGCGGCCGCTGGCGAGGTCGTGTACCGGCTGGAAATACAGGCGCAGTTCGTCGTGGTCCAGCGCATGGCGCAGCGCCGACTCCACCTGCACGTGGGAGCGCGCGCGGGCGGTCAGCTCGGGGGTATAGAAGGCATAGAGGTTGCGTCCGCTGGCCTTGGCCTGGAACAGCGCGGCGTCGGCGTGCTGCATCAGGTGATCGACGTTGCGTGCATCCTCGGGGAACAGGCTGACGCCCAGGCTCACCGACATATAGATGAGCTGGCCATTGACCTCGAAGGGCGCGCTCATCGCCTCCAGCAGGCGCTGGGCGAGGCTGCTGGCGTGATGCGGCTGCTGGCTTTCGAGGACCACGGCGAACTCGTCGCCGCCCAGGCGCGCCAGGGAGCAGCGCTCGTCCAGGCAGTCTTCCAGGCGCTCCGCCACGGCGCGGATCAGCAGGTCGCCGATGCTGTGGCCGAGGCTGTCGTTGATGTGCTTGAAGTGGTCCAGATCGATGCTCAGCAGCGCGCCGCCGCTGCCTTCACGTTCGGCGCGGGCCAGCGCCTGCTCGATGCGCTCGCGCAGCAGCAGGCGGTTGGGCAGGCCGGTGAGCGGGTCGTGGTGGGCGAGGAAGTCCAGCTCGTGCTGGGAGCGCTTGAGGCTGCTGAGGTCGGAGAACACCGCCACATAATGCGTCAGTTCGCCTTCGTCGTTGCGCACGGCGCGGATGTGCTGCCACTGCGGGTATACCTCGCCGCTCTTGCGGCGGTTCCAGATTTCGCCGCTCCAGACACCCTGTTCATGCAGGGCGGTCCACATGCGCTGGTAGAAGGCGGCATCCTGGCGGCCGGACTTGAGCACCGAGGGCTGGCCGCCGAGCACGTCTTCGGCGCTGTAGCCGGTGATGCGCGAGAAGGAGGGGTTGATGTGCACGATCACGCCGCGAGCATCGGTGACCAGCAGGCCTTCCTGGGTCGCCTCGAACACGGCGGCGGCCTGGCGCAGGTGGTCTTCGTTGCTGCGCTGGTGGGTGATGTCGCGGTTGATGCCGGTCAGGCGCAGGGGGCGGCCGTCTTCGGCGCGGGTCAGGCGGCCGCTGCTGCGGACCCAGCGATAGCTGCCGTCGCCGTGGCGGATGCGGTAGACGCACTCCAGGTGGGTGCGCAGGCCCTGGATGCAGTCCTGGTGGAGGGCCAGGATACGCGCGCGGTCGTCCGGGTGCAGGCGGTTCTCCCAGAGCAGCAGGTCATCGCTCAGGTGCTCCAGGGGCAGGCCGATCAGGTTGGCATAGCCGGGCGAGTAGTAGACGCGCTGGGATTCCAGGTCCCAGTCCCAGATGCCGTCCTCGACCACCGCGAAGGCGCGGCTCAGGCGCTGTTCGCTGTCGGTCAGCGCGGCAAGGGCGGCGTGCTGCCGGCGAAAGTGCCGCCAGAGCAGAAAGAACAGCAGCAGGAAGGTAATCGCGAGGAAGACGTACTTCTTCAGCTCCAATGCCCGCGCCAGCGAGGCCGGGTCGCGCAGGACATTTTGTAACCATTGGTCACCCAGCCAGACCCATAGGGTGGCGGCGATCAGGTACAGGAAGCTGATGCGCAGGGCGCTGAGGCGTGGATTCATGCGGTAGTGGGTTGGAATTATTGGCTGAGCAGTATAAATGATGGCCACTTGGCCTTGTTCGTATCTAAAAGACCGGATGGTAATCCGGACCCGCTTAGTGATAATGCGGGCTGGCTTTTCCCGGCAACGCATGCCCAGCAAGGCGTTGCCCACACCCCTTCCGAGGTACAGTATCGCCTATGTGGTACAACGGTTTCCTTGATCTGTCGCCGTGGCAATTGGTGGCGGTCACCCTGATCCTGACCCATATCACCATCGTCGGTGTCACGGTCTACCTGCATCGCTATTCCGCGCACCGGGCGCTCGAACTGCACCCGGCTCTGAAGCATTTCTTCCGCTTCTGGCTGTGGCTGACCACGGCCATGAACACCCGCGAGTGGACTGCCATCCATCGCAAGCACCACGCCAAGTGCGAGACCGCCGAAGACCCGCACAGCCCGGTGTTCAAGGGCCTGGGCACCGTGCTGCGTACCGGCGCCGAGCTCTATCGCAAGGAGGCGGAGAACGCCGACACTCTGCGTATCTACGGCAAGAACTGCCCGGAAGACTGGGTCGAGCGCAACCTCTACTCGCGCTTCCCCATCGGCGGCGTGGTGCTGATGGCGATCATCGACCTCGCCCTGTTCGGCGTACTCGGCATGACCGTCTGGGCCGTGCAGATGATGTGGATCCCCGTGTGGGCCGCCGGCGTGATCAACGGCCTGGGCCACGCCATCGGCTATCGCAACTTCGAGTGCCGCGACGCCGCCACCAACCTGGTGCCCTGGGGCATCCTGATCGGCGGTGAAGAGCTGCACAACAACCACCACACCTACCCGAACTCGGCGAAGCTGTCGGTGAAGAAGTGGGAGTTCGACCTGGGCTGGGCCTGGATCAAGGTGTTCAGCTTCCTGCGCCTGGCCAAGGTGGCCCGCGTGGCGCCCATCGCCCACCGCGTGGAAGGCAAGGGCAGCCTGGACATGGACACCGCCATGGCGATCCTCAACAACCGCTTCCAGATCATGGCCCAGTACCGCAAATTGGTGATCGGCCCGCTGGTGAAGCAGGAACTGGCCAAGGCCGACGAGTCGGTGCGCCACCTGTTCCGTCGCGCCAAGCGACTGCTCTCGCGGGAAACCAGCCTGCTGGAAGAGCGCCATCACGCGCGCATCCAGGACCTGCTCGCGCAGAGCCAGTCCCTGCAGGTGATCTACGAGAAGCGCCTGGCGCTGCAACAGATCTGGGTGAAAACCAGCGCCAACGGCCACGACATGCTCGCCGCGATCAAGCAGTGGGTGCACGAGGCGGAAGCCAGCGGCATCCAGTCCCTGCGCGAATTCGCCGAGCAGCTGAAGACCTACTCCCTGCGCCCTGCCGTCTGAATGGCGGAAGCGTCCTAGGACGTTGAGAGATGCGTCTCAAGAAAAGCCCGCCGTTCGGCGGGCTTTTCGTTTAATTTGCAGCAGCCTGGCGTAGTTTGCGGTCATAGCCCCGGTCAATGAACGGGAGGACGCTGATACATGGATGAGAATAAATTGCCGGCCGATCAGGAAGAGGCCCTGCTGGCATTGCTGCACAGTCGCGCCGAGGTGACGCGCCTGAAGGAGCGCGAACAGCTTTTCAGCGCACTGCTGGCCAGTGTGAACTCGGTGCTCTGGGCCTTCGACTGGCAGGCGCAGCGCATGGTCTATGTCAGCCCGGCGTACGAGCGCATCTTCGGTCGCTCCGCGGCGCTGCTGCTGGCGGATTACAACGAGTGGCGCAACTGCATCTATCCCGATGACCTGGACTACGCCCAGAGCACCCTGCAGGAAGTACTCGAGCGCGGCGCCATCGAGCAGCGCGAGTACCGCATCCTGCGGGCCGACGGCGAGGTGCGCTGGCTCAGCGACAAATGCTTCGTCAGCCAGCACAGCGATGCCGGCCTGCCGCTGATGATCGTCGGCATTGCCGAGGACATCACCGACAAGAAGCACCTGGAAACCGAGCTGCACCGTCTGGCCACCACCGACGTGCTGACCCAGAGCAGCAACCGCCGCTACTTCTTCGACAGCGCCGAGCAGGCCTTCCGCGACTGCAAGGCGACCTCCACGCCGCTGGCCTTCCTGCTGCTGGACGTGGACGACTTCAAGAAGATCAACGACGTCTACGGCCACCAGGTCGGCGACGTGGTACTGCAACGCATCGCCCAGAGCGGTGCTGGCGCGCTGCGCCGTGGCGACCTGTTCGGGCGTATCGGTGGCGAGGAGTTCGCCGTGCTACTGCCCGGCTGCGACGAGAACATGGCGCGGCAGATCGGCGAGCGCCTGCAGCGGGAAGTGCAGCGTCTGCGCTTCAACGAGGCCGAGCATTTCTTCAGCGTGACCATCAGCCAGGGGCTCACCCTGTTGCAGCCCGATGACCAGAATCTTTCCGCGCTCTACAGCCGCTCCGACGCGGCGCTGTACCAGGCGAAACGCACCGGCAAGGACCGCATAGTTCAGGGATGAAACACATCCGCCGTGTCCGCGGCGGATACATTAATACTTTCCGACTAATACTTTTAATGCAGATTCGAAGGTGTACGTTTATGCTGTCAAAACGCCTGTGTCGGGTTTATGGCGCGTTATAAATCAATAAGTTACAAAGACTGATTTGCCTTCTGTCGGATTCCTGGCGTAGTGGCGCTTCCTACGTTGACATGCCTTTGTTCCCCCCTCTATTACTATCCACATAGCAATATCGTGTGGTGTCCGGATGAGACACCTCAGGGAGTAGTCGCAAGAGCAGTAAGGTCAAGGAAGATTCTGCCCCCCTCTTCTTCCTGTCATTTTCCTATCGCTGCCTGACAACTTTCGCCAGCCTTCTTTGCTGCGGAAGCGCGATAGCTTTTTGCTGTTGTTTTTCCAGATTTTCGGAACAGGCCGAAGGGCGGTAGCTTTGCCCAGCGAAAACTAGCGGCCACTCCAGGGACGAACAGTTGATTGTCGTTGTTTGAATCGGGTCGTTCGAACTCGGGCGGTAGCCTTGTCTTCGAATTTTGTGAAAGGCCCGGTACAGAGCTTCTCCTGGATTGGAGTCAGTGACGATGGCCGCTCGAAGAATGGATAACGACGGAACTTTGCGTTCCCTCGAAGCAGGCAGAAAGAACCGCCCGTTGCACTCGGAAAGTGTTTCTTTCACGGGGCTGCGAAAGTCTGGAGTCAAACTTTGCGGTATTCATGAGCAATATGCTTTCGCCCGCTTAGTTAGTTTAGCGATGAGTTATGCCATGTATCCGCGGTGTAACGATTCTGAACTTTCGTCGAAACTTTCCCTGCGTCATTCAGTGCCTGTTTCATTGTCGAAACACTCACTTCAATTTATCCCCGAAGTTACCTCGCCGGCATCCGCCATCCATTCCGAAGACTCTCCCGCCGCCTTCTCGACGAGGGTGCGCGTGCCTGCGGCTGCGCCGCGAGTGACGGAATTCCGGCGCGAGCGCTGCCACCCTGCCGGCCGACAGTGCCGGTATCACGAAAGCCGCGCGCCCCGTCGCGCTGGGAGTCAAGGCTGATGGCCGAGCAATCTCTTCGTTCCAACTATGCCTGTGTGGTCGGCGGCGCCGGCCCGGCAGGCATGGGGTTCCTCTTCAACGCCTACAAGACCGGCGCGCTGGCGAGCCTCGCCCGTGATGGCCTGCTGGTCGTGGACGCTGCACTGGCGGTCGGCCGTGGCCGCCTGGGGGACTATCACATCACCGCGAACTCGGTGGGCGATGTGTTCCTCGACTGCCTGCGCGATCCGGCGTTGTTGCCCATCTTCGCGCCGCTGGCGCATTCGCCCGCGTTTCGCGCGCTGCAGAACGATCCCCATGGTGCGCCGATGCTAACGCAGGTGGGCGAGTTGCTGGCCCATGCCTCGACCCTGTTCATGCGCTACGTCACCGAGCACCTGGGCGTCGAAGTGGCGCTGGGTACCCGCATCGAGAAGATCACCGCGCAGGACGACGGCAGCTTCCAGCTGGCGCTGCGCAGTGGCTCCCATGGCGTGCAGATCGGCGCCGGCACACTGGTGATGAACCTCGGCGGGCGGCAGAACCGCGAGTACCTGAACTGGAGCCTGGCCGAGCAGGACCTGCACCTGGCCCACGACGGCCCGACGGTTTACTCCTCCGACGCGCTGCTCAGCCTGAACCCTGCCGAGCTGGTGGAGCTGTTCGGCGACCGGGTCACCCCGGGCACCCGCTTTACCGTGGTCGGCGGTTCCCACAGTGCCTTCTCGATCCTCGACAACCTCGCCTGCGCGCTGGACTGCCTGGGGCTGGAGCAGATCACCCTGCTGCACCGCGCGCCGATCCGCCTGTTTTTCGAGAGCGTCGAGGAAGCCCGCGCGGCTGGCTACGTGGTCGACGAAGGCATGGATGTCTGCCCGGTCTCAGGCCGGGTCAACCGTTCCGGCGGCCTGCGCTACCGCGCCCACCAGGTCGGCACCGACGTACTGGCCAACGGGATCGTCAGCGGCACGCGGGTGAAGGTCGAGCTGCTGTGTCTGGAGGACCGCTCGCCCGCCGTGCGCGAGCGTCTGGCGCAGGTCTGCAGCGAAGGCGGCGTGATCGTCCAGGCCATCGGCTACCAGCCCTGCCTGCCGGCGCTGCGCCGCGCCAATGGCGAGCCGCTGCAGGTGCGCGAGAGCAAGGGCGGACTGGATTCGGACGCCGCCGGCTGCCTGCGCGATCTCAATGGCCGGCCGATCCCCGGCCTCTACAGCTTCGGCCTCGGCTCGGGCCTCGCGGCCAATCCGATGCTGGGCAGCGAGCGCTCCTTCGACAGCCGCATCTATGGCGTCTGGCAGTTCCACCATGACGCCAGCGGCCGGGTCATCGAGGCCCTGCAGGAGCACCTGGCCAGCCGCGCGACGTCAGCCGTGCAACCCATGGAAAGCGGCATCGACGACGCGCCTTTCGCGCTGTCGGCGCTGGGCTGAGCGGCGCGCACGCCGGCTGCGAGCTAACGGATTTTCCATCCAACAGAGGGATGCGACCGTGATCAATGTGACCAAGACCTACCTGGGCAACCTGGACAAGTTCAAGGCCTATGTGGAACAGATCTACGCCTCCGGCTGGATCACCAACCACGGCCCCTTCGTCACGGAGTTGGAAGAGCGCCTGCAGGATTACTTCGGCGTTCGCCATGTGATTCTCACCAACAACGGCACCATCGCCCTGCAGGTGGCCTATCGTGCCCTGGGCGTGACCGGCAGTGCCGTCACCACCCCCTTCAGCTTCGTTGCCACCAGCAGCACGCTGCAGTGGGAGAGCATCCGTCCGCGCTTCGCCGATATCGATGCGCGGACCTGGAACCTCGACCCTGCGCGCATCGAAGCCAGCCTTGCGCCGGATACCACCGCCATCGTCGCCACCCACGTGTTCGGTAATCCCTGTGCGGTGGAGGAGATTCAGGCGGTGGCCCAGCGCAACCGGTTGAAGGTGATCTACGACGGCGCCCACGCCTTCGGTTCGCGCTACCGCGACCGCTCGGTCCTGGCCTGGGGCGACGCGACCACCCTGAGCTTCCACGCCACCAAGCTGTTCCACACCATCGAGGGCGGCGCCATCGTCACCTCCGATGACGAGCTGGCGAAGCAGATTCGCCTGATGTGCAACTTCGGCATTGCCGGCGTCGACCAGATCGTCGGCCTGGGGATCAACGCCAAGCTCAACGAGTTCTCCGCGGCCATGGGCTTGTGCGTGCTCGACGAGATCGACGACATCCTCGCCCAGCGCGAGGAAATTGCCGCCCGCTACACCGCGTCGCTCAGTGGCTACTACGACCTGCAGGCCAGCGAGAGTTATGCCCGGCTGAACAACAGCTACTACCCCATCGGGCTGCGTGACGAAGCCCAGGTGCTGCGCGTGCGTACTGCGCTGAACGAGATCGGCGTCAACCCGCGGCGCTACTTCTACCCGTCGCTGGACACCCTCGATTACCTCGCCCCGCAGGTGCCGCAGGTGCAGTCCCGCGAACTGAGCCAGCGCATCCTCTGCCTGCCCCTGTACCCGGGCCTGCCGCAGGAAATCCAGCGCGCCGTGATCGAAGTGCTGCTGCTGGAAAGCGGCCGCGTCGCGGTCGCGGTGTAAGGGGACGATGATGCGCACCGCACGCTCGCTGTCGATGGTCCGCAACACGCTGCTCAACTATGCAGGGCAGGCGTACGCCATCGTCATCGGCATCCTGATTCAGCCGTTCTACCTCGGCCACCTGGGCGCCGAGGCCTACGGCCTGATCGGCTTCTTCGCGGTGTTGCAGACCTGGTTGCTGCTGCTCGATGTCGGCTTGTCGCCGGCGCTGGTGCGCCAGGTGGCCCACGGCCGTGGCGCCCGTGGTCGTAACGTGAGCGGCGAAGGTCAGGACCAGGCGCGCCTGCTGCGTTCGTTCGAGCTGATCCTGCTGCCGCTGACGGCCGCCAGCACCCTGGCCGTGTTCGGCGGCAGCGGCTGGATCGCCGGGCAGTGGCTGAACGTGCAGCAGTTGTCGCCGGAACTGGTGGCGCAGTGCATCAGCCTGATGGGGCTGCTGGTCGCCCTGCGTCTGTACGCCACGCTTTACCGCAGTGCACTGCAGGGCCAGGAACTGCACGCCTACATCAATGGCGTGAACGTGTTCATCACCACCCTGCGTTACTTCGGCGGCCTGCTGCTGGTGGCGCACATCAGCCAGGACCCGCTGGTGTTCTTCCAGTTCCAGGTTGCGGTATCGCTGATCGAGGCGCTGCTGCTGGGTGGCAAGGCCTACCTGTGGATGGACGTGCGCCTGCTGACCCGCTTCTGCTGGGAAACGGTGCGCCCGGTGCTGCCCTTCGCCCTGGGCATGTCGCTCACCTCCTGTCTGTGGATCGTGCTCACCCAGCTGGACAAGGTCCTGCTGTCGAACCTGCTGCCCCTGCAGCAGTACGGTTATTTCTCCCTGGTGGCGCTGATTTCCGGCGGCATTCTCAGCCTGGTCAACCCGCTGGCGCAGTCGCTGCTGCCGCGCATGACCATGCTGGTCGCCGAAGGACGCCACGACGACATGCAGCAGCTCTATCTCAAGGCGAACCGCTTCGTCTGTGTGCTGCTGTTCCCGATGGTCGCGGTGATCGCCGCTCATGGTCATGACCTGGTCCTGGCCTGGAGCGGCGATGCCGTGGCCGCCAGTTGGTGCCGGCCGATCCTCGTCTGGTACGTGCTGGGCGCAGGCCTGCTGGCAGTCGCCAGCTTCCAGTTCTACCTGCAGTACGCCCATGGCCAGCTGCGCATGCACGTCTGGTACAGCGTCGTTTCCACCCTGGTGAGCGTGCCGCTGGTGATCGCCAGCGCCTACCTGTACGGCGTCGTTGGCGTGGCGCTGTGCTGGTTCGGCCTGCGCCTGGTGTCGTTCCTGATCTGGCCGCTGATCGTGCACCGCACCTTCGCTCCGGAACTGCACGGCACCTGGCTGCGCGACACCCTGCAGATCGCCGCGCTCAGCGCCGCCGGCCTGCTGCTCAGCGAGCCCTTCTACGCGCTGCTGGCCCGCTCGGGTGAGCGCCTGTGGCTGCTGGCGGCGCTCGCCGCGTGCGGCCTGATCACCCTGTTCCTCGTTGGCGCGGGCTCTGCCCCGACTCTGCTGCGCCTGTTCAAACCGTCCCACAAGCCGAGTGTCTAGACATGGATATCCGCTCCGAGCTGCAGATCCTCTCCAACTGGCCGGAAGACCCGAAGCCTCTATTGAGCGTCGTTTGCCTGGCCTACAACCAGGTCAACTACATCGGCCGCACGCTGGACAGCTTCCTGGAGCAGGTCACCGACTTCCGCATCGAAGTGCTGGTCAACGATGACGCCTCCACCGACGGCACCAGCGAAGTGATCGCCGACTACGCGGCGCGCTATCCGCACATCATCAAGCCGATCTTCCACAAGGAAAACCAGTACTCCAAGGGCCTGTCCCACGGCCTGCCGGTGTTCCGCAAGGCGCGCGGCCGCTACATCGCCTACTGCGAGGGCGACGACTACTGGACCGACCCGCGCAAGCTGCAGATCCAGGTCGATTTCCTCGAGAAGAATCCCGACTACGTCATCACCTACCACGACGCCTACACCTTCAACGAGGACGGCGTGATCAAGCCGATGCAGCTCACCGGCAAGTTCCGCCGTGACGCCAGCCGCCTGGAGCTGCAGCAGGCGCGGGCGATCTCCACGCTGACCACGGTGTTCCGCAACGTGCTTACCGAGATGCCCGAGGAGCTGCTCACCACGCGCATGGTCGACCTCTGCTGGTGGTCGCTGCTGGGTGCCTACGGCAAGGGGCGCTTCATGGAGGAAATTCGTCCCGCCGCCTACCGCGTGCACAAGGGCGGGATCTTCTCCATGCAGGCCGACCGCGTGCAGCAGCACATGACCCTGCACACCTACTACTGCCTGTCGCGCTACTACCAGCGCCTGGGGAACCAGGAGCTCAACGAGTATTTCCTGATGCAGGTCTGCCGGATGTCCATGGCCGCCATTTCGCCCATGCGCAAGGTGCAGGCGTTCCTGATGTTGATCGGCAACCACGGCGTCAACCTGCTCAAGCGGCTGAACCCGATTCAGGCGCGCTGAGCCGCGCTACCTCAATGGAGGATGGAAGTCCATGAGTGTCATGCCCCGCTCGTCCCTGGAAACGCTCCAGGACACCCGCATCGATGTCGCCGGCCTGCTGCGCCTGCTGTTCGATCACAAGAAGATGATCCTCGCCGTCACTGGCCTGTTCGCCGTACTCGGGCTCTTCTATGCAGTGGTCGCCACGCCCATCTATGTCTCCGGCGCGATGATCCAGATCGAGCAGAAGAAGAACGGCCTCAACGGTACGCCCGAGGTGATCAATCGCCCCGACTCGGTGTCGATCGCCTCCACCGAGATCGAGCTGCTGAAATCCCGCGCGGTGCTCGGCAAGGCGGTCGAACTGCTGAAGCTGGACATCGTCGCCAAGCCCAAGCGCCTGCCGCTGATTGGTGACTACCTGGCGCGGCGCTACCAGCCGGAAGCCGGCCAGACCCTCGCTGCACCCTGGCTGGGCATGGGCGCCTACGGTTGGGGCGGCGAGCAGATCAAGGTGTTCTCCCTCGACGTGCCGGAGGAATACCTGGGTGAGCCGCTGACCCTGGTGGCCGACGGCGGCGACGCCTATCACCTGCTCAACGCCGATGGCCAGCTGCTGCTGCGCGGCGAGCTGAAGAAACCGGTGCTGGAGAAAGGCTTCAGCATCGAGGTGGACGAACTGGTGGCACGCCCCGGTACCGAGTTCATCGTGGCGAAGAACCGCCTGCTGACCACCACCCTGAACTACCAGAAGCTGCTCAAGGTGGCCGAGGCGGGCAAGGACTCGGGGATCATCTACATGACCCTGGAGGACCCGAACCCGCTGCAGGCTGACCGCATCCTCGACAAGATCAGCCAGCTCTATGTGCTGCAGAACGTCGAGCGCAGTTCCGCCGAAGCCTCCCAGCGCCTGCAGTTCCTGCGCTCGCAGCTGCCGGTGGTGCGCATGGACCTGGAAAAGGCCGAAGCCGCCTACAACGCCTACCAGACCACGGCTAAATCTGCCGACATCAGCGTCGAGACCCGTGGCGTGCTGGACCAGGTGGTGGGCATCGACAACCAGCTCTCCGAGCTCAAGCTCAAGCGCGCCGAGTACGACCGCCTGTACACCCCGACCCACCCGACCTACCAGGCCCTGCTCAAGCAGATGAGCAGCCTGGAAGACCGCAAGGCGCAACTGCAGAAACGCATCCAGACCCTGCCGGCGACCCAGCAGGAGCTGCTGCGCCTGTCCCGTGACATGCAGGTCACCCGGCAGACCTACACCACCCTGCTGAACAAGGCCCAGGAGCAGGACATCATCCGCGCCGGGACCATCGGCAACGTGCGGGTGATCGACACCGCCCAGGCCAACGTCGAGCAGCCGGCCAAGCCCATGCGCAAGGTCATCGTGTTGCTCGCCACCCTGCTCGGCTTCTGTGTCGCCCTGGGCATCCTGTTCCTGCGCCAGGCCTTCTACCGTGGCGTGGAGAATCCCGAGGCGATCGAACAGCTCGGCCTTTCCGTGCTCGCCGCGATTCCCTACTCGCGGCAGCAGGAGCGCCTGGAGAAGGAGCGCAAGGGCGACATCCTCGGCCATACGCCGAAACTGCTGGCCGCCTCCACCCCCGGCGACCTGGCCAACGAGGCCATCCGCAGCCTGCGCACCAACCTGCACTTCGCCCTGCTCGAAGCGCGCAACAACGTCGTGATGCTCACCAGCCCCGCGCCGGGAGCCGGCAAGTCGTTCGTCTCCAGCAACCTGGCCGCCATCGTCGCGCAATCGGGCCTGCGCACCCTGCTGATCGATGCCGACATGCGCAAGGGCTACCTGCACCGGGTGTTCGGCCTGACCCCGCGCCACGGCCTGTCCGACGCGCTGAGCGCGCACCGCCCATTGAGCGAGGTGATCCTGCCCACCGAGGTGCCGGAGCTGGACTTCATTTCCTGTGGCTTCGCCGCACCGAACCCGTCCGAGCTGCTGATGCACGACAACTTCGCCCAGCTGCTGCGCGATGCCTCGTCGATGTATGACCTGGTGATAGTCGACACCCCGCCGGTGCTGGCGGTGACCGATGCCGCGCTGGTCGGCCGGCTGTGCGGCATCTGCCTGCTGGTGACCCGCTTCGGCCAGAGCCCGGCCAGCGAGATCGACACCGCGCGCCGCCGCCTGGGGCAGAGCGGCATCCACCTGCAGGGCGCGATCCTCAATGGCGTGAAGCGCAAGGCCTCCACCGCAGCCTACGACTACGGTGCCTACGCCTATCGCTACGACGCCAAGGACTGAAGCCGCAGGCAGGGAAGGAGTACCGACATGGTCCATATCGTCAGCCTGATGCAGCCATACCTGTTCCCCTACCTGGGGTACTTCCAGCTGATCGCCGCGAGCAGTCTGTTCATTCTCGGCGACAGCCTGCAGTACACCCGACGCGGCTGGATCAACCGCAATCGGGTGCTGGTCGGCGGCAAGATCTGGCAGTTCAGTTTTCCCCTGGAACAGGGCTCGCAGACCCAGGCGATCAACGAACGACGCCTGAGTGACGAGATGCGGCTGACCAACCAGCGCTTGCTGCACACGATCCGCCATGCCTACCACCGTGCGCCGTGCTACGAGCAGGTGATGCCGCTGCTGGAGGAAATCCTCGAACACCCCGAGCGCAACCTGTCGCACTTCGCCGAGCACTCGATCCGCCGCATCTGCCAGTACATGGAGATCGACACGCCGATGACGCGTGTCTCCGAGTTGGACCTGGCCGACGACATCGGCCGCGACCAGCGCCTGATCGAAGCGGTGAAGCAGACCGGTGGCGACGTCTACCTCAATCCCGAAGGTGGCCGCCACCTGTACTCGCCGGACGTGTTCAACGCCCACGGCCTGGAGTTGCAGTTCCTGCGCATGGAGCCGGTGAGCTACCCGCAGTTCAGCCCGGATTTCGTCCCCAGCCTGTCGATCATCGACGTGCTGATGTTCAACCCGCCAGACGAACTGCAGCGCCTGCTGGGCCGCTACACCGTGGAGCGGCCCGCGCCCTCCTCGGACATCCTCGGAGAGTACGAATCATGAGCGCCGTCGCCATCTCCACTGCCGGGCAATACCGCTGGTACCTGATCCAGACCAAGCCGCACCAGGAGCTGCGCGCCGAGGAGAACCTCGGCCGCCAGGGCTTTTCCTGCTATCGCCCGGTGGTGGGGCAGGGCGGCCGGGCGCAGCCGCTGTTCCCCGGCTACCTGTTCATCCGCCTCGATCAGCAGCACGACAACTGGTTCCCGATCCGCTCCACCCGTGGCGTGGCGCGCCTCGTCAGCTTTGGCGCGCAGCCGCTGGCAGTGGCCGACGACCTGGTGGAAGGCATCCGCCAGCGCCTGGCCGCCATGCCGGAGCGCCGTGCCAGCGGCTTCCACGAAGGGCAGATGGTGCGCGTGAAGTGCGCAGGCGATTGCGAAGTGGATGCGATCTTCCTCTGCGAGGACGGCACCGAGCGCGGGTTGATCCTGCTCAACCTGCTGCAACGCGAACAACGCATCCGGGTCCCGCTCAGCCAGCTCTCGGCGGTCGTTGGCAACGACGGCTGGCGCGCCTGAGGCGCTCGACTCTCACAGGATCAACTGCAAGGAGGTGTGGCGAGATGAATGGATCGACCGTGCTGGTGACGCTGACCTATGGCGACCGTCTCGAGTACTTGGAAGAGCTGCTGGCCCGCGCCTTCCGCGAGAAGGACATCACCCGCGCCATCGTCGTCAGCAATGCCTCGGTGGCTGAACTGGACCAGTTGTTCATGCTCTGGCCCAACCGCGTGCAGGTGATCGAGCTGGACAGCAACACCGGCTCGGCCAATGGCTATGCCGTGGGCATCGAGGCCGCGCTGAAGAGCGGCTGCGACTTCATCTGGCTGATGGATGACGACAACGCGCCGACGCCGGGCTCGTTCCCGCTGCTCAAGCAGCGCCTGATCGATTGCGCGCTGCGCCATGGCACCGACAACACGGCCGTGCTGGGCTTCCGCCCGACCCACCAGGCCGACGTCGCTTCCGGAGTGCCGACCCGTTTCATCACGCCGCCGCGCTCCAGCTACTTCGGTTTCCATGTTCGCCAGCTGCCCTACAAACTCTGGCGCCGCACGCCCTGGGGCAAGCCGAAGCCGCGCCCGGCGCAGCCGCTGCTGGAGCTGCCGTTCGCCTACTACGGCGGCCTGCTCGGGCATGCCGATCTGTTCCGCCGCATCGGCCTGCCGCGCCGCGACCTGGTGCTCTACGCCGACGACACCGAATACACCTTCCGTATCGGCAACCTGGGTGGCCACCTCTACCTGGTGCCCGAGGCGGGCCTGGATGACCTGGAGAACTCCTGGAACATCAAGGCGCGCACCTCGAACATCTACGAGACCTACCTGCTGGGCAGCTCCGACCTGCGCGCCTACTACGCCGCGCGCAACCAGGCGTGGTTCGACAAGAACCTGTGGGTGACCTCGCCGCTGATGTACCGCTTCAACCGCTGGGTGTTCATCCGCCTGCTGCACTTCTTCGCCCGCCGCCACCAGCGCGAAAGCCGCCTGGCCCTGCTGCTGCAGGCGATCCGCGATGGCGAAGCCGGTGCGCTCGGCATGAACCGGGCCTACCCGCTATGAGACTGCTGCTGCTCAACACCCTCTACGCCCCGCACATCGGCGGCGGGGCGGAGGTCATGCTGCAGCACATGGCCGAGGGCCTGCGCGCACGCGGCCATGAGGTGCAGGTGCTCTGCACCGGGCCGGACGCCGGCCTGCAACGCGAGACGGTGAACGGCGTGCCGGTGCTGCGAGCCGGCCTGCGCAACCTTTACTGGCCCTTCGACGACAAGAGCCAAGGCGCGCTGAAACGCCTCGCGTGGCACGGGCTGGACCGCTACAACCGCGGCATGCGCAGTCTGCTGGCGAAGGTGCTCGAAGAGGTCGAGCCGGACGTGGTGATCTGCCACAACCTGTCGGGCTGGTCGATCTCCGCCTGGGATGCGATCCGTGCCGCCGGCCTGCCCATCGTGCAGGTCCTGCACGACCAGTACCTGACCTGCCCGCGTGGTGTGCGCTTCAACAAGGGCCGCCATTGCGAGCAGCAATGCGCCCCCTGTGCGTTGTTGCGGCGCTCCCATGCTGCGGCTTCGAGCGATGTCGACGCGGTGGTCGGTGTCAGTCGCTACCAGCTCAATACGCTGCTCGACGCCGGTTACTTCTCCGGCAGCCAGACCCACGTGGTCTACAACGGCTCGCCGATGGCAGAAGTGCCTGTCGCGCCGCCGGCTTCCGGGCGCCGCCCGTTGCGCTTCGGCTTCATCGGTGCGCTGACGCCGAACAAGGGCGTGGAGTGGTTGATCGAGCAGTTCCAGGCGCGCGGCGACGATGCCTCGCTGCTGATCGCCGGACGCGGCGACGCGGCCTACGTGAACCAGCTGAAGTCCGCCGCCGACCCCCAGCGCGTGCACTTCGTCGGCTACCGCAAGGCCTCCGAGTTCTTTGCCGAGATCGACGTCGCCGTGGTCCCCAGCCTGTCGCCGGAGTCCTTCGGCCTGGTGGCGCTGGAGGCCTGCGCGCATCACCTGCCGGTAATCGCCTCGCGCATGGGCGGGCTGGTGGAAGTCGTCCAGGACGAGATCAACGGCCTGCTCTGCTCGCCCGACCAGCCCGACTCGCTCGGTGATTCCATCCAGCGCCTGGCCCGGGACCCGGCGCTGCGCCAGCGCCTCGCCTCGCGAGCCCATGAATACGTGGCGCCGATGCTCAGCCTGGAGCGGATGCTCGACGAGTACGAAACCATCCTGCGCCACACCCTGCTTACCCGCGGAGTCCAGCATGGAACTGCAATCCCCGTATCCACGCTTTGAGCTCGACCGTCGTGTGACCTTCGACCGCTCGTTGCTGGCGCTCGGGGTGCTGGTGGCATTGCTGCTGGTGGAGACCTTCAACGGCGCGCTGCGCTTCTATACCGACCAGGCCGGACTGTCGGCGATCGTCTACCTGCCCAAGGTGGCCTGCATCATCGCCGTGGCCTGGGAGTTGATCACCCGCCCGCAGCAGCGCGGGCTGTGGCTGTTGCTGATCCTCGCCGCGGCTTCGCTGCTGCTCGGGCGGCTGCATGGCGCCGAGTTCAAGAGCGGCTTCTTCGCCGTTTTCATTTACGCGCCGCTGCTGTTCGGCCTGCTCTGCGGCCCCTACCTGGAAATGCATCGCAAGGCGGTAGGCTGGATCATCGCCTTCTGCCTGGTCGCCTCCCTCATCGGCATCGCGCTGGACCTGCTGATCAATGTGCCGTGGAAGGGCTACACATACTCCATGGGCGGCGTCGAGGTCAGCGCCAACCGCTCCTGGAGCGCCTACGGCCTGGATCGCATCGCCGGGTTCTCGCGGATGTCCTCCAGCCTGGCGATGATGCTGGCGGTGTTCAGCCTCTACCTGGGGTCGTTCCGCCTGCCGCTGTTGGCACGCGGTCTGCTCTACGCGGTGGCGCTGGTGGGCATCGTGCTCACCACCAACAAGTCCTCCGCCGGCGCCTTCTTCCTCGCCCTGATGGTGATGAGCATTGCCCGCCAGCGCCTGCTGTTTCTGTTCGCCGCGCTGCTGGTGGTGCTCGGCGCGCTGCTGCTGCCGCTGTACGGCCTGTATGCGCAGGTCGACCCCTACCTGGCCAGCGCCACTGGCGACAACCTGATGGGGTCGATGGTGGATCGCCTGGTCAACACCTGGCCGAACCTGATCAAGGTGATGGACTACAACGGCTGGATCTACACCGGCGCCGGGCTGGGCATGACCGGCAGCGCCTATGCCGCCTTCCCGATCTTCGGTGTCGAGCAACTGGCAGTGGCCGATAATTCGCTGCTCTACCTCTGGTGCCTGTTCGGCGTGGCCGGCGTCGCCCTCTACCTGCTCGGGGTGCCGATGCTGATGCGCCTGCAGCGCCAGCCCGGCCAGGAAGCCCGCGCGCTGCTGGGGATCGCCTATTGCATCCTGCTGATCGGCTGGACCAGCGACGTACTCGAATCGCCCATACCCAGCCTGTTCCTCGGCCTGGCCATCGGTCGCGCCCTGCGCCTGCCGGGTGAGGCCGCGCCGCAACCGGCGCCGCGCACCCTGCGCCTGCAGGGCGGCATGCTCAGCCTGCTGGCCTGCGCGCTGCTGATCGGCGGCCTGCTGCAATCGCCGCGCACCCTGGCCAACCAGGCGCCGGTGGAAAACCCCGGTGCAGCGGAATTCATCGTCGGCGCCAGCACCCACCAGAACATCCGCGCCGGCAACCGTGATGGCATCAATCGCCTCGGGCGCGAGGCCGGCATCACCTCGTTCCGCGACGACGCCTACTGGTCCAGCGTCGAGCGCGAGCGCGGCAAGCTGGCCATCGATGCCGCGTGGCGCGCACAGCTGCGCAGCACGCGCAGCCTGGGTATCAGCACGCTGCTGATCCTGGGCAACGAGAACCAGTTCTACGGCAATGCCAAGCCGCGCGACGACGCCTCCCGCGAGGGCTACCTGCGCTACGTGCGCTACGTGGTCCGCAGCTTCAAGGGGCAGGTCGCCTTCTACGAAGTGTGGAACGAGTGGGACTCGGAAAACGCCACCGACAAGGACTTCAGCGACGATTACCTGACCCTGGTGCGCGCCGCCGCCAAGGTGATCCGCGAGGAAGACCCGCAAGCCAAGGTGCTCGCTGGCGCCGTCACCCTCAAGGGCATCCGCCAGGGCTTCGCCGAACGCATCGCCGGTGGTGGCGTGCTCGATGTGGCCGATGGCATCTCACTGCACCCGTCGGTGTATTGCGAGGGCGAGATGTCCACGCCCGAGGCCTGGCTCAACTGGTTCCAGGGCGTCAACCAGAAGCTGGAAAACGCCGCCGGCAAGCCGGTACCGCTGTACTTCACCGAATTCAGCTGGCCGGCCCACGAAGGCGATTGCGGCATCAGCCGCGAACGCCAGGCCGCATACCTGGCCCGCGCCTATGTGCTGGTGCGCAGCCTGCCCAATGTGAAGGGCGCCTGGTGGTATGACCTGGTGGACGACGGCATCGACCGCACGGACATGGAACACAACTTCGGCCTGCTCACCGCCAGCGGCCAACCCAAGCCGGCCTACCACGCCATGGCCAGCGTCGCCGACATCATCGGCCGCTACCGCTTCGTCGGCCGCGTGCCCAACCAGGACCCGAACGTCTACCTGCTGCGCTTCGCCAAGGCCAGCGAGGAAATCCTGGTGGCCTGGACCCTGGGCCACGAACAGACCCTGAACATCACCAGCAAGCCCGGCAGCAGCGACACCCTCTGGCGCCTCGACACCGTGGAGGGCATCGCCCGCCGCGAGGGCCGGCCGGTGCCCTGGCAATGCCCCGCAGGCGGCGGCGATTGCCAGGCCAGCATCCGCATCGACGAGTCGCCCACCCTGGTGCGCAGCGCGTCGGCCCCGCAACTGTCGCTGCGCTGACGCCTCGCGGAGAACCCTTCATGATCGTGATCAACGCGCGTTTCCTCACCCAGCAGTTGAGCGGTGTGCAGCGCTTCGCCGAGCAGATATCGCTGTCGCTGGCACGCCTGCGCAGCGACCTGCACTTCGTGGCGCCGCCAGGGGAAATCCTCCGCCCGGAGATCGCCCGGCAACTGAACGTCGAGCAGGTCGGGCGCAACGGCGGGCACCTCTGGGAGCAGGTCGACCTGCCGCTATGGCTGGCGCGCCACGGCCGGCCGCTGCTGGTCTCGCTGTGCAGCACGGCGCCACTGGCGTACTCGCGGCAGGTGATGACGCACCACGACATTACCTACGTGCGCCACCCGGAAAGCTTTTCCTGGAAGTTCCGCGCCCTGTACCGCGTGATGATTCCCCTGCTGCTGCGCCGCTCGCTGGCGCAGGTCACGGTCAGCGAATTCTCCCGCCAGGAGATCGCCACGCACTATGGCGTCGACCCCAAGGGCATCCATGTGATCGCCAACGCGGTGTCCGCCGAGTTCTGTACCGGCCTGGAACCGGCGACGCCCGAGCGGCCCTATGTACTGGCGGTGTCCTCGCCGGCCACGCACAAGAACTTCCAGCGGCTGATCGAAGCCTTCCGCCTGCTGGGTGAGCTGGACGTGGAGTTGCGCATCGTCGGCGCTGCCAACCGCAGCTTCGTCGACGCGCAGCTGCAGCAGAGCGGGCAGGGCGATCGCGTGCGCTGGCTGGGACGGCTGGACGACGACCAACTGATTGAGCAGTACCGTCACGCGGCCGTCTTCGCCTTTCCGTCGCTGTATGAAGGTTTCGGCATTCCGCCGCTGGAGGCGCAGGCCTGCGGCTGCCCGGTAGTGGCGGCCAGCAGTGCCTCGATTCCCGAAGTGCTGGGCAACTCGGTGCTGTATTTCGACCCCCTCGACCCGCCCGGCATCGCTGCCGCCCTGCGCCGCGTGCTGCTCGACCACCAGCTGCGCGCCGACCTTTGCCGGCTGGGGCAGGAGAATGTCCTGCGCTACTCCTGGGACATCTCCGCCCTGCGCCTGTCGAGCTTGATCGACACCTTTCTGATGGAGCGCTCGGGCTACCCGGCGCGCTTCGACGCCAAACAGATCGCCAAGCAAGGAGGCAGATCATGAAGGGCATCATCCTCGCCGGCGGCTCCGGCACCCGCCTGCACCCGATCACCCTGGGCGTGTCCAAGCAGCTGCTGCCGATCTACGACAAGCCGATGGTGTACTACCCGCTCTCGGTACTGATGCTCGCCGGCATCGACGACATCCTGCTGATCTGCACGCCCACCGACCTGCCGAACTTCCGCGCCCTGCTGGGTGACGGCGAGCAGTTCGGCGTGCAGCTGCAGTACGCCGTGCAGCCTTCGCCGGATGGCCTGGCCCAGGCCTTCCTGATCGGCGCCGAGTTCATCGGCGATGACTCGGTATGCCTGGTGCTGGGCGACAACATCTTCTACGGCCAGGGCTTCACCGAAACCCTGCGTGAAGCGGCGGCGCGCACCCAGGGCGCCACCGTGTTCGGCTACCAGGTGGCGGACCCGGCGCGCTTCGGCGTGGTCGAGTTCGACGACCAGGGACGCGTGCTCTCCATCGAAGAGAAACCGCGCGTGCCGCGTTCGAACTACGCCGTCACCGGCCTGTATTTCTACGACAACCGTGTGGTGGAGATGGCCCGCCAGATTCGCCCTTCGGCCCGTGGCGAGCTGGAAATCACCGACATCAACAACCTCTACCTGGAGCGGGGCGAACTGCACGTGAGCCTGCTCGGTCGCGGGTTCGCCTGGCTGGACACCGGCACCCACGAATCGCTGATGGAAGCCGGCCATTTCGTGCAGACCATCGAGCAGCGCCAGGGACTGAAGGTGGCCTGCCTTGAGGAGATCGCCTTCCAGCAGGGCTGGCTCAGCGAAACGTACCTGGCCCTGCAGGCCGAGCGGCTGAGCAAGACCGGCTATGGCCGTTACCTGCAGCAGTTGCTGCTGGACAAGCGACAGTGAATTCGCACCCGGCGAACCCGAGGCGGGTTCGCCGGCCCTGCGCCCGTTAACGGACTGCGATAACGAAGCAGCGGCACAAGGAGCGATGCCGGACATCGCGAGGTCATCATGCCCAACAAGACAAAAGGAATTCTGCGTGCGCACCAGTCACTGATCTCGCTGGCGCACCGCCTGAGCGATATCCTGGTGATCGTGCTCAGCGGGGTGATTCTGCTCAGCGCCGGCAATGGCGTTCTGGACGCACAGATCTGGGTCTCGGTGCTGCTCTGCGTCATGCTGTTCCACTGGCTCGGCGAGCTGAACCAGCTCTACGGCTCCTGGCGGGGCGAGTCGCTGCTGCGCGAGTCGCTGAGTGTCACCCTGTACTGGTCGCTGGCGTTCTTCGCCGTGCTGCTGCTGGACATCTCGCTGCGCCACGTGGAGCTGGAGGAGCCGCGCCGGCTGGGGTGGTTCGCCGCCGCGCTGCTGATCATGTGCGGCTATCGCCTGGCCATCCGCATGTTGCTGCGCGTCGCCCGGCGCCATGGCTTCAACAGCCGCAACGTGGCCATCTACGGCACCGGAGAGGTCGGTGCTCGGCTCGCCGAAACCATCCTCAATGCCCCGTGGATGGGGCTGCGCCTGATCGGCTTCTACGACGACCGCCCGCAGCAGATGGAGCTGGGCGAGCGGGTGCCGGTAAAGGGGGATCGCCTGGCGCTGATCGAAGCCGCGCGCTCGGGGCAGATCGACAAGGTCTACCTGACCCTGCCCCTGTCCCGCGAGCCGCTGCTCAACGAGCTGATCCGCGAGCTGTCCGATACCACGGTGTCGGTGTACCTGATCCCCGACCTGTTCATGTTCGACCTGCTGCACGCGCGCAGCGAAAGCATCAACGGCCTGGCCACCATCAGCATCTTCGACACGCCCATGGATGGCCCCAACGCCGTGCTCAAGCGTATCGAGGACGTGGTGCTGGCCTCGCTGATCCTGCTGCTGATCGCCGTGCCCATGCTCTTCATCGCGGTGGCCGTGAAGCTCAGCTCGCGCGGCCCGGTGCTGTTCCGCCAGACCCGCTACGGCATGGATGGCCGGCCGATCCGCGTCTGGAAATTCCGCAGCATGACGGTGATGGAAGACGGCGCCGCCGTCACCCAGGCCTCGCGCAACGATTGCCGCATCACCCCGCTGGGCGCCTTCCTGCGGCGCACCTCGCTGGATGAACTGCCACAATTCTTCAACGTCTTGCTCGGCGACATGTCCGTGGTCGGCCCACGCCCCCACGCCGTGGCGCACAACGAGCAATACCGGCGTCAGGTCAGCCGCTACATGCTGCGTCACAAGGTCAAGCCGGGCATCACCGGCTGGGCCCAGGTGAACGGCTGGCGCGGCGAAACCGACACCCTGGAGAAGATGCAGAAACGCATCGAGTTCGATCTGGACTACATCGAGAACTGGTCCGTCTGGTGGGACCTGAAGATCGTCCTGCTGACCCTGTTCAAGGGTTTCGTACACCGCAACGCCTACTGAGTTTTCACACTCGTTTCAAGGAAGGATTGCCATGAAAAACCTGCTCGCTTTCAGCTTTGTAGTCGGCAGTCTGGCGCTACAAGGCTGCGTGTTCTCCCCCGGTCAGTACATGACGGATTCCGATGTCCAGCGCGAGGCGCAGAAGCAGGGGATGAACATTACCCTCGTGCCTATCACGCCACAGGTGCTGCAGCGCCAGGAGGCCTCGTTCGCCGCCAGGCCCGGTGTGCCCGCGGAGCTGCTGAACTACCGCCCGCCGCAACAGGACTACGTGATCGGCGGCGGCGACGTACTGCTGGTGACCGTCTGGGACCACCCGGAACTGACCAGCCCCGGCTCGACCCAACAGATGGAAGCCAACGGCCGCGTGGTCGGCGCCGACGGCAACATCTTCTTCCCCTACGCCGGCGTGGTGCGAGCCGAAGGGCAGACCCCGGCACAATTGCGTTCGAGCCTGGCTCGCCGGCTGGCGAACAAGGGCATCGTCGACCCGCAGGTGGATGTCACCGTGCTGCGCTATGCCAGCCAGCACGTGGTGTTCTCCGGCGCCTTCCAGAACGGCGGCCAGGTCGAGCTGAACAACACGCCCACGACTCTGGTGCAGGCGGTCAGCAAAGCGGGAGTGATTGCCGGCGAGGCGGACCTGTCCGGACTGACGCTCAAGCGTGACGGCCGCGAATACGTGATCGACGTCGACGCGCTGAACCGCTCCGGCTCGACGCTCAGCGGCATCTACCTGAAGAACGGCGACCAGGTTCACCTGCCCTACAACGACCGCAAGAAAGTCTATGTGGTCGGCGAGGTGGAACGCCCGCAGGTCGTGACCTACCGCACCACCGGCCTGTCACTGCTGGAAGTGCTGGGCAACGCAGGCGGCCTGGCCCCGGAAACCTCCGATGGTGACTCCGTGTACGTGATCCGCGGCAACCCGCAGCAGGCCGATGGCAAGGGGCAGGGTACCTTCCAGGCGCAGGTCTTCCACCTGGAAGCCAAGCGTCCGACCGCCTACGCCCTGGCCAAGGACTTCGCCATGCAGCCGCAGGACGTAGTGTTCATCGGCCCGGCCAACATCACTCGCTGGAACCGCTTCATCAGCCAGCTGCTGCCGTCGGCCTCGATCGTCGCCACCAGTGCGGCAGTGGGCAACTGACGCCCAGGCCTGATACCGGCGGGAATGCCAGGCTTCCGCCCACAGCAGTCGCGAATATTCCTACGGCTGTGGGCGGTTCTTTGGAATCGACTCTTCATCACCGACTGGCCATCATCGCCGCCATCCGGTGCCGAGCAGCACCACTCCTACTGGCGGAAGCGATTCCGCCGCTCTCCTTTGGGGTCTTCCCCTAGCACAAGGCCCCGAACCCGCCCGCGTTGCAGCGCCGGCGGGTTTTTTTTGCCTGGCGTTCCACCGTGTATGGATTCCTACGCCGGAGTTGCCTTTGGAGGTACCTCCAGCGATGAGCAGTCGAACGCCGCTGAGAGGCGTATCATATATTCCATAAAGAAATTACATATTAATAATTAATTCTTTTTGGATTTATGACGGTTCTTTTATCGTTGCCCTGCGCTGCCGCGAGCTGTTTCGGACAGAGCGGAAGAGGGTGGCGGTTTACCGCCAGCCAGAGTTGGTGGGATGGCGGTTTTCCGCTGATCCGGCCCTGGGGAGTGGCTCGACGAACGAGCCGGAGGCCGGAAAGACGGGAGTGTCGGACAGGGTAGGCCGGTTGGCCTGGGGATTGCCTTGTCAGGTGGCGAATGCCCAGCGCATCGCCACAACAACAAGACACGAGAATCGATCCATGCCCTTCCCATCTTCTGCCGTATCCCTGTCCGCCTGCCTGCGCTTCGCTCCCGCCTAGCGGGGCGTCGAAACAACCAACGAATCCTGCATGCCCGTCGTGCTCGTCACGCCGCGGCCGCTGCCTGCCATTCGGTCGGACTCCCGGGGGAGCCAGTCGTTGTTGCGAATGGCGTGTTTCCAAGATCAATAAAATGGGGAAATTCCAATGAAAAGCCGCACTCTCACGCAATCGGGCCTCGCGCTCGCCATCGCTGCCGCAGGCCTCGCGCAATCCGCCGTCGCCGCTGGGTTCATCGAAGACAGCAAGGCCAGCCTGACCCTGCGCAACTTCTACATCAACACCGACAACCGCAACGGCGACGTCACGGGGACCCAGCCGAACAAGTCTGAAGAGTGGGGCCAGGGCTTCCTGCTCAACTACGCCTCCGGTTTCACCGAGGGCACCGTGGGCTTTGGCATCGACGCGCTGGGCCTGCTGGGCGTGCGACTGGACAGCGGCAAGGGTACCCACTACAACCCGAGCAGCTCCGCCTATGCGGGCTCCGTGTTTCCTACCGACGGTGATGGCCGCGCCGTGGATGACTTCTCCCACCTGGGCGCCACCGGCAAGCTGAAGGTCTCCAGCACCGAGTTGCGCTACGGCACGCTGCTGCCCAAGCTGCCGGTGGTGACCTACAACGACGGTCGCCTGCTGCCGCAGACCTTTGAAGGTGGCCAGGTCACCTCCAACGAATTCAAGGACCTGACCCTCATCGGCGGCCAGCTGGAACATGCCAAGGGCCGTAACTCGAGCAACAACGAAGGCCTGTCGATTGCCGGCGCGAACAACGCCCAGACCGGCCAGTTCGTCAACAAGTTCTACTACGGCGGCGGCGACTACAAGGTCACCAAGGACCTGACGCTGCAGTACTACTACGGCAACCTGCAGGACTTCTACAAGCAGCACTTCCTGGGTCTGCAACACAACTGGGCGATCGGCCCGGGCGTGCTGAAGAGCGACCTGCGCTACTTCCACAGCAGCGACGATGGCAAGAACGGTCACGACAAGACCTATTACACCAACGGCTACTACGGCAACGGCGTGACCAAGGGCGAGGTCGACAACCGCGCCTGGAGCGGCCTGTTCACCTATACCGTCAGCGGCCACAGCTTCGGCGCGGGCTACCAGCAACTCAGCGGCGACAGCGACTTCCCGTTCATCAATAACGGCGATGGCGCTACCGCCTACCTGATCACCGACGTGCAGATCGGCAAGTTCCTGCGCGCCGGCGAGCGTACCTGGCAGGTTCGCTACGGCTACGATTTCGCTCAGGCCGGACTGCCGGGCCTGACCTTCCAGACCCTGTACCTGCATGGTGACAACATCGACACCCGTTACGGCGACAAAAGCGAGTGGGAGCGTGACATCTCCCTCGCCTACGTGATCCCGGACGGCACCTTCAAGGGCCTGGGCTTTACCTGGAAGAACGCCGCGCTGCGCAGCGGCCTGCCGGCGGACTCCCGCAGCGGTACTGCCGGCCAGCGCGACCAGGACGAAAACCGCCTGATCGTCAGCTACACCATCCCGCTGCTGTAATTCTCGCGGGATACGAAAAAGCCGCCGACCTCGCAAGAGGCCGGCGGCTTTTTCATGGGTGCGCACGAGGGCTCTTCGCAGGAGCGAGCTTGCTCGCGAACAAGTCCCGTCGCGAAGTCGTTCGCGCGCAAGCTCGTTCCTACAGAGGCATTCCTCTGCCAATGAAAAAGGCCGTCGTTCCGGTGGGAGCGACGGCCCTTTTCTTCAGCAAATCAGCTTCAGCGAATCAGCGCTTCTGCGGCGCCGGCTGCTGCTGGGTGATGCAGTGGATGTTGCCGCCGCCCAGGAGAATCTCGCGGCCCGGCACCATCACCACTTCGTGTTCGGGGAAGATGCGCTTCAAGGTGGCTTCGGCCTCTGCGTCCGCCGGATCGTCGAAGCGCGGCGCGATGATGCCGCCGTTGACGATCAGGAAGTTGACGTAGGAGCCGGCCAGGCGGATCGACGGATCGCGCGGCTGGGTGCCGATCACCAGGTCGATGCCTTCGCACTCGGCTTCGGTCGCGTGGATCGGGCCGGGGATGACCATCTTGTGCACGGTGAGCTGGCGGCCCTTGGCGTCGCGGGCGGTTTCCAGCACGCGCATGGCGGCCTGGCAGCGCTCGTAGTTCGGGTCGTTCTGATCGTCGGTCCAGGCCAGCAGGACTTCGGCGGGGCGCACGTAGCAGCAGAAGTTGTCGACGTGGCCGTCGGTCTCGTCGTTGAACAGGCCGTCCGGCAGCCAGATCACGCTGTCGATGGCCAGGTGCTCGCGCAGCACGGCCTCTATCTCTTCGCGGCTCATGTGCGGGTTGCGGTTGTGGTTGAGCAGGCATTCCTCGGTGGTGATCACCGTGCCTTCGCCGTCCACATGGATCGAGCCGCCTTCCAGCACGAAGCCTTCGGTGCGGTAGCCGTCGCAACGCTCGATGCCGAGGATCTTGCTCGCCACCTGGTCGTCGCGGTGCCACGGGAAGTACAGGCCGCCTTCCAGGCCGCCCCAGGCATTGAAGGTCCAGTCCACGCCGCGTACTTCGCCGTCGTTATTGGTGACGAAGGTCGGGCCGGTGTCGCGCACCCAGGCGTCGTCGTTGCTGATTTCCACCACGCGGATGTTGGCCGCGTCGGCCAGCTGGGCGCGGGCGTTTTCGTACTGGCCGGCGGAAACGCCGATGGTCACCGGCTCGAAGCGGGCGATGGCGCGGGCCACGGCGCTGAAGGCGGCCTGCGCCGGCTTGCCGCCCAGGCGCCAGTTGTCCGGCCGCTCGGGCCAGACCATCCAGGTCTGGGTGTGGGGTTCCCATTCCGCCGGCATGCGGAAGCCATCGGCGCGGGGAGTGCTGGTCAACGTAGTCATGGGGCGATCCTGGGGGCTGCTCAGTTGGGGACGTACGGCGCTATGCGCGTCGCCCCATCCTGCGCTTTGGGTTGTGTCATTCGAGAGTGCGTCACGAGCGGCCAGTATAGGTCGCCGCGGGCAGTTTCTGATTTTATATCCGATAAAAATCGATTTATGAAGTGAATTATTCTCAGGAAATGCCCGTATATCCGGATTTTAATCGGATATAAATCGATTTATTTAAGGGGTGAGGGGCGCTTCGGCAGGCAGGGCGGCAGGTACAGCGAGAGGTAGGCATCGATCACCCGCATGCCTTCTTCAGCCAGGCGTTCGGTAATCAGCCCGTGACGCTGCACGGAGAGGGCGTAAACGCGATCACCCAGTTCGATGGCGAGGCTGAATACCTCGATATCCTGCGGCAACGGTGGCAGCTCGAAATGCCGCTCGAACAGGGCGCGCATGGCCTGGCCGAGTTGCACGTCATGCTGGCTGTCGGCCTGGGTGACTTCGGCAAGGCCGTGGCTGGCGAGGATCAGCTGGCGTGCGGCGGCGTCTTCGGCGTACACGGCCAGGGTGCGTTGTTCGACCAGTCGTGCGAGGTCGCGCCAGTCGCGTAGGGCAGCGTGATCGACGGGCTGTTCCAGGCAGGCGCGGAAGGCGGCGTGGACGTCATTGGTCAGGCCTTGCAGCAACGCCGGGACGCTGGGGAAAAAGTGATAGACGGAAGAGGGAGGAATGTCCGCGCGTTCGGCCACCGCGTAGATCGATAGCCCCGCTGCGCCGCTTTCGGCCAGCAGGGCGCGGGCCGCGTCGAGGATCACGGCGATTCTTGCCTGGCTGCTGGCGCGAGGTTTGCGGGTGGGAGCGGGCATGGCTGTCTCCGGAGCTGGGCGGCTATTGGACGCCAGCTCCGGTGCGCTCGGCAAGTCAGCTGCCGCCGTCGCGCAGCTTGGCCCAGACTTCGGTGATCACCGGGGCGGTCTTCTCCGGCGCGGTTTCCAGGGCAAACAGGCGGCGCTTGGTTTCCTGGTCCGGGTACAGGCCCGGCTGGTCGCGCAGGGCGGCATCGAGGAACTGCGCGGAGTCCTTGTTGCCGTTGGGGTAGAGGGTGGCGGCGGTGATCTGCGCGGCGACCTTGGGTTGCATCAGGTAGTCGATGAACTTCAGGGCCAGGTCCGGATGCTCGGAGGCGCTGGGGATCACCAGGTTGTCGATGAACAGCACCGAGCCTTCCTGCGGCACCACGAAGCGCACCGGCTGGCCGGCGTTGGCGGCGCCCAGGGCATCGCCGACCCAGGCCATGGCGACGCACAGTTTGCCGGCGTTGAGGTCCTGGATGTAGCGCTCGCTGTCGATGTAGCGCAGGTTCGGGCGCAGCTGTGCGAGCACTTCGCCGGCACGGCGGATCTGCGACGGCGCGCTGCGGGCGAAGTTGCGGCCCTGGTAGTTCATCAGCACCGAGAAGGCCTCGTCCGGAGCGTCCAGCAGGCTCATGCCGCAGGCCTTCAGGCGCTGGCTCTGCTGCGGGTCGAACATCACGCTCCAGCTGTCGGGCAGCTTGCCGCCGTAGGCCTTCTCCGCTTCGGGTTCGTTGATTGCCAGGCCCACGGCACCCCACAGATAAGGGATGGCGTGCTGGTTGTTGGGGTCGACGGCGGCCAGCTTGCTCAGCAACTGGGTGTCGAGGTGGCTGCGGTTGGGCAGCTTGGAGAAATCCAATGCCTGGATGCGCTTGTCGCGGATCAGCGCCGGCAGGTCGTTGTGCGAGGGCACGGCGACGTCGATCTTCTCACCGCTCTCCAGGGCCTTCTTGACCTCTTCGGCGGTGCTGTAGGTCTTGTAGTCGACACGGATGCCGGTGTCCTTCTCGAAGTCCTTGAGCACTTCGGGAGCGATGTAGTCGTTCCAGTTGTAGACATGGATGACTTGCTCCGCCCAGGCAGACAGCGGACACAACAGCATCAGAATCAAGGCGTACAGGCGTGGCATTGGCGATCTCCCTGAATGAACCACGTAATCAGCGGATGCGGCATTCGCCGCTCGATAGCGCGACAGCAAAGACACGACAGACGCGATGGCGCCCGGGCGGGCGGATGGAGACATCGCGAGCAGGAAGGAACGACGGATGTGACTCGCCCTGGCGCCCCTCCTCGCCGTTGCGATGTCGCAGTTCCCCGGGTGTGCCAGAGGCACAAGGAAACGCCGGCACGAGGGCCGGCGTTTCGTTTACCACTTATACGGTGTGCAAGTACCAGTTGTACTCGAGATCGGAAATCGAATACTCGAACTCCTGCATCTCATGCTCCTTGCACGCGACGAAGATGTCGATGTACTCGGGGCTGATGTACTTGTTCATCACGTCGCTGTCGTCCAGCTCGCGCAGGGCATCGCGCAAGTTGTTCGGCAGGCTCTGTTCCAGCTGCTCGTAGGCGTTGCCTTCGATCGGCGCGCCCGGCTCGACCTTGTTGGTCAGGCCGTGGTGGACGCCAGCCAGTACAGCCGAGAGCAGCAGGTACGGGTTGGCGTCGGCACCGGCGACGCGGTGTTCCAGGCGCACCGCTTCCGGTGCTCCGGTCGGCACGCGCAGGGCGACGGTACGGTTGTCCAGGCCCCAGCTCGGCGCGTTCGGCACGAAGAAGGCCGAACCGAAACGGCGGTACGAGTTGACGTTCGGGCAGAGGAACGCCATCGACGCCGGCAGGGTCTCGAGCACACCGCCGATCGCGTGGCGCAATGCGGCGTTCTGCTCGGGATCCTCGCTGGTGAAGATGTTCTTGCCGTCCTTGTCGAGCAGCGAGACGTGGACGTGCAGACCGTTGCCAGCCTGACCCGGGTAGGGCTTGGCCATGAAGGTCGAGTCCATCTCGTGGTCGTAGGCGACGTTCTTGATCAGGCGCTTGAGCAGGACTGCGTAGTCGCAGGCCTTCAGAGCGTCGTCAACGTGGTGCATGTTGACTTCGAACTGGGCCGGTGCGCTTTCCTTGACGATGGCGTCGGCGGGGATGCCCTGGGCGCGGGCGCCGTCGATGATGTCCTGGAGGCAATCAGCGTATTCGTCGAGGTCGTCGATGGAGTAGACCTGGACCGATTGCGGGCGCTTGCCGGAGATCGGCGAGCGCGGCGGCTGCGGCCGGCCGTTCACGTTCTCCTGGTCGATCAGGTAGAACTCGAGCTCGAAGGCCGCGACGATGGTCAGGCCGATGTCGGTGAACTTCTGTACCACCTGACGCAGTACTTCACGCGGGTCGGCGAAGAACGGCGTGCGTTCTTCCATCTCGTGCATGGTCATCAGCAACTGCGCGGTCGGGCGCTTCTGCCAGGGCTCCATGGAGAGGGTATTGGGGATCGGGAAACAGACGCGGTCTGCGTCGCCAATGTCCAGGCCGAGGCCGGTGCTTTCCACGGTGGAGCCGGTGATGTCGAGAGCGAAGAGAGAGGCGGGGAGGTTGATGCCCTTCTCATAGACTTTGGGCAGGTTGGTGCGTTCGATGCGCTTGCCGCGGACCACACCATTCATGTCTGCAATAAGGAGGTCGACGAACTGGACCTCGGGGTGTTCCTTCAGGAACTCACTCGCTTCTTCGAGCGACACGGCACTCTGGGGTACCGACATGATGTCACACCTTTATTGTTAAAAATTTCAATCATTCGAAAGCTGAGGTGTGAGTCAATCCGAATTGGCAAGGGTTGTCAATGTCGCACCAAAGTGGGGCGCATCAGTCCTGATGGGCCGTTTTTGGGGCGTTTCGAGCCGCTTTTGATCCGCGGAGAGCCTTTGCTGGCGGGCTGTTCAGTGGGGCGTGTTTGATTTTTTACATGGCTATTGTGTAAAAAAATGAACAAGGCTAAGCTCGGCCTCAAGCCCATAACACTTACAAACACGGGTGTCCCATGTCTCGCCTGCCGTTAATCGGCGTGTCCGCCTGCCTCAAGCAGATCGGTTCCAAACCCTACCATGTTGCTGGCGACAAATACCTCAGAGCGCTGATCTCCGGGGCCTCGGGCATTCCTTTGATCATTCCCTCCCTGGGCGATGCCATCGACCAGGAAGACATGTTGGCCGCGTTCGACGGCCTGCTCTTCACAGGCTCGGCGTCGAACGTCGAACCCCATCATTATAGTGGCTCCGCCAGCGTTGCAGGCACCCCCCATGATCCCGAGCGCGACAGCACGACGCTGCCGCTGATTCGCCGCGCCGTCGCGGCCGGGATTCCGGTGCTGGGCATCTGCCGCGGCTTCCAGGAAATGAATGTCGCCTTCGGCGGTTCGTTGCACCAGAAGGTGCACGAAGTCGAGGGCTTCATGGACCACCGCGAACCTGCCGGTGAGCCGATCGAAATCCAATATGGTCTGCGGCATGTCGTCGACGTGCAGCCGGGCGGCGTTTTCGCCGGTATCGGGCTACCCTCGCAGTTCCAGGTCAATTCTATTCACGGCCAGGGCGTTGATCGTCTGGCGCCCGGCCTTCGTGTAGAAGCTCTGGCGCCTGACGGGTTGGTTGAAGCCTTCTCCGTCGAAGGTGCGGCCTTCGCCGTCGGGGTGCAGTGGCACCCGGAATGGCAGGTCGAAACGAACCCCAACTATCTCGCTATCTTCCAGGCATTCGGCAAAGCCTGCAGCAAGAGGGCGGGGAACCGCTGAGTCCGGCGTTGGGGCCGGGCTCTCAAACCCTGAGGTCTTTATGACTAGCAAGCTAGACCAGCTCAGTGGCTGGTTGAAGGAACGCAAGATCACTGAAGTGGAATGCATGATCGCCGACCTGACCGGGATCGCCCGGGGCAAGATCGCGCCGACTGCGAAATTCCTCAACGAGAAGGGCATGCGCCTGCCGGAGAGCGTTCTCCTGCAGACCGTGACCGGCGACTACGTCGAGGATGACATCTATTACGACCTGCTGGACCCGGCCGACATCGATATGGTCTGCCGCCCGGACGAGAATGCCGTGTTCCTCGTCCCCTGGGCCATTGAGCCGACCGCGATGGTCATCCACGATACCTACGACAAGCTGGGCAACCCCATCGAGCTGTCGCCGCGCAACGTCCTCAAGCGCGTCCTCCAGCTATACGCCGAAAAGGGCTGGAGGCCGATCGTGGCTCCGGAGATGGAGTTCTACCTGACCAAGCGCAGCGACGACCCCGACTACCCGCTGCAGGCTCCGGTGGGCCGTTCCGGCCGCCAGGAGACCGGTCGCCAGTCCTTCTCCATCGACGCGGCGAACGAATTCGACCCGCTGTTCGAGGACATGTACGACTGGTGCGAACTGCAGGGCCTGGATCTGGACACCCTGATCCATGAAGAAGGCACCGCGCAGATGGAGATCAACTTCCGTCACGGCGATGCCCTGGACCTGGCCGACCAGATCGTGGTGTTCAAGCGCACCATGCGCGAGGCCGCTCTCAAGCACAACGTGGCCGCGACCTTCATGGCCAAGCCGATGACCGGCGAGCCGGGCAGTGCCATGCACCTGCACCAGAGCATCGTCGACATCAAGACCGGCAAGAACATCTTCTCCAACGCCGACGGCAGCATGAGCGAGCTGTTCCTGCATCACATCGGCGGCCTGCAGAAGCTGATTCCCGAGGCGCTGCCGCTGTTCGCGCCGAACGTCAACTCGTTCCGCCGCTTCCTGCCCGACACCTCGGCGCCGGTGAACGTGGAATGGGGCGAAGAGAACCGCACCGTGGGCCTGCGCGTACCGGATTCCACCCCGGACAACCGGCGCGTGGAAAACCGCCTGGCCGGCGCCGATGCCAACCCCTACCTGGCCCTCGCCGCCAGCCTGCTGTGCGGCTACATCGGCATGGTCGAAGGCCTCAAACCCAGTGCGCAGGTCAAGGGCCGCGGCTATGAACGGCGTAACCTGCGCCTGCCGCTGACCATCGAGGCTGCACTGGAGTGCATGGAAGGTAGCAAGACCCTGGAGAAATACCTGGGTGACAAGTTCATTCGAGGCTATGTCGCGGTGAAGCGCGCCGAGCACGAGAACTTCAAGCGAGTAATCAGTTCCTGGGAGCGCGAGTTCCTCCTGCTTTCTGTCTGATCGGCGTGGGGTCCGGCGCGTGGCCGGGCCCCGTGTTTCTTAGAGAAGAGGTTTTATCAAGATGACTAACCAGACCAGCGCCAACACCCAACACTGGCAGGCGCTCAGCCGCGATCACCACCTGGCTCCGTTCACCGACTACAAGCAGCTGAACGAGAAGGGTGCGCGCATCATCACCAAGGCCGAAGGCGTGTACCTGTGGGACAGCGAGGGCAACAAGATCCTCGACGGCATGGCTGGCCTGTGGTGCGTGAACGTCGGTTACGGTCGCAAGGAACTTGCTGAAGCCGCCTACAAGCAGATGCAGGAACTGCCCTACTACAACCTGTTCTTCCAGACCGCACACCCGCCGGTACTGGAGCTGTCCAAGGCCATCGCCGACATCGCTCCCGAAGGCATGAACCACGTGTTCTTCACCGGCTCGGGTTCGGAGTCCAACGACACCGTGCTGCGCATGGTCCGCCACTACTGGTCGATCAAGGGTCAGCCGCAGAAGAAGGTGGTCATCGGCCGCTGGAACGGCTACCACGGCTCCACCGTCGCCGGCGTCAGCCTGGGCGGCATGAAGGCGCTGCACGAGCAGGGTGACCTGCCGATCCCGGGTATCGAGCACATCGCCCAGCCTTACTGGTTCGGCGAAGGCGGCGACATGGACCCGGAAGAGTTCGGCGTCTGGGCTGCCGAGCAGCTGGAGAAGAAGATTCTCGAAGTCGGCGAAGACAAGGTCGCCGCCTTCATCGCCGAGCCCCTGCAGGGCGCGGGTGGCGTGATCGTTCCGCCGAAAACCTACTGGCCGAAGATCCGCGAGATCCTCGCCAAGTACGACATCCTGTTCATCGCTGACGAAGTGATCTGTGGTTTCGGCCGTACCGGCGAATGGTTCGGCAGCCAGTACTTCGGCAACGCCCCGGACCTGATGCCGATCGCCAAGGGCCTGACCAGCGGTTACATCCCCATGGGCGGTGTGATCGTTCGCGACGAGATCGTCCATACCCTGAATGAGGGTGGCGAGTTCTACCACGGCTTCACTTACTCTGGTCACCCGGTAGCCGCTGCGGTGGCGCTGGAGAACATCCGCATCCTGCGCGAAGAGAAGATCGTCGAGCGAGTGAAGAGCGAAACGGCACCGTATTTGCAACAACGCTGGCAAGAGCTGGCCGACCATCCCCTGGTAGGCGAAGCCCGCGGGGTAGGCCTGGTGGCAGCACTGGAGCTGGTGAAGAACAAGAAGACCCGCGAGCGCTTCGAAGGCAAGGGTGTCGGGATGCTGTGCCGCGAGCACTGCTTCCGCAACGGTCTGATCATGCGCGCGGTGGGAGACACTATGATTATCTCGCCGCCGCTGGTGATCGAGAAATCGCAGATCGATGACCTGATCACCCTGGCGCGCAAGTGCCTCGATCAAACCGCCGCAGCCGTTCTGTCTTGAGTCTTTCACCAGACCTTTGACAGACTGCGCCTGTGCGTTGGCCAGGCTCACCGGGTGGTGACGGAAGGAGATGTCCACGCCACCCGGAACATCAAAAAAACAAACGGAGCTACCCGCATGTTCAAGACCTTCGGCAAATCCCTGCTCGCTGTAACGCTGGCAGGCGCTGTGGCTGGTATGGCGCAGGCTGATGACAAGGTGCTGCACGTCTACAACTGGTCGGACTACATCGCGCCGGACACGGTCGACAAGTTCACCAAGGAAACCGGTATCAAGGTCGTCTACGACGTCTACGACAGCAACGAAGTGCTGGAAGCCAAGCTGCTGGCCGGCAAGTCGGGCTACGACATCGTGGTGCCGTCCAACTCCTTCCTGGCCAAGCAGATCAAGGCGGGTGTGTATGTGCCGCTGGACAAGTCCAAGCTGCCGAACTGGAAGAACCTGAATCCGGACATCATGAAGACCCTGGAGATCAGCGACCCGGGCAACCAGTACGCGATCCCCTACATGTGGGGCACCATCGGCATCGGCTACAACCCGGACAAGGTCAAGGCCGCGCTGGGCGACAACGCCCCGGTGGACTCCTGGGACCTGGTGTTCAAGCCGGAAAACATTCAGAAGCTGAAGGCCTGCGGCGTGAGCTTCCTCGACTCGCCGACCGAAATGATCCCGGCAGCCCTGCACTACCTGGGCTACAAGCCCGATAGTCAGGACCCCAAAGAGCTCAAGGAAGCCGAGGCACTGTTCCTGAAGATTCGTCCGTACATCTCCTACTTCCACTCCTCCAAGTACATTTCCGATATCGCCAACGGCAACATCTGCGTGGCCATCGGTTACTCGGGTGACGTGTACCAGGCCAAGTCCCGCGCTGAAGAAGCCAAGAACAAGGTCACTGTGAAGTACAACATTCCGAAGGAAGGTGCTGGCGCGTTCTTCGACACCGTTGCCATTCCGAAGGATGCCGAGAACCAGGAAGCCGCGCTGAAGTGGATCAACTTCCTGCTCGAGCCGGCCGTCATGTCCGAGATCACCAACGTCGTGCAGTTCCCGAACGGCAACGCCGCGGCCACCCCGATGGTGAACGAGGCGATCCGCAACGACCCGGGCGTGTATCCGACTCCGGAAACCATGAAGAAGCTGTACGCCTTCCCGGATCTGCCGGCGAAGACCCAGCGTCTGATGACCCGCAGCTGGACCACCATCAAGTCCGGCAAGTAATCGGGTAGTCGCTGCCGCCTGACGCGGCAGCGGATGGTCCGGGACCGCGGCGGGGGAGTGCCCTTCCTCGCCGCTACCGGCAGCAACAAACAGCTTCCATCGGTGGAATGGCTGCGCAGGCCCTGGCGCTCTCGTGCTGATGAAGGGTTCGGCGCTATCCACGGACCGGCCGTCGAAACCCCGGCAGCAACCGACAGAAGTAGTAAAAAACAACGAGAGGACTCACGTGTGCGCATTCCCTTCCGCAGAACCCTGATCGCTGCAGTCTCCGTCCTCGGCCTGGCCTCGCAGGTGCAGGCGCAAGAGACCGTCCACATCTACAACTGGTCGGACTACATTGGTGAAACCACCCTCGCCGATTTCGAGAAGGAAACCGGTATCAAGCCGGTGTACGACGTCTTCGACTCCAACGAAACCCTGGAAGGCAAGCTCCTGGCCGGTCGCACCGGTTATGACGTGGTCGTGCCGTCCAACCACTTCCTCGGTCGCCAGATCAAGGCCGGTGCGTTCCAGAAGCTGGACAAGAGCCAGCTGCCGAACTGGTCGAACCTCGACCCGCACCTGATGAAACAGCTCGAGGCCAACGACCCGGGCAACGAGTACGGCGTGCCGTACCTGTGGGGCACCAACGGCATCGGCTACAACGTCGACAAGGTCAAGGCCGTGCTGGGTGTCGACAAGATCGATTCGTGGGCTGTGCTGTTCGAGCCCGAGAACATGAAGAAGCTCAGCCAGTGCGGCGTCGCCTTCCTCGATTCGGGCGACGAGATGATGCCGGCTGTGCTCAAGTACCTGGGGTTGGACCCCAATAGCACCAATCCGGACGACTACAAGAAGGTGGAAGAGAAGCTGATGGCGGTGCGCCCATACGTCACCTACTTCCATTCCTCCAAGTACATTTCCGACCTGGCCAACGGCAACATCTGCGTGGCGGCCGGTTTCTCCGGTGACGTATTCCAGGCCGCCAACCGCGCCAAGGAAGCCGGCAAGGGCGTGAACATCGCCTACGCCATTCCCAAGGAAGGCGCCAACCTCTGGTTCGACATCCTCGCCATTCCGAAGGATGCCTCCAACCCGAAGGCAGCCCATGCGTTCATCAACTACCTGCTCAAACCCGAAGTGATCGCCAAGGTCAGCGATTACGTCGGTTACGCCAACCCGAACCCCAAGGCTGGCGAATTCATGGATGAGTCCGTGCGCAACAATCCTGAGGTGTACCCATCCCAGGAGGTTCTCGACAAACTCTTCGTGCAGCATGAGCTGCCGCCGAAGACCCTGCGCCTCATGACCCGTTCCTGGACCAAGATCAAGTCAGGCAAGTAAGGCGGATTTCCCCCAATCCGTCCGCGCGGGCACGGAGCGTCGGAGAGCCCCTCGAAAGGTTTTCCGACGCACGTAAACTGCGCCAGCCCTGAGTAATACCAAGCATGCCCGGCCGCGGGGGCCGGGCCTCTATGATTTGGGAGTTGTGGTAATGGCAATAGCCTCCGGTGCCTACAAGAAAGCCTTGAGTGGCGACCAGAAACCGAAAGAGGTTCTGGTAAAAATCGACCGGGTCAGCAAGCAGTTCGACGAAACGCTGGCTGTGGACAGCGTGACCCTGGACATCAAGAAGGGCGAGATCTTCGCCCTGCTGGGTGGTTCGGGTTCGGGCAAGTCGACCCTGCTTCGCATGCTGGCTGGTTTCGAGCGTCCCACTGAAGGTCGCATCTTCCTCGATGGCCAGGACATTACCGACCTGCCGCCCTATGAGCGGCCGATCAACATGATGTTCCAGTCGTACGCCCTGTTCCCCCACATGAGCGTGGCGCAGAACATCGCTTTCGGCCTCAAGCAGGACGGCCTGCCCAAGGCAGAGATCGACAAGATCGTCGACGAGATGCTCAAGCTCGTACAGATGACCCAGTACGCCAAGCGCAAGCCGCACCAGCTCTCCGGTGGCCAGCGCCAGCGCGTGGCCCTGGCCCGTTCCCTGGCCAAGCGTCCGAAGCTGCTGCTGCTCGACGAGCCCATGGGCGCGCTGGACAAGAAGCTGCGTTCGCAAATGCAGCTGGAACTGGTGGAGATCATCGAGCGCGTAGGCGTGACCTGCGTGATGGTGACCCACGACCAGGAAGAGGCCATGACCATGGCCCAGCGCATCGCCATCATGCACCTGGGTTGCATCGAGCAGATCGGCAGCCCGATGGACATCTACGAGACGCCGGCCAGCCGCCTGATCTGTGAGTTTATCGGCAACGTCAACCTGTTCGACGGCGAGATCGTCGAAGACCTGCAGGACCACGCGGTGATCGCCTGCCCGCAGCTGGAAAACCCGATCTACATCGGCCACGGCATCAGCACCCGTGCCGAGAACAAGCGCATCACCTACGCGCTGCGCCCGGAAAAGGTCATGGTCAGCGCGCAGAAGCCCGCCGACCTTGAGCACGAAGGCTTCAACGTTGCCCAGGGCACCGTGCATGACATCGCCTACCTGGGCGGCCACTCGGTGTACTACATCAAGCTGGCTTCGGGCTTCATCGTCCAGGCCTTCATGGCCAACGCCGAGCGCCACGTGGCGCGTCCGACCTGGGACCAGCCGGTTTACATCAGCTGGTACGACGACAGCGGTGTGGTACTGCAATCATGAACATCAGCAAATCGCTCATGAAACGCCTGCCGAACGGCCGGCATGCCGTGATCGGTGTGCCGTTCTTCTGGCTGTTCCTGTTCTTCCTGCTGCCCTTCGCCATCGTGCTGAAGATCAGTCTGGCAGCCGCAGACGTGGCCATTCCGCCGTACACCGAAGTGTTCCAGTACGCCGACCAGACCCTCCAGGTCGTGATGAACCTGGGCAACTACCTGATGCTGACGGACGACCCGCTCTACATCGACGCCTACCTGGGCTCGCTGAAGATGGCGGCGATCAGCACATTCCTCTGCCTTGTGATCGGTTATCCGATGGCCTACGCTATCGCCCGCGCCAGCAAGGAAATGCAGACCGTCCTGCTGCTGCTGATCATGATGCCGACCTGGACGGCAATCCTGATCCGCGTGTACGCCTGGATGGGCATCCTGTCCAACAACGGCCTGCTCAACAGCTTCCTGATGTGGCTGGGTATCATCAACGAGCCGCTGACGATCCTGAACACCAACTTCGCGGTGTACATCGGCATCGTCTACTCGTATCTGCCCTTCATGGTCATGCCGCTCTACGCCAACCTGGTGAAGCACGACATGAGCCTGCTCGAAGCCGCGTCCGACCTCGGCGCGCGCAGCTTCACCAGCTTCTGGAAGATCACCGTGCCGCTGTCCAAGAACGGCATCATCGCCGGCTGCATGCTGGTGTTCATCCCGGCGGTGGGCGAGTTCGTGATTCCGGAACTGCTCGGCGGCCCCGAGACGCTGATGATCGGCAAGGTGCTGTGGCAGGAGTTCTTCAACAACCGTGACTGGCCGGTGGCGTCTGCCCTTGCCGTGGTGATGCTGGCCATCCTGATCATCCCCATCATTCTCTTTAACAAGAACCAGGCTAAAGAGCTGGAGGGCAAGGTATGAGTTTCTTCAAGGCAATCTGCCCATCATTCTCTTTAACAGACTCTTTACCCACGAGCCTGGCTAAAGAGCTGGAGGGCAAGGCATGAACAAGCGTTGGTCGTTCTCCAACATCATGCTGGTGTTGGGCCTGCTCTTCATCTACGTGCCGATGATCATCCTGGTCATCTACTCCTTCAACGGCTCCAAACTGGTGACCGTGTGGGGCGGCTGGTCGGTGAAGTGGTACGTCGGCCTGCTGGACAACCAGCAGCTCGTTGGCTCGGTGTTCCGCTCGCTGGAGATCGCCTGCTACACCGCGATCTCCTCGGTAGCCCTGGGTACCCTGGCCGCCTTCGTGCTGACCCGCATCCCGCGCTTCCGTGGCCGTACGCTGTTCGGCGGCATGGTCACCGCGCCGCTGGTCATGCCCGAGGTCATCACCGGTCTGTCGCTGCTGCTGCTGTTCGTCGCCATGGCCCAGCTGATCGGCTGGCCGCAGGAACGCGGCATCGTGACCATCTGGATCGCCCACACCAGCTTCTGCTCGTCCTACGTAGCGGTGGTGGTGTCGGCACGCCTGCGCGAACTGGACCTGTCCATCGAGGAAGCGGCCATGGACCTGGGCGCCAAGCCCTGGAAAGTGTTCATGCTGATCACCATCCCGATGATCGCCCCGTCGCTGGCGGCGGGCGGCATGATGTCCTTCGCCCTGTCGCTGGATGATCTGGTACTGGCCAGCTTCGTCTCCGGTCCTGGCTCCACCACCCTGCCGATGGAAGTGTTCTCCGCCGTGCGCCTGGGCGTGAAGCCGGAGATCAACGCCGTCGCCAGCCTGATCCTGCTGACCGTTTCGCTGTTCACCTTCTTCGCCTGGTACTTCACCCGTCAGGCCGAGGAACGTCGCAAGCGTGCGATCCAGGAAGCCATGGAGTCCAACGCGACCGACTGGCAGAAGGGTTCGACAGCCACCGCCTGACGCCGTCTTGTCGGCCGGTAGTATCCGGCGATTGTCGAACCACGGGCCACCTTCGGGTGGCCCGTGTTTTTTGCTCACACGTTATTCCGAAGTGCTTGGAAGACTTGGGTTTATCGGAAAAATCCGTGGGTAGGAAAGCGCAACTCCCAGCGGATTGCGATCTACGCTTTAAACGTTCGGTTGCGCTTTCCGGTCTCCCCCGAACCAGGACCGGGGCGCGCCGCCGGCAAACTTCCAGTGACGCCTTTTGGCACTCCGTGCGGGAGACGGCGCCCAATACAACACCCCGATCGTTATCCCTTGGGGAAATAACGCGCCAGGGAGCTTCGGCATCTCCCGCAACACTCTCTACATGCACCCATGAAAAACCCCGCAGGAGCGGGGTTTTTCATTTTCGGCAGGCAACTCAGCGACGGACGGGGATCAGCCGCAGAATGCCCTTGGTGTTGGCCTTTACCTCGTTGTCCTCGTAGTGCTGCGGCAGGTACTGGCCTTCGATGTAGGCTTCGGCCTGGTCGTCGTAGTGCTTGTCGAAGGGCACGCCGCTCTGGCCCACCGGGTTGATGCCCAGGCTGTGGGCCGGGTCGGCGAAGTCGATCAGGCGACGGGTGGACGGGCCGTAGACCACCTGCCAGGGTGCCGGGCCGACGCGGGCGGAGAGGTTGTTCGGTACCTCGTGGCCACCCGGCGCGGCGAATGGGCCGACATTGAAGAGGCGATCCAGCGGCTTCTGCTGGCCCAGCGGGTGGCCGTGGGTCAGGGTGTGCGCCTTACCCCACAGCCACTGTTTCGAGTCCTGGCCGAGGGTGGTGCGCAGATGCGCCAGGCTGTCTTTCCAGGCGGCCTTGACGATATCCGCGCGAGTTTCCTTCTGCGGCGTCTTGCGGTTGTCCCACCAGGGCGAGCTCTCGTCGGCGGCCAGGCGCGGCAGGGCCACGTCGAGCACGCGGGTGGACAGCAGGTTGTCGAAGAAGGCGTCGCCCATCTCGTCGCGCATGGCGCCGTCTGCCACCTGGTAGAGGAGCTGGTTGAACAGCGTGGCGGTCACGGAGTCCAGCGGATGGTCGCCCTGCCAGTTGGCCAGGCTCTCCACCAGCGCCTTCTCTTCGTCGCTTGCTGCGGCTTCACGCAGGATCGGCAGCAGCGGCTTGAGGAAGCGCGGGCCATAGCCGGTGGCGGTGTCCAGTTGCAGCGCCTGGCTGTTCTGCAGGTCCCATTTCACCGAATCGTCGGACAGGCGCTTGTTCAGTTGCTGACCGCGGTCGGGCAGGTTGTAGTAGCCCGGCACCGGGCGACCGTTGGCCGGTACCGGCTGGAAGTTGGCCGAGACGATGTAGCCGCGCGCCGGGTTTTCTTCCTGCGGGTTCTCGCTGAAGGGGTAGAAGCCGGTCTTGTCGGCCTGGCCGCTGGCGCCGTCGAGCAGGAAGTTCGGGTTGACCCCGTCCGGGCGTACCGGCAATTGCGCCGATGCCCACCAGCCGATGTCGCCGCGGGCGTTGGCCCATACCACGTTGAGGCCCGGCGACTGGATCTTCGAAGCCGCCGTGCGGGCCTTGGCCAGGGTATCGGCGCGGTTCAGCTCGTAGAAGCCATCGAGGATCGGGTTCTGGGTTTCCAGGAAGGCCCACCACATGGCCACCGGCGTCTTGCCCGAGGCAGTGCCCAGCGCGTCATTGACCAGCGGACCGTGGGGCGAGCTGCGCAGGGTGATCTTCACTGGCGCCTCGCCTTTCACGGCGATGCTCTGCTCCTCGCTCTTCAGGTCCACCCACTGGCCGTGGTACCAGACCTGGTTGGGGTTGTCCGGGTTGACCTTCTCGGCGACCA
This sequence comes from Pseudomonas nitroreducens NBRC 12694, assembly GCF_002091755.1. Lineage (GTDB taxonomy): Bacteria > Pseudomonadota > Gammaproteobacteria > Pseudomonadales > Pseudomonadaceae > Pseudomonas > Pseudomonas nitroreducens. Next base: position 145,068 of record NZ_BDAI01000007.1, read on the forward strand.
GGTCGACGTCGTCGTTCTGGAACATGGTCAGGCTCCAGCCGAACTGCAGGTTATGGCCCAGCGAGGCGAACGGGTTGAGCGCCTGGTAGTGGCCGTACAGCTCGAACCCCGGCGCGCTGGCCTGCATCTCGTACCACACTGCCGGCACGGCGAAGCGGATGTGTGGGTCACCCGCCAGCAGCGGCTTGCCGCTCTTGGTGCGGCTGCCGGACACGGCCCAGGCGTTGCTGCCTTCGAACTGCGGCAGGCCGGCCTTCTCCAGGGCCGCGTGGCTGAGCTGGGCGATGGCGCTCATGTCCTGCCAGTCGGCGGCGGCCAACGTGGACGGCGTGAGGACGCCGTTGGGGTGCCAGTCGAGGTCGAAGACTTTCAGGTAATCCGCGCCCAGTTGGTCGCGTACGTAGGTCAGCACCGGTTCGGTACGGAAGGCGGCGGCGAAGCTGTAGGCCATGTAGCCGGCGACGCTGACGGTGTCCTCGGGCGTGAAGGGGCGCTTGGGTATGCCGAGGATGTCGAACTCCACCGGGCGCGGGTGGCTGTCCTGGAACTGGTTGACGCCATCGAGGTAGGCGACCAGGGCCTTCCAGGCCGGGGAATTCTTGTCCTGTGTCTTCACATACTCCGCCGCGTGGTCGCGGATGCGCAGGCTACGGAACATGCGGTCGGTGTCCACCAGCTTGGGCCCGAGCACTTCGGCGAGCTCGCCGCGGGACAGGCGCCGCAGTATTTCCATCTGGAACAGCCGGTCCTGGGCATGCACGTAACCGATCGCCCGGTACATGTCCTCCTCGCTGCCGGCCTTGATGTGCGGCACGCCACGCTCGTCGTAGCGAACCGTGACTTCGCTGGCGAGGCCGGCCAGCGGCAGTTGTCCGTCGCGTACCGGCTGCTTGCCGTGCAGGTACCAGCCAGCGCCCGCCGCGGCAGCGGCGACAACGACAGCGAGGACAGTCAAAGTGCGTTTCATGGGGCAACTCCTTGTTGTTATGCGGCGATTCTGCAAAGGAAGTCGCATGGCGTTCATTGACCAAATGCCTCATGGCTGGAACTCTTCGGTCAATCCCAGGAGGAAGCATGTCCGCCCCAGAGCTGAATTTCCCGGCAGCGCCAGCCATGACTCAGTCCGCCACCCTGCGCCGCCAGTTGTACGAGGCGCTGTCCGTGCTGGGCTTCGATCCGACCGACATCTACCGCCAGGCCTTGCAGAAGGTCCGCCTGCCGCCGCCGGCGCAGAGTGGCCGGCTGGTACATGACGATGCCCCGCTATTCTGGACGACCCTCGACGACATCACCGGCGATCCCGACATCGGCCTGCACCTGGGCGAGGCGATGAGGCCGCGTCTGCTCGATGTGGTCGGCTACCTGCAGATGGCCAGCGGCGACCTGCGCGAGGCGCTGCAGAGCTTCCTGCGTTTCCAGCACATCCTCTCCGGTGGCTTCGCCGCACAGATGCATGAAGAGGGCGACCGGGTACGGCTGATCCTCGACCTCAACTACCTGGGCATCAGCAACCTGCGGCAGCAGATGGAGTGCCTCATGCTGCTGTTTCTCAAGCAGCTGGCGCTGATCACCGACGATGAGTTCCGCGTCCAGGCCGTGGAGTTCCGCCATCCCCAGCCACGCCGCCTGAGCGAGCACCGGCGGCTGTTCGGCCTGACGCCCAGCTTCGGCAAGCCCCATGACGCCTTGCTCTTCGACCGGGCCCTGCTGGCGAGGCCTTCGCGTACCGGCAACCCGGTGCTGCACCGCCTGCTCACCGAGCATGCGCGAGAACAGCTGGGCACGCTGGACGAGAACGACCTGCTCAATCGCCTGCGCTACCTGATCGGCATCCGCCTGGGGGAGGGGGAGTGCACCCTGCAAAGTTGTGCTCGCGAACTGGGCGTGCGCGCAGGGCTGCTGCAGCGCAACCTGGCGAGCCGGGCGCAGACGTTCAGGGAGGTGCGAGAGGAAGTGCGCCGGCAGCGTGCGGCGCAGTTGCTGGAGCAGGGCGTGGCGATTCGCGAGGTGGCGCGGGCCTGTGGGTTTGCCGAGGTGTCGCCGTTCTATCGTGCCTTCAGGCGCTGGTATTCGGTGCCGCCCGAGCGCTATCGCCAGCGCCTGCGAGGCGGCACCGAAGGCTGAGGGCTACTCGGCCAGCGGGATTTCGCGGCTGACTTCCAGCAGCGCCATCGCGTCCAGCTGGTCTTCGATCTGCAGGAAGCGCAGCGCGCGCTGCGGCGAGACTTCCTTGGCGATGCGCTTGAGGTACTTCTCCTTGAGGTCCTGCTTGTCGTCTTGCAGCTCCAGCACCTGCTTCTGCAGCTTGGCCGCGTCGTCGTTGCTCACCGAGCCGGTGTTATAGCTGTTGGCGTAGTCGATGATGATCGCCAGCGTCTGCTTGCTCAGCTTGTCCGCTTCGGTGCGGTAGCTGTTGTAGATCGGCCAGAACTTCTCGGTCTCCTGCGGGGTGAGCTTCATGTTGGCTTCGACGATGCGCTTGCGCTTGTAGTCGATGTCGGCGATGCGGTTGTTGATGGCCTGCTTGTGCTGCTCCATGACTTGGCTGCTGCTGGGGGTATCTTCGGCGTGGGCGGCCAGGGGCAGGACGAACCCGGTGGAGAGAGCGGCGCAGAAGGCGAGGGCGGAATGAAGACGCATGCGAAAAGCTCCTTGGTGACGATCAGCCCTTAATGGGCCGGCGAACCAAGTGTAGTCACGGATTGGCCATCGTCTTCGTTGATGCGGCTCAGTGCTTCGTTTCGTCCCACGGGCAATAGCAGCCCACGGCCAGGGTGTGGGTCGCGTTGACCTGGCGACCCTGCACCAGGGCATCGAGGATCGGCTCGATGAAGCTGTTGCCCGAGGTGCACACCGCGCCTTCGCTGTAGGGGCCGAAGTAGGCCAGCTTGCCTTGCGCGTCCCAGATGGCCACGGCGGGGCTCGCCGGCAACTGCTCGGCGCCGGGCAGGGAGTCCAGCGCGCGCATGGCGTTCAGCGTATCGGGCAGGTGGCCGCGGCTGCCGGGTTTCTGCACGGCGAAGAACTCCACGCCCTGCGGGCCGAAGCGCTGGATCAGCTCGCCCAGGTGCTGCTGGTTGCCGACGTTGCAGGGGCAGGCCGGGTCCCAGAAGTGCACCAGGCGGATCTTTCCGGGACCGGCCAGCTGCGCGGGCAGCATCAGGTGGTCGCCGGAGAACAACTGCGGCTGATGGCTGAATGGGCGGATGAAGCGGTTCTCGTACCACCAGTAGGTGGCGAGCAGCGCGCCCAGGCAGAGCGCGGCAATCAGCCAGGTGAGCAGCGACTTTTGGCGTGAGGACATGGCAGCGACCAGTGACAGAGTCGGTAAGATAGCCGACAAGCTTGCCACGGGGGCGGGCGCGGCAGAATATCCCGCTGCTCCGCGCGCTCCTTCCGTTACCCGCCTGCCAGAAGCGAAACGCCCATGCCTGAAGCCTTCCAGCCCGATCTGCTGCGCACCCTGCTGCGACCTCTGACCGCAGAGGCGAACGAAGTCGGCATCGCGCTGTATCAGCATTTCTACGGCCTGGACCTGCATGGGCGCCACCCGGGACTGCAGAGCCGCCTGGGCACCTTCGAGGCCGGGGGCTACCAGATCGCCGCGCAGTACTGGCGGCCGGTGCTGGCGCGCGGGACGGTGGTGCTGCTGCATGGCTATTACGACCACATGGGGCTGTACCGCCATGTGATCGACTGGGCGCTGGGCATGGGCTTCGCGGTGCTGGCCTGCGACCTGCCGGGCCACGGCCTGTCCGGTGGTCCGGCTGCCAGCATTGGCGACTTCGCCGAGTACCAGATAGTGCTGGGCGCACTGCTCAACCAGGCCCAGGCGCTGGACCTGCCGCAACCCTGGCACCTCTGTGGGCAGAGCACCGGCGGGGCGATATTGCTGGATTACCTGCTCACCGGCGCGCCGCGTCCGGAACTCGGGCGGACCATCCTGCTGGCGCCACTGGTGCGGCCCCGGGCCTGGGGCTGGTCGAAATTCAGCTATCAGTTGCTGCGACCGTTCGTGGACTCGATTCCGCGACGGTTCAGCGAGAACTCCAGCGACGCCGAATTCCTCGCCTTCCTGCGTGATCGCGATCCGCTGCAGCCGAAGATCCTGCCGACGGCCTGGGTGGGCGCACTGGCGCGCTGGATTCCGCGTATCGAGGCCGCCGGCCATGGCGCGCAGAGCCTGCTGGTGGTGCAGGGTGACGCCGACGAGACGGTGGACTGGCGCTACAACCTGAAGGTGCTGGAAGACAAGTTCGAGAAGATCGAATGCCTGCTGCTGACCGGCGCGCGTCACCACCTGGCGAACGAGAGCGAGACGCTGCGCAGACGTTACTTCGATTTTCTCAGTGAGCGGATGGCATAGCCGGGGGGACGCGGGGCGTGGAAGTCGCTGTAGTCGAGGGTGTGTCCTTCACTCCATGCGCCATGATCCTCAGGCGCCACCCTCTGTACAGCGGGCGCCATTCTAGGGGGAGCGCTTCTCGGAGTGGTCCGCTAGGACGGTAAGGTTATTCCTATCATTGCCCGCTGGAGGAAACGCTTAATCCGGCCTTAAGGGCGGCCAGTGCGGCGCGGTAATATTCGCGCCCGGCTGGCGACTCGCTGAAATCGGCGAACTGGCCCAGCTCGGCATCGCTCAGACCGCGATAGACGTATAGCAGGGTGTTGTCGAGATCGGCGCCAATCTGCCCCATCAGCTTCTGCCGCTGGCCTTCGAGCATGCCCTGGGTAGTGCCGCCGCCGAGCAGGCCGGGGAGCATCTGGCTGAGGCTGTCGGCGGCCACGCTGGCCAGCGCCAGGCTCACTTCGGCACCGGCTTCGCGGGCCGGCAGCACCTGGCTCAGGCGGTGGGCGATCTGCTTGCGCGCATCGCTGGCCTGCTGGCGCGGCAGGCCGTTGGCGTACTTCTGCAACTGGTCGCTGCGAGTGGCCAGGGTCTCGGCGCCGGCGACCTTGCGGCCCAGTGGGGATTCGAAGAAGTTCACCGCCGCGGAGCTGTCCGGTAGGTTCTGGCGCAGGCCGTTGAGGGCGCGCTGGTCGATGTCGGCGGGGGCGAAGCGCTGGTTGCTGTTGTCCACCAGCGTCTGGTACAGCGCCGGCGGCAGATTGCCCTGGTAACGCTTCTGCGCGGCGTGCAGGGCGTCATTGAAGTGCGCTCGCTGTTCCGGCCAGCCGGCGGCCTGGTACAGGCGCTGGTAGTTGTCGGCCAGGGCAGGCATGCCCAGTACAAGAAGGGTGAGGGCCAGCAGTACGCGCATTGCAACTCCTTTTGGGCGGCAGGGTTCGCTCGCCGGGGGCTATTGTCGGCAAGGCTTGCCCCGCTTGTCGAGACACTGGCGCCGGACGTTACAATACGCGATGCATTTCGACGCCCCTTCTCCATTCATGCAAGGCCCCCTCCTGCAAAACATCGTTGACGACCTCGCCGAGAAGGGCTGGTCGCAGCAGGACGCCTTCCTTCCCGATGCCCTGATCGCTGAGCTGGCGACGGAATGCCGTGCCCGTGACGCAGCCGGCAAGCTGGCCGCTGCGGCCATCGGCCGGGGCGATGGGCAGGCCGTGCGCGAAGGTATTCGCGGCGACCGCATCCAGTGGCTCGAGCCCGGCCAGTCCAAGGCCTGCGACCTTTACCTGGGGGCGCTGGACGAGTTGCGCCGGCAGATCAATCGCTCCCTGTACCTGGGGTTGGAAGACTTCGAAGGGCACTTCGCGCTCTACCCGCCGGGCGCCTTTTATCAGAAGCATCTCGATCGCTTCCGCGACGACGATCGTCGCACCGTCTCGGCGGTGTTCTACCTGAATCGGGATTGGTTGGTGGAGCAGGGCGGCGAACTACGCATGTACTTCCCCGACGAACGGACGCTGGACCTGCCGCCACTGGCCGGCCGGCTGGTGGTGTTCCTCTCCGGCGAATTCCCCCATGAGGTGCTGCCGGCCAGTCACGAGCGCCTCTCGCTCACCGGCTGGTTCCGCCGCCGCGGTGACGCTCCGCTCTGAGGCGTCCGTGTGGGGTCAGTGCCCCCAGATCTTCAGTGTGCCGCTGATGTCCTGGATATCGCGCACTTCGATGGTTCCCAGCCGTCCACCGCCCACGTAAAGATCGCCGGTCACCCGCATCCGGATGGTCTGCGACGGCAGGCCGCTCGCATTCAGCTGCTGGTTGATGGTGGTGAGATCCGGCAGGGTCAGTGCCAGTTGCTGCTGGCCGCCAGCGCCCTGCACCACATCCACCTGCAGGGTCGGTTGCTCGATGCCGAAGATCGGCAGGCTCAGGCCCAGTTGGGCGGGGCCGTAGGGCAGGTTGCCACCGCGGCCGTCCGGGCAGTCGCCGGCATTCACGCAACCGTTGTCGATGAACACGTTGCGCAGCGAGACGCTGCCGCCGTCGTCCTTCCAGGCCACGCTGTCCATGTGCGCCAGCACGTCGGTGCGGATGCTGATGCCGTCCTGGCCGGTGACGGCGCCCAAGTGTTCGTTGTCCAGCGCCTGGAGCTCGGCGAAAGCCAAGGGCAGGTAGGACAGCGCAGCGAAGGTGGCGGTGCAGAGCAAGAAGCGAGGCATGAGGGAGGCTCCATGGCGATTGGCCGATGCGCGAGTCTGGGCGGCTGCCTGCGGGGCAGCCAGTGCCGGGCGGCTGTTCCCGTCGAAGGTTGTGTTTCAGCACAGTGCCGACGGCCGGCGAGCCGCTCAAGAACCCGACTTTCGGCGGGGCGGAAACCTGTTGCGACACACGGTCCGATGAAAGTTGCGTTACCCGGCGTGACCGCCAAACGGCGAGCGGCTAGTCTGTCCCCTTCCAAAAGGGAGTGATTCGCCCATGCAGAAGGTTCTCGTCAGCCGCTGCCTGCTTGGCCATCGCGTCCGTTACGACGGCGGTGCGCACGGGCCGTTCGACCTGCTATCGCGCTGGCTGGACCAGGGGCGGGTGGTGGCGCTGTGCCCGGAAGTCGCCGGCGGCCTGCCGACGCCCCGCGCTCCGGCGGAGATCCCCGGCGGCCAGGGCATGGCCGTTCTGGAACGTGTTCGGCCGGTGGTGACAGTGGACGGCGAGGACGTCAGCGACGCCTTCCTGCTCGGCGCCGAGGAAGCCATGGCACTGGTGCGTCGCCACGATATCCGACTGGCGGTGCTCAAGGCGCGCAGCCCCTCCTGCGGCAACCGCGAGAACTACGACGGCAGCTTCAGCGGGCGGAAGGTCGTTGGCGAAGGTGTGACCGCCGCTGCGCTCAAGCGCATGGGCGTTCTGGTGTTCAGCGAGGAAGAGCTGGATGCCGCCGCCGTCTGCCTGGCCGGGCTGGAAGCCGGAGGCTAGAGCACTCTGCGTCACTCGAAGATGCACTATTTTGCTTGAGCCTCGCGCCGCGGCGCCTATGCTTGTGCGTTCCATGCGTGAGGCAAGGCCGGCCTGAGCGGGTCCTTCGCCTTTCGATTTCCATGTAGAAGGAGAAGAACATGAGAACCCTGCTGCCTTGCCTGGGCCTTGCCGCGCTGCTCGCCGGCACCTCTGCCGTTGCCGCCGATATCCCGCGTACCCCGGCTCCGGAAGGCGCGAAGGTGTACTTCATCGAGCCGGTCGACGGTGCCACGGTGGACAAGACCTTCACCGTCAAATTCGGCCTCAAGGGCATGGGCGTCGCGCCGGCGGGCGTGGACTCGCCAGCCACCGGCCACCACCACCTGCTGATCGACCTCAAGGAGCAGCCGGTGATGAACCTGCCGCTGCCGATGACCGACCAGATCAAGCACTTCGGCAAGGGCCAGACCGAGACCCAGGTGACGCTGCCGCCGGGCAAGCACACCCTGCAACTGCTGGTAGGCGACAAGAACCACGTGCCGTTCGACCCGCCGGTGGAGTCGCAGCAGATCACCGTCAATGTGAAGTGATCTTTCTCCAGGCATGAAAAAAGGAGGCCGAAGCCTCCTTTTTTCTGACCGGGCTGCGCTTAGAACAGCACGCGGCTGCGGATGGTGCCGTTGACGTGCTGCAGCTTCTCCAGCGCCAGGTCCGAGTATTCGGCGTCGACGTCGATCACCACGTAGCCGACCTTGTCGTTGGTCTGCAGGTACTGGCCGGAGATGTTGATGCCGTTGTCGGCGAACACCTTGTTGATCTCGCTCATCACACCCGGGATGTTCTCGTGGATGTGCAGCAGGCGGTGCTTGCCCGGGTGCGACGGCAGGGCGACTTCCGGGAAGTTGACGGAAGATACCGAGGTACCGTTGTCGCTGTACTTGACCAGCTTCTCGGCCACTTCCAGGCCGATGTTGGCCTGGGCTTCGGCGGTGGAGCCGCCGATGTGCGGGGTCAGGATCACGCGATCCAGGCCGCGCAGCGGGCTTTCGAACTCGTCGTCGTTGGACTTGGGTTCGACCGGGAACACGTCGATGGCGGCGCCGATCAGGTGCTCGTCCTTGATCGCGGCGGCCAGGTGGTCCAGCTCGACCACGGTGCCGCGGGCGGCGTTGATCAGGATGCCGCCTTTCTTGATAGCGCGGATTTCCTTCTCACCGATCATCCACTGGGTGGACGGCAGTTCCGGCACGTGCAGCGAGACGATGTCGGACATGCCGAGCAGCTCGTGCAGGTTGCCGACCTGCTGGGCGTTACCCAGCGGCAGCTTGGTCACGACGTCGTAGAAGTACACCTGCATCCCTAAGGCTTCGGCCAGGACCGAGAGCTGGGTGCCGATCGAGCCGTAGCCGACGATGCCCAGTTTCTTGCCGCGGATCTCGAAGGAGTTGGCGGCGGACTTGATCCAGCCGCCACGGTGGCAGGAGGCGTTCTTTTCCGGGATGCCGCGCAGCAGCAGGATGGCTTCGGCCAGCACCAGTTCGGCGACCGAGCGGGTGTTGGAGTAGGGCGCGTTGAACACGGCGATGCCGCGCTCGCGGGCTGCGTTCAGGTCGACCTGGTTGGTGCCGATGCAGAAGCAGCCAACGGCGATCAGCTTCTTGGCAGCGTCGAAGACTTCTTCGGTCAGCTGGGTGCGGGAGCGGATACCGATGAAGTGGGCATCGGCAATCTTTTCCTTCAGCTCGTCACCGGACAGTGCGGTCTTGAGGTACTCGATGTTGGAGTAGCCGGCCGCCTTGAGGGTGTCGACGGCGTTCTGGTGCACGCCTTCAAGGAGAAGGAATTTGATCTTGCTCTTGTCGAGAGAAGTCTTGCTCATCTGCTTTGAACCTGTAGTCCCGGGATGTGGCGAGAAATTGAACAGCTCAGGCCGGACCGGCCGGTGCCAAGCTTGGCGCCAGGTGGCGATCTGCGTGGGGTGCGTATGCTAGCATGTTCTCCCTTTTCCTTGCCCGGTTGCGACCTGAGCTGTTCTCAGGACGACCATGAACCATTTGAGAGTTCCTCCAATGACCCGCGACGCCCTGATCGAATCGCTCAAGCCCCTGCTGGATGCCGGGAAGCTGCTGACAGACGCCGATTCCCTCGACACCTATGGCAAGGACTGGACCAAGCATTTCGCCCCGGCACCCCTGGCGATCGCCTTCCCCAAGAGCACCGAGCAGGTCCAGGCCATCGTCCGCTGGGCCAACGAGCACAAGGTCGCGCTGGTTCCCTCGGGTGGCCGTACCGGGCTCTCCGCCGCTGCCGTCGCCGCCAATGGCGAAGTGGTCGTGGCCTTCGACTACATGAACAAGATCGTCGAATTCAACGAATTCGACCGCACCGCGGTCTGCCAGCCGGGCGTGATCACCAAGCAGCTGCAGACCTTCGCCGAAGAACACGGCCTCTATTACCCGGTGGATTTCGCATCGTCCGGTTCCAGCCAGATCGGCGGCAACATCGGCACCAATGCCGGCGGGATCAAGGTCATTCGCTACGGCATGACCCGCAACTGGGTGGCCGGCATGAAGGTCGTCACCGGCAAGGGCGACCTGCTGGAGCTGAACAAGGACCTGATCAAGAACGCCACTGGCTACGACCTGCGCCAGCTGTTCATCGGCGCCGAAGGCACCCTGGGCTTCGTGGTCGAGGCCACCATGCGCCTGGAGCGCCAGCCGAAGAACCTCACCGCGATGGTCCTCGGCACCCCGGACTTCGATTCGATCATGCCGGTGCTGCATGCCTTCCAGAGTAAGCTGGACCTGACCGCCTTCGAGTTCTTCTCCGACAAGGCCCTGGCCAAGATCATGGCCCGTGGCGACGTACCGCCGGCCTTCGAGACCGATTGCCCGTTCTACGCGCTGCTGGAATTCGAAGCGACCACCGAGGAAGTGGCCAACGAGGCGCTGGCGACTTTCGAACATTGTGTAGAGCAGGGCTGGGTGCTGGACGGCGTGATGAGCCAGAGCGAGCAGCAGTTGCAGAATCTGTGGAAGCTGCGCGAGTACATCTCCGAGACCATCTCCCACTGGACGCCGTACAAGAACGACATCTCGGTCACCGTGAGCAAGGTCCCGGCCTTCCTCAAGGACATCGATACCATCGTCGAAGCCAACTACCCCGACTTCGAAGTGGTGTGGTTCGGCCACATCGGCGACGGCAACCTGCACCTGAACATCCTCAAGCCCGAGAACCTGAGCAAGGACGAGTTCTTCGCCAAGTGCGCGACCGTCAACAAGTGGGTGTTCGAGACCGTGCAGAAGTACAACGGCTCGATCTCCGCCGAGCACGGCGTGGGCATGACCAAGCGCGATTACCTGGGTTACTCTCGCTCCGAGGCTGAAATCGGCTACATGAAGGCGGTCAAGGCGGTGTTCGACCCGAACGGGATCATGAACCCCGGCAAGATCTTCGCCGAATAAGCTGCGGTATCCAGAAGGGCCGGTTCTCTGGGATAGAGGGGCCGGCCCTTCGCACGTCAGCGTCACGGGAAGTGGCGCGTACGCCGGCAGGATGCGGGCAACTGTGCGGGATCACGAGCCCCGCGCGGATCATCTCTTCCATCCGTTGCAGGAGTCGGTCATGAGTTACCAGCATCAGTACGTCGATGGCACCCCGATCCATTTCACCCTGGGCAAGGTGGTGTGCGTCGGCCGCAATTACGCGGAGCACGCCAAGGAGCTGAACAACCCGGTGCCGACCGAGCCGCTGCTATTCATCAAGCCCGGTTCCTGCACGGTTTCCCAGGCTGGCGGTTTCTCCATTCCCGAGGACCGCGGCTCGGTGCATTACGAGGCGGAAATCGCCGTGCTGATCGGCAAGCCGCTGTCGCGCAAGCCGAGTGCCGAGGAAGTGCTGGACGCCATTTCCGGCTACGCCCCGGCCCTGGACCTGACCCTGCGCGACGTGCAGGCCAAGCTGAAGGAAAAGGGCCTGCCGTGGGAACTGGCCAAGTCCTTCGACGGCGCCTTCGTGCTGGCGCCCTTCGTCAGCGCCGACCACTTCCCGGACCCGACGGACATCGGCATCCGCCTGACCATCGACGGCGAAGTCCGCCAGGACGGCAACAGCCGCGACATGCTCAACCCCATCGTGCCGCTGATCCAGCACATCTGCGGCCATTTCTCGCTGCAGCCGGGCGACGTGGTGTCCACCGGCACGCCGGTCGGTGTCGGCCCGCTCAAGAGCGGCAGTGACGTGGTGCTGGAACTTCCCGGCGCCAGCCGATTCGAAAGCCGCGTGCTTTAACTCCGTTGTCCCGCCGAAGGCCGCCGATTGTGCGGCCTTCGCTTGTTGCGGGATGCCTTGCCCGTGCTGATCAACAAGAGTCGCCATGACCATGTCCGTCCTTCGTCCTCGCTGGCTGTTGCTGGCCTTGCTGTTCATCCTGATTGTGCTCGGCTACCTGACATCCCGCTTCCACTGGGATGACCGTGCGCGTCTCTGGTTGCGCGAGCAGGACACCAGCACTCAGGCGCGCTCGGAAAGCATCTGGTTGCCCGGTTACCGGGCGGTCATCCAGGCCAAACCTCTCAAGGGCGGCATCGAGGGGCAGGAGACCTCCGACCTGGCCTACAACCCGGTGACCCGCACCCTGTTCACCGTGACCGGCAAGAAGCCGCTGCTGGCCGAACTGTCGCTCACCGGGGATGTGCTGCGGGTGATTCCGTTGCTGGGCATGTCGAACCCGGAAGGCGTGGCGGTGCTGGAAAACGGCAATATCGCCGTGACCGACGAGCGCCAGAATTCCCTGACCATCTTCCATGTCGACCCGCAGACCCGCGAGCTGAGCACCGCAAAGTTGTCCAGCTTCGATCTCGGCCCGCGCGGCAAGAAGAACAAGGGCATCGAGGGTATCGCCTGGGACCCACGGCAGCATCGCCTGGTGCTGGGCCAGGAACGTGACCCGCTGGCGCTGTTCAGCCTCGCCAGCGACGGCGGGGCCAGCTTGAACGGTGCGCTCCAGCCCCTGCCCAGTGATCTGCTGATGACCAACGTCTCGGCGCTGAGCATCGACCCGCGCACCGGCCATACCCTGGTGCTGTCGGCGGAGTCGCACCTGCTGCTGGAGCTTGACGAGAAGGGCGAGCCGATCAGCTTCATCAGCCTGCTCGGGGGACTAAACGGCCTGGATGATCGGATCCCGCGTGCCGAGGGCGTCGCCATCGACGAGCAGGGCACCATCTACATGGTCAGCGAGCCTGACCTCTTCTACGTGTTCAAGCGCGAGGCGCAGTCCGGCGAGGGGAACTGATTTAGATCGGAGCAATGCGGGCGTTTGCGGTCTTAAGCTTGGATTAAGTCCCGATTCAGGATGGTTTCAGCCGTCGGCACTAGGCTGAGCCCATCGAAAACGCCCAAGGAGGCACTTCCATGAAACTGACTCACCTCCCGCTGATCGCCGCCGCTGGCCTGTTCTCCACCGTCACCTTCGCCGCTGGCGGTTACACCGGCCCGGGCAGCGATGCCCAGCCCGCCGCCGCCGCTGCCGGCCCGATCACCACGGTGAAGCAGGCCCAGGCCGCCGCCGATGACACCAAGGTCGTGCTCGAAGGCACCATCACCAAGCGCATCAGCAGCGAGCACTACGAGTTCAAGGACGCCACCGGCAGCATCCAGGTCGAGATCGACCACGACGATTGGCCAGCGGGTACTTCGGTCTCCGAGAACACCAAGGTGCGCCTGACGGGTGAGGTTGACCACCACAAGCAGAAGCCCACCGATATCGATGTGGATCGCGTGGAAATCCTCCAGTAATCCGCTCTCGATAAAAAAGCCGCGCCGGGAACCCCATCCCCGGCGCGGCTTTTTTGCTTTCGAGTGCGTCAGCCGATGCTTTCGAAGCCTTGCAATACGTTGATCGCATTGATACCGATCTCTTCCACCGCATAACCCCCTTCCATGACGAACAGGGTCGGCAGGCCGAGCTTGCCGATTGCCTCGCCCATGCGCAGGTAGTCCGGGCTGTCCAGCTTGAACTGGGAGATCGGGTCTTCCTTGTAGGTGTCCACGCCCAGCGACACGATCAGCACGTCCGGCTTGTACGCCGAGATCTGCCGGATCGCCGCCTGCAATGCCAGGCTCCAGACCGACCAGTCACTGCCCGAGGCCAGCGGATAGTTGAAGTTGAAGCCTTCGCCAACGCCTTGGCCCTTCTCGTCGGCGTACCCGAGGAAGTACGGATACTCGAAACGCGGGTCGCCGTGGATCGAGGTGAAGAGCACGTCGGCGCGGTCGTAGAAGATGTCCTGGGTGCCGTTACCGTGGTGGTAGTCGACGTCGAGGATGGCCACGCGGTTCGCGCCCTGGTCGAGGATCGACTGGGCAGCGATGGCGGCGTTGTTGAAGAAGCAGTATCCGCCCATGAAGTCCGCTGAGGCGTGGTGGCCCGGCGGACGGCAGAGCGAGAACACCGAGCGCGCGCCCTTGGCCAGTTCGGCCTGGCCGGTCATGGCCACGTTCACCGAGCTGAGCACCGCCTGCCAGGTGCCGGCGGTGATCGGTGCGCCCGCGTCCAGGCTGTAGTAGCCCAGGCGGCCGTCGATGCTGTCCGGCTCCTTCTGCCGCAGGCGGCGGGTCGGCCAGCAGATCGGCAGCATGTCGTGGGTGCGGCCGGTGGCCAGCCAGTCACGCCAGGCGTGTTGCAGGAACCGCACGAAGCCTTCGCTGTGCACCCTCAGGATGGGTTCCAGGCCGAAGTCGCGTGGGGCCTGGATGTCGCCCAGTTTCACCGCCTTGGCCCGGTCCAGCACCATGTCGGCGCGGCTGGGCTTTTCGAAGCAGGGGGTGAACTGGCCGCCGATCAGCTCGTGCTGACCGTGGTGCAAGCGATGGTCGTCGGTGTAGATCGTCAACATCACGCGCTCCTGAGGGCGCACAAGGCGCCCGGTTAGGTTCCGGTTATCTCGGCCTGTCTACGATCTGTTGCGCGTCGGCATAACTGCGTTGAAATCGGTCTCGGGATGCTCATTTACTGCGTGTAAATTCCGCTCCCTCCACCGATTTCGCCTTGTTCTGCTCTAGCTCGCGAGATCGTCAACGGGCTTTCAGGCGTTTTCCTCGAAATTCACACTCGGTGCCTTGCGGCGGAAGCCGCCGGTATGCACCGCCAGGTAGGCGAAGCCGACGGCGAACCAGCTCAGGCCCACGATCAGGGTCATCTGCGAGAGGCTGGTCCACAGCCACAGGGTCAGGCACAGGCCGATGAACGGGATGGCGCCGTACAGCAGGACGTTCTTCGCGCCGCGACGGCGCTCCACGCCCAGGTAGGTGCGGATCACCGCTAGGTTGACCACGGAGAAGGCCACCAGCGCACCGAAGCTGATCATCGAGGCGAGGGTGGTCAGGTCCAGCACGATGGCCAGCAACGAGATCGCCGAGACCACCAGGATCGCCACCACCGGGGTCTGGAAGCGCGCGTGCAAGGTGCCGAACAGGCTGCGCGGCAGGATGCCGTCGCGGCCCATGGTGAAGATGATGCGCGATACCGAGGCCTGGGATGCCAGCGCCGAGCCGATGCAACCGGCGATATAGGCGGAGGTGAAGAAGTTGCCGAGGAACTGGCCGCCGGCCTTGAGCATCACTTCGTTGGCCGCCGAGTCGGCGTTCTGGAACACGCTGCCGGGGAACACCAGCTGGCTGATGATCGCCAGCAGGGTGAACATCAGGCCGGCGATGACGGTGGTGATGATGATCGCGCGGGGAATGTCGCGGCGGGCGTCGCGGGTTTCCTCGGCCATGGTCGAGACCGCGTCGAAGCCCAGGAACGACAGGCACAACACCGCGGCGCCGGCCATCAGCGGGGCGAAGCCGGGCTGGGTGCCGTCACCGACGAAGGGCAGGCTGAAGTCGATCGCCGCGCCGCCGGCCAGTGTCTTGATCGACATGATCACGAACACCACGATGAACACCAGTTGCGCGCCGACAATGACGTTGCTCATGCCGGCCACCTGGCTGATGCCGACCACGTTGAGCACGGTCACCAGGGCGATGGAGGCGACCACGAACACCCAGGCCGGGATTTCCGGGAAGGCGATGTTCATGAACAGGCCGATGAGCAGGTAGTTGATCATCGGCAGGAACAGGTAGTCGAGCAGCAGCGACCAGCCGGACAGGAAGCCGACTACCGGGCCGAAGCTCAGGCTGGTGTAGGAATACGCAGAACCCGAGATCGGGTACTTGCGCACCATGAAACTGTAGGAAGCGGCGGTGAACAGCATCGCCAGCAGGGTGATCAGGTAGGCGCTGGCAGTGCGGCCGCCGGTCATCTCGGTGACCACGCCGTAGGTGGTGAACATGGTCAGTGGGACCATGTAGACCAGGCCGAAGAAGACCAGGGCGGGCAGGCCCAGGACGCGTTTCAGGCGGGCGTCGGCGTTGGCCGGGGTGCCCTGTTGGGTGTGAGCTGTGCTGGCGCTGTGTTGGCTGGCCATGGGGGAGTCCTCGCGATTGTTGTTGTCTTGCGGGCGGGCGGCGTTCGGTGGCCGTCCTGACGTCATCGGTTTACGGCTCAGCCGCAGCGATGACGACGCGCGAGGAATGAGGGTGTGTGCTGCAGGGTGACGCAAAAGCTGGTCATGGGCGTTCTCGGGGCATTTGTTCTTGTGGATAACGCGCTCGCGTTCCCTCGGGAAATCCCTGCGCCATCTGCGATGGTGTAGGGGCTGGCCGCCTTTCCAGCCGCTCCCTGCGCGAGCCGCCCGACTCTAGCAACCAGGGGTGCCGGGCAGAACTCTGCAAAGGGTCAAAAAGGGATCGAAATGGCCAAAATGGCTGTCAGAATCACCCGACGCGCACCGCCGCGCCGGGTGACCTGTGGGTCATTTCTTCAGTTTGGTCCAGACCTTGGAACGCAGTTGCAGCGCCTTGGGCGAACAGAGCTTGAAGGGCTTCAGGCGATCCAGCTTGTCCGCCGGGGTGTTGATCGCCGGGTCGTCGAACAGCTCCTTGTCCATGAACTTGTCCGAGCCTTCGATCGCGTTGTTGTACTTGGCGAAGTTGGAGGCCAGGGCGATGTTCTCGGGCTGCATCATCCAGTTCAGGAAGGCGTGGGCCTCCTTGATGTTGGTGGCGTCCTTGGGAATGGTCAGGTTGTCGATGAACAGGCGCACGCCTTCCTTGGGATAGACGTAGACCAGGCTGGCGCGCTGGGCGTGGGCGCGGTGGAAGGCGCCGTTCCATTGCTGGTGCATGGAAACCTCGCCGGCGGCCATGCGCTCGATGGTGCCGTCGCTGTTGTACATGGCCAGCATGGGTTTCTGCTTGAGCAGCAGGTCCTGGATCTTCGCCGCCTCTTTCGGGTCCTCGGTGCATTCGTCGACGCCCAGGTAGTAGGACGCGGGGGCATAGAGCTCCTCGATGGAGTTGAGCGCCACCACCTTGCCTTTCAGCTCCGCCGGCGGCTCGAAGAACGGCTTCCAGCTTTCATCCAGCTTGCCGCCCGGCACCTTGGCGCTGTCGTAGCTGTAGCCGGTGGTGCCCCACAGGTAGGGCACGGAGTAGTCGTGGCCCGGGTCGTAGGTCAGGGTCTTGAACTTGTCCTTGAGGTTGGCCAGGTTCGGCAGCTGCGACTTGTCGAGCTTCTGCAGCAGGCCTTCCTTGACGAAGATCTCGATGAAGCTGTCCGACGGTACGACCACGTCGTAGGCGCCGCCGCCGGCCTTCAGCTTGGCCAGCAGGGTTTCGTTGCTGTCGTAGGAATCCAGGGTGGCGTGGATGCCGGTGTCCTTCTCGAACTTCTTCAACAGTTCCGGCGGGAAGTAGTCGGACCAGTTGGCGAAGTGCAGGGTGCCGTCGGCATGGGCGCTGCCGGCCAGCAGCAGGCTGGCGGCGACGAGCGTGCGGGCGATGGGGGTACGGCGGAATTTCATCGGTGAAGCTCCTTGCAATGTTGTTTTGATTGGCGGCAGGAGGTCAGCGGCGACGCTGGCCGACGTAGTACGACAACGCAACGAACGCGATGGAAATCAACAGTATTATTGAAGATATGGCGTTGATCTTCGGGGAAATCCCCATTCGGATGGAGCTGAAGATATACACCGGCAGGGTAGTGGCACCGGCACCGGCGACGAAGTAGGTGATGACGAAGTCGTCCATCGAGATGATGAACGCCAGCATCGCCCCGGACACGATCCCCGGCGTCAGCAGCGGGAAGGTCACCTTCCAGAAGGTCTTCCACGGCGAGGCATAGAGGTCCGCCGCCGCTTCCGCCAGCCGTGGGTCCATGCCTTCGAGACGGGCGCGGATCGGCAGGTAGGCGAAGGGAATACAGAACACGATGTGCGCCAGCAGGATGGTGAACAGCGACAGCTTCAGGCCGATGAAGGCGAAGAACATCAGCGTCGCCACGGCGGTGACGATCTCCGGCACCAGCAGCGGCAGGCCCAGTACGCCGCTCATCAGCGTCTGCCCGCGGAATGTGCGACCGCGCATGCCTAGCGCGGCGAGCGTGGCCAGGGTGGTGGCGACGACGGTGGCCAGGGTGGCGACGATCAGCGAGTTCTTCGCTGCGCGGAGGATTTCCGGATCGTCCGCCACCACGGCGTACCATTTCAGGCTGAAACTTTCCCACAGCGTGGCCGACTGGCCGCTGTTGAAGCTCAGCACCACCAGCACGAAGATCGGGATATAGAGGAAGGCGAAGAACAGCCAGGCGGCGGGCCGGACCCCGGTGAACTTCCACAGCGGGTTGGCCGACTTCATGGATGACCTCCCGACGCGCCCTGTTTGAACCGCATGCTGTAGATCAGCATCGCCAGCAGCACGAAGGCGAGCAGGGCGAAGGACAGCGCCGCGCCGAACGGCCAGTTGTGCGCCGTGCCGAACTGCAATTGGATCAGGTTGCCGATCATCAGCGACTTACCGCCCCCCAGCAGCTCGGGAATGATGTAGCTGCCCAGCGAGGGAATGAACACCAGGATGCAGCCGGCGACGATGCCGGGCATGGCCAGCGGAATGATGATCCGCTTCAGCGCCTTCCAGCGGTTGGCGCCCAGGTCGAAGGCCGCTTCCACCAGGCGCCAGTCCATCTTCTCCAGGCTGGTGTAGATGGGCAGGACCATGAACGGCAGGTAGGTGTAGAGCAGGCCGATGATCACCGCGTTGTCGGTGTAGAGAATGCCCAGCGATGCGTCGGAGAAGCCCAGCCCGTGCAGCCCTTCGTCGATCAGACCGCCGTTGCGCAGGAGCAGCATCCAGGCGTAGACCCGCACCAACAGGTTGGTCCAGAACGGCACGGTGACCAGGAACAGCAGCAGGTTGCGCCGGCGTTCGTCCTGCAGCGCCAGGTACAGCGCGGTGGGGAAGCCGATGAGCACGCAGCCCAGGGTGGTCAGGATCGACAGCCAGAACGAGCGCTGGAAGATGCCCAGGTAGTCGGCGTTGAACGACAGGCTGTCGTCCAGGTCGCGCTCCCAGAGGAAATTGATGTAGGCCTCGACGGTGTGCTGGCCCCATTTGACGCCGCCATAGTCCCCCGGTGCCTGGACCGACACGGCGAACATGATGCCCAGCGGCAGGACCAGGAACACCACCAGCATGATCATCGCCGGGCTGGTCAGGGCCAGGCGCTTGAACAGTGATTGGCGTTCCGCTTGCGCGCGTAGTGTTGTACTCATTCGGCCAGCACCCGGATGGCGGTGGCGGGAACACGGACCCGCACCCGCGCGCCGGGCGCGTGGGTGGAAAGAGCGCCGTCGCGGTTCTGCTGACGTACGCGGAAGCCGCCCTGACCGGCGACATTGAGGTGGTACACGGTGTCGGTGCCGACGTAGACGATGTTCTCGACTACGCCTTCGAGCTGACCGTCCTGCGCCAGCTCGGTGCGCTCCGGGCGGATCGCCAGGGTCACCTTGCCGGGCAGGGTGGTGGCGGCCGGCAGCGTCTGGCCGTCGGCCAGGCGTACGCTATCGCCGCTGGATTCGCCTTCGAGGAAATTGGTCTCGCCGATGAAGTCGGCCACCAGGCGGTTGACCGGTGCCTCGTAGATCTCGGTGGGCGTGCCGATCTGCATGACCTTGCCGCGGCTCATTACCGCGATGCGGTCGGACATAGTCAGCGCTTCTTCCTGGTCGTGGGTGACGAAGATGAAGGTGATGCCGGTCTCGTGCTGCAGGCGCTTGAGCTCGATCTGCATTTCCTTGCGCAGCTTCAAGTCGAGTGCCGAGAGGGATTCGTCGAGCAGCAGCACCTTGGGCCTGCTGGCCAGTGCGCGGGCCAGGGCGATGCGCTGTTGCTGGCCGCCGGAGAGCTGGTCGGCGCGGCGCTTGCCGACGTCGGGCAGGCGCACCAGGTCGAGCATCTTCTGCACGGTGGCGTCGATGTCGCTGCGTTGCTTGCCCTGCATTTCCAGGCCGAAGGCGATGTTCTCCGCCACGGTCATGTGCGGGAACAGCGCATAGCTCTGGAAGACGGTATTGACCGGGCGCTTGAAGGGCGGAAGGCCTTCCATCGCGTCGCCATAGAGGCGAATGCTGCCGGAGGAGGGTTGTTCGAAGCCGGCGATCAGTCGCAGCAAGGTGGTCTTGCCGCAGCCCGACGGGCCGAGGAGGGTGAAGAATTCGTTGGCGCGGATTTCCAGTGACACGTCGTCCAGGGCCTTGAGGCCTTGTCCGGGTGTACCGAACTCCATGCATATCCGCTCGATGGTGATCGCGCTGGTCATGCTCGTACCATGCAGTTAAGCAGTTGTTATTTTTGAGGTTTTACGGTTTCTAGGGCCGTTTCACCTAGCTGCGGATTGATAATGACCAAGCGCCGGGATGCGCAGAACGATAGATCAGGCCAATAAGGGATAAATCAGGCCAAGTTGAAAATGGCGCCTGGAACGCTGGATTTCGGGCGTCAGCGGTGTGTCGTCTGCTGGGCTTTTTGTAGGAGCGAGCTTGCTCGCGAACCGATCGGCTCCGGCGCGTGGACTGGCTTTGCCCTCTCCCTAACCCTCTCCCTTCAGGGAGAGGGTTAGGGAGAGGGGGCGCCGGTCTGCACCTAGCCCCGATACAGGCTCGGACTCGCCCCACTCCAGCGCTGGAAGGCATGCCGGAAGCTGGCCGTCTCGCTATAACCTAACTGCTCGGCGATCAGGTAGATCGGCAGGTCGGTGTCCTTGAGGAGTTGCCGCGCACGGTCGAAGCGCACTTCATCGAGCACCTGTTGATAACTGGTGTTCTGCTGCTGCAGGTGGCGGCGCAGGGTACGGGTGGAGCGGTGCAGGTGGCGCGCCACGGTGTCCAGGCTGGCGGTGTCCTGCAGGTGGCTGGCCAGGTGCTCGCGCAACTGGTCGATCATGTCGCCGCGGCTGCTGAGCGTGGCGCTCATGCGCAGGCATTGCTGCACGCCGTTGTGGCAGCTGACCGGGTCGGCCAGTGGCAGCGGGCGATCCAGCAGGCCGGGGCTGAAGCACAGCGCGCTGGTTGGCGCGCCGAAATCCACCGGGCAGCCGAGGCGCTCGGTGTAGGTCTCCGCGTGCAGCGGCGGACGGTAGGCGAGCAGCAGCCGGCGCGGGCGCACCGATTCGCCGAGCAGGTCGCGGATCACCGTCAGCAGCGAGGTCAGGCACAGTTCGGTGTTGAACACCGTCAGCTCCGGCGCGTAGCGGTAGCCGTCGGCAGTCAGGTGCACCTCATCGCCCTGCGGCGTCAGCGCCAGGCGGAAGTAGGTACCCAGCAACTCGGGAAAGGACAGCGCCAGTTGCAGCGCATCGCGCAGGGTACGGCTGGCAAGCATGCTGTAACCCAGGATTCCGTAAGCCGAGACATGCATGCGCAGGCCCAGGTAGAGGCCCAGCGCTGGGTCGTGGTGGCAGTTGAGGGCGTTGGCGAAGACCCGCAGCTCCTGGGCGTGGGTGATCAGCTTTTCCGGTGTCAGCAGGTCCGCTTCGCCAATGCCGCTGCCTTCCAGCAGCTTCGGGCGCGGCACGCCCGCGTGGTGCAGCACCTCGGTCGCCAGCACCACGGTGTGCAGGGTCGCCTGCTGGCGTTGTTCGGGGAGCAGATGCTGGGCCATCGATACGCCTCTTGTAGCCTCTTGCAAAAGAAACACAGGACAGACTTGCGCTAACCTGACTCTAGCCTGCCCGCAAGCTCTGGTGGCCTTTAAGTTTGGCTTCAGGCGCTGCTGCCAATCTGCCATGCCAACCCCACCCAGAGTCCTCCATGCGTCGTTTGCTCAAGCCCCGTCGTCTGTTCCTGCTGCTGGCGCTGCTTGCCTTGGCCATGCTGCTCGCGCTGGGCCAGAGCTTCCGCGTCTACGAGCGCGCCTGGTTCAAGTTCAACGAGTGGCGCCATGCTGCGCTGTGGCAGGACAAATCCATTTGGCTGCCCGACTACCGTGTCGTGCTGGAGGCGCAGCCGATCAAGGGGCTGGAGGAAAATGTCTCGGCGCTGACCTACGACCCGGATCGGCAGACCCTCTTCACCGTCACCAACAAGCAGAACGAGCTCGTCGAGCTGTCGCTCGAAGGCGAGGTGCTGCGCAGGATCGAGCTGCACGGTTTCGGCGATACCGAGGCGATCGAATACATCAGTCGCAACGTCTATGTGATCACCGACGAAACCCACCAGCGCCTGATCCGTGTTGAGCTGCGCGACGACACCAGGGAGTTGCGCATCGAAGACGCCCAGCAACTCGCCCTGGCCCTCGGGCGTGGCGGTAACAGTGGCTTCGAGGGGCTGGCCTACGACTCGGTCGGCAAGCGGCTGTTCGTCGCCAAGGAGCGCAAGCCTGTGCATATCTACGAAGTGCGCGGCTTCCCTTACGAGCAGTCCGAGCAGCCCATCGCCGTCCACGTGGTGGAAGACCTCCAGCACAATCGCAACCTGTTCGTCCGCGATCTTTCCAGCCTGCAGTACGACGAGCGCAGCGGTCACCTGCTGGCGCTGTCCGACGAGTCCCGGCTGGTGCTGGAGCTGAGCGCCGATGGTGAGCCGATCAGTTCGCTGTCGCTGCTGCGCGGCATGAGCGGCCTGCGTCGCAGCGTGCCGCAGGCCGAAGGTATCGCCATGGACGACCAGGGCACGCTGTACCTGGTCAGCGAGCCCAACCTCTTCTACGTATTCAAGAAACGCGAGGCGCACTGAGGGCGCCTCGCTGTCCCGCGATCAGAACTGCCACTGCACGCCGAGGGAATAGGACGCCTGGCTGCCCTCGCTGTGGGCGAAGCGCGAGTTGGCCTCGGCGAACACGCCCAACTGCTCGGTGACCGCCAGCAGGGCGCCGGCCTGGGCACGGCCGAAGTCCTTGTCCACGCCGCCCAGGTCGGCGACGCGAGTGCGGCCATCGCCCAGGGCGGTCAGCGCGATGTCGTCCAGGCGGCCATCGGCCAATTCCCTCACCCAGCGCACGCTGGCGTACGGCTGCACGGCCATGCGGTTACCCAGCGGCAGCTCGCCGCGCATGCCCCAGCCAAGGCTGGCTTCAACCGAGTCATAGTCCTGCTTCTCGTAGCCCAGCGCGGTGCGCAGGTCGTCATCCTCGTTGAAATCGTCGATCTTGTAGTGCACATAGTCCAGCCCGCCCTGTGGCCCGGTCTTGATGCCGGCGATGTCGAAGTCGTAACCGCCGTCGATCCGCGCGCCCCAGAACCAGGCGTTGGTGTCGCCGTCGATGCGCTGGTCGAGCAGCACCGGGCCGCTCTTTGCCTTCAGGTACACCGCGCGCTTGCTGTCGAAGTCCGCGTAGCCGGCGCTCAGCTCGCCGCCCAGCCAGGCCGGGCCGCCGTCGTTGAGCAGGCCGTAGAGGCCGAGCTGCCAGGTTTCCGCTTCCAGTCGTGCACTGTGGTCGAGGTTGTCGCGGCTGCGCTGGAAGCTCAGGCTGCCGCCGACGGTCAGTGCCTCGCTGGCGCGATAATCACCCAGCAGGTTCACCCCGGCGCGGTGTGAGCGCGGGTCGCCGGGCATATCGAAGCCGCTCTCGGGGGTGGTTTCACCTTCCACGCCAACGGCGCCGTCGAAGCTGCCGACCGGGCGCGAGCTGCCCAGCAGGCTCAGCCAGCGGCGGTCATGCAGGCGGGTCAGGGCCAGGTGCTGGCGCTGCAGCTGGTCTTCCATCTGCCGCGCCATGGCGCCGCCGGAGGCGGTGGAGGCGAGCAGGTCGGCGTTGGTCAATTCCAGCACCAGGCGCGTGAGCAGGCGCGAGAAATCCCGCAGACGCTGGTCGATGCGCTCCTGGCCGAAGGCGCCAGTGAGTACCTGCTCGTTGTCCAGCGCCGGATTGTGCCAGGTGGCGCCGCCGGGGATGGCGGGGTTGTCGGTCTGTTCGTAGCCGTCCAGGTCGCCCAGTTCCCAGTTGGTGGCTTCGATGAACAGCACCGGGACGTTCAGGCCCTCGAAGCTTTCCCCGTCGCTGCAGCAACCGGTACCCGCGGGGTATTCCTCGTTCAGGCCAGGGTTGGTGGACAGCGGGATCTTCAGCTCCTGGGCGATACGCAGCAACTGATCGCGGTAGGCGCCCAGCGCAGGGTTGTCGACGCTGTTGAAGCCGGCGTGGGCGTACATCTTGTCGCCGGTGATCAGGCTGTCGAGGTTGATCATGCCCAGCAGGTTGCTGCGCTGTTCCTCACTGAGCGAGGCGACGTAGGCGCGCGAACCGCGCAGACCTTCCTCTTCGGCTCCAAAGCCGACCACTTCCAAACCGTTCTCCAGCTCGATGCCGCCCAGGTTGCGGGCGATCTCGGTCAGTACGGCTGCGCCTGAGCCATTGTCGTCCAGGCCCTGCAGGGTGGGGCGGCCGTAGTAGGTGTCATAGTGCGCCCCCAGCACCACGTACTGGCCGCTGCTGCCTGGGGCACTGGCGATGACGTTCTGCGAGCGGCGGTTGCCGGCCCAGGTGAAGTCCTGGATCTGCGTCTGGTAGCCGAAGCCCAGGCGCGACTGCATGAGCGCGGTGGCGCCGGCGAAGCTGGCGGTGCCACGGTAACGGCCGGGGTAATCGTTGATCAGGGTGTCGAGGGTGTCCTCGGCGTAATCCCCGTACTCATAGGCGCTGGCGTCGATCGAAAACGCGGCGCATCCCAGGCTGACCGCAACGGCTAAAGGTTTGAACACGGCACTTTCCTCTGTGTCGATTGGAATCGCATCGGTCTTCGATGCGTGCGCCGGAGGAAAGCAGGATGCAGGCCGGTTCGCCGGAGATGGGCGGAATTTGACGCGTCAGTGACCGAGGGTGTCGCGCCACTGTAACAATGTTGATACACGGCCGGCGACTGTGCCGGCCGTGCAAGGCGGCTGTGTGAGAACGCTCACCGAAACGGTGCGCGATCAGGTGTCGTCGCTGATCGGTGCATCCCCCGCGTAGCGTTTGACCGCCGCGATGCCGGCATCGGCGGTGGCCTTGCTGGCGTACATCTGGCTCTGTCCGACGACCTGGCCGTTGGTGGCCTTGAGCACGAAGTAGTGCTTGCCGTTGGTGGCGACCTTGACCTCGAAGGCACCTTCGCGCTGCGAGTTCTTGCGCACCGACTCGATGCCGTCGATGGCCGAGGTCTTGGCCTTGTACAGCTCGCTGGTCAGGACGATCTCGCCATTGCTGGCGTGCAGGTTGAAGTGGAACTGGCCATCACTGGCCTTTTTCAGATGGTATTTGGCGGCCATGCTGCGTCTCCGGTGGGGCTTGAGGTCATCCCAGCGTAGACGGCAGCAGAGGCTCTGGAAGGCGCCATCCGGCGGATGGCGCCTGAGGGTGTCAAACCTTGAGGGTCTTCACGCCTTCGGCGGTTCCCAGCAGCAGCAGGTCGGCCGGGCGGGCGGCGAACAGGCCGTTGGTGACCACGCCGACGATGTTGTTGATCGCCTCTTCCAGTTGCACCGGGCTGTCGATGCGCAGGTTGTGCACGTCGAGGATGATGTTGCCGTTGTCGGTCAGCACGCCCTCGCGGTACACCGGGTCGCCGCCCAGCTTCACCAGTTGGCGGGCGACGTGGCTGCGGGCCATGGGGATGACTTCCACCGGCAGCGGGAACTCGCCGAGGATCGGCACCAGCTTGCTGCCGTCGGCGATGCAGATGAACTTGCGGGCCACTGCCGCGACGATCTTCTCGCGGGTCAGTGCGGCGCCGCCGCCCTTGATCAGCTCCAGGCGCTCGTTGGTCTCGTCGGCGCCGTCCACATAGAACTCCAGCTCGCTGACCGTGTTCAGGTCGTAGACCGGGATGCCATGGCCCTTCAGGCGCTGGGCGGTGGCTTCGGAGCTGGCCACGGCGCCGTCGAACTCGGCCTTGTGCTGGGCCAGCAGGTCGATGAAGAAGTTGGCGGTGGAGCCGGTGCCGACGCCAACGATGCTCTTGCTGTCGAGGTGCGGAAGAATGTGGTCGACGGCGGCCTGGGCCACAGCCTGCTTGAGCTGATCCTGGTTCATGGCGAAGGGTCTTCTTACCTGGAAGGGCGCAACGGCGCCGGAGAAAGTTCGAGTGGGCGGATTATAGCGGCCGATGACGCGCCGGTGTTGCGCCGCCGGGCAACTGTTCTGGTCGTTTCCGCACGGATTGTTCGGTGGCCCGCGCCGCGCCGGCTGGAGTAGACTCGCGATTCCTCGAAAAGCCGCCGATATAGCCCTTCCGATGCTCGAACACTACGTCAAGAAGATCCTCACCTCGCGTGTCTACGACGTTGCCGTGGAAACGCCCCTGCAGCCCGCCCGCCAGCTCTCCGAGCGCCTGGGCAACCAGATTCTGCTCAAGCGCGAAGACCTGCAGCCGGTGTTCTCCTTCAAGATTCGCGGCGCCTACAACAAGCTGGCGCAGCTGAGCCCGGAAGAACTCGCCCGTGGCGTCGTCACCGCCTCCGCCGGCAACCACGCCCAGGGCGTGGCCCTGGCCGCCCGCGAGCTGGGCATCAAGGCGACCATCGTGATGCCGCGCACCACGCCGGAGTTGAAGGTCCAGGGCGTACGCGCCCGCGGCGGCAAGGCCGTGCTGCATGGCGATGCCTTCCCCGATGCGCTGGCGCATTCGCTCAAGCTGGTGGAAGAGAAGGGTTACGTCTACATCCATCCCTACGACGATCCGGACGTGATCGCCGGCCAGGGCACCGTGGCGATGGAAATCCTCCGCCAGAACCCGGGCCGCATCGACGCGATCTTCGTGCCCGTCGGCGGCGGCGGCCTGATCGCCGGCATCGCCGCCTACGTCAAATACCTGCGTCCGGAGATCAAGGTCATCGGCGTCGAGCCGGACGACTCCAATTGCCTGCAGGCTGCCATGGCCGCCGGCGAGCGCGTGGTGCTCGGCCAGGTCGGGCTGTTCGCCGACGGGGTCGCCGTGGCGCAGATCGGTAAGCACAACTTCGAGCTGTGCAAGGACCATGTCGATGAAGTCATCACCGTCAGCACCGACGAGATCTGCGCGGCGATCAAGGACATCTACGACGACACCCGCTCCATCACCGAACCGGCCGGCGCGCTGGCGGTGGCCGGGATCAAGCGCTACGTCGAGCGCGAAGGCGTGAAGGGCGAGACCCTGGTCGCCATCGATTCGGGCGCCAACATCAACTTCGACCGCCTGCGCCACGTGGCCGAGCGCGCCGAACTGGGCGAGAAGCGCGAAGCGATCATCGCCGTGACCATCCCGGAGCGCCCGGGCAGCTTCAAGGCCTTCTGCGAGGCCATCGGCAAGCGCCAGATCACCGAGTTCAACTACCGCTACAACACCGACAGCGAAGCGCACATCTTCGTCGGCGTGCAGACGCACCCGGAGAACGACCCGCGCGCGGCGCTGGTGCAGCAACTGCAGGAGCAGGGCTTCCCGGTGCTGGACCTGACCGACAACGAACTGGCCAAGCTGCACATCCGCCACATGGTCGGCGGCCATTCGCCGCGGGTTTCGGGCGAGCAGGTGTTCCGCTTCGAATTCCCCGAGCGTCCCGGCGCGCTGTTCAACTTCCTCAACCGCCTGGGTGGCCGCTGGAACATCACCCTGTTCCACTACCGCAACCACGGCGCCGCCGACGGTCGCGTGGTGGCGGGCCTGCAGGTGCCGGAGGATGAGCGCCACCTGGTGTCGGCCGCACTGGAAGAGATCGGCTACCCCTACTGGGACGAAACGGACAACCCGGCCTATCGCCTGTTCCTCGGCTGAGGTCAGGCAGAGGCGGCGCGACTGCTGCTAGGCTTGTCGGAAAGCCGCATCGATCACAGGGACTTGAAATGGAAAGCCTGCAGACCTTCCGCATCCTCCACGGCATCGCCGCAGTGCTGCCGTTCCTGGCCATCATCGGCCTGGCCTGGTACGGCTGGCGCAGCTGGCGGAGCGGCGACGCCGGGTTGATCGCCAAGGCGCTGCAGCGCATCGGCCTGATCGGCTGGGTGCTGGTCGCCGGCAGCGTCGCCAGCCTGCCGGTCACCGGTTATCGCATGGTGCAGACCGTCGGCTGGCCGCTGGGGCAGACCTGGCTGCTGGGCAGTGCCTGCCTGCTGATCGTCGCCACGATCTTCTGGCTGCTGTTCACCACCCGCCTGTGGCGCATCCGCGACCTGGCGCTGGTGGCGCAGAGCAGTGGCGAGCCGATCTCCGCGGGTGCGGCACGGCAGTGGAAGTTCGGCCTGGCCTTCTTCGCGCTGGCGCTGCTGAGCGTGGTCGTCATTCTGGTGCTGATGATCAGCAAGCCGGTGTGATGCCCGCCGCGTGAACCTTTACCTGCTGCTCAAGACCCTGCACATCCTGTCCTCCACACTGCTGTTCGGCACCGGGCTGGGCTCGGCCTACTACAGCTGGCGCGCCTGGCGCAGCGGCAACCTGCAAGCGATCCGCATCACCTTCCGCCACCTGGTCACCGCCGACTGGCTGTTCATCGCCACCACGGCGGTCTTCCAGCCGCTGAGCGGCATCGCCATGGCGCATATGGCCGGCTGGCCGCTGGATTCGGGCTGGCTGCTGTGGAGCCTTGGGCTGTATGTGTTCGCCGGCGCCTGCTGGCTGCCGGTGGTCTGGCTGCAGATCCGCGTACGCGACATGGCCGAAGCGGCGCATCGGGAAGGCACGGCGCTGCCGCCGCAAGCCTTCCTCTATATGCGCTGGTGGTTCGCCCTGGGCTGGCCGGCGTTCCTGGCCTTCCTGGCGATCTTCCACCTGATGGTCAACAAGGGCTACTGACGGCTCAGCCGCGCAGGCTGATCACCGGCCAGCCGCGTTCGATGGCGGTGGCGCGCAGGGTGTCGTCCGGGTCGACGGCCACCGGGTTGGCGACCTGCTCGAGCAGCGGCAGGTCGTTGCGCGAGTCGCTGTAGAAGTACGCGTCGTGCAGTGTCAGGCCGGATTCCTCGAGCCAGCTGTTCAGGCGTGTCACCTTGCCGCCCTGGAAGCAGGGCACTCCGCAGGTCTGGCCGGTATAACGGCCGTCCTGCATCGCGCACTCGGTGGCGATCAGGGTTTCCACGCCCAGGCGCTCGGCGATGGGAGCGGTGATGAAACGATTGGTAGCGGTGATGATCACCAGCTTGTCGCCTGCAGCGCGGTGTTCGGCCAGCAGCGCTTCACCCTTGGCCAGGATGATGGGCTCGATCACCTCTTCCATGAACTGGCGATGCCAGACGGCCAGCTGCGCCAGGTCGGTGCGGCCGAGAATGGCCTGGGTGAATGCCTGGTAGGCGAACACGTCGAGGGTGCCGGCGACGTAGTCGGCATAAAAGGCGTCGTTGCGCGCCTGATACTCGCCAGCGTCCACCAGTCCGCGCTGGCACAGCCATTCGCCCCAGCTATGGTCGCTGTCGCCGGCCAGGAGGGTGTTGTCGAGATCGAAGAGAGCCAGTCGCACGTTGGATTACCGCCAGTTGCCAATACCGAAAAGTCGCCTAGAGTAACGGCTTTTGCCCACCCAGCACAGGACGCCGCAGCCCGCGTTGCCGCTGTCACAAGCTTTGTGGAACAATGCGGGCACACGCGATTTCGAGGATGTACCGCCGTGATCGATCCCGATGGTTTTCGCCCCAATGTCGGCATCATCCTTTGCAACGATGTCGGACAGGTCCTGTGGGCACGGCGCATCAACCAGGAAGCCTGGCAATTTCCCCAGGGTGGTATCAACGCCCGCGAAACCCCTGAGGAAGCGCTGTACCGCGAACTGAACGAAGAAGTCGGCCTGGAAGAGCAGGACGTCAAGATCCTCGCCTGTACCCGGGGCTGGCTGCGTTACCGCCTGCCGCAACGCCTGGTGCGTACCAACAGCCAGCCGTTGTGCATCGGGCAGAAACAGAAGTGGTTCCTGCTGCGCCTGACCGGCGAGGAAAGCCGGGTACGCATGGACGTGACCGGCAAGCCCGAATTCGACGGCTGGAAATGGGTGAGCTACTGGTACCCGCTGGGCCAGGTCGTGACCTTCAAACGCGAGGTCTACCGCCGGGCTCTGAAGGAATTGGCACCGCGCCTGCTGGCGCGCGACTAGCACGAAGTTCAAGGAGTTAGACCCCGAGCCATGCTCAACACGCTGCGTAAGATCGTCCAGGAAGTGAACTCCGCCAAGGACCTCAAGGCGGCGCTGGGCATCATCGTGCAGCGCGTGAAGGAGGCGATGGGCACCCAGGTGTGCTCGGTCTACCTGCTGGACCCGGAGAGCAACCGCTTCGTGCTGATGGCCACCGAAGGCCTGAACAAGCGCTCCATCGGCAAGGTCAGCATGGCGCCCAACGAGGGCCTGGTCGGCCTGGTCGGCACCCGCGAGGAGCCGCTGAACCTCGAGAACGCCTCCGAACACCCCCGTTACCGCTACTTCGCCGAGACCGGCGAGGAACGCTACGCCTCCTTCCTCGGCGCACCGATCATTCACCACCGTCGGGTGATGGGCGTTCTGGTCGTGCAGCAGAAGGAAAAGCGCCAGTTCGACGAAGGCGAGGAAGCCTTCCTCGTCACCATGAGTGCGCAGCTCGCCGGCGTCATCGCCCACGCCGAGGCCACCGGTTCGATCCGTGGCCTGGGCAAGATGGGCAAGGGCATCAGCGAAGCCAAGTTCGTCGGTGTTCCCGGCGCCCCCGGCGTGGCCGTGGGCAAGGCCGTGGTGGTGCTGCCGCCGGCCGACCTGGAAGTCGTCCCGGACAAACCCATCGACGACGTCGAGGCCGAAATCGAGCGCTTCAAGCAGGCGCTGGAATCGGTCCGCGAAGACATGCGCAACCTGTCCAGCAAGCTGGCCACCCAGCTGCGCAAGGAAGAGCGCGCGCTATTCGACGTCTACCTGATGATGCTCGACGACGCCTCCATCGGCCTCGAAGTCAAACGCATCATCCGCACCGGCCAATGGGCCCAGGGCGCTCTGCGCCAGGTGGTCATGGAGCACGTGCAGCGCTTCGAGCTGATGGACGACGCCTACCTGCGCGAGCGCGCCTCCGACGTCAAGGACATCGGCCGGCGCATCCTCGCCTACCTGCAGGAAGAGCGTAAGCAGACGCTGACCTATCCGGACCAGACCATCATCGTCAGCGAAGAGCTGTCGCCGGCGATGCTCGGCGAAGTGCCCGAGGGCAAGCTGGTGGGCCTGATCTCGGTGCTCGGCTCGGGCAACTCCCACGTGGCCATTCTCGCTCGCGCCATGGGTATTCCCACGGTCATGGGCGCGGTCGACCTGCCGTACTCCAAGGTCGACGGCATCGACCTGATCGTCGACGGCTACCACGGCGAGATCTACACCAACCCGTCGCCGCAGCTGGTCAAGCAGTACGGCGAAGTGGTCGCCGAAGAGAAGGAACTGAGCAAGGGCCTGGCCGCGCTGCGCGAGCTGCCCTGCGAGACCCTGGACGGCCATCGCATGCCGCTGTGGGTCAACACCGGCCTGCTGGCGGACGTGGCGCGCGCCCAGGAGCGCGGTGCAGAAGGCGTCGGCCTGTACCGCACCGAAGTGCCGTTCATGATCAACGACCGCTTCCCCAGCGAGAAGGAGCAGCTCGCCATCTACCGCGAGCAGCTCTCCGCCTTCCACCCGCTGCCGGTGACCATGCGCACCCTGGACATCGGCGGCGACAAGGCGCTGTCCTACTTCCCGATCAAGGAAGACAACCCCTTCCTCGGCTGGCGCGGCATCCGCGTCACCCTCGACCACCCGGAAATCTTCCTGGTGCAGACCCGCGCCATGCTCAAGGCTAGTGAGGGCCTGGACAACCTGCGCATCCTGCTGCCGATGATCTCCGGCACCCATGAGCTGGAAGAGGCGCTGCACCTGATCCACCGCGCCTGGGGCGAAGTGCGCGACGAAGGCGTGGATATCCCCATGCCGCCGATTGGCATGATGATTGAGATTCCAGCTGCGGTGTACCAGATACGTGAGCTGGCGCGTCAGGTGGACTTCGTATCGGTCGGTTCCAACGACCTGACCCAGTACCTGCTGGCGGTCGACCGCAACAACCCACGGGTCGCCGATCTTTACGATTACCTGCACCCGGCCGTGCTGCAAGCGCTGCGGATCGTGGTCAACGGCGCGCACGACGAAGGCAAGCCGGTGAGCATCTGCGGCGAAATGGCCGGCGATCCGGCGGCTGCCGTACTGCTGATGGCCATGGGCTTCGATTCCCTGTCGATGAACGCCACCAACCTGCCCAAGGTGAAATGGCTGCTGCGCCAGATGACCCTGTCCAAGGCCCGCGAGCTGCTTGGCCAACTGATGACCTTCGACAACCCTCAGGTTATCCACAGTTCGCTGCACCTGGCCCTGCGCAATCTCGGCCTGGGCCGCGTGATCAACCCGGCGGCGACCATCCAGGCCTGACGCCAGCGAAAGCCGCCTTCCGGAGCCGTGCATTTCCGGAAGGTCAGACGATGACTCGGCCGGCACGCCGGCCAGGACGATGCTTATGGAAGAGCTCGACGTCACGCCTTGCACGGAGGCCGATAGCAGCGCCCGCACCCTGCGCTATGCCCTGAGCATCGTCAGCGACGGCATCTGGGACTGGGACATCCGCAGCAACCACGTCACCCGTAGCCCGAGCTGGTACGCCATGCTCGGCTACGACCCCGACAGCCTCCCGGAAAACGTCGCTACCTGGCACGAGATCATCCATCCCGAGGATTTCGGCCGGGTCATGTTCGCCTTCGATGCCTATGTCGAGGGTCGCAGCGGCGTCTACCGCGAGGAGTATCGCTGCCGCTGCCTGGACGGCAGCTACCTGTGGGTCAGCGATCACGGGCGCTTCTTCGAGTTCGACGGGGACGGCAAGCCAACGCGGATGATCGGCGCGCACCGCAACATTCATGAGCGCAAGCTGGCGGAACTGGCGCTGCAGGACAAGAACCACGAACTGCACCAGCTCAACCTGAGCCTGGAGCTGCTGGTGCAGACGCGTACTGAAGCTTTGCGCCAGGCCAACCAGGCACTGGCCGAGCAGGCTGCGGTCGCGCTGCGCCTTTCCGAGATCGATCCGCTGACCCAGATCGCCAACCGGCGGCGCTTCGAGCAGCAATTGCACGCCGAATGGCAGCGCCTGCAGCGGCACCATCACGGTTGCTCACTGATGATGTTCGACCTCGACCACTTCAAGCGCATCAACGACAGCCTCGGCCACCAGGCCGGCGACCGCGTGCTCGTGGCGGTGGCCGAGGTGGTGCGGCGGCGCCTGCGTGAAGAGGATTGCTTTGCCCGCTGGGGTGGCGAGGAGTTCATCGTGCTGCTGCCCGAGACCGAAGCCGAGGCGGCACGGGAGCTGGCCGAGCGCCTGCGCTTGAGCCTGCGCCGGGCGGATGTTTCGTTGCCGACCCAGCTCACCGCCAGCTTCGCCGTGACCCAGATGCAGCCCGGCGAGGACCTGATGGCGATGCTGCGCCGCCTGGATGACGCGCTCTACCGCGCCAAGCGCCAGCGCGACTGTATCGTCGTCTGTTAAATGCTCAGCGCGACCTCGCCCAGGCGTGCGCCACTGGGGCCGAAGCTGTGTTCGAGCAGCTCGCGGCGGCCGTCCGCATGGACGATCAGCGCGGTGCTGGCGCGGGTACCGTAGTTCGGGCTGGCGATGAACACGCTGGACAGCAGGCGCTCGGTGGCCAGGCCGACGCCGGTGTCCGGCAACTCGGCTTCACTGGGCTGACGATTGTCCGCCAGTAGCGCGACCAGGGAGCCGGTATCAGGCTTCACCAACGCTGCCTCCAGAGCGTCTCGCGCGGTAAGAAGCTTGGGCCAGGGCGTGTTCAGCGCTGCATTGGACAGTCCGTGCACCCCCGGAGCCACCGCCACAGGCGCGCCGACGCGGGGATTGAAGTAGCACAGTTGTGCAACGTCGCCGACCAGCAGGTTGAAGCCGCTGTAGTCCGAAGCGCGGCGGGCAACCTGCTGCAGGTATTCCAGCGGCGACTGCTGGCCTTGCAGGAAAGCCGCTACCAGCTCGCCACGGGAACGCGGGCCGATCGGCTGGCCGGGATCGCGCACGTTGGTCAGGGCGGCGAAACGCCCACCCGCGGCCACTCCCATCCAGGTGCCGCCGGCCTCCAGGTCGCGGCCGGCATACACGCCGGGATACTCCTCCCAGGCCGCCAGCGGCAGGGTCGGGCGGGCATAGAATTCATCGCGGTTGGCCGCGACGATCAGGGGCGTGGCGTGCTCGGGGCGCCAGGCGAAGACGATCAGGCACATGGGTCGAACTCCGTAGTGTGCCGGCAGTCTATCAACATCCGCCGATGTCCCGGAGTGGCTGGAGCGCCCGGGAGCCTTCGGCTACCATGCCCGCTTTGTTGCCCGAGGTTGCCCATGGAGTTCGTGCTCTACCTGGTGCTTGGCGCCTGTGCTGGCGTGCTCGCCGGCCTGTTCGGCGTCGGCGGTGGGTTGATCATCGTTCCGGCCCTGGTGTTCAGCTTCACCGCCCACGGCTTCTCGCCCGATGTGCTGACGCAGATGGCGGTCGGGACGTCGCTGGCGACCATCATCTTCACGTCGATCAATTCGATTCTCGAACACCACCGCCGTGGCGCCGTGCGCTGGCGGGTGTTCGCCTGGATGACCGTCGGCATCCTGGTCGGCAGCGCGCTGGGCGCATTGACCGCGTCGAAGATTCAGGGGCCGGTGCTGCAGAAGATCATCGGTACCTTCGCCATTCTGGTGTCGATCCAGATGGCCCTCGGGCTCCAGCCCAAGGGCGGGCGCGACCTGCCGGGCCGCTTCGGCCTTTGCGTGGCGGGCGGCGTGGTGGGCTGGGCTTCGGCGATCTTCGGCATCGGCGGCGGTTCGCTGACTGTGCCGTTTCTGTCCTGGCGTGGCGTCTCCATGCAACAGGCGGTTGCGACTTCTTCGGCGTGCGGCCTGCCGATCGCCATCGCCGGCGCGATATCCTTCATCGCCGTCGGCTGGCACAACGCCAAGCTGCCGGAGCTGAGCCTGGGCTTCGTCTACCTGCCGGCGCTGCTGGGCATCGCCGTTACCAGTATGTTCTTCGCCCGCATCGGGGCGCGGCTGGCGCATCGCCTGCCGGCCAAGGTCCTGAAGCGTTTGTTTGCCCTGCTGCTGTTCAGCGTGGGTTTGAGTTTCCTGATCTGAGTTCCTGCTAGGAGAAGCGGATGCTGCCTTATCCACAGATCGACCCGGTTGCCGTAGCGCTCGGGCCGCTGAAAATCCACTGGTACGGCCTGATGTACCTGATCGGCATCGGCGGCGCCTGGCTGCTGGCCTCGCGCAAGCTGAAGGAGTTCGACCCGACCTGGACCAAGGAGAAACTCTCCGATCTGGTGTTCTGGGTGGCGTGCGGCGTGGTCCTGGGCGGTCGCCTGGGCTACGTGTTGTTCTACAACCTGGACGAGTACATCGCCAACCCGACGCTGATCTTCGAGGTGTGGAAGGGCGGCATGTCGTTCCACGGCGGCCTGATCGGCGTGATGCTGGCCACCTGGTGGTTCGGCAAGCGCAACAACAAGAGCTTCTTCCAGCTGATGGACTTCATCGCGCCGTTGGTGCCGATCGGACTGGGCGCCGGACGTATCGGCAACTTCATCAACGGCGAGCTGTGGGGCAAGGTGTCCGACGTGCCCTGGGCGATGATCTTCCCCACCGGCGGCCCGGAGCCGCGCCACCCGTCGCAGCTGTACCAGTTCGCGCTGGAAGGCGTGGCACTGTTCGTCGTGCTCTGGCTGTTCACCCGCAAGCCGCGCCCGACTGCCTCGGTGTCCGGCCTGTTCGTGCTGTGCTACGGCATCTTCCGCTTCATCGTCGAGTTCGTCCGCGTGCCCGATGCCCAGTTGGGCTATCTGGCGTGGGGCTGGCTGACCATGGGCCAGGTGCTGTGCGTGCCGATGGTCCTGGGCGGCATCGCGCTGATGGTCTGGGCCTATCGTCGCGCCCCGGCGCAGCCGGCCGCGAGCTGAGCATTGCCTGAATGAAAAAGCCCGCCGATTGGCGGGCTTTTTTATTGAGCTTTGTAGGAGCGAGCTTGCTCGCGAACAGACTCCGCTGCGGGGTTTGGTTCGCGAGCAAGCTCGCTCCTACAGGTACTGGCTCAGACGGGTTCCACCAGCAACAGGACACCGTCCTGCCCGATCACGCGCACCTGCGCGCCCACGGGCAGGTCCGGCCCGCTGACCAGCCAGACGCTGTCGCCGACGCGGACCTTGCCGCGTCCGCCGACGATGGCGTCATGCAGGGCGAACTGCCGGCCCACCAGTTCGCTGCCGCGGCGATTCAGGCTGGACGGTTCGGCTGTGCGCTTGTTGATGCGCTGGTGGTTCCACCAGTACAGCGCGGTGAGGATCGCCAGCACGCCGAAGGCCAGGCACTGCCAGACCCAGTCGAGCCCCGGCACGAGGAAGGACAGCACGCCGGTGAGCGCGGCGGCGATGCCGATCCACAGCAGGTAGCCGCCGGCGCCGAAGATCTCCAGGATCAGCAGGACGATGCCCAGGCCCAGCCAGTCCCAGAAACCGAGGTTCTGGAGAAAGGCGGCCATCAGCTACGGCCCTTGGTGTCGCCGAAGGTGGCCTTGACGATCTCGCCGATGCCGGCGACCGAGCCGATCACCTGGCTGGCTTCCAGCGGCATCAGCACGATCTTGCTGTTGTTCGAGCTGGCCAGCTTGCCCAGCGCGTCGACGTACTTCTGCGCGACGAAGTAGTTCACAGCCTGCACGTTGCCATGGGCGATGGCTTCGGAGACCACCTGGGTTGCACGCGCCTCTGCTTCGGCCTGGCGCTCGCGGGCCTCGGCTTCGAGGAAGGCGGCCTGGCGCTGGCCCTCGGCCTTGAGGATCTGTGCCTGCTTCTCACCTTCGGCGGTAAGAATGTCGGCGGCGCGCTTGCCTTCGGCTTCGAGAATCTGCGCGCGCTTGAGGCGCTCGGCACGCATCTGTCCGCTCATCGCTTCCACCAGATCGGCCGGCGGGCTGATGTCCTTGATCTCGATACGGGTGACCTTCAGGCCCCAGGGCGCGGTGGCTTCATCGACGGTACGCAGCAGGCGCTCGTTGATCGAGTCGCGCTGGCTGAGCATATGGTCCAGCTCCATGGAGCCGAGCACGGTGCGGATGTTGGTCATCACCAGGTTGCGCACGGCATTTTCCAGCCCGCTGACCTCATAAGCGGCGCGTGCCGCGTCCACTACCTGGTAGAAGCACACCGCGTCGATCTCGACGATGGCGTTGTCGGCGCTGATCGCCTCCTGCGGCGGGATGTCCAGCACGCGTTCCATCATGTTGATCTTCTGGCCGACGCGATCCACCACCGGAATGATGATGCTCAGGCCCGGCTTGAGCGTGACGGTATAGCGACCGAAGCGCTCGATGGTCCATTCGAAGCCCTGGGGAACGACCTTGAACCCCATGAGCACGATGACGATGGCGAGGATGACGAAGAGCAGGGCAACACTGCCGATTTCCATGTGAAGAACTCCTTGTGGTGCAAGACGGACGGTTTTGCTGCAGGGCATCAGTATAAGGCTGCAGAGCCGGCCGACTGGATAAGCATAGTCCCCGCAACTTCCCGGGATTTCGCCAGTGAGAGGGCGCATTAAGAAATATCCGTGCCCCTGCTTCCAGACTTCTGATTGAGCGCGGCGGCACGGACAGCGGACTCTGCACACCCTTCGGATCATCCTATCAGCGCGGAGGTCGGTCCCGCCCGGCTCCATCGCAATCTATCGGTCGATGCGCGGCGTGCGGGACTCATGGAGCCGGTGTTGTCGTGAAATTGTTGCTCATCCACCAGAACTTTCCTGGCCAGTTCCTCCACCTGGCACACGGTCTGCTCAAGGACAGTCGCTGCCAGCTGCTGGCCATTGCCCGTGATACGGCACGGGGTGTGCAGGGGGTACGTACGCTGCGCTACAGCCCCAGCCGGGCGGTTTCCCCGCAGATCCACCACTATCTGTACACCGTCGAGGACGCCGTCCTGCATGGTCAGCAGGTAGCCAGGCTGTTGCTGCAACTGCGCGGCACTGGCTATCGCCCGGACGTGATCCTGGCGCACCCGGGCTGGGGAGAAACCTTGTATGCCAAGGACGTCTACCCGGATGTTCCGCTGATGCATTTCTGCGAGTACTACGGCGCCATGGAGGGGTCGGATATCAATTTCGATCCGGAGTTTCCGTCGAGTTTCGACGAGTGTGCTCGCAGCCGGACGCGCAATGCCCTGCACCTGCTTAACCTGGAGCATTGCGACCTGGGCATCAGCCCCACCCCGTGGCAGCGCGGCCTGCATCCGCTGGCATACCGGGAGAAAATCCAGGTGGCTCACGAAGGTATTCCCCTCGATATGCTGCGCCCGGACCCGCGAGGTTCCTTGCGCCTACCCTCCGGGCAGGTGCTCAGGGCTGGCGATCCCGTGGTGACTTACGTGGCGCGCAATCTGGAGCCCTATCGGGGCTTCCACATCTTCATGCGCGCGTTGCCGCAGATTCTCGACCGCCATCCGCGGGCACAGGTCCTGATACTGGGGGGCGACGAGGTGAGCTACGGCATGCCTCCCCAGGGGGCGCCCAACTGGCGCACGCGCATGCTCGAGGAGGTGAGGCTGGACCGCTCACGCGTGCACTTCCTTGGCAAGGTTCCCTATGCCACCTACGTGAAAGCGCTGCAGGTTTCCTGTGCACACGTCTACCTGACCTACCCCTTCGTCCTGTCGTGGTCGATGCTCGAGGCCATGGCGTGCGGCTGCCTGCTGGTCGCCTCCGACACGGCACCGGTCCGCGAGGTGGTTCGCGATCGAGAGAATGGCTATCTGGTGGACTTCTTCGCCGTCGACGACCTGGCCGAGCGCGTGCTCGAGGTCCTGCACAATCCGTCGGCGCATGCCGGCCTGCGTCAGATGGCCCGTCTCACTGCACAACGCTTTGACACCCGCAGTGGGGTCAGCGCCTATCGTCGTCTGCTGGAGATGGCCATGGACCCTGCGCGGGCTCAAGGCTGAGGCTGGGTGGCGGCGCGACCTGCGCCGCCGTGGCGTCCAGAGGGGCTACTTCTGTTCGCTCTGCGGGGTCACCCGCATGACTTCCTCGATGGTCGTCAGGCCCGCCGCAACCTTCTGCGCGCCGGACAGCCGCAGGCTGCGCATGCCTTCCTTGAAGGCCTGGCGGCGCAGCGGGATGAGGTCGGTGTCGGCGGTGATCAGCTCCTTCAGCGACTCCGTCAGCAGCATGATCTCGTACACGCCGGCGCGTCCGCGGTAACCGGTGTCGCGGCATTCCAGGCAGCCGACGGCCTGCTGCGCACCGGTGGGCAGCGGGGCGTTCCAGGGGCGGGTGACTTCCTGCCAGTCTTCCTCGTGCAGCTCCATCGGCGCCTTGCAGTGCGGGCAGAGCGTGCGCACCAGGCGCTGGGCCATGACGCCGAGCACGGTGGCGCGGATCAGGTAGTAGGGCACGCCCAGTTCCAGCAGACGGGTGATGGCGGTGGGCGAGTCGTTGGTGTGCAGCGTGGAGAGCACCAGGTGGCCGGTGAGTGCCGCCTGGATCGCCATTTCGGCGGTTTCCAGGTCACGGATCTCGCCGACCATGATGATGTCCGGGTCTTGCCGCAGCAGGGCGCGCACGCCGCTGGCGAAGGTCAGGTCGATGTTGTGCTGGACCTGCATCTGGTTGAACGAGGGCTCGATCATCTCGATCGGGTCCTCGATGGTGCAGAGGTTCACCTCATCGGTCGCCAGCTGCTTGAGCGTGGTGTAGAGCGTGGTGGTCTTGCCCGAACCGGTGGGGCCGGTGACCAGGATGATGCCGTTGGGCTGGCTGGTCATGCTTTCCCAGCGGCGCAGGTCGTCGGGGGAGAAGCCGAGCTGGTCGAAACTCTTGAGCAGCACCTCGGGATCGAAGATCCGCATCACCATCTTCTCGCCGAAGGCCGTGGGCAGGGTGGACAGGCGCAGCTCCACCTCGGCGCCTTCCGGGGTCTTGGTCTTCACCCGGCCGTCCTGCGGCTTGCGCTTCTCGGCGACGTTCATGCGCCCCAGGGATTTCAGGCGGCTGACCACCGCCATGCTGACCTGCGGCGGGAACTGGTAGACGTTGTGCAGCACGCCGTCGATGCGGAAGCGTACCGTGCCCTGCTCGCGGCGCGGTTCGATATGGATATCGCTGGCGCGCTGTTGGAAGGCGTACTGGAACAGCCAGTCGACGATGGTGACGATGTGCGCGTCGTTGGCATCGGGTTCCTGATCGCTGGCGCCCAGGTTGAGCAACTGCTCGAAGTTGCCGACCCCGCTGATCTTCTGGTCCGCCGAGCTGGCACCGGTCACCGACTTGGCGAGACGGTAGAACTCGACGGTGAAGCGCTGAATGTCCGCGGGGTTGGCCACCACGCGTTTGATCGGGCGCTTGAGAACGTGGGTGAGGTTGCTCTCCCAGGCGTGCACGAAGGGCTGTGCACTGGCGATGGTGACTTCGTCCGGCGCTACCGCGACCGCGAGGATATGGTGGCGCTGGGCGAAGGCGTAGGACATCAGCGGCGTGACCGCGGCGACATCGATCTTCAGCGGGTCGATGCGCAGGTAGGGCTGCCCGGCGTAGTCCGCCAGCCACCTCACCAGCGTATCCAGGTCCAGCTTGTGCCCCGGCCGCTGGCGATCCTCGA
Organism: Pseudomonas nitroreducens NBRC 12694; assembly: GCF_002091755.1. GTDB lineage: Bacteria > Pseudomonadota > Gammaproteobacteria > Pseudomonadales > Pseudomonadaceae > Pseudomonas > Pseudomonas nitroreducens. Next base: position 185,341 of record NZ_BDAI01000007.1, read on the forward strand.
CCTGCTGCGCGGCGAGGAACTCCAGCGGGTGCTGCTGGTTCTTCACCGCGCTGCGGCGGATCGCCAGGCACTGCTCGGCGTCATCCTGGGCGACGCGGCCCTGGGTGACCAGCTCGCGCAGGATGTCGCCCAGGTCGAGCGGACGGTCCTGGGCGGAAGGGGCAAAGACGGACATGCAGACTCCCTACTTCAATGGCGGGTCGACAGGCCCGCGACGTCGCCGGGCCAGCTTATTTCAAAAGCGCCTTCCACGGCTTGAGGGTCAGCACAGTATGGGCCTGGGCCGCGAGGGCATCCAGGCGCCCCTCGGCCTCGGGAGTGGCGAGCAGCTCCTGCAGCTTGGCCAGTTCGCCGTAGAGGCGGTCGGTTTCCGGCAGCTCCAGTACGCTGCGCGCCAGGCGCAGCCAGACCAGCATGCGCTGCAGGCGCGGCAGCTGGTCGGCGAGTACCTCGGGCAACTGCTGGGCGCGTTGCAGCGGCATGGCCTGTGCCTCTTCGGCCAGGGTGCGCTGCAGCCACTTGCCGACGGCGGAGCCGCCCAGCCGGTTGGCACGGTCGTTGCGCTCGGCGGTCCAGGCCTTGCCCAGCAGCCAGCGCGAGGTGCTCAGGGAGAACTGACCCCAGCGCACATTCGCCAGTTCCTCGCGGAAGACTGCCGGCATCTGCTGGCGCAGCGCCTCGTCATCGCGAGCCTGTTCGATGCGCGGTTGCCAGTCGGCGATCAGCGCGTCGAGAGCAGTACGCAGTTCGCGGGTGGTGGCGCGCGGCACGGCCTGGCCAAGACTGCCGAGCAAAGCGCGCAGGTCGAGCAGTTGCTGCAGCCAGCTTTCCAGCAGGCTCCAGTGGCCATTGAAGCGGTATTGCTCGGCCAGGCGCTGGCTGCTGCCCAGCAGCGACCAGGACAGCGCGGCAAAGGCGCCGTCCAGCGGGGTTTCATGCAGCAGCTTCTGGGTGTCGGGCTGGATGCTGTAGCTGGCCGGGTCGAACAGACGGTAACCGCGCTCGGCCTTGCTGATGTCGCAGGGCATCAGCGCGAGGTCGGCGGCCAGTTCGATGGCCAGGTCCAGCAGCGCCTCGGGCTCGCCCTGGCGCAGTTCCAGCTCCAGTTCGCAGATATCCTCTTCCTGTTTGCCGGCGACGACCTTGCCCAGGTCGAGCGCGGCCTCGATCACCACCTTGGTCTTGCCGCGGCCCCAGGCGATCTCGGCGCGCTGGCGGGTGAAGTCGGTGCTGAAGATCGGCTTCAGGGTCTTCTTGTCCAGGTCCGCCAGGGCAGCTGGCCAGCACTGGTCGTCGAGCTTCTTGATATCGAGCTTGTTCTTCTCCAGGTACCAGTCCCATTCGTTGCGCTCGGACAGGCCGGCGATGCTCTGGCCGCGGGTCTTCAGGGTCTGGATGAACTGCTCGCCATCCTTGCGCATGCGCAGCGCCACACGGGCGCGGGCCAGATCGCGGCCAGGGGTGTCGTAGTACTGGTTGAACAGCTCGCGGGGCTCCCAGCCGGATTTGTTGCGCTTCTTCAGCGCCGGGTGATCGCGCAGGGCTTCGAGGGTCTCGCGGCTGACGCGCAATTTGATTTCGGTTTCTTTCTGCATGGCGGGGGTCCGGTTCAGAGCGGCCGCGCCCGGATTCCCGACCTGCTGTAGGAAGCACGGAACGACGGGCGCGAAAAAGACTTCAAAGTCATGCAGTCTACAGGACTTCGGCGTTCCTGCCGGGCGCCGCGAGGTTTTACCGCAGCGTGGCATGGTCCATAGTGGGAGCACATCTTCGGAGGACGCCATGCCGTTGCCGCCCCTGAAACAACGCTTTGCCGAGCTGATCGCGGTTCCTTCCGTCAGCTGTACCCAGCCCGCGCTGGACCAGTCCAATCGCCCGGTGGTCGAGTTGCTCGGCAACTGGCTGGTGGACCTGGGTTTCGCCTGCGAGATGCAGCCGGTGTCACCGGGCAAGTTCAACCTGATCGCGACCCTGGGCAGCGGCCCCGGCGGCCTGGTACTGGCGGGGCATACCGATACCGTGCCCTACGACGAGGCCCTGTGGAAAAGCGACCCGCTGGGCCTGGATGAACGCGACGGGCGCTGGTTCGGCCTGGGCGCCTGCGACATGAAGGGCTTCTTCGCCCTGGCCATCGAAGCGCTGTTGCCGCTGCTGGAGCAGCCGTTCAGGCAGCCGCTGATCATCCTCGCCACCTGCGACGAGGAAAGCTCCATGGCCGGTGCCCGTGCGCTGGCCGACGCGGGGCGGCCGTTGGGGCGCGCCGCGGTGATCGGCGAACCGACCAACCTCAAGCCGATCCGCCTGCACAAGGGCGTGATGATGGAGCGCATCGACATCCTCGGGCAGAGCGGCCATTCCTCCGACCCGAGCCTGGGACGCAGTGCGTTGGAGGCCATGCAGGCGGTGATGGGCGAACTGCAGGGCCTGCGCAGCCAGTGGCAGCAGGAGTTCAACAACCCGCAGTTCAGCGTGCCGCAGCCGACGCTCAACCTGGGCTGCATCCACGGCGGCGACAACCCCAACCGCATCTGCGGCCAGTGCGCCCTGGAGTTCGACCTGCGCCCGCTGCCGGGAATGGCCCCGGAAGCCCTGCGCCAGAGCATTCGCGAGCGGCTGAGGCCGGTTGCCGAGCGCCACGCCGTGAAGATCGATTACGCACCGCTTTTCCCTGCCGTGCCGCCCTTCGAGGAGCCGGCGCAGAGCGAGCTGGTGCGACTCGCCGAAAGTCTGACCGGGCACACGGCGGAAGCGGTAGCCTTTGGCACAGAAGCACCGTATCTTCAGCAGCTCGGCTGCCAGACCCTGGTGCTGGGCCCCGGCGACATCGCCTGTGCCCACCAGCCCGATGAACACCTTGAACTGGACCGCATTGAGCCGACCGTAGCGTTGCTACGCGGATTGATCCGTCATTACTGTCTATAAATAGCCCTGTGTAGGCAGTTGCCTGTAGAGCGCCCGGAAAGCGGGCCCAACGTACCCAAGAGGAGAAACCTGTCGATGTTCCTGCGACGACGATAACCGCGCCGCCACTGGCCGCCTTTCGGCCGCATCCGACAGATTTCCGCCCACTCGAACGACAGGCTTTTCAAGCAATGCACGACTACGTCAACTGGCTGCGCCACGCTTCCCCCTACATCAACTCGCACCGGGACTGCACCTTCGTGGTGATGCTCCCCGGCGAGGGCGTCGAAGACCCCAATTTCGGCAATATCGTCCACGACCTGGTGCTGCTGCACAGCCTGGGTGTGCGCCTGGTGCTGGTGCACGGCTCGCGTCCGCAGATCGAGGCGCGTCTGGCCCAGCACGGGTTGGCGCCGCGTTTCCATCGCGGCCTGCGGGTGACCGATGCGCCGACCCTGGGCTGCGTGATCGACGCGGTGGGCAGCCTGCGCATCACCATCGAGGCACGCCTGTCGATGGACATGGCCGCCTCGCCCATGCAGGGCTCGCGCATGCGCGTGACCTCGGGCAACTTCGTCACCGCACGGCCGATCGGCGTAGTCGATGGCATCGACTACCACCACACCGGCGAAGTCCGCCGGATCGACCGCAAGGGCATCAATCGCCAGCTCGACGAGCGCAGCATCGTCCTGCTCTCGCCGCTGGGTTATTCCCCCACCGGGGAAATCTTCAACCTCGCCTGCGAGGACGTGGCCATGCGTGCGGCCATCGACCTGGGCGCGGACAAACTGATTCTCTACGGGGCCGAGCGCGGCCTGATGGACGAGGCCGGCAAGCTGGTGCGCGAGTTGCGCCCGCAGCAGGTGCCGGCGCACCTGGAGCGCCTCGGGTCGAGTTATCAGGGCGAGTTGCTCGACGCCGCCGCCCAGGCCTGCCGCGCGGGTGTGCGGCGCAGCCATATCGTCAGCTACACCGAGGACGGCTCGCTGCTGTCGGAACTCTTCACCCGCACCGGCAACGGCACCCTGGTGGCGCAGGAGCAGTTCGAACAGCTGCGCGAAGCGGGCATCGAGGACGTTGGTGGACTGCTGGAGCTGATCCGTCCGCTGGAAGAGCAGGGCATCCTGGTGCGTCGTTCCCGCGAGGTATTGGAGCGCGAGATCGAGCAGTTCAGCATCGTCGAGCGCGAAGGGCTGATCATCGCCTGCGCGGCGCTCTATCCCATCGCCGACTCCGACGCGGGCGAACTGGCATGCCTGGCGGTGAATCCGGAGTACCGCCACGGCGGACGCGGCGACGACCTGCTGGAGCGTATCGAACAGCGCGCGCGTAACCTGGGACTGAAAACCCTTTATGTGCTCACCACCCGCACGGCCCACTGGTTCCGTGAGCGTGGCTTCCAGCCCAGCAGCGTCGAGCGCCTGCCGGCGGCGCGGGCGTCGCTGTACAACTACCAGCGCAATTCCCAGGTATTCGAGAAGACGCTCTGATCAGACCCGGTCTTTACCGGATACCGAATGCCTGATCTGCACGCTCAGCCGCGGCGCCTGGCCTGGCTCTGCGCAGGGCCTGGCCTGTTCCTGCTGCTGGCGCAGTCGCTCGCCGCCGTCGCGCCAGCCGGCTTCCCAGCTGGCCGCCAGAATGTCGTGTGGCGGACAGCGCGGGGCGCGGCTGAGCAGCGCTTCCAGGTAGCCTTGCCGGTAGGCGACTTCCAGCTGATGGAGTGTCCAGGAGGGAGAGTGGGGGGACATGCGCGCTTTCCTGCGAGGTCTTGCGCGGATCGCGCCGGCCGGGGCCGGACGATCCGCAGGGAGGGAGGATTCTCCCCCCGCACTCGCAGGTTGCCGATCAGAACTCTATGAGCTGCATGTCAGCGATTTCTTGCACCGTCAGACGCTGAGCAGGCCCAGGATGCTCGCCTGATACGCGGCGACGAAGGTGTCGAAATCGCCTTCGGGCTGCTTCTCCAGCTCCGCCTGTTCGGCCAGGGATTCGCTGGCCATGCTCTCGAAGCGCGCCTGCTCCTCGGCCGGCAGCGGCTCACCCTGCAGGGTGGCGGCATGCTGGCGGCTGTAGCGCAGGGCGAAGGCCTCGAAGCTCTCGCCGCGCTCGCGCATCTCCGCCAGGACCTTCGCCGACGGCGTCAGGCTGGCGTCGGCAACCTTGGTGCGCTGCTCGGCCAGGCTCTGCGCGTGCAGGCCCGTACCGTTGGCGCGGTCGAGCAGTTCGATGATCGGCGCGATGCCGTCGAGCAGGGCGTTCGCCCAGTCCTTCATCTCGAGCTGCTGGCCTGCGCGCTCCAGCTTCAGGCCGGGACGACGACCTTCCTTGACCACCTTGAGGAAGTTGCTGGTGGCCGCGCCGCACTCGCAACCGCCCAGCGGCGGGCTGTCGGACAGCGCGCAGTAGAGCAGGAAGGCGTCGAGGAAGCGCGCCTCGGTGACGTCGATGCCCAGCGGCAGGAAGGGGTTGATGTCCAGGCAGCGCGCCTCGACGTACTGCACGCCACGGGCCATCAGCGCCTGGATCGGGCGCTCGCCGGTGTAGGTGACGCGTTTCGGGCGGATGCTCGAGTAGTACTCGTTCTCGATCTGCAGGATGTTGGTGTTGAGCTGCACCCATTCGCCATCGACCTTGGTGCCGACCTTCTCGTACGGCGCGTAGGGCGTGCTCACCGCGCGGCGCAGGCTGTCGATGTAGCTGTCCAGGTCGTTGTAGCAGGGCGTCAGGCCGGCCTGGGCGTTGTTCTGGTAGCCCAGGTCGCTCATGCGCAGGCTGGTGGCGTAGGGCAGGTAGAGCGTGTGTTCGTCGAAGGCTTCCAGGCCGTGCGGGCGGCCGCGCAGGAAGCCGGCGTCCAGCGCCGGCGAGGCGCCGAACAGATACATCAGCAGCCAGCTGTAGCGGCGGAAGTTGCGGATCATCGCGATGTAGCGGTGCGACTGGAAGTCCCGCGCGCTCTTCTCGCTGCCTTCGTCCTGGCGCAGCAGCTCCCAGATGCCTTCGGGCAGGGAGAAGTTGTAGTGGATGCCGGCGATGCACTGCATGGTCTTGCCGTAACGCAGGGCCAGGCCCTTGCGGTAGACGTACTTCAGGCGGCCGATGTGCGAACTGCCGTAGCGAGCGATCGGGATGGTCTCTTCATCCGGCAACTCGCAGGGCATGGACGGGCTCCACAGGTATTCGCCGTCGAGCTTGCCGCTGGCGAAGCGGTGGATTTCATCCAGTTCTTCCAGGGTCTTCTCGACGCTGGTCGAAGTCGGCGTGATGAACTCCAGCAGCGACTCGGAGTAGTCCGTGGTGATCTGCGGGTTGGTCAGTGCCGAGCCCAGGGCGCGCGGATGCGGGGTCAGGGCAAGCTTGCCGTGCCCGTCGACGCGCAGGCATTCGCGCTCGATACCGTGCAGGCACTGGGTGAGCAGGGACAGGTTGGCGGCATCGCCCAGCAGGGCCAGGCGGCGGGAAAGTTGGTCGCTCAAGTTGGAAGTCCTTCACACGGCAATCGCCCCACTATGGGGGTGGACTGGGCGGTCTACAAGGGGAGAACACAACCGGCGTGGTCGCCTGGCTTCATCGAGGCGCTGCGCCGGCGCCCGCAAATCCGGGGCTCCGGCGTACAGCATAGGTCAGTTGTCACGGCGCGAATTACAGCTGGGCGAAGGTGCCTTGTCCCTTGGCGACCAGCTTGTCGCCCTGGTGGATGTCGGCCTCGACCACCAGCGAGCGCCGCCCGGCATGCAGGACTTTCGCTACACAGCGCACTTCGCCCTCGGCGACCGCGCGGATGTAGTTGATCTTGCATTCCAGGGTGACGCTCTGTCGGTCGAAACCATGGGCGCTGGAGCAGGCCAGGCCCATGGTCATGTCCATCAGCGTGAAGAGCGCGCCGCCGTGCATGACGTTGCCGCGATTGCGCAGGTGCTCGGCCATCGGCAGCAGCACCTCGGCTTCGCCGTCGGCGACACGGATCGGCTGCACGCCAAGGGTGTCGCTGAAGCGGCTGATCATCAGCTCGCGGGCGGGCATCTCGCTCATGGACCTTCCTTACTTCTTCTTCAGTTGCTTGGCGTTGGCGAACAGCGAGGCCATGGCATTGTTCGCCGGGGCCTTCTCCTGCTGGCGCGGAGCGCTGCGCTCGCCACGCGGCGCGCCGTTGCCGGGGCGGCCGCCGCCACGCGGGCCGTCGACCTTCTCGCCGGGGGTGTCGCTCATGCGCATGGACAGGCCGACGCGGTTGCGCGGGATGTCCACTTCCATGACCTTGACCTTGACGATGTCGCCGGCCTTGACCACTTCGTACGGGTCCTTGACGAACTTCTCCGACAGCGCGGAGATGTGCACCAGGCCGTCCTGGTGGACGCCGATGTCGACGAAGGCGCCGAAGTTGGTGACGTTGGTCACCACGCCCTCGAGCACCATGCCGGGCTTCAAGTCCTTCAGGCTCTCGACGCCTTCCTGGAACTCGGCAGTCTTGAACTCCGGGCGCGGGTCGCGGCCGGGTTTGTCGAGTTCCTTGAGGATGTCGGTGACGGTGGGCAGGCCGAACTGCTCGTCGGTGAACTTCCTCGGGTCCAGGCGCTTGAGGAAGCCCGAATCGCCGATCAGCGAGCGCACGTCGCGGCCGGTATCGGCGGCGATACGCTGCACCAGCGGGTAGGTTTCCGGGTGCACCGCGGAGGCGTCCAGCGGGTTGTCGCCGTTCATCACGCGGAGGAAGCCGGCGGCCTGTTCGAAGGTCTTCTCGCCCAGGCGGCTGACTTTCTTCAGTTCGTCGCGGGTCTTGAAGGCGCCGTTAACGTCGCGGTGCGCGACGATGTTCTGCGCCAGGGTGCTGTTGAGGCCGGAGATGCGCGCCAGCAGGGCGGCGGAGGCGGTGTTGACGTCCACGCCGACGGCGTTCACGCAGTCTTCCACCACCGCGTCCAGGCTGCGGGCGAGCTGCAACTGGGACACGTCGTGCTGGTACTGGCCGACGCCGATGGATTTCGGCTCGATCTTCACCAGTTCGGCCAGCGGGTCCTGCAGGCGACGGGCGATGGACACGGCGCCGCGCAGCGACACGTCCAGCTCCGGGAATTCCTTGGCGGCCAGTTCGGAGGCCGAGTACACCGAAGCGCCGGCCTCGCTGACCATGATCTTGGTGCACTTGAGCGCCGGGTATTTCTTGATCAGTTCGGCGGCCAGCTTGTCGGTCTCGCGGCTGGCGGTGCCGTTGCCGATGGCGATCAGCTCCACCTGGTGCTTGGCGCACAGCGCGGCGAGCACCGCGATGGTCTGGTCCCACTGGTTCTTCGGCGCGTGCGGGTAGACGGTGGCGGTGTCCAGCAGCTTGCCGGTGGCGTCGACCACGGCGACTTTCACGCCGGTGCGCAGGCCCGGGTCCAGGCCCAGGGTGGCGCGCGGGCCGGCCGGAGCGGCCAGCAGCAGGTCGTGCAGGTTGCGCGCGAACACGTTGATCGCCTCGAGGTCGGCGCCTTCGCGCAGCTCGCCCAGCAGGTCGGTTTCCAGGTGGGTGTAGAGCTTGACCTTCCAGGTCCAGCGCACCACTTCGGAGAGCCACTTGTCAGCGGCGCGGCCCTGGTTACTCACGCCGAAGCGCTCGCCAATCATGATTTCGCAAGGGTGCGAGGTGCCCGGCAGTTCTTCGCCGACCTTCAGGGCGACGCTGAGGATGCCCTCGTTGCGCCCACGGAAGATCGCCAGTGCACGGTGCGATGGGGCGTTCTTCAGCGGTTCGTCGTGCTCGAAGTAGTCGCTGAACTTGGCGCCTTCGGTTTCCTTGCCCGGCACCATGCGCGCGGTGAGGGTGGCGTTGTCCTTGAGGAAGCTGCGCAGGCGGTCGAGCAGCGTGGCGTCCTCGGCGAAGCGTTCCATGAGGATGTACTTGGCGCCTTCGAGCACGGCCTTGGTGTCGGCGAAGCCCTTCTCGGCATCGACGAAGCGCGCGGCTTCGCTTTCCGGGGTCAGGCTCGGGTCGGCGAACAGCGCGTCGGCCAGTTCGCCCAGGCCGGCTTCCAGGGCGATCTGGCCCTTGGTGCGGCGCTTCTGCTTATAGGGCAGGTAGAGGTCTTCGAGGCGGGTCTTGGTGTCGGCCAGGTTGATCTCACGGGCCAGTTCCGGGGTCAGCTTGCCCTGTTCCTCGATGCTGGCGAGAATCGCGCCGCGGCGCTCGTCCAGTTCGCGCAGGTAGCGCAGGCGCTCTTCGAGCATGCGCAGCTGGGTGTCGTCCAGGCTGCCGGTGACTTCTTTCCGGTAGCGGGCGATGAAGGGGACGGTGGAGCCTTCGTCGAGCAGGGCGACGGCAGCGGCGACTTGCTGCGGTTGAACGCGGCCGGAGGGCAGTGCGGAAAGCTCTTCGGCGATACGGGTGTTGATGCTGTCCATGAATCCACCTGACAAAACAATCGAATTACGGGACGTCAGGACCGGAGTTCCGGCCTCACGACAGGCTCTGTGACAACGCCCCGCCGCAAAAGCGCCGCATTATACCCACGACAATTTCACCGGGTGGGCGGCTGGTCGGGGAAAAATCTGCTAACAATGGACAAGCCGTGATGCGCGGCTGCTGGGCGATAATGCCCGCCGAATCAGATTCTGGGAGTTTCCATGAGCAACGCTGCCACCCTGCCCGAAGGCGAAAAGATCCTCGTGGTCGATGACGACGCGCGCCTGCGCCGTCTGCTCGAACGCTTCCTCGACGAGCAGGGTTATCGCGTCCGCGCCGTCGAAAACACCGAGCAGATGGACCGCCTGCTGGCCCGCGAACTGTTCCAGCTGGTGGTGCTCGACCTGATGATGCCCGGCGAGGATGGTCTCTCGGCGTGCAAGCGCCTGCGCGAGTCGAACAACCAGATCCCGATCATCATGCTCACCGCCAAGGGCGACGAATCCAGCCGCATCTCCGGCCTGGAACAGGGCGCTGACGACTACCTGGCCAAACCCTTCAATCCGCGCGAATTGCTGGCGCGGATCAAGGCCGTGCTGCGCCGCCAGGCGCCGCTGGTACCGGGCGCGCCGGCGGGAGAAGACGAGATCGTCACCTTCGGCGACTATGAACTGCACCTGGCGACCCGCGAACTGAAGAAGGGCGAGGAAGTGCACATGCTCACCACCGGTGAGTTCGCCGTGCTCAAGGCCCTGGTACAGCACGCCCGCGAGCCGCTGACCCGCGACAAGCTGATGAACCTGGCCCGCGGCCGCGAGTGGGATGCCCTGGAGCGCTCCATCGACGTGCAGATTTCCCGCCTGCGCCGGCTGATCGAGCCCGATCCGTCGAAGCCGCGCTACATCCAGACCGTCTGGGGCGTGGGCTACGTATTCGTACCGGATGGCGCCGCTCGCAAGTGATCGACCTCGCCGGGGCGAAGCCCTTCGCCCCGGCCGTTTGTGTTTCCCTGGTAACGCCTTCTTGAAGACACCCCTCTGGTTCCCGCAAAGCTTCTTCGCCCGCACCCTCTGGCTGGTGCTCATTGTCGTGCTGTTCTCCAAGGCACTGACCCTGGTCTACCTGCTGATGAACGAAGACATGCTGGTCGACCGCCAGTACAGCCACGGCGCAGCGCTGACCGTGCGCGCCTACTGGGCGGCCGACGAGAAGTCGCGCGAAGCGATCGCCCAGTCTGCCGGGCTGAAGTGGGCACCCCACGAACAGGGGCAGCCGGAGGAAGTGCACTGGCCATACACGGAAATCTTCCAGCGGCAGATGCGCATGGAGCTGGGCATCGATACCGAGACGCGCCTGCGCATCCATCATCCGTCGATGCTCTGGGTGCGCGCGCCGACCCTGGGCGATGGCTGGATCGGCGTACCGCTCTACCCGCACCCACTGCGCGGCCAGCAGATCTGGAGCGTGCTGGGCTGGTTCCTCGGCATCGGCCTGTTGTCCACCGCGGCGGCGTGGATCTTCGTGCGGCAGCTCAGCCAGCCGCTCAAGCGCCTGGTCTTCGCCTCCCGCGAGTTCGGCAAGGGGCGCAGCGTGCGCCTGCCGCTGGGGCAGGAAACGCCCAGCGAGATGGCCGAGGTGTACCGCGCCTTCAACCAGATGGCCGACGATGTCGAGCAGGCCGGGCGTGAACGCGAGCTGATGCTGGCCGGCGTCTCTCACGACTTGCGCACGCCGTTGACGCGTCTGCGCCTGTCGCTGGAGCTGATGCCCGAAAGCGACCGCGAGATGGTCGAGGACATGGTGCGTGACATCGAGGACATGGATGCCATCCTCGACCAGTTCCTCGCCTTCATCCGCGATGGCCGCGACGAGCCGGTGGAGGAGGGCGACCTCGCCGACCTGATCCGTGAAGTCGCCGACGCCTTCAACCAGACCGGCAACCGTGTGCGCCTGTGCCTGGAGACGCTGCCGCTGTTCCGCTTCCGTCGCGTATCGATCAAGCGCCTGCTGGGCAACCTGATCGAGAACGGCCTCAACCACGGCGGTGGCAAGGTCGAAGTGGCGGCCCACGTCGCCGGTGGCGGCGGTGCGCCCTACGTGGTGCTCAGCGTGCTGGACCGTGGCGCGGGCGTCGATCCGCAGGAGTTGGACAACATCTTCAACCCCTTCTTCCGTGGCGACAAAGCGCGCGGCGGCAAGGGCACCGGCCTGGGGCTGGCGATCGTCAAGCGTATCGCCGAACAGCACGGCGGCAGCATCGAACTGCGCAACCGCGAGGGTGGTGGCGTGGAAGCGCGCGTCTGCCTGCCGCTGGGCCTGCTGCTGCCGCGCGACGCGCATTGAGAGCCTGCTTGCGATCTGCTGCGCGTCGGCATAACTGTGTTGAGGCCAGCCGAGAAGTGCTCATTGACTGCAGTCAACTCCGCTTTCTCAGCTGTCCTCGCCTTGTTCTGCTCTAGCTCGCGAGATCGTAAACAGACTCTAATCCCAGCGCAGGGATTTTCCTTCCAGCACCGCCCTGCGCCCATAGGGCCAGGCGCGGTTGTGCGCACCGTGGCCGCTGGGCAGGCCGTGGTAGAGCGGGGCGCCCAACCGCGCAGCGTACTCGGCGAAGATTTCTTCCAGGCTGTGGGCCACGCCCTTGCGCGGGCAATCGGTGAAGGTGCCGAGGCAGATCGCGCCCAGGCGCGCGCCGTTCAGGCTGTTGAGTAGCTGCCAGAGGCTGCGTTCGATTCGGTAGTAGGGCTCGCCGACGTCCTCGAGGATCAGGATCGCGCCATCAGGCACATACAGCGCACCGGCGGTGCCGGCCATGCAGGCCAGTGCGGTGAGGTTGCCGCCGATCAATTCGCCTTCCACCGCTGTCTTCGGCCCCGCCAGATGCTGTGTCGCCAGCTTGCCGGGGCCGCCGGCCAGTACGTGGCTGATCGAGGCCAGGGAAGCCAGGCGCTCACGCTGCTCGCTGGGCGCGCTCAGCGGTTGCAGGCCCAGCCCGGTGGCGACCATGCCGTGGATCGCTGGTAGGCTCTGGCGGTGGAAAGCGCTGAGCAAAATGGAGATGTCCGAGAAGCCGATCAGCGGGCGCGGTGAGGCTGCCTTGAGGCGTTGCCAGTCCAGTTGCGGGATGAGTTGTCCACAGCCGTAGCCGCCACGCAGGCACCAGACGGCGCTGACGCCATCCAGCTCGAAGGCGGTGTGGAAGTCTTCCAGGCGTTGCTCAGGCGTGCCGGCCAGGTAGCGATAGCGTGCGTCGGCGTGGGTGCCCAGGTGGTAGTCCACGCCCAGCACTTCAAGTTGGCGCAACGTGGCTTCCAGCACCTCTTCTGCGATGGCCGAGGCTGGCGCCACCAGGGCGACACGGCGTTCGATGGGCGACCATTGGAGTTCGGAGAAGCGCGGTGATTTGGGCATAGGGGCATTCAAAGGCGTGCAGTGGTTCAGTTTGAGGGTGGGAGTGCCTTATGAGGCGTCTGAGTGGACATCCCTGCCGAGACATTGTGCCCGTCGGAATCCCCGGCCTGGCCATCCCTGGCCAGTCGTTCGCCGGGATGACGCATGCGCCCCGGCTCACCCCTTGCCCTTGGTCCGCGCCAGGTGCGGCCCGCCGTTCTTCTCCAGGTACTCGATGATCACCCCGGCGATGTCCTTGCCGGTGGTGGTCTCGATGCCCTCCAGGCCCGGCGAGGAGTTCACTTCCATCACCAACGGCCCGTGGTTGGAGCGCAGGATGTCGACGCCGGCGACGTGCAGGCCCATCACCTTGGCGGCGCGGATGGCGGTCATGCGCTCCTCGGGGGTGATCTTGATCAGGCTGGCGCTGCCGCCGCGGTGCAGGTTGGAGCGGAACTCGCCGGCTGCGGCCTGGCGCTTCATCGATGCGATCACCTTGTCGCCGACCACGAAGCAGCGGATATCGGCGCCACCGGCTTCCTTGATGTACTCCTGCACCATGATGTTGTGCTTGAGCCCCATGAACGCCTCAAGCACGGATTCGGCGGCCTTCTCCGTCTCGCAGAGCACCACGCCGATGCCCTGGGTGCCTTCCAGCAGCTTGATCACCAGCGGCGCGCCGCCGACCATCTCGATCAGGTCCGGTACGTCATCGGGGGAATGGGCGAAGCCCGTCACCGGCAGGCCGATGCCCTTGCGCGACAGCAGTTGCAGCGAGCGCAGCTTGTCGCGGGAACGGGCGATGGCCACCGATTCGTTGAGCGGGAATACCCCCATCATCTCGAACTGACGCAGCACGGCGCAGCCATAGAAGGTCACCGAGGCGCCGATGCGCGGGATCACCGCGTCGAAACCTTCCAGCGGCTTGCCGCGGTAGTGGATCTGCGGCTTGTGGCTGGCGATGTTCATGTAGGCGCGGAGGGTGTCGATCACCACCATCTCGTGGCCGCGTTGCTGCCCGGCCTCCACCAGCCGACGGGTGGAATACAGACGCGGATTGCGCGACAGCACAGCAATTTTCATTGATCACCTGGAAGGGTGGCGGGAACCATGATGAGGGGTTTGTCTTGTACGTAGGTGAGGCCGGGGTTGACCACGAGCTGGCCCTGAACCAGCGCCTTGGAGCCTAGCAGCACGCGGTAGCGCATGGTCTTGCGGCACGCCAGGGTGAATTCCACTGACCAGGCGCGATCGCCGAGGGCCAGCAACGTGCGGATCACGTAGCGGGTCTGGGCCTGGCCGTTGGAGCTCTTGATGGTCTTCATCGTCACCACCGGCGCTTCGCAGCGGTGGCGGCGCTGCACCTGGGTACCCAGGTGGGCGATGAAGCGTACCCAGTCCTGGCCGCCACGCTGGAACGGCACGATGTCACTGGCATGCAGGGTGGAGGTGCTGGCGCCGGTATCGATCTTCGCACGCAGGCCCACCATGCCCAGTTCGGGCAGGGCGATCCATTCGCGCAGACCAATTACCGACAGCTGGTCGAAAGTCTTCAAGGCAGGCGTCCCCGGCGTTTGCCGGCATTCTAGTCAGGCCGGTTGTGCCCCGCCAGCGGGGTGCACGGTACACTCGCAGGCCCGCATGACGAGGTTGTGACGTGAGCGAGAAAGACGACGACAAGGTCCGCCTGGACAAGTGGCTGTGGGCGGCGCGCTTCTACAAGACCCGCTCCCTGGCCAAGGAAGCCATCGACGGTGGCAAGGTGCATTGCCGGGGCGAGCGCTGCAAGCCGGGTAAGGAACCCAAGGTTGGCGACGAATACGTGATCCGCACCGGCTTCGACGAGCGCACGGTCGTGGTGAAGGCGCTGTCGATGGTGCGTCGTGGCGCACCTGAGGCGCAGTTGCTCTACGAAGAGACCGCCGACAGCGTGAAGCGCCGCGAGGATGCTTCTGCCATGCGCAAGGCCGGCGCGCTGGGCGTGCAGACCGACGGGCGGCCGACCAAGAAGCAGCGTCGCCAGCTGTTCAGCTTCCGCGATCAGGAGTGAGCAGCCGGCGAGGGCCGCAGGCGCCTCGCCGGGGGCGAACGGCCCTCAGGCCGCGACGACGCTCAGGCGCTTGAGCAGCGGTATTTTCGCCGCCAGGCGGAACAGCGGATCGGTCCAGCGAACCAGCGCGGCGCTGGCCACGGCGGCGAAGGGCGTGAAGCAGCTCCAGGCCAGGGCCACCAGCGCCATCTGCACGCCGCCGATGTAGTCATCCTGGCCCCAGTGGGCGCCGGCTACCAGGCGCGGCAGCATGAACAGCAGCGCGAGGCCCCAGATCACCACCCATTGCAGGGCGGTGCGGGCGAACAGGGTGAGGAACAGCGCCCAGATCAGCAACACCGAGGCGTGGTCGCCAGGGAAACTGCGGGCCGACTCGTCCTTCACCTCGAAGGGCGTGTCTTCCCACTGCGGGAAGAAGTGCTCCAGGCGCACGGCATCCGGCGCAATGCTGGAAATGCTTGCATGCTGCCAGCCCAGCTTGTGGGCAAGCTTCGCGTAAAGGATGCGGACCACCACCAGAACCACGGCTGCGCATAAAAAGCCGAAAGTCGCGGCGCGGGCCTGGCTGGCCTTGAAGATCCAGTCACCACGGATCAGCAGAAGCAGCAGGATCACCCCGACCAGCAGGTCGAACGGCCGGGTGCTGGCCACGGCCCAGGTCAGGCGCCAGGCTTCGTTGGTCGCCAGCGGCTGGTTGAGCAGGCTGAACAGGCTGAAATCGAACAGGTCCATCGCACTGCGAGTAGGCTCCCAGAGCCACAGCAGAAGCAGGGCGAGGGCCATCAGGTGACAGGCGATGAAGGGCTTCCAGGACCAGGTGGCTTGGAACGGCGTGGTTTTGTCCATAAAATCGATTCCCCCTTCTGACAACGGTTCCGGGTTGCCGGATACGACAAAGCGCGCTTTATAGGCCTTTGCCATCAACTTGTCATTTATTTGTGCCTATCGCAGCGTTGTGCCCAGCATGTCTCAGATCGATCAAAGTCAGCGTTTCCTGTTCGACAACACCGATGTTCGCGGTGAGCTGGTGGAGCTCGACCGCAGTTATGCCGAAGTGTTGGCCAAGCACCCCTATCCGCAGCCGGTCGCCCAACTGCTGGGAGAAATGCTAGCCGCGGCCGCGCTACTTTGCGGCACTCTCAAATTCGACGGTCTGCTGGTGCTGCAGGCGCGCTCCGCCGGCGCCGTTCCGCTGCTGATGGTGGAGTGTTCCAGTGCTCGTGAAGTGCGTGGCCTGGCCCGCTACGACGCCGAGGCCATCGGTGACGCCGCCGGCCTTGCCGAGCTGATGCCCCATGGCGTGCTGACGCTCACCGTCGATCCGAAGAACGGCAAACGCTACCAGGGCATCGTGCCGCTGGAGGGCGCGACCCTGGCCGAGTGCCTGTCGACCTACTTCGCCACCTCCGAGCAGTTGCCGACCCGCTTCTGGCTCAACGCCGACAGCCGCCGCGCCCGCGGCCTGCTGTTGCAGCAATTGCCAGCGGACCGCCAGCGCGACATCGAGTCGCGGGAAGCCAGCTGGCAGCACGTCACCACCCTGGCCGATACCCTCACCGCCGAGGAACTGCTGGGCCTGGACAATCCCACCGTGCTGCATCGCCTGTACCACGAAGACGACGTGCGCCTGTTCGAGCCGCAGCCGCTGGTATTCCGTTGCAGCTGTTCCCGGGAACGCTCGGCCAATGCGCTGGTCAGTCTTGGGCAGGACGACGCCGAGCGTCTGCTGGCCGAAGAGGACGGCGAAATCGTCATCGACTGCCAGTTCTGCAACCAGCGCTACCGTTTCGACGGCTCCGACGTTGCCCAGCTGTTCTCGGGTGGCGGAAGCCAGACGCCGTCAGAAACCCGCCATTGACCGCTTCGATTTGTCCGATAGCCGAACCAATGGCGCTCTCGCCAGATCAGAGGCTGCACGAGAACAGTTCTTTTCTGGCATAATCCCGCGACTTTTTTCCGCGGTAGTGGGAATCAGAAGTCACTACGCAATGTTTGGAGGACTCGGCTTCGGCCGACGGGGACCCACATGACGCAAGCCAACAAAGCCGTTTACACCGATATCAGCGTTGCCCAACTGGTTGAAGAAGCCATTCGCCGCGGCGAAGGCGAACTCGCCGACAACGGCTCGCTGGTCGTGAAAACCGGCCACCGCACCGGCCGCTCGCCTGCCGACCGTTTCATCGTCGAAGAGCCGGGCAGCAAGGATTCCATCGCATGGGGCGCCATCAACCGTCCGTTCCCGGCCGACAAGTTCGATGCCCTGTGGGACCGTGTCCAGGCGTTCAATAACGCCCAGGAACACTTCGTCTCCCACGTTCATGTAGGTTCCGCCGCGGATCACTACCTGGCCGTCAAGATGACCACCGCCACTGCCTGGCAGAACCTGTTCGGCCGCGCACTGTTCATCGAGCCCGAGCAGTACAACCCGGCCGGCCGCGAAGAGTGGCAGGTGCTCAACGTCGCCAACTTCGAGTGCGTGCCCGAGCGTGACGGCACCAACTCCGATGGCTGCGTGATCCTCAACTTCGCCCAGAAGAAAGTGCTGATCGCCGGCATGCGCTACGCCGGTGAAATGAAGAAGGCCATGTTCGGCGTGCAGAACTACCTGCTGCCGGAAAAAGACGTGCTGCCGATGCACTGCGCCGCCAACATCGGTGAAGCCGGCGACGTGACCCTGTTCTTCGGTCTGTCCGGCACCGGCAAGACCACCCTGTCCGCCGACGAAAGCCGCTACCTGATCGGCGACGACGAGCACGGCTGGGGCGAAGGCGTTGTCTTCAACATCGAAGGCGGCTGCTACGCCAAGTGCATCGACCTGTCCGAGAAGAACGAGCCGGTCATCTGGAAAGCCATCAAGTTCGGCGCCGTGCTGGAAAACGTCGTCCTCGACGAAAACCGCACCCCGAACTACGCCGATGACAGCCTGACCCAGAACTCCCGCGCGGCCTACCCGCTGGAAAACGTCGAGAAGCGTTCCGAGAAGAACCTCGGCGGCGAGCCCAATGCCGTGATCTTCCTGACCTGCGACCTGACCGGCGTTCTGCCGCCGGTGTCGATCCTGAACAACGAGCAGGCGGCCTACCACTTCCTGTCCGGCTACACCGCGCTGGTGGGTTCCACCGAAATGGGTTCGGGCGGCGGCATCAAGTCGACCTTCTCCACCTGCTTCGGCGCACCGTTCTTCCCGCGTCCGGCTGGCGTTTACGCCGAGCTGCTGATCAAGCGCATCCAGGCCTTCGGTTCCAAGGTCTACCTGGTCAACACCGGCTGGACCGGCGGTGGCTACGGCGTCGGCAAGCGCTTCAACATCCCGACCACCCGTGGCGTGATCGCCGCCATCCAGAGCGGCGCTCTGGTCGGCGCCGAGACCGAGCACCTGGACATCATCAACCTGGACGTACCGAAGGTCGTTCCGGGCGTCGAGACCAACCTGCTCAACCCGCGCAACACCTGGGAAGACAAGGCTGCCTACGATGAAGCTGCCAAGGGCCTGGCCAGCAAGTTCATCGAGAACTTCAAGAAGTTCGACGTGAGCGACGCCATCAAGAACGCCGGCCCGCAGCTGTAAGCGAGCCTGTTCTGGAAAGAGCCGCCTTCGGGCGGCTTTTTCATTGGTGCCTGGGATCGGTCATGCTCCTGGTGCTCTGCGTACGAGCGAGCCTGTGCCCAACAAGGGTGTGGGGCAATGCCGTTATCCATGAGGAATGGATTCGGCCTCGGCAACCGGCGTTTGGCTGTTCGCGAGCAAGCTCGCTCCTACAACAGACATCCTTAGGCTCAAGGCATCGTCCATGACAGGCAAGGGAGTTATCCACATGCACGACACCCTCGAACGCGTCTTCGGTTTCCGCCAGTTCCGCCCCGGCCAGGAGGCGGCGGTCAGCGCCGTGCTGGCCGGGCGCTCGGCTGCCGCGATCTTTCCTACCGGCTCGGGCAAGTCGTTGTGCTACCAGTTGCCTGCGCTACTGCTGCCGCACCTGACGCTGGTGGTCTCGCCGCTGCTGGCGTTGATGCAGGACCAGCTCGCCTTCCTCGCCCGCCACGGCATCGCCGCCGCGAGCATCGATTCGGCGCAGAGCCGCGAGCAGACCGCGCAGACCATGGCCCGCGCGCGTAGCGGCGAGCTGAACGTGCTGATGATTTCGGTCGAACGCCTGAAGAACGAGCGCTTCCGCCACTTCATCAGCGAGGTGCCGATTTCCCTGCTGGTCGTGGACGAGGCGCACTGTATCTCCGAATGGGGCCACAACTTCCGCCCCGACTATCTGAAGCTGCCGGACTACCAGAAGCAGTTCCGCATTCCCCAGGTGCTGCTGCTCACCGCCACGGCGACGCCCGCGGTGATCGCCGACATGCGCAGCAAGTTCGCCATCGCCGAGAGCGACGTGGTCACCACCGGTTTCTACCGAGCCAACCTCGATCTGCAGGTAGAGCCGATCTCCAGCGCCGCTCGCCGTGCCCGGCTGGTGGAGTGGCTGCGCGAGCGTCCGGGCAGGCCGGCCATCGTCTACGTCACCCAGCAGAAGACCGCCGAGGAGATCGCCGCGCATCTGGCCGAGCGCGGTATTCCCGCCTGTGCCTACCACGCCGGGATGGAACACCCGGAGCGCGAGAGTATCCAGCGCCGCTTCATGGAGGGCCGGCTGAACTGCATCGTCGCCACCATCGCCTTCGGCATGGGCATCGACAAGAGCGACATCCGCCAGGTAGTGCACTACGACCTGCCCAAGTCGCTGGAGAACTACAGCCAGGAAATCGGCCGCGCCGGGCGCGACGGCCAGCGCTCGGAATGCCTGGTGCTGGCCAACCGTGACAGCCTCAACGTGCTGGAGAACTTCGTCTACGGCGACACACCCGAGCGTGAAGGCATCCGCAGCGTACTGGAGGACATCCGCCAGGCGCCGAACGGCCAATGGGAGACCATGCTGGTGCCGTTGTCGGACCAGTCGAACATCCGCCAGCTGCCACTCAAGACGCTGCTGGTGCAGCTGGAGCTACGCGGCATCATCGCGCCACGCTTCGCCTATTTCGCCGAATATCGCTACAAGCTGCTGATCGATTCCTCCGCGCTGCTGAGCCACTTTGAGGGCGAGCGGCGGCAGTTCGTCGAAGCCATCCTCACCACTTCGGCCCGCGCGCGAACCTGGGCGACCCTGGACTTCGACACACTCTACAGCCGCCATGGCGCCGAGCGCTCACGGGTGGTGAAGGCGCTGGATTACTTCCAGGAGCGCGGCTGGGTGGAGCTGGAGAGCAAGCAGATGACGGAGGTTTACTCGGTGCGCGACGCCTCCTTCGCTGTGGATCAGTTGAGCGAGGAGCTGCACGGTTACTTCAAGCGCCACGAGGAAAGCGAGATCGCCCGCATCGGCGCCATGCTCGATCTGCTGGGCAGCTCCGAATGCCTGAGCTGGCGCCTCGCCCAGTACTTCGGCGACCAGCAGGCGCCGCGCCAGTGTGGTCACTGTTCGGTATGCGCCGGCCATGTCGCCCGCCTGCCGGAACCGCCTGCACTGCCGGCTCTGGATGGCCAGTCGCTGCACAACCGATGCGACGCCTTCCTGGAGAAGTACCGCAGTGCCCGAGGCACCGCGCCCAGCGCCGACTGCATCACGCGCTTCCTCTGTGGCATCAGCGTGCCGGCCTTCACCCGCATGCGCGCGCGTGGATTGCCGGGCTACGCCACGCTGGAAGACTACCCCTACGCCCAGGTGCGCGACTGGGTACAGGCGCAGCTCTGAACGGCTGAATTCGGCGGTGCCACGCACGACTAAAGGTCGGCGTGATGCCGCCCGGGCTGCTTGTAGGGTGAGGGGAGGAAATTCCTCCTAGACTCACCAGGCACTGCCTGCCCAACGGCCGAGGAGCCCCAAGCATGTCCGTCGAGCACCTGGATGTACTGATCATCGGCGCCGGCCTGTCCGGCATCGGCGCCGCCTGTCACCTGCAGAAGCAATGCCCCGGCAAGTCCTACGCCATCCTCGAAGGCCGCGAGGCCATGGGTGGCACCTGGGACCTGTTCCGCTACCCGGGCATCCGCTCCGACTCGGACATGTACACCCTGGGCTACAACTTCAAGCCCTGGACCGATCCCAAGGCCATCGCCGACGGCCCGTCGATCCTCAACTACATCCGCGAAACCGCCCGCGAGTACCGCGTCGAGGACAAGGTGCGCTACCGCCACCGCGTGCTCAAGGCCGACTGGGACAGCAACACCGCGCGCTGGAACCTCAGCGTGCAGCGCGGCGATGAAGAGGAACCCGTGCGCATGAGTGCGCAATTCCTCTTCATGTGCACCGGCTACTACCGCTACGACGCCGGCTACACCCCGGACTTCCCGGGCCGCGAAAGCTTTGGCGGGCAGGTCATCCACCCGCAGCTGTGGCCGGAGAATTTCGACTACAGCGGCAAGCGCATCGTGGTGATCGGCAGCGGCGCCACCGCCGTCACGCTGATCCCCTCGCTGACCGACAAGGCCGCCCATGTCACCATGCTGCAGCGCTCGCCGTCCTACGTGATCACCCTGCCGGCGAAGGACCCGATCTCCAACTTCCTGCGCAACTTCCTGCCGGAGAAGTGGGTGTACCGCCAGGCGCGGGCGCGCAACGTGACCATGCAGATGATCTTCTTCATGGCTTCCAAGGCGTTCCCCGGCGCGGTGCGCAAGCTGATGCTCAAGCTGGCCAACCTGCAACTGGGCAAGGATTTCGACATGCGTCACTTCAGCCCGCGCTACAAGCCGTGGGACGAGCGCGTGTGCTGCGTGCCCGATGGCGACCTGTTCAAGGCACTGCGCCAGGGGCGAGCCTCGGTGGTCACCGAGCACATCGAGCGCTTCACCGAGAAAGGCATCCTGCTCAAGTCCGGGCAACTGCTCGAAGCGGACGTGATCGTCACCGCCACCGGGCTCGACCTGGTGATGTTCGGCGGCGCGGAACTGGCCATCGACGGCAAGCCGTTCGACGTCACCCAGAGCATGGGCTATCGGGGCATCATGCTGCGCGATCTGCCCAACCTGGCGGCCATCGTCGGCTACACCAACGCCAGCTGGACGCTCAAGGCGGACCTGTCCAGCGAGTACTTCTGCCGCCTGATCAACCACCTCGATGCCATCGGCATGCGCCAGTGCACGCCGCGTCAGACCGATGGATCGGTGAAGGAAGAACCCTTCCTCAACCTCAATTCCGGCTATATCCAGCGCGCTGCCGACCGCATGCCCAAGCAGGGCGACCGCACGCCGTGGAAGCTCTACCAGAACTACGCGCTGGATCTGGCCCTGCTGCGCTTCGGCAAGGTCGAGGATGGCTACCTGAGCTTCACCTCGCCCAAGCAGCGCCAGGCCACGGCCGCGCCGGTGGAAGCGCTGGAGAGCTGATCGGCATTCGGAGCCCGCCGGTCCTGGCGGGCTTCGTTCTATCGAGGCAGCGGATAGACATTATCGATATGCCGCTCTGCCACGGAGCTGCCTCTGGGCTTACCATGCGCGCCATTCCCGCCCATGCCAGCCAGAGGATTTTCCATGCTGATCGAAGACGCCATCCGCAGCCGCCGCTCCATCCGTGGTTTCGACACTTCCTACGTGATGAGCCGCGAGGAGAAGGACGACCTGCTGCAACAGGCGCTGCTCGCGCCCACCTCGTTCAACCTGCAGCACGTGCGCCTGGTGGAAGTCAGCGACCCGCAGCTGCGTGCGCAGATCCGCGAAGCCGGCTGGGACCAGGTGCAGATGACCGACGCTTCGATGCTGGTGATCGTCTGCGCGCAGGTCGACAGCTGGGAGAAGAATGCCGAACGCGTGTGGGACGGCGCCCCGGTTGAAGTGAAGAACTACATGGTCGGCGCCATCGACGGCTACTACAGAGGAAAACCGCAGACCCAGCGCGACGAAGCCATGCGCAGCAGCGGCCTGGTGGCCCAGACCCTGATGCTCGCCGCCCGTGGTCGTGGCCTGGACAGCGTGCCGATGGTCGGTTTCGATTTCGACGCCGTGGGCAAGCTGATCAACCTGCCGGCCAACCATGCCATCGGCCTGATGATCGCCGTGGGCAAGCAGGCGGTTGAAGCCAAGCCGCGCATCGGTCGCCTGCCGCTGGAAGAGACGATCGTTCGCGATCGCTTCTGATCCCCACGAAACGCGCCTCCGGGCGCGTTTATGCTTTCTTCTGCACACCGCCCGCCTCCGAGCCTGTGTCTTCCCTCACCCTAACCCTCTCCCAGAGGGAGAGGGGACTGGAGCGTGCCGGCTGTAACCGTGCCATCAGCCGGTGCGGACAGCTCCCTCTCCCTCTGGGAGAGGGCGGGGGTGAGGGTAGCCCTCGAGCGCAAGGTTCACATTTGCGTGCCCCGCCCTCAATCCGGCGCCGCCTCGACGACCCGCTCGACCAACCATTGCAACGCCGCATCCCGCTCGCGCTGGGCGAGGTACACCAGCTCCAGATGGAACTGCCCCACGTCGAACGGCAGCTCCAGCACCTGCAACGGCAGCAACTCGGCGAAGTAGGCCGCCAGCCGCGTCGGCAGCACCGTCAGCAAATCCGTGGTTGCCACCAGATGCGCCGCCTGCAGGTAGTTGGGCGTGGTGTAGGCGATTTCCCGCTTGAGTCCCTGGCTGGCCAGCCACTGGTCGACCATGCCCTTGGTCTGCCCGCCGGAAACCCAGAGGTGCCTTTGCTGGAGAAACGTCTCCAGATCGATCCCTCCATCCACCTGCGAATGCCCGCGCCTGGCTAGCAGGCGCAGCGTCTCGCTCACCCAAGGGCGGCGCTGGAAGCGCGCTGGCAAGTCTTCGAAGCGGCCCAGCACGAGATCGAGATTGCCCTTGTCCAGCGCCTCGGCCGGTAGCGTTGGTGTCAGGTGCTGGATGGCCAGGCCCATGCCCGGCGCCGTACTGCCCAGACTTTCGAGCAGGTGTGGCATGCACAACGCTTCCACATAGTCGGTCAGTGCCAGGGTGAAGCGCTGGCGGCTGCGCGCCGGGTCGAAGCTGTCGCCGCCGGCCAGGCTCTGGCCGATGCGCTGCAGCGCATCGCGGATCGGCGCTTCCAGCTCCAGCGCCCGGGGCGTCGGCTGCATCGCCCGGCCGACACGCACCAGCAGCGGATCATCGAGCAGCTCGCGCAGGCGGTTCAGCGCGTTGCTCACCGCCGGCTGGCTCAGCGACAGGCACTCCGCCGCGCGCGAGACGTTGCGCTCGCGCAGCAGCGCGTCCAGCACCCGCAGCAGGTTGAGGTCGAAGGTGTTCATATTCATCGGCTGAATGCCACTTATCACAACTCAAAATTTCAAAAATAGTACCGCCTTCCCTAAGGTGAGTGGTCTTCAAACGAGCGTTTCAGGCTGACAAGAGGAACAACATGAGCCAGAACATCCGCATCGCCAGCGCCGCCGTCATTGGCGCCGGCACCATGGGCCGGGGCATTGCCATGTGCCTGGCGAACGCCGGCGTGCAGGTCCTGTGGCTGGACAACAACCCGCAGATGCTGACCCAGGCCCTCGGCGCCGTGGCCGACACCTACGCCCACAACGTCCGCCAGGGCCGCATCGACGAGGCCGAGGCGGCGCGCCGCCGCGCGCGTATCTCCCAGGTGGTGAACTACGCGGCGATCCGCGAAGTGGACCTGGTGATCGAGGCGGTATACGAGAACCTCGAACTCAAGCAGTCGATCTTCCGCGAGCTGGACGCAGCGCTGAAACCCTCGGCGATCCTGGCCTCCAACACCTCCTACCAGGACGTCGACGCCATCGCCGCCGTGACCTCGCGGCCGTCCCAGGTGCTCGGCCTGCACTTCTTCAGTCCGGCACACATCATGAAGCTGCTGGAAATCGTGCGCGGCGCGAAGACCGCGCCCGCCGTGCTCGAAGCCGCGCTGGAGCTGGGCGAGCGCATGGGCAAGGTCAGCGTGGTGGCCGGCAACTGCCACGGCTTCATCGGCAACCGCATGCTGGAGAAGTACGTCCAGGAGTCGCGCCGGTTGATCCTCGAAGGCTCGCTGCCGCACCAGGTGGACGCGGCGATCCAAAGCTTCGGTTTCGCCATGGGGCCGTTCCGCATGTTCGATGTGGTCGGTATCGACCTCGAATGGCGCGCCCGCGAGTTGGCCGGCAAGGGCCAGGACGCGCCGACCGTGCAGGTGGATAACCGCCTGTGCGAGATGGGCCGTTTCGGCCAGAAGAGCGGCAACGGCTTCTATCACTACGAGCCGGGCAGCCGCCAGGCCGAGCATGACCCGGAAGTCGACGCCCTGGTGGTGCGCGAATCCGAGCGCCTGGGTTACTCCCGCCGCGATATCGGTGCCGAGGAAATCCTCGAGCGCTGCCTGCTGGCCCTGGTCAACGAAGGCGCGAAGATCCTCGACGAAGGCATCGCCTCCACCAGCGCCGACATCGACACCGTTTACCTCAATGGTTATGGCTTCCCCAAGGACAAGTCCGGCCCAATGGCCTGGGCCGATGCCCAGGGCCTGCAGAGCGTGCTGGCGCGCCTGCGCGACCTGGCTGGCGAGCACGGCGCGCACTGGCAGCCGGCCGCGCTGATCGAGCGCCTGGCCGCCGCCAATGGTCGCTTCGCCGACGTCAAACAGGAGCATTGAACATGAGTTACCAGGCACCCTTGCGCGACATGCGCTTCGTCCTCCACGAACTGTTCGACGTCAGCGCCCACTGTGAGCTGCTGGGCAACGGCCTCGACCGCGAGCTGATCGACGGCGTGCTGGAAGAAGGTGCGCGTTACACCGGCGAGGTGGTTGCACCGTTGAACCGCAACAGCGACGAGCAGGGCGCGACCCTGCTGAACGGTGAAGTCACTACCCCCGACGGTTTCCGCGACGCGTACAAGCAGTACTGCGACAACGGCTGGGCGAGCATGACCGGGCCGACCGAGTTCGGCGGCCAGGGCTTCCCGCAGATGGTCTCGGCCAGTTTCCACGAAATGCTGATGGCCGCGTCGCTGTCCTTCCGCGTCTATTCCGGCCTCACCGAGGGCGCGGTGCTGGCGCTGTACAAGCACGGCGCGCCGGAGCTTCAGCGCGACTACCTGGCGAAGATGGTCAGTGGCGTGTGGAGCGGCACCATGTGCCTCACCGAGCCGCAGGCCGGTACCGACCTCGCGCTGCTGCGCACCCGCGCCGAGCCGCAGGCTGACGGCTCCTACAGCGTCAGCGGCAGCAAGATCTTCATCAGCGGCGGCGAGCAGGACCTGTCGGAGAACATCGTCCACCTGGTGCTGGCGCGCCTGCCGGATGCTCCGGCCGGGGTGAAGGGCATCAGCCTGTTCCTCGTACCCAAGTTCATCGCCAAGGCCGACGGCACGCCGGGTGCGCGCAACTCCCTGAGCTGCGGCGCCATCGAGCACAAGATGGGCATCAAGGGCGCGTCCACCTGCGTGATGAACTTCGACGGCGCCACCGGCTGGCTGATCGGCCAGGCCAACCAGGGGCTGGCCTGCATGTTCACCATGATGAACGACGCGCGCTTCCAGGTCGGCCTGCAGGGGCTGGGCATCGCCGAGCGCTCCTGCCAGGGCGCGCTGGCCTACGCCCGCGAGCGCCTGCAATCGCGCGCGCTGACCGGCGCGGCCGAGCCGTCGAAAGCTGCCGATCCGATCATTGTCCACCCGGACGTGCGGCGCATGCTGCTGACCCAGAAGACCCTGACCGAGGGCTGCCGGATGGTGTCGGCGCTCTGCGCCCGCGAGCTGGACCTGGAGCACGGCCATCCCGAGGCGCACGGCCGCAAGGCCGCGGGCAAGCGCGCCGCATTGCTGATCCCCATCGTGAAGTCGTTCTTCACCGACGTCGGCCAGGAGGTTTCCAGCCTCGGCGTGCAGGTCTACGGCGGTCACGGCTACATCCGCGAATGGGGCATGGAGCAGTTGATGCGCGACAGCCGCATCACTCAGATCTACGAAGGCACCAACGGTATCCAGGCGCTCGACCTGATCCGTCGCAAGCTGCTGGGCGATGGCGGCGCGGAGTTGAATGCGCTGATCGGCGAACTGGCGGCGGCCTGCGAAACCGCGGGTGCGCGAGCTGAACTGGCTGGCCTGGCGGAAACCGTACGCCAACGCCTGCTGGAATGGCGCAGCCTCACCAGCGAAGTGATCGCCGCCTGCCAGCGCGACCCGCAGGAAATCGGCGCCACCTCGGTGGACTTCCTGCAGTACTGCTCCTATGTGCTGCTGGCGGGCCTGTGGCTGCAGGCCGCTGGCGTGGCCCAGGCGAAGCTGGCGGCCGGCGAGGGCGATGCGGACTTCTACCGCGCCAAGCTCGCCAGCGCCGAGTTCTACGTCAAGCGCATCCTGCCGCGCGCCAGCATGCACCGCGAGGCGCTGCTGGGAGGTGCGGATTGCCTGATGGGGCTGGATGCGGAGCACTTCGCGTTCTGATGCGCCGGTAATGAAAAACGCCGCGCCGGGTGACCCGGGGCGGCGTTTTTCTTTGTGGGTTCGGAGTTGGGCGTTCCCTCACCCTAACCCTGGCTGCGCGCCCCGCTCAGAGGGAGAGGGGACCGTTCAGTGCGCTTTGAAAGCTTTGAGTGAGCCGGAGGGGCCAGGGAACGCAGAGTTCATCTCGGCACATTCGGCTCCCTCTCCCTCTGGGAGAGGGCTGGGGTGAGGGGGCTCTGAATACGCTGAGCGTTCAAGCCCGCTCCCACACCTCGAACGCATAAGCCGGCGTCTCGCCCTCGGCGTCATGCTCGATGCTCGACGCCAGATGCCAATGCGCTTCGTCCACTTCCGGGAAGTGCGCATCACCCGCCGGGCTCAAGCCCACGCGGGTCAGGTACAGCCGCTCGGCACGTTCCAGCGCCTCGCCATACAGCTGCGCCCCGCCGATCAGCATCAGTTCCTCGGCCTCTTCCTGCTTCGCCCATTCGGCGGCGCGCTCAAGGGCGGCGTCGAGGCTGGTGAAGACTTCCGCGCCTTCCAGCTGCAGCCCGGCCTGGCGGGTGACCACGATGTTCAGCCGGCCCGGCAGCGGGCGGCCGAGGGAGTCCCAGGTCTTGCGGCCCATGATCACCGGCTTGCCCAGGGTCATCGCCTTGAAGTGCTTGAGGTCCTGCGGCAGGTGCCAGGGCAGGCGGTTGTCGACGCCGATCACGCGGTTGTCGGCAAGGGCGGCGATCATCGCCAGGGGCAGGGCTTCGGACATCGTGACTCCAGTGCTGAACATCAGTGGGAACTCCCAGTGCCAGAGGATACCAGCCGCTCACCCTCGGTGGGGCCGGCGGCCTGCGGAACGCGCATGAAGAAGGTGCCGTCCTCGTTGACCTGGGTGATGCCGGTGGAGAGCACCTTGCGATAGTCCTTGAGGTTGAACGACAGCGTCTGCTCGGGCCGCTCGGCCTTGAGCAGAACCTGAGAGTAGGTAATCAGGATCTCGAAGATCTTCAGGTCCCCCGATTGCAGCCAGATATAGGACGGCCCCGCCTGGCGCGGCGGTTCGAAGGCCAGCGAAGCGGCGCCGGGCTTGGGCGCGAACTTCAGGTGCAGTCCCTTGGCGTCCAGCCAGCTGGATTCGACGCGGCCATCGATGCCCACCAGCGGGAAGACCTGGTGGTAGTTCAGGTGCATCACGTTGTCCTGCAGCACCGCGCCGGGACGCTCCAGGGTTACCAGCGAATCCAGGCGCAGGCCGACCAGGCTCATGGCGCCGTAGCTGGGCACGCCGAGCACCTTCACGCTGTCGGGCTGGTAGTCGAGGTTGTCGCCGTCGAGCTTCACCGTGCCGGACAGCCGCAACGGCAGCCAGGGCCCGACGCCCAGCGGCTGGACCTCGCCGGAGACCAGCAGGCGGTCGCCTTCGACGCTCAGCTGGAAGCCCCGCAGCATGGTCTCCGGGTAATCGAGGATGTGCTGGTTGAACAGGTTGGCGAGCTGCTCGGGGCTGAGGATCACCTCGCCCTCGGAGACGTTGATGCGCATGTCCTGCGGGCGGTCGAAGTCGATGGGCTCGCCGGCCTTGAGCGGCACCAGCCAGCCCTTGAGCTGCGGGCTGTGGAAGCCGATGCCGCCCTGGAAATAGAGGTCCACGTTGTTCAGCAGGATGCCCACGCCGTCCTGGCCGGAGTCGCGCAGGCCGCCCGGCCGGCTGGCCTTGAAGTCCGCTGCCGGCGGCGTCTGCTGGAACCAGCCCTGGCGCAGCACGCCCAGTTCGCGCTGCTGCTTGTCGATGGCGCTCTCGGCGGTGGCGTGGCCGGCAACTGCCAGCAGGAGCAGGGAAGCGAGGAGGGTTCTCATCGGATTTTCTCCTCCGGGGCGGGCGCCTTCACCGGCGAGACGGCGATGTGCACCATGCCGTCCTCGCGCAGGCGGATTTCGCCGTACTGCAGCTGGCGGCGATAGTCGTAGAGATTGAACAGCAGCGGGGCATCGGGGCTCAGGCTGGTGAACAGCGCGTAGGCCTTCACCAGGATGGTCCGCGCCATCTTGATGTCGCCGCCCTCGATGAACATGTAGCTTTTCGGCGCCTTGAGCTGCGGCCATTTCAGCTCGGCCAGCTCGCTGCCCAGCAGCAGGTCCATGCCGCCGTCGGCGAGTTTCAGGCAGCTGACGGTGAAGTCCAGGCGCGGCGGCGGGAACAGGCCGTCGAGGTCGACCAGGATGCGGTTGCCGATCAGCTGCATGTGCGCGGTGTGCAGTTGCAGCACCTCGGACATCTCGATGGACGCGGCGCTCAGCGACGGCGTGACGTCCACCCCGTCGACGAAGATCCGCTGTGGCACCAGCGCCACCTTCAGCGGCCCGGCCTGTTCGATTCCGGTGACCATCCGCAGCGGCCGCCAGCGGCCCTTGCGCAGCAGCTCGCCGTGGACTTCCTGGCCGTCGGCGCGGGTGCTGAGTTTGAGGTTGCGTACCGGCGCGTTGGCGTTGCGCAGCTCCTCGTTGAGCAGGCTGGCGAGCGTGGCGTCGGCAACGAAGATGTCCCCGGCCTGAATGTGCGCGACCATGGATTTCGGGTCGTCCAGCATCAGCGGCGTACCGGCGCCGGCCACCGGGCTCATTCGGATCAGCATCTTGCGGATGAAGAAGCCGATGTCATCGTGCAGGCGGAAGTCGGTCTGGCTGATCCACAGTTGCGAGGTATTACTGGCGGACTGCCGGGCGCCGACGCTGGCGTCCAGCTGGCGCGGCGGCACGGCCTGCATCAGCGGGGTGTCCGGGCCCCAGTCGGAGGGGCGCACCGGTGGCGTTTCCACGGCCGCCGCGGTGGCGGCGACGAACAGCAGGGGCAAGGCACTGAGCAGCGAGCGCAGCATGGCGAGGCCTCATTGTTGTTTTTATAGGGGCAGTGCTATTCGCCGAGTCTGAGCCTGACCGCGCCCGGCGAGAGCCCCTCCTTGGTTTGGTTGACGATACCGGGTGTTACCGGCGGCGCCGGGACGCCGCAGCGCACAGCGGTTATCCTTGCTGGCGAATACCGATTGCCGGAGACGCTGTGAGCGAGTCCCCCCTCCAATCCCTGTGGCTGTGCGAGGCCGTACGCCTGCGCGAGGAACAGGTCGGTCCCCTGGAAGACAGCGAAGCCAACCGCCGCGCCGTCGTCGGCGGCGGCGACCTCGCGCAGCGCCTGCAGAGCCGCGCACTGCTGCTGGCCGAGCGCGACGGCCAGCGCGCTGCGCTGCGCACCTGGGCCCAGGGTGCGCGCCTGTCGATCTACCTGCTGCTGGCCCTGGCGCTTTTCACTGGCGGTGGCCTGGCCTTCGCCGCGCTCGGCGACGGGCAGCGCCCGGTCAACGTCTTCTGGGCTTTGGCGAGTCTGCTCGGATTGCACCTGATTACGCTGGTTGGCTGGACGCTGGCCTTCTTCGCCGGCGGCGAGGCAGCCGGCGCGCTCGGGCGCCTGTGGCTGTGGCTGAGCGGCAAGCTCGCCCGCGATGCCCACGCGGCGCAGTTGGTGCCGGCGTTGCTGGTGCTGCTGGATCGCCAGAAGCTGACCCGCTGGGCACTCGGCCTGCTGGTCCACGGTCTGTGGTTCGTCGCGCTCACGACTGCGCTGGGCGTGATGCTGGCGCTGCTGGCCACGCGGCGCTACGGCTTCGTCTGGGAAACCACCATCCTCGGCGGCGACACCTTCATTGTCCTGACCCACGGCCTTGGCGCGCTGCCGTCGCTGCTCGGTTTCCCCCAGCCGGATTCGGAACTGGTGCGCGCCAGCGGCGATGCCCTGGTGGCCAGCGAAAACGCGCGGCATGCCTGGGCCGGCTGGTTGGTGGGTATCCTGCTGGTGTATGGCGTGCTGCTGCGCGGCGCGCTCTGGCTGCTCTGCCTGTGGCGCTGGAAGCGCGGGCGTGCGCAGTTGGCACTGGACGTTTCGCTGCCCGGCTACGCACTGCTGCGCGAACGCCTGATGCCGGCCAGCGAACGGCTGGGCGTCAGCGATGCCGCACCCGATGAACTGGTCGAGCCGCAGGCGCAGGCCCCGGCTTCCAGCGCCGACGGCGCGCTGCTGGTGTCCATCGAATTGCTCGACCGGCCCAACTGGCCGCCGAAGCTGCCCGAAAGCATCGCCAATGCCGGCGACCTCGACGACGGCGCCCAGCGCCGCCGCCTGCTTGAACAACTCACCCGCTATCCGCCGGCACGCCTGGTGATCGCCTGCGATCCGCGCCGCTCGCCGGACCGCGGCACCCTGGCGCTGATTGCCGAGCTGTCGCGCTGCGCCGCCGCCACCCGCGTCTGGCTGCTGCAGGCGCCGCCGGGCGAAGCGCTGGACGCCGAGCGCCTGGGCGACTGGCACGCCGGCATCGAGCGCCTGAATTTGCCGCACACCTCGGCATCGCCACTGGGTTGGCTGGAGACCGGGCATGACTGATGCGCTGAAACTGGCCGTGGTCGGCCACACCAACGTCGGCAAGACTTCGCTGCTGCGGACCCTGACCCGTGATGTGGGCTTCGGCGAAGTCTCACACCGTCCCAGCACCACGAGGCATGTGGAAGGTGCACGCCTGTCTGTGGACGGCGAGCCGCTGCTGGAGCTGTATGACACGCCGGGCCTGGAAGACGCCATTGCCCTGCGCGACTTCCTCGATGGCCTGGAGCGCCCCGGCGAGCGCCTGGATGGACCCGAGAAGCTGCGCCGTTTCCTTGATGGCAGCGAGGCTCGCGGCCGATTCGAGCAGGAAGCCAAGGTGCTGCGCCAGTTGCTCGCCTCCGACGCCGGCCTCTACGTGATCGACGCTCGCGAACCGGTGCTGGCCAAGTACCGCGACGAACTGGCGGTGCTCGCCGCCTGCGCCCGGCCGTTGCTGCCGGTGCTCAATTTCGTCGCCAGTCCGCAGCACCGCGAAGAACAGTGGCGCGAGGCGCTGTCCCGCCTCGGTCTGCACGCGCTGGTGCGCTTCGACAGCGTGGCGCCGCCGCTGGACGGTGAGCGCCGCCTCTACGAAAGCCTTGCACTGTTGATGGAGCGTGCGCGCCCGCAACTGGATCGACTGGTGGCCGATCACGAAGCGCAAGCCGTTGCCCGCCGCGAGGCCGGAGCGCGGTTGATCGCCGAATTGCTGGTGGATGTTGCCGCCTGCCGCCAACTGGTGCCGGCAGGCGATGCCGCCGTGCGCGCCGCCACCGAGACGCTGCGCAACCAGGTGCGCCAGCGCGAAGATACCTGCGTCAAGGCGCTGCTCAGCCTCTACGCCTTCCGCAAGGACGATGCCCGTGCGGCTGATCTGCCATTGATGGACGGCCGCTGGGGCGATGACCTGTTCAACCCGGAAACCCTGCGTCAGCTGGGTATCCGACTCGGCGGCGGCGTTGCGGCCGGCGCGGCGGCGGGGGCGGGGATCGATCTGCTGGTGGGTGGACTGACCCTCGGCGCAGCCACTGCATTGGGCGCCATCGCCGGTGGCGCCTGGCAGACCGTCGGCCACTACGGCCAGCGCCTGCTGGGCAAGCTCAAGGGCAGCCGCGAGCTATCGGTGGACGACAGCGTGCTGCGCCTGCTGGCGCTGCGGCAGCGGCAATTGCTGGCGGCGTTGCAGACTCGCGGGCATGCGGCGGTGGAGGCGATCCACCTGCAGTCGCCGGAGGACAAGCAATGGCGCGAGGGCAAGCTGCCCGAGGCGTTGCGCAAGGCGCGGGCGCATCCGGAGTGGTTGGGTCTCAATGGCAAGCGGCGCAGTGAGAAGAGCGAGCGGCAGGAGGCGGTGGCGCAGTTGGCCATGCAGTTGCTGGAGCCTTGATGAAGCTGCGCACGGCAGGGCGCCGTGCGCAGTTACTTACTCAGACGACATCGTAGTGGTAGCGAATCTCCGCCGCCTTGCGATGCCCTTCCAGGCCCTCGCGGGTCGACTGGCGCACGGCCACCGGGGCCACGGCCTCCACGCCCCGCTGGTCGAGCCACTGGTGGGTACAGACCTTGATGAAGGTACCCACCCAGACGCCGCCGGTGTATTTGCCGGCGCCGCCGGTGGGTAGGGTGTGGTTGGTGCCGCTGATCTTGTCGGAGTACACCACCGAGGCTTCCACGCCGATGAACAGCGAGCCGTAGTTGCGCAGGCGTTTGCCCACGCCGTGCGGATCGCGGGTATGCACCTGCAGGTGTTCGGCGGCCACCTCGTCGGAGTAGGCGATGGCCTCTTCCAGGCTGTCGCAGAGGACGATCTCGCCACGCTTGCGCCAGGACTGCTCGGCGACCTCGCGGGTGGCCAGCAGGGTCAATTGCCGCTCGACCTCGGCGAGGGTCTTCTCCGCCACGTCACGCGAGGTGGTGATCAGCCCGACGCGGGTTTCCACGTCGTGCTCCGCCTGCCCGAGCATGTCGGCGGCGAGAATCTTCGGATCGGCGCTGTCGTCGGCCAGGGTGAAGATTTCCGAAGGGCCGGCCAGTTGGTCGATGCCGACGCTGCCGATGGCCTGGCGCTTGGCCTCGTTGACGTACATGTTGCCCGGGCCGCAGATCTTGTCCACCTGGGGAATGCTCTCGGTGCCGTGGGTGAAGGCGGCGATCGCCTGCGCGCCGCCAACGCGGAAGATGCGCGTGGCGCCGGACAGGTGCGCGGCATAGAGCACCGCCGGGTGCACCTTGGGCGGGGTGCAGACGATGATCTCTTCGACCCCGGCCACCTTGGCTGGAATGATCGACATCTGCGCGGTGGACAGCAGCGGATAGCGGCCGCCGGGCACATAGGCGCCGACCCGCTGGATCGGGATCAGCCGGTGTCCCAGGTGCAGACCGGGGAGGGTTTCCACCTCCAGCGGTTGCAGGGTCTTCAACTGGGCCTCGGCGAAGGCGCGGATGCGCTCGATACCGAAGCGCATGTCGGCCAGCAGTTGCTCGTCGCAGGCCTGGCGCGCCGCCTCGATTTCTTCGGCGGTGACTTCGAATTGCTCCAGGCGCATGCCGTCGAACTTTTCGCTGTAGTCGCGCAGCGCGGCGTCGCCACGCTCCTGCACGTCATTCATCAGGGCGGCGATCATCTCGCGCAGTTCGCGGGATTCCTGCTCGCGCTTGGGTTCCGGGGCTTTGATGTAGATAGGCATGTGTTCCTCGTCTTACTGAGCGATCCAGGCGTTGAAGCGCTGGTTCAGGTTTTCGATGTTGTCGACCCAGAAGTCGACATCCAGCGGCAGGGATTGGGCGAGGTTGGCCGGGGTGGTCGGCAGTTCCTCGCGCAGTTCGGCCGGGATCAGGTCGTTGGCGCGGGTGTTGGTCGGGCCGTAGGCGATGAAGGGCGGCAGCTTGGCTTGGTTTTCCGGCTGGCTGGCGTAGCCGATGAAGCGCATGGCGGCGTCCTTGTTCGGCGTGCCCTTGAGCACCACCCAGGAGTCGATGGCGTAGATGCTGCCGGGCCAGACCAGCTTGAAGTTGCGCCCTTCGTTGCGGTTGAAGCCGCTGATCCGGCCGTTGTAGGCGGAGGTCATCACCACGTCGTTGGCCGACAGCAGTTGCAGCGATTGGGCACCGGCTTCCCACCAGACCAGGTTGGGCTTCAGCTCGTTGAGCTTGTTGAAGGCGCGGTCCACGCCTTCTGGCGTGCGCAGGACCTTGTAGACATCGGCGGGCGCCACGCCGTCCGCCATCAGGGCGATTTCCAGCGCGTATTTCGGCCCCTTGCGCAGGCCGCGCTTACCGGGGAATTTCTTCACGTCCCAGAAGTCCGCCCAACTGCTGGGTGCGGTCGTCAGGCGGCTGGCGTCGTAGGTCAGCCCGGTGGACCAGACCATGGCGCCGACACCGCAGTCGCTCACGGCGCCGGGGAGGAAGTCGGCACGGTTGCCGACCTGGTTCCAGTCGATGGGTTCGTAGATCCCGGCCTCGCAGCCCAGCGCGAGGTCTTCGGCTTCCACCTCCACCACATCCCACGGCGGCGTGCCGACCTTGGTCTTGGTTTCCAGGATGCCGATGCCGCCGTCCCAGCTCTGGTCCAATACACGCTGTCCGGTGAGCGTGGCGAAGGGTTTGAAATAGATTTCCCGCTGTGCATCCTGGAAGTTGCCGCCCCAGGATATGACGGTGAGATCGCGGGCTTGGGCGGCGAGGGCCGCGCCAAGCAAGGCCACGCCGACGAGCGTGGACGAAATCGAGCGTGCTACCGGGTACATGGAGTTACCTCAGGCGAAGTGGATTGTTCTTGTCGTTTCACTCGAGTGGTAAAAATATTTACCAGTGAAGATCGGCGGCGGCAATCCCCCATGCCCGAGCCATGGCCCGTATTTCGTTGTTTTTCTCCTATAACCTATTGATAAGTAATGAAATAAAATCGGTAAAAATATTTACCACTTAATCCTCGAACACCGTGGCGTGCACCTCGATTGCTCTCAGAGTGGGGCGGGGGAAGGATGCTAGACTGCGCGCCGCCGGTGCCTTTCCCTGCGTCGGCTGGAACGAGGAAAGCAGCATGTCGGATGTTCATCGCACTGTGGTCGGCGTCGCCGACACGCCATCTCCTGCCGAAGAGAGCCTCGGCAGCCGCCTGCGCGACCTGCGCCAGGGGCAGGGCTTGTCCATCCGGCAACTGGCGGAGCGGTGCGGTGTCTCACACCCCAACATCTCGCTGATCGAACGCGACATGCAGAGCCCGTCGGTCAGCGTGCTCAAGCGCATTCTCGAGCCGCTGGGCGTGACCCTCAGCAACTTCTTCTCCGCGGCGCCGGTGCGCGACCGCGCGGTGTTCTATCGCGCCGACGAACTGGTGGAGCTGGCCGATGGCAAAAGCCTGTCCTACCGCCAGGTCGGCGCCAACCTGAGGGGGTCGTCGATGATGATCCTCCACGAACGCTACGCACCGAACGCCGATACCGGCCTGGAGCCCTACAGCCATGAAGCCGAAGAGGGCGGCGTGGTGGTCAAGGGGCGGCTGGAGATGACCGTGGGCGACGAGGTGCGAATCCTCGAAGCGGGGGATGCCTATTACTTCGACAGCCGGCTGCCGCACCGCATGCGCAACCCATTTGAGGAAGAGTGCGAGGTGATCAGTGCGGTGTCGCCGCCGACCTTCTAAGGCGCCAAGACCAGCAGCTCGGCATGCGCCCGGCGGTTTTCCAGATGGAGCACCGCCACGCTGATCGGCAGCTTGAAGCGCCGTGGGCCCGCGCTCCCCGGATTCAGGTAGAGCACGCCCTCGCGCACCTCGTTCAGCGGCTTGTGTGAATGCCCCGCGAGCACCACGTCGATGCCTTCGGCAGCCGGATCGATGGCCAACTGCTTGAGGTCGTGGATCAGGTACAGCCGCAGCCCGCCCAGCTCCAGAAGTAGCGTTTCCGGCAGCGCTCCGGCCCAGTCGTCAGTGTCGTTGTTGCCGCGCACTACTTCCAGCGGGGCGAGTTCGCCGAGCTGATCGAGCAGCGAGGCAGGGCCGATGTCGCCCAGGTGCAGGATGCGCTCACAGCCGCGCAGCGCCTCCAAAGCTTCGGGGCGCAGCAGGCCATGGGTGTCGGCGATGACGCCGATGCGCAGGGATGTGGTCATACCAGGGAGCATAAACGACGACGCCACCCGAAGGTGGCGTCGTGGCGGCTCAGCCGTTGTGCGAGGCCTTGGCGGCGTCGGACTCGGGCAGGAACCAGTTCAGCAGCAGGGCGCAGATGCCGCCGGTGGCCACGCCTGATTCCAGCACATTGCGGATTGCGTGGGGCATGTGCGCG
The DNA here is from genome assembly GCF_002091755.1 of Pseudomonas nitroreducens NBRC 12694. GTDB lineage: Bacteria > Pseudomonadota > Gammaproteobacteria > Pseudomonadales > Pseudomonadaceae > Pseudomonas > Pseudomonas nitroreducens. Next base: position 222,145 of record NZ_BDAI01000007.1, read on the forward strand.
AGGAACTCTGGTACCTGGGAAATGCCCAGGCCCAGCGCCAGGCTGACGGCGATGATCAGCAGCGCGCGGCGGTCCAGATGGGTGCCGGCGAGGATGTTGATGCCCGAGGCGGCAACCGCGCCGAACATCACCATTACCGCGCCGCCGAGCACAGGCTCGGGAACGGCCTGGATCACCCCGGCGACGCTGGGGAAAAGGCCCAGCACGATGAGCATCGCGGCGATCCACAGGCCGACGTGGCGGCTGGCGACGCCGGTCAACTGGATCACGCCGTTGTTCTGCGCGAACACCGAGCTGGGGAATGTGTTGAACAGGCCGGCCAGCAGCGAGTTGGCGCCGTTCACCAGCACGCCGCCCTTGATGCGCTGCATCCACAGCGGGCCTTCGACCGGCTGCTTGGAGATCTTGCTGGTGGCGGTGACGTCGCCGATGGCTTCCAGCGAGGTGACCAGGTAGATCACCAGCATCGGGATGAACAGGCTCCAGGAGAAGCCCAGGCCGAAGTGCAGCGGCACCGGGACCTGGAAGGCCGGCGCCTCGTGCATGCCGGTGAAGTCCAGGCGGCCCAGGTAACCGGCCAGCGCATAGCCCACGGCCAGGGCGATGACGATGGCGCCGCTGCGCATCCACACCACCGGGATGCGGTTGAGGATGACGATGATCGCCAGCACCAGGCCCGACAGCATCAGGTTCTCGCCGTTGGCGAAGGTGCCGTTGGACATGGCGGAGAAGCCGCCGCCCATGCTGATCAGACCGACCTTGATCAGGGTCAGGCCGATCATCAGCACCACGATGCCGGTGACCAGAGGGGTGATCAAGCGCTTCACGAAGGGCAGGATGCGCGACACGCCCATTTCCACGAAGGAGCCGGCCATGACCACGCCGAAGATCGCCGCCATCACCGCTTCCACCGGGGTGCCGTTCTTCACCATCAGCGCCCCGCCGGCGATCAGCGGGCCGACGAAGTTGAAGCTGGTGCCCTGGACGATCAGCAGGCCCGCGCCGAACGGCCCGAAGCGCTTGCACTGGACGAAGGTGGCGATGCCGGAGATCACCAGCGACATCGACACGATCAGGTTGGTGTCGCGCGGCGACACGCCCAGCGCCTGGCAGATCAGCAGGCCGGGAGTGACGATCGGCACGATGATAGCCAGCAGGTGCTGCAGCGCAGCCAGCAGGGCGATGGGCAGGGCGGGGCGGTCTTCCAGGCCGTAGACCAGGTCGGGCTGGTCCTTGGCGGCGGACGGGTTCTCGAGGGAGCTCATGGGCGGCGGTCCGGGAAAAAAGAGCGCGATTTTACTGGCCCGAGGCGGGATCGCACAGTGCCATGAGGCAAGGAGGGATAAACGGGGAAGTTCGGATTCCTACGCCAAGGTCGGGCAGGGGTACCGCCCTGGCTTTCGACGCAGGAAAAAGTGCCGAATTTTCAACAGGGTGCGCGGACGCGTCTGAATGATCGTGCCCGGTTGCGTGACTTCACTGGAGTACATCCGGAGCCATTCGGGGCCTCGGCGTAATCCAGAAGGATATGAAGATGCGCAAACAACAGGGTTTCACTCTGATCGAGCTGATGATCGTGGTGGCGATCATCGGGATTCTGGCTTCGGTGTCGTTGCCCTTGTATTCGGACTATTCGTCCCGGTCGAAAGCAGCGGCCGCGATGGCTGAGATTTCCGGCGTTAAGACCGCCGTTGGTCTGTGTGTCGCGGAAGTGGGCTCCCCGAAGGGATGTGACGCCGGAACCTATGGGATTCCAAAAGATTTCGACGCGACCACCAATATCACGAGTGGTTATTCGGTGACGGACGGGGTCATCAAGTTCAAGACCAGTGCGACCGATAGCAAGGGGAATGAACTTGAGCTGGAAATGAAGCCTAAGGCTGACACTAAATCGAGTCTGATCTGGGAGGTGTCGGGAACCATCTGCGACGCTGATCGTGGCATAAAGCCCGGTACGGGTGGTTGTGCTAAGACAGACTCGCAGGAAGGTTGATCTCCTGGTTTCATCGCCCACAAAAAAGCCCGGCATTCGCCGGGCTTTTTCATGTCACCGCCAGACTCAACCGTCCAGCAGCGCCTTGTCGCGCACCGCGCCCTTGTCGGCGCTGGTGGCGAGCAGGGCGTAGGCTTTCAGCGCGGTGCTCACCTTGCGCGCGCGCGGCAGCGCCGGCTTCCAGCCCTTCTTGTTCTGCTCGGCGCGGCGGGTGGCCAGCTCTTCATCGCTGACCAGCAGGTTGATGCTGCGGTTGGGGATGTCGATCAGTACCTTGTCGCCGTCCTGCACCAGGCCGATGGCGCCACCGGCTGCGGCTTCCGGCGAGGCGTGGCCGATGGACAGGCCCGAGGTGCCGCCGGAGAAGCGGCCATCGGTGAGCAGGGCACAGGCCTTGCCCAGGCCCTTGGACTTCAGGTAACTGGTCGGGTACAGCATTTCCTGCATGCCCGGGCCGCCTTTCGGGCCTTCGTAGCGGATGATCACGATGTCGCCCGGCTTCACCTCGTCAGCGAGGATGCCCTTCACGGCACCGTCCTGGCTTTCGAAGATCTTTGCGCGGCCTTCGAACACGTGGATGGACTCGTCCACGCCAGCGGTCTTCACCACGCAGCCGTCGAGGGCGATGTTGCCGTACAGCACGGCCAGGCCGCCTTCCTGGGAGTAGGCGTGCTCGACGCTGCGGATGCAGCCTTCGGCGCGGTCGTCATCCAGGGTGTCCCAGCGGGTGCTCTGGCTGAACGCCACCTGGGTCGGGATACCGGCGGGGCCGGCCTTGAAGAAGGTGTGGACCTTCTCGTCCTGGGTCTGGGTGATGTCCCACTCGGCGATGGCGTCGGCCATGCTCGGGCTGTGCACGGTCGGTACGTCGGTGTGCAGCAGGCCGCCACGGGCCAGCTCGCCGAGGATGGAGAAGATGCCGCCGGCGCGGTGCACGTCTTCCATGTGGTACTTCTGGATGTTCGGCGCGACCTTGCACAGCTGCGGCACCTTGCGCGACAGGCGATCGATGTCGCGCAGGTCGAAGGCGATCTCCGCCTCCTGGGCGGCGGCCAGCAGATGCAGAATGGTGTTGGTCGAACCGCCCATGGCGATGTCCAGGGTCATGGCGTTCTCGAACGCCTTGAAGCTGGCGACGTTGCGCGGCAGCACGGACTCGTCGCCTTCACCGTAGTAGCGCTGGCACAGCTCGACGGCCAGGCGGCCGGCGCGCAGGAACAGCTGCTCGCGGTCGGCGTGGGTAGCCAGGGTCGAACCGTTGCCCGGCAGCGACAGGCCCAGGGCTTCGGTCAGGCAGTTCATCGAGTTGGCGGTGAACATGCCGGAGCAGGAGCCGCAGGTCGGGCAGGCGCTGCGCTCGTACTCGGCGACCTTCTCGTCGGAGCAGGAGTCGTCGGCGGCGACGACCATGGCGTCCACCAGGTCCAGGCCGTGGTTGGCCAGCTTGGTCTTGCCGGCTTCCATCGGGCCGCCGGAGACGAACACCACCGGGATGTTCAGGCGCAGGGCGGCCATCAGCATGCCGGGGGTGATCTTGTCGCAGTTGGAGATGCAGACGATGGCGTCGGCGCAGTGGGCGTTGACCATGTATTCCACGGAGTCGGCGATGATCTCGCGCGACGGCAGGGAATAGAGCATGCCGTCATGGCCCATGGCGATGCCGTCGTCCACGGCGATGGTGTTGAATTCCTTGGCCACGCCGCCGTGTTTTTCGATCTCGCGGGCGACCAGCTGGCCCAGGTCCTTCAGGTGCACGTGGCCGGGCACGAACTGGGTGAAGGAGTTGGCGATGGCGATGATCGGTTTCTTGAAGTCTTCGTCCTTCATCCCGGTGGCGCGCCACAGGGCGCGGGCGCCGGCCATGTTGCGGCCGTGGGTGGAGGTTTTCGAACGGTAATCGGGCATGACAGGTTCCTGCGGCTCAGGTGCACGGTGGGAGTCGATCCGGGTCTTTAAGTGCGGCGGCGTGCAGCGGATGGCGCTGGCCGGCGAGACCTTGAGCAGACTCTAAGTCGTATCGTGAGCGCGGTACGCACCGGATGCAAACAGCAGATGGCCTTGCATGGGCGAGGTCGGCGCGGGGCTTGGCGGGGTCACCGCCTGCTCGGCCGGGGCTCACAGGCCCGCCGGGGGATAAATGGCAGGAATGAGCCGGATTCTACGCCGGGCCTTGCCGCCAGGGAAAGGCTGGCGGTCGGCGCGGGCCATAGACTTTCGCCGCGCTGGCATGGTCAGAATGGCCATTGGCGCTTTTCGATCCCGTTCGTTGAAGGAGCAACCCCATGAAAGTCATCTCAATTGCTCTGCTGGCTGCAGTCTTTGCCGGCAGCGTGCAGGCCTCGTCCGACGCGGCCTGGCAGGCGCAGGACAAGCAGCAGCGCGAGGCCTGCCTGGCGCTGAGTCATCTGCAGAACAAGAAGGTGCTGGGGACTCCGGTGCTGTTCGACGACAGCGTGGGCTATACAGCGCTGATGATCGGGGGGACCTATGCGCAGAAGCACATGAAGGGCAAGCCAGGCCGCGAGTTGTGCCTGTTCGAGCGCAAGACTGGTAAAGCGGTGCTCAGCGAGGCGGATTCGCTGATGCCGGTGAAATGATGTGCTCCCCTCGACCAGAGGGCGCATGACGCCTCAAGCGTTATCCGCCATCCGCGGAATCGGGTGCAGAGACGGCGGATAAAGCGTTCCGCTTTATCCGCCCTGTGCCGATGAATGAAATACGGGGCGTGCGGTGATGCCTTAGCCGTTGGGCAGCAGACGCACCGTCAGGCTCTTGATGTAGCGGGTTTCCGGGATCGCCAGGTGGACGGGGTGGTCCGGGCCCTGGCCGCCGCGCTCCAGCAGCTGGATGTTGCGGTCTAGGTGACGGGCGCTGCCCAGCAGGATGTTCTGCAGGTCGTCCTCGGGCAGGTGCATTGAGCAGGAGGCGCTCACCAGCACGCCATCCTTGGACAGCAGGCGCATGGCCTGTTCGTTGAGGCGGCGGTAGGCGGCCTCGCCGTTTTTCAGGTCCTTCTTGCGCTTGATGAAGGCGGGCGGGTCGGCAACGATCACGTCGAAGCGCTCGTCGGCGGCCTTCAGCTCGCGCAGGGCATCGAATACGTCACCTTCCACGCAGGCGACTTTCTCGGCCAGGCCGTTGAGGGTGGCGTTGCGCTCCACGCCATCCAGGGCGAAGCCGGAGGCATCGACGCACATCACTTCGCTGGCGCCGAAGGCTGCGGCCTGGATGCCCCAGCCGCCGATATAGCTGAACAGGTCCAGAACGCGCTTGCCCTGCACATAGGGCTGCAGGCGGGCGCGGTTCATGCGGTGGTCGTAGAACCAGCCAGTCTTCTGACCTGCCAGTACTGGGGCTTCGAACTTCACGCCGTTCTCTTCCAGGCCGACCCATTCCGGGACTTCGCCGTAGGCGTTCTCGACGTAGCGCTCAAGGCCTTCGGCATCGCGGGCGCTGGAGTCGTTCTTCCACAGCACGGCGCTGGGCTTGAGCACCTGCAGCAGGGCGGCGAGTACGTCGTCGCGGTGCTTCTCCATGGTCGCCGAGGCGAGCTGGACCACCAGTACGTCGCCGAAACGGTCTACCACCAGACCCGGCAGCAGGTCGGAGTCACCGTAGACGAGGCGGTAGAACGGCTTGTCGAACAGGCGCTCGCGCAGGCTCAGGGCGACATTCAGGCGGTGAACCAGTAGCGATTTGTCGAGAACGTGCTTGGTGTCACGGGAAATCAGGCGGGCGCAGATGAGGTTGTTCGGGCTCATCGCGACGATGCCCAGCGGCTTGCCGTTGGCCATTTCGAGGATGGCCTGTTCGCCGGCGCCGAAGCCGTTCAGCGGGGTGGCAGCGACGTCCACTTCGTTGCTGTAGACCCACAGGTGGCCGGCGCGCAGGCGGCGCTCGGCGTTGGCTTTCAGACGCAGGCTGGGCAGGGTCATGGGGAAGGCTCCGGCAAAAGAGCGGGATTATAGCGCAGCAGCGCGCCCCCCCGGAGCAGGGCGCACGCGCTTTTGATCGGATCAGGCGGCGAGGGTTTCGATCAGCTGCTTGTTGAAGGCGGGGATATCGTCGGGCTTGCGGCTGCTGATCAGGTGCCCGTCCTTGACCACCTGGCGGTCGACCCAGTGGCCGCCGGCATTGTTGATGTCGTCCTTGAGCGAGTTCCAGCTGGTCAGTGTCTTGCCCTTCACCAGGCCGGCGGAGACCAGCAGCCAGGCGCCGTGGCAGATCACGGCGATGGGTTTGCCGGCCTCGCTAGCCTTCTGCACGATTTCCTGGGCCTTGGGCAGGTTGCGGATCTGGTCGGCGTTGATCACGCCGCCGGGCAGCAGCACCGCGTCATAGTCATCGATGCGGGCGGTCTCGAAGGTGCTGTCGACCTTGAAGTAGTCAGCCGGCTTGTCATGGTTCCAGCCGCGTACCTTGTCGGTGCTGTCGGAGAGAATCCTCACCTTGGCGCCGGCTTCCTCGAGCGCCTCGCGCGGGCCGGTCAGTTCGACCTGTTCGAAGCCATCGGTGACCAGGATGGCGACGGTCTTGCCTTTGAGTGTCTGGCTCATGGCGTGTCTCCCATTTCTTCCGCTTGGGTGTAAAGGTTCCGACACAGCAGCCGATGAAAGTTCAGTCTAAAACGGCAGTTCCAGAATGCGTTGCTCTGGGTAAACTGTGCGCCCCGTCAACTTTCCAGTCCGCGCCTACATGTCCCAAGAACTCTCCGCCGAACAGATCCGTCAGGCCCTGCAGGGCATCAGCGTGCCGCCGCAGCCGCAGATCATGGTTGACCTGCAGATGGAGCAGTTCATGCCCAATCCGGACCTGAAGGCGATCGCCAAGCTGATCAGCCAGGACCCGGGGCTGTCCGGTGCGCTGCTGAAGCTGGTGAACTCGCCGTTCTTCGGCCTGGCCAACCGCATCACCTCGATCCAGCGGGCGGTGAACCTGCTGGGCAGCCGTTCGGTGATCAACCTGATCAACGCCCAGTCGATCAAGGGGGAGATGACCGACGACACCATCGTTACCCTCAATCGCTTCTGGGATACGGCGCAGGACGTGGCCATGAGCTGCCTGACCCTGGCCAAGCGCATTGGCTACGAGTCGGTGGACGAGGCTTACGCGCTGGGGCTGTTCCACAATTGCGGCATTCCGCTGATGCTCAAGCGCTTCCCGCACTACATGGCGGTGCTGGAGGAGGCGTATGCCAGCGCCAGCGACGAGCGCCGCGTGGTGGACACCGAGAACCGCGTGCTGAATACCAACCATGCGGTCG
>NZ_BDAI01000008.1 GCF_002091755.1 Pseudomonas nitroreducens NBRC 12694
GGGAAGCCACGGCACACGGCCGGGCCCTCACCCCCAACCCCTCTCCCAGAGGGAGAGGGGAGCCGAAATCAACGGCCGCCCATGATCCCGATGTAGTCCTGGGTCCAGCGGCTGTACGGGACGAACTTGCCGCCCTCGGCCACCGGGGTCTTCCAGAACGCGATCTTGTCGAACTGGTTGTAGCCGTTGGTGGCGCAGCCTTCGCCGCCCAGCAGGGTGCTGGCCTTGCAGCCTTCCGGCACGGCCGGCACCGAACCGAACCAGGCGGCCACGTCACCTTGCACCTTGGGCTCCAGCGACCAGTTCAGCCACTTGTAGGCGCAGCTCGGGTGCTGGGCTTCAGCGTGCAGCATGGTGGTGTCGGCCCAGCCGGTGGCGCCTTCTTTCGGGAACACGGTGGCGATTGGCTGACCTTCGGCCTTCAGGGCGTTGGCCTGGTAGGGCCAGGCGCTGGAAGCGGCGACGCCTTCGTTCTTGAAGTCGCTCATCTGCACGGTGGTGTCGTGCCAGTAACGGTGGATCAGGTCATGCTGCTTGCGCAGCAGTTCGACCACGGCGGCGTACTGCTTCTCGTCGAGCTGGTACGGATCGGTGATGCCCAGTTCCGGCTGGGTGGCCTTCAGGTACAGCGCGGCGTCGGCGACGTAGATCGGGCCGTCGTAGGCCTGCACACGGCCCTTGTTCGGCTTGCCGTCGGGCAGGTTCTGCGCGTCGAACACGACCTTCCAGCTGTCCGGCGCGGTGGGGAAGACCTTGGTGTTGTACATCAGCAGGTTCGGGCCCCACTGGTACGGCGCGCCATAGGTCTTGCCGTTGACCACGTACCAGGCGGCGTCCTTCAGGCGCGGGTCGATGTTCTTCCAGTTGGGGATCAGCGACGGATCGATCGGCTGCACGCGCTTGCCGTAGATCAGGCGCAGGGAGGCGTCGCCTGAGGCGGTGACCAGGTCATAGCCGCCCTTGGCCATCAGGCTGACCATCTCGTCGGAGGTGGCGGCGGTCTTCACGTTGACCTGGCAGCCGGTGTCCTTCTCGAACTGGGTGACCCAGTCGTAGTTCTTGTCGGACTGGCCGCGCTCGATGTAGCCGGGCCAGGCGATGATGTCCAGGCGGCCTTCGCCTTTGCCGACTTCCTTCAGGGCCTCGGCGGCCTGGACGCCGGCGCTGGCCAGCAGGGCGGTGGTGATGGCACTGAGCAGTGCGGTCTTGCGCATCGGGTGTCTCCCTCTCGTTGTTGTCTCTATTGGTGGGGCAGTTCAATCGAGCAACATCCCTCTGACGGCTTGGCGTCGGGGCGTTTCTTATGTGCCGGCGGGCGACCCCGCCGGATGGTTCAATCCAGTTGCTGGCCGTGGCGCGCCATGATGTGGCGCACCACGCTGTAGTCCTGCAGCGAGTCGCTGGACAGGTCCTTGCCGTAGCCCGAGCGCTTGAGCCCGCCGTGGGGCATCTCGCTGGCGAGCATGAAATGGGTGTTGATCCAGGTGCAGCCGTACTGCAGGCGGTTGGCGATCTGGAAGGCCTTGTCCAGGTTCTGCGTCCACACCGAGGAGGCCAGGCCGTATTCGGAGTCATTCGCCCAGTCCACCGCCTGCTCCAGCTGGTCGAAGCGGGTCACGGTGACCACCGGGCCGAACACTTCGCGCTGGACGATCTCGTCCTGCTGCTTGCAGCCGGCCAGCAGGGTCGGCTGGTAGTAGAAACCGGGGCCCGAATGCACGGCGGCGCCGGTGACGCGCTCGATGTGCGGCTGGCCGAGGGCGCGCTCGACGAAGCTGGCCACGCGGTCGCGCTGGCGGGCGCTGATCAGCGGGCTGATCTCGTTGTCGGCGTCGCGCTTGCGGGCGAAGCGGATGCTTGCCACGGCATCGCCCAGCTCGGCGACGAGGCGGTCATGGATGCCCGCCTGTGCGTAGATACGGCAGGCGGCGGTGCAGTCCTGGCCAGCGTTGTAATAACCATGGGTGCGTACGCCCTGGACCACGGCGTCGAGGTCGGCGTCGTTGCAGACGATCACCGGCGCCTTGCCGCCAAGTTCCAGGTGCGTGCGTTTGAGGGTGCGCGAGGCGGCCTGGAGAATCTTCTGCCCGGTGACGATGTCGCCGGTGAGCGAGACCATGCGCACCTTCGGGTGGCCGACCAGATGGCTGCCGACGCCATCGCCGCCGCCGCAGACGATATTGATCACGCCGGCGGGGAGGATTTCCGCCAGCGCCGGAGCCAGCGCCAGGATGCTCAGCGGGGTGTGTTCGGACGGCTTGAACACCAGCGTGTTGCCGGCGGCCAGCGCGGGGGCGATCTTCCACGCGGCCATCATCAGCGGGTAGTTCCACGGTGCGATCGAGGCGACCACGCCCACCGGATCGCGGCGCACCATGCTGGTGTGGCCGGGCACGTATTCGCCGGCGAGTTGGCCCTGCTGGCAGCGCACGGCGCCGGCGAAGAAGCGGAACACGTCGGCGGTGGCCGGAATATCGTCCTGGCGCGCCAGGTGCAGCGGCTTGCCGCAGTTCAGCGATTCCAGCTGGGCGAGATCATTCGCGCGCTTGTCAATGGCGTCCGCGATAGCCAGCAGCGCGGCGGAACGTTGCGCGGGAGTAGTGCGGGCCCAGGCGGGGAAGGCGTGGTGCGCAGCGGCGATGGCCTGCTCGACCTGGTCGATGGAGCCGTCGGCGATGCTGGCGATGGTTTCGCCCGTGGTCGGGTTGATGATCGGCTCGGCCATGCCTTCGCCGGCGACCAGTTGGCCGTCGATCAGCAAGGCGGTATGCAGGGTTGCGCCGGTCATCCTGGAAGCTCGTCTTTTATCTGTCTTGTTTTCGGGGGGCATGTGCGTGCTCCGGCGTAGGGGCGGTGCCCGGAACTTGGCCCTTTGGTATGGGACGAGAGACTAGAGTCCGGGCGTGGGGTCGACAAATTCTAATTACTGAAAGCGCCGTTCGATTAAATCGAACGCTGTAAGTCTCTAGATCGAAAGGCGTTTGGCGTTCGGCTGCTCTCGGGCGACGGTGAGGAACGGGTCCACCAGTGCCGGCCGCGCGGTGCCGCGACGCCACGCCAGGCCGACATCCAACGGCTCGGACAGGTCCACCAGCGGCCGCGCCTCGATGATGTCGCCTTCCAGCGACCAGGGGCGGTAGGTCATGTCCGGCTGGATCGACAGGCCCAGGCCCGCCGCCACCAGGCTTCGCACCGCTTCCACCGAGGCGGTGCGCAGCGTCACCTGTGGCACGAGTCCGGCGCGCGACCAGATGCGCTGGGTGTGCAGGCCCATCTCGTCAGCGTTCAGCTGGATCAATGGCTCGCCCGCCACATCGGCAAGGGCGATGCTGTCGCGCTCCAGCAGCGGGTGCTGCGCCGGTAGCCACAGGCGGTGCGGCGAGTGGGTGAGCACCTCGGTCTGCAGGGCGTGGCGGTCTTCCAGGTTGGAGAGGATCAGCACGCCGACGTCGATCTCGCCGCTTACCAGCAGGTGCTCGATGTACGGGCGCTCGTCCTCTACCACGCGGGTCTTCACGTTGGGGAAGGCGCGCTGGAAGCGGTTGATCAGGTCGGCCAGGTAGTAACCCGCCACCAGGCTGGTCACCCCGATGGTCAGGCTGCCGGCCACCTGGTCGGTGCTCTGCTGCAGGCTGCGCTTGGCGTTCTCCACGGTGGCCAGGATCAGGTGCGCCTGGCGCAGGAACTGGTGGCCCTGGTGGGTCAGGGTCATGCCCTTGGCGTGGCGGTCGAACAGGCGCACGCCGATCTCTTCTTCCAATTGCTGAATGGCGAGGGTCAGGGTCGACTGGGAAATGAACACCGCCTGGGCGGCGGCGGAGATCGAGCCGGTCTCGGCGACGGCGATGAAGTGGCGGATCTGGCGGAGGGTCATCATGGGCGATTGGCCGCTGGCGCGCGGAGTCGCGATCTAGAGCCTTGTCTAGCCGGTCTCGGCGCATTTCATTGTTGATTATCGAAAATCTATAGGAGCATTCTTTTTAATCGAATGAAAGCGGCCTATTTGCCCTGCGGACCCGCCGGCAAAGGCCCGCAATATCCGGAAGCACTCTGCAACTCCGCTCTGACAAGGCTGCGAGCTAGAGTCGGAGGCCTGACTTTTCATCTCGATAGCTAGTGGAGATCGCCATGAACACACGTGGCCTGCTCGACCAACTGCTCAAATCCGGGCAGGAACTGATGCAGAACAAGGGCCTGACCCAGCAGGGCGGCGGCCAACCCGCACAGGGCGGCAGCAAAGGTGGCCTGGACCTGGGCAGCCTGCTGTCCGGCGCCGGTGGCGGCGCTCTGGCAGCGGGCGCTCTGGGCTTGCTGATGGGCAGCAAGAAGGCGCGCAAGGTCGGCGGCAAGGTCGTCGCCTACGGCGGCCTCGCGGCGTTGGGCGTGCTGGCCTACAAGGCCTACGGCAACTGGCAGCAGAAGCAGGCCAGCGCGCCGCGCGGCGAGCCGCAGACCGTTGACCGCCTGCCGCCGGCCCAGGCCGAGCAGCATAGCCATGCGATCCTGCGGGCCATCGTCGCCGCCGCGAAAGCCGACGGACATATCGATGATCGCGAACGCCAGCTGATCGACGGCGAAATCGCCAAGCTCACCGGCGACCTCGAGCTGCAGGGCTGGCTCGACCGCGAACTGGCCAAGCCGCTCGATCCGGCCGAGGTCGCTCGCGCCGCCACCAGCGAGGAAATGGCCGCCGAGATGTACCTGGCCAGCCTGCTGATGGTCGACGAGACCAACTTCATGGAGCGTGCCTACCTGGATGAACTGGCGCGCCAGCTGAGCCTCGACGCCGGCCTCAAGGTCGAGCTGGAAGCCCAGGCGCAGAAGGCGCTGGACGCGGTGCCCGCCTGAGTGACGTGACCTTCCTCGCATCCGCTGGATAAAGGGCGCGGCTGCGCCGCTTCGCCTGGCACCCGATGGTGCCGGGCATCAGTCTCCGTCGCCGGGCGTCCCGACCATTCCGGGCCGGCTGGCGGACGGCGCTGGCGCATCGGTGTGGCGGGACTATCGTTGCCCAACGCACACCGCGCGATGGCGAGGGACTGATCATGAACACGACCGATCTACTGGAACAACTGCTGCGGGCCGGACAGGGCTCGGCGGCGCAACAGCAACAGGGTGGCGCCGGTGGCGCGGACCCGCTCGGTGGCCTGGGTGGCCTGCTCGGCGGGCTGCTGGGCGGTGGCGGAGGCGGCGGTCTGGGTTCGATTCTCGGCGGTGGTAGCGCGGGCGGCTCCGGTGGTGGTGGTCTGGGCGGCCTGGGTGGTGTGCTGGGCAGCATGCTCGGTGGTGGCGCCAGTTCCGGCGGCGCTCCCCAGGGGCGTTCCACGGGCGGCGGCGTCAACTACGCCATGCTCGCCTCGCTGGGCATGATGGCCTACCAGGCCTATCAGAACTGGCAGCGCCAGCAGAATGCCAATCCCTCGCAGCAGCAATCGCTGACCACCGTCGACCAGCTCGATGGCCCCGAGGCCGAAGCCCACAGTCACGCGATACTCACTGCCATGCTCGCGGCTGCCAAGGCGGACGGCCGTATCGATGAGCGCGAGCAGGCGGCGATCCAGGCAGAGCTGCAGCGCCACGCCGGCGAGCCGCAATTGCAGGCCTGGATCGACGCCGAAATGCAGAAACCGCTGGACGCCGCGGACGTCGCGCAAACCGCCCAGGGCGATCCCGCCGTTGCCGCGGAAATGTACCTGGTCAGCGTGATGCTGGTGGACGACCAGCAGGACGCCGAGCGCACCTACCTCGACGAACTGGCCTACAACCTCAACCTCGCCCCGGAACTCCAGGCGCACCTGGAACAGCAGGCGAAGGCCGGGGGTGAAGTAGCTTGATACAACTCAGGGCACGACCGCAGGAGCATTCGTACAATCTGACGGTCAGAGAGGCTCGGACGAACGCACCCTCGCGGCGCGTTCGTTCCTCAATTCTGCAAGGAGGCTTCATGCCGTTCGTACGTTTCGCCCTGCCCACCGCGCTGCTGCTCAGCGCTACCGCCACCCTGGCCAACGCCGCCAAACTGGAAGACGTCGCGCCCTATCCCAAGGCCGAGGACGGCTTCGTCCGCCAGGTCATCCACCTGCCCGAGCAGGCCCATGAAGAGAACTTCAAGGTCGAGATCCTCGCCGGCAAGACGCTGACCGTCGACTGCAACCGCCAGCGCCTGGGCGGCACCCTGGAAGAGAAGACCCTGGAAGGTTGGGGCTATTCCTACTACCGCCTGGACAAGGTCAGCGGCCCGGCCAGCACCCTGATGGCCTGCCCCGAAGGCAAGAGCAAGAAGGACTTCGTCCCGGTGATCGGCGAAGGCTTCGTGCTGCGCTACAACAGCAAACTGCCCATCGTGATCTACGCGCCGAAAGACGTCGAAGTCCGTTACCGCCTCTGGTCCGCCTCCGACAAGGTCGAGCACGCCCGCGCGGAGTGACCCTTCCGCTCTCGCTTTCGTAGGAGCGAGCTTGCTCGCGAACAGCCTTCCCCCGGCTCCGGCGCTGGATGGGTTCGCGAGCAAGGACTGGGCGTCCCCCTCGTTCCTGCAACTAATCCGCCAGCACAACCTCGGAGCGCTCTTCCGGCTCGGTGCAGTGGTGCTGCCAGATTGCCTGGTACAAGGCTTCCAGATCACGGGTGAAGCGCGCCGTGTCGAACAACGGCGAGTCCATCCGTGCTGCCGACAGCCGTTGGCGCAGCTCAGTGCGTGCGCTGTTGTCGAGGGCCAGGGCTTTCAGCCGCTCGAAGCAGTCCTCTGCATCCTTCGCTACCAGTTCGTCAAAACCATGCGCCTTGAGCAGGCTTCCCGCCACGCGGCTGGTAAAGGTCTCGCCCAGTCGAGTGATCAGCGGTACCCCCACCCAGAGCGCATCACTGGCGGTGGTATGCGAGGTGCAGGGGAAGCTGTCCAGGGCCAAGTCGGCCAGGCAGAGGCGGGCGAGGTGCTCATTCTGTTTCAGGCGTGGCGCGAAGATCAGGCGTTCGGCGGCCACTCCACGCTGCTGTGCCTCGCGCCGAAGATTGTCGCGGGCCTCCTCGACCTCGGGCTCCAGCAGCCAGAGCACGGCCCCCGGCACCTCCCGCAGCAATCTGCACCACAGGTCGAATTCGCCCGGATTGAGCTTGAGCAACTGGTTGAAACTGGCGAACACCACGCCTTTTTCCGGTAGCCCGACTTCCGTTCGACCGGGCGGCGGGTTCAAGGGGCGGTCCCGGTCATTGGGTTGGTAGCTATGGGGCATCAGCGCCAGCGTCTCGCTGAAATGCGCAGCGTGCTCGGCTGGCGTCACGGTCGGATCACCGATCAGGTAATCCGCCAGGCGTGGATGCCCCAGGCTGCCCGGATAGCCCAGCCAATTGATGATCACCGGCGCCGGCCGCAATGCGGTGATGCCCTGGCGCGCGCCGGTGGTGTAGCCCTTCAGGTCCACCAGGATGTGCAGACGCTGTTCTGCGATCAGCTTCGCCGCCGCCTCGTCGGACAGCTCGCGCAGGTTGTGGCGGTGCAGGCCAGTTGCGGCGATGCGGCGGGTGAAGTCATCGTCGCGCTCGGGGCTGTAGTCGAATAGGTGGATATCCACCCTGGCGCAGTCGTGCGCCTCCAGCACGCCCATCATCAGGTGCATCGTCGCGTGGTCATAGAAGTCGCTGGACAGGTAGCCGATGCGTAGGCATTCGCCCTCTGTGGGCTCGCTGCTCAAGGGTGAGGCGAGCAGCTCCTGTGACCAGCGCGACTCGGCAAAGTGGCGAGCGGCATCACGGTGTAGTTCCGGGGAAAGTCCGGGCAAGTTGATCAGGCTCCAGGGGGTGAACGCATCCTGTGGTGATGTTTGCAGTTTCTGCAGAAGCTCAGTGTCAACTGCTGCCAGTTGGGGCCAGCTACCCAGTGTGCGCAGAGCCAATTGCAAATCGTCCCATTGCTTGGCCTCGGCAAACCATTTAGCGGCCTCGCTGAAGCGTTTTCGATTTCGTAGCGCTCTGGCCAGTTCCAGTTGGAGGTCGGTTCTATCCGGGCCCAGCGTGAGTGCTTGAGTAAGAACGGGAATAGCCGTCTCACTTTGGCCGCATTCGCACAGGTGGTTCCCAAAGTTTTTGTAGGCCAGGAGGTAGCCGGGGTTGCTGGCAATGGCCTGGCGGTAAAATTGTTCGGCTTCTGCGTAGCGGCGTTGCTTGTTACAGAGGTTCGCCAGGTTGTTGGCCGCTTGTGCATTCCGTGGTTGTAGTTGCAGGCAGCACCGGAATGCCTCCTCCACGGCGTTGTCATTGCTCAGTGCTCGCTCGGCCAGAGCCAAATTCAAGTAATAGGTAGCATCCTTGCGTACGGTTAGGGCGCGCTTGATCAACTCTCGCGCCAGTGTTGCCTTGCCTTGGCTTAGACAGGCGACTCCGCACAAATGAAGAGCCTCGGCGTTGCGCGGTTGGCTACGAAGCAGTTGTCGCGCCAGAGCTTCACCACGAGCGGGGGCTCCGCTGTTGAGCGCATCGACAATGGTTTGTACTGACAGTCTGGGTTGGCGCTGGCGCATGAAATGTCTCCGGTATGGGATGCCGATATCTTCAGGGGAATTCCGTTTAAGTAATTCGGAAATTGCTGTCAGGAATTCCTGAAAGGTATGGGATAGATTTTATTTGAGTGTCCCAGGTTAGGGCGGTGCTGGCTTTTGAGCTTCTTGATTATTAGTTGTTGGGACAGAGGGATTTAATGGGGGTAAAGAGTTTGTAATTGATAGTGTGTTCATGCGTTGGTTCACGGTTTGAAATTGGTTCTCTACACAGGTTTCCAGTTAGATGCTTATTCGAGAGTATCGCTATAGGATGAAAAATCAATAAAGGAGGGATTTTTGCATGTCACCTAGCCGGCATTCTGTCGCGGTTAAGCCCGCAATAAGCGTCATAACCCCCACATGGAATCGTGAGTCGCTGCTACCGTTTGCTTATCGTTCGTTCTGCTCGCAAAGTGTAGAGTCTCTGGAATGGGTAGTTATCGATGACAGTGATAAACCAAGTGCTTTTATGGAAAGCTTGAGTGATTCTCGAGTTGTTTATCGACATTTGCCTTCGCGAAAGACAATCGGCGAGAAGCGCAATCTAGCCAATGAAATTGCCAGGGGCGATATTATCGCCCACTTTGATGATGATGAAGTCTATGCGCCAAATTATCTTGCAGCGATGCTTGGCCAGATGCGGTTGCATGGGGCTGACTTTGTAAAGCTAAGCGCATTCTTCATCTATAGCAGAGTGTATAAAAAATTTGCCTATTGGGATCTGATGTGCAAGGCCGGTTTGCATTTCTGTTGGAGCGGTAGACCGGTTACACTTCACGAAATTCCTGAAGGAAGTCAGGCGTTTCTCGAGAACCATCTTGGATTCGGTTTTAGCTATTTTTATACGAAACGTCTCTGGGCCGAGCATCCGTTCGAGCCAATTTCTTTCAACGAGGATGGGCTTTTTGCAACGGCGGCGCGCAACAGGGGTGCACACATCGCTCTTCCTGTTGATGACTCCGGTTTGTGCTTACATGTGCTACACAAAAACAATTCATCGAAGAGCTTTCCACAGTTCATCCTGCCGGACGTACTTGTCGAGCGCCACTTTCCGCACTTCTGTGAGGCGCTCGACTCGGCGTCGTTGCGTTAGATTAAATGACAGGCGAGCCGCAAGGTTGGCACCAAAGATGAAACTTTGATCTTCACAGTTTTTCCACTCCAGAAACGTTGGCAGGTCTGAAGAAGATCGTCACGCTGCTCGCGAATCTCTTCATGTATTGATGTTGAGAAATTGCTCTCCATTGTAGACGGTAAGTATTATGCTGAATTTTGGCATTTTTTGATCCATGGATATATAAATGGCGATGCTCTTGCGAGCACCGCCGAAGCTACGTCAACTCCAAGCAGCGGCTATAACCGGTGCAAGTGCTTGCTGATAGTTGGGGGGGAGGGTGGTCTGACCAAGTGCAGGAGGTGAAAACGCCGCCATGGCATTAACTAATTGGTCGACCTTGTCGTAATTTAAGGTTTTGCCGTTGCTGGTCTGGAACTTTTCTATATAGCACTCTGACCAATTAGGGGTCCCACTGCTGCTGGAGTACCAGAAATCAATGGAAACTTTGTCGCTTGTTCCTATGATTTTTACAACTAACGAGCCGGAGATATTTTCCTTGCTAAACCAAAGTTGGTCAAAGTTTATCCCTTGGCCAAACTTTAGAATGTCAATGTCGAATGGGTTTGTGCTTCTTTGAGCCTCCAGGATTGTGTCGGAGCCATCTCCTTTGTTGAATATATAGGTGTCGCCACCCCCGTTTCCTTGAAGTTTGTCATTTCCTCTTCCGCCTGTAATTAAATTGTCACCATTTGTCCCTATTATTATATTATCTAAATTATTCCCAGTTAGCGCCATATTGCCGCTGGCTTGAGTGCAGTTTATGCCTTCTATGTTGTCGGGGAGGGCGTATTGAGATATGGAGGCGCCGAATATTTCGATTGAGTCATATCCCTCTCCGGGGTTCTCTATGATAACGTCTCCTACGTTGTCAATGATGTATCGGTCGTCGCCCGTTCCACCTCTGAGCGTATCGGTACCCGTGCCCCCATCGAGAATGTCATTACCTGCGCCGCCATCCAGAATATCATTGCCCGCGCCGCCATATAGGATGTCATTTCCCGCGTTTCCGTAGATTACATCGTCACCATTCTCCCCCCATATTATGTTGTTTAATTCATTTCCTTGTATGGTGTCATTTCCCTGCGTGCCTCGAGCATTCTCTATGTTGGCTCCATAGGCGATGCCTA
Organism: Pseudomonas nitroreducens NBRC 12694; assembly: GCF_002091755.1. Taxonomy (GTDB): domain Bacteria; phylum Pseudomonadota; class Gammaproteobacteria; order Pseudomonadales; family Pseudomonadaceae; genus Pseudomonas; species Pseudomonas nitroreducens. The sequence continues at coordinate 10,779 of NZ_BDAI01000008.1, forward strand.
AAGCGCGCTCACCCATGAAAACGTGCGATGCAAATGTCTCGTTGGTGGGTCTGAAAAATATGTCGCTGCGGGTTCCATTGTTTAGATTTAGATTTGATCCGGATGTGAAGTTACTGAGATCGATTGTGTCTATACCGCCGCCGTCCCATATCGTGCTATAGAATGGAACATATGAGTATTTGTAGATCGTGTCGCCGCTGTTGAATGAGGTATTTGCTCCGTAAAGATATTGAATTGCGGCGATGTCATAAATACCTAAATCGGTTGGTTCTGCTTGGTACTCATAGTAAAATTTTCTTACGCTATTGTATGACATGACTGTATCGATTTTGTTGTACATTGAAGCGTTGGAGGAGTAGATCCATTCGTTATTGATTTTTTCATGTGTGTGTTGCAGGCCTAAAATGTGTCCGACCTCATGAGCTGTAACTGCCCAGCCTTGGGGGGTGTTTTGATGTTCAACACGTAAGCCGATAGTTGCATATTGGTCGCCTGGGTTGACGACGGCTACGCCATTATAAGCGTCGGTGCGCATGTTATATATCAGTAGGTCGGCCACGGGGCTGAAGGAAGGGGAGGTATAGAGGAAGTTGACATTTGTCACTTCTGAATATCTTTGGAGTACTGAGCTGATTAGTGATTTTTGAGCGGGGTCTGTGAATCCGAAATTTGACCCGAGTACTCCTGTGTCTTGGTTTGCAAGTGTTGACCAAGTTATAGTTTTGTTTGCGGGTAGTATCCATTTTCTAGCGGATTCGCCTTTTTTAAGTATGAAGTCGATTTCATCCTGCCCGGATTGTGAATAGGGTGTCATATTGGTCATGTCTGCATTTCCGTTTGGTTAAGTGTTTGTCGGTGTGCTGAGTTTTCATGGGTGCGCTTTTAAATTCACGATGCTTACTTGCATGTCATCTTTCCTCCAAGCTCTCATCCATGTATCGCTTCAACGGACTGAGGAAGTAGTCAATAACCCGTTGTCGATCGGTCTTAATTTCCGCACGCACTGCCATTCCCGGTGTCAGCGGCAAATCTTCGCTGCCCACACGGATATGGTTCTGGTTGAGTTCGATGTGCAGGCTATAGAGCAACCCGCGCTTTTCGTCCTCAATAGCGTCCTCGGAGAGGCTCAGCACTTTCCCGTGGAGCACGCCGTACTTGGTGAAGTTGAAGGCCTCGATCTTTACGGCCACGTCCTGGCCCGGATGCACAAAGCCAATGTCCTTGTTCTCCAGCTGGGCTTCGATTTCTATCGGTTGGTCGCGGGGCACCAGCACCATCAGCGGTTGCGCTTCGGTGACCACGCCACCAGCGGTATGGATCGCCAGTTGCTGGACGGTGCCGTCCACCGGAGCGGTGAGGCGGGTGAGGCTGTCCAGGCGTTCGGCCTTGTGCAGCTCCTGTTGCAGGGCGGCGGCTTTCTGCTCGGACTGGTGCAACAGGTCGAGCATGGCGCGGCGGTTTTGCGCCAGGGTGGTTTCCCGTTGCTGTTGCGCGGCTTGCCGCGCTGATGTGAGTTCGAGTATGCGGCTTTGCTGCTCGGTCAGTTGACGCTCCTGCTCCATCTGCTCCTGCTGCTTGTTCAGGTAGTGGTGCTTGGGCACCAACCCTTGCTCCGCCAGGCGCGCATAGTCGGAAGTAATGCGCCGGGTGATGGGCAGCATCTGCTCCAGTTTGCTGGCTGACAGTCTCGCGGCCTGGATTTCTGCGCTGCGCTGGGCAATCACCGCTTCCTGCTGCGCCAGGCCGCTGCGCAACTCCTGGTACTGACCTTGCAGCCAGAGGTTGGCGGCTTGTTGTTGCTCAACGCTGGCTTGTGGCAGTTTGGCGGCGACGTTGGTGGGGGGGTGTTGGTTGGTGATCGCATCGAGCATGGCCTGCGCGCGAACTGCATCCACCTGGCTGGCGAGCAGATCGCTGCCTAATCGCTCGACATCGGCGCTGGTCTGGCTCGGGTCTAGCTCCACCAGCAGATCGCCGGCCTTCACGGCCTGGCCATCGGTGACGTGAATGGCCTTCACCACGGCGACTTCATGCGGCTGGATGACCTTGCTGCGGCCACTGGGGACGATGCGTCCGTTGGCGGTGGCGACCACATCCACCTGGCCCAGGACGGCCCAGAGAACGGCCAGTGTCGCCAGCGTCATGATCAGCCATTGCAGGTAGCGAGGGGCCGGGTGAACGGGGGTTTCCTGCAAGGCCAAGGCGGCGGGGAGAAACTGTGCTTCGTGAGGCAAGCGCGGAGTTGTGTCCAGGCTGTGGCGCAGGCCCCAGGCGTGGTTCCACGCCAGACGATAGCGCTGCAGCAGCTCGCGATGGGCGCTCATTGGTCGTCACCGTGCTGCAACTGGTTCAGGCGCGCGTAGTGGCCCTGCTCAAGGAGCAACAGTTCGGCATGACTGCCTTGCTCGACGATCTGCCCGCGCTCCAGCACCACGATGCGGTTGGCTCGACGCACCGCACTCAGGCGGTGGGCAATGATGATGACGCTGCGGCCCTGGCAGATGGCGCGCATGTTCTGCTGGATGATCCGCTCGGACTCGTAGTCCAGCGCGCTGGTGGCCTCGTCGAAGATCAGGATGCGCGGGTTATTCAGCAGCGCACGGGCGATGGCGATGCGTTGCCGCTGGCCGCCCGAAAGTGAGGCGCCGTGTTCGCCGACGATAGTGTCGTAGCCTTCGGGCAGTTCCAGGATGAACTCGTGGGCGCCGGCCAGGTGGGCGACCTCGATCACCCGCTCCAGCGCCGCGCCTGGGTCGGTGAGGGCGATGTTGTCGCGGATGCTGCGGTTGAACAGCAGGTTCTCCTGCAACACCACGCCGATCTGCCGACGCAGCGAAGACATTTCGGCCAGCGCCAGGTCCATGCCATCCACCAGTACCCGCCCACGATCGGGCACGTAAAGGCGTTGCAACAGACGGGTGAGAGTGCTCTTGCCCGAGCCCGAGCGGCCGACGATGCCGATTACCTCGCCTGGGCGAATATCCAGGCTGATGCCGCGCAGTACTTCCGAGCCATCGCTGCGATAGCGGAAATACACCTGATCGAACTCGATCCGACCGCGCAACGGCGGCAGCGAGCTGCGCTGGCCGAGTCCGGCCTCGCTGCGGGTATTGAGAATGTCGCCCAGGCGCTGCATGGAAACGCCGGTCTGCTGGAAATTCGGCCATAGCTGAGCGAGGCGCATGATCGGCTGGGCCACGCGGCCGGCAAGCATGTTGAAGGCGATCAACTGGCCGACCGACAAGTCTCCCTCGATGACCAGGCGCGCGCCGAGCCAAAGGGTCATCACGGTCACCAGCTTGCCGATAAGGCCGACGCCCTCGTTCGCCAGCGTAGAGAGAACCTGTGTGCGAAAACTGGCGGCGACGTAAGCGGCCAGTTGGTTGTCCCAACGCCGTGTGGACTGCGGCTCCACTGCCAGGGATTTCAGGGTGTCGATGCCGTTGAGGGATTCGACCAGAAAGGCCTGGTTCTCCGCGCCGCGGTTGAAGCTCTCCTGCAGGCGAGCGCGCAAGGGTGGGGTGATAAGCAGCGACAGCAGCACGTAGACCGGCAATGACAAGATCACCACCAGCGTCAGCCAACCGCTGTAGACCAGCATCACCGCGATGAACACCACGCAGAACAGCAGATCCAGCAGCAGCGTGATCGCATTACCCGTCAGGAAACTGCGAATGTTCTCCAGCTCGCGCACCCGCGCTACCGAGTCGCCGACCCGTCGTGCATGGAAATAGGCGATGGGCAGGGCGATCAGATGGCGGTACAGGCGTGAGCCCAGCTCCACATCGATGCGGCTGGCGGTGTGGGCAAAGACGTAGGTGCGCAGGCCGCTGAGCAGGCTTTCGAAGATGAGGATGGTCAGCAGCCCGACACATAGCACATCGAGGGTGGACAGGCCCCGATGGACCAGGACCTTGTCCATCACTACCTGAAAGAACAATGGCGTCAGCAGGGCAAACAGCTGGAGGAAGAAGGAGGCAATCAATACCTCGCTGAGCAATTTGCGGTAGCGGACGATGGCGGGAATGAACCAGGTGAAGTCAAAACGTGCCAGTTCACCACCAATGGACGCCTGGGACCGCAACAGGATCAGCCGGCCGTTCCAGCGTTCCTTCAGATTGGCCAGCGGTATCGCTTCGGGGCGTTGTCCGGGGACTTGGATCAACGCCTGGCCCTGATCGACACGGGCAAGGATGAAGAAGCTGCCGTCGACGGCTTCGGCAATGGCGGGCAGTGGCGTTTGTGCCAGGCGTAATGGTTGTGACTGTGCGGATTTGGCGAGCAGCCCAAGTTTCCGGGCGGCGAGTAATAGGCGGTCGCGGTCAAAGGTTTGGGCGCCTTCGGCGAATTCGTGGCGCAGTTGCTCGGCGCTGGCGGCGATGCCGTGGAAGCTCGACAGCGTAATCAGGCATTGAAGGCCCGTGTCGAGGGGCGAGGACGGGACTTCCTGCGAGGCTGGAGCATTCATCTCTGTACTTCCTGTCAGGGATGGGCAGCACTGGCATGTGCTACCTGGACAAGGAAGTTATGTTTGTTCAGCCCGTGTTCAGCAATGGTGTTGTATAGCGCGGCATCCAAATCAGACGCTTCAGGCAGAGCCTGCTCTGGAATCAGGGTTTGCTGAGGAACAGAGTGTCCTCTTCGGGGGTAGGACGGCTTTCTCAGGACGACAGGACGGGGAATCGCGGGCGTTTACGAACCGCTGGCCTTCATTGATGCCCTTGATGCGATGGTCTTCGTCTGCCAGTCCACCGAATTGCGACTGGTGTGGTTGAGGAAGCGTGAAGAGCGGCGCTCCTGCCCCTACGGAATAGCCGCACTGCGCCACGGCAGTCTTGGCGCGACGGTGCGGCATGTGCAACGGCCCGCGTGGCTAGGGAGCTGCGTTCTTCCCCTCGACGAGAATGCCCTGTTCGCGGCCGCAGACCTCCACCAGGAAATCCCACACCAGCCTCAGCCGCACCGACCGGTGCAACTCGCGCCGCGTGCACATCCAGTATTCCCGTTCGATGAACTCCTCCGGCAGCACCGGCACCAGCCGTGGGTCGTGCAGGCCCATGTACTGCGGGAGGATGGCGATGCCGATGCCCGCCTGGGCGGCTTGTTGCTGGGCAACCACGCTGGTGCTGCGGAACACCACCTGCGGGTGGCGGCAGAAGCTGTGGTGGAACAGCAGTTCCTGGCTGAACAGCAGGTCGTCGACGTAGCCGATCCACGGGTGCTGGCTGAGGTCCTCGCGGTCGCGCAGGGGCGGGGCGTTTTCCAGGTAGGCGGGGCTGGCGAACAGGCTCAGGCGGTAGCGGGTGAGCAGGCGGCTGATGAGTAGGTCGGCGCTGGGGCGTTCCAGGGTGATGGCGATGTCCGCCTCGCGGTTGGTGATGCTGACGAAGCGTGGCACCGACACCAGTTCCACCTCCAGCCCGGGATACCTCTGCATCAGTTCGCCCATGCGCGGGGCGAGGAACATGGTGCCCAGGCCTTCGGTGACGCCGATGCGGATCTGCCCCAGCGGCGAGATGGCCTGGCTCATTTCCTCCTGGGCGAGGAGGGCGGTGTTTTCCATGGCCTCGGCGTGCTTGAGCAGCGCCTGGCCGGCCGGGGTGAGCTGGTAGCCGCCGGTGTGCTGGGCGAACAGCTGGGTGCCGAGGTCACGCTCGATGCTCTCGATATGCCGCGCCACGGTGGCGTGGGTGGTGCCCAGGCGCTTGGCGGTGGTCAGCAGGCGGCCGCTGCGGTGCAGCTCGAGGAAGTAGCGCAGGTCATTCCAGTCGAACATGGGCGGCTCTCGTTGGCAGAAGGCGCACTGTTAGAAAACGCACAGCAGGTGACTCGAAACGACTGTTCTTTTATCACGAACGAACGACTAGGCTCAGTCGTCATACCCAAAAGAACAAGAAACGACGAGGTGCTTTCCATGCCGCAGGCACTGGATGCTTATGACTACCTGATCGTTGGCGCGGGCCCTGCCGGCTGCCTGCTGGCCAACCGCCTGTCCGCCGACCCCGCCAACCGCGTGCTGCTGCTCGAAGCCGGCGGCCCGGACAACTATCCCTGGATCCACATCCCCGTCGGTTACCTCTATTGCATCGGCAACCCGCGCACCGACTGGTGTTTCGACACCGAAAAGGTGCCGGGCCTGAACGGCCGCGCCATCAAGTACCCGCGCGGGCGCACGTTGGGCGGCTGCTCCTCGATCAACGGCATGATCTACATGCGCGGCCAGGCGCTGGACTACGACGGCTGGGCGGCCGAGGGCAATCCTGGCTGGGGTTGGAACGACCTGCTGCCGCTATTCATGAAGATGGAGGACCACTTCGCCGGCGCAAGCGACTTGCACGGCTCCGGCGGCGAATGGCGGGTGGAGAAGCAGCGGTTGTCGTGGGCGATCCTCGATGCCTTCCGCGAAGCGGCGGCGCAGTCCGGCGTGCGCTCGGTGGAGGACTTCAATGGCGGCGACAACGAAGGCTGCGGCTATTTCCAGGTGAACCAGCGTTCCGGCGTTCGCTGGAATGCGTCGAAGGCTTTCCTGCGGCCCATTGCCAACCGCGCCAATCTCACCGTGCTGACCCACGTCGAAGCCCATCGTGTACTGCTGGAAAACGGTCGCGCGGTGGGCCTGGAAGTGAACTGGCAGGGGGCTCGGCGTGAACTGCGGGCCCGGCGCGAGGTGATCCTCTGCGCCGGGGCGATCAACACGCCGGTGTTGCTGCAACGCTCGGGCATCGGTCCGCGCGATCTGCTGGAGAAGCACGGAATCGGAGTGCGCCATGAGCTCTCCGGCGTCGGCGGCAACCTGCAGGATCACCTGCAGCTGCGCCTGATCTACCGCATGAACGGCGCACCTTCGCTGAACCAGATCGCCTCGACGCTGTGGGGCAAGATGGGCATGGGCCTGGAGTACCTGTTCAAGCGCAGCGGGCCTCTGTCCATGGCGCCGAGCCAACTGGGCGCGTTCGCCAAGTCCGACCCCGGCCAGCGTTCGGCCAACCTCGAATACCACGTGCAGCCGCTGTCGCTGGAGCGCTTCGGCGAGCCGTTGCACAGCTTCCCGGCGTTCACCGCTTCGGTGTGCGACCTGCGCCCATTGAGCCGTGGCTCGGTCACGCTGCGTTCGCTCGACCCGCGCGACAAACCGGTGATCCAGCCCAACTACCTGAGCCACCCACAGGACCTGCGCGTAGCCGCCGATGCCATCCGCCTGACCCGGCGTATCGCCGCCGCACCCGCGCTGGCGCGTTTCAACCCGGTGGAGTTCAAGCCCGGCCCGGATTACCAGACCGAGAAAGACCTGCACCGCGCCGCCGCCGAGATCGGCACCACCATCTTCCACCCGGCCGGTACCTGCCGCATGGGGCAGGGCGGGGGGGCGGTGGTGGACAGCCAGTTGCGCGTGCATGGCATTCCCGGCCTGCGCATCGCCGACGCTTCGATCATGCCCAGCCTGACCTCCGGCAACAGCTGTTCGCCGGTGCTGGTGATCGCGGAAAAGGCCGCGCAGATGATTTTGAGCGAACCCGCGCGCGGCGCGGAGGTCATCCCTTCCAGTGGGCGCACACAGGAGGAAGCTCCGGTGGCGTGACGGCGATCCCGTCTGCCCACTTTTTATTTGGCGTGTAGCAAGACAACCGGTATCGCGCGGTGTGAAGGCCGTGGCAGTCGAGGCTGACAAAAACAAGAGCCCCCAGAAGGGGCAGGAGAGCCCGTAATGACCGATGTAGCACAGCCCAGCTCCTATGAGCGTCCCGCGACCACGCGTCGCGACGAGCGCAAGGTGATCTTCGCCTCGTCGCTCGGCACGGTGTTCGAGTGGTACGACTTCTTCCTCTACGGATCGCTGGCGGCGATCATTGCCAAGCACTTCTTCGCCGGGGTCAACGACACCACTGCCTTCATCTTCGCCCTGCTGGCGTTCGCCGCCGGCTTCCTCGTCCGTCCCTTCGGCGCGCTGGTGTTCGGCCGCCTGGGCGACATGATCGGGCGCAAGTACACCTTTCTCGTCACCATCCTGCTGATGGGCCTGTCGACCTTCGCCGTCGGCCTGCTGCCGGCCTACGCCACCATCGGCGTGGCGGCACCGGTCATCCTCATCGTGTTGCGCCTGTTGCAGGGCCTGGCGTTGGGCGGGGAGTACGGCGGCGCGGCGATCTACGTGGCCGAACACGCGCCGGACCACAAACGCGGCGCCTACACCAGCTGGATCCAGTGCACCGCCACCGGCGGGCTGCTGCTGTCGCTGGTGGTGATCTGGGGTTGCCGCCAGCTCACCGGGCCGGAGTTCGAAACCTGGGGCTGGCGCCTGCCATTCCTGATTTCCATCGTGCTGCTGGGCATCTCCACCTGGATTCGCCTGTCCATGCACGAGTCGCCGGCGTTCCTGAAGATGAAGGCCGAGGGCAAGGTGAGTAAATCGCCTCTCAAGGAATCGTTCACCCGCTGGAGCAACCTGAAGATCGTGCTGATCGCGCTGTTCAGCATCAACGCCGGCCAGGCGGTGACCTTCTACGCGGCGCAGTTCTACGTGATGTTCTTCCTCACCCAGGTGCTCAAGGTCGACCCGGCGCTATCCAACGGGATGCTGATCGTTGCGCTGGTGATCGGTGCGCCGCTGTTCGTGATCATGGGCTGGCTGTCGGACAAGGTCGGTCGCAAGCCGGTGCTGATCACCGGGTTGCTGCTGGCCACGGTGCTGTATTTCCCGCTGTTCAAGGCGCTGACCCACTACGCCAACCCGCAGATCGACGCGGCCTCGCGCCAGGCGCCGGTCACCGTGATGGCGGACCCGGCCACCTGCACCTTCCAGTTCGATCCGGTGGGCAAGGCCAAGTTCGACAGCGCCTGCGACAAGGCCAAGACGCTGCTGGTGAAAGGCGGCGTGCCCTACAGCACGCTGGCTGCGCCGGCTGGTAGCGAGTTGGTGGTGACCGTGGGCGAGAAGCGCATCGAGGGCTTCGACGCCGCCGCGCTGGGCGCAGCGGTGAAGGATGCCGGCTATCCGACCGTGGCTGATTCCTCGCTGGTGAACCGGCCGATGGTGGTGGCCATCATCGTCGCGCTGATCTTCATCGCCACCTGCTGCTATGGCCCGCTGGCGGCGCTGATGGTCGAGCTGTTCCCGACACGCATCCGCTACACCTCGCTGTCGCTGCCGTACCACATCGGCAACGGCTGGTTCGGCGGGTTGCTGCCGACCATCTCGTTCGCCCTGGTGGTGTATACCGGCAACATCTTCTACGGGCTCTGGTACCCGGTGCTGGTGACGGCGATGAGCCTGGTGTGCTCGCTGCTGTTCCTGCGCGAGACCAAGGACAACGACATCCACGCCGATTGACCGGCGCTTGAAGTGAACGAGGCCCGCGCGATGCGGGCCTTGTTCATGGCGGGGAGGTATCGCGGCGACACGGTGTCGCTTACCCTATGCCGACTTGGCCTGCGCAGCGGGCCATTCGTATTGGAGTTCGAGCATGAGTCAAGAGATCGCCACCGTTACCGTCAGCGCCGAGCACTGGGGCCGCGAAGCCGAAGCAGTGGATAACGCCCGCGTCACCATCACCCTCAGCGCTCCCGAAGAAGGCGTGATCGAGGTGCGTTTCAAGGGCCAGCTGGATGCCCCGGAAGAGCCGACCCACGTCTGCGTGACGCTGGATAAGGGGTTGTCCTATTACGGCGAGATCCAGGGTGGCGAGGCGAATGAAGAGGGCGGCTGGCTGCGCTTCGAGGGCGAGCTGATCGATCTGGAAGGTTTTTAAGCCGAAAGTTCCCTGGAGGATACGCCGCAAGCCGATGTTGTCCTGCGCAGCGGACTCCATTTTCAATGGCGTTCCCAGGGGCCATCGCTCCTACAAAATGCCCGCCCAATGAAAAACCGGCCATCTGGGCCGGTTTTTCATTGCCTGTGGATAACCTCACTGCTGCGGGATCATCCCCTCGATGCGCTTGGCGAAGGCATTGGCCAGCGGGCCATCGGCGAGCAGCAGCAGGTAGTCGTGCTCGGACTTGGCCGCCGGGGCGATCTGGTACTTCAGGGTGCCCGAGGCGACCTGGCCGACCACCGGTACGGTCAGGGTGCCGACGCATTCCAGTACGCCGCTGTCCGGGTCCTTGTCGATGATCGCCACGTCCTTCAGCTCGGCCTTGCTCAGCGCATCGGACTGGGCGGAAAGCGCGCCGGAGAGGAAGACCTTCACCAGCTGGTTCTTCACGTCGTCCGAGCCGCAGACCTTGGCCTCGTTCCCCCCGCAGGCGCTCAACAATGCGGCTGCGGCCAGCACGGCCGAGAATTTCAACAGTTTCATCTATCCACCCTGTGGCGTTCCATGATGGCCATTGGATAGGAAGTTACCGGAAAAATTCCCTGTCATCTCGTCCCGTTTCGCCAGCTCGACGGCGAAACGGGAGTAGGGCCATGGGCCGTCAGACCACGAAGCGCGCCACCATGCCGTTCAGGTCCACGGCCAGCCGCGACAGTTCCTGGCTTGCCGCGCTGGTCTGGGTGGCACCGGCCGAGGTCTGGGTCGCCAGGTCGCGGATGGTCAGCAGGTTGCGGTCCACCTCGCGGGCGACCTGGGCCTGTTCCTCGGTGGCGCTGGCGATCACCAGGTTGCGTTCGTTGATCAGCGACATGCGTTGCAGGATCACCTGCAGCGAGTCGCCTGCCTCGCCGGTGCGGCTGACGGTGCGCTCGGCGTGGGCGGTACTGCTGAGCAGCGCGGTGACGGTGCGATCGCTGCCGTTCTGGATGGCCGACACCAGCTCCTCGATCTCACGGGTCGAGCTCTGCGTGCGCTGGGCCAGCGAGCGAACCTCGTCGGCGACCACCGCGAAACCACGCCCGGCCTCGCCGGCGCGGGCGGCTTCGATGGCGGCGTTGAGCGCCAGCAGGTTGGTCTGCTCGGCGACGCTGCGGATCACTTCCAGCACCTTGCCGATGTCCTGCGCCTGGTTTGCCAGGGCTTCGGCCTGCTGCGAAGCCTGGCCCACTTCACCAGCCAGGATGCCGATGGCGCTGGAGGTTTCGTCCACCCGCTCGCTGCCGCTGCGCGCGGCGTCGATGGCCTCGCGGGAGGCGGCGGAGGTCGAGGCGGCGTTGCTGGCGACTTCCTCCACGGCGCTGGTCATCTGGTTGACCGCGGTGGCGGCCATCTCGATCTGGTCGCTCTGCTGCTGCAGCGCGCGGCTGCTGTCGTCCATGACGCTGTGCATTTCCTCGGCGGCCGAGGCCAGCTGGCTGGCCGAATTGCCGATGCCACGGATGGTCTCGCGCAGGCTGGTCTGCATCTCCGCGAGGGCCTTGAGCAACTGTGCCGGCTCGTCACGGCCCTCGATGCCGAAGCGCTGGCTCAGGTCGCCGCTGGCGATGGTCTGGGCCACGCGCACCGCCTGGCTTAGCGGTACGACGATACTGCGGGTGAGTTGCCAGGCCAGTAGCAGGGTCAGGCCGACACTCAGCAGCAGAATGCCGCCGACCACCATTCGGCCGCTCTGGAACTGCTCCACGGCGCGGTCGGCGGCAGCAGCGGCGCCGTTGCGGTTGAGGTCGATCAGCGCGGTGAGGCGCTTGTTCAGTTCGGCGCCCTGCTGGGTGATGTTGCCGTTGAGGATGTGCAGCGCGCCTTCCTCGTCGTTCTGGCGGACCTTTTCCAGCAACTGGTCGACAAAGCCCAGGTAGCCGTCCAGCGCCTGGCGAAGTTCATCGGTGCGCTGCTGCTCTTCGCTGCTGAGGATCAGCCGGCGGTAGTCGGCCAGCACCTTGTCCTTGTCCTGCCGCGCTTCGGCGATCAGCTCCAGGCTGTGCTGGCGCGCGGTGCTGTCGTGGTTGACCAGCAGGCGCATGGATTCCAGGCGGATGCGGGCGATGTCGCCCGACAGCTGGTTCATCTGGCTGATGCTCAGCAGCCAGTTGCTGTCGATTTCCTCGGAAGCGGCGCGCAGGGTCGACAGCTTGTACAGCGAGAACAACCCAAGAAACACCAGGAGCAGGCCCATGACAGCGAAACCCAGGGACGCGCGGCGGCCAATACTCATGCTTCTGAACATCGTGAATTTCCCTTTTCTTCATCCATTGTGTGGAGCCGGCAGGCTCTGCCATGCACGGTGATGGCGCGGTGATATTACTTGGCGCCAATTTTTCGCTGCAGTGGCAAAACAGGACTCGCAGAGGAAATTCCTGGCCGTTCTGACCAAGGGCAAGTCAGGCGAGCGTGAGCCAGGCCAGTACGGCGTAGCGCCCGACCTTGGCGACGCTGACCAGAAGCAGGAAACGCCACAGGGGCTCGCGCATGACACCGGCGACCAGTGTCAGCGGGTCACCGATCACCGGCGCCCAGCTGAGCAGCAGCGACCAGTTGCCGAAGCGCCGGTAATGGCGCTGGGCTTTCTCCAGCGCCGCATCGCTCACCGGAAACCAGCGGCGCCCGCGCCAGCGCTCCAGACCCCGGCCCAGCAGCCAGTTCACCAGCGAGCCGAGCACATTGCCCAGGCTCGCGGCCAGCAATAGCGACCACACGGGGTACTGGCCGCCCAGCAGCAGAGCCACGAGCAAGGCTTCGGATTGCAGTGGCAGCAGGGTGGCGGCGGTGAAGGCTGAGAGGAACAGGCCAAGGTGGGCGGCCAGGGCAAGGCTGAGCATGAGTCTTGGATTGGCCGAAGGACAGGAAGAGTGAGAGTGGCAGAACCAGCGTGCTAAAAATTCGGAATAAAGAGAAAAGGTTCCGGTGTCTGCGGATACTATATGTCCTATCTTGCTGATGATTTGGTAGGAATTTACTTTCGCGGCGTGTTTCCCCGAATACTTCCTACATCAGTACGCCACAAATCTCTTGGGGAACGCTGTGAAGAACTGGACTTTACGCCAACGCATCCTGGCCAGCTTTGCCGTCGTCATCGCGATCATGCTGCTGATGGTGGTGATTTCCTACACCCGCCTGCTGCGCGTCGAGGCCAGCACCAAGCGGGTCAGTGAGGACGCCATGCCTGGCACTTACGCCCTGACAACCGTCCGCTCGGCCTGGACTGACAGTATCCTGCTGACCCAGGTGTTGGTCGGCCTGAGTGACGGCAAGGCCCTCGACGAGGCTCGTCGCCAGGAGTTCCGTGCCAATCACGACACCCTGATCGAGCGCATTGCCTCCTACGAACGCACCGTCAACGATCCGCGCGACCATGAGATCCTCGCCCACTTCAAGCAGCAGGCGAGCGAGTACGACGCGTTGCTGGGCCAGGTACTGCAGCTTTACGGCACTGACCGTGAAGCGGCGCGCAAGCTCCTGCTGGATCGCCTGGAGCCCATGTGGGAAGACGGCCGCAAGACCCTCAACCAACTGATCTCGCTGAACAAGGAGATCGCCGATGCCGCTTCCGCGAACATCGTCACCGAGGTGACCACCGCCAAGGCCATCATGCTGATCTCCCTGCTGCTGGCCATCGCCGTCGCCGCGGTGTGCGGCCTGTTGCTGATGCGTGCCATCACCGGACCGGTGAGCCAGGTGGTCAAAGGTTTGCAGGTGATGGGCAGCGGGGACTTCACCACGCGCCTGGCGATGGAGCGCAACGACGAGTTCGCGGTGATAGAGACCGGCTTCAACGGCATGGCCGAGGAGCTCAAGGGCCTGGTTTCGCAGGCGCAGCGCTCGGCCATCCAGGTGACCACCTCGGTCACCGAGATCGCCGCCACCTCCAAGCAGCAGCAGGCCACCGCCACCGAGACCGCCGCCACGACCACCGAGATCGGCGCTACCTCGCGGGAAATCGCCGCCACCTCGCGCGACCTGGTGCGCACCATGACCGAAGTGTCGTCGGCTGCCGAGCAGACTTCCACCCTGGCCGGCTCCGGCCAGCTCGGCCTGGCGCGCATGGAAGAGACCATGCACCACGTGATGGGCGCTGCCGAGCTGGTCAACGCCAAGCTGGCGATCCTCAACGAGCGCGCCGGCAACATCAACCAGGTGGTCACCACCATCGTCAAGGTGGCCGACCAGACCAACCTGCTGTCGCTCAACGCCGCCATCGAGGCGGAGAAGGCCGGCGAGTACGGCCGCGGCTTCGCCGTGGTGGCTACCGAAGTGCGCCGGCTGGCCGACCAGACCGCCGTGGCCACTTACGATATCGAGCAGATGGTCCGCGAGATCCAGTCCGCCGTCTCTGCCGGCGTAATGGGCATGGACAAGTTATCCGAGGAGGTGCGTCGCGGCATTTCCGAAGTCGGCCAGGTCGGCGAGCAGCTCTCGCAGATCATCCAGCAGGTGCAGGCCCTGGCACCGCGTGTGCAGATGGTCAACGAAGGCATGCAGGCCCAGGCCACCGGCGCCGAGCAGATCAACCAGGCGCTGGTGCAGCTGGGCGAGGCCACCGGGCAGACTGTGGAATCCCTGCGTCAGGCCAGCTTCGCCATCGATGAGCTGAACCTCGTGGCCAACGGACTGCGCAATGGCGTCTCGCGCTTCAAGGTCTGACACCGCCGCGGCGGGCAGGCTGTACCTGCAATTCCGCCTGGGTGCGGACCGCTATGCGCTGGATGTCCATGACGTGATCGAAGTGCTGCCGGTGCCGGCGCTCAAGCGTGTGCCGGAAGCACCAGCCTGGGTTGCCGGGCTGTTTCCGCACCGTGGCGAGCTGCTGCCGGTGCTGGACATGAGCCAGCTCGCCTTCGGCCACAGCGCGCCACGCCGCACCAGTACGCGTCTGGTGCTGGTGCGCTATCGCGCCGTTGCGGAAGGGCAGGAACAGCGGCTCGGGCTGATCCTCGAACAGGCCACCCACACCTTGCGCCGCGACCCGGCGAGCTTCCGTGACTATGAACTGGACAACGGCAGCGCCCGCTACCTTGGCCCCGTTCTGGAAGACGAGCAGGGCCTGTTGCAGCGCGTGAGCGTCGACCAGTTGCTCAGCGACGAAGCCCGCGCGCGCCTGCTGCTGGACGGGAGTGCGCCGGCATGACCACCGATCCGCGCTTCGCCCGGTTGCTCAAGGAACGAATCGGCCTGGACGCCGAGTCCGTCGGCGACGCCGTGATCGAGCGCGCCGTGCGCCAGCGCTGCAACAAGGTCAGCGGTGGCAATGGCGAGCATTACTGGATGCTTCTGCAGGGCTCCACCGAGGAAGTGCAGGCGCTGATCGAGGCGGTGATCGTTCCGGAGACCTGGTTCTTCCGTTATCCCGAATCTTTCGGCGCGCTCGCCGATCTCGCGTCCCGGCGCGTGCTGGAGCTGGCCGGCAGCCGCCCGCTGCGTGTGCTGAGCCTGCCGTGCTCGACTGGCGAGGAGCCGTACTCGATCGTCATGGCACTGCTGGACGCAGGACTGGCACCGTCCGCCTTCCAGGTCGATGCGTTGGATGTCAGCCGCGCGGTGCTGGAGCGGGCGGAAGAAGGGCGTTATGGCCGCAACTCCTTCCGCGGTTCCAGCCTGGAATTCCGCGACCGCCATTTCAGCGCCGATGGCAACGATTACCAACTCGCCGAGGCGGTGCGCCGCAAGGTCCGCTTTCGCGTCGGCAACCTGCTGGCGCAGGGCTTGCTGGCCGGCGAGGCGCCCTATGACTATGTGTTCTGCCGCAACCTGCTGATCTATTTCGACCGGCCGACCCAGGAACAGGTAGTGGAAGTGCTGTGTCGCCTGACGCGGCCGGATGGCGTGCTGTTCATCGGCCCGGCCGAGGCCAGCCTGATGTCGCGCATCGGGCTGCGTCCGCTGGGTGTCCCGCAATCCTTCGCCTTCCCACTGGAAAGCGTCGAACCGGCTCCCCGCATGGCGCCGCTGAACTGGACCGCGCCGGCGCCGATCCCACGTCCGGCTCCGCCCAAACCCGCGCCGGTGCGCCCGCGCCTGGCCGCCAAACCCGAGCAGCCGGTCACTGTGCCTGCCGGTAACGCGCTGGTGGAGATCGCCCGGCTGGCCAACGCCGGCCAGGCCGCCGAAGCGCGCCAGCGTTGCGAGGCGTTGCTGGCCGAGAAGGGCCCGGACGCCGAAGCCTTCTACTGGCTCGGCCTGCTGGCCGATGCCCAGGGCCAGGGTAACGAGGCGCAGGCCTTCTACCGCAAGGCCCTGTACCTGCAACCCGATCATCAGGAAAGCCTGCAGCACCTGGCCGCACTGCTCGCGGCCCAGGGCGACACGGCCGGCGCCCGGCGTCTGCAGGAGCGCGCCGCGCGAGGAGTAAAGCGCAATGGTTGAACGCGGCTACGCCACCTTTGGATCCGACCTGCCGTCAGTGGACGACTGCTGGAACCGCATCGGCGTGCGCGGCGACCGGAGCTGCCCGAAGCTGGCCGAGCACATCCATTGCCGTAACTGCCCGGTGCATGCCGCCGCCGCCATCACCCTGCTGGACCGTTACGCGCTGGGCAGCGAAGGTGCGGAGCTGGCGCCTGTCGAACCCACCGAAGTGGCCATCGAAGAGGGCCGCCCGCACCTGATCTTCCGACTCGGCGAGGAATGGCTGGGCCTGCCCACCCGCGCGCTGGCCGAGGTGGCACCGTCCTGCGTCGTGCACTCGCTGCCGCACCAGCGCTCGCCAGCGCTGCTGGGCGTGGCCAATGTGCGCGGCACCCTGGTGGCGTGCATTTCCCTGGGCGAGCTGCTCGGCCTCGACAATCGTACGGCCACTCGTGACGACGCCCGCGTCGTGCCGCGCATGCTGATCCTGGCGGCCGTTGGCGGGCCGATCATCTCGCCGGTGGACGAGGTTGAAGGCATCCATGAGTTGGACGAGGGCGCCATAGTCGAAGCTTCGTCCCAGAACCACGCGGCCACCGATCGCTTTACCCGCGGCGTGATGCTGTGGCGCAGCCGCAGCATCCGCCTGCTCGATCAGGAAGCCCTGCTCGATGCCGCCACCCGGAGCCTCGCATGACCCCGGACCAGATGAAGGACGCATCGATGCTGGAGCTGTTCCGCCTGGAGGCGGAGGCTCAGACGCAGGTGCTGGTGCAGGGCCTGATGGCGCTGGAGCGCAACCCGACCCAGGCCGACCAGCTCGAAGCCTGCATGCGCGCGGCGCACTCGCTCAAGGGCGCGGCGCGGATCGTCGGGCTGGATGCCGGCGTGCAGGTCGCCCATGTGATGGAGGACTGCCTGGTCGGCGCCCAGGAGGGCCGCCTGCTGCTGACCTCCGGGCATATCGACGCGCTGCTGGCCGGCACCGATATCCTCCTGCACATCGCCGACGCCCAGCCCGAGCGTGCGGAGCAGGCCCAGCAGGGTGTGCCGGCCATGGTCGAGCGCCTGCAGGCGCTGCTTTCCGGAAAGGCCCCGGCACCGCCGGCGCCTCCCGTTGCCATGCCGGTCGAGCCGGCCCCCGTCGCCATTGAGGCGGCTACTGAATCGCCCACGCCGCCTGCCGCGCCCGCCGAGCCGGCACCCCGTCGCCGCTCCAGCGACAGCGATGAAGCCGGCGAACGCGTGCTGCGGGTCACCGCCGAGCGCCTCAACCAACTGCTCGACTATTCCAGCAAGTCGCTGGTGGAGTCCCAACGCCTCAAGCCGCTGCTCGATTCCCTGCAGCGCCTCAAGCGCATCCAGGCCAGTGCCAGCCGCGTCCTGGATGGCGCCCGCGACGCCGCCAGCACGGCCAACCTCGACGCCGAGGCGCAGGCCTATCTGGCCGACGCGCGCCGCCTGGTCGGCGAGTGCCAGCAACTGCTCAGCGAGCAGATCGCCGAGCTGGACGAATTCAGCTTCAAGGCCGGCCAGCGCGCGCAGTCGCTCTACGACACCGCATTGTCCTGCCGCATGCGACCGTTCTCCGACGTGCTGTCCGGGCAGGCGCGGATGGTCCGCGATCTCGGCCGCTCGTTGGGCAAGGCCGTGCGCCTCGACGTGCAGGGCGCGACGACCCAGGTCGACCGCGATGTGCTGGAAAAGCTCGAGGCGCCGCTCACTCATCTGCTGCGCAACGCCGTCGACCACGGTATCGAATCCGCCGAGGTACGCGCCCGCGCCGGCAAGCCGGAGCAGGGCGTCATCCAGCCAGCTGCTGGCCCGCCATCACGCCGGCATGCTGGTCCTGGAGCTGCAGGATGACGGCGGCGGTGTTGACCTCGACCGCCTGCGCAGCGCCATCGTCCGCCGCCAGCTGTCCACCGAGGAAACCGTGGCGCGCCTCACCGAGGACGAGCTGCTGAGTTTCCTGTTCCTGCCCGGCTTCAGCATGCGCGAGCAGGTCACCGAGGTGTCCGGCCGCGGTGTCGGCCTGGACGCCGTGCAGCACATGGTGCGCCAGCTGCGCGGCGGCATCCGCATGGAGCAGGTGCGCGGGCAGGGCGCGCGCTTCCACCTTGAAGTGCCGCTGACGCTGTCCGTGGTGCGCAGTCTGGTCGTCACCATCGGTGGCGAGGCCTATGCCTTCCCGCTGGCGCACATCGAACGCATGCGCCGGTTGGCGCCGGACGAGATCGTCCAGCTCGAAGGCCGCCAGCAGTTCTGGCACGAAGGTCGGCATGTCGGGCTGGTGTCCGCCAGCCAACTGTTGCAGCGCCCCGATGGCGAAGCTACGCCGGACGAGATTCCGGTGGTGGTGATCCGTGACCGCGAAAGTGCCTATGGCGTGGCGGTGGAGAAGTTCATCGGCGAGCGCACCCTGGTGGTGGTGCCGCTGGACGCGCGGCTGGGCAAGGTGCAGGACGTTTCCGCCGGTGCGCTGCTGGATGACGGCACGCCGGTGTTGATCCTCGACGTCGAGGACATGCTGCGCTCGGTGGAGAAGCTCCTGACTACCGGCCGGCTCGAACGCATCGACCCTGCTGGGCGCCTCGCCGGCCCGGCGCGCAAGCGCGTGCTGGTGGTGGACGACTCGCTCACCGTGCGTGAATTGGAGCGTAAGCTGTTGCTGGGGCGGGGGTATGACGTCGCCGTCGCGGTGGACGGCATGGACGGCTGGAACGCCCTGCGCTCGGAGCATTTCGACCTGGTCATCACCGACATCGACATGCCGCGCATGGACGGTATCGAGCTGGTGACTCTGATCCGCCGCGACACCCGCCTGCAATCGCTGCCGGTGATGGTGGTGTCCTACAAGGACCGCGAAGAGGATCGTCGACGCGGCCTGGATGCCGGCGCCGACTATTATCTGGCCAAGGCCAGCTTCCACGACGAGGCCCTGCTGGATGCGGTGGTCGACCTGATCGGGAGTGCGCAGGGATGAAGATAGGGATAGTCAACGACATGCCCCTGGCGGTGGAGGCGATGCGCCGCGCGCTCGCGTTCGAGCCGGCGCACCGCGTCGTCTGGGTCGCCGCCAACGGCGCCGAAGCGCTGGAGATGTGCGCCGCGCAGAAGCCCGACGTGATCCTCATGGACCTGCTGATGCCAGTGATGGATGGCGTCGAGGCGACCCGCCGGATCATGGCCCAGAGCCCTTGCGCGATCATCGTCGTCACGGTGGACCTGGAGCAGAACATGAGCCGCGTGTTCGACGCCATGGGCAATGGCGCCGTGGACGCGGTGAACACCCCGGCCATGGGCTCCGGAGACCCTGCCGAGGCGGCTCGGCCGCTGCTGCGAAAACTGCAGAACCTGGCCTGGCTCAACGCCCCGCTCGACAGCCGCCCGACCGCCAGCGCGGCGCCGGCGCGCAAGGGTTCGGGGGCGCGCAAGCTGATCGCCATCGGCTCCTCGGCGGGCGGCCCGGCGGCGCTGGCCGATCTGTTCGCCCGTCTGCCGGCGGATTTCCCGGCGGCCATTGTGGTCGTCCAGCATGTCGACGAGGTGTTTGCCGCCGGCATGGCCGAGTGGCTCTCGACCCAATCGACGATTCCGGTGCGCCTGGCCCGCAACGGCGAGCCGCCGCAGCCGGGCTGCGTGCTGCTGGCCGGCACCAATCACCATATCCGCCTGGTCAAGGGCGGCGAGCTGGCCTACACCGCCCAGCCCAGTGGCCACATCTATCGGCCCTCGATCGATGTGTTCTTCGACAGTGTGGTGGAGTACTGGCCTGGCGACGCCGTTGGCGTGCTGCTCACCGGCATGGGCCGGGACGGCGCCGAGGGATTGAAACGCATGCGCGAACGCGGCTTTTTGACGCTGGCCCAGGACCAGGCCAGCAGCGCCGTGTACGGTATGCCCAAGGCTGCGGCGGCGATCGGCGCCGCCGTGGAGATTCGCGCGCTGGGCGACATCGCCCGAAGACTCGCTGAAGTCTGCGCCTGAGTGCAGGCTACGGAGCCCCATCAGATGAACCCTTTGACGAGTGACTACCCCGTGAACACCCCAGGCGATTCCGCTGTGATGGTGCTGCTGGTCGATGACCAGCCGATGATCGGCGAGGCCGTGCGCCGCGCGCTGGCGGACGACCCTGGCATTGACTTCCATTTCTGCTCCGATCCGCACCAGGCCATTGCCCTGGCCATTCAGATCAAACCCACGGTGATCCTCCAGGACCTGGTGATGCCCGGCGCCGATGGCCTCTCGCTGGTACGCGAGTACCGCGGCAACCCGGCCACCCGCGACCTGCCGATCATCGTGCTGTCGACCAAGGAAGACCCGGCGGTGAAGAGCGCGGCGTTCAGCGCCGGCGCCAACGACTACCTGGTCAAGCTGCCCGACGCCATTGAGCTGATCGCCCGCGTGCGCTACCACTCGCGTTCTTACCTCGCCCTGCAGCAGCGCGACGAGGCCTACCGAGCCCTGCGCGAGAGCCAGCAGCAGTTGCTGGAAACCAACCTGGTGTTGCAGCGGCTGATGAACTCCGACGGCCTGACCGGGCTGTCCAACCGCCGGCACTTCGACGAATACCTGGAAATGGAGTGGCGCCGCGGCCTGCGCGAGCAGACCCAGCTGTCGATCCTGTTGATCGACGTGGATCACTTCAAGGCTTACAACGACACCTTCGGCCACGTGCAGGGCGACGAGGCGCTGCGCCAGGTGGCCGGGGCGATCCGCGCCAGCGCCAGCCGCCCCTCGGACCTGCCGGCGCGCTACGGCGGCGAGGAGTTCGTCATGGTCCTGCCCAACACCTCGCCCGGCGGCGCACGCCTGCTCGCCGAGAAGCTGCGGCGCCTGGTGCAGGACCTGAATATCCGCCACGAACTGCCCACTCCGGGCTCGTCGCTGACCATCAGTATCGGTGTGGCGACGCTGATCCCCCAGGCCGGGCAGGCCTGCCGCCAGCTCATCGAACTGGCCGACCAGGCGCTCTACAACGCCAAGCACGGCGGGCGCAACCAGGTGGCCATCGCCGGCTGAACGGGCGGGCAGGGCGCGAAAACGGTGGGCGTGCTTTGTCGCAAAGCCTGAAAAGGCGGCGAAAAATCACGTATACTTGCCGGCTTTTCTACGCCCTTTACCCGTGAGAGATGCCCGCCATGGAAATCCAACCGATCCTCAACAGCATCAAGGACCTCACCGACCGTACCCAGTCGATTCGGGGGTATCTTTGACTACGATCTGAAACATGATCGTCTGATTGAAGTCAACCGCGAGCTGGAAGACCCGGCGGTCTGGAACAAGCCCGAATACGCCCAGAACCTGGGCCGCGAGCGCGCCATGCTGGCGCAGATCGTCGAGACCCTCGACGAGCTCACCGGCGGTCTGGCCGACTCCCGCGACCTGCTCGACATGGCGGTCGAAGAGGATGACGAAGGCGCCGTGGCCGACGTCGAGGCCGAAGTCCAGCGCCTGCGCGAGATCCTCGAGAAGCTCGAGTTCCGCCGCATGTTCAGCGGCGAGATGGACCCCAACAACGCCTACCTGGACATCCAGGCCGGCTCCGGCGGCACCGAAGCCCAGGACTGGGCCAACATGCTGCTGCGCATGTACCTGCGCTGGGCCGACAAGAACGGCTTCGATGCCGAGATCGTCGAGCTGTCCGAGGGCGAAGTCGCCGGCATCAAGGGCGCCACTGTGCACATCAAGGGCGAGTACGCCTTCGGCTGGCTGCGCACCGAGATCGGCGTGCACCGACTGGTGCGCAAGAGCCCGTTCGACTCCGGCAACCGTCGCCACACCTCGTTCACCGCAGTGTTCGTCTCGCCGGAAATCGACGACAACATCGAGATCGAGATCAACCCGGCCGACCTGCGCATCGACACCTACCGCTCCTCCGGCGCGGGCGGTCAGCACGTGAACACCACCGACTCCGCGGTGCGTATCACCCACGTGCCGACCAACACTGTGGTGGCGTGCCAGAACGAACGCTCCCAGCACGCCAACAAGGACACCGCCATGAAAATGCTGCGGGCCCGGTTGTACGAGCAGGAGATGCAGAAACGCACCGCCGCCTCGCAGGCGCTGGAAGACACCAAGTCCGATATCGGCTGGGGCCACCAGATCCGTTCCTACGTGCTCGACCAGTCGCGTATCAAGGACCTGCGTACCGGCGTGGAACGCAGCGATTGCGACAAGGTGCTCGACGGCGACCTCAACGAATACCTGGAAGCCAGCCTGAAACAAGGCCTGTAAACAGCACCACCCTGCAGGGCTCGCCATACGGCGAGCCCTGCCAGTAACCCCATATTGATCAAGACGCCAGGCAGATAGACGACCATGAGCGACCAACAACTCGACCAGCACGACCTGCAACAGGAAGAAAACAAGCTGATCGCCCAGCGCAAGGAAAAGCTTGCCGCCGTGCGTGAGGCCAAGGCCATTGCCTTCCCCAACGACTTCCGCCGCGCCGACTACTTCGCGGACCTGCAGAAACAGTACGCCGACAAGACCAAGGAAGAGCTGGAAGCAGCCGCCATCCCGGTCAAGGTCGCCGGTCGCATCATGCTCAACCGTGGTTCGTTCATCGTCCTGCAGGACAGCAGCGGCCGTCTGCAGGCCTACGTGAACCGCAAGACCCTGCCGGAAGAAACCCTGGCCGAGATCAAGACCTGGGACCTGGGCGATATCATCGGCGCCGAAGGCACCCTGGCCCGTTCCGGCAAGGGCGACCTGTACGTCGAGATGACCAGCGTGCGCCTGCTGACCAAGTCCCTGCGCCCGCTGCCGGACAAGCACCACGGCCTGACCGACACCGAGCAGCGCTACCGCCAGCGCTACGTCGACCTGATCGTCAACGAAGAAACCCGCCACACCTTCCGCGTGCGTTCGCAGGTCATCGCCCACATCCGTCGCTTCCTTTCCGATCGCGGCTTCCTCGAAGTGGAAACCCCGATGCTGCAGACCATCCCCGGCGGCGCGGCGGCCAAGCCCTTCGAAACCCACCACAACGCGCTGGACATGGCCATGTTCCTGCGTATCGCCCCGGAGCTGTACCTCAAGCGCCTGGTGGTCGGTGGCTTCGAGAAGGTCTTCGAGATCAACCGCAACTTCCGTAACGAAGGCGTTTCGACCCGGCACAACCCCGAGTTCACCATGCTCGAGTTCTACCAGGCCTACGCCGACTACGAAGACAACATGGACCTGACCGAGGAGCTGTTCCGCGAGCTGGCCCAGGCCGTGCTCGGCAGCACCGACGTGCCCTACGGCGACAAGGTCTTCCACTTCGGCGAGCCGTTCGCCCGCCTGTCCGTGTTCGATGCCATCCTCAAGTACAACCCGGAACTCACCGCGGCTGATCTGAACGACCTCGAGAAGGCCCGCGCCATCGCCAAGAAGGCCGGCGCCAAGGTTCTCGGCCACGAAGGCCTGGGCAAGCTGCAGGTGATGATTTTCGAAGAGCTGGTCGAGCACAAGCTGGAGCAGCCGCACTTCATCACCCAGTATCCGTTCGAAGTCTCCCCGCTGGCGCGCCGCAACGACAACGACCCGAGCGTCACCGACCGCTTCGAGCTGTTCATCGGTGGCCGCGAGATCGCCAACGCCTACTCCGAGCTCAACGACGCCGAAGACCAGGCCGAGCGCTTCATGCTGCAGGTGAAGGAGAAGGACGCCGGTGACGACGAGGCGATGCACTACGACGCCGACTTCGTCAACGCGCTGGAATACGGCATGCCGCCCACCGCCGGCGAAGGCATCGGTATCGACCGCCTGGTGATGCTGCTGACCAACTCGCCGTCGATCCGCGACGTCATCCTGTTCCCGCATATGCGCCCGCAGGCGTAAGCACAGGAGTCAGCGAAAAAGGCCGCCCACTGGGCGGCCTTTTTCGTTTTTGCGTCGATCGGGCGGACGGGCGACACGGGCCCTCCGTGCGTTTCCGAGGTCGGGCGGTTCTTGTAGGATCGTCCGACGAAATGCATGTCACTCCCGTGGCTCGTGCGCTATGTGGCACGTCATACACCCAGGCCTGACTCCCTGCCGCCTGCTCTGCCTCGCGGCCTGCTTCGTGCGCCGGTGTCGCAGCCGCATGGCGGCGATTGTTTTCCCACAGAAAAGCTCGAACAATGCGCCATCAGGCCGCGCCGTCGGAGGTAATGCCCGTGACCCCAGTGTCCCCGCGAGACAGTGCCGCGCAAGTCGCCAGCGCCATCGCCGAAAGTGTCAAATACCAGGGCCGCAAGGCCAGCCGCCAGGGCAGCGAGCAGCGCCGCCAGGCGATCCTCGACGCCGCCCTGCGGATCATCGTGCGCGATGGCGTCCGCGCCGTACGCCACCGTGCCGTGGCCGCCGAGGCCGGCGTGCCGCTGTCCGCCACCACCTACTACTTCAAGGACATCCAGGACCTCATCACCGATACCTTCGCGCTCTTCGTCGAGCGTAGCGCCGAAGCCCTGTCGACCTTCTGGGGCAGCGTCGAGGGTGACCTCCAGGCCATGGCCGCCGGCCTCGCCCAGGACGACCCACAGGCGCGCCGCGAGCTGACCGCGAATATCGTCGAGCTGGCGATCCAGTACGTCATGGTCCAGCTCAACGAACGCCGCGAGCACCTGCTGGCCGAACAGGCCTTCCGCCAGGAGGCGCTGCTCAACCCCAGCCTCAGCGATCTGGCGCAGCGCCACCGGCGGATTCTTTCCCTGGGCGTGGTGCATTTCTTCGAAGTGCTCGGTTCAAAGCAGCCCGAGCAGGATGCCCGGGTGTTGACGGCCATCATCCTGCAGATGGAGTATCAGGGCCTGCTGGACGGCGCCGACCACCTGCAGACCGAGGAAATGCGTGCCATCCTTAGCCGCTATCTCGATCTGGTGATGGGCCTGTAGCCCCGGCTGCTGCATTCCAACCCCGCCATCCGGCGGGGTTTTCGTGTCGGAACTCTGGACGCCTTGGCGCATCGCATGCAAAGGCATCCGGACCTAAGGAGGGCGTGATGAAAGTCTGGCGTGCACTGCTGCTGTTGAGCATCTGCCTGCTCAGTGGCTGTCTGGTGACGTTCAAGGACCCGATTCCGGCCAACGAGCCCGCGCCGGCTCACCTGCTGGGCCAGTGGTCACGTGTGGACGAGTACGGCGAGGAGCAGTTCCTCGAGGTCACCCGCTCCGGCTCCAACCTCTACCGTGCGCTCAGCTACGTCGACAGCAAGGACAACACCGACAGTGTCGAGGACTTCGGCTTCACCGTCGCCCATCACGGCAGTCGCTGGTACCTCTCGGCCGGGTTGCCGAAGAGCATGGGCGGCAACTTCGCCCTGGCCGGCTTCGAGATCACCGACAAGGACGAACTGGTGATCTATAACCTGGATGTCGAGCATATCCTGCAGGACATGAAGGAAGGCGCGCTCAAGGGCGAGAAGGTCGACACCGAGCAGGGTGCCGGTGCGCTGGTGAGCAGCCCGCTCGCCGACGTCATCGCCTACCTGAATGATCCGGCCAATTCCGACGTGTTCGTCGAAGCGCTGCGCTTCTCGCGCGTGACCCCGGGAGAAAAGCAATGACCCCACGGCGCAAGAAGTCCACGCCCAACGAGTACCAGCAGATCATCCGCAGCCTGTCCGACCGGATCGTCGAGGCGCAGACACCGATCCGCGTACTCGATGCCATCAAGTGGGATGACAGCATCCGCGACGACTTCCTCAAGGGCCGCGGCAAGCATGCGCCCAAGGTCGACCGCAGCTACTACGACAGTCGCCCACTGTCCTTCGACAGCAGCGCGAAGAAGCAGGAATTCCAGAACATCGAGCGCGACATTACCCGCCACCTGGGGCAGTTCAATCCGGTCGGGCAGATCATGCGGCGCATGTGCAAGGAATATCGCATGGTCATCCGCATGCTCGAAGCACGCGGCACCCAAGACTTCGGGCTGATTTCCCAGGAGCTCTACGGCTCGGCCTCCGATGCTTTTCATGCCGGCGACCCGACCCTGGCCGACCTGGGCCTGATGCTCTCGGACTACCTGAACAACATCGCCGACCGAGGCGACCTCAAGGACGAACCCAAGACCCTTACCGCCAGCGACGCGGTGCGGATGTTGCAGGAGCGCCTGAACAAGGTCTTCGACGGCAAGGAAGACACCATCCGCGTCTTCGAGTCCGACGGCATCGTCGCTGACGCGGCGGCCGGCGCCGATTACATCAAGGTGCGTGCCGACGCCATGTTCAACGAGCGCGACGTGCGCGCGCTGGAAGTCCACGAAGGCCTGGTGCACGTCGGCACCACGCTCAATGGCCTCAACCAGCCGATCTGCACCTTCCTCGCCAAGGGCCCGCCGTCGTCCACCGTGACCCAGGAAGGCCTGGCGATCCTGATGGAAGTGATCGCCTTCGCCTCCTACCCGACCCGCCTGCGCAAGCTCACCAACCGCACCCGCGCCATCCACATGGCGGAGGAGGGGGCGGACTTCCTGGAAGTGTTCAACTTCTACCGCGAGCAGAACTACAGCGCGGAAAGCAGCTACCAGAACGCCAGCCGGGTGTTCCGCGGTTCGACGCCGTCGGGCCTGCCGTTCACCAAGGACCTGTCGTACCTCAAGGGCTTCATCCTGATCTACAACTACATCCAGCTCGCCGTGCGCAAGGGCAAGCTGGAGCAGATCCCGCTGCTGTTCTGCGGCAAGGCCACCCTGGAAGACATGCGCACCCTGCGCCAACTGGTGGACGAGGGCCTGGTGGTGCCGCCCAAGTACCTGCCGCCGCAGTTCCGCGACCTCAACGCACTGTCGGCGTGGATGTGTTTCTCCAACTTCCTCAACCACCTCAGCCTCGACCGCATCGAGGCGGACTACGCCAATATCCTCTAACGATTGGACGGCATGGCGTGCGGCTGGACACGCCCTCTCCCTAACCCGGGCTACACACCCCGCTCCGAAGGGAGAGGGGATCGTTCGGTGCAGGATGACATCCTATAGCGTCAGGCGACACGGATAGCTCCCTCTCCCTTCAGGGAGAGGGCGGGGGAGAGGGGCTTTGATAGCGCGCCATTGCTGATCCATTTGAAGGAAGCTCCCAAGGATGACTTGCCGATGATCCGATGCTTCAAGGCCGCCGCGCTGGCAGTGCTGGTAGCCCTCAGCGGTTGCAGCTCGCTGCTGTTCTACCCCAGCGATGACGTCGCCATCACGCCCGCGCGGGCCAAACTGGAGTTCCGCGACGTCACGTTCACCACCGCCGATGGCGTTAAGCTCGCCGGCTGGTGGTTGCCGGCGAAAGCGGGCGTGCCGGTCAGGGGCACCGTGCTGCACCTGCACGGCAATGGCGGCAACATGGCGTGGCACCTGGGCGGCGCGTACTGGCTGCCGGAGCAGGGCTACCAGGTGCTGATGCTGGATTACCGCGGTTACGGCAAGTCCGAGGGCGAGCCGAGCCTGCCGGCAATCTACCAGGACATCGACGCCGCCTTCGCCTGGCTGGACAAGGCACCGGAGGTGCAGGGCAAACCGGTGATCCTGCTGGGCCAGAGCCTGGGCGGCGCCATGGCGGTGCATTACCTGGGCATGCACCCTGAGCGGCAGAAGAAGTTGAATGCCGTGGTGCTCGATGGCGTGCCGGCCAGTTACCGCGATGTGGCGCAGTACACCCTTAGCACCAGTTGGCTGACCTGGCCGCTGCAGGTGCCGCTGTCCTGGCTGGTGCCCGACGGCGATAGCGCGATCCGCTCCATGCCGCGACTTTCTGGCGCACCCGTGCTGTTCTTCCACAGCATCGACGATACCATTGTGCCCCTGGACAACGGCCTGACCCTCTACAAGGCCGCGCCGCCGCCCAAGGTCTTCCAGCTGACACGCGGCAATCACGTGGAAACCTTCGGGGAGCCGGTGTGGCGCGAAGTGATGCTGCGCTTCCTTGACGATCCGCAGCACTTCACCGGCCTGCGCCGGTTGGCCGAAGTCCCGAACTCTCCCTCTCCGGCGAAGCCACAGGAATCGCAGGCGGACCCGAAACAACAAGGCACCCCATGAACGACCGCAACCCGATCTCCTACATCCTCACTGTCATCGCCACCATCTTCGTCTCGGTCGGCACGCTCTGGTATTACGGCTACCTGCACTTTGCCAAGCCCGAGGACGCCCTGGAGCTGACCCAGTTCACCCTGCTGAAGAGCATCCCCGGCCAGGACACCAAACTTTCCCTCGATCCGGCCGACCAGCAGGCGCAGTGCATCGACGGCGTGCTGGTGATGTTCGACATGACCCAGAAGGGCCTGACCGGTGTGCTGGTCGACGGCCGCAAGCGCGCCGTGCGCTGCATGGGTGAGCAGACTCCGCAAGAAACCAAGTGACGGTCGGCCCTGACCCGGCGGACTGAGGGAGGAAGGTCATGAGCCATCCCGAGATCCGCATCTGGCAGGGCGACATCACCCGCCTCGACGTCGACGTCATCGTCAACGCCGCCAACAGTTCGCTGCTGGGCGGTGGTGGCGTCGACGGCGCAATCCACCGGGCCGCGGGCCCGGATCTGGTCCACGCCTGCCGCCCGCTGGGTGGCTGCAAGGCCGGCCAGGCGAAGATCACTCCCGGCTTCCGCCTGCCGGCGCGCTACGTCATACACACTGTCGGGCCTGTCTGGCGCGGCGGTGAGCACGGCGAGCCCGAGGTGCTTGCCCAGTGCTACTGCAACAGCCTGCAACTGGCCGAAGGCAACGGCCTCGCCAGCATCGCCTTTCCTGCCATCAGTACCGGTATCTACGGTTATCCCGCCGAAGCCGCGGCGCGGGTCGCCGTGGACGAACTGCGTCGTCCGCGCGGTGAAGGAAGTTCGCTGAAGGAAGTGGTGCTGGTGCCTTTCTCGGCCGAGATGGCCGAGCTTTACCGGCGCCTGCTGGCCTGAATAAATGCCCATGGTCGCGGGCTTGGCCCGCTCCAACAGGGAACGCAGGTCGTAGGACGGGTGGAGCGGAGCGATTCGCATGCTGTTGATGCAGTGCTCGAAGGGTATCGCTTCGCTCCACGCCATCCTACAAGAGCGCTGTCTCCCGAAGGATCAATAAGTGCCGCTTACCGCCGAACGCGGCTGCACCGGGTTGGCGTCATTGGAAATGGTCACCTCGACGCGGCGGTTCATGGCACGGCCGGCCGGAGTGGCGTTGCTCGACACCGGGTACTCCTTGCCGTAACCGCGAGAAACGACGCGATCGGAGGTGACACCCTGGCTCAGCAGCGCCAGGCGAATGGCGTCCGCGCGACGCTCGGAGAGCCTCTGATTGTAGGACGACGAGCCGCTGCTGTCGGTGTAGCCCTCGACGATGACCTTGCGTTCCGGATTCTGCTGCAGGTAGCCGGCGAGGTTCTGCACATTGCCCATGGCGCCAGGTTTCAGCTCGGCGCGGTCGAGGTCGAACAACACATCGCCGAAGGACACCATGGTCCCGCGCGAGGTCTGCTTGGCGTTCAACTCGCCCTTGAGCTTGTTCAGCTGTGCGGTACGGGCATCCAGGCGGGCCTGGGCGCGCTGGGCCGAGGTGTTCTTCAACTGATCCTCGGCGTCCCGCAGGGCCACCGTCTGGTTGGCCAGCTCGATGCGCTGCTGGGTCAGGTAGGCCATCTGGTCGACGTCCTTCTGGTCGGCGCCGTCGCGGTAGGCTTTGTCGGTCTTGGCCAGCCAATCGCCGGCGTCCTTGGTTTCCAGCGCGGCCTGCTGGGTGGCCTGGGGCTCGGCCTGCAGCGCCTGGAAGTCGCTGCGGGCTTTCTCCAGGTTGGCGTTGGGCGGTGTGGAGCACGCGGCGAGGGCCAGGGCGAGGGTCGAGACGGCGGGCAGTACGATGAGCTTGTTCATGTCGGAATTCCTTATATGACCGGACGTAGGGGCGGGATCACTGGGCCTGCTGCAGACCTTCCTGACGCAGCTCCATCACACCCTGCTGGGCGTCCTTGACGTTGTTCTGCGCCTTCACGGCCTGCGACTTGCGCTCGGCCACGCGAGCGTCCCATTCGGCCTGCTGCGCCAGGCGCTTGGCCTGGTCGTATTCCTTGTCGTTCAGGGCGATGCGCGCCTGGGCGAGTTTGTCCTGGGCATTCTTGGTTTCGACCGGGGCGAATTCCGGTCCACCTGAGCTGACGGCGGCGTTAACCGCCGATTCGGTGACGGCCATCTGTTCGCTGGGCGGGTTGCCGGCGCAGCCAGCCAGCAGCGCGGCGCTGCCAAGGGCGAGCAGGCTGAGGCGCAGGGAAGCGCGGGTGGAGGCGGTCGGGACGGTTCGAGCGCTCTGAGATTTCAGTTCCATTGGATGAATCCTCTGACGTTTGGTAAAGGGTTCCCTCGGCGATTCGAGTGCCGGTGGATGCCTGCCGCGCGGGTCTGCGGCTTCGTGGGCATCTGATTAGGGGACTAAGGGTTTTGTCAGGGGGTTCAAAAAAAATGCCCGCCGTATGGGCGGGCATTGGCGACGATCCACTGGAATCAGCCGCGATGACGCAGTAATCGCAGGCCGTTGAACACGACCAGCAGGCTGGCGCCCATGTCGGCGAAAACCGCCATCCACAGGGTGCCTTCGCCGGCCAGGGTGAGGGCAAGGAACACCGCCTTGATGCCCAGCGCGAGGGTGATGTTCTGGATCAGCACGCGGTGGGTCTGGCGCGACAGGCGAATGAAGGACGGCAGCTTGCGCAGGTCGTCATCCATCAGCGCGACGCCGGCGGTTTCGATGGCCGTATCGGTGCCCGCCGCGCCCATGGCGAAACCGATGTCGGCGCGTGCCAGGGCGGGAGCGTCGTTGATGCCGTCGCCGACCATGCCCACTCGCTTGCCACCTTCCTGGCGCTGCTTTACCTCGCGCAGCTTGTCCTCGGGTAGCAGGTTGCCCAGTGCTTCGTCGATGCCCACCTGGGCGCCGATGGCGGCGGCGGTGTGTGGGTTATCGCCGGTCAGCATCAGCGTCCTCACGCCCAGTTCATGCAGCTGGGCGACGGCTTCGCGGCTGGTCTCCTTCACGCCGTCGGCCACGGCGAACAGCGCCAGCGGACCTTGCCCATCGAGCAGCACGATGACCGTCTTGCCTTGCTGTTCGAGGGCGTCGAGGCGCTCTTCCAGCTCCTTCGAGCACAGCTCCAGCTCCTCCACCAGGCGGTGGTTGCCCAGGTGGTAGGTGCGACCGTCGATCTCGCCTTTCACGCCGCGGCCGGGCAGGGCGGTCAGCTCGCCGACGCTGTACAGCGCGATGTTGTCCGCTTCGGCGGCCTGGGCCACGGCGTGCGAGACCGGGTGATCCGAGCGAGCAGCGAGGCTGGCGGCCAGTGCGCGCACGTCGCCGGCGGCGGTCTCCCGCAGGGCGGTGAAATCGGTCTGGCGCGGGCGACCTTCGGTGAGGGTGCCGGTCTTGTCGAGGGCGATCCAGCTTAACGAGCGGCCCATTTCCAGGAACACCCCGCCCTTGATCAGGATGCCCAGGCGAGCCGCCGCCGACAGGCCGCTGACGATGGTCACCGGAGTGGAGATGACCAGTGCGCAGGGGCAGGCGATCACCAGCAGCACCAACGCGCGGTAGACCCAGTCGAGCCAGGCGCCGCCGAAGAACAGCGGCGGCAGCAGCGCAGTGGCGATGGCGATGAGAAACACCGCCGGGGTGTAGAGGCGGGAGAACTGGTCGACGAAGCGCTGGGTCGGCGCCCGCGAGCCCTGGGCTTCTTCCACCGCATGGATGATGCGTGCCAGGGTGCTGTCGTCGGCTACGCGGGTGACGCGGTATTCCAGCGCGCTTTCACCGTTGATGGTGCCGGCGAACAGGGTGTCGCCGGCCTGTTTTTCCACCGGCAGACTCTCGCCGGTGATGGGTGCCTGGTTGACGCTGGAGCGGCCGTCGAGCACCTCGCCGTCCAGGGCGATGCGCTCGCCGGGGCGCACCCGCACCCGAGCGCCGAGAGCGACGGACTTGGCGGAGACTTCCTGCCATTGCCCGTCCACCTGTACCGTCGCCTGTTCCGGCGCCAGCTGCAGCAGGCCGCGAATGGCGTTGCGCGCGCGATCCAGCGACTTGGCCTCGATCAGTTCGGCGATGGCGAACAGCACGGCGACCATGGCCGCTTCCGGCCACTGGCCGATCAGCATGGCGCCGGTCACGGCGATGCTCATCAGGGCATTGATGTTGAGATTGCGGTTCTTCAGGGCGATCCAGCCCTTGCGGTAGGTCGGCAGTCCCGCGCCAAGGATGGCGGCAATGGCCAGCGCCGCCACCAGCCACTGCGGGCCGATGGCGAACCACTCGAAGAACTCAGCACCTGCCGCCGCGACACCGGCCAGCGCCAGTGGCCACCAGGGTTTCTGCTGGGCGGGTTGTGCGGGCACGGGGGCGTTTTCATCCACGGGCTCGGCCTGCATGCCCAGGGACGCCACCAGCTTCTGCAACGGCTCGATGCTGTCGAAACGGTGCTGCACGCGCAGCAGGCGCTGCATCAGGTTGAAGTCGAGGTCCTCCACCGTCGGCACGCGGCCCAGTGCGTCGCGCAGCAGGCGTTCCTCGGTGGGACAGTCCATGGCCTCGATGCGCAGGCTGGTCCAGCGCAGCTCGCCGGCCGCAGCCCCTGCCACGGCGCTTGCCGCTTGCGCGGGGTCGATGTGCTCATGCTGATGATCGTGATCGTGATCGTGATCGTGATCGTGATCGTGGGCATGGCCGTGATCATGCGGCGCAGGTTCGGCGGCCGGCGCGCGCAGCAGCGCGCCTTTGTCGCAGCCACAGCAGCCGGCGGCTTCCTGTTCGCGGTGCTGATCCTGGATTGGGGCGGGGCCGTGGATGATCGGGCCCTGGCGATTGGCAGTCATGTCGTCCGTTCCTGTTTGACGAGTTGCTGCTGATTGCACACCCTGTAGCAACTACAGAGTCAAGCACCTGCTGGCGAGGAGTCGAAAATGAAGATCGGTGAACTGGCGAAACTGACCGGCTGCCCGGTGGAAACCATTCGCTATTACGAGCGCGAAGGCCTGCTGCCCGCGCCGTCGCGCAGCGAAGGCAACTACCGCCAGTACGACGCCAGCCACGTCGAGCGGCTGTCGTTCATCCGCCATTGCCGTTCGCTGGACATGACCCAGGAGGAGATCCGCATCCTCCTCGGCCTGCGCGACCGCCCCGAGTCCGACTGCGGTACTGCCAACCGGCTGATCGACGAGCACCTGCACCACGTCGAGGTGCGCATCGCCGAACTGCAGTCGCTCAGCCAGCAATTGCGCGACCTGCGCGCGCAGTGCCAGGGCGAGGGCAGCAGCCTGGATTGCGGTATCCTGCGCGAGCTGGAGCAGCCGGCGGAGCCTTCGGTGATTCCCGATGCGTGCGCCGAGGCAGGGCATTTGCACGTGCCCGGCGTCCACGGCCGGCATTGATTGGTCCGTGCAGGAAGGCAGGTGGGCCGGCTTCGCCAGTATGCTTCTGCACTGGGGGCGGTCCTCACCCTGACCCTCTCCCGGAGGGAAAGGGGACCGAATGGAGCAGGATGAAACCATGGCGTCAGCCGGCACAATCTGCTCCCTCTCCCTGGGGGAGAGGGCTGGGGTGAGGGGCCGTCCAGGCACCGAAGCAGCCGCAGCAGGGCAGTGCTCCTGAAGCCTGAAACCATGCGCCTCGGCAGATGCCGATTCAGGAGTGCTCCGCCTCCGTCAGTTCATGCAGGTACTTGCGCGACAGCGCCAGGAAGCGCGGCGTCGGGCCTGTGTCTTCGTAGATCGGGTCGCCCTGTTCGTCGTGGGCCACCACCTTGTTCCCCTGCACGTAGGGGAGGCTCGCCTCCAGCTCCTCCAGCGCAGCGTTGACCAGTTCTCCCAGCAACTCCTCGACGCTGCGCTTGGGGTACATGTCGTGCAGCGCGGCCAGACGCGCGGCGGTCTCGACGTCCAGCGGAATGCTGTACTGATGGTGGGTCATGCGCCCCCTGGCGTTCTGTTCCCAATGGCGTACCAGCTCGCGGATCTTCATGTTCACCTCTAGGGTCGTTACGTGGCGGTCGGTCCTCGTGAGGCCGCCGCAGGTTTTCCCGACGATGGGGGATAACTTTCAGCCTAGACGTTGTCCGAGCATGACTGCGGGCGTTCGTCGAGCGCTTGTCAGCCGCCACACCTGGCGGCACTGTGAAACTCTCAGCGTGGCCCTTTCCAATGGGCGCTCTCACTCCAAGGAGACCGCGATGCCGGATATCGATGCGCGCCTGCGCGAGGACGTTCACCTGCTTGGCGAACTGCTCGGGCAGACCATCCGCGCCCAGTACGGGCAGGGCTTCCTCGACAAGATCGAGCTGATCCGCACGGGCGCCAAGTCCGCCCGGCGCGGCTCGGCCGAAGGCGCCAAGCAGCTCACCGCCGCCCTCGACGGCCTGGGCGAGGACGAACTGCTGCCGGTGGCGCGCGCCTTCAACCAGTTTCTCAACCTGGCCAACATCGCCGAGCAGTACCACCGCATTCGCCGCCGCACGCCGAAGGAGCCGGAACCTTTCGAGAACCGCGTCCTGGCCGAACTGCTGGGCCGTCTGAAAAAGTCCGGCCTGGGGGCGGAAGGCCTGGCGCGGCAGGTGGCGGAGCTGGAGATCGAGCTGGTGCTCACCGCGCACCCCACCGAAGTGGCGCGCCGCACGCTGATTCAGAAGTACGACGCCATCGCTGGCCAACTGGCCGCTGGTGACCACAGCGACCTGTTGCCCGAAGAGCGCCAGGCGGTGCAGGAAAAACTCCAGCGGCTGATCGCCGAGGCCTGGCACACCGACGAAATCCGCCGCACCCGGCCGACCCCGGTGGACGAGGCGAAATGGGGCTTCGCGGTGATCGAGCATTCCCTCTGGCACGCGCTGCCGGACTTCCTGCGCCACGTCGATCGCACCCTGCAGGAAACCCTCGGCGAACGGCTGCCGCTGGAGTCCGCGCCGATTCGCTTCGCCTCCTGGATGGGCGGCGACCGCGACGGCAATCCCAATGTCACCGCCGCCATCACCCGCGAGGTCCTGCTGCTGGCGCGCTGGATGGCCGCCGATCTCTACCTGCGCGACGTGGACAGCCTGGCTGCCGATCTGTCCATGCAGCAGGCCAGCGAAGAACTGCGCGCCGAAGTGGGCGAGCTTGCCGAGCCCTACCGCGCGCTGCTCAAGCAGCTGCGCGAACGCCTGCGTGCCACCCGTGCCTGGGCCGAGCGGGCCATCCATACCGGCGAAGAGCCCGGCAGCGAGGTGCTGCAAGACAACCGCGAGCTGCTTGAACCACTGCAACTCTGTCACCGCTCGCTGCACGATTGCGACATGGGCGTGATCGCCGATGGCGCCTTGCTCGATACCCTGCGCCGCGCCGCCACCTTCGGCCTGTTCCTGGCCCGGCTGGACGTGCGCCAGGATTCCACGCGCCACGCCAGGGCGATGAGCGAAATTACCGAGTACCTGGGCTTGGGCAACTACGCCGAATGGGACGAAGGTGTGCGCCAGGAATTCCTCCTGGAAGAGCTCGCCAGCCGTCGCCCGCTGCTGCCGGCGAACTACCAACCTTCCCCCGAGACCGCCGAAGTACTCGCCACCTGCCGCGTGGTGGCGCAGGCGCCGGCAGCGTCGCTGGGCTCCTACGTCATCTCCATGGCCGGTCATCCATCCGATGTGCTTGCTGTGCAATTGCTGCTCAAGGAGTGCGGGCTGGAGCGGCCGATGCGCGTGGTGCCGCTGTTCGAGACGCTGGATGACCTCGACCACGCCGGCCCCTGCATCGACCGCCTGCTCAGCCTCGACAGCTACCGCACCCGCCTGGCCGGGCCGCAGGAAGTGATGATCGGCTATTCCGACTCGGCCAAGGACGCCGGCACCCTGGCTGCCGCCTGGGCGCAGTACCGCGCGCAGGAGGCGCTGGTGGACATCTGCCGCAACCACGGCGTCGAACTGCTGTTGTTCCATGGCCGTGGCGGCACCGTCGGTCGTGGCGGCGGTCCGGCCCACGCGGCAATCCTTTCGCAGCCGCCGGGCTCCGTGGCCGGGCGTTTCCGCACCACCGAACAGGGCGAGATGATCCGCTTCAAGTTCGGCCTGCCGGACATCGCCGAGCAGAACCTCAACCTTTACCTGGCCGCGGTGCTGGAAGCCACCCTGCAGCCACCGCCGGTGCCCGAGCCGGCCTGGCGCGAGGAGATGGATCGCCTGGCCGCCGACGGCGTGCTCGCCTACCGCGCGGTGGTGCGGGAGAACCCGCAGTTCGTCGACTACTTCCGCGAGGCCACGCCGGAGCAGGAACTGGGCCGCCTGCCGCTGGGCAGCCGCCCGGCCAAACGACGCGAGGGCGGGGTGGAAAGCCTGCGGGCGATCCCCTGGATCTTCGCCTGGACCCAGACGCGCCTGATGCTGCCGGCCTGGCTGGGCTGGGAAGACGCGCTGTTCAAGGCCATCGAGCGTGGCGAGGGCGCGCTGTTGTCCCGTATGCGCAAGGAGTGGCCGTTCTTCACCACCCGCATCGACATGCTGGAGATGGTGCTGGCCAAGGCTGACCGGGAAATTGCCCAACTCTACGACGAGCGCCTGGTGCAATCGGAACTGCGACCATTAGGTGCGCATTTACGCGACCTATTGTCGCAGTCGGTGCGCGTGGTGCTGGGCCTGACCGGGCAGTCCCAACTGCTCGCCCACGCCGCCGAGACGCGCGAATCCATTGGTGTGCGCAATACCTACCTGGACCCGCTGCACCTGCTCCAGGCCGAGCTGCTGGCCCGCTCGCGACGCTGCGCCGGCGATGCCTGCGGCGGTCTGGAGCAGGCCATGCTGGTGACGGTCGCGGGGATCGCGGCGGGGCTGCGCAATACCGGTTGAGGGCACATCACCCCCCACCAAAGGTGGATTGCCGAGCCGGCAAATGAGATTAATTTGATGGCTGTTCCGGGTGCCATCAAGCGCCCGGGACCGGCTCGCGCAGTCCCCATGGCCGGCTTGTCTGGCAGGGGACCGCTGTGTATCGTGAGCAACCTTTCGGCGCATGTCTGCGCCATTCCAGCACGATGAGATTGGCCCCAAGAGGCGGATCCGTGATTTCGCTTAACAAGTATTAAGGAGCATATCGATGCGTGTGATTCTGCTCGGGGCGCCCGGTGCCGGCAAAGGTACCCAGGCTCGCTTCATCACTGAGAAGTTCGGCATTCCGCAGATCTCCACCGGCGACATGCTGCGTGCAGCGGTCAAGGCCGGCACCGAACTGGGCCTGCAGGCCAAGAGCGTGATGGACGCCGGTGGTCTGGTCTCCGATGACCTGATCATCAACCTGGTCAAGGAACGTATCGCCCAGCCCGACTGCGCCAACGGCTTCCTGTTCGATGGCTTCCCGCGCACCATTCCCCAGGCCGAGGCCATGAAGGAAGCGGGCGTCACCATCGACAACGTCGTCGAGATCGCCGTTGAAGACGAAGAAATCGTCAGCCGCATCGCCGGCCGCCGTGTGCATGCCGCTTCCGGCCGCGTCTACCACGTCGAGCACAACCCGCCGAAGGTTGCCGGCAAGGACGACGAGACCGGTGAAGAGCTGATCCAGCGCGAAGACGACAAGGAAGCCACCGTGCGTCACCGCCTGTCGGTCTACCACTCGCAGACCAAGCCGCTGGTCGATTTCTACCAGAAGCTGGCCGCCGCCCAAGGCACCCCGAAGTACACCCGCGTCGAGGGTGTCGGCTCGGTAGAGCAGATCACCACCAAGGTGCTCGCCGCTCTGAGCTGATCGCTCCCGCGTCTGCCAAAGGCCCGCACATGCGGGCCTTTGGCGTTTATAATGCCCGCCCGTTTTTTATCGACTAATGGAAAGCACCATGCCCACGCTGCTGGCCCTGGATACCTCGACCGAAGCCTGTTCCGTCGCCCTGCTGCATGACGGCCGTCGGTTCGTGCGCCATGAGGTGATCCCGCGCCTGCACGCCCAGCGCCTGTTGCCCATGGTGCAGGACATCCTCGGCGAGGCCGGCATCGCGCTGTCCGCCGTCGACGCTATCGCCTTCGGCCGCGGCCCCGGCGCCTTCACCGGTGTGCGTATCGCCATCGGCGTCGTCCAGGGCCTGGCGTTCGCTCTGCAGAAGCCGGTGCTGCCGATTTCCGACCTGGCGGTGCTGGCCCAGCGTGCGCACCGCGAGCACGGCGCCGCCCAGGTAGCCGCGGCCATCGATGCGCGCATGGACGAGGTGTACTGGGGTTGCTACCGGGTGGAGCAGGGCGAGATGCGTCTGGCCGGCGCCGAGGCGGTGCTGCCGCCCGAGCGCGTCGAGCTGCCGCGCGATGCCCAGGGCGCGTGGTTCGGCTCCGGAACCGGCTGGGGCTTCGAGGAGCGCCTGGCGGTGAAGGTTGCCGCCCGCGATGCCAGCCTGCTGCCGCACGCCGAAGACCTGCTGACCCTGGCCGAATTCGCCTGGGCGCGGGGCGAGGCGGTTGACGCAGAGCACGCGCAGCCCGTCTACCTGCGCGACAACGTGGCGACACCCAAGAAAGCCTGACCTGTGCCAATTGACCGCAGCCTGGAGCGCTCGCTAGAGTGAGCGCATTCCCACCGAGTTTCTGACATGCGTATCGACGGTTTCACTTCCATATCCCAGACGCCTGAGCGCGGTTCCCGGACGGGTACTGCGGTCACGCCGTATCGGGATGTGCAGAGTGACGTCGAAGCCCGCCGCGACCAACCCGCGCCGACCTCGGCGAGTCAGGGGCTGGATTCGCAGCCGCAGACCCGCCGCGTCGAATCCTCCAGCGCCAGCAGCTACGGCGTGCCGGCGACCCTGCGAGACATCGAGTACCAGCGCCCGCTGAGCTCCCGTGCTGCCCAGGCGCTAGCCAGCTACACCAGCACCGCCAGCATGGCCGGCCAGTACGAAGGCCAGGAAGTCCTCGGTCTCGACCTCTACGCCTGATTCGATGTCACTGCCGTATTTCCTCGGATGTCCATCCTGGAACGAGCCTGCCTGGCGCGGCACCTTCTATCCCGCCGACCTGCGTCCCGCCGATACCCTGGGCTTCTACTCCCAGGTGTTCAACGCCGTGGAAGGCAACACCACTTTCTACGCCCGCCCCAACGCCGATACCCTCGCGCGCTGGGCGCAGACCATGCCGGAGACGTTCCGCTTCTGCGCCAAGCTGCCCCGCGATATCAGCCACGAGGGCGACCTGCGCGGCCAGTTGGAGAACACGCGGGACTTCCTTGATCTGCTGAAGCCGCTGGGTAAGCGCGTCGCGCCGCTGTGGCTGCAGGTGTCGGCCAGTTTCGGACCGGATCGGCTGGGCGAGCTGGCGGCCTGGCTCGACGCCTTCGCCGAGCGTCGCCTTGCCGTCGAGGTGCGACACCCGGCGTTCTTTGCCAAGGGCGAGGAGGAGCGGGCGCTCAACCGGCTGCTGCTGGATCGCGGTGTAGAACGTATCTGCCTGGACTCGCGGGCGCTGTTTGCCTGCCGGTCTGACGATCCTGCCGTGCTGCACGCACAGTCGAAGAAGCCCAAGGTGCCGGTGCGCCCGGCGGCCTTCAGCGACAGCCCGCAGGTGCGCTTCATCGGTGGGCCGGACCTGGACGACAATCTCGTTCACCTTGCGCCCTGGGTCGGCAAGGTAGCCGAGTGGATCGAGCAGGGCCTGACGCCCTACGTTTTCCTCCACACGCCGGACAACCACCGTGCCGCCGAACAGGCGCAGCGCTTCCATGCCTTGCTGCGCGAGCGCCTTCCGGGTTTGCCGGCGCTGTTCGCGCCGAAGCCGGACGTGGAGCAGCTCGGCCTGCTCTGACGCCCCAACTGTGCATGGCGGCGAGCGGGCGAGGGGGCTAACCTGCTCCTTCCCGTTCGGCCAGGAGACAGCCATGACCCATCAACAACAACGCGGCGAAGCCTTCCGCGCGCTGCACCAGCGCGAGGGCCTGTTCGTCCTGCCCAACCCCTGGGATGCCGGCTCGGCGAAGATGCTTGCCCACCTGGGGTTCGAAGCCCTCGCGACCACCAGCGCCGGGCTGGCTTTCGCGCTGGGACGCCGCGACGCCGAAGGTGCGGTCAGTCGCGACGAAGCCCTGGCCAATGCGCGGCAGATCATCGAGGCGACGCCGTTGCCGGTTGCCGCCGATCTGGAGAATGGCTATGGCGATACGCCTGACGATTGCGCCGAGACTATCCGCCTGGCTGCCGCCTGCGGGCTGGTGGGTGGCTCCATCGAAGACGCCAGCGGCCGCCCGGACACACCCATCTATCCGCTGGAACTGGCGGTCGAGCGCATTACCGCCGCCGTGCGTGCGGCCCGAGCCCTGCCATTCACGTTCACCCTGGCGGCGCGGGCGGAGAACTTCCTGCATGGCCGTGCCGACCTGGATGACAC
The DNA here is from genome assembly GCF_002091755.1 of Pseudomonas nitroreducens NBRC 12694. Taxonomy (GTDB): domain Bacteria; phylum Pseudomonadota; class Gammaproteobacteria; order Pseudomonadales; family Pseudomonadaceae; genus Pseudomonas; species Pseudomonas nitroreducens. The sequence continues at coordinate 51,215 of NZ_BDAI01000008.1, forward strand.
CATCCGCCGCCTGGTGGCCTTCGCCGAAGCCGGCGCCGACGTGCTCTACGCGCCGGGCCTGAAGACCCGCGAGGAAATCGCCGCCGTGGTCAGCGCCGTGGCACCGCGACCGGTCAACGTGCTGGTGGGCTCGCCCGCCGTGCAAGTTGGCCTGGAGGAGCTGGCAGCGTTGGGGGTGAAGCGCGTCAGCGTCGGTTCGACCCTGGCACGCGCGGCTTACGGCGCCTTCTTCAGTAGCGCGGAAGCGCTGGCCAAGGGCGACCTCAAGCCGATGCACGGCGCCATGCCCTTCGACCACATCAACGGACTCTTCCGGGGCTGACGCTTGCGCTGGTGGCTGCTCGCTTTCGTCCTCGCCTGCGCGGGGTTCGCGTTATCGGTGCAGCAGCAGTGGCTGGGCCTGCCAGCTCGCTGGAATCCTTGGGCACCGCTGGATGTGCGCGATGAGCCCAGCCTGCTGACCCGCTACAAGCTCTGGCGACTGCGTGACGACGTCGGCCTGTGCCGCCTGGCGTTGCAGAGTTCTGATCTCAAGGCGCAGCCGATGGCCGACAGCGAGCCGGTCGCCGGTTGCCCGTTGCAGAACGTCTGGCGCGTGCAGGCCGCCGAGGTAAAGCTGAGCAGCAGCTTCCTCGCCAGTTGCCCGCTGGCGGTGAGCTTCGCGCTGTTCGAGCGGCACTCGCTGCATCCGGCTGCAAGGGCCGTCTACGGCCAGCCGGTGGTTGGCGTGGAGCACCTGGGCAGTTTTGCCTGCCGCAATATCTACGGGCGCGCCGATGCCCGCCGCAGCCAGCACGCGAGCGCCAACGCGCTGGATATTGCCGCCTTCCGCCTCGCCGACGGCCGGCGCATCGTCGTGGCCAGGGACTGGTCGGGGGAGGGCGATGCCGTTCGCTTCCTGCGTGCCGTGCGCGACGGCGCCTGCAGCAACTTCGACGCTGTGCTGGGGCCGGACTACAACCGCGCCCACCATGACCATTTTCACCTCGACCTGGGCGGCTGGCAGATCTGCCGTTGAGCCCGCTGGCTGCGCGCTGCGGTAGAATCGCGGTTTTTTCCAGGATCGCCCCGCCATGACCGAAGTCCTCACTCCGCCGCGCATCGTCGTCCAGGCCCTGGCGCCTGCCTGGCAGGCGTCCGCCGAGCAGTGGGCGCAGCGGCTCGGGCTGCCGATGGGCGAGGGGGATGCGGACTTCGCCCTGCAACTGGGCGATGACGGCCTGCAATTGCTGCAATTGGGGCCGGACTCGCCCGGCCCGGTGCGGGTGGACTTCCTCGAAGGCGCCACGGCTCACCGCCGCCAGTTCGGCGGCGGCGCCGGGCAGATGATTGCCAAGGCCGTGGGTATCCAGCAGGGCGTGCGTCCCCATGTGCTGGATGCCACCGCCGGCCTGGGCAAGGACGCCTTCGTGCTGGCGACCCTGGGCTGCGAGATGCACCTGACCGAGCGCCAACCGATCATCGCCGCACTGCTGGAAGACGGCCTGGCCCGTGCCGCCGGGGATTTCGAGGTGGGCGCCATCGTCGCGCGCATGCGCCTGCTGCAGGGCAACGCCATCGAGCGCATGGCCGCCTGGGAAGGCGAGGCGCCGCAGGTGATCTACCTCGACCCGATGTTCCCGCACCGCGACAAGAGCGCGCTGGTGAAGAAGGAAATGCGCCTGTTCCGCCCACTGGTGGGCGACGACCTGGACGCGCCGGCGCTGCTGGGTGCGGCGCTGAAGCTGGCCAGCCACCGGGTGGTGGTCAAGCGCCCACGCAAGGCGCCGATCATCGAGGGGCAGAAGCCCAGCTACAGCCTGGAAGGCAAGTCCAGCCGCTATGACATCTATCCGCTGAAGAGCCTCAAGGGCTGACGGCCTGCTCAAGGTCCCGAGAAACTCCTACAGAACATTTCGCCGCAGCTTTGCTTTTGTAGGAGCGAGCTTGCTCGCAAACCCGCCTAACGCCGAACTCGCCGGGAAGCCCTGTTCGCGAGCAAGCTCGCTTCTTCTCTAGGCACTCCGGCGCGAGTCAGGGCCTGAAGGCCTTGAGGAACAGCGCCACCACTTCCTGCGCGTGAGCCTCGGACTCCTCCTCGGTCGGCGGCTCCACGCAACCGATCATCAGGCGGAAGTGCACGCAGCCCTGCACCAGCATCAGGAAGTGCTCGGCGGCCCGGCGCGGGCTGTCCATCGCCAGTTTTCCCTGCTGGCGAGCCTGCTCCAGCAGGCGTTCCATCTGGTCCAGCACGCGTTGCGGGCCGGCGTCGAAGAACAGCTGTGACAGATGCGGGTTCTGCCCGCCCTGGGCAATCATCAGCCGGCTCAGCGCAATGGCTTCCGGGCTGTTGATCAACTGATTGAAGCCGCGCGCCAGGTTCAGCAGCAGGCTTTCCAGCGGCGCATCGGCCGATGGCTCAGCAAACAGCTCTGGCAGGTTCTCCGCACACTTGGCCTGCACGGCTTCGACGAACAGCGTCTCCTTGTCCGTGAAGTGGCTGTACACGGTGAGCTTGGACACCCCGGCCCCGGCGGCGATGGCCTCCATGCTGCTGCCGTCGTAGCCATGGCGGACGAAGAGCTCCTTGGCGGCCTCGAGAATGGCTCGGCGCTTGGCGGGATCCTTGGGGCGACCCGGTCCGTTCGATGAGTTCGATGGCGACATGATTTTACATTTCTAATACTGGACTGATGGGTTCTGTATTTTTACTATACCGGGGAGTATAAGAATTCCAACCGCGTTTTGCGAAAGGGTCACACATCATGTTCCGCCATGCTCTGTCTGTCGCGCTGCCTGCTGCCTTCATTCTGTCCCTTTCTGCCTGCGGTAATGGCGAGCCTCCCAAGCCCGCCGTGCGTCCGGCCATCGTGGTGCAGCCGCTGCCGGCGCGTGACGTCACCGAAGCCTATCCCGGCGAAGTCCATGCCCGCCACGAGCCGGAGTTGGCGTTCCGCATCGGTGGCAAAGTCAGCAAGCGCCTGGTGGAAACCGGCGAACGGGTGAAGAAGGACCAGCCGCTGGCGGAACTCGATCCCGAAGACGTTCGTCTGCAGCTCGAAGCCACCCGTGCCCAGGTGGCGGCTGCCGAAGCCAACCTGCAGACCGTCCGCTCCGAATACACCCGCTACAAGACCCTGCTGGAGCGCCAGCTGGTCAGCCAGTCGCAGTTCGACAACATCGAGAACACCTACCGCGCCGGCGAAGCGCGCGTGAAGCAGATTCGCGCCGAATACGACGTGGCCAGCAACCAGGCTGGCTACGCGGTGTTGCGCTCGCCCCAGGACGGCGTGATCGCCACGCGCCGTGTAGAGGTGGGGCAGGTGGTCGCCGCCGGGCAGACCGTCTTCACCCTGGCCGCCGATGGCGACCGCGAAGTACTGATCAGCTTCCCCGAACATGCCTTCGAGCGCTTCCGCGTTGGTGAGGCGGTGAGCGTCGAGCTCTGGTCGCAGCGTGACAAGCGCTTCAGCGGCAAGATTCGCGAACTGTCGCCGGCGGCCGATCCGCAATCGCGCACCTTTGCAGCGCGCGTTGCCTTCGACGATCCGAAAGTGCCCGCCGAACTGGGCCAGAGCGCCCGCGTCTACGTCCATGCCGAGGGCGCCGTGCCGCTGGCGGTGCCACTGGCCGCGCTGACCTCGGAGGCAGGCCAGCCATTTGTCTGGGTGGTCGATCCGAAGACTTCCACCCTGCACCGTCGCCCGGTGCGCGTCGGTCCCTACGCCGAAGACCGCGTGCCGGTGCTCGAAGGCTTGAAGGATGGCGACTGGGTGGTGGCAGCCGGTGTCCAGGTGCTGCGTGAAGGGCAGGAGGTACGGCCTGTCGACCGGGAGAACCGGTCGATCAAGCTGGTGGCGAAGGAGTAACGCCCGATGCAATTCAACCTTTCCGCCTGGGCGCTGCAGAACCGCTCCATCGTGCTGTACCTCATGCTGCTGCTGGGCATAGTCGGTGCGCTGTCCTACACCAAGCTCGGGCAGAGCGAAGACCCGCCATTCACCTTCAAGGCCATGGTGGTGAAGACCAACTGGCCGGGCGCGACCGCCGAGGAAGTCTCGCGCCAGGTCACCGAGCGCATCGAGAAGAAGCTGATGGAGACCGGCGACTTCGACCGCATCATTTCCTTCTCGCGGCCCGGTGAATCCCAGGTGACCTTCGTCGCCCGCGAGGACTTCCACTCCCGCGATATCCCCGAGCTCTGGTACCAGATCCGCAAGAAGGTCAACGACATTCGCTACACCCTTCCGCAGGGCATCCAGGGGCCGTTCTTCAACGACGAGTTCGGCACCACCTTCGGCAACATCTACGCGTTGTCGGGCAAGGGCTTCGACTACGCGGTGCTCAAGGACTACGCCGACCGCCTGCAGCTGCAGTTGCAGCGCATCAAGGACGTCGGCAAGGTCGAACTGGTCGGCCTGCAGGACGAGAAAATCTGGATCGACCTGTCCAACACCAAGCTCGCCACCCTCGGCCTCCCGTTGGCGGCGGTGCAGAAGGCGCTGGAAGAACAGAACGCGGTCACTGCCACCGGCTTCTTCGAGACGGCCACTGACCGGGTGCAACTGCGCGTGTCCGGTCGCTTCGACTCGGTGGAGGACATCCGCTCCTTCCCGATCCGCGTCGGTGATCGCACCTTCCGTATCGGCGATGTGGCCGAGGTGCACCGCGGTTTCAACGACCCGCCCGCGCCGCGCATGCGCTTCATGGGCGAGGACGCCATTGGTATCGCCGTGGCCATGAAGGACGGCGGCGACATCCTAGTGCTGGGCAAGAAGCTTGACGCGGAATTCGAACGCCTGCAGCAGACGCTGCCGGCAGGCATGGAGCTGCGCAAGGTGTCCGACCAGCCGGCAGCGGTGCGCGAAGGCGTCGGCGAGTTCGTCCGTGTGCTGGCTGAGGCGCTGATCATCGTGCTGCTGGTGAGCTTCTTCTCCCTCGGCCTGCGCACCGGCCTGGTAGTGGCGCTGTCGATCCCGCTGGTGCTGGCGATGACCTTCGCCTGCATGTACTACTTCGGCATCGGCCTGCACAAGATTTCCCTCGGCGCGCTGGTGCTGGCGCTGGGCTTGTTGGTGGACGACGCGATCATCGCCGTGGAGATGATGGCGGTGAAGATGGAGCAGGGCTACGACCGGCTCAAGGCGGCGAGTTACGCCTGGACCAGTACGGCCTTCCCGATGCTCACCGGCACGCTGGTGACCGCTGCCGGTTTCCTGCCCATCGCCACCGCGCAATCGGGCACCGGCGAGTACACTCGCTCGCTGTTCCAGGTGGTGACCATCGCGTTGCTGGTGTCGTGGATCGCCGCCGTGGTCTTCGTGCCCTACCTGGGCGAGAAACTTCTGCCCGACCTTGCCAAGCGTCACGCGGAAAAACACGGCGGCACCGACAAAGGCCACGATCCGTATTCCACTGCCTTCTATCAGCGCTTCCGCCGCGTGGTGGAATGGTGCGTGCGCTACCGCAAGACGGTGATCCTGCTGACCGTGGCGGCCTTCATCGGCTCGATCATGCTGTTCCGCCTGGTGCCGCAGCAGTTCTTCCCGCCATCGGCGCGCCTGGAGTTGCTGGTGGACCTCAAGCTGGCCGAGGGCGATTCGCTCACCGCCACCACCGAGCAGGTCAATCGCCTGGAGAAGATGCTCGCCGAGCACCCGGGCATCGACAATTACGTGGCTTACGTTGGCACCGGCTCGCCGCGCTTCTACCTGCCGCTGGACCAGCAACTGCCGGCGGCGAGCTTCGCGCAGTTCGTGGTCCTGGCGAAGAGCCTGGAGTCGCGCGAGGAAATCCGCCAGTGGCTGATCAAGCACATGAACGAGGACTTCCCGACCCTGCGTACTCGTATCAGCCGCCTGGAGAACGGCCCGCCGGTCGGCTACCCGGTGCAGTTCCGCGTCTCCGGCGAGCACATCCCGGAAGTCCGCGAGCTGGCACGCAAGGTCGCCGAGAAGATGCGCGAGAACCCCCATGTGGTGAACGTGCACCTGGACTGGGAAGAACCGAGCAAGGCGATCTTCCTCGACATCGACCAGGAGCGCGCCCGTGCCCTGGGCGTGAGTACTTCGGACATCTCGCAGTTCCTGCAGAGCTCGCTGACCGGCTCCACCGTCAGCTACTACCGCGAGGACAACGAGCTGATCGAGATCCTCCTGCGCGGCGACGAGCGCGGCCGGCATGACCTCTCGCAATTGCCCAGCCTGTCGATGCAGACCAGCAGCGGCCGCAGCGTGGCACTGTCGCAGGTCGCGACCCTGGAATACGGCTTCGAGGAAGGCATCATCTGGCGGCGCAACCGCCTACCGACTGTGACCGTGCGTGCCGACATCTACGACGACTCGCTGCCGGCAACGCTGGTGAAGCAGATCTCGCCGACGCTGGACCCGATCCGCGCCGAGCTGCCCGACGGCTTCCTGCTGGAAGTCGGCGGTACCGTGGAAGATTCGGCCAAGGGCCAAAACTCGGTGAACGCTGGCGTACCGCTGTTCATCGTGGTGGTCCTCAGCCTGCTGATGATCCAGCTGCGCAGCTTCTCGCGGATGATCATGGTGTTCCTCACCGCGCCGCTGGGCCTGATCGGCGTGACCCTGTTCCTGCTGGCGTTCCAGAAGCCCTTCGGCTTCGTCGCCATGCTCGGTACCATCGCCCTGGCGGGGATGATCATGCGCAACTCGGTGATCCTCGTGGACCAGATCGAGCAGGATCGCGCCCATGGCATGGATACCTGGCACGCGATCATCGAAGCCACGGTACGGCGGTTCCGCCCCATCGTGCTGACCGCCCTGGCCGCCGTACTGGCAATGATCCCGCTGTCGCGCAGCGTGTTCTTCGGGCCGATGGCGGTGGCGATCATGGGCGGCCTGATCGTCGCCACGGCGCTGACGCTGCTGTTCCTGCCGGCGCTCTATGCGGCGTGGTTCAGGGTGAAGAAAGAGGCTTAGCCCGCGCAGGTGAATGCGCAGCGGACATAAAAAAGCCCGGCAGATGCCGGGCTTTTTTGTGGTCATTTCATCGAGCCTCAGCTCGTAGGGCGAATGACTGGGAGCGGATTATCCGCCCTAAGCATGCAGGGCTTTTGCGAACGCATTTTCGTATGAATGGGCGATTGTCCAGCATACCTCTGGCTTAAATTGGAGTAGGAACCCTCTTGCGAGACTTTGTGCACAGCTGTGCGTCTCAAGCATTCTGAGTTCAGAATCAGAAAGATCCTCCGTGTAAATAAGAATATAAAGAGCCCAGCAGAGGCGGACGAGGTCGACAAATCCAACGCCCAACCAGCGTGTGGTGCGTCGAGCGCCATCCATACGACAGTGGCCAAGCCCAAGGTAGCACAGCATGAAACTGCGAAAAGAAATTGAAAACACCATCAGGGAGTCGCGTGAAGACCGCGCCAATGCGGCTTTGGCAATCTGTGTATTGCTGGAGGAGAAGCTGCGTCTTTCGCAGACCGGTTGGTTCGATGATGACCCGCTTGCGCTGCAGGCCATTGCTGAGTGGAAGGCTTCCGCCATTCCTCACCAGGGGTGAGCGCCCCGAGAGGCAATTAACCCGTGCCTGGGTGGCATGAGCAGAAAAGAAAAAGCCCGGAACATTTCCGGGCTTTTTCGTGTGCCTTTCAGGCGTGGCTCAGAGTACCCCGAACACCTTCTTCGCCAGACCAGTGGCGGCGGCTGTCGGGTTCTGGCGAATGGTCTTCTCCTGCTCGGCGATGAGCTTGAACAGGCCGTCCAGTGCTTCCTCGGTCACGTAGTTCTCGATGTTCGCGCTCTTCGCGTCGACTACGCCGAAGGCGGCGGCCTGGCTGGCGAAGGCGTTGTACTGCTTGGCGACGCCGACCTGGTCGGTGGCCTGCTTGATGATCGGCAGGAACTTGGCGCGCAGTTGCTCGCGGCTGCTGCGGTTCAGGTAGTCCGTCGCCGAGTGCTCGCCACCCTGAAGAATGCCCTTGGCATCGGTCACGCTCATTTTCTTCACCGCATCCACCAGCAGCGCCTGGGCCTGCGGCATGGCGGCCTCGGCGGCCTTGTTCATGCTCGCTTCGAGCTGGTCAACCTGGGCGCCCATGCCGAACTGCTTCATGGTCTTGGCGGCCTTGCCCAGTTTGCCGGGCAGCTCGATGCGCACGGCCGGGTCGTTGCTGAAGCCGCCGGGTTGGCTGAGCTGTTTCACGGCCACCTGCGCACCCTGGGTCAGCGCATCCTTCAGGCCGCCGGTGGCGTCGCTTTGGCTGAGGTCGGAAAGGGACAGGGCGAAGGCATTGAAGGACAGCAGGGCGCCGGCCAGCAGAACGGGGAATCGCAGCATCGATACTTCCTTGGGCGAAACACGGCGGCCGGGCGGCCCCGCGGTGGAGAATGGAGGAGGGAGATTAACGGAGGAAGGCCGCCGGGGAAAATCCGGCGGCGCGGTGAATCAGCGCACAGGGTCAACGCGGATTCGTAGTGGTTGCGGGTCGCTACCGTCGAGTTTGACGCTGTGTCGCTCGGTGGTGATGAACAGCAGGCGGCCGTTGTCCTCGATGCGCGCACTGACGGCGTAGCTGTGGCCCGGCTTGACCTGGTTGCGCTCGTAGTCGAGGTGGAACGCCAGTGGCACCTGCCGCCCGGAGTCCAGTTGCTGCCGGGCCAGCTCGGTGACGGGCGCGTCGGCCAAAGAAACGTCCTGCAGACTGACGGTGACCTGGGCAGTTGGCGGTAGAGCAATGCGCTGCAGGTAGAAAACTTCGCCGTCCAGCGACGCCTTGTCACCGGAGGGAGTGGAGCTGCAGGCGGCGAGCAGGCCGGTCATCAGTAGCAGGGGTAGGGTTTTCATAAGGTAACTCTCCTTGGATCCAGGGCGCCTCTGACCATTGTGGGTGACTTTGGTTTCCGCGCCATGATCCGGGAGAGCTTCGAGTTATTTCACGATGCGTCCGAACAGGTTCTGGAACATCACCGGGTCGCGGCCTTCGGTTAGGTCGTAGAGCGAGTAGTAGTGGTTAAGGCGGGCGCCACCGTCGCGAGTCAGCGGATCCCAGGAAAGATTGGCCCGGCGCATGGTGGAGCTGCTCATCAGTTCGTCGAACGGAATCGATACGTAGATGCCCTTGTCGAAACTGCCTTCGCCGTAGGCTTCCTTGTTGGCCGTGGTGAGGGTGACCCAGGCGCCAAAACGCACGCCGTTGCGGAACTGCCGAGAGAGATCGAGCGTGCTGCCCCAGTCGCGAGCCAGGTAACGACCAGCGCTGACCTGGGCGAGGATGTCTTCGAAGCCGGTTTGCCAGTAGAGCGTGACGAAGCCCGTCGCAGTCTGGTAATCGCGCAAGCCGAAGTGCTGATCAAAATCGCGTTGGCGGACCAGGTCCAGATTGGCACCTACGGCCCAGTCCTGGTTCATAGGGCGATACAGCAGCTCGCCGCCGATGCCGGCGTACATGCTCTCCAGGTAACCACCGTAGACCATGCCGTAGAGGTCTTGGTCGAGCCGTGCGGTCTTGTTCAACTGGAAAGTCGGTAGCACGACGCCGGAGGTGGTCATGTACTGGCGGATGTCCGTACGGACCCGCGGCAGGCCGCTGGGGGCGTCGTACTTGAAGTTGTCGTAGTTGTTGATCAGGTTGGCGCTGAGCAGGCCGTTCGCCCACAGGCTCGGGGTAAAGCGGTATTCGCTGTCGAGGTCGGCGGTGAACTGGTAAAGCAGGAAGTTATCCGGCCCGCCGATGCTCTGGTTGTAGCCCAGGCCGATGTTGTAGCTGAACGGATTGGATTTCTGTTGGTACAGCACCTGTTCCTGCTGCGGCAGCGGCACGTTCTGTTCGGTCGCACGGCGCAGGTCTTCCAACGGCCGTTCCTGATTGACCACGTCCTCGAACAGTCGACGCGGCACGCTGGTTTCGACGATTGGCTGGCCATAGCGCGTGTCGATGACGGTAAACCACTGGGCTTCCTGGTCGGTGCTGTTATCCAGGATGCGTGCCGTACGCCCCACCGCTTCGGGTGGATAGAGATAGCGGGTCTGCTCGCCGTACACCACGACTTCGTGGTCCTTCTGCGTAATGCGCTCGACCTTGTAGCCGGCGTTTGCTTCCAGGCGATGGGAGACCTCAGCCCAGTCGGTTGTGCCGTCTGGTTTCTGCTCCACTCGCTGTGCCAGGGTTTCGGAAGCGGGGTCGCTCACTTTCGCTGGTGCCTTGCGGGTAGCGAAGTTGGTGTGCAGGGTGATGCCGAGCATGGCGGTGTTGCCGCGCTCGAAGGCGGCCGTCAGGTCGATCGAATCGCTGGCCTTGAAGACCAGGCCGATGTTGAACGGCGAGTCCTGCTTCTGTGGGTTGTCGAGTGGTTCGTGCTGGTAGTCGTTGCCGTCGTATTCGAGCTTGAAGGACAGGGGCTTCCAGGGCGTCTGCCAGTTGATGCCGCCGAAGAAGGAAGGGCGGCCGCGGAAGTACTCATTGGAGTTGACCGAGCCTGCAGCATCGACGGTTCCGGTTGGTGCAGGACGGGTTTTGAATCGATCGTCGATCCCCCCCAACGGGTTGTCCAGCTCACTGCGATTACCGATGTAGCCCCATGCCAAACCCAGGCTGAAGTCAGAATCGCCGACGCGCTTGTTGGCTACGAAGTATTCGCTGGAAAACAGGCCGGTGCCGCCGATATCGCGGCCGCCCAGAGCGATCTCGGGAGCCCAGCGGCTCTCCTGCAGGAGGTGGAATTTGACGTCGAAGGCCTTGTCCTTGTAGCTCTGATCACCGCTGAAGTCCTCGGCGCCATACTTCCGGTTGCTGATGGACGTATAGCGGAAGGTACCCTCCATCCAGTCGAAGGGCTGCAGTGAAAAGCTGTAGCGCGAGTAGGGATCGGTCCGGTTGGCGTTGATGCTGATCTCACCGGCCGGCGCCATACGTGCGGTTGGCGTTTGAAGCAGACCGACGCCACCGAAATCGTTCTGGGAATAGCGTGGTTCGGCGAAAGACAGTTGGGTGCCGACCAGCAGCAGGTAAAGGCCGTGGCGGCAATTCATGGCGATTCCATAGGTAGCGGCTGGGTGGCGATGAACCTGGCGAGTTCACGGTTCAGGTCCGGGACGATCGCGCCCACTTGCGTGGCATCCAGAGGTACCAGTACGACTGCTCCGGGCGCAGGAGGAGCGGATTCCTCGCGATTCCACAGGGCAATACCCAGCCGGGAAACTTGCCCGTCAGGCTGAATCAGGTAGAGGTAATCCGGGTCCGCCTCCGCCAGGGCGGGGCACTGCTGCGCATACCGGTAGGCCTGTTGCAGAGACTCAAACGGCAGCTTGCAGTCGTTCGAGACCGCACCGGTGACGCGAATACTGTCGGGCCTCGGCGGGAAGATCAGTCGGTCTCCGCCCTGAAGCTTGGGCGAGTGGGCGGCGCTCAGTTCGACGGCCAATGGGTCGAGCCGGTAAAGGCGCCGCCCGGTGACCGGAAGTTGGGCCACCTGCTCGTTCAGTTGCCGGGCTGCATTGGCCATCCCCGGCTCGTTCTGAAGCATTGCGAGACGTTGGAGCTGGATCAGGTCGAACAAGATGCCTGCTTTCAGGCGTTGCTGTTCCTGCTTCAGGCTTTCGCGTTGCCATGACGCACCGAGCCAGTAGCCTAGCGGATCAATTCGCAACTGCCCGAGCAGGTCGCCCAGGCGCAGGCCTTCGACAATTTCCTTCTCCCCTGGAGCGGGGACAGCCCCCAGCACCTCGATGCGGGTATTGGCAAACAGCGTGTTGCCAAGAGCGAGCCCCAGCATCAGACAGCCGATCCGCGCAAGCCTCATGGCTGCCTCCGCAGTGGCCGCAGTTGAGTGAGGGTGACGCTGAGGCTCGGCGTGACCTGCTGGCGGCTTTGCAGGATGAATCCATCCTTAGGATCGACCCAGTAGTGGTTGGTTGAAGACATGCCCGCAACCGGGGAGGCAAGTGATTCGTCGACGCGTAGCAAGGAGTGGTCGCGGTCGAGAATGCGCACAGTCTCGATGCCGGCAGGGTGGAATGTGCCTCTGAGGGAAATGTCGAACTGGGTATTCGAGCCGAGATCGATCCAGCGCTGGCTTGGCTGCCCGTCGGCAACATGCTGCAACCCACGAGAGAAGGGAGAATCTGCTGCCAGCCGTGTCCCCAGAAGATCCTCCGGGAAGCCCAGGGTGCGCACGATCACACCATCCTCAAGCAACAACAACTGGTTGGAGTTGGCCCGCCAGTACTGCAGCTTGCCCTGCACACGCACCAGCGCCATCACCGCCGAGCCGTATTCGGTCGACACCTGGATCTGGTAATAGGGCAGAGCATCGACCTGGACTTGCGTGACTTCCAGCTTCGCAGGGCCGTGAAGGCTAGCGCCCAGCGTATTGAGGGAGCCTTGCATCAATGGATTGCAACCAATCAGTGATGCGGCCAATGCGGCCAGCGCGATTAGACGGAGGGCAGTCATAGGGGGAATTAGTTGTTGTTGGTGAGGTTGCGCTGGACGGACGAGCCGGTGCCCACGATTCCCGCGGAAGGCACCAACTGGCTGATGAGGCGGTTCCAGCGGGTGACGCCTGCCGGGCCGACGTAGACCACGTCCTGAGGCCGCAACTGGAACTGCTGGGCAAGGATGAAGGCGGTCGGCGAATTCGCGTCGAGTTGGAAGACCGTGGCGCGCTCGGTTTCCAGGTTCTCCACGCCGCGAATGACATAGACGGCCTTACCGTTGGCGGTGGTCTGGTTGAGGCCGCCGACACTGCCCAGCGCGTCGGCCAGGTTCATTTCGCGGGTCTTGAAAGTCAGGGCGCGCGGTGCGTTGACCTCGCCCATCAGGTAGACCTTCTTGCGGTCGTTGTAGGGCAGATAGATGCGATCACCGTCTTTCAGGTACAGGCTGTACAGGTCCGATCCCTGTTCGGTATTGAGAGCGTCCAGATTCAAGCGATATACCTGTTTGCCCCGTTGAAGGGTCAGGCCGGAAAGGTCTGCATTGGCCGTGTCCGGTTCAGCTGTGCCGAGTGCTTCCATCAGTGTCAGAGGCGTGGCGGTAATGGCTTGCTGGCCGGCTTTCACAAAGGCGCCATTGAGCACCACGCGCTGGCTGGCGTAGCGCATGACGGCAATGTCCACCTGCGGTTGCTCGATATAGTCGGCCAGCGCTTCGCTGATGTGATGGCGAACTTCCTCGATCGTTCGGCCGCCTACTTTGATCTGTCCAACATAGGGGTAGAAAAGGCTTCCATCGGGTCTCACCAGCCGCCCATTGGCATCGATCTGCTGTTGTTGGCCGGCTGGCGAAGTCAGCTCTGGGTGGTCCCATACCGTGATGTAGAGCAGGTCGCCGGCACCGATTCGATAGCTTTCCGGCTGGTAACCGAGCAGTTCAGGTGAAGTCAGATCGTCCTGTTGCGTTGTTGCCTCTATGGTGAGCAGCTTTGGAGTAATCTGCACCAATTGGACACGGCTTGACTCGGCCGAGTCCTCCTGCATCAGTCGCCCGGTATCCAGATTCTGGCCAGGGGAAAACATGCACCCCTGAAGCACGAGGGCGGACAGGACAGCAACAGACAATGGACGGATCATGGATGGCTACACAGGAGGAGTAATCAGGATGACGCAGAGGTTTTCGGCGCCGGTTTTCCTAGGCTTGGAGGCTTCTCAGGAGGCTGCGCAGGTTAGCAATGGGACTTGCGGGCGGATGTAGGAAAAGGATGGTGGGCTGTGACAGGTAATTCTTTAACTGGAGGAGGGTTAGATTAATAGGCGTTCTGGTGAACAAATCCCTTGAACAGCGTCAGGAAGACAATCTTCAGATCCCACCACAGCGACCAGTTGTTGATGTAAGCCAAGTCAAACTCGACGCGTTTCTGCATCTTTTCCAGCGTGTCCGTCTCCCCACGCCAACCATTCACCTGGGCCCAACCGGTAATGCCGGGCTTCACCTTGTGGCGCAGCATGTAGCTGCTGATTTGCCCCCGGTATTCTTCGTTGTGTGCAATGGCGTGTGGGCGCGGCCCAACGATGGACATATCGCCCATGAATACGTTGAGGAACTGGGGCAGCTCGTCCAGCGAAGTACGACGCAGGAGAGCACCAACCGGAGTGATGCGGCTGTCGTTACGGGTCGCCTGGGCCACTGTCGCGCCGTTCTCCATGACCCGCATGCTGCGGAACTTCCACACTTCTATCGAACGGCCATCGATGCCGTAGCGTTTCTGCTTGAAGAAGACGGGGCCGGGCGACGTGAGTTTCACCACAACGGAGATCAGCATCATCGGGACGGCGATGAGGCAGAGAATCAACGAAGACAGCACGATGTCTTCCAGGCGCTTTACCCATGCACCGGCTCCCACCATGGGGCTGTCGAAGATGCTGATAGTGGGAATGCCGTCGATATTCTGTGAGCGGGCGTGAAGCAGGTCGAAGACAAAAACATCGGGAACGATGTAGACGGAGGTCGTGGTGTCGCTCAGTTGCTCTACCAGCCACTTGATTCGTGCTTCGCTGCGCATGGGTAGCGTGATGTAGACGCGATCTAGTTTGCCTGCACGGGCCTGTTCCACTAGGTGTTCCAGCGTGCCGGAAATAGGTAATTTCACACTGCCAGTGCCCAGGCTGACTGGCGCGTGAAGCTTGTCATCGAAGAAGCCGACCAGTTCCAGCCCCATCCACGGTGCGCTGGCAATGCTGGTTGCCAGGCGCTGCCCCAACGTGCCTGCGCCGGCTATGGCAACCGAGCGAGTGTTAAAGCCTCGACGGCGAAGCGCATGCAGGCCTGAGCGCAAAAGAACGCGGTAACCGCACAAGCTGCCGAGTACCAGTGAGAACCACTGTATCTGCCCTGTACCACTGAGCACGGTGATCTCTGGACTGAGGTAGTCGGCAACCGCAACGCCGGCAAAGCTGATTGTCCAAATGCCGCCGACCTTCCGCAACTCCTCGCAAATTCGTTCACCCCGCCATGAGACATAGAGTTGCCCGAAGTCACTGAGCAGATAGAAAATGACCAAGGCAAACAGCGTTGCGATGACGGCTGAGTAATCCCACTGCGCTCTATCGACGGCAATAACCACACTCATGCCGAGACAGATGCCAGTGAGGTCAATCAGCTTTTGCAGAATGGAAATAGTGGCTTGATGGGGGCGGAGGATTCCGCGGTCCCTCGTGTTCATTGGAGTATTCCTTTGCGATCTCTGGCTTGCAGGATCTTTTAGAGGGGTATTTATGTGGAGGCGAGGGTTTGAACTGCGTTGCACTAATTAATAGAGGGCAGAAGATGCTATTTAGTTTTTGGAGCGCAGCTGCTTGTATTTCTCAATCACCAGCAACCAGGCGAATTGAACATTGGTAGTTAGATAGCGCTTCCACATCCTGCCTGGCTCTTGAATGACTCGATATAACCATTCAAGACCATATCTTTGCATCCACAGCGGTGCCCGCTTCACCTTTCCGGCAACTACATCGAAAGTGCCGCCGACACCCATGACAAAATTGACGCCTAGCTGATCTTTCCAGCGATTGATGAAATTTTCCTTCTTAGGGGATGTAATGGCTACAAATAGAAGCTGAGCATTGGAGTTGCGGATCGTTTCAACCATCTTTTCTTCATTATCCCAGAAGTAACCATGGTGGTAGCCGGCTACTCTTAGGTCTGGATACTGGGCTTCTACAGTTGTGGCCGTTTTGGCGACAATCTCTTCCGTGGCGCCAAGAAGATAGACGGTGAAATGGTTACGGGCACTCATGGCCAGGAGTTGATGAAATAGATCTACACCGGCAACTCGCTCAGGAACATTATGCCCCAAAAAGCGAGCTCCCCATACTAATCCCATTCCATCGATGTTAATGATGTCACAGGACTTAACAGATTGGGATAAAATTTTGTCGGACTGCATGTTGACTAATTTTGCAACATTTACCACTGAGTGTTGAGTGAATTGGTTTTTGATTATCCGTTTTTCTAGTTCGTTAACTGCCTGCTCCATAGACATTGCATCCAAAGGGCAGTTCAGGAAATGGATTCTATTCATGGAAGTGTTTAGTG
Organism: Pseudomonas nitroreducens NBRC 12694; assembly: GCF_002091755.1. Lineage (GTDB taxonomy): Bacteria > Pseudomonadota > Gammaproteobacteria > Pseudomonadales > Pseudomonadaceae > Pseudomonas > Pseudomonas nitroreducens. Next base: position 67,194 of record NZ_BDAI01000008.1, read on the forward strand.
TTGGTTTAATGATGTTGGTTAAGTATAATTGATCTAAGGAGTTGATGCTTCTGTGTAAACTTCTCTAGGTTGTATTTGTTTGTTATTGATTCGGATCTATTTTTTGAGAGCTCCATATCACCTAGGAGATTTATGGAGTTAATTGCCGAATTAATCGCCGATAGAAGGCTAGATGCTCTGTGTATGTCGAATGAAAAGCTGAGCGGGTCGTCCTTACAAATTTCGTGCAAGGCTGGAATTGTGTTGTATAGTAAAATCTTTCCTTGATAAATTCCCTCAATTGCTACCAGGCCAAAGCCCTCTTCGAGGGACGGAATTAGCAGAGTGTGTGAGTCTTTCAGGAATTCAAATGGTGTCTTTTGAAATCCACATATTATAATTTCGACGTTCTTAGGAGCTGTTTCTTTCAACTTTTTGATGTGACCCATGAGCGGGCCATCACCAACTATTTTAAAGGATATGCTGCCTTTGAGGTTTGAAGATATGTCGTATATTGCCTTTATTAATTCTATTATTCCCTTCCAGTTGTTAAGTGATCCAACGAATCCGGCTTTAAATACTTTGTTATTAAAGGTTGGATGAGTTCCGATATACGTCTCACCTATGTAGGGGTTTGTTATTGTCGTCACAGTTTTTTCTTCTACGCCTTGCTCGAGTAAACTATTTCTTACTGATTCTGATACAGCGATGTAATGGTCGCAAGGGAATACCTTATAGAGCCAAAGGTGTTTTCTGTAATTGGCATGTGCATAGAATACTGATTTTTTTCCAATTGCTTTTAGTAGCCAGGATAGCGGGAGAAAGCAACGGTTATGAATATATATAATGTCAGGCTTATTTGTTATTATTTTTATTGCTATAGATATAAGCGTGGTTAGGCTGTCTGGCAGAGTGTTTATAATTGCATGACGGGATGGTTGTATGCTGATAATTTTTTCATCTTGATTGGTCAGTTGCGCCAGGATCTTCTGGGCACCACCTCGTTCTGGGTTTGAGTTGTTTATAAGGTGCCAGACATTAATCTTTATAGAGTTCCCTTTCATGGTCTTCGTTTAGATTCTTAATCTTGTTTGATTCGCAGATGAAAGAGTTATGCACATCACACGATAAAATAGTGTTGGCCGAAACGAAAATACTCCCGCTGAGAGTTATTGGGCCTGCTACTATTGAATTAGGTCCTACAAAAGCTCTTCCATCAATCCATGGTTGATGCTGAACTGCTTCGCCTCTTCTTGATGTTTTTCCTAGGTTTCCTCCTATAGTTACACCTTGCATTATTTTTATGTGTCCTCTGAGATGGACGTGTTGTCCAACTACGATCCCGATTGGGTGAGGAAAATATATGCCACCATAGAGCGCGCATCGTTGGTCAATATCTACTTTGAAAATCAGAAAATTTAGCCACCATACGAGTCTAGGGAGTAGAGGAATTTTGAATAGATAGAGAACATGAGATACGCGATATATTGTAGTGCAAATGAAGGACGGGGATAGCAAGCTTGAAAGTATGCTTATAAATTTCCTACTTCGCCCTTTGTAGAATAAGATGGTCTTTATGTCTTCTAATATCAGTGTGCTGAATCGAGGCTGTTTCATATCTTGCCCTTCGTAAATAGAAATAGTAGGGCATATACATCCAGAATTTTAAGGTTGGGTAGAATACTAAGCAGATAATGAATAGTACTAGTCCCCCTCTGATGTGCGTATACCGACTAGGTGTTCGAGAGTAGGTTATAAGAAAGTCTAAGAGTAATAAGGCAAGTCCGAAAAGTCCGAGCTCGAAAATAAAAACAGGTAACTCACTGCCATCTCTCGCAGATGGATCTTCTTCATTTACCAAAGCGGAAAGACGATGGTTTACGGCTGTCGTGCCCCAACTTCCAAGGCCGTGGCCAAATAGTATAGTTAATAAGCTTTGATTGGTCTGGTATTCTATGACTCTGGTCAGTGGGATCCAGCGTGAAGCGTAATTTAGAAGTGTTTCGTTATCTTTGTCTGGGTTGATTGTGCTTCTATAACTAATTACGCCAATTAAAACCGACAGAATCATGGCGGAAAAAAGTGTGCCTTTTATTGGGGTCTTTTTTATTATCGGTATTGAGTATATTATAGTTAGTGCTCCAATTGTTGTCAGGGAGCCATTAAGAATCATAACCAAAGCAGTAAGCGTGGCGGTACATGGGTTTCTTTTTATGAATTTTATTACGTTGCTGCCAGTAAGCAGGAGAGTGTTAAAGGAAAATGAAATGGCAAACCAGTTTGGCTCAATGAAAAAACCCCTGAGCCTGAAGGACACAGAGTATCCCTTTTCATAGTGATCTTCGTTAATGAAACTTAATTGGACTCCGCCTATTTTGAAAATAGCGTATTGAAATAATCCCGTGAGGATCATTGTTATTTGGAATAAGTAGAATATCTTCTTGGATGTGAATCTGAAAGTTGTGCTTGCGAATATTATTATGTTTATGGTTACCAATAGGTAGACTGTTATGTTTATAAATCCGGGTTGGAACATTAATGCTCCAGAGATCAGGCTATAAAGGATAAATATTATGAGTGAGGTTTCTTTTTTAAGTGGATGTAGTATTGATGACGGACGTCTAAGGGTGGCTATTACGTTTGTTATTGCTATGCAGATAATTCCTAAGTGGAATTGTACGGTTCCGCCTAGCTTTAGGGCCGAGTCTAAGGCAAAACTAATATATATTAATGCCACCCAGGTTGATATATTGATGCTCATGCTGTCTTTGGCGGTTAAAGTTGTTGCCCAATGGATTTTAAGAGGAAGTTTTGAGAATCTTTTATGAGCCTGTTCAGGCGTGGGCGAACATCATTGTATGGGATTCTTTCGAGTTTGCGTGTCATCAGATCTGTTGGTGACTCTACAACCTGACACATAAGTCCGAGCCTACTAAGCAGTGTTGTTTGTCGTGAGTTTAGGTTTTTAATTATATGTGGGAAGAAGAAAAAATCTTTTTCGAAATTTATGGAAAAAGCTGTCCCGTGGAATGAGTTCGTTGCTATGAAGCTTGCTGAGTGAATTAGTGATAACCATTCGCTTGGTCCTATGTCAAGGAGGTTGAAATCAGCGCTTGGAATTGGTTTAGAACCAAGGTGGTATATTGGGAGTTGCGTCTTTTTCTTTAGTTCTTTTATGTATTCTTCGAATCTGGTTAGCATGGCTCCAGATCCAACTACATAGGTGGCTATATACTCTTTCTTTGGGATTTTTGAATTTTCAAAAATCTCATGGTAGTCGCGAATAAGAAGTGTCGGGTCAACTACGACGTGGTTTTCTATGCCAGGTAGGTGAGTGGCTAGGTCAATATTTAGAGTGTCTTCCCTAACACCCAGTGCGTCAAACTGTAGCAATAGATCTTTTATTTGATCAATGAAGTCTGGAAGTCGGCGACTTCCGGCACTGGCTGCGTATGCAATTTTTTTTGTAGGGCTTGAGATAAAGTCTAGAAAGTATGCTGTGTCCGACATCCCGCCAGTGAGATCAGGGTTCCAGATTTGATCACTTCCACAAATAACTGCATGAGCGTCTCTTATCTGATTAAGTGATTTATTTGTAAGATATCTTTTGGATGTCAATGGCAGATAAGTTTTTGAGAATTTGTTAAATTTCTTTAGTCTAGAAAGTTTTTCAAATGTCTTCTTTATCCCTTTGGCCGGTCGGTAACGTTGAAGGAGAAAATAGCTAGGGGTGTAGTCTATAATTTGAGCGTCTAGGTTGGAGTTCTTCAAGAACTTTACTAGCGCGTAAGCTTGAAGTGTTGCTCCATAGTTCAATGCTTTCTGGAATGTTAGTGTGTATATTTTTTTCATTTCACTATCACGACTTCGGGGTCGATATTTATATTGAATTTAGTGAATACGGAGTTTTGTACATTTTTTGAGAATGTTAGAATTTCTTTTGATGTGGCTTTGCCATGATTCAATATTATTAACGGACGCCGCTCATTAATGCTGACCTCGCCGATCCTCTTTCCGGCCCAGCCGCACTCCCGAATCAAGTCTCCAGCAGATACTTTGTAGGTGTCGGCCTCGTTTGGATAAATTGTAATTCTTGGGTATAAGGATTTCAGCGATTCTGCTTCGATTCTATTTATGATAGGGCTTTTGAAGAAGCACCCAACGTTTCCAATATTAATTGGATCGGGCATTGTCCTTCTCCGGACAAAACAAACTATTTTTCGCTTTAGCGATATGGATATGATTTTGCTTTGCAATAGGGGGCGTACATTGTCTAATGAGAGCTTTAGCCTCCATCTTGTTTTAGGGCCGATCTTTACTGCGTTCAGTGTAAAAAAGGCGAGTCTATTTAATTCTCTAAGTGTTTCTCTATATGATACCTTGTTTCCCCTTGGGTCTCTAAGGGAAGAGGTGCGAGAGTGGAAGAGTTTGAATTCTACAGATAGTACTAAAAGTTCTGGTCTCTTTTTGAATATGCTGTCTCTGTAACTAAAATCGCAGTCTATGTTTTTTAATTCGACTATCTGTTTTGTGAGTAAGTTATAGCAATTAACTTTTTCAATCGATTCACAAACTTCCTTCCCATAGGCTCCTATGTTTTGAACCGGCGCCGCTCCGACATTGCCAGGGATAAGAGAAAGACTCTCCAATCCTGCCCAGTTTTTTTCTACACAGTGTGCAACGAATTTGTCCCATTCAAGACCAGCGTGAGCTCGAACAATTATTCTATTTTTGTTGTCTGATATGGTTTCTATTTTTTCATTGCAGGGGTGTAAGACAACTCTGTCAAGGTTCTCCGGGAGAAGTATGTTGCTCCCGCCGCCAAGGATAAAGAAGTTATTTTTTATTATGGGTATTTCTGTTGTTAATTTTTCTATTTCTGATATTTCATGGAATCTGAAGTAGTGCTTTGTAGTGCAATCTAATCCAAATTTATTAAGTTGGCGTAAGTTTTTTTCTTCAGTTTTCATGGGCTAGCCCCTGTATGTCATGCGCATGCGGTGTATCGGGAGTAGGCTCCTTATCTGTATCTTGAATAAGTATCTATATATTGGGATCAGCCTATGGCTTAGGAAATTTGCTATCAGGAGACCGATGACAGTTGAAGTGGCTGCGCCATTTATCCCCATTTTAGGAATTAGCACAATATTTAATAGGAGGTTTATCATGCAGGCAACTATGCTTTTAATAAATGATTGATTCTGGTTTCCGTCTGCAACTATAATCTGCCCCGATGCTGCACCCAGAGCAATCAAAACGGGACAAGCAGATAATATGTACATCGCATGTTGCGCTTCTATATAACTTGGGCCATATAGAAATTTAATGAATAGGGGGGTGGCTGCTGCCATACAAGCCGACATTGCAATTCCAGTAAAAACAACGGTGTCGGAGAAATTCTGTTGAATTCGATGAGTTTGGCTTGGAGTGGGATTTCTGAAAATGGCAGGCGCCAGAGTTTCAGAAATTACTAGTGGAATTATGGAGAAAAGTGACATGGCCGTAGCTGCGCTGCTATATAGGCCGGCTGCATGCTCTCCAAGAATCTGGCGAACCAAGATCAAGTCCATGCGCTGAAGTAGAATCATTGCTGCCCCTGAGAATACCAGAGGTGCGGAAAGAAATGTCATAGATTTTGCTTCAGCAAACTTCGTGCTTAATTTTATTTTTCCTTTTACTTCAAGCTTAAAGGCAGTCGTGAGAAGGATTCCGCTTGTCAAGAAGTCTAATGAGCGGGCAAAGATTATCCAGGATAAGCTAAGTTTAAGATATATAAATGCAAGTGTTGTGGCTAACGATATTATTGCTGCGACAATTTCGCATTTTGCGATGGTTAGATTGTTTTCTGTTGATATGAAGTACGCTCGAAAAGCTCTGGGCGCTTTGTAGAAGAAAGATGCGGTATATATTAGTGTTCCGATTATTATTGTTTTGTCGCTTTCAAGCTGAATGTATATGCTCGCGATCAGGATGCCAATTCCGGAGAATGCAATGTTGGCAGATATTGCAGAGCCAATTATTTCTCCTGAGTTTTTTGGGCTCTGCAAGATTTTCTTCATCATGACGCTCTGTAATCTGAATTCGGCGATTACTGCTATCACGGAAGATATTCCTATTATATAGGAATATCTTCCGAAGTCGTCAGGGCTGAAGACGCGTGCAACGATTATGCTTGCAATGATGACTTTTGACCCTTCTAGCGCTCTGGCCGTGAGCGCGAAGAGATTGTTTTTTATTGAGTGGATGTTGAGATTCATATTTGCAGATGTAACCGTTGCTGTTGTGGTCTTTCTATGATTGCCAGATTCCACGAGTGTCGATAAAGCGTTTCCCGTTAATGTTTAAATTTCTGAATTGATGATGATCTACTAGTAGAAGTAATATATCTGCCTCGGAAATTGCAGTTTTTTCGTCGCAAAGTATTATATTGCTAGATGTTGAGGCTGGAATATGATCTATATTCGGTTCTACAGCTAGTATTGGGCCTGTGTGGATTTTTACTAGTTGGCAGGCAATTGCTAAAGCAGGGCTTTCTCGGAGGTCATCAATGTTTGCTTTGAAGGCAAGACCAAAGCAGGCAATTTTTACCTCGCGATCCTTCTTTTGTGGGTTCTGCTTTAGATGCTCTGATATTTCTATGCGAACTCTGTCGATAACCCAAGTTGGCTTTAGGTCGTTAACATTGCGGGCGCAATGAATTAGCTTAGCTTGTTCAGGTGTTTTCTTTACTATGAACCAAGGATCAACAGCAATGCAATGTCCCCCTACACCTGGGCCGGGTTGGAGAATATTGACACGAGGATGTCGGTTAGCAAGTTGGATCAGCTCCCACACGTTGATATCTAGTGTGTCGCAGATAATCGACAGTTCATTTGCAAACGCGATATTCACGTCGCGAAAGCTGTTTTCTGTCAGCTTGCACATCTCTGCGGTGCGCGAATTGGTAACAACGCATTCGCCTTCGACGAATATTTTGTACAGTTCGACTGCCGCATTCGAGCATCTGGGGGTCATGCCACCAATGACACGGTCGTTCTCCACCAATTCTCGAAGTACTTGGCCAGGAAGGACGCGCTCGGGGCAATGGGCAATGCGAATGTCCGATGCCTCGCCGTGGCTCTGCGGGAAGGTTAGGTCGGGACGCGCTTCGGAGAGCCAAGCGGCCATTTGCTCGGTGGCGCCCACTGGGGAGGTCGATTCGAGTACGACCAGATCGCCTTTTTTCAGAACCGGCGCAATGGTTTTGCTGGCTGACTCGATGTAACTCAGATCAGGTTCGTGGTCTCCTTTGAAGGGGGTAGGCACTGCGATTAAGAATGCATCCGCTGGCTCGGGAGTAATACTGGCGCGCAAGTAACCTCCGCTAACTGCTGCCTGCACCACTTTGTCCAGATCCGGCTCCACAATGTGGATCTCGCCGCGATTGATAGTTTCTACGGCACGTTTATTCACATCGATACCGATAACCTTAACTCTCCGAGAGGCAAATACAGCGGCGGTCGGTAGGCCGATGTAGCCTAGACCTACTACCGAGATTGTCTGGTAATGCATGGTTGTATCCTATTTATGGGGCAGAGGTAGAAAATTGGTGCTATTAACTATCGCCGGGTGACTGCTTGTTGCTGCCTGCGCAGGGTGTCGAGAATTCGGCTGCAGGATTTTCCGTCCCCGTAAGGGTTGTGCGCAAAACTCATGACACGATAGGTATTGGAATCAGTCAGCAGAGAGTTCAATGCCCGGACGATGTTTGCGGTATCGGTCCCTACCAATTTGACCGTGCCGGCCGCCACTGCCTCAGGTCGTTCGGTGGTGTCGCGCATCACCAGAACGGGTTTGCCAAGGGAGGGGGCTTCTTCCTGGATGCCGCCCGAGTCCGTCAGAATGATGTGTGATCGGTTCATCAGATAAATGAATGGTAGGTAGTCCAACGGTTCGATCAGGTGAATGTTGGATATGCCTGACAGTAGCCGGTTGACAGGCTCGCGTACGTTGGGATTGAGGTGGACGGGGTAGATAATGTCTACCTCGGGGTGCTGTTGTGCTACTTCCATCAGGGCTTGGCAGATGCGCTCGAATCCTCCGCCGAAGCTTTCGCGACGGTGACCGGTTACGAGAATGAACTTGCGGTTAAGGTTGAGGTGAGCGAACGGTCTGGCTGCCTGCTCCTGGAGAGTGGGGTCTCTGTCGAGCCTGGCAACTACATCGAGCAAGGAGTCGATAACGGTATTCCCGGTGACAGTAATGGATGCCGGGTCAATCCCTTCCTGTACAAGGTTGCTTCTTGAGGTAGTGGTTGGAGCAAAGTGCAGATTAGCCAAGGCTCCTGTCAGTTTCCGGTTGGCCTCTTCCGGCCAGGGTGAGTAGAGATTTCCGGTACGCAATCCGGCTTCGACGTGGGCTACCGGAATCTGTTGGTAGTAGCAGGCCAGGCTGGCTGCAAAAGTCGTGGCGGTGTCGCCGTGCACGAGTACGAAATCCGGCTTGTAGGAGCTGAAGATGTGCTTCATGCCTTGGAGAATCGCAGTCGTTATATCAGTCAGGTCCTGGCCGGGCTTCATGATGTTGAGGTCAAAGTCCGGCATTATTTCGAAAAGGCTCAGAACTTGATCCAGCATTTCACGATGTTGTCCCGTAACACAGACCTTCGCATCAAAGTCTCCATCAGCAGCAAGAGCCAAAGCAAGTGGAGCCATTTTAATGGCTTCAGGGCGTGTGCCGAAAACGCAAAGGGTTTTGATAGTCATGTAATTCCTTGCATGAAACTAGATATAGTGAAGTTTTGTTTTGCGGCCCTGGGATGAAATTTTATTTATGAAAAATGGTCGGAATATTTGCTATGAGCTGCAGGTTCAGCGTGACATGAATTTTTCGGTTTTACTGGCTTTGTGTTTAATTGAGCACGCTACCGCCCCAGGATTATTCGTTGACTCCTGAGACGTAATATATAAATAGGTTGCGAAAGAGGCGTGCGTTAGAAAATAGGGTAGTGGAAGCGGGAGTTCAGTCTGCTCTTACTAAGCGATTGACTGGCACTGTTACTTTTACTTCGCGCTGTAGTATTTTCAGTAATATATGGACTCTTTCGTTCCCGTCCTTGGTGATGAATATTGCCTCGAGGCCGTGAAATTCACCCCATTCGACTGTGACTTTATCGCCTGGTAGGAATGCGGGCTCGACAGCCGGTGTGTTATTGCGGAGTCGCTCGATAATATTGGGTGGGACTGACAGAGGATGAGTTCCGAATCGGACTATCTGACTAACGCCGCGTGTGGATCGAATAGGCATCCAGTTGTCCAGCAGGGTGTCTAGTTCGATGAACAGATAGCCGGGAAATAATGGCTCTTCATGGGTTTTCCATTGCCCTTTCTGCAATCGTTCAAGCTTATGCAGTGGTAATAGGCACTCATAACCTTGCCGCTGCAGATTTTCGAGCGCGCGCATGTCCTGTTTGGGTTTGCACTGCACCAGATACCAGCGTTTTTCCGTTGTTGTGCTCATGGCTTCCTCCCTGTGGACAAGATTCCAGACGCGTCCGTCAGCGCTTGTCTGATAGGTACTCATACTGGTAATTGGCATAAGCGCCATTGCCGTAGTAGTCCGAGGCTCGTCGCTCAACGCCGTTGAAGATCGCGCCCTTGAGTTCGATGCCGTTCTGTTCGAAGCGGCGAATCGTCAGTTCGATTTCCCTTGGGGCGTTCTTGCCGAAGCGGGTGACGATCAGGCTCGTACCGGCCTGTCGGCCAACGATGGCGGCATCGGTGACGGCGAGCAGGGGAGGGGTATCGAGTATGACCAGGTCGAACTCGCCGCTTGCTTTCTCCAGTAAGTTGGTGAAGTTGTGATGCATCAGCAGTTCGGAGGGATTGGGCGGAATCTGACCGCGGGGGATGAAGTGGAGGTTCTCTACCTCCGTTTGCTGCAACGCCTGTTGAAAGGTGCAACGCTGAATTAGCAGGTCGGAAAGACCATACTTGTCATCAGTGTCCAGCACCTTGTGCAGATACCCCTTGCGCATGTCCACGTCGATCAGGAGCACTCGCTGCCCCGCTTTGGCGATCACCGCGGCCAGGTTGGCGCTGACGAAGGATTTGCCGACTGCTGGGCTGGGGCCGGAGATCATCAGACGGTTGTCGCCAGATTCGAGCATGGCGAAGTGCAGGCTGGTGCGCAGGCTACGCAGGGATTCGATGGCAAGGTCGGTGGGATGACTGGTTGCCAGTAGAGGAGCTGGGTGGAGAGCGACTTTGCCCTTTCTGTTGTGCTTGTTGCGTTGGTCTTCTTCCGATTTCTGCAACTCGCTGTAGGGAATGGAGGCATAGACCGGCAGGCCGAGCTGCTCTATTGTCTCGGGATTCTCGATGCCGCGATTCAGTGCCTTGCGCAGCAGCACCAGAGCGATGGCGAGGAACAGGCCGAGCAGGGTAGCGATGGCAACGATCAGTGGCTTCTTGGGTTTGACGGGGTTGGTGATGTCGACGTCGGCCGGGTCGATGATGCGTACGTTTCCGACGGCCCCGGCACGCATGACATCGAGCTCCTGGGTCTTGTTCAGCATTTGTGTATAGATGGCGGTGCTGACCTGCACATCGCGAGTCAGGCGCAGCAGGTCCTGCTGGGTTTCCGGCAGGGCTTCGACGCGTTTGGACAGGCCCGCCTGCTTGCTGGTGAGCTCACCGATCTGCCGCATCAGCGCCTGGTAGGCCGGGTGCTGGCGGGTGAACTTGTGGTCCATTTCTGCTTGCTGGAGTTTGAGCTGCGAGATGTTGGTGTCCAGCGCGACGATCTGGTCCAGTAGCGCCTTGGTTTCCAGGCTGATGTCCGCCGACTTGGCGCGGGACTGATAGCCACTCAGGGCATTCTCCGACTGCTCCAGGTCGTGTCGTACTTCGGGCAGTTGGCCCCGCAGGAAGTCGAGGCTTGAAGCGGCTTCGGCAGACGCGCGCTCGACGTTCTGCAGCACGTACTGCTGGCTGATGGCATTGAGGACCGCGAGCGCCTGGTCGGGTTGTTCGTCATCCAGTGACAGCGTGATGATGCCGGACTCCTTGCCGGTTTCGCTGACGTTGAGCGCCTGCTGGTAATCAAGAATGGCGCTCAGTCGACGCTCGCGTGCGACCGTGAACCGTGTGCCGGGATTGGCGCTCAGTGCTTCGACCTGCACTTTCACGCCGTTCTTCTCGGCGGGCAGGCCTACCTGGCCTTCCACCAGAATGTTTTCGTCATCATCGAACAGGGTGAAATGGCCCTTTTCACCGGCGATGAGATTCAACTTCTTCTCGAGTAGTGCGTTGGGAACCTCAAGCTGGAAGATCTTTAGCGATTCGCCGCCCCAGGCGAAACGGCTCATGCCCAGCTGGGGGGGGGCTAAGTCTCCCTCATGATCCGGTGCGTAATGGCGATGAAGGAAATTGCCGAGCAGGGGGAAGAGCGATGGCTGGATATCGATATCCAGCTTGAGCGCGTCCACGGCCTTGCCGATCACACTGCGCGAGGTCAACAACTGGATCTCGGTGACTGCTTGCGATTGCGCGCCCAGCAGGTCGCTCATGTCCGACAGGCCGGGAATGCCGGGCTTTTTCTGCTCAACCTGGATGGTGGCGGTCGCGCGATAGACTGGCGCGGCCAGAAGTGCGTAGGCGGCTCCCACCACCATGAATCCGGCGGTGATGCCTGCGATCAACCATTTGTGATCGAGCAGGGTGCCGAACAGCGCGAGCAGGTCGATCTCATCGTCATCACTGACGGCCGGTGGCGTGGCGGGAATTTGCGGGTATTGCATAGGTAGCTTCTTGAAAAGTTCAGCGTTGAGGTTGAAGGCGTCGGGACCAGGCATCAGCGCCATCCTTGATCAGGGCGTAGGCGTGTTCGAAGGCTGCCGTTCCTTGGCGATAGGGATCGGGTATCTCGCGTTCGTTCTGCCATTTGCCGAGGAGAAAGGTCTTGCCGCGTGCTAGCGGCGACAGTTTGATCACGTCCTGCAGGTGGCGCCGCTCCATGACCAGGACCAGGTCGGAGGCCTGCAGGATCTGCGGCGTCAGCTGGCGGGCATGATGCTCATGCGGTTGCTGGCCATGGCGCTGTAGCGTAGCGAGGGCATGGCCCTCAAATGGGTGACCGACCACGGCGGTGAGTCCGGCTGAACTGACCCGGATTTCGGTGCCGGTCAGATTCCGCTGGAGCAGATGCTCTCCTGTGGGGCTGCGGCAGATGTTTCCTGCGCAGACAACCAGTACGTTCTTGAACACGCTGACCACCGCTGCGTTAATTGATCGCTATCTATGGGCGGCGAAAATTAAGCTTCGTAGTCAGGCTATTCAATGCGCTTTCCTGCCGTTTTGCGGGTTTAGGAATTCTCTGAGGAGGGATAAAGGGAATCCCTTCAAAAGGCGTGTAGTGGCAGACAATTCTGGTGGCGCAATGCCGCCTGAAGTTGCTGGCTGATTGGTCAGCTTCGGCAGCTTGAAGAGCAGGGAGAGGAAGGGGCAGAGGAGAAGCGTGCGCGCTCCATTGAGAGGTGGGCTCTCTAGCGCGAGGGGCGGGTAAGCACGAGGATTTGGCCCGCCCGTCCGGGCAGGCCAGGATGTCAGTCGGTGGCGAGCTGCTTGGCTGCGTGTTGCGGGGTAAAGCGGGCGTAGAGGTGTTCCAGCGAAGATTGCAGTTGTTCGCCGGAGTGCAGGATCTGGATGTTGTGGCTATTGCGGGTCAGGTCAGCCAGGACGGCGGGATCGCCTTTGGCGAAGGCGAAGACTTGCTGCTCTGCCTCCGTCAGGTCTCGCGCGGTAGACAATCCTTCGGCGACGAAGGGGCCGATGCAGCGGAGGGCGATAGGCACGTTGAGCTTCGCAGCCTCCAGCACCGAGATGGGGAAGCCGTCCCAGGCGGCGGTGTGGAAGTACAGGTCGAGCCCTTTCATGTGTGCGATGACTTCGCCGCGAGGACGCCACCCGGTCACCTCGATACCGGCTTGGACCATGTCCGCCATAACCTGGGCATCGCCACCGCCGATCCACTTGAAGTGTGCAACTTCTGCGCAGCTTTCGGCCATGGCGCGGAAGTATTCATGGCCCTTCTGCCGGCTGATACGCCCGACCATGCCTACCACAGGCTTGCTGGTGAGGCTGCGAACTGTCGGCACCTCCGGCAGTTCGTCGCAGACATTGACCAGCCCCAGGGTATGCCCCGGTTCGATCAGTTCCCCGGCAACGCGTTGTTCATCCATGCCGCAGCCGGCGATCACTGCGGTGCGCCGTGCCAGCAGCGACTCGATGGCGCGGTAGGCCTTCAGCATCAAGGGATGATCGCCACGCAGGAAGGCGAAACCGTGCGGGGTGTAGACGATCTTCTGCGCCGGGATGAACGGCAAGGCGCGGATCAGCGCGCCGGCGTAGGTGCTGTGCAGGTGGATGACGTCCGGCTGTATGCGATCGATGTAGGGCTTCACCCGCGCCAGGCTGGAAAGCCGGCGCGGCACCAGTTCCATGTGCTTGAACAGGCCCTGACTTTCCTCACCGGTGGTATCGCCCTTGCGCACCGAGGCCAGCAGGTAGTGCTCATGCTGCTGGGAGTTGAGGATGTAGGAGTTGATGGCCGAGGTGACGCCGCCGCCAAAGGACTCGGTGATGTGCAGGATCTTCATAAAGCGATGTAGGCCCCTGGAAAATTACTTGTCGTAACTGGGAGACCAAACAGCTGGATATGGTCTTGCTGGGCTAGAGCGTAGCCTTTTTCAACAGTGCAATGTAAGGATTTCTGACGCTTTTTTCGGATGGCGAATAAGCCGCCAAATTACCGGCGAGCTCGCACGCGACCGATCCACGGGGCGACCGCCGATTCGATCAGCGAGTACGCGCGTTCGAAGGCTTCCGGGCCTTTGCGGTAAGGGTCCGGGATCTCCTGATCGGTCTGCCATTTGCCCAATAGGAAGGTCTTGCCGCGGGCCTCAGGTGCCAGGCGAATCACGCTGTCGATCTGCGATTGCTCCATGACCAGGATGAGATTGGCCTCATGGATCATCTCGGCGTTGAGCTGGCGGGCTCGGTGAGGTTGGGGGTGGTGACCGTGGCGGCGGAGGATGGCGAGGGCGGTGTTGTCGATGGGGTGGCCGACCAGCGCGCTGAGCCCGGCGGAGGCCACGGCGATATCGGTGCCCTGCAGGGATTCGCGCAGCAGGTGTTCGGCGATTGGGCTTCGGCAGATATTGCCGACGCAGACGATCAGAATCCTGTTGAACACGTTGAGCGTCCCTGACCGCGACCGATAATCGTCAGAAATCTATCGGTCGTGGTGCAGGGGCGTCAAGCCGCCGTCAGAGGGCAGCAGGGCTCAGCTCTGGCTGGCGGGCGGCTGCTCGGCGGGAGCGGTTTCTTCCTGGGGCGGGCGCTCCAGGGCGACCTGGCGGATGGATAGGCGAATCTCCGCTGGCAGCACGCGCTTGGCGGCTCCCTCGGCCAGTTCGCCGAGCAGTTCGTGGTAGCTCAGCTTGCCGTTCTCGTCCCTGCGCAGCACGCCTTCGTCCAGCAGGGTCTGGATGAAGTGACGGAACAGGCTCTTGTCGAAGAACTCCGGGGCATTGAGGCCATGGAGGACCGACAGGCGCTGGGCCATCACGGTGCAGAGGTTTTCCAGTTCCTCGGCGGTGAGCTGCTTCTGTCCGGCGTTGAGCACCAGCGATATGGACATGTAGAAGCGCTGCAGGGTCTGGGTGATGGCGCGAGCCAGCAGGGTCAGCAGCACATACTGTCGCGAGCTGGGCGCCGGACGGATGAAGGTGTCGTTTTCCTGTTTGAGCAGTTCGCTGGCGACCATGGCCTGCAGCCACTGGTCGACCACCGCGTCCAGCTCGTCCAGGCTCCAGCGGATGAACAGCTCGGCCTGCAGGTACGGGTACAGCGCGCGGGTGTAGCGCAGGAGCTGTTCCCGACTGATTCGGCCGCTGTTCTGGAAGAAGCTGGCGATCAGCGCCGGCAGGGCAAAGATGTGCAGGACGTTGTTGCGGTAGTAGGTCATCAGTACCGCGTTTTGTTCATCGAGGTAGCAGATGCGGCCGAGGGCGTCCTTCTGCTCGCTGAGCAGGTTCATGCTCTTCACATACTCGATCAACTGCTGCCCGTCGCCCTCGGGCAGTGTGGCGCTGGGCGAGTAGGGCACCTTGTGCAGCAGGTCGAGGTAGAGGTCGATCACCCGCGCCAGGGCGGTTTCGTCCAGTGCCAGCCGGGTGGTGGATAGCAGTGCCAGTGCCACCAGGTTTACCGGGTTGATCGCGGCAGCATCGTTGAGATGGCGGGCGACGTCGCGGGCCAGGTGGTTGGTGGTCTCCGAGAGCCAGGCTGGGCGGTATTCCGGCCCCAGTTCCTGCTCGCGCCAATCAGGTTGCTGCTGGTCGAGGAAGTCGTCGAGGTGGATCGGTTCGCCGAAGTTCACCCACACCTGGCCGAAGCGCTGCTTGAGTGCGCCGATGACCTTGAAGATATCGAATATCGACTCCTTCTTTTTCGCCGCTCCTCGCAGTTCACCCAGGTAGGTGCGGCCTTCGAGCACGCGCTCGTAGCCGATGTACACGGGGACGAAGACGATGGGACGGCGCGAGTCGCGGAGGAAGCTGCGCAGGGTGATCGCCAGCATGCCGGTGCGTGGATGCAGCATGCGCCCGGTGCGGGAGCGGCCGCCTTCGACGAAGTACTCGGTGGAGAACCCACGGCTGAACAGGGTGTGCAGGTATTCGTTGAACACCGCGGTGTAAAGCTGGTTGCCCTTGAAGCTGCGGCGCATGAAGAAGGCCCCGCCGCGACGCAGGATAGAGCCCACCACCGGCATGTTGAGGTTGATGCCGGCGGCGATGTGCGGCGGGGTCAGGCCGTTGCGGAACAGCAGGTAGGACAGCAGCAGGTAGTCGATGTGGCTGCGATGGCAGGGCACGTAGACGATCTCGTGACCCTGGGCGACTTCCTGGACGCGCTCGATGTGGTTGACCTTCACGCCCTCGTAGAGCTTGTTCCAGAACCAGGTCAGGGTCACTTCGAGGAAGCGGATCACCGGGTAGGAGACATCGGCGGCGATCTCGTTGGCATAACGCAGCGCGGCGGCTTCAGCCTTTTCCTGGGAAATCTTCTGGGTTTCGCATTCTTCCTGGATCGCCTGGCGCACCAGCGGCGCACGCAACAGGCCCTTGACCAGGTTTCGGCGGTGGGAGAGGTCAGGGCCGATCACTGCGGTTTTCTGGTTGCGGAAGTGCACGCGCAGGATGCGCTGGACCATGCGTAGGGTGCGTTCGTGGCCCTTGTTCTGCTCCACCAGTTCGCGCAGATGGATGGGGGCGGAGAACTGCACGCGGGTCTTGCGGCCGAGGATGAGGATGCGCGCCAGCTTGCGCAGTCGGCCGGTGACGGCCCAGTTGTCGGCGAACAGCAGCTTCCAGGCGCTCTTTTCGCTGTCCGGCGATTGGCCCCAGAACACGCTGACCGGGACGATCTGCGCATCGTCGATGCCGTTCTGGCCGATGGCGCCGAGCATGCGCACCAACGCTGGCGGAGCGCCGCGTTTGTCCTGGCGACCCAGCCAGTCGGGCTCGGGGGTCAGGTAGAAGAAGGCGGCGGGTTCGATGGATTCACCCACTGCCACCGGCATGACCGGGCGCGGCAGGCCGGCCTTGCGGCATTCGGTATCCACCACGGCGAGGTCGCTCACCGAGGGCTGCTGCAGGACGTACAGGACCGGTTTGCTGCGGTCGATCTTCAGGCTGAAGGACGACTGGTTGATGGTTTCCGAGCGCACCCAGAGGTAAAGCAGGCGGCGCAGGGCACCGAAACCGAAGCGGCGGAACGGGTAACGAGGCATACAGGCCCTATGGCTGGCAGAAATAAAACGAGCGATTGCTCAGACCGGCTAGTTTGCCGGATTAGGCCCCCGCCAGCAAAGCCGCGAGCGCTTGGTCGGAGTTGCGCGGATGCCCCGTGGGTAGCGGCTATCCTGCCCTTTGAGGGATGAACTTCTAGGGAGGTTCCGCGATGCGTGCGCTTACCTTGGGATGCCTGCTGGCGTTTTGCGCCGCGCTGCCTGCCCAGGCCCAGACAGTGGTTCCGCTCAAAGGGCAGAGCAGCCAGCAGATGCAGCAGGATATGGCCGATTGCAACGCGGCGGCGGCCAGCAGTTCCAGTTCCGATCCGCATGTCGGCGGACGGGTTCGCGGTGCGGCGAAGGGCGCGGCGGCCGGAGCCGTCGGCGCAGAAGTGCGCGGGCAGCAGCACGACGAACTCTACGACCGCGCCAGCGACGATGCCAAACAGCAGTACCGGCAGAACCGTGCCGGCGAAGTGGCGGCTGCCGGTGCGGCGGTCGGTGGCATGCGGCAGCGCCAGGAGCGTCGGCAGGATCGGCGTACCCAGAGTTCGGCAAGTGCCAGCGCCTATGGCGGTTGTATGCAGGGCCGGGGTTATCAGGTCAGTCCCTGAATTGCGGCGGTGGGTAGCCGTGACATAAAGAACCGCGATGGTGCACGGCCTGTCCGCAGTTTGATGTGCGAAGGAGAGTTCTGCGGGATATCTCCATCGACTTGGATGAAGAACGGATCGCCAATTCAGCGGCGGGATAGTCGGGTATATCGTCGCAGAGGCAACTGGAGCGTCGCCTGATCCGTTGTCTGAAAGATTTTTCGGAAGCTCGCTCAAGCGGACGAGCGGGAACGAAACTACCCGCCGCAAATGCGTGAAAGTGCGAAAAGGTCCACGTTCGAAACACTTTCGTTACGCGTGGTAACGAGCACCAAAATGGCTCTGCAGGCCCCGAAAAATGGCACTTTGTCCTCTTTGGTCATAGGGGCGCGGAGGGGATGAAAAAGTGCTTTTCAGCTGTAACTTTTGATTTATATACTCGGGAGCGCTGTCGCCCGTCGGCGTTATTCGAATTACCTTCCTACGTGCCATTCGGTGCGGGTTGGATGATAAGGAAAGCGTTCAGCCGGCGACTGCCGAAGTCCTCATTCCCGGGGGCCATCCAAAAATAATAGGCAAGTTGGAGAGTGTGGTAATGGCTGATCGTGAGGTCGGAACCGTCAAGTGGTTCAATGACGCCAAAGGTTATGGATTCATTCAACGCGATAGCGGTCCGGACGTTTTCGTTCACTACCGTGCCATTCGTGGCGATGGTCACCGCTCCCTGGTCGAAGGCCAGAAAGTGGAGTTCTCGGTGATCCAGGGTCAGAAAGGCCTCCAGGCGGAAGACGTCGCCAAGGTCTGAGCCCCCGAAAAAGCAAAGGCCCGTCCATTGGACGGGCCTTTGTTTTTTAAGCCTTGTGCAAGCGAGGGGTCAGCCTGTGCGCCAGGTGATTTCCTCGACGCCCGCGGCGGTCACTTTCAGCCAGCGGTCCGCGTCTTCCTCGCCCTGATCCTCGCTCCAACTGCCTGGTGCACAGCGCACTTCCACGTCCAGCGCGGCGCAGGCATCGCGGGCACAGGCGGCGTCGTCGTCCCATGGCGTACGGTCACTTTCGAGGAACAGGCTGTTCCACTTGCCCACGGCTTTTGGCAGCCAGGTCGCAGGGATGCCACCGGCGGTGCACTTGAGGGTTTCGCCCTGTTTGCGCCATTCGCTGCAAGGGCCAAGTGCCTTCTCCAGCCAGGCGCTGACGGCGGCCTGGTCGGCATCCTTGATGTAGATCTCGATATCCGGTTGGCGCATGGCGTCCTCGTCAGGGTTCTTGGCGTTGCAGCCAATCGTAGCGTACCGCGACCGTCACCTCGAAGGGCTCGGCGAGGATGCGTTCGCGTCGCTCGGCGTTGACCCGCCAGCCGTGGGGCGTCATCGCCAGCAGGTGCTCGCGGGCTTCGCGGGTTTCCAGCGGCAGCTTGAAGCTCAGTTGTTCGGTGTGCGCCAGCTTCAGTTCTTCAGGCAGATCGACGAGGTGCTTGTCTTCGACGTATTCGCGCACTTCGTCGTACAGGCGTTCGCGCAGTTCCAGCAGATGGTCGCGTGCCGGGCCCAGGCGCAGCACGCCGCCTCCGGGAGTCAGCAGGCGTGTGGCTTCCCTCCAGTCGATCGGGCTGAACACGCTGGCCAGCAACTGGCAGGAAGCATCGGCCAGCGGCACGCGGGCCATGCTGGCGACCATCCAGGTCAGTTGCGGGGCGCGCTTGCAGGCGCGTTTGACGGCTTCGCGGGAGATGTCCAGGGCATAGCCGTCGGCCTGGGGCAGGGCTTCGCCCAGCTGCGCGGTGTAGTAACCCTCGCCGCAGCCGATATCCAGCCAGTGACTGGGAGCCCGCTCGGCAGCCAGTTCGGCCAGGCGCCCGGCCAGCGGGGCGTAGTGGCCGGCGCCGAGGAAGTAGCGGCGCGCCTCGACCATGGCGGCGTTATCGCCTGGATCGAGGCTCTTCTTGTGCTGTACCGGCAGCAGGTTCAGGTAGCCCTGGCGTGCGCGGTCGAAGCGGTGCCCGGCAGGGCAGGCCACGCCGTTGTCGGCTTCGGTGAGTGCCTCGCGGCACAGCGGACAGATCAGCATCACTTCTTCCCCGGTCCCAGCGGCTGCGGCAGGTCGTTGCGCAGCACGGTGGGCAGCGAGCGGCGGCGCTGGGCAATCTGGTACACGCGCAAGGAATAGCGGCGCTCGGCGGCTGGCGCGGGCGGCGGGGTGTCGGGCTGGATGGCGCCCAGGCAGAAGCCTTTGTTCGGTCCAGTCATGCCAGCAGTCGCACCAGGGTCTGGTAATAGATTTCGGTCAGCACATCGAGGTCGCTGGCCAGTACACGTTCGTCCACCTGGTGAATGGTGGCGTTGACAGGGCCGAGTTCGACCACCTGGGTGCCCATGGTGGCGATGAAGCGGCCATCGGAGGTGCCGCCGGAGGTCGACGGCGTGGTCTCGCGGCCGGTGACTGCGCGGATCGCCGCCGCCACGCCATTGAGCAGCTCGCCGGGCTGGGTGAGGAAGGGCAGGCCGGACAGCGCCCAGTCGATGTGCCACTCCAGGCCGTGCTTGTCGAGGATCGCCGCGACGCGTTGCTGCAGGCCCTCCACGGTGGATTCGGTGGAGAAGCGGAAGTTGAAGATCACCTTCAGGTCGCCCGGAATCACGTTGGTCGCGCCGGTGCCGCCATTGATGTTGGAGATCTGGAAGCTGGTCGGCGGGAAGTAGTCGTTGCCGTTGTCCCAGTGCTCGGCGGCGAGTTCGGCCAGGGCCGGGGCGGCGAGGTGGATCGGGTTCTTCGCCAGGTGCGGGTAGGCCACGTGGCCCTGCTTGCCGCGCACGGTCAGGGTGGCGCCGAGGGAGCCGCGGCGACCGTTCTTGACGATGTCGCCCACGAGGGTGGTGCTCGACGGCTCGCCGACGATGCACCAGTCCAGGCGCTCATTGCGGGCCTTGAGGCGCTCGACTACGGCCTTGGTGCCGTGATGGGCGGGGCCTTCCTCGTCGCTGGTGATCAGGTAGGCGATGCTGCCGCGGTGGTCGGGGTGGTCGGCGACGAAGCGCTCGGTGGCGATGATCATCGACGCCAGGCTGCCTTTCATGTCCGCCGCGCCACGGCCGCAGAGCATGCCGTCTGCGTCGATCAGAGCGTCGAACGGCTGGTGCTGCCAGGCCTGCTCGGGGCCGGTGGGGACGACGTCGGTGTGGCCGGCGAAGCACAGCACCGGGCCATTGGCGCCGTCGCGGCCCTGGCGCAGGGCCCAGAAGTTATCCACATCCTCGATGCGCATGGGCTCCAGGGCGAAGCCGCAGGCGTCCAGGCGCTGCATCATCAGCTGCTGGCAGTCGGCATCGACCGGTGTGACGGAGGGACGGCGAATCAGCTCGCAGGCGAGGGCCAGGGTCGGCGAGAGGGACATTGAGGGCATCCTGGGGGTGGAACGGAAAAAGGCGCCCATCTTAAAGCAAAAACGCCGGCGTTTGGCCGGCGTTCTCGGGAGCGGATCAGCGGTACGGTTCACCCAGCGGGAGCGAGCAGGCTCGCTCCCGCAGGCTTTGCATCAGTTGGCCGGCGCGACATCCGCTGCCGGCGCCTCCTGAGCCTTGGGCGCGGCCGACAGCAGCGCCATCACCAGTGCGGCGAGGTAGGGCAGCGACTGCACCAGCAGCATGGCCACCCAGAACATCATGTCGCGGCTCGGTACGCCCTGCACCAGCACGATGCCCAGTGCGGCGCCCCACAGCAGCAGCATGATGAAGACCTCCTCGCGCGCCTCTGCCAGTGCCACCAGCAGGCCGTGGTTGGAGGCCATCTTCGGCGTGCGGAAGAACGGGATGGTCTTGGTGAACGCCCCGTAGAGCACCGCCTTGGCGATGGTGTGCGACAGCGCAAGGCCTGCCACCGCCGCCTGGAACGAACGCAGGAGGTTGACGCCCACGGCGCGGCGGTAGAGGAACATGATCTTGCCGAACTTGAAGAAGAACAGCGCCAGCGGCGGGATGGCGAAGATCAGCAGCGGCGGATCGACCCGCTTGGGCACGATGATCATCGCCGAGGACCAGAGCAGCGCGCCGACGGTGAAGAAGATGTTCATGCCGTCGGCTATCCACGGCAGCCAGCCGGCGATGAAGTGGTAGCGCTGGCCGAGGGTCAGCTTGCTGTCCTTGCCCTGGAACAGCGCGCGGGCGTGGCCCTTCATGATCTGGATCGCGCCATAGGCCCAGCGGAAGCGCTGCTTCTTGTAGTCGATGAAGGTGTCGGGCATCACGCCCTTGCCGAAGCTCTGGTGCGAGTAGGCGGCCGAATAGCCCTTCTCGAACACCCGCAGGCCCAGCTCGGCGTCCTCGCAGATGGTCCAGTCGGCCCACTTGAGTTCGTCCATCACGGTCCGGCGGATCATGGTCATGGTGCCGTGCTGGATGATCGCGTCGCGGTCGTTGCGGGTGACCATGCCAATGTGGAAGAAGCCCTTGTACTCGGCGTAGCAGAGCTTCTTGAAGACGTTTTCCTCGCCGTCGTGGTAGTCCTGTGGGGACTGCACCACGGCGATCTTCGGATCGCTGAAATGCGGCACCATCTGCTTGAGCCAGTTCGGCTCGACGCAGTAGTCGGCGTCGATCACCGCGACGACTTCGACGTCCGGCGCGGTATGCGGCAGGATGTAGTTCAGCGCGCCGCCCTTGAAGCCGGCCAGGGGCGCGACGTGGAAGAAGCGGAAGCGCGGGCCGAGGACTTCGCAGTAGTCGCGCACCGGTTCCCAGACCGCCGGGTCCTTGGTGTTGTTGTCGATGATCAGGACTTCGAAATCCGGATAGTCGAGCCTGGAGAGCGCATCCAGGGTCTTCTTCATCATCTCCGGCGGTTCGTTGTAGCAGGGCACGTGCACCGAGACCTTGGGCCGATAGCCGGTATCGGTCAGCACTGGGTCGAACGGCCGGCGGCGCTTGCGCACCCACACGGTCTCGGCCAGTTCATGGGCCTCGGTGAGCAGGACGATGAATACGCCCAGCGCGCCGATGCCCAGCAGGCCGCCGACGGTCAGGCTGAACCAGGTACTGTATTGCTGGCTGTAGTCGTAGGCGATCCACACCAGCACCGAGCCGCCAGCAAAGGCGACCACGGTGAGGAAGGTCCGCCCGCGCTGGCGCAGGGCGCTGCCGTCGATCATCAGCAGGGTCAGGGCAAGCAGCGCCATCACCACCGAGGCGACCGCCAGGGCGCGCCATTGCGGGATGTTCACCACCGGCCCGGTGAAGTTGAACTTGGGTTGGCGCTGGGCGTTATACACGCCCCAGTAGGCACCCACCGAGCCTTCGTCGCCGACTTTCCAGGGTTGGTCGAAGGCCTCGACGACGAAGTAGTTGTAGCCCCGCTTGTTCAGCGCATTGGTCAGCGTGCGCAGGTAGATGGCCTGATCCGCCTGGGTGGCGTCGGCGCCGCCGCGCATGCGGCCGTTGCTCGGCCAGCCGACTTCGGCCAGCAGCAGCGGCTTGCGCGGGAACTTGGCGCGCAGCTCCTTGGCGCGCTCGAGGACGAACGGCACGGCGTTGTCCATCGGCGTGTATTCCCAGTACGGCAGCACGTGGGCGGCGATCAGGTCGACGTGCTTGGCCATCTCCGGGTATTTCTCGTAGATGTGCCATTGCTCGGCGGTCGTCACTGGTACCTTCACCGCCTTGCGCACGCGGTCCAGGTAGGCGGTGAGTTGCTCGACGGTGACCTCGCGGCGGAACAGCGCCTCGTTGCCGACGATGACCCGCACGACACTGCGCGAGTTGTTGGCGATCTCGATGCCGCGCTCGATTTCGGCCTCGTTCTCGGCTTCGTCCGGGCCGATCCAGATACCGAGGCTGACACGCATGCCGAGCTCTTCCGCCAGGCGCGGGATGTCGGCCAGTGAGCCCTTCACCGAGTAGGTGCGGATGTTGTCGGTGTTCCTGGAGACCAGTTCCAGGTCCGAGCGGATCTCATCGTCGCTGGGGAACTGGTCCTTCTGCGGATTCTGGTTCAGGCGGAAGGGCGAGAAGGAGAATCCGGAAATGCTTTCCGGCCAGTCGGGAACGCTGACCGGGCGGTTGTAGAGAGCCCAGAAGCCGGTGAAGAGTGCCGTGAGGGCGACGAAAACCACCAGGTTGAGGCCGAACTTGCGTGAAGACATGGTGCGATCGGGTTCCAAAGGGTGGAACGGGGAGGGGCCGGGACAGTCTCCGCGGGAGACTCTTCGGTCGGGGCGCATCCTACCCCGCACTCCGGGGGCTGTACAGGTTGCCGGCACCGTCCGCCGAGACGGCGAGCGTGGGTATTTTCCGACAGTTTAGAATGTGTGGCAGGCGCGTGGCTGAGACTGCGGCAATCCGGCTTTGTTGCAAGCCTGCCAAGACCGGTCGTTATGGGTGACCGGTCGTTATAGAATGCCGGCCGTTTCGAGATGAGGTGTGGGCGATGCAACTGGATGAACAGCGTTTCGGCGGAATCGCGCGGCTTTACGGCCGTGAGGGCCTGGAGCGTCTGGCGGCCAGCCATGTGGCGGTAGTCGGGATCGGCGGCGTGGGCTCCTGGGCGGCCGAGGCCCTGGCGCGTAGCGGCGTGGGCGAGATTTCCCTGTTCGATCTCGATGACGTCTGCGTCACCAACACCAATCGCCAAGTGCATGCGCTGGCCGGCGCCGTGGGCAAGCCCAAGGTCGAGGTCATGGCCGAGCGCCTGAAGGCAATCAATCCCGGCATCGTCGTACACGCTGTAGCCGATTTCGTTACTCGTGAAACCATGGCGGACTACATCCCCCCGGAGCTGGATTGCGTGATCGACTGCATCGACAGCGTCGCCGCCAAGGCTGCGCTGATCGCCTGGTGCAAGCGCCGCAAGCTGCAGATCATCACCACCGGGGGCGCGGGCGGGCAGGTCGATCCGACGCAGATCCAGGTCGCCGACCTGAACAAGACGTTCAACGACCCGCTGGCCGCCAAGGTCCGTTCCATGCTGCGCCGCGACTACAACTTCTCACGCACGCCGGGCCGGCACTACAGCGTGCAGTGCGTGTTTTCCACCGAGCAGCTGCGCTATCCCAAGCCGGACGGCACGGTGTGCCAGTCGAAGAGTTTCGTCGGCGAGGGCGTGAAGCTGGACTGCGCCGGCGGTTTCGGCGCGGTGATGATGGTCACGGCGACCTTCGGCATGGTCGCGGCGGCGCGGGCGGTGGACAAGATCGTCGCCGGGGCGCGGCGGCCTTCGGAACGTTCCGCGGGCTAGGCGCTTTTGTAGGACTGAGGGGCGCCTAGCCCTTGCTCGCGAACGCTTCGGCTGGATGCCTTGGTGTCGGGCGGGTTCGCGAGCAAGCTCGCTCCTACGAAAAAGCAGGTGCTCAGTCGCTGACCAGTTCCTGCATGCGCTTCAGGACTGCATTCAGGCCGTTGCTGCGCGACGGCGAGAGTTGCCGGCCCAGGCCCAGCCGATTGAACCAGTCGGGCAGGTCGATGGCAGACAGCTCGTCCACCGGCAAGCCTTCCACCCGTACCAGCAGCAACGCCAGCAACCCGCGCAGCAGGCGCGCATCGCTGTAGGCGCGGAAATACCAGCGGCCATCCCGCGAGTCAGCCAGCAGCCAGACGTTGCTCTCGCAGCCCTGCACGCGGTGCCCGTCGCTGCGCTCGGTTTCGCTCAACGGCTCCAGGCGTTCGCCCCATTGCATCAGCAGGCGTGCCCGTTGCTCCCAGCCCTGCAAGGCAGTGAAGGCCTGCAGCGCCTCGGCGGCTGCGGCGGGCAGGCTCATCGCAGCAACTCCAGGGCGCTGTCCAGAGCGATGAAGAAACGTTCCAGGTCGGCACTGTCGTTGTAGAGGCCAAGGGAGACCCGCAGGGCACCGGCCACGTCGAGGGTCTTCATCAGCGGCATGGCGCAGTGGTGCCCGGCGCGCACGGCAATGCCCTGTTCGGTGAGCAGATGGCCGAGGTCGGCCACATGTACGCCCTCGACCACGAAACTGGCCAGCGCCACTTCCGGTTCGCCCAGCACGCGCACGCCATCACGGGCGCGCAGGCCGGCGAGCAGGCGGGCGTGGAGGAAATCCTCGTGGGCGCTGACTTCGGCCCTGTCCTGGGCGGCCAGCCACTGCAGCGTGGCGCCCAGGGCGATCACCGGGCCGATGGGCGGGGTGCCGGCCTCGAAGCCCATCGGGGCGCTATGGAACTGTGCGTCGAAGTAGTTCGCAACGCGCACCATCTCGCCGCCGAATTGCCAGTGCGCCAGTCGCTCGAGCGACTCCGGGCGGCCCCAGAGCAGGCCGAGGCCTTCCGGGCCGTAAAGTTTGTGGCTGGAGCAGACATAGAAATCACAGCCGAGTGCCGACAGGTTGTGCCGGCCGTGGACAACGCCCTGGGCGCCATCCACCACGGTCAACGCGCCGTGCTGCCGAGCCATCTGCAACAGCTCCGGCAGCGGTTGCCAGGTGCCAAGCACGTTGGACAGCTGGCTGACGGCAAGCAGGCGCGTGCGCGGGCCGATCAGGCTGGCGGCGCGGTTCAGGTCGGTGCGGCCGTCACTGTCCAGCGGCAGGATCACCAGTTTCAAGCCGCGACGCTTGGCCAGTTGCTGCCAGGGCAGCAGGTTGGCGTGGTGCTCCAGGGCGCTGACGACGATCTCGTCGCCGCTGTGGAAGTCCGCCTCCAGTCCGTAGGCCAGCAGGTTCAGGGCTTCGGTGGCGCCACGGGTGAAGATGATCTGCGCGGGGCTGCCGCCATTGAGCCAGCTGGCGGCCAGGCTGCGGGTCGCTTCGAAGGCGCGGGTGGCGCGCTCGCCGGGCAGGTGCTGGGCACGGTGTACGTTGGCGGCGCCACTGGCGTAGTAGCCGGCGAGGGCGTCGATCATGGCGCGCGGCTTCTGCGCGGTGGCGGCGCTGTCGAGGTAGGTCTGGCCTTCAGCCTCGAAGGCGGCGAGGGCCGGGAAGTCGGAGCGCCAGGGGGAGGGAATGGGCATGGGCGTGCGGCCGGTTGCGGAAAAAGTAAAACGGGGGCCGCAGCCCCCGCTTCTCCAAGCTTAGTGCGTACCCCGCATCAGCGGGGCGCCCAGCTTAGTTGTGTGCGTGCAGCGCTTCATTCAGCTCGATCGCGGTCTTGTTGGTCTTGCACTCGACTGCGCCGGTCTGGGAGTTGCGGCGGAACAGCAGGTCGGCCTGGCCGGCCAGGTCGCGACCCTTGACCACTTTCACCAGGGCGTTCTGGTCGTCCAGCACAGCGATCTTGGTGCCGGCGGTGACGTACAGGCCGGCTTCGACGATGTTGCGGTCGCCCAGCGGGATGCCGATGCCGGCGTTGGCGCCGATCAGGCAGCCTTCGCCGACGCTGATGACGATGTTGCCGCCGCCGGACAGGGTGCCCATGGTGGAGCAGCCGCCGCCCAGGTCCGAGCCCTTGCCGACGAACACGCCCGCGGAGACGCGGCCTTCGATCATGCCCGGACCTTGGGTGCCGGCATTGAAGTTGACGAAGCCTTCGTGCATCACGGTGGTGCCTTCACCGATGTAGGCGCCCAGGCGTACGCGGGCGGTGTCGGCGATGCGCACGCCGGTCGGGACCACGTAGTCGGTCATCTTCGGGAATTTGTCGACGGAGAAGACTTCCAGCAGCTTGCCCTTCAGGCGCGCTTCCAGTTGCAGCTCGGCCAGTTCGGCCAGGTCGACGGCGCCCTGGTTGGTCCAGGCCACGTTTGGCAGCAGCGGGAAGATGCCGGTCAGGTTCAGGCCGTGCGGCTTGACCAGGCGATGGGACAGCAGGTGCAGCTTGAGGTACGCCTCGGGGGTGGAGCTGGGGGCGGCGTCTTCGGCCAGCAGGGTGGCGACCAGCGGCTTCTGGCTTTCGGCCAGGCGGTTGAGCAGCGCGGCCTGGGCAGCGTCGACGCTCTCGACGGCGTCGGCCAGCTGGTAGGCCTGGTGGGCGGTGAAGGCAATCGCCTGGTTGCCGCCTTCATAATTCAGCAGCGGGCTGATGGCTGCGACCAGTTCGGCGCTGGGGTTGAGCAGCGGCTGCGCGTAGAAGACTTCCAGCCAGTTGCCCTGGCGGTTCTGGGTGCCGACACCGAAAGCGATGCTGAACAGGGATTTCGACATGAGGGGGATTCCTTGAAAGAGATTCTCGAAGAATGAATTCGGTCAGGCCGGACGGCGACTGAGCAGCAGGCCCAGCCCGGCGCTGCCCAGCAGCGCGGCACAACCACGGTTGAACAGGCGCCGGGCGCGTGCACCGGCGAGCAGCTTGCCGAGGCGGACCCCGGCGAGCCCGTAAAGGGCGATGGCCAGCCATTCCAGCAGCAGGAAGGCCGCGCCGAGTTGGGCGAACTGGGCGCCCACGGCCTGACGCGGATCGACGAACTGCGGCAGGAAAGCGGTGAAGATGAGGATCGCCTTGGGGTTGCCGGCGGCCACCCAGAACTCCTGGCGGGCCAGGCGCCACAGGCTGGTGGCGGTAGCCGGGGCGCCATCGACGGACAGGTTCGCTGTCGGCGCGCGCCACAGTTGCACGGCCAGCCACAGCAGGTAACCGGCGCCCACCAACTTGATCGCCAGGAACAGCCAGGCCGAGGCCTGCAGTACCAGCGCCAGGCCGGAGGCGGCCAGGGCCAGCATGCCGGCGAAGGCGACCAGCCGTCCGCCACCGGCGAGGGTGGCGCGCAGCAGGCCGAAGCGCGCGGCATTGTTCAGCGAGAGCAGGTTGTTCGGTCCCGGTGCCAGGTTCAGGGCGAAGCAGGCGGGGAGGAACAGGGCCCAGGCGATGCTCATCGTCCTGCGACTCAGGCCAGGGCGGCGGCGTAGAGATCGGGCTTGAAGCCGACCAGGGTGCGATCACCCAGGTCCAGCACTGGGCGCTTGATCATCGACGGCTGCGCCACCATCAGTTCGATGGCCTTGGCCTGGTCGATATCGGCCTTCTGCGCGTCGTCGAGCTTGCGGAACGTGGTGCCGGCACGGTTCAGCACAGTCTCCCAGCCATGCTCGTTGCACCATTGCTCCAGGTGCGCGCGGTCTATTCCGCTAGTCTTGTAGTCGTGGAAGGCGTAGTCGACGCCATGTTCTTCCAGCCAGGTACGGGCCTTCTTCATGGTGTCGCAGGCTTTGATTCCATACAGCGTCCGCTCGCTCACGGGGCGCTACTCCTTTTCGATGCTTTTTTCAGGCGCGGGATTATGCCATTTCCCAGCGCCTTGCGGGACGCCGCCGGGAGGCCGGCGTATTGCAACAGTTTTTTGCCCGAAGCGTGGCTGATCCGCGCCGCGATGGGTGCTTCAATGGATGGCTGTGTTGGAGTTCGACGATGCAAACCGTTTACACCGTGTTGATCCTGTTGCTGGTCGTGGGGGGAACCCGGCTCGCCGCTCAACTGATCCCGCTGCCCCTGCCGCTGATCCAGATCGTTGCCGGCGCCATGCTCGCCTGGCCGAGCCTGGGGCTGCACGTGGCGCTCGATCCCGAGCTGTTCATGTTCCTGTTCATCCCGCCGCTGCTGTTCGCCGATGGCTGGCGCATGCCCAAGGGTGAGTTCTGGAAGATGCGCTGGCCGATCCTCACCCTGGCTTTCGCCCTGGTGCTGTTCACCGTGCTCGGCGGTGGCGTCTTCATCCACCTGCTGATTCCCGAGATACCCTGGGCTGCCGCCTTCGCCCTGGCGGCGGTGCTGTCGCCGACCGATGCGCTGGCGGTCTCGGCCATCGCCCAGGACCGCCTTCCCAGGCGCCTGATGCACGTGTTGCAGGGCGAGGCGTTGATGAACGACGCCTCCGGCCTGGTCGCCTTCAAGTTCGCCATCGCCGCTGCCATGACCGGTACCTTCTCGCTGATGGACGCCAGCCTGAGTTTCCTGCTGGTGGCGGTTGGCGGGCTGGCCTGCGGGGTGTTCATCAGCTGGCTGCTGGGGCGCATTCGCGCCTGGATGATCCGTCGCGGCTGGGATGATCCGGCGACGCACGTGGTGCTGATGCTGCTGTTGCCCTTCGCCTGCTACATGATCGCCGAGGAGCTGGGGGTGTCCGGCATCCTGGCGGCGGTGGCGGCCGGCATGATGCAGAGCTGGGCCGACCTGCTGCCGCGGCAGACCAACACGCGCCTGCTCAACCGCAGCGTCTGGTCGATGCTCGAGTTCGCCTTCAACGGCGTGGTGTTCCTGCTGCTGGGCCTGCAGTTGCCGGACATCCTGAAATCGGTCTCCCACCATGCCGATGACGTGATGTGGCGCTCGTCGCTGCTGCTGTTCTACGTGCTGGCGGTGTTCGCCGTGCTGATCCTGCTGCGTTTCGGCTGGGTCTGGTGTTACTGGAAGGTGTCGGTGCGCTTCGAGCAGTGGTGGGGGATAGAGCTGGGCGGTCGTTCGGGCGAGCCGGTACTGCGGTTGTCGGCAATCTCGGCGCTGGGCGGGGTGCGCGGGGCGGTGACGCTGGCCGGCGTGCTCTCGGTACCGCTGCTGTTGCTCGATGGTTCGGCCTTCCCGCAGCGCGACCTGATCATCTTCATCGCCACCGGGGTGATCCTGGTGTCGCTGATCGCCGCCACCATCGGCCTGCCGATCCTTCTGCGCGGTCTGCCGGCAGCCAGCAATGACCAGCGCGAGCGCGAAGTGCAGTCGGTGTGGCGCAAGACCGCGGTGGCGGCCATCCACATGCTGGAAGGCGAGGAAATGCCCACTCGCGACGGTGCGGATGCCGACGAAGCGGCGCGCCTGGCAGAGGTGAAGGCGCGGCTGATGGCCGAGTATCGCCACGAACTGGACCCGGCGCCGGACTCCCAGGAAGCCCGCGAGCGCGCTCGCAGCCTGGAACTGGCCGATCAGGCGCTGCGCATCAAGGCGCTGCGGGCGCAGCGCCTTGAGCTGTACCGCATGCGTCGTGAGCATGAGATCGACGACGAGACCATGCGCGAGGTGCTGGGCGAGCTGGACAGCCAGGAAGCCTGGGTGACCAGCAAGGCGGGGCGCTGGGTGTAGTGGTGCTCTTGTAGGAGCGAGCTTGCTCGCGAACCGCTTGGCTCTGGAACTGCCGGATAGTTCTGTTCGCGAGCAAGGACTGGGCGTGCCCCCTCGGTCCTACAGGGTGTGCAACCTCAGAGGCTCTGTACGTACTGCTTGATCCGCTCGGCCGCTTCCACGCACTCCGCCAGTGGTGCCACCAGCGCCATGCGCACGCGGTTGGCGCCGGGGTTCTCGCCGTTCACTTCGCGCGACAGGTAGGAGCCCGGCACCACGGTGACGTGTTGCGCATCGAACAGGCCGCGGCAGAACTCGGTGTCGGCAACCGGTGTTTTCGCCCACAGGTAGAAGCTGCCGTCCGGGCGCTGCACGTCGAGCACGCCGCCGAGGATGTCCAGCACGGCGTCAAACTTCTCGCGGTACAGGTCGCGGTTGGCGCGCACGTGGTCCTCGTCCTTCCAGGCAGCGACGCTGGCCAGTTGGGTCTGAACCGGCATCGCGCAGCCGTGGTAGGTGCGGTACAGGAGGAATTTCTTCAGAACCTCGGCATCGCCGGCGACGAAGCCCGAGCGCAGGCCCGGCAGGTTGGAGCGCTTGGACAGGCTGTGGAATACCACGCAGCGCTTGAAGTCGTTGCGGCCCAGTTCGGCGCAGGCGCTCAGCAGGCCGGCCGGCGGGTTCTGCTCGTCGAAGTACAGCTCGCTGTAGCACTCGTCGGCGGCGATCACAAAGTCGTGCTCGTCGGCCAGGGCGATCAGCTTCTTCAGGGTTTCCAGCGGCACCAGCGCACCGGTGGGGTTGCCCGGCGAGCAGAGGAAGAGGATCTGGCAGCGCGCCCAGATGTCGGCCGGCACGGCGTCGAAGTCCGGGTTGAAGCCGTTGTCTTCCAGGCACGGCAGGTAGTGCGGCTCGGCGCCGGCCAGCAGGGCCGCGCCTTCGTAGATCTGGTAGAACGGGTTCGGGCTGATCACCAGACCCTTGGCGTTGCGGTCGACCACGGTCTGGGTGAAGGCGAACAGCGCTTCGCGGGTGCCGTTCACCGGCAGCACGTGGCGCGCAGCGTCCAGCCAGCCGGCCGGTACCTTGAAGCGGCGCTCGCACCAGGCGGCAATGGCTTCGCGCAGGGCGGGGATGCCCAAGGTGGTCGGATAGACGGCCAACTGGTCGAGGCTGTCGGCCAGGGCCTTGGCGACGAACTCCGGCGAGCGGTGCTTGGGTTCGCCGATGGACAGCGCGATCGGCTTCAGCTCCGCCGGCGGCTGGGCGCCGGCCAGCAGGGCGCGGAGCTTCTCGAAGGGGTAGGGCTGGAGCGAGTCGAGGGCAGGATTCATGGGCAAGGCTCTTTCTTTCTAAAGTCTGACTAAATGCTGATGCGTACCGGCATGCTCTGCTGGCCGCCGTCGGAAAGGATATCGACCAGGGCGGTCTGGATGCGCTTGCACAGCTCGGGGTCGGAGAGCGGCTGGTTGTGCGCATCGGTGACGAAGAACACGTCTTCCACGCGTTCGCCCAGTGTGGCGATCTTGGCGTTCTGCACCGACAGGTCGAAGTCCAGGAACAGCCCGCCGATCCGCGCGAGCAGGCCGGGGCGGTCCGGTGCTATCACTTCGAGCACGCTGACCTGACGCGCCGCGTCGGTGGAAATGGTCACCTGCGGATTGAAGGCGAAGTGCTTGAGCTGGCGCGGCACGCGGCGCTGGATGATGGTCGGGTACTCGTCCGGGTCCTTCAGCGCGTTGACCAAACCTTCGCGAATTTCCTCGACTCGGCTGGGATTGTTGCCGATCGATCCGCCATCGGCGTCGAGCACTATGTAGGTATCGAGGGTGAACAGGCTGGTGGAGGTGATGATCCGCGCGTCCTGAATGTTCAGGTTGAGCTGGTCCATCGCGGCCACGGTCACGGCGAAGAAGTCATGCTGGTCGCCGGCATAGATGAAGATCTGCGTGCCACCCTCGAATTCGCGCTGGGCGGTTTCCTTGATCAGCACCAGCGGGGTGCCGTCGTCCGGATGCTGGAGGATGGCTTCGGTGTGCCAGGCCACGTCGGCTGCGCTGTGGCGCAGGAAATAGTCGTCGCCCAGTTGGCTCCAGAGCTGCTCGGCGTCGTCCTGGTCGATACCGCCGCGCACCAGGATGTCGATGGCTGCGCTCTGTGTCTGGCGAATCTGCTCCTCGCGGTCGACCGGGTTCTCCAGGCCGCGTCGCAGGGCGCGCTTGGTCTCGGTGTAGAGCTGGCGCAGCAGGCTGGCGCGCCAGGAGTTCCACAAGGTCGGGTTGGTGGCGTTGATGTCGGCCACGGTGAGTACGTAGAGGTAGTCCAGGTAGGTCTGGTTGCCCATCAGCTGGGCGAAGTCGTAGATCACCTGCGGGTCGGACAGGTCCTTGCGCTGGGCGGTGGTGGACATGATCAGATGGTTCTGCACCAGCCAGGACACCAGGTTGGTGTCCCACGGCGGCAACTGATGGCGCTGGCAGAAGTGCTCGGCGTCCACCGCGCCCAGTTCCGAGTGGTCGCCGCCGCGGCCCTTGGCGATGTCATGGTAGAGGCCGGCGATGTAGATCAGCTCGGGCTTGGGCAGGCGCTCCATGATCTTGCTGGCCAGCGGGTACTTCTCCGCCATGTCCGGGCGGCGCAGCTTGCGCAGGTGCTTGATCAGGTTGAGGGTGTGCGCATCCACCGTATAGATGTGGAACAGGTCGTGCTGCATCTGCCCGACGATCAGGCCGAACTCCGGCAGGTAGCGGCCGAGGATGCCGTAGCGGTTCATCCGCCGCAGGTTGCGGTGGATGCCTTCCTTGCACTTGAACAGCTCGATGAACAGGCTGGTGTTGCGAATGTCGTGGCGGAAGTCGTCGTCGATCAGGTGGCGGCTGTCGCGCAGCAGACGGATCGTATCGGCGCGCACGCCCTTGATCTCGGGGTGCTGGGCGAGCAGCACGAAGATTTCCAGCAGGGCGAACGGGGTGCGCTTGAAAACGTTGGCGTGGGTGACTTCCAGGTAGCCGTCGCGCAGCTGGAAGCGACTGTTGAGCGGCAGGATCTGGCCGTTCTCGCCGGCCCGCAGTATCACTTCCTCGAAGTGCTGCATGATCAGGTCGTTCAGCTCGGACACCGCCATCACCACGCGGTAGTACTTCTGCATGAAGCGCTCGACGGCCAGCTTGGCGTCGTTGCCTTCATAACCGAGCATCCCGGCAATGCGCCGCTGATGGTCGAACAGCAGCCGGTCCTCGGCGCGGCCGGCGAGCATGTGCAGGGCGTAGCGGACCTTCCAGAGGAATTCCTGGCTGGAGGCCAGCACCGCGCACTCGCTCTCGACCAGGAACCCCTCGCGCACCAGGGCGTGCAGGTTGAGGCTGCCGAAATGCCGGCGGGCGACCCAGAGTAGCGTCTGGATGTCGCGCAGGCCGCCGGGCGAGCCCTTCACGTTGGGTTCGAGGTTGTATTCGGTGTCGTTGTATTTGGTGTGGCGGTGAATCTGCTCCTTGCGCTTGGCCAGGTAGAACTGGCCGCTGGGCCACATCTGCTTGGCGCTGGTGGCTTCGAGCATGCGCTGGCGCAGGCTGTCCGGGCCGGAAATGGTCCGGCACTCCATCAGGTTGGTGACCACGGTGAGGTCCGCGCGCGCTTCCTCGGCGCACTCGGCCACCGAGCGTACGCTCTGGCCGACTTCCAGGCCGATGTCCCAGAGCAGGGTGAGGAAGCCTTCGATGGGCTCGCGGAAGATTTCCTGGTCTTCGCTGTCCAGCAGGATCAGCAGGTCGATGTCCGAGTGCGGGTGCAATTCGCCGCGGCCATAGCCGCCCACGGCGACCAGCGCGATGTCGGCGTCGTCGCCCCAGTCAAAGCGATTCCAGGCCTGCTGCAGGATCTGGTCGACGAACCAGGCGCGGTCCTCGATCAGCCGACGGATATCGCGGCCGCCGTTGAAGCGGCTATCCAGCACTTCGTTGGCCTGACGAATGGCCTTCTTGAAGGCGGCGATGGGGCTGGATTTGAGGGCCAGTTCCGCCTGGAACTGCCCGCGGTCGAACAACTCGGGATCCACCTGCGGCATGGCGGCCTTCCTGATCAATGGCTTAGGGGAGGGCAGGGGCAAGAGGGCGGTCGGGCCTGGGCGCTTGGCGCCAGGCCCGGCAGCTGTGCCGGGCCGGGATTTCTATGTTCTACCCAGCCGTCGGCGAGATTGCAAACCGCTTCCGGTCAGGCCGGCGTGCGCGGGAAGCTTTCGTCGTTGCGCAGGGTCAGGATCTCGTAGCCGTCGGCGGTGACCAGCACGGTGTGCTCCCACTGCGCGGACAGCTTGCGGTCCTTGGTGATGGCGGTCCAGCCGTCGCCGAGCAGGCGGGTTTCCGCGCGGCCCTGGTTGATCATCGGCTCGATGGTGAAGATCATGCCTTCCTTGAGTTCCAGGCCGGTGCCGGCGCGGCCGTAGTGCAGCACTTGCGGCTCTTCGTGGAACACCTTGCCGATGCCGTGGCCGCAATACTCGCGTACCACGGAGAAGCCGTTCTTCTCGGCGTATTTCTGGATCACTTCGCCGATGTCGCCCAGGCGTGCGCCCGGTTTGACCAGCGCAATGCCCTTGTACAGGCATTCCTGGGTGATCTGGCAGAGGCGGTCAGCCCATTCCGGGGTCTTGCCCACCGAGAACATCTTGCTGGTGTCGCCGTGGTAGCCGTCCTTGATGACGGTGACATCGATGTTGACGATGTCGCCTTCCTTGAGCGGCTTCTCGTTGGGAATGCCGTGGCACACCACGTGGTTGATCGAGGTGCAGATCGACTTGGGAAAGCCCTTGTAGTTCAGCGGCGCGGGAATGGCCTTCTGCACGTTGACGATGTAGTCGTGGCAGAGAC
This sequence comes from Pseudomonas nitroreducens NBRC 12694, assembly GCF_002091755.1. Classification (GTDB taxonomy): domain Bacteria; phylum Pseudomonadota; class Gammaproteobacteria; order Pseudomonadales; family Pseudomonadaceae; genus Pseudomonas; species Pseudomonas nitroreducens. The sequence continues at coordinate 102,377 of NZ_BDAI01000008.1, forward strand.
GGTCCAGCTCATCGGTGGTGACGCCGGGCTTGACGTGTTCGCCGATCATTTCCAGCACTTCGGCGGCCAGGCGGCCGGCGACGCGCATTTTCTCGATGTCTTCGGGCGTCTTGATGGTGACGGTCATGCGACTTCTCTATCAGGCGCTGCGTACGCGCGGGTAAATAAGAGGAATACGCAAGTCTATCAGATTCGGTGCCTTTCTATTAGGGGCGGGCGGCCGACCGGGCTGTTCGGACGAGGCGGTGGGGAGATGCCGGGCGTCCCTCCGGGTTTTGTTCTGGCCGAGGTTGTGGTATAAAGCGCCCCGCTCCGGAGGCTACGGCCATTCCGGGGCATTAACCCACACATGCATCGACACGATGGCCTGGGTGCCCTGCGACACAGTCGAAGGGTTGGCCGTTGGGATGCATGGAGGCCTAACCCGACTTATCGAGGAACTATCATGTCCCAAGTCAATATGCGCGATATGCTGAAGGCCGGTGTGCACTTCGGCCACCAGACCCGTTACTGGAACCCGAAAATGGGCAAGTTCATTTTCGGTGCGCGCAACAAGATCCACATCATCAACCTCGAAAAAACCCTGCCGATGTTCAACGAGGCCCTGACCTTCGTTGAGCGCCTGGCCCAGGGCAAGAACAAGATCCTGTTCGTCGGCACCAAGCGTTCCGCTGGCAAGATCGTTCGCGAAGAAGCTGCCCGTTGCGGCATGCCGTACGTCGACCATCGTTGGCTGGGCGGCATGCTCACCAACTACAAGACCATCCGTCAGTCGATCAAGCGTCTGCGCGAGCTGGAAGTTCAGTCCCAGGACGGTACTTTCGCCAAGCTGACCAAGAAAGAAGCCCTGATGCGCAGCCGTGATCTGGAAAAACTGGATCGCAGCCTGGGCGGCATCAAGGACATGGGCGGCCTGCCGGACGCTCTGTTCGTGATCGACGTTGACCATGAGCGCATTGCTATCACCGAAGCCAACAAGCTGGGTATCCCGGTCATTGGCGTCGTCGATACCAACAGCAGCCCGGAAGGCGTTGACTATGTTATCCCGGGTAACGACGACGCCATTCGCGCCGTACAGCTGTACCTGGGCTCCATGGCCGAAGCCGTACTGCGTGGCAAGAGCGCCGGTGGCGTGACTGCTGACGAGTTCGTAGAAGAAGCGCCGGCCGAATCCGCCGAAGGCTGATTCCAGGACGTCCAGACGTCCTGCGGTGCGCGGAAAGGGGGCTAGGCCCCCTTTTTGCCACCCTGTAAATTCCGCCCGGGCAGCCGGGCGATCTGGTTTTGAGAGCAACTCAAGAGGATTTCGAAATGGCAGAAATTACTGCAGCACTGGTCAAGGAACTGCGTGAGCGTACCGGCCAGGGCATGATGGAGTGCAAGAAGGCACTGGTCGCCGCCGAAGGCGATATCGAAAAAGCCATCGACGACATGCGTGCTTCCGGCGCCATCAAGGCTGCCAAGAAGGCTGGCAACATCGCCGCCGAAGGCGCCATCGCCGCCAAAGTGGCTGATGATGCCAAGTCCGCTACCATCATCGAAGTCAACTCGCAGACCGACTTCCTGGCCCTGCAGGACGACTTCAAGAACTTCGTGGCTGCCAGCCTGGACAAGGCCGTTGCTCAGAAGCTGACCGACGCTGCTCCGCTGATCGCCGAGCAAGAGTCCGCTCGTGAAGCCCTGGTTGCCAAGTGCGGCGAGAACGTCAACATCCGTCGTCTGGCTCGCGCCGAAGGTGACGTGGTTGGCGCCTACCTGCACGGCCACCGCATCGGCGTTCTGGTCACCCTGAAGGGCGGCAACGCTGAACTGGCTCGCGACATCGCCATGCACATCGCTGCCAGCAACCCGCAGTTCCTGGATCCGTCGCAGGTTTCCGAAGAAGCCGTTGCCAAAGAGAAGGAAATCTTCCTCGCTCTGAACGCCGACAAGATCGCCGGCAAGCCGGAAAACATCGTCGAGAACATGGTCAAGGGCCGTATCTCGAAGTTCCTGGCCGAAGCCAGCCTGGTCGAGCAGGCGTTCGTCAAGGACCCGGAAGTCAAGGTCGGTGACCTGGCCAAGAAAGCCGGCGCTGAAATCGTTTCCTTCGTTCGCTTCGAAGTAGGCGAGGGCATCGAGAAGGTCGAAGCCGACTTTGCTGCCGAGGTTGCTGCTCAAGTAGCCGCTTCCAAGCAGTAATAGACAGTCTCACGACTGTCGCCCCGCAAGAGGCTGCCCGCTAACGCGCGCGGCCTCTTTGCCAAACTGGGGAAGCCAAAAGGGCTGGCTTCCACGGCGCAGGCCCGCCAGGCGGGCTCAAAGGCGCCGTAAGGCTGGCTGGTCCAAGCTTTCCGCAAGGCGCCCACAAGGCGCACAGCATTCAATCGCCGCAGGAGAAAAAGGTCATGGCTCAGCAGCTGAGCGCTCGTCAACCTCGCTATAAACGCATTCTTCTAAAATTGAGCGGCGAAGCCCTGATGGGCTCGGAGGAGTTCGGCATCGATCCCAAGGTGCTGGACCGCATGGCGCTGGAGATCGGCCAGCTCGTCGGTATCGGCGTGCAGGTCGGCCTGGTGATCGGTGGCGGCAACCTCTTCCGCGGCGCGGCGCTGTCCGCAGCGGGCATGGATCGCGTCACCGGCGACCATATGGGCATGCTCGCCACCGTGATGAACGGCCTGGCCATGCGCGACGCCCTGGAGCGTTCCAATATCACCGCCATCGTCATGTCCGCCATTTCCATGGTCGGCGTGACCGACCACTACGACCGCCGCAAGGCCATGCGCCACCTGAAGAGCGGCGAAGTGGTGATTTTCTCTGCCGGTACCGGCAACCCGTTCTTTACCACTGACTCCGCCGCCTGCCTGCGCGCCATCGAAATAGATGCTGACGTAGTACTCAAGGCGACCAAGGTGGACGGCGTGTACACTGCCGATCCGTTCAAGGACCCGAATGCCGAGAAGTTCGAGCGTCTGACGTACGATGAAGTGCTCGATCGCAAGCTGGGTGTGATGGACCTCACTGCCATCTGCCTGTGCCGGGACCAGAAAATGCCGCTGCGCGTGTTCAACATGAACAAGCCCGGCGCGCTGCTGAATATTGTTGTAGGTGGTGCTGAAGGCACCCTGATCGAGGAGGATTGAGATGATCAACGAGATCAAGAAGGAAGCACAGGATCGTATGGGCAAGACCCTGGAAGCCCTGGGACATGCCTTCGCCAAGATTCGTACCGGCCGTGCGCACCCGAGCATCCTGGATAGCGTGATGGTGTCCTACTACGGTTCCGACACTCCGCTGCGCCAGGTGGCCAACGTCACCGTGGAAGATTCCCGCACCCTGGCCCTCAGCGTCTTTGACAAGACCATGATCCAGGCGGTCGAGAAGGCCATCATGACCTCCGACCTGGGCCTGAATCCGGCCACCGCCGGCACCACCATTCGCGTCCCGATGCCGGCCCTGACCGAGGAGACCCGCAAAGGCTTCACCAAGCAGGCTCGCGCCGAGGCGGAGCAGGCCCGTGTTTCCGTACGCAACATCCGTCGTGATGCGCTGGCACAGCTCAAGGACCTGCAGAAAGAGAAGGAAATCAGCGAGGACGAAGAGCGCCGCGCCGGCGACGACGTGCAGAAGATCACCGACAAGTTCGTCGCCGAGATCGAAAAGGCCCTCGAGGCCAAGGAAGCGGATCTGATGGCCGTCTGACGGCCGGGCTCTCGTCATGGAAAAGACCAAGCAGGTGACGCCCGTGCCCCGGCACGTGGCGATCATCATGGACGGCAACAACCGCTGGGCGAAGAAACGCCTGATGCCTGGCGTGGCCGGGCACAAGGCTGGGGTGGATGCCGTCCGTGCGGTGATCAAGACCTGCGCCGAGGCCGGCGTTGAGGTGTTGACGCTGTTCGCCTTCTCCAGCGAGAACTGGCAGCGCCCGGCCGAAGAGGTCGGCGCGCTGATGGAGCTGTTCCTCATGGCCCTCCGCCGCGAGGTTCGCAAGCTCAGCGCCAATGGCATCCGCCTGCGCATCATTGGCGATCGCAGCCGCTTCGCCCCTGAATTGCAGGCGGCGATGCGCGAAGCCGAGGCGCTGACGGCCAATGGCGCCAGCATGTTGCTGCAGGTGGCGGCCAACTATGGTGGCCAGTGGGACATCACCCAGGCCGCCCAACGCCTCGCTCGCGAAGTGCAGGCGGGTCATCTGGCGCCGGACGATATTTCCCCGGAATTGATCCAGGGTTGCCTGACCACCGGCGACCAGCCGTTGCCCGACCTGTGCATCCGTACGGGTGGCGAGCACCGCATCAGCAACTTCCTTCTCTGGCAGCTGGCTTACGCCGAGCTGTATTTCTCCGATCTCTACTGGCCCGACTTCAAGCACGAAGCCATGCAGGCTGCGTTGCAGGACTTCGCCTCTCGTCAGCGCCGCTTCGGCAAGACCAGTGAGCAGGTCGAGGCCGAGGCACCTCCCTCATGTTGAAACAACGAATCATCACGGCGCTGGTCCTGTTGCCGATCGCGCTGGGTGGTTTCTTCCTGCTCGACGGTGCGGCGTTCTCGCTGTTCATTGGTCTGGTGGTCAGCCTGGGAGCCTGGGAATGGGCGCGCCTGGCGGGTTACAACGAGCAGTCCGCCCGCGTCGGCTATGCCGCGGTGGTTGCCGGGTTGATGCTCGTGCTGGCCTGGCTGCCGCAGCTGGCGGGCGCCGTACTGGTTCTGGCGCTGCTGTGGTGGGCGCTGGCGATCGTGATGGTGCTGACTTACCCGGACAGCGCCTCGAGTTGGGGCGGCCGCTGGCGCCGCCTGCTGATCGGCCTGCTGATCCTGCTGCCGGCCTGGCAGGGCCTGGTGCTGCTCAAGCAGTGGCCGCTGTCCAACTGGCTGATCGTTGCGGTGATGGTGCTGGTCTGGGCCGCCGACATCGGTGCTTACTTCTCCGGCAAGGCTTTCGGCAAGCGCAAGCTCGCTCCGCGCGTCAGCCCGGGGAAGAGCTGGGAAGGTTTCTTCGGTGGCATGGCGCTTTGCCTGGTAATCACCGTCGTCGTCGCCATCTACCGCGATTGGACCGTCCGTGAGCTGCTGCTGGCGCTGCCGTGCGCGGCCATCGTGGTAGCCCTGTCGGTCATCGGCGATCTAACCGAGAGCATGTTCAAGCGCCAGTCAGGCCTCAAGGACAGTAGCAACCTGCTGCCTGGCCATGGCGGCGTGCTGGACCGCATCGACAGCCTGACCGCTGCGATTCCGGTGTTCACCGCGCTGTTGTGGGCCGTGGGCTGGGGTGCTCCGTGAGTCATCCTCTGTGGATTACCGTGCTGGGGGCGACGGGCTCGATCGGTCTCAGCACCCTCGACGTCATCGGACGTCATCCTGATCGTTACCGCGTCTTCGCCCTCAGCGGCTTTTCCCGTCTGGCAGAGCTCGAAGCGCTGTGTGTGTGCCATCGTCCGCGCTTTGTCGTGGTGCCGGAGAAGGAGCAGGCGCAGGCCCTTCAGAATCGCCTGAATTCCGCTGGCTTGCAGGCTCGCGTGCTGGTGGGGGAGGCCGGGCTTTGCGAGGTTTCCGCGCATCCTGAAGTGGATGCGGTGATGGCCGCCATCGTCGGTGCTGCCGGCCTCAAGCCCACTCTGGCCGCCGTCGAGGCGGGCAAGCGGGTATTGCTGGCCAACAAAGAGGCGTTGGTGATGTCCGGCGCCCTGTTCATGGACGCCGTGCGCGCCAGTGGTGCGGTGCTGCTGCCCATCGACAGCGAACACAACGCGATCTTCCAGTGCATGCCGGCGGATTATGCTCGCGGACTGGGACAGGTCGGCGTTCGGCGTATCCTGCTGACCGCCTCGGGTGGGCCCTTCCGCGAGACGCCGCTGAAGCAATTGCTCGAGGTTTCCCCTGAGCAGGCTTGCGCCCACCCCAATTGGTCGATGGGGCGGAAGATTTCCGTCGACTCGGCCAGCATGATGAACAAGGGCCTGGAGCTGATCGAGGCCTGCTGGCTGTTCGACGCTGCGCCATCGAAGGTCGAGGTGGTGATCCATCCGCAGAGCGTGATTCATTCGCTGGTGGACTATGTTGACGGCTCGGTGCTGGCCCAGCTAGGCAACCCGGACATGCGCACCCCCATCGCCCATGCTCTGGCCTGGCCGCAGCGGATCGATTCCGGGGTTTCGCCGCTGGATCTGTTCTCCATTGCTCGCCTGGACTTCAGTGCGCCCGACGAACAGCGTTTTCCCTGTCTGCGCCTGGCGCGTCAGGCTGCTGAGGCTGGCGGCAGTGTGCCGGCGATGCTCAATGCGGCAAACGAAGTGGCCGTTGCCGCTTTCCTCGAGCGGCGCATCCGCTTCACGGATATCCCGGTTATCATCGATGAAGTGCTGAACCGCGAGGTGCGCACGCCGGTCGAATCGCTCGATGCGGTGCTGATGGCTGACCGACGTGCGCGCGGTGCAGCGCAGGCGTGGTTGCAGGAGCGCGGGCATTGAGCCCGAGGAGGTAGCGATGAGCGCCCTTTATATGGTGGTGGGACTGATTGTCGCCCTGGGCGTACTGGTCACCTTCCACGAGTTCGGACACTTCTGGGTTGCCCGCCGCTGCGGGGTCAAAGTCCTGCGTTTCTCCGTGGGCTTCGGCACGCCGCTGGTGCGCTGGCATGACCGCCATGGCACCGAGTTCGTCGTAGCCGCCATTCCCTTGGGCGGCTACGTGAAGATGCTGGACGAGCGTGAGGGTGATGTCCCTGCCGAACTGCTCGACCGTGCCTTCAATCGCAAGACCGTGTTCCAGCGCATCGCTATCGTGGCGGCCGGTCCGGTGGCCAACTTCCTGCTCGCCATCCTGTTCTTCTGGGTGCTGGCCATGCTTGGCAGCCAGCAGATCAAGCCGGTCATCGGCTCTGTGGTGGCGGATAGCCCGGCGGCCATCGCTGGGTTGGCGTCCGGCCAGGAAGTCGTTGCCGTGGACGGCGAAGCCGTCGATGGCTGGAGCAGCGTAAACCTGCAACTGGTACGCCGCCTCGGTGAAACGGGCGAGCTGAGCGTCACGGTGCTGGAGAAGGGTTCGAGCGTTCCCGCGGTGCACCAGGTACGAATCAGTTCCTGGCTGAAGAACGAAGACAATCCCGATCCCATCGGTGGGCTGGGGATCCAGCCCTGGCGACCCTCTGTCGCACCGCTGATTGCCGAGCTGGACGAAAAGGGCCCTGCCAAGGCTGCCGGCCTGCAGATCGGTGATCGGATCGTCACTCTTGACGGTCGGCAGGTCACGGATTGGCAAGAAGTGGTCTCGCGTGTACGCGCCATGCCAGAGGGCAAGGTGATCCTGGAGGTCGAGCGCGCCGGCCGGAACCAGGAGCTTGCCTTGACCCTGGCGGCCAAAGGCGAGGGCAAGGCCCGCACCGGCTACCTGGGCGCGGGTGTCGCCGGTGGTCAATGGCCGCCCGAAATGCTCCGTGAAGTGAGCTATGGACCGGTGGCCGCGGTGGGGCAGGCGCTCTCCCGAACCTGGTCCATGAGCCTGCTAACTCTGGATTCTCTAAAGAAAATGGTGCTCGGGCAGCTCTCGGTAAAAAACTTGAGCGGGCCGATAACCATTGCTAAAGTGGCGGGCGCTTCAGCCCAGTCCGGCGTAGGGGATTTTCTGCATTTCCTCGCCTATCTGAGCATCAGCTTGGGGGTTCTCAACCTGTTGCCGATTCCTGTTCTCGATGGCGGGCATCTGCTGTTCTACATGGTCGAGTGGGTGCGAGGTCGCCCATTGTCGGAGCGGGTCCAGGCTTGGGGGATGCAGATTGGCATCAGCCTGGTAGTCGGGGTCATGTTGTTGGCCCTGGTCAACGATCTGAGTCGACTGTAACCGCCATTGGATTTTCGGATCTGCCGCCTTTTGCGGCAGATTCTCTATTTGTCAGTTGGAATAAAAGGACTCCATGAAACGCTTTCTGCTTCCCGCGGCCCTTTCCGCGCTGATGATCGCCCAGGTTCACGCCGAGTCCTTCACTGTTTCCGATATCCGGGTCAACGGCCTCCAGCGCGTGTCTGCCGGCAGCGTGTTCGCCGCATTGCCGTTGAACGTCGGCGAGCAGATCGATGATCGCCGCCTGGTCGAAGCGACCCGCTCGCTGTTCAAGACCGGTTTCTTCCAGGACATCCAGCTCAGCCGTGATGGCAATGTGCTGATCGTCAACGTGGTGGAGCGCCCGTCCATCTCCAGCATCGAGATCGAGGGCAACAAGGCCATCACCACTGAAGACCTGATGAAGGGGCTGAAGCAATCCGGCCTCTCCGAAGGCGAAATCTTCCAGCGCGCCACCCTCGAAGGCGTGCGTAACGAGTTGCAGCGCCAGTATGTGGCCCAGGGCCGCTACTCCGCCGAGATCGAGACCGAAGTGGTGCCGCAGCCGCGCAACCGTGTGGCGCTGAAGATCAACATCAACGAAGGCACCGTGGCGGCCATCGCCCATGTCAACGTGGTGGGCAACACCGTCTTCTCCGAAGAAGACCTGACCGATCTGTTCGAGCTCAAGACCACCAACTGGCTGTCCTTCTTCAAGAACGACGACAAGTACTCCCGCGAGAAGCTTTCCGGCGACCTGGAACGTCTGCGCTCCTACTACCTGGACCGTGGCTACATCCACATGGATATCGCCTCCACCCAGGTCTCCATCACCCCGGACAAGAAGCACGTCTACATCACCGTCAACGTCAACGAAGGCGAGAAGTACACCGTCAGCGACGTGAAGCTCTCCGGCGACCTGAAGGTGCCGGAAGAGGAAGTGAAGAAGCTGCTGCTGGTGAAGAAAGGCCAGGTGTTCTCCCGCAAGGTGATGACCACTACCTCCGACCTGATCACTCGCCGCCTGGGTAACGAGGGCTACACCTTCGCCAACGTCAACGGCGTACCCGAGCCGAACGACGAGAACAAGACCGTTTCGATCACCTACGTGGTCGATCCGGGCAAGCGCGCCTACGTCAACCGTATCAACTTCCGTGGCAATACCAAGACCGAGGACGAAGTACTCCGTCGCGAAATGCGCCAGATGGAAGGCGGCTGGGCGTCGACTTACCTGATCGACCAGTCCAAGCAGCGCCTGGAGCGCCTGGGCTACTTCAAGGAAGTCAACGTCGAGACTCCGGCCGTACCGGGTACCGACGACCAGGTCGACGTCAACTACAGCGTGGAAGAGCAGCCGTCCGGCTCGATCACCGCCAGCGTGGGCTTCGCCCAGAGCGCCGGCCTGATCCTTGGCGGCTCGATCAGCCAGAACAACTTCCTGGGTACCGGTAACAAGGTCAGCATCGGCTTGACCAAGTCCGACTACCAGACCCGCTACAACTTCGGCTTCGTCGACCCCTACTGGACTGTCGACGGCGTGAGCCTGGGCTACAACGCCTTCTACCGCAAGACCGATTACGATCAGCTCGACGTAGACGTCTCCAGCTACTCGGTGAACAGCCTGGGTGCCGGCGTCAGCATCGGCTACCCGATCAGCGAGACCTCGCGTCTGACCTACGGCCTGACCGTGCAGCGCGACGACATCGATACCGGCGCCTATACCGTCGACGAGATCTTCGACTTCATCGAGAAGGAAGGCGACAGCTTCACCAACTTCAAGGCGTCCATCGGCTGGTCCGAATCGACCCTGAACAAGGGGGTGCTGGCCAACCGTGGTCACTCGCAGAGCCTGGTGCTGGAAACCACCATTCCAGGCAGCGACCTGTCGTTCTACAAGCTTGATTACCGTGGCCAGATCTTCGCGCCGCTGACCGAAAACTACACGATGCGCTTCCACACCGAGCTCGGTTACGGCGGCGCATACGGCGACACCGATCGTCTGCCGTTCTACGAGAACTACTACGCCGGCGGCTTCAACTCGGTGCGTGGCTTCAAGGACAGCTCCCTCGGTCCGCGCAGTACGCCCAGTAAAGCTCGTAATAACGGTGATGGGCCGGATGACCAGGGCCGCTACACCGACCCGGATCAGGATCCGCAAGCCTTCGGTGGTAACATCATGATCACCGGCGGTGCCGAACTGCTGTTCCCGCTGCCCTTCGTGAAGGATCAGCGCCAACTGCGTACCGTGCTGTTCTACGACATCGGTAACGTGTTCGATACCGACTGTCCGATCTCGACTACCCAGGGTTGTGACGGTGTCAAGTTCCAGGACATGGCCATGTCCGCGGGTGTGGGCCTGACCTGGATTACCGCACTGGGCCCGCTCAGCTTCAGCCTGGCGACCCCGATCAAGAAGCCGGACAACGCCGAAACCCAGATCTTCCAGTTCTCCCTGGGACAGACCTTCTAATTGGCCGTATCGTTGTAATGACAACCATGCTTTGTGCAGGAGTGCATTGTGCGTAAGTTGACCCAGTTCGTCCTGATCACCGCCGCCCTGGCAGCGAGCCCCGCGTTCGCCGACATGAAGATCGCGGTGCTCAACTATCAGATGGCACTCCTCGAGTCGGATGCGGCCAAGCAGTACGCCGTGGACGCCGAGAAGAAGTTCGGCCCCCAACTGACCAAGCTCAAGGCCCTGGAAACCGATGCCAAGGCCTTGCAGGACAAGCTGGTCAATGGTGGCAGCAAGATGTCCAACGCCGAGCGTGAAAAGGCCGAAGGCGACTTCAAGCAGAAGGCCCGCGACTTCCAGTTCCAGTCCAAGGAGCTGAACGAAGCCAAGGCCGTCGCCGACCGCGACATGCTGAAGAAGCTGAAGCCGAAGCTGGACCAGGCTGTGGAGGAAACCATCAAGAAGGGTGGTTTTGACCTCGTGGTCGAGCGTGGTGCCGTGGTCGACGTGAAGCCGCAGTACGACATCACCCGCCAAGTCATCGAGCGCATGAACCAACTGCGCTGATGATGACCGAGCTGTCCTTTACCCTCGCCGAACTGGCCGCGCAGCTCGATGCCGAGTTGCGCGGCGATCCCGCCTTGGTTATTCGCGGGTTGGCTACCTTGCAAGAGGCAGGGGCTGATCAACTCAGCTTCCTGGCCAATCCGCAGTACCGCAAGTTCCTTCCCGACAGCCAGGCCGGTGCCGTCCTGCTGACTGCTGCCGATGCCGAAGGCTTCAGCGGTAATGCACTGGTCGTTGCCAATCCCTACCTGGCCTATGCCGGCCTGTCCCACCAGTTCGACCGCAAGCCCAAGGCAGCGGTTGGCATTCATCCCACTGCCGTGGTCGATGAAGGTGCGCAGGTCGACGCCTCCGCCAGTGTCGGTCCGTATGCCGTGGTCGAAGCAGGCGCGCAGATCGGCGCCAACGTGACCATTGGTGCGCACTGCTTTGTCGGCGCGCGTAGCGTGATCGGCGAGGGCGGCTGGTTGGCGCCCCGCGTAACGCTCTACCACGACGTGCGCATCGGCAAGCGCGTGGTGATCCAGTCGGGTGCCGTGCTGGGTGGCGAGGGCTTCGGCTTCGCCAACCACCAGGGTGTCTGGCAGAAGATCGCGCAGATCGGCGGCGTCACCCTGGGTGATGACGTCGAGATCGGTGCCAACACCACCATCGACCGTGGTGCGCTGTCCGATACCATCGTGGGCAATGGCGTAAAGCTGGATAACCAGATCATGATCGCCCACAACGTGCAGATCGGTGACCACACCGCCATGGCCGGCTGCTGCGGGATTTCCGGCAGCGCCAAGATCGGCAAGCACTGCATGCTCGCCGGTGGTGTCGGCCTGGTCGGCCACATCGAGATCTGCGACAACGTCTTCGTCACCGGCATGACCATGGTGACCCGCTCGATCACCGAGCCGGGCTCCTATTCCTCCGGTACCGCCATGCAGCCTGCGGCTGAATGGAAGAAGAGTGCCGCGCGCATTCGTCAGCTGGATGACATGGCCCGTCGTCTGCAGCAGCTGGAAAAGCGCCTGGCCGCCGTGACCCCAAGCGGAGACGCTCCATCAGATGCGTGATCCACGCATTTTTGGCGTTTCCCTTTTCTGAACAGGCTCCCCTGAACATGATGGACATCAACGAGATTCGCGAATACCTGCCTCATCGCTACCCCTTCCTGCTGGTGGATCGGGTGGTCGAGCTGGACATCGAAGGCAAGCGCATTCGCGCCTACAAGAATGTCAGCATCAACGAGCCGTTCTTCAATGGCCACTTCCCGCAGCATCCGATCATGCCGGGCGTGCTGATCATCGAGGCCATGGCCCAGGCCGCCGGCATCCTCGGCTTCAAGATGCTCGACGTGAAGCCGGCCGATGGCACCCTGTACTACTTCGTCGGTTCCGACAAGCTGCGCTTCCGCCAGCCGGTGTTGCCGGGGGACCAGCTGCAGCTCAACGCCCAGTTCCTCAGCGTCAAGCGTGGCATCTGGAAGTTCGACTGCAACGCCACCGTGGACGGTAAGCCGGTTTGCTCGGCTGAAATCATCTGTGCGGAACGCAAACTATGAGTTTGATCGATCCTCGCGCCATCATCGACCCGCGCGCAAAGCTGGCTGACGACGTAGAAGTGGGCCCCTGGTCCATGGTCGGGCCGGATGTGGAGATCGGCGAAGGTACGGTGATCGGTCCCCACGTGGTGGTCAAAGGCCCCACGAAGATCGGCAAGCACAATCGGATTTTCCAGTTCTCCAGCGTGGGTGAAGATACCCCCGACCTGAAGTACAAGGGCGAACCGACTCGCCTGGTGATCGGCGACCACAACGTGATCCGCGAGGGTGTCACCATTCATCGCGGCACTATCCAGGACCGCTCGGAAACCACCATTGGCGACCACAACCTGTTCATGGCCTACGTCCACGTCGGCCATGACAGTGTGATCGGCAACCATTGCATCCTGGTGAACAACACCGCGCTGGCGGGTCATGTTCACGTGGATGACTGGGCAATCCTCTCCGGTTATACCCTGGTGCATCAGTTCTGCCGTATCGGTGCCCACGCCTTCTCGGGCATGGGAACCACCATCGGCAAGGACGTCCCGGCCTATGTCACGGTCTTCGGCAACCCGGCCGAGGCCCGCAGCATGAACTTCGAGGGCCTGCGCCGTCGTGGTTTCAGCGCCGAGTCGATCCAGGCGCTGCGCCGGGCCTACAAGGTGGTCTACCGCCAGGGCCTGACGGTGGACGAGGCGCTGGCCGAACTGGCTGAAGCCTCCGCGCAGTTCCCGGAAGTCGCGGTGTTCCGCGATTCCATCCAGAGCTCCACCCGCGGCATCACTCGCTGACCATGCAAAGCACCGCACGCAAGCTGCGCGTCGCCCTGGTCGCGGGCGAGGCGTCCGGCGATATCCTCGGCTCCGGTCTCATGCAGGCGCTCAGGCAGCGCCACCCCGACATCGAGTTCATCGGTGTCGGCGGCCCGCGCATGGAGGCCGAAGGGCTGGAGTCGCACTTCCCCATGGAACGCCTCTCCGTCATGGGGCTGTTCGAGGTCCTCGGGCGCCTGCGCGAACTGCTGCGCCGGCGCAAGGACCTGGTGCAGATGCTGATCGCGGCGAAGCCGGATGTGTTCATCGGCATCGATGCGCCGGACTTCAACCTGAACATCGAACTGAAGCTGCGCCAAGCAGGCATCCGCACGGTGCACTACGTCAGCCCGTCGGTCTGGGCCTGGCGGCAGAAGCGTGTGCTGAAGATCAAGCAAGCCTGTGACCTGATGCTGGCGCTCTTCCCCTTCGAAGCGCGCTTCTACGAAGAGCATGCGGTGCCGGTGCGCTTCGTCGGCCATCCGCTGGCCAATACCATCCCCCTGGAGGCTGATCGTGCCGGTGCGCGCGAGCGCCTTGGCCTGCCGCAGGTCGCCAGCGTCGTGGCACTTCTGCCTGGCAGTCGGGGAGGGGAGGTCGGCAAGCTCGGCGTGCTGTTCCTGGATACTGCCCAGCGCCTGCTCCAGGATCGCCCCGGCCTGCGTTTCGTGTTGCCCTGTGCCAGTCCCGAGCGTCGCCTGCAGATCGAAGAGATGCTCGCCGGTCGCGATTTGCCGGTGCAACTGCTCGACGGCGCTTCCCACGAGGCCCTCGCCGCCTGCGATGCCGTGCTGATCGCCTCTGGTACTGCCACGTTGGAAGCGCTGCTGTACAAGCGGCCGATGGTCGTTGCCTACAAGGTGGCGCCTATGACCTACCGCATTCTCAAGCGTCTGGTGAAGAGTCCGTACATCTCGCTGCCGAACCTGCTGGCCGGCCGACTGTTAGTGCCGGAACTGATCCAGGATGCGGCGACGCCCGAGGCGCTGGCCGCGACCCTGACGCCGCTGCTCGACGACGGCAGCGTGCAGACCGAACCCTTCGACGCCATCCATCGCGCCCTGCGCCAGGATGCGTCAGCGCAGGCCGCCGAGGCGGTGCTCGCCCTGATGGAGAAACGCTGATGCAGATGGGCCTGGACTTCACCCTTGTCGAAGAGCTGGTCGCCGGTGTTGATGAGGTTGGCCGTGGTCCGCTGTGCGGTCCCGTGGTCACCGCTGCGGTGATTCTCGATCCGGCGCGGCCAATCAACGGGTTGAACGATTCCAAGAAGCTCACCGAAGCCAAGCGGGAAAAGCTCTTCGACGAGATTCGCGAGAAAGCCCTGGCCTGGTGCATCGCCCGAGCGGACGTCCACGAGATCGACCAGCTCAACATCCTTCATGCCACCATGCTCGCCATGCAGCGCGCGGTGGAAGGCCTCAGCGTCACGCCGAAACTGGCGCTGATCGACGGCAATCGTTGCCCGAAACTTAAAGTCCCTTCGGCGCCGGTGGTGCAGGGTGACGCCAAGGTTCCGGCTATCGCCGCGGCCTCGATCCTGGCCAAGGTCAGCCGCGACCGCGAGATGCAGGAAATGGAAGCGCAGTACCCAGGCTACGGCATCGGCGGGCACAAGGGCTACCCGACTCCCGTGCACCTCGAAGCTCTCAAGCGCCTGGGCCCCACGCCCATTCATCGCCGTTCGTTCGGCCCGGTGCGCGCTTTGCTCGAAGACGCCGGCGGCATCCTGTAACGCCCTGTTATTACTCTGAAAATATTCCTGGCAGGCTGTTCTCCGGTGCGTTGACGCAGCGGCTGCGACGGCTGGCCCATTGATCCCTGTAGCTTTGCGGACAGCCCCGGTACAATCCGGGGCTTGCCGTTTTTCGCGTTTGCCAAGGACCACCATGACCGCCACCTTCGTTCACCTGCGTCTGCACACCGAATTCTCCCTGGTCGACGGCCTGGTGCGGGTCAAGCCGCTGATCAAGGCGGTTGGCGGGGCGGGTATGCCGGCGGTGGCGGTGACCGACCTGAGCAACATGTGCTCGCTGGTAAAGTTCTACAAGACGGCCATGGGCGGCGGCATCAAGCCGATTTGCGGCGCCGACATCTGGCTGGCCAACCGCGACGAGGACGGCCCGCTGACCCGCCTGACCCTGCTGGCGATGAACGCCAAGGGCTATCGCAACCTCACCGAGCTGATTTCCCGCGGCTGGCAGGAAGGCCAGCGCAACGGCGAGATCATCATCGAGCGCCAGTGGGTAAAGGAGGCCGCCGAGGGCCTGATCGCGCTGTCCGGCTCCAAGGAAGGCGAGATCGGCTTGGCCCTGCTGGAAGGCGACGATGCCCTGGCCGACTCGCTGCTTGCCGAGTGGCTGGAAGTGTTCCCGGAGCGCTTTTACCTCGACATCCAGCGCACCAACCGCGTCAACGACGAAGAACACGTGCATGCCGCCGTGGCCCTGGCTGAGCGCAGCGGCGCGCCACTGGTGGCGACCAACGACGTGCGCTTCATCAAGCAGGAAGACTTCGAGGCCCATGAGACCCGCGTGTGCATCGGTGAAGGCCGTGCGCTGGACGATCCGCGCCGCTCGCGTCACTACTCTGACCAGCAGTATCTGAAGAGTCCGGCAGAAATGGCCGAGCTGTTCAGCGATATCCCCGAAGCGCTGGAAAACTCCGTCGAGATCGCCAAGCGCTGCAATATCGAGGTGCAACTGGGCAAGTACTTCCTGCCCAACTTCCCGATCCCCTACGACGACATGGATATCAACCAATATCTGCGCCATGTCTCCTACGAGGGCCTGGAGGAGCGCCTGGCGGTGCTGTGGCCGAAGGAAACCACGCCGAACTACGAAGAGAAGCGGCAGATCTACGTTGACCGTCTGGAGTTCGAGCTGGGCACCATTATCCAGATGGGGTTCCCCGGCTACTTCCTGATCGTGATGGACTTCATCAAGTGGGCCAAGAACAACGGCGTGCCTGTCGGCCCCGGCCGGGGTTCGGGGGCCGGTTCGCTGGTCGCCTACGTGCTGAAGATCACCGACCTCGATCCGCTGGCCTACGACCTGCTGTTCGAGCGTTTCTTGAACCCCGAACGTATTTCCATGCCCGACTTCGACGTCGACTTCTGCATGGAAGGCCGCGACCGGGTGATCGACTACGTGGCCGGCGCCTACGGCCGCAATGCGGTCAGCCAGATTATTACCTTCGGCTCCATGGCCGCGAAGGCGGTGGTGCGTGACGTGGCGCGGGTGCAGGGAAAATCCTACGGCCTGGCCGATAAGCTGTCGAAGATGATTCCCTTCGAAGTGGGCATGACGCTGGAGAAGGCCTTCGAACAGGAGGAAATGCTCCGCGACTTCCTCAAGTCCGACGAGGAAGCCCAGGAAATCTGGGACATGGCGCTCAAGCTGGAAGGTGTCACCCGTGGTACCGGCAAGCACGCCGGTGGCGTGGTGATCGCGCCGACCAAGCTGACCGACTTCGCTCCCATCGCCTGTGACGAGGAGGGCGCCGGCCTGGTGACCCAGTTCGACAAGGACGATGTGGAAGCTGCCGGCCTGGTGAAGTTCGACTTCCTCGGCCTGCGCACCCTGACCATCATCAAATGGGCGATGGAGATCATCCATCGTATCCAGAAGAAGAACGGCGACCCGAATCTGGTCGACATCGACCGCATTCCGCTGGACGACAAGAAGACCTACGACCTGTTGCAGAAGGCTGAAACCACCGCGGTCTTCCAGCTTGAATCGCGTGGCATGAAGGAGCTGATCAAGAAGCTCAAGCCGGACTGTCTGGAAGACCTCATCGCACTGGTGGCGCTGTTCCGTCCCGGTCCGCTGCAGTCGGGCATGGTGGACGACTTCATCAACCGTAAGCATGGTCGCGAAGAGATTTCCTACCCACACCCGGATTACCAGTACGCTGGCCTGGAACCGGTGCTCAAGCCGACCTACGGCATCATCCTGTACCAGGAACAGGTGATGCAGATCGCCCAGGTGATGGCGGGCTACAGCCTCGGTGGTGCGGACATGCTGCGCCGCGCCATGGGCAAGAAGAAGCCCGAGGAAATGGCCAAGCAGCGCGGCGGCTTCATCGAAGGTTGTGCCGGCAACGGCATCGACGCCAACCTCGCGGGCAACATCTTCGATCTGGTGGAAAAGTTCGCCGGCTACGGCTTCAACAAGTCCCACTCGGCCGCCTACGGCCTGGTGTCGTACCAGACCGCCTGGCTGAAGACCCACTGGAAGGCCCCGTTCATGGCTGCGGTACTGACCGCGGATATGCAGAACACCGACAAGGTGGTGACGCTCATCGAAGAGTGCCGCCACATGAAGCTGCGCATTCTTGCGCCGGACGTGAACAACTCCGAGTTCCGCTTCACCGTGGATGAGGACGACCAGATCGTCTACGGCCTGGGCGCGATCAAGGGCGTCGGTGAAGGCCCGGTGGAAGCCATCACCGAGTGCCGCAACGAAGGCGGCCCGTTCAAGAACCTGTTCGACTTCTGCGATCGCATCGATCTCAAACGCGTCAACAAGCGGACCCTGGAAGCGCTGATCCGCGCCGGTGCGCTGGACCGTCTCGGCCCGCACTTCTTTGAGGAGCAGAAGGCCTACCACGCCCACGTCGACATCAACCGCGCCGTGCTGCTGGCCTCCATGGAAGAAGCCGTCAAGGCCGCCGAGCAGACCTCGCGAAGCCATGACAGCGGCCACATGGACCTGTTCGGCGGCGTCTTCGCCGAGCCCGAGGCGGACGTTTACGCCAACCATCGCAAGGTCAAGGAGCTCAACCTCAAGGAGCGCCTGAAAGGCGAGAAGGACACCCTCGGCCTGTACCTGACCGGCCATCCCATCGACGAGTACGAAGGCGAGGTGCGACGTTTTGCCCGCCAGCGCATTGTCGAGCTGAAACCCGCACGGGATACCCAGACTGTCGCCGGCCTGATCGTCAACCTGCGGGTAATGAAGAACAAGCGCGGCGACAAGATGGGCTTCGTGACCCTGGACGACCGCTCCGGCCGCATCGAAGCCTCGTTGTTCGCCGAAGCCTTCGCCGCCAACCAGGCGCTGCTGCAGACCGATGCGCTGGTGGTGATCGAGGGCGAAGTCAGTCAGGACGATTTCTCCGGCGGCCTGCGCCTGCGCGCCAAGCGCGTGATGGGCCTGGAAGAGGCCCGCACGTCGCTGGCCGAGAGCCTGCGCGTGCGCGTGCATGCCGATGCGCTCAAGGGCGATCGCCTGCGCTGGCTGGCCGATCTGTGCACCCGCCACCGGGGCAGTTGTCCGGTCACCGTCGACTACAGTGGCGAGTCGGCACGCGCGCTGCTGCAGTTCGGCGAGCAGTGGCGGATCGACCCGGCAGACAACCTGATTCAAGCGCTGCGTGACCAGTTCGGCCGCGACAACGTCTTCCTGAACTACCGCTAGCGTGGCGGTGGCCAAACGCCGCCCGCTCGCCAGTCTCGACCCTCGGCGCCCGATACCGTAAGGTAGGGCGCCTACGGACCAGGCCCAGCCGCCAACAGAACGACGGATAGCCCATGAACCCGAATTTTCTCGATTTCGAACAGCCCATTGCCGACCTGCACGCCAAGATCGAAGAGCTGCGGTTGGTCGGTAACGACAACGCCCTGAACATCACCGACGAAATCTCCCGTCTTCAGGAAAAGAGCAAGGCGCTGACCGAGAACATCTTCGGCAACCTGTCCAGCTGGCAGATCGCCCAGCTCGCTCGCCATCCGCGTCGTCCCTATACCCTCGACTACATCGAGCACATCTTCACCGAGTTCGAAGAGCTGCACGGTGATCGTCACTTCGCCGATGACGCCGCCATCGTCGGCGGCGTTGCTCGCCTGGAAGACCAGCCGGTGATGATCATCGGTCACCAGAAGGGCCGCGAAGTTCGCGAGAAGGTCCGTCGCAACTTCGGCATGCCGCGCCCGGAAGGCTACCGCAAGGCCTGCCGCCTGATGGAAATGGCCGAACGCTTCAAGATGCCGATCCTGACCTTCATCGACACCCCCGGCGCCTACCCGGGCATCGACGCCGAAGAGCGTGGCCAGAGCGAGGCCATCGCCTGGAACCTGCGTGTCATGGCGCGCCTGAAGACCCCGATCATTGCTACCGTGATTGGCGAAGGTGGTTCGGGCGGTGCGCTGGCCATCGGCGTGTGCGACCAGCTGAACATGCTGCAGTACTCCACCTATGCGGTGATCTCGCCCGAAGGTTGCGCCTCGATTCTCTGGCGTACCGCCGAGAAAGCACCGGAAGCGGCCGAGGCCATGGGCATCACCGCCAACCGCCTGAAGGATCTGGGTATCGTCGACAACGTTATCCCGGAGCCGCTGGGCAGCGCCCACCGCGACCCGGCCGCCATGGCCGAGACCATCCGCAATTCCCTGCTCGGCCAGCTCGACACCCTGGGCCAACTAAGTACCGAAGAGCTCCTTGCGCGCCGCTACGAGCGCCTGATGAGCTACGGTGTCGCCTGATCAACGCATTCGGCGCAGTGCGGGTGACGAGGTATCCTTGCCTCGTCCCCGACCCTGCCGACCTGCGCCATGTCTGCTGAATTCGAATCCCGACTGCTGAGTCTCCTCGCTCCCTGGTGTGCTGCGCCGGCTTGGCACGTTGCCTTTTCCGGCGGGCTGGATTCCACCGTCCTGCTGCATCTCCTGGCCGGGCTGGCCCGCCGGCAACCCGTGCCTCCTCTCTCCGCCATTCACGTTCACCACGGCCTGCAGGCCGTCGCTGACGCTTGGCCGGAACATTGTCAGCGGTTCTGCGATGGTATCGGTGTGCCCTTGCGGGTGACGCGCGTGCAAGTCGATGGTGGTGCAAGCCTAGAGCGCGCGGCGCGGGAGGCGCGTTATGCGGCTTTCACCGCGGCGCTGGGGGAGGGGGAATGCCTGCTGACCGGGCAGCACCGTGACGACCAGGCCGAAACCGTTCTTTTCCGGCTTTTCCGTGGTGCCGGAGTGCGCGGCTTGTCCGGAATGGCCGCTTGTCGACCGTTGGGGGCTGGGATGCTGTTGCGTCCGTTGCTGGGCATCAGTCGCGCGGAGCTGGAGAGGTACGCCCGTCGCCATGGGCTGGGTTGGGTCGACGATCCGTCCAATGCTTGCGACGACTTCGACCGCAACTATCTGCGCAACCACGTTGTGCCGGGCATCGTCCAGCGCTGGCCGTCGGCGGTGGAGACCATCGCCCGCAGTGCCGAGCACCTGGCGGAGGCCGATGGGCTGCTCGCCGAACTGGCGCAGAACGACCTGGTGTCGGCCGGAGCCCGAGACGAATACATCGGTATGCAATTGCCCTCACTGGCCGTCGCCGCACTGGCGCAGCTGAGCGAGCCACGCCAGCGCAATGCCCTGCGCCACTGGCTCGCGCCCCTGGCGCGCTTGCCGGACAGTGCCCACTGGGTCGGTTGGCGGGACCTGCGCGATGCTCGCGAAGACGCCGAGCCGATCTGGCGCCTTGCCGATGGCGAGCTGCGCCGTGCCCACGGTCGGCTCTGGTGGCTGGCCAATCCCTGGCTGGGTTTCGTACCGGCCAATCAGAGCTGGCGCGACCCTTCGCAGGTACTTTCGCTGCCGGGCAATGGTGAGTTGCGGTTTGACGGCGAAGCGCCTAAAGGGCCGCTGGAGGTTCGCTACCGGCAGGGCGGAGAAGTGATGGCGCTGGTCGGTCGCGGCAGTCGTGACCTCAAGCGCCTGCTCAACGAAGCAGCGGTGCCGGCTTTCCTGCGCGGCCGTCTGCCGCTGCTCTGGCGAGCCGACGAACTGCTCGGTGTCGCGCTGCTGCCGGGCTTGCGGGTGGAGGCTGGGCAGGGCTGGACCCTGCGCTGGACACCTCCGACGAATGACTCGGGTTTGAGCTGATAGCGGCTTTCCGGTAGACTACGCTCCCGTCTTGTACCGCTCCTGTTGATTCGCCTTCGAATCAGTGGGAGTTCGCTATTTTCACGACGAAGTCGTGAGCCGGGTCTTGTACCCGACACCTTCGCTTCCCCGGCGGCCGAGCCGCCTAAACGCTGACATTCAGGGCTTTTCATGACGCGCTACATCTTCGTCACGGGTGGTGTTGTTTCTTCATTGGGGAAAGGCATCGCCTCGGCTTCCTTGGCTGCCATTCTGGAAGCGCGTGGCCTGAAGATCACGATGCTCAAGCTGGACCCCTACATCAACGTCGACCCGGGCACCATGAGCCCGTTCCAGCACGGTGAGGTGTTCGTCACCCACGACGGCGCTGAGACCGACCTCGATCTGGGCCACTACGAGCGTTTCGTTCGTACCACGATGACCCAGAACAACAACTTCACCACCGGCCGCGTCTACATGGACGTGCTGCGCAAGGAGCGCCGCGGTGACTATCTGGGCGCCACCGTGCAGGTGATCCCGCACATCACCGACGAGATCAAGCGTCGCATCATCAAGGGCGCCGGCGATGCCGATGTGGCCCTGGTTGAAGTCGGCGGTACCGTGGGTGATATCGAATCGCAACCTTTCCTCGAGGCCATCCGCCAGTTGCGCGTGGAGATCGGTTCGCGCCGCGCCATGCTGATGCACCTGACGCTGGTCCCGTACATCGCCACCGCCGGCGAGACCAAGACCAAGCCGACTCAGCACTCGGTCAAGGAACTGCGTTCCATCGGCCTGCAGCCGGACATCCTGATCTGCCGCTCCGACCACCCGGTGGACGTGTCCTCCCGCCGCAAGATCGCCCTGTTCACCAACGTGGAAGAGCGCGCGGTCATCTCGCTGGAAGACGTCGACACCATCTACCGCATTCCGTCGGTACTGCACGCCCAGGGCGTGGACGACCTGGTCGTCGAGCGCTTCGGCCTCGAGTGCGGCCCGGCCGACCTGTCCGAGTGGGACCGCGTGGTCGACGCCAAGCTCAACCCCGAGCGTGAAGTCACCATCGCCATGGTCGGCAAGTACATGGAACTGCTCGACGCCTACAAGTCGCTGATCGAAGCCATGACCCACGCCGGCATCCAGAGCCGCACCAAGGTCAACCTGCGCTACATCGACTCCGAGGACATCGAGCAGCAGGGCACCAGCCTGCTCGAAGGCGCCGACGCCATCCTGGTTCCGGGCGGCTTCGGCCTGCGCGGCGTGGAAGGCAAGATCACCGCCGTGCAGTACGCCCGTGAGAACAAGGTCCCGTACCTGGGCATCTGCCTGGGCATGCAGGTGGCTGTCATCGAGTACGCCCGCAACGTGCTGGGCTGGACCGATGCCAACTCCACCGAGTTCGACAAGTCCAGCGGCCACCCGGTCGTCGGCCTGATCACCGAATGGCAGGACGCTACCGGCGCCACCGAAGTGCGCACCGAGGCTTCCGACCTGGGCGGCACCATGCGCCTGGGCGCCCAGGAGTGCCTGCTGTCCGCCGGCACCCTGGTGCACGATTGCTACGGCAAGGAAGTGATCGTCGAGCGTCACCGTCACCGCTACGAAGTGAACAACAACCTGCGTCCGCAACTGGAAGCTGCCGGCCTGAAGATCTCCGGCCGCTCCGGCGACGGCGCGCTGGTCGAAGTGGTCGAGGCTCCGGATCATCCGTGGTTCGTCGCCTGCCAGTTCCACCCGGAATTCACCTCCACCCCGCGTGATGGCCACCCGCTGTTCAGCGGCTTCGTCAATGCCGCCCTGAAACAAGCCGGGAAAGCCTGAACATGACCCAGAAGATCATCCGCGTCGGTGATATCCAGATCGGCAACGACCTGCCGTTCGTGCTGTTTGGCGGCATGAACGTGCTGGAGTCGCGCGACCTGGCGATGCAGGTCTGCGAAGAGTACGTGAAGGTGACCGAGAAGCTCGGCATCCCTTATGTGTTCAAGGCCAGCTTCGACAAGGCCAACCGTTCCTCGATCACCTCGTTCCGTGGTCCGGGCATGGAAGAAGGGCTGAAGATCTTCGAAGAGATCAAGAAGACCTTCAAGGTGCCGGTCATCACCGACGTGCACGAGCCCTACCAGGCCGCCCCGGTGGCCGAGGTCTGCGACATCATCCAGTTGCCGGCCTTCCTGTCGCGGCAGACCGACCTGGTCGTGGCCATGGCCAAGACCAATGCGGTGATCAACATCAAGAAGGCCCAGTTCCTTGCACCGCAGGAGATGAAGCACATCCTGCGCAAGTGCGAGGAAGCAGGTAACGACCAGCTGATCCTCTGCGAGCGTGGCTCCTCCTTCGGGTACAACAACCTGGTGGTGGACATGCTCGGCTTCGGCATCATGAAGCAGTTCGAGTACCCGGTGTTCTTCGACGTGACCCATGCCCTGCAGATGCCGGGTGGTCGCGCCGATTCCGCTGGCGGCCGCCGCGCCCAGGTCACCGACCTGGCCAAGGCCGGCATGAGCCAGGGCCTGGCTGGCCTGTTCCTGGAGGCCCATCCGGACCCCGAGAACGCCAAGTGCGACGGTCCATGCGCCCTGCGCCTGAACAAGCTCGAGCCTTTCCTGTCCCAGCTCAAGCAGTTGGACGACCTGGTCAAGAGTTTCCCCATTATCGAGACTGCCTGAGACTCGGCTCGATGCCTGCCGCGCTGAGCACGGCAGGTCATCGAGCCGATTCTGATGTCTCACCAGCCGCCCCGTTTATCTCTATCTTCGGAGTGTTATCAAGAATGGCAAAGATCGTCGACATCAAGGGCCGTGAGGTCCTGGACTCCCGCGGCAACCCGACCGTTGAAGCGGACGTGATCCTGGACAACGGCATCGTCGGCAGCGCTTGCGCCCCGTCCGGTGCATCCACCGGTTCCCGCGAGGCGCTCGAACTGCGCGATGGCGACAAGAGCCGTTACCTGGGCAAGGGCGTGCTGAAAGCCGTGGCCAACATCAATGGCCCGATCCGCGACCTGCTGCTGGGCAAGGACGCGGCTGACCAGAAAGGTCTGGATCACGCGATGATCGACCTCGACGGCACCGAGAACAAAGGCAAGCTGGGCGCCAACGCCATCCTCGCCGTGTCCCTGGCCGCCGCCAAGGCCGCTGCCCAGGCCAAGGGTGTGCCGCTGTACGCGCACATCGCCGACCTGAACGGCACCCCGGGCCAGTACTCCATGCCGGTTCCGATGATGAACATCATCAACGGCGGCGAGCACGCCGACAACAACGTCGACATCCAGGAGTTCATGGTCCAGCCGGTTGGCGCCAAGAACTTCGCCGACGCCCTGCGCATGGGCGCCGAGATCTTCCACCACCTCAAAGCCGTGCTGAAAGCCCGTGGCCTGAACACCGCCGTGGGTGACGAAGGTGGCTTCGCGCCGAACCTGGCTTCCAACGAAGACGCCCTGGCCGCCATCGCCGAAGCCGTCGCCAACGCCGGCTACAAGCTGGGCGATGACGTGACCCTGGCCCTGGACTGTGCCTCCTCCGAGTTCTTCAAGGACGGCCAGTACGACCTCGAAGGCGAAGGCAAGGTATTCAGCGCCGAAGGTTTCGCCGACTACCTGGCGGGCCTGACCCAGCGCTACCCGATCATCTCCATCGAAGACGGCATGGACGAGTCCGACTGGGCTGGCTGGAAAGTCCTGACCGACAAGATCGGCGAGAAGGTGCAACTGGTCGGCGACGACCTGTTCGTGACCAACACCAAGATCCTCAAGCGCGGCATCGACGAGAAGATCGGCAACTCGATCCTGATCAAGTTCAACCAGATCGGCTCGCTGACCGAGACCCTGGAAGCCATCCAGATGGCCAAGGCCGCCGGCTTCACCGCGGTGATCTCGCACCGTTCGGGCGAAACCGAGGACAGCACCATCGCTGACCTGGCAGTCGGCACCGCCGCTGGTCAGATCAAGACCGGCTCCCTCTGCCGCTCCGACCGCGTATCCAAGTACAACCAGCTGCTGCGTATCGAAGAGCAACTGGGCGCCAAGGCGCCGTACCGTGGTCGCGCGGAATTCCGCGGCTGATCCGAGTCTGGTACGGTGAAGGGGTGGCAGAAGCCACCCCTTTGCGTATAGGGAGCTGAAGGTTTGAGGTTACGTAGCCCTTACTGGCTGTTCGTCGTGCTGATCCTGGCGCTGGCCGGCCTGCAGTATCGCCTGTGGGTTGGCGATGGCAGCCTGGCGCAGGTGCGCGACCTGCAGAAGCAGATCGCCGACCAGCAGGGCGAGAACGAGCGCCTGCTCGAACGTAACCGCATCCTCGAGGCGGAAGTCGCCGAGCTCAAGAAAGGCACCGAGACCGTCGAGGAGCGTGCCCGTCACGAACTCGGCATGGTCAAGGACAAGGAAACCCTCTACCAGCTCGCGCAATGACCACTCCCGCCTTCTGGGCCATCATCCCGGCCGCCGGCATCGGTTCGCGGATGCGCGCCGACCGCCCCAAGCAATACCTCGACCTTGCCGGTCGCAGCATTCTCGAGCGCACCCTCGACTGTTTCCTCGGTCATCCCCGCCTGAAGGGACTCGTGGTGTGCCTGGCCGCCGACGATCCCTGGTGGCCGACCCTGCCCAGCGCTTCCAATGAGCTGATCCAGTGCGCCGATGGCGGCCGCGAGCGCGCCGATTCCGTGCTCAACGGCCTGCTGCGTCTGACCGAACTGGGCGCCACGCCGGACGACTGGGTACTGGTGCACGACGCCGCTCGCCCGAACCTGGCGCGTACCGACCTGGACCGCCTGCTGGAAGAGCTGGAGTTCGACGCCGTAGGCGGCCTGCTCGGCGTGCCCGCGCGGGACACCTTGAAGCGCGTCGGCGCCGATGGCCGCGTGGTCGAAACCATCGATCGCAGCGTGGTCTGGCAGGCCTACACCCCGCAGATGTTCCGTCTCGGCGCCCTGCACCGCGCGCTCGCCTATGCGCTGGTGGCCGACGCGGCCATCACCGATGAGGCGTCTGCCATGGAGTGGGCGGGCTATGCGCCGCGCATGGTGGAAGGGCGGGTGGACAACATCAAGGTCACCACCCCGGAAGACCTGCAGCGCCTGCAGCGTAGCTTCGCCAAGCACTGATTATTGCTGGCCGGCACTTGACCGGTCGCGGCATATCCGACCTCTGTAGGAGCGAGCTGGCTCGCGAACTTGGCCAGCACTGAAGTCGCCGGAAACCTTGTTCGCGAGCAAGCTCGCTTCTACAGACTGCGCCCTGGGCCGAACCCTTGGAGCGGGCTCTGTCCGCGATAGGTTCGAGTCGCGTCGGAAGCCCGTCGCGGACGGAGTCCGCTCTTACAAGAGCAGCTTCAGCCCAGTAGCGGTACTTCGATCAGGAAGCGGAACAGCGCGCCGTGCTGCTCCACTGCCAGGCAATGATAGCCATGACGCCGGGTGTCTTCCGGAATGCCATGGACCGACTGCGAGCAGTCGGTGACCACTTCCAGCAGATCGCCCGGCTTGAGCGTCTCCAGAGTTTCCAGGGTGGCGATGGCGTTGTACGGGCAGTGTTCGCCGCGCAGGTCAAGCGACAGCGTCGGCGTCTTGGTTTCGGACATCGTTGGTCTTCCGTCTACGAGTGAAGCGCTGCGCGTTGAGCTGCACCAGCAGCATGCACAGCGCGAGGCCGGCGAAAGTGATCAGCAGGCCGCCGCCGGGGCCGAACTCCTGCAGCAGATTGAGCTTGGGATAAGGCAGCGCGAGGCTGGTGCCGAGCTGGTCCCAGAACACCGCGACCAGGGTGCCGCCGATCACGTTGCCGACGCCGACCACCCAGAAATGCACCTGGCCTTCCATCGAGCGGTACATCCAGCCGGTCTCGCAGCCGCCGGCCAGCACGATGCCGATGCCGAACAGCACGCCACCGATCACGGCGTTCGGTCCCATCCAGAAGATCTTCGGCGGCAGGCCGTTGTGGATCGCCGCGAAAGTGCCGATGCAGGCAGCGGCCATGCCCAGCAGGATGCCCAGTGCGGCCTGGGTCCGGCCGGTGGTCCAGAGGTCGCGGGCGGCGCTGGTGAAGCAAATCTGCGCGCGCTCGATCAGGCCGCCGAACAGCAGGCCGAACAGGCAGGCCATGCCCAGCACCAGCGAGACTTCGAAGCGCCAGGCAGCGAACAGCGCGGCGAGCGCCAGTACGCCCATGCCCAGGCGCCATTGCAGTTTGGCACGGCGAGCGAGGGCTTCGGCACTCGGCAGGGCTGCCGCCTTGCCGCCAACCTTCAACGGAATGCGCAGGAAGGGCAGCAGGCTGATCTTCACGCCGAACCAGGCGCCGATCACGGTGGAGAACATGAAGGCCCAGGCGTGCACCGAGAACATCGGGATACCGGTGAAGAAGGCTGCCAGGTTGCAGCCCATCGCCAGGCGTGCGCCGAAGCCGGCAATCACGCCGCCTATCAAGCCCTGCAGCAGGCGGCGCTTGCTGGTCGGCCAGCGCAGGCTGACGTTACCGGCCCAGAGCGCACAGACCAGCGCGCCGAGGAACATGCCGATGATCATCACGCCATCGATGCGATCCAGCGGCGTGCCCTGCAGGCCGATGATCTTGAAGTAGCTCCATTCCTGCGGCTGCAGGCCGAACCAGGACAGTATGTGGCCGCCCCAGCGGGTGAACTCGCCGGTGACGGCCCAGAAGGTGCCGGTCATGGCGAAGTAGTAAGCCGAGATGACACCCAGGGCGACCAGGGTTGGCAGTGGCGACCAGAAGCGCAGCAGAAAACGCTCGCGGAAGGAAGAAAGGGCTGACATCTCGTCGTCCTTGATCCGAAGGGTGGGAAACCGCCCATTCTAGCCAAGGCCACTTTCAGCCGCTTGCTTCATGGCAAAGGAGCGGGCTGAAGATGCTGTAGGCCTTCCTTGAGGTGATCCACCAGTTGCCGCACCTTGGGCGACAGGTGCCGCTGCTGTGGATAAAGCGCCCAGACCCCGGTATTGGGCGGCTGATGTTGGTCCAGCAAGGAAACCAGGCGGCCGCTGCGCAGGTGTTCCAACACATAGTAATCCGGCAGTTGGCACAGGCCGAAGCCGCGCAACGCCGCGTCCAGCACCGCCTGGCCGCTGTTGCAGCGCCAGTTGCCCTGCACCCGGTGCTGGGTTTCGCGGCCGTCCTCGAGGAAACTCCACTGGTCGCTGCTGCCCACCAGGCAATTGTGTTGCGCGAGCTCTGCCACACTGTGTGGCGCGCCGTGGTGGGCGAGGTAGCCCGGCGTTGCACAGAGGTACATCACCCTCGGCGCCAGACGGGTTGCCACCAGCCGGGAGTCGCTCAGGCGCCCCAGGCGGATCGCCAGGTCGAAGCCTTCGTGGAACAGGTCGAGTTGGCGGTTGGACAGCTCTATCTCCACGCGCAACTGTGGAAACTGCTCCATGAACCCGTTCACCAGTGGCACCACGAACCGCTCGCCGTAAGCCACCGCGCAGGTCATGCGCAGCAGTCCCTTGGGCTCGGCAGATAGATCGCTCACCGCCCGCAAGGCTTCCTCGCGAGCGTCCTGCAGGCGCCGGCAATGCTGCAGGAAGGTCTGGCCGGCTTCGCTCAGCGTCACCTTTCGGGTGTTGCGGTAAAGCAGGCGCGTCTGCAGGCGCTCCTCCAGCCGCGCGACCTGGCGGCTGACGTGGGATGAAGATACGCCGAGGCGCTCGGCGGCGGCGGTGAACTGACCGGTTTCGGCGACGGCAACGAATTCGTCCAGTCCTTCCCAGCGGTGCATGTGGATTGTCCCTGTATAGCAATAATGTTTTGATTATTGCCTGATTATTCCCTGACAGGAGGTTTTCTACACTTCCAAGGCTTTGGGGCGCACTTTTCGTCGGCCGCCCCGAATGTTCCCCGACGGGGCTCCGGCCCGTCCCGGTTTCTCGGCCGTCGCGCCGAACCCGTCCGCCCCAGGCGGGCGTTGTCGTTTCCTTCGTTCAGGAGTTTCCAGATGATCAAGTCCCGTGCTGCCGTTGCCTTCGCCCCCAACAAGCCGTTGGAAATCGTCGAAGTCGATGTGGCGCCGCCGCAGAAGGGTGAAGTCCTGGTGCGCATCGTC
The DNA here is from genome assembly GCF_002091755.1 of Pseudomonas nitroreducens NBRC 12694. Classification (GTDB taxonomy): domain Bacteria; phylum Pseudomonadota; class Gammaproteobacteria; order Pseudomonadales; family Pseudomonadaceae; genus Pseudomonas; species Pseudomonas nitroreducens. The sequence goes on from NZ_BDAI01000008.1 coordinate 131,454, forward strand.
GCCACCGGCGTCTGCCACACCGACGCGTACACCCTGTCCGGCCAGGATTCCGAGGGTGTGTTCCCGTGCATCCTGGGTCATGAAGGCGGCGGTATCGTCGAAGCGGTGGGCGAGGGCGTGACTTCGCTGAAAGTGGGTGACCATGTGATCCCGCTGTACACCGCCGAATGCCGCGAGTGCAAATTCTGCAAATCCGGCAAGACCAACCTCTGCCAGGCCGTGCGTGCCACCCAGGGCAAGGGCCTGATGCCCGATGGCACCAGCCGCTTCTCCTACAAGGGCGAGCCGATCTACCACTACATGGGTTGCTCGACCTTCTCCGAATACACCGTGCTGCCGGAAATCTCCCTGGCGAAGATCCCCGAGGAAGCGCCGCTGGAGAAGGTCTGCCTGCTCGGCTGCGGCGTCACCACAGGCATCGGTGCGGTGCTCAATACCGCCAAGGTGGAGGAGGGCGCTACCGTCGCCATCTTCGGGCTGGGCGGCATCGGCCTGGCGGCGATCATCGGCGCGAAGATGGCCAAGGCCTCGCGCATCATTGCGGTGGACATCAACCCGGCGAAGTTCGATATCGCCAAGGAGTTGGGCGCCACCGATTTCGTCAATCCGAAGGATCACCAGAAGCCGATCCAGGAAGTGATTGTCGAAATGACTGACGGCGGCGTGGACTATTCCTTCGAATGCGTAGGCAACGTCCAGCTGATGCGTGCGGCGCTGGAGTGCTGCCACAAGGGCTGGGGCGAATCCACCATCATCGGCGTCGCCGGTGCCGGCCAGGAAATCAGCACCCGTCCGTTCCAGCTGGTTACCGGGCGCGTCTGGCGCGGTTCCGCCTTCGGCGGCGTGAAAGGCCGCACCGAGCTGCCGAGCTACGTGGAAAAGGCGCAGAAGGGCGAGATCCCGCTGGATACCTTCATCACCCACACCATGGGCCTGGAGAAGATCAACGAAGCCTTCGACCTGATGCATGAAGGCAAGAGCATCCGCTCCGTCATCCACTACTGATCGAACCGCCGGGCGCCTTGTGCGCCCGCCCTCACAGGAGGCTCCATGACGGATTCCATCGAACTGATCAGCAGCCAGAAGAGCTTTGGCGGCTGGCACCAGCGCTATCGCCATCGCTCCGAGACGCTCGGCTGCGAGATGGTCTTTGCGGTCTACCTGCCGCCGCAGGCCGAGCCAGAGGCGGGCCTTCCGGTGCTTTACTGGCTGTCCGGCCTGACCTGCACCGACGAGAACTTCATGCAGAAGGCCGGCGCCCAGCGCGTGGCCGCGGAACTCGGGATTGTGATCGTTGCGCCGGATACCAGCCCGCGCGGCCCGGAAGTGCCGGGCGATCCGGATGGCGCGTGGGACTTCGGCCTTGGTGCCGGCTTCTACGTCAATGCCACGCAAGAACCCTGGGCCCGCCATTACCGCATGCACGACTACGTGGTGCAGGAACTGCCGGCGCTGATCGAGGCGAACTTCCCAGTTTCCCGGAAACGCGGCATCAGCGGGCACTCCATGGGTGGCCATGGCGCATTGATCTGCGCGCTGCGAAATCCGGGGCGCTACCTGTCGCTATCGGCCTTCGCGCCCATTACGCATCCGAGTGACTGCCCATGGGGCCAGAAGGCCTTGGGCCGCTTCCTGGGTGAGGACCCGGCCGCCTGGCGCGAGTGGGATGCAGTGGAACTGCTGGCCCACGCCGGCGAGCGCCTGCCGATCCTGGTGGACCAGGGCGAGCGCGACGACTTCCTCGCCGTGCAACTCAAGCCCGAAGCGCTGCGCGAAGCCGCCGCTGCGGTTGGTCATCCGCTGGACCTGCGCCTGCAGCCCGGTTACGACCACAGCTATTACTTCATTGCGAGCTTCATCGAAGATCACCTGCGCCACCATGCCGCGGCGCTCTGCGGCTGACACCCTGGGCGCAGTGATCCGGTAGAATCGACGCCCTGACATCAACAGGGCGTTTTTTCATGCGTATCGGACATGGCTACGACGTGCACCGCTTCGGCGAGGGAGACTTCATCACCCTTGGCGGCGTGCGTATTCCCCACAAGTTCGGGCTCGTTGCCCACTCCGACGGCGACGTGCTGTTGCACGCGCTTTCCGATGCCTTGCTGGGCGCCTGCGCGCTGGGCGATATCGGCAAGCACTTCCCTGATACCGACCCGCAGTTCAAGGGGGCCGACAGTCGCGCACTGTTGCGCCACGTGCTGAGCCTCGTGGAAGCCAAGGGCTGGAAGGTGGAAAACGTCGACACCACCATCATCGCCCAGGCGCCGAAGATGGCGCCGCACATCCAGAACATGCGCGAGACCATCGCCGCCGACCTGAAGGTCGAACTGGACCAGGTCAACGTCAAGGCCACCACCACCGAGAAACTTGGCTTCACCGGGCGCGAAGAGGGCATCGCGGTCCACGCCGTCGCTTTGCTGGGGCGCGCATGACCGAGTTGGAACTGCTGGGCCCGCGCGCCCATGGCGAAGCTTGCGGGCAGGCTGTGCTCAAGGCGGTGGCCGAAGACTTCCAGGTCGACGAAGTGCTGGATATCCCGCTCTCCGGCGATGGCGAGCATCTGTGGCTGTGGGTGGAGAAACGCGGCCTGAACACCGAGGAAGCGGCGCGCCGTCTCGCCCGTGCCGCGGGCGTCCCGGTGAAGATGATCAGCTATGCCGGTCTCAAGGACCGCCAGGCGCTGACCCGCCAGTGGTTCAGTCTGCACTTGCCGGGGAAGTCCGATCCGGACCTGACTGCCGCCGAGGACGACACTCTGCGAATCCTCGAGCGCAATCGCCATCGCCGCAAACTGCAGCGCGGTGCACATTCGGCCAACGGCTTCACCTTGCGCCTGACCGAGCTGCAGGCACAGCGCGAGCAGCTCGAAGCGCGCCTGAAGGCCATCGTGGCCCAGGGCGTACCGAACTACTTCGGCACCCAGCGCTTCGGCCATGGTGGCGGCAACGTCTTCGATGCTCGTGGCTTCGCCGAGCGCGGCAAGCTGCCGGAGCATCGCAACATGCGCTCGCGCCTGCTCTCGGCAGCGCGCAGCTATGTCTTCAACCAGGTGCTGGCTCGCCGGGTGGCCGAAGGCACCTGGAACCAGGCGCTGGTCGGCGACCTGTTGGCGTTCACCGACAGCCGCAGCTTCTTCCCCGCCGGCGAAGCGGAATGCTCCGACCCGCGTCTCGCCGCACTCGACCTGCACCCCACCGGCCCCATGTGGGGCGAGGGTGATTCACCCGCGGCGAACCGGCCGGGAGATATCGAACGCAGCGTGCAGCAAGCGGAGATGGCGCTTTGCCAGTGGCTCGCCAGTGCGGACATGGCGCACGAACGGCGCATTCTGCGCCTCCCCATCCCGGGCCTTACATGGCATTATCCCGCCCCTGACATTCTGCAACTGGAATTCGTCCTGCCGGCTGGCTGCTTCGCCACCGTGGTAGTGCGCGAGCTGATCGACCTCGTGCCGGCAGGGCAGACGGAAAGCCCATGCGCATATTGATTGCCAACGACGACGGGGTCACTGCACCCGGTATCGCCGCGCTTCACGACGCGCTGTCCGATTATGCGGACTGCATCGTGATCGCCCCGGAAGCCGATCGTAGCGGAGCGAGTAGTTCGCTGACGCTGGATCGGCCGCTGCATCCCCATCGCCTGGGCAATGGTTTCATCAGCCTCAACGGCACTCCGACCGACTGCGTGCACCTGGGCCTCAACGGTCTGCTCGAAGAAGTGCCGGAGATGGTCGTCTCGGGTATCAATCTCGGCGCCAACCTGGGCGATGACGTGCTCTACTCGGGTACCGTGGCCGCAGCCCTGGAAGGGCGTTTCCTGTCCCGGCCGGCCTTCGCCTTCTCGCTGTGTTCGCGCTTGACGGACAACCTGCCGGCCGCGATGCATTTCGCCCGCCTGCTGGTGGAGTCCCACGAGAAGCTCGATCTGCCGCCGCGTACCGTGCTCAACGTGAATATCCCCAACCTGCCGCTGGAGCGCATCAAGGGCATCCAGCTGACTCGCCTGGGGCATCGTGCTCGCGCCAAGCCGCCGGTCAAGGTGGTCAACCCGCGCGGCAAGGAAGGCTACTGGATTGCCGCCGCCGGCGACGCCGAAGACGGCGGCGAGGGCACCGATTTCCATGCCGTCATGCAGGGGTACGTGTCGATTACGCCACTGCAGATGGACCGGACCTTCCGGGAGGCGTTCAATGTCCTTGGCGACTGGCTCGGAGGGCTCGACCATGGCCAATGAATTGTCCCGCCGCGGCGGCATCGGCATGACCTCCCAGCGTACCCGTGAGCGGCTGATCCAGCGTTTGTACGAAGAGGGGCTGTCCAACGCCCACGTGCTGGAAGTAATCCGCCGTACCCCGCGCCATCTGTTCGTCGATGAAGCGCTGTCGCACCGCGCCTACGAAGATACCGCGCTGCCCATCGGGCACAACCAGACCATTTCGCAGCCCTTCATGGTGGCGCGGATGACCGAGTTGCTGCTGGCTGCTGGTCCGTTGGACAAGGTCCTGGAGATCGGCACCGGCTCCGGGTACCAGACCGCCGTGCTGTCGCAACTGGTGGAGCGGGTATTCTCCGTCGAGCGCATCCAGGCCCTGCAGGACCGCGCCAAGGAGCGACTTGCGGAGCTAAACCTGAGAAATGTTGTCTTTCGTTGGGGCGATGGCTGGGAAGGTTGGCCCGCCCTGGCGCCTTACAACGGCATCATCGTCACCGCAGCTGCGGCCGAGGTCCCGCAGGCATTGCTGGACCAGCTGGCGCCCGGGGGGCGGCTGGTGATTCCGGTAGGCGGTGGCGAGGTGCAGCAACTGATGCTGATCGTCCGCACCGAGGATGGCTTCCAGCGGCAGGTGCTGGACTCCGTCCGCTTTGTCCCGCTGCTCAACGGTCCGCTAGGCTGAGAGCAGGCCGGTCAAGGCTGCGGTTACTGCCGGCCAGTGAGGCTGGACGTCAATTCATGGATAAGGGGGATGGGTGAGCTTGACAGCGACCCTGTGTCAACGGAACTGGATCAAGGGCCTGGGCCACGCTGTGGTGGCCATTGCCGTCTGCTCTCTGCTGGCGGCCTGTTCTTCGACTTCGCGCAGTACCACAACCGTGGTGGACCGCAACGCCCAGCAGAAGCCGGCTGTTACCAGTGGCCAATATGTGGTGCGCCCCGGTGACACGTTGTACTCCATCGCCTTCCGCTATGGCTGGGACTGGAAAGCCCTGGCTGCGCGCAACAACATCTCCGCGCCCTATACCATTCGCCCAGGCCAGGCCATTCGCTTTGACGGCGGATCGACGGCTGCGCCGTCTGTCGCCAAAGGTGCTACGCCTGTCGCGCCAGTTGTTGTCAACAAACCGACATCTACCCCGGCGACCGCCAGCAAACCGACCACGCCCGCCGTCACCGCACCAGCACAACCGACCGCTAGCGGCGGAACTCCGGCGGTAGCAGCGGGGGCCCCCGGAGGCTGGATCTGGCCAACCAATGGCACGCTTATTGGGCGTTTTGCATCAAACGGCAGTTTGAATAAAGGGATTGATATAGCCGGGCAATTGGGCCAGCCTGTCCTGGCTGCGTCTAATGGCACGGTGGTGTACGCCGGTAGTGGTTTGCGGGGCTACGGCGAACTCGTGATCATCAAGCACAGCGATACCTACGTAAGCGCCTACGGTCACAACCGTAGGTTGCTGGTGCGGGAAGGGCAACAGGTCAAAGTCGGGCAGAACATTGCCGAGATGGGCTCCACAGGGACTGACCGGGTGAAGCTGCACTTCGAGATTCGCCGCCAGGGTAAGCCTGTAGATCCGCTGCAATACTTGCCAAGTCGTTGACGGTAGCTGTTCCCCTGCGTGGGTGAGCGGGCCTCGGTGTCCTAAGGATAAGGTCGCACCGGGACTTGTTGTCGAACTCAGCAAGGGATAACGACATGGCACTTAAAAAAGAAGGGCCGGAGTTTGACGTCGATGATGAAGTGCTCCTCCTGGAGCCTGGCATCATCCTCGAAGAATCATTTGCCGAAGAGCAGGTATCGCTTCGAGTCACTCCTAAAGCCACCTCACTCTCCTCTCTCAAGCAACACAAGCACATCGATTACAGCCGCGCGCTCGACGCGACCCAGTTGTATCTGAATGAAATCGGTTTCTCGCCGCTTCTGACCCCGGAAGAGGAAGTCCACTTTGCGCGACTCGCGCAGAAGGGCGACCCGGCCGGCCGGCGACGGATGATCGAAAGCAACCTGCGTCTGGTGGTGAAGATCGCGCGACGGTACGTCAATCGCGGCCTTTCCCTGCTCGACCTGATCGAAGAGGGCAACCTTGGGCTGATCCGCGCGGTGGAGAAATTCGACCCGGAGCGCGGCTTCCGTTTCTCCACCTACGCGACCTGGTGGATTCGTCAGACCATCGAGCGGGCCATCATGAACCAGACCCGCACCATTCGATTGCCGATTCACGTGGTGAAGGAGCTCAACGTTTACTTGCGGGCCGCTCGCGAGCTGACCCACAAACTGGACCACGAGCCGTCGCCCGAGGAAATCGCCAACCTGCTCGAGAAGCCGGTGGAAGAGGTCAAGCGGATGCTCGGTCTGAACGAGCGCGTCACTTCGGTGGACGTCTCTCTCGGCCCTGACTCGGATAAGACGCTGCTCGATACCCTGACCGATGATCGTCCAACCGACCCCTGTGAGTTACTGCAGGACGACGATCTCAGCGAGAGCATCGATCAGTGGTTGTCGGAGCTGACCGATAAGCAGCGCGAGGTGGTGATTCGTCGCTTTGGCCTGCGCGGCCATGAAAGCAGCACCCTTGAGGAGGTTGGCCAGGAAATCGGCCTGACCCGCGAGCGAGTTCGGCAGATCCAGGTTGAGGCCCTCAAGCGTCTGCGCGAGATCCTCGAGAAAAACGGCCTGTCGAGCGACGCGCTGTTCCAGTAGCTGCTAAGTCGACAATGAAGAAGCCCGGATGAATCCGGGCTTTTTTATGCGCTCTGATGTAAGCATTCGCTTACATAGCGTGTGAGTGTTCAGCTTGAAGAGTCGCCAGCTGTGACTTCTATTTTTCTTATATTATTGTTTTTAAAGGATTTTATTTTTATCCCGGCTGCGAGACCGGCTGGGTGCGCGGAAGTGCCCCAGTTGCTGAGTTCCGGCAGGCGGGTAATATCACTCCTGCGTACACGGAAAGGCGCAGACCGGTAAGGATGTCGGTCAGGAGCACCGCGGGAAGCGGTTCATCAGGATGATGAAAAAAGGAAGAAAGAGTGGGCGGGTTATCCCGCCCCTTTTTTTGCCTGCAAGAAAGTGATGTCCGGATATAGAAAGGCCCGCACTGAGCGGGCCTTTCGTGTTTTGGTTGGCAGCGCGGATCAGCGCTCCAGGTACTGCATCTTGTTCGGCTTGCCGTCCCACTCTTCGGCGTCCGGCAGGGAATCCTTCTTCTCGGTGATATTCGGCCATACATCGGCCAGATCCTTGTTCAGCTCGATGAACTCCTGCATGCCATCCGGGACCTCGTCCTCGGAGAAGATCGCCTGTGCCGGACATTCCGGTTCGCACAGGGCGCAGTCAATGCACTCATCCGGGTGGATGACCAGGAAGTTCGGGCCTTCGTAGAAGCAGTCCACCGGGCATACTTCCACGCAGTCGGTGTATTTGCACTTGATGCAGTTGTCGGTGACGACGAAGGTCATTTCTAATTTTCTCCTCAGGCGGGCGGCTAAGCGCGCGCGATTCTAGCAGCTTGTCCAGCGGTTCGTCAGACTCGCGTCTTCCATGCATATAACAATTCGAGAGCTTGACGTGGTGTCAGGTCGTCGGGGCTGACACGCATCAGCTCTTCAACGATCGGGTGCGGCAGGCTGGCGAACAGATCGCTTTGCAGCGGCGCCGGGCTTTTCGGGTCGCTCGAGCGTGGTGCTTCGTGGGGCAGGCTGGTGGTTTCCAGGCGCGCCAAGTGTTCACGGGCGCGCTGAATGACCGCACCCGGCACGCCAGCCAATTGCGCCACCGCCAGGCCGTAACTCTGACTTGCCGGACCAGGCAGCACGTGGTGCAGGAAGACGATGCGTTCGTTGTGTTCGGTGGCGTTGAGGTGCACGTTCGCCACCGCCGGTTCGTTTTCCGGCAGCACGGTCAGCTCGAAATAGTGGGTGGCGAACAGGGTGAAAGCTCGCAGTTTCGCCAGGTGTTCAGCCGCGGACCAGGCCAGCGACAGGCCGTCGAAGGTGCTGGTGCCGCGGCCCACTTCGTCCATCAGCACCAAGCTGCGGTCGCTGGCGTTGTGGAGGATGTTCGCGGTTTCGCTCATTTCCACCATGAAGGTGGAGCGACCGCCAGCGAGGTCGTCGGAAGAGCCGATACGGGTGAAGATCCGGTCCACCAGCGACAGTTCGCAGCGCGCCGCCGGCACAAAACTACCTATGTGCGCTAGCAGCACGATAAGCGCTGTTTGCCGCATATAGGTCGATTTACCGCCCATGTTCGGGCCGGTTATCACCAGCATGCGAGTGTCTTCATCGAGGTTCAGGTCGTTGGCGACGAACGGCGTATCCAGTACCTGCTCGACCACGGGGTGGCGGCCTTGCTCGATGAGAATGCCGGATTCCTCGACAAAGCGCGGGCGGTTCAGATCGAGGTTCAGCGCGCGCTCGGCGAGGTTGGACAGCACATCCAGTTCGGCCAGGGCAGCGGCGGTGTCCTGCAGCGGCGCCAATTGGCCGATCAGCAGTTCCAGCAGTTCCTCGTAAAGCTGCTTCTCGCGGGCCAGGGCGCGGCTCTGGGCCGATAGCGCCTTGTCTTCGAAAGCCTTCAGTTCCGGGGTGATGAAGCGCTCGGCGCCTTTCAGGGTCTGGCGGCGAATATAATCGGCGGGGGCCTGTTCGGCCTGCACGCGCGGCAGTTCGATGTAGTAACCGTGGATGCGGTTGTAGCCGACTTTCAGGTTCGGCAGGCCGGTGCGGGCTTTTTCGCGGGTTTCCAGGTCCATCAGGTACTGGCCTGCGTTCTCGCTGAGCATCTGCAGTTCATCCAGCTCGGCATCGTAGCCGCGGGCGATGACGCCGCCGTCGCGGATCACTGCAGGCGGGTTTTCGATCACCGCCCGGGCCAGCAGGTCGGCCAGCTCGGGGTAGGTGCGGATGCTGGCGGCCAACTCGCCCAGGTGCGGGGATTCCAGCTCGGTCATGCCGTTCTGCAGTTCAGGCAGGGCCGCGAGGGCGTCGCGCAGACGAGCGAGGTCGCGCGGTCGGGCATTGCGCAGGCCGATACGGGCGAGGATACGTTCGACGTCGCCGATTTCCTTCAACTGCGGCTGGAGGATTTCGAAGCGATAACGCTCCAGCAGGCAGGTGATCGAGTCCTGGCGGGCTTCCAGCACCGCGCGGTCGCGCAGCGGACGGTTCAGCCAACGGGTCAGCAGGCGGCTGCCCATGGCGGTCTGGCAGCGGTCCACCACCGATTGCAGGGTGTTGTCACGGCCGCCAGCCAGGTTGATGTCCAGTTCCAGGTTGCGGCGCGTGGCACCATCGAGGATTACGGTATCGTCGATGCGCTCGTGACGCAGGCTGCGCAGGTGTGGCAGGGCAGTACGCTGGGTTTCCTTGGCGTAAGCGAGCAGGCAGCCGGCGGCGCCGATGGCGAGAGTCAGTTCCTGGCAGCCGAAGCCCTTGAGATCCTGGACGCCGAATTGCTGGCACAGGCTCTTCTTCGCCGAGTCGCGATCGAAGTCCCAGGGCGCGCGGCGATGCGCGCCACGGCGTTTCTCCGCCGGCAGGCCCTGAGGCCAGTCGTCGGGGATCAGCAGCTCGGCGGGATTCAGGCGCTCCAGTTCGGCGAGCAGGGTTTCCCAGCCCTTGATTTCCTGGACGTTGAACCGGCCGCTGGTGATGTCCAGCACGGCCAGGCCGAACAGGCGCTCATCACCCAGCACGGCAGCAATCAGGTTGTCCCGGCGCTCATCTAGCAGCGCTTCGTCGCTGACGGTGCCGGGAGTGAGAATACGTACGACCTGGCGCTCCACCGGCCCCTTGCTGGTGGCCGGGTCGCCGATCTGCTCGCAGATCACCACTGATTCGCCGAGCTTCACCAGCTTGGCCAGGTAGCCCTCGGCGGAGTGGAACGGGATGCCCGCCATCGGGATGGAGTTGCCGGCAGACTGTCCGCGCGCGGTCAGAGTGATGTCCAGCAGCTTGGCGGCCTTCTTGGCGTCCTCGTAGAACAGCTCGTAGAAGTCGCCCATACGGTAGAACATCAGTTGATCCGGGTGCTGGTTCTTCAGCTTCCAGTACTGCTGCATCATCGGTGTGTGGGCGGAGAGGTCGCTCTGACTCATGGCTTCTGGCTGTCCGGCTTCAACATGCAAAAGTGTCTAGTGTACGGTATCCGCCTGGCCTTCTTTAACCCCGGAGCGCACTGTGTCCGTTACCGATTCCTTTATTACAGACCTCTCTGCCCGATTGGGCGCTCGATTGGCTGCCAAGACATTACGCGTCACCACCGCCGAATCCTGCACCGGTGGTGGCATCGCCGAGGCGATCACGCGCGTCTCCGGGAGTTCCGCCTGGTTCGAAGCGGGCTACGTCACTTATTCCAATACCCAGAAGACCCGTCAGTTGGACGTGCCGGCCGAGCTGTTTCCGAGGGTCGGTGCGGTGAGTCGAGAGGTGGTCGAGGCCATGGTTGCTGGCGCCTTGCCTCGCAGTGGTGCGGATATCGCCGTGGCGGTGAGCGGTATTGCCGGGCCGGATGGCGGTTCTGCCGAGAAGCCGGTAGGCACTGTCTGGCTGGCTTGGCGCAAAGGTGAAAAGGTGTACAGCGAACGCCGTCTATATGCCGGTGATCGGGAAGCGGTACGCCGGCAGACGGTGGCGACCGCTCTGGAAGGGCTATTGCGACTGGCGGACGGGGAAAATCCGATTCAGGGGTAGGCGAGCGGCTTGCCCTGTGGAATAATACTGGCTACTTATACAGTTGTTCGTGGCCGCCCGGCCGCCTGACTTCGCGAGGACTTCAATGGACGACAACAAGAAGCGCGCCCTGGCCGCGGCCCTGGGACAGATCGAACGCCAATTCGGCAAAGGCGCGGTCATGCGCATGGGCGACCATGAGCGCCAGGCTATCCCCGCCATCTCCACCGGCTCGCTGGGTCTGGACATTGCGCTGGGCATCGGCGGTCTGCCGAAGGGCCGTATCGTCGAGATCTACGGTCCGGAATCCTCGGGTAAGACCACCCTGACCCTGTCGGTCATCGCCCAGGCCCAGAAAGCCGGCGCCACCTGCGCCTTCGTCGACGCCGAGCACGCGCTGGACCCGGATTACGCCGGCAAGCTGGGCGTCAACGTCGACGACCTGCTGGTATCCCAGCCGGACACCGGCGAACAGGCGCTGGAAATCACCGACATGCTGGTGCGTTCCAACGCCGTTGACGTGATCATCGTCGACTCCGTGGCGGCCCTGGTGCCCAAGGCCGAAATCGAAGGTGAGATGGGCGATCAACACGTCGGCCTGCAGGCCCGCCTGATGTCCCAGGCGCTGCGCAAGATCACCGGCAACATCAAGAACGCCAACTGCCTGGTCATCTTCATCAACCAGATCCGCATGAAGATCGGTGTGATGTTCGGCAACCCGGAAACCACCACCGGTGGTAACGCGCTGAAGTTCTACTCCTCCGTTCGTCTCGACATCCGCCGGACCGGCGCGGTGAAGGAAGGCGACGAGGTGGTCGGTAGTGAAACCCGCGTCAAGGTCGTGAAGAACAAGGTCGCCCCGCCGTTCCGTCAGGCCGAGTTCCAGATCATGTACGGCCGCGGCATCTACCGCACCGGCGAAATCATCGACCTGGGCGTGCAGCTGGGCCTGATCGAGAAGTCCGGCGCCTGGTACAGCTACCAGGGCAGCAAGATCGGCCAAGGCAAGGCCAACGCCGCCAAGTTCCTGGAAGACAACGCCGAGATCTGCAACACCCTCGACAAGGCCATCCGCGAACAACTGCTGACCAACCAGCCAGCGCCGACCAAGGCCGAACTCGCTGCGGCTGAGGCCGAAGCGGAAGCTGAAGCCGATTATTGATCGCGATGACCAGCGAGCTCGATAACCTCGTCGCGGTGCGACGGGTCGCCATGGACCTGCTGGCAAGGCGCGAGCATGGCCGGGCAGAGCTCTCGCGCAAGCTGCGGCAACGCGGCGCCACGCAGGACCTGATCGACCCCGCCCTCGACCGTCTGGCCGAGGAGGGGTTGCTCAATGAAAGCCGTTACCTGGAAAGCTACATCGCCAGCCGTGCGCGAGCAGGTTACGGCCCGGTGCGGATTCGCGAGGAGTTGTCGCAGCGGGGTTTGCCACGTGGTGAGATCGACGGTGCGCTGCGCTTGTGCGGCGTCGATTGGAGCGAAAACCTGCGTGAAGTCTGGCGTCGCAAGTTCGCCCGGCTGCCACAGGATGCCCGCGAGCGAGCCCAGCAAGGGCGTTTCCTGAGTTATCGGGGTTACTCGATGGAAGCCATCAGTCGGCTTCTGAGCGGTCGACGATCAGATGATTGAAATGAACAAGGCACCCCATGCGGGTGCCTTGTTTGTTCTCGGAGCCAGGAAATCAGCGTTCCCAGTTCTCCGGCTGGTTGATGAAGTTCAGCAGCTCGCGCAGTCGCCCCTGGTCACGGCCGTTGAAAGCGAAGGCCAGACGGGTGAGGTGGGAGAACTCCGGTTCATCCAGTTCCGATTCGCTGTAGGGTTGCTGGTGGAAGCCGTCCGTGACGCAGAGGCTGCCAAACTCGCGCTCCAGCAATTGCAACGCGCGCACGCTCAGCGGATGGTTGAGGCGGATGACGAAGCGATCCTTGAGCCAGCGGCTGGAGTGGAAGTTGCTGTAGAACTGGGCGATTTCCTCGGCGGCCTCCTCGGCTGAGTGCACTAGCCTCATCAGGTTCATGTCGCTGGGCAGGATGTAGCCGTTGTCTTCGAGCTGCTCCTTGATGAATTCCAGGGCGTGGTCCCAGTAATGCCCGCCCGGTTGGTCAAGCAGCACAACCGGCACCAGCGGGCTCTTGCCGGTCTGGATCAGGGTCAGCACTTCCAGCGCCTCGTCGAGAGTACCGAAGCCGCCGGGGCAGAGCACCAGTGCGTCGGCTTCCTTGACGAAGAACAGCTTGCGCAGGAAAAAGAAGTGGAACGACAGCAGGTTGCTGGTGCCATCCACGATGCGATTGGCGTGCTGCTCGAAGGGCAGGGTGATGTTGAAGCCCAGGCTGTTTTCCAGTCCGGCTCCCTCGTGGGCCGCGGCCATGATGCCGCCGCCTGCGCCGGTGATGACCATCAGGTCGTAGCGCGCCAGGGTTTCGCCCAACTCGCGGGCCAAGGCGTAGACGGGGTGATCGGCCGGCGTGCGCGCCGAGCCGAATACGGTAACTTTGCGGCGACGTTTGAACTGCTCCAGGGTGCTGAAGGCGTGCTCCATCTCGCGCAGGGTCTGCAGCATGATCTTGGCGTCCCAGCGGTTGCGGTCGGCCTGGGCCATGCGGGCGACGGTGGTGAGCATCTCACGGTACAGCGGCAGGTTCTGGCTGTCGCCGGGAGCGGCCAGTGCGGCCAGTTCCTCGATCTTCTGCGCAAGGTCAGTGCCGCTGGTCTGGAAGTGTCTGGAGAGGTAGTCGTCGGGCTCGTAGGGCATGTTGATACTCCTTGTTCATCAACCCCTGATCGCCTGTCCATGGGGGCGCCGGCCACACAAGGTGGCTCTGGTCGTTACGCCTTGGCGCTACGCCGCACGCACAGGGTTCAGCAGTAGGCCAGCCCAGTCTGGCACGCGGGTGTGACAGTCGGTGAGGCCTCGATCTCAGATGGCGATCCGGTCTCCAGGCTCCGGAATGTTGGCCGTCCAGTTCAGGCGATCCTGGAGTGCACCCTTGAGTACATCCATCTTTTCCCGCTCGCCATGTATCAGGTATAGCTCGGGTTTGTGTTCGAAGTGGCCAACCCACTGAATTAATTGTGATTGTCCCGCATGGGCGGAAAACCCGCCAAGGGTGTGGATCTGTGCTTTCACGCTGATGCGCTGGCGCAGGATGCGCACCGATTCGGCACCGTCGACGATGGCGCGTCCCAATGTGCCCTTGGCCTGGAAGCCCGGGAAGACAATGTGGCATTCCTCGCGCCAGAGGTTGTGCTTGAGGTGATGGACGATGCGCCCACCGGTGCACATGCCGCTGCCGGCGATGATGATGGCGCCGCTCTTGATGCGATTCAGCGACATGGATTCATCCGCGCTCTGGGTGGTACGCAGGATCGGCAGCCACTCGCCGACTTTGGCGGTGCCGGTGCCGCGCATGTATTCGCGGTCGACGTCGGCGATCTCGCCGATGTGCTGCAGGTAGATGTTGTTGGCCTGGGCGGCCATGGGGCTGTCGAGATAGACGACCTGCTGCGGCAGGCGGCCCTCCTGGTAGAAGCGTCCGAGGTAGTAGATCAGGTCCTGGGTGCGGCCCACGGCGAAGGACGGGATCAACACGTTGCCGCCCTCGTTCTGCGCGCGTTGGAGGATGCCGGCCAGTTCCAGTAGCGTATCGTTGGCATCGCGGTGGTCGCGGTCGCCGTAGGTGGATTCCAGCAGCACCACGTCGGCGCGGGATAGCGGCGTGGGTGTGCGCATAAGGGGCGAGCAGGTGCTGCCCAGGTCCCCGGAGAACACCAGACGGCGGGTCGAGCCGAACTCATGGATTTCCAGTTCAACGATGGCCGAGCCGAGGATGTGCCCGGCGTTATGGAAGGTCACGCGGATGCCGCGCGCTACGTCCACCGTGCTGCCATAGCTGACGCGGCGGCGCTGGTTCAGCGCGCGGGAAGCGTCTTCGACGGTGTACAGCGGCTTGACGGGGGGCTTGCCGAGGCGGGTGCGCCACTTGTTTTCCCACTCGGCATCCTTCTCTTGGATGTGCGCCGAATCCATCAGCATCAGTTCCAGCAGATCGCAGCAGGATTCGGTGGCGTAGATCGGTCCCTTGTAGCCTTCCTTTGCCAGGCGCGGCAGCAACCCGCTGTGATCCAGATGGGCGTGGGACAGTACGACGGCGTCGAGCTCCTGCGGATCGAAGGGGAAGGGTGTGCGGTTGGTCGCCTCGTTGTCGCGGGTGCCCTTGTTGCCGCTGCGCCCCTGGCGCATTCCGCATTCGAGCAGCACGCGGACGCCGTCGCGGGTTTCCAGGAGGTAGCAGGAACCGGTGACTTCCTGGATTGCGCCGATGAAGGTGAGAAGCGCCATGTCGTCTCCTTGTCGGAATTCTCTTTCAGCCTTGCTCGAATGGTCGGGACGGTCGTTGATGCATGTCAGCGCCTGTCCGATCTCTGGAGACCTAGACTTTCCGGCATAACCAAGGGAGAGCCGACATGTCACAGATCCTGCCAAGCCCCGAGGAGCTTGCCGCCCATGCGGCAGCCGAGCCGGAATATGCCCGCTGGCTGCAAGGCCGTGGTCCGCTTCAGCATAGCGTGCAGACCCAGGCGGCGGTCTTTCGTGTGGCTCATCAATTGGTCCAGTACGGCCGGCAGCCGGATCTGGCCAGCGTCTACCGGCTGTTCGGCGCGCTGGATCGCCTGACCTGCGCCGGCCTCTGGCTGGTGGCGCACATGACCTACGCCAGGCGTGTCCGCCTCGATGGCGCACCCTTGCAGCCCGAAGATTTCAAGGCTCAGCCCGAAGGACATACCGGCGGCGCGCTGAACATGGTGCCAGCCTATGCGGGCTACCTCGCCCTGAATGCCCTGAGCGGCAGGACACGCGGCTGGCTGATGGGGCAAGGGCACTGCGTGGCAGCGATCGACGCGCTCAACGTGCTCACCGGCAACCTGCATCCGGAACAGGCCGCAGCCTACGGGAATGGCGAAGCTGGTCTGGATCGGCTGGTGCAGGACTTCTACAGCTATGCGCAGACGCCGGAAGGCAAGGTTGCCGCTCCTTTGGGCAGCCACGTCAATCCGCACACCGCCGGCGGGGTTGCCGAAGGTGGATACCTCGGCTTCGCCGAGTTGATGTATGCGCACATGCCGCTGCCGGGCGAGACCCTGGTGGCCTTCCTCTCCGACGGCGCTGCCGAGGAGCAGCGCGGTAGCGACTGGATTCCCCGCTGGTGGCGCGCCGAGGACTGTGGCACGGCCTTGCCGGTGATGATCGCCAATGGCCGGCGTATCGAGCAGCGCACCGACCTGGGCACCCACGAAGGGCTGGAAGGCTTCAAGCTTCATCTGCGCCGCTGCGGATTCGATCCGATCAGCTTCGATGGCCGCGACCCGGCAGCTTTCGTCTGTGCCCTGTGGGAAATGGAAGAGCGGCTGCAGCACCGCGTCGATGAGAAGGAGCGCGGCATCCTTCGCTACCCTTTACCGATTCCTTACGGCATCGCCGAAACGACCAAGGGCTATGGGTTCTATGGCGCTGGCAGCAATGCCGCGCACAACCTGCCGCTACCGGGCAATCCCAGCGAGGATGCCGAGGCGCGCGACCTGTTCAACCAGCATGCGGCGCCGCTCTGGGTCGAGCCCGATGAACTTGCCGAGGCTTGTCAGCTCTTCATCGCTTCACGCAGCGGCCGAGTACTGGAACGGGATAACCCAATCGCCGTGCGTCGGCCCATCGAACCTTCGATTCCCCCGCTGCATTACCGCAGTGACGAATGTTCCCCCATGGCCGCTCTGGATCGCTTCTACGTCGACCTGTGCGGCGCCAACCCGGACCTGCGCGCCCGTGTCGGCAATCCGGACGAACTGGCGAGCAACCGCCTGGGCGGCGTGCTCAAGGCGCTGCGGCACCGGGTGAGCGATCCGGAGAGCGACCTGGAAGCCGTGGATGGCCGGATTATCACCGCGCTTAACGAAGAGGCAGTGGTTTCCGCCTGCCTGGCCAACCAGGGCGGGCTGAACCTGGTGGCCAGCTATGAAGCCTTCTGCGTGAAGATGCTCGGTGCGGTGCGCCAGACGCTGATCTTCGCCCGCCAGCAGAAGGAAGCAGGGCGTCCGGCAGGCTGGCTCGGCTGGCCGCTGGTGGCGACCTCGCATACCTGGGAGAACGGTAAAAACCAGCAATCGCACCAGGACACCACCTTCTGCGAGGCGCTGCTGGGCGAGATGAACGACATGGTGCGGGTAGTTTTCCCGGCCGACCACAACAGCCTGTTGGCGCTGTTGCCGGACATCTATCGCAGCCGCGGGCAGTTGGCCTGCATCGTGGCCCCCAAGCGCGAGCGGCCATCGGTATTTACCCAGGCTCAGGCCGAGCAGCTGGCGCGAGATGGCGCAATCCTGCTGGACGAGCATCCCGGCGCCGAACCGCTGCTGCTGATCGCCAACGGCAGTTACCAGTTGGCCGAGATGCGCCGTGCTGCCTTGCGGCTGGAGGAGGCTGGCTATCCTTATCGATTGGTTTATCTGCAGGAGCCGGGGCGCTTCCGCGCGCCGCGCGACAATTGGGAGCTACAAGCGCTGGCGGACGAGTCCATCGCCATGCGTCTGTTCCCCGACCACTACGAGCGGCGCGTGCTGCTCACCCACATGCGCCCGGAGGTGGCGCGTGGACACCTCTGGCCGATCCTGCCCGATGCGCTGAAGACGGCGGTCCTGGGGTACCGTAACCAGGGTGGAACGCTGGACGAGGCGGGCATGCTGTTCGCCAACCGTTGCAGCTGGGCCCATGTACTGGCGGCCTGTGCACGACTGCTGGACATCCCCCGCAGCGCCTTGCTCGCACCGGACGAGGCGGCAGCGGTGGCCGCCAAGGAAAACCCCGCCATCCTGCGTTGATCGGCGCTGGCGCAACCGCCATCCGGCGGTTGCGCGGAGTTCAGCGCTTGAGTGGCTTGATCAGGCCGTCGAGGCCGTCGATCTTCAGTTCCAAGGTCAGTTGCATCAATCGGCCCAGTTCGCCGGCCGGGAACTGGCCCTTCTTGTGGAACCACAGCAGGTACTCGTCCGGCAGGTCCACCAGCATGCGGCCCTGATACTTGCCGAAGGGCATTGGCGTGCGCGCGATCTTCAGCAACATTTCCTTGTCGAGCATGCAGGCGGTTTACTTCTTCAGCTTGATCTTGCAGCTGCCGGCGTCGAAACGCTCGGTGGCGACCGGGGCGTTGGTCTTGTACTCGGTGAAGCTGTAGGTGAGGATCGCGCCCTCGGCCAGCAGTTGGCGGTAGGCGGTATTACTGCAGACGCTGTCGCCCAGCTGGCTGCGCACGCTGTCCGGGTTTTCGCGCATGCGCTCGGCATGGCTGGCGCGCACGCTCAGGTGGTTGATCAGTTGCGGGCCCTCGACGGTGTAGCCCTGGTCGAGGATGTCCTCGTTGATCGCGCGTGGGGTGCCTTCGCTGCTTTCCTTGGCGACCTTTTCCAGGGTCTGGGTCAGTTCGAAGTCCTTCTTCGAGGCGGCATGCGCGACGGGAAGAACGAGGCAGAGGGCGAGGGCGGTGAGGCGCAGCATGGGCATCTCCTGACAATGGTGCCGATTCGACCGTGGCGAGCCTTCCGGGTTCGCTGGTCATTACAGCCGCCTATTGTCCCCGAAAACGACCTCCCTGCCGAGATTCGATTGCCGCAGCCCGCTGTCCGGCACGTCAGGCGGCCAACTTCGTCGAGGGATGACGCGAAGCCGGTCGCGACTTTCATCGCCACTCGGCCGTGTACAGGGAGGCAGGTTGCAGCTCTGGTACAATCGGCGGTCCGCAACCGTCGCCCCGTTCGAGCCTTCGATGTACCGTCCGATCTTCCGCACCCCGGTGGCCCGATGAGTCACGCTGTCGCCCGCCTGCGTGATCAGCGCCTGGCCCGCTGCCTCAAGCCCTTCGTGGCCCGTGGCTCGCGCTCGCCACGCTGTCCCGGTTGCCGCCTGCGGCCGAACTACTGCATGTGCGGCCTGCGCCCGCAGGTCGAGTCCAACGCGGCGATGTGCCTGGTGATGTTCGACACCGAGCCGCTCAAACCGAGCAATACCGGCTGGCTGATCGCCGAGACGGTGCCCGACACCTGGGCGTTCGGCTGGTCGCGTATCGAGGTCGATCCGGCGCTGCTGGCGCTGCTCGACGATCCGCAGTGGCAGCCGTATGTGGTATTCCCCGGCGAGTTCGTCCAGCCCGAGCGCGTAGTGACCACGGTGGAGCCGCAGGCCGGCAAGCGCCCGCTGTTCATCCTGCTCGACGCCACCTGGAATGAGGCGCGCAAGATGTTCCGCAAGAGCCCCTACCTGGACCGTTTCCCCGTGCTGAGCATCACCCCCGATGCCCTGTCACGCTATCGCCTGCGCCGCTCCAAGTTCGACGAGCACCTGTGCACCGCCGAAGTTGCTGCGCTTTGCCTCGGGCTGGCCGGTGACCGCCGCGCCGGCGATGCGCTGGACGCTTATCTGGATGTGTTCAGCGAGCGTTACCTGGGCTCCAAGCGCCAGCAGCCGCTGGACGAGCAGAGCCCGGCGCACCAGGCGTTGAGACCGTTTACCGAGCGCTAGATCGGCTCTTCATCGCATGAATGTGATTTTCAGGGTGGGCGCCGAGGTGTGCGGTTCGCGAACAGTCTCGCTCCGTTATGCAGTAGAGATCAGACCGCCTTCACCTCGGCTTTCTTCGGCCAAAGCTGTGCCACCAGCATGCCGGCCAGCATCAGCGCGCAGCCGAAGTAACCGCGCACATGCAGGGTCTCGTCGAGGAACAGCGCGCCGGCGATGGCGGCGAACACCGCCTCCAGCGAGAGGATGATCGCCGCGTGGGAGGCAATGGCGTGCTTCTGTGCGATGACCTGCAGGGTGAAGCCGGTGGCGACGCCGAACAGGCCGCCATAGATTAGGGCGGGGGCGGCCTGGACGATGGCGTCCCAGTGAATCTCTTCGAACACCACGGCCAGGATCATGCTCACCACCGCGCAGGTGACGAACTGCAGGAAGGCCAGACGGATCGGGTCATAGCGGCTGGCGAACAGGCCGACGAGCAGGACGTGGCCGCCCCAGACGAAGGCACCGGTCAATTGCAGCCAGTCACCGGAGGCGACGTGAAAGCCCGGGCCGATGCTCAGCATGGCCATGCCGGTCACGGCCAGCGCGGCACCCAGCCAGGTGCCCATGCCGGCTCGATGGCCGATCAGCAGGCCGAGCAGCGGCACGATGATGACGTACAGGCCGGTGATGAAGCCGGAATTGGTCACGCTGGTGAACATCAGGCCAACCTGCTGCAGGTTGATCCCCACGGTCAGCGCGGTGCCGATGGCCAGGCCCGCGAGGATCTGGCCCCGGTTGAACGGCTGGGCGCCACGCTTGCTCGACCAGGCCAGCAGCGGCAGCAGTGCCACGGCGCCGAGGGTGAAGCGCAGGCCGGTATAGAGGAAGGGACCGATGGCATCCATCCCGAGGCGTTGCGCGACGAAGGAGACCCCCCAGATCATCGCGGTGAACAGCATCAGGATATCGGCGCGTAGCGCATGGCTTTTCATCTTGTTCTCGTAACAGGCAGGAAAAAAAGCGGAACTCTGCCGTAACACCGGGCCTTTGGAAAGGGGAGCGGCTTCTCGGCGGGTACACTGGCAGGGGCTTTGAAACCACGCTGCATGTACCGTTGGGCGATGTATTCGCGGCGGACACCGAGGGTTGTCTTTGCGTACAATGCGACAAGCAGTGCTCTATCCGTGCTCCGACCTTTCCTGCGCAAGTCTGGCTGTTATCCACGGCAGTACTTCGACGCGGCCTTCAAGGAAAATTCATGGCTTCCTACGAGATCCTGATCGCTGACGATCACCCGCTGTTCCGCAGTGCCCTGCACCAGGCCCTGACCATCGGTCTTGGCCCCGAGGCGCGACTGTCGGAGGCCGCGAGTATCGCGGAGCTGGAGACGCGCCTGAACGAGAAGGCCGACTGGGATCTGGTGCTGCTGGACCTCAACATGCCCGGCGCCTACGGCTTCTCCGGCCTGGTGCTGTTGCGCGGGCAGTACCCGCAGATCCCGGTGGTGATGGTCTCGGCCCAGGAAGATGCCGCCGTGGTACAGCGCTCCCGTGAGTTCGGCGCCAGTGGCTTCATCCCCAAGTCCAGCGAACTGAGTGTGCTGCAGCAGGCCGTGCGGGCGGTGCTCGATGGCGACGTCTGGTGGCCGCCGCAGGTGGATGCCGTGACCGAGATGAGCGATGACGTGCGCGCCGCCAGCGCTGGCCTGGCCAGCCTGACGCCGCAGCAGTTCCGTGTGCTGACCATGGTCTGCGAAGGCCTGCTGAACAAGCAGATCGCCTTCGAGCTGAGTGTCTCCGAAGCCACGGTGAAGGCTCACGTCACCGCGATCTTCCGCAAGCTGAACGTACGCACCCGCACCCAGGCGGCGCTGTTGCTGGCGCAGATGGAGTCGGTGCCGGGGGCCTGAGGCCACCATATTCCGGCTCAGGGGCCGTTACATTCTGTAATGGCCTTGACCCCTTTTTGACGATCGCTGGTATAGAGTGCCGCGACCTTTGCCTGTGAGAACCACACGTGTCCGCCTCCCCCTTCAAGGGCCAGACCGGCCTGAAACGCATCTTCAACGCCGCCGGCTACTCGCTGGCCGGCTTCGCCGCCGCCTTCAAGGGTGAAGCGGCCTTCCGCCAACTGGTGCTGATCAACGTCATCCTGATCCCGCTGTCGTTCTTCTGCGATGTGACCCGCGGCGAGCGCGCGCTGATGATCGCCGTGTGCCTGCTGGCGCTGATCGTCGAACTGCTCAATTCCGCCATCGAGGCGGTGGTGGACCGGGTTTCCCTGGAGCGTCATCCGCTGTCGAAGAACGCCAAGGACATGGGCAGTGCGGCCCAGTTCGTCGCGCTGACCATCATCACCGTGACCTGGGCGGGCATCCTGCTCGGCTGACGGCCTGTAGGAACGAGCTTGCTCGCGAACGGCCTGACACTGATGTCGCAGGTTTGAAGCGTTCGCGAGCAAGGGTTGGGCGCCCCCTCGGTCCTACAAAAAAGCACACTTCAGGGAATCATCGGCAGGACAATATCGTCGCTGCGCGTCACCCCGGCGGTTTCGCTGCGGCACAGTTCCAGGAACTCGCGCATGGTCGCGGTCTGGTATTTCTGCCGGTGCCAGATGAAGTAGAACTGCCGGCGCAGGTCCAGGTCCGGGGTTTCCACCGGGACCAGGCTACCGCGGCGGAAGGCGTCGCGCAGGGCCAGGCGCGAGATGCAGCCGATGCCCAGCCCTGACTCCACCGCACGCTTGATCGCCTCGGTGTGTTCCAGCTCAAGCCGCACGTTCAGCGGCTCCACGTGGTGTCGCATGGCCTGGTCGAAGGTCAGCCGCGTGCCGGAACCCTGTTCCCGCAGGATCCAGGCTTCTTCCGTCAGCCGCTCCAGGCTCGCGTGGCCTTCGCGGGCGAGTGGGTGCTGCGGTGCGCAGAACACCACCAGTTCGTCCTCCATCCACGGCTGCACCTCGATGTCCGGGTGCTGGCAGTCGCCTTCGATCAGCCCGAGGTCGAGTTCGTAGTGCGCCACGCGCTGCACCACGTGGGCGGTGTTGTGCACGTGCAGGCGCACCCGGCAGTCGGGCTGGCGCTGCATGAAGGTGCCGATCAGCAGGGTCGCCAAGTAGTTGCCGATGGTCAGGGTGGCGCCCAGGTCCAGCGAGCCGAAGGCGCTCTTGCCGTTGAGCATGTTTTCGATCTCGCTGCCGCGGTCCAGCAGGGCCACTGCCTGGGGTAGCAACTGGCGGCCGAGGGCGTTGAGGGTCAGGCGTTTGCCGGAGCGATCGAACAACTTGCAGTCGAACTGCCGCTCCAACTCGCCCAGGGCGGTGCTGGTCGCCGACTGCGACATGGACAGCCCTGCAGCGGCGCGGGAGACGCTTTCCTGCTGGGCGACGGCGACGAAGACTTCGAGCTGGCGCAGGGTGAATTTCATGGGCGATGGCTCCGAAAAGGCTGCGCGACATTTCGTCGCCCCGGTGCCGGAATGCCCGGAAGGTATCCTTTTGCGGCGACATGATGCGGCCTTATCTGCGTTTTGGATTAGCAATATCCAGATAATTTATTTTGCGGATATTGTCGCCGCCTATAAAATGTCGCGCAATTGCGCTACGTCCGGGATCTGCTGGGGTGCGCCACGTTTCTCCTAGGAGTCCTTGATGAGCAACCTGTACACCGAGCGCGTTCTCAGCGTGCACCACTGGAACGACACCCTCTTCAGCTTCAAGACCACCCGTAACCCGGGTCTGCGCTTCAAGACCGGCCAGTTCGTGATGATCGGCCTGGAAGTCAACGGTCGTCCGCTGATGCGCGCGTACAGCATCGCCAGCCCGAACTACGAAGAGCACCTGGAGTTCTTCAGCATCAAGGTCCCGGACGGTCCGCTGACTTCGCGTCTGCAGCACCTGAAGGAAGGCGACGAACTGATGGTCAGCCGCAAGCCCACCGGCACCCTGGTGCTGGACGACCTCAAGCCCGGCAAGCACCTGTACCTGCTGAGCACCGGCACCGGCATGGCGCCGTTCCTTTCGGTGATCCAGGACCCGGAAGTCTACGAGCGCTTCGAGAAGGTCATCCTGGTCCACGGCGTGCGCTGGGTCAGCGAGCTCGCTTACGCGGACTTCATCACCAAGGTCCTGCCGGAGCACGAGTACTTCGGCGACATGGTGAAAGAGAAGCTGATCTATTGCCCGCTGGTCACCCGTGAAGAGTTCCACAGCATGGGCCGCCAGACCGACCTGATGCGCAGTGGCAAGCTGTTCGCCGACATCGGCCTGCCGCCGATGAACCCGCAGGACGACCGCGCCATGATCTGCGGCAGCCCGAGCATGCTCGACGAGACCAGCGAAGTGCTGAACAGCTTCGGCCTGCAGATCTCCCCACGCATGGGCGAGCCCGGCGACTACCTGATCGAGCGCGCCTTCGTCGAGAAGTAAGCAGCGTCCGACGGTTCAGTCGAAAGAACGCCGCGATTCCTTTGGGAGCGCGGCGTTTTTTTATGCCTGAATTTCTGCCCCAGACAGCAGCTCGTTCCTACAGGTGCCTCATGTGAGGCGTTGGCCGGATACGGCCGGGTGATACAGCGGCTGCACCTTGTTCCCCGCCGGGTCCAGCAGGTGGAAGCTGCGCGCGCCGTCGCCATGGTCGAACGGGCGGTCCAGCAGCGTCACACCGCGTGCCTTGAAGTACTGGTACCAGGCTTCCAGCTCTTCCACGCTGTCCACCACGAAACCATAGTGATCCATGGTCTGCAGCCCGTTGGCGGCACCGAAGCCGCGCCCCAGCGAGAGGTTGTCGTTGCCGCAGGTGAGGTACACCAGGTCCTCGTTGGCACGGTTCAGCACCGCCATGCCGAGCACATCGACATAGAAGCGCTCGCACTCTTCCAGGTTCGGCACCAGCAGGGCGAGATGGCGCAGGCCGTTGAGGCGGCCGGGGCGGGCAGGGAGATCGGACATGGACGCGGTTCCTTTTTTGTATACAATTTATTTTTAAATTTAAAACAAAAGGAACGCCCTGTGTACAGTCTGTTCATCAAGACCCGTGTCAAACCCGGTAGCGCCGAGGATTTCCTCCACGCCATCAAGGCCAACGCCGCTGCTTCCGTGTCCAGCGAGCCGGGCTGCCTGGTCTTCGATGTGTCCCAGGATCGCCTTGATCCGGACGTGATCTACCTCTACGAGATCTACCGCGACGATGCGGCCTACGACGCGCACACGCAGACCGCGCACTTCCGCGACAGCCGCCCGCTGGTGGAGCCGCTGATCATCGAGCAGGAGTGCTTCGAGAGCGACGTGATCGCCCTCAATCCGGTGGACTGAGGCAGGAATCAGTTGGCGGCGCGCTGTACGTCCAGCACGCAGATTTCGCCGTCGGCCGGGTAGTGCCAGTGCACGTCCAGGTCCCACAGGCGCACGCCGTAGCGGCGCTCGGGCGGCGGCTTCTGGTAGGCCGGGCGGGGATCCTGGGCGAGGCACTGCTCGATCAGCTCGCGCACCGGCTGACCGAGGCGCTGGCCATGTTCACGAGCCTGGCGCAGGGCTTCGTCGTCCCAGTGCACGGCGATGGGGGCGGGAGGGGCGTCGGCGATGGCGTTGCGCGCTTCGACCACGATGTCCGCGTAGGGCACGTACGGCTTGATGTCGATCACCGGCGTGCCATCGAGCAGGTCGATGCCGGACAGCCAGAGCCGGTCGGGCTCGACCTTTTCCAGTTTCACCACGGATTGGCCGAGGCCGTTGGGGCGGTGGGTGGCGCGGGTGGCGAAGACGCCCATCGACTGGTTCCCGCCCAGGCGCGGCGGGCGCACCTTGAGCCGTGGCTTGTCTTCCAGCGCCTGGTGGAAGAGGAAGATCAGCCAGACGTGGCTGACCTGCTCCAGGCCTGCCACAGCATCGCCCGTGTCGAACGGCGGCAGCAGTTCCAGCACACCGGTCGCGGCCGGAGCCAGTTGCGGCTGGCGCGGGATGGCGAACTTCTCCTTGAAGCAGGAGCGGACGTAGCCGATGGGCGAGAGGGTGTGGGACATGGCGGCAGAGGCTTTTTGCAGGGGCCGCCATGGTACCCGATTCCCCTCGCAACGGGTTTCAGCCGAGGTGGAAGCCGCCGTCGATGGGGATGATATTGCCGGTCATGTAGGCGCCGGCAGCGCTCGCCAGGCTTATTGCCAAAGCGGACATTTCTTCCTCGCGGCCCCAGCGGCGCATGGGGATGACGGCGGTGTCCTCGGCCATGGCCTGCTCGTCGTTGGCGATGTGGCGGGTCATCTTGCTGGGGAAGCGGCCGGGGGCGATGACGTTGACGTTGATGTGGTCGCCCACCAGTTCGCGGGCGAGCATGCGCGACAGCTGGTGCAGCGCAGCCTTGCTCGGGCCGTAGGCATAGGCATTCTCGCCGTGGGAAGTGACGCCGGCCACCGAGCCGATGTTGATCACCCGTGCCGGACTCTGCGCACTGCCGGCCTTCTTCAGCAGCGGCAGCAGTTGCTGGATGCAGCTGAACACGGCGGTGACGTTGAGCTGCATGACCTTCTCCCAGCCCGAGGCCGGGTAGCTTTCCAGCGGCGCGCCCCAGGTGGTGCCGGCGTTGTTGACCAGAATGTCGAGGTGATCCAGGCGCTCGTTCAGCTCGGCGGCCAGGGCACGGGCGCCTTCCTCGGTGGCGAGGTTGGCCGGCAGGCCGATGCACTCGCCGTACTGCGACAGCTCGGCGGCGGTGTCGGCGCAGGCGGCGCCATCGCGGGCGCAGATGATGACGCTGGCGCCGGCTTCGAGCAGGCCCTGGGCGATCATCCGGCCAATGCCGCGGGTGCCGCCGGTGACCAGTGCGGTCTTGCCTGCGAGGGAAAAGTACGGGTGCATGAGCCTCTCCTGGCTGGTTTTTCGCCTCACCCTAGCGGGATGAGCGGGGCGCTCCGAGCACTATCCAATCGGGAAATGGCGGCGCATTACGCGACGGCTGCATTTTCTTAACCTGCGCATAACCTTCGTTGCCCTAGTGTCCGCCGCACATTCGGTTGGTCGGGGCCAGGTGATGCAGGGTTGGAGCAAGGATCGGAAGGCATTGGCGCTGCTATTGGGCGTCTCGGCGCTGCTGTTGCTGTTCGGGTTGGGCTGGCGCGAGGTCTGGGGCCCGGAAGTGCGCTGGGCGGATATCTCGTTGCAGATGCTGCAGTCAGGCGACTACTTCGATCCCTACCTGCGTGGGGCGCCGTACTACGACAAACCATTGCTGTCCTACTGGCTGATCACCGCGCCGGCCAGCCTGTTCGGTCTCAACCATTGGACGCTGCGCCTCAGCACCGTGCTGGCCGGGCTGGGCAGCATCTGGCTCACCTGGTGGCTGGGCGAACGCCTGCTGCGCAAGGGCACCGGACTGCTGGCCGGCTGGCTGCTGGCGACCACTTTCTACTTCCTGTTCTGGGCGCGGGTGGCGACGGCGGACATGCTCACGGTGTTCGGCGTGCTGGCGGCGCTGGCCTGGTACTGGCGTGACCCGGAGGACACGCGGTTCAGGAACTACCTGGGCTTCTTCCTGATCCTCTCGCTGACGTCGCTGTGCAAGGGGTTGATCGGTTTCGTCCTGCCGGGGCTGGTGCTGCTGCCGCATCTGCTCAGCGCCGGGCGCTGGCGCCGGCACCTGAACCTGCGGTTGCTGGTGGCGCTGGTAGTGGCCGGTGGCGTGTATGCGATTCCCTTCGTGCTGTCGCACTTCTACGGCCAGCCCAGCTACGGCGAGAGCGGGCTGGCGCTGGTATTCCGCGAGAACGTGGTGCGCTTCTTCCAGCCCTTCGACCACGAGGGGCCGATTTACACCTACCTGCTCTATCTGCCGGCCTACACGCTGCCCTGGGCGCCGTTGTGGATACTCGGCTTGTGGTTCGCCGTGCGCCGCTGGAAGCAGTTGGAGCCCAATGCGCGCTGGCTGGTCTGGGCGCTGGTATTGCTGTTCGCATTTTTCACCGCCAGCGGTGGCCGGCGCAGTTACTACGTGCTTCCGCTGGTGCCGTTCGCGCAACTGTTGGGTGCGTGGTGGGTGATCGAGTGGCGGCAGGAACGCAAGCTGGCCGGGCTGGGGCGTGCCTGGCCGCGGGCGGTCGGCGCCGCAGCGGTGGTAATGCTGCTGGTGGTGGGCGTGGCGTACCCATGGAGCAATGCTGGCGGCGGGGTTCCGCTGTTCGCCAGGGAGGTGCGTGCCGCGGCGGAGCAGACGGCGCCCTGGTCGCAGTGGCGGGTACTGGTCCTCGGTGACGACGACGCGCGCCTGCCGATCTATCTGCAGAAGCATGGCGAACGGCAGGCCCATCCCTTCCTCTATATCCATTCCGATTATCCGCAGGGCGACAGCGCCGCGTTGTTCGCCTGGCTGCGCCAGCGCACCGGCGAGGACTGGGACCCGTCGCGCACCCTGATCGTTTCCCAGGTGACCCATGAAGGTACGCAGCCGCTGAACTGGCTGACGGCGGATCACCGGCTGATCGAGTCCGGGCTCAACAATGGCCAGCGCCTGGGGCACGCGAAGAACAAGGAGGCGAGCCTGGCCTATCTGCCGATGGACAAGCCGCTCAGCGCGAACGCAGCAGCCGGCGCAGCAGAAGCAGGTAAGGCGGCAGATTGACTGCGGCCACGATGAGGCCGAGGACGACCTGGGTTGCCTCGGTCAGGCCGGCGGGGTAGATCAGCGGGATCAGGTAATGCTCGATGAAGCCGCCGCTGTAGCCCTGGCCGCCGGCCAGGGCGCGGAAGTGATTCTCCAGCGGCGTGAGCGGGCAATAGAGGTGGAGGAATTCCACCGCCATGCCCCAGACCGCCGCCGGTACGTGCAGCCACGCCAGGCGCGGCCAGCGCAGCACCAGCAGGCCGCCGAGCAGCGCGAAGAGGATGAAGCCCAGATGGAACAGGACAACGGCGTCGGCGGCCAGGCGATAGAGCATGTCGATCTCAGCGCTGCTGGCGCTGCGTCAGGCCCTTGAGGAAGTTGCGCAGCAACTGGTCGCCGCAGGGTCGGTAGTTGTTGTGGCCGGGTTTGCGGAACAGCGCGCCCAGTTCTGTCTTGGTGACGATGAAGCTGACGCTGTCGAGGATCGCGAGGATATCGTCGTCGCGCAGTTCGAAGGCCACGCGCAGTTTCTTCAGGGTGATGTTGTTGGTCAGCGGCAGTTCCACCGGCGGCAGCGGGCGCGATTCGTCGCGGCCACGGCGATGCACGATCAGGCCGTCGAGGAAGTGCGCCAGCACGCGGTCGCTGCAGGGCTTGAACTCCGGCTCGTCGTCGCGGGCGAGGAAGGCGCCGACATCCTCGGTGCTGAGGTTGAAGCCGGCCAGCGCGGTGATCTCGGCGACCTGCGCATCGCGGATGTCCAGCAGGTAGCGCAGGCTGCGCAGTACGTCGTTGTTGGTCATGGGCTTTCCAATAGCAGAAATGAAAAGCCCCGCATCAGCGGGGCTTTTGCGGATCAGACCAGTTCGGCCCAGAGGTCGTACTCGTCGGCGTCGGTGATGCGCACGCGCACCTTGTCGCCCGGCTTCACATCGAAGCTGTCGATGTACACGGCGCCGTCGATTTCCGGGGCGTCGGCGAAGGAGCGGCCGACCGCGCCTTCGTCATCCACTTCGTCGATCAGCACGTCGATTTCCTTGCCGATCTTCAGCTGCAGGCGTGCGGCGGAAATGGCCTGCTGGTGTGCCATGAAGCGCTCCCAACGGTCCTGCTTGACGTCATCGGGGACGACTTCCAGGCCCAGGTCGTTGGCCGGGGCGCCTTCCACCGGGGAGTACTGGAAGCAGCCGACGCGGTCGAGCTGGGCTTCGGTCAGCCAGTCGAGCAGGTACTGGAAGTCGTCCTCGGTCTCGCCGGGGAAGCCGACGATGAAGGTGGAGCGGATGGTCAGCTCGGGGCAGATCTCGCGCCACTTCTTGATACGCGCCAGGGTCTTGTCCTCGAAGGCGGGGCGCTTCATGGACTTGAGCACTTTCGGGCTGGCGTGCTGGAAGGGGATGTCCAGGTAGGGCAGCAGCTTGCCCTCGGCCATCAGCGGGATCACGTCGTCGACGTTGGGGTACGGATAGACGTAGTGCAGGCGCACCCACACACCCATCGAGGAGAGCGCCTGGCACAGCTCCAGCATGCGGGTCTTCACCGGCTGGCCGTCCCAGAAGTCCATCTTGTACTTCAGGTCCACGCCGTAGGCGCTGGTGTCCTGGGAGATCACCAGCAGTTCCTTCACACCGGCTTTCACCAGGCGCTGGGCTTCGCTGAGCACGTCGCCCACCGGGCGGCTGACCAGCTTGCCGCGCATCGACGGGATGATGCAGAAGCTGCAGCTGTGGTTGCAGCCTTCGGAAATCTTCAGGTAGGCGTAGTGGCGCGGGGTCAGCTTGATGCCCTGTGGTGGCACCAGGTCGATCAGCGGGTTGTGTTCGGCCTTGGGCGGAATCACCTCGTGGACGGCATTGACCACCTGCTCGTACTGCTGCGGGCCGGTCACGGCCAGCACGCTGGGGTGCACGTCACGAATGCTGTCTTCAGCCACGCCCATGCAACCGGTGACGATCACCTTGCCGTTCTCGGCGATGGCTTCGCCGATGGCGTCCAGGGATTCGGCCTTGGCGCTGTCGATGAAGCCGCAGGTGTTCACCACCACCACGTCCGCGTCCTGGTAGGTGGGGACGATTTCGTACCCTTCCATGCGCAGTTGGGTGAGGATGCGTTCGGAGTCGACAGTCGCTTTCGGGCATCCGAGCGAGACGAATCCTACTTTGGGTGTGGCGGTGGACATGTGCGGCTAACCTCGAAGGGCGCGCTGGCGGCGCCTCTGATCAAAAAGTGCGCAATTCTAGCGGCGTCCCGCGCACTTGACCAGCCTCTCTGGGACAAGCTGTCGCACGCCGCCGGACAACCCCTTGCGCCCGGTAATTCCGGGCAACAGGCTCTATAGTCAATCAGAACCTTCGAACCCGGCTCTTGCATCGACGAATGGGTCGGAGCAGGATGCGCCGAATTTTTTTGAGGAATTTTGTTACATGTCCGATGCAAGCGCCGGCACCGTTGAGCATGAACAGCCCCACTCGAGCTCCGCGATCGGCCTGATGGTCGGTGCCGTGGGCGTGTGCTATGGCGATATCGGTACCAGCCCGCTGTACACCCTGAAGGAAGTCTTCGTGGGCGGTTATGGTGTGCAGGCCAACCACGACGGCGTGCTGGGCGTGCTGTCGCTGATCTTCTGGTCGCTGATCTGGGTGGTGTCGATCAAGTACGTGATCTTCGTCCTACGCGCCGACAACCAGGGGGAGGGCGGGGTAATGGCGCTGTCGGCTCTGGCCCGTCGCGCCGCTACCGGGCGCCACAAGTTGCAGGCGATGGTGGTGATCGCCGGGCTGATCGGCGCGGCGCTGTTCTATGGCGACAGCATGATCACTCCGGCGATTTCGGTGCTTTCCGCGATCGAGGGCCTGGAAATCGCCTTCGACGGGCTGGAGCACTGGGTCGTGCCGCTTTCGCTGATCGTGCTGGTCGGCCTGTTCCTCATCCAGAAGCACGGTACCGCGCGCATCGGCATCCTCTTCGGCCCGGTGATGGTGGCCTGGTTCCTTGCGCTGGCGGCGCTGGGTATCTATGGCGTGGCGCAGCAACCGGAAGTGCTGAAGGCAATGAGTCCGGGTTGGGCGCTCAACTTCTTCATTTCGCATCCGGGCATCGGCGTGGCGATCCTCGGCGCCACCGTGCTGGCGCTGACCGGCGCCGAGGCGTTGTACGCTGACATGGGCCACTTCGGCCGCAAGCCCATCGCCCGTGCCTGGTTCGCCCTGGTGCTGCCGGCGTTGGTGCTCAACTATTTCGGCCAGGGCGCGACCATCCTGGTCAACGCCGAAGCCGCGCGTAACCCCTTCTACCTGACGGCGCCAAGCTGGGCGCTGGTGCCCCTGGTGGCGCTGTCCACCGCGGCCACGGTGATTGCGTCGCAGGCCGTGATCTCCGGCGCCTTCTCCCTGACCCGTCAGGCCATCCAGCTCGGCTACGTGCCGCGCATGGTGATCCAGCACACCTCCAGCCACGAGCAGGGGCAGATCTACATCGGCATGGTGAACTGGGCACTGATGGTCGGCGTGGTGCTGCTGGTGCTGGGCTTCGAGTCCTCCGCCGCGCTGGCCTCGGCGTACGGCGTCGCGGTGACCGGCACCATGCTGATGACCACGCTGCTGATGGGCGTGGTGATCTGGCTGATGTGGAAGTGGCCGCTGTGGCTGGCGATTCCGTTCTTCCTGATGATGCTGCTCGTCGACACCTTGTTCTTCGCCGCGAACCTGCCCAAGGTCGTCCAGGGTGGTGCCTTCCCGGTGGTCGCCGGTATCGGCCTGTTCATCCTGATGACCACCTGGAAGCGCGGCCGCCAACTGCTGGTGGACCGTCTCGACGAAGGCTCGCTGCCGCTGCCGTTGTTCATCTCCAGCATCCGCTCGCAGCCGCCGCACCGCGTGCAGGGCACTGCGGTGTTCCTCACCGCGCGCACCGACGCCGTGCCTCACGCGCTGTTGCACAACCTCCTGCACAACCAGGTGCTGCACGAGCAGGTCGTCCTGCTCACCGTGGTCAACGAAGACAGCCCGCGGGTTGCCCCGGACCGTCGCTTCGAGGTGGACGCCTACGGCGAGGGCTTCTTCCGCGTGGTGCTGCACTTCGGCTTCATCGAGGACCCGGACATCCCGCAGGCGCTCAAGCTGTGCCACCTCAACGAGCTGGACTTCAGCCCGATGCGCACCACCTACTTCCTCAGCCGCGAGACGGTGATCCCGTCCAAGCTGATCGGCATGGCGCGCTGGCGCGAGGCACTGTTCGCCTTCCTGCTGAAGAACGCCAACGGCAACCTGCGTTACTTCAACCTGCCGCTGAACCGAGTGATCGAACTGGGGACGCAGGTGGAAATCTGAGTGCACGCCGCCCATGAAAAACGCGCCGATTGGCGCGTTTTTCCTGTTGGCCGGGGCAGCGAGCGGGATCAGCGCGTCAGCGCTTCCTCCGGTGATTCATGGCGGCGGTAGGGGAACACATCGATCACCTTCCCTGCGCGAATCTGCTCCTGTAATCCCTTCCAGTAGTCGGCATCGAACAGGTTGCCGTGCAGCTTGGCGAATTGCCGGCGCAGCTTCAGGTCGACGAACAGGAAACGCGGGAACTCCTCGGGGAACACGTCCATCGGCCCCACCGAGTACCAGGGCTCGGAGGACAGCTCGTCTTCCTCGTAGCGCGCCGGCGGGATGTGGCGGAAGTGCACCTCGGTCAGGTAGCTGATCTCGTCGTAGTCGTAGAACACCACACGGCCGTGGCGGGTGACGCCGAAGTTCTTCAGCAGCATGTCGCCGGGGAAGATATTCGCCGCCGCCAGTTGCTTGATCGCCAGCCCGTAGTCGTACAGCGCCTCGTGCACCTGGGCCTCGGTGGCCTGTTCCAGGTACAGGTTCAGCGGGGTCATGCGGCGCTCCGTCCAGCAATGGCGGATCAGCACCACATCGCCTTCCAGCACCACGGTGGAGGGCGCCACGTCCAGCAGCTCGGCCAGGCAGTCGGGTTCGAACTTGCTCACCGGGAAGCGGAAGTCGGCGAACTGCTGGGTGTCGGCCAGGCGGCCGACGCGGTCGTGGTTCTTCACCAACTGGTACTTCTGGATCACCGTGGCGTGGTCCACGGTCTTGGCCGGGTTGAAGTTGTCCTTGATGATCTTGAACACCGTGTTGAAGCCCGGCAGCGTGAACACGCTCATCACCATGCCGCGCACACCGGGGGCCATGACGAAGCGGTCGTCGGTGGCCGCCAGGTGGTTGATCAGCGCGCGGTAGAACTCGCTCTTGCCCTGCTTGTAGAAGCCGATGGAGGTGTACAGCTCGGCGATGTGCTTGCCCGGCAGCAGGCGCTTGAGAAAGGCGACCATTTCTGCCGGCACCGGCGCGTCGACCATGAAGTAGGAGCGGGTGAAGGAGAAGATGATCGAGACCTCGGCCTCGTCGGTGATCACCGTGTCGAACTGGATGCCGCGCCCTTCGTGGTGCACCAGCGGGAACACCAGCGGCCATTGCTCTTCGGGAGTGAACAGGCGGCCCACCAGGTAGGCGCCCTTGTTGCGGTAGAACACCGAACCGATCAGCTCGATGGTCAGGGTCGGGTCCTTGCACACCCAGTCCGGCAGGTTGGCGTGCAGCAGGTGATCCATACGCTCCAGGTCGCGCTCGCGGTCGTCGTAGTCCACGGCGAACCGGTAGTCGTCGAAGATGCGCTCCAGCGCCTGGCGCAGCTTGCCGCCGGGGCGGTAGAGGCGCGTGTGCGGATCACGGGAGTGGGCACGCAGCGCGGGCCGGGTGGTGTGGACGAACATCGTGCCGTCGCTGATGTTGTCGTGGCTGAACAGGCCGCAGAAGATCGAGTTGAACCAGGTTTCCGCCAGCTCGTCGTCCAGCCGCGGGTCGATCAGGGTGATGTAGGCGCTCTTGGCGATGGGCCAGCGCTCCACGTCCACCAGGTCGATGCCGGCCATGGCGCGGGTCAGGCGCTCGACGGTCTCGGCGACTTTTTCCTCGTACAGGTTGATGCGCTCGGCCGAGGCCTGCTGCGCTTCCTGCCAATGTGCCTGTTCGAAGCGCGCCGGCGCGCCGGCGGTGATCCGGTGGAACTGCGCGCGGTAGTCGTCGAAGCCTTCGAGGATCAGGGTCGCGATCTCGGTCGCCGGCCAGTGCTGAGCCATGGGAGCGCCTCTGCAGAGTTCTTGTGCAGCGAGCTTAGCCATGGGGGCGGAGGAGGGGAAGGGAGATTTCCTACCGCCGGCCGTGCGCTGACTTGCCGTATGCTGAACGACCCATTCCCCCAGGCAAGGAGCCGACAAGCGATGGATGACTTTCACATCGAACGCTGCACGGAGCAGCATATCAGTGGCCTGTGTACCCTCTACAACGATCCTGCCGTGGCCCGCCAGGTGCTGCAGATGCCGTACCAGGCGCCGGACCTGTGGCGCAAGCGGCTGGTGCTGGATGACGAGCGCCGGGTAACGCTGATAGCGATGCACCAGGATCAGGTGATCGGCAGCGCGAGCATCGAACAGTTCCCGCGCGTGCGGCGCAGCCATTGCGGCAGCATCGGCATGGGCGTCGCGGTTGCCTGGCAGGGCCGCGGCGTCGGCACGCGGCTGCTGGCCGAGTTGCTGGAGGTTGCGGACAACTGGATGGCCCTGCGCCGCGTCGAGCTGACTGTCTACACCGATAACGCTCCGGCCATCGCGCTGTACCGCAAGTTCGGTTTCGAAGTGGAGGGGCAATTGCGCGAGTACGCCATTCGCGACGGCATCTACGCCGACGTGCTGAGCATGGCGCGCCTTCGGGGCAGTTGACCGTGGACTTTGAAAGTCAGCTGTGGATGGATGTGATTTTCCACCGGCGTAGTCTGGTGGCTTACCTGCCCTGGAGCTGCCTTGATGAATCCCGCCGCCCTGCTGAACCTGCTCGCCCTGGCCGCCATCTGGGGTGCC
Organism: Pseudomonas nitroreducens NBRC 12694; assembly: GCF_002091755.1. Taxonomy (GTDB): domain Bacteria; phylum Pseudomonadota; class Gammaproteobacteria; order Pseudomonadales; family Pseudomonadaceae; genus Pseudomonas; species Pseudomonas nitroreducens. Next base: position 166,389 of record NZ_BDAI01000008.1, read on the forward strand.
AGCTTTCTGTTCATGCGCCAGTTGGTGCCGGCCATCGGGGTGATGCCGACGGCCTTCTTCCGCGTCTTTCTGTCCGCCGTCGGGTTGGTGGTGATCCTGCTGGCGATGCGCACGCGCTGGGACTTTCGCGGCAAGCTCGGGCGCATCCTGCTCATCGGCGTGATCAGCTCGGGCATCCCGGTACTGATGTACAGCCTGGCGGCGCAGTTCCTGCCGGCCGGCTACTCGGCGATCTTCAACGCCACTACGCCGCTGATGGGGGTGCTGATCGGCTCGCTGCTCTTCGGCGAGGCGCTGACTGGCGCCAAGTCGCTGGGTGTGCTGCTGGGGTTGGCAGGCGTAGCGGTGCTGACCCGTGCCGGCCCGGCTCCCTTCGATGCCGGCTTGCTCTGGGGCGCTGCCGCCTGCCTGGTGGCGACCACCTGCTACGGCTTCGCCGGCTTCATCACCAAGCGCTGGATCAACGACCAGGGCGGGCTGGATTTCGGCGTTTCTGCCCTTGGCAGCCAGACCGGCGCGACGCTGTGCCTGCTGCCGTTCTTCCTCGGCACCAGCCTGGACATGCCGCTGGCGCCGCTGCTGGAACCGAAAGTCCTGCTGGCCCTGGCCGGGTTGGGTTTTCTCTGCACGTCCTTCGCCTATGTCCTGTACTTCCGCCTGCTGGCCAGCATCGGTCCGCTGAAGACCATGACAGTGACTTTCCTGATTCCGCCCTTCGGCGTGTTCTGGGGCGTGCTGCTGCTGGACGAGTCGCTGTCCTGGGCGCACCTGCAGGGTGGCGTGCTGATCGCCGCGGCGCTGTGGCTGGTGCTGCGGCCGGCGCCGGTGGCGAAGGTGGAAGCGGCGCGGTGAGGGCTACGGATATTCCCCTGATGGTTTGTGCTGGCGGGTTTCCCTCTCCCCAGCCCTCTCCCTGAAGGGAGAGGGTCAGGGAGAGGGAGCAGGCTCCACGGTGGACTACCCGTTATCCACCGCTTGTGCGTTTCCAGCGCCCCGCGCCGGAGCCGTCTTGCGAAACACCAGCATCAACCCCACCACGATCAGCCCCATGCCCAGTAGGCCGAGGGCGGACAGGCGATTGCCGAACACCGCGTAATCCATCAGCGCCGTCACCGCCGGCACCAGATAGAACAGGCTGGTGACGTTGACCAGATTTCCCGCCGCGATCATCCGGTACAGCAGCACGGTGGCCAGCACCGAGACCATCAGCCCCATCCACAGCGCGCTGAGGATGAATGCGGCATTCCATTCCACGTGCAGCGGCTGGAAGGGCGCGACGGCAACGCAGAGCATCAGTCCGGCGATGTACTGCAAGGGCAGGGTGCCCAGCGGGTTCTCGCGGATGTTCTTCTGCAGGATCGAGCCGCCGGTGATCGACAGCAGCGCCAGCAGGCAGCAGGCCAGACCGGCAAACGTAAGCCCCGAGAGCCCGATGCTCTGGTAAACCACCATCACCAGCCCGACCAACCCCAGCGCCAGGCCGCCCAGGCGCAGCGCCGAGTGTCGACGTTCGAGCAGGAAGCTGGTCAGCATCGGCTGCACACCCAGCACCGTGGCGATGACGCCGGGGGTGACGTGCAGGTCCAGCGCCATCAGGTAGAAGATCGGGTAGATGCCCAGCATCACCAGGCCGGTGAGCACGGCGTGGCGCACTTGCTTGCGCTCGCGCGGCCAGCGCAGGCCGATCAGCGGGGAAATGGCCAGCAGCGCCACCAGTGCGGTGCCGAAGCGAGCGATCAGAAACACCATCGGCGAGGCATGGGCCAGGCCCCACTTGCTGACGATGGCGGCGCTGCTCCACAGCAGCACGAACAGGGAAGTACTGGCCAGGGTGGCCAGGGACGAACGGTTGAACGAAATCATGCAATGCACCTGTCGTCAGGCAGATCACGACCGGCCTGCGTAGGGCCGGACACATACCGGGGCCGCGTCAGTGAGGCGCGGAAAACCAGGCGATGGAAAACGCGGGTGGCGTCAGAAGCTCACGCCGGGTGGCGGGTAGGCCGCACCGGGTGGCGGAGGCGACGCGACAGCGACGACAGGAGGGGGCGGAGGGCAGGCCGCGCCCGCACCCGCGCCGCATGCCGGGGAGGCTGCAGCGATGATTGCCGGATCGGGCAACGGGTATCGGGACATGGAAGGCGAACCTGTTCAGTGGTGCAGCAACGGCGCTGCGTGGGCTGACTATAGCGGGCGTTGCGCGAGTAGGCGAGCCCTGTGCGAGTCGCGCGGCAATCTGCGATTCCTGCGACGAAAAACGACAACGCGCGGTCGGAGCCGCGCGTTGTGAGGCAAGGGTGACGCTTACTTGCCGGTCTTGATGGTGTTCCAGGTGCGGGTACGTACGCGGTCGATCTTCATCGGCATGGATTCGAGGGCGAACAGCTTGGCCATCTTGTCCTGCGGCGGGTAGATCGCCGGATCGGCCTTGATCGCCTTGTCCACCAGCGGGTCGGCAGCCAGGTTGCCGTTGGCGTAGTGCACGTAGTTGCTCACGCCGGCCATCACTTCGGGGCGCAGCAGGTAGTTCATGAAGGCGTAGGCGGCTTTCTCATCCGGCGCGTCGTTCGGCATGGCGACCATGTCGAACCACAGCGGCGAGCCTTCCTTCGGGGTGGAGTACTGGATTTCCACGCCGTTCTTGGCTTCCTTGGCACGGGTGGCGGCCTGCAGAATGTCGCCGGAGAAGCCGACGGCCACGCAGATTTCGCCGTTGGCCAGGTCGCTGACGTACTTGGAGGAGTGGAAGTAGCGGATGTACGGACGCACCTTGAGCAGCGCTTCCTCGGCCTTCTTGTAGTCATCCAGCTTCTGGCTGTGATGCGGCAGGCCCAGGTAGTTCAGGGTGATCGGCAGCAGTTCCGGACCGTTATCCAGCACCGCTACGCCGCACTTGGCCAGCTTTTCCATGTATTCGGGCTTGAAGAAGATGTCCCAGGAATCGATCGGCGCGTTGTCGCCCAGCACTTCCTTGATCTTCGCCGGGTTGTAGCCGATGCCGGTAGTGCCCCACAGGTAGGGGAAGCCGTGCTCGTTGCCCGGGTCGTTCACTTCCAGCGCCTTCATCAGCACCGGGTTGAGGTTCTTCCAGTTCGGCAGCTGGCTCTTGTCCAGCTTCTTCAGCGCGCCGGCCTGGATCTGCTTGGCCATGAAGTGGTTCGACGGCACCACGATGTCGTAACCGGATTTGCCGGTCATCAGCTTGCCATCGAGGGTTTCGTTGCTGTCGTAGACGTCGTAAGTCGCCTGGATGCCGGTTTCCTTGGTGAAGGTCGGCACGGTGTCCGGAGCGATGTAGTCGGACCAGTTGTAGATCTTGACGCTGTCGGCCTGGGCGGCGCCGGCGGAGACAGCGAGGGAGAGTGCAAGGGTGGAGAGCAACGGGGCGGAAATTTTCATTCTTGTGTTCCTGACAACGGTGCGGAAAGCCCGGGCCATCCGCGAAAGATGGGCGACGCTTCGTCGCGGGCTGGGCAAGAATTAACCATTTTGCCGGAACATGGCGAGAGGCCATGGCTGCCTGCGGGTCCGCAGACAGCGCATGTGGCCCGAGCCGTACCGAGTTGGCACGGCAGGTAGGAGACCGCCCCGCAGAGGGGCGGAATAGAGCTTACTGGACCAGTTCCTGGTCCTCGAACAGACCGTCGAACAGCATACTGGAGAGGTAGCGTTCGCCGGAGTCCGGCAGCACCACGACAATGGTCTTGCCCTGCATGTTCGGTTCTTCGGCCAGCTTCACCGCGGCGGCCATTGCGGCACCGCTGGAGATGCCGCAGAGGATGCCTTCTTCCTGCATCAGGCGCAGGGCCATGTTCTTGGCGTCTTCGTCGGCGATGGTGGCAACGCGGTCGACCAGGGACAGGTCGAGGTTCTTCGGCACGAAACCGGCACCGATGCCCTGGATCTTGTGCGGGCTGGGCTTGACCTCTTCGCCGGCCAGGGTCTGGCTGATCACCGGCGAGCCGACAGGCTCCACGGCCACCGAGAGGATCGGCTTGCCCCTGGTGTTCTTGATGTAGCGCGACACGCCGGTGAGGGTGCCGCCGGTGCCGACGCCGGCCACCAGCACGTCCACCGCGCCGTCGGTGTCGTTCCAGATTTCCGGGCCGGTGGTCTTCTCGTGGATCGCCGGGTTCGCCGGGTTGTCGAACTGCGCCGGCATGAAGTACTTCGCCGGGTCGCTGGCGAGGATTTCCTCGGCCTTGGCGATGGCGCCCTTCATGCCCTTGGCCGGCTCGGTCAGCACCAGCTCGGCGCCCAGGGCCTTGAGCACCTTGCGGCGCTCCAGGCTCATCGAGGCGGGCATGGTGAGGATCATCTTGTAGCCGCGGGCGGCGGCGACGAAGGCCAGGCCGATGCCGGTGTTGCCGGAGGTCGGCTCGACGATGGTCATGCCCGGCTTCAGGCGGCCGCTGGATTCGGCGTCCCAGATCATGTTGGCGCCGATCCGGCACTTCACCGAGTAACCGGGGTTGCGGCCTTCGATCTTGGCCAGGATGGTGACGCCGCGCGGGGCGATGCGGTTGATCTGGACCAGCGGCGTATTGCCGATGGACTGCGCGTTGTCGGCGTAGATGCGGCTCATGATGCGTTCCTTAGGTTGGAGCGGTGCAGACCCAGCAGCCTATGCCCGGCGGGCGTTCGCGTCCAGTCGAGGCGCCCAGCTCAGTCGGGCTGCGCGTCGCTGAAGATGGCCTCGATGGGCAGGCTGAAAACCCGGGCTATACGAAAGGCCAGCGGCAGGCTGGGGTCGAACTTGCCACTCTCGATGGCGATCACGCTCTGCCGCGAAACCCCCAGTTGCGTGGCGAGGTCCTGCTGGCTCCAGCCGTGCTCGGCGCGCAGTTCCTTGAGGCGATTGTGCATGGCTGCTCCTCAGCTCATTCAGACGAAGCGGCGGCGCAGCAGTACCACGGCGACGCCGTAGGCGGCCCAGAACAGCGGGAAGGCGAGGATCACCGGGAAGCGCGGCCAGGCGGCGTATTGTTCGAGGAAGCCCCAGGCGCTGAACAGCCCGACCACCACGCCGCCGGCCAGCATCGCCGCGCGGGACAGGAGGAAACGCAGGAATTCGTCCGGCTCGCTGCGCAGGTAGCGGTCGAACACGTAGAGCATCGCCAGCAGCGGCAACGCCGGAGAGGCGGCGGCCAGGACGCGCAGGGCATAAGGCAGCTGCTGCAGGTCCAGCCCCCAGCTGATCAGCGCCACCAGGGCGGAGTAGATGAACATGAGGGCGGCACAGGACAGGGTATAGCGGCGCAGAGCGGGATTCATCGCGGTCTCCTTGTGATGTAAAGTTAACTTAACATCGAGAATTCTGCGATGTAAAGTAAGCTTGTCATTAACGAGTCAATCGCGATCAGTCGCCCCCTGACCCGCCATTCAATGACTGAATGCCGCGTCTGCGTTCACACTCGCCTTGGGTGCGCGGTATAGTCGCAGCTTGTCCGACCACTCGCCCGGCCCGGCAGAACGCCCGGCCCGCTATCGTTCGAGGATTCACCGATGAAGTTCGAAGGCACCCAGTCCTACGTCGCCACCGACGACCTCAAGCTGGCGGTCAACGCCGCCATCACCCTGCAGCGCCCGCTGCTGGTGAAAGGCGAGCCGGGTACCGGCAAGACCATGCTCGCCGAGCAGCTGGCGGAGTCCTTCGGCGCCAAGCTGATCACCTGGCATATCAAGTCCACTACCAAAGCCCACCAGGGCCTCTACGAGTACGACGCGGTCAGCCGCCTGCGTGACTCGCAGCTGGGCGTGGACAAGGTCCACGACGTGCGCAACTACATCAAGAAGGGCAAGCTCTGGGAGGCCTTCGAGGCCGAAGAGCGCGTGATCCTGCTGATCGACGAGATCGACAAGGCCGACATCGAGTTCCCCAACGACCTGTTGCAGGAACTCGACAAGATGGAGTTCTTCGTTTACGAAACCAACGAAACCATCAAGGCCAAGCAGCGCCCGATCATCATCATCACCTCCAACAACGAGAAGGAACTGCCGGACGCCTTCCTGCGCCGCTGCTTCTTCCACTACATCGCCTTCCCCGACCGCGAGACCCTGCAGAAGATCGTCGACGTGCACTACCCGAAGATCAGCGGCACGCTGGTCAGCGAGGCGCTGGACATCTTCTTCGACGTGCGCAAGGTGCCGGGCCTGAAGAAGAAGCCCTCCACCTCCGAACTGGTGGACTGGCTGAAGCTGCTGATGGCCGACAACATCGGCGAAGCCGTGCTGCGCGAACGCGACCCCACCAAGGCCATCCCGCCGCTGGCTGGCGCCCTGGTGAAGAACGAGCAGGACGTTCAATTGCTTGAGCGTCTTGCCTTCATGAGCCGCCGCGCGAGTCGCTGAGGCTCTTACTCCCTCTCTCTTCAGGGAGAGGGCCGGGGAGAGGGAAATGGCCCCGTGCCGTGCTTGCCCTCTCCCTAACCCTGGCTACGCGCCCCGCTCCGAAGGGAGAGGGGACCGTTACTTGCGATTTCCGAGGGCATCTCCATGCTGCTCAACCTGTTCAACGAAATGCGCGCGGCCAAGGTGCCGGTGTCGGTGCGAGAGCTGCTCGACCTGATCGATGCGCTCAAGCACCGCGTCGTGTTCGCCGACATGGACGAGTTCTACTACCTCGCCCGCACCATCATGGTGAAGGACGAGCGCCATTTCGATAAGTTCGACCGGGCCTTCGGCGCCTACTTCAAGGGCCTGGAAAAGCTCGACGACCACCTCAAGGCGCTGATCCCCGAAGAGTGGCTGCGCAAGGAATTCGAGCGCCTGCTGACCGACGAGGAGCGTGCGCAGATCCAGTCCCTGGGTGGCCTGGACAAGCTCATCGAGGAATTCAAGAAGCGCCTCGAGGAGCAGAAGGAACGCCACGCCGGCGGCAACAAGTGGATCGGCACCGGCGGCACCAGCCCGTTCGGCTCCGGTGGCTTCAACCCCGAAGGCATCCGCGTCGGCGACGCCGGCAAGCGCCAGGGCAAGGCCGCCAAGGTCTGGGACCAGCGCGAGTACAAGAACCTCGACGACCAGGTCGAGTTGGGCACGCGCAACATCAAGATCGCCCTGCGCCGCCTGCGCAAGTTCGCCCGCGAGGGCGCGGCGGAAGAGCTGGATATCGACGGCACCATCGACCACACCGCCAAGGACGCCGGCCTGCTCAACATCCAGATGCGCCCGGAGCGCCGCAACACCGTGAAGCTCCTGCTGCTGCTGGATATCGGCGGTTCGATGGACGCCCACGTGAAGGTCTGCGAGGAACTGTTCTCGGCCTGCAAGACCGAGTTCAAGCACCTCGAATACTTCTACTTCCACAACTTCATCTACGAGTCGGTGTGGAAAAACAACCTGCGCCGCTCCAGCGAACGCACCGCCACCTTCGACCTGCTGCACAAGTACGGACCGGACTACAAGGTGGTGTTCGTCGGCGACGCCGCCATGGCGCCCTACGAGATCACCCAGGCCGGCGGCAGCGTCGAGCACTGGAACGAGGAAGCCGGCTACGTCTGGATGCAGCGCTTCATGGAGAAGTACAAGAAACTCATCTGGATCAACCCCTACCCCAAGGACACCTGGAACTACACCGCCTCCACCGGCCTCGTGCGCGAGCTGGTGAAGGAGCAGATGTTCCCGCTGACCCTGAGCGGCCTGGAAGAGGGCATGCGCTTTCTCTCCCGTGGTTGAGCCCCGGAACGGTGCGCACGCACCGTTCCGATGTCCGCAAAGGTAACCCTGCCGCGGAGTCTCGAAACTTCCACATCGCGCCCTAGGCCCCGTAAGATGGGGATCGATCCGGCCACGCTGGGTGGCCGGCACGCAACTTGCCTGCTCCTGACCTGTCCCCGTGCTGGTAACACAGGCGGGGCGCCGTAGCGTCTACGATGGGCATCGAATGAATCCTCTGACCTTCTCCCGCTCCACCTGGCTCAACTCCCTGCACATGACGTCGCTGACCGTCGCGCTGATGGAGTCCGAGGGGCACAGCCGCGAGTCCATCCTCGAGGGCAGTGGCATCACCGGCGACGACCTGCTCGACCTGCGTCGGCTGGTCAGCCCCTGGCAGGAACAGCAGGTCTTCAGCAATGTGCAGAATCTCGCCGGCGAGCCCGCACTCGGCCTGCGCCTGGGCGTGCGCACGCGGATCACTGCCTATGGCCTGCTCGGCTATGCGCTGATCTCTGCGCCGACCCTGGGCGAGGCGCTGCGCATCGGCCTGAGTTACCCGGTGTTGCTGGGCACCTACTTCCACCTGGCGCTGGAAGTGGATGGCGACATGGCCTGGCTGGTCGCCACCGGCTATGGCGAGGAAGAAGCGATGCGTCCGTTCAACACCGAGTTGTGCCTGGGCTCGCTGAAAGTGGCCTGCGCCGACCTGCTCGGCCAGCCGTTGCCACTGGTGCGCGCAGAGTTCGACTACGAAGGTCCGGTCGATCGCCGCGCGGCCTACGCCACGTTGTTTGGCTGCCAGTTGGGTTTCAACTGCTCGCGCAGCGCCATCGGTTTCCCTGCCAGTTGGCTGGACATGCGCCTGCCTCTGGCGGATGCCGTGACGCACCGTGAGATGCTGGAGCAGTGCCGACGCCAGAACATCGACCTGGCAGCCCGCCGCGCCTGGCTGGACAAGGTCCGCGCAATACTCGGCGAACGCCTGCAGGAGCCGCCGGGCCTGGAAGAACTGGCGCGCCGCCTCAACTGCTCCTCGCGCAGCCTGCGCCGCCACCTGCAGCAACAGCAGACCAGCTACCAGCAATTGCTCGACGAATTACGCTTCGCCCGTGCCAAGGAACTGCTGCAGGACGGCGACATGCCGATCTACCGCATCGCCGAGGAGCTGGGCTTCAGCGAGACGGCCAGCCTGCGCCACGCCTTCCAGCGCTGGAGCGGACAGCCGCCCAGTCACTTCCGTGCATAAACGCCGCGCGTGAAATTTCCCTCGGGCTTGTCGTGGATCAAGGAGCCCTTGGATGTCCTGGGCATAGCCTTGAAGAATCCCACAAGGAAACCTCCGAGGGCCTGACCATGGCCAAGAAATTCCCGCTCAACCCGCCGCACCCCGAGCGCATCTGCTGGGGCTGCGACCGTTATTGCCCGGCCACCAACCTGGCCTGTGGCAACGGTGCGGACCGCACCATGCACCCGGCCGAGATGCTCGGCGATGACTGGTATCAATTCGGTGACTGGGGTATCGAGGCGCCGAAAACGATTTCTGCCGTGCAACTGGAGCCTTCCAGCTAGCGCACACCCGCGCCGTTGCGGCGCCGGCCATGAAAAAGCGCGCACTCCCTCCCCGGAATGCGCGCTTTTTCGTCATCAGCCCTTGGCGGGGGTGATGCCGTAGATCTTCTGGAAGCGGGCGATCAGGCCGACCGGCTTCTTCTCTTCCTTCTGCATCAGGTAGACCACGCGCTCGCCGTTGGGGCCGCTGGCGATTTCGGTGTGGCGGAAGATCGGTTCGCCCAGGCCGTTCATGTCGACCATGTCGCCGTAGCGCTGCGCTACATAGATCACGCCTTCCTGGCGGATTTCGCCGTAGAAGCCGGCGGCCGGCGGCAGGCTCTGCTTGTAGAACTGGTAGGAGGCGATCTTCTTCGCGTCCTTGTCCTTGTCCTCGGCGCGGACGACCAGGACGACGTTCTGGCCGAACTTGTCCTTCTCGCCTACTTCCTTGGTGTGGGTGGTCTTGCCGGTGACGATGTAGTCGCGGTAGACGGCGGCGTCATCGAACAGGTACAGGGTCTCGTCGGTACGCACCAGGTACCAGTCGTCGTTGTTGGGCGTGGCTTCCTTGCTGGCTACCGGAGCCTGGGCGGCGCAGCCAGCGAGGGCGGCGACGAGCAGAGCGAGGGATGCAGCTTTGTTGGCTTTGTTGTTGAACATCTCGGGGGCTTCCTGGGGTTGAAAGCCTGCGAGTTTCAATGGGCCATATAACGGATTGATGACGGGCAAATGACGAATTGTTTCGAAGCTGCAGCGCCCGCTTCACGGGCGCTGCAGGCAATCTCCCGGCGACTCAGGGGCGCGCTTCGAGGATCAGGTTGAACGGTGTTTCGGCCGCCCGGCGGAAGCGGCTGAAACCGGCCTCCTCGAACACTTTGCGCAGGCGCGCTTCGCCTGCCTGGGCGCCGAGCCCCAGGCCGACTTCCTGGGATAGCGAGTTGGGCGTGCAGATAAAGGTGGACGCGGCGTAGAACAGCCGGCCGACCGGGTTCTGGTTGTCGTCCAGGTGATCATTGGCAAAGGGCTCGACCAGCAGCACGGTGCCATCCGCCTTGAGTGCCTGGCGTGCGTGCTGCGCGGCGCCCACCGGGTCGCCCATGTCGTGCAGGCAATCGAAGAAGCAGATCAGGTCGTAGTCGGTGCCGGGGTAATCCTTGGCACTGGCACGCTGGAAGCTGGCGCGATCGGCGACCTCGGCCTGATCCGCGCGCTGGTTGGCCACTTCTATCGAAGGCTGGTGGTAGTCGAAGCCGACGAAATAGGAGGCCGGGAAGGATTGCGCCATGACGATGGTGGAGGCGCCGTGGCCGCAACCGACATCGGCGACCCGCGCGCCATGCTGGAGCTTGTCGACCACATCGTCCAGGGCCGGCAGCCATTCGGCCACCAGGTGCGCGCGGTAGCCAGGGCGGAAAAATTTCTCGGTGCCGGAGAACATGCAGGGGTGGTGATCGCCCCAGGCCAGGGCGCCGTCGCCGCGCATGGCGGCGACCAGCTTGTCCTTGTCGTGGTAGAGCGCGGCGACCACGGAAGCGCCGCCGGCGACGTAGACGGGAGAGTCCTCGATGGCCAGGGCCATCGCCTGCTCTTCGGGCAGGCGGAAGTTGCCGTCCTGGTGCTCCATGTAGCCGGAGGCGGCATGGGCGCTCAGCCATTCGCGCAGCAGGCGGGCATTGCAGCCGCTGCGCTCGGCCAGTTGCGCCGGGCTCAGCCATTGGCCATCGGCCATGGCTTTGTAGAGCCCCAGTTCTTCACCCAGGATGATGTTGGCGAGCATCGCCGCGCCACCCATGTCGGTGACCAGCTTGCCCATGAAATCGTTGAGTCTGGCTTCGTCCATCGCGCGAACTCCCATGCGAAGCCGCGGGCAATCCCAGCGGCAACGGAGAAAGGAAGGCGGCAAGCGGCAAGGCCGGGTGCCGCGCCGGGCGCCGGCCATCGACGGGCACGGGACGCTGCGGGCGCAACGGCAACTCCCGCGCGGGACTGTTGCGCGAAGGCCGGTAGCGCGGCAGCCCTACCGGCGTGACTTTCTCATTCTACGGCGGTGGGTTCGCTGCGGTGGCGTCGCCGACTTGCGGTGCTGTCGCTTCGCCAGAGCGTGGCTCGCGCGCCATTTGCGGCCGCTGCAGGATCAGGTTCTGCGCCACGGTCAGGTTGATTCCGGCCTCGCGCAGCCCACTGAAGATGGTGAACAGCAGGTCGCTCTTGGTGCTGTACACCGCCCGCGGGCTGCTGACGTTGCCCGAGGCGGCCAAGGTCAGGCCAGTGGCGCTGAGGTCCTTGAAGGTCACCGAGGGCGCCGGCGTCTCGACGATGTTCTCGTGCTCGGTGTAGGCCTTGAGCATCAGCTCGCGGACCTTCTGCACATCGGTATCCAAGGGCAGGGTCAGGTTGATGCCGACCACGCCCAGGGCGCTGCCCATGGTCACGTTGCGCACGTTCTGCGAGATGAACTGCGAGTTGGGGACGATGACGGTGGACTGGTCGGACATCTGGATTTCCGTGGCGCGCACGTTGATGCGGCGGATATCGCCCTCCACGCCGCCGGTCAGGCTGACCCAGTCGCCCACCTTCACCGGGCGCTCGGTGAGCAGGATCAGGCCGGAGATGAAGTTCTGCACGATGGCCTGCAGGCCGAAGCCGATACCCACCGACAGGGCGCTGACCACCCAGGTCAGGCTGGTGAGGTTGATGCGCAGCGCCGAGAGCACCAGCAGCACCAGGATGACCATGCCGATGTAGCCCACCAGGGTCACCAGCGAGGCGCGCATGCCCACGTCCATGCTGGTTTCCGGCAGCAGTTCCTCGGCCAGCCAGCGCTTGAGCAGGCGCAGGCCGAACAGCCCGGCGGCCAGCGTGCCCAGGGCGAGCAGGATGTCCTGCGGGACGATGTTCAGGCGGCCCAGGGACTGGCCGCTTTCCACCAGCCGCACCAGGCCCTGGAGCAGCTCGCCGGGGCTGGTGCCGGTGGTGGAGAAGGCGATCAGTATCGTCGACAACACCAGCAGCGTGCGCCCGGCGCCGGTCAGCAGGGTGGCGAACTGCGCCTGGTGGCGCGGGTCGACGCCAAGGTTTTCGGCCAGCCGCGCGCCGATCTTCTGCCTGGGTGACAGCAGCGCTTCGCAGAGGTCGACGAACAGGGTCGTGAGCAGGTAGCCGGTGGCGCAGACCACGCTGGCCCAGAGCAATTTGCCGGCGAGGAAATAGGCCAGCGACAGGTAGCCGGTGACCAGTGCGAGGACGATCAGCAGCACGGTGATCATCATTGCCAGCGCGATGATCCCGGCCAACGCGGAGGTCTCGTGCCCTTCGGCTTCGCGGCGGGCCCGGCGGTAGCGGTACAGGGCAATCGAGAAGAGCAGCGCGGTTGCCAGGGCGGTGATGCCGTTCACCGCGACAGTCAATGCCAGGCTGGCACCGCTGGCGCTGTTCAGCCGCTCCTGGGTGCCGAGCACCAGCAGCAGCCAGGCCATCAGCCAGGGGAAGGGGGAGAGCGCGTCGGCCACCGGGTCGGGCAGGTCGGGCAGGCGCCAGGACGGTCGCTGCACGGCGAGCAGGGCGCGCCCCAGGCCGGCGGTGAAAGTGCAGAAGATCACCAGTGTCAGCAGTTGGTCGCCCAGGTTGGCCATACTGCCGTTGAGCTGCTCGTGCCAGTCCAGGCCTTCGCGAATCAGCGCGGCGCCGCCGCCCAGGGTGAGGATGGTGGCCAGGCTGACCGCCACGGCGAGCGCGCTGCGGCGCAGGCGGCCCACCGGAATCCAGCGGATCATCGCCTTGGTCAGCAGCTGCTCCAGCAGGCGCCGGCCGGGGATCCACAGCAGCGCGCCAGCGATCAGGCAGGCGATGAAGGGCCAGCGGTGTTCCGGTTGCCAGGTCAGGGCGAAGGCGTCGCCGATCTGTCCGCGAATCGCTTGCAGTCGGGACAGGTCATCATCGGTGGGGCGGATCAGGCTGGACCAGAAGCGCGGGCTCAGCGGTGGCGGGTAGCGCGTGGCGATCTGCGAGTTGAACTGGCTGCGGCGCAGGTTGACGATCTGTGCGGCCAGGTCCTGGGCATTCTTGTCCAGTTGGTTGGCGCGATCCTGCTGCTTCTGCTGCTGCTTCTGATCGGCCAGCAGATCGTTGCGCTGATTGGTGAGGCTGGACGCTTCGTTGGGCGTCATCGGGCCGAGGACCTTGAGCTGGTCTTCGGTGCGCGCCAGTTGCGTGGTGATGTCCGCTGCGCTCTGTTCGGCACGGGCCTGGACGCCCAGCGCCGCCTGGCGCAGGTTGGAGAGCAGGCCGTCGTCGCTGTCGGCGGATACCCGCTGGCGGATCAGTTCGAGACGGTCGCTGAGCTGGTCGAGGCTGGCGTCGTCCGGCAGCTCCGGCAGCTCGATGGTGTCGCCGGCCTGGACGTCGGTCGGCTCGTCGGCCAGCGCGGCGCCTGCTCCGGCCAGCGACAAGGTGAGCATCAGCAGCACGCGGCTGCAGGCATGCATGAAGGTTTCCCGCATCTTCCCCCATCCTGTGGTCAAAACGCATGTGGGTGTTCGACCGGTCAGTGGCCGGCACAATTCCCTGGAGCATAGCGTCGTAGTGGCCGGTCCTTGTCCGGCTGGTCCGCATAATCAGTGTATGCAGATGGTTAAGGGTCATAAATTCTGGCCACATTGATCCCCTTTTGGCCGCTTCCGCTGTTTTGTGCGGCGCGGTCGCTGGGCAGAATTCCCCCACGGACAACAAGAATCCTTCAGAGGGTACTCCCATGCTTACCGTGTACAGCGATGATCACCGCCTGCATTTCGGCCAGTCCGAACTGGTCGACGGCAAACTCCAGCCCTGCTTCGAAATGCCCAGCCGCGCGGACACCGTGCTGGCCCGCGTGAAATCGCAGAACCTGGGCGAGATCATCGAGCCCAAGGACTTCGGCCTGGAGCCGATCCTGCGTGCGCACAACACCCGCTACGTCGAATTCCTCAAGGGCGCCTGGGCGCGCTGGGCGGCCGAAGGCCACACCGGCGACCTGGTTTCCACCACCTTCCCGGGGCGCCGCCTGCTGCGTGACGGTCCGATCCCGACTGCGCTGATGGGCGAAGTGGGACACTACAGCTTCGACACCGAGGCGCCGATCACTGCCGGCACCTGGCAGGCCGTGTACAGCTCGGCCCAGGTCGCGCTGACCGCCCAGGACCACATGCGCCAGGGTGCCAGCACCGCTTTCGCCCTGTGCCGTCCGCCGGGCCACCACGCCGGCAGCGACTTCATGGGCGGCTACTGCTTCCTGAACAACGCCGCCATCGTCAGCCAGGCCTTCCTCGACCAGGGTGCCAAGCGCGTGGCCATCCTCGACGTCGACTATCACCACGGCAACGGCACCCAGGACATCTTCTACCGCCGCAACGATGTGCTGTTCGCCTCGATCCACGGCGACCCGCTGGTGGAGTACCCGTACTTCCTCGGCCACGCCAACGAGCACGGCGAGGGCGCCGGCGAAGGCTACAACCACAACTACCCGCTGCCGCACGGCACCGGCTGGGATGGCTGGTTCGCCGCGCTGGACGATGCGTGCCGCAAGATCGCCGACTACGCGCCGGACGCGGTCGTTGTATCGCTGGGCGTGGATACGTATAAGGACGACCCGATTTCCGAGTTCAAGCTGGACAGCCCGGACTACCTGAAGATGGGCGAGCGCATCGCCGCACTGGGTATCCCGACCCTGTTCATCATGGAAGGGGGCTACGCGGTCGAGGCCATCGGCGTCAACGCGGTGAACGTGCTGCAGGGCTACGAAGGCGCTGCACGCTAAGTAGAAAAGATCGGGCGGATGAATATCCGCCCGATTGCTTTTTATGGCTCGCGGCCCGCTGTTTGTAGTGGTCAGAGTGCGAGCGCATCCAACTGGGGAAGGACATGAACAAGAATACCGCGCTGCGCGGCCTGCTCGCCGCCGCCGCCCTCGTCACCGCCGGTGCCGCCAGCGCCGCGCCGGAAGTGCGCATCTACAACTGGTTCGACTACATCGGCCCGGACACCCTCAAGGGCTTCCAGAGCGAGACCGGCATCAAACCGCAATACGACGTCTACGACAGCAACGAAGTACTGGAAGCCAAGCTGCTGTCCGGCCACTCGGGCTATGACGTGGTCGTACCCAGCGACAGCTTCCTGCCCAACTACCTCAAGGCCGGCGTGTTCCAGCCGTTGGACAAGAGCAAGCTGCCGAACTGGAAGAATCTCAATCCCGCCCTGCTCAAGGTGCTGGAGAGCAAGGACCCGGGCAACCAGTACGTGATGCCCTACATGTGGGGCACCAACGGCATCGCCTACAACGTCGACAAGGTCAAGGCCGTGCTCGGCGACAACGCGCCGGTGGACTCCTGGGACCTGGTGTTCAAGCCGGAGAACCTGGCCAAGCTGAAATCCTGCGGCGTGGCCTTCCTCGATTCGCCCACCGAAGTCATTCCGCAGGTCCTGCATTACCTGGGCCTGTCGCCGAACAGCCACAACCCGGACGACTACAAGAAGGCCGAGGCGCTGCTGGCGCAACTGCGTCCGCACATCACCTACTTCAGCTCTTCGAAGTTCGTCACCGACCTCGCCAACGGCGATGTCTGCGTAGCCCTGGCCTGGTCCGGCGGCGCGATGCAGGCGGCCAATCGCGCCAAGGAAGCCAATAACGGCATCCACATCGAGTACCGCATTCCCAAGGAAGGCGCGGCGGCGTGGTTTGACGTGCTGGCGATTCCGAAGGACTCGAAGAACGTCGAGCAGGCCCACGCCTTCCTCAACTACCTGCTGCGCCCGGAAGTGGTCGCGCCGATCTCCGACTATGTCGCCTACGCCAACCCCAACCAGGCGGCGGATGGGCTGATCTCCAAGGAGCTGCACGACAACCCCAACGTCTACCCGCCGGCGGACGTGCAGGCCAAGCTGTTCTCGGTGGAGATGCTGCCGCCCAAGCTGGAGCGTATCCGCACCCGCACCTGGACCCAGGTGAAATCCGGCAAATAATGTCGCCCACGGCGCTCTGAACAGCGGATTTCCGTTGGCGGCCGGGCGCCGCGAACTGGCATGATCGGCGGACCTTCTTCGAGGAGGTCCGCCGATTTTCATTGGGCTTCCCGTCCCTCCTCAACTGCCGAGCCTTGCCATGACCTGCCGGACCGCTGCACACGCCTTCGCCAGGAGGCGCTCATGAATACCCAAGCCACTATCGTCGAGCGCAAGGGCGCCGATGCCTTCGCCATCCAGGTCATGACCGGCCTGTGCATCATCTGGGGTCTCCAGGCGGTGATGGTGAAACTGGCTGCTCACGACATCGCGCCGATCATGCAGGCCTTCGGCCGCAACCTGGTGGCCGCCGTGGTGGTGGGGCTGCTGATGTGCTGGCGCGGCGGCTGGGAAGGCTTCCTGCGCCATGGCACCGTCAAGGGCGGTCTGCTGGCCGGCGTGCTGTTCGCCGCCGAGTTCTTCTTCATCGCCCAGGGGCTGGTCTATACGTCGGCCTCGCACATGGCGGTGTTCATCTATACGGCGCCGATCTTCTCGGCGTTGGCGCTGCACTTCCTGCTGCCCAGCGAGCGCCTGCGGCCCTTGCAGTGGCTGGGGATCGGTGTGTGCTTCGCGGGGATCGCGATGTGCTTCGGTGGTGGCTTCGACGTCGCCAACCTGGACGGCCGCATGCTGCTGGGCGATGCCTTTGGCGTGCTGGCGGGCTTTTCGTGGGGCATGACCACCGTCGCAGTGCGCACCACGCGGCTGTCCGAGGCCAAACCGATCCTCACACTGTTCTACCAACTGCTGATCGCCGCGCTGCTGTTGCCTTTCGCCGCACTGGCCCTGGGCAAGACCCAGGATGTCAGCTTCACCGCCATCGGCGTGGGCAGCGTGCTGTTCCAGGGGCTGGTGGTGTCGTTCTTCAGCTACTTCACCTGGTTCTGGCTGCTGCGCCGCTATCTGGCGTCGAACCTGGCGGTGTTTTCCTTCATGACGCCGATGTTCGGCATCGCCTTCGGCGTGCTGATCCTCGGCGAACCGCTGACCCTGAATTTCGTCGCGGGCGCCGCGCTGGTGCTGGCGGGGATTACCCTGGTGAGCAGCGAGCAGTGGATTCGCCGGATGCTTTCGCGCTGAGGGGGAACTGTCGCGCTCTTGATTCAGGTCAGGCGTCGCGGCGGGGTAAGACGATAGTCTTTGTTTCAAGGAGTGAGTGGCACGGGCGGAGAGTGGGACGCCGGGCTATTCTTCCTAGGGCGGCCCATGGTGGTAACGGGCCGCCCGACCTGAATTCGAACGAGGAGGCATTCCATGAAAGTCTGGCTGCAAAGCATTGCGTGGAAACTCGGTGTCACGCTCGGCCTGATCGAGCCTCCACGTCTGCAACCCATCCCCGTCCGCAGCGACGAGCAACGTCGCCTGATGGAGCAGCGCCGGCGCTACTGATCGCGCCCGCTACCGCAAAAGGAAAACCCGCCAGCCGGCGGGTTTTTTCTTGTCCGTCATTCGTGGGCCTTGAACCAGTCGTCGATCATCATTTTCAGCCTTTCCCCGGAGAAACTCGGGAAGTGCCCGCCATGCACGGTGCGCACCGGCAACTCGCGCAGGCGCGAAAGGCTGGCGGCGTAGTCGTCGAGATTGGAGTGGTAGGCGTCCTCGATCAGCGGGCCGTCGTAGATGATGTCGCCGGAGAACAGCGTCTGCGTCTTCTCCTCCCACAGGCTGATGCCGCCCGGTGAATGCCCCGGCGTATGCAGGACCTGCAGGGTACGGTCGCCCAGGTCGAGTACGTCGCCTTCGTCGATGGTGCGGGTGGCCGGCGCGGCTTTCACCCGGTATTCGGCGTAGCACAGCGGGCAGTCCGGGTGCGCGTCGAACATCTCGTCGTCGACGAAGGCGGTGGCCAGGGTGCGCTCGCCGTCGGGGCTGGCAAGGATATCGGCTTCGGCCGGGTGCACCAGGCGCTCGTCGAACTCGTGGTGGCCGGCGATATGGTCGAAGTGGGTGTGGCTGGCCACCGCCAGCAGCGGGCGCTCGGTGAGCCAGGGAAGCTGCTCGCGCAGGCTCACCAGGCCGGAGCCGCTGTCCACCAGTACGTCGCGGGCGCGGCCCTGGATATGCCACATGTTGCAGCGGTAGAAGGGGCGGACGTACGGCTCGTGGATCAGGCTGACGCCGTCGTAGCAGTGACGGACCTCGAACCAGCGGTCGCGGGTGACGATCTTCATGACTCGGATTCCGGGTGGAATGCGCGGCGCGCCAGCGCGCGGATCGCGGGTGGCTGTGCGTTCACCCTAACCTCTCCCGGAGGGAGAGGGCAGGGGTGGGGCGGGTTTGGACAACCCGCCCCGCTCAGCGGATGGATCAGGGTGCGAAGGGCGCCGCTTCCATCACTTCCACGATCAGCGGGCGATCGCTCGGGGCGTTGCGCAGCAGTTCCTGCAGGTGCGCGTGGTCGCGGGCGCGCTCGGCGGCGCAACCAAAGCCCTTGGCGATGGCGAGGAAGTCCGGGGTGTAGATGTCCACGCCCAGCGGGGTGATGTCGCGGCGTTCCATGTAGCGCTTGATCTCGCCGTAGCCGTGGTTGTTCCACAGCAGGACGATGATGCCCACCTTGGCTTCCACGGCGCTGGCCAGCTCGGTCATGGTGAACTGCAGGCCGCCGTCGCCCATCAGGCTGATCACCGGGCGGCCCGGCTCGCCGAGCTTGGCGCCGATGGCGGCCGGCAGGCCGTAGCCCAGGGTGCCGTAGCCGGTGGAGGCGTTGAACCAGCGGCGACCGCCGTCCAGTTCCACCAGGTGGTTGCCGCTGTAGACAGTCTGCGTCGAGTCGCCGACGAAGCGCGCATCGGGCAGTACCTCGAGGATCTTGCCGAACAGCTCGCGGTAGTGCGCCCAGCCGCTGAAGTCCTCGGCCAGTTGTGCGCGTACCTTGGCTGCGCGCTGGGCGCCGGGGCTGTTGGCGTCGGCCTGGCGGGCCGGCAGCAGGTCGAGCAGGGCGCGCATGGCGGTGCGGGCGTCGCTGTGGATGGCGATGCTCGGCGCGTAGTTGCGCATCAGCTGCTGCGGGTCGATGTCGATGCGGATCAGCTCGCCGCCGATCTTGAAGTTGCCGTCGAACACCACGTCGTAGTCGGTTTCGCCCAGCTCGGTGCCGATGGCCAGGACCACGTCCGCATCCCGCGCGAGTTCACGAACAGGAATCAGCGACTGGTTGCTGCCGATCAGCAGCGGGTGCTCGGGTTGCAGCAGGCCCTTGGCGTTGATGGTCTGCGCGGTCGGCGCGTCCAGCGCGATGGCTAGCGCGCGCGCTTCGGCCTGGGCCTCGACGCAACCGCCGCCGAGCAGCAGCAGCGGGTTCTTCGCCTTGGCCAGCTTGGCGGCGGCTTCGTGCAGCGGCGAGCGGGCCGGGGCAGGGCGGGCCAGTTGCACGCGCGGGCGCACCTGCATGTGGTCGGCCGGGGCGGTGATGATGTCCAGCGGCAGCTCGATATGCACCGGGCGCGGGCGCTCGCTGTCGAACACGGCGAAGGCGCGGGCCAGCACGGCCGGCAGTTCCTCGACGCTCATCAGCGTGTGGCTGAAGGCGCTGACGCCGGCGACCATGGCGCGCTGGTTCGGCAGCTCGTGCAGGTAGCCGTTGCCGTGGGCCAGGCGCGAGCGTTCGTTGACGCTGCTGATCACCAGTATGGGGATGGAGTCGGCGTAGGCCTGGCCCATGGCGGTGAGGATGTTGGTCATGCCCGGGCCGGTGATGATGAAGCACACGCCCGGCTTGCCGGTGACGCGCGCGTAGCCGTCGGACATGAAGCCGGCGCCCTGTTCGTGGCGCGGGGTGATGTGGCGGATGCCGCTGTGGGGCAGGCCGCGGTACAGCTCGACGGTGTGTACGCCGGGGATGCCGAAGACGGTATCGACGCCCCAGGCTTCGAGTTGCTTGACGAGGAATTCGCCGCAGGTGGTCATGGCAGTTCCTTGGAGTTCGTGGGTGAGGTGGTCGTTAATCATGCAAAAGGGCGCGGAGATCAGCTCGCCGCGCCCTTTTGCCTAGCGCAAGGTCTTGTCAGGCCGCGTCGGCGACAGCTGCCGGGCGGGGCGACAGCAGGCTGACGACGATGAAGCTGACCAGGCCGATGGCCAGGCTGTAGTAGATCGGGGTGTTGGCGTCGAAGCCATCCTTGAGCATGAACACCAGCGCGGTGACGAAGCCCAGGGCCATGCTGGTGATGGCGCCGGCGGTGGTGGCGCGCTTCCAGTAGATGGCGCCGATCAGCGGGATCAGCATGCCGCCGACCAGCAGGTTGTACGCCAGGGTCAGGGCGCTGAGCACGTCGTTCACCACCAGGGCGATGGCCAGGACCACGACACCGGTAACCAGGGTGCAGATGCGGTTCAGGCTCAGGCGGGTGGAGCGCTGGCCGGTGACGATCGGCAGCAGGTCCTCGGTGATGGTGGTGGAGGCGGCGAGCAGGCCGGCGCTGGCGGTGGACATCATGGCAGCCAGGGCAGCGGCGATCACCAGGCCACGGATGCCGTCCGGCAGGGCGGCGCTGACGATGGCGGCGAAGGCGTTGTTGACGTTGTCCAGGTCGGGCAGCAGCACCTTGGCGCACATGCCGATCAGCGCGCCGACCAGGCCGTAGATCACGCAGTACACGCCCGCGGCGGTGCCGGCGTACTTGGTGACCTTCTCGTCGCGGGCGGTGAACACGCGCTGCCAGATGTCCTGGCCGATCAGGATGCCGAAGAAGTAGATCAGGAAGTAGGTGATGATGGTGTCGTAGCCGATGGTGTGGAAGCTGAAGGCGGTCGCCGGCAGCTTCGCCACCAGTTCGTCCCAGCCGCCCACTCGGTACAGGCAGATCGGCAGCAGGATGAACATCAGGCCGACGGTCTTGATGATGAACTGCACGATGTCGGTCAGGGTCAGGGACCACATGCCACCGATGGTGGAGTAGATCACCACGACGCCGCCGCCCAGCAGCACGGACACCCAGAACGGCAGGCCGAACAGGACCTGCATGACGGTGCCGATGGCCAGGGTGGAGACCACGCCGATCATCAGCGCGTAGGCGAACATGATCACCGCCGAAGCCTGGCGGGCCATCGGGTTGTAGCGACGCTCCAGGACCTGGGTGACGGTGAAGATGCGCAGCTTGAGCAGCGGCTTGGCCAGGAACAGGTTCAGCGCGATGATGCCGGCGCCCAGAGCGGCGCACAGCCAGAAGCCGGAAATGCCGTGGACGTAGCCCAGACGCACGGTGCCCACGGTGGAGGCGCCGCCCAGGACGGTGGCGGCCATGGTGCCCATGTAGAACGACGGGCCGAGGTTGCGGCCGGCCACGAGGTAGTCTTCGTGGGTCTTGGCGCGGCGCATGCCGTACCAGCCCAGCCACAACATGCCAGCGGCATATATCAGTACGACGATCAGATCTAACGCCATGGTCGGCTCCTCACACTTGCATTGTCATTGTTGCCGCGCGCTTGTGGCGTGCGGTAGGGCATCGGACCGGCGGCGACCGGTCCGATGGGGGCTTTCAGGTAGAGCGCTTCGCGTCAGGCCGCGAAGCCTGGATCAGGCCGCCGGCTCGCTGATGCTGCGCACTGGTCGATCATGGCTGGCCACCCAGCGCGGGCCCTTGGGGCCATACACGCCAGCGGGTTCCGGGAAGGTCCGCAGCAGGGCCACGTAGAGCAGGGCGGCCATGCCGAGAGTGACCGGCAGGCTGATGTCGATGCCGCCGGCCAGGTTGCCGAGGGGGCCGACGAACTGGCCCGGCAGGTTGACGAAGCACAGGCCCAGGGCCGCACTCGGGATCCACGCGCCCATGCCGCGCCAGTTCCAGCCGTTGTGGAACCAGTAGGCGCCGCCTTCCTGGCCACGGGTGAACACCTGCAGGTCATCGGCATGGTAGAAGCCACGACGGATAATCAGGCCGAGGATCATGATCACCATCCAGGGGCTGGTGCAGGTGATGATCAGCACGGCGAAGGTGGACACGCTCTGTACCAGGTTCGCGGCGAAGCGACCGATGAAGATGAAGGCGATGGACAGCAGGCCGATCAGCAGGGTCGCCTGTACGCGGTTGAGCAGGCGCGGGAACACGCTGGACATGTCCAGGCCGGTGCCGTACAGCGAGGTGGTGCCGGTGGACATGCCGCCGATTACCGCGATCAGGCACACCGGCAGGAAGAACCAGCTCGGCGAAACGGCCAGCAGGCCGCCGACGTAGTTGTTCTGCGCGATGTAGTCCGGAGCGTTGACGGCAACGATGGTGGCGGTGGCCAGGCCGAACAGGAACGGGATCAGGGTGGCCAGCTGGGCGCAGATCACGGCCAGCATGATGCGCTTCTGCGAGGTCTGGCGCGGGATATAGCGCGCCCAGTCACCGAGGAAGGCGCCGAAGGACACCGGGTTGCTCATCGCCAGCAGGGCGGCGCCGATGAAGGCGGCCCAGAAACCTTCGCTGCCCATCTGCACGGTGCCAGCGTAGCCAGCGTCGAACGGGCCTGCGAAGGCGAACAGGCCGAGCAGGAACAGCAGGCTCGCGGCCCATACGGCGATCTTGTTGACCATCAGCATGAAGCGGAAGCCGTAGATGCAGACGATCAGCACCAGCACGGCGAACAGACCGTAGGCCAGGCCCAGGGTGAGGTCGGTTTCCGGCAGGTCGAACAGGCGCTTGGCGCCACCGATCAGCGCATCGCCCGAGCTCCACACGGAGAGGGAGAAGAACGCGACCGCAGTGAGCAGCGACAGGAACGAACCGACGATCCGCCCGTGTACGCCGAAGTGGGCGCCCGAGGAGACCGCGTTGTTGGTGCCGTTGAGCGGGCCGAACAGGCCCATCGGCGCGAGGATGAGCGAACCGACCAGCACGCCGAGCACGATGGCCCAGACGCCGGCCTGGAACGACAGGCCGAACAGTACCGGGAAGCTGCCCAGCACGGCGGTGGCGAAGGTGTTGGCGCCACCGAAGATCATGCGGAACAGGTCGGTGGGCGTGGCGTTGCGTTCGTGATCCGGGATCTGTTCGACCCCGAATGTCTCGATCGTTGTGATTGCGTGTGCGTTGTTCTTGTTATCCATGACTTCCTCCCGGGGAGCCCTGTCTTTATGGCGTCGGAGACGGTGACAGGTGCTCGTGTGTGGCCAGCCAGCGGCCCTGTTTCGGATCACGGCGGAAGACGATGGTCTCCCGTTCGTGGTTCAGGCTTTCCTCTCCCTGGATGCGCAGCCGCGTGGCGACGTCGTGGCAGAACACCGCCACGTCTTCGCTCTGCAGGCTCACAAAGGTGTTGCTCGAAAGGCAGTCAAGGACCTCGAAACCATCGTCACGCAGCCAGCCCTCCCACACGTCGCGATAAGCCGCGCGCGACAGCAGCGGCACCGGCCAGGTGTGGAAAATGAAGGAGGCGTCTTCGCTGAAGGCGGCGAAGTAGGCTTCGGTGTCGGTGCGCGCGAAGGCTGCCACGAGCTCGCGGGCAGCCTCCAGCACCTGTGCTACGCAGGCGTCGTTATTCATGTAGGTGCTCGTGCGCTCAGCGACGCTCTACGCCCGGGAGGATGCAGAGCATTTCGTAGAGCAGGTTGGCGCCGAGCAACGAGGTGTTGCCGGTGGTGTCGTACGGCGGGGAGACCTCGACCAGGTCGCAGCCGATGATGTCCAGGCCGTGGCAGCCACGGACGATTTCCATCGCCTGGATGGTGGTCAGGCCGCCGATTTCCGGGGTGCCGGTACCGGGCGCCCAGGCCGGGTCGATGCCGTCGATGTCGAAGGACAGGTACACCGGGCCGCCGCCGACCTTTTCGCGGACTTCGGCCATCAGCGGTTCCAGCGACTTGTGCCAGCACTCTTCGGCCTGCACCACGCGGAAGCCCTGCTTGCGGCTCCAGTTGAAGTCTTCGGCGGTGTAGCCCTGCGCGCGCAGGCCGATCTGCACCACGCGGTCGCAGTCCAGCAGGCCTTCTTCCACCGCGCGGCGGAAGGTGGTGCCGTGGGCGATCTTCTCGCCGAACATGTGGTCGTTCACATCGGCATGGGCGTCGATGTGGACCAGGCCGACCTTGCCGTGCTTCTTGTGGATGGCCCGCAGGATCGGCAGGGTGATGGTGTGGTCGCCGCCCAGGGTCAGCGGGAGGATGCCGTGGTCGAGGATCTTGTCGTACGCCTCTTCGATGATGCGTACGGCTTCCATCAGGTTGAAGGTGTTGATCGCCACGTCACCGATGTCGGCGATGTTCAGCGAGTCGAACGGCGCAGCGCCGGTGGCCATGTTGTACGGACGGATCATCACCGACTCGGCGCGGATTTCGCGCGGCCCGAAACGAGTGCCGGAGCGCAGGGAGGTGCCGATGTCCAGGGGTACGCCGACGAAGGCGGCATCGAGCTGGTTGAGCTCTTCGGGGGACTGGATATGCGGCAGGCGCATCATGGTGGCAATGCCGCCGAAACGCGGCATTTCGTTACCGCCCAGGGGCTGGTGAAGTTTCTTGTCCATGGGGAGGGCCTCAGGCTGATCGCTGTCTTCGTGGAAACAGGCTTGTTGATACTTAGGGCCGGATTCTCTCCACGCCGGGTAGTGGAAAAAATCGCTGGCTACAAATAATCACTTCAGAGTTTTCTAAACTAATAACAGTCGCTAGACTGCGCCACCTTGCCGCAGCAGACGGCTCGCCGGGCTTGTGGCCTGCGGTTCCTGAATAGATAGGTGGCTTGCTATCATCCGTTTTTCAGGTATAGAAACTACTGAACTAGAGCGGCCCGGCCGCGGTTTTGCGGAGTCTTCATGAGCGCGAGCGCATTGCCCGACGTCAAACTGCTGCGGATTTTCGCCTGCGTGGTGCGTAGCCAGGGCTTCGCCGCCGCCCAGCAGGAGTTGAACCTGTCGACCTCGGCGATCAGCACCTACATGAGCCAGTTGGAGAACCAGTTGGGCATCGTGCTCTGCCACCGTGGTCGCGGCGGCTTCGGCCTGACCAGCAAGGGCGAGCTGTTCCACCAGGAAACCCTGCGCATCCTCGGCGAGCTGGAAGGCTTCGAGCGCTATGCCGCGACCTTGAAAGGCGAGCTGCGCGGCACCCTGAACCTCGGCGTGCTGGATTCCACCGTGAGCGACCCGGCGCTGCCGCTGGCGGATGTGATCGGTTCCTTCAGCAGCCTGCACCCGGCGGTGCACCTGCATCTGCAGGTGCAGAGCCCCTACGAGTTGCAGCTGGCGGTGCTGGACAACCGCCTGGACCTGGCCATCGGCTCCTTCTTCAGCCGGATGAACGGCCTGGTCTACCAGCCTCTTTATAGAGAGCAGCACTGGCTGTACTGCAGCGACCGCCACCCGCTGTTCGACGGCCGGCGCATTCCCGCCGAGCTGATCACCCAGCAGCGCATGGTCGGCCGTGGCTACTGGAGCCAGGCGGAGCTGGCGCGGCACGGCTTCAAGCACAGCGCCGGCACCGTGGAGAGTATGGAGGCGCAGCTGATCCTGATTCTCTCCGGCGGCTATATCGGCTACCTGCCCGAACACTACGCCCACCCCTGGGTGGAGCAGGGCCGCCTGCGCGCGTTGCTGCCGGCGACCTTCGGCTACCAGGCACCGTTCTCGCTGATCCTGCGCCGCGGTCGTTCCCGCGAGCCGCTGATCCAGAACTTCCGCGACCTGCTGCGCACCCAGCCGAGCCAGTCATGAGCCGCGCCCGTTGCCCGCGCTGCGAGCGCCCGCTGGATCATTGCCTGTGTGCGCTGATTCCCCGTGTGGATAACCGCACCCGCGTCCTGTTGTTGCAGCATCCGAGCGAGGCCGGCCATGCGCTGAATACCGCGCGGCTGGCAGCCCTTGGGTTGATCAATGCCGAATTGATGGTCGGTGAGGATTTCAGCGGCCTGGACCTGTCCGCCTGGGATGCCTGGTTGCTGTTTCCCGGCGAGCCCGCCCTGGTGCTGGGCGAACTGGCTGCTCGGCCTGTGGATAAACCGCGCCTGCTGGTGGTGCCCGATGGCACCTGGCGCAAGGCGCGCAAGCTGCTGCACCTCAATCCGAACCTCGCCGCGCTGCCGCGCGTTGTGCTGCCGGAAGGTCTCACCTCGCGCTACCGCCTGCGCAAGGCGCCGGCCGAAGGGGCTCTGTCCACCATCGAAGCCGTGGTGCATGCCCTCGATGCGCTGGACGCACCGCAATCCCACGCCGACCTGCTGCGTCCGTTCGATGCGCTGATCGAAGGGCAGATTGCCGCCATGGGGGAGGAGACCTTCCGGCGCAACCACGGGACGCGCTGCTGATCCGCTCCTACGAGATACCTCTGCGCTTGGGCCATCCCTCACCCTAGCCCTCTCCCAAGGGGAGAGGGGACCGTTCGGTGCAGGATGAAACCTTCGCGTCAGTCGGCTCGGACTGCCCCCTCTCCCTGAGGAGCGGGGCGCGCAGCCAGGGTTAGGGTGAGGGGGAAGACGCAGAGACGGGCTATCCAGAGAAGACAGTTGCTCCTACAGGAGCAGGATCGCGGGGACGCGCGTATACTGCGCCCCTCATTCCCCTTCGCGAGGTGTTCGTCCGATGCGCCATTGATGCCGCCGTGGTTTCACGGCCCGTTTCCGTCCCAGGTTCCGTTCCTGGGGGTTACCCGGCATCCGATGGATTTGCGTATGACGAACCCTGTCTCCCTGGCGCTGCATGGCGTCACGTTTCAATTGCCCACGGGCGAACCGCTGTTTCGCGACCTCAACGAAACCTTCGACGAGCGCCGTACCGCGCTGGTCGGGCGCAATGGTGCGGGCAAGTCTGTGCTGGCGCGGATCATGGCGGGAGTCCTGGCGCCCAGCGCCGGGCGCTGCCTGGCCTCCGGGCTCGTGCATTACCTGCCCCAACACATCGAGCCGCAGGCGTTTCGCAGCGTGGCGGAGCTTGCCGGCGTGCAGCCATTGCTGGATGCGCTGGCGCGGGTCGAGGCCGGCGCCGTCGACCCCGCCGACTTCGAGTTGCTGGACGGGCGCTGGGACATCCGCGCGCAGCTGGAGGCGATGCTGTCGGCGGCAGGATTGGGGCATTTGACCGTCGATACGCCCGCTGTCCGCCTGAGCGGCGGCGAGTGCATGCGCGTGGCGCTGCTCGGCGCCTGGCTGAGCGAGGCGGAATGGCTGCTCCTCGACGAACCGAGCAACCACCTGGATCGCGCCGGCCGCGAGGCGCTGCGCGAGCAGCTTCAGCGCTGGCGCGGCGGCCTGATCCTGATCAGCCACGATCGCCTGCTGCTGGATGACATGCAGCGCATCGTCGAACTGTCTTCCGCCGGGCTGCGCAGTTACTCCGGTGGCTATGCCTTTTATCGGGAGACGCGCCAGCAGGAGCAGGACAATGCGCTGCGCGAACTGCAACGGCGCAAGCAGGAGCGGGACCGCCAGCAGCGCGCGATGCAGGAACAGCGCGAGCGCCAGGCGCACCGTCAGGCGAAGGGACGCAGGGATGCGCAGGAGGCCAACCAGGCGAAGATCCTGGTGGATCGGCAGAAGGAGCGCAGCCAGACCAGCATTGCGCGCCTGGCCACGCAGCATGGCGAACGCCGCGAACAGTTGGCGCACGACGTGCGGGACGCGTTCGGCCAACTGCGTGATGACGCCGCCGTCGCATTGAATGCGCCGGCGTGTGAGTTGCCCGAGCAGCGCGCGGTACTGCAACTGGCCGGGCTGCGCCTGCCTTTCGGCAATCCCGCTCCGCTGGACCTGCAACTGAACGGGCCGCGCCGCCTGGCGGTGACCGGGTGCAATGGCAGCGGCAAGTCGACCTTGCTCAAGGTGCTGGCCGGCATCGTCGAACCTGTCGCCGGGCTTTGCGATGTGAAGGTGCGCAGCGCCTACCTGGACCAGCATCTGGCGGCATTGTCGCCGGAGCGGTCGGTGCTGGAGCTGTTGCTGGAGCGCAACCGGGCTGTGGACAAGTCCGTGCTGCGCACACGCCTGGCGCAACTCGACCTGCCGGCCGCGCGGGTCGATCTGCCCAGTGCGCTGCTCAGCGGCGGCGAGCGCCTGAAGGCGGCGCTGGCTTGCGAGATCTACGCCGAGCAGCCGGCGCAGCTGCTGCTTCTGGACGAGCCGGAAAACCACCTCGACCTGCCATCCCGCGAGGCCCTGGAAGAGCTGTTGCGGCAATACCGGGGCGCCTTGCTGGTGGTATCCCACGATGAAGCGTTTCTTGCCAGGCTGGCGCTGGAGGGCCGCCTGGAGTGCGCGCGAGACGGCTGGCATTGGCGCGCAGGCTGAACCTTTACCGGTCGGCGCGAGGCAGTTAGGATCGGCGTCCCTCTCTTTCCGGCTGCCTCTGCCGTGACCCGCCCAGGCGTTGATTCGCGAAGCGGGCATTCATGCTGCCGACGCTCCAACGGCCGTCACCGCTCGTGGCGTGCTATCCCTTTGTGATCTGTTGAATCAGGATGAATTCATGCTCATTCGCCAACGCATCGCTGCGGACAACCCGCGGCTGCTCGATATCTGGCTGGGCGCCGTGCGCGCGACCCACGACTTCCTGCAACCCTCCGACATCGACGCGCTCCTGCCGCTGGTTCGCGATGTCTACCTGCCCGCCGTCGAGGTCTGGGTGGCGGTCGATGCCGACGACTGCCCTCAGGGCTTCATCGGCCTCAACGACAACCATGTGGAAATGCTTTTCATCGACCCGGATTGCCGGGGGCGGGGCCTTGGCCGCGCGCTGCTGGATTTCGTGCGCGAAACGCGCGGTACGCTGGATGTCGACGTCAATGAACAGAATCCTCAAGCGGTGGGGTTCTATCTGCACTACGGCTTCGTCCAGACCGGGCGCTCACCGCTGGATGGCGAAGGTCGGCCGTTCCCCTTGCTGCATATGAGCCTGCCGGCCAGTAGGTAAGCGCAGGCAGAACCTGTAGGCGTTCCCCTCGGTCCTACAAAAAGCCGGGGGTTACGCTGTGTGCTCGGTCTCGCTGCTGCCGAAGCGGATGCTTCGCGCGCCGAGCCTGAGCAGGCTGTCGGCGAACAGGTCGCTGGCCGTGCTACGGCAGTCCCAGGCGGCTTCCCAGTCTTCCTTGCGGCGCCAGTGCAGGCGGCCGACCAGGCGCTGCGGTTGGCCTTCGGCATGCAGCTCGCTGGCGAGGTAGCCGGGGCGCCGGTAGAACAGCTCCTGCAGATGCGCCAGGTAATCGCACAGGCGCGCGGCGATGTGCGGGCGTTGCTGGGGTGTCACGTCGATCTCGATCTGCAGCACGAAGTGCGGATTGTCCACGCAGGCCTGGGCGGTGATCGGGCTGGGTTGAGTCATGTTCCTGGGCTCCCTGTCTTGAACCGAATGCCAGGCGAGGGTAAAACCTCAACATAACTTGAGGTCAATAGCCCATGAAAGAATCTTCTTCCTGCTCCCTGCACCGCGACCTGAGTGTCGGCGAACTGGCCAAGCGCGCCGGCGTGGCCGTCTCGGCGCTGCACTTCTACGAGACCAGGGGGCTGATCAGCAGCACTCGCAACGCGGGCAACCAGCGCCGCTACTCGCGCGACACGTTGCGCCGGGTGGCGGTGATCAAGGTGGCGCAGCGGGTAGGGATTCCCCTGGGGGAGATCGCCGACGCACTGGGCTCGCTGCCGACCGGGCACAACCCGTCGGCAGCGGACTGGGCGCGATTGTCGGCGCGCTGGCGGGAGGACCTGAACGAGCGGATCGAGAAGTTATTGCTGCTGCGCGATCAACTCGACGGCTGCATCGGTTGTGGCTGTTTGTCGATGGAGGCCTGCCCGCTGCGCAATCCGGGGGACAAGTTGGCAGAGGAGGGGCCGGGGGCGCATTGGCGAGAGGGGGGCAGTGAGGCTGAAGAGCTGAAGAGCCCCTCTCCCTAACCCTCTCCCTGAAGGGAGAGGGGATTGTCCCGAGTGAGGGGAGTTTTTGAGCTGGCCGGACGCGGTTGTATGAATGAAGCGCCAGTGTAAAAGCTCGATCGTATAGCTCCCTCTCCCTTCAGGGAGAGGGCTGGGGAGAGGGCAAACCCCTGCTGCGAAGCCCGACCCAAAAACTCACCGCTCCCGCAGTGCCTCCCACCGCGCCTTCAACACCGGCTTCAAGATGTAATCCAGCACGCTCTTCTCGCCGGTGATGATGTCCACCGTCGCCACCATGCCGGGGATGATCAGCAGGGGCTTGGCGTCGGTGCCCAGGTGGTTCTTGTCGGTGCGCACCTGGATCAGGTAGAAGCTGTTGCCCTTGTCGTCGGTGATGGTGTCGGCGCTGATCATTTCCAGCTTGGCCTTGAGCCCGCCGTAGATGGTGTAGTCGTAGGCGGTGAACTTCACCGTGGCCGGCTGGCCGGGGTGGAGGAAGGCGATGTCCTGCGGGCGCACCCGCGCTTCCACCAGCAGGTTGTCCTCCAGCGGGACGATTTCCACCATGTCGTTGCCCGGCTGCACCACGCCGCCGATGGTGTTGACCTTGAGCTGCTTGACGATGCCGCGCAGGGGCGCGACCACCAGCGTGCGGTTGACCTTGTCGTCGATGGCGCGGCTGGTGGCGGTGAGCTTGTTGAGGTCGGTGCGAACGTCGTTGAGTTCCTTCAGCGCATCGCTGCGAAAGCCCAGCTTCGATTCCTCGACCTTGCGCTGGATCTCGTTCACCGCCGCCTCGGCGCGGGGGATGGCGAGGTTGGTGGCGTTGAGGTCGCCGCTGATCTCCACCGCGCTGCGGCGCAGGCGCAGCAGCTCGACGGGGGAGACCGCACCGGCCTTCACCAGCGGCTCGGACATGTTGATCTCCTGCTGCACCAGGCCGAGGCTGGAGCGGTATTGCTGGGTCTTGGCGCGGAACTCCTGCAATTCCTGGGTCTTCTGGCGCAGTTGTTCCTGAAGAATGTTCAGCTCGCTGTTCTGCCGCTGCATGCGGGTCTGGTAGAGCGCCATCTGGTCCTCCACGACCTGCGGCGCGGCTTTCTTCAGGTCGTCGGTGAAGTCCGGCGCACGCCCGTCCGCTTCCGCTTTCAGGCGCTCCACGCGGGCTTCCAGCGAGTTGCGGTCGGCCTCGGACTCGCCCTTGTTGGAGGAGAAGCGCGTGTCGTCCAGGCGCAGCAGCGGCTGGCCCTTGTTCACCACCTGGCCTTCGCGGACGAAGATTTCCGAGACGATGCCGCCCTCCAGGTTCTGGATGGTCTGCACCTTGGAGGAGGGGATGGCCTTGCCTTCGCCCTTGGTGACTTCCTCGATGTCGGCGAAGTACGCCCAGGTGATGGCCGCCACCAGCAGCCCAAGTGCTGCCCAGAGCGTGATGCGCGTGGCGTTGGGCGAGTCTTCCAGCAGGGTGCCTTGCACCTCGGGCATGAATTCGGTGTCGCGGGCGCCGTTGCCGCCCAGGTAGCCGCGGATCGATTGCGAAAAGTGCATGGCCATTACCCCGCTGCCGGGCCGACGTGGCCCTTGCGCAATGCTTCGATGACCGCGTCTTTCGGGCCGTCTGCGACGATGCGGCCACTGTCGAGCACCAGCAGGCGGTCGACCAGGCTGAGCATCGAGGTGCGGTGGGTGACCAGCAGCAGGGTCTTGTCGCGGCAGGCCTCGTGCAGGCGCTTGCGGAGGATCTCCTCGCTGCTGTTGTCCATGGCGCTGGTGGGCTCGTCGAGCAGCAGGATCGGCGGGTCGAGCAGCAGCGCGCGGGCCATCAGCACCGCCTGGCGCTGGCCGCCGGAGAGCAGCTGGCCGCGCTCGCCCACCGGCCGGTCGAAGCCGGCCGGGTGTTGCCGGGCCAGTTCGCTGACGCCGGTCAGTTCGGCCACTTCGAGCATCCGCGCGTCGCTGACGTAGCGCGCGCCCAGGGTCAGGTTGTCGCGCAGGCTGCCAGCCAGCAGCGGCAGGTCATGGGCGACGTAGCCGATCTGCTGGCGCAGGTCGGAGACGTCGAGCTGGCGCAGGTCCAGGCCGTCCAGCAGGATCTGTCCTTCGTCCGGGTGATAGAAGCCCATCAGCAGGCGGCCGAAGGTGCTCTTGCCCGAGCCGCTCTTGCCGATGATGCCGATCTTCTCGCCGGGGGCCAGGCGCAGGCTGACGTGGTTCAGCGCCGGGCTGGTCTGCTCCGGATAACTGAAGCTCAGTTGGCGGACCTCCAGTGCGCCGTGCAACTGGGTGCGCTCCAGCGGGCGCTGGCGGGCCTGGCGTTCCTGGGGCAGTTCCATCAGCGCGTCGGTGCTCTTCATGGTCAGGCGCGCCTGCTGGTAACGGGTGATCAGCCCGGCGATCTGCCCCAGCGGGGCGAGTACGCGGCTGTTGAGCATGTAGCTGGCGACCAGGGCGCCGACGCTGAGGTTGCCGTCGAGGATGCTGTAGACCCCGGCGCAGATCATCGCCATGCCGGCGAACTGTTGGAGGAACAGGGTGCCGTTGGTGGCCAGGGCGGAGAGGAAGCGCGCGTGGTTGTCCAGCCGTGCCAGCGCGCCATGGGTGGCTTCCCAGCGGTACTGGCGCTCGCTCTCGGCGCCGCAGGCCTTGAGGGTTTCCAGGCCGCCGAGGGTTTCGATCAGCAGCGCCTGGCGTTCGGCGCCCAGGGTCAGGCTCTTCTGCACCGTGTCGCGCAGGCGGCTCTGGATGATCAGGGCGAAGACGATGGTGAGCGGGAAGGCCAGCAGTGGGATCGCGATCAGCCAGCCGCCGAGCAGGCCGATGACCAGGATCATCAGGATCGAGAAGGGCAGGTCGATCAGGCTCGTGAGGGTCAGTGCGGTGAGGAATTCGCGCAGGCCCTGGAAGTCATGGATGCTCTGGGCGAAGCCGCCGATGGTCTCGGGCTTGGCCTTGAGCGACATGCCGGTGATGCGGTCGAACAGGGTGGCGGACAGCACCACGTCGGTCTTTTTGCCGGCCATGTCCAGCAGGTTGGAGCGCAGCACGCGCAGCAGCAGTTCGAACATCGTTCCCAGCAGCAGGCCGGCCGCCAGTACCCAGAGGGTCGAGATCGCCTGGTTGGGCACCACGCGGTCGTAGGTCTGCATGACGAACAGCGGCACCAGCATGCCCAGCAGGTTGATCAGCAGGCTGGCGACCAGGGCATCGGTATAAAGCCAGCGCGAGAGCCGCAGGGTGTCGCGGAACCAGGCTTCGACCCGCGGCACCAGCGGTTTGCGGGCGGCCTCCAGTTCGTGGCGCGGGCGGGCGAAGAGGGCCTGGCCACTGTACTGGGCGGCCAGTTCCTCGGCGCTCACGGCCTGCTCGCCGCCTTCGGTTTCGCAGGGCAGGATCAGTGCCTGGCCGTCGTCGCGCCATTGGCGCAACACCGCGCTGCGGCCGTCGTTGAGCAGCAGCAGCACCGGCAGGTTCAGGCTGGAAATGCTCTTCAGCTCGCGGCGCAGCAGTCGCCCCTGCAGCCCGGCACGCGCGGCGGCGCGCGGCAGCAGGCTGGCGGACAGGCGCTGGTTGGGCAGCGGCAGTCCGGCGGCGAGGCTGTTGCGACTCACCGCGCAACCGTGCAGGCGGCAGAGAATCAGCAGTCCGTCGAGCAGGGGATCGTCATGGCTCAGGCGCGGATCGCCCGGCGCGGGTGCGCTGCGCTCCTGGATGATCATGGTCACGCTACTTCCTCCCGGGCCGGGCCAGCCCACGCCAGCAGCAGCCGGCGAGCACTTGCAGGTGCTCGCCGGCCCTCGCCGGACGCCGGGTTTTCCGTGCCCCGTCGTATCGCTTCACGGCCGCCTCCCCAAGGCTGGGCAGCGTGGGGGAGGCGGCGAATGTGTGCGACTTTCTTATTTCAGGTCAGGCAGGCGTGCCTCGTTCTTCACGTCCGACAGCGCCACCGACTCGTGGGGCGCTACCACATGCTGGGAGCGCAGCAGCGAACCCATGCTGCCCAGCACGCGGTACATCGAGTACTCCTCGGTGTAGCGCACTTCGGTGTAGCGACGGTTGGCGGTGAACAGTTCGTTCTCGCTGTCCAGCAGGTCGAGCAGGGTGCGCTGGCCGAGAGTGAACTGTTGCTGGTACGCCTCGCGCACCTTGCGGGTGTAGTCGGCGTATTCACGGGCCGGCTGGGTCTGCTTGCGCGAGTTTTCCATCGCGTCCCAGGCCAGCGAGAGGTTCTCGTTGAGCAGCCGCAGCGCGTTGTTGCGGATGTCCTGGGCCTCGCCGATCTGGTGCGAGGTGGCATTCAGGTGAGCCTTGTCGCGCATCCCGTTGAACAGGTTGTAGCGCATCACTACCTGGGCTTCCCAGCTGTTGTAGTGGCCTTCGTCGCCGTCGACGTTATTGTTGGCCGCCTTGGCCAGCTCCGCGTCGAAGCGCGGATAGAAGGGCGCCTTGGCCGCCTCGTACTGGGATTCGGCGGCATTGACGTCGGCCTGCGCCGATTTCAGCAGCGGGTTGTCGCTGAGCATGTTTTGGCGGGCGCTCAGCAGGTCCGGCGGCACTTCGGCCTTGATCGTGGTGGGCATTTCCAGCTGGTCGGGCATCTTGCCGGTGGCGCTGTAGAAATTCGCCTCGGCGTCGGCCAGGTTCACTTCCTCGGTGTAGAGGTTGTTCTGCGCCAGGGCCAGACGCGCGATGGCCTGGTCGTTGTCCGCGGTACTGCCGACGCCTCGCTCGCTGCGCAGGCGAATCTGATCGCCGATGCGTTCGTGGGCCTGCAGGTTGTTCTTCGCCAGGGTCACCATTTCGCGACGCTTGAGCACTTCGAGGTAGACCTCGACGGTGCGCAGGGCGGCGGTCTCGGAGGTGCCGAGGATGCGGAAGGCCTTGGAGTTGACGTTGGATTCGTTGCGCTTGACCTCGTTGGGCGTGCCGAAACCGTCGAACAGCATTTGCCGCAGACGGATTTCCGCATCACCACGGGTCAGGGTTTCATCGTTGTGATTGCCCGCCGCGCGAGTGGTCGGGCTGTCGGTGTTCTCCCGGCCGTATCCGGCCACGAGATCGACGGTTGGCAGATAGCCTCCCCTTGCAAACTTGAGTTCTTCATCCGCAGTCAGGCGACTGTTCACGCTCTGACTGATTTCCGGGTGGTACTGCAGCGTGCTTTGTATAGCTTCAGTCAGGGTCATTGCCTGCCCATGGGCCCCTGACACCGCCAAAAATACACCGCTCCATAGTGCCGCGTTACGACTGCGCATGGCTTTGCTCCTGGTGTTCTGTACTTCGATGCTCTTGAATCGCCAATTTATTGGCTTTTTTCTCTTATCAAGCGTTTCACGCCTGTAACATCAGAGCTAAGAACAACTTTTCGAAAACCTCAGAAGAATTTTTCACATGGGTTATTCGGAAAAAATCTTATGAGTCATGTGAAAAACCGCACATTGTTTGAACGTGCAAGCCCTCGTATTTCCTGGGTATGGGCGGGAAAGGCGCTTGCAAACGAAGCCAGGTACGGTTTGTAGCAGTTAGGGCGGGGACCACCGCAGAAGGACAATAAAACGCGTGGCCAGCATGACAGAAAATTGTCGCTGGCTTTTTGATACGCAAACGCTACCAGTCCTTTTCGCACCCTTCGCAGCTTTCGTAGCGGCATCCGGATACAAGCGTGCCATGGCCTGTTCAGGTTACTTGCGTGTCGGTGGAACCGGCCGCGGACAGTGCAGTGGAGGAAGGACTCATGGCTACTTTGATGGGTGTCGTCAGCAAGGTAATCGGCGAAGTGTTTGCGGTAGCCGCCGATGGATCGCGTCGTCCTTTGGAACAGGGAGACAAGGTTTTCGTAGGCGAGCAGCTGGTCACCGGCGCCAATGGCGCGGTGGCATTGAAAGTCGCTGGCGGCGGCGAGATCACCCTGGGCCGCGACAGCGCCTTGCCGCTGACCTCGCAGATGCTCGCTGCTGCGCACCAGGCGCAGAACGGTGACGAGCAGGTAGCACAACAGCCTGCGCCGCCGAGCGCGAAAGACACCGCCGACGTCAAGGCCCTGCAGGCCGCCATCGCCGCGGGCGCCGACCCGACCCAGCAGGCCGAAGCCACTGCCGCAGGTCCCCAGGCGGGCAACGCCGCCAATGGCAAACCCGGTGGCGGGCACTCCTTCGTCCTGCTGACCGAAGTCGGCGGGCATATCGACCCGACCATCGGCTTCCCCACCGGGCCGATCGGCTCCGGGCCACTGCCCCTGCGCGAGTTCGACGGCGTTCCGCAGCCGCGAGCCGAGGCCGTTACGCCGCCCGAGGTCCTGCCGCCGGATGGCCAGCCGAGCGCTGGCCCCAACGGCCCTGGTACCGCCAACGTATTCGAGGCCGGCCTGCCCGGCGGGATTCCCGATGGTGCAGGCGAAGGCGCGACCTTCACCGGCAGCCTCGGCTACAACTTCGGCAGCGATGGCGTCGGCAGCTTCTCGTGGGGCACTGCAGGGCTGCCCAGCCTGACCTCAGGCGGTGTCGCCATCACCTACAGCGTCAGCCCCGACGGCCATGTACTGACCGGTAGCGCCAATGGCACTCCGGTGTTCACCGTGACCCTCACCGATATCAATACCGGCGCCTTCGAAGTGAACTTGCTGCAGCCGGTGGATCATCCGGTGAAGGGCAGCGAAGACACCCTGACCTTCGATATTCCCTACACCATCACCGATGGCAACGGCACCCCGGCCAATGGAACCCTGACCGTGGGCATCGTCGACGATGCACCGCAGGCCGGCCTGTCCGCCGACAATGGCGTGGAGGTGCTGCTGCAGACCCACGACGCCAACACCGCTGGTGCGGCCTTCGACACGTCCACCGCCGACTACAGCTCGGCCTTCCAGGTGACCGCCAACTATGGCGGCGACGGCGCCGGCAGCACCCAACTGACCTACAGCCTGAACCTGGTCGGCGGCAACGGCGCCAACTCGGGCCTGACCAGCGGCGGCGCCACTATCTACCTGTACAGCGTCGGCGGCGCCATCGTCGCCTCCACCTCCGCCAGCGCCGCCGGCATTACCGGCGAGAACACCGTGTTCTCGCTGTCGGTGAATGGCAGCGGCGTGGTTACCCTGACGCAGTACAGTGCCATCGACCATGCCCTGCCGGGCAGTGAAAGCGGTTATGCCAGCCAGACCGCAGTGCTCGATTCCGGCCTGGTGCAACTGCAGGGCAACCTGACGGTCACCGACCGCGACGGCGACAGCGTTTCCTCCAGCAGCTCCATCGACCTCGGCGGCCGGGTGAGCTTCACCGATGACGGCCCGAACGTCGCCGTGGGCAATACCGAAGGCCTGCATCTGACCGTGGACGAGACCAACCTCGGCCAGGACGCCACCAGCAGCGTGGCGGTGGGTGATCTGTTCAACGCCCAGTTCGGCGCTGACGGCGCCGGCACCATCACCTACAGGATCGGTACGACCGACAATACCGACAGCGGGCTGAAAGACACCGCCACCGGCGACAAGATCTTCCTGTTCAACACCGCCAACGGCGTCGAAGGACGTGTGGGCGGTGCCGACGGGGCGGTCGCCTTCCGAGTGACCCTGGGTAGCGACGGCAAGATCACCCTCGACCAGGTGCGTGCGCTGGTGCACCCGGACGCTGCCGATGCCAACGACCCGCTGAGCCTGGGCGCCGGCAAGATCAGCCTGTCTGCCACCGTGACCGACGCCGACGGCGACCATCAGAGCGCCAGTCTCGATCTGGGCAGCAAGCTCACCTTCCTCGACGATGGCCCGCGCATCGCGCCGGTGGAAGGTGGCGATATCCACCTCACCGTGGACGAGACCCAACTCGGGCAGGCCGCCACCAGCAACTCCGTCGCCGACCTGTTCAACGGCCAGTTCGGTGCGGACGGCGCCGGCTCCATCAGCTACAAGCTCGAAGCCGCGGACAACACCGATAGCGGCCTGAAAGACACCGCCACCGGTGAGCGGATCTTCCTCTACAACACCGCCAATGGTGTGGAAGGGCGCCTTGAAGGCACCAGCACCGTGGCCTTCCGCGTCACCATCGACGGTGACGGCAAGGTTACCCTGGAGCAACTGCGGGCCCTGGCCCATCCCGATGCCAGCGATCCCAACGATGCGCTGACCCTGGCCGGCAAGATCGCCCTGACCGCCACCATCACCGACAAGGATGGCGACAGCGCCACCGCGCAGATCGACCTGGGGGGCAAGCTGACCTTCCTCGACGACGGCCCGAGCATCACCCCGTGCCAGGACGCCGATATCAAGCTCACT
>NZ_BDAI01000009.1 GCF_002091755.1 Pseudomonas nitroreducens NBRC 12694
AAAGGTTCGCCCAGTTGCGTCAGGTGTTCCTCGCTGGCGCCGGGGCCGTGGTCGCGGATGCTGATGCGCACACGATCGCCATCGACCCGGGCCTGCACTTCCAGCGGCTGGTCCGCCGGGTTGAATCGCAGGGCATTGCGCAGCAGGTTGTCGAGGGCGCGTTCGAGCATGTCCGGCCAGCCGTCCAGGGCCAGTTGCGCAGCGATGTCGAGCTGGATGTCCTGTTCCGGGTAGAGCAGTTGCGCGTCATTGCGCAGGCGTTCGAACAATGGCAGCAGGTCGATGCGGCTGGTGGGGCCGGGATCGGCGTCGAGACGGGCGAGGGCGAGGATTTCGCCGATCAGCGCTTCCAGGCGATCGCATTCCTGTTCCAGGCGTGGCCACATGGCGGCGCGCTGTTCGGGGCCGGCACGTTCGGCCAGGGCCAGGGCAATGCGCAGGCGCGCCAGTGGTGAACGCAGTTCGTGGGACACATCGCGCAGCAGCTGGCGCTGGCTGCCGATCAGCCCTTGCAGGCGGGCGCCCATGCGGTTGAAGTCGCGGGCCAGCACGCCCAGTTCGTCGCCACGGCGAGAGAGGCGGGCGAGGCTGTCCTGTTGATAACTGGTCTGGCCGAGGTCATGCACGGCGCGGCGCAGGCGATTCAGCGGGCGGGTGATGGACAGGGTCAGCAGCAGGCTGAACACAGTCAGCACCACCAGAGCGATGCCCAGGGCGCTGAGCGGCCAGAGCAGACTGCTGCGGTGCCAGGCCTGCAGGGTCGGGTGTGGAATGCGGTAGATGAACAGGTAGGTCTGGTCGGTGCGGCTGCTGGTGTATTCCTGGCTCAGCTGACGCCAGGGGAAGCGCGGCAGGTTCTCGCGGTCGAAATGGTTGTCTCGCGGACGCGGCGGGCGCGGCAGGTAGGTGCCGTTGACCAGGCGCTGGCCGGTCTCGTCGAGCACCTGCACCGAGAGTTCGTAGTCCTTGCGCCGGCTTTCCAGCAATTGCTGTGCGGCTTCCGGGCCTTGTGTTTCGTAGAGCAGGGTCCATTGCTTGGCGATGTCGTGCAGCCCCGGATAGCGGGCGATGACCCAGGTGTCCTGGTTCAGCGCGCGGCCCAGCAGGATGGACAGTCCGGCCACCAGCAGCAGGGCGAGCCAGAAGGCGGCGAGGATCCGCCAGAAGAGTGAACGCATGGTCTTCCTGTTCAGCCGCATGGTCTATCCGTTGTCAGGGCTCACGGCAAGACGCCGGGCATAACCCGGCGCCTGCCCATCGTGGAGCGATCAGTTGGTCTTGGCGCCGTCCTTCTGGGCCTTCCAGGTCTGGAATTCCGCCCATTCGGCCTTGCGCTGTTCACGCTGCTTCTTCAGCTCGTCGAACTTCTTCTGCTGCTCGGGAGTGAGGATGCCGCGAATGCTGGCGTCAGCCTTGTCGTGGTTGGCCTTGAGCTCTTCCTGCATGGCCTTGCGATCGGCTTCGGGCAGCTTGTTCCAGTATTTCTCGGTGATCGCGCGGCGATCCTTCATCGAGTCGCCCATCACCTTGCCGACTTGCTGGCGCTGGTCCTGGGTCAGGTTCAGTTCGCGGAACGCACCGCCGCGTTCGCCACCGTGCTTGCCGGGGCCATGGTCTTTCATGAACGGGGCCGGCGGCGGAGCGTCGGTCGGCGCGGGAGTGGCCGCCAGCGCGACGGTCGGCAGGGCGGCGGCGATCAGCAGGGCGGTCAGGGTCTTGCGCATGGTGTTTCTCCTTTCAGGGGCCGGTCGTTACCGGATGAGCCCAGTCTAGGGTCGGCAAGGTCAAGGGCGGTCAGGCCCACGTAAAGCTTCGGTAAAGATTAGGTGAGGCCCTGCTGGAATCTTTACGAAAGCCCGGGCCAGAGCGGCCCAGGCCAGCAGTGCGGAGGGTTCAGGGCGCGTAGAAGTAGCCGCGCCCGCGCAGAGCGAGGATGCGCGGGCGGCCGTCGGGGTGGCCGCCGAGCTTCTTGCGCAGGTTGCTGACGTGCATGTCCAGGCTGCGGTCGTACAGCGTCAGCTTGCGGCCCAGCGCGAGCTGCGCCAGGGCCTGCTTGTCCAGTGGCTCGCCCGGTTGGCGCAGCAGGGCTTCGAGGATGCGGCTCTCGGAGAGGGTCAGGCTGATCTCTTCGGGGCCGATGCTGACCACGCCGCGCGACAGGTTCAGCGCCAGGTCGCCCAGTTCCAGTTGCGCGGCGGGTTGCGCCGGGTGGCTGCGGCGCAGCACGGCGCGCAGGCGGGCGGTCAGTTCGCGCGGGTCGCAGGGCTTGGCCAGGTAGTCGTCGGCTCCCAGTTCCAGGCCGAGGATACGGTCCAGCGGCTCGCCTCGGGCGGAGAGCATCAGCACCGGCAGGTCCGGGTGGTCGCTGCGCAGCGACTTGAGCAGCTCCAGGCCGCTGCCGTCGGGCAGCATGACGTCGAGCACGACCGCGTCCGGCGCTCGGCTGCCGAGTGCAGCACGGGCCTGCGCGCCATCATGGGCGGCGCGGATGCTGAAGCCTTCCTGGGTCAGCCAGGTGCTCAGCAGTTCGCAGAGTTCGACATCGTCGTCGATCAGCAGCAATTCACTCATGCAGGGACATCTTTCAGTTGATCCATTCGCGGCGCTGGCGGCGCCTGCCGCGGGCCAGTGCACCGAGGATGAAGGCCAGCAGGGCCGTGCCGGCGCCGGCGACGTACCAGGTCTGCTGCTCGGTTAACAGGCGAGGCGGCTGGTTGGCCTGCGCTTCGCGCAATTGCAGTTTCAGGCGCTGGTTCTCCTGGCGCAGACCGACGATCTGAGCTTCGTCCTGGCTATTGTCCGGGTTGGCCAATTGTGTGGCCAGAACCTGGCGCTGCTGCTCGCTTTCGGCGAGGCGGCTTTCCAGTTCCTTCAGGCGTTCAGCGGTTTCCTGCTCGGCATTGGCCTCGGTACTGGGGGCATTGTCGGGCAGGGCGGAGGGCTGAGTATTGGACAGTGCCGGTGCCGGTGGTTCCGTGGCGGGCTCTTCGGCCAGGGCGGCGGGGGGCAGGGCGAGGCAGAGCAGCAAGGGCAGACGATACATCGGGACTCCTTGTTCGATGATACGGCGCCTGCCCGGATGGGCCGGCGGATACGACTGCGCATCCCCGGCGTCCCTGCCCTGGGGCTGCAACGATGGGGCGTCGTTACGGCAGGACTTTCTTGAATGGCTTGACCACGACTTCAGCGTAGACGCCAGCGGCGCGGTACGGGTCGGCGTCGGCCCAGGCTTGCGCGGCGGCCAGGGAGTCGAATTCGGCGACGATCAGGCTGCCGGTGAAGCCGGCGGCGCCCGGGTCGTTGCTGTCGATGGCCGGGTGCGGGCCGGCCAGGACCAGGCGGCCCTCTTCCTTCAGTTGCTCCAGGCGGGCGATGTGCGCGGGGCGCGCGGCCAGGCGGCGTTCTTGGGAGGCGGTGATGTCACGGGCAATGATCGCGTAGAGCATGTCAGTCCTTGGGTTTTTCGCCGGTAGGTTCATCGTGCATGTGGCGGGCCAGGAACACGCCCTGGCCGATCAGGAACAGCAGGGTCATGCCCAGGCTGCCGAATACCTTGAAGTCCACCCAGATACTCTGGAAGGTGAAGGCGACGAACAACTGGACACAGCCGCAGATCAGGAAGAACAGCACCCAGGCGATGTTCAGCTTCGCCCAGAGAGCGTCGGCCAGGTTGACCGCATGGCCCATGATGCGCTGGATCAGCGGGCGG
Organism: Pseudomonas nitroreducens NBRC 12694; assembly: GCF_002091755.1. Lineage (GTDB taxonomy): Bacteria > Pseudomonadota > Gammaproteobacteria > Pseudomonadales > Pseudomonadaceae > Pseudomonas > Pseudomonas nitroreducens. The sequence goes on from NZ_BDAI01000009.1 coordinate 3,710, forward strand.
TCGCCGATGAAGTGGCTGCCGGCGAAGGCCAGGGCGAACAGCCAGTTCACCACCGGTGCCTTCCATTTGAGGAAGGTTTCGCTGTGGAAGGCCAGGGTCATGCCGCCGAACACCAGGCAGGCGGCGAGCGTCACCCACTGGCCTTTGTCCAATCGGCGCTGCTTGATCAGCAGGGCGCCGTAGACCACCACGGAGGTGGCGATCAGCACGGCCGTGGCGCTGTAGATTCCCCCGACCGAGAAGCTCTGGCCGGCGAGTTCGACGTTGCGCGGGTCGAGCTTGTAGACGATGAAGAAGAGGATGAGGGGAATGAAATCGATGAATTGCTTCATTACGGCAGCCAGAGCCCAGTAGAGCCGGCATAATACCAACCTGCGGGTGAACTGAAAGGGCCATCCGCCCAACGCTGCGTCAGATCATGGTTTCAAGCCGTTGCCGCGGGAGCGTTGGCACAGAAGCGTCTATACAGAAAGTTATCCCCTCGTCCCCAGGAAACCGCATGCGAGTCGACCTGCACTGCCACAGCACCGCGTCCGACGGACAGCTCAGCCCGACCGCCCTGGTCGAGCGTGCCCACGGGCGCGGCGTGCGCGTGCTGGCGCTGACCGACCACGACACCCTCGACGGCCTGCCCGAGGCGCGCCGCGCTGCAGAGGCGCTGGGCATGGAGCTGGTGGATGGCGTCGAGGTCTCCTGCACCTGGGGTGGGGCGACCATTCATGTGCTGGGCTATGGCTTCGACGCGACGGCCGAGCCGCTGGTGAAGGCGCTGGGCGACCTGCACCGCGCCCGCTGGAGCCGTGCCGAGGAGATCGGCCGGCGCCTGGAAGCCAAGGGCATGCCCGGAGCCTTCGAGGGCGCGCGGGCGATCCAGGCGGAGCTGGGCGACAGCGAAAACGCGCCGGCACGCCCGCACTTCGCCGAGTTCCTGCTGCGCCAGGGCCATGTCAAGGACCGCGCCGAAGCCTTCCGCAAGTGGCTGGGCGCCGGCAAGCTGGGCGACGTCAAGCAGCACTGGCCGAGCCTCGCCGACGCCGTCGGCACCCTGCGCGCGGCCGGCGCCTGGGTCAGCCTCGCGCACCCCTACCAGTACGATTTCACCCGCACCAAGCGGCGCAAGCTGGTGGCGGATTTCATCGCCGCCGGCGGCCATGCGCTGGAAGTCTGTAACGGCCCGCAGCCGGCCGAGCAGGTCGGCGTATTGAGCATCCTGGTCCGCGAGTTCGGCCTGATGGTCACGGCTGGCAGCGACTTCCACGGTCCCAGTGATTGGTCGGAGCTGGGGCTGTACCGCAGCGTGCCGGAGGACCTGCCGCCACTCTGGCCGCGCTTCGCCAGTGCCGAGAACGCTATCGGGATCGAGGAGACTCCATGAGCCAGTTCTTTCAGATCCACCCGGAAAATCCCCAGGCGCGCCTGATCAAGCAGGCCGTGGAGATCGTCCGCCAGGGGGGAGTGATCGCCTATCCCACCGACTCGTCCTATGCGTTGGGTTGTCGCATCGGCGAGAAGGCCGCGGTGGAGCGCATCCGCCACATCCGCCGGCTGGACGACAAGCACAACTTCACCCTGGTCTGCCGTGACCTGTCGGAGCTCGGCCTCTACGCCAAGGTCGACACGCGCCTGTTCCGCTTGCTCAAGGCGCATACACCCGGCCCCTATACCTTCATCCTCAACGCCACTCGCGAAGTGCCGCGCATGTTGCTGCACCCCAAGCGCCGCACCATTGGCCTGCGGGTGCCGGCCTGCCCGATCGCCCTGGCGCTGCTGGAGGAGCTGGGTGAGCCGCTGATGAGCGTGAGCCTGATCCTGCCGGGGGAGACGGAGCCACTGAACGACCCCTACGAGATGCGCGACCAGCTGGAACACCTGGTCGACCTGATCATCGATGGTGGTTTCGGCGGCGGCGAAGCTTCCACCGTGATCGCCCTCACCGACGAAGACCCGGTGGTGGTACGCGTCGGCTGCGGCGATCCGGAACCCTTCATGGTCAACGCCTGAACACGCCCGGCGTGCTGGCTATACTCCCTCGTTCCATCGCCGAACCCGCGAGGTTGACCGCTTGACCAGCGTCGAATCCCTGCGCCGCGTGCTGTCCGGCATGCGCCCCACCGGGCGCCTGCACCTGGGGCATTACCACGGCGTGCTGCAGAACTGGGTGAAACTCCAGCACGAATACGAGTGTTACTTCTCCATCGTCGACTGGCATGCATTGACCACCGAGTACGACGAGACCGCCAGCATCCGCCAGCACGTGCGCGACATGGCCATCGACTGGCTGGCGGTGGGCGTCAGCCCCAGCGCGGCGACGCTGTTCATCCAGTCCCAGGTCCCCGAGCACGCCGAGTTGCACCTGCTGCTGTCGATGATCTGCCCGCTGTCCTGGCTGGAGCGTGTGCCGACCTACAAGGAGCTGCAGGAGAAACTGGTCCACAAGGACCTCTCCACCTTCGGCTTCCTCGGCTACCCGCTGCTGCAGGCCGCGGATATCCTGATCTACCGCGCAGGCCTGGTGCCGGTGGGCTCCGACCAGTTCGCCCATGTCGAATTCACCCGCGAGATCGCCCGCCGCTTCAACCACCTGTACGGCGGCGAGGTGGACTTCGAGGACCGTGCGCAGACTGCCATCGCCCGCCTGGGCAAGAAGACCGGCAAGCTGTACGCCAGCCTGCGCCGGGCCTGGCAGGAACAGGGCGACGCCGAAGCGCTGGAAACCGCCCGCGCGCTGCTGATGGAGCAGCAGAGCCTGACCCTGGGCGACCGCGACCGGCTGTTCGGCTACCTCGAAGGCAGCAGCCGCATGCTCCTGCCCGAGCCGCACACCCTGACCAGCCACGCACCGAAGATGCCGGGGCTGGACGGACAGAAGATGTCCAAGTCGCACCACAACACCATCGCCCTGCGCGACAGCCCGGCCGTGATCGAGGAAAAGATCGCGCGCATGCCCACGGACCCTGCGCGCGTGCACCGTCGCGATCCGGGCGACCCGGAGCGCTGCCCGGTGTGGCAGTGGCACCTGATCTATTCCGACGACGGCTGCCGCCAGTGGGTGCAGGAAGGCTGCCGCAGCGCCGGGATCGGCTGCCTGGACTGCAAGCGGCCGCTGATCGAGTCGATCCTCCAGGAACTGGCGCCGATCCAGGAGCGCGCGCTGGACTACGAGGACAACCCCGAACTGGTGCGCAGCATCCTCGCCGAAGGCGCCGAGCGCGCCCGTGAGGCGGCGCGGGAGACCTTGGTGGAGGTGCGGCATGCCATGGGGCTGTCGTACCGCTGAGCACGCGGTCTTGCCGACTGCGTAAGCGGACTCCGTCCGCCATGTGCCGCCGGCCGGCTCGGAGCCGCCGGAAAACGATCGCGGACAGAGTCGCTCCTACCCGACAGTCCTGTACTCGGATCAGCCCTCACCCTAACCCTCTCCCAGGGGGAGAGGGGACCGTTCGGAGTAGGATGAAACCATGGCATCAGCCGGGACGGACGGCTCCCTCTCCCTTCAGGGAGAGGGCTGGGGAGAGGGAGGAACCCCCGAGCACGGACTCGCAGAAGAAGACAGTTGCTCCTACGCACAGGTGTGCCGAGTGCGCTGCGAATCCGCCAAAAGCCCCTCGCGCCGCCGGCAAAAGCAGGGATAATGCCGCCTTCCAACCCTGAGCCTGACGAGTGGCCGATGAGTGACCTGACCGAGCCGGAAGCCCCTGCCGCCGCCCCTGAATACCAGGTGCCGGTGCAACTGGCGCTCGTCTACGGCGAGGCCCTGACGGAGATGCCGCAGGACCTGTACATCCCGCCGGACGCCCTGGAGGTCTTCCTCGAAGCCTTCGAGGGTCCGCTCGACCTGCTGCTCTACCTGATCCGCAAGCAGAACATCAACATCCTCGACATCCCCGTGGCGGAGATCACCCGCCAGTACATGGGCTACGTCGAGCTGATGAAGTCGGTGCGCCTGGAATTGGCCGCCGAGTACCTGGTAATGGCCGCCATGCTCGCCGAGATCAAGTCGCGCATGCTGCTGCCGCGCTCGGCCGAGGCCGAGGAAGAAGAGGACGACCCGCGCGCCGAGCTGATCCGCCGCCTGCAGGAGTACGAGCGCTTCAAGAAGGCCGCCGAGGACCTCGACGAACTGCCGCGCCTGGGTCGTGACTACGTGGTGCCGACCATCGCCGCGCCGGATGCGCGGGCGCGCCGGCTGCTGCCGGACGTGGACATGCAGGAGCTGATGCTGTGCATGGCCGAGGTGCTGCGCCGCGCCGACCTGTTCGAAAGCCACCAGGTCACCCGCGAAATGCTCTCCACCCGCGAGCGCATGAGCGAGATCCTCGAGCGCCTGAAGGGCGAGGGTTTCGTGCCCTTCATCACGCTGTTCCGTGTCGAGGAAGGCAAGCTGGGCGTGGTGGTGACCTTCATGGCGGTGCTGGAACTGGTGAAGGAGCAACTGGTGGAGCTGGTGCAGAACGAGGCCTTCGCGCCGATCCATGTCCGTGCCCGCAGCGAGGTGCAGGAAGGCGCTGCACCCGTCGAGGAGGTGCTGGAGGAGGGCGACGAGGATGTCTTCGAGCCCCGCGAGGAGGTGCCGGCTGACCTGACCTTCGAGGACGGCCACTTCGACGAGATCGCCGAGGCCGGCAGCGAGCCGGACGAAGAGCCGCTGTGATCCGACAGCGTTGCCCTGGCGCCGCGCTTTGAGTAGTTTTCCCGCCTGTACCGCAACCTTATGACCTGACCCGAGCTTCCCGATGAATCTCTCCGACCCGCAAGAACTGGCGACCCTGCTCGAAGGCATCCTCCTGGCTGCCGGCAAGCCCATGTCGCTGGAGCGCCTCGGCGAGCTGTTCGAGGAAGCCGAGCGCCCCGAGCCCCAGCAGTTCCGCGACGCGCTGGCGGTGCTGGGCCTGTCCTGTGCCGGGCGGGCTTATGAACTGAAGGAAGTTGCCACCGGCTACCGCCTGCAGGTGCGCGAGAAGTTCGCCTCCTGGGTAGGCCGTTTGTGGGAGGAGCGCCCGCAGCGCTATTCCCGTGCGCTGCTGGAGACCCTGGCGCTGATCGCCTACCGCCAGCCCATCACCCGTGGCGAGATCGAGGAAATCCGTGGCGTCGCGGTGAACACCCAGATCGTCAAGACGCTGATGGAGCGCGAGTGGATCCGCATCGTCGGCTACCGTGAAGTCCCCGGCCGCCCGGCCATGCTCGCCACCACCCGGACCTTCCTCGACTACTTCAACCTGAAGAGCCTGGAGGAGTTGCCGCCGCTGGCCGAGCTGAAGCTGATGGAGCCCGAGCCGCAGCCGATCCTCGAGGACATGGCGCCCACCGTCAGCCTGCCCGGCCCCGAGGAGTACGGCGAGGACTACATCCCGCCGTCCCTGCAGGCACTGGCCGACCAGGCCGTGCGCGATGCCGGCGAGGAGCCGGAGCCCGCGCCGCCGGAAGAACCGAAGGAAGAAACCAGCTTCCGCAGCCTGCTCGCCGAGCTGGACGAGATGGAGCAGGGCCTGAAGACCGACTTCGACGACCTCATCGACCTTCCGCCGAGTGACGACGAAGACAGCGGCGTGGATGCCGATTTCAGCGGCGTCCACGGCCTGCCCGAAGTCGCGTCCGACGCCGAGGCTGCAGGTGCCGCCGAACCCGGTGCGCCGGCCGAGCCCGCTGCGCAGCCGGAACCGGCGCCCCAGCCGCCGGCCCCCGCGCCGGAAGAAGAGTGGGACGAGGAACGCGCCCTGCGCGAAGCCATGCGCGAGGAAATGGAATTCAACCGGCTCAATCGCGACCATTGAGACCCATTCACCGGCGTTTTCCAGCCGTTCGGTGATTGACTTCCGCCCTCGGCGCGACGACCTTATGTGCCGCGTTCGAAAGGCGCTGGCGACTACACCCGGGGGAGTCGCCGGAATCCCACCTGTTCGATGCCCCTCTAACAACATTCCACAGTGGCCCGGCGCTTCGCGCAGGCTGCTGAGTACCCATATGAAAAGAACTCCAATCAGCCGTATCTGCTGGCTCGGCCTCCTGCTGGGCCTGACCAGCGCTTCGCTTTCCGCCGCCCAGGCGCCTGCCGATGCTCCTGCCGTACCGCTCGCCGGCCAGTCGAAGGACGCCTTCATCGACAGCCTGATGCAGCGCATGACACTGGAAGAGAAGATCGGCCAGCTGCGCCTGGTCAGCGTCGGGCCGGACCATCCCAAGCCGGTACTGCTGAAGGAAATCGCCGAGGGCACCACCGGCGCAGTGTTCAACACCGTGGTCCGTCCGGGCATCCGTGACCTGCAGGACGCGGCCATGAAGAGCCGCCTGAAGATTCCGCTGTTCTTTGCCTACGACGTGGTTCACGGCCACCGCACCGTATTCCCCATCGGCCTGGGGCTGGCGGCAAGCTGGGACCTGGCGGCCATTGAACGCAGCGCCCGCGTCTCGGCCATCGAGGCCAGCGCCGATGGCCTCAACCTGACCTATTCGCCCACCGTCGACATCGCCCGCGATCCACGCTGGGGCCGTGTTTCCGAAGGCTTCGGCGAAGACGCCTGGCTGACCAGCAAGGTCGCCGCCGCAGTGGTCAAGGGCTACCAGGGCAAGGGCCTGAACCAGCCGGAAACCATCATGGCCGGGGTCAAGCACTTCGCCCTGTACGGCGCCGGCGAAGGCGGCCGCGACTACAACACCGTGGACATGAGCCCGCAGCGCATGTTCCAGGACTACCTGCCGCCGTACCGCGCCGCCATCGATGCCGGCGCCGGCGCGGTAATGGTCTCGCTCAACAGCATCAACGGCGTGCCGGCCACCGCCAACACCTGGCTGCTGCAGGACCTGCTGCGCAAGCAGTGGGGCTACAAGGGCCTGACCCTGAGCGACCACGGCGCGGTGCTGGAGCTGATCAAGCACGGCGTGGCCGCCACCGAGCGCGACGCCACCCAGGCAGCGATCAACGCCGGCGTCGAAATGAACATGAACGACGACCTCTACGGCAAGCACATGCCCGAGCTGCTCAAGGCCGGGCTGATCAGTCAGGACGAGATCGACCGTGCCTGCCGCGACGTGCTCGCCGCCAAGTGGGACATGGGCCTGTTCCAGGACCCGTACCGTTACCTGCAGGGCAAGGACCCGGTGGATACCGATGCCGAAGAGCGCCTGCACCGCGCCGACGCCCGCGAGATCGCGCGCAAGGGCATGGTCCTGCTGAAAAACGAGGGTGGCGTGCTGCCGCTCAAGCGCGACGGCGTGATCGCCCTGATCGGCCCGCTGGCCGACAGCAAGCGTGACGTGATGGGCAGCTGGTCCGCCGCCGGCAAGGCCTTCCAGGCCGTGACCGTGCTCGAGGGCATGGGCGCCGCCACCCGTGGCCACGCCGCGCTGCTCTACGCCAAGGGCGCCAACGTCACCGACGATCCGGAGATCGTCAAATACCTCAACGAGTACAGCGACGACGTGAAGGTCGACCCGCGCAGCCCGAAGGCCATGATCGACGAAGCCGTCGAGAAGGCGAAGCAGGCTGACGTGGTGGTGGCCGTGGTCGGCGAATCCCAGGGCATGGCGCACGAGGCGTCGAGCAAGACCAACCTGCACATCGCGCAAAGCCAGATCGAGCTGCTCAAGGCCCTCAAGGCCACCGGCAAACCGCTGGTGCTGGTGCTGATGAACGGCCGGCCGATGGACCTGCGCTGGGAAAGCGCCAACGCCGACGCCGTGCTGGAAACCTGGTTCAGCGGCACCGAAGGCGGCAACGCCATCGCCGACGTGCTGTTCGGCGACTACAACCCGTCGGGCAAGCTGACCATGACCTTCCCGCGCTCGGTGGGCCAGGTGCCGATCTACTACAACCACCTGAACACCGGCCGCCCGTTCGACCACGAGCACCCGAACAAGTACACCTCGCGCTACTTCGACTCGGAGAACGGCCCGCTGTACCCGTTCGGCTACGGCTTGAGCTACACCGACTTCAGCGTCTCCGACGTGAAGCTGTCGGGCAGCAAGCTGAAGAAGGGCGACCAGCTGACCGCCAGCGTCACCGTGAAGAACACCGGCAAGGTCGCCGGCGAAACCACCGTGCAGCTCTACCTGCGCGACGTCGCCGCGTCCATCAGTCGTCCGGTCAAGGAGCTCAAGGGCTTCGAGAAGATCCTGCTGCAGCCGGGCGAGTCGAAGGTGGTGCAGTTCCCGATCCGCGAGGAAGACCTGCGCTTCTACGACAGCCAGCTGCGCTATGCCTCGGAGCCGGGCGAGTTCAAGGTCTACGTCGGCCTGGATTCGGACAACGTGAAGGAACAGAGCTTCACGCTGCTCTAAGCGTTACCCGCTGCTGCAGACGAAAACGCCACGGCTGGTTCAGCCGTGGCGTTTTTCTTTGTCAGGCGGCTTTGGCGAGCCGTCGCGATCGCACGCCGATCAGCCAGCGCACTGTGCCCTGTAGCAGAACGGCCAGCAGTGCCGCCTCGGCAAAGCTGGGCAGGATGTCATTGCCTGGCAAACGCAGCGCCAGGCACAGGCAGAAAGCCGCGAAAGCCGGTCGCCCGGTGACCATGCCGCGCAGCAGGGCAATGACGAACCCCGGCCCGTGCAGCCGCTGGGACGACACGCAAAGCACGATGGAGAGCAGCGGGAACACCGCCAGCAAGCCACTCCAGCTGGGGCCGGCCCAGCCGGCGAGGGCGGTGACGGCCAGCGTCAGCAGCGCGCCGGCGAGCATGCGCAGGCCCAGCTCGAAGCGGCCCAGTGGAGCGACGGCGGCGCTCAGCTCGGCACGGGGCATGCACAGCTGACTGGTCAACGCGCCCACGGCCGCAGCGAGCAACGCCCATACGGGCGAGGCGGGCAGTTGGGTCAGAGCCCAGCCGGCCACCAGCCAGGCGAACATGGCGCCGGTCAATGCCAGCAGCCATCCATGGCGACGACAGATCCAGGCATAGGCGAAGTTGAACGCTTCAGCGGCAAAGATCGCGGCCAGTGCGAGCAGCGCGGCGTGGGCACCGAAGTCGCGGCCATGCTCCACGGTGATCAGGTAGAGGATCGGCCCCGCGATGGCGGGCAGGGCGGCCAGGCAGCCGGCCACGGCCGGGCCCCACCAGCGCCCGGAGAGCGAGACCAGCAGCAGGAACAGCGGAACGAGGGTGAGCTTGAGGGCGAGCATGGGCGAGGTCGGGCAGCGTGGACGGCGGATTCTAGCAAGGTGCGCACCCTTCGATTGCCAGGGTCGATGGTGCCGATGGGGAAATCGAGTTGGACCTTGGCGCCGCGCGGGTGTCCATTAGTAGAGACCCACTGACATTCATCCAGCCGAAACCACGAGGAAGTCCGTGAAGAGTCCGTGCATCAAGGTCTGCGAGTTCGAAGAAGGTATCTGCCTGGGCTGTGGCCGCAGCCGCGAGGAGATCAAGGCGTGGAAGCGCGTCGATCATCTCGGTCAGGAAGCGATCCGGGCCGAGGCCGACATGCGCCTGTTGGTGCTGGAGGCACAGGGGAAGCGGCTGTATCGCTGAACAGGCCAACCTGGCAGCTCTGTGCCCCGCCTTTCCCTCACCCTGACCCTGGCTGCGCGCCCCGCTCCAGAGGGAGAGGGGACCGTTTGGCGCAGGGAGAGCCAATGGCGCCAGCCGGAACAATCGGCTCCCTCTCCCTCTGGGAGAGGGCTGGGGTGCGGGGCTCTTGCGGGCAGCCGGTACCGTTTACCCCCGTGAGGCAACCATCACCCGCGCCGTATCCAGCATCCGATTGGAAAACCCCCACTCGTTGTCGTACCAGGCCATCACCTTCACCAGCCGCCCATTCACCCGCGTATGGCTGGCATCGAAGATGGCCGAGCGATGATCGTGATTGAAGTCCACCGAGACCAGCGGCAGGCGGTTGAAGCCGAGGATCGGCGAAAGCTCGCTGGCACGCTCTATCAACTCGTTGATTTCCTGCACGCTGGTATCGCGGCCGACCTGCACCGTGAGGTCCACCAGCGAAACGTTAATGACGGGAACCCGCACCGCCAGCCCCGTCAGCTTGCCGGCCAGTTCCGGCAGCACCAGGCCCACCGCTTCGGCGGCGCCGGTCCTGGTCGGGATCATCGACTGGGTGGCCGAACGCGCCCGGTACGGGTCGCTGTGGTAGACGTCGGAGAGGCTCTGGTCATTGGTGTAGGCGTGGATGGTGGTCATCAGGCCGTGCTCGATGCCCAGTTCGCGGTGCAGCACCTGGGCCACCGGCGCCAGGCAGTTGGTCGTGCAGGAGGCGTTGGAGACGATCTGGTGTTCGGCGCGCAGGATGCCTTCGTTGACGCCGAAGACCACCGTGGCGTCCACGCCCTGGCCCGGCGCCGAGATCAGCACCTGGCGCGCGCCGGCCTGCAGGTGCGCGGCAGCCTTGTCGCGAGAGGTGAAGTGGCCGGTGCATTCGAGCACGATATCCACCGCCAGCGCCTTCCATGGCAGCTGCGCCGGATCGCGGATGGCCGTGACGGCAATCACGTCGCCCTCTACCCTGAGACTTTCGGCGTCATGTTCGACCTGGCCGGGAAATCGCCCATGCACGCTGTCGAACTGCAGCAGATGGGCGTTGATCGCGGTGTCGCCAAGGTCGTTGATCGCCACCACTTGCAGGTGCTGGCGATAGCCGCCCGAGTAGAGCGCGCGGAGTACGTTCCGACCGATGCGGCCAAATCCGTTGATTGCCAGGCGTATAGTCATTGAGGTCGTCTCTTTTCTTTTGTTGTGGTAAAAACCATTAAATTTCCACGTCGTTGAAAAGTAAACGCCTTGGAATAAACAATTATGTTGTAAAAACAACAACTGATAGTCTGTAGGAGAATGCTGCCATGCACCCCCGTGTGCTTGAAGTCACCCAGCGTATCCAGGCCCGCAGCGCGGCCACGCGACAGCGCTACCTCGACCTGGTCAAGGCTGCCGCCACCAAGGGCCCGCACCGCGGCACGCTGCCCTGCGGTAACCTCGCCCACGGCGTTGCGGCCTGTGGTGATTCCGACAAACAGGCGCTGCGGCTGATGAACCAGGCCAACGTCGCCATCGTCTCCGCGTACAACGACATGCTCTCCGCGCACCAGCCGCTGGAGCGCTTCCCCGAGCTGATCAAGGACGCCCTGCGGCAGATCGGTTCGGTCGGCCAGTTCGCCGGCGGCGTGCCGGCCATGTGCGATGGCGTCACCCAGGGCGAACCGGGCATGGAACTGTCCCTGGCCAGCCGCGACGTGATCGCCATGGGCACCGCCATCGCGCTGTCGCACAACATGTTCGATGCCGCGCTGTGCCTGGGCGTGTGCGACAAGATCGTCCCCGGCCTGCTGATCGGCTCGCTGCGTTTCGGCCACCTGCCGGTGGTGTTCGTGCCCGCCGGCCCCATGCCTACCGGTATCTCCAACAAGGAGAAGGCCGCAGTGCGCCAGCTGTTCGCCGAAGGCAAGGCCACCCGCGAGGAGCTGCTGGCTTCGGAAATGGCCTCCTACCACGCGCCGGGCACCTGCACCTTCTATGGCACCGCCAACACCAACCAGTTGCTGGTGGAAGTGATGGGCCTGCACCTGCCGGGCGCTTCCTTCGTCAACCCGAACACCCCGCTGCGCGACGAGTTGACCCGCGAAGCCGCCCGCCAGGCCGCGCGCCTGACGCCGGAGAACGGCCAGTTCGTGCCCATGGCGGAGATCGTCGACGAGAAGGCCATGGTCAACTCGGTGGTGGCGCTGCTGGCCACCGGCGGCTCGACCAACCACACCCTGCACCTGCTCGCCATCGCCCAGGCGGCCGGCATCCAGCTAACCTGGCAGGACATGGCCGACCTCTCCGAGATCGTGCCGACCCTGGCGCGCATCTATCCCAACGGCCAGGCCGACATCAACCACTTCCAGGCGGCGGGCGGCATGTCCTTCCTGATCCGCCAGTTGCTCGACGGCGGCCTGCTGCACGAAGACGTGCAGACCGTGGTCGGCAAGGGCCTGCGTCGTTATATCCAGGAGCCCTTCCTCGACGAGGGCAAGCTGGTCTGGCGCGAAGGCCCGGCGGCGAGCCTGGACGAGAACATCCTGCGCCCCATCGACAACCCCTTCTCCCCGGAAGGCGGCCTGCGCCTGATGGAGGGCAACCTGGGCCGCGGCGTGATGAAGGTCTCTGCCGTTGCGGTGGAACACCAGGTCGTCGAGGCGCCGGTGCGCATCTTCCATGACCAGTCGAGCCTGGCCGCCGCCTTCAAGGCCGGCGAGCTGGAGCGCGACCTGGTGGCCGTGGTGCGTTTCCAGGGGCCGCGGGCCAATGGCATGCCGGAGCTGCACAAGCTCACGCCGTTCCTCGGCGTGCTGCAGGACCGCGGCTTCAAGGTTGCGCTGGTTACCGACGGGCGCATGTCCGGCGCGTCCGGCAAGGTGCCGGCGGCCATCCATGTGTCCCCGGAAGCGCTCAATGGCGGCCCGCTGGCCAAGCTGCGCGACGGTGACCTGGTACGCGTCGACGGCACCACCGGCGAACTGCGCGTGCTGGTGGATGCGGCGGAATGGGAGGCGCGTCCGCTCGTCGAGACTCCGGCCATTGATAACCTGGGCATGGGCCGCGAGCTGTTCGCCTTCATGCGCAATGCCTTCAGCCCGGCGGAGCAGGGCGCCTGCAGCTTCACGGCTGAACTGAACGGTCCGAGCTGACTGTCGCAGCGCCCCGCGCGAAGGGACTGCCTGTCCATCGCGCGGGGCGTTTTCGGCGCTGGCCTATGCTGGCATGATTCCGCGCCGCACCCTTTCACCCAACTTCCAGGCCCGAGCCCGCAATGAACTCCAACAAAGCTCACTCCGCCTCGAACGGTTTCGCCCTGGTCGGCGACATCGGTGGCACCAACGCCCGCTTCGCCCTGTGGCGCGGTGAAGTCCTCGAATCCATCGAGGTCCTGGCCTGTGCCGACTATCTGCGCCCGGAAGACGCCGTGCGCGATTACCTGCAGCGTGTCGGCCAGCCGCTCTCTTCTGTCGAGAATGTCTGCCTGGCCTGTGCCGGCCCGGTCGGCGCCGGCGACTTCAAGTTCACCAACAACCACTGGGTCATCCAGCGCGATGCCTTCCGCACCGAACTGGGACTGAGCCACCTGCTGCTGGTGAACGACTTCAGCACCATGGCCTGGGCAGCCTCGCGGCTGTCGGAAGAACACCTGGTGCAGGTGCGGCCCGGCAGGGCGCTGGAAGGCCGCGCCAGGCTGATCATCGGCCCCGGCACCGGCCTGGGCGTCGGCAGCCTGATGCCGCTGCCGAACGGTGGCTGGGAAGTGCTGCCCTGCGAAGGTGGGCACGTCGACCTGCCGGTGACCTCCGAGCGCGACTTCGCCCTGTGGCAACTGCTGCGCGAGAAATACGGCCACGTTTCGGCCGAGCGCGTGCTCTCCGGCAGCGGCCTGGAAAACCTCTACCGCATGAGCTGCCAGCTCGATGGCGTGGAACCCAAATGCGCCACTGCCGCCGAGATCGGCGAGCGCGCCATGGCCGGCGACGCCTACGCCGACGCCGTGCTGGAGCACTTCTTCCTGTGGCTGGCGCGGGTCGCTGGCAACGCCGTGCTGACGGTCGGCGCGCTGGGCGGCGTGTACATCACCGGCGGCATCGTCCCGCGCTTCCTCGAACGCTTCCAGCGCAGCGGCTTCGCCGAGGCGTTCCGCACCCGCGGCAAGACCAGCGGGCCTTATCTCGATCCGGTGCCGGTGTGGGTCATGACCGCGGATCATCCGGGGCTGTTCGGCGCCGGCGTGGCCCTGGAACAGGCACTGCGCAACGAAGGCTGATTCACCGCGCCACCGTTGAAAACAACAAGAAAGGACGCCCGAAGTGAACCAGCCTGCCAAATCCATCCTGCTGGTGGACGACGACCAGGAAATCCGCGAGTTGCTGGACACCTACCTGAGCCGCGCCGGTTTCCAGGTGCGCGCCGTCGCCAACGGCGAGGACTTCCGCCGCGCGCTGTGCGATGAGGAGTCCGCCCTGGCGATCCTCGACGTGATGCTGCCCGACGAAGACGGCTTCAGCCTGTGCCGCTGGATCCGCTCGCACCAGCGCCACGCCTGCATGCCGGTAATCATGCTCACCGCCAGTTCCGACGAGGCCGACCGCGTGGTGGGCCTGGAACTGGGTGCCGACGATTACCTCGGCAAACCCTTCAGCCCCCGCGAGCTGCTGGCGCGGATCAAGGCGCTGCTGCGTCGCGCGCAGTTCACCCAGGTGCGCGGCGGCGAAGTCATCGCCTTCGACGACTGGCGGCTGGATACCATCAGCCACCGGCTGTTCCACGAGGACGGCGAGGAGCACTTCCTTAGTGGCGCCGACTTTGCGCTGCTCAAGCTGTTTCTCGACAACCCCCGGCAGATTCTCGACCGCGACACCATCGCCAGTGCCACCCGTGGCCGCGAGGTGATGCCGCTGGAGCGTATCGTCGACATGGCCGTGTCACGCCTGCGCCAGCGTTTGCGTGACACCGAGAAGCCGGCGCGGCTGATCCAGACCGTGCGCGGCAGCGGTTACCTGCTGGCTGCCCAGGTTCGCCCGCACCTCGCCGGCCATGAGTGAGCGCCGCCGCTGGGCCCTGGTACCGCGCTCGCTGCTCGGCCGCATGCTGCTGCTCACCCTGCTGGCGGTGCTGCTCGCCCAGGGGCTGTCGAGCCTGTTCTGGATATCCCACCTGCGCAGCAGCCAGCGCGACGGCCTGCTCACCAGCTCGCGCAGCCTGGCCTATTCCATGGCCGCCAGCGTCAGTTACTTCCGCTCGCTGCCCATCGGCTACCGCCCGCTGGTGCTGGACCAGTTGCGCAGCATGGGCGGCACGCGCTTCTTCGTCTCGCTCAACGAGCGGCCACTGAACCTGCGCGCGCTGCCCGATACGACGAACAAGCAGGCGGTGATCGACATCGTGCAGGACGTGCTGCACCAGAAGCTGGGCAAGGACGTGGAGCTGCAGGTGGAGTTCGTCAGCCCCGACGATCTGCGGTTGTTCAATGGCGAGCTGAAGCTGGAGGAGCTGCCGCGCTCCTGGGCGCACTACGCACTGACCCTGGAGCCGGTGAACCCGCCGGTGCTGGTCACGCAGATCCGCATCGGCGAGAGCGAATGGCTGTACATCGCCAGCCTGATGCCGGCGCCCTACGTCACCCTGGAGCCCGAAGGCCTGCCGCCGCAGCAGATCATCTCCATCGCCTTCACCAGTCTGCTGTTGCTGCTGTTCACCGGCTTGCTGGTGCACTGGCAGAGCCGCCCGCTCAAGCGCCTCGCCCGCGCCGCCCGCGACATTGCCCTGGGCGGCCAGGACCAGCCGCTGGAGGAGAACGGGGCGAGCGAACTGGTGGAAGTCTCACGGGCTTTCAACACCATGCGCGAGCGCATCGACCGCTACGTCAACGAGCGTGGCCAGCTGTTCAGCGGTATCTCCCACGACCTGCGCACGCCGATCACCCGCTTGCGCCTGCGGGTCGAATTGCTGGAAGACGAGCCGGCGCGGGACAAGTTCAGCCACGACCTCGACGAACTGGAACTGCTGGTGAAGGGCGCGCTGCAATGCGTGAAGGACACCGACATCCACGAGAATATCGAGCCGGTAGACCTCAACCAGCTGCTGCAGTACATCGCCGGTCCCTACCTCGCCGATGGCCGGGTTCAGGTCATCGGCGCGGCGCGCGAGCCCTATCCCGGCAAGCCGCTGGCGCTCAAGCGCTGCATCGGCAACCTGCTGGACAACGCGTTGAAGTACGGCGAGCGCGCGCAGTTGAGTATCGAGGACGATGCCGATGCCGTGGTGCTGCACGTCGACGACCAGGGCCCCGGCGTGCCGGAGCAACGCCTGGAGAAGGTCTTCGAGCCGCGCTTCCGGCTGTCCGAACGGGGCCAGGGCTACGGCCTTGGCTTGGGCATCGCACGCAACATCGCCCACACCCACGGTGGCGAAGTCACCCTGCAGAACCGCCGCGAGGGCGGGTTGCGGGTGACGTTGCGGTTACCGAGGTTGGAGGTGGAGTAAGGCGCCTCGTGCTCCCGGCAACTTTCCCAATGAACACCTGCCCAATGTCACCACCCCGTGACAATCGAAGATCGCTTCGTTACCCGGAGAGCGGAATGCCTTGGATAGACTCGGACCATCGCAAGCGCAGACTTGCCTCCAATAACAAGAACAAGGTGCTCCCCATGAATGCGATCCGTCGCCTGTCGGCCGCCATCTGTCTTTCCTCTTTCTGTCTCTCCCCGATGCTGGCCCACGCCGGTGAAGTCGAAGTGCTGCACTGGTGGACTTCCCCTGGCGAGAAGCGCGCCGCCGAAACCCTGAAGAAACTCGTCGAGGCCAAGGGCCACACCTGGAAGGACTTTGCCGTCGCCGGGGGCGGTGGTGAAGCCGCCATGACCGTGCTGAAGACCCGCGCCGTCTCCGGCAATCCGCCGGCCGCCGCGCAGATCAAGGGGCCGGACATCCAGGAATGGGGCGAACTCGGTCTGCTCGCCGACCTCAACGACGTCGCTGCCGAAGGCAAGTGGGACCAACTGCTGCCGCCGCAGGTGGCGCAGATCATGAAGTACAAGGGCGACTACGTGGCCGTGCCGGTCAACGTGCACCGGGTCAACTGGCTGTACATCAACCCGGAAGTCTTCAAGAAGGCCGGCGCCACGCCGCCGACCACCCTGGACGAGCTCTTCGCCGCCGCCGACAAGCTCAAGGCTGCCGGCTTCACGGCGCTCGCCCACGGTAGCCAGCCCTGGCAGGACGGCACGCTGTTCGAGAATCTGGTGCTCAGCAAGATGGGCCCCGAAGGCTACCGCAAGGCCTTCGTCGAGCAGGACAAGGCGACGCTGACCGGCGCGCAGATGGCCGACGTCTTCGCCGCGCTGAAGAAGCTGCACAGCTACGTTGATGCCGACGCTGCCGGCCGCGAATGGAACGTCGCCACCGGCATGGTGATCAACGGCAAGGCCGGCATGCAGATCATGGGCGACTGGGCCAAGAGCGAGTTCACTGCCGCCGGCAAGGTGGCGGGCAAGGACTACCAGTGCCTGCCGTTCCCCGGCACGCAGAAGGCTTTCGACTACAACATCGATTCCCTGGTGATGTTCAAGCTGAGCAACGCCGAGAACCGCAAGGCCCAGGAAGACCTCGCTCGCGCGGTGCTCGACCCGGCGTTCCAGAAGGACTTCAGCCTGAACAAGGGTTCGATCCCGGTGCGCCTGGACGTCGACATGATGCCCTTCGACGCCTGCGCCCAGCAGTCCATGAAGGACTTCAAGGCCGCCTCCGCCGACGGCAACCTGGTGCCGAGCATGGCCCACAGCATGGCCGCCTCCAGCTACGTGCAGGGCGCGATCTTCGACGTGGTCACCAACTTCTTCAACGACCCCGCCGCCGATCCGCAGAAGGCCGCGCAGCAACTGGGCGCCGCTATCCAGGCCGCCGCGCAGTAACGCGCTCGCCGGCTCCGTGACGGAGCCGGTTTTCTGATTCCCCAGAACGACTCCGGGCCGTCACGGCAGCCCGGGTGGGTTCACTCATCCTCGAGAAAGCAGATGGCGACCCGATCCCCGACTTTCACTCCCGCCGCCGCGCCTCGGGCTTCGCTGCTCGACGGCCTGCAGGCCTGGCTGCCGAAGCTGGTGCTGGCCCCGAGCATGCTCGTGGTGCTGGTCTGCGTGTACGGCTACATCGGCTGGACGCTGCTGCTGTCCTTCACCAATTCGCGCTTCATGCCGGCGTACAGCTGGGCGGGCCTGAGCCAGTACCTGCGCCTGTGGGACAACGACCGCTGGTGGGTGGCGAGCAAGAACCTGCTGCTGTTCGGCGGCCTGTTCATCGGTATCTGCCTGGTGCTCGGCGTCTTCCTCGCCGTGCTGCTGGACCAGCGTATCCGCCGCGAAGGCTTCATCCGCACCGTCTACCTGTACCCTATGGCACTGTCGATGATCGTCACCGGCACCGCCTGGAAGTGGCTGCTCAATCCCGGCCTGGGCCTGGACAAGCTGCTGCGCGACTGGGGCTGGACCGGCTTTCGCTTCGACTGGCTGGTGGACCCGGAACGGGTCGTCTACTGCCTGGTGATCGCCGCCGTTTGGCAGGCCTCGGGTTTCGTCATGGCGCTGTTCCTCGCCGGCTTGCGCGGGGTCGACCCGGCCATTGTGCGCGCCGCCCAGGTGGACGGTGCGAGCCTGCCGACCATTTACCTGCGCATCGTGCTGCCGAGCCTGCGCCCGGTGTTCTTCAGTGCGCTGATGATCCTCGCGCACATCGCCATCAAGAGCTTCGACCTGGTCGCCGCGATGACCGCCGGCGGCCCCGGCTACTCCTCCGACCTGCCGGCGATGTTCATGTATGCCCACACCTTCACCCGCGGCCAGATGGGCCTGGGCGCGGCCAGCGCGATGCTGATGCTGGGCGCCGTGCTGGCCATCGTCGTGCCCTACCTGTACTCGGAACTGCGGGGCAAGCGCCATGATTAACGCGACCCTCAAACCCGCCTTCAGCTTCAGCCGGCTGGCGGTGCACGCAACCCTCTGGGGCGCCGTGGCGCTGTATGTGATCCCGCTGCTGGTGATGCTGCTGACCAGCTTCAAGTCGCCCGAGGACATCCGCACCAGCAACCTGCTGGCGCTGCCGGACGTATTCACAGCAATCGGCTGGGTGAAGGCCTGGAGCGCGGTGGGCGACTACTTCTGGAACTCGGTGAAGATCACCGTGCCGGGCGTGCTGATCTCCACCTTCATCGGCGCCATGAACGGCTACGTGCTGTCGATGTGGCGCTTCCGCGGCTCGCAGCTGTTCTTCGGCGCGCTGCTGTTCGGCTGCTTCCTGCCGTTCCAGGTGATCCTCCTGCCGATGTCCTTCACCCTCGGCAAGCTCGGCCTGGCCAACACCACCACCGGGCTGGTGATGGTCCACTGCATCTACGGGCTGGCCTTCACCACGCTGTTCTTCCGCAATTACTTCGTGGCGATTCCCGATGCCCTGGTGAAGGCCGCACGCCTGGATGGTGCGGGGTTCTTCACCATCTTCCTGCGCATCCTGATGCCCATGTCCACGCCCATCGTGATGGTCTGCCTGATCTGGCAGTTCACCCAGATCTGGAACGACTTCCTGTTCGGTGTGGTGTTCGCCAGCGGCGACGCGCAGCCCATCACCGTGGCGCTGAACAACCTGGTGAACATCAGCACCGGGGTCAAGGAATACAACGTCGACATGGCCGCCGCGATGATCGCGGCGCTGCCCACGCTGGTGGTCTACGTACTGGCCGGCAAGTACTTCGTGCGCGGGCTGACTGCCGGCGCGGTCAAAGGTTGAGGTAAGCCCAAGATGTCCACACTCGAACTGCACAACCTGCACAAGTCCTACGGCAACGGTCTGGCCGACACGCTGAAGTCGATCAACCTGTCGATCGACTCGGGCGAATTCCTGATCCTGGTCGGCCCCTCCGGCTGCGGCAAGTCCACTTTGATGAACTGCATCGCCGGCCTGGAGAACGTCACCGGCGGCGCGATCCTGGTCGATGGCCAGGACATCAGCGGGATGAGCCCGAAGGATCGCGACATCGCCATGGTGTTCCAGTCCTATGCGCTGTACCCGACCATGAGCGTGCGCGAGAACATCGCCTTCGGCCTGAAGATCCGCAAGCTGCCCAGGGCGGAAATCGACGCCGAAGTGGCACGGGTCTCCAAGCTGCTGCAGATCGAGCACCTGCTCGAACGCAAGCCCTCGCAGCTCTCCGGGGGCCAGCAGCAGCGCGTGGCCATGGGCCGGGCGCTGGCGCGGCGGCCGAAGATCTACCTGTTCGACGAACCGCTGTCGAACCTCGACGCCAAGCTGCGCGTGGAGATGCGTACCGAGATCAAGCTGATGCACCAGCGCCTGAAGACCACCACGGTCTACGTGACCCACGACCAGATCGAGGCCATGACCCTGGGCGACAAGGTGGCGGTGATGAAGGACGGCATCGTCCAGCAGTTCGGCACGCCACAGCAGATCTACAACGATCCGGCGAACCTGTTCGTTGCCAGCTTCATCGGCTCGCCGCCGATGAACTTCATTCCGCTCAAGGTGCAGCAGCAGGGCGGCCGCCTGGTCGGCCTGCTGGACAGCGGCCAGGACCGCTGCGAGCTGCCGCTGCAACTGGACGCCGGGCTGGCCGAGGGGCGCGAGCTGATCCTCGGCGTCCGCCCGGAACAGGTGCAACTGGCCACCGATGGCGGCAACGGGCCGAGCGACCTGCGCACCGAGGTCGAAGTGGTCGAGCCCACCGGGCCGGACACCCTGGTCTTCGTCACGCTCAACGGCGCCAAGGTCTGCTGCCGCCTCGCGCCGGACCAGTCGCCGCAACCGGGCTCGTCGCTGCAACTGCGCTTCGATCCGTCCCGTGCGCTGCTGTTCGACGCGCAGAGCGGCGAGCGCCTGCGCGCCGAGCCGCGCGGCGACGGCGCGAACAAGGTGACGCCGCTGGCCCGACAGAAGCACTCCTGAAACACCCCCTGCCTGTAACTACGCTAGAAACCAAGACAACGAGGACGCTGGAGATGCACAAGAACAACAAGAACCGGCCCGCCGCACGAACCCTGGGCTGCCTGCTCGCACTGGGTTGTGTGGGCAACGTCGCCCAGGCCGCCGATGCCTTCTCATCCGAGTCCAGGTGGGGCCTGGGCGACTGGGGCGGCAAGCGCACCGAGCTGCTGGAGAAGGGCTACGACTTCAAGCTCGACTACGTCGGCGAGGCCGCCAGCAACCTGGGCGGCGGCTACGACCAGCACACCACCGCACGCTACTCCGACCAGTTCGCCCTCGGCACCCACCTGGACCTGCAGAAAATCCTCGGCTGGGACGCCACCGAGTTCCAGCTGACGGTCACCGAGCGCAGCGGCCGCAACCTCTCCAACGACCGCATCAGCGACCCGCGCGCCGGGCAGTTCAGCTCCGTGCAGGAAGTCTGGGGCCGGGGCCAGACCTGGCGCCTGACGCAGATGTGGATCAAGCAGCAGTACTTCGACGGCGCGCTGGACGTGAAGGTCGGCCGTTTCGGCGAGGGCGAGGACTTCAACAGCTTCCCCTGCGACTTCCAGAACCTGGCCTTCTGCGGCTCGCAGGTGGGCAACTGGGTGGGCGGCATCTGGTACAACTGGCCGGTCAGCCAGTGGGCCGCCCGCGTGAAGTGGAACTTCAACGATGAGTGGTACGCGCAGGTAGGCGCCTACAACCAGAACCCGTCGAACCTGGAGACCGGCAACGGCTTCAAGCTCAACGGCAGCGGCACCAAGGGCACCATCCTGCCGGTGGAGCTGGTGTGGATGCCGAAAGTCGGTGCTGCTCAGCTGCCGGGTGAGTACCGCCTGGGCTACTACTACAGCACCGCCGAGGCCGACGACGTGTACGACGACGTCAACGGCAACCCGCAGGCGCTCACCGGCGAGCCTGCCAAGACCCACAGCGGCAAGCACGGCTGGTGGGTGGTGGCGCAGCAGCAGGTCACCGCGCACAACGGCGACGCCTCCCGCGGCCTGAGCCTGTTCGCCAACTTCACGGTGCACGACAAGGCCACCAATACCGTCGACAACTACCAGCAGCTCGGTGTCGTCTACAAAGGCCCGTTCGACGCGCGGCCCAAGGACGACATCGGCTTCGGCGTGGCGCGCATCCACGTCAACGACGACGTGCAGGACCGCCAGCGCCTGGTGAACCAGGTCAACGGCATCGACGACTACGACAACCCGCTGTACCAGCCCATCCAGGACACCGAGTACAACGCCGAGCTGTACTACGGCGTGCATGTGACCAATTGGCTCACCGTGCGCCCGAACCTGCAGTACATCCGCCATCCGGGCGGCGTGGACGAGGTGAACAACGCCGTGGTGGCCGGCCTGAAGATCCAGTCCAGCTTCTGATTGCTCCCTGGTGCGAACCTGGCCCGTCCTTGTGACGGGCCTTTTTTGTCTGCTCCGGGCGGTGTGTTGGGTGGTTACTCGGCTGCTTTTTGTAGGAGCGAGCTTGCTCGCGAATACCCTGGGGCTCCGGTGTCAGGCGGTTCGCGAGCAAGCTTGCTCCTACAGAGGCCAGAAGCGGGCAGACCCGGAGCGGGTGAGGAACTGTTTTTCATTGGCGCAAGCGCTGCGCGTGACTAGGCTTTGCGGTTAGAATCGCGGCCTTTTCTGTAAGATGTAGTGAAACTACAGAGAACTTCACGCCCCGGAATGTCCGGGCAGGGATTGGATCAGGACATCCGGACAATGCTCGAGCATCCGCTGCAGCGTTTTTTTCATTCCATGCGGGCCAAGCGGCCCTTCGACTGGGTGCGCTTCCAGCGTCGCGACCTGCTGCTCATCGATCACCCGCAATGCCAGGCGGTGTTCAGCCGCCAGGGCGCGCAACTGCTGCACTTCCAGCCGCGCGGCGCACGCCCGCTGTTGTGGTGCTCCAGCCAGTGGCCGAGCCTGAGCACGGCACCGATCCGTGGCGGTATCCCGGTCTGCTGGCCGTGGTTCGGCAGCCATCCCACCGAGGCCGACTGGCCCCAGCATGGCTGGGCGCGCCAGCGCGAGTGGCGCATGCTCGACGCCTGGGCCGATGATCAGAAGGCGGTCGTCAGCTGGCAGCTGGATATCGAGGACTGGCACGTACGCCTGGAAGCGCGCCTGGGCCAGGACCTGGACATCGAACTTTCCAGCTACCACGAGGATGACAGCGACTGCCTCTTCAGCTTCGCCCTGCAGCCATACTGGCGCGTGGGTTCGCTGCGTCGCTCGGTGGTCCACGGCATGGAGCTGGACGGCAAGGCCAGCGGCCTGCCCAACACCTGGGCGCCGCGTGGTGCGGTCAAGCAGGTGCTCTACAACACCGGTTCCCTGGTGCTGGAAGATGCCGGCTGGCAGCGCCGCCTGCGCATCGACAAGAACACCAGCGCCGGCAGTGTCATCTGGCATCCGGGCAGCCGCGCGGTGGAACAGGTGGAGCCGGGCGAAGCGGAACGCTTCCTGTGCATCGGCGCTGCCGGCTATCGCGCGGGCGGGCTGATCCTCGCCCAGGGCGAGCGCATGCTGCTGAACCTGCGGGCCGGGCTTGTCTGATTGGCGGTGAGCGGACGGCCCCTCACCGAGGCCATCCGCAAGACGAGGGGATTACCCTCAGGACGGTTGTTGCGGAGTACCCAGCAGCGACTTGCCGGTTTTCTTCTGCCGCTTGGCCATGCGTTTTTCATGCGCGGTTTTCAGCGGCTTCTTCTTCGCTTGTTTCTTCGCGTCGAGACCTTTCACGAGCCTGTCCTCCAGGGGACGCCCTCGGGCCGAGAGCTGACAGCTTCAGCATAGTCCCGCTGCGCACGGTCGCTCAGCCGGCGGTCAGGCGCTCCAGTTCGCGGCGTACCATGTTGGCGTAAGGCGCCGGGCTCAGGCGGTACAGCTCGCCGGCCACCCAGGGCAGCCAGCGGGCGCCGAGGTTGTCGCGCTCGGCCAGCAGGCGCCGGGCTTCGGCCTCGGCGCGCTGGGCGTGTTGCTGGGGGTAGTCGGCACGGCTCATCGGTGGCTCTTGGGTGCAGCTTCAGGTCTTCGCGCAGCTCAGGGTCTGCGGGTCGATGGTGATGCTCGCCAGCGGCTTGGCGTCGCTGCCGGCGTATTCGTGGGTGACGCTCAGGTGATGCTCGCGGAAGCGCTGCAGCAGGTCCGGCTGTTCGCAGGTCGTGCCTTCGAGCTGCTTCTTCAGGCCGTTCTCGAACTTGGCGCGGGCGCCCAGGTCCATGGCGTCCAGGCGCAGGTTGGAGATGGCGTAGCGGTAGTACAGCATCTTCTTCGCCGGGTCGAGCTGCACGCTGTTGAGGGTGGTCACCTTGTCCACCTGGCGCGGCAGGTTGGCCTTGGTCACCTGGTCGAAATAGTCCGCCGATTCCTTGAGGAATTTCGCCTCGTCGGCGGAGTCATCGGCGTGGACGGCAAGGCTGGTGAGCAACAGCAAGGGCAGGGCGAGACGGGCAAACGGCATGGGAGATTCCTGTACGGCTGATGGGGGCGGAGATGCAGGCTCAGTAGGTGCGACAGCCAGGGTATGGCCGGGTTCGATCGAGTGTGCAGTGGCTGCACGCTCATGGTCTGTGAGTGTAGAGCACCGCCAGCCGCTGGCCGCTCGCGGGACGATTCTTTTGCAGGTAGGCTTGCGACCGGTCGTTCCCCACCATTTCCGCAGGTCTGCAGTCCCGCCATGATCGAACTCACCCAGCTCGACCTCCGCACCGATCCCGCCGCGCAACGCGTGGTGAAGGATGAAACCGTCACCGTCGAATTCGCCGTCGCGCCGGGCGAGTTGATGAGCCTCGAAGGGCTGAACCGCTACGCTATCGGTGACGCGATCATCAGCAGCGCCACGGGGGAGAGCTGGGTCGTTTCCCGCGAGCGTTTCGACCCGAAATACCTGCCCGCCGACGCGGCACTCACGCACGGGCACCCCGGTGCCTACCGCAACCGTCCCAGCGTGGTGCTGGCCCGGTGCATGGACCAGCCCTTCACGCTGCTGCGCTCGGCAGGTGGCGACCGCCTCACCGGCGCCGCGGGCGACTGGGTCATGCAATACGCGCCCGGCGACTACGGCGTGGTGAAGGCAGAGCGTTTCGCCAAGGTCTATCGGCTGGCCGACTGAAACCTTTTCGCTCTGGCATCCCGGCCCCGCCAGCGGCTATGGTCTGTGCTGGCGGGCGCTCTGCGTCGCGCATTTCTTGCAACTTTGCCGGCGTTGCGCAGGTCCACCCTGCAGTTGCCGGCAGGTGGAGCGCTCATCGGGAGGACGGTGCGGGATGCGATTCATGGACATGCGCGGGCTCAGTCTGGGGCCCTGGAAGCTGATCAGCCTGACGCTGAAGGAATTCCTCGAAGACGAGATGCCCACCTACGCCGCTGCGCTGGCTTACCAGGGGCTGTTCTCGCTGTTTCCCTTCCTGCTGTTCCTCATTGCGCTGCTGGGCTTCCTGCACCTGCCCGAGTTCTTCGACTTCCTCCGCCAACAGGCCAACTACGTGCTGCCCGCCCAGGCGCTGGACCAGGTCAACCCGGTCATCGACCAATTGCAGCAGCGCCAGGGCGGCCTGCTGTCCATCGGTATCGTGGTGGCGCTGTGGTCGTCCTCGGCGGCGGTGCGCTCGCTGATGATCGCGCTCAATGCCGCCTACGACGTGCGTGAGGCGCGCCCGGCGTGGAAGCGCATCCCGCTGTCGCTGTTCTACACCTTCGGCCTGGTGGCCATGCTGATGCTGATCGCCGCGCTGATGATCCTCGGGCCCCAGGTGATGGGTTGGATCGCCGCCCAGGTGGGTCTGGAGGACTTCGTGGTGATCCTCTGGAGCATCCTGCGCTGGCCGGTGATCGTGCTGCTGATGATGATGGCGGTGGCGATCATCTACTACGTCACGCCCAACGTGCAGCAGAAGTTCCGCTTCATCACGCCCGGGTCGGTGCTCGCCGTGGTGCTGTGGATATCGGCGTCCCTGGGGTTCGGCTACTACGTGAAGAACTTCGCCGACTACAACGCCATGTACGGCAGTGTCGGCGCGATCATCGTGCTGCTGCTGTACTTCTACATCTCGTCGGCGGTACTGCTGCTGGGAGCAGAGCTGAATGCGGTGATCGAGCACCACCTGCCTCACGGCAAGGGGGAGGGCGAGCGCACCTTCGACCAGGCCGAGCCGGCACCGGACGAGGGCTAGGGCTGGCCGGCGACGGCGGGCGGTTCGCTGAGCAGGGCATCGACCAGCGCGCTGGCCTTCTCGAAGGACGGGTAGCCGCTCTTGGCGACGTCGAGGTTGGCGTAGTCCTCCAGGTACTGCTGGGCCTTCTGCGGGTCGGCCTGCTCGACGAGGAAGGGCTCGGACCAGATCTTGTACAGCAGCGCCACCGCGTACGGTTGGCCGGCGTCGGCGGCCTTGCCCAGCAGCGCCAGCACTTCGTCCACCTGCGGGCCCTCCTTGATCTTCAGCAGTGCCATGTAGAAGCTCGCCTCGCCGCGCTCGTCCTTCTCCTGGGAGCGCGTCAGCAGGGCCTCGGCCAGCTCGTAGTTGGCCAGGTCGCCGGTGGCGATCAGCAGCTTCGCCTGCAGCATGTCGTTCTGGTAGAGCAGGCGTTCCTGGCGGCAGGCCTCGCCGCTCAGCGGCTCGTCGCAAGGGTTGCCGGCGGGCGTGGAGCAGCCGGCCAGCAGCACTGGCAGGGCCAGGGCGGCCAGCAGGTAAGGTGTGTGTGGCTTGCCCATGCAAGTCCCTCGGGGGCGAGTGTCAGGGTTCGACCGGCCGGCGGGCGCGCCGGTTCGGTTCAATGGCGAAAAGCATAGTCGCTGCCCTGCACGGGGAACCGCGCAGGGCGCTCACAGGGCTTCGAAGCCGGGCAGGTGCGGCAGGCGCTTGATGAGGAAGTCGATCAGCGCGCGGGTCCGGGCCGGCAGAAAACGGCGCGAAGGATACAGCAGACTGGCCTCCTGGGCAGGCCCGCGCCAATCCGCAAGGAGGCGCTGCAGGCTGCCGTCGGCCAGCAGGTCGGCCACCAGCCAGGCCGGCGTCAGGCCGAAGCCGGCGCCCAGGCAGTAGCTCTCGCGGATCGCCAGGGAGCTGTTCGCCGTGTAGCGGCTGCGCGTGGCGAGGCTCAGCTCTCGGCCATCGGCATGGCGCAGCAGGAGGTTCTGCCCGGCATCCAGCCAGGCGAAGCGCAGGTAATCGGCTGGCGGCAGGTCTTCGGGACTGTTCAGTGCTGGCACGCGTGAAATCCAGGCCGGCGCCGCGACCAGATAGCGTGGCGAGCGGGCCAGCGGACGGGCGATCAGCTGTTCCGGCAGTTCGCCGCCCAGGCGCAGGGCGAGGTCGATGCCTTCTTCGGTGAGGTCGACGAAGCGGTCGTTGAGCAGCAATTCCACCTCTACGTCCGGGTGCAGCTGCATGAACTCCAGCAACAGCGCGTTCAGCCGCAGCACGCCCAGGCTCACCGGCGCGCTGACCCGCAGGCGGCCGCGCACCTGTTCGGTCTCGCCACGGGCCTGGCTGACGCCCTCGGCGTAGCTTTCCAGTGTCTGCCGCGCATGCTCGTAGAAGCGTCGGCCCTGCTCGGTGGGTTGTACGCGGGTGGTGCTGCGGATCAGCAACTGCGCGCCGACCTGGCGCTCCAGTGCCGCCATGGTCTTGCTCACCGTCGGCTGGCTGCTGCCGGACTCGCGGGCGACGGCGGAAAGGCTGCCCAGCTCCACGGCGCGAACGAAACAGTGCAACGCCTTGAGAGTATCCATGTCCTATTCGTTTATCGAATGACGGGTCTGCAAATATGCCGTCTACCGCCGTGAATGGGAATGGCAGAGCCTGTGGCCAACCCCTTCACCGATTTCGAGGAATGCCATGAACAGATTGTTGCTCGCTGCCCTGATTGCCCTTGTCCTGCCGCTGGCGCAGGCGGATGAAGGGCATTGGCAGGCCACCTGGAGCGCCAGCCCGCAACGCACCTGGGGCAAGGGGGTGCCGCTGCCGCTGGGCGTACCGACGCAGATCGGCAACCAGACGCTGCGGCAGACCGTGAAGGTCAGCCTCGGCGGCCAGCGTGTGCGCATTGCGCTGTCCAACGCCTATGGCAGCCAGCCGGTGGCGATCGGCGGGGCGGCCGTGGCACTGGCTGCACCGGCCGGGCGGCTTGGCGGCCCCAGCCATCGGCTGACTTTCGCCGGCCAGCCCACGGCGTATATCGCGCCGGGCGCCGAGCTGCTGAGCGATCCGCTGGACCTCGCCGTCCCGGCGCTGGGCGAACTGGCGGTGTCGATCTATCTGCCGCAGCCGACCGCCATCGAAACCTTCCATTGGGACGGCAAGCAGCGCGTCCATGGCGGGCCGGGCGAACAACTCGACGCAACGTTCCTGCCGGTGGACGGCAAGATGGAAGCGCGGCTGTTCCTCGCCGATGTGCTGGTGGAAAACCCCGAGCCGCGGCCGGTGGTGGCGGTGCTGGGGGACTCGATCACCGATGGCCGTGGCGCCAGCCTGGACGGCAACCAGCGCTGGCCGGACCTGCTGGCGCAGCGGCTGGCAGCGCGCGGCGTGGGAGTGATCAATGCCGGCATTTCCGGCGGGCGGCTGCTCTCCGACGGCATGGGGCAGAGCGCCCTGGCGCGCTTCCAGCGCGACGCACTGGGCAAGCCGGGCGTGCAGACGGCCATCGTGTTGCTGGGCATCAACGATATCTCCTGGCCCGGCAGTACCTTCGCGCCGAACAACCCGCTGGTGCAGTACCAGGACCTGGTCGCCGGTTACCGGCAGCTCATTGCCCAGGCCCATGTGCGCGGCGTGCGTATCGTCGGCGCGACCATCCTGCCATTCGAGCGCGCCCTCAGCGGCTCACCGATAGAGAACTACCACGCGGCCAACAAGGAAGCGCTGCGCCAGCGGGTAAACCAGTGGATTCGCCAGAGCGGGGAATTCGATGCGGTGGTGGACCTGGACGCGCACCTGCGCGACCCCGCTCACCCGCTGCGCCTGCTACCGGCCTACGACAGCGGCGACCACCTGCACCCCGGCGATGCGGGGAACCGGGCGATGGCGGAGAGCGTGGATATCGAGGCATTGCTGAAGCGGATGTGAGGTCTTCCGCGAGGGGAGTGGCCGGGAAGCGATCGCGGACGGAGTCCGTTCCTACAAGATGCCTCTGTGCGTGTGTCGGCCCTCACCCTAACCCTAACCCTCTCCCGAGGGGAGAGGGGACCGTACGGTGCAGGATAAAATCTTCGCGTCAGCCGGTTCGGACTGCCCCCTCTCCCTGAGGGAGAGGGCTGGGGTGAGGGGAATGCATCGCTACGGACTTCCTCGAAGAAGACAATTGTTTCTGCTTTATTGGCAAGAGGCGGCGTAGGAGCGAACTCTGTCCGCGATTGGCCATGTTTTCGCACATTCGGAGCCGGCGCGTTCAGCTGCCGAATACCGTCCCCACGCCGTCGGCATCCATCCCGCGCTCCAGCTTGATCTTCAGTGCAAGGTCAGTACGCGAATCGGCGAACTTCAGTGCGTCGGCCACGCTCACGCGGCCTTCCTCCAGCAGTCTGTAGAGGCTCTGGTCGAAACTCTGCATGCCGCTTTCCAGCGCGCGCTCCACCGCGCCCTTGAGCTCGGGCAGTTCGTCGCGCTGGATGATGCCGCGAATGTGCGGCGTACCCAGCACCAGTTCCACCGCCACGGCGCGGCGCTGGTGGGTGCCGGGCACCAGGCGCTGGCCGACCAGGGCCAGGATGTTCTGCGACAGGTCGGCCAGCACCTGCGGGCGCGCCTCGTCGGGGAAGAAGCGGGTGATCCGCTCGATGGCGTGACGGCAACTGGTGCCGTGCAGGGTGGCGACGCACAGGTGGCCGGTTTCGGCATAGTGCAGTGCATGCTGCATGGTGGCGGCGTCGCGGATCTCGCCGAGCATGATCACGTCCGGCGCCTCGCGCAGCACGTTGCGCAGGGCGTCCTCGTAACTGTGGGTGTCCAGGCCGACCTCGCGCTGGTCGATGATCGACTTCTTGTGCGTATGAAGAAATTCGATCGGGTCCTCGATACAGACGATGTGACCGGAGCGGTGGCGGTTGCGGAAGTCCAGCATGCTCGCCAGGGTCGTCGACTTGCCCGCGCCCGCCGCGCCGATCACCAGGATCAGCCCGCGGTCCTGCATCGCCAGCTTGTCGAGGATCGACGGCAGGCCCAGCGAGGTGACGTCGGGAATCACCTGCTTGATCAAGCGCACCACCATCGCCACTTCGCCGCGCTGGTAGTAGATATTCGCGCGGAAGCGCCCGACGTCCGGCACGCTCAGCGCCAGGTTCATCTCCAGGTCGCGTTCGAAGTCCTGCACCTGGGCCGGCGACATCAGCTGCCACGCCAGGGTCTTCACTTCACCGGGCTGCAGCACGCGATCGTCTGCCGGCTGGCTATGGCCTTCGGCCTTCAGGTGCGGTGGCGCGCCGACGCTGAAGAACATGTCCGAGCCACCGCGCTCGGGCAGCAGGCGCAGATACTGGATGACGTCGGGGAGGGGCGTGTCGCTCATGGGTTCGTCCTTGGATGGCGAGAGGTCGCATCTGCATTGAGCCTAGCTGCAATGCCGGACGGGAGACTAGGGGAGGCTGCGGCAAGCCGTGTTGACGTGCCGCAGGCAAGCGCATCAGGTCGACAGCTGGTTGGCGAACTGGCCCACGGCGTTGACCACGCGCTGGGCGCTGTCCTGGATCTCGATGATCACCGTGCCAGCCTGGCCGGACAGCTCCAGGCCCAGTTCGGCCTGCTGCTTGCCGCGGTCGATCATGGCCACGGCCTGGCCTGCCAGGTGCTGGTTCTGCTCCACCACGCGGGTGATTTCCTCGGTGGCGGCACTGGTGCGCGAGGCAAGCTGGCGTACTTCGTCGGCGACCACCGCGAAGCCGCGGCCCTGGTCGCCCGCGCGGGCTGCCTCGATGGCGGCGTTTAGCGCCAGCAGGTTGGTCTGGTCGGCGATGCTGCGGATGCTCTGCACCAGCGCGCCGATGGCCTGGGACTGGCGATCCAGCGCCTCGATTCCCTCGGCGGCTTCCTGCATGCGGTCGGCCAGTTCGCGCATCACGTCGACGGTCTGCTGGACCACCGAAGCGCCCTTGGTGGCGCTGTCGTCGGTGGTCTGCGAGGTGTCGAAGGCGATGGTCGCGGCCTCGGCCACAGCGCGTTCGCGGCGCACCTGTTCGGTGATCACGGTGGCGAACTTCACCACTTTGTAGAGGCGGTCGTGGGCGTCGATGATCGGGTTGTAGGAGGCCTCCAGCCACACTTCGTGGCCACGGCTGTCGACGCGCTTGAAACGGTCGGCGACGAACTCGCCGCGGCGCAGCTTGGCCCAGAAGGCTTCGTACTGCGGGGAGTTGTATTCGGCGGGTTCGCAGAACATCCGGTGATGCTTGCCCTGAATCTGCGCCAGGCTGTACCCCATGGCGTCGAGGAAGCGGTCGTTGGCGGTGAGCACTTCGCCCTGCAGGTTGAATTCGATCACGGCGGTGGAGCGCTGCAGCGCCTCGATCAGGTTCTCATGCTCGCGGGAATTCTCGATGGTGCGGGTGAGGTCGCTGGCGTAGATCGAGAAGCGCTGGATCACCCCGGCGGCGTCGTGCACCGGCTGCAGGATCGAACGCAGCCAGGCCTCCTCGCCGTTGCCGCGCAGCAGGCGGATCACCCCGGCCAGGTGTTCGCCGCGCTCGATGGCGTGCTTCACCTTGAGGTGAAAGTCCAGCCCGCGCACGTGGTCGGGGATCAGGTCCAGCAACGGACGGCCCTTGAGCTGGTCGCCGCGGTGGAGCATTTCCTTCTCGAAGTTGGCGTTCACCGACTCGATGCGGCCTCGCGGGTCGAGGAACAGCACGAGCATTTCCGCATCGAGGCTGGCGCGGATCTCTTCGACGGAGGCGAGTTCTTCACGCAGGGCGGCCAGTTCCTGCTTCAGACGCGAGTTGAACATTCGTGGGCTTTCTCTAGTGGTGAGGCACGAAGGCTGCTGCCGATTCGTTTCACCCATTTCATCGGCTGATCGCGCCGCGACTTTAGCCCCTGATGACTTGGCGCATCCCGCGTGGAGCAAGGGGCCGCGCCATTCTTCAGACCGCGCTCGAGAGCTCCTGGCTGACGTCGATCGCGGCGCGCAACTGGTCGGTATCCAGTGGCTTGTGCAGCAACTGGCTGCCGCTGGCGGCGGCTTCTCGCAGGCGCTCGGGCGAAGTGTCGCCGGTGACGATCAACGCCGGTACCCGGCGCGACAGGTAGCTGCGGATGCGCCGGATGGCATCGGCACCGGTCTGGCCTTCGCCCAGGCGGTAGTCGGTGAGGATCAGGTCCACCGGTGCGTGGCCAAGATGGCTGGCCTCGATGTGCCGCTGGCAGGCGAGCAGGGCACTGGTGCCGGGGTAGACGCGATGGCCCCAGACCTCCAGCAGGTTGCACAGCGCGTGCAACACGTCGTACTGATCCTCTACCACCATGATGCCCAGGCCGGGGCCGCGTTCGCCCGGCTCCGGCGGCGCAGCGACCTGCAGCGGCGCCTCGGCCAGTGGTACGCGCAGGCTGAATACCGAGCCGCGGCCGGGCAGGGAATGCAGTATCAGGCGATGGCCGAGCAGGCGCGCGGTGTGACGCACGATGGCCAGACCCAGGCCGAGGCCCTGCTTGCGATCGCGCTCGGCGTTATGCAGTTGGACGAACTCGTCGAAAATGACCTCCTGCTGGCTGGAATGGATACCCACGCCGGTATCGATCACCTGGATCTCCAGCTCCCGGCCGCGCCGACGGCAGCCCAGCAGCACACCGCCGCTGCGGGTGTAGCGGAAGGCGTTGCTCAGCAGGTTGTCGAGCACGCGCTTGAGCAGCAGGGGATCGCTGTCCACCCACAATCGGCTCTCACACACGCGCCAGCGAAGATTGCGCTCGCTGGCGGTGCCAGCGAACTCGCCCTGCAGGTCGCCGAACAGCTTGCGCAGCGAGATAGGTTCGCGTGCTACCGGCACCACCCCCGCGTCGAGCCGCGAGATGTCCAGCAGTCCGTTGAGCAGGTCGCCGAGGTTGCCGAGCATGGCACGCAGCCTTGTGGCGATGTCGCGCGCCTGGCGGGCGTCGACCGGGCCGCGTTCGGCGAGGGCGGCGAGGGCGCCGACGAACAGCCCGAGGGCGTGGATCGGTTGGCGCAGGTCGTGGCTGGCGGCGGCGAGGAAGCGCGACTTGGCCTGGTCGGCGGCGCGGGCGCGGTCGCGCTGTTCGCGCAGGTCCTGCACGAGGTCGGAGTTTTCCTGGCGCAGGCGGATGGTTTCGCACAGGCTGCGGTAGGTCACCCGGCTGTAGTAGAGGTTGACGCCTGCCAGGCACAGGATGAAGAAGCTGTAGGTGGTGTGCTGCTCGTCGGCTACGCTCAGGCACAGCACCAGCACGGGCAGCAGCATGGCGACCAGCGAGCCGACATAGGCCGGCGGATGGGCCGACAGCGACGGCACCGCGCCACACACCAGACCAGTGAGCACGATGCAGGTGAAGGCGAACAGTTGCGGATCGCCGTGGACGAAGCCGACCCAGCCCAGCCAGCCCCACAGCAGGCTGCTCGCCCAGGACAAAAGCGTATTGCTCCATAGCCAACTTTTGCCCAGCGTGCGCGCAGGGGCTTGCCGGAAGTACGCCCGTGCCAGGACAATCCGCGCCAGCGTGAGCGAGTAGAGCACGGCCAGCCAGAAGACCATCGCCGTCGGCGCCATGGCATTACGGAAGATGTACAGCACCGGCAGAGGGATCACCAGGTTGGCGAAGAGCACGGCATACGACTGGCGGAACAAGAGATCGACCAGGTCGCGCTGTTGCAGGCTGTTATGCATGTCCGTAGTGCCTCAGGGAGACGAGTGATGGAAGGGAAGCGCGAACTGCGGGTGCTCATCGCCGATGACCACGGCATCGTACGGGACGGCCTGCGCCTGCTGCTGTCGACCCTGGACGACATCCGCATCGTCGGCGAGGCGGCGGACGGCCTGCGCCTGCAGGCTTTGTTGGAGGAGCAGCGTGCGGACCTCCTCCTGCTCGACCTGAACATGCCCGGCCTCAACCGGCTGCAGTTCATTCATGAACTGCGCCAGCGCCATCCCCGGCTGAGAATCCTGGTGCTCACCGCCAACACCGAACTGGCGACCGTGCGCTCGGTGCTCGATGCCGGCGTACACGGCTACCTGAGCAAGGGCGAGGACACCGCCGAACTGCTCGAAGCCATAGTCGCCCTGCGCAGCGGGCAGCACTACCTGGCGCGCGCCCTGCGCTTCCAGCTGGAAAGCCCGACCGCGCGCCCGCAGGGCGATGCCGATCTGCTCTCGGCCGTGGAGCTGACCCGGCGCGAGCGGCAGATTCTCTCCCTGGCCGCCCAGGGCCGCAGCGCGCGGGAGATCGCCGAACACTTCAGCATCAGCCCGCTGACCGTGCGCAAGCACCGCGAGAACCTGATGCGCAAGCTCGACCTGCACAGCACTGCCGAGCTCGCGGCCTACGCGGTGCGCCTGGGCATTCCCAGCGCCTGAGTCGAAGCAGTGCCTTGCCTGCATGCGCATGCTGCGCGTCCTGTCGGTGGAGGGTTCGGCAGAGACTAGCGTCCCGCAGGCCGGGGAAAAATACGGCAACTGCCGTATGTGCCGGTCCCGCCTCACTCCCTAACCTTGCGAAACGGACCAGGCGCCACGTCGATGCGCGTCGGCCGATACCCGATCAAGGGAAGGATCACTCCATGACACTGCCTGCCTATTGGGCCTCGTTCGCCGTGGCGACGCTGGCCTTCGCCTGCATGCCCGGCCCGGCCATCCTCTACATGACCTCGCAGACCCTCGCCCACGGCCGCCGCGCCGGACTGCACGCCGCGCTGGGCATCCACCTGGGCTGCTATGTGCACATCTTCGCCGCCAGCGCCGGGCTCGCCGCGCTGCTGCACCACGCGCCCAATCTCTACCTTGCGCTGAAACTGGCGGGGGCCGCCTACCTGATCTGGCTCGGCGGCTCGATGATCTTCGGCCGCCGCCGCTCCGAGCATGGCGAGGGCATCGAAACCCGGCCGAAGGTGCTGCGCGACAGCATGGTGGTGGAGGTACTCAATCCCAAGACGGCGCTGTTCTTCCTCACCTTCCTGCCGCAGTTCGTCGACCCGGCAGCCAGCCTACCGGTGGGCCTGCAGTTCTTCATCCTGGGGATGATCGTCAACCTGGTGTTTTCCACCGCCGATGTACTCGCCGTGCTGTTCGCCTCGCTGCTGCTGGGCACGCTGGGGCAGGGGCGCGGGCAGCGGGTGATGCCGCGGGTGTGCGGTTCGATTCTGGTGGGGCTGGGGGTGATGCTGGTGGCCCGTGGCGGGCCGGTATGAAGCGGGGAGGGCAGGGGTGCGCCGCTCCCTGAGTCGGGTGCGGCGCAGGCGAAGCGGATCAGTCCTCGCGGCTGGTCACTTCCACCAGGTGGTAGCCGAACTGGGTCTTCACCGGGCCCTGGACGACGTTCAGCGGGGCGCTGAACACGACCTGGTCGAATTCGCGAACCATCTGGCCCGGGCGGAAGCTGCCCAGGTCACCGCCGCTGCGGCCGGACGGGCAGGTGGAGTTGTCGCGGGCGACGGCGGCGAAGTCCGCGCCGTTCTCGATCTGGGTCTTGAGTTCGTTGCACTTGTCTTCGCTGGAAACCAGGATGTGACGGGCGGATGCACTGGCCATGGGATAACTCCTAAACAGGCAGTAGGAAAAAGCGAAGCCTAGCCGATTCCGGGCCTGAACCCAATGCCAGGCGGCGGGTGGCTTGCCCGCTTTTGCCGGATGGCGTGGAGCGCAGCGATACCCAGCGTTTTCCGTGGGGTAATTGCTGATGGGTAGCGCAAGCTCCACCCATCCTATGTTCTGCGATACGCCCGGCATTAGCGCAGCGAACATTCATGCAGGGCGTGGTACGCCGCAGGGTGATAGCGATCAGGCCTCAGGCACCGAACACTTCGCTCAGGTGCTGCTGGTAGCGCTCGACATCACCTTCGATGTTCGGGCGCTTCATCACGTCCACGCAGAGGAAGGTCGGCAGTGCGGTCATGCCGAGGAACTGGTTGGCCTTGTGGAAGGGGAAGTACACCGCGTCCACGCCCTTGCCCTCGAAGAAGTCGGTCGGGTCGTCGAAGGCTTGCTGCGGCGCGTTCCAGGTGGCCGAAATCATGTACTGCTTGCCGTGCAGCAGGCCACCGCTGCCGTACTTCTGCGAGGCATCGGAACGGGTGCGGCCGTCGTTGGCGTAGAGGCTGCCGTGGCCGGCGGTGAAGACTTCGTCGATGTACTGTTTCACCGTCCAGGGCGCGCCCATCCACCAGCCGGGCATCTGGTAGACGATGACATCGGCCCAGAGCATTTTCTGCACTTCTTCCTGGATGTCGTAGCCGCCGTCGATGAAGGTTTCCTTCACGTCGAAACCGGCATGGTCCAGGTGGGCGATGGCGGCTTCGTGCAGGGTGGCGTTGTAGCGGCCGTCGGAGTGGGCGAACTGTTTGCCGCCATTGATCAGCAGGATCTTTTTCATGAGTGGGCTCCGCAAGGGGATGGAAAGTCGATGGCGGCAGAATATCGAGCGCGGCAGGCCGGAAAAACCCGCTTCCGGACAAATGATCCGTGCGTGAAATTCAAAAATGGAGTTGATTGATTTGCGTCAGGATTAGGCAATCCATCCACTCACCAGGAACGCCGATCCGATGTACGCCTTCATCCTCCAGGCCCACACCCGCCCCGAAAGATCCCAGGATTTCGAAGACCTGTTCCGTGCCTACCTCACGCCCAGCCGCGCCGAAGACGGCTGCGTGCAGTACCACATGCTGCGCGACGTGAACGACCCGACCCTGTTCACCTTCTTCGAGGTCTGGCAGAGCCGCGAACACCTGGCCATTCACACCGCGCTGCCGCACATGCGCGAGTTCCACGAGCGGCGCATGGAATACCTGCGCCGCGATTTCCACATCCAGGAAGTCGAGGTGATGGCGCCACGCTGACCGCCACTCAGGCCACCACCCGGTTGCGCCCAGCTTCCTTGGCCTTGTAGAGGTTGGCATCCGCCGCATCGATCAGCGCCTGGATGCTGTCTGCCGCGGTATCCGAGGTGCTGGCCACGCCGACGCTGATGGTCACGATGCCGCGCGTGCTCTTCTCGTGCGGCAGCGCGGTTTCCTCCACCGAGCGGCGGATCGACTCGGCCACGCGTGCGGCAGCCGCACTGTCGCAACCGGGGAGGATCATCACGAACTCCTCGCCGCCGTAGCGGGCCGCCCCATCGTCCTCGCGCTGGCAGCCCTGGCCGACCAGGTGCGCCACGTTGATCAGCGCCAGGTCGCCGCGCGGGTGGCCGTAGTGGTCGTTGTAGGCCTTGAACTGGTCGATATCCATCATCAGTACCGCAAGGTGGCCGTCGCCGGCGCGCCGGCGCTGCCATTCGCGCTCGGCCTTCTCGTCGAACCAGCGGCGGTTGTGCAGGCCGGTCAGCGGGTCGGTGCCGGCCTCGGTGCGCAGGCGGCTCTCCTTGGCGTCGCGTCGCCGCAGGTGTCGGGTCAGGCGATAGGCGAAGAACAGCGTCGCGGCGTTGATCGCCACCAGCAGTCCGCTGGTGATCCAGGTGCGCGCGGTCCAGGTGTTCAGGATCACTTCACGGCACAGCTCCACCGAGACCACCGCCGGGTAGTCGCCGATGCGCCGGTAGCCGCGCCAGTAGGCGTCCGAGCTGCCGCCCTGCTGGCGGAAGTAGTCGTTGCGGCCGCTGTCGACGAACTCGCGGAAGGTGCCGATCTCTTCCTCGCTCGAACGCGGCAGTTCCGGCGGCCATTGGGCGAGCACCGTGCCGTCGAGCAGGCGGATCGAGACCACTCCGTGCTTGCCCAGGTCGAGGCCGCGCACGAAGGATTCCAGGTGTTGCAGCTCCTTGATCGCGGCGACCACGCCGACGAACTGGCCGTCCTTGTCGACCACCGCGCGGCTCAGCGCGGTACTGCTGGAGGAGCGTGGATAGGACGGCATGAAGGGATGGCTGAGGAACAACCGGCCGGGGTTGTCACGCGCCATCGTGAAGTAGTCGCGCATGGACAGGTCGCGGTTCGACTCGCCGGCGTGGTTCAAGTCCACCAGCAATTGGCCGTGGGCGTCGGTCACCACCAGGGTGCCCGCGTGCATCGAGCCGGCGGCGTGGCCTTCGACCAGTTCTTGCAGAACTTGCTGGGAAAGGTCCGGCGTCGCCGGGCCGGTGATGACGTTGGAGAGCGTCAGCAGCGTCTGCGCGTGCACGTCCAGGTCGCGGTGGAACTCGCGCTCCACCAGCAGCAGGGTGTTCTTGCCGCTGGCGTGGGCGTAGGCCAGCGCATCCTGCTTCATCTGCAGCATGTGCCAGCCGGCCAGCAGCGAGGCGAGCACCGCCAGCAGGAAGGTAAGGCAGAAGACGCGAATCGGTTTGAGCACGGCGTACCTCCTGCATGGCTCGGTCGATGTTCAGGTTCCTCAATTGTCCGATATGTCGGGCGGCATATAGCGGCAGTTCGAAGCCCCCTTGCCCCATGTCAGGCCGCCTGGCAATTTTCCGTGCGCGGCGAACCGCAACCTTTTCCGGGTTTTTCCGCCAACGGAACTCGAACGCGGCAGCCGCAGCCAAATGCCGAGAAATCACGCATCATTGAGCCCTTCTCGATCATCGGAGCCGTCCATGCCCAGCCAGTCGTTCCTTCTGCGCAGCCTGCTGTTGTCGCTCGGCCTGTGCGCCGCCGCTTCCGCCAGCGCAAGCGATCAGGATCAGCTGCTCGAAGCCATCAACGCCTACCGCGGGGATGTGCAGTCCTGCGCCGGCCAGGCGTCCCAGGTGCTGCCGCCGCTGTCGCCGGATTCGCGCCTGGCGCTACCGGCCTCGGCGGGTGAGTGGAAGGCCGCACTGAACCAGGCTGGCTATCCGATGAGCAGCGTGCGCATGCTCAGCCTCACCGGCCCGCGCGATGTGACGGCCGCCATGAAGGCGTTGCAGGAGAGCTTCTGCCAGGTGCTGCTGGACCCGCAGTTCGTCGATGTCGGCATCGTCCGCGAGGGCGATGACTGGCGCGTGCTGCTCGGCCGGCAGCTGGTACAGGCCAAGCTGGGCACCTGGGAGGCGGAAGGGCAACAGCTGCTGCAGGCGATCAACGCCGCGCGCGGCAAAGGCCGCCAGTGCGGCGGGCAGGCCTTCGGCCCCGCCGGCGCCCTGAGCTGGAACGCCACTCTGGGCGGCACCGCCGAAGCCCACAGCCGCGACATGGCCAACAACAATTACTTCGACCACAAGGGCCGCGACGGCAGCACGCCGGGTGACCGCGCGGAACTCGATGGCTACGCCGGCCAGCGCATCGGCGAGAACATCGCCGCCGGGCAGGGCAACGCGCAGAAGGTAGTGGACAGCTGGCTGGCCAGCCCCGGCCATTGCGCCAACCTGATGAACCCGCAGTACAGCGAACTGGGTGCGGCCTACGCGGCGGACCCGAAGAGCGACGCGGGCATCTACTGGACGGCGATGTTCGGTTCGCCCTGAGCCCTTATCGACCGCCGCTGACAGCGCCGGGCTCGCTGGCCTGGCGCTTCACCTTGGCCTCCAGGATGGCCGCCTCGATCGCCGCCAGCGTGCCTGATGCCGCCGGGCGTTCGAACACCTGGCTTTCGGCGAGCGTGGACACGCGCTCGCCGTCGTTCAGGGTGAATTCCACGAACCCCAGGTGCTCCGACCAGGAGCGATAGCGCCGCACCATGAACAGGCTGTGGCGGCTGCGTACCGAGCTGATTCTTTCCAGCGCGATCTGCCGGTGGCTTTGCTTGCCGCACAGCACCAGCTCGCCCTTGTCGATGAAGGCCGGTTCGGCTTGCGAAACCCGTCTCCACTCCACGGCAAAGCGCCAGCCGAGCATCAGCAGGAACAGGGGCAGGCCGGAGAATACGCCGATGGCGCCGCCGAACATCTTGATCAGCGTGAAGGCGGCCATCGCCAGCAGAATCAGCAGGGTCATGGCGCGATAGAAATGGACGTTGTCGAATTCGGGCTGCGGCAAGAACCGGACATCCATGTGTTTTCTCCTGGGCGACTGCGAAACGTCCTTCAGCCAGACGTTTTAGCAGACTGGGCGGCGCCTGCCATGCGAGCCCGGTCACGACACCGACCGAATCGCCCAAAGAAAAACCGGCGCCTGGGCGCCGGTTTCTCGTGTGATGCACGGGAGTCGCAACGACTTCCCCGCTGAACCTGCCTGTCAGTGAGCCTGGTTCAGGGTCAGGCGCATCTGGCGGTTCACATCCTTGTACAGCAGGTAGCGGAAGCGGCCGGGGCCACCGGAGTAGCAGGCCTGCGGGCAGAAGGCGCGCAGCCACATGAAGTCGCCGGCTTCCACCTCGACCCAGTCCTGGTTCAGGCGGTAGACCGCCTTGCCTTCCAGCACGTACAGGCCGTGTTCCATCACGTGGGTCTCGGCGAACGGAATCACGCCGCCCGGCTCGAAGTTGACGATGTTCACGTGCATGTCATGGCGCATGTCGGCCATGTCGACGAAGCGGGTGGTGCTCCAGCGACCTTCGGTATCCGGCATCACCTTCGGCTCGATGTCCTGCTCGTTGGTGACGAAGGCTTCGGGCAGCGGTACGCCGTCGACTTTCTGGTAGTGCTTGCGGATCCAGTGGAAGCGGGTGTGCTGGCCGCTGGTGTTGCGCACCTTGTAGTCGGCGCCCGGCGGAATGAACGCATAGCCGCCCGGCTTCATGGTGTGCACTTCGCCCTGCAGGGTCAGGCTCAGCTCGCCTTCGACGATGAACAGCACCGCCTCGGCGTTGACGTCCTGCTCGGGCTTGTCGCTGCCGCCCTGGGGCGCCAGCTCGACGATGTACTGCGAGAAGGTTTCGGCGAAGCCCGACAGCGGGCGGGCGATGACCCACATGCGCATGTTGTCCCAGAAGGGCAGGTGGCTGGTGACGATGTCACGCATCACGCCCTTGGGGATCACGGCGTAGGCTTCGGTGAACATGGCGCGGTCGGTGAGCAGCTCGGTCTGTGCCGGGTGCCCGCCGTGCGGCGCGTAATAAGTGGATTTGGCCATGGGGTGATTCCTCATTGTTGTCTTGCTGCCCGGCGCGTGCGGCGCCGTGGTGAGCAATGGGTGCAGAGCGGCGCGCTTGTCGGTGCGCTGGCCGTCGCTGGAGACCACGATATCCAGTGGCGTGTTCATGCACAAATTAAATGTTGGAATTCGCTGTATTCGATTTTCGAATGCTGTTCAGCCCTTCGTATCCTGCGCCAACACCCGCGCCAGCACCCGCGCCAGTTCCTTCACCATCGGGTCCACCGCCGGCCGGTGCAGCATCGCCACCTCGAACACGTCCACCGAGGGTAGCCCGATATTCTTCGCCAGCACCGCGTGCTCCGCCGTCACCGCGCGCTGCGGCAGCAGGCCGATGCCCATGCCGTCGGCGATGGCCGACTGGATGCCGGAGAGGCTCGAACTGGTGAAGCTGATGTGCCAGCGGCGGCCGATGGACTCCAGCGCGGCGATCATTTCGTCGCGGTAGACCCCGCGCGGCGGGAAGGTCACGATGGGCAGCGGGTCCAGTTCGATGCAGGCGTTCTTCGCGCTATCCACCCAGCGCGTCTTCTCCGGCCAGCAGGCCACCGCCTCACGGGCGTTCTGCCGCTGCTTGAGCAGCACCAGGTCCAGCTCGCCGCGGTCGTAGCTGGCGGACAGGTCGCGGCTCAGCCCGCTGGTGACTTCCAGTTTCACCTGCGGATACGCACGGTTGAAGGCCGCCAACTGCTCGGTGGTGCGCCCGGTGGCGAAGTCGTCCGGCACGCCGATGCGCACCGTCAGCGCCACCGTCGCCCCGGACAGCGCCTCGACCATCTCGTCATTCAACGCCAGCAGCCGCCGCGCATAGCCCAGCAGGGTATCCCCGGCATCGGTGGGCAGCACATCGCGGTTGCCACGCTCCAGTAGCCGATGCCCGGCCATCTCTTCCAGCCGGCGGATCTTCTGGCTCACCGTCGACTGGGTCGAATGCAGCCGCGTCGCCGCCGTGGTGAAGCTGCCGCAATCGGCCACCGTGACGATGGCGCGGAGCAGATCGAGGTCGAAGAGGCGGGTATTTGGTTTGTCACTGTCGCTCATGGCGGTATCGGTTTTTTGAATGCTGACGGTGCATTTAACCGTCCGGGCGCCGGACGGGCAATGTATCCATCACCTGTAGGAGCGAGCTTGCTCGCGAACGGAGCTTCCGGCGGCTCCGGCGTGGCGTGGTTCGCGAGCAAGAACTAGGCGTCCCCCTCGCTCCTACAAAAAGCAGGCAGAGCTGAGGGCCGGTTCGCGGGAGCAGGTTCCCGGCCCTCCACCAATTCTCCTGCCGCGATCTAGACTCCAGAAGCTGACCATATCCGGGGGAACTACACGGAGAGCGTCACCATGAACCGTCTACCGATATCCCTGCCGGTGCTGGCTGCGGTTGCCGCGTTGTCCGGTTGCATGAGCAACGAAGAGTTCCTCGCCTCCAACCAGCAGGCCGCGATCAAGGCCACCGAGTCGCGGGCGAAGTTCGAGATGAACTGTGAGGCGGTGACCAGCAGCGTGCTGTCGAGCAAGGTCACCAGTGTGCGCCGGGCCATGGAGCGCACCGAGTACACCATTGGCGTGCGCGGCTGTAACAAGCAGGTGACCTACATCACCTACTGCCTGAATCCGGAAACCTGCAACGCCATCGCCGATACGGCGCGGATGGGGGCGCCATAAGTCTCGCCGGGATGGGAGGTTCGTGGTCCATCCTGGATTTTGTTTGTGCTACGTACGATGGCCTTCACGAATCGGCTGGGTAGCTGAATCTGGTGAGGGTCTTTGGCGTTGCCAACTCGGAAGGTGAATACGTCTCCCATCGACCAGACCACCTGTACATTCCTCAACTCGCACTCTGATGTGAGCGGCAAGTCTTTCGGTGGTGCGCCGTCGCAGTAGCCTTTTTCCAGCACGACACTCTGCGCCTCATAGTTGCCCAGTCCTAGATTTCGCACTACGCGGTCCGGCATTCCGGCCAAAACTCCGCTGTAGAAGGCGATAGCCAAGGCGAAGAATAGGGCGAAGTGAACAGCGTAAGTGAAACCGCCAAAGCTTCCAGCGGCGCACATGGCAGCGGCTAGGCAGGCCCCTAGGGGTATCAAGTAGACGGCCAGTGTTTTCAGATCGCCATTCTCGATTCCATCGATAAATTGAGCGGTATTGGCGATGACCGAGAAAGCCACGATACCCACCATCATTACTGGCACCCAGGCGCAGTAGGCGAAACGCAGAAATGTGCTCCTCGGGAGTTTGAGAGTCAGTTGGATGGCGATGCCGAACAGCAGGCACACGGCAATGGGCGCAAGAATGAGTGCCTTGATGTAGTGAGCAGGAAAGTGCAGAAGTATCGAGGACAGGATGATGGAGGTGAGGCTGTATGGGCCTGCATACATCAGCGACAGTAGACCAAATGCTTTGCGAAGCTCTCGCACTTCGTGCGGACCGAACCATCGGAGGATGGCGGCACGAATCTCCGGGCGATCGATGAAGCCATGGAAAATCACCAGTCCTGGCACCAGCAACCCAACCATCAGCAGCCCGATGATGAGAAAACCGACCATTCCGGCCCCCAGTAGCAGCGATGAAAACTGTAGTAGGTCGAAGCTTGGGTAGAAGTGGTTGGTATGGAAGTAGAGCAGGAAAAGCGCGAACCCCGCTGCTGGCGGGGCGAACTTGGCAATCTGCGCGGAGTAGCGCTTGAAGAAAACCGAACTGATCGCCGCGAATCGATCAATTGGGTCCTGCTCGGGCGCAGGTCGGTCACTCCATCTTTCCATATCGCTTCCTTGCACGACTGCTGGCTGAATGCCTGCATGGTAGGGAGCGATGCCAACACTGTCATCAGCTAGTGCGTAGTGGAGACAGAACTCAATCCAGCCAGCTATGCCACGCCAGGCGAATCGCGCCGTCCTGCAGGGGCAGCAAGGTGAGGTTCGGTGCCTGGCGCAGATCGGTGACCAGTTGGCTCCAGGCGGCGGAGTCGTCGCTGGGTTCGCGGCGCAGGGTGATGCCGAGGTTCTTCAGGGTGGTCGGGTCTGCCAGCAGGGCGTTCACGCGGGCGGACAGCTGATTGTAGGTTGCGGCGTGCATGGGAGGCCTCCAGGTCGGGATGGATGGAAAACACTGTATGTAAATACAGTATTTCTTGTAAAGGCCTGCGTGACCATCGGTAGGTGGGTTTCCGATGGGTGTGAAACCGGAAGG
Organism: Pseudomonas nitroreducens NBRC 12694; assembly: GCF_002091755.1. Classification (GTDB taxonomy): domain Bacteria; phylum Pseudomonadota; class Gammaproteobacteria; order Pseudomonadales; family Pseudomonadaceae; genus Pseudomonas; species Pseudomonas nitroreducens. The sequence goes on from NZ_BDAI01000009.1 coordinate 47,442, forward strand.
CTCTGGGACGGTGTCTTCAGTGGTGGGCGGCATTTGCCTGGGAGTTCAGGCCTGAGGAGCCACGGGGTTATTGGTTGGTCTGTCGCTATCGTTCTTAAAATGGAACGCTAGATCTGATTTTTGCCGTCTGGTGCATCAAGGGTGTCGAAATTAATCTTTGTTCCATGCAGTGACGCACTGCAAAACGAGTCCAAACCCTTTCCGGCAGCGCCGGCACCCACTGAAAGCAAATCGAGGATTTCACCATGACCAACGCTACCTACAACCGCCTGGACAAAGACAAGGCCGCTGTACTGCTGGTCGACCACCAGGCCGGTCTGCTCTCGCTGGTCCGCGATATCGATCCGGACAAGTTCAAGAACAACGTGCTGGCGCTGGGCGACCTGGCGAAGTTCTTCAACCTGCCGACCATCCTCACCACCAGCTTCGAAACCGGCCCCAACGGCCCGCTGGTTCCCGAGCTGAAAGCGCAGTTCCCGGACGCGCCGTACATTGCCCGCCCTGGCCAGATCAACGCCTGGGACAACGAGGACTTCGTGAAAGCAGTGAAGGCCACCGGCAAGAAGCAGCTGATCATCGCCGGCGTGGTGACCGAGGTGTGCGTGGCGTTCCCGGCGCTGTCGGCCCTGGCGGAAGGCTTCGACGTGTTCGTGGTGGCGGATGCCTCCGGCACCTTCAACGAGATGACCCGCGACGCCGCCTGGCGCCGGATGGAAGCGGCCGGTGCGCAGCTGATGACTTGGTTCGGCGTGGCCTGTGAGCTGCACCGCGACTGGCGCAACGATATCGAAGGGCTGGCGGCGCTGTGCTCCAACCACATTCCGGATTACCGGAATCTGATGACCAGCTACAACGCGCTGGCTGCGGGCAAGTAACAGCTCGCTGATATGAAAAACCGGAGCCTCGAAAGGGGCTCCGGTTTTTTGCTTTTTGTAGGAGCGAGGGGGACGCCTAGTTCTTGCTCGCGAACCTGCTGTGGCACGGTGCCTATTCGTAAGTGCGGACTCCGTCCGCGATGTCTCCGCCTCGCGCCTTGGTTTCCTGCGTCGCTTCGGCGTGTGCGCGGACTCTGTGTTTCGCCCCCTCGGGCGACCTCCTTTGGCAAACGCCCCAAAGGAGGCAAAGGTCTTGCCCCGGACATCCGGTTTTTCGCTTAGGCGAAAAATACCCTCGTTGAATCGAAGTTTCAGGGGCACGCCGCGAAGAGCCATCCCTGGCCCATCGCGGCTCTCGCGGCATCCATGCCGCTCAACCCCTGAAACTCCAATTCAACGAGGCCTCCTGAACGGGGCACTCGGAGTACGTGGGTGTTTCTCTGGAAGACTTATCAAGCCAGAGCCGAATCCAAAGCCAAAGCCAAGGCTGTGCAGAGATGTTCTCCGCAGAAGGGGATTTCTTGTGTCTCCAGAGTTTCCACCCACCTCGAGATCACGGCGTAACAAGAACGTAGGATGGGGTGGAGCGTAGCGATACGCATCAATGCCCACGCACAGAAAGCATCGGCATCGCAAGCTCGCGAAACACCTCCGACTGACCGTACAAAAGCCATTGCCGGGCGCCGGCAGAGTGCGGTTCGCGAGCAAGCTCGCTCCTACAAAGTTGCCGGCTTCGGCCCCGGCTCTCGCTTTGGCTTTTGTGAGTCTTCCAGAAAAATATCCGCGCACTCCGAACTGCCCCTTTCAGGAGGCCGAAGGTGATCGGAGTTTCAGGGGCCCGCGGCGATGGGCCAGGGACGGCCCTTCGCCGCGGGCCCCTGAAACTCCGAAGAACCGAGGGTACTTTTCGCGAAGCGAAAAGCCGGATGGAGGGGCGAGACCTTTGCCTCCTTTGGGGCGTTTGCCAAAGGAGGTCGCCCGAGGGGGCGAAACAAAACCTCCGCGCGCACGCCAACGCGGCGCATTCGCGGACAAAATCCATTGCGGGACGTTTTGGGTGCCGCCGGCCACACCCTCTCCCTAGCCCTCTCCCTGAAGGGAGAGGGGACCGTTCGGCGCAGGTTGAAACCAAGTCATCAGCCGGCACGAGTAGCTCCCTCTCCCTTCAGGGAGAGGGCGGGGGAGAGGGAAAACCCTACGCACGGACTCACAGAAGAACGCAGCTGCTCCTAGTCCCGCGCAGCGATTTCAAGAACAGAGCGATAGGTATCGCTCCGCTCCACGCCATCCTACTCACCAACCTCCAGCCGACCACTCAACTCCGGCCAAACCCGATACGGCACCCACAACACGCCTTGCCACTTCAACACCGACAACGACTCCGTCGGCCCGCGCAGCATTTCCCGGCGCGGTTCGCCCAGGTCGGTGCGGTGCTGGTCGCGCAGCGTCGGAATCACCTGCTGCGACAACCACTGCCGCACGCTGCGATTCTTCGGATGGAAGTAGTGGATCAACGCGGCATAGGCGCCCGACTCGCTGATCAGCAACTCATCGACGTATTCGCCATTGCCATCGCGCACCCAGGCGCGGCGGAACTGGTCGTCGTCCAGGTTGCGCTCCACGCGCTCGGCCAGATAGGGCGAGCCGATCTGCCGGCCCAGGTCGTGGGCGCAGAACCAGCACTGGTCTTCCAGCAGCACAGCGCGCAGCTGGCGCTTGTGGCGGATAAATTCGGTGGGGATCAGTACCTCTTCAGACATGGCGCACCTCCGGGACGGAGGATGAAGAGGGCGGGGACAGCGAAGCGCCTTCGGGGCGAAGGCTGGGGGTGATAGGCATATCCATTACCTCTACGTGATGTTGGCCAGCTTTCTTAGGGCTGGGTGCCGGGAGCTAAGAAACCCCACGTAGAGGGCCGGACATATTCCCCTTTCGGGTCTTGTATTAGCCCACTCCCGACGTCGCAGAGGGTTTTTCGAGGACGAATGAATCCAGCGTGCTCGAAAAAGCCGCTTAACTTTCGGGAGCGGTCTGGCCGCTACGTGACAGGCGTTTCTTAGGCGCCGGGCGCGAGAGTAACGTGCCACGTAGCATGAATCAACATAAGTGTCGAAAAGTAGTAGATCTTAGTTAGCTAAAGCGCAGAAGACGATCAATCGGAGAGTCTGGAAATGCATGATTGTAATAGTCGATCATCCAGATCTGCTTTCCTCGAATTGAAGGATTTTCGCTCAGCTTTCGTGGAATGGAAAGTTCAATAGCTTGTTTGGCTTCGTCAGGTTTTCTGTGAGATAGATAGTTAATAAAGTAGGCGCCATCGCTTTCCTTTATGATGGTATCCCTCGGGATTTCAGACTCATCTTGGTAGACAAGGTTTATTAAGTCTTTCGATGCGACAATTCTCGGATGGATGGAAATGTCCTTTTCGATGTTGTAAGCATGGATTAAACCGTTGCTGAAAAGGAAGTCGCCATCAAAATGATGCATGCCGTAAGAAATACCACCTCTGCATAAAATTCCATTGCTGAGAAGATTGAACTGATAGTCAGAAACAAGCTTCGCAAAGTTCTCAAATTCGGATGCTTTGAAAGGCAGTGCGAGTACAACTGAGTCAGAGAATTGAGTCAGTTGAAGGTCTTCAATCTCATCTTTAAGCTTTTTGGTGGTGACGTGTATTTCTTTGAGTCTGTCAATATATTTTTGACTGCTTTCGGGGTTCTCGCAGTCATGTTTTACCATGCTACTGAACCCCAAGAGATCTATGAATGCTACGAAGAAATTGCTTAGTTTGCTTGTCATATTTATGCAATTAGCTCAAGCTTTTCAGAGATTTCTTTAATGCGCTCCTTATAATTTTCCATGCGCTCTTGAGCTCCCGACCAAACAGGGCCTGACCATGGGCGACGTTCTTCGTCCATAACCCGCGTGTCATCTTGCGTAATGCTAAAAATAGGCTTTCCGTGCTCTTGCATCAGTGGAGCTAAACTTTGGAAATCGCGAATCTTTGCTGCTACTACAGCATCCCCTGTAAGCCCTCCCGTGAGATCATGCTCTGCCGTGCTAAATTTCCTAAGCATAGGAAGAAGGGCATTGTCTACCCGGACAGGGATCCGATCCATCCACATCCTATAGCTCGGTCGCGGTTGGCCGCCAAAAATCTTGAAGTTTTGGAGGATGACTCCAAGGAAAACTGGAAGTCCCTGTTTAATAGGAAGGTCCAGTTCTTTAAAGCTTTGATAAATTTGTTGATGTTCTTCAATCCATCTTTCGATAATTGAGGATAAAGTACTAATGGCTTGTACGTTAAATCGATCTGGGGACGTTGGAACAAAGAATCCGTCGCATACAAGGAAGCAGGCGCGAGTAAGGGCTCCTGAACTTGGGCCTACATCTATTAGGATGTAATCTATAGAGTTCTGTTCGCCATAGCGCGTTAGGAGGTCGCCGAGCGCTACATAAGTTCTCTTTTCGTGTGTTTTGTTAGAGAAGCGTTGTATATGCGCTTCGGCGAGAGCATCTTCAATGCTGCTTAAAGCTACGTCGCCACGTAGTAATTCAAGATTTTCAGATATTTTTATTGTTTTTACAGTGTTCAGGTCGATTTTTGCAATTTCGCCAGTCAAGCGAGGGGTAAGGATATCTAGGAGGCTTGTGCCTTCTAGTTTTTGCTCATTTCCTGATGTGCGTTCAAGCTCATCTAATTCGGCTAATGCCGGAGCTAGCATTAGCTCGGTTAGATTACACTGTGGATCAGCATCTATAGCGAGAACGCGATGCCCGGCAAGTGCCAGATAATGAGCAAGGTTGAAAGTGGTGGTGGTTTTTGAAACGCCACCTTTGTGATTGTATAGCGTGACTATTTTCGTCATTTAGTCTTCCTTCCTAGAAAATTAACATGAGGCGGAATAATGGCTAGACAGAGTTTCTATACGAGAAGTGCATATCCCACAAAATTTACACTGATATTATCTTGATATCAATGCTGGGTGGGTTGAAAAATATCTTTCTAATAAAGAAAAAGCCCCGCACTAGGCGGGGCTTTTCGCTTTCTAATCACTGCCCCAACATTCCATTTCGGGTTACAGCGTTTCTAATGGTCTTGACTTGCGGTGGTGCTACTACTTCTGTCAGTCCCAGCTCAGCGCGCCGCCGGTCTGGTACTCGATCACGCGGGTCTCGAAGAAGTTCTTTTCCTTCTTCAGGTCCATGATTTCGCTCATCCACGGGAACGGGTTGCTGGTGCCCGGGTATTCCTCTTTGAGGCCGATCTGGGTCAGGCGGCGGTTGGCGATGAACTTGAGGTAGTCCTCCATCATCGCCGCGTTCATGCCCAGTACGCCGCGCGGCATGGTGTCGCGTGCGTATTCGATTTCCAGTTGGGTGCCCTGGAGGATCATCTGGGTGGCCTCGTCCTTCATCTGGGCATCCCACAGGTGCGGGTTTTCGATCTTGATCTGGTTGATCACGTCGATGCCGAAGTTCAGGTGCATGGATTCGTCGCGCAGGATGTACTGGAACTGCTCGGCGGTGCCGGTCATCTTGTTGCGGCGGCCCATGGAGAGGATCTGGGTGAAGCCGCAGTAGAAGAAGATGCCTTCCAGGACGCAGTAGTAGGCGATCAGGTTGCGCAGGAACTGGCGGTCGGTCTCCGGGGTACCGGTTTCGAACTTCGGATCGGAGATCGAGCGGGTGTACTTCAGGCCCCAGGAGGCTTTCTTCGCGACCGAAGGAATCTCGTGGTACATGTTGAAGATTTCGCCTTCATCCATGCCCAGGGATTCGATGCAGTACTGGTAGGCGTGGGTGTGGATCGCTTCCTCGAAGGCCTGGCGCAGGATGTACTGGCGGCACTCGGGGTTGGTGATCAGGCGGTACACGGCCAGCACCAGGTTGTTGGCAACCAGGGAGTCGGCGGTGGAGAAGAAGCCGAGGTTGCGCATGACGATGCGGCGCTCGTCCTCGGACAGGCCGTCCTTGCTCTTCCACAGGGCAATGTCGGCGTTCATGTTCACTTCCTGGGGCATCCAGTGGTTGGCGCAACCATCCAGATACTTCTGCCAGGCCCAGTCGTACTTGAAGGGTACGAGCTGGTTGAGGTCGGCGCGGGCGTTGATCATCTGCTTGTCGCCGACTTGTACGCGGGCGGCGGAGCCTTCGAGATCGTCCAGGCCTTCCTGGATGTCCAGGGCGTCGAGGGCCTGCTTGGCGCGGGCGACGGCGTCGGAGTCGTTGGCGGATACGGCGCGTGCTTCTTCGACGGAGCCAGCGGCGTCGGCGTCGAGTTTGTCAGCGTTCTGCGCGGCGGCCTGGGCGACGGCCGGGGCGGCCTTGGCTTCGGTGGCGTCTTCTTTGTCGAATTCGTCCCAGCTCAGCATGGGCTTCCTCTCCTGGTTCTGTGGGCTGCTCTGTGGCGGCCTGATGTCTGATGGCGTGGTGTGCACGCTAAGAGCTTTGCGTCTTCCGTTCACGACGGAGGAGGCTGTTGTTCTGAGGGAGATGGGGCCTTAAGAGCCCCTCACCCTAGCCCTCTCCCAGAGGGAGAGGGGACTGTGAAGCTGCGGAGTTCTGGCGGTGCCTCGGAGCGAGGCCGCGCTAGGCGCCTGGTAGGTCGGAGACCCTGAGCGTACGGCTGTACGTGATGGGGGCCGACCTGCCGGGCAACGACGCGCGGACCGTTCCGAGGACCGCTTACTCCATTACTGGCAGGCTTCGCAGTCTGGATTGTCGATGGAGCAGGCCTGCGGTACCGGAGCCGGTTGCGGCTCGGCGGCTGCGGCTTGCAGGCCATCGTTGCCACCGGCCGACACGGCGTTGAGCTTGCCGGTGTTGATGGTGGACTTCTCGGTGCTGGTGGCGGCCAGGGCACGGAGGTAGTAGGTGGTTTTCAGGCCACGGAACCACGCCATGCGGTAGGTCACGTCCAGTTTCTTGCCCGAGGCGCCGGCGATGTAGAGGTTCAGGGACTGGGCCTGATCGATCCACTTCTGGCGGCGGCTGGCGGCGTCGACGATCCACTTGGTCTCGACTTCGAAGGCGGTGGCGTACAGGTCTTTCAGGTCTTGCGGGATGCGCTCGATCTGCTGCACGGAGCCGTCGTAGTACTTCAGGTCGTTGACCATGACCGGGTCCCACAGGCCGCGCGCCTTGAGGTCGCGAACCAGGTAGGGGTTGATCACGGTGAACTCGCCGGAGAGGTTCGATTTCACGTACAGGTTCTGGTAGGTCGGCTCGATGGACTGCGATACGCCGGTGATGTTGGCAATGGTCGCGGTCGGCGCGATGGCCATGATGTTCGAGTTACGGATGCCTTTCTGTACGCGGGCACGGACCGGAGCCCAGTCGAGGGATTCGCTGAGGTCGACGTCGATGTACTTCTGGCCACGGGCTTCGATGAGGATCTGCTGGGAGTCCAGCGGCAGGATGCCCTTGGACCACAGGGAGCCGTCGAAGGTCTCGTAGGCGCCACGCTCGTCGGCCAGGTCACAGGAAGCCTGGATGGCGAAGTAGCTCACCGCTTCCATGGACTTGTCGGCGAACTCGATGGCCGCGTCCGAGCCGTAGGCGATGTGCTGCAGGTACAGAGCGTCCTGGAAGCCCATGATGCCCAGGCCAACCGGGCGGTGCTTGAGGTTCGAGTTGCGAGCCTGCGGGACCGAGTAGTAGTTGATGTCGATAACGTTATCGAGCATGCGCACGGCGGTCTTCACGGTCTTCTCGAGCTTGGCGGTGTCCAGCTTGCCGTCGACGATGTGGTTGACCAGGTTGATCGAGCCCAGGTTGCAGACCGCGATCTCGTCCTTGTTGGTGTTCAGGGTGATCTCGGTGCACAGGTTCGAGCTGTGGACCACGCCCACGTGCTGCTGCGGGCTGCGCAGGTTGCACGGGTCCTTGAAGGTCAGCCACGGGTGGCCGGTCTCGAAGAGCATGGAGAGCATCTTGCGCCACAGGTCCTTGGCCTGGACGACCTTGAACACCTTGATCTTGTTGTACTCGGTCAGGGCTTCGTAATACTCGTAGCGCTCTTCGAAGGCCTTGCCGGTCAGATCGTGCAGGTCCGGTACTTCGGACGGGGAGAACAGGGTCCACTTGCCGTCGTCGAAGACGCGCTTCATGAACAGGTCCGGAATCCAGTTCGCGGTGTTCATGTCGTGGGTACGGCGACGGTCGTCACCGGTGTTCTTGCGCAGTTCGAGGAATTCCTCGATGTCCAGGTGCCAGGTTTCCAGGTAGGCGCAGACGGCGCCCTTGCGCTTGCCACCCTGGTTAACGGCGACGGCGGTGTCGTTCACCACTTTCAGGAAGGGGACGACGCCCTGGGATTTGCCGTTGGTGCCCTTGATGTAGGAGCCCAGCGCGCGCACCGGCGTCCAGTCGTTGCCCAGGCCACCGGCGAATTTCGACAGCATGGCGTTGTCGTGGATCGCGTTGTAGATGCCCGACAGGTCGTCCGGCACGGTGGTCAGGTAGCAGGAGGACAGCTGCGGACGCAGGGTGCCGGCGTTGAACAGGGTCGGGGTCGACGACATGTAGTCGAACGAGGAGAGCAGGTTGTAGAACTCGATGGCGCGAGCTTCACGGTCCTTCTCTTCGATGGCCAGGCCCATGGCCACGCGCATGAAGAAGACCTGCGGCAGTTCGAAACGGATGCCGTCCTTGTGGATGAAGTAGCGGTCGTACAGGGTCTGCAGGCCGAGGTAGGTGAACTGCTGGTCGCGCTCGTGGTTGATCGCGGCGCCCAGCTTGGCCAGGTCGTAGCCTTTGAGCTTGCTGTCGATCAGCTCGAACTCGGAGCCCTTCTCGACGTAGGCGGCCAGGGCCTTGGCGTAGAGATCGGCCATCTCGTGGTGAGTGGCGCTCTCGGCGACGCCCAGGAAGCCCAGGGCTTCGGCGCGCAGGGTGTCCATCAGCAGGCGGGCGGTGACGTAGGAGTAGTTCGGCTCGCGCTCGACCAGGGTACGGGCGGTCATCACCAGGGCGGTGTTGACGTCCTTCTCGGCGACGCCGTCGTACAGGTTCTTCAGGGTTTCGCGTTCGATCAGGCTGCCATCGACTTCGGCCAGGCCTTCGCAGGCTTCGCGGATGATGGTCTGCAGGCGGCCCATGTCCAGCGGCTGGGTGCTGCCGTCGGCCTTGGTGATGCGGATGCTCGGGTGCGGCTGGGCGATGTCGCTGGCGTTGCCGGCAGTCTTGCGCTCGTTGGCGCGGGCTTCGCGGTAGATCACATAGTCGCGGGCGACTTTCTGCTCGCCGGCGCGCATCAGGGACAGCTCGACCTGGTCCTGGATCTCTTCGATGTGGATGGTGCCACCGGAGGGCATGCGGCGCTTGAAGGTCGCGGTGACCTGTTCGGTCAGGCGGCGCACGGTCTCATGGATGCGCGACGAGGCGGCGGCGGTGCCGCCTTCCACGGCGAGGAACGCCTTGGTGATGGCTACGGTGATCTTGTCATCGGTGTAGGGAACTACGGTGCCGTTGCGCTTGATCACGCGCAGCTGGCCGGGCGCAGTGGCGGCCAGATCCTGTGCGGATTCGGCGGCCTGCGGCGCGTTGGCCTGCGGGTTCTCGCGAGTGGTGTCGATTTGCATGGGTGGTTGTCTCCACGTTCTCGTAATTTGGTGTGTTGCTGACGCCAGAGGCGCCGTCCCGAAAATAAAGAGCAAAAAGAGCAGTCGCCCGCGATTGCAGCCGCGAGCTGGAATTCGTCTGGAACAGGGGGAATGACCCGAAGCGCCTCCCTGGCCCAACTCGGGTGCCGGCTTTACGGACCGGGACCACAATACCTAGTGGTGTTGAACGTTACGTTGCAACACCCGTACCGCATTTCCATCGACATGAATCGCTCCTTGCGGGCTGGGCCGCCTGGCACCTCAGTACGTCTGGAATACGTTGTGGTGGAACCGGAGGAGCCGTGGAACAGGCTCGGGATTTCGACTTTCTTCTTGTGTCCGGTTCGTGGTGGCAACCCCAAGATGTAGGGGTATGCCGCAACGGGGATACAAGATAATGCGCTATGGGGGGGTTTGCAAGGCGGGGCGACGGGGAAAAGCTGTGGATAAAATGTGCATGGAATGTGGGTGAGGCGGGGTAACTCGCGCTATCCCTGATGCTGTCTGCCTTTCACCGTTCGTCGTGGTTGATGAGAGATTTTTCACACGCATCGGAGGGGCTGTGCGGGAAGGAACACTACCACAATATGTAGTGTTTCTCACCGCGCAGCCCTTGACCTTTTCGCGCAATGCCTGCTTACGCCGGTGGCGTGCCGCAGCGCTGGCAATCTGGCTACAATGCCGGCCGCTTTTGCGGGCTCTCTATAGTTACTCTCTGTTAGTAAGAGTGCTCGCGCTCGCTCATGGCGCATCAGGAGGCAAGGTGGAACAAGAAGCGCGCATTCTCATCGTCGAGGACGACCAGCGACTGGCCGAGTTGACCCAGGATTACCTGGAGAGCAACGGCCTGGCGGTGTCCATCGAGTCCCACGGCGGCAGGGCGGTGGAGCGGGTGCTGGCCGAGCGGCCGGACCTGGTAGTGCTCGACCTGATGCTGCCGGGTGAGGATGGGCTGTCCATCTGCAAGCGCCTGCGCCCGGACTACGACGGGCCGATCCTGATGCTCACCGCGCGCACCGACGACATGGACCAGGTGCAGGGCCTGGAGATGGGCGCCGACGACTACGTGTGCAAGCCGGTGCGCCCGCGCGTGCTGCTGGCGCGCATCCGCGCCCTGCTGCGGCGCAGCGAGCCGGCCGAGGCCGTGCCAGCCGTTGCCGGCAAGCGCCTGACCTTCGGCAAGCTGGTGATCGACAATGCCATGCGCGAGGCCTGGCTGGACGGGCAGACCATCGAGCTGACCAGCGCCGAGTTCGACCTGCTCTGGCTGCTGGCGGCCAATGCCGGGCGCATCCTCTCCCGCGAGGAAATCTTCAATTCCCTGCGCGGCATCGAGTACGACGGCCAGGACCGCTCCATTGACGTGCGCATCTCGCGCATCCGCCCGAAGATCGGCGACGACCCGATGCACCCGCGCCTGATCAAGACGGTGCGCAGCAAGGGCTACCTGTTCGTCGGGGAGCTCTGAGCCGTGAGCGCCGTGCCACCGTTCCCCGAGCTGCACGGCGAGCGCTTCCGCCTGCGCGCCTTCATCGATGCCGACCAGCCGGCGGTATTCCGCGCGCTGTCGCACCCCGAGGTGATCCGCTACTACGGCGTCTCCTACGCGACGCTGGAAGCCACCCGCGAGCAGATGGAATGGTTCGAGCGCATCTATAACGAGCGCAGCGGCATCTGGTGGGCGATCTGCCGGCCGGACGCCCCCGAGGACATCATCGGCGGCTGCGGCTTCAACAACTGGCAGCAGGAACACCGCCGCCTGGAACTGGGCTACTGGCTGCTGCCCGAGCATTGGGGGCAGGGCGTGATGAGCGAGTGCCTGCCGCTGATCTTCCGCCATGCCTTCCAAGACATGAACGTGCACCGCATCGAGGCCGAGGTGGAGCCGGAGAACCTTGCCAGCGGCCGCTTGCTGCTGCGCCAGGGCTTCACGCTGGAAGGTCGGCGGCGTGAGTGCGAGGTGAAGGACGGCGCGTTCCTCAGCCTGGACAATTACGGGTTGCTCAACTCGGAGGCAGCTGAGTGAGGCGGGCGCTGGCCCTCACCCCAACCCTCTCCCAAGGGGAGAGGGGGCTGTCCGTGCTGGCTGTCGGTTCGGTTTCATCGTGCCTGACTCGACGCCAACCGAGCGGCATTACTGTAGCGCCAGGCTTCATGTGCACTCCGCACAGTCCCCTCTCCCCCTGGGAGAGGGCTAGGTTGAGGGGGCTCCCCAGGAGTGCCGAACCCAGGGGGAACTCCCCCCGATGAAATCCATCTTCCTGCGCATCTACGGCGGCATGCTGCTGACCCTGGTGGCGGTCGCCGCGCTGGCCGTGCTGACCTTGCACCTGGTCAACGACGTGCGCGGCGAGCGCTACCGCGAGGACCTGGCGCGCGGCACCTTCCGCCTGATGGCGGACGAGCTGCTGCCCATGAGCGAGGTGGACCGCAAGCGCGCACTGAGCCAGTGGAGCCGCCTGCTGGGTATTCCGCTGAAACTCACCAGCCTGGATGCGCTGGGCATGGAAGGGCGCAGCCGGGCGCGGCTGATGAACGACCAGGTGCTGGTGCAGTCCGGCGCGCCCCATGAAGTCAAGGTGATGACCCAGGTGAGCGCGGCCGAAGGGCTGATCCTCACCGGCGAGGTGGAGCAGGTCAGCGAGCAGCTGGCGCGTGCGACCATCTACCTGCTGATGGACGAGCTCAAGCGCTACCCGGCCAGCGAGCAGCCGTATCACCTGGCGCGCATCGTCCGCGACAAGCGCTTCGGCTTCGAGGTGCACCTGCTGCGCCTGAAGGAGGTCGACCTCGACGACGACCAGAGTCGTCGGGTGGAAGAGGGCGATACGGTAATGGCGCTGGGCAAGGGCGGCGATTCGATCCGCGTGCTCTCGGGCATCCTCGACACGCCCTGGGTGCTGGAGCTGGGACCGATCTACCAGATGAACCCCTACCCGCCGCAGTTGCTGACGATCATCGTGGTCGTCGCGCTGACGCTCATCGGCCTGACCTTGTACCTGTTGATCAGCGGGCTGGAGCAGCGCCTGCGCGGCCTCGAATCCGCCGCCACGCGCATCGCCCGCGGCAGCCTGGATACCCGCGTGGAAGTGCGCGGCGCGGATTCGGTGGGGCGCCTCGCCGGGGCCTTCAACCACATGGCGGAGCAGTTGCACCTGTTGCTGACGGTGCAGCGCGAGCTGGTGCGCGCGGTTTCCCACGAGCTGCGCACGCCGGTGGCGCGGCTGCGCTTCGGGCTGGAGATGATCGAGTCCGCCGAGACCGACACGGCGCGACGCAAGTACATGGAGGGCATGGATGGCGACATCCAGGACCTCGACCAGTTGGTGGACGAGATGCTCACCTACGCGCGCCTGGAGCAGGGCTCGCCGGCGCTGAGCTACCAGCGCATCGAGCTGGGCGCGCTGGTGGAACAGGTGGTGGCGGAGATCGCCCCGCTGCGCCGGGAAATCACCGTCACCTGCGAGCCGGGTGCGTTGGTGCCATTTGACCAGGGCAGCTGGATCGAAGCCGAGCCGCGCTACCTGCATCGCGCCCTGCAGAACCTGATGACCAATGCGCTGCGCTACGCCGAAGGGCGGGTGCGGGTGAGTTACCGGGTGAGTGTGGATCGCTGCCAGGTCGACGTGGAAGACGACGGCCCTGGGGTTCCCGAAGCGCAGTGGCACCGTTTGTTCCAGCCGTTCTTCCGTGCCGACGACAGCCGCGCGCGGGTCACCGGCGGGCATGGGCTGGGGCTTTCCATCGTGCGGCGGATCATCCACTGGCACGGCGGCCGCGCGCAGATCGCCAAAAGCGAAGTGCTCGGCGGGGCATGCTTCACGCTGCTGTGGCCGCGCCGCCAGGCACCGAAGGTCGAAGACAGTATTTGATCTGTGGGTCAGAAAATGCAGAATGCTACGGCCCCATTCACGGCTGATGGCGCGCCTGCTCTGCACGAACACTTCCATTGATGTTGCTATCCCATCAGGGGTATTGCAGAGTCATCGCCATCGTTATGTAATTTTTGTTATAGCGAGCGAGAGGCACGGCCAGCCATTCCGATGCTCGATAACAACAACCCACTGGAGCCTCACCATGAAACACCGCTTCGCAAGCCTGTCCCTGCTGGTCGCTTCCTGCTTCACCCTGCACTCGGCGCTGGCCGATGAAGTGCAGGTCGCCGTGGCCGCCAACTTCACCGCGCCGATCCAGGCGATCGCCAAGGACTTCGAGAAGGACACCGGCCACAAGCTGGTCGCCGTCTACGGCGCCACCGGCCAGTTCTACACCCAGATCAAGAACGGCGCGCCGTTCGAAGTCTTCCTCGCCGCCGACGACAGCACGCCGAAGAAACTCGAAGCCGAGAAGGAAATCGTCCCCGGTTCGCGCTTCACCTATGCCATCGGAACCCTGGCGCTGTGGTCGGCAAAAGACGGCTACGTCGATGCCAAGGGTGAGGTGCTGAAGAAGAACGAGTACAAGCACCTGTCCATCGCCAACCCGAAAGCCGCGCCCTACGGCCTGGCGGCTACCCAGGTGATCGACAAGCTCGGCCTCAAGGACAAGGTCGCCGGCAAGATCGTCGAAGGCCAGAACATCACCCAGGCCTTCCAGTTCGTTTCCACCGGCAACGCGGAGCTGGGCTTCGTGGCGTTGTCGCAGATCTACAAGGATGGCAAGGTGACCAGCGGTTCCGCCTGGATCGTCCCGGCTGACCTGCACGACCCGATCCGCCAGGACGCCGTGATCCTCAACAAGGGCAAGGACAGCGCCGCCGCCAAGGCGCTGGTCGATTACCTGAAAGGACCGAAGGCCGCCGCGGTGATCAAGTCCTACGGTTACGAACTCTAAGCCTCTAAGGAACAGCGATGCCCCTCACGCAGGAGGATTTCCTGGCCATCCGGCTCACCATCGAGCTGGCCGCCCTGAGCACCCTGATCCTCCTGCTGATCGGCACGCCGATCGCCTGGTGGCTGTCGCGCACCCGCTCCTGGCTCAAAGGTCCGCTGGGAGCGGTGGTGGCGCTGCCGCTGGTGCTGCCGCCGACGGTGATCGGCTTCTACCTGCTGATCACCATGGGCCCCAACGGCTTCATCGGTCAGGCGACCGAGAGCCTCGGCCTGGGGCGGCTGCCGTTCACCTTCGCCGGGCTCGTGGTGGGCTCGGTATTCTATTCGCTGCCCTTCGTGGTGCAGCCGTTGCAGAACGCTTTCGAGGCGATCGGCGACAAACCGCTGGAGGCCGCCGCCACACTGCGTGCGAGCCCCCTGGATACCTTCTTCTCGGTGGTCCTGCCGCTGGCGCGGCCGGGCTTCATCACCGCCAGCATCCTCGGCTTCGCCCATACGGTGGGTGAGTTCGGCGTGGTGCTGATGATCGGCGGCAACATTCCGGGCAAGACCCGTGTGGTGTCGGTACAGATATTCGATCACGTCGAGGCCATGGAGTACGCCCAGGCGCATTGGCTGGCCGGCGGCATGGTGATCTTCTCCTTCTTCGTCCTGCTGGCGCTCTACGCGAGCCGCCGCGGCCGGTCGGCCTGGGCCTGAGGTGGGCATGCAGCAGGATATTCCCGTGCGCGCCATCGAAGCCCGCTTCCAGATTGCCTATTCGGGCTTCAGCCTGGACGTCGACCTGCAATTGCCGGGCAAGGGCGTGACTGCACTGTTCGGCCATTCCGGCTCCGGCAAGACCACCTGCCTGCGCTGCGTGGCGGGTCTTGAACGCGCGCCGCTCGGCCGGCTGGTGGTGAATGGCGAGGTCTGGCAGGACAGCGAGACCGCTGTGTTCCTGCCGCCGCACAAGCGAGCGCTGGGCTATGTATTCCAGGACGCCAACTTGTTCGAGCACCTGTCGGTGGAGCGCAACCTTACCTACGGCATGAAGCGCGTGCCGCGCGACCAGCATCGCGTGGCGCTGAAACAGGCCACCGAGCTGCTGGGGATTGGCCATCTGCTGGAGCGCATGCCGGTGCATCTCTCCGGTGGCGAACGCCAGCGCGTCGGCATCGCTCGCGCGCTGCTGACCAGCCCGCGTCTGCTGCTGATGGATGAGCCACTGGCGGCGCTGGACCTCAAGCGCAAGGCGGAAATCCTGCCGTACCTGGAACGCCTGCACGACGAACTGGATATCCCGATCCTCTACGTCAGCCACTCGCCGGACGAAGTGGCTCGGCTGGCCGATCACCTGGTGCTGCTGGACCAGGGGCGCTCCATCGCCAGCGGTCCGGTGGTGGAAACCCTGGCGCGCACCGACCTGCCTCTCTCTCACCTGGAAGACGCTGGCGTGGTAATCGACGGCCAGGTGCTCGAGCACAACGCCGGCTACGGTCTGCTGACCCTGGCGCTACCGCACTGCGAGCAACGCATCCGCCTGGCCCACGCACCGATGGACAAGGGCCGGGCGCTGCGCATCAAGGTGCAGGCGCGGGATGTCAGCCTGAGCCTGGAGCCGGCGGCGCACAGCAGTATCCTCAACGTCTTGCCGGCGACGGTGGTCGAGATCGTGCCGACGGAGAACCCGGCGCACCTGCTGGTGAAACTCGACGTGGCCGGAACGCTTCTGCTTGCCCGCATCACGCGCTACTCCCACGACCACCTCGGGTTGCAGACGGGGCAGGCGGTTTGGGCGCAGATCAAGTCGGTGGCGTTATTGGCCTGATTGGCTCAGAAGCTCCCCTCGGGAGTACCTGTCTGCGAAAGTTCGTGCTTGGGATTTCCCTCTCCCTTCAGGGGAGGGCCAAGCCCGGGCCTATTTCATAGGGACAAGCGAGCCATGCCAGCGATCCTGCGCATGGCGCGCTCCTACAGGTTGGCGCCGTGCCGGACCGATTGGCTGCTGCCCTTGACCGAAGGAATCGCTACCAGGCTCAACAAACGGCCATCGAACAGGCTGAACTGCCCATCGATCTCCTGGCCATGGTGCCACTCCTCGGACAGGTCGGTGAGCAAGCGTAGACGTGCGTGGCCACCGGCGGACCAGCTCAGCAGCTCGGCGTGCTCGAAGTAGAAACGCTTGCGCACCAGCGGGAAGAGCGCCTTGAACAGGCTCTCCTTGAGGGAAAAGGTGAGGGTGACCTGCAGTGCCGCCTGCTGCGGGTCGAGGCGCGCCAGTTCGTCGGGCGTCAGGATTTCCGCGGCCAGTCGCTCCGCTCGCGTGGTTTCCAGGCGGTTTTCCACGTCCAGTCCGAGCCCGCGCCAGTGGCTGTCACGGGCGACTATTGCCGCGGCCCAGCCGTCGCCATGGGTGATCGAGCCACAGAAGCCTGCCGGCCAGACCGGCGCTCGCTCTTCATCCGTACCGGGCACCCAGGCCGCGCTGCCTGCGGCCAGCAACGCTTCACGGGCGCAGATTCGCCCGGCCAGGTACTCGGCCTGACGCTTGGCAACGGAGCGCTGGATATTGGCCGGCGCCTCGACGCGGCTCAGCGCGAAGTCCCCGGCCTGCAGACGCTGACGGTCGAAACGGGTGCTGCGGATCTGGCAGCCGTCCAGAAGGGTGGGTAGCGGCCAGTCGGCGTCGAGTGGGGTGCAGAAGTCGGGAAGGGCGGTCATGGGAACATTCTGCCGCGCCAGAACGTGGCCCACCAGTCACGCGGCACTTACATTCGTTTGCAAACCTTCACCAAAGGCGTACGGATTCATCCGACAAGCTTTGACACACTGCGCCCCGCGTTCCCAAGGGGACGCAGGTGAGGTTGTTGTTGGAGTGCCGCCACGGTGGGCTCCGACCTTTACACTTGATTGAGTGCGGGAGCCCGAATGGGCTCCCGTTTTTTATTGCCCGGCGTTTTTACGCGCCCCCGGGCTTCACGTCGAAGATTTCCTTGAAGAAGGCCTGCAGGTCCGCCCAGGACTTCTGGTCGGCAGTCTTGTCGTAGCCCACGTCCAGGCCATGGCCCTTGTGCTTGTCGGCGTCCGGGCTGGTGAAGCTGTGCTTGGCGCCGGGCTGGACCACCAGCTTGTAGTCGGCCTTGGCGTTGTCCATCTCGGCCTTGAAGGCTGCGACGCTCTCGGCCGGCACCAGGGTGTCGGCGCCGCCATGTTCGACCAGGATCTTTGCCTTGATCGCCCCCGGTTGCGCCGGCGTCTGGGTCGCCAGCACGCCGTGGAAGCTGGCCACGCCGGCCAGCGGCAGGCCGGCGCGGGCCATGTCCAGCACCACCTTGCCACCGAAGCAGTAGCCGATCGCGGCGATCTTGCTCGGGTCGGTCTGCGGCTGCTTCTTCAGCAGTTCCAGCCCGGCCTGGAAGCGTGCCTTGGCGGCCTCGGCATTCTTCAGCGCTTCGGCCATGAAGGCCTTGGCGTCGTTCGGGTGGTCGGTGTGCTTGCCGTTGCCGTACATATCGATGGCCAGTGCGCTGTAGCCCAGTGCGGCGAGATCGCGGGCGCGGCGCTTGGCGTAGTCGTTCAGTCCCCAGAACTCATGGACGACGATGACACCGGGGCGAATGCCTGATTTGGCGTCGTCATAGGCGAAGTAGCCGATCATCTTCGTGCCGTCAGTGGATTCGTAGGGAATTTCCTGGGTCTTGATCGCGGCGGAAGCGCTGGCCGCGAAGGCGAACAGCAGCAGGGCGGTGAGCAGGCGCATGGCGAGACTCCTGAGCGGGGAACATTGAAGATAGCCGCTGACGCGGAAAACGCCCGTGTATCGTACGCGCAGCCGCTCAAGGGCGCGGTTGCCGGCTGGACGATAGACGCCCGGACCAGTGAAAAGTCCGGCAGCCTCGTCTACCCTTGCGCCCATGTCCTGACCCGCGAAGCGATAGGCCGATGTTGGACCTGAGCACCTGGAATCTGACCATTCCCCAACGCGGCCCGGCCGCGACCATTTCCACGGCGAAACTCGGCCGTGACTACGAGAGCCCGTATTTTCGCCGCAGCGCCGATGGCGTGGAGTTCTGGGTGCCGGTGAACGGCGCTCACACCAGCGGCAGCGAATATCCCCGCACCGAATTGCGCGAGACCAGGCCGGACGGCCGCCTGGTGACCTGGCGCTACCCGTTGGCGGAGAACCAGATGGTCGCCACCCTGCGCGTGGAGGCCGTGCCGTCCAGCCGGCGCATGGTGATCGGGCAGATCCACAGCAATGGCAGCGGCAGCGCCGAGGCCCTGCCGCTGGTCAAGCTGGTCTACCAGCAGCGCCTGGACAAGGCGCGGGTACAGGCGCTGGTTCGCGATAGGCCGGATGACATGACCACGCGCACCTATACCGTCTATGACGGCATCCCCCTGGGCGATACCTTTACCTACCGGCTGGGCGTGTCCAGCAGCGGGGTGCTGAGCGTGCAGGTCCAGGATGGCCAGGTCAGTCAGCAACTGGATACGAAATGGGCCTATCAGGGCCTGTACTTCAAGGCAGGCCTCTACCTGCAGGACAATCGCGGGCCCGCCAGCGAGGGCGGGCGCGCTACCTTCACCGATCTGAGCATTCGACACCAATGAAGACTTCCTCCATCGCGCGTCGCGCTTCCCTGGCCTTGTCCCTGCTGCTGCCGGCGGCACTGGCGCAGGCTGCGACGGGCGACGATTTCGGTTCCTGCCTGAACCGCCTGCAGGGCGCTGCCCAGGCCAAGGGCGTCAGCGCTGCCAGTTTTGCGCAGTTCACCCAGGGCTTGCAGCCGGACATGACCGTGCTGCCACTGCTCGATGCGCAACCGGAGTTCACCACGCCGATCTGGGACTACCTGGCCGGGCTGGTGGACGACCAGCGCGTCGCCGACGGCAAGGCGCGCATGGCCGAGCACGCCGACCTGCTGCGCAAGGTCGCCGCGCGCTATCAGGTCGACCCGGCGACTGTGGTCGCGGTGTGGGGAGTGGAAAGCGATTACGGGCGCATCACCGGTAAGCGCCCGCTGCTGGTGTCGTTGTCCACGCTGTCCTGCTACGGGCGGCGACAGTCGTTCTTCCAGGGCGAGTTCATTGCCACTCTGAAGCTGCTGCAGCAGGGCGATATCCGTGACAGCGGCATCACTGGTTCCTGGGCTGGCGCCTTTGGCCAGACGCAGTTCATGCCGTCGACCTATGCGCGCATCGCCGAGGACTTCGACGGCGACGGCCACCGCGATCTGGTGGGCAGCACCGCCGACGCGCTGGCGTCCACTGCCAATTACCTGCGCAAGGCTGGCTGGCGCGAAGGACAGCCCTGGGGCTACGAGGTGAAACTGCCGGCGGGCTTCGATGCCTCGCTGGCCGGGCGCACCAAGCGCCGGGCGCTGTCCGACTGGACCAGCCGTGGCGTGAAGCGCATCGACGGCCAGCCGATTCCGAGCATCGACTCGAAGGCCGCCATCCTGCTGCCGGCCGGCGCCAACGGGCCGGCCTTCCTGGTCCTGCGCAACTACGACGCGATCTATTCCTACAACGCGGCGGAAAGCTATGCGCTGGCCATCGCCCTGCTGTCGGATCGCCTGCGCGGCGAGCCCGGTTTGCGCACCGCCTGGCCGACCGACGATCCGGGGCTGAGCCGGGCACAGCGCAAGGAGTTGCAGGAGTTGTTGATCCAGCGGGGTTACGACATCGGCCAGGCGGATGGAATGATCGGCGACCTGACGCGCAAGGCGATCCAGCAGGAGCAGAACAAGCTGGGCCTGACGCCGGCAGATGGGCGTGCAGGGCAAAAGATTCTGAAGGCGCTGAAGGGCGGTTGATTGATCCCTTCTGACTCAAGTGAAGCCCCGGCACTGGCCGGGGCTTTTCGTTTGTGGCGGAGATGGGTTCGGTGTCGCCGGAGTCCGCTCCCCACGGGAGAGCAGGCCCAGGTGGGAGCGAGCGTTGTCCGTGATCGGGCGTCAGGCAAGGCTTAATCCCAGCCCTTCACCCCCGTCATGTCCGGCAGGTGGTGGGCGATGCCCTTGTGGCAATCGATGCACGTGGCCTCGCCCGAGGCCAGGGCGGTGGAGTGCATCTGCCGGGCGCGCTGGCTCTGGCGGGTGAAGTCCATGAACTGGAAGTTGTGGCAGTTGCGGCATTCCAGTGAGTCGTTGGCCTTCAGGCGTGCCCATTCGTGTTCGGCCAGTTCGCGGCGATGGTCGAGGAACTTCTCCCGCGTGTTGATGGTGCCGAAGATCTTGCCCCAGACCTCCTTGGACGCCTGCATCTTGCGGGCGATCTTGTCGGTCCACTTGTGCGGCACGTGGCAGTCCGGGCAGGTGGCGCGCACACCGGAACGGTTGGTGTAGTGGATGGTGTCCTTGAGTTCGGCAAAGACGTTGTCGCGCATCTCGTGGCATGAGGTGCAGAACTGCTCGGAGTTGGTGGCCTCCAGCGCGGTGTTGAAGCCGCCCCAGAAGATGATCCCGGCGATGAACCCGGCCAGTGTCAGGAAGCCCAGGCTGTAATGCACGCTGGGCCGGCGCAGGACGACCCAGTAACCCTTGAGCCAGGCGAATAGTGCTTTCATGGCGCCTCCTCAGGGGTTGCCGGTGGATGTGCCATCGTCGTTGCTGGCGGACTTCCCGGCGGCCGCGTCGCGCTGGAGGATCTTGTCGATATCCTCGAAGGTGTTGCCCACCAGCGGTTGCACGTCCTTCTGCGGCACGTGGCACTGCACGCAGAAGTATCTCCGGGGCGCCACGGCCGCCAGCGCCTGGCCGTCGCGATCCATGTAGTGGGTGATGCTGATCATCGGCGCCTGCACCCGCGCGCTGTTGGCGCGGCTGTGGCATGACAGGCATTTGTTGGAGTTGGTGTCGATGCGGTAGCCGGCGATGGTATGGGGGATGGTCGGCGGCTGTTCCGGATAGGCGCGTTCGCGGCGGATGTCCTTGTTCTCATCGGCAGCGAGCGGTGGCGCCGGGCGGTCTTCGGCGATGGTGCCGCCGGGGCGGCGGCCATCCGGGGCCGGGGCGTCCAGCGGGTAGTTGACGTCGGCAGCCAGCGCCGGAAGGGCGAAGAGCAGCAGGAGCAGGACGGGCAGTATCGGTTTCATCGCGCGTTCCTCAGGCCAGGCTGACCAGTTCGATGCGCACCGCGCATTTCTTGTAGTCGGTCTGCTTGGAGATCGGGTCGGTGGCGTCCAGCGTGACCTTGTTGATCAGCTTGTTGGCATCGAAGAAAGGCACGAACACCAGTCCCTGCGGCGGCTTGTTGCGCCCGCGGGTCTCGATGCGCGCGCGGATCTCGCCGCGCCGGCTGATCACCTTCACCTCGCTGCCCCGGCGCATCTTCAGGTCACGCGCATCGTCGGGGTGCATGTACACCACGGCGTCGGGCACGGCCTTGTAGAGCTCCGGCACGCGCTGGGTCATCGAACCGGTGTGCCAGTGTTCGAGCACGCGGCCGGTGGAGAGCCAGAAGGGATATTCCTTGTCCGGGGCCTCGGCCGGCGGCTCGTAGGGCAGGGCGAAGATGATCGCCTTCTTGTCCGGGTAGCCGTAGAACTGTACGCCGCTGCCGGCGGTGACGTAGGGGTCGTAGCCCTCGCGGTAGCGCCAGCGGGTCTCCTTGCCGTCGACCACCGGCCAGCGCAGGCCGCGCGCCTCGTGATAGGCGTCGAAGGGCGCGAGGTCGTGACCGTGGCCACGGCCGAAGCTGGCGTACTCCTCGAACAGCCCCTTCTGGATGTAGAAGCCGAAGGCCTTGGCCTCGTCGTTCTCGAAGCCCTTGGTGATCTCGTCGTTGTCGTACGCGTCCACCTGGCCGTTCTTGTACAGCACCTCGTAGAGCGTCTTGCCCTTGAGTTGCGGCGCCTTCGCCAGCAGCTCGGCGGGCCAGACCTCGTCGGTGGTGAAGCGCTTGGAGAACTCCACCAGCTGCCAGAGATCGGATTTCGCCTCGCCCGGTGCCTTCACCAACTGGTGCCAGAACTGCGTGCGGCGCTCGGCATTGCCGTAAGCACCTTCCTTCTCCACCCACATGGCGCTGGGCAGGATCAGGTCCGCCGCCTGTGCCGAAACGGTGGGGTAGACGTCGGAGACGATCACGAAGTTTTCCGGGTTGCGCCAGCCCGGTAGCACCTCCTGCATGATGTTCGGCCCGGCGTGCATGTTGTTGCAGACCTGGGTCCAGTAGACGTTGAGCACGCCGTCCTTGAGCATCCGGCTCTGCTGTACGGCGTGGAAGCCGATCTTTTCCTGGATGGTGCCGGCGGGCACTTTCCAGATTTTCTCGGCGGTTTCGCGGTGTTTCGGGTTGGTTACCACCAGGTCCGCCGGCAGGCGGTGGGCGAAGGTGCCGACCTCGCGCGCGGTGCCGCAGGCCGAGGGTTGGCCGGTGAGCGAAAAGGGGCTGTTGCCCGGCTCGCTGATCTTCCCGGTGAGCAGGTGGATGTTGTAGATCAGGTTGTTCGCCCAGACCCCGCGGGTGTGCTGGTTGAAGCCCATGGTCCAGAACGACACCACCTTGCGTTTCGGGTCGGCGTACAGCTCGGCCAGGGCCTTCAGGCGCTCGGCCGGCACACCGGTTTCCTTGGCAGTGCGCTCCAGGGTGTAGGGTTTGACGAAGGCGGCGAATTCATCGAAGCCGATGTCGCTCCAGGTGTTGGCCTTGTCCGCGTTCTTCGCCTTCTTCTCCAGCGGGTTATCCGGGCGCAGGCCGTAGCCGATGTCCTCGGCGCCATGGGCGAAGCGGGTGTGCTTGTCGACGAAGTCGCGGTTCACGGCGCCGCTTTCGATGATGTGGTTGGCGATGTAGTTGAGGATGTACAGGTCGGTCTGCGGCTTGAACACCATGGGGATGTCGGCCAGGTCGAAGCTGCGATGCTCGAAGGTCGACAGCACGGCCACCTTGACCTGCCCTGCGCTCAGGCGGCGGTCGGTGACCCGCGACCAGAGCACCGGGTGCATCTCGGCCATGTTCGAGCCCCAGAGCACGAAGGTGTCGGTGGCCTCGATGTCGTCGTAGCAGCCCATCGGCTCGTCCATGCCGAAGCTGCGCATGAAGCCCATCACCGCCGAGGCCATGCAGTGCCGCGCGTTGGGGTCGATGTTGTTGCTGCGCAGGCCGGCCTTGAACAGCTTGTTGGCGGCGTAGCCTTCCCAGACCGTCCATTGCCCGGAGCCGAACATGCCCACCGAGGTGGGGCCCTTGGCCTTGAGTGCGGCCTTGAACTTCTCGGCCATGATGTCGAAGGCGGCGTCCCAGCTGATCGGCTGGAACTCGCCCTGCTTGTCGAACTTGCCATCCTTCATGCGCAGCAGTGGCCGGGTCAGGCGATCGCTGCCGTACATGATCTTGGACAGGAAGTAGCCCTTCACGCAGTTGATCCCGCGGTTGACCTCGGCCTTGATGTCGCCGTGGGTGGCGACCACCTTGTTGTCGCGGGTGGCGACCATCACGCTGCAGCCGGTGCCGCAGAAGCGGCATGGCGCCTTGTTCCAGTCCAGGCGGGTCATGTCCGCCTCGGTGACCAGGTTGCTGGCGGAGCTCAGGATCGGCAGGCCGGCGGCGGCCGCGGCAATGGCGGCGGCGTTGGCCTTGGCGAACTGGCGGCGGGTCAGGTTCATCGTGCACCTCCGGCCTGGGCCAGCTCGGGTTGGGGTTCTCTCTGCAGGGCTTCCGGCGACTCGACGACTTCGTGGTAGATCAGCACCGCGTTGAGAACGCCGGGCAGGTTCTGGATGGCATTGAGGTTGTCGAGGATGCTTGCCTCATGCTCGGCTTCGAGCAGCACGACCAGCTTTCCCTGGGCGCTCTGCTGATGGACTTCCAGGTTCGGCAGGCGCAGCAGGTTGGCCTTCACCGCTTCGAGCAGCTCGGGGCGCGTGTGCACGATCAGGCTGGCGATCTGGATGCTCTCGGGCATCTGGGTCTCAGGCATGGTGGGCCTCACGGTTCAGGTGGATGGCGTTGCCGGGGCAGGGCGAGACGCAGGCGCCGCAGCCGGTGCACAGGGTCGGGTCGAGGGTAGGCAGGGAGGGGCCGCCGAGTTGCGGGCGGAAGCGGATGGCGCGTGGTTCGCAGGCATCGTCGCAGCTGCGGCAGTGGATGCCGGCGCGGGCCAGGCAGTGGTCGTCGATCTGCGCGCGCCAGGGAAACGCCTCGCGGCTCAGGTCGAACACCTCGGCTTCGCAGGCGCGCGCGCAGGCACCGCACAGGCTGCAGCCGGCGTTGGTGAAGTCCAGCTGCGGATAGCCGCCGTCGCCGATGCGCAACACCTGTTCGGGGCAAGCGTCGATGCAGGCATTGCAGCGTGTGCAGCCTTCGAGAAATTCGCTGGCGGTGGCGGTCCATGGCGGGCGACGTACTTCAGGCGCACCGCCCAGGCGCCGCAGCAGGGCGCGTCGGGCGAGCATCGTGGCACCTCTACGTCGGCGGGCCGGGCGGCCCCGCCACCAGCTGGACCATCCAGACGATAAAGCCGTAGCCACCGACAATGGCCACGGACAGCAGAGGGAACAGGCAGATCACGAGGAACAGGAACAGCCGGGTTTCCTTGCCTTTATCCGTGCCGGGTCCGGTCTCTTCAGTCATTTGGTCAGCCTCCCGCCAACGACTGGGAATGAGCCTAGTCCCTGCGCTGTGTGTGGGCAAAAGCCTACGAGCGTTATTCTTTTTTCATACAGCGCTTTCGTTCAGCGATGGTTCAGCGCTCTGACAGGTTCCGTTCAGAGCCCTCCTCGTAATCTTTTCCCCGTCAACCCATTACTGACCTCTGACGGGAGAATCCCCATGAAAGCCATGAAGAAAATCGCCCTCGCCAGCGCCATCCTCGGTGCCAGTGTCGCCGCTACTGCCGCCAACGCCGCCGACACCTTCGTCGGCATGACCTGGGGCGAAACCAGCAACAACATCCAGAAATCCGATGCGCTGAATCGCAACCTGAACAATCCCAAGTTCGACAGCGTGATCAACAACAGTGGCACCTGGGGCGTGCGCGCCGGCCAGCAGATGGAGCAGGGCCGCTACTACGTCACCTATGAAAACGTCTCCGACACCGAGAACGGCCTGAAGCTGCGCCAGCAGAACCTGCTCGGCAGCTACGACGCCTTCCTGCCGCTGGGCGACCAGGGCACCAAGCTGTTCGGCGGCGGCACCGCCGGCCTGGTCAAGCTGGAGCAGGACTCCAAGGGCTACAGCCGCGACAGTGACGTGGGTTACGCCATCGGCGCCCAAGCCGGTATCCTCCAGGAACTCGGCAAGAACGCATCCGTGGAAGGCGGCTACCGTTACCTGCGTACCAACGCGAGTACCGAAATGAGCCCGCACGGTGGCAGCAAGGTGGGATCCCTTGACCTGCACAGCAGCTCCCAGTTCTACCTGGGCGCCAACTACAAGTTCTGACCGGTACCGCAACCGGGCCTCGCGTGGCCCGGTTGCCTGACTCAGGGAGCACGCGCATGAAACTGCTGGTGGTGGAAGACGAGGCGCTGTTGCGCCATCACCTGTACACCCGGCTCGGCGAGCAAGGCCATGTGGTCGATGCGGTCGCCAATGCCGAAGAGGCGCTGTACCGCGCCGCCGAATACCATCACGACCTGGCGATGATCGACCTTGGGCTGCCCGGTATGAGCGGGCTGGACCTGATCCGCGAATTCCGCAGCCAAGGCAAGACCTTCCCCATCCTCATCCTCACCGCTCGCGGCAACTGGCAGGACAAGGTCGAAGGCCTGGCCGCCGGCGCCGACGACTACGTGGTCAAGCCCTTCCAGTTCGAAGAACTCGAGGCCCGCCTGAACGCGCTGCTGCGCCGCTCCAGCGGCTTCGCCCAGTCGAGCATCGAGGCCGGCCCGCTGGTGCTGGACATCAACCGCAAGCAGGCGCTGGTCAACGGTGAGTCGCTGCAGTTGACTGCCTTCGAGTACCGCATCCTCGAATACCTCATGCGCCATCATCAGCAGGTGGTCGCCAAGGAGCGCCTGATCGAGCAGCTCTACCCGGACGACGACGAGCGCGACCCGAACGTCATCGAGGTACTGGTCGGGCGCCTGCGCCGCAAGCTGGAGAGCGCAGCGGGCTTCAAACCGATCGATACCGTGCGCGGCCAGGGCTACATCTTCAACGAGCTGTGTAAATGATCCGCTCGCTGCGCCTGCGCCTGATGATCGGTGCGGCGATTCTCGCCGTGCTGTTCATGGCCGCGTTGCTGCCGGCGCTCCAGCGGGCATTCAGCATCGCCCTGGAGAATGCCATCCAGCAACGCCTGGCGGCGGACGTGGCGACCCTGGTGTCCTCGGCGCGTATCGAAGGCGAAGTCCTGAGCATGCCCGACCATCTGCCGGTGGAGGACTTCAACCTTCCCGAATCCAAGTTGCTGGGCTTCATCTATGACCAGTCCGGCAAGCTGGTCTGGCGTTCCACCTCGGCCCAGGACGAGAGCGTCGACTACTCACCCAAGTACGATGGCATGATCGACGAGTTCACCCGCATCCGCGATGCCTCTGGCCAGGAGTTCTTCGTCTATGACGTGGAGATTGACCTGCTCGGCGGCAAGCGTGCTGCGTACAGCATCGTCACCATGCAGCCGGAGAGCGAATTCCGCGAACTGGTCAGTGGCTTCCGCGACCAGCTCTACCTTTGGCTCGGCGGCGCGCTTCTGTTGCTGCTGGGCCTGCTCTGGCTCGGCCTGGGCTGGGGCTTTCGCTCCATGCGCGGGCTGCGCTCGGAGCTGGACCAGATCGAGGCCGGTGATCGCGAACGCCTGAGCGATGACCATCCAGCCGAGATGCTGCGTCTGACCGACTCGGTCAACCGCCTGCTGGAAAGCGAGCGCGCCCAGCGCGAGCGCTATCGCAATTCCCTGGGCGACCTCGCTCACAGCCTGAAGACTCCGCTGGCGGTGCTGCAGGGCGTCAGCGAAACCCTCGCCGACCAGCCGCAGAACCGCGAGCAGATGCAGGTGCTGCAGACCCAGATCGAGCGCATGAGCCAGCAGATCGGCTACCAGTTGCAGCGCGCGACCCTGCGCAAGAGTGGCCTGATTCGCCACCGCGCGGCCCTCGATCCGCTGCTGGATACCATCGCTGGTGCGCTGGACAAGGTCTACCACGACAAGCGCGTGAAGCTCGAACGTGATATCCCGCCGGGCCTGGCCCTGCCGCTGGAAAAGGGCGCGCTGCTGGAGATGCTCGGCAACCTGCTGGAGAACGCCTATCGCCTGTGCCTGACCACGGTGAAGGTCAGCGCGCGCAAGGAGGGTCGAATGTTCGAACTGATCATCGAGGACGACGGCCCCGGTGTTCCCGCCAGCCAGCGCGAGCGCATCCTCAAGCGCGGCGAGCGCCTGGATACCCAGCATCCCGGCCAGGGCATCGGCACGGCGGTGGTCAAGGACATCATCGACAGCTACGACGGCGAGCTGGCGCTGGAGGATTCCGCGCTGGGCGGCGCTTGCTTCCGCATTCGCCTGCCGGGTTGATCGAGAGTCGGCGCGAACACTCATCGCACCGCGCTCCCCCAGACGAGATCGTGCCTTCGTCTCATTCCCCCTGCTGTGCCCGATAAGCCCCCGGCGTCAGTCCCGTCCATTTCTTGAACGCCCGGTGGAACGCCGATGGCTCGGAGAAACCGAGCTGGTCGGCGATATCCTGAATGGAGTGCTCGTCGCGGCCCAGGTAGTAGATCGCCAGGTCGCGGCGCAGCTGGTCCTTCAACTCCTGGAAGTTTGGCCCTTCCTCGCGCAGATGGCGGCGCAGGGTCTGCGGGCTCATGTGCAGTTGCGCAGCGACCTGCTCCAGGTCCGGCCAGCGGCGGCAGTCGCGGCCGAGCAGGCGGCGGATCTGGCTGGTCAGGCTGTCGCCGCCGTCGGGGCGGGCGAGCAGGTCGGCGGGCGAGTCCTTGAGGAAGTGCTTGAGCGTGCGCTCGTCCTGCAGCAGCGGCATGTCCAGGTAGCGAGCCTGCAACAGCAGGCTGGTGCTGCCGGCGGCGAAGCGGCGAGGGCAGGGGAACAGCAGGTCGTACTCGGCCTGGTGCTCGGGCGGCGGGTAGCTGAAGGTGGCTTCCTCCAGGCGGATACGCTGGCCGATCAGCCAACTGGCCAGACGGTGCCAGATCAGCAGCAGGCTCTCGGCAAGGAAGTGGTCCGGGTCGCGCAGGTGGGTCTCGTCCAGGGTCAGCCGAGCGCGGTCACCGTCGCGCACCAGCTCGATCCGCGGCGCCTCGGGAAACAACCCGTAGAACAGCGAACCGCGGCCCAGCGCCTTCTCCAGCGTGCGGCAGTGGATGATCGCGTTGCACATCATGGCGAAGGTGCCGCGCTTGCTCGGCAGGCTGCCGAAACCCATGTATTCGTCGTCCAGCGCTTCCCAGAGTGTCTGCATCAGACGGCTGAACTGCTCGGGATCGATCCGTGCGCGAGGTTCGTCGAGGATGGCCGGGACGATGCCGGCGTCGCGCAGCAGCGCCTGGACGTCGAGGCCCTTGCGCTGGGCGCCATGGACGGCGGCGCGGACGAAATGGCTGGCAATGGTGCGTTCACGCATGAGCGGTCCTTGTTGTTCTGTCCGCATGTCCGAAAGAACAGTGCGGCAAACCCGATCGAACCTGATCGGAGTTCTACAATCTACGGTACGAAGGCCGTGGCGGATACCCGCCAGAGGGCGGGAAACCCGCCAGCGAGGAGGCGGGTTTCCGCCAGATTCGGCGCCTTCCGTGCCCTGACTTTTTACGGAAGTCGTTGAATTTAAAGGGGTTACATATTTTCTAAAGGTCTGGCACAGCACTTGCGATAGGCGAGCAAGGCCTGCCGTCTGGCATGCCCTGAAAACAAATTCTCCCATTGCAGGGAGATAACGCGTTCGGTCTTGCGCCTCCCCCGGAGCGCAGGCCCAGAGGACAGAGCTGCCATGACCAAGCAACCCTTCTACAAAAGCCTGTATGTGCAGGTACTGATCGCCATCGCCATCGGTATCGCACTCGGCCACTTCTACCCCGACACCGCCAAACTGATGAAGCCGCTGGGCGATGGCTTCGTCAAACTGATCAAGATGGCCATCGCGCCGATCATCTTCTGCACCGTGGTTACCGGTATCGCCGGCATGCAGAGCATGAAGGCCGTGGGGAAGACGGGTGGCATGGCGCTGCTGTACTTCGAAATCGTTTCGACCATCGCGCTGATCATTGGCCTGGTCGTGGTCAACGTCGTCCAGCCGGGCGCCGGCATGCACGCCGACGTCGCCACGCTGACCGCCGAAATGAACAAGAACGCGGCGCTAACCGGCTTCATCGCTTCGGGCGAGAAGCAGAGCACCATCGACTTCTTCATGAACGTCATCCCGAGCACCGTGGTCGGCGCCTTCGCCAACGGTGACATCCTCCAGGTGCTGTTCTTCTCCGTGCTGTTCGGCTACGCGCTGCACCGCCTGGGTGACTACGGCAAGCCGGTGTTCGAGTTCATCGATCGCATCACCCACGTGATGTTCAACATCATCAACGTGATCATGAAGGTCGCGCCCATCGGTGCCTTCGGTGCCATGGCCTTCACCATCGGTGCCTACGGCCTCGGCTCGCTGGTGCAGCTGGGCCAGCTGATGCTGTGCTTCTACGTCACCTGCCTGCTGTTCGTGCTGATCGTGCTGGGCGGCATCGCCCGCGCCCACGGTTTCAGCATCCTGCGCTTCATCTCCTACATCCGCGAAGAACTGCTGATCGTGCTGGGCACCTCGTCCTCCGAATCGGCCCTGCCGCGCATGATCGCCAAGATGGAGAAACTGGGCGCCGACAAGAGCGTCGTCGGCCTGGTGATCCCGACCGGCTACTCGTTCAACCTGGACGGCACCTCGATCTACCTGACCATGGCCGCCGTGTTCATCGCCCAGGCCACCGACACCCCGATGGACATCACCCACCAGCTGACCCTGCTGGTCGTGCTGCTGATCGCCTCCAAGGGCGCCGCCGGGGTCACCGGTTCGGGCTTCATCGTGCTGGCTGCCACCCTGTCCGCCGTTGGCCACCTGCCGGTGGCGGGCCTGGCGCTGATCCTGGGCATCGACCGCTTCATGTCCGAAGCCCGCGCGCTGACCAACCTGGTCGGCAATGGCGTGGCCACCATCGTGGTCGCCAAGTGGTGCAAGCAGCTGGACGAGAAGACCCTGTCCGCAGAACTGGCCGCCGGCCCGGGCAACTCCGCGGAGCTGCAGCCGTCCTGACGCGCTTTTCAAAGAGCAATTCGGCCCGGTGAACGTGAAGCACCGGAGCCTTTCCAGCCCGCTCGATTGAGCGGGCTTTTTTATGGGCGAGTGGTTGGTGGCGGCGCGCGTTTTGTAGGAGCGAGCTTGCTCGCGAACGGTTTCCCGGCAGCTTTGGAGGTGGGCGGGTTCGCGAGCAAGCTCGCTCCTACAGTGGCTGCGGGCGTGTGCAGCCAGGACGGGGCGTCGTCAGCCTTGCAACATTCCAGGGAGCGCCCGGCGCGCATGGGAGCGGACTCCGCTCGCGATTGGCCGGCCGCCAGCGGCGAGGGTGTGCATCAACGAGAAAGGCGCACGCAGAAGCATGCGCTGAAGAAGCGGAAAGGAATCAGAGAATGATCTTGTCCTTGAGCTTCTCCGCCGCCTGCTGCAGCGCCTGGATGACCCGTTCCTTGTCGTAGTTCTGCACGTTGTTGGTGTCCAGGTACATGGAGAAGCCCGGCACCTCGTGCTCGACGAAGCTGGGGTTGGAGCCCAGGTCGCGGCGGAAGTCGACCACCTGGTAGATCTGCACCGGCTTGCTGAAGCCCTTCACGGCGATCTGCCCCTTGTCGCGGCACATCAGCACGTCTTTGACCAGCGAGTAGGTCTCGTGGCTGATGAGGATCTCGCCGGCTTCGGCGGCGCTTTCCAGGCGGCTGGCGAGGTTCACTTCGCGGCCGATGATGGTGTAGTCCATGCGCGTGTCGGCGCCGAAGTTGCCCACGGTGCAGTAGCCGGTATTCAGGCCCATGCGCACTTCCAGCGGCTTGGTGATGCCCTGGGCGCGCCACTGCTGGCGCATGACCTTCATGTGCTTGCGCATGGCCACCGCCATGGACACGGCGGCCACGGCGTCCTTCTTCGCGCCCTGGGTAGCCGGGTCGCCGAAGAACACCATCACGCAGTCGCCGACGAACTTGTCGATGGTGCCGCCGTACTTCAGGGCGATCTTCGACATCTCGTTGAGGTAGTTGTTGAGCATGTCGGTGAGGGCTTCGGCTTCCAGTTCCTCGGACAGCTCGGTGAAGCCCTTGATGTCGGAGAAGAACACCGTGAGCTTCTTGCGCTGGGTTTCCAGGCGCACCGTGCGCTTGCCGCTGAAGATCGATTCCCACACCTGCGGCGACAGGTACTTGGCCAGGTTGCTGGCCAGGCGCGCGGCCTTTTCCTGCTCCAGGGTGATGTCCGAGCGGGCCTGGGCCAGGCGCAGGCCCTGCTGGTGCACGAAGAAGGCGGTGATGCAGATGTACAGGGTCGAGAACAGCACGCTGACCAGCGAAACGATGGCGGGGGTCGCGCCCTTGTAGCCCGGAGTGATCAGCGCCGCAGACAGCACCGAGGCGCTCAGCCCCACCAGCAGCGCCAGCCCCAGCGAGCGAAGGCCGCCGATGATCAGTGCCGAGAAGGAAAGGATCAGCACCAGCATCAGGCTGGGTACCTCGGAGAACCCCAGCAGCGTGGTGGCGATACCGGCGTGCAGGGCGTCGATGAACAGCAGCACCAGGCGGGTACGCTGCGGGTTGTCGCGCTTGAAGCGGCGGCTGACCTGCTGGGCCAGGTGCGGGTAGAGCAGGGCGTACGGGATCATCCAGAGGATGTCGTAGCCGAAGTACTTGGCGAAGGTGCCGGCGGTGATGGTCGCGGCGATGGCGATATAGGCCAGCACGCGGGAATGGTATTCGCGCAGAGGAGTGGGGGAGAGCGGACTACTGGATCGCTCGAGAACGTTAGGCTTCATGCGCAGGAAACTTCCCTAATGCGTGTGGGCTTGTGGCCAATTACGCGTCTGAATTTTGGGAATCTTATTCCATGCGCTACCCCGGAGCCAGCGGCGGCTAGCGACTGCTCGTCGCGGACCGCCGGTCGCTTCGGGACCCTCAGGCCATGCTGCCGTCGGGCTTCTGGTAGATCGAGCGGCGCGGCTGGGCGAAGACCCGGCGCAGCATGGGGTCGAAGAACTCCAGGGGCAGCACTTCGCCGTCCGGATCGAAGGCGGCGGCGTCGTAGCGCGCGCAGAATTCGATGGTCCGCTCGAACTGCGGGTGGTCCTTGAACTGCTCGCGCAGGTGCCGGTCCAGGCCCAGGTGATGGAAGAAGTAGTAGCCCTGGAAGATCGCGTGCTTCTCGATCATCCACAGGTTCTCCTCGCTGACGAACGGCTTGAGGATGGCCGCGGCGATGTCGGCGTGGTTGAACGAGCCGAGGGTGTCGCCGATGTCGTGGAGCAGGGCGCAGACCACGTACTCCTCGTCGCGGCCGTCGCGGTGGGCCAGGGTGGCGGTCTGCAGCGAGTGGGTCAGGCGGTCCACCGGAAAGCCGCCGAAGTCGCCGTCGAGCAGGCGCAGGTGGGTCATGATCCGGTCGGGCAGAAGCGCGGCGTACTGGCCGAAGTCCTTGGCGATGATCGCCCAGTCCTCGGCGGTGCCGTCTTCCATGTGGGTGAAGTTGGCGCGTGCGTTCATCAGGCTGTGCTCTCTTGTGATTGTCGTGGCGTGTCTGGATGGCACCGATCCAGTCTAGAAGCCTGACGGGCACGCGGTAGTGTCCGTGCAGCGCCAGCGGGGTGTCCCGGCACGCGCGAATGGTGCGGCATCAGCCGCGCGGATGGCGGCGGGTGTTCAAGGTTCGCTCAGGGGTTCTGCGGATCGTGCCCCAGCGACTGCAGGAACAGCGAGAACAGCTCCGGCTGCGAGGAGATGTCGAGCTTGTTGTAGAGGTGGCGGCGGTGGACCTTGATGGTCTCCGGGGAGATCGCCAGGCGCTCGGCCATGGCCTTGGAGGAGTAACCCCGCAGGATCAGCCGGGCGATCTCCAGTTCGCGTTCGGAGAGCACACCCGCGCCGAAGTGGCTCAGGGCGTCACGTACCTGCACTGCCACGCCGTCGCCGGCGCCCGGCAGCAGGCGCTGGCTGCGTTGCTGCCAGTGCTGCTGCATCAAGGCCAGCACCCAGGGGCAGAGCATCGCCAGCAGGCCGGTCTGCTCGCCATCGAACAGCCGGCGCATACCCAGTGACAGCGACAGCGCGCCCTGGCCGGGCAACTGCAGGATGAACTGCACCTCGTCCTCCAGCACGTTGTCGTGGAAGTAGCTGAGGAAGTACTCGCTCTGGCGGAACTGGTCCGGGGAGATTTCCTCCAGCCGGTACAACCCGCTGGGCACGCCCTCGCGGCAGGCCTGGTAGAACGGGTCGAGCTGGTAGAGACCGTCCAGGTAGATGGCCATGGCGGCTGGGCCGGCGGTGGGCTCGGCATCGTATTCCTCCAGCGCCACCGGAGTGCCGCTGGCCGGGTAGAACATCGCCAGGGCGTTATCGAACGGCAACCACTGGTGCAGCAGCAGGACCAGTTGCTTCCAGAAGCGCGGCTGGCCGATCTGCTCGATGGCGCGACCAAGGTTGGCGTGCATGCCGACTTCGCGGAACAGGTTGTGCATCCGAGGGGATTCTCTGAGAGGGGCGGAGGAGTCGGCCCACGGTTTCCTCCTTTTAACCCGTCGCCGTCAAGGGGGCGTAACCCCAAATGGTGATTGGCCGTCCCCCTCGCCATGCCCAGACTGCACCCCACGCAGCGCCCCGCTCAGAGGGCGCATCAAGGTCTTCGTTCCTGCCTCAGCCACCAATAACAACACGAGGAAACAACGATATGAGCGCTTCCCCTGCGCCAGCGAGCGCGCTCAAGCCCAGCCTGGGCGTGCTCGACGTAGTCGCCATCACCGTCTCGGCGGTCACCCCCGCCAGCTCCGTTTTCGTCATCGCTCCCTTTGCCATCCAGCAGGCCGGCAGCGGGGCCTTCCTGGCGTTCGTCTTCGCCGGGTTCCTGGCCCTGATGTTCGCCTGGTGTTATGCCGAGCTGGGCCGGGCCCACAGCTCCGCCGGCGGCGAGTATGTCTACGCCAAGCGCGTGTTCGGCGGGCTCGCCGGCTACGCCACCTTCCTTACCGTACTGGTCTCGCTGCTGTTCATCCCGCCGGTACTGGCGACGGGGGCGGCGACCTATCTCAACAACGCCCTGGGGACGAACTTCGACACCCAGACCGTGGCCCTGGTGATAGTCGCCGCCAGCTACGTGCTGGGCATCCTGAATATCCGCGTGAACGCCTGGATCACTGGCGTGTTCCTGCTCTGCGAAGTGGCGGCGCTGCTGGTGATCGTGGTGCTCGGCTTCGGCCATGTCAGCCAGCCGGTGAGCGTGCTGGTGCAGCCGCAGCACATCGACGGCGGGATACTGGCCGCCGCGCCCTGGGCGCTGGTGGTCGGCGCCGTGGGTACCGCGCTGTTCTCCTACAACGGCTTCGGCGGCGCGGTGCTGCTGGCCGAGGACATGAAGTGCGGCGGCCGCAACGTACACCGTGCGGTGATCTGGTCGCTGGTGCTGGTGGTGGCGATCGAGATCGTCCCGCTGACCGCGCTGCTGCTGGGCGCGCCTTCGCTGAAAGATATGATCGCCAGCCCCGACCCGGTCGGCTACCTGCTCACCGCCCACGGCAACGAAACGCTGTCGCGGCTGGTCAGCGCCGGCATCTTCCTCTCGGTGTTCAACGCCATAGTCGCCATCGTCATCCAGGTCGGCCGGGTGATCTTCAGCAGCGGCCGCGACGAGCTGTGGACGCCGCTGATGAACCGCGCCTTCACCCGCATCCATCCGCGCTGGGAGTCGCCGTGGATCGCCACGCTGTTCCTCGGGGTGCCCTCGGCGGCGCTGAGCTTCAGCTCGAACCTGGAGGAGCTGACCTCCTTCACCGTGCTGCTGCTGGTGATGGTCTACCTGGTGGTGGCGCTCTGCGCGCTGTTCAGCCGCGTGCTGCGCCGCGACCGCGAGCACCCGTACCGCATGCCGCTGTGGCCGTTGCCGGCGATGCTGGCCGTGGTCGGCGCCGGCTACCTGTTGCTCAACCTGCTGATGGACGCGTCCTCGCGGGACATCATGATCATTGTCGGGATACTGGCCGTGTCGGTGATTCTCTACAGCACCTACGGCAAGCTCAGCCCGGCCTTCCAGAAGCTCTGAAACCCTGCTCGACAACCAAGGAGACAGCATGCGCGCTCGTCAACTCGGCATCACCCTCGGCCTGGGCACGCCCGGCGAGTTCAACGCCATCACCGACGTTCCCGGCATCCGCGTTGGCCACAGCACCCTGATCGGCGAGCGCGATGGTCGCGCCGTACGCACCGGGGTCACGGTGGTCCAGCCGCGCGAGGGGGTGGCCCGCCAGCAACCCTGTTTTGCCGGCTGCCATGTGCTCAATGGCAATGGCGACGCCACGGGGCTGGAGTGGATTCGCGAGGCGGGCCTGCTGACCACGCCCATCGCCATCACCAATACCCACAGTGTGGGCGTGGTGCGCGATGCGCTGATCGCCGCCGAGCATGCCGAGTTGGCCGACCCGTCCATCTACTGGTGCATGCCGGTGGTGATGGAAACCTACGATGGGCTGCTCAACGACATCTGGGGCCAGCATGTGGGCGCCGAGCAGGTGCGCGAGGCGTTGGCCGCGGCCGAGTCCGGCCCGGTGCGGGAAGGCCCGGTGGGTGGCGGCACGGGGATGATCTGCCACGAGTTCAAGGGCGGTATCGGCACGGCCTCGCGCAAGCTGCCGGCGGAGCAGGGCGGCTGGACCGTGGGCGCACTGGTGCAGGCCAACCATGGCCAGCGCCGTGAGCTGCGGGTGGACGGCTACCCGGTCGGCCGCCAGCTGGGCGACCTGCCGTCGCCCTTCGCCGAACAGGGCACGCCGGGCATGGGCTCCATCGTGGTGATCCTGGCCACCGATGCGCCGTTGCTGCCGCACCAGTGCCAGCGCCTGGCGCAACGCGCCTCGCTGGGGATCGCCCGGACTGGTGGCGGGACCGACGATTCCAGCGGCGACATCTTCCTTGCCTTCGCCACCGGCAACCGCGACCTGCCGCCGGCGGACTACGGGCGCAAGAACCTGCCGTTCGCCACGGCGCTGGAGATGGTCAACAACGACCACATCTCGCCACTGTTCGCCGCCGCGGCGGAAGCGGTGGAGGAGGCCATCGTCAACGTGCTGCTGGCCGGCAAGGACATGCGCACCGACGACGGCGTGCTGGTGCCGGCGCTGAGCGGGGAGCGCTTGCTGGCGGCATTGCGTGAGACCGGCTGGAAGGGATAACCGGGGCATCCGGCACACTGTTGCATGAACGGAGCATGAAAAAAGCCGGAGCTGCTGGGCAGCTCCGGCTTTTGTCTTTGGCGTCCCGATGGATCAGTTCGGGGTATAGATCTGGTCGAACACGCCGCCGTCGGCGAAGTGCGTCTTCTGCACGGTGCGCCAGTCGCCGAAGGTCTTCACCACGGAGAAGAAGTCCACCTTCGGGAAGCGGTCGGAGAACTTGGCCAGTACTTCCGGGTTGCGCGGGCGCAGGTAGTTGTTCGCCGCGATGGTCTGGCCTTCGTCGGACCACAGGTACTTCAGGTAGGCCTCGGCTTCGGCGCGGGTGCCTTTCTTGTCGACCACCTTGTCGACCACCGCCACCGGCGGCTCGGCTTCGGCGGAGACGCTCGGGTAGACCACTTCGAAGCCGCCACGGCCGAACTCGCGGGCGATCATCTCGGCTTCGTTCTCGAAGGTCACCAGCACGTCGCCGATCTGGTTCTGCATGAAGGTGGTGGTCGCTGCGCGGCCGCCGGTGTCCAGCACCGGGACGTTCTTGAACAGCTGGGCGACGAATTCCTTGGCCTTGGCTTCATCGGCGCCGTGCTTCTGCGCGTAGCCCCAGGCAGAGAGGTAGGTGTAGCGGCCGTTGCCCGAGGTCTTCGGGTTCGGCACCACGACCTGGATACCCGGCTTCACCAGATCGTCCCAGTCCTTCAGGCCCTTCGGGTTGCCCTTGCGCACGATGAACACGGTGGCGGAGGTGAAAGGCGCGCTGTTGTTCGGCAGGCGGGTCGCCCAGTCCTTCGGCACCAGGCCGCCATTGTCGGCCAGGGCGTCGATGTCGGTGGCCTGGTTCATGGTGATGACGTCGGCCGGCAGGCCGTCGATCACGGCGCGGGCCTGCTTGCTGGAACCGCCATGGGACATCTGGATGGTGATCTTCTCGCCTTTTTCGGCCTGCCAGTGTTTCTGGAAGGCGGCGTTGTAGTCCTTGTAGAAGTCGCGCATCACGTCGTAGGAGACGTTGAGCAGGGGCTGGGCGGCCTGGGCGGCGGAGGCCAGGGCAAGGCCGGCGGCCAGCAGCGAGGCGCTGAACAGACGTTTCACGAGCAGTTCCTTTTGGCAGTGTTGTTGGGCGTCGATTATGCCGACAGGTTATATGGCAATTAAATACTTAAAGGCTATTTGCTTATGCGGCGAGCCGTTTCCCGCGCCGCGCTGTTGCGCATGCCACGAAGAGGAAAGTTGCCCGGCAGCCTAGCAGGCCGGCCGGGCAAGGGCTGCTCCGGCAGTCGTCATTCCAGCCCGCTGACTTCCAGCTCCTTGGTATACTCGACGCTGAACTTGAGGGTGGTACTGCGTTTCTCGCCCGGTTTCAGCTGCCAGTCCCACAGCAGCTTGCCGTCGTCTTCGCGCCTGGCCTCCTGGCCTTCGGGCTCCAGCAGCGTGACTTTGATCTGCTCGTTGCGCGAGATCGGCAGTTGGTCCTTGAACTGCAGGCGCTGCTCGGTCTTGTGGTTGTTCTGCGCGTCGATGCGGAACTCGTAGGTGACGCGCTTGCGGCCGCCGGTGAGGCCGGTGTAGTCGGTGTAGCGGTTGACCAGCTTGCGCTTGATCGACATCGCTTCGTCGCCGCCCAGGGCCAGTTCGAAGGTCTCGCCCGGCATCACCGCGCGCAACTGGCCGCTGGCGACGAAGCTATTGCCCAGGTAGGTGTTGAGGGGCCCGGGCAACAGTGGGTAGTCGCTGGTATTGCGGGTATCGGCCTGCAGGTACGCGGCTTCGCGCAGTGATGGCGTGGCCAGGTAGCGGAAGGTCGCCGGCAGCTTGAACTGGGCGATGGAAACCTTCTGCGAGCTGCCATCGCTGTTGAGCGTGGCGCGGGTCGGGATATGGAAGGAGGCGCTGGTGGTGGCACCGCTGACGTCGGCGACGGCGACAGGCATTTCCGCCAGCGAACCGGCCACGGCCTGTTCGTCCGCGACGAAGCGCTGGGCCTTCTTCGCTTCCATCGCCATCATCGGTGCGGCCGGTGCTGGAGCGGGGCGGGCGGGCATTACCGTGCGTGGATCGAAGGTGTCGACGAACCATGGCGACAGCGCCGGCACGCTGCTGCCCAGGTTGGGGCGAGCGGTGGACAGGGTGAGGTCGACGTCCGTCCAGTCCTCGCCGCTGCTCTGCCGGACTATGCCCTGGTAGGTCAACTCGATCTTGTCCTCACCGTCGCGCAGGCGGGCGTCGTAGGCCGGGCGCCAGGAGGCATCGTAGAGCGTGTAGCTGAGCTGCAGCTGGACTTGTGCCGGCTTCTCCAGCGCCACGCGCAGGATGGCCCGCTTGTAGTGGGTGCCGTCACCGGCCAGGTGGCTGCGCTGGTTCTCCAGTTCCTGCTTGCGTTGCTGCAGTTCCTCGCCCTGCTGGTCGAGCTTGCGCTGCTCGTCGAGGATGTGGCCCAGGTTGCCTTCGCTCATCTGCAGCAGGTTCTTCAGTTCGTCGATGCTCGGCAGTGCCTGGTTCTTGCCCGGCTTGGTGCTGCTGGCCTGGATGTCGGCGAGGAACTGCTTCTGGTTTTCCAGCACGCTGCCGCGGTCGCTGATCTCGCGCTCCTGCCGTTCGAGGTCGCGCAGTTGCGCGTCCAGCTGTTGCAGGCGGTTGTCCTCGGAGGGCGGTGAAACCTGCGGCGCGCTGCTGACGTCGAGCAGGGTCGCGGCGGCGCTGGCACTGAGCGAGGCCTGCAGGCTGTTGTCATCGATGCGCAGGGGCAACTGCTCCAGGGCGATCTCGTGCTGGCCGGCGGGCAGCTGCAGGGTGGCGGTGCGGGTGACGATGGCGCGGTCGGTGTAGACGGTCACCGCGCTGATGCGGCTGTCGGCCACCTGCGGCGCGGCCAGCAGCGAGGTGCTGGCCAGCGCACCGGTCATGGCGAGGATCAGTGGATGGAGTCGAAAGGGCATGTGCTCACCTCGGGGCCTGGAAGGCGACCGACACTGCGGAACGCCACCATGGCGTCCGTCCATGGCGCTTGTGACGAAGGGGGCGCAGGCAACGGGTTGAGACTGGGTGAATTCATGCCGCGATGGGCGACGAACGGTTACCTGGGTCAGCCCCTGGCGGTGTCATCCGCCCTTGGGAACAGCGCGTTGCCGCAGCGCGAGCAGAACGCCGCTTCGGCCTCGTGGCTGGCCTTGGCGCAGGCCGGGCAAGGCTTGTCCAGTTGCCCTGGCGGGCGCTCCTGGCGCATGGCGTTGTGCAGTTCGGCGCTGAAG
The DNA here is from genome assembly GCF_002091755.1 of Pseudomonas nitroreducens NBRC 12694. Classification (GTDB taxonomy): domain Bacteria; phylum Pseudomonadota; class Gammaproteobacteria; order Pseudomonadales; family Pseudomonadaceae; genus Pseudomonas; species Pseudomonas nitroreducens. Next base: position 87,332 of record NZ_BDAI01000009.1, read on the forward strand.
ATGCCGGTGGGCACGGCGATGATCGAGTAGCCGGTGAGCATCACCAGGCTGGCGATGGCCTGGCCCAGCGGCGTCTTCGGAGTGATGTCGCCGAAGCCCACGGTGGTCAGGGTGACGATGGCCCAGTAGATGCCGCGGGGGATGCTGGTGAAGCCGTGCTCGGGGCCTTCGACCACGTACATCAGCGAGCCGAACACCGTCACCAGGCTCATCACCGAGACGAAGAACACCGTGATCTTCTGCCGGCTGCCGCGCAGGGCGGTGAGCAGGAAGTCGGCCTGGCGCAGGTACTGGCGCAGCTTGAGGATGCGGAAGATGCGCAGCACCCGCACGATACGGATCACCAGCAGATACTGGGCGTTGGGGTAGAAGATGGCGATCACCCCCGGCAGCACCGCCAGCAGGTCGACCAGCCCGTAGAAGCTCAGGGCATAGCGCAGGGGCTTGGGCGAGCAGTACAGGCGTAGCAGGTATTCGATCAGGAACAGGCCGTTGATCACCCACTCGATGTCGCTGAGCAGGCCGCCGTAGGCGTTGCTGATCTCGTCGACGCTGTCGAGGACCACCACCAGCAGGCTGGCGAGGATGACGATCAGCAGCGCGCTGTCGAAGCGCCGGCCGGCGACCGTGTCGGACTGGAAGATGATGACGTAGAGGCGCTGGCGCCAGCTTTGGGGGTCGGCCATGGATGAATCCGCGGAACGGGTTCAGTCACCTTAGCCGAGATGCGGCGGGGCGGCTGATGCCGCCCCGCCGGAAGGATCAGGCGCGCTCGGTCGCCTGCTGCTCGTCCACGTCGCCTTCGGCCATGCAGGCCGCGGCGGTGAACAGCACGTCGGTGGAGGAGTTCAGCGCGGTTTCGGCCGAGTCCTGGAGGATGCCGATGATGAAGCCGACCGCCACCACCTGCATCGCCACCTCGCTGGAGATGCCGAACAGGCCGCAGGCCAGCGGGATCAGCAGCAGCGAGCCGCCGGCCACGCCGGAAGCGCCGCAGGCGCAGACCGAGGCGACCACGCTGAGCAGGATGGCGGTGGGCAGGTCCACGGCGATGCCGAGGGTATGCACAGCCGCCAGGGTCAGCACGCTGATGGTGATGGCGGCGCCGGCCATGTTGATGGTCGCGCCCAGCGGGATCGACACCGAGTAGGTGTCCTCGTGCAGGCCCAGGCGCTCGCACAGTTGCAGGTTGACCGGGATGTTGGCCGCCGAGCTGCGCGTGAAGAAGGCGGTGATGCCGCTCTCGCGCAGGCACATCAGCACCAGCGGGTAAGGGTTGCGACGGATCTTGGCGAAGACGATCAGCGGATTGACCACCAGCGCCACGAACAGCATGCAGCCCAGCAGCACGGCCAGCAGGTGCAGGTAGCCGAGCAAGGCGTCGAAGCCGGATTCGGCGATGGTGCCGGCCACCAGGCCGAAGATGCCCAGCGGGGCGAAGGCGATGACGACGCGAACGATCAGGGTGACGCCGTTGGCCATGTCATCCAGCAGGTCGCGGGTGGTCTGGCGGGCGTGGCGCAGGGCGATCCCCAGGCCGATGGCCCAGGCCAGGATGGCGATGAAGTCCGCCTCCAGCAGCGCCTTCACCGGGTTGGTGGTGACGCTGAACAGCAGCGAGCGCAGCACTTCGCCAATACCGCCGGGCGGTGCCAGTTCGCTGCTGGGCGCATGCAGTACCAGGTTCGACGGGAAGGCGAAGCTGGCGATCACCGCGACCACCGCGGCGGAGAAGGTGCCGATCAGGTAGAGCACCAGGATCGGCCGGATGTGGGTGCGCTGGCCCTGCTTGTGGTTGGCGATGGAGGCCATCACCAGTACCAGCACCAGGATCGGCGCCACGGCCTTCAGCGCGGAGATGAACAGCTTGCCGAGCAGGCCGACCGCCTGTGCGCCTTGCGGCCAGAGCAGGGCGAGGGCGATGCCGCAGAGCATGCCGATGAAGATCCGCAGGACCAGGCTGGTGCCCTTGAGCCGCTGCAGGAGGGTGGGAGTGGGAAGCGTCATGACATCGTTCGCTGCGTGAATGAGGGGACGCACCCGTGGCCGGATGCGCAAGGGCGCGGATTATGCCGTCTGAAGTCGGCAAATGCGCGGCTACCCGTCGATTGATCGGTCAGGTTGTGCTTCTTCAGGTGTCAGGTCGCAGTCTGGACGGCTGCGCGCGCGCCGGCATTGATCCATGCCGGTCGCCTTGGCAATAAGGGGAATTCAGCGCAGGTCGGCGAAGGTTTCCGGGTCCAGGTCGACGGCGGCGACCCGTTGCACGGCGCCACGCATGGTGACCTGAAAGTCATCAGCGACACGGATTTCCAGGCGGCCGCCAGCCAGGTGCAGGTCGATGTGCTCATCGCACAGCCCCAGCCGGCGTGCCACTGCGGCCGCCGCGCAACTGCTGGTGCCGGAGGACAGCGTGTAGCCGGCGCCGCGCTCCCAGATTTCGACGCGCAGCGCGTCGCGGGCGAGCCACTGGACGAACTGCACGTTGCTGCGCCGGGGGAACAGCGGATGATTTTCCAGCAGCGGACCGAGGCGGCGTGCCAGTTCGGGGCTGGTCTGTTCGACGAAGACCACGCAGTGCGGATTACCCATGGAAACGGCGTTGATCTCCAGCGCGACGCCGTCGATTTCCAGTGGATAGCCCAGCGCCTCGGGGGCATCGACCCGCACCGGAATCCTTGCGCAGGCGAACTCGGCGCGGCCCATGGATACCTCGACGGTGCGACCCTCGTCGAATACCTGGCTGGTGACCGTACCGCCGGCGGTGACGACGTCGAACGGCTGGTCTGCGACCAATCCGCAATCCCACAGGTAGCGGGAGAAAATGCGCAGGCCGTTGCCGCTCTTCTCCGCTTCCGAGCCGTCCGGATTGAGGATGCGCAGGCCGAAGGCGCTGTCGCTGTGATTCGCCAGCAGGATGCCGTCGGAGCCGATGCCGAAGTGGCGGTCGCAGACCCGGCCGATCTGCGCCGGCGTCAGGGTAAAGGGCGCTTTGCCGGCGTACACCAGATAGTCATTGCCCAGTGCCTGGTATTTCACGAAGTGCATGGTCGCGGTCCGTCGCCAGTGGAAAGCTCCGACTATACACGCGGCCCGGTGTGTTCCGTGCCCTGGCTCAGCAGCGCATCCAGCACGCGCTGGCCGAGAATCACCAGCCAGCAGGCGAGGATGAAGGGCGCGGTGAAGGCGGGCAGGCCGACCAGCGCGAAGCAGGGTTGCAGCAGCACCGCCAGGAGGATGCCGCACAGTGGCGCCAGGGGGCTGCGGAAGCGCAGCGACAGGGCGATCCCGGCCAGCGCGCCGTTCAGCCCGAGCAGTCCGGCCTGAGCGGAGGCGGCCGGCAGGCCGAACAGCGGCGCGATGGCCAAGGCGCCTGCGGCGCCGAGCAGCGCCCAGAACGCGGCGCGACGATCCGCCAGCAGCAGGCCGAGGGCGATGGTCAGGCCGGCGAGCGGTTCGCCGAGGAAGATCACCTCGCCGAAGCCCAGCGTCGTCGAATCCAGCAACGGGTTCACCGTGCCGCAGGACAGGCAGGCGGTCGCGGCCGCCGGCGCGAAGCCAAGGGCCTTGCCCAGCGTCACCGACACCCAGCCCAGCAGCACGAAGGCCGAGGTATAGGCCGGCAGGCCGAAGCGCTGGCGTGACTGCCGCAATAGCACGGCCTGCACCGCCACCGAGGTGAGGATGGCGGCGATGGTCAGCATCACCAGCCCCAGCGACCACTGGAATACGAAGGGCAGCAGCAGGCCGATGAGGATCGGGTTGTAGTCGTGCAGGCCGGCGTCGATGTCCGCCTGCGGCTCGCGCACGAAGCGCGCGGTGAGCGGGCCGAGCAGGGCGCCCAGCACGGCGCCGGGCAGCAGCTGCGGTGCGGACCAGGCGATGGTCAGCAGCAGGATCAGGCCGAAGCGTGCGTCAGCCTGCAGGTAGATCTGGCCGAAGCCGATCAGCCGGGTACGCAGCGGATGTTTCCTGGAGAGAGGATTCAGGTGCATGTGGGTACAGGGCAGGTTAAATGAGGCTCCGCAGCGCTTCGCTAGGTGTGGAGCATCGAGGCCCCATCGACGAGCAGTGCGTGAGCATTCTGTGACGCCGCCATACGGGGCCGCGCCACGGGGTTGGAAAAAGAAAAGAGGCTGCCGGCGGGATCGCCGCCAACAGCCTCAAAGTTCCATGGCCAGCATTGGGAGTTGCTGCGTGGGGGCCATGGACCGACAAGCATTCGGTGCTCATGTTTCTGCTGCTGAAGCACTCAGTAGCAAGGTCAAACCCGGACGGACGGGGACGCGGCCCCGTATTCCCGGCCCCGTCCGTCCGGGAGTGACTCGGTGCGGAGGCACGCGCGTTGGCGTGGCTCCTGAACTCGGTTGCCCTCTCCCCAGCCCTCTCCCGCAAGCGGGAGAGGGGGCTTGAGCGGCAGAAGGCGGAACACCGGAGTCACCGGCGGCGCCGAACTGCCCCCTCTCCCTTCAGGGAGAGGGTTGGGGAGAGGGGCTCTCAGGCTTGCATCAAACTTCCAGTGCCGGCGCCACCGTCTCGATCCGCAGCATGTTGGTGCTGCCCGGCTGGCCGAAGGGCACGCCGGCGGTGATCACCACGGTGTCGCCACGGCGTGCCATGCGTTGGGCCAGGGCGATGTCCAGGGCGGTGGAGCAGATCTCGTCGACATGGGCGAGCTGCGCGTTGACCACCGAATGGACACCCCAGGCCACGGTCAGGCGGCGGGCGGATTTCAGTTGCGGGGTGAGGCTGAGGATCGGTGCCTTGGGCCGCTCGCGGGAGGCGCGCAGGGTCGAGGCGCCGGACTCGGTGTAGTTCACCAGCACCGCCACCGGCAGGATGCGGCTGATCCGGCGGATCGCGCAGCTGATGGCGTCGGAGACGGTGGCGTCCGGTTCCGGGCGGTTGATCTCCAGCGTCGCCTGGTAGTCCGGCTCGGCTTCGACCTGGCGGATGATCTTCGCCATCATCTCCACGGCCTCGCGCGGATACTGGCCCGAGGCGCTTTCGGCGCTGAGCATCACGCAGTCGGCGCCTTCGCTGACGGCATTGGCAACGTCGGTCACCTCGGCACGGGTCGGCGCCGGGGAGAAGCGCATGGATTCGAGCATCTGCGTCGCCACCACTACCGGGCGGCCGAGCTGGCGGCAGACCTGGATGATGCGCTTCTGGATGCCCGGCACGCTCTCGGCCGGCATCTCCACGCCGAGGTCGCCACGGGCGACCATGATCGCGTCGGACAGGCGGGCGATGGCTTCGATGGACTGCACCGCCGAAGGCTTCTCGATCTTGGCCATGAGGAACGCCTTGTCGCCGATCAGCGCGCGGGCTTCCTCGATGTCTTCGGGGCGTTGCACAAAGGACAGCGCCACCCAGTCCACGCCCAGCTCCAGGCCGAACGTAAGATCTCGGCGGTCCTTGGCGGTCAGCGGGCTGAGCTTGAGCACAGCCTCGGGGACGTTGACGCCCTTGCGGTCGGACAGCTCGCCGCTGTTCATCACGCGCGTCTCGATGGCATCGCTGTGGGCGTTGAGCACCTGCAGGCGAATCTTGCCGTCGTCGAGCAGCAGGCTCATGCCCGGTTCCAGCGCCTGGATGATTTCCGGGTGGGGCAGGGTGACGCGCTGCTGGTCTCCCGGTGCGTCGTTGAGGTCGAGGGTGAAGGTCTGGCCCTTCTCCAGCTGGACGGCGCCCTCGGCGAAACGGCCCACGCGCAGCTTCGGCCCTTGCAGGTCCATGAGGATGCCGATGGGGTAGTTCAGTTCGGCTTCCACTTCGCGCACCCAGGCGAAACGCTGGGCGTGGTCGCTGTACTCGCCGTGGCTGAAGTTCAGGCGGAACAGGTTGGCGCCGGCTTCCACCAATGCGCGGATGTCGTCGCGGCTTTTGATCGCCGGGCCCAGGGTCGCGAGGATTTTTACTTTCTTGTCAGGAGTCATAATCAGGCTCGAATCAGGTGATTTCGTGGCCGCGTTGCTGGGTCAGCGTTCGCCAGGCTAGACGCGGAATGCAGCTAATGGTGTTCCCTTGGCAAATTCCGCAACGACGCATGGCGAACGCTGACACGCAACCCGAAGGGACGGGGCCAGCTTGTCGCAGTGCAGCGTTGCTCGTCGGTCATTTGGAATCACCCAATCTCTCTCCTCGCGCCTCGCCCTGCGACAAGCTGGCCTCCGTCGCGGCCGACGAAATCACCTGATTCGAGCCTGCATTCTCGAGGACCAGGATGGCGCGGAAGTCGTTGACGTTGGTGCGGGTCGGTCTGGTGATCACCAGGTCGCCCAGTTCGGCGAAGAAGCCGTAGCCGTTGTTGTTGTCGAGCTCGTGCAGCGGGTTCAGGCCGGCCTTGGCGGCACGGCTGTAGCTGCACGGGCTCATCAGGGCACCGGCGTTGCTTTCCATGCCGTCGATGCCGTCGGTGTCCCCCGCCAGGGCCCAGATGTTCGGTTCACCTTTCAGGTCGGCGGTGAGGCTGAGGAGAAACTCGGCGTTGCGTCCGCCGCGGCCATTGCCGCGCACGGTCACGGTGGTCTCGCCACCGGAGAGGATCAGGCACGGCGCCTTCAGCGGCTGGCCGTACTTGCGAACCTGCCGGGCGATGCCGGCGTGGACCTTGGCCACTTCGCGGGACTCACCTTCCAGGTCGCCCAGGATCAGCGTGGGGATGCCAGCGGCTTCGGCCTTGGCAGCCACCGCGTCGATGGCATGCTGGGGCGTGGCGATCAGCTTGAAGTGGCTGCGCGACAGGCATTCGTCACCGGGCTTTACCGTTTCCGAACGCGGGTCTTCCAGCCACGCGCGCACGTTCGCCGGGATGTCGATGGCATAGCGCTTGAGGATAGCCAGGGCGTCGGCGGAGGTGGTCGGGTCGCCTACGGTGGGGCCGGAGGCGATCACCGTGGCCTCGTCGCCGGGCACGTCGGAAATCGCGTAGGTGTACACGCTGGCCGGCCAGCAGGCGCGGGCCAGACGGCCGCCCTTGATGGCCGAGAGGTGCTTGCGCACGCAGTTCATTTCGCTGATGGCCGCGCCGGATTTCAGCAGTGCCTTGTTCACGCTGCGCTTGTCGTCGAGGCTGATGCCTTCGGCCGGCAGGGCAAGCAGGGCAGAGCCGCCGCCGGAGAGCAGGAATATTACCCGGTCGCTTTCGGTCAGGCCGCTGATCAGTTCCAGTACGCGACGGGCAACGCGTTCGCCGGCGTCGTCCGGGACTGGGTGCGAGGCCTCCACCACTTCGATGCTGCGGCACTGCGCGCCGTAGCCGTAGGGCGCGACGACCAGGCCTTCGACCTGGCCGTTCCAGTGTTGCTCGGCGACTTCGGCCATGGCCCCGGCGGCCTTGCCGGCGCCGATGACGATGGTGCGGCCACCTTTATCGGTGGGCAGGTGCTGCGCCAGTACCTGGGCCGGATGCGCGGCGGCAATGGCGGTGTCGAACAGCTCGCGCAGGAAGGCGCGTGGGTCCAGGCTCATGACAGGCTCCCGTGATTCTTGTTGTGGTGTATCCATGGCTCAATCTCCTTGGCAAAGGAGACTCAGCGATGGATTCGAACGCCCCGGCCGGCAAGGCCGTGATTCCCAACGGCCGGGTGTTCGAGTCGCTTTGCAGCATGGCGGGCGACGCCACTCCCATAACCTCGCCCGTCACCTTGCTCTTGCTGGCGGATAACGCCGTGGCGTTATCCGCCGCCTCTCAATCCTTGCGGATGGAGAAGTTGGCCATGTGCTCCAGGCCCTTGATCAGGCCGGAGTGGTCCCAGTTGCTGCCGCCGATGGCCGCGCAGGTGCTGAACACTTGCTGGGCGTTGGCGGTGTTGGGCAGGTTCAGGCCCAGTTCGCGCGCGCCGGCCAGGGCCAGGTTGAGGTCCTTCTGGTGCAGGCTGATGCGGAAGCCCGGATCGAAGGTGCCCTTGACCATGCGGTCGCCGTGCACTTCGAGGATGCGCGAGGAGGCGAAGCCGCCCATCAGCGCTTCACGCACCTTGGCCGGGTCCGCGCCATTCTTGGCGGCGAACAGCAGGGCTTCGGCAACGGCCTGGATGTTCAGGGCGACGATGATCTGGTTGGCCACCTTGGCGGTCTGGCCATCGCCATTGCCGCCGACGCGGGTGATGTTCTTGCCCATGGCCTGGAACAGCGGCAGGGCGCGTTCGAAGGTATTCGGGCAGCCGCCGACCATGATGCTCAGGGACGCGGCCTTGGCGCCGACTTCACCACCGGAAACCGGGGCGTCCAGGTACTGCGCGCCAGTGGCCTTGATCTTCTCGGCGAAGGTCTTGGTGGCGGTGGGGGAGATCGAGCTCATGTCGATCACCACCTTGTTCGGGCCCACGCCCTCGGCGATGCCGTCCTTGCGGAACAGCACGTCTTCGACCTGCGGGGTGTCCGGGACCATCACGATGATGAACTCGGCTTCCTGGGCCACTTCCTTGGGGTTGGCCAGGCCGATGGCGCCGGCTTCGACCAGGGCGGCAGGCGCTGCATCGTGGTGGGTGGAAACGAAGAGCTGGTGACCGGCTTTCTGCAGGTTCTGCGCCATGGGCAGGCCCATGATGCCGGTGCCGATGAATCCGATTTTGGCCATGAGGAAATCTCCTGGTTGTTCTTGTTGGGCTGGCTGGCGCGGTGCGTACCCACCGCGCCAGCCGGCGAATCAGATGACGTTGTGGCTCTTCAGCCAGCCGAGACCGGCTTCGGTGGTGGTCTTGGGCTTGTATTCACAGCCGACCCAGCCGCGGTAGCCGATGCGGTCCAGGTGATCGAACAGGAAGCGGTAGTTGATCTCGCCGGTGCCCGGCTCGTGGCGGCCGGGGTTGTCGGCCAGCTGCACGTGGTTGATCGAGGCGAGGTTCTTCTCCAGCGTCCGCGCCAGGTCACCTTCCATGATCTGCATGTGGTAGATGTCGTACTGCAGGAACAGGTTGGCGCTGCCGACCTTCTCGCGGATGTCCTGGGCCTGCTTCGTGGTCTGCAGGTAGAAGCCGGGAATGTCGATCGTGTTGATCATTTCCATGACCAGCTTGATGCCCGCGGCTTCGAGCCTGCCCGCCGCATACTCCAGGTTGTTCAGGAAGGTGTTTTCGATGGTCGCGCAGTCATGACCCTGCGGACGGATGCCGGCCAGGCAGTTGACCTGGGTGTTGCCCAGGACCTTGGCGTAGGCGATGGCCTTGTCGACGCCGGCGCGGAATTCCTCGACGCGGTCCGGGTGGCAGGCGATGCCGCGTTCGCCTTTCGACCAATCGCCCGCCGGAAGGTTGAACAGCACTTGCTCGAGCTGGTTGGCGTCCAGGCGGGCCTTGATCACCTCGGCCTCGACGTCATACGGGAAGAGGTACTCGACACCGCTGAAACCGGCGCGTGCGGCGGCGTCGAAGCGGTCGAGGAAGTCCACCTCGGTGAACAGCATGGACAGGTTGGCGCAGAAACGGGGCATGGGGTCACTCCTGTTGAACGGGTGGTGCGTGGTGCTCGGCTTCTTCTTTAGAGAGAGCTGGGGGGGGGACTCCCCGCCAGGAAATGTCCACCCCCAGCTCCTCCCCGCAGGGAGTAGTCGTTCGCTCCGACTAATCAGTCGAGCAGCGAGATGGCCGTCGGCGCGTCGACGCCCTTCAGGGCCAGCTCTTCGAACTCGTTGACCGCGTTGATCTCGGTGCCCATGGAGATGTTGGTGACACGCTCCAGGATGACCTCGACCACCACCGGTACACGGTGCTGCTGCATCAGCTCGCGGGCCTGGGCGAAGGCCGCGCCGATCTGGTTCGGGTCGGATACGCGGATCGCCTTGCAACCCAGACCTTCCACCACGGCGACGTGGTCGACGCCATAACCGTTGAGCTCCGGCGCGTTGACGTTCTCGAACGCCAGCTGCACGCAGTAGTCGATCTCGAAACCGCGCTGCGCCTGGCGGATCAGGCCCAGGTAGGAGTTGTTCACCAGCACGTGGATGTACGGCAGGTTGAACTGCGCGCCGGCGGCCAGCTCTTCGATCATGAACTGGAAGTCATAGTCGCCCGACAGTGCGACGACCTGGCGGCTCGGGTCGGCCTTGACCACGCCCAGCGCTGCCGGAATGGTCCAGCCCAGCGGGCCGGCCTGGCCGCAGTTGATCCAGTGGCGCGGCTTGTACACGTGCAGGAACTGCGCGCCGGCGATCTGTGACAGACCGATGGTGCTGACGTAGCAGGTGTCCTTGCCGAAGAACTCGTTCATCTCTTCGTAGACGCGCTGCGGCTTGACCGGCACGTTGTCGAAGTGGGTCTTGCGCTGCATGGTGCGCTTGCGCTCGCGGCAGGATTCGACCCAGGCACTGCGGTCCTTGAGCTTGCCGGCGGCTTTCCATTCGCGGGCCACTTCCAGGAACACGTCCAGGGCGGAGCCGGCGTCGGAGACGATGCCCAGGTCCGGGGTGAATACGCGGCCGATCTGGGTCGGTTCGATGTCCACGTGGACGAACTTGCGGCCAGCGGTGTAGACGTCGACCGAACCGGTGTGACGGTTGGCCCAGCGGTTGCCGATGCCGAACACCATGTCCGACTCCAGGACGGTGGCGTTGCCGTAGCGGTGCGAGGTCTGCAGACCGCACATGCCGGCCATCAGCGGGTGATCGTCGGGGATGGTGCCCCAGCCCATCAGGGTCGGGACTACCGGCACGCCGGTCAGCTCGGCGAATTCCACCAGCTTGTCGGATGCGTCGGCGTTGATGATGCCGCCGCCGGCGCAAATCAGCGGACGCTCGGCATCATTGAGCAGGGCCAGGGCTTTTTCGGCCTGGGCGCGGGTGGCCTTGGGCTTGTTGACCGCCAGCGGCTCGTAGGCGTCGATGTCGAACTCGATCTCGGCCATCTGCACGTCGAACGGCAGGTCGATCAGCACTGGGCCGGGACGGCCGCTGCGCATTTCGAAGAAGGCCTTCTGGAAGGCGTAGGGCACCTGGCCCGGCTCCAGCACGGTGGTCGCCCACTTGGTGACCGGCTTGACGATGCTGGTGATGTCCACGGCCTGGAAGTCTTCCTTGTGCATGCGCGCACGGGGAGCCTGGCCGGTGATGCAGAGAATCGGGATGGAGTCGGCGGAAGCCGAGTACAGGCCGGTGACCATGTCGGTGCCGGCCGGGCCGGAGGTGCCGATGCACACGCCGATGTTGCCGGCGTTGGTGCGGGTGTAGCCCTCGGCCATGTGCGAGGCGCCTTCCACGTGGCGGGCCAGGACGTGATCGATGCCACCGAGTTTCTTCATGGCCGCGTACATGGGGTTGATGGCGGCGCCCGGTACGCCGAAGGCGGTATCGACACCTTCGCGACGCATGACGAGTACGGCAGCCTCGATTGCTCTCATTCTGGCCATATTTTGTTCCTCGGTTCTTATACTGATTGTGTACAAAAGTTGAGGCGATTCTAGGCAGGCAATTCGACGAAGGTCAAGACGGGTTGTATACGATGGACTAAACGGTCATTTTTCACTGAAGGCCTTCTGCTGCGCTGGTTTCCGAGAAAACCTGAACGCATGGTCAAACTATCGTTTGAAAAAATGTATACAAAAATAGATGCATATTGTCCTTTTCAGTTGCTTTGGGTGAGACCTTCGGCTACTAGATTGCGTACAGATTTCTGATACGCGTGTGTGCAGCATTTATCGGTGCGCACAGCGTGATCCGGCTTATCACCCTTGAAGAGGAAAACCTCATGACCACCCTGAGCCTGGAAACCGCACTGGACATCACCCGTCACGCCCTGGTCGCCAGCCGCGAGCTGTCCACTGCGCCGCTGACCATCGCTGTGCTGGACGCTGGCGGGCATCTGTTGAGCCTGCAGCGCGAGGATGGCGCGAGCATGCTTCGCCCGCAGATCGCCATCGGCAAGGCGTGGGGGGCGGTAGCGCTGGGCAAGTCGTCGCGCGTGCTGGCGGCGGACGCTCAGCAGCGCCCCTCGTTCATTGCGGCAGTGAATACGCTGGCGCAGGGCAACGTGGTGCCGGCGCCGGGGGGCGTGCTGATCCGCAATTCGGCCAATGAAGTGATCGGCGCCATCGGCATCAGCGGCGATGTGTCGGATATCGATGAGCAGTGCGCTATCCGCGGCGTTCAGGCGCTGGGCCTGGTCGCGGACGCGGGCTGATCGAAGACGGGAAGGGCGCGCGTTCGTCGTGCGCCTGGGCGAACTTGTAGGAGCGAGCTTGCTCGCGAACCTCCATTAACACCGGTCGTTTCAGGTGTGAAGCGGGATCGCGAGCAAGCTCGCTCCTACGCGTTTCCGGGGTGCCAGTAGGATGGGTGGAGCGAAGCGATACCCATGCTGCAACGGTTGAAAACGCTTAGATCGAGAGCGGCCGCAAACGCCCCTGCGCCTTCGGCTCGCTGCCGTTGTCCGGCGCCGTTCCACGCAGCACCAGGCGAGTGATGGTCTCGGTGGCCGCCTCGAAATCCGCATCGCTCAGGCTGGTCTTGCCGGTGACCATGGAGATCTGCCAGTCGAAATCGGCATAGGTCTGCGTTGCCGCCCAGATGGTGAACAGCAGGTGGTGCGGGTCCACCGGTGCCAGCAGGCCGCGGTCGATCCAGCTCTGCAGGCAGGCGATATTGCGCTGGGCCTGGGCGTTCAGTTCCTCCAGGTATTCCTTGGGCAGGTGCGGTGCTCCGTGCATCAGCTCGCTGGCGAATACCTTCGAGGCGTGCGGCAACTCCTGGGAAATCTTCACCTTGGAGCGGATGTAGGCGCGCAGTGCTTCGCTCGGCTCGTCGTCCTCGCGGAACGGCGCGGACGCCTGCAGCAAGGGTTCCACCACGCTTTCCAGCACGCTGCGGTAGAGGTTTTCCTTGGACTGGAAATAGTAGTAGACGTTGGGCTTGGGCAGCCCGGCGCGAGCGGCGATGTCGCTGGTCTTGGTCGCCGCGAACCCCTTCTCGGCGAACTCCTCGCTGGCTGCGCGCAGGATCAGGCGCCGGTTACGCTCGCGAATGCTGGTCATTGGCTGGTCTTCTTTCTTGTATTGCGTGGTCACCAAATATAAGCCGGGCATGGTAGCACCGGGCTCCGGAAGCCCTCAACTCAGGCGCTTGTACGCATTTTCCTGACTCATGGGTCGGTTTTTTGTGTACAGCGGCAAGGTTCTGCGGTATTTCTAGCGCACTTTCGTTCGGCACCTGCCATCCGGAACCCCAATGTCCGATTCCCAGTTGGTCGACCCCTTCGGTCGACGCATCACCTACCTGCGCCTGTCGGTCACCGACCGCTGCGACTTCCGCTGCACCTACTGCATGAGCGAAGACATGCAGTTCCTGCCGCGCGACCAGGTATTGAGCCTGGAGGAGCTCGAAGCCGTCGCCGACGCCTTCATCGGCCTGGGTGTGAAGCGCATCCGTATCACCGGCGGCGAGCCGCTGGTGCGCAAGGGGCTGACCGGCCTGCTGGCCAGGCTGGGCGCGCGGCCGGAACTGGAAGACCTTTCCATCACCACCAATGGCTCGCAACTGCGCGAGCGCGCCGCCGAGCTGCGGGCGGCGGGTGTGCGCCGCCTGAACATCAGCCTCGACTCCCTGCGCCGCGAGCGCTTCGCCGCCTTCACCCGTTCCGACAGGCTGGAGCAGGTGCTCGACGGTATCGACGCCGCCCGCGAGGCCGGCTTCGAGCGCATCAAGCTCAATGCCGTGGTGCAGAAGGGCCGCAACGACGACGAGGTCTGCGACCTGGTGGAGTTTGCTCTGGCCAAGGCCATCGACGTCAGCTTCATCGAAGAGATGCCTCTGGGCAGCGTCAGCAGCCATGAACGCAAGCAGACGCTTTGCAGCAGCGACGAAGTCCGCGCGCAGCTCGCCGAACGCTGGCAGTTGCTGCCCACGCCCGAGCGCAGCGGCGGGCCTTCGCGCTACTACCGCATCGACGGCTACGCCAGCCGCATTGGATTCATCTCCCCCCACAGCCACAACTTCTGTGGCGACTGCAATCGGGTGCGGGTGACCGCCGAAGGCAAGCTGGTGCTCTGCCTCGGCCACGAAGGTGCGCTGGACCTGCGCCAACTGCTGCGCGAGCACCCCGGCGACAGCGTGCGCCTGCGCGAGGCGCTGATGCGCGCGCTGCAACTCAAGCCCGAACGTCACCACTTCGAAGCGGATCAGCAAGTACAGGTGCTGCGCTTCATGAGCATGACCGGCGGCTGAGTCCGCCACGGCGGGTTGCCTGACCTGCCCGATAGAACAACAACAACACGTCACAAGGAGAGTCGTTTGAAGCTCAAGGCCTTCTGCTGGGCGCTCGCCAGCATCCTGTCCCCCGTCATTTCCGCACCTGTCGTGGCGCAGACCTACGTGGTCGGCGTCGAGAACCTTCCCTTCGCTCCGCACTACAGCACCGATGCCCAGGGCAATTACCAGGGCTTCGCCCGCGATGTGCTGGATCTGTTCGCCAGCAGCAGCGGCATCAGTCTCGAGTACCGTCCGCTTCCGGTGGACGCGCTGCTGCCGGCGCTGCTTTCCGGAGAGGTCGATCTCAAGTATCCCGACAACCCCGACTGGGCTCCGGAGCAGAAGGCCGGCAAGAACCTGCGCTATAGCCAGCCGGTGACGCAGTACGTCGATGGCGTGCTGGTTGCGCCGGAGCGCCTGGGGCAGGGCATCGGCGCGCTGAAGCGGCTGGCGCTGGTGGAAGGCTGGACGCCGCGGGGCTACGAGGTGCCGATCCAGGCCGGGCAGATCAGCCTGGCGCCCAGCGCCGACCTTCGGCAGATGGTTCATACCGCGCTGAAGAGGCAGGCCGACGGCGCCTACTTCAACGTGGTGGTCGCCACTTACTACCTGGACAACATCCGCGCCAAGCCCGGTGCGCTGGTGTTCGATCCTTCGCTGCCGCATACCCGCAGCGCGTTCCACCTGTCCACGGTGAGGCAGGGCGACCTCATCCAGCGCTTCGACCGCTTCCTCGTCGACCATGCCAAGGAAGTCGCAGCGCTCAAGGCCAAGTACGGCGTCGAGGCGAGCCTGGACTCCGAGCACCTGGGCGTCGAGCAGTGGAAGGTGGATTTCCTCGAGCGGCAGAAAGCGAAACAGAAGTCGCCCTGATCCTCCATCTTCCCTAGAATCGCCGCTGTCGTTTGCGCGCCAGCCGTAGGGAGGATGAAGTGCGCCGCGCTTTGTTCATCTGTAGCCGCAACCGCTTGCGCAGTCCCACTGCCGAAGCTGTCTTCGCCAACTGGCCGGAGGTCGAGACCGACTCCGCTGGGCTGGCGCAGGACGCGGAGGTTCTGCTGGGCGTCGAGCAGTTGGAGTGGGCTGATCTGGTGTTCGTCATGGAGCGCAGGCAGCGACAGGCGCTGCTGCGCCGATTCCCCATGGCGATGCGTGGCAAGCGCCTGGTATGCCTGGATATCCCCGATGACTACGACTACCAGCAACCGGAGCTGGTGCGGATACTCGAGCACAAGGTCGGGCCATTCCTGCGGCAGGCGCAGGCGTGAGCGAAGTTCGCATTGCGCTCCGGGATGCAGTGCTGGTCTGCCCGGGATTCCGTATCCAGGCCCAGCCCGAGCCTTCGCTGGAGATCGATGGCGACCTGCTCTGGGCGCTGGAGCAGCCGCAATGGTGCGAGCTGGCCGTGTTGCTGGAAGAGCGCGACGGCGCGTTGTGGATTGTGCCGGTGCCGCTTGCGCAGCAGGCGGGGTTCGATCCGCAGCGGGTGATCGGCTGGCGTGATGAGCCTGTGCGCATCATGCAGCCCGAAGGTGTGGAGGATGCCGAGGCCGCCATCCATTGGTGGCGCGGCGGGGCGGTCGAGGACGTGCGCGGGCGCGTCAGTCATCATCCCTGGGGGCGCCTGCTGCGTCTTGAGGGGCCGGGGATCGGCCCCGAGCACATTCTCTTTCCCCGTGGGCACGGCTGCGTCTACCTCGGCCATCTGGACACGGACTGGCGCCGGCTGCGGATCGAGCCGACTTCCTGATTTCGGCGCACCCCAAGATTTCCGGAACCGAAGCGCAGCGGTCGCAGCCTAAATCTGCACTGTCCCAGCGAGGTGCTCCGCATGGCCACCGAAAAACCGCCCGCTCGCGGCGCATCCCAGTCGCGGCCGCGTAGCAAAGGCAGCGACTCTGCCGCAACGCGCAAGACCGCACCAGGCACCCAGGCCAGGGAATCGAAGGCGGGCAGTGATACCGCGGACGATCTCTCTGCCGAAGAGCGTCGCAAGGTCGAGAAGAGCCAGCCGCCGCGCGCACTGGTGTTGCACGAAGTCATACGCTTGCAAGGCAACCACGAACTGGAGCGCACCCTGGCGGCGCTCTGGTGGTCGGCGCTGGCCGCCGGCCTGACCATCGGCTTGTCGCTGATGGCCATGGGGCTGTTCCGCGCGCGTCTGCCCGATCACGACATGGCAGTGATCACCACCAGCCTCGGGTATCCGGTGGGCTTTCTGGCAATCATTCTTGCGCGCCAGCAACTGTTCACCGAGAACACCCTGACGGCGGTATTGCCGGTCATGAGCGAGCCGACGCTGGAGAAGTTCGGGCAGCTCCTGCGGCTGTGGTCGGTAGTGTTGGCGGGCAACATCGTCGGTGCGCTGCTGTTCGCCTACGGCATGCTGCACTTGCCGATCTTCGATACCAAGGTGGATCAGGCTTTCCTGGAGATCGGCCGCGAGGTCATGGAGAACGACCATTGGCAGATGTTTTCCAAGGGCATCGTCTCTGGCTGGATGATCGCCACCATGGTCTGGCTGGTGCCGGCGGCGGAGAACGCCAAGGTGTGGATCATTTTCCTGGTCACCTACCTGATGGCGCTGGGCAGTTTCAGCCACATCGTGGTCGGCACCTGCGAAGTGGGTTACCTGATGTTTGCCGGGGAGGTCGGGCTGGCGGCGTTCGTCGTCGACTTCGCGTTGCCCACGCTGGTGGGCAATATCGTCGGCGGCAGCCTGATCTTTGCCTTGATGAGCCACGCCCAGGTTCGCAGCGATACCTCATCGCCGCCGGAAAAAGTCCCGAAAAAGAAAACGGCGCCCTGAGGCGCCGTTTTTCTTCGTGCGGTTTGAAGCGAGGCGTCAGATACCCAGCTTGTCGCGCATGGTGTAGTACCAGGCGCCGATCGCGGAGAACGGAACCTGGAACATGCGACCACCCGGGAAGGGGTAGTGCGGCAGGGTGGCGAAGGCGTCGAAACGTTCGGCCTGGCCACGCAGCACCTCGGCCAGCAGTTTGCCTGCCAGGTGGGTGTAGGTCACGCCGTGGCCGGAGCAGCCCTGGGAGTAATAGATGTTGTCGCCGATGCGGCCAACCTGCGGCAGACGCGAGAGGGTCAGCAGGAAGTTGCCGGTCCAGGCGAAGTCGATCTTCACGTCCTTCAGCTGCGGGAAGACCTTCAGCATCTTCGGACGAATGATCGCCTCGATGTTCGACGGATCGCGCGCACCGTAGACCACGCCGCCACCGAAGATCAGGCGGTTGTCGCCGGTCAGGCGGTAGTAGTCGAGCAGGTAGTTGCAGTCCTCGACGCAGTAGTCGGTCGGCAGCAGGGACTTGGCCAGGTCGGCGCTCAGCGGCTCGGTGGTGATCACCTGGGTGCCGCACGGCATGGACTTGGAAGCCAGCTCCGGCACCAGGCCGCCGAGGTAGGCGTTACCGGCTACCACGATAAACTTGGCTTTCACGCGGCCCTTCGGGGTGTGCACGACCGGGTTGGCGCCACGGTCGATCTTCACGGCAGGGGACTGCTCGTGGATCACGCCGCCCAGGGATTCCACGGCTGCGGCTTCGCCCAGGGCGAGGTTCAGCGGGTGGATGTGGCCGCCGCTCATGTCGAGCATGCCGCCGACATAGCTGTCGGTGCCCACGACTTCGCGGATGCGCTTGGCGTCCATCAGTTCCAGCTGGGTGTGGCCGAAACGCTCCCACAGCTTTTTCTGCGACTCCAGGTGGCCCATCTGCTTGGCGCTGAGGGCTGCGAACACGCCGCCGTCCTTCAGGTCGCACTGGATGTTGTACTTGGCGATACGCTCGCGAATGATGCGGCCGCCTTCGAAGGCCATGTCGCCCAGCAGCTTGGCCTGCTTGGCGCCAACGGAGCGCTCGATGACGTCGATGTCGCGGCTATAGCTATTGACGATCTGGCCGCCGTTACGGCCCGACGCACCGAAGCCAACCTTGGCGGCTTCCAGTACGGTGACCTTGAAACCGTTTTCCAGCAGGAACAGGGCGGTCGACAGGCCGGTGTAGCCAGCGCCGATCACGCAGACATCGGTTTCCACCTCGCCCTGCAGTTCAGGACGGGCCGGGACCGGGTTGGCCGAAGCTGCGTAATAGGAAGAGGGGTAGGAAGTGTGCGGCATAATGCACCTGTGTTTGTTATTTTTTACGAGATGTGCGGATGCTACCTGAGTCGAATCTGGCCGGCTAGTGCCCGTGCAAAATAATTTACGGACGGTCGAACATAAAAAAATTCACTTTTTCAGTGGCTTAGCTGAAAAAAGTGCTTGACCGGTGAAAACGATCGCGTAGAATGCGCCCCACACGACAGGCACATAGCTCAGTTGGTTAGAGCACCACCTTGACATGGTGGGGGTCGTTGGTTCGAGTCCAATTGTGCCTACCAAACATAATCGCTTCGGCGATTTCAGAAAGGGCGATCCGAAAGGATCGCCCTTTTTGTTTGTCTTCAGGAAAGTGGCTTCTCTGCAGGGGTGGTGGCGCGCCTGCTATGTTTTCTCCTGGCTGATGGTCGGAGGTGGTGATGCTCGGTCTGCGATCCTGGTTGTTGTTCGGTGCGCTCTTGGTGCCGTTGCCGGCGCTGGCGGAAATGCAGGTGATCTGGCCGCAGGGTTGGGAAGTGTCGCGCTCGCCGGTTGATGCGGCAGCGGACGCGCCAGTGATTCGTCAACGCGGCGTGCGCTTGGCTGAAGACGGTTCTCAAGACCTGGTCATGGAGGTCACGCGCAGTCGGCTCGGCTCCGGCGTCAGGGTCAGTGCCGAGAATGTCATCGTCGAGATGCGCAAGGCGTTGCAGAAGGACTTCATGCGCCAGGGCTTCCAGGCGGCTTGCAGCAAGCCGTTGGATACCCTGCTTGGTGGTCTGGAGGGTCTGGAGGTGCATTGCGGGATCAGCCAGAATGGCACTGAAGTGCTCAAGCAGACCGTGCAGGTGGCGCTGGGTGATGGTGCGGCCTATTCATTGACCTATGCGGCGCCTGCGCAGCGCTATGCGGAATTGCTGCAGGAGATCGAGACGGTGAAGGCGGGCATCAGCCTGCGCTGACTTCTTCCTTTATATGGATGGCAGAAAAGCAAAAGCCCCGCTCATGCGGGGCTTTTTCGATTCCGGGCTCAGGCAGCGATGGTGGCTTGCACTCGCTGGATCACCGCGTTCAGCGGCGCCTCGCCCTGGTATTGCTGGGGGTAGAGGCGTTCGGTGTGCTTGGCGATGCCATGCTCGTTGACCAGGGTGAAGCTGAAGCCATGCTTGCGCTTGGCCTGGATGACGCAGTTCAGAGGGGCGAAGGCCGCCGAGAGGGTGCCAATCGCCTCCAGGATTTGCGGGGAGGTTTTCATTGTCTTGTCTTTCCAAATAGGTAACGGTCCTATGACCGTCGAAATCGTCAAAAGCTCCGGTTGCGATCTGAGAATGCAGAAAACGTATGACCGGAATATGGCAGCGATTGGAAACTTGGGGGTCGGTTCGCGTCAGTCTGCGGTGTTGGGTAATTGCAGGTGATTTGACGTGGGGCGCTGGTCGCTCGGGCAAGCTTTCCTGGCACGGTTGGCGTGCTCTGGAATCGATGCGGAGGATGCGCTGGCCGTGGCCCTGTGGACCCCAGCTTCTGCCCTGGATCAGGTAGGGAGTGCTGGGAGGGGCGACCTTGGGTTTGGTTTTCGCTGAGGGGATTATAAGGATTTCTGCTAACGATGGCTAGTTTTTATACAGCCGCCGGTCAGTTCCTTCTGGGAAGGTGAGAGATTCCGCGGAGCGGGAGCGCTCCGCGGAACAATCGGACTCACTGCAGCCAGGATTCCACGGTGTCGCCACCGTACTGTTGTTTCCAGGCTTTCAGGGTCTTGTGGTTGCCGCCCTTGGTCTCGATGGTCTCGCCATTGTGCGGGTTCTTGTAGATCTTCAGTTGGCGAGTGCGGCGCGCCGGCTGTGCGGCTGCGGGCTCGGTGGAAGTCTGCGGGTCGAGAATCTCGATGACGTTGCGCAGGTTCATGCCGTACTGGTCCATCAAGGCTTGCAGTTGATCCTTGAACTCCAGTTCCTTTTTCAGGCCGCCATCGCTCTTGAGTTTCTCGAGCAGGGCGAGTTGTTCCTGGAGTTTGCGCTCGGCTTCGCGGAATTCCGCAAGTTTGGACATCTGGGTGCTCCCGTATGTAGGGTGATTTGTACGGGGCGATTCTGTGTTCTGGTGATTGTTCGCGTCAACTGAATATATGAATTGTTGCGATTGGGAAAACACACTTTAAATGTAATCAGCGGATGAAGGGTTGGTGGATTAATTGAGTGATTGGGGATAATGCGCGGGCTAAAGGGTGTGGTTGGGTTTCGTTCGGGCTGAGTAATCCCTGCAAATCCTGTGTGATTTATTGTGGTGCGTTGCCTGTGAGTGCTGGATGAATTTCGAGATTGTGAAATACCGGGTCAATGACTATGAACTGACGTGCCAGGTTGCCGGGCAGGGCGTGCCCCTGCTGCTGGTACACGGGTCGCTTTGCGACTACCGCTATTGGCAGGCACAGGTCGAAGCCTTGTCTGCCCGTTACCGTGTGATCGTGCCCAGCTTGCGCCATTATTTCCCGGAGCAATGGGGCGGCCAGGGGATTGGCTTTTCGACGGAACAGCATGTTGATGATCTTCTCGCCTTGATCGACCAGTTACCTGCGCCGGTCCATCTGCTGGGGCATTCGCGGGGCGGCAACATCTGTTTGCGAGTGGCACTGATGGCTCCGCATAAATTGCTCTCTTTGGCGCTGGCTGATCCAGGTGGAGACTTTGCGGACAATGTCTTCACTGGAGCAAATATTGAAGCGCCGGTATCTCCTGTCGAACGCAATCAGTTTCGCCAGCAGGCGCTTGGAATGATTCGCGAGGGAGATGTTGAAGGAGGGTTGCAGCTCTTTGTCGATACTGTCAGTGGGGCGGGAGTCTGGTCGAGGTCATCTGCACAGTTTCGTGAAATGGCGACGGCCAATGCCATGACCTTGGTTGGGCAGGTTGCCGATCATCCTGCGCCTATTAATCGGGAGTCGATATCGCAGTTGCAGTTGCCAGTATTGCTGATCGGCGGAGCCAGAAGTCCGGAGCCGTTTCCGCGAATCCTCCAGGCGCTGCAACTGAGTCTTGCGGATGCGCGCTTGGTGACGATTCCCGGCGCCTCCCATGGCATGAATGTGATCCGTCCGGCGTCCTTCAATCGCGCTGTGCTGGAATTTGTCGATCAGTACTGAGCGAAGTCAGGCTCTGCGCTCGTCAGCTTGCGCAACTTGCAGTAACATCCAGCGCCCTGTCCGCTATTGTTTGCGATCAGGTTTTCGATTTCTTCCAGTGATCTACGTCCGCGCGCGAAAGCGCAGGGTGCCGACAAGGCGCCTGCCACTGTGAGGCAGGCCTGCCCGGCGGGCGACGCTTACTGGCACATCCCAACCCATGTGGCCTTTCGTAGGGGTCACCACTAGGAGAGGAGGCGCCATGCCCATCATTACTCTTCCCGACGGTAGTCAGCGTTCCTTCGATCATCCGGTCAGCGTGACCGAGGTGGCGCAATCCATTGGTGCGGGCCTGGCGAAAGCCACCCTGGCCGGCAAGGTCAACGGCCGTCTGGTCGATGCCTGCGACATCATCGACAGCGACGCGACTCTGCAGATCATTACCCCGAAGGACGAGGACGGGCTGGAAATCATCCGCCACTCCTGCGCTCACCTGGTGGGCCACGCGGTCAAGCAGCTGTATCCGACCGCCAAGATGGTCATCGGCCCGGTGATCGACGAAGGCTTCTATTACGACATCGCCTTCGAGCGTCCCTTCACGCCGGAAGACATGGCCGCCATCGAAAAGCGCATGGCCGAGCTGATCGAGAAGGACTACGACGTCATCAAGAAGATGACGCCGCGTGCCGAAGTCATCGAGACCTTCAAGGCTCGTGGTGAGGGGTACAAGCTGCGCCTCATCGACGACATGCCGGACGAGAAGGTCATGGGCCTGTACTTCCACGAGGAGTACGTGGACATGTGCCGTGGCCCGCATGTGCCCAACACCCGGTTCCTGAAAGCCTTCAAGCTGACCAAGATTTCCGGCGCCTACTGGCGTGGCGACTCGAAAAACGAGCAGCTGCAGCGCGTCTATGGCACCGCCTGGGCGGACAAGAAGCAGCTGGCTGCCTACATCCAGCGCATCGAAGAGGCCGAAAAGCGCGATCACCGCCGTATCGGCAAGCAGCTCGACCTCTTCCACCTCCAGGAAGAAGCGCCGGGCATGGTCTTCTGGCACCCGAACGGCTGGACCGTCTATCAGGTGCTCGAGCAGTACATGCGCAAGGTGCAGCGCGACCACGGTTACGTGGAGGTTCGTACCCCGCAGGTCGTCGACCGCATCCTGTGGGAGCGCTCCGGCCACTGGACCAACTACGCCGAGAACATGTTCACCACTTCGTCGGAAAGCCGCGACTTCGCGGTTAAGCCGATGAACTGCCCATGCCACGTGCAGATCTTCAACCAGGGCCTGAAGTCCTACCGCGACCTGCCGCTGCGTCTCGCCGAGTTTGGCGCGTGTCACCGCAACGAACCGTCCGGCGCGCTGCACGGCATCATGCGTGTACGTGGCTTTACCCAGGACGATGCGCACATCTTCTGCACCGAAGAGCAGGTAAAGAAGGAAGCGGCCGACTTCATCAAGCTGACCCTGCAGGTCTATTCGGACTTCGGTTTCAGCGATGTCTCCATGAAGCTGTCCACCCGTCCGGCCAAGCGCGTCGGTTCCGAAGAGCTGTGGGATCGGGCCGAAAGTGCTCTGGCCGACGCTCTGAACGAATCCGGCCTGGAGTGGGAATACCAGCCGGGCGAAGGTGCCTTCTACGGTCCGAAGATCGAGTTCACCCTGAAGGACTGCCTTGGCCGTAACTGGCAGTGCGGCACCCTTCAGTACGATCCGAACCTGCCGGAGCGCCTGGATGCCAGCTATATCGCCGAAGATAACAGCCGTACCCGTCCGGTCATGCTGCACCGCGCGATCCTCGGCTCGTTCGAACGCTTCATCGGTATGCTGATCGAGCACTACGCCGGTCTGTTCCCGGCCTGGCTCGCACCGACCCAGGCGGTGGTGATGAATATCACTGACAAGCAGGGCGAATGGGCCGAAGAAGTGGTGCGTCAGCTCGAGCAAAGCGGATTCCGTGCCAAGTCTGACTTGAGAAACGAGAAAATTGGCTTTAAAATCCGCGAGCATACTTTGCTCAAGGTTCCCTATCTGCTGGTTATTGGTGATAGGGAAGTTGAATCGCAGGCCGTCGCCGTACGTACGCGCGAAGGGGCAGACCTCGGCTCGATGCCGGTCGCCCAGTTCGCGGAGCTTCTCGCTCAGGCGGTTTCCCGGCGTGGTCGCCAAGACTCGGAGTAATCATTATTAAGCGTGAAATGAGACAGGATAAGCGGGCTCTCCCGAAACCACCGATCAACGAAAACATCACCGCCCGTGAGGTGCGTCTGATTGGTGCCGACGGTCAACAGATTGGCGTGGTCTCCCTCGACGAGGCCCTCCGTCTAGCCGACGAGGCCAAGCTGGACCTGGTGGAAATTTCTGCTGATGCGGTGCCTCCTGTCTGCCGCATCATGGACTACGGCAAGCACCTCTTCGAGAAGAAGAAGCAAGCCGCTGCTGCGAAGAAAAACCAGCACCAGCAACAGATCAAAGAAATCAAGTTTCGTCCAGGGACGGAAGAAGGGGATTACCAGGTAAAACTACGCAACCTGGTACGTTTCCTTAATGAAGGGGACAAGGCCAAGGTATCGCTTCGATTCCGTGGTCGTGAGATGGCCCACCAGGAGCTGGGCATGGAGCTGTTGAAGCGAGTCGAAAACGACCTCGCCGAAGTCGGCACCGTGGAACAGCATCCTAAGCTGGAAGGACGCCAGCTGATGATGGTCATCGCTCCCAAGAAGCGTAAATAACCTCCCGGGCACTGGCAGGCCTGATGGTTATCAGTTGTTAACGAATGCGGAGTACTAAACATGCCAAAGATGAAAACCAAGAGTGGCGCCAAAAAGCGCTTCAAAGTGACTGCTGGTGGCATCAAGCACAAGCACGCTTTCAAGAGCCACATCCTGACCAAAATGACCACCAAGCGTAAGCGTCAGCTGCGCGGCACTTCGATGCTCGCTGCTTCCGACGTTCGCCGTGTAGCGCGCTCCCTGCGTCTGCGTTGATTTCTGGTAGAGGATAAATAAATGGCTCGTGTTAAGCGTGGCGTAATTGCCCGTCGTCGTCACAAAAAGATTCTGAAGCTCGCAAAAGGCTACTACGGCGCGCGCTCGCGCGTGTTCCGTGTTGCCAAGCAGGCGGTAATCAAAGCAGGCCAATACGCCTACCGCGACCGTCGTCAGCGCAAGCGTCAGTTCCGCGCCCTGTGGATCGCCCGTATCAACGCTGGTGCTCGTCAGAACGGTCTGTCCTACAGCCGTCTGATCGCTGGCCTGAAAAAGGCGGCCATCGAGATCGACCGTAAGGTACTGGCCGATCTGGCTGTGAACGAAAAAGCGGCGTTTACCGCGATTGTCGAGAAAGCGAAGGCCAGCCTGGCTTAAGCCCCACGACAGTTACCGGATCTCGGTCCGGACGTAACGTCACCGATAGGGGAAGAGCCTTACCGCTCTTCCCCTATTTTGTATCTGGAGTTGGTACATGGAAAACCTGGACGCGCTGGTTTCGCAGGCCCTGGACGCCGTGCGAAACACCGAAGACGTCAACGCCCTGGAGCAGATCCGGGTTCACTACCTCGGCAAGAAAGGCGAGCTGACCCAGGTCATGAAGACCCTGGGCGACCTGCCGGCCGAAGAGCGCCCCAAGGTCGGCGCGCTGATCAACGTAGCCAAGGAAAAGGTTCAGGATGTTCTGAACGCCCGCAAGGCTGAGCTGGAGGGCGCCGCCCTCGCCGCCAAGCTGGCAGCCGAACGCATCGACGTGACCCTGCCGGGCCGTGGCCAGTCCTCCGGTGGCCTGCATCCGGTCACCCGCACCAAGGAACGCATCGAGCAGTGCTTCACCCGCATCGGCTATGAAGTCGCCGAGGGTCCGGAAGTCGAAGACGACTACCACAATTTCGAAGCGCTCAACATTCCGGGTCACCACCCGGCTCGTGCCATGCACGACACCTTCTACTTCAATGCGAACATGCTGCTGCGCACCCATACCTCGCCGGTACAGGTCCGCACCATGGAAAACCAGAAGCCGCCGATTCGCATTGTCTGCCCGGGCCGCGTCTACCGTTGCGACTCCGACCTGACCCACTCGCCCATGTTCCACCAGGTCGAAGGTCTGCTGGTCGATGAAGACGTCAGCTTCGCCGACCTCAAGGGCACCATCGAAGAATTCCTCCGCGCCTTCTTCGAGAAAGAATTCTCCGTCCGCTTCCGTCCGTCCTTCTTCCCCTTCACCGAGCCTTCGGCGGAAGTCGACATCCAGTGCGTGCTTTGCAGCGGCAAGGGTTGCCGCGTCTGCAAGCAGACCGGCTGGCTGGAAGTCATGGGCTGCGGCATGGTCCACCCCGACGTGCTGCGCATGTCCGGCATCGACCCCGAGAAATACCAGGGCTTCGCCTTTGGCATGGGTATCGAGCGCCTGGCCATGCTGCGCTATGGCGTGAACGACTTGCGCCTGTTCTTCGACAACGATCTGCGGTTCCTCGGCCAGTTCCGCTAGCCCGCACGACCGTCAACGCATTTAGGAGAGCAGGATGAAATTCAGTGAACAGTGGCTGCGGAGCTGGGTAAACCCGCAGGTATCCCGTGACGAGCTGGTAGCTCGTCTGTCCATGGCCGGCCTTGAGGTCGACGCCGTGATCCCGGTCGCCGGTCAGTTCAGTGGTGTGGTCGTGGGCGAAGTGCTGTCGACCGAACAACACCCGGACGCCGACAAGCTGCGCGTCTGCCAGGTCAGCAACGGTTCGGAGACCTTCCAGGTCGTCTGCGGTGCGCCCAATGTGCGCCCAGGCCTGAAGATCCCCTTCGCCATGATCGGCGCCGAGCTGCCGGGTGACTTCAAGATCAAGAAGGCCAAGCTGCGCGGCGTTGAATCCAACGGCATGCTCTGCTCGGCCAAAGAGCTGGAAATCAGCGAAGAGAACGCCGGCCTGATGGAGCTCGCTGCGGATGCGCCGGTGGGCGCCAACGTCCGCGACTACCTCGAACTGGACGACGCTTCCATCGAGATCGGCCTGACCCCGAACCGTGGTGATTGCCTGTCTCTGACCGGCCTCGCTCGCGAAGTCGGCGCGCTGTACAGCGCCGAGGTCAGGCCGGTAGTGGTTGGCTCAGTTGCTCCGCAGATCGATGAAGTGCGCAGCGTTGAGCTGCTGGCTCCCAAGGCTTGCCCGCGCTACCTCGGCCGCGTCGTCCGCAACGTCGACCTGAGCAAGCCAACCCCTCTGTGGATGGTTGAGCGTCTGCGTCGTTCCGATATCCGCAGCATCGACGCCGCCGTCGACATCACCAACTACGTAATGATCGAGCTGGGCCAGCCAATGCATGCCTTCGATCTCGACGAGATCAAAGGCGGCGTGCGCGTGCGCATGGCAGAGGAGGGCGAGAAGCTCGTCCTGCTCGACGGCCAGGAAGTCACCCTGCGTGCTGACACCCTGGTGATTGCCGATCACGAACGCGCCCTGGCCATCGCCGGCGTGATGGGTGGCGAGCACAGCGGCGTCAGCGCCAAGACACGCGACCTGTTCCTCGAAAGCGCCTTCTTCGACAACATTGCCGTTGCTGGCAAGGCCCGTTCCTATGGCCTGCACACCGATGCCTCGCATCGCTTCGAGCGTGGCGTGGACTCGCAGTTGGCTCGTCGCGCCATGGAGCGTGCTACCGAGCTGCTGTTGCAGATCGTCGGCGGCGAAGCTGGTCCGATCGTGGAAGCAGTCAGTGAAGCGGACCTGCCCAAGGTCGCTCCGGTTACCCTGCGTGCCGAGCGCGTTACCCAGATGCTGGGCATGACCCTGGAAAACACCGAGATCGAGCGTCTGCTCACCGCCCTGGAGTTCGACGTCCAGAAAGCCGGTGCCGATGCCTGGACCGTTGGTGTGCCGAGCCATCGCTTCGACGTCTCGATCGAAGTCGACCTGATCGAAGAGCTGGGTCGCCTGTACGGCTACAACCGTCTGCCGGTGCGCTACCCGCAGGCACGCCTGGCGCCGAACACCAAGTCCGAGTCCCAGGCCGAGCTGCCCGCGCTGCGCCGCCTGCTGGTCGCCCGTGACTACCAGGAGGCCATCACCTATAGCTTCATTGATCCCAAGGTGTTCCAGCTGTTCCATCCCGGTGTCGAGCCGCTGATGTTGGCCAACCCGATCTCCGCCGACATGGCCGCCATGCGCGCCTCGCTCTGGCCGGGGCTGGTCAAGTCCCTGCAGCACAACCTCAATCGTCAGCAGACCCGTGTGCGCCTGTTCGAAAGCGGCCTGCGCTTTGTCGGTCAACTGGAAGGGCTGGTGCAGGAAAACATGCTCGCCGGCGTCGTCTGCGGTGCACGTCAGCCGGAAGGCTGGGCGAATGGTCGCGAGAGCGTCGACTTCTTCGACGTGAAAGCCGACGTCGAAGCGCTGCTGGGTAACGCCGGCGCCATCGAAGCCTTCACCTTCTCCCCAGCGGAACACCCAGCGCTGCACCCGGGCCAGACCGCCAAGATCGAGCGCGATGGCGTGCTGGTCGGCTACCTCGGCGCGCTGCACCCGGAACTGGCCAAGGCGCTGGACCTGGATCGCCCGGTGTACCTCTTCGAGCTGGTCCTGGCCGAAGTAGCCAAGGGTCGTCTGCCGAAATTCAGCGAACTGTCGCGCTTCCCCGAAGTACGTCGTGACCTGGCGCTGATCGTCGATCTGGATACTCCGGCCGAGTTCGTGCTGGCCAATATCCGTGAAACGGCGGGCGAATGGCTGACGGATCTCAGGTTGTTTGACGTCTACCACGGTAAAGGCATTGATCCGCTTAGAAAAAGCTTGGCCGTTGGCTTGACCTGGCAGCATCCATCACGCACTCTTAATGATGACGAGGTGAACGCGACTACGCAGAATATCGTCGCCTCGCTGGAACAAAGGTTCAACGCCACGTTAAGGAAGTAGCGTATGGGGGCTCTGACGAAAGCTGAAATTGCTGAACGTCTGTACGAAGAGCTGGGCCTGAATAAGCGGGAAGCCAAGGAACTGGTGGAGCTCTTCTTTGAAGAGATTCGCCAGGCGCTGGAGCATAACGAGCAGGTGAAGTTGTCGGGCTTCGGCAACTTCGACCTGCGCGACAAGCGTCAGCGTCCCGGACGCAACCCAAAGACGGGAGAGGAAATCCCGATCACAGCCCGGCGCGTCGTCACCTTTCGTCCAGGGCAGAAACTGAAGGCCAGGGTTGAGGCTTATGCTGGAACCAAGTCATAACGACGAGCTGCCCCCCATTCCGGGCAAGCGCTACTTCACCATCGGTGAAGTGAGCGATCTTTGCGCGGTGAAGCCGCACGTGCTGCGGTACTGGGAACAGGAGTTCCCGCAACTCAATCCGGTCAAGCGAAGGGGCAACCGGCGCTACTACCAGCGCCAGGACGTGCTCATGATTCGTCAGATCCGCGCACTCCTCTACGACCAGGGCTTCACCATCGGCGGCGCTCGCCAGCGCCTCACCGGCGACGAAGCACGCGAGGACGCCACCCAATACAAGCAACTGATCCGGCAGATGATCGCCGAATTGGAAGATGTACTGCATGTGCTGCGCAAGTAACTGAAAAAAATGAAAAAAGCACTTCTCCAATACAAATGCTTGGGGTATAGTGCGATCCGCTTCTGAGGGAACTCAAAAGCAACGTCGGGGCGTAGCGCAGCCTGGTAGCGCACTTGCATGGGGTGCAAGGGGTCGAGTGTTCGAATCACTCCGTCCCGACCAAAAATCCCTAGAAAATCCAATCACTTAGCGGTGGTTGGATTTTTTTATGGCCGAATGTTTTTTGTGCCCTTCGAATTTTGCCCCACTTTTTGCCCCACCGGAAAATCTCGCCGTTTTGTAGGTAGTTTTTGAGGTGCTTCTCGAGCCGAGCATTCCCTGGGGCATTGAGCCAAGCGATCGAGTATCTAGAGCTCGATCCCTCGCAGGACACGAATCTGCTCTTTGAGATAGAGATCCTTCTCATCCTCCATCTGCAGAAGGATTTCCAGGACGCGGGCTCTAGAGATCTCGTGGTCCTTGGAGAATCTATCCAGACGCTTGATCGCCTTGTCACTCAGGATGAAGTTGTGCTGCTTCTTTCCTTTCGCTTTCTTGCGGCGCAAAGCCTGACGCCATAAGCGTCTAGCGGTGGAAATGCAATATTTCCTCTCAACGTCGCTCCAGGTCCACGCGTCTGAGGCGATCAGCAACTCTTGCAGGGTCTGCGGCGCTACTTCGGGAAGCTTCTGCTCAGGTTGGTGTTTCCTCACCCATTCGACTACGTGCCGGCATGCTCCTGCTTCATTGGCTTCTTGAATCCAGTTGAGCTGCTTGTCCAACCGCGTTTGTTCGTCCCAATCCCGTTTCAGGCCAATAACGAATGACTCCTTTACCTTCGGCGCTAAGCCGGAACAGTCGATCTTGGCTACCAGCCTCTCTCTCTCCGTGAGCGCTGAAGAATAGATATCTGGAGTGCGAATGCGCTTGTCGCGGTTAAGCCGATCTTGGATCCAGGTCAGCTGACGCTTGCAGTCCGATATCCAGGTTATGTGCTCCTCCGAAACCATCTGACGGCTTTGGTCGACAGCGATTTCCTCTAGTGAGAGCCGAAAGCTCTTGATGCTCTCCGTCATCTGCTCGGACATGGTTCTCGGATTCAGCGCCTCACTGCGATAGAGCGCTTTTCCGCGTAGAGCGAGATAGAACCAAAGCCAAATGTCGTCACGGCGCTCGTTGGGTGCCTTTCCGTGAGGGCTGGATAGAGGTTTGTCGACGGTGAAGCCGGAATTGAGAGAAGAGCGGCGGCGAGTCATGAGTTCCTTGCCTTGGTGAAAGCTTCTAGCTGCGAAATAGAGCTGGAATAGATGGCTTGTAGATGTGACGTAGAGGGATTCTAGAAGCTGCCTAGATGCCGTTTTAATAAGACATATCTGGAATTCCGGGGCTTGCAGCTGTATTTCATCCATATCTGCTCTGCAGACTGCCTTCTTCGTAAAGGTGCTGGTGCTCGTTGGTGCCGCCAGAGCTATCCAGAGCTGGGCCCAGTCATTAAAAACGAGACCTGCCAATCCTCTGAACGAAAACCAGGAGACCGTTCATGAGGATCATCCGTTTACGAGAAGTCATGGCTACTACCGGTCTGGCCAGATCGACCGTCTACAAGTACATCAGCGAAGGGGCCTTCCCGAAGCCGGTGTCATTGGGGGAGAGGTGTGTGGGGTGGGTAGAGGAAGAGGTGCACGATTGGGTGATGGAGAAAATTGAAGAGCGTGACGCTGCTTTGAGAGTTGCGTGAGAGAAGGGCCAGGCATAAACGCGGTGACTGGCTGTGTCCAGTCACCGCGTTTATGCCGTTTGGATGAGTGAGCGAAGGAGGGCTAAGGCGGCAGGGTCCCAGAGCCCGGGTTTACGGCCCAAGCCAACACAGCTCGATGATCGCCTACATCACTAAAAGACTCGCGAGTCGGTCGGCTGAGCGTTTGCTCGTGCTCCCTAGAAGCCTTAGCGCCTATTGCACAATCTGGCTCGTGCTTCGCCTTGCCTGCTCGGCCAACTGAACAACCCTCCGCCAGGCGCAGAGGGTTGCGGTGAGACAATCGGTTGTCGATGGGATGGCTTGCTCGTATTCCAAAGCTCAGAATGTAGCCTGCAGCACCACCAACTAAGATTGTGAGAGGACCTGATAGCTCCTTGATCAGGCACCGTTGGCATACGACGAACCTAGGTCTTCTTTCGGCTGTGGATGCAATCGGTGAACGCAACACAACGAATCTTGCGTAAGCAGGTGGAGTGTTGCAGATGAAGCAGAGAGCTCGGTACTACACCGTAAGCCAGAAGGCATCGATGTGGGATCGCTCTAAGGCCGGCGATTCGCTCCAGCAGATTTTGTTTATCGTCCAGATGCACTGTCGCTCTAAGCTTGGCTTGGGCCTGTGCAGCGGCTCCCAGAAGTGAACCGAGAATACTCCGGCGACGCCGCTACCTCATGCCTTAAGCACGCATGGCGCTTCCAGAAGAGCTGATATGGCGTCCATCGAAACTGCTTTGGTCGCCTCCCTCGTAATTGTGGATCGCTTAGGAGGAACCCTCCGCCATTAAAAGCTTCCAGGACGCTGGGCTGCTAACGCGTGAAAACAATCTGACAGATAATATTGCAAACGAGCAGTATAACAACCCTTAAGCCTGACACAATTTACAGTCACACCGTCGGTGCCTCCCTAGTCCGCTCAGCACTTCATGCTTTTGCCAACAAAGTGCCATCACGATAGAATTCAGAGGCTGCTCATTGCGATACTGTACATACAAACAGCATCGAGTAACTGCCCCACTTAGCCTCTGTGTTTGTATTGGTTTTTTTTTGCAGGATGGGACTCGCCAGGGTGGCCGTATCTCACGCTCCTGGTTAATTCACCTTGTCACGACAGTGGCGTGACGGCCGGAGGACGTGTTGAATAAACTCGCTAATAATGCAACGAGACTACTTGAAGCCATTTCCTACCAGCTAATAGTAACGCTGGAGTATTGCCATAATTTGGCTGAAGGGCAGACCCTTTGGCTAGAATATTATGGTGACGTTACTGTAGAGGGTGAAGTTCAGATTGAAGTCAAAGACTTCGTCGAAGATTTAACTGATGGGCACATCAATTTTTGGAATACACTGAAAAATTGGATGTCGCCCAATTTTAAGCAGGTTAAGTATTCTGAGTTGATTTTGCTGACTACGCAGACATACGGCGCCGCTTCAAAGCTCCGTCATTGGAACCAATTGCCGCTTCAGGAGAGACTTGAGCTTTTACAGAATGTCCTTGAGCAAAGCGAGGCCAGGATTACAGTCTCGAAAGAAAAGCCGTCCCGGGCTGTCAAGGCCCAGCAGTTTGTGATGGCTGAAGAAAGAAGGGACACGCTGCTGGATGTCATAGAGAAAGTAAAAATCCTTTCTGAAGAGCCGGATCTAGTTACGCGCGCTGACCGAGCAAAGAGTGTCTATGGAAAGGGAATACACCCTGCTAAACGTGACGACTACTTCCGAGCCTTAATGGGATTCTTGATTGATCCTGATAAATCCAAGAACGGCTGGAAAATTACCTACGAAGATTTTGACCTACAGATCTCCTCCCTGAATGCGGTGTATGGCAGAAATTCTCGAAGATTTCCAGTTGTGGATAAAAGCCTATTTCAGGGTAGCGTTAGTGATCCTTCTTATGCTGAGCGTCTTTTTGTAAAGAAGCTTCATGAAATCGAATATGCCACAAAAGTCCCTACAGCCATTTTAGAGCATATGGTTGCGGTGCATACAATCAGCAGCGAGTTTCAAAGATTCAGCTTGGAGAAAGGTGACATTGATCGCTACAAAGAAGAACAACTAAAACGCCATTTGAGTCTTAGAGCTGCGGCAATGAGGAAATGCAGTCGCGAGCCTAAGGAGTACTGGTGTGACGAATCAAAGAATTTTTTCGATCTTCGTTGCGGTGAATCCCCAGATAAAATATCCACCTTCGATGATGTGACTTTAGAGTTTCGCAATGGAATCTGGCATATGCTTGCTGATGACGAAGATGAAGTGAACTCTGAGAAACTCCATTGGAGGCTCTGGTAAATGGACGCGATGGAAATGAAGGCACCAACATCTGATCATATTCACACACTGCATCGCAGTCCGTTGATCATGGCTCCAATTATTCATGCCTTCTACAGCGAACTAAAACAGAGCCCAAAGAATATTTTGTTCAGCTACCTTGTTCTTCCCTTCGTACTTCATGAGCCCACATCTGCTTATTTATACCGTTTGAGTACGCGTAGCAACTGGCGGACCATGATCTCGAATAAGGCTCGGATCTCCGGAGTGCATAAGAGAATCCAGACTCTTCGAGAAATCACTAACGTAACTGTCATGAGCCTTGTGAGTGCCGGATATTTAGAGATTGACGAAGATTTGATTGTAAAGCCAACTGCGAAGAAATTTCCACAATTGCAGGGGGTGGAGAGAAAGGTTGTATCGGCTCGAAAGCTCGCTGGGGTGCTGGAAGAGAGAGAGCCGCAGCATATATATAAGTCGCTAGGGATCGCTCAGTTATGAAGTGCTTCGTTAAGTCAGTTGGCGTTATTGATCACGACAATGAGATACACAAGGTAACATTCAAACCAGGCTTGAACATTATCACGGGCAAGTCGTCGATGGGCAAAAGCGCCATCATAGAGATTTTTGACTTCTGCTTCGGCAATAGTGATGACACTATCCCCAAAGGCGTCATTACGCAGCGCTCGAAATATTACTTCACCATTCTGCAGTTCGAGAGTCAAACGGTCGTTCTCGCTCGTGACAGGGCTAGCGATAGGGCAAGTGACAGAGTTTTCATCAGTGAGGTCTCTGGCACGCTAGACGAAACACTTGCCAGGATGAAAGAACCTAAAAAGTTCTTTTTCCCAAGCCTGTTTCTTCCCTTACGCGACTTTAAGAAAGAGCTAGGCCGCCACTTCGCCGTAACAATGACGGACATTGATGAAGATCAAAGTGGGAGGGCGTTTGGCAAGAGCAAAAGCGCGACCCCCTCTGTCCGTAGTCTTGTCTCCTTCATGTTGCAACACCAGAATCTTGTGGCAAACAAACATGCCCTATTCTATCGCTTTGATGAGAAGGAAAAGCGTGAGCAGGTTGTAGATCACCTCAAGATATTCATGAATTTTGTGGATCAAGATTATTTCTGGCTGTCCCAAGAGTACAACAACCTCAAAGCAGAGCAGAAAAAGCTTGAGGCGCAAATACCCAAGAATAAGGAAGCGAAAGACGAGTTCATCAAGAAAGTGGATGAATTGCTTGCCGAGTATAAGTCTGCTGCTGGTACCAGCTTAATTGCTCTGACGGGTGCCCAGATAGCAGCCAGCCTCAAGTCCTCATTTGAAAAAATTCGCAATGCAAATGTTCGGATTGATAGCCAGGCAGACGATTATGTCGTGCAGAAAAAAGAGCTAGAGCAGCAGAGGTCAGAAAAAACCTTCGTAGTTCGTGATCTTCACGACCAGCTACGCGCTGTCAGGTCTTCCATAAGCTTTACCGAGGAGTTTGCAAAAAACATAAGCGAAATTCCCGTCCCGGAATACGCCGAGGTCAACGAGGCAAATTGTCCATTTTGTGATGCGCCCAACCAGCATATTGAAAATGAAGCGAATAAGCTTAGTGATGCCATTAGCTGGATGAACAAAGAGCTTAGAACCTCATCCTACGCGCGCGAGAGCTTTCGTGAAGAGGAGAGTCGGGTTTTAGCCAAATATAAAGAGGAGAAGGATGCACTCTTCGGCATTCAGACCAAGATTAATCAGCTGGATAAGCAGGTAGATGATCTCAAGAAGAAAAAGACAGTTGATGAGATTGCGCTACGCATTAAACATCGCATTGAAATTGTGATTGAGGATTACTCCAACAGACCGAAATATGAAGTTGACGGAACTCTGCTGACTATTAAGAAAAGACTTTTGGAAATAAAGCCACTCCTAGACGCTTATGACGTATCCAGAAAGATGGACGATCTAAATGATCTGATCAACAGTGAAATGGCCCGCATAGGTGCTGGTTTTGATTTTGAGGAGGCTTACAAGCCAATCAAACTCAAGTTCGATCTGAATAACTTTGATTTGTGGCATGAAAGCCCTGAGATGGGGAACGTCTATCTGCGCTCAATGGGCAGCGGGGCGAACTGGCTGTATTCGCACCTAACCTTGTTTCTGGCCCTCCATTCGGTATTCGCGTTGAAGCATGAAGAGGGATGCAAGATACCCCCCATCCTTTTCCTTGATCAGCCAACCCAGGTTTATTTCCCGGCAAAGATTGATCATGGCGAGGCCTTTGACGCACAAGCGTTGGCTGCACTCACGCAGACGACGGCAAGAGTTGATGCTGACCTGCAGTCGGTCACTAACATGTTCAACAAGCTCGTCGAGTTCTGTCTGCAAACAAAAGATGCAACAGGAGTAATGCCGCAAATCATCGTTACCGATCATGCCGATGAATTGGAGCTGGAGGGCGAAGCAACGTTCGAGTCGTTTGTGCGTGCCACCTGGCGTACTCGCGGCTTCATCGCAGATCGTGTTGCAGACGCTCCCGCTGAACCCACTGGTGAAGAAGATGCAGAAACACTAATCTCAGATCCTATTCAAGCTTCGGCTGAAGATCCGACTGAAGGACCTGTGTAATAGGCATGCCTGAAAGGCACTGTCCAAGATAGTGTGAATCGCACTAGTTTGTAAGCACCTCCAAGCCCCAAATCAGATCGACTAAACCCTGCGTAGCTGTCCGCTTTTCGGAAAAAAGCGGACACCTCTACAGCGTCTATAAAGACGACTATAGCGTTTGCAGGTATCAACGAAGCGAGGGCTCACACCTTGTAAGCCGATGGCTCTCAAAGAGGAGCAAGGTCTCGCTGACGCAGCTCGACTCGAATCATCTGACCTATGACTCCCATGGTGTACCCTGGCAGCTCTCGACGCAGGCGTATGTGACTTCTACGTGATTGTGAGTAAACAGATGAATGGATGCTCAATCGTTTGGGGCACGGCAAACCAGCCGTTGAAGCTTGCTCATTCATTAAACCGCCTTAGCTTTCTGAAGGCGTTCCTTGTGGAGCTTTGTTTGGTAGGTGCTACTAAAAACCCCCTTGCCGAGAACTCTAGGAAGGAGGCTTAGTGATCCGTTACCTAGATAGTCGTACAACCTCTTCAGAAGCAGAAAGTCCGCTCTGTTTATAAAATTGTTCAAGCTATCTAGTGGTATAAAGCCGTAGAGTGCTGCGTCGATATTATTTTTCGCTCCTCTAGCTGTGACGCCAATCACCTCCATGGAGTCGTTGAATATGGGGCCACCGCTATTTCCCTCCATCAGCGTAAAATCAACCAACCACAGATCAAGATCGACCTGGCGGCGCCGTTGAGTAGTATGGCCTTTTGCGATGTAGTGCGCGGCACCATCTCGATGCTTAGGGAAACCGATCGATAGAACTGGATCCTGAGGGCGAACAATCGTCTTGTCGGACTTGCGCAGCGCGGGGATGTTTCGGAACTCTTCATTGGGGTAAAAAATAGCCAAGTCTGCTTTTTTGTCCGAAAGGATAAGTTCTGCTGAATACTCTCTTGTGTCGCCGGCACGCTTGAATGAAATGGTGTGACGAGCGATCGTTTTAGATACCCCCGTCACAACGTGTTCATTGGTAACGATGCCGACCCCATCCAGAAGGAAGGCAGTCCCCTGAGATTCCTCAATGATGTTATTAACGACAAAAATCGAGTTTCCTAAGATCTCTTCAGGTGATTTTTTGAACTCAGGATTCTCTTTGCCTATAGCTACTGTGAACTCATACGCCAACCGACGATAGATTTTGTCGCCTCGTCCGCGAATCATTTGAATATAATTCAGTCGCCCTTTGACCACTTTGATAAAAAAATCGCCAGCATTCTCCTTTGTCCGCAGAATTTGTCGAGGCTGAAGCGGCTGATTCTCACCCTTCAGAATCTCCAAATACTTTTTTTCTGCCAGCTCAGGCCCGTAGCGTTTAAGAGCGTTTATCATTGAGCTCGTTAAGCGGATGAACTCTCTGGTTACGTTTGGCATCTCATTGACAACCAGGCCCGTTACCATCTGGCGCTGCGTCCGGTGCTGAAGGCGTGTTTTTTCAGAGTTTATGATGAAACCATTGGATTTTATGATTTCTTCCAGTTCGCGCCCAGGTATCGCTCTGCCGTCCTCGGAGACTTCGACGATATCCTTCGGTAAGTATTTTGCGGTAGTGGTAAAGGAAAACGTAATGTCGTCAGCGTACCGTGTAAAATGACATTTACATGCTTTTGCTAAGGCCTGAAGCTGTGAGTCAAGCTTCCGACAAATCATATTCGATATTAGCGGTGAAGTTGGGGCGCCCTGAGCTAACTTCCCGTCGCTGCAACAGATATGTGCCATAACTGTCGCAACATTGTGAGGCGCACTAAATGGGGGGGCCATGAATAAATTTCTGACCCTTCCAAAATGGATGCTTTCGAAAAAATCCTTCAGATCAATGTTGAACACATATCTCTTTCTGGAATGGATTTGTGCGTTTGTCTTGACGCTCCTACCCTTGACGAAGCCATGGCTAGAAGGCTTGGGGGAATAGAATTTTTCGAGATGCGGCAAAAGCGCATGCTGAATTTTCTTCATCACCCGCTTGGGTGCTTTAATGGAGCGATGGGTTTTGTTTTTCTTTAAGATGGAAAAGCTAACGTAATGGCTTCCTTTCCTCTTGTAAAGGAAGTTAAGTAGCTTGTCTCGATCAACTTTTAATAGCTGGCAGAACCCATCGAGGCTCTTGAAATTCGGGCCAAATAAATCCTTAAAAAGCTCGTCGATATCCATTCGTTAATACCGGGCTTCGGGGCTATTTTCTCTTTTACCGTCGCCATCAGTATCGTAACCGTATCGCGCGATCAGGCAAAGCTACCCTTGCATTGGCCACCGCATATAGTCAGTGGAAAGTTAAATTGTGCCCCGAGCCCGATGGTAACTTGATATCACGACGCTGAGTTCCGGTCAACGTCTCCAGCGTATTCTCCGGCCAGTGTGCGACGAGGACATCTCTCAGGCGCCATCGCCAAGCGCTGGTGAGGGTTTCGATAGCCGGTACACTGCGCTTGCCTTGTCACCGAACAAAGCGACTGGAGGGCACACCTTATGGGCTGGCGAGAGAGTCACGACAGTTGCAATACGCCGATGTAGATCTTTGATAATTCTGACAGTCCGCTTCTGGCCGATAGCTGCCTCAATCTCCGGCCAGATAGCCGGGGTTAGGAAAGGTGTACTGCTTCGCGAGTACATCCTACGCGCTCCGTAACATGGAGCGTTCTTAGTTACCAAGGCGCAACCCCAGTTTGCGCCTTCAAATGATTCGCAACGGCCTTATCACACCGGTCGACGATCTGCCGCACATGAGTCAGGTACGTCGCTCCGGTGTTCTTTGCTACAGGCTGTGCATCACGGATACGGTGAGCAATGTTGCCTCGAACAGTAATGAAGTCGTCCAGCTTGGTCTTGGCTCGGTCGGCCTTCATCTTGTTCCATTTCCAGTGGCTGCTCAGGCTGTTGAGGCCCAACATCTCCTCGTAGAGCGCATCGACTTGCTCTGACTTTGGCGTGTTGAACTTACCCAACCACTTCTCATGTACTTCGGCCTTATGTGCCTGGAGGATGGCCTGCCAACCGGTATCGGCTAGGTCCCAGAGTTTCAGCGGGTTCGGATCGTTCTTTATGTCCTTAATCGCGAGGCTTTTGACTTTGTTCGGAATAGCGGTGGCGGTTGACGCATGCGCCAGCAAGAAGTCGAATGCCTCGACGGCTAGATCCTCGATGTATGACTCCCAGCACGCGGTAACAAAGACAATGACAGAACGGTTCAGCACTTCGACGCCGCGCCTACGCCCGCGCCCTTCACCGCCGATCTCCTGGTGAATCTCCCAGAGCTTCTCGATGTCAGCTTTGTTGATTTCAAACGTTCTTTTCGAATTCGAGGGCATCCTTAGACCACATAGCTGCTGGAGGGGCTCCGAGCATACCTTAAGCCGCTCTTGCGAAAAGGGGAAAGATTTATTTGCTGGTGCACTGCCCACAATTGGCCGATAGCCGACGGTGACTGTGGTTCGTCTAGATAGGACGAATCATGATCATGTTTACCGGTAAGGCTGCTAGCGGAAAATTTCGGTCTCGTCGAAATATCCGCTTAGGGTCGATTGCCGCCGTGGCCACTAGGGAAATTGTGAGGTGGTTGATTTATTGCCGGAGTTACGAGAACCGAAAATACCCAATCGACCCCAGGGTATTTAGCTTCAGTCTGTCCGAGCTCATTGAGGGCCGAGTTCTCGGTGCGGGTAATATGCTTTATAGCCATCTATCAATCCCACCGTTCAACCCCCGTTCTATCCCTATCCACCTACCTTCCCCTAGCCGTCCTCTCTCCTCAATCCCTCCATTCAACACCCATCCCAAACCTGGCTCGTCCATCCAATCACTAGGTCTTCCCTAGCCAGCCCTTCCACTCAGATACCTCCACCAGATAGCAATGGCCATCCATTGGGCCAGCCATCGGCCAGTAGAAAGTTACTTCCCGTGCAAAGGATATGAGCCTCACACAGGAGCAGCCTTTATGCCTCGTCACCCGAGCAACACCAACCTCCACCTGCATCACGCCAGCGCCTTCCAGGGCCTCCCGGTAATGGCAGAGAAAGGTCCCTTCATCGAGCAGTACCTATCTCGCTTGCACAGCACCATTGAGCGCTCCCTAAGGCAGTACTCTAGGGTGTTTGCCTTCCGAGTGGATCTACGTCTGCCACTGCCCATCGAGCTGCCTGACTACGCATACACCAACGAGGTCATCAGTAGGTTCCTGGAGTCCTTCAAGGCAAAGATCGAGCATGACCGACAGAGAGCTCGCACTCGGCATCGATACGCTCATGACAGCAGGGTCAGATACGTCTGGGCGAGAGAGGAGAGCAGGGGGGAGAGAGCGCACTACCATCTGCTGATCCTGCTCAATGGAGATGCCTACTTCACCGTGGGTAGGAAGACCTCATCTGAGCAGAACATCTTCCATCGTCTGCAGCAGGCATGGGCGAGTGCGCTGGGTCTTAGCGTGGGGGAGGTGAGTGGTCTGGTGGAGATACCCCGAGCAGCTGGATACCTGGTTAGTCGAGCTGCTGGTGATCATGGGGAGCTAGCTGACCTGTTCCGTCGAGCGAGCTATCTCTGTAAGGCAGCTACGAAGAGCTATGGGGATGGACAGCATGGCTTCGGATGCAGCCGATACTGATGCATTCAATGGCTAGAGGAGTTCGCTGGCTTTGGCTCTGCTTCTGGAGTCTGAGCCAGTTTGGCCTTGAGATGGGTTTTGCGCAGAACCTTTCCATCTGATGCGCGAATCTTGTAGAGCACGCCTTCCTTGAGAAGGTAGGTAATGTCAGGCATGGCTAAGATGATATCGCCTGTTAGAGATCCGTTCTCTGTCGTGACTTCTTGCTCCTTTTCCAGACCCTGCAGCTCTGCGTCTACGCCAAGTGATTCCGCTGCCGCCTTCAGGGCGGCTTCCTTTCCTGGATTGAACGCAAACCAGTAGGGGCCTGTAACCACAAAGAACAGCCCTGTAGCGATGGCCCACACAAGGAAGTACTGAAGAACTGCATGCATGTTCTTCTTGAAGCGAACCACGATGGTCATAACGGGAAGGGTAATGACTGAGGTCACGGTTGCGACGGCTACCTGTCCGGACAGCGTCATGTTCAGGAAGCTGACGTAGCCGAAGGAGAGTAGGTCGGGGAGGCTGAATGCTACTTCAGTTCTGCTGATACCAAATTGCTGCATCAGGCCGACGTACCGCATGTAACCCATCACAACGAGTGCGGTGTTCACCACCGCAACCATAATGGCTGCGAGCTTAAGAAACTGATCAAGGCTGAGCGGAGAAGTGGAGCCTTTCGGCTCTTGAGTCGTATTCGGTGGCGTTGAAGCGGTAGAAGTCACCACTACTGGCGGGCTTAACAGCTCGACTCGCACTGTCCTTTCCTTGCTCCAGAACATCCCCACCTCCCTTGTGATGAAGACGCAACCTTACCGCTCCTGTCGAAGCTAAGGAAGGGTTACGGCGGAGTGTCGAACGGCTGACCAGAGATGGAGCGGAGGCGCTCCTGGATAGATTATTCCAGACACGTCTTATAGCGATCATCATCCATGGTCGGTCCAATGCATCTGCCTCACCCCTGTTTGCGTGATGAGGCAGTTGAAGCAGCTCGGTAGCCCTGAAAAGAGCATCGTCCAGATGCTTCAACTCTTGCGATGGAGCGCGGTGTTTGACCGTATCGAGATGGGGCGAAGAAGCTTCGTCTTCGGACTGGATGGTTCGTAGAAGTTAACCCAGTTGGCTCCTGGTATGACTAAAGCCAGCTAGGTGCATTTCCATGACGAGCCACACCGCTATCCTTTCCGATCTCCTGAGACGAGCAGAGATCCATCGCCAGATCGAGCGCTACGTTGAAGCCATCGCCGCCAGCAGCGAGCCGGCCTACCACGTCTCTCATGACCGCGCTGGCGATACCCTTTATCAGCCGACACCTCTAGCCATTTCAGCCGTTCAGCTAAAGCAGATGCATGACTTCATCGTGGGGCTCGAGGGTGACGTGGAGAGCGAGGCACTGCGAGCGTTTCAGGATGCCTGTCGGTGCGTGGGGCTTGAGTTCAGCCCATTGGTGGGTATGGTCTGCCTCAACGAAAGTGAAGACGGGTACCTAACGCGGGAAGAGACACTGAACTGGTTCGTGAAGCGTGTTCGAGCGCAATCCCATACCCCTCAAGAGTGAGCTCATGGGGCTCAGCTAGAGTTGGAGTATGCCTGTCGGGAGTTTCTGGTCGAGGTGACCAAGGCTCGTCTGCAAAGGACGAATTCTGGTCACCGGCACTTATCGACCCAGGCTGCGTGAAAACGTCGTCCTCGCCTAGAGTTGCTGGAGCAACCTCAGCGGGGGCGGCGTATGAAGCGATTCATCGAAGCGGTGAGCCGGGAACAGGTCAGCTTGCTTCCCGAATACCTGGATGACTTCGTCGCCGAAGACAACCGGATCCGCGTGGTCGAAGCCTTCGTCGAGCAACTCGATCTGGTGGCCCTGGAGTTCGATGGGGTCACTCCTGCCGTAACCGGGCGACCGTCCTATCACCCCGCCGTGCTGTTGAAGGTCTACATCTACGGCTGCCTCAACCGCATTCAATCCAGCCGTTGCCTGGAGCGCGAATGCCAGCACAACCTCGAGCTGATGTGGCTGACTGGGCAACTGGCTCCGGACTTCAAAACCATTGCAGACTTCCGGCGCGACAACGGCAAAGCCATTCGTACTGACTGCCGGCAGTTCGTCGTGCTGTGTCGCCAACTCGATTTGTTCTCCCAGTCGCTCGTGGCCATCGACGGCAGCAAGTTCAAAGCGGTCAACAACCGTGATCGCAACTTTACCCACGGCAAGCTGGGCACGACGCACTTCCTGACCCGAACACTGCCCCGAGTCAGCACGGAAATGAGCCTGCATTTGCTGGCCAACAACCTCAAGCGGCTGATGAGCATCTTTGGCGTCACCGGTGCGATGGAGGTACTGCGGGGCTTAGGTCTGCCATTTTCCTGTGCCTTCCCACCACAAACTGCCGTAGATCGCCTCAGAGGACACTGGCAGCAGTTAGCCGGCTTGGAGTCGCCGGTGAGCTGCCAGAGGCTGGTGTCGCGCAGGGTGACGTCGGAGTGGACGCCGCTGGTGGTTTTCGCCGTACCGGTGACCCCGGAGGATGACAGGTCCACGCGCGCCTGGCCGGCAGTATCCTGGCTGGTGCCGATGCCTTGCCACTGGCCAGTGCCCATGTCCGGGACGCTGGTCCCGTCGCTGGCGACCGAGCTATCCACGTTCAGCCATTGGCCACTGCCGCAGGCGAGGCTGTGGCTCAGGGCGATGTCCGCGACGCCGGCCGTGGCGATAGTGGCGTCGACGCTGCCACCCTGGCGGGCCACCACGCCATGACCGAAGGCGCCTTGGGTATTCACGCTCACACCGTCCAGGCGAGCGCTGGCGGTGTTGTTGGCGAACACGCCAGCGGCCTGTTCGCCCTGGGTGCTGACGGTGCTATTGCTCGCGCTCAATGCCCCGCCGGACTCAGCACGCAGCCCGTGGGAGCCCATGCCCTGGGTGGAGATGCTGCTGTCGTTGAGATCCAGCGCGGCGGTCTCGCTTTTGTACTGGCGGCTGACCATGGCTCCGCTGGCGTGATCGCCCAGTGTCTGCACCGTCACGTGGCTGTCGCTCAGGCCGACAGTGCCCGGCTTGGCTGACCCGATGCCGGCGTACAGCCCGACCGAATACTGGCCTTCGGTCTTCACGCTCAGGTTATCGAGGATCATGCTGCCGCCGTCGTCAACAGCAGCGCCGTAGGCTTGCGAACCCTGGGTCAGCACGCTGGTGCCATCGGCAAGCAACAGCGCGCCGGGATTGCGTGCGGCAAGGCCGTGGGGAAAGGTCAGGTTGCTAGCCACCGGTGAGCCGCTGCCGGTGGTGGTGACCGAACCTCCATGGACGACCTGAGGGTACCTGGTTGTCTTAAGCGTCCGTCGGCAGGATGGGCCCGCATTTCGGTATGAGTTTCGCTCGCGCTCACTGAGCAGGACCGAGGCAATCCTTGAAGCGGAGAAAGTGCCCGAGCCGATGGTTACAGACCCTGGACGTTGCTGGATGCCATCGACGCATAACATCAACACTCGGGTCTAACCCCACCAGTGGCGGGGCTGCGGTTTCAGGCTTTTTTAGTTGATGAGCTGCCTATTAACAAGGCGCTTCTCCATCATTAGGCTCCTGGCCTTGCCCGATTGGCGGATCCAGCAGCGTCAAAAGCGCTTCGGCATCCCCAACAAAGGTCCCCTGAAGGGCTGGTACTGAGGCGAATTGCATCGGTACTAAGCCCCCGACAACTAGGCATGATTTGATCTTCGGCGCATCAATCCCGGTGTAGCGCCCAAGCTCGAGTAAGCTCTGTTCTAAGCGATCTACACGATTGAGATGCCGTAGGAGTTTGTCCGGCTTCCCATTCTTACGCTCGCCTCTGTAATCGGAGAGCAGAGCAGCGATTTCAGAATAGTTGCGGCGGAAGGTCAGATCCTTGCATTCGATTACGAGCACCTCGTCCACCCCATCTCGCCACGCAAGCACGTCGACGTCGCCATAGTCACGCTCTAATTTGCGTTTCAAGATTGCCGATATCTCGATGTTCTCTTCAGTCTGCCATCCAGCGTTTCGCAGTTTTTGCGCCACCTCTGCATTGAATGTGTGCCCTTCGTTTGCTTTACCCCACCACGCATCGCGCATGGCAGGGGAAGAGAAGAACTCTTGATCAATCGTTCCTGAGTGCGCTCCTCGTAAGACATAGAAGAAGCCGGTGCGTACCAGAGAGGGTGCAACCATAAACAATGAATCTTCAGCCAGGTCGACTTGGAGTATGGGACGAGTTACCACCGACAGTCTGCGGCCGAACCTCCAAGGAAGGATCTCTCTGCCCTTGAAACCGTCAGGAGGGATATCCCATTTAGGACGTGAGACTAAGCTGAAGCGCTCTAGGAATTGATTTACCTTGTCGGTGGCGCACGTGCTGGAGAG
The DNA here is from genome assembly GCF_002091755.1 of Pseudomonas nitroreducens NBRC 12694. GTDB lineage: Bacteria > Pseudomonadota > Gammaproteobacteria > Pseudomonadales > Pseudomonadaceae > Pseudomonas > Pseudomonas nitroreducens. The sequence goes on from NZ_BDAI01000009.1 coordinate 131,861, forward strand.
GAGCTTGACCAGTTGGCTTCGTGTGAGCGACAAGACAGGCGTTTGCCTTTCGATACCCTCATCCTCTAGCAGGTCGATCATCCGACGGGCATCGTCCACCGTGAACCCCATCTCCGTGTCCCAAGCTCTCACAAATTCTGGCTCAAGGAGCTGGACAGTTGAGTCGACTGTCGTTGGAGCAGAGTAATAGCGCTTTTGACCTGGCGCTGAACGCACGTACCTATCGCCCATTGCTGTGCTGAGCATAGGTTCGACAACGTTATTCGAAAACTCGTCGGTGAGCAGGATGTCCCCCAGTGGGGATATCCTCAAGTGTGGATCGAGCACACCGTAATAGATCCCATCGGATAAGCTCCCCAGGCGGATCAAAAGCCTGATTTCAGCGAGTAATGATTCAATCTCAAGGTTCGCCGCTTCGCGGCCTCCCGAAAGTGGGGCTGCGCAGAGTGCCATTTCGATGAGTACGCGGCTGCTGATCTGTGCTGCAGCCGATTTGGACAATTGCTCCACTACCGTCCTGCGTGTGTTTGGAGTATCGCCATGGATGCCTAAGACGGCTCCCGATGTGCGCTTCCAAAGCTGTTCGGCCACCTCGCCCACCACATGATTGATAAGCAGCCGTTGTATGAGGTTCGTGCGGTCGAGCCTACCTAGTTGCGCAGTCACGTGTTCGACGCGCTTATCGACCAAGCTATTTAGAAGTGTGCTGCACTCGGTGGCGCCTGAAACAGTGTTATCGCCATCGTGAACCGACCAGCCCAACCCTAGTCGTAGTCTTGCACTGTCGATGTCATCGACCTCCAACGCTTTAGAGGGGAGGGTAGAGCTGATGTAATCAGTGAACGCATGAGCATGCATGAGGTGAAACTGCCTGCCGTGCTCGTTGGGTAGGATTGTCCTCAACGCTTCAGTTGCAAGTCGCGAAGAAAGCGCGCCGCCTGATAGAGATTGGATGGCTTGCAGGGTTGCCTTAACAATTGCACGCTCGGCGATATTTGCTGGAGTCCGGAATGCCTGTGTAAAGCCCGCTTCAAGATAGATTGTCGCGGACTGCTCGGAGGTGATTTCGAACCGAACACAGTCATCGGGAGCGAGCGTTGCTGAGGCGTTGGGACGCTCAATATCCTCCTCAGGATCTTCGAAGCGATACAGAAACTCATAGGTGTTCTGCAGCGCGGCGACCTCTGCCAATGCGTCCACTATGTGGGCTACCCGCATCGCTAGCATTTCCCAAAGACGGTAGATGAGGTCGCGAGACTCAATTGCAGGTGTTTCAAGGTGCACCCAAATGGTGGCCGTACCTTCACACACGGCTACCAGTTTACGTTGCTCCAGGTAGTCCAGAGAAACGTAGATTCGAGCGTCAGCCTGATTAGGGAACAGAGGGTTTTTATGGAAGCGCTCCACACAATGAGGCTCCCCATAAATGTCTGTGGCGATATGGAAATCGCGTGCTTGATCGGCTTTAGCGCGAACGTCGCGTAAGAGGTTTAGTGGGGGAGTAATCAGGAGAGGGGTTTCGGGCGAAACTCTCCCGTCAGCAAGGTCGGCGTGGGGGACGAGATGACCATCGTTGAGATCTACCCATCCGATTAAGTTCATCACGCCATTCACATTTGCAATTTTAACCCCAGCCTCTCGCAACCCATGCACGGCCGCTCCCAGCCGCCAGAATCGAGAGATTTCCATGGAGTTTATTTCGCTTAGCCGGATGAGGTCTGCGATTGATATGGACTCCTTGCGCCAGAGGGCATTGGGGACGGGGGGGGTTGAGATGGCCATCCCTTTTCCCCAGCCACACAGGACGATGAGGTGAAGGCCCGCACGAAAACCTTCAGTAGATTCGATCTGGTTAGTGGTCGAGTAAATAGCTCGCTCGAGCGACTCCTCTAGCTCTTCGGCGGATTGAGTCATGTGCTTGAACCGGCCGTTCTGATGAGTCTCTATAGACGGCAGGGCAAAGTGCAGGACAACAAAATAGCCTTCATCAAATGAAATCAAGGCGCTCGTAAATTGGTCGGAGCCAGAAGGGAACCACTGCACTGGACATCCAGGTTCGGAGCCGAATAGCCGAGTCTCAAAGATCTTGTGACTCAACACTCGCCCGAAATTGATGTTGAAGCTCCGTACTAGTTCCTCCGCCATAACGAAGTCGATCACGTGGTCGCGAACAGCAGTAGATACGGCTGTCGGTAGTGCGACCGTGATCTCGCTATCTGTTGAGAGAAGAGGACGCCTATCAAGAAAGCTGAGTCCCGGCTCTTGAGTCAGTATCGTCTCTCTGTCAGTTGGGTGGGAGATGAAAGGGGCTAAGTGGTCCGGACGTACACCATGCTTCGCCAGCAGCTCAAAGGGCAAGGTGACTCTTCTCTGCAAAGCTTTGGCGCTTGGAAGTGCATCAAGGTCTAGCTTTGGCACTACCTCGTCTGAGCCTATCTGGTACCGCGAGAGCCCCGCTTGTTGGCAGACTAGGTCGGAAACCACCAGAAGAGCTCGTACCTCGTCACGAAGCCTGTTGTACTTTGCGGCGTCAGGCATCCTCGCCAAAAGATCCAGCATGCACTGCGTATAAAAGCCTGCGCTCTCCCACAGACCTTCGAGCAGTAGAAAATTCTCACGAGAATTAGTTACCAGTGTGACAAATACATCCTCTGCCGGGTCTTCTCCGCATGATGCGCGAGACTGCCCTATGAGCTCAAACCAGCGCGCAGCATCCTCCAATCTCGGTTGCTCGTCGCCACGCGCGTGAACGAAGGCTAGCGCTATCAGCAGTTCCAGCCGCAAAACGTTCGACTGGTAATCTGGTTCGGTTAGAATTCCTGAAAGTAACGCGACGCTTGACGAGGCCGAAAAGCGGGATAGGTCTTCGATAAGCTCTGGTACAGCTTGAGCCACATCGTGAAGCGGCAACTGGACGGATGCCCAGCGCATTTGTTCAGCAATGAGGGCTTCCAGGTCATTTACGTCAAGCGTGGGGGATACATCCTGTTCGTCCATCTGCGAGTCCTTTGCAGTACGATTTTGGCTCAGTGTGAACCAAACGAAGCCTAAATATAACTCCCATAGACTGATTTCGGCTCTTTGCGACTGGAGGCCGAGCTCCTGTGTAGTAATGGGCAGGAGTTGGTGAAAGATGTTTCCCAGTCGTTAATGAGGGATTGCTTAGCTTGGTGTGGCTAAGTAACAATTATGCTTGTTGCATTATGGTTATCTTCGATTAAGCATGATCGGTGAGGTGGCGGTGCAGGAAAAGTCATGGAAGAAGGTCTCGACTCAACGGGGAAGTCCAGAGTTGCGTAAACTATTAAATGCTTGGGTAGCAGTTATTGAACGGTACACTTCGAGCTTCGATGATAACCCATGGTGGTACAATGAACGCGCAATTCTCAGCACACTAGCGGGGGCCGCATGGACATTGGACGGTTGGGTCGCGCTTGAAGAGTTCACTACCGTGAAACGACTAAGAACTCTAGAACCAGGAGTTGATCACGGCGACAAGCTTCGCAACGGTCGATGTGACCTCTACGTTCGAGCGCCTAAGATCAGCTTTGCGTTCGAAGCTAAACAGGCAACGCAGTCCATTGGACGGCGTTCTGACGGCGCATCTTACACTTTACAAGCACGTAAAGCCGCGTGGGATGATATTGGCGACGTTCAGGCTCATGAAGCAGATTGCCGTTTTGCTGCGACCTTTGTTGTTCCTACCATCCCTCTCTCCGAAATTTTCCCTCCCGGAGGGAAGCTTGGTGAAATCTGTACCGATAAAGTTGTGTCTCTAATAAAGGCTTGGTTGGAAGACGTGTTGGGTTGTATCGGACCATTGAGTAAGTATCGGGATTTCGCTTTTATTTTTCCGAGCTTGGGGACGGCGGAATACTTTAGTAATGGCAGGTATTATCCTGGAGTGGTTCTTGTTCTGGAAGAGCGCTTACGTGCTACTCGGCGATTCGCGACCTAGGCTAGAAGTTTCTCTATTCTGCAAAAAGGGCAGTATTACTAGATTGGCTGCGAATACCGATTTTTATTTGATGCCTACAGCTGTCATTGCCTCAGGGTTCCCTACATTTTTCGGTGAGTCGTTGAAGAGTGCCACAACATTGTCGGCGGCGTAGCCGAAGTACAGTTCATACCCATCCTTCTCCGCGTAGCCCAAGTGAGGGGTGGTCTGTTCCGGAGCTGGTGGACAGGTAGTTAGGGGCTACTGTTCGCTTAATGCTGCTCGAACTCCCGTGAACTAAGAGTGTCCAGTGCCGGGCGGAGCAGATGCTCTTTAGTGTCGGCTTATGGCCGATAGCTGCCTCTCGCCCGCCAATTCCCACAGCGTTGCTGATGGCAGGGTTTCGCAGGGGACTCCCGCGTCCGCTGGGGTGCAATAGGCTGGCTGACGCAGGCGCTGCGCAAGAATGCGTCAATTGGATCTGTAGTGAGAAATTGAGCGCGGCCAGGGCGCGTTCTTATCGTGGGTGCGTCGGACAGCGGTCCGGCGCACAGCTCACTCTTACCGTGTGCTGCGGGCACCGGCAGGTGTCGGCGAGCGAGGGGGTGAGGTGGACTCAACTCTGGAGTTTCAGCTCATGCACGATAACAACAAGAATGCCGGAGCCGGCGGAGCCATCCCCAGGAATAGCCTGTCGAAAGGGCTCAGCAGCCGGCAGATCACCATGATTTCCATCGGCGGCGTGATTGGCGCGGGGTTCTTCGTCGGTTCCGCCAGCGCCATCATGGCCGCCGGCCCCGCCGTGCTGGTGTCGTTCGGCGTCGCGGCGGTGCTGGTGGTGCTGGTCATGGGGATGCTCGGTGAACTGGCGACCGCCAATCCCGACTCGGGGTCCTTCTCCACCTATGCGCAGAACGCCCTCGGACGCTGGGCTGGCTTCTCCATCGGCTGGCTCTACTGGTGGTTCTACGTGCTGGTGATCCCGCTGGAGGCCATAGTCGCGGCGGACATTCTCGGTGGCTGGCTCGGCCTGCCGTCGATGCTGATCGGCGTAGCGCTGATCGTCGCACTGACCTTCACCAACATCCTCAGCGTGAAGAACTTCGGCACGCTCGAATACTGGTTCTCGCTGATCAAGGTGGTCACTATCCTGGCGTTCATCGTCCTCGGTTTGAGCGCCATCGCCGGGCTGCTGCCAGGCAGTTCCGCGAGAGGCCTGGAACACCTGTGGGCCGATGGCGGGTTCGCCCCGACCGGGCTGCCGGGCATGGCTTCGGCGCTGGTGCTAGCGCTGTTCAGCTTCACCGGGATGGAGATCGTGACCATCGCTGCCGCCGAGTCGGAGGACCCGCGGCGCAACATCCGCAAGGCGATCCGTTCGGTGGTCTGGCGGATGCTGATTTTCTACTTCGGCTCGATTTTCGTGATCGTCAGCCTGGTCGCCTGGAACTCCCCGGCGTTGGCCAACGGCTCCTTCCAGTCCGCGCTGGAAGCGATGAACGTGCCGGGCGCCGCCACTATCGTGCAAGCGGTCATCCTGGTCGGCGTGGCCAGCACGCTGAACTCGGCGATCTTCACCGCCTCGCGCATGGGTTACTCGCTGGCTACCCGCCGCGATGCGCCACGCTCCTGGGCGCACACCACGCAGCAGGGCGTGCCGCGGGTTTCGGTGCTGTTCGCCAGCGCCGGGGCTCTGGTGCTGCTGGTGGCCAACTACACCTTGCCACAGAGCGTGCTGGTGCCGCTGATCGCCACTATCGGCACCATCGCCCTGGTGATGTACCTGGTGATCGCCGTCAGCCAGGTGGTGCTGCGCAAGCGCGCCATTACCCGAGGCGAGCAGCTGCGGGTGAAGTTCCCGCTGTTTCCGGCGCTGTCGTACCTGACCATTGCTCTGATCGTCGTCTTCCTCGGGCTAATGGCAGTGGTGCCGGGGCACCAGATGGAGCTGCTGGTTTCCTCGATCCTCACCGGAGGGCTGATCGTAGTCGGCTGCTGGTTGCAGTATCGCGACCGCAGCCAGGCCGGGAGCGCGACTGAACTGAGGTCGCCTGCCTGAGTCGGCAGGGCCGGCGCTGCCAGGCGCCGGCCCTGTGCGTCTGTCTGCGTCGGTGGAGCAGGCGTTGCGAAATTGAGCGCAGGGCCTGCGTCAATTAACTTGGCGGGAGCTCGCGGCCAGCTGCCGCTCACTTCGCTCCAGGTCGTTCTGACGGCCCTTCGCACCGCCTGCCAGAGTTCTCCATGTCCAGCTTCGATTCCTCCACCATCTCCGCCCGCAACCTCGCGGCCTGCCGCCTGACCTTCCTGCTTTCCGGTGCCGCCATGGGGGCCTGGGCGCCGCTGGTGCCCTATGCCCGCGAGCGCGCCGGTATCGAGGATGCCCAGCTCGGCCTGCTGCTGCTCTGCCTGGGCTGCGGCTCGATGGTGATGATGCCGCTGGCCGGTTGGGTGGTGTCGCGAATCGGCTGCCGGCGCACGATCTTCCTGGCCGCCAGCGCGGTGGCGCTGAGCCTGGCGTTTCTCGCCTCGGCCTCGTCCTTCCCGGCGCTGGTGGCGTTCCTGCTGCTGTTCGGCGCTGCGGTCGGGACCGCCGACGTCACCATGAACATCCAGGGCGTGATAGTCGAACGAGCCTGCGGGCGTTCGATGATGTCCGGCTTCCACGGGCTGTTCAGCCTGGGCTGCATTCTCAGCGCCGCCAGCCTCAGCGCGCTGCTGTGGCTGGGCGCCTCGCCGCTGCAGGCTGTTTGCGGGCTGCTGGTGGCCGGCGCGCTGGTACTGGTGATCTATGGCAATGCGTTGCTGCCCTACGGCGAGGGCGGCGCGAGTTCGCCGTTCATCCGGCCTTCCGCAGAGGTCCTGCTGCTCGGTGGGCTGTGCTTCATCGCCTTCCTGGTGGAGGGCGCGCTGCTGGACTGGAGCGCGGTGTTCCTCGCCACCGCCAGGGACGTCGACAAGGCCCAGGCCGGCCTGGGCTACGCCTTTTTCTCGCTGACCATGGCGGCGGGGCGGCTGTGCGGGGATCGCATTGTCAATCGCCTGGGGGAACGCGCCGTGCTGGTCGCCGGCAGCCTGCTGGCCATCACCGGAATGGCCCTCGCGGTAGTGTTGCCACACTGGTACTTCGCCCTGTTGGGCTTCGTGCTGGTGGGGGCGGGGATTTCCAACATGGTGCCGGTGTTCTGCACCCTGGCCGGCCGCCAGCGGCGCATGTCGGTGGGCATGGCGATCGCTGCTATGACCGGCATTGGCTATCTGGGGATTCTGCTGGGGCCGGCGCTGATCGGCGGCGTTGCCCACTTGGCGAGCCTGAGCCTGGCGCTGGCAGGCAGCGCCGGGTTGCTGCTGATCGTGGTCGCCTGCGCGCCCTGGATGACCCGCAAGCGCGCAGTCTGAGGCCGGCGGTTCCATCGCTCAAGATGACGCACTAGACTGAGACATACTGCGCCGGCCACTGTCGGACGGCGCCGCGATAGGCGCCGCCAATGGACAAGCAGGAATTCCTCCCAGAGAACCTCCGCATCCTCAGCGAGAGGGCAGGCACGGTCACCGACATGTGTCGGCGGATCGGCATCAACCGCCAGCAGTTCAACAAGTACCTGGCCGGCACCCACGCACCTTCCAGGGCCAACCTGCGAGCCATCGCCAGCTTCTTCGGGCTCAACGAGGAGGTGCTGTTCAGCGCGCCGAACGATTTCCGCTCGATGATGGATGGCGGGCATTTCCACCTGTTCCGCAGCCTGGTGCAGTCCCCCGCCATGCAGCTGTTCATCGGCGAGATGCTGCGCGCGGGTGGCGGCGTAGAGTTCGCCGGCATCTACGAGCGCTACCACTATTCGTCGATCTATCCGGGGCAGATCCTGCGTTCAATCTACTGCCTCTACGAGCGCGACGGCGTGCTCATGCACTACTACGTGGAGCGCTTCCCCAGCCTGGATGGCACCGGCAAGGTGGATTACCGCTTCAAGTACCATGGCCTGAGCTTCCTGCTGGCGGGGCGAATCTTCTCGGTGGATTTCGAGACCATCCAGAAGAACGAGATGACCTTCAGCAACCTGGCCGCGGTGAGTCGCAGTTCGCGCAAGTACATCTTCGGCGTCACCAGCGGCATCGCCGCGACCATGATGCGCCAGCCGGTGGCAGCGAAGGTCGCCATGTGCTTCGTCGCCAAGGGGCTGATCAGGAAGGAGCACATGCAGCGCGCCACCGTGCTGGCGCCCAGCGATCCCTCGATCCCCCGCGAGGTGCTGATCTACCTGAACTCCGGGAACACCTCCATCGATTCGGCGTGACCTCGGCTAGCCATTCGCATGTATTTCACAGAGTGCGTCAAAGTGCGTCAAGTTAAGCACATTTGAGAAATTGAGAGACGCACGCCCTCATCGTACTTTTCTCCCACAGGGCGGGATTCTCGCCCTGCCGATGACGCAGCCCGACCGTTGCCTCAACCGACGCCTTTCGCCCCGCACCACGCCAGCAGGGCCGGGCGCCCGGCAGGACGGCTGAGCGTGCGCATCCAGTGGCTGCCGCCAGCCAGGCTGCAGCCTCCTCGATCAGGCAGATCGCAGATGGTGCTTTCTGGCTTCGCGCCAGGGCCAGGCTGCGCCAACAAGAAAAGGTGAATGTGATGGCTGAGTGGATCAAGAAGGCGAAGCCGACCGGGCAACAGGCCGCCGCCAACGACAAGCTGAAGGCAGACGTATCGAACATCCTGCTGGACATCGAGAAGCGCGGCGATGCGGCGGTGCGTGAGCTGTCGGTGAAGTTCGATGGCTGGGACCGCAGCGACTACCGCCTGAGCGAGCACGAGATCGAACAGTGCATGGCCAGGCTGACCGACCGCGAGCGCGACGACATCCTCTTCGCCCAGGCCCAGGTGCGCCGCTTCGCCGACGCCCAGCGCGCATCGATGCTCGACTGCGAGATCGAGACCATTCCGGGCGTGGTGCTCGGCCACAAGCATATCCCGGTCAACGCTGCCGGCTGCTACGTGCCCGGCGGCAAGTACCCGTTGCTGGCCTCGGCGCACATGTCCATCGTCACCGCCAAGTCCGCCGGCGTGCGCAACATCGTCACCGCGGCGCCACCGTTCCAGAGCCAGCCTGCGCCCTACATCGTCGCTGCCCAGCACCTGGCTGGCGCGGACGCTATCTACTGCCTGGGCGGCATCCAGGCGGTGGCAGCTATGGCGATCGGCACCGACAGCATCGACCCGGTGGATATCATCGTCGGTCCCGGTAACGCCTATGTTGCCGAAGCCAAGCGCCAGCTGTTCGGCCGCGTCGGCATCGACCTGTTCGCTGGCCCCACCGAAACCCTGCTGATCACCGACGATAGCGTCGACGGCGAACTCTGCGCCACCGACCTGCTGGGCCAGGCCGAGCACGGCAAGGATTCCCCAGCGGTGATGCTGACCACCTCGCGCGCGCTGGCCGAGGACACGCTGAAGGAAATCGCCCGCCTGCTGGAGCTGCTGCCCACCGCGGCCATCGCCGGCGAAGCCTGGGAAAACTTCGGCGAGATCATCCTCTGCGAATCCTTCGAGGAGATGGTGCGCTACTCCGATGAATACGCCTCGGAGCACGTACAGATCATGACCCGCGACGACGACTTCTTCGTGAAGAACCTGAGCAACTATGGCGCGCTGTTCGTCGGTCCGCGCACCAACGTCTCCTATGGCGACAAGGTGATCGGCACTAACCACACGCTGCCGACCAACAAGGCCGCGCGCTACACCGGCGGGCTTTGGGTCGGCAAGTACATCAAGACCTGTACCTACCAGCGCGTGCTGACCGACGAGGCCTCGGCGCTGATCGGCGAATACTGCTCGCGCCTGTGCCTGATGGAAGGCTTCGTCGGCCACGCCGAACAGGCCAACCTGCGCGTGCGCCGCTACGGCCACAAGGATGTGCCCTTCGGCGAGCCGGCGCTCTGAGCCCTGCCGCCACAATAACGCTGCAAGTGAACGTGCGAAGAGTACGTGTGAGCCGGGGTGTTCCGGGGCTGGGGCCTGCGCCGGCTCACGCTACCCGCGGGGCGCTTCGGCGCTCCGCGGTTTTGCGCAGCATTCCACCACCCAGCCTGGAGATCCAGCCATGCCCAGCCTGACAACCGACATACCGGCGAAGCCGCGTTTGCGCGCCGGCATGATCGGCGGTGGCGAAGGCGCCTATTTCGCCAGCTACCACCGGGCCGCCATGCGCCTGTGCAACCGCTTCGATCTGGTAGCCGGTGTGTTCTCCTCGTCGCCGGCGAAATCGCAGGAAGCGGGCAGGGCGCTGGGCATCGACGTCGAGCGCATATACCCCTCGGTACAGGCCATGGCGGATGCCGAGCGCGGCCGTCGGGATGCGATTGACGTGGTCGTGGTGGTGACGCCCAATCACCTGCACTTCGAGGCCTGCCAGGCGTTTCTCGCCGCAGGTATCCCGGTGATCTGCGACAAGCCCCTGGTCAACCGCCTGGACGAGGCTGACCAACTACTGGAACTGGTTCGCCGGCAACCGACCTTCTTCGGCGTCACCTTCACCTACCTGGGCTATCCCATGGTCCGTGAGGCGCGCAGCCGCATCCGTGCCGGGGAGCTGGGAGATATCCGTTTCGTGCAGGCCGAGTACCTGCTGGAGTGGCTTTGCCAGGGCACCGAGGGGCTGAGCGACAGCCTGGCCTGGCGCGGCGACATGGCCAAGGCGGGGGCGACCAGTGTGGTCGGCGACGTCGGTACCCATGCCCTGAGTCTTATGGAATTCGTCACTGACCAGCGCTGCCGCAGGCTCAACGCGAATCTTTCGACGAAGGTCCCGGGCTGGCCGATGGACGACCAATGCGTCGCCCAGCTTGAGTTCGACGGCGGCGCCGACGGCCTGATGTGGCTGAGCTTCGCCGCGCCCGGCCACCGCAACGGGCTGAGCCTGAAGGTGGTCGGCAGCAAGGCGTCGCTGGAGTGGCGCCAGGAAGCGCCGGAGACGCTGCATGTCAGTCCGGTGGACGAGGCCGAACGGATCTACCGGCGCGGCCAGGCGGATAATTTCCCCCATGCCCGCGCCAGCAGCAGCCTTCCTGCCGGCTGCAGCGAGGGCTATCTGGAAGCGCTGGCGGTGCTCTACGCGGATTTCGCCGATGCCATGGCGACGGACGATCAGCAACCTGGCATCGGAAGTGCACTGCTTCCGGGGCTTGTCGAGGGAGTGAGAGGCGTGCAGTTCTGCCATGCCTGCCTGCAATCGAGCCGGGAGCGCTCGTGGGTGGAGCTGCCCAGCGCCGAATCGGAGTGAAGGGAAGGTCAGTTTTTTAGAAAGATGAGTGCCTGCAGGACCGAGGAGCGAGTCCGCAGCTACCAACCAACGGCTTGTGGCCTGCGGGCCAACTAGTCTTCAGCTGTGCTACGGAATTGTTGAAAACAAGATGAACAAGAGAAACAACAACCTGGTCACTCCACGCATTCGCCGGGCGCGCATCGCCACCTTCGCGGGTTTCATGATGATCGGCGCCATGATGTACATCTGGTCCACCGGCGTGACGGCCTTCCGCGAACAGATGGGCCTGTCGGGCAGCCTCGGCGATGTGGACTTCGGAATGATCGCGCTGAGCATCGGCGTCGGCGCCGCCATCGGCTGCATCGCCGTGGGGCGCTTCGTCGATGCGTTCGGCGCGCGCAAGGTCATCTACGCCACCGCCATTGCCTATCCGCTGTCGATCATCCCCATGGGCTACATCAGCCACTTCTGGTTCGCTGTCACCTTTGGTGGCGTGCTCGGGTTGTTCCGCGGTGCCATCGATACCGCGCTGAACTCACACGGGGTGCAGGTCGAGCGCTTCTACCAGCGGCCGATCATGTCGGCCTTCCACGCCTTCTATTCCTTCGGTGGCTTCCTGATCGGCATAGTCGGCAGCTACTTCGCCAGTCACTACACCAGCAGCGCCGCGGTGCCGTTCACCGTGCTTGGCCTGGCGATGCTGCTGATCGGCCTGGTCACCGGGCACTTCCTGCTCGACAAGGGCGAGGTGCCGGCCCAGGACATGGCCGTTGCCGCCAGTGATGCGGCGGGCCCGGCCAGCTCCGTACGGAACTGGCAGATCATCCTGATCATGGTCGGCTTCGGCATCCTGCTGCTGGGCAGCATCATCGGCGAAGGCGCGGTCTCGGACTGGGGCCAGGAATACGTACGCCGCCAGCTCGGCACAAGCGCCTCCGAGGCCGGCCTGGCGATCACGGTGTTCATCGGTGCGCAGTGCTTCAGCCGGGTCGTCGGCGACCGCATCGCCGAGCGTATCGGCGCGGCGCAGATGGTTTTCTGCAGCGGCCTGGTGGCGGTGGCCGGTCTGCTCGTGACCATCATCGGCGGCACGCCGCTGGCGGGGTTGGTCGGTTTCGGCCTCTATGGCCTGGGGCTGGCCTGCATCGCCCCGCTGATGCTCTCCAGCGCGGGGCGCAAGGACCCGGCTCATGCCGGTCGCAACATCGGCATCGTCAACGGCATCGGCTACTCGGGGATGCTGGTGGGGCCGGCGGGCATCGCTGCGGTGGTCAACTATTTCGGGCTGAGCTACCTGCTCTATGCACCGCTGATCCTGCTCGGCCTGCTGGCGATCTTCAGCCCGCTCCTGATGCGCGCCCACGTGTCATCGCCGGCAGGCAGCGGGGCGTCAACCTCACTGCCTGCGCACTAGCGGTGGCTAGTCGAGCTTGCGGGTGGAAGTGCGTACCACCAGCTGGGTCTGGAAGATCTTGCGCTTGGGCTCGTCGCCCTCGGCGGGCGGTGTGTTGAGAATGTCCACCAGGAAGCGCGCGGCGTAGACACCTTTTTCCACCAACGGCTGGCGGATGGTGGTCAGGCCGGCATTGCCGGCCTCGGCGATATCGTCGAAGCCGATCACCGACAGATCGTCCGGCACCTTCATCTGCAAGGTCTGCGCGGCACTGATAGAGGCGAGCGCCATGACATCCGAGCAGGCCACGATGGCGGTGGGAGCGTACTGGTTGAGCAGGCTGGTGGCGGCCGCCTGGCCCACCGTCGAGTCGAAGCCGCCGGCCTCGAAGACATGAAGATCGCTGAACGCCAGGCCCGCTTCCTCGGCTTCCTCGATATAGCCGGTGAGCCGCTCGCGCACGATCATCTCGGTGGACGACTTGAAGCGCTTGAAGTCCACCTCGCCACGGTGGTTGTCGGGGTTGAGGCGATCGACGATGACGCCGATCCGCCGGTGTCCCAGCTCCAGCAAGTGGCGCATCTGCTGCCGGGCGGCGCCGCGGTCGTCGATGCCGACGTAATGGGCGCCGTCGATCATCGGCGAGTCCACCACCACGTAGGGAATGCGCTGCTGGATCACCGCCCGCACCATCGGGTGGTCGTCGGGCATGGTCGGGATGATCAGGCCATCCACCAGGCCACGCACCGCCAGGCTGGTGTTGCCGGGCTTGCCGTCTTCCTTGCGGATGCGCTGGTTGTTCAGCGGGAACAGCGTCAGGGCGACGTTGGACAGTTCGCCGATCTCGCCGATGCCGCGCAGCAGGGCGATCATCGAGGGATCAGCGAAGGCGTAGGACAACTTGTCCATCACCATCAGGCCGATGGCGCCGACCTTACCCGAGCGCAGACTGCGCCCCATGATGTTGGGTCCCGGATAGCCGAGCTGCTCCGCCACCGCGAGGATGTGCTCGCGCTGCGCCGCCGACAGCTTGCCGGGCTTGTTGTAGGCATAGGAAACAGCCGGCTGGGAAACCCCGGCGGCCAATGCCACGTCCTTCATCGAAACCATCGTCACACTCTTCAGCCACTTCCGTGGCGCTCATTCCTGTTCGGCCCTGGCGGCTTGTGCCTTGCCCGGGCCGCGAAGTCCCTGCGCGATCATAACGCACCTGAGGGCCGGGTATCGGCCGCAAAGCGGCGCCGGCCTGCCGAATCTGTCACCCAAGTCGTCACCTGAGAAAAGGAGTGAAACCGTGAGCACACTACTGGAAAGCGCCTACGCGACCCTGCTGCCGGCCTTTGCCGGGCTGGAGCTGGATGGCGCCGTCCTCGACTTCCTCACCAGCGGCGGCTGTTCGCTGCTGCTGGGCGAGACCCGCGCGGAATACCTGGCGCGGTCGATGTCGGCCCAGCGCCAGGGCAGCGAGAGCCGCGAGCAGTTCAGCCAACTGGTCGCCCAGGCCCGCGAACTGGCCGGGCAGGACCTGCTGATCGCCGTGGATCAGGAATTGGGCGGCATCCTGCGCCTGCACCGGCTGGTTCCCGCGCTGCCCAGCGCTGCTGAGGCCCGCACGCTGAGCACGCAGGAGCTGGCGCGGCAGGCGGCGTCGGTCGCCGAGTCGGCCCGAGCCATGGGCGTCAATCTGTTCCTGGCCCCCATCGTCGATGTCGTCACCGGCGAGAATCCTTGGTTGCAGAATCGCACCCTGGGAACCCGCGCAGAGGATGTCAGCCGTGTGAGCGGTGCCTACGTCAACGGCGTGCAGCAGGCCGGTGTCGCCGCCGTCGCCAAGCACTTTCCGGGGCACCCGGTGACGCCGCTGGACCCGGCGGTGGAAGAGGCGATCGTCGAGTGTTCGAGGGAAGAGCTGCAGCCCACCTTGGGCGTGTTCGCCGACCTGATCGCGGGCGGAGTGCAGGCCATCATGGTCGGCCCGGCGCTGGTGCCGGCACTGGATGCACGGGAACCTTCCAGCACATCGGCGACCACTGTCGGGCTGCTGCGGGATGAAATGGGCTTCACCGGGCTGATCGTCTCCGATGACCTGGACGCACCGGGCATTCACCGTGGCCGCTCCATCGAGGCGACCGCCGTGGCGTCGATCAGTGCCGGTGCCGACCTGCTGCTGCTTTCCAGCGAGGCGGGTCTGGACTCGGTCGCTCGGGCGCTGGTCGAGGCAGTGGAGAAGGGCGAGATGACCGAGGCACGCCTGCTGGATGCGGCGCGGCGGGTAAGGGCGCTGGCAGCGCAACTGGCATCGGCCAGAGGCTGAAAAAGCTGCGTTGCACTGCCGGTGGCTGTGGCAGTGCAACGCAGAAAGGATGCTCGGTCAGGCCGATTCGGCAGGCAGGGTCTGGTGCAGGGCGCAGGTGTCAGTCTTGTGCGCCAGGCCTTTCTGGATCATGTCGGCGGCTTTCTCGCCAATCATGATGCACACCGCGTTCGGGTTGCCCGACACCAGCGTCGGCATGATCGAGGCATCGGCGACCCGCAGGCCCTCGACCCCGTGAACCCGCAGGTCAGGCCCCACGACCGAACCCGGATCGGTACCCATGCGGCAGGTACCCGCCGGGTGCAGCGCGGCATGGGCCTGCTCCAGGCAGAACTTGCGCATCTCCTCGCGGTTGCGCACCTCGTTGCCCGGCACGTGGCGTCGGGCAATGAAGGGTTTGAACGCCGCCTGGCGCATGATCTGCTCGCCGACCATACAGCCATCGGTGAGCGCCTCGATGTCGTACGGGTCGGAGAAATAGTTCGGCACGATGCGCGGCGGCAGGCTGGTGTCGGCCCCGCGCAGTTCGACGTAGCCACGCGAGCGCGGGCGAATCTGCCCCAGGTTGAGGGTGCAGCCGTTGCCGCCGGGCACCGAGTCGACGCCTTCCTCGATGCCCGCGCCGACCACCATGAAGTACTGCACGTCCGGGGTTTCCTGGGTGTTGTCGCCCCACCAGAAGGCGCCGCCCTCGATCAGGTTGGAGGCCGCCGGGCCGTTGCGGAACAGGGCGTACTGCAGGCCGGCCATGGCCTTCCAGAACGGCTTCTTGTACTTGTCGTAGCTGTGCGGGCCGGTGAGTTCGTAGACCAGCGAGATCTCGATGTGGTCCTGCAGGTTCTGGCCGACGCCGGGCAGGTCGCTGACGACCTCGATGCCGTGCTCGCGCAGGTGCTCGGCCGGGCCGATGCCGGAGAGCATGAGCAGGCGCGGCGAGCTGATGGCGCCGGCGCTGAGGATGATTTCCTTGTTGGCGAAGATCTGCTGGCGGTGGCCGTTCTCGATGAACTCGACGCCTTTGGCGCGGTTGCCCTGCATGAGGATGCGCTCGACGCGGCAGCCGGTGCGGACCGACAGGTTGGCGCGACGTTTCGCCGGGGCCAGGTAGGCGCTGGCGGCGCTGCTGCGCAAGCCGTTCTTCGCGGTGATCTGGTAGAGGCCGCAGCCAGCCGGATCGCCGCTGTTGAAATCGGCGTTGTAGGGCAGGCCGAACTCCTGGCAGGCCTTGAGCCAGACCTTGGTCAGCGGGTGGATGTAGGGCACGTCGGAGACCCCCAGCGGGCCGCCGGTGCCGTGCACCTGATTGCTGAAGCGCTCGTTGTCCTCGGCCTTGCGGAAGTACGGCAGCACGTCCTGATAGCCCCAGCCCGCGGCGCCCTGGGCAGCCCAGCCGTCATAGTCCTGGGGCACGCCGCGGATGTAGATCATCGCGTTCACCGAGCTGCCGCCACCGAGCACGCTGGCCTGGACCATGGTCGGTTTTTCCGTGCGCGCCTGGTCGTCACGGGGTTCCCACTCGTAGCGCTTGAGCAGCGGGCCCTGGGCGGTCTTGTAGTAGGCGCCGGGGATGTGGATGTAGGGGCTGCGGTCGCGCGGGCCTTCCTCGAACAGCACGACGGAGGCGGAAGGGTCCTCGCTCAGCCGCGAAGCGACGGTGCAGCCGGTGGAGCCGCCGCCGATAACGATGTAGTCAACCATGAAAGTTCTCTCAGCCTGGTGGCGGAATGGGGTGGGGATCATCGGCTCAGCAGGCGTTCGAGCAGCGCCTTGAGCTCGCTGGCCACCGCGTAGCTGTCCTGCTGCTGTTGCCTGCGGCAGAACAGCTCGCAGCTCCACCAGCCCTGGTAGCCGGTGGAGAGCACGGCGTCGGTCCAGGCCTGCAGGTCGAGCGTGCCCTGGCCGGTGGGGACGTCGCGCAGCACCACTTCGTCGGGAATGCCGCCGGCGAAGGCCAGCGAGTCGCAGACGTGCACGCCGTAGAGGTGGCGCTTGTCCATCTTCGCCACGTCATCCGGGGTGTCGCCGGAGGTGTGGCAGTGCCAGAAGTCGATGACCATCTTCAGGTTGTCGCGCTCGCTGCGATCGAGCAGTTCCACCTGGTGGTCGATGCCGCGCAGAGGGGTCCAGGACAACGCTTCCAGATACAGGGTCAGGCCGAAGCCCTGCGCCAGATCGGCCAGGCGCCGCAGGTTGTTGGCCGTCAGCAGCTTCTGTTCGCGCAGATCGGTGCCCAGCAGGCCGGCATAAAGCTGCGAATGGCCCTGGCGCTCGAAGTCGCGTACCGCCTCGACGTTGATCGGCCCGGTGAGCACCTGCACGCCCTTGGCGCCCGCCGCCTGGGCCAGGGTGAACAGCGCCTCGGCCTCGGCGAACAGCGCGTGCTCCTCGGCGCCCTGGCGTTCGATGTTCGCCAGGTAGCCGACGCCGGGAATATCCAGATCGCCCAGCAGGTGCTTCAGCTCGCCGTGGGTGAAGCCGGCGTCCAGGTAGCTGGCGATCTTCAGGCCCGATGCCTCCAGCGCCTGCAGGCCGAGACGGCGGGTGATGTCGACATCGGTGGCCAGGGTGCCGTGGCGCGAAACAGTCGAGTGCAGCGCCATCGTTTGCCCGGAAATGTTCATCGTGATTCCTCTTGTTCTCTTGAAGGACGATCACTGATCGTCGCTGGTTACCGGGTGCAGGAAGCCGTGCGCCACGCGTAGCGCGTTGGCCGCGATGGTGAGCGCGGGATTGACCGCAGCGGAGGAGGGGAACGAGGAGCTGTCGACGATCCACACATTGCCCAGGTCGTGCATGCGGCAATCGCGGTTCAGCACGCTGCGACTGCTATCTTCGCCCATCACCGCAGTGCCGCACTGGTGGGAGTTGGTGCCGATGCCCATGCGCTCGGTGAGCACCAGCGGGTAGCCCGCCGAGCGCATCAGCGCGGTGGTCTTTTCCACCAGCTGTTCGTGGGCCTGGAGGTTGTTGGGCGTCCAGAACACCTTGATCGCATCGCGCACGGTGTCGTACTCGACGCGGTTCTGCGTCGTGGGCAGGTCTTCCGATGTCAGGTAGAGGTCAACGCTGTGGTCGGTGAGGTAGCGCGACACTGTCTTCGGCACCCAGGGACGCATGCCGGAGATCATCGGCTCGCGGATCTTGCCGAGCATCTGCACGTTGCCCAGGGGGAACATGTTGTGGCGGGTCGGCAGGTACCAGTCATTCAACGCCAGGGTCTTCTGGAACATCACCTCGTTGCGCCGGCGCGGATCGACTGCCACCAGAAAGGTGCTGTTGTGCACCATGTAGTTGCGCCCGAGCTGCCCCGAGCTGTTGCCCAGCCCGGCAGGGTGTTGCTCGCTGGCGGAGCGCAGCAGCAGGGCCGCGGTGTTCACCGCGCCGCAGGCAAGCACGAAGCGCCCGGCCTGAATGCGTACCGGCTTGCCGTCGCGGGTGGCCGCGGCCTCGGTGACCTGGCTGCCATCCTCGCTGGTCAGCAGCCGCTCGACCTTGGTCCGGTTGAGCAGACGCATGTTGCCGCGCTGCAGAGCAGGGCGCAGGGCGGAAAGTTCGGCGTCGCCCTTGGCGTCCACCAGGCACGGGTAGCCGTCGCAGGTGGAGCAGAGCACGCAGGGGCGGTCCTCGCCGAAGTCGACCGCCGCCGGCATTGCGAAAGGCTGCAGGCCCTCGCGGCGCATGGCGGTTTCCAGCGCGCTCAGCGCCGGGTCGTGCTGCAGCGCCGGCCACGGGTAGGGTTGCGAGCGCCAGGGCTCGGTCGGGTCGGCGCCGGCGTTGCCGTGCACCTTGTATAGGGCCTCGGCTTCGCAGTAGTACGGCTCCATTTCCGCATAGCTCACCGGCCAGGCTGGCGACACGCCTTCGGCATGGCGGATTTCGCCGAAGTCGGCCTCGCGGAAGCGCGGCAGCATGGCGCCGTAGAATTTGGTATTGCCGCCGACGTAATAAAAGACGCCGGGGGCAAAGGGTTTGTTGTCGGCATCCAGCCATTGCTCGGCATTGCGGTAGCGACCTTCGCCGAACACCGCCTGGGCGCTCCAGTTGTGGATCTCGCGCGGCAGGAAGTCGCCACGCTCGATCACCACCACCGAGAGTCCCTGGTTGCGCAGCGCATAGGCGAAGGTGGAACCGCCCATGCCCGAACCGATGATCGCCACATCGCACGTCACCAGCCCGCTTTCATCAGGCTCGACCAGCGACAGGGTGCGCCGGCTGGCCGGCGCCCCCTGTTCCGGTCGCTGCGCTGAATGAGTCGAAAACAGCAGATCGCTCATCAGAGCCTTCCTCACCTCTTACAGGTGTTGTTCGGAGTTGCGCAGTTCCCAGTACTCATCCTGACGCTCGTCAGTGATGTACTCGGGGATCGGGAAGTCCCACCAGCCCGGTACCCAGGGCCCGGCCGCGTCGCGGTCGGTGGGTACTTCGATCAGCACCGGCTCGTTGCACTCCAGCGCCTGCTTGAGGATAGGTTCCAGGTCCTCGGGGCGTTCCACGCGCCAGGAGCGCAGGCCGAAGGATTCGCCCATGGCCTTGTAGTCCGGGGAGTAGGGCTCGCCGTCCGGGGTGTTGAACTCGGTGCCGATGTGGCGGCTGGTCTGCTTGCGCTGGCCACCGCGGATCGACATGTATCCGGCGTTGTTCTGGATGATGAACACCACGGGGATGCCGTTGGTCTTGCAGATGGCGATTTCCTGGTTGGTCATCAGGAAGTCGCCGTCGCCGAGGATGCACACCACCGGTTGGTCCGGCGCCGCGAGCTTGGCGCCGATGGCCGCCGGCACTGCCCAGCCCATGGACGAGAAACCGCCCGAGGTCAGGTGGGTGCGCGGCTGGTAGACCGGGAAGGTCTGCTTGACCGCGCCCTGGGTGTTGCCCGAGCCGACCACCACGATGGTGTCGCGCGGGAACACCTTGCGCAGGGCACCCAGCGGGCGTTGCGAGGTGAACGGGAAGCGGTCGGAGTCGCGGCGGGTGGCCAGCTTCTCTTCCCACTCGGTCTGGCGGGCTAGCAGGTCCTTCATGTAATCGCTGCGGTCCACGCTCTGGCCCTTGAGGGCGTCGGCCAGGTGCGCCAGCGCGTACTTGGCGTCGGAGACGATGCCCACGGTCACCGGGTAGTTCTTGCCGATCTCGTGCGGGTCGATGTCGATGTGGATCAACCGGCCCGGTGGGATCGAGAAGGTGACGCCCTTGGCGTAGCTGGAGGACGACCAGTCGGTGAAACGGCAGCCCACGGCGAGGATCACGTCGGCGCTGGAGGCCATCGCGTTGCCGCACAGGGTGCCGGTCTGGCCGACGCTGCCGGCGAACAACGGGTGGTCCTCGGGGAAGCCGCTCTTGCCGTTCCAGGTGGTCACCACCGGGATCTGCCACAGCTCGGCCAGGGCCAGGACTTCGTTCCAGGCCTCGCCGGTGATCACGCCGCCGCCGATCACCATGACCGGGCGTTTGGCCTCGCGCAGCACGTCGGCAGCCTTGGCCACCGCAGCCGGGTCGGGGAAGACCTTGCCGACCGGGGTGCGCTCCTCGATGGCGTGCAGGTTCACCTCGGCGGCTTCGGCCTGCACGTCCATCGGGATCTCGATGTGCACCGGGCCGGGGCGGCCGGTCATCATCGAACTCCAGGCGCGGTGCATGATGAAGGGCATCTCTTCAACGCGGGTGGCGACCCAGTGGCGCTTGGAGACAGCCTCGGCGATCTTCGGGAAGTCGTTGTCGGTGTAGCGCTCCAGTTCCTGCAGCAGACCATGGCCGCGCATGTGGGTGGGCGGGCCGCCGGTGATCAGCATCAGGCTGGTGGAGTCGGTGAACGCGGTGGCCATGCCGATCACGGTGTTGCTGGCGCCGGCGCCGATGGAGGTCACTGCGGCCATGGGCTTGCCGCTGACGCGGTAGTAACCGTCGGCCAGATGAACGGCGCTCTGTTCGTGGAAGACCTGGATGAACTTCAGCTTCGACTCTTCTTCGAGGAAGGCGTCGGTGAGGGTCCAGATGCCGTGGCCGGGAATCCCGGCGACGTACTCGACGCCGTAGTTCTTCAGGGTTTGGGCAACCACTTGGCTGCCGGTCAGTTTGGGCATGTCGATGCTCCTTCAGGTGGTCGGTGATGGCTCAGGCGGGCTTGCGTGCGGCCCAGCTCAGGCCCTGCTTGGTCAGGCGGCGGATGTTCGGGTCGGCGAGGTTGCTCGTGTCATGGCCGATGGAGTGGTAGAAGACGCGCCCCTCGCCCCAGTTGCGGACCCAGGCGACCGGGCTGCGGTGGCCCTTGAGCCAGGGCATCGGGTTGCCGTCGAAGGTGGTTTCCGCCAGCACGTGGAGGTTCGGGTCGACCTGCATGTAGTACTGCTCGGAACGCACCTCGAAGTCCTCCACGCCCTGGGTCACCTCGTGCTCGCGGTCGATGAAATTGACCATGTACGGATGTGGGTAGCCCTCGCCGGCGGGGTGTTCGAGGAACGAGCCACCGAGCACGAAGTGGTACTTCAGGCTGGCGCGGAAGGCCGCCCCGGCGCCGTGCCAGGCGGCCAGGCCGGTGCCGCTCTCGATGGCTTCGAGCAGGCGGTTTTCCTGGGCGGCGGTGAGGGTCTCGGTGGTCACCGCGTTGTTCCAGCCGATGACGATCAGGTCATAGCCGGTGAGGTCGCGGTCGAGGGTGAAGATGTCGGTCGATTCCTCGACCTGGAAGTCGAGCTCGGCGAACAGCTCGCGGGCCCAGGCGGCGATTTCGTAGGGGAAATGGCCGGGCCAGCCGCCATACAGGTAAAGGACACGGGTCACGGTTGGTTACCTCCGGTGTTGCTGTTTTGCGAGAGCCGGCGGCGAGCTCCGGGCAGGGGAGTGCCCGGAGCGCAGGCGGCATTGCGCTGGTTGGTTGTTCTCGTTGGTTTTCTTGAGTGGATTCAGGCGGCGCGGTGGCTGCCGCGGCCTGGGATCGAGGTGCTCTCCTGCGCCTTGGCTGCGCAGAGCGCGGCGTTCTGCGCCGGTGCGATCACCTCCGGGTAATCGGAGAGCGCAGCGGCATCGGGCAGGAAGACGAAGAAGTGACCCGCAAGGGCGTGCCGGGAGGCCGCGGGTTGCGAGCTGGACTGGCCGGCATGCGGGGTGGAGCCGCACGGGTCATGAAGGGAGCTGGCCATGGTTTCACCTCGATCTTGTTTTTGGCGTGGCGTAATCGGCTAGGGGTTATACGTATAACCTTAATTTCACATTACCACCAGCAGAAGTCTTGTCAATACCAGGCGTCGACCAAGGCGATGCCAAGCCTGGGGCGCGGCTTCCAGGCTGTATTCGGTGGCTGAAAGATGAGCCTTCGACTCGCTCGAAACGCATTTTGTCGCTTTTGGATATGTCGCCAGATCCGCCGATAATGCGGCTTGTAGGCGAAATCTGAGAGGCGGTGCCGATGCTCTACGGGAATTCTGACCATTTGGTCACTGCGCCGGTTTCCTAAAAACGACTCTGCTAAACAAGCCCATTGACAAGCCAGGCGGTGGTGATAGCTTCGAAAGAAACGAGTTATACGAATAACTCGATAACAAGACACGAGCGAGGTACCCACCCATGAACACGAATTCCGGCGCGCTGGCGGGCTCGATCATCGAGGGAGTGGCGTCCAGCGGCCTGCGGGCCGACCTCGCCACCGTGCGGGCCGGCGGCGTTGCGCCGGCCGTGTCCAGCCACGTCCTGCGGCTGCGGCTCTAGCCCACTTTCTTCGCATTCCAACACTGCCGGTCAGCCGGCCGAATCGACGCTCGACCGGGCCATCCAGGGCCCCGGCGAGCCCGTACCTGGTCGTTTCATCGCTTCATCCAAAACCTACAAGACAGGAGCAACACAGGTGAAAACACACAAGCCAGCGAAGGGGCATGGCCCCGTCAATCCAGGCAGGTTCTGCGCCTGCATCGCCTTGCTCGGCGCGGCGCTGGGCGCTTCTGCCGCGATGGCCGAACAGCGTCTGGAGGTACTGCACTCCTGGGTCTCCGACAGCGAGGTGAAGGCGGTCACCGTGATTAAGCAGAACCTTGCTGCCAAGGGCGTGACCTGGGTCGATTCGGCCGTCGGCGGCATGAGCGGCAGCAATGCCCAGCAGGCGCTGCGGGCGCGGGTGACCGCAGGTGATCCGCCGGCTGCCATGCAGTTCCTCGGGCACGAAGGGATGATCTGGGCCGAACAGGGCATGCTCGCCAGCCTTGATCAGGAGGCCAAGGCCAACCAGTGGGACGCCGCGGTACCCGATCCCCTCAAGCCGTTCCTCAAGCAGGGCGGCGAGTGGAAGGCGGTGCCGGTCAACACTCACCGGCAGAACTGGCTGTGGGCCAACGCCAAAGCCTTCGAGAAGGCCGGGGTGAAGCCGCCGCACACCTGGGACGAGCTGATCGGCATGGGCGACAAGCTGCGTGCGGCCGGCTACGTACCGCTGGCGATCAGCGATGAGCCCTGGCAGATCGGCATTGTCTTCGACGCGATCCTGATCGACCTCTACGGCGCCGACTTCTACAAGAAGACCGCCATCGACCTGGACAAGGACGCCCTCGGCAGCCCGCAGATGGTCAAGGTGTTCGACACCCTGCGCCAGGTGCGTGGCCTGGCCGACAACAACTTCCCCGGCCGCGACTGGGCGGTGGCCACCGGCATGGTGATCAACGGCAAGGCGGCCATGCAGTTCATGGGCGACTGGGCCAAGGGCGAGTTCCTCGCCAAGGGCATGAAGCCGGGTAGCGACTTCCTCTGCCTGGAGACCCCCGGCAAGGAGATTTCCTTCCAGTTCGTGATGGACACCTTCGGCATGTTCAAGGTCAAGGACCCGGCGGTGCAGAAGGCCCAGGTGCTGCTGGCCGACGTGACCATGGACAAGAAGACCCAGCATGACTTCAGCCTGATCAAGGGCTCGATCCCGGCGCGTACCGATGTCGATATCTCCGACTACGACAGCTGCGGCATCAAGGCTGCCGAGGACCGCGCCACGGCGCTCAAGTCCGGCGCACTGGTCGGCGCCATGACCCATGGTTTCGCCAGCCAGGCCGAATTCGCCAACGTGTTCCAGGATGTGGCGAGCAAGTTCTTCGTGACCGACATGAGTTCGCAGGATGCGGTGAACATGCTGGTCCAGGGCATCGATAACGCGCGGTGATCGTCATGCAAGATACTTCCCTGAAGTCGCCTCGCGCCCTGGTCGAAGTGGAAGCGGGAGTGGCCGAAGTCGGCCGCTCCACGCCACCTTCCGGCGCACGGCGCTGGCTGGCCCGGCACCTGCCGAAGCTGGTCCTGGCCCCCAGTACCTTCGTGGTGCTGATCGCGGTCTACGTCTTCATCGCCTGGACGGCGTGGATTTCCCTGTCCTCGTCCAAGGTGGTGCCCATTTACGACTTCGTCGGCCTGGAACAGTACGTGCGCCTCTGGGCAACTGAGCGCTGGCACACCGCGGTGGTCAACTTGTTCGTCTTCAGCAGCCTGTTCCTGATCGGCGCAGTGCTGATCGGCCTGCTGCTGGCGATTCTGCTGGACCAGCGGGTGAGGGCGGAGGGCGCATTGCGGGCGATCTATCTGTACCCGATGGCGCTGTCCTTCATCGTCACCGGCACCGCCTGGAAATGGATTCTCAATCCGGGGCTGGGCATCCAGAAGGTGGTCAACGACCTGGGTTGGGACAGCTTCGTCTTCAACTGGATCGTCGACCCCCGCTACGCCATCTACACGGTGGTGATTGCCGGTATCTGGCAGTCCTCGGGGTTCGCCATGGCGGTGTTCCTGGCGGGGTTGCGCGGCATCGACAACTCGATCATCAAGGCCGCGCAGATCGAGGGCGCGAGCCTGCCGCAGATCTACTGGCGGATCATCGTGCCGATGCTGCGTCCGGCCTTCCTCAGCGTCGTGGTGCTGCTCAGCCACATCGCGATCAAGAGCTTCGACCTGGTCCTGGCGCTGACCAACGCCGGCCCCGGCGGCTCTACCGAATTGCCGTCGACCTTCATGTTCGCCGCCAGTTTCCGCCGCAACCAGCTGGGCGTGGGCGCGGCGAGCGCAATGATGATGCTGATGACCGTCGCCGCGATCATCGTGCCTTACCTCTACTCGGAACTGCGAGGCCGCCGCGATGAGCACTGACCTGCAAGGCTTCTCCCGTTACCTGGGCGGGCGCCTGTTCATCTACCTGGCGCTGGTGCTGGTGGCGCTGGTCTACCTGATGCCGCTGTGGGTGATGCTCGTCACCTCGGTGAAGGACCTCGATGAGATCTACAACGGCTCCTTCATCGGCTTGCCGCAGCACATCACCTTCGAGGCCTGGGACAAGGCCTGGTCCAGCGCGTGTATCGGCACCGAGTGCGTCGGGCTGCGCGGCTACTTCCTCAACTCGATCCTCATGGTGGTGCCGGCGGTGGCGCTGTCGACACTAATCGGAGCGCTGAACGGCTACACCCTGACGAAGTGGGAATTCAAGGGCGCCAATGTGCTCTTCGGCCTGCTGCTGTTCGGCTGCTTCCTGCCGTTCCAGGCGGTGCTGCTGCCGATCGCCCAGTCGCTGGGCTATCTGGGGCTGGCCGGATCGATCAAGGGTCTGATCTTGGTCCACACGGTCTACGGCATCAGCTTCACCACGCTGTTCTTCCGCAACTACTTCATCGGCCTGCCGGGTGATCTGACGCGCGCCGCGCTGGTGGATGGGGCAGGGTTCTTCCGCATCTTCTGGAGCATCATGCTGCCGGCCTCGATCCCGATCATCGTGGTCTCCTGCATCTGGCAGTTCACCCAGATCTGGAACGACTTCCTCTTCGGCGTCTCCTTCACCTCCGGCTCCAACACACCGATCACGGTCGCGCTGAACAACATCGTCAACGTCACCGCCGGCCGCAAGCAGTACAACGTCGACATGGCTGCCGCCATGGTCGCCGGCATTCCAACTCTGGTCGTCTACATCCTGGCGGGTCGCTACTTCGTGCGTGGCCTGACCGCTGGCGCAGTCAAGGGGTAAAGAACTATGGCAACTCTTCAGATCGACGGCGTGAGCAAGAGCTACGGCGACCTCGATATTCTCAAGCGGGTGGATATTTCCATCGATCCGGGCGATTTCCTGGTGCTGCTCGGCCCCTCGGGCTGCGGCAAGTCCACACTGCTCAACCTGATCGCCGGGCTCGACGACATCAGCGCCGGGGAGATCCGCATCGCCGGCCAGCGGGTGAACGAGCTGTCGCCCAGGGATCGCGACATCGCCATGGTGTTCCAGTCCTATGCGCTGTACCCGACCATGAGCGTGCGCGAGAACATCGAGTTCGGCATGAAGATCCGCAAGGTCCCGGCGGCCGAGCGCGCCGAGGCAGTCAAGCGGGTCGCCGCGCTGCTGCAGATCGAGCCGCTGCTGGAGCGCAAGCCTTCGCAGCTCTCCGGCGGTCAGCGCCAGCGCGTAGCCATGGGCCGTGCCTTGGTGCGCAACCCCAAGTTGTTCCTGTTCGACGAGCCACTGTCCAACCTCGACGCGAAGCTGCGGGTCGACATGCGCACCGAGATCAAGAAGCTGCACCAGCGCCTGGGCACCACCATCGTCTACGTGACCCACGACCAGATCGAAGCCATGACCATGGCCACCAAGGTCGCGGTGATGAAGGACGGCTACGTGCAGCAACTGGCCGACCCGGAAACCATCTACGACACGCCGGCCTCTGTGTACGTGGCGCGCTTCGTCGGCTCGCCGGCGATGAACATCATCCCGGCCAGTTTCCGCCTGACCGACCGCGGCCCGCAGTTGCTGTTCCGCAAGCCGGACGGCAGCACGGTGAGCCTGGGTGACGTGCACATTTCGGACGAGACCGCACGGCAGTATTCCGGCCGCGATGTGCTGGTGGGCATCCGCCCGGAAACCTTCCGCAGCGTGACGGCCGGGCAGCCCGGCGCCTTCGACGTGGATGTCGAGGTGATCGAGCCGACCGGACCGGACACCCTGGCCTTCTTCACCCTCGGCGGCACCGAGGTGATCGCCCGCCTGGAGCCGCGCAGCGTGCAGTCCGGCCGTAGTGCCTGCCTGAGCGTGAACATGGAGAAGGTGGTGCTGTTCGACCGCGACAGCGAGAAGCGCATCCATTAACCCAGTAAGCAACACAGGGCCCGCCAGGGATGGCCGGCACCGTTACCCAAGCAGACCGAGGACTCAAGTGATGTCGCTTTCCGAATCCGAACTTGCCTGCCACCTGAGCTTCGCCCAGGAGCTTGCCGATGCTGCCGCTGCGCAAGTGCTGCCGTACTTTCGCTCCACCTATGAGCTGGAGAACAAGGACGCGGGGCACTTCGACCCAGTGACTACAGCGGATCGTGCTGCTGAAAGATTGATGCGCGAGCTGATTGCGCAACGCTATCCGGACGACGGCATCCTGGGTGAAGAGGAGGGCAGGGTAGTCGGCCGTTCGGGACGTCACTGGGTGCTGGACCCCATCGATGGCACTCGGGCATTCATCACCGGGCTTCCCCTGTGGGGTGTGCTGGTGGCGTTCAACGACGGCAACCGTCCGCTCGTGGGCGTGGTCGACCAGCCCTTCACCCGCGAGCGCTTCTGCGGAAATGGCGCGCGGGCCTGGCTCAATGGCCGCGTGATTGGCTGCCGTCCCTGCGATCGCCTGGAGCAGGCAAGCATCATGAGCACCAGCCCGGAGAACTTCGCCACTGCCGGGCACCAGCAGTCCTTCCAGAGGGTCGCCGGGAGGGTGCGCATGACCCGCTATGGCGGTGACTGCTACGCCTTCTGCATGGTCGCCCTGGGGCAACTGGATGCGGTCATCGAGCCTGCCCTCAAGCCGTACGACATCCAGGCGCTGATCCCGATCATCGAGGGGGCGGGCGGCGTCGTCAGCACCTGGGAGGGTGGCGACGCGCAGCACGGCGGTGCTGTCGTGGTAAGCGGGGACCGGAGGCTTCATGAGCAGATCCTCGCGAGCCTGGCCGGTGGCTGAGCCGCTTGCCAACTGATTTCAACTGTTGCGCCTCGGTGCCCGAGCAGGGCCCGGGACGGGGCTCACGGTCTGGCATAGGTTGTCGGCAGCCGGTCCGGGAGCCCTTTTTTCTGTCGTCAACGCGGTAGCCCGCGTCATATCCAGAGGTGCTTGCGATGATATCCATGAAGGACGTAGCGCTTGCCGCGGGCGTTTCACAGCCAGCGGTCTCCTACGCCTACAGCGGCTCGCCAAAGGTATCGGCGGCGCAGCGTGAGCACATCTTCGCGGTCGCCGAGGAGCTGGGCTATCCGGGACCCAACCTGCGCGCGCGCAGCCTGCGCTCGGGGCGTATCGGCGCCATCGGGCTGATCGTCATGGACCAGCTGTCCTACGCCATCGACGACCCCTGGGCCACCGCACTGCTGCGCGGCATCAGCAATATCAACGAACTGTCCAACGTCGCCCTGACGCTGTTCCCCATGAACAGCCGGCGTCTGGAAGAAGATGGCCAGGGCGGCGACGTACACATGGCGGTGCGCGGCCTGGTGGACGGGCTGATCATCTCGACCCTGCCGGACGATCATCCGACCATCCAGTACCTCATCAAGCGCAAGATCCCCTTCGTCGTGGTCGACTCGCCACGCATCGAGGGCGTGCCCTACGTGGGGATCGATGACCGTGGTGCCGCGCGCGAACAGATGCGCCACGTGCTTGGCCTGGGCCATCGGCGGATAGGCATTCTGCTGGAGCGCCTCAAGCCTGACGGCTATCGCGGCATGGTCGACGAGAGACGCTACAACCGCTCCACCGAAATGATCGTTCGCGAGCGCCTGACTGGCTACCTGGAAGAGGCCGCCACGGTTGGCCTGCGCTTCGAGGACCTGCACGTGATCGAAGCCGGCGGCTTCGATACCGTGGTGGGCAAGGCCGCCGCCGAGACCCTGCTGCGCAAGCAAGAAGTGACGGCGGTGGTCGCCTGCTCGGACGTCATGGCGTTGTCTTGCCTGGCAGCGGCCCAGTCGCTGGACGTCGCCGTGCCGGGCGATGTCTCTGTGGTCGGTTTCGACGACATCCCGGAAGCGGCCGAGAAGGGGCTGACCACCATCCGCCAATCGCTATTGGAAAAGGGCGAGTGCGCGGCGAGGTTCCTTACCGATCTGCTGCATTCGCCTGAGTCCAGAATGCTGCCGCCGAAGGTAAAGATCTACCCGACCAAGCTGGTCGTCCGGACTTCCACGTCCCAGCCCAAGGCGTTTGACGGCGGATAGCGGCCGTTTGCTGACATTGGTGAAAGGCCGCAATCGACCCAAAGCTGCCGTTCGGGAAAGGCCGAAACCGGCCGTAGCTGATGACACACCGGTTATAACAACCACTGGGTGGTTCATGCAGGCCGTGCCTGCGTAATTGGACTGTGGTAGATCGGGCGGATGCCGAACCAGATCGCGTACATGGCCGGCAGGAACACCAGGGTCAGCACGGTGCCGGCGAAGGTACCGCCGATCAGGGTGTAAGCGAGCGTGCCCCAGAACACCGAATGGGTGAGAGGGATGAACGCCAGGATCGCAGCCAACGCGGTAAGAATCACCGGTCGGGCACGCTGCACGGTGGCCTCGACCACGGCGCGGAACGGATCGAGACCTGCCGCCTCGTTCTGGCGGATCTGCCCGATCAATATCAGCGTGTTGCGCATGAGGATGCCAGACAGCGCGATCAGCCCCACCAGCGCGTTAATGCCGAACGGTTGCTGGAACAGGATCAGTGTCGGCACTACACCGATCAGCCCCAGCGGGCTGGTGAGAAAGACCATGATCATCGCGGCGATCGAGCGCACCTGCAGGATGATAATGATCAGCGTGACGGCCAGCATGATCGGGAATAGCGGCAGCATGGCCTTGCTGGCTTTGCCCGATTCCTCGATGGAGCCCGCTTGCTCGATGCGATAGCCGCTTTGCAGCCGTTCGATGATGGGTTGCAACTGCTGGCTGATGGCGGTCGACACGTCTGGCGGCTGTAGGCCTTCAGCGATATCGCCGCGCACGGTGAGGGTCGGCATGCGATCCCGCCAGCGCATGATCGGCTCTTCCATGCGCACTTCCACTTCGCCCACCTGCGACAGCGGGATGCGCTGACCATTGGCACCGGCCAGGGTGAAATCCATCATCCGCGCCGGGTCGAAGCGAATATCACCGGCGGCACGGGCCATCACCTGTACCGTGCGGATGTCTTCGCGCACGGCGGTAACGGGCACGCCGCTGAGCAAAAACTGCAGTTGCTGCGCGACGGCACTGGAGGTCAGCCCCACCGCTTGCAAGCGATCCTGCTGCAGATTGAAGTGCAGCGTGGGAACTCGGGTGCCCCAATCGGTATTGACTGTGCGCATCAGCGGGCTGGCCTCCATCACTTGGCGCACCTCGGTGGCGATCTCACGCAGGCGCTGCGGATCCGGGCCGGTGATCCGGTAGGCCACCGGATACGGCGAGTATGGGCCGAACACCAATTGACTGACACGTACCTGCGCCTCGCTGGCCAGCCCCTCGGCAATCGCCTTGCGCAGCCTGTGCTTGAGCGCCTCGCGCTCTTCCGGGTTGTCGGTGCGTACGACGATCTTGGCGAACGACGGATCTGGCAACTCTGGGCTCATGGCCATGAAGAAGCGTGGCGCGCCCTGGCCGACGTAGGCCGTGACGATCTTCGCCTCTGCCTGTTGGGCCAGCCAGGTCTCGACTTTTTCCGCAGCGGCGCTGGTCTGGAGAATCGAGGTGCCATAAGGCATCTGTACCTCGACCATCACTTCGGGGCGGTCGGATATGGGGAAGAACTGCTTCTTGACCAGCGCCATGCCGAGCACGGTCGTCACGAACAGCCCGACCACTGAGCCTGCGACCAGCCACTTATGGGCGATGACCTTACCCAAAATCCGACGAAAGCGGTTGTAACGCGGGGTGTTGTAGATTGCGTCGTGACCGCCCTCGACCTTCTTGATCGCCGGCAGCAGCTTGACGCCGAAGTACGGCGTGAAGATCACCGCGACCAGCCAGGAGGCGATCAATGCGATACCAACGATCCAGAACATGTTGCTGGTGTATTCTCCGGCCGTGGAGCGGGCGAAACCGTTGGGCATGAAGCCGACGGCAGTGACCAGGGTGCCGGAGAGCATCGGCGCCGCTGTGTGGCTCCAGGCGTAAGCAGAGGCTCGCACGCGGTCGTAGCCTTCCTCCATCTTCACCACCATCATCTCGATGGCGATGATCGCATCGTCCACCAGCAGACCTAGGGCGAGGATCAGCGAGCCCAGGGTGATGCGATCGAAGTTCTTGCCGCTGGCGGCCATCACCACGAAGACCATCGCCAGGGTCAGCGGCACCGCCACTGCGACCACAACGCCGACGCGCCAGCCCATGCTGACGAAGCACACCAGCATGACCACCAGCAGCGCGACGAAGAATTTGATCATGAACTCGTCGACGGACGCGCTGATGTTGACGGCCTGGTCTGTGACCTTGCTCAGGCTCATGCCCAGCGGTAGTTCAGCGTTGATCTGCTGCGCCTCATCGTTCAAGGCCTTGCCCAGATCGAGCCCGTTCCAGCCTTCACGCATGATGATGCCGAGCAACAGGGCCGGTTCGCCGCCGTTGCGAATCAGGAAGGTGGCTGGATCTTCGTAGCCGCGCTTGACCGTGGCGACATCGGAAAGCTTCAAGGTGCGACCTTGAGCGATGATCGGGGTGTCACGAATCTTCTCTAGTTCATCGAAAGCACCATCCAGGCGCAGGAACACGTCTGGGCCGAGGGTTTCCACGGAGCCGGCCGGGGTCAGGGCGTTCTGCCCATTGAGCGCGGCGAACACGTCCTGTGGGCCGATGCCTAGGGTGGCCAGGCGCTCGTGGGAGAACTCGACAAAGATGCGCTCGGCTTGCTCGCCGATGATGTTGACCTTTTTCACGCCGGGTACATGCAGCAGACGCTGACGCAGGGTCTCGGCGTCGCGCACCAGGTGGCGCTGCGGCTCGCCCCTGGCTTTGAGCGCGAACAGGGCGAAGGTGACGTCCGAATACTCATCGTTGACCATCGGGCCGATAACCCCGGCAGGCAGCGTCTTGGCCTCGTCGCTGATCTTCTTGCGCGCCTGGTAAAACTCCTCGGGCACCTCTGAGGGTGGGGTGGTGTCGAGCAGCGACAGGGTGGTGAACGCCAGCCCCGGGCGTGTATAGGTCTCGCTGCGGTCGTACCAGCGCAGTTCCTGCAGGCGTTTCTCGATTTTCTCGGCGACCTGATCCTGCATTTCCTGGGCGGTGGCCCCCGGCCAGGCGGTGACAATGGTCATTACCTTGATGGTGAAGGCCGGGTCTTCTGCCCGCCCGAGCTTGAAGAAGGCGACCAGACCCGCCAGGGAAATCAGGCAGACCAGGAACAGGGTGACGGAGCGCTCGCGCACGGCGAGTGCGGAAAGGTTGAAACGACCTTCGCTCATGGCTGGCCTTCCTCGGTTGCCGCCACGGTGACCGGCTCGGCCAGGCGAACGGCTTGGCCGTCGCGCAGTAGGTGCGCACCGAGAGCGACGATCTGGTCGCCCGGCTTGATCGCGCCGCTGATGCGGGCGCTCTCATCATCCAGCGACTGAACGCTGACGGGCGTCCACTCCACGTGCGCCGGTTCTCCGCGAATCACCCAGATGCCAGGCCCGTTACCTCCGTCGTACAGAGCGGCAATGGGCACCTGCACTGCGCTCGTTAGGGCGGTCTGCTGCTCGCTGATTTGCACGGTGATGGTGGTGCCCAGCGGCGCGTTAGCCAGCTCGTCATCGAGCACGTAGCGCGCCTCGAAGGTGCGGGTCTGGCGGTCGGCGACATCCGACAACTGGCGCAGCCGGGTGGCGACGCTGATGTCTTGCCTGCCGAAGAGTCTGGCCTCAGCAGTGGAGCCGACTGCCGGGCGTAGGGTTTCCGGCAGTTGCACCAGCGCTTCGCGTGGGCCGGCATGTGCGAGCCGTACGACGGCCTGGCCGGCGCTGACCACCTGGCCTGGCTCGGCCAGTGTTTCCATGACGATGCCATCGGCATCGGCGAGCAACTCGGCGTAGCGGGTGGCGTTATCGGCAACCTTGGCTTGTGCCTCGGCTGCACTGAGTTGCGCGCGAGCCGCATCCGCCGCTGCCTTGTATTGGTCGTAGGCGGATGCCGACACCGCGCCAGTGCCGCGTAGGGCGCGGTAACGAGCTTCGTCATCGCTGGCCTGCCGAGCCCTTGCTCGCGCGGCGGCCACCGCCTCGCGCTGTGCATGAGCGGCGAGTTGCAGGTCGATAGGATCCAGACGCAAAAGCACCTGGCCACGCTTGACGGTCTGGCCGGTATCGACCAGGCGCTGCAACACCTTGCCGGACACGCGGAAACCCAGGTCGCTCTGCACTCTGGCCGCGACGATGCCGGTGAAGGAACGTGATGTAACGGTTGCCGACTGGATGATGGTGGCGCGAACCAGTGGCGCGTCAGTGCGGGGATCGGGGGGCGTCTGGTCGCTGCAGGCGACTAGCACGAACGGCATCACGCCGACCAGAGTGGACAAAAGGAGGTTGCGCCGGCGCATGAGGAACCCGTTGCGAAGTCGTAGGAAGCCTCACTTTGATTCTAGTGACCAATTTAGTCAATAGTCACTAATCAGGGTGACAGACTCCGCAACACTAGGCTGGACAGCAGGGTCGGAGCTTCAGCGGTGGTTTCGAGCCCGTACTGGAGCAGCAGCGGGTTAAAATAGGGGCGCATGATCAAGTGGATCGCGCGGGTGGTTTCGTCCAGGGGCGTCTTGCGCTCGAAGTCGCCGCTCTGCCGGCCCTGCTGCAGGATCTCGCGAAGGGTCTGCTCGATGAAGCCTTCGTAGAGCAAGGTTGCCGGCCAGCGCCCGTAGGCGGCGGAGGCAGCTATCTCGTAGAGTTTGCGATCCTGGAAGAACAGCTGCAGGCAGGCTTCCACTAGCGCCTTAAGCATGCGCCGTAGCTTCTCGGGCGGGCTGTCCACCTCATCGATGGCGGCCCTTACCTCGGTCTGTATCTGCTGCAGGCAGTTCGAGCAGATCATTTCGCCGATGGCCTGCTTGGACTCGAAGAACTTGTAGATATAGGCCTTGGAAAAACCGATGGCCTTGGCCAGGTCGGAAACCGTGGTCTTCTCGTAGCCATACAGGCGGAAGTGCTCGGTCGCCGCTGCTACGATCTGATCACGCACCTCGTGATCCATTGGGCCACGTGCTGCAACTTTGGGGGAGGGGGTCTTGTTCATGGGTGATAGCCTACAGAGCGGCATGGTGATAGACAATTAGTGACTAAAATGTATTATGGTCACAAATTCTGCGATCTCCTCCTTGCCCTGGAAGAACATCCCACGCCGTCGAAGCAATTCCTCGTTGTACTGATGAGCACCGGCCTGGTGGCAGGCTCGATCTAGAGAACTGATGATAGCGATGCCGATAGTCCGCTATTGGCCGGAAGCGGACAAATCCTGTCTAAGGAACGGCTGCATCAACCCGTTCGGCGTGCACGCCCGCTGTGCTGCGTTCATCCTGGCTGCGCCCCATTGTTGACGGTCTGTCGATGTTCGCCTGCACATTGACTCGCGGACTCTCATGCGAAGGTTCGTCGCTGGCATGGATCGTACCGGCCTGGGTGGCCACCGCAGCTGCGACGGCGACAGTCGGATTCATGCTGTCGACCATGGAGCTGGGAATGAGGATGGTGGTTCCGCGCTCCTTGGTGGTCTCGTAGATGATGTTCATTGCGCGCAACTGCAGGGCCGTAGGCTGACCGGCATAGATCGTGGCTGCTTCCACAAACCGTCCGGCGATTTCCGCTTCTGCTGAGCCCAGGATGATTCGCGCCTGCTTCTCGCGTTCAGCCTGCGCCTGGCGTGACATGGCGTCCTGCAATGCCACCGGGATGGCCACGTCGCGGATCTCCACCGAGCCGACGGTGACACCCCATTTCTGGGTCTTTTCACCAATCTCGCGGCACAACTGCTGATCGGAGCTGCTTCGATCGGATAGCAGCGCGGCCAGCATCGACGAACCGATCATTTCCCGCAGAGAGGTCTGTGCTACCCGGTCGATGGCCTGCCGGTAGTCGGTGATAGCCAGTGCCGCTTTGCGGGCGTCGTGCACGTGCCAGAAGATGATGGCGTCGACGTTCACCGGCACTGTATCGCGAGTCAGTGCCTGCTCGGCATTGAACGCCGTGGTCTGGATTCGCTCGTCGATCACAGCGACGACGCTGTCCAGGACCGGAATGATCATGAACAGTCCGGGCCCGCGCACGCCTTGCAGGTTACCTGCGCGCAACACGACGAATTTCTGCCAGGTATTGGCCATCTTGAGGGACAGCGAGACGACCAGTGCGCACACCAGCACAACGATGCCCACAACCGAGTGGCCAAGGTAGATGAGGACGGCACCGATGGCCGTCAGAACCGTGACGATGAAGAGGGTGATGGGGTTCATGGTGTCCTCCTGCATTCAAGCGCAACGCTCATTTGAAGATTGCGCCTGAGGCGTTCGTCTGTCTGTGCGCTAGACCACTGGAGCAATCCGCTGGGAAGGGGCCCGCGAGCACTGCCGGTATTTGTGAGGGGCTAAGCGCGCTTGCGTACCGACGCCAGGAGTTGCGACCTGCCATGGTTGCATTCCGTCAACACCGAGCTGGCCTGGCGTTTCGGTACGTCCTGGCGATCAGCAGTGATCGGCTCACCAGAGGTCGCCATGAAAAAACAACCGGGAACAGTTCCTGACAGCCCGTCGCCAGCCGGTGGGGGTGTCAGGCCCACACTGCCGGGCGGTGAATATGGCTCTCCCGCCGAGCGATATTCATTTCGAGATCGCGACAAGAAACAGCCGACGCTGCCGCCATCGGTTGATCCGGCTGAAGACCCATCACAGGCTCCGCACAAGTCTCCGGGCGATCCCTCGGAGGAGTAGTTCCCGCCGAGCGTGCGATGGCGCACGGAGGGCCATCCTGACGCTGTTGTCCGTCGGCTGCCCGAAGTCGGCCGCTGCGTCGTCATGTGCCAACTCAGACCAGGCTGATGTCCATGTGCGCACCGACTCCGGGCGCTCTTTCGATGACTTCGAAGGCGCGCAGGGTTTCGCGCGCCGAGTGGGTCTCGGCAAGCAGAACGACATTTCCTGGCAGGAGGGTGTACCCGAAGGGATGGTCGTCCTGGCTGAAGTTCGCCGAAGCGCCGATTGCCGCGCCCGCCAGCCCTCCCACGACAGCACCCCAGCCCAGCAATTCGAGCAGCGGCGAGCCGCCGAAGAGGCCTGCTCCGGCGTTCGTCATGGCGATTGCGAGCAGCGCACTGACCAGCAGGCCGAACAGCGCCCCGACGGCAACGCCCTTGATGACCTGCCTGAAGGGGCGCCGCTTCGCGCGCAGGCGCCCGGAGGGCACCAGTTCCTGGTTGTCGAATATGCGCACTCGATCCAGACGAATGCCTAACCCCAACAGGTCCTGTTTCGCGCAATCGGCCTGTGATCGTCGGGTGAACACACCTGAGACCTGATGGCAGTAGTGGGTCATGGTTGCTCTCCTGCAGCGCGACCTTTCGAACCAGTTTCCAGCATCCGCGAAGCCAAGGCGTCGGTCCGTCTGTTAACGCACGTACCGGTGCCCGTTATTGGGTGACCAGCGCAAGTGGGCTACCGCACCGACAACCTGGTGAAAGGTTGTCATTGTCGCTCCCTCCACACTCTGCAAGGTGCAGGAGTGGGAAGCGCGGCGAGGCGACCATGAACCAGACAGGCAAGCAAGGCCCCCATGGCGGGGCCGCTGAACCCAAGGGGAAGACTCATCCGCAAGGCAGACGCAACGAAGCGCCGCGTTTGCCGGGCTCAGATAACTACTCCAATCCGAAGACCAGAGCGGAAGCGGTACTCCAGCAATCGCTGGAGGTCGATTCTGCTGGAAATCCGACCTATCGACCGGAGAAGGGCACGAAGCCCGGCCGCGCCGGAGATGTTCATGACCAGTGATGCGCCATCGATGGATGACTACAGAAAACGCAGTGTGGCGGCGGGTCTGCGGCGCCAATGGCGGCATGCGGTGATTCTCTGCAGGAGGGCATGGCGTCAGCTGTCCATGACGACACACCCTGTGCCGCAGGCCAATCGCCAGATCAGGGTGAAAGAAACGCCGGCGGTTCGGCGCAGGCCGCGTCGTTGATCGTGCAGCTGCCGGTTACGATGGAGGTCACCAGAGCCGATGAACAGATTGTCACTGATCGCTGCCGGGAAAATGCTCGACACCTGGCTTCCGGGTTACTCATGCGCACTCTCTCGGTCCGCCATGGGCTCCATCAGCCTTCAGCTCATGTCCTTCCTGCAGAGGGAGGGGATTACGTTCGTGGGCATCGGCCAGCATTGCCTGCAAGGCGCGCAAGCGCTGAGAACGCTCAGTCAATGGTTGCAGGGAGAGCTGGCCCTCGTCTTCACCCCGCCTGCAGAGGAAGCACAGGTTCCGGCACGCAGAGTTACCGAGGATGAGAGCCTGGACTTCGAGTGTCAGTAGCCGTCGATTGCAATCAGGGCTCCTCCTCACCACCAGGCGTCCTTCGTTCCGGGAGCGCACGAAGAGTGCCCTCGAGCGTTGCGAGGTCCCATGGCTTGGCCAGGAACGTCGAGTTCTCGAGCGGCTTTCTGCGCTCCGGTCCATTGAGTCCCGAGGTGATCACGACGGGCGTCGAGGGACAGTGCTGCAGAGAGAGTCTGGCAACGTCGTAGCCGTCGAGCAGCCCGACCATCTGAATGTCGGTGATGATCAGATCCACCCGCGTGTCCGGCTGCTTCAGGTGCTCGATTCCATCTTCGGCGCTGGAGAAGGCGGTGACCTGCGCGTCGAGAAGATTGGCCAGGATCTGCGTCATCAGAATGCGGACGGTCAGCTCGTCCTCCAGCAGGAGGATGTGCGGTGAAATACTGCCCATGTCGTTGTCATCCAGTCCAGGTTGCCAATGCTTGAAAGCTCCCGTGGGACAGGGAGCGCTCGGCTATGTGATCCTCTGCTGGTGTGCGGGCGCCCATCATGGCTTGCCTCCAGTATCCCCGGGCAAGCTCGGCGCCTGGTCTTCCGCACGGGCTGATGTGGCCGCGGTTTCCTTCGGCAACGTGGCCTCTATCTGATGCGGCGCCTCCACTCCCAGTTCCTCCAGCATGGGTAGCAACTCGGTGCAGAACTGCTGCAACTGGGTCTCGGAGAGCGCCGCAAAGCCATGGGCGAGGATGTAGCGGGCGATCACATCCTGCGGACTGTCCGGCGTGAACGCCGATTGCGCGATCAGATGGCGCAAGTCCTCGTAGAACCGTGCATTGATGTCGTTCGATTCCATGACAGTCACCTCTTCAGCGGGCTAGGGAATTGCCCTGAGACGTATCGGCGCTCGGGGGCTGGACGTGCATTCGATGCATGGAACGGAACCAGCGTTTCCTGTGGGGGAGGCAATGACACAGGCCATTGATTAGACGACCTGCCTTTCATTGGAATAGTGCGATAAGAATGATCAATGCGCCTGGCAGGCACCGAGCCGAGCCTCAGGCGGCCCTTAAGTGCGCAACCGCACCGACGTCGTAGTCCTGGTCTGCGAAGGTTGGACTCAGGCATGCCCCACTTCAGGAGCCTCCGGGTACCGACAGAGGGGGCTTTCTCTGTACGTGCCACCCTGGCGCTCGTGTCGACCTGCCAGGTTTCCGACGCACTTCCGGAGCATTGCCATGATGTCGCTCCATTTCCGGGCCTTGCGCCGCGGCCGATCGAAGCCTCCCTGGGACAGTCTGGTACCGGTTCGCGAAGAACTCTTCGGCATCGAACGGCTCGAACAGCACGCGCAGAGCCTGGCCCTGGCACAACAAGTGACGGATACGCCAAGGCGTGTACTGCCGTTGCATGTGCGCCTGGATGACAACGCCCTTGTCCTGCTGGCTGCCTACCGAGCCAGCGCTGTCGAGTTGGAAAGGGGCAATGGTTTGGTACCGGCTGCCGAGTGGCTGCTGGACAATTACCACATCGTCGAAGAACAGATCCGTGAGGTCCGCGACGACCTGCCGCCTAGCTACTACCGGCAGTTGCCCAAGCTCGCCGATGGACCGTTCGCCGGCTACCCGCGGGTCTTCGGCCTGGCCTGGGCCTTCGTGGCGCACACCGACAGCCACCTCGATGTGGAACTGCTGCAGCGCTTCATCCATGCCTACCAGCGAGTCCAGCCACTGACCATTGGCGAACTGTGGGCGGTGGCGATCACCCTGCGCATCGTCCTGATCGAGAACCTGCGGCGCCTGGCCGAGCAGATCAGCGCCGGCCGCATAGCCCGTGCCGATGCCGATGCCCTGGCCGAGCGCCTGCTCTCGCCAGGGCACGCTCGCTCGGCGCTGGAGGCGGATATCGCCGCGCGCTCGACCGGTCCGCTTTCCGAGGTGTTCTCAGCCCAACTGGCCAAACGCATGCGCGACCAGGACCCGCGCACGACACCGACACTTGGTTGGCTCGAAGAGCGCCTGCACGCACAGGGCGTCAGCGTCGAAGCGGCGGTCCAGCATGCGCAGCAGCGCCTGGGCGCCTCCAATGTCACAGTGCGCAATGTGATTACCAGCATGCGCCTGATCTCCGATATCGACTGGGCACAGCTTTTCGAGAGTGTCAGCCTGGTCGACGCGCGGCTGCGCGACGGCAGCAACTTCGCTGCCATGGACTTCCCCACTCGTAACCTCTATCGCAGCGCCATCGAACAGTTGGCGCGCGGCTCGTGCCTGGACGAGCTCCAGGTGGTCGATCACGCCCTGGAGGCTTGCCGTCTGTCTGTTGCCGAACATCCGGAAGGCGAAGACCCACGCCGTGAATCCGATCCCGGGTTTCATCTGATTGCTGAAGGCCGCCCGACGCTGGAGCGCGCCATCGGCTTCAGCCCGACGCTGCACCTGCGCCTGAATCGCTTCAGCGTGCGCCTGGGCATGGGCGGCTACATCGGTACCATCGGCCTGCTCAGCCTGGTGCTGCTGGGATTCGTATTCCATCTGCTGAATCAGCCTGCGCCCTCCTGGGGCTGGATGCTGGCCTTCCTGGCCTGCCTTTGCGTTCCGGTGACCGAAGTGGCCACGGCACTCATCAACCGCTTGGTGACCTGGAGCTTTGGCGCGATAACGCTGCCTGCGCTGGAACTCCTGGCCGGCGTGCCACAGGCGTTGCGCACCGTGGTGGCGGTGCCGACCTTGCTGACCACTGAGGCCGATCTGCTGGAGCAGATCGAGCGGCTGGAGGTCCACCATCTCGCGGGTATCGGCGGTGACCTGACCTTCGTGCTGATTCTCGATGGCGTCGACGCGCCACAGGAGGTCCTGCCCAGTGATGCACCGCTGCTCGCTGTTGCGGCTGCGGCCATCGACCGCCTGAATCGGCATTACGGCCAGGGGCCCGGCGGCCAGCGCTTCTTCGTGCTGTTTCGCAGGCGCTGCTTCAACCCTGCCGAGGGCTGTTGGATGGGCTGGGAGCGCAAGCGCGGAAAGTTGCATGAACTGAACCGGCTGTTGCGCGGCGCCACCGATACCAGCTTCGTGGCGATTGCCGGAGAGCCGCCGCGAGTGCCGAGCGAGGTACGCTTGGTCATCACCCTCGACGCCGATACTCGCCTGCCCCGCGAGGCGGCCCTGCGCCTTATCGGCAAGATGGGCCACCCGCTGAACCAGCCGCGCTTCGATGCCCTGCAGCAGCGAGTGATCAACGGCCACGCGGTACTCCAGCCGCGGGTGACGCCATCGCTGCCGATGGGCGGGGAGGGCTCGTTGTACCAGCGCGTCTTTTCCGGCCCGGCAGGCATGGACCCCTACGCGGCGGCGGTGTCGGACGTTTATCAGGATCTGTTCGGTGAAGGCTCCTTCACCGGCAAGGGGATTTATGACGTCGATGCCTTCGAGCGCGCGATGGCCGGCCGGGTTGCGGACAATCGACTGCTCAGCCATGATCTCTTCGAAGGCATCTTCGCCCGCGCAGGGCTGGCGTCGGATGTCGAGGTCGTCGAAGAGTCGCCGTCGCGCTTCGATGTGGCGAGCAGGCGTATGCACCGCTGGACCCGCGGCGACTGGCAGCTATTGCCGTGGATGCTCGGCCACTGGCGCGGGCCGCAGGCGATGCCGTTGATCGGCCGCTGCAAGATGCTCGACAACCTGCGCCGGTCGCTGGTCGTGCCCTTCGCCCTGGCCAGCCTGCTGCTCTGCTGGTGGCTGCCATTGCCGCAGGCACTGCTGGCCGCGACGTTGGTCATTCTGACCCAGGCGATCCCGCCGTTACTGCCGATCTACTGCGCGTTGCTGCCAGCGCGCTCCGGTGTTCGATTACGCAGCCACTTCGCCATGCTCGGCGCCGACTTCCGTCGTGCGTTGCTGCAGATCCTGCTGTCGCTGGCCTTTCTGCCAAACGATGCCTCGAGCATGGTCGATGCCATCCTGCGCACGCTTTGGCGGATGTACGTCAGCCAGCGCAACCTGCTGGAGTGGACCACTGCCGCACAGTCCTCACGCAAGCCGCGCCCTGGCTGGCTCGGCAGCTATCGGCAGATGGCCGGCGGGACGGCCCTCGCCGCATCGGCCGGCATCACCGGGTTGGCATTGCAGCCGGCGAACTGGTTGCTGATCCTGCCATTGACCCTGCTCTGGTTGAGCGCGCCTCTGCTCGCGTTCTACAGCAGCAGGCCCACGCAGCCGTCGCGTCGTTCGGGCCTGGAGGAGGATGACGCAACCGCACTGCGCCTGTGCGCACGGCGAACCTGGCGCTTCTTCGAGACCTTCGTCACGCCGGCGGACAATCTGCTGCCGCCGGACAACTTCCAGGAGCAGCCCAGGCCTGTGCTGGCTCACCGCACCTCGCCTACCAATATCGGCCTCTACCTGCTGTCCGCGGTGGCCGCTCGCGATTTCGGCTGGGCCGGCGGCCTGCAGACGCTTGAGCGCCTGGAAGGCACCCTGGCGGTGCTGGAGAAGCTGCCGCGCAGCCACGGCCATTTCTTCAACTGGTACGGAACCCGCGACCTGCGGGCCCTGGAACCGAGGTACCTGTCCTCGGTGGACAGCGGCAACCTGGCTGGGCACCTGATCGTGCTGGCCAACGCGTGCGAGGAGTGGCGCGCAAGCCCGCTGGTGGAGGAAGCCCGCCAGGGCCTGCTCGACACCCTGCACCTGGCACGGCAAGCCGTTGCAGCGCTGCCGCTGGCTGAAGATGTCGCGTTGCTGCAGGTGAAGGCCGACGTGCGGGAGATTCACCGGGCCCTCACCGGCCCACAGTCGCTCGACGCCTTGCTGCCCGCTCTCGGGCACCGCGCGGAAAAGGCCGTGCGGGGCGTCGCGGGCCTCGCGCCGGCTGGCGAGGAGGGCGGCGACCTGTCGTTCTGGTTCGACGCACTGCGCAGGGCCTTCGCCGAGCACAGCCGAGACCGACGGCATGGCCATGAAAAGGCATTGGGCCGACGCCTTCAGGCTCTGGCCGATACGGCGCGCCGGCTGGCACTGGAGATGGATTTCGGTTTCCTGCTCAACCAGGAGCGCAAGCTGCTGTCCATCGGCTATTGCGTGGACGACAACCGCCTGGACCCTAATTGCTACGACCTGCTGGCCTCCGAGGCGCGCCTGGCCAGCCTGTTCGCCATCGCCAAGGGCGACCTGCCGACCCGCCACTGGTTCCGCCTGGGCCGCACGGCCACGCCGGTGCCCGGTGGCTCGGCGCTGATCTCCTGGTCCGGCTCGATGTTCGAGTACCTGATGCCCTCGCTGGTCATGCGGGCGCCGGCCGGCAGCCTGCTGGAACAGACCAATCGCCTTGTCGTGGCGCGGCAGCAGGCCTACGGCGCCGCGCTGGGCATCCCCTGGGGCATCTCCGAATCGGCCTACAACGCCCGCGATCTGGAATTCACCTACCAGTATTCGAACTTCGGCGTGCCGGGTCTTGGTCTCAAACGCGGGTTGGCCGAGAACGTTGTCATAGCGCCCTATGCCACGGCGCTGGCGACCATGGTCGATGCGCAAGGGGCGCAGCGCAATTTCGATCACTTGACAGCCGTCGGTGCGCTCGGCCGCTATGGCTTCTACGAGGCTCTGGACTTCACCCGCTCACGCCTGCAGGACGGGGAAAGCGTCGCCATCGTCTGCAGTTTCATGGCCCACCACCAGGGCATGAGCATCGTCGCCATCGCCAATACCCTGCAGCACGGGCGCATGCGCTGCCGCCTGCATCGCGAGCCGATGATCCAGGCCAGCGAACTGCTATTGCAGGAGCGCGTCCCGCGCGATGTGGCGCTGGGGCATCCCCGCGCCGAGGAAGTAACGGTAGCGCCCAGCGACACCATTGCCGATGCGTCCACGCTGCGCCGAGTCGATGCAATGCTCGATGGGCCGCCGATCACTCATCTGCTGTCCAACGGCCGCTACGCATTGATGCTGACTGCCAGCGGTGGCGGCTACAGCCGCTGGGGAGATATCGCAGTGACGCGCTGGCGCGAGGATGCCACCTGCGACGACTGGGGCAGTTTCATCTTCCTGCGCGACCTGCAGAGCGGCGCACTGTGGTCGGCCACGGCGCAGCCTGGCGGACAACCGCTGGAGAATGGCGAGGTACTGTTCGACGAGGACCACGCCGAGTTCATCCAGCGCGACGCCGCGCTGCTGACCAGCCTGGAAGTACTGGTGTCCGGAGAGGACGATGGCGAGGTGCGGCGGGTGTCGCTGACCAACCATGGTCGCCGTGCACGCGAAATCGAACTGACTTCCTATGCCGAAGTGGTGCTGGCAACGCCGGCAGCCGATGGCGCGCATCCGGTGTTCTCGCGGATGTTCGTACAGACAGAATACCTTGCCGAGTTCGGCGCCCTGGTCGCCACGCGACGCCTGCGCTCGCCGGACGATCCGTCGATCTGGGCAGCCCATTTCGCAGTGGTCGAGGGCGAGGTGATCGGCGAGACGCAGTATGAGTCCGACCGCGCCCGCTTCCTCGGCCGTGGCCGAACCCTGCGGGAGGCGCAGGCAGTTCTGGGCCACCGTGCCCTGGGCAACTCCCAGGGCAGCGTGCTCGATCCGATTTTCTCCCTCCGCCTGCGCCTGCGGGTGGCACCCGGCAAGGTTGCACGGGTGGCATTCTGGACACTGGTAGCCAGTACCCGGGAAGCCTTGCTTGACCTGATCGACAAACACCATGAACGCAACGCTTTCGAACGCGCCAAGACCCTAGCCTGGACCCAGGCCCAGGTGGAATTGCGCGACCTGGGCATCGATGCCGAGGAGGCCGCCGATTTCCAGCGCCTGGCGGCGCCGATTCTCTATGCGGATTATCGCTGGAGGGCACCGCAGGAAGCCCTCCGGCGCGGCGCAGGGCGCCAGTCCGGGCTCTGGCCGCTGGCGATTTCCGGAGATTTGCCGATCGTCCTGTTGCGCATCGACGAAATCGACGATTTGTCGCTGCTGCGGCAGCTCCTGCGCGCCCGCGAGTACTGGCGGATGAAGGGCCTGGACGTTGACCTGGTGATCGTCAACGAACGAGCCTCGTCCTATGTCCAGGATCTGCAGACCGCCATCGAAACCGCCGTACGCAGCAGCCCCTCGCGTCAACGCAGCGAGGGCCAGGCCTCGCGCGGCGCCGTGTACACCTTGCGCGCCGACCTGATGACCGTGGAGGCGCGGGAACTGCTGAACGCCGTGGCGCGGGTCAACCTGCTGGCGCGCCGCGGCCCCATCGCTGCCCACCTGGGGCGTCTGCCGCCGGCCAAGCCGCAGCCGTCTGCCGCCCGGCATGCACCGGCGGCCTTGCCGCTGCTGCCCGCGACCGAGGTAACGAGCAGTGATGAGCTGCTGGAATTTTTCAACGGGCTGGGCGGCTTTGCGCTGGGCGGGCGCGAGTACCACATCGTTCTGAACAATGGCCACACGACCCCGGCGCCGTGGATCAATGTGATCGCCAATCCAGCGTTCGGCTTCCAGGTCTCGGCGGAAGGCAGCGGCTACACCTGGGCAGGCAACAGCCGGGACAATCAGCTCAGCCCCTGGTCCAACGACCCGGTCATCGATCCTGCAGGTG
Source organism: Pseudomonas nitroreducens NBRC 12694 (assembly GCF_002091755.1). GTDB lineage: Bacteria > Pseudomonadota > Gammaproteobacteria > Pseudomonadales > Pseudomonadaceae > Pseudomonas > Pseudomonas nitroreducens. The sequence continues at coordinate 176,755 of NZ_BDAI01000009.1, forward strand.
AGGCTTTCTACCTGCGCGACGAAGACAGCATGGCATTGTGGGGCGTTACCGCCCGGCCGATCCGCGACGCAGGCTTGTACCGCGCCGCCCATGGTTTCGGCTACAGTCGGTTCAGCCACACAGCCCACGGTATCGAGGCGCAGCTGCTGCAGTACGTGCCGCTGGATGACCCGCTGAAGATATCGCGGCTCACACTGCGCAATGCCTCCGGCCGGCCGCGCCGGCTATCGGTGACGGCTTACGTGGAATGGGTACTGGGTACCGCGCGCGGAGCCTGCGCCCCTTTCATCCTGACTGGGGTGGATGTCGACAGCGGCGCGCTACTGGCACGTAACCCGTGGAGCATCGCTTATTCTGAGCGGCTGGCTTTCGCCGACCTGGGCGGGCGGCAGAGCAGCTGGACCGCCGATCGCGGCGAATTCATCGGCCCTGCCGGTAGCCTGTCGGCTCCTCGGGCTCTGCTCGGCGCCGCGGCGTTGTCGGGCGCCACCGGCGCTGGCTTCGATCCTTGCGCTGCCCTGCAATGCATCGTCGAGCTGGGTGTCGGCGAGTCCGTGGAAGTGCTGGCGTTGCTGGGGCAAGCCGGATCGGACGAAGAGGTTCGTGGTCTCGTGGAGCGATATCGCAGCATCGATCTCGATGCGGTATTGGCCGATGTGACGCGGTACTGGCAGCAGCGGCTGGGCGCAGTCCAGGTGCGCACGCCTGATCGCGCCATGGACCTGATGCTCAACGGCTGGTTGCTCTACCAGACGCTGGCGTGCCGCATCCATTCCCGTTCGGCGTTCTACCAGGCCAGCGGTGCTTATGGTTTCCGTGACCAGTTGCAGGATGGTCTGGCGCTGTCTTTCGCCTGCCCAGAGCTGACCCGCCATCACCTGCTGCGGGCCGCCGGGCGCCAGTTCGTCGAGGGCGATGTGCAGCACTGGTGGCTGGAACAGACGGGGCAGGGAGTGCGCACGCGAATCTCCGATGACCGGGTCTGGTTGGCCTATGCCTGTGCCAGCTATATCGAGTCATCCGCGGACCTTGCGGTGCTCGACGAAATGCTGCCTTTCCTCGAAGGGCCACAGCTGCATCCTGGCGAGAGCGATACGTTTTTCCAGCCGATGCTTGCGGAGGAGAGCGCTTCACTGTTCGAGCACTGCGCTCGGGGCCTGGACCAGTGCCTGGAGATGACCGGCGCCCACGGCCTGCCACTGATGGGGAGCGGAGACTGGAACGACGGAATGAACCGTGTGGGCGTCGGCGGGCAGGGCCAAAGTGTGTGGCTCGGCTGGTTGCTGTTGCATACCCTGGAGCGCTTCGGTGCTCTGGCCGAGGGGCGTGATGAGGTGCGGTGCGTGCGCTGGCGGAAACATTCGGCGGCGCTGCAGCTGGCCTTGGAGGAGCATGGCTGGGATGGCCAGTGGTATCGCCGAGCGACTTTCGACGACGGCACCTGGCTCGGCTCGGCGGCCAGCGACGAATGCCGGATCGATTCCATCGCCCAGTCCTGGGCGGTGCTCTGTGGCGGCGCGAATCCCGAGCGCGCAGCCACTGCCATGGCCTCGCTGGAGCGCTGGTTGATCCGTCAGGATGATGGGTTGGCCTTGCTGTTCACTCCACCCTTCGATCAATCGCCGCGCGATCCTGGCTACATCAAGGGATATCCGCCGGGCCTGCGCGAGAACGGCGGGCAATACAGTCATGCGGCGATGTGGAGCATCCTGGCGTTTGCCCGTCTCGGTGAGGGCGACAAGGCGGCCGGGCTGTTCTCCCTGCTCAACCCGATCAACCATGCACGTACCGCAACAGAGGTGGAGTGTTACAGGATCGAACCCTATGTCGTCGCGGCCGATGTCTATTCCGTTGAACCCCATGTCGGGCGTGGTGGCTGGAGCTGGTACACCGGCTCCGCTGGCTGGATGTACCGTGCGGGGGTGGAAGGGATTCTGGGGCTCCGGCGCGAGGGTGCAAGTCTGCTCATCGATCCGTGTATTCCGCTGGACTGGCCGGGGTTCGACGCCAGCGTGACGGTGGATAGTTGCCATTACAGCATCGTCGTGGCCTCGGCCGGGACGCACTGCCGCGGCATCCAGCGTGCGCTTCTGGATGGCCTTTCACTGGTCTGCGGCGAAAGCCCGGTGCGGGTGCCGCTGGCGGTTGGCGAGCATCGCCTCGAGCTGTTCCTGTAAACTCGTGTCACTCCGCCGCATGGCCTGGACGACGGGGAACGTAGGGTAGCAAGCGGTCGGTTTCCGCCTTCACCACCGCGTAACACTCGCAGCTCAATGCCTCCAGGCGCGGGCGGTCCAGCACGGTGATCCGCCCCCGGCTGTACTCGATCACACCTTGCTTCTGCAGTTTGCCGGCCGCTTCTGTGACGCCCTCTCGCCGTACACCGAGCATGTTGGCGATGAGCTCCTGGGTCATGATCAGCTTGTTGCCGGGCAGGCGATCGAGGGACAGCAGCAGCCAGCGGCAGAGTTGCTGGTCGATGGAGTGATGGCGGTTGCAGACTGCCGTCTGGGCCATCTGAGTGATCAATGCCTGGGTATAGCGGAGCAACAACATGAGCATGTCGCCGTGGCGACTGAACTCGTCCTTCATTCGTTGCCCCGCGAGCCGGTAAACGCTGCCGGCGCTTTGCACGATAGCGCGGCTGGGGGTGCTCTCGCCGCCCATGAAGACGGCTATACCGACCAGCCCCTCGTTACCGACCACGGATATCTCGGCCGATGCACCACTTTCCATCACGTACAAAAGCGAAATGATGGAGTCGGTGGGGAAGAACACGTAACGCATCGCATCACCGGGTTCGTAGATCACCTTGCCCAGATCCAGGCGTTGCAGCTCCAGATGGGGAAAAAGGCGTTCCTGAACCTCGCGGGGGAGTGCGGCCAGTAAATGGTTCTGCGCGGGGGAGGGAGTCTCTCGCATGGCGGCCTCCTCACGGGGCGTATCGCGACTATTCAAGCATACAATTTCAGGCCTTTGCCGGTGGTGCAAAGTTCCCTATCGCACAGACCGGGCTCCTATTTGCGCGCAACCTGGAGCTTGCGGCGGCGGATGCTGATCTGGCGCCTTGTACGACCCTGTCATCGCATCGTTCCAGAGTGGGCGTGAACATTGAAGATCGCGATTCCTGCGGTATTTACGAGGGCCATAACGGCATAGTCGCCGATGACCATTCCTGCCCCGGCCGGGCGCAGATAGGCTCATCGGGAGTGACAACTGCAACTCCGAGGATGAAGGCCTTGGCGGCCCTCCGGAAATCATGCTGGATTCGCAAAGTGGGCAAGTTGCGTGTGCCAATCTGTCGTTTGGCGGATTCACGGAGATGGGAGAAAAACGGTTTGCAGTTCCATGGAGTCTCTTGGGGCTGGATACGGCGAACAAACGCTTCGTGCTTGATGTGGACCAGGGCCGCCTCAGCAGCGCACCGGGGTTCGTCTGGCCGTGCCCCGCCTTTTTGTAAGATTGAAGCCGGTCAGGTGGTTTCTAATCAGCGGATTGGAAATATATTCGAGATTGACTGGGTATTGGCCCGCTTGAGTGAGTCCATGATCACGGCGACACATTCAAGTTGTTGTCTGATTCTGGCGAGATTCTCCCTATTCGTGGAGGATTCGGAACTGACTTCTTCTGCCGCAAGATCATTTATCGCCTGTGTCAGGCAACTGCTTGCAATATTAAGGCTTTGCCCAAATCGCTTTTCTTTCATGTCGAATCCCCGCTATTTCCCTGAGAGTCGCATGGCTTGATCCCAATGAGAGACCCCGCAGTTAGCGGGGTCTGGGGATTTCACAGTACTTTAACCTGCTCGGCCTGGTCACCTTTAGGGCCAACGCCCACCAGGAAGCTCACGCGCTGACCTTCATCCAGTGACTTGAAGCCTGGAGTGTCGATTTCTCGAAAATGGACGAATATATCCGGCCCCATCTCGGGGGTAATGAAGCCAAAACCTTTTACTGCGTTGAACCATTTTACGGTTCCATTCTGACGAATAGCCATGATGATCTCCACGGGAGTTGCTGCAGAGTGAAGTGGCCGAGGAGATGGGCGTCATGCATCAAGACGGAGCCGCTAAACACGGCAGAGGAATTAGATTATACAGCGAGCGGGGAGGTTTGCAGGGATTTTAAGATTAATTTTGATTATTCGGATGAATGGTCTGCCGGATGAGCATCGATATTATGTCTTTCATGAGTTTTTATTTGGTCTTTCTGTTTTTTGATTTAGAGGTTTTAATGGTCGCAGTTGCGGGGATTTTTCCCTAATGGGATTGAACTTGGTGGGAAAGATAGCCGATCCAGATTCATTCCAGTAAGTTGGGTGCATATGAACAAAGAATCCTCCCGTAGCGAGTCTGGCTGCAGCTTGGCATATGGCCGGCACCGGTCCACGGTGCCGGACTCTTTCAGTTGATTGCCGCGGGTAGCGTTACGCAGGCGGCCAGCACTCAGGCGGATGCATGGTCAAACCTCAGTCTGTTCCGCCATCGCCAGAGCGTCATCGACCTCGATACCCAAATACCTAACAGTACTCTCCAGCTTCGTATGGCCGAGCAACAACTGCACTGCTCTCAGGTTTTTCGTTCTGCGATAGATCAGCGATGCTTTGGTCCTACGAAGCGTGTGAGTTCCGTAGAGTGTGGGGTCGAGGCCGATTGTGGTTATCCAGGCTTTCACAATGCGGGCGTACTGCCTCGTGGAAATGTGAGCTGAAATTCGAGCACTACTGGGAAAAAGGAAATCGTCGTTACGACGGCAAGCTGTTCGGATCCAAGCTTCAACCGATGCTCGCGTCTGAGCAGTGATTTCGAACTGCACCGGTCGCTGGGTCTTCTGCTGCATCACGATCGCGCGCGTCGACACATGATCGCCGTGAGCTATGTCTCTGACGCGCAGCTTCGTTAAATCACAGGCTCGCAGCTTGCTGTCGATGGCGAGGTTGAACAGCGCCAGATCACGTTCCTTGTTTGCGATCTCAAGTCGCACTCTGATAGCCCAAATGTCCCCAAGTCGTAGCGGTGCTTTTTGGCCGACCAGTTTGCCCTTGTTCCAAGGTTCGCGAGCTTTCGTTGCGGGTGTGGCCATGATTTGTCCTCCACATGAGTGAAGGGCTAGGGTGCATCGCATGCGATCTTAGGGCCGCTTCCGACCCGAAGCGGACGCCCAAGGCTTGCAGTTAGATGGCTTGGGAGCTTTGGCTGGAGCGAACTTGCATGCGAACTGCAAATGGCTGAAGTCTGGGTGTCAGGCGGCGACCCCGCGCGAGCTGGAGCCTACAGCCATCACTCCACAACTCACGTACTGGGGCCAGGTCTGGCCTTCAGCCACAAGCCAAAGGTTCTCACCACCTCTACCACTGGTCGTAACCGATCGCCATCAGCGCTCAGGCAATACTCCACGCGTGGCGGCACCTCGGGGTACACGGTTCTCTCGATCAGGCCCGCTTCTTCCAGCGCCCGCAGTTCCAGCGTCAGTACGCGCTGGGATATCTGTGGCATGTCCCGGCGCAGTTGATTGAAGCGCTTGCTGCCGTCGAGTAGGTAGGAAACCAGCAGCAAGCGCCAACGCCCGCCGATGACGTGCATGGCTTCCTCGACCGAGCAGCCCGAAACGTTCTTCTTCATCACTTGCTTCCAGGTAACCTTTCTGTGCCCTGGCCACATAAAAGTGCGTTCTTATGCGCGGGCTCGAACTGGGAAATACTGGCCGCCCATTCCAGCCAGGGTCACTCCCGATGAAACTCTACTTTGCTCCCCAGGCCTGTTCCCTCGCACCGCACATCGTGCTGCGTGAACTGGAGCTGCCGTTCACGCTGGTGCGGGTGAACAACCAGACCAAGCGCACCGCCGATGGCCGCGACTTCCGGCACATCAACCCGAAGGGCTATGTGGCAGCGCTGGAGTTGACCGATGGCCCCGTACTCACCGAAGGCGCGGCGATTCTACAGTACCTCGCCGACCTGCGCCCCGAGGCGGCGCTGGCGCCAGCCAACGGCACGCTGCAGCGCACGCAGCTGCAAGCCCAGCTGAACTTCATCGGCAGCGAGTTGCATGCCGGGATGAGCCCGCTGTTCAGCGAAGAAATACCGGAGCCTGTGAAAGCGCTGCTGCGCGAGCGACTTGCCAAGCGCCTGGGTTACATGGAGCAGGCGCTGGCCGACCAGGGATACGCGTTCGGCGAGCGCTTCAGCATCGCCGACGCTTACCTGTTTACCGTGCTGGGCTGGTCGGAACACTTGGGGGTCGCGTTGAGCGCGTTTCCGGCCATCCGGCGTTTTCGCAGCGAGATCGGCGAGAGACGTTCAGTGATCGAAGCGATACGCGCGGAAGCGGAGTCGTGCCCTGTGCAGTAGAACGCTCGGTCAGTCGTCTTTTAGAAGCTGCTCTCTGTCGATGGTGACCGGCAGAGAACGACCAAAGCAGTCGTTGCCATGTTTATCCTTTATGTGGGGAGAGGCAGACCAGACTACGAATGTGAACTTAGGCGCGGCAGCGCTTTCCACCGGTACACGTACAGGAGAACTGGCATGGAAACGCTCCGAGGTCCGCCCGCGAACTGTTCCTCATTCGTACTGATTCTTGACGATGATCCAACCTTGGCCAGAGTTCTTGGCTTGGCGATGGAAAATTACGGAATTCCCGCAGTCGTTCTTGGAAACGCCGACAATGGTCTCGATTGGATCAATGCTAACCCTGGCCAACTGGCCCTTTTGCTCACTGACGTCTTAATGCCTGGTGAGATCGACGGTCTGGATTTAGCGCGTAAGGTTGCAGAGCGCTCCCCAGACATCCCCATCATCATCATGTCTGGCGGCTCCTGGAGTCGGGACTTCCCGGCCTACCTCATTCTCGACAAGCCATTTGATCTCACGGCGCTCATGACTGTTGTTAGAGACGCCCTAGCGCTCCCCCACTGAGTAAATAGGACGCATGGTTAATGCATCACTGATATTGCAGTCCCCTTCTGGCCGATTTGGGTCATCCGCGAATGGCTGCAATTGGCCGGAAGCAGTCTATCGATGGGGCAAAAAAAGAAACGGCGACAGGAGCCCAGAGGGCTCCTGTTTATGCCGACCTAACCCCGGATAGACGAGCTTCGTCGGGTAGTAAAGTGGAAAATGGCGAGCGCCACGATGAGCGTCAGCAACAATGGCCAGAAGCGCATAGCCAGGACTGCTAGTCCAACCACGGCTGCCGTACCGGCGAAGATGCTGAAAAGTACAAAGAGTAGGCCCAGAAAGCGCAGTAGCCCCATGTCGATTCTCCTGTGAGGCGAGCGATCAGGTCGGGCAGTGTAGGTTTGCTTGGATCCGCTGGTAGACCTCATCGCGATGCACTGTGATGTGGGAAGGTGCAGATACACCAACGCGCACGTGGTTGCCGTTGACGCGGAGAATGACGACCTCGATATCGTCGCCAATGCGGATGGTTTTACCGACGCTGCGGGTGAGGATGAGCATGCTTTACTCCTAAGCGTTTAGTGGGCGTCTGGCTGCTGCTTGGCGCCTGTTTTTGTTAACTGATGGGCCGCTGATTGCGCGCTTCGGCACGTTCGCGCAGCAGCGTTGATAGCGTGGGGCGAGTGGTGGCGCTGATTGGTTCGTCTGCTGGAGCGGGAGATGTCGCTGCAGCGGTCGCAGGCTCAGGAAAGAACTCCTCAACGATCGCGCCGCCTTCTTCTTCACTTTCCTCGAAGGCTCCATTGGCGAAGCCCTGGCGCGCTGCAGCATCGAGGGCTTGCTGGTCGAAGCCGGATGCCTGCCGCACCTCATCGGTCTCCCGGGCGTGCTGCAACGCAGCTTCGATCGACAGCCCGCTGCGTACGGTGATATCGACGTAGAAGATTGGTGATCCATGGCTTTGTCGGGTGGATTTGCCGCGCAGACGCAGCTCCAGCGGCAGGCACGCTAGACGATCTCCCGAAATCGCCTGGAGGTACTGCAAGCGAGCGGCCAGCGTGCGGATGCTGTTGAAGCCTGTGGTTCGAAAAACGAAGCTGCCGAGCGCATCTTCATCGCCGATGACCACGTTGAGCCGGCCATACGGCTTGCAGGCGCCACCTTTCGCCAGCGAGCAACCATCGGGCGAAGGGCAGGGCAGTGAGTCGATACTGTCCTTGCCGCGACGCTTACAGGTCTCGCCATTGCCAACGCAGATCGGCCGGCCGGATTGCCGATCAAACAGGCAGTACTCGGCACGAAAATTCAGGTCGGGCGAATTGAACAGCAGGCGGATCGTGATGCTGCGAATCTTGCCGCCCTGGGCTTTGCGTAGATCCTCGTCGATGGGGTGATGGATCCAGCCATCACGTAGTTGCACTTGCGAGGTGATGGTGAATTGATCGTCCTTCTCCGGCAGGCGTTTGCCGTTTTTCTCGACGACCTTGCCGATGGAAATCCGCCCGAGTACGGGCGGCGTAATAGCCAAGCCTTTAAGCATGGTGGTTCTCCAGACGAATAAAAAATCCCGCCCCGAGTCGGGCGACTTCGCGGCGGTCAAGGGGGGAATGGATTCAGGTGACCAGGAAGCGACGGCTTCCCGGCTTGGTGGTGGAGAAGCGTGTGAGGAGATACGGCTTTTCCTTCAGCAACTGCGGGACATCCAGGGCTTGGCTGTCCTTGGCCTTGCGCCAAGTCACCGAGCCGTTGGCGAACACCGCTCGGCTGGCTTCGCCCATGGCCTGCTGCAGAAATTGCTTGAGCTCAGCCTCGCGCTTGCTATGGATCTCGAGAGTGGTGCGTGCTTCCTTCAGCTCATCGAAGGCAGCGCAGAGGATGGGATCCTGGGAGAAATCCCGAGTGTTGCCGTTGTCTTCTGGGTAGAGACAGCGCAGTGCTTGCTCTGCTGATTCGGAGCCATCGGCCGCCGGTGGAGTGTCGCGCTGCACGTAGTTCCAGAAATCCTGCTCCAGTTCGATCAGCCGAGCGATCAACTCGTCGTCACGCTCGATGCGGTGGATCTCCAATTGCTGGCCGCCGAGCAGCACGGCCACGTCTGCCGCCTGTTTACCGGTCACCGCCAACTGATGCATCACCTGTAGCTGCACATACACCGGTACGCCTTCTTTCCAGAGGCGCGCGCCGTTGATTCCCGCGGTCTTGCATTCGAGGATCTGCACATCGCTGGCGCCGATAACCTCGCGGTCGATGTTGGCCAGCATCCAGTTCAGTTTCGGATCAGGGTGCTGCAGCACGGCGTTGATGCGCCGTACCCGGTGTCCGCTGTGGCGGGTGTAGTGCGTCGCGACGATAGGTTCGAGGATATTGCCCCAGTAGGTAGGGCTTTCTTCATCATGGGGATCTGACTTCGGTAAGCCGGCATCTCGGCCGGTCTTTTCCAGCCATAACTCCAATTGGGATTTGTACGGATTGAGGCCGACGGCTGCAGCGGCATCGGAGCTACCGATACCGTGTTTGCGGACGGCCAGCCAGGCTTCGCGGGAGAGTTGTTTGGTGCCCACCAATCGCAGGGCAGGGCGCTTTTGCGCGTGCTTGCTGACAGCAGAGAGATGAGATCGAGGCATATGACTTTTCCTGCGGGCATAAAAAAGCCCGAGCGGGAAACCGCTCGGGCCGTTCAGTGATAAGGCGCGGACTAGCTGTCAAAAGTGAAGTCGTAATCTCCTTCACTGGTGGAGAGAGATACCTCAACTACCTTTTGGCAAGATGGTGCATCTGCCTTCAACAGCTCACCAAAGGCGAGCTTGTACGGCAGGCGCTCTTGGACATTGACGGGGCAGTTACCGCGATTGATCTGCACTTTGTTGATCGTGACGCTGTCCTCGCGGGCAGTGATGCGAATCTGCGGTCCGCCCCAGACGGAGTTTCTGCCGAGCTCAACGGTAACGGGCGGCTCTGAGCCGCATCCTGCAATGGCCGCGAGTAGAAGCGCGACAGCCAGGTACTTCTTCATCGTCTTAATCCTGTGAAAGATGTTTCCAACAATCCGCTCTGGGTTACCAGGCGGAGCGGCAAAGGTTTTTCTTGCTGTTCAGCGGTTGCAGAACTTTGGAAAGATTCTTGGTGGGCAGCTTCACCGTCCTGCCCTCTGCGCTGAGCTGAAGATTGTTTGCCTTGCGCAGTGCGGCCCAGAAGCCAGGGAAGTTGTTGCCGCACACGTGGCAGTCGGTGAAGAAGGGATTGCTGTAGGCCGTACCATCGACAATGACATCGAATCCACCGTCGTCGTTGGACGAATACTGCTTGCCACCAATGGTGGCGTAGGCGCTGACGGCACTTTCATCATCGTCTGGGCAGGAGATGTTCAGCTCGTTCCCATTACCATCGTCGACCAGGTGTTCCTGCACACCCTGGGTATAACCGGTGGTCCATTCATAGGTGCCTGCTACGGCGCTGGTTCCGATCACGCCCACGGCAAGGCCGCACAGCAGCGCTATCGCTCTGATCATTTTCATGGAGTAACTCTCGTAAGTGAGGGTGAGGCTAGCCCTGGTGTGCGCCGATGCTGATGACGAAGCAGACGATCCAGGTGATGAAGTAGGCGAGGTTCTGGTTCAGCAGCTTGGCGCGCTGATAGAGGTAGACCGGTACCACGAACACCCAGCCTTTGAAGCGGCTGACGTCGTGACCGGCCTGCTTGAGGCGCTTGGAGTCGAGCACCGACAGGGCGATGTTCAGAGCCAGGGTGACGTACCAGTAGCGGTTCTCTGACATGGCTCGCTCCCACTGCGCTTCACTCGCGCCCAGCAGTCCAGCCACGAAGGACTCCAGCAGATAGCCAATCAACGGAGCGAATGCCAGCAGCCAGACGATCTTGTTGTTAACGCTGCTGCCGGTCAGCGGTGGCGGCGCCACATCTTCCAGATGCTGACGCAGCTCGGTTTGCTCGATCTGCATCCAATCAGTCATTCCCTTTTTCCAGACGCGAGATCCGTAAGTGAGTTGGCCTTGTTGGATTAGGCCGATCAGTTGTTGCTGGGAGACGGCGCCTTTGCGCTCGCCGTTTTGTTCGTAGTGCCAAGAGGTGTCGAGGGTTGAGGTTGCGTCCTGCATAACAGGCTCCTTGTTTTGATAGCTAGACCCCGCCGCGGGGACGGCGCTCCTACGGCTGGGTTGTTAGTGAGAATATATATCATTAAGCATGACTATGTAATCATACCATTTTCAATCTTCTCATGGATTATCTTCATCTTTGAGCGAAGAAATCCGGGATGGAGTTGAAGGTCGCTTTCGCGAGGTGCTTAAAGGAGCTGAGATGCCAGCGACACTTGGCGCAGGTTGACCTTGGGCACCAGGCACACATCAGTCGCTTAGAGTCGGGCAAGCAAGAGGCGACTTTGACAACCATCGAGCAGGTCGCTGAGGCACTTGGAATGACCTCAATCGAACTTCTCACTCGCGCAGTTGCTTTGCAGTCAGGACAAGATCCTGTGCTGCTTCTAAGGGCTATTGCTTCCGATATGAAAAGGAAGGAGTCGAAAATAGACTGAATGTCTATCGAGGGCCTCTTGTTGCTAATGTGCTCAGCCGAAGAGGCCTGAGCGCGAGATCATTACCCTTATGCTGCGAGCGCCAATGCAGCATGCAACGCTTTCTGCTTCAGCACCGCCCCTTGTCCGAACCACGCCGAGTCCAGGCGATATTCATTGCTGCGCGCACGCCGCTCGTGGTCCACGTATTCGGTGACGGAGCAGAGCAATCCCCACGCAGTTCCTTCCGCCGCAGGTAGCGTGGCACCGCGGCCCGCTCCCTCGTACAACTCATGCACTCGGCGCAGCGCCCGCTCGTTGGCGAGTTTTTCGGGAATGTCCGTCGTGGGCGCAACATCGCACAGTACGTCCAGGAAGAAGCTCGTGGCCTCTCTCGGGCGTACCTTGCGCTCGGCCAGATGGCGCATCCGATACATGAACTCGTCCCATTGCGAGACAGAGATGCCGAGTTGCTTCTTCACCGCTTGGGAGTCGAAGCGAGTGTTGTGCGGCACCTTGATGGCCCGTGAGGTGCCATCCAAGGCAATGGTGAGGGTGTTATTGCAGACAACTCGGATGGTCGTCGGCGTGGCAGTGGTAGCGAGTGTCCCGTCGCACGAGGTGGCTAGCAGTAAGTAGCCATTCACCTGGTCATTGCCTTTGAGCGCTGCGTGCTGACCAGTCCGCGCCAGTGCCCAGAATTTGCGGCCACCTTTGAGCACGCCAGCCGTTTCGAGCTCATAGCCCGATACCTCAGTCAGGTCGCGATAGAACTCCAGCACTTCTTTGGGCTGAACGACCTGATAGCGCTGCGAGACCACTGAGAGCGGCGCCTTGGTGTCGGAGCGGTAGAGCACCTTCTGTTCTGGGAAGGAGTGGATGCTGCCCAGATGGCCGACAGCTTCTGCCTTGAAGTGCACTGGGCTTTCCTGGATCTGCCAGTCCATGCCGGCTTTGCGTTGCCAGATTTCGATAGGTTGTTTTTGCGGGAGCTGGTTGCCTAGGCCATGCCAGGGCGTTTCGCCCACATAAGCCATTTGTTCGACGAGATGAGCCATGGTGAATTTCCTTTGAGTAATAGCCGGCCATAGCGCTGCGCGAGGTGCAGCACCGGCAAAATGAATGAGATCGAGGGGAGGGGACTTAGTAGGAGAGGCTGAAGTTGTACTTGCAGTTCAGACAGCGATGGTTGTGCAGCACGTGCTCATCCACCTGTTTGCCGAGTGTGGCTCCGGCCACGCAGCCGGCGACGCCTCCGGCTAGCGCGCCCAGGACTGCCCCGGCAATGCAGCTCAACGCCAAACCGGGTGGTCCGCCGAGAAATCCAAAGCTGGCGCCCGCCTCACCTCCGGCCAGCGCTCCGGAAAGGCCACTGCTGGCGCCGCCAATGGATCCGATAAGGCTCCCTATTTTCTTGCCAAAATCACGTGTCACGACCTTCGCAGATCGACAAGCGGGACAGATCATCAAGATGTTGCTCCCTGTATCACCGTAATTGCGTTTCAGTGAAGGTTCGCTGGGGAAGCCTTCAGATGGGTGATGTAGAACTGAGATTTTTTCGATTCGAGTTGAGGCCTTCGCAGACGTAGTGAACTGCGTTCAAGGTGTCATCGGAGCGATAGCGAAGTGGGCGCCCTGGCGGATCTGTCGCCCTGAGGACATTCTGAGTGGGGGCTGGGAGATATTTTTCTTTTTTCGTTATAAAGTAATGTATATCAATAGCTTAAAATTTAAATCGGCCTCCCACGGGCTTTACTCAAAGCCTTCCGCCAATCCTGCCCTAAAGTACTCGGCCGTCTCCGCATCCGTGCAGTACAGGAAACACCCCTTCATGCCGCGGGTCATGAGCGTGCGGTAAGTGTTCTTGATGATCAGGTCGGTTTCCTGCCTCGTCAGGTCAGGATGCGTCTTCATGAGCTTCTTGTAGCCGCGGATAGAACGGTCTTGCTTGTCGCGCTGATCAGGCGAGGTGATGACCTGGCCGTTACGTACTATCAGGTCCGGTCCGATGATTACGCCGATGTAGTCGACCTCCAGGCCTTGGCAGGTATGGATGCAGCCCACCTGGTCGATGGATTCCTCAGCGATGATCCAGAGGCTGCCGTCCTGGCTGAGGTTCCACTGCCTCCGGTAATCACCGATTACGATGTCCTCGGCCTGCGGGTCCTTCTTGCTGCGCCATGGCCAGCAGTATCCTGCCACTACACGTGCTTTGTTCTGGTGGTTGAGGGCTTCAATCGCGGCATGCATCGCCTCGGGTGTATCGAATACCCGGAAATCGTATTCGCCGGCATCGAGCCGATCGTTCGCTGTCGGCCGGATGTCGAGCACGTTGTCCAGCCATGCGAGGTAGCCATCCGAGCCGCTGCAACGAAACTGGGAGGCAAGGTCGTACTCTTCGACTACGGCACCCTTGGCCTCGGCAAATTGCCGGATCGCTTGCTTGCTGCCCACGTCACTGAGCGTGACGCGCTGATCCTCATCGATGAAGAATACTGTGCACTTCGACGCTACGATCAGTTCCTTGACCTGGTTCTCGCCCAGGTTGGCGTACAAACCGCTCTTCTCATTGAGGCGATGGGCCTCATCGACGATGAGCACGTCGAAGATATTGGGCTCGGCATCCACGAAGGACCCGGACCCGGTGAACATGTGCGAGAACCGCGAGCGGGAAATGGATCCGACCAGCTTGGTCTCGTAGACCTTTCGCGGAGCAGCATTCTTCGATACGTATTTGCCGACCAATCCCAGGGAGCTGAGGTGCACCAGGAGATTGATAGCCAGCACCGTCTTGCCGGTACCGGGTCCGCCCTCGATGATGACTACCCTAGGCTGCTCGGAGGATGCTGCCTTCGCGGCGACAACTGCAGCCTCATAGACCTCCTTCTGATCGTCGATCAGGACGAACTCCGGGTTGCCTTTCAGGAGGCCTTTTAACGAATCCGCGAGCGCTTTTGAGGGTCGGATCCTTCCGTCCGCCAGTTCGTACAGGACTGCCTTGTTGTCACCGGACTTGATGTATTTCCTGATGAAGGCCCGAAGCAGTTCTAGCTCCTCCTTGCCTTTGAGAAAGAGTGGGGCTTTCTCGATATAGGGCTGGTAGTGCGAAGCGTCGATGACACCGTCACGCACGTAGTTGTGAAGATACGCGCAGGGCCTGACGGCGATGCTCTCGTTGTACACTGCCTCGTTGAAGCCTTCCAGGAGGGAGGCGTAGGACCAGGCCTGGTACGAGGGGTGGACAGTCTCGCGTAGCCCCTTGCCGAGGGCGGTTACCACGATCGCATCCTTGGCGGTGGCCTTTGCCGTGCTCCATTGCTTGAGCTCGACGAGCACGGCGTTCTTGCCACCCAGCTCGTCATGCCCGGTGAGCGTAAAGTCGATACGCTTTGAGGACTGCGGGATATGGAGCTCGATGGCCAGGCCGGTGTCAGGCGGCAGGGCCTCGTCGCGCAGTACCTTGGCCATGTAGCCGAGCGACCCTTTCCACGACTCGATCTCCGATCGCCCGACCCGCTTGCCGGTGCGGGCGGTGAAATGGGCGAGGATCACATCCTCAATGTCGTCGTTGTCGGTGTCCTTGAGGAACTGCTGCTTGGTGGCTTCGTAAACGATCACGCGGTCTTCCTTGGCCGACTTTAGAGTTGGTCGTACTTCTTGCTCGTGTTGCGTGCCTTGTCGACGGGATACTTCTGCCCATTCAGCCGAAGCTTGTGTTGCACGGCCTCGTCGAGGTCCACACCCAGGACGTCCGCCAGCCGCACTAGGTACATCATCACGTCGGCGAGCTCGTCGCGAACAGCCTGTGCTGTCTCGAGCCGCTGCGCCGCGGTGAGGGATTGCTCCTCGGTCATCCACTGGAAGATCTCGAGGAGCTCACCTGTTTCGCCAGCCAAGGCCATGGCCAGGTTTTTCGGCGAGTGGAACTGCGCCCAGTTGCGAGCCGCGGCGAACTGTTCGAGCGCTTCGGCCAGCCGGGTGGTGTCAACGAACGAAGAGGTAGGCGAGGCATTAATCGGCACGAGGTTGTCCTTGGTGACGGCTGGGTATGGCGATCATACTTGAGCGCAAGGCTGTTGTGAGTGCGGTAGCATTCTGCAACCGTTGAGCCAGAGCCTAGAGTGCGATTGATGCGAGGGCACGCAGCGCGACTGTTCCCGGCAGCGCTCAACATAAGGACGTGGTCGTTTATGCCTCAACTCTCCCAGCTTCGGAGCCCAGCAGCCGTGCAGGCCGCCATCGACGAGTTCGTGCAGCTCGGCCGCACCAGGTTCTTGGAGCTCTATGGTTTCGGCAAGTCGCGTGACTTTCTCGTACGTGATCCGAAGACCGGCACCGATTGCGACTCTAAAGCCATCGCAGGTGTGGCCTTCGGAAAGCAGTTTCCTGAACAGGGACCTCTGACTGCCGACAGCTTCTCGGGCGGTGAGGCGACTGTCGTCCCTTCACTTACCAACTTAGGGTTCACGATCATTCGCATTGGCGAGGACTGGTCCGAAGCGGAGGTCGAGGCGACAGTGCGCGACTACTTCGAGATGATGCGCTCAGAGGCATCGGGTGTTGCCTACAACAAGTCCGAGCACAACCAGGCCCTGCGGCGCTTGCTCAACGGCCGTAGCAAGTCCTCAGTCGAACTCAAGCACCAGAACATCAGCGCCGTGCTTGATGCACTGGGGCTTCCCTATATCAACGGCTACAAGCCCAGGGGCAACAGTCAGCTTTTGCTACGTAAATCCGTACAAGCGTATGTCCTGAAGCACCAGCAAGCAGTCGGTGCCATTGTCGATGCACTGGAGGAAGTGAAACTTCCCAGCGAAAAAACCTACCTGGCAGCACTTGTGGACCCGCCTAAGCGCGAGGCGTTTGTTCCGAGTCCAACTACGATGCGAGGCCGGATGCCACGCAAGCTCGACTTCGCCGCGCGGGATGAGTCCAACCGCAAACTCGGTAGGGCAGGGGAGCAGTGGGTAATCGAGTTCGAGCAACAGCGCTTGATGGCAGCGGGCTTTCCGGAGCTATTCCAGCGACTGGACTGGGTATCCGACACCCAGGGGGACGGAGCTGGCTTCGACATCTTGTCATTCGAGGACGCGACGCAACACCGCTTCATTGAGGTGAAGACAACCAACGGCGGGGTGGGCTCATCCTTCCTCGTCAGCCACAACGAGCTTGCGTTTTCCAAGGAAGTGGGCGAACAGTTCCACCTCTACCGAGTGTTCCAATTCAGGTATGGGCCCCGCCTGTTCACTCTCAGCGGCGACTTGAGCCTGCACGTCCACCTCAAGCCCACCGATTACCGGGCGAGCTTTCGGGGCATTGTGGAGTGAAGCTAATGGCGGCTGTCGGCCTGGCAGCGGTCACTGTCTTTCGCGCCGTCGAATGACTTGTTCGGCATCTGCCATCAGTATTCGAGACAAGAGAGCTCCTGCGCTTGCGGCAGGTCAGTTATGGGCATCGAGATGCAGAAGAACTGCCTCGAAGTCATTTATGGTCTCCCGTGCCGGCACTCTGCCCACTGCGAGATGTATCGTCGGCTGGCATCATTTACTCCTTTAACTGCGCAGCCAGGGAGGATAGCCAGTGATTTCTATCAGTGACATCTACAACCAAGACATCAACTTCCTCTTCGGATCAGGAGCATCGTTTGGTCTGCTCCCCACCCTCCAACTACAGGTGCAGACTGGTGAGGGCAACTCGCGCTACACGTTGGAAGATCTAGCCACCAAATTTGAGCACGAGGGAGATAGCATGAAAACTTCGGCTTAAGGCCGAACAGCATTCCATCTTCAAGAAAGCGCTGAAGGACTGGCAGATGATCAACTGCATGAACCGGCTATCAGTCCTATACGTAATGATGGCAATATGCCAACCTTTGGAGAACTAACGCCACCCGATGTGCACCGTGAGGGGCAAACGGATGCCGTGTGCATACAAAAGGGACGTATGATTTCGATTCAGGTAGGTGGTGAGGACAAGAGCGCAGAGATCACCAATTGGTCGATCTGGAGCGATAAGCACGAAGGTCTGCAACTGCGGTGCTCATATCTAAAAAAGGGCAAGGTCGTACACGCACTTGATGACTGCGTTATCTCGCCCTGCCGTGAGCTGGGCAACATGTTGCTGACCAAGCCCCGCAGCACGATTGTCACGCCCGTCGCCAAGGCGACGATCTACGGCGAACGCTATGCCGTCGTGTTTTATCAAGACTCGGATCAGCCCTACGTCTACAAGATGGACGACATCGCCTTTACCGCACCGACAGCGATCAAAGACGTGCCGGTCTTTCAATATTTCTCATCCGTAGCGAATGCCCGACACGCTCGCGCCGACTCGAAGGATGACCGTGAGATCGCCGCGAATATCGTGCGCCAACTGGAAAAGCTGCCCGCCAGTGCCGATACCGCCTTACAGGCCTATTGCTCGGGTCGCATCGGCACGTTGACGCCGAGCCGGGGGTTGATCTATCCGTTCGGGTTGAATGAGAGTCAGCTCGCGGCGGTCGAGCAAGCCTTCCGCGCGCAGGTCAGTGTGATCGAGGGCCCACCGGGGACGGGTAAGACCCAGACCATCCTCAACATCCTCGCCAATATCCTGCTGAGTGGGCAGACGGTGGCAGTGCTGTCCAACAACAATGCGGCGGTGGAGAACGTCTACGAAAAGCTGGAAAAATGCGGACTCGGCTACCTGGTCGCCAAACTCGGCAATGAGGGAAATCGCAAAGACTTCTTCGCTGACTTGCCGCCTTGGCCGTCGTGCGAGCCTGAGTCCGCACCGACGCTGGACGAAATTCAAGCCTTACTGGCTCGCTTGCGGCAGCATTTACACGATCACAATCGGGCGGCACAACTGCAAGTCGCGCTTGATGAGCTAACCATCGAGCGACGCTACCTGCAGCAGTGGCAGGCAGATAACGGCATTCAGCCTGCCAACTCACTGGACAGATACGGGTTGTCGCCTAGCAGGATCGCGGACCTGATGGCGTACCTGGCTCATCTCGGAGAGAAGCGCATCCGCTTGAAGGATCGCATCGAGCTACTGTTCAACTTTAAGATTTTCCGCACCAAACCATTCGCGCAGGGTAATGCGCGCCTGTCTGTCTTTCACGACCTGCAGATGCACTACTACAACAAGGCATTGCGAGACACGGAAGCGGAGCTGCAGGCGTGCCGCGAATCGTTGGAACACGGCAACTTCACGGTCTTGCTGGATGAGTTGAAAACGGCATCAATGCGTCATCTCAAACAGCAATTACAACGCCAGGCGCCACCGTCAGACAGCTTCGATGCCAAGACGTACCGTCAACAGTTCGATGCCTTCGTTCGGCGCTTTCCGATCCTGGGCAGCGGCACGCACTCCATCGTTAATTCGATCGCGCCGGGAGCAATCCTCGACTACGTGATCATCGACGAAGCCTCGCTGCAGGACATCGTGCCAGGCATTTTAGCGCTGGGCTGCGCGAGAAATCTGATCGTCGTAGGCGATAACCGGCAGTTGGCGCACATTCCCGTGGCATTGGGAATGCAAGCTCCCGAGGAGGCATACGATTGCGAGCGCTACAGTTTGCTCGATTCGTGCATCCGCGTGTTCAAGGATGCATTGCCCAGAACACTCCTGAAAGAGCACTACCGCTGCCATCCGAGAATCATCCAATTTTGCAATCAGCAGTTCTACGACAATGCGCTAGTGCCCATGACTGAGGACAAGGGTGAGGCTCCACTTCGCCTAGTGCTAACCGCTAAAGGCAACCACACCCGCCAGAACACTAATCTGCGAGAGGTGGACTCCTTGCTCAAGCTGCTTGATGACGAGGGCGAGCCGGTAGTGCTGAATGGCGATGGGCGCGGTTTCATCGCGCCGTTTCGGGCGCAGGTCAACCTCTCCGGCAAGCACCTGCCGGCGGATTTCGTCAGGGACACCGTGCATAAGTTCCAGGGCCGAGAGTGTGACGAGATTGTTTTCTCCACCGTGTTGGACAAGAAACGCTACAACCAAGAACGTAAACGCCTGGATTTCGTCGATGACCCTCGCATGATCAACGTGGCGGTATCGCGGGCCAAGCACCGCTTCACCCTGGTGACGGGTGAGGAGGTGTTCACGGGCAACAACGGCCACATCGCGGCCCTGATGCGCTATGTCATGTACTACGCGCATGAGGAACAGCTCGTGCGTGCTCCTGTGGTATCGGCCTTTGACTTGCTGTATCGGGAGTTTGACCGCTCTCTGGAGCGCTTGGACGTCCGACTGCGGCGTGAAGACTCACGCTACAAGTCTGAGCAGATCGTGGCGCAACTGCTGCGCGAGGCGCTGTCCGCCCTGGCGTGTCAGTCATTGATGTGCCACGCACAGATCAAGCTGGATCAGATCGCGTCGCCAAGTAACCAGGATTGGACAGACCGCGAGCGCGCCTTCATGGCTCGCGCCAGTTGCGATTTCGTCATCTATTTCAAGATAGGCAAAATCCCGGTTGGGGTAATCGAGGTTGATGGCGGCTCCCACGACCGCCCCGACCAAGCGGCGCGAGACGCCCTAAAGAATGGCGTCCTAGCGAAAAGCGGCATTCCCATTCTTCGACTGCGCACGGTCGAGAGCCGCATCGCGGAAAGAATCGGTGACTTCATTGCCCTGTGGGCTAACACGACGCCCGGGATATAAGGTGGACCCGCCCCGTTTGGGGCTGGTGGGTGTCGATGGAGGAAACCTTATCCTCGATGAGATTGGAGCCCATAAAGTTAAGGGGGGGGCAATTAGTCAGCTGCTGGTGTTGCTAAGATTTTTTCCAGCTTCTCTCCGAGAAGCCACCATGCCTCGGCTTTTTCCTTCGCATAGTCGTGGTGCAAGTAATGTCGGCGCACTTTGGAACCGCTCAACAGATGGTTTTGGCAGCGATCAATGATCTCTAGTGCGACCCGCAGTTCCTGCATCATGGTCGCACCGGTGCGGCGCAAGTCATGCGGCGTCCATTCACCTTTCGCACCCTTGCTAAGTACTAGTGAGTTGTCATGATGGCGTCCAGTAAGCGGCTTGCTGCGCTTCTTGAAGCGGCACTGCCGGTCACCAATCAATTTGCTGACTGTCTTGGTGTCGACATGGCTATTTTCGTCCTTACTGGGGAAGCAGAACGGGGTGTGGCCGGTTGCTTCTTTCAAGCGCTTGAACTGATTCAGCGCGAATGAGGACAGAAATACGTGGTGATCCTGGCGCTTGCCCTTATGTCCCTTGGTGGCTTCGGCCGGAATGAACCAGGTGCCTTTCTCCAGATCCACATGGCGCCATTCGGATTTGAGCAACTCACCGATACGGCAGAGGGTGCTTAGGCAAATCCAGACGGCGCATTGCACGCGTGGATTGACGGGGCGGATGCCGGAGTATTTCTGTCCGGCGGGGAGGGCGTCGTAGTCGCGTTCCAGGCGGACGAAGATATCACGCAGCTCGCGGATTTCGTCAGGAGAGAGCAGGCGATCGCGCTGTTCTTCGTAGTCGTGATCGAGCAGCTTATTGACATCCACCAGGTCGGCCGGGTTGCCGTCGGCCATCAGGGTGCGCCATGGCTTGCGTTTCTCTGCCCAGTGCAGCATCTGGCCGATGTCTTTGCTGCGGATCACCACGGTGCGGTTCAGGCCGCGGGCTTTGACTTGGCGCAGGACGTCGAGCAGGTCTTTCTCGGTCAGGGTTCGCAGCGGCTTCTTGCCAACAAGTGGGAGCACGTCCTTGGTGAAGCTTCGGCGCAGCTCGGCGTTACCGTCTTGGCGCGATACGCCATCGCGCATCCACTCCTCGAAGAGGTCGGCGACTGTCTTGTTCTCCGCTGCCTGACGTTCGGCTTCGGCAATGGTGGCCGCGATAGCGGCTTGGGCTTCGATCTTGGCTGCCTGGCGGGCGGCAGTGGGATTAATCCCCTTGGCGACTGTCGCTTTCACCTCATCGCGCTCGGCTCGGATTTGCGCCAGCGACTTCTTCGGCCAACTGCCCAGGCGATGATCGCGTTTCGCTCCGTCCAGTTTGAACTCATAGCGAAACAGGACCGTGACGCCGCGTACCCCGGCACGAACCTTGGCGACCAGTCCGCCGTCTTCGCGCAGTGTCTTTCCATCGTCGGCCGAGGTGAGCGCCTCCAGTTGCTTCGCGGTCAGTTTTGCCACCTTCTACCCCTTGCCCGATTCGGTCGCCTTGGAATTTTGCCCCACTTTTGCCCCACCAAATCGCCTGGCTGTCGGTGGATGCTCATGGATCGTGATGGACGCTAATTTAGCCTGTATGCCCCGTATTTACTAGGCTTTAGGCGATCCATCAGTGTCCACTGACATCCATGTAAATCCATGAAATAAGCGCATGGGGTGCAAGGGGTAGAGTGTTCGAATCACTCCGTCCCGACCAAATTTGAAATGGCCGGTTCAGCAATCAACCGGCCTTTTTGCATTTCTCTTCCCTCAAAAACTCCCTATATCGACCGCCAGCTCGGCGCGTCCCTCAGTGGCCAATCATCCTGCGCTGCCAGGAAGGCTGGTAGGTCTCGTCGCGCTATCCAGATTTCCCCTTGCTACTTGAGGACGCCGATGCGTTGGTCGGCCCAGATCATGAAGGCGCGCAGGGGGTTGCTGTCGGGGATGTGCTGGGAGTCGTGGAGGGTTGGGAGGGCTTCGTCGCTGAGCCATTTGGCGAAGTTGCGGTGTTCGGGATGCTAGTGGCGGTATAGGGCTTTGTTAGGTGCTGGATTCGCTGATGACTTCCACTTCCTAGCGGAAGCCGCTGAGGTATTCCAGGATGACGGCGCGTTTCTGTTCCGGGTCCATGCGCTTGGGTAGGCGGTAGGGGCGGCGGGCGTCGATCAGGAGGGCGAAGTCGTGGGCGACGAACCACGGTTGGCGGTCGATCAGGACGGCGCGGAGTTGGTAGGTGTGGCGTTGGAATACGACAGATATGTAAGCGTCTTGCATGGTGAAGCTCCATCTACGAGGTTGAGGAGCCGCGACGCGTCGTCGTCAAGCGAAGGGTGGCGGACCGCGCAGGGTTGACGAGCCGGGAGATGGAACCGGCAGACCCGAGGGTCCCCCGCGCGATCCGCCATAGAGCCAGTAGTGAATACTACAGGCATGAAAGCGCCTACTGGAAACCGTCGCTCTTTCCCGCACGCGCTTTCAGCGTTTTCGCGCCATCTCATTTCCGGTCGTCAAACCAGGCCACAGGATTGACTGTGACGGGCGCAGGATGGAGGAGGGCTTTCCGGGGCGGGAACCTGCAAAGCGCGTAGGAATCTGGCAAGCGTGCTTTGAAGTGGGAGGTTCGGCAGCGCCTCCTCTATATAGGTAGAACGACTCAGCTGTATGGCTGGGGCCGCGGTGCCTGGCTTGGCGCGGCTGCAGGAAGGTGCTGCTTTCTATATTAGAGGGAGAGGGGGGTGGTCCCTTTGTCATCTTTCTGCAAAAAGTCGTTGACGCTCGATTTAAACTCCCTATAATGCGCACCACTCCCGGCGACGAAGCGCTGAAAGAACTTGAAAATCAAGTACTTACAGAGATTAGAGGTTGGGGGTGGCGATCAGGCAGGTGATTCACTTGTCGCTCTTCATTAGCTGCTCCGGCAGCGAGCTGAAAAGAAGGTCGCCGAGGTGCTTGACAGCGAGTTTGATTGCTGTAGAATTCGCCTCCCGCTGATGAGAGGTTTGACTTCTCGGAAGCCCAA
>NZ_BDAI01000010.1 GCF_002091755.1 Pseudomonas nitroreducens NBRC 12694
CCTTCGGACAGCGGCGCACCCGCTACGTACAACGGGCCCTCGATGGTGCGCGGGGTGCCGCCTTCGATGCCGACCGCCGCGTCCTGGGCGTCCAGCAGCAGGTCGAGGTAGTGCTCGATGCCCAGGCCGGCGACGACCAGGCCGGCCTCCTGGCGCGCGCCGAGGCGGTTGAGGTAGTCCACGGCTTTCCAGAACTCGTCGGGGGTGACGTTCATGTCTTCGATGAGCTTCGCGGTGTCCTGCAGGATGCGCAGGACAAGGTTCTTCACCCGCGGGTTGCCCTGATCGTTCAGGGCGCCGCTGGCCTCTTCGAAGAAGGTCTGGATGTCGGCAGTCTGGGAAATCTTCACGGTCATGGTGCGATCCTCAAGTCTTGTTCTTGTCGAGTCGTACGGAGCGAAAATCAGCGGTCGTCGGCATGGATCGAGGACGGATGGCGGCAGAGCCCGTCGACCTCGATGTCCATGTAGGGGAACAGCGGCAGCTGCATCAGGGTGTCGTGCAGTTCCTCGACGCTGGCGAGGTCGAACACGCTGTAGTTGGCGTAGTGCCCGGCGATGCGCCAGAGGTGGCGCCACTTGCCCTCGCGCTGCAGGCGCTGGGCCAGTTCCTTCTCGTCGGCCTTGAGCTGGGCGGCCTTGGCCGGGTCCATGTCGACGGGCAATTTCACGGTCATCTTCACGTGGAACAGCATCGGGTCATCTCCTCTATCGGGCAGTCGGGAACAGGTTGAAAATCAGGTGCGGCGGAAGCGCGCCAGGCGCTCTTCGTCCAGGCTCAGGCCCAGGCCGGGCGTGCGCGGTACGTGCAGTTGGAAGTCGCGGTAAACCGGCGCCTCGGTGACAATCTCCTCGGTTAGCAGCAGCGGGCCGAACAGCTCGGTGGACCAGGTCAGCTTCTCCAGGGTGATGAAGGCGTGGGCCGAGGCCAGGGTGCCGACGGCGCCTTCGAGCATGGTCCCGCCGTACAGCGCGATGCCCGCCGCTTCGGCGATCTGTGCAGTGCGCAGCACGGCGCGCGGGCCACCGTTCTTGGCGATCTTCAGGGCGAAGATGCTGGCGGCGCCGTCGGCGGCGAGACTGAAGGCGTCGGCCACGCTCTCGATGGACTCATCGGCCATGATCGGTGCCGGGCTGCGCTGGTTCAGGCGCACCTGACCGCTGCGGTTGATGCGCGAGATGGGCTGTTCGATGAGGTCGATGCCGTTCTCGCCGAGCACCTGGCAGCCGCGGATGGCCTGAGATTCGTCCCAGCCCTGGTTGACGTCGACACGTACACTGGCGCGCTCGCCCAGGGCCCGCTTGATCGCCACCACATGCTTGAGGTCCTGCTCCAACGGGTTGGCGCCGATCTTCAGCTTGAAGATGCGATGACGGCGGATGTCGAGCATCTGCTCGGCTTCGGCGATGTCGCGGACGGTGTCGCCGGAGGCCAGGGTCCAGGCCACTTCGAGGCTGTCGCGCACGCGCCCGCCGAGCAACTCGCTGACCGGCAGGCCAAGGCGCCTGCCCTGGGCATCGAGCAGCGCGCTCTCGATCCCGGAGCGGGCGAAGGTATTGCCCTTGATCGACTTGTCCAGGCGCTGCATGCAGGCGTTGATGTTGCTGGCGTCCTGGCCCTGGAGCAGCGGCGCGAAGTGCGCATCGATGTTGGCCTTGATGCTCTCCGGGCTTTCGTTGCCGTAGGCCAGGCCGCCGATGGTGGTGGCTTCGCCGATGCCCTCGACGCCGTCGGAGCAGCGCAGGCGAATGATCACCAGCGTCTGTTGCTGCATGGTGTGCATGGCCAGCTTGTGCGGGCGAATGGTCGGCAGGTCGACGATGATCGACTCGATGCGTTCGATGACGGGGCTACTCATGGACGGCGTTCCGGTCTGGGATTTCTGGATGGGCCGGGACGCACGTCGGCGATACCCGGAAGGTCTTTTCACGTGTGGCAAAGGATTGCGCCGGGGCCTGCAGGCAGTCCAATATCGATGCCGTCTTGTTGCATACCCTGGAGGTATCATGGAGCTGCGACACCTGCGCTACTTCCGCGAAGTGGCCGGCACCCTCAACTTCACCCGCGCCGCCGAGCGCCTGCACATCGCCCAGCCACCGCTGAGCCGGCAGATCCAGCAGCTCGAGGAACTGCTCGGCGTGCCCTTGCTGGAGCGCGGCCGGCCGCTGCGCCTGACCGACGCCGGGCGCTATTTCCACGAGCAGACCGGCACCCTGCTTTCGCAGCTGGAAAGCATCTGCCAGAGCACCCGGCGCATAGGCCAGGGCGAGCGCCAGTGGTTCGGCATCGGCTTTGCGCCCTCGACGCTGTACGACGGTTTGCCCGAGCTGATCCGCGAGCTGCGCGGCGATGCCGGCCTGGAACTGGGGTTGCAGGAAATGACCACGGTGCAGCAGGTCGAGGCGCTGAAAAGCGGGCGTATCGACATCGGCTTCGGGCGCATCCGCATCGACGACCCCGCCATTACCCAGCAGGTATTGCGCGAGGAGCCGATGGTCGCCGTCCTGCCGGCCGGGCATCGCCTGCTTGGCGCGCCGCTGAGCCTGGCGCAACTGGCCGGCGAGGACTTCGTGCTCTACCCCGCCAACCCGCGCCCCAGCTATGCCGACCATGTACTGGCGCTGTTCGCCAACCATGGCCTGAGCGTGCGCGTGACGCAGTGGACCAATGAGCTGCAGACCGCCATCGGCCTGGTCGCCGCCGGCCTGGGCGTGGCGCTGGTGCCGGCGTCGGTGCAACAGCAGCACCGCGCCGACATCGGCTACGCCAGGCTGACCGACGCCGAGGCGGTCTCGCCGATCATCCTCAGCCAGCGCCGCGGCGACGTCAGCGCGCCATTGCAACGCTGCCTGCAACTGATCGGCGCGAACCTGCCGTAAGCGGAACATGGCGGCGCCTCAGCCCAGGTCGCCGCCACCCACCGGCAAAGTCACGCCGGTGATGTAGCTGGCTTCGTCCGAGGCGAGGAATAGGATCGCGCCGACTTGTTCGTCGATGGTCCCGTAACGCTTCATCAGGCTGCTGTTCTCGGTCTGGTCGATAATCTGCTGGTACCAGACTTTCTCCTGCTCGTTCTGCTGCGCTGCATTGCGCGGGATGCGCCGGGGCGGCGCCTCGGTGCCGCCGGGTGCGGTGGCATTCACCCGTACGCCGCGCTCGGCGGTCTCGAAGGCCAGGCAGGCGGTTAGCGCATTCACCCCGCCTTTTGCCGCGCCGTAGGGCACGCGGTTCACCCCGCGGGTGGCAATGGATGACACGTTGACGATGGCGCCCGCGCCCTGCTCCAGCATCGGCACCAGCGCCGCGCGGCAGCACCACAGGGTGGGGAACAGCGAGCGGCGCACCTCGGCTTCGATCTCGTCTTCGGCGTAGTGCTCGAAAGGTTTGGCCCAGATGGTGCCGCCGACGTTGTTGATGAGGATATCGAGGCGGCCGAAGCGCTCGATGGTCTGCGCGACCACACCCTGGCAGTCGGCGAAACGCTCCAGGTCGGCGGTGAGAGTGAGGACTTCGCCGTGCTGGCCGAGGGCGTCCCGCAGTTCGTGGACGATCTCGGAACGGTCCACGGCGATGACCTTCGCGCCCTCTTCCACCAGTCGTTCGGCGACGCGACGGCCGATGCCCTGGGCGGCGCCGGTGATGAGGGCGATCTTGTTGTTGAATCTTTTCATGGTGACCTCATGGCACTGAGGCGAGCCCACCCTGTAGGACCGAGGGGGGCGCCTAGCCCTTGCTCGCGAACCAAAGCCCCGCTGCGAAGCTGTTCGCGAGCAAGCTCGCTCCTACGAAGAGCCGCCCCGCGTGGGTTGTCGGGAATCAGGCAGCGCTGGCGGCGAACTTCTCGTAGTAGAAATTCGCCGGAGTGATGCCCTGTTCTCGGATGTACTGGCTGACCGCCTCGACCATCGGCGGCGGCCCGCAGAGGTAGAGGTCCACTTCGCCATCGTTCAGGTGCGCCGGCGTGATGTGCTGGGTGACGTAGCCCTTGCGCGGGTAGCTGCTCTCGGGGCTGGCCACGCAGGCGCTCCAGGTGAAGTTGGGAATGCGCGAGGCGAAGGCTTCCAGGCGATCCAGCTCCACCAGGTCGACGTCGTGGGTGACGCCGTAGATCAGGTGCAGCGGATAATCGCTGCCACGCTCGGCGATCTGCTCCAGCATCGCGGTGAAGGGCGCCAGGCCCGTACCGCCGGCCAGCAGCAACAGCGGTCGGTTGATCTCGCGCAGGTAGAAGCTGCCCAGCGGGCCGGCCAGGGACAGGGGGTCGCCGGCCTTGGCCAGGCCGGTAAGGAAGCTGCTCATCAGGCCGCCCGGCACATTGCGGATCAGGAAGCTGACCTCACCGTCCTTCTGCAGCGAGCTGAAGGAATAGGCGCGGCTCTGCTCGCTGCCCGGCACCTGCAGGTTGACGTACTGCCCCGGCAGGAAGGCCAGCCTGCTCAGCGACTCGCCCTTGATCGACAGCGCGATGGTACTTTCGGAGAGCTGGCGCACCGCGCTGATGTTCGCTTCGAAACTGGCCTGGGCGGTCTTGCAGACCTGCGATGAAGCCGGTACCCGCACCACGCAATCGCTCTGCGCACGCATCTGGCAGGTGAGCACGTAGCCTTGCGCGGCTTCATCCTCGGTCAGCGCGTCCTCGATGTATTCCTGGCCCAGGTCGTAACGGCCGGCTTCGGCGAAGCACTTGCAGGTGCCGCAGGCGCCGTCGCGGCAATCCAGCGGAATGTTGATGCCCTGGCGGTAGGCCGCATCGGCCACGGTCTCGCTCGGGCTGGCGTCGATGAAGCGGGTAACGCCGTCTTCGAAGTTGAAGGCGATCTTGTGGTTCATGGCGTGCACCTCGATGCCGCGCAGGCGGCGTCGCGCGCGGCGAATCCACGCGCGCGACGCACAGCCCTGACGGCGAAATCAGATGTGGTAGATGTCGATGACTTGCCTGACGTAGTCGTTCTTCAGCACGACCTTCTTCGCCTTCACCAGCGGCCGTTCGCCACGCACGTCGAGCGTGTAGAAGCTGGTGCCGAAGTAGCTGTCGACGGTCTTGTAGCGAAAGCTCAGGGTGTGCCAGTTGAAGCGCACCTGGCACTGCCCATCGGCCTCGCCGAGCACCTCGATGTTGCTCAGGTTGTGCGAGGTGCGCGTGTCCGGCAGGGTCGCGCTGGAGCGCTCGGTCTTGATGCGGAACACGCGGTCTTCCAGGCCGCCACGGTTGCCGTACCAGATCAGCGAGATTTCCCGCTGCGGGTCTTCGGTGAGCTGGTCGCGGTCGTCCCAGGAGGGCATCCAGAAGGTGGCATCGGCGGCGTACAACTCCAGCCAGGCATCCCAGTCCTTGTCGTCGAGATAGCGCGCTTCGCGGTAGAGGAAGTCGCGGACGGTCTCGTAGCGGCTCATCACGCACCCTCCTCTGTTACGGCGATGTGATTCGCCTGTTCTGCGGCCAGCGCATCGATCATGGTCTGCTGCCAGTACTGGTGCTGCAGCACGAACAGGCCTTCATCCTCGGTGCGCACGCCGGACAGCGCCGGCGCCAGGTCGATTTCCCGCGCCGCGTCGTCGGCGCCCTCGATCCAGTGCTTCGCCCCGCGCGACATGTCGTTCCAGCCACCGGCACTGCCCTGGTAGGCCTGCTGGCAGGAGCGGAATTCCTCCAGGTCGTCCGGCGTGGCCATGCCGCTGACGTTGAAGAAATCCTCGTACTGGCGGATGCGCTGGGCGCGCGCCTCGCTGCTCTCGCCCTTGGGCGCGATGCAATAAATGGTGATCTCGGTGCGGTTGACGTCGATGGGCCGGGCGATGCGGATCTGCGAGCTGAACTGGTCCATCAGGTAGACGTTGGGGTACAGGCAGAGGTTGCGCGAGTTCTCGATCATCCAGTCGGCGCGGGCCTGGCCATGGTCGCGTGCCAGCTCGTCGCGGCGCTCGAAGGCCGGGCGCGCCTCGGGGTTGGCCCAGCGGGTCCAGAGCAGCAGATGGCCGTGGTCGAAGGAGTAGAAACCGCCACCCTGCTTGGCCCAGCCACCGGCGCTCATGGTCTTCACGGCCTCGCCCGCTTCGCGCTGCTGACGCTGGTTCTGGGTGGCGGCGTAGTTCCAGTGCACGGAGCTGACGTGATAGCCGTCGGCACCGTTCTCGGCGGTGAGCTTCCAGTTGCCTTCGTAGATGTAGCTGGAGGAACCGCGCAGGACTTCCAGTCCTTCGGGGGACTGGTCGACGATCATGTCGATGATCTTCGCCGACTCGCCCAGATGCTCCACCAGCGGCTTGACGTCGGCCTTCAGGCTGCCGAAGAGGAAGCCGCGATAGGACTCGAAGCGCGCCACTTTGGTCAGGTCGTGGGAGCCTTCGCAGTTGAAGCCTTCGGGGTAGCCGGCCTCGGCCGGGTCCTTCACCTTGAGCAGCTTGCCGGAATTGTTGAAGGTCCAGCCGTGGAACGGGCAGGTGTAGCTGGAACGGTTGCCGGACTTTTGCCGGCAGAGCATGGCGCCCTTGTGGCTGCAGGCGTTGAGGAAGGCGTTGAGCACGCCGTCCTTGTTGCGCGCGATGAAGACCGACTGGCGACCGATCATGGTGGTCAGGAAGTCGTTCTTCTCGGGGATCTGGCTTTCATGGGCGAGGTAGACCCAGTTGCCTTCGAAGATATGGGTCATCTCCAGGTCGAACAGGCGCGGGTCGGTGAACATCTCCCGGCGGCAGCGGAAGATGCCCTTCGCGGCGTCTTCCTCAAGCAGTGAACGCAAGTAGTCGATACCCAGGGACATGGCCAGGGCCTCCGTTGTTATTGTTCAGGCAGGCTCAGGTTAGGGCTGGGTACGCGGGGGCAATATCCGCTTTGTGCAGAGTGCTATCCGTTTTGTGCAGGCGTGCTGGTGAGCGGATGCCCTTGATTTGTGGCACGGGATTCGCGAGCAAGCTCGCTCCTGCAGGCAGGGGCTGCCTCTGTGTGCTCTTGAGGGCTTCCAGAGCGACTTCCGAGCACTCCGAACGGCCCCGTTCAACGAGGGAATTTTTCGCCTAAGCGAAAAACCGGATGTCCGGGGCAAGACCTTTGGTTACTTTGGGCGGGGCGGCCATCCGTCGTTTGCCAAAGTGACTCGCCCGAGGGGGCGAAACAAAGAGTCGGAGCGCACGCCGATGCGGCGCAGGACGCCCAAACGGCACACCAATCCAATCTTGGAACCAAGGCTAACCAGCAGGAACGACTCAGGTGCGACGCTTGAAAGTTTCCGAAGGCAACTCGCCAAACTGCTGCCGATACCCCTCGGCAAACCGCCCCAGGTGCAGGAAGCCATAGTCCAGCGCCAACTCGGTCACGCTGCGGACGTTGCACGCCGGGTCCGCCAGGCAGGAGCGGATGCGTTCCAGCTTGAGCCGGCGGATGTACTGCCGCGGCGTGGCGCCGGCATGGCGCTCGAACAGCGCGTACAACGAGCGCAGGCTCATGGAGGCCTGGCGCGCCAGGGCTTCGACATCGATGTCCTCGCGCAGGTGGCCTTCGATGTACGCCTCGATGCGCTCGAAGGAGGCGCTGCCGCCAGCGATGGGCTCGCGGCTGACATTGGTCTTCAGCAGGGTCAGCAGCTTGCTGGCGACAATCTGCTGGTAGTGCTCGTCCACCCGAGCCAGACGTTCGCCAGCTTCGGACTCCTGGCAGACCATCGACAACAGGTTCACGAAGCCTTCCAGTTCGCCCAGCCGGTAGCGATTCTCGGTGAAGCGCACGCCACCGCGCGGTGCGTTCCAGCGCTGCTCGGCGCAGATGGCTTCGAGCAGGGTCACCGGAATCTTCAGGATGAATTTCTCGCAGTCGTCCGAGTAGGTCAGGTCGACCGGATCGTCCGGGTTGATCAACAGCAGCTCGCCCGGCGCCAGGTAGTGCTCCTGGCGCTGACCGCGCCAAAGGCAATGGCCGCTCAACAGAATCTGCAAGTGGAAGATGCTTTCCAGTGCCGGCGAGGTGACGCGCACCGCGCCGCCATAGCTGATGCGGCACAGGTCGAGGCTGGCGAAGCGGCGGTGGTTGAGGCTGGCCTGGGGATGACCGTGCGCCGGCAGGCGCAGGTCGTGGGTGCCCACGTGCTGGTTGACGTAACCGGAAACCGCGTAAGGATCGGCACGCTCGAATACACGGCTGCGCTCGCTCAGCAGGCTTTGCATAGAGGCACTCACAGTTGTTGTTAGTGGCCGCAATCTGCGTTGCGGTGCATCCAGTCTATGCAAGTGCAGCAGGGTCGGCGCGAGGCAGAGATGAATGGCAACACAATCCCTGCCCCGCTCGCTGCTCAGGTAGCGTCGGCGTGGCTCACCAGCCCCTTGACCAGCACCGCCGCCGTGGCGATAGCGGCTGGCACCATCAACGCGGTCAACACCTGCTCGAAGTTCCAGCCCAGGCCCAGCAGGGTCGCGCCGATCCAGGCGCCGAGGATCGCGCCGAAGCGGCCGATGCCGAGCATCCAGGACACGCCCGTGGCGCGTCCCTGGGTCGGGTAGAAGCGCGCGGCGAGAGACGGCATGGCCGACTGCGCACCGTTCACGCACATGCCGGCAGCCAGCACAAGGGTCGCCAGGAGCGTGACGGTACCCAGGCTCTGCCCGACGAAGTAGGCGAACACGCCCGCCAGGCAATAGAAGATGCCGATGACCTTGTGCGGATTGAAGCGGTCCATGGCCCAGCCCACCGCCACCGAGCTGAGCACCCCGCCGAGCTGGAACAGCGCGCCGATGAAGGCGGCTTGCTCCATGCTCGCGCCGGCGTCGCGCATCAGCGTCGGCAGCCAGCTGGTGAGCAGGTAGACGATCACCAGGCCCATGAAATAGGTCAGCCACAGCAGCAGGGTTCCCGCGCTGTAGGTGCCGGAGAAGATCACCTTGAACACGTTGCGGCTCTGCACCGTCTTCTGTTCCGGCACGCTGAACTCGCGGGCCGTGACCACCTCGGCCGGCGCGATGGGCGCCAGCACGCGCTTGACCTTGTCTGCTCCGCGATTGCGCACCACCAGGAAACGCGCCGACTCCGGCAGCCATACCAGCAGCACCACCGCCAGCAGCAGCGGCAGAACGCCGCCGAGCAACAGCAGGCTGTGCCAGCCGTAGGCCGGGATCAGTTTGGCGGAGACAAAGCCGCCCGAGGCCATGCCGAGATTGAAGCCACAGAACATGCTGGTCACCAGCAGCGATTTGAGGCGCTCGGGGGTGTACTCCGAGAGCAGCGTGGTCGCGTTCGGCATCGCCGCGCCCAGGCCGATCCCGGTCAGCAGGCGCAGCGCCATCAGCTGTTCGAGGTTGCTGCTGTAGGCCGACAGAAGGCTGAACAGTCCGAACAGGAATACCGCCACCACCAGTACGCCCTTGCGCCCGAAACGGTCGGCCAGCGGGCCGGAGCCCAGGGCGCCGAACACCATGCCGATCAACGCGGCGCTCATCACCGGACCGAGGCTGGCGCGGTCAATGCCCCAGTCCTGGGTCAGCGCCGGGGCGATGAAGCCCATGGCGGCGGTATCCAGACCGTCGAGGAAAACGATGAGGAAGCACAGCAGCACGATGCGGCACTGGTACAGCGACAGCGGCTGGGCGTTGATGAAGGACTGGACGTCGAGGGTGCCGGCAGCGGGCACGTGGGCGGAACTGGTCATGCGAAGACTTCCTGCGAAGGCGTCGTCGCGGGAAGGCCGGCTGGATCGCCCTGCACTCCCGCAAGCTGGACAGGAATGAGGCGCGAGCCGGTGGACGCAAGGACCGGCGGATGGGGCAGGCACACAGGGGCCATGGCTGACGCTCATTGTTGTTATTACCCGTCCGGCTGGACGGGTAGGAAACATTACGAATTGCCGTAGGACGATTCAATTCGTTAACCGCACCAGTGGGCGGTTAGCGAACGAGATTAAGGAGCCTGCTGCGGCTATGGCTAGAATGCGCCAGCCCGAAAGGATAATCAGAGGAAGAAATGAACGACAACGAACGGAAATCGATCAGCAAATGGCTGTCGCTAATCCTGCGCCACAGCCCGGAAACTGCTGGGCTGACCCTGGACCAGAAGGGCTGGGTGAGCGTCGACAAACTGCTGGAGCGGTCGGCCGGCAAGGGCCGTCAATTCAGCCGCGACATGCTCGAAGAGGTGGTGGCCACCAACGACAAGCAGCGCTTCACCTTCAGCGACGACGGCCTGCGCATCCGCGCCAATCAGGGCCATTCGGTCAGCATCGATCTGCAGCTGGAAGCCTGCGAGCCGCCGGAAGTGCTCTACCACGGCACTATTCCCGCCTCACTGGCGGCGATCATCCGTGACGGGCTGAAGCCCATGAGCCGCCAGCACGTCCACTTGAGCGCCGACCGCGAGACTGCCGATCGTGTCGGCTCGCGTCGTGGCAAGCCAACCATCCTGGTAGTACGCAGCGGCCAGATGTGGCGCGAAGGCCACCGCTTCTATCGCTCTGCCAATGGCGTCTGGCTGGCGGACGCCGTACCACCAGCGTACCTGGAACAACGCTGAGGAAAACTCAGTGGAACAGCCGCGTGCCCAGCTCGCGGCTGGCCTCAAGCAGCACCGGCAGGAAGCGCGTTTCCAGCTCCTGGCGCGACACGCGCCCGGCGTGGGTGCCGACGTTCAGCGCGGCCAGCACCTGACCGGCGGAATCCTTCAGCGGCACGGCGATGGAGCGCAGCCCGACTTCCAGCTCCTGGTCGATGATCACCCAGCCCTGCTGGCGGATCTCGGCGATGCTCGCGCGCAGCATTTCCGGGGTGTGCACGGTACGGCTGGTTTTCACCTGCAGGTCGGCGTGGGCGAGGTAGTCCTCCAGCGCGTCGTCGTTCAGCCCGGCGAGCAGGATGCGGCCCATGGAGGTGCAGTACGCCGGCAGGCGGCTGCCGACGCTCAGGTCCACCGAAATCAGGCGCTGCGGCGTGGCCGAGCGGGCGATGTAGAGAATCTCGTCGCCTTCGAGCGTGGCCATCGAACAGGCTTCGTGCAGTTGCTCGCTCAAACGGTCGAGGATCGGTTGCGCGGTGACCGCCAGCGGCGTCGAGGACAGGTAGGCGTGCCCCAGGGTCAGCACCTTCGGCAACAGCGAATAGGTGCGGCCGTCGGAGGTGACGTAGCCCAGCTTCATCAGCGTGTGCAGGCAGCGGCGCACGGCAGCGCGGGGAATCTCGGTGCGGTGGCTGATCTGCGCGATGGTCAGGTGCCGTTTGCGCTCCTGGAACGCGTGGATCACCGCCAGGCCACGGGCCAGCGAGGTCATGAAGTTCGGGTCGCCGGTGAAGGCCTCGATGCGCTTGGCGGGCGAAGCGATGATCGGCGGCGCAAGGGGCGGCAGGCTGGCACGGGGGGAGTCGGTCATTGTTGTTGTCCTGGCAGGCGAATGCCGGGCGATTATCGACACGCATGGGCGATTATCGCAACACATTTGGCCGATTATCGAACAGAGGTTATCCATGCTTAGCGAATCTAGCGCATCGCGCCAGGTACAACCTGGGTTCGCGAGCAAGCTCGCTCCTTCAGGAAAACGCCTGCGCGCTCTTCGCAGGGCCGAGGGGACGCCTAGTCCTTGCTCGCGAACAACTCTCGACAGCCCGCGCGACCGCCTACAGCGGCTCCAGCTTCAACTGCCGCAACCGGCTCAGCGTTCGCGAGAAGTCCAGCGCGGCCCCGCCCGCCGCCAACTCGTCCAGCGACACCGTGGCGAACAATTGCAGCCCCAACTGCCGGTCGTAGGCGATATCGATGAAGTTGAGGAAGCGCATGCTCACGTCCGGCGGGTAGTCCGCCAGCGGGCCGAGACCGCTCACCGCCATGCGCGGGAAATGCTCGATCAGCCACAGGTAATCGCTGGCTGAGCGCGGGCGTTCGAACATTTCGCTGAAATCCATCCACGCACAGTGATCGTCGTGGGCATGCACCTTCAGCGGGTGGTGATTGACGCTGAGCACCTCGTCGAACTTCGCGTCCGCCGCCAGCCCCAGTCGGGAACCGACCAGTTCGAGATCATCGGCGCGCGCCGGCCAGAGGAAGCTGCCCCACTCTTCCAGCGACGTACTGTGCTCGCGATAGTCCTGCCCGGCATCCACCGAAATCACGTCGAAGCGCTTTTCGATCAGCTCGATGGCCGGACGGAAGCGCTCGCGGTACAGCGGGTTCGGACAGAGATTTTCCGGTTCATAGTTGGACGTACAGACCAGGCCTACGCCTTCGTCCACCAGCACCTTCAGCATCCGCCCCAGGAGCATGGCGTCGCCGATGTCGTGCACGTGGAATTCGTCGAAGCACAGCAGCCTGGTTTCCTCGGCGATGGCGCGGGCCACGCGCACCAGCGGGTCGGACTGCCCGGTGATCGCCAGCATGCGTGATTGCAATTCCTGCAGGAAGGCATGGAAGTGCACGCGGCGCTTGGCCTGGGTCGGCGCGGCGACGAAGAACTGGTCCATGACGAAGCTCTTGCCGCGCCCCACACCGCCCCACAGGTAGACGCCTGCGACTGGTTTGCGCAGGAAACCGTGACGCCCGGCAAGGAAGTCGTCGAGCCAGGTGGCGAGGTGGTCCACCGCCGTCACCTGCGCTTCGTCAGCGCGATAGCCGCGCTCGTCGAGCGCGGCCGCGAAGTGCCGCCGAACACGGTCGGCGACCGGTTCGGCGGATGTCTCATGGAGTCGTGTATCAGAAGTCAAAGAACACCGTTTCCGCATTTCCCTGGACGCGGATATCAAACCGGTAAGCGAGCCTCCCGTCCACCTCGCAACGCTTTGCAATGAGGGTTTGCCGACGTTCGGGCTGCTCGATCAGGTTCAGGACCGGGTCCACGGCATTCGCTTGCGCCTCGTCGTCGAAGTACAGGCGCGTCTGCAAATGGAGATTGATACCCCGGGCAAACAGCGAGACGTTGATGTGCGGCGCCATGGGCACACCGGCGGCGTTTTTCACCACACCGGGCTTGATGGTCTGCACCTGCCACTCGCCAGCATCGAAGGTCGTTGCCGTGCGTCCGAAGCCATTGAAGGGCTTTTCCAGATCGAAGGTAGAGTCATACACGCCCTCATGATTCGCCTGCCATAACTCGAGGAAGGAATCGCGGATCAGGTGGCCGTTGCCGTCGTACACATGGCCGATCAGCAGGATGTGTTCGCCGGGCGCGCCGGGCTTGGCCATCTCGCTCCAGATTTCCTGGTCACGGGCCGGATTACCGGCGGCGGCCAGCGCCAGGCCGATGTGCACGTAGGGGCCGGCGGTCTGCGAGGGGGTTTCCGGCAGCAGTTCGATAGGCATGGTCGGTCCTCCTCACTTGTTCTCGAAATGGGTCTTGCGCTGGCCGCGCAGCACGATGTCGAAGCGATAGGCCAGGCAGTCCATGGGGTTGGCGTTGCTCATGTCGAGCTTCGCGATCAGGCTTTCCACCGCATCCGGGTTGGCGATGGACCTGACGATGGGGCACATCGGAATCAGCGGGTCGCCCTCGAAGTACAGCTGGGTGATCAGCCGCGTGGAGATCGACGGGCCGCTGATGGAGAAGTGGATGTGCGCCGGGCGCCAGTCGTTCGGGCCGTTGCGCCAGGGATACGGGCCGGGCTTGATGGTGCGGAAGACGTAGCGTCCTTCGCTGTCGGTCAGCGCACGGCCGACGCCGCCGAAGTTCGGGTCCAGCGGCGCGAGATAACGGTCGTTCTTGTGGCGATAACGGCCGCCGGCGTTGGCCTGCCACATCTCCACCAGGGTATGCGGCACAGGCTTGCCGTACTGGTCCATGACCCGGCCGGAAACGACGATGCGCTCACCGATGGGCAGGCCACCGTTGTTGAAGTTGAGCAGCAGGTCATTGTCGTGCTCGCCCATCTTCAGGTGCGAGAAGTCCGGGCCACTGGTTTCGGAAACCGATTGCGGAATGCTCACCAGCGCCTGGCGCGGGGAACGGGTGATGGAAGTCTTGTAGTCGGGCGTGAGGGCTTTGGGGTGCCAGTTTCGGTCACGAATGACGAAGCGGCTGTTTTCCGCGTCGGACATATCGGTCTCCTCTTGTTGGATTTATAGGAGCCTGTTGCATCAGGCAGTGCGGCAGAGTGTCACCCGCCCAACGGACCTGGAAAATTGAAAAGATACCCGCCATCCATAACCATAGGGTTATGGATAAGTCTCGCTGCGATAGGCTTCTCCCACCTCGCGCAGTACCTCCAGGCACCAGTGCGCGCCAAGGGAAAGCGGCAGCGTCGAGTTGCTGCAAATCCCCACTGAACCGCCCGGTTCCTGTACATCCAGCGGCAGTTCGACCATCTCGCCGGAGCGCAGGTCCAGGCGCACCGAATCCAGCGGAGCGATCCACAGCGCATCGCTGGTCAATACATAACGGCGGCTGAGCACCGTGGACAGGGTTTCCAGCCTCTGGCGCGGCTGGCCGAGGCCGCTCTGCACCAGCAGGCTGTCGGCGGACTTGCGGATGGTGGTGCCGGCCAGCGGCAGCACCAGCGGCCAGTCGTCCAGCGCCGAGGGCGGCAGCGGGCGACCCAGCAGCGGATGACCGGCGCGGGCCACCAGGGTCATTGCCTCGCTGTACAGGTGCTCGAAAGCGAGGCCCTGGATCTGCGGGCTTTCGGTCATGCGACCGACCACCAGGTCCAGCTCGCCCACACGCAATTGCGAGAGCAGGTGCGCACTCGGCCCGGTCACCACGCTGACCACCAGCGCCGGGTGCCGCTCGTGCAGGCGCCGCACCGTCTCCGGCATCAGCAGGCTTTCGACGGTGGAGAGCACGCCCAGGCGTACCGTGCTGGAGGCGTACTCGCCGCCGCGCAGGCTGTTCACGCCGTCACGCAGCGCCTGCACGCAGGGGCCGGCGTAGCGCAGGAAGGCTACTCCCGCTTCCGTCAGACTGGCCCCGCTCTTGCCGCGCTCGAACAGGCTGGCTTCGAGCAGGTCCTCCAGCTCCTTGAGCGTCTTCGAGATGGCCGGCTGGCTCACGGCCAGGGCATCCGCCGCGCGGGCCAGGCTGCCCTGGCGGGCCACTTCGAGGAAGCACACGAGGTGGCGGAACTTGATACGCGAATCGATATTCATGGCGGCTCAACGCAGCTCGCGGAACGCGCGGGGCGAAACCCCGGCATAACGCTTGAAGAATCGGGAGAAATACGCGGGTTCGGAGAAGCCCAGGCTGTCCGACACCTGCTGGATGGTCATGGCTGTGTACACCAGGTTGCGCTTGGCCTCCAGCAGCAGGCGCTGGTGGATCATCTGCAGCGCCGACTGCCCGGCCAGGCGCCGGCACAGCGCATTGAGGTGCGCGGCGCTGATGCCCAGCGCCGCCGCGTAGTGCTCGATGGGCCGATGCAACCGGAAATCCTGCTCCAGCCGGCGGGAGAACGCCTGCAGATGCTCGACGCCGCGATCCTGCTGGCTTGCCTCCGCGCGGGACTGCTCCAGCGCCCGGCGGCTGAGCCAGACCAGCAGCATGTTGAGCAGCGATTGCAGCATCAGGTCGCGGCCCGGCGCCTGCCCGGCGTACTCGCGGTCGATGGATTCGAACAGCGCATCCAGGTGACGCTTGCCCTCGCCCACGGCAAAGCACGCCGGCTGCTCCAGCACCGTGCTTTCCAGCAGGCTACCGAGCTGTTCGGCCAGTGGCAGACCCATGCTCAGCACCCAGCCCTGCACGTCCTCGGCGAAGCGAAAACCATGCACCGCCAGCGCCGGCGTGACCTGCAGCGACGCCTCGCGGATCGGCGTCAGCTGCCCCTCCACCTCCAGCTCCGCCGCACAGGCCTGCACGTAGAGCAGTTGCACCAGGTCGCCATGGCGATGCGGGCGGATTTCCCAGTCATGCAGGCGACTGCGCGAGGCGATCGACTCGCAGTGGATCAGGTCCGGCGTCGGCCAAACCGTCGTTTCGCCATACAGGCGGAACACCGGGACCGGATTGTCAGCACGTTGTTCGATCACCGCCCGAATCCATGAAAAGTCCAAGAAGACTGTTGGAAATTACCTTCAAAGACCGATCCCATCCACAAAAAATGCAGGAGACAAAAACAACAGCGCTCTCCAAGGAGCCACGCCATGAAGACCCAAGTCGCCATTATCGGCGCCGGCCCTGCCGGCCTCCTGCTGGGCCAGCTGCTGCACAAGGCTGGCATCGACACCGTGATTCTCGAACGCCAGACCCCCGACTACGTGCTCGGCCGCATCCGCGCCGGGGTACTCGAACAGGGCACCGCCGACCTGCTGCGCGAAGCCGGAGCCGGCGCGCGGATGGACGCCGAAGGGTTGCTCCACGACGGTTTCGAGCTGGTGCTCAACGGCCGCCGCGAGCGCATCGACCTCAAGGCCCTCACCGATGGCAAGCAGGTGATGGTGTACGGCCAGACCGAAGTCACCCGCGACCTGATGCAGGCCCGCGCAGCCAGCGGCGCGATGAGCGTGTATGAAGCGACTGACGTGGAGCTGCACGACGTCACCAGCGACAAGCCCTACGTCACGTTCACCCATCAGGGCGAACGCGTGCGCCTGGACTGCGACTACATCGCCGGCTGCGACGGCTTCCACGGCGTGGCCCGGCGCAGCATTCCCGCCGAGCGCCTGAGCATCTTCGAACGCGTCTACCCCTTCGGCTGGCTCGGCCTGCTCAGCGACACCCCGCCGGTCAACCACGAACTCATCTACGCCAGCAGCGAGCGCGGTTTCAGCCTGTGCAGCCAGCGCAGCGCCACCCGTAGCCGCTACTACCTGCAGGTAGGGTTGGATGAGAAGGTGGAGGATTGGTCTGACGGGCGTTTCTGGGACGAGCTCAAACGCCGTATTCCCGAGGACGTTGCGCGCCAGTTGGTGACCGGGGCGTCGCTGGAAAAGAGCATCGCCCCGCTGCGCAGCTTCGTGGTGGAGCCGCTGCAGTACGGTCGGCTGTTCCTGGTCGGCGACGCCGGGCACATCGTCCCGCCCACCGGCGCGAAGGGACTGAACCTGGCGGCCAGTGACGTTGACGCGCTGCATCGCATCCTGGTGAAAGTCTACGCCGACGGCCGAACCGACTTGCTGGCGCAGTACTCGCCGATTGCCCTGCGGCGCATCTGGAAGGCCGAGCGCTTCTCCTGGTGGATGACCTCGATGCTGCACCAGTTCCCCGACAGCGACGCCTTCACCCGGCGGATGCTGGAGACCGAGCTGGACTACTTCCTCGGCTCCGAGGCCGGGCGCACGACCATTGCCGAGAACTATGTCGGGTTGCCGTTCGAGGACGTGGCTTAGTGCCGACTCACCGAGCTTGCAGGAGCAACCGTCGTTCCCTGGCTGTTCGTACCGATGCTTTCCCCTCACCCCAACCCTCTCCCGGCGGGAGAGGGAGTCGTCCGTGCCGGCTGACGTTGAGGTTTCATCCTGCACCGAACGGTCCCCTCTCCCGCTCGCGGGAGAGGGTTAGGGTGAGGGGCTCTTGATCGGGCAGGAGCGAGCTTGCTCGCGAACCGCCCCAAAGGCGAACCCACTCGCACGACTGTTCGCGAGCAAGCTCGCTCCTACAAAAAGCATCACGATCTATCCTTACCCTCCAGCCACATCGCTCGCCGCGACACCGCCGGAGGCCGTCATCGACCCGGACGAAGCCAACTTCCTCAGCTACCTGCTCGCCGAAAGCGGCGACGGAGACGCGCGCGCCTTCGCCACGCTGTATCGCTGCACCGCCCCGCGCCTCTACCCCTTGGCGCTGAAGCTGAAGGCCGATCAGACACAGGCAGACGCCCTGCTGGTCGACACCTTCCTCCACGTCTGGACCGACGCCGACCGCTATCACCCCGCGCGAATCGCCGCGCTGGACTGGATGATCGCCCTGCTCTACCAGCTCGCCGGCCACCCTTCCCCACCGCCCAGCGACGAACCCTGGCCGGAACTGCCGCCCCCGGACGAACTCTGGCCCGCCATCCATGCGCGCCTGCCCGATGACGAAGAGGACAGCCCCGGCCTGCGCTGGCCGCTGATCATCGCCAGCGTGGTCGGCGTGCTGATCGGCGCGGTGATCTGCCTGAGCCTGCTGATGGAGCTGCGCCCCGCGACTTAGGCGCTTGCCTGAAAGACGATGGCTGCCGCCGCACATCCGCTCTCCGTATATCCGGAAACTCCCCGCCACACCCCGTAACCCGCCATAAAAACCCTGAATTCGGTGCGGCATCACCTTGCCAATCCGTCACGCAGTTGGCATAAACGTCCGAATCTTTTTCGCACACATAACAAGGAAGTTTCGATGCGCATTCTCGGACGCGTCCTACTGGCGATTTTGCTGCTGCTCTTGCTCGTCGGCGGCCTCATCGCCTGGTACACCGCGCATCCCAACCTGCCGGAATACACTCCGCCGCAGAAGATGCTCCACCTCGAGGAGCAGTGGTCCAAACAGGACCGCGAAACCTACTACTACACGCCCCAGGGCACCCAGGTGAAAGGCCTGCGCTACGACTGGTTCACCCACCTCGAGCAGCCTTTCAACAAGGACAAGTTCGCCTCCCCGGAAAACCTTGCGCGCTTCGGCTTCCTCATCGAGCCCGAGCAGATCGGCCGCGCTCCTGACGACACCCTGGCCGCCACCGCAAAGAATCCCGGCAACCTGCCGGTCGGCTTCGCCCGCCACCAGGACGGCGAGAGCGGCGCCTGGTACCTGGACATCACCTGCTCCGCCTGCCACACCGGCGAGCTGCGCTACAAAGGCACCGCCATCCGCATCGACGGCGGCGCGGCCATGCACTCCATCGCCTCCACCGTGCCCACCCTGCGCGGCGGCGCGTTCGGCCAGGCGCTGGGCGCCAGCCTCGCCTCCACCTACTACGTGCCGTGGAAGTTCGACCGCTTCGCCAAGGGCGTACTGGGCGATCGCTATCCCAAGGGCAAGGCCGCGCTCAAGCGCGACGTGCGCAACGTGCTCGGCACCCTCGTCTCCACCGCCTGGAACGACACCCACCGCGGCCTCTACCCGACCCTGGAAGGCCCCGGCCGCGCCGACGCCTTCGGCCGTATCGCCAACAGCGTGTTCGGCGATGGCATCGACGCCTCCAACTACCGCGTCGCCAACGCCCCGGTGAACTACCCGCAGGTGTGGGACATCTGGAAATTCGACTGGGTGCAGTGGAACGGCTCGGCAATGCAGCCCATGGCCCGCAACATCGGCGAAGCCCTCGGCGTCGGCGCCACCCTGCGCCTGTTCGAAAGCGACGGCAAGCCGGTGATGGGCGATGAGCGCTACGCCTCCAGCATGCGCCTGCGCGACCTCTACACCCTCGAGGAAACCCTCAAGCAGCTCAAGCCGCCGACCTGGCCGAAAGAGGTCTTCGGCGAGATCGACCTGAAGAAAGCCTCCCAGGGCCGCGCTCTGTTCCAGGCCAACTGCGTCTACTGCCACGGCCCGCACGTGAAGGAGCCCGGCGCCAAGGACTACATCGCCCCGGCCCGGGTGCCCGAATGGCGCATGAAGCTGGTGTCCACGAAAGAGATCGGCACCGACCCGACCACCGCCGACAACATCGCCGACCACACCTTCGACATCCGCGCGCTGAAGCTGAAGACCGACGAACTGCAGGGCATGAACGTCCACCTCTACCCGCAGAGCGACGTGCCACTGGACCTGTCGAAGATCTCCGCCGCCAAGGGCCTGGCCTACGTCACCGCCTTCGTCGAGCAGCGCGCCTACCGCGACGCGCATATCAGCGAGCCACAGCAGCAGGAAATGAACGGCTACGGCCTGCCCATCGGCGTGCAGGAACTGCGCGCCTACAAGGCCCGCCCGCTGGACGGCATCTGGGCCACCCCGCCCTTCCTGCACAACGGCTCGGTGCCCAACCTGTTCCAGATGCTCTCCCCGGTGGCCGAGCGCGATGCGCAGTTCTGGGTCGGCAGTTTCGAGTACGACCCCAAGTTCGCCGGCTACCGCACCGAGCGCTTCCCCGGCGGCTTCCTCTACAAGACCAGCGTCACCGGCAACAGCAACCGCGGCCACGAATTCCGCGACGGCTGCCGCCAGGACGGCGTCATCGGCCGCGCCCTGTCGCCGGAAGAACGCTGGGCGCTGGTGGAATACCTGAAGGTGCTGGGCAACGCCGAATACGAAAGCAAGCTCGACCCGAACGTCCCCACCCCACCGTGGACGCCCGGGCCGAAGTGCGAATAACCGGCCAGCGCTGAACTGTCTTTTGTAGGACCGAGGGGGACGCCTAGTCCTTGCTCGCGAACAGACTCCCCACCGCTCCAGAGTGAAGCGGGTTCGCGAGCAAGCTCGCTCCTACAGGCAACCCTAGGCTCCGCAGCAACCTGTAACACCGATCCGCCCCCTCTCCCCCTGGGAGAGGGCTGGGGCGAGGGCCAGCCGCCCGCTCCCAAGCACCACCGAAACACCGACCCCATCCCCTCTCCCTTCAGGGAGAGGGCTAGGGAGAGGGAAACGCTCCACAGCCAGCCCGCACGGGCCAGGGAACGGAATCCCCTCCACAAAAAGAAAACACCAAAGGACCCCGTGCCATGCGCTCCCTGCTCACCCGAATCTGGCTCTTCCTCGGCAAATGGCTCGGCCGTCTGCTGCTCGCCATCGCCGCCATCGGCCTGCTCGGCTGGGGCATCGGCAGCCTCTACTACGCCTGGAAATTCTCCGGCCCCGTCTCCGCCCAGGAAGAAATCCCGCCGGGCGAAGCCCAGCTCACCCAGGCCATCATCGAAGACGCCGTGCGCATCGTCGAACAGCACCGCGACAACACCCGCGTGCTGCGTGACGCCCACGCCAAGGCCCACGGCTGCGTGAAGGCCGAAGTCACGGTCGCCAGCGACATCGCCCCCGGCCTGCGCCAGGGCGTGTTCGCCGAACCGGGCCACAAGTGGGAGGCCATGGTCCGCTTCTCCAACGGCAACGCCTACCCGCAGTTCGACAGCGCCCGCGACGCCCGCGGCATGGCCATCAAACTGCTCGACGTCCCCGGTGCCAAGCTGATGCCCGGCAAGGGCCACGACACCGAGCAGGACTTCGTCATGTTCAACCACCCGGTGTTCTTCGTCCGCGACGTCGCCGAATACCGACAGAACTTCGCCGCGCAAGCCAGCGGCCAGAAGGTCGCCGCCTTCTTCCCCAGCTGGAAGCCCAGCACCTGGGAAATCCGCCACCTGGTCATCGCCCTGCAGACCCTCGCCCCCGCGCCCGACAGCCCCTTCGAAACCGGCTACAACGGCATCGCGCCGTACAAGCTGGGCGAGGCGAACAACATCAAGTTCCGCGTCATCCCGCAGGCCGAAGGCTGCCCGGCCTACCAGTTGCCCAAGCTCAACGAAAAACTGCCCAACTTCCTGCGCACCGCCATGTACCAGCAACTCTCGGTCGACCGCGTCCCCGCCTGCTTCGCCCTGCAAGTGCAGAAACAGGACCCGAGCAAATACATGCCCATCGAAGACACCAGCGTCGAATGGAGCGAATCCGACGCTCCCTTCCAGACCGTCGCCACCGTCAGCATCCCGCCCCAGGACTTCGACAGCCGCGAGCAGAACCTCGCCTGCGACAACATCTCCTACAACCCGTGGCATGCCCTGCCGGAGCACCAGCCAATTGGCGGGATCAACCGGTTGCGGAAGGCGGTTTATGAGGCGGTGAGTGTTTATCGGCATCAGCGCAATGGAGTGGGCGGGGAATAGTCCCGTCCAACTCACAAGAGACGCAGTAACTGAAATTCAGCGGCAAAAAAGTTGGCGATAGATGACGTTTCACGATTGGTTGATTGCCCAAGGCA
Source organism: Pseudomonas nitroreducens NBRC 12694 (assembly GCF_002091755.1). Classification (GTDB taxonomy): domain Bacteria; phylum Pseudomonadota; class Gammaproteobacteria; order Pseudomonadales; family Pseudomonadaceae; genus Pseudomonas; species Pseudomonas nitroreducens. The sequence goes on from NZ_BDAI01000010.1 coordinate 21,712, forward strand.
AAAGCCCCAAGACCATCAAACACTACACCGGTGCCATCGACGGGCGCCTACAAGGGATGACTGCGCATTTCAATAATGGCGACTTCTCGCTGGGCGATATCAAGACCAGCGCAGCATTCGCCGACACTTGCCAGAGGTTCGATCCAACTGAGGAAATCCTGCCGCTGAATACACGCGGGAAGGACATGTATCGCCGAGCTCTGGTGATGTATGCGGAGTATCGGCAAGGTTCACAGAATGAAGCAGAGGTCCTGCTGGACCTTTTCCAGCGATCAGTGCAACGAGCACTGCAGGATACCAGCGAACAGCGAAGATCCCGCCTCGCTAAAGCTCCCAAGAAGCCAAGTAGAAAGATAGTTCCTACGGTGGTGTTCAACCGTAATCCCGATGTAGTAGCCGAAGTCTTGGCGCGAGCGAAAGGGAAATGCGAAGGCTGCAAGAAACCTGCACCCTTCATACGCAAATCGAACAACTCGCCCTATCTAGAAGTACATCACCGAACTCCACTCGCTCAGAACGGAGAGGATACGGTACAGAACGCCATTGCACTTTGCCCAAACTGCCACCGCGAAAGACACTTTGGCTAACCAAGCTTCCGATTAGTTGAGTGCGCTAACTGCTTATTCTAAAAATTTTCATATCGACCGCCACCGTCGTGGACAAACGCTCGATCCACGCTGGAGAGTTAATTGATTAGCAGCAGGTTGGCAGAAATGTTGGGGAAACAATGAGGCGCACGATAGAAACTCTGCAATATGTTGAACAGCGCAGAACCTAGCGAGATAACTGAATGCGAGAGCGGGATTGGCAGGACGCTTTCTGGGTGAGCTCAGGCGCTCGGCGGGTGCTCGCTGATTGCCGGGCGCAGCGGCTGGCGAGGCTGGGCGAAGCGGTTGCAGAGCTAGGAAGCTCAAGCATGGGTGCAGCTGGAGAGGCAATTGGCTCAAGGCTGTCAGTTAGCTACCATGTCGCGCCCCTCACTAAGGGGCTGCGGGCGCGGATGTCGCGCGGCGCAAGGATGAATCAGTGCCTCAGGGATACTTATGCGCAAACTTTTCGGCATCCTACCGCTCGCCATCGCCCTTACGCTTTCCGCCTGCAGTTGGGATCAATCCCTGCACAATGTCAATGCTTTCGACAAGTATGCGACCCTGCGCTTCTTCGAACTCTACAAGACTGATATCCAGTATTCGCGATTCGATGAAGAAGCCGGCATGCGCCAGCGTGATGCTTACTCGCCGTACATGTTGCCGGTGCGCATCGCCGATAGCGATCAGTGGATGGACTTCACCGATGACCTGGGGCCCAAGTACCTGACCTTCGGCAAACGCCTGGAGCGCGATACTTTTCCGGCCGGGCTGGAGCCGGTGCTGACTTTCATCGCCTGGAGCGAACTGCCGCTGGAGCAGCGTATCCAGAGCCGCGAGAAGCTAAGTGCCCGCCCGGAGTTCACCGCGATCAATGCCCGCCTGGAGCTGGAGCGCGGTAGCAACGAGCCCCTGCTGGTATTCACTAAGAGTGCACTGGCCTTCACCCGCAAGCCGCAATATGCCGTCGACTATGCCAACGCGCGAACCATGCTGCGAACTGCGGCGGCCTGGCACGAGCATCCGAAAGAGTAGCGGGCATGCGTATCGAGCTGATTGCATCGCAGATGCTGGGATTCTGGAACTCCTGTGGTGAAGTCAGCCAGTGCGAGTTTCAGTTCGGCCAGCGACTGATCTACGTCGCGCACCCTACTGGTGAAGCGTCGGAGTCTTATTTGCGGGCGGTCCGACCACTGGCCCAAGCCGCGTGGGACGATATCGACGCGGTCATCGCATTTACCTGGGAGACGGTCCGCCCTGGCGAGCCGGAACTCTGGCAATTACTGGAGTCAGCCACCTGCCGGGGTTCGCCGCTGGAGGTCTTCTCGATCCATATTGCCGCGGGGAACGGCACAGTGTCCTACACGCTGTCTTGGAATCCGGACTTCGATTGGCGGCAGGAGGTCTACGGCGAGTTCGACACTTGGAAGGAGTCACCCATCGCGCTGCAGCGATTCGAACCGGAAAAAGATCTCTGGCTGAGCATCAGGCGCCACGGCGACGGGCGCTTCGAGTTGGAAAACCCTAAGCCCCTGGCCTGGGGCACCGAATGAATCGACTCTCCTGCAAACTGTACAAGTCGCGCTACAGCATGGACTTTTACCCAGCCCTGAGCATTGACGGGCTGCCGCTGGAAGTCTGGTTGCCGCAACACGATGCAAGCGCAGAACTCGACTTGGTCTGCGCTCATGCAGGCCTCTACAGCGATACCGATTCAGCGCTGATCTGGGATCGATCGTATTCCGTGGCACCGGGCTGGAGGACGGTCGTGCCTTTGCTGGTGTGCTCCGATGACCTGGACCTGAGCTGCGCGGTGATCGCTGTCGAACAGGTGGCAGACGAGCAACATGTTCGCTGGGAGCGCTTCGGCTTGTTGCGCGAGTGTATTACCCACCCCACTCCCATTCCCGAGTATTACGACATTCCAGCGGCAGTGTTCGACCGCGACCAGTTCATCGCCGCGCTGGACGATTTTCGTCGGGAAATCGGGCTGCGGATGGAATGGGATCTGCCGTGATGGCGCAGGGCGCGGCGCAGCATCAGCCTCGCCCTCCCTGCTGAGGCGTCACACAAAAATCAGAGCCGGCCGGTCAGCTTGAGGACGGTGAAGACCAATCCACCGATGGTCATCGCCGCCGAAAGGATGGTGCCGAGGATCAGCGGGACGAAGGTGGCCGGCGAGACATGGGGCGAGACTTCCAACTGGAAGCCGGGGCGGATGTGTTCCGGGGTCAGGCAGGTGACCTGGTAATCGCCGGGTTCGCTGCAGCTGAACTCGCCCAGTGGGTTGCTGGAGTTGCCGCCCATGTCGCTGCGCCGCACGCTGAACAGGTTGAAACGGCTATAGCGCTGGTACGGCACGGGCTGGCCGGAGGCGCGGGCGGTGATGGCGAAGTCGGCGGAGAAATAGGCGGTACCGGTAACCACGGTGAAGGCCGGGAAGACGATGTTGATGACGTAGCGCCCGGCGCGTGGCAAGGCGACCGTTTGCGGGCGCGTGGCGTCGGCCCAGCGCTGGCGCACGGCCGGGAAGATGATGCGGCGCAGCCGGCCGATACAGCGGGTCAGCAGGTAGCCGCCCAGCAGCATCAGCACGGGAGCGCCCCATAGCAGGGTGGTGGGTTCGAGGGTCATGGGCGCCCTGCTCTGTCAGGTACGTTGGCTGGGGTAGCAGGAACTATAAGCCAGCCGTTCCCCGAGCATGCAATCTGCGGCGCTGCGCGGGCCCGATCCTGCAATCTGCATGGCCATCGGCCGCCGAGATTTTACAAGCCATTGATTAGACTAGAAATATTATTTTGTTACACCTGGCATAGCCGCTGCAGCGGAAAGACGGAGGCTTCCACCTCTCTTTCACGGAGCAGTCAGCAATGATTACAACGACCGATGCCTACGCCACCACTGCCGTGGATACCACCGACCATTCGGGGGTGTCCTGGGCGGCGGTATTCGCCGGAGCCGCCGGGGCGGCGGCGCTGTCCCTGATCCTGATCATCCTGGGCTTCGGCCTGGGCTTTTCCGCGGTGTCGCCCTGGCCGGGCGATGGCGCGACGCTCAAGCAGATAGGCGTTTCCACCATCGTCTGGCTGATGCTGACGCAGATCCTCGCCTCGGGCCTGGGTGGCTACACTGCCGGGCGCCTGCGCGCGCGCTGGGCAACGCTGCATGACGACGAGGTGTATTTCCGCGACACCGCGCACGGCTTCCTCGCCTGGGCCGTGGCGACGCTGGTAACCGCGACGCTGGTGGTGGGCTCGGTCAGCAATATCGTCGGCGGTGGCGTGCAGGCCGGGGCTTCCGCGGCAACCACCGCCGCCGCTGCCGCGGGTTCGAACGCCAGCGCCAGTGGCACGGACGGCGGCTCGGCGTACTTCATCGACATGCTGTTCCGCGACAACCGCCCGGTGGCCGTCAGTGACGACGCCGCCCATGCCATCGCCACGCGCATCTTCCTGCGCGGCCTGGCCGACGGGCAGTTGAGCGCGGACGATCGCAGCTATCTCGCCCGCGTGGTTTCGCAGCGTACCGAGATCAGCCAGGCGGAAGCCGAGCAGCGCATCGACCAGGTATTCGCTGCGGCCCAGCAGGCCAAGCTGAAAGCACAGCAAGCGGCCGACACTGCCCGCAAGGTGGCCGCCGCCTCGGCGTTGTGGATGTTCGTGGCCCTGCTCTGCGGCGCCTTCTTCGCCAGCTTCCTGGCCATCCACGGTGGCCGTCGCCGCGATGCGGTGGTGCTGCTGACCAATACCCGCACGCTGCATTCCACGCAGTCCCGTCCTGCCCACTGACCGGAGGCACACCATGCGCTCGATTCTTCTGTATTTCCTCGGCGTTCCAATCCCGATAATCATTCTGATCGCGCTGTTCTGGCACTGATTGCAGCCGGCTGGCGCAGTGACGAAAAAGCCGTCCTCGGGACGGCTTTTTCAATGGAGTGCCGAGTGGGTTCGCGAACAAGGAACCGGTGTCCGTCCGGCCCTGCGCGATCAACCCTTTCCCTTCGAAGCAAAGCGTGCAGCCAGGGATGGGGAGAGCTGCGCAGCCCTTCCAGAAGAGGCCAATTGCCCGGCCGGTTCCGGCAGGAACGAACCTTCCGGCGAATCATCGGAACAGCAGTCGCAACGGCGATGGATAGAGCAGCACTCCAATCCATCCTAAGTACATGGCGACCTCAGCCGCAGGAGCCGTCCATGGTTTCCTGGCTTTCACGGATGATGCGCTGGCCTTCGTCGCGCAGTTGCGTCCAGGTGGGTATTTCATGGCAGAGCTCGGCGACGCGCACGGTCATCTCGCCGATCTTGTGCATCGCCCTGGCGGAGCCGCAAATGCCAAGGTCCTGGTTGTTGGCTTGCTGGCCGAGCCGTTCCATGTAGGAGTGGCCCTTCTGCTGCGCTGCCTGGCAGCCGCCGGTGAGGTCGACCGAGCCGACTTCGCCGGAAACCGCTGCGTCACCGGCGCTCTGGCTGCCACCGGCCGGCGCAGCCGGGGCATCGGCCTGCACCAACTGGCTGTTGCTGAACACGCCGCTGGCGGTGGTGCCATTCGGGTAGCGATAGGTGCCGTGGCCGCTGAGCGTGCCGTTCTGCAACTCGCCTTCGTAGCGGTCGCCCTTGGCCCACTGGATCACCGCGGGGCCGTTGAAACTGCCCTTGCGCAGGGTGCCCTCGGTGGTGGAGAACACCTGGCCGTCCACCAGCGACAGGAGGATGCCCTTGCCGTCGGCGAAACCGCCTACGCACTGGCCGGACCAGATGTAGCTGGGATTGGAGCGCTGGGCGTTCCAGTCCTGAACCAGGCAGCCCTTGTCCGTTCTGGCGAACTCGCCGGCAAGGCCCGCTGCGCTGACAAGCATGGCGAGCAGACTCGCCAGTCCGATTCGATTCATTCGATCACCCGCTGACAAGGCTTCAGGGCCCGATGGCTTTCCTGCCGGCAAAGAATAGTGGCGGGCCGATATCACCGCTAGCCGGGAGACAGCGGCGGCGCGAAGGAGACTTCGTACTTATCGCCGCCGCGCGCAGGAAATATCCGATAGAGCCCTCTCCCCCCGCTCCCTAGCCTTGCGCTCCATGCAAACGAGGGCGCGCGGGCTTGCTCATTCCGGGCAGAAATACCCGCCGCCCTCCTGCCCTGGAGAGTTTCTGCATGTCTGCCGTCGAGAAGAAGTTCCAAAAGCTGGCCGCCACCTTCCGCGCCGCCCTGGCGGCAGGCAATTACCGCCAGGGCCGCGACGTGGCGCGTCAGGCGCTGCAGCTCTCGCCGAACAATCCGACGCTGCTGACGGACTACGCCCTGTGCCTGATGCGCACCAAAGACTACGAACAGGCCTACAAGACCTACCTCAAGCTGCTGAATACGCTGTGCGAAGACAGGATGCCGGACACCGCGCTGGACGGGCTGACGGAGGTTTGCGGCTGGCTGAAGCGGGAAGACCTGGTGCGCCGCTACGGCAACCTGTCGCTGAGCGTGGCAGATCGCAAGTACGGCCAGCTCCCCGCCTATCCCCTGCCCGATACGCCGCCCCCGCCGTTTGACGGCTCAACCCCGGAACGCAACCTGATCGTGTTTTCGCTGTTCGGCGCCCGCCCCCGCTATTGCGAGAGCGCGCTGAAGAACGTGGAAGCCGCACGCGAGCTGTTCCCGCAATGGCGCTGCCGCTTCTACGTGGACGACACGGTGCCGCCGACGGTGCTGGATCGCCTGGCGAAAGCCGGGGCGCAGGTGGTGCTGGTGGACGCGGCGACACGCGCTTCGATCCCGTCGACGATGTGGCGCTTCCTGGTGATGGAGGACCGCGAAGTCTCGCGCTTCCAGGTGCGCGATGCCGACTCGCTGCTCTCCGAACGCGACCGGGCGGCCGTTGAGGCGTGGCTGCGGAGTGGCTACTGGTATCACCACATGCGCGATTACTTCAGCCACACCGAACTGCTGCTGGCGGGCATGTGGGCTGGCTGTCACAACCCGAACCTGCCGGGCATCCGCGAGCTGATCGCCCAGTACCTGAAGGATGAGAAGGCGCATCCGCGCTTCGCCGACCAGTACTTCCTGCGCCGCAGCCTGTGGCCGACCATCCGCCAGAGCCTGCTGAACCATGACGAACTGTTCGGCTTCCTGGAGGCGCAGCCCTTCCCCGCGCACGAGCCGGTGCGCTGGCGGATGGAAGCCTTCCATGTGGGCTGCAACGTCAGCTACCAGGGCATCAAGGTGCCGAGCAAGCTGAAGGACGGCGAGCTGCAGCCCTGGGGCCTGTTCGAAGCCGAAGGCACGCTGCTGTGCCGTTACGAATCGCCAGTGGCCAAGGGGCACTGGGAGGAATGGATGCCGTACTTCCTCTGCGACGCCATCGCGGACGGCCGCTGCACGGTGCGCAGCCTGGCGTGATTGATCCCCGAGTGCGAATCGCGCCGGTGGCGCGACTCCCCGCCATCCTGCGAAAGCGCCCGCGGCCGGTCAGTAGACTTCCGGCACCTGCAACTCCTGCGGCGTGGGATGCCGGCGGTAGCCTTCGTGGCGCTGCCGCTCGGGCAGGCTGACAGCGGGCAGGTGCACTTCCTGGTAGGGAATCTGGCTCAACAGGTGGCTGATGCAGTTCAGCCGTGCGCGCTTCTTGTCGTCGGCCTGCACGATCCACCAGGGCGCCTCGGGGATGTGGGTGCGCTCGAGCATGATTTCCTTCGCCTTGGTGTAGGACTCCCAGCGGCGGCGCGATTCCAGGTCCATGGGGCTGAGCTTCCATTGTTTGAGCGGATCATGGATTCGGCTGAGGAAACGGTAGTGCTGTTCCTCGTCGGAAATGGAAAACCAGTACTTGATGACCTGGATGCCGGACCGCACCAGCATGCGCTCGAACTCGGGCACGCTGCGGAAGAACTCCTCGTACTGGCCGTCGGTACAGAAGCCCATTACCCGCTCGACCCCGGCGCGGTTGTACCAGCTGCGGTCGAACAGGACGATCTCCCCCGCCGCCGGCAGGTGCGAGACGTAGCGTTGGAAGTACCACTGGGTCTGCTCGCGGTCGTTCGGCGCGGGCAGCGCGGCGACCCGGCACACGCGCGGATTGAGGCGCTGGGTGATGCGCTTGATCACGCCGCCCTTGCCCGCCGCGTCGCGGCCCTCGAAGAGGATGACCACCTTGTGGCCGGTCTTCACCACCCAGTTCTGCAGCTTGACCAGCTCGGCCTGCAGGCTGAACAGGGTGTGGAAGTAGCGCTGGCGCGCCAGGCGTTCTTCATGGGTTTGCAGGCTGCCGTGGCGCAGCCCTTCGAAATCGTAGAGTTCGTCGAACAGTTCGAGTTCGAGCTCTTCGTCGCGGTCGTCCTGCAGGTCGCGCTGGACGCGCCGTGGGAAGTTCTTGTCATCGAGCAGCATGGTGGGTTGCCTTGTGCCGTCACTGGCTCAGCCACATTGAGTGACACTTTCATGACAGAAAAATGTAGTCACGCTTTATGACGAATTCATTACAACCAGTGAAAGAAGTTTCTTGCAAAGCCCGTGCTAGAGCGTCCCTTGATAGGACACCCGATGAATTAAGAAGATCTTAAGAACGCACGCCGAGCCGCCGAGCGGTGCTGGTATCGAAGCGCTATCAGCCCGGGGAAAAGGCCGCGAACATCCGTCCGCGGCCGTGGGGAAGTGACTATGCGGGGAGGAAAATGCTCAGGCGTCAGCCAGCGGGCGCGGCTTGTTGACGTACTTGAAGGTGCCCGAGGCGGACGCCACGGCCACGCCCGCGCTATTGCGCAACTCGGCCTCGCAGAAGGCGATGGAGCGCGTGTGGTGGCGGACGCTGCCAAGGGCTTCCAGCACTTCGCCCACCTCCCCGCCCGGCCGCAGGAAATTGGTCTTCATTTCCACCGTCACCACGCCGCGGCCGGCTTCGTCGGCATCGCTGGCACTCAGGGCCATGGCGACATCGAGCAGGGTCATGATCAGCCCGCCATGGGCGTTGGCCCAGCCGTTCACGTGCTGCGGTTCGACGCGCACCACCAGCCGACCGGGGCCGTTGCCGTCCTCCGCCGGGGCATGGCGGAACTGCAGGAGGTCGAGCATGGGAATGGCGATGCCACGGTGTGCGGTGTAGAGCTTGAGCTGTTCGATATCGAGGGGCATGGGGCTTCCTGGTGCAACGAGTGGGGCCAGGCGATATTCCCCGCTCCGACCGGCGGATCGCAAGCCCGGCGAAGCTTCATGCACGGCGGGAATGCCCGTCGATTGCAGCGCTCAGGCGCCCCACCGGCGCCCCTCGCCACGGGTGGTCAGCGCGCCTTGCGGGTGCCACTCTTCTTTTCGCTCTGGCGCTCGACGGCCTGGACGAAGAGTTCCTCTACCAGCAGCGACTGGATCGGCGAGCGTGTTTCCAGCGACAGGCTCATGGACTCTAGCTTCTGGTTCACCCCCAGGCGGGCGATGCCGCACAGCAGGATGCGCTGGGCGCCGAAGATGCTGCCCTTGTCGACCAGCACTTCGCGGGGCTTGTCGCCGTCCAGGTAGCTGATCTTGAGGGCTACAGCGGTGTCGTCGCGCACAGCCAGGTTGAGCCAGGTGGCAACGTTGAACTCGACCACCCATCCCAGGCCGGTCTTCTTGGCCACGGCTTCACGGACCAGATGAGCGGGAACCGGACCCAGGGGGGTACTGTGGTTTTCCATGGGGTTACTTCTGACGGCTGCGGGTAGAGCGAAATGCGCTAACGGAAGACCCGAGTTTATGTGAAGCAGTTCAAGTTTTCAGTCTGTATTTTGTAAGACACCGACTATTGAGTAAGCACGAAGTTACAGATCCGGGGCGCTCTAAAATGCCGGTTACAGCCCGGAAACGGATGACGGAAAAAGGCTGACGACGCGGATCGGCAGAGGCGCTCCGACAAAGTGAATGACTACAGGCCAACATCAGGCAAGGCCGGCCCGGCGGGAAGCCGAATCGGCCCTGGCATGTCCCACTGGCTGGCGCACGCGCCGGTGCGGCCGGGCCCTGAGGCCCGCTTGCTCAGCCCGCGCCAGCGAGGGTGCGTGGCCTCCGTTCGCCCGAGCGGTTCTTGCGCACTTCACGACGCTCTATGAAGTCCAGCTCTTCCTGGGCGTCCGTGCGGTCCTGCAGGTCTTCGATGACTTGCGGGGTCAACCGCTTGCGATGTCGAGTCATACCTGCCTCCTGAATTCGTATGCCTCATGTTTTGGATTAGCACGCGAGGGGAAGGATTCAAAGGCTGCCTGCGACGGATTACCCCAACGGTCAGCCGCCAAGGATGTAAGACGTCGCCGGGAAAGACGCTTTTCTGTAGGAGCGAGCTTGCTCGCGAATACCCCGCGGCTCTGCGGCTAGGCCGGTTCGCGAGCAAGAACTGGGCGTCCCCCTCGGCCCTACGAAGAGCTCCGGGGCGGGACATCGCAAACCGCGAGGTCCGTCCGCTCGCGAATCAGCGCAATTCGTCGACCAGGCTGGCGACCGTGACCAGCACCGCCTCCGCCAGCGCCTTCGACCGCGCCCCGCTCCACCCGGTACGCGGATTGGGCGACAGGTTGTGGTCCTTGAACGGCATTTCCAGGGTCAGCGACAGGCAGTCGTAAGTGCGGCCGACGTGATTGCAGGCCAGGGTCAGGTTGGCCTGGCCGGGAGCGTCCTTCGGGTAGCCGTGCACACTCTGGAATTCGCCGTTGGCTTCCAGGCGCTCGCGGAACAGGCTTTCCAGGCGATCCAGGCGCGGCGTGAATTCCGGGTTGCCTTCGCAGCCGGCGGCGAACACGAAGGGAATTTCCTCGTCGCCGTGCACGTCAAGGAACAGGTCGACGCCGTACTTCGCCATCTGCTCCTGCACGAACAGCACTTCCGGGCTTTCCTCGGCGCTGGACGCGGCCCAGGCGCGGTTCAGGTCCTTGCCGGCGGCGTTGGTACGCAGGTGGCCGTGGAAGGCACCGTCCGGGTTCATGTTCGGCACCAGGTAGAAATCGGCGCGCTCCAGCAGGCGCTGGACCTCGGCATCACCCGAATGCAGACGCTCGATCAGGCCTTCCATGAACCACTCGGCCATGTGCTCGCCGGGGTGTTGCTGGGCGATCAGCCAGATCTTCCGCGCACCCGCCGCGCCCTTGCCGATGCGCAGCAGGGGCAGTTCGCGGCCTTCGATGCTGTGGCCGGTGGCGAGCAGCTCGGCGCCATTGGCCTGGGCGCGCTTCACCAGCTCGGCATGGCGCTCGCGGCTGTAGGGCTCGAAGTAGGCGAACCAGGCCTGGGGCTGTTCGGCAACGAGGCTGAAGTGCAACCCGTTGGAATCATAGGTACTGGGCACACGGAACCAGTCGCACTGGTCGTACGAAGCCACCGCGTTGTAGCCCGGCCAGCCGCCGGTGTAGCTGGAGCCGGCGGCGTTGGTCAGGCTGAACTGATATTGCTCACCGGGCTCCAGACCTTCCGCCTTGAAGTGGAACCACTGGAAGTGCGGGCTTTTCGTGTCCGGGCGCAGCGCCAGGCGCACCTGGCGCGGGTCGCTGTCGTCGATGACCTGGATATTGCCGCTGTCGAAATCGCAGTCGATCTTCATGAATTCTCCGTAGGCGCACGAACCCGAGGCGCCAAAGCCCTGCATTTTCGCCCTCCCTGCCGCGTCTGTCATGTCTGCGTGACTTGTGTTGAATAATATATTATGTTCGTAATATAAATCGAGTAACGCTTATCCCAGGCCATGCGCTGGTGATCCGGCGAGCGCGGGCTAACCTCGATTGACCCCTTTTTCCAACTCGGAGAGCACTGCATGAGCGCATACGATGTGATCGTCATCGGCGGCGGCCCCGGCGGCTACAACGCGGCCATTCGCGCGGGCCAGCTGGGCCTGAAAGTTGCCTGCGTGGAGGGCCGCGAAACCCTCGGTGGCACCTGCCTGAATGTCGGCTGCATGCCGTCCAAGGCGCTGCTGCACGCGTCGGAACTGTACGAAGCGGCGGCCGGGGGCGAGTTCGCCAACCTCGGCATCCAGGTCAAGCCCAAGCTGGACCTGGCGCAGATGATGAAGCAGAAATCCGAGAGCGTGACCGCGCTGACCAAGGGCGTGGAATTCCTCTTCCGCAAGAACAAGGTGGACTGGGTGAAGGGCTGGGGCCGCATCGACGGGCCGGGCAAGGTGGAAGTGACCGCCGCCGACGGCAGCAAGAGCAGCCTCACCGCCAAGGACATCATCATCGCCACCGGTTCCGAGCCCTCCCCGCTGCCGGGCGTGGAAGTCGACAACAAGCGCATCCTCGACTCCACCGGCGCGCTGTCGATTCCCGAGGTGCCCAAGCACCTGGTGGTGATCGGCGCCGGCGTCATCGGCCTGGAGCTGGGTTCGGTATGGCGCCGCCTGGGTGCGGAAGTCACGGTCATCGAATACCTCGACCGCATCTGCCCCGGCATGGACCTGGAAACCGCCAAGACCTTCCAGCGCGCGCTGACCAAGCAGGGCATGAGCTTCAAGCTGGGCTCGAAAGTCACCCAGGCCAAGGTCAGCGGCAAGCAGGTGACGCTGAGCGTGGAGCCGGCTGCTGGCGGCGCGGCGGAGTCGATCCAGGCGGATTACGTATTGCTCGCCATCGGCCGCCGCCCTTATACGCAGGGCCTGGGGCTGGAAAGCGTGGGCCTGGCTACCGACAAGCGCGGCATGCTGGAGAACCACGAACACCGCAGCAGCGTGCCGGGCATCTGGGTGATCGGCGACGTGACCTCCGGCCCGATGCTCGCGCACAAGGCCGAGGACGAGGCCATCGCCTGCGTCGAGCTGATTGCCGGCAAGGCCGGGGAAGTGAACTACGACGTCATCCCCAGCGTGATCTACACCCATCCGGAAGTGGCCACCGTGGGCAGGACCGAGGAACAGCTCAAGGCCGAGGGCCGCGCCTACAAAGTGGGCAAGTTCCCCTTCACCGCCAACAGCCGGGCGAAGATCAACCACGAGACAGAGGGCTTCGTGAAGGTGCTGGCGGACGAGCGCAGCGACGAGATCCTCGGCGTGCACATGATCGGCCCGAACGTCGGCGACATGATCGCGGAGTACTGCGTGGCCATGGAGTTCCGCGGCGCCGCCGAGGACATCGCACGCACCTGCCACCCCCACCCGACCCGCTCCGAGGCACTGCGCCAGGCGGCGATGAACGTGGACGGCTGGGCCATGCAGGCCTGACCGCTCGTCGCCAACTACAAATGGCACGTGCGGCGCGATGGCGCACCCAAAAAATCGCTACAGGCCACGGCTGACGGGGCCTGTAGCGACTGAAACAGTTTTATTTGCGACTATTTTGTGTACAACCGCGACATGGGTTGTGACTTTCTTCGACTCTGAATCCATCAATTGCGTGAACGAACACGAAAGCGGATGAGCCGCTTTCGCCACCTTCGCAATGGATTACCACGCAGAGAGATCACAACCATGCATGCGACTCTTCGTTTCAACGAGGCTCTGCTGATCACTGGACGAGCCTTCCAACCCTTCAATTGTGTGACCTGGGTTGACCAAGGGGGCGACGGCAGCCTCGACCTGTCCGTCCTCGATCGCACCGGTACCCGTCTGCTGGGCCTCACCCGCATTCCCAGCTCCGCCTACTCCGACCCGGAGCAGCTCGAAGGCCTGCTGAATCAGGCCCGCGACGAGCTGAACCGCGAAGGCTACCGCCTGCAGGAATGGCACATGCCCGCCTGATCCGCAGACAGGTACCCAAAGAAGCCCGGCCCCAAGCCGGGCTTCTTCATTTCCGGCGCCAGCCGTCGGCAACCGCTCAATTTGCCGCTTCGTCTGCCGACAACGAAGTGTCGGTCGCCGTCCGGCTGCATCGTTTCAGCTTCGATTCCGAACATTGGCTTTCCGCTCGTCCGAAACCCGCATTCCACTGCCGGTTCAGCGGGAGCAGCGACCGACAATGATGGCAATTTGCAGCCATCCTGTGTTTTGCTCACCCCGTCTCGTCTTCCACCGGGCCTTCGGCACGCAGTACGGTCTCGTTCAATGCTCGATCTGCAGCGATATTTCTACAGCGGCGACACCCCTTCGCTGCTGGTTTTCGGCGAGCACAACAATGCTCTGGTGCTGCTCTCCATCCTCATTGCCGTCTTCACCTCGACCATGGCCCTGCAACTGTCAGGCGTGGCGCGGCTGGCGCGCAGCCCGTTCTACCGCCAACTGGCCCTCGGCACCGGCGCGGTGGCGCTGGGCGGCGGCGTGTGGGCGATGCATTTCATCGGCATGCTGTCCTTCCAGCTCTGCGCGGCGGTGCGCTACGACCCGTTGATCACCCTGCTTTCCGGGCTGCCGAGCCTGTTCGCCTCCTGGATCGCCCTGAGCCTGTTGGCCCGGCGCAACGTCAATCGCCTTCAGCTTATTGGCGGCGGGGTGCTGGTGGGCGCCGGCATCGGTGCCATGCACTACAGCGGCATGGCCGCCATGCAGATGGCTCCGCTGCTGCGCTACAACCCGTGGATGTTCGCCCTGTCGATCCTTGTCGCCGTGGTGCTGGCGGTGATTGCGCTCTGGGTGCGCTTCGGCCTGCGCGGGCGGATGCGGCCGAACCTGGCGATCCTGGTCAGCGGCCTGGTGATGGGCCTGGCAATTGCCGGTATGCATTACACCGGCATGGCCGCCGCGCGCTTCGTCGGCCGCGAGGAGTTCGGCGTGCCGCAGGGCGTGCAGGGCAGCTTCTACCTGGCGCTGGCAGTGTCCATGGCCACCATCAGCCTGAGCATCTGCGTTGCCGCGGTGAATGGCCTGCTGCGCTATCGCCAGTTGTTCCAGGAACTGGAGCGCCGGCGCAAGCACCTGGATTCGCTGCTCGACGCCGCCGTCGAGGCGATCCTCACCATCGACCACAGCGGCGTGATCCGTTCGGTCAACCACGCGGTGCTGCGCCTGTTCGGCTGGCACCCGCACGAGCTGGTGGGCAAACCCATGCAGGTACTGATGAACGAGGCTTACGGCCATCAGTTCCGCATGGCGCTGGATAACTACAAGAGCAGCGGCAAGCGCCAGTTCAGCAACTCCGAACTGGAGCTGGAAGGCCTGACCCGCGACGGCCGGGAAATCCCCGTGCGCGTCAGCCTCGGCGTCACCGATCACAACGGCAAGCCCTGGTTCGTCGTGTTCGTCGCCGACATCAGCGAACGCCGCGAGATGGAGCAGGCCCTTCGCACCAGCGAGGAACAGTACCGCTCGCTGATCCGCAACATGCCCGGCATCGCCTTCCGCGTCCTCCCGGACCACGCCTGGAGCACCCTGTTCGTCAGCGATGCGGTCGAGGCCGTCACCGGCTGGTCGGCGCAGGACTTCAGCGACCAGCGCATCACCTTCGCCCAGCTCTACCATCCCGATGATCAGGAAGCGGTGAACGAGGAAGTCCGCCGCGCCATTGCCGAGCGCCGCAGCTACGTCGTCGAGTACCGGCTGTTCGACCGCAGCGGCGCCGAACACTGGATCTGGGAAGGCGGCAGCGCCTGCTATGACGAATCCGGCAACCCGCAGTGGATCGACGGTGTGCTGCTCGACCAGACCGAAACCAAGCTGCTGAGCAACGAATACGAAGGCAAGGTCACCGCCATCGGCCGCGCCATGGCGCTGATCGAATTCGACCTCGAAGGCCGCGTGCTCGCCGCCAACGACAACATCCTCGAACTCTTCGGCTACACCGAAGCCGAGGTGCTGGGCCAGCACCACAGCCTGTTCTGCCCGCCGGACATCGCCGCCAGCGCCCAGTACCAGGCGTTCTGGCAGGCACTGCGCAAAGGCGAGCACAGCGCCGGCGAATACCGCCGCCTGGCCAAGGACGGGCGCGAGGTGTGGATCCACGCCACCTACAACCCGATCCTCGACTTCGACGGCAAGCCGGTGAAGGTGGTGAAGCTGGCCACCGACCTCACCCCGCGCCGCGTCATGGAGCAGGAACTGCGCAGCGCCCGCGACCGCGCGGAACAGGCCGCCGCCGCGCGCAGCAGCTTCCTGGCCAACATGAGCCACGAAATCCGCACGCCGATGAACGCCATCATGGGCTTCACCGAACTGCTGCTGGATTCACCGCTGGAAGCGAACCAGCGGCGCTACCTGAGCACCGTACAGAACGCCTCGCGCTCGCTGCTGGGCCTGCTCAACGACATCCTCGACACCGCCAAGCTCGATCGTGGCGCCATCGAACTGGAAGCCCTGGACTTCTCCCTGCCGGAGCTGTGCGAGCAGGTCTGCGCGGCGCTGCGGCTGTCCGCCGAGCGCAAGGGCCTGAGCCTGCAGATCGACTATGGCCAGCGCGCCGGCGAGTACTTCCGTGGCGACCCATTGCGCCTGCAACAGGTGCTCACCAACCTGCTGGGTAACGCGGTGAAGTTCACCGAGCGTGGTGAAGTGCGGCTGGTCATCAGCGGCGAACCCGGCGCGCTGCGCCTGGCCATCCGCGACACCGGCATCGGCATCGCCGCCGACCGCCTGGAGCGCATCTTCGACCCCTTCGCCCAGGCCGACGCCTCCATGAGCCGGCGTTTCGGCGGCACCGGGCTGGGCACCACCATCTCGCGCCAGCTGGTGGAGCTGATGGGCGGTCGCATCAGCGTGGAAAGCCAAGTGGGCCGGGGCAGCGTGTTCACCGTCGACCTGCCGCTGCCGGCCGGCCGCAGCGTAAAGCCGGAGACGCGCAGCCACGCACCGAGCCTGCCACCGCTGCGCATCCTGATAGCGGACGACGTCCCGCAGAATGTCGAGCTGCTGGAGCTGAATCTGCGCCGCCTGGGCCATCGCCCGCACAGCGTCGGCGACGGGCAGGCCGCCGTTGACGCCTACAGCGCGCAGGACTTCGACCTGATCCTGATGGACGTGCAGATGCCCGGCATGGATGGCCTGGAAGCGACCCGGCGCATCCGCGCCATCGAGCAGCAACGTGGTGAAGACGCCGTGCCGATCATCGCCCTCACCGCCAGCGTGCTCGACCGCGACCGGCAGAACGCCCTGGATGCCGGCATGAATGGCTTTGCCAGCAAACCGCTGGACCTCACCGGCCTGCTGGACGAAATGGCCCGGCTGCTGGGTGCCGCGCCCGCGATTCGCAGCGCGCACGTCAGCGAAACTGCGCCATTGGCGACCCTGGACTGGACCGTCGGCGCCCGCCTGTGGGGCGGACCGCTGCCCATGGCACGGGCCGTCGTGCGCTTCCTCGAAGAGCAGGAAACCAGTCTGAACGCTCTGGAAAGCGCAGTGAGCAACGGCGATCGCGCCGGCATTGCCGCCCTCGCCCACCGCCTGCGCGGCGCCGCCGCCAACCTCGCCCTGCCGCGTCTGGCCGGCGCCATCGGCGCGCTGGAAGGCGCCGCAGAGCACGGCAAGGCTGAACAATTGGCGGCTGCCCTGGAGCGTGTCCGCGCGGAGTTCACTACGGTCCGCGAATCGGTGCCGCTGGTGCCGGTAGCCTTCGCCGAGGCGGTCGGGGCGGCCGTTGGCGAGGCCGCCTCGCAGGACCTGCGTGACGCGCTGCAGGCCCTGCAACTGGCCCTTTCCCGCGGCGGCCTGGACGACCAGGCGCTGGAACGCCTGCGCCTGGGCACCGCCCAGGGCGAACACCGCGAGGCCTTCGAAGCCCTGCGCTACGCCATCGACGACTTCGACTTCGACCAGGCCCTGGAATGGGTCCGCACCCTCGGCGCCCGACTGGAGCAAGCATGAGCCTGACCGCCCAAGATCATCGTCCCTGCCTGCTGCTGGTGGACGATGAAGCCACCAACCTCCAGGTGCTGCGCCACATCCTGCAGGACGACTACCGTCTGCTGTTCGCCAAGGATGGCGAGAAGGCGCTGGAGCTGGCCAACCGCGAACGCGCGGACCTGGTCCTGCTGGACGTGATGATGCCCGGCATGACCGGCTTCGAGGTCTGCCAGCGGCTCAAGGCCGAGCAGGCCACCTGCGCCATTCCGGTGATCTTCGTCACCGCGCTCGCCGATGTACCCGACGAGGCGCGGGGCTTCGAGGTCGGCGCGGTGGACTACATCACCAAGCCGGTCAGCCCGCCCATCGTCAAGGCGCGCGTGCGCACGCACCTGTCGCTGGTGCGCGTGGAGGAACTGCGCGAAACACGCCTGCAGATCGTCCAGCGCCTGGGCAAGGCTTCGGAGTACAAGGACAACGAGACCGGCCTGCACGTCATCCGCATGAGCCACTACGCACACATCCTGGCCCGCGCTGCCGGCTACTCGGAGAAGGCCGCCGACGACCTGCTCAACGCGGCGCCCATGCATGACGTGGGCAAGATCGGCATTCCCGATGCCATCCTGCAGAAGCCCGGACGCCTCAATGAGCAGGAATGGGCGGTGATGCGCCAGCACCCGGAGATCGGCGCGCGGATCATCGGCGAACACGACTCCACCCTGCTCACCCTGGCGCGCAGCATCGCCCTCACCCACCACGAACGCTGGGACGGGACGGGTTACCCCAATGCCCTGCGCGGCGAGGAAATCCCTCTGGAGGGGCGCATCGTCGCCATCGCCGACGTGTTCGATGCGCTGACCAGCGTGCGCCCGTACAAGCCGGCCTGGAGCATCGACGAAGCCATCGAACTGCTGCGCCGGGAAAAAGGCCGCCAGTTCGACCCGGAGCTGGTGGAGCTTTTCCTCGGTCGCCTGCCCGACATCCTCGCTGTGCGCGAGCGCTGGGCCGACGCCGGCTGAGCCGCAGGCCGCGCAAATCCTGCTTTACTCTCTGACCTTCCACCCCTGCCGAGAGTAAGCAAGATGAATGCGAAGCAACGCGACGCCCTGCTGGCCACCCTGCAGGCGCGGTTCAAGCAGCACCCCGAGCGCCACAAGGGCATCGACTGGGCGGAAGTCCAGGCGCGCCTGGAGGCCGCCCCGGCCAAACTGAAAGCGCTGGAGCAGATGGAGGAAACCGGCGGCGAACCCGACGTGGTCGGCCGCGAAAGCGCCAGCGGCGCCTTCCTGTTCTTCGATTGCTCCGCCGAGACCCCGGCCGGCCGCCGCAGCCTCTGCTATGACCGCGAAGCCCTGGACGCGCGCAAGAAGGACAAGCCCGCTGGCTGCGCCACCGAACTGGCCGCGCAGATCGGCATCGAGCTACTGGACGAGGCGCAGTACCGCCAGTTGCAGGAGCTGGGCAGCTTCGACCAGAAGACCTCCAGCTGGCTGCGCACGCCCGGCTCCATGCGCAAGCTGGATGGCGCGCTGTTCGGCGATCGCCGCTACGAGCGTGTGTTCACCTACCACAACGGCGTGCAATCCTATTACGCCGCGCGGGGGTTTCGCGGCGTGCTGAAAGTCTGACGCGGCACCGTTTTCACGCCTTTCGTCGAGGCTCGGCGCCACAGCGGCGGAGGGCTTTGCTCCTGAGCAGATCGGCCCTGCCCACCGGGGCGAGCGGGAGCTGGCCAGTGGATTGGCAGGATATGTGGGGTAGCTGACGTTGCCGCCAGCGTCGGCCACCGCCACACTCGTGACATCCAATGAACGAGTGTCGCCATGGAATCGCTGCGCCGCGTCGCCTGCCTGCTCTATCCCGAGGTCATGAGTCTGGACATCACCGGGCCGCTGCAGGTGTTCGCCTCCGCCAACGTCGAGCGCCAGCGCCAGGGCCTGGCGCCGATCTATGAGCTGCTGGTACTGGGCGAACAGGCCGGGCCGGTGGCCACCTCGGCCGGCCTGCGCATCTGCGCTGACATGGGCTGGCGGGAAGTCGAGCCCGCCACCCTGGATACCTTGCTGGTCCCCGGCGGGCTTGGCGTCCCGAAACAATGCGAGAACACCGACCTGCTGCACTGGCTGGCTGCCGCCGAGCCCCAGGTGCGCCGGCTCGGCTCGGTGTGCTCCGGCGCGCTGATCCTCGCCGCGGCCGGCGTGCTCAACGGCCGTCCGGCCACCACGCACTGGGCGGATGTCGATGAGCTGTGCAGCGACTAC
The DNA here is from genome assembly GCF_002091755.1 of Pseudomonas nitroreducens NBRC 12694. Classification (GTDB taxonomy): domain Bacteria; phylum Pseudomonadota; class Gammaproteobacteria; order Pseudomonadales; family Pseudomonadaceae; genus Pseudomonas; species Pseudomonas nitroreducens. The sequence continues at coordinate 41,190 of NZ_BDAI01000010.1, forward strand.
CCCGAGGTACTGGTCCAGGGCGACCGCCTGCATACCTACGATCCGCAGCGCCGGGACGGCGACGATCACGTGTTCACCTCGGCCGGCGTCACCGCCGGCATCGACCTCGCCCTGGCGCTGGTGGAAGCCGATCTCGGCCGTGCCCTCGCCCTGGCCGTGGCGCGGCGGCTGGTGATGTTCCTCAAGCGCCCCGGCGGGCAGGCGCAGTTCAGTCACTGGTTGACCCCGGAACCTAGCCGCACGCCACGCCTGGCGGCACTGCTGGAGTGGATACCGGCCAACCTGGGCAGCGACCTGTCGCTGGAGGTTTTGGCCGAACAGGCGTGCATGAGCCCGCGCACACTGTCGCGGGTGTTCATCAACGAGCTGGGCATGGGCCCGGGCCGCTACGTCGAGCGCGTGCGCCTGGAAGCCGCCCGTGCGCTGCTGCAGGACGCCCAGGCGTCGATCAGCACGGTATCGCGGCTGTGTGGCTTCGGCCACCCGGAAAACCTGCGCCGCACCTTCCACAAGCACCTGGCGATCAGCCCGCAGGAATACGCCGCGCGCTTCGGCCAGATGCACTGACTTCAATCCACCGCAAAGGACTTTGCCATGCTCGAACTTCGCCCCGGCTGCGAATGCTGCGACCGCGACCTGCCCGGCGACAGCGCCGACGCGCGCATCTGCAGCTTCGAATGCACCTTCTGCAGCGACTGCGACGAACAGGTGCTGCACGGCCATTGCCCGAACTGCGGCGGCGAACTGCTGCCGCGCCCACGCCGGCCGCTGGCGAAGCTGGCGGCCAACCCGGCCTCGACCCAGCGCGTGCTCAAGCCTGCCGGCTGCCAGGGCTGAGGACGGAACATGCTGCTGCGCATTCCGGCGATCCGCCTGCTGTTCGCCAGCCAGGCGCTGTACTGGTCCTGCTCGCTGATCGGCATCACCCTCACCTCGCTGGTGGGCGCGCAGCTTACGCCGCTCAACAGCCTGGCCACGCTGCCGCTGGCAATTCTGGTGCTGGGCAACCTGCTGGCGGTGCAGCCGTTGTCGCTGTTCATGCAACGCCACGGACGGCGGCGCGGCCTGCTGCTGGGCGCCGCCTGCGGCGTGTTCGGCGGGCTGCTTTGCGCGCTGGGCGTGTGGCTGGCGGACTTCCTGCTGTTCTGCCTCGGCGCATTGCCTATTGGCGCCTACCAGGCGTCGGCGATGTATTACCGCTTCGCCGCGCTGGAAGCGGTGGACGAAACCCACAAGGGGCGCGCCACCGCCTACGTGATCGGCGGCGGCGTGCTGGCGGCGTTGCTCGCACCGAGCCTGGCGCTGTGGTCGCGCAATGCCCTGCCCGCGCCCTTCGTGGGTTCGTACCTGGCCATCGCCACACTGGCGCTGGTCGCCCTCGCCGTGCTCAGCCGTCTGCCGGAAGGCGCAGCGCCCGCGCCATCCACCGGCGGCTGGAAGGTGATGCGCGAGTTGCTGTCGCGCCCGGCGGTCCGCGCGGCCATGGCCTGCACCGCCGCCGGCCACGGGCTGATGATCCTGATCATGAACGCCACGCCGCTGGCCATGAGCTTCTGCGGGCTGCCGCTGGAGCGCTCGGTGAGCGTGATCCAGTGGCACGTGCTGGGCATGTTCCTCCCCGCCTTCGTCGCCGGCCCGCTGGTGGACCGCCTCGGCGGCCACCGCGTGGCCTGGGCCGGCATGGCGCTGCTGGCGGTGAGTGCGGCGGTGGCGCTGAGTGGTCAGTCGGTGGCGCAGTTCCTCATCAGCTCACTGCTGCTGGGCATGGGCTGGAACCTGATGCTGGTGGCCGGCACCACCCTGCTCGCCTTCGGCCATTCGCCGCAGGAGCGCGGGCATGCGCAAGGGCTGATGGAACTGGGCAACGGCAGCCTGGCGGCGCTGATGTCGTTCAGCTCCGGCGCGCTGATCAGCAGCGTCGGCTGGAGCGCGGTGAACCTGCTGGTCTGGCCGGTGCTGCTGGTGGCGCTGGTGATGCTCTGGTCGGGGCGACGGCAAGTGGCGCAGGCCTGAGGGTTTGGCTGCCTACGCGGTTCGCGAGCAAGCTCGCTCCTGCAAGGAGCACCACTGCGTAGGGCGGATAACGCCTGAGGCGTTATTCGCCTTACGTTTCCGAGCAGGCCCAGACCCGGCTCCAAACGAAAAAGGCGACCCGAAGGTCGCCTTTTCGCTGCTCGATCGCCTGCCTTTAGTAGTAGGCGTTCTCGCGGTTGCTGTGGTCGGTGACGTCACGCACGCCCTTCAGCTCAGGGATGCGCTCGATCAGGGTCTTCTCGACACCGTCCTTCAGGGTCATCTCGACCGCACCGCAACCCTGGCAACCGCCGCCGAAACGCAGCACGGCGATGTTGTCCTCGACCACGTCCACCAGGCTCACCTGGCCGCCGTGGCTGGCCAGGCCGGGATTGATCTCGGTCTGCAGGTAGTAGTTGATGCGCTCGGTGATCGGGCTGTCCTCGTTGACCATCGGCACCTTGGCGTTCGGCGCCTTGATGGTCAGCTGGCCGCCCATGCGGTCGGTGGCGTAATCGACCACGGCGTCTTCCAGGAAGGGCTCGCTGATGGCGTCGATGTAGGCGGTGAAATCCTTCAGGCCGACCGGGGTGTCTTCCGCCTTCTGCTCGCCCGGCTTGCAGTAGGCGATGCAGGTTTCGGCGTACGTGGTGCCCGGCTGGGTGATGAAGATGCGAATGCCGATGCCGGGAGTGTCCTGCTTGGACAGCAGCTCGGCCAGGTAATCCTGTGCGGCTTCGGTAATGGTGATAGCGCTCATGGCAACTCCTCGCAAACGTGGCGCCAGTTTACGCCAAACGGGGGGATCGGATAAAGCCCTACTGATTTAGTAGGAATAATTCGCAGGTAGGCCAAGCACTTTCCTGTAGGAGCGAGCTTGCTCGCGAATGGCCCCGCAGCGGGGCCGGTTCGCGAGCAAGGACCGGGCGTTCCCCTCGGTCCTACAGGTTCAGGTCCGCGACCTCGTTTACAGGTTCTCGTAGCGATTCATGTCCAGCACGCCTGCCTCCACCGGCTCGGTTTCGCGCAGGTAGGCATCCAGGTCGTGGAAGAAGAACCAGAACTGCGGGTTGCTGCGACGCACTCCCCAGCGGTCGGCGATCTTCTCGAAGTCCGCCGCACTCTTTACCTGCTCCAGGGCGCCGACGAAGTCCCGCACATCGGCCGCCTTCAGGTTGAACATGAAGTTCGGGTAGCTCGACAGCACGCCCGGGTAGATGGTCAGCGTATCCAGCCCCGGCTGGTAGCGCAGCGACTCGCCCGTCATGAAGGCCACGTTGCTGTGCGCGCGGTTGCGCAGCACGGTGTAGATCTCGCGCTGGCCGTCCGGCAGTTCCACACGCAGCATGGTCGCCTCGGGGAACTGGTCGATGACCGGCAGGCCGGCAGCCGGGCGGCTGACCAGCCGACTGAAGGCCTGTTCGGCGTCCTGCAGCGGCGCGGCCACGGAATTGCGGTAGCAGGCGCCGTTTTCGCACAGGTTGATCGGGTCGGGCCGCGCATTGAGCGCCACATAGTGCTTCAGCAATTGCTTGGCGAAGGCCAGCTTGGCGCCCTTCTCCGGCAGGAACAGCCCGGTGGGCGCGTCGCTGTCGGAGTTGTAGTAGTCAGCCCACATCTTCAGCTTGCCGCTGCTCTGGTACCAGTCGTCGAGCAGCTTCTTGCGCGCCCCCACCGGCATCAGGCGCAGGAAGTTCTGCTCGGCGCCGTTGCGGATCAGGTCGAAGTACAGGCGCGTCTGCGCCTGGTGGGCGACGTTGCCGAACACGTCGAAGTTCACTACCAGCCCGTAGTAGGTACGCTCCAGCAGCGGGTAGTCCATCCACCAGAGGGTCTGCGGCACGCCGCCGATCAGGCCCTTGCGCACCGAGGCACTGTCGTACTGGCGGAAGATGCTCAGCACGGCGTTGTCGTTGCCGGCCCAGATGTCCGCCCAGGTCGGCGCGGGCGCCTCGTCATAGACGTCCTGGCGCAGCTCTTCGTATTGATTGCGCTTGTCGCGGTAGGAACGCCATTGCGACAGCATCGCGCCGACGTCGTCGATCTGCCCCGGCAGCGCCAGCAGCGGCGAGGCCTGGCGCTGGAACTTCGGATCGGTGACATAGAGATCGTGGTCCGGGTCCTGGAACACCGCCCAGAAGTTGTCGCGGATCACGTCGGTGGCGATCTGCCCACGGCACACCGGCCCGCGGATGAAGGTACGGACGAAGTACTCGGCGTTATCCAGCATGAACTGGTAGCGCGCCCGCGCCGGAATCGCCTCGAAGGTCAAGAAGGGGTTGGCGCGGTGCTGCAGGCCATAGCCGGGAACCTTGTCGGTATCCCAGGCTGTGCCGTAGAACAGCTCCTGGTTGCGCTGGAGGCGAGCCGCGTTGAGCGGATAGGTGATGTGCGTCTTGTGCACGATCACACCCTGGATCGGCCACAGGCGGTAATAGAAGGTATTGCCCGGATCGTCGTTCGGCCGCCGCGTGGCGATGGGGTCGATGGGCTGGCCGCTGGGCGTGCGCGAACGCACCAGCTGGAAGAAGTGCCCCGGCTCGCCGCGCTCGGTGAAGTACAGGTGGGCGAGGAACAGGTGCTCGTAGATCCAGCGCGACACCAGGCTCTGACGGGCGCCGGGCTGGTTGAGGAAGCTTTCCCACTCGCCGATCTGCTGCGCTTCGCCGCTGCCCGGCTGCCAGGCCTGTTCGTCCACCGGCGCGCCCTGGGCCAGCCAGGTCTTGATGGTTTTCAGCTGCTTGTCGGTCAGGCCGGTGACGGCGAAGGGCATGCCGCTGCGCGGGTTCTTCGCCACGAAGTCGTCGATGGTCGCGGGCGTCGGGCACTGGTTGGTGCGGTTGATCGACAGGTCGAGGCCATCGGGGATCTTCGCGTTGGGCACCAGCGGGTGGTCATGCCCCAGGTCGATCATCCGTGCCATCAGCGCCGCCTGGCTGCCGCGGCCATCGAGCACCGACCAGAAGTCCTTGCGTCGCCAGGCATCCGCACCGTGGGCGTCGAGGAACAGCCGGGTGGTGTCCTGCGCCTTGGTACGCGCGCCGTCATACACCGGCAGCTTGTTCGCGCCGCGTTGCGCGCCTTCGGCGGCCGTCAGGTTGAGCTGGCACGGCGAGTCGTAGCAGGCATGGCAGGCCACGCATTTCTCGGTGAAGATCGGCTGGATATCGCGGGTGTAGGACAATCCTCCCGCCTGGGCCAGCGCCGAAAACGCCAGGCCAGCGATAAGCAACGTGAAGCGGGCTCGCAGGGACATGAAGGGCTCCAAACATCAGGATGATGCGGATTCTAGCGGGAGTGCCGGCCCAATGCGCTCCAACGAAAGGCTGAACATGAGAAATCCTCATGCAAAATCCGCCGACGTCAAATTTCCTGCAGCTTTGCTATCATCAGCGACCTTTCGCCACGCCCTTTTCCCCCAGGTATTCCAATGATCGACCGTGCCGCACGCCTGCAAGCCCTCCAGCAAGCCCTCAAGGAGCGCATCCTGATCCTCGACGGCGGCATGGGCACCATGATCCAGAGCTACAAGCTGCAGGAGGAAGACTACCGTGGCGCGCGCTTCGCCGACTGGCCGAGCGACGTGAAGGGCAACAACGACCTGCTGCTGCTCAGCCGCCCGGACGTCATCCAGGCCATCGAGAAGGCCTACCTCGATGCCGGCGCCGACATCCTCGAGACCAATACCTTCAACGCCACCCGCGTGTCGCAGGCCGACTACGACATGCAGGAGCTGGCCTACGAGATGAACGTCGAGGGCGCGCGCCTGGCCCGCGAAGTGGCGGACGCCAAGACCGCCGAAACCCCGGACCGCCCGCGCTTCGTCGCCGGCGTCCTCGGCCCGACCAGCCGCACCTGCTCGATCTCCCCGGACGTCAACGACCCCGGCTTCCGCAACGTCACCTTCGACGAACTGGTGGAGAACTACAGCGAATCCACCCGCGGCCTGATCGAGGGCGGCGCGGACCTGATCCTGATCGAGACCATCTTCGACACCCTCAACGCCAAGGCCGCAATCTTCGCCGTGCAGGGCGTCTATGAAGAGCTGGGCGTCGAGTTGCCGATCATGATCTCCGGCACCATCACCGACGCCTCCGGCCGTACCCTGTCCGGCCAGACCACCGAGGCCTTCTGGAACTCGGTGCGCCACGCCAACCCGATCTCCGTCGGCCTGAACTGCGCCCTCGGTGCCAAAGAGCTGCGCCCCTACCTGGAAGAACTGGCCACCAAGGCCGGCACCCACGTCTCCGCCCACCCCAACGCCGGCCTGCCGAACGCCTTCGGCGAGTACGACGAGACCCCGGCGGAAATGGCGGTGGTCGTGGAAGAGTTCGCCTCCTCCGGCTTCCTCAACATCATCGGCGGCTGCTGCGGCACCACGCCGGGCCACATCGAGGCCATCGCCAAGGCCGTGGCCAAGTACCCGCCGCGCGCCATCCCCGAGATTCCCAAGGCCTGCCGGCTGTCTGGTCTGGAGCCGTTCACCATAGACCGCAGCTCGCTGTTCGTGAACGTCGGCGAGCGCACCAACATCACCGGCTCGGCCAAGTTCGCCCGGCTGATCCGCGAGGAGAACTACGCCGAAGCGCTGGAAGTGGCGCAGCAGCAGGTGGAAGCCGGCGCCCAGGTGATCGACATCAACATGGACGAGGGCATGCTCGACTCCAAGGCGGCCATGGTGAAGTTCCTCAACCTGATCGCCTCCGAGCCGGACATCTCCCGCGTGCCGATCATGATCGACTCCTCCAAGTGGGAGGTGATCGAAGCCGGCCTGAAGTGCATCCAGGGCAAGGGCATCGTCAACTCCATCTCCATGAAGGAAGGCGTCGAGCCGTTCAAGCACCACGCCCGCCTGTGCAAGCGCTACGGCGCCGCCGTGGTGGTGATGGCCTTCGACGAAGCCGGCCAGGCCGATACCCAGGCGCGCAAGGAAGAAATCTGCCAGCGCTCCTACGACATCCTGGTCAACGAAGTGGGCTTCCCGCCGGAAGACATCATCTTCGACCCGAACATCTTCGCGGTCGCCACCGGCATCGAGGAACACAACAACTACGCGGTCGACTTCATCGAGGCCTGCGCCTACATCCGCGACAACCTGCCCTACGCACTGACCTCGGGCGGGGTGTCCAACGTGTCGTTCTCGTTCCGTGGCAACAACCCGGTGCGCGAGGCGATCCACTCGGTGTTCCTCTACTACGCGATCCAGAACGGCCTGACGATGGGCATCGTCAACGCCGGCCAGCTGGAGATCTACGACGAGATCCCGCAGGAGCTGCGCGACAAGGTCGAGGACGTGGTGCTCAACCGCAGCCCGGACGCCACCGAGGCGCTGCTGGCCATCGCCGACAACTACAAGGGCGGCGGCGCGGTCAAGGAAGTGGAAGACGAAGAGTGGCGCAGCCACAGCGTCGAGAAGCGCCTGGAGCACGCGCTGGTCAAGGGCATCACCACCTTCATCGTCGAGGACACCGAGGAGTGCCGGCAGAAGTGCGCGCGCCCCATCGAGGTCATCGAAGGCCCGCTGATGTCCGGCATGAACGTGGTCGGCGACCTGTTCGGCGCCGGCAAGATGTTCCTCCCGCAGGTGGTGAAATCCGCCCGCGTGATGAAGCAGGCCGTGGCGCACCTGATTCCCTTCATCGAAGCGGAAAAAGGCGACAAGCCCGAGGCCAAGGGCAAGATCCTCATGGCCACGGTGAAGGGCGATGTGCACGACATCGGCAAGAACATCGTCGGCGTGGTACTGGGCTGCAACGGCTACGACATCGTCGACCTGGGCGTGATGGTCCCGGCGGAGAAGATCCTGCAGACCGCCCGCGAGCAGAAGTGCGACATCATCGGCCTGTCCGGCCTGATCACCCCGTCGCTGGACGAGATGGTCCACGTCGCCAAGGAAATGCAGCGACAGAACTTCAGCCTGCCGCTGCTGATCGGTGGCGCCACCACCTCCAAGGCGCACACCGCGGTGAAGATCGACCCGCAGTACAGCAACGACGCGGTGGTCTACGTCACCGACGCCTCCCGCGCGGTGGGCGTGGCGACCACGCTGCTGTCCAAGGAAATGAAGCCCGAGTACGCCCGCAAGCTGCGCGAAGAGTACGCGGAAGTGCGCGAACGCACCGCCAACCGCAGCGCACGCACCGAGCGCCTGAGCTACGAACAGGCCATCGCCGCCAAGCCGCAGTTCGACTGGGCCGGCTACCAGCCGCCGGTGCCGAGCTTCACCGGCGTCAAGGTGCTGGATGATATCGACCTCAACGTGCTGGCCGAGTACATCGACTGGACGCCGTTCTTCATCTCCTGGGACCTGGCCGGCAAGTACCCGCGCATCCTCACCGACGAAGTCGTGGGCGAAGCGGCGACCAGCCTGTTCAACGACGCCCAGGCGATGCTGAAGAAGCTGATCGGCGAGAAGCTCATTCGCGCCAAGGCCGTCTTCGGCTTCTGGCCGGCCAACCAGGTGCACCACGACGACCTGGAGGTCTACGGTGACGACGGCCACAAGCTGGCCACCCTGCACCACCTGCGCCAGCAGACCATCAAGCCCGACGGCAAGCCGAACTTCAGCCTGGCCGACTTCGTCGCGCCGAAGGACAGCGGCGTAAAGGACTACGTCGGCGGCTTCATCACCACCGCCGGCATCGGCGCCGAGGAAGTGGCCAAGGCCTACGAGGCCAAGGGCGACGACTACAGCGCGATCATGGTCAAGGCCCTGGCCGACCGCCTCGCCGAAGCCTGCGCCGAGTGGCTGCACGAGCGCGTGCGCAAGGAATACTGGGGCTACCAGCCCGAGGAGCACCTGGACAACGAGGCGCTGATCAAGGAGCAGTACGTCGGAATCCGTCCGGCGCCCGGCTACCCGGCCTGCCCGGACCACACCGAGAAAGGCACGCTGTTCAAGCTGCTCGACCCGGACGGTCTGTCCGGCGTGACCCTGACCGAGCACTACGCCATGTTCCCGGCCGCCGCCGTCAGCGGCTGGTACTTCGCCCATCCACAGGCGCAGTACTTCGCCGTCGGCAAGCTCGACAGGGACCAGATCGAACGCTACAGCGCGCGCAAGGACCAGGAAATCAGCACCAGCGAGCGCTGGCTGTCGCCGAACCTGGGCTACGACAACTGATCTGACGCCCCACGCCGCAGCCGGGCCCGCCCGGCGCGGCGGTTTCGTCAGGCAGGTCCGCGGCCTGGGGAAAAGCGTCGCTGCATATCCTGCGCAGATGCGGGATAATCCCGGCATCCTGGGCACCCCCAGGGCACAACGGATCGAAGCCGGCCACCCGCCAGGCTTCCGCTGAAGAGAGAGTCACAGATGAAATACCTCACCCCCGAACAAATGGCCAAGCCTCGCAAACGCCGCCTGCTGAAGAAGCTGCGCCTGGGCGAGTTCCAGGAGTTCGGCTTCAGCCTCGAAGTGAACTACACCGGCGACCTGGATGACGTGCTCGACCAGTGGATCGCCTTCGTCGAATCCGAAGGCTGGGTCTTCGTCGGCGGCGCCACCGAAGACGGCGAGTTCACCGGCTACCTGTGCCTGAACGACGTCGGTAGCCTGACCGAGGCCGACCGCGAGACCACTCGCCTGTGGCTGGAAAAGCAGTCCTGGGTGAAATCCTTCGAACTGGGCGAGCTGAGCGACTGCTGGCACGGCCTGTTCGAGGAGTAAGCACTCCTTGTGCAAAGCGTGGGCGGGCCTCCCCGCCCGCCCACGTCCATCAGCTCACCTCAGATCGCCATCTGCCCCTCCACCTCCTGCAACTTGCGCCGCGCCAGCGCCAGGTTGGCTTTCACCTTGTCCAGCACGTAGTACATGAACACCCCTTCGTGCTTCGCCATCGGGCGGATGATGTGGTACTGCCGGCCGAGGGTGATGAGGATGTCCTCGATCACGTCGTTGAGCGCCAGAGACTTCATGGTCTTGAGTTTGGCGCGAACCACTTCGGTGTTGCCCGCCGCCGCCAGTTCCAGGTCCACGCCGCCTCCTGCCTGCCCGAGCAGCATGCCGCTCTTGGCATCCACCACGGCCGACGCCAGGGCACCATCCAGGTTCAGCAGTTCGTCCAGCGATTGTTGCAGTGCTGCCATAGCGATTACTCCTTGAGTGCGCGTCCTGTTATAGGGGCCCCGCGACCGCGCGCGCCGCGAAGCCTTTTGTCTCAGCCGGCCAGCGACAGATCCGCCAGCCGGGTTGCCGTTCGCTTGGCCTGATAGAGCACCTGGCCAAGCATCTCCTCGCGATCGGCGACCAGGTTGAGGATCATCGGATGGCTCGGATGCGGTATGTCGACGATGACGATGTAGCCCTCGCTGGCCTCGACTATCACGTTCTGGTGCGGGCCGACCTCGCTCTCCTGGCCGACCATGGCGCCGAGGGCCGAAATCGAGCAGGCCATGGCGGCCAGCTTGGAAACCTCCAGCCCCTTGCCGGCACGGGAGGCCACCTCGAAGCCGTCGGTGGTGGCGATCACCGCCGCGCTCAGCCGCCCCAGGCTGGCGCCGAGCTCATCCAACGCCTGCTCGGCGTCGTTCCGCAGTCTTTCCGGCAAGCTCGTCAAGGCGTGTTCCATGGTCGACTCCAGTCGGTTGCAAACGTCAGGCTTCAGGCCGCCGTGCATTCCAGTTGCAGCAGGAGCAGGTCGAGCAGCATGCGCACCTGCTCTGCCTCACGTACGTCCACCTCGATGACTGGGAAGCTGTGGCCGGCCCTAGCCAGCGCGGCAGCGTAGTCATCCAGGCCGGGCGCGGGATGCCCTGGCAGACGCCCGACGCCGATGACACAGGGCGCACCGGCGATGCAGTCGGCAAAGCCGTGGAGGTAAACCTGCAGGTCGCCCAGCGGATCGGGCCGCGAGTTGTCGATCAGGATCACCAGCCCCAGCGCTCCGCGCGCGAGGATGCTCCACATGAAGGCAAAGCGCGCCTGACCGGGCGTGCCATACAGGCGCAGGCGCTCATCGGGTCCGATCACCACCTCGCCATAGTCCAGGCCGACTGTGGTGCGCGCCTTGTCCAGGCTGGGATCGTTGTTCTGCACGTCGGTGCTGACCGGCTCGATGTCGCTGATCGCGGCGATGGCGGTGGTCTTGCCCGCGCCCATGGTGCCGGTGAAGAGGATCTTGTATTCCCTCATCGGCCGGCCTCCGAAGCACCGCCAAGGCCGAGGCTGCGACGGATGCGCGCCAGCAGGCCGACGGGAGCGGCAGCCTGTTGTTCGGCCGGCGCAGGCAGGGCCTCGCCGGGCTGGAACATTTCATGGGAGGCCATCAGGCGGACGAAGCTCTCCGCCACGTGGCGCGGCACGCCGGAGCGCTCGCAAAGCTCGTCCAGGCTCATGGTCCTTGCACAAAGCAGCGTGGCCAGCCGGACGTAGCGGTGATCACCGTTGAGCAGTGACGCGGCCGGCCAGTGCTTCAGGCGCAGGGCTTCACCCGCGGACTGCGCCGGCCTCTGGCCGATGGCGCGAGCGGCACGTTCCAGGCAATCGAATACCTCGCTGGCACGCAGCGGCCAGTGCACCCAGAGCGGCTCACCCTCGGCCGTGCGCAACCGCACCCGCGGCGCGCCCTCCTCCCCCTCCACCAGCAGGTCGGCGGGACCCTCGACATACGCCCAGCTCGCCAAGGTGCGACCACTGAGCAGGCCGACGATGGACTTGAACACCACCTGATCACGCAACGCCATCCGGGCGAACCCGTAGGTGTACTGAAGCTGGTACGGCTGATTCATCGGCGCGCTCCCTTTGGCCAACAAACACCATCAACCTGCTCGGGTTGATCAGGCGGCTCACCGGGACGTAGGAGGATGCCGAGCACAAGCTCGCAGAGGGCGCGGACGAACGTCCGGCCGGCTTGGCAACCCCGCGGTCATGGCCCTTGCGGGCGTTAGATCGGTGGCTTTGCGTCCCTGGCTTTCGCACAGGTTTGCCCTGGTCAATTGAAATTCAGCGTAGTACGCCGCTTTCGTTCGCCAAGCCGAAAAAACGTGACAGACCTCACACAAACATCGGAAATATCACCGGAACAACTTCGCAATGTTCGTAGGCATATTCCGCCCCAAAAGGGAACAGGAAGCCTGCCCTTCGGCTAGGATTTCCCACAGCGGCGCCTCACCGGCACGGCCCGCCGGATGTCCACAACAAGCCGGAATTCACTGCCCCGAGACGCCATGCTAGAGCGCCAGAGGTTCCAGAACATTCTCAGCCTGGGCCTGCCGATCATCGGCGGCATGCTCAGCCAGAGCCTGCTCAACCTGGTGGATGCAGCCATGGTCGGCCACCTGGGGGAGAAATCCCTCGCCGGGGTCGGAATCGGCAGCTACGCCAACTTCGTCGCCATCTCCCTGGTGATGGGTCTGGGCGCCGGCGTACAGGCGCTGGTGGCCCGCCGGCGGGGCGAAGGTCGCAGCGGCGAACTGGCCGCGCCGCTGAACTGCGGGCTGCTGGTCGCGCTGGGCCTGTCGCTGCCGATCACGCTGATCTGCCTGCTGTTCGCCGAGCCCATCATTCGCGCGCTGTCTCATGATCCGGAGGTGCTGGCGGTCGGCATCCCCTACTTCGAATGGCGCGCGCTGTCGGTGCTCGCCGTGGGCCTGAACTTCTCCTTCCGGGGCTACTGGAACGGCACCCGGCGATCAGGCATGTACATGCGCACCCTGGTGGTCATGCACCTGGCCAACGCGGCGATCAGCTACAGCCTGATCCACGGCCTGTTCGGCCTGCCGCGCATGGGCGCAGTGGGCAGCGGCCTGGGCACCACGCTGGCGTTGTACATCGGCTCGCTGATCTACGCCTGGATCACCTGGCGCGATGCGCGCGCCCAAGGCTGCCACCCGCGCCTGCCGAGCGAGCGCGACGTCCGCACGTTGTTGCGCCTGTCACTGCCCAACTCGCTGCAGCAGTTCTTCTTCGCCGCCGGCATCACCCTGCTGTTCTGGATCATCGCCCAGGTCGGCACCCGCGAGCTGGCGGTGGCCCACGTGCTGATCAACCTGGCGCTGTTCCTGATCCTGCCCGGCGTCGGCCTGGGCATGGCGGCGACCACGCTGGTCAGCCAGAGCATGGGCGAGCGCGACTTCGACAGCGCGCACCGCTGGGGCTGGGACGTCGTGAAGGTGGCGGCCTGTGGGCTGGCGCTGCTGGGTGCGCCGTTCTGGATATTCTCCGAGGCCATTCTGCGGCTGTTCGTCAGCGACCCTGCGCTGATCGAACTGGGCCGCGTGCCGCTGATGCTCACCGGCATGGGCATGGTGATCGACGCCACGGCGCTGGTGCTGACCCAGGCGCTGCTGGGCGCGGGCGCCGTGCGCACGGTGATGGCGGTCAGCCTGGGCAACCAGTGGCTGTTCTTCCTGCCGCTGGCCTACCTGGTCGGCCCGGTGCTGGGCGGTGGTCTGCTGGCGATCTGGAGCATGCAGATTCTCCAGCGCGGGATGGCTTCGGCGATCTTCGCGGTGATGTGGCAGAAGCGCCAATGGACGCAGATCGAACTCTAGCGTTCGCTAGCGCAGGAGCTAGGCTTGCAGGCAAAGGGAGGACCAACGATGGACGAGCAACAGAACAAGCCGCCGACCTTCTGGCAGATGCTGCACAGTGTGCTGGCCGCAGCCTTCGGCGTGCAGAGCGGGCGCAACCGCGCACGCGACTTCACCCACGGCAAGCCCAGTCACTTCATCGCCATGGGCATTCTCTTCACGCTGATCTTCGTGCTGCTGCTGTACGGGCTGGTGCAGCTGGTGCTGCATTTCGCCGGGCTGTAGGACAGGCGGCGGGGCGTTTGGTACCAGCGGGCCGCAGGACGGCCCGCCGGCACCGCTGTCACTGATGGCTGACCCAGAACACGGCGGTCGCGACCACCAGCAGGATCAGGATGAATGCGGCGCGGGCATCGACGACGCTATCGCTGGTCTTGTTCGACGTTTCTTCGCTCATGCTTCCCCCATCTTCTCGTTATTGGCTGAAGGACCACACCACCAGTTAAGACCAGCTCCGCCCGCCCCGCTACTCCCGCCCCGCTTCGAAAGCCGTTAGGCTTGGCTGCTAGACAAGCACAACGACAAGAGCAAGGAACAGTAATGAACCTGGTATCGCTACAGGACACCGTCGCGCCGGAAGGCGTCTGCTATGGCTGCGGCGGCAGCAACCCGCACGGGCTGCACATCAAGAGCCGCTGGCACGAGGACGGCATCCACGTCGTCGCCGAGCACCTGCCCGAGGCCAAGTACTGCGGCTGGCCGGAGCTGGTCTACGGCGGCCTGATCGCGATGCTGGTGGACTGCCACTCCAACTGGACCGCCATGGCCTATCACTACCGCGCCGAGGGCCGCGAGCCGGGCAGCCTGCCGCGCATCGACTGCGTCACCGGTAACCTGGGCATCAAGTACATCAAGCCGACACCCATGGGCGTGCCGCTGACCCTCAAGGCCCATGTCGAGGGCGAAGTCGGCCGCAAAAGCCGGATCATTTGCGAGGTCTATGCCGGCGATGTGCTGACCTGTGTTGGCGACTCGATCTTCGTCCGCGTCGACACCTCGCAACTGCGCGATGCCGCCCACGGCCGCGAAGCCTGATCACGGCATAAAAAGCACTAAGCGCAGCCGCACACAGGTGCCCGTGCAAGCCGCGGCCAGACCCGTGATTCAGGCCTGGCGCGGCTTAGATCCGAAAGTTCTCGCCATATACTCAAACATCACTTTTGCGCATATTCCCGAACTGGTATCGTGCGCCCCACTCCGCGTGGAGCGCGTTGCCGTGCGCGCTGGGAAACGCAGTACGCCCTGAGCGCTATAGCCTGACAGCAGGATGATTCATGTACGTATATGACGAATACGATCAAAGGATCGTAGAGGATCGCGTCAAGCAGTTCCGCGATCAGACCCGCCGCTACCTGGCGGGCGAACTGACCGGCGAGGAATTCCGCCCGCTGCGTCTGCAGAATGGCCTGTACATCCAGCGCTATGCGCCCATGCTGCGCGTGGCCGTGCCTTACGGCCTGCTGTCCTCCCGGCAGGTGCGCAAGCTGGCGCAGATCGCCCGCGACTATGACAAGGGCTACGCGCACATCAGTACCCGCCAGAACGTCCAGTACAACTGGCCGGAACTGGAAGACGTGCCGGAAATCCTCGCCGAGCTGGCCACCGTGCAGATGCACGCGATCCAGACCAGCGGCAACTGCATCCGCAACACCACCACCGACCAGTTCGCCGGCGTCGCCCATGACGAGCTGGTCGATCCGCGCCCCTGGTGCGAGATCATCCGCCAGTGGTCGACCTTCCACCCCGAATTCGCCCACCTGCCGCGCAAGTTCAAGATCGCCGTCAACGGCGCCGTGAGCGACCGTGCCGCCATCGAGGTGCACGACATCGGCCTGGAAGCGGTGCAGAACGAAGCCGGCGAGCTGGGCTTCCGCGTCTCTGTCGGTGGCGGCCTGGGTCGTACCCCGATCGTCGGCAATTTCATCAATGAATTCCTGCCGTGGAAGCACCTGCTGTCCTACCTGGACGCCATCCTGCGCGTGTACAACCGCTATGGCCGTCGGGACAACAAGTACAAGGCGCGCATCAAGATCCTGGTCAAGGCGCTGACGCCGGAAGTCTTCGCCCAGAAGGTCGACGCCGAATGGGCGAACCTGAAGGACGGCCCGAGCACCCTGACCGACGCCGAGCTGCAGCGCGTGGCCGCGCACTTCGTCGACCCGGCCTACCAGGCCCTGGAAAACCAGGACGCCGCCCTCGCCCAGCTCGACGCCGAGAACCCCGGCTTCGCCCGCTGGCGTAGCCGCAACACCTTCGCCCACAAGAAGCCCGGCTATGTCGCCGTGACCCTGTCGCTCAAGCCCACCGGCGTGGCGCCCGGCGACATCACCGACAAGCAGCTGGACGTGGTCGCCGACCTGGCCGACCGCTACAGCTTCGGCGAAGTGCGCAACAGCCATAACCAGAACATCATCCTCGCCGACGTCGAGCAGGCTCAGCTGTTCACCCTCTGGGGCGAACTGCGCGAGAACGGTTTCGCCACCCCGAACGTGGGCCTGCTGACCGACCTCATCTGCTGCCCGGGCGGCGACTTCTGCTCCCTGGCCAACGCCAAGTCGATCCCGGTGGCCGAAGCCATCCAGCGTCGCTTCGACGACCTGGACTACCTGTTCGACATCGGCGCCATCGACCTGAACATCTCCGGCTGCATGAACGCCTGCGGCCACCACCACGTCGGCCACATCGGCATCCTCGGCGTGGACAAGAAGGGCGAGGAGTTCTACCAGGTCTCCCTCGGCGGCAGCGCCAGCCGCGACGCCAGCCTGGCGCAGATCCTCGGCCCGTCCTTCGCCCAGGAGCAGATGGCCGACGTGATCGAGAAGATCATCAAGGTCTACGTGGAACAGCGCACCGAAGAGGAACGTTTCCTCGATACCTACCGTCGCATCGGCATCGACCCCTTCAAGGAGCGCGTATATGCAGCGAATCATTAAACACCGCGAGGTCGTCGACGACCGCTGGCACCTGCTGCCCAAGGACGCGACCCTGGAAACCGTGCCCAACTGCGACGACGTGATCATCCCGCTGAACCTGTGGCTGGAACACGGCCCTGCCCTGCGCGGTCGCGACGGCGGCCTGGGCGTCTGGCTGGATGCGGACGAAGAGCCCGAAGCCATCGCCGGCGACCTGGACAACTTCCAGGTGATCGCCGTGAACTTCCCGGCCTTCACCGACGGCCGCGGCTTCAGCACCGCGCGCCTGCTGCGCGAGCGCTTCGGCTACAAGGGCGAAGTGCGCGCCATCGGCGATGTCCTGCGTGACCAGCTGTTCTTCATGCAGAGCTGTGGCTTCGACGCCTACGCCATCCGCGCCGACCGCGATCCGCAAGCAGCGCTGGCGGGCCTGGACGACTTCAGCGAGGTCTACCAGACCTCGGTGACCCAGCCGCAACCGCTGTTCCGTCGCCGCCAGCTGGCCTGATCTGGCCGATATGAAAAAGCCCCGCATCGCGGGGTTTTTTCTTTGGCTCTTCGTAGGAACGAGCTTGCTCGCGAACCCCCAGCTTCAGTGCCGCCGGCAAATCCGTTCGCGAGCAAGCTCGCTCCTACAGGGAGGCCACACTCAAGCGCGAACGCTCTCCCAGGCAATCTGCGCCAACTGATCGCGACAATCGATCAGGTCCACCCGCGTGCGCCCGGCCAGCCAGTTGCGCGCGTAGTCCTGGCTCGGGCCGATCACCACCGAATTGAACAGCTCCGGTGCGAGTTCCTTGAACGCCCCGGCCTTGCGGTGCTCGGAGAGCAGCCCGGCAATGCGGCGACCCTGTTCGCGGTTGGCCTCGCGCAACGCCTCACCCACCTCTCCCGCTTCGACGCGGCCTCGGCTGTGCAGGATGAAACGCGCCCACTCCGGGTTGGCCGCCACCCAATCGACGTAGCAGGTGACGAACAGCTTCACGCAGGCCTCCGCGCTCATGCCCTCCTCGATTCCGGCGTCCAGCAGCGCCGCGTACTGGCCAACGCCTGTGAGGTAGAGCGCGCCGATGATGCGTTCCTTGTTGCCGTAATGGTGATAGAGGCTGCCGATGCTGGCGCCGGAGCGGTCGCGGATCATCTCGATGGTGGTGGCATCCACGCCGGATTCGCTGAAGCAGGCCAGCGCGGCCTGGAGGATGTCGTCTTTGCGGGAAGGTCGGGCCATGGGGTTCCTGTTGGAAAAACCGCTCGAACATAATTCTAGAATATTTTTCTAGAATTAATTTCTAGTCTTCGTATACTGCCTGGGCGCGCATCCATCTTCAATCCGCTTTGCCCCGGAGTTGCCATGAGTCAGATGATGCAAATGTACCAGCAGGCCGGCCCCGCGCAGTTCAGCGCCATGATCGGCCAGGTCGCCCCCTACTTCGCCAGCATCGCCCCGCAGTTCGTCGAACTGCGCCCAGGCTACGCGGAAGTGACCTTCCCCAAGCGCCGCGAAGTGCTCAACCACATCGGCACCGTGCACGCCATCGCCCTGTGCAACGCTGCCGAACTGGCCGCCGGGACCATGACCGACGTGTCGATCCCCAAGGGCCGCCGCTGGATTCCCCGCGGCATGACCGTGGAATACCTGGCCAAGGCCGACGGCGACGTACGCGCCGTGGCCGATGGCCGTGCCGTGGACTGGAATCAGGAAGGCGACGTCATCGTCCCGGTGCTCGCCTACGTCGGTGACAAGAAGGTCTTCCGCGCCGACATCACCATGTACATCAGTCAGGCCTGAGGGACCGCGCCATGATCACACCGCTTCCCCGCCCGCTGGACAACGGCAATGGCCAAAGCCTCTCCAGCCACTGGTACTACCCACCCGGCGAAGCCCGCGGAGCGGTGCTGATCGTTCCTGCCATGGGCGTCGAGCAGCGCTTCTACACGGCCTTCGCCAACTGGCTGGCCGAGCGCGGCTACCTGACAGTCACCTTCGACTATGCCGGCATGGGTAAATCCCGCGCCGGCTCCCTGCGTGATCTGGACGTCGACATCCTCGCCTGGGGCAACCACGACTGCAGCGCCATGCTCGATGCCGTAGTCGCCGCGGCCGGCGAGCTGCCGGTGTACTGGATCGGCCACAGCCTCGGCGGGCAGATACTGCCCTTCGTGCGGGGTACCGAGCGCATCCACCGCGCCTTCACCATTGCCACCGGCAGCGGCTACTGGCGCGAGAACACCAAGGGCTTGCGGCACAAGGCCTGGCTGCTCTGGTACCTGCTGGCACCGACGATCACGCCGCTGCTGGGCTACTTCCCCGGCAAGCGCCTGGGCGTGGTCGGCGACCTGCCACGCGGGGTGATCGAGCAATGGCGGCGCTGGTGCCTGGACCCGGAGTACTCGGTGGGCGCGGAAGGCGGCGCGGTGCGCGAGGCGTATTCCTCGGTGAGCACACCGATTACCTCCATCTCTTTCACCGACGACGAGATGATGTCCGGGCGCAATACCGAGTCGCTGCACGGTTTCTACCGTGGCTCGCCGAAGACGCTGAAGAGAATCGCGCCGGAGGATATCGGCGTGAAGCGCATTGGCCACTTCGGCTTTTTCAGAAGCCAGTTCGCCGATTCGCTGTGGGCGGATTACCTGTTGCCGGACCTGGGCTGACACCCAGGCCCGGCACGGGCATCAATCCAGGTTGACCAGCACCCGGCCCACCAGCTTGCCGGCCAGGATCTGGTGGATGGCGGCCGGCAGGTCATCGAGCTTGACCTCGCGGACGGCTGCTTCGAGGTTGTCGAGCTTCCATTGCAGGGACAGCTTGTCCCACATGGAAGCCTTGACCACCAGCGGCAGCTCTACCGAGTCCACGCCCAGCAGGTTCACGCCGCGTAGAATGAACGGCAGCACGGTGGCCTTGAACGCGGCGCCGGCGGTCAGGCCGCAGCAGGCGACGCTGCCGCCATACTGCAGCGACTTGACCACGTTGAACAGGATGTCGCCGCCCACGGTGTCCACCGCGCCGGCCCACTGCTCGCGCAGCAGCGGCTTGTCGACTCCGTCGGAGACAGTGGCACGGTCGAGAATCTGCCGCGCGCCAAGGCGGTTCAGCAGCTCGGCCTGTTCCAGCTTGCCGGTGGCGGCAGCCACGGTGTAGCCCAGTTGCGCCAGCAGCATCACCGCGATGCTGCCCACGCCGCCGGTGGCGCCAGTGACCAGGATGGGGCCGGCGGACGGCGTCAGGCCGGCGCGCTCGAGCTTGTCGACGCACAGCGCGGCAGTCAGGCCGGCGGTGCCGAGGATCATCGATTCGCGCAGCGACAGGCCCTGCGGGCGCTTGATCAGCCAGGCGGCAGGCACGCGGATGTACTGGCCAAAGCCGCCCGGGGTGTTCATGCCCAGGTCATAGCCGGTGACGATGACTTCATCGCCGGCGGCGAATTCGCCCACCGAGGACTCTTCCACCACGCCGGCGGCGTCGATGCCGGGAGTGTGCGGGTACTTGCGGGTGACGCCACGGTTGCCGCTGGCGGACAGCGCATCCTTGTAGTTGAGCGAGGAATACTTCACCCGCACCAGCACCTCACCCGCCGGCAGATCGGCAACCTGCCGCTCGGCCACCTGCAGGTCATGCACGCCATGCGCGCTCTCCGTGACCCACAACGCCTTGAATGCACTCATCTCGACCCTCCTCTTTCGAATTCGATAAACGGGCGCGATCCCGGCGCCCGACGCCCAATCATTGCCAGAAGAGTCACTGCCAGAAACGGCTGCGACCCAGGCGGTCCCACCAGGTCACCAGCACGCGATCGATCACGCCGCTGACACCGACGCCGAAGCGCTCCTGGATGGACTTCTTCTGCACATAACTGAGCTGGTAGACATCCGCCTCACGGGCGCGTTCGGCCAGGTATTCGTCACTGGTCTTCAGCTCGTCGACCAGTTTCTTGCCCAGCGCCGCCTGGCCCAGCCAGACCTCGCCGGTGGCGATCTCGTCGATGGCCAGCTGGGGGCGGTAGTGGACGACGAAACGCTTGAACAGCTCGTGGGTGGTTTCCAGGTCTTCCTGGAACTTCTCCCGGCCCTTCTCGGTGTTCTCGCCGAACACGGTCAGGGTGCGCTTGTACTCGCCGGCGGTGAGCACTTCGAAATCGACGTCGTGCTTCTTCAGCAGACGATGGATGTTGGGCAGCTGCGCCACTACGCCAATGGAGCCGAGAATGGCGAAGGGTGCGGAGAGGATGCGCTCGCCGATGCAGGCCATCATGTAGCCGCCGCTCGCCGCGACCTTGTCGACGCAGACGGTCAGCGGCACGCCGGCCTGGCGGATGCGTGCCAGCTGGGAAGCAGCCAGGCCGTAGCCATGGACCATGCCACCGCCGCTCTCCAGGCGCAGTACCACTTCGTCACGCGGGGTAGCCAGGGTCAGCAGCGCAGTCACTTCATGGCGCAGTTGCTCGGTGGCCGAGGCCTTGATGTCGCCATCGAAGTCGAGCACGTAGACGCGGTTCTTCTCGCCGCCCTTCTTCTTTTTCGCTTCCTTCAGCGTTTTCGCCTCGGACTTGCGCAGGGCCTTGAGCTTGGCCTTCTCCAGCACGCTGTGCTGCAGGCGCTCGCGCAGTTCCTTGTAGAAGTCGTTGAGCTTGTGCACCTCCAGGTGCCCGCTGCCGCCACGACGGCCGCGGCCGCGCAGAGCGGCGATCACCACCAGGACGATGACGATGGCCACCACCACGGTGAAGGTCTTGGCCAGGAAACCCGCGTAATCCGCTAGAAACTCCACTCACATCCCCTTTTACAATTCTGTACGCGCACGCGTGACAAGCGCTGTGAATCCCGCAAGCATACCCACGCCGCCGGCCCGCCACCAGCGCTGGCAAAGCGCTGTATCAGTCCAGCGAATAGCATTCAAACAAGCGTATGTTTTTTCGTTGACAGCCCCAGGTGATCCTCATAACCTCGCCGGAACTTTCAGCCCTGCCGGGACCGCGCGCGTGGGAAGCATCTACCTGATTCGACATGGCCAGGCTTCATTCGGTGCCGACGACTACGATGTGCTCTCGGACACCGGCGTGCGCCAGGCGCAAATCCTCGGCGAGCACCTGGCCAGCCTCGGCCTGCGTTTCGACCGCTGCGTCGCCGGCGACCTGCGCCGTCAGCGCCACACCGCCGAAGCGGTGATGGGCCGGCTGAACGAGGCCGGGATCGATACGCCCACCCTGGAAATCGATTCCGCCTTCAACGAATTCGAAGCCGACGCAGTGATCCGCGCCCACCTGCCGGACCTGCTGGAGATCGAACCGCAGGCGCTGCACATCCTGCGCAACGCCGCCGACCACCGCGCCGAGTTCCAGCGCCTGTTCTCCACCGTGATCGCCCGCTGGGTTTCCGGCGATCACGACAAGGACGGCCTGGTCAGCTGGGCCGAGTTCCTCGACACCGTGCACGGCGGCCTCAAGCGCCTGCTGGAGTCGGCCAGCGGCAAGGACAACATCGGCGTGTTCACCTCCGGCGGCACCATCACCGCGGTGCTCCAGCAGGTGACCGGCATTCCGGCGCTGAACGCCTTCGAGCTCAACTGGCAGATCGTCAACACTTCGCTCAACCGCCTGAAGTTCCGCGGCAGCGAAGTGGCCCTGGCTTCCTTCAACAGTCACGTGCATCTGGAACTGTTGAGGGCGCCGGAACTCATCACCTATCGTTGAGTACCGGCCCAATGCGGCGCCGAGCGCCGCGCGAGAAAACCTAGAAAAGGAATAGAACCATGAGTGTTGCTGACATCGTTTCCACCATGAAGAGCAAGTTCAACGCCAGCGCGGCCGCCGGCCTGGATCTGGTGTTCCAGTTCAACATCGAAGACGGCGACAACCACTACCTGGTCGTCAAGGACGGTACCTGCGAAGTGGTACAGGGCGACGCCGAGTCCCCCAACGTCACCCTGATCATGGACAGCGAGACCCTCAAGGGCATCACCAGCGGCGAAACCGACGGCATGCAGGCCTTCATGGCCGGCAAGCTGCGCGCCGAAGGCGACATGATGCTGGCGATGAAGCTGGGCGAACTGTTCCCGGTCTGATCCGAGGCAAACCTACCCGCGCAGCACGAAAAACCGGAGTCCCTGGCTCCGGTTTTTTTATGCCCGCGCCCCGCTCCGGCCCGCGAATCAGGCAGCTTGATCGGGGTGCAACACGGACGCCAATAACGTCCCGCCGTGCTTGTGAGCGGCAGACGTCGACATTAGATTAGCCAATGATCACCCGGCGCCATCATTGCTTTGCCTGATTCTGCCGCAACCCATCAGGCAAGAGCACGACGCCACCTTGCGCGCCACCCTTGCCCGCCGCTCTCGCTGCGGTGCGATGACCCGTACAAGCCCAGTACAAGAAGGGACCAGCATGTCGTTGACCGACCAGACCATCCGCTCCCGCGAAGGTGAAGAACTCGACGCCGCCGTGATCGACGGCTACCTCAAGGACCACATTCCCGGCCTGCAGGGCCAGCCGCGCATCAGCCAGTTCCCCGGCGGCGCGTCGAACCTGACCTACCTGATCCAGTACGACAACCAGGAGCTGGTCCTGCGCCGCCCGCCGTTCGGCAAGAAGGCCAAGTCCGCCCACGACATGGGCCGCGAATACCGCATCCTGAACCAGCTCAGGGACGGCTTCCCCTACTGCCCCAAGGCGTACGCCTACTGCACCGACGAATCGGTGATCGGCGCCGAGTTCTACGTCATGGAACGGGTCAACGGCATCATCCTGCGCAGCGACCTGCCCAAGGAACTCAACCTCGACGCGGCGCAGACCACCGCGCTGTGCAAGAGCTTCATCGATAAGTTCGTCGACCTGCACAACGTCGACTACAACGCCTGCGGCCTGGGTGACCTGGGCAAGCCCGAGGGCTACGTGCAGCGCCAGATCGGCGGCTGGATCGATCGCTACGAGAAGTCCCTGACCCCCGATGCGCCGGCCTGGGAACAGGTGAAGGTATGGCTGCGCGAGAAGATGCCGGCCGACCACCACAAGCCGGGCATCGTCCACAACGACTACCGCTTCGACAACGTCATCCTCGACCCGAACAACCCGATGCAGATCATCGGCGTGCTCGACTGGGAGATGACCACCCTCGGCGACCCGCTGATGGACCTGGGCAACACCCTCGCCTACTGGATCGAAGCGGGCGACCCGCAGCCGATGCAGATGCTGCGCCGCCAGCCCAGCCACGAGCCGGGCATGCTCACGCGCCAGCAATTCGCCGACTACTACGCCGAGCGCGCCGGCATCCAGATCGACAACCTCGATTACTACTACACCTACGGCCTGTTCCGCCTGGCCGGCATCATGCAGCAGATCTACTACCGCTTCTTCCACGGCCAGACCCAGGACAAGCGCTTCGCCACCTTCATCCACGCCAACAAGCTGCTGGAACAGGTGAGCCTGCAGGTCATCGGCAAGTCTCGCCTGTAACGGCGCTAAAGAATAAGGAGAACTCCCCATGTCCAAGACCCAACTGTTCGACCTCGATGGCAAGATCGCCTTCGTCTCCGGCGCCAGCCGCGGCATCGGCGAGGCCATCGCCAAGCTGCTGGCCCAACAGGGCGCCCACGTGATCGTCTCCAGCCGCAAGATTGACGGCTGCCAGGCCGTGGCTGACGAGATCGTCGCCGCCGGCGGCAAGGCCACCGCGATTGCCTGCCACATCGGTGAAATGGAGCAGATCCAGGCCGTCTTCGCGCAGATCCGCGAGCAGTTCGGCCGCCTGGATATCCTGGTCAACAACGCCGCTACCAACCCGCAGTTCTGCAACGTGCTGGACACCGACCTGTCGGCCTTCCAGAAGACCGTCGACGTGAACATCCGCGGCTACTACTTCATGTCCATCGAAGGCGGCAAGCTGATGAAGGCCAACGGTGGCGGCAGCATCATCAACGTTGCCTCGGTCAACGGCGTTACCCCGGGCGAGTTCCAGGGCATCTATTCGGTGACCAAGGCCGCCGTGATCAGCATGACCAAGGTCTTCGCCAAGGAATGCGCGCAGTTCAATATCCGCTGCAACGCCCTGCTGCCGGGCCTGACCGACACCAAGTTCGCTTCGGCCCTGGTGAGCAACGATGCCATCCGCAACGTTGCCCTGCAGCGCATCCCGCTCAAGCGCGTAGCCGACCCGAGCGAAATGGCCGGCGCCGTGCTGTACCTCGCCAGCGATGCCTCCAGCTACACCACCGGCGTGACGCTGAACGTGGACGGCGGCTTCCTCGCCTGAGCGCTATCGCGGAAACAAGAAAGGGAGCCATCCGGCTCCCTTTTCTGCTTTTTGCAGGAGCGAGCAGGCTCGCTCCTATAGAAAAGCGGCTACTGCCACTCCTTGAGCGCTTGGTTCGCCGCCGCATTCATCGGCTCGGCGGTCAACCCACCCGCGCCATAGCGCACCGCGAATACCGCCTGGTCGGCCATTGGCAGATAATTCACCCGCCCGGCTTTCGGCACGAAGGTCAGCAGATCGTGCTGGCCATCGCGCAGCCAGCGCCAGAGGTCGATCCCCGGCGCATCGGAAACCAGCGACACCTTGCGCCCGAGGGACTGCTGCTCAACCGCCAGGAAGCGGCCGGACAGATCCTGCAGGCGATAACCGGGCGCCATGCCGATCAGCCGTGCCAGGCCTTTCCACTCCAGTACCCGCGCATCCAGTTGCCAGAGGTCGCCGGCCAGCTCCACGCGACGCTCCTCGTCGCCCTGCAGCAGCGTCACGTCATAGCGTTGCTCGCCGACCTTGTGGAAGCTCAGGGTCGCCAGCGGCCGCTCTGCCGGCAGCGCGTCATAGCTGCGCAGGTCCCAGGCCACCAGCGCCACCAACGCGGCCAAGGCCACGAACAGCATTCCCGCCGTACCGCGCAACCAGCCGAGGAACCAGTGACGGTCGAACAGGATTCGGGCGGCTACCGCCAGGGCCAACAGCGCCAGGATGGCAACGACCCAGGCCAGACCGTCGTACTGCATCGAATGATTTCCTTCCTCGTAGAATTGCCGGCATTATGCGCACCGCGTACCTGCGCGGCCAGCCAGACCGTCGCAGCTTTCGGGTCCGTTAACGTTTCCTATGCCACCCGCTCTTTACAAAAGAGTGGCTGGACGGGCCCCTGATCAAGGCGAACCCAATGCCCTTCGAACTCGTCGTAGACCCGACCACCCTCATCATCCTCGCCGGCGTCGCCTTCCTCGCCGGTTTCATCGACGCCATTGCCGGCGGCGGTGGCCTGCTGACCATCCCTGCCCTGCTCACCGCCGGCGTCCCGCCGCACCTGGCGCTGGGCACCAACAAGCTCAGCTCGACCTTTGGCGCCGCCGTGGCCAGCTATACCTTCTACCGCCGCAAACTGTTCCAGCCGCGCCAGTGGCGCAAAGGGCTGATCGCCACCGCCATCGGTGCAGCGCTCGGCGCCTGGGCCGCGCACCTGATGCCGGCGGAATGGCTGAACCGCATGCTGCCGGTGGTGGTGTTCGGCTGTGGCCTGTACCTGCTGTTCGGCAAGACGCCCGAAGCGCCGCTGGACGCCAACCCGCAGATCGCCCAGGGCCGGCAGTGGCCGCAGGGCCTGGGCCTGGGCTTCTACGACGGCGTGGCCGGGCCCGGCACCGGCGCCTTCTGGACCGTCAGCACGCTGCTGATGTACCCGCTGGACCTGGTACGCGCCAGCGGCGTGGCGCGCAGCATGAACTTCGTCAGCAATATCGTTGCGCTGGCGGTGTTCATCGCCTCGGGCCAGGTGGTCTGGCTGCTGGGGCTGTGCATGGGCAGCTCGCTGATGGTCGGCGCCTACTTCGGCGCGCGCACGGCGATTGGCGGCGGCGCCAAGTTCATCCGCCCGGTGTTCATCCTGGTGGTATTGGCGCTGACCGTGCGCCTGGCCTGGCAGCACTGGTTCACTGCCGCGGCCTGAAGTCGGCCGATACGGCGCCTGGAGTCAGGCGCCGCCGGGCAGGACGGGATCGGGACGACCGGCGCGGCGTGCCAGGTAGACCTCGATCAGGTAGCGGGCGATGGAGCGCTCGGCCGGCAGGCGCGGCAGCTCGTCGACGTGGAACCAGCGGGCATCCTCGATCTCGTCCGGCTGCATGACGATCTCGCCGCTGACGTACTCGGCGTGGTAGCCAAACATCAGCGAATGCGGGAACGGCCAGGGTTGGCTGCCCATGTAGCGGATATTGCCGATCTCGACGCCCACCTCTTCGCGCACTTCGCGCGCGACGCAGTGCTCCACCGACTCGCCCGGCTCGACGAAACCCGCCAGGGTGCTGTACATCCCCGGCACAAAGCGCGGCGAACGGGCCAGCAACACCTCATCGCCACGGGTCACCAGCACGATCATGCTCGGCGACAGCAGCGGGTAACGCTGGATGCCGCAGCTTTCACACTGCATGGCGCGGTCGCGGGGCATGCACTGATTGGGCTGCCCGCAGCTGCCGCAGAAGCGGTTCTGCCGCCACCAGATGCCGATCTGGCTGGCGAAGCCGAGCATGGCGAAGATGTCTTCCTCGGCCTGCATCATGAATTGGCGCAGGCCGATCCAGCTGGCACCCTCCAGCGGGTCGGTACGATCGACTTCCAGCAGGTACACCGGCTCGCCATCGAACTGCCCGACGGCGTGCTCGGAAAGCACGGAAAGATCCTGGCGCTTGAGCCAGTCACGGGGGAACAGCACGCCGTTGCTGTCGGCAAGGAACTGCTGCTGGCAATGGGCGAGCGCCCAACCACCGTTCGGAGCCACCTCGAACATCGAGGATTCCCAACGCCCGGTACGCATCAGGCAGCCACCGTCAGGCCCAGGGCCTTGACGCTCTCGCTGGCGACGTCCAGGACGTCGGGTTGGCCTTCAGGCCGCATCATGGCTCCACCCTCCAGGTAATACTCCAGGCCGGTCAGAGCATCGGCCAGGGTTTCCAGCATCTGCTCGGACGGCATCTGGGTCGTCTCGATCATCTGCCCCTGAATGTAATCGGCACAGGCACCCACGAGCAATGCCGCACGCTCCTGGCCGAGGAACCACAGGCCGCCGCGCACTGCCTGCAGGCTGATCGGGACGTTGGCCAGGTGCAGCTTGTCGCCGTTGGATTCCAGGTACGCGGTGATCGCGCGCTTGGCCAGGGCCAGGCCGGCCTGGGCCTCGTCGATGACCACGATGCGTGCTTCGGCGAGCTGATGAACGGCGAAGGAATCGTCCTCCCCCATCGGCGCCGGGCGCGCGCTCATGCGCTCGCCACGCTCCAGGTTGCCGACCATGCTTTCGACGTACAACAGCGCGTCGGCCAGCGCGTTGAGCGCAGCCGGATCGTCCACCGCGCCCTTGGCGACCCAGCCGGCGACCACGCCATGCTGGTGCTGCAGCGAAGTGGCGGCAGAATTCAGGCCCACCATGCCCAGGGTCTTGGCCAGCTTGCCCAACTGGGTGTGCAGGATGCCCAGCGCATCGGCCTGGGAAACGCCGCGCTCGATCAGGTCGAGCTGGTCCTTCACCGCCGTGAGCTCCTCGCGGATCGCCACCGACAGCGAACGCATCACCGACTGGCCGGGGCCGGACAGGCGTTGCGACTCGTCTTCGAGCAGGTGATCGGTGAACGGCAGCGGTGCCAGGCCGAACACCTGGCGCAGCTCGGTGGCGCGCACGCCGCCGGTGTCCGCCAGTGTAGTGAGATAGAGCAGTTCCTTGAGCAACTGCCGCGGCGCTTCGTACTGCGGGTTGGCGATCAGTTGCTTGAGCTCGCGATCCAGGCGCGAGAACACCAGCTTGCGCGTCTTGCGCGGCAGCATCTGCGCGTCGACCAGCGCTTCCAGCGCGCCGGCGCCGACCCAGCACAGGCGGGTGCGCGCGGCACTGCCCAGCAGCACGTCGAGCTTGCCCAGCGCGCGGCCCATGAGCTTGAGGCTCGGATAGAGATTCTGTTCGCGGATCAGCCCTACCAGGCCGACCTGATACATCTGCCGCAAGCGGCGGACTTCACGCGCTGGGTCGTCCACTTGCGGCGCGGTAACGGCACGCAGCGGGCGCGGCAGGTCCAGGCGCGCACTGAAGAAGAAGCTCTCCGGCAGCGCGGGCTGGCCAGCGGCCTGGCGCACGTCGTTGATCGCCGGCAGCAGCAGCTCGGGGATTTCCTGGCGGTGCGCCTCGAGGTTTTCCAGGTAGCGGCGCAGCACATAGAGCGCATTGCCGAGCGCAGCCAGTTGGCCGTCGCGGTCTTCGCTGACCCCGGTGGGAATGTCGGTGGCCAGGTCCAGCGCTTCCTGCGCCAGCAGCTCGGCACCCGCCAGCTCGATCAGGTTCAGCGTGCCGCGAATCTGTGTCAGGCAATCGACGGAATGTTGCAGCAGGCTGCCGTTCTGACGCTCGGCGATGAAGTGCTCGAGGTTCTGCTCGGCCTCCTCCATCGTGGCGAACAGCTCGTCGCGGACCAGACTGAGGGACGTGGCTCCAGTAACCATCGGCCTAGTGCGCCTCCTGCGCGCAAGAAGAGTGGACGGACATCAATCGGCGAACTCGGCGGTCTTCTTGCTCATGTGCGCCATCATGGCGGCCTGCAGGTCAGCGGACTGCAGCATCGCGGCGTTCCAGGTGGCGATGTATTCCAGGCCGTCCTCGACGCGGTGGTCGCGGGCGTAGCCGATCATTTCCTTGGTGCCGCGGATGGCGATCGGCGACTTCGCGGCGATCTGCCGGGCCAGCTCCATCACGCCGTCGAACAGCGAGGCGTGGTCGGGGTAGACGTTGTTGACCAGGCCGATGCGCTGGGCTTCCTCGGCATTGACGTTGCGCCCGGTGTAGGCCAGTTCGCGCATGATGCCGTCGCCGATCAGGCGCGGCAGGCGCTGCAGGGTGCCGACGTCGGCAGCCATGCCCATGTCGATTTCCTTGATGGAGAACTGCGCGTCCGCGCTGCAGTAGCGCATGTCGCAGGCGGAGATCAGGTCGATGCCGCCGCCGATGCAGTAGCCCTGGATCGCCGCGAGGACCGGCTTGCTGCAGTTGTCCACGGCGTTGAAGGAGCCCTGCAGCTGGAGGATGGTCTTGCGCAGGGCGCGGGCATTGCGGCCGACGTCCTTGCCCAGCTGGCTGGCAGCCTGGGCCAGCAGCGCCAGGTCGATACCGGCGGAGAAGTGCTTGCCGGCGCCGCTGAGGACGACTACCCGGACTTCATCCGTTTCATCGGCCCACTGGAAGATATCGATGATTTCCTTCCAGAAATCGGCATTCATCGCGTTGAGTTTTTCCGGACGGTTGATCTGCACATGGGCGATCTTGTCCGCCAGCTCGATGCGGAAGGCTTTGTATTCTTTCACGGGGATGTCCTCGGGTATGCCCTGCTTCTCGTCTGGGTGCGGCGCAGTGCCGCTGGAGCCCGGGCCAACAGTTCTTATTCGTGCTGGGAATCAGATTTTGGAAATCGCGTCACTATAACAAGGCGAAACTAAAAGTCGATGCCGTGGTCTGTGACGCAGCCCACGGCATCGGGCGGGAACTGGCTCGCAGATCGGCCAGCAAGTGCTTGATCTGGCAGCAAGGCCCGGTACGCGACAATCAGTCGCCAGCCGCCACCGGTAAACCCTGGGCGCGATTGCGGTACTGCCGCCAGGTGTACATCGGGATGCCCGCCATGAACACCAGGAAGCCCCAGAAGATCGCCTGTTCGCCGGTGCCATAGAGCGCCCACAGCGAATAGAGGAAGCCCAGGCAACCGATGGCCAGCACCTGCGGGCGCGAGCGTGGAGAGAAGGATTCCGGCTTGGTCGCCAGCAGCTGCAGCAGCGCCGCGGTGCAGAAGGCGTAGGGCACGACACCGGTCATGGTGCCGAGCAGGATGATGACGTTGAACACCTCCACCAGCTCGCCGTGACCATCGACCATCACCAGTGCCGTCACCAGCAGCCCGGAAGAAAGCAGCCCATTGGCCGGCGCGCCGTTCTTGTTGAGTTTGCCCAGGGACTCGGGGAACAGCCCGTCACGGGCCGGCGCCACCGGAATCTGGCCCTGCAGCAGCACCCAGCCATTGAGCGCGCCCAGGCAGGCGATCACCGCACCGCCCGCGACCAGGTAGTAACCCCAGTTGCCCAGCAGGATGCGCGCGGCATCGGCGAACGGCGACGTGGACTTGGCCAGTACCTCCGGCGGCATCAGGCCCTGCACGGCGGTGATCGAGAGGATGTACACCGAGGCGGCCGCCAGGGTGCCGAACAGTGTGGCGCGGGGGATGGTCTTCTTCGGGTCCCGCACATCGTCCGCCGGCACGGTTGCCGACTCCAGGCCGATGAACGACCAGAGCGTCAGCGCCGCCGTGGTGGCGATGGCCTGGGCATACCCCATGTTCGGCAGTTCGCTCGGCGCCGGGATAGTCAGGTAATCCGGATTGAAGTGGAACCAGCCAAGAATGCCGACCAGCAGCAGCGGAATCAGCTTGAGCGCGGTCAGGCAGTTCTGCACCACGGCGAAGGCGGTGATGCCGCGCAGGTTGATCAGGGTGCACAGCCAGATCGCTCCAATGGCCGTGGCGACCATCAGCAGCGGATCGGCCAGCGCCGGAATGAACACCCGCAGGTAGCCCACCAGCGTGACGGCAATGGCGGCGTTGCCGATCCATGCGGCTTTCCAGTAGGTCCAGGCACACAGGTAGCCGGCAAAGCTGCCGAAGCCGTCACGGGTGTAGGCATAGGGGCCGCCCGCACCGGGGTTGAGCCGGGCGAGCCGGGCAAAGGTAAACGCCAGGATCACCGCCCCGGTGCTCGATACCAGCCAGCCGAACAGACTGAGCCCGCCGAACGCCGCCAGGCTCGACGGCAGCAGGAATACCCCAGACCCGACCATGTTGCCGACCACCAGCGCAGTGCAGCTCCAGAACCCCATGCTGCCCTTTTTCGCTTCCGCCATCTGCGCTCCTTAGAAGCCCGCGACCCGTACTTTTCATTTTGTTGCCCTGCCCCTTGCGAAGACGCAGAGCGGCGATCTGTCCTACAGGGTAGACAGCGCCGGGCAAAGGAGGAAACCGATTTGCGAGGCGACACCGCCCGTTTCGAACGGTTTCGCCCCGTAAGGTCAATGTCGCTGCAGAAAATCCGTCGCTCAGGCCCGGCCGACCTGGCGCCCGCCAAGGCCGTACAGCTGCTCGAACTGCAGCGCTGGCATCGGCTTGGCGAACAGGTAGCCCTGCCCTTCATTGCAGCGCTCGGCACGCAGGCGGTCGCGCTGCGCGGTGGTCTCGATGCCTTCGGCGATGGTTTCCAGGTCGAAACTGCGCGCCATGTCGAGGATGGCACGGATCACCGAAAAGTCCTGCTGGGTTTCCAGCATGCCGTTGACGAAGCTGCGGTCGATCTTGATCCGCGAGAGCGGATAGGTCTTGAGCAGGCTGAGCGATGCGTAGCCGGTGCCGAAATCGTCGAAGGCGATGCCGACCCCATAGGAGCGCAGGCTCTGCAGGGTGCTGAGCACGCTGTCGTCGTGGTTGAGCACGATGTTCTCGGTAATTTCCAGCTCCAGCGCCTCGGCCGGCAGGCCATGACGCTCCAGCGCCTCCAGCACCTGGGTGACCAGGTTGCCCATGCGAAACTGTGCGCCGAACAGGTTGACGCCCATGCGCAGGTCCGGCGCACCGTTGCGCCGCCAGTAGGCCGCCTGGGCGCAGGCCTCGTCCAGGATCCAGGCGCCGACGATGGCCGCCAGCGGCCCGCCTTCCAGCGACGGCAGGAAAGCCGCCGGCGACAGCAGGCCGCGCTGCGGATGCTGCCAGCGGATCAGCGCTTCGGCGCCGCGCAGCGAGCCGTCGCGCAGACTGACCTGGGGCTGGTAGAACAGCAGGAACTCCCCATTGGCCACCGCGCGGTGCAGCTCCATGCCGTAAAGGTGCCGCGCCGCTGCCTCCATCTTCAGCGCCGGGACGAACACGAAGGCATGGCTGCGCCCGCTGATCTTGGCCTTGAACAAGGCCAGGTCGGCGTCACCGACCAGCTCCAGCGCTTCCTGGGCATGCAGCGGCGCCAGCGCCACGCCACAACTGGCGGCAACATGGATTTCATGGGCATCGATGAGGATCGGCTCGGCGATGCTGGCGATCACGGCCTGGGCGAAACGCATGGCGTGTTCCGGCGAAAGCAGGTTGGGCTCGAGGATGGCGAACTCGTCGCCACCGATTCGCGCGACCGTGGCGCCGTCGGTTGCCAGACGCTCCAGCCGTTCGGCCACTTGCCGCAGGATGCCGTCACCGACCGCATGGCCAAGGGAGTCGTTGACGTCCTTGAAACCATCCAGATCGATCATCAGCACCGTCGCCGGCCGCGACTGCACCAGCAGTTCCTCGGTTCGGCGATAGAACTGGCCACGGTTGGCCAATCCGGTGAGCACGTCGACGCTGGCCAGTTGGCGCAGCGCTTCTTCCTCCTGATGGCGGGCGGTGAGATCCTTGAGTACGGCCTCGAACTTGAGCTTGCCCTTCTCCGACCAACTGAACAGCGTCAGGCCCAGGGACAGCTCGGAACCGTCCTTGCGCACACCGGTGATTTCCCCCGGCACGGCCACGCCATCCAGCGAAGTGGCATCGCTGGCCCCGCTGATCAGCGCGCGGAATGACGGACGCTCACGCTCAGGTAACAGCAGCTCGAAAGCCTGCCCGCTGCCTTCGACCAGGTCGTAACCGAACAGGTTGGCCGCCGCCTCGTTCCAGGCGCCGATCTCACCCCAGCAGTCGAACCACACCACGGGCGTGGGTGAGGTACCGGCGTATTCCTCGAACAATGGCCGGGTGCGCGACGAGGCGACTTCGATGCGCCGCAACTCGAGCCGGTCCGACGCCATGCGCGCCAGCTCGACCAGGCGTTCGCGGTCCTCACCGGAAAAGTCCTCGTGGGGCCTGCTGTCGATGATGCAGAGAGCCCCCAGCGCCTGCCCTTCCACTGAAAGCAGCGGCACGCCGGCATAGAAGCGCACGCCATTGGGCGCGGTCACCAGCGGATTGTCCTGGAAGCGCTCGTCGCGGCTGGCGTCGCCCACCACCATCACCCCGTCCTGGGCGATGGCATGGGCGCAGAAGGATACGTCGCGCCCCATGTCCACCTCGCCGATGCCTGTGGCGGCGGCGAAGAACACATGGTCACTGCCGATCATGTTCACCGCCGCAACGGGCATGCCGAACATGCGGACCGCAATCTGCACCACCGGGTCCAGGCTGGGCAGCAGGCTTTCGTCGTCGAATCCATAGTCGGCGAGTGCGCTCAGGCGCTCACTCTCATTCGGCAACGTCATGGGACAGCGCATAGGGGAAACCTCCCTTTTTCCTCAAGTTCTCCCTTTACCGGTGCGCACAAGAATAGTTCCACTTTTCATACAGTGATGTATGTCACTTCTATCAGAAGCCGGACGGTCATTTGCAGCACTCCACGGTGTAACGCTTCTGCCCGTCTACCTCGCGGACCTGCAGGCCATGGACGTCCGAATCGAAGCCGGGGAAGTTGCGCTCGAAACTCTGGGCGAAGGCCAGGTAATCGAGTATGGAACGGGTGGATTCGGTGAACCGTTCGCCCGGCATGATCAGCGGGATTCCTGGCGGATAAGGCACCAGCATCACCGCGGCAACGCGCCCCTCCAACCGATCGATAGGTACCGCCTCGACCTCGCCGCGCACCAGTTGCGCGTATGCGTCGGCCGGGCGTATGGCGATCTCCGGGAGCACCGTGTACATGCGCTTCATCGCCTTCGCCGTGGCGTGGTCGCGATAACAGCGGTGCAGTTCATCGCACAGGTCGCGCAGGCCCATACCTGCATACCGCGCGCCGCCGGCCTGGGCGACGCTGGGCAGGGCATCCGCCAGCGGCTGGTTGGCATCGTAGCTGCGCTTGAACTCCAGCAGCTCGGTGACCAGGGTGCTCCATTTGCCCTTGGTCACGCCCATGGAGAAGAGTACGAGGAAGGAATACAGCCCGGTCTTCTCCACCACCAGCCCACGCTCCCAGAGGAAGCGGCTGACTACCGCGGCGGGAATTCCCCGCGAATCCAGCCGGCCGCCAGCGGTCAGGCCCGGTGTGGCCAGGGTCACCTTGATCGGGTCGAGCAGGACGTAATCTTCCACCGCGTCGCCGAAACCGTGCCAGTCGGCATTGGGCTCCAGCACCCAGTCGCGGGTCTTCACCTCGTCGGTCCCCTCGACACCCGGCGGCTGCCAGACGCAGAACCACCAGTCGTCCTCGGCGAGGTTCTGCTGCACGTTGGCCAGCGCCCGGCGGAAGCTCAGGGCCTCGTCGAAAGTCTCCTGGATCAGCGAACGCCCCGCCGGGCCCTCCATCATTGCCGAGGCCACATCCAGCGAGGCGATGATGCCGTACTGCGGCGAGGTGGAGATGTGCATCATGAAGGCTTCGTTGAAGCGCGCCTGTTCGAAGCGCCGGGAGCCTGCGTCCTGCACGTGGATCATCGAGGCCTGGCTGAACGCCGCGAGCATCTTGTGCGTGGAGTGAGTGGTGAACACCAGCGGGCCGCTGTCATCGCGGCGGGTGCCCATGCCGTAGCGGCCGCCGTAGAACTCATGGAACGCCGCGTAGGCGTACCAGGCTTCGTCGAAATGCAGTACTTCGACGCTGTCGCCCAGGGCCTGCTTGATCATCTGCGCGTTGTAGCAGAGGCCGTCATAGGTGGAATTGGTGACCACCGCCAACCGCACTTTCGGCTCGCGGCCACGCGCCAGCGGGCTGGCCTCTATCTTCGCGGCGATGGATTCGCGGCTGAACTCGGACAACGGGATCGGCCCGATGATGCCCAGCTCGTTGCGCTCCGGCGTCAGGTACAGCGGGATGGCGCCGGTCATGATGATCGAGTGGAGAATCGACTTGTGGCAGTTGCGGTCGACCAGCACCAGGTCATCGCGACAGACCATGGAATGCCAGACGATCTTGTTCGCCGTGGAGGTGCCGTTGATCACGAAGAAAGTGTGGTCGGCGCCGAAATTGCGCGCGGCGCGGGCCTCCGCCTCGGCGAGCGGGCCGGTGTGATCGAGCAGCGAGCCCAGTTCGGGCACTGAGACCGAGAGGTCCGACCGCAGGGTGTTCTCGCCGAAGAACTGGTGAAAGGCCTGCCCCACCGGGCTCTTGCGATAGGCCACGCCACCGCCATGGCCGGGCGTGTGCCAGGAATAGTTGGACTGCGCGGTGTGCTCCACCAGCGCGCGGAAGAACGGCGGCAACAGGCCTTCCAGGTATTTGCGCGCCGCACGGCTGACCTGGCGCGCGAGGAACGGCACGGTGTCTTCGAACAGATAAAGGATGCCGCGCAACTGGTGCAGGTCGGCCATGGACTCGGCCGGCGCATTCTCGATGGTCATCTGCTCGCCCAGGGCGAAGATCGGCAGCTGCGGCGCGCGCACCCGCGCCATGCGGATCAGCTCCACCACGTCCTGCAGCAACCGCTGGTTCTCCCCCGCCCCCTCGGCGGCAACCAGGATGCAGGCGAGACCATGGTGGGTGGAGGCGACGATGCGCCCCTCCGCGGAGCTCGCAGTGGAGAGGATGCTGAAGCCGTCCTGCTCCAGCTCCCGCGCGATATCCCTCACCCGGTCGCCGGCCACGGTATCGGCCTTGATGTCGCGGTGAACGATGAGGATGGGGAACTTCAGGTCTTTGTACATTGTGAACCCCTGAAAAGACGTACGACTGGCGTCGATCCTCTTCAGAGTATGGACTCACGGAATGTAGGGGAATGCGCTGGACTGACGGCTGTACGAAAACGTCGCGTGGCTGACAGGAACGCTCACCTCGAGCGATTTGCTCTGGCTAGCGCCCACAGAAATGAAAAGGCCCCTGTTCAGGGGCCTTTTCTCGGTCAACGCGGAGGATCACTCCTTCGGTGCTTCCATCTGCGCCCACAGCGACGGGCCGCCAGCGGACTTCTCGATCACCGCCAGGCGCGCGACATGCGCCTCGATTTCGGCATCGGTGGCGCGGATCACCCGGGTCAACCCACGTTCGGCCGCCAGGCGGCGAATCGCCGTGGCCGTGGCGCGCCCGCTGCCGTCACCTTCGGCGCCATTGCCCGCCAGCGACAGGCTGGTCTGGCCACCGGTCATTGCCAGGTAGACGTCGGCCAGAATCTCGGCATCGAGCAGCGCGCCGTGCAAATCACGGCCGGAGTTGTCGACGCCATAGCGCTTGCACAGCGCATCGAGGTTGTTGCGCTGGCCCGGATGGCGCTCGCGGGCCATCAGCAAGGTGTCGAGGATAGAGCAGTAGTCGGCGACTTCGGCGCGCTCGCTCTGACCGATCAGGGCAAACTCGTTGTTGATGAAGCCAACGTCGAACGCCGCATTGTGGATGATCAGCTGCGCGCCATTGATGAACTCGAAGAAGTCATTGGCCACCTCGCGGAAGCGCGGCATGTCCTTGACGTACTCGTTGGTGATGCCGTGGACGGCGATGGCGCCCTCGTCGATCTCGCGGTCGGGCTGCAGGTAGACGTGGAAGTGCCGGCCAGTCAGGCGGCGGCCTTCGAGTTCGACGCAACCGATCTCGATGATCCGGTGGCCGTCGGTGACCGGCATACCGGTCGTTTCAGTATCGAGTACGACGCTGCGCATTCTGTGAGAAACCTTCTTGCGGTTGATTCGCCCGGGCTGATCCGGGCGAGCTTGATGCTGATAGCGGGACGCTTAGCGCGGCAGTTCGCTCACGCCGCGGTTGGCGAGCATGTCGGCACGCTCGTTGCCGGGATGGCCGGTGTGGCCGCGCACCCAGCGCCATTCGACAGTATGCCGGTTCACCTGCTCGTCCAGCGCCTGCCACAGGTCGGCATTCTTCACCGGCTGCTTGGCGGCAGTCTTCCAGCCACGCTTCTTCCAATTGACCATCCACTCGGTGATGCCCTGCATGACGTACTGCGAATCGGTGACGATGCGCACGTCGCAATGCCGCTTGAGCGCGGCGAGGGCCATGATGGCGGCCATCAGTTCCATGCGGTTGTTGGTGGTTTCGGCCTCGCCGCCCCACAACTCGCGCTCGGCACCCTTGTAGAACAGCACGGCGCCCCAGCCACCCGGCCCCGGGTTGCCCTTGCAGGCGCCGTCGGTGTAGATCTCGACTTTCTCTTCGCTCATTTGGCTCGCTTTCAGGACTCGGAATCGCGACGACTGACCTTGGCCACCGGCAGCGGCACCAGTTGGCCGCGCGGTTCACGACGGGGCTGACGCAGGGGCCGCAGACCGACCACCAGCTTGCGCGCCACCAATAGATAGAAGCCGGCGCCGGAGCCCTGCAGCACGGGGCCCCAGGTTTCCATGCGGGCCAGACGGCCCTGCCATTTCGCCGATGCAAGCGGCGGACGATAACACCCGAAGCGGCGTTTCTCCAGCGCGAAGCCCAGCAGGTTGAGCCAGTCGCAGACCCGACCGGGCGAGATGCAGCGGGCGCGGCGCAAGGCATCACGAGCGAAGTAGTGGCGAATACCCCAGGCGCTCCGGGGATTCACCCCGACCACCAGCAGGTGCCCTCCGGGACGCACGCTGCGCGCCGCTTCACGCAATAAACGGTGCGGCGACAGGCAGAAATCCAGGCCATGCTGCAGCAGCACCACGTCCGCGGCGTGCTCGCCCAGCGGCCAGGCCGCTTCGTCGCAGGCGATCTCCACGCCGGGCAGCGGCGGCCCGAGGCGCACGCCGCGCTGGATGTTGCCGACGCTGGCCGGCAACTCCGCATGCGGCCCGTAATGGACCAGGTAACCGCCGAAATAGCGCTCCAGTTCGTCGATCAGCAACTGCTGCTCTTCGGCGAGCATCATTCCGCCAATCGGCCCGGACAGCCAATGGCGAGCCTGGTCGATCAGCTCCAGCCAGTCGGCATCGGCCTGGGCGAAGGGTTCTTCGATCATCACGTCCCCCTGTGGCACAGCGCGACACAAAAGTGCGTATCCGCACTACTATGCGCCAATGCCCACCACTTGGCGACTTTCGACCCATGATACAGATAGATGCCCTGCCCGCCTTTTCCGACAACTACCTCTGGCTGTTGCAGGATGTGACCCGCCGCGAATGCGCCGTGGTCGATCCGGGTGATGCCGCACCGGTCGAGCAATGGCTGCTGGCCCATCCTGGCTGGAAGCTGACCGACATCGTGATTACCCATCACCATGCCGATCATGTCGGTGGCGTTGCCCGCCTGAAGTCCGAGACCGGCGCCCGCGTGCTGGGGCCTGCAGGGGAGAAGATTCCAGGGCGCGACGTGGCGCTGGTGGACGGCGACCATGTGGAGGTGCTCGGACTGGATTTCGAGGTCATCCACGTACCCGGCCATACCCTGGGCCACATCGCCTTTTTCCATGCAGCAGACAGCATCGAGGAAGAAGAGCAGCCGCTGCTGTTCTGCGGCGACACCCTGTTCGCGGCGGGCTGCGGCCGCCTGTTCGAAGGCACGCCGGCCCAGATGCATGCCTCGCTGAGCCGGCTGGCCGCCCTGCCCGGCCACACTGCTGTGTACTGCGCCCACGAATACACCTTGAGTAACCTGCGCTTCGCTTGTGCGGTGGAGCCGGAAAACCCGGTCGTCCTGGCGCGCTTCGAAGAAGTCAGCCGCTGGCGCGAACAGGGGAAGATCAGCCTGCCTTCTTCCATTGACCTGGAGAGGGCGACGAATCCTTTCCTTCGCGTGTCAGAAACATCCGTTAAGAAAATGGCCGACGAGCGGAATGGCCAGCAAATCCGCACGCCGGAAGAGGTCTTTGCGACCATTCGCCGCTGGAAGGACCAGTTCTGAGGCCTGGCGAAATCTTGACCAGGGCAGGCTCGGTTTCTAGAATCGCCGAAATTTTTGCCCCGGACAAAGTCATCAACCAATGCCGCCCAAGACCAGAAATACCTCCGATCTAGACGCATTGGCACGAGCCATCCGAGTCTCTATTGTCCTTCTCGCCGCGGGCCTGGCTGGGTGCCAGTCGACCAGCCAAGTAGCCAGCAACGGCCCGATCCGCAACGCATCCCGCGCCGTCGATGTGCAGTTCAATCCTGCCTGGACGGCGTCCCAGAACGATATCTGGGAACGCATGCGTGGCGGTTTCCAGCTGCAGGACCAGCTCAACACCAACCCGCGTATCGAGCGTCAGCGCCTGTGGTTCATGAGCAACCAGTCGTTCCTGGAGAACGCCAGCGAGCGCGGCGCACCGTATATGCACTACGTCGTCGAGCGCCTGGAAGAGCGCGACATGCCACTGGAGCTCGCGCTGCTGCCGATGATCGAGAGCTCGTACAACCCGATGGCCGTGTCGCGCGCCCAGGCCGTGGGCCTGTGGCAGTTCATCCCCAGTACCGGCACGCACTTCAACCTGCGCCAGACCAACTTCTACGACGGCCGCCGCGATATCACCGCGTCGACCAACGCCGCGCTCACCTACCTGAACCGTCTGCATGACATGTTCAATGGCGACTGGCTGCTCGCCCTGGCCGCCTACAACGCCGGCGAAGGTACCGTCAGCCGGGCGATCGAGCGCAACGAGCGCCTCGGCCTGCCCACCGACTACTGGAACCTGCCGTTGCCGCAGGAAACCCAGGACTACGTGCCCAAGCTGCTGGCCCTGTCGCAACTGGTGAATGCCCCGACCATCTACGGCATCAACCTCAGCCCCATCGCCAACCAGCCCTACTTCACCTCGATCCGCGTCAAGCCGGGCCTGGATCTCTCCCAGGTCGCCGCCGTCGCCGACCTGGACCAGGACGAACTGCAGCAGCTCAACCCAGCCTTCAAGCGCGGTGTGACTCTCGACGGCCCGCACCACCTACTGGTGCCGCTGAACAAGGCCGACTCGCTCAAGGCTGGCGTCGCCAACTTGCAGCCTGTCGAACTCAAGCCGCTGGCGGCAACCGTGGCAACCAGCTCCGGTAGCCGCTACCGGGTACGCAAGGGCGACAGCCTGCACAGCATCGCCCAGCGCTACCGCCTGAGCGTCGCCGAACTCAAGGCAGCCAACCGCCTGAGCGCCAACCGCCTGCGCAACGGCCAGACCCTGGTGATCCCCGGCCAGCCGGGCCGCCCGGTCATCGAGCCGGAAAGCCCGCGCCAGTTGGCTCAGGTGGAAAGCTCGAAGACCACCGCCAGCGCGCGTGTCGCCACCCGCAGCTACACCGTGAAGAATGGCGACACACTCTGGCAGATCGCCAAGAAAAACGGCGTCGACGTGGCCGACCTCAAGCGCTGGAACGGACTGGACAGCCACGGCGTAAAACCCGGCCAGACCCTCAAGCTGCAGAGCCCCGCCGCCACCCAACTGGCGGCTAACAGCAAAGCCAAGGCCAAGGCCAAGCAGGACACCGCGACCTACTACAAGGTCAAGCAAGGCGACTCGATGTACCTGATCGCCAAGCGCTTCAACGTCGAGATGCAGCACATCAAGCGCTGGAACCCACGCAGTGGCAAGGCTCTTAAGCCTGGCCAGACCATCACGCTGTACCTCGACACCGCGAGCCGCTGATCCCACTTCTGCGCCGGGGCCTGCATGCCCCGGCTGCATGACTTCTGGCGACAGGGACAAGCTGCTACTGTACGACGCAATTACCCCTCAGCCAGCCAGGATCGGATCCTACGCCTGATGCGTCGCTTGTCTCTCCTGCTCCTGGGACTCTTCCTGGGCGTCCCCGCCTCCGCCCAGATCACCGAAAGCCACGGGTACGCGCAATTCGGCGACCTCAAATACCCGGCCAGTTTCGACCACTTCGCCTGGGTCAATCCCAACGCCCCCAAGGGCGGCCTGCTGCGGCTGATGGGCCTGGGCACCTTCGACACACTCAACCCCTATACCTTCAAGGGCAGCCCGCCGGTGAGCACCGCGGACTTCCTGCAGTACGGCGTCAGCGAGCTGAACGAGCCGCTGATGGTCGGTACCGGCCTGTATGACCCCTCCGG
This sequence comes from Pseudomonas nitroreducens NBRC 12694, assembly GCF_002091755.1. Taxonomy (GTDB): domain Bacteria; phylum Pseudomonadota; class Gammaproteobacteria; order Pseudomonadales; family Pseudomonadaceae; genus Pseudomonas; species Pseudomonas nitroreducens. The sequence goes on from NZ_BDAI01000010.1 coordinate 82,529, forward strand.
TGACGAGCCCGCCTCCAGCTACGGCCTGATCGCCCGCAGCGTGGAATACGCCGAGGACCGCAGCTGGGTGGTGTTCAACCTGCGCCCGGAAGCACGCTTCCACGACGGCAAGCCGATCACTGCCTACGACGTTGCATTTTCCTACCGCACCCTGCTCAAACACGGCCACCCGATGTACCGCACCAACCTGCAGGAAGTGCAGCGGGTCGACATCCTTTCTGCTCGGAGCATCCGCTTCGTCTTCAAGCGCCACAACAACCCGTTGCTGATCCTGCGCCTGGGCGAGATGCCGGTGCTGCCGCAACACTACTGGAAAGGTCGCGACTTCCAGGCCACCACCTTCGAGCCACCGCTGGGCAGCGGCCCGTATCGGATCACCGAGGTGGTGCCGGGACGTCGCCTGGTGTTCGAGCGGGTCAAGGATTGGTGGGGGGCGAACCTGCCGGTGAACCGTGGCAAGTACAATTTCGACCGCGTCGAGGTGGACTTCTACCGCGACGCCGGTATCGCCTTCGAAGCCTTCAAGGCCGGTGAGTTCGACATCTACATCGAGCACCAGGCGAAGAACTGGCGCAGCAACTACCGCTTCCCGGCGGTGCGCCGGGGCGAGGTCGTAAAGGTGGAAATCCCCCACCAGATCCCCACCCAGACCCAGGCTCTGTTCCTCAACACCCGCCGGGCGACCTTCGCCGACCGCCGCCTGCGCGAAGCGCTGGGGATGATGTTCGACTTCGAGTGGACCAACCGCGCCCTGTTCAACGACGCCTACGTACGCGCCAGCAGCTACTACCCCAACAGCACCTTCGCCGCCACCGGGGCGCCCCAAGGCAAGGAGTGGCTGCTGCTTTCTCCGTATCGCCAGCAACTGCCTGAAGCTCTATTCAAGCGCCCCTTCAGCGTGCCGGTGACCAAGGGCGCCGGCATCCCGCGGGAAACCCTGCGCCACGCATTGGGTCTATTGGGCGAAGCCGGCTGGAAGCTCTCCGGCGATCGCCTGCTGGACGCCAACGGCAAACAGCTGCGCTTCGAAATCCTGCTGGTCAATCCCAGCCTGGAGCGGATACTCCAGCCCTATCGCGAGAATCTAGCCAGCATCGGTATCGATGCGAGCTTGCGCACCGTGGACCGCGCCCAGTACAAACAGCGTCTGGACCAGTTCGACTACGACATGATTCTGATGACCCTGCCCCAGACCCTCAGCCCCGGCCTCGAACAATGGCAGTACTTCCACTCCAGCCAGGTGGCGGTCAAGGGCAGCAAGAACTATGCGGGCATCGCCGATCCCGTGGTGGACGCGATGCTCGAAAAACTGCTGGGCGCCCCTGACCGCGACCAGCAGGAGGCCGCCGCCCGCGCGCTGGACAGGGTACTGCTGTGGCAGCACTACAGCATTCCCAACTGGTACCTGAACAAGCATCGACTGGCGTACCGCAACCGCTTCGCCTTCGTCACCACGCCGTCCTACACCTTGGGCTTGCGCGCGTGGTGGCAAAAAGACCAGGAGAACACCCTATGAAAAGCCCCCGCCGCGCCGCGCTCTGCGCCGGCCTGTTGCTGGGACTGCTGGGCAGCGCGCAGGCAGCGCCGCAGCACGCCATCACCCTGTATGACGAGGCACCGAAATACCCGGCGAACTTCAAGCATTTCGACTTCGTCAATGCCGATGCGCCCAAGGGCGGCACGCTGCGTCTCTCCGACTTCGGCGGCTTCGACAGCCTCAACCCCTTCATCGCCAAGGGCAACTCGGCGCCGCAGATCAACCTGATCTACGACACCCTCACCTTCCACTCACTCGACGAGCCCTTCACCGAGTACGGCCTGCTCGCCGAGAAGATCGAGAAGGACCCGGAGCATCGCTTCGTACGCTTCTACCTGCGTCCCCAGGCGCGCTTCCAGGATGGCACGCCGGTCACCGCCGAAGACGTGGTGTTCACCTTCGAGACGCTGATGAAGGACGGCGACCCGATGTACCGCAACTACTACGCGGACGTCGACAAGGTGGTGGCCGAGGACAAGCTGCGCGTGCGCTTCGACTTCAAGCACGGCGACAACCGCGAACTGCCGCTGATCCTTGGCCAGCTGTCGATCCTGCCCAAGCACTGGTGGGCCAGCCGCGACTTCAACAAGACCAACATGGAACCGCCGCTGGGCAGCGGACCGTACCGCATCGCCAAGGTCGAGGCCGGCCGTTCGATCCGCTACGAGCGGGTCAAGGACTGGTGGGGCGACAAGCTGCCGGTGAACCGCGGCTTCAACAACTTCGACGCCGTGGTGGTGGAGTCCTACCGCGATCTGACCGTCGCCCTGGAAGCCTTCAAGGCCGGGCAATTCGACTTCAACGACGAGCGCATCGCGAAGAACTGGGCGACCGCCTACGATTCGCCCGCCGTGCGTGACGGCCGCATCGTCCGCGAGGAGCCGGTGAACGGAAATCCGTGGGGCATGCAGGCCTACGCCTTCAACATCCGCCGCCCGGTGTTCCAGGACCCGCGCGTGCGCGAAGCGATCACCAACCTGTTCGACTTCGAGTGGACCAACAAGCAGCTGTTCTTCGGCTCCTACCTGCGCGACGGCAGCTACTTCGAGAACTCCGAGATGGCCGCCAAGGAGTTGCCTGACGCGGAAGAGCTGAAAATCCTCGAACCGCTGCGCGACAAGCTGCCACCGCAGGTCTTCACCCAGGTCTACGTGCCGCCCACCAGCGACGGCAGCGGCATCATCCGCGAGCAGAAGCGCAAGGCCTACCAGTTGCTGCTGGAGGCTGGCTACAAGATCGAGAACGACAAGATGGTCGGCCCGGACGGCAAGCAGCTGAGCTTCGAATTCATGCTCGCCCAGGCCGACTTCGAGCGCGTACTGCTGCCTTTCAAGCGCAACCTCGCGGAGCTGGGCATCGACATGCAACTGCGCCGGGTCGACGTCTCGCAATACATCAACCGCCTGCGCTCGCGGGACTACGACATGATCGTCAGCAGTTGGCCGCAATCCAGCTCGCCGGGCAATGAGCAGCGGGAGTTCTGGCACTCCAGCAGCGCCGACAAGCCGGGCAGCCGCAACTTCATCGGCCTGCGCGATCCGGGCATCGACGCGCTGGTGGAAGGCCTGATCAACGCCGGCTCCCGCGAAAGCCTGGTGCGCCACGCCCGCGCCCTCGATCGCGCGCTGCTCTGGGGCCACTACGTGGTGCCCAACTGGTACCTGGGCAACTGGCGCATCGCCTACTGGAACCGCATCGCCCACCCGGAGAAGCTGCCGCCCTACAGCTATGCGCTGCAAACCTGGTGGCAGGCCCGCGAGAAGGCCGAGCCGACCAAGACCGCCGCCAAGGCTGCAGCCGAAGCGCCAGCTGACGGCGCCGTCGCCCAAGGGGCCAACTGATGCTGGCCTACATCCTGCGGCGCCTGCTGCTGATCATTCCCACCCTGTTCGGCATCCTGTTGATCAACTTCATCATCATCCAGGCCGCCCCCGGCGGCCCGGTGGAGCAGATGATCGCCAAGCTGGAAGGTTTCGATGCCGCCAGCGGCGGCGCCACCGGACGCATCTCCGGTGGCGGCGGGGAAGTTGCTGCGGCAGGCACGCACTATCGCGGCGCCCAGGGCCTGGACCCGGAGCTGGTGAAGGAAATCGAGAAGATGTACGGCTTTGACAAGCCGGCACCCGAACGCTTCTGGATCATGCTCAAGAACTACGTGCACCTGGACTTCGGCCAGAGTTTCTTCCGCGATGCCAAGGTCACCGACCTGATCGTCGAGAAGCTGCCCGTCTCCATCTCCCTGGGGCTTTGGAGCACACTGATCATGTATCTGGTGTCGATCCCGCTGGGCATCGCCAAGGCGGTGCGCCACGGCAGCCATTTCGACGTCTGGACCAGCTCGGCGATCATCGTCGGCTACGCGATCCCCGCCTTCCTCTTCGCCATCCTGCTGGTAGTGCTGTTCGCCGGCGGCAGCTACTGGGACTGGTTCCCCTTGCGAGGGCTGACCTCCAACAACTTCGACGAGCTGACCTGGGCCGGCAAGGTCCGCGACTACTTCTGGCACCTGGCGCTGCCCATCACCGCGCTGGTGATCGGCAACTTCGCCACCATCACCCTGCTGACCAAGAACAGCTTCCTCGACGAGATCGGCAAGCAGTACGTGGTCACCGCCCGCGCCAAGGGCCTGACCGAGCGCCGCGTGCTCTACGGCCACGTGTTCCGCAACGCCATGCTGCTGATCATCGCCGGCCTGCCCTCGGCCCTGCTGGGCATCTTCTTCACCGGCTCGCTGCTGATCGAGGTGATCTTCTCCCTCGACGGCCTGGGCCTGCTCAGCTTCGAGGCGGCGCTGAACCGCGACTACCCGGTGGTGTTCGGTACGCTGTTCATCTTCACCCTGTTCGGCCTGATCATGAAGCTGGTCAGCGACGTCCTCTACACGCTGGTCGATCCGCGCATCGACTTCGAGAACCGGGAGTAATCCGATGCGCCTATCTCCCATCAATCTGCGCCGCTGGGCGCGCTTCAAGGCCAACAAGCGTGGCTGGTGGTCGCTCTGGCTGTTCCTCACGCTGTTCATCCTCAGCCTGGGCGCCGAGCTGATCGCCAACGACAAGCCCCTGGCGATCCACTACGACGGCCAGTGGTACTTCCCGGTGGTCAAGCGCTACCCGGAAACCGCCTTCGGCGGCGAGTTCCCCATGGAAGCCAACTACAAGAGCCCGTACATGCGCGAGCAGATCGCGCAGAAGGACGGCTGGATACTCTGGCCGCCGATCGCCTACAGCTACGACACCATCAACTACGACCTGCGCGTGCCGGCGCCTTCGTCTCCCAGTGCGGAGAACTGGCTGGGTACCGACGACCAGGCCCGCGATGTCATGGCGCGGGTAATCTACGGCTTCCGCGTATCGGTGCTATTCGCCCTGATTCTCACCGTGCTCAGTTCCATCGTCGGCGTCGTCGTGGGTGCGCTGCAGGGCTTCTATGGCGGCTGGATCGACCTTCTCGGCCAGCGCTTCCTGGAAATCTGGTCGGGTCTGCCGGTGCTCTATCTGCTGATTATCCTCGCCAGCTTCGTGCAGCCTGGGTTCTGGTGGCTGCTGGGAATCATGCTGCTGTTTTCCTGGATGAGCCTGGTGGACGTGGTCCGCGCCGAGTTTCTCCGTGGCCGCAACCTCGAGTACGTGCGCGCCGCGCGCGCCCTGGGCATGCGCAACGGGGCGATCATGTTCCGCCACATCCTGCCCAACGCGATGATCTCCACCCTGACCTTCATGCCCTTCATCCTCACTGGCGCGATCGGCACCCTGACCTCCCTGGACTTCCTCGGCTTCGGCCTGCCCGCCGGCGCGCCGTCGCTGGGCGAGCTGGTCGCCCAGGGCAAGTCCAACCTGCAGGCGCCCTGGCTGGGCATCACCGCCTTCGTGGTGCTGGCCGTGATGCTGAGCCTGCTGGTGTTCATCGGCGAAGCCGCCCGCGATGCCTTCGACCCGAGGAAGTGAGATGAACCAGAACGAGAACCTCATCGAAGTCCGCGACCTGTCCGTCGATTTCCTCTGCGGCGACGAGCAGGTGCGCGCGGTGGAACACATCAGCTTCGACATCCGCAAGGGCGAAACCCTGGCACTGGTGGGCGAAAGCGGCTCCGGCAAATCGGTGACCGCGCACTCGATCCTGCGCCTGCTGCCCTACCCCACCGCCAGCCATCCTTCGGGCAGCATCCATTACGCCGGCAAGGACCTGCTCAAGCTGCCCGAGCGCAAACTTCGGGGTATCCGCGGCAACCGCATCGCCATGGTGTTCCAGGAACCCATGACCTCGCTGAACCCGCTGCACAGCATCGAGAAGCAGATCGGTGAAGTCTTGGCCCTGCACAAGGGCATGAACGGCGTCCAGGCACGCGCGCGCACGCTGGAGCTGCTGGAGCTGGTGGGCATCCCCAACCCGGCCAGCCGCCTCAAGGCCTATCCGCACGAACTCTCCGGCGGCCAGCGCCAGCGGGTGATGATCGCCATGGCCCTGGCCTGCGAGCCAGAACTGCTGATCGCCGACGAACCGACCACGGCACTGGACGTCACCGTGCAGCTGAAGATCCTTGACCTGCTGCGCGACCTGCAGCAACGGCTGGGCATGGCCATGCTGCTGATCACCCACGATCTCAACCTGGTGCGGCGCATCGCCCACCGCGTCTGCGTGATGCAGCGCGGCTGCATTGTCGAGCAAGCGGATTGCGAAGCCCTCTTCGAGGCCCCCCAGCACCCCTACACGCGCGAATTGCTCGGAGCCGAGCCCAGTGGCACCCCCGCACAGAACGAGCCAGGAGCGCCCTTGCTGGAGGTCGACGACCTGCGCGTGTGGTTCCCGATCAAGAAAGGCGTGTTCCGCAAGACCGTCGATCACGTCAAGGCCGTGGACGGCATCGACTTCAGCCTGCCGCGTGGTCAGACCCTGGGCATCGTCGGCGAGAGCGGCTCAGGCAAGTCGACCCTCGGCCTGGCCATCCTGCGCCTGATCAACAGCCAGGGCGGCATCCGCTTCGAGGGCCAGGCCATCGAAGGCATGAACCAGGCGGAAGTCAGGCCCCTGCGTCGCGAGATGCAGGTAGTCTTCCAGGATCCGTTCGGCAGCCTCAGCCCGCGCATGTCGGTGGGCCAGATCGTCGGCGAAGGCCTGGAGATCCATGGCATGGGCACGGCCGAGGAACGCGAGCAGGCGATCATCGAAGCGCTCAGGGAAGTCGGGCTCGACCCGGACACCCGGCACCGTTACCCCCACGAGTTCTCCGGAGGCCAGCGGCAGCGCATCGCCATTGCCCGAGCGCTGGTGCTCAAGCCAGCGCTGATCCTGCTGGACGAACCGACCTCGGCACTGGACCGCACCGTGCAGCGCCAGGTTGTCGAGCTGCTGCGCGGCCTGCAGGCCAAGTACAACCTGACCTACCTGTTCATCAGCCACGACCTGGCTGTAGTGAAAGCCCTCAGCCACCAGTTGATGGTGATCCGCCATGGCAAGGTGGTCGAACAGGGCATGGCCGAGGATGTCTTCGCCGCGCCGCAGCATGCGTACACACAGCAACTGCTGGAAGCAGCCTTCATGGTCCCGGCACCGACCTGACCTCACATGATCAAGGAGTGAATATGGGATTTCTCGCAGGCAAGCGCGTACTGATCGTCGGAGTCGCCAGCAAACTGTCCATCGCCTCCGGCATCGCCGCGGCGATGCACCGGGAAGGCGCCGAACTCGCCTTTACCTACCAGAACGACAAGCTCAAGGGCCGCGTGGAAGAGTTCGCTGCTGGCTGGGGCTCCAGCGCGGAGCTGTGCTTCCCCTGTGACGTCGCCAACGACGCGGACATCGCAGCCGTGTTCGCCGAGCTGGGGAAGCAGTGGGATGGGCTTGACTGTATTGTCCACTCGGTGGGCTTCGCACCAGGCGACCAACTCGACGGCGACTTCACCGAGGTCACCACCCGCGAAGGCTTCCGGATCGCCCACGACATCAGCGCCTATAGCTTCATCGCCCTGGCCAAGGCCGGCCGCGAGCTGATGCAGGGCCGCAACGGCAGCCTGCTCACCCTCTCCTACCTGGGCGCCGAGCGCACGATGCCCAACTACAATGTCATGGGCATGGCCAAGGCCAGCCTGGAAGCCGGCGTGCGCTACCTGGCCGGCAGCCTCGGCCCGGAGGGCATTCGCGTCAACGCCATCTCCGCAGGCCCCATTCGCACGCTCGCCGCCTCGGGCATCAAGAGCTTCCGCAAGATGCTCGCCGCCAACGAACGCCAGACACCGCTGCGGCGCAATGTGACCATCGAGGAAGTCGGCAACGCCGGTGCATTTCTGTGCTCGGACCTGGCCAGTGGCATCAGTGGCGAAATCCTCTATGTCGATGGCGGCTTCAACACCACGGCGATGGGGCCGCTCAGCGACGACTGAGGCTTTGCTCCAGGCAAAGAAAAAGGCCGCGATTGCGGCCTTTTTCCTTTACCGGATAAAACGAGGGCCGCTTGCGCGGCCCCAGTTTCTTACTTCTTGGCTTCGTCGAATTTCTCGACTTTCGCCTGATCCTGCAGGTAACGGCGGAAGGCGGAGAAATCATCCTGGCCGCTGCGCGAGGCGAGGAAGCGCCGGTACATCGCCTTTTCCTCCTCGGTCGGCTTGGCCTCCGGCTCGCTCACACCGCTGAGCTTGACCAGCACGAAGTCGCCGTTCTGCAACGCGACACCGCCCAGGCTGGGCTTGTCGGCACCTTCCGGGCGAACCATGCGGAACACGCTCTGCAGCACGACCGGATCGACGCCTTCCTGACCACGGGCGGCCGCTTCCACGACCTTCCACTGCTGGCCTTCCTGGGCCTGGGTCAGCGGGATCTTGCCGTCGCGCAGGCCAGCCAGCAGTGTTTCACCGCGGGACTTGGCATCGACTGCAGCGTGCTCGACCTGCAGGCGCTTGAGGATATCGGCACTGACCTGCTCCAGGGTTTCCTGCTCAGGCTTGTGGTGCGCCTTCACGCGCAGCACGACCACGGTGTCCGGATCCAGTTCGATGGCGCCGCTGTTGGCCCCCTCTTCCAGCACTTCAGGGCTGAAAGCGGACTGGATGACCTGGCGGTTAGCCGTGACACCTTCGCCGCCTTCCTTGCCGAACGGCTTGCTGGTCTGCACCTTCAAGCCCATGTCCTGGGCCGGCTGGGCCAGATCTGAAGCCTCGTAGGCAGAGCTTTCCAGCTGCTTGGTGGCATCGACGAAACGCTGCTCGACCAGCTGGGTCTTGGCTTCGTGCTCCAGCTTGGCCTTCAGGCTGTCGAAGGTCGGAACCTCCGGCGCTTCGACGCCCAGCAGCTTGATCAGGTGCCAGCCGTAGGAAGTCTTCACCGGAGCGGAAACTTCGCCCTTCTTCAGCGAGTACAGCGACTCTTCGAAGGCCGGGTCATACACGCCACGGCCGGCGAAGCCGAGGTCACCGCCATTGGCGGCGGAGCCGGTGTCGTTGGACAGCTCCTTGGCCAGCTTGGCGAAGTCCTCGCCCTTGTCCAGGCGCGCCTTGATCTCGTCGATCTTGGCCTTGGCCTGCTGGTCGTTCTGCTTGTCGTTCACCTCGATCAGGATGTGCGCGGCGTCGCGCTGCTCGGCCAGGCCGGCGATCTCCTTCTGATAGAGGGCATCGAGGTCTTCCTTCTTCACCTCGACCTGGTCGAAGAAGGCGGACTTCTTCAGCTCGACATAGTCGATGGTGACCTGTTCAGGCGTCATGAACTCGGTGCTGTGGGCGGCGTAGTACGCCTTGATCTCGCTGTCCTCGACCTTGCTCTTGGCCGGGTCGGCCTTGAGGGTCAGGGTAGCGAAGTCACGGGTCTGCTTCTCCAGGCGAGCGAAGGCGTTCAGTTCGTCATCGGTGACGAAGCCGGTACCGGCGATGCCGGCGCGCAGTTGGCCGATCAGCATTTCCTCACCGAACATGCGACGGAACTGCATGCGGTCATAGCCCATCTGGCGGATGACCTGGTCGAAACGGTCGGCGTTGAACTTGCCGTCCACCTGGAACTCGGGAGTCGACAGGATCAGTTGGTCCAGCGCCTGCTGGGAAAACGCGAACTTGTCATTCTGGGCGGCCTGCAGGACCAGCTTGCGCTCGATGAGCGACTTCAGCGCGGAATCCTTGAGCAGCTTGTCGTCGAGCATGGACGAATCGAAGTCCTTGCCCAGGCGCTGCATCAGCTGGCGACGCTGCATGTCCGCAGCCTGCTGCAGTTCCGGCAGACTGATGTCCTCACCGTTGACCTGAGCAGCGACGTTCTCGTGGTGGGTTGCGCGAATGATCTGATCGAACCCGGTCAAAGCCATGAGGACAACGATCACGCCCAGGATGGTCTTGGTGATCCAGCCTTGGGAATTGTCCCTGATGTTTTGCAGCATGCGGCCCCCGACGCGGCCACGGCCCACCGTCAATGGCGGCGCGGCGTGGAAAAAAAAGCGGATATAAGAAAGGCGCATCCGAGGATGCGCCTTCTCGTAACTGGTGGAGCTTGCGGGCGTTGAGCCCGTGACCCCTGATGATTCCAACCGACCTACGCCAGCCGGGTCATCGCTCCGTGACCGGCCCAACCGAAGTTGAACCGGTCCAGGTCAAGTCCAAAAAGACGCTTAGTTGACAGCGTCCTTGAGGGCTTTACCGGCCTTGAAGCCCGGGATCTTAGCAGCAGCGATCTTGATCGGCTTGCCGGTTTGCGGGTTGCGACCGGTGCGAGCAGCACGCTCTTTGACAGCGAAGGTGCCGAAGCCGACCAGTACGACGGAGTCACCAGCCTTCAGGGCGCCAGTTACGGACTCGATCACCGCGTCCAGAGCGCGACCGGCAACAGCTTTCGGGATATCAGCAGATGCGGCGATAGCATCGATCAGTTCCGACTTGTTCACTCTAAGTCCCCTTATTTCTGTTGAGTATGTTTCTATGTGTTAGGTGTAAGCAAAAGCAGGTGCTGGTTTGCCAACTGACAAAGCAAGTGCCGCTTTATAACAAGGGCTCAAAAACAGTGTCAAGAAAGCCCCCCAACTAATGCGTGCTGATTCGCTCCTTGGAATCAGACTCGCGCTTCTCATCCTTTGCAACCATCTCGGGAGCCGCATCGGGCAAGGGCTCCGGGGCGTATTGCAGCGCAATTTGCAGGACCTCGTCAATCCATTTAACCGGTTTAATAACGAGATCGGCCTTAATATTATCCGGAATTTCCCTAAGGTCTCGCACGTTTTCCTCGGGAATGATCACAGTCTTGATTCCACCCCGGTGCGCAGCCAGAAGTTTTTCCTTCAGGCCACCAATGGCCAGCACCTGACCCCGCAGGGTGATTTCGCCGGTCATGGCAACGTCGGCGCGAACGGGAATCTGGGTGATCGCCGACACCAATGCAGTGCACATGCCGATGCCCGCGCTAGGGCCGTCCTTGGGCGTCGCGCCTTCGGGCACGTGGATGTGGATGTCGTGCTTCTCGTGGAAGTCCGGAGCGATGCCCAGGCTCTTCGAACGGCTGCGAACCACGGTTAGCGCGGCGGTGATGGACTCCGCCATGACGTCGCCCAGCGAGCCGGTCTTGGTCAATGCGCCCTTACCCGGAACCATGGCCGATTCGATGGTCAGCAATTCGCCGCCCACCTGCGTCCAGGCGAGGCCGGTCACCTGGCCGATCTGGTCCTGCTGCTCGGCCAGGCCGTAGCGGAACTTGCGCACACCCAGGTAGTTCTCCAGCGAGTCCGGCGTCACCACGGCGTCGATACGCTTGGCCTTGCCGCCATCCTTGACCGCCTTGCGGCAGACCTTGGCAATCTGGCGCTCCAGGCTCCGCACACCGGCTTCGCGGGTGTAATAGCGGATGATGTCACGGGTAGCCGCCTCCTCGAAGACCAGCTCGCCCTTCTTGAGACCATTGGCCGCAGTCTGTTTCGGTACAAGATATTTCGAGGCGATGTTGATCTTCTCGTCCTCGGTGTAACCCGGCAGGCGGATGACCTCCATGCGGTCCAGCAGCGGCGCCGGAATATTCATGGAGTTCGCCGTGCAGAGGAACATCACGTCGGAAAGGTCGTAGTCGACTTCGAGGTAGTGGTCGTTGAAATTGTGGTTCTGCTCCGGATCGAGCACTTCCAGCAGCGCAGACGCGGGGTCGCCACGCATGTCGCTGCCCATCTTGTCGATCTCGTCCAGCAGGAACAGCGGGTTGCGCACGCCGACCTTGGTCATTTTCTGAATCAGACGACCGGGCATGGAACCGATGTAGGTACGGCGGTGACCGCGAATCTCGGCCTCGTCACGCACGCCCCCCAGGGCCATGCGCACGAACTTGCGATTGGTCGCACGGGCGATGGACTCGGCCAGCGAAGTCTTGCCGACGCCGGGTGGGCCGACCAGGCAGAGTACCGGGCCTTTCAGCTTCTTCACGCGCTTCTGCACGGCGAGGTACTCAAGGATGCGCTCCTTGACCTCTTCGAGGCCGTAGTGGTCCGCATCGAGGATATCCTCGGCCTTGTCCAGGTCGTGGCGCACCTTGCTCTCGGCCTTCCAAGGCACATTCACCAGCCAGTCGATGTAGGAACGCACCACGGTCGCTTCGGCGGACATCGGCGACATCTGCTTGAGCTTGTTCAGCTCGGCAGTGGCCTTGGCCAGGGCTTCCTTGGTCAGACCAGCGGCATCGATGCGCTTCTTCAGCTCCTCGACTTCGTTGTGGCCCTCGTCGATGTCACCCAGCTCTTTCTGGATGGCCTTCATCTGCTCGTTGAGGTAGTACTCGCGCTGGCTCCGCTCCATCTGCTTCTTCACGCGGCCACGGATGCGCTTCTCGACCTGCAGCAGGTCGATCTCGGCGTCCAGCATGGCCAGCACGTGTTCGACGCGGGCGGACAGCTCGGTGATCTCGAGGATTTCCTGCTTCTGCTCGATCTTCAGGGCCATATGTGCGGCCATGGTGTCCACCAGGCGGCCGGGCTCGTCGATGCTGTTGAGCGAGGACAGGACCTCGGCGGGCACTTTCTTGCCCAGCTGCACGTACTGTTCGAACTGACTGAGCAGGCTGCGGGTGAAGACTTCGGACTCACGCTCGCCGACGGAAACCTCGTCAATGATCGAAACTTCGGCGCGGCAGTAGGCGTCCTCATCGATGAAGCGCTCTACCTGGCCGCGCTGCTCGCCTTCGACCAGCACCTTGACGGTGCCATCGGGCAGCTTCAGCAGCTGCAGGACGGTGGCCACGGTGCCCATGCGGTACAGGCCGTCTGCACCCGGATCATCGTCAGCCGGGTTCTTCTGTGCCAGCAACAGGATCTGTTTGTCGCCGGTCATGGCGGCCTCGAGGGCCTCGATGGATTTCTCACGCCCGACGAACAGCGGGATGACCATGTGCGGATACACCACTACGTCACGCAGGGGCAGCAGGGGCAACTCGACGAGTGTTTTCATGATATTCGGCTCTACAGCGGCACTTGGCCAAAACGATGGGATTGGACCCTTCGGCCTAAGATGGGGTTAGGACTAGGAAAAAACAAGCGCGGTAGATGGGAAGAAAAAAGGGGCCCTAGGGCCCCTTCTGATTTCAGGCGTCAGGTGCAGCCTTGGCCGGCTGCTCGCTGTTCTCGTAGATCAGCAGCGGCTGGGAGGAGCCCTCGATGACGCTTTCGTCGATCACCACCTTGCTGACGTCGTTCTGCGAGGGGATCTCGTACATGGTGTCGAGCAGGATGCCTTCGAGGATCGAACGCAGGCCACGGGCACCGGTCTTGCGCTCCAGCGCGCGACGGGCGACAGCCTTGAGCGCGTCCGGACGGAACTCGAGGTCCACGCCTTCCATTTCGAAGAGCTTGGCGTACTGCTTGGTCAGCGCGTTCTTCGGCTCGGTCAGAATCTGCATCAGCGCAGGTTCGTCCAGCTCGTCGAGGGTCGCGATGATCGGCAGGCGGCCGACGAATTCGGGGATCAGACCGAATTTCACCAGATCTTCCGGCTCGACTTCGCGCAGCGCTTCGCCGACCTTCTTGCCCGCTTCCTGACTGCGAACCTCGGCATTGAAGCCGATGCCGCCCTTGGTGGAACGGTTCTGGATGACCTTTTCCAGGCCAGCGAACGCGCCACCGCAGATGAACAGGATGTTGCGGGTGTCGACCTGCAGGAACTCCTGCTGCGGGTGCTTGCGGCCGCCCTGGGGCGGTACGGAAGCCACGGTGCCTTCGATCAGCTTCAGCAGGGCCTGCTGAACGCCTTCGCCGGACACGTCGCGGGTGATCGACGGGTTGTCGGATTTGCGCGAGATCTTGTCGATTTCGTCGATGTAGACGATACCCATCTGGGCCTTCTCGACATCGTAATCGCACTTCTGCAGCAGCTTCTGGATGATGTTCTCGACATCTTCGCCCACATAGCCCGCCTCGGTGAGGGTGGTGGCATCGGCGATGGTGAAGGGAACATTGAGCAGACGCGCCAAGGTCTCGGCGAGCAGGGTCTTGCCCGAGCCCGTCGGACCGATGAGCAGGATGTTGCTCTTGCCCAGTTCGACGTCGTCCTTGCGCTCGCGCTGATTCAGGCGCTTGTAGTGGTTGTACACCGCTACTGCCAGGGTTTTCTTGGCACGTTCCTGGCCGATCACGTACTGATCGAGGATGGTGCGGATCTCTTTCGGCGCCGGAAGCTTGTGCGCACTGCTCTCTGCCTGTGCTTCCTGCACCTCCTCGCGGATGATGTCATTGCACAGGTCGACGCACTCGTCGCAGATAAAGACCGAGGGGCCGGCAATCAACTTGCGCACTTCGTGCTGGCTCTTGCCGCAGAAGGAGCAATACAGCAGCTTGCCGTTGTCCTCGCCGTTGCGGGTGTCAGTCATTCGATCGTTCCAATCGGGGATATACGTGAAGGACAAGATGAAGGCATTCGCAGGCATTTTCAAGCCCGCGAGCGGCCGGATTACCGGCCGCAGTACAGCGGAGAGACTCAGGCGGCAGAAGGACGCTGAGTGAAGACCTGATCGATCAGACCGTACTTGACAGCATCGTCACCACTCATGAAGCGGTCACGGTCGGTGTCGCGGGCGATGACATCCAGCGGCTGGCCGGTGTGATGCGCCAGCACCTGGTTCAGGCGCTCCTTGATGAAGAGGATTTCCTTGGCATGGATCTCGATGTCCGAGGCCTGGCCCTGGAAGCCGCCCAGCGGCTGGTGGATCATCATCCGCGAATGCGGCAGGCAGTAGCGCTTGCCAGCGGCGCCGCCAGCCAGCAACAGGGCGCCCATGCTGCACGCCTGGCCCACGCAGATGGTGGACACGTCGGGCTTGATGAACTGCATGGTGTCGTAGATCGACATGCCAGCAGTCACGGAGCCGCCCGGAGAGTTGATGTAGAGGTGGATGTCCTTGTCCGGGTTCTCGGCCTCGAGGAACAGCAACTGGGCCACCACGAGGTTGGCCATGTAGTCCTCGACCTGGCCGACCAGGAAGATGATCCGCTCCTTCAGCAGGCGCGAATAGATGTCGTAGGAACGCTCACCGCGGGCGGACTGCTCCACCACCATCGGCACCAGACCACCAGCGGCCTGAATGTTCGGAACTTGCGGCATATAAGGATTATGCATGTCCGACGATCACTCCCTAATAAAAAGTCATGTCTCTATAGACGCACAAGCCAGCCCGAAGGCTGGCTTGTGACAATCGAACGAAGCGCTGGATCAGGCCGCTTGCGGAGCTTCTGCAGGCTTGACCGCGTCTTCGTAGGATACCTGCTTGTCGGTCACATTGGCCTTCTGCAGGACAGTATCTACAACTTGTTCTTCCAGTACAACCGAACGGACTTCGTTCAGTTGCTGGTCGTTCTTGTAGTACCAGGCAACAACTTGTTCCGGCTCCTGGTAAGCCGAAGCCATTTCTTCGATCATTTCGCGAACGCGGGCTTCATCGGCCTTCAGCTCGTGCTGCTTGACCAGCTCGGCGACGATCAGGCCCAGCACGACGCGGCGCTTGGCTTGCTCTTCGAACAGCTCAGCCGGCAGTTGGTCAGGCTTGATGTTGCCACCGAACTGCTGGACAGCCTGCACGCGCAGACGGTTGACTTCGTTGCCGATCAGGGCCTTCGGAACTTCGATCGGGTTGGTCTCGACCAGACCTTCCATCACCTGGTTCTTCACCTTGGACTTGATGGCCTGACGCAGCTCACGCTCCATGTTCTTGCGAACTTCGGTGCGGAAGCCTTCCAGAGTGCTTTCCTTCACGCCGAACAGAGCGAAGAACTCTTCGTTCAGTTCCGGCAGTTTCGGCTCGGCAACGCTGTTGACGGTAGCGGTGAACTCGGCGGCTTTGCCGGCCAGGTCCAGGTTCTGGTAGTCCTCGGGGAAGGTCACGTTCAGCACGCGCTCTTCACCGGCCTTGGCGCCGACCAGGCCTTCTTCGAAGCCCGGGATCATGCGGCCGGAGCCCAGCACCAGCAGGGTGCCCTTGGCGGAACCGCCAGCGAAGGCTTCACCGTCAATCTTGCCGACGAAATCGATATTCACCTGGTCGTCGTTCTGAGCGGCGCGATCAACGGCTTCGAAGCGGGTGTTCTGCTTGCGCAGGATTTCCAACATGTTGTCGAGATCGGCATCAGCCACATCGGCCTGCAGACGCTCAACCTTGATGCCGTCGAAACCGGCAACCTGGAATTCGGGGAAGACTTCGAAGGTAGCGATGTACTCGAGGCCCTTCTCCTTCTCGAACACTTTCGGCTCGACGGACGGAGCGCCAGCCGGGTTCAGCTTCTGCTCGACCACGGCTTCGTAGAAGGTTTCCTGGATCAGGTCACCGAGGGCTTCCTGACGAGCGGCGGCTTCGTAGCGCTGACGGATCACGCTCATCGGCACCTTGCCGGGACGGAAGCCAGGAACCTTGGCGCGACGAGCGGTCTGCTGCAGACGCTTGTTGACTTCGGTCTCGATACGCTCGGCCGGCACGCCAACGGTCATGCGGCGCTCAAGAGCGGAGGTGCTTTCAACGGAAACTTGCATGGATATTCCTCGTGGCACAGACGTAAGCCGGTCCTTCCGGCTCCCAGAATCAAGGGCAAGCATTCTAGTAGCTAGAAATGCAGAAGTCACCCTGAGTGGAAGCTGCGGAAATTCACGGATGCGAGAGCTTATGGAAAGAAGATGGTGCGGACGGAGAGACTCGAACTCTCACAGCTTGCGCCACTGGAACCTAAATCCAGCGTGTCTACCAATTTCACCACGTCCGCAGGGTACCGCAGAAACGAAAACGCCAGGCTCTTGGCCTGGCGCTTCGGAATATGGGGTGGACGATGGGAATCGAACCCACGACACCAGGAGCCACAATCCTGTGCTCTACCAACTGAGCTACGCCCACCATATTACACTTGCTTGTACCGAACGCCACATGGCGCACCCGGCAGGACTCGAACCTGCGACCATCCGCTTAGAAGGCGGATGCTCTATCCAGCTGAGCTACGGGCGCTTTAAGTGGCGGCAACCCTTGCTAAGCAGACTCAGTGAAACCACTGAATCGGTTGGCACCGCCTCTTTCGTGTTTCAGGCTGTGCTCGGCAAGCGGGGCGCATGTTATCGATGAGCCCCTACCCCGTCAACAACTTTTTTAAAAAAAATTCAAAGAGATAAAGGAGTTACGGCAAATCAGGGGCATCCGCCTTTGCCTTATGGAGGCAGCGTGCGAAAATGCGCGCCTTCTTTTCACCCGCCTTAATGGTTATCCCCCCGACATGACTGCAAAACTGATCGACGGCAAAGCGATCGCCGCCAGCCTCCGCCAGCAGATTGCCCAACGCGTCAACGAACGCCGCCAGCAAGGACTGCGCATCCCCGGCCTGGCAGTGATCCTGGTCGGCAGCGACCCCGCCTCTCAGGTCTATGTCGCGCACAAGCGCAAGGACTGTGAAGAGGTCGGCTTCCTCTCCCAGGCGTACGACCTTCCCGCCAGCACCACCCAGGAAGAGCTGCTCGCGCTGATCGACCGCCTGAATGCCGACCCGGCCATCGACGGCATTCTGGTACAACTGCCCCTCCCCGCCCACCTCGATGCATCCCAGTTGCTGGAGCGCATCAACCCGGACAAGGACGTGGACGGCTTCCATCCCTTCAACGTTGGCCGACTGGCCCAGCGCATCCCACTGCTGCGCCCCTGCACGCCGAAGGGCATCATGACGCTGCTGCAGAGCACCGGTGTCGACCTGTACGGCCTGGACGCCGTCGTCGTGGGCGCTTCCAACATCGTCGGCCGCCCCATGGCGCTGGAACTGCTGCTGGCCGGCTGCACCGTCACCGTCACCCACCGCTTCACCCGCGACCTGGCCGACCACGTTGGCCGTGCCGATCTGGTCGTGGTTGCCGCCGGCAAACCCGGCCTGGTGAAGGGCGAATGGATCAAGGAAGGCGCCATCGTCATCGACGTGGGCATCAACCGCCAGGAAGACGGCAAGCTGGTGGGCGACGTGGAATACGATGTGGCTGCCGAGCGCGCCAGCTGGATCACCCCGGTTCCGGGCGGCGTCGGCCCGATGACCCGCGCCTGCCTGCTGGAAAACACCCTGTACGCCGCCGAACACCTGCACACCTGACAGGTTTTCGACGAACAAGAAAAAGGCCGCTGATCAGCGGCCTTTTTCATTTCCAGGGAAGCTACTACTCGGCAAGACGCCAGGTAGTGCCGCCCTTGCCGTCTTCCAGCACCACGCCCAGAGCGGTCAGCTCGTCGCGAATGCGGTCGGATTCGGCCCAGTTCTTCGCCGCGCGGGCATCCAGGCGCGCCTGGATCAGCGCCTCGACCTGTACCGCATCGACCTTGCCGGCCGCGCCAGCCTGGAGGAACTCGTCGGCATCCATCTGCAGCACGCCCAGCAGAGCGCCCAGTTCACGAACGCGCGCCGCCAGCGCAGCGGCCGCTGCCGGATCGCTGTCGCGCAGACGATTGACCTCGCGGACCATCTCGAACAGCACGGCCACCGCTTCCGGCGTACCGAAGTCGTCATCCATCGCCGCGCCGAAACGCTCGACGAATTCTTCGCCACCTGCGGCAGCCACCAGCGGCAAGCCACGCAGCGCAGTGTAGAAACGCTCCAGCGCGCCTTTGGCTTCCTTCAGGTTGTCTTCGGAATAGTTGATCGGGCTGCGGTAGTGGCTGGACACCAACAGGAAACGCACGACTTCCGGGTGATATTTCTCCAGCACTTCGCGGATGGTGAAGAAGTTGCCCAGGGACTTGGACATCTTCTCGCCGTCCACGCGCACCGCGCCGGCATGCATCCAGCTAGCGGCATAGAGCTTGCCGGTGGCTGCCTCGCTCTGGGCGATTTCGTTCTCGTGGTGCGGGAACACCAGGTCCGGGCCGCCGCCGTGGATGTCGAAGGTCTCGCCCAGGCAGCAGGTGGACATCACCGAGCACTCGATGTGCCAGCCCGGACGACCGGCACCCCAGGGCGACTCCCAGCTCGGCTCGCCCGGCTTGGCGCCTTTCCAGAGCACGAAGTCCAGCGGGTCTTCCTTGGATTCGTCGACCTCGATGCGCGCACCGATGCGCAGGTCTTCGATCTTCTTGCGCGACAGCTTGCCGTAGCCGGCGAACTTGCCGACCCGGTAGTAGACGTCGCCATTACCGGGCGCGTAGGCGTAGCCCTTGTCGATCAGGGTCTGGATCATCTCGTGCATGCCGGCGATGTGACCGGTGGCGCGCGGCTCGATGTCCGGACGCAGGACCGACAGGCGCGCCTCGTCCTCGTGCATCGCGGCGATCATGCGGGCGGTCAGTTCTTCGAACGATTCACCGTTCTCCTGGGCGCGACGGATGATCTTGTCGTCGATGTCGGTGATGTTGCGCACATAGGTCAGGTCATAGCCGCGATGGCGCAACCAGCGGGCGATGACGTCGAAGGCCACCATCACGCGGGCGTGGCCGATGTGGCAGAAGTCGTACACGGTCATGCCGCACACGTACATGCGTACCTGGTTGCCGACCAGAGGCTTGAAGCTGTCCTTGGTCTTGGACAGCGTGCTGTAGATCTGCAAGTCAGCCATCCCTTACTGCCCCCAGGAGTCGCGCAGGGTCACGGTGCGGTTGAAGACCAGGGCGCCAGCCTTGGAATCCTTGGCGTCGGCGCAGAAGTAGCCTTCGCGCTCGAACTGGAAGCGGTCCTCGGCGGTGGCGCTGGTCAGCGACGGCTCGGCGCGGCAACCCTTGAGCACCACCAGGGATTCGGGGTTGATGTTGTCGAGGAAGCTGCCGCCCTCTTCCGACTTCTCCGGGTTGGCGGAGCGGAACAGGCGGTCGTACAGGCGCACTTCGCACTCGACGCTCTCGGCGGCCGGCACCCAGTGGATCACGCCCTTGACCTTGCGGCCCTCGGGGTTCTTGCCCAGGGTGTTCTCGTCGTAGCTGCAGCGCAGTTCGACGATGTTGCCGGCGGCGTCCTTGATGGCTTCATCGGCGCGGATCACGTAGCTGCCGCGCAGGCGCACTTCGCCACCCGGGATCAGGCGCTTGTAGCCGGCCGGCGGCACTTCTTCGAAGTCGCTGGCGTCGATGTAGATCTCGCGGCTGAACGGCAGCACGCGCACGCCCATGTCCTGCTTCGGATGGCGCGGCAGTTCGAGGTTCTCGACCTGGCCTTGCGGGTAGTTGGTGATGACCACCTTCAGCGGCTTGAGCACGCACATGGCGCGGCCGGCGTTGGCGTCCAGGTCGTCGCGGATGGCGAATTCCAGCATGCCGATGTCCACCACGCCGCCAGCGCGGTTCACGCCGATCATGTCGCAGAAGGTACGGATCGACGCCGGGGTATAGCCGCGACGGCGATAACCGGACAGGGTCGACATGCGCGGGTCGTCCCAGCCGTTCACATGCCCCTCGTCAACAAGCTGCTTGAGCTTGCGCTTGCTGGTGATGGTGTAGTTCAGGTTCAGGCGCGCGAATTCGTACTGGCGCGGCTGGGCCGGGACCGGCAGGTTGGCCAGGAACCACTCATACAGCGGGCGGTGATCCTCGAACTCCAGGGTGCAGATGGAGTGGGTGATGCCCTCGATGGCGTCCGACTGACCATGGGTGAAGTCGTAGCTGGGATAGATGCACCACTTGTCGCCCGTCTGGTGGTGATGCGCGTGACGGATGCGATAGAGGATCGGATCGCGCAGGTTGATGTTCGGCGAGGCCATGTCGATCTTCGCGCGCAGCGAACGGGCGCCGTCCGGGAACTCGCCGGCCTTCATGCGGGCAAAGAGGTCCAGGTTCTCTTCCACGGAACGATCACGGAACGGGCTGTTCTTGCCCGGCTCGGTGAGCGAGCCTCGATAGGCGCGCATTTCCTCGGCGTTGAGGTCGCAGACGAAGGCCTTGCCGGCCTTGATCAGGTCTACCGCCCAGTCGTGCAACTGGTCGAAATAGTTGGACGCGTAGCGCACCTGCCCGGCCCACTCGAAGCCCAGCCACTTCACATCGGCCTCGATGGCGTCGATGTATTCCTGGTCTTCCTTCGCCGGGTTGGTGTCGTCGAAGCGCAGGTGGCAGTCACCGCCGAACTCCTTGGCCAGGCCGAAGTTCAGACAGATGGACTTGGCATGACCGATATGCAGGTAGCCGTTGGGCTCCGGCGGGAAGCGGGTGACGATCTTCTGGTGCTTGCCACTGTCCAGGTCGGCCTGGACGATGGGGCGCAGGAAGTTGGCGGCAACAGTGGCTTCTTTCGTATCGGCGGTAGGCTTGCTCATGGTGTCCTTGATCATTCCGTCGTTCAGCCAGGGTAGGCCGGCCAAACCAAAGCGCTTATCATAGCCGAAGCTGTCAACCCCCTGACAGGCCTTCGAATTTTCCAAAGAGCGGAATTCCCTGATGACTACCACCGTCAAATTGCAGACCAACTTCGGCGACATCACCCTTGAACTGTTCGACGACAAGGCGCCGGAAACCGTGGCCAACTTCAAGGAGTACGTTAAGGCCGGCCACTACGACAACACCGTGTTCCACCGCGTGATCAACAACTTCATGATCCAGGGCGGCGGTTTCGAGCCGGGCATGAAACAGAAGAGCACCCGCAAGTCGATCAAGAACGAAGCCAACAACGGCGTCGGCAACAAGATCGGCACCGTCGCCATGGCCCGCACCATGGAGCCCCATTCGGCCAGCGCGCAGTTCTTCATCAACGTCGCCGACAACGACTTCCTCAACCACAGCGCGCCGACCGTGCAGGGCTGGGGCTACTGCGTGTTCGGTGAAGTGAAGGACGGCATGGACGTGGTCAACAAGATCAAGACCGTCGCCACCACCATGCGCTCCGGCCACCAGGACGTACCGGCCGACGACGTGATCATCGAGAAAGCCGAAATCATCGGCGAGTGAGTCGATGAGCGTCCTGTTCATCTCGGACCTGCATCTCGAAGCGGAACGCCCGGATATCACCCGGGCGTTCTTGCATTTCCTCTCCACCCGCGCCCGCGCAGCCGAAGCGCTATACATCCTCGGCGACTTCTTCGAAGCCTGGATCGGCGACGATGGCATGGACGAGTTCCAGCACGCCATCGCCCGTGCCCTGCGCGAACTGTCCGACAGCGGTACGCGCATCTACCTGATGCACGGCAACCGCGACTTCCTGATCGGCAAGGCCTTCTGCCGCGAAGCCGGGTGCACCCTGCTGCGCGACCCGAGCCTGATCGACCTGGGCGGCGAGAAGATCCTGCTGATGCACGGCGACAGCCTGTGCACCCTCGACGTAGCCTACATGAAGCTGCGCCGCTGGCTGCGCAACCCGCTGACGCTGTTCATCCTGCGCAACCTGCCGCTGACCACCCGCCACAAGCTGGCGCGCAAGTTGCGCAAGGAAAGTCGCGCGCAGACGCGCATGAAGGCCAGCGAGATCGTCGACGTCACGCCGGCGGAAGTGGAGAAGATCATGCACGACAAAGGCGTGCGCATCCTCATCCACGGGCACACCCACCGCCCCGCCGTCCACGAACTGGAGATCGACGGCCGCCCCGCTCGGCGCATCGTCCTCGGCGACTGGGATCGCCAGGGGTGGGCGCTGGAGGCCGATGACCGCGGCATGCAACAGGCCCCCTTCCCCCTTTGACACGGCAAGCCACTGCCGAAGTGGCCTTTTGACGCCAACCCGCCGGCACTCTCAGACGTTTCCACTTGACCGGTAACTGCAACCTTACGCAGCATTCGCGGTTTGCTCACTCAAGGAAGAGACATGTTCAGCAAGGGAAACCTCATCAAGTTCGGCGCCCTGCCGTTGGCCCTGGTCGCCGCCGCCTTCATCCTGTTCAACGGCATCTTCTTCTATAACGAAGCCGGCTACATGACCCACGTGCGGACCATCTTCGGCGACGAGAAGATCGTCGACGACGTCGGTTACGCCACCAAGTGGTTCGGCCGTGCCACCACCTGGAAAAAAGCCATCAGCGTGCAGTCCGTGCTGGTCATGGACGAGAACGACAACAACCCGGACAACGACGCCCTGGGCGCCACCATCGAAGCCTTCCCCATCGTCTTCCTCGGCAACGTCGACGCCAAGGTCGAGTCCTCGGCACGCTTCCGCCTGCCTGGCGGCGATCAGTTCCTGAAAATGGCCCAGGAATACCGCAATCCGGACAACTTCATCCGCACCGCGCTGGTCCCGGCAATCAAGGAAACCCTGCAGGCCACCGCCTCACTGATGACCGCCGATGACTACTACGCCGGCGCCCGCAGCGAGTTCGCCGCGGAGTTCGAGAACCAGCTCAACGACGGCCTGTACCTGATCAAGCGCAAGGAAGTGCGCGGCCCGCGTGGCGCCGTGCCACACCAGACCGCGATCCTGCAGGCCGGTACCGAACAAGGCAGCTTCGGCGACAACAACGCCAGCCAGTTCGTCACCGAGAAAGTCACCGACGCCAAGGGCATCCCGGTGCGCAAGCAGCAGCAGTTCCGCAAGTTCGGCGTGGAAGTGGTTGAGGCACGCATCACTAACGTCGACCCGAACCCGCAGTACAAGCAGCGCATGGTCAAGGTGCAGCAGGCGCTGGCAGAGTTGGCCGTGGCCCGCCAGAACCGCCTGAAGGAAGAGGAAGAGAAACTGCTGGTCACCGCCCGCGGCGAGAAGGAAGTGGAAGCCAAGCGCCAGGAGACCCTGCGCGACCAGATCGAGCGCACTACCCAGGCGGAAACCGAGAAACAGCTGGCAGTCATCAACGCCGAGCGCGAGAAGCAGCGCGCTGAGATCGAGAAGCAGACTGCTGAATTGCTGCGCGACAAGGCTGCCGTGACGGCGCAGGCCACCAAGATCACCGCTGACGCCGATGCCTATGCCCGCGAAGCTGTGATCAAGGCGGACGGCGCACTGCAACCCAAGCTGGATGCGCTGATCGCCATCAACAAGGTCTGGGCTGAAGCCGCCGCCCAGGCGCCGGTGCCTAGCGTCATGATGGCGGGCGGACAGAACAGCGCCAGCAGCCGGCAGGACGAGATCGGCCAACTGATGGGCGTGCTCGCCACCAAAGCGGCGCGCGACCTGGCGCTGGACCTGAAGGTAAAAGACTGAGCCGGAACTTGTAGTAGCGAGCTTGCTCGCGAACGGATATCCCGGCAGCCCTGCTGCCGGACTGGTTCGCAAACAAGAACTACGCGCACTCCTCGCTCCTATGAAGAGCCAAGAAAAAAGCGCCCGTCTGGGCGCTTTTTTTGTTGCGGGGCGCGAGTCAGGCCGCCAGCTCCGCCGGCACGCCGCTGTGAAAACGGAATTCGCTGTCCGGCGACTGGATCAGGCCAGCCTCTACCTCGCGAATCTCCGCCACGCGGCGGTCGATATCGGCGTCATCGCCATAACGGCGCGCCAGGCTCAGATAGCCCTGGAAATGCCGCGCCTCGGATTTCAGCAGCGAGCCGTAGAACTTCGCCAGGTCGGCATCCAGGTGATCCACCAGCGCAGCGAAACGCTCGCAGCTACGGCATTCGATGAAAGCGCCAACGATCAGGGTGTCCACCAGCTTCTGCGGCTCGTGGTTGCGCACTACCGCGCGCAGGCCTGAGGCGTAGCGGCCGGCGGAAATCGGCCGCAGCGGGATGCCGCGCTTCTTCAGGATCGCCAGCACCTGCTCGTGGTGGCGCAGCTCCTCGCGGGCCAGGCGCGACATGAAGTTCACCAGCTCCTCGTGGGCGCTGTACTTGGCGATCAGGGCCAGGGCCGTGCTGGCGGCCTTGAATTCGTTGTTCTTGTGGTCGATCAGCATGACCGCCTGATCCCGCAGCGCGGCTTCCACCCACGCATCCGGCGTGGCACAACCGAGGAATTCCCTGATTTCGGACAGCATCTTCTTGCTCCAGACGACTCAGCGCACCGGCGCCTGGCTGGCCGGTGCAATAAAGGCGGAGCATTATACGGGGGCCGCCGCGCGGAACCAGCTTCCGGCGTTGATATGCCTCAACGTCATGAACGGGATATCCCGACTACAGTGGTTCTACATAAACAACGCGCACGAAGGGAGACGATCATGCAAGCCATCCGTAGCATCCTCGTAGTCGTGGACCCGGACCAGCCGGAAGGTCTCGCGCTGAAACGGGCCCGCCTGATCGCCAGCGTGACCCAGTCGCACCTGCACCTGCTGGCCTGCGAGCGGCGCGCCGACTACAGCGCCAAACTCGAAGAAGTGGCCGAGGTGCTGCGCAAGGAAGGTTTCAGCGCTTCCAGCCGCCAGGCCTGGAAGGACAATCTGCACCAGACCGTCATCGCCGAGCAGCAGGCCGAAGGGTGCGGGCTGGTGATCAAGCAGCACAGCCCGGACAACCCGCTGAAAAAGGCCCTGCTCACCCCGGACGACTGGAAGCTGCTGCGCTTCTGCCCTGCCCCCGTACTCCTGGTGAAGACCAGCCTGCCCTGGGCCGGCCGCAACATCCTCGCCGCCGTGGACGTAGGCAACAACGATATCGAGCACCGCACGTTGCATGCCGGGATAGTCAGCCACGCCTACGACATCGCCGGGCTCGCTCACGGCCAGTTGCACGTGATCAGCGCCCACCCGTCACCCATGCTCTCGGCCGCCGACCCGACCTTCCAGCTCAGCGAGACCATCGAGGCCAAGTACCGCGAGGCGTGCAAGGCGTTCCAGGCCGAATACGGCGTAGACGACCAGCACCTGCACATCGAGGAGGGCCCGGCGGACGTGCTGATTCCCCGCGCGTCCCACAACCTCGATGCGGCGGTGACGGTGATCGGCAGCGTGGCGCGCACCGGGTTGTCCGGCGCACTGATCGGCAACACCGCCGAAGTGGTGCTCGACTCCCTGGAAAGCGACATCCTGGTGCTCAAGCCGGACGACATCATCGCCCACCTGGAAGAAATCGCCGCCAAGCCCTGACACCCGACCGTCACCTCTACAGGAAGGAAAAAGCGCCCCGAGGGGCGCTTTTTTATTGGCAGGCGACGGTCAGACGCGCGACTCCAGCCCATCGGCGAGAAAGCTCGGCGCGATGTAGCGCTCGTAATGCGCCTCGGAGAGAATGAAGAACTCCTTGTCGATGGCGTCGCGCAGGTCCGGCAGTGTCCAGCCGCGGAACTCCGGCAGCAGCACCAGGCCGTAGGCCTCCACCTGGTTGATCATCCGTGAACCGCGGGCGATCAGTTGGTAGGCCCAGCAATACGGCGACTGCTCGGGCACGAAGCGTATCTGCCGCTGCTCCAACTGGCTGCGCAGGAGCGGCGCGTCGAAGACTTCCAGCTTGGCCATCATTACCTGCGCCAGCAGAATCTCCAGACGGCTCCAGACCGCCCGCTTTTCCTCGTCGCTGTAGCGGTTCCAGTTCACCACTTCATGGTGGAAACGCTTGCAGCCACGGCAGACCAGGTCGCCATAGACCGTCGAGCAGAGCCCGACACAGGGGGTTTTGATGCGCTGAGATGACATGGGGAAACGGGTAGCCGGCAAAGCGGGCATGTTAGCCCTTTGTCTAGGCAAGATCACCCTTCGGGCTGCCGCAAATCGGCTTACCAAGGCCCATTAATTCCATTAGAATGGCTGCGCCTTTTTGGCGTCATTGTCCGAAAGAAGCTGTTTTCAAAGCGTCACGAAGCACAGATTCCGGCAGCCGCGCGGTCTGGGCGCCTCCCTCAAGCGCCCAGCCCCATCAGTCCCTGGCCACCCCGGCGTAAAACTTTGAAAACAGCTTCTGCCCGGAGATCGCCGGTGCCGTCGTAGGTCAGTGGATTACCGTCCACCATGCCTGACGAATGGATCGGAGAGGTCTCCTGGATACGCGTCCTCCGGGACCACTGATGAGGGAAATACTGTGCTTGAAGCCTATCGCAAACACGTAGAAGAGCGTGCCGCCCAGGGCGTCGTGCCCCAGCCGCTGAACGCCGAACAGACCGCTGGTCTGGTCGAACTCCTGAAGAACCCGCCGGCCGGCGAAGAAGAATTTCTCCTCGACCTGATCACCAACCGCGTACCGCCGGGCGTGGACGAAGCTGCCTACGTCAAGGCCGGCTTCCTGTCCGCCCTTGCCAAGGGTGAAGCCACTTCCCCGCTGATCTCCAAGACCCGCGCCCTCGAGCTGCTGGGTACCATGCAGGGCGGCTACAACATCGCCACCATGGTGGAGCTGCTGGACAACGCCGAGCTGGCCGAAGTCGCCGCCGCGCAACTGAAGCACACCCTGCTGATGTTCGACGCCTTCCACGACGTCGCCGAGCGTGCCAAGAAAGGCAACGCTGCCGCCAAGGCCGTGCTGCAGTCCTGGGCCGATGGCGAGTGGTTCAAGGCCCGTCCGGCCGTCGCCGAGAAGCTGACCCTGACCGTGTTCAAGGTCCCCGGCGAAACCAACACCGACGACCTGTCCCCCGCTCCGGACGCCTGGTCGCGCCCCGACATCCCGCTGCACGCCCTGGCCATGCTGAAGATGGCCCGCGACGGCATCGAGCCGGTCCAGCCGGGCTCCGTCGGCCCGCTGAAGCAGATCGAAGCCGTGAAGGCCAAGGGCTTCCCGGTCGCCTACGTCGGCGACGTGGTCGGCACCGGTTCGTCCCGTAAATCCGCCACCAACTCGGTGCTGTGGTTCTTCGGCGACGACATCCCCTACGTGCCGAACAAGCGCGCTGGCGGCTTCTGCTTCGGCACCAAGATCGCCCCGATCTTCTACAACACCATGGAAGACGCCGGCGCCCTGCCGATCGAGTTCGACTGCACCAACCTGGCCATGGGCGACGTCATCGACGTGTACCCGTACGAAGGCAAGGTCGTGCGTCATGACAGCGGCGAAGTGGTCACCACCTTCGAGCTGAAGACCCCGGTTCTGCTCGACGAAGTCCGCGCCGGCGGCCGTATCCCGCTGATCGTTGGCCGTGGCCTGACCGAGAAGGCCCGTGCCGAGCTGGGCCTGGCTCCGTCCGACCTGTTCAAGAAGCCGGAAGCCCCGGCCGACAGCGGCAAGGGCTTCACCCTCGCCCAGAAGATGGTTGGCCGCGCCTGCGGTCTGGCCGAAGGCCAGGGCGTACGTCCGGGCACCTACTGCGAACCGAAGATGACCACCGTCGGTTCCCAGGACACCACCGGCCCGATGACCCGCGACGAGCTGAAAGACCTGGCTTGCCTGGGCTTCTCCGCCGACCTGGTGATGCAGTCCTTCTGCCACACCGCTGCCTATCCGAAGCCGATCGACGTCAAGACCCACCACACCCTGCCGGACTTCATCATGACCCGCGGCGGTGTCTCCCTGCGTCCGGGCGACGGCATCATCCACAGCTGGCTGAACCGCATGCTGCTGCCTGACACCGTCGGCACCGGCGGCGACTCGCACACCCGCTTCCCGATCGGCATCAGCTTCCCGGCCGGCTCCGGCCTGGTGGCCTTCGCCGCTGCCACCGGTGTCATGCCGCTGGACATGCCCGAATCGGTTCTGGTGCGCTTCAAGGGCAAGCTGCAACCGGGCATCACCCTGCGTGACCTGGTCCATGCGATCCCCTACTACGCGATCCAGGCCGGCCTGCTGACCGTCGAGAAGAAGGGCAAGAAGAACATCTTCTCCGGCCGCATCCTCGAGATCGAAGGTCTGAACGACCTGACCGTCGAGCAAGCCTTCGAGCTGTCCGACGCCTCCGCCGAGCGTTCGGCTGCCGGTTGCACCATCAAGCTGCCGGAAGAGGCCATCGCCGAGTACCTGAAGTCCAACATCACCCTGCTGCGCTGGATGATCGGCGAAGGCTACGGCGACGCCCGCACCCTGGAGCGCCGCGCGCAAGCGATGGAAGCCTGGCTGGCCAACCCGCAACTGCTGGAAGCCGACAAGGACGCCGAATACGCCGCGGTCATCGAGATCGACCTGGCCGACGTCAAGGAGCCGGTACTCTGCGCTCCGAACGACCCGGACGACGCTCGCCTGCTGTCCAGCGTGCAAGGCCGCAAGATCGATGAAGTCTTCATCGGCTCCTGCATGACCAACATCGGTCACTTCCGCGCTGCCGGCAAACTGCTGGACAAGGTCAAGGGTGGCATTCCGACCCGTCTGTGGCTGGCTCCGCCGACCAAGATGGACGCCCACCAGCTGACCGAGGAAGGCTACTACGGCATCTACGGCAAGGCCGGCGCGCGCATGGAAATGCCGGGCTGCTCGCTGTGCATGGGTAACCAGGCTCGCGTACAGACCGGTTCGACCGTGGTCTCCACCTCGACCCGTAACTTCCCGAACCGCCTGGGCGACGCCACCGACGTGTTCCTGGCATCCGCCGAGCTGGCCGCCGTTTCCTCGATCATCGGCAAGCTGCCGACCGTCGAGGAGTACATGGCCTACGCGAAGGACATCGACAGCATGTCTGCCGATATCTACCGCTACCTGAGCTTCGACCAGATCGCTGAGTTCCGTGAAGCGGCAGCCAACGCGAAGATCCCGGCCCTTCAGGTCTGAGTGATCCCTGCGTGACGAAAAGCCCCGCCTGAGTGCGGGGCTTTTCTTTTGCATATCCCGAAATAGACGCCTGCCGCCCGCCCCTAACAATGGGCCTAATACTTATTGACCGCTTGCGCCCCATGCCTCGAAGTCTATGGTGGACAGCAGGCTCCTGCCGATTTCCGTGCCCAGGTGCCCTTGTGGAACCCTCCAGAGGTGCGCTCCCTTCCTCTGCGCCCCGCTCTCCATGGCGGGGCTTCTTTTTTCTACCGCTTCCCTGGCACAGCCCTTGCTCCGCTTTCATAAACGGTGATCCAACGGCGGGTCGCCCTCTGACAATGGCGTCGCTGCCACCGCCCCTCGAAGGCCGGTGGAGCGGCGCCTTTTTGTATTGAGCGTGCATGAGCGCGCGTTCAGAGGTGGAGATGATCGACAGTACCAGCGCACTGCCGGGCGACCTGGCCTGGGTGGCCGGCTCCGATGCCCCGGAGAAGGCCGCGCTCAACCTGGGCTTCATGGCCCTCACCGATTCCGCCTCCCTGGTGGTGGCCGCGACCCAGGGCTTCGGCCAGCCCTACGGCCTGACCTTGAACCTGCAACGCCAAAGCTCCTGGGCCGGCCTGCGCGACCGCCTGCTGAGCGGCGCGCTCGATGCGGCGCAAAGCCTCTACGGCCTGATCTACGACCTGCAACTGGGCCTGGGCGGCGCCCCGGCCACGGACATGGCCGTGCTCATGGGCCTGTGCCAGAACGGCCAGTCGATCAACCTTTCCGCCCCCTTGATGCGCGACGGCGTGACCTCTGCTGAAGCACTGCAAAGCCATGTGCGCCAGAACGGTGCGCAACTCACCCTCGCCCACACCTTCCCCACCGGCACGCACGCGATGTGGCTCTACTACTGGCTGGCCGCCCACGGCATTCATCCGCTGCAGGACGTGCGCAGCCTGGTGGTGCCGCCAGCGCAGATGGTCGAGCACCTCAGGGCCGGACGCATCGACGGCTTCTGCGCCGGTGGCCCCTGGGGCGCGCTGGCCGTGGACGAAGGCATGGGTTTCACCCTCGCCACCAGCCAGCAGATCTGGCCCGACCACCCGGAAAAGGTTCTGGGCACCACCCGCGCCTTTGTCGAGCAATACCCCAACACGGCTCGCGCGCTGGTGATGAGCCTTCTCGATGCCAGCCGCTTCATCGAAGCCAGCCAGGACAACCTGCGCAGCGCCGCCCGGCTGATCAGCAGCGAGGACTATGTCGACGCCCCGCTCGCCAGCATCGAACCGCGCCTGCTCGGCCGCCACCAGGACGGCCTCGGCCACGCCTGGCAGGACGCGCACCCGCTGCGCTTCTTCAACGACGGGCAGGCGAACGTCCCCTGGCTCTCCGACGGATTGTGGTTCATGACCCAGTTCCGCCGCTGGGGCCTGTTGCGCGAGGACGTCGACTACCTCGGCATCGCTCGTCAGGTCCAGCAGTTCGCGCTGTACCGCGAAGCCGCCAGCGCCCTGGGTGTCAGCGTGCCGGACAGCGAAATGCGCACCTCCACCCTGATCGACGGTCGCCTCTGGGACGGTAACGATCCGGCCGGCTATGCCCGCAGCTTCGAGCTGAATGCCCTGGCGGAACGAGGTTGAGCATGCTGCGCGTTCTGCTGATCAACGACACCCCGAAGAAGGTCGGGCGCCTCAGGGCTGCCCTGGTGGAGTGCGGCTTCGAAGTGATCGACGAATCCGGCCTCACGGTCGATCTCGCGCAGCGGGTGGAAGCCCTGCGCCCCGATGTGATCCTCATCGACACCGAATCCCCCGGCCGCGACGTGATGGAGCAGGTGGTGCTGGTCAGCCGCGACCAGCCACGCCCCATCGTCATGTTCACCGACGAGCACGACCCGCAGGTGATGCGCCAGGCCATCCGCTCCGGGGTCAGCGCCTACATAGTCGAGGGCATCCAGGCCGAGCGCCTGCAACCGATCCTCGACGTCGCCATGGCCCGCTTCGAGAGCGACCAGGCCCTGCGCGCCCAACTACAGGCCCGCGAGCAGCAACTGGCGGAGCGCAAGCGCATCGAGCTGGCCAAGGGACTGCTGATGAAAATGAAGGGCTGCGCCGAGGCGGAGGCCTACACCCTGATGCGCCGTCAGGCCATGGGCCGACAGCAGAAGCTGTCGCAGGTGGCGGAACAGATCATCGCGATGCATGAAATGCTCGGGCACTGAGACCGGCCATCTGCCAGCGACGGCACGGCGCGATCATTTCGCCAGCCGCCAAGCTGGCCCCTGCCCTCCCGGCAACATCCTATGCTGCGCCCGCCCGGCTCCAGGCCGGGCCCCCGGAGCGTCATCGGCAGGGTTCGATGGCGCATCGCAGTGGCCGCCGCCGGCTAGGCACCTCGGCGCCCACCCGACCTCGCCGCACACGCGGCTCAGCAAGGGCAAGCCCATGATCGACCTCAGCACCTGGAACCTCAGCGTTCCCACCGACCCACGCCCCACCGAAGTCACCACCGAGCAGATCGCCAGGGGCTACCAGAGCCGCTACTTCAAGAGAGACGGCAACCAGCTGGTCTTCTGGGTGCCCGTCACCGGCTCGCACACCTCCGACAGCGTCTATCCCCGCAGTGAACTGCGCGAGACAACCACCGCCGGCGAAGTCGCCAACTGGTACTACAACCAGGGCGACAACGAGCTGCGCGTGACCATGAGCGTCCAGCAGGTGCCATCGAAGAACAAGATCATCATCGGCCAGATCCACAGCCGCTCGCCCTATACCGGCGATGGCGAGCCACTGGTCAAGCTGCAGTACCACTATCTGCCAACCTTGGCGAGCGGGCGACTCGAAGCCCTGGTACGCAACCACCCCGACGACAGGGCCAGCATCAATGTCCCGTTGATCGACAACATCGCGCTGGATCAGGCCTTCAACTACAGCCTGCGCGTCACCTCGGTGGGCAACCTGGCCATTCGCGTGGAAACCTCCGACGGCCGCGCCAACTACTACCGCAAGATCCTCAGCACCACCTGGTCCAAGCAACTGCTCTACTTCAAGGCCGGGGCCTATATCAACGACAACTACGGCAACAGCGGCGAGGGTGCGCGGGTGACCGTCTTCCACCTGAACATGGCGCATCGCTGACCCGCCATTCAGTGGCCTGATGAGGCGCGGGAGCAGCGGACTGCGCGTAGAATGCGCGGCACATCCGCACTACCCGCCGCCTTGCCACCGAGATCGCCATGGCCCGCCTGAAACTGGAATTCCCCGAAGAACTGTTCATCTACAGCACCAAGCTCACCGTCCGCGTCACCGACATCAACGGCGCCAACCACCT
Organism: Pseudomonas nitroreducens NBRC 12694; assembly: GCF_002091755.1. Lineage (GTDB taxonomy): Bacteria > Pseudomonadota > Gammaproteobacteria > Pseudomonadales > Pseudomonadaceae > Pseudomonas > Pseudomonas nitroreducens. The sequence continues at coordinate 115,200 of NZ_BDAI01000010.1, forward strand.
GGGCAACGACTCGATGATCTCGATGATCTCCGAGGCCCGCGCGCGCTTCCTGTTCGACTACGGCATCCGCGAGACCGGCATCATCGTCACCGACCTCGCCACCACCTACCGCGCCGAAGCCCACGCCCGCGACCAGTTGCTGTTCGAGGTCGGCGTCATGGATTTCAACAAGTACGGCGGCGACATCATCTTCCGCATCACCCGCCCGGCCGACGGAACCCTGGTGGCGATGGCCAAGTCCGGCTTCGTGTTCTTCGACTACAAGATCGGCAAGGTCGTGGAGATACCGACGGCATTCCGCGACACCTTCCCCAACGTCAACTGGATCGCCTGACGCTCCAGCAGGGCGCGCGCCATCCATCGGAGCGCCCCACGTTGGATCATTGCTGATCCCACCTCATCCGGCATCGCCCTGATCCGTCGGGGTTCTGTCACCTTGGCCCGCACCTTGCTCAGTAAAGGGCGGCGGTAGTCAACGGCGATTACCCAACCTACGACAAAGGCGTCGCATCCACACCCGCAGCTTGCGGTGGGTGGAGCGACGCCTTTTTCGTTTGCCCCGGCGCAGGGGCTCAGCAGGACCTTTCCCGAGCCCGGCGGCTGCCACGTGAGCGCCTGACCGGAGCCCTCAACCGTTGCTGATGAGGTGTTCGATGAACACGAGTTTCTGGAAAGCCGGCCATGCGCCGACCCTCTTCGCCGCCTTCCTGTATTTCGACCTGAGCTTCATGGTCTGGTACGTCCTCGGCCCGCTGGCCGTGCAGATCGCCACCGACCTGCAACTGACCACCCAACAGCGTGCGCTGATGGTCGCCACGCCAATCCTCTCCGGCGCCATCCTGCGCTTCCTGATGGGCCTGCTGGCCGATCGCTGGTCACCCAAGGCCGCGGGCATCCTCGGTCAGATCATCGTCATCTGCGCGCTGTTCGGCGCCTGGCAGCTGGGCATCCACAGCCTGGAGCAGGCGATGATCCTCGGCGTGCTGCTGGGCATGGCCGGCGCCTCGTTCGCCGTGGCGCTGCCACTGGCCTCGCAGTGGTACCCGCCGCAGCACCAGGGCAAGGCCATGGGCATCGCCGGCGCGGGCAACTCCGGCACGGTGCTGACGGCCCTGTTCGCCCCGGCCATCGCTGCCGCCTTCGGCTGGCAGAACGTTTTCGGCTTCGCGCTGATCCCGCTGCTGGCCACCCTGCTGGTGTTCGCCCTGCTCGCCCGCAACGCCCCGGAGCGGCCGCCGGTCAAGTCTCTGGCGGATTACCTGAAGGCCCTGGGCGACCGTGACAGCTGGTGGTTCATGTTCTTCTACAGTGTGACCTTCGGCGGCTTCCTCGGCCTGGCCAGCACCCTGCCCGGCTACTTCCACGACCAGTACGAGCTGGACCCGGTGAAAGCCGGCTACTACACCGCCGCCTGCGTCTTCGCCGGCAGCCTGATGCGCCCGCTGGGCGGTGCCCTGGCCGATCGCATCGGCGGCATCCGCAGCCTGCTGGTGATGTACACCGTCGCCGCTATCTGCATCGCCGCCGTGGGCTTCCACCTGCCCAGCGCAGTGGCCGCGCTCAGCCTCTTCGTGGTGGCCATGCTCAGCCTGGGCGCGGGCAACGGAGCGGTATTCCAGTTGGTGCCGCAACGCTTCCGCCAGACCATCGGCGTGATGACCGGTCTGATCGGCATGGCCGGCGGCATCGGCGGCTTCTGCCTGACGGCCGGCCTGGGTGCGATCAAGCAGGCCACCGGTGACTACCAGATCGGCCTCTGGCTGTTCGCCAGCCTCGGCGTACTGGCCTGGTTCGGCCTGCACGCGGTGAAGGCTCGCTGGCGTACCACCTGGGGCAGCGCGGCCGTTACCGCGGCGCGGGTCTGAACGATGCGCCCTTGTAGGAGCGAGCTAGCTCGCGAACCGCTTGCTGCGGAGGTCACCGAGGAAGGCGTTCGCGAGGCCGACTCTGTTCCCGACAATATTCGGCATTCCCCACTTCCCTGTGGGTCACAAGCTCGCTCCTGCAATGAGCTGCGCCTGAGCTTCGCCCAGGCCAGCGCCACCGGCCCGCGCGCCGAGAACCAGGACGCCCTGCGGGTGGTCACCCCGCCCGCCGGACTGGCCGCCAGCAAGGGGCACCTGTTCGCCATCGCCGACGGCGTCAGCCAGTGCGCCGACGGCGGCCTGGCCGCGCGCCTGACCCTGCAGGCGCTGGCCGCCGACTACTACGCCACTCCCGAGACCTGGGCCGTCGCCCAGGCCCTCGACCGCCTGCTGATCTCGCAGAACCGCTGGCTGCAGGCCAACGGCGGCGGCCAGCCGCTGCTCACCACCCTCACCGCGCTGGTCCTGCGGGGCCGGCGATTCACCCTTGCCCATGTCGGCGATTGCCGCCTGTACCGCTGGCACGCAGGCGTTCTGGATTGCCTGACCCAGGATCACGTCTGGGAACAACCCGGCATGCAACACGTGCTCAAGCGCGCACTGGGCCTCGACCAACACCTGGTGGTGGACTACCGCGACGGCGAACTGGAAGCCGGGCAACGCTTCCTGCTGGTCAGCGACGGCATCTGGGCCGCCCTGGGCGACGGTGCCATCCAGCGCCTGCTGGAGGACGCACAGAGCCTGCAAGCCTGCGTCGACGCACTGGTCAGCGCCGCCCACCTGGCCGGCAGCCAGGACAACGCCAGCGCCCTGCTGCTGCAGGTGGACGAACTGCCGCCCGCGAGCCTCGGCGACGCCCTTGCCCAACTCGTCCACTGGCCAGCGTCGCCCTCGCTCAGAGACGGCCAGGAATTCGAGGGCTGGCAGGTTGAAGGCAAGCTGGCCCAGTCCCGCCAGTCGCTGATCTACCGCGTGCGCGACCGGCAGAATCGTCCCTGGCTGCTCAAGACCTTGCCGCCAGCGCTGCGCGATTCTCCGGAAGCCGCCCAGTCGCTGCTGCTGGAGGAATGGTTTCTGCGTCGCGTGCAAGGCCGCTACTTCCCCGAACTGCACAGCCTGCCGCAGCGCCAGCACCTCTATTACGTGATGCGTGAGTATCCGGGGCAAACGCTGGACGAGCAGTTGAAACTCAACGGCCCGCTGAACCTGCCCGACTGGCTGGACCTCGCCCAGCGCCTGCTACGTGGCCTGGGCCAACTGCACAGGCGCAACATCCTGCACCGCGACATCAAGCCGGAAAACCTGCATTGGGCCGACGACGGCGAACTGCGCCTGCTGGACTTCGGCCTCGCCTACTGCCCCGGATTGTCGCAGGAAGACCCGCACGACCTGCCCGGCACCCCGAGCTACCTGGCGCCGGAATCCTTCCAGGGCGCGCCGCCGGATGCGCGCCAGGACCTCTACGCCGCCGGTGTCACGCTGTATCGACTGCTCTGCGGCCAATACCCCTATGGCGAGATCGAAGCCTTCCAGCATCCGCGTTTCGGCACGCCCGCACCGGCCAGCCGCTATCGCCCGGATATACCGGCCTGGCTCGACGACTGGCTGGCAAAGCTGACCGCCGCCCAGCCGCAGCAGCGCTTCGAGACCGCCGAGGAATGCCTGCTCGCCCTGGAACAAGGCGAACGGCAGGCACCAGCGCGTCCGCGCCCCCTGCTGGAGCGCGAGCCGCTGAGAGTCTGGCGCGGCGTTGCCCTCGCCTCCCTGGCGATCAACCTGGGGTTGCTGCTCTGGTTGTTGCACCAGGGCTAAGGGCGCACCAGTTCGGCCCAGAACGCATCACCGCAGTGCAGCAAAAACGACGATTCTCCGGGCGATCTACCTGAAAGCCCCGGAAACCGGAGATCGAGCAAGTTGGCACAGCCCCTGCAATAACCGTTTCAACAATCTACAAAAGCGCGTCCCTCAACGAAGAGGCTCGCACTTCCCGATCGAACGGGACTTGGACAAAGGCGTCCTCGCTGGGTAACCGGCGGGACGCCTTTTTTGTTTTCCGTGATTTTTCCGTGACGCGGAGCCCTGACATGAAAAAGCTCAAGCTCGTACTGATCGGCAACGGCATGGCCGGCGTACGCACCCTCGAAGAACTGCTGAAGATCGCGCCCGACCTCTACGACATCACCGTGTTCGGCGCCGAGCCCCACCCCAACTACAACCGCATCCTGCTCTCCCCCGTGCTGGCCGGCGAGCAGGCCTTCGAGGACATCGTCCTCAACGACCTCAACTGGTACAGCGAGAACGGCATCCGCCTGCTGCTCAACCGCAAGGTCACCCGCATCGACCGCCATCGTCGCAAGGTGTACGCCGAAGATGGCACCGAGGCCGAGTACGACCGCCTGCTGATCGCCACCGGCTCCAACCCCTTCATCCTGCCGGTGCCGGGCAGCCGCCTGCAGGGCGTGATCGGCTACCGCGACATCGCCGACACCCAGACCATGATCGACACCGCCGGCACCCGTAGCCACGCGGTGGTCATCGGCGGCGGCCTGCTCGGCCTGGAGGCGGCCAACGGCCTCAAGCAACGCGGCATGGACGTCACCGTGGTGCACCTCTCCGACTGGCTGCTGGAGCGCCAGCTGGACCGCACCGCCGGCAAGCTGCTGCAGGAAGCGCTGGAATCGCGCGGCATCCACTTCCGCCTGAACACCCACACCGAAGAGCTGATCGACGACGGCAGCGGCCGCGTCTGCGCCATCCGCTTCAAGGACGGCGAAGTGATCGCCGCTGACCTGGTGGTGATGGCCGCCGGCATCCGCCCCAACACCGAACTGGCGGAAAAGACCGGCCTGCCCTGCAACCGCGGCATCCTGGTGAACGACACCCTGCAGACCTACGACCCGCGCATCTACGCCCTGGGCGAATGCGCCAGCCACCGCGGCATCGCCTACGGCCTGGTGGCGCCGTTGTTCGAGCAGGCCAAGGTCTGCGCCAACCACCTGGCCATGCTCGGTTTCGCCCGCTACCAGGGCTCGGTGATCTCCACCAAGCTCAAGGTCACCGGCATCGACCTGTTCTCCGCCGGTGAATTCATGGGCGGCGAAGGCACCGAGACCATCACCCTCTCCGACCCCATCGGCGGCATGTACAAGAAACTGGTGATCAAGGACGACGTGCTGGTCGGCGCCTGCCTCTACGGCGATACCGCCGACGGCGGCTGGTATTTCCGGCAGATCCGCGAGAACCACAACGTCGCGCAGATCCGCGACCACCTGATGTTCGGCGAAAGCAGTCTGGGCGACGTCGGCCACCAGGGCCAAAGCAGCGCGGCGAGCATGCCCGACAGCGCCGAAGTCTGCGGCTGCAACGGCGTGTGCAAAGGCACCATCGTCAAGGCGATCCAGGAGAACGGCCTGTTCAGCGTCGACGAGGTGAAGAAGCACACCAAGGCCGCCAGTTCCTGCGGCTCCTGCGCAGGGCTGGTCGAACAGATCCTCATCAGTACCGTGGGCGGCGCGGCGGACGTGAAGCCCAAGAGCGAGAAAGCCATTTGCGGCTGCAGCGACCTCAACCACGGCCAGGTACGCCAGGCGATCCGCGACCATCACCTGATCAGCCTGAGCGCCGCCATGCGCTTCATGGAGTGGCGCACTCCGGACGGCTGCGCCACCTGCCGCCCGGCACTCAACTACTACCTGATCTCCACCTGGCCGGGAGAGGCGAAGGATGACCCGCAGTCGCGCCTGATCAACGAACGCGCCCACGCCAACATCCAGAAGGACGGCACCTACTCGGTGGTCCCGCGCATGTGGGGCGGCGTGACCAACGCCGCCGAACTGCGGCGCATCGCCGACGTCGCCGACAAGTACCAGGTGCCCATGGTCAAGGTTACTGGCGGCCAGCGCATCGACCTGCTGGGCATCAAAAAGGATGACCTGCCGGCAATCTGGAAGGAGTTGGACATGCCCTCCGGCCATGCCTACGGCAAATCCATCCGCACCGTGAAGACCTGCGTGGGCAGCGAGTTCTGCCGCTTCGGCACGCAGAATTCGACCCAGTTGGGCATCGACCTGGAGCACGACCTGTTCAACATGTGGTCGCCGCACAAGGTCAAGCTGGCGGTCTCCGGCTGCCCGCGCAACTGTGCCGAGGCCGGCATCAAGGACATCGGCATCATCGGCGTGGATTCGGGCTGGGAGCTGTACATCGGCGGCAACGGCGGAATCAAGACCGAGGTGGCGGAGTTCTTCGTCAAGCTCAAGACCGCCGACGAGGTGCGCGAGTACAGCGGCGCCTTCCTCCAACTCTACCGCGAGGAAGCCTTCTACCTGGAGCGCACCGTGCACTACCTGCAACGGGTCGGCATGCAGCACATCAGGAAGGCCGTGCTCGACGACGCGGAGAACCGCCAGGCGCTCAATGCACGCCTGCAATTCTCCCTGTCGCTGGAGCAGGACCCGTGGCAGGAGCGCATCGCCCAGCAACCGCTGAAGAAGGAATTCGAACGGATTCCGCTAAAGCAGCTGGAGCCCGCCTGAGTGCCCGCCGGGCCCCACCATCGGGGCCCTTACTACCCGATTGCCGGAGACACCCCATGAACTGGTTCGACATCTGCGCCCTGGACGACATCAACCCGCTGGGCTCGCGCGTCATCGCCGGCCCCCAGGGCGACATCGCGATCTTCCGCACCTCTGACGACGAAGTCTTCGCCCTCGATGACCGCTGCCCGCACAAGGGCGGCCCTTTGTCCCAGGGACTGATCTACGGCAAGCGCGTGGCCTGCCCCCTGCACAACTGGCAGATAGAGCTGGCCAGCGGTGAAGCCGTGGCTCCCGACCAGGGCTGCGCCCATCGCCACGAGGCGAAGGTCGAGGATGGCCGCGTGCTGCTGGCCCTGCGCGGCAACCTCGCCCACTGCGCGTGATTTCCCGTGCTTCTGATTCAGAGCGAGGCTGCGCCATGACCAACAACCGTCGCACCACCGCATCTACCTGCTGTTACTGCGGCGTAGGTTGCGGCGTACTGATCGAACACGACGACGAGCGCATCCTGGGCGTACAGGGCGACCCGCAGCATCCAGCCAACTTCGGCCGCCTGTGCAGCAAAGGCTCGACCCTGCACCTCACCGGCGATGAAGATGCCCGCGCGCAGTTCCCCGAGCTGCGCCTGGGCAAGGGCCTGGCTCGTAGCCGTACAGACTGGGATACGGCGCTGGAACACGCCGCTGGCGTTTTCGCCGAAACCATCCGCGAGTACGGGCCGGATAGCGTGGCCTTCTATGTGTCCGGCCAGTTGCTCACCGAGGACTACTACGCCTTCAACAAGCTGGCCCGCGCCCTGATCGGCACCAACAATATCGATAGTAACTCGCGCCTGTGCATGTCCTCGGCGGTGGTCGGCTACAAGCGCAGCCTCGGCGCAGACGCCCCGCCCTGTAGCTACGAGGACATCGAACTGGCCGACTGCGTGATGATCGCCGGCAGCAACATGGCCTACGCCCACCCGGTGCTGTTCCGCCGCCTGGAAGAAGCCCGCGCGCGACGCCCGGAAATGAAGCTGATCGTCATCGACCCGCGCATCACCGACACCACGGAGGCGGCCGATCTGCACCTGGCGATCCTGCCCGGCACCGACGTCGCGCTGTTCCACGGCATTCTGCACATCCTGCTCTGGGAAGGCTGGATCGACCGCGCCTTCATCGACACCCACACCGAGGGCCTGGATGAGCTGAAAGCACTGGTGCGCGACTACGGCCCGCTGGCCGTGGCGGAAATCTGCGGCATCGCCGTGGGCGACCTGCAACGTGCCGCGCAGTGGATCGGCCAGGCGCCCGCCTTCCTCTCGCTCTGGTGCATGGGGCTCAACCAGTCCAGCGCCGGCAGCGCCAAGAACAGCGCGCTGATCAATCTGCACCTGGCTACCGGGCAAATCGGCCGCCCCGGCGCCGGCCCCTTCTCCCTTACCGGCCAGCCCAACGCCATGGGTGGCCGCGAAACGGGCAGCCTGTCCAACCTCCTGCCCGGCCACCGCGAAGCCGCGAATGCCGAGCACCGCGCGGAAGTCGCCGCTTACTGGGGCGTCGAAAAGCTCCCGGAGAATCCCGGCCTGAGCGCCATCGAACTCTTCGATGCGGTCCGCGACGGCCGCATCAAGGCCCTGTGGATCGCCTGCACCAACCCGGCCCAATCTCTGCCGGACCAGACCCACGTGCGCGAAGCCCTGGCCGCCTGCCCCTTCATCATCGTCCAGGAAGCCTTCACCAGCAGCGAGACCTGCCAGTACGCCGACCTGCTGCTGCCGGCCGCCAGTTGGGGCGAGAAGGAAGGCACGGTGACCAACTCCGAACGCCGCATCAGCCACGTGCGCCCGGCCGTTCCCGCCATCGGTGAGGCCCGGGCGGACTGGAGCATCGTCTGCGATTTCGCCCGCCGCCTGGAGCAACACCTGCGTCCCGGCGAGCCCAGCCTGTTCGATTTCACATCGCCGTCCGCGCTATTCGACGAATACAAGCTGCTGACCGGTAAGCGCGACCTAGACCTTTCCGGCATCGACTACGCGCTGCTGGACACCCATGGTCCGCAGCAGTGGCCCTTCCGCCCCGGCGCGCTGCTCGGCACCGAGCGCCTGTATGGCGACGGACAGTTCCCCACCATCAATGGGCGCGCCCGGCTGATTGCCGAACCCTATCGCGCACCGAAGGAGAAGCGCGATGCGCGCTATCCGCTGATCCTCAACACCGGCCGCTTGCGCGATCAGTGGCACGGCATGACCCGCACCGGCACAGCGCCGCAGTTGTTCGGCCATGTAGAAGAAGCCGTACTCAGTCTCCATCCGGACGAACTGCGCCGCCGACGCCTTAGCGACGGCCAACTGGTGCGTTTGCACAGCCGCCGCGGTGAACTGGTGCTGCCGGTGCAGGCCGACGAGCGTTTGCGCCCCGGCCAGGCCTTCCTGCCCATGCACTGGGGCGACCGCTATCTCAAGGGGCTCGGCATCAACGTCCTGACCCTGCCTGCCGTGGACCCGCTATCACGCCAACCCGAACTGAAGCACGCCACGGTCGAGGTCAGTCGAATCGAATTGCCCTGGCAGTTCTTCGCCCTGGTGGAAGGCGAGGTGCAGAAGCGCTTCGATGCCTTGCGCCCGCTGTTCGAAGACCTGCGCTACGCCAGCTTCAGCCCCACCGGCCGCGAGCGACCGGCACTGGTGATCCGCGCTGCGCACGTCGAGGCACCCAGCGCGGAGTGGCTGGCCCGCATCGATACTCTGCTCGGCCTGTCCGATGGCCCGGTCATGGCCTACGACGACCCGCGCCGCACCGTCGGCAAACGCGTGCGTATCGAACAATCGCGAATTGTCTCGCTGCGCCTGGCCGGCGAAACCGCCGCCCGCGCCTGGCTGCGCGAATTGTGGAAAGAAGGCCGCGCCGACCAGGAGCTGCGCCGCTGGCTGCTCGCCCCGCTCAGCGCCGCCCCTGGCAATGCTGGGGCGGCCGCGGATAAGACATTGTGCAACTGCCTGAACGTCAGCCAACGCCGCATACAAGCCGGCATTGACCAGGGCCTGGACCTGGAAGGCCTCAAATGCGAACTCAAGTGCGGGACCGCCTGCGGCTCCTGCGTACCGGAAATCAAGCGCCTGCTGGCCCGCAAGCCGCTGGCGGCGACCGCCTGAAGCGAGCCGCGAAGAAGGCAGCCTGAGGGAAACGACATGAGTGGAAAAGTCTGGCTGATCGGCGCCGGTCCCGGCGACCCGGATCTGCTGACCCTGAAGGCCGTCCGCGCCATGGCCCAGGCCGAGGTGGTGCTGATCGACGACCTGGTGAATCCCGCCGTGCTGGAGCACTGCTCGTCCGCGCGGGTAATTTCCGTCGGCAAGCGCGGCGGCTGCCGCTCCACACCACAGGACTTCATCCACCGCCTGATGCTGCGCTACGCAAGGCAGGGTCGCCGCGTGGCGCGCCTGAAAGGCGGCGACCCGTGCATCTTTGGCCGTGGCGGCGAAGAGGCAGACTGGCTCAAGGCAAGGGGAATCGAATGCGAACTGATCAATGGCATCACCGCCGGACTGGCAGCCGCTACCCAATGCGGCATTTCCGTGACGCTACGCGGCGTCAGCCGTGGAGTGACCCTGGTGACCGCCCACACCCAGGACGATAGTCCGCTGAATTGGCGAGCCCTGGCCGAAGGCGGGACGACCCTGGTGGTGTACATGGGTGTGGCGAAACTGGCGGAAATCCGCGACGGGCTGATCGAAGGCGGCATGGCTGCCTGCACACCAGTGGCGATGATCGAGAACGCATCCCTGCCCGCCCAACGCGAATACCGCAGCCAGTTGGGCGACATGCTGGAAGACGCCCAGCACTTCGCCCTGAAGAGCCCGGCAATCCTGGTGGTCGGCGAAGTCGCAGCCGCTGCGCAGCAGGCAACACTAGCCCGTAGCGCCTGAGCCTCACTTTCCTGCAGGCAAAGAAAAACCCGGCCTAGGCCGGGTTTTTCTCAGGAGCTCGGACCGATTACTGCTTGGCCTGGGCTTCTACTTCGGCTTCTACGCGGCGGTTAACAGCGCGGCCTTCGGCAGTTGCGTTGTCAGCAACCGGACGGGACTCACCGTAACCAACAGCGTTTACGCGGCCGCCTTCAACACCGTACTCGTTGACCAGTACGTCACGAACGGCGTTGGCACGACGCTCGGACAGTTTCTGGTTGTAGGCGTCGGTGCCGACGGAGTCGGTGTGGCCTTCAACGGTGGTGGAGGTGGACGGGTACTGCTTCATGAAGTCAGCCAGGTTTTTGATGTCAGCGTAGCTGTTCTCTTTAACCTTGGACTTGTCGAAGTCGAACTTCACGTCCAGCTGAACGCGAACGACTTCAGCCACAGCCGGGCAGCCGTTGGCGTCAACGGTGACGTTGGCCGGGGTGTTCGGGCACTTGTCGACGTTGTCGCAGACGCCGTCGTTGTCGGAGTCGGAGCAGACTTCAGCAACCGGCTCGGGAGCCGGGGCCGGCTTGGCGCCGCCACCGAAGTTCATACCAACGCCCAGGCCTGCCATCCACTCGCCCTGGTGACCGTTGTCACGCTTCTCCAGGCCGTACTGACCGTCGAGGCTGGCTTTGGCGTAGAAGTTTTCGGTGAAGTAGTACTTCAGACCGGTGCCGATCATGGCCATGGTCAGGTTCTGACGGCCACCGTTGTCGGAGTTGATGTTGGTCAGGCTCTGGTGGCCAACGCCGGCGGAAACGTACGGACGCAGGTTGCCAGCACCCGGAGTGCCGAAGTGGTAGATGGCGTCCAGAGTGCTCAGGTTGCCATGGACCTTCTTGTTGCCGGTCTCGTAGGTGCCACGTACGTCGTGGTACTCACCGTAGGACAGAGCCAGCTCGACGTCGTCGGTCAGGAAGTAGCCGACCGAGCCGCCGTACAGGTCGGCGTTCTTCATGTTGCGGGTGCTGTCGGTGAAGTAGCGCTTGCCGAAAGCTTCGACTTCGACGGCGCCCTGGCCTTGAGCGAACGCGTTGACAGCGGCGGTGGCGATCAGCGAGCCAACTACGACGCCTAAGGTGTTCTTCAGTTTCATCCGTTAAATCCCCATCTTGGTGGTCAATAAGTTGTCCAACCATAGGCCGTACAACTTGGGTGGCAAGTTTATCAGAACTTCCCAAACAGAGAGACAATATTTCCCCGACTAAGATTCCGTCACATTGGAAAACTTTTCTCTCATTCGATCGAGTGCACGCTTGTAGCGCATTTTCGTGGCGCTAAGCCCCATGTGCATGATATCGGCGATCTCCTGGAACTCCAGTTCAGCTACAAATCGAAGGACTAGGATTTCCCGATCAATGGGATTGACATGAACTAGCCAGCGGTCTAGCCCACCCCGTTCTTCGACTTTCGGAGACTTCTCTTCAGATGCCTCCTCGACTGGATCCAGACTCAGCGCATCGAGCAATCTGCGTTTGCGCCGCTCCTTCCGATACTGGGTTATGCACTCGTTGTAAGTGATGCTGTACAGCCAGGTCTTGAACTTCGATTTGCCCTCGAAGTTCTTCAGACCATACAACACCTTGAGCATGACCTCTTGACACACATCATCGGCGTCCCGGTCGTTGCCCAGGTAGCGCGCACAGACGTTGAACAGCGTGCGCTGGTAGCGGCGCATCAGCTCTTCATAGGCCCGTGTCACGTGGTAAAGCTCCTCGTGAGAACGCTCCACCAGCTCCTCATCGGTGAGCTGGCGCGGGTCATAGCGCAAGGACAATGATTGCGGCTTGTTCAAGTCGGGTCGGGCCAGGTCAAGTCAGCGTCCGGCGCGGCTTTCGGGAAGCCGGACCGGCAATCGGTCATCATCTTCAGCGACTGGTCACACGCTGATCGAGCAGGATGCGGTTGGCGATCGACACCAGCTCACCCTCGTCTGTCAGCAGAATAGTCTTGATGGTACCAATTTCCTCGATGATGCCTTCGACATCCGCCACTTTCACCTGTTGTCCGACCTGATACAGCTCACGCACGTAGATCCCCGCGATAATCTGCCCCGCCACTTCGCGACTGCCCAGGCCCAGCGCCAGCGCAGCGGCCAGACCGATGGTGATCAGCACGATGGCGATGATGTAGTTCAACAGGTCGGTCTTCACCTCGAGCTGGCCGATGGCGACCGAGATGCTGATGATGATGACCAGCCACTGAGCGACACGACCCAGGCCGTTGGAGTATTCGAGGCCGACGCCATCGGCAGCGCCACGCACCAGGCTGTTGGCCAGTTGGGCGAGCAGGATGCCGACGATCAGCACCAGTGCTGCGCCGAACACCTTGGGCAGGTACAGCGCGAGCATGTCCAGGGTCGCCGAGACACGCTGCAGGCCCAGGGACTCCGCGGCAGAGACGAGGAACACCAGCAGCACGAACCAGTAGATGATCTTGCCGATCAGGGTCGAAACCGGCACCTGGATCCCGGCGCGCGACAGCAGCTTGGTCAGGCCGGTACCTGCCATCAGGCGGTCGAGGCCGAGCTTGGCGAGCAACTTGGAAAGCAGCGCGTCCAGCAGCTTGGCGACGACGAAGCCGAGCAGCACGATCACCAGTGCGGCGAGCAGGTTCGGGATGAACCCGGCCAGCTTGCCCCACAGGGTGTTCATCGCGGTGAGCAGGCTTTGCGTCCAGATGTCGAATTGCATGTTCAGTCGGCCTTGTCAGCGGAAGGGGCGGAATTCTGCGCGTGGCGCGAGACGGGTGCAAGGTGTGCGGCGCCACTGCTCACGCCGATGGAAAGGGCCTGGAACCAGTGCCCAATCAGGCTGAACAGATCGCCCGCGCCCACCTGGCGGTTGGCGGTCTTGAGCACGCGGTCCAGGCGCGAATCGTCGCCCGGCTGTTCCGGGGGCATTCGCAGCAGATCGCGCAAGGATTCTTCAAATGGGTCGTGCATACGCACCTCGCCTGTGTGAGGTGCTTGACGCCCCCACCACCTCGAAAGTCACACCTAGAGCCAACGCAGGCGGCGGAAGATCCACCATTGGAATGTCGCCAGACCACCGATCAACAGGCAGGCGGCGACGAACCCATAAGGCGCATCCGCACCCGGAATGCCGCCGACGTTGATGCCCAGAAGCCCGGTCACGAAGCTCATGGGCAGGAAAAAGCCGGTGATGATACCAAGCAGGTACATGGTGCGGTTCATTCGCTCGGTAATTCGACGATGTTCGGCTTCCTGGATCAGGCTGATGCGCTCTCGGACAAGCTCCAGCTCTTCCAGGTTGCGGGTCAGGCGGTTGTACAACTCGTTCCAGTAATCGGCGTCGTCGGCGACCGTCCAGGACAGCTTGAACTTGACCATCTGCGAGTAGATCTCCCGCTGGGGCGCGAGATATCGCCGCAGGCCTGCGGCACGTCGACGCAGGGTGCGCAACTGATGCTGATCGGGAATGCTGCGCTCGTCCTCCTCGATGGCTTCTTCCATGGCGTCAAGCTGGTCGGCCAGGCCGCCGATCAGGGTATCCACGCGATCGGTGAGGTAATGGGCCAGGTAGAGGACGACTTCCGACGCGGTCTTGGGGCCGCGCCCCGCATCCAGGTCGGCGCGCAGGTCAGCCACGGCCTTGAGCGGACGCAAGCGCAGGGAAATCACGCGTTGCGACTCGGCATAGACCCGCAGCGAGACCATGTCCTCCGGGACCGCACCGGGATTCAGGTTCACCCCGCGCAGGAACAGCAGCAGGCGCTCGCCGCCCAGGTCCACCAGGCGCGGTCGTGTTGCCTCCTCCAGCAGCAGGTCGCAGGCGAACTCGTTAAGCCCGCTGGACTCGCGCAACCAGGCCTGGGCTTCGGGCACACCGCGATCCCAGTGCACCCAGAGGCTTTCCTCGGGCTTGAGGTCCAGCAGCGGCAATTCGCTACGGGTGATCCGCCGACCGCCACCATGGCCATCCAGCACGAAGCCGTCGATCAACCCGCGCTCCGTGCCGCTTTCGTACTGCTGCATGCCCTCTCCCCTCGCTCCAGATCGTGTGAACGCAGCCCCATGAAAAATGCCGGAAGCTTCCGCTCCCGGCATTGACTCGAAACCTTGTGGGAAGGTTCGAATTATTCCGGCATTTTCAACGCCTTAGGCGAAACGATGATGCCGTTGTTGTCGGCATAGACGAACTCGCCAGGGCGGAAGGTGATGCCGCCGAAGGTCACGGCGACGTTCAGGTCGCCGATGCCGCGCTTGTCGGTCTTCATCGGGTGGCTGGCCAGTGCCTGCACGCCCAGGTCGGTCTGCGCGATCACGTCGACGTCACGGATGCAGCCGTACACCACGATGCCTTCCCAGCCGCTCTTGGCGGCTTTCTCGGCGAGCATGTCGCCCAGCAGCGCGCGACGCAGCGAGCCGCCGCCATCCACCACGAGCACCTTGCCCTTGCCATCCTTCTCGACCTGCTCCTTGACCAGCGAGTTGTCCTCGAAGCACTTGATGGTGACGATCTCGCCACCGAAGGAGTCCCGCCCGCCGAAGTTGCTGAACATCGGCTCGACGACCTGGACCAGCTCCGGGTAGGCATCGCACAGATCGGGGGTGACGTAATGCATGGAGACGCTCCTCTTGATGAAATCCGCCAGGGTTTCAGGCCTGGATGTGACCGAAAGCCGCAATGGCGTCACAGTCTACTCCCTGCCACGCCAAGCTCAAGCCTGCGCCAGAGCGCCCTGCCCCGCTGGCAGGCAACCGTGCTCCAGCCAATGCTGCAGCTGTGGCCAGACTTCGCGCTGGGCGCCCTTGCTGATCAGCATGTCAACGTGGCCGAAATCCTCGGAGAAGCCTTGACGACGCCCCAGGTGCAGATATTCACGCACCTCGGAGCCAAACTGCTCCAGTAGCTTGCGGCAGGCCCAGGCCGGGTCCTGGATGTCGCCATCGGAGCCGACCGCCAGAACGGGCACGGAGACTTTCTGCAGCCCGGCCCACCAGTCATTGCCCTTCTCGCCGAAACGGCCGAACAGGCTGTACCAGTGCAGGGCCTCCAGCGCCAGGCCCAGCGGCTCGTCCTCCGGCCCACGCTTGAGTCGGGCCCCGGACAGGCCGCCCATGCGCTTGAGCAGGAACCGCCCGCTCCACGCCACCGGGGGCAACTTCAGCGGCCAGTAGGTGCGGCTGACCTGGCTGCCGCAAAGCGCCGCACTGGCCGCTTGCTGATCACCCAGGTAACCACCACCCAGGGCGGCGGCGAGGGTCACGCCGCCCAGGGAGTGGCCGAGCCAATGCGGCACCTGGCCACTCTGCTCGACCACGAAATTGGCGATGGCCGGCAGGTCGAAGCGCGCGTAGTCGGCGACCCGGTTACGGTCGTAGTCCTCGTTGCGCGGCGACAGGCCGTGGCCACGCATTTCCGCGATCCACACGTCGAAGCCGGCACGCGCCAGGTGGGCACCCAGCCCGATGCCCTTGGGCGAGAACCAGAAGCGCCGATTGGAGAAACTGCCATGCAGCAGAATCACCGGTACGCCTCGACGCCCGTCTGGAAGGCCGAGACGGGTGACCGCCAGCTCGACGCTGGAGTCAGGGCTGTTATTGGGCTTGAGGCGGTAGACGTCCTCGGTGAGGTCGCCACGCAGTTCGGCGCTCACGAGCGCGACGGGAAAGAGTTGACTGCTGCTTTGCATGGAATCTATTGCACAAAAAAGGGCGGGTGAAATCACCCGCCCTTCTCAGGATGGTAAGGGAAACGTCAAGCCTGGCCTTCGGCGAGGAAGAACCAGGTATCGAGGACCGAGTCGGGGTTCAGCGACACGCTCTCGATGCCCTGCTCCATCAGCCACTTGGCGAGGTCCGGATGGTCCGACGGGCCCTGGCCGCAGATGCCGATGTACTTGCCGGCGCGGTTGCACGCCTGGATGGCGTTGGACAGCAGCTTCTTCACCGCCGGGTTACGCTCGTCGAACAGGTGCGCAACGATGCCCGAGTCACGGTCCAGGCCCAGGGTCAGCTGGGTCAGGTCGTTGGAGCCGATGGAGAAGCCGTCGAAGAACTCGAGGAACTCGTCGGCCAGCAGGGCGTTGGACGGCAGTTCGCACATCATGATGACGCGCAGGCCGTTCTCACCACGCTTGAGACCGTTGGTGGCCAGCAGATCGACGACCTGGGAGGCTTCGCCCAGGGTGCGCACGAACGGCACCATCAGCTCGACGTTGGTCAGGCCCATTTCGTTGCGGACCTTCTTCATCGCACGGCATTCGAGCTCGAAGCAGTCACGGAAGGATTCGCTGATGTAGCGCGAGGCGCCACGGAAGCCGAGCATCGGGTTCTCTTCTTCCGGCTCGTAGAGCTTGCCGCCGATCAGGTTGGCGTATTCGTTGGACTTGAAATCCGACAGACGCACGATGACTTTCTTCGGCCAGAAGGCAGCGGCCAGGGTGCTGACTCCCTCGACCAGCTTCTCGACGTAGAAGCCGACCGGATCGTCGTAACCGGCGATGCGCTTCTCGACGCTTTCCTTGATGTCCGCAGGCAGGCTGGCGAAGTTCAGCAGCGCCTTGGGGTGCACGCCGATCATGCGGTTGATGATGAACTCCAGACGAGCCAGGCCCACGCCTTCGTTCGGCAGCTGGGCGAAGTCGAAGGCGCGATCGGGGTTGCCGACGTTCATCATGATCTTGAACGGCAGGTCGGGCATGGCATCGACCGAGTTCTGACGAACGTCAAAGCCCAGCTCGCCCTCGTAGATCAGGCCGGTATCGCCTTCCGCGCAGGACACGGTCACACGCTGGCCATCCTTCAGCGCCTGGGTGGCGTTACCGCAGCCGACGACAGCCGGGATACCCAGTTCACGGGCGATGATCGCAGCGTGGCAGGTACGGCCGCCACGGTTGGTGACAATGGCGCTGGCGCGCTTCATCACGGGTTCCCAGTCCGGGTCGGTCATGTCGGAGACCAGCACGTCGCCCGGCTGGACCTTGTCCATCTCCGAGACGTCGTGGATCACCTTCACCGGACCGGCGCCGATGCGCTGGCCGATGGCGCGGCCTTCGACCAGGACCTTGCCTTTTTCCTTGAGCAGGTAGCGCTCCATCACGTTGGCGCTGGAACGGCTCTTCACGGTTTCCGGACGGGCCTGCACGATGTACAGCTTGCCGTCGTCACCGTCCTTGGCCCACTCGATGTCCATCGGACGCTCGTAGTGCTTCTCGATGATCAGGGCCTGCTTGGCCAGTTCGGTCACTTCGGCGTCGGACAGGGCGAAGCGGGCGCGATCGGCCTTCTCCACATCGACCACCTTGACCGATTTACCGGCCTTGGCTTCGTCACCGTAGATCATCTTGATGGCCTTGCTGCCCAGGTTGCGGCGCAGGATGGCCGGCCGGCCGGCTTCCAGGGTCGGCTTGTGGACGTAGAACTCGTCGGGGTTCACCGCGCCTTGCACCACGGTCTCGCCGAGGCCGTAGGCACCAGTGATGAACACCACGTCACGGAAACCGGATTCGGTATCCAGGGTGAACATCACCCCGGCGGTGCCGGTTTCCGAACGAACCATGCGCTGCACGCCGGCGGACAGGGCGACCAGCTTGTGGTCGAAGCCCTGGTGGACGCGGTAGGCGATGGCACGGTCGTTGAAGAGGGAGGCAAATACTTCCTTGGCCGCGCGGATCACGTTGTCCACGCCGCGGATGTTCAGGAAGGTTTCCTGCTGGCCGGCGAAGGATGCATCCGGCAGGTCTTCGGCGGTGGCGGAGGAACGCACGGCAACGGCCATGTTGTCATTGCTGCCGGCCATCTCGGCAAAGGCCTTGCGGATCTCGGCATCGAGGCGCTCGGGGAACTCGGCGTCCATCACCCACTGGCGGATCTGCGCGCCGGTCTTGGCCAGGGCGTTGACGTCATCCACGTCCAGGGCATCGAGCGCCGCGTGGATGCGATCGTTCAGGCCACTCTGCTCGAGGAAGTCACGGTAGGCCTGGGCGGTAGTGGCAAAGCCACCCGGTACGGAAACGCCGGCACCGGCGAGGTTGCTGATCATTTCGCCCAGGGATGCGTTCTTGCCCCCCACATGTTCGACATCGTGGACGCCGAGCTTATCGAGGGAAACTACGTACTCTACCAAGGTGATCTCTCCACTAAGTGTTGGAAAAGGTCATACGAGTCGGAGCGGCCCCACCCTTCTGGCCGGAGCCGGAAAAATGGGTGAGAATGCCCCGGCAAAGGGCCTTGCAAACGTGGGGCCTATCATAACCAGGATTCGATCCTACCTAATAAGGCCCGCAGCGCACATGAAACGAACTGCATTCTTCATTTCCGACGGCACCGGCATCACTGCCGAAACCCTCGGCCAGAGCCTTCTGGCGCAGTTCGAGAACATCAACTTCACCAAACTGACGCGACCTTACATCGATACCGAAGAAAAAGCGCGCGTCATGGTACAGCAAATCAATCGGGCTGCGGAGGCAGACGGGGCAAGACCGATCATCTTCGATACCATCGTCAATCGTGAGATCCGTTCGGTCTTGGCGCAATCCAACGGTTTCATGATTGACATCTTCTCGACCTTTTTGTCCCCGCTCGAGCAAGAATTATCCTCAGACTCGTCGTATTCCGTCGGAAAATCCCACAGCATCGGCCATAACCCGCATTACATGGAGCGGATCGATGCGGTGAACTTCGCCCTCGACAACGACGACGGCGCCCGCACCCACTACTACGACAAGGCCGACCTGATCCTGGTCGGCGTCTCGCGTTGCGGCAAGACGCCCACCTGCCTCTATATGGCCCTGCAATACGGCATCCGTGCGGCCAACTACCCGCTGACCGAAGAGGACATGGAGCGCCTGCAGCTGCCCAATGCGCTCAAGCCCTACAAGCACAAGCTGTTCGGCCTGACCATCGACCCGGACCGACTCACCGCCATCCGCCACGAACGCAAGCCCAACAGCCGCTACGCCAGCTTCGCCCAGTGCGAGTTCGAAGTTCGCGAGGTGGAGAACCTGTTCCGCCGCGAGAACATCGCCTACATCAATTCCACACATTTCTCGGTGGAGGAAATCTCCGCGAAGATCCTGGTGGAAAAAGGTGTCGAGCGCCGCCTGAAGTAATCCCTCCGAGACTCATCGCCTCTCCGCTCGACGGCCGGTCATACCGGCCGTTGATCTTTCGGCAGCTTCTCGCCGCTGCGCCTATCATTCTCCAGACCCACGAATTACCCGTGACCTATGTCATGGGGCGGGCATTCCACTGCAACGGCACAGGAGAGCGCCATGCGAGAATGTCAGTACCTGGTTCTGGTCGTTTTGCTGGCGCTGTCGGGTTGCGATTCGGATAAACCACCCAAAGCCAAGGCGGCCAACCCGAGCCCACCAGCCAACACTCAGCCCACCGCCGTGCCAGCGCCGCCCCCGGCCCAGGCTGCTGCGCCCGCGCCACCAGCCACCGCCCCTGCCCCTGCAGAGCAACAGTCCCAGGCCGTATTCACCCCTGAGCAACTGGACCAGATGCTCGCGCCCCTCGCGCTGTATCCCGACTCTCTGCTGGCGCAGGTGCTGATGGCGACCACCTATCCTGGCAATGTGGCCGACGCGGCAGCATGGTCGAAGGCGAACCCCAAAGTCAGTGGCGACGACGCCGTAAAGCAGGTGGCAAATCAGCCATGGGACCCCAGCGTCCAGTCGCTGGTTGCCTTCCCGCTGGTACTGGCGACGCTGGGACAGGACCCGGTCTGGGTACAGCGGGTCGGCGATGCCTTCCTGGCCCAGCCTGATGCGGTGATGGACGCCATCCAGCGCCTGCGTCGCCAGGCCCAGGCCGCCGGCAACCTGCAGTCGAATGAGCAGCAGACCGTCACCGTTAAACCGGCGTCGCCGGCTCCCGCTCAGCCCGCGCCCAGCGGTGGTACCGCGGTTGTGCAGCAATCGGCGCCGGCGCAAACCATCATCATCGAGCCGGCCGATCCGCAGGTGGTCTACGTCCCCAGCTACAACCCGACGCAGGTCTACGGCACCTGGGCCTATCCGTCGAGCCCACCGGTCTACTACCCGCCTCCGCCCGAATACCCGGTAGCCACTGCACTGGCGACCGGCCTGGCATTTGGCGCTGGCGTCGCCATCGTCGGCTCGCTCTGGGGCGACTGCGACTGGGACGACCACGAGATCGACGTCGACGTGGAGCATTACAACAACTTCAACAGCAACCGGAACGTCAACGTCAACCGCGACTTCAACAGCAACCGCACCGTCAACGGCAATCGCACCGCCTGGCGCCATGACCCGACCTACCGCAACGGCGTGCCCTATCGCGATACCCGCAGCCGCGAGCAGTACAACCGCCGGCTTGCCGGTGGCGAGCAGCGCGAGGCCATGCGCGGCTTCGACTCGGCCAAGGCGCAGGAGCGCTCTCGCGCGCGGGAAAGCCTGGCCCAGCGGGGAGTCGCACCGCCTGCGAACAATCAGCAGGCACGTGAGCGCGCCCAGGCTGCGACCCGCGATCTGCGCGACAACCCGCAGGCCCTCCAGCGTGCCCAGCAGGCCAACCGCGAACCGCGTGACGTCAACCAGGCCCGCCAGCGCGCGGAGAACGTGGCACAGAGCCGCAACGCACAATCCCAGCAGCGACCGAGGGCGCAGAACAACCAGAAAATTCGTGAACAGGCCCGTCAGCAGCACGCCCGTACCCAGGCTCCCCGCAACAACGCCTTCGCCGGCGCCAACAATCCGCGGCAGACCCGCGAGCTCGCCAACCGCGGGCAAGTCAGCCGCGCCGCTGCCAGCCGCCCGCAGGCGGCGCGCGCCGGGCATGCCGTACAACGACCTGCCCGCGCGCCTCGTGGCGGCGGACGCCGATAGGAGACGAGTCATGCATATCGCATCGCGCCTGCTGGCGCTCGCCCTCCTGGGTGCGTTGCCCGGCCTCCTGCTGGCGCAGGAGTCCTTCCCCACCCCGGAAGCCGCCGCCGACGCTTTCATCGCTGCACTCGGCACCGAAAAAGCCGATCCGGAGCGCCTCGCTGCCCTGCTCGGCAATGACTGGCACAACTACATCCCCACCGAAGGTATCGACCGCGACGAGGTGGACGCCTTCCTCGCGCACTATCGGGACAAGCACGAAATCCACAAGGACAACGCGAGGCGCGCGCATCTGGTGGTGGGCAACGATCCCTGGACGCTGCCCCTGCCCATCGAGCAGGAGAAAAAAGGCTGGGCATTCAACGCCAAGGCCGGCGGCGAGGAAATCCGCATCCGCCGCATCGGTCGCAACGAGGAGTCGACCCTGGAAGCCGTGCAGGCCTACCACGATGCGCAGATGGACTTCGCCGAGGTCGACCGCAACGGTGACGGCATCCTGGAATACGCACAGAAATTCGTCAGCAGCGACGGATACCACGATGGCCTGTACTGGCCCGAGGAAGAAGGCGGCGAGGAGAGCCCGCTCGGCCCGCTGTTCGGCGACGAACTGCCCGGTGACGGCTGGCACGGCTACCACTACCGCATCCTCACCGCCCAGGGGCCATCGGCACCGGGTGGCGCCTACGACTATAAGATCGGCGGCAGGATGACTCGCGGCTTTGCCCTGATCGCCTGGCCGGTGAAGTACGGCGACAGCGGTGTCATGAGCTTCATGATCAGCCACGACGGCGAGATTTTCTCGAAGAACCTCGGCCCGGAGAGCGGCAAGATCGCCATGAAGATGAGCCGCTTCGACCCGGACAGCAGTTGGACCGAAGTCACTGCGCAAGAAGAAAAACCCTGACGCCCTGAACCCGTCCGGCCTTCCTGCGGTCGGACGGGACGGGGAAAGTCTGCCACTCGCCTCGCTGTTCGGCAGGTACGCGCCGGCCTGTCATTAGCCTGAAACAAATACCCTGCCAAGGCGCCAACCGACTGTCGCCAGCGAAAAACCACATGATAGAATTCGCCGCGCTATTGCCTGGCGTCACCAGGTCCCGCCGGCCGGCATGCCGGCCACAGCCATATGGGGTGACGACCGGGGCGTTTCTTTTCAAGGCTTTGCGGCCACTCACTCATCAAGGCCCATGAGACTCAAGCCCACTGCCCTGCTCCTCTTCCTGAGCATCTTTCTGCTTCCCGGCATCAGCGCCGCTGCCGGCAAGACCGTCTATGGCCTGAACGAATACGCACGGATCAACGACCTGGACATCGAACTGGCCGCCAAGCTCGATACCGGCGCCAAGACCGCCTCCCTCAGCGCCCGCGATATCAAGCGCTTCAAGCGCGACGGCGAGACCTGGGTGCGCTTCTACCTGGCCACCGACACCGCCGACAGCCAGCCCATCGAGAAACCCCTGGCGCGCATCAGCAAGATCAAGCGCCGCCACGGCGACTACGACCCTGACGAAGGCAAGGCCTATACCGCGCGCCCGGTGATCGAACTGGAGCTGTGCATGGGCAAGGCCCTGCGCACCATCGAAGTGAACCTTACCGACCGCAGCGCCTTCCAATACCCGCTTCTGATCGGCTCCGACGCGCTAAAGCGTTTCGGCGCCCTGGTCGACCCGAGCCTGAAATACGCTGCCGGCAAGCCCGGCTGCCAACCCGTAGCGAAACCTGCCGAGTAATCCCATGCGCTCTCTTACCCTGCATCTGAAGGTCCTGATCGCCATCCTGCTGACGCTGGGCGTCGCGATCACTGCCTACCAGATCTTCGTCCTCGGCATTCCCATGACCGAGGCCGAGACCGACGACCTGTGGAACATCGACGCCAAAGTCGAGTTCGTCGCCACGCCGAAGACCCCGGTGAAGGTGCAGATGTTCGTGCCGCCGCTGACTCAGGATTACGTCAGCCTCAACGAGAGCTTCGTCTCCAACAACTACGGCGTGGGCATCAACCGCTCGGACGGCAACCGCAAGGTGACCTGGTCCTCGCGCCGCGCCAGCGGCCAGCAGACTCTCTACTACCGCCTGGTGCTGACCAAGCGCTATGCCGGCGCCAGCGGCGAAAAAGCCAAGGAGAAAGGCCCGATCTTCCGCGACAGCCTGCCGCTCGAAGGCCCGGACAAGATCGCCGCCGAAGCGCTGATCGCGCCCATCCGCCAGCACTCGGCGGATGTCGAGACCTTCGTCAGCGAAGCCATCAAGCGCGCCAACAACCTCAATGACGACAACGTGAAGCTGCTGCTGGCCGGCGATACCAGCCTGGACAAGCGCTCCCACGTGGTCGAGACCCTGCTCGCCGTGGCCCACGTGCCGCTGGAGCGTGTGCACACCATCCGCCTGGTCGCCAACCAGCCGCAACAACCCGAACTCTGGCTGCGCAGCTACAACGGCAAGGAGTGGCTGTACTTCAACCCGGAAACCGGCGAACGCGGCCTGCCCAACGACCGCCTGATATGGTGGCTGGGTGACGAGAGCCTGCTGTCCATCGAAGGCGGCAAGAAAGCGACGGTCAATTTCAGCCTGAACAGCAGCGAGATGAACGCCATCCGCCTGGCCAAGCTGTCGGACGAGAACACCGACGCGGCCTTCCTCGAATACTCGCTGTACGGCCTGCCGCTGTCTACCCAGCAGACCTTCCAGATCATGATCATGATCCCGTTCGGCGTGCTGGTGATCCTGGTGCTGCGCAACCTGATCGGCCTGCAGACCCTGGGTACCTTCACCCCGGTGCTGATCGCCCTGGCCTTCCGCGAGACCGGCCTGCAGTGGGGCATCGGCCTGTTCACGGTGATCACCGCCCTGGGCCTGTCGCTACGCTCGTACCTGGAACACCTGAAGTTGCAGATGCTGCCGCGCCTGTCGGTGGTGCTGACCTTTGTGGTGGTGATGATCGCCGCTATCAGCCTGCTCAGCCACAAGCTCGGCTTCGAGAGCGGCCTGTCGGTCGCCCTGTTCCCGATGGTGATCCTGACCATGAGCATCGAACGCCTGTCGATCACCTGGGAAGAGCGCGGCGCCGCCCACGCCATGAAGGCTGCCATCGGCACCCTGTTCGCCGCCGCCCTGGCGCACATCCTGATGCGCGTACCGGAACTGGTGTACTTCGTGTTCACCTTCCCGGCCGTGCTGCTGATCCTGGTGTCGTTCATGCTGGCGATGGGTCGCTACCGCGGTTACCGCCTGACCGAACTGTTCCGCTTCAAAGCCTTCCTCAAGGACTAAGCCATGTTCGGCCTGATCAAGCGATGGAAAGCCCTGGAAGCCAAAGGCATCATGGGCATCAACCGACGCAACGCGGACTACGTGCTCAAGTACAACCAGCGGCACCTGTACCCGATCGTCGACGACAAGATCATCACCAAGCAGCGCGCCATCGAAGCGGGCATCCACGTACCGGAAATGTACGGGATCATCTCCACCGAGAAGGAGATCGAACGCCTGCCGGAAATCATCGGCGAGCGCAGCGACTTCGTGATCAAGCCGGCGCAGGGCGCCGGCGGCGACGGCATCCTGGTAATCGCCGACCGCTTCGAGGAACGCTACAAGACGGTCTCCGGGCGGATCATCAGCCACGAGGAAATCGAGCACCAGCTGTCGAGCATCCTCACCGGCCTGTACTCCCTGGGCGGCCACCGCGACCGCGCGCTGATCGAGTACCGGGTGACCCCGGACCAGATCTTCAAGAGCATCAGCTACGAAGGCGTGCCGGACATCCGCATCATCGTCCTGATGGGCTACCCGGTGATGGCGATGCTCCGCCTGCCGACCCGCCAGTCCAACGGCAAGGCCAACCTGCACCAGGGCGCCATCGGCGTGGGTGTGGACCTGGCCACCGGCCTGACCCTGCGCGGCACCTGGCTGAACAACAAGATCAGCAAGCATCCGGACACCACCAATGCGGTGGACGGCGTGCAGTTGCCGAACTGGGACGGCTTCATGAAGCTCGCCGCCGGCTGCTACGAGCTATGCGGCCTGGGCTACATCGGCGTGGACATGGTGCTGGACCAGGATAAGGGCCCGCTGATCCTCGAGCTCAACGCCCGGCCCGGCCTGAACATCCAGATCGCCAACGACTGCGGCCTGACCCTGCGCACCCATGCCGTGGAGGCGCATATCGCCGAGCTGGAAGCCAAGGGCGTGAAGGAGACTGTGGAGGAGCGCGTGCGCTTCTCCCAGCAGCTGTTCGGCCATGTTCATCCGAAGGAAGTCTGAGTCGCCCTGCCCCAGGAAAAAGCCCGGCAAATGCCGGGCTTTTTCATGGGGTAGTCGCTGCGCTATCTACCTGTAGGAGCGAGCTTGCTCGCGAACGGATCCCCCGGCAACTCCGCAGTCGGGCGGTTCGCGAGCAATAACTAGGCGTCCCCCTCGGTCCTACAAAGAGCTTCAGCTCAGCGCACCACCGCCAGCTCGAAGCCCCCCTGGTCGCCGTGATCGCGCACCTTCATCCCCGCCTCGTTCACCGCCAGGTTCTCCAGCGGGCGCTTGTACGGTTTGTTATCCAGAGTCTGCAGGCTGCGGTCCTCATCGGTGGTCAGCAACAGCACGTAGCGCTCGCCCTGGTTCGCACGCACCGGGATGGTCCCCTCGATAAACGCATAGCGGTACCAGGTTTCCGGATTGAGCTTGTACACCGCGTCGCTCACCAGCCGGGTCGGGCGTTTCTGCTCGTCGAGGAACAGCAGCGACGGGTAGACCACCTGGTGATTGGCGAAGCTGCGCACGCGCAGGCCGTAGACGCGCTGGGAGCTGGGCAACTTCATCGCCACGTAGTAGCTCTTGCCCATGGGGAAGTCGAAGCTCGGCGAGAACTTGTTCAGCTCCTCATAACGCGGTTCCTCGGCCGACAGTTCGGTGAAGTCGCCCTCGCCCATCTGGTCGCAGCAGCGCCGCTGCAGGTCGACGTAGAGATCGTCCAGGGTCTTGCCGCTGCCCTTGAGCAGTGCCTTCATGGCGTCGGTCTGCTCGCCTGCACCATCGAGCCCCGGCAAGTTGCTCGGGCGTGTTTTCAGGTCGATCTGACGGCCTTCGGTGAAGGCGATCTGGCTGCCGCCCTGTTCGCCACGACGGAAGGTTTCGCCGCGCTGCTGCGCAGTGATCGGCGAGTTGCGTACCTGGCCCTTGTCGTCGACCCAGGTGAAGTAAGGGCTGCCGTTCTCGCTGCGGACGAAGCCGCGGTCCTCATAGGACTCGGCATCGATGTACTCGGAAGAATGATCACCGTTGGGCAGCACATAGTCGGCACGCCCAGGCGCGACCTGGCCGGCGGCGTAGAAGCTGTTCTGCAGGTTGCCCTGGGCATCGACCCAGGTGAAATAGCGCCTTTTGCTCTCCCCCGCTGGCCGGCTTCCCGGCCACTGGGTAGCGCTGACGTCGATCAACCGCGCTCGGTCGCTCCGGTCGATGCGTTTGTCCGCCTGGCGTTGCTGTTTGGCATAGCTGTCGTCGACGAAGGTGTTGTGCACCTGGCCGCTGTCGTCGACCCACGACAGGTAGCGGCCGCTGGCGGCCTGCGCCGACGCACTCAGGCCGGCGGCGGCGATGCAGGAGATCAGGAGGGTCAGCCTGCCCATGTTCATGCCCTCAGAAGGTGGTGCGGTAAGTCATGGCGAAGACGTAGGCCTTCACCGTGGTGCTGACATCGAGTCCGGCATAAGGGTTGTAGACCAGGTTGTCGATGCCGGTGCAGTTCAGGTTGCAGCTGGTGCCCGCCTTGATGCTCTGCTTGGAGACGAAGTAGTTGAAGCCCAGGTCGATCACCGTGTCCTTGTCCCACTGATAGCCCAGACCCAGGCCGTAGAGGTTGGCATCGCCAATGGGCACCAGGGCATCCGCCTTGTCCTTGGGAATCGCCGAGGGCCGGTACTCGTAACCGGCGCGCAGTTGCAGGCGGTCGTTGACGTCGTACTGCATGCCCATGGCGTAGCTCCAGGTGTCCTGGTAGCCGCGGTCGAGGATGATGCTGTGGTCGGTGGCGCCGTTGGGCGCGAAGTTCTTGGCGATACGCAGCAGGTCGAGCTCCTTGTCGAACTCGATTTCCAGCTTGTTCCAGTCGCTGTAGTCAGTCCACTTCAGGTCGAAGTTGAATTGCCACTTGTCGAACGGACGCACCTTGATGCCGGTGGAGAAGCTGTCCGGGTTGACCATGTTCAGCGTCGCCACACCGTGCTCTTCCTCGGCATTGCCATAGGGGAACAGCGGGCTGAGGAAGGCGCCGAACACGGAGCTCTGCATGCCGGACCAGAAGCCCTGCCAGTCCTTGGTGTAGTCGACGCGGTACTTGCCCTTGAGGTGCATGCGCGACTCGCTCTGGTAAGTCGCGCCCCAGGCGAACCAGTCGTAGGGCTCCCAGAGCACGCCGAGGTTGAAGCTCGGCGACAGGGTCTGCTGCATGTCCAGCTTGAGGTTGGCCAGCGAATCGTAGGGGCCGATGCGACCACCGCAGACGTTGAACACCAATTCGACGATTTCCTGTGCGCCCGGCACGCAGGTGGTGTCGTGCAGGGTCTGCAGCAGGCCGGTGAGCAGGCCGGGGTTGCGGAAGTCGGTATCCAGGGCCATGGCCTGGTGCGAGAAGCCGATCGACAGGCCCGCCGACAGCGTGTCGTTGACCTCATAGCCCACCGAGGGCGAGAAGTAGGTGATGCGTTGCAGCGAGACGCGACGGCCTTCGTAGCGCGCCGGGTCGCTGTCGGAGTCGCGCGAATAGCCCAGCGCCTGGGGCGCGTAGACGTTGGTGGCGAAGGTGAACTTGGAGCCGGGCGGGTTGATCGACAGCCCCGCCAGTGGCGCCACCAGCAGCGGCATGTCGGTCATGCCGCCGAGGCCCGGCAGGTACATGGTCGGGGTCAGGGTACGGCTGTTCTGGCCGGCCACCGGGTCGTCGTCCAGGCCGAATGCGGCGGAGCCATAGTCCGGCGGTGCCTTGAAACCAGCGCGGATGTCCATGACCCCGGTGATCAGCTTGATCTGGGTCTGGCGACCCTTGAGCTTGGTCAGGGCGGCGGGGTTGTAGTGCACCGCGTCGATGCCGGTGGAGTCGGCCGTGACCGCGTTGGCCATGGCCATGGCCTTGGGGTTGCCGATGGTCAGGTCGTTGGCCAACTGGGCGTTGGCGAGCGTCGCCCAGCCAAACCCCACCCCTGCCATCGCCACCGCGAGGGGCGAAATGCGCATAGTCATGTGGTAGTCGCTCGTCGGTTACTGGGCTTTGAGGCCTTGGATATCCAGGGGTAGGGAAACCCCCAGCAGTACATCCGGCGAGTCTTCGGTCAGACCGAAACCGGCGTTCACGTTGACGATGTAGTCCGGCGATGTTCGCAGGCCGAGCGAGAAGTTCATGATCGCGCTGGTCTGCTCGGGTGCCTCGACCGTACGGTCGTTGAAGTAGTACTTGTTCTTGAACGAGTAGGCCATCTGGTAGGAGGTGGCCAGGGAAACGTCGTAGGACAGTGCGTAGGCCATGCCCATGGCGAAGTTCAGGGTATCGCCCGGCACCACCTTCTCCAGTTCTTCGCCGTACTGGTTCTGGTGGATGTCGTCGACCTTCATGTTGTAGGTGTAACCGAGGGAGCCGTAGAGCACGACCGGGTCGATCACGTAGGACATGTTGGCACCGGCGCCCAGGCTGTAGAAACCGTTGCCGGTGGAAACGTCGTCCTGCACGTTACCCTTGTACGGGCTGTCGCCGGTGGGCAGGCCGAGGGTTGCGTAGAGCGTGGTGACCGGCCGGCCGCGACGCGCCGCCCAGGGCTGCCAGCGCAGGGTCGCGGAAACGTCGCCCAGACTGTAGGCATGGATGTCACGCTCGGTGTCGTACTTGGCAACGAAGGGCAGACGCATGCTGAAGGTCAGGTTGTCCCAGATGCCGTAGTCGAAGGTGAAGGAATTGGTGAAGGTGTGCTGCGCCTCGCTCTGGGCCAGTACGCTGTAGACGTTCTCGCCACTGCGCACGGCCTGCAGGCGCGTGTCGCGCATCAGGGTGTAGTCGAAGCCGTAGGTCAGCTGGCGCTCACCCTTCTTGAGCAGGGTGTAGCTTTTCTCGGCGGCCTGGAACACCTGCTCCAGCGCCTTGGCGCTGTCGGCATCGGTGTCCTTCTTGGCCAGCGCGTCACGCGCGTCTTCGGTTGTCGCTTCTTCGGCGATGGTGCTGGTGCTTACCAGCAAGGCCAGAGCGGCAACGCACGCAAACCCCTTGAAATCCATGTTGCTATCCCCTGGTCTTGTTCTTATTCGTCTGGGCCGATCGGGCGATCACTTGCGCCGGATGTACTGAACATCCCCCTTCGTGGCGGCTTCGCCAATCTGGTTCTGGGTGAGCTTGCTCATCTCCGGGAATTCGCGGAATGCCAGCAGGCTGACGGTCCGGTCATCCACCAGACGCAGGTCGGCCTCGCGCAGCTCCAGGGCGTTCTTGGGCTCCTGGCCGCTGGGGTAGATGACGAAGAGCACGTTCTGGTCCCAGATTTCTTCGAAACGGGCGCGGGTGAAACTGATGTTGCCCAAGGCAGGATCGGCAACGAAGACGTGGTCGTTGTAGACATCGCGGACCACGACGAAATGCTTGAAGCCGGCATAGTGGATCGGCACCAGCGCCGGGTGTTCGAGCGAGTCCAGGTCGGAGAACTCGGCACGGAAGCCGCCACTCTTGTAGCCGAGTGCAGCGGCATAACGCTTCATGTCCAGAAGCGAGAAACCACGGCGCTGGACGATCTTGTCGGCCTCGCCGTACTTGATCAGGCCTTCCATGACCTGACGCTCTTCCAGATTGCGGCCCAGGTAGTAATCCAGCAGCGTGGTCAGTGCCGCCGAGCCACAGCTGTAGTCATAGGCCTGGCGGATAACGTTGCGGAACTGCACCTGGCTCATCGGTTCAAGTTGCACCGACTCGCGAAACGGTCCGTTGGGCGTGAGCGGCTGCGAGATATTCACTGTGCCCTGCTGCTGCGGCTTGGTATCCACCGCCTGGGTAAAACCGAACAGACCCAGCAGGCTTCCCAGCAGAATCTCGAACATCCAGCCCCCTTCGCTTCAATCCTGGAAAAACCTTGCCGGCAGGCGCCGGCAAGGGTTACCGCGCGTACAACCTCGGGATCAGTGACCCCAGACCTTCACGGTCGAACCAGCCAGGTTCAGGTTGGAAACGGTCAGCGAGCCAATGCTGGCTCCAGTGGTGCCAACCTTGACGGCGTCGATGGTAACGTCGCCGGTCACGGTGGGCAGACCGATGGCGAGCTGCTGGGTTGCAACAGCGGTGCCGCCACCGGACGGGGTGATGTTGGTGGTCACCACGTCGACAGTCATCGGGGCGTTGTCGGCAATGGTCACGCTCGGCAGATGGATACCCTGCAGGACCAGGGAACCGCCGCCGGCATCGGCGTCCTTGTAGGTGATGGCGCCGATGGAGGCGTTGAAGGTACCGGAAATGCTGATGCCATCCTGGCCGGTGATACCGGACAGTGCAGCGTCATCCATGGATTTCATGTCGGCATGTGCCAGGAACGGAGCGGCCAGAACTGCGCTTGCAAGAACCAGTTGCTTGATTTTCATTGTTATAAATCTCCAGTGTTCAGGTGGGGTTGCCCCAGGCACTGCAAGGGGCGTCCTACCCCGCTGCAGGTTGACCGGCTGCTGCCGATCTTCCAGACCCACGACTTCTTCCTTAGGCGCCGCAGGTATGGATTCGTGAAGCACGAAGCTTCGCGTCCTGATCTCCAAGCTACTGACCCGCCGTGAACCTGCCAGCCCATCCAAGGGATGGCGCAAACGAACCGTCTGACTCAAGCTTCGCTCAGCAATCCCAGACTCTTTCCCTTGAGAACCGCCTGAGTCCGACTGCGCACGCCGAGCTTGGCGAACAGGTTGTGCAGATGCCACTTGATGGTGGCCTCCGACAAATGCACCGCCTGGGCGATGTCGCGGTTCGACAAGCCCGCCGCCACGAGCCGCAGAATCTCCCGCTCTCGATGGCTAACATCCTGATTTTCTTCGAAACTTTCCGGATCGACAGACAGCCTTCGGCACTGCTCGCGAAGCATTTCCGCAACCCCCTGCCAGGCCGAGGCACGTTTGGGTTCAGCTACCTTCCAGGCATCCCAGAGCGGTAGCAGCCACAGCGCGTCGTCCTGGAACAGCCGCCGGTAGCCCAGGTTCCAGGCTTCTTCCAGGGTGGGAGCGAACAAAGCGAAGGCTTTTTCGCTGTTACCTTTCTGCCAATACGCCACAGAAAGTAACAGCGAAAGACGCAGCCGCCGGTCGCGCTGATAAAGTGAGGTAAAGCCCGCCAGGCACGATTCCAGACGCTGCTGGGCACGCTCGGCATGGCGCTCTGACAGAGCCAGGCGCGCCTCGGCCATCACCAGTGCGGAGTGAGCGTCGGCATAGCGCTCGGCGTTGAGCCCGGAGAGATGCCCCGCCAGTTGCAGGCACACACGCTCGGCCTCGTTCGGCCGGCGCATCCACAGCAGCAATTGCACCTTGCAGCTCATGGCCAACGCATGCACACGCTCATAGCCCGGCGACTGCAGGCCAACCAACCATTCGTCGAGCTGGGCCAACCCTTGTTCGGCTTCACCGGCAAAGAAACGCGCCCTGGCCATCACCAGTTGACCACGACTGATCAGCTCCACCGGCGTGGCGACATCGCGCCAGGTGGTGGCCAAGGGCAATTCGGCGAGAATCGCCGCGTGGCGATCCTGCTCATACAGCAAATCGGCATAGGCCAGGGACAGCGGTCCGCCGACCCGACTGCGCCGACCGAAAACCCGTTCCACTCGGCTGCGCGCGCTTTCGGCAATGGTCCGGCCGCGCTCCAGTTCGCCGCGTTCCTTGCAGATCAGCGCTTCGATCATGCTGACCACGACCTGCAGGTATTCGCTATCGGCCATGCGCAGGCAATCACGGGCAACACCGATGGCGTTGGCCGCCTCGGCATAGTCACCCAGCAGCGCATACGCAGCCGCCTGGATGCACGACAGGCTGGCGCGAAACACCGGCTGGCTGCCCGGCACCAGCGCCAGCCACTGGCGCGCCACCTTCAGGCAAGCCTCCAGTTTGTCCTGGTAGAGCAGCACGAGCGCCTTCAGCACCTGGGCCACGGCGAGCAACTCGGCCATGCCGAAGTGGCGCACCTTGCCCTGGCCCTGCAGCAGCCGGACGCTGAGCTCTTCGATCAGCGCCTCGGCCTCGGCGAACTTCTGCTCGAAGGCCAGCTGCCAAGCGTAGAAGATCTGAAACACCGGATGTTCGCGGATCACCTCGGCAGGAATGCTGCTGAGCATGCCGAGAATGCCGTAGACGCGGTTGCCGGCGATCAGCTTGGCGCCCTGGCGCTCCAGCAGGTCGGCGGCAAACGCATAGTCACGGGCGCGCAGGGCGTACTTGATCGCGCGGTCAGCCATGTCGCGACTCTCGCACCAGCGAGCCGCGGCGTGCAGCAGCGGTGTCGGGTCGGAGTTGCGCGCCAGGCGGCCCTGGAGGAACTCGGCGAACAGGTGGTGATAACGAAACCACTCGCGCTGGTCGTCCAGCGGGATGATGAACAGTTGCTCATTCTGCAACCGCATCAGCATGTCCAGGCCATCCCGGCGCCCGGTCAGCGCATTGCACAGCTCGGCGCAGAACTCGTCGAGCACCGAGGTCTGGTCGAGGAACTGCTGCAGCGGTTCGGGCAGGCTGCGCAGCACGTCCTCGGCGAGGTAATCGGCGAGGTCGCGCTCGGTACCGGAGAGCCCCTTGAGCAGCGCCGCGCGATCCGGATTGCGCGCCAGCGCCAGCGCCGCGAGATGCAGCGCAGTGATCCAGCCTTCCGTGCGCTTGTGCAGCAGTTTGAGCTCGCTGTCGCTCAGCGCCAGGCCCTTGAGTTCGGTAAGGAAGGTGTCGGTTTCCTCGCGGGTCAGGCGCAGGTCGTCACCGCTCAGGCAGAAGGCCCACGGCGCCAGGCCCGGCTCGTCCACTAGGAAGCGCGGGCGATAACGGGTGCTGGTGACCAGGCGAATGTTGTCCGGCAGGTGCTCGATCAGGTAGCGCGCGCCGTGGGCCAGGGCCGGGTGGCGAATCTGGTGGAAGTCGTCGAGGAACAGGTACAGCGGCCCGTCGAGGCGGCTGAGATCCGAGAGGAAGGCGTCGATGATGCCTTCCAGCGGCAGGGTCATGTCCGACTGCAGCAGGTTCGAGGTGTTGGTGCCGAAGTCCGCCTCGACACTGCGAATGCTCGCCACCAGGTACTGCACCAGTCGCTGCGGCTCGCTGTCACCCTCGTCGCAGGACATCCAGGCGACCCGTGCCCCGCTCTGCATCAGGCGCTGGCGGAACAGGCTGAGAATGGTGCTCTTGCCGAAGCCGGCCGGTGCACTGAGGATCAGCACGCGCTGCTGGCGATTGGCGTACAGGCGATCGATCAGGGCGCGGCGCGGAAGCAGCGAATCGCTGTCGGTGCGCGGCGGGAACAGCTTGGTGCGCAGCAGCGGCATGGGCTGCTGCGGCAGTGTGGTCAGGGTCGTCATGTCAGAGCAGACTCAGCTCGCGGGCACGGCGTATCGCTTGGGTCCGATTGCGCACCTTGAGCTTCTCGTAGATGTTGTGCAGGTGCCATTTGACGGTGCCCAGGGCCAGCGACAGCTGCTGGCCGATCTCCTCGTTGGAGAGTCCCTGGGCCGCCAGGCATACCACCTCGCGCTCGCGGTCGGTCAGACCTTCCTCGAGCACCTCGGGTGACCTGCGTGCTTCCTGCCCCGGCCAGACGGTCAACATTCCGCGAATGAAGACCTGCAGTGCCGGTTGTCGCTCGGTGGATTCCAGCTGCTGCAGCAACTGGCGAATCCCCTCGCCTTCCTCGATGAAAATGCTCCGCACCCCCTCCCGCTCGGCGCCGACCAGGCATTGGCCGAGCAGGCTGTGGGAGCGCTCCTGATAGCCCAGGCGCTGGTAGCTCAAGGCCGCCAGCAGGTCCAGGCGCAGCCGTTGCAGGCCGTGCCAGCCCGGCTGCAGCATGCCGCGCAGTTGGGTGATTTCGTGCAGCGCCTCGCTGAAGTGCCCGCGCGCCTGGAGCAGGCGAACCCGGCTGATGCCCTGTACCCAGAGCACCGGGTTGAACGGCATCTGCTTGTAGTGGCTGGCGAGCTTGGCCCAGTCGATGGCCTTGAGGCGCTGCTCGGCGCGCTTGCAGCGATCAGTGGCAGTTTCCTGGAGGATCAGGTTGATCTCCTCGCCCACTGCCATGGCAAAGAAGCGCCAGGACTGGTTGCGCGAGGCCAGGGTCTGCATCAGACCCAGCGTGGCCAGCGCCTCCTTGCCGCGCCCCTGCAGGCGCTGGATGCGCGCCAGGCACTGCATACCCTGGGCGTAGAGGTCGATGGGATTGACCACATCGACCCGACCCAGCGCCCAGCGCAGCCGCTCTTCCAGGCCGTCCAGCTCGGTACGGTAGTAGGCGGTCAGCGCTTCCGCGATGGCCGGCAGGGCGAGCGCCTGGGAGCGCTTGTCGAACAGCGGCATGGCCTGCTCGCGCACGCGCTCGATGAGCATCTGCGCCTGTTTGACCTGGCCCTGCTCCAGCGCCAGCACCACTTCGATGGTGCACTGCTGCATGTGCAGGTAGCGGCCGTCGAGGAAGTGGTTGCGCTGCTGCGCCAACCCCATCAATCGACGTGCCTGCTCCGCCTGGCCACGCACGACCTGGGCGAAGGCCGCGATCAGCAGGATGGCTCCCTCGAGAAACGCCGAGTTCTGACCCAGCTGGCTCTCCACCTTGCGCGCCAGGGTGATGCACTGCTCCAGGTCATCCTTCTGCAGCGCCAGCACGGCCTTCACTGCCAGTGCCGAAAGGTACTGGTTGCCCATCGGGCCGCTGCCGCGCGAGTCGCCCCAGCGCGCCAGCAGCTCGTCGATCATGCGGTTGGCCTCGGGCAGGCTGAGCTCCGTGGCGCGGGTCCAGACGTCGCTGAGCACAAGGATCGGGTAGCGCTCGGCGATCTCGTTGGGCACATGTTTGCGCCAGCGCGAAATCAGGTACAGCTGGCCACGGTTGATCAGCTCCAGGCCGCAGCCGTCCACCAGCGCAGCGAGCATCTCCGGATCCTCGGCGAGGCAGGCGTGCTCGATGGCCAGGGTCGGCATGTGGTGATTGGTGAACCACAGGCTGGCGTTGAAGTGCAGTTGCTTGAAGCGTTCCGGGTCGCGCTCGCGCAGGCGGGCCCGGAGAAAGTCGGCAAACAACTGGTGGAAGCGGTACCACTGGCGATCCCGGTCCAGCGGCAGGAGGAACAGCTGCATGCTGTCCAGGTGCTCCAGCAGCGCCTGGCCATCCTGGCGACCGGTCAGGGTATTGGCCAGGTCGCCGTTCAGGCGATTGGCAATCCCCAGCGAGAGCAGTGCGTCCTGCACATCGGCGGGCAGGCGCTCGAACACCGCGCGCAGCAGGTAATCGCCCACCGCCGCCTTGTCGCTGCTGAGCAGCTTGAGGTCCTCCGGCGCGCCAGACTGCTGGCGCAACCACAGGCTGACCAGGTGCACCCCCGCCATCCAACCTTCGGTCTGGTTGTGTAGCGACTGCAGGCAGCTATCTTCGAGTTGCAGGCCATCGCGGGCCAGGTATTCGCGGGTTTCGTCGCGGGACAGGCGCAGCTCGTCCTGGCCGATTTCCAGCAGCAGGCCCTTGGCGCGCCAGGTGGCGAGGTTCAGCGGCGGCTGGGAACGGCTGCCGATGGCCAGGGTGAGGCCGGGCGGCGCGTATTGCACCAGGCGATTGAGGCCGGCGAAGACGTCGGAATGGGTGATCTCATGCAGGTCGTCGAGTACCAGCAGGACCTTGCGCTCGTCGCGGGAGAGGTCCATCAGCAGGCTTTCCATGACCGCGACCACGGGCACGCGCATGGTGTTGCGCACGTAGCCCAGCGCATCCTCGCCGATGCCCGGCACGGCAGTGGCCAGCGCCTGGATGAGTTTCAGGCAGAAACGGCCGGGATCGTCGTCGTCACTCTCCAGGGAGAGCCAGGCGACCTGGTGGCCTTCGCTCGCACGCTTGCCGGCCAATGCCGCCAGCGCGGTGGTCTTGCCAAAACCGGCCGGCGCGCAGAACTGCAGTATCGAGGCATAAGGATGACGGTCCAGGGCATTCTGTACCGCGGGACGAATCAAATAATCAGCAGGCACCCGAGGGGGTGTTAATCTGGAGCGCAGAAGGCTGCCGGCTGCGGGTTCGAGCACTACATCCACGGCCTGTATCCCTATGTCATTATCGTTGTTGGTACGGAGCATCGTCCGCGTGGGATTCGTCACTTCTTATCAGAATGCCCTTCCTACGTAAACTGAAGAAATAGCTCTAGGATCGATACTTCAGCCGACCTGATCACCTCATTTGCCTGCACGCTGTTACCCATGCCTGACTGTTTTTTGCACCCGCTTCCCTACCAGGAAGACCCGGGCGAACGCTTCGCCCTGATCCATCGGGCACCCGGCGCCGTCCTCCTGGACGCCGGTCGACCCATTGCCACACGTGGACGCTATGACCTTCTGAGCGCCTGGCCATTGGCAGAGTTGGCACCTTTGGCCGGAGAATCGGCCAACCGCTTTTTCGCTCGAGTAAGAAGCGCCCTGCAGAGCCTGGGCGAAGCTCGAGTACCCGACACTGTCGATGTGCCATTCGTCGGCGGAATGATCGGATATCTCGGATATGACTTTGGCCGGCGCATCGAGCACCTGCCCGAACCGAACCTGGATGATCTCGCCCTGCCCGATGCGCGCCTGGGCCTGTATGCCTGGGCGCTGCTCACCGACCACGAGGAACGCAGCAGCCGGTTGGTATTCCATCCGGCGCTGGCGGCGGACGAGCGGGAGCGCCTGATCAGGCTGTTCGAAGCGGCTCATGATGGCGACGCCCTGCCGCCCTTCCGGCTGGGTGCGCCATTCCGGCCGGACCTGAGTCGCGATCAGTACCGCGAAGCGCTGGAGCGAGTGCACAACTATATCCTGGCCGGCGACTGCTATCAGGTTAACTACACCCAGCGCTTCCGCGCCCCCTGCAGCGGCTCCCCCTGGCTGGCCTACCGCGCGCTGCGCGAGGCCTGTCCTACGCCGTTTGCCGGCTATCTGGCATTGCCTGAAGGCGCCGTCCTCAGCCTGTCGCCGGAGCGCTTCATCCAGCTTCACGGCAACCAGGTGGAAACCCGCCCGATCAAGGGTACCCGCCCGCGCGGCAATACCCCCGAGGCCGACCGGAACAACGCCGAAGCCCTGCTCGCCAGCGAGAAGGACCGCGCCGAGAACCTGATGATCG
This sequence comes from Pseudomonas nitroreducens NBRC 12694, assembly GCF_002091755.1. GTDB lineage: Bacteria > Pseudomonadota > Gammaproteobacteria > Pseudomonadales > Pseudomonadaceae > Pseudomonas > Pseudomonas nitroreducens. Next base: position 152,682 of record NZ_BDAI01000010.1, read on the forward strand.
TCGACCTGCTGCGCAATGACCTGGGCCGTAGTTGCCGGCCGGGCAGCGTGCGTGTACCCGAGCTGTTCGCAGTGGAGACCTACCCCAATGTCCACCACCTGGTCAGCAGCGTGCGCGGCGAACTGGCGGCCGACAAGGATGCGCTGCACCTGCTCGAAGGCAGCTTCCCCGGCGGCTCCATCACCGGCGCACCGAAGGTTCGCGCCATGCAGATCATCGATGAACTGGAGCCGACCCAGCGCAGCATCTACTGCGGCAGCCTGCTCTATCTCGACGTGCGTGGCGAGATGGACAGCTCCATCGCCATCCGTACCGTGCTGGTGAAGGACGGCCAGGCCAGTTGCTGGGCCGGCGGCGGCATCGTGGCCGACTCCAACTGGGAGGAAGAATACGAGGAGTCGCTGACCAAGGTGGGCGTGCTGCTGCGCACACTGGAAAGCCTGTGAGGCTCGCTGGGATTGCCAGTTACCTACAGAAAAAGAAGCCGATAAGAAAAAGCCCCGCATCCGCGGGGCTTTTTCATCACAGCCGGTCTTACAGGCTGAGGGGGCGATTGGACGCCTTGAGGAATTCCTTCTTCAGGTCCTCATAGGTGTGCACCGCCGGGAACTGCGGGAACTCGCGAATCACGTTTTCCGGCGCGTGGAACAGGATGCCGGCGTGGGCTTCGGAGAGCATGGTGGTGTCGTTGTAGGAATCGCCAGCGGCGATGACACGGTAGTACAGGCTCTTGAAGGCGATGACCGACTGACGCTTCGGATCCTTCTGGCGCAGCTGGTAATCCACCACGCGATCAGTCTCGTCGGTGATCAGCTTGTGGCACAGCAGGGTCGGGAAACCGAGCTGGCGCATCAGCGGCTGGGAAAACTCGTAGAAGGTGTCGGAAAGGATCACCACCTGGAAGCGCTCGCGCAGCCAGTCGACGAACTCCACGGCGCCTTCCAGCGGCTTCAGGGTGGCGATCACTTCCTGGATGTCGGACAGCTTAAGGCCGTGCTCGTCGAGAATGCGCAGACGCTGCTTCATCAGCACGTCGTAGTCCGGAATATCGCGAGTCGTCGCCTTGAGCGCTTCGATACCGGTTTTTTCAGCGAAGGCGATCCAGATTTCCGGAACCAGAACCCCTTCCAGGTCGAGACAGGCGATTTCCACGAACGATTTCCCCGCAGGATTGACTTGAGAGGCGGCACTCTAGCCGCTCGCTCCAAGCGGCGCAACGCGGCACTTATACCCAAACACATCAGTCGACCTTCCTGATGGTTATTTAGGGGCATATCCCCCTCTTTGCTACCATCGCGCCCACAGAGCGCACTGCGCCATTAAAACTAGGAATACCGCCTGATGAGCCTCCCGTTCGATATCGCGGAAATCGCCGCGAGCTACGCCAGCAAATCCCCACAGGACATCCTGAAGTTTGCCTTCGAGCACTTCGGCGACGACCTGTGGATTTCCTTCAGCGGCGCCGAGGACGTGGTGCTGGTGGACATGGCCTGGAAGCTCAACAAGAACGTCAAGGTATTCAGCCTGGACACCGGCCGCCTGCATCCGGAGACCTATCGCTTCATCGAACAGGTCCGCGAGCACTATGGTATCGCCATCGAGGTGATGACCCCGGACCCTCGCCTGCTGGAGCCGTTCGTCAAGGAAAAGGGCTTGTTCAGCTTCTTCAAGGACGGCCACGGCGAGTGCTGCGGCATCCGCAAGATCGAGCCGCTCAAGCGCAAACTCTCCACCGTGACCGCCTGGGCCACCGGGCAGCGCAAGGACCAGAGCCCCGGCACCCGCAGCCAGGTCGCCGTGGTCGAGCTGGACGGAGCCTTCTCCACTCCGGAAAAGCCGCTGGTCAAGTTCAACCCGCTGGCCAACATGAGCAGCGAAGACGTCTGGGCCTACATCCGCATGCTGGAAATCCCCTACAACAGCCTGCATGAGCGCGGCTTCATCAGCATCGGCTGCGAGCCCTGCACCCGCCCCGTGCTGCCGAACCAGCACGAGCGCGAAGGCCGCTGGTGGTGGGAAGAAGCCACGCAGAAAGAGTGTGGCCTGCACGCCGGTAATTTGATCAGCAAGGCCTGAAGCCTTACCCTCGACTGACGGAAAATTCCTTGTCTACCCGCAGCACAGGATCGGACTCCTCCACGCCTGCGGCGGAGTCGATCCCATGCGTATCACCCTGGTGAAAAAGGTCCTGGCCGATGGCCAGGACTGCCGCAAGTGCCGCGAAGTCCACGAACGCCTGGTCAAGGGCGGCTACCTGAGCCGCATCGACCGCACCCTGGTCGCCGACGAGCGCAACCCCGCCAGCACCGGCTGGCTGGTTGCCGCACAGTACGGCGTGGACACCGCACCGTTCTTCGTGGTTCGTCACGATGACGGCCGCGAGGTGGTCTACACGGTGTTCATGAGCTTCCTCCACGAGGTGCTCGAAGGCCGTGGAGAGCTACCGCTGGACTCACGCGAGGCCCTCGCTGAACTGGCGCGGCGCGACGATCTGGATCGCCTGTAAACCTCAGCCTTGACGCTTTCTTGATGGGCCAGTTCTTCCCGCCCCTGAGACACAAGGAAGCTTCCCCATGGCCGACGGTTCGGATCGCACGCGCCCGAGCATTCCCGATACTGCGCTAGCGCATAGGCTGATATGAAAAAGCCCGGCAGATGCCGGGCTTCTCGCTGCTATGAACGCAATCAGTAGACCGGTAGCTCGATACCGTCGAACAGCTCATCCAGCTCGGTCTTGTTATGGCACTGCACGGCCTTGGCCAGCAGGTCGCGGGTCAGGTGGGGGGCGAACTTCTCGATGAAGTCGCACATGAAACCGCGCAGGAAGGTGCCGCGACGGAAGCCGATCTTGGTCACGCTGGATTCGAACAGGTGGCTGGCGTCGAGCATCACCAGATCGCTATCCAGCTTCGGATCGACTGCCATGTGCGCGACGATGCCGACGCCCAGGCCCAAGCGCACGTAAGTCTTGATCACGTCGGCGTCGGCCGCGGTGAACACCACCTTGGGCACCAGGCCGCGCTGGTTGAAGGCCTCGTCCAGCTTGGAGCGGCCGGTGAAGCCGAACACGTAGGTGACGATGGGCTGCTCGGCCAGCAGCTCCAGGGTCAGCTTCGGCACCTTGGTCAGCGGGTGGCCCTGGGGCACGATCACGCAGCGGTTCCAGCGATAGCAGGGCATCATGATCAGGTCACCGAACAGCTCCAGGGCCTCGGTGGCGATGGCGAAGTCGACGGTGCCGTCGGCGGCCATCTCGGCGATCTGCATGGGCGTGCCCTGGTGCATGTGCAGGGAGACGTCCGGATATTGCTTGATGAAACCACTGATCACGCCAGGCAGCGCATACCGCGCCTGGGTGTGCGTGGTAGCGATGGACAGGGTGCCCTTCTTCTCGTTGGAGAACTCCTGGGCTATCTGCTTGATGCTTTCGACCTTGCGCAGGATCTCGCCGGCCGTGGTGATGATGCGCTCACCGGCCGGGGTAACGCGGGTCAAGTGCTTACCGCTGCGGGCGAAGACTTCGACACCCAGCTCGTCTTCCAGCAGGCGGATCTGCTTGCTGATGCCGGGCTGGGAGGTGTAGAGGCTTTGGGCGGTAGCGGAGACGTTCAGATCGTGGTGCGCGACTTCCCAGATATAGCGCAGTTGCTGAAGCTTCATGGACTTTCCTCGAAATGAATGTCGCGACCCGCGATCAGGGGCTTGTCGTTTTATAACCATATTAATGGTTTAAGGAATAAAACTAGACGTTTTTTTTTGCCCTGCATGCCATTCGTCTAAAGCCCTACACAAATTCCGGGCTTGCCCGACGTATCGTCACAAAGCCCTCAACGGTGCTGCAGCATCGGTACCAGGTAGACCGGCACCTCGGCCAGTTGCACGAGTCGCCCGGCGGTGCGCCCCAGTGGCGTGTTCAGCCCCTCCCCGTGGCTGTGGCTGCCGGCGACTATGATGTCGACGCCCAGGCGCTTGGCTTCATCGAGAATCACCATCGGCGCATCCCCCTGCACCACGCGCACCGAGCGGATCAGTTCGGCATCCTGGCGCGCTTCCCCCAACTCGTCGCGGAACCCCTCCATCACCCGCTGCTCGATGCTGCCCATGACGTTGGCCAGGCCATGGGTGCGCATCTCGTTCAGCGTGCCTTCGTCCAGATAGGTCTGCAGGACGGACTCGGCGAACAGCCCCAGCGGCTCCACCGCGTGCACGACATACACCTCGGCTCCGTAGGCACGGGCCAAAGAAAGTGCGTGCTGAAGGACATAGGGGGCGTAGAGACCGAGGTCAGTGGCGTAAAGAATCGATCGGATCATGCGGCCTCCTCGACTGCCTGCGCGGCGGGGCCTATCCAGCAGCGTAGCAGGAGAACGCGAATCGCTCCGAGAAGGCCGGATGTCGCGGCCCAGCGGCTATCCGGCGACCTGCTTCTCGTTGCTCACACCATGGGGGACATGGCCGGTGGCTACCACTTCCCGAGCCTTCTCGCAGTGCATCGGCTGGTCGTCGAAGAACACGTCCGCGGCGAAGGCTTCGAGGAAAGCGGCCTTGTCCAGACCACCAAGGAACAGCGATTCGTCCAGGCGGATATCCCACTCGCGCAACGTGCGGATCACCCGCTCGTGGGCCGGGGCGGACCGCGCAGTGACAAGAGCCGTGCGGATCGGGCAGGACTCCTGCGGGAAGGCCTGCTGCACACGGTTCAGCGCCGCCAGGAAGGGCTTGAACGGCCCGCCGCCCAGCGGCTCGCGGGCGGACTCGCGCTCGTGGGTCTGGAAGGCTTCAAGCCCGCCCTGCTGGTAGACGCGTTCGGAGTCGTCGGAGAACAGCACGGCATCGCCGTCGAAGGCGAAACGCAGCTCGCCATTGGCCTCCCGGCGGGTGCCGCCGGAGAGGATGGTTGCCGCGGCGAAGCCGGCATCCAATGCGTTGCGCACGTCCTCGATGTGGGTCGAGAGGAACAGGTGGCAGTTGAACGCCTTGAGGTACGGATAGGGGCTGCGACCGCCGACGAAGGCGGCGCGCGAGATGCCCAGGCCGTAATGCTGGATGGAGTTGAACACGCGCAGGCCGGTGTCGGCGCTGTTGCGCGAGACCAGGATGACCTCCACCGGCGCGCTGTCGGTCCCGCCATTGAGGGCCAGCAGCTTCTGCACCAAGGCAAATGCATCGCCTGGCGGCAGGACTTCGTCCTCGCGGGCGATCTGGTATTGGCGATAGGCCTCGACACCCTCGCTTTCATAGACCTGATGGCTTTCCCGCAGATCGAACAGCGCCCGCGAGGAAATAGCCACCACCAGCTTGTCGCCCAACCCTTTTGCCATGCTTCCCCCGGCGTTCGTCAGCGAGCCTGGTTGCGCGCGTCGATGAAGCGCAGCCCGCGATACAGCGCCTCGATCTTCGGCAGTTCGCACCCGGACCGGCGTGCAGCTTCCAGTGGCGCCGCGTAGATAGCGCCCAGCTCCAGCGGTCGGCGCTGGGCGAAGTCATGGTACATGCTCGGCAGGTAGTCAGGCATGGCATCCGTGGAGCTGAGCATGGCGCCAACAATGCCCGGAGGCAGCGAATGCCCGCAGGCGGCGGCGCCGGCGATGACTTCTTCCATCAGCTCGGCGACCAGGGCGCGGCTGTCAGGGTTGTCCATGATCGCCCGCGTGCCGCTGTCGAGCAGCACGGAGAGGCCGTTGTAGGGGATGTTCCAGACCAGCTTCTGCCAGCGCGCCTGCTCCAGGTTGGGCATGGCGTTGGAGTCCAGGCCCGCGCTGCGAAACAGTGCGGCGCCCTCCTCCACTATCGCCTGGCGCGCCTCGGCCTCGTCGGCAGGGCCGGAGTGATAGCCGATGTTGACGCCGCCGAAGGCCTGGTGCTCGATCACACCCGGCTCGGCGCGATGCACGCAGATGAAGCACAGTCCACCCAGCAGATGGATGTGCTCGGGCAACAGAGCCCGCAATTGGTCTTCCACGGCGAGGCCGTTCTGCAGCAGCAGGACCTTCGCCCCCTGTGCAGCGGCCTGAATGATCAGCGGCGCGAGGTCGGCGTTACTGGTGGTCTTGGCGCCCACCAGCAGCCAATCGCAGGGCGGCATCTTCGCCACGTCGGCATAGGCATTCACTGGCGCCAGGCTCAGCGTGCCATGCACCTGGCTGTTCAGGCGCAGACCGTTCTGCGCGACAGCGGGGTATTCGCTGCGCAGCAGGAAATGCACGTCGTGGCCGGCACGGGCCAGCATCAGGCCGTAGAAACCGCCAATGGCGCCGGTTCCGATGATGCCGATTCGCAGATTCATCAAGGCAACTCCTCAGCAGGGCGCGACAGCGCATCGCGCAGGGCTTGGATCAGGGGTTCGGGGCGCAGGGGGGCATGGATAGCGCCCAGGAAGTGGCCGTCACGCACCAGGAACAGGGAAGGCAGGTGGAAGACTTCGTAGCGCTCGACCAGGCCGCCGCTGTGCCCGGCATCGATCCAGCACAGGCGAGCCACCGGCAGGTGGAACTGCGGCAGAGCCTGCCGCGCCCAGCGACAGGTGGAGCAGCCTTCACCAGTGAAAATCAGCAGCGACACGCCCGGCAGCTCCAGCAGCCGGCGGTCGGCATCCAGGTCGGTCAGCTCCAGGGCCGGCACTATACTCAAGGTGCCACCACTATAAAGATTGCAGTCGGAGCGTTCCGTCATGCGTCAGTTCCTGCGTCACCCTTGCGATTTTCCGGTCGAGCTGGTCATCCGCAAACAGACTTTCCTGCCGCGCCAGCGGTTGCACAATATCAGCCTGGGCGGCGTCGCGTGCAATTCGCCACGGGGCTTTCGCCGCGGCACCTCCATCGAACTGCGCATCCCCCTGCTGGGCGACTCCGCCCGCTACCCCGGCATCATCGCCTGGAGCCGCAAGCAGGCCAGCGACTATCGCGTGGGCATCGCCTTCATCGACGAGGACACGCTTTTCCGGGCACGCATGGTGGAGCAGGTCTGCCAGATCGAGCAGTACCGCCGCCAGCGGGAGCGGGCCAGCGGCAACAGCCTGCCTTTCGAGGACCTGGCACTGGAGTGGATCGCGCAGAACGCCGCGGACTTCCCATTGTTTTGCGCGGTCTGATCGACGTCGCGCAGAAAGTTGCGCAAATGCCCGTGTTGCGGGCACTTTCCTGCATCGAGCCATTGTCGAGGTCACGCCTGAACGGTTAAGGTTCGGGTTCCCCTTAGCGACACATTTGCCTGCGCCCCATCGCACGGGGATTTCTGGCGGCCGGCACCCGTGACCTGATTGAGTACCACGATGGCTGATTTACAGATCGACGACCTTAACGTTGCCTCCAACGAGACACTGATCACGCCGGAGCAGCTCAAGCGCGAAATCCCCCTGACCGATGCCGCCCTGCGCACCGTCGCCAATGGCCGCCAGGTCGTCCGCGACATCCTCGACGGCAAGGACCACCGCCTGTTCGTGGTGATCGGCCCCTGCTCGATCCACGACATCAAGGCCGCCCACGAATACGCCGAGCGCCTGAAGGTGCTGGCCGCGGAAGTCTCCGACACCCTGTTCCTGGTGATGCGCGTGTACTTCGAGAAGCCGCGTACCACCGTCGGCTGGAAGGGCCTGATCAACGACCCGTACCTGGACGACTCCTTCAAGATCCAGGACGGCCTGCACATCGGCCGCCAGCTGCTGCGCGACCTCGCCGAGATGGGCCTGCCCACCGCCACCGAAGCGCTCGACCCGATCTCCCCGCAGTACCTGCAGGACCTGATCAGCTGGTCGGCCATCGGCGCGCGCACCACCGAATCCCAGACCCACCGCGAGATGGCCTCCGGCCTGTCCTCGGCGGTCGGCTTCAAGAACGGCACCGACGGCAGCCTGACCGTGGCGATCAACGCCCTGCAGTCGGTTTCCAGCCCGCACCGTTTCCTGGGCATCAATCAGGAAGGCGGCGTCTCCATCGTCACCACCAAGGGCAACGCCTACGGCCACGTGGTGCTGCGCGGCGGCAACGGCAAGCCGAACTATGACTCGGTCAGCGTCGCCCTGTGCGAGCAGGAACTGACCAAGGCGAAGATCCCGCTCAACGTGATGGTCGACTGCAGCCACGCCAATTCCAACAAGGACCCGGCCCTGCAGCCGCTGGTGATGGACAACGTCGCCAACCAGATCGCCGAAGGTAATAATTCCATCGTCGGCCTGATGGTCGAAAGCCACCTGGGCTGGGGCGCTCAGCCAATCCCGAAGGATCTGTGCCAGCTGAAATACGGCGTGTCGATCACCGACGCCTGCATCGACTGGGACACCACCGAGAAGGCCGTGCGCAGCATGCATGCCAAGCTCAAGGACGTCCTGCCCAAGCGCCAGCGCGGCTGACGCTTCGAGCGGATAGGAAGAAGCCGGGCAGATGCCCGGCTTTTTCTTTGGCAAATTCTGCACCGGTGCTTTTTGTAGGAGCGAGCCTGCTCGCGAATCGCTTGACGCTGGGTAGAAACACCGTTTGCGAGCATGCTCGCTCCTACAGAACTTCTGCCGGAAATGGAATTCCATCAGGCATAAAAAAGCCCGGCATTGGCCGGGCTTTTCATTTCTGCGCCCTGATGATCAGAGCGCAGTATCAGTGTGGCGCTGGCGGCGCTCCAGGTAACGCTCCACATAGGAGCACGACGGGATTACGCTGTAGCCCTTGCGCTCGGCGAACTGCAGCGCGTGTTCGGTGAGGGCGGCGGCGATGCCGCGGCCGCGAAGGCTGTCCGGAACGAAAGTGCGATAGATGTCGAGCGTCTGCTTGCCCAGATCCATGTAGGCCAGATAGGCGCGATGACCATCAACAGTCGTTACGAACTGGTGGCTGGTTTCATCATGCTGGATGGACAACGACTCACTCACTTGCTCTCTCCTTCCGGGGGCCTCACAACATGACCCGCACCTGATTGATCTTGTTCAGGCGGAGGAACATTTCTGCCGAGCCGGTCCCCATCAGGACCGTGATATAGGCTCGACCGTTCTCCACCTTGTGCAGCACACCCTGGTAATAGGCACCATCGAACGTGATGAACTGCAGGCGCTTGCCGGTGTACTGGACAAGGCTTTCAACGCTAACGAACTCATATTGCTGCGTTCTGGCCTGCGACTCAACCGTTTCTTGGGCCGAAACCATTTGATATTGGCTTTCCGGCGTGATTTTTTTCTTCAGCGGGTCGACCCAGGCGAATCCCAGCGGTGTAACCGACTGCTGGTTTACTAAGACGACCGGATGCAGCATCTGAATCACATCCTTGGGCTCGAAAAATTGCAGGCCGTCCCAGGCCATACCCTCACTGGGGGTCAGCTCAACGCGCAGCGAGCGCGGGTCTTCCAGGTAACGGCCGTAAGCCTCGAGCACCGGCTTGTCCAGGGCGATACGCTGTTGGCGCAGCGCCTTGTCGAACTGTTCCAGCGAAAGCGCGGTATACGCCTTCTGGTCCACGCCCAGCTTGCCCCGGCAGAATTCGCTGACTCGGCGCTGGTACTGGTTGTCATTCATCTCGACGACGACCTGAGACACCCGCGGAGGGTTCACACGCATATCGCCCGGGCGCTCGGAGACGTTCATCAGCGTCATGCTGGTGTGCATGTCCAGCATGTCGCGGGTGTCGCTACGCAGGTCGAAGGTCAGGGTCTGCGCGCCCGGCTGCAGGCGGTAGGAGAACTCGATGTCCGATTCGAGGGTGCGGTAACCCATCTGCAGCAACTCATCGACACCGATGTTGCGTACGTTGCCGCAGGCCACTTCGCTCATGGCGGTGAAGGCGCTCTTCTCCGCCGGCTGGGCGTACAGCGACTGCATGAACGGGCCATGAATCTGCAGTTCAACGCCCTTCAGGTCCACCGCCATCTGCTCCGGCAGCTTGCCCTCGCCCAGGCGCTCCTTGAAGCTGAGCAGTTCGCGCAGGCCATTGAACTTCAACTGTGCATGGGAAACCTTCAGGCTGTCACCGGCCATTGGCACCCTGATCACCACATTCTGCAGCCCCACCCGACCGTCGAAGGACGAGGAAATGCCACCGTAGGTGATCTCCATGAATGGCGAAACACGAGCGATTGCGTCGTTCACCACACTGCGCACAGAGAGCCAGAGCGACGCCTTGATGATCAGGGCGATCGCGACGACGGCAAAGAGGGACCACTTGAGAATCTTCGACATGGAAGGCACATCCTGGATTGTGCGAGAGCGGGGCGCAGGGATAGTGGCAGCTTAACAGCACACCCTCGACCTCTCTATGAGAGCTGCGAGAATTTGCGTGCACAGCGCACAGATATCGCCCGAATTTAGTGGCCGCTGGATGACCCACCAGTCAGTCAAAACGCTTTACGCTCCAGGTCCGCGTCAGTATGTTCTGGCCCACTTCAACCCACGGACTCCAACCCAGGACTCTCTGCCATGAGTGAGCTGATCAGCTACCAATTCGAAGACGGCATCGCCACCCTGACCCTGAACAACGGCAAGGTGAACGCCATCTCTCCCGCGGTCATCGAAGCCTTCAACCAGGCCCTGGACCAGGCGGAGAAGGACCGCGCCATCGTCATCGTCACCGGCCAGCCCGGCATCCTCTCCGGCGGCTATGACCTCAAGGTGATGACCTCCGGGCCTGAAAACGCCGTGAATCTGGTCGCTGCCGGTTCGACCCTGGCGCGCCGCATGCTTTCCCACCCTTTCCCCATCATCGTCGCCTGCACCGGCCACGCAGTAGCGAAAGGCGCGTTCATTCTGCTCTCGGCGGACTACCGCATCGGCGTCGATGGTCCGTTCCAGATCGGCCTGAACGAAGTGGCCATCGGCATGACCATGCACCACGTCGGCATTGAGCTGGCCCGTGATCGCCTGCGCCGCTCCGCCTTCACCCGCTCGGTGGTGAATGCCGAGATGTTCAACCCGCGTGACGCCGTGGATGCCGGCTTCCTCGACAAGGTGGTGCCGGCAGAACAGCTCCAGGCCGCCGCCCTGGAAGCCGCACAGCACCTGAAGAAGCTGAACATGACTGCCCACCGCAATACCAAGCTGAAGGTGCGCAAGCAGTTGCTGGAAACCCTCGACAAGTCCATCGAGCTGGACAAGAACCACCTGGCCTGATCGCCTGAGAACGCAAAGCCCGGCCTGTGCCGGGCTTTTTCATGCCCAAATTATTACCCAAAAAGCAACACTGATTAATCCTGTTTGCTATTTTTCAAAAATTATTACGCATTAATCTATAGATGAACCCAAGCAAAACCAACCGGAGGTGTTCATCATGAAACTTAACATCATCGCCGCCAGCGTTCTGGCCGCCGCTACTGCCTTTGCCGCTCAAGCCAGCTTCGCCGAAGAGTCCCCGCTGATGCAGGACCGCATGGTTCACATGACCCAGGCCGCCATCCAGCAGCAACAGTCCGAGCAGTCTGCCAGCAAGGTGAATGTCGAAGCCGCTGCCAAGCAGGGCTAAGACCTTTACGCCCCTCCAGCCGCCTGCAGCAGGTGACGTCATGCAGTCGAGCCCGAAGCCGAAAGCCCGGCCTGAAGCCGGGCTTTTCAGAGTCGATGACGCAGCCTCAGGGCCTTTCGGCGGCCTCGACTCCCCGGCGGTAGGTCTCGTAGACCCACACAGTGGCGGCCAGGTCTCCCAGGTAACGCTCCACCAGCGGCTTGACTTCCTTCCACTCCAACCCGCCAACCCCTGTTGCCAGACAGGGCAGAGCCACGCTTTCGATGCGCTCGCTCTGCAGGTATTTGGCCAAATCCTTCAGGCAATGGCTGACATTCTCCAGTGTCGCTCCGGCTGGCTTTGCGCCGCGCCCCTCGCCCTGCATGCCCTGGGTGAGCAGGTTGACGATGCAGCGGGTGGAGCCATCGGCGTCCACGCCCGACCAGATCCAGATCGCACCCGGTTTGGGCGCATTCGAGTGCGACGCATGACGGTAGTCGCGAACCATCGACGGCCAGCGCTCGCGCAAGTCCAGCGCCAGGCCGCTGTCAAAATGGTCCTGCGGCGCAATGCCGTGCGCGATGACCTGGGCCTTGCTCAGCAGAATGTCGCCTTCAACGTATCGAATCATGGGGAGTTCCTTGCGTCCGGGGTGTCCGTGGCAGCTTCGCGCCACCACCTGATATCCAAGCTACGCCCGGTAGCCTCCCCCTCCTTGACGAGGGTCAAGCAGCCATGAAGACCGCCAGAGTCCCGGAAACATCCGACGAGGTCCCGCCACCCGCAGCCTTGCGCCTGGCCGTTGCACCGCCATCTATCAATTCGCCTGATACCGGGAACCAACCATCATCGTTATTCAATCGAAATAACCAAAGCGACACTGGGCCATCCCATCCCGGAACCCGAGTCGCCAGCATGAACCGCCAAGCCCACCGCTATGCCCGCAACGGCGCCCTCGCTGCCCTGGGGCTCTACACCATCGTGATCCTGGTGGTCACGGCGCTCACTGCCGGCTTCGACGGCGCCCGCCGTGCTCCAGTGGACAATGTCGACCGCAACGGGCTCTTCGAGCGATTCAACCAGGCGGTGCCCGTCGCGCTGCAAGGTATCCATGCCGCCCTCACTCCCCACTCCTGACTGCACGTCACTGGCGCGTCTCGCCAGGCTGGCCAACACTCAAATCCTGCAGAACGATTCCCGACCGATCCGATAGCAGCGTGGGTTTCAGCATGGGCCGAGTCATCGCTTCCGCCGTCTACAGCAAGGGCCGCAAGGTTTCCGACATCCCGCTTGAGGACGGCTATCGCTGGGCTTGCCAGCCCGATCACTTCGTCTGGACCGGCCTGCAGGAGCCAACGCCGGAAGAAATGTTCAACCTGCAACGGCAGTTCAATCTCCACGAACTGGCTGTCTCCGACGCCCTGGAAAAGCACAGCCGGCCGAAGCTGGAAACCTTCGGCGATGCGCTGTTCATCGTCATCTATTCGCCGATCCGCGCCGATAGCCGGCTGATGTTCGTCGAAACCCACCTGTTTGCCGGCATCGGCTACATCATCAGTGCACGCCATGGTTTCTCCCAGTCCTATGCCCAGGTCAGGCAACGCTGCGAAGCCCGGCCGCTGCTGCTGGCCCATGGCACCGACTTCGTGCTCTACGCCCTGCTGGATTTCGTGATGAGCAACTACGAACCGGTGGTGGAGGCCATACGCGAGGAGATCGAGGAAGTGGAGCAACAAGTACTGCGCAAGTCACTGACCCAGGAGCAGATCGAGAAAATCTACGGCCTGCGCCGCGAGGTACTCAAGCTCAAGCACTACGCCGCGCCCATGGTGGAAATCTGCCAGGAACTGCAGCGCCTGGACTTCCCCTTCATCGACAAGCAGATGCGGCCCTACTTCCGCGACGTGGCGATCCACGTGAACCGCCTGCTGGAAGACCTCACTACCTTGCGCGATGTCGCCAGCCAGACCATCGAAGTCGGGCTGGCGCTGGAGTCTTCACGGCAGAGCGTGGTGCAGCGCAAATTCGCTGCCTGGGCGGCCATCCTCGCCTTCCCCACCGCCGTGGCCGGTATCTACGGGATGAACTTCGAATACATCCCGGAACTGCATTGGCACTACGGCTACTTCCTGATCATGGGGCTGCTGGCGCTGGGCTGCGTCGGGCTATACATCAGCTTCAAGCAGGCGGATTGGCTATAGAGACCATCGGCGGCCATTCGGCGACGCGGAACGTAAGATGGCGTGGAACGCAGCGATACACGCATCGGCCTGCATGGGTGTCGCTGCGCTCCACCCATCCTACAAAAACTGTTCAGCCTGACATCTGCACAAACGAAAACGCCGCTCATCTGAGCGGCGTTTTCAGTCAGCACGGCAGAAATCAGGCCGCGCTTTTCTTCTCGGCTCTTTTCTTCTCGTCGCTGCCCTGCTGGACGAAGCGCATCATCCACTCACCCACCGCCGTCCCCTGGTGCGGGCGCGCAAGGCTATCGATACCGGACTGGAACACCGGCTCGCTGAAGATGTGCTTGCGCAGTTCCAGGATCGCCTGGGAATAGTCGCTCTGGAACTCCGGGTGGCCCTGGAAGCACAGCACCTGATCACCGATGGCGTAGGCAGCATTCGGGCAGAAATCGCTGGAAGCGATGCGGCGCGCGCCGTGGGGTAGCTCGGTGACCTGGTCCTGGTGGCTGACCAGCAGGGTCAGGCCATCACCCAGCGACGGGCTCATCCACTCCGGCTGCTCCTCGATGCGGTAGTCGTGGATACCCACGCCCCAGCCCTGGCTGGCACGCTCGGTCTTGCCGCCCAGCACCAGCGCCAGCAACTGGTGGCCAAAGCACACGCCCAGCAGCTTGTCGCCGCGCTGGTAGAGCTTGAGTACGTAGTCCTTGAGGGTCTGGATCCAGGGATCAGTGCCGAAGGAGTCCGCCTTGCTGCCAGTCACCAGGTACGCATCGAACTTCTCATCATCGGGCGGGTAATGCCCTTCCACCACGTTGTAGACCTTGAACTCGGCCGGAACGGGTTGCTTGGCGAACAGTTGCTGGAACATCCAGCCATAGCCCTTGTACTGATCGATGAGTTCGGGGCGGAGGATGTCGGTTTCCAGAATGCAGATGTGCAACGACATGCAGGGGTGATTCCTGGGGGGTTGGCGGCTGATAAGAGTGGTTATCCTGACACTGATGAAACGCGCGTGAAAATTACGCCCTATTTTTTCACCGCACAAGATGCCGAAGCCGATTCTTGTGCAGGAATTTCAGGGGAAATACCGGAAAAACCGACTTCCTTCAATTGCACCGGCGCACAAGGGTGACGGCCGGTTGGCAAGGATTCAGTCCAATGACCGCTCGCGCAGAACCGAGTTCGCGTCCACTACCTGCGCGTATTCGCCTTGCAGGTTGGCCAGGGACATGGCGTGGACCTCCTCTGCGCTGTGCAGCACGCCGTTGAAATCGCGCTTGTCGAAGGCGAAACAGGCATCCGCCGCCAGCTGCGTAGAGAAGCCCAGGTTGCCCGCGGTGCGGGCCGTGGATTCCACCGAGTTGTTGGTACTCACGCCGCAGATCACCACCGATTCGATGCCGCGCACGCGCAACCAGCGTTCCAGGGCGCTGTTGATGAAGGCGTCGGGGACGTTCTTCTCCACCACGTGCTCGTGCCTCAGCGGCGCCAGCTCCGGCTGGAATTCCGCGCCGGGCTGGCCGGGCCAGAACGGTGAGCCTGGTGTACGAGAAATGTGCCGCACGTGAACCACCGGCCAGCCAGCCTGGCGCCAGGCTGCCAGTAGCTCACCGATGCGCCGTTCGGCCTGCGGGTTGTTGCGCGACTCGGGGCTGGTGCGCATGCCGTTCTGCATATCGATGATCAACAGGGCGGGAGCGGTCATCGGTGCGGTCCTGATGGGCGGAAAGACGCCATTCTATGGGCTGCGCAGACGAGAAAAAACCGGCCATGCGGGCCGGTTTTAGAGAGCGGTTGAAAGTCCGTGCAAGTCGATTGCCCTCACCCCAGCCCTCTCCCAGAGGGAGAGGGGGCGGATCGTGCCGGCTGATGCCACGGTTTCACCCTGCGCCGAACGGTCCCCTCTCCCTCCGCGAGAGGGTTAGGGTGAGGGGCTCTCGAAGGAACCGACTCAGAAGCTTTCGCCCCGCGCCGCTTTCTCCAGCAACAGCGCCGGCGGCAGGAAGCGCTCGCCGTACTGCTCGGCCAGGTACTGGGCGCGGGCGACGAAGTCCTTCAGGCCGTACTGGTTGATGAACTGCAGCGCACCGCCGCTCCAGGCCGCGAAGCCGATGCCGAAGATCGAGCCGATGTTGGCGTCGGCGGTGGAGGTCAGCACGCCCTCCTCCACGCAGCGCACCGTCTCGATAGCCTGCACGAAGAGAATGCGGTCGCGCACGTCCTCGGCGGAAATCTGCGCGTCAGCCTTCTCGAAGCGCTGTTTCAGCTCAGTCCACAGATGCTTCTTGCCGTTGGCCGGATAGTCGTAGAAACCGGCGCCGGCGGCTTTGCCCGGGCGCTTGTACTCGTTGACCATCAGGTCCACCACGGCGAAGGCCGGATGCTTCGGCAATGGCTTGCCTTCGGCTTCCAGGTCCTTGCGGGTCTGCTCGCGGATATGGGTCATCAGGCTCATGGAGACTTCGTCGCTGATCGCCAGCGGGCCTACCGGCATGCCGGCCTGGCGCGCCTGGTTCTCGATCATCGCCGCCGACACGCCTTCGCCGAGCATGGCCAGGCCTTCGTTGGTGAAGGTGCCGAACACGCGGGAGGTAAAGAAGCCGCGGCTGTCATGGACGACGATCGGGGTCTTCTTGATCTGCAGGACGTAGTCGAAGGCCCGGGCCAGGGTGGCGTCGTCGGTCTTCGCGCCGCGGATGATTTCCACCAGCGGCATCTTGTCCACCGGGCTGAAGAAGTGCAGGCCGATGAATTTCTGCGGCTGCGCCACGGCTTCGGCCAGGCCGGTGATCGGCAGGGTCGAGGTGTTGGAGGCGATCACCGCGTCCGGCAGCGCGGCGGTTTCCGCAGCAGCGCTGACCTTGGCCTTCAGGCCACGGTCCTCGAACACGGCTTCGATGATCAGGTCGCAGCCTTCGAAATCGGCGTCACTGGCCGTCGGCTTGATGCGGGCGAGGAAGGCGTCGCGTTTCTCGGCCGTCATCTGGCCCCTGCCGACTTTCTTGTCCAGCAGGCCGGCGGAGTACGCCTTGCCCTTTTCCGCCGCTTCGACGGAAACGTCCTTGAGCACCACCTCGATGCCGGCGGCGGCCGAGACGTAGGCGATGCCCGCGCCCATCATGCCGGCGCCGACGACGCCGACCTTCTTCGTCTGCTGCGGCGGGATGCCTTGCGGACGGGATTTGCCGGCGTTGATCTCGTTGAGCTGGAACCAGAAGGTGCCGATCATGTTCTTCGCCACCTGGCCGGTGGTCAGCTCGGTGAAGTAGCGCGCCTCGATCAGCTGCGCGGTATCGAAGTCCACCTGGGCGCCTTCCACGGCAGCGCACATGATCTTCTCCGGTGCCGGGAAGCAGCCCTTGGTCTTGTCGCGCAGCACGGACGGGGCGATGGCGAGCATCTGTGCCACGGCCGGGCTGGACGGCGTGCCGCCGGGGATCTTGTAGCCGGCGCTGTCCCACGGCTGCTTGGCGGCCGGGTTGGCGGCGATCCACTCGCGGGCCTTGCTCAGCATCTCGTCGCGGCTGGAGGCCAACTGATGGATCAGGCCGGCCTTGAGCGCCTGGTCCGGGCGCACTTTCTTGCCTTCGGCCAGATACGGCAGGGCTTTCTCCAGCCCCAGCAGGCGCACCATGCGCACTACCCCGCCGCCACCGGGCAGCAGGCCCAGGGTGACTTCCGGCAGGCCGAGCTGGACGTGGCTTTCGTCCAGGGCGATGCGGTGGTGGCAGGCCAGGCAGATTTCCCAGCCGCCGCCCAGCGCCGCGCCGTTGATGGCGGCAACTACGGGCTTGCCGAGGGTTTCCAGGCGGCGCAGCTGGCCCTTGAGCACCAGGATGCCTTCGTAGAAGGCCTTGGCGTCCGCCTTGGTGACCTTGATCAGTTCATTGAGATCGCCACCGGCGAAGAAGGTTTTCTTCGCGGAGGTGATCACCACGCCGGCGATCGAGTCCTTCTCGGCTTCCAGGCGCGCGACAGTGGCGGCCATGGCCTCGCGGTAGACACCGTTCATGGTGTTGGCGCTCTGGCCAGGCATGTCCATGGTCAGGACGACGATGTTGTCCTGGCCTTTCTCGTAACGGATGGCGTCAGTCATTTTTGTTTTCTTCCCATGCTGGGGGATCGCTTCAGGGGCGTCACGAGCGAAGGTCAGGCAGGGCGGAATCTCTTCGGGAAGCGGAGTTGGCTGTAGCCAATGAGCATTCCCGGAGAGCTTCCAACGCGGCATGGCCGAGCGCAGTTGCCCATGATCGATCCTTAAATACGTTCGATGATGGTGGCTATGCCCATGCCGCCGCCCACGCAGAGGGTGGCCAGGCCGTAGCGCAGGTTGCGCCGCTCCAGCTCGTCCAGCAGGGTGCCGAGGATCATGCAGCCGGTGGCGCCCAGCGGGTGGCCCATGGCGATGGAGCCGCCGTTGACGTTGACCTTGCTCTCCGGCACGCCCATGTCCTTCATGAACTTCATCACCACCGAGGCGAAGGCTTCGTTCACTTCATAGAGGTCGATGTCCTCGGCCTTGAGCCCAGCCTTGGCCAGCGCCTTGCGGGTTGCCGGCGCGGGGCCGGTGAGCATGATGGTCGGGTCGGTGCTGGTCACCGCGGTGGCGACGATGCGCCCGCGGGCCTTCAGGCCCAGCTCGCGGCCCTTGGCTTCGGAGCCGATGAGCATGGCGGTGGCGCCGTCGACGATGCCGGAGCTGTTGCCCGGCGTGTGTACATGCTCGATGCGCTCGACGAAGCTGTACTTGCGCAGCGCGCTGGCGTCGAAGCCCATCTGTCCCATCATCTCGAAGCTGGGCTTGAGCGCGCCGAGGCCTTCGAGGGTCGAGTCGCCGCGAATGAACTCGTCATGGTCGAGCAGGACGATGCCATTCTGGTCGGTCACCGGCACCAGGGACTTGGCGAACAGTCCTTCGGCGCGGGCCTTGGCGGCCTTCTGCTGGGAGCGCAGGGCGAAAGCGTCGACGTCGGCACGGCTGAAGCCTTCCAGGGTGGCGATCAGGTCAGCGCCGATGCCCTGGGGCACGAAGCTGGTGTGCAGGTTGGTTTCCGGGTCCAGCGCCCAGGCGCCGCCGTCGGAGCCCATGGGCACGCGGGACATGGATTCGACGCCGCCGACCACCACCAGGTCCTCGAAGCCCGAACGCACCTTCATAGCGCCCAGGTTGACCGCCTCCAGACCCGAGGCACAGAAGCGATTGATCTGCACGCCGGCGACCTGCTCGTCCCAGTCGGCCACCAGCGCAGCGGTCTTGGCGATGTCCGAGCCCTGGTCGCCCACCGGGGTCACACAGCCCAGGACGATGTCGTCGACCTGGGCGGTATCCAGCTGGTTGCGCTGCTGCAGTGCGCGCAGCACGCCGGCCATCAGGTTGACCGGCTTGACACTGTGCAGCGCGCCGTCCTTCTTGCCCTTGCCGCGGGGAGTACGCACCGCGTCGTAAATGAATGCTTCGGTCATGGCGTTCTCTCTTAGAGTTGTCGTCACGCAGGCGTGGCGTGTCGGCCTACCTTAGCGGCGTATCGGCAGGGAGCAATGACCGCAGCGCTCAGCGAAATTGACCGCCACGCTCAGCGACCGATCGGAGGTGATCGAGCCGAAAGCTCTGGAAAGGGGTTTTCGGCGGGAACGGACGAGCGGTCGAAAAGCTGAACCGCGTTGTCACGTTCCAGTCATATAGAGGGAATATGCCTGAAGCTGCATCACT
Source organism: Pseudomonas nitroreducens NBRC 12694 (assembly GCF_002091755.1). GTDB lineage: Bacteria > Pseudomonadota > Gammaproteobacteria > Pseudomonadales > Pseudomonadaceae > Pseudomonas > Pseudomonas nitroreducens. Next base: position 171,993 of record NZ_BDAI01000010.1, read on the forward strand.
TGCTGCAAGATGGTCTAAGCCCGCGCAGCACTAGGCTTAGACTCCGTTATGCAGTGAATGAAAAGCGTGCAGATGATGCGAAAAGTGCCGTTGCCGGGTTTTGCCGGCTCGGCGGGAGTAACCAGAAGCCAAGGCATGCGCGCCACTATCAACAGGCCGTGGGTGGCCGTGCCAAGAACAAGAAAGGCGGAAGGACATCATGGACAAACAATCGAGAAAGTGGCGTCAGGCAAGCCTGATCGTCTTCGCAACCACCGTTGTACTGATCATCCCCAATCTGAGTCGTCTGGTCGGCTAGGGCCAACACCCGGCTACCCCGTCGCTGCGTACCGCGTGCCGCCATCCGCGCGCCACGGTCAACGCAGCGCGGGAGCCACCCATCTCCTGCGGCGCCCACTCCTCTGCTAATGTTCCGCGGCCCACTCCGCCACGGATGCGACCATGCGCCCACTGCTGCTGACGCTGCTCCTGCTCTGCCCCACCGCTTTCGCCGCGACGCTCACCCTCGAACTGCCCGATGGCAAGCACAGCCTGACCAGTGAGCAATTGCTGGCCGATCCCCAGGCGCAGGACATCGAGATTCCCGCCGACGTTTCCTACAACCGCACCATGCGTTACCGCGCGGTGCCACTGGCCGCGCTGCTCAAAGGCGTGAAGCCCGGTGATCACCTGCAGGCGGTGGCCCTCGATGGATTCGCCGCCGAGCTGCCAGCCGCGCCGCTGCTGGAGAACACAGGCTCGCGCGCCTGGCTGGCCATCGAGGAAGCCGATAGGCCCTGGCCGAAACTCGGCGACGGCAAGCCGTCCGCCGGGCCGTTCTACCTTGTGTGGAGCGATCCCAAGGCCGCCGGCATAGGCCCGGAGCAGTGGCCGTTCCAGGTTGCCAGCATCCGTTACCTGAAGCCCCTGGCCGAACGCTTCCCGGCGCTGCTGCCGGCGAAGAGCGCACCGAAGCCAGTGCAGGACGGTTTTGTCCAGTTCCAGAAGAACTGCCTGGCCTGCCACCGCCTGAACGGTGCCGGGGATTCGCAGTTCGGTCCGGACCTGAACATCCCACACAACCCGACCGAATACTTCGCCGCGGGCTATCTCAAGCGGTACATCCGCGACCCGCAGAGCCTGCGGCACTGGCCGGAAGCGCGGATGAAAGGGTTTGCGACGGATGCGATCAGCGACAAGGAGCTGGATGAGATCGTCGCTTACCTGAAGCACATGGCGGGGCGCAAGGTGAAGGTTGGCGGCTAGAAGCCGGGGCTCTTTGTAGGGCGCATAACGCGCCAGCGTTATCCGCCTTATCGATATCGGCGGATAACCTGTTCCAGGTTATCCGCCCTACCTACTGAATCGTCTGGCGGGACGGAAGGTTAACGCCTGGGGCTGATCGGCAAGGCCTGCGTAGCGGCTGTTCGCGAGCAAGCTCGCTCCTACATCCCTGCACCGATGCATCCCTGTAGGAGCGAGCTTGCTCGCGAACCCGCCCCGCAGCGAAACGTCAGTGCCAGTAATCCCCCGGCGGCGCCGGCAGTTCGCCAAGCAACTGACGTAGCCCGGCGCCCCACTGCCCGCGAATGCCCTCGAAATACGAATCGCCCTCCTGGATACGATACCCCGCCGGCACCTCCAGGCTGCCTTCGCGATACACCAGCAGGTCCAGCGGCATGCCCACCGAGAGGTTGCTGCGGATGGTCGAGTCGAAGCTGATCAGCGCGCAGCGCAGCGCCTGTTCCAGCGGTGTCGCGTAGCTCATGGCGCGGTCGATGATCGGCTTGCCGTATTTGCTTTCGCCGATCTGGAAGTAAGGCGTGTCGCGGCAGGACTCGATGAAGTTGCCCTGCGGATAGACGTTGAACAGACGCGGCACTTCCTGGCCGATCTGGCCGCCGACCAGGAACGAACTACCCAGGTCGACGCCCTGGTTCTGGCCGATGTTCTCATCGTGATCGACCACCTCGCGCAGAGTCGAGCCCACCAGCCGGGCCGCCTCGAACAGGTTCTCGACATTGCCCAGGTTCGGCCCGTCGCTGCCCATGCGCAGGCGCAGCGTGCTGATCACCGATTGCGAGGTGGCCAGGTTGCCGGCGCTCTGCACCACGATCAGGCGCTCGCCGGGTGTGCCGAAGATGTGCAGCTTGCGGAACACGGCGATGTTGTCGACGCCGGCGTTGGTGCGCGAATCGGAAACGAAGACCAGGCCCTGGGCGAGGTTCATGGCGACGCAATAGGTCATGGCGTTCTCATGGCAGGTTCAGGGAACGGGAAAGCTGGCACCGATCTTAAGCCGGTGCCCGGTCTTTCGCCACGCCCGCTCATTGCTGCATCTGCTGGGCCTGCTGGAGATGCCCAGGCGCCACGGTGACGCGGGCGTGCATCTGCTCGCCGCCGCCACCCCGACGCATGCCGCGCACCGGGCAAGCGTCGAGGTAGTCCAGGCCCACCGCCAGTTTCAGGTGGCGTTCAGGACGGTCCAGCACGTTGGTCACGTCGAAGCTGTACCAGGCGTCGTCCAGCCAGGCCTCCGCCCAGGCATGGCTGGCGAGGTGCTCTTCGCTGTCGGTGTAGAGGTAGCCGGAAACGTAGCGCGCCGGCACGCTCAGATAGCGCAGGCAGGCGAGAAAGGCGTGGGCATGGTCCTGGCAGACCCCTTGCCCGGCCGCAAAGGCTTCGGCGGCGGTGCTGTCCACCTGGGTCGAACCGGGCACGTAGGCGATGCGCTCGTTCAGCGCCTGCATCAGGCGGATCATCGCCTTGCGGTCGCGCCGCTCGGCACACTGGGCACGGGCGAACTCCTGCAGCGCGCCGTCGGCCTGGGTCAGGCGCGTGCCACGCAGGAACGGCAGCGGCGACAGGTGATCGTGCTCGCGCTCGTTCTCCACGTCGATTTCAACGTTGCCGTGAGCGGCTATGGCAATGGCCTCGTGGGGCTCGTCGAGGGTCAGCACATGGAGGATGTTGCCGTAGGCATCGCGCTGCGGGTGCGCCGGGCGCGGCAGGTGCAGTTGCCAGTCCAGGACGTGCTGGCGCTCGCTTTCCTGCGGGGTCAGGCGCAGGTACTGGATGCTCGCGCGCACCTGGTCTTCGTAGCGGTAGGTGGTGTCGTGGCGGATGGAGAGTTTCATGCGGCCTCCAGGTACGAGCTGTGAATGGCGTTGGCGAGCTGGCGAACCAGCCCGATGTGGTCGGTGATCCAGGTGTGCAGGCCGGCGCCGAGCACCTCGTCGATGCCGGTGTAGCGCACCCGTGCCTCCAGTTCGGCGGCCATGCGCTGGGCCGGCCGACCGTTGGCGCCCGGCAGGCTGGCGAGGATCTGGCGCAGTTCCTCGGCGCAGGCCAGCAGCGAACGCGGGACGTCCTCGCGCAGCAGCAGGAGTTCGGCGATGTTCCGTGCGTTCAGCGCATCGCGATAAAGCTCGGTGTAACCCTCGAAGGCCGAGAGCGCGCGCAGCAATGCCGTCCACTGGTAGTAACCACGGGCGGAACCTTCCGCCGGGCCGGCGCTGTGTTTGCCCAGCACCTGATGCCGCGCATCGAGCAGTCGCAAGGTGTTGTCGGCGCGCTCGATGTAGGTGCCCAGGCGGATGAAGTGGAAGGCGTCGTTGCGCATGCTGGTGCCGAAGGTGGCGCCGCGGAACAGGTGCGAGCGGTCCTTCACCCATTCGCAGAAGTGGCTGATGCCGTAGCGCAGCAGGCCCTGGTGGGCGATATCACGCATCTCCAGCCAGGTGGCGTTGATGTTTTCCCACATGTCGGTGGTGATGCGCCCGCGCACCGCATGCGCCCCGGCGCGGGCGGCGCCGAAGCAGGAATAGATGCTGGTGGGGTTCTGGGCATCCAGGGCGAAGAAGTTCAGCAGGCGCTCGGCGTGGAGCTCGCCGTGGCGGGCGAGATAAGCGTCGAGGTTGCCGGTGATCAGCAGCGGCATGGCCAGCTCTTCCAGGCCATCGCCGCGGCCGTCCTGGGGCATCAGCGACAGCGAGTAGGACACGTCGAGCATGCGCGCGAGGTTTTCGGCGCGCTCCAGGTAACGCGACATCCAGTAGAGATCAGAAGCGGTACGGCTCAGCATGATCAGTCCTCCACCACCCAGGTGTCCTTGGTGCCGCCACCCTGTGACGAATTCACTACCAGCGAGCCTTCGCGCAGCGCCACGCGGGTCAGCCCGCCCGGCACCAGGCGCACGTTGTCCGGCGCGGACAGCACGAAGGGCCGCAGGTCGATGTGCCGCGGGGCGATGCCGTTCTCGACGAAGGTCGGGCAGGTCGACAGGCTCAGCGTCGGCTGCGCGATGTAGGCCTCCGGCCGCGCCATCAGCCGCGCGCGGAAGGCTTCGATTTCCGCCGTGGTAGCCGCCGGGCCGACCAGCATGCCGTAGCCGCCGGAGCCCTGGGCTTCCTTCACCACCAGTTCGGGGAGGTGCGCCAGTACGTGGGACAGGTCCTGCGGGCGGCGGCATTGCCAGGTCGGCACGTTGTGCAGGATCGGCTCCTGGTCGAGGTAGAAGCGGATCATTTCCGGCACGTAGGGGTAGACCGACTTGTCGTCCGCCACGCCGGTACCGATGGCGTTGGCCAGCACCACGTTGCCGGCACGGTAGGCGGCCAGCAGGCCGGGCACGCCGAGCATGGAGTCGGGGTTGAAGGCCAGCGGGTCGAGGAAATCGTCGTCGATGCGCCGGTAGATCACGTCCACCTGCTGCGGGCCGGCGGTGGTGCGCATGTAGACGCGCTCGTCACGGACGAACAGGTCGGCGCCTTCCACCAGTTCCACGCCCATCTCGCGGGCAAGGAAGGCGTGCTCGAAGTAGGCGCTGTTGAAACGCCCCGGCGTCAGCACCACCACGCTGGGGTTATCCAGCGGGCTGGAGTTGCGCAGGGTATCCAGCAGCAGGTTCGGGTAGTGGTCGATGGGGGCGATGCGCTGGGCGGAGAACAGCTCGGGGAACAGCCGCATCATCATCTTGCGGTTCTCCAGCATGTAGGAGACGCCGCTGGGGGTGCGCAGGTTGTCCTCGAGCACGTAGTAGGCGCCGTTGCCGTCGCGCACCAGATCGATGCCGGCGATGTGCGCGTAAACATTGCCGGGCACGTCCAGGCCCTGCATCGCCAGTTGGTACTGGTCGTTGGCCAGCACCTGCTCGGGCGGGATCAGGCCTTCCTTGAGGATGCGCTGGTCGTGGTAGAGGTCGGCAAGGAACAGGTTGAGCGCCTGTACCCGCTGGATGCAGCCAGCCTCGATGATCTTCCATTCGCTGGCGGGAATGCTCCGCGGGATGGTGTCGAAGGGGATCAGGCATTCGGTGCCCTGGTCGTCGCCATAGAGGGTGAAGGTGATCCCGGCGCGATAGAACAGCAGGTCGGCCTCGCGACGGCGCTGTTGCAGATGCTCGCCGGGCATGTCCGCCAGCCAGCGGGCGAACTCCGTGTAGTGCGGTCGGCAGGCGCCAGCGGCGTCATGCATTTCGTCATAGAACACCCGAGCCATCTTCTACTCCTTGTTGCCGCTCGTCCTCGGCTGCGAAGGCCATCGCAAGGCCCGTGCCAGAGGTCGATTTCCTGTTGGTTCAATGACTTGCAAAGGCTGCCCGGAGGCCACGCACCCGCTTGGTGCACTTTTCCCGGCCAGCCACCCCGGCCCGCCCCGTTTGGGGCCGCAAGCGCCATGCGGCGGGCCTTTGCGGGGTGCCGGAGGCTTTCTTGTCAGCCTCCGGGGCCGGAACTACGCTGCAAGAGCGTGCCCATTCGCTATGGACATGCAGCGGTCAACGGAGGTGCCATTTTTCTGCGCGCTGGTTCCGCAGTGGCTCCCACACGAAGAACAACAGGAGTCCGTCCATGTCATCCGTGCAATTGTCCTTAGTGAAAGCCGCGGCACTGGCCTTCGCCGGCGTCAGCCTGCTCTCCAGCGCCTCGCTGCAGGCGGCAGAAGCACTCAAGCAGCTCGGCAACCCCGAAGGGGCGCTGGATATCATTGCCTGGCCCGGCTACATCGAGCGCGGCGAGAGCGACAAGAACTACGACTGGGTCAGCCAGTTCGAGAAGGACAGCGGCTGCAAGGTCAACGTGAAGACCGCCGCCACTTCCGACGAAATGGTCAGCCTGATGGCCAAGGGTGGCTACGACCTCGTCACCGCGTCCGGCGATGCCTCGCTGCGGCTGGTCTACGGCAAGCGCGTGCAGCCGATCAACATCGCCCTGGTGCCCAACTGGAAGAACGTCGACAAGCGCCTGCAGGACGCGCCCTGGCACACGGTGGATGGCCAGCACTACGGCACGCCCTACCAATGGGGGCCGAACGTGCTGATGTACAACACCAAGGTCTTCCCCAAGGCGCCCGACAGCTGGAGCGTGGTGTTCAGCGAGCAGAAGCTGCCCGACGGCAAGAGCAACAAGGGCCGCGTGCAGGCCTATGACGGCCCGATCTACATCGCCGATGCGGCGCTCTACCTGAAGACCACCCAGCCCGCGCTGGGCATCCAGGACCCGTACGAACTCAACGAGGAACAGTACGCCGCCGCCCTCAAGCTGCTGCGCGAACAGCAGAAGCTGATCCATCGCTACTGGCACGATGCGACGGTGCAGATGAGCGACTTCAAGAACGAAGGCGTGGCCGCTTCCGGTTCCTGGCCCTACCAGGTGAACGCGCTGCAGGGCGAGAAGCAGCCGATCTCCTCGACCATCCCCACCGAGGGCGTCACCGGCTGGGCCGACACCACCATGATGCACGTGGACGCCAAGCACCCGGTGTGCGCCTACAAGTGGTTGAACTGGTCGCTGGAACCCAAGGTTCAGGGTGATGTCGCCGCCTGGTTCGGCTCGGTGCCCGCCGCCCCCGCCGGCTGCACCGGCAGCCAATTGCTCGGCGCCCAGGGTTGCGCGAGCAATGGCTACGACCAGTTCGACCGCATCGCCTTCTGGAAGACCCCGCAGGCCAAGTGCGCCCAGGGGCAGTGCGTGCCGTACAGCCGCTGGACGCAGGACTACATTGCGATCATGGGTGGGAGGTGATCCCCCTGCCGGATCAAAAGCCCCTCACCCTAACCCTCTCCCGCAAGCGGGAGAGGGAACCGTTCGGTGCAGGATGAAACCTTGCCATCAGCCGGCACGGACGGCTCCCTCTCCCTGAGGGAGAGGGCTGGGGGTGAGGGGATGCGTTGGCACAAACCTCTCCAGAAAACAGTCGCCGCTACAAATGCCCCACCTCACCCACAAGTCGGCAAGCACCCCCGCCCCCATGCGCTACCTTTTCTGATGCAGCCCCCGCCACGCAGGTAGCCCGCAGCATGACCACAGCCGTCCAGTTCACCGACGTGAGCCGCCACTATGGCGAGGTGCGCGCCGTCGACCGCGTGTCCATCGAGATCCGCGACGGCGAGTTCTTCTCCATGCTCGGCCCGTCCGGCTCCGGCAAGACCACCTGCCTGCGGCTGATCGCCGGCTTCGAGCAACCCACCTCCGGGTCCATCCGCATCCACGGCAACGAAGCCGCGGGCCTGCCGCCCTACGAGCGCGACGTCAACACGGTGTTCCAGGACTACGCGCTGTTCCCACACATGAACGTGCTGGACAACGTCGCCTACGGCCTGAAGGTGAAAGGCGTGGCCAAGGCCGAACGCTACCACCGCGCCGAGGAAGCCCTGGGGATGGTCGCCCTCGCCGGATACGGCAAGCGCAAGCCGGCGCAGTTGTCCGGCGGCCAGCGCCAGCGCGTGGCGCTCGCCCGCGCCCTGGTGAATCGCCCGCGTGTGCTGCTGCTGGACGAACCCCTCGGCGCACTGGACCTGAAGCTGCGCGAGCAGATGCAGGTGGAGTTGAAGAAACTGCAACGCCAGCTGGGCATCACCTTCATTTTCGTCACCCACGACCAGAGCGAAGCGCTGTCCATGTCCGACCGAGTGGCCGTGTTCAACAAGGGCCGCATCGAACAGGTCGATACTCCGGGCAACCTCTACCGTCGCCCTGCCACGCGCTTCGTCGCCGAGTTCGTCGGTACTGCCAACGTGCTGCGCGGCGATCTCGCCCAACGCCTGCTCGGCGAGTCCCGCCCACATTCGTTGCGCCCGGAACACGTGCGCTTCGGCCGCGCCGGTGAGGGCGAACTGGAGGTCAGTGGCACCTTGTTCGACGTGCAGTACATGGGCGCCAGCAGCCGCTACGAGATCGAACTGGAGAACGGTGTGCGCCTGGTCGCCGCGCTGCCCAACGGCGAGCGCGAGGAACAGCGCCCGAAACCCGGCGACGCAGTGACCGCCTCCTGGGCGCGTAGCGCGCTGGTGCCGCTGCTGGAAGAACCGCCGTCATGAGGGCGATCTCCACCTTCCTCTACCGGCGCAGCACACTCTACCTGCTGATGCTGCTGATCCCGCCGCTGCTGTGGTTCGGCGTGATCTACATCGGCTCGCTGTTCGCCCTGCTGTGGCAGAGCTTCTACACCTTCGACGACTTCACCATGGCGGTGACGCCGGACCTGACGTTGGCCAACTACCAGGCACTGTTCAACCCGGCCAACTACGACATCGTCCTGCGCACGCTGGGCATGGCCATCGCCGTGTCCATCGCCAGCGCCATCCTCGCCTTCCCCATCGCCTACTACATGGCGCGCTATGCCGGGCCGAAGGAAAAAGCCTTCTTCTACATCGCCGTGATGCTGCCGATGTGGGCCAGCTACATCGTCAAGGCCTACGCCTGGACGGTGATCCTGGCCAAGGGCGGCATCCTCTACTGGGTGATCGAGCACCTGCACCTGCTTGGCCTGCTCAACCTGCTGCTGGAAGTGCCCGGCGTGGGCGGCAACACCCTGTCCACGTCACACATCGGGCGCTTCTGGGTGTTCACCTACATCTGGCTGCCGTTCATGATCCTGCCGATCCAGGCCGCCCTGGAGCGTCTGCCGCCCACGCTGCTGCAAGCCTCGGCCGACCTCGGCGCGCACCCGCGGCAGACCTTCTTCCAGGTCATCCTGCCGCTGGCCTTCCCCGGCGTGGTGGCCGGCTCGATCTTCACCTTCAGCCTGACCCTGGGCGACTTCATCATCCCGCAACTGGTGGGCCCCAGCGGGCTGTTCATCGGCACCATGGTCTACGTGCAGCAGGGCGCAGTGGGCAACATGCCGCTGGCGGCAGCCTTCACCCTGGTGCCCATCGTGCTGATCGCCGTGTATCTCTCCATCGCCAAGCGGCTGGGGGCCTTCGATGCGCTCTGATGCACATTCCACCGACCGCCCCTCCTGGTTCCTGCGCCTGGCGGCCTGGGGCGGGCTAGTGTTCCTGCACTTCCCGATCCTGGTGATCCTGCTCTACGCCTTCAACACCGAGGAGTCGGCCTACAGCTTCCCGCTGCAGGGCTTCACCCTGAAATGGTTCAGCATCGCGTTTCAGCGCGGGGACGTACTCGACGCCATCTGGCTGTCGGTGAAGATCGCCTGCGTCGCCACGCTGATTGCCATGATCCTCGGCACGCTGGCAGCCGGCGCTCTCTACCGCCGCGACTTCTTCGGCAAGGAGAGCATCTCGCTGATGCTGATCCTGCCCATCGCCCTGCCCGGCATCATCACCGGTATCGCCCTGCTCTCGGCCTTCAAGACGCTGGGGATCGAGCCGGGCTTCCTGACCATCGTCATCGGCCACGCCACCTTCTGTGTGGTGATCGTCTACAACAACGTGATCGCCCGCTTCCGCCGTACCTCCTTCAGCCTGATCGAAGCGAGCATGGACCTGGGCGCCGACGGCTGGCAGACCTTCCGCTACATCATCCTGCCGAACATCGCCACGGCGCTGCTGGCCGGCGGCATGCTGGCCTTCGCGCTGTCGTTCGACGAGATCATCGTCACCACCTTCACCGCCGGCCATGAACGCACCCTGCCGCTGTGGCTGCTCAACCAGCTGACCCGCCCGCGCGACGTGCCGATCACCAACGTGGTGGCCATGCTGGTGATGCTCGCCACCATGCTGCCGATACTCGGCGCGTACTACCTGACACGCGGGACCAGCGATGTGGCAGGGAGCGGGAAATGACTCTGGCGTTTTGCGAAGCGCCCTCTCCCCAGCCCTCTCCCTGAAGGGAGAGGGAGCATCCGTGCAGCGGGATACCACTGTGCAGAGGACAGCCCCCTCTCCCTCCGGGAGAGGGCTGGGGTGAGGGGAAACCCATTGAAGGAGGAGCCCCATGCAAACCAAACTCCTGATCAACGGCCAGTTCGTTGCCGGCGAAGGCCCGAAGCTGGACGTCCTCAACCCCTCCACCGGCGAGATGATCGGCCAGATCGCCGAGGCCAGCGAAGCCCAGGTCGACGCCGCCGTGCGCGCCGCCGACGCGGCCTTCGACGGCTGGTCTCAGACCGCGCCGAAGGATCGCGCCATGCTCCTGCTGCGCCTGGCCGACCGCATCGAGGAACACGCCGAGGAACTGGCCAGGCTGGAATCGGACAACTGCGGCAAGCCCTACGCCGCTGCGCTCAACGACGAGATCCCGGCCATCGCCGATGTGTTCCGCTTCTTCGCTGGCGCCTGCCGCGTGCTGCCCGGTTCCGCCGCCGGCGAGTACCTGCCGGGCTTCACCTCGATGATCCGCCGTGACCCGGTAGGCGTGGTCGCCTCCATCGCGCCGTGGAACTACCCGCTGATGATGGCCGCGTGGAAGCTCGGCCCGGCGCTGGCGGCCGGCAATTGCGTGGTGCTCAAGCCGTCGGAACAAACGCCGCTGACCGCCCTGCGCGTGGCCGAATTCATCGCCGAGCTGTTCCCCGCCGGCGTGGTCAACCTGGTCTTCGGCCGTGGCCCGAGCGTGGGCGCGCCGCTGGTCAGCCACGACCTGGTACGCATGGTCTCGCTGACCGGCTCGGTGGGCACCGGCAAGGCCATCATCAAGAGCGCCGCCGACAGCGTGAAACGCCTGCACATGGAACTGGGTGGCAAGGCCCCGGTGATCGTCTTCGACGATGCCGACCTGCAGGACGTGATCGCCGGTATTCGCACCTTCGGTTTCTACAACGCCGGCCAGGACTGCACCGCCGCCTGCCGCATCTACGCCGGCAAGAAGGTCTACGACAACTTCGTCGCCGATCTGGCCAGCGCAGTATCGAGCCTGAAGACCGGCCTGCAGAACGACCCGAACACCGAACTCGGCCCGCTGATCACTGCGGCGCAACGCGACCGCGTCTCCGGCTTCGTCGAGCGGGCCAAGGCCAGCCCGCACATCCAGATCGCCACCGGCGGCAAGATGGTCAGCGGCAAGGGGTTCTTCTACGAACCCACGGTGGTAGCCAACGCCCAGCAGGACGACGAGATCGTCCGCCGCGAGGTGTTCGGCCCGGTGGTGTCGGTGACGCCGTTCAGCGATGCGGACGAGGCCGTGCGCTGGGCCAACGACTCCGACTACGGCCTCGCCTCGTCGGTGTGGACCAAGGATGTCGGACGCGCCTCACGAGTCGCGGCGCGCCTGCAGTACGGCTGCACCTGGGTGAACACGCATTTCATGCTGTGCAGCGAAATGCCCCACGGCGGCTTCAAGCAGTCCGGCTATGGCAAGGATTTGTCGATGTACGGCCTGGAGGACTACACCGTGGCGCGGCACATCATGTTCAAGCATTGAGTCGCACACACATGCAGACACTGTAGGAGCGAGCTTGCTCGCGAACCCCAGCCCCGCAGCGGGGGTTGTTCGCGAGCAAGCTCGCTCCTACGAAAAGCCAGCTCCTGCGTGGGAGCGGACTCTGTCCGCGATGTCCCACCGCCGCACCAAGATCGCCGGATCAGATCAACCCGGCCAGCTTCAACCAATGACGATAGAACCCTTCCGCCACCTGGTTCATCGCCGCCACTCGCTGCGGCAGACCGTCGAGCATGACTGCTGCGCTTTCCTGGCTCGGCTGACTGGGATCGAGGTATTCCGGGAAACCGTTGACCCAATCGCTCACCAGTTCCTCGGTCATTTCCGGGTGGCCCTGCAGGCCGAGGATGCGATCGCCATAGCTGAAGCCCTGGTTCTCGCACCAGGGGCTGGACAGCAGGCGCGTGGCGCCTTCGGGGATGTCGAAGGTATCGCCGTGCCACTGGTAGATCGGGAATTCGTCGGGCAGGTGCGCCAGCCACGGGCTCTGGCCTTCCTGGCGGCGCATCGGCTGCCAGCCCAGTTCGGTGTACGGCAGGCGACGGATGTCCGCGCCCAGCGCCTTGGCCAGCAACTGGCCGCCCAGGCAGTGGCCGATCATCGGTACGTCGCGCTCGATGAAGCGGCGGATTGCTGCGATCTCGTCGCGCAGCCATGGCAGGTCGTCGTTCACGCTCATCGGCCCGCCCATGATGGCGACGGCCCTGGGCCGTTCCAGGTCGTAGCCTTGCAACTCGCCCAGGTCGGCACGGCGGACGTCGAACGGCAATTGCAGACGGTCGAGCACCACGCCCAGATGGCCGGGCGGGCAGAAATCGACGTGGGTCAGGATCAGGATATCGGTCATGGTCACCTCCGCGCGGCAGTCTGCCGCATCGGTGGCGCCGGGGGAACCGGGCGTGTCCGCAAGGTCCTTCTTGCATCGCCGCCTTTGCCGACGTGAAGAAGCGCGCCGTCACTGCTGGCGACGGCGCGCTGTCTGGTTTCGCGGGTAGAAGATCGGCCGCCATGAAAGGCGGCTCAACGACGTGCTGCTAGCGCAGGGAAGTGACCTCCTGGGTCACGCCCCATCCATCGAGAATACCGCCCAGTGGCACCACGACCTCCTCAAGATCGTGTTCGAAATCACCGATGGCGGCGTGGGTGGCGAACATCACCTTGCTGATCTGCAGGCTCCAGCCGCCGTCATCGCGGGCCTCGACCTGGGTTCTCAGCGATTCGCCGCGAAACTGCCGGGCAGCTTTGCGGGCGTTCTGTTCATCGGAAAAGATGGCGAAAAAGTCGATGGGATGAATGCGTGCGAAATCGAAGCCACCTTCCTTCATCCGGCGCAACACGTTGACGCTGATATCCTCCGAGAGGGGCTTTTCCATGGTACGCACCTCCTGTCGAGACGTTCAGAGTGTATTCCCCGCCAACGAACGCGGCCTTGGCGGTCGCGTTCCGGGCACTTCAGTGTGCCGCCAGGAAACGTCAAATGCCGCAACGTCCCCCGAAATGGTGGCCAACTCCGCCGAACGCGCCGAGCGGCGCAACGGAAATATACCGGCCACATTTCTCAGCGTAGCGTCTCGGCGCCCGACCTGCCGCTACTTTGACGCTTTGCTCCGCTCGGCGGCGACAGGCGGCGGATGGCGCAATCCCGCGGCACTAGCCGCCCAGCGCGATGCACAGGCCCGTCATGGCAACGCCAAGGGCCGTGAAGCCCAGCGCACCCGGCCAGGGGGAGTCACCGGACCAGCGGCTGAGCAGCCAGCCCAGGCCAAACAGCATGACCACGCCGATGCCCTGGGCGATGCGCAGTGCCATCAGTTCGTCCGGCACCAGCCACAACGGCAGGATCAGCGGCAGGGTGATGCCGCTCACCAGCAGCACGATCAGCAACGCCGCCAGCCAGACAGCGGCACCGCCACCGCGCGGCTGACCGGTCCCCAGTTCCGAGGCCATCAGCCGCTGGCGCAGGTTCCAGAGCTCATCCGGGTGGAGCACTGCCACCAGCCTGGGCGGCAGGAACTCGTCGAGCCCTTCACGAAAGTCGGTGTCGCTCGAAACACCCCGCAAAGCGCGCAGCCGCCCGTGCTGGTGCACCCGCTCCACCCGCAGGCGCACCAGCAGCATCAGGGCATCCACCACGCCCCAGGCGATGTTGCAGCCCAATGCGGCGACGACCAGGTCCTGTCGGCTCGCACCGCCACTGGCAGCAGAAATCACCGAGATGATGGTCAGGGTCATGATCACCCCGTAGGTCATCTCGCTGATCCGGTCGAACGGTGTGGTGATGTCCTGCAGCACTCGCTGCCAGACAGAGGGCTGGGGTTCGGGGATTCGCTGCATGGGACGGCCTCCTTCGCCGCCCCTGCAGTCTACTCAGGCACGGCTGAGCCAGGCCATCACCCAGCGGTTGATCGCCGGGGGCGACAGCTGACCGGACCAGTACATGGCGCGGAACATCGCGCCGATGGGTCGGTGCACGCCGCCACTCCGGGCCTGGCGCCAGGCGGCCCGAGCGATGTCTTCGGCGACCAGGGTGACGCCCAGGCGGCGCAATACCGGGGGCTCGAAGGTCTGGCTGGCGACCATCGGCGTGCGCACGAACGGCGGCATCAGGTCGGCGACGCGGATGCCGAGCTCGCGCCACTCCAGCTCCAGCGCCTCGGTCAGCCCACGGATGGCAAACTTCGAGGCCGAATAACTGGCCATCTGCGGCACGCCATACAGCCCAGAAGCCGAGCCCATGTTCAGCACCTGTGCACCCGGCGTGCGCTTGAGGTACGGCAGCGCGGCATAGCAACAGTTGAGTACGCCCTGCACATTGATGGCGATGATGCGGTTGTGCTCGGCGAGGCTGATGTCCTCGAAACGCCCGAAGCGCAGGATGCCCGCGCAGTTGAACAGCAGGCGCAGGTGGCCGCCGTTGGCTTCGGCGAACGCGTTCACCGCCGCCGTTACGGCCTCGGCATCGGTAACGTCCAGCGCCCTTTGCCAGGCGCCATCCAGTTCGGCGGCGAGGTTCTCCAGCGGCTCGGGATTGAGGTCGATCAGACCGACGCGCCAGCCATTGCGGTGGAAGAGCTTCGCGGTAGCGGCGCCGATGCCGGAGGCGGCACCGCTGATCAGGATGGAATTCATCGGCGTGCTCCCTGCAGATGGCCGGCGAGATAGTTGGCAACGTCCTGCAGCGCCCGGTCGGCCACGTCCAGCAGGCCGGCGTGAGCCTGGAACACATGCCAGCAGCCGGGGAAACGTTGCAGGCTGACGCTCACGCCATGCCGCCGCGCCGCGTCGGCGAAGCGCAGGCTGTCGTTGCGCAGCACTTCATCCTCGCCGACCTGGATCAGCAACGGCGGCAAGCCGGTGAGATCAGCATGCAGCGGCGACAGTTGTGCGTCCGCGCGCGGCATGCCCGGCGGGCAGAACATCTCCATGGCGCTGTCCATCCAGGCGCGGGTGATCAGCGGATCGCCGGCCGTTGGCGCGTGCAGATGCTCGGCGGAGAGATCGGTCACCGGCGAGAAGGTCACCAGCGCGCCCGGCACCGGCAGCCCCTGCTTCTTCGCCTCCAGCGCCAGTTGCAGGGTCAGGTGGCCCCCCGCGGAATCCCCGGCGACGGCGATGGCGGATGCCGGGATGCCTTTGTCCAGCAAGGCGCGGTAGGCCGCCACCGCGTCCTCGCGCTGGGCCGGGAAACGGTGCTCCGGCGCCAGGCGGTAATCGATCACCCACACCTCGGCCTGGCAGCGCCGCGCCAGGTTGGCGGTGATCGCCCGGTGGGTCGCCGGCGAGCCAACCAGATAGGCACCGCCATGCAGGTAGAGGATCACCCTGCCCTCGCCGCCCCCATCGGGACGCCAGACCTCGGCCGGGACACCGCCCAGCGTCGTCTGCTGACGATGCACGCCGCGAGGCGTCAGGGTTGCGGCCGTCAGCCCGCGCAGCAATGCACGTTGAGCTTTCACCGGCAACTGCGGGCCCATCAACCCGCGGAACAGCAGGTTGAGCGTGCCACGCAGGGTGGCGGTCAGGAGTTTCTGGCGGGTCGACAGCGGTACCACGGGCTCAACGGATGCAGTCATAGTCGGCGAACTCCGGCTGGCGGGTCTGTTGGCGGTAACGGAAGGTGAAGCCCGGCCAGTTGACGGTGTTGCGGCCGCTTTCGGTCTTGTACCAGCTGCTGCAACCGCGCTCCCAGATGGTGTGCTGCAGGTCGTGCTGCAACTGGCGATTGAAGCCCTGCTGTACCTGCGGTTTGAGGTCTAGGTACTTCAGGCCCTCGCGCTGGATGCGCTGCAGGCAGCCGAGTACGTAGGGAAACTGGCTCTCCAGCATGTAGATGATGGAGTTGTGCCCCAGGTTGGTGTTCGGTCCGTAGAGGATGAAGAAGTTGGGGAAGCCGCTGACGCTAATGCCCTTGTACGCCTCGGCGCCGTCGCTCCAGGCCTGGTTCAGCTCGCGCCCGGCGAGGCCGGTGATGCGCATCGGCGCGAGGAACTCGGTGGCGGCAAAGCCGGTGCCGTAGATGATCGTATCCACCGGATGACGCTGGCCGTCGCGAGTGACGATGGCGTCTTCAGTAACCTCACGGATGCCGGTATCGACCAGCTTCACGTTGCTGCGCGCCAGCGCCGGGTAGTAGTCGTTGCTGATCAGGATGCGCTTGCAGCCCATGGGGTAATCCGGCTGCAGCCGCGCGCGCAGCTGAGGGTCGGCGATGCTCTTGCGCATGTGCAGGTGAAAGCTGATCCGCATGAATTTCATCATCGGCGGGAAAACCGTGAAGGCCAGCGCCCGCGCCTCGTGCTGCACGTACTTCAGCCCACGATCCAGACGCTGCAGCCAGGGCAGGCGCGACTTGATGCGGCGCTCCCAGCCGGCGTAGGGGCGATCCGGCTTGGGAATCACGTAGGCGGCGCTGCGCTGGAACAGCAGCAACTCGGCGACTTTCGGCGCGATCTGCGGGACGAACTGGATGGCGCTGGCGCCGGTCCCGACCACGGCCACGCGTTTGCCGTCCAATGGCGTGCCATGGTCCCACTGCGCGGAATGGAAGGCCTTGCCCTGGAAGCGCTCGATCCCCGGCAGCTTCGGGATCAACGGGCGGCTCAGTTGGCCCAGGGCGCAGACCAGCGATTGCGCGCGCAGCTCTTCGCCATCTGCGCAGGTTACGCGCCACTCACCGGCGGCTTCATCGAAGTTTGCCTCGCGTACCTCGCAGTTGAAGCGGATGCGTTCGCGCAGGCGGTATTTATCGGCGCAGTGCCGCGCGTAGTCGAGGATTTCCGCCTGGGGCGCGAACTTGCGCGACCAGTCGGCCTTGGGTTCGAAGGAGAAGGAATACAGGTGCGAAGGCACGTCGCAGGCAGCGCCCGGATAGACGTTCTCGCGCCAGCAGCCGCCGACGTCGGCGGCCTTTTCGAGGATCAGGAAGTCGTCGATCCCGGCCTTTTGCAGGCGGATCGCCAACCCCAGGCCGGCGAAGCCGGCACCGATGATCAGCACGCGCGGGGCGGCCGATCGACGGGATGATGTTGTCATTGTTGTGCTCCCGGTTCTGATGTCCGCGCAGCGGCGGATGACAACATCCTAGTGCGACTTCCCGCCACGGGTTATGGCATAGTCGGACAGAAAATTGTGACTTTCGGTCACCCTGACTCCCGAGGTTTCGATGCCTGCTACCCCAGCCTGCTCCCCCCGGCGCAGTGCCATCAGCGTGCAGCTCATGACCCAGTTCGGCCTCGACCATGGCATGACCCTGGAACAGTGCCTGGGCCGCACCGGACTGGACATCGGCGTGCTCGCCGATCCCGGCGCCGAGGTGGAGGCCACCCAGGAACTGGAGTTGCTGCGCAACATCAACCGGCACATCGGCCAGCGCCCCGGCATCGGGCTCAAGGCCGGCCTGCGCTACCACCTCAACGCCTACGGCATCTGGGGCTTCGCGATGCTCAGCAGCTCGACCTTCCTCAGTGCCGCGCACCTGGGCCTGCGCTACCTCGACCTGACCTATGCCTTCCACCGCATGACCCTGGAGGAACACGACGGCGAAGCGCACCTGGTGCTGGACGACACGTCCGTGCCGGAAGACCTGCGCGACTTCCTCATCGACCGCGACGGCGGCGGTGTGCTGCGCATCCAGCGCGACCTCACCAACCAGCCGCCGCCGATTCGCCAGGCGCTTTTCCGCCGCGAGGCGCCAGCCGACCTGCAGCCCTATATCGATGAACTGGGGGTGAAACCGCTGTTCGGCCAGACGGAAAACCGCATCGTCTTCGACAGCCACATTCTCGAAATGCCGCTGCCGGGCGCCAATCCGGAAGTGGCGCGGCGCTGCGAGGAGCAATGCCGCGCCCTGCTCGCCCGGCGCCAGGTACGCACCGGGCTTTCCGGGCAGATCCGCGACCGCCTGCTGGGCACGCCGGGGCGGCTGCCGGACATGGAGCAACTGGCGGATGAGTTGCACATGACCTCGCGCACGTTGCGGCGCCGGCTGGAAGGCGAAGGCAGCAGCTATCGCGCGCTGCTCGACGAGGTGCGCCAGGCGCTGGCCGAGGAATTGCTGGCCACGGGGGCAATTCGTCTGGAGGAAATCGCCGAGCGACTCGGCTACGGCGAGGTGTCGAACTTCATCCACGCCTTCCGTCGCTGGAAAGGCGTGACGCCGGGGCGTTTCCGCCGCCGTTAGAAAATCTGCTGACGATCTTGCGAGCAGAGCCGTGGTAGGCGGAGAACGCCCGAAGAGCGGAGTTTACGTTCTGTAAATGAGCATCTGAGGGCGCTTTCCAACGCCCTACGGCCGACGCGCAGCAGATCGTAGACGGTTTTTTAGAAGACCAGCTTGTAGCCGATCATTGCCAGCATGATCGCCAGGCACGGGCGCAGCACGCCGTCCGGAATACGCCCGGCCAGGTGGCTGCCGAAGTAGATGCCCGGCAGCGAGCCGATCAGCAGGTAGCCCAGCAGGCCCCAGTCCATGTTGCCCATGCTGGCATGGCCGAGGCCGGCGACCAGGGTCAGGGGCACAGCGTGGGCGATCTCGGTGCCCACCAGACGGCGGGTGGCGAGGAAGGGATAGAGGATGAACAGCGCCACCGTACCCAGGGCGCCGGCGCCGATGGACGTCAGCGCGACCATGCCGCCGAGGATGGCGCCGGTGATCACGGTCAGGGTATTCAGCCGGGGGCCGCTGAAGTGGAAGCTGTCCCCGGCGTGACGCTGGGCGAAGGCCAGCACCTGCTTCTTGAACAGCACGGCCAGCGCAGTGAGCAGCAGCACGACGCCCAGGGCGTTCTTGATCACCGCGTTCATGGCCGCGGTGTCGGTATGCAGGCTGTGCAGGAACAGCAACGTCAACGCGGCAGCCGGGACGCTGCCCAGGGCCAGCCAGCCGGTGATGCGCCAGTCGATGTTGTCGTTCTTGCGGTGAACCAGGACGCCGCCGGACTTGGTGATAGCGGCATAGAGCAGGTCGGTGCCTACCGCGGCGGCAGGGTTGATACCGAACCAGAGCAGGATGGGCGTCATCAGCGAACCGCCACCGACACCGGTCATCCCAACGATAAAGCCTACGACAAGACCCGCGACTACAAACCCGATATTGCCGAAATCCATCTACGCGTCCTGACTGGCGAAACTGATCACCTCGTGGTGTGGCCGGGAGGATACTGACTTTTCTTATAATCCTTTAGACCGATGTGGTCTTACTTTATAACTTCCTCGTGTTACCGCATGGCACCCTCGCTCCAATAAAAGGCAAAACCCTTGCCCATGAAAAAAGGGCCCGAAGGCCCCTTTTCACTGAACTACCTCATCACTTCGCGTCGGGCTTGCCGTCCACCACGCCAGCGGTGTTGTCCAGCAGGCTCTTGGTCGCAGTCTGGATGAAGGACTCCAGTCGTACCCGCAGGCTCTCCTGGTCGGTCGCGCCATCCACGCGCTTCACGCCAAAGTCGCTGCCCAGCTTGTAGTCATACACGCGGATGTCGCCTTCCTTCGGACGGATCAGGATGCGGTTGCCGGAAATCACGGCGACCACCTGTTCGCTGCCCGACGGCTTGATGACGCCGATGCCCTTGTCGCCGGCCGGCAGGTTCAGCAGGTCGCGGCCCCAGCACTGGTGGCGCACTTCGCCGCCCAGGCGGCCCATGATGGTCGGCACGATATCGATCTGGGTGCCAACCGTGTCGCGGGTAGCGCCGAACTTCTCCTGGATGCCCGGAGCAACCAGCAGCAGCGGCACGTTGAAGCGGAACAGGTCCATCTCGGTCAGCTGCTCGGGGCTGCCGAAACCATGGTCGCCGACGACCACGAACAGGGTGTCCTTGTAGTAGGGCGATTTCTTCGCCTTCTCGAAGAACTGCCCCAGCGCCCAGTCGGAATAACGCATGGCGGTCAGGTGCTCGTCGAGGCTGCCGTTACCGGTCACGCGCTCCACCGGCAGGTCCTTGGGCAGTGCATAAGGCACGTGGTTGGACAGGGTCTGCAGCAGGGCATAGAACGGCTTGCCGGTGGCTTCGAGCTTGTCCAGTTCCTCGTTGCCGCGAGCGAACATGTCCTGGTCGGACACGCCCCAGGTCGGGTCGGAGAACACGGGGTTGACGAAGTCGTTACGACCGATGAACGAGGTCATGCCCTGGTTGGCGAAGAAGCCGGACTGGTTGTCCCAGGCGAAGTCGCCGTTGTAGACGTAGACGTCCTCGAACTTGCGCGCCGACAGCAGCTGAGGCAGGCCGGAGAACTTGTGGCCGCCCTCGGGCGTCTGCATCAGGTACTCGAAGCCCGGCAGGTTGGGGAAGCACGCCATGGTGGCGAACATACCCTGGTGGGTGTGGGTGCCATTGGAGAAGTACTGGGTGAACAGCAGCCCTTCCTTGCTCAGCTTGTCGAAGTACGGCGTGATGTTGCCCTTGCCGCCCAGCGCACCGACGTAGTGGCCGGCGAAGCTTTCCATGAGGATCACCACGACGTTCTTGATCGGCAGTGTGCCATCGGCCGGCGGGGTGTAGTCACGGCGCACGGCGGCGTCATCGGCGTCGACCAGCTTGTCGTCCGGCATCACCAGCATCTGGCGCACCACGTCGCGCGCCTGGTCCACCGGCAGGGTGGCTTTCCAGATATTGTCACGGTCTTCGGACAGGAAGCGGCTCTCGGCGGCCTTGATCAGACTCAGGGTACCGTTCAGGCCCAACTGGTTGGCGAACATCGAGTCGGTGGTGAAGGCGTCGCCCCAGCGCAGCGGCGGGCCCTGGCGCAGAGTACCGCGAGCGGCCAGCACGCAGAGCACGATCACGATCAGCAGCACGGCCACGCGGATATACCAGGCAGCGGCAGATGGGCCGGAAGCCTGCGGACGGGTCGCACGGTCGATGCCGCGGAACAGCAGGTACAGAATCCAGGTGGCGAAGGCCCAGGCCAGCAGGTAGCGGACCACCGGGTAGCCGTACCAGATCATGCTCATGACCGTCTTCGGGTCTTCGGACATGTACTGGAACACCAGGCTGTTCAGGCGCTGGTGGAACTCGCGGTAGAAATCCATTTCCAGCACGCCGAGGAACAGCGTGATGCTCGCGGCGATGGTCAGCCAGGTCTTCCACAGCCAGCGCCAGCCCATGGCGCGCACACTGGCGATGGCGAACACCAGCGGGGCGACGATGTAGACCACCGCGCGGATGTCGAAGCGCATGCCGGTGATGAAGGCCTCGACGAAGGTCGACGCCGGGGTGCTGCCGATCAGCTCGCGGTTGTAGATGAGCAGCGCAACACGCAGCAGGGTGAACATCACCATCAGCGCTAGGACGCTGAGCGCGGTGAACGCCAGGTGGCCGGACAGGGTGGGCCGCGTGAGGCTCGCACCGGTCTGGCGGTTGGACAGGACTTCTGATTGGCCCATTTCTAGGTTCCGTTGTGAACGTTCGGGGTCGAAGGCGCATCGCCATTGCCGGACAGAGCGGCTGCCCGCGCGAGCGCGAAAGGCTGCGGCATTACACCGCAAAAGCAGCGGCGGCGCATTCTAAAGTGCGCCGCTTAAGCGGACATTAAGCCTGGCATGCCAATCGTTTCGGGATGATGCAAGGGTGAATCGGCGCATGTGGGACCGCCCAAGGGCTGGCAGAGTGCCATAGAGCGCGTGAAGAAAATGTCGTGGCGCGGGGTTTGTCCCCGCGCTTGCACGACGATCAGTCGTTGGCCGGCTTGCCGATGGCCTGCAGCACGTACTGCGGCAGGGCGAAGGCGCCCTGGTGGATAGCCGGGTTGTAGTAGCGGGTCTGGACGCCGCTGGCGGCGAAGCGCTGGGCCAGGGTGGTCACGTCGACGTGGCGCAGGGCCGGGTTGGTCGAACCCCAGGCGAAGGTCATCGAACCGCCGATGTAGGTCGGTACCGCCGCCTGGTAGAAGTGCCAGTCGGCGAACAGGCCGTTCATGCGGCCGGCGGTATTGCGCACGCTGTCCAGTTGCATGAAGGGTGTGCCGTTCTGGGTCACCAGCACGCCGCCGTCGTTCAGGCAGCGATGGCAGGCCTGGTAGAAGTTCTCCGAGAACAGCACTTCGCCGGGGCCGATGGGGTCGGTGGAATCGGAGATGATCACGTCGAACTTCTCCGTGGCGGTGGCGACGAAGCGCATGCCGTCGTCGATCACCAGGTTGAGCCGCGCGTCGTCGAAGGCGCCCTGGGAATGGTTGGGCAGGAACTCCTTGCACATGTCGACCACGGTGCCGTCGATCTCGACCATGGTGATGTGCTCGACGCTGGCGTGCTTGGACACCTCGCGCAGCATGCCGCCGTCGCCGCCACCGATGATCAGCACGCGCCTGGCGTTGCCATGGGCGAGGATCGGCACGTGGGTGAGCATCTCGTGGTAGATGAACTCGTCGGCCTCGGTGGTCTGGATCACGCCGTCCAGCGCCATCACCCGGCCCATGCGGGCATTCTCGAAGATCACCAGGTGCTGGTGCTCGGTGCGCACCTCGTGGAGCATCCTGTCGACGCTGAAACGCTGGCCATAGCCGTCGTAGAGGGTTTCCTGGTAATCGTGCATGAGTGCGCTCCCGTCGGGACAAGACAATAGGAGGGGACGGCCGGGCCGCCCCGAAAGAGGCGCGCATTCTACGTGCCCATCGATGACAGGTCGAACCCTGCCGTCGGCGCCAGCCTTCCTGGGGAATTTGAAAGTCAGGCGCGGGAGGACAGCATCGCCGGCAACGGGTAATGTCGCCCCATGACCAACACGCCCCCCACTCCCCAACTCATTCGCCTGCCCTACCGTGCGCCCTGGGACTGGCAGCAGTTCCACGAGCATTTCGCCCTGCGCAGCCTGACCGGCGTCGAATGCCTGTCGCCGCGCCGCTATGCCCGCAGTGTGCGCGTGGGCGGCGATATCGGCTGGTTCAGCGTTCGCCCGCTGGAAGACAGCGCCGAACTGGAACTGGACATTCACCTGGCGCCGCAGCATGCGCAACCGCTGGCGGCGCGGGTGAGCAAGATGTTCGACCTGGACAGCGACCCACTGCAGATCGCCGAGCACTTCCAGGCCGACCCGCTGCTCGCCCCACTGCTACTGCAGGCGCCCGGCCTGCGCCTGCCCACCGCCTTCGACCCGTTCGAGCAGGCCGTGCGCGCCATCGTCGGCCAGCAGGTCACGGTGAAGGCCGCCGTCACCATCGTCGGACGCCTGGTGCAGCGCCTGGGCGAAGCGTTGCCCGGCGATTGTGAAGGCCGGCCAACGCGGCTGTTCCCCACCCCCGAGGCCCTGGCCGAAGCTGACCTTGCCGGCATCGGCATGCCCGGCAAGCGCGTGGAGACATTGCAGCGCTTCTCCGCCGCCTGCGCCAGCGGCGCGCTGGAATTGCACGTGAACGACGGCGCCGACGACCTGGTACAGCGCCTCTGCGCCCTCCCCGGCATTGGTCCGTGGACGGCGGAGTACGTCGCCCTGCGCGCCTTCGGCGATCCGGACGCCTTCCCCGCCGCCGACCTGGGCCTGCTCAAGTCGCCGGTGTGGGGCGCGGAAGGCATCACCGCCCGCGAGCTGCAACGTCGCGCCGAAGCCTGGCGGCCGTGGCGCGCCTATGCCGCCGTCTATCTGTGGCACGCCTATTCCCAGGTCGGCCGCACCGGAGGATGACCATGCACTACCGTTACCACGACAGCCCCACCGGCCGCCTGCTGCTGGCCGGCGACGAAGGCGGCCTGCGCATGCTCTACATGGACCTGGAGGTGCGCCATTACCCTCAGCCGGACTGGCGCGAAGGCAGCCCGCTGCTGGACGACGTAGCGCGTCAGCTGGACGAATATTTCGCCGGCAAGCGCCAGCGCTTCGACGTGAAGCTGAACACCGGTGGCACCGAGTTCCAGCGCCAGGTCTGGCAGGCGCTGCTGGAGATTCCCTACGGCTATACCACTGTCTATGCGGAACTGGCGCGGCGGATCGGCCGGCCCAAGGCCATCCGCGCGGTGGGCGCGGCCAACGGTGCCAACCCGATCAGCATCATCGTTCCCTGCCACCGGGTGATCGGCAGCAACGGCAGCCTCACCGGCTACGCCGGCGGCCTGCCGCGCAAGGAATTGTTGCTGCGCCTGGAGGGCGCGCTGGAAAAGGCCTAGAAATCGAAGGAGGTCTGTGCGGCCTGCGGGTCCTGAAAACCCTCCAGCGCCAGCATGCGCATCTTCGACGTACTGCCACCCGGCGCGGAGAAGCCACCGGTCTTGCCGCCGCTGGCAAGCACGCGGTGACAGGGAATGATCAACGGGATCGGATTGGACCCCATCGCCTGCCCCACCGCGCGGGACAAGCCGACATCGCCCAGGCGCCGGGCGATCTCGCCATAGGTCGTGGTCTCCCCACGGCCCAGCTGGAGAATGTCGTCGTAGACGCGGCGGTGGAAATCGCTCTGGCCGGACAGGTCCAGCGGCAAGCTCTCGAACGACACCGCTTCGCCCTGCGCATAACCGAGGATCAACCGGCGCGCTTCATCGATGAATGCAGGCCATTGGGCAGTCTCGGTGCCGAGCTTGTCGAAGCGCTCGCGCACGCTGTGCACGGAGTCCCCCGGCAGATAGGCGCGCGTGATTCCCTGCGGGCTCCAGGCGAGCCCGAACCAGCCGAGGTCTGTTTCGATCAGGCAGTAATGCATCGAACGAGTCTCCATCGCGGCGCCTTATCCCGCAACCCTCTCCGCCTTCAGCACGACATCGCACCAACGGCGCAGCTCGTCACCGATGGCACTCGCCGGATCGCCTCGACGTTCGAAAGCCCACCACAGCTGCGCACCCTGCCACTGGCTGGCCATCAGCCGGCCGAGAATCGGCTGCCGTTGCGGATCATCGCTCAATCGCCGCCCCAATGCCGCGGCCAACGACGCGCCCCATCGTGCACCACGTTCACGAAGCACTGGATCGCGCATGTCCTCGCGCAGGATCAGCAACCCTTCCGCGTAATCGGTCTCACCCTCGCCCACCGGAAACATCGCCACCAGCATCCGAATCGCGCCTTCCGGGCTCAACTCGGTGCTCTCGTCGAGTCGGGCGGTCTGCTCATCCAGTTGGTCCCAGGCGCGCAGCAACACGGCGCGGAGGAAATCCGCCTTGGTCGCGTAGCGCTGCACCAGTGTCGCGGCGCAAAGCCCGACCTCGCGGCCCACGGCGGCGAAGGTCACCGCCTCCGGTCCTGCGCGCACCATCAGCTGCATGGCGGCGTCGAGTATCGCTGCGTCGCTTACTGTCTTGGTTCGAGCCATGCCAATCTCTTTTATAAATGAACATTCATTTATATATTGGCACAAAGCTTATCCAGGGAAACGCAACATGGCCAGAATTCTCGGCTACATCGCCACCAGCCTCGACGGCTTCATCGCAACGCCCGAACACGGGCTGGACTGGCTGTTCAGGCATGACCAGCTGCAGTTGGGCGAACATGACTACACCCTGTTCCTCCAGCGCATCCGCACCGTGGTCATGGGCCGCGCGACCTACGACTTCCTCGCGGCCGACCCCGGCCCCTGGCCCTATGGCGCAAAGCGCGTGCTGGTGGTGACCTCGCGCCCCATCGACGACCCGAAGGACCCGCTGGAAACCCGCAGCGATGTCGACGCGCTGATCGGGGAACTGCGCGCATTGGAAGATGGCGACGTATGGATGCTCGGCGGCGGCCAGCTGCAGATGGCCTTCCTGGAGCGCGGGGCACTGGATGAGCTGGAGATCTATGTGATGCCGGAGATCATCGGCGGCGGTTTTGCGCTATTCCCCGCCACCGGGCTGCGGGTGTCGCCGACGCTGCTGTCGGCCAAGGTGATCGAGCCGGGCTGCGTGCGGATGCATTACCGGTTCGACTGAGGCTGTCGACCTGCAGGAGCGTTCCATGGGCGCTATCGCGAACATGGCCCGCTCCTGCGGGAGTCGGGATGGCGCTCAGACCCGCACGTTGCCGCGCGGCCCTGCCACCGCCCAGATGATCAGGCCGAGAACCGGCAGGATGACGATCACCAGGATCCAGATGATCTTCATCGGCATCTCGGCGTTGCTTTTCACCACGTTGATGATCGCCCAGATATCCAGGGCAAAGATGATCAGGCTGATCAGGCCACTGAGGGTCGAGCCCATTTGGAAGATCCTTCTATGAGAATGTCGGCCTGATCAGCATAGCTGCCCGCGCCGCAGCGGCGCGGGCGTGCATTCAAGGCAGGGGTCAAACCCGCGCCGGGTCGATCAGCGCGAAGCTTGCCACCGTGTCGTGGCCTTCCAGTCCCCCACCCTCGCGGGCCAGGCCGATGGTCTGCAGGCCGGCCTGCTGCGCGGCATCCAGCTCCTGGACGATGTCGGAGAGGAAGAGGATGTCTTCGCCCGGCAGACCGATGGCGGCGGCGATGCGGCGGTA
>NZ_BDAI01000011.1 GCF_002091755.1 Pseudomonas nitroreducens NBRC 12694
ACCGCGGGCGGTGAGCCACATAGCGAACAGGCCGATCAGCACGGCGATCAGGCCGAAGCCCAGCTGCGAGACGGTGCCTTGCACACGCTGGTTATCCAACTCGTTCTGCAGTTCGATGGCCGGGCCCAGCAGGACGTTCTGGGGGACTTCCAGCAGTACGCCCCAGGGTTTGGAGCCGGGAATCGGCTGCAACGGCTCGACTACGCGCAACTGGTCGTCGTGGCGGAACACCTGCTCATGGTTGGCGGCGATGGCTTGCAACAGGTCGGCGCCCTGGTTGGGGTAGACCTCCTTGAGGTTCTTGCTCAGCTTCGAGGCATCCGCGCTGTGACCGGCGAGCAGGCCGGCCGCGCTGACGATGCTGACGCGGCCCTGGCCATCATAGAGTTCCCGGCTGCCTTCTAAGGCGATTTCCTGCAGCTTCTCCATGCTGATATCCAGGCCCATGACGCCGATGACCTTGCCGTCCAGTTCCAGGGGGAAGGCGATACTGGTCATGAGCATCTTCTTCTTGCCCACTTCATCGAAGTAGGGGTCGAGCACGCAAGGTCGGCCGGTGGTCTTGGGACAGGTGAACCAGGCGTTGTAGGCGCTGCCACTCGGGCCGGGGCTGGTGTCGTTGAGCAGCGATTCGGCCATGGCCTCGGACTCGAGGTGACCCGGCGTGGCCTGGGACCAGTAGATGGAGAAGCGACCGGCATCATTGCTGCCCAGTTCGCCCTGGCCGGCGAACAGCTTGTCCTTGCCATCCAGCGCGTCGGGTTCGAAGGCGACGTAGAGGCCGAGCAGTTCCGGGTTGCCTTCCAGCGCGGTCTTCACCTGGCGGGTCAGGTCCTCGCGCAGGTCGTAGGCGTCGAGGAAGCGCTTCTGCGCCTGGTCACGCAGGAACAGCACCTGCCGTGAGAAACCCTTGCCATATTGATAGGCGTCCATGATGTAGCGCTGGATGCGCATGGCCTGGACTTCACCGCGCGATTGCAGGCGGGCCTTGGCTGCTTCGTCGAGCATCTGCGTGCTCGATTGCTTGACCAGCGCGGTGCTGTGCTGGGTGCGGTAAACGGACAGCCCGGACAGCAGCGAGACGACGCCGAGCAGGCAGAGCCCGGCAAGCAAGGTGATCTTCCACTGGATGGAAAGACGGCGCAGAAGCATGGAGGGGAATCCTTGTTTGAACTAAGCCTCGGGATGCCAGCTATATCGGCCTTTCCCGCATCTTCTTGACCCGCGACGGGGTGAAACGCCAGAAAACAGGCGATTCTGGCGTGCCTGGCCGACGGGCGGCGAAAAGCCAGGCAAGAAGCGTGCTCGTCTGCGTGAAAGTCCTGCCAGGCTAACTCGGAAACGTCTTGATTCGACTCAAGTTTTGACACCCCGGCGAGCGTTTGGCAGAGTGCGCGCCTTTTGCCCGCGCCCTGGCGCGGCGAGCCCTGGAAGGAGTGCTGGAATGAATGCGGTGTTGATCGCCATTGGCCTGATGCTGGTGTTGAGCCTGTGTCGCGTGCATGTGGTGGTCGCGCTGATCGCCGGTGCAGTGGCAGGTGGTCTGCTCGGCGGCCTGGGCATGGACGGCACGCTCAAGGCGTTCAACGAGGGCCTGGGTGCCGGTGCGACGGTGGCGCTGTCCTACGCCATGCTCGGCGCCTTCGCCGTGGCCATCGCGCGCTCCGGAATGGCGCACGCCCTGGCCGATCGCGCCCTGGCGATGCTCGGCCGGCACGAGGCGAACGGTTCCACTGCCTTCAAGTGGATGATGATTGCCCTGCTGCTGGTGGTGGCGATCGCCTCGCAGAACATCCTGCCGATCCACATCGCCTTCATTCCGCTGCTGGTGCCGCCACTGCTCTACGTCCTGACGCGCCTGCAGATCGACCGCCGGCTGATCGCCTGCGTCATCACCTTCGGCCTGATCACGCCCTACATGTTCCTGCCGGTGGGTTTCGGCAACATCTTCCTGAACCAGATCTTGCTGGCCAACGTGGCGCGCGCGGGCGTCGACGTGCAGGGCATCAACGTCACCCACGCCATGCTGATCCCGGCGCTGGGCATGGTCTGCGGGCTGCTGATCGCGGTGTGCTTCAGCTACCGGCGCAAGCGTGATTACGATCTGCAGCCCATCGAACAGGCTGAGCGGGTCGATACGCCCTACAGCAAGATGAGCCTCGCCGTGGCCGGCGTCGCAGTCGCTGCAGCCTTCGCCGTGCAGCTGCTGCTGGACTCGATGATCCTCGGGGCGCTGGTCGGTTTCCTGGTGTTCTCGCTGTCCGGCGTGGTGCGCTGGAAGGAGGCGGACGACCTGTTCACCGAAGGCATGAAGATGATGGCCATGATCGGTTTCATCATGATCGCCGCCCAGGGCTTCGCCGCCGTGATGACGGCCACCGGGCAGGTCGCCAGCCTGGTGGACAGCGCCGCGGGCTGGATTGGCAGCAGCAAGGCGCTGGGCGCCTTCATGATGCTGCTGGTGGGGTTGTTGGTGACCATGGGCATCGGCTCGTCGTTCTCTACGGTGCCGATCATCGCGGCGATCTTCGTGCCGCTGGCGGTGCACCTGGGCTTCAGCCCGCTGGCCATCGTCAGCATCGTCGGTACCGCAGGAGCGCTGGGTGACGCGGGCTCGCCAGCATCGGACTCCACCCTTGGCCCGACCTCCGGCCTGAACGTGGACGGCCAGCACAACCACATCTGGGACACCGTGGTGCCGACCTTCCTGCATTACAACCTGCCGCTGCTGGCGTTCGGCTGGGTGGCCGCCATGGTGCTCTGAAAGACCGGGAGCACGGCCCTGGCGCGCGGCAATCGCGCGCTTAAAGTTGCACTTGGCGGGTCAACTGCTGACTAATGAGCAGGTTTATCCATCCATGGACCCGCTCATGTTCGAATCGAAACTGGAATACCGGACGTTCCTCGCCCTGCTGCTGGTGGTGACACTCGCCTTCGGCTGGATCCTGCTGCCGTTCTACGGGGCCGTCTTCTGGGGCACCATTCTGGCGATCATCTTTGCCCCGTTGCAGCGCCGCCTGCGGCTGAAACTCAACGGACGCAACAACCTCGCCGCGCTGATTTCCCTCGGCGTGTGCTTCCTCATCGTGATCCTGCCGGTGACCTTCATTGCCGGTGCGCTGGTGCAGGAGGGGGCGATGGTTTACCAGCGGTTGAAGTCGGGGGATCTGAACTTCATCACCTATTACCAGCAGGCGGTTGCCGCGCTGCCTGGCTGGGCGCACCAGCTGCTGGAGCGTTTCGACCTGGCGGACCTGTCCAGCCTGCAGGAGAAACTCTCCGCGGGCGCGATGCAGGCGAGCCAACTGGTGGCGACCAAGGCGTTCAGCATTGGCCAGAACACCTTCGAGTTCGTCATCAGCTTCGGCATCATGCTTTACCTACTGTTCTTCCTGCTGCGCGACGGGCCTGCGCTGGGGCGGCGGATCAAGCAGGCGATGCCGCTGAGCGCGGAGCACAAGCAGCACCTGTTCACCAAGTTCACCACGGTGATCCGCGCCACGGTGAAGGGCAACATCGCCGTTGCCGCGACCCAGGGCGCATTGGGCGGCCTGATCTTCTGGTTCCTCGGTATCCAGGGCTCGCTGCTCTGGGGCACGCTGATGGCCTTCCTCTCGCTGCTGCCAGCCATCGGCGCGGGGCTGATCTGGGTGCCGGTGGCCGCCTACTTCCTGCTCACCGGGGCGATCTGGCAAGGCGTGGTGCTGACGCTGTTCTGCGTGGTGGTGATTGGTCTGGTGGACAACATCCTGCGCCCCATCCTGGTCGGCAAGGACACCAAGATGCCCGACTATGTAGTGCTGATCTCCACCCTCGGTGGCATGTCGCTGTTCGGCCTCAACGGCTTCGTCATCGGCCCGCTGATCGCGGCGCTGTTCATGGCGTCGTGGGACCTGTTCACCGGCCGTGAAGGTGAAGTGACCAAGGGCGCGGAGTAGGGCGCCAGAACTGTAGGAGCGAGCTTGCTCGCGAACCCGGCTTCGCAGCGGAGGGTATTTGCGAGCAACCTCGCTCCTACAAAAAGGCACCGCGCATGAATTGCGCCCAATAAAAAACCCCGCCGAAGCGGGGTTTTTCATGCCTGTCGATCTCAGCCGGCGATGGCTACCAGGCCGCTGTGCTGGAGGATATCCAGCAGCGGTTGCGGGTAGACGCCGAGGAAGAAGGCGAGCAGGGCGATGGCCACCAGCATGATGCCGCCGGCGCGCTGGGCCCAGTCCAGGGGCGCGTCGTGGCGCTTCATGTTGGGCTCGACCAGGAACATGGTCACCATTACGCGCAAGTAGTAGAACAGGCCGATGGCGCTGCCCAGTACCAGCGAGCCGACCAGCCACCAGTGCTGCGACTCGACGCCGGTGGCGACGATGTAGAACTTGCCGATGAAGCCGGCGGTCAGCGGGATGCCGGCCAGGGACAGCATCATCACGGTCATCACCGCGGTCAGCACCGGGCGGCGCCAGAACAGGCCGCGGTACTCGAACAGCGCGTCGGCGTCGCGGCCGCTGTACGGGGTGGACATCAGGGTGACCACGCCGAAGGCGCCCAGGGTGGTGACGACGTAGGTGGTCAGGTACACGCCAACCGCTTCCACGGCCAGGCCCTTGCTCGCCACCAGGGCGATCAGCAGGTAGCCGAAGTGGGCGATGGACGAGTAGCCGAGCAGGCGCTTGATGTTGCTCTGGGTCAGTGCCAGCAGGTTGCCGATCAGGATCGAGGCAATCGCGATGACCGCGATGGCGTCATGCAGCAGGCCGTTGTTCAGGGCCGCCGGAGCGATCTGGAACAGGCGCAGCAGCACGGCGAACACGGCGACCTTGCTGGCCGTGGCGAGGAAGGTCGCTACCGGAGCCGGGGCGCCTTCGTAGACGTCCGGGGTCCACAGGTGGAACGGTGCGAGCGACAGCTTGAAGCCCAGGCCGACGACCATCATGCCGACGCCGATGGACAGCAGCGGGCCATGGCTGGTGCCCTCGGCCAGCGACGCACCGATACCGGCGAAGCTCAGGCTGCCGGACTCGGCATAGAGCAGGGCCATGCCGAACAGCAGGAAAGCCGAGCCGGCGGCGGACAGTACGGTGTACTTGATGCCCGCTTCGAGGGTGCGCTTGTTGAAGAAGGCGTAGGCCACCATGCCGTAGACCGGCACCGACAGCAGCTCCAGGCCGATGAACAGACCGGCCAGGTTCTGCGCGCTGACCAGCACCAGGCCGCCCGCGGTGGACAGCAGCAGGAGCAGGTAGAGCTCTTCGCGGTTACCTGGGAAGCTCTCCATGTACGCATGGGCGAGCGTGGTGCAGGCGAGGGCGGCGACCAGGATCAGCGCCATGTAGAAGCAGGCGAAGTTGTCCACCAGCATCAGCGGGGTGACTTCGATCGGGGTGACTTTCAGCACCGGGAAGATCGACAGCAACGCCAGGTTCAGACCGATCACCGAGAGGGTGGCGGTCATCGAGTGGTTACGCTTCCAGGCCACGGCGAGCATCACCACCACCAGGGTGGCGCTGGTGATGAGCAGTGGCAGGAGCGCGATGAAGTGTTGAATCGTGAAGGTCATGTCGCGCTCACCGTACTGCCAGGGTGGAAAGGGCGGCACCCAGCCACTGCTGGACGCCGTGCATGGTGGCCGCGGAGGTGTCGAGAACCGGCTGCGGGTAAACGCCGAGCAGGATCAGCAACACCGCCAGGCCGAGCACCATGGAGAGTTCGCGGAAGTTCAGGCCGGCAATGGCGGTGTCGGACTTGGACGGGCCGAAGTACGCGCGGTGGATCATGATCAGCGAGTAGACCGAGCCGAACACCAGGCCGAAGGTGGCGATCACGGTGATCACCGGAACCACCTTGAAGCTGCCCAGCAGGATCAGGAATTCGCCGACGAAGTTGCCGGTACCCGGCAGACCCAGCGAGGCAGTGGCGAAGAACAGCGCCACGGCCGGCAGGTACGGGATGCGCGACCACAGGCCGCCCATCTTGCGCATGTCACGGGTGTGCAGGCGCTCGTACAACTGGCCGCACAGGATGAACAGCGCGGCAGCGGAGAGGCCGTGGGCGATCATCTGCACCACGACACCCTGCAGCGCCTGGGGGCTGCCGGAGTAGATGCCGATCATCACGAAGCCCATGTGCGACACGGAGGAGTAGGCCACCAGACGCTTGATGTCGGTCTGCGCGAACGACAGGAAGGCGCCATAGAAGATGCCGATCAGACCCAGGGTCATGGCGATCGGGGCGAACTCGGCCGAGGCGTTGGGGAACAGCGGCAGGGCAAAGCGGATCAGGCCGTAGGCGGCGGTCTTCAGCAGGATGCCGGCCAGGTCCACGGAACCGGCGGTCGGTGCCTGGGCGTGGGCGTCCGGCAGCCAGGAGTGCACCGGCACGACCGGCATCTTCACCGCGAAGGCGACGAAGAAGCCGAGCATCAGGATCCACTCGGTGTGCGGCGGCAGCTGGGTTTTCAGCAGGTCGGCGTAGTTGAAGGTCAGCACGCCGGTGCTGTTGTAGTGCACGAACACCAGGCCGAGGATCGCCACCAGCATCACCAGGCCGCTGGCCTGGGTGAAGATGAAGAACTTGGTGGCGGCGTAGATGCGGGTCTTCTTGCCGTCGTCCGAACTATGACCCCAGAGCGCGATGAGGAAGTACATCGGCACCAGCATCATTTCCCAGAAGAAGAAGAACAGGAACAGGTCGACGGCGAGGAACACGCCGATCACGCCGCCCAGGATCCACAGCAGGTTCAGGTGGAAGAAGCCGATGCGGCGCTGGATCTCGTTCCACGAGCAGAGAACGGACAGCACGCCGAGCAGGCCGGTCAGTGCGACCATCAGCAGGGACAGGCCGTCCATTGCCAGGTGCACGCTGATGCCGAAGCGCTCGATCCAGGGTACCTGGAACTGCAGGGTCCATTGCGGCTCGCCACCCGGCGCCGGGGCCAGCTGGAAGTCACCGGTGTGCCACACCCACAGGCTCAGGGCCAGGGTGAGGACCATCGATCCCAGGGCGACCCAGCGAGGCAGGGTCTTGCTGGTGTACTCGGCGATCCAGCAAAGGAAGCCGCCGATGAAGGGGATCAGGATTAGCCAGGGCAGAATCATGTCGGGCTCAATCTCTTTCGTGAATTCATTAAGCCAGCAGCAGCGCGCCGAGGAGCAGCGCGGCGCCACCCACCAGGGAAGCGGCGTACCAACGCAGGCGGCCGTTCTCGGTGAGGCTGAGGAGTTTGTTGCCACCGCGGGCGGTGAGCGGGACCAGGACCAGGGTCTTGTCGATCGGGTCAGCGGCCAGCAGGCGGCAGATCAGCAGGTAGGGTTTCACGAACAGCTTGTCGTACAGCCAGTCGAAGCCCCAGGCGTGGTACCACCAGGTGCCGAAGAAGCGGCCCGGTGCGCTCTGGGCGACGGCGCTGACGAAGCGGCGCTTGCCGAGGAACAGCAGGCCCGCCAGCAGGATACCGGCAATGGCGATGGCGCCCGAGGCGATTTCCAGGCTGTGCTTGGCTTCACCACCGGCGTGACCGGCGCTTTCCGGCAGGACACCGGCCAGCGGCGGAGTGATCAGCGCGCCGATGAAGGTGGAGAGCACGATCAGGACACCCAGCGGCAGCCAGTGGCTGATGCCATGGCCAGCGTGCGCTTCGGTCTTCGCTTCGCCGTGGAAGGCGATGAAGATCAGGCGGAAGGTGTACAGCGAAGTCATGAACGCGCCGACGAGCCCTGCGATCAGCAGGTTCTGGTGGCCGCTGGCGAAGGCTTCCCAGAGGATCTCGTCCTTGGAGTAGAAGCCGGCGGTCAGGAAGGGCAGGGCGGACAGTGCCGCACCACCGACCACGAAGCTCGCGTAGGCCAGCGGCAGCTTCTTCCACAGGCCACCCATCTTGAAGATGTTCTGCTCGTGGTGGCAAGCAACGATCACCGCACCGGAGGCAAGGAACAGCAGGGCCTTGAAGAAGGCGTGGGTCATCAGGTGGAAGATCGCGCCACCCCAGGCACCCACGCCCAGGGCCAGGAACATGTAGCCGATCTGGCTCATGGTCGAGTAGGCGAGGATGCGCTTGATGTCGGTCTGCACCAGCGCGGCGAAGCCGGCCAGGACCAGGGTCACGGCGCCGATGATGCCGACCAGTTCCAGGACGTTCGGAGCCAGCTCGAACAGGCCGTGGCAGCGGGCGATCAGGTAGACGCCCGCGGTCACCATGGTGGCGGCGTGGATCAGCGCGGAGACTGGCGTCGGGCCGGCCATCGCGTCGGCCAGCCAGGTCTGCAGCGGCAGCTGGGCCGACTTGCCGACGGCGCCGCCGAGCAGCATCAGCGTGGCCAGGTTGATCCACAGATCGCCCTTGGCGAAGTGCTGCGGAGCCAGGACCAGCAGTTCCTGGATGTTCAGCGTGCCCAGGTGCTGGAACAGGATGAACATGCCGATGGCGAAGAACACGTCACCCACCCGGGTCACGATGAAGGCCTTCAGCGCTGCGTTGCCGTTCGGCACGTGGTTGTAATAGAAACCGATCAGCAGGTAGGAGCAGAGGCCCACGCCTTCCCAGCCGAAGTACATGAACAGCAGGTTATCGCCCAGCACCAGGAACAGCATGCTGGCGATGAACAGGTTGGTGTACGCGAAGAAACGCGAGTAACCGGTTTCACCGCGCATGTACCAGGAGGCGAACAGGTGGATCAGGAAGCCGACGCCGGTGACCACGCCGAGCATGGTCACCGACAGGCCGTCCAGGTACAGGGTGAAGTTGGTCTTGAAGTCACCAACGCTCATCCATTGCCACAGCACCAGGCTGTAGGCGCCACCTTCGGGCGGGTTGCTGTGGAAGCTCCAGATCGCCCAGAAGGCGGAGAGGGCGGCGAGCCCCACGGAGCCGACACCGACCAGAGCCGAGAGATTTTCCGACCACTTGCCACGGGAGAACGAGAGCAGCAGGAAGCCGACCAGGGGGAACAGGAAAGTAAGGGGCAGCAGGTTCATCCGCGCATCTCGCTGGCAGCGTCGATATCGAGGGTATGGAAGCGGCGATACAGCTGGAGCAGGATCGCCAGGCCGATGCTGGCCTCGGCCGCAGCCAGGCTGAGCACCAGGATGAACATCACCTGGCCGTCGGGCTGCGCCCAGCGGCTACCGGCGACCACGAAGGCCAGCGCGGCGGCGTTCATCATCACTTCCAGGCTCATCAGTACGAACAGGATGTTGCGTCGCACCATCAGGCCCACCAGGCCGAAGCAGAACAGCACACCGGCGAGCGCCAGTCCGTGTTCGAGAGGAATTGTATTCATGGTGTTAGTCCTTCGCTTCGTGGCGGCCGAGGTGGTAGGCGGCGACCAGTGCCGCCAGCAGCAGCATCGAGGCCAGTTCGACGACCAGCAGGTACGGGCCGAACAGGCTGATGCCTACGGCCTTGGCGTCCACGGTGGTGTGACCGATGCCGGCACCGCTCGGGGTGCGCGAGAGCATCCACAGCAGTTCGACCAGCAGGACTGCGGCCAGCGCGCCCGGGCCGATCCAGACGCCAGGCTTGAGCCACTTGCGCTCCTGCTCGGCGATAGCCGGGCCGAGGTTGAGCATCATCACCACGAAGACGAACAGCACCATGATCGCGCCGGCATAGACGATGATTTCCAGGGCGCCGGCGAACGGGGCGCCGAGGCTGAAGAAGGTCATCGAAATGGCCAGCAGCGAGATCACGAGGTAAAGCAGGGCATGCACCGGGTTGCTGTTGGTGATGACCCGGAAGGTTGCCAGCACGGCGACGCCGGCGGCGAAGTAGAAAGCGAATTCCACGCGACGTCTCCTTACGGCAGCAGGCTCTTGACGTTGATCGGTTCGGCTTCATTCTGCGCGGCGCCTTTCGGCTTGCCGGCGATGGCCATGCCGGCAACGCGGTAGAAGTTGTAGTCCGGGTTCTTGCCGGGGCCGGAGATCAGCAGGTCTTCCTTCTCGTAGACCAGGTCCTGGCGCTTGAACTCGCCCATCTCGAAATCCGGCGTCAGCTGGATCGCGGTGGTCGGGCAGGCTTCTTCGCACAGGCCGCAGAAGATGCAGCGGGAGAAGTTGATGCGGAAGAACTCGGGGTACCAGCGACCGTCGTCGGTCTCGGCCTTCTGCAGGGAGATGCAGCCGACCGGGCAGGCCACAGCGCACAGGTTGCACGCTACGCAGCGCTCCTCGCCATCGGGGTCGCGGGTGAGGACGATGCGGCCGCGGTAGCGCGGCGGCAGGTATACCGCTTCTTCCGGGTATTGCAGGGTGTCACGCTTGCGGAAGGCATGGCCGAAGATCATCACCAGGCTGCGAAGCTGGGTGTAGGTGCCATGCACGACTTCGAAAATGTATTTGATCATTGTCTTGCTCCTTACTGGGTCGCCAGCACGACAGCGCCGGTCACCAGCAGGTTGATCAGAGTCAGCGGGAGGCAGAACTTCCAGCTGAAGGCCATCACCTGGTCATAGCGCGGGCGCGGAATGGATGCGCGCAGCAGGATGAACATCATGATGAAGAAGCCGGTTTTCAGGGCGAACCAGATGAACGGGATCTGCG
This sequence comes from Pseudomonas nitroreducens NBRC 12694, assembly GCF_002091755.1. GTDB lineage: Bacteria > Pseudomonadota > Gammaproteobacteria > Pseudomonadales > Pseudomonadaceae > Pseudomonas > Pseudomonas nitroreducens. Next base: position 10,534 of record NZ_BDAI01000011.1, read on the forward strand.
GCAGGACGCCGAAGGGCCCGTGCCAGCCGCCGAAGAACAGGGTCGCCAGCAGCGCGGACACCAGCACGATGCCGATGTACTCGCCGACGAAGAACATGCCCCATTTCATGCCGGCGTACTCGATGTGGTAACCGTCGGCCAGTTCCTGCTCGGCTTCGGGTTGGTCGAACGGGTGACGGTGAGTCACGGCGACGCCGGCGACGAAGAAGGTCATGAAACCGAAGAACTGCGGGATGATGAACCACATGTGCTCGGCCTGGTAATCGACTATGTCGCGCAGGCTGAACGAGCCGACCTGGGCCACGATGCCCATCAGCGACAGGGCCAGGAACACCTCGTAGGAGATGGTCTGGGCCGAGGCGCGCAGGCTGCCGAGGAGGGCGAACTTGTTGTTGCTCGACCAGCCGGCGAACAGCACCGCGTACACGGTCAGGCCAGCCATGGCGAAGAAGAACAGGATGCCGATGTTCAGGTCCGCCACACCCCAGGTGGGGGTGATCGGGATGACGACGAAGGCGACCAGCAGCGCACCCATGGCGATCATGGGGGCGAGGGTGAAGATCATCTTGTCGGCGAACGGCGGGGTCCAGTCTTCCTTGAAGAACATCTTCAGCATGTCGGCGCCGAGCTGGAAGGCACCGAAGGGGCCGACCCGGTTCGGACCGTAGCGGTCCTGCCAGAGGCCGAGCAGACGACGCTCGACCCAGCTCAGCAGCGCGCCGCAGACGACCACGGCGAGCAGGATGACGATGGCCTTGATGACCTCGATCAGGATGTCGACGACGGCGGGTGTCAGCCAGCTCATTGCGCAGCCTCCTGCAGACCTTCAGCGACGGCGCCGATGACACCGGCGGGAATGCCTTGCAGACCGATCGGCAGGGCGACCAGGCCGGCGCCGAGCCCTTCGCTCACGCGCAGCGGCAGGCGCAGTTCCTGGCCCTTGACGGTCAGGCGGATGATCGCGCCTTCGTTGACGCCCAGACGGTCAGCCTCGGCCTTGGCCAGGGTGACGTAGGTCTGCGGGATGCGCTCCTGCACCGGGGCGGCCTTGGCGGAATTCTCCTCGCTGCCGAACAGGTGATAGAAGGGCACCACCTTGAACTGGCTGGCGGCGGTGTGGAATGGCGCAGGAATCTCGCTGAACCACAGGGCTTCGCCCTTGGCTTCGATCAGGCGTACGCCCGGATCGCCGGCGCGCAGGTGGCCGCCGACTTCGTCCTGGAACTTGTTCCAGGCCTGCGGGGAGTTCCAGCCCGGGGACCAGGCGAAGGGAATCTGCTGACGCGGTTCGGCGCTGCCGGCGTAGCCTTCCATGGAGAAGGCGAAGGCGGAGTCGATGTCCTGCGGCTGACGCGGCTCGCTGACATTGATGTTGGCGCGCATGGCGGTACGGCCGGAGTAGCGGTGCGGCTCGCGCGCCAGCTTCAGGCCCTTGATGCGGAACGCGGCGTTCGGCGCGGCTTCGCGGATGCCGGCCAGTTGCGGCTTGGCGGCGACGACGGCGTCGATCACGTGGTCCAGCTGAGTCCAGTCGACACGCTTGCCTTCGAGGGTGCTGTGCAGGGCGTGCAGCCAGCGCCAGCCTTCGCGGACCAGGTTGTCGGCGTTGTAGTAGGTCGGGTCAAAGACCTGGAAGAAACGCTGGGCGCGGCCTTCCTGGCTGACCAGGGTGCCATCGCCTTCGGCGAAGCTGGCGGCCGGCAGCAGGACGGTGGCCTTGGCGCTGGTGGCAGTCTGCTGGTGATCGGCGACGACGACGATCTTCGCAGCGGCCAGGGCAGCATCGACAGCGGCGGCGTCGGCGCGGCGGTACAGGTCGTTCTCCAGGATCACCACGGCATCGGCGGCGCCGGAGGTCAGCTGCTCGAGAGCGGCTTCCACGGAGTCACCGCCGAAGAGGGCCAGGCCCAGGCTGTTGGCTTCCGGAACCACCAGACTCAGGGAGCCATTCTTCTCGCGGTTCTTCAGCGCGCTGGCGATGTTGGCCGCGGCTTCGATCAGGGCGTTGCTGCCCAGCGAGGTGCCGGAGATGACCAGCGGACGCTTGGCGGCGACCAGGGCATCGGCGATGCGCTGGGCGAGGGCGGCGGCTTCGGCGTCGAGGCCGGCCACGGCCGGGGCGCTCGGGTCGATCGCGTGGGCCACGGCGAAGCCCAGGCGAGCCAGGTCTTCGGTGGCGGCGTGCACGCACTCGGCGGCAACGTCGTCCAGGCGGGTTTCATCCAGGCTGGCGATGAACAGCGGGTTCATCTCGTGCTGGGCGATGGTCTTCACCGCGGCGTCGAGCCATGGCTGGATCTTCATCGCGGCGGCCATGTCCTCGCCCTTGCCCTTCACCGACTGGCGCAGCGCCAGGGCGATACGGGCAGCGGTCTGGGTCAGGTCTTCGCCGAGCACGAATACCGCGTCGTGGTCTTCGATATCACGGATGGTCGGCACCGGCAGCGGGCCGTCCTGCATGACTTTCAGAACCAACTGCAGGCGTTGCAGTTCATCGGCGGAGATGCCGCTGTAGAAGTTCTGCGCGCCGACCAGTTCGGCCAGGGCGTAGTTGCTTTCCAGGCTGGCACGCGGCGAACCGATACCGATGACCTTGCGGCCCTTGAGCAGGGCAGCGGTCTGGTCGAGGGCGCCATCCAGCGAGAGCTTCTGCTTGCTCAGCATCAGCTGCGGCTGGCGTGGGCGGTCTTCGCGGTTGACGTAGCCGTAGCCGAAACGGCCGCGGTCGCAGAGGAAGTAGTGGTTCACCGAGCCGTTGTAGCGGTTCTCGATGCGGCGGATTTCACCGTAACGTTCGCCGGGGCTGATGTTGCAGCCGCTGGAGCAACCATGACAGATGCTCGGGGCGAATTGCATGTCCCACTTGCGGTTGTAGCGCTCGGAGTGGGTCTTGTCGGTGAACACGCCGGTCGGGCAGACCTCGGTCAGGTTGCCGGAGAATTCGCTCTCCAGTACACCGTCCTCGATCCGGCCGAAGTAGACGTTGTCGTGCGCGCCGTAGACGCCCAGGTCGGTGCCGCCAGCGTAGTCCTTGTAGTAACGGACGCAGCGGTAGCAGGCGATGCAGCGGTTCATCTCGTGGGCGATGAACGGGCCGAGCTCCTGGTTCTGGTGGGTGCGCTTGGTGAAGCGGTACCGGCGCTGGTTGTGGCCGGTCATCACCGTCATGTCCTGCAGGTGGCAGTGACCGCCTTCCTCGCAGACCGGGCAGTCGTGCGGGTGGTTGGTCATCAGCCATTCGACGACGCTGGCGCGGAACTGCTTGGCCTCTTCGTCCTCGATGGAAATCCAGGTGTTGTCGGTGGCGGGAGTCATGCAGGACATGACGAGGCGACCGCGTTTGTCGTTCTCATCGGTGTACTGCTTGACCGCGCACTGGCGGCATGCGCCGACGCTTCCGAGCGCCGGGTGCCAGCAGAAGTAGGGGATGTCGAGACCGAGGGAGAGGCAGGCCTGCAACAGGTTGTCCGCTCCGTCGACTTCTAACGTCTTGCCGTCTACGTGGATCGTGGCCATGGGTCTAAGTCTTCGTTGGCCCGTTGTCAGCGGGCGTGGCTAATAGAAATCACGGTTTCATCGGGCCGGCGGCACACCGCGGCACTGCAACGAAACAACGCCGGGCGCAGCGCCCGGCGATCAAAGCATCAAGCGCCGACGGTCCGCGGTGCTTGTACGGCCTGAGCCTGGCGGGAAATGCCCGCTTCGAACTCGGGACGGAAATACTTCAGTGCGCTGCCCAGCGGCTCGACGGCACCCGGTGCGTGGGCACAGAAGGTCTTGCCGGGGCCGAGGAAGTTGACGAGCTGCTCGAGGGTTTCCAGGTCGCCCTGGGCGCCTTCGCCTTTCTCCAGTGCGCGCAGCACCTTCACGCTCCACGGCAGGCCGTCGCGGCACGGCGTGCACCAGCCGCAGGATTCGCGGGCGAAGAACTCTTCCATGTTGCGCAGCAGGGACACCATGTTGACGCTGTCGTCCACCGCCATGGCCAGACCGGTACCCATACGGGTGCCAACCTTGGCGACGCCGCCGGCGTAGAACAGCGCGTCCAGGTGTTCCGGCAGGAGGAAGCCGGTACCGGCGCCGCCCGGCTGCCAGGCCTTGAGCTTGTAGCCATCGCGCATGCCGCCGGCGTAGTCCTCGAACAGCTCGCGGGCCGGAAGGCCAAAGGGCAGTTCCCAGATGCCGGGGTTCTTCACCTTGCCGGAGAAGCCCATGAGCTTGGTGCCCATGTCTTCGCTGCCCGGACGGGCGAGGCCCTTGTACCAGTCGACGCCGTGCTCGACGATCGCCGGCACGTTGCACAGGGTCTCGACGTTGTTCACGCAGGTCGGCTTGCCCCAGACGCCAACGGCGGCGGGGAAGGGCGGCTTGGAGCGCGGGTTGGCGCGGCGGCCTTCCAGCGAGTTGATCAGCGCGGTCTCTTCGCCACAGATGTAGCGGCCGGCGCCGGTGTGGACGAACAGCTCGAAATCGAAACCGCTGCCGAGGATGTTCTTGCCCAAGAGGCCGGCGGCCTTGGCTTCCTCGATGGCGCGGTTCAGGTTACGGGCCGCGTCGACGTACTCGCCGCGCAGGAAGATGTAGCCGCGGTAGGCCTTGAGGGCGCGCGCGGAGATCAGCATGCCTTCCACCAGCAGGTGCGGCAGCTGCTCCATGAGCATGCGGTCTTTCCAGGTGTTGGGTTCCATCTCGTCCGCGTTGCACAGCAGGTAGCGGATGTTGAGGGATTCATCCTTGGGCATCAGGCCCCACTTCACGCCGGTGGGGAAGCCCGCACCGCCGCGGCCTTTCAGGCCGGAGTCCTTGACGGTCTGGACGATGTCGTCGGTGGCCATCTCGGCCAGCGCCTTGCGCGCGGCGGCATAGCCATTCTTCGACTGGTACTCCTCCAGCCAGACCGGGGCGCCGTCGTCACGCAGGCGCCAGGTCAGCGGATGGGTTTCGGCCGCGCGCGCGGTGCGATTGGGCGTGCCGTAGGAGGTGAGGCGACTCATGCGTAGGCCTCCAGCAGTTTGGCGACGCCGTCGGGACGCAGGTCGCCGAAGGTGTCGTCGTCGATCATCATCGCCGGGGCCTTGTCGCAGTTGCCCAGGCAGCACACCGGCAGCAGGGTGAAGCGGCCGTCGGCGGTGGTCTGGCCGAGGCCGATGCCCAGCTGCTTCTGGATTTCGCCAACGACGGACTCGTGGCCGCCGATGTAGCAGACCATGCTGTCGCAGACGCGGATGATGTGGCGGCCGACCGGCTGGCGGAAGATCTGGCTATAGAAGGTAGCGACGCCTTCGACGTCGCTGTCCGGGATGCCGAGGATGTCGGCGATGGCCGGAATGGCGCCGTCCGGCACCCAGCCGCGCTGCTTCTGGACGATCTTCAGGGCTTCGATGGACGCCGCGCGGGAGTCCTCGTAGTGATGCATCTCGTGCTCGATGGCCGAGCGCTCGGTTTCGCTGAGTTCGAAACGATCAGTCTGGATAAGGGTACTCATGATCAGCGGTCCACGTCGGCCATAACGAAGTCGATACTGCCCAGATAGGCGATCAGGTCAGCGATCATGCTGCCGTTGATCACCGACGGAATCTGCTGCAGGTGCGCGAAGCTGGGCGTCCGGATGCGGGTCCGGTAGCTCATGGTGCTGCCATCGCTCGTCAGGTAGTAGCTGTTGATGCCCTTGGTCGCTTCCACCATCTGGAAGGCTTCGTTGGCCGGCATGACCGGGCCCCAGGAAACCTGCAGGAAGTGGGTGATCAGGGTCTCGATGTGCTGCAGCGTGCGCTCTTTGGGCGGCGGCGTGGTCAGCGGGTGGTCGGCTTTGTACGGGCCTTCGGGCATGTTCTTCAGGCACTGCTCGATGATGCGCAGGCTCTGGCGCATCTCGCCCATCTTGACCATGCAGCGGTCGTAGGCGTCACCGTTGGCCGCCAGCGGCACTTCGAACTCGAAGTTCTCGTAGCCGGAGTAGGGGCGGGCCTTGCGCAGGTCGAAATCGCAGCCGGTGGCGCGCAGGCCGGCGCCGGTGGTGCCCCATTCCAACGCTTCCTTGGTGTTGTACTGGGCAACGCCGATGGTACGGCCACGCAGGATGCTGTTCTTCAGGGCGGCGGTTTCGTACTCGTCCAGGCGCTTGGGCATCCAGTCGAGGAATTCGCGGACCAGTTTGTCCCAGCCGCGCGGCAGGTCGTGGGCGACGCCGCCGATGCGGTACCAGGCCGGGTGCAGGCGGAAGCCGGTGATGGCTTCGACGACCTTGTAGGCGCGCTGGCGGTCGGTGAAGGTGAAGAACACCGGGGTCATCGCACCCACGTCCTGGATGTAGGTACCCAGATAGAGGAGGTGGTTCAGGATGCGGAAGAACTCCGACATCATGATGCGGATGACGTCGACGCGCTGCGGCACCTTGATGCCGGCGAGCTTCTCGACCGAGAGCACGTACGGCAGGTTGTTCATCACGCCGCCGAGGTAGTCGATACGGTCGGTGTACGGAATGAAGCTGTGCCAGGACTGGCGCTCGGCCATCTTCTCGGCGCCACGGTGGTGGTAGCCGATCTCCGGAACGCAATCGAGGATCTCTTCACCATCCAGTTGCAGGATGATGCGGAACGCACCGTGCGCGGACGGGTGGTTCGGGCCGAGGTTGAGGAACATGAAGTCCTCGTTCTCGCCGTGACGCTTCATGCCCCAGTCTTCGGGCTTGAAGCGCAGGGCTTCCTGCTCGAGGTCCTGCTTGGCGGCGGACAGCGCGTAGGGATCGAACTCGGTGGCGCGCGCCGGGTAGTCCTTGCGCAGCGGGTGACCTTCCCAGGTCGGCGGCATCAGCATGCGGGTCAGGTGCGGGTGACCGGTGAAGGTGATCCCGTACATGTCCCAGACCTCACGCTCGTACCAGTTGGCGTTCGGCCAGATACGGGTGGCGGTGGGCAGGTTCAGGTCGCCTTCGGACAAGGCCACCTTGATCATCACGTCACTGTTACGCTCGAGCGACATCAGGTGGTAGAACACGCTGAAATCGGCGCCCGGCAGGCCGCGACGGTGGGTGCGCAGGCGCTCGTCCACACCGTGCAGGTCATAGAGCATGACGTACGGCTTGGGCACATTGCGCAGGAAGGTGAGGACGTCGATCAGGCGCTCACGGGCGACCCAGAGCACCGGCATGCCGGTGCGGGTGGCCTGGACGGTGAAGGCCTCGGCGCCAAAGCGGGAATTCAGTTCGACGACGATGTCTTGGTCGTCTGCCTTGTAAGGCGGGATGTACAGAGCGGAGTCTGCATTCATAGTCTTTAAGTCACTCGGTCAACGGTGGAGTGAAAACGGGCCTCTCGTGGAGGGCCGGATCACACTTCGTCGGGGCTGCGCAGGTTGGTGACCGCAATGCGCTGTTCGCGCTTGAGATCCTTCTGGGCAGGCATGTCAGCGCGATAGACGCCTTGATCGCCTACAACCCAGGACAACGGACGACGCTCCTGGCCGATGGATTCCTGCAGCAGCATCAGGCCTTCCAGGAACGCCTCCGGACGGGGCGGGCAGCCGGGGATGTACACGTCCACGGGGAGGAACTTGTCGACCCCCTGAACGACCGAGTAGATGTCGTACATGCCGCCGGAGTTGGCGCACGACCCCATCGAGATCACCCACTTGGGTTCCAGCATCTGCTCGTACAGGCGCTGGATGACCGGAGCCATCTTGATGAAGCAGGTGCCGGCGATGACCATGAAGTCAGCCTGGCGCGGCGATGCACGGATCACTTCGGCGCCGAAACGGGCGATGTCGTGCGGCGCGGTGAACGCCGTGGTCATCTCCACGTAGCAGCAGGACAGCCCGAAGTTGTACGGCCACAGGGAGTTCTTGCGACCCCAGTTCACCGCACCGTTGAGAACATCCTCGAGCTTGCCCATGAAGATGTTCTTGTGGACCTGCCCTTCGATGAGCGGGTCTTCTACCGTTTCGCGCTGGCCGATCGGGTATTGATCATTGGGCGCATCCGGATCGATCCGGGTAAGTTTGTATTGCATCGCCAAAGCCTCATTGTTTTAGCTTCGCCTGCCGTGCGCGGCGTGCCGCCGGCGCCCAATCGAGCGCGCCGATACGCCACAGGTAGACAAGACCTGCCAACAGAATTGCTATGAAAATGGTTGCCTCGATCAGACCGGCCCAGCCGCTTTCACGGACGGACACTGACCAGGCGAAAAGGAAGAGGGCTTCGACGTCGAAGATCACGAAGAGCATCGCGACCAGATAGAATTTTGCCGACAGACGCAGGCGGGCGCTGCCGGTGGGGACGATGCCGGATTCGAACGGCTCGTTCTTGCTGCGACCAAATGCCTTACTGCCAAGCAGGCTGGAAACCCCTAGCATGAAGCCGAGCAGGCCCAGCACTCCTAAAAGGAAGGCGGCGAGTCCCCAGTGTTGAGCTGCAAGTTCAGCTGGATTGGGCATGCCGATACTCCTTCCTACAAATAACGATTGTCTTGGGTTCCAGGCGCAACGCCTGACTACTGCGAACCCGACAACTCAAGGATAGTGAGCTAAGGGTTCAGGTCATCTTTCCAATTTTATGCCCAAAGCCTTCAGCAAGTAAATTTTTCCAACACAAACAGATGCTTCTAATTCGGGCAAAAGCCTTTTGCATTTCCCGTAGCGCCCTGTTTGCGGGGCTCTGGGCGCTTAGTGTGGCGGCACTTGGGCTTTGGTCGAATAGTACTTTCGAGGTATTTGGCCGCAATAAATTGCCAATCCGCAAATGATAAGTATTATCATTTGCTGTGTCGTATATCCGTAACTTTACTACATATAAGCGGCGACGCTTTTATTTCGCTCAATCTTCGGCATTCAATTATCCCCCTGCAATTCCCCTGGGCGCCCCTCATTCGGGGTGGTTCAATTTCCCTTCCGAACCCACGCCCAGTGCATCTCGCAGCGCACCGGCTCTGCACCGGAGTCGTCCAGGAGCGTCACCTGGATCAGTGCTTCCCCCTTGTCTTGCTCCAGCATTGCACGACGCTGCTCAGGAGCCAGTGTGGCGATAGCGCGCAGGCTGCCACGGGCTCGGCGCAGGTAATCCACCTTGAGGGTCTTGATCAGCGGCAGCTTGTGATCGGGCAGATTCATGCCGACCAGGCAGCCGCTGGCGGATTCGGCCAGTAGCGCCATGGCCGCAGCATGTACGCCGCCGATGTGGTTGCGGGCGCGGCGGTGGTTGGCCAGGCTCATCCGTACCTCATCGCTGGAGAGCTTCTGGATGCGTATGCCCGCGGTGCCGGCGAAGCGTACCTGGGAGCAGAACAGGCGACTGAGCAGCGATTCGTGAAGTTGGTGCGGCAGGCGCTGGATGAGATGAGCGGCGAGTGCGAGGCGGTTGCGCTGGGGCATGGATGTTTCCATTCATACAAAGGAAGCCCGAGGCTGGCACGTGGATGCCGATCTGCCCTTGGCGGGCAGGAAGTGGGGGCTGGCGGTTCGGCCAAGCGTAAAAAGCAAAACCCCGGCCTGGGCCGGGGTTTTGCGGTGCCTCCCGGCCCCGAAGGGCCGGTGAGCCAGTTCTTAGTGGAACTGGTTCATGGTGTTGTCTTTACCCGAGGCTTTCAGAGCGGCTTCGCCAGCGAAGTACTCTTTGTGGTTGTCGCCGATGTCCGAGCCGGCCATGTTCTGGTGCTTGACGCAGGCGATGCCCTGACGCAGTTCCTGACGCTGAACGCCTTTCACGTAGGCCAGCATGCCCTGGTCGGCGAAGTAGCCTTTGGCCAGGTTGTCGGTCGACAGAGCGGCGGTGTGGTAGGTCGGCAGGGTGATCAGGTGGTGGAAGATGCCGGCGTGGGCGGAGCCATCGCGCTGGAAGGTGCGGATCTTCTCGTCAGCAACCTGGGCCAGCTCGGTCTCGTCGTACTCGACGCTCATCAGCTTGGCGCGGTCGTAGGCGGAAACGTCCTTGCCTTCGGCAACGAACGCGTCGAAGACCTGCTGGCGGAAGTTCAGGGTCCAGTTGAACGACGGGCTGTTGTTGTACACCAGCTTGGCGTTCGGGATGACTTGGCGGATGCGGTCAACCATGCCCTTGATCTGGCCAACGTGCGGCTTCTCGGTTTCGATCCACAGCAGGTCAGCGCCGTTCTGCAGCGAGGTGATGCAGTCGAGGACGCAGCGGTCTTCGCCGGTGCCCTTGCGGAACTGGAACAGGTTGGAAGCCAGGCGCTTCGGACGCAGCAGTTTGCCGCCGCGGTTGATCACCACGTCGCCGTTCTGCAGTTCGGCAGCGGAAACTTCTTCGCAATCCAGGAAGGAGTTGTACTGGTCGCCCAGGTCGCCCGGCTCTTTGGTCACGGCGATCTGCTTGGTCAGGCCGGCGCCCAGGGAGTCGGTACGGGCAACGATCACGCCGTCGTCAACACCCAGTTCGAGGAATGCGTAGCGAACAGCGTTGATCTTGGCGAGGAAGTCTTCGTGCGGAACGGTCACTTTGCCGTCCTGGTGGCCGCACTGCTTCTCGTCGGAAACCTGGTTCTCGATCTGGATGCAGCAGGCACCCGCTTCGATCATTTTCTTGGCCAGCAGGTAGGTGGCTTCCGGGTTGCCGAAGCCGGCGTCGATGTCGGCGATGATCGGTACGACGTGGGTTTCGTAGCCGTCGATCTGGGCCTGGATTTCGTCCTGCTTGGCTTTGTCGCCGGCGGCGCGGGCGCTGTCCAGGGCGGTGAAGAGCAGGTCCAGCTCACGGGCGTCAGCCTGGCGCAGGAAGGTGTACAGCTCTTCGATCAGGCCGGAGACGGCGGTTTTTTCGTGCATGGACTGGTCGGGCAGCGGGCCGAAGTCGGAACGCAGCGCGGCAACCATCCAGCCGGACAGGTAGAGGTAGCGCTTGTTGGTGGTCTTCAGGTGCTTCTTGATCGAGATCAGCTTCTGCTGACCGATGAAGCCGTGCCAGCAGCCCAGGGACTGGGTGTAGACGGAGTTGTCGGCGTCATACTCGGCCATGTCCTTGCGCATGATGGCCGCAGTGTACTTGGCGATGTCCAGACCAGTCTTGAAGCGGTTCTGAGCGCGCATACGGGCAACCGACTCGGGGTTGATAGCGCTCCAGCTGTTACCGGCTTTCTCTTTCAGAGCGGCAACGGCTTTGATGTCGTTTTGATATGCGGACATGGTCAATCCTTCAAAGTATATGTTTGGTTGAGCACCGACTTACCCACTCAAAACCTGTATCGAAACGGAATTGACTGCGGGTTGCTCGCCGCGGGAGGGCGAAGGGGCGACCGAAAGAAGGAATGACACTGGAGGAATGGGGTGGCGCGGCGTACAGACTCGTGACTGCAGCGGTGACATCCAGAATCGCTTGCCGGCTCGTGGCAGCCGTTGGGCGATGGTGGACGGCTGAATCCGTCACTTCGTGCTGTTGCTTAGGCTTGCTTCCCCGTCCCTCAGGACAACCTCTTGCCAGTCGCAACCTCGTCGATCCGCCTTGTGGGCTTAACAACACGGACCTGCATGGCGGATGGGCCACTGGCTTGGTCCGAAGGGCTTTGAGGCCCTCTGGTTAGCGGGAGCGAGGCCATCATGCCCTTTCAAACGAGCGTTCGTCAAACGTTTTGTAGTGTTTTTTTTGGGCTACTACACGAAGGTCTAACGAGGACCGGCAAGTCACCTACGGAAGGATTAGTCGAGCACTTCGACCTTTACCCGCAGGCTGCTGTCGCTGCGCCCCTGGGTGCTGTACTGGCGGGTATAGCCGCCCTGGGTGCTCTGGTTACTTTCGCTGACGCCGCCGATCTCGATCCACTGCCCGATTGGGCCGCTGACGCGGGTGTCGGCCGCGCTGGTGTTCATCGATCCCTGATAATTGCCGTTGAAGCGGTCGTTGCGGGTGCTCAGGGTAATGTGCACGAGGTTCCCGGAGAGGCTGGCTGTCACGTACATGCCCTGGTTGGCGTCGCGGTACTCGGTCTGGCTATAGACCTGGCCGTAGGGACCGACACCGGCGTTGGTCACCGGCTGGCTCTGGCCGATCTGGATGAAGGCGGGTGAGCCTTCGGTGGCCCGGACCTGCTGGGTGCCACCGCCGCGGCTGCTGGTGGAGCGGTTGATGATACGCACCTGGTCACGGCCGTTCACTTCGCCGCGGCCGGACTGGATCTCCACATTGCCGGCGCTGACCGATCCGTTCACCGAGTAGCCGCTCTGGCTGCCCTGGCTGCCGTCGACCGTGTCGAGGCTGATCAGCAGTTGGTGCGGGCGGGTATCCAGCTGTTCGAGCACCTGCTGCAGTTCGCGAATCTTCGCCAGTTCGGCATTCACGACCAGTTGGTTGCCGTAGGCGGTGACCCGGCCTTCGTTGCCCAATACCTGCTGTGCCACCGGCAGCACGTCTTCGGCGGTGCGGTAGTTGAGCGGGATGATTTCGGTGCGCGGCGCCGCGATGGCGCTAAGGCTGAAGGCGCAGGCAAGCATCAGGGCAAGTGGGCGTAGGCTCAAATCAGGAAACTCCGCAGGTTCGGGTCGAGGACGCTGGTGTTCCAGGTCTGTTCGAATTGCGCGATCAATTGGCGGACGCGACCGCTGTTGTTGTAGTGCGCGTAACCGGCGTACTCGCCTGGTTCCGGGCGCAGCAGCAGGCCGCAATTGTCGGCGAGGAGGAAGGCGTGCTCCTCGCTCGGGTAGTCGGGATTGATCCGGCGGATCTGGCAGTAGCTGGACAGGCGGCGGCTGAGGTTGAGCAGGCGATGGCCTTCCTTCACTGCGCGGGTGCTGTCGCGCACCAGGATCATCAGACGGTTGCGCGGATTGCCCAGCAGCAGTTGCGTGCACGCTTCCTGGATGCTGCTGTGGTGATACAGCCAGGGCTCCAGGTCAGGGGTGTAGAGATAGAGCGTGCGGCGCGCCTGCTGGATCAGCGCCAGGGCGTGGGCGCGGGCGGCATCCGGCTTGCTGAAGCGATGCAACTGATCGCCTTCGCCGAGGCGAAAGGGTGCCGGCTCCAGGGCGATGGGCGGCAGCGCTTCGCTGGGCGGGTTGTGGACGGCAAAACGCCCCGGTGACTGAAACTCGATGTCCGGCAACTCTACCGGGAGGTCGTCTTGGTCCGGGGCGTTTTCCATGTCGCTCCTTTACTTTCAGGCGCTTGCCTGGTTGGTGCTCACGCGCTCTCGCGCACCATGTCCACGTGGGGGAGGCCGGCGTCGAGGAATTCGCCGCTGGCTACCTGGAAGCCTAGCCGTTCGTAGAAGGGAATGGCGTAGACCTGTGCCGTCAGCAACTGGCGCTGCAGGCCCTGACTTTCCGCCTGTTCGATGGCGGCGCGCATCAGCAGGTCGCCGACCTTAAGTCCGCGCCAGTCCTTGAGGACCGACACCCGGCCGATATGCCCGTCCGGCAGGAGGCGGGCGGTACCGATGGCGTAGTCGCCTTCGAAGGCCAGGAAGTGCACGGCTTCGACATCCTCGGCGTCCCATTCGAGTTCCGGCGGGACCGATTGCTCGGCGATGAACACCGCCTCGCGAATGCGCCGCAGATCGGCATTATCCTTCTGCCAGTCCGCGACGCGAACCCTGATCTTGCTACTCATCGGCAAACTCCAGACTGCCCTGTTTGATCAGTTCTCCGATGAGCTTACGCCCATCGTCGTCGGCCAGCCATTGGCCGAGATTCCCTTCATGCAGCGATTCCGCCGAGCACACCAGCTTGAGCAGGTCGCGCAGTTTTTCCGGAAGCACCACGGTCTGGCCGCTGGCGAACAGCAGCAGGCCGACGTCCACTTCGCTCCAGGCCATGCGGGCGCTGGGGTTGCGAATCAGGACCTCGCCGTCTTCGATGGCGGCGGTCAGGTCGGCTTCCTCGATCTCCTCGCCGGCCACCAGTTCCGGGTAGCGCGGTTCGGTCATGAACTGGCCGAACCAGGTGAGCAGCAGGCGCTCGTCGCTCATGTGTTCCTGCAGCAGGTTCTTCAGGCGGTCGAGGGCGTCGCGCTGGATCTGGTGCTGGTCGAAATCACCTTTCATCGCGGCCATGCCGGCGTCGCTGTAACGCTCTTCGTCGGAAAGGAACTGGGCGAGGAAGTCGGTGAAGTGGGTCAGCACTTCGGCGGCGCTGGGGGCGCGGAAGCCGACCGAATAGGTCATGCAGTCGTCTTCGGCGATGCCGTAGTGGGCTATGCGCGGCGGCAGGTAGAGCATGTCGCCGGGCTCCAGGACCCACTCGGCGCTCTCTTCGAATTCGGCGAGGATGCGCAGGTCGGCGTGCGGCAGCATCGGGCTGCTGGCATCGCAGGTCTGGCCGACTTTCCAGCGGCGGTGGCCGTGGCCCTGCAGCAGGAACACGTCGTAATTGTCGAAGTGCGGGCCGACACCGCCGCCCGGTGCGGCGTAGCTGATCATCACGTCGTCGATGCGCCAGCTGGGCAGGAACTTGAAGTGTTCCAGCAGCTCCGCGACCTCCGGGATGAACTGGTCGACAGCCTGCACCAGCAGGGTCCAGTCGCGCTCGGGCATCTGGCTGAAGGTGTCTTCCTGGAACGGGCCGCGGCGCAGTTCCCAGGGGCTGTCGCCGTGCTCGACGACGATGCGCGACTCGATCATCTCTTCCAGGGCGAGGCCGGCCAGTTCGTCAGGGTCGAGCGGGCTCTTGAAATCCGGGATGGCCTGGCGCACCAGCAGGGGTTTCTTCTGCCAGTAGTCGCGGAGGAATTCTTCGGCGCTGATGCCGCCCAAAAGCTGAAGAGGAATAGCAGGATTCATGTCTAAGTCCTTGAAACAAAAACGCCCGGCACAGCCGGGCGTGCAAAGTCGGGGCGAATCTCAGATGCGCTTGGCCTGGGCGGCAGCGTTACCGATGTAGTTCGCGGGGGTCAGTTTCTTCAGCTCGGCCTTGGCTTCGGCCGGCATGTCGAGACCTTCGATGAAGACCTGCAGGGCCTCGGCGCTGATGCCTTTGCCGCGGGTCAGCTCCTTGAGCTTCTCGTAGGGGTTCTCGATGCCGTAGCGGCGCATGACGGTCTGCACCGGCTCGGCCAGGACTTCCCAGCAGGCGTCCAGGTCTTCGGCGATACGCGCGGCGTTTAGCTCCAGCTTGCCGATGCCTTTCAGGCTGGCTTCGTAGGCGATGACGCTGTGGGCGAAACCGACGCCCAGGTTGCGCAGCACGGTGGAGTCGGTGAGGTCGCGCTGCCAGCGGGAGATCGGCAGCTTGCTGGCCAGGTGCTGGAACAGCGCGTTGGCGATGCCCAGGTTGCCTTCGGAGTTCTCGAAATCGATCGGGTTGACCTTGTGCGGCATGGTCGAGGAGCCGATCTCGCCGGCGACGGTCTTCTGCTTGAAGTAGCCCAGGGAGATGTAGCCCCAGACGTCGCGGTCGAAGTCGATGAGGATGGTGTTGAAACGCGCGATGGCATCGAACAGCTCGGCGATGTAGTCGTGCGGCTCGATCTGGGTGGTGTAGGGGTTCCAGTTCAGGCCCAGGTCGCCCTCGATGAATTCGCGGGCGTTGGCTTCCCAGTCGACCTGCGGATAGGCGGACAGGTGGGCGTTGTAGTTGCCCACGGCGCCGTTGATCTTGCCCAGCAGCTCGACCGAAGCCACCTGCTTGATCTGGCGCTCCAAACGGTACACGACGTTGGCCAGTTCCTTGCCCAGGGTGGTCGGGGAGGCCGGCTGGCCGTGGGTGCGCGAGAGCATCGGCACGTCGGCGAATTTTACCGCCAGCTCACGGATGGAGTCGGCGATCTGGCGCATCAGCGGCAGCAGCACGGTGTCGCGGCCTTCGCGCAGCATCAGGGCGTGGGACAGGTTGTTGATGTCCTCGGAGGTGCAGGCGAAGTGGATGAACTCGCTGACCTTGGCCAGTTCCGGCAGTTTGGCCGCCTGCTCCTTGAGCAGGTATTCCACGGCCTTGACGTCGTGGTTGGTGGTGCGCTCGATGTCCTTGATGCGCTGTGCGTGCTCCAGCTGGAAGTCGTCGGCCAGTTGGTTCAGCACGGCGTTGGCTTCGGCGGAGAAGGGCGCTACTTCAGGGATGCCGGCATGGGCGGCGAGACGCTGCAACCAGCGGACCTCCACCAGGACGCGGAAACGGATCAGGCCGTATTCGCTGAAGATCGGACGCAGGGCGCTGGTTTTGCTGCCGTAACGGCCGTCAACGGGGGAAACCGCGGTAAGGGAGGAAAGCTGCATGGGGGCGTTCTCGTAGCTGTCGGTCAACGAAAAGGGCGCACATCATACACGAATGGCGCGAACCGGTCGCCCTTGCGGCGACCGGAAGGGCATGCTTCAGCCGCGCAGCAGGGGGCGCAACTCGTTAAGCATTTTCTTTCGGGCAAACAGCATCTGCCAGCGGTTGCCGCCGAGCTGTCGCCACAGGCGCGCGGAACGGATGCCGGCCAGCAGCAGGGCGCGGATGCGCGCGGCGTTGGCATTGATCTGCAGGTGGCGCATGTCGCCGTGCACCTGGATACGCTGACGGAAGGTACTCAGGGTGTCCTGATAGAGGCCGGCGCAGGAGGCGATGACGTTCTCGTGGACCAGGCCGAAGTGCTGCACCTGCTGCTGGATCTGGTCCAGGCGGGTGCCCATGATGTCGAGCATGTCGTCGCGCTTGTTCAGCTGGCGCTCCAGGCCGATCAGCGAGAGCGCGTAGCGCAGCGGCTCGCGCTGCAGGCTGTTCGGGTCGCGCTCCAGGGCGCTGACCAGGGCGCGGAAGCCCTCGCGCAGGTTGGCGGTGTCGCCGCCGTAGACGTCGAGAGTGGTCTTCGGGTCGCGCACCAGCAGGCTGCCGAGCATGCAGCCCAGCGGCGCCTCGGGAACCTGGCCGGTGCGGGCGAGGCGGTCTACCAGGGCGGCGGCTTCGAAGACGCCGGAGAGGGCGATGATCTGGTCGTGCAGATCGCTCATGTACGGTCCTTAGCGAACGCGGGTTCTGCGGATTCGATGACGCCGCCGCCGAGGCAGATCTCGCCGTCATAGAAGACGACGGACTGGCCCGGGGTCACGGCGCGCTGCGGCTCGTCGAAGACGGCGCGATAGCCGCTCTCGGTGCGCTCCAGCACGCAATCCTGGTCGGCCTGGCGGTAACGCACCTTGGCGCGCAGGGTCTTGGGCTGGTCCAGGTCGACGGGGTTGACCCAATAGATGTGCGAGGCGTGCAGGGCGCGGGAGAACAGCCAGGGGTGGTCGTTACCCTGGCCGACGACCAGGACGTTGCGCGTCAGGTCCTTCTCCAGCACGTACCAGGGGCTGTCATCGGCATTCTTCAGGCCGCCGATGCCCAGGCCCTGGCGCTGGCCGATGGTGTGGTACATCAGGCCGACGTGCTTGCCGATGACCTGGCCGTCGGTGGTCTCGATGTCGCCCGGCTGGGCCGGCAGGTACTGCTTGAGGAAGTCGCTGAAGCGGCGTTCGCCAATGAAGCAGATACCGGTGGAGTCCTTCTTCTTTGCAGTGGCCAGGCCGTATTTCTCGGCGATGGCGCGGACCTCGGGCTTTTCCAGCTCGCCAACCGGGAACAGGGTCTTGCCGATCTGCTCGCCGCCCACGGCGTGGAGGAAGTAGCTCTGGTCCTTGTTTGGGTCCAGTCCCTTGAGCAGTTCGCTGCGGTCGTCGATGTCGCGGCGGCGCACATAGTGGCCGGTGGCGATCAGGTCGGCGCCCAGGGCGACGGCGTAATCGAGGAAGGCTTTGAACTTGATCTCGCGGTTGCAGAGGATGTCCGGGTTCGGCGTGCGGCCGGCCTTGTATTCCTCGAGGAAATGCTCGAAGACGTTGTCCCAGTATTCCGCGGCGAAATTGGCGGTGTGCAGCTTGATGCCGATGCGGTCGCAGACGGCCTGGGCGTCGGCCAGGTCGGTCATCGCGGTGCAGTACTCGGTGCCGTCGTCCTCTTCCCAGTTCTTCATGAACAGGCCTTCCACCTGGTAGCCCTGTTCCTTGAGGAGCAGGGCGGAGACGGAGGAGTCCACGCCGCCGGACATGCCGACGATGACGCGGGTGTTCTGCGGGGCTTTCAGGGAATCAGGCATGGTGGCGCATCACAGGTGCAGGTAAAGGCGGGGATTCTACCAGAGCCGAGCGGCAGAGGCTCGGGCTTGGCTCAGGTGCGGATCAGGGTCAGCGGGAAGCGTTCGCCTGCCAGGTAATCGTCGATGCAGCGCAGTACCAGGTAGCTGCGCCAGCGCTCGGGCTGGGCGGCGAGTTCGTCGCGGGTCAGCCAGCGGGCGCCGAGGATGCCGTCGTCCAGCGCGCGCTCGGAGTGATGCCGCAGGGGGCGGGCGGCGAAGCAGACGCGCTGGTAGGTCACGCCATTGCTCGGCGCGGTGTACAGGTAGATGCCGGTGACGGCGGTCAACTCCACGTCCCAGCCGGTCTCCTCAAGGGTTTCGCGCACGGCGGCCTCGAGCAGACTCTCGTTGGCCTCCAGGTGGCCGGCCGGCTGATTGAAGACCTGTTTTTTGTCAGCGGACATTTCTTCCACCAGCAGGAAGCGGCCCTGGTCTTCGACGATAGTGGCGACGGTGACGTGTGCTAGCCAGCGCATGGGTCTGTTCTCGATACTCAAAAGGCGCGAGTTTAACGTGGCGGGGCGCAGAAAGCAGAACCCCCGGGAAGGCCCGGGGGTTCTGGTGTCACGCGAAGTGGCTTACGCCAGTGCGTCGATCGCGGCGTTGAAGGTCGCGCTCGGACGCATGACCTGGCTGGTCAGCTCCGGGTTGGAACGGTAGTAGCCGCCGATGTCCGCCGGCTTGCCCTGAACACCGTTCAGTTCGGCGACGATGGCCGCTTCCTTCTCGGTCAGGGTCTTGGCCAGGCCGGCGAAGTGGGCCTTCAGCTCGGCGTCGTCGTTCTGCTCGGCCAGGGCCTGGGCCCAGTACATGGCCAGGTAGAAGTGGCTGCCGCGGTTGTCGATCTCACCGATCTTGCGCGACGGCGACTTGTTGTTGTCGAGCAGCTTGCCGGTGGCGATGTCCAGGGTCTTGCCCAGTACCTTGGCCTTGGCGTTGTCGGTCTTGATGCCTTCTTCCTCGAAGGAGACGGCCAGGGCCAGGAACTCGCCCAGGGAATCCCAGCGCAGGTAGTTCTCTTCCACCAGCTGCTGTACGTGTTTCGGCGCCGAGCCGCCGGCGCCGGTTTCGTACATGCCGCCGCCCGCCATCAGCGGAACGATGGAGAGCATCTTGGCCGAGGTGCCCAGTTCCATGATCGGGAACAGGTCGGTCAGGTAGTCGCGCAGGACGTTGCCGGTCACCGAGATGGTGTCCTGGCCGCGCAGCTGACGCTCCATGCTGGTGCGGATGGCTTCGTTGTAGCCCTTGATGCTGATGTCCAGGCCGGTCAGATCGTGGTCCTTCAGGTACAGCTCGACCTTCTTGCGCAGCTCGTTGTCGTGGGCGCGCTCCGGGTCCAGCCAGAAGATGGCCGGGGTGTTGGAGGCGCGGGCGCGGGTAACGGCCAGCTTGACCCAGTCGCGGATCGGGGCGTCCTTGGTCTGGCAGGCGCGCCAGATGTCGCCGGCCTGCACGGCATGCTGCATCAGCACCTTGCCGTCGGTGTCGACGACGCGCATCACGCCGTCAGCTTCGAGTTCGAAGGTCTTGTCGTGGGAGCCGTATTCCTCGGCCTTCTGCGCCATCAGGCCGACGTTCGGCACGCTGCCCATGGTGGTCGGGTCGAACGCGCCGTTGGTTTTGCAGAAGTTGATCATTTCCTGGTAGATGCGGGCGTAGGTGCTTTCCGGCATTACCGCTTTGGTGTCTTTCTGCTTGCCGTCCTTGCCCCACATCTGACCCGAGTTGCGGATCATGGCCGGCATGGAGGCGTCGACGATCACGTCGCTGGGGATGTGCAGGTTGGTGATGCCCTTGACCGAGTCGACCATCGCCATTTCCGGGCGGTGGCTGTACACCTCGTGGATGTCGTGGAGGATTTCTTCCTGCTGCGAGGCCGGCAGCGACTTGATCTTGTCGTAGACGCTGGAGATGCCGTTGTTCGGGTTCACGCCCAGCTCTTCGAACAGCTGGCCGTACTTCTCGAACACGTCCTTGTAGTAGACGGTGACGGCGTGGCCGAAGACGATCGGGTGGGAGATCTTCATCATGGTGGCCTTGACGTGCAGGGACCACATGACGCCGGTTTCCTTGCAGTCCTGCAGGGTCTTCTCGAAGAAGGCGCGCAGTTTGCTGCAGCTCATGAACATGCTGTCGAGGACTTCGCCTTCCTGCATCTTCAAGGTCTTCTTGGTCTCGACCTTGCCGTCCTTGCCGACGAACTCGATGCGGACCTCACCGGCCTTCGGAATGGTGACCGACTGCTCGCTGGAGAAGAAGTCGCCGCCACGCATGTAGTCGGCGTGGGAGCGCGAAGCCATGCTCCACTTGCCCATGCTGTGCGGGTGCTTGCGGGCGTAGGCCTTCACGGCGGCCGGGGCGCGGCGGTCGGAGTTGCCTTCGCGCAGGACCGGGTTCACGGCGCTGCCCAGGACCTTGGCGTAGCGAGCGCGGGTGTCTTTCTCTTCGTCGGTCTGCGGGTCTTCCGGGAAGTCCGGAATGGCGTAGCCCAGCTTCTGCAGCTCGGCGATGGCGCCCTTGAGCTGCGGTACCGAAGCGGAGATGTTCGGCAGCTTGATGATGTTGGCTTTGGCGTCGGTGGCCAGTTGGGCCAGGTAGGCCAGATCGTCTTCGATCGCCTTGTCGCCGAGCTTGTCAGCGAAGGAGGCCAGGATACGGCCCGAAAGAGAGATGTCGCGGGTCTCGACGTCGATGCCGGCGGAAGCGGCAAAGGCTTTTACGATAGGAAGAAGCGAATAGGTGGCAAGGGCGGGTGCTTCGTCGGTGAAGGTGTAGGTGATCTTCGAGCGGATGGACATCTCGTTCTAACTCTCTTCTTTGCTGGGCGCGCACAGAGTCTCGAATCGCGTTGGTACACGCATGCGTTCAACGAAGTGGTTGACCGACCTTCGAGATTTGCCGCGGGGATATTGGGGCGCCAGTAGAGCGTTGTACGGCGGAATCCTGGTGGGGACATGCGCCGCTGCGAGGAGAGAGTCTGGTCCCAGACTGCTCGGACCTCGATGACCATTAAGTCATGCCGGCCAGTATACCACCCTAAAGGCAGGGTGAAGCGCGTCCCTTTTTTAGACTAAGGAATGATGTGGTTCGATTACCGACTTGTGAGCTACCCTCAGTGGCTGCAAGAGGGTTTCAACCAAAAAGCGGAGTTCAGCATGGGATACCAAAAGATCCAGGTGCCGGCCGGTGACAAAATCACCGTCAACGCCGATATGTCCTTGAATGTACCGAAGAACCCGATCATCCCCTTCATCGAGGGGGATGGTATTGGCGTGGATATCAGCCCGGTCATGATCAAGGTCGTCGACGCAGCCGTCGAGAAAGCCTACAAAGGCGACCGCAAGATCGCATGGATGGAAGTCTACGCTGGCGAGAAAGCCACCCAGGTCTATGACCAGGACACCTGGCTGCCCCAGGAGACCCTGGACGCCGTTCGCGATTATGTCGTGTCCATCAAGGGCCCACTGACCACGCCGGTCGGCGGCGGTATCCGCTCCCTGAACGTGGCCCTGCGCCAGCAGCTCGACCTCTATGTCTGTCTGCGCCCGGTGCGTTGGTTCGAAGGCGTGCCCAGCCCGGTGAAGAAGCCCGGCGATGTGGACATGGTGATCTTCCGGGAGAACTCCGAAGACATCTACGCTGGCGTCGAATGGAAGGCCGGCTCCCCCGAAGCCCAGAAGGTCATCAAGTTCCTCACCGAGGAAATGGGCGTCAAGAAGATCCGCTTCACCGAGAACTGTGGCATCGGCATCAAGCCGGTTTCCCAGGAAGGCACCAAGCGCCTGGTGCGCAAGGCCCTGCAGTACGCCGTGGACAATGACCGTGACTCGGTCACCATCGTCCACAAGGGCAACATCATGAAATTCACCGAGGGTGCGTTCAAGGACTGGGGCTACGAGATTGCCCGCGACGAGTTCGGTGCCCAACTGCTCGACGGCGGCCCGTGGATGCAGTTCAAGAATCCTGCTACCGGCAAGAATATCGTGGTGAAGGACGTGATCGCCGACGCCATGCTGCAGCAGATCCTGCTGCGCCCGGCCGAGTACGATGTGATCGCCACCCTCAACCTGAATGGCGACTATCTGTCCGACGCCCTGGCGGCGGAAGTGGGTGGTATCGGCATCGCGCCGGGAGCCAACCTGTCCGATTCAGTGGCCATGTTCGAAGCGACGCACGGTACTGCGCCCAAGTACGCCGGCCTGGACAAGGTCAACCCGGGCTCGGTGATCCTCTCCGCCGAGATGATGCTGCGCCACATGGGCTGGCCGGAAGCGGCCGACCTGATCATCGACGGCGTGAACGGGGCTATTGCCGCGAAAACCGTCACCTACGACTTCGAGCGTCTGATGGACGGCGCCAAGCTGCTGTCCTGCTCCGAGTTCGGCGACGCGATCATCGCCAAGATGTAGCCGGGTGAGTTTCCGTCCATGAAAAAGGCCGGCTTGCTGCCGGCCTTTTTCATTTCGTCTGATCCTTGACGAATCAGGCTTCCGCCGTGAGGTTCTCTACCTCGCTGCTCGGGGCAGTCTGCGCGGATGAGGTGGATGCATTGGCGTTGACGGGTTGGATGTTCACCGCGTGCAACCCTTTCGGACCTTGCAGGATCTCGAAACTGACGGGTTGGCCGGCCTTGAGTGTCTTGTAGCCATCCATTAGTCAAGGCGGCGTCGTCTGGGCCTGAGAGACGTTTCATACTCTGCCTGGCCCACTCATTCACCCACTCGCAAAGCTTTTATTCCAGCATGCATGCAAGTAGCCAGATTCGACTAACATTCAATCAGGACCGCCCGGATCCATTGGAAGACGACGGAACGGGGTTGGCGGTTGAAGAAGCCAAGCCTGCACTGAAAGCGCCGTCCATGTATCGGGTCATCATGTTCAACGATGATTACACCCCGATGGATTTCGTGGTTGAGGTGCTCGAGTTGTACTTCAACATGAACCGCGAGCAGGCAACCAAGGTCATGTTGACTGTGCATACCCAGGGCAAGGCGAACTGCGGGACCTTTACCCGCGATGTCGCGGAAACCAAAGCCATGCAGGTCAATCAATATGCGAGGGAGAGCCAACATCCACTGTTGTGTGAAATTGAGATAGAAGGTTGATGCGGATGTTTGGGAGCGAGGTGAAGTCATGTTGAATCGAGAGCTCGAAGTCACCCTCAATCTCGCCTTCAAGGAGGCGCGGGCGAAGCGGCATGAGTTCATGACCGTTGAGCACTTGCTGTTGGCGCTTCTGGATAACGAAGCCGCCGCGACGGTTCTGAAGGCGTGCGGTGCGAATCTGGACAAGCTGCGGCGAGACCTGCAGGAGTTCATCGATTCCACCACGCCGCTGATTCCCCAGCACGACGAGGATCGCGAAACCCAGCCGACCCTGGGCTTCCAGCGCGTCCTGCAGCGTGCGGTATTCCACGTGCAAAGTTCCGGCAAGCGCGAAGTCACCGGCGCCAACGTGCTGGTCGCGATCTTCAGCGAACAGGAAAGTCAGGCGGTGTTCCTGCTCAAGCAGCAGAGCGTCGCGCGGATCGACGTGGTCAACTACATCGCCCACGGCATCTCCAAGGTGCCGGGACATGCCGAGCATCAGGACAGTGAGCAGGAGATGCAGGACGAGGAAGGCGGCGAGTCTTCCACTTCCAGCCACCCGCTGGATGCCTATGCCAGCAACCTGAACGACCTGGCGCGCCAGGGGCGTATCGACCCACTGGTCGGTCGCGAGTCGGAAGTCGAGCGCGTCGCCCAGATCCTGGCTCGGCGCCGCAAGAACAACCCGCTGCTGGTGGGTGAGGCTGGCGTCGGCAAGACCGCCATCGCCGAAGGCCTGGCCAAGCGCATCGTCGACGGCCAGGTGCCGGACCTTCTGTCCGACAGCGTCGTCTACTCCCTGGACCTGGGCGCGCTACTGGCGGGCACCAAGTACCGCGGCGACTTCGAGAAGCGCTTCAAGGCACTGCTCAACGAGCTGCGCAAGCGTCCGCACGCCGTGTTGTTCATCGACGAGATCCACACCATCATCGGTGCCGGTGCGGCATCGGGCGGGGTCATGGATGCGTCCAACCTGCTGAAACCGCTGCTGTCCTCCGGTGAGATCCGCTGCATCGGCTCCACCACCTTCCAGGAGTTCCGTGGCATCTTCGAGAAGGATCGCGCGCTGGCCCGTCGCTTCCAGAAGGTCGACGTCACCGAGCCGTCCGTCGAGGATACCTTCGGCATCCTGAAGGGCTTGAAGCCACGCTT
This sequence comes from Pseudomonas nitroreducens NBRC 12694, assembly GCF_002091755.1. Classification (GTDB taxonomy): domain Bacteria; phylum Pseudomonadota; class Gammaproteobacteria; order Pseudomonadales; family Pseudomonadaceae; genus Pseudomonas; species Pseudomonas nitroreducens. The sequence continues at coordinate 34,801 of NZ_BDAI01000011.1, forward strand.
CGAGCAGCACCACCACATCGAGTACAGCGATGAAGCGCTGCGCGCAGCCGCCGAGCTGGCCGCCCGCTACATCAACGACCGGCACATGCCGGACAAGGCCATCGACGTGATCGACGAGGCGGGTGCCTACCAGCGCCTGCAGCCGGAAGAGAAGCGCGTGAAGCGCATCGAAGTCCCGCAGGTCGAGGATATCGTCGCGAAGATCGCGCGGATTCCGCCCAAGCACGTGTCCAGTTCCGATAAAGAGCTGCTGCGTAATCTGGAGCGCGACCTGAAGCTGACCGTGTTCGGCCAGACGGCGGCGATCGAATCGCTGTCCACGGCAATCAAGCTTTCACGCGCCGGCCTGAAGTCACCGGACAAGCCGGTCGGCTCCTTCCTCTTCTCCGGTCCGACCGGGGTGGGCAAGACCGAAGTGGCTCGTCAGTTGGCTAAAGCGCTGGGGGTGGAGCTGGTGCGCTTCGACATGTCCGAGTACATGGAGCGGCATACCGTGTCCCGCCTGATCGGCGCGCCTCCGGGCTACGTTGGTTTCGACCAGGGCGGCCTGCTGACCGAGGCAATCACCAAGACGCCGCACTGCGTGCTGCTGCTGGATGAGATCGAGAAAGCGCACCCGGAAGTCTTCAACCTGCTGCTGCAGGTGATGGACCACGGCACCCTGACCGACAACAACGGGCGCAAGGCGGATTTCCGCAACGTCATCCTGATCATGACCACCAACGCAGGCGCGGAAACCGCGGCGCGGGCCTCCATCGGCTTCACGCAACAGGATCACGCCAGCGACGCCATGGAAGTGATCAAGAAGAGCTTCACGCCGGAGTTCCGCAACCGCCTGGATACCATCATCCAGTTCGGCCGTCTGAGTCACGAGACCATCAAGAGCATCGTCGACAAGTTCCTTACCGAACTTCAGGCGCAGCTCGAAGACAAGCACGTGCAGATCGAAGTCAGCGACTCGGCGCGCGCCTGGCTGGCGGACAAGGGCTACGACCCGCAGATGGGGGCTCGCCCGATGGCGCGGCTTATCCAGGACAAGATCAAGCGGCCATTGGCCGAGGAGATCCTGTTCGGCGAGCTGGCCGAGCACGGTGGCGTGGCCCATGTGGACCTGAAGGATGGCGAGCTGGCCTTCGAGTTCGAGGTGATCGCTGCAGAGCCGGCCTGACGTTGAAAAGTTAGGCCCAAACAAAAACGCCCGGCAATGCCGGGCGTTTTTCTATGTGCCGGTTTCTACCGGCACCTACCGTCTATCAGCGAGCGCGGTAGGTGATACGACCCTTGGAGAGGTCGTAGGGCGTCAGTTCAACGCGAACTTTGTCGCCGGTCAGGATGCGGATGTAATTCTTGCGCATCTTCCCGGAGATGTGCGCGGTAACGACGTGCCCGTTTTCCAACTCCACGCGGAACATGGTGTTGGGCAGGGTGTCGACGACAGTGCCTTCCATTTCGAAGCTGTCTTCTTTCGACATGCAGTAGAACCCTCGGTATCTAAGATTGCCTGAAGTGTTTCAGGCCATTAAAAAAGGCACATAGTGTGCCTGAAATCGCCCCACAACGCCAATGGGTGTTTTCGGGTCAGTTCAATGCGACCCAGCGCTGATTTACGAAAAGTTCGATCGGGCGGTACTGGGTCTTGTAGTTCATCTTGCGGCAGTTCTTGATCCAGTACCCGAGATAGACAGCGTGCAGACCCAGTCGCTCGGTCTCGCCGACCTGCCAGAGGATGGCGAAGCGTCCCAGGCTGCGGCGTTCTTCGTCCGGATCGTAGAAGGTGTAGACGGCTGAAAGACCGTTGGGCAGCACGTCGGTCACGGCGACGGCGAGCAGGCGGCCCTGCAGGCGGAACTCGAAGAAACAGCTGAACGGCAGGTCGCGCACCAGGAAGGTGGCGAACTGGTCGCGGCTGGGTGGGTACATGTCTCCATCGGCGTGGCGCTGCTCGATGTAGCGCATGTACAGCGCATAGTACTCCTCGGTGAAGGCCGGGCGCTTGCGGATGACTTCCAGATCGGCGTTACGCTTGATGATGCGCTTCTGCTGGCGGCTCGGCTGGAATCCGGCTGCAGGGATGCGCGCGGGGATGCAGGCGGTGCAGTGCTGGCAGTGCGGCCGGTAGAGGTGTTCGCCGCTGCGCCGGAAGCCAACCTCTGACAGCGAGGCGTACAACTGCGCATCCATGGGCTGGCTGGGGTCGAGGAACAGCGTTGTGGCCTGTTCTTCGGGCAGATAGCTGCATGGATGCGGTTGTGTAGCGTAAAACTTCAGGCGGGCGAGCTCGGTCATCTTCAACCCCTGCGAGGTCCCTCAGGCAAGTTTAAGACAGGCTGAGCAGGTCCGCTTGCGAAGTCCAGTCCTGCGAAGGTGTTTCGTCGAGATGACGGTGCAGGTAGCTGGCGAATTCGCCGCGGGAAATGGCGCGAGCGCCAAAACTGTGCAAGTGCTGCGTCGGCATCTGGCAATCGATCAGCACGAAGCCGGCTGCCTTCAGGCGCTGCACCAGGGTCACGAAGGCCACCTTGGAGGCATTGTCGGCGCGGCTGAACATGGACTCGCCGAAGAACAGGCGGCCGATGGCCAGGCCGTAGAGGCCCCCGACCAGTTCATTGCCTTGCCAGGCTTCGGCCGAATGGGCGACGCCCAGGCGGTGCAGCTGGCAATAGGCATCCTGCATCGGTGTGGTGATCCAGGTGCCGTCCGCGTAATCGCGCGGGCCGGCGCAGCCGTGGATGACCTGCTCGAACGCCCGGTCGATGGTGACCTGGTACTGCTGCTGGCGGATGAGCTTGGCGAGGCTGCGGGAAACGTGCAGTTCTTCGGGGAATAGCACGGTGCGTGGGTCCGGCGACCACCAGAGGATGGGTTGCCCGTCCTGGAACCAGGGGAAGCAGCCATGGCGGTAGGCCTGGATCAGGCGCTGCGGGTTGAGGTCGCCGCCGGCCGCGAGCAGGCCGTTGGGCTCGCGCAGGGCCTTGTCGAGGGGCGGAAAGTCGAAATTGCTGCGGGAAAGCCACTTGAGCATAGGGAGGAGGGGAGGGCGAGCCTCCCCTGGCGCCGATCAGTTGTCGTCGAGGAACTTTTCAGCGTCCAGCGCGGCCATGCAGCCGGCGCCGGCAGAAGTGATCGCCTGGCGGTAGACGTGGTCGGCCACGTCGCCAGCGGCGAACACGCCGTCGATGCTGGTCAGGGTCGCGTTGCCTTCGGCGCCGCCCTTGATCTTCAGGTAACCGTCATGCATCTCCAGCTGGCCCTTGAACAGGTCGGTGTTGGGCTTGTGGCCGATGGCGATAAATACGCCGGACAGGTCCAGTTGGCGGGTTTCGCCGCTTTCGGCGTCTTTCAGGCGAACGCCGATCACGCCCATGTCGTCGCCCAGGACTTCGTCCAGTGTGGTGTTCCAGTGCAGGCGCACGTTGCCGTTCCTGGCTTTTTCGAACAGCTTGTCCTGAAGGATCTTCTCCGAGCGCAGCTTGTCGCGGCGGTGGATCAGGTGGACTTCCTTGGCGATGTTGGACAGGTACAGCGCTTCTTCCACGGCGGTGTTGCCGCCACCGACCACGCAGACGACCTGGTTGCGGTAGAAGAAGCCGTCACAGGTGGCGCAGGCGGAAACGCCCTTGCCCATGAAGGCCTCTTCCGAGGACATGCCCAGGTACTGGGCCGAGGCGCCGGTGGCGATGATCAATGCGTCGCAGGTGTAGGTGCCGCTGTCGCCCTTGAGGGTGAAGGGCTTCTGCTGCAACTCGGCGGTGTGGATGTGGTCGTAGACGATCTCGGTATCGAAACGCTTGGCGTGCTGCTCCATGCGCTGCATCAGGGCGGGACCGGTCAGGCCTTCGACGTCGCCGGGCCAGTTGTCGACCTCGGTGGTGGTGGTGAGCTGGCCGCCGGGCTGGATGCCGGTGATGACAAGAGGCTTGAGGTTGGCGCGCGCGGCATACACGGCCGCGGTGTAGCCCGCGGGGCCGGAGCCCAGGATGATCAGGCGCGAATGCTTGACTTCACTCATAAAAAGACTCCATAAGCCTTTGTCACGTAAGAGAATGCATGCTCCAATTGAGCAGCCGAAAAGCGGTGTTGGGCTATGCTACACCGAACCCCGGAAAGCCGGCAAAAGCGCAGTCGGGCACATCCGGGGTCGCTGGCATCGGCCGGCCAAAGCCGTACAATAGGCCCGTTTCGCGGCCCAACGACTCTCGGAAGCGCGTATAGCGCAGGATTAGAAGCGTTTTGAAGGACACCACAGCAAGCCATGCCGCCGCCTGGCGCCAGCAATTGCATTACCGTCTGAAGGAAGGGGCCCTGATCGCGCTTGGCGCGCTCTGCCTTTACCTCTGGATGGCGCTGCTCACCTACGATTCCTCCGATCCGGGCTGGAGCCACTCCAGTCACGTCGAGCAGGTGCAGAACGCTGCCGGCCGTCTGGGGGCGCTGAGCGCCGATATCCTGTTCATGGTGCTGGGGTACTTCGCCTACCTGTTCCCGCTGCTGCTGGCGGTGAAAACCTACCAGGTCTTCCGCAAGCGCCACCTGCCTTGGGAGTGGAGTGGCTGGCTGTTCTCCTGGCGCCTGATCGGCCTGGTGTTCCTGGTGTTGTCCGGTTCCGCCCTGGCCTATATCCATTTCCATACCAGCGGTGCCCACATGCCGGCTACCGCGGGCGGCGCCCTGGGGGAAAGCCTCGGCCAGCTGGGCGTCAATGCGCTGAACGTGCAGGGCAGCACGCTGCTGTTTCTGGCGCTGTTCCTCTTCGGCATGACGGTGTTCGCCGACCTGTCCTGGTTCAAGGTGATGGACGTCACCGGCAAGATCACCCTCGACCTGTTCGAGCTCATTCATAACGCCACCAACCGCTGGTGGAGCGCCCGCAGCGAGCACAAGCAGCTCGTCGCCCAGTTGCGTGAAGTCGACGAACGCGTGGCCGAAGTTGCCGCGCCCATCGTTGCTGATCGCCGCGAGCAGGCCAAGGTCAAGGAGCGCCTGATCGAGCGCGAGGAAGCGCTGGTCAAGAGCGTGCAGGAGCGCGAGAAGCGCGTGGCGCCGAAGATCGACGTCCCGCCGCCGCCTACCAAGCCGGCCGAGCCGAGCAAGCGCGTGCTGAAAGAGAAGCAGGCGCCGCTGTTCGTCGATACCGCCGTGGAAGGCACGCTGCCGCCGCTGTCGATCCTCGACCCGGCCTCGGAAAAGAAGCAGAGCTATTCGCCCGAATCCCTGGAGGCCATGTCGCGCCTGCTGGAGATCAAGCTCAAGGAGTTCGGCGTCGAAGTCATCGTCGAGTCCGTGCATCCGGGCCCGGTGATCACCCGTTTCGAAATCCAGCCGGCCGCCGGTGTGAAGGTCAGCCGTATCTCCAACCTGGCCAAGGACCTGGCACGTTCGCTGGCAGTGATCAGCGTGCGCGTGGTGGAAGTCATCCCCGGCAAGACCACCGTGGGTATCGAGATTCCCAACGAAGACCGGCAGATGGTGCGCTTCTCCGAAGTGCTGATGACGCCGGAATACGACGAGCACAAGTCCACCGTGCCGCTGGCCCTGGGCCACGATATCGGCGGTCATCCGATCATCACCGACCTGGCGAAGATGCCGCACCTGCTGGTGGCCGGTACTACCGGTTCCGGTAAGTCGGTGGGCGTGAACGCCATGCTGCTGTCGATCCTGTTCAAGTCCACGCCGGAAGAGGCGCGGCTGATCATGATCGACCCGAAGATGCTGGAGCTGTCGATCTACGAAGGCATTCCGCACCTGCTCTGCCCGGTCGTCACTGACATGAAGGAGGCCGCCAACGCGCTGCGCTGGAGCGTCGCCGAGATGGAGCGCCGCTACAAGCTGATGGCGGCCATGGGCGTGCGTAACCTGGCTGGCTTCAACCGCAAGGTGAAGGACGCGGAGGAGGCCGGCACCCCGCTGACCGACCCGCTGTACCGTCGCGAGAGCATGGAAGACGAAGCGCCGCTGCTGCAGACCCTGCCGACCATCGTGGTCGTCGTGGACGAATTCGCCGACATGATGATGATCGTCGGCAAGAAGGTGGAAGAGCTGATCGCCCGTATTGCCCAGAAGGCGCGTGCGGCAGGCATCCACCTGATTTTGGCGACCCAGCGTCCGTCGGTGGATGTGATCACCGGCCTGATCAAGGCGAACATCCCCACCCGCATCGCCTTCCAGGTGTCCAGCAAGATCGACTCGCGCACCATTCTCGACCAGGGCGGCGCCGAGCAACTGCTGGGCCACGGCGACATGCTCTACCTGCCGCCGGGCACCGGCCTGCCGATCCGTGTCCATGGTGCCTTCGTGTCCGACGACGAAGTGCACCGTGTCGTTGAGGCGTGGAAGCTGCGTGGCGCACCGAACTATATCGAGGACATTCTCGCCGGCGCCGATGAAGGCGGTGGTGGTTCGTTCGACGGTGGCGGCGAAGGCAGCGAGGGCAGCGAGGACGATCCGCTCTACGACGAAGCCGTGCGCTTCGTGACCGAAAGCCGCCGGGCTTCCATCTCTGCCGTGCAGCGCAAGCTGAAGATCGGCTACAACCGCGCCGCGCGGATGATCGAGGCCATGGAAATGGCCGGCGTGGTCACCGCGATGAATACCAATGGCTCGCGTGAAGTGATCGCGCCGGCCCCGATCCGTGATTGATTCGACTTCGAGGATTTCGATGCGTCTGATCCGCCTGTTGTTCGTTGCTGCGCTGGCCTTTGCCGGCGCCCAGGCCCATGCCGACGATGCTGCTGCGCAGCGCCTGAGCGGGATGCTCACCAAGGCCCAGACAATGACCGCGCGCTTCTCCCAGCTGACCCTGGACGGTAGCGGCACCCGCCTGCAGGAAACCGCCGGCACCCTGGGCCTCAAGCGCCCTGGCCTGTTCCGCTGGCACACCGATGCGCCGAACGAGCAGCTGCTGATCTCCAACGGTGAGAAAATCTGGCTGTACGACCCGGACCTGGAGCAGGTGACCATCCAGAAGCTCGACCAGCGCCTGACCCAGACCCCGGCGCTGCTGCTGTCCGGTGACGTGTCGAAGATCGGCCAGAGCTTCGATATCACCGCGAAGGATGGCGGCAACGTGGTCGACTTCACCCTCAAGCCCAAGTCCAAGGACACCCTGTTCGACAGCCTGCGGATTTCCTTCCGCAGCGGTGTGGTGAACGACATGCAGCTGATCGACAGCGTCGGCCAGCGCACCAATATCCTGTTCTTCGACGTGAAGATGAACGAGCCGATGGACACCAAGCAGTTCGTCTTCGACGTGCCCAAGGGCGTCGACGTCATCCAGGAATGACCGGCCGCGCGCCGGATTGATCGATAGGTAATACCGTGGACCTGTTCCGCTCCGCCCCCGTTTCCCAGCCCCTGGCCGCGCGGCTGCGCGCGACCAGCCTGGACGAGTACGTCGGCCAGGAGCATCTGCTCGCCCGTGGCAAGCCGCTGCGTGAGGCGCTGGAGCAGGGCGCGCTGCACTCGATGATCTTCTGGGGCCCGCCCGGAGTCGGCAAGACCACCCTGGCGAAACTGCTGGCGCAGGTCACCGACGCGCACTTCGAGACCCTCTCGGCGGTGCTCTCGGGCGTGAAGGAAATCCGCCAGTCGGTGGAAGTGGCCAAGCAGCATGCTGCGCAGTATGGCCGTCGCACCATCCTCTTCGTCGATGAAGTGCACCGCTTCAACAAGAGCCAGCAGGATGCGTTCCTGCCTTACGTTGAAGACGGCACGCTGATCTTCATCGGCGCGACCACCGAGAACCCGTCCTTCGAGTTGAACAACGCGTTGCTCTCCCGTGCCCGCGTCTACGTGCTGAAAAGCCTGGACGAAGCGGCCCTGCGGCGGTTGGTAGAACGCGCATTGACCGAGGAAAAGGGCCTGGGCAAGCGCAACCTGAGCCTGCCCGACGACAGTTTCGCGATCCTCATGGCCGCCGCCGACGGCGATGGGCGGCGCCTGCTCAATCTGCTGGAGAACGCTTCCGACCTCGCCGAAGACAACAGCGAGATCAGCGCCGAGCTGCTGCAGAACCTGCTGGGCGACTCACGCCGGCGCTTCGACAAGGGCGGCGAGGCTTTCTACGACCAGATCAGCGCGCTGCACAAGTCAGTGCGTGGTTCCAGCCCCGATGGCGCGCTGTACTGGTATTCGCGCATGCTCGATGGTGGCTGCGATCCGCTGTACATCGCCCGCCGAGTGGTGCGCATGGCCAGCGAGGACATCGGCAATGCCGATCCGCGCGCGCTGACCCTGTGCCTTCACGCCTGGGACGTGCAGGAACGCCTCGGCAGCCCGGAGGGCGAGCTGGCGATTGCACAGGCTATCGTTTACCTGGCCTGTGCGCCGAAGAGCAATGCCGTCTACAACGCTTACAACACGGCGCGCCGTGACGTGGCGGAGAGCGGTTCGCTGGAAGTGCCGCTGCATTTGCGCAACGCGCCGACCAAGCTGATGAAGAACCTGGGCTATGGCGACGAGTATCGCTATGCCCATGATGAGCCGGATGCCTATGCGGCCGGAGAAGACTACTTCCCCGAGTCCATGGAACCGCGCCAGTATTACCAACCCGTGCCGCGCGGGCTCGAACTGAAGATCGGCGAAAAGCTGCGCCACCTGGCCAGCCTCGACAAGGCCAGTTCCCGCCGTCGCAGAAAATCCTGAAGTGGCGCCCTTGAGCGCCGCCTGACACTAGACACGAGAAGACACCATGCTCGATTCCAAACTGGTTCGTACCCAGCCGCAGGAAGTGGCCGAACGCCTGGCCACCCGTGGCTTTACCCTGGACGTGGCGCGCATCGAAGCGCTGGAGAGCCAGCGCAAGGCCGTGCAGACCCGCACCGAGACCCTGCAGGCCGAGCGCAACTCGCGCTCCAAGGCCATCGGCCAGGCCATGAAGAATGGCGAGGACGTCGCGCCGCTGAAGGCCGAAGTCAATCGCATGGCCGAGGAGCTGGAGTCGGGCAAGCGCGAGCTGGATGCCATCCAGGCCGAGCTGGACAGCCTGCTGCTGAATATCCCGAACCTGCCGCACGAATCCGTGCCGGTCGGTGCCGATGAAGAAGAGAACGTCGAAGTCCGTCGCTGGGGCACCCCGCGCACCTTCGACTTCGAGATCAAGGACCACGTCGCCCTGGGCGAGCAGCACGGCTGGCTGGACTTCGAGACCGCCGCGCGCCTGTCCGGCGCCCGCTTCGCCCTGATGCGCGGCCCGATCGCCCGCCTGCACCGCGCACTGGCGCAGTTCATGCTCGACCTGCATACCCGCGAACACGGCTACGAAGAGGCCTATACCCCGTACCTGGTACAGGCTCCGGCGCTGCAGGGTACCGGCCAACTGCCGAAGTTCGAAGAAGACCTGTTCAAGATCCAGCGTGAAGACGAGGCCGATCTGTACCTGATCCCGACCGCCGAAGTCTCGCTGACCAACATCGTTGCCGGGCAGATTCTTGATGCGAAGGAGCTGCCGCTGAAGTTCGTCGCCCATACTCCCTGCTTCCGCAGTGAGGCTGGTGCGTCGGGTCGCGATACCCGCGGCATGATCCGTCAGCACCAGTTTGACAAAGTCGAGATGGTGCAGATCGTCGAGCCGTCGAAATCCTGGGAAGCCCTGGAAAGCCTGGTCGGTAACGCCGAGAAGGTGCTCCAGGCCCTGGAACTGCCGTACCGCGCCCTGGCGCTGTGCACTGGCGATATGGGCTTCGGCGCCGCCAAGACCTACGATCTGGAAGTCTGGGTGCCGAGTCAGGACAAGTACCGCGAGATTTCCTCCTGCTCCAACTGTGGCGACTTCCAGGCCCGTCGCATGCAGGCGCGCTACCGTAACCCGGAAACCGGCAAGCCCGAGCTGGTGCATACCCTCAACGGCTCCGGACTGGCCGTGGGCCGCACCCTGGTCGCCGTGCTGGAGAACTACCAGCAGGCCGACGGTTCGATTCGCGTGCCGGAAGTGCTCAAGCCGTACATGGCGGGCATCGAGGTAATCGGCTGAGATGGACTTCCTGCCGCTGTTCCACATCCTGCGCGGACGTCGCGCGCTACTGGTCGGCGGCGGTGATGTCGCACTGCGCAAGGCGCGCCTGCTGAATGACGCCGGCGCGGTGCTGCGTGTGGTGGCGCCGGAGGTGCACTCCGAGCTGCGAGAGTTGGTCGAGGAGGGCGCGGGCGAATTGATCCTGCGCCCCTACGCCCAGGGCGACCTGCAGGACTGCGTGCTGGTCATCGCCGCCACCGACGATGAGCCGCTCAACGCCCAAGTGTCCCGAGACGCCAACGAGCGCGGCGTACCGGTCAACGTGGTCGACGCACCGGCCCTGTGCAGCGTGATCTTCCCCGCCATCGTCGACCGTTCGCCGCTGGTGGTGGCTGTCTCCAGTGGCGGCGACGCGCCGGTGCTGGCGCGCCTGCTGCGCGCCAAGCTGGAAACCTGGATTCCCGCGACCTACGGCCAACTGGCCGGCCTGGCCAGCCGCTTCCGCGAGCGCGTGAAGCAGCGCCTGCCGGACCTGCAGCAGCGCCGCAAGTTCTGGGAAGAGGTGTTCCAGGGCCCGGTCGCCGAGCGCATGCTCGCCGGCCAGCCGAACGAAGCGGAGCGCTTGCTGGCGGATAAGCTGGAAGCGCCGCAGCCCGAATCCCGTGGCGAGGTCTATCTGGTCGGCGCCGGCCCTGGCGATCCGGACCTGCTGACCTTCCGTGCCCTGCGCCTGATGCAGCAGGCCGATGTGGTGCTCTATGACCGCCTCGTTGCGCCGGCCATCCTTGAGCTGTGCCGCCGCGATGCGGACCGCCTGTATGTCGGCAAGCGCCGCGCGGACCACGCCGTGCCGCAGGATGAGATCAACCGCCAATTGGTCGAGCTCGCCCAGCAAGGGAAGCGCGTGCTGCGCCTGAAGGGCGGTGATCCGTTCATCTTCGGCCGTGGCGGCGAGGAGATCGACGAACTGGCGGCCAACGGAATCCCGTTCCAGGTGGTGCCGGGCATTACCGCGGCAAGCGGCTGCGCGGCCTATGCCGGTATTCCGCTGACACACCGTGATTACGCACAATCCGTACGCTTCGTGACCGGGCACTTGAAGGACGGCACCACCGATCTGCCCTGGAACGACCTGGTCGCTCCGGGCCAGACCCTGGTGTTCTACATGGGCCTCGTCGGCTTGCCGGTCATCTGCGAGCAACTGGTGCGTCACGGCCGCTCCGCCGACACGCCTGCCGCCCTGGTGCAGCAGGGCACCACGGTGCATCAGCGCGTGTTCACCGGCACCCTGGCGAATCTGCCGGAGCTGGTCGCCGAGCACGAAGTGCATGCGCCGACTCTGGTGATCGTCGGGGAAGTGGTGCAGCTGCGCGAAAAGCTGGCGTGGTTCGAGGGGCAGCAGTGAAAGCCCCTTACGTGGTGATCCTGGGCGCCGTGTGCTGTGCCATGGGGTTCACCGCGCCGGCCTCAGCGGCCAGCTTCGATTGCAAGAAGGCCAGGCAGGCCGACGAGAAAGCCATCTGCGCGGACCGCCAACTGTCCGAAATGGACGTGCAGGTGGCAACCACCTACCGCCTGTTGCGCGGCCTGTTTGCGATGGGCATGCGGGGCAACCTGGGTGACTCCCAGCTCGCCTGGCTGGAGCAGCGCCGCGCCTGCGGCGCCAACAAGGCCTGCCTGAAGCAGCGTTACCAGGAGCGCCTGGGCGCGCTGCAGAAGGTCTACGACGGTATCGAAAAACCGATCTGATCCGCTCTTGACCTTGTAGGAGCGGGCTTGCTCGCGAGCCGCTTGACGCTGATGGCTTGCGCTGGGTCCGTGATCAAGCTCGCTCCCACAGGTCTGATGGCGAATTCCGCTCCCGCGGCTGACTCAGCCCCTACGGAAAATACCCTCGCCCGCCAGATGCTCGCGCCCGTGCGGACTGGTGAAGTCCTGCTGCGGCCCCAGAGGCACGATGCCGGTCGGGTTGATGGTGCGATGGCTGCCGTAGTAGTGGTGCTTGATGTGCTGGAAATCCACCGTACCGGCAACGCCGTCCAGTTGATACAACTCGCGCAGCCAGCCGGACAGGTTCGGATAGTCCGCCAGGCGCCGCAGGTTGCACTTGAAGTGGCCGTGGTAGACCGCATCGAAGCGGATCAGCGTAGTGAACAGGCGCACATCGGCTTCGGTCAGGTATTCGCCCGCCAGGTAGCGCTGCTCGCCCAGGCGCTCTTCCAGCCAGTCCAGTTCATTGAACAATGTCTTGAAGGCTTCTTCGTAGGCGTCCTGCGTCGTCGCGAAGCCCGCACGGTAAACACCGTTGTTCACGGCCGGGTAGATACGCTCGTTCAGCTCATCGATCTGCGCGCGCAGCGGCTCCGGGTAGAGGTCCAGTTTGTTGCCGGTGATGCCGTCGAAAGCGGTGTTGAACATGCGGATGATCTCCGCCGATTCGTTGCTGACGATGCGCTGCTCATGCTTGTCCCACAGCACTGGTACGGTGACACGGCCGGTGTAGTGCGGGTCGTCCCGGGTATAGCGTTGATGGAGGAAGTCGAGGCCTTCGAGTTTGTCGCCGGTGGAGCCGAGCGCCTTGTCGAAGGTCCAGCCGTTTTCCAGCATCAGCCAACTGACAACCGACACGTCGATCAACGATTCGAGGCCCTTGAGCTGGCGGTAGATCAGCGTGCGGTGAGCCCAAGGGCAGGCCAGGGATACGTAGAGGTGATAGCGGCCGGCCTCGGCGCGGAAGCCGCCTTCGCCGGTGGGGCCGGGCTGACCGTCGGCGGTGACCCAATTGCGGCGCTGCGCATTTTCGCGCTGGAAGCGGCCGTCCTTGCTGGTGTCATACCACTGATCTTGCCAGCGGCCATCAATCAACTGTCCCATCTTGAGTGCTCCAGAAAGCGGGAAGATGGGACCAGTCTATCGGCTCTGGCTCGATTGTTTAGCGCAAAAACAGGATTCCAGCTATCGACTAAATCGATCTGTTGCGCTCAGTCCAGCGTTTATCGGCCTCTGCGAAGGCTTCGTCTCGCTGCAGCCCGAGCGCGCGCAAGGCCAGGGCCATTGTTGCGCGGACGGCCAGCTCGCCGTAGACGTCCTCTGCGTCGCCGCGCCAGACCGCGGCCAGATGCTGCGGGTCGAGGCTTTCCGGTTTGACGTGACGCAGCGGTGAAAGCGCGGGCCATTCTTCGTCCCAGTCATTGCCATCGCGGCAGCCGTACAGGTACGAAGAGGCGTCCGGGTTCACTTCGATCTCGCCGCCTTCGCCTTTGATGACGATGGCGTAGTCGCCCAGCAGCCGGCTGCCTTCGCGGTGTACGGCCTGGTAGCCGGGATGGAAGATGCTTTGCAGCACGCAGGTAGCGCCCAGCGGGTTGATCAGGCGCACCGAGGAATGAATGGGTGAGCGCAGGCCGAGGGTATTGCGCAAGTCGATCATTCGCTGCAGTCGCGGCATCCAGTCCACCAGCGGGGCGAAGGCGACACCCTGGGCATCCAGCGCCTGACTGACCGAGGCCCAGTCGCGGCACAGCGGCAGGCCCAACGGCTCCAGCAGTTGTTCGGTGTAGAGGCGGCCCGCGGTGTGGGCGCCCGCGCCATGCAACAGGATGCGGGTGCCGCTGCCGCCCAGGCATTTCGCTGCCAGCAGGTACCAGGGCAGGTGGCGCTTTTTGCCGGCGTAGCTGGGCCAGTCCAGGTCCACGGCGATCTTCGGAGTTTGCAGGCGCTCGCGCACCGCTTCAGTGAAGCCAGCCAGTTCCTCGGCGCTCTCTTCCTTGTGCCGCAGCAGCATCAGGAAGGCGCCCAGCTGCGCCTCTTCGACCTTGTCGTCGAGAATGAAGCCCAGCGCTTCGCGGGCCTCCTCGCGGGTCAGGCCGCGTGCACCGCGCTTGCCTTTGCCGAGGATGCGGACGAACTGGGCGAAGGGGTGTTCGGCGGGTGTCTGCAGGACGAGCGGGGCGGCGGTCATAGGCAATTGGTCGGCTTCGGCAGGCCGGCGAGCTTGGCGGCAAGCTTGGCCGGGGTGCCCTTGAACAGGAGGTTGAGGTGCAGGCTGCTGCCCTTTTCCGCGCCCAGCTTCTGGGCTACGTATTTGATCAGCGGGCGGTTGGCCGGCGAGAGCTGGAACTCGCCGTAGAACTCGCGCAGCAACAGGAGGATTTCCCAATGCTCGGGGGTCAGGTGGATGCCTTCGTTGTGGGCCAGGGCTTCGGCGGCGGCGGCGCTCCAGTCGTTCAGGTCGGCGAGGTAGCCGTCCTTATCCAGCGGCAGGGCTTGGCCATTGACCAATAGGGTGCTCATAGCCAGGCGTTCACCTTGTCGAAGCGGGTGCAGAGTTCGACGAAGCCGAGGTAGTCCACGCTGTCGACTCGGGAGGCGAGGGCGTCGAGCCCGCGCGCTTGCAGGTCTTCCTGCAGCGCAAACAGGGAGTTGCTTGCCGGCAATTGCTCCAGCGCCTGCGCCGGCTGCGTACCTGTGCGGAGCGCGTATACCGCGTCCCCGGTCAGCATGATGCCGTCATCGGCGCCCAGCAGGCGCAGGCAGCTGTCGAGCCGACTGTCATTGAAGGGGGAGTGCGAGAGCAGGTGGAGGGTAGCCATCAGATCGTGATCACCTGGTCGTGGGTTTGCAGCAGGCCGCGAAGGGCGTTGTCATCCAGCACCTGTGTGGCCAGCGTGAGGCTGCTGGCGTCCAGGCCGCGCTCGGTCAGGCTGTGCGCGCTGGCATAGAGATCCTCGACGCCAAAAAGCGGCAAGGCCTGCAGATTGGCTTGCAGGTCTTTTTGCTCAATACCGGCAGGGCGATGGTCGGGTGCCAGCTGGAACACGCCGTCATCAAGGAAGAGCATTGAGATCGGCAGGTCGAACGCGCCGCCGGCCAGAGCGATATCCAGCGCCTCGCGGGCAGCGGGGCCGGCCCAGGGAGCCTGGCGGCTGATGATCAGCAGGGACTTGGCCATCAGTTGCCTCCAAAGCAGATCAGGCGGTCCGCCTGTTGCGCCGCTTCATGCAACTGGCCGAGGCCGGAAAGATCCCAGGGTGCCTGCAAGTTGGCGGCGGGACGGGAGTAGCGGCTGGCTTCCTCGCTATTCAGCACGCCGCGGCGCAGCGCTGCGGCGATGCAGACAACGCCGTCAAGCTGGTTGTCGGCAACGAAGCGCGTCCAGGCCGCCGCAACATCCAGTTCATCCTGGCTGGCCACGGTGTTGGCCGCGGCACTGTGCACTCCGTCCTGATAGAAGAACAGTCGGGAGATATCGTGGCCGCCGGCCAGCGCAGCTTCGGCGAAGCGCAGGGCGCGCCGGGCGGCTGGCGAGTGCGGTGGGGAGAAGAGGGCGATGACGAACTTCATGGAGCTGGCCTTGGCGGCGAATTTTCGCAGGATGATACGGCGCTGCGCCTTTTTTTGCCGCGCCTGACATGAAAAAAGCCCGTCGAAACGGGCTTTTTCCGTGGCGCTGTGTTGATCAGTCGTCGCTGCCCATGATGCCGAAGATCTGCAGCAGGCTGATGAACAGGTTGTAGATCGACACATACAGGCTGATGGTCGCCATGATGTAGTTGCGCTCGCCACCGTGGATGATCGCGCTGGTCTGGAACAGGATCATCGCCGAGGAGAACAGCACGAAGCCGGCGCTGATGGCCAGTTGCAGGCCGCTGATCTGGAAGAACAGCGAGACCAGCACGGCGCCCAGCAGGACGAAGAAGCCTGCGGTGATGAAGCCGGACAGGAAGCTCATGTCCTTGCGGGTGGTCAGCACGTAGGCGGACAGGCCAAAGAACACCAGGGCGGTCATGAAGAAGGCGGAGGAAATGATGCTCGCGCCATTGGCCATGCCCAGGTACATGTTCAGGATCGGGCCGAGGGTGTAGCCCATGAAGCCGGTCAGGGCAAAGGTGCTGACCAGGCCCCAGGCGCTGTTGCGCAGCTTCACGGTGAGGAAGAACAGGCCATAGAAGCCGAGCAGTACCACGAAGAAGCTCGGGTACGGCAGGCGCATCTGTTGCGAGGCGAAGGCTACCAGGCCACTGAAGGCCAGGGTCAGGGCCAGCAGGCCGTAGGTATTGCGCAGGACGCCGCTGACCTCTTTCTGCTCCACGGCTGTGGAGTCGAGATATTGCCGTTCTTGCATGTCGTGACACTCCTGTTAAGCGGGATACGGATCCATGACCGTAGTGATGCTTATCATAACAGAGGAAAAAGCGCGCTGAATCATCAGAGTTTGACAGTGTGTTGCGATCCGGTAATATTGCGGCCCGCTCATGTGGAAGCGTGGCCGAGTGGTTTAAGGCAACGGTCTTGAAAACCGTCGACGGGCAACTGTCCTAGAGTTCGAATCTCTACGCTTCCGCCACTATTACAACGTTGAAAGCCCCGCAATGCGGGGCTTTCGCGTTTCTGCGGTGGGTTGCTTTAAGGGTTCGACCTCCGAATACGCATCGCACAAGTTAAACAGCGTCGGAAAAGTCAGTCATCCCGGTAGATGTTTCTGTAGGGCGATGATTGTCTCAGTTAAACTTAAAGTTCCTCTTCTCGGAAAACCCTGAATGAACCAAGTCGAAGATCTCGAGCGGCAGATGCGCGAAGCGCTGGGCGTAGCTCCGAAGAAAGTGAAAACCACTCGGGAAGTCAGCAACCCCATGAGGGGTTACCTGATTGTTCTCAGTGTGCGAGGCGCAAGCGGGCCCGCATTTCGCTTCGAGCACCGCTCACGTTCGTTGAGCCGTACCGAGGCCATCCTGGAGGCGGAGAAAGCCGCGCGCGCCGCAGGCTACAAGCCCTGGGCCCTGCTGGACGCCGTCGAGGCCTGAGCCGCATGAGCGCGGTGACGCCATGGGGCATCCGTCGGTCGCCGATATGGCGTGGCAATCCCGCGCGATGGATGTCGAGCCGATAGCGTCTATCAGATGGAAAACTCCGGCGATGGCTCCAGCTTCTTACAGCGCAATAGGTTACCGGTACGGCCGTCCTAGACGCTTCGCCAAGCATCTGTCAGCATTTACCCCTCCTGCGCAACGTATCTCTGGCGCTTGCATTTTGGCGAACCGCTTCCAGGCTAGGTCGTAAGGCTGCTTTCTGTTAAGGTTCGGCAATTGTTCGAAGTCCCTTTTCGGGTCTCACCATTCCATTCTGCTCAAGGGGTGCTGCGTGATTAAGGTGCTGGTGGTCGATGATCACGATCTGGTGCGCACCGGAATTACCCGCATGCTGGCTGATATCGATGGCCTGCAGGTCGTTGGGCAGGCCGACTCCGGTGAGCGTGGGCTGCAGCTCGCTCGCGAACTCAAGCCTGACGTCGTCCTGATGGATGTGAAGATGCCCGGCATCGGCGGTCTCGAAGCCACCCGTAAGCTGTTGCGCAGCCAGCCCGATGTACGCGTCGTGGTGGTGACGGTATGCGAGGAAGACCCGTTCCCGACCCGTCTGATGCAGGCTGGTGCTGCGGGATATCTCACCAAGGGTGCAGCGCTGGATGAGATGGTCCAGGCGATACGCCAGGTTTTTGCCGGTCAGCGCTACATCAGCCCGCAGATTGCCCAGAACCTCGCGCTGAAGTCCTTCGAGCCGGAAAGGAACGCATCGCCATTCGATACCCTGCCCGAGCGTGAAATCCAGATCGCGCTGATGATCGCCAACTGTCACAAGGTGCAGAGCATCTCGGACAAGCTGTGCCTCTCGCCCAAGACTGTGAATACCTACCGCTACCGCATCTTCGAGAAGCTCTCGATCACCAGTGACGTCGAACTGGCGTTGCTGGCTGTCCGGCACGGCATGGTCGACGCCAGTAACTGATCATGGTGCAACCGTTCGATTCGGCGGCTTTCCTTGCCACCTGCAGCGGGCGGCCGGGCGTTTATCGCATGTTCGACGTCGACGCAAAGTTGCTCTACGTCGGCAAGGCGAAGGACCTCAAGAAGCGTCTCTCCAGCTACTTCCGCAAGACTGGCCTGGCGCCAAAGACGGCCGCCCTGGTGGCGAAGATCGCCCAGGTCGAGACCACCATCACCGCCAACGAAACCGAGGCGCTGCTGCTTGAGCAGACGCTGATCAAGGAATGGCGGCCGCCCTACAACATTCTGCTGCGCGACGATAAATCGTATCCGTACGTCTTCCTGTCGAGCGAGGATCAGTATCCGCGTCTGACCATTCACCGCGGCGCGAAGAAGGCCAAAGGACGGTACTTCGGGCCTTATCCGAGCGCTGGCGCCATTCGCGAAAGCCTGGCGTTGCTGCAGAAGGCCTTCTTCGTGCGCCAGTGTGAGGACAGCTACTACCGCAACCGCACGCGCCCGTGTCTGCAGTATCAGATCAAGCGCTGCAAGGCGCCCTGTGTCGGACTGGTGAGCGAGGAGGAGTACGCCGAAGACGTACGCCACTCGATCATGTTTCTCGAAGGGCGCAGCAATGTGCTGGCCGAGGAGCTCTCCACCAACATGGAAGCGGCGGCGATGCGCCTGGACTTTGAAAAGGCGGCGGAGCTGCGCGATCAGGTGCAGATCCTGCGCCGCGTGCAGGACCAGCAGAGCATGGAGTTCGGCACTGGTAACGTCGATGTGGTGGCGGCCATCGTTACGCCGGGTGGCGCATGCGTACACCTGATCAGCGTGCGGGGCGGTCGAGTGCTGGGAAGCAAGAACTTCTTCCCGCAGGTGGCGATCGAGGAGGAGGTGGGCGATGTCCTGCTGGCCTTCCTTGGGCAGTACTACCTCAGTCATCACGAGCGCGATCTGCCGAACGAGCTGATCGTCAATGCCGTGCACGAAGACTTCCCCATCCTGGCTTCCGCCATCGAGGCATCACGTGGGCGGCTGCTGGAAATCAGTCACCGCGTGCGTGCTACCCGCGCCCGCTGGCAGCAGCTTGCCGTGACCAACGCCGAGCAGGCGCTGGCGGCACGCCTCGCCAATCGACAGCACATGGCTGCGCGCTTCGATGCGCTGGGAGAGGCGCTGGACCTCCCCGAGCCACCGCAGCGGCTCGAGTGTTTCGATATCAGCCATTCCAGTGGCGAGGCGACGGTGGCGTCCTGTGTGGTCTTTGGCCCCGAAGGCGCACTGAAGTCGGACTATCGCCGCTTCAATATCGAGGGCATCACTGGCGGCGATGATTACGCCGCCATGCACCAGGCGCTGACCCGCCGCTTCAGCCGATTGAAGGAAGGCGAGGGCAAGATGCCCGATATCCTTCTGGTGGACGGCGGCAAGGGGCAACTGGCGATGGCTCAGGAGGTGCTTCAGGAACTGGCGGTAGTCGGCCTGACGCTGCTAGGGGTCGCCAAGGGCGTCACTCGCAAGCCTGGTCTGGAAACCCTTTACCTCAATGATGCCGAGCACGAATTCACCTTGCCCGCTGACTCACCGGCGTTGCACCTGATCCAGCAGATCCGCGACGAAGCGCACCGCTTTGCCATCACCGGTCACCGTGCACGGCGGGGCAAGGCGCGACGCACCTCCACATTAGAAGACGTCGCTGGCGTCGGGCCCAAGCGCCGGCGCGATCTGCTCAAGCATTTCGGCGGGTTGCAGGAATTGGGCAGAGCCAGTATCGATGAAATTGCCAAAGCCCCCGGCATCAGCAAAAAGCTGGCAGAGCAGATTTATGCAGCACTGCACAGCGAGTAGAATGCCGGCTCAACTCGCAGACCTTCCGACCCGATGAATATCCCGAACCTGCTCACACTGCTTCGCGTTCTGCTCATCCCGATCTTCATCCTGCTGTTCTATCTTCCGTTCCCGGCCAGCCATCTGGCCGCCAGTGCCGTCTTTGCCCTTGCTGCCGCCACCGACTGGCTGGACGGCTACCTGGCGCGACGGCTGGGGCAGAGCACGCCCTTCGGTGCCTTCCTCGATCCGGTGGCAGACAAGCTGATGGTCGCTACCGCGCTAGTGCTGTTGGTGGAGGAACACGCGAATCTGTGGCTGACCCTGCCGGCCGTTATCATCATCGGTCGCGAGATCGTCGTTTCCGCGCTGCGCGAATGGATGGCAGAGATCGGGGCTAGGGCGCACGTGGCGGTATCCAGCCTGGGCAAATGGAAAACGGCGGCGCAGATGCTGGCGCTGGTCATTCTCCTGGCCAATCCACCGTTGATGACTTTCTGGGTCCTGGTGGGTTACGCGCTGCTCATTGTTGCCGCCATCCTTACCCTGTGGTCGATGCTGCACTATCTCCTGGCTGCATGGCCGCACCTGAACACTACCCCAAAAGAGAAATAAGTATTTTTGAATCAAGGAGTTGACAGGCATTTCCAAATCGTTAGAATGGCGCCCGTCAACACGACAACGCGGGAATAGCTCAGTTGGTAGAGCACGACCTTGCCAAGGTCGGGGTCGCGAGTTCGAGTCTCGTTTCCCGCTCCAGATTTTCGATGATTCACCTTGAGTCATCCGTGTTACGGCTGAGTAGCAGAGTGGTTATGCACCGGATTGCAAATCCGTGAACGCCGGTTCGATTCCGACCTCAGCCTCCAATAGAAAAGCCCTGTAAATCGAAGATTTACAGGGCTTTTTCTTTAACTGCCCGCTGCGGGAGTTGCCAGGTTCGGCAACTTGCGCAGATGAGTTGGGGCTGTATATAGTCCAGCCCTTTCCGGGCGCATGCCTGGATACGCTACAACGCGCTGCCGCCCGGATGGCGAAATCGGTAGACGCAGGAGACTTAAAATCTCTCGCCCTTTGGGCGTGCCGGTTCGAGTCCGGCTCCGGGCACCATTTCCCATCTCCCCGAATCATTGCAGTTTGCATGTCTGAATCGAGGCGAGCGCCATACATGAAAAACCCGGCCTAGGCCGGGTTTTTCATTTTCAGCGATTCAGGCTCCGATGTGCGCCATCGAGCGCAGTTTTGCGCCGGCCTTGACGATGCGGCGCTGGCGCAGGGGGCCGCTGGCCTCATAAAAATTCTGCAGCGGTACTTCTTCCTTGAAGTGATCGGCGTCCTGCTCCTGCAGCGGGCCGTATTCGGTTGCCAGATCGCGGCGGATGCGACCTACCAGGCTAGTTAGGAGCTCTTCGTTGCGTTGTTCTTCCAGTCGCACCACCCGACAGGCGATGTGTTCACCCGCTTCCTTGCTCAACGTCATGATCAGATTGCCGTCCGGTCGAGCGGTGAAACTCACTTCGAAATCGGAAAAGACCTGGCAGAGATATTGGGCGGCAGGCAGGCGGTCGATTGGCATGGCGTCGTCCTCGGCAATGTGTGGGTGGATTCATCCCTTTCATTGCAGGGTGCGTACCAATCTCGAATAAATTAAAAATCCTTTAAAATCAAATAGTTAAAAATAATCCGCGTCTCGCTTTCCATGCAGCCTGCAAGGTGTGGCGCAAATGCAATGGCATTTTGCACGATGGCGACTCTAGTGCGGGAGGAGGTGACGCCTCGGTGAAGCGGTTTTTGCCTTGTGCTTGAACTTCTGCATGCGGGCGCGGCGCATGGGTACGCGCAGGATGGCCCACAGCGTGACCAGTGCCAGCAGGACCCAGCCGAGAATCATGAGTGTGACGAACGTGCCTGGATTCATCTTGATATCCTCACCCCTCCCTAAGGGTAGTCCACCGCCAACGGCTTACTGTCCTTTCGGTTGAGCGGCAATCTCTTCGTAGGTTCCATTCAATGGCTTGCCGGGCTGGCAGGTATCTGATATCTGTATTTATATACAGTATTCGGAGAAAGGTCATGCAACAAGCCATTCTGGATGTCCAAGATGTGATGCAGTCGGGCGCAGGCGTTGCGGCCACCGCAGTGCTTCTGCATACCTACATAGTCCGTGCGTGTGGCGAAGAGATGACGCAGGCGGGCATTCACGACAGCGACCTGTTGCTGGTCGACCGTTCCGAATTGGCGGCGCCGGGTGAGATCGTGGTGGCGGCACTGAACGGTGAGGCGCTGATTCGCCGGCTCGCCATCATCGATGGCTGTTTCGCTCTCCAGGCAGCGAGCGATGGCTTTCCCACCTTGAAGGTCGAGGAGGGAGATGAGCTTTCGATCTGGGGCGTGGTGCGGCAGCGGCTTTGCGGGAGCGACGTGGCGCAAGGAGCGAGAGCATAGAAAGGGCGCGGGCAGGACCGGGATGCTGCCCATTTGCCATTAAGTTCGAGAACTAAACTGGCAATCCGGTGGTCAGATGCGCGTGTCATCGGTTTCAAGTGCGCGGAAGTGTCGTGCAGCTTGCAATCCGGGGCATTGTAAGGCGGACGCAGCCTGATTAGACTGCGCGCAACTCGCACCCCTGTCCCTCTCGAAGGACTCCCATGATCAAGAAATGTCTGTTCCCGGCCGCCGGCTACGGTACCCGCTTCCTCCCGGCCACCAAGGCCATGCCCAAGGAAATGCTGCCGGTGGTGAACAAGCCGCTGATCCAGTATGCCGTTGAAGAGGCGCTGGAAGCCGGTCTCGGCGAAATCGGTATCGTCACTGGCCGTGGCAAGCGCTCGCTCGAAGACCACTTCGACATCTCCTATGAGCTGGAGCACCAGATTCGCAACACCGACAAGGAAAAGTACCTGGTCGGTATTCGTCGCCTGATCGACGAGTGCACCTTCTCCTACACCCGCCAGGTTGAAATGAAGGGCCTGGGCCACGCGATCCTGACCGGTCGCCCGCTGATCGGCGACGAGCCCTTCGCTGTCGTGCTGGCGGACGACCTGTGCCTGAACCTGGAAGGCGACAGCGTCCTCAAGCAGATGGTCAAGCTGTACAACCAGTTCCGCTGCTCCATCGTGGCAATCCAGGAAGTGCCGCCGGAAGAGACCAACAAATACGGTGTGATCGCCGGCGAGATGATCCGCGACGACATCTACCGCGTGAACACCATGGTCGAGAAGCCCAAGCCCGAAGATGCCCCGTCGAACCTGGCGATCATCGGCCGTTACATCCTGACTCCGGATATCTTCGACCTGATCGAGCAGACCGAGCCGGGCAAGGGCGGTGAAATCCAGATCACCGACGCTCTGATGAAGCAGGCCCAGGACGGTTGCGTACTGGCCTACAAATTCAAGGGCAAGCGCTTCGACTGCGGTAGCGCCGAGGGTTACATCGAGGCGACCAACTTCTGCTACGAGCACCTCTACAAGACTGGCAAGGCCTGGTAATTCCGGACCTTTCCGCTCTTTGAGAAAGCCACCTTCGGGTGGCTTTTTCGTGTGTGCAGCCGGGCATCACATCGAGCGCGGGATTGGCATGGCCTCCGATCCCGGCCCGAGTGGCTGCCCATAACTGAACTCGACGTAGTTGCCCGCCGGGTCGCGCAGTCCGCAGTAATAACCCACCGGGTAAGGCTCTGCCCGGGGTGCCCAGATCAGGCAGCCGGCCGACTGGGCATCCCTGGCGATACGGTCGACTTCCTCGTGGCTGTCCACCGCGAAGCCGAAGTGGCTGTAGTCATCGCTGGCCAGGTGCCGCGCCTGCCCGCCTGGCATGATGACGAAGATGAAGCGGTGCTCCTTGCCGGGCTCCGCCATCCAGACAATGCGTGACCCCTTGCCTTCGCGCTGGTGGATGATGCGCATACCGCAGAAGCGCTCGTAGAACGCTATGCAGGCCTCAAGATCAGGTACGTGCAGGGCCAGGTGGGTCAGGGATGGGCGCATGGCGAATACTCCTTTGGCAGCGTCTGATGGCAGGATAGGTCAGGCGTCATGAGGTATGCTGCCTGTCATATCCAAGCGGAGATCCATGATGTCTTTCGATTTCGACCTGTTCGTCATCGGTGCGGGTTCCGGCGGTGTGCGTGCTGCGCGCTTTGCCGCGGGCTTTGGCGCCAAGGTGGCCGTGGCGGAAAGCCGCTACCTGGGCGGTACCTGCGTCAACGTCGGTTGCGTGCCGAAGAAGCTGCTGGTGTACGGGGCGCATTTCCATGAGGACTTCGAGCAGGCTGCCGGCTTTGGCTGGACCCTGGGTGAGGCGAAGTTCGACTGGCCGACACTGATCGCCAACAAGAATCGCGAGATCCATCGCCTCAATGGCATCTACCGCAATCTGCTGGTGAACAGCGGCGTCACGCTGCTGGAGGGACATGCCAGGCTGCAGGATGCGCACACCGTGGAAGTCGACGGCCAGCGTTTCCGTGCCAAGCACATCCTCATTGCCACCGGTGGCTGGCCGCAGGTGCCGGACATTCCCGGCAAGGAGCACGCGATCTCTTCCAATGAGGCCTTCTTCCTCAAGGAACTGCCGCGTCGGGTGCTGGTGGTCGGCGGCGGTTACATTGCCGTGGAATTCGCCGGCATATTCCACGGCTTGGGGGCGCAGACTTCGCTGCTGTACCGCAAGGATTTGTTCCTGCGTGGCTTCGATCGCAGCGTGCGCGAGCACCTGCGCGACGAGCTGACGAAGAAGGGGCTGGACCTGCAGTTCAACAGCGACATCGCACGCATCGACAAGCAGGCCGACGGCAGCCTGGCTGCGACGCTCAAGGATGGTCGCGTTCTGGAGGCGGATTGCGTGTTCTACGCAACCGGCCGCCGTCCGCAACTGGACAACCTGGGCCTGGAGAATGTCTCGGTCGAGCTGGATGATCGTGGTTACATCAAGGTCGATGAGGCCTATTGCACCAGCGAGCCATCGATCCATGCCATCGGTGATGTGATCGGCCGGGTGCAGTTGACCCCCGTGGCACTGGCCGAAGGCATGGCGCTGGCGCGCAAGCTGTTCCGCCCGGAGGAATACCGCCCGGTAGACTACAAGCTGATTCCCACCGCTGTATTCAGCCTGCCCAACATCGGCACGGTCGGCCTGACCGAAGATGAAGCGCGCAGCGCCGGACACCGGGTGAAGCTGTTCGAGAGCCGTTTCCGTCCGATGAAACTGACGCTCACCGAGTGCCAGGAACGGACCCTGATGAAGCTGATTGTCGATGCCGACACCGATAAGGTGCTGGGTTGCCATATGGTCGGCCCGGAAGCCGGAGAAATCCTCCAGGGCATCGCCATTGCGCTCAAGGCTGGAGCAACCAAGCGGGTGTTCGATGAAACCATCGGCATTCACCCGACCGCGGCGGAAGAGTTCGTGACGCTGCGTACCCCGGTCGGTGCCTGACGGCGCTGGCGGAAATGAAAAAGCCGGTGCAGATGCACCGGCTTTTTTTGCGGGCGGGGCGCCGTCAGTTGGCGCGCTCCAGCGGTGCGTGGCCGTCTTCCTGGCGCTGGGAGTAGCGCTGGGCGAGCACGGCGCAGACCATCAGCTGGATCTGGTGGAACAGCATCAGTGGCAGCAGGATCACGCCGACGGTGCTGCTGGCGAACAGCACCGAGGCCATGGGCACGCCGGTGGCGAGGCTCTTCTTCGAGCCGCAGAAGATGATGGTAATCCTGTCTTCCAGGGAGAAGCCCAGCCAGCGCCCCAGCAGGTTGGTGGCGACCAGCGCCAGTGCCAGCAGCACGCAGCAGGCCACGACCAGGCCGGCCAGCGCCGGAAGCGGAACCTGGTGCCACAGGCCCTGAATGACGGCGGCGCTGAAGGCGGTGTAGACCACCAGCAGAATCGATCCCTGGTCCACGTAGCGCAGGACCGGCTTGTGCCGCTCCACCCAGGCGCCGATCCACGGGCGCAGCAGCTGGCCGGCAATGAAGGGCACCAGCAGTTGCAGGGTGATCTTGCCGATGGCGTCCAGCGTCGACATTCCGGTATCGCCATGGGCGCCGATCAGCAACTGCACGAGCAGCGGCGTGACGAAGACGCCCAGCAGGCTGGAGGCCGATGCGCTGCAGATAGCCGCCGGGATATTGCCCCGTGCCAGCGACGTGAAGGCGATAGCCGATTGCACGGTGGCGGGCAGGGCGCAGAGATACAGCATGCCCAGGTACAGGTCCGGGGTCACCAGGGGCGACAATGCGGGCTTGAGCGCCAGGCCGAGCAGGGGAAAGAGGATGAAGGTGCAGGAGAATATCAGCAGGTGCAGCCGCCAGTGGGTGGCGCCGGCGATGATCGCCTGGCGCGACAACTTGGCACCGTGAAGGAAGAACAGCAGCGCGATGCCCAGGTTGGTGATCCAGCCGAAAATCACGGCAGCGGTGCCTTCGCAGGGCAGCAGGCTGGCAACGGTCACGGTGGCGATCAGCGCCAGGGTGAAGTTGTCGGGGAGCAGGCGTGGGCGAGCCATGGGCACATCTCTCGTCGTTGTTGTGTGTGAAAGACCACAAAGGTCAGGTTCGCACTCTAAGCCTGCGAGGATGTGCCGGCTAACGCCAGAAAGTCAGCTTATGTCGCTGAAAGGACAGTTTCTGCTCCCTGCACATGCAGGTCCACCGAGCACACGCTGACCATTCCGCGCATGCGCTGGGCGATCACCTCGGCGCGATAGCGCGGCAGCGTGTTCACGCGCAGGGCGATGTCCAGCCAGTCTTCCCGACGGGAGGATTCCACCTCGGCCGGTACGTGGCCCTGCAGTGCAAACTGGTTCAGCAGGCGACAGAGAATGTCGGCATCGATCTCGGCGCGAATCAGGTAGCGCACGTCGGCGGCCACTTCGGTGGGGACGGGGCGGTCTTGTGGGAGCGGGGAGAGTTCGACGAGTTGGAGTGCGGGGAGCGTCATGGCGGCTGGCCGATGCAGGAGAGGTGAAGAATATTCTGCGGGCGCGCCGGAGGAATTATTTGCCTGATTTCTGCAATAGGTGACTTATTTGTGCATTAATAAGTCTTTCTTGCTGATATTTGAGATTTGTATATGCCCATATCGCTGGATGCCCAAGACCGCAGGATCCTCGAGTTGCTGCAGGAGGAGGCAACGCTTTCGACGGCCCAGATCGCTGAGCGCATCGGCCTGTCGCAATCGCCGTGCTGGCGCCGAATTCAGCGATTGAAGGACGAGGGTGTGATCCGCAAGCAGGTGACTCTGCTGGATCGCAAGAAGATCGGCCTGAACACCCAGATATTCGCCCAGGTGAAACTCAACGCCCATGGGCGCAATCACCTGACGGATTTTGCGCAGGCCATGCAGGAGTTCCCCGAGGTGCTGGAGTGCCACGTCCTGATGGGCGCGGTCGACTTCATGCTGCGCATCGTGACGGAGGATGTGGAGGCTTACGAGCGCTTCTTCTTCGAGCGACTGTCCCAGGTGCCGGGCGTGCAGGAGATCAACTCCATCGTGGCGCTCTCGGAGATCAAGTCCACCACCACGTTGCCCCTGCCGCGCGGCTGAAAAGGCGCCGGGATGCCGGCGCCCAGGGCGGTCAGACGCCGCCGAGATAGTCCATCTTGCCGACTTCCACGCCATTGTGGCGGAGGATGTCGTAGGCCGTGGTGATGTGGAAATAGAAGTTCGGGTTGACGAACCCGAGCAGGAAGTCCGAGCCCTTGAAGCTGACTTCGCGAGTACGCAGCTTCAGCTCGATGGTGCGGTTTTCGGCGCCTTCGAACTGCTCGGGCTTCAGGGACTTGAGGAAGTCGATGGTCTTCGCGATGCGCGCTTGCAGCTCTGCGAAGGTGGTTTCGTCATCGGCGAAGCTCGGCACCTCGACACCGGCCAGGCGCGCGCCGGCGCCTTTGGCGGAGTCGGAGGCTATCTGCACCTGGCGCCCCAGGGCGAACATGTCCGGGGCGAGACGGGCGTTGATCAGGACGGAAGGGTCGATGGACTTGGCTTCGGCATGGGTGGCGGCCTTGGCGAGAATCGCCGAGAGATTGCCGAGCATGCGGATGAAGACGGGAACGGAAGCCTGGTAGATCGAGAGGGACATGCTGCGTACTCCAGACAGATGAAGGTGAGCTCGTCACGGTGGACGGCCGTCGGAGTCTACTGCGGGTATCTGCGGCTGTCGCCAGGCTTCAGCGCCAGGCCACTTTCGGCGCCGGACAGCGATCGTTCTCGATCGGGCCGACGTAGGGATTGCCCCAGCCCATTACGCAGCCGACCATCTGGTTGCGCTGGCGCTCCCAGGCTTCCACCGGGTACTGCTTGCTCCAGGCGGTGAACAGTTGGCGGTCCTGGTTGGAGAGCTTCAGGCCGTAGCGGTCGCTCATATAGAAGTAGGTGCGGGCGATCATGCCGCGAATCTGCGGGCGGGGCATGGCCTTGCGTGCCTTGAAATCCACCACCATCGGGCAGGCGCCGTACTGCGAGGGCTTTTGCTGCAGCCAGCCGAAGCTGTAGTTGGCGCGGTCGCCGTTCACCTCGCCGATGCTCGGCACCAGGTTGTGCAGGTCCGCCTCGGCCTTCTGGTACACCCGGTCATTGCGCGAGCAGTTCTTGCGCCCGCCGCTCTGCCAGCATTGGCGCTGGTGGCCGATCACCCAGGCGGGAACGATGTGCTCCCACTCGATGCGCGAGGCGCGGTTGGCATTCTTGCGCGGGGTGTAGCCGCAGCTCTTCAGGTCGACCTTGGTGCCGTTGTAGCGGCAGCCGCAATAGAACTCCACCGATTGGCGGGCGTACAGCTTGCGCCCGACCTTCTTGGCTTCCTCGAAGGTGCGCGGGGCGGCAGCAGAGGCAACGGTGGGAACAGCGAGGATCAGCAGCAGGGCCAGGCAGCGTCCGAACATGAGGCATTCCTTACGAAAGTCGCTGCATCTTACTGATTGAGAAAGAATTGCCAATCGTGGCAATGGAATGGCAAGGCTGTGGCGTGACGAGAAACGCCCGACGTGGTGCGCAGGGCTTATGGCGACTGGGAACGCTTGGCAATGGAGCTTCCAATCTTTTCAACTTGCTTCATAAATGACTCGTAACATCATGATTTTAAAGTAAATTAATTTTTATAAATTACTTTAAGAACAAGCGCTATTACGATGTTTTAATGAGTTTTCCCCTGCTGCGGGTGGCGGCCGCATCTGTCGTGCATCTTGCGGGGCATATATCAGAGATTTGATATCAATATATTCTTGCAAGTCATTGATATAAAAAGATTAAATTTATCTGTTTGCGCGGCCTGCTCGAGGTGCACAAGGCTTGGTAAGCTGAACCTTTCCGTCATCCGGGATGATCATCATGATTGAGCGCAGAACCTTGGCGGCCATCGCCTGCTTCGCACTGGCGATGCCAGCCTTCGCGCAGAAGTTCACCGGGCAGGAGGCGCAATCGCAAAGTACGCCGCGCTATCAGAACCAGACGCAATGGCAGCAGTCGCCGCCGGTGATCCAGCGCATCTATGTCAGCCCGGGGGCAAGCGGTAGCGTAGGCAGCTCGTCCAGCTGGCAACGCAATGACAGCTATGGTGGCGTGCGGGTGCCCAGTGGCTACGGCGAGACGCGTTCGAACTCGGTCATCATCGACCAGGGCAGCGGCGGCATCCGACAGAGCATCGAATACCCCAATGGCGCGGTCTATCCGCGAGGCAACGGCAATTATCAGCAGCAGTGAGCCGGGTCAGTCGACCAGGTCGTCGCGCGTCAGGCGGGATTTACGCAGGCCGCCGTGGCTGTAGAACAGCCCGGTATCGCCGCGCCAATGGAAGAGTGTGGCGAGAAACGCCGAGCTGACCCGGCCCACATCCCAGCTACGGAGTTTGCGGTAGGCCCAGAGCCAGCTGTCGTCGGAAGAGGCGCTCATGGAATCGTCCTTGATTCGGCAAGCGGGAAAAGTGCATGGGACATTAGTGCGCCTGATAGGCCTTCGCAAGTCGCTGCTCCCGCAACCGCAACCTGCGAAAACGCCTGCGCACTCAGGCAGTGCTGAGCGCCTTCGATTCCTCGACGTACTCCTTCAGCCAGCGCAGCACCTCCACGGCATCCCAGCGGCTGGGGTCGAACATGGCGTAGGCCTGGCCCTGGTAACCCACCACATCCAGCGGGCGGTGATAGCCGGCGCGCTGCATCAGGGCCTCGATTTCCGCGAAGCACAGGTTGAAGTGGGTACGGCTGAAAGGCGTCTTGCCCTCTGTGACCAACCCCTCCAACAGCAGTTCCGCCACGGCCTCGCTGACTTCCTCGATGGCCATGTGGTTCACGGTGTACTTCAGCTGATGGATACTCACCATCGCTTGCTCCTCAATGGGTTTCAGGCCCATGCCCTGTGATTCGAGGTGATCGACGTAGCTAATGGACTATGGCCTTTCGTCGAGGTTTAAAAAATTTTCGCAAAATACTGTATGCATGAACAGTATTTTCTCCTAGTATCCCTCTCGCGGTCTGACAGAAACCTTGAAGTGCCCGTCGCCAGTGGCCTGGCGGGCATTGCTCGACGAACAGGAGCGATGGCGATGCTGCAGAAACTGATGCTTTGTGCCGGTCTGGCGATGCTTGCGGGTTGCGCCCAGCCCCAGGCGGATGTCCCGCGCGCCAATGGCGCCTACCTCATCATCGAGGGCAAGGAGGCCTGGGCCGTTCTGGTGGCTGACGGCAAGCGCATCGAGGAGCGCGGCACGGTACGCGATGCCATCCGTCTGCCGAAGGAGCGCTCGGCGATCGCTGCCAGCTACGTGATCGACACGCCCAACTGCGGGCGCCTGCAATGGTTGACCGAAGGCGAGGGCGACTCCACCGTGCGGCTGTCCCCGCAGGGCGAAGCGGACGACCTTTCGGGCTGCCGGATCAGCGATGGGCTCAGCCGCGTCTGGACCGCGCTGGACTATTCGAGCTGAGCATCAGCTTCCAGAAATCCGATCTCCGACAAAATGTTTCGGCTGGCCCTCTCTTCACGTTTTTTTCACACCCAGGGGCAGAGGATGAAAACCAGCTAAGGGATTAGCTCCCCATCGAAAAGCCCGCTTGATTGCGGGCTTTTTATTGCCTGCCGACCAAGGTCGGCTCGCCCGCCAGACGCTCTGCGGCTAAGGTGAAGCTCCACGGAAAGGCGGAGATAGAGATGCAGCGGGTTCTTGCGGAACGACTTTGGACAGCCCTCGGCGGCCAGGCCGAACGCCTGAGCCACCTGGCCCCTCGCAGCGAAGGCTCCCTGCCTTCGGCATTCTTCGTCACCGAGCTGGCCGCCGCCAGCATCGCCAGCGCCGGGCTGGCACTGGGCGAGTGGCTGGAGCCGGAAGGTGGCACGGCGACCTCCATGGTCGTGGACCGCCGTTTGGCCTCCTTCTGGTTCTCCACCTCCTTGCGGCCTCAGGGCTGGACAGTGCCCGACCTCTGGGATGCCATTGCCGGTAACTACCGCACACGCGACGGCTGGATTCGCCTGCACACCAATGCGCCGCACCACCGCGCCGCCGCACTCCGGGTCCTCGGCGTCGAGAATCAGCGCGATCAGGTCGCCAGCGCGGTGGCCGGTTGGGCGGCGGGCGAGCTGGAACTGGCGATCGTCAGGGAGGGCGGCTGCGCGGCCGAGATGCGCTCATGGGATGCCTGGAAACAGCACCCGCAAGGCATCGCCGTGGCTCGCGAGCCTCTCGTGTTGCGCGATATCCAACTGGTGTCCGGACCCTCCCTGGACATCGAGATCGACCGCGAACGCCCGCTGGCCGGCCTGCGGGTGCTGGATCTGACCCGTGTACTGGCCGGCCCGGTCGCCACCCGATTCCTCGCCGGCTTCGGTGCCGAGGTACTGCGCATCGACCCGCCGGACTGGGATGAGCCCGGCGTGGTGCCGGAAGTCACCCTGGGCAAGCAGTGCGCGCGGCTGGACCTGCGCCAGCCGGCAGGTCGCGAGCGTTTCCAGGCGCTGCTCGCCAGCGCCGACGTTCTGGTCCACGGCTATCGGGCCGATGCCCTGGAACGCCTGGGTTTCGGTGCCGACGTGCGCCGCACCATCGCACCGGGGCTGGTGGACGTCAGCCTGAATGCCTATGGCTGGTCCGGCCCATGGTGCGAAAGACGCGGCTTCGACAGCCTGGTGCAGATGAGCAGCGGCATTGCCGAAGCTGGGCGCGTGTGGCGTGGCGAGGAAAAGCCCGTACCCTTGCCCGTTCAGGCGCTCGACCACGCGACCGGCTACCTGATTGCTGCCGCCGCCTTGCGCGGGCTGGCCGAGCGCCGGCGCAGCGGCCGGGGCAGCCGTTGGCGGCTGTCGCTGGCGCGGACAGCGCAGTTCCTGCTGGAGGCGGGTGCCGCGCCGCCAAGCCAGGCGGAGCTGGGGGCGGAAACCGCGGCCGATCTGGCGCCGGGCATCGAAGCCACGCCCTGGGGCCATGCGCGCCGCCTGCGCCCGCCGTTGCAGGTCGCCGGTTCGCCGCTCTTCTGGGAGTTGCCGGCCTCCGAGCTGGGCTCGGCGCCGGCCGCCTGGCAGCCGGTCAGCCCCGGCTGACCTGGAACGCCTCGCCAGTGGCGAAGAAGGCGCCGCCGGCCTGGTAATGGATCGTGCGCAACTCGTCGCTGGGGAAATGCCAGCGACCGTTGGAGAAGGCGCGCTCATCGGCGTAGGCGGCGACCACCTCGGCGATGAACAGGTCGTATTTCTCCTGGTTGTGCGGCTCGCTGATCACCTTGCATTCCAGGTAGGCGATACAGCCATCGACCACCGGTGCGTCGACCTGCTTCGCACGCGAAACGCCAATGTCCAGTTGCTCGAACTTGTTGCCCTCGCCGCCGTTGCTCGATCCCACCGCCAGGGTCAGCTCGGCCTGCTGGCGCGTTGGCAGCTGGATGACGAAAGCGCCGGAGCCTTCCACCAGATGACGTGACCAGGTGTTGCGGTCGAGCACCAGCATCAGCTTGGGCGGGTCGAAGTCCAGCGGCATGACCCAGGCGGCGGCCATGACGTTGGCCGTGCCCTGGTGCTCGCAGGTGACGATGGTGCTCGGGCCGTGGTTGAGCAGCAGGTAGGCCTTGTTCAGCGGTACGTCTTTCAGATGGCTCATTCTCGGGTCCTCAGGGCTGGCTCAGAGCAGCAGGCCATCCACCGGTTTCAGCGGTTCGGGCAGGTCGGTTTCACCGAGGATTTCCAGCACGGTGATTTCCAGGTTGCGGCTCATGGCGTCCAGCGGCAGATCGTTGGGTTGGGTATCGAACGGGTCGGCAATCTGGTCGCCCAGGGCATCCAGGCCGAAGAAGGTGTAGGCCAGCACGCAGACGGCCAGCGGAGTGAACCAGCCGATGCTGTCCACCAGGCAGAAAGGCAGCAGGAAGCAGTAGACGTGCACGATGCGGTGCAGCATCAGAATGTAGGGGTAGGGAATCGGCGTGTTGCTGATCCGCTCGCAGCCGCCCAGCACGTACGACAGGCGGGTCATCTGCTGGTCGATGGCGGCCAGGGTGATGTCGCTGGCGCCCGCCGCGCGGCCCTGGTCGGCGAAGCGCTGGCCAAGGTCCGCCAGCAGGGCGTTTGCCGGGTTGCGGCGATGGGCGAATGCCGCGGCGGCGTCGCCCAGCACACGTTTCACGTCGTCGCCTTGTTCGGTGCCGCGCAGCTGGTCGCGCAGGGTGTAGCCGAAGGCGATCAGCGGCTTGCACAGCTGGCGGCGGCCATCGGCATCGAGGTCGGGCAGCAGCGAACGGGTCTGCCGCGCCAGGTTGCGCGTCACGATCAGCAGCTCGCCCCAGAGCGTGCGCGCCTCCCAGAAGCGCTGGTAGGCGACGTTGTTGCGAAAGCCGAGGAAGATCGCCAGTGTCAGGCCCCAGAGCGTGAACGGCGTAGAGGTGATGATCACCTTGTAGTGGTAGAGCGTGCCGTGGGTGGCCACCACCAGGGAACTCAGCAGCACGGTGTAGAGCACCTTGCGCCAGATGGCCGGGATGATCGATCCCTTGAGCGAGAACAGCAGGACCCAGAGTGTCGGGGTTTGCGGGCGGAGGATCATGCGGCGGCATCCGGTGGGGCGGAGCGCGCATGATAGCCGAGATGAAGGCTTGGGCGACGTGTCGCGGAGTGGGACCTTTGTAGGGGCGAGCCTGCTCGCGAACCGGCCTCGAAGCGAAGAGGTTCGCGAGCAAGCTCGCTCCTACAGAAAAGCGGAACGCCCTGGCGGACCTAGCCCTGTTGGTACAGCTTCACGATCGCCGAGAAGTCCAGCTGGCCGTTGCCCTGGTTGCTGAAGGTCTGGAACAGCTGCTGGGCCAATGCGCCAAGCAGCACCGGCTGGCGGATCTGTCGCGCGGCCTCGCTGGCCAGGCCCAGGTCCTTGAGCATCAGGTCGGTGCCGAAGCCGCCGCTGTAGCCGCGCGCCGCCGGGGCCCCGGTGAGCGGGTTGTTGATCTCCGAGGCCCAGCAGCGGCCGCTGGAGGTGTTGATGATGCCGGCCAGCACTTCGGCGTCCATACCCAGCTTCACGCCCAGGGACATGGCTTCCGCTACGCCGATCATGGAGATACCCAGCAGCAGGTTGTTCGCCACCTTGGCCACCTGGCCGTTGCCGGCGCCACCGCAGTGCACGAGGTTCTTGCCCATGGCGGCCAGCACCGGGCGGGCGCGCTCGAAGTCGGCCTGCTCGCCGCCGACCATGAAGGTCAGGGTGCCCGCTGCGGCGCCAGCCGTCCCGCCGGAAACCGGGGCATCGAGCATGGGGTTGCCGTGGGCGAGGGCGGCGGCGGAGACCTCGCGGGCGTTCAGCGGGTCGATGGTGGACGAATCGATCAGCAACACGCCGGATTGCACGTTGGCCAGCAGGCCATCGTCGCCGAGGAACACCTGCTTCACATGGGCGGCGGCCGGCAGCATGGTGATGATCACCTCGACGTCGTCGCGAGCCACTTCGGCTGGCGAGCCGAGCGCGCGTGCGCCCAAGGCTACGGCGGCCTCCACGGCCTTGGCGGAAAGATCGAAGACGCTCAGGTCGAAGCCGGCCTTGAGCAGGTTGGCGGCCATGGGCCCGCCCATGTTGCCGAGTCCGATGAAACCGATGCGCATGGGGATTTCCTCTTCTTCTTGTACTGGAAGCGCTCCGTGGTCGGAGCGCCGGAAAGGGTGCCCGCCCGCGTGGTGCCGAATCCGGACCAGCATCCCTGCTGAAGTCCGGGCCGGCTCGGGGCAGGCGGGCGGGCAGTCTTACTTCAGATTGATGGTGGTGTTCACCGCACCACC
Source organism: Pseudomonas nitroreducens NBRC 12694 (assembly GCF_002091755.1). Taxonomy (GTDB): domain Bacteria; phylum Pseudomonadota; class Gammaproteobacteria; order Pseudomonadales; family Pseudomonadaceae; genus Pseudomonas; species Pseudomonas nitroreducens. The sequence continues at coordinate 69,577 of NZ_BDAI01000011.1, forward strand.
GACCTCATTCTCGTCGAACCAGCGTTCGGTGACGGTCTTGGTCTGGGTGTAGAACTGCACCACCTGCTTGCCGTATGGGCCGAGGTCGCCGAGCTTGGAGCCGCGCGAGCCGGTGAAGGAGAACAGCGGTACCGGCACCGGGATCGGCACGTTGATGCCCACCTGGCCGACGTCGATTTCCTCCTTGAAGTGCCGTGCGGCAGCGCCGGAGCGGGTGAACAGCGCGGTGCCGTTGCCGTTGGGGTTGGCGTTGATCAGCTCGATGGCCTCGTCGAAGGTCTTGACCGACACGACGCAAAGCACCGGGCCGAAGATTTCCTCGCGGTAGATGGTCATCTGCGGGGTAACGCCGGAAAACACGGTCGGGCCGACGAAGTTGCCCTTGCCGTAGCCGACGACCTGCGGATTGCGGCCGTCCAGTTCCAACGTGGCGCCTTCCTGGGTGCCGCGCTCGATCAGGCCGCTGACGCGGTCCAGCGCCGCGCAGGAAACCAGCGGGCCGACGTCGGTGTTGGCCTCGGTGCCGCCACTCACTTTCAGGGTCCTGGCCTTGGCGACCAGGTCGGGAATCCATTCGTTGGCTTCGCCCACCAGGATCGCCACCGAGACTGCCATGCAGCGTTGCCCGGCGGCGCCGAAAGCTGCGCCGGCAATGGCGTTCAGCGTCTGTTCCTTATTGGCGTCGGGCAGCACCACGGCGTGGTTCTTCGCGCCCATCATGCACTGCACGCGCTTGCCGGCCAGCGAGGCGCGGTTGTAGACGTGGGTGCCGACACGGGTCGAGCCAACGAAGGAGACGGCCTTGATGTCCGGGTGATCGCAGATGGCGTTCACCACGTCCGGGCCGCCATGGATGACGTTCAGTACACCCGGCGGCACGCCGGCCTCATGGGCCAGTTCGACCAGGCGCATGGTCACCATCGGGTCCTGTTCGGAGGGCTTGAGGACGAAGGTGTTACCGGTGGCAATCGCCATCGGGAACATCCACAGCGGGATCATCGCCGGGAAGTTGAAGGGGGTGATGCCGGCGCACACGCCGATGGGCTGCAGGATCGTGAAGGTATCCACACCGCCGGCCACGTTGTTGGCCAGCTCGCCCAGTTGCAGGTTGCCGATGGCCGAGGCGTGCTCGACCACCTCCAGGCCGCGGAACACGTCGCCTTCGGCGTCGGGCAGGGTCTTGCCCTGTTCGGCGGTGAGGATGGCCGCCAGTTCCTTCATGTTCTCGCGGATCAGTTGCTGGTACTTGAGGAAGATTCGTGCGCGGGCGCCGATGGGGGTCTTCTTCCAGGTCTTGAACGCGGCCTTGGCGCTGGCCACCGCGCGCTCGACTTCTTCGGGCGTGGCGAAGGGCACGCGGGCGAGGACTTCCTGGGTGGCGGGGTTGATCACGTCGCGCCATTCGGCGGTGGTGGACTCGACGGGCTTGCCGTCGAGGAAGAGTTTGACGGTCGGGACGGCAGGTGCAGTCATCGTGGTTCTCCCAGCCTGAAGGCTTTGTTCTTGTGTGGTCCGATCCTAACAGTGCATTTTTGATGTGCTCAATGAGGTGATGTGCAAGTATGGTCTGCATTTTTGCAGATAGAGGGCGCACACAGGAGCGCACATGGACTGGGACAACCTGCGGTTTTTCCTCGAACTCTCTCGTGCCGGCAAACTCACGGTAGCGGCGCGGCGCCTGGGCGTGGACCACACCACGGTGGCCCGGCGCCTGCAGGCACTGGAAAAGAGCATCGGCGCACAATTGCTGGTGCGCGAGCCCGCCGGCTATCGGCTGACCGAAGCCGGACATGGTCTGTTGCCCCAGGCCGAGGCGATGGAAAGCGCCTGCAAGGTGATCGAGAAACGCCTGGCCGGTACCGAGGACAACCTCTCCGGCAAGGTGCGCATCGGCGCTACCGAGGGCTACGGTTCGACGCTGCTGACCTCGCAGCTGGTGGAGCTGAACCAGCGCCACCCGCACCTGGGCGTCGATTTGCTGGCGGTGCCGCGTGCGCTACAGCTGTCACGTCACGAGGCGGACATCGTGATCACCCTGGAGCGGCCCGGTCGCGGTCCTTACTTGATCACCCGGTTGACCGACTACGTGCTGCGGCTCTACGCCTCGAAGGACTACCTGGCCGAACGCGGGCCGATCCGCACGCGCGACGACCTGCGCGAGCACGCGCTGGTGGGCTATGTCGACGACCTGCTGTACAGCAAGGAACTGCAATACCTCGACGAGATCGGCCGGCCGTTGCACATGGCGCTGCGCTGCACCAGCATCCTCGCCCAGCAGCGGGCGGTGGCGGAGGGCGCGGGTCTGGCGATCCTGCCGGCGTTCGCGGCGAGCGAAGACCCGTCGCTGCAGCCGGTGCTGGCTGGCGAGATCGAGTTCGTGCGGACGTTCTGGATGCTGATGCCCACGGAGCTCAAGGACATCGCGCGGATGCGCACGACCTGGGACTTCCTGCGGGAGAAGGCCGAGAGCAGCCAGGAAGTGTTGATGGGACGGAAAGCGTAGGGCGCGTGAATCGGTACGATTCATCCGCCGTATGCAGGACGACGGGTAACGCTTGGGGCGATATGCGTCCTACGGGATGCGCGGTCTACAAAGAAAACGGGCGGCCAATGGGCCGCCCGTTCTGCGTTACGCCAGGCCGACGTAAAGGTTCTGCACGTCGTCGTTGCCGTCCAGTGCGTCGAGGAAGGCTTCGACTTCCTCCAGTTCCGCGCCGGACAGGCTGACCGGGTTCTTCGCCTTGTAGCCGAGCTTGGCCGAGGCAACGGTGAAGCCGTGCTCGGGCAGGGCGCGGCAGACGGCGTCAAGGTCGGTGGAGTCGGTGAGGAACAGGGTGTCGCCGTCTTCCTCGCCCGGCTCGAAGTCCTGGGCGCCGGCCTCGATGGCGGCCAGTTCCGGGTCGGCGTCAGCGCTGGCCGGGGTGGCCTCGACCAGGCCCAGGTAATCGAAGTCCCAGGCTACCGAGCCGGAGGCGCCGAGCTGGCCCTTGCGGAACAGCACGCGGATTTCCGCGATGGTGCGGTTCACGTTGTCGGTCAGGCACTCGACGATCACCGGCACGCGGTGCGGCGCGAAGCCTTCGTAGACCACGCGCTCGAAGGTGGCGGCGCCGTCCAGCAGGCCGGCGCCCTTCTTGATCGCGCGCTCCAGGGTATCGCGGGGCATCGAGGCCTTCTTCGCCTGCTCGACGACCAGGCGCAGTTTCGGGTTCATGTCCGGGTCGGCGCCATTGCGCGCGGCGATCATGATTTCCTTCGACAGTTTGCCGAACACGCGGCCCTTGGCGTTGGCGGCGACTTCTTTATGTTTGGCTTTCCACTGGGCGCCCATAGTGATCTCTTGCTGGCGGTTGCTGATGGGCGGCAAGTCTAAGGCCTTGCGCGGACTCTGGCGATATTTGCGGCGATATCCGGCGGCTCAGCGCTGCGCCGGCACCGCGAACACCGCGCTGGCCTGGGCGACCACCTTGTCGTCCACCGACAGTAGCGCATTGGCGAAAGCCATCTGCCTGCCGCGCCGGCTGTGCAGCAGGCGGATGCTCAGCCAGTCGCCGACCTGGGCGCTGGAAACGTAGTCCAGGGTCAGGCTGGCGGTGACCAGCGGCTGTGGTGGTTGGCCGGAGAAGGCCATGACGTAGCCCATGCCGATGTCCGCCAGGGTAGCGAGAATGCCGCCATGCACGCCGCCGCGGCTGTTGGTGTGGCGTTCGTCCAGCAGCAGGCCCAGTTCCAGCGAATCGCCTTCGCCACGCACCAGGAAGGGACCGAGCAGGTCCAGCAGCGGGTTGCGCCGTTGCAGTGGCTGGAAGCCCTCGGGATAGCCCAGATCGGCGAAAGCGTTCATTGCCAGCCTCCGGTGTGCTGCTGCAGCACGGCGCGCACGGTTTCGATCACCCGTTGCGGCACCTGGTAATCCGGGTGCGCGCGGAATACCGCCGCTGCGTCGGCCAGGCGGGTGAGGGCAAGCAGTTCGCTTTCGGCCTTGCGGGTGTCGTTCACGCCGGCCGGCAGGGCCAGCGCCTGGCGCTCGCAGGAGCAGGGCGCCTGGGGATTCACCAGAGCGCAATGCTGTTGCATGAAGTCGTCCAGCCGCTGGCGCGCCCGTGACAGGCGCTTGCGGTAGGTCGCCGGTTCGACCTCCAGCACGGCGGCGGCGGTTTCCGAATCCAGGCCGAAGGCGATATCCAGCACGTAGGCCAGGCGCTGTTCACGCTCCAGGCACATCAGCATGCCCTGGGTGCAGGCCAGTGCGATGCGTTCGGCGGCCAGCTTGTCCGCTGGCTCCAGCGGGCGCTCGTTGACCTGGGCCAGACGCAGGCCGAGGTCGAGCTTGTCGGCCAGGGCGTCCAGCGACACGGTGGGCGTCTCGCGGACCTTGGTGCGCGCGGTCAGCAGTGCATTGCTGGCGATGCGGAAGGCCCAGGTGGAGAACTGGCTGTCGCCACGGAAGCTGGCGAGGTGCGTGGTGATGCGCAGGAGGATTTCCTGGCTGGCGTCCTGGGCGTCTTCGCGGCGGCCGAGGATGCGCAGGGCGAGGTTGTACACCGGCGCCTGCAAGGCCAGCAGCAGTGCGTCGAGGGCAGCGGGTTCGCCCTGCCGGGCGCGTTGCAGTTGCTCGGGTTCGATGGCTGGGAATTTCACGGTGTCCTCCTGACGTGGCCGGGGAAATTCCGGCTCTTCTTCCTTGGACTTGGCTGCCGCGAGTTTTGTGACCGTCTTCAGCCCTGCCGGGAAAGAAAAGCGTACAGCCGCTCATCCAGGGAATGCGCCACGTTGAAGCGCATCCACGGCACGCTGCGGCCATCGGGCATGAACAGCTGGCCGGGGAACAGCAGGATCTTCGCTTCCTTGGCGCGGCTGGCGAGCAGGGTGGCATCGTCCACCGCGCGGTGCCGGGCCCAGAGGAACAACCCGGCGCGGGGTTCGTGGAAGACTTCCAGGCCGGCCGCTTCCAGGCGCCGCGCCACGCTGTCGTGGGCTTCGCCAAGCTGGTCGCGCAACTGCCGTACGTGCTTGCGGTGGCGGCCTTGCAGGAGGACGTCCAGGGCCAGGGTTTCGGTGAGTTCCGAGCTGGTCAGGCCGCTGACCATCTTCAGCGGCACCAGCTCTTCGATCAGCTCCGGGTGGGCGGCGATGAAACCGGTGCGCAGTGCCGGTGCAATGACTTTCGACAGGCTGCCGATGTAGATCACCCGCGCCAGCTGGTCGAGGTTGGCCAGCAGCATCTGGCCGGCCGGGTCGAGGTCGGCGTAGATATCGTTCTCGACGATGAGGAAATCGTACCTTTCCGCCAGTTGCAGCAGGCGGTGCGCGGCGGCCAGGGACAGGCTGCCGCCCGTGGGGCTCTGCAGGCGCGCCTGGGTGAAATAGACCTTAGGCCGGTTCTCGCGGGCCAGTTGCTCCAGGCGGTCGAGGTCCAGCCCGTCGGCGCTGCGCGGCACGCCGAGCAGTTGCGCACCTTGCAGGCGCAGGTTGAGGAACAGGTTGTGGTAGCCGGGTTCGTCCACCAGCACCGGATCACCACGCTGCACCAGGTAGCGTACGGTGAGGTCCAGCGCCTGGCTGGCGCCGGCGGTCAGCAGGATCTGCTCGGGATTGGCGGCGACGCCGGCGTCGCCCATGCGGTCGGCGAGCTTGCCGCGCAGCTTCAGGTTGCCTTTGCTGTGGCCGTAGTTGCCGAACTGCGTCGGCTCTTCCCGCGCCAGGCTGCGCAGCCCGCGCTGCAGGCCTTCGCCATCCAGCCAGTGTTCCGGCAGCAGGCCGACGCCGGGGCGAATCTCCATGCCCAGCGGCTGGAAGACCTTGTGCAGCAGCAGGTGCGCGTCGAAGTCGAATTCCGTCGGTGCCTCGGCGCTGGCGCTGTCCTCGAGCGCCGGGCCGCGCACGTAGAAGCCGGCATTGGGTACCGCGTTCAGGCAGCCGCGCGCCACCAGCCGGTCGTAGGCCTCGACCACGGTGAAGTGGCTGACGCCGTTGGCCTGGGCGAACTTGCGGATCGAGGGCAGCTTGGCGCCTGCACGCAGGCGCTGCTCGTCGATGGCCTGGGCGATGCCGTCGACGATCTGGGTGACCAGGGGAGTGTCCGAGGTGGGGTCGAGCAACAGCATCCGAGGGTCCGATTCTGGTGAGGAAGGATCTGTACAGGTCGGTGGACCATAACAGCACTGCAAATTCTCCAGGGTGCCTGTGCATGGTGCGGGCGGGGCGCGCCCAGCACACTCGGTCCCAGACGGCGGCAATACGCCGCACAGCCTGACAGAACAACAAGGACCACCCGTCATGCGTGACACAGCTTACAACATCGATCCGTCGAGTATTTCCGCCGAAGAGTGGCAGGCCCGCTGCGACCTCGCCGCGCTGTATCGCCTGATCGCGCACTTCCGCTGGACCGACCACATCGACACCCACATCTCCGCACGGGTGCCGGGCGAGAAGGGCCACTACCTGATCAACCGCTACGGCGTGCTGTTCCACGAAATGCGCGCCTCCGACCTGGTCAAGGTCGACCATGCAGGCGATGTCATCGATCCACGCTTCGGCCCGAAAAGCGTCAATCGTGCCGGCTTCAACATTCATTCCGCGGTACACGCCGCCCGCGAAGACGTGGCCTGCGTGATCCACACCCACACCGCCGCCGGCATCGCGGTGTCCGCCCAGGAAGACGGCCTGCTGCCGATCAGCCAGCACGCGCTGAAGTTCTACAACCGCCTGGGCTACCACGACTACGAAGGCATCGCCCTGGACCCGGACGAGCGCTCGCGCCTGGTCAACGACCTGGGCAGCCACATGGTGATGATCCTGCGCAACCACGGCCTGCTGGCCACCGGGCGCTGCATCGCCGAAGCCTTCAACCAGATCTACTTCCTCGAGCGCGCCTGCCAGGCGCAAGTCCAGGCCCTGGCCGGCGGTCGCCAATTGCGCTACCCGGCGCCCGCGGTATGCGAGCGCGTTGCCGTGCAGGAAGAAGAAGCGCTGGTCGACGGCCTGCACCTGCTGGCCTGGGAGTCAGCGCTGCGCCTGATCGAGGACGGTGAGGCGGTCTACCGCACCTGACCCTGTTATCGTGCCCCGGTCCGCAGAGGCCGGGCGCCTGCGTGCTTAAGCAATCTGCCAACAACAAAGCCAAGAGGTGGAAATGAAGAACCCGATTCTGGGAGCCCTGCTCATGGGCGTGGCGTCCGGCGCCATGGCTGCTGACCTGACCGTGATCTCCTTCGGCGGCACCAGCAAGGATGTACAGACCGAAGCCTTCTACAAACCCTTCGAGAAGAAGGAAGGCATGAAGGTGATCGCCGGCGAGTACAACGGCGAAATGGGCAAGATCAAGGCGATGGTCGACACCGGCAGCGTCAACTGGGATGTCGTCCAGGTGGAAGGCCCGGAGCTGCTGCGCGGCTGCGAGGACGGCCTGTTCGAGCAGCTCGACCCGGCGGTACTCGGCAAGGCCGAGGACTACGTGCCCGGCACCCTCTCCGACTGTGGCGCCGGCCTGCTGGTCTGGTCGATGGCCATGGTCTACGACGGCAAGCGCTTCGCCAACGGCCCCACCGGCTGGACGGACTTCTGGGACACCAGGAAATTCCCCGGCAAGCGCTCGCTGCGCAAGGGCGCCAAGTACACTCTGGAGATCGCCCTGCTGGCCGACGGCGTGAAGAAGGAAGACCTGTACAAGGTGCTGGCGACGAAAGAAGGCGTGGACCGCGCGTTCAAGAAGCTCGATGAGATCAAGCCGTCGATCCAGTGGTGGGAGTCCGGCGCGCAGCCGATGCAGTTCATCGCCAGCGGCGACGTGGCCATGAGTACCGCCTACAACGGCCGCGCCTTCGCCGCCCAGGAAGAGGGCGCGCCGATGAAGGTGGTGTGGAATGGCAGCCTGTATGCCATCGACTCCTGGGCGATCCCCAAGGGCAGCCCGAACAAGAAGGCCGCCGAGGACTTCATCGCCTTCTCGCTCCAACCCGAACAGCAGAAGATCCACACGGTGAAGCTGGGCTACGGCTCGGTGAACCTGGGGACTACCAAGCTGCTCGATCCGAAGCTGGTGGAGCGCCTGAACACCGCACCGGCGAACCTCGAACAGGCTGTCCCGGTGAACTTCGAGTTCTGGGTCGACCACGGCGAGGACCTGGAGCAGCGCTTCAACGCCTGGGCGGCGAAGGGCTGACCGCAGCGGCGCGGGTAATACTGCCCGCGCCGTCCAGATGAGAGCGTCTGGTCTTCGGCCGGACGTCAGGCGGGTTCGCGAGCAAGCCCACTCCTACACGGTTGCAACGACATTGGCCTGGAGGAGCGAGCTTGCTCGCGAATCACTTCCGGCTGCTGTAAGCCGTCAAACCTTGCGCCACACACTCGCCAGCCAGGGCTGCTGCTCGCGCGGCAGGCCGGTGGGGCGGTAGTAGTGTTCCAGCTCGCGGAATCCCGCGGCTTCCAGCAAGCGCGTCCAGTTCTGCAGATCGTGGTAGGAGCCATAGCGCCCGCCATTCCAGCCCTCCTGATTCTCCCCGCGCGGGTTGGAGCTGAACAGCACGCCACCCGGCTTCAGCGCTGCCTGCAACTGGCCGAGCACCCGTGGCAGTTCACTGCGCGGGACGTGGAACAGGCTGGCATTGGCATAGATACCGTCGAAGCGCTCGGCGGGCAGGTCGAGAGCCAGGAAGTCCTGCTGCCAGACCTCGCAGCCGCTGGTCTCGCGGGCCATGGCGACGAAGTCGGCGCAGCCGTCCAGGCCGACTGGCTCATGTCCCAGGCGCTTCAGTGCACACAGGTCACGCCCAGGACCACAGCCAAAGTCGAGCAGGGCGAAGGGCGCATCGCCCTGGATATGCCGCAGCAGCGCGGCGATGTTTTGGGTGACATCGTGGTCCCAGGTGCTTTCGCGAAACGCTTCGGCGCGCTCCTGGTAATGCTGCAGGGTCACGCGGGAAATGTCCCGCAGGATCGGGTCTTCGGGGGGCATGGCCGTGTTCGATCGAGAATGAGTGGTTGATTCTACAATGCGTCGCTGCGGGGCAGTTTGAAAGTCGGCCTCGGGGCGCGCTGGGGCAGGGGCGAACCTAGACTGGAGCCTGGTTTCCACGGACCTTCAAGATGCCCGTCATCCCCATCCTTGCCCATCGAATCGCTGCCCTGGACTGGCCGCTGCTGGCTGGGCGCCTTGACGCCGACGCCCATGCATTGATCCCGGGCCTGCTCGACAAGGCGCAATGCGAAGCCCTGCGCGCGCTCTACGACCAGGACGAGCCGTTTCGCAGCCGGGTGATCATGGCCCGGCACAACTTCGGCCTCGGTGAGTACCGTTACTTCGCCTATCCCTTGCCGGTACTGCTGCAGGCGTTGCGCGGAGCCTTCTATCCGCCACTGCGCGCCATCGCCAACTGCTGGCACGAGCGCATGGGTACCGGTATCCATTACCCGCCGGAGCACGCCGGCTTCCTCGCTCACTGCCATGCCGCCGGGCAGCGGCGGCCGACGCCCTTGCTGTTGCGCTACCGCGCCGGCGATTACAACTGCCTGCACCAGGACCTGTATGGGGAGCTGGCTTTCCCGTTGCAGGTGGCGATTCTGCTGTCGCAACCGGGCGAGGAGTTCGAGGGCGGCGAGTTCGTCCTCACCGAGCAGCGGCCGCGCATGCAGTCGCGGGTGGCCGTGGTGCCGCTCAGGCAGGGCGATGCCGTGGTGTTCGCCGTGGCCCAGCGGCCGGTACGTGGCGTGCGCGGCTACCACCGGGTCAACCTGCGCCATGGCGTCAGCCGCCTGCATACCGGTGAGCGCTTCACCCTCGGGGTGATCTTCCACGATGCGTTGTGAGGAGTAGCATGGATCGGTCGAGGGAGCCGGGAGAGAGACATGCACTACGAAGTGATTCAACGCCACCGTAGCGAGTACCCCACGCCCATCACCTTCGCCAAGGGGGCGCCGTTGTTCGTCGGCGAACGCTACGAAGGCGCCGAGGGCTGGGAAGACTGGTACTTCTGCTCCACGCCAGGGCAGCGCGAAGGCTGGGTGCCGGCGCAGGTGTTCAACATGACCGCGCCAGGCGCCGGGGTGGCGATGGAGGACTACACCGCCCGCGAACTCGACGTGGAGGTCGGTGAGCGGCTCGAAGGCGGCCGCGAGCTCGGTGGCTGGCTCTGGTGCGTCCGCTCCGGTGGCGAGGCCGGCTGGGTGCCGCTGGATTGCCTGCAGGAAGTCAGCGCCTGACCCGGCGACGGGTCAGGCCTTGTAGCGGCGCCCGGCGTGCTGCCTGAGCCAGGCCATCAGCCCGCGCTGCTGCACCACTGTGGGTTGCTCGACCAGCAGCGCGGCGCTGGCCTTCTGGCGGAAGTCCAGCAGGCGGCCCATGGCCTCGGCGATCTCCTGGCGGGCTTCCATGCAGGGCGCCAGGGTTTCCTTGTCGATGTAATAGGCCGCGCCGTCGCTCATGGCGGTGAATTGCGCCTGCCAGCCGGAGCCGGTGAGCACGCCGGCCTCGCCGAAGACTTCGCCCGGCCCCATGCGTCCGGCTTCGATGCTCTGGGCATCCTGGGGCAGGGTGACGCTGACGACGCCCGAGTCGATGATCAGCAGGCGGTCGCTGACATCCCCCGGCGCCAGCAGCACTTCCCCTTGCTTGAAGGGCCGGCGCTGCATGCGGCTGGCCAGTTCGTCACGCTCCTCGTCCCGCAGCGCATCGAACAGCCCCGAGCGCACCAGCAACGCCCGCGCCCGCGAGGCGCTTTCGCGCATCGGTGCGTCGGCCTCGGCCAGCAGGTTGATGCCGGCGGCCTGCAGGTGGCGGTAGGCAAGGTCGAACAACTGGTTGCGCACCTCGCGCTTCTCGCCCATGGCGGCGACGAAGCCGCTCATCTCGTATTCCACACCATCGGGCGCGGACTTGCGCACGCTGACCGCCGGCGCCGGGTTGGCCAGCAGGGCGCGGCAGCCGCCGAGGGCGTGCTCCAGCGCCTCGATCACCTTGCGCGGGCGGATGTGCGGGCTGACCGTCAGGCTCACGCTGACGCCATACAGGTTCGCCGGGCGGCTGAGGTTGAGCACCTTGGCCTTGGCGGCGAGGGAGTTGGGCACCACGGCCAGCGTGCCCTGGGAGGTCTGCAGGTAGGTGGAGCGCCAGTCGATCTCGGTGACCTTGCCCTCGATGCCGTCGATGGAGATCCAGTCGTCCAGCTGGTACGGCTTGGTGGTGTTCAGCACGATGCCGGAGAACACGTCGCTCAGGGTGCTCTGCAGCGCGAGGCCGAGGACGATGGCGACCACCCCGGAAGTCGCCAGCAGGCCCTTCACCGGTAGCTCCAGCACATAGCCGGCGGCAGCGATGATGGCGACCAGGAAGATCAGCGCGCCGACCACATCCTGCAGCAACCGCCCGCCATGGCCGATGCGCTGCACCAGCAGGAAGCCCAGCACGACCGTCAGGCAGCGCGCGGCGAACAGCCACCAGATGATCTGCACGGCGGTGGCGACCATGTGGCTGGGCAGGTCGTCCGCCCAGGGTGCGGCGCGCAGCGGGTTCATCCCGGCATTGAACAGCAGCAGGCTGAACAGCAGGAAGCCGACCAGCCGCACGGCCAGGCGCCAATGCGGATGGGCCGGGCCGACCAGCCGCCAGAGCAGCAGGTCGATCAGCAGCAGGATGGGGGCGGCGAACAGTGGGTGGCTAGTGAGCAGGGCGGGCATCGAGCCTCTCCTTGGAGCGATCGCAAGAAGATGGCACAGAAAGCGCTTTCTGGCAGCGGCCTCAGCTCGGGTTGTGCGGGTTCACCAGCTTCAGCCATTCATCGGTCTCGACTTCGCCGGCGATGCGCAACCGCGGCTGGGCCTCGTCGAACAGCACCAGGGCGCTGCCGTACTCGGGCGTGTCGGTCTCGCGCACCTTGAGGTTCTCGCGCAGGAGGTCGAAGCATTCGCTGTGGGTGACCAGCACCAGGTTGCGGTGCTCGGCCTTGTGTTCGCGGATCTGCGCGGCGAGGTCGCCGTCCTTGCAGGTGAGCAGCCAGTCCTGGCGCGCCACGCTGCGGTCGAACATCAGGTCGGCGGTCTGCATGGTGCGGTTGGCCGGGCTGCTGTAGATGTCGGTGGCGGTCAGGCCCAGGCGGGTGATGCTCTCGCCCATGCTCCGTGCCAGGGCGGCGGCACGCTCGGTGATGCCGTCGGCGGCGCCCAGGCATTCGGCGCTGGAGCGGTCGCAGCGCTCCATGTGACGGACCAGCAGGACGACTCCGCCACGGGCCCAGTTCTGTGCGAACAGGCTGCTGCTGGGCACGTCCTCCAGTGGCGAGGGCAGCGCGCGCCAGGCCACCAGGGCGAGGGTGGTGCAGGTCAGCAGGGAAGCGGCCAGAAGGCGAAGGCGGGGCAAGGGCGATCCTCGGCGGTGGCTGCCGCGCGGGATGCGGGAAGCTGGGCGCATGTTGCACCGGGCGGGTGACAATCACGCGATGGGTTGATGACGAGGCGCTGATGAAAGTTCCGCCTGCCCATCGGAAGATCGAGTCTAACGAGGGCTTTCGACCACGCTGACGGTGGCGGTGGTGCCGGCGCGCAGGCGGTCACGGCCCTTGTAGTCCGGGGCGATGGCGATGCGTACCGGGATGCGCTGGGCCAGTTTGACCCAGGTGTAGCTCGGGTTGATGTTCGCCAGCAGGCGCGCACCGGGGGCGTTCTCGCGGTCGGTGATGGCGAATGCGATGCTTTCGACGCGGCCGGCGAAGCGCTCGCCGCTCATCAGTTGCACGTTCACCGCGTCGCCCTCGCGGATGCGCGGCAGCTTGGTTTCCTCGAAGTAGCCGCCGACGTAGAAGGAATCGCTGTCCACCAGCGCCACCAGCGAGTGGCCGGCGGTGGCGTAGTCGCCGGCGCGAGTCAGCAGGTTGGTCACGTAGCCGTTCACCGGCGCCACCACCTGGGTGCGTTCCAGATCGAGGCGGGCCTGTTTCTGCGCGGCCTCGGCGAGGCTGACATTGGCTTGCGCCAGCCCCAGGTTGGCTTGCTCGCGCAGCAGTTGCGCCTCGGCCACGGTGACGTCGGTGTGAGCCTTCTCCCACTCCTCGTTGGAGATTGCCGAGCGGGCCTTGAGCGCCTTGCGGCGGACTTCCTCGCTCTGCCGCTGACGCAGCAGCGCCTGGTTGGCAGCGATGGCGGCCTGGGACTGGCCGAGCGCGGCGCGGGCGACTTCCACCGCGCGATCGGCGTGCAATACCGCCAGCTCGTAGCGCGCCGGGTCGATGCTCAGCAACAGGTCGCCCTTGCTGACGTGCTGGTTGTCCTTCACCCGCAATTCGACGATGCGCCCGGTGACGTCGGCCGAGACCGTCACCACGTCGGCACGCACCCGGGCGTCGCGGGTCCAGGGCGCACGGGTGTAGTAGGTCCAGGCGAAGAAGCCGAGGACCAGGGCGAGCGCCACGACGGCCAGGGTGATCAGCGGCGGTAGGGCTTTGCGCAGGCCGGCCATTCAGTGCAGGGCTCCCATGAGCAGGATCAGGCCGGCACAGAGGCAGGCGTAGAGCGCTCCTTCGAACAGCGCCTCGTGCCAGACCAGGCGCAACACGCCGAGTCGGCGCAGGCTCCAGTCCAGCAGCAGGAAGATCGGCAAGGCCAGCAGCAGGGCCTGGGCCAGCGGCGGCAGGTAGACCCCGCCCAATTCGATATCAACGGGCATGCAGCGCGGGTTCCCCAGGGTCGTCGTGGAAGGCGGTGGATTCGCCGTAAAGGTCGCGGAAGCGCTCCAGCAGATCGGCGGCCACCAGCAGCGCCACGCCGCTGACGAACACCGGGCGCATGGCGTCGCCGCTGGGGTAGCTGCCGAGGCTCTGCAGCTCGTCCAGCTCATTTCCCAGCTCGCGCATCGCCGGCAGCACCCGGTGCAGCGGGGCGGCGGGTGGCTGGTCGAGGCAGGCGGCGAGCTCATCCAGCAGCAGCGACAGTCGGGCGCGCAGGGTTTGCGGCAGGCCGCCGGGGTTGAGGCTCTCGCGGCGCAACTGGTGCAGCACCACGCCCAGGGTCATGCTCGCCAGGCTGCACTGGAAGCGCTCGCCGGACTGGCTGTCGCGCGCCGCCGGCAGCAGCCCGAGCATGATTGCCAGGCGATCCACCATGCGGCTCTCGAACAGGAAGCGGCGCGCCTCGCTGGGTTTGGACAGCAGCACCGAGCGCACCTCGGCGCGGGTCCGCCGCGACTGGCGGCGCAGGCGGGCGTCGGCGTCGAAGGGGAACACCCAGGCGTACACCAGCAGCGCCAGCACGCCGGCGCTGACATAGCCACCGGCGAACTCGAACCATTGCAGCGACGTGTTGATCCACGCGCCCTGGTTCTGCGGGCCCACCAGCAGGAAGGTTGACAGCCCCAGGCCGATGCCGATCCCGGCGGTCTGCGGATTGGCCAGGCCCACCGCGATCACGTACAGCAGCGGCGTGAGGAACAGTGCGAGCATCTCGAAGTCGCCGACGCTGGGTAGCAGAAGGAATTGCAGCAACGCCGCCGCCACCAGCGCCATAGCCAGCCCGCGCATGTACGCCAGGCTGGCCATGAGCGGGCGCGGGAAGGTGGCCAGCAGGGAGCAGAGGATGCCGATCAGGATCATCCCGGCGCGGGCGCCGTCCCAGGCGGTTTCCACCCAGATCCAGCCGGCGCAGCACAGCGCGACGAAGGCGCGGGTGGCGTTCATCGCGGCGAGGTGGAAGTCCAGGTGCAGCGCCTGGGCCTGGCTCTGCCGGTAGGTGCTGCTGCCGGGTCGGCCTTCCTGGATGGCTTCGCTGAGCTCGATCATCTCGTCCAGCTGCTGCATCAGCCGCGCCTGTTCGAATCGCAGTGCCCAGGCCAGCGAGCGCAGCGAGGCGGGCAGCCCGTCGGCCAGCTCCTCGGCCTGCCGCGCAGCAGCGTCGAAGCGCTGGCGCAGCTGGGTGATGCGTCGGCGAGTGGTATTGGGCAGGGAGCGACCGAATTCGGCCAGTTCCTCCAGACAGGCCAGTTCGTCTTCGCGCAGCCGTCGCACGGATTCGGGCAGCGGGCCGGTCAGCCGGGCTTCGATCAGCTTGCGCTGGCGCCGCAGAATGGCCAGGCGCGAGGTCATCAGCACCAGCTGGTTGGCCAGTTGCTGCACCAGTTCGTTGGCGCCGCGCAGGCGCGGGGCGTCGAAATACAGGTGGCGGCGCAACATTTCCAGGGCGGCGATCTCGCCCAGCAGTTGCTTCTGCCTTTGCTGGAAGTCCTCTTCCGGCTCCTCGCCGCGGATCACCGCAGCGGCATGCACGGCGATCAAGCGGATCAGTTGGTCGACCTTGGCGAAATACCCCCGAGCTACGCTCTGTGGGCGAGCGAAGAACAGGCTGACCAGAGTGACGCAGGCGACGCCGAGCAAGGTCTCGGTGACGCGGGTGATGGCCAGGGTGTAGGTGGATTCGGGCGCCGGCTGGGCCAGCAGGGCGACTATCACAGCGGTGAAGCCGCTGAGCACGAAGGCATGGGAATGTGTGAAGCGCATCAGCGTGCCGCCGGCCGTGCAGATCGCCAGCCACAGCGCCAGGGTGACGATGAAGGGCAGGGGCGCCTGGGGGAACAGCGCCATGATCGCCACCGCGACCATGGCGCCGATGGTGGTGCCGATCACCTGGGCGAAGCTCTTCTGCAGCGTCATGCCGGCCAGCGGGGTGCTGATGATGACGACCGTCATGGTCGCCCACTTGGGCTGGTCGAGGTCGAGCAGGAACGCCAGGTACAGCGTCAGCAGGCCCGCGACTACGGTGCGCAGGGCAAACAGCAGGGTGTCGCGGCCGGGATGGATGATGGCGCGCAGGTACAGCAGCATGGGTGACATGCCGGGCCCTCGATCTTGGCGGGAGGACGCCCGTCGATGCGGTGCGTCGCGAACCCTGTTCAGTGTGGTCGAGGTTTTCCAGCTGTGGGAAATTTCTTAGGTCAGCCGGTGGCGTGCAGGGACTGCGCCAGGCGCTCCTGGATGAAGTCGAGGAAACACTGGATACGCAACGCCAGTTGCGAGTTGCGGTAGTACACCGCGTGGATTGGCTGGCGACGCTCACTGGTCAGCTCCGGCAGCACTCGTACCAGCCGCCCGGCACGGATGTCGTCGCAGGTCATGAAGCTGGCGAGGCAGGCGATGCCCTGGCCACCGATGGCCAGTTGGCGCAGGGTCTCGCCGCTGGAGGCGGACAGCGACGGATTGATGGTCAGGGTATCGCCACCAGCGTGACGGATCGGCCAGATGTTCAGCGCTTCGGGCTGGGTGAAGCCCAGCAGCGAGTGGCCGAGCAGCTCTTCCAGGTTGCCCGGCGTCCCGTGGCGCTCCAGGTACTGCGGCGCCGCCAGCAGGTTCAGCCGGCTGCTGCCCAGGGGGCGCGCGTGCAGGCTGGAGTCGGCGAGGTGGCCGATGCGGATGGCGATGTCGGTGCTCTGCTCCAGCAGGTCGATGTTGAGGTCGTTGGTATTGAGCTGCAGCTCGATGTCCGGGTAGCGCTCGCGGAAGGCACCGATATGCGGCACCACGGCGTGCAGCATGAAGGGCGAGGCAGCGTTGATCCGCAGGCGTCCGGCCGGGGATTGCTGGCGCAGGGCCAGGCGCTCTTCCAGGGCATCCATCTGTTCGAGGATGTGCCGGGCGTTCTCCAGGAAGAACTCGCCTTCCTCGGTCAGCTTCATCCGTCGCGTGGTGCGGTTGAGCAGGGTGGTGCCGAGTTTCTCCTCCAGCTTCGACAATGCCCGGCTCACGGCCGAGGGCGTCAGCCCCAGTTGCTCGGCGGCGGCGGTGATGGAGCCGCAGTCGATCACCGTGGCGAAGGTCTTGAGTTCGTCGGAGTGGGCTTTCATCGGTGGGCCTGTTCGGGAGCGGCGGGGTGGATGGTAGCGGCTGGCTTTTGCAGGAGCGAGCTTGCTCGCGAACCAACCTTGGCTGCGATGCGGTTCGCGAGCAAGCTCGCTCCTATAGGGTGGCGCCGTCAGTAGGTTCCCGGATAAGCGCCGCCATCGAGCAACAGGTTCTGCCCGGTCAGGTAGCCGGCCTGTGCGCTGCACAGAAAGGCGCAGAACTGGCCGAATTCTTCCGCGCTGCCGAAGCGCCCGGCGGGGATTTCCTGCTTGCCGGTCTCCACCAGCTCATCTTCATCGCGCCCGCTCAGCTGGGCGGCGCGGTGGAAGCCGCTGCGCAGGCGATCGGTATCGAAGGAGCCGGGCAGCAGGCCGTTGATGGTCACGTTCCTGCCCGCCACCTGCGGTTGGCGTGCCAGGCCGGCGACGAAGCCGGTCAGGCCGCTGCGCGCTCCGTTGGACAGCCCGAGAGTGGCGATTGGCGCCTTCACCGAGCCGGACGTGATGTTGACGATGCGGCCGAAACCGCGCTCGGCCATGCCGTCCACCGTGGCCTTGATCAGCTCGATGGGCGTGAGCATGTTCAGCTCCAGGGCGCGCAGCCAGTCTTCGCGTTCCCAGTCGCGGAAATCGCCGGGTGGCGGGCCGCCAGCATTGTTCACCAGGATGTCCACCTGCGGGCAGGCGGCGAGCAGCGCGGCACGCACCTCCGGCTGGCTGATGTCGCCGGCCACTTCGCGCACTTCCACGCCCAGTTGGCGCAGCTCGGCGGCGGTAGCGGCGAGGGTATCGACGTCGCGGGCGTTGATCGCCAGGTTCACGCCCTCGCGGGCCAACGCCACGGCGCAACCCTTGCCCAGCCCCTTGCTGGCGGCGCAGACCACGGCCCAGCGGCCCTTGATGCCCAGATCCATGTTGTTCTCCTGTGTGTTTGCCCGGGGAGTGTCTTTGTAGGACGTGTTCGTCCTGCGAAATGGGAGTTCCGCTTTCGCCCGCAGCGCTCTGGTCAGGCAACGACCATCGGCGCCGGCAGCAGACTGATCCATTTACCGCTGCCTTCGCCGGACTTCAAGCGCCGCAGCGCTTCGGGCAGTTCGGCGAAGTCGAACAACTGCTTCGCTGGCGCCTGCAACTGGCCGCTGGCGACGCCCTGCATCAGGCTCGCTGCCGCCTGGTGCAGCTCCTGCCAGTCCAGCGCTTCGCCGTGGGCATGGATGCTGTTGAGCGCCACTTCGTGCAGCGAGATGGCAGTGCTGAAGGCTGGCAGCGGAGCGTTTTCCTGGCGGTCCTGAATGCATACCAGGTGGCCGTTGTAGCCCAGCAGCGGGGCGAGGCTGGCGGCGTGGTTGCCGCTGACGGTATCGAAGATGCCCTGCAGGCGGCGCGGGCCGAGGGCTTCGCGCAGGTGCTGGGACCACTGCCCGTCGCGGTAGTCGAAGACCCCGGCGATACCCAGTTGCAGCAGGTGTTCGCGGTGTTTCGGCGCCGCGGTCACCCACACGCGCAGCCCACGTTGCAGCGCCAGTTGCGCGAGCAGATAGCCGACCGCACCACCGGCGCCGGTCACCAGCACATCGCGGTGGTTGCAGGCCGGCAGCTTATTCAGTGCTTGCCAGGCCGTGAGGCCGGGGCAGGGCAGGCTGGCGGCGGTGGCGTCGTCCAGCGAATCGGGCACCGGGTAGACAGCACGGGCGCGCAGCAGGGTGTACTCGGCAAAGCTGCCGCCACGGGTCAGCGCCTGGTGGTAGGCGACGCGGGCGCCGGCGCGCAGGTTCACTTCGCTGCCCACCGCAATGACGATGCCGACACCATCCACGCCAGGTACCTGGCCTTGCTGCCAGTCGTCGCGGCCCCAGTCGATCATCTTCCAGTCCACCGGATTCAGCGCGATAGCGGTGTTGGCCACCAGTACCTCGTCCGGACCGGGCTGCGGAATCGGTAGGCGCACCTGTTTCAGGCCATCGAGGCCGGCGCTGGGCGTCCAGGTCCAGGCGGCATAATCTGCAGTGATAGCGCTCATGAAGACTCCTTGGAAACGGGAAAGCCGCCCCCGGTGGGGCGGCTGTCGGTCAGCGGCGGATCAATCCCAGGCCGGGGCCAGGCTTTCCGGGCTGGTGATGCGCTCGTTGCGCTCCAGTGCGGCGATGGCGGCCATGTCGGCGTCGGTCAGGCGCAGGTCGACGGCGCGCAGGTTGCCTTCGAGGTTCTCGCGCTTGGTGGACGACGGGATCACCGAGTAGCCCAGCTGCATCGCCCAGGCCAGGGTGACCTGCGCCGGCGTGACGCCGTGGCGCTTGGCGATACCGATGATCACCTCGTCGCTGAGCACCTTGCCGTAGCCCAGGGTCATGTAGGAGGTGATGTGGATGCCCTGGCTCTGGGCGAACTCCACCACCTTGCGGTTCTGCAGGTAGGGGTGCAGTTCCACCTGGTTGGTGGCGATCTGGCCGGCGCCGACAGCGGCAATGGCCTCCTGCATCAGGGCGATGGTGAAGTTGGACACGCCGATCTCGCCGGTCAGGCCCTGGGCCTTGGCTTCGGCCAGGGCGCCCATGAACTCGGCGACCGGTACCTGGCCCTTGGGCGACGGCCAGTGGATCAGGGTCAGCTCGACGCGGTCGGTACGCAGCTTGTGCAGGCTGTCCTTGAGGCTGGGGATCAGCTTGTCGGCGGCGTAGTTCTCGGTCCAGATCTTGGTGGTCAGGTACAGATCGTCGCGCTTTACCTTGCTGCCGGCGATGGCTTCGCCGACGTCGGCTTCGTTGCCGTAGATCTGCGCGGTGTCGATGGCGCGGTAACCCAGGTCCAGCGCAGTGCGGATCGAGTCGATGACGGTCTGGCCCTTGAGGCGGAAGGTGCCGAGGCCGAAGGCGGGAACGCTCATGGAAGAACTCCTTGTGGTCGATCAGTGAGTGGGAACCGCGCCAGGGGCGGCCGGTTCCATGGAATTGCGCCGGTCCAGACGACCGCTCAGGGCGGTCAGGCCGAAGGCGGCGAGGGTGACGACAGCGGCGATCCAGGGCGTATGGCCCAGGCCCAGGTGGCTGACCACCAGGCCGCCGGCCCAGGAGCCACCGGCCACGCCGAGGTTGAACGCGGCGATGTTGAAGCCGGCGGCCACGTCCACGGCGTCCGGCGCCACGCGCTCGGCCTGCTGTACCACGTAGACCTGCAGACCCGGTACGTTGCCGAAGGCGACGGCGCCCCAGGCGAGCACGGTCAACACCACCAGCCACGGGTTGCCGGCGGTGAAGGTGAGCACCAGCAGCACCGAAGCCAGCAGGCCGAAGATGATCTTCAGGGCGCTCACCGGACCGCGTTTGTCAGCCAGGCGGCCGCCCCAGATATTGCCGATGGCTACCGAGACACCGTAGGCCAGGAGCACGGCGCCGACCATGTTCGGGCTGAAACCGGCCAGATCCTGGAGGATCGGCGCGAGGAAGGTGAAAGCGATCAGCGAGCCGCCGTAGCCCACCGCGGTCATCGCGTAGACCAGCAGCAGGCGCGGCTGCAGCAGCACGCGGGCCTGGCGCAGCAGCGGAGCCGGCGGCGTGTGCTGGATGTTCTTCGGCACGAACAGCAGGCTGCCGAGCAGGGCGATCACGCCAAAGGCGGCCACCACCAGGAAGGTCACGCGCCAGCCCAGGTGCTGGCCGATGAAGGTACCCAGCGGAATGCCGGTGACGAAGGCGACGGTCATGCCGCTGAACATGGTGGCGATCGCGCTGGCGGCCTTGTCCTTGCTCACCAGGTTGGTGGCGATGATCGAGCCGACCGAGAAGAACACGCCGTGGGCGAGGCCGGTGAGGATGCGCGCGACGATCAGCGATTCGTAGCTGGGCGCCTGCCAGGCCACCAGGTTGCCGACGGTGAACAGCGCCATCAACCCGACCAGCAACGCCTTGCGTGGAATGCGCCCGGTCATGGCGGTCAGCAGCGGTGCGCCGATGGCGACGCTCAGGGCGTAGAGGCTCACCAGCAGGCCGGCGGAGGGCAGGGTGACCCCCAGGTCGCTGGCGATGGTGGGAATCAGGCCGACGATGACGAACTCCGTCGTGCCGATGGCGAAGGCACTGAGCGTCAGCGCCAGGAGGGCGAGGGGCATGGTGGGGGGCTCCGGACGAATGGGATGCGATGGGAGGCATTGTCCGGAAGTCAGCCCTTGAGAAAAACGCGTTGAAGGGCAAAGGATAGTTGATCCTGAATCACGAATAGGGTGAGGGTCTACGCTTGCAGGCAGTGATCAAGGGCACTTGTGACGAGGAATCAGCCATGCACTACACCGGCACCTGCCACTGCGGCGCGGTGGCTTTCGCCTTCGACGCGGAACTCGACGAACTGGTGCGCTGCGACTGCTCGTTGTGCGGCAAGCGCAACGCGCTGATGGCAACCGTGCCGAAGGGCAACTTCCGTCTGACCCGCGGCGATCAGGCCTTGCGCCTGTATCGCTGGAACAGCGGCGTGGCGCTGCACTATTTCTGCGGAACGTGCGGGATCTACGTCTATCACCAGCGCCGCAGCAACCCGGCGCTGCTCAGCGTGAACGCCTGCTGCATCGACGGGTTCGACCCTGAATCGCTGCCGCTGCGGCGGGTGGATGGCAGGAGCATGACCACCGTGGCGGCGCCCGACCAGTAGGGCCCTGGCAGCGGAGAGGCTCCGCTGGCGCCTGCATGTCGGCAGCGCGCGGGCATGAAAAAACCGGCCCGAAGGCCGGTCGAAGATGGCAGCGGAGTTGAGCGCTCAGCGCATCACGCGCGCTTGAGCACCAGGGTGAGGATGTCGTAGCTGGCCACCAGTTCGCCGAGCTGGTTGGTGACTTCCACGTCCCAGGCGACCACGCCCTGCGGTTCGCCCTTGGGGCTCTTCTTGCCCTGGTCGATCTTGCGCTTGCAGGTCAGGCGCGCCTGGATGGTGTCGCCGATGCCCACCGGGTTGATGAAGCGCAGGCTGTCCAGGCCGTAGTTGGCCAGCACCGGGCCGACGCCGGGCGAGACGAACAGGCCGGCCGCCGCCGAGAGCACGAAGTAGCCATGGGCGATGCGCTTGCCGAACTGCGAGTCCTTGGCCGCCAGTTCGTCGAAGTGCATATAGAAGTGGTCGCCCGACAGGCAGCCGAAGTTGACCAGGTCGGCCTCGGTGACGGTGCGGCGATGGGTCAGCAGCGATTCGCCGATCTTCAGGTCGTCGAAGTGGCGGCGGAACGGATGCACCTCGGTCTCGTAGACCTTGGCGCCGCGCACGTACTCGCCGGTGACGGCCATCAGCATGCTCGGCGAGCCCTGTACGGCGGTGCGCTGCAGGTAGTGCTTCACCGCGCGCAGGCCGCCCAGTTCTTCACCACCGCCGGCGCGACCCGGGCCGCCGTGCTTGAGCACCGGCAGTGGCGAGCCGTGGCCGGTGGATTCGGCGGCGGATTCGCGGTCGAGGATATGCAGGCGGCCGTGCAGGGCGCCCATCACCGGGACGACTTTGGCGGCGACCTGCGGATCACGGGTGATCAGGCTCGCCACCAGGCTGCCCTTGCCGCGAGCGGCGAGGGCGACGGCTTCGTCGATATCGTCGTAGGCCATCAGGGTGGTCACCGGACCGAACGCCTCGATGTCGTGGGCGCCGCCTTCGGCGTGCGGATCGCGGCTGCGCAGCAGGGTCGGGGCGAAGAATGCGCCTTCGGCCACGCCGTCGCCGCGCGGGGCGAAGCCGTCCTTCGCGCCGAACACCAGTTCGCTGGATTTCAGCAGGGCTTCCACGCGCTCGGCGACGTCGGCCTGCTGGGCATGGGAGGCCAGGGCGCCCATTTTCACGCCGTCCACTGAGGGATCGCCGACCACGACCTTGGCCAGGCGCTCGCGCAGGCGGTCGGCAACGGCGTCGATGTGCTTGGCGGGCACGATGGCGCGGCGGATGGCGGTGCACTTCTGCCCGGCCTTGACGGTCATCTCGCGGGCCACTTCCTTGACGAAGAGGTCGAATTCCTCGTCGTCCGGGGTGACGTCCGGCGCGAGAATGGCGCAGTTCAGCGAGTCGGCCTCGGCGTTGAACGGCACCGAGTTACGGATCAGGTTTGAATTGACGCGCAGCTTGGCGGCGGTGTCGGCGGAGCCGGTGAAGGTGACGATGTCCTGGCCCTGCAGGCGGTCCAGCAGGTCGCCGGTGCCGCCGATGATCAGTTGCAGGCTGCCGGCCGGGAGCAGGCCGGATTCGTGCATCAGGCGCACGGCGGCTTCGGTGATGTAGCTGGTGGCGGTGGCCGGTTTGACGATGCACGGCATGCCGGCGAGGAAGCTCGGCGCGAACTTCTCCAGCATCCCCCAGATCGGGAAGTTGAAGGCGTTGATGTGCACGGCGATGCCGCCGCGCGGCACCAGGATGTGGCTGCCGGCGAACTTGCCGGTCTTGCCCAGCGGCATGGCCGGGCCTTCGTGGACCACGTTGCCCGAGGGCAGCTCGCGGCCGCCGACGCCGGCGTAGGCGAACAGGGTGCCGGCGCCGCCTTCGATGTCGATCCAGCTGTCGGCGCGGGTGGCGCCGCTGTGGCGGGAAATCTCGTAGAGCTGTTCCTTGCGCTCGGTGAGGTACAGCGCCAGGGCTTTCAGGCGCTGGGCGCGCTGCTGGAAGTCCATGGACATCAGTTCCTTGAGGCCCTGCTCACGGGCGTGGGCGACGGCTTCGGCGAAGTCCAGCGCCTCCTCGTGGGTGCGCGCCACGGTCTGGCCGTTGAGCGCGCTATGCAGCGCCTGGGCGCCATGCTGGCCGACCCAGCGGCCGCCGATGAAACTTTGCAGGATAGGCTCTTGGGCCATGGTTGTTGTCCTCCGGATCGCTACGCAAGGGTGCCGGCTGCTGCCGGTGACCGCCGCGCCGGGTGGGCGTCGGCGGCGCATTCTTCATTGGCGGGACGATGCCGCCGGATTAGGTTCGCCAGGGGCCTTGTGGGCGCTGGCGGTGGAGCTGAATTCTTTCTGCAGGAGCGCAGGGCCAGATCAGAGCTGGTCGAAATCGAGCACGACGTTGTCGCTGATCGGGTACGCCTGGCAGCTCAGTACGTAGCCCGCTGCCACTTCGTAGTCCTCCAGCGCGAAGTTGCTGTCCATTTCCACCTCGCCGGAAACCACCTTGCACTTGCACGTCGAGCACACGCCGGCCTTGCAGGAATAGGGCAGTTCAGCGCCCTGGGCATTGCCGGCATCGAGCACGCTGACGCTGTTGCGGGCCAGCTCGAAGGACAGCTCGCGGCCGTCGCTGATCACGGTGATCTGGCTCTTCGCGCTGTTGACGGCAGCGGCAGCCTGGCGGGCTTCGCGCTTGCTCTCGCTGCCGGCGGCGGCGAACAGCTCGAAATGGATGCGCTCGGCCGGCATGCCGTTGACCTTGAGCTGGTCGCGCACGGTCTCGGTCATCGCCTGCGGGCCGCAGATGAAGGCAGCGTCCAGGCTCTTCACGTCGAGCCAGCGGCTGAACAGTTGGCCACACTTGTCGGCGTCGATGCGGCCGTTGTACAGGTCGACGTCCTGCTGCTCGCGGCTGAACACGAAGATCAGGTTGAGGCGCTGCAGGTAGCGGTTCTTCAGGTCTTCGAGCTGCTCGCGGAACATCGCGGCGTTGCTGGAGCGGTTGCCATAGAGCAGGGTGACGCGGCTGTGCGGCTCGGTTTCCAGGGTGGTCTTGACGATCGACAGGATCGGCGTGATGCCGCTGCCGGCGGCGACCGCCAGGTAGTTGCCGTGGCGCGCCGGGTCCAGTTCGACATTGAAGTGGCCGGCTGGCGGCATGACGTCCAGGCTGGCGCCGACCTTCAGCGTCTCGTTGGCGTAGGCGGAGAAGCGCCCGCCCGGCACGCGCTTGATCGCCACGCGCAGCTCGCCGTCATTCACGCCGCTGCAGATGGAGTAGGAGCGGCGCACTTCCTCGCCGTCGAGCTGGGTGCGCATGACCAGGTGCTGGCCATGCTGGAAGCGGAAGCTGTCGACCAGCTCCGCCGGGACGTCGAACGCGATGGACACGGCATCGCGGGTTTCCGCGCGCACTTCCTTGATTTTCAGGCTGTGGAATTTGCTCATTGTTGTTCTCCTGCGGTTCTACCGCGCGGAGGGCGACTACAAACGTCGCGAGCGAAGGTCAGGCGAGGCGGAAGCGGCTTCGGAAGCGGGGTTCACATCTGTGAATGAGCAATTCGAAGTCGTTTTCAGCGACGCGTGGCTTAGCGCAGCGGTTTGTCTTCGTCCTCCTAGATGCACTTGAAGTAATCGAAGGGTTCGCGGCAGTCGATGCAGCGGTACAGCGCCTTGCAGGCGGTGGAGCCGAACTGGCTGAGCTGCTCGGTGTGCAGGCTGCCGCACTGCGGGCAGCGCACTTCCGGGGTCTCGCCAAGCAGGCTGCGCTTGCTGGTGCTGCCGGCCGGCGGGGCGATGCCGTAGTCGCGCAGCGCCTGGCGGCCGCTGTCGCTGATCCAGTCGGTGGTCCAGGCCGGGCTCAGGCGCCGCTCCAGTTGCGGCGCGGCGAAGCCGGCGTGCTCCAGGGCGTGCTGGATATCCTGCTCGATGACTTCGGTGGCCGGGCAGCCGGAGTAGGTCGGGGTGACCACCACGTGCAGGTGCCCGTCCTGCCAGTCGAGCCCGCGCACGATGCCGAGGTCGACCACGCTGACCACCGGCACTTCCGGGTCCATCACCGCGCCGAGCACGTGCCAGGCGCGGCTGAGGTCATCAGCCGTGCCGGCGCGCGCGCCGCGATCGCTGGTAATCAGCTCACCAGGTTGCATCGGGGTAGGCCCGCTGGAGGAACTGCATCTCGGCCAGGAGAATGCCCAGGTGCTCGGTGTGCAGGCCGCGGCGGCCGCTGAGGTAGAAGTTCACCGCAGGCTCCGGCAGCGGCAGGGTCGCGGCGGCGAAGATGTCGGCGACCTTGGACTTCCAGGCATTGGCCAGCTCAGTCGGGTTCGGTGCGATCCCGGCTTCGAACAGGCGCTGTTCCACTTCGTCCGCCTGCTCTTGAGAGGGGCAGAGCTCGACGGTGAAGCGCCATACCTGCGGGATCGCCGCGAGCATGCGCGCATGGCTTTCCTCGGTGCCGTCGCCCAGACGCTGCATCCACTCGGAGGAACGGCGCAGGTGGTAGGTGACTTCCTTCAGGCCCTTGGCGGCGATGGCGGCGATACGCTCGTCGCTGCAGCTGCTCAGGGCGTGCAGCACATGGAAGTGCCAGGCGTCATAGAGGAACTGCTTGGCGATGGTCACGGCGAAGTCGCCGTTGGGCTGCTCGACCAGCAGGAGGTTGCGGAAGGCGCGCTCGTCGCGGCGGAAGGCCAGGTGGTCGGCGTCGCGGCCGTCGTCCAGCAGTTCCACGGCGTACTCGTACCAGTTGCGCGCCTGGCCCACCAGGTCGAGGCCGACGTTCATCAGCGCCAGCTCTTCTTCCAGGGCCGGGGCGTGGCCGCACCATTCGCACAGGCGCTGGCCCTGGATCAGGGCGCTGTCGGCGAGGCGCAGCAGGTATTCGATCTTGTCAGAATTCGGGTTCATCGCACGCGATCTCACATGTGGCCGACTTCGGGCGGCAGCTCGTAGAAGCTGGCGTGGCGGTAGACCTTGTCCTGCGCCGGGTCGAACAGCGGGTCCTTCTCGTCGGGGGAGGAGGCGGTGATCAGCGCGGAGGGCACGACCCACAGGCTCACGCCTTCGTTGCGGCGGGTGTACAGCTCGCGGGCGTTCTCGATGGCCATGGCGGCGTCGGCGGCATGGACGCTGCCAACGTGCTTGTGGTTCAGGCCGTGTTTGCTACGCACGAATACTTCGAACAAAGTCCACTCGGACATGACTTTTCTCTCCTCGCGGCTCAGGCGGCGTCTTTCTTCTGTTGTTGTTTGCGGGCGTAGGCGACCGCGGCTTCGCGGACCCAGGCGCCGTCTTCGATGGCTTTGCGGCGGGTGGCGACGCGCTCGGTGTTGCACGGGCCGTTGCCCTTGAGCACTTCGTAGAATTCTTCCCACTGGATGTCGCCGAAGTCGTAGTGGCCGCGCTCCTCGTTCCACTTCAGGTCCGGGTCCGGGGCGGTGCAGCCGAGCAGTTCGAGTTGCGGCACGGTCTGGTCGACGAAGCGCTGGCGCAGCTCGTCGTTACTCTGCCGCTTGATCTTCCAGGCCATGGACTGGGCGCTGTTGGGGGAGTCGGCGTCGCTGGGGCCGAACATCATCAGCGCCGGCCACCAGAGGCGGTTGATGGCGTCCTGGACCATGTCCTTCTGTGCCTGGTTGCCGTGGCGCATCATGGTCAGGAGGATTTCGTAACCCTGGCGCTGGTGGAAGCTCTCTTCCTTGCAGATGCGGATCATCGCGCGCGAGTAGGGGCCGTAGGAGGTGCGCTGCAGCACCACCTGGTTGACGATCGCCGCACCATCCACCAGCCAACCCACCGCGCCCATGTCGGCCCAGTTCAGCGTCGGGTAGTTGAAGATGCTCGAATACTTTGCCTTGCCCGAATGCAGCTTGGCGATCTCGGTATCACGGTCGGCGCCCAGGGTTTCCATGGCGCTGTAGAGGTACAGGCCGTGGCCGGCTTCGTCCTGGATCTTCGCCATCAGCTGCAGCTTGCGCTTCAGGGTCGGCGCACGGGTCACCCAGTTGCCCTCGGGCAGCATGCCGACGATCTCGGAATGGGCGTGCTGGGAAATCTGCCGGATCAGCGTCTGGCGGTAGGCGTCGGGCATCCAGTTCTTTGCTTCGATCTTGATCTCGGCATCGATCTTTTCCTGGAAGGCGCGTTCTTCCGGCGACATCTCGTCCAGCGCCTTGATGCGCTTCACGCCGGTCTCAACCAGTTGTGCGTACATGCTGTGTCTCCAGCCTTTTGTCTTGTTCGTGGGACGGCCTTGGCCATGGCTGTAGTTTTAAATGATACAGAAATAAATGTCTAACACTAAATGATGTGTCGTAAATGGATTGTGTATCGCTTTAGCGGTCTTTTGGGAGCAGGCGGGCGCGCAAAGGAGCGCAATTCACCGAGCTAATTCGGTAAAAAGTGAGAATTTTGCAGGAATTTATCGGAATTCTGCGGCGTATTTGCCTGGGCGTGAAAAGCGCCTGCCATTCACCGGAAAGATGACAAAGTGATACGCAAATGTATTTTTATGAATGAATCATATGCAGTGGTTCGGAGGGGTTGTAGGAGCGAGCTTGCTCGCGAACCATGCTTGCCGATGACCAGGCGTCGAGCGGTTCGCGAGCAAGAACTAGGCGTCCCCCTCGGTCCTACAATGAGCAGCGCGTGTGGGGAGAGGCAGGCGTCAGGCCTGGACGATCACCTGGAAGCCGCCAAAGATCATGCGTTGCCCGTCGAAGGGCATGTCGTTGAAGTCGGTTTTCATGCGGGCGTCCTCCATGAACTTCTTCATGCCTTCGTCCCGCGCCTGCTTGCTCGGCCAGGTGATCCAGGAGAACACCACGGTTTCGTCGTCCTTGCGTTTCACGGCCATGGGGAAGGAGGTCACCTTGCCCTCGGGCACGTCGTCGCCCCAGCACTCGACGACGCTCAGTGCACCATGCTCCTTGAACAGCGCCGCCGCCTTGCGCGCCACTTCGATGTAGCGCTCACGGCTGGCGGTGGGCACCGGTACGAGGAAACCATCGACATAGGTCATCGCTCTTCTCCTGCGATTGGGCAGACGGCCGGATGCCGCCTGCCTTTGAGGAATAGTCGAAGGGCAGTGTGAAGGATCGACAGGCAGGGAGGGCGGGGCGACGGATGGTTGTCGTGTTGCGGGAGCGATGGGCGCTGGGCGTTCCCTCACCCTAACCCTCTCCCAGAGGGAGAGGGGACCGTTCGGCGTGAGGAGGAATGCCGAGCCAACCGGCAGTTGCGAACTGCTCCCTCTCCCCTTGGGAGAGGGCTGGGGTGAGGGGTGATTGCGCGGGCCGAGGTTCTAAATCACTCCTTCGGAAGATAAAAAGCCCCGCCGAAGCGGGGCCTTCAGTCACGCCGGCGAATCAGCCCTTGGGCCGATTGTCATACACGTGGCAGGCCTTGCCTTCCGAACGCTTGAGGCTGTGGCTCGGCTGCACCAGCACGCGGGCGCTGACGCCGATGTGGGTCTTGATCTGCTTGCCCAGTTCGCTGCCGATGGCCTTCTGTTCGTCCGCCGACAGGTTCTGCTGGTCGTGGCGCAGCTCGACGTGGACGTCGATGCAGTCGAGGTTGCCATTGCGGTGCAGGTGGATCTCGTAGCACTCGGCGAGCTGCTTGATCTTCAGCACCTGTTCCTCGACCTGGGTCGGGAAGACGTTGACGCCGCGGATGATCAGCATGTCGTCGCTGCGCCCGGTGATCTTGTCGATGCGCCGCATCGGCCGCGCGGTGCCTGGCAGCAGGCGGGTCAGGTCGCGGGTGCGGTAGCGGATCATCGGCAGCGCTTCCTTCGACAGCGAGGTGAACACCAGCTCGCCGTACTGGCCGTCCGGCAACACGGCGCCGGTCGTCGGGTCGATGATCTCGGGGTAGAAGTGATCTTCCCAGACGGTCGGGCCGTCCTTGGTCTCGGCACACTCCATGGCCACGCCCGGGCCCATGATTTCCGAAAGGCCGTAGATGTCCAGGGCGGTGATGCCCATGCGTTCTTCCACGGCGCGGCGCAGTTCGGCGGTCCACGGCTCGGCGCCGAAGATGCCCAGGCGCAGCTTGAGGCTGTGCGGGTCGACGCCCTGGCGCTCGATCTCGTCGGCGATGTTGAGCATGTAGGACGGGGTGACCATGATGATGTCCGGCTGGAAATCGCGGATCAGCTGGACCTGCTTCTCGGTCTGGCCGCCGGACATCGGGATCACGGTGCAGCCCAGGCGCTCGGCGCCGTAGTGCGCACCCAGGCCGCCGGTGAACAGGCCGTAGCCGTAGGACACATGCACCTTGTCACCCTTGCGCCCGCCGGCGGCGCGGATGGAGCGCGCGACCACGTTGGCCCAGGTGTCGATGTCGTTCTGCGTGTAGCCGACCACCGTGGGTTTGCCGGTGGTGCCGCTGGAGGCGTGCAGGCGCACGATCTCGTTCTGCGGCACGGCGAACATGCCGTAGGGGTAGTTGTCGCGCAGGTCGTTCTTGCCGGTGAAGGGGAACTTGGCGAGATCGTCCAGGGAGGTCAGGTCGTCCGGGTGTACACCAGCCTCGGCGAAGCGCTTCTGGTACAGCGGGACGTTGTCGTGGGCGTGCTTGAGGCTCCAGCGCAGGCGCTCCAACTGGTGCTGGCGCAGCTCGTCGACACTGGCGGTCTCCATCGGGTCAAGCAGGGCACGTTCGGCATCATGGTACATGTTCATGGGTTCACTCGATTTGTTCTTGTACGCCAGCCCGTAAGCGGGCTGCGAGTGTCATGGGAGCAGCATAACGCCCCCGTTCGCGGAAGGATTCGAACCCCTGCCAGAGACGTTGCTCTGTCTGCCAGCCGGCGCACTTGGCGACTGGCGGTGCGGGGCCGAAGCTCCCTGTGGATCAGATTCTTTCGATGATCAGGGCGATGCCCTGGCCGACGCCGATGCACATGGTGCACAGGGCGTAGCGGCCGCCGCGTTCCTCCAGTTCATGCAGGGCGGTGGTGACCAGCCGCGCACCGCTCATGCCCAGCGGGTGGCCGAGGGCGATGGCGCCACCGTTGGGGTTCACCCGTGCGTCGTCATCCTTCAGGCCCAGCTCGCGCAGCACGGCAAGGCCCTGGGCGGCGAAGGCTTCGTTCAGCTCGATCACGTCCATGTCGTTCAGCGACAGGCCGGCCAGCTCCAGCACCTTGCGAGTCGCCGGCACCGGGCCGATGCCCATGATCCGCGGTTCGACGCCGGCGGTAGCCATGGCGACGACGCGGGCGCGGGCTTTCAGGCCGTGACGCGCGGCAGCGGCCGGGCTGGCCATCAGCAGGGCACAGGCGCCGTCGTTAACGCCCGAGGCATTGCCGGCGGTGACGCTGCCGTCTTCGCGGAACGGCGTACCGAGCTTGGCCAGTTGCTCCAGGGTGGTGTCGCCGCGCGGGTGTTCGTCCTGCTCGACCAGCTTGGCCGGGCCTTTGCGCTGGGGAATCTCCACGGGGACGATTTCCTTCGCCAGGCGGCCGTTGGCTTGCGCGGCGGCAGCCTTGTGCTGGCTGCGCAGGGCGAAGGCATCCTGGTCTTCACGGCTGATGTTGAACTGCTCGGCGACGTTCTCCGCCGTCTCCGGCATGGAGTCGATGCCGAACTGCTGTTTCATCAGTTTGTTGACGAAGCGCCAGCCGATGGTGGTATCGAAGATCTCCGCGCTGCGGCCGAAGGCCTGCTCGGACTTGCCCATCACGAACGGCGCGCGGGACATGGATTCCACGCCGCCCGCCAGCATCAGGCTGGCCTCGCCGCAACGCAGGGCGCGGGCGGCGCTGCCCACGGCGTCGAGGCCCGAGCCACACAGGCGGTTGAGCGTGGTGCCGGGTACGGTGACCGGCAGGCCGGCCAGCAGCGAGGCCATGTGCGCGACGTTGCGGTTGTCCTCGCCGGCCTGGTTGGCGCAGCCGAAGATCACGTCGTCGATGGCGCTCCAGTCCAGCTCCGGGTGGCGCTGCATCAGGGCCTTCATTGGGATCGCCGCCAAGTCGTCGGCGCGCACGCCGGACAGGGCGCCGGCGTAGCGGCCAATCGGCGTGCGCACCGCGTCGATGATCAGGGCGTCGGTGAGGTCTGTCATGCGGAGGTCTCCTGCGCCAGCACGGTGCCGCGCACTTTGTAGGATTTGCCGTGGAACAGGGCGATCAGCTGGCCCTGGGAATTCTCGATGCGCACGTCGTAGTTGCCGGTGCGGCCGCTGCGGCTCTGCTCGAAGGCGCTGGCGATCAGCTCGTCGCCTTCACGGGCCGGCGCCACGTAATCGATGCTGCAGCCAATGGCGACGGTGGCGTCGTTGTAACTGTTGCAGGCGAAGGCGAAGGCCGAGTCGGCGAGGGCGAACAGGTAGCCGCCGTGGCAGGTGCCGTGGCCCTGGATCATGTCTTCGCGCACGCGCATCGACAGCTTGGCGCTGCCGGGGCCGGCATCCAGCAACTGGATGCCCATGCGTCGGGTGGCCTGGTCGCGCTCGTACATCGCCTCGGCGCAGTCGCGGGCGAGTTGGCTGGTGTCAGTCATGGAAAGCTCTCCCCTCGGCATGCAGGCGGCGCAGCAGCAGGGACGGGCGATAGCGGTCCTCGCCGTAGGCGGCCTGCAGGTTGTCGAGTACGCGCAGCACGTTGCCGATGCCGATCTGCCCGGCCCAGGCCAGCGGGCCCTGCGGGTAGTTCACGCCGGCGCGCATGGCGAGGTCGATATCAGCGGCGCTGCCGACGCCTTGCAGCACGGCATCCGCGCCTTCGTTGGCGAGCATCACCACGGTGCGCAGCACGGCGAGGCCAGGCGTGTCACTCAGGCGGCTGGCGGCGATGCCGGCCTTGGCCAGCAGGGCGACGGCCTGGTCGAGGGCTGCGGGCGTGGTGTCCGCCGAGCAGGCAATGCCCAGGCGCGAAGCCTTGGTGTAATCCAGTGCGAGGTCGACCAGCACGAGATTGCGCAGGCCGTCTTGCTTGGCGCGCCGGCTGGCGAGGCGACCATCGGACAGTGCGATCACTGCATCACCGACGCGCAGCAGGCCATTGCCGGCGCGCTGGACGATCTCGATGCCAGCGTCCTTCAGGCGCTGCACCAGCGGCTGGGCGACGCCCAGGTCGCCCTCCAGCACGCAGGCGCTGACAGGCGAGGCACTGCTCAGGCTGGCCGGCTGCGGGTGCTCGGCACCTTCGGCGTAGTCATAGAAGCCGCGACCGCTCTTGCGGCCGAGGCGGCCGGCGTCCACCAGTTCCTTCTGGATCAGCGAGGGCTGGAAGCGGAAGTCGCCGTAGTAGGCGGCGAATACCGAGCAGGTGACGGCGTAGTTGACGTCGTGGCCGATCAGGTCGGTCAGCTCGAAGGCGCCCATGCGGAAGCCGCCGGCGTCGCGCATCAGCGCATCCAGCGTCGCGCAGTCGGCGGCGCCTTCCTGCAGCAGGCGCAGGCTTTCGGCGTAGAAGGGGCGCGCCACGCGGTTGACGATGAAGCCGGGGGTCGACCTGGTGTGAACCGGCTTCTTGCCCCAGGCCAGCGAGGTGGCATGCAGGCGGTCGGCCAGTACGGGATCGGTGGCGAGGCCGGAGACGACTTCCACCAGCGCCATCAGCGGTGCCGGGTTGAAGAAGTGCATGCCGACCACCTGCTGCGGGCGTTTGAGGCCGGCGGCGAGGCTGGTGATGGACAGCGAGGAGGTGTTGCTGGCGAGGATGCAGTCGTCGCCACACAGCGCTTCCAACTGCTGGAACAGGCTGCGCTTGATCTCCAGGTTCTCGACGATGGCCTCGATCACCAGCTTCGAATCGGCCAGCGCGTCGATGGCTTCCACCGGTTGCAGGCGGGCGACGATGGCGCTGCGAGCTTCGGCGTCAAGCTTGCCTTTTTCCACCAGCCGGCCGAGCTGGCGGTCGATGCCGTCGATGGCCTGGGCGGCGGCGCCGGGGCGGTTGTCGTAGAGCTTCACCAGATGCCCGGCCTGGGCGGCAACCTGGGCGATACCCGCGCCCATGGCGCCGGCACCGATGACCGCGACTTTCGCGTCTTGCTGAAGTGCGCTCATCGATCAGCGGCCCTTGAAGCTGGGGGTGCGTTTTTCCATGAAGGCGGCCACGCCCTCGCGGTAGTCCTCGCTGCGCCCGGCCAGGCGCTGCAGGTCGCGTTCCAGCTCCAACTGTTCGTCGAAGCTGTTGTTCAGGCTGGCATTGAGGCTGCGCTTGATCAGCGCCAGGCCGTAGGTCGGCTGGGTGGCCAGATGACGGGCGAGCTTGAGGGCTTCCTCACGCAGGTTGGCGTCGTCCACCACCTGGTAGATCAGGCCCCATTGCTCGGCCTGCTCGGCGGTCAGGCGATTGCCCAGCAGCGCGAGTGCCTTGGCGCGGGCCATCCCGACCAGGCGCGGTAGGGTCCAGGTACCGCCGGAATCGGGGATCAGGCCGATCTTGCAGAAGGCCTGGATGAAGCTGGCCGAGCGCGCCGCCAGCACCAGGTCGCAGGCCAGCGGAATGTTCGCGCCGGCGCCGGCGGCCACGCCGTTCACCGCGCAGATGACCGGCAGCGGCAGGTCGCGCAGGGTGCGGATCAGCGGGTTGTAGAACTGTTCGATGGACTGGCCGAGATCGGGCACTTCCGCGCCGGGCGCGACGTTGCGGTCGGACAGGTCCTGGCCCGCGCAGAAGCCGCGGCCTTCACCGGTCAGCAGCAGCACGCGGGCTTCCGGGTTCTGTCGGATCTGCTTGAGCGCCTCGCGCACTTCGCCGTGCATGGCGGTGTTGAAGCTGTTCAGCTGCTCGGGGCGGTTCAGGCTGAGGAGGGCGACGCCGTCCTCGATGGAAAACAGGATGTGCTCGAAGTTCATGGGCGGACTCGCTCCATCAATAGGCGGAAATCAACTGGATGCTCAGCGGCCTTCGTAGGCCGGCTGGCGTTTTTCCTGGAAGGCGCGAATGCCTTCGTCGCGGTCGGCAGTGCCGGCCAGCAGGGTGAAGGCGTGGCGTTCGAAGCGCAGGCCGCTGGCCAGGTCGGTGTCCTGGGCCTTGAGCAGTGCTTCCTTGGCCAGGCGCACGGCCAGCGGCGCCTTGGCAGCAATGGCTCTGGCGATCTGCAGGGCGCGCTCGACGGTGAGCTCGGGTTGGGTGACTTCGCTGACCAGTCCGGCGCGCTGGGCATGGCGGGCATCGATGGCCTCGCCGGTGAGCACCATCTGCATGGCCAGCGGTTTGCCCACGGCGCGCAGCAGGCGTTGGGTGCCACCCGCGCCCGGCATGATGCCAAGGTTGATTTCCGGCTGGCCGAAGCGGGCGTCTTCCCCGGCGATCAGGATGTCGGCGTGCATCGCCAACTCGCAGCCGCCACCCAGGGCAAAGCCGTTGACGGCGGCGATCAGCGGTTTGGAGAAGGCGGCGATGCGCTGCCAGTAACCGACGCGCGGGTCATTGAGGATGCCGACCAGGTCGCGCTCGGCCATTTCCTTGATATCGGCGCCGGCGGCGAACGCCTTGCGGCTGCCGGTCAGCACCACGGCGCGGGTTTCGACGTCCTGTTCGGCGGCGTCGAGTTCGCTGGCCAGTTCGCCGAGCAGTTCGGTGTTCAGGGCGTTCAGCGCCTCGGGGCGCTGCAATGTGATCAGGCGGACGCCTGCTTCAGGCATCTGAACGGCAAGGGTGCGAGGCATGACATCGTCCTCAGGCTGCACGCACGGCTGCATGGCCGGCTGGTATTGGAATTATGGGAGGCAGGCGTTGCCCGACTCCGGCCTTTCCGCAGTATAGGCCTAAAGCGATACAGTAAAACAACTACGAAAGTTAAATTGCGTGTCTAAATTGTTTCTGCCGATGCCATCGAATGAATCGGTTCGGTTCTCGTGCAAGGTGATGGCTCCAGCGTATTTGCTGGTTTTACAAGGATTTTTAAAGCCCCTCAGGTGGTCGCTGGAAGCGATACGGCAGATTTAGATTGGTCGGTTTCTATTTGATGTGATACAAGATTTGCAAAAGAACAAAACGCTTTGCGCAGCGATGCCGAAAAGCTGGAGAGCCCGATGCCTTGCTACAGCCTCGAGGGCGTGCGCCCCGTCGTACACCCGACTGCCTATGTCCATCCCACCGCCGTGCTGATCGGCGACGTTATCGTCGGCCCCGGCTGTTACGTCGGCCCTCTGGCGGCACTGCGCGGTGATTTCGGGCGGATCGTCCTCGAAGAGGGCGCGAACCTTCAGGACACCTGCGTCATGCACGGGTTCCCGGACAGCGACACCGTCGTCGAGCGCAACGGCCACATTGGCCATGGCGCCGTCCTGCACGGCTGCCGGATCGGCGAGGACGCCCTGGTGGGCATGAATGCCGTGGTGATGGATTACGCGCAGATCGGTGCTCGATCCATCGTTTCAGCCGCCGCCTTCGTCAAGGCCAAGTTCGAGTGCGCTGCGCAAAGCCTGGTGATGGGCGCGCCGGCCAGCGTCAAGCGCAGCCTCAGCGACGAAGAGATCGCCTGGAAGCGCCGTGGCACCGAGGAATACCAGGCCCTGGCCAGGCGCTGTATCGAAAGCCTGGTGGAGTGCCAGCCGCTGGCAGAGATAGAAGAAGAGCGCCCGCGCCTGGGGGATTCCGGTTTCCGGCCGAAGGCAGAGGCAGGGAAGGGCGCATGAGTACTGGGGTTCGCTCCAATGGCCAGGCGGTGCGGCGGGCAGGTATAGTCGCCGCTCCTTCGCCTGCGCAACGTGCCATGACCGCTCTAGCACCGCTGAACCAGCTGATCAATCGCTTCCAGGAACAGACGCCGATCCGCGCCAGTTCGCTGATCATCACCCTGTATGGCGATGCCATCGAACCCCACGGCGGCACCGTCTGGTTGGGCAGCCTGATCAATCTGCTGGAACCGTTCGGCATCAACGAGCGGCTGATCCGCACCTCGATCTTCCGCCTGACCAAGGAAGACTGGCTGACCGCCGAAAAGGTCGGCCGGCGCAGTTACTACAGCCTGACCGGCACCGGCCGGCGGCGGTTCGAGAAGGCCTTCAAGCGCGTCTACAGCTCCAGCCTGCCGGCCTGGGACGGTTCCTGGACCCTGGTGATGCTCTCGCAGATCGCTGCCGACAAGCGCAAGCAGGTCCGCGAGGAACTGGAATGGCAGGGCTTTGGCGCGATTTCGCCGACCGTCATGGCCTGCCCGCGCGCCGACCGCAGCGACGTCATGGCGACTCTGCAGGATCTCGAAGTCGCCGACGATTGCATTGTCTTCGAAACCCGCGCGCAGGACGTGCTGGCGTCCCGTGCCATGCGCCTGCAGGTGCGCGAGAGCTGGAAGATCGACGAGCTCGGCGAGCACTACAGCGAATTCATCCAGCTGTTCCGCCCGCTCTGGCAGGCACTGCGCGAGCAGGACCAGTTGCGCCCGGAAGACTGCTTCCTGGCGCGCACCCTTTTGATCCACGAATACCGCCGGCTGCTACTGCGCGACCCACAACTGCCCGACGAACTGCTGCCGGGTGATTGGGAAGGCCGCGCCGCGCGACAGTTGTGCCGCAACATCTACCGACTGATCCACGCCAAGGCCGAGGACTGGCTGAACCGCAACCTGGAGACCGCCGACGGCCCGCTGCCGGACGTCGGGGAAAGCTTCTACAAGCGTTTCGGCGGATTGAACTGACAGGAGTTGGCGTGAAAAATGCCTCCCGCTCTGCAACGCTGCGGTTGCAGCGCGGGGACACCGCCGCGAATCCTTCCTGAGAAGGCGAGCGGCGGACGATGACGACAGGCCCATGAGGCTGTCGCTGAATAACAACAAACAATGCGTGTGAGGCTTTGCAGGTCATGAATTCTTCATCGACATTGAGGGATGACGCTTTCGAGGCGTGGCTGGGACAGGTCAACCGGGCGTGCGGTCGTTTCGATGCGCGTACCCTCGGCCCCCAGTTCCATGGACGGTTGCGCGAGTACCAGGGCGGTGCGATCAAGCTTTCCGTGGTCGACATGGCCCAGGTGCACCTGTACCGGACCAGCAAGGAGGTCGGCTCCAGCGCCGGCGGCCACTACTACGCGGTGTTCCAGCTCGAAGGGCGCTCGCGCCTGGAGCAGGGCGACAACCGTGTGGAGCTGTCGCGAGGCGACATCAGCCTGATCGACGCCAGCCGCCCCAGCGACATGACCTACCTGGAGGAATCCCGGCAGCTCTCGCTGATCCTTCCGCGCCAGGTGATCGAGCGCGGCCTGCGCATGTCGGAAGTGACCTGCGCCTCGAAGATCCCCGCCAGCTCGCCGATTGCCGTGCTCGCCAATCGACTGATCGTCGAGACCAGCCAGCAGGAAAGCCTCGGCATGCTGGAAAGCGAAGCGACCCTCGACGCCCTGGTGACGCTGCTGCGCCCGGCGCTGGCCAGCCACGACGCCGAGCAGGACAACCACGAACGCATGTTCCGCAAGGCCACCGTCTTCATCGACCAGCACATCGGCGCCGAAGAGCTCTGCCCCGAGCTGATCGCCCGTGAAGTGGGCATTTCGGTGCGCGGCCTGTACCGCATGTTCGCCAAGAAGGGCCTGGTGGTGGCGCAGTACATCAAGAACCGCCGCCTGGACTTCTGCGCCGAAACTCTGCGCAACGCCCAGTTCGAGCAGAAGCTGTCGGCGCTGGGCTATGCCTGGGGCTTCTCCGATTCGAGCTACTTCTCCACGGCGTTCAAGGGGCGCTTCGGGGTTTCTCCGGGCGAGTATCGCAAGCGTTACGCCAATTGATTCAGCCGGTCGACGGCGATACCTAGCGGCTTCGTGCCGTGAGTGATGGGTATCGCTGCGCGCCACGCCACCCTATGTTGAAGCCCATCTGCACCATTCCCCTCGACTGACACCTTTGTAGGATGGGGGGAGCGCAGCGATACCCATGCCGTGGGTTAGCACCGTGCCCATGCGGGTTCGCGAGCAAGGACCAGGCGTCCCCCCTCGGTCCTACGAAGAGAGCGACGGTGCTACCTCTGTAGGAGCGAGCTTGCTCGCGAACGCTTTCGCACAATGATCCTCGTCACCTGAGTGCCATCCTGGCACTCCCGCCAACACGTCTGGCACAGAGGAAAAGACTCTCCCGAGCGCCGCTGGCAACAATCAGCTTCGATGACGCGCGCCCTCTCGGCCGCACGCTGTTCTCGAAGGTGATATCCCGATGTCCCGTAACAAGCTCCGATTCGGTGCCCTCGGCCTGCTGCTGGCCGGCGCGCTGCTGCAACCGGTCCTGGCGTTCGCCGGGGGCTGCCCGGCAAACGATGCGCAGAAAGGCGAGACCGTCTTCGCCCGCGACTGCTCGATCTGCCACACCGCCAAGGCCGACGGCCCCGGCATGATGGGCCCCAACCTGCATGGCGTGGTCGGCCGCATGGCCGGTTCGCTCGCCGGCTTCAGCTATTCCCAGGCGATGAAGAGCAAGGGCGCGGCCTGGTCGCGCGACAATCTCGACGCCTTCGTCAGCCAGCCCCAGGCCGCCGTGCCCGGAACCTACATGCCCTTTGCAGGCTTGGCCGACGCGGCCGAGCGGCGGGCGCTCACCTGCTGGCTGAGCCAGCAGCACTGATATTCCAGGAGAGACCATGAACGTCACACAGACTCTGCCCAAGGTCACGGCCTTCCTGCAGCGCAAGCATGGCTGCTTCATCGACGGCGCCTGGGTGGTGCCCGAAGGCGCCCGCACCGACGTGCTGAACCCGGCCACCGGCGAGGCGATCTCCAGCGTTGCCGACATCGACACCGACCTGCTCGACCACGCGGTGAAGTCCGCCCACGCCTCCTACAAGTCCCGCGTCTGGGCCGATTTGCGCCCGGCCGACCGCGAGCGCATTCTGCTGCGCTTCGCTGACCTGGTGGAAGCCAACGGCGAAGAACTGGCCCAGCTGGAAACCCTCAGCCAGGGCAAGTCGATCAATATCGCGCGTATGCTGGATGTGGGCGCCACCGTCGAGTTCATGCGCTACATGGCTGGCTGGGCGACCAAGATCGAAGGCCAGTCGCTGAACGTCTCCATCCCGCTGCCGCCGGGCGCCAAGTTCACCGCCTACACCCGCCGCGAGCCGGTAGGCGTGGTCGCCGGCATCGTGCCGTGGAACTTCCCGCTGATGATCGCTGTGTGGAAGTTGATCCCGGCACTGGCTACCGGTAACAGCGTGGTGATCAAGCCCGCTTCGGAAACTCCTCTGACCGCCTTGCGCCTGGCTGAACTGGCCTTCGAAGCCGGCGTACCGGCCGGCGTGTTCAACCTGGTGACTGGCGATGGCCCGCGTATCGGTGGTGGCCTGGCCAGCCACAAGTTGGTCAATAAGGTGTCCTTCACCGGTTCCACTGCGGTGGGTCGCAGCGTCGGCCTGGCCGCCGTGCAGAACATGACCCGCTTTGCCCTGGAACTGGGCGGCAAGAACCCGATGATCGTGCTGGCCGACGCCAACATCGACAACGCGGTGCAGGGCGCGCTGCTGGGCGGCTTGCTGAACAACGGCCAGGTCTGCGCTGCGGCTTCGCGCTTCTACGTACATCGCTCGCGCTACGACGAGTTCGTCGAGAAGCTGGCCGCTGCCGTCGCCGGCATGAGCCTGGGCGAGGGCATGGATCCATCCGCGCAGATCAACCCGCTGGTATCCGCCAAGCAGCAGCGCAGCGTACTGGAGCACATTGCCCGCGCCGGTGAGCAGGGCGCGCGCATCGTCTGTGGCGGTGAGCGGATCGCTGGCAACGGTTTCTACGTGCAGCCCACCGTGCTGGCGGACGTGACCATGCAGATGGCCGTGGCCCGTGACGAAGTCTTCGGCCCGGTGCTGGCGGTGCTGCCGTTCGATGATGAAGACCAGGCCATCGAGATGGCCAACGACAGCGAATACGGTCTGGGCGCGAGCCTGTGGACGAACGACCTGAGCAAGGCGATGAACCTGGTGCCGCGCATCGAGTCCGGCACCGTGTGGGTCAACGCCCACGTGCTGCTCGACCCGAGCATGCCCTTCGGCGGCGTCAAGCAGTCGGGCATGGGCCGCGAGTTCGGCCGTGCCGTGGTCGAGGCCTATACCGAGATCAAGTCGGTGTGCATCGCGCACTGATTGATAGAGAGAGCAACACCCTCGTTTAGCAGCGGGCCTTCGGGCCCGTTTTTTTTGCGCGGGATTTGTATCGGACCGGACTTGTAGGAGCGAGCTTGCTCGCGAACCGCCCAGCCGCGGTGACACTGGCTGTTCGCGAGCAAGGACTAGGCGTCCCCCTCGGCCCTACGAAAAGCCTCGCGCGGTGGCGAGTCGTAGGATGGGTGGAGCGCAGAGCGGTATGAGGCGTAGGGCGAATAACGCTGACGCGTTATGCGCCCTACGGTCCGCGGGAATCGCATCAGTGCGCTGGCAGAATCCGTCCGCGGCATTCGCCGAAGCCGATGGTCGCATGCCCCTCGCGGCGGCAGCGGGCGCGCAGGATGATCTCGTCGCCGTCTTCGAGGAAGCGCCGTTCTTCGCCATTGGCCAGCACCACCGGCTGCTTTCCACCAAAGGTCATTTCCAGCAGGCTGCCGAAGCTGTCAGGGGTCTCGCCGGAGAGGGTACCGGAGCCGAACAGGTCGCCCGGTTGCAGGCGGCAGCCATTGACGCTGTGGTGCGCGACCATCTGTGCGACCGTCCAGTACATGTTCAACGTGTTGCTCAGGGCAATGCGCTCGGGAGCCTGGTGTTCGCGGCGCATGCGCGCAGTGTGCAGCAGCACTTCCAGCTCGATATCCAGAGCGCCGTGTTGCTGGTCGCTTTCGTCGTACAGGTACGGCAGCGGCTGCGGGTCGCCTTCCGGGCGGGCCGGCTGGGCCACGCGGAAAGGCTCCAGCGCCTCGGCGGTGACCACCCAGGGCGACACCGTGGTGGCGAAGCTCTTCGACAGGAACGGTCCCAGCGGTTGGTATTCCCAGGCCTGAACGTCACGCGCGGACCAGTCGTTGAGCAGGCAGAAGCCGGCGATGTGGCCGGAGGCCGCATTGATCGGGATCGCCTTGCCCTGGTCGTTGCCCTGGCCGATCCAGATGCCCAGTTCCAGCTCCAGGTCCATGCGTGCGCAGGGGCCGAAGGTCGGTACGTCGACGCCGGCGGGCAGGGTCTGGCCGTTGGGGCGGCGCACCTCGGTGCCGGAGGGCACGACGGTGGACGCGCGACCGTGGTAGCCGATGGGCACGTACTTGTAGTTGGGCAGCAGCGGGTTGTCCGGGCGGAACAGTTTGCCGACGTTCTTCGCGTGGTGGATGCCGACGTAGAAGTCGGTGTAGTCGCCAACCTTGGCCGGCAGGTGCATGCGGCACGCGGCCTGGGGCTTGAGCAGCGCGGCGCCCAAGTGCTCCATGCGCTTCTGTTCGCCGCTACCTTCGCTGAGCAGGTAGATCAGCGCATCGCGCAGGGTACGTCGTGCGGTGCCCCCGAGGGCAAAGAAGGCGTTCAGGCTGTCGCCGCTGGCCACCAGCGCGGCCTGGTGCGCGGCGCCGTGGAAGAGGCCGGTTTCGCAAGCGGTCTTCAGGTCGAAGATGTAGTCGCCGATGGCCACGCCGCCACGGGGCGAGTCACCCGGCGGGCTGAACACGCCCAGCGGCAGGTTCTGCAGGGGAAAATCC
Source organism: Pseudomonas nitroreducens NBRC 12694 (assembly GCF_002091755.1). GTDB lineage: Bacteria > Pseudomonadota > Gammaproteobacteria > Pseudomonadales > Pseudomonadaceae > Pseudomonas > Pseudomonas nitroreducens. The sequence continues at coordinate 111,555 of NZ_BDAI01000011.1, forward strand.
GGGTGGCCGTTGGCCGATTCGATCCAGCTTTGTGTGCTGTGGGCGGCGCTCATGTTACTGCTCCTGGGAAGGGTCGAAGGTCTTCTGCATGCCGCTCCAGCAGCTGTCGTAGTCAGGCTGCAGCTGCGGGCAGTCGAGGGCGAAGCGGCTGGGGCGCAGCACGCGGCCGGTCTCGAACATGAAGGCCATGGTCTGGTCGATCTTGTGGGGTTTTAGGTCGGCGGTGATGGCCTGCCGCGTGGTGGCGTTGTCCGGGCCGTGGGCGCTCATGCAGTTGTGCAGCGAGGCGCCGCCGGGGACGAAGCCGTCGGCCTTGGCGTCGTACACGCCCTGGATCAGGCCCATGAACTCGTTCATCAGGTTGCGGTGGAACCACGGCGGGCGGAAGGTGCTCTCGGCCACCATCCAGCGCGGCGGGAAGATCACGAAGTCCATGTTGGCCATGCCATGGGTGTCGCTGGGCGAGGTCAGTACGGTGAAGATGGACGGGTCCGGGTGGTCGTAGCTCACCGTGCCGATGGTGTTGAAGCGGCGCAGGTCGTACTTGTAGGGCACGTTGTTGCCGTGCCAGGCGACGACGTCCAGCGGCGAGTGGTCGAGCTGGGTGGCCCAGAGTTCGCCGAGGAATTTCTGCACCAGTTGCACCGGGCCTTCCACGTCTTCGTAATGCGCCACCGGGGCGAGGAAGTCGCGGGCATTGGCCAGGCCGTTGCTGCCGATGGGACCGAGGTCGGGCAGGCGCAGGGCGGCGCCGTGGTTCTCGGCGATATAGCCGGCGGCCTGGCTGTCGAGCAGTTCGACGCGCAAGCGCATGCCGCGCGGGATCACGGCGATTTCCAGCGGTTCGACCTCCAGCATGCCGAGTTCGGTGACCAGGCGCAGGCGGCCGGCCTGGGGCACGATCAGCAGTTCGCCGTCGGCGTTGAAGAATACCCGGCGCATCGAGATATTGGCGCGGTAGGCATACAGGCTGACGCCACTGCAGGCTTCTGCCTCGGCGTTGGCGGCCATGCATAGCAGGCCGTCGACGAAGTCGGTAGGCTCCTGCGGGATTTCAAAGCTGTTCCAGCGCAGGCGATTGGGCGTGACCGGGCCAAGCGCCGTGCCGGTGATCTGCCGCTCCAGGCGCTCGAAGCGCGGGTGCGCGGCGGACGGGCGGATGCGATACAGCCAGGTGCGCCGGGCTTCGCTGCGCGGGACGGTAAAGGCGGTGCCGGAGAACTGCTCGGCGTAGAGCCCGAACGGTACCTGCTGCGGCGAGTTCATGCCTACGGGCAGTGCACCCGGCAGGGCCTCGCTGGCGAATTCGTTGCCGAACCCGGATTGGTAGGCAGGAGAGGCGGTCATGGTGGTTTTACTCTTTTTATCGTAATTGAATTACGATTAACGTAATTTCGTGTCGACGGGCCGTCAAGCCCGTCCGGGAGTTCCTTTAAGTTGAAGACCATGAACGACGCAGAAGACTCCGTCCCGACGAAGGGCGCGAAGGTGCAGTCCGCCGAGGTCGGCACGCAGATCCTCAAGGCCCTGGCGGACCTCGCGCCGAGCACCTCGCTCAAGCGCCTGGGCGAGTACCTGGACATGCCGGCGGCCAAGGTTCATCGCTACCTGCAGGCATTGATCGCCAGTGGCTTCGCCGAGCAGGATCCCCTGACCAACCATTACGGCCTGGGGCGTGAGGCGCTGTACGTCGGCCTGGCCGCAATCCGCCGGCTGGATGTGGTGAAGGTCGCCAGCCCGGCGCTGGCCGATCTGCGCGACGCGCTGGGGCAGACCTGCTTCCTCGCCATCTGGGGCAGTCACGGGCCCACCGTGGTGCAGGTCGAGCCGGCCCAGGGCGTGGTCACGCTGGTCACGCAGGTAGGCTCGGTGTTGCCGCTGCACGGTTCATCCACCGGGCTGGTGTTCGCGGCGTTCAAGGCTGGGCTGGAGGAGGGCGCGGACCAGTCAGTGCTGGAGAGCATTCGCAGCGAAGGACTGCATGCGGTCCACGGTTTGCTGATGCCTGGAGTGAACGCGCTGTCGGTGCCGCTGTTCAAGACCGGCCGCGAACTGGCCGGGGTGATTACCGTGGTTGGCTCACAAGCGAGCTTTGCCGCCGAAGTTCACGGCGAGGCGGCGGGGGCGCTGCTGGAAGTGGCACGGGAGATCAGTTTGCGGATGGGGGGGAAGATCTGAGATTCCGCAACCATGGATCTCGCTCACTCTAACCCTCCCCTAAAGGGAGAGGGGAACGTTCGGGGCGAGGAGAAATTCTGAGTCAGCCGGCGCTCTCGAAGTGTTCCCTCTGGGAGGGGCTCTTGGGCCCGTGGCGCGATCACTCCCGCTCCATCCCCGCCCAATCTGTCCCGTGCACCAGCACATCGCTCAGCGCCTGCGCGGCGCTGGACAACTGGTGCTCCGCCAGGCAGAACAGGCCAACGCGGCGCTCGATGCGCGGTTCCTCAAGCACCACGCAGCGCGCGCCCAACTCCTCCATCTGCTGCCGGCACAGACGCGGTACGGCGCTGACGCCCAGCCCCTCGGCGACCATCCGGCCCACCGTCACCAACTGGTGGCTTTCGAACGCCACCGGCAGTCGACCATGCCGTGCCGCCAACTGGTCTTCCAGCAACAAGCGCACGGCTGACGGGCGCTGCAGGGTGATGAAGTGATCTTCCAGCAACTGCTCCCAGGTAATTCGCGCCTCATTCGCCAGCAGTGAATCCGCCGGCAGCACCGCGACGAAACGGTCGGTATAGAAGGGCGTGAAGGTCAGCCCGTCGAGACTGTCCGGTTCCAGTGCGATGCCCAGTTCCACACGGCGGTTGCGGACCATCTCCAGCACCTGCTCGTTGATCACGTCGTGTACCGCCACATTCACCTTCGGGTGGCGATCACGGAAGGTGCGCAGCACGGCAGGCAGCAGGTTGCCGGCGAAGGAGGGCATGGCGGCGATGGAAACCTTGCCCAGCTGCAAGGTGAAGTGCTGGTGCATCAGTTCTTCGGCGTTGTCCCAGTCCGCCAACAGGCGCCGTGCCACCGGCAGCAACGTCTCGCCTTCGGGTGTCAATGCCACGCTGCGCGTAGTGCGCACCAGCAACTGGCCGCCCAGGGATTCCTCCAGGCTCTTGATCGCCAGGCTCAGCGCCGGTTGCGACAGGTGCAGGCGCTCGCAGGCCTGGGCGAAGCTCAAGCTCTGGGCCACGGCGAGGAAGGCGCGCAGTTGCTTTACGGTCATTTATAAATACGCCAAATCAATCGATTGGAAAAACAAACTTAACAAATCAGTCTTTGCCGGTGAAGCTGCATTCGCTCTCTGACCGATGGGTCGGACATTCCAAATAAGAAAGAGGCAGCAACATGGCAGGACTCGACAAGCGTGTAGGCAGTTACGAGGAAGCCCTCGCCGGGCTCACCGACGACATGACGGTACTGGCCGGCGGTTTTGGCCTGTGCGGCATCCCGGAGAACCTCATCGCGCAGATCCGCAAGCTGGGCGTGAAGGGCCTGACTGTGGTCTCCAACAACTGCGGCATCGACGGTTTCGGTCTCGGCGTGCTGCTGGAGGATCGGCAGATCCGCAAGATGATTGCCTCCTACGTTGGCGAAAATGCGTTGTTCGAGCAGCAACTGCTGTCCGGTGAACTGGAGGTCGAGCTGACCCCGCAGGGCACCCTGGCGGAAAAACTCCGTGCCGGCGGCGCCGGCATCCCGGCCTTCTTCACCGCCACCGGCTACGGCACCCCGGTCGCCGATGGCAAGGAAGTGCGCGAGTTCGAGGGCCGCCACTACGTGATGGAACGCGCCATCACCGGTGACTTCGCCATCGTCAAGGGCTGGAAGGCCGACCACTATGGCAACGTCATCTATCGCCACACTGCGCAGAACTTCAATCCCATCGTCGCCACCGCGGGCCGCATCACCGTCGTCGAAGTGGAAGAAATCGTCGAACCGGGCGAACTGGACCCGACCCAGATCCACACCCCCGGCATCTACGTCGACCGCATCATTCAGGGAACCTTCGAAAAGCGTATCGAAAAACGCACCGTGCGTTCCTGAGCCCACCGGACAAGAGAGACAAGAAGATGGCATTGACCCGCGAACAAATGGCTCAGCGCGTGGCGCGCGAGCTGCAGGATGGCTTCTACGTGAACCTGGGCATCGGCATCCCGACCCTGGTCGCCAACTACGTGCCCGAGGGCATGGAAGTGATGCTGCAATCGGAGAACGGCCTGCTCGGCATGGGTGCGTTCCCCACCGAGGACAGCGTCGACGCCGACATGATCAACGCCGGCAAGCAGACCGTGACCGCGGTGAAGGGCGCGTCGATCTTCGACTCCGCGCAATCCTTCGCGATGATCCGTGGCGGCCACGTCGACCTCACCGTGCTGGGCGCTTTCGAGGTGGACGTACAGGGCAACATCGCCTCCTGGATGATTCCCGGCAAGCTGGTGAAAGGCATGGGCGGCGCCATGGACCTGGTGGCCGGCGCGGACAACATCATCGTCACCATGACCCACGCCTCCAAGGACGGTGAATCCAAGCTGCTGGAACGCTGCTCGCTGCCGCTGACCGGCGCCGGCTGCATCCGCAAGGTGCTCACCGATCTGGCCTACCTGGAGATCGAGGACGGCGCCTTCATCCTGCGCGAGACCGCGCCGGGCGTGAGCGTTGCCGAGATCGCCGAGAAGACCGCCGGCCGCCTGATCGTGCCGGACGATGTGAAGGAAATGACCTTCTGAGTTATCCCGCGCTTCCCGCTCCCCAACCCTGGCTACGCGCCCCGCTCCGAAGGGAGAGGGGGGGAGAGGGCAGCCCAAGCCTTCCGGAGAATGATCCATGCAAGACGTAGTGATAGTCGCCGCCACCCGCACCGCCATCGGCGCCTTCCAGGGCAGCCTGGCGAATATTCCCGCCCATGAACTGGGCAGCCTGGTGATCCGCTCGCTGCTCGAACGCAGCGGCGTGAAGCCGGACCAGATCGATGAAGTGATCCTCGGCCAGGTACTCACCGCCGGCGCCGGACAGAACCCCGCGCGCCAGGCGTCCATCGGTGCTGGTCTGCCGGTTGAAGTACCCGCGATGACCATCAACAAGCTCTGCGGTTCGGGCCTGAAATCGCTGTTCCTCGGCGTCCAGGCGATCCGCTGTGGCGACGCCGACGTGGTGATCGCCGGCGGCCAGGAAAGCATGAGCCTGGCGCCCTATGTACTGCCCAAGGCCCGTACCGGCCTGCGCATGGGTCACGCAGAACTGCAGGACACCTTGCTGCGCGATGGCCTGATCGATGCCTTCAACGACTACCACATGGGCATCACCGCCGAGAACCTGGCGGAGAAGTTCGGCATCAGCCGTGAAGCCCAGGACGCCTTCGCCGCGCAGTCCCAGCTCAAGGCCGCCTCGGCCATTGAAGCCGGGCGCTTCAAGGACGAGATCACCCCGGTGCTGATTCCCCAGCGCAAGGGCGAGCCGCTGTCCTTCGACACCGACGAGCAGCCGCGCGCCGGCACCACTGCCGAGTCCCTGGCCAAGCTCAAGCCGGCCTTCAAGAAGGACGGCACCGTCACCGCCGGCAACGCCTCCACCCTCAACGATGGCGCCGCCGCCGTGCTGCTGATGAGCGCCGAGCGCGCACGCAGTCTGAACCTGCCGGTTCTGGCGCGTATCCAAGCCTATGCCAGCAGCGGCGTCGACCCGTCGATCATGGGTATCGCCCCGGTGACCGCGACCCGCAGCTGCCTGGAAAAGGCCGGCTGGAGTCTCGACGACGTCGAGCTTATCGAGGCCAACGAAGCTTTCGCTGCGCAGGCCCTGTCGGTCGGCAAGGAGCTGGGCTGGAACGCCGAGAAGGTCAACGTCAACGGCGGCGCCGTCGCCCTTGGCCACCCAATCGGTGCTTCCGGCGCTCGCGTATTGGTGACCCTGCTCCACGAAATGCTCCGCCGCGATGCGAAGAAGGGCCTGGCGACCCTGTGCATCGGCGGTGGCCAGGGTGTCGCCATGGCCCTCGTCCGGGACTGAGGCGCGCGACTAACGACCTATTGGCGAGCGCCGGGCGGCATGTAGCAATGCTGCTCTGGCAGGCGGGATGGGAGGTGGGCACACCGACAGACGACATCCCGCCGCGGTTTTCGGCGTCCCCCCGGTGCCGGCAAACCCTTGCGTCACCGCTCGGCCCCACGCAGGCCGGGCGGTTTTTCTGTTTTTGAACACCGCACCATTGCCACAACGAGCTCATCCGAATTGAGCCATGACAAGAACAATGAGGTAGACCATTATGACTTCCCACGTGCACACCCCCGGCACTGCCTTGCAGGACAGCCGCTCCGCGCGCTTCGCCATGGCCTGTTCCAACTGGGCCGAACGCTGGTTCCCCGACTCCTGGGTCTTCGCCGCACTGGCGGTGCTGATCGTCACCGTCGCCGCGCTGGCCATCGGCGCGCCGGCCACGGAGACCGCCAAGGCCTTTGGTGACGGCTTCTGGAGCCTGATTCCCTTCACCATGCAGATGGCCTTCGTGGTCATCGGCGGTTACGTGGTTGCCAGCTCCGGCCCGGCTTCCAGGCTCATCGACCTGTTCGCCCGCGTGCCGAAGAACGGCCGCTCGGCGGTGGCCTGGGTCGCGCTGATCTCCATGGTCGCTTCGCTGCTCAACTGGGGCCTGTCCCTGGTGTTCGGCGGCCTGCTGGTGCGCGCACTGGCTCGCCGCGAAGACCTGAAGATGGACTACCGCGCCGCTGGTGCAGCCGCCTACCTGGGCCTGGGCGCGGTATGGGCGCTGGGCCTGTCGTCGTCCGCCGCGCAGTTGCAGGCCAACCCGGCCAGCCTGCCGCCGTCGATCCTGGCGATCACCGGCGTCATCCCGTTCACCGAGACCATCTTTCTCTGGCAATCCGGCGTGATGCTGCTGGCCCTGGTGCTGATGTCGCTGGTGATCGCCTACATGACCGCACCCGGCGCCGGCAGCGCCCGCGATGCCAAGGCCTGCGGCGTGGACGTCAGCTTCACCCCGCCCAGCGCGCCGAAGGCAACCCGCCCGGGCGAGTGGCTGGAGCACAGCCCGCTGCTGATCCTGATGCTGGTGGCCCTGGCCGGTGGCTGGCTGGTCCACGAGTTCAGCACCAAGCCGGCGATCACCGCGATCTCCGGGCTGAATACCTACAACCTGCTGTTCATCATGGCCGGCGCGCTGTTGCACTGGCGCCCGCGCAACTTCCTTGATGCTGTCGCCCGCGCCGTGCCGACCACCACCGGTGTGCTGATCCAGTTCCCGTTGTATGGCTCTATCGCTGCGATCCTGACCACGGTGAAGGGCGGCGACGGCTCGACCATCGCCCACCATATCTCCACCTTCTTCGTGCAGATCGCCTCCCACGATACCTATGCGCTGCTCATGGGCGTGTACTCGGCGGTGCTGGGCTTCTTCATCCCGTCCGGCGGCGGCAAGTGGATCATCGAGGCGCCCTACGTGATGCAGGTGGCCAACGAGCTGCAATACCACCTGGGCTGGGCGGTGCAGATCTACAACGCCGCCGAGGCGCTGCCGAACCTGATCAACCCGTTCTACATGCTGCCGTTGCTGGGTGTGCTGGGCCTGAAGGCCCGCGACCTGATCGGCTTCAGCTTCGTCCAGTTGCTGGTGCACATCCCGCTGGTGCTGTTCCTGCTCTGGGCGCTGGGCACCACCCTGCAGTACCTGCCGCCGGTCCAGCCGTAACCACGCATTCGGTTCCGGCAGCAGCAAGCCCGGATGTCGCAAGACATCCGGGCTTTTTCATGGTCAGCCGCGGCTGATTTCCACTGGGCCCAGCACGCGGGCGTCCAGGTGCTCGCCGCTGAGCTGCGCGGCATCCTGGTCGAACACTTCGCGCAGCCAGTCGCTGACGGCCTGGAAGCGGCCGATGCGGCCGGCGTCGCGGTGGCTGAGCAGCCAGATTTCCCGCATGACCACCGGCCCGGACAGCCGCACCAACCCTTCGCGATCACCGAGGATGCACGGCAGCAGGGCCATGCCCAGGCCGCTCTGGCAGGCATGGATCAGCGTGGTTACGCTGCTGGCGCGCAGGGCGAAGCCGGCGCCGGGGGCGAAGCGCCGCACCCAGGCCATCTCCGGCGTATCGTCGAGTTCCTCGCCGTAGCCCAGCCAGGCCTGCTGTGGCCACAGCTCCACCGGCACGCGGGAAAAGGACGTGGCCGCGTACACGGCAAAACCGATGTCGGCGACCTTGCGCATCACCAGTGCGGCGTCTTCCGCCGGGCGTGCCAGGCGTAGCGCGAAGTCGGCCTCGCGACGGGTGAAGGACAACGAACGGTTCGCCGGGATCAGCTGCAACTGCAGGCTCGGGTAGGTGCGCGCCAGATGGGGCATGTGCTGCACCAGCCAGTGGCTGAAGAGGAAGTCCACCGCCGTGATGCGCACGCTGCCGCTGATGGCGCTGGCTTCGTCGCGGGTCTCCAGCAGCATGCTCTGCACATCGCCGAGGATGCGCTCGGCATGGCTGAGAAAGGCCTCGCCGGCGTCGGTGGCCTTGTAGCCGGCGTTGTCGCGAATGAACAGCCGCGTCTGCAGCGCGGCTTCCGCCGCCACCAGGCGCCGGCTCATGGTCGAGGGATCGACGCCCAGGGCGCGGCCGGCGGCGCTCATGCTGCCGTGGCGGGCGAGGGCGAGGAGGATCGGAATGTCGTTCCAGTCGAAGTTCATGGCTATCTCGTGGCGGGCTTCAGAAGTGCACGTCGGCAGTTGCCACGACCGTGGCGCGCGGGCCGAAACTGCTGATGCTGCCCAGCACCGCATTGTGGTGCGCGGTGATCTGCGCGGCGCTGAGCACGGCGTTGTCGACGGTGGAATGGGCATCGCCCACCAGCGTCACCGCATAGCCCTGGGCCAGGGCGCGGCGGGTGGTGGTATCGACGCAGTAGTCGCTCTGCAGGCCGCAGATCACCAGGTGATCGATGCCACGTGAATGCAGGTGTTCGCCCAGGTCGGTGCGCAGGAAGGAGTCCGGGGTGGTCTTGCGCACCTTCAGGTCGGAGTGATGGGTGAGCAGGCGCGGTTCCAGCTGCCAGCCGGCGCTGCCATACTGCAGATCGTCATCCTCGTGCTGCACCAGCAGCACCGGCACGCCGGCCTCGCGCGCCGAGTGGCTCAGGCTGTTGATGCGCTGCAGCACGTTGTCGATGTCGAAACAGGCGAAGTCGCCGGTGCACAGGTCGGACTGGACGTCGATGATCAGCAGGGCGGTGCTCATGGCGGGAAAATTCCGAAGGGGCGGTGAAGCTGGGAATGGTAGCCGCCCGAGTGCGGCGGGCCAATGCCGGCGGACATTTGCTGCCAAAGCCGTATTTCCCTTTGCCCCGGCTTGGGCGATGGTGTCGGCCATGAACCGGACCGGATGTCGATGAACAATCTCCCCGCCAAGACCCTGATTCTCGCCAACGGCCTGCGTGCCACTGTCATTCATGCTCCCGGCGCCAGCCACGCCGCTGCGCTGCTGCGCATTGCCCGTGGCAGCCACGACGAGCCCGAAGCCTTTCCCGGCCTTGCGCATTTCACCGAACACCTGCTGTTCCTCTGCGGCGAACGCTTCGTCGAGGGTGAGCGACTGATGCCCTGGGTGCAGGCGCGCGGAGGGCGGGTCAACGCCAGCACCCGCGCGCGGCAGACCGACTACTTCTTCGAGGTGCCGGCCGATGCACTGGGGGACGGATTGGCACGCCTGCTGGACATGCTCGCGCGACCACGCCTGGATGAAGCCGTGCAGGTGGCCGAACGCGAAGTGCTGGAGGCCGAGTTTCTTGCCCGCGGCCGCGATCCCGATACCCTGATCGACGCCGCCCTGGCCTTGGCGGTGGCGCCGGGGCACGCGCTGGGGCGCTTCGTGGCCGGCCGGCGCGACACCTTGAAGGTGGAAAGCGCCGAGTTCCAGCAGGCGCTGCGTGATTTCATCCGCTCCTGCCAGGTCGGCGGTGCGCTGGAACTCTGGTTGCAGGGCCCGCAAACACTGGAAGAGCTGGCGATACTGGCGGAGCGTGAAGGGAGTGTGTTTCCCCTGGGCGCGGCCGTTGCAAGCACTGGCCGGGAATCCCTTCTGCCGCTCAGCGGTGAGGAGCTGAAACTGCGCCTGCCGGGCGCGCCACGGCTGGTCCTGGCATTCGCCCTGGATGGCATGGAGGGCGAGGGCGGCGCGCTGCTGGAGCAACTGCAGGGCTGGCTGGCCGACGAGGCGCCCGGCTCGCTGCTGGCCTGCCTGGGGCAGAACGGGCTGGCCGACAGTGCTCGTGCGCGCCTGAGTCGCTTCGCCGACGGCCAGGCGTTGCTGCGTTTCGATTTCGAACTGGCCGAAGCGTCCACGGCCGATCTCGTGGAGTCGGCCTTTCTCTCCTGGTTGGAGGCGCTGCGCAAGTTGCCGGCGGATGTGCTCGCCGCTGCGCCTGCCGATGGGGCAACGGGGTCATTGGCGCAGTTGCAGCGCAGAGCGCGCAGCGACGCGTCATCGGTCTGGCTCGGCCAATTGGTGGCGTCGCGAATGATCCGCCTGCTGGCCTCGGAGTTGGTGATCGGCGAATCCCTGACCTCGGCCGGCTTCATTCTCGACGTCGTGCGCTGCGCGAAGCGCGCCGCCGAACCGCTGCGTGCCGAGCCCTGGTCCTTTACACCGACGCAGCTTCCGGCCGACAGCGAGCCAGCGGCCCTGCACCTGCGCTGGCGCTTCCCCCAGGCGCCGGGTCGACAGGCCTTCCTCAGTGCCCGGCAGGTGTTGCGCCCGTTGGCTGGCGCGGCGCGGCACGAAGGTGTCACGCTGCGCCTGGAAGCCCTGGAAAGTGACTGGGCGCTGCTGCTGTCCGGCGCCAGAAACCAGCTCGCCGACCTAGCCGAGTGCGCTATCAATGCCCTCCAGCATCCTCCAGCCGCAGTACTGGGGCAGGGCGCGCGCCTGCTGGCGGCCGAACGCCGTCGCCGCGAAGGCGAAATGCCCATCCGTCAATTGATCGACCTGCTGCCGCAGGTGCTGGCGGGGGACAGCGAAGCGCTGCCGGACTGGTCGGCTGCTCACTGGGACGCCCTGGCCCTGGGTATCGAGTTGCCGGATACCCTGGCCGATCACTCGAGCGCCAGCCCGCTGCCACCGCGCAGCGGGCCGCCCGGCCGTCACCGCCAGGTGCTGGAGATGCCGGGCGAAGCAGCGTTGCTGCTGTTCTGCCCACTGGTGTCCCGCTCGGTGGCGGACGAAGCCGCGTGGCGCCTGTTGGCGCGTGTGCTGGAGCCGGCTTTCTTCCATTGGCTGCGCGGTGAACGGCAGCTGGCTTATGCGCTGTACTGTGGTTTCCGCCAGATAGGCATGCGGCGCGGCATCCTCTTCGCAGTGCAGTCGCCGTTGCTCTCGGCTGTTGAATTGCAGGCCGAGGTGGACAGCTTCCTCTACCAGCAGGGCGAGGCCCTGCTGCGCATCGACCCGCAGCGTGTCGACAGTCTGCGTGCTTCGCTGGCTGCCGAACTGGCCCGCGCGCCGGGCGATTTCGCCGAGCGTCTGCAGCAGGCCTGGCATGACCAGTTGGCGGGTGTCCTACCGCCTCACCGGGCACTCATGGCCGAGGCCCTGGAGAGCCTTTGCGGCACCGAGCTACGCGCCGCGCATTCCGCGCTGACCTCTGCCCAGGGCGGCCACTGGCTGCTGCTCAGCCGCGCCTGAGACTCGTACTTTCGACCGAGGGTACCGTCCGCAAGGCGGTCGCCCGGTCGACTTCTGCCTTACGCCCCGCGACCTGCTCCCTGGGTCGGGTCCCAGGTAGTGGCCCGGCGGTCGCGACCCAGCGCGACCATCGCCGCGAGCCTGAGGTAGTGGCGGTCGCAGAGCCTTGCGCAGCGCTCTCGCAGAACGCCCGAAGGGCCCGGTGAAACGGCGCCAAAGCAGCGTATGTCGCGGCTTTCGCCATTTCGATAATCGCCTCCGCCACGACTGAAACCGCAGTCGTTCCATTCACCCGGAGAGCGCCATGAACAAGAACAACATCGCCGTCCGCCGCCAGCTTCTGCCGCTGGCACTGGCCACCCTGGCCCTGTCTTCAGCGTCGAGCGGGGCTCGCGCCGACATCCTGCTGTACGACAAGGATGACACCACCTTTTCCACCGACGGCTACTTCAACGCCTTCTATGTGAACAGCGACGTCGACCGCAACGGCGATACCTACGACCGCCGCCAGTCGCGGGTGAAGATGGGCTTCCTGCCCAACTACATCGGCTTCAATTTCGGCAAGAAGATCGACGGCCTGACCCTCACCGGGCGCTCGTCGTTCTGGGTGACCATCAACGACAGCGAGCAGGACGGCACCGATACCGCCATCGACGTCCGGCAGTTCTACGGCAATGTCGCCGGCGACTGGGGCGAGGTGCTGATCGGCAAGGACTTCGGCCTGTTCTCGCGCTCCAACATCTTCCTCGACGAACTGCTCGCCGGCTTCGGCAACGCCAGCGACACCCTCGGCCTGGTGGATGGCAAGGGCGTGTCCTTCGGCAACATCGGCACCGGCTACCCGTACCCGTTCCCGACCTCGCAGATCACCTACCGCAACAACAACCTGGTGGATGGTCTACGCGTCGCTGTCGGCATCATGGACCCGATCGACACCAACCAGATCGACAAGGACGCCAGCGACGGCCTCGACGACAAGGCCTACCAGGACAACCCGCGCTACGAGAGCGAGATCAGCTACCAGTTCGATGTCGGCGGCGCGCAGATCTACAGCTGGGTCAACGGCGCCTACCAGACCTCGAAGAACACCAACGACGAAGTCGACAGCGTGACCTCCAAGGGCCTGGGCTACGGCATCCAGGCGAAGATGGGCGGCCTCTCGCTGACCGGCTCGGGCTTCACCGCCAAGGGCATCAACCCGTTCTTCACCAACAACGCCGGCGAAGCCGCGCTGCGCGAAGTGGACAGCCGCGGCGTGCTGCTGCAGGGCTCCTACAGCTGGGGCAAGAACCGTGTAGCGCTGTCCACCGGCGAGACCCGCGACGACGGCAACGGCCTGGGCAGCGCGGCGGACTACTCCACCAAGGGCATCGCCTACTTCCGCACCATCAACGACAACCTGAAGCTGGTAGCCGAGTACAACGTCTACGAAATCGACGGCCGCAAGGGCTCCACCGTCAGCGAGGACACCGACACCTTCGCGGTGGGCGCCGTCCTCAACTGGTAATCCCCCAACTCCTTTGGCTGCATTTCGGCGGGTCGGCACAGCGTGTCGCCCGCCTTTTTTCTTCACTTCAAGGAAGGCTCGTCATGATCGGATCGTGGAGCGCGCACGCGCAGACTTACCTGCTGGTTCTGTCCATCGCCACCACCCTGGTGTTCGCCTTGCCCATCTTCCTGGTGCCGCTGCTGTGGGCGCGGGTGATGCAGTGGCAGTTGCCGGAACACACCGATCTTGCGGTGTATTTCGGGCGCTGCCTGGGGGCGTTCATCCTCATCGTCGAAGCCTTGATGCTGCGCGCGGCGCTGACCGGCGAGGCGCTGCTGACCACTTTCGAGGTGCTGGCGGCGGTGGCGGGATTCATGGTGGTGGTGCACATCTACGGCGCGCTGCGCAGGATTCAGCCGTGGACGGAGACGGTGGAGACGGGATTCTACGCCGGGATGCTGGTACTGACGTTGCTGTTCTGGCCCGCTGCCTGATGCAGCCATTCCGTTGTGACAATCGGCGGATACCCCGTTCCGGGTTATGCGCCCTACGAAATGGCTCTGGCTCTGGACTGTGAGGTCTTCAGTGGAATACCCGCATGCTCTGGAGTGCCCCTTCGCGGCGTGCCCCTGAAACTGCGATTCAACGAGGGTATTTTTCGCCCCAAGCGAAAAACCGGATGCAGGGAGAAGACCTTTTGGTTCCTTTTGTGAGGGCGGCTAGCCGACGTTTGACAAAAGGAACTCGCCCGAGGGGGCGAAACAAAATGTCCGCGAGCACGCCGAAGCGGCGCACAAACACCGATCTCAAAAGCATCGCGGACGGAGTTCGCTCCTACAGCCGACACCGCTACTTTCGGATAGACCCGCCGCGACCCAAGTAGCATGGGGCGCGCCCCGGCCGCTTCGTAGAATGCCAGCGTCGATATCCTGACTGGGCGTACGCCATGCACGAAACACAAGGAGTCGTTCGCGGCATGTCCGATGCCCGCGACGTCGAGGCGGTCGCCCAGGACCTGGCGCGCCAGCTGATCCATCCGAATCTGGGCTTCGTGCTGTTCTTCTGTTCCGCCGAATACGACCTGCCAGCGCTGGCCGCCGCGTTGGAGCAGTACTTCGGCGGTATCGACCTGGCCGGCTGCACCACCGCCGGCGAGATCACCCCGCAGGGTTATGGGCGTGGCTGCGTCACCGCCGTGGGCTTCGACCTGCGCAGCTTCGCCATCTCCTGTGCGCTGGTGGACGAGATGGAGCGCTTCAGCCTGATCGACGCGCAGCAGATGGTCGAGTCGCTGGTGGCGGACTGTCGCAGCGCCGGGCTGGCGCCGATCAAGGACCACAGTTTCGCCCTGACCCTGCTCGACGGTCTCTCCAGCCGTGAGGAAGTGGTGCTCGCCGCGCTCAGTGCTGCGCTCGGTGCCATCCCGCATTTCGGCGGCTCGGCCGGTGACGATAATCACCTGACCCACACCCACGTCTTCTACCAGGGCCAGTTCCACACGGGGGCGGCGGTGGTGGTGCTGTTCAACACCTGGCTCGACTTCGAGGTGTTCACCACCCACCACGTGCTGCCGAGCGAGGAGAAGCTGGTGGTCACCCGCGCCGACAGCGACAGCCGCCGCGTGCTGGAGCTCAACGCAGAACCGGCAGCGCTGGAATTCGCCCGCCTGGTCGGGGTGCCGCTGGAGCAACTGGACTTCTCGCTGTTCCCGGCGCACCCGCTGGCGGTGCGGGTGCGCGACCAGTACTACGTGCGTTCGATCCAGCAGATCAACGATGACCTCAGCCTGACCTTCTACTGCGCTGTGGAGAACGGCATCGTCCTCACCGCCATGAGCACCGGCCCGCTGCTACCGGGGCTCCAGGCGCAGTTCCAGCGCCTGCACGAGCGCCTCGGCCCGCCACTGCTGACGATCGGCTGCGACTGCTTCCTGCGGCGGCTGGAGCTGGAGGTGGCCGGCGATACCGAGCCCACCGCCGAGTTCCTCCGCAGCCAGCAGGTGATCGGCTTCAACACCTACGGGGAACAATTCAATGGCATGCATATCAACCAGACCTTCACCGGTGTCGCCATTGGCCGTCCTCGGGGCAACGCCGGAGGCTGAGCTGCACGCGCGGATCGACGAGCTGGAGCGCGACAACCACAAGCTGCAGCGGATCAATGCAGCGCTGATCGAGCGTGTCGAGTCGGCCACGTCGCGCGGCGACAACGCGTACGGCGCCTTCCAGCATTCGGTGGTACTGGCCGAGCAGGTGCGCGAGCGCACCGACGCGCTGAGCGAGGCGATGGTCGAGCTGAAGTCCAGCAACCAGTTGCTCAGCGATGCCCGCCTGCGCGCCGAAACCGCGCACCAGCACCTGCTCGACGCCATCGAGAGCATCTCCGACGCCTTCGTGCTGTTCGACCCGCAGCAGCGCATCGTCCTCTACAACGAGCGTTTCCGGGCGTTCTGGGCGCAGACCCGCGCCCGTGTCGGTGCAGGGACGCGGCTTGCCGAAGTGCGCCGTCTGGCACAGAGCAGCGGGTTGATCGTCGAGGAACAGCGCAGCAGCGACGACGAACATACCCTCTATCGCCTGCGCAACGACCGCTGGGTGCGCGTCACCGAGCGGCCGACCCGCGACGGTGGCCTGGTCGTGCTCTACAGCGACATCACCGAGATCAAGCAGAATGAGATGGCCCGCCGCGAACAGGCGGTGGCGCAGAAGTCGCACCTGCTGCAGCGCGCCGTGGATAACCTGTCCCAGGGGGTGGCCATGGTCGGCGCCGATGGCGCGCTGGAACTGTGGAACCGGCGCTTCCTGGAGCTTTGCGGGCTGGCGCCGATCGGGGCACACCGACCCTTTGCCGAGGTCATGGCCGACAGCGAGCTGCCGCTGCTGACTCCACGCAGCCGGCCGCGCAAGGGGGAGGCGGAAGGGGTGATCGAGCAGAGACTGTTCGACGGCCGCATGCTCGAGATTCGCACCCACGCGCTGCCTACCGGTGGCTTCGTCAACACCTTCACCGACATCACCGAGCGCTATCGCCACGCTGAAGCGCTGCGTGAGAGCGAGCGCTGGATTCGCCTGATCACCGACCAGGTGCCGGCGCTGATCGCCTACCTCACCGCCGACCTCGACTACGACTTCACCAACAAGGTCTACGAGGAGTGGTACCGCTGGCCCAGCGGCTCGATGCTCGGGCGCAACCTGCGCGAGGTGCACAGCGCCGAACACTGCCAGCGGCTGGAGCCGTACTTCGAGCGCGCGCTGTCGGGCGAAAGCGTCACCTTCGAGATTGCCGAGACCAACCTGGCCGGTCAGGAGCGTTACATGCAGCGCTCCTACGTGCCCAACCGACAGGCCGACGGCACGGTGAGCGGGTTGTTCGTGCTGATCCGTGACATCACCGAGCGCCGCCGCACCGCCGAGGCGCTGCACCAGGCCTACCAGAACCTGGAGCAGCGGGTGCGTGAGCGCACCGCCGAGCTGACCAGCCTCAACGACCAGCTCAAGCGCGAGATCGACGAACGCAGCCAGGTCGAGGGCCGGCTGCGCGAGGCCAAGCGCGAGGCGGAGCAGGCCAACCTGTCGAAGACCAAGTTCCTCGCCGCCGTCAGCCATGACCTGTTGCAGCCGCTGAACGCCGCGCGGCTGTTCACCAGCGCGCTGCAGGAGCGCAGCGGTGAGGTGCTGGTACGCAACATCAGCCAGTCGCTGGAGGATGTTGAAACCCTGCTCGGTACTCTGGTGGACATCTCCAAGCTGGATGCCGGGGTGATCAAGCCGGACATCGCCTCGTTCGACGTCAGCGAACTGCTCGGCAACCTCGCAGCCGAGTACCGCCAGGTCGCCGCCAGCGAAGGCCTGGTGCTGGATTTCGTGCCGTGCGGCGCCCAGGTGCGCAGCGATATCCAGCTGCTGGCGCGGATCCTGCGCAACCTGCTGACCAACGCCATCCGCTACACGCCTTCGGGGCGCGTGCTGCTGGGCTGCCGGCGGCGCCGGCACAGCCTGTGGATCGAGGTCTGGGACACCGGCGTGGGCATCGCCGCGGACAAGCTCGGCGAGATATTCCAGGAGTTCAAACGCGGTGACGTGCAGCGCTTTCACCAGGACCGCGGGCTGGGGCTGGGGCTGGCGATCGTCGAGAAGATCGCACGCATGCTCGGCCATCGTATCCAGGTGGAGTCGGCGCTGGGCAAGGGGTCGCGTTTTTCCATCGAAGTCCCCTTGGCTCGCCGCGTGGCGCGCACCGAACCGGAACCGGAGCGTACCGCCGACGACCTGGTGGAGCGCCTGCGCGGGTCGCGCGTCTGGGTGCTGGATAACGATGCCGCGATCTGCGCCGGCATGCGCACGCTGCTGGAAACCTGGGGTTGCCAGGTGGTGACCGCGCTGTCGGAGGAGGACCTGGCGCGGCAGGTCGATAATTTCCATGCCGAGTCGGACCTGTTGATCGTCGATTACCACCTGGACGAGGGGCTGAACGGCGTCGATGCCGTCGCCTCGATCAACGCCCGACGCGGCACGCCGCTACCGGCGCTGATGATCACCGCCAACTACAGCAACGAGCTGAAGCAGCAGATCCGCGAGCTGGGGCACACGCTGATGCACAAGCCGGTGCGGCCGATGAAGCTGAAGACCGCGCTGTGCCATCTGATCGATAGCGCCCACTGATTTGAGCGCTGGTGTGTGGGTGGCTTCGTCGCTCGGGCTGGCCCTCACCCCAGCCCTCTCCCAAGGGGAGAGGGGGAGTCCGTACAGGCTGAAGTTGTGGTTATATCCTGCACCATACGCCCCCATCCTCTGGGAGAGGGTAATAGCTTGCACGGACCTTCCCAGGCCCACGAATAGTAGGAGCGAGCTTGCTCGCGAACCGCTCAACGCGGAAACATCGTTCGCGAGCAAGCTCGCTCCTGCAAAAAACAGATTGAATCAGGCCCGCTGGGCGGCCGGAGCGCGCACCTTGGCCAGCAGGATCAGCGCGATCCCGCCGAGCACCGCCAATGACACCAGTGCCAGGCGCAGGCTGATCGCCTCGCCGAGCAGCACGGCGCCGGAAAGGGCGGCGAGAATGGGTACGCTCAACTGCACCGAAGCGCCCTGGATCGCCGACAGACCCGGTAGTGCGCTGTACCAGATCGCGTAGCCGATGCCCGACGCCACCGCGCCGGACAGCACGGCATAGACGACACCCATCGCATCCACCCGCAGATCGGCGTGGAAGCAAGCCGCCAGCAAGGCCGCAAAGGCAATGGCGCGCGCGAAATTGCCGGTGGTGATCGCCAGCGGATCGCTGCCCTGGCGACCCAGCAACGAATACAGCCCCCAGGCCACACCCGACAGCAGCATCAGCAGCGCGCCGGCCAACGGCGGCGCGCTGGCGCTGGGCAGCAGCTGGGCGAGCAGCCCGCCGAGAGCCAGCAGGAAGCCGAGCAGCGCCTGGCCGTGCAGGCGTTCGCCGCGCAGCAGGCCGACCAGGATCATGGTCACCTGCACCGCGCCGAACAGCAGCAGGGCGCCGGTACCCGCATCCAGCTGCACGTAGGCGTAGGAGAAGGCCGCGGCGTAGACGAACAGCGCCGCTGCTGCGCGCCAGTTGCCCCCTTCGCTGGCGGCGCGGCGGCGCAGTCTGAGCAGCACGGCAAGCATCAGCGCGCCGGAGAGGATGCGGATGCCGGTGAAGCTCACCGCGTCGATGCTGGCGGCCTTGAGCGCCAGGCGGCAGAGGATGGAGTTGCCGGCGAAGGCAAGCATCGCCAGGCCGGTGAGGCTCAGGGTGCGGGTGGAGGGCATCGAGTGGTTCCCGGTAGCGGTCTCAGCGGCACGCTGATGAAAGTTTCAGCGACGCAGGTAGGCGGCGAAGTCGATGTCGCCCGCGCAGAGAATCGCCTGCACGCGGTTGTGCACCTTCAGCTTGCGCAGGATGGCGGAGACGTGGGCCTTCACCGTGGTCTCGGCGATCTCCAGGTTGTAGGCGATCTGCTTGTTCGACTCGCCCTTGGTCATCCGCTCCAGCACCAGCAGTTGCTTGCGGGTCAGTGCCTGCAGCAGTTCTGGCGGGATGCTGTGGTCTTCCTGGCCGCTGCGGCGTGGCGAGGACTTCTGGGTGCGGATGATGTCCGACGGCAGGTAGACGTTGCCGTTGAGGATCTGTTCGATGGCCTCGGTCATCTGCACGCGCGGTGAGGACTTGGTGATGAAGCCTACGGCGCCGTAGGTGATGGCCTGCAGGACGACCTGTTTGTCCTGCTCGGCGGAGACGATCACCACGGGAATGGTCGGCGCCTCGTTGCGCAGGCTCATCAGGCCATTCAGGCCATGCATGCCGGGCATGTTCAGGTCGAGCAGGATCAGGTCGAGATCGTCGTGTTCCTGGGTCAGGCCCAGGGCGCTGTCGAGGTCGGCGGTCTCCATCACTTCGCTGCCGGGGAAGCCGTCGGCGATGACGTTGTGGATCGCCTCGCGGAACAGCGGGTGATCGTCGGCGATCAGGATCTTGTACATGGCCTGCACCTCGTTGTTGTCGTTATGGGCGGTGATTGCAAGTTACTTCAGGGGTTGCGGCTGGGCGTCCTGCAAGGGCAGTCCCGCCTGCTCCCAGGCGTCGATACCGTCACGGTACCAGTAGAGGCTGGCATAGCCCAGCGCATGCGCGCGGCGGATGGCGTTCCAGCTCATCCAGCAGTCGGAGCGGCAGTAGAACACCAGCGGCCGCTTGGCATCGCCCTCGGTGAGTTGGGCGAGATTGTGTTCGAAGTAGGCCTGCCACTGCGGTTCCAGGATGCCGGTGCCGACGTTGGCCAGCCACAGGCTGCCGGGCAGGTTGCGGTGCTTTTCATCTTCGACGAACTGGCCGTTCAAGAAGGTGCGGCGGTAAACGTCCACCAGCCGGGCCTTCGGCTCGCGCTTGAGCAGCGCCTGCAGGGCGGGGGTGTCGAGGGTAACGGCGTGGTCGGCGGAAGGCGGCGTCGGGCTGCGGTACTGGGCCTGGCGATAGCCGTCTGCGGAGAACAGCGGCGTGTCGTCGGCCTGCGCGGCCGGAAGCGTCAGGCTGAGCAGGCACGCGGCGAGGCAGCCGCTCATGTGGCCGTACAGGGCAGTGGCAAGGCGAGGCATGGCGGTATCTCTGATTAGTTCTTCTTGTAGTGGCCATTAGATGCCGGCGCTGCCGCTTTGGAAATTCGACGTCCGGAGGGGCAAACCAGTACCAAAGTAGGAGATTTCACCCCTTGCGCAGGGCGGCGTGCTGCGGGTTGAAGGTCAGCACGGCAAGGCCGGCGAAGAGCAGCGTCAGGCCCAGGCAGACGCCACTGGCCAGCGGATTGAAGCGCTCGTACAGGGCGAAGCGCAGCAGTTCCACGGCGTGGCTGAACGGGTTCAGCGCGCACAGCCAGTACAACCACTGGCTGGCCTCGCGCATCTTCCACAACGGGTAGAGCGCGGAGGAGAGGAAGAACAGAGGGAAGATGACGAAATTCATCACCCCGGCAAAGTTCTCCAGCTGGCGGATGCCGTTGGACAGCAGCAACCCCAGCGCGCCCAGCAGCAGGGCGGCCAGCAGCAATGCCGGTAGCGCGGCAACCAGCCCCATCGGCGGCGGCTGCACGCCATACAGCCAGGCGATGAGCAGGAAGGCGTAGACCTGCAACAGCGACACCAGCGCGGTGGCCAACAGCTTGCTGGCGAGCAGGAAGGCACGCGGCAGCGGGCTGGTCAGCAGCACGCGCATGCTGCCCATCTCGCGGTCATAGACCATTGACAGCGAGCCCTGCATGCCATTGAACAGCAGGATCATGCAGCACAGCCCCGGCACGATGTAGGTCTCGTAGGTGACGTAGGTGTCGTACGGCTCGATGATCGAAATGCCCAGCGCGGCGCGGAAGCCGGCGGCGAACACCAGCAACCAGAGCAGCGGCCGCACCAGCGCGCTGAGGAAACGCGAGCGTTGCAGGACGAAGCGCAGCCATTCGCGCCTGACGATGCCGCACAGGCATTGCCAGTAGGCGGCAGGACCGAGCCGCAGGCTCTCCAGGGTACTCATGCGCAGGCCTCCAGGCGGGTCAGGCGGTGGAAGGTGCGCTCCAGGTTGCCGGCGTCCGCCGCGCAGATGTCCCGCGCCTCGCCACGGGCGACCAGGTGGCCGCGATCGAGCACCAGCAGCGCATCCTCGTCGCGCACCTCATCCAGCAGGTGGGTGGTCCAGAGTACCGCCAGGCCATCCTCGCGGCACAGCCGGCGCACATGGTTGTTGAGCGCCTGGCGCGCCGCCGGGTCGAGCCCGACGCTGGCCTCGTCGAGCAGCAGCAGGCGTGGCCGATGCAGCAGCGCGCGGGCGATCTCCACGCGGCGGCGATGGCCGCCATTGAGCGCACGGACCTTGTCGCGACGGCGCTCCTGCAAGTGCTGGCGAGCCAGTTCGGCGTCGATCCGTTCGTGCGCCACGCTGCGCGGCAGGCCATGCAGGGCGGCGTGGTAGCGCAGGTTCTGCTCCACGCTCAGGTCCAGGTCCAGGGTGCTCTGCTGAAACACCACGCCGAGCTGGCGCAGGGCCAGGCGCGGCTGCTGGCGCAGGCTGTAGCCGAGCACGTCGATCTCGCCCTGCTGCAGGTCGTAGAGCCGGGTGAGCAGGGCAACCAGGGTGGACTTGCCGGCACCGTTGGGCCCCAGCAGGGCGGTGAAGCGCCCGGCGGGGAGCTCGAACTCCAGGCCGTCGAGGGCGCGGCGCGGGCCGTAGGAGAAGCCGAGGTCGCGGACCGTCAGCGCACTCATGGCGTCACCACCACGCCCCACGGATAGCGGCCCACCTTGATCGACTTGGTGACCTTGCGCGAGGCGACATCGATCACCGAGACATCGCCGCTGACGCCGTTGGTGGCCAGCAGGGTCTTCTCGTCCGGGGTGAACGCCAGGTGCCAGACGCGGCGCCCCACCAGCAGGTAGTCGAGGACTTCGAAGGTCTTCGCATCCACCACCGCCACATGGTTGGCCGGGCCGAGGGCGACGAAGGCGTACTTGCCATCGCGGGTCAGTTGCACGCCCACCGGCTGCACCTTGTCCGGGTGCACGCCCTGGATGGCGAAGCGCAGGGTCTTGAGGATCTGGCGGCTGGCGGTGTCGACCACGCTGACGGTGCCGCCGATCTCCGCCGAGACCCAGACCTGCGAACCGTCGTGGGTGAACTCGGCGTGGCGCGGGCGCTGGTCCACCAGGGTGCTGTCCACCAGCTTCTGGGTCGCGGTGTCGATCCAGTGCAGCATGTTGGTGGTCTCGCTGGTGTTCACCGCCCACTTGCCATCCGGGCTCACCGCCATGCCTTCTGGCTCGACGCCGACGTCGATCTGCCCGAGCACCTGGGCGGTCTGGGTATCGACCACAGTGACCAGCGCATCGTCCTCGTTGGAGACATACAGCCAGCGGTCGTTGGGGTGCAGGGCGAACTGCTCGGGGTCGGCGCCCGAGGGCAGTTGCTTGATGATCTTGCGGGTGGCCAGGTCGATTACCTGCACGGTGTCCGAATCGCTGGCGCAGACGTACAGCAGCTTGTTGTCGTGGGACAGCGCCAGGCCGCGCGGGCGCTTGCCGGTGTCGATGGTGCCGGTGACGGCCAGGGTATCCAGGTCGATGACGCTGAGGTTGTTGTCCTTCTCGTTGGACACGTAGGCGGTGGCGGCAAAGGCCGTGGGTACCAGGCCGAGCGCGAGGCTCAGGCAGGAGAGGGCAAGCAGGCGGGGCATGGGCAGGTTCCTCATGGGGCGTTCTTCTTATGGCTGTGTGTCGGCGAGGTGGCACTGGCTTTCCGGTGCGTCCAGGCCGAGGCTGTCGAGTTCGCTGGCCGGGTGTAGGAAGCCTTCCTGCGGGGAGGTGCTGACCAGCGCGCGTGGCTGTACCAGCGGGATCGGCTGGCGCAGCTGGCCATCCCACGGGCGGAAGCCGAGCTTGTAGCCCTTGAAGCCGTCCAGCGGCAGGTCGGGGGAGAGCGACAGCGTGCGGATCGCCATGGGATCGGCGTCGCGCAGGCGGGTAACGGCGCTGGCGATGCTGCGCACGGCGATCCAGGCGGCGAAGTCGCGGTCGTTCATCCAGCGCCCGGCGCGTTCCTCGAAGCGCTTCTGCAGCTGCGCGGCGCCGTAGGTTTCCACCGTCTTGTGCCAGCCGGTGGCGACCAGCCCCTGGGTGCCGGCGACGGGCCGCGGCAACCAGGTGTTGTAGGGCACGTACTCGCCGAAGTCGCCGTGCTCGTCGGCTACCAGCACGGCGTCGTAGTCCTCGCTGGACTGGGTGAACAGCGCCATGTCGGCCTGGGCGCTGCGGCGCTGATCGTTATCGAAGGTGAAGGGTTTTTCTTCGACTATCTTCGCGCCGAAGCGCTTGGCCGAGCGGCGCAGGGCGTTGGCGTACAGGGCGTCTTCCGGGCGCTGGCCGACGATCAGCAGCCAGCGCGTCCACTTGCGCAGCACCAGGAACTGGGTGAGGGCGTCGGTCAGCATCAGCCGGCTGGGCAGCGTATGCAGCACGTTTGCCGCGCACTGGCTGGCGCGCAGTTCGTCATCGGCAGCGCCGGCGTTGAACAGCAGGCTGTCCGGAAGCGCGGCGGCCAGTTGGCGCAGCGTGTCTGCCGGGGCGTTGACCACGAACAGGCGCAGGCCAGCGGCGTGCAGGCGCCCGGCTTCGCCCAGCAGCTTTTCCGGGGTATCGGAACTGGCGGCTTCCAGGCTGTAGCGGTGCTTGAGGAAGCGCCCGGTGCTGTTGCTGTCGGTGATCGCCAATTCGGCGCCGCGCAGGCCGGCGTCGGTGGGTTCGGGGATGACGTTGGACAGCAGCGGGCCCGGATCGGGCGTGTAGCCCAGGTAGCCGATGCGGATTTCCAGCGCAGGAGCTTCCTCGGCACGAGCCCCGAGGCTGAAGGCAGCGGCGCAGGCAACCGCGAGCAGATAGGCGACGCCATGAAGGGCGAACTGACGCATGGGCGACTCCCTGGGTGGGCCGGCTTGTTGTTGTGCGGCCAGCATAGGAATCGCCCACGGCGCGGCAAATATGCAGAAAGTACCGGTGGGGCAGTACCAAGGTAGTAGGTTGCGCGCCGCGCCCGCGACCTAGGATGGCGCTACAAGAACCAGAAGAGGAGCGTCGCCATGCGTATCGCCGTCACTCTCGTCCTGCCGATCCTGCTGATGCTCAGCCTGTTCGGTTTCGATTTCCTCTACACGCGCAACGGTTACCTGCCGGCGGCGGAGCTGCGTGCGCCCGTGGCGCCGGTAGGCTGCATCACGACCTGTCGCGGCGCGCACTAGATGTCCGCGCTGTGGCGGATCAACCTGCTGGTCGGGTTGTTCTTCGCGCTACTCGCTGGGGTTTGCCTGGCGGTGCTGGTGCATCAGGGCAACGACGATGTGCGCCGTGAGATGGATGCCGCGCGGGGCGTGCTCGAGTACCTGCGTGAGGCAGCGCAGCGCGACCCGGCCAGCCTGGACCCCGACCTCACCGCCGGCCTGCGCCATGTGCGCGTGCACTGGCTGGACTCTGGGGCGCCCGCACCGCACACCGGCCTGGATGACTGGCTGGTGACTCGCCTGTATCCCGACCTGCCGGCGCCGACCCTGCTCACGCTGGCCGATGGCCGACGCGTGCAATTGAGCCTGGACCCGCGCGACGAGATCGACGAGGTGCGCGATTCGCTGGTGCA
Organism: Pseudomonas nitroreducens NBRC 12694; assembly: GCF_002091755.1. Classification (GTDB taxonomy): domain Bacteria; phylum Pseudomonadota; class Gammaproteobacteria; order Pseudomonadales; family Pseudomonadaceae; genus Pseudomonas; species Pseudomonas nitroreducens. The sequence continues at coordinate 136,386 of NZ_BDAI01000011.1, forward strand.
ACTGCTGGTGCTGTTCGGCGTATCGCTGCTGGCCAGTCTGCTGGCGATCCGCTGGGCCGTGCAGGGGGGCTTGCGGGTGGTGGAGCAACTGCATGGTGCCCTGGAGAATGTCTCCCGTGGCCAGTTCCAGGTACGCCTGCCAGACCATGCCCTACCCGAGGCGCAGCGCCTGGCCAGTGGCTTCAACGGCATGGTCGGCGAGCTGGAACGTGCCTGCGTGGAAAATGCCGAGCTGACCCGCGCGCTGCTCGCGGTGCAGGAGCGTGAGCGCCAGCAGTTGGCCCAGGCGCTGCACGATGACATCGGCCAGTACCTCGCCGGCATCCGCGCGCAGGTATTCCTGCTGCGCAGCCTGGAAGGCCAGGACGGTATCGGATGCGTCACCCTCGACCGTCTGGAGCAGCATTGCCAGGGCCTAAACGAGAGTTTTCGTGCGCTGGTGCGCGACCTTTACCCGGTGGTGCTGGAGCGGGTCAGCCTGGAAGAGGCGCTGCGGCTGCACGTCGGGCAATGGCAGGCCAGCCAGGGGGTGAGGTGCAGCCTGCACCTGGAGCCACTGCCGGCGCTGCCGACAGTGGCGAAGGCGCACCTGTACCGCCTGCTACAGGAGGCGCTGACCAACGTGGCGCGACATGCCGACGCGCGGAGGGTTCGGGTGATCCTGCGACGCCATTGCGGGCGGCTCTACCTGTGGGTGCGTGATGATGGGCGAGGCTGCAACGGGCGGCCACGAGCAGGCATCGGCATGCGTTCCATGCACGAGCGGGCCCGTTGCCTGGGCGGCGAACTGCACCTGCGCCGTCGACCGGGTGGCGGCCTGGCCCTGCGCTTGTGGATGCCGTTGGCAACCGGTGTGATGGAAGGAGAGAGGGCGTGAAGATCCTGCTGGTGGACGATCATTTCGTGGTCCGCGACGGCGTCGCCGCACTGCTGCGCGGGCTGATCCCCGAGGTCGAGGTGAGCGAGGCCATCGATGGCGAGTCCGCCTTGGAGGCGGTGCAGCGCAGCGTGCCGAGCCTGGTGATCCTGGATATCGGCCTGCCCGGCATCAGTGGCCTGGAAGTCACCCGGCGGTTGCGCCAGCGCCTGCCACAACTGCGCGTGCTGTTCTTCAGCATGCACGACGAGCTGCCGCTGGTACGCCAGGCGCTGGACGCCGGCGCGGCGGGCTATATCACCAAGGGCGCCTCGCCGGCGGTGCTGGTGGAGGCGGTCAGGCGAATATTGGCGGGGCATGCGTACATCGAGCAGCCGCTGGCCACCCAGCTGGCGCGCCAGCCCCGGGGCGCCGACGGCCAGGACCCGCGCCTGCAGGGCATGACCCAGCGCGAGTTCGAGATCTTCGTGATGCTCGCCCGCGGCCTGCCGGTGCGGCAGGTGGCAGAACACCTGTGCATCAGCGCCAAGACGGTGTCGAACCACGTCACCCTGCTCAAGCAGAAGCTGCAGGTGGTGTCCCACGCTGAACTGGTGCACCTGGCGATCGATACCGGCGTGCTGCGGGTCGGTGGCGAAGCCATCGCCGGCTAGCGTCAGCGCTGGTAGAGGATCACCGCCGCGCGCAGCTTGCTGCGGCCGAAGCGGCTCATCTGCTCGAACTCCGCGTGGCTCACCGGGATGTGCTGGCAGTCCAGCGGCTCGCGGTGCTGGCTGTGGTCGACGTCGGGGTCGTGCAGGTAGACGAAGTCCTCGTCGCAGTCGGTGACCGTCACCCAGTGCGGCGCCTTGGAGCGGGTCAGGCGGTAGCTGCTGATCAGCACCATCGGCTGACCGCCTGCCTCCAGCGCGCTGTCGATATCCAACTGGTTGAGCAGCAGTTGCTCCACGTCGCTGCGAGCCAGTTCGGCGGCAAAGTCCTCGTGGACCAGGCGCATCACCTCGCGCTTTTCCTCGCTGCGCACGCCATCGAGGAACAACGGGCCATCTTCTGATAGCTGCAATTGCACCCGGAATCCCCGTCGGTGCGCCGCCAGCGCCAGGCCCTGCGGGCTGCAGCCGCCGTGGCCGGCGGTCATGTAGATGGTGGTCGCCTCGCGCCACAGGCGCAGTTCCTCGCTGCGCTCCAGACGGCGCTGGGGTTCCAGCGCGCCCATGGCCATCAGCAGCGCCGAGGGGCCGCAGGTGAACTCGGTGGTTTGCCGGTAGTAAGGCACGTGACGGTGCGTGCGTTCGTTGATCTGGCGGATACGCTTTTCGAAGCGCAGCGCTTCGCTGTGGTCTTCGTAATAGTCGCGCACCGTGGCAAACGGACGGTAGCCGTTACGCTCATAGAGAGCGATGGCACCGCGGTTGTCCGGCCGCACTTCCAGGCGCAGGTAGGCGCAGTCGTTCTCCAGCGCCGCGGCCTCGGCGCGGTCCAGCAACTTCTGGCCCAGGCCGATGCCGCGCGCACGCTCGTCCACGGCAATGGAGTACAGGCGCGCCAGTGACGTGCCCTGGTGGAACAGCACCAGCGCGTAGCCGAGCAGAACGCCGTCGGATTCGGCGACGGTGAGGCTGGCGTGGGCGCGGGTGATCATCCACTGGAAGTTGCGGCGGGACAGGCGGTCGTGTTCGAAACAGCGGTTTTCCATCTCGACCAGGGCGTGCAGGTCGTCGGCGGAGGCGGCGCGGAACTGGAGTTTCATAGGGTAAGCATTCGTTAATCTGCGGGGCGCACCGTGTCGGTGCTGGCTGCGAACGGGCGCGGTTCAGTGCGGTCGAAGCAGCAACCAGTATTGTCCTGGCCTATCGGCGCGGCAAGCGCGGGGCAACTTCGGAGGTGTCGTGAGCAAGCTGTTCATCATCGTGGAACGCAAGGAAGACTGGGCCTCCTACTATCCCAGTGAAGATGTGGTCAGCGCCCAGGAATACCTGGAGATGCCCATCGACGACGACAACGGCAAGCGTGTGCAGGTGATCAACCTGTGCCGCAACTACAAGTACCTGGGCCATGGCTATTACTGCTCGCTGCTGGCCGAGGCGCGCGGGCACAAGGTGATTCCGTCGGTGCGCAGCATCAGCGAGCTGGCGAAGAAATCACTCTACAGCCTGGCCCTGGAGGACCTGGAGAAAACCCTCGACAAGGCGCTGGCTGATCATCCCTACGGCAGCACCGACGGTTTCACCCTGACGCTGTACTTCGGCCGCACCGACATCGAGCCGCTGCAGGACCTGGCGCGCCAGCTGTTCGAGGCGCTGCCGTGCCCGATGCTGCTGGTGGAGTTCCGCAAGAACCGGGGCTGGCATATCGAAGGCGTGAAACCGGGGAACATCCACAAGCTGCGCGAGGACCAGGAGGAGCAATTCGCCAATGCGCTGGACGGCTTCAGCCGGCAGATATGGCGCAAGCCGCGCTCGCGCAAGCAGTACCGCTATGACCTGGCGATCCTGCACGATCCGGAGGAGGCCTTCCCGCCGTCCGATCGCAAGGCGCTGAAGAATTTCATCCGCGTCGGAAAGACCCTGGGCATCGACGTCGAACTGATCGAGAAGAAGGACTACTCGCGCCTGGCCGAATACGACGCGCTGCTGATCCGCGAGACCACCAGCGTCAGCGACCATACCTATCGCTTCGCCAAGAAGGCCGAGAGCGAGGGCATGGTGGTGATGGACGACCCGGTATCGATCCTGCGCTGCACCAACAAGGTCTATCTGGCCGACCTGCTGCGCAGCCACAAGCTGGGCATGCCGGCCACTGAAATCCTCTACAAGGACAACCCGCAGGAGCTGGAAAAGGTCGGCGAGCGCCTGGGCTTCCCGCTGGTGCTGAAGATCCCCGACGGCAGCTTCTCCCGTGGGGTGATCAAGGTCAGCAACCAGGAGGAGCTGCTCAAGGCCAGCGCCGAATTGTTCGAGCGCTCGGTACTGCTGCTGGCCCAGGAGTTCTTCTATACCGAATACGACTGGCGGATCGGCGTCCTCAACCAGAAGCCCATATTCGCCTGCCAGTACTTCATGTCCAAGGGGCACTGGCAGATCTACGACCACAGCCCTGGCGCGCAGGAAGTGAGCGGCGATTTCCGCACCATGGCCGTCCACGAGGCACCGCGCAAAGTGGTGGAACTGGCGGTGAAAACCGCGAACCTGATCGGCGACGGGCTCTACGGCGTGGACCTGAAACAGTCGGGGGAGCGGGTGGTGGTGATCGAGGTGAACGACAACCCGAACATCGACTGCGGCGTGGAGGATGTGTACCTGGGCGACGATCTCTACAAGCTGGTGCTGGAGGAGTTCGTCCGTCGGCTGGAAGTCAAGCGGCGAGGGCTGGGATGGTGAGATCGATTCGGCATTGACCTTATAGGAAAACGGTCGATGTGCGGCGTCAAGATATTGCTAGCTTTACAAACTGGAGCGCCAACCAACTGTTTTTTAAAGTTTTTCAAAATAATGGCGCCAAGGAAGGGAGCATGCTCGAGGCAGCCGCGAATCTTCGTCGCCTGCTGGTGGTTGATCCATGCGACGACTGCCGCAGGTTATTACCCGGACTACGGGCAGCAGGGTGGGAGGTAGACAGTTGCGAGCTGGATAACGCCAGCAATCGCGGCTGTGATGTCGGCCTGCTGCGTTTGCAACCCCGGCATCTCGAACGCCGGGAGTCCGTCAAGGAACTCATCAGCCGCAGTGGCACGGAGTGGATAGCCGTGCTCAGCCCTGACGTTTTGCCCCTGAACGAAGTGGGCGATTTCGTCAGCGAATGGTTCTTCGATTTTCATACCTTGCCGTTTGATGTGGCGCGGGTGCAGGTCACCCTCGGCCGCGCCTTTGGCATGGCGCGCCTGCGCGGGCGCGGCAGTGTGCACAGCGATGAGCGCGAACATGAGCTGTTGGGCGAAAGCCGCGACGTGCGCGAACTGCGCAAACTGCTGGCGAAGTTCGCTCCCACCGAGTCCCCCGTGCTGATTCGCGGCGAAAGTGGCACCGGCAAGGAGCTGGTGGCGCGCACGCTGCACCGCCAGTCGCGAAGGGCAATCCGCCCCTTCGTGGCGATCAACTGCGGTGCAATGCCCGAAGCGCTGATCCAGTCGGAGCTGTTCGGCCACGAGAAGGGTTCCTTTACCGGGGCGCATCAGCGCAAGATTGGTCGCTTCGAACAGGCCAATGGCGGCACGCTGTTCCTCGACGAGGTGGGCGATCTGCCGATGGAGCTGCAGGCCAACCTGTTGCGTGTGCTGCAGGAGAAGCAGATCGAGCGCGTTGGCGGCAGCCAGCCCATCGATGTCGATGTGCGGGTGCTGGCGGCGACCCATGTCGACCTGGAGCAGGCCATCCGCGCCGGGCGGTTCCGCGAAGACCTGTACTACCGGCTCAATGTCCTCCAGGTATCCACGTCGCCGCTGCGCGAGCGCAACGGCGACCTCGCGTTGCTCGCCAATCACTTCGCTCACCTTTACAGCGTCGAGACCGGCCGCCGGCCGCGGCGTTTCTCGGACGACGCGCTGGCCGCAATGGCCGAGCATGGCTGGCCCGGCAATGTGCGCGAGCTGGCCAACCGGGTAAGGCGCGGGCTGGTGCTGGCCGAAGGGCGACAGATCGAGGCCCGTGATCTGGGGCTGGAGCGGGAGAAGGGACGCTCGGTCCATCTGCCGCTGGTGACGCTCGAGGAATACAAGCTGGGTGCCGAGCGACAGGCCATGTGCGATGCGCTGGCCCGGCACGGCGATAACCTCAGCGTGGCGGCGCGGATGCTGGGTATTTCGCGGCCAACCTTCTATCGCTTGTTGCACAAGCATCAGTTGCGCTGAAAGGTTAGAGCTTTAAAAAAGGAAGGCCCCGAAAGGGGCCTTCCGTGTTTCTGCGGTCAGAAGTAGTAGGGGAATTTTACGCTGAAGGTGAAGTCGGGAGCGTCCGGGGTGATGCCGATGGAGAGGTTCGGCACGATGGTCAGCTTCGGGCTGACCGCGTAGGTCAGGCCCCAGTTGAAGTAGCCGGCGTTGGCATCGCTGCCCTGGATGGTCTGCCAGCTGTCGCCGTCGGGCTTGATCTTGCTCTTCTGGCTGACCAGGTCGGAGAAGGAGAACGACATGCTCATTTTCTCGTTGAGCGCGAAGGCGACGCCCGCGCCGATCTGGAACCAGTTGCCGAGGTCGACCTTGCCGCCGGTCTTCACGCCTTGGGAGGGGTCGATGTCGTCGAATGACTCTTCGAAGTTGTAGGTATAGGAGAGGCTGCCGAACAGTACCGCCGGGTCGACGGTCTTGACGATCGAGATGCCCGGGGTGATCGACCAGACGCCGTTGCCGGTGGGCAGGTCGTCGGGGACGTTGAGGTTATTGTTGCCCGGCACCTGGTGGATCTTGATGCCATACGGGTCCTTGCCGGTGGGCGCCTTGACCCGGAAGCTGGCGACCATGTCCGGACGGCTGTCGCTCTCGTCCATGAACTTGTAGGAGATGCCGACGTTGACGTCGCCGATGCGCGGGTCGCCGGTGACCGATTCCGAGGAAATCTGGTTGGTGCTGCCGCCAGCGCCGGCCGACTCGTAGGTGGACTCGCGATACACCACTGGCACGTTCACGTCGAACTGCCAGCGATTGCGCCAGTTGTAGCGGGCGGTGAGGTCCAGGGTCCAGATATCGGCCTCGATCTGGTCAACGCCGATGTTGCCGAGGAAGATCGAGTCCAGCGCCAAGAAGCCGTTGAGGAACAGCTGACGGGTATCGTAGCGGCTGTAGGTCAGGCCGGTCTCGACGCTGAATGCCCCATTGCCGAAGAAGCCGCTGGCGTCCTGGTAGATGTTCTCCACGCTTTGCGCGGGTTGCGAGTTGTCCTTGAGGGACTCGCCGTAGGTACTGCCGGAGCTGTTGCGCGGGGCGCCCTGAGCGGCAGCCACCTGCTGTTGCTGGGCGGCGGCCTTGGCCTGGTAAGGTGCCTGAATGGGTTTGACGATACCCTGAGCCTGGGCGGGCTGGCTCTCGACCTGGCGTACCCGCTGTTCGAGCACCGATAGGGCGTTCTGTTGCTCCTGATAACGCTGGCGAAGCTCCAGAAGCTCCTTCTTCAGGGCCTCCACCTCGGCTTCGCTGGCTGCCTGTGCGGTCAGCGAAGTCACGATGGACGTTGCACACACCACTGCCTGCAAACAGCTGGATTTACGCATTTCCGGCGTCCCTGGTCGTTATTGGTTTGGTTGAGAAATACGCGTGGTGATCTCAGCCTAGTTCAACTTTCAATAAACTGTAGGACGTGTCCTAGTACCCTGTGGGACGTAACGCGCGGAGCTGGTCGAGGGCGCAGTTGATGTTGTTCAGTGCCGTTGGATTGTTCTTCATCACCACGCTCAAGTTGGCCAGGTTCTGTACCAGATTGGCGTTGCCGCTGAGCGCGATGGCCTGAGCGACGCCACTGGCGCCGATGGTTTGCAGGGCGGTGCCCTGTCCGTTGGCCTGGACCGACAGTTGCAGACCGTTGTTGGCGGCCGCCACGGCGACGGTGCCGGCGTCGGTAGTGACGCTCTGGTTCAGGTTGCTGGTGCCGCTGGGCAGCGGCCCGGCGGTGTCGGCCTGCTTGACGTCGATGGTCATGTCGTTGCCGGCCTGGTTGTAGTCACCCGCGGTGCGTACGCTTTGGGCAATGCCCTGTACCTGATTCAAGCCGGCGCCGCCATTGACCTGGCCAGTGCCGGCGGGGGGCGTGGCGATCTGGTTGTTCTGCTGGCCGTTGAGCAGGGTGACGTTGAAGACGGGAGTTGCCACCGGCATTTTCGTCTGCAGGTTCATGGTGTTCTGCACCTGCATGTTGACCTGGGCTCCCAGGCTCTGTCCGTTGGCGTTCTGCCAGATGCTGGACATGGTCACCCCGAAGCTGATGATACGGTCCGGAAGGACAAACCGGCCGCGCAGTTGGGATAGTTCGAGATCGCTCAGTTCCACGGGCTGCAACAGGGTGGCCGCCGGTAACTGGAAACTTGCGGCAAGGCAGCTCGCGGCAAGCAGGAGTTGTCGTTTCATGGCGTTCTCCAGGAGCTGTCCTGCTCCGCTCATTCTCAGAAGAAGTCGCTGTGAATGAAGCCAAAGTCCATCAGATCGGCATCCCTGACGGGGCGAAAGTGGTCCAGTCGGTCTCTCGCGGTCAGGGGTTCGGGCGGGCTCAGCAAAGGGTTGTTTCGGTCATAGCCATGACCGATCACCGCGAACACGATGCCGTTCCAGCCTTTGTTGAAATCGTCGCGGGTGTACCTCTTGTGGCCCAATGCGGGGTCGCCGACGTAGACCCAGTTGTCCTGCGTCCGCTGCAGCACCACGAAGTGCTTGTAGCCACGGATTTCCATCAGGACGATCACCGGAATCTTCAATTGCTCGAGCTGATCGGCCTGGATGCGATAACCGCGGGCGCGCATGCCCATGCTCTCGACGTAGCGCTTCATATCCAGCATGGAGAAGCCTTGTTTGCGCACCTGGTCGGCGTCGGCATAGGTCAGCATGCCCTGGATCACGGTCTGCTCATCCAGCGGGGCGTTGTAGGCCTTCTCGAGGATGGTTGCCAGGGCGGCAGCGCCGCAGCTGAAGTCGGTTTTCTGTTCCACCAGATCGGCGAAGCGGCGCTCACGAATGCTCTGGACTTCCTTATAAGCGAGGTTGCCGCCAGGCAACGCAGCGAACGGCAGGTAGGCCGCGTCGGCGATTCCGGTCAGCAATAGCAACGTCAGGGCAAAGAGAGAGCGCATGGCGGCAGGTCCCGTCATTGGAAGGGGCCCCGGCCGAAGCCGGGACCCGATACGGCCACTCAGAAGGTCGACTTGCCGGCACAGGCAGAGCAACCGGCGCCGATGGACAGCGAGTTGGTCTGCTGGTTGCCGCCACCGGCTGCCACGTTGACGCCGACGTTGCCGGAGACGCCAATGATCGAGCCGTTCAACGAGGCGTTGTTCACGACGGCCTTGTTGAAGCCGGATACCACCGGAATGTAGCCGGTAGCGAAGCCGGCCAGGCCGATGGTGCCCACTTCGTCGAAGGACAGCGCGCCGCCGTTGTTCAGGCGGTCTGAAGCCCCTTGAGCCTGGCTATCCACGTCGATGTGGCCCGTATTGGAACCACCCGGGTGGGTTTCGCCCGACCAGGTATCCAGGTAGGTATCGCCGTGCTGGTCGGAGATCCCCTTGTAGCCGCCGCCTGCGACGAAGCCCATGCCGACCTGTACGTACTCGGTCTTGACAGTGGAGTTGTTGGTGGTGACGTTGCCATTGCTGGTTTGCGTTGCGCTGCCAGCTGCACTGGTGTACTGGCCGTTGGAAACGGCAGCCGCCATGTCGTTTTTCTGTTGGTTATAGTTGCCCGCGGCCACGTTGACGCCGAAGTTGCCCGAAATGCCTTGCAACGAGTTGTTGAGGCTGGCGTTGTTGGCGGTCGAGTAGTTGTCCAGCTTGTTGTTATATGCCTGTTGGGTTACAGACGTCGAAGCGTTGGCATAGCCGAAGACGAAGCTCTCGTCGGCGGTTGCCAGTGCCACGGCGTTGGCCTGCTGGTTGTTGTCGCCCGCCGCCACGTTGGCCCCTACGTTGCCCGATACGCCGCCGATGGAGCCGTTGGCGCTGGCATTGTTCTGGGTACCTTTGTTGGTGACCTGGTTGCCGTGGTTGTACTGGGCATCGGTCACGGTGGCAGTTGCGCCACCTTTGAGCCAGTCAGGAATGCTGGGCTGCTGGTGGTGCTGTTGATGGTGGTGATCGTCCTTGCCTTTGCCTTCTCCGCCCTGGTCGGCGTAAGCCGCGACGGAGAGCACTGCTGCCATTGCCATTGCTAACGGGGTCAGTACCAGTTTTGCTTTCATGGCCTTACTCCTTGCTTATTGTGCATCTAGTGTTGGGCTAGGTTGGTTGTTCAGAGTCCTCCCGCGACTCTGATGCTGAGGTTGTTGTACGACTGGTTTCCAACCCCAGCGCTCTGGTTCACCTGCACCACACCCACGCTGCCGGCGAATGCCTGATCGTCGGTATTGACGATCCGCTGGCCGGGCATGGCTACGGGGGAACCCGAGTTTCTGGTCACCGCTACGCTTTGCGCGAGGGTGCTGTCATCGAGGCTTTCCGGATGGTTCGCGGTGTTTGCCGCGCTGATCCGCAAGGCGTTGATCTGTTGGTTGCCAAGGCCTGCGCCCTGGTTGACGCCGACGACACCGCTGCCCTGGAACGAGTTGCCCCTGATGCTGGCGCTGGCATCCAACGAGGCATCGGGGTCGATCAGTTGCAGCTGTTGGTTCTGATGGGTTGAGGCGTGGGCGTTGGTGCCGTTGGCGAGTGCGCGAGCGTTGCTCTGCTGTTGCTGGTTGCCCGCAGCCTGGTTGATCGAGAGGTTGCCCACGTAGTCGCGGCCGCTGCCGTCGATTACCGCATTGTCCTGCTCGGTCTGGCTGGCGGCATGGGCCAGCAGCGGCAGCAGGACACTGGCGCAGAACACGATGGTGCGCATGTCAGCGTCCTCCACCGAGCATCTGCAACGGAGCCAGGCCACGGCCGATGGCGCCATTGATCTGGTTGGACAATCCGGCACCCGCACCACCGCCGCCCGAAGAGTGGCCGGCGTTGACATTGCCGACGGTGTTGCTGATGTTGGCCTGGGTGGTCGTCATGGCAGGCAGGTTGCCGCCCGGCAGGATCATCGCGTTGATACCCGAGCCGCTGGTGACCGAGGCGAATTCCGCGTCGCCCACTTCACTCGAGCCGAGCGTGCCGCCAACGGTGGCGTTGACCTGGGAAGAGATGTTGGTGTTGACGGTGATCGGATTCGGATCGGGCGTCATGGTCGGCCGCGTGGCGACCCTGGGTTGTACCGTGCGTTGCAGCACGATGACGCCGTTGTCTGCCTGCGCCTGATCGAATGGCTGCATGGCGATTGAGGCGACGAAACCTGCGGCCAGCAGCGAGCAGGATGCGACTCTCCTTGCGATGCTCCCCAACATGATGGCGGTTCCTTCTTGGTGCGCTGAGCCCTAACCAGCGGTACCAAGGTGGAGCAGGGGGCGTGCCGCTTTTGAACACCCATTGCTAATCAATGAGATAGCGTTCACCCCTGCGGGCCATCGAGAGGCACGTGTCACGCGGGTGATACAGAACGGCCGTACGAAACTCCTGCGCGGGCCCTAGCACGGGGCGCGGATCACCAATGAAGCGGATTCTGTTGCATCCCTGATACACAACTTTGGGCGGGGAGGGTCAAGCTGCAGCGGGCCTGCGTTTGCGGCGACCCGAGTGTTTCGTCGGACTAACACATCAGGGTATTTCCTAGGCTTTCTGGTACGAATGTGCTGAGAATTTTCAACGAATTAGGCATTTTGCATGATGGCGCGAACCGGCCCGGATCGTGGTTGTCTGCATCTTCCTGGCGACGGTGGGAAGAGATTCCTTGCGAAATTGCCAACGCTTCCTCTGCCGGCGCTGTGCAAGAGAAATTTTTGTGAATTTCATGGCGCCCGACGGCCGATGCATTAGCATGCGACGCCGTTGCGGCGCTTGCGCGCCCGGAGCAGGCAGCGGAAAAAACCATTAGAAACGTGCGAGCCAGCGTGCCTCGCGGGGGAAGTAGTATGGATCTGTGGAGCGCCTTTCAGGCCTTCATTCTTGGCGTGGTCGAGGGGCTTACCGAGTTCCTGCCGATCTCCAGCACCGGCCACCAGATCATCGTGGCGGATATCATCGGCTTTGGCGGCGAACGTGCCGACGCCTTCAACATCATCATCCAGCTCGCCGCCATCCTTGCGGTGGTCTGGGAGTTCCGCCGCAAGATCCTCGACATCATCTTTGGCCTGCCCAGCCAGCCCAGGGCGCAACGCTTCACCCTCAACCTGCTGATCGCCTTCTTCCCCGCCGTAGTGCTGGGTATGGCTTTCGCCGACTACATCCACCATTACCTGTTCAACCCGATCACCGTGGCCGTGGCCCTGGTAGTGGGCGGCGTGATCATGCTCTGGGCGGAGAAGCGCCAGCACGTGATCCACGCCGAAACCGTCGACGACATGACCTGGAAGGAAGCCCTGAAGGTCGGTTTCTGCCAGTGTCTGGCGCTGATCCCTGGCACCTCGCGCTCCGGCGCCACCATCATCGGCGGCCTGCTGTTCGGCCTGTCGCGCAAGGCCGCCACCGAGTTCTCCTTCTTCCTCGCCATGCCCACCATGGTCGGCGCCGCGGTCTATTCCGGCTACAAGTATCGCGATGTCTTCCAGCCGGCGGATCTACCGGTGTTCGCGGTGGGCTTCGTCACCTCGTTCATCTTCGCGATGATCGCCGTGCGCGGCCTGCTCAAGTTCATCGCCAACCACAGCTATGCGGCTTTCGCCTGGTACCGTATCGTGTTCGGCCTGCTGATCCTGGCAACCTGGCAGTTCGCCCTGATCGACTGGAGCAGCGTCAAACCCTGATCCGATAGCGAGTGAACGTGGAAAAGAACGGCATCATCAGCCGCTGGGACGATGACAAGGGCTTCGGCTTCATCCGTCCCCAGGCCGGCGGCAGGGAAGTCTTCCTGCACATTTCCGACTTCCGCGGCGACCGCCGTCCGGAAGCGGGCGACCAGGTGTGTTACATCGAAGGCGCAGGCAAGGACGGCCGCCCGCGCGCCGATCACGCCAGGCTGGCCGGGTTGGCCATCGATACCCCGGCCATACGCCGCAATCCTGCTCCCGCCGCCACCCGCGAGCGCGTCCGCAGCGGTCGCGAAGTGGCTTTCCCGAGTGCGCCGAAGCGCTCGCTGGGGCGGGCGCTGGCGGTTCTCGCGGTGCTGCTGGCGCTACCCGTCATCGGCTCGCTGCTCTGGCTGAAGGACGGCTACTTCATCTGGTTCCTGCTGCTCTATCCCGCCTTCAGCGCGCTGGCTTTCCTTGCCTACTGGCGCGACAAACGCAGCGCCGAACGCAACGGCTGGCGCACCCCCGAACAGAGCCTGCACCTGCTGGAGCTGCTCGGCGGCTGGCCCGGCGCCTTCCTCGCCCAGCAGGTATTCCGTCACAAGACCCGTAAGCTGTCGTTCCAGCTGGTGTTCTGGGCCATCGTCCTGCTGCACCAGTTGTTCTGGATTGACTGGCTCAGCGGCGGCCGTCTGCTGGGTTGGGTCGGCGCATTGATGGGGCTGGGCGCGAATCCCGCCTAAGCGCAGTCGTCAGACCGGCCAATCGTCCTTGGAGAAGCCTTCCTCCAGGTAATCGAGCAGCGCCCGAACCGCCGGGAGAATGCCGCGCCGGTGCGGATAAACCGCCTGCAGGTAGGCCTCCGGCTCGCTCCAGGCGGGCAGCACGCGCACCAGGCGACCGTCCTCCAGTTCCTCGGTGCAGTAGTGCAATGGCAGCAGGGTCACCCCCAGCCCCGCCAGCGCGACGTTCTTGCGCAGGTTGAAGTCCTCCACCGCCAGACGCGCTTCCAGCGCCACTTCCTTCACTTCTCCCTCGGGGCCGGTCAGTTTCATGTGCACGCGGCGGTCATTGTCGATGGCGCCAAGGACGGGCAGGGTGGCCAGGTCTTCCGGCGTGCGCAACTTGACGCCCTTGAGCAGTGACGGCGCCGCCACCAGCGCGGTCTTCGCCAGGCGCAGGCGCCGCGAGATCAGCGACAGGTCCTCGTCTCCCGGCGCCCGCACCCGCAGGGCGACATCGATGCTTTCGTTGAGCAGGTCGACGCGGCGGTTGGTCAGCATCAGCTCCAGGTTCACCTGCGGATAGGCGGCGAGAAAGCCCGGCAGCATCTCGTTCAGCGAGGTTTCCGCCAGCGCCACCGGGCACGACAGCCTCACCCGTCCGCGCGGTTCCGCACTGAGTTGTGCGGCCACCTCGTCCGCCATCTCGGCTTCCACCAGCATCGCCTGGCAGTGCCGGTAATAGCGCTCGCCCAGGTCGGTGAGTGCCAGTTTGCGGGTAGTGCGTTGCAGCAGGCGCACATTCAAGCGCGCTTCCAGCTCTGCTACTCGCCGCGAGAGGCGCGACTTCGGCAAGCCCAACAGGCGTCCGGCGGCGGCGAATCCACCAGCCTCCACCACCTTGGCGAAATAGAAGAGGTCATTGAGGTCCTGCATGGGATTGTCCTGCTGGTGAGACGAATAATTGCATTTTTGCCGACTTATCGAAGATTGGCTACATGCGTAGTCTTGCCTTCAACGACGAATTCCTCCGCCAATTCCCCTGGCACCTTCTCTGGAGAACACACATGAAACTGCTGCACATCGATTCGAGCATCCTCGGCGACAACTCCGCTTCCCGCCAACTGAGCGCCGAACTGGTCGCTGCCTGGGCCGCCGCCGAGCAGGGCGTCGAAGTCACCTATCGCGATCTCGCTGCTGACGCCATCAGCCACCTGTCCGCCGCCAGCCTGGTTGCCGCCGGCACTCCGGCAGAACTGCGCGACGCCGCGCAGAAGCACGAAGCCGCCCTGGGCGAGCAAAGCATCGAAGAATTCCTGGCTGCCGACGCCATCGTCATTGGCGCGCCGATGTACAACTTCTCGATCCCCAGCCAGCTGAAGGCCTGGATCGATCGCATCGCCGTTGCCGGCAAGACCTTCCGCTACACCGAGAGCGGCCCGGAAGGCCTGGCTGGCGGCAAGAAAGTCATCATCGTCTCCACCGCCGGCGGCATCCATGCCGGCCAACCCAGCGGTGTCGCCCACGAGAACTACCTCGAGCTGGTGCTGAACTTCCTCGGTATCACTGACATCGAGGTCGTGCGCGCCGAAGGTCTGGCCTACGGTGACGAGCCGCGCCGCAACGCCATTGCCGGCGCCCAGGCGAGCATTGCCAGCCAGTTCGCCGCTGCCTGAGTAACGCCGCTGAAAAAAGCCCCGCATTGCGGGGCTTTTTCTTTTGCCGTCCGTCTGCCGTTTCAGGGCGCTGAAAACTGGCGCGTACTATGCAGATATTTCCGTTTGGCGGTGCCCGGCGGCTTTTTTTCCTGCGACATGCCCCGTGGCGCCTGATCTGGAGTCGTTACGGGACGGTGTGCACCATGGCGAGGCGCCTGCTCTGGGTTCTTCTGCTCGTTACTTTCGGTACCGCGGTCAGTACCTCCAGCTGGGCCTCTTCCGGTTGGGGCGTCGGATTCCATCGCCTTCAGGTGAGCGACCCGCTGGATCAGCAGCCGATGAAGGCCATCGCCTTCTACCCGACGCGAGCCGCCGAACAGCCCCTGCACCTGGGCAATTTCATCCTCGACGTCGCCTATGAAGGCAAGACCGCCAACGGGCGCTTCCCGCTGCTGGTGATGTCCCACGGCAACTACGGCACGCCGCTGGCCCATCGCGACCTGATCGAGGCGCTGGTGCGCAAGGGCTTCGTGGTGGTGACGCTGCTGCATCCCGGCGACAACCTGCATGACCACAGCCGCCTGGGCGCGCTGAGCAATCTCTACGGGCGGCCGCTGCAGGTTTCCGAAACCATCAGCGCCGCGCTGCTCGATCCGCAGATCGCGGCCATTGTCGACCCGCGCAAGGTCGGTGTGATCGGCTATTCCGCCGGCGGTGAGACCGCCCTGATCCTGGCCGGCGCTCAGCCGCGCCTGGAGCGGCTGATCAAGTACTGCCAGCAGCGCCCGGACGACCGTGATGCCTGCAGCGAGAAGGGGGAAGTGCGCGCCGACCGCAGCGACCTGGTGCCCATGGCCGACCCGCGCGTTGGCGCCTTGCTCCTGCTCGCGCCGCTGAGCCTGATGTATGGCGCCCATGAGCTGGAAGACGTGCAGGTGCCGGTACTGCTCTACACCGGCAATGACGACCATATCCTCGACTGGAAGAAGAATGCCGCCGCACTGGCTCGCAAGCTGCCACAGCAGGCGGACCTGCGGGTGCTGGATGGGGCAGGGCACTTCGTGTTCATGTCGCCCTGTTCGGAAGAAGAAAAAGAAGCCACGCCGGACCTGTGCACTGACACCCAGGGACTCGATCGCCAGGCCATCCACCGTGACCTGGTCGCTTCGGCGGCGGAGTTCTTCGACGTCAGCCTGGGTAGCGCAACGATGCAGACGTCGGGACGCTGATGCAAGGAATCCCGACCAGAATGCGCCCAAGAAAAAGCCCCGCACAGAGCGGGGCTTTTTCATCCGGGCAGGGGAGTGATCAGACGATCACGCCCTGGCTGCGCAGGTAGTCGTCGTAGGTACCGCTGAAGTCGGTCACGCCATTTTCCGACAGTTCGATGATGCGGGTCGCCAGGGAGGAGACGAACTCACGGTCATGGCTGACGAAGATCAGGGTGCCCGGATAGTTTTCCAGCGCCAGGTTGAGCGACTCGATCGACTCCATGTCCAGGTGGTTGGTCGGTTCGTCCATCACCAGCACGTTGGGGCGCTTGAGGATCAGCTTGCCGAACAGCATGCGGCCCTGTTCGCCACCGGAGATGACCTTCACCGACTTCTTGATGTCGTCGTTGGAGAACAGCATGCGGCCGAGGGTGCCGCGCACCAGTTGCTCGCCGCCCTGGGTCCACTGGGCCATCCAGTCGAACAGGTTGTAATCGTCCTCGAAGTCCTCGGCGTGGTCCTGGGCGAAGTAGCCCACGTCCGCGCTGTCGGTCCACTTCACTTCGCCGGCAGTCGGCGCCATTTCGCCGACCAGGGTGCGCAGCAGGGTGGTCTTGCCGATACCGTTGGGGCCGATGATGGCGATGCGCTCGCCGGCTTCCACCTGCATGCTCAGGTTCTTGAACAGCGCGGTGCCGTCGAAGCCCTGGCTGACCTTTTCCAGCGTGACCGCCTGGCGGTGCAGCTTCTTGTGCTGCTCAAAGCGGATGAACGGGCTGACGCGGCTGGACGGCTTGACCTCTTCCAGCTGGATCTTGTCGATCTGGCGCGCACGGCTGGTGGCCTGCTTGGCCTTGGAGGCGTTGGCCGAGAAGCGGCTGACGAAGGTCTGCAGCTCGGCGATCTGCGCCTTCTTCTTGGCGTTGTCCGACAGCAGGCGCTCGCGGGCCTGTTCGGCCGCGGTCATGTACTCGTCGTAGTTGCCCGGGAACAGGCGCAGCTCGCCGTAGTCCAGGTCCGCCATGTGGGTGCAGACACTGTTCAGGAAGTGGCGATCGTGGGAAATGATGATCATGGTGCTGTTACGCGCCGTGATGATGTTTTCCAGCCAGCGGATGGTGTTGATGTCCAGGTGGTTGGTCGGCTCGTCGAGCAGCAGCAGGTCCGGATCGGAGAACAGCGCCTGGGCCAGCAGCACGCGCAGCTTCCAGCCCGGAGCGACGGCGCTCATCGGGCCGAAGTGCTGGTCCAGCGGAATGCCCAGGCCCAGCAGCAGCTCGCCGGCGCGGGATTCGGCGGTGTAGCCGTCGAACTCGGCGAACTGGACTTCCAGCTCGGCCACGGCCATGCCGTCTTCCTCGCTCATCTCCGGCAGGGAGTAGATGCGATCACGCTCGGCCTTGACCTTCCACAGTTCCTCGTGGCCCATGATCACGGTGTCGATCACGCTGAAGTCTTCATAGGCGAACTGGTCCTGGCGCAGTTTGCCCAGGCGCACGCCGTTTTCCAGCATGACCTGGCCACTCGAGGGCTCCAGTTCGCCGCCAAGGATCTTCATGAAGGTGGACTTGCCGCAACCGTTGGCGCCGATCAGGCCGTAGCGGTTGCCGTTGCCGAACTTGACGGAAACGTTTTCGAACAGCGGCTTGGCGCCAAACTGCATGGTGATATTGGCGGTGGAAATCAACTGACTGACCCTTGGCTGGACATGGTGCGCGCCGGGCGCTGACGGCGCGGGCGGGCAGGGAAGGCGCGGTCGTCGAACGAGACCGACAGGCGCCTGGCAAAGCCGCTCATTATGCCATGACCAGGCACGGGCTGCATGCTTTGCCGCTGCAGCGCCCGATTTGCGGGCGTAGGTCGGCATCCGACAGTTGAAACCCCCCATTGTCCTGCATCAGAATTCGGTGTTCAGAATTCTGGTGGGGGCTGTATGAAAATCCTAAACGCTCAACATTCGCTCAAGCAGTACCTGGAGCAGGTCAGCGGCAAGCTGATCACGGTCGTCTCGGCCTCCGCCAGTGAAACCGAGGCACTGATCGAAACCCTGGTGGAGAAGGGCAATCGCCTGGACCTGCTGGTGGGCACCATCAATTCCTTCACCTCGCCGGACTTCATCGACTTCTGCGTCCGCGACGCCGGCAAGAGCGTGACCCTGCACGTGGATTTTCGTGCACAGAACAGCGTGCACTGGAAGCTGGTGCTCATCGAGCCGGACGTGGTGATCCTCGGCAGTGCCAACTTCACCGAGATCGGCCTGAGCCTGACCCGCGATACCTGCACCGTGATCCAGGATGCGGCGCTGTATGCCGATTACCTGGCGCGCGTGGCCGAGATCAAGGGCATGGACGGCGTGGTGCTGGGCGAGGACATTCCTGCGTTCGACGAGCAACTGGAAGAGTACCGCCAGAGCCACCGCCGCGTGCAGGCGAGCCTCGCACGCAGCGCGCAGTACCTGGACGGCGAGAGCTGGCTGGGTGACGAGACCAACCAGAGTATCCCGCTGTTCATCTGGTACAGCGACCACTCCGACGAATCCGAGGAGCAGGCCGAAGCCTTCCTGCACGCCAGCAGCGATGGTGTGGACTGGGACGACGTGCGCGAGTTCTTCACCTACGAATGTGCCGAGGGTGTGCTGCCGTACGAAGAGGGCGACATGGTGTTGACTGCGCGCTGCAATGGCACGCATATCGGTTTCTACACCTTCGACCGCATCCTTTACCGCAACGGCACCTACTTCATCTATTCCTATCGCAAGAAGCGCTATACCCAGCCGTTCAAGCTGGAGGACGCCAAGGAGCGCCTGAAGGACGTGATTCCGGAGTGGTACGAGGAAATGCGCACCTCCCTCAATCGCCACGACATCAACAGCGTGGTGCGCTGACGCCCGGCCATTCATCGGCGCGCAGCCGGCCTGTCGATGGGTCGCACCCTGCGCGCCTTGGCATTTCCCGCCGTGCGGACTAGCATCCTGCCAGTATCTCGACGTCGCATGCTGCTGTTGCGTGAGCCCGTCAGAAACCTGTCAGGAGGCAAAGGATCGTGCCGCAACTTCCCCCCGATGAAGTCCCCGTTCGCCGCCGCATGCGCTGGCACTGGCGGCTGTTGACGCTGAAGATCTACATCCTTGCGGTATTCCTGCTCGCCTGCATGCTGGGGGGCAGTGCGATGCTGCTGCTCAATGTGCTCAACGACACGCTCGAACCGGCGCAGCGCCTGGGCTCCTTCGTGGCCGGTGGGTTGATCCTCTTGCTGTGCTTCCACATCCTGCGCATGGCGCTGCCGCCGATGCCGTGGCTACCCAGGCGGCGCACTCTGGAGTAGAAGAGGCCGGAATGAAAAACGCCCCGTGGCATCGCTGCCACGGGGCGTTTTCCTTGGAGCCTGATCAGATCATCAGAAGATGTTGACCGGGTACTCGACGAAGACGCGCACTTCGTTGCCGTCGTCGTTGTAGGAGCGGGCGTCGTTGGACACGCGCAGCCAGGAACCGCGCAGCTTGACCGACAGGTCCTTGGCCGGGCCGCTCGGTACGACGTACTTCAACTGGTTGAAGATTTCACGCTCTTTGCCGTTGCTGGTCTCGGCGGTCTTGATGTTGTCGCCGTAGACGTAGGCCACGGTGTAGCTCAGGCCGGGAACGCCGTACTCGGCGAAGTCCAGGCTGTAGCTGCCCTGCCAGGAACGCTCGTCCTCGCCGTTGAAGTCCGACCAGTAGGAGTTGGCCAGCCAGATGGTGGTGCCGCCATCACCCAGGCCACCTTCGTTCTGGTACCAGCCGTACTGGTAGCCGGAGTCGCCGTTGTTGCGCTGGTGCGCGACCATGAAGGTGTGGGCGCCGATGTTGTAGGCGGCCGACAGGCTCCAGATGGTGTTCTTGGTGCCGTCGTAGCCGTGGTCGGCAGCGAAGTCTTCGTTCACGCGAGTGCGATAGCCGTTGAAGTCCAGGGTCAGGGACTGCTTGTCGGCTACCGGGATGACGTAGTTCAGGTTCATGTACTGCTTGCGGGCGACGTCTTCGCTCTCATAGCCGTACAGGGAGCCGCTGAAGTTGTCGGTGAACTTGTAGCTGCCGCCGAACACGTCGATGCGCTTCAGGCCGCCGCTGTCACGCCCTTCGGCGCTCTTGCGGGTTTCCGAGGTGAAGCGCCCGACGTTCAGCTCCAGGCCTTCGATCTCCTTGGAGGTGATCAGGGTACCGGTGAAGCTTTCCGGCAGCAGGCGGGAGTTGTCGTAGCTCAGCACCGGCAGGGCCGGCATCTGGTCGCCGTACTTGATCACGGTGTTGGAGAAGCGGGCTTTTACTGCACCGCCGGCGCGGGCCAGGTCGTTGGCGGCTTCGCCGCTGTCGCCCTGCTTGAAGAAGTCGATGCCGGCAGCGCCGCTCTTACCTTGGCCGCCATCCAGACGCAGGGCGTACATGCCGAAGGCGTCAACGCCGAAGCCCACGGTGCCCTGGGTGAAGCCGGAGGTGAAGGTCGCGGTAGCGGCCTGGCCCCACTCGGCCTTGTCGTCGCGACCGTGCTTGTAGTCACGATTCATGTAGGCATTGCGGAAGAACAGGTCCAGGTGGCTGTCTTCGACGAAGCCCTTGGCAGTGGACTGGTCTTCGGCCATCGCGGCGGTCGACGCGAGGATCCCCAGTGCGAGCAGACTGATCCGGTGGTTCAGCATCTTGATTTCCTTAATGGTGCAGCGCCAGCGAACAGAAAGAAAAAAGCTCTCCGCCCCGAAGTGCGTGAACGGGGTAGGTGGAGTTCTGTGCTGGCATGTTCTTTTGGTTGTATTCGGGGCGTGGTCGCCCCGGCGCCGCCGGATAATAGCAGAGGATCGAACTTTTTCGTCCAGCCTCTGTCATGCGGATGTCATGATGACCTGATCAACGGCGATGGCTCCCGGATCAGGGGCGCTCGAAGGCAATCAACGCTGTTGCGGTTCTAAAGCTGCGCCGTGTCAATCAGGGCTGCTGATAGGAATGTTGATAGAGCCACAAACTGAGCATCAGCCCGCTGAATGCTGCGAGCGCGGCGCAGAGGAAGATCGAACCAAAGCCGAAGCCGTTGGCGACGGCGCCCATCAGCGGCCCGGTAACCCCCAGCGACACGTCGATGAACAGCGAATAGGCGCCCAGCGCGGCGCCGCGATTGGAGGCAGGCACCAGGCCGACGGCTTCCACGCCCAGCGCGGGGAACACCAGGGAGAAGCCGAAGCCGGTCAGCGCCGCGCCGGCGAGGGCGATCCATGGCGTCGGGGCGCTCCACAGCAGGAGCAGGCCGAGGCTTTCCACCGACAGGCAGGCGATGGCTACGCGGAAACCGCCGTGGCGGTTGATGGCGTTGGCGAACAGCAGTCGCGCGCCGATGAAGCAGCCACCGAAAGCGGTCAGGCAGTAGACGGCGTCTTTCCAGCCGAGGCTGGCGTAATAAAGCGTGACGAACGTGGCGATGGTGCCGAATCCGATACCGCCCAGTGCCAGGCCCATGCCGTGGGGGAATACCCGGCCGAGTACGTGGTGGAAGGGCATACGCTCGCCATGCACCAATGCCGCGGCGCGCTTGGGCCAGGCCAGGGCGAAGCCGAGCGCCGCCAACAGGACTACGCTGCTTCCCAGGCTGGCCAGCCCGAGTTGGCCGACCATCAGCACGCCCAACGGCGCGCCAATGGCCAGGGCGCCGTAGCTGGCGATGCCATTCCAGGAAATCACCTTGGCGGTGTTCGCCGCACCGACGCGGTCGATGCCCCAGGCGATCGAGGCACTGCCGACCAGGCTTTCCGAGGTGCCCAGTACCAGGCGTGCAGCCATCAGCAGGCCGAGGCTGAGCCACGGCAGGCCCTGCATCGCCCAGGAACCGAGCATCAGCGCGCCACTGCCGGCGCAGCCGAGCATGCCGTAGAGCACGGCGCGCTTGGGGCCGAGAGTATCGATGACCTTGCCGGCGTAGGGACGAGTCAGCAGGGTGGCCAGGTACTGGATGCTGATGACCAGGCCCGCCATGACCGAGCCGAAACCCAGGTCGGTGTGCACATAGCCGGGGAGCACGGCCAGCGGGATACCGATGGTCAGGTAGGCGATGAAGGTGAACAGGACGACGGACACCACTTGCAGGGTGGACGCGGTGGAGCGGTTCTGGGCAGGCATGTGCAGCAGTTCGGTACGGCAGGTGGGTGCTACATGATGGACCGCAGTGGCCATGTAGGAAAGCTAGCTAACGAACTACCTGGATATGGTTTTGCGTAGGCGCCAGCCAGGGGTGTCATCCGCAGGGGCGAGCCTGTCACACCCGGCGGAAGAGTGTCGGGTAATCGATCACCAGGCCTTCGGCATCCACTGACAGCAACGCCTGAAAGTCCGTGCCCTCCAGGTTTTCGTACAGGTAGTGAGTGGCGTCGATGCGTGTATAGCCCTGGCGCATCCGCACCGGCATGAGCTTCGGCGCTTCCAGATACACCACCGCCAGTTCGCGGCGATCGCCGTCGGCCAGTTGCAGGCGGCGGATCGGGAAGGTGTTGGTGAAGGGCGACGGCCAGAGGTCGATGTCCAGGCATCCTTCCAGCTCGCTCAGCAACTCGCCGCTGCCGCTTCGCCAATGGCCTTCGCCATCGGTCAGCAGGTGAAGCTGATGCGCACCGCGCTTGCTCTCGACGGAGAAATGCGCCTCGCGCAGGCGCCATTGGCTGTCCCACTCCAGTTGATACTCCAACTGATAGGGCGGCCCGCCCGCCTCGTCGATGGCGCGCAGTTGGCTTTCCGCGCGGCCGTCGCCCAATTGCAGGGACTCCCAGCTGGAGGTCGGCGCGTGCCACAGGCCTTCCCAATTCAGCGTGCGCATCAGGGCGCCTCCAGCACGAGGCCCAGGCGCTGCCGCTTGGGCAGGCGGGCGACCACCAGTTGGTGCGAACGGGTCAGGGCTTCGCGCAGTTCGGCATCGCCCATGGGGTAGGGGCGCTGCATGGAAATCCAGAAGGCCCGCGCCAGGTAGGGCGCAGGGCGGATGCCGGGGCGGTCGACATAGCCCAGGAACAGCTCCGGGCCGACCTTGAACGCCAGGCCGCCATTGCCGCTGTCGAGGAAATCGAGGATGGCGAACATCTTGTTGCCCGCCACCGAAAACACTCGGTTGCTGCCCCACTTGATGTCTTCGCGGGCGCCGGGCAGTTCCAGGCAGAAGCGGGCGATCTGTTGCGGCGTCATGACTCGGTTCCCTCAGTCCCGGAAATAGACCTCGACCAGATGGTAGCCGAACTGGCTTTTCACCGGGCCGTGGACCACGCCGACCGGCTTCTTGAAGATTACCTGGTCGATGGACTTCACCATCTGGCCGGGGCGTACCTCGCCCAGATCACCGCCGCGCTTGCCGGAAGCGCAGGTGGAGTGCTTGCGCGCCAGGGCGGCGAAATCCTCGCCCTTGGCCAGGCGCTGCTTGATCTGCTCGGCTTCGGCGGCGGTCTTGACCAGGATGTGGCGGGCCATGGCAACGGGCATTGTTTCGTGTCCTTAGATGAAAGCGTCTGGGCGCGATTGTACGGCAGCAGTGATGCAGGTCGCATTTCGCGATGGGTTGCATTGTCTGGCCTGGGGGCGCTCCATAGAGTCAATAAGCAAATTCTTATTTATGGGGCGCCGCTTACAGACGGCGTCCGCCGCCACCTTGCGTACGGATGCAGTTCAATGGATATCCAAGCGATGCTCAAGATCCTGGCCACCCAGGATGGTTCGGATCTTTACCTCTCCACCGGCGCGCCGCCCTGCGCCAAGTTCAACGGGGTGCTCAAACCCCTGTCCAACGAGCCGATGAAGGCAGGCGATGTCGCCCGCATCGGCTATGGGCTGATGGACGAGGAGCAGCGTGCGGAGTTCGACCGCGAGCTGGAGATGAACCTGGCGATTTCAGTTCCCGGTGTAGGGCGTTTCCGGATCAACCTGTTCAAACAGCGCAATGAAGTGTCCATCGTGGCGCGCAACATCAAGCTGGACATTCCGCTGTTCGACGACTTGAAGCTGCCCGACGTGCTGCTCAAGGTGGTCATGGAGAAGCGCGGCCTGGTGCTCTTCGTCGGCGGCACCGGCTCGGGCAAGTCCACTTCCCTGGCGGCGCTGATCGACCACCGCAACCGCAACAGCGGCGGCCACATCATCACCATCGAAGACCCCATCGAATACGTGCACCGGCACCGCAAGTCGATCATCAACCAGCGCGAAGTGGGCGTGGACACCCGCAGCTTCCATGCCGCACTGAAAAACACCCTGCGCCAGGCGCCGGACGTGATCCTGATCGGCGAGATCCGTGACCGCGAGACCATGGAGCACGCCCTGGCCTTCGCCGACACCGGCCACCTGGCGATCTCCACGCTGCACGCGAACAACGCCAACCAGGCGCTGGACCGCATCATCAACTTCTTCCCCGAGGAGCGCCGGCCGCAGCTGCTCAACGACCTGGGCAACAACCTCAAGGCCTTCGTTTCCCAGCGCCTGGTACGCACCCAGGACGGCAAGCGCCGTGCAGCAGTGGAAGTGCTGCTGGGCACGGCGACCATCAGCGACATCATCAAGCGTGGCGACTTCAGTTCGATCAAGGAGATCATGGACAAGTCCCGTGCCCTGGGCATGCAGACCTTCGACCAGGCGCTGTTCGACCTGGCGGTGGAAGGGGCGATCACCGAGGAAGAGGCGGTGAAGAACGCCGACTCGGCGAACAACCTGCGGCTGAAGCTCAAGCTGTACAAGGACAACCCGGGCAGCGTCGGCAGCACCGCCACACCTGCGGCTGCCAAGCCAGCTGCCCCGGCGCCGGTTGCACCGCCGCCGGCCACCCAGCCTGTCGAGGCTTCGAGTTGGGGGCTGGAACTGGCACTGGAAGAGATCGAGGCGGAAGACGCCGAGAAGCCGGCCGGGCAGTAAACCGCCAGTTGAACGAAGGAAAAGCCCCGGCACGCCGGGGCTTTTTCATGGGAGCGGAATCAGCGCGTTCCTTCGCGCGTCGGTGAGTTCGGCGCCCAAAGCGCATCAGAGTAATGACAGCGGATAGCTGATGATCAGCCGATTCTCGTCGAAGCTGTTGGTGCTGCCCCAGTCGCGGCGCATGGTCGAGTTGCGCCACTTCACGGTCAGCGTCCTGAAGGTGCCGCTCTGCACTGTGTACGCCAGTTCACTCTCGCGGCCCCATTCGCTGCCGTCGGTGGTGCTGGCGTTGTGCACGTTTTCGCCGTGGATGTAGCGGTTCATCAGGGTCAGGCCGGGAAAGCCGGAGGCGGCGAAGTCGTAGTCATGACGCAGTTGCCAGGAGCGCTCCTTCGCGCTCTCGTAGCTGGCGTTGTAGCTGTCGTTGGCGAGGGTGCCACCACTGGTGCCATTGACGCGGAACCATTCGTCATCGCCCATGACCTTCTGCAGGCCGAGGTAGAAGGTGCTTGCACCGTACTTGGCCGAAAACATTCCTGAAAATGTCCGGTTGTCGAGGTCTCCGGCCTTGGCACTGCCATCCTCCTTGCCCCAGAAGTAGCCGATATTCGCACCGAGTACCCAATTGCCCAGCGGCTGGCTGTGCTGCAGCTGCAGGTATTGCTGCTGGTAGATGTCCTTCAGCTGCGCGTTCCACAGGCCGACCAGCGTGCGGTCGCCGTTGAAGCGGTATTCGCCACCGGCGAAGTTGAAGCGGTCCGAGGTGTAGGCGGGGCGGTTGAACAGTGACATGTCTTGCATGCTGGCGTCGTTGCGCGGGCTGTTCTGGCGGAACTGGCCGCCGTAGAGCGTCAGGTCGTCGATTTCCTTCGAGGTGACCTGGGCGCCCTGGAAGGTCTGCGGCAGCGAGCGGCCGTCGTCCGAGCGCAGGATCGGCAACACCACCATCCATTCACCGGCCTTGAATTCGGTGTTCGACACCTTGGCCTTGCCGGCCACCGCCAGGCGGCCGAAATCGTCGGCTGGGCGACCGTCGTCGTGGGTCGGCAGCAACTGGGTGCCGGCCGTGCCCTTGCCGCCATCGAGCTTCAGGCTGTACAGCCCGAGTAGGTCCAGGCCGAGCCCGACGGTGCCCTGGGTGTAGCCGGAGCGGGCGTCGAGAATGAAGCTCTGGGTCCATTCCTCCGCCTTGTCCTGGCGGGCTTCGCCGACGTAATTGCGGTTCATGTAGAAGTTGCGCAGCAGCAGGCTGGCCTTGGCGTCATCGAGAAAGCCGCCTTCGTCGGCACTGGCCAGGACGGGCAGGGTGGGTAACAGGCAGACGCTGATGGTGAGATGCGGCAGCTGGCGGAGCATGGGGTATTCCCTCGGCATTCTTGTCATTGTTGAGGCGAGCGGGGACCTCCGCGCGGCCCTTTCGGAGGGCGGCGGATGGAGGACTAAGGCGGTCAGGACGCGGATCAGCCAGGCGCGACAGGAATGTGCGGAGGGGCGGTACGAGCGATGCACGCGCGCAGGCGTGCCAGGGTGAGCATGAGCATGTGAACGGACCTTTCTTATAGTTGTTGGCGCCGCATCGAGGCGGCGGCTGGGTCCATAGTGGTGCTCCGCGCCGGCGGGCCGCAATTCGCCAGAGGCGTAAGCGTTCGCTGTTCGAACATGAATTAACCAAATGGAACATTCTTCCGCCGGCATTGCGCGTAGGATGCCTGGCACAACGCCGAGCAGGACTCGTATCGCCCGGCCTTTCAGCGGACCCGCGAGGTGCTCGGGTAGCGGCGCGGCGGATTCTTTCTGCAGAGCCTCCTGCTAGGCTGTCCCGCTCTCCATGTTGGCCCCCGTGCCGGCCGCATCTGCCTATTGAATCCGTGAGTCGATGAGTACCAGCCAATCGCCGTTGTCCGGCGTCCACCAGCCCTTCAAGGGCATCCTGCTCATCGTCCTGGCGACCTTCCTGTTCTCCAGCCACGACGCGCTGTCCAAGTACCTGGCGAGCATCTATCCCATCGTCATGGTGGTGTGGGCGCGCTATGTGGTGCACACGCTGCTGATGGCGGGCATCTTCCTGCCGCGCGCCGGCCTCGCCGTGCTGCGGACCCGCCATCCGTTCCTGCAGACGCTACGGGCACTGTGCCTGCTGGGTACCAGCTTCCTGTTCACCACGGGGCTGCAGTACATACCGCTGGCCGAGGCGACCTCGGTGAACTTCCTCGCGCCGCTGCTGGTGACGGCATTGTCGGTACCGCTGCTGGGCGAGCGGGTCAGTTTCGGCCAGTGGGCCGCAGTGCTGGTGGGATTCGCCGGCGTGCTGGTCATCGTCCACCCCGGCGGTGACCTGTTTACCCCGGCAGTCCTGCTGCCCTTCGGTTCGGCGCTGTGTTTCAGCTTCTACCAGTTGCTGACCCGCAAGCTCAGCCAGGTGGACAGTCCGACCACCAGCAACTTCTTCGCCGGGTTGTGCAACACCCTGATCGTCAGCGCGCTGGTGCCGTTCTTCTGGCAATGGCCGGGACTGGTCCATGGGCTGATGATGCTGGCCCTGGGCACCTGCGGGATGACCGCGCACCTGTTCCTGACCCAGGCTTTCAAGCATGCCGCGCCGGCTCTGCTGGCACCGTTCAGCTATTGCCAGATCGTCTTCGCCGGGCTGCTGGGGTTCGTGATCTTCGGCCATACGCCGGAGCCGTCGGCGCTGCTGGGGATCGCGGTGATCTGCGGCAGCGGGCTGGCGGCGGCCTGGCTGCAGAGTCGCAAGGGGTAGGGCGACACCGTTGCTGTTGGAGCGAGCTTGCTCGCGAACAGCCCAGCGTCGGAGCAACCGGTGAATCCGTTCGCGAGCAAGCTCGCTCCTACAGAAAGCAATAGCGCCGAGCAGGCTTACTCGATCTCGAACAACCCGTGGCGGATCGGCCCGACCTGCAGGCGCTGGCGCACGTCGTCGTCGATGCGCGGGTCGTCCGGCTGGTACAGCTTCACCTGGCGATAGGCGCTGATGCGGTTGATCTCCGGCCCCAGGTACTCCCAGACCACGCGAGTGCAGGCCGGGGTGCGCCGGTCGCCGCTGGAGACGCCGGTCTTCAGGCCGTTCAGGCGTGTGATGCGGCTCTTGAAGCTGGGGATGAGGATGGTCTGGCTCATCTCGTTGACCGTGAGCGACTCGTAGTCCATCAGGAACACCCGGTCCTGCAACTGGAACGCTGCGCCCAGGTAGCGGCAACGCACCCAGTCCTCGGCCTGCACGTCGGTGCTGCTGGAACGCTCCTGGCGCTCCTGGCGCTCGAAGAGGAAATTGCCGTCCTCTTCGTACAGGTGCACCAGCGAGAGCAGGATCGAGCCGGGGACCGACATGCAGTTGGAATACTCGAAGTAGTAGCCGCAGTAACGCGACAGGTTGCCTGCGTGGTCGCGCAGCGGGCGGAGCATTTCCAGCAATGGATCGTCGCGTTGCACGTTGGCCTGCGAGGTGCCGCGCGCACCAATCAGCCGGGCGAATTGCTCGGGCGGCAATTGCAGCTCGTAGTCCTCGACGCCGAAGAAGTCGCCAATCCGCTTGAGGTTGTACGCGGTGGGCTGGCTCTGCCCGCCGAGATACTTGTTGAACTGTGCGCGGTTGATCGAAAGCTTGCGGCAAACCTCCGAAATAGAGCGGTAGTGCGCGCAGAGCAGCTTGAGATTGGGGCCGAGGTTTTCGGACATTCGTGCCAGGTCCAGGTGATGCGACTGGCGCAATTATAGCGTCAGGTAGCATCAATTCGTAGCAAGCCGCGAAATTGTTTCGGAAGGCTTCGGGCGCAACCATGCGCCCCCAGTGAGCGGACCAGCCCCAGGTCCGTGCTCCCACAATAACAATCGAGGCCCCAGCACATGCTCGACGCGATCAACGATTTCCTCTCCGGGAAAGTCCTCATCGTCCTCATCGTAGGACTCGGCGCGTACTTCACCATCCGCTCCCGTTTCGTCCAGTTCCGCCACTTCGGCCACATGTTCGGCGTGTTCAAGGAGTCGATCCGGGGCCAATCCGGCCAGCTGAGCTCGTTCCAGGCACTGATGCTGAGCCTCGCCGGCCGCGTGGGTGCCGGCAATATCGCGGGTGTCGGCATCGCCGTGACCCTCGGTGGCCCCGGCGCTGTGTTCTGGATGTGGGTCACCGCGCTGGTGGGCATGTCCAGCAGCTTCTTCGAGTGCACCCTGGCCCAGGTCTACAAGCGTAGCGACGGCAACGGCCTGTACCGCGGCGGCCCGGCCTACTACATCCAGCACGGCTTGAAGCTGCGCTGGATGGCCATGACCTTCGCGGTCCTGCTGCTGGTGACCTACGGTTTCGCCTTCAACGGCCTGCAAGCCTTCACCGTAACCCACTCGCTGCAGAATGCCTTCGACATCCCGGTCCTGTATTCGGGCATCGCCCTGGCCGTGCTGCTGGCCATCGTGTTCTTCGGTGGCATCCAGCGCATCGCCGCGGTCTCCGACCTGCTGGTGCCGGTCAAGACCCTGGCCTACATCGCCGTGACCCTGTACGTGATCGTCACCCAGATCGAGCTGGTGCCGGGCATGCTGACCACCATCGTGAAGAGCGCCTTCGGGCTGGAACCGGCCTTCGCCGGCCTGCTGGGCAGCGCCATCGTGATGGGCGTGAAGCGTGGCGTGTTTGCCAACGAAGCGGGCCTGGGCAGTGCGCCGAACGTGGCCGCAGTCGCCGCCGTGCGCCATCCGGCGTCCCAGGGCGTGGTCCAGGCGTTCAGCGTGTTCCTCGACACCTTCGTCATCTGCACCTGCACCGCGCTGCTGATCCTGCTCTCGGGCTTCTACACCCCGGGCTTCGAAGGCGACGGCATCACCCTGACCCAGAACTCGCTGGCCGCCGTGGTCGGTGACTGGGGCCGGATCTTCGTCAGCGTCGCGCTGTCGCTGTTCGTGTTCACCTGCATCACCTACAACTACTACCTCGGCGAGAACGCCCTGCAGTTCATCGTCGGCCGCAGCCGCACCGCGCTGATCGCCTTCCGCGTGCTGGTGCTGGGCCTGATCCTCTGGGGCTCGATGCAGAACCTGGGCACCGTGTTCGCCTTCGCCGACATCACCATGACCTGCCTGGCCTTCGTCAACCTGGTGGCCCTGGCGATGCTGATCAAGACCGGCCTGCGCGTGATGCGCGACTACGACGAGCAGCGCCGCTCCGGTATCGAGCGCCCGGTGTTCGACGCCAGCAAGTTCGCCGACCTGGACATCGACCACGACGCCTGGCGCGACGCGCACAAGATCAATTCGACCGCTCCGGCCCACGGCAGCCTGCCCGCCCAGGGCTGATCCGCTGACTTTGGTCTGATACGCAAGGCCGGGACTTCTCCCGGCCTTGCGGTTTATCCTGTGAACTTTCCTACAAGAGCACTGGCATGCGTCGCGTGAAGAACCTCTTCGTCCTCTATACCGGCGGCACCATCGGCATGCTGCAGACTGCCGAAGGCCTGGCGCCGGCTGGCGGTTTCGAAGCGCGCATGCGCGAACAACTGCAAGGCCACGGCGAGATTCACCTCGACTGGTCCTTCAGCGAACTGCAACCGCTGCTCGACAGTGCCAACATGACCCAGGCCAACTGGCTGGCCATGCGCGACGCCATCGTCGGTGCGGTGGAGCAGTGCGACCATGACGGCGTGCTGGTCCTGCACGGCACCGACACCCTGGCTTACAGCGCTGCGGCGCTGTCCTTCCTGCTCCTGGGGCTGGACGTGCCCGTGGTGTTCACCGGCTCCATGCAGCCGATGGGCGCGCCGGGCAGCGATGCGCCGGCGAACCTGCTGGGCGCGCTGAATGCACTGGATGCCGGTGTCGAGCCGGGTGTCCGGTTGTTTTTCAATGGCGAGATGATGCACGGCGCCCGCGTCACCAAGCTGCGCAGCGAGGCGTTCGATGCCTTTGCCGTGTTGCCGCGTGAGCGCAAAGGTGAACGCGCGGAATCGCTTCCTGCCGAACTGAGCTACCGCCAGCCGCGCCAACCGGTGAACCTCGCCGTGCTGCCGCTGTTCCCCGGCCTGCGTGCCGAGCACCTGCGTGCGCTGCTCGGCAGTGGGGTACAGGCGTTGCTGCTGGAGTGCTACGGGAGCGGCACCGGTCCGTCGGATAACGAGGAGCTGCTCGCGGTATTGCGCGAGGCTCATACTCGCGGCGTGGTGTTGGCTGCGATCAGCCAATGCCCGCAGGGGCACGTGGCGTTCGACGTCTATGCCGCGGGCAGTCGCCTGCGCGATGCGGGGCTGGTTTCCGGCGGAGGCATGACCCGCGAAGCGGCGCTGGGCAAGTTGTTCAGCCTGATCGGCAGCGGCCTGGCGCCGGCCGAGACGGAGCGCCTGTTCGCCCTCGACCTGTGCGGCGAGCGCGTCGAAACGAATTAAGGGAGAGCGCCCCGGTCAGGGGCGCGATTCTTCCAGCGGCACGTTGAGCACTTCGCGTACCAGCATGGCGATGCTGCTCACGCCCATCTTTTCCTTGATCTTGGTGCGGTGCACGTCGACGGTCTTGACGCTGATGTTCAGCTCGCGGGCGATGACCTTGCTGGCCTTGCCGTCCACCACCATCATCAGGATTTCCCGTTCCCGCCCGGTCAGCAGGTCGAGCTTGTGCTGCAGGACCTGCTTCTGCTCCTGCCCGGCGTGTACCTGTACCGCGCTTTTCAGTGCGGCCTGGATGCGATCGAGCATCTGCTGCGGGTTGTAGGGCTTCTCGACGAAATCCAGCGCGCCGTTCTTCATCGCCTTCACCGACATGGGGATGTCGCCGTGGGCGGTGACGAAGATGGTCGGCAGGGCGATGCCCTTGTCGTTGAGCATTTCCTGCAACTGGAACCCACTGGTCTCGGGCATGCGCACGTCGAGCACCAGGCAGGCGGGGAGCTTGGGGTCGTATTCGCGCAGGAACTCCTCGGCGCCGCCGTAGCACAGCGATTCGATGCTGACCGATTCGAGCAGCCAGGCGAGGGAGGTGCGCAGGTCCTTGTCGTCGTCGACGATGTAGACCACGGGTTTTCTAGCATCCATCAGGCGTTGCCACTTTCTTTTTTTATCGTTGTAGAGCTGCACGTAGGCCGCGTGCGCCGGGCTTTGGCCCGGTCGCCGCAATGGCATGTCCCGGAGCATACCCATAGTCGCCGAGGCTGACGATAAAGAAACCACCTAGATGACTAGCGGCCACCACCCTCTGGGGTGGTAATCGTCTGAATGTTTCGCGCCCTGGCGCTGCCCTACGCTGGCCCCATACAAGAAAGGCCGGGCGTGCCGGCCACTCCAGCACAAGGGGCGAAGACATGGCCAACACCCTCAGCCAGACCCAGATCGATTTCCGCAACGCCATGGCGCAATTGCCGGCGGCGGTGAACATCATCACCACCAACGGCCCGGAAGGCCGCTGCGGCATCACCGCCAGCGCGGTCTGCTCGGTCACCGACTCGCCGCCCACGGTGCTGGTCTGCGTCAACCGCGGCAGCGCCACTCACGATGTATTCCGCAGCAACGGCCACCTGTGCGTCAACGTGCTCTGTGGCGAGCAGGAAGAGCTGGCCAAGCATTTCGCCGGGATGACCAAGGTGTCCATGGAAGAGCGCTTCGCCTGGGACCTCTGGGACGACGGCTACGCCGGCCTGCCGGTGCTGCGCCAGGCGCTGGTCAGCCTCGAGGGTCGCATCAGCGACTGCAAGGAAGTCGGCTCGCACACCGTGATGTTCGTCGAGCTGGAAAAGGTCGCCGTGCGCGAGCGCCAGGACAGCCTGGTGTACTTCAATCGCGTCTTCCACCGCGTCGACCGCGAGGCCGTGCGCTGCGCGAGCTGACTCCGAAAACAACAAGAACGAGGTGATCAACGTGACCCTGAAGATTTCCCAGACTGCCGACATCCAGACCTTCTTCGAAGAGGCCAGCGGCGCCCTGAACGATCAGGGCAACCCGCGCGTGAAGAACCTTGTCCTGCGCATCCTGCAGGACACCGCCAGGCTCATCGAAGACATGAATGTCACCCCCGACGAGTTCTGGAAAGCCGTGGACTACCTCAACCGCCTCGGCGCGCGCCAGGAGGCCGGGCTGGTGGTCGCCGGCCTGGGCATCGAGCACTACCTCGACCTGCTGCTGGACGCCCAGGACGCGGCGGTCGGCATCGAAGGCGGCACCCCGCGCACCATCGAAGGCCCGTTGTACGTAGCGGGTGCGCCGCTGTCCGAAGG
>NZ_BDAI01000012.1 GCF_002091755.1 Pseudomonas nitroreducens NBRC 12694
GGCGGGGTTCAAGTCCTGCACCGGACGAGCAGTGCGCATTTCACGCGCCACTCGTCGGTGCGGGCCTTGGAATCAGCGGGTCTGGCGCTGCTGTAACAGCAGGTTGCTGAAGCCGTTGCCGGCCAGTTGCTTCTGCGCGGCGGAGGCCTTGGCGCGGTCGCCGTAGGGGCCGACCATGACGCGGTACCAGGTTTCGTCGCGCACCGTGCCGGACTCCACGCGGGCGTTCTGGCCCATCATGATGATCTGCGCGCGCAGGTGGTCGGCGTCGGTCTGCTTACGGAACGAGCCGGCCTGCAGGTAGTACTGCGTGGCCGCTACGGCCGGCGGCGGTGTCGGCTTGGCTGGCGTGGTATCGCTGGCCGGAGCCTGCGGCAGCGCCTGCTTCTGCGCGGTCGCGACCTGGGTCGCTGGCGGCGTGGTGGGCGTTGCCGGCTTGACCACTGCGGGCGGTGGCGGAGTCTGGCCGCTCAGGGCGGTCAGGGCGCGCTGGGTGTCGATCTTCTCGGCTTCTTCCTTGGTGGCGACCACGGTCGGCGGCGTCTGCGGTTTTGCAGGCTGGGTGGGCGGCGGCACGGCCTCCGGCGGCACGGCGACTTCCGAGCCCGGCAGCAGGGTGTAGAAGTCGTACTTGGGCTTCACCCCGGTGGGCGCGGCCGGCTGTTGCGGCTGCACGGTGCCGGAGGGCTTGTTGGAACCGACCACGGCCTTGGGCGCCTCCGCCTTCTCGCGTTTGACGTCGTTGCGACCCGGCTCCAGCTTCATCAGGAACATGATGAAGCCGCCGATGGCCAGGCCAGCCACCAGCCAAACCCAGCCGGGGACCGAACTCTTCTTGGCCGGGGCCTGGTAGCGGCTGGCGCCGCGCTTGGGAGCGGGTTTCTTCTTCGCCATGGGTGCTTACATGCGCTCCAGGGTTTCCAGGCCCAGCAACTCCAGGCCCTGCTTGAGGGTACGGCCGGTCAGCGCGGCAAGGCGCAGGCGGCTTTCCTGTTGCGCCGGGTCTTCGGCGGTGAGGATCGGGCAGTGTTCGTAGAAGCTGGAGAACAGGCCGGCCAGCTCGTACAGGTAGGCGCAGAGGATGTGCGGCACACCCTTGATCGCCACGTTGTTGAGCAGGTCGGTGAATTGCGCCAGCTGAGCGGCCAGGGCGATTTCCTGCGGTTGCTGCAGGACGATCTTGCCGCCGACTTCGTCATAACCCTTGCCCAGCTTGCGGAAGATGCTCGCCACGCGGGTGTACGCATACAGCAGGTAAGGCGCGGTGTTGCCTTCGAAGCTCAGCATCAGGTCGAAGTTGAAGCTGTAGTCGCTGGTGCGGTGCTTGGACAGGTCGGCGTATTTCACCGCGCCGATGCCAACGGCGTGGGCGATCTGGCGCAGGTCCTGCTCGCTGAAGTCGGGGTTCTTGGCCTTCACCAGGGTGTAGGCGCGCTCCTCGGCTTCGATCAGCAGGTCGATCAGCTTCACGGTGCCGCCGTCGCGGGTCTTGAACGGCTTGCCGTCGGCGCCGTTCATGGTGCCGAAACCCATGTGCTCCAGGTCCATGCTGGCCGGGACGAAACCGGCGCGGCGGGCCACTTCGAACACCTGCTGGAAGTGCAGGGCCTGGCGCTGGTCGACGAAGTACAGCACGCGGTCGGCGTGCAGCACCTTGTGGCGGTAGCGCATGGCGGCGAGGTCGGTGGTGGCATAGAGGTAGCCGCCGCCGGCCTTCTGCACGATCACCGGCAGCGGCTCGCCTTCGGCGTTCTTGAACTCGTCGAGGAACACGCACAGGGCGCCGTCGCTCTCGACCAGCAGGCCCTTGGCGGTCAGGTCGGCGACCACTTGCGCGAGGTCGTCGTTGTAGGCGCTCTCGCCCTTCACGTCGGCCATGGTCAGCTTCACGCCCAGCAGGTCGTAGACCTTCTGGCAGTGCGACAGGGAAATGTCGTTGAAGCGGGTCCACAGGGCCATGCACTTGGGATCGTTGGCCTGCAGTTTCACCACCAGCTCGCGGGCACGGTTGGCGAACTCGGGGGACTCGTCGAAGCGTTGCTTGGCCGCGCGGTAGAAGACCTCCAGGTCGTGCAGTTCGGCCTGGGCGTCCACCGGTTGTTCTTCCAGGTAGGCCAGCAGCATGCCGAACTGGGTGCCCCAGTCGCCCACGTGGTTCTGGCGGATCACGGTGTCGCCAAGGAACTCCAGCACGCGGCTGACGCCGTCGCCGATGATGGTCGAGCGCAGGTGGCCGACGTGCATTTCCTTCGCCAGGTTCGGCGAGGACAGGTCCACCACCACGCGCTGCGCGGGGCCGGCCTTGCGCACACCGATGCGTTCGTCGGCCAGGGCCTTGTCGAGGCTGGCGGCGAGCCAGGCCTGGTCCTGGAAGAAGTTCAGGAAGCCGGGGCCGGCGATCTCGACCTTGGCCACTTCCGGGCTCTGCGGCAGCGCCTCGACCAGCTTGGTGGCCAGGTCGCGCGGCTTCATGCCGGCGGGCTTGGCCAGCATCATGGCGATGTTGCTGGCGAAGTCACCGTGGGTTCGGTCCTTGGTGTTCTCCACCTGGATGTCGGGCGTCAGGCCGGCCGGCAGGGTGCCGTCTTCGGTGAGGCTGACAAGGGCTTGCTGGATCAGGTGGCGAATCGTGTCTTTCATGGTTTTCTCCGTGCTCGCGTGCATCCGGCGCGCGCGACCGGTTATCGGGCTCAGAACCGCGCATTATCCGTGGCTGGGCATGGCTTGCCAACCGCGGAGCGCTCCGAGTTCAGTCTCGCCGCTGTGCCATCCGTCGCGGCTGATGGAAGTCAATGTAGGACGGTTCCGGCACGGCGGACGGGTTCTTGGGAATAAAAGAGGGCCGTCAGAACAGATCGATCGGGTCGACATCCAGCGACCAGCGTACCTGGCGCCCGCTGGGCATGCCCTCTAGCGTCTGCAGCCAGGGGGTGAGAAGACGGTGCAGCGGTGCGCGGGCCGTGCTCATCAGCAGCAACTGGGCGCGATAGCGACCGGCGCGACGCTCCATGGGCGCCGGCACCGGGCCGAGGAGTTCCACGTCGTGGCCCAGGGTGGCCTGCAGACGCTCGGCCTCGGCGCAGGCCTCGTCGAGGAAACCTTCGGCCTGCCCTGGCTTGTGCGCCTCGGCGCGTAGCAGCGCCAGGTGCGAGAAGGGCGGCAGGCCGGCGGAGCGGCGCTCGGTGAGGGCCTGCTCGGCGAAGGCGAAGTAACCCTGCTCGGTGAGTTGTACCAGCAGCGGGTGGTCGGCCAGATGGGTCTGGATCAGCACGCGGCCCGGCTCCTCGGCGCGCCCGGCGCGGCCGGCGACCTGGACGATCTGCTGGGCCATGCGCTCGCTGGCGCGGAAGTCGGCGGAGAACAGCCCGCCATCGGCATCGAGGATCGCCACCAGGGTGACCCGCGGGAAGTGGTGACCCTTGGCGAGCATCTGCGTGCCGACCAGGATGCACGGCTCGCCCTTGTTGATGGTGGCGAACAGG
This sequence comes from Pseudomonas nitroreducens NBRC 12694, assembly GCF_002091755.1. Classification (GTDB taxonomy): domain Bacteria; phylum Pseudomonadota; class Gammaproteobacteria; order Pseudomonadales; family Pseudomonadaceae; genus Pseudomonas; species Pseudomonas nitroreducens. The sequence goes on from NZ_BDAI01000012.1 coordinate 3,483, forward strand.
TCGCGCATGGCGTGCTTGCGCGAGGTGCTGTCGCGGTCGATGCGCAGCACCGGGTAGTCCGGGAAGAGAATGCGCAGGCGCTCTTCGGCGCGCTCGGTGCCGGCGCCGACCGGGCGCAGGTCCACGGTGCCGCATTTCGGGCAGTTGCGCGGCGGCCGCTCGCGGTGGTCGCAGTGGTGGCAGCGCAGTTCGCCACTGCCCTGGTGCACGGTCATCCGTGCATCGCAGCGCGGACACTGGCTGATCCAGCCGCAGTCGTGGCACAGCAGGGTGGGGGCGAAGCCGCGGCGGTTCAGGTAGACCAGCACCTGCTGGCCGGCGGCCAGGGTTTCCTTGATCGAGCGCTGCAACGGCATGGAGATGCCGGAATCCAGCGGCAGGCTCTTCACGTCCAGGCGGTGGAACTTCGGCTGGTGCGCGCCGCCGGCCCGCTGGGTCAGGCGTAGCAGGCCGTAGCGGCCGCTCTGGGCGTTGTGCAGGCTTTCCAGCGCCGGCGTGGCGGAGCCCAGCAGGATCGGCACGTTCTCCAGTCGCGCGCGCACCAGGGCGAGGTCGCGGGCGTGGTAGCGCAGGCCTTCCTGCTGTTTATAGGAAGCGTCGTGTTCCTCGTCGATGATGATCAGCCCCGGATTCTTCAGCGGGGTGAACAGTGCCGAGCGGGTGCCGATGATGATGTCCGCCTCGCCGTCGCGAGCCGCCAGCCAGGCGTCCAGCCGCTCCCGGTCGGTCAGCGCCGAATGCAGCAGGGCGATTCGCGCGTTGAAGCGGCGCTCGAAGCGGCTCAGGGTCTGCGGGCCGAGGTTGATCTCGGGGATCAGCACCAGTGCCTGTTTGCCGGCCTCCAGGGTTTCGCGGATCAGTTGCAGGTAGACCTCGGTCTTGCCGCTGCCGGTGACGCCTGCCAGGAGGAAGCTGTGGAAGCTGCCGAAGCCGGCGCGCACGGCTTCGAAGGCGGCACGTTGCTCGGCGTTGAGCGGCAGTTCCGCCTGCGCCAGCCACGGGCCATGGTGCGGTGGCACGCTGTGCTCGCGCACTTCCAGGGTGACCAGACCTTTTTCCTGCAGCAGGTCGAGGCTGTCCTTGTTGATCTGCAACTGGCTGAGCAGGTCGTGGGCGACACCATGGGGGTGCTGCTTGAGGATCTTCAGCGTCTCGCGCTGGCGCGGCGCGCGGGCCAGGCGCGGATCTTCCTCGCGGGCACCGGGTTCGGCGTGCCAGAAGCGCTGCTGGCGCGCCTCGGCCGGGTCGCCCTGGCGCAGCAGGTTGGGCAGTGCCCAGGAGAAGGTGTCGCCCAGGCTGTGCTGGTAGTACTGCGCCGTCCAGCGGCACAACTCCAGCAGGTGCGCCGGCATCGGCGGCTCGCGGTCGAGCACCGCCAGGGCCGGGCGCAGCTTGTCCGCCGGCACGTCGGAGGTTTCCACCTGCTCCACCAGCACACCGACCATCTCCCGCCGGCCGAACGGCACGCGCAGGCGCACGCCCGGCTGCAGGCGCGTCACGTCGACCCCGCGCGGAGGCAGGTAGTCGAACAGGCGGCGCAGCGGCGAGGGCAGGGCGAGACGTAGGATGGCGGGTGTGGGCACGCGACGGATTCCGGGGCGGCTGGGAGCGCTGGATGGTAGCATGGGCAATGCGACGGTCGGTCATGCCTGATCTTGCGTTGAAAGCGTTCTCTGGTATGATCCACGCCCTTAATTTCCGTGCGGTGCCCGGTAAAAGATCCCGCCCGCGGTCCTTGATGACCGTGGCTCGGCTTCTGCCAGAGACTGGGTGGCGGCACACCACTGAGAGGAAGAGACCATGAAACCGGAAATCCATCCCGCGTACGAAGACATCGAAGCCACCTGCAGCTGCGGCAACGTGATCAAAACTCGTTCGACCCTGTGCAAAGGCATCCACCTGGACGTCTGCTCCGAATGCCACCCGTTCTACACTGGCAAGCAGAAAGTCCTGGACACCGGCGGCCGTATCGATCGCTTCAACCAGCGCTTCGCCATGTTCGGCGGCAAGAAGTAAGATCGATTTCCGGAAAGAACCTTCATGGTTTTTTACGGCATCTCGAAAAAGGCGTCCCTCGTGGGCGCCTTTTTTATGGCTGTCCTTTTTTTCCTGGACGCCAGCGCCGCCTGCCCGAAGCCTTCGTCAGCGGAAACGGTACGCGTGGCACGGGTGGTGGACGGTGACACGCTGAAGCTGGCCGACGGCCGCAGCGTCCGCCTGATCGGTGTGAACGCCCCGGAACTGGCCCATCACGGCCGCTCCGAAGAACCCTTTGCCGTTGCCGCCCAGCGTCGCCTGCAGGAGCTGGTGGCGGCCAATGACGGCGAGGTCGGCCTGGTTCCCGGCCAGCAGGGCAAGGATAAGTACGGCCGCACGCTGGCCCACGCCTATGACGCCCGCGGCAACAACCTCGAATCCCGCCTGCTCGCCGAAGGCCTGGGCTACCTTGTAGCTATCGCCCCCAATACGGATCTCACCGCCTGCCAGCGCGCCGCCGAGCGCGAGGCGCGCAGCGCCCAGCGGGGGTTGTGGAGAAAATCTCCGGTGCAGGTGGCGGAACAGCTTCACGAAAGCGGCTTTGCGGTGGTGCGTGGACGGGTGGAACAGGTACAACGCAATCGCGGTGGTCTGTGGATCGATCTCGACGGCCCGTTGGTGCTACGCATTGAGCCCCGACTCCTGAGCCAGTTCGACGATGCAACCCTGCGTGAGCTGAAGGGTCGACAAATAGAAGCGCGCGGCTGGGTCATCGACCGTGCCGAGCGCGGTGGAGTGAAAACCGGACAGGCGCGCTGGATGCTGCCTGTAACCGACCCGGCGATGATGGAGGTATTGCCATGAGCGTGCGCTCGTTCGGAATCCTGGTGTTGCTGGCGCTGCTGAGCGTCCTCGGCGGTTGCGCCACCAACCCGGCCACCGGCAAGTCTGACTTCGTGATGATGAGCGAGCAGAGCGAGCTGGAGATGGGCCAGAAGTACAGCCAGGAAATCGCCAAGCAGTACCCGCGCTATGAGGATGCCAAGCTGCAGGCCTACGTCCAGCAGGTTGGCGAGCGGGTCGCCCGCGCCGGCGACCGGCCGCAGCTGCAGTATCACTTCACGGTCATCGACACCCCCGACATCAACGCCTTCGCCCTGCCCGGCGGCTACATCTATATCCACCGCGGGCTGATGGCGTATCTGGGCTCGGAGGCGGAGCTGGCCGCCGTGCTCGGCCACGAGGTCGGCCACGTGACCGCGCGGCATAGCGTCAAGCAGCAGAGCCAGTCGAGCGCCTGGAGCATCCTCGGCCAGGCCGTGGCCCTTGGCACCGGTGTCGGCGCTGCCGCCGACCTCACCAACGTGCTCGGCACCGCCTTCGTGCGCGGCTATGGCCGCGACATGGAGCTGGAGGCCGACGGCCTGGGCGCCAAGTACCTGGCCCGCGCCGGCTACGACCCGACCGCCATGATCCAGGTGGTGCGGGTGCTGAAGAACCAGGAAGACTTCGCCCGCGATGAGGCGGCGCGCAAGGGCCAGGCGGCCCAGCCGGTCGGCTACCACGGGCTGTTCGACACCCACCCGGACAACGATGAGCGCCTCAAGCAGGTCCTCGGCCCGGCCCAGGCCCTGGCCGGCAGTGGCCAGCGCGAAGTCGCTGCCGAGCGCTACCTGAAAGCCATCGACGGCATGCCCTTCGGCGATTCCGCCGCCAGCGGCGTGCGCCGCGGGCAGAGCTTCTACCACTCGGAACTGGACTTCACCCTGACCTACCCGGCCGGCTGGGGCATCCTCAACCAGCCGACCGCGCTGGTGGGCTACACCGCCGACCAGCAGGCCTACATCGGCATGAAGCTGGTACCGCGCGATGGCCAGCTGACTCCGGCGGAATACCTGCGCAAGGGGGCTGGCGGGCGGTTATCGAACGAAGAAAGCTTCCAGCAGAACGGCCTCGACGTTGCCACTGGCGTGGTTCCCGGCAATCCGGCCCGTCGCGCGGCCGTGGTCTACCAGAAGGACCACGCCTACCTGTTCATCGGTGTGGTCAAAGGTCGCGCCTCGCTGGAGAGCGAGGACGATCACTTCATGCAGGTCATCCGCAGCTTCCGACCCATGCGTGCCGACGAGCAGAAACTCGCGCAACCGCGCCGGATCGCCGTCGTTCAGGTCAAATCCGGGCAGACTGTCGAGCAGTTCGCGAAGGCAGAAACCGGTCCGGAATCTGACTCGATAAATCGTATACGTTTATTGAATGACTTGTATCCAACTGGTCAGCCAAAACCGGGCGACTGGCTGAAAGTCGTACGCTAGAGGTCTTGACAGCTGGGGCCTGGGCTACCTTGGCAGGTGCGGCCTTTCTGCGTATGCTCGGTCCCCCGTCTGTCCAACAAGCAACAAAAGCGGAAGTGCCCAAATGTCTGATCTCAAGACCGCTGCCCTCGAATATCACGCCCAACCCCGCCCCGGAAAACTGAGCGTCGAGCTGACCAAGCCGACCGTGACCGCCCGCGACCTGTCGCTGGCGTACAGCCCGGGTGTCGCCGAGCCGGTCCGCGAAATCGCGCGTGACCCCGAGCTTGCCTTCAAGTACACCGGCAAGGGCAACCTGGTCGCGGTCATTTCCGACGGCACCGCCATCCTCGGCCTGGGCAACCTCGGCCCGCTGGCCTCCAAGCCGGTCATGGAAGGCAAGGGCGTCCTGTTCAAGCGCTTCGCCGGTGTCGACGTATTCGACATCGAAGTCGACGCCGAGAGCCCGCAGGCCTTCATCGATACCGTCAAGCGCATCTCCATCACCTTCGGCGGCATCAACCTGGAAGACATCAAGGCACCCGAGTGCTTCGAGATCGAGCGCGCCCTGATCGAACAGTGCGACATCCCGGTGTTCCACGATGACCAGCACGGCACCGCCATCGTGACCGCCGCCGGCATGCTCAACGCCCTGGAAATCGCCGGCAAGAAGCTGGAAACCGCGAAGATCGTCTGCCTCGGTGCCGGCGCTGCCGCCATCTCCTGCATGAAGCTGCTGGTGAGCATGGGCGCCAAGGTCGAGAACATCTACATGATCGACCGCCAGGGCGTGATCCACGCCGGCCGTAACGACCTGAACCAGTACAAGGCGGTGTTCGCCACCGAGACCGACAAACGCACCCTGTCCGACGCCCTGGAAGGCGCCGACGTGTTCGTTGGCCTGTCCGGCGCCAACCTGCTCAGCGCCGAAGACCTCCAGCGCATGGCGCCGAACCCGATCGTCTTCGCCTGCTCGAACCCGGACCCGGAGATCAAACCGGAACTGGCCCACGCCACCCGCAACGACGTGATCATGGCCACCGGCCGTTCGGACTATCCGAACCAGGTCAACAATGTGCTCGGCTTCCCCTTCATCTTCCGCGGTGCCCTGGACGTGCGCGCCACTCGCATCAACGAAGAAATGAAGATCGCTGCTGCCCTGGCCCTGCGTGACCTGGCCAAGCTGCCGGTACCCAAGGACGTGTGCGACGCCTACGGCGTGACCGCCCTGGAATTCGGCCGCGAGTACATCATTCCGAAGCCGATGGACAAGCGCCTGATCACCATCGTTTCCGATGCCGTGGCCAAGGCCGCCATCGAGACCGGCGTGGCGACCCTGCCGTATCCGAAGCACTACCCGCTGCAGTCGGTGGAAGACGTCTTCAAAGGCTGATTCCGTCTGACCTGGAGAACCCCGCCTCGGCGGGGTTTTTCTTTTTCCGATGAGTGAAACGAAGAGTTACCCATTAATGACTGAAGGCAGGGGCCTTCAGGATCATCCCGACTATCCTTCCCTGCTCATGCATTGACGCGTCCGCTGCCCTGGAGCGGGCCGGGCGCATGGGGGAACATCATGAATCGGACTTTGCTGGCAGTCGCCACCCTGGCGGCCAGCGCCGCGCTCATCGGTTGCGCAGGGGCACCGCAGATGAGCTGGGACCGGGTGGGGGATTCGGCGCAGCGTGCAGTCACCAGCGCCGACGTCTGGGCGCCGGTGGCTGGCGCGGCGGTGATCGCCGCAGGCAATTGGGACCACAAGTGGCAGAAATCGGCGAGCAACCACGACTGGTTCTTCGGCGGCGACGCCAACCAGGCCGCCGACCGCATGCTCAACCTCGCCACCGGCCTGAGCGTCGTCACTGCTTTGGTGGCGTCGCCCAAGGACGTGAGTACCGAGGAGAAATGGAGCTGGCGCGGGCGCAACCTGACCTTGCTGGCGGCGGACCGCTACGCGGTGACCGGTTTCGTCGAGGAGGCCAAGGAATGGTCCGGGCGCGAGCGGCCGGACGGAATCCCCGACGACTCCTTCCCGTCCAAGCACACCGCCGTGACGGCCGTGCACAACAGCTTCACCCGCCGCAACCTGGACTACATCGACATGAATCCGACCTGGCGCTACACCGCCAAGGCCGGGCTCTACACCCTCGACGGGCTGACCGCGCTGTCGCGTGTGGAGGGAGACAAGCATTACCCCACCGACGTTCTGGTCGGGATGGCGGTGGGCAACTTCTTCGCCAACTTCACCTACAACCTGTTCCTCGAAGGGCCGGAAAGTCAGCGCTACAACGTGGCGGTGGTGCCGGAAACCGGCGGTGGCATGAGCCTGCGCGCGGCGATGCTGTTCTGAGGTTGGCGCGCCGCGCTGGGCAGCGTCTAGTCTTGCCGGAGCTTCTCCCTGGACGACGTCCCCGATGCCGCTGCGCCTGTTGCTGACCCTGCTGTTCCTGTGCGTTTCCTGCGCGGCGCAAGCCGACGAAGTGCTGCGCATCGCAGCGGATCGCTGGCCGCCCTATGCGGACCGCCAGTTGCCCGGCAATGGCGTGGCGGTGCATCTGGTACAGGCGGCGCTCAAGCGCGCCGGCTATGCCAGTGAATACATCGAAGTGCCCTGGCCGCGCGTGCTGCACGGTGTGGCGAACGGCGAGTACGACCTGGTGGCGGACGCCTGGTATACGCCGGAGCGGGAGTCCTTCGGCGTGTATTCCGAGCCCTACCTGGTCAACCGCGTGCGCCTGATCAAGCGCCAGGGTTCGCCGATTGCCTATGGCAAGCTGGCCGACCTGTATCCGTACCGCATCGCCATGGTGCGTGGCTACGCGTACTCCGAGGCCTTCGACAACGACCCGAAACTGCAGCGGGTGCCGGTGTTCAGCTTCGTCAACGCGGCGCTGATGCTGCAGGCCGGGCGGGTGGACCTGACGCTGGAAGACGAGATCACCGCGCGCGTGCATTTCAACGGCGACCTCGCCGAACTCAAGGGGCAGCTGGAGTTCCTCCCGGTGCCGCTGGCCGAGAACGGCCTGCACATTCTTGTCGGCCGGCATAACCCGCACCATGCCGAGATAATCGAGGCCTTCAACAAGGCGATCCGCGAGATGCGTGCGGATGGCAGCTACGACCAACTGATGCGCGAGTACGGTCTCTGACAGGGCTTGGGGCTCTCTATAGGAGCGAGCTTGCTCACGAGCCCCGTTTCACGCCTGACCATCCGGTGCAATGCGTTCGCGAGCAAGAACTGGGCGTCCCCCTCGCTCCTACAAAAGCGTCAGGCGGCTTCGGTCTGCTCCGCGCCGATGTCTTTCTTCAGCAGGTGCGCCGCCAGAGTGCGCAATGGCGTGAGCTGTCGGCAGATGAGCGCCAGTTGGGTCTGCACCAGGCGGTGGGCGTCATCCTGTTCATCGGGCAGCTCTTCCAGGCGCTTGGCCAGCGTGTCTTCCTCGTCGCTGTAGATGGCCACCGGGCGCCGCTCGTTGAGGCGCGCGGCGATGTCGTCGAGGCTGGCGGTGAGGCGCTCGGCGGCCTCGGCGATGAGGTCGTCGTTGACGTCCGGCGGCAGCTGGTTGCGGTGCGCGCCGAGGGCGGAAAGGTAGCTGAGCAGGGTATGGGACAGCACCAGGAAGCGGAAGCCGATCTCCGCGTCCTTCCGGAAGTGGCCGGGCTCGAGCAGCATGTTCGACAGGGTGGTGGAGAGCGTCGCGTCGGCGTTGTGCGCGTTGCGCCGGGCAGTACGGTAGGCGAGGTCGTCGCGCTTGCCGTTGGCGTACTGCTGCATGATTTCCCGCAGGTAGCGGCTGTTGCACGCCAGGGTGCCGCCGACCAGCCGGTGCAGGCTGCGCCCGTGCCAGTCGGGCAGCACCAGGAACACCGCGATGCCGGCGATCAGCGCGCCGAGCAGGGTATCGAACAGGCGCGGCAGGATCAGCCCGTAGCCGTCGCCCACCTGGTTGAAGCAGAACAGCACCAGCAGGGTGATCGCCGCCGTCGCCAGGGTGTAGCGGGTACTCCGCGTGGCGAAGAAGGCGACCCCGGCCACTACCGCCAGCAGCGACTGGATCAGCGGGTTGGGGAACAGGTCGATCAGCGCCCAGCCGGCGACCAGGCCGACCAGCGTGCCGAGTATCCGCTGCACCAGGCGGATGCGCGTGGCGCCGTAGTTCGGCTGGCAGACGAACACCGTGGTGAGCATGATCCAGTAACCCTGGGTCGGGTGGATCAGGTGCAGCACGCCGTAGCCGGCAGCCAGCGCCAGTGACAGGCGCAGGGCGTGGCGGAACAGCAGCGAGGTCGGCGAAATCTGCAGGCGGATGCGCTCCAGGGCATCCTTGAACGAGCGCGGCGAGCGGTCCAGCAGGGTGCTGTCCTGTTCGTCGTCCAGCGCATCGGGATTGCTCGCGCCGCTGAGCTTGCGGTCCAGCGTGGTGAGGTTGGCCGCCAGGGCGCCGAGGGAGCGCAGCAGGCCGCGCCAGGCCGGGTTACCCTGCTGGCGCAGGTGTTCCAGCGAGGCGTTGAGGTCGGCCAGGGCCAGTTCGCTGTCGTTGTAGTCGAACGGCTGGCGCAGCTGGATCGCCTTCGCCAGTGCCTTGCACGCCTTGCCCTGCTGGTTGAGCAGACGCTGGCAACGGAACAGCACATCGCTGTGGAAGAACGCCTCGGCCAACTGGTTGTACGGATAGTGCGAGGAACTGGCCCGCTCGTGGACGTCCTGGGCGATGAAGTAGAGCTTCAGGTAGCGGCTGATCTTCGGGCTCGGCCTGCCGTGGGAGAGGCGCGCCAGGATGGTTTCCTTGGCCTGGTTCAGCGCCACCACCACGCGGCCGTTCTGCCGCGCCAGGGCCAGGCGCTGGGCCTCGACATCCAGGTGGCGCAGCGGCTCCAGCAGGGTCGACTTTATCTTCAGGTACTCGCCCAGTTCGAGGAACAGCTTCGCCAGGCTCTGTTGCACCGGTTGATTGGCGAACAGCGCGTTCCACAGTACCGAGAGCAGCCCGTACCAGCCGGCGCCGGCCACCAGCAGCAGGGGCTCGCGCCAGAAGTCGGCGGGCGTGCCGCCGCGCTGGTCGACGCCGATCATGGTGTAGATCGACAGGATCAGGGTCGCCGAGGCGATGGCCGCGTAGCGCTCGCCCAGGGCTCCGAGCAGCGTCATCGCGAAGGTCGAGAGCGCCAGCCCGGCGACAAAAAGGGGCGGGTAGGGGAACAGCAGTTCCACCGCCAGCGAGGCGATGCTGAAACAGGCCAGCGTCACCAGCAGCGCCTGCAGGCGGCCGAGCCAGTGATCGTCGGTTTCCGCCAGGGCGCTGGCGATGACCCCGAGGAACAGCGGGATCACCAGCTCCGGTCGGCCCTGCAGCCAGCACGTGAGCATGACTCCGCTGAGGGCAACGAATACCCGCAGGCTGTAGGCGAACTTGTCCAGCGCCCAGAGGCGCTGCAGAGACTGGAGCAGTGGAGAGGAGAGCATGCGCGTGCGGACTTCCGAATGTCTGCTGCTCAGACTAGCGGAACGTCTGCCGCGCTGCTATCGCGAGCGCGACACGCTGCTGCGCCTGCTTACCAACCGTGGCGCGATGCTCTTTGCAGGAGCGAGCTTGCTCGCGAACAATGGTTTGCCGGCGATACCGTACGGTTCGCGAGCAAGCTCGCTCCTACAGAAAGCAGGCAGAGCTAGAGAATCCGCGCCTTGAACGAACGGCCCTTGATCTTGCCTTCGTTGAAGTGCTTCAGCGCCTGCCTGGCGACGTCACGTTCCACGGCGACGAACGCCTGGAAGTCGAAGATGGCGATCTTGCCGACCTGCGTGCCCTTGAGTCCCGCGTCGCCGGTCAGCCCGCCGAGGATATCGCCGGGGCGCAGCTTGTCCTTGCGCCCGCCGGCGATGGCCAGGGTGGTCATCGGCGGCAGCAGCGGGGCGTCGTTGGCCTTGAGGAAGTCGATGCGCTCCCAGTTCAGTGGCGCACCCTGCAGGTCTTCGATGGCCTGGGCGCGGCTGGCTTCGGCCGGCGTCACCAGCGACAGCGCCAGGCCCTTCTCGCCGGCGCGGCCGCTGCGCCCGATGCGGTGCACATGGACCTGCGCATCGCGCGACAGCTCGACGTTGATCACCGCTTCCAGCGCGGCGATGTCCAGCCCGCGGGCGGCCACGTCGGTGGCCACCAGCACGCTGCAGCTGCGGTTGGCGAACATGGTCAGCACCTGGTCGCGCTCGCGCTGCTCGAGGTCACCGTGCAGGGCCAGGGCGGAGATCTTGCGTGCGTTGAGCTGCTCCACCACTTCCATGCACTGCTGGCGGGTATGGCAGAAGGCGACACAGGATTGCGGGCGGAAATGCTGGAGCAGGCGCACGACGGCATCGAGGCGCTGCTTGGGATCGATCTCGTAGAAGTGCTGTTCGATCTGGCTGTCGTCGTGCAGTGCTTCCACTTCCACGCGCTCGGGGTTCTTCAGGAACTTCGCCGCCAGTTGGCCGATGCCGTCGGGGTAGGTAGCGGAGAACAGCAGGGTCTGCCGGCGCGCCGGAGCCTGGTCGATGATGTCGGCGATGCTGTCGTAGAAGCCCATGTCGAGCATGCGGTCAGCTTCGTCCAGTACCAGGGTGTTCAGGCCGTCGAGCTTGAGGGTGCCGCGGCGCAGGTGTTCCTGAATGCGCCCCGGCGTACCGACCACCACGTGGGCGCCGTGCTCCAGCGATCCGATCTGCGGGCCGAAGGGCGTACCGCCGCAGAGGGTCAGCACCTTGATGTTGTCGGCGGCGCGGGCGAGGCGGCGGATCTCCTTGGCGACCTGGTCGGCCAGCTCGCGAGTCGGGCACAGCACCAGTGCCTGGCAGCCGAAATAACGCGGATTCAGCGGGCTGAGCAGGCCGATGCCGAAGGCGGCGGTCTTGCCGCTACCAGTCTTGGCCTGGGCGATCAGATCGCGGCCCTTGAGGATCGCCGGCAGGGCGGCGGCCTGGATCGGCGTCATCTCGCGGTAACCGAGAGAATCGAGGTTGGCCAGCAGGTCGGCCGACAGCGCGAGGGTGGAAAATGCAGAGGTGGTCACGAAGGGAGCCCGGGTGAATCCATATGGCCGCGCAGTGTAGCAGGAGAGCCCCTCAAAAGGGCTGAGAAGCCTGTATGGCAAGGGTTTGAGGCCACTCGTCAGAATTTCTCCAAGTAGCGATGAACGGTTTTTTCAAGAGATTCGCTTTCCGCAGATTTTTATCGTAGAGTTTCCGGACTGTGTTTGCATGGGTCGCCGTCGATCGTGACCTGATGCGGTCGGTTATTCCACCCCGTCCTGCTCGACTCCTTGTAACTCCTTGCAACTCAGTTCCTGGCCATTCGTGGCTAATTTCAAAAATACGTTCCAAGGAGAACACCATGTCGAATCGTCAGAACGGCACCGTCAAGTGGTTCAACGAGACCAAAGGCTACGGCTTCATTACCCCGGAAAGCGGCCCGGACGTGTTCGTACACTTCCGCGCTATCGAAGGTAACGGCTTCAAGACTCTGGCCGAAGGCCAGAAGGTCAGCTTCGAAGTCGTGCAGGGCCAGAAAGGCATGCAGGCCGAGCGCGTGCAGGTGATCTAAGATCCCCTGGCGTCAGCCGAAAAAGAACCCCGGGTGGAAACATCCGGGGTTTTTTATTGCCTATGTCCTTGTCGCCTATAGTGCTGCCATCGATTTTCCGGAGCTGCCATCCATGCCATCGCCCGCCTTCCGCCTGCTGCTCGCCGGCCTGCTCGTTTCGGGCGGCGCCCTTGCCGCCGACGCGCCCGCCCAGCCCACCTGGGGGTGGGTGGAGACGCTCATGCTGATGCCCGAACAGGCCCCCCTCAAGGCGAAGCTGGATACCGGCGCGCAGACCTCGGTGATGGACGCGCGCAACATCACGCGCATCAAGAAGAACGACGAGCGCTGGGTACAGTACGACGTGATGCTGACTGACCCGGCGACCGGCAAGGAAGAGCGCCTGCCTTTCGAGCGGCGTGTCGAGCGCGTGCTCAAGTTCAAGACCGCCAGCGGCGTCGAGCGCGCTCCGGTGGTGCTGATGGACGTCTGCCTGGGCGGCAAGGTCTACCGTGAGCAGTTCACCCTGCGCGACCGCCAGACCCTGGATTACCCGGTGCTGCTGGGGCGTGGCACCCTGGAACACCTGGGGCCGGTGGACGCCTCGAAGACGCAAACCGCCGCGCCGACCTGCAAGCCCTGATCAATGCTCGTCGACACCATGCTCGGGTTCGACCCGGCGTGGTGTGGTGCGGCCGTCTTCGGCGTTGAGCTGGAAGAAGATTGCGGCCGCCAGCATCGAGAGGATGCCGACGCTGAAGTAGGTCGCGTGGAAGGCCGACAGCACATCGCCCTGCACGCTTTCCTGATCGCCCGTGAACCCGCCCAGCAGCGCTGCCGCACAGGCGATGCCCATGCCGATGGATAGCTGCATGACCACCGAGAGCAGGCTGTTGCCGGCGCTGGCGTTGTCGTCGCGCAGATCGATCAGGGTCAGGGTGTTCATCGCAGTGAACTGCAGCGAGTTGATCCCGCCCAGCACTGCCAACTGCACCAGCAGCAGCGCGTAAGGGGTGTCCTGGTCGACCAGGCCGAGGCTGGCGATCATCGCGCCCAGCAGCAACGTGTTGCTGACCAGCAATTTGCGATAGCCGAACAGGTCCAGCAGCGGTCGCGCCAGCGACTTGATGACCATGGCCGCCAGGGCCATCGGGATCATGGTCATGCCCGCCCGCGATGGCGAGAAGCCCAGGCCGATCTGCAGCAGCAGCGGGGTGAGGAAGGGCAGGGAGCCGCTGCCCAGGCGCGCGAACAGGTTGCCCAGTACGCCCACGGCGAAGGTGCGCGTGGCGAACAGCGACGGTGGGAACAGCGGTGCTTCGATGCGCAGCGCACGCAGCCAGTAAGCCGCCAGCAGTACCAGCCCGCCCACCAGCAACAGGACCACGCGCACGTGGGGCATGTGCAGTTCGCCCAGGCCTTCGAGAGCGATGGTGATCAGCACCATGGCGCCACCGAACAGCAGGAAACCGATCGAGTCGAAACGCGTCGCGCGAACACCGTGCAGGTCGGGCATCAGGCGCAGGGCGACGATGAAGCCCACCAGCCCGACCGGCAGGTTGATCAGGAAGATCCAGTGCCAGCTGGCGTACTCCACCAGCCAGCCACCCAGCGTGGGGCCGGCCAGCGGCCCGAGCAGGCCGGGAATGGTGACGAAGCTGAGGATGCGCACCAGCTCCGTGCGCGGGTACACGCGCAGGATCACCAGGCGCCCTACCGGCATCATCAGCGCGCCGCCGATACCCTGCACCACGCGGGCGCCGACCAGGGTGCCGAGGCTGGGCGAGAGCGCGCAGAGCAGCGAGCCGAAGCTGAACAGGAAGATCGCGAAGAGGAACACCCGACGGGTGCCGAAACGGTCGGAGATCCAGCCGGAAGAGGGGATCAGCAGCGCCACGGTGAGCAGGTAGGCGATCACCACGCCCTGCATGCGCAGCGGGTCCTCGTCCAGCGAGCGGGCCATGCTCGGCAGCGCGGTGTTGAGGATGGTGCCGTCCAGGGCCTGCATGAAGAAGGCGATGGCCACCAGCCAGGGCAGCAGGCGAGCCACGCGGGGCGTGAGAATGAAGGGGTCGCTCATGGTCGGTCCGTCAGGCGGGAATGGCTCTAGCTTAGGGAATCTTTGGCGGTCGCGGGGGAAATTGCCGCGAGCTGGGTACAACCATGTTCGCGCGGATCGCTCCGCAGTCATTGTACGAATGGCCGCCCGTGGACATCGGTGAACAGCGAAAAAGTTCCCGGCCACAGCTCTGCAATCGCAGCGGTCGGCGAAGTTGTGAGCGAGCCGTGCCATTGCCCGATCGCGCTGGCCGGGGTGGAACAACGGCCGCGGCGCCCGGTCGATATGGCGTCCGGTATTCCCTTGGAGTCAGCAATGTCCGTCAAACCCCGCGTTACCCTCGCACTGGCCGCCCTGCTGGCGGCTTCCTCGGCATTTGCCTTCAATCTGGGCGATGCCGCCAAGGCGGTATCCGGCGCGACCGGCGCCGATACCTCGCGGGTCGCCTCCACCCCGCAGACCAGCGGCCTGCTCAACGCCCTGACCGGCCAGCTCGGCGTCAGCGACGAACAGGCCCTCGGCGGTACCGGCGCCCTGCTGGGCCTGGCGAAGAACAAGCTCAGCACCGCCGACTATTCGCAGCTGGCGAAGACCGTCCCCGGCCTCGACAAACTCACCGGCAGCAACGCCCTGGGTGGCCTGGGCGGGCAGCTCGGCAATCTTGGCGGCGGCGCTTCCAGCGGCCTGCTGGGCAACGTCAGCAGCATGGGCGACGTGAGCAAGGCCTTCGGTGCGCTGGGCATGGACCAGGACATGACTGGCAAATTCTCCAGCGTGCTGCTGGATTACCTCGGCAAGCAGGGCGCCAACAGCAACCTGCTCGGCACCCTGGGCAGTCTCTGGGGCACCGGCGCCTGATATCCGCCGGCCGGCGCGGAACCGCCGCGCCGGGCACCGGTCCTATCGACGATCCGGCCCCGACCTGGGGTCGGACAGCCGTTCTCCGGAGCCGTCGATGCCCACCCGTTCCGCCGTCTTCCTGGCCGCCGCCTGGCTGGTCGCGTCCCCTGTGTTCGCCGCTACCTTCACCGACACCAGCGAGCCCGCCGCTGAAACCCAGGGCGTGCCGCCGGCCGCCAATGCACTGCTGGGCAACCTCACCCGGCAACTGGGCGTCAGCGAGCAGCAGGCCATCGGCGGCACGGGTGCCCTGCTGGGGCTGGCGATGAACAGCCTGAAGGAAACCGACACGGCGCAATTGCAGAAATCCCTGCCGAATCTCGACCAGCTCGCCGGCAACAGTTCGCTGGGCGACCTGGGTGGGGCGCTGGGTGGTTTCGGCGGGTTGGGCAACGCCGCGGCGCTGCTGGGTGGAATCAACAACCTGCAGGACGTCGACCAGATATTCGGCGTGCTGGGCATGGACCAGTCGATGATCGGCCGCTTCGCCGGGGTGATCCTCGACTACTTCACCGAACAGGGCCTCAGCAGCCAACTGCTCGGTACGCTCGGCGGACTCTGGGGCACCCCGCTGACGCCGGCGGCGCCGGTCGCCGGGCGGGGTGCGTAGGGAGCCTCAGAACTCCTGGCGCAACTGCTCGATGCGCTGGTCCTTCTGTTCCCACAACTGCGACACCCAGTTCTGCACGTACTGGCGGAATTGCGCATCGTTCTCGTAATCGCCCTGCCATAGCGCGGGGTCGATCTCGCGTGCCTGGATGTCGACGATGACACGCGGCACGCGGCCGCATAGCAGATCCCAGAAGCCCGGTCGCGGGCCCTTCGGGTAGACCAGGGTGACGTCCAGCAGGGTATCGAGCTGCTCGCCCAGGGCGGCCAGCACGAAGGCCACGCCGCCGGCTTTGGGCTTCAGCAGGTTCTGGTAGGGCGATTGTTGCTGGGCCTGCTTGGCCGGGGTGAAGCGCGTGCCTTCGAGGTAGTTCACCACGGTCACCGGCATGCGCTTGAACTTCTCGCAGGCGGCCTTGGTGATCTCCAGGTCCTTGCCCTTGAGCTCCGGGTGCTTTTCCAGGAAGGCCTTGCTGTAGCGCTTCATGAAGGGATAGTCGAGCGCCCAGAAGGCCAGGCCGAGGAAGGGCACCCAGATCAGTTCCTTCTTGAGGAAGAACTTGAAGTAGGGCGTCTTGCGGTTGAAGGCCTGCACCAGCGCCGGGATGTCGACCCAGGACTGGTGGTTGCTGATCACCAGGTAGGACGTGTCGCCGCGCAACTGGGCGGAGCCACGGATGTCCCACACGGTCGGGGTCAGCAGGGCGAAGATGGCCTTGTCGATCTCCGCCCAGGTCTCGGCGATCCACATCACCCCGCGCGAGCAGGCATCCTTCGCTGCTTGTCCGGGAACGATGAGCTTGAGCAGGGCGATCAGCAGCATCGGGCTGATCAGGATCAGGGTGTTGAGCAGCAACAGGAGGCTGGCGAAGACGCCGGTCAGTGCCTGCATGGGGTCCTTTCCTTTTGCGACGGTGGCTGGAGCATGATACGCAGCCGACGTAGGGTTCCCAAGCGCCCCTCCCGCTGCAGTGGCCGGAAGACTATGCTCTGGGGGTCATACTCCGAGGCCTGCCATGTCCGACTCGCCGTACCTGCGCATTCCCGTCGAAGCCGTCACTTTAGGGATGTATGTGCACGAGCTGTGCGGATCGTGGGTGAACCATCCGTTCTGGCGCGCGCGCTTCCTGCTGGAAGATCCCGAAGATTTGCGACGCCTGAAGCACAGTGCGGTGCGCGAGGTGCTGATCGACCCGCGCCGCGGTTGTCTGCCGGTGTCACCGACATCTGCGCAGACTGGCGCGGCAACCGCCGAGCAGACGCGGGAAGCGGCCGCGCCCCTCGCCCCGCCGATTGCCCGGCGCAGCCTGGAGGACGAGCTGCAAGTCGCCCGCCAACTGTGCATCCGCTCCAAGGAAATGGTTCTCGCCATGTTCCAGGATGCCCGCATGGGGCGCGTGGTCGATGCCGAGGGCGCGCACCAGTTGGTGGGTGACATCGCCGCTTCCATGCAACGACATCCCGACGCAGTCATCAGCCTTGCACGGCTGAAAAACGCCGACGAGTACACCTACCTGCATTCGGTCGCCGTTTGTGCCTTGATGATCGCCCTGGCGCGGGAGCTCGGCCTGGATGAAAACCTGGTGCGTGAAGCCGGCCTTGCCGGGCTGCTCCACGACATCGGCAAGATGACGGTGCCGATGGCGGTGCTGAACAAGCCGGGTCGCCTCGACGAGAGCGAGTTCGCCAGTGTGCGCGAGCACCCCTGGCGCGGTGGCGAGATTCTCCGCGAGGGCCGCCATGTCAGCGCGCTGGTGCTGGATGTGTGCCTGCATCACCACGAGAAACTCGACGGCACCGGCTACCCGCACCGCCTCGCCGGCGAGCAGATCAGCCTGTTCGCGCGCATGGGCGCGGTCTGCGACATCTACGATGCGATCACCTCCGACCGCCCCTACAAGGCCGGCTGGGACCCGGCCGAATCACTACAACGCATGTCGCAATGGTGCGGCGGGCACCTCGACCAGCAGGTATTCCGCGCCTTCGTCCGGTGCCTGGGCATCTACCCCATCGGCGCGCTGGTGCGGCTGGAAAGCGAGCGCCTGGCAGTGGTGGTGGAACAGGGCGCGGAACTGCTGCTGCCGGTGGTCAAGGTCTTCTATTCGACGCGCACCCGTGCGGCGATTCCCTTCGAGGTGCTCGACCTGTCGCGGTGCAAGGGCCGCGAGCGCATTGTCAGCCGCGAGTCGCCGGACAAATGGGGCTTCCGCAACCTGGAGGCGCTGTGGAGTGGGCTGGACCGCCGGCGCGGCTCGTTGTTCGACGCGTGAAGCGGGTGTGCTGGCGAACCTATGGCGGGCGTGATAGTCCTATGCGCTACACCCGCCCAACCCGGAGTTCCCGCGTGAAACGCGCCCTCGCCCTGCTATCCCTTTTTGCCTTGCCCGGCCTCGCCCTGGCCGCCGAGACCAAACTCTACGGCCGCTACGAGTGGGTCAGCCTGCCTGAGCTCGATCAGACCCTGCAGGCCAAGATGGACACCGGCGCCTACACCTCCTCGCTGTCGGCCAAGGATATCCAGATCTTCCAGCGCGACGGCGAGGACTGGGTGCGCTTCAAACTGGCCACCAAGGATGGCGGCGACTCGGTGTACGAACACAAGCTGGCGCGCATCTCCAAGATCAAGAACCGCTCGGACGGCGCCGGCGAGGATGAAGAGGAAGAGTCCAGCCCCGGCCTCAGCCAGCGCCCGGTGATCGAACTGCCGGTGTGCCTGGGCGGCGACCAGCGCACCATCGAGGTCAACCTCACCGACCGCAGCCACTTCAACTACCCCTTCCTGATGGGCGCCAAGGGCCTGCGCAAGTTCCACGTCGCGGTGGACGCGGGCGAGCGCTTCGTCGCCGGCAAGCCGGACTGCTCCTGATCCTCGATTGACGCGGCGCGGGGCTTGGTGGACCCTTCCGGGACCTTCCCGGGAATCGGAATCCCATGCCCCACATCCTCATCGTCGAAGATGAAGCCGCCATCGCCGATACGCTGCTCTATGCCCTGCAGGCCGAAGGTTTCGAAACGACCTGGCTGAACCTCGCCGGCCCCGCCCTCGAGCGCCTGCAGCGCGAGGCCTTCGACCTGGTCATCCTCGACGTCGGGCTGCCGGATATCAGCGGCTTCGAAGCCTGCAAGCAACTGCGTCGCTTCTCCGAGGTACCGGTGATTTTCCTCACCGCGCGCAACGCCGAGATCGACCGTGTGGTCGGCCTGGAAATCGGTGCCGACGACTACGTCGTCAAACCCTTCAGCCCGCGCGAAGTCGCCGCGCGGGTGAAGGCCATCCTCAAGCGCACCGCACCGCGTGAAGCGCCTGCCCCCGCGGTGATCGGCAATGGCCCGTTCGAGGTGGACGAGGAGCGTTTCCAGATCCGCTACCGCGGCCAGCCGCTGAGCCTGACCCGCCACGAATTCCGCCTGCTGCAGACGCTGCTGGCGCGCCCCGAGCGGGTGTTCAGCCGCGAACAGTTGCTCGATGCCCTGGGCGTCGCTGCCGACGCCGGCTACGAGCGCAACGTCGACAGCCACATCAAGAGCCTGCGCGCCAAGCTGCGCCAGGTCGCCCCCGCCGCCGAACCGATCCAGACCCACCGCGGCCTGGGCTACAGCTACGCGCCGGACAAGAGCTGATGCGCCTGTCGCTGCGGATCTTCCTGGTCTACTTCTTCTTTGTCGGGCTGACCGGCTGGTTCATATTGCGCACGGTGATGGACGAGATCCGCCCCGGCGTGCGCCAGTCCAGCGAAGAGACCCTGGTGGATACCGCCAACCTGCTGGCCGAGATTCTGCAGGCCGATGTGAAGCGCGGCACCCTCGACCAGAGCCGCCTGCCCGAGATGCTTCGCGCCTATGGCGCGCGCAGCCCGCAGGCGGACATCTGGGGCGTGAACAAGACCGCGGTGAACCACCGCATCTACGTGACAGACGCGCGCGGCATCGTCCTGCTGGATTCCCTCGGCCAGGCCGTGGGCCAGGACTACTCGCGCTGGAACGACGTCTACCTGACCCTGCGCGGCCAGTACGGCGCGCGCTCCAGCCGCGAGTCGGCGGACGACCCGGAATCCTCGGTGATGTATGTCGCCGCGCCGATCCGCGATGGCGAGAAGATCATCGGCGTGGTTTCGGTCTCCAAACCCAACCGCACGCTGCAGCCCTATATCGACCGTTCGCAACGGCGCCTCGCGTGGCTCGGTGCGGGGCTGATCGTGCTCGGCCTGCTGGTCGGCGCGGGGCTGTCCTGGTGGCTGAGCCGCTCGCTGGATCGCCTGACCCGCTACGCCCAGGCGGTGAGCGAAGGGCGCCGCGCGGAACTGCCGCGCTATCGCGGGGGCGAGATGGCGCAGCTGGCCGGCGCCGTGGAGCGCATGCGTGTGCAACTGGAGGGCAAGGATTACGTCGAGCGCTACGTGCACACCCTGACCCACGAACTGAAGAGCCCGCTGGCGGCGATCCGTGGCGCCGCAGAGTTGCTCGAAGGCGAGATGCCCGCCGAGCAGCGTGCGCGCTTCGTCGGCAACATCGCGGGAGAAAGCGAGCGCCTGCAGCAGCTGATCGAACGCTTGCTGAATCTGGCCCAGGTGGAGCAGCGCCAGGGACTGGAGGAGCGCGTGCCGGTGGCCTTGCATGAACTGGCCAGCGAGCTGGTCGATGAGCGCATGGCGCGGGTGCAGGGCGTGCAGCTGGAGAACGCCATCGCGCCGCAGGCGACGGTACACGGCGAGCGCTTCCTGCTGCGCCAGGCATTGGGCAACCTGCTGGACAACGCACTGGATTTCACGCCGGCGGGTGGTGTCATTCGTTTCGATGCGCAGCCCGATGGCGAGGGCTGGCGCGTCGAACTGTTCAACCAGGGCGAAGCCATTCCGGAGTTCGCCCTGCCGCGCCTGACCGAGCGCTTCTACTCCCTGCCGCGCCCGGCGAGTGGCCGCAAGAGCACCGGGCTGGGGCTCAACTTCGTCGCGGAAGTGGCGACCTTGCATGGCGGTGAGTTGAGCGTGGAGAACGTCGACGGCGGCGTCCGCGCGACTCTGTTCCTGCCCTTGTAGGACTGAGGGGGACGCCCAGTCCTGGCTCGCGAACATGCTCCGCTGTGGGGGGCAGGTTCGCGAGCAAGCTCGCTCCTACGAAAAGCCATAGCCACACAATCCCCACAGACTCTCCACATTCCGCCCCGAGCGCCACCACGCGCGAACCCCAAGCTCTCTCCGTCGTCCACCCACGGAGAAAGCCTTCGATGAACCGCCAACTCGGCATCAAGCTCGGCGCCATCGCGCTGTTGATCGTCCTCCTGCTGATACCCCTGCTGATGATCGACGGTCTGGTCGACGAGCGTCAGAACTACCGCGACGAGGTCCTGCAGGACATCGCCCGCAGCGCCAGCTACAGCCAGCAGCTCACCGGCCCGCTGGTGGTCGTGCCCTACACCCGCACCATTCGCGCCTGGCGCCTGGACAAGGCCAGCCAGCAGCGCGTATTGCAGGAGCGCGAGGTGCGCGGGCGGCTGTACTTCCTGCCGGAAGTCTTCAGTCTCGATGGGCAGATGCGCACCGAACTGCGCCATCGCGGCATCTACGAGGCGCGCCTGTTCCATGCCGACAGCCAGGTCAGCGGCAGCTTCGTCCTGCCGGCCAACTACGGCATCACCAGCGACCTGGGCAGTTACCGTTTCGACGACCCGTTGCTGGCGGTGGGCATCAGCGATGTGCGCGGCATCGAGAACGCGCCGAAGCTGAAGGTCGGCGACGAGCTGCGCGACTTCCAGCCCGGCACCCAGAGCCAGTTCCTCGGCAACGGCGTGCATGCCGTGCTGCCGTTCAAGGCCAGCGACCGCGAGCAGCGCTTCGACTATTCCTTCGAGCTGTCGCTGCTGGGCAGCAGCCGCCTGGACATCACCCCGGTGGGCCGCGACAGCCAGGTCAAGCTGGTCTCGGACTGGCCGCATCCCAGCTTCGGCGGCGAGTTCCTGCCCACCGAGCGCAGCGTCAGCAACCAGGGTTTCAGCGCACGCTGGCGCACCAGTTTCTTCGCCACCAACCTGGAGGATCAACTGCGTGCATGCACCGCGCCGGCCCAGGTCGACGTGGCTCGGGCGGTCGGTGCGGACGATCCGGATATCTCCCGCGCCAGCACCGCCGAGTGCAGCCAGTTCGGTGAGCATCGCTTCGGCGTGGCGCTGGTGGACCCGGTGGACCAGTACCTGAAGACCGACCGCGCGGTGAAGTACGCGCTGCTGTTCATCGTCCTCACCTTCGCCGGCTTCTTCCTCTTCGAAGTACTCAAGCGCCTGTCGGTGCACCCGATCCAGTACGCGCTGGTGGGCATGGCGCTGGCGCTGTTCTACCTGCTCCTGCTGTCGCTCTCCGAGCATCTCGGCTTCGAGCTGGCCTACCTGTTGTCCGCTGGCGCCTGTGTCGGGCTGATCGGTTTCTACCTCTGCCACGTGTTGCACAGCCTGTGGCGCGGCGCCGGTTTCAGCCTGGGGCTCGCCGGGCTCTACGGGATGCTCTACGCGCTGCTCAGCGCCGAAGACTACGCCTTGCTGATGGGCTCGCTGCTGCTGTTCGGTGTGCTCGGTGGCGTGATGGTGCTGACTCGCCGGCTGGACTGGTATGGCATCGGCAAGCCCCGTGGCGATGACCTGGAATTTTCCCTGGACGATGTGCGCGTACAGCGCTGAGGAGAGTCGTGATGACCAACGTGATGCGCTTTTCCCTGTGCCTGTTCGCCGGCCTGCTGATCAGTGGTCTGTGCCTGCCAGTGCTGATGCTCATCGGCCGCTTCGACTGGATCGCCCTGCTGGTGGCCAGCGGCAAACCGCTGGCCCACATCGCCCTGCTGCTGCCGGGCGATTGGTGGGAGTTGCTCACCGGCGTCGAGGATGCGGCGAACAATCCCCATGTGCGCTCCTTCCTGGAGATGTGTGTGGGAGTCGCCCAGCTCGGCCTGCTGCTGGCGCTGCCGATCTATCGCTTCGGCCGCCAGGAGCAGCCGTCATGAGTGCGTGGGCCGGGCTGCGCGAGGAGCACGAGGTGGGGCGACGGCTGGCGCGGCGTATCGCCGGGTTGTTCGAGCAGGGGATGGGGCGGAGGGCGATGCGTGATGAGCGTTTTCAGCGGCGGGTGGTGCGGCACAGCCAGCCGATGATGAAGGCCTGGCGCAGCCGGCTTCCCCTCACCCCGACCCTCTCCCGAGGGGAGAGGGGGCTGGGCGGTGCGGGCTGGCAGGTCTGGAGCATGCCGGCCCGCTCTCTGAGCTGCGTACCCTAGGATGGGGGGCGTGCAGCGATGCCCATCGTCAGTCAGGCCGGCACGGTCGCCTGCATCGACGGCCGCTGGCTGACCTCGGCGAACCACTTCGCCAATTGCGGATAGTCCGCGCGCCAGTCCCAGTGCGGCTGGCGGAAGTCCAGGTAGCCCAGCGCGCAGGCGACGCCGATCGCGGCAATGTCGAAGCGCTCGGCCAGCTCGGGGTGGGCCGGGCCGTCGAAATAGGCGAGGGTACGGACGATCTTCAGCTGTTGGTTGTCGAGCCATTTGTCCCAGTGTTTCTCCTGGGGGCGCATGGCGGTTTCGTAGCGAATCAGCACGGCGGCATCCAGTACCGCGTCGGCCAATGAGGCGAGGGTCAGGCGGCGCCAGCGTGCCGCGCCGTCGCGGGGAATCAGCGGCTCGCCGGCGTGCTGCTGGTCGAGGTATTCGAGGATCACCCGGCTGTCATGTAGGGTCTGGCCGTCGGCCAGGCGCAGGGCGGGAATCTTCCCGGCGGGATTGTCCTGCAGCACGCTGGCATCCGGCGCGATGGGTGTGTGGACGGCGGCGTACAGCTCCACGGAGTCGGCCTGGCCGGTCTCGTGCAGCAGGACCATGACCTTGCGCACGAAGGGCGAAGCGGCGGCGTGGAACAGGACGGGACGGGTACTCATCAACGACTCCTCGGTGGGTTCAATCTTGTAGGACGACCAGGCGATCAGTGCCGGATTCGGCGCCCCACACCTCGCCGGGCCGGCCGAGCAGCTGGCGCACGTTGGCGTGTTCGTGGTCGCTCGGGTAGGCCGTGAATTTCTCGCTCTGCGGATCGAAGCGCAGCAGGGCATTGGCGGCGAAATCGCTCAGCCAGACCTGGTCCATGGCATCGACGTAGACCGCATAGGGCTGCGGATGATCGCCCGGCAGCTTCCAGGTTTTCCACTGGTTGTCGCTGGGGTCGAAGCGCGCCAGGCTTCCGGCGTTCCACTCGCTGATCCATAGCCGCCCCACGGAGTCGGCCCACAGGCGACGCGGGCCGCTGTCGTTGCCGGGTGCGTCGAACGTGGTGGCGTTATCGGCGATATCGTCGACCTGGCCGATGTAGTTGCCCGCGAGGGACGCGTACCAGACGCCTCCATCCGGAGTCACGGCGATGCCGTAGGGGCCCTTGCCGCGCGGCGCCGGCCAGACCTTCAGGTCGCGGCTGTCCGGGTCGAGCCGACCGTAGAAGCCATTCTGCCCGGTGAACCACAGCACGCCGTCGTCATCGAATACCGCAGTGTTGAGATTGGCGTTGGGCGCTTCCCTGGGCAGCGGGATGACTTCCACGCCCAGACGCTGTGCGTCCACGTGGACGATGGCGTTGAGGCCACTGTCGGTGATCCAGGCGTCGCCGTTGGCGTCGGCGATCACGCCGTGGGGGCTGGAGCCCTTGCCGAGGCTGATCTGCTCGCTCTGCCCGGTCTGCGGATCGAGCCGGCCGAGCACGCCGAGCTTCTGCGCGGTGTACCAGACCTTGCCGTCCTCGGTGGGCGCCACGTCGTGCGGGCCGGAACCCTTGGGCAGGTCGAAGTACTTCACTTGCGTGGCGTGGGCGCCGGTGGCCAGCAACAGGCCGGCGAGAATCAGCGGCAGAACGCGAAGCATGGGGCTCTCCTTGGTAGAGTCCGGAAGGTGGTGAGACTGTACGCCGGTCAGTGTGGCCGACGAAACGAAGGAGAGCGGTTGTGACGACGATTTCCGTATTGGGAGCGGCGTGCCGCCAGGGCTCGCCGGTGAACGACGATGCCATCGGCTACACCGCGCAGGCGGCCTGGGTGCTGGATGGCGCGACCAGCCTCGGGCAGGGGCTGGTCGGCGGCGAGAGCGACGCGCGCTGGCTGGCGCAGAGCGCCAATGCCCATCTTCAGCGCCTGCTGGAGGAGCAGCCGTACAGGCCGACTCAAGACCTGCTGGCACAATTGCAGGCGGGCATCGCTGCGGATTTCCAGCGCGATTCCGGCGTGGCCGTGAGCCTTGATCTGAACCTGCCCACCGCTTGCCTGAGCCTGCTGCGGGTGCTGGGCGATGGCTCGCTGGAGCTGCTCAACCTCTGCGACACCTGCATCCACCTGGCATGGGATGACGGGCATGTGGAGAGCTTCGGCGACACGCCGCTGGAAGAGATCGACCGCCAGTCGGTGCAGCGCCTGCTGGCGCTGCGCGAGGCAAATCCGGATTGGTCCCACGCACAGTTGTGGCAGGCCAGCCGCGAGTGGGTGCGGCGCAACCGGGCGCTGGCGAACACTCCGCAGGGGTATTGGTGCCTCGATCCGAGCGAGTGCTGGATTGCGCATGTGCAGCGCCGGGTGCTCGATCCTTCAGGATTGAAGGCGTTCATGCTGGTGACCGATGGATTCGACCGGTTACTGGATTTCCGTCGCTACGACCTGGATTCGCTGTTCGCGGCGCTGCCTGAACGTGGCGTCGAAGCGCTGATCGACGAATTGCGCGCGCTGGAAAGCGCCGATGGCCAGGCGTTGGACTATCCACGCCTGAAGATCCACGACGATGCGAGTGTGGTGTGGGGAGTTGTGCGCGGCTGAGGCCCCGACAATTCCGAGGATGGCATTGCGTAGAAAGCAAAAAGCCCCGCTCTTTCGGAGCGGGGCTTTCAGTGCGCAGGATCCTAGGGCGAGTAACCTGGAACAGGTTATCCGCCGGCTTTTGCCCGGCGAATAGCGCTTGCGTGTTATGCGCCCTACGAGTGCCCGCGGCTTCGTGGAGGCGTCAGAACTTGTAGTTGACGCTGGCCACCACGTTGCGGCGGTCGCCGTAGTAGCAGTAGAAGCCGTCGCAGGTGGAGATGTATTCCTTGTCGAATACGTTGTTGGCATTCAGCGCGACGTTCAGGCCGTTGAGGCTGTTGTCCAGACGGCCGAGGTCGTAGTGCACCGCGGCGTCGTAGACGGTGTAGGAGCCGGTGTCGCCGTCCGACTTGTCGCGCACGTAGCCCATGCTGCCGATGGCGATGTTGTGGGTCTCGCCGACGTAGCGGGTGCCGAAGCCCAGGCCGAAGCCGTCGAGCAGGCCGTCATGCCAGGTGTAGTCGGCCCACAGCGAGGCCTGGTTTTCCGGGGTGAGCGGCAGCGGGCGGTTCTTGTCCAGCGGGTTGGCGACCTTGGTCATCTTGCTGTTGGCGTAGGTGTAGGCGGCGGTCACCTTGAGGTTCTCGGTGACGTTGCCTACGGCCTCCAGCTCGAAGCCACGCACTTGTGCTTCGCCCACCGGGCGGCTGATGAAGTCGCTGCCGGTAAGGACGATGTTCTTGCGGGTCAGGTCGTAGACGGCCGCGCTGAGCATCAGGTCGGTGCCCACCGGCTGGTACTTCACGCCCAGCTCGTACTGCTTGCCGGTGCTCGGCTCGAAGGCCGCGCCAGCGGCGCCGCCCGCTTCGGTCTGGAACGACTCGGCATAGGACACGTAGGGCGCCACGCCATTCTCGAACAGGTAGCTGAGCGCCGCGTTGCCGCTGAACTGGCTGTCGCGACGGGTATCGGTGGCGCCGCCGGCGTTGTAGAACTTCGAGCCGGTGTGGGCCCAGTCCTGGCGACCACCGAGGGTCAGGCGCCAGTTGTCGAGGGCGATCTGGTCCTGCGCGTAGAGGCCGGTGTCGCGCATCTTCTGGTTGTAATCGTTGTACGCGGTGAAGGCGACGTTGCTGAAGTCCTGGCCATAGATCGGCTTGCTGATGTTGCTGGTCGGCGCCGCGCCATACAGCCATTTGTAGTTGGTGTTGGCGCGCTGGTGATCCAGGCCCAGCAGCACGGTGTGCTTGAGCGGGCCGGTGGAGAAGTCCGCCTGCAGGTTGTTGTCGATGGCAAACTGGCTGATGTCTTCATCCACCACGTTGGCGCCACGGGCCAGGGTGCCGTCGTCGCTGACCGAGGTTGCGCTGCCGCCAGCGGTGATGCCCTGGAACGACAGGTCGCTCTTGGTGTAGCGCAGGTTCTGGCGGAACTGCCAGACGTCGTTGATGCGGTGCTCGAACGCATAACCCAGGGCGTAGTAGGTCTTGTCGTAGAACTCCCACTCGGGGTCGCCCAGGTTCTTGTGGTACTTCACCTCGCCCGCCGGGGTGGACAGCTTGGTGCCCTGCAGCGGCAGGAACTGGCTGGTGATGCCGGTATCGTCGCGGTTGAACTGCGAGAGGAAGGTCAGCTTGGTGTCTTCGTCGAAGTTCCAGGTCAGGCTCGGCGCGATGTTGTAGCGCTTGTTGTCGACGTGCTCGATCTGCGTGTTGCTGTCGCGCACGACACCGCTGACGCGGTACAGCAGGTTGCCGGCGTCGTCGACCTTGCCGGTGCTGTCGAAGGAAATCTGCTTGTGCTCATAGCTGCCGACCTGCAACTGCACTTCATGGCTGCTTTCAGCTTCCGGACGGCGGCTGGTCATGTCCAGCAGGCCGCCGGGCGGGGTCTGGCCGTACAGCGAGGAAGCCGGGCCGCGTAGCAGTGCGACGCGTTCCAGGTCCCAGGTTTCCAGCTTGGGCATCACGTAGGAGCCCTTGGGCAGCGGCAGGCCGTCGAGGAACTGGGTCGGCTCGAAGCCGCGTACCTTCAGCCATTCGGCGCGGGTGTCGTTGCCGTAGCTGCTGGCGATCACGCCGGGCATGTAGCGCACCGCGTCGTCCAGGCTCTGCACGTTGCGGTCCTGCATCTGCTCGCGGGTGGCGACGGAGATGGAGCGCGGGGCTTCCAGCAGCGGGGTGTCGGTCTTGGTGCCGGCGCGGGTGCGGGTGGCCAGGTAGCCCACGGCCGGGCCGTCCGGGTCTTCCTGGGTGCCGCTGACGGTGGTGGCGGACATCGACAGGGTGTCGCTCGGCGCCGGGCGCAGGCTGTAGCTGCCCGATTCGCTTTCCACCAGCTCCAGGCCGGTGCCCTGCAGCGCCTGGCGCAGTGCGCTGGCGGCATCGAAGCGGCCCTGCACGGCATGCGCGCTGCGGCCCTGGGCCAGCGCCGGGTCGAGGCTCAGGCTCAGGCCACCTTCTGCGGCGATGCGGTTGAGGGTGCTGGCCAGCGGGCCGGCGGGCAGTTGGTAATCACGCACGGCGTCGGCGGCGAGGGCCGAGGAGGTTGCCAGCAGAATGGCGGTGGCCAGCAGGCAGGGGCGAAGCGAAAGCTCGAACGGGCGGCGCATTGAAAACGACTCCTGAATGAAACGTTTCTCGATGCCTCCTTGCCGGACGAGAATCAAAAAGTGATAGGTCTGGGTGAAAAATATTTTTCCGGATGGCTTTTCGCAGGAGCGAGCTTGCTCGCGAACCCCTTGATGCCGTGGTAACCGGGGGGAATCCGTTCGCGAGCAAGCCCGCTCCTGCACAAGAACCTTCAGCCGCGCGGTACCACGCGCGACCACCAGGGGCCGTGCTTCTCGATACGCACCGGCAGCGTCGGCTCCAGCGAGCCGAGCGCCAGGTCGATGTTCTTCAGCGGGAAGCTGCCGGTGATGCGCAGGTCCGCCAGCGCCGGGTCCACCGCCAGGTAGCCGGGGCTGTAGCGAGCCAGTTGGTCGATCAGCTCGCCCAGGCGCACGTTGTCCACCACCAGCATGCCGTGGGTCCAGGCATCGGCGGTGGCGCTGTTGGCCTCCACGCTGCCGAAGCCATCGGCGCGCAAGCGCACCTGCTGGCCCTGGTTGATCACGCGCTCGTCCGGCAGTTGTTCGGGGCGCGCGGCCACGGCGGACTGCAGGACGCTGAGCAAGGTGCTGTCGCCTTCGTCGCGCTCCACCAGGAAACGCGTGCCGAGGGCACGCAGGCGGCCCTCGTCGGTTTCGACGATGAAGGGGCGGCTGTCGCCGTGGGCGGTCTCTACCAGGATCTCGCCGCTGAGCAGCACGATGCGGCGCTGCTGGGCGTCGAAGCGCACGTCGACGGCGGTGCGGCTGTTGAGCTTGAGCAGGGTGTTGTCTGGCAGGCGCAGTTCGCGCTGCTCGCCGGTGGCGGTTACCAGGTCGGAGAAGACGTAGCGTACCGGTGTATAGCGATTGCCGACGCCCAGCGCGAGCGCGCCGACCAGCAGCAGCGACAGCCCGGTGCCGGCCAGCCGGCGGACCTTGCGCCGCGACTCGCCGGGCGAGCGCAGCAAGGCATTGCGTGCGGCCTTGGGGGCGGCGCCGGCCAGGCTGCGGTCGAGCATGCCCAACTGGCTCCAGGCGCGGGCATGTTCGCTGTGGGCGGAGTGCCAGCGAGCGAAGGCGGCCTCATCGTCCGGGCGCGATTCACCGGAGCCCAGGCGCAGCTGCCAGCTGATCGCCTCGTCCAGCACCTGCAGGGAAACCGGTCCCTTCACGTCGGCTCGCCGTACAGGGCGATGTAGCACTGGCGCAGGCCCTGGGCGATGTACTGGCGTACCCGCGGCACGGAAACGCCCAGCTGCTCGGCGATCTCGGCGTGGCCCAGGCCATCCAGGCGGTTGAGCAGGAAGGCGCTGCGCGCGCGGGTGGACAGCTTGCCCAGCAGACGGTCGATCTCGCGCAGGTCGGCGAGGATCAGGCAGTGGTCCTCGGCCGAGGGCTGCACGGCTTCGGGCAGGAACTTCAGCTCTTCGAGGTAGGCTTGCTCCAGCGCCACGCGGCGCCAGTGATCCACCAGCAGGCCCTTGGCGACGGTGACCAGGAAGGCGCGCGGTTCGCGCAGGGAAGGCAGCTCGCGACGGCCAAGCACGCGGACGAAGGTGTCCTGGCTCAGGTCTTCGGCGCGCTGCGGACAGCCCAGGCTGCGGTTCAGCCAGGCAGTCAGCCAGTCGCGGTGATCGCGATACAAGGCGCCAACGAGTTCGCCGCTACCCATCTGGATGGCCGACAAGCTACTCCCCCAATGACCCGAATGGGATCAAGTTCAAAAACGATAACTATTCGCAAATGATCGCAAAGTGCAGTCACGCGCGCAATTGGCGCCCGTCGGCTTTTGTCTGCCGTTCGCGGCACGATCTACAATCGGGCGCCCATTCCTATAAGAAAAACAGCCATGTCCGACCCCGTACTCATCATCGGCTCCTACCTGTCCCCCTATGTGCGCAAAGCGCTGGTCCTGCTGGAGATGAAGGGCGTGGACTACCGCATCGATTCCGTCGTGCCCTTTTACGGCAACGCCGAATTCGAGCGCCTCAGCCCGCTGCGCCAGGTGCCGGTGCTGGTGGATGGCGAGCTGGTGCTCAACGACTCCTCGGTGATCTGCCAGTACCTCGAGGAACGTTATCCACAGCCCGCGCTGTACCCGGCGGATGTCGCCGACCGCGCCTGCGCGCGCTGGATCGAGGAGTTCGCCGACAGCCGCATGGGCCAGGTGGTGATCTGGCAGCTGTTCGACCAACTGGTGATCGGCCGTGGCGTCTGGGGCCGCGAACCGGACGCGGCGGTGCTGGAAAAGACCTATCAGCAGGATCTGCCGTCGATCTTCGACTACCTGGAAGCACAGTTGCCGGCGACCGGCTGGCTGTTCGGCGAGCTGTCCATCGCTGACATCAGTGTTGCCTGCTTCATGCGCAACGCGCAGTTCGCCCGCTACCAGCTCGACGCCCAGCGCTGGCCAAAACTGGCGGCGATGCTGGAAGCGGCCTTCGCCCTGCCGGCATTCGAAAAACTCCACTTATTAGAGCGCGCCATCGCCCGCACGCCGATCCTGCAGCAGCGCGAGGCGCTGATCGCAGCGGGCGCGCCGGTCAGCGAGGTCAGCCACCTGCGCGAGCAGCCAGTGCGCGGACCGATGAGTCGCAGCTGATCAGCTCGCCTGCAGGAAGCTCCAGAGCCGTTGCGCGACCGGGCCGTGGGCACGGTCGCGGCGGCGCGCGGCGACCAGTTCCTCGCGGCGGCCGGGCAGCTGTGCTCCGCTCAGATCGCGCAGGCGGCCATCGGCGAGCTCCTCTTCTATCAGGTGACGCGGCAGGTGCCCCCAGGCCAGGCCGTAAAGCACCAGCTCTTTCTTCATCGCCTGGTCCGGCACGCTGCATTGCGGCGCGCCATCCAGTGTGAAGAACTCCACTGGCGGTGAGTGCCGGGCGCTGTCGCGCATGACGCACTGGGTGAGCGGGCGCAGGTGTTCCGGGCCGGGGCTCTTCATTTCCGGCAGGAGCGCCGGGGCGATGACCGGGATGAAATCCACGGCGCCCAGGTCCAGCCATTCCAGGCGCGGATCGGCCTTGTCGACGCGGTGCAGGATCAGGTCCGCTTCATCATCCAGTAGCCGCTCCAGCGGGCCGCTGACGCTTTCGAAGTACAGCTGCAGGCGCGTCTGCGGTTCACCGGCGAAGAAACGCGCCAATCGCTCCAGCAGGGCAGGGCGCGGGCAGAAGTCGCCGAGCACCACGCGCAGTTCGCTTTCCTCTCCGGCGGCCAGGTGCGTGGCGTGGTCGCGCAGGCTGCCCAGCTCGCGCAGCAAGCCCTGGGCGCGGCGATGGAAGGATTGGCCGGAGACGGTCAAGGTGACGCGGTAGCCGCTGCGATCCAGCAGCACTAGACCGAGCTGCCGCTCCAGCCGGGCGACGGCGGCGAACACCGCCGGGTGCGAACGGTGCAGGTGCTGCGCCGCCGCCTGGAAGCCGCCCGCCGTGGCTACGGCATCGAAGCATTGCAGGTCGTGCAGGGTGAAATCGTGCATGTCAGCTTTCCTGACAGTCTTGGTCAGCTCTTTGTAATTTCTTCGGAATGCCGCGGCAACTACCTTCGTCTGCACCTTTACCGACGGAGATGCTCCCATGAGTCCGCTGCATTACCTGACGACCCGCGACAACGCGCGTATCGCCTACCGCCTGGATGGCGCCGATGGCCTGCCGCTGCTGGTTCTGTCCAACTCCATCGGCACCGACATGCACATGTGGGACGGCCAGATTGCCGCGCTGAGCGAGCACTTCCGCGTGCTGCGTTACGACGCTCGCGGCCATGGCGCTTCCAGCGTGCCGCCGGGGCCGTACTCGCTGGCGCGGCTGGGCGAAGACGTCATCGAATTGCTGGATGCACTGGGCGTGCAACGTGCGCATTTTCTCGGCTTGTCGCTCGGTGGCTTCGTCGGGCAATGGTTGGCGCTGAATGCGCCGCAGCGTATCGAGCGACTGGTGCTGGCGAATACCTCTGCCTGGCTGGGACCGCGGGACCAGTGGGATGCGCGCATTGCCGAAGTGTTGGAGGCGAACGATATGCGGGGCACCGCCGCGACCTTCCTCGGCAACTGGTTCCCGGCGACCTGGCTGGCGCAAGAGCGCCCGGAGGTGGAACCGTTCCGCGCGACGCTGCTGGCGACCAACCGACACGGGCTGGCCGGTTCCTTCGCCGCCGTGCAGGAAACCGATCTGCGCACCGCCTTGCGGGACGTCCGCCTGCCCACACTGGTGATCGCTGGCCAGTTCGACACCGTCACCGCCGCCAGCCACAGCGAGCTAATCGCCGAAGCGATCTCCGGCGCTCGTCTGCTCAGGCTGCCGGCCGTGCATTTGTCGAACATCGAGTTTCCCCGCGAGTTCGAAGGCGCGGTGCTGGACTTCCTGCAGGCTCGCTGAATGAACAAGGCCGCCCGAAGGCGGCCTTGTCGTTTATCCACAACCTCAATGATGGGCAGCGTCCACCGCGATGGATTCGCCGCAGACGTCCACATGGCTGCGCTTGCGGTCGGCGAGGGCGAAGTGGATCAGCGCGCCGAGCCCGGCGCCGAAGAACCAGGAGAAATGCGACAGCGTTTCGAACGCCGGCACCAGCGCGAGGACGATGGCGATCAGCGCGGCGGGGACGAAGGCCGCCACTGCGCACAGGTTGACCCCGCCGCTGAAGTGATAGGCCGCCTCGCGGCTTTCGCTGTAGAGCTCCGGCAGGTTGACCCGGCCACGGCGCACCAGGTAGTAGTCGGTGACCATGATCCCGTACAGCGGGCCGAGCAAAGCGCCCAGGCCGCCGAGGAAATACACGATCACCGCCGGGCTGTTGTACAGGTGCCACGGCAGGATCAGTACGGCGATGGTGGCGCTGAGCAGGCCGGCGCGGCGGAAGTTCAGCAGGTTCGGCGCGAGATTGGTCAGCACGTACGCGGGGGCGACGAAGTTGGCCATGATGTTCACCGCCACGGTGACGATCAGGAAGGCCAGGCAGGCCAGCACGAGGCCGAAGGTGTTGGGGATGGCGGCGACGATCTCGGTGGGGTTCTGCACCAGCTTGCCGTCGATGCTGAACTGCGCGCCGGCCAGCACCACGGCGATCAGCGCGAAGCCCAGCATGTTCACCGGCAGGCCCCAGAAGTTGCCGACGCTGATGGTGCGGCGGTCCGGGCAATTGCGGGTGAAGTCGCAGAAGTTGAGGATCATGGTGCCGTACAGCGAGACCCACAGTGCGGCGGCGCCCAACACCTTCAGCCACATGGTCGAGCCGGTCGGCGGATTGCCGCTGGACCAGGCAATCGATAGCCCGGCGCGCCAGTACATCCAGCCGGCGAGGCTGGCGAAGGCGACGAGGATGATCGGGCCGGCGAAGGATTCGTAGCGGCGCACCATCTCCATGCCGTAGGCGAAGATCACCAGTTGCACGCACCAGATGCCGAGGAAGGTGATCCATCCGAGGCTCGACAGGCCGAGGATCGAGTTCTGGTCGTAGGCCGCTAGACTCGGTGCAATGGCGGTGAGCAGCACCCGTAGCACGACCGAGGCGAGGTAGGTCTGGATGCCGAACCAGGCGATGGCAATCACTGCGCGGATCAGTGCCGGCACCTGGGCGCCGTGGATGCCGAAACTGATGCGGCACATCACCGGGTAGGGCAGGCCAGTCTTCTGGCCCATGTAGCCGGAGAGGTTCATCAGCCCGTAGATCACCAGCGCGCCGAGGGCGAAGGCAGCGAGGATCTGCGCGCCGCTCATGCCCAGCGCGAACAGGCCGATGGCGAACGAGTAGTTGGCGATGTTGTGCACATCGTTGGTCCATAGCGCGAACAGGCTGTAGCGCCCCCAGCTGCGGCCGGTGGCCTTGGTCGGTGCCAGGTCGGCGCTGTACAGGCGCGGGCTCAGGGTTGGCGCGGCCGGCCGGGCGGCGGCCGCGCTATCGACAGATTGGAGGGGGGTAACGCCGGACAGGTGGGTAGGACTGCGGGTCATGGGCTACTCGGCTTTGTATGCACGGCTTTTTATGGTTTGTGTGCAAAAGCCAATTCCGTGCCAGCCTGGTTCTCCTTGCAGTTCCGGTGGATTTTCCACTTCCTTTCGAATCGAGCAGAGCCCTTATTTGGTGCGGCTTTGCCAGGTATCCAGGGGGGCGTGAAATAATTTTCCATAGCAATCATTGACTTGAGAGTCAGCTCTTGCCTGTGTGGAAAACAAGTGGATTGTGGATTTTGTACACAATAATTGTGCACAGGCGTTACTCATGGGCTCCAAAGTGGCCCTGGGACAGTCGCGGACAGAGTCCGCTCCTGCACGGAAGCTATCCGTGTGCGTAGGAGCGGGTGCTGTCTGCGATCGGGTAGGAGCGGCGCCAATCCCAACCGATAGCCATAAAAAAACCGCCCCGGAGGGCGGTTCTTTCAACGCTAGGCGAAGCGCTTACAGACCGTTCTTCGCTTTGAACTCGCGACGACGGCGATGCAGGACCGGCTCGGTGTAGCCGTTGGGCTGCTGGGTGCCTTCGATGACCAGTTCCAGTGCGGCCTGGAAGGCCACGTTGTCGTCGAAGTTCGGCGCCATCGGGCGGTACTGGGCGTCACCGGCGTTCTGGCGATCCACTACCGAGGCCATGCGCTTGAGGCTTTCCAGCACCTGCTCCTGGGTCACTACGCCGTGGCGCAGCCAGTTGGCCAGCAGCTGGCTGGAGATGCGCAGGGTGGCGCGGTCTTCCATCAGGCCGACGTCGTTGATGTCCGGCACTTTGGAGCAGCCAACGCCCTGGTCGATCCAGCGCACTACATAGCCGAGGATGCCCTGGGAGTTGTTGTCCAGCTCGTTCTTGATCTCTTCCGCGCTCCAGTTGGTGTTCGGGGCGAGCGGAATGGTCAGGATGTCGTCCACCGAAGCCGGTGCGCGCTTGGCCAGTTCGGCCTGACGGGCGAACACGTCGACCTTGTGGTAGTGCAGCGCGTGCAGGGTGGCGGCGGTCGGCGACGGAACCCAGGCGGTGTTGGCGCCAGCCAGCGGGTGAGCGATCTTCTGCTCGAGCATGGCGGCCATCAGGTCGGGCATGGCCCACATGCCCTTGCCGATCTGGGCCTTGCCCTGCAGGCCGGTAGCCAGGCCGACGTCGACGTTGTTGTTCTCGTAGGAGCCGATCCACTTTTCGGTCTTCATGGCGCCCTTGCGCACCATGGCGCCGGCTTCCATGGAGGTGTGGATCTCGTCACCGGTGCGGTCGAGGAAGCCGGTGTTGATGAACACCACGCGCTCGGCGGCGGCCTTGATGCAGGCCTTGAGGTTGACGGTGGTGCGGCGCTCTTCGTCCATGATGCCGACTTTCAGCGTGTTGCGCGGCAGGCCCAGCAGGTCCTCGACGCGGCTGAAGATCTCGGCGGCGAAGGCGACTTCTTCCGGGCCATGCATCTTCGGCTTGACGATGTAGACGCTGCCGGTGCGGCTGTTCTTGCGGGTGGCGCTGCCGTTCAGGTTGTGAATGGCGATCAGGCTGGTGAACAGGCCGTCCTGGATGCCTTCGGGCACTTCGTTGCCCTGGGCGTCGAGGATCGCCGGGTTGGTCATCAGGTGGCCAACGTTACGCACGAACAGCAGGGAGCGGCCATGCAGGCTCAGCTCGGAACCATCGGCCTTGGTGTAGACGCGGTCCGGGTTCATGGTGCGGGTGAAGGTGCTGCCGCCCTTGGAGACCTGCTCGGCGAGGTCGCCTTTCATCAGGCCCAGCCAGTTGCGGTAGACCACGACCTTGTCGTCGGCATCGACGGCGGCCACGGAGTCTTCGCAGTCCATGATGGTGGTCAGCGCGGACTCCATCAGGACGTCCTTCACGCCAGCGGCATCGGTCTGGCCGATCGGGCTGGTCGGGTCGATCTGGATTTCGAAGTGCAGGCCGTTGTGCTTGAGCAGCACGGCTTTCGGCTTGGCGGCTTCGCCCTGGAAGGCGAGGAACTGAGCGGCGTTCTTCAGGCCGGTCTCGCTGCCATTCTTCAGGGTCACGGCCAGTGCGCCGTTCTTCACGACATAGGCGGTGGCGTCGACGTGGGAGCCGGATTCCAGCGCGGCGGCTTCGTCGAGGAAGGCGCGGGCGAAGGCGATGACCTTGTCACCACGGACCTTGTTGTAACCCTTGCCCTTCTCGGCGCCGTTCTCTTCGCTGATTGCGTCGGTGCCGTAGAGTGCATCGTACAGCGAGCCCCAGCGGGCGTTCGCGGCGTTCAGGGCGAAGCGCGCGTTCATCACCGGCACGACCAGCTGCGGGCCGGCCATGCGGGCGATTTCTTCGTCGACGTTCTGGGTGCTGGCCTGGAAGTCGGCCGGCTCGGGCAGCAGGTAACCGATTTCCTGCAGGAAGGCCTTGTAGGCGGCCGCGTCATGCGGCTGGCCGGCGCGGGCCTGGTGCCAGCCATCGACCTTCGCCTGGATCTCGTCGCGCTTGGCGAGCAGAGCCTTGTTCTTGGGGGCCAGGTCGTTGATTACGGTTTCGACACCTGCCCAGAACTTGCCGGCGTCGATGCCGGTGCCGGGAATGGCTTCGTTGTTTACGAAGTCGAACAGGACTTTGGCGACCTGCAGGCCACCGACTTGAACGCGTTCAGTCATTGCTTGCCTCACTCTGCTCAGGACCAGCTCTGGACACAGGCAAAACGCCTTGTAGTCCGAGCCGCGGAATACTACATGATGCCGTGGGAAAAATCAGTGGGCTAGCGTCGCGGTTAGACCAAAGTACGCATATCAGTCACGTAGCAGGTCATATGTTCGCAAAAATCTTCTGGATTGTTCCAGATAAATCTTAAAACTGTACACGCATAACATCTTCGGGTACCTGTGGCAGCCCGTCGCAGCCGGCTAACCTCGCCGAGCCTATACTGCTTTTTCCCTTCTGGAGAATCCCGCATGTCCGTGACGCTTGCCACCCCCTCCGATCTGGATGACCTGGTTCTGCTGTTTTCCGGCTACCTCGATTTCTACGAGGTGCCTGCGCCCCACGCAAAGATTCGCGAGTTTCTTGAGGCGCGCATCGGCAGCGGGCAGTCCACGGTCTTCATCGCGCGCAGCATCGATGGGCTGGCGGTCGGCTTCGTGCAGCTGTACCCCTTCTTCGCTTCCCTGGCGTTGCAGGCATCCTGGCTGGTCAGCGACCTCTACGTGCTGCCTG
The DNA here is from genome assembly GCF_002091755.1 of Pseudomonas nitroreducens NBRC 12694. Taxonomy (GTDB): domain Bacteria; phylum Pseudomonadota; class Gammaproteobacteria; order Pseudomonadales; family Pseudomonadaceae; genus Pseudomonas; species Pseudomonas nitroreducens. Next base: position 40,390 of record NZ_BDAI01000012.1, read on the forward strand.
CCGCGCGTCGCGACGGTTATGGCGAAGCGCTGATGAACGCCGCCCGTGCCCACGGCGAGAGCACCGGTGCCTGCGGCCTGATGTTGGAGACGGCGAAGACCAACCACGCGGGCCAGTCGTTGTATGAGCGCCTGGGCTACAAGCGGGACGACAAGTTCTACACCTATTGGCTGGACCTCACGGCCTAGCCCTTCGCGGAGACTGCTCATGGACCACCTCGTATTGACCGTCATCGCCCAGGACCAGCCCGGCCTGGTGGAGCGCGTGGCCAAATGCATCGCCGCCCACGGCGGCAACTGGCTGGAAAGCCGCATGTCGCGCATGGCTGGGCAGTTCGCCGGAATCCTTCGCGTGGCGGTGCCCGCCGAGGGCTATGACGAGCTGGTCGAAGGCCTGCAGGAGCTCAGCGAGCACGGTATCCGCGTGCTGCTGGCGGAGAGCGGTATCGAGCCAGCCTGCAACTGGAAACCGATCCATCTCGACCTGGTGGGCAATGACCGCCCCGGCATCGTCCGCGACATCACCCAGTTGCTGGCCGAACACGGCGTGAACCTGGAGAGCCTGACCACGGAGGTGCTACCGGCGCCCATGAGCAGCGAACCGCTGTTTCACGCCGAGGCCTTGCTGGCCGTGCCGCTGACCTTGCCGCTGGAAACCCTGCAAGGAAAGCTGGAAGAACTGGCGGACGACCTGATGGTGGAGCTGAATTTCCACAGCGGGGAGTAACAGCTCTGCTCCGATCCTCCGTCTTGTGGAAAAACCTGTGGGCTCTCTGTTGATGAATTGACAGAGGGCCAATTTTATCTGGGCCTGGCGCCAATCTGTTTATCCACTTCCTGCCTTGAAGCTGTGCACAGATCGCGGGGATTGCGCCGTGGGCATTCTGTTGATAACTGTCTGCGGTGCACTGTTTTCGGGGGGTTGATGGTGCTGCTTGCTTTTTGTACAGCAGCGTCTCAGGGAAAGCAGCGCTTCGAACCTTCCAGACACTGTGCACAAATCCACTGGAAGAGTCTGTGGAGAAGCCGTTCATGGAACGCTGCAGATAGCGCCGCTTCTGACGTCCAGAGAGTTGTCCACTTTCTGATCGGGCGGCGTTCGCTCATCCACACGAAGCGGGGATCAGCCTGTGGAAAAGCCGGTGGAATGCTCTTGCAGGCCAGACGACGCGGGGATTCTAGGGATTTGATCAGATATTGATCGGTCGGCATTCTGCTGCCGCGGAAATAGGCAGTGAGAGGAGCGGGCCGGGGTCGGTTGTGGAAGAAACGAGCGTTATCCCCGCAATCGCGGGATAGCGCTGTGGACAATCTGCGGGTGACTTCCTGCAAGCCACAGCTGGTGTGGCTTGCAGGCGGTGGATCAATTAATGATCAGTCACCGCGGGAGAGGCGATACCAGATGTCCACGCTGTACACGACCAGCCCCGCCCAGATGCAGCACAAGGAAATCAGGCGCGTCGTGTCCAGGTGCTCGCCGAACAGCAGGATCGCCTGCAGCAGCACCAGGGTCGGCGCCAGGTACTGCAGGAAGCCAAGGGTGGCGTAGGGCAGGTGGCGTGCGGCGGCGTTGAAGCACACCAGCGGCACCAGGGTGATCGGGCCGGCGGCGGCGAGCCAGAAGGCGTCCTTGGTGGTCCAGAAATCGAGATGCGCACTGGGGCCCTCGGCGAACAGCACGAGGTAGCCGATCGCCAGCGGCAGCAGGATCCAGGTCTCCACCACCAGCCCCGGCAGCGCGGCCACCGGCGCCTGCTTGCGGATCAGCCCGTAGAAGCCGAAGGTCAGCGCCAGCGCGAGTGATACCCAGGGCAGGCTGCCCAGCTGCCACAGCTGTTGGGCCACACCCAGCGCGGCGAGGCCGACCGCGACCCACTGCAGCGGGCGCAGGCGTTCGCGCAGGATAACCAGGCCCAGCAGTACGTTGATCAGCGGGTTGATGTAGTAACCCAGGCTGGCCTCGATCATGTGGCCGTTGTTCACCGCCCAGACGTAGACCAGCCAGTTGCTGGCGATGAGCAGCCCGCTGGCGGTGAGCACGGCGATGCGCTTGGGATTCTCGCGCAGTTCGCGCCACCAGCCGGGATGCTTCCACACCAGCAGGAGTAGCGCGCCGAACACCGCCGACCAGATGGCGCGATGGGTAATGATCTCCAGGGCGGGAATGCGTTCGAGCAGCTTGAAGTAGATCGGGAAGAGCCCCCAGATGACATAGGCAGTCAAGCCCAGGGCGTAGCCCCGGCGGGGATTGGCGGTGGCCATGGAACATCCTTGGTTAGGCAGCTAATGAGTGGCTGCACAATTCTAGGGCGTGCCACGGGGCTTGTCTGTGCCGCTGTGGTGGAAGTGGCGAGGGCGCCGATGATTGTGCGTAACGTTGGTTTTACGGGGAGGATGTGTGAAGGGAAGCCATCGCGGACGGAGTCCGCTCATACGAAGCCTGACGCCGCGTAGCAGGGGACTCTGTGCGCGATCCGGCCGCCGGGCCGGTAAGAGTCAGAACAACCGCAACGGTTCCTCATCCAGCGCCGCCAATTGCTCGCGCAGCACCAGTACCTGCTCGCCCCAGTAACGCTCGCTGCCGAACCAGGGGAAGCTCGGCGGGAACGCCGGGTCGTCCCAGCGGCGCGCCAGCCACGCGCTGTAGTGCATCAGGCGCAGGGAGCGCAGGCCTTCGATCAGCGGCAGTTCGCGCGGGTCGAAATCGTGGAATTCCTGGTAGCCGTCGACCAGTTCGGAAAGTTGCCCCAGGCGCTCGTGGCGCTCGCCGGCGAGCATCATCCACAGGTCCTGCACGGCCGGGCCCATGCGGCAGTCGTCGAGGTCGACGACGTGGAAGGTGTCGTCGCGGCACAGCAGGTTGCCGGGGTGGCAATCCCCATGCATGCGGATGGGGGTGTATTTCACGCGGGCGTACAGGTCATCGACTTTTTTCAGCAGGTCGCGGGCCACGGATTCATAGGCCGGCAGCAGGCTTTTCGGGATGAAGTTGCCGTCCAGCAGGGTGGCCAGGGACTCGTGCCCGAAGTTCCGCGGCGTCAGTGCCTCGCGGTGCTCGAAGGGGCGATTGGCACCTACGGCGTGCAGGCGACCGAGCAGTTGGCCGAGGCGATAGAGCTGATCGAGGTTGCCCGGCTCCGGCGCGCGGCCGCCACGGCGGGGGAACAGGGTGAAGCGGAAGCCGGCGTGCTCGAAAAGGGTCTGCCCTTCATGCACCAGCGGCGCCACTACCGGGACTTCGCACTCGGCCAGTTCGGCGGAGAAGGTGTGCTCCTCGAGGATCGCTTCGCTGGTCCAGCGCCCGGGGCGGTAGAACTTGGCGATCAGCGGCTCGCTGTCCTCGATGCCCACCTGGTAGACGCGGTTCTCGTAGCTGTTGAGCGCAAGAACACGGGCATCGCTGAGAAAACCGATGCTTTCCACTGCATCCAGTACCAGATCGGGCGTGAGGTCGGAAAAAGGATGAGACATGGCGACGATCCGGCAGTGGTAAAGCTGCCTAGTGTACCCAGTCCACCGTCAATGGGTGGGAAGTCGCCTCAGTGGTCGGCGCAGTGCTTGCTCAGGTAGTCGACGAAGTCCGTAGCCAGTGCACGGCGCTCGCCTTTCACCAGGGTGAGTTTCTGCATCGAACGGGCTTTGCACGTGACTGCTTGGGACTGCTTGGCCGTGTTGTGCAGCGGCGTCAGCAGCAGGTCGTAGGGCGTGCCCTGGCGGGCCTGTTCGGCGAGTTCATCCTCGTTGCCGCCGATCAGCAGGACCTTGTTGCGGGTTTGGATCTGGTACTGGTCCACCAGCGGTTCCAGTATCGGCATCAGCTCGGTACTGGCGCCAACACGCAGCACGTCGGGGCCGGCGTGGCTGGCAAAGGGCAGGAACAGGAGGGCGAGAAGCAGTAACGGGCGGCGCATGGTGGGAGCTCCGGGTGGCCGGGGTCCCGCCCGGCATGAGCGGGACTCTGGCTGCTATTGGAGCGCGGCGCGTCGTCGCGGGGGTTGATATGAGGCAGGGAATCTCATGTGCCTGGGAGGCTACAGCGGTGTGCCGAGGATCACCTGGGCCGGGGAGAACTGTGCGCGCACCGGCGAGCCAACTTTCAGGCCGAGGATCTCGATGCGCTCCGGGTCGGTCAGGGCGCAGAGCATCTGCCCGCTGGGCAACTGGATGCGCACTTCGCTGGGCCCGTCGTCGGCTTCGCGGATGTCGTCGATGTGCCCTGCCAGGGCGTTCAGCCCTTCCGGGCAAGGGATGTGCGGGAGGTCGACATAGAGCCAGCCGGCCTTCATCAGGGCGACCACCGGAATGCCGTCGGCCAGTTCCAGCTTCTCGGTGCTTTCGCGGGTGACCCGCGCCTGAATGCGCGAGCCGCCGGGCAGCTCGATGCTGATCAGGTCATTCAGCCCGGACGCCTCCACCGCGCAAACGTGCCCGTGCAACTGGTTGCGCGCGCTGGTGCGCATCATCAGGCGGCCGATCAGTTCCAGGTCGGCCTGGTGTTCGACGTGCTCGACGATGTGTTCGCGCAGCGCTTCCAGGCGCTGGTAGAGCGCCAGCAGGCGCTCGCCTTCGACCGTCAGGCGTGCACCGCCGCCGCCCTTGCCGCCGACGCTGCGTTCCACCAGCGGGCGGTCGGAGAGGTTGTTCAGTTCGTCGATGGCGTCCCAGGCGGTCTTGTAGCTCATCCCGGCGGCCTTGGCGGCGTGGGTGATCGAACCGAGCTGGGCGATCTGCGCCAGCAGGGCGATGCGCTGCGGGCGACGGGTAACGTGTTGGGTCAACAGGCTGAGGGTGGTCATGGTTCCGCGGGTACTTATTGGTATGCAGGGAGGCTCCGTTGCTGGCGGGCAAAACGCAAGGGGCAGCTGCCAGGAATGTGGCTGAACGGTCGTCTATTCCGGGGCCGGCGTGCGCGCCAGGCAGTAGACATCCACCCGCCTGGCTCCCGCGCGACGCAGCAGGCGGGCGATGCGTTCGGCGGTGGCGCCGGTGGTCAGCACGTCATCCACCAGCGCCAGGTGCAGGCCATCGACCATGGCTCCGTCGGCCAGGACGAAGGCATTGCGCAGGTTGCGCTTGCGGGTGGCGGCATCGAGGCCTTGCTGTGCCGGGGTGTCCTGCGCGCGCAGCACCAGGCGGTTATCCACCGGCACGCCGAGCGGCCCAGCGATCCAGTCGGCCAGCAGGGCGGCCTGGTTGAAGCCGCGCTGGCGCTCACGCCGACGGGAGAGGGGAACGGGGATCAGCCGCTCCGGTCGCGCCAGCCCCTCGTCGAAGACGTGCAGCAGATGGCGCGCCAGTAGCTGGCCGAGCAGTCGACCCAGCGGGGCGTTGGCCTGGTGCTTGAAGCGGGTAATCAGCGCATCGACGGGGAAGCCGTAGCGCAACGGCGTTTCCACTTTCTGGAAAGCGGGTGCTCGACGCAGGCATTGGCCGCAGGCGAGATCGAGGGTCGGCAGGGGCAGCGCGCAGATCACGCAGTGGCCGGCGAGCCAGGGCAGGTCGTCGTCACAACCGGCGCACAGCGGCAGCACCGCCTGTTCCGCCGTTCCAGCGCAAAGCAGGCATTGCACGCGTGGGCGCCACCAGACGGGGCGCCAGTGAAACAATCGCATTCCGCCCTCCGCAGGGCGGCGCCGTCAGTGGATCAGCCAGCTCAGGACCACCAGGCCCAGCACCGTCCAGATCAGCCCGCCGAAGATCGAGCGCCGCAGGAAGGCGCGGATGCCACTGTAGAGCAGCAGCAGGCCGATAAAGAGCAGGACGAAGCTGAAGATCGAGACGTCGATTCCCACAGCGCGTGCCAGGCCGTGGAAGAAGTCGTCCATGGCGCGCCAGAGGCCGCCGAGTACGCCCGACAGCAGATCGACGATGAAGCGGATGGCCTTGCCGGCCATCTGGCCAAGGCCGTCGAAGAATCCTTCTGTTCCCATCTGGGTAATGACTCCTGAGTGTGCTGTCTGGTTGGAGCGGCAAATGGCCGGATCGGTTCAGAAGCAGCAGCCACCGGCTGTTTGCTTATGATCAATAAGTGATCACTTGTCGACCTGTGTCGTGAGAGTGGTTGACAGCGTCACAGCTCCACATATGATGCCTTGAGCCTGATTTCCCCGGTGGTGCGCCGCCGGGGCACCTTAGACAAGAGGCGCGCCCCCCAAGCGTCGAAGGACTTTGCCGATGAGTGCCACCGCAGCCCAAGTAACCCGCCACGATTGGACCCTTGCCGAAGTCCGCGCCCTGTTCGAACAGCCGTTCAACGACCTGCTGTTCCAGGCACAGACCATGCACCGCGCGCATTTCGATCCGAATCGCGTGCAAGTTTCCACGCTGCTGTCGATCAAGACCGGTGCCTGCCCGGAGGACTGCAAGTATTGCCCGCAGTCCGGCCACTACAACACCGGCCTGGACAAGGAAAAGCTGATGGAAGTGCAGAAGGTGCTGCAGGCCGCTGCCGAGGCCAAGGCCATCGGCTCGACCCGCTTCTGCATGGGCGCCGCCTGGAAGCACCCGTCCGCCAAGGACATGCCCTACGTGCTGGAAATGGTGAAGGGCGTGAAAAAGCTCGGCCTGGAAACCTGCATGACCCTGGGCAAGCTGACCCAGGAACAGACCCAGTCCCTGGCCGAAGCGGGCCTGGACTACTACAACCACAACCTCGATACCTCGCCGGAGTTCTACGGCAACATCATCACTACCCGCACCTACAGCGAGCGCCTGCAAACCCTGGCGTACGTACGTGAGGCGGGGATGAAGATCTGCTCCGGCGGCATCCTCGGCATGGGCGAGTCGGTGGACGACCGCGCCGGCCTGCTGATCCAGCTGGCCAACCTGCCCGAGCACCCGGAATCGGTGCCGATCAACATGCTGGTGAAGGTCAAGGGCACCCCGCTGGCCGAGGAGAAGGACGTCGATCCGTTCGACTTCATCCGCACCCTGGCAGTCGCCCGGATCATGATGCCGAAATCCCACGTGCGCCTGTCCGCCGGCCGCGAGCAGATGAACGAGCAGATGCAGGCCCTGGCGTTCATGGCCGGCGCCAACTCGATCTTCTACGGCGAGAAGTTGCTGACCACCACCAACCCGCAGGCCGAGAAGGACATGCAGCTGTTCGCGCGACTGGGCATCAAGCCCGAGGAGCGCGAGGAGCACGCCGACGAGGTGCACCAGGCTGCCATCGAGCAGGCGCTGGTGGAACAACGCGACTCCCAGCTGTTCTATAACGCGGCTTCGGCCTGACCTGCTTTTCGTAGGAGCGAGCAAGCTCGCTCCTACGGGCTCGGCCTTCAGCCGGAAGCCTGAATTGCAGCTAAGGGGTTGCGTATGCCTTTCGATCTCGCCGCCCGCCTGGCCCAGCGCCATGCGGAGGACCTCTACCGCCGCCGCCCGCTGCTGGAATCGCCGCAGGGCCCGGAGGTGGTCATTGACGGTCAGCCGATGCTGGCCTTCTGTTCCAACGATTACCTGGGGCTGGCCAATCACCCCGAGGTGATTGCCGCGCTGCGCGCCGGCGCCGAACGCTGGGGCGTTGGTGGTGGCGCCTCGCACCTGGTCAACGGTCACTGCGGCCCGCACCACGAACTGGAGCTGGCACTCGCCGAGTTCACCGGTCGCCCGCGCGCGCTGCTGTTTTCTACCGGCTACATGGCCAACCTGGGCACCGTCACCGCGCTCGTCGGCAAGGGCGACAGCGTGCTGGAGGACCGCCTCAACCACGCCTCGCTGCTGGATGCCGGATTGCTTTCCGGTGCGCGCTTTTCGCGCTATCTGCACAACGATGCCGCCAGCCTCGCCTCGCGCCTGGAGAAGGCCGAAGGCAACACGCTGGTCGTTACCGACGGCGTGTTCAGCATGGACGGCGACCTGGCCGACCTGCCCAGCCTTTGCGCGACGGCTCGCCAGCAGAATGCCTGGGTGATGGTCGACGACGCCCACGGCTTCGGCCCGCTGGGCGCGACGGGCGGCGGTATCGTCGAACACTTCGGCTTGAGCATGGAGGACGTGCCTGTACTGGTCGGCACCCTCGGCAAGGCCTTCGGCACCGCCGGCGCCTTCGTCGCCGGTAGCGAGGAACTGATCGAGACGCTGATCCAGTTCGCCCGCCCCTACATCTACACCACCAGCCAGCCGCCCGCCGTGGCCTGCGCCACGCTGAAAAGCCTGGAACTGCTGCGCGCCGAGAGCTGGCGCCGTGATCACCTGAATGCGCTGATCGCGCGTTTCCGCACTGGCGCCACGGCCATCGGCCTGCGCCTGATGGACAGCCCGACGCCGATCCAGCCGATTCTCATCGGCGGCAGCGCCCAGGCCATGGCGTTGTCCGCGGAGTTGCGCCAGCGCGGCATTCTGGTCGGGGCGATCCGCCCGCCTACCGTACCCGCCGGCACCGCGCGCCTGCGCGTGACCCTGTCCGCCTCGCACACCGAGGCACAGGTCGACCGCCTGCTGGTGGCGCTGGCCGAAAGCTGGCAGCGCGTGTCGTCTAGCCTTCTGGCAGAGATCGATGCCGAGGAGGGCGATGATGCGTGACCAACTGATCCTGCTGCCGGGCTGGGGCCTGGGCGGCGCGCCGCTGGAACCGTTGCGCGATGCGCTGCGGGAGCAGGCGCCACATTTGAACGTACAGATCGAGCCGCTGCCCGACGACGCCGACCCGAACGTGTGGCTCGACGAGCTGGACGATAACGTCGCCCACGACGCCTGGATCGCCGGCTGGTCGCTGGGCGGCATGCTCGGCGCCGAACTGGCTGCGCGCCGGGGCGAGTCCTGCCGCGGCCTGATCACGCTGGCCAGCAACCTCTGCTTCCGCCGCCGCGAGGACTGGCCGGAGGCGATGGCCAATGAGGTGTTCGAGGACTTCTTCGAAGCCTTCCTGCTGGAGCCGCACCTGGTGCGCAAGCGCTTCACGATGCTGGTCAGCCAGGGAGCCCGCGACGCTCGCACCCTCGCTCGCCAGCTGCAGGTGGCGCTGCCGCAGATGAATGTCGAAGGGCTCACCGCCGGCCTGCAACTGCTGGGGCAACTGGATACCCGCGCCGCATTGGGCCGCTATCCCGGACCGCAGTTGCACCTGTTCGCTGCCAACGATGCGCTGGTCCCGACGAGCGCCGCGGATGCCTTGCTGGAATGGCTGCCGGATGTCGAGGTCAACCTGCTGCCCGGAACCAGCCACGGGCTGCCACTGGAGCAGCCGGACGAAGTGGCCGGCGCCATCCTGCGTTTCATCCACGAGGGCGACGATGCCTGATTGCAGTAGTACCGGCTTGCCCGACAAACGCCAGGTGGCCGCTTCCTTCTCCCGCGCCGCATCGACCTACGACGCGGTAGCCGAACTGCAGCGTGCCGTCGGCAACCGTCTGCTGGAGTCTTTGCCAGCCGAGGGCGTGCCGCAGCGCTGGATCGACCTGGGGAGCGGTACCGGTTATTTCACCCGCGCCCTGGCGGCGCGTTATCCACAGGCGCAGGGGCTGTCCGTCGACATCGCCGAGGGCATGCTGCGCCACGCCCGCGAGCAGGGCGGCGCGCACCACTTTGTCGGCGGAGACGCCGAGTGCCTGCCGCTGCGCGACGGCGCGGCTGATCTGCTGTTCTCCAGCCTGGCCCTGCAGTGGTGCGCCGATCTTCCGGCGGTGCTCGCAGAAGCGCGCCGAGTGCTGCGCCCCGGTGGCGTGCTGGCCTTCAGCAGCCTGTGCATCGGCACCCTGGGCGAGTTGCGGCAGAGCTGGGAGGCGGTGGACGGTTTCGTCCACGTGAACCGCTTCCGCGCCTTCGAGCAGTATCAACGGCTTTGCGCCGATAGCGGCCTGGATCTGCTGGAGCTGCGTACCGAGGATCGCGTCCTGCATTTCCCCGACCTGCGCAGCCTGACCCATGAGCTCAAGGCACTCGGCGCGCACAACCTCAATCCCGGCCGGCCCGACGGCCTCACCGGGCGCGAGCGGGTGCGCGCGCTGATCGCCGCCTACGAGCGCTTCCGCCAGACCGAGGGGCTGCCGGCGACCTATCGGGTGGTCTACGCCGTCCTGCGCAAACCTTCTTCCCTGTAGGAGCGAGGGGGACGCCAACGTTATTGCTCGCGAACCCGCCCAGCTCGAGTGCTGCCGGTGAATCCCGTTCGCGAGCACGTTCGCTCCTACATCAAAGAGCCAAGAGGAACCCATGTCCCACGCCTACTTCGTCACCGGCACCGACACCGAGATCGGCAAGACCACCATCGCTGCCGGCCTGCTCCATGCGGCGCGGCAGGCGGGCTTGTCCACCGCGGCTGCCAAGCCCGTGGCCTCCGGCTGCGAGCGCAGCCCCGAGGGCCTGCGCAACTCCGACGCGCTGGCGCTGCTGGGCGAGTGCAGCGTGCCGCTGGCCTACGAGCAGGTGAACCCCTTCGCCTTCGAGCCGGCCATTGCGCCGCACCTTGCCGCCCGCGAGCAGGGCGTGAAGCTGACGGTCGAAGCGCTCAAGGGCCCGGTGCGTTCGGTGCTGGAAATGGGCGCCGACTTCACCCTGGTGGAAGGCGCCGGTGGCTGGCGCGTGCCGTTGGCGGGGGAAGAGAGCCTGTCGGACCTCGCCGTCGCCCTCGGGCTGCCGGTAATCCTGGTGGTCGGGGTGCGCCTGGGCTGCATCAACCACGCCGTGCTCAGCGCCGAGGCCATCCAGCGCGATGGCCTGTTGCTGGCCGGCTGGGTGGCGAACATCGTCGACGCGCAGACCTCCCGTCTGGAAGAGAACCTCGCGACCCTCGCCGAGCGACTGCCCGCACCCTGCCTCGGGCGCGTGCCGCGCCTGGCCTCGGCGACTCCGGCGGCGGTGTCTGCGCATCTGGACCTGGGCATCCTGGATTTGTAACCGAGCCTTGGCCTGAGCCGGCGTGTCTGCTTGAATGGTGGCCACTTGCTGCTTTTGTTGTGGAGGCGTGACGATGGAAATTTCCGGTAATGCTTTCTCTGCGGGCCTGTATGGCGTGCAGAACGGCCAGCGCCGCGTCGACCGCGCCAGTACCGACATCGCCACTGCCGGCACCGCGCCCAGCGAAGTGCTCAACGACCGCCTGGTGGACCTGCGCCGCGGCGAGCACGAAGTGAAGGCCAACGCCAAGGTCATTCAGGCAGCCGACGAAACGCTCGGCACCTTGATCGATATCCGCGTCTGATCGCGCCTCTTCCCACTCCCTGATTTCACTGTAGCGGCCGGCTGTCCTCGAGACACGCCGGCCGCTCTGCCATGGGCTTTAATTATCCGCAGGACGTCGCTGCGAATGCGTCGCTCGGACAGCGCCGCAGGCGTGACCGGATGGTCGGTTTGCATGCTTGACAAGGGTATGGCGTAAACGTATGTTTCAAACGCCTGTTTGACTGTCCGGATGCGTGCGCGCACCGACTGGGCGGCCGGGAATGCTCCCGCACTGCGACCGCAGCAACCGGTCGCCCATTAACCAGAACCCTTCGTAGAGGTTTACCGCTATGCCTGATTACAAGGCCCCCTTGCGTGATATCCGTTTCGTTCGCGACGAGCTGCTGGGCTACGAAGCGCACTACCAGAACCTGCCGGGCGCCGAAGACGCCACCCCGGACATGGTGAATGCCATCCTCGAAGAGGGTGCGAAGTTCTGCGAACAGGTAATCGCTCCGCTGAACCGCACTGGCGACCTGGAAGGCTGCAAATGGAGCCCGGAAGGCGTCAAGACCCCGACCGGTTTCAAAGAGGCCTACCAGCAGTTCGTCGAAGGCGGCTGGCCGAGCCTGGCCCATGACGTCGAGCACGGCGGTCAGGGCCTGCCCGAATCCCTTGGCCTTGCGATCAGCGAAATGGTCGGCCAGGCCAACTGGTCCTGGGGCATGTACCCGGGCCTGTCCCACGGCGCCATGAACACCCTGCACGCCCACGGTACCTCCGAGCAGCAGCAAACCTACCTGACCAAGCTGGTGTCCGGCGAGTGGACCGGCACCATGTGCCTGACCGAGCCGCATTGCGGCACCGACCTGGGCATGCTGCGCACCAAGGCCGAGCCGCAGGCTGATGGCACCTATAAGATCACCGGCACCAAGATCTTCATCTCCGCCGGCGAACACGACATGGCCGATAACATCGTCCACATCGTACTGGCCCGCCTGCCCGACGCCCCGCAGGGCACCAAGGGCATCTCGCTGTTCATCGTGCCGAAGTTCCTGCCCAACGCCGAAGGTAACGTGGGCGAGCGCAACGCCGTTTCCTGTGGCTCGATCGAACACAAGATGGGGATCCACGGCAACGCCACCTGCGTGATGAACTTCGACGCCGCCACCGGCTTCCTGATCGGCCCGCCGAACAAGGGCCTGAACTGCATGTTCACCTTCATGAATACCGCTCGCCTGGGCACCGCGCTGCAAGGCCTGGCCCACGCCGAAATCGGTTTCCAGGGCGGCATCGCTTACGCTCGCGAACGTCTGCAGATGCGTTCGCTGACTGGCCCGAAAGCCCCGGAGAAGCCCGCTGACCCGATCATCGTGCACCCGGACGTACGTCGCATGCTGCTGACCGCCAAGGCATTCGCCGAAGGCAACCGCGCCATGCTGTACTTCGCCGCCAAGCAGGTCGACATCGTCCAGCGCAGCCAGGACGAAGAAGAGAAGAAAGCCGCTGACTCGATGCTGGCCTTCCTCACCCCGATCGCCAAGGCGTTCATGACCGAAGTGGGCTTCGAAGCCGCCAACCACGGCGTGCAGATCTATGGCGGCCACGGCTTCATCGCCGAGCACGGCATGGAACAGAACGTCCGCGACAGCCGCATCTCCATGCTGTACGAAGGCACCACCGGCGTTCAGGCGCTGGACCTGCTGGGCCGCAAGATCCTCATGACCCAGGGCGAAGCGCTCAAGGGCTTCACCAAGATCGTGCACAAGTTCTGCCAGGCCAACGAAGCCAACGAAGCGGTCAAAGAGTTCGTTGCACCGCTGGCGGCGCTGAACAAGGAGTGGGGCGACCTGACCATGAAGGTCGGCATGGCCGCCATGAAGGACCGCGAGGAAGTCGGCGCCGCATCGGTCGACTACCTGATGTTCTCCGGCTACGCGTGCCTGGCCTACTTCTGGGCCGACATGGCTCGCCTGGCGGCCGAGAAGCTGGCTGCCGGTACCAGCGAAGAGGCCTTCTACCAGGCCAAGCTGAAGACCGCGCGCTTCTACTTCCAGCGCATCCTGCCGCGCACCCGCGCGCACGTCGGCGCCATGCTGTCGGGTGCCAACAACCTGATGGACCTGGCCGAGGATGATTTCGCCCTCGGTTACTGATCAGGGGGGGGTGGCCCGCCGCCCGTCTGCTGAACAGGAAGGAGCCCGCCGCAAGGCGGGCTTTTTCGTATCCGATACCACACAAATGTCCGCAGAAAATGCCATCATTACGCCACTTGCCGATCGACTGACGGCGAGCCCGGCACCCACCTTGCGGAACCCCTTGTGCGACCCACGGCCCCCTACCGGCTCAGCCACTTCCTCACGCCTTTGCTGCTGATCCCGGCCGGCATCGCCGCCGGCTCCTTGGCCGAACTGTCCGATTTCTTCACCTCACTGTTCAACGTCCTGCCGACCCTGCTGCTGTTGCTCGGTGGCGCGCTATGCCTGGTCTACAACCGCCAGCGCCAACTGTTCATGCTGTCCTGCGTTTACATCGCCTACTTCCTGCTCGATACCCAGGTCGATTACTTCCAGGCCCACCGCGTGGTGATGCCGGAGGCGGCATTGGTCTTCCACCTGTGCTGCGTGCTGTTGCCGCTGCTGTTTGGAATGTATGGCATCTGGCAGGAGCGTATGCACCTGCTGCAGGACCTTCTGGCCCGCAGCGCCGCGCTGATTGCCGTAGCCGTAGTCGCGACGGCCCTGGCCAGGCGTTTCCCGCAGGGCCTGGCGGAACTGCTCAGCGCCACCTACTGGCCGGCCTTGCACGGCCAATGGATGAACCTGGCGCAGTTGTCCTACTTCGGCTTCCTCATGGCTTTCGTCGCCCTGGTCGCCGCCTACGTGCGCCAGCCGCGGCCGCTGCACGCGGCGCAACTGGTTGGCTTGCTTGGCCTGTTATGGATGCTGCCCAAGGTATTCATCCTGCCCCATGCGCTCACCGTGATGACCAGCCTGGTGATGCTCACCCTCGCTGGCGCGGTGGCGCATGAGGCTTATCAGATGGCCTTCCGCGACGAGCTCACCGGCCTGCCTGGCCGTCGCGCGCTGAACGAGCGCTTCCAGCGCCTGGGCCAGCAGTACGTGCTGGCGATGATCGACGTCGACCACTTCAAGAAATTCAACGACAGCCACGGCCACGATGTCGGTGACCAGGTGCTGCGCATGGTTGCCGGCCAGTTGCGCCGTACCGGCGGTGGCGGCAAGGCGTACCGTTATGGTGGCGAGGAATTCACCCTGGTGTTCGCCGGCAAGACCGTCGAGCAGTGTCTGCCGCACCTCGACGGCGTGCGCCAGGCTATCGAGAGCTACGCCATGCACCTGCGCGACCGCGGCAACCGTCCCAAGGACGACCGCCAGGGCCGTAGCAAGCGCAGCGGCAAGGACGCGCAGACCGTCTCGGTGACCATCAGCGTCGGCGTCGCCGAGCGCGACGGCGAGCGGCGCAGCCCGGAGGAGGTCATCAAGGGTGCCGACGAGGCGCTTTACTCGGCCAAGAGCGGCGGGCGCAACCGTGTGGCCGTGCATGGGCAATCCCGTCGCGGAGCGGTGCGTACTGCCTGACCCGGCCGGGTTATGACCACGCATTCAGCGCGTGCAGCGTGATTGTCCGCGCGGTCACGCCCCGTTAGGTTCGAGGTTTCCGCGCCATGCTGGCGCCCAGAACCGAACGGAGATTCGCGATGCCCGAGTACAAGGCCCCCCTGCGCGACGTGCGCTTCCTCACCGACGAAGTCTTCGACTTCACCGGTCGCTATGAAGCCCTCGGCGCCACCGACGCCACCCCGGACATGTTCGCCGCCATCCTCGAGGAAGGCGCGAAGTTCTGCGAACAGGTCATCGCCCCGCTGAACCGCTCCGGCGACGAGGAAGGCTGCCACTTCGACAATGGCGTGGTGACCACGCCCAAGGGCTTCAAGGAAGCCTTTGCACAGTACGTCGAGGCCGGCTGGAACGGCGTTTCCAGCGACCCGGAATATGGCGGTCAGGGGCTGCCGCCGTCCCTCGGCCTGCTGGTCAGCGAGATGATCGGCGCCTCCAACTGCTCCTGGGGCATGTACCCCGGCCTGACCAAGGGTGCCATGGCCGCCATCCACGCCCACGGCAGCGAAGAGCAGAAGAACACCTATCTGCCGCGCATGACCAGCGCGGTCTGGACCGGCACCATGTGCCTGACCGAGCCGCACTGCGGCACCGACCTGGGCATCATCAAGACCCGCGCCGTGCCCAATGCCGACGGCAGCTACGCGATTACCGGCACCAAGATCTTCATCTCCGCCGGTGAGCACGACCTCTCCGAGAACATCATCCACCTGGTGCTGGCCAAGTTGCCCGACGCGCCGGCCGGCACCAAGGGCATCTCGCTGTTCATCGTGCCGAAATTCAACCTCGATGCGAACGGCGACGTCGGCGAGCGCAATGCCGTGGCCTGCGGCTCCATCGAACACAAGATGGGCATCAAGGCCTCCGCCACCTGCGTAATGAACTTCGACGGTGCCAGGGGCTTCCTGATCGGCGAAGCCAACAAGGGCCTGGCCTGCATGTTCACCATGATGAACCACGCGCGCCTGGGCACCGGCATGCAGGGCCTCTGCCTCGGCGAGACCAGCTACCAGGGCGCCGTGCGCTACGCCCAGGACCGCCTGCAGATGCGTTCGCTGACCGGCCCGAAGGCGCCGGATAAACCCGCCGACCCGATCATCGTCCACCCGGACGTGCGCCGCATGCTGCTGACCATGAAGGCGTTCAACGAGGGCAACCGCGCGCTGGCCTACTTCACCGCACAACTCCTGGACATCGAGCATCTTTCCCAGGACGCCGAGGAGCGCGAGCGCGCCGGCAACCTGCTGGCCTTCCTCACGCCGATCTGCAAGGCCTTCATGACCGAGACCGGCCTGGAAGTGACCAACCACGGCATGCAGGTGTTCGGCGGCCACGGCTTCATCCGCGAATGGGGCATGGAGCAGCTTGTCCGGGATTGTCGCATCGCGCCGATCTACGAGGGCACCAACGGCATCCAGGCGCTGGACCTGCTGGGCCGCAAGGTCCTCGGTAGCCAGGGCAAGCTGCTGATGGGCTTCACCAGGCTGGTCCACCAGCTCTGCCAGCAGCACGCCGAGCACCCGCAGCTCAAGGCCCAGGTCGCCCAGTTGGCGGCGTTGAACAAGCAATGGGGTGAGCTGACCCAGAAACTCGGCCTGGCCGCCATGAAGAACCCGGACGAAGTCGGTGCCGCCTCGGTGGATTACCTGATGTACTCCGGCTACATCACCCTTGGCTACTTCTGGCTGCGCATGGCGCTGGTCGCCCAGCAGAAGCTGGAAGAGGGCGCTGGCGAGAAGGCCTTCTACGAAACCAAGCTGGCCACCGCCGAGTTCTACTTCAGCCGCCTGCTGCCTCGCGCGCTGTCCCATGTGGCGGCAGCGGAGGCGGGTTCCGAGGTGCTGATGCGCCTGTCGGCCGAGCAATTCGCGCTGTAAACCCGGCTGGCCGCATAGGGCGCATAAAACGGAACGCTTTATCCGCCGACCCAAACGGCGGATGACATGCGCCCTGTAGGCTGGACGTCTTATGCCGGACAAGCAGGCCCGCCCCGTGCGGGCCTTCTGCCTATCGCTACAAAATATGACCAAACTATTGTTGTGCGGTCATATCATGACGCTTAATCTCTGAAAAGTTGTTGGAGTAAACTCCGGCGGCGTACCTTCGTGTACCTCCTATTCTGATACCGCTGGCTGCCTGATCAGCCGTCGTTTTCGTTCGAGGATCCATCATGGCTGACTACAAAGCTCCCCTGCGCGACATGCAATTCGTCCTCAATGAAGTCTTCGAGGTTGCCAAGCTCTGGGGCGAACTGCCCGTCCTGGCCGAGACCGTCGATGCCGAGACCGCCTCGGCGATCCTCGAAGAGGCCGGTAAAGTCACCGGCGGCGTGATCGCCCCGCTGAACCGTAGCGGCGACGAAGAAGGCTGCAGCTGGAGCGCCGAGGGTGTGAAGACCCCGGCCGGCTTCCCCGAGGCCTACCGCACCTATGCCGAAGGCGGCTGGGTGGGCGTGGGCGGCGCGCCGGAATTCGGCGGCATGGGCATGCCCAAGGTGATCGGCGCCCAGGTCGAGGAAATGGTCAACTCGGCCAACCTGTCCTTCGGCCTGTACCCGATGCTGACCGCCGGCGCCTGCCTGTCGCTGCTCAACCACGCCAGCGAAGAGCTCAAGGCCAAGTACTTGCCGAACATGTACGCCGGCACCTGGGCCGGCTCCATGTGCCTGACCGAGCCGCACGCCGGCACCGACCTGGGCATGATCCGTACCAAGGCCGAACCGCAGGCCGACGGCAGCTTCAAGATTTCCGGCACCAAGATCTTCATTACCGGCGGCGAGCATGACCTGACCGAGAACATCATCCACCTGGTGCTGGCCAAGCTTCCCGATGCACCGGCCGGTTCCAAGGGCATCTCGCTGTTCCTGGTGCCGAAGGTGATGGTCAACGCAGACGGCTCCCTGGCCGAGCGCAATGCGGTGTCCTGTGGCTCCATCGAACACAAGATGGGCATCAAGGGCTCCGCCACTTGCGTGATGAACTTCGACGGCGCCACCGGCTGGATCGTCGATGCCCCGAACAAGGGCCTGGCCGCCATGTTCACGATGATGAACTACGAGCGCCTGGGCGTTGGCATCCAGGGCCTGGCCACTGGCGAGCGCTCCTACCAGAGCGCCGTGGAATACGCCCGCGAGCGTATCCAGAGCCGCGCGCCGACCGGCCCCGTGGCCAAGGACAAGGCCGCCGACCCGATCATCGTCCACCCGGATGTGCGTCGCATGCTGCTGACCATGAAAGCGCTGAACGAGGGCGGCCGTGCCTTCTCCAGCTACGTTGCCATGCAGCTGGATACCGCCAAGTACAGCGAAGAGCCGACCACCCGCAAGCGCGCCGAGGAACTGGTCGCACTGCTGACCCCGGTGGCCAAGGCCTTCCTCACCGACATGGGTCTGGAAACCACCATCCATGGCCAGCAGATCTTCGGCGGCCACGGCTTCATCCGTGAGTGGGGCCAGGAACAGTTGGTGCGCGATTGCCGCATCACCCAGATCTACGAAGGCACCAACGGCATCCAGGCGCTGGACCTGATGGGCCGCAAGATCGTCGGCAGCGGTGGCGCCTACGCCAAGCTGTTCACCGACGAGATTCGTGCCTTCACCGCCTCGGCTTCCGCTGAGCTGGCTGAGTTCACCGGTCCGCTGAACGCTGCCGTGCAGAACCTCGACGAGCTGACTGCCTGGGTCCTGGACCGTGCCAAGGGCAATCCGAACGAGATCGGCGCCGCCTCGGTCGAGTACCTGCACGCCTTCGGCTACACCGCCTACGCCTATATGTGGGCGCTGATGGCGCGCGCTGCGCTGGGCAAGGAAGGCCAGGACGAGTTCTATGCCAGCAAGCTCGGCACAGCGCGCTTCTACTTCGCCCGCCTGCTGCCGCGCATCCACTCCCTGAGCGCCTCGGTGAAGGCTGGCAGCGAGTCGCTGTACCTGCTGGACGCCGCGCAGTTCTAAGCGTTCACGTGTGAAAAAGCCCCGCCTCGGCGGGGCTTTTTCATTGTGATATTTCTTTTGAGAAGAAGGGTATTTCGAATCTTTGTAAGCCATGGCTTACAAACAGCGGTGGTGATCGGCGTCTTTCTGACAACGGCCTACAGCGGTAACCTTTCTCTCAGTCAGGACATTGCGCAGGAAGCGCCAACGACAATACGGAAACAAGGGAATCCACCAAGGACGGTGGCTAGCACGGACGTCAGGATATCGGTCTGCAAAACCCCGCCTCGAAAGAGGCGGGGTTTTTTCTTGCACGCGATTTCGCGAGTGCGTCGCTCCGCGATGGGGTTACTTGTGGGAGCGAGCTTGCCCGCGAACAAATCCCCTAGCGGGGCCGGGTTCGCCAGCAAGAACCAGGTGTCCCCTCGACCCTGCGAAAAGCGGTTGTCATCAGACCGCGCCGTCGAGCAACGAGCGCAACAGCTCCACCGTTGGCTGCTGCCGCTGGGCATCGCGATAGACCAGCCCCACGCTCAGCGGAATGCGCGGTTCGCTCAGGGGTTTCCAGAGCAAGTCCTTGTGCGCATGCATCTGCCGCGCGCGGCCCGGCAGCACAGTGGCGAAGCGGCTCTGCGGCAGGCTGTCGAGGATGCCGCCCATATGATTGAGCTCCGCCTGCACCCGCGGCCGCCGGCCAATGGCCGCCAGTTGCTCCTGCCAGATCTGCCGGGCGCGGAATTCTTCGCCGAGCAGCAGCATCGGCAATTCAGCGGCCTGAGCCAGCGACACCTTCTTGAAGTCCTTCAGCGGGTGGTCCGCCGGAATCACCAGCTGCAATTCGTCCGGGTACAGTTCCACGCCGTGCAGCGCCGGCTGGCGCGGCGGCAGGAAGCCGATGCCGATATCCAGCTGACCGATCAACAGTCGACGCTCGATCTCCACGCCGGAGAGCTCGTAGATACGCACCTGCACGTGAGGCTGCGCCGCATGCAGGCGTTCCACCAGATGCGGAACCAGGCTGGCGTTGACCGTCTGCAGCACACCAATGGCCAAACTGCGTGCGCTCTGCCCGCGGAAGCCGCGCAGCGCCTCGCGGGCCCGCTCCAGGCCTTCGAGCAGCGGCACAGCGTGGTTGTACAGCGTGTGCGCGGCGGCGGTCGGCAGCAGGCGCTTGCCGCTGCGCTGGAACAGCGCCACGTCGAGGTTCTGCTCCAGCTGGCGAATCTGTTGCGACAGCGCCGGCTGGGAAATCGCCAGGCGTTCGGCGGCGCGCCCGACATGGCCTTCCTCGTAAAGCGCGACGAAATAGCGGAGCTGGCGGAAATCCATAAGGTCTTCTTATCAACGAAACTGGAAAATCGAAATGGAGTGTCACCCATCCAGGCCACTACTCTAGCGCTTGTCCGCTGTCTCAGATGGGTAGACAAAGGTGGAAAGCATCGTCATCCAGGGCGTTTTCATAGGCAAAGTCGAAGAAAGCTGGGGAGGTCTACTCAGCGATATCGACAAGCTGGAAACGCATCAGGAAGTCTGGCTCGGCGCCGAAGGGCTGCCGGGCGACGCACGGGCCGACCTGCGCCGCGACGGTGGCCTGGACCGCGCCCTGCACCACTACCCGGCCGAGCACTACCGCCACTGGCGCAAGCAGCACCCGCAGACGCGCTGGCGACAGCCGGCTTTCGGCGAGAACCTGTCGACCTTCGGGCTCAATGAACAGGAGGTCTGCATTGGCGACCTGTTTCGCTGGGGCGAGGCGCTGATCGAAGTGAGCCAGCCGCGCTCGCCCAGCTACCGCCTTGCGCGGCGTTGGAATCTCCCTGGTCTGCCGCTGGAAGTGCAGGAGCAGGGGCGTTGCGGCTGGTTCTACCGGGTGCGCCGTTCCGGCATGGTCGCACCCGACGCACCGCTGGAACTGGTGCAGCGACACTACCCGCAGCTCAGCGTAGCGAGCCTGCTGGATTGGTACTTCGGCCACCCGCTGGACCGTACCGGCCTGCGCCTGATGATGGCCTGCGATGCTTTATCCCTGCGCTGGCGCAAGACCGCCGCGCAACGCCTCACCAGTGGCGTGCTGGAAGACTGGACGGCCCGCCTGGCGGGCCCCGAATGTTCGGAGCAGGGCGGCCTGCAAGCCTGAGCCGCGCTGTTTCGCAAATGCCCTCGCGCCCGCCCCCGGACGTCGTCTTGGTCCTGCGGGGCGGCTTTTATTCCCGCCGCCGAGCCTGTCACAGGGCTCGGCGGCGTTGTCATGTCGTCGTAACACCGCATTCCTAACCTTCCGCCGATAGCTTCTACTGACAACCCGAGCCGTCAGAAAGACGGCCGCGCGGAAGGAACCTCTGATGAGCGAGCATTTCCAGGATTTCCACGACCGGCTGGCCGCCTTCGACGACCAGGCGATCAACCCTTCCGGCAACGTGCCGATGAGCGAGCTCATCGACGCCTCGCGCCGCCGCCTGCTGAAGAACAGCCTGGTGCTGGGCGCCGTCGGTTTCCTCGGCGGCGGCCTGTTCCCCGGCCGTTCACTATTCGCCGCCGATGCGCCGGTACCGACCACGCTGCTGGGCTTCAGGGGTGTGGCGGTGCAGCAGGACCCGAAGTTCGATCGCGTGATAGTCGCCGAGGGCTACAGCGCGCGACCGTTCTTCTCCTGGGGCGACGCCGTGGTGAGCGGCTCGCCGGTCTGGAAAGGCGACGCCAGCGAGGATTGGAAGGCCCAGGAACTGCAGGCCGGCGACAATCATGACGGCATGCACTACTTCCCCTTCCCCGATGCGCCGGACAGCCACGGCCTGCTGGTGGTCAACCACGAGTACATCAACCCGACGCTGCACCCCAAGGGCCAGACTTTCGAGGACCGCCCCGATGGCACCCGTGGCCGTCCGGAAGGCGAGGTGCGCAAGGAAATCGCCGCCCACGGCCTGAGCGTGATCGAGGTGAAGAAGGACGCCAGCGGCCAGTGGCAGCGCGTCGAAGGCTCCAGCTACAACCGCCGCATCACTGGCAGCTCGCCGCTGGACCTGTCCGGCCCGCTGGCCGGCCACGACCTGCTGCGCACCGCCAGCGATCCGGAGGCGAAACAGGTGCTCGGCACCCTGAACAACTGCTCCATGGGCGTCACGCCGTGGGGCACCTACCTGGCGTGCGAGGAAAACTGGCACCAGTACTTCGTCAACCGCGACAAGGCCGACTATGCCAAGCGCGTCTCGCACAAGCGCTATGGGCTGTCCAACGGCCAGTTCAGCAACTACTACGCCTGGGAGGCGGTTGATCAGCGCTTCGACGCCACGCCCAAAGCCGACCAGCCCCACGGCGGCCATGTCAACGAACCGAACCGCTTCGGCTGGGTAGTGGAGATCGATCCGTTCGACCCGACCTCGACGCCGAAGAAGCGCACCGCCGTGGGCCGCTTCTGCCGCGAGTGCTCGACCCTTTCGCTGGGCGCCGACAACCGCATGGCCTTCTACTACGGCGACGACACCAAGGGCGAGTACATCTACAAGTTCGTCCCGGCGGGCCAGTATGAGCCGAACAACCGTGCGGCAAACGTCGACCTGCTGGACGAAGGCACCCTCTACGTCGCGCGCTTCAACGCCGATGGCAGCGGCCAGTGGCTGCCGCTGGTGCATGGGCAGAATGGCCTCACCGCCGAGAACGGTTTCGCCAGCCAGGCCGAGGTACTGGTCAACGCCCGTGCCGCCGCCGACCTGCTGGGCGCCACGCCGATGGATCGTCCCGAGTGGGTCGCGGTGCAGCAGACCACCCGTGAGGTCTACGTCAGCCTCACCAACAACGATGCGCGCGGCACGAAGCAGGCGGTTGACGCGGCCAACCCGCGCAAGGACAACCTGCACGGGCAGATCCTGCGCTGGAACGAAGCCGGCGGTGACCCAACCGCCACCACCTTCGAGTGGGAAATCTTCCTGCTCGCTGGCGAGCACAAGGGCTTCACTGCGCCGGAGAACCTGATCGGCACCATCAACGGCGATATCTTTTCCTCGCCGGATGGACTGTATTTCGACACCACCGGCCGCCTGTGGATCGAGACCGACTACGACGATGCCGAGGCGCCGATGCAGGCGATGGGTTGCAACCAGCTGCTCTGCGCCGACCCGCACAGCCGCGAGGTGCGCCGCTTCCTGGTCGGCCCGCGTGGCTGCGAGCTGACGGGGATTACCCAGAGCCCTGATGGCAGGACGATGTGGGTGAACATTCAGCACCCGTCCCTCAGCTTCCCGGCCAGCGACGGCCAGAGCATTCCGCGTTCCACGACGATGGTGATCACCAAGGACGATGGGGGTGTGATCGGGACTTGATGGGCAGAGAGGCGAGGGGGAGGGGCTTTAGGGAAACTCGCCGCTCGGGCGGTCCGCTGGAACCTTAAAGCTCGACCTCCCCCCCGGCCAACGCGCACAACTCGGTGAAATCGACGATCTCCGTCTCCCGCCCGTCCACCCGTACCAGCCCGTGCTTCTGCAGGCGGGTAAAGCTGCGCGACACCGTTTCCACCGCCAGCCCCAGGTAGTCACCGATCTCGTTGCGCGACATGCTCAGGCGGAAGCGCGTGGCAGAGAAACCACGCTCGCGGAAATGCGCGGAGATGTTCAGCAGGAAAGCAGCGATGCGCGAGTCCGAGTTCAGCCGCGAGAGCAGCAGCTTCATCTGCTGATCCTCACGGATCTTGCGGCTCATCATCAGCATGATCTGGTGCGACAGGCCGGGAATCTGCAGCGACAGCTCCTCCAGCTGGTTGAACGGAATCTCGCTGCACAGCGTGCTTTCCAGTGCCTGCGCCGACACCGGATAGCTGCCTTCGCCCATGCCGGAGAAACCGAAGATCTCGGTGGCGAAATAGAACCCGGTGATCTTCTCCAGCCCCTGCTCGTTGGTGGTGAAGGTCTTGATCGAACCGGAACGCACCAGGAACACGCTGTGGAAGGGATCGCCCTGGCGGAACACGAAGTCGCCCTTATGCAGCAGGTGCCCCGGCTTGATGATCGCCTCCAGCTCCTCGACCTTCTCGTCGCTAAGAGTGGGCGGCGCCAGCCGGCAGTTCTTGCAGTACGGTTGCGGTTTGATCATCTGATTCATCCATATCCCCATGCGCCGGCCAATCGCGCGCAATTCAGCGTTCCTCGGGCGTATCGCCCCCTCATGGAACCATAGCAACTGACAGCCATCTGTCATCCGTCGGATCACTGGTCGGGAAGCAGGCCAATGGATTTTTCATACCCGCTTGACCCTTTCTTCACTGCGCCGACTTCAGTCTCCACGCCCATGCACCGGGGTCATTGGGGGAGACCACAGGAACTCCGGGGTGCCGTGACGCGACCCGCGCGTCGATCCCGCTCATTTTCCGGAGATATGTCGTGAACAAACTGCCACAGATCACCCTGGCCTTCTGGGTGATGAAAATCTGCGCCACCACCCTGGGGGAAACCGCCGGCGACCTGTTGTCGATGACCCTGAACGTCGGCTATGCGATCAGCTCGCTGATCCTCATCAGCGTCTTCCTCGTCACCCTGGTCGGCCAGCTCGCCAGCAAGCGCTACGTGCCCTGGCTGTACTGGCTGGTGATCCTCTCCACCAGCACCGCCGGCACCACCATGTCCGACTTCATGGACCGCACCCTGGGCCTGGGCTACGCCAGCGGCTCGGCGATCCTGGTCAGCATCCTGGTGGCGATCTTCGCGGCCTGGCGCTTCAGCGGTACCTCGCTGTCGGTGGACAACATCCGCAGCTTCAAGGGCGAGATGTTCTACTGGGTTGCCATCCTCTTCTCCAACACCCTGGGCACCGCGCTGGGCGACTTCCTCGCCGACGACTCCGGCCTGGGCTTCGCCGGCGGCGCGCTGCTGATCGGCAGCCTGATCGCCGTGGTCGTGCTGCTGCATTACTTCACCAAGCTTTCCTCGGTGCTGCTGTTCTGGGTGGCCTTCGTGCTGACCCGGCCGTTCGGTGCGACCCTGGGCGACGTGCTGACCAAGTCCCACGAGAAGGGTGGGCTGGACTTCGGCACCATCGGCTCCTCGGCCATCCTCGCCGGTATCCTGGTGGCGCTGGTGGTCATGGTCAGCATGCGGCAGAAGCGCGAAGGGCAGGACAGCGCAGCAGTGCTGTCTTCCTGACGAGTTGAAGCGGAGTCCGCCGGACGAAAAGACCGGCGGACTAGCCTTGTGAAATTTGTTCTGTTATTTTTCATGAAAAATAAACAGAACAATTTCACGAGGTCGCGATGTTCCTGCGCTCCGCCGAGCCGGTCGGCACCTACTACGCCGGTACCAACCCTGAGCTGATCCAGCCGCGCGATGTGCTGCGCGAGCCGCTGGAATGCGAAGTCCTGGTGATCGGTGCCGGGTTCAGTGGCCTGCACACGGCGCTGCAACTGGTGGAAGGCGGCTGTCAGGTCTGCATGATCGAAGCCAGCCGCATTGCCTGGGCTGCCTCCGGACGCAACGGCGGGCAAGCATTGCCGGGCTGGTCCAGCGACCTCGGTCCCATCGAGGACGACCTCGGCCATGAAGGCGCGCTGCGCCTGTGGCAGGGCATGTTGTGGGCCGCCCACGAACTGCGCGACCTGCCGCAACGCCACGGCTTCGACTGCGATTACCGCATCGGCCACCTGTGGACCGCCGTGCTGCAACGCCGCGTTGGCTCGCTCTACGACTGGCAGGCCGAAGCCAATCGTCGCTGGGGCTACGAAGGCCTGCAATTCATCCCCCGTGAAGACCTGCCGCAGTGGATCGCCAGCGACCGCTACCAGGCCGGCCTGTACGATCCTAACTCTGCGCACCTGAATCCGCTCAAGCTGGCCTACGGCCTTGCCGGGGCCATCGAGCGTGCTGGCGGCCGCATCTTCGAGCAGACCCGCGCGCTGAGCTTCCGCGAGAGCGGCAACGGCTACGAGGTGACAACCGAGCATGGCAGCGTGCGCTGCGCCTCCCTGGTGCTGGCCTGCAACGCCTATATCGACGGGCTGGACCGCGACGTCTCCGAGCGCATCCTGCCGGTGGGCACCTACCAGGTCGCCACCGCGCCGCTGGGCGAGGAGCTGGCTCGTTCACTGCTGCCGAGGAACTGCTGCGTCACCGACAACCAGTTCGTTCTCGACTACTTCCGCCTGACCCCCGATCATCGCCTGCTGTTCGGCGGCGGCTGCACCTACCTGGGCGGCATGCCTTCGGACATCCGCGCCGCTACGCGCCCCTATGTCGAGCGGGTATTCCCGCAGCTCAAGGGCGTGGAACTGGAGTACGCCTGGGGCGGGCACATCGACTGCAGCATGCGGCGCACCCCGGACATCGGCCGGCGTGGCGATCTCTACTGGCTGCAGGGCTATTCCGGCCACGGCGTACTGCCCAGCCTGGCCGCTGCCCATGCAGTGAGCGAGGCGATGCAGGGGCGCAGTGACGAGCTTGACCTCTATCAACGCATCCGCAATCCCGGGTTCCCCGGCGGCCAGCGCTTCGCCGCGCCACTGGAAGCCGTCGGCAAGGCCTGGTATCGATTGCGGGACTTTGTCTAATTCGGAACCTGCCATGACCCAGACGGCCACCAACGAACACCTTGCCACGCTGATCCGCGACCTGCGCAAGCACAAGAACCTCACCCTGGGTGAGCTGGCCGAACAGATCGGCCGCTCGGTGGGTTTCCTGTCCCAGGTCGAGCGCGGCCTGTCGCAACCCACCGTGGCCGACCTCACCGCCATCAGCGAAGCCCTGGGCGTACCGACTACCTACTTCTACGCCGGCGACACCCGCCGCGAGCGCGACTGGGTCACCCGGCCGAACGATCGCCGCACCCTGTACTACGCCGGCGGCGTCACCGACATCCTCGCCTCGCCGAACATGTCCGGCGGCTTCTCCATGCTCGACAGCATCCTCGCCCCCGGCGCCACCAGCGGCGAAGGCCACCTGGACGACAGCTCGGAGCAGGGCGGCTTCGTCCTCGAAGGCGAGCTGACCATCTGGTACGAGGACGACACCGTCACCCTCTATCCCAACGACAGTTTCCAGCTGCCGCCGCACAGCCAGTTCCGCTATGGCAACCTCACCGATAAACCTACAAGGGTGCTGTGGATCTTCACGTGAATTTCGACCGGTACCTGCTGCGCTCGCCCAGGCGGCGTTGGAAGTCGGCTCGGATTGCTCATTTAGCGGCCTAAACTCCGCATCCGAGCCGACTTCCGCCTTGCCTGGCCTTCGCTCGCGACGGTCACACCTCGAAATTGATCTTGGCACCCGAGAACAAAAAGGCCCTGAGAAAAATGAACCGCCCGATGCATCCCGACCTGCTCAGCGAAGTCCGCGCCTTCCGCCAGCAATACCCGGACATCCGCTACGTCGACCTGATCTGCCTGGACATTCCCGGCCACTTCTACGGCAAGCGCTACCCAGTGGACATGCTCGAGAAAGTCGCCGCCGGCAGCCCGCTGAAACTGCCGCAGAACTGCGTGCTGCTCGGCGTACAGGGCGGCCTGCACCCCATCGGCGACTACTGCTTCAACGACGGCGACCCGGACGCGCCGCGCCGCCTGATCCCCGGTTCGCTCAAGCCGGTGCGCTGGGAGAACCAGCCGCTGGGGCAGATGCTGATCAGTTCCGACGGCACCGAGGCGCCCATCGAATTCGAACCGCGCGAAGTGCTCGCCCGCGTCATGCAGCGCCTGGAGTCCAAGGGCATCCGCCCGGTGGTGGCCTTCGAGCTGGAGTTCTACCTGTTCGACAAGAAGCTCGACAACGGCCTGCCGCAATACCCACGCGACCCGCTGTGCGACGACGAGGACGACCAGCCGAACATGCACATCGAACGCCTGTCGCGCTTCTCCGATGTGCTCCACGAGATCGTCGAAGCCTCCCGCGAGCAGGGCGTGGACGCCAACGTGATCACCGCCGAGATCGGCCCCGGCCAGTTCGAGATCAACTTCGCCCACTGCGACGACGGCCTGCACGCCGCCGACCAGGCCGCGCTGTTCACCCGCGCCACCCGAGGCGTGGCGCTCAAGCACGGCTACCGCGCCAGCTTCATGAGCAAGCCCTACCTGCACGCGCCGGGCAGCGGCATGCACGTGCACGTCAGCCTGTACGACCGCGACGGCAACAACCTGCTCGACCGCGACAACCAGCAGGCCCTGCGCCACGCCGTGGCCGGCTGCCTGGAGTTGCTGCCGCACTGCATGCCCATCTTCGCCGCCAACCACAACGCCTACCGCCGCTATGGCTCCCGCGTGAACGCCGCGAGCAAGGCCAGCTGGGGCTTCGAGGATCGCGATGCGTGCATCCGTATCCCCGAATCCGATGGCAGGAACCTGCGCATCGAACACCGTCTGGCCGGCGCCGACGCCAACCCTTACCTGGTGCTCGCGGCGATCCTCACCGGCATGGAGCACGGCCTGGAAGCCCGCCAGGAACCCATCCCGCCGCTCAACGAAGACCGCTCCAGCGGCATCGACTTCCCCCGCGACATGCTCGGCGCCGTCGCCGAGATGGAAGACCATCCCGTGGTGAAGGATGGCCTGGGCAGCGAGTTCGTCTTCGTCTACTGCGAGAACAAGCGCCACGACCACCTGGACTTCATGAACGAAGTCAGCGCGCGGGAGTACCGCTGGTTCCTGTAACCCCGGATGAACCCTGTAGGAGCGCCCCATGGACGCGATCGCGGGCATGGCCCGCTCCTACGCGAAAGTTCTGCGCTCGGGTCGGCCCTCACCCTAACCCTCTCCCAGGGGGAGAGGGGACAGTTCGGTGCAGGATGAAGCCATGGTGTCAGCCGGCACAATCTGCTCCCTCTCCCTCTGGGAGAGGGCAGGGGTGAGGGGAATTCCGTGGCACAGAGTGACCGATGAAGACAGTTGCTCCTACAGGTCAGCATCATAGCCAGCCAGATTCTCTGAACCCGCTTCGCTTTCCTGCGGTCAACTTCATGCACAAGGCAATCTCACAAGGAGCCACCGCATGGACCTCATCCGCATTCTGATCGCCATCCTTCTGCCGCCGCTGGGTGTGTTCCTCCAGGTCGGTTTCGGTGGCGCGTTCTGGCTCAATATCCTGCTGACGCTGCTCGGCTACATCCCCGGTATCGTCCACGCCGTGTACATCATCGCCAAGCGCTAACCCGCCCGGCTGCCCTCCCAGAAATGCTCCGCCAGCATCCGCAACTCCGCCGACAGTTCCGCCATGCGCGCGGCGCTGCGCTGGCAGGTGCCGACCTTTTGCGCATTGCTGTCGGCTGAGCTGCGAATGGCGTGCAGGCTGCGCTGCACGTCTTCGCTGGCGACGCCCTGTTCCTCGATGGCCTCGGCGATTTCCAGGCTCATGCGCTGGATCGCCGAGACCTGCTCGCTGATCTGTTCCAGCGTGCCCGCCGCATGCCCGGCCTGCTCCAGGCTGGCGACCGCCCGCTCGCAGCAATGCCATAGCGCGCGCACCGAATCCTCGGCGCCCTGCTGGAGATTACCGACCAACGACTGGATGTCGCGCGCGGAATTCTCCGTGCGCGAAGCCAGCGCCCGCACCTCATCGGCGACCACTGCGAAACCACGCCCGCCTTCCCCGGCGCGTGCCGCTTCGATGGCGGCGTTCAACGCCAGCAGGTTGGTCTGCCCGGCGACATCGCGGATTACTTCGAGCATCCGCGAGATAGCCTCGCTGTGCTCCTTCTGCTGTTCGACCGCGACGCTCGCGGCGCGCACGCCGGCTTCCAGCGCGGCGAGTTGCCCGCGCGTGCGGTGCACGTCCTGATGCCCGGCCTGGGTGATGCGCTCGCTGCACTGCGCCGCCACCGCGCTGTGCTGCGCGTGGCGGGCGACTTCCTGGACGCTCTGCGCGAGCTGCTGCATGGCGCTGGCCACCTGTTCGGTCTCGCGCTGCTGCAACTGCGAAACGGCGCTGCCGCCGGCCATGGCGTCGGCCAGTGCCGCGGAATGCTCGGCCAACTGATGCGAGGCGTCCGCCATGCGCCCGACCACCGCGGCGGTTTCCGCCTCCAGCATGTGGAAGGCGAACTCCAGCTCGCCGAATTCGTCGTTCCGGCCCGTATACAGCTGCTGGCTGAGCGGGTTGTCGGCGATCTTCCGCGCTCGCCCGAGCAGCGCGCCCAGTGGTTGCAGGCGTAGCACCAGCCAGGCGCCCGAGACGCCCAGCGCCAGCAGGAATGCCAGCACCGTCAGCTTGGGCAGCAGCAGCGCCAGCAGGGCACCGCCGGCCTGCGCCAGCACCAGTCCGATCAGCAGTTGCAACGGCAGTGGCAGGCGCGGGCGGGCCAACTTCGCTCCCCCGCGCATCCGCGCGTAAAGGCGCTCCGCCGCATCGACCTGCTCGGCGCCGGGACGGGTGCGCACCGACTGGTACTCCACGACTTTTCCGCCATGGCGAATCGGTGTGACGAAGGCGCTGACCCAGTAGTGGTCGCCGTTCTTGCAGCGGTTCTTCACCAGGCCCATCCAGCTGCGCCCGGCCTGCAGCGTCTGCCAGAGGTGGGCGAAGGCGGCGGGCGGCATGTCCGGGTGACGCACGCGGTTGTGGTTGAAACCCACCAGCTCCTCGGCCTGGAAACCGCTGACCTGGATGAAGTCCGGGTTCACATGGGTGACCGCGCCCTTGAGGTCGGTGGTGGAGAGAATGTTGGCATTGACCGGCACATCCACCTGGCGCCCGGTGATCGGCAGGTTCTGCTTCATCGCTGGTGCTCCACGCGGGTCTGGAAGAGTTGTTCCGGCGCCAGCGGCTTGCTGAACAGGAAGCCCTGGGCGTGGCGGCAGCCTTCGGCGCGCAGGAAGTCGAGGTGTTCCTGGCGTTCGACGCCCTCGGCCACCACTTCCAGGCCCAGGCTGTGGCCCAGGCCGATGATGGCGCGGCAGATGGCGCTGAGTTCCGGGTCGTCCGGCACGCGGGTGATGAAGCTGCGGTCGACCTTGAGGATGTGCAGCGGGTAGCGCTTGAGATACCCCAGCGAGGAGTAGCCGGTGCCGAAGTCGTCCAGCGCCAGGCGCACACCCTCGGCGGCCAGTTCGCGGAGGCAGGCGAGGGTTTCCGCGCCGTCCTGCATCAGCAGGCTTTCAGTGATCTCCAGTACCAGGCTGCGCGGCGACAGGCCGCTCTCCGCCAGAATCTGCTGTACCCGCGCGGCGAAGCCCGGTTGCTGCAGCTGCCGGCTCGACAGGTTGACCGAACAGTAGAGGTCGCGGTACCCCTGGCTCTGCCAGAGCGCCGTCTGCCGGCAGGCCTGGCGCAGTACCCAGTCGCCGACCGGGACGATCTCGCCGGATTCCTCCAGCGCCGGGATGAAGTCCAGCGGCGAGACGGATTGGCCGTCGTGCCTCCAGCGCAGCAGCACCTCCACCGCCTCCCAGTGTGGCGAATCGCTGTCCAGGCGGACGATGGGCTGGTAGTGCAGGCTGAACTCCTCGCGCCGCAGCGCCTGCGCCAGCGCGCTTTCCAGGTCGAGCCGGCGCTGCGCCTCGGCTTGCAGCTCGAGGCTGAAGCGCGCGTACTGCGCCTTGCCGGCTTCCTTGGCGCGATACAGCGCCAGGTCGGCGGCCTGCAGGGTGTCGATGGCCTGGCCGTCGGTCATCAAGCCGGTGATGCCGATGCTGGCGCTGACCACCAGCGTGCGGCCGTCCACGTGCAGCGGCTGGCGCAGGCAATCGAGCATGCGCTGTGCGACCTGCTCGGCATCGCAGAGGCTGGCGAGGTCATCCAGCAATACGACGAACTCGTCGCCGCCGAAGCGCGCCAGGTGATCGCCCGGTCGCAGGCAGCGCAGCAGTCGCTGCGAGACTTCCACCAGCACACGGTCGCCAACGGCGTGGCCGAGGCTGTCGTTGATCAGCTTGAAGCGGTCCAGGTCGATGAACAGCAGGCCGGACTCGCGCGCGCCGGGGCGGCGCTGGCGCATCAGGGCCTGCTGCAGCAGCTCGTCCAGGCGCAGGCGATTGCCCAGGCCGGTGAGCGGGTCGTGCCGCGCCGCATGGCTGAGCTGGTGTTCGCTGGCCTTGTGTTGGCTGATGTCGGTTTGCGAGCCGGCCATGCGCCCATCGGTGACCACACCACGCGCCAGCACCCAGAGGTAATTGCCGTCACGCTGGCGGATACGGTACTCGTGGCTGAGCAGCGCGCTGCTGCCGCGCAGGTGCGCATCGATGGCCTTGCGCAGACCGGGCAGGTCGTCCGGATGCACGCGGGCGAACCAGCTGGTGCTGCCTTCGCCGAGGTTATCGCGGGTCAGGCCGAGCATGCGCGCCCAGCGCTCGGAGACGTAGAGGCGGTCGTTGCCCAGGTCCCAGTCCCAGATGCCGTCGTTGGCACCGCGCAGGGCGCGGGCGAAGCGCGCCTCGCTGTCCTCCAGCGCCTGGCGCTGGGCGGCGCCGTAGGTGTCGATAGCCAGCGACATGTCGAAGAACACCCGCTTGAGCAGGCTGGCGTAGGTCTTGGCTTCCGGGGCGTCGCCCATCAGGTCGGCGAGCATCTGGTCCAGGTACAGGCGATAGGCGCCCAGGTACCACTTCAGTTCGACGCCGACCTGCTGGTGCACGAGCCCGATACGCAGGCGGTCGCGCACGTAGTCGGCGTCCTGCGGGGCGTCCCACAGCTGGCGGTAGTATTCGAACTGGCTGCATTTCAGCCGCGCCAGCGTCGCCGGCTCGGAGAGTATTGCGCCCAGGGGTGGATAATGGCGCAGGTGATCGTAGAGTTGCTCGATGAAGCGCTGGTGGCAGCCTTCCAGTTCGGCGGCGCGGCCATGCAGGTGGCGGCCATCCTCCTCGCTCCACTCCAGATATGTCAGGCGCTGATCGACTTCCATCGTCGACAGGCCGATGCGCTCGAGCACGCTATCGAGCTTCGGTCCCAGGCCCATGTTTGGCTCCTTGCGGGTCTGCTGTTTTTGTCGGGCATGAAAAAAGCGCCGGCTCGTCGTCTCGTCGAAATCGACGGCGACCAACTCGGCGCTTTGTCTTGCAGGCCCACAAGTCCTGCCCGGCAAAGCCAGCTTCCGCAACGGCGGAACGCGGGTGGGAGTCTTTTACACCAGCGGGCGCGGCCCCGACAACTCCTGCAGTGCGCCGCTCAGGCGCTGGCGCAGTTCGCCCAGTTCGCGGGAGCGGAAGGCATGGCGGGTTCGCTCCAGCACACCGATGGCGTCGGCCAGCAGCGCGAGCATCCGCGCCGAATCGCTCAAGGGCGCGTCCTTGAACCATCGGCACAGCGGCGCCTGCTCGCAATTGCGTGGTCCTTCCATCACCGCGCAGGGCAGCTCGTAGGCCGCCAGCAGCGCACGAACCTGGCGCGCCAACGCCGGATCCTGGGAAGTGACCAGCAACTGGACCGGATACCGGTGGAGAGTCATGACGGATTCGCTCATATCAGGGAGATGCCAATTTAATGGCTAGTGGCTATCTGATATTGACGCCTGTCATGTTGGCGGAGCGCCTGCGTCAGATGGTCGACGGCAGGTGTGAAGTGGCTCTCGGTCGGCTGTTGGAAAATTGACTGGCAGAAATGCAAAAGCCGCGCATTCGCGCGGCTTTTGCTGAAAAGGTGGTGGGCCCACACGGACTTGAACCGTGGACCAAAGGATTATGAGTCCTCTGCTCTAACCAACTGAGCTATAGGCCCCCAGAAGGCGGGCGGATTATACCGGCGCGTTATGCGTCGCGCCAATCGGATGCAGCGGAACCAGGAAGCGGTTGGCAAAGGCGTCGGCCGGCAACGGGGCGCTCAGGGCGTAGCCCTGGATCTGGTCGCAACCTTCGGCTTCGAGGAAGCGTTCCTGGGCTTCGTGTTCCACGCCTTCGGCGATCACGGTGAGGTTCATGCTGCGGCCCAGGGCGATGATGGCACGGGCAATGGCGGCGTCGTGGGGGTCGTCCGGCAGGCCGTGGACGAAGGACTGGTCGATCTTCAGCGTATCCAGCGGCAGTTGCTTCAGGTAGCTGAGGGAGGAGTAGCCGGTACCGAAGTCGTCGATGGCCAGTTGTACCCCCAGGTGCTTGAGGCTGTGCAGGATCGACAGGGCTTCCTCGGTCTGGTGCATCAGGAAGCTTTCGGTGATCTCCAGCTGCAGGCGCGAGGGCTGCAGGTTGTAGTGCGCCAGTAGTTCACGGATGCGTTCGACCAGGTTGGTCTGGCGCAGCTGGGCGCCAGCGAGGTTGACCGAGAGCGGGCCGAACGCGGCATGGCTGTCCTGCCAGCGGCTCATCTGCCGACAGGCTTGGCGCAGGACCCAGTCACCCAATGGCAGGATCAGGCCATTTTCCTCAGCCAGGGGGATGAAGCGATCGGGCGAAATGGTGCCGAATTGAGGATGCTTCCAGCGGATCAGGGCTTCGGCACCGACCAACTGGCCGGTGCTGAGGGAAAGCTTGGGCTGGTAGTAAAGCTGCAGCTGGTCGCTTTCCAGCGCGCGGCGCAATTCATGTTCCAAGGCCATGCGCTCGGTGGCCTGGAAGGTCAGTTCGCGGGTGTAGAACTCTACGCGGTTGCGGCCCTGGGCCTTGGCCCGGTACATGGCGGCGTCGGCGTTCTTCACCAGGGTGGCGACATCCGAGCCATCGCTGGGGTAGAGGCAGATGCCGATGCTGGCGCTGACGAAGAACTCCTGTTCGCCGGCGATGAACGGCATTTCGAAGCAGAGCAGCAGCTTGTTGGCGACGTGTTCGGCGTCCAGTGCGTGGTGCAGGCCGGGCAGCAGGATGATGAATTCATCGCCGCCCTGGCGCGCTACCGTGTCGACGTCGCGCAGCTGCTCGCGCAGGCGGGTGGCAATGGACTTGAGCAGCAGGTCGCCGACCGGGTGGCCGAGGCTGTCGTTGATGTGCTTGAAACGGTCGAGGTCGAGAAACAGCACGGCGCCCTGATGATCGTCTTCCTGGGCTTCCTTGAGAGAGGCGTTCAGGCGGCTTTCGAACAGCAGGCGGTTGGGCAGGCCGGTGAGTGGATCGTGGTGGGCCTGGTAGTCCAGCCGTGCCTGGGCGTACTTGAGGGTGGAGATGTCGGCGAACACGCCGACATAGTGCGACAACTCGCCGTCGGCATTGCGCACGGCGCTGACCGTAAGCCACTCCGGGTAGAGCTCCTGGTTCTTCCGGCGGTTCCAGATTTCGCCCTGCCAGTGGCCCTCGGCGTTGAGCTGGTGCCAGAGGGCGACGTAGAAGCTGCTGTCGTGCTGGCCGGAAGCGAGCAGGCGCGGTGAGTTGCCGAGGGCTTCCTGTTCGCTGTAGCCGGTGATCTCGGTGAAGGCGCGGTTGACGGCGACTATCTGCTGGCGCGCGTCGGTGATCATCACGCCTTCGGCGGTGCTTTCGAACACCGTGGCGGCCAGCTGCAGCTTTTCCTGCATCTGCTGGCGCTCGGTGATGTCGCGCGCGATGGTCAGCATGCAGTCGTCGCTGCCGATGGTGATGCGGTGGGCGGACAGTTCGCACAGGCGCAGGCTGCCGTCGCGAGTGCGAATTTGCGCGGTGAAGTCCGGGGCGCTGGCGGCGCTGTCGAGGATGCCCAGCAGTTTGCTGCGGTCGGCCGGGTTGGCCCACAGGCGCAGGTCGAGGGTGGAGCGCTCGGCGGCTTCCTCGCGGCTGTAGCCGGTGATGCGGGTAAAGCCCTGGTTCACTTCCACCAGCCGGCCGTCGCTGATACGCGAGATGAGCATGCCGTCGGGCGAGGCGTGGAAGGCTTTGGCGAATTTCTCCTCGGAGACGCGCAGTTGCTCCTGGGTTTCCTTGACCTGGGAGATGTTGCGCACCACGACGACCAGCGCCGGCGTGTCGTCGAGGATGATGTGCTGCGCTGACAGCAGGGCGGTGAAGTGGCTGCCGTCGCGGCGGTTGAGCGGGATCTCGACGTTGTTCAGCGGTTCGCCCTGCAGACGCTGCAGCATGGCCGGGCCCATGCCGGGCGCGCCCCAGATTCCCAGGTCGGTCGAGGTCTTGCCCAGGGCTTCGCTGGCGGGGATGCCGATCTGTTGTTCGAAGGTGCTGTTCACCGCCAGCAATACGCCGTCTACTCGGCGGGCGAGGACTATGATGTCGGGGCAGTGATGGAAGACCGAGGCGAATTTCTGCTCGGACAGACGCAGGGCCTGTTCGGTGTGCTTGGCTTCGGTGATGTCGATCATCAGCCCGCGCAGGATCAGGTCGTCGCCATGCTGGATCAGCGTGACGATGTCGCGGATCCAGACGATTCGCCCATCGGCGGCGAGCATGCGGTAATCGAAGCTGTGATTGCGCCCGGCATGGCTCTCGCTCATGCAGAAGTGGATCGCGTGCTCGGCGTCTTCCGGATGCAGGGTGCGCTGCCAGAAGCCGGGTTCCAGCCAGTCGGTCAGCGGGTAACCGAGCAGCCGCTGGGCGTGGGGCGAGACGTAGGTGAAGCGGTTCTCCGCCAGGCGCATTTCCCAGGCGATGGCGGTGAGGCTTTCCACCAGGCCGCGGTAGTGCTGTTCGCTGTCGCGCAGGGCCTGCTCGAGTTTCTCCCGGCGCTGCATCTCGCCGCGCAGGCGCCGGTTCATGGTGAACAGGACCAGCAGGGTGAGGGTGGTCAGGAACGCGATGGGCACGACCACGCGGAATACATCGGGCCACACGCTGCGGTGGTCCACCAGGCCGCCGACCCAGGGGGCCTGCAGTGCGTCGATCTGCTCCACGGTCAGGTCCGCCAGCACCTTGTCGAGAATGCCGGCGAAAATCGCCTGGTCCTTCGGCACGCCCATGGCCAGTTGGTAACGGTAGGGAGTCTCGCCGCTGATCTGCAGGCCCTCGAGCTTGAGCTGGCGAAGGTTCCAGACACTGGAGGCGAGGTCGCCGACGAACGCGTCCACCTGGCCGACCGCCAGCGCCTGCAGCCCGGCGGCGACACTGGGCAGCGGTTGCAGGTTGAGGTCGGGGTGCCTGGCGACCAGCAGTTCATGCGGAGCGTAGTGGGCGACCACGCCGACCTTGAGGCCGTAGAGCTCCTTAACGCTGGCTGGCGCGGGGCCGTTCTTGCGGGCCAGGATGATGATCGGGAAGTCGAGGTAGGGGCGGGTGAAGGTCAGGTACTCGAGGCGTTCCGGCGTGGCCATGATGCCGGGGAGCAGGTCGAGATGGCTGTCCCGCGCCTGTTGCAGGACTTCGCTCCAGCTTGCCGGTTCGACCGGTTGGAGCTCGACCTTGAGCTTGTCGCTGATGACTTTGACGTAGCTGGCAGCCAGGCCCTGGTAGACGCCGTCGCTGTCACGGAACTCGAAGGGGGGCCAGGAGGCGTCCACACCCAGGCGTAGGGTGGGGTGTGCCTGCAGCCATTGCTGTTCGCCGGGCGTGAGGCTCAGGGCGAATGCCTGTCCCGCCCAGAATGCGAGGCACCACAGTAGAACTGCCTGCAGACGCGGCATGAAGGGCCTCATTCCAGGGGGGACTACGCCGAAGTGTAGACGTGGCACTTTGCCCAGTGGAAGACCCAAAGAAAAACCCCCGGTTTTCGGCCGGGGGTTTGTTCATCACTCGTCGAGGAAGGAGCGCAGATGCTCGCTTCGCGACGGGTGGCGCAGCTTGCGCAACGCCTTGGCTTCGATCTGGCGGATACGCTCACGGGTCACATCGAACTGCTTGCCGACTTCCTCGAGGGTGTGGTCGGTATTCATGTCGATGCCGAAGCGCATGCGCAGGACCTTGGCTTCGCGAGCGGTGAGGCCGGCGAGGACTTCGCGGGTGGCTTCCTTGAGGCTCTCGCTGGTCGCCACTTCGATCGGCGACTGCATGGTGGAGTCCTCGATGAAGTCGCCCAGGTGCGAATCTTCGTCGTCACCGATCGGCGTTTCCATGGAGATCGGTTCCTTGGCGATCTTCAGGACCTTGCGGATCTTGTCTTCCGGCATGTCCATGCGTTCGCCCAGCTCTTCCGGGGTCGGTTCGCGACCCATCTCCTGCAGCATCTGGCGGGAAATACGGTTGAGCTTGTTGATCGTCTCGATCATGTGCACCGGAAT
This sequence comes from Pseudomonas nitroreducens NBRC 12694, assembly GCF_002091755.1. Taxonomy (GTDB): domain Bacteria; phylum Pseudomonadota; class Gammaproteobacteria; order Pseudomonadales; family Pseudomonadaceae; genus Pseudomonas; species Pseudomonas nitroreducens. The sequence goes on from NZ_BDAI01000012.1 coordinate 78,015, forward strand.
ACGGATGGTGCGGGCCTGGTCGGCGATCGAGCGGGTGATCGCCTGGCGGATCCACCAGGTGGCATAGGTCGAGAACTTGTAGCCGCGACGGTATTCGAACTTGTCCACCGCCTTCATCAGGCCGATGTTGCCTTCCTGGATCAGGTCGAGGAACTGCAGGCCGCGGTTGGTGTACTTCTTGGCGATGGAGATCACCAGACGCAGGTTCGCCTCGACCATCTCCTTCTTCGCACGACGGGCTTTCGCCTCGCCGATGGACATGGAGCGGTTGACGTCCTTGATCTCGGCAACGGTCAACTGCGAGCTGGTTTCCAGGTCGACCAGCTTCTGCTGGTTGCGCAGGATGTCGTCACGCAGACGCTCGATGGCCTCGGCGTACTTGGGCTTGCCCTTGAGTATGGAGTCGACCCAGGCGGTGTCGGTTTCGTGGCCGGGGAACTGGCGCAGGAAGTCGGCACGCGGCATGCGGGCATCACGCACGCACAGCTGCATGATGGCGCGTTCCTGGCGGCGCACGCTGTCCAGCGCATCGCGGACCTTGGCGACCAGCACGTCGAACTGCTTGGGCACCAGCTTGATCGGCATGAACAGCTCGGCCAGGGCGACCAGTTCTTCGGTGGCCTGCTTGCTGCCACGACCGTGCTTCTTCAGGGCCTTCTTGGCCTTTTCCAGCTGCTCGGAAACGGCGCCGAAACGACGAGCGGCTTCTTCCGGATCCGGACCGCCATCGCCTTCTTCTTCCTCGCTGTCGCCGTCGGACTCTTCGTCCTCTTCGTCCTTGTCCTTATCCTTGGCTTCGGCGTCGTCCTTCAGGCCGACCGGCTCGACTTCCTCGGCCGGCAGGGTGCCGTCATCCGGGTCGATGTAGCCGCTGAGAACGTCCGACAGGCGGCCGCCTTCGGCAACGATGCGGTTGTACTCTTCGAGAATGCCGTCCACCGCGCCCGGGAACTGGGCGATGGCGCTCATGACCTCGCGGATGCCTTCCTCGATGCGTTTGGCGATTTCGATCTCGCCTTCGCGGGTCAGCAGTTCCACGGTACCCATTTCACGCATGTACATGCGCACCGGGTCGGTCGTGCGGCCAACGTCGCTCTCTACCGCGGCAAGGGCGGCAGCAGCTTCTTCGGCGGCAGCTTCATCGGTATCGGTTTCCGCCAGCAACAGGGCATCCGCATCCGGGGCTGTCTCGAATACGTTGATCCCCATGTCGTTGATCATGCGGATGATGTCTTCTACCTGTTCCGGATCAGAGATATCCTCCGGCAGGTGGTCGTTGACCTCCGCGTAAGTCAGGTAACCCTGCTCACGACCACGGGTGATCAACTCTTTGAGACGAGATTGCTGTTGCGCTTTTCCGGACATAACACCCTATCCACTGAAGGTCTTGGCGGGCTGAAATAAGCCGAGGATTATACCAGATTCGAGGCTTCAGGCGCCAGTTCAGCTCTGGCTGCCTGTTGAAGAGGGGGTGCTGTAGTGCTCCCGCAGTAACGCTTTCTCTTCGTCGGTCAGTTCACTGGGGTTCTTTCGCAGCACGCTGTGCAAGCGGGCTTCACGGCTGCTGAGCAGCTGGTTGTGTGCAAGTGTAGTAATGGTGTCGACGAACTGCTTTTCAAGATTGCCGTCGTCGATCAGCCATTCTTTCCCCGCCAGCACCTGTAGCAGGCGCCCTTGGGGCGTTCCGTGCCAGCGCGCGATGAGGTGCATCGAGCTCTGTTTCGGATTCTTCTGCAACGCTTCGACCAGTGCGGCGAGCAGTTGCGAATAGGTCTGTCCCTCGTTGGAGAAGTGGCTCGCATCCTCGACGCTCTGCGCCAGTTGGGGATGGTGCAGCAGGGTGCGCAGCGCGGTCAGGGTCGGCGATTCGACGCTGATCTCGGTGCGCGGCTGGCGTGGCGTGAAGTCGCCTTTCCGGCCTTTGCCATCCCATTTGCGATCGCCCTTCCAGGGCTTCTTGGCCTTGGCTCCGCCGTTGCCGCGGGAAAATTCCATCGGCGCTTCGAAGTAACTCGAAGCGTCCTGGTAATGACCGTCGCCGTGGCCGGCGAACTGGCCCATGTCGTAGTCGGCGTACTCGTGGGCGTGTTGCTCCGAGCCAGGTGCCTGCGCTGTTGCAGGGGGGGGATTCGGTTTTGCCTGGCCGGTGAGGCCCGGGCGCGGCGCGCTGATCTGGCTGAGCGCTTCGGCGGACAGGCCGGTGATCTCGCCCAGGCGCTGGCGCATCAGCAAGCGCAGCGTGTTGCCGGGGATCTTCTCCAACAGCGGTCCGGCCAGGGTCGCCAGGTGCGCCTTGCCTTCCAGCGTGCTGGGGTCGGCTTCCTCGGTCAGTTGCTGGAAGAAGTAGTCCGCCAGCGGCTGGGCCTGGTGGGCGAGGCGGGCGCGGAAGGCATCCGGGCCTTCGGCGCGCACCAGGCTGTCCGGGTCTTCACCTTCGGGCAGGAACAGAAAGCGCACCTTGCGCCCATCCTGCAGGTTGCTCAGCGCCGACTCCAGTGCGCGCCAGGCGGCATTACGGCCGGCCTGGTCGCCGTCGAAGCAGAAGAGGATGTTCGGCACGATGCGGAACAGCCGCTTGATGTGTTCTTCGCTGGTGGCCGTGCCCAGGGTGGCGACCGCGTTGCGGATGCCCTGCTGCGCCAGTGCGATGACGTCCATGTAGCCTTCGACCACCATGATCTCGTCGAGATCCCGGTTGTTCTTCCGCGCCTCGAACAGGCCGTAGAGCTCCTGTCCTTTATGGAAGACCGGGGTTTCCGGCGAGTTCAGGTATTTCGGCTTGTCGTCGCCCAATACGCGGCCGCCGAAGGCGATCACCCGGCCGCGGCTGTCGCGGATGGGGAAGATCACCCGGTCGCGGAAGCGGTCGTAGCGCTTGCCGCTGTCGGGGTTTTCCACCAGCAGGCCGGCGTCGAGCATGGCCTTGAGCTGCAGGTTGTCGCCGCCCAGGTTCTTCAGCAGGTTGTCCCAGCCCGGCGGGGCGAAGCCCAGGCCGAAGTCGCGGGCGATTTCGCCGGTCAGGCCGCGGCCCTTGAGGTATTCCACGGCGGCCTTGCGGGCCGGGTGGCTCTTGAGTGCCTGGCGGTAGAACTCGGCGGCGCCGGCCAGCAGCGGGTACAGCGGCGAGTCGACCGGTTGGCGGGGCTTGTTGCCGCGCCGACCTTCCTCGCGGGGGATGTCCATCCCGGCGCGCTTGGCCAGGTCCTCGACCGCCTGGACGAAGTCCAGCTGGTCGTGGTCCATGATGAAGCCGAGCGCGTTGCCGCCGGCGCCGCAGCCGAAGCAGTAGTAGAACTGCTTGTCCGGGCTGACGGTGAAGGAGGGTGTCTTCTCCTTGTGGAACGGGCAGCAGGCGCTGTAGTTCTTGCCGGTCTTCTTCAGCTGGATGCGCGAACTCACCACATCGAGAATATCGGTGCGGTTGAGCAGGTCATCGATGAAGGATTGTGGAATCAGGCCGGCCATAGACTCATCGGGACGCAGGGTGGACCCAAGCATAGCGCGGGGCGATGACGCCGCGAGCGGGGCTTGAGACTAAGCATGGGGCTTGAAAAGCAAAAACTCCGAAGTCCGCGAATGCGAATCGGAGTCGGGTGCCTTGTTTCAGGCACTCGCCCGGCGAGTGGGCCGGGCGATGCGGAAAGCGTGCGACGAAGCGCTGTAACTCAGTACAGGCGCTCGCGGCGGCGCTGTTCGCGCTGCACTTTCTTGGCGTGACGCTTAACAGCGGCAGCGGCCTTGCGCTTACGCTCGGCGGTCGGCTTTTCGTAGAACTCGCGGCTACGGACTTCAGCCAGTACGCCTGCTTTTTCGCAGGAGCGCTTGAAACGACGCAGAGCTACGTCGAAGGGTTCGTTCTCTTTAACTTTGACGGCGGGCATCCAGGTCGTACCTTCAATGATTACCGGAGGATTTATCGCGCTCCTGACGGTTGTTCGGAGTCGGCGGTTTTCAAGGGTTGCGGATATTAAACGTTCGGAAGGAGGAATGCAAAGCCTCCGATCGAAAAGCACTGGTCCGAAGCCCAGCCGGCGATTATGATGCGCGGCTTCAATTTTGCCCAGAGTAAAGGCTCAAGCCCATGCTAGTGCTGGGGTTGGAAACCTCCTGCGACGAGACCGGCGTCGCCCTGTACGACAGTGAAAAAGGCCTGCTGGCCGACGCGCTGTTCAGCCAGATCGATCTGCACCGCGTATACGGCGGCGTGGTTCCCGAGCTGGCCTCCCGTGATCACGTCAAGCGCATGCTGCCGCTGATTCGCCAGGTGCTGGACGAGTCCGGCCGCACCGCCGAAGACATCGACGCCATCGCCTACACCGCCGGCCCCGGCCTGGTGGGCGCGCTGCTGGTCGGCGCATCCTGCGCCCAGGCCATGGCGTTCGCCTGGGGCATACCGGCCGTCGGCGTGCACCATATGGAGGGCCATCTGCTGGCTCCCATGCTGGAAGAGCAGCCGCCGAAGTTTCCGTTCGTCGCCTTGCTGGTGTCCGGCGGCCATACGCAACTGGTTCGAGTGGATGGCATTGGTCGTTACCAGGTACTGGGCGAGTCGGTGGACGACGCTGCCGGCGAGGCTTTCGACAAGACCGCCAAGCTGCTCGGTCTGGCCTATCCCGGTGGCCCGGAGATCGCTCGCCTGGCTGAGCGCGGCACCGCGGGTCGCTTCGTCTTTCCGCGGCCGATGACCGATCGTCCGGGGCTGGATTTCAGCTTCAGCGGCCTCAAGACTTTCGCGCTGAACACCTGGCAGCGCTGCGTGGCCGAGGGTGACGACAGCGAGCAGACCCGCAGCGATATCGCCCTGGCGTTCCAGACTGCCGTGGTCGAGACCCTGACCATCAAGTGCAAGCGCGCGCTCAAGCAGACTCACCTCAAGAGCCTGGTGATCGCCGGTGGCGTCAGTGCCAACCAGGCCTTGCGTCAGCATCTGGAAAAGATGCTCGGCGAAATGAAGGGCCAGGTGTTCTACGCCCGCCCGCGCTTCTGCACCGATAACGGCGCGATGATCGCCTATGCTGGCTGCCAGCGTTTGGTGGCGGGGCAGCAGGACGGCCCGTCGATCGGCGTCCATGCGCGTTGGCCAATGGAGTCGCTGCCAGCGATCTGAATAATGAAGCTGCAAACGACGCGGCGCATGCTCTGAGCGGCATGGGCCGTTTTTTCGCTTGCAGCGTGGTACGCGGGTCGGGAAGCTCGCGGCTCTAGAAGTGACGCTCGCGTCCGGCGATGAGATCGCGCAGATTGCTGCGGTGACGCCAGACGATCAGACCGGTGAGCACGGTCATCGGCAGCAGCGCCGACGGCTCCTGCCAGGCCAGCAGCGGCAGGGTCAGCGGCGTGGCGACCAGGGATGCGAGCGAGCTGGTGCGCGACAGTTTGAAAGTCACCAGCCAGGCGACTGCCGCGAGCAGCGCGGCTGGAGGGTAAAGCGCCAGCAGCATGCCGGCGGCGGTGGCAACGCCCTTGCCGCCACGGAAGTTGAAGTACAGCGGGTAGAGGTGGCCGATTACCGCTGCCAGCCCGACCCAGGCCTGCTGCATGTCGGACAGGCCGAGCAGGCGGGCGATGAGTACGGGCAGCAGCCCCTTGGCGAGATCGCCGAGCAGGGTGAGGATGGCGATCTTCTTGCCGGCCAGGCGCAGCATGTTGGTGGCGCCGGGATTGCCCGAGCCGCTGGCGCGCGGGTCGGCAGTGCCGAACAGGCGACTGAGGAGTACCGCGAAGGACAGTGATCCGAGCAGGTAGGCGAGGATCGCCAAGAACCAGAACATGGTTTCCACCGGAGACGAGGTCGTTTCCGATTCTAACGGGGCGTCGGCCGCTTGTCGTGTCGCCTTGGAGCATGCAGTCAGTGGACAGAGTTTTCATCGAGGGGCTGGAAGTGGACACCGTGATCGGCGTCTACGACTGGGAACGGGGTATCCGGCAGTGCCTGCGCCTGGACCTGACGCTGGGCTGGGACAACCGCCCGGCGGCGGCCGACGACGATATCGCCAAGGCCCTGGACTACGCCGTGCTCTCCGAGCGGGTCATGGCCTTCGCCCGTGACGCGCATTTTCAACTGGTGGAGACCTTCGCCGAACGCCTCGCCGAGTTGCTGATGGCCGAGTTCGGTATCCAGTGGCTGCGCCTGAAGGTCACCAAGCCCGGTGCCGTTGCGGCCGCCATCGGCGTAGGTGTGGAGATCGAACGCGGATGCCGCTGACGACGGTGTACCTCGGGCTGGGCAGCAACTTCGACCGGGAGCAACACCTGCTCGCGGGGCTGGAGGCGTTGGACGAGTTCCTCGAGGATATCCGCTGTTCGCCGGTGTTCGAGAGCGAGCCGGTGGGTATTCGCAGCGGCCCCTTCTACAACTTCGTGATCGTGGCGCGCACCGACCTGCCGCTGGCGGAGTTGAGCCTGCGGCTCAAGCACATCGAGGCGGACAACGGCCGCTATGCGCCGGAGCGCAAGGGCCTGCCGCTGGATATCGACGTGTTGCTGTACGGCGACCTGCATGGCGAGTTCGATGGCCTGACGCTGCCGCGCGCAGAAGTGCTGAAGAACGCCTTCGTGCTCTGGCCGCTGGCGTTGCTGGCTCCCGAGGTGAAGCATCCGGGGGCTCAACGTTCGTTCGCCGAGCTCTGGTCGGACGCGCAGATCGCCCAAAAGCTCTGGCCGGTGCCCTTCCAGTGGCGGGGCGCTGAGCTGACGCCGGCGGCGCTGATCGGGGCGCACTCGGCGCCCTGATGGCTTTTCTGTAGGAACGCGTTTGCTCGCGAGCGATGTATCCGGCGGCACCAGCGCTGGGGGGCGCGAGCAAGAACTAGCCGTCCCACTCGTTCCTACAAGGCACCCCCCTGGTATCACGCGGTGTAACTTTCCTTGTAGGCCTTCAGGGCATTCAGACGCTCACGCTTGAGCGCTTCGCCCAGCTCCGCCCCCTTGTATCCCTTCTCCAGCAGCGGCTGCACAGCGACCGCGCGTGCGGCTTGCGCTGCGCCGCGCAAGTATTCCGCCTGCGGGTAGTCGCGATCTTCCAGCCCATGGCGACCGCGGGCGTCCATCTCGCTGGCGGCGAGAAACTCCTCGAAGCGTTGCGGGCGGCGATACACATCGAAGGACTGCAGCAATTCCAGAACGGTGGTCGGCCGCAGCTCCAGCGCACGGTGGCAGTGGGTGTGGTACTCGCCGACCAGTCGCGCCAGCTCCTGACAATCCCGGGGCACCTTGAAGCGCGCATTGAGCGCGTCGATCAACGGCAGGCCCAGGTGTTCGTGGGCGTGGTGTTTGGGCCAGTCTTCCTTGCGGGTTTCGCCCTTGCCGACGTCGTGGACCAGGCAGGCCCAGCGCACACTCAGCGGCTGGTCGTATTGGGCGCACTCGCGCAATACGGCCAGCACGTGTTCGCCGGTATCCACTTCCGGGTGGTGCTGCGGCGGTTGCGGCACGCCGAACAGGGCGTCCACTTCCGGCATCAGCACGGCGAGGGCGCCGCAGTCGCGCAGGACCTGGATGAACACGTCCGGGCGCGATTCCATCAGGGCACGGGAGATTTCCTTCCAGCTGCGTTCTGCAGTCAGTGCTTCCAGTTCGCCGGATTCCGACAGTTCACGCATCAGTGCCAGGGTTTCCGGCGCCACGCTGAAACCCAGGGGGGCGTAGCGCGCGGCAAAGCGGGCGACGCGCAGCACGCGCAGCGGGTCTTCGGCGAAGGCCGGGGAAACGTGGCGAAGCAGGCGGGCTTCGAGGTCCTCCTGGCCGTGGTACGGGTCGATGACCTTGCCGTCATTGTCCTCGGCCATAGCGTTGATGGTCAGGTCGCGGCGGATCAGGTCGTCTTCGAGGGTGACGTCGGGGCTGGCGTAGAAGGTGAAGCCACCGTAGCCGCGCCCGCTTTTGCGTTCGGTGCGGGCGAGGGCATATTCCTCGCCGGTTTTCGGGTGGAGGAACACCGGGAAGTCGGCGCCCACCGGCCGATAGCCCTGGGCGAGCATCTCGTCGGCGCTGGCGCCGACCACTACCCAGTCGGTGTCGCTGAAGGGGATGCCGAGCAGGCGATCGCGCACGGCGCCGCCCACCTTGTAGATCTGCATGAAGCTGTCTCCTGTTCTGGGGGATAGCTTCGGGGTTTGCGGCGGGTGGGGCAAGCTCGGTGGCTTCTGGGGATTGAGGCGGTTCGCCAGCAAGCTCGCTCCGACAGGTTGCGCACGCCCCGGCTCTTGTAGGAGCGAGCTTGCTCGCGAAAGGGGGCGACGCGCACCTAGGGCGTGGCGGCGGGAATCTGTTGAACGAGGGCGCCGATGGCGTCCTGCAGGAGTGTTGCGCTGGCGTGGGCGGGACTGAGGCCGGTTCTGACGGTGCCTTCCCACAGGGTCTGCTCCTGCGCATCGGTCAGACGCAGGCGCAGGGTACCGGTCTCGTCGCGCAGGCGATGGATGGCGAGATAGGGGCCCAACGGATTGGGCGGCGGGGTATCGACCTTGAATTCCAGCGGCGCATCCTGCAGCGCCAGCCAGTAGTAGACGCGGATCTGCGGGCCCGCGCTCTCGCGGTAGCCGCGCTCGATCAGGCCCTGGCGCACTTGCGCATTGATCAGGGGGTAGCGACTGCGGTAGGGCAGGGCGTCGACGGCGTTTTCCGGTGGCATCAGCTGGAAGTCGCGCAGCCCGGCCAGGCGCGCATCGGCGGGATGCGCGACCTGGGCGTGGGGGACGGGGTTGCTGCAGGTCGCGACAGCGAGGCAGAGCAGGAGAATGGCGAACAGGCGCATGGCGGTCTCCAGCGGGGTTGCCGCCATGCTTGTCACGCCTGCTGCTCCGGTCAACCGATCAAATGGGTGGGATGATCAGGTCGAGCCGGGGGTAACCCTCCTCGCTGTCGCGTTCACCCTTTGGGGGCATGTGGAAGGTGTTGACGATGTTCTCGCCCTGCAGGGTTTCCAGATGGATATCGAAGCCCCAAAGGCGGTGCAGGTGCTTGAGCACGTCGTCGGTGGATTCGCCCAGCGGTTTGCGGTCGTGCTGCTGGTGGCGCAGGGTCAGCGAGCGGTCACCGCGGCGGTCGACATCCCAGATCTGGATGTTCGGTTCACGATTGCCGAGGTTGTACTGCGCAGCCAGGGTTTCGCGGATCTTGCGATAGCCGTCGTCGTCGTGGATGGCGTCGACCAGCATGTCGTCCTTCTGGTCGTCGTCGAGGATGCTGAACAGCTTGAACTCGCGGATGACCTTGGGTGAGAGGAACTGCAGGACGAAGCTCTCGTCCTTGAAGCTCTTCATGGCGAACTTGATGGTGGCCAGCCAGTCGCTGCCGGCGATGTCCGGGAACCAGCGCTTGTCTTCCTCGGTGGGGTGTTCGCAGATGCGACGGATGTCGCGGTACATGGCGAAGCCCAGCGCGTAGGGGTTGATGCCGCTGTAGTAGGGGCTGTCGAAGCCCGGCTGGTAGACCACGCTGGTGTGGTACTGGAGGAACTCCATCATGAAGCCGTCGCTGACCAGCCCTTCGTCGTAGAGGTCGTTGATCAGGGTGTAGTGCCAGAAGGTCGCCCAGCCTTCGTTCATCACCTGGGTCTGGCGCTGCGGGTAGAAGTACTGCGCCACCTTGCGCACGATGCGCACGATTTCGCGCTGCCAGGGCTCCAGCAGCGGGGCGTTCTTCTCGATGAAGTAGAGGATGTTTTCCTGCGGCTCGCTGGGGTAGCGGGCCAGCCCCTGTTCCTTGTCCTTGCCGGTGGCCTTGGGGATGGTCCGCCAGAGGTCGTTGACCTGGCGCTGGATCTGCTCCTCGCGCTCCTTCTGGCGCTGCTTCTCTTCCTCGGCGGAGATCGGGTAGGGTCGCTTGTAGCGGTCTACGCCGTAGTTCATCAGGGCGTGGCAGGAGTCCAGCAGGTCTTCCACGGCGTCGATGCCGTAACGCTCCTCGCACTTGTTGATGTAGGACTTGGCGAACACCAGGTAGTCGATGATCGAAGTGGCGTCGGTCCAGGTGCGGAACAGGTAGTTGCCCTTGAAGAAGCTGTTGTGCCCGTAGCAGGCGTGGGCGATCACCAGCGCCTGCATGCACTGGGTATTTTCCTCCATCAGGTAGGCGATGCACGGGTCGGAGTTGATCACGATCTCGTAGGCCAGGCCCATCTGACCGCGCTTGTAGTTCTTTTCCGTGCTGAGGAAGTGCTTGCCGTAGGACCAATGGTTGTAACCGATGGGCATGCCGACGGAGGCGTAGGCATCCATCATCTGCTCGGCGGTGATGACCTCGATCTGGTTGGGGTAGGTGTCCAGCGCATAACGCTCGGCGAGACGACTGATCTCGCGGTCGTACTGCTGGATCAGCTCGAAGGTCCACTCCGAGCCGGTGGCGATCGGCTGGCGCTTGCTCATGCGACGAGCCTCCTCTGGAACAACTCGCGGAACACCGGGTAGATGTCCGAGGCGGAGACGATCTGCTGCTGGGCGAAGCTGTCTTCGAAGGTGTCGCGGATCTTCTCGTACTCGAACCACAGCGCCTGGTGCTCGCGCGGGGTGATCTCGACGTAGGTGTAGTACTGGACGAACGGCATGATCTGCTTCATCAGAATGTCGCGGCAGACCGGCGAGTCGTCGTTCCAGTTATCGCCGTCCGAGGCCTGGGCGGCGTAGATGTTCCATTCGTTGGTGGGATAGCGCTCAGCCATCACTTCCTGCATCAGCTTGAGCGCGCTGGAAACGATGGTGCCGCCAGTCTCGCGGGAATAGAAGAACTCTTCCTCGTCTACTTCGCGGGCGCTGGTGTGGTGGCGGATGAACACCACTTCGATCTTCTCGTAGTTCCGCTTGAGGAACAGGTAGAGAAGGATAAAGAAACGCTTGGCAATGTCCTTGGTGGCCTGGGTCATGGAGCCCGAGACGTCCATCAGACAGAACATCACGGCCTTGGAGGTCGGGTTGGGCTGCTTCACCAGCAGGTTGTACTTGAGGTCGAAGGTATCCAGGAACGGCACCTTGTCGATGCGTGCGCGCATGCCGGCGATCTTCTGCTCCAGTTCCTGGATGTCGCCGAGGTTGTCCGGTTCCTCGCGCTTGAGCCGGTCCAGTTCGGCCAGCGCCGCGCGGAGCTTGCCGCGGGTGGAGCCGGAGAGGGCGATACGCCGGGCGTGCGCCGAGCGCAGGGTACGCACGATGTTGATCCGCGAGGGATTGCCCTCGTTGCTGATGCCGGCGCGCACGGTCTTGAAGGTGTCGCTGCCAGTGAGGTGGCGCTTGACCAGGTTGGGCAGCTCCAGGTCCTCGAACATGAAGTCGAGAAATTCCTCCTGGGTGATCTGGAAGACGAAGTCGTCCATCCCATCGCCCTGGTTGCTTGCCTTGCCGGCACCACGGCCACCGCCGCCCCCCTGGGGACGCGGGATGTGCTCACCGGTGGTGAATTCCTTGTTGCCGGGATGGACGACGGTCTGCTTGCCGCCGCGCCCGTGGTGCAGGACAGGTTCGTCGATATCGCGGCCGGGAATACTGATCTGCTCGCCATGTTCCATATCGGTGATGGAGCGGCGGCTGACGGCTTCTTCTACCGCCTTCTTGATGTGCTCACGGTAACGCCGCAAAAAGCGCTGGCGGTTCACCGTGCTCTTGTTCTTGCCGTTCAGACGCCGGTCGATGACGTAGCTCATGAATGCTCCTCAGGGCCTGCTGCGAGGCGGCGTAGAGCCGCTCCGGACAGGTCCGAATGCGACGGCGACCGGCGCGGCGGAAACCGCCGCGCCGATGGCAGACTACTGCGACTTGCGAACCCGCAGATACCATTCCGACAGCAGGCGCACCTGCTTCTCGGTGTAGCCGCGCTCGACCATGCGTTTGACGAAGTCGTTGTGCTTCTGCTGATCCTCCTTGCTCGCCTTGGCGTTGAAGCTGATGACCGGCAGCAGGTCCTCGGTGTTGGAGAACATTTTCTTCTCGATCACCACGCGCAGCTTCTCGTACGACAGCCAGCTGGGGTTCTTGCCGTTGTTGCCGGCGCGGGCGCGCAGGACGAAGTTGACGATCTCGTTGCGGAAGTCCTTCGGATTGCTGATGCCGGCCGGCTTCTCGATCTTCTCCAGTTCCTCGTTGAGGGCGGCGCGGTTGAGGATCTCGCCGGTTTCCGGGTCGCGGTATTCCTGGTCCTGGATCCAGAAGTCGGCGTACAGCACGTAGCGGTCGAAGATGTTCTGACCATACTCGCTGTAGGACTCCAGGTACGCGGTCTGGATTTCCTTGCCGATGAACTCGACGTAGCGCGGCGCCAGGTATTCCTTGAGGAAGCGCAGGTAGCGTTCGCGGGTTTCCGGCGGGAACTGCTCCTGCTCGATCTGCTGTTCCAGCACGTAGAGCAGGTGCACCGGGTTGGCGGCCACTTCATGCGGGTCGAAGTTGAACACCTTGGACAGGATCTTGAAGGCGAAACGGGTCGAAAGCCCGGCCATGCCTTCGTCGACGCCCGCCGTGTCGCGGTATTCCTGGATGGACTTGGCCTTGGGGTCGGTGTCCTTGAGGTTCTCGCCGTCGTAGACGCGCATCTTCGAGTAGATGTTGGAGTTTTCCGGCTCCTTCAGGCGCGACAGCACGGAGAACTGCGAAAGCATCTTCAGGGTGTCCGGCGCGCAGTGGGCGTGCGCCAGGGAGCTGTTGATCAGCAGCTTGTCGTAGATCTTGATCTCGTCGGAGACGCGCAGGCAGTACGGCACCTTGACGATGTAGATGCGGTCGATGAAGGCTTCGTTGTTCTTGTTGTTGCGGAAGCTGTGCCACTCCGATTCGTTGGAGTGGGCGAGGATGATGCCGCTGTAGGGCAGGGAACCGAGGCCTTCGGTGCTGTTGTAGTTGCCTTCCTGGGTCGCAGTGAGCAAGGGGTGCAGGACCTTGATCGGCGCCTTGAACATCTCGACGAATTCCATCAGGCCCTGGTTGGCCCGGCACAGCGCGCCCGAGTAGCTGTAGGCGTCGGCGTCGTTCTGCGGGAATTCTTCCAGCTTGCGGATATCCACCTTGCCGACCAGCGCGGAGATGTCCTGGTTGTTCTCATCCCCAGGTTCGGTCTTGGCGATGGCGATCTGGTTGAGGATCGAAGGGTGCAGCTTGACCACGCGGAACTGGCTGATGTCGCCGCCGAATTCGTTGAGGCGCTTGGTCGCCCACGGCGACATCACCGAGCGCAGGTAGCGACGCGGGATGCCGTAGTCTTCCTCGAGGATGGCGCCATCTTCGTCGGGATTGAACAGCCCCAGGGGCGACTCGAACACCGGCGAGCCCTTGATCGCATAGAAGGGCACGTGCTCCATCAGTTGCTTGAGCTTTTCGGCGAGGGAGGATTTGCCGCCGCCGACCGGGCCCAGGAGATAGAGGATCTGTTTCTTCTCTTCCAGGCCTTGGGCGGCGTGGCGGAAGAAGGAGACGATCTGGTCGATGCACTCTTCCATGCCATGGAAGTCGGCAAAGGCCGGATAACGGCGGATCACCTTGTTGGAGAAGATTCGCGACAGGCGGGAATCGACGGATGTGTCGAGTAGTTCAGGCTCGCCGATGGCCATCAGCATCCGCTCGGCGGCGGTGGCATAGGCGATCTTGTCCTGCTTGCAGATGTCCAGGTACTCCTGGAGGGAGTACTCCTCTTGACGGGTCGCTTCGAAGCGTTCCTGGAAGTGACTGAAAATGCTCATGACGTCTCCTCGCTCGATGCATGGAGCCGGCGCCGGATCGGTCTGTGCGGGTGCGGTCGGGCTGCCAGTGGTACCGGCGAGAATCCCCCAGAACTCCAACGGAACCTGGCGACTGCCCTGATCCGCCCCAATGGTCACTGCCGATTAACCGGAAGCCGGTGTGCCGGCTCTCCCTTTTTTGGATGGCCTGAGGGAAAGGATAGTTCGTTCTTAGATGTGTAAAGGACGAAAGCGCGAGAAGTTACAGATTTTTTGAAGGGGCTAATCCGCCTCTTTCGTAGGGGCTTTCAGTCGGAGCCGCCTGCGCTGGTATCCGCGGGATAGACGCTGCGCCACAGCTCGAAGCCACCGTCGAGGCTGTAGACCTCGGAGAAGCCCTGCTGGACGAAATAGGCCGCCGCGCTCTGGCTGGAATTGCCGTGATAGCAGACCACGACCAGCGGTGCGTCCATGTCGGCCTCGCGGATGAAGTCGGCTACCGAGTAGTTGTCGATGTGCCGCGAACCGCTGATATGGCCCATCGCATAGCTCTGCGGGTCGCGAATGTCGACGACCTGGGCGCCGTTTTCGCGCAGCTGCTGGGCCAGGTCGGGGGCGATGCGCTTGAAGTCGCTCATGGGTAGTACCTCGCAAGGCGCGGAGCCTGTGGCCCCGCTGCAATCATTCTGGTTTATCGGCGCAGCTGCACTGGATGCGCTCGAAGGTATCGACGTTCATCAGCGTCATGCTGCCGCCCCACACACAGCCGGTGTCCAGGGCAAACAGGCCGGGGACGTCGCACTGGCCTTCCAGCGCGGCCCAGTGGCCGAAGATGATCTTGCGCCCGGCGGCCTTGCGCTCGGCATAGCTGAACCAGGGCGCGTAGCCGGGCGGCGCGGTGTCCAGGCCTTCCTTGGACTTCAGGTCGAGCTTGCCGTCCGGGGTGCAGAAGCGCATGCGCGTGAAATAGTTGGTGATCACCCGCAGTCGCGCTATGCCGTTGAGCTTCTTGTCCCACTTGGCCGGCTCGTTGCCGTACATGCCATCGAGGAACATCGGCAACTGAGTGTCGTCGCGCAGAGCGGCTTCGACTTCGGCGGCGCGCTGCAGGGCCTTGTCGATGTCCCACTGCGGCGGGATGCCGGCGTGTACGAGGGTGATGTCGCGAACGGCGTCGTGATGGACCAACGGCATCTGCCGCAGCCATTCGATCAGTTGTGCGCAATCCGGCGCCTCGACGATCTCGCGCAGGGTGTCGTTCTTCTTCAGGCGCTCGGCGTTGTAGGCCACGGCGATCAGGTGCAGGTCATGGTTGCCCAGCACGCAGACCAGCGATTCGCGCATGCCATGGAGGAAGCGCAGGGTTTCCAGCGACGCCGGACCGCGGTTGACCAGGTCGCCCACCAGCCAGAGCTTGTCCTGGGCCGGGTCGAACCTCACCTGCTCCAGCAGGCACTTGAGCGGCTCCAGGCAGCCTTGCAGGTCGCCTACGGCGTAGGTGGCCATCAGTGCAGCGCCCCGGGGACGGCGAGGCGGAACGCCGGGATCTCGGCATCGAAGTGGTGGCCGTCGGTGGCGACCATCTGGTAGCTGCCGTGCATGCTGCCGACCTTGGTCGCCATCACGGTGCCGCTGGTGTAGGTGTGGCTGGCCCCCGGGTCGATCAGCGGCTTTTCGCCAACGACGCCGGCGCCGCGGACTTCCTGCACGTGGCCATCGCCGTCGGTGATGATCCAGTGGCGGGTCAGCAGCTTGGCGGCCAACTCGCCGTGGTTGTGGATGGTCACGGTATAGGCGAACACGTAGCGCTGCTGCTCCGGCTGCGATTGCTCGGGCAGGTGGCGGGTGGTGACGCTGACGCTGACCTGGTAGCGGGGATCGCTCATGCGCTCGGTCCTTGCTCGGCTTCCGGGTTGGTTTCGCTGTAACGGTTAGCCAGGCTGACGAAGTCGGCGACGCTCAGTTGCTCCGGACGCAGGGTCGGGTCGACGCCGGCGGCTTCGATGTCCTCGACGCTCATGAGCGTACGCAGGGTGTTGCGCAGGGTCTTGCGGCGCTGGTTGAAGGCTTCGCGGACGATGCGTTCCAGCACGCGGTGATCCTTGGCCGGATGGGGCGGTTCAGCGTAGGGCACCAGCCGGACGATGGCCGACTCGACCTTGGGCGGCGGGTTGAACGCGCCGGGGCCGACGGTGAACAGGTAATCCACCCGGCAGAAGTACTGCACCATGATCGACAGGCGGCCCCAGTCGCCGTTGCCCGGCTCGGCGGCCAGGCGCTCCACCACTTCCTTCTGCAGCATGAAGTGCATGTCCTGGATCAGCGAGGCATGGTCCAGGAGATGGAAGATCAATGGGGTGGAGATGTTGTAGGGCAGGTTGCCGACCACGCGCAACTTGTCCTCGGGGGAGGCGATCAGGCTGGAGAAGTCGAACTTCATCGCATCGCCCTGGTGCAGGCTGAAGTTGGGCTTCAGACCGAAGCGCCATTTCAGGTGCGGGATCAGGTCCAGGTCCAGCTCGATCACATCGAGCTTCGCGCCGCTGTCCACCAGGCCTTCGGTCAGGGCGCCCTGGCCTGGGCCGATTTCCAGCAGGTGCTGGCCTTCCTTGGCGGCGATGGCGCGGAGGATCTTGTGGATCACCCCGGCGTCGTGCAGGAAGTTCTGCCCAAAGCGTTTACGGGCGCGGTGCTGGAAGAGTTCGGACATCGAAGGCTCCGGAGAGCAGCCGGACGCCTGAGGCGGCCAGCTGGAGGCGGAAAAACCATCAGTTTACCAGTCCGCGACGGCCAGCACGAAACGCTGGCCGAACGGAATGCTGGTGATCAGCCTTTCGCGGCGCCGGCTTCGGCCATCTGGTAGGCGGTTTCCAGGGCAACCTGCAGGCTGCCGCTGTCGATCCGACCGGTGCCGGCAAGGTCCAGCGCGGTGCCGTGGTCCACTGAGGTGCGGATGATGGGCAGGCCCAGCGTGACGTTCACTGCCGCGCCGAACCCCTTGTACTTGAGCACCGGCAGGCCCTGGTCGTGGTACATCGCCAGCACGGCGTCGCAGTGCTCGAGGTGCTTGGGGGTGAACAGGGTGTCGGCCGGCAGCGGGCCGATCAGCTGCATGCCCTCGGTGCGCAGGCGCTCCAGCGTTGGCTCGATTACGTCGATCTCTTCGCAGCCGAGGTGGCCGCCTTCGCCTGCGTGGGGGTTCAGGCCGCAGACCAGGATGCGCGGGTTGGCCAGGCCGAACTTGTCGCGCAGGTCGGCGTACAGGATGCGGGTGACGCGCTCCAGGCGATCCGGGGTGATGGCATCGGCGATCTGCCGCAGCGGCAGGTGGGTGGTCACCAGGGCAACGCGCAGGCCGCGGGTGGCGAGCATCATCACTACCTGGGCGGTGTGGGTGAGATCGGCGAGGAACTCGGTATGGCCGGAGAAGGCGATGCCGGCTTCGTTGATGACGCCCTTGTGCACGGGGGCGGTGATCATCCCGGCGAAATGCCCGTCCAGGCAGCCCTGGCCGGCGCGGGTGAGGGTTTCCAGCACATAGGCGGCGTTGGCCTGGTTCAGCTTGCCCGGTTCGACCGGCGCTGCCAGCGGGGTGTCCCAGACATAAAGGCTGCCGGCCGGAGCAGCGACATCGGGCCAGTTGCCGGGGCCGACTTCCTGCAGGTCGATGTTCAGCCCCAGCAGCGCGGCACGCTCTGCCAGCAGTTCACGACTGGCGACGGCAACCAGCGGATGCGGTTGAGTTTCGCGGGCCAGCAGCAGGCAGAGGTCGGGACCGATGCCGGCGGGCTCGCCGGGAGTGAGGGCGAAAAGGTGGGAAGTGCTCATGGATGACTCTCGAATCAGGATTTACCGCGGATGTTCCTACTCTACGACGAAGCTTCCTGCAGGCAAAAAGAAACCCGGCCATGGCCGGGTTTCTTCGTAGCGACGCGCTGCTTACTGCTTGATCTCGACGTAGGCTTCGTCGCGGATCTGGCGCAGCCAGGCCTGCAGTTCCTCGTCGTACTTGCGTGCGCGCAGGGTCTGGGCGGCTTGTTGCTCGCGGAACTTGTCGCTGCTGTCGGTAGCGCGGCGGCCGAGGACTTCCAGCACGTGCCAGCCGAACGGCGAGCGGAACGGCTTGGTGACCTGGCCTTGCGGCGCATTGTTCATCACGTCGCGGAATTCCGGTACCAGGGATTCCGGGTCGACCCAGTTGAGGTCGCCGCCGTTGAGCTTGGAGCCCGGGTCTTCGGAGAATTTCTTCGCCAGGTCGCTGAAGCTCTCGCCGGCCTGGATGCGCTCGTAGAGCTTCTCGGCCAGACGCTGGGTTTCTTCTTCGCTGCGAATCTCGCTGGGCTTGAGCAGGATATGGCGGACGTGGACTTCGTCACGCAGCATCTTGCTGCCACCGCGCTTCTCTTCCAGCTTGATGATGATGAAACCGCCCGGGGTGCGGACCGGCTCGGTCACGTCGCCCACGGCCAAGGTGCCAACCATGCTGTCGAACGGCGAGGGCAGCTGGGCGGCCTTGCGCCAACCGATCTCGCCGCCTTCCAGGGCGTTGTCGCCGGCCGAGCGGGAGACCGCCAGTTGGCCGAAGTCCGCGCCCTGCTTGAGCTGCTGGTACATCTCCTGGGCCTGGCGAGCTGCAGCCTGCACGGTTTCCGGCGAAGCGCTGTCGGGTACCGGGATCAGGATATTTGCCAGGCGGTATTCTTCCGAGAGCTGGATCTTGCCCAGGTCGGAGGCCAGGAAGTTCTGTACTTCCTGCTCGCTGACCTGGATGCGCTCGGCCACACGGCGCTGGCGCACACGGCTGATGATCATCTCGCGACGCACCTGCTCGCGGGCCTCGTCGTAGGACAGGCCGTCGTGGGCGAGGGCGGCACGGAACTGGTCCAGGCTCATGTTGTTGCGCTGGGCAATGGTGCCCATGGCCTGGTTCAGTTCTTCATCGGTAATGCGCACACCGGAGCGGTCACCGATCTGCAGCTGGATGTTTTCGATGATCAGACGCTCGAGCACCTGCTGGGTCAGCACGTGCTCGGGCGGCAGCGGCGCGCCGCGTTTCTGGATGGTTGCACGGACTTCGCGCAGGCGCTGGTCCAGCTGGCTCTGCATCACCACGTCGTTGTCGACGATGGCGACCACACGGTCCAGCGGGACTACTTCGGCGTGCACGACGGAACTTGCCAACAGCGCGCCCAGCATCAGCGGGCGCAGGGCCTTACATAGCATTGTCTTCACGTTGACGATAACCCTGGATACCTTGGTCGAGGAAGCCTTCCACCTGGTTGCCAACCACGCCGCCAAGGCCTTTCAAGATGATTTGAAGGAATACACCGCGGTCGGCCTTGGACGTGGAGGTCACGAATTCCTCGTCGTCATAGTCGACCCAGTAGCGATTGATCAGGCGCAGCTTCCAGCAGCAGCTGTCGTACTCGAAGCCGCCGAAGGCTTCCAGTGTGCGGCTCTGGTTGTAGTCGAACTGCCAGCGGCCGATGGCGGCCCACTGCGGCAGGACCGGCCAGATGAACGAGAGATCATGCTGTTCGATCTTGTACTCGTCGCTGCCGTACTCGAACTGACCGGTGTTCGGGTTGAAGCGCTTGCTGTCCGCACGGTAGCGGTAGCCGGCGTTCAGCACCTTGCGAGGATCGGCTTCGGGCTGATAGTGGAACATCAGGTTGCCGTTGTCGGTGTGGTGCGTGTTCGGGTTCCAGTTGAAGTCCGAGCTGGCGAACCAGTCATGGTTGAAGCGATAGATGCCGGTGAGCGCGTAGGGCGAACGCCAGGTATCGGCATCCGGGTTCTTCGCACCGCTGGCGGCCAGGTCGTCTTCGGTCAGGCCCGGCAGCTGTACGCGGCGGTCGCTGAAGTAGTAGATCTGGCCGGCGGCGATGTAGGCGCGCTCGAAGCCATCGTCCTCGATGAAGCGCGAACCCAGGCCGAGGGATAGCTGGTTGGCGTCGCCAATACGGTCGCGGCCGGTGAAGCGGTTCTCACGCCACAGCGAGTCGTAGCTGAAGGTGAACTCGCCGGTGTCGAAGGTCGGCAGGTTGTCCTGGTTCTTGTACGGGACGTACAGGTACATCGCCCGTGGCTCCAGGGTCTGACGGAACTTGGTGCCAGCGAAGGTCGTGTCGCGGTCGAAGTACAGGCCGCTGTCCAGCTTGGCCAGGCCCAGGGAACGGTCCGGACTGCTGTCGTAGTCGATGTACGACGGCAGCGTGGCTTTGCCTTTCCCGTCCAGGTCCAGGTCGTACTTGGTGTACAGCGCCTTGACGGTCGGGGTCATGAAGCCCCAGCTGCGGTTCATCGGCAGGCTGACGCCCGGTTCAGCGTGGAAACGATCGCCGGTAGCCCGTGCCAGGCCCAGGATGTTGGTGTCCGGTCGCGGGTATAGCGTCGGGTTGTCGACATCAATCCGGTAATAGCCTTCATCCAGGTCACGATCGAAGCGTACGGCCTCGGTGCTGTAGGTGAAGTTCAGGCCACCCGGGTTGAACGGCAGTCGGCCGTCCAGGGTGAGCTGCGGCAGGCGATCGTACGGGGTGACGTCGGTCACGGTCGCCAACTGGTAGGACTGCGCGTTCAGTTTGGCGGTGTAGCTGTCGCCGCGGTAGGTCAGGGTGCCCTGCTGGTTGACGTAGGTCGGCGAACCGATACCCAGCGAGGTATCCAGATCCTGGAAGTAGTAGGGGTCGCTGATGCGGGTGTAGTCGACCTGCGCCATCAGGCGCGAATCCAGGCCGCTGACGTTCTTCCAGCCGTACAGCCAACGGGTGTCGGTATACTGCGGGAAGTCCTTGCGGTCGTCGTTCTTATCGTTCAGGTAAGCGGCATTGACCTGGCCTTCGCTGCTGTGGGTCAGGTAGCGGAACTCGCCTTCCATCAGCAGGCCGCGCTTGACCATGTAGTGCGGGTACAACGTGGCGTCGTAGTTGGGCGCCAGGTTGAAGTAGTACGGCGTGGTCAGGGTGAAACCGGTGTCGGTCGAGCTGGCGAAGGAAGGCGCCAGGAAGCCGGACTGACGACGGTTGTCGATGGGGAAATAGATGTACGGGGTGTAGAAGACCGGAATGTCCTTCACCCGCAGGGTCGCGTTGGTCGCGGTGCCGAAACCGGTGGCCGGGTTCAGCTTGATGTTATTGCCCTTGACGACCCAGGCGTTGCTGCCCGGTTCGCAGCGGGTGTAGGTACCGTCCTTGAGCTGGATGATCGCGTCTTCCTGGCGCTTGGCGTATAGCGCGCTGCCGCGGATCTGCGCCTGGTGCATGACGTACTCGGCGTTGTCGATCTTCGCCGCGCCGTTGTCCAGTTGCAGTTCGGCATGGTCACCGACGATCAGTGCGCCGTTGTCGCGCAGCTTGACGTTGCCGACCAGCTCGCCGCGGTTCTCGGCCTGGTGCAGGTTGGCCTCGTCGGCCTCCACCTGCATGCTGCCCTGGCGCAGGACCACGTTACCCGCGAGGGTGGCGACCTGCTTTTCCTGCTCGTAGCGGGAAACCTTTGCCGAAACGTAGGTCGGGGCCTCGTCGTTCGGCGTCTTGTCGTTCATGCCTGGACGTACCGGCTCGACGTAGGCGCCGCTGCAGTACGGGCCCATTTCGGCCTGTTGGGCAGCGGTGAGCTTGTCGCGGGGGATCCAGTCGAGGTGGCTGTAGTCGCTGCTGCGCGACTTAAGGCCGCGGCCGCCGGACTCGGTGACCAGTTGTTTCGGCTCTTCGCCAGCGGCGCTGCTCGGGCTGCCCGAGGACTTCGAGCTGCTCGCGGCTGTGCCGCCAGCGCTGACGGAGGTGGCCCCATGCTGTGGGCGCGGTACTGTGCTGGCGCTGTTCTGCGAGGAGCAGTCCCAGGCGCCGGATGCGGAGGGCTGGCAGGCGAACTGCTCGCCGGGCGCCGCGGTCACAGTGGCGAGCGGTTGGATAGCCAGCAGGCCACCGGTCACCAGTAAGGGGAATTTTCTACGGAACACGGGGAAATTCACTGCCATCTTGTTAATCCGGGCTTCCTGCGAGCCTTCAGCCCAAAACGGGCCGCACGCCTATCGATGGGCTCAAAAAGATGCTGGATAATAAAGCATGACCCGCGCAACGGCTAGCGCCGTGGAGAACCCCGAAAAATGACCGAGGATGCTCGTTACCAGCAGATGATCCGCTGGTTGGACTTGAGTTTGCCCGCAGTGTTCAACGTGCAAGGCTGGGGGCAGGTGCCCGAGGCCAGCCTCACTGCGGCCAGCAGCGACGCCAGTTTCCGCCGTTATTTTCGCTGGCAGGGCGCCGGCCGCAGCCTGATCGTGATGGACGCGCCACCGCCCCAGGAAGACTGCCGGCCCTTCATCAAGGTCGCCGGCCTGCTGGCCGAGGCCGGCGTGCACGTTCCGAAGATTCTGGCCGAGGATGTCGAGCAGGGATTCCTGCTGCTCGATGATCTCGGGCGTCAGACTTACCTGGATGTGCTCACTGCGCAGAATGCCGAGGAACTGTTCGAGAACGCCCTGGATGCCCTGGTGGCCTTCCAGCAGGTCGATGTCGCCCAGCGCCTGCCTGCCTACGACGAAGCCCTGTTGCGCCGCGAGCTGCAGTTGTTCCCCGACTGGTACCTGCAGCGCCATCTGGGCGTGACCCTGGAGGGCGAGCAACTCGCTCGCTGGGAGCGCACCTGCGACCTGCTGGTCCGCAGCGCCCTGGCGCAGCCGCGCGTACTGGTGCACCGCGACTACATGCCGCGCAACCTGATGCTCAGCGAGCCGAACCCCGGCATCCTCGATTTCCAGGATGCGGTCTACGGTCCGGTGACCTACGACGTGACCTGCCTTTATAAGGACGCCTTCCTCAGTTGGCCGGAACCGCGCGTCCACGACGGCCTCTCGCGCTACTGGCGCAAGGCCCAGGCAGCCGGTATTCCGCTGCCGGAGAACTTCGAGACCTTCTTCCGCGCCAGCGACCTGATGGGTGCCCAGCGTCATCTGAAGGTGATCGGCATCTTCGCGCGCATCTGCCATCGCGATGGCAAGCCTCGCTACCTGGGCGATGTGCCACGCTTCTTCCGCTACCTGGAAAGCGTCATCGCGCGCCGGCCGGAGTTGGGCGACCTCGCCGCGCTGCTGGCCAGCCTGCCCAAAGACGAGACCCACCCCGCATGAAGGCCATGATCCTCGCCGCGGGCAAGGGCGAGCGCCTGCGCCCGCTGACCCTGCACACACCCAAGCCGCTGGTGCGCGCTGGCGGCGTGCCGCTGATCGAGTACCAGTTGCGGGCGTTGCGCCAGGCCGGCTTCGATCAGCTGGTGATCAACCACGCCTGGCTCGGCCAGCAGATCGAAGACCACCTGGGTGATGGCGCGCCCTTTGGCCTGAGCATCCGCTACTCGTCCGAAGGCGAGCCGCTGGAAACTGGCGGCGGCATCTTCAAGGCGCTGCCGCTGCTGGGCGACGACGCCTTCGTCATCGCCAACGGTGACATCTGGACCGACTTCGATTACGCAAGCCTGCACGGTGCGCTGGCCGAGGGCGACCTGGCGCACCTGGTGCTGGTGGACAATCCCGGCCACCACGCTCGGGGTGATTTCTGCCTGCGTGACGGTCGCGTCAGTGACTACCGCGAAGGCCAGCCGAGCCTGACCTACAGCGGCATCGCCATTCTACGTCCGCAGCTGTTCGACGGCTGCCAGCCCGGCGCGTTCAAGCTGGCGCCGCTGCTGCGCCAGGCGATGGAAGCAGGGCGCGTGAGTGGCGTGCACCATCGTGGCCGCTGGATCGATGTCGGCACCCACGAGCGCCTGGCAGAAGTCGAACGCCAGTTGGCGGAGGGCTGAGGTGTTCTGGCCGGGGACCCTGGTGGGCGTCATCGCCGGATGGGCATTGGCGAGCATTCCGGGCGCCATGCTCGGTGCGTTGCTGGGCCAGGTGCTCGACCGGCGCCTGAAGCAGCGCACCTGGCGGGGGCTGCTGGAGCAGTTGCGCGGTGGTCCTCGGGTCGGTGACCAGGAGTTGCTCTTCCTGCTGCTCGGCCGTCTGGCCAAGAGCCGCGGTCGCGTGGTCGATGCGCACATCCAGCAGGCGCGTTCTGAAATGCAGCGTCTGCAACTGGATGACAAGGCCCGTCGCCAGGCCATCGATGCCTTCGGTCGCGGCAAGCTGGGGGGAGAGTTGCTCGACGTCGGCTTGCGCCAGCGGCAGGGCCAGGAGGCCACTGCCGAAGGGCTGATACAGGCGTGTTGGCGCATGGTCTGGGCGGGCGGCGCGCCGAACGCTGCGCAGAAGAACCTGCTGCTGCAGTGGGGCGATTCACTGGGGCTTTCTCGCTCCAGGGTATTGGCGATGTCGTCCGGTGCCGAGCCGCCCAAGCCGCCGGCTACTCCGCGCGAATCCTATACCGGAGCGCTGCGACTGCTGGGCGTGACGGCAGAGAGCGAGCCGGAGGAGATCAAGCGCGCCTACCGCAAGCTGATCAGCCAGAACCACCCGGACAAGCTCGAAGGCATGGGTGCCAGCCCCGAGCGGATTGCTGCGGCGACCAACAGGACCCGCGAGATCCAGGCGGCCTACCTGCTGGTGCGCCAGCGTCGCGGCTTCCGCTGACTCAGGGCTGCTCGATGGGCTCCAGGTGCATCGACAGCCAGCCGCGGATGCGCCGGTAAAGTTGCTCCTGCTCGGTGCCCAGGTCGGCTGGCAGGGCGTTCATGCCGATCTGCACATAGTTGGGGGCTTTCTGCCGCTTGCTCGCTTGCAGGCGCAGTTTGGCTGCCGCTACATCGGTTGCCTTGTCCTTGTAGTAGAAATCGCCGGTGGCGAGGTTCAGCAAGGGGACGGTCTCGTCCAGCGACGGTTTGAAGTCGCGCGGCATCTCCGGCGCCACCAGCAGCAGGTTCTTGATGTCCGCCGGTGCGCGCTCGCCCAGGTAGCGAGTGGCCCAATAGGCGCCCGTACCGTGACCAAGCAGGACGATGGTCCTGGGTTTGTGCTGCTGCGCCAGCTCGACCGCTGCCTGGACGCGGGACAGCACCCGTTCGGCGTGGGCCTTGCGCAGTTCCACCGGGTCGGTGGGCGGTGGCGGGGTTTCCGGGCTGGCCTGGGCGGGTTCTGCACTGCCGGTCTCGGCGGTGCTTTCCGGAGTAGGCGTCGCGCTGCCTTGGCTACCTTTCACTTCCGGCTTGCTGGCGCTGTCGGCGGCGGAGGCGTCGATATCGGCGCTGGCCTTGTCGGGCGATTCCTTCGGGCGTGGAATTGGCGCGGTGCTCTGCGGGTCGGGCAGCGTGATGGCCAGAGTCTGCCAGCCGGCATCGGGCAGCTTGCGCCGTAACGGACTGATCGCTACCGGCCAGTCCGCACTTTCGCCATCGCCGGGGATGAGGATCACAGCGCCTTGCGCGTCGGCGGTATTGGCGGGAAGCCAGAGGGCAAGGAAGGTTTCGTCACCGGCCTTGAGTTCCTGCCGCTCACTTTCTGGGAGTTGGCGCACCAGACCGTTGGCTTCATCCTGGCTGCGCTCGTTCGCTGCCTGGCGCACCACCGGTGCCGTGGCCGGTTTTTCGTCGGTGGCTTGCTTGGCATCTTCGGCCCGACTGATGCCCAGCGGCGACAGGCCGAGGGTCAGGCAAAGGGCGAGAAGCGTCGGTCGAGACAAATGCGGCATCGGTGATATCCCTGTCTGGCGGGCGGCAAGCGGCGGGGCGCGAGTGCGGCCAGCCTAGCGGCTTGTATTAGCTTTGTCAGGCGCAGGCGTGCCGGGTTCAACCGGGGTTGCGGTAAGGTATGCCGGCCCTTTGCTTTGACCCGAGTGAAACCCATGGTGTTGTCGGCATGAGTCGTGTGTTCTGGAAAGCCTGCCTGGCGTGGTTCCTGTGCCTGCCGCTGCTGGCCGTGGCGGAAACCGCCGTGCCGCCACTGGCGCTGGAAGAAGCGCAGCGCGCCTGGCTTGCCGAGCATCCGCAACTGCGCGTGGGCGCCGTACTGGAGGCGCCCTATGTGCAACAGGATCGCCGGCTGCAGCAGCTCTCCGGGGCCAACGTGGAATTGCTGGAATGGCTGGCCAAGGCCATGGGGGTCAGCCTCGAGTGGCACACCTACCCGGACCAGGCCGCGTTGGAGCGAGCCGTGCACAGCGGCGAAATCGACTTGGCGCCCGGCGTCAGCCAGACGCCCTCGACCCTTCGCGACTGGCTGTTCTCCGATCCCTATCTGCGCGTACCGCGGCTGGTGGTGGGCGACCGCCGCAGCGGTACGTCCGTGGAGCTGGACAACCTGCGCGAGGGCGAATCGGTCTCTGTGCGGGGGCCCGGCCCGGTGGTGGATTACCTGCGCAGTACCTATTCGGGCTTGACCCTGCAGATCGTCGACAGCGACCGCGAAGTGCTGCGCAAGGTGCTGGGCCGCGAGGCCAATTACGCGGTGATCGATGAGGCGCAGCTGGCGCGGCTGACCCGCGAAACCGAATTCACCGGCCTCTGGGTGGTGGCCGACATCGGCTATCCGCAATTGCTGCGCGTGGCGACGCGGCGCGGCTTGCCGGAATTGGCCGGGATCATCGACGCAGCCCTGCGCGCGGTGCCGGCCAAGGACCTCGACCAGCTCCACGAACGCTGGCTGCAACCGACCTACCCGCGTCTGGGCTCCTCGCCCGGCTTCTGGCAGAACCTCTGCATCCTGCTCGGCCTGCTGCTTTTGTTCGCCGTTGCTGCGCTGCTCTGGCTGCGTCGGCAGCACCGTGCATTGGAGTCGCGCCTGCTGGCGGCACGCCGCGACATCGAACTGCGCCAGGCCGCCGAGCAGGCATTGCGCCTGACCCAGTTCGCCATCGACAGCAGCACCGTCGGCATCCTCTGGGTCAACTGGGACAGCCATGTGCGCTACGCCAACCGCGCCGCCGAGGAGCTGCTCGGTTATGCCGCGGGCGCCGTGGTGGATCGGCCGCTGGCAGACTTCGAGCCGACGCTGAACATGGACCGCTGGCTCAACCTCTGGCGCCGTGCGCGCAACGCCGACGAAGCTCCGCTGAGCTTCGAAACCCGCTGCCTGCGCGCCGACGGCCAATGGCTGCCGGCCGACGTCTCGCTGAGCTTCCTGCGCTTCGGTGATTCGGAGTACCTGCTGGTCTTCCTCAGCGACGTCACCGAACGCCGCCGCGCCCGCGCCGCGCTGGAAGAGAGCGAGGCCCGCCTGCAGGGCATCGCCGCCAACGTGCCGGGGCTGGTGTTCCGCCTGGAGCCCAATGCGCCGGACGATGACTCCGATTTCGCCTACATCAGCTTCATCACTGGCGGCAGCGAAACCTCGCTGGGTTACTCGCCCGGTTACCTGCGCGAAAGCGGCCTGGGCATCATGGGCCTGGTGCACCCGTCCGAGCGCGAGGGCTATCTCGCCAGCCAGCTCGAGGCAGTAGAGGGCCGGCGCAACTGGCTGTGGCAGGGCCGCATCCTCACCCGCAGCAACGAGCCACGTTGGGTCGACATCAAGGCGACGGTGCGAACCCTGGACGACGGTCGTTCGGCCTGGGACGGCGTGGTCTGGGACATCACCGAGCATAAGCAGATCGAACTCGAACTGCAGGATTCCCGCGCGCAACTGCGCGAGCTCTCGGCGCATCTGGAGAGCGTGCGGGAGGAGGAGAAAGCACGCATCGCCCGCGAGGTGCACGATGAACTGGGCCAGGTGCTTACCGTGCTGAAGCTGGAAACCTCGATGTGCGAACTGGCCTATGGCGAACTGGACGCGGGCCTGCGCGAGCGCCTGGATAACATGAAGCGTCTTATCGCCCAGTTGTTCCAGCTGGTGCGCGATGTGGCCACTGCGCTGCGCCCGCCGATCCTCGATGCAGGCATCGGTTCGGCGGTGGAGTGGCAGGCGCGCCGCTTCGAATCGCGCACGCAGATTCCCTGCCTGGTGGAGGTGCCGGAGAACCCGCCGGAGCTATCGGACGCCAAGGCCATCGGACTGTTCCGCATCCTCCAGGAGGCGCTGACCAATGTGATGCGCCATGCCCAGGCGCATACTGTGGAACTGCAGCTGAGCGTCGAGGGCAGCGAGCTGTGCCTGCGTATCGCCGATGACGGCGTGGGCTTCGATCCGCAGGCCACGCGCCAGGGTGTTTCCTTCGGCCTGGTGGGTATGCGCGAGCGGGTGCTGATGTTCGGCGGCACCCTGCAGATCGACAGCCAGCCTGGGGAGGGCACCACGCTGTGGATCCGGGTGCCGCTGCGCTCCCGAAGCGCCTAACCGGGCGACAACGGCATCGGCATCGATAACGACAATGACAATGACAAGTGCGAAGCGGGAGGAAGGGCAGTGATTCGAGTGCTGGTGGCGGAAGACCATACGATCGTGCGCGAGGGCATCAAGCAACTGATCGGCATGGCCAAGGACCTGCAGGTGGTCGGCGAGGCCACCAATGGCGAGCAACTGCTCGAGAACCTGCGCCAGACCCCCTGCGAAGTGGTCCTGCTGGATATCTCGATGCCCGGCGTCAACGGCCTTGAGGCCATCCCGCGTATCCGCGCGCTGAACAATCCGCCGGCGATCCTGATGTTGTCGATGCACGACGAGGTGCAGATGGTCGCCCGCGCGCTGAAGGTCGGCGCCGCTGGCTACGCCACCAAGGACAGCGACCCGGCGCTACTACTGACGGCGATCCGCAAGGTCGCCAGCGGTGGCCGCTACATCGACCCGGACCTCGCCGACCGCATGGTCTTCGAAGTCGGCCTCACCGATTCGCGGCCGCCCCATGCGCTGCTTTCCGAGCGCGAGTTCTCGGTGTTCGAGCGCCTGGTGCACGGCGAGGGCGTCAACGAGATCGCCCAGCAACTGGCGGTCAGCAGCAAGACCATCAGTACCCACAAGGCGCGGCTGATGCAGAAACTCAATGCCAACTCGGTGGCCGATCTGGTGCGCTACGCCATGGAGCACAAGCTCGTCTGACCGACCCGTGCCGCCGGTTTGATCTGCGGCAGATGGCTCGCTGAATTTTCCCTTCACTCTGTGCGACGTGTCCGATTTCTGTAACAAACCGTCTATCTAGAGGGCGTGAGGCAGGGAATGATTGCCCGCTTCATGCGGTACGTCGTGATAACAAGGAGAAGAAGATGTTGCGAGCGGTAAGGGGAGGGCTGCTGTTCGGCCTGCTGGGGAGCGCTGCGATGCCGGCGCTGGCGGACTACGTTACGGTGATTTCCTTCGGTGGCGCGAACAAGGAAGCCCAGGAGGCGGCCTTCTACAAACCGTTCAAGGAAGTGACCGGCAACGCTGTCGTCCACGGCTCCTACAACGGCGACCTGGCCAAGCTCAAGCGCATGGTGGAAATCAGCCACGTCTCCTGGGACGTGGTGGAAGTCGAGGCCCCCGAACTCGCGCGCGGCTGCGAGGAAGGGCTGTTCATGAAGCTTGACCCCAAGACCCTGGGCAACACCGCCGATTTCGTTCCCGGCGCAGTGCAGCCGTGCGGCGTCGGCATCTTCGTCTGGACCACGCTGCTGGCCTACAACCAGAACAAGCTGCAGGGCACGCCCAGCAGTTGGGCGGATTTCTGGGACACGAAGAAATTCCCCGGCAAGCGCGGCCTGCGCTGGGGCGCGAAGTACAGCCTGGAATTCGCCCTGATGGCCGATGGTGTCGCGCCCAGGGACGTTTACAAGGTGCTCGCCAACAATGACGGCGTCGACCGCGCCTTCCGCAAGCTCGACGAACTGAAGCCGAACATCAACTGGTGGAAATCCGGGCAGGACCCGGTCCGTGATCTCGCCGACGGCACCGTGGTGATGAGCTCCGCCTACAACGGCCGGATCGCCGCCGCGCAGGGCGAGCAGAAGGGCTTCCGCATGGTCTGGGCCGGCGGTATCTACGACTTCGATTTCTGGGCGCTGCCCTCGGGCGTGTTCAAGAAGGAACTGGCCGAGCAATTCGTCAACTTCGCCGGCCAGCCGCAACAACAGAAGGCCTTCGCCGAAAACATTTCCTACGGCCCGACCAACCGCAAGGCGGTGGAGCTGCTGGCGCCGGACGTGGCTGCCAACCTGCCGACCGCGCCGCAGAACATCGCCAATGCCGTCGGCATGGACGTGGCGTTCTGGGCCGAGCACGGCGATGCGCTGGAGAAGCGCTTCCAGGCCTGGGCCAAGCGCTGATCCGCAGACTGCCGACCAATAGCTGGTCGGCAGTCGGTTTCCCTGATTTTTGTAGGGCGATCCCTACAAAGCATCCTCTCTAAGCCTTATAGCAATCTCTCATACCGCCCGATTTGCGCGCGGGTCCAGCTTCTCTAGGCTTGAGATCAACGGCATTTACAAAAAAACAAAGGTGCGGTGATGGCCGAGAATCAGGCAAACGATGTGCTGGTGAGTTTCCGTGGCGTGCAGAAGAGCTACGACGGCGAATCCCTCATCGTGAAGGACCTCAATCTGGACATTCGCAAAGGCGAATTCCTGACACTGCTGGGGCCGTCCGGTTCCGGCAAGACCACCAGCCTGATGATGCTGGCCGGTTTCGAAACTCCTACCGCCGGTGAAATC
Organism: Pseudomonas nitroreducens NBRC 12694; assembly: GCF_002091755.1. GTDB lineage: Bacteria > Pseudomonadota > Gammaproteobacteria > Pseudomonadales > Pseudomonadaceae > Pseudomonas > Pseudomonas nitroreducens. The sequence continues at coordinate 108,142 of NZ_BDAI01000012.1, forward strand.
CAGCTCGCCGGCCGCGCCATCAACAACGTCCCCCCGCACAAGCGCGACATCGGCATGGTGTTCCAGAACTATGCGCTGTTCCCGCACATGACGGTGGCCGAGAACCTGGCCTTCCCGCTCTCCGTGCGCGGCATGAGCAAGACCGATGTCAGCGAGCGCGTGAAGCGTGCGCTGTCGATGGTCCAGCTCGACACCTTCGCCGGCCGTTATCCCGCCCAGCTTTCCGGTGGCCAGCAGCAACGTGTGGCCCTGGCCCGCGCGCTGGTCTTCGAGCCGCAACTGGTGCTGATGGACGAACCCCTGGGTGCGCTGGATAAACAGCTGCGTGAACACATGCAGATGGAGATCAAGCACATCCACCAGCGCCTGGGCGTGACCGTGGTCTACGTGACCCACGACCAGGGCGAAGCCCTGACCATGTCCGACCGCGTGGCCGTGTTCCACCAGGGCGAGATCCAGCAGATCGCCCCGCCGGCCGAGCTCTACGAGCACCCGCGCAACTCCTTCGTCGCCAACTTCATTGGCGAGAACAACCGCATCGCCGGCCAGCTCCAGGCCCGCGATGGCGACCGCTGCACCGTTGGCCTGGCCCGTGGCGAGAAGGTCGAGGCGCTGGCGGTGAACGTCGGCAATGTCGGCGACACCGTCAGCCTGTCGATCCGCCCAGAGCGCGTGCGCCTCAACGGCCACAGTGAAAACTGCGTCAACCGCTTCTCCGGCCGTGTCGCCGAATTCATCTACCTGGGCGACCACGTGCGCATTCGCCTGGAGGTCTGCGGCCGTACCGATTTCTTCGTCAAACAGCCGATCGCCGAGCTCGATCCCGCGCTCAGTGTTGGCGACGTGGTTCCGCTGGGCTGGGAAGTCGAGCACGTCCGCGCGCTCGACCCTCTGTCCGCGGCGTAACGAAAGCGGACCGGCCACTCCCGGACGCATCCAAGAAAAACAAACTGCACACTGTGGAGACAACAATAATGTCGAAGTCCTTGAAAGCATCGGGGCTCAAACTCGCAGCGCTGACTCTGGGCGTGGCCTTTGCGGCCCAGTCCATGGCCGCCACCGACCTGACCGTGGTGTCCTTCGGCGGTGCCAACAAGAACGCCCAGGTGAAGGCGTTCTACGAGCCCTACGAAAAATCCACCGGCAACAAGATCGTCGCCGGCGAATACAACGGCGAGATGGCCAAGGTGAAGGCCATGGTCGACACCAACAGCGTCTCCTGGGACCTGGTGGAAGTCGAATCGCCGGAACTGGCCCGCGGCTGTGACGAAGGCCTGTTCGAAGAAATCGACCCGGCCATCCTCGGCAAGGCCGAAGACTATGTGCCGGGCGCCGTCAGCAACTGCGGCGTCGGCTTCTTCGTGTGGTCTACCGTACTGGCCTACAACGCCGACAAACTGAAGAGCGCGCCGACCAGTTGGGCCGATTTCTGGGACACCCAGAAATTCCCGGGCAAGCGCGGCCTGCGCAAGGGCGCCAAGTACACACTGGAATTCGCCCTGATGGCCGACGGTGTCGCGCCCAAGGACGTCTACAAGGTGCTGGCCACCAAAGAAGGCCAGGACCGCGCCTTCAAGAAACTCGACCAGATCAAGCCGAACATCCAGTGGTGGGAAGCCGGCGCCCAGCCGCCGCAGTACCTCGCCTCCGGTGACGTGGTCATGAGCTCCGCCTACAACGGCCGCATCGCCGCCGTGCAGAAAGAGAGCAACCTGAAGATCGTCTGGAACGGCGGCATCTACGACTTCGACGCCTGGGCCATCCCCAAAGGCGCCAAGAAGAAGGACGAGAGCCTGAAGTTCATCGCCTTCTCGGTCCAGCCCGAGCAGCAGAAGACCTACTCCGAGAACATCGCCTACGGCCCGGTCAACAAGAACGCCGTACCGCTGCTGAGCAAGGACCTGCTGAAAGACATGCCGACCACCCCGGAAAACATGCAGGGCCAGGTGGGCATGGACGTGACCTTCTGGGCTGACTACGGCGAGCAGCTGGAGCAGCGCTTCAACGCCTGGGCTGCCAAGTAAGGGTCGCCGGCAAAACTGTTCTGGCGTTGCTGCCTGGCCGGGTACTGTCTGCGGCCAGGCGCCTAGCCAGAACCGCTTCGCTCAGTTTTGTCGACGACTCGCGTAACGTCCTAACCGTCGCGGCTGCCCGAGCCGCGACGGACCGGAGCCGCCGTTCCCCCTCGCGGCGGCTCCTCCTGACACCACACCTTGGCCGCTCCTAAGGCGGCCTGTTTTACCGGAGTTCGCTATGGCCACCGCTGTGTCTCTGAACGAGGTCGCCGGCCCCACCCTCAAGCAGCGCCTGGCGCGCGCGGAGCGGATGAACCGTCTGAAGTCCCAGGCGCTGGTGCTGCCCCTGCTGGTCTTCCTGCTGCTGACCTTCCTGGTGCCCATCGCGGCGCTGCTCTACAAGAGCGTGAACAACCCCGAGGTCGTCGGCGCGATGCCGCTGACGGTCAATGCCATCGCTGAATGGGACGGCAAATCGCTGCCCTCGGACGCGGTGTACAAGGCGCTGAGCGAAGACCTGGTCGCTGCGCGCAAGAACCAGACCATCGGTGACCTGTCCAAGCGCCTGAACATGGAACTGGCCGGCTACCGCAGCCTGCTGTCCAAGACTGCCCGCGCGCTGCCGTTCAAGGAGCAGCCGGCATCGTACAAGGACGCCATGGAAGCCCTCGACGAGCGCTGGGGCGACCCGGCCTACTGGCAGGCGATCCGCCGCAACGCCAGCTCCGTCACTCCCTATTACCTGCTGGCGGCGCTCGATCACCGCATCGACGACCTGGGCGAGATCGCCCGCGCCACGCCTGACCAGTCGATCTACCTGGACATCTTCGCCCGCACCTTCTGGATGGGCGCGGTGATCACCCTGATCTGCCTGGCGCTGGCCTACCCGCTGGCCTACCTGCTGGCGATCCTGCCGACGCGCAAGTCCAACCTGCTGATGATCATGGTGCTGCTGCCGTTCTGGACCTCGATCCTGGTGCGCGTCGCCGCGTGGATCGTGCTGCTGCAGTCGGGCGGCCTGATCAACGGCGCGCTGCTGAAGATGGGCCTGATCGACCAGCCGCTGCAGCTGGTGTTCAACCGCACCGGCGTGTACATCTCCATGGTGCACATCATGCTGCCGTTCATGATCCTGCCGATCTACAGCGTGATGAAGGGCATTTCCCCCAGCTACATGCGCGCCGCGATTTCCCTGGGTTGCCACCCGTTCGCCAGCTTCTGGAAGGTCTACTTCCCGCAGACCGTGGCCGGTGTCGGCGCCGGTTGCCTGCTGGTGTTCATCCTGTCGATCGGCTACTACATCACCCCGGCGCTGCTGGGCAGCCCGAACGACCAGATGGTCAGCTACTTCGTCGCCTTCTACACCAACACCACCATCAACTGGGGCATGGCCACGGCCCTGGGCGGCCTGCTGCTGTTCGCCACCCTGGTGCTCTATGTGATCTATGGCTGGCTGGTGGGCGCGAGCCGCCTGCGCCTGGGCTGATGAGGAGAAGAAGATGCTGAGCCCCTACATGTCCCCGATCGAGCGCGTGTGGTTCTACACCCTGCGCATCCTCTGCGGCCTGATCCTGCTGTTCCTGGTGCTGCCGGTACTGGTCATCGTGCCGCTGTCGTTCAACTCCGGCACCTTCCTGGTCTACCCGCTGCAGGGCTTCTCCCTGCGCTGGTACGCCGACTTCTTCAACTCTGCCGAGTGGATGCGCGCGCTGACCAACAGCATCATCGTCGCCCCGGCGGCCACCGTGCTGGCGATGGTCTTCGGCACCCTGGCGTCAATTGGCCTGACCCGCGGCGACTTCCGCGGCAAGGCGCTGATTATGAGCCTGGTGATCTCGCCGATGGTCGTGCCGGTGGTGATCATCGGCGTGGCCAGCTACCTGTTCTTCGCGCCGCTGGGCCTGGGCAACAGCTATATCTCGCTGATCATCGTCCACGCGGTGCTCGGTGTGCCCTTCGTCATCATCACCGTGTCGGCGACCCTGCAGGGTTTCAACTACAACCTGGTGCGCGCCGCCGCCAGCCTGGGCGCGCCGCCGGTGCTGACCTTCTTCAAGGTCACCCTGCCGCTGATCGCTCCCGGCGTGATTTCCGGTGCGCTGTTCGCCTTCGCCACGTCCTTCGATGAAGTCGTGGTGACCCTGTTCCTTGCCGGCCCCGAGCAGGCCACCCTGCCGCGTCAGATGTTCAGCGGCATCCGCGAGAACCTCAGCCCGACCATCGCCGCCGCGGCGACCCTGCTGATCGGTTTCTCCGTCCTGCTCCTGCTGACCCTCGAGTGGCTGCGCGGCCGCAGCGAGAAACTGCGTACCGCCCCGACTTCCTGAGTTCACAGTGTTTCGCGGACGTTCCCGTCGCCGTGCTCACCCACGGCGGCGGGACCGGTCCGCGATTTTTTTTGCCTGAATTTCCGCCTGGGCTTGCCCCGCTCGGCATCGACTATCGGCCCAGTCCCCTTCCAGCCGTCCGAGCGGCTACAATGCGCGCCATCCGTGATTTCCGCCCACAGAGGTGCGCCATGCAACCCTACGCCATCGCTCCGTCGATCCTGTCCGCCGATTTCGCCCGTCTGGGCGAGGACGTCGACAAGGTGCTCGCCGCCGGCGCCGACATCGTCCACTTCGATGTGATGGACAACCACTACGTGCCGAACCTGACCATCGGCCCGATGGTCTGTACGGCCCTGCGCAAGTACGGCGTCACCGCGCCCATCGATGTGCACCTGATGGTTTCCCCGGTGGATCGCATCATCGGCGACTTCATCGAAGCCGGCGCCACCTACATCACCTTCCACCCCGAAGCCACCCAGCACATCGACCGCTCCCTGCAACTGATCAAGGACGGCGGCTGCAAGGCCGGGCTGGTATTCAACCCGGCCACCCCGCTGGACGCGCTGAAGTACGTGATGGACAAGATCGACATGGTCCTGCTGATGAGCGTGAACCCCGGCTTCGGCGGGCAGAAGTTCATCCCCGGTACCCTCGACAAGCTGCGTGAAGCCCGCGCGCTGATCGACGCTTCCGGACGCGATATCCGCCTGGAAATCGACGGTGGGGTGAACGTGAAGAACATCCGCGAGATCGCCGCTGCTGGCGCCGACACCTTCGTCGCCGGTTCCGCCATCTTCAACGCACCGGACTACGCCGAGGTCATTCGCGCCATGCATGCCGAGCTGGCGCAGGCGCGCCAGTGATGAGCGCTGCACAACTGCCGTTCGCCGGGCTGCCGCGTCTGGTGATGTTCGACCTGGACGGCACCCTGGTGGACTCGGTCCCCGACCTCGCCGCGGCGGTGGACAAGATGCTGCTGGCGCTCGGGCGCCAGCCGGCCGGCCTGGACGCCGTGCGTCACTGGGTCGGCAACGGCGCGCGCGTACTGGTGCGCCGCGCCCTGGCGGGCGACATCGAACATGAAAGTGTCAGCGAGGAAGACACCGAGCGCGCGCTGGAACTCTTCATGGACGCCTACGCCGACAGCCACGCGTTGACCGTGGTCTACCCCGGCGTCATCGAGACGCTGAAGTGGCTGAAGAAGCGCGGCGTCGAGCTGGCGCTGATCACCAACAAGCCCGAGCGCTTCGTCGGTCCGCTGCTGGACGAGATGAAGCTGGGCAAGTTCTTCCGCTGGATCATCGGCGGCGACACCCTGCCGCAGCAGAAGCCCGACCCGGCCGCGCTGCTGTTCGTAATGAAGATGGCCGGTGTATCGGCAGAGCAGGCGCTGTTCGTCGGCGACTCGCGCAACGACATCCTTGCGGCCAAGGCCGCCGGCGTGCGCAGCGTTGGCCTGAGCTACGGCTACAACCACGGCCGCCCCATTGCCGAAGAAACCCCGACGCTGGTGCTCGACGACCTGCGCCATCTGCTGCCTTGCTTCGACTCGGGCAAAGCGATAGTGTTGCCCGACTCCGCTTCAAAACCCGCTCAGCGAGACAGCACCGTGGAAACGGCTCCCCACACACTCTGGATGAAAGTCATCAAGGCCCTGGCCCGCTGGCGCTGGCGCGCCTGACATCCTTTGGCCGGTACGACCGGCGTGTGTGCACCCAAGTCCGTTTCCCCCTCAGAGCCCGTTTACTATCTGCTGCGCGTCGGCGGCACTGCGTTGAAATCGCTTTCGAGATGCTCATTTACTGCGTGTAAACTCCGCTCTCTCAAGCGATTTCGCCTTGTTCCGCTCCAGCTCGCGAGATCCTAAACAGGCTCTTATTCCACGAGGCTGATCATGACCCGCGAAGAATTCCAGCGCCTGGCCGCCGAAGGCTACAACCGCATTCCTCTGACCTGCGAAACCCTTGCCGACTTCGACACACCGCTGTCGATCTACCTCAAGCTCGCCGACGGTCCGAACACCTACCTGCTCGAATCCGTGCAGGGCGGCGAGAAGTGGGGTCGCTACTCGATCATCGGCCTGCCCAGCCGCACCGTGCTGCGCGTCTACGGCCACCAGGCGAGCATCAAGGTCGACGGCGTCGAGACCGAGAGCTTCGAATGTGCCGACCCGCTGGCCTTCGTCGAAGCGTTCAAGGATCGCTACCGCGTGCCGACCATCGCCGGCCTGCCGCGCTTCAACGGCGGCCTGGTTGGCTACTTCGGCTATGACTGCGTGCGCTATGTCGAGCAGCGCCTGGCGCAGTGCCCGAACCCCGATCCGCTGAACAACCCCGACATCCTGCTGATGGTTTCTGATGCCGTGGTGGTGTTCGACAACCTCGCCGGCAAGATGCACGCGATCGTCCTTGCCGACCCGGCCCAGGCCGATGCCTACGACAAGGGCCTGGCGCAACTGGACGAGCTGCTGGAGCGCCTGCGCCAGCCGATCACTCCGCGCCGCGGCCTGGACTTCAGCGCCGTCAACGCCCCGGAGCCGCAATTCCGCGCCAGCTTCACCCGCGAGGACTACGAGCGGGCGGTGGATACCGTGAAGGAATACATCCTCGCCGGTGACTGCATGCAGGTCGTACCGTCGCAGCGCATGTCCATCGACTTCAGCGCTGCGCCCATCGACCTGTACCGCGCGCTGCGCTGCTTCAACCCGACGCCGTACATGTACTTCTTCAACTTCGGCGACTTCCATGTCGTCGGCAGCTCGCCGGAAGTCTTGGTGCGCGTCGAAGATGGCGAAGTCACCGTTCGCCCGATCGCCGGCACCCGCCCGCGTGGCGCGACCGAAGAGGCCGACCGCGCGCTGGAAGAAGACCTGCTGTCCGACGCCAAGGAAATCGCCGAGCACCTGATGCTCATCGACCTGGGCCGCAACGACGTCGGTCGCGTGTCGCAGACCGGCAGCGTGAAGGTCACCGAGCAGATGGTGATCGAGCGCTACTCCAACGTCATGCACATCGTGTCCAACGTCAACGGCCAGCTCAAGCCGGAGCTCTCGGCAATGGACGCGCTGCGCGCCATCCTGCCGGCCGGCACCCTGTCCGGCGCACCGAAGATCCGCGCCATGGAAATCATCGACGAGCTGGAGCCGGTCAAGCGTGGCGTCTACGGCGGCGCCGTGGGCTATCTCGCGTGGAACGGCAACATGGATACCGCCATCGCCATTCGCACCGCGGTGATCAAGAACGGCGAACTCCACGTGCAGGCCGGCGGCGGTATCGTCGCCGACTCGGTGCCGGCGGCAGAGTGGGAAGAAACCATCAACAAGCGCCGCGCCATGTTCCGCGCCGTCGCGCTGGCCGAGCACACTGCCAAGGCGCATGGTCGCGATTGAGTTGCTGATTGACTGAAAAAGCCCCGCTTCGGCGGGGCTTTTACTTTTGTGATTGCCGCTTGCCTAAGTGACTTACTGTCGACTCCAGATTGCCACTCTTCCTTGAGGAGAGGGCTGATCCCCGCGCCGAAGCGCCCTAATGGCACAGCACATGATGTATCGCACGCTGGGACTTAACCTGCCTGCCGCGCCTCCACCACCTGCAAGCCCGCCTTGCGCTGGGCCAACGCGGCATCGGCCTTCTGCGAGCGCTCTTCCACATAAGCCGCCAGATGATCCACCGCGACGTACTGCATCGCCTTGTGGCTGTCATCCAGCGTGGTCACCGGCAGGGCGATGCGCCCGCAGGACAACGCCTTGCTGAAATTCTCCCGGTTCAGGTTGCGGAACCAGCGCTCGCGCACCTGCTCCAGCGGCACCAGGACGTCCCCGAAGATCTGATAGACCAGGCTCACCGTCTCCGGGCGCGGGGCGGGGCGAATATCGGTGGTCGACTGCATGGGACTCTCCTGTTCCGATGGTGGTGGCGACAGGAGAAAATATAGCAAAGGTTGTATTTCTTTTCAATCGCCGCGCAGAGAAAACCCCGCCGAAGCGGGGTTCATTACCAGCAGGCGACGCTCAGCGAACCAGGGTCGGTGCGCGGCGATGGCGTACCGTCGACCACCAGAACACCCAGCCGATCATGCGGATCTGCCCGCTGTCGAACTGCTCCGCCGGGTACTCCTCGTCAGGGTATTCATCGCGGTTGAAGCTGCGCAGGCGGATGCCGCCGCCAGGCAGGCGATAGACGAACTTCACCCGCAGCATACCCTCGTGTTCCAGGGCGTAGATCTCACCGTCGGTGATATGCGTGGTGGCCGTGTCGATGCCGATGGTGGAGCCATCCATGATCAGCGGCTCCATGCTGTTGCCGGTGAGCTGGGCGCAGATCGCCGCCGCCGGGTCGACCCCCGCAGCGCGCAAGGTGGCGTACGAGAAACGCAGCTTGCGCCCCTCTATCTCGCGCACCGCGGTGCGGCCGGCGCCAGCCGCCAGTTCCACTTCCTTGTACAGGCGTAGTTCCACTTCGTCCTCGTCCAGCGGTGTGTCGCTATCCCATGGGTGCAGCGGTTCCAGCCGCAGCGGGCTGCCATCGGCCGGACGCACTACCGGCGCGCTGGTGGTGGCCGCCGGCGAGCCTTCTCCGGTCGCCAGCCAGGTCGGCGAGACGCCCAGGGCGCTGGCGATCTCGATCAGCTTGCGCGTGCTCTGCGCCTTGCCCGAGGTCAGCTTGTGGATGGTGTTCTGCGAAACCCCGGCGGCTTCGGCCAGGGTTTCCTGTTTCAGGTTGCGCGAGGCCATCGCCTGTTTGAGGCGGTCTGCCAGCGTCGATGAGGGTGAGTTTTCCATGGGGGCACTCTACCTCCTGGGTTGTAGGCTGTAAATAGCTTTGGTGTTGACTAAATATAGCCATGGTTGTAATCATAAAGCCAGCAGCCGACCGAATCGATGAATACCGGTTCGGCTGAAGGGAGGCGAACGGCTTCCCCCTCTCCGCGGCAAGGACGCCGCGGGTTGCCTGCGAAGCGCGATGCGCCGGGCAGGCTGGAGGGCGCGGGCAGGCCAGGGAGGTGCTGCCCGCGCACCGGCAAGGGACGCCGCCACGATGGTCAGGCGTCCGCGACGAACAGATCGCGACTGACCACCACAGGCCGACCGAAGGCTCGGCGACCACGGAGGGCAGGTCGCCAGGAGGACCTTCATGAATCAACACCTGCAACACGCCAGGCATTGCGTACCCGCCGTCGATACGGAGGTGCGTCGTGGCTGATATCGCTGACTACGCCAACGATCTGGTGCTCCACCGGATCGAAGACCTGCTGCACAGCCGCCGTTCCCGCCTGGCGGTCAGCTCCGCCGAGTATTGCGAAGACTGCGGCGACGATATTCCCCCCGCACGTCGACTGGCCGCGCCGGGCTGTACGCGCTGCATCGACTGCCAGGCAATGGACGAACTGGAGCGGCGGCACTGAGCCGCCAGGGAGCAATGCCGTGATCAAGCCAATCGATGAAATGCTCAAGCTCTGGGCCGAGGAAATGCACAATCCGGGTAGCGCCGGCGGTGGTTACGCGGGGGGCAACCTGCTGGCGATGATGATTGCCAACAGGGGCGAAATGATCCGCGGTACCCGGGGCAGCAAGGTGATCCTCGATCGCGTCGCCGAACTGGACCTGATCATCAACCAGTTGCCGGACGAGCAGAAGGACGTCGTCACCGAGCACTACCTCAACCGCGACAGCGAAGCCGCACAGAAGTACCGGCACTGCCGCTGCAGCCGCAACACCTTCTACCTGCGCCTGCATGTGGCGCACCAGAGCATCCAGTCGCGGCTGATGCGCCGCGCTGCCTGAATCCTTCCTGCCCTTCCGAAGCCCGGCCCTGCGCCGGGCTTCGTGCTTTTCCTGGGGTGCCTTGAGCTATGCTCGCGCCCCATGAAAACGCCTATTCTTCTCCGCCGCGCTGAACCGTCCGACACCGATGCCATCCTGCGCATCCTCGGCGAAACCTATGAAGCCACCTGGAAGCCCGCGCTCAGTACCCAAGCCATCGCGCGCTTCGGGTCTTCCGCACATACCGTCGCCTATGTGCGCGAGCGCCTGCCGCATTTCCAGGTCGCCTGCATCGATGGCGAGATCGTCGGCCTGCTCGATTGGCGCGACGACTTCATCGATGCCCTGCACGTCTCACCCGGCCAGCAGCGCCGCGGCATTGGTGCTGTGTTGCTGGATCACGCGGAGCGGAATATCCGCGCAGCAGGTTTCGCCCGGGCCCGGCTGGAGACCGACACCTTCAACCAGCAGGCGCGCGCTTTCTATGGCAAGCAGGGCTATGCGGAGGTCGATTTCTACCCGGATGAGGAGTGGCACAGCGGCTTTACCACCGTGCTGATGAGCAAGGTGCTCTGAAATTTCAGACGCTGGATTTCGGCGTTTCGGCAGCACATTACGGTGTGTCATCTGCGTATTGCAGCGCATTCCCTAAGAAGCCTTGTTCCGGCGGGAATCGGGGGGTAAAAAGTAGTCATTCTTGTAAAGGTGCGTCCCCAGGGAGCACAACGCGAAACCCCGAAAAGCCCGGTCTCAGCGCCGGGCTTTTTCATGCCCGCGTTTTTTGAACCGCCGATTCGGCGGGCGGCCGGCGAGCTTGCCGGCAGTGATCCCCGGCCGGCTGATAGCCGCCGGTTTCGCCCGTTCGCGGGCGTCTTTATCCAAGGTGAGCCAATGGGCAACGAACCTCAGACCCTGGCCGACGTGCCTTTGTGGGGGCTGATCCTGCTTGCGGTTGCGGGCGGCATCAGCGGTGAAATGTGGCGCGCCGACAAGGCGGGCCTGGGCGGCTGGCGATTGCTGCGACGCCTGGCGCTGCGTTCCGGCGCTTCCATCGTCTGCGGCATGGCGGTGATGTTCCTGGCCATGGCCTGCGGCGCCTCGCTGACCCTCGCTGCGGCCATCGGCAGCCTGACCGCGGCGGCCGGTGCGGAGATCGCCGTCGGCCTTTATGAACGCTGGGCGGCGAAGCGCCTGGGCGTCTGCGAACTGCCGCCGAGCGAGCGCGGACAAGAGTGATGCTTCAAGGAGACGACATGTCCGAACAACCTTTGACCCTCGCCCTGCTGCTCGACACGGTGGAGCAGGCGCTATCCACACGATTGACTGAGATCGGCGCCTTTCTGCGTGGCCCACTCAAGCAAGCGCCGGCGACACTTCCTGCGCTGGCGCTGGAGTACGCCGGCCTGCTGCCCGGCCGTGATCCCGGCAATGGGCAGACCGCACTGGTCTGCCGACTCCAGGCGCGCATTCTGGTAGCAAGGGATGACGCGCAAGCCGAGGCCTTTGCACTGCGCAACGTCGCCGCGCTGGCCATGCTATTGCGCGCCCAGAACTGGGGGCTGGAACTGGAGCCGGTCAGCTTCATCCAGGCCCAGCCGGACAGCGAAAGTCCTGCGCTGGCGACGTGCCGGGCGTGGCTGGTCGAGTGGCAGCAACCGGTATTGCTCGGTGAAACGGAATGGCCGTGGGAAGACCAGCCGCCGGGCAGCCTGGTGCTGGGGTTCGATCCCGAGACCGGGCCCGGCCATGAGGACGACTACTTCGACCCTGGAGCGCTGCAATGAACCAGGACTACGTGAGTGCCGAGCACGACCGCATGCTGGCTGCGCTGGTCATGCCATGCGAGGTGGTAGCGGTGGACCTGGCGGCGGCGCGGGTACGCGTTCGGTCCGGCGAGTGGACCAGCGCCTGGGTGCGCTGGCACGCACAGGCCGCTGGTGCCGCTCGGCACTGGCGCGCGCCGAGCCTGGGCGAGCAGGGCGTATTGCTGAGCCCGTCAGGCATGGCCGCGATGGGCACCTTCGTGCCCGGCTTGTTCGGGGCGGCAGCGGCTGCACCGAACAATCGCGGCGAGGTGGCGAGCTGGCATTTCCCCGATGGCGCGGTGCTGAGCTACGACTGGCAGGCGCATCGCTACGATCTGCAACTGCCTGCCGGCAGTGCAACGGTGAAGGTCGGCGGTACCCAGGTGGTGATCGATCCGGGTGCGGTGACCGTCTCTGCCGCGAGCATCCAGCTGACCGGGCCGGTGAACATCAAGGGCGCGCTGACGGTGAACGGCAATATCAGCAGCACCGGCTCGATCATGGACACCGCCGGCAACAGCAATCACCACACCCACTGACGACAGTCGATTATCAACCCGGGCCCGCCATGTGCGGGCCTTTGCATTTCTGGAGACCTGCCATGGGCAAAGAATCCTGTGCGCACCCTGAGTGGCGGAGGGCGCGGCCATGATCGGCATGGATCGGCGCAACGGTCAGCCGCTCAGTGGGCTGGCACACCTGAAACAATCCATCGAGGACATCCTCGGTACGCCGCTGGGCAGTCGACGCATGCGCCCCGAGTACGGCAGTCGCCTGCGGCGCATGGTCGACCTGCCGGTGACCGAGGGCTGGAAGGGCGCGGTGCAGGCGGAAGTGGCCCGCGCCATCGGCCGCTGGGAGCCGCGCCTGCGCCTGAGTTCCGTGCAGGTGACGGCGGTGATGGGCGGGCGCGTTTCGCTGCGCTTGCGCGGCATCTATCTGGGTGACGAAGTTGGTCTGGAGGTGGCGGCATGAGCCTCATCGACCTGTCCCAGTTGCCCGCCCCGGAAGTGGTGGAAAACCTCGACTACGAGAGCCTCTACGACGAGCTGCTGGCAGATTTCCGCAGTGCCATGGGTGAGGCCTGGAGCGCCGCGCTGGAGTCCGATCCGGTGGTCAAGCTGCTGGAGTTGGCGGCCTACCGGGAGCTGCTGCTGCGCGCCCGGATCAACGACGCCGCCCGTGCCGTGATGCTCGGCTACGCGACCCAGGGCGACCTCGATCAACTGGCCGCCGGTTACAACGTCAAGCGCCTGGTGATCCAGCAGGCGGACGCCACCACCTCGCCGCCGACACCGGCCGTGCTGGAGGGTGACGACTCGCTGCGCAACCGCACCCAGTTGGCCTTCGATCAGCTTTCGGTGGCCGGCCCGCGCAACGCCTATGTGGCCTTCGCGCTCGGCGCCGACGGGCGCATCGCCGACGTCTCGGCGGTCAGCCCGCAGCCGTGCGAAGCACTGGTCAGCGTGCTGTCTTCCGAGGGCAACGGCGCTGCCTCGGAAGGGCTGCTCCAGGCGGTGCGCACGGCTCTGAACGATGAGGATGTGCGCCCGGTAGGCGACCGCCTCACGGTGCAGTCCGCCGCCATCGTGCCTTACCAGGTCGATGCCGTGCTCTACATCTACCCGGGGCCGGAGGCCGAGCTGATCCAGCAGGCTGCCGAGGCTTCGCTGCAGAGCTACATCGCTACCCAGCGCCGCATCGGCCGGGATATCCGTCGTAGCGCGCTGTTTGCCGCCCTGCATGTGGAAGGCGTGCAGCGTGTCGAACTGGCGAAGCCGGCAGCCGACGTGGTGCTCGACTCCACCCAGGCGGCCTATTGCAGCGGCTACCAGATCCGCGTCGGTGGCTCCGATGAGTAGCCGCCTGCTGCCGATCAACTCGACGCCGCTGGAGCGTGCGCTGGCCGATGTGCAGGTCGGTGACCTGCCGGTACCCCTGCGCGAGCTGATGGACCCGCAACGCTGCCCGGTCGCGCTGCTGCCCTATCTCGCCTGGGCCTGGTCGGTGGACCGCTGGGACCCGGCCTGGAACGAGGCGGTGAAGCGCAAGGCGGTGGCCGCTGCGTTCCGCATCCATCAGCACAAGGGAACCATCGCCGCGCTCCGGCGGGTGATTGAGCCGCTGGGTTACCTGATCGAGATCATCGAGTGGTGGCAGGGCTCGCCCATGGGCGAGCCGGGCACCTTCCGCCTGCGCATCGGCGTACTCGACAGCGGTATCAGCGAAGAGATGTACCAGGAGGTGGAGCGTCTGATCGAGGACGCCAAGCCGCTCACGCGGCACCTCATCGGGCTGGATATCAGCCTGGAATCCCAGGGGCGGATTACCGTCGGCTCCGGGCAATACGACGGCGACATCGTCACCGTCTATCCCTACCTCCCGGATGTGATCGAAGCGATCGGCAGCCACGGCTTGCCGGGCCGGGAGCACACCATCGATAGCTTGAGTGTCTACCCATGGCAGTAACCTACTACGCACTACTCACCACGATCGGTGCCGGCAAGCTGGCGAATGCCACTGCGCTGGGCACCTCCCTGAAAATCACCCAGCTCGCCGTCGGCGACGGCGGCGGCAACGTACCGACGCCCGATGCCAGCCGCACGACTCTGGTCAACGAAGTCCGTCGTGCGCCGCTGAACCGGCTGAGTGTCGACCCGGCGAACAGCTCGCAGATCATCGCCGAACAGGTCATCCCCGAGGACGTGGGTGGCTGGTGGATCCGCGAGATGGGCCTGTACGACGAAGCCGGCGCGCTGATCGCCTACGCCAACTGCGCGCCCTCCTATAAACCGCAACTGGCCGAAGGCAGCGGCCGCACCCAGACCGTGCGTATCGTGCTGATCGTCAGCAACGCGGCGTCGGTGGAGTTGAAGATCGATCCGAGTGTGGTGTTGGCAACTCGCGAGTACGTCGATAGCGCCATCGTCAGCGCGATGAACCGTCAGGACATCAAGAAATCGGTTCGGGTGGCCACCACTGCCAGCATCACGCTCAGCAACACCCAGACCGTTGACGGGGTGGCGCTGAGCATCGGTGACCGAGTCCTGGTGAAGAACCAGACCAACGGCAGCCAGAACGGTATTTACACAGTTGCCACTGGCGCCTGGATTCGAGCCGACGATGCCGACGAAAGCGCCGAAGTCACGCCTGGGCTCACTGTGCCTGTTGAGAGTGGCACGCAGAACGCGGACACCATCTGGCTGCTGATCACCGACGCTCCTATCGTTCTTGGCACCACTGCGCTGGCATTCCAGAACATCACCAACGGCCTCGCTCGGCTGCAGTCGCCAGCCTTTACCGGCTCGCCAACTGCGCCTACGCCTGCCACTGCGTCGAGCGATGCGAGCATTGCAACCACGGCTTTTGTCCGTGCTGCCATGGCTTTGTTCGGCATCGGCAATACTTCGGTTGCGCCGACTCTCGCCGACTTCAACGACGAAAGCCAGGGAGCGGGTTTTTACTACACCGGCTCTGCAACGCTGAACCCGCCACCGGGTACTTCGGGACAAGGCTTCGTTCTGTACAAGGTCTATGGCACTGGTGCGTTCCAGCTATTCAGCCAGTATGGTCACGCCAACCTCATGTACCGCAGCAAATCCGGCACTGCATGGACCAACTGGCGTCAAGTGGGACGAGAGGCTCTTCGGCTTGTTGGTTTGGGTGATGTTGACGTCAATGTCATTAATGACATCGATGATGCCACTGTGGGTAGTGGCATGTACTACACCAGTTCGACAGACCCTAACCGCCCGCTGGGCACCAACGGAATAGTTCTGCACAAGATCACTGGCAGCGCGGGCTTCCAACTGTTCCAGCCAGGTGGCCTTGACCGCCTGGTGTACCGCCGACGTGCTGGTGGTGTTTGGCAGGGCTGGCGTGACATTGACTCCAATGTCTTTGGCATCGGCAGCACGACGTTCCAGCCCCATTGGCCTAATGCCAGCCTTGATGACTGTACGGGCGTGCTGACCGGTATTTACCGCACCATTTCCACTACGACGGCCGGGTTGCCCGCAGGCGTAAACACGGCGTCCGTCGTGAAGTTCTGGATCCGCGACGCTCTGTCTGCTGGCGTCTATCAGGTTGTGCAAGAACTGATCAACACCACCACTGGAAAGCGATTTACCCGCGTTGCTCCCAGTAATGGCACTGCAGTTGCCCCCAATTGGAGTGCGTGGCGGGAAGAGGCGTACACCGACAGCCCGGCATTCACCGGGGTGCCAACTGCGCCGACGGCAGCAGCAGGTGCGGATTCCACGCAATTGGCTACGACTGCATTTGTCCAGTCTGCAGTCTCCGCGGTAACGGGGGCTGCACCCGCGACACTGAATACCCTGGCCAAGCTTGCAACGGCTCTGAACAACGACCCGGCGCTAGCCGCGACAATCAACAGTGCGTTGGCACTCAAGGCGCCCCTGGCAAGCCCGGCGTTGACTGGGGCCCCTACGGTACCGACTGCGGCTGCCGGCGCAAACTCGGCGCAGATTGCCAACACTGCGTTTGTCCAGAATGCCCTGGCGTTTGCTTCGGGCAAGAGCGTCTATGGCGGTTACCAAGCGCTTCCTGGAGGGACGATGCTCCAGTACGGTGCGTTTCTGATCTCGGAGAATGGGAAGTTCACCGGCAGTTTCCCGATTGCGTTCCCGACGGCCTGCGTTGCCTTGGTGGTTTCGAGCCCCGGCTACAACTACATCCTCAATGGTGAGGGGATCAGCAGGACGCAATACACCATCGAGGGCTACACGTTGGCGGGAGCCATCGCTAACGTTGGCTTCCGTTGGATTGCCATTGGCTATTGAGGTGATTCATGACGATCTTTTACTCGCCCCAAACGCGGGGCTTTTATGTTGATAGCGTCCACGGCGAGTCGATTCCGGATGACCGGATCGAAGTATCCGAAGACAAGCACTGGGAATTGTTGGCCGGCCAGCAGGAAGGCAACTCCATCGTCGTTGTCGATGGCACACCTGTTCTGCAAAAACTGGACGTTGAGAGAACAACCGAGGAGTGGGAGCGGAGCATTGCTCATCGACGCTATTCCGAGGAAATTTCTGGCATCGAGGTTGCGGGTGCGCGATTCGAAACTACCCGAGACAGCCAAAGCCTCATCGGCAGCGCAGTAGTACATGCGATGGATAATCCCAATTACACCTGTCTTTGGAAAACGGACGATGGATTCAAGGAGATGAGCGGTGCTGAATTGCGTTCGGTACTGAGCGAGGTCCGAGCCCACGTTCAGGCGTGCTTCGATCGCGAAGCCGTTCTACTCGATCACCTGAAGGCTGGCACCTTGACTGTGTCCATGCTCGATGAGGGCTGGCCTGCCTGACTCGACCACTGTAACTCCGCCCGCCACACGCTGTGGCCTGGGCAAACCACCCAACCGCCTCCCGGCGGTTTTTTTATGTCTGGAGAAAACCCTATGAGCTTCTTTCACGGCGTCACCGTGACCAATGTCGACGTCGGTGCGCGCACCATTGCGCTGCCGTCGTCCTCGATCATCGGCCTGGTGGATACCTTCACCCCCGATGCCAAGCTGACTGCCCAGGCGGACATGCCCGTGCTGCTCACCAACCTGCGTGAAGCGGCCGCCGCCTTCGGTACCGCATCGGCCATCTACAAGTCCTGCACCGCCATCTTCACCCAGTCCGCCGCAGTGGTCGTGGCGGTCGGCGTGGCGAAGGTCGAGGATGCTGCGCAGCAGACTTCCTCGATCATCGGCAGCGTCACCGAAGCCGGCCAGCGTACCGGCCTGCAGGCGCTGCTCGATGGCAAGTCGCGCTTCAACGCCCAGCCGCGCCTGCTGATCGCGCCGAAACATTCCGCCACCCAGGCGGTCGGCACCGCCATGGGCGCGCTGGCCGAGAAGCTGCGCGCCATCGCCATCGTCGACGGCCCCAACACCACCGACGAGGCGGCGATCGCCTACGCCGGCGAGTTCGGCAGCAAGCGCATCTACCTGGTCGATCCGGGCGTGCAGTACTGGGACACCGCCAGCAGCGCCACCGTTGACGCACCGGCATCCGCCAACGCCGCCGCGCTGTTCGCCTGGACCGACAGCCAGTACGGCTTCTGGTCCTCGCCGTCGAACAAGGAACTGCTCGGCATCACCGGCACCGGCCGCCCCATCGAGTTCCTCGACGGCGACGAGACCTGCCGCGCCAACCTGCTCAACAACGCCAACATCACCACCATCATCCGCGACGACGGCTACCGCCTGTGGGGCAACCGCACCCTCTCCAGCGACGCCAAGTGGGCCTTCGTGACCCGCGTGCGGACCATGGACATGGTGATGGACGCGATCCTCGCCGGGCACAAGTGGGCGGTCGACCGCGGCATCACCAAGACCTACGTGAAGGACGTCACCGAGGGCCTGCAGGCCTTCATGCGCGACCTGAAGAACCAGGGCGCGGTGATCGACTTCGAGGTCTATGCCGACCCGGAACTCAACACCGCCAGCCAACTGGCCCAGGGCAAGGTGTACTGGAACATCCGCTTCACCGATGTACCGCCTGCCGAGAACCCCAACTTCCGCGTCGAGGTGACCGATCAGTGGCTCACCGAAGTCCTGGACGCAGCTTAAGGAGAACCCCAGATGATTCCGCAGATCCTCACCAACACCAACCTCTTCGTCGACGGCGTCAGCTTTGCCGGTGACGTGCCCTCCCTGACCCTGCCGACCCTCAAGGTGAAGACCCAGGAGTACCGTGCCGGAGGCATGGACGCTCCGGTCCTGCTCGACGTCGGCCTGGAGGCCATGGAGGCAAAGTTCACCACCAACGGCGCGCGCCGCGAGGCCATGAAGTTTTTCGGCCTGAGCGACCAGGGAGCATTCAACGGCACCTTCCGCGGCTCCTTCAAGACCCAGAAGGGTGGCACTGTTCCAGTGGTCGCCACCGTCCGTGGCCTGCTCAAGGAGATCAACCCGGGCGACTGGAAAGCCGGCGACCTGGCCGCCTGCACCTACAGCGTGGCGGTCACCTACTACAAGCTGGAAGTCGAGGGCCGCGAGATGTTCGAGATTGACCCGGCCAATTCGGTGCGCAAGATCGACGGCGTCGACCAGCTCGCCGCCATGCGTAACGACCTGGGCGTCTGAGGAGAGCCGTGATGCAAGACTCTGTCAAACAGCCCGCGTGGCTGAGCCTTTCCGAGGACGCGGCGGTGGTGAAGCTGTCCCGTCCGACCTCCTGCAACGGCGTCGATGTGGACGTCCTCACCCTGCGTGCGCCGACCGTGCGTGACATCCGCCTGGCCAGCAAGGTGGCCAGTGATGACGAGGAGCGCGAGCTGCAACTGTTCGCCTCGCTGGTGCAGGTCAGCCGTCAGGACCTGGAGGGGCTCAAGCTCAGCGATTACCAGCGCCTGCAACACGCCTACTTTCGCCTGGTGCGAGAGGACGACGATGAGCTTCGCGCTGATGCGCCAGCTGGCGCGGCGACTGGCGACTGAGTCGGGCTTCACGGCCGGCGAACTGGAGTGCATGACCCTCAGCGACCTGCGTTGGTGGCTGGGGGACGAGGCGGGCTAGTTCGCCCTCGCGGAGCGTCGGGTGACCGGCGCTCCCTTGTCGTTGAAGTGACGAATGTCGTCAGAGGGCGAGTGAAATGGAAATGAGTGAAAAGCCGGACGTGCTGGTGGCGGCTGTCGTCGGTCTGGGCAGCACGCTCGGCCGGGTGATAACGGACTCCGCCGTGCGCCTGGGCACCCTCGTTGGAAAACTGGATGCAAGTCTGCCCATGCGCACGCTGGTGGATGGCATCGATGCCGTTCTGGACAATCAGGATATCCGCCATCGCGCCAGTGAGCGCAACGCGGGGGAAACCAGGCTGGCGCTGCGACGGATCATCGATCTGCTGGGGCTGCGGCCGGCAGAGGTTCGCTTGCCGAAAATCACCGTCGGTGTAGCGCCAGCGGCGAGCGCACCGGCGAACGATTGGCAGCGAATGGAAACGGCGACAAAGTCGTTGTCCGAGCTGAACTCTGTCGGTGATGTCGCGCGATCTTCCTTGAGCGCGAGCCTCGCGTTTCGTGGGCGTCTGATGCAGGTTCGCGAAGCGGCAGGGCAACCCTACGACCCGGTCGCCGAGGCGGCATTGGGCAAGCGCGTTGTGATGGCGGCGGATGCTGCTGCGATGCCCCGCGAAAAGGTGCTGGACCTGGCGCAGGCGATGGCCGAGAGCAAGGTGCCGCTCCGCGATATGGACACGATGTTGCCGGTGGCGGCCAGGTTCGCCCAGGGGCAGGGCGTGTCGATGCAGACGACGGCACAGCTGATCAGCGCCCTGCAGCAGAAGGGGGGCATCAACAATGCCGCCGATCTGGAGCGTGCGTTGAGTGCAGTGGCGTGGCGTGGTCAGAAGGAAGCGCCGTCGGTCGAGCTGTTCAGCCGCGATCTGCTTGGCAGCCTGGCCTCGTTGCGGCCAGGAGACTCGCAGAAGGCTGAGGCCTTGTTGCAGACCAGGCAGTCCCTGGCTGCTGCCCCGGCCGACCTGTTGCAGCAGGGCGTCAAGCAACATCAGGAATCTCCGCTGGGGCAGTTGGAGGCCAGTGAGCAGAAGATTTCCGGCGCCATGCTGGGAATGGGTGATGCCATGCTCAGCCATCAGGGCGTCCTGGAGTTTGTCGGCGGTGGTCTGCTGGCGCTGAAGTCCCTGATCGATGCAAAGAAATTCGTCGAGGACGCCAATGATGCAATGCCCTGGAACTGGGGCAAGCGCGAGGTCCAGGATGTCTTCGTCACCAACTGGCCGGCCTGCGTGTGCGACGGTCTCCTCGAGGGCAGGCCGAAAGGCAAGGGCAAAGGCAAGGGCGGCGGAAAATCGAAAACCGGCGGCTCGGGCAGGGCGGCGCGTGGCGGTATCTTCCAGCGCGCACGGTCGACCCTGGGACGCGCCGCGGGAGCCGCCTCCGGATGGCTCGGCCGGGCGGCACAAACCGTGCGCTCTTCGCGTGTCGGCCGCGCCGCTGGTGGCATCCTGCGTCGTGGCGCAGGCCTGGCACGCCGCGTGGGTGCTTCCGGCATCGGAAGGGCGGCGGGCGGATTGGTACGGAAAGCTGGAGCGGGCTTGCGACGTTTCGGGCCGGTCAATGCCGCGTTGGCGATCGCCGATGTTGCCGCGGTCTATGCCAGTGACCAGTCGCCTGCGCAAAAGGCCGTCGGCTACGGCAAGGCCGGAGGCTCGGCCATTGGTGCGGCAGCAGGTGCTGCGCTAGGCACGCTGATTCCGATTCCCGTCGTGGGGACGCTGGTGGGCGGCGCCATCGGCGCGACCGTCGGCGAATGGATAGGTGGCAGGGTCGGCGCGCTGTTCGGTCCGTCGGACGAAGCAGCGAAAGCGCAGTCTGCCGCGCCGGCCCCGGCAGCTCCGGTCGCCGCAGCTATGGCCGCCAACGCTCCAGCCAGCTGGACCTTTTCGCCGCAGGTGAGCATCAACGTGGCGGGCAACATCGTCAATCCGCAGCAACTGCTGGATGAGCTGGTCCCGGCAATGCGCCGGCTGATCGCTGAGGCCCAGCAGGAAAGGCAGCGCAATGCGCTGTTCGACACCGTCGTCATGTAGGGAGGCCCCATGACCTATCTGGAACAGTTCAATACCGGCCTCGGGATGATTGCGGGCGCTGCCACGGCCGCCCGGCGCGACCTGGAGCAGGTCGCCGCACCGGTGGACAAGGCGATGCTGCACATTCGCAGCGGCGTCGCAGCGCTCGAAGGCCTGCCCGGCGTCACGCCCGAGGCGGCAGCCAAGCTCAAGCGCGTCACCGATGGCATCGTTCGTGCCCAGGGCAAGTTGCAGGACGGGGTGAAGAAAGCCCAGGCCGAGCAGGAAAAGCTGCAGAAGAACCTCGACAAGGCCAGGCAAGTGGCGGCCGAGGTCAACGAGCACGTG
The DNA here is from genome assembly GCF_002091755.1 of Pseudomonas nitroreducens NBRC 12694. Lineage (GTDB taxonomy): Bacteria > Pseudomonadota > Gammaproteobacteria > Pseudomonadales > Pseudomonadaceae > Pseudomonas > Pseudomonas nitroreducens. Next base: position 129,946 of record NZ_BDAI01000012.1, read on the forward strand.
GAGAAGCTGGGAGAAGAGATCAGCAATGCCGGCCAGGCGGTGAACAAGGTGCTGGGCAAGATCGATCCGCGCCTGAAGGACATCCTGCCAAGCTCGGTGCTGGCACCCAGGCTCGACCCTTCCGCGCAGATGTGCAAGGTGCCGCAGCACCTGTTGATCATGACCCCGTTGAAGTCGACCGAGCAGACTTACTACTTCAACGTCGACACCACCGGCTTCCAGCGGCTGACCCGCACCAGCAGCTATGCCTGGAAGGACCAGGCACGGCTTGGCCGGCGCAGCGCGCAGCAGAGCGTCGGCCTGGGCCCGGAAACGCTCACGCTCAATGGCGTGGTCATGCCGCTGTTCATCCGTGCCGGCGACACCTCGCAGCGCGTCGGCTGGAACCAGCCGCGGATGCTGCGCGACATCGCCGCGCTGAGCGAGCCGGTCCATCTCGGTACCGGCCGCGGCGATGACCTGGGCAACTGGTGCCTGACCAAGATCACCGAGACGCAGGAGGCGTTGTTCGCCAATGGCGTGCCGCGTCAGCAAACCCTCGACCTGGAGTTCACCCGCTATGGCGACGACGATAGTCAGAAGCGTTGACGGCGACCTGCTGGACCGCCTCTGCTACCAGCGCTACGGGCATCTCAATGGCTGCGTGGAAGCCGTGCTGGATGCCAATCCCGGACTGGCCGACGAAGCTCAACCGTTACGGGGCGGCGTGATCATCCGCCTGCCGGAACTGCTCGTGCCGGCAGACCAGAGCGTGCGCTTGTGGGAGTGACCACCGGCATTCGCTTCAGTAACCGGGCCCCGCTCAGGCGGGGCCATTTCATTCAGGGTGGCTTATGAAACCTGCCTTCCGCATCAGCGCCGACGGCGCGGACATTACTGCGCTGATCAGCGACCGGTTGATCGAGCTGCAACTGACCGACAAGCCTGGCCTGGAGTCCGACACCTTCCAGATCACCATCGATGACCGCGATGGCGCCGTCACGCTGCCCCGGCGCGGCGCGGCGCTGGAGGTCTTCCTCGGCTACGACGGCGCCCCGCTTACGCGCATGGGCCGCTATGTGGTGGATACGCTGACCTACAGCGGCATGCCGGACAACCTGGTGATCAAGGGCAAGAGCGGGGATATGCGCGGCCAGGGCAAGGCCGCCCGCAGTGGCAGTTGGGAAGGCATGAGCCTGGCGAACGTGGTGGCGGATATAGCGGCGCGCAATGGCTGGCGCGCGGCGTGTAATGTCGAGACAGTGATCGCGCGCATCGACCAGATTCGAGAGTCGGACTTCAACTTCATCACCCGGCTGGCCCGGCAGTACGACTGCACCGCTAAGCTGGCCAACAACTGCCTGCTGGTGCAGCCGCGCCAGTCTGGCCGCAGCGCCAGTGGGCAGGCGCTGGAGATACCGGTGCTGGGACGCGGGGACGTGGGTTCGTTCCGCTTTACCCTGGATGACCGCAAGGTCGTGGCAGCGGTGAAGGTGCCCTATCGCGGCGCCGACGGCGTGCAGAAGCAGGTTCGTGTGACCAACCCGGACGCACCTTCACAAATCGCCGCGGAGCATTGCGACCGCCACCCGCAGCCGGACGAGGCAGCCGCCCGGCGCGTCGCTGCGGCACGGTTGGCCGAGTTCAATCGCAACAGCGCTGAAGTGCAGCTGGACGTGCCCGGCCGCGCCGATCTGTTCGCCGAACTGACCATTGATCTGCAGGGCTTCAAGGCTGGGCTCGACGGCCGCTACCTGATCGACTCGGTCACCCAGCATTATTCCACGGGTGGCTGGACTACCACGGTGCAGTGCAACGGCGGGGCTCAGGGGAAGGGCAAGGCTGGGGAGGGCGGCTGATATGCAAATCGACGAACGCCAGCTGCTGCTGATCCTGCCCAACGCCCGCCCTGTCGCGGGCGTTTTTCTTCCGGCACTCGACGCCGCCATGGGGGATTTCGGAATCGACACGCCGCCGCGTGTTGCTGCCTTCATCGCCCAGGTCGGCCATGAAAGTGCCCATCTGACCCGCTGCGTGGAAAGCCTGACTTACAGCGCCCAGCGTCTGGCCGCCATCTGGCCCCGGCGCTTCCGCAGCGCCGACGGCTCGCCCACGGCGCTGGCGCGAGAGGTGGCGTACCAGCCGGAGCGCATTGCCAACCTCGTCTACGCCGGGCGCAACGGAAACGGTGACGAAGCCTCTGGCGACGGCTGGCGTTTTCGTGGACGCGGCCTGCTGCAGGTGACGGGACGGAGCAACTACCGCTCGGTTGGCGAAGGGCTCGCACAGCCCTTTGTCGCCCGCCCGCAACTGCTGGCGGAGCCACGCTGGGCGTGTCGATCCGCCGCCTGGTGGTGGCAGCGCAACGGACTTGGCGAGCTGGCGGACGCCGGGCGCTTCGAGGACATTACCCGGCGCATCAATGGCGGGCTCAATGGCCTGGAGGAGCGCTTGCTGCTCTGGCGGCGTGCGCAGGAGGTGCTGGGATGAGCCGTTTCTGGCTGGCGCTGGGGATGGCCGGCTTCCTGCTGGGTGGCCTGTTCGGCGGTTGGCTGGCGTCGCGCTTCTATGGCGGGCAGTTGCAGGGCCTGCAGCTCGAGCAGGCGCGTTGCAGCGAAGCCGGCAAGGCGCTGGAATCCCGGCTGGTGCTGCAGAACGAGCAGCTCGACGTGTTGGCTGAAAGCTCCCGCCAGCGTGCGGAGGCCGCCGAGCGAGCCCTGGCCCAGGCCCGTGACCTGGCGCAAAGCCATGAAGATGCCGCAAACCGACTGTTGCTGGAGCGCAGCGAGGGCGAAGAGTGCGCGGTGGTTCGTCAACTGATCGACCGGGAACTGCTGCCATGAAAGTGCTCATGCTGATCTTCCCGCTGTTGATCGCCGGTTGCGCCGCGACTTCACCCAAGCCCGTGGAAATCCGTATTCCCATCCCGGTGCCGTGCCAGACACCGGCCATCGAAGCTCCCCAATTCGCCACCACCGCCCTGCGCCCGGCGGACGACCTGCAAACCAAGGTTCGTGCGCTGCTGGCCGAGCGTCAGCAACACCTGGCCTACGAAACCCGCCTGCGTGCTGCCCTCCAGGCGTGCCAGTGAAACGTCCTACCTTCGTCGGCAGGGGCGCCGCGCGTATTGCGCTGGCGCCCGGCCTTGGGCTACTGTTCGGCCATCGCTAGGCGAGACCGCAACCGTGATCCACCGCACCCGCATCATCACCTCCCTCCTCAAGGCATTCGCCCGTTGGCGCTGGCGCGCCTGATTCCTTCTTTCCCGGCATAGCGCCGGTCTCTTCTTACGCGTCCATTTCTCCCATCCGCTGGCATAATTGCCAGATTCGCGCAGCCTACGAGGCCGCAACGGGTGTCGACGATGGCGCGATCCGAAAGCAGTGCAATCATGAGGTTCGAGCAGACATGCTGCTGATGATCGATAACTACGATTCCTTCACCTACAACCTGGTGCAGTACTTCGCCGAGTTGAAGGCCGACATCCACGTCATTCGCAACGATGAGTTGAGCGTCGACCAGATCGCCGCGCTCAATCCCGAGCGCATCGTCCTGTCCCCCGGTCCGTGCACCCCGAACGAAGCGGGTGTTTCCCTGGAAGTGATCGAACGCTTCGCCGGCAAGCTGCCACTGCTGGGCGTGTGCCTGGGCCACCAGTCCATCGGCCAGGCCTTCGGTGGTGACGTGGTGCGGGCGCGCCAAGTCATGCACGGCAAGGTCAGTCCTGTGTTCCACAAGGACCAGGGTGTATTCGCCGGCCTGAACAATCCGCTGACCCAGACCCGCTATCACTCCCTGGTGGTCAAGCGCGAGACGCTGCCCGATTGCCTGGAGATCACCGCCTGGACGGCGCTGGATGACGGCTCGGTCGACGAGATCATGGGCCTGCGCCACAAGACGCTGAACGTCGAGGGCGTGCAGTTCCACCCTGAGTCGATCCTCTCCGAACAGGGCCACGAGATGCTGGCCAACTTCCTCAAGCAGACCGGCGGGGTGCGCGCATGAATATCAAGGAAGCCCTCAACCGCGTGGTCAACCAGTTGGACCTGTCCACCGAGGAAATGCAGGACGTCATGCGCGAGATCATGACCGGGCAGTGCACCGACGCGCAGATCGGCGCCTTCCTCATGGGCATGCGCATGAAGAGCGAGACTATCGACGAGATCGTCGGCGCCGTCGCGGTGATGCGCGAGCTGGCTGACCAGGTCGAACTGGACAGCCTCAAGCACGTTGTCGACGTGGTCGGCACCGGCGGTGACGGCGCGAACATCTTCAACGTGTCCTCGGCGGCGGCCTTCGTCGTCGCCGCGGCGGGCGGCAAAGTCGCCAAGCACGGCAACCGTGCGGTCTCCGGCAAGAGCGGCAGCGCCGACCTGCTGGAAGCGGCCGGCATCTACCTGGACCTCAAGCCAGTCCAGGTGAAGCGCTGCATCGAGACCGTCGGTGTCGGCTTCATGTTCGCCCAGGTCCACCACAAGGCCATGAAGCACGCCGCCGGCCCGCGCCGCGAGCTGGGCCTGCGTACCCTGTTCAACATGCTCGGCCCGCTGACCAACCCGGCCGGTGTGAAACACCAGGTGGTCGGCGTGTTCAGCCAGGCGCTGTGCCGTCCGTTGGCCGAAGTGCTCAAGCGCCTGGGCAGCGAGCACATCCTGGTGGTGCATTCGCGCGATGGCCTGGACGAGTTCAGCCTCGCCGCACCGACCCATGTGGCCGAACTGAAGGACGGCGTGGTCACCGAATACGAAGTGCAGCCGGAAGACTTCGGCATCAAGAGCCAGAGCCTGATCGGCCTGACCGTGGACAGCCCGCAGCAGTCGCTGGAACTGATCCGTGATGCCCTTGGCCGGCGCAAGACCGAGGCCGGGCAGAAGGCCGCCGAGCTGATCGTGCTCAACGCCGGCGCCGCGCTCTACGCGGCGGACCTGGCCACCAGCCTGCACGAAGGCATGCAATTGGCCCACGACGCCCTGCACTCGGGGCTGGCGCGGGAGAAGATGGAAGAGCTGGCGGCCTTCACCGCCGTTTACCGAGAGGAGAACGCACAGTGAGTGTGCCGACGGTTCTGCAGAAGATCCTGGCCCGCAAGGCCGAAGAAGTCGCCGACCGCCGCAGTCGTGTGAGCATCGCCGAGCTGGAGCAACTGGCGCGTGCCGCGGATGCCCCGCGTGGTTTCGCCAATGCCCTGCTGGAGCGTGCCAAGCGCCGTGAGCCGGCGGTGATCGCCGAGGTGAAGAAGGCTTCCCCGAGCAAGGGTATCCTGCGCGAGAACTTCGACCCTGCCGACATTGCCCGCAGTTACGAGGAGGGCGGCGCCGCCTGCCTCTCCGTGCTGACCGACATCGATTTCTTCCTCGGCAGCGACGCCTACCTCAAGGAAGCCCGAGCGGCCTGCACGCTGCCGGTGATCCGCAAGGACTTCCTGATCGACCCGTATCAGGTGGTGGAAGCCCGCGCCATCGGCGCCGACTGCATCCTGCTGATCGTCTCGGCGCTGGATGACGTGCGCATGGCCGAGCTGGCTTCGGTGGCCAAGGACGTCGGCCTCGACGTGCTGGTGGAAGTGCACGACGCCCCGGAACTGGAGCGCGCGCTGAAGACCCTGGACACTCCGTTGGTCGGCATCAACAACCGCAACCTGCACACATTCGAAGTCAGCCTGGAGACCACTCTGGACCTGCTGCCGGAAATCCCGCGCGAGCGCATGGTGATCACCGAAAGCGGCATCCTCAACCGCGCCGATGTGGAGCTGATGGAAGTCAGCGACGTGTTCGGCTTCCTGGTCGGCGAAGCCTTCATGCGTGCCGACGAGCCGGGCACCGAGCTCAAGCGCCTGTTCTTCCCCGAGCGCAGCAAGGTCAAGCTGGGCGCCGATCCGGACTGACAGCTCCTACAGAGTCAGGACAACAAAAAAGCCGGCGATTGCCGGCTTTTTTGCGTTCTGGGGATGCTTCAGCGGGTGCCGAAGACCACCATGGTCTTGCCTTTCACATGCACCAGGCCCTGTTCCTCCAGGCTCTTGAGCACGCGGCCGACCATCTCGCGGGAGCAGCCGACGATGCGGCCGATCTCCTGGCGGGTGATCTTGATCTGCATGCCGTCCGGGTGGGTCATGGCGTCGGGCTGCTGGCACAGGTCCAGCAGGGTGCGGGCGACGCGGCCGGTGACATCGAGGAAGGCCAGGTCGCCGACCTTGCGCGTGGTCTTGCGCAGGCGATCGGCCATTTGGCTGCCCAGGGTGAAGAGAATCTCCGGATCCTGCTGGCTCAGTTCGCGGAATTTCGCGTAGCTGATCTCGGCGACTTCGCATTCGGTCTTGGCGCGGATCCAGGCGCTGCGCTCCTGGCCGGTGCTGCCTTCCTTCTCGAAGAGCCCCATCTCCCCGAAGAAATCGCCGGTGTTGAGGTACCCGATGATCATCTCGCGGCCATCGTCGTCCTCGATCAGGACAGTGACCGACCCTTTGATGATGAAGAACAGGCTCTCGCAGCGGTCCCCGGCGTAGATGATGGTGCTCTTGGCGGTGAAGCGGCGGCGATGACAATGCGCGAGCAACTTGTCGAGGTTCTTGATTTTGGGTGTGAGGGTAATAGCTACCATGCCCGAGTCCCGGAAAGAATAAAGAGTGGCCTTTGCACAACAGGCGCTAATGATTTTTTATGACCAGCTGTAGTGCCGTGCGTCCCTGGCTCGATCCCCCTCGATCCGCAGGGCGGCAGATTGCCTTGCTGAGCATTCTTGCGCGTACGTAAATCCGCAAGAGCTTAACAGACGACGTGTTACCAACAATCGGAAAGCTGGAACATTCGTGCGGGCAATTTCCTAGAGTGTGCCAGTAAACCGGCGCCAGCTTAAGTGATAAATGCATACTCGCCGTGTGGAAATGAGACCTGGGTAACAGCCGCAGGCCCCGGTGGGCGTGCTAGAGGGCTGTGTTAAGCTAACGCCCCTTTTTTCCGGCGGAGTTCTTTGCAATGAAAGCGCGAATCCAGTGGGCGGGCGAGGCCATGTTCCTCGGTGAATCCGGCAGCGGCCACGTGGTGGTAATGGACGGCCCGCCGGACGCCGGCGGCCGCAACCTGGGTGTGCGTCCGATGGAAATGCTGTTGCTCGGCCTCGGTGGCTGCACCAACTTCGATGTGGTCAGCATCCTGAAGAAAGGCCGCCAGCCGGTGGAGAGCTGTGAGGCCTTCCTCGAAGCCGAGCGCGCCGACGAAGACCCGAAGGTGTTCACCAAGATCCACGTGCATTTCGTGGTCAAGGGCCGTGGTCTGAAGGAAGCGCAGGTCAAGCGTGCGGTCGAACTGTCGGCCGAGAAATACTGCTCCGCCTCGATCATGCTCGGCCGCGCCGGCGTGGAGATCACCCACGATTACGAAATCGTGGAACTGGACTGACAGCTTCCTTCATCCTTTCATCATCAAGGGTGCGCAAATTCTGGCAGAGGTCGCCTGACCTCTGCATAATGCGCCACCTTTTTTCAGGGCCTTCCGCCCGAAACCAGAAACCACAATCGCCATCGCGAAGAGGTGTAAACCGTCCTACGCAGGTGCGCCGTACGCATCTGACGGGCATGCTCAACCACGCGGCAGAGCCGCATTTGATGAGAGTTCTCCCACGGTGAAAAGCAAACTCAAGCTCCACGGGTTCAACAACCTGACGAAGACCTTGAGCTTCAACATCTATGACATCTGCTACGCCGAGACGCCTGAAGACCAGCAGGCCTACGTGCAGTACATCGACGAAGAGTACGATGCCGAGCGTCTCACGCAGATCCTCACCGATGTTGTCGACATCATTGGCGCAAACATCCTGAACATCGCCCGTCAGGATTACGATCCGCAAGGCGCCAGCGTAACCATCCTGATCTCCGAGCAGCCGGTCACCCCGACCGACAGCCAGATCGAGGAATCCCCGGGGCCGCTACCGGAAACCATCCTGGCGCACCTCGACAAGAGCCATATCACCGTGCACACCTATCCGGAGATTCATCCGGTGGAAGGCATCGCGACCTTCCGTGTGGATATCGATGTGTCGACCTGCGGCGTCATCTCGCCGCTCAAGGCGCTCAACTACCTCATCCACCAGTTCGACTCGGACATCGTCACCGTGGATTACCGCGTGCGCGGTTTCACCCGTGACGTGGAAGGCAGGAAGCACTTCATCGACCACGAGATCAACTCGATCCAGAACTACCTCTCCGACGACACGTACGAGGCCTATCAGATGACCGACGTGAACGTGTACCAGGAGAACCTGTTCCACACCAAGATGCTGCTCAAGGAGTTCGACCTGGACAACTACCTGTTCGGCGATGCCACGAGCAATCTCTCGCCCGAGCAGCGCAAGCAGGTGGAAGAGCGTGTTCGGCACGAGATGCTGGAGATCTTCTACGCGCGCAACATGCCGCGCTGATCGAGCTACTGCGCTGGGAGATACGGCATTGAAAGGCCGGGCTGAAATGCTCATTTGCTCAAGCAGACTCCGCTTTCATCCCGACTTTCCGCCTTGTCTCCCCTGCGCTCGTAACGCTCGATAGTAGAAACGAAAAAGGGGCGCCCAGTGGGCGCCCCTTTTTCCTTGCCGGCCGGATCAGATCCGGTAGGTGGACTTGGTCATCACCTTGGACAACAGCGTCATGCCGAACTTCACCGGCGCCGGGAAGCGCAGGCCGCCAGCCTCGATGGCGCTGGTGGCGTGGTGCTCCTCGTCCTCGCGCATCTGCTCGAGGATGGCGCGGGACTTCTGGTCCTCGGCGGGGATTTCCGCCAGGTGTTCGTCCAGATGCTTGCACACCTGGTCTTCGGTGGCGGCGACGAAGCCCAGGCTGACGCGGTCGCTGATCAGCCCGGCGGCGGCGCCGACGCCGAAGGACAGCCCGTAGAAGAGCGGGTTGAGCACACTCGGACGACTGCCCAGTTCACGGATGCGCTGCTCACACCAGGCAAGATGGTCGACCTCTTCGTCGGCCGCTTCCTCCATGGCCTTGCGTACCTTCGGCAGCTTGGCGGTCAGCGCCTGGCCCTGGTACAGCGCCTGGGCGCAGACTTCGCCGGTGTGGTTGATGCGCATCAGGCCGGCCACGTGGCGGGCATCAGTCTCGCTGAGCTCGGCGTCGGGCTGGACGATGGCAGGGGACGGGCGCCCCGGATGGCCGCTGAACGGCAGCAGGGTGCGCAGTGCAGCATCGGCCTGCAGCAGGAAGCGGTCGGCGGGAGAGTAGTGACGGTCGGCGGACATGGCGCACCTCCGAGTAGGAACATTCGCCCGGCAGTTTACCGGATGGCGGATGACAGGTCTTGCCGAGGTGCGCGCAGCTTCCTTTTATCGACGGGGCGCCGATCAACCCGGCGGCCAGTGCATCTGGCGCTGACCCAGCACATGCATGTGGATGTGGTGCACGGTCTGGCCGCCCAGGTCGTTGCAGTTCATCACCACGCGGAAGCCCTCGTCGCAACCCTGCTCCTTTGCCAGCCGCTGGGCGGTGAAAAGGATGTGCCCGGCCAACGGCTTGTCTGCCTCGGTCAGGTCATTGAGGGTGGAGACGTGCTTCTTCGGGATCACCAGGAAATGCACGGGCGCCTGCGGGCCGATGTCGTGGAAGGCGATGACCTGGTCATCCTCATAGAGCTTGCGCGCGGGAATTTCCCCGGCGACGATCTTGCAGAACAGACAGTCCACGAAATGCACCTCCAGTCATATGGGCAGGAGCAGCAGTTTAGCGGCCGTCGACCGCCGCGCCCAGTTCCGGGCCGGCCAGCGCAAGGAGCGAGCGTGCAGAACGATATCCATGACCTGGGCCTGGTGCTCGACTCCAGGGTCAAACTGATCGTGATCGAATCCTGGGACGAGCCCAGGGTCCTGGAAACCCTGACCGGCCTGGCGGTACGGCGCGGGCTCAACTTGCAATTCTGGTCGGCGACCGAAGGCTTGCAGCGCCTGGGGTTCGGCGGCGAGCCCTTGGGCGAGGACGACAGCCGTGAGGCGGAGAATGCCCTGCGGCTGATCAAGGCCGATCCGCAGCCGAACCTCTATGTGCTCTGCGATCTGCATCCCTATCTGGCGGACAACCCGCGTGCCGTGCGCCTGCTCAAGGAGATCGCCATGGCCGAGGGGAATTTCCGCCCCACGGTGGTGCTGGTTTCCCATGCACTGAAGCTGCCCGCTGAGGTCCAGCGCTTCGCGGCGCGCTTTGCCCTATCGTTGCCGTCCGAGGATGAACTGGTGGGGCTGGTCCGCGAGGAAGCGACCCGCTGGAGCGAGCGTAACCGGGGCGCGCGGGTACGTACGGACAACCGCACGCTGCGCCAGGTGGTGAAGAACCTTCGCGGACTCACTCACGGTGAGGCGCGGCTGCTGGCGCGCAGCGTGATCTGCAATGACGGGGCGATCACCCAGGAAGACCTGCCGGAGCTCAACCGCACCAAGTTCGAGCTGCTCAACCTCGATGGCGTGCTCAGCTTCGAGCACGATACCGCGCGTTTCGCTGAAGTGGGCGGGCTGGCCAGCCTCAAGCGCTGGCTGGGCGAGCGGCAGAGCGCGTTCACCGAGGGCAAGGACAAGGACCTGCCCAAGGGCGTGCTGCTGGTGGGGGTGCAGGGTGGCGGCAAGAGCCTGGCGGCCAAGGCAATCGCCGGCCTTTGGGGCCTGCCACTGCTGCGCCTGGACTTCGGCAGCCTCTACAACAAGTACTTCGGTGAGACCGAGCGTAACCTGCGCGAGGCGTTGCGCCTCGCGGACAGCATGGCGCCCTGCGTGCTCTGGGCGGATGAAATCGAAAAAGGCGTGGCTACCGGAGATCAGGATAATGGCGTCAGCCAGCGCGTTCTGGCCACGCTGTTGACCTGGATGGCCGAGCGCAAGGCGCCGGTATTCATGGTCGCCACCGCCAACGCCATCGAGCGCCTGCCGCCGGAACTGGTGCGCAAGGGGCGCTTCGACGAGCTGTTCTTCGTCGACCTGCCGGACGACGAGGTACGCCAGGATATCTTCCGCATCCATCTGCAGCGTCGTGAATTGGACGCCGCCCAGTTCGAACTGGGCGAGCTGGCCGCTGCCACCGAGGGGTTCTCCGGTGCGGAGATCGAGCAGGCAGTCGTCGGCGCGTTCTATGCCGCGCAGGCTCGGCAGAGGTCCGTGGACCAGGCGTTGCTGCTGGAGGAAATCCGCCGCACAGCGCCGCTGTCGGTGGTGATGGCCGAGGAGTTGGCAGCCCTGCGCGCGTGGGCCGATGGCCGCACGGTGCGCGCGGACTGAACCTGGCTAGCCGGCCAGGGCCAGGCGATTGACTCGGCCGGCCAGCTTGCGCAGGGCCCAGCGCGGCAGCAGGCGCACCGCGCAGGCGAAGAGTCGGTTGCGCCAGCCGGGGATGATGATCGCCGGTGCGCGGCGCAGTGCCTTTACCGCGAGGAAGGCGACTTCCTCGGGCGACATGATCCGCTTGCCATTGTCGAGCTTGCCCAGGCGCATGTCGGCGTTGCGGTAGAACGCCGTGCGGGTTGGGCCTGGGCAGAGCACGGAAACCTTGATGCCACGGCTTTTGAGCTCCTCGCGCAACCCCTCGGAGAAGTGCAGCACGAACGCCTTGCTGGCGTAGTAGCTGCTCATCCAGGGGCCGGGCAGGAGGCTCGCCATGGAGGCGACGTTGAGAATCCGCCCGCCGCCGCTGCGCTCCATCATCGCTCCGATGCCGTGGCACAGGCGCGCCAGGGCCAGCACATTGAGCTCCAGCAGCTCCTGCTCGCGGGACCAGTCCTGGTCGATGAAGGTGCCGGAGGTGCCGACACCGGCGTTGTTCACCAGCAGTTCGATCTGCCGCCCGCTCTGTTCCAACTCGTGGAGCAGTCCGGATATCTGCAGCGGTTCGGAGAGGTCGCAGACGCGGAATAGCACCTCCACCCCGAAACGCTGGGACAGTTCGCAGGCGATGCTGTCCAGCGCGTCGCGCTTGCGCGCCACCAGGATCAGCGCCTGGCCGCGACGTGCGAGGGCTTCGGCCAGGGCCAGGCCGATACCGCTGGAGGCGCCGGTGATGAGGGCAAAACGAGGCATTCAGGAGTCTCTGTGGCGGGGTGGCGTTCGACCACGCCCGCCACGGGTTGTTGCATTACTGATCCGAGTCGCCGCCTTCGGTGTCGCCACTGCTGAAGTCGCCGTCGGAGGGCTCCGCGGCGGCTGCCGGGTCGGCAGCTTCGTCGCCCTGCTGGGACTGCGCCTGCGCAGCCTGGGCGCGCTCGATATAGCTTTGGTAGGCCGGGATCGCGATGGCGGCGAGGATACCGCCAAACACCGGGAACAGCAGCCAGGAGAAGGCCAGGACCTTGACGCCGGTGCTGTTGGGCGGCGGCGGCGGACCGAAGCGGTTGGCGGACTGCTCGCCGGGCATGAACAGCAGCAGCAGGCTGAGGACCACGTTGACGAAGGGCACCAGCAGCGCGAGCCAGAGCCAGCCGGACCAGCCCAAGTCATGCAGGCGCTGCACGCCGATCGGCACGCTGAAGACCATGGCGGCAATGACCACCGCGGCAATGGCGGCTACGCCCAGGGGCAGCGAAACGGCCATCAGCAGGCTGGCGACCAGGTAGGCGCCGAAAACGATGAAGGACAGTGCCGCTGACCAGCCAAGGTAGCGCACGCGGCCGATCCGGCCGGACAGGCTACGGACTTTCAGCTCGCCGAATTCTGGCGGGTCGTCGCCAACCTGTGCCTGGGGCGGCGCATAGGGCGATGTTGCGGTGTTCGGAGTGGGGGGCGCCGCGGTGGGGGCCGGGTTGGCTGCGAGCTCAGCCTGGCGCGCCAGGTATTTCTCGATGACGATGCCGCAGGCACTGCACTCGATGGCGCTGGCTTGCTCATGCCCGCACTTGGGGCAGGTCATCCGCTCGTTGCTGGCCGCTTCACCGGCCGCGCGGGCGGCCAGGGTCGCTTCGCTGGGGTGGTCATCGGTTTCCACCAGGCTGAGGCCCGCGACGCCTTCGGCTTCCTTGCGGGCGTTGGCACCGGCGCCATGGAGCGCGCGCAAGTACTTGTCGGCCTCGTCGCCGGACAGGTCGCGCTTGAGCACGACCGGCTGGCCGCTGAACAGCGCTTCGATCTTCGCGGCATCGCTCTTGAACAGGCGGGCGAGGTTTTCCTTGGCGGTCTCCAGTGGCGTCTGGGGCATCAGCGCGCCGTCGAACACGATCTTGAAGCGGGATTGGTCCATAGGGGCATCCTTGTCTTCTGGCTATGTTGGAATCGCTACAGCGTAATCGGGCCGCCGAAGGCCAACAAGCGGCCTCGGCGGATATCTCGTGAGCGGCGCCGCAGCTCAGACCAGCAGTTGGTTGGACAGGCCGGCGCTGCGGGTCAGGGCCTGGCGGTATTCATGGTCCAGGCGCGCGATCAGCTCGCCCACGGCCGGCAGGTCGCGGATATCGCCGACGCCCTGGCCGGCGGACCACACGGTCTTCCAGGCCTTGGCCTCGTCGCTCACCGGCTTGAGTTTCTCGCCGTAGTTGAGCGCGCCCTTGTCATTCAGCCGCTGCATGTCGAAGCCGGCAGCCTCCAGACTCTGGCGCATGAAGCTGGCCGGTACGCCGGAAACGGCAGGGGTGTGGATGATATCGGCGGCGCGGGCGTCGAGCAGCATGTGCTTGTAGGCCTCCGAGGCCGCGCTTTCGCGGGTGGCGATGAAGCGGGTGCCGAGGTAGGCGAGGTCGGCGCCCAGCACCTGGGCGGCAAGGATCTCGTGGCCATGATTGATGCAGCCGGCCAGCAGCAGGGTCTTGTCGAAGAATTGGCGGATCTCCGCGACCAGCGCGAAGGGGCTCCAGGTACCGGCATGGCCGCCGGCACCGGCGGCCACCGCGATCAAGCCGTCGACCCCAGCTTCCGCCGCCTTCTCGGCGTGGCGACGGGTGGTGACGTCATGGAACACCAGGCCGCCATAGCTGTGCACGGCGTCGACCACCTCGCGCACCGCGCCCAGGCTGGTGATCACGATGGGCACCTTGTGCTCGACGCACAGTTTCAGGTCGGCCTGCAGCCGCGGATTGGTGTTGTGGACGATCAGGTTGACCGCATAGGGCGCTGCCTGCGGGTCGGCTGCCAGCCCGGCTTCGATCTCTTCCAGCCAGGCCTTGAAACCGCTGCTCTCGCGCTGGTTCAGTGCGGGGAAACTGCCGACGATGCCGCTCTTGCAGCACGCCAGCACCAGTTGCGGGGTGGAGACCAGGAACATCGGTGCCGCCACCAGGGGAATGCGCAGGCGGCGGTCGAGCAGGGCGGGCAGGGACATGACAGTCTCCTTGTCGGGGTCAGAAGGGTTTGACGACCACCAGGATCACGATGGCGATCAGGAACAGTACCGGCACTTCGTTGAACCAGCGGTAGAACACATGGCTGCGCCCGTTCTCGCCGCGCGCGAAGCGCTTGAGCATGGCGCCGCAGGCGTGGTGGTAGCCGATCAGCAGTACCACCAGCGTGAGCTTGGCGTGCATCCAGCCCTGGGTCAGCCAGGCGGGGTTGAGATAGAGCATCCAGGCACCGAGGACGATGGTGAGGATCATCGACGGGCCCATGATGCCGCGGTACAGCTTGCGCTCCATGACGCAGAAGCGTTCGCGGCTGGCGGCGTCCTCGCTCATGGCGTGGTAGACGAACAGGCGCGGGAGATAGAAGAGGCCGGCGAACCAGCAGACTACGGCAATGATGTGAAAGGCTTTCAACCACAGGTAAAGCATCGGGACGTCCTCGGATCACGGTTGAGCCGATAGTAGTGGCGCCGTGCAATGCCGTCACCCCTGTGGCGCCTGCAGTGTGGGAAAGTTCGTTCGACTGCGGTAATCGGTATCGCCAGGCGCCGATCAGGCCCCTGATCGGAAAGCGGAAACTCTTGCGCCGCGTACCCTCAATTCAGGCGGATTCGCTCTGTTCAGCGGGGGCGGTGGCTCATATCATGACTGCCCCTGAATTTGGCCCCATAGGTGGAGTGACAGGCAGATGATCAAGGTCGGTATCGTAGGCGGTACGGGTTATACGGGCGTGGAACTGCTGCGCCTGCTGGCACAGCATCCCCAGGCGCGCGTCGAGGTGATCACCTCGCGCTCCGAGGAGGGCGTGAAAGTCGCCGACATGTACCCGAACCTGCGAGGCCACTACGACGGCCTGGCCTTCAGCGTGCCGGACGTGAAACGTCTGGGCGAGTGCGACGTGGTGTTCTTCGCTACTCCCCATGGCGTGGCCCACGCGCTGGCCGGCGAACTGCTGGCCACCGGTACCCGGGTGATCGACCTGTCCGCGGACTTCCGCCTGCAGGACGCCGAGGAGTGGGCCAAGTGGTACGGCCAGCCGCACGGCGCGCCGGAGCTGCTGCCCGAGGCCGTCTACGGCTTGCCGGAAGTGAATCGTGAGGCCATCAAGTCCGCACGCCTGATCGCCGTTCCCGGCTGCTACCCTACTGCCACTCAACTCGGCTTCATTCCGCTGCTGGAGAACGGCCTGGCCGACGCCAGCCAGCTGATCGCCGACTGCAAGTCCGGTGTCAGCGGCGCCGGTCGTGGCGCCAAGGTCGGCTCGCTGTTCTGCGAGGCCGGCGAAAGCATGATGGCGTACTCGGTGAAAGGTCACCGGCACTTGCCGGAAATCAGCCAGGGCCTGCGTCGCGCGGCCAAGGGCGATGTCGGCCTGACCTTCGTGCCGCACCTGACCCCGATGATCCGCGGCATCCATGCGACGCTTTACGCACGCGTCGCTGACCGTGGTGTCGATCTGCAGAAGCTCTATGAAGAGCGTTACGCCAATGAGCCGTTCGTCGACGTGATGCCCGCCGGCAGCCATCCGGAAACCCGCAGCGTGCGTGGCGCCAACGTCTGCCGCATCGCGGTGCACCGTCCCCAGGGCGGCGACCTGGTGGTGATCCTGTCGGTCATCGACAACCTGGTGAAGGGCGCGTCCGGCCAGGCGATCCAGAACATGAACATCCTCTTCGGTCTGGACGAGCACCTGGGCCTGTCCAACGTCGCGCTGCTGCCGTAAGGAAAGATTGCCCTGGAAGGCGGTCGATTGATCTGGACCAATGGATGAGTCGGATTAGTTGACCGTTTTTCTGGGGTAAGCGGATAATAGTCCGCAATGTTGTAACGTACGGCTTCGGCCGGGAGAGTTGTCACCATGACCATCGAAACCTTCACCCCCACTCCGCTGATGTTCTCGCAAGGCGCTGCGAACAAGGTGAAGAACCTGATCGACGAAGAAGGCAATCCGCGCCTCAAGCTGCGGGTTTTCGTCACGGGCGGTGGCTGTTCGGGCTTCCAGTACGGGTTCACCTTCGATGAAGACACCGCGGAGGACGACACCATCGTCGAGCGCGACGGCGTCAACCTCGTGGTCGATCCGATGAGCTTCCAGTATCTCGCCGGTGCGGAAGTGGACTACCAGGAAGGTCTCGAAGGTTCGCGGTTCGTCATCAAGAACCCGAACGCAGCGACCACCTGCGGCTGCGGTCAGTCCTTCTCGATCTGATGCCGTAAAAGCGAAAACGCCGCGCCGATGCGCGGCGTTTTTGTTTGTGGATGGGTTCAGGCGGGGTAGAGCGCGCCTAGGATTCGAGGACCTTGTGCGGCCGTGACTTCCGGGCAGTTGCCAGGCTCACGCTCCAGGAAGCGGTGGGCCAGCCAGGCGAACGCCATGGCCTCCATCCACTCTGGCGGCACGCCGCGGTCGATGCTGCTGATCACGCTGGCGCCGGGCATATGGGCGGCCAGACGCTGCATCAACGTGACGTTGAAGGCGCCCCCGCCGCAAACCACTACTTCCTCGCAGCCGGGCTGCGCTTCCAGCAGCGCTGTGGCGATGCTTTGCGCGGTCAGCTCCAGCAGGGTCGCCTGCACATCTTCGTCCTTGACCGGGTCGTGCTTGGCCAGGACCGCGTTCAGCCAATTCAGGTTGAAGCGTTCGCGTCCGGTGCTCTTCGGGCCTTTCGCGGCAAAGAACTCATCGGACAGCATCTTCTGCAGTAGCGCCTGATCGATGCTGCCGCTGGCAGCCCAGGCGCCGTCCCGGTCATAGGTTTCGCCGCGCTGCTCCTGAATCCAGGCATCCAGCAGCACGTTGCCGGGGCCGCAGTCGAATCCGCGAACCGGTTCGCCGGGGCTCAGCAGCGAAACGTTGCTGAAGCCGCCCACGTTTAGGATGGCGCACTCGCGGCCATCGCTGCCGAACAGCGCGCGGTGGAAAGCGGGCACCAGCGGTGCGCCCTGGCCGCCGGCGGCGACGTCACGACGACGGAAGTCGGCCACCACATCGATGCCGCTCAGCTCGGCGAGCAGCGCCGGGTTGCCGATCTGCACGGTGAAGCCCAGGTGCGGTTCATGGCGAATGGTCTGGCCGTGGCTGCCAATCGCGCGAACGGCGCTTGCGGCCAGATTCTCGCGAGCCAAGAGGTCGTTGATGCCTTGTGCGGCGAGACGCACCCAGCGGTTTTCCGCGAGAGCGCTGCGGGCGATTTCGTCAGGGCCGGGAGAGCAGAGTGCCAGGAGATCGGCACGCAGCGCCGCAGGCATGGGAAGGTAGTGGGAGGCGAGCAGAGTGGTCTGCGCGCCTTGCTCGATCAGGGCGATGTCCAGTCCATCGAGACTGGTCCCGGACATTACCCCCAGATAGAGCGGCATCGATCAGCGCTTGTTCAGGGCCAGGAAGGTTGCCTTCTCCTGGTCCATGCGCGCGATCAGCGGTTGCGCCTGAGCCATGAAGCGCTTGCGCTCCGGACCGGTCAGCGGGTCGGCGGTCGGCAGCTTGGCACTCAGCGGATCGACGTGCTGGCCGTTGACCTGGAACTCGTAATGCAGGTGCGGGCCGGTGGCCAGCCCGGTCATGCCGACGTAACCGATAATCTGGCCCTGCTTCACTGCCACGCCGGAGCGGATGCCCTTGGCGAAGCGGCTCATGTGGCCGTAAACGGTGCGATAGCGCTGGCCGTGCTGGATCACCACGGCGTTACCGTAGCCACCCTTGCGGCCGGCTTCGAGGATCTTGCCGTCGCCGGTCGCCTTGATCGGGGTGCCGATCGGCGCTGCGTAGTCCACGCCCTTGTGTGCTCGAATCTTGTTCAGGATGGGATGGAAGCGCCCAATAGAGAAGCGCGAACTGATACGGGCGAAGTCCACCGGGGTGCGGATGAACGCCTTGCGCATGCTGCTGCCATCCGCGCGCAGGTAGCTGGTGTTGCCCTGCTTGTTGGTGTAGCGCACCGCGGTGTATTCCTTGCCGCGGTTGACGAAGCGCACCGCGAGGATACTGCCGGTGCCGACCTGCTTGCCCTTCACCTGCTGGGATTCGTAGATCACGTCGAACTCGTCACCCTGGCGAATATCCTGGGCGAAGTCGATGTCGTAGCCCAGGACGTTGGCCATCGACATGATCAGGTCGTGAGACAGCCCGGCGTTGCGGCCTGCGACGAACAGCGAGCTGTCGATGCGGCCGTGGGCATAGTTGGCGTGGACTGAAGGTTTGACCAGGTCGCGCTTGAAGTCATAGCCCTTGGCAGACTTCGCCAGGCTGATGGTCTCCAGATCGCTGCGCTTGACCTTGAGGCCCTGCAACTCGCCCTTGGAATCGATAAGGAAGTCCACGTCCTGGCCGACATCAAGACGGGTGAACTGCTTGGCGTCCTTGTTGGCGGCAAGCATGTCGTGCACGGCGTTCGCCGGCAGGCCGGCCTTCGCGAACACGTTGGAAAGAGTGTCGCCCTTGCCCACGGTCACGCTTTTCCACGCAGGTTCTGCGGAAGCGGAGGGGGAGGGTTGCTGGTTCGAATCGGCGAGATCGTTCTTCTTTTCTGCGTCTTTTCCGGCGCTGTTCTGGTTGTCGGGCTGCCCTTCTATCTGCGCGAAAGGGGAGGAGCTGCCGTCTTCCGTGACCGGAGCGGGTCGAAGGTCGTCTTTTTCCTGGAGAATCTGCTCGGTGCCGTTTTCCAGCTCGAGATTGAGCGTGGTCTTCTTCGCCTCGACCTCGGCCGAGGGGAACACCAGCAGAGCCAGGCTGAGGAGCGCTGCTACACCGCTTGCGGCCAGCAGATGGCTCTTCGGGTAGTACGGCGCTTTCTGATCGGATTGCGTCATGGCGTGAGTGGTGTTTTTGGAATGTGAAATAACTGCCTAAAATATAACCAAATTCCCTCTGAAGCAACCCTGATGTCGGGCTTCTGACGTCCTGTCCTCTGGCGCTGGGCAAAACTTGTTTTTAGTGCCTGTTCTTGTATCGTTGGTTCCCTTTCGCAATTCGCAACGTACAGGAAACTGCAATGAAGTCGGTCGAAGAGCAGCTGGCGCTGATCAAGCGCGGAGCAGACGAAATTCTCGTGGAGGCCGAGCTGATCGAAAAGCTCAAGCGCGGCCAGCCCCTGCGTATCAAGGCCGGCTTCGACCCGACCGCTCCTGACCTGCACCTGGGGCATACCGTCCTTATTAATAAGCTGCGCCAATTCCAGGAGCTGGGCCATCAGGTGATCTTCCTGATCGGCGACTTCACTGGGATGATCGGTGACCCGAGCGGTAAGAGTGTTACCCGTCCACCCCTCACTCGCGAGCAGGTTCTCGACAACGCCGAGACGTACAAAGCCCAGGTCTTCAAGATTCTCGACCCCGCGAAGACCGAGGTGGCGTTCAATTCCACCTGGATGGACCAGCTTTCCCCCGCTGATTTCATTCGTCTGGCTTCCCAGTACACCGTTGCTCGTATGCTGGAACGCGATGACTTTAGCAAACGCTATGCCAGCAACCAGTCCATCGCCATTCACGAGTTCCTTTACCCGCTGGTTCAGGGCTACGACTCGGTAGCGCTGCGGGCGGACGTCGAGCTCGGCGGCACCGATCAGAAATTCAACCTGCTGATGGGGCGCGAGCTCCAGCGTGCCTATGAGCAGGAGCCGCAGTGCATCCTGACCATGCCGCTGCTTGAAGGTCTGGATGGCGTGAAGAAGATGTCCAAGTCCCTGGGCAACTACATCGGTATCCAGGAAGCGCCGGGTGTCATGTACAGCAAGCTGGTCTCCATTCCTGACACCTTGATGTGGCGTTACTTCGAGCTGCTCAGCTTCCGCTCCATGGAGGAGATCGATGGTTTCCGCAAGGATGTAGAGGCTGGCGCCAACCCGCGTGACATCAAGATCAAGCTGGCCGAAGAGATCGTCGCTCGCTTCCATGGCGAAGAAGCTGCTGCTTCGGCGCACAAGTCCGCTGGTAACCGTCTTAAGGAAGGCGAGTTGCCGGAAGATCTGCCGGAAGTGGAAGTGGCGGCGGCAGAAGACCTGCCCATCGGTGCCGTCCTTAATAAGGCAGGGCTGGTGAAGAACTCTGCAGTCGCTCGCGACCTGCTGTCTTCTGGTGGCGTGCGTGTGGATGGCGACGTGGTGGATCGCAGCTTTGTCTTCAAAGTCGGCGCTACTCACGTGCTGCAGGCCGGCAAGAAGGCCTTCGCTCGTGTTTCCCTGGTCGCTGAGTGAAGAAAGTTTAAATTAGTCGTTGACGACCAATTTAAACTCCCTATAATGCGCACCACTCCCAGCGACGAAGCGCTGAAAGAACTTGAAAATCAAGTACTTACAGAGATTAGAGGTTGGGGGTGGCGATCAGGCAGGTGATTCACTTGCCGCTCTTCATTAGCTGCTCCGGCAGCGAGCTGAAAAGAAGGTCGCCGAGGTGCTTGACAGCGAGTTTGATCGCTGTAGAATGCGCCTCCCGCTGATGAGAGGTTTGGCTTCTCGGAAGCCCAAGCGATTGAGTAGAAAAGAAATTTTCGAAAAATAAAGCTTGACGAAAGATGAGGTTAGCGTAGAATGCGCGCCTCGGTTGAGACGAAAGTCTTAACCAACTGCTCTTTAACAAGTTGAATCAAGCAATTCGTGTGGGTGCTTGTGATGTAAGACTGATGATCGACA
>NZ_BDAI01000013.1 GCF_002091755.1 Pseudomonas nitroreducens NBRC 12694
TTTTCGCTTAGGCGAAAAATTCCCTCGTTGAACCGAAGTTTCAGGGGCACGCCACGACGGGCCATCCCTGGCCCATCGTGGCTCTCGCGACATCCATGTCGCTCAACCCCTGAAACTCCGCTTCAACGAGGCCTTCTGAACGGGGCAGTCCGGAGTGCGCGGATATTTCTCTGGAAGATTTTTAAAAGTCAAAGCCAAAGCTGGATCGGGACGGACTCTCGTTAGGAGCGAGCTTGCTCGCGAACCGGAGCGAAAAACGCGGGTAAGGAGTCGGCTCAAACCTCCTCCTTCAACTCCTTCAGGTGCTTGTACACCGTCGCCCGCCCCATGTTCAGCACATTGGCCACGTAGTTCGCCGCGCTCTTGCCCTTGAACGCGCCCTCCGCGTGAAGGGCCAGGACCAGCTCGCGCTTGTGATCACGGCTGAGGGTGGAGAGGCTCAGCTGGCGCTGCCGTAACCAGGCATGGAGGAAGGTGTTGATGCGCTCCTGCCAGTCATCGCGGAATAGAGCGTCCGGCTGCGGGACAATCTTGTTCGAGGAGAGGAACAGGTCGAGCGCCGCCTTGGCGGTCTCGAACAGGGTGATGTTGAGGTTGATGCACAGCACTGCCAGTGGTTCGCCCCTGGCGTCGCGCAGCACGGTGCTGATGGAGCGGATCTTCTGGCCGTCCCAGTTGAGCTTCTCGTAGGGGCCGATGTTGCGTTCGTCGTGGCCGCCTTCGAGCATGTCTTCCAGCGCCGAATCGTCGCCGATCTCGCGCTTGGAGATGTTGTTCGCCAGGTACGCCACGCGCTGGTTGCGCAGGTCGTGGATGACCACTTCGGCGTGGGGGAAGAACAGCGCGGCGATGGCGTCGGCGATGGCCTTGTAGTTGTCCAGCGGATCAGCGGCGGTCATGGGCAAGGCTCTCGAAGGCGATGAAGCGGGCGCTGGCGAGTGTGCCGCAAGCGCCCGCGGGCTGTCACGGGCGACGGCTCACTTGGCCAGCAGGCGCGCCGGGGAAAGCATCTCGGCATTCAGGCCGTGACGGGTCAGGTGCTCGGGCAGGGCCTCGCAGCGGATCAGTGCGGCGCTGGCTTCGCCCATGGCGGCCGAAGTCTGGATGCCATAGCCACCCTGGCCGGCGACCCAGTACAGGCCGGGCGTGGCCGGGTCGTAGCCGGACACCAGGTCGCCGTCGGCGAAGAACGAGCGCAGACCGGCCCAGGTGTGGCTCGGGCGGCGGATGCTGAGCGTGGTGTGTTCTTCGATCTGGTAGATGCCCATGGCGATGTCCAGCTCTTCGGGCTGCACGTCGTGGGGTTCCACCGGGTCGGCGTTGGCCGGCGAGCCGAGCAGCATGCCGGCGTCGGGCTTGAAGTAGAAGGATTCGTCCAGGCTGACCAGCACCGGCCAGGCGTGGCTGTCCACACCCTCCGGCGGGCTGAACAGGAAGGCGGCGCGGCGCTTGGGCGTCAGGCCCAGAGGGGCGGCGCCGGCCAACTCGGCGATCCTGTCGCACCAGCCGCCGGCGGCGTTGACCAGCACCGGCGCGCGGTAGGTCTGCTGCGCGCAGCGTACTTCCCAGGCGTTGCCAATACGGTTGATTTCCAGGGCTTCGCTGTCCAGTTGCACGCTGCCGCCGTTGCGCCGGATGCCGCGCAGGTAGCCCTGCAGCAGGCCATCGGTGTCGATGTCGGCGGCGCTGGGGTCGAGCATCGCGCCGTGGACTTTTTCCCGGCGCAGCACGGGGACGATGGCGCAGGCTTCATCGGCACTGAGCAGGCGCATCTGCGGCACGCTCGCCTTTGCACTCTCATA
This sequence comes from Pseudomonas nitroreducens NBRC 12694, assembly GCF_002091755.1. Lineage (GTDB taxonomy): Bacteria > Pseudomonadota > Gammaproteobacteria > Pseudomonadales > Pseudomonadaceae > Pseudomonas > Pseudomonas nitroreducens. Next base: position 1,803 of record NZ_BDAI01000013.1, read on the forward strand.
TTGGCGCTGGAGTTCCTCCGGGTTGCCTTCGAAGTCCACGGTCATCTCGCCGCGCGGGGTGAGGATCGGGTGTTCGACGAAGCCTTCCGGCGGATTGTCGAAGAAGGCACGGCTGGCGGCGGTCAGCGCACGTACCTGCGGCGTGCCGTAGGCGACGGTGTAGAGCGCTGCCGAGCGGCCGGTGGAGTGGTAGCCGGCGTGGGACTCGCGCTCCAGCACGGCGACCTTGCCGTGGCGGGAGAGGAAGTAGCCGGTGGAGGCGCCGGCAATGCCGCCGCCGATGATGAGGAAGTCGACTTCGATCATGTTCGTCTCCGGCTCAGGCGTTCTTCAGTTGCAGATGGTAGAGCGCATTGGCCAGGGCGACGTCTTCCAGACCCAGGCCGATGGAGCGGAAGAAGGCGTGGCGCTGGTAGTCCGGCTTGGCGGCGCGAGCGCTGACCAGCTCCGGCAGGTCGCCGAGGATGTTGCCATCCCAGCCGTGCTCCTCGCGGGCCAGACGCATTTCGCCGGCGGAGGCCGGGGTGGTGGCGCGGTAGTCGCAGTACACGTCCATCTGCGACAGCGACTGCGGCGGGACTTCGTGAGCGCGAGCGACGTTGGTGCTGATGGAGGTGATCAGCGCCGGCTTGGACAGGATCGACGGATCGAGCACCGGGGTGCCGGACGAGGTGCACAGCAGCACCACATCGGCGTCGGCCACGGCGGCTTCGACACTGGTGGCGGGTTCTGCGCGGGAATCGATGGCGCCGAACTGGGCCAGCACGCCGGCGTTCAGGTTCGGCGAGTAGACGCGGATGCTCTGCCAGTCCCGCAGGCCGGCGACGTAGCGCAGGTGTGCACGGGCGACCGGGCCGCTGCCGACGATGGCCAGCCGCTTGGCGTCCGGACGGGCCAGTTCCTGTACCGCCAGGGCAGTGGTGGCGGCGGTGCGCGCGGTGGTCAGGCTGCCGGCGTCGCACAGCAGCAGCGGCTGGCCGCTCTCCATGGACATCAGCAGGCTCCACGCGGTCACCAGCGACTTGGGCTGGCGCACGATGTACGGCGAGGTCTTCACGCCGTAGACCTTCTGCGAGGCCAGCACGCCGAGGTAGTTGATGAAGTCGCCGCCGCCGTTGGGGAACTCCACCAACTGTTGCGCGGGTTGCACGGCGCTGCCGGCGGCCAGTTCGACGAACATGTCGCGCATTGCCTGGAGCACGTCGACCTGTTCCAGCAGGCGTTCGGCGTCGGCCTGGTTGAGGGTGAAAGGCGTGGCGGCGGACATGGCGGGACTCCAGAAGTGGATTTATTTTTCCATTCTGGACTCTATTGTCTTTATCGACAAGCGCGCCTGGTCGGATGGGCACCTTTTAGGAGCGAGCTTGCTCGCTCCTAAAAGGTGAGACGCTCGGGTTTACAGCTTGAACTGCGCCACCAGCTCTTCCTGGCTGCCTGCCACGCGGCGCAGGTGTTCGCCACAGTCGCGGGTATGCGCGGCGGTCTTGCGGTTTTCCACGGTCATGTCGCTCAGCCGGTGCATGTGCTGGTTCACTTCCTGGGTCGTCGCGGCCTGCTGTTCGGCGGCGGCGGCGATCTGGAAGGCCATGGCGTGCACGCCCTGTAGGGACTCGTCCAGTGCGCCGAGGGCTTCGATCACCGCCTGGGTGTCCTGCTCCAGGGTATGGGCCTGCTCGCTGGCGCCGCTCATGCTCGACTGCGCCTGGACGGAGGAGTCGCCGAGGCTGCCGACGATGGCGACGATCTCGTCGGTGGCGCTGCGGGTGCGCTGGGCGAGGCTGCGCACCTCGTCGGCGACCACGGCGAAACCACGGCCCGCCTCGCCGGCGCGGGCGGCTTCGATGGCGGCGTTGAGGGCGAGCAGGTTGGTCTGCTCGGCGATGGAGCGGATCACATCGAGCACCGAGCCGATCTGCTGGCTTTCGCCAGCCAGGGTCTGCACGACGCCGTCGGCCTGGCGCAGGCCGACCAGCAACTGGTCCTGGCGGCCGATCATGTGCTGCAGGGTACCCTGCATGGCGACGAAGGCCTGGCGCGCGGCGGCGCTGCCGTCGGCACTGCGGCTGGCGCTGCCGGCGATTTCCTGCACGGTGGCGGCCATCTGGTCGACGGCGCTGACCACCATTTCCAGCGCTTCCTGCTGCTGGTCGAGGTGGTTGCTGGTGCGTCCGGCGGCGTCGAGGATGTCGCCGCTGGCATCGCCCACGGCCTCGCTGGCCTGGCGCAGGCGCTCGACCACCTGGCGCCAGGCCGTGGTCATTTCGCGCAGGGCCTGCATCAGGCCGCTGCTGGCGCTGGCATCGTCGCTCAGGCGCAACTCGCCGTTGGCCAGGCGCTGGGCCAGCGCCGCCATGCTCGCTGGTTCGCCGCCCAGCGGGCGCATCACGCTGCGGCTGACCAGCCAGGTGCCGGCTGCGACGCCGAGCAGGGTCAGGACGCCGAGCACGAGGATTTGCCACATCAGCTTGCGCACCGGGGCGAAGGCCTGGGCCTGGTCCATTTCCGCCACCAGTGCCCAGTGCACACCGTCGAGGTTCAGCGGGACGAAGGACTTCAGTGCCGGTTCGTTGCTCAGGCCAACCTCGGCGAGCCGGCCCTGTTCGCCGGCCAGGGCTTTGGCGATGGCCTCGCCGGGCAGGCTGGTGGGTGTCTCCTTGTCGCGGCGTACGTGGTGGTCGGCAAAGCGCACCGAGTCCGAGCGCAGGCTGCCGTCGCCGCCTACCAGATAGGTTTCCCCGGCTTCACCCAGGCCCTGGCGGTTCTGCATCACCTCGTTGATCGCCGCCAGCGGCAGCTCGAGCACCAGCAGCAGTTGCAGCTTGCCGTTGTCCTTGATCGGCGCGGCCAGCCATTGCACCGGCTGCTGGTCGTTGGGCGCCTGCTCCAGGTCGCTGATGCTGGCCTTGCCGCTGTCCAGCGCGGTGCGGATGAACGTGCCGAAAGCGGTGTCGCGCCATTGCGGATCACCGATGTTCTGCTGGTAGTCGACGCCGCGGCCGAGGCTGAACACCACCTTGCCGTCACCGGCCACCAGGCGCAGTTCGCGGTAACCGAAGGTCTTGATGAAGTTCTCGAACACCGGGCGGTCGTAGTTGGCTGTGGTGACCAGGGACTCGCTGTCCAGCCCGGCGTAGTTGCTGCCCAGGTTGGTGGCGAGGCTGCTGAGCTGGTCGTTGCGGGCCTTCCAGGCGTCCATCAGCTGTCGCTGCTTGATGCTGGCGACCGCCTCCAGGGCGTTGAGGCTTTGTTCTTCGAGGGCCCGGCTGGCCTGGAGATAGACCACGATGGCCATCACCAGGACGGGGATCAGGCCGACCGAGAGGAAACTCAGAGCAAGTTTGGCGCGCAAGGGCATGGGAGGATTCCGACGAGTTCTTGGAATTGTTCTCGCGTGCTTTGCAAGAAGCGTGCGAATTTTTTTACGTCTGTAAATAAAACTGAGCGGAAATGGCCGGGGCGGGGCTGATTTCGTGACAGGGATGGCGCGGTGCCATTGTTTGCGGGGAATCCCGCACGGTCGTCCCAGCGGGTCCGGCGGGAAAAACCCGAGGCTCTGGCGCGGGGACCGGCATGTGTTTCAGCGGAGGAGAGGGGTGACGTCACCGGACGTAACGTCGATGGAAACAAAAAAGGCGAAGCCAGGTGGCTTCGCCTTGTTTTGGAGCAGAAAGCTGGTGCAGCGGCGGATCAGTGCTTGCGCGGAACCGGCTTGAGCAACTCGGTGGGGGGCATCTCGCAGTTGATCTTGCGGCCCAGCAGTTCCTCGATCGGCGGCAGGGCGAAGGCATCGTCCTCGCCGGCGAAGCTGATGGACGTACCAGTGCTGCCGGCGCGGCCGGTACGGCCGATGCGGTGCACGTAGTCGTCCGGATCCTCGGGCAGGGTGAAGTTGATCACGTGGCTGATGCCGTCGACATGGATGCCGCGGCCGGCGACGTCGGTGGCGACCAGCACGCGGATCTTGCCCTCGCGGAAGCCTTCCAGGACCTTGATGCGCTTGTGCTGCGGCACGTCGCCGGACATCTGGGCGGCGCTGATGCCGTCCTTGGTCAGGCGTTCCTCGATGCGCCGCACTTCGTCCTTGCGGTTGGCGAAGACCATTACGCGGGTCCAGTCGTTCTGCGCGATCAGGTTGTACAGCAGCTTGTACTTGTCGCTGCCGGCAACGGCGTAGACGTGCTGCTCGACGGTATCGCTGGCGACGTTCTCCGGCTCGATCTCGACGATGGCCGGGTCGACGGTCCACTGCTTGGCCAGGTTCATCACGTCGTCGGTGAAGGTGGCGGAGAACAGCAGGGTCTGGCGTTCGCCCTTGTAAGGGGTCTGGCGGATGATCTGGCGGACCTGCGGGATGAAGCCCATGTCGAGCATGCGGTCGGCTTCGTCCAGTACCATCACCTCGACCATGTCCAGGTGCACCTCGCCGCGCTGGTTGAAGTCCAGCAGGCGGCCTGGGGTTGCCACGAGGATGTCGCAGAAGCGCGATTCCAGGGTCTTGAGCTGTTTGTCGAAGTCCATGCCGCCGACGAAACTCATGACGTTCAGGCCGGTGTACTTGGCCAGACCGACGGCATCCTTGGCGATCTGCACCACCAGTTCGCGGGTCGGCGCGATGATCAGCGCACGCGGCTCGCCCATGTAGCGCTCTTTGGGCGGCGGGGTCTGCAACAGCTGGGTGATGATCGAGATGAGGAACGCGGCGGTCTTGCCGGTGCCGGTCTGGGCACGGCCGATGGCGTCCTGGCCGCGCAGGGTGAAGCCCAGTACCTGCGCCTGGATCGGCGTGCAGTAGGGGAAGCCCAGGTCATGGATGGCATGCATCAGACGCGGGTCGAGGTTGAAGTCGTGGAAACGGGTCTTGCCTTCGGCCGGCTCGACGACGAAGTCTTCCAGCTTCCAGTTATCGACCACCGGCGGGCGCGGCTTGCGTTCGCGGCGCGGCTTGTCGGCCCTGGGCTCGCGGGGCTTGTCGGCGCCTTCGGTCTTTGCGGGCTCGGCCTTGGCTGCCTGGTCGCGTTTTTCGCCACGTTCACCTTTGTCGGAACGCTCGGCGCGGGGTTTGTCGCTCTTCGGGCCGCGGGCCGGTTTCTCCGCGGATTCGCCTTCCGGGCGCGGGTTGCGCGGTTTGCGCGGACGTCTTTCACCGCTCTGGGCGGGCTTTTCTGCGGCGGGAGCGGGGGCCGCTGGCGTGGCCACGGGTTGCTCGCCGTCGCCCTTGCTGAAGATTTTCTTGAGTGCTTTAAGCACGGCTGTCTCGTGTTGGTTAAGGAATGAACGGCCGCCAGTGTAATGCAAGATGCCCGCAGGGCGAAGTGCCACGGGCATCCTGCCTATTGACTTGGCCTACGGAAGGCTCTCCAGCAGCAGCCGGCGCACGTTGCCGCCCATGATCGCGGCGATGTCCTGGTTGCTGAAACCGGCCTTCGCCAGACCCTGGGTCAGCTGTGCCAGGCCGGTGGTGTCGAAGGGCGCGTTCACCGCACCGTCGAAATCGGAGCCCAGCGCGATGTGCTCGACGCCCACTTTATCGGCCGCGTAGCGCATCGCCTTGACGATGGCGTCCACGGATGTCTCGCAGACCGCGCCGTCCCAGTAGCCGATGCCGATCACCCCGCCGGTGTTGGCGATGCCGCGCAGGTGCGCGTCGGTCAGGTTGCGCGGGCCGGGGCAGGTGCCCGCGACACCTGTGTGGGAGACGATCACCGGACGCTTGGCGATGGCCAGCACGTCGTCGATCAGCGGACGCGAGGCGTGGGCCAGGTCAATCAGCATTTTCTCTTCTTCCAGGCGCGGGACGACCTGGCGGCCGAACTCGGTCAGCCCGCCTTTCTTCAGGCCATGGGCGGAGCCGCCGACCTCGTTATCGAAGAAGTGAGTCAGGCCCATGATGCGGAAACCCGCGTCGTACATGCGGTCGATGTTCTCCAGCTTGCCTTCCAGCGGGTGCAGTCCTTCGGTGGCGAGCACGCCGGCGAGGCGCTTCGGGTCCTTCTGCCAGGCAGCGAGGTAGCGGGTCAGGTCGTCGCGGCTGCGGATCAGGGTGAGCTTGCCCTGGCTGTCGGCGGCGGCCTTGTCGAGGAGTTCGCCCTGATACAGGGCGCGTTCGAGCAGGCTGTTCCAGGTGCGCGCCGGCCAGCGCTGGGCGATGACCAGCGGGGTGATGTTGTCGCTGTCGGCGCTGTTGCTCTCGTAGTTCAGGCCGCGCGGGGTCTTGGTGACGGTGGAGAACACCTGCAGGCCGACATGGCCTTCGAGCAGGCGCGGTACGTCGGTGTGGCCGTGGTCGTGGCGGTCGAGCAGGTTGCGGTCCCAGAGCAGGGCATCGTCGTGCAGGTCGGCGACGAACAGCGTCTGGTGCAGCGCCTGGGCCTCGGACGAGGCGGGGTAGGGCGGCGGGCTGGCCACGGTGTTCATCTTCCGGTCCATATAGCCCGGCAGGTTGAAGAAGATCCCCAGGCCAACGGCCAGCAGGATGAGCAGGACGATCAGCAGTTTGCGCATGTCAGCTTCCCAGCTTTGTTGTTATTGGTGTTTTCGCTGGGGGAATCTAACAGACGGGCCAGTGCGGTGGGAGATCAGCCGCAGAGGCAGTTGCGGCCCTTCTGCTTGGCCTGGTAGAGGGCGCCGTCGGCGCGCAGGATCAGGCTCGGCAGGTTTTCCTGGATGTCCATCTCGGCCAGACCCAGGGACACGGTGACGCCGGGCAGCACGCCCACCGGCGAATAGAAGGAAGTGACCTGTTCGAGGCTTTGGCGCAGGCGGTTGCCAATGCGCCGGGCTTCGTCGATGGCGATTTCCGGCAGCAGGATGACGAACTCCTCGCCGCCATAGCGGGCCATGCTGTCCTTGGGCCGCAACTGGCTGCGCAGGGTGTGGGCGACCAGGCAGAGGGCATAGTCGCCGGCCAGGTGGCCGTGCTCGTCGTTGTAGTTCTTGAAGTGGTCGACATCGAGCATGAGCATGCACATGGGCTGTTCGTTGAACGCGCAGCGCGTGCTCTCGCGGTCGTAGATGTGCTCCAGCCAGCGGCGGTTGAACAGCCCGGTGAGAGTGTCGATGTTGGCGTTTTGCTCGGTGTCGAGAATGATCCGGTTGCCCTCGCGGACCCGTTCGCAGAGTACCGAGAGCAGGTTCTGCATCACCTGCGGGGAGTGCTCGAACAGGCCGATCAGCGCCTCGCGGTGCAGGCGCAGCACGGTGGTCGGTTCGCTGGCGACGACGTAGGCGGAGGGATGGTCGCTGTCGATGAAGCTGATCTCGCCGGCGCAGTCGCCCGGATGCAGGGTGCTGACCGGCTGGTTGTCGAGCGAACCCAGATACACCGTCAGGTGCCCGGTGAGGACCATATAAAGGAAGTGGTTGCGATTGAAAGGCGACAGCAGAATTTCCCCGCGCTCCAGTTCACAGGCGCGGAAATCCTTGAGCAACTGCTCCAGATTGGCCGCCGCCACGTTCTGGAACAGGCGCAGGTGCTGGAGTTGGCGAATGTCCTCTTTCCACTGCGCGGCTTTCATGACGCAGCGGAAGTCGGATGGCGACTGATGATGTGCACGACTGACTCTCCCTGTAGTCCTCTTCGCACATTGAGCCATCAGTATTAGTCAGATTCGACTACTGGCAATTCGCAGGCAGCCCCGGCCGACCGGCGGTCGGCCGGGTGTTTCATCAGCTTTCCAGCCACTCCACATGCACTGCGTATCCTCCCAGTCGCTCGGCCAGTGCCGCGCGCGAGTCTAGGTCGAGGGCGCCGACGAACAAGCGAGCCTTATGACCCAGGCGGTCATCGGCGACCACCTCGATGCGTGGTGCCGGTGCGAGGTGGCGGGTTTCGTCCTCGAACACGCGACGAATGGCGTCCAGGCGCAGGGCGGGCTTGAAGGTCTTGCCGACCGCAGTGACGGGAATGACGTCCAGCAGCCAGACGTCCTTGGGCACCGCTGCGCGCTCGGGCACGTGCTGGGCGGCGTGTTCCAGCAGTTCCGCCTCGCTCACCTGCGCACCGGGCTTGAGCTGGATGTACACCACCGGCAGCTCGCCTGCCTTCAGGCAGGGTTTGCCGACGGCGGCGGCCATGGCCACGGCGGGATGGCGGTGCAGGGCTTCCTCGATCATCTGCGGGTCGATGTTGTGCCCGCCGCGGATGATCAGGTCCTTGCTGCGGCCGGTGAGCCAGATGTAGCCGTCGGCGTCGATGCGGCCCAGGTCGCCGGTGTTGAACCAGTCGCCGTCGACCCAGATGTCCTTGTTCTTGCTGGCCTGCAGGTAGCCCTTGAAGACGGTCGGCCCACGCAGGCAGATGTTGCCGATCTCGTCCACTTCGGCATCGCGCAGATAGTGGCCGTCGCCGTCGAGGATCACCGACTTCAGTTCGCAGTAGGGCAGGCGCAGGCCGATGGAACCGGGGCGTCGCTCGCCGCCGCGCGGGTTGCAGCTGGTGCCGCAGGTGCCCTCGGTCATGCCGTAGCCTTCGATGATCGCCAGGCCCGTCTTCGCCTCGAACTGACGGATCAGCTCCACCGGCATGGGCGCCGCGCCACAGAGGGCGAAGCGCAGGCTGGAGAGGTCGTGCCCTTCACTGGGCACTTGCAGCAGGGCCGCGTAGATGGTCGGTACGCCGCTGAAGCTGGTGACCTTGTAGCGTTCCACCAGCTTCCAGAAGTCCTGAATCAGCGTCGGGTTGCGGTAGCCCTGCGGGCCGGCCAGCAGGACGTGGCCGCCGCGCATGAAGGGCGCGAGACCGCTGACCATCACGCCATTGACGTGGAACAGCGGCAGGCCGCAGAGCAGTACGTCGTTGCCGTCGTAATCGGAGTTCAGGCCCATGATCTCGGCCATCGCCACTTCGTTGAAGTGGCTGTGCGGCGCGAGCTTGGGGGTACCAGTGGTGCCACCGGTGTGGAAGTAGGAGGCGACCTCGTCGGGGCCGATCACCCGGCCGCTTTCCAGGTGGTCGTCGGGGCACTGAGCGAGCAGCTCGTCGAAGTCCAGCACGCCCTCGGGCAGCTTACCGCGCTGGGCCTTGATCGCCGAGCGCTGCGGCTCCGGCAGCAGGTTGGCGAGGTCGACGGTGACGATGGCGCTGAGTTCGGGCAGGTGGTCGCGCAGCGCTGCCACCTTGTCCCAGAGCTCGGTGCCGGGGAAGGGAGCCAGGGTGACCAGTACACGGGAATCGGCGGCACGCACGAGCTCGGCGATGTGCCCCGGATCGAGCAGCGGGTTGATCGCGTTGACGATACCAGCCGCTTCGCCGCCCCAGATCACGTAATGGGTCTGCGGCAGGTTGGGCAGCAGGAACGACACCGAGGTGCCCGGCCGCACGCCCAGGCGATGGAAGGCGTTGGCCGCCTGGGTGACGCGGGAGAACAGTTCGGCGTAGCTGACCTGGATCGGCTCCTCGGCCGCCGAACCCTGCAGCAGGAAGCTCAGGGCGGTGGACGGGCCGAACTGCTGCGCCGAGCGGCGCAGCAGTTCGTAGGTGTTCGGCGGCAGGTCGCGGTCCTGCAGCGGGACCTGTTCCAGGGCTTGGACATCACGCAGGCTGCTGATCGGGGCGTTCATGCTTCTTCTTGTTCTCCGCAGGGTCAGGGGATCACAGGCGCTCCCGCAGCCAGGCGCCGATATCGCCGAGTTCCTCGTTGCTCACTTCGTGGCTCATCGGGTAGGTGCGCCACTGGGCGGGCACCTCGTTGGCCTGCAGGAAGTCGTAGGCGGCGCGGCCCATGGCCGGCAGCACCACGTCATCGAAAGTGCCATGCAGGCAGAGCGCCGACAGTTGTCTTTTTGTAGCCGGCAGGCTTATGCCTTCGCTGAATGTCGGGCCATAGGTGGAGAGCGCCATGACCCCGCCCAGTTCGCCGTTCCAGCGCAGGTAGCCGGTGTGCAGCACCACGGCCCCGCCCTGGGAAAAGCCGGCGAGGATGATGCGCTTGGCCGCGATGCCCTGCTCGATCTGCCCCTGGATCAGCGCGATCACGCTGTCGGCCGAGGCCTCCAGCTGCGCTTCGTCGATGGCGCGCGCCGGGGCCATGGCGAGGATGTCGTACCAGCTCGGCGCGGGCATGCCGTTGAACACGGTGACCGGGCGGGTCGGCGCCTGGGGCAGGATGACGCGCGTCGAGGTGAAGCTGCGCTGCAGCATCCGTGCTACCGGTTCGAAGTCGTAACGATCGGCGCCCAGGCCGTGCAACCAAATGACGCAGGAGTCGGCGCTTTGGGCGGGTTCGAGGATCAGTGGCTGGGTCATGGAGGCTCCAGGATGGGGCAGGCGCTCTAGGATGGGGCGCCGCGTTCGGAATAGGGTGGAGAGGCGATGCAAGAAGATGTCGCATGGCCATAACTTGTGGGACTTGACTGCACGAAATCGAAGGAAGGTTCCTGGGCTGGTACGCCACTTGCTATCACTGCTTCCAGGCTGTGCGGCCCCACTTCCGGTAACACTCTACCGACCCCATCCGGAAAGCTGTACCGGAAGTGGCGCCGCGAATGCCTTGGGCTGCTTCAGGGCCCGTCGCACCGGCCGCGGTCAACGGCCGGTGCGACGGGCCTTCGCCTTCACACGCAATGATCCCTTGATAACCCGTTCCAGTGCGCACCACCTGCGCGCTCGAAGGTGTGTTCGCGGCTTCCGATAGGTTTTTAGGAGCCGTCTAGACTCACTTTCAGGTCTCCATCCCGTTAGATGTCTTGCTGGTGCCTCACGAGGGTACGGCGGTGGAACCGGGACTCCAAAACACTAAAAAAGCAACGGAGAAGATCGATGAAGATGGTGAAATCCACCCTGGCAGTGCTGACCACCGCCGCCGTATTCGGTGTCAGCGGGCTCGCCCACGCCGGCGCCACCCTGGATGCTGTGAAGAAGAAAGGCTACGTGCAGTGCGGTATCAGTGACGGTCTTCCGGGCTTCTCGTACGCCGACGCCAAGGGCCAGTACAAGGGTATCGACGTCGACGTCTGCCGCGCCGTGGCGGCTGCCGTGTTCGGCGATGCGACCAAGGTCAAGTACAGCCCGCTGACCGCCAAGGAGCGCTTCACTGCGCTGCAGTCCGGCGAGATCGACATCCTCTCGCGCAACACCACCTGGACCAGCTCGCGCGACAGCGCCATGGGCCTGAACTTCGTCGGTGTGACCTACTACGACGGCCAGGGCTTCCTGGTGAACAAGAAGCTGGGCGTGTCCAGCGCCAAGGAGCTCGACGGCGCCACCGTGTGCATTCAGGCAGGTACCACCACCGAGCTGAACCTGTCCGACTACTTCCGCTCCAACAACCTCAAGTACACCCCCATCACCTACGACACTTCCGACGAGAGCGCCAAGTCGCTGGAGTCCGGCCGTTGCGACGTGCTGACCTCCGACCAGTCGCAGCTCTATGCCCAGCGCATCAAGCTGGCCGCGCCGGATGACTATGTGGTGCTGCCCGAAGTGATCTCCAAGGAGCCCCTCGGCCCGGCCGTGCGCCAGGGTGACGAGGAGTGGTTCGACATCGCCCGCTGGACGCTCTTCGCGATGCTCAACGCCGAGGAGCTGGGCATCAACTCGAAGAACGTTGAGGAGCAGGCCAAGAGCACCAAGAACCCGGACGTCGCGCGCCTGCTCGGCGGCGAGGGTGACTATGGCAAGGACCTCAAGCTGCCCAAGGACTGGGCGGTGCAGATCGTCAAGCAAGTGGGTAACTACGGCGAGATCTTCGACCGCAACGTCGGCGACGGCAGCGAGCTGAAGATCAAGCGTGGCCTCAACGCCCAGTGGAACAAGGGTGGTCTGCAGTACGCACCGCCGGTGCGCTGACCTGACCCGTTCCGGCGCCCGGAGTGTGGGCGCCGGACTGTTTCGAACGACGTGAAGCCTTCCGGGCGGCCACGGGCGTAGCCCCGTGGTCGCCCGGCGGCCTTCCGAGAGGGCTTACATGCAGAATTCCGTCAAGGCCCAGCGCCCGCGGGGGGTATCGATCAACGATCCCGTCGTGCGCGGCTGGGCATTCCAGATCATCGCCGTCATCTTCGTCGTGGCGGTCGGCTGGTTTCTCTTCGACAACACCCAGACCAACCTGGCCCATCGCGGCATTCAGTCCGGCTTCGGCTTCCTCGACCACAGCGCCGGCTTCGGCATCTCCCAGCACCTGATCGACTACAGCGAAAGTGACACCTACGGACGGGTGTTCATGGTCGGCCTGCTGAACACCCTGCTGGTCACGGTGGTGGGCATCTTCTTTGCCACCGTCCTGGGCTTCATCCTCGGTGTGGCGCGGCTGTCGCCGAACTGGCTGATCCGCAAGCTGGCGACCCTGTACATCGAGACGTTCCGCAATATCCCGCCGTTGCTGCAGATCTTCTTCTGGTACTTCGCCGTGCTCGGCCCGCTGCCTGGCCCGCGGCAGAGCATCAGCTTCGGCGACCTGTTCTTCGTCAACAACCGCGGCCTGCAGATGCCCGCGCCGATCGCTGCCGACGGCCTCGGCCCGTTCATCGTCGCGGTGATCCTGGCGCTGGTTGGCTGGGTGGTGATCTGGAAGTGGGCCAAGGCCCGTCGCCATGCCACCGGCAAGGCCTTCCCGGTGTTCCTCAGCGGCCTGGCGCTGCTGGTGGTGCTGCCGGGCCTGGTGTCGCTGGTCGCCGGAGCGCCGTTCCACTGGGACGTGCCAGTGCTGCAGGGCTTCAACTTCCGCGGCGGCTGGGTGGTGATCCCGGAGTTGGTGTCCATTGTCCTCGCGCTGTCGGTCTACACCGCCGCCTTCATCGGCGAGACGGTGCGCGCCGGCATCCAGGCGGTCAGCCATGGGCAGACCGAAGCTGCCGGCTCCCTGGGCCTGCGTCCGGGGCAGACCCTGCGCCTGGTGATCATCCCGCAGGCGCTGCGGGTGATCATCCCGCCGCTGACCAGCCAGTACCTGAACCTGGCGAAGAACTCCTCGCTGGCCGCCGCCATCGGCTATCCGGACATGGTTTCGCTGTTCGCCGGCACGGTGCTCAACCAGACCGGCCAGGCCATCGAAACCATGGCCATCACCATGAGCGTATACCTGGCCATCAGCATCAGCATTTCGCTGCTGATGAACTGGTACAACAAGCGCATCGCGCTGGTCGAGCGGTAGAGGGAGCAGACCATGACAACTCATACCTTCAAGCCCGACCTGCCGCCACCGGCGATGAGCGTGGGCGTGCTCGCCTGGCTGCGCGCCAACCTGTTCTCCAGCTGGTTCAACACCCTGCTGACGCTGGTCGGCATTTACTTGGTCTACCTGATCCTGCCGCCGCTGCTGGAGTGGGCGATCATCAAGGCCGACTGGACCGGCAGCACTCGCGCCGACTGCTCCCGCGAGGGCGCCTGCTGGGTGTTCATCGGTTCGCGCTTCGGCCAGTTCATGTACGGCTTCTACCCCGAGGAACTGCGCTGGCGCGTGGACCTCACCGTGCTGTTCGTGGTGTTCGGCGCGGCGCCGCTGTTCCTCAAGCGCTTCGCGTACAAGGTGAAGTACGGCCTGTGTTTCCTGGTGGCGCTGCCGATCGTGGCCTACTGGCTACTGCACGGCGGCTTCCTGGGGCTTGAAACCGTGCCGACCAGCGCCTGGGGCGGGCTGATGCTCACTGTGGTGATCGCCGCGGTCGGTATCTGCGGGGCGATGCCGCTGGGCATCCTGCTGGCGCTGGGGCGGCGTTCGAAGATGCCGGCGATCAAGGTCATCTGCGTCACCACCATCGAGTTCTGGCGTGGTGTGCCGCTGATCACCGTGCTGTTCATGTCCTCGGTGATGCTGCCGCTGTTCCTGCCCGAAGGCATGAACCTCGACAAGTTGCTGCGCGCCATGGTGATGGTGGTGCTGTTCGAGGCTGCCTACATCGCCGAGGTGGTGCGCGGCGGCATGCAGGCCATCCCCAAGGGGCAGTACGAAGCCGCGGCCGCCATGGGCCTGGGCTACTGGCGGACCATGGGCCTGGTGATTCTGCCGCAGGCGCTCAAGCTGGTGATCCCCGGCATCGTCAACACCTTCATCGCGCTGTTCAAGGACACCAGCCTGGTGATCATCATCGGCCTGTTCGACTTCCTCAATAGCATCAAGCGCGCCACCGCGGACCCGGCCTGGCTGGGCATGGCCACCGAAGGCTATGTCTTCGCGGCAGTCGTCTACTGGATTTTCTGTTTCGGCATGTCCCGCTACTCCATGCACCTGGAGCACAAGCTGGACACCGGCCACAAGCGTTAGGAGTTCATCATGTCTGAAGCCACCAACAAGACCGCACAGCCGGCCATCGGCGATCACGTGATGATCACCATGAAGGGCGTGAACAAGTGGTACGGCCAGTTCCACGTGCTCAAGGACATCAACCTGGAGGTCAAGCAGGGCGAGCGCATCGTGCTCTGCGGGCCGTCCGGTTCGGGCAAGTCCACCACCATCCGCTGCATCAACCGCCTGGAGGAACACCAGCAGGGCAGCATCGTGGTCGACGGCACCGAGCTGACCAACGACCTCAAGCAGATCGAGGCGATCCGCAGCGAAGTGGGCATGGTGTTCCAGCACTTCAACCTGTTCCCGCACCTGACCGTGCTGCAGAACTGCATCCTGGCACCCATGTGGGTGCGCAAGATGCCCAAGCGCCAGGCCGAGGAAGTCGCCATGCATTACCTGGAGCGCGTGCGCATCCCGGAGCAGGCGAACAAGTTCCCCGGCCAGCTCTCCGGCGGCCAGCAGCAGCGCGTGGCGATCGCCCGCGCGCTGTGCATGAAGCCGAAGATCATGCTGTTCGACGAACCGACCTCGGCGCTTGACCCGGAAATGGTCAAGGAAGTGCTCGATACCATGATCGGCCTGGCGCAGAGCGGCATGACTATGCTCTGCGTGACCCACGAGATGGGCTTCGCCCGCACCGTGGCGAACCGGGTGATCTTCATGGACAAGGGCGAGATCGTCGAGCAGGCGCCGCCGGATCAGTTCTTCGACAACCCGCAGTCGGATCGGACCAAGCTGTTCCTCAGTCAGATCCTGCACTGATACGGCGTTTTCTGTAGGAGCGAGCTTGCTCGCGAACGAGTTTCCCGGCCGCGACAGTGCTGGGCGGTTCGCGAGCAAGCTCGCTCCTACAACGAATTCGCGCCTTTCCTCGCGTTATCAGGTTAGCCCCGTCACGCTCGTCTCCCACGATGGCAAGCGCACGCCGCAACGGCGTATGCTGCCCACTCCACCGCGCAAACCGGCGGCATCGCGAAAAGCCGGCTGAACTCGGCTCCCCATCGGTGTTCCCATGTGCAGTGGTTTGTCAGGGATGGGCTACCGTTTGAGGTAGCTCCCCTGCATCCGCCGTCCAAAGGAAGAGAGCCGACGTGAACCTGATCCTATCGCCAATGAACCTCAGCAAAGCCAAGGCCTGGAGCGCCCACGCGGTGACCTCCAGCGGTGTCATCCTAGCGCTGCTCGCGCTTCTGGCGCTGGTCGACAACAGGCCGCAAGCCTGCCTGCTGTGGCTGGGCGTGGCGCTGCTGGTGGATGGCCTGGACGGCACCCTGGCGCGCAAGTTCGACGTCAAGGCGGTGCTGCCACACTTCGATGGCTCGACCCTGGACCTGGTGATCGACTACCTCACCTACGTCTTCATCCCCGCGATCTTCATCTACCGCTACGTGCCGCTGCCGGTGCACACCGAGCTGCTGGCGGTGGGGGTGATCCTGGTGTCCTCGCTGTTCTGCTTCTGCAACGTCAACATGAAGAGCAAGGACAACTACTTCGTCGGCTTCCCGGCCGCGTGGAACGTGGTGGCGGTGTACTTCTTCGTGCTCGACCTGCACCCCTGGGTAAGCTTCGTCACCGTGCTGGTGCTGGCTGCGCTGACCCTGACCCGCATGAAGTTCCTGCACCCCTTCCGCGTGCGCCAGTTCATGCCATTGAACATCGCCGTGACCTTCGTCTGGATGCTCAGCAGCGCACTGCTGATCCTCCAGCAGCCGGTCGACCAACCCTGGTTGCTGGGCCTTTGGTTCGCGGCTTCGGCTTACTTCGTTGGTGTCTGCGTCTGGCGTACGGCGGTGGAGTGGTTCCACTGATCGCGGAATCACAATTGCCTTCCACGGCAAACGCCGCTTATGCCTGCCTCCCCAGCAGCCTCTGCCGGAAAGCTCCCGGCGTTTCCCCGCACACCTGCTTGAACAGACGCGCGAAGCTCGCTCGGTCGGCGTAGCCGACATCACTGGCGATGCGTTCCAGCGAGCGCCCCGGATCGCCCAGCGCTTCCTGTGCCGAAGCGATACGCAGGCGCTGCACGTAGTCGTTCGGCGACATCCCTACCTGCTCGCGAAAGCGCCGCAACAGCGTGCGCGTGGAGCAGTGCACGCGCTGCGCCAGGCCGGAGAGGTCGAAGGGTTGCGCGTAGTTGTCCTCCAGCCAGGCCAGCAGCGGCTCCAGCGGTGAGCCGGCCGGCAAGGGATCGGGCAGCAGCGGCGTGAAGCGTCGTTGGCGGCCTCGCCCGTGCTCGAACACCAGGGTCGCCGCCGCGCGCCGCGCCAGGGCGGCGCCGGCTTGGCACTCGATCAGGTACAGGCACAGGTCCAGCCCGGCCTGGGCGCCGCCGGAACAGAACCGACCGTTGTCCTCGGTACACAGGGCGTCGATGTCCAGCCGCACCTGTGGATAACGCTCCCGGAAAGCCGTCTCCAGCGCCCAATGCGTGGTAGCGCGACGACCATCCAGCACGCCGGATTCGGCCAGCAGGAAAGCGCTGCTGCACAGGCTGCCAAGTTGCACGCTGGCAGGGGCGTGACGCAGCCAGGCAAGCAGTGGCTGATTGGCGGCGAAGGTGGCGTCGATATCCGCGCCGGTGGCGGGAATCAGCAGCAGGTCGCAGCCGGCGGCGAGATCGAGCCCGCCCTCCACCGCCACGCGGCCGAAGGACAGGTCCACCGGCTCACCCTCGGCACTGACCCGCAGTACCTCGAAGTGGCGTTCGCCCGCCAGGCGGTTGGCGAGGTGGAAGCTGTCCATGGCCAGGCCAAGGCTGGAACACAGGGTTTGCGGGCAGACGAACAGGGCTATCCTGAACATGGCGTCTCACTGTGCTCGTGTAAGAAACTTGGCGCTATTGATCATAATGTTGTCCATAACGCCAATCGTGTCCAGTCGAGCCCTTGGGGATACTGCGCCCATTGCCCACCGACACGAGCACACCATGGCCCATCCCAATGCCCAGCTGATCGAACGTTTCTACCAGGCCTTCCAGCGCCGCGACGGAGAGGCCATGGCCGCCTGCTACAGCGCCGATGTGCAATTCAGCGACCCGGTCTTCACCGACTTGCACGGCGCCGAGGCCGGGGACATGTGGCGCATGCTCACCGCTCGCGCCCAGGACTTCTCGCTGACCTATGAAGGCGTCGAGGCGGATGGGCAGCGGGGGTCGGCTCGCTGGGTGGCGTCCTACACCTTCACCCAGACCGGTCGGAAAGTGACTAATCACATCCGGGCACATTTCCACTTTCGCGACGGATTGATCTGTCAGCATGTGGACAGCTTCGATCTGTGGAAGTGGTCGCGCCAGGCCCTCGGCGCCAAGGGAGTCTTGCTGGGCTGGGCGCCGCCGGTGCAGGCGGCGATCCGCGCGCAAGCCGCCAAAGGCCTCTCGGCCTACCGCGCACAACGAGCAGCGAAGGCCGGATAGAGGGCTTTCGGGCTCGCCCCTGGCGGCGGGATAGGCTTAAATGACAGGCGACTGAGAACCGGACACCGCCATGATCACTCTTTTCCAGTTCCCGCCCGCCTTCAACGTACCCAACGTCAGCCCCTTCTGTCTGAAGCTGGAGACCTTCCTGCGCCTTGCCGGGCTGGAGTATCAGGTCAAGCCCGTGATGGACCCGCGCAAGGGGCCCAAGGGCAAGCTGCCGTTCATAACGCTGGACGGCAAGGCCATCGCCGATACGGCGATCATCATGCGTACGCTGCAGCAGTACTACGAATTCGACCTGGACGCGGGGCTCGACGCCCGTGGCCGCGGTTGGGCGGTATCGATCACCCGTCTGTGCGACGAGCACCTGGTGCCGCTGCTGGTGTACTTCCGCTGGCTCGACGAACAGGGCTTCCGTCAGGTGAAGGATGTGATGCTGCGCGGCATTCCCGCGCCGCTGCGGCCGGTAGTGGGCACAATGCTGCAGCGCAAGATCCGCGGCGACCTGAAGGGGCGCGGCCTGCTGCGCCATAGCCGCGACGAGCTGCTGGGCTTCGCCCGCGACGACCTCGAAGCCCTCGACGGCATGCTCGGCGACCTGCCGTACTTCGGCGGCGCCCAGCCTTGCAGCGCCGATGCGGCCACCTACGGGGTGCTGGCCAACCTGATCCTCAGCACCCTGGAAACGCCGCTCAACGACATGGCGCGCAGCTATGAACGCCTGGTCGGCTACTGCGACCGCATGCAGGCGCGGGTCTGGGCGTCGTGACCGCGGCCGAACCCAAACCCTGGTTCGTCTACCTGGTGCGCGCCGAGAATGGCGCGCTTTACTGTGGCATCAGCGACGACGCCCAGCGCCGATTCGAGACCCATCGCACCGGCAAGGGCGCGCGCTTTTTCCACTCCAGCCCGGCCCAGGCGCTGGTCTACGTCGAGGCCTGCCCCGGCAAGGGGGACGCCCTGCGCCGTGAGCGCGCGATCAAGGCGCTGACCAAGAAAGCCAAGGAGCGCCTGGTACTGGCCAATCCGTTCGTCATCAACGCCGTGGATGTCGTCCCATCCGAGGGATGAGGTAGGACTCGCGCGAAGCACGGGTTAAGCTGCCGGACCACTTTCCGGCCGCTGGAGCCCACCATGTCCGAGCTGATCCTGCACCACTACCCGACTTCGCCGTTCGCCGAAAAGGCGCGCCTGATGCTGGGCTTCAAGCAGCTGCCCTGGCGCTCGGTAACCATCCCGCCGCTGATGCCCAAGCCGGACCTGATGCCGCTCACCGGCGGCTACCGCAAGACGCCCGTGTTGCAGGTCGGCGCCGATATCTACTGCGACACTGCGCTGATCGCCCGCCGCCTGGACCAGGAAAAGGCCGTGCCCGCCCTGTTCCCGGAAGGCCACGAATTCACCGTTGCAAGCTTCTCGCTGTGGGTCGACTCGGTGGTGTTCCAGCATGCGGTCAGCCTGGTGTTCCAACCCGAATCCATTGCCATGCGCTTCGGCAAGCTGCCGCCGGAGTTCCTCAAGGCCTTCGTCGCCGATCGCAGCCAGCTGTTCAGTGGCGGCACGGCCAGCAAACTGTCGGCCGAGCAAGCCAAGCACCAGTGGCCGACCTTCATGGCGCGAGTCGAGCAGCAACTGGCCCGCGAAGACGGCGATTTCCTGTTCGGCGAACCTTCGGTAGCCGACCTGTCCCTCGCCCATTGCCTGTGGTTCGTCAAGGCCACGCCGGTCACCTCACCGCTGGTGGACGCCTATCCGGCGGTCAGTGCCTGGCTCGCTCGTGTGCTGGGCTTTGGCCATGGTGCGCCGAGTGAAATGAGCAGCGAAGAAGCCATCGCCGTGGCGCGCGACAGCCAGCCAGTTGCACTGCCCCAGGAGGACTTCGTCGATCCCAACGGCTTCACACCCGGCCAGCGCGTGGTGATCGCCGCCACCGACTACGGCTGCGATCCGGTGGAAGGCGAGTTGGTGCACGCCGGGCTGGAAAGCCTGATCCTGCGCCGCGAGGACCCGCGCGCCGGTACGGTGCATGTGCACTTCCCTCGCGTCGGCTTCAGCATCCGCCCGGCCTGAGCCCGGCCGGGCCGGGGCACTGCCGCGTCACCGGGGTGCGCAGGCGTGGCAGGTTCTCGGCCATTTCGCGGAAGTGCTGCAGGCGCTCGTAGCAGAGCGCCATTTCCCCGCTGTTGCTGTTGTACCAGGCATCCGGCGCGCCGCAGCTGACCAGCTGGATCGTCAGCGGACGCGGCGGGCGGAACAGCCGGAACACCTCGTCCACCATGCGTTGCAGATGATCGCCGTCACGTAGCAGGGCGATCAGCGGCAGCGTGCTATCGCGGTCCACCGCCGGCGTGTCGTAGTTCAGACGCAGCGCCGCGCGGTGCTGGATCGACGGATGCCGCCGCGCGTGGCGAATCCAGTCGAACGCCTTGCTGGCCTGCAGGAACTCCTGGTCGCAGTAGACGGCACGTTCGTAGGGCAGCCCGGTCAGGGGCGGCAGCCAGTCCAGGCGCGCCATGTCGCTGCCGTAGAGCAGGCAGGCGATGTTGTAGTAGCGCTGTTCGTCCAGCGGATGGCTGTCCCAGGCCAGCACCTGGTCCGGCGGCGGCTTGGGTGTCTGCCATTCCAGGCGCCAGTAATCGGCGATGTCCAGCAGGCGCGCGTCCACCTCGTCGCGCGGCAGCTTCGCGTAGAGGCGGAACAGCAGGATGAAGCCGAGCTGGTCCGCCGCGTCCTCCTCGCGTCCGAGCACCGGAAGGTCGTACTCGGCGATCAGCATGTGCCCCATCTCGTGCATCACGCTGAATTCGGCGTTGGCCAGCACGAAGCGCGCGACGTTGGGTGTGAGCGGCTGCGGCGTCGGGGCAGCGAAAAGGAGGTTGGCGCAGAGCAGCAACAGCAACGCGAGGTACGAGCAGTGCATCCGGGGATGCCCGGAGAGCGGGGACGCTACGACAGTGAAGGCGTGCAAGGCGGGCATGGCGGCCACCGCGAGCGAGAGGCGCCTGATTTGACTCTAGCAGCCGCACCGCGCGGGCTGCGGGGCGTTTTGTCGGAAGTCCGTGCCGCGCTCGCTTAAGTCCTCTGTCCTGCAGGCTCATGAGCAAGAACTGGGCGCCCCCTCGCTCCTGCAGTTCGCCGGAATACCCGGTGGGCTTTTTTAGAGGAGCGAGCTTGCTCGCGAACCGCCCTGCGCCCAATCGTCACGCACAAAAAAGCCCATCGCGAGATGGGCTTTCTCATGGGGGAAAAACCGTCAGTCCTTGCGGCGCTTGAGCTGGTCCTGCAACTGCGTCGGCAGACCGCGGATGATCAGCATGTCGCGCTCCTCGTCGTACTCCACCTTGCTGCCCAGCAGATGCGCTTCGAAGCTGATCGACAGCCCTTCGGCGCGACCGGTGAAGCGGCGGAACTGGTTGAGGGTGCGCTTGTCCGCCGGAATTTCCGGCGACAGGCCGTAATCCTTGTTGCGGATGTAGTCGTAGAAGGCGCGCGGTGCCTGGTCGTCCATCAGCTCGGAGAGCGCGTCGAGGGCCATCGGCTCGCCGATCTTCGCCTGGCTGGTGGCGTAGTCCACCAGCACGTCGGTCTTCTCGCGGGCCTGCTCTTCGGGCAGGTCTTCGCTTTCCACGAAGTCGCTGAAGGCCTTGAGCAGGGTGCGGGTCTCGCTCGGCCCGTCGACGCCCTCGGTGCAGCCGATGAAGTCGCGGAAGTAGTCCGAGACCTTCTTGCCGCCCTTGCCCTTGATGAACGAGATGTACTGCTTGGACGTCTTGTTGTTGCGCCACTCGGAGATATTGATCCGCGCAGCCATGTGCAACTGGCCCAGGTCCAGATGGCGCGACGGGGTGACTTCCAGCGCCTCGGTGACCGCCACGCCTTCGCTGTGGTGCAGCAGGGCGATGGACAGGTAATCGGTCATGCCCTGCTGGTAATGGCAGAACAGCACGTGGCCGCCGGTGGAGAGGTTGGACTCTTCCATCAGCGTCTTCAGGTGTTCCACCGCCTGCTTGGAGAAGGCGACGAAGTCCTTGCCGTTGTCCAGGTACTCGCCCAGCCAACCACTGAACGGGTAGGCGCCGGACTCGCCCTGGAACAGGCCCCAGGCCTTGTTCGGCTTGGCGTTGTAGCTCTCGTTGAGGTCGGCCATCAGGTTCTCGATGGCCTGGGAGTCGCCCAGCTCGGCATCGCGCGCATGCAGCGTCGCGGGGTTGCCGTCGGGCTTCTTGTCGATCAGGTGGACGATGGCGTGGCGAATCGGCATGGCGGACCCGGATGTTCAGTGCCGGCGGCGCCGCGCGCATCGAAGCGGCGGCGGGGCGGGCGGATTGGAAAACGCCAGAGTTTACCCGACAAGGCGCCGGGATGCGCGACGCCGATCAGTCCGCCGCCGGTGCCAGCCCCTCGTCGCGCTCGCGCCGATTGCGGCGCAGCTGGCGCAGGCGGCGAATCACGTAGTTCAGGTGCAGGTGCAGTTCGTACAGCTCGTTGTAGTAGGACAGCGGCACCTCGACCTTGGCCAGCTCGGCTTCCAGTTGTTCCAGGCGTTCGATTTCGGTGCTCAGCTCGGCGCTGCCGGTACGTTCGTCCAGGCGCCGGTCGATTTCGCGCAGGTAGCGGTACCAACGGTAGATGCGCGCGCGGATGCGCCAGCGGTACAGCGGGCCGATGGACTTGAGCAGCGGAATGAGGATGGCGATGAAGGGGATCAGCAGGATGATGTAGCGATCCGCCAGCGAGGCGATGCGGAATGGCAGGAAGCGCTGCAGCAGCGGCGGGCCACTCTTGTAGTAGCGCTCGGCATCTTCCTGCACGGCCAGGGTGCGCGGCTCGGCGCTGGGGAAGGCGCCGGCCGGGTCCAGCAGGGTGCCGCTCTTCATCACGGCTCGCGCGGCCTCCAGGATCAGCGGAGTGAGCGCCGGGTGGAAGTCGCCATTGACCACCAGGGTGGCAACCGGCGAAAGGGTAGCGAGGTCCTGGTCGGGCACGTTCTGCGCGAGGTTCAGCAGGCCCTCGCTGACATCGACGCGCTTGAGAAAGGGAATCCGCGCCTCGTACGCGTGGGCGCGGCGAAAGCCGGTGAGCGTGAGCTCGGGGCTGGCCGCCAGGCGCTGCACCAGCGGGTTCTCCGCCGGGCCGACGAAGAAGGCCGCGTCCAGCTGGCCGGCCAGCAGTTCGTTGGCCACCGCGTTGCCGCCGCGCGCCTGCCAGCCTGCCGGCAGGGGCTCGGTGGGAATCTCGTTGGCCTTGAGGATGGCCTGGGTCACCGCATCGGTGCCGCTGCCTTCGCCACCGATTGCGACGCGCAGGGCGAGCAGGTCGGCCAGGCGGTCGATCTTCGCCTCGCGGCGCTGGAACAGCCACAGCGGCTCCTGGAACATCGCGCCGAGGGTTTGCAGGTGCTCGCGCTGCTTGGGTTCAAGCTGCTGCTCCTGGCCGCTCTGCACCAGTGCCAGGTCCACACCGCTCTTGCCGTCCAGCAGCTTGCCCAGGTTTTCCCGCGAGCCGGCGGTGCGTACCAGTTGCAGATCGAAGCCCTGCTTGGCCAGCTCCTCCTTCAGTCGCTGGCCGAACACCGCGTAACCGCCGCCCGGCGCACCGGTGGCCAGGGTCGCGCTCATCGGCGGCGGCGGGGCGACGAAGTAGAAGACGGCGGCGACCAGTGCAGCCAGCACCGGCACCAGCCAGAGGTTGGCGCGGACCAGGATGGCGAGGTCCTTGAGCATGTTCAGAAGGCGTTGCATGGGAAGTCCTTGTGACGACGTGCTGTCCTGAAAAGATAGCCAGCCTGTGCGGCGGCGGCCGGCGAATCCGCCCCCGATGGAGCCTTAACCGCTATCATCCCCAGCTTCGAAATACGGCTGCGGACTTCACGGCATGCGCATTCTCCACACCTCCGACTGGCACCTGGGCCAGCATTTCATGGGCAAGAGCCGCGAGGCCGAGCACCAGGCGTTCTGCGCCTGGCTGATCGAACAGGTGCGCGAGCAGGCCGTGGATGCGGTGATCATCGCCGGTGACATATTCGACACCGGCGCGCCGCCCAGTTACGCCCGCGAACAGTACAACCGCTTCATCGTCGAGCTGCGGGATACCGGCGCTCGCCTGGTGGTATTGGGTGGAAACCACGACTCGGTGGCGATGCTGGAGGAGTCCCGCGACCTGCTCGCCTGCCTCGATACGCAGGTGATCGCCGCGGTCGGCACCGACCTCGAGCGCCAGTTGCTGGTGCTGCCGCAACGTGACGGCCAGCCCGGCGCGATTCTCTGCGCTATCCCCTTCATTCGCCCACGCGACGTGCTCACCAGCCAGGCCGGACAGAGTGCGCAGGACAAGCAACTGGCGCTGCAGCAGGCGATCCAGGCGCACTACCGCGAGTTGTTCGAGCGCGCCGAGGCGCAGCGCGACGCCCTCGGCCGGCACCTGCCGATCATCGCCACCGGCCATCTCACCACCGTGGGCGCGAGTGCCAGCGAGTCGGTGCGGGAAATCTACGTCGGTACCCTGGAAGCCTTTCCCACCAGCGCCTTCCCGGCGGCGGACTACATCGCCCTGGGCCACATCCACCGGCCGCAGAAGGTCGGCGGCCTGGAACACATCCGCTACTGCGGCTCGCCCATTGCGCTGAGCTTCGACGAGGCGACACAGGGCAAGGAAGTACTGCTGGTGGACCTGGATGACAGTGGCCTGCGCAGCGTCACCGCGCTGCCGGTGCCGCGCTTCCAGCCGCTGAAATCGGTGTCCGGCAGCCTCGCCGAACTGCCCGCCGAACTGGCCCGCGTCGCCCGCGAAGGCAGTGCGGAGCAACCCGTCTGGCTGGAAGTCATGGTGCACACCGATGACTACCTGACCGACATCCAGCTGCGCGTCGAGAAGCTTTGCGAAGAACTGCCGGTGATCGTCCTGCGCACCCGCCGCGAGCGCGGCACCGCGCAGGCGGCGCTGTTCAGCGAAGCGAAGGAAACCCTCGACGAGCTGAGCCCCGAGGATGTGTTTCGCCAGCGGCTGGACGCCGAGGAACTAGACGCAGCGCTGCGCGAACGACTGACCGGGCTATACCGACAGGTCGTCGCCGACCTGCAGGAGGAACGCTCGTGAGAATCCTCAGCCTGCGCCTGAAGAACCTCAATTCGCTGAAGGGCGAATGGAAGATCGATTTCACTGCCGAACCTTTCGCCGGCAACGGCCTGTTCGCCATCACCGGGCCGACCGGAGCGGGCAAGACCACCTTGCTCGATGCCATCTGCCTGGCGCTGTACCACCGTACGCCACGCATGAGCGTGCTGTCGCAGAGCGGCAATGAGCTGATGACCCGGCATACTGCCGACTGTCTCGCCGAAGTCGAGTTCGAGGTGAAGGGGCAGCCCTATCGCGCCTTCTGGAGCCAGCGTCGCGCCCGCGACAAGGCCGAAGGCGCGTTGCAGGCGCCAAAGGTGGAGCTGGTGCGTATCGACCGCGCCTCCGGCGAAGGGCAGATCCTCACCGACAAGATCAACGACAAGCTCAAGCAGACCGAGACCCTCACCGGCCTTGATTTCGAGCGTTTCACCAAATCCATGCTACTGGCCCAGGGCGGGTTCGCCGCCTTCCTCGAGGCCAACGCCAACCAGCGCGCGGAACTGCTGGAGGAGCTCACCGGCACGGAGATCTACGGCCTGATTTCCCAGCGCGTCTTCGAGCGCACCCGTGAAGTTCGCGGCGCGCTGGACCAACTGCGCGCCCGCGCCGACGGCGTTGAACTGCTCAGCGCCGAGCAGCGCGGCGAGCTGGAGCAGCAAGGGCGCGATGCTGCGGTGCAGGAAGCGGCTTTGCAGGCGCAGCAGTCGGCCCTCCAGGCGCAGCGTCGCTGGTGCGAAGACCTCAGCCGTGCTCAGCAGCAGGTCGAGCAGGCCGGCGCGAAGGAATCCGCTGCCCGCGAGGCGCTGGAGCAGGCACGACCCGATCTGCAGCGCCTGGCGGACAGCGAGCCCGCTGCTCGTCTGCAGCCCTTGCACCAGGCCTGGCGAAGCACCCGGGAGAATGTCGAACAGGGCCGCACGGCGCTGGAGGACAATCTCGCTCAGCAGACGCTCCGGCGAGAAGAGATCGCCCAGGCGCTGTGGGCGGCGAACCAATATGCTCAGCAATCGCAGGATGCATGCGAGGGCGAGCGCAAGGCCCTTGGCGAGCAGCGCCAGGAGCTGCAGGCGCGCCTGGCGCAGTACCCGCAGCGAGCGAAGCTGGGTGAGCTGCTCGGCGGCTGGCGGGCACAGTTCGCCCAGCGTTCGCGTCTGGCCCAGGCCATCGCCGACGTGCAGCGGCAGGCGCAGACGGCCGACCAGGCATTGCAGAGCGCGACGACACAACGGCAGACCCTGCAAGGCAACGTCGCCTTCATGCGGCAGCAGTTCGAGTCGGCGGGCGCGCAGGAGAGCCAGCATCAGCAGCAGCTCTCGGCGTTGCTGGGTGGCGCTACCGAAGGTGAGCTGCGTGAGCGGCAGCAGCAGGGGCAATTGCACAGCCGCGGGCTGGACCGCCTGGAGCAACTGGCCCGGGCCCGCGCCGAGGCCGCCGCGCAACTGGCGCGCTGCCAGCCGGAGCTGGACGCGCTGCACCAGCGCAAGGCCGAGCGCGAAACGGTTATCGTCGAGTTGCGCGAGCGTTATCAGACGACCAAGCAGCAGGTTGCCGACAAGGAAAAGCTCCTGCAGCAGGAACAGCGCATTCACCAGTTGGAGCACCTGCGTGCGCAGTTGCAGCCCGGCGAGGCGTGCCCATTGTGCGGCTCACAGGAGCACCCGGCGGTGGCGGCCTACCAGGCGCTGGATGTGTCCTCGACACAGGCGGCGCTGGAGCAGGCGCGCCAGCAATTGGCCGAGCTGGAAAGCGAGGGCATTGCCCTGCGTGGCGAGCTGGCCGGGCTGGAGGCGCAATTGCAGCAGGGGCAGCGCCAGCTGGACGAAGCGCGGGCCGCGTTGGTGCAGCATCAGCAAGCTTGGCAGCAACTCTGCGCGGAACAAGGGGTAGCGCTGGACGACGACCAGCAGCTCCACGCCGAACGCGAGCGCCACGAGGCTTCGCTGACGGCATTGTTGCAGCAGCTGAAAACCCTGGAAGAGCACCGGCACCAGCTCCAGCAGGCACAACAGCAACGCCAGCGCGCCGAGCGCGATCACGCCGAGGCCGTACAGCAACTGGCGCTGTTCGACCAGCAGCAAACCCATGAACGCCAGCGCCAGGAAGAGCGCGCGCAGCAGCTCGCGGCCCAGCGCGCGGACCTGTTACAGCAGGACCAGGCGTTGGCCGCCGCACTCGGCGAGCTGGGCTACAGCGTGCCGGAAGACGGCGAGCATTGGCTGGCCGAGCGCTCGGCAGAATGGCAGCAATGGCAGCAGGATCAGCAGCGCAGCCAGGAGCTGGCAGCCGCTGAGCGGGATGCCGAACAGGCTGCCCGCACGGCGCAACAGCTCGCCGCGCAATGGCAGCAGCGCTGGCAGGCCGCCGGCTTCGATGCGCGCCTGCCTCTGGTGATTCACGCGGCGCCGCAACAGGCACTGGTGCAGGCCGAGGAGCAACTGGCGGCCGCCCAGCGCCAGGCCGATGCCTTGCGAGGCCGTGAGCAGTCGCTGAGCGAGCGGCAGGAGCAGGAGCAGGCACGTCTCGCCGAACACCTGGCGAGCTGGCAGCAGGCGCTGGCGGCGAGCCCCTTTGCCGACGAGTCGACCTATCTTGCCGCGCTGCTGGACGATGCCCAGCGCAGCGAACTCAGCCAACTGCGCCAGCGCCTGGAAACGGCAATTACCGAAGCCGTCACCCTGCGTGCCGCTGCTGCGCAGGATGTCGAGCGCTTGCAGGCAGAACCCCACGGCGAACTGCCGCTGGAGGAACTCGACCTGCAATTGCAGGCGCTCGCTGCACAGTTGCGCGAGCTGGGTCAGCGCCAGGGCGAAATCCGCGCCCAGTTGCAGGGCGACGACAACCGTCGCGCCAGCCAGCAGAGCCTGTTCGCGGATATCGCCAAGCAGGAGCAAGAGCACGATCTCTGGCAGCGCCTCAACAGCCTGATCGGCGCCTCCGACGGCGCGCGTTACCGGCGCTTCGCCCAGGGCCTGACCCTCGATCACCTGGTGCACCTTGCCAACCGCCAGTTGCAGCGCCTGCATGGACGCTACCAGCTGGCGCGGTGCAGCGATGGCGAGCTGGAGCTGGAGGTGGTGGATACCTGGCAGGGCGACACGGCGCGCGACTGCAAGACGCTGTCCGGGGGCGAGAGCTTCCTGGTCAGCCTCGCGCTGGCGCTGGCGCTGTCCGACCTGGTCAGCCACAAGACCAGCATCGACTCGCTGTTCCTCGACGAAGGTTTCGGCACCCTCGATGGCGAGACCCTGGAAGTCGCGCTGGATGCCCTCGACAGCCTCAACGCCACGGGCAAGACGATTGGCGTGATCAGCCACGTCGAGGCACTGAAGGAGCGCATTCCGGTGCAGCTCAAGGTGCACAAGGGCGTTGGCATGGGCTACAGCCAGCTCGACCAGCAGTTCCGATTCGACCCGGAGAAAGCCTGATGGGCCTCTCCGTGCACCGCTGCGAAGAACGGGATCTGCCCGACTGGATCGAGCTGCGTCTGCAACTCTGGCCGGGCGATCATGCAGACGCGTTCGTTGCGGAGGCGCGGGACATCCTCGCGCAGCCGCAACGCCACGGCGCCTGGCTGGCCCGCGACGAAAAGGGCAGGGCGCTGGGGCTGGCGGAGGCCTCTGTGCGCAGCGATTACGTGAACGGCACGGAAGGCTCGCCGGTGTTGTTTCTGGAGGGCATCTACGTCCGCGAAGACGCCCGTCGGCAAGGCGTGGCGCGGGCTCTGGTGGGCGTGGTGCAGGCTTGGGGCGGCGCGCTCGGCTGCCTGGATTTCGCTTCCGATGCGGCGCTCGACAATACCGACAGCCATGCTCTTCATCGTGCCCTGGGCTTCATCGAAACCGAGCGTGTCGTGTACTTCAGAAAGCCGCTGCGGGGTTGATCCACATCAGGAGGAACGCGAGCGCGGCACTGCGGTCAACTTGCAATCGACGTCAGGCGAGATAGGCTCAAGACCGCGTAAGTCAGCCGCTCCCGCCTGGGTCGGCATCCACAGGTATCGTGATCTTTCGTAGAGGTGATTGGTGATGAAGAAATCCGCATCGGCTCCGAAGAAACCCGCAGCGGCCAAACCCGCCGCGAAGCCGGCTGCGAAAGCGGCCAGCAAACCTGCCGCAAAACCGGCCGCTGCCAAGCCGGCCGCCAAGGCCGCTGCCAGCAAACCCGCTGCTGCGAAGACGGCCGCTGCCAAGCCTGCCGCCGCAAAACCGGCTGCTGCCAAGGCCGTCCCGCGCCGTGCGCCCGCGCTGGCCACGCCGTCTGACCTGAGCAAGAACGCCACCCGCGATCTGTCTGCGGCGCTCAATCGCCTGCTGGCGGATGTCTTCGCGCTCTACCTGAAGACCAAGAACTTCCACTGGCACGTGAGCGGTCCACACTTCCGCGACTACCACCTGCTGCTGGATGACCACGCCACCGAGATCTTCGCGATGACCGACGCGATTGCCGAGCGCAACCGCAAGATCGGCGGCAACACCATCCGCTCCATCGGCCATATCGCGCGCCTCAAGCGCATCCTCGACAACGATGCCGAGTTCGTGCAGCCGCTGGACATGCTGGCCGAGTTGCAGGAGGACAACAAATCGCTGACCTCCTACATGCGCGAGGTCCATGGCCTGTGCGACGAGTACCACGACATCGCCACTGCCAGCCTGATCGAGAACTGGATCGACGAGACCGAGCAGCGCACCTGGTTCCTCTTCGAGACCAGCCGCCGTGGTGATAACACCGGGCACTGATCGGTACGACAAGAAATACCAAGGCCGCCTTCGGGCGGCCTTGGTATTTGTAGGAGCGCGCTTGCTCCTACAGTGCCGGCTGGCTCTGCCAGAAGGTGGAAAATTCCTCGAACGGATAGCGCTCGCCGTCGAAGCTGACGGTCTTGCGCACAACTCTTGGGGCGCCGACATTCTCACCCGCCGACTCGCGCTGCACCTTTGAGGTGACGATCAGGTCGGCATAGCCGTGATGGACTTCCTGGCCCATCGACAGGGTGAGTTGCGAGCGTTCGATGACCGTGCGCCGATCACTGCAAGTCTGGCCCTCCAACGTCGTCCACTGCCGCAGGTAGGTGCGGAAGACTTCCTTGAGCTTGGCGCCCTGCGGCGCGTAGAGGCTGAAGTCGTCGTAGGACCAGGCGTCCGGGCAGCTCGCGCCGCGCGCCACGCTGCCAATGACCAGGCCGAAACCGCGCACATCCGGCGCCAGGCGATAGCGGGCGGTGTCGAGCCACAGGCTGGAGCTGTCGATCTCCACCATGGCGTCCTCGCCGATGCTGTCGTCGACGCGCGTCACCAGCTTGCCGCTGGCCGTGTCGAACTGGCCGACCAGCAGGTTCAGGTTGCGCTCGCCGGGCTCGGTCTTGTCGTCCGCCGTGCTGTAGGCGACTGCGACCACTTCGAGCTTCGGATCATCCGGCCAGGCCTTGCAGGCAGCAGCGACCACCGGCGTTGCCGCAGCGGACTCCGGTGCCTGCCAGCCCTGCTGGCCGAGCAGCCCGGCCAGGGTCTGCAGGGTGGCGTCGTCGCAGGGCTGTGCGGTGCGCTCAGCTGCGCCAACGCTACCGGCAAGTACCAGCAGCGCGGCGCAGGTCCATTTCCCTATGGGGTACATCAGTGGCTCCTTGTGCGGGCGGAGGATCAGCGACCGTCGCTGTCCTTCCACTTGTTCATCAGGGTGTTGGAAACCAGGCTCTCGTCGAGCAGCTTCTTCGCCGTCTCCACGCCGGCCACCGGCAGGCCGGCAGGGTCGAGCAGGCCGATCTGCACCAGCACGCTGGCCTGGTCCCAGTAGATGTGTTCGTGGCACAGCTTGTCGCCGCGGAAGCGGATCACGCCGAGCATGGGGATCTCCACGTACTTGCCGGTGGGCGGCACGCCGGGCAGCATCCAGTCGATCTCGGTGGAGTGGGTGAAGCACATGACGAATTCGTCCACCACCTGCAGCGCGCCGACGGTGCGGGAGATCGGCACCAGTTTCATGTCCGGCGGATTGCCGTGGACGAAGTGGTTGCGGTAGAAGCGCGCCAGTTCGTCCTGGCCGACGCCGCCGGTCATGGTGGGGATATGGTTGACGTAAGGCTGGGCGACCATGGTTGCCATGGTCGCGGGCACGTCGCGGGCCGCGAATTCGTGGTGGATGTGGTCTTCCCAGAGTTTCGACAGGTCGAAGTCCGGGCCGATCTCGCGCTTGAGCGCGCCGATGCTGCGCTCGTGGGCCATCAGCGCGGCGGGCTTGTCGAAGTGCATGCCGTTGGGGCGGGCGAAGGCGTGGTCGACGCCGGGGTAGCTGTAGATCTCCGCCTTCGGCAGTTTGCCCAGCACCTCGCCGATGGCCGCGCGGGCGTTGGCGTCGCAATACACGTCCTGCTCGGCGAAGTGCAGCACCAGGCGACCCCGGATGTTCTGCGCCTCGTCCAGCAGGTGCTCGATGCCCATGCCGTAGTAGCCCACCGAGCAGGCCGCGTCGGTGCGCGCGGCGGTGAGGTAGGCGAGCTTGCCGCCCAGGCAGAAGCCGACGTAGCCGATGCCGCGATCTTCTACTTCCGGCAGCGCGCGCAGGGCGTCCATGGCGGCGGCGATGTCGTCCACGCCCTTGTCCACGTCGAAGCGCTGGAACAGGCCGATGGCCTGGCCGAACTCGGCCTCGCTGTAGCCCAGTTCGAGGTTGGGCTGCAGGCGCCAGAACAGGTCGGGTACCAGGGCGACGTAGCCTTCCTCGGCGTAGCTGTCGGCGATGCTGCGCATGTTGGCGTTGACGCCGAAGATCTCCTGGCCGATCACCACGCCGGGGCCACGCCCGCTGGCCGGTACCGCGAGATAACCGCTGAAGCTGCCGCTGCCGTCACGCGCGGCGATGCTGATGCTCTTGCCCATGGTCCACTCCTGTCTGGCTCGTTGTTGTTCTGTCGGACGGGATTATTCCGGTATTCACCGGCATCGGAAAGACCGGTGCTCCCGCATCAAAGGTGTCTCAAAAATACGACACTTGCCGTATGTGCCGCCGCCACCGCCCTCCCTAAGCTGATCCCACCCAAAGGACGCAGTTCGAAGGATCATGGAGAGACCCAGGGCATGGTCGAGTCGTCGTGCCCGCTGATGGCAGCCGTCGTGGCTGTCTCCCTTTCGATCTCCTGAGCGCCGTTGCCACGGCAGCCTTCTCCTCGTCCCCCAGCTCCCCGTCGTACCGGGCATCTGTCTGCTCGGCGTCTTGCGGTGGGCGTTCCCAAACCGAGGAGAGGTTCGACGATGTCCCTGCCAGGATGTGCATCCATGATCGGTAGCGCGCTGCGCACGATCGGCCGCTGTTCCCTTCTGCTGTTCGCCGCATTGTGGCCCGGCGCTGGCCATGCCGCCGGGCCGGGTGCGGTAATCGAGAACGCGGTGCGCCAGGCCGACCGCCTGCAACGCGACACGATCGAACGCCTGCAGCAGCAACAGCAACAGGACCGCAGTTCCGCCGAGCCACCCACGCACCTGCAGGTTCCGGCCGGCAAGGCGCGGGAGCTGCCCGAAGGCCCCTGCCGGGATATCCGCTCTATCGAGGTACGCGGTGCGAAGCTGATCCGCCCCTCTAGCGTCGACCTGCTGGTGCAGCCCTACCAAGGCAAGTGTCTGGGCGTGCGGGAGATCGAGCAGGTGCTGTCGGCCATTACCGCGGCGTATATCGCCAAGGGCTATGTGGCGGCGCGGGCTTACCTGCCGGCGCAGGATCTTTCCGGCGGTACGCTGACGGTGGACGTGGAGGAGGGCCGGGTCGAGACGATCCGCGTGGAGGACGGCGGCGCCGGCTCCATCTCAGTGCCCAACGTCGCGCCCGGGGTGGTCGGCAAGCCGCTGAACCTGCGCGATCTCGAACAGGCGCTGGACCAGATCAACCGTCTGCCTTCCAACGACGCGGTGATGGACATCGCGCCGGGCAGTGCGCCGGGTGACAGTGTGGTGCTGTTCAGCAACCATCCCATGCGACCGGCACGACTGAACCTCACCTACGACAACTATGGCCAGGATTCCACCGGGCAGAACCAGGCCGGCGCCAACCTGGCATTGGACAACCCGCTGGGCTTCAACGACTTCCTCAGCCTCACCCATCGGCGTGCCGTGCCCTATGACGCTGGCAGCCGCGCGTCGTACCTGAGCAACCTGAGCTACGTGGTGCCTTTCGGCTACGCCACGGTCAGTTTCAATGCCTCCGACACCCATTACGCCAGCCACATCCGTACGGCCGGCGGCACTCGGTTGCGCACCAGCGGCGATTCCAGTTTCTACTCGCTGCGGACCGACTACGTGGCCTGGCGCGGCCAGCAATCACTGTGGAACCTGTCGGCGACGCTGACCCGCAAGGACTTCAAGAACTACCTGGAAGACATCTACCTGGACGTCAGCAGTCGCAAGCTGACCGTGCTGGACCTGGATTCGTCCTTCACCACCCAGTTGCTCGGCGGCTCGTTCACCGTAAACGCTGGGGTTTCCCGTGGCCTGAAACTGTTCGATGCGCTGGATGACCCGTCCGGCCTGCCGGACTACGCGCCCCGTGCGCAGTACACCGCGTTCAAGTACGGCGCCAACTGGTTCCGGCCGTTCCTGATGCTCGGCCAGTCGTGGAGCTTCACCTCGCAGTTCACCGGGCAGAAGGCGCAGGACGTGCTCTACGGCTCCGAGCAGATACTCGTCGGCAGCCTCTATAGCGTGCGCGGCTTCGAGGACCAAAGCCTGTCGGGCGACAACGGCTGGTTCCTGCGCAACCAACTCAACCTGCACCGCAGCTTCGCCCTGCGCCAGGGCCTGGCCGGACAGATCCGGCCCTATGTCGCGCTGGACCACGGCAAGGTGTGGAACCGCGAGCCCGGCCTGCCGCAAGGCAAGCTGACCGGCGCGGCGCTGGGCGTCAGCACCACCCTGGGGGTGTTCAACCTCGATGTCTTCCACGCCTGGCCTCTCGAGAAGCCGGATTTTCTCGATCGCCCCAGCGATTCCACCTACTTCAGCGCCAGCCTGAGTTTCTGAGGAAGCAGCCGTCATGAACCACGTCTATCGAGTGATCTGGAGTTTGTGCCGCAACGCCTT
Organism: Pseudomonas nitroreducens NBRC 12694; assembly: GCF_002091755.1. Lineage (GTDB taxonomy): Bacteria > Pseudomonadota > Gammaproteobacteria > Pseudomonadales > Pseudomonadaceae > Pseudomonas > Pseudomonas nitroreducens. Next base: position 35,618 of record NZ_BDAI01000013.1, read on the forward strand.
CGTCGTCGCCTCGGAGCACGCCTGCTCCCAGGGTAAGCGCGGCGCGGCCGGTGCGGGGAGCGCAGGGGCGGGCGGGAAGATCGGGGTGTTCGTGCTGGGCAGCCTGTCCGCCGCGCTCTACGCGCAGTCGGCGCTGGCCGGCGGGGTGCAGACTGCCGATGGCAACACTCAGGCCTACCGAGCCGGCAACGGTGTGCAGGTCATCGACATCGCTGCCGGCAATGCCGCCGGTGTCTCGCACAACCGCTACATCCAGTACAACATCGACCCCAGCGGCCAGGTGCTCAACAACAACTCGGCGAAGACGGGCACGGGAGCCCTGCAGTCGCAGCTGGCAGGCCAGGTGATGCCGAACCTCAACCTGAACGATCAGGCGCGGGTCATCCTCAACGAGGTGGTGGCGAATAATCGTTCGAGCCTGCAAGGCTACGCCGAAGTGCTCGGCGGCAAGGCCGACGTGATCATTGCCAACCCATACGGCATCACCTGCGCCGGCTGTGGTTTCATCAACAGTGACCGCGCGACTCTCACCACTGGCCAGCCGGTGCTGGGCGCGGACGGTTCGGTGAGCGGCTTCCAGGTCAACCGTGGCGATATCCTGGTCACCGGCAAGGGCCTGGATGGCCAGCGCCAGGACGTGCTCGACCTGGTGGCGCGCAACGTGCTGATCGATGGCCAGGTGAACGGCAAGGATGTCGGCATCGTCGCCGGCAGCAACCGCTTCAATTATGCCGATCGCACCGTCAACGCCCTGGCGGCGGACGGCGACAAACCGGCCTACGCCATCGACTCCACGGCGCTGGGCGGCATGTACGCCAACCGCATCCGCCTGCTCGCGACCGAAGATGGCGTTGGCGTGCGCATGCGCGGCGAGGCGGCCAGCTCCAGTGACTTCACCCTGAGCGCTTCCGGACGGATCGAGCTGAACGGGCGGGTTGGCGCCGCGCAGAACCTGGCGGTGAAGTACACCGGCAGCCAGGTCGATGGCGGCGCTCTGCAACTCAATGGCAGCAACGCCGAACTCAGCGCCAAGGGCGATATCGGACTCGATGCGGGCGTCGGTGGTGTCAGCCTGAACGCTGGCAAGCTGACCGCCGAGCGCGACCTTGGCGTGAGCGCTGCCAGCCTGCTGGACAGCTCCGCGGGCCAGAGTCGCTTCGCCGCCCGTAACCTGCGCCTGAGTATCAGCGGCAATGCGGCGGTGGACGGTTCCGCCTGGGGGGCTGGCGGCGCATCGACCCTGCGTTTCGGCAGCCTGCAGGTGGGGGCCAGCGGCGCGAGCCTGTATGCCGGCAGCGGTCTTGATCTGCGCGGCCGCGGTGATGTGAACCTGGGCACGGCGACACTGAGCGCCGGGACCCGTGCACAATTGGCATCGGAAACCGGCAGCCTGCGCAGCGCCGGCCAGGTGAAGGCGCAGAGTGGCCTGAGCCTGGAAGCGGCCGGGCAGTTGGAGAACGCCGGGCAACTGCTCAGCGGCGGCGATCTCGATGTACAGGGCGCCGGTTTGAGCAACAGCGGCACCGTGCAGGCGGCGGGTGCGCTGCGGTTGGGTGCTGCCGGGCGCGAGTTGAAGCTGGACAACCAGGCGAGCGGCCAACTGCTGGGCGATACCCTGGCGATCCAGGCCGGCGCACTGACCAATGCCGGCACGCTGCAGGCGACGCACGGCAGCCAGATCAACGCGCGAAGCCTGGACAATCGTGGGCAGATCCTCGGCTCAACGGTGGCTGGCAAGGACACGCAGATTCGCCTGAGTGGCGCGCTGGCCAACCAGGGGACTGTGCAATCGGCCGGCGCGTTGCGCATCGACGCCGATGGGGTGCTCGGCAACCGCGGCAAACTGCTGGCGCTCGATAGCGCGCATGGTGGTAGCAATGGCGCGCTGGACGTGAGCGCACAGCGAATCGACAACAGCGGTGTGCTGGATGGAGGCGGTGACTTGCGAGCTACCGCTCGCTCGGCTGCGGCCGACAGCTTCGTCAACAATGGCACGCTGCAAAGCGCCGGCGACCTGCACCTGGACGTGGGGGGCGCATTGAGCAACGGCGCCGGCGCCCAGGTCATCGCGGATGGCGCGCTGAGCGTGACCTCGGCCCTGGGCGATTTCAGCCTGGGCAACCTGGGGCTGCTGCAAGGACGCACGGGGCTGGCGCTGGGCGAGCTGAATCGCCGCGTTGCCCTGTTCAACAACGGCCAGGTGCTGACCGGCGGGCGTCTCGTGCTCGCGGGCTCAACACTGGAGAACCGTGGCGCGATCCAGGCGGGGAGCGGTACGCAAATCACGGCGGGCAGCCTGCTCAATGCGGCAGCGGGCAAGCTGCTGGCGTCCACCGTGGCGGGCAGCCAGGACAACTTCAACCTGGGCAGCTTCGACAATCAGGGCCAACTGCAATCGGCTGGCAGCCTGAGCATCACCAGCAGCGACGCGCTGAAGAACAGCGGCACGCTGTGGGCCCAGTACGCCTCGGGCAGCCTGCTGTTGCAGGGCGGTGCGCTGAACAACAGCGGCAATATCGAGGGGGCGGGCGCAACGTCGCTGACCAGCGGCGGGCTACTGAGCAACAGTGGGCAGGTGCACAGCGCGGGGGATCTGGCGCTGAACGCACAGGGTGATGTGAGCAATACCGGCAGGTTGTTGGGGGACCGCAACCTCAGCCTCGATACCGCCACGGCGGCCAATCTCACCAACACCGGGCGTATCCAGGCGGCCGGCAACCTGCGCATCGGCGACAACGCCGCACGGTTTGCCGCACTGAACAACAGCCTTTCCGGCGTATTGCTGGCCGGCAATGTGCTGAACCTGTACGGCGGCTCATTGGACAACCAGGGCAAGGCCAGCGCGGCGGGCACGATCACCGCGCAGTTGGACTCGCTGACCAACGGCGCCGCGAACAACCACAGCGCGGCCATTGTTTCCGGCGGCCCCACCGGTGACAGTCAGTTCAGTATTGGCAATCAGCTGGACAATTACGGTGCCATTCACGCCAACGCCAACCTCAATCTGAACGCCAGCAGTATCAGCAACTACAACACGGGTGGGCTGTCGTCCCTGGGCGAGCTTGATGTGAGAGCTTCCAGCGGTGCGATCGACAACTACGGGGCGCTGTATGCCGGGCAGTGGTTGTGGTTGAACGCCACCGAGAACGGCGTATACAACCGCGTCGGCGCGACTATCGACAGTAGTGGCGGGGTGACCAGCAACAGCTACGACTTCGTCAACAACAGCTCGGTGGTGGCGCTGGGTGATATCGCCATCAGCGTTATCCGTAGCTTCACGAACGAAACCACGCTGGCCAGCGGGCAATCCATCAGCAAGGCGCTGGGTGGCGCAGAGGAGATTCGTAACCGCAACTCCTGGCAGATTGCCAACGAGGGCAGTCTCGACAAGGGGATAAATGCCTGGGTCTACGAAGAAGACTTCACCCGGCGTGAGTATCTGGTGGGCATCACCGAGAGCGCGCTGCGGGCATTGCCCAAGGCGGGCATCATTGCCACCGGTTCCGGATCCCGGCTGAGCGTCAACTACGGTGGTTCCGGCCTCAACAAGATCGCTGTGCTCTCGGCGAGCAACGTCTCGATTGGCGGCACGGGTACGTTTATCAACGAGGACTTGACCCTCTATTCATTCGACTACACCCGTCGCTGGATTCGGGTTGACGATGAGAAGTCGTCGGCGGATGACCACTTCGTCACCTGGGCCAGGATCAACCCCAATCGCGATGGCTGGGACGGTGACCCGGATGACGATGACAACGACATGTGGGATTGGAACCCCGGTTGGGGGTGGGCTCGCAGCGAGGAGATGTCCGGTGGCAGCTTCCCTGCGGAGCTGGAACGCTGGGCCCAGCAGGCATCCATCGCCGGGGCCGTGCGCAAAGGAACTCCGACCAACCTGGGTGGCTTCGGTGCCGGGATCTTTGCGAGCGATTTTCGCTTCACCTCGGGCACATTGAACAACGCCGGTTCTCCCTATGCTGGCGACCCTACCAGGGTTGCCCAGAGCGGTCTGATCTCTGGTTCCGTCAAGACTCGCAGCAGCGCGGGGGAGGGCAGTACAGTGGCCAGCGGTGTCAGTTCGCTGGGCGCCATCGATGCAGCCGGGCGCGTGGGTATCGTCGCCGGAGGCCCGTTGTCCTTCGCCTCCCTGGACCTGCGCCTGCCCAGCAATCCCAACGGCTACTTTGTGATCAGCCGCGAGCCAGGCGCGGGCTTCCTGATCGAAACCAACCCGCTATTCGCCGTTGGCTCCGCTTACCTGGGCTCGGATTACCTGGCGCGACTTTACGGATACGACACCGACACCCTGCAGAAACGCCTGGGCGATGCCGACTACGAGGCCTACCTGATCCGCCAGCAGCTGATCCAGCAGATCGGCAGCAACGTGATCCACGGCTACGCCAACGAAGCTGAGCAGATGAAGCAGATGATGGATCAGGCCTATGCCCAGAGCGGAGCGCTGGGTCTGGAATTCGGCAAACCGCTGACAACCGAGCAGGCCGCTTCGCTGACCCAGGACATCGTCTGGATGGAGGAAGTCCAGGTGGGTGGCCAGAAGGTGCTGGCGCCGCGTGTCTATCTTGCCGCGAACACCATCGCGTCGGTCGCCACGGGGGCCGTGATTGCCGCCAATGACATCACTATCGGTGGCTCCGGTCTGAACAACACCGGCGGCACCATTGCTGGCAGCAACCGCCTGACGGTAAATACCAGCGGCGATATCAGCAACACCAGCGGCACCCTGCGCGGCGGCGACGTAAGCCTGGCGTCCAGTCAGGGCAGCATTCGCAATCAGACTCTGGCCGAGCAGAATGGCGATAGCCATACCGCATCGACGAGCATTGGCAACACGGCAAGCATCGAGTCGACCGGCAACCTGGCGATGAATGCCGGCAAGGACCTCACCGTTACCGGCGGCAACGTGGCCGCCCAGGGCAATGCGACACTCACCGCCGGCGAGAATGTCACCTTCGACACCATCGTCAGCCATACCACCACCACCACTGGCTACGTCGCGCCGGAGCACAGCGGCGGCAACGCCTGGGGATCGCAGACCACTACCGGCGATCAACACATCGGCTCTACGCTGAGCAGCGGCGGCAACCTGGCGATCAGCAGCGGCGGGGATACCACCATTGCCGGCTCGACGGTCGGCGCGGGCGGTGATCTGGCCGTGAAGACCGGCGGTGACTTCAGCCTCGAGGCACGCCAGGATACGCGTTCCACCCAGACCAGCAGTCACGTATCCGGACTGGGTGTCGGCGGTGGGCTCGCGGGCAGCGAAACTATTACCACTGACGACTTCAAAGGCACCAACGCCGGCTCCGGCATCACCGTCGGCGGCAATGCCAGCGTGGACTCCAAGGGCAGCATGGCCCTGCAGGGTTCGTCGATGAAGGTCGCAGGTGATGCCGACATCGATGCCAGCAAGGGCATCAATGTACTCGATGGGCTGGACGAGGAGCGCCACAGCAAGACGACCGAGACTACGACCTTCCTCAAGGTGGGCGGCGCCGGCAACGCTTCGTCCAGCTCAGGCAGCGGCGCTCACGCTGGAGCCGAAGGTCGCAAGGCGTCGGCTGGTGCCGAGGCGACGGCCGACGCGCAGGCCTCCGGCAACGGCGACCTGAAGTTCTCCGAGCGCACCACCACCACCAGCAACTCCGGCTCGCGGACCAGCGTCGGTTCGACGCTGCAGGTAGGCGGCGACCTGCGTGCCAACACCGACGGTACGCTCAAGGTGCAAGGCTCGACGGTGCAGTCCGGTGGCGACATGACCCTGAATGCCGGAAACACCGAAGTGCTTGCTGGCCGTAACGAAACCTGGAGCAACACCAGCACCTCCCGCGAGTCAACCGGCATCTTCAGCGACGGCAGCGCGCAGGCGGGCGCCCAGGCCAGCGCCGAAGCCCAGGCCGGCGTACCCGCTGGCGCCAAGACCGGCGCACAGGCCGCAGCGTCGGCCAGCGCCGAGGGTACGGCAACCATCGGTGTGCGTACCGAGCACGACAGCAGTTCGGATTATTCCCTGCGCAACAGCGGCTCGACGCTCAAGGCCGGCGGCGACCTGAACCTGAGCAGCCAGGGCAACGCCACCTTCGTCGGGGCGAATGTGGTGTCCGGCGGCGATATCAACATCGCTGCGAAGAACATCGACAACCGCGCTGCACAGGACATCGACGAACATTCCAGCGACCATTCCTCGCAAACGGCTGGCGTCTACTTTGGTGGTGATGCCAGCGCCCAGGCCTCCGCTGGCGCCCATGGCAAGGTGGGTAGCACCGGCGCCGGCGCCAAGGCCGAAGCCAGCGTTGGCGGTGAAGCCAACGGCAGCGCCGGGCTGCGTTACCAGCGCGAAGACAGCAGCGAAACCAGCGGTTCGGTGAGGCAGGTGACCTCCAGCTTCAAGGCCGGCGGCACGCTCACCCGCACCGCCACGGGCACCCTTACCGATCAGGGAACCCAGCTGGAGGCAGGCGGTGACATCCACCAATCGGCGCGGGAAATCCGTGATGTGGCGGTGAGCGACAGCCAGTACAGCAGCAACGACGGCAGCCACCACGAGGCGCGGGTTGGTGTCGGTGCGAGCGCCGGAGCAGAAGCCGCCGCCGGTGCCAATCACAAGGGCGAAACTCAAGCCGGTGCGGGTGCCAGCGCAGGGGTGGGTATACGCGCCAGCTATGACGGTGGCAGCGAAAGCGCCGAACAGCGCGATACCCAGGCGGTGACGACTCGCTACAAGGCCGGCGGCAACATCAACTCCAGCTCCAGCGGCACCACCCGACTGATTGGTGCGCAGATGCAGGCCGGGGGCGACGTCAACCTGCAGGCCGGCACGCTGGACTACCAGGCTGCCCGTGACACCAGCAGCAGCGAGAGCCATTCGCAGAGCACCAATGCCGAGCTCAAGGTGGATGTGGTGGGCAAGGCCGGCGGCGAGATGACCGCCGGGCACAGCCAGTCGCAGTCCAGCTCAAGCAGCAGCACGGCGCAGGTCGGTGGTATCAGCGCGGGAGGCAACCTAAACATCCGCACCCGGGGCGATACCACCCTGGAGGGCACCCAACTGGCGGCCGGCAACGGCGCAAGCATCGATGCCGGCGGCAACGTCAACTTCAAGGCGGCCCACGACACCGCCGAGAGCCAGTCCAGCTCCACCAGCGTCGAGGTCGGCGGCAGCACGGAGCGGGCGGGCAGTTCGTCGGTCAACGGTGGCTTCACCCACGATGAGTCCAACGACCGGAGCGATATGGCACGCGGCGGCAGCGTCCAGGCCGGTAATGGCGGAATCAGTATCCGCAGCGGCGGCGACAGCAATTTCGAGGGCGCTCGCCTGAGCACCGGCGGGGATACCGAAATCGCTGCGGGCGGCAACGTTCGTCTGGGTGCCACCAGCGGCACCGAGACCGGCGAGGGCAAGCGCCTGGAGGTGTCCGGAGGCCTGGAAACCAACGCGGCCGGCAGCAAGAAGAAGGGCAGCCTGGGCGCCGGCGAGTCGACTACCGACCGCGCGGCGTCCAGCGGTACTCTGATCCAGTCGGGCGGCAGCACGCGAGTCGCCGGCGGCACCGTGGTGGACCAGCAGGCGAGCATAGAGTCCGGCCAGGGCACGCAGATCAGCGGGACGCTGGTGAAGGTCGGTGCCGACAGCCATGACAACAGCGACGAGCGTCAGCTCAACCTGAAGATGAACCAGGACCCGAAGGACAAACCGGCCACGGGCGCTTCGGCTCAACCCCAGGCTGCCGCACGACTTCAGGCCCCCGGTGGCACCACCACCGCTGACGCGGCGATGCTCAAGTCGCTGGCCCAGAGCGCGCCCGCGCAGGTTGCCGGCGCTGGGACGGACGCGGCGAGGGTGACGCCGGTGGACATCAACGCGCTGCTTGAGCAAGCCCCGTCGCAATTGATTGAGGACCTCGTGAAGGCCAAGCAGCAGATCGAGGCGGAGAATGCTGCCTTCATCGCGCAGAAGCAGCAAATGACCGGTACAGGAGAGTCTGAGGCCGCTAGTCCCGCCAAGCTCGCGGCGCTGGAACAGCACATGAACGACTTGATTGGGCAGTTGGAGGGGCCTGCCAAGGGCAAGCTGGATACCGCACAGCTGAATACGCTCATCGAGCAGGCAAAGCAGAAACAGAGTGGCACGCCGGACCTGACCCAAAGTCGCCCGCTGGAGCAGCCGGGCGATGCGGGCGCGCGCGAACAGGCGCAGCAGGCGAAGGAGGCTGCCTTGAAAGCACAGGCCAGTGCTGCCGCTGATGCGAAGAGCGAGCAACTGAAGAAACTTCAGGCGCAGAAGGACGCGGCGCTCAAGGCAGCACAGCAGACCGCCGGCAAGCCCGCCGAGAGTGAGGCTTCCGCATCGCCAGCTGCACCCGCCAGCGGGGCGCAGACCGGTCCGGGAACGGTGGCGGGACTGCCAGCCCGCACCAGCACTGCGGTCAGTGACGCCCAGCAGCAGTACCAGGACACCATGAATGAGGCCAACGGCCTCGTCCAGCAGATCAAAGACGGGGCGAACCCTCAGCAGACCCAGGCTGTCGAGCAGATACAGCAGCTCATCGCTCGCTTGTCGAGCTCCGCCAGTCAGCCGGACAACGCGGCGCAATTCGCGCAGATACAGGCGCAGATTGATTCGCTGATCAAGAGCCTGGGCGCCGCTTCGGCCAACGACGGTGCGGGCATGCGAGATGTGGGGGGCACAGGGGCGACCGCAGGGAAGACACTCTCCCCCGCTGCGCTGGATCAACTGCCACTGTTACTGCAGACATTGGGGGCTCAGCTTAATGCCGAACGTGTCGCTCGGGCACAATCGAAGCAGGAATCGACGGAGCAAACCATGCAGCAGGGCATGAGTGCGGCTGCAGCCGTTCAGGAAAAAATGGCACAGCAGATGCAACGGGCCATCGGGGCTGGCGCTGCGCAGGTTGCCGCAGGCGCCGCAGCGGCCACCAAGGCGGCGGGCAGCGCGAAGCCGGCAGTACTCAAGCCTTGAGTTGACACCCGCGCGCGCCTGGTCGACAAAGGGATTTTCGAGAGGATTGCCCATGTTGATTCAGGCGCGTACGTCGACCCTGCTGATCATCGACATCCAGGAACGCCTGTTCCCGGCCATCCACGCCAACGCATCGGTGCTGGAACACAGCGCCTGGTTGCTGGCCATCGCGCGGCGGCTGGGCGTGCCGGTGCTGGCCACCGAGCAGTATCCGAAAGGGCTCGGGCCGACGCTGCCGGCGCTGCGCGACGAGCTGGACGAGGGCGAGCTGCTGGAGAAGGTCGCCTTCTCCGCCGTTAACGATCCCGGCCTGTTGCAGATGCCCGGTGGCGATCGCCGGCAGTTCGTGGTGTGCGGCACCGAGGCGCATGTCTGTGTGCTGCAGACGGTCCTCGGCCTGTTGGCCGAAGATCGCGAAGTGTTCGTGGTGGAGGAGGCGCTCGGTTCACGTCGTCTGCAGGACAAGGCGCTGGCGCTGGAGCGCATGCGTCAGGCCGGCGCGGTGGTCGTCTCTCGGGAGATGGTCGCCTTCGAGTGGCTGGAGCGTGCTGGGACAGAGGTCTTCCGCGAGATCAGCAGGCAGTTCATCCGCTGACCTGCTTCATCGGCTGGCGAACAGGCGGTCGCCAAGGAAGTCGAGGAACACCCGCAACTTGAGCGGCATGCGCCGGCCTGCCGGCCACAGCGCGTGGAAGCTGCCCTGGTGCGCGGTGTGCTCGGCGAGCACCTGCACCAGCCTGCCGTCGTTCAGCGCACCGCGCACGGCGAAGTCGGGCAGGCAGGCGATGCCCATGCCCTGGCAGGCGACGTTGATCAGCATGTCGGCGGTATTGCAGATCAGGCCGCCCTCCAGGCGCGGCTCCGACTCACCCGGCGCAAGGTTCAGTGGCCAGCGTTGCACCAGCCCGCTGCTGGGGTAGCGGTAGTGCAGGCACAGGTGCTGGTTCAGGTCGGCCGGCCGGCGAGGCGTACCGTATTGGCGCAGATAGGCCGGCGCGGCTACCAGCAGCAGGCTGAAATCGCCCAGCTTGCGCGCCTTGAGCCGTGAGTCGCGCAGTTCGCCGCCGCGTACTACCAGGTCGAAACCTTCCTCGATGACGTCGACCAGGCGGTCGGTGAAGTCGATGTCCAGCTGGATGCGCGGATAGCAGCGCAGGAACTCCGGTAGCACCTGGGGCAGCAGGCCGGCCACCAGCGGCATGCTGATCTTCAGCCGGCCGCGGGCCTGCTGGGTGGACAGCGCCAGTTCCTGCTCTGCCGCCTCCAGCTCGTCGAGGATGCGTCGGCAGCGTTCGAGGAACAGCTGCCCCTCGTTGCTCAGGCTGAGGCTGCGCGTACTGCGATGGAACAGGCGCACGCCCAGGCGATCCTCCAGGCGCGCAATGCTCTTGCCCACTGCCGAGGCGGAGAGGCCGAGCAGTCGCGCGGCCTGGGCGAAGCTCAGGGTGTCGGCGACCTGGAGGAAGACCCGGAGCCCGTTGAGGCTGTCCATGTGAATGTATCCGTGTAGGCGGGCGGCCATTGTGCCGCTTGGCAGGGTATGAATTGCGGACATTGGTGTCCGTTATGTTCGGAATCCTAGCCTGTTTTTCCGTAATGCCGGGTTGTTTAGGGTGCAGCGGGTCTTCTTCGGATCATCACGGACCCACCATGAATCCCTCCCACGACACTCGACAAGACGGCAATGACGTTTCGCGCTGGTTGCTGTTGCTCGCCGCCAGCCTGACGGCGGTGCTGATTCCCCTGTGCTTCACCGGCCCGGCCGTAGTGTTGCCGGCCATTGCCCATGAACTGGGCGGTTCGGCGGTGGCGCTGAACTGGATCGTCAACGGCTACGTGCTCGCCTACGGAGCGGCGATGATGGCGGCGGGCAGCCTGGCCGACGTCTATGGCCGCAAGCGCATCTGGCTGGTCGGCCTGGCGCTGTTCTGCGCGACTACCCTGGCAATTCCCCTGGCACCTTCGGTGGTGGCCATCGATGGGTTGCGCCTGCTGCAGGGCGCCGGTGGTTCGGCAGCTTTTGCCGCCGCCATGGCGGCGCTCGCGCAGGAGTTCGACGGCCCGATCCGCACGCGGGTATTCAGCCTGCTGGGGACGACCTTCGGCGTTGGCCTGGCCTTCGGCCCATTGCTGGCCGGCTGGCTCACCGATGGGCCGGGCTGGCGCTGGGTGTTTCTGGTGCCGGCAGTCTGTGCGCTGGCTTCGGTGCCGGTAGTCGTGTACTTCTGCCGCGAGACCCGCGACCCACAGGCGCGTGGCCTGGACTGGCCCGGTGCGCTGAGCTTCACCGCCGCGCTCAGCCTGTTCACCTACGGTCTGTTGCTGGCCCCGGAACAGGGTTGGAGCAGCGTTGCGGTCATCGTCACGCTGGTGGCGAGTGCCGTGCTCCTGGCGGCGTTCATCGCCATCGAGCGTCGTGTCCAGCGGCCGCTGCTGGACCTCTCGCTGTTCAACCACTGGCGTTTCGTCGGCGTGCAACTGTTGGGTGCGTCGCCGGCCTTTGCCTACGTGGTGCTGATCGTGCTGTTGCCGGGACGCTTCATCGGCGTTGAGGGGCAGGGCGCGCTGCAGGCCGGCTGGACCATGCTGGCACTGTCGGCGCCGCTGTTGGTGGTGCCCTTTGTCGCAGCGCTTCTGGCAAAGCACTTCAGCGCTGGCAGCCTGTCGGCAATCGGCCTGCTGATCGTCGCGGGCGGGTTGCTCTGGCTGGCGCGCAACCTGGCGGAAGGCGTCGCGCCGGATGCGCCGCTGCTGATGATCGGCATCGGTATCGGCCTGCCCTGGGGGTTGATGGACGGGTTGGCGGTGAGTGTCGTGGAGCGCGAGCGCGCTGGCATGGCGACCGGCATCTTCAACACGGTGCGGGTGTCCGCCGATGCAGTGGCGATCGCGGTGGTCGGTGCCTTGCTGGCAACCTTGATCGCCGCGCAGTTGGAGCCGCTGGGAATGGCCCCGGCGGAGCGCCTGATGAGCGCCAACCAGTTGGCCATCGGCAACCTGGCGGCGGTGGTCGAGCAACTGCCGCAAGTGCCGGTGGAGCAACTGCGCGGCGATTACACCGCAGTGTTCAGCCGCGTGCTGGAGTTGCTCGCCGGGATCACGTTCATTGTGGCGGGGCTGGTGTTCGTGCTGCTGGGGCGCGAGAGCATACCGGCCATCGCGGCCGAGGCCTGACGGACCATGCCGTGCGCTGGCTGACGGCGCATAACGCGTGCCGCGTTATGCGCCCTACGGCGAAGTTCGACGGTGCTCCGGCTCCAGGAAGGTCCAGGCGACGAAGCGGCTCTGCTTCTGGCCCTGGGCCATGTCCACGGTGCGAATCGTGATGGCCCCGGCCTTCTTCAAGGCGCGGCGGAAGTCGTCGAGGTTGCCGGCCTTGGACACCAGCGAGCTGAACCAACGCACCTGCTGGCCGACTGTCGCGCTTTCCGTCGCCAGCTTGCGCAGGAAGGCGATTTCGCCGCCTTCGCACCACAGCTCGTTGCTCTGCCCGCCGAAGTTCAGCTTGGGCAGTTGGCGCGATGGGTCGAGCTTGCCGAGGTTCTTCCATTTGCGCCGGCTGCCGCTGCTGGCCTCTTCCGGTGAGGAGTGGAAGGGCGGGTTGCAGAGGGTCGCGGCAAAGCGCTCATCGGCGGCCAGCAGCCCCTGGAAAATGTGCTTCGGATCGTGCTGCTGGCGCAGTTCGATGGCCTCGCCCAGGCCGGGATTGCCATTGACGATGGCGCGGGCCGAGGCCAATGCGGCCGGCTCGATGTCCGAGCCGAGGAAGCTCCAGCCGTAGTCGCGGTGGCCGATCAGCGGGTAGATGCAGTTGGCGCCGACGCCGATATCCAGCATGCGCACGTTCGGCCCGCGCGGCACATTGCCCGCGTTGTCCTCGGCGAGCAGGTCGGCGAGGTAGTGCACATAGTCCGCGCGGCCGGGAATCGGCGGGCAGAGGAAGCCGGCGGGAATATCCCACTGGCCGATGCCGTACTGCGCCTTGAGCAGCGCGCGGTTGAACACGCGCACGGCCTCGGGGTTGGCGAAGTCGATGCTCGGCTTGCCGTAGGGGTTGGTGATGACGAAACGGCCCAGTTCCGGGCAATCCTCGATCAGCGCCGGGAAGTCGTAGTGCCCCTGGTGGCGGTTGCGCGGGTGCAGCAGGTTCGGCCGCTTCGCGGCAGGGTCGCGCAGGGGCTCGGGTTTGGCGGCAGGGCGTTTCGGCGGTTTCGGCATGGCGGGCGTGGGGCTGGAAAGCGGAGGGCGATTTTCCCACAGATGCGCTTGCCGCGCCTCAGCCGATCAGCAGGCTGCCCAGGCGGTCGAACAGCAGGCAGCACAGCAGCAGCGGAATCGGCAGGCCGAGCGCCGTACCGAGCATGTAGGGCCCGAAGCCGATGCCGGAGAGGGCCAGGCTGTAGTTCAGCGTCGGCGAGGTGATGAAGGCGTGGCGCAGGAGAAACACGCTGGTCGCCGGGCGCTGGTCGAGGTGGCTGAAGATGGCGCGGGTCATCTTGTTGTTCAGCAGCCGCAGGCCATTGCCGCCCACGGCGCGCACGATGAGGAAGGTGAATCCGCAGGAAAACAGCGCGGCGGCGTAGGTAGTCAACCCGCCCCAGAGCTTGCCCATGGCCAGCACGGCGGCGGCGAGGAACAGCAGGCCGGGGATGTGCAACAGGTTGCCCAGGGCGAACAGGCCGACGAACAGCAACAGGCCGCGCAGGCGGTTGTCAGCCAGTTCGTCGCGCAGGTAATCGAGGCTGAATTCCTCGTGCAGGCCGCTGGCGCGGTAGAGCAGGACCAGCACCACGGCGAAGGCCAGCAGCAGGATCAGTCGGCGAAAGCGCCAGAGGGCGGGCGGGACGGCAAGCATGATGGCGGCTCAGGGGTACTGCAGGATGTCCTTGATCTTCGGCAGGTGCGCGGCAATCCAGCGCGGATCGATGGCGCCCCAGTCGCGGATGCGGTAGTGGCCGGCGTTATTGCGCTCGCCGTCGTGCTGCTCGAAGGCGCAGTCGATGTCCAGGTCTGCCAGCGCGGCCAGGGTGTCCTGTGCGGTGCGCCGGGGCATGCCGGTGGCTTCCATCAGCGCCGGGACGCTGGTGGCGGTGCCGCTGTCGATCAGCCAGGCGACGTACAGGCGGCGGTAGAAACTGCTCTTGGTCTTGCTCACTTCCATCGTGACGTTTCCTTGGTGATCTTGTGACGATCTTGCAGTGGCCGGCTACAGCGGCAGCAGCCAGGGTACCAGCACAACGCTGACGATCATCACCAGAATCGTGAAGGGTACGCCAACCTTGACGAAATCTCCGAAGCGATAGCGGCCTGGGCCGAGCACCAGCGTATTGACCGGCGAAGAGATCGGCGTCATGAAGGCGGCCGACGCGGCCAGCGCGACGATCATCGCGAATGACTCGGGCGAGGCGCCCAGCGCCTTGGCCGTGGCGATGGCGACCGGGGCCATGAGCACGGCGGTGGCGGTGTTGGAGATGAACAGGCCGATCATCGCGGTAAGCGCGAACAGGCTGGCGAGGATCGCATAGGGGCCTGCGCCGCCCAGCGCACCCACCAGCCCATTGACCGCGAGGGTGATGCCGCCGGTCTTCTGCAGCGCCAGGGCGAAGGGCAGCATGCCGACGATCAGCAGCAGGCTCTGCCAGTGAATGGCGCGGTAGGCGCTGTCCATGTCGATGCAGCGGAAGGCGCCCATCAGCAGGCAGGCGATCAGCGCGGCCATGACGTTGGGCACCAGGCCGCTGACCATCAGGATCACCATCACCGCCAGGCTGAACAGCGCGTGGGGCGCCTGGCTGGCGGCGGGGGCCGCCTCGTCGACTTCGGCCGGCAGGCTGAGCACCAGGAAGTCGCGGCTGCGCGCCTGCAACTGGCGGATTTCCTTCCAGTCGCCGATCACCAGCAGGGTGTCGCCGACCTTCAGCTTGGCCTCCAGCAGTCCCTCCACCAGTGCCTCGCGGTTGCGCCGCAGGCCGACCACGTTGAGGCCGAACTGGCTGCGGAACTCCAGGTCGCGCACGCTCCTGCCCAGCAACCCGGACTCCGGCGGCAGGGTGACTTCGGCCATACCCACCTCGTGGGCACGCTCGGTGAAATAGTCGCCCTGCAGGCTCAGCGGCTCCAGGCCGTATTCGTGGTACATGCCGAGCAGGTCATTGCGTTCGCCGGAGATATCGACCAGCAACACGTCACCGGCGTGCAGCACGATGTTGGCGCTGGGCGTCAGGATCTTCAGGCGGAAGTGCACCATGCGCTCGATGGCTACCACGTTGGTCCCGGCGCGGGCGCGCAGCTCCACGTCGGCCAGGCTCATGCCCACCAGTTGCGAGTCGGCGCGGATGCGCAGGCGGCGTTCGCGGCCGGCCAGTTGGTAGTCGCGGATCAGGTCGCTGAGGGTACGGCGCTTGACGCTCTGCTTGTCGTCGCCGCCGTCATCGCCCAGCCAGCGCCGCGCCACCAGCATGTAGCCGACGCCGAGCACCAGCACGACCAGGCCGAACGGGGTAAAGCTGAAGAAGCTGAAACCTTTCGAACCTTCACGCACCAGTTCGCTGTGCACCACGACGTTGGGTGCGGTGGCGACCAGCGTGAGCATGCCGCTGATCAGCCCGGCGAAGCTCAGCGGCATCATCAGCCGGCGCGGCGACACGTGCAGGCGCGCGGCGATGCTCAGCACCACGGGAATGAAGATGGCGACCACGCCGGTCGAACTCATCACCGACCCGAGGCCGGCAACGGCGAGCATCAGCAGTACCAGCAGGCGCGTCTCGCTGGAGCCGGCGCGGCGGGTCAGCCATTCGCCGATGCGGTAGGCCACGCCGGTGCGCACCAGGCCTTCGCCGATGACGAACAGCGCGGCGATCAGGATGACGTTGGGATCGGCGAAGCCGGCCAGCGACTCCTGCACGCTGAGCACACCGGACAACGGCAGGGCGACCATCACCAGCAGGGCGACCACGTCCATCCGCGGGCGGTTGGCGACGAACAGCCCGACCGCGGTGGCGAGGAGGGCGAGGACCCAGATCAGTTGCAGACTCATGCGCTTCCCTAGCTTTATTTCGGCGCGCCATTGTGCCCGTTGTGGCAGGCACGTTGCGTTGATCCGATGCAGCTTAGCGAAGCGTGACGCCCCGCGCGCGGGGCGTTCGCCGGGTCATGGCAGGCGCGAAACCGGGGTGATCTGCTGCGGATCGGTGCGCAACTCGAGCAGCGCCGGCTTGCCGCTGGCCTGGGCACGCTCGAAGGCGGCGGCGAAGTCCTCGGTACGTTCGACCCGCTCGCCGTGGGCGCCGAAAGCGCGGGCGAGGGCGACGAAGTCCGGGTTGCGCAGCTGCGTGGCACTGATGCGGCCGGGGTATTCGCGTTCCTGGTGCATGCGGATGGTGCCGAGCATGCCGTTGTTGACCACGATGACGGTCAGCGCGGCGCCGTACTGCACGGCGGTGGCCAGCTCCTGCGGGTACATCATGAAGCAGCCGTCACCGGCGAAGCACACCACGCTGCGCTGCGGGTCGCGCAGCTTGGCAGCGATGGCGGCGGGGAAGCCGTAGCCCATGGCGCCGTTGGTGGGGGCGAGCTGGCTGCGTGGCGTGCGATAGCGGTAGAAACGATGCACCCAGACGGCGTAATTGCCGGCGCCGTTGCTGATCACCGCATCGTCCGGGAGCGCTTCGTTGAGGTAATTGATGACTTGCGTGAGGTCCACGCCTTGCGGTGGTTCGGCGTGCTCGGGTGGGGTGACGTAGCTGAGATAGTCGGCGCGGGCCGCGGCGGTCCACTCCGCCCAGGGTGTTTCGCTCAGGGGAGCGAGCCCGGCCAGGGCAGTGGCGATCTCCGGCATGCCGGCCTCGACCATCTGGTCGACCTGGTAGACGCGGCCCAGCTCGCTGGCATCGGCGTACACGTGGATCATGCTCTGCTGAGGGCGCGGGCTCTGGATCAGGGTGTAGCCGACGCTGGGCGTTTCGCTCAGGCGCGAGCCGAGCACCAGCAGCAGGTCTGCTTCCTGCACCCGCGCGGTGAGCCTGGGCGAGGCGCCGAAGCCGAGCTGGCCGGCGTACTGCTCGTCGCGGTTGTCGATCAGGTCCTGGCGGCGGAACGAGGCCACCAGCGGCAGGCGGTTGGCGCGGGCGAAGGCGCGTACCTGCTCGCAGGCCTCGGTGGTCCAGCCAGTGCCACCGACGATCAGCAGCGGGCGCCGGGCCTGGCTCAGCCGTTCACGCAGCTCGGCCAGCGCGCTGGACGTCGGCGCGGCGCGGGTGATGGGCGACGGCGCCACATCGGCGACCTGTGCCGAGCCGAACAGCACCTCCTCCGGCAGCCCGATCACCACCGGACCGGGCCGCCCTGACTGGGCGACGCGGAAGGCGCGGGTGACGATCTCGGGAATGCGGCGGATGTCGTCGACTTCGGTGGCCCATTTGGCCAGACCGCCGAACATCTGCCGGTAGTCCACTTCCTGGAAGGCCTCGCGGCCCTTGAAGGCGCTTTCCACCTGGCCGATGAACAGAATCATCGGCGTCGAGTCCTGCATCGCCGTATGCACGCCGTTGGCCGCATGGGTCGCGCCCGGCCCGCGGGTGACGAAGCAGATACCGGGTTGGCCGGTGAGCTTGCCGTAGGCATCGGCCATGTTCGAGGCGGCGCCTTCGTGGCGGGTGACGATGGTCTGGATACCGGACGCGTCGTGCAGCGCGTCGAGCACCGGCAGGTAGCTTTCGCCGGGGATGCAGTAGACGGTATCCACCGTGTGAAGCTGCAGGGCATCGACGAGGATCTGGCCGCCGTTGCGGGCCGGGAGGTCGGACATGGGGATCGGATTCCTGGAGGGCGGGGGTGGGCTGATCTTCGAACAACTGCCAGGACGAACCAAGCGAGCATTCTTCGCAAGGTTATTCCTCCGAGGAATGAATGCACTGGCCGGGAGCCGGCGCGACGACGAACCGCGCTGGCGTTTTCCCTGAGTTGTCTATGGTTGATGCACGGGCGCACCTGCGTCCGCAGGACGTTTTGCTGCAGAAGGAGAACCTCCCATGCCCCACCTCTCGACGCGAGCCCTGCTCGCCGGCCTGTTCGCCAGCTCCAGCCTGCCCCTCTTCGCCGCCCTGCCTTCGGCGCCGGGGTATGTCGATGACAGCGGCTACAGCGCCGCGGCCAAGACCCGCATCCTGCCGGCGATGTTCGAGCAGAAGCTCACCAGTACGAAGTACATCGCCAAGGCCGACAATCCGTTGATCACCCTGGCCGAGTCCAGCGGCTTCAAGGAAACCTCCGACTATCACCAGACCCGCGCCTGGCTGCAGAAGCTGGCGGATGCTTCCGGCGGTGCCATCACTCTGAGCGATCTGCCGGAGAACAGCGCCACCGGCGAGCCGATGCTGCTGGTCACGGCCAGCCGCGAGGCAGACAAGTCGGCGGAGGGGCTGAACAAGTCCGGCAAACCGACCCTCTTCGTCGAGGCGGAAATCCATCCCGGCGAGGCCAACGGCAAGGACGCGATGTTCATGCTGCTGCGCGACATGACCACCGGCGACAAGCCACTGGCGGGGCTGCTGGACAAGGTCAACATCCTCTTCATCCCCACCGTGAACATCGACGGCGACCTGCGCCGCAGCCCCTACGGGCGGATCAACCAGAACGGCCCGGAAGTCACCGGCTGGCGCGTCAACGGCCTGAACTACAACCTCAACCGCGACTTCACCAAGCTCGACAGCGCGGAAATCCGCAACGTCGCCTCAGTGTTCAACCAGTACGACCTGAGCTTCTTCGTCGATACCCATTCCACCGACGGCGCCATGTACCCCTACGACAGCTCCTATTGCCACAACGGCAACGGCTGGTCGCCGGCCTCCAGCGAGTGGATGGACAAGGTCATGCGGCCGCCGGTCTACAAGGAGCTGGAAGGCGACGGCCATGTGGTCCACGAGTGCATCAGCTTCAACGACAACCAGGATCCGACCAAGGGTTACTACCCCTATCGCACCGACCTGGCGCGGTTCTCCAACCAGTACGGCGACATCCGCAACGTGCCATCGATCCTCATCGAGCAGCACGCGCTGCATCCCTACGAAACCCAGGTGCTGGGCAACTACGTGATGCTCAAGGCGATGTTCCAGGTGATCGGCGATAACGCCGATTCGCTCAAGCAGGCCATCACCAAGGACCGCGAGCGCCTGGCCGCGCAGAAGGACGTGATCCTCACCTGGAAGCCCGGAAAAGAGCAGCACACGCCGTTCACCGTCGGCGACTACCGCTACGAGGAATCGCCGATCACCGGCAAGAAGACCATCGTCTGGAGCAACAAGCCCAAGCAACTCGATGTGCCGATCAGCGATAACTCGGTGCCGGACCTGGTGGTGAAACGACCGAAGCAGTTCGTCGTGCCGGTGCAGTGGGGCGAGGTGATTGCGCGCCTGAAGTCCCACGGCATCCAGATGAAGACCCTGGACAAGGCCACGCCCATCGAGGTGACCCTGAACCGCATGGACGACATCAAGCTGGCCGGCGGCTTCGAGCCGGACCGTGCCGCCACCAACGAGATTCCCGGCTACGAGGGACATCTGCTGGTGAGCGGCACCGGCAAACCGTTCCAACGCCTGCAGACCTACCCGGCGGGCTCCGTGGTGATCGACACCGACCAGCCGCTGGGCGTGCTGGCGATCAACCTGCTGACGGCGGAGAGCCCGGATTCGTTCTGGTCCTGGGGCTTCTTCAACTCGACGCTGGTGGTCGCCGAGGAGCCGGAGGAGTACGTGATGGAACCGATGGCGCGCAAGATGCTCGCCGAGGACCCGAAGCTCAAGGCCGAGTTCGAGAAGAAGCTCAAGGACGACAAGGCCTTCGCCAAGGACGCCCAGGCGCGCCTGCAGTGGTTTTACCAGCGCACGCCGTTCTATGACGTGAATGCCTACGTGTATCCGGTGGGGACGGTGTACTGAAGCCAGATCCGCAGAAATGACAACGGCGCCCGAGGGCGCCGTTGTTCTTACCTTTCCAGAACTTACAGGCTGGCGATCTTCTCGCGCTGCTGGATCAGGTTGGTCACCGCCTGTTCCGCTTCAGCCAGTTTGGCGCGTTCTTTCTCGATCACTTCCGGCGGTGCCTTGGCGACGAAGCCTTCGTTGGACAGCTTGCCGCCGACGCGTTTGACTTCGCCTTCCAGGCGCTGGATTTCCTTGTCCAGGCGCGCCATTTCCGCGGCCTTGTCGATCAGCCCGGCCATCGGTACCAGCACCTGCAGGTCGCCGACCAGCGCGGTGGCGGACATCGGCGGTTCTTCGCCTTCGTCCAGCACGCGGATGGTCTCGAGCTTGGCCAGCTTCATCAGCAGCGGCTCGTTGTCGGCCAGGCGGCGGTGGTCTTCGGGCGAGGCGTTGTTCAGCACCAGGTCGATGCGCTTGGCCATGGAGATGTTCATCTCGCCACGGATCTGGCGAATGCCCAGCATCAGGGCCTTGACCCACTCGATGTCGCCTTCGGCGGCGGCGTCGATCTTCGCCTCGTCGGCGACCGGCCAGGGTTGCAGCATCAGCGTTTCACCATCCTTGCCGGCGGACGCCTTGATGCGCTGCCAGATTTCCTCGGTGATGAACGGCATGAACGGGTGCGCCAGGCGCAGTGCGGTTTCCAGCACGCGCGCCAGGGTGCGACGGGTGCCGCGCTGGCGTTCGATCGGCGCGTTCTCGTCCCACAGCACCGGCTTGACCAGTTCCAGGTACCAGGCGCAGTACTCGTCCCAGATGAACTCGTAGAGGGCCTGGGTGGCCAGGTCGAAGCGGAAGGCATCGAGCTGACGGGCGACTTCGATCTCGGTGCGCTGCAGGGCGGAGATGATCCAGCGGTCCACCGAGGACAGCTCGACTGGCTCGCCATTCACGCCGGTGTCCTTGCCATCGGTGTTCTCGATGACGAAGTTGGCAGCGTTCCACAGCTTGTTGCAGAAGTTGCGATAACCCTCGACGCGGCCCATGTCGAACTTGATGTCACGACCGGTGGACGCCAATGAGCAGAAGGTGAAGCGCAGGGCGTCGGTGCCGTAGCTGGCGATGCCTTCGGGGAACTCGGCGCGGGTCTGCTTGGCGATCTTCTCGGCGAGCTTGGGCTGCATCATGCCGCTGGTGCGCTTTTCCAGCAGTTCGTCCAAGGTAATGCCATCGACTATGTCCAGCGGGTCGAGCACGTTGCCCTTGGACTTGGACATCTTCTGGCCCTGGCCATCGCGCACCAGGCCGTGGACGTAGACGGTCTTGAACGGGATCTGCGCGCTGCCATCGCCATTCTTGATCAGGTGCATGGTCAGCATGATCATGCGCGCCACCCAGAAGAAGATGATGTCGAAGCCGGTCACCAGCACGTCGGTGGGGTGGAAGGTCTTCAGGTATTCGGTCTGTTCCGGCCAGCCGAGGGTGGAGAAGGTCCACAGGCCCGAGCTGAACCAGGTGTCCAGTACGTCTTCGTCCTGGCGCAGGTTGGCGTCGCCCAGGTTGTGCTTGGCGCGGACTTCGGCTTCGTTGCGGCCGACGTAGACGTTGCCGGCGTCGTCGTACCAGGCCGGGATGCGGTGGCCCCACCACAGCTGCCGGCTGATGCACCAGTCCTGGATGTCGCGCATCCAGCTGAAGTACATGTTCTCGTACTGCTTGGGCACGAACTGGATGCGGCCGTCTTCCACGGCGGCGATGGCGGGTTCGGCCAGCGGCTTGGTGGAGACGTACCACTGGTCGGTCAGCCACGGCTCGATAACGGTGCCGGAGCGGTCGCCCTTGGGCACTTTCAGCGCGTGGTCGTCGATCTTCTCGAGCAGGCCGGCGGCTTCGAAGTCGGCGACGATCTGCTTGCGTGCGACGAAGCGGTCGAGGCCGGCGTAGGCGGCGGGCAGGTTGGCGTCGAACTCGGCGTTGACGCTGCCGTCGAGCTGGAACACCTGGGCGGTGCCGAGCACGGCGGCGTTCTTGTCGAAGATGTTGATCAGCGGCAGGTTGTGGCGCTTGCCGACTTCATAGTCGTTGAAGTCGTGGGCCGGGGTGATCTTCACGCAGCCGGTGCCGAACTCGCGGTCGACGTAGTCGTCGGCGATGATCGGGATGCGCCGGCCCACCAGCGGCAGGTCGATGAAGGTGCCGATCAGGGCGGCGTAACGCTCGTCTTCCGGGTGCACGGCGACCGCGCTGTCACCCAGCATGGTTTCCGGACGGGTGGTGGCGACGATCAGGTGGTCCTTGCCGTCGGCGGTCTTGTTGCCGTCGGCCAGCGGGTAGCGCAGGTGCCAGAGGTGGCCCTTCTCGTCGTGGTTCTCCACTTCCAGGTCGGAAATGGCGGTGTGGAACTTGGTGTCCCAGTTGACCAGGCGCTTGCCGCGGTAGATCAGGCCGTCCTCGTGCAGGCGCACGAAGGCTTCCTTGACCGCTTCGGAGAGGCCGTCGTCCATGGTGAAGCGCTCGCGCGACCAGTCCACGGAGGAGCCCAGGCGGCGGATCTGGCGGGTGATGGTGCCGCCGGACTGGTCCTTCCATTCCCAGACCTTCTCCAGGAACTTCTCGCGGCCCAGGTCATGACGGGCGATGCCCTGCGCGGCCAACTGGCGCTCCACCACCATCTGGGTGGCGATGCCGGCGTGGTCGGTACCCGGCTGCCACAGGGTGTTGCGGCCCTGCATGCGGCGGTAGCGGATCAGCGCGTCCATGATGGCGTTGTTGAAGCCGTGACCCATGTGCAGGCTGCCGGTGACGTTCGGCGGCGGGATCATGATGGTGTACGGCTCGCCGGAACCTTGCGGGGCGAAGTAGTTCTCTTTCTCCCACAGGGGATACCAGTGGGATTCGATGGCGTGGGGCTGGTAGGTCTTGTCCATGAGCGCGGCGGGACCCTGATAAGGCTAGACGGAAAACCGCTGAGTATAACGGGAGGCGGGGCGCTCAGGCCACCGGCGCGGATGGCCGTGTGCCCGCAAAAGGGGCATGCAGGAGCAAGCCTGCTCGCCAACGCTCTTCTGCAAGCTCGCAGTGGCGATGGTTCGCGAGCAAGGGCTAGGCACACCCTCGCTCCTCCAAAAGCGGAATGGCGCGGGATGTCAGGGCTTGCGCTGGGCCAGCAGGCGCTGCATCCGCGCTTCCAGGCGGCGCTGCAGTTCGGCTTCGATCTGCGGGGCGAAGTCGTCGATCACATCCTGCAGGATCAGTTGAGCGGCTGCGCGCAGCTCCAGGTCCAGGCGATTCAGCTCGCTAGCCTGGGCAACGGCGTTCGGCTCGACCGGTTGGATGGCAGGCGGCGCTGGGGCCTGGGGCGCGGGCGTGACGACGTCGGAGAGCAACGGGATGTTGTCCGGCTCGAAGGATTCGGTGAGCAGGGGCGGCTCGGCCGCCGATTCGTCCAGCAGATCCTGGATCTTCTTCAGGTCTTCCAGCAGGTGGTCGGGGTCGTGCGGGGGCTTGCGGTTGTCCATGGTCTTGGCGGTGACGCTCTCAAGGGCGCGGCAGGCGATGGTCCTGCAAAGGATAGCCCTGCTCGCGGTAGCGACGGAAATTCTCCCGCGCGGCCTGACGAATCGCCGGTTCCTCGATCACCAGCTCGGCGACTCGGTTGAAGCGGTCGACGAACGCAGGAATGGCCAGGGTCAGGTTGATCAGCAGGTCCCGGTGGCTCTCCGGCGGCTCGCCCAGGGCCAGCACAATGGGCGAGTCGGCGTCTTCTTCCACCGCGTTGTGTGGGATGAAGGTTTCTCCACGGAAGTTCCACAGCCGGGCATCCAGCGCGTCGCGCTGGGCCTCGTCGCTGCACAGCACGAAGATGCGCATGCCTTGCCGCCAGGCCTTTTCGGCCAGGCGACAGGCGATGGTCAGGCGTGCGTCGGGATCGGCGCTGGGAATGACGTAGAAATCCACACGCGTCATGCGTTCGATCCCATCGGCAGATTGCACTGTGCCATTACTTGGCGCGGTCCAGCAGGTACTGGGTCAGCAGTGGAACCGGGCGGCCCGTGGCGCCCTTGTCCTTGCCGCCGCTGATCCAGGCGGTGCCGGCGATGTCCAGGTGCGCCCAGTGGAACTTCTTCGCGAAGCGCGACAGGAAGCAGCCGGCGGTGATGGTGCCAGCCTTCGGCCCGCCGATGTTGGCGATGTCGGCGAAGGGACTGTCCAGCTGCTCCTGGTACTCGTCGAACAGCGGTAGTTGCCAGGCGCGGTCGTCGGCGACTTCACCGGCCTTGAGCAGTTGCTTGATCAGCGCGTCGTTGTTGCCCATCAGGCCCGAGGTGTTGGAGCCCAGGGCGACGATGCAGGCGCCGGTGAGGGTGGCGATGTCCACCACGGACTGCGGCTTGAAGCGCTCGACGTAGGTCAGCGCGTCGCACAGCACCAAGCGGCCTTCGGCGTCGGTGTTGAGGATCTCGACGGTCTGGCCGCTCATGGTGGTGACGATGTCGCCCGGACGGGTGGCGCCGCCGCTGGGCATGTTCTCGGCACAGGCCATCACGCCGACCAGGTTGATCGGCAGCTGCAACTCCAGCACGGCGCGGAAGGTGCCGAACACGGAGGCGGCGCCGCACATGTCGAACTTCATCTCGTCCATGCCCAGGCCGGGCTTGAGGCTGATACCGCCGGTGTCGAAGGTGATGCCCTTGCCGACCAGGACGTGCGGGGCTTCGTCCTTCTTCTTCGCGCCGTTGTACTGCAGCACGATCAGGCGCGGCGGCTGGTCGCTGCCCTGGGCGACGGCGAGGAACGAGCCCATGCCCAGCTCGCGGAGTTTCTTCTCGTCGAGGACCTCGACTTTGAGACCCTTGTATTCCTTGCCCAGCGCCTTGGCCTGTTCGCCGAGGAAGGTCGGGTGGCAGAGGTTCGGCGGCAGGTTGCCCAGGTCGCGGGTCAGCGCCATGCCGTTGGCGATGGCCTGGGCTTCCTTGGCGCCCTGTTCGACAGCGGCGGCGTCGGCCTTATCGGCGAGCAGGGTGATCTTCTTCAGCTTCGGCGCTTCGGCCTTCTGGCTCTTGAAGCGGTCGAAGACGTAGGTGCCGTCGGCCAGGGTTTCCACCTGCAGGCGAGCCTTGCCGTGGGCATTGCGGCCTTTTACGGCTAGGTCGCCCAGGGCCAGCACGGCGTCGGCGCCGCCCAGGTTCTTCAGATTACCGAGGACGGCGGAAACCAGTTTGCGGTAGGCGCGGTCGGAGAGTTCGCGCTCTTTGCCGGCGCCGACCAGCAGCACGCGCTCGGCCTTAAGGTTGGGTAAATCTTGCAACAGTAGAGTCTGGCCCACCTTGCCTGCCAGGTCGCCGCGCTTGAGCAGGTTGGCAATGGCACCGCCGGTGGCTTCGTCGACGGCCTTGGCGCTGGCGCCGAGCTTGCGGCCTTCGCCCACGGCGATGACCAGGGTGGCGGTCTTCAGGGTTTCCGGACGTACGCTTTTTACAAGGAATTCCATGGCTGAGTGTCCCCGGGACAAAGAGCAGAAGGGTCTGCGAATGAAGATGGACTGCGCAGTGACAGGCCTGGCGAATCGCAGGATAATGCCGGCTATTTGCGCTGGGTCGCGTCCGCGCGCACCCGGCAATGCTTCACGGCGGCTAGTTTGAGCGTAGCCGCCCGAGCGTGACAACCCTGGAGTGTCCGGTTTGATTGTCTTCCGTTACCTGTCCCGTGAAGTGCTGATCACCATGAGCGCGGTGAGCGCCGTGCTGCTGGTCATCATCATGAGCGGCCGTTTCATCAAGTACCTGGCGCAGGCGGCCCAAGGCCTGCTCGATCCGGGTTCGCTGTTCATGATCATGGGCGTGCGCCTGCCGGGCTTCCTGCAGCTGATCCTGCCGCTGGGCCTGTTCCTCGGCATCCTGCTGGCCTATGGCCGCCTGTACCTGGACAGCGAGATGACCGTGCTCACCGCCACCGGCATGAGCCAGCAGCGCCTGCTCGCCATCACCCTGGCACCGGCACTGTTCATCGCCCTGCTGGTGGCATGGCTGAGCCTGTGGCTGGCGCCGCAGGGCATCACCCAGATGCAGCTGCTGCTGAACAAGCAGGACGCGATGACCGAATTCGACACCCTGGCGCCGGGGCGCTTCCAGTCGATGCGCGACGGCACGCGGGTGACCTATACCGAAACCCTGGCCAACGAACGCACCGAGCTGGGCGGGGTCTTCATCTCGGACAAGAACCGCCCGCGCAACGGCAAGGACGGCGGCACTTCGGTGCTGGTCGGTGCCACTGGCGTGCAGGAAATCCATGCCGACGGCAGCCGCTACCTGATCCTCAAGGACGGCTACCGCTACGACGGCACGCCTGGCCAGGCTGATTACCGCGAGATCAAGTACGACACCTATGCTGCCTTGCTGCCCAAGCCGGAAGTGAGCAGCGAGATCGACGACCGCGACGCCATCCCCACCTCCGACCTGCTGGGCAGCGACGACCCGCGCATGAAGTCCGAGCTGCAGTGGCGCCTGTCCATCCCGCTGCTGGTGTTCGTGGTGACTGTGCTGGCGGTGCCGCTGTCGCGCGTGAACCCGCGCCAGGGGCGCTTCCTCAAGCTGCTGCCGGCGGTGCTGCTGTACATGGCCTACCTGGCGCTGCTGATCGCCGGGCGCGGCATGCTCGACAAGGGCAAGATCCCCATGGCCCTCGGCCTGTGGTGGATCCACGGGATATTCCTGGCCATCGGCCTGCTGTTGTTGTACTGGGAGCCGCTGCGTCTGAAGCTGGCCGCCAAGCGAGCGAAGTCGGGCGGGGAGCTGAAGCATGCGTAAGCTGGATCGTTACATCGGCACGACCGTCTTCGTTTCCATTCTCGCGGTACTCGGGGTGATCCTCGGCCTGGCCGAGCTGTTCGCCTTCGTTGACCAACTGGGGCAGATCGACGAAAGCTACACCCTGACCGAAGCCCTCAAGTTCGTCCTGCTGACCGCGCCGAGCCGTGGCTACGACATGCTGCCCATGGCGGCGCTGATCGGCTGCCTGGTGGGGCTGGGTACCCTGGCCAGCAACAGCGAGCTGACCATCATGCGCGCCGCCGGCGTGTCGCTGCAGCGCATCGTCTGGGCGGTGATGAAGCCGATGCTGGTGCTGATGTTCGCCGGCATCCTGGTCGGCGAGTACGTGATTCCCTATACCGAAACCGCCGCCCAGAGCGGGCGCGCCCTGGCGCAGAGCGGCAACGGCTCGCAGAGCTCCAAGTCTGGCTTGTGGCACCGCCAGGGGCATGAATTCATCCACATCAACGTGGTGCGCCCGGACGGCGTGCTGCTGGGCGTGACGCGTTACGACTTCGACGAGAACCGTCGCCTGCAGACCGCGAGTTTCGCCCGCCAGGCGGTCTTCGAGAACAACCAGTGGCAGTTGCAGGGCGTGACCACCACGGTGCTGCATGCTGCGGAAAAACGTAGTGAGGTCGTGAGCAAGCCCAGCGAGGCCTGGAATATCCAGCTCAGCCCGCAACTGCTCAATACGGTGGTGATGGAGCCCGAAGCGCTGTCGATCACCGGACTGTGGGATTACATCCATTACCTGCAAGAGCAGGGCTTGAACTCCAACCGCTACTGGCTGGCGTTCTGGACCAAGATCCTGCAGCCGCTGGTGACGGCCGCCCTGGTATTGATGGCGATCTCCTTCATCTTCGGTCCGCTGCGTAGCGTGACCCTCGGCCAGCGGGTGTTCACCGGCGTGCTGGTGGGCTTCACCTTCCGTATCGCCCAGGACCTGCTTGGTCCGTCCAGCCAGGTGTTCAACTTCCCGCCGCTGCTGGCGGTGCTGGTGCCGGCGGCCATCTGCGCTTTCCTTGGCACATTGCTGCTGAAAAGGGCGGGTTGATCCATCGCAAATGAAAAAGCCGGCAATCGCCGGCTTTTTTGTCTGCCGGGGTCAGCCCCGGCCTTGCGTTGCCTTGCGCACCGCCTTGGGAATCTGGATCACCACGCTTTCCGAGTAGCGGTCCTGCCAGGTGCGCTTGTCCTTGTCCCAGAGCATCCAGAGGAAGCCCAGACCGACGCAACCCCAGGAAACGATGGCAATGACGAAGCGCAGCAGCGCCTGCATCAGGCTGATGCGCGTCCCGTCCGCGTTCTGCACGCGCACGCCCCAGACCTGCATGCCCAAGGTCTGGCCGCTATGGGTCCAGAATTTCGCGAAGAAGGCGAACACGCTGATGAACAGCAGGCTGGACAGCAGCGGATCGCCGGTCAGCGCGCCCTGGTCGGCCAGCATGCGGAGTTTCTCGCTGCCATAGATCAGGCGCAGGAAGCCTTGCTGGTAGATGAGCGTCACCACCATCAGCAAGGCCACACAGAGCAGGAAGTCGTAGAACATCGCGGCAAAGCGACGGACGAGCGTGGCGGGCGGGAAGTCTCCCGCGGGCTGGAGCTGCTGCTTGGGCATGAGCGTCTTCTATGGAGGCTGGGATCGATGGGGCCGGGATTATACGGATTCCTGCGCACGGCGCCCTGCGACGGAGGCTGTTCTAAGCTCAAACCACGTCCGCTGCCCACGGGGAGTGGCAATGCGCCGCAGGTCGCGACGCCGTCGAGCAAGGATCAAGGATGCCGCTACGCAGTTATACCCGGCGCAGGCTGCTGCCCCGCCTGGTCTTTTCACTTTCCATGGCACTGCTGCCGCTGCTGCTGGGCAGCGCCATTATCTATTGGCAGGCCTTGCGCAGCCTGACCGTCGAGGCCAGTACCGCTGCGAACGAAGCCGTGCGCCTGTTCGATGTGATGCTCGGCAATGCCACCGGCGCGGCCCGCGTGGCGCTGCTGCACGCCGATGAGTCCTGCGACGAGGCGACCCTGGTGCTCAGGGAGCAGGTCGCCGTAGTGCCGTTCGTCCGCTCGGTCAACCTGGCCCGCGACGACGACATCTACTGTACGTCGCTGTTCGGCGAGTTCGATGAGCTGCTGGACCCTTCTCTCTATGCGCAGGGGCAGTTGCGGATGATGGCCGGGAACCGGGTGACGCCGGACTCTGCCCTGCTGATCCTGCGTCGGCAGCAGGGAATCTACGCGGCGCTTGCCACTGTTGACGGGCGCTACCTGAGCAACACCCTGCAATTGGTCGATCAGCGCAGTGACCTGCAGCTGCAGGTCGGACGGCAGTGGATGGACGAGGAGGGCGCGGTGCGCGACGGCGAGCCGTTGCCGTTGCCGCTGGGGCACGTCGAGCGGCGCTCTGAGCTGTTTCCGTACGCGGTGATCGGTGGCTTCCCTGCCGGGGCGCAGTGGCGACACATCCGCGAAGACTCGCTGCCGCTGGTGGCACTGATGCTCATGTTGGGCGGCGTCTCAGGCCTTGCCTGTTTCTGGCTCTGGGGCCGCTCCGCGACCCCGAGTCTGGAGCTGGAGAGAGCCCTGCTGGCGGGGGAGTTCGTCCCTTACCTGCAGCCGCTGGTGGACGCACGGGACGGCCGCTGGATCGGCGCCGAGGTACTGATGCGCTGGATTCACCCGCGCGAAGGGATGGTCGGGCCGGATCTGTTCATTCCCATGGCCGAACGTTCCGGGCTCATTGTGCCGATGACCCGCGACCTGATGCACCAGGTCGCCGATGGCCTGGCGCCACACGGCGAGTTGCTGGGCGATGGCTTCCACCTGGGCTTCAACATCAGCGCCCGGCACCTCACCGAGCCGGGGCTGTTCGAGGATTGCCAGGAGTTCCAGGCGCGGTTCCTGCCGCATCGTCCCGAGTTGACCCTGGAACTGACCGAGCGTGAGCTGATCGTCTCCAGTGCGGCCATCGACGAGCTGTTCGACAATCTCCATGCCCAGGGCGTCTACCTGGCGATCGACGACTTCGGCACTGGTAACTCCAGCCTGGCCTATCTGCACCGTTTCAAGGTCGACGCGCTGAAGATCGACCGCAGTTTCGTCGCGATGATCGGAGTGGACGCGCTGTCCTCGCACATCCTCGACAGCATCGTCGAACTGTGCGGCAAGCTGAATCTGCGGATCGTTGCCGAAGGCGTGGAGACCGAGGAACAGTGGCGCTATCTGGCGCAATGCGAGGTGGACGTGCTGCAGGGCTATCTGTTCGGCAAGCCGATGGCGCTGGCGGCCTTCATCGAAGCGCTGAAGGCCAGAAACGAAAAAGCCCGCTGAATGAGCGGGCTTTCAAGTGTTCCCTCCACTGAGGAGAGGGAGGATGGTGCCCCGGGAGGGACTCGAACTTATTGATGGAAGGCTCGTGGCGTATGGCTCGTGTTGAGAGTGGTTCGGGTCAGTGCCCCCAATTATGCCCCCAAAGAGAATTGTGCCCTGGCTACTGAGGTTCGGTAACGGTGGCCATCGTCGAGTTGCGGTCCTCTCGGATGCCGCTGGGAATATGTTCTGGGGTGCTCGGCCCATTGTCTGTGGGTGCTTCATTGCGTTCCAGGTACTTGCGAACGTTGTTCGCGCACTTGGCGCTGAAGAAGTCCTCACCGAGTAGGCGCGCGAGTACCTTTTGCAGCGGGCCGCTCAGTAGGTGGATTGCTTTTTCAACCAGGATGACGATGAGAACCAGCGGCAGGATGAAGAGCAGACCGCCAGCAATGGTTGTCTTGATAAACCTGAGCATGATTGCTCCTCCCCAGCGTCAGCGCTGAGTGGCCGATGGGGCCTTACTGTCCTTGGCTTTCTTTCAATTGGCGCCGGCGCTCGATTGGGGCCATTCCAAACCATCGATGGTGAGCGCGGCAAAAGGAGGTTGTTCTCCGGTAACCCAGTTCGTTAGCAATCTGCCCGATACTCAGTTCCGACTCACCCAGCAACTCCTCAGCCCGACGGCGACGTATCTCGTCCACATGCTCCTCGAAGTCGATGCCATCGTTGGATAGCCGTCTCTGTAACGTCCTGGGATTGAGATCCAATAGCTTGGCAACCTGCTCAAGGCTGCAAGCCTGCTTGGGCAGGAGTGCTTGAATATGCCGTTCCACTTCGAACCCAAGCTTCTCATCGGGATTCGCATGGGCTTCTAGGTAAAAGCGAACGATGGAGTGGAGCATGGCGTCATGCCGGGAGCACGGTTTCTGCATGTCGCGTTGACTGATCGCAATCGCGTTGTGGTCCTGGCCGAACAGCACCTGGCAACCAAAATATCGCTGGTAGACCTCAGGGCTGGACTGGGGCTGATGGCGCAGCAGCACCATGGCCGGCTTGAGTGGTGTTCCCAGTAATTCAGACATCAGCAGACGACCGTGCAGCAACGACTTTTCAACGATCTGTGGAATGTCTTGAATACACGGCAAGGCGTTGTCGAAACAAAGCAATGTGCAGCCGGGGCGACGCTCCAGGTGAAAGAGGATCGAGGGGCTATAAACCCGCATGTAGCGCACGACCGCGATCAACCCCTCCCCGGCAGTCGGCGCCGTCTGGGCCAGATGCTGGAGCGGCCCGAGCAACGTTGATTTCTGCCGGGTCGCCAACTCCAGGCCCAACTCAGGCATCTGCAGGGCGTGAGCACTACCTTCGAATATCTGTACGAGGCTCCTGTAGGAGAATTTTTTCTCGTAATTCCCCACCACATCCAGTCCGATTCGGTGAGGTGAAAGGTGCGTGCGCAACGAGCCGCCGCGCTCGGCGAGCAGTTCACCAAATTGCAGGAATGCCGTGCCGCGAACCGTGTCCATAGTCGATCACTCCCTTTGGAAGCCCTGGGGAACCAGGCCCCTCGCAATAAAGCGGCAAGCCGCCAGCTGAACGCCAACGGCTTGCCGACGATACCGTCGGGTATCAGAGCATCAGGGGGTAACGATGTTGAACCAGAAGTCGAAGTTGTCCATGTAGCTCATCAGTTCGTCGAGCTTGCCGGCATCCCCCTGGACCTTGATCTCACCCGAGCTTTCCGCGTCCTTCAGCGTGGACTGTTTGAGCATCAGCTTGTTGAGGGTGTCGCGGGTCAAGGTGATGGTGGCGTCGGCATCCTTAGCCTGCGCGCCTTCGGTGTGGTTGAGCACACCGTTGACCATCTCCAGGGTGTATTTCTGCTTCAAGTCGGTGAAGTCGAAATTGAGGGTGATGTGCTTGTCGGCGACCTCAGGCCCTTTGAGGCGCATGGCCAGGTAGTCGAAGAACAGGTCCAGGTCCATCGCCTTGACGGTGTCGGGGCTGGCGGTGTCCGGGGTGGGCAGTTTCTGCACGCCGTTGCGCAACTCCTGCGCGCCGGTGAGGTAGAAGTTGCGCCACGGGCCGCTTTCGGCCTGGTAGCCGAGCTGTTCCAGGGCGTCGGCCTGCAGGTTCTTCGCTGCCTGGTTGCTCGGGTCGGCGAAGACGACGTGGTTGACCACCTCGGCCACCCAGCGGAAGTCGCCCTTGTCGTAGTACTCCTTGGCCTTCTTCAGCACGGCATCGGCGCCGCCCATCATGTCGACGTAGCGCTTGGCTTCTTCCTCGGGCGGCAGTTCCCATAGGGTCGCGGGGTTTCCGATGAACCAGCCCAGGTAGAGCACGTAGGTGGCCTTGACGTTGTGGTTCAGCGAGCCGTAGTAGCCCCGGTTGGAGAAGCGATCGGCGATGCCCTTGGGCAGTTTCACCTGCTCGGCGATCTCGGTCATGGTCAGGCCCTTGTTGGCCAGGCGCAGGGTTTCGTCGTTGATGTAGCGGTACATGTCGCGCTGCGAGGAGAGCTGGTCGCGGACTTCCTTGTTGCCCCAGATCGGCCAGTGGTGCATCGCGTACATTACCTGGACGTCGTCGCCCCACATTTTCAGCGCTTCGTTGAGGTACTTCGACCAGGGCAGCGGCTCGCGAATCTTCGCGCCACGCAGCGAGTAGGTGTTGTGCAGGGTGTGGGTGGAGTCCTCGGCGGTGTTCAGCGCCTTCAGCTCCTTGATGTAGTACATCATCTCCGCCGGCGCCTCGCTGCCCGGCGCGTAGAGGAACTCGTAGGTGAGGCCGTCGATGACGCGCTTCTCACCGGTCTTGGAAATGATGTCGGTGGGCGGGATCAGGGTTACGGTGCCGGCCGAAGTAGTGGTTCCCAGGCCCGCGCCGAGCTGGCCGGTCTCGCTCGGGGGCAGCAGGTTGCCGTACATGTAGCTGGCGCGGCGGCTCATGGCGGTGCCGGCCATGACGTTCTCCGCTACGGCGTGCTCCAGGAAGCCCAGCGGTGCGTAGATCTTCACCTTGCCGGCCTTCACGTCCTTTTCATCCACTACGCCGCGCACACCACCGTAGTGGTCGACGTGGCTGTGGGTGTAGATCACCGCGACCACCGGCTTCTTCGGCCGGTGCGCGTAGTAGAGGTCGAGCGCGGCCTTGGCGGTCTCGGCGGAGATCAGCGGGTCGAAGATGGTGATGCCGGTCTTGCCTTCGACGATGGTCATGTTCGACAGGTCGTAGTTGCGCACCTGGTAGAGGCCCTTGGTGACCTCGAACAGACCGGAGATATTGATCAGCTGCGACTGCCGCCACAAGCTCGGATTGGTCGTGGCGGGTGCGGCTTCGCCTTCCTTGATGAAGTTGTACTTGGCCGGGTCCCAGATCAGGTTGCCTTTCTCGCCCTTGATCGGCTCGCTGGGCAGCGGCGCGATGAAGCCCTTGTGCGCCAGTTCGAACGACGTCTTGTCGCTGAACGGCAGCTCCTTGAGCAGGGCGTCGTTGGCCGCCTTGGTGGCGTCGGTGGCGGGCTTGGGCGCTTCGGCCGCCCAGGCCTGAGTGGTCATCGAGATGGCCGCGGCCAACAGGAACGACGAGCTGAACTTCCAGAGCCTGGCGGCGCCTTGGCCATCCAGTGGGTTCGAAGATTGCGCGATCAGTTTCATTTCAAGCTCCTTCTTGCTTGATGCGCCGTACCCTTCGAGGTAACTGCCAGCGTGTGTAGTGGTAGTGCAGTGCATCGAAAGCGGGACGCTGTTTACAGTGCATGCTCTGCAAACGAGGCAAGCCACGCCCGGCGGTTTACTTGTGCTTCAACTGTTCATAGGACTTGACCATGTCCCGCGCCCAGCCATCGAGAAGTGCTTTGGCGTCATTGGCGGTCATAACCTGAGAGGAGTTTTCCAGCTCGGTGCCGGCGCCCTTGCGCACGACTTCAGCGACGACCTTGCCGTCGCTGCCGTCGAGGAAGGCCGCTTCGGTGGCGATGCTGGTGTCCTGGTCACGGATGCCGGTGGCGGTGCTTACGCCAGCGGCGATCAAGGCGATGGGGATCACTTCATAGGGCTGCAGGCCCTTGGTCGAGGCGCTGACGGCGGTGATCGCTGGGCGTACCACCAGCACGCCTGGGCCAGGGCCGCTGGCCAGTGGTAGGGCTTTGGCAAATTGGGTTTGCAGGGCCTGGTCGTAGTACTTGGTGATGCCGTCCAGGGTGCTCTGCGGGATCTTCTCGCTGGGCTGCGGTTGAGGGTATAGCTGGCTCGGCTCGACATAGACGCTGGTGAACTGGCTGACGTCGATGCCGGGCTTGATCCAGCGCATCACCGGCGCGCCGGAGGGGGATTTATCTTCCTTGAGGACGCTGTAGTCCTTGAGGAAGCCCGAGTAGTTTTCCGGCTCCACGTATTTGCTGGCGCAGCCAGCAAGGGTGACGGATGCCAGGCACAGGGCCAGGAGTTTGGCGTGCATAGGTATTGCTCCTTGTGGATGTCGCTGTTCGTCGTCAAGCGCGTCGAAACGCGGGTCAGAATCGCCAGGTCGCGCCGCCGCCGATGATGTGGAGGGCAGCGTTCTTGTAGCTGCCGGAAAGAGTTTCCCCGGAGCGCGACTTTGTCTGCTCGACATCCATGTCGCCGAGCCAGACCAGGGTATAGGCCAGATGCAGGTCGAGGCCTTCCTCGACCTGGTAGTTCACCCCGGTAGCCAGGCGCCAGTTTTCGGCCATGGGGTTGTCCACGGTGCGATCCTTGTCATCCACTGCCGAGCTGTCGTAGCCCAGGCCAAGGCTCCAGCGCCATTGCTGGGTGGCCTGGTACTGGGCGCCGATGGAGGCGTGCCAGGTGTCCTTATAGTTCCGGTCGACGGTGCGGCTGACGCCGCCCGCGTTTGCATCCACGTCCACGCCGATCTCACCGAACTCGCTCCAGTCCTGCCAGCCCAGGCTGCCCAGCAGCTTCCACTGCGGGTCGAGCTGGTGGGCAATGCTCAGGGTCGCCGTCTGCGGAATGTTCACGTCCAATTCGAGCGAGCTGACGTCCAGGCGATTCAGTGCTGCGTTGATGATCGGGTTGCTGACCTTGTTCACGTCCGGGCTGTCTTCGAATTCCAGCTTCACCTTGCTGGTGTAGGCGAGGCCTACCTGCGTGCTGTCGCTGAGGCGGTAGAGCAGCCCGAGATTGACGCCGACGCCGACGTCGGTGTCCTTGTACTCCAGCTGGCCGTCGGGGTTGTCACGCAGGCCCAGCAGGTTGTTGTTGATAGCCACCTCGGTGCGGTAGTAGCCGTAGACGATGCGCGGGCCAATACCGACGGTGAGGTCGTCTGTGAACTTGTGGGCAATGGTCGGCTGGAAGGACACGCCGATGATCGCCGTTTCCTGGCTGAAGTAGCGGCCGGCCCAGTCATCGTCGTAGTTCAGCGCCAGGCCGAAGTTGCCGTACATGCCGAAGCCGATGGCCGAGCGCTCGTCGATCTGCTGGCTGACGAAGACGCTCGCACCGGGCAGCCATTGCAGGGCGTTGCCGCCTTCGTTGCCGTCGAACTGGTTGTTGCCGTCGCGGGAGAAGCGGATGTCGCCGAGAATGACCTGGGCATTGGCGCTGACCTGTGTGCCCTTGAGCTGGGCGATACCGGCGGGGTTGCTCATCAGCACGCTGGGGTCGCTGGCCAGGGCAGCGGAGCCCGCATTGGCCAGCCCCATGCCTTCCTGACCGGCTTCGTAGATCATGATGCCGCCGGCGGAGGCGTAGCCGCTCAGAAGCGTGCAGATTGCCGCCAACGTTGCCAAAGCTGAAGTGTGATTTACCCTTGTGCGAACCGAAGCCATCAAGCGTCCTCTGCTCATTGCTCAACATGCCGCCACGTAAGTTCTTTACGCGACAGACCTTGGCTCCGAATGCGCTCTGGAGACGACTACTGACGCTCCCACAGGGGATCGACGACTGTGAAAACCAGCCTAGATAGCCAATCGCGATGTGCAAGCTCACGCTTGGCTTAAGAAATGATTAAGACGCATTAAGTGACAGGCGGATGGGTAGGGTGAGTGCACCCGAAAAAGAACATGTGCTTGCACAAGGAGCGCGAGATCAGGGCTCAACGGTCAATGAAAGCACTCTGTTCCGCTGATCGGTTGTCGTGAAATGAGATGGATGGTTTTGTGAAGCGATCGAGGTCCGCTTATGGCCGGTTGGGCCACTGGATGGGGGATATTGAACGCAGTTGCGGGATTCAAGGCCTAGGTTGGTGTATTGATCGGCTGGAGGCCCCGTCATTGCGGGGTTTCAGTAGAGCGACGAAACAACAACCAACCTAGGAAAAAGCTCATACATAGTGGGAAACCGGGGCTCGAATTACCCTCAGCGTTTCTAGATTCCCTAGGGGCCCCCGATGGATTGAGCCACGTCATCAGTACCGCCCTGGGTGGCCTGGGGGTCCCCACAAATTGTGGCTACCTAGTGTCAGCATCGACTTCCTCAAGCTGAGGAAGTCGATGGCTCACATCTGATCCATGCCAGACCGAGAGCCCTTCGGGCATTCCCGCCACCGCC
Organism: Pseudomonas nitroreducens NBRC 12694; assembly: GCF_002091755.1. Classification (GTDB taxonomy): domain Bacteria; phylum Pseudomonadota; class Gammaproteobacteria; order Pseudomonadales; family Pseudomonadaceae; genus Pseudomonas; species Pseudomonas nitroreducens. The sequence goes on from NZ_BDAI01000013.1 coordinate 72,198, forward strand.
GCAACCCTGAGCTATGCCTTCCCCCTTGTCGGTGTGTCCGCCGAGCCTTTTCCCCGGCTAAAAGACTGTGGCGGCCTGTGGGCGAGCACCGGCCTTCAGCCTTTACCAGAGAAATTCCTGAATCGCTCTAAAAGCCGCAGCCGGCAAAGGCGAGTGGCGAATCTGAATAATCATCTGTCTCGCATATATCTGACGCTCTACAGCCGTTGGCTGGAGTGTCTGACGTCAGGGGGCTGGGAATGCTGCGCGCCTATTCCATCGTGTCACAGTGGCCGCGTGACTGAAGCGACGATGACCGAGGGGCGGCAGAGAGGCGAGCAGATCTGCTCACATCTGCGCGCGCTGCCCTGGTGAACGGTGGTCCAGTTCTGGGCCATCCAAACCTAACTCCTCAATCCCAAACTTGGCCCGCCATCAGTTAGTGAGGCTCGAATTACTCTCGGATGTACTTGTCTGGGAGGGCCCTGGTCCTCAGTTCATTCGAAACTTCCCTCTCTTTCCTGTTCGCGCAGACTCTCTCTCTCTATCCAGCCATCCACCATTGGCAAGACACTTTCAACCCATTTGCGAACGTCGGAGTGTATTGGGCAAAGCTTAAAGAGCTCTTGCTTTCTCTCTCTGAGAATAAACGCGAGAGAGCCGCTCCAGCCATTAGGCTGTAGTCTGTCCATTGCTCGCCCAAGAAAATCAAATTTATTAGGCGAATGCTCGAGAAGCCTAATAAAATTTGGATTTAATTCGTTAGTTTCCGTATGGTTGTTGTATTTGAACATCGGCATGACACTGCTAATAGCCGGGAATCTAACTTTCGGATCACGGTCGATCCACTTGTCGATAATTTCCTGATTGGCCTCATCAATTGGTGACAACATTCCAGAGCCGAGTGGGCGGATGGCATAGTCGTACTTCGCTGCATCACCTAATAGGAATTCATCGAGCGAGGCAAAAGGCTGCACAGAGAGCAATGCCTTTAAGGTGTAAGAAAAGGTGTGATAATTGATCAGGTGCGTGCTTAATCCAAGAATCAAGTTTCTACATACTAAGCGAACTGGATATTCTCCTTCCTCACCCTTGCAGCACACCTCAATGATTATGCTGAGTCGAAAATCCCTGGTATCAGAGCTCTCGAAAATATCTGGACTCTGTAATATCTTTCGGCCTAGCGTTGACAGATAATTTCCGCAGTAGCTGTTATCCTGCTGGTTCTTAAATAGGCGCATTGATAGCATTTCGGCTGCCACATGAATCCCGCCCTGCATATTTGATATATTCGTAATTAAGTTGCAGAGGCTTCTTACAGGGGTTGTGCTTATCGCGCCGTTTGCGATGCAGTTGAAATCTTTAGCCGTTACCGATTCGGAGTGAATCGCTTTTAGCAGCCTAGCCACTCCCTCCTTATCTATATTGCATCTAGCCTGCAGGTAAGGAAGTATATCCGCCATTTCTTTAGATGTGATCAGAGAGTCAAGGGTTGATCTTGAAAACTCCCTGTTGCTTCTGTGTGCCTGATACATGAAGCCCGCCAGCACCGTGGGTTGCCGAGCATCTTGGCGGCATGAGGCATATGCTTGGCATAGAATGCCCCATGTCTTAGTTAAACTTTTAGAGCCTTTAGCCAAGCCGGCACCGAACTCTAATGCTCTAACTTGCTTTTTAGATTCAATAAGCTCAGGGGCGAAAATTTTTAGTAGGTCTAATGTGCCAGCTAGCTCCGAACCAATTTTCTCTGCAACTTGGGCACTCCGTTCCCATGGCGTTACTTCCGCATCCAAAGGCTCCCCGTCCTCAAAGTCCCAGGAAGTCTCACCACTCAGAATGGTCGCGCGCGCCCTATGCAAAAGGTCCTGAGGCTCTAAAGAGCGTATGATTGCAGAAAGTCTTTCTTGAGCGTCGGAAGGGATCTCATCCCTGTTAAAGTTGAGTGCTGCCCTGAAATTAATCCAGCCCTCGATCCATGGTTCAGTTTGAGACAGGACTCTAGAGCACTCGGTCAGTGTGTCGTAACAGGCCGCAAAAAGCGAAAGCTCCCGTGCACTGCTGGCGATTATTTTTCTAAGACCTGGAAACACAGGCGACAGACTTGTTGCCAGTTTTAGCGCCTCATTATACCAGTTGAAAATATCTCCATTGATTTTTGGCTGCCATCCCCAATCTCTAGGGCGTGCGCCAAATTCGAAGTTACTGGAGGAGGAAAAATGGTGCACCTTCAAAAGAGAGCTTATGGCGATTTCAATGCATGAGTGGCAATCCGGGTCAGCGCTGTTTGCCATCCCAATTATTGTAGACCTCCGTTGCTCTGGTGTGGCCTTGGTTCCTGAGAGATAAAGGTGAAATAACTCCCGAAACATTCCGTTGGTGGAGTTTCTATTATGGTTTTCAGGCTCTGCAGCAGCAAATTTACAGAGGAGTCGAACTGCCACATCAAACATAGACGGCTCATAGGCCAAAGATTTTATTAGACGAGCCCATACCCAGCGCTCATGGTTTTGGTAATGAACTATCAGGCTGCCTCTCGGGCCGTATATCTCATCATGCAGTTTGCGCAGTACGGCCTCGGGCGCGACCGGAGCCAAGTTTGATAGAATATCTAAAGTGTCAGCGCCTTGAGTGAGTAAATTTCCAAAAGGTCCAGTTTCGTGTAACCAGCGAAGAACGGATTGCTGAGCCTCATTACTATCGTGAAGAAAACCAATTCTTCTTGTTAAAGACCGTTTCATCCTAGGGGGTAGGAATTCCACGTGCTTGTCCAGTTTCGATGCGGGGATTTCCTCTAGCGCATATGAAGCTAGTCTATTTGAAATTGCGTGTGGTAGTACTGCGCGCCAGCGTCCACGGGATTGAGCTATTCCTCTGCGCTTTAGCTTGGCTAGCGCTGAGTACAACTCCTCGGAAGAGGAGTTAGTGAAGCCGGAGATGAGATCTAACTCGCCACCTTTCTCGATCGACTCGCCATCAATTGAATACAGTAATGATAATGTTTGCGCGGCGGCCAATAGGCCGACATCCTTCTCGTTTCGCTGCTGAAATATTCTTTCAAATAGTTCTCTGCTCTTAAGACTCCCCAGGCTCTCCCCTTTTTCTATAGTTCCCGCAATTGCTTGGGCGACCCTGAAGTTTCCATCGCTGAAGTCTGCAATAGTGCGGCGATCAATATCAGATAATTCTGGGAATGAGTTTTTAAGCCATTTTTCGACGAGATCCGGAGATGCAGCTTGCATTCTAAATACAGATGTGTGCTCTGGTTCGTCTCCTGCTACATCATACTCAATTGTTAGTAGACTAATCTGGCTGGTTTTTGATGAGCATATCCGCGCAAGCTCAACGTGAGTGGTTGGATTGCAATTGTCGACGACTAAAATTACACGCAGCTCGCGCTCAATTAATTGCCTCGCTAGGTCTCTAGCGGGAGGGTTGGTTTCTATGGAGTAGTCGGTGTATATGGCCAGGCTTGGGTCCAATGGCAGCTCGCCCACACCACTTTCAAATAGCGCTTGAACCAAGCGAGTCTTTCCCAGACCGGACAGACCAATTAGGCGGACACAATTCCCTGAGCGTCGTAACTCGTCGCGCAAATGAGCTATGCCTTCCTCTATCGTCAGCCTAGTAAGCTCGCTCGACCGCTCATCGATCAAGCAGGCAGTCTCGCCGATTAGGTATTCAGATTGCGCGCTCACGCTAGTCCCGGCCCAGTTTCCAATTGTCTGCCAACCGCTAAGCGGAGCGGCGGAACGGCTTTTTACCCAGGCTGATATTCCAGGATATTCATTAGCCCAAGTGGCGAGCCTCTCCCTGTCATAAAAGTCTGTATGGATCTTGTGGGCCTCGTGCAGACTCTCAAGCTGTTCCCGTATGGCTTCTCGCCGTCTCTTTAGTGATAGGTCAGCTACAGAACCCTGAGCACTTACAATGATGTAGGCGCCACGCTGTTTGGCTAGTTCTGAAAATATAGGACGTAGTTTACCTTTAGGTCGCATTTCCCCTGCAATTGCGTTTGCTGGCATGTCAGGCTTTTTAACCTGAAAGCCAGTTACTCGTCGTGGGACAAAGTCGGGACTGGATAAAGGCTCTGGGCACTCCACCCGAACGTCTAGACCTCCATCTGCTGCGTCTTGATTGCCGCCAGCCGTAACCGATGATATTGGGCACCCTTGTTTACGTAGTTCAGCAATTGCTAGCCGTGCAACTAAGGTTCTCAAGTCGCTGTCATTCAAACCGCTGATGTCATCGCTTGTTACCTCGAAGATGGTCATGCTTTGGAGTCCTTTCCCTACTTTGGTCTTGGCCTGATCTCAATCGAGGATGCGAACACCAATGCACAGGTCTTTGAGTTTCATCAACTTCATCAAAAGCCCATGGCGCGCGCCCTTCAGCGCATTCTGAAGAGGTCGAGACCTGTACACTGCTGTTCGCATTATGCTCACCCTGCACGACCTGTAAATATGGCTATAAGCCCGAGAAACTGGGGCTTCCAGGCAGTCTAGGGGGAGACTGTGGTGGAGCATCCCAAAAATCAAAAAATTCTGTCTTACCGCGCGGCTCGACGCCTCCCCCGTGGGGGTGGGGGGTATGCCAGGGTCCCCACCACTGGCCATCCCGACCTGAGAATCAATAGAATCAATCAACATCAGCACTAACAGGGACGCTCAGCATGAAAGGAAGTATGTTCACATTCGCGTTGCTCGCTTGGATTGGTAGTAGTTCAGCACTGGCTGCCGAATTCAGTGCTGCAGATATCTGCAAAGCCACCGTAGCTGTCGAGATGGGCCGTAACACCAAGGGTATGAAGTCGAGCAGCGCATCGTCCTCTGTCCAGATTTCCTATCGTCGCGACGATGGCAACCTCTATAAATACCAATGCAAGATCGACGATACGTCCGCCGTATGGCGCGCCTTCCTGAGTGATACCGGCACTTGGGGACGCTGGAGGAACTCCTACGAAATGGGAGACGCACGAACCAGCTATAGCATCGCCAACGGTGTTCTGAGCATCGAGAACGACCAGCTTGGAACAAAGACGTTTACGAAGAAGGATTTCTAAAAGAAAGCCCGGCGAGTGCCGGGCTTTTTCGTAACTGGGGCTTAAACCGCTCCTTTCACCAGGCCCTCCAGGGAAACCTCGTCGGAGGCATCCACCACCTCCGTGCGGGTGAGAGTCTCGCGGTCCTGCGTGCCGAACAGAGGGATGTGCAGTTTCGTCAGGTGCGCCCCCCAGCCCCCGTTGATCCGATCCGCTGCAACCAGGTGAGCACCGATGCCGGCCAAGATCTTGGCTGCAGTGTTCCACTCCTCGGCGTACTTGCTCCACAGGGCCTCCGACAGCGCAGACTTGGCTACCTGTTCGCGCTGCCTGGAGTCGGCGGCCTGCTGCTTCATGTTGGCCACTTCGCCGTCCATGGTCTCGATGGTGCGGCGCTTCACTCGGATGGTGGCCTCGGTCGCCAGCGCCAGCTCCACAGCTTTCTCCAGTTGCGTGCGTGCAGCTTTCTCGGCCTTGGCGTCTTCCGCCTGGGCGAGTGCCTGACCGGCTGCTTGCTCAGCCGATTCTGCCGCGGACTGTGCTACAGCAATTTCCTCTTCGATGCCCTGGCTTCGCGTTGCGGCCTGCTCAATGCGAGTCTGTAGCGAGGCCTGCAGGCGCTGTTCGGTTTTGATCTGCTCCATCGCCTGGGCAATGGCGGCGCCCGCCGACTCGGCTTTCTCGACCAGCTCCAGGCTACGCTCGGTCTCCTGCACTAGCCCGCGCAGAGTGTTGATGCGCGCCCTGGTATTCGATAGCTCTTCCATCACCTCGTGGCTGCCGTTGTCGATGTGATGCAAGGTCGTGCGCACGACCTTCTTTCGCAGTTCCACCAGCTTGGTTTCCAGGCCGGGGACTCGTGCCTCCAGTTGCTCGATTTCTTCCAGGTACTCATCCCGCTGTTGGAGCAGTTGTTCAGTTCGGGTGGACAGCGGGTGTTTCTGCGTTGCAGCTTTCATGTGACCTCCATAGGTCAAAGTAAGCGCCAGCCCTGCGGCCAGCGCAGGGTCGGTGTTACTCAGTGATCTCGGCGCCGGGCCAGCGCCAGCGCGCTTCAATCAGTGCCTCTTCGAATGTCAGTGGCGGCGTGATCATCGTGCACAGCGGCTTGCCGCCCTGCGTGATCGCCCAGTGCATGCGACGCGTTTTGCCATCCATTGAGCCCAGCTCTGCGAGCAGTTCGAGGCGGTGCCGGCGCACGTACTGGCGGACCTCTTCGGTGAGCCGGCTACCAGGTGAAATGCTGACCTTGTTGCCGCTGATACGGGCGGCGAAACCGCGTTCGGTGAGGAAGTCGAGGGCTGACATCAGAACTCCTCCCGATCAGTTTCATCGTGAGAAGTCGCCTTCGCCTTGCCTGCCCCTTTCCTTGGAGGGGGTGTTTTATCCGTAACATCGTCACAACCCGCGCCAGCCGTGGCTTCTGGCGATTTTTCATCCGTCACGGATGGGGGCTGTGTGACGCTTCCAGATTGGCTGGAACCCGCGCCGTTACTGGTTTGTGCCGATGTGACGCTTGTGACGGGGGTACTAGGGGAAAGGTATCGACCAAAAGCGTCACGGAACTGCTCGAGGGAGTAGCCCTTTTTCGTCATGACGCCGACACGGACGGTGCCCGATTTCACGCCGAAATCGGCCAGCTTTGCGGACAGCTGACGGGGCGACATTGCCTTGCCTCTGTTCCACGTCGACCAGGGTGCTTCCTCATCCGCGATGAGGTATTCGAGCAACTCGGCGCTGAATAGCTTCGTGGCCTTCTTGGCATCGAATGCAGCCTTCACATCACCCAGCAACTCGACGCCGACACTGGGCGCATCACCCTCCAGACCGTGCAATGCGATTGCGGCAGTGCGTGCCGACTTCGGCCAGTGAGCGCCGGCCTGATCCGCGATCGCCAGCAGCGGTTCCCAGGAGTCGTTGGCGCGATCGTTCAGGCCTTCGATGGGCATCGGGCGTGCTTTGCCGATCGCCTCGGAGCTGTCCAGGGCGAAGCGAGCCAGCCGCGACCGCAGTTGCTCCCACAGGGCTGGATCAGAGTGGCGCAGATTCTCCACGCTCTCGCCGGGTGTGCGACGGCGCAGGCGCAGCGGCACGCTCCGATCGGCCAGCGTGTCGGCGATGCGGCCGATGCCACACAGAGCCTTCGCGCCCCACACGTTGAACGGGGTGGGTATGTGGTCGTCACCCACGCAGCGGATGACCACTGCGCTGTCTCTGGTGAATCCGGCATTGAGGATGCCGCGGGCGTCTTCGTGTGCCGCGAGAAAGGCGTCCACCTCATCAATCAGCAGCGTCGGAGACCACAGTTCAATGGAGCGGAACAGCGCTGCCGGCCCGATGTTCGATACCTGCAGCGGGCGGTTGACCAGCTTGCCCAGGGCGGTGAGCAGGACCGATTTACCGCAGCGCTTCTCCGGAGCCGTGATGTTGGCGATGGGGGCTATCTGCACCACGTCGACCAACCAGGTGAAGGTGGCCCACAGTGCTGCCGCGCGAAGCGTCTCCTTCTCCGCTATCACGTGCCGAGCGAGAGCGTGGGTTACATCGTCCAGCAACTCGGCACCATCCACCGGCTTCGACCAAGGCTCCACGTCGGCGAAGATGCTTTGCCCTGCAACAGCTCCCGCTTCCGACTCGGCCGAGACGGTCAGGCGATCGAACTCCGCCATGCTCAGCATCTTGGTTTCCTTCACCTGAATGCGGAGACGGGCGAAGGCTGCAGGGTCCTTGCTGCGCATCGAACGCAGCTCCTCGAGCACGGCAGGTGCGTACAAGGCGCCAGCGTCTTCGGACAGGTTGTGGATGGCTTCCTGAATCGGGCTCTTGGCCTTCAGAGTGATTGGGCTACTCATGGGCCAGCCCTCCACACGTGCAGATCGTTGAAGTCGGTGAGGGATGGCGGCGCGTCGTCGGGCCACTCAGGGAAAGTCACCAGCGCGCCGGCGGCGAGTGCTGCAGCGGTGGCCGCAGTGCGTCCCGGGTTGCCGGGTGTGTTGCGGTCGTCGTCACCGGCAATTACCAGCTGCACTTGGTCGCCGTAGCGGGCCTTCAGTGCCAGCGCCACGGGCATCAGGTTGCCGGCGTTCATCGCACAGGCCACAGCCATGCCGGAGCTCTCGTGGATGGTCGCGCCAGTGGCCCAGCCCTCGCAGATGTAGAGCGGCTTGCCGGCCGTGATCTGGCCGAGCGGCGAGTAGCAACCGGTGATGCGCCCGCCGTAGAGAAAGCGCTTACGGCCGATGGCGCTGATTCGCTGCAGGTTGACCAGCTCTCCTGAGTGGTAGAGCGGCACGAGCAGTTCACCGGCTCGTTGTCGCAGCGCGTAGGAGCAGATGTGCTTGCCGGCCAAGTAGGCGTGAGCGGGATCGGCGCGGCGGGCACTTCCCCACCAGCGGTGAGAAAGCTCTGCTGCGGCCTGGTGGCGTTGCTGCTGTTCGGCCTGCCGCTGTGCGCGGGCCTGCTCAATCCACTGCCGGCTTTCCTCAAGCTCAGTAGCGGACAGTTCGCCGGTGCTGCTCCAGTGATGCACCTGGGCGCTCTTCCACGTACCGAAGGCGCCAGCCGCTACCCCGTCCACGAACAGCACGTACCAACCATTGTGGCTGCCGGCACGATCGCCCGGCACGTGGAAGCGGTGAATGCTGCCGTCGCCTTCAGGCAGCCAATCCAACTGCCCGAAGACGCCCTGCAGGGCCTCGCGGAAAGCGTGTTCCACTTTCTGCAGGCAAGCCGATCTCGTCAGCGCTACGCGGCGCTGTTGAAAAGTCGTCATGGGTTTACTCCTTGGTCAGGCCGTTGAATGCCTGGGCAGTGGGAGTGGGCGCCTGCAACATGGCGCTCAGTTCATCGCGCGCGCGCAGTCGGGCCTGGGTCATCGCTTCAGAGGTCTGCGCGATGCCGAACACCGTTCCGCCGTACACGTTCAGCACGCTCTCAGGGCGAACGCCCCGCAACTTGCTGGCTGCCTTCTTCGCTTCACGGCGCTTGGCAAAGGGACCGCACACACCGAAGGGCAGGACGGGGCGGCGCTCATCGAGGACGAAGAAGTAGCCAACGGCCTGGCTGCGCTTGGGGGCGAATGCCTTCATGCCGCACCTCCCTGCGCCAGCGCCTTGGATGGGCCAGTGCTGAGCACGTCGCGCGCATCGTGAGCAGCGCCCACATGACGGTGGCGCCAGCAGAAGTTGGAGGACAGCACCTGGACGTTCTCCAGGTGGGCACCGAGCTCTTGGCTGAGCGAAGACTGCCAGCCACCCACAGCAGGGATGACGACCAGGCGGATCAGGTTGGCCAAGTGCTCGAACTCCGCGCGAGCGGCGTTCATGTAGGCCATATCCATGTCGCTGAGGCGAGCGTCGCCTACCAGTTCGATGAAGCCGAGGCGGTTAACTTGCTGCATGGTCCACCCCCTGCGCTTCGAGCGCGCGGACTTTGGCCATGGCGGCGTTGTAGCGAGCGAGACGAACAGAGAGGGAGGAGTCAGCACGGAGTGCAGCCAGGGCGCAGGCGCGATGGAAGCGTGCTCGTGCTTTGGACGGATTGAGCGTAAGGACACGACGCTTGGTCATGGGAAAAGCTCCAATTCGAAGGATCTTTTCCGCCCAACTGACGCCAATCAGGGAGGGCGGAACCGTGTGGCGTTGGCGTACCGGGAATTGGAACCGGCGCATCCGAAGATGCCACCACACGGCCCACCCATAGAGGTGCGCGCGTGCAGCGGACACAAAAAAACCGCTCGTAGGCGGTGTGTCCGCCAATTCGTCCGGGACGCCAATCCCGGTCACGGGATTTACCGTGACGGGCAAACCATACCCCCGGCGGGAGGTGAGTGCAAGGGTGTCCATTACGCACCGCCCTCGGAGCAGGCGCCCCAGGTAGCTCGCGCTACAACAAAGTGGTCCTGGCTCACTTTACTTACCGCGTTGATGGGCTGCAGCGTCCTGCGCCGATCCTTCTGGCCACGCTGCGAGCAATCCAATTGCGGGATATTCCCGCATTCAGTTTTGGGCTCATCGCAGGGCAGCGTGCCGATGTAGTACAGCGCCACACGCTGATGCTTGCGGCCGTGCTCGTCGGTCTTGGTTATCAGGTGGGTTTTGATCGGATAGCCGCGATCGCGGAGCTCCTGGATGCGTGCGGCGGGGTGGAGGATGTTGAGCTCGGTTCGCGCGCTCAAGGTGTCGATGGGGCTTTCCTGGACCCGAGCCAAGAGGCGAGCGCGTTGCGCTTCGGTCGCGCTGTCGGAGGTCTGCATTTAGACAGCCTCCCCGCGGCTTTCCGCGATGCGTGCCTCGCACCACTGGATGACTTCGCCCTCGATCCATACTGCGGACTTGGGGCCGAGCATGATCTGTTGGGGGAATTTTCCAGCGCCGATTCGGCGGTAGATTTCGGAGGTGGAGAGAGTGGTCAGGGATTTGACCGACGCCAGCTTGATGAACCGACGCTGAGTCGCGGACTGCACTTGGGAAGTAGCGGGGAGCTTGCTTGCAGTAGCCATCGTTCGTGCCTCCTTGGGCGTGATTGGTAACGATGGCTACGGATTAAATACATCCTGGCTGAGAGGTTCGATCCAGGTTTCGCCTGTCAAAAATTTCCGGAAGTTTGGGTGCTCCTTCATTTTCCGGAAATTTTCGATGGCCTTATTTTTCCACTTCGTCGAATGCAGGGCTGCAGGATTCCGCCTCCAATGCGGCGAGGGACTGTAGCTCTGAAAGATCATCCATCAGCCCCAGTGCGGTTGGAGCTACAGTTTTGCGGAGATTGCCCTCACCGAAATCGAGACGGGGCATGATCGCCGCAGCCATAACTCGATCTGGGATGTGTGCTCCGATTTCCTGAGCCCAGACCTTCAGGTCTAGGTACGGCAGAACGCCAGAGCGCGCCCATCGTTGGAAGTTCGGGCGGTAGTACCTTCGCTCAGTTGACTGTCCTTGAGCCTTTCGCATCTCCAGAAGCCACTTGGAGAAGCTTTCAATGAGCACGCTGTCTGGTAGGTTGAGGTTGACACCTGCGACGCCCAAATGAGGGGTGGGGTTGAGGAATGTGCCGAGGGTTAACGGAGTATTTAGATCCAGGTTTTTTTCACTGTCTTGGCCGTTTGCCAACTCATTGAGCCCGTCAAACCATTTGCCCGGATCATCAAAACAGTCCTCCTGATTACGCGCGTGCTCTCTGAGGTGTCGGAAGGTGAGTGAGTGAACTCCTTGTCGGCTCTCCCTCAGGAATTCTGCGATGCTGCGATCCCCGAAAAAACCGTCAATCCTTGCGACTGCGACGTCAACGCCCCGGATCATTTTGACGTCGCGCTCAAATGTGGCTGCAGCGTCCTTGGCCCAGCGTTTGTCGGCCTGATCCCTCAAGCGCAGCAGAGTGAACAAGTATTGCCGGATAGCTAGCTGCTCATACCACTTCAACGGGCCGAATGATTCTGCGGCTTGGTAATTCTCCATGCTGAACCAATCCGGCAGATCCTCCACCCGATCTATCTTTTCCATCTTCTCTCCTTGGCGTTAGGCCTTTTGCTCCAGGCTGTCCGCCCAGGCCTGCATCATCTCGCGTCGCTGCTCGAGGTAAGTTGCGTGGTTGTAGGTGTCACGCATCTCGTCCTTGTCGCCATGCGCCAGCTGCTTTTCGATCCAGTCCCGGTTGTAGCCACGGCTGTTCAGCTCGGTGCTGAGTAGGTGCCGGAAACCGTGACCGGTTTGCCGATCCTTGTACCCGGCTTCGCTCAGCGCCTTGTTGATGGTGTTTTCGCTCATCGGGCGCTTGGTGTTGTTCCTGCCGGCGAAGACCAACTCATATTCGCCGGTGACTTCGTGGAGATCCTTGAGGATGGCGACGGCCTGGCGGGGGAGGGGGACGATGTGGGGGCGGCGAGCCTTCATCCGCTCCTTGGGGATCGTCCAGGTGGCCTTCTTCAGGTCGAATTCGCTCCAGGGCGCCATGCGGAGTTCACCAGGTCGAACTGCTGTGAGTACCAGCAATCGGATTGCGTGCTTCGTCAGCAAGTTGATTCGTGCCGCATCGATTCGCTGCAGTAGCTGAGGAAGCTCCTGGAAGGAAACGTGGGGGTGATGCCTGAGCGTAGGGGCATGTGCAGCGACTACGTCCAGATCCGTGGCGGGGTTCAGTTCGATCACTCCCTTGGCTAACCCGTAGCGGAAGATCTGGCTAAGCCACTGACGCGACTTCTTGGCGACGTTGAATGCACCGCGCGCCTCGATGCTTCGAACCAGCGCCACCAGGTCCGGCCGGGTGATTGCCTTGAATGGTGTCTTGCCGAGCGCCGGAATCAGATCCGACTCAAGGTAGGCCATGGTTTTGTCGGCTGTGGATTTTGCCCACCGCGGGCGACGGTACTCATGCCACTCGCGAGCGATTACCTCAAAGGTGAGGCTGTCGATAATCTCCGCCTCTCTTTGCGCCTTTCGCTCCAGGGATGGGTCTTTGCCCTCGGCCAGTTGCTGACGTGCGTCGTCGCGCTTCTTGCGAGCCTGCAGCAGGGTGACCGTCGGATAGGTGCCGAGCGCCAGCCCTTTCTCTGTTCCTCGTACCCGGTACTTGAACCGCCACAGCTTCGAACCGTTGGGATTGATCAGCAGGTAGAGGCCCTGGGCGTCGCTGAGCTTGTACGGCTTTTCCTTCGGCTTGGCTGCCTTGATGGCGCTATCAGTCAGAGGCATCGGAGCCTCCCATTGGGACGGCATGAAGGAAGGCGCGGATGGCTGCCGTCTGGGCTGGATTGAGATTGAGGATTTGCGCCGGGATTTCGATGGTGAGCGCGCCATCGAGTGACATGACCAAGCGGAAGGCCTTCGCCCTTGCGCGCTGATTCTGTTGCTCAGCCTTCGCCTCTTTCCGCACTGCGCTCGGATCGGTGCCGGCTTTCAGCATTTCGCGAGCTTCATCGCGAGCCTGGCGTGCCTGCTCCAAGGAGACTGCCGGGAAGGCGCCCAGGGAGATCCTGTTTTCCTTGCCGCCGAACCGGTACTTGAGGCGCCACAGTTTCGAGCCGTGGGGGTTCACCTCCAGGAAGAGGCCGGCGCCGGCACTTACCTTGTAGGGGCGGTCTTTGGGCTGCAGGGCTGAGAGGCCCGAGTCGTCTAGGGTTGCGCTCATTCTGGGGGAATCGTCCGTGACCGAACTCAGATTCCCCCATATATGCCCCCAAATCGATGGGCTTACAAGGGTTTGGTTGGGAATCGCAGGCAACAAAAAACCGGCCAGAGGGCCGGTTCTTCGTGGGTTTCGGGATTTCTTGGGAAGTCCTGAAACTATGTGGTGGTGCCCCGGGAGAGACTCGAACTCTCACTCTGTCGCCAGAAACGGATTTTGAATCCGCCGCGTCTACCATTCCGCCACCGAGGCAATGGGCGCGCAGTATAGGGAGCCGCTCTGCGCCGGTCAATCGGCTCGAATGGTCAGAATTTGGCATTTCCAGTAAGATACGCGCCCCTTCGAGATAGCTCTTCCCATGCGCGTCGCTGACTTTCATTTCGACCTGCCCGAGGCGTTGATCGCCCGCCATCCGCTTCCCGAGCGCCGCTCCAGCCGTCTGCTGGTGCTGGACGGTGCCAGCGGCGAGCTCAGCCATCGGCAATTCGCTGACATTCTCGGCTTCCTCCAGCCGGGTGACCTGATGGTGTTCAACAACACCCGGGTGATTCCTGCCCGCCTGTTCGGCCAGAAAGCTTCCGGCGGCAAGCTGGAGATCCTCGTAGAGCGTGTGCTCGACAGCCACCGTGTGCTGGCCCACGTGCGTTCCAGCAAATCGCCCAAGCCGGGCTCGAAGATCCTTATCGACGGCGGTGGCGAAGCTGAAATGCTGCAGCGCCATGATGCGCTGTTCGAGCTGGGTTTCAGTGAGGATGTGCTGCCGCTGCTGGAGCGCGTCGGTCACATGCCGTTGCCGCCCTATATCGACCGCCCCGACGAGGACGCCGACCGCGAGCGTTACCAGACCGTCTACGCCGAGCGCGCGGGCGCTGTTGCGGCGCCGACTGCCGGCCTGCACTTCGATGAGGCGCTGCTGGAGTCTATCCGCGCCAAAGGTGTGGAAACTGCGTTCGTGACCCTGCACGTCGGCGCCGGTACCTTCCAGCCGGTACGTGTAGAGCGCATCGAAGACCACCACATGCACAACGAATGGCTGGAGGTCAGCCAGGAGGTGGTCGATGCCGTGGCCGCCTGCAAGGCGCGTGGCGGTCGTGTGGTCGCCGTCGGCACCACCAGCGTGCGCTCGCTGGAAAGCGCCGCCCGTGATGGCGTGCTCAAGCCGTTCAGCGGTGACACCGACATCTTCATCTTCCCGGGCCGGCCGTTCCACGTGGTCGACGCCCTGGTGACCAATTTCCACCTGCCCGAATCCACCCTGCTGATGCTGGTCTCCGCTTTCGCCGGCTACCCCGAGACCATGGCTGCCTACGCGGCGGCAGTGGAGCAGGGCTATCGCTTCTTCAGCTACGGCGATGCCATGTTCATTACCCGCAACCCGGCACCGCGCGGCCCCGAGGACTGATCCATGAGCTTCATGAAATTCGAACTGCTGGCCACCGAGGGCAAGGCCCGTCGCGGCCGCCTGACCTTCCCGCGCGGCGTGGTGGAAACCCCGGCCTTCATGCCGGTGGGCACCTACGGCACCGTGAAGGGCATGCTCCCGCACGACATCGAGGGCATCGGCGCGCAGATCATCCTCGGCAATACCTTCCACCTGTGGCTGCGCCCGGGCACCGAGGTGATCCAGAAGCACGGCGACCTGCATGACTTCATGCAGTGGAAGGGGCCGATCCTCACCGACTCGGGCGGTTTCCAGGTGTTCAGCCTGGGCGCGCTGCGCAAGATCAAGGAAGAGGGCGTGTACTTCGCCTCGCCGGTAGATGGCGCCAAGGTCTTCATGGGCCCGGAAGAGTCCATGGCCGTGCAGCGTGCGCTTGGCTCGGACATCGTGATGATCTTCGACGAGTGCACCCCTTACCCGGCCGAGTTCGACGTGGCCAAACGCTCCATGGAGCTGTCGCTGCGCTGGGCCAAACGCTCGAAAGCTGCTCACGGCGACAGCCCGTCGGCGCTGTTCGGCATCGTCCAGGGCGGCATGCACGAAGAGCTGCGCATGCGCTCGCTCGAAGGCCTGCAGGAAATCGGCTTCGATGGCCTGGCCATCGGCGGCCTGTCGGTGGGCGAGCCCAAGGAAGAGATGATCCGCGTGCTGGACTTCCTGCCCCGGCACATGCCGGCTGACAAACCTCGTTACCTGATGGGTGTGGGCAAACCCGAGGACCTCGTGGAAGGTGTGCGCCGGGGCGTCGACATGTTCGACTGCGTCATGCCCACCCGCAATGCGCGCAATGGCCACCTTTTCGTTGACACCGGGGTGATCAAGATCCGCAACGCGGTGCACAAGCACGACGAATCTCCGCTGGACCCGACCTGCGATTGCTACACCTGCAAGCACTTCTCCCGCGCCTACCTCTACCACCTGGACAAGTGCGGCGAAATGCTCGGCAGCATGCTCAATACCATCCACAACTTGCGGCATTATCAGCGGCTTATGGCTGGTTTGCGCGAGGCAATCCAACAGGGTACATTGGCGAACTTTGTCGACGCCTTCTACGCCAAGCGCGGCCTACCCGTGCCGCCGCTGGCGGACTGACCTTATTCATCGAAAAAGCTTTGAGACAGGAGTTTCCAATGAGTTTTCTGATCCCCGCTGCCTACGCTGACGCCGCAGCCCCGGCCGCTGCTGCTGGCCCGGCCGGTACCGGCTTCGAGTGGATTTTCCTGGTCGGTTTCCTGGTCATCTTCTATCTGATGATCTGGCGTCCCCAGGCCAAGCGCTCCAAGGAGCACAAGAACCTGCTGTCCGGCCTGCAGAAGGGCGATGAAGTCGTCACTTCCGCCGGTATCGCCGGCAAGGTGACCAAGGTGGCCGATGACTTCGTCGTCGTCGAGGTTTCCGACAACGTCGAGCTGAAGTTCCAGAAGGCCGCGATCGCCGCGACCCTGCCGAAAGGCACCCTGAAGGCGATCTGATCCACCTCTTAGAAACCCAACCGACGGGGCGCAAGATGCGCCCCGCGTCATAACGGGCGGTGTCATGCTCAACAAGTATCCCCTGTGGAAGTATCTGCTGATCCTGGCGGTCCTGGCCGTCGGTTTCATCTATTCCGCACCCAACCTCTATCCTGACGATCCGGCCGTCCAGATCAGCGGCGCGAGCACCGCGCTGCAGGTCACCCAGGCCGACGTGGACAAGGCCAGCAAGGCGCTCGCCGACGCCGGTATCGCCGTGAAGGCGGGCTCGCTGGGCAAGAACAGCGGCCTGATCCGCCTGGTCAAGCAGGAAGACCAGTTGCCGGCCAAGGACATCGTCCGCCGTGCGCTGGGTGACGACTACGTAGTCGCCCTGAACCTGGCCCAGACCACGCCGAACTGGCTGCGCAACATCGCCGCCCACCCGATGAAGCTGGGTCTGGACCTGTCCGGTGGTGTGCACTTCCTGCTGGAAGTGGACATGGACAAGGCTGTCGACGCTCGTATGAAGGTCTACGAGAACGAGGTCAAGAGCGCCCTGCGTAAAGAACGCGTGCGCTACCGCAGCCTGCCGGTACAGGACGGCGGCATCCAGCTGGGCTTCACTGAAGAGGCCGACCTGGACAAGGCCAAGTCGATCATCGCCAAGGATTTCCGCGATTTCGAAACCGCCCAGAGCGAGCGCAATGGCATGCAGGTCCTGCGCCTGGCCATGACCGCCACCAAGCTGGCCGAAATCCGCGAATACTCGATCAAGCAGAACCTCACCACCGTCCGCAACCGTGTGAACGAGCTGGGCGTGTCCGAGCCGCTGGTACAGCGCCAGGGCGCCAACCGCATCGTCGTCGAGCTGCCGGGCGTACAGGACACCGCCGAAGCCAAGCGTATCCTCGGCAAGACCGCGAACCTTGAGTTCCGCCTGGCCGCCGAGCCGGATGCGATCAAGTCCTCCACCGAAACCTTCGATTTCCGCGAGCCGCGTCGTCCGCCGGCGACCCTGGAGCGTGGCGTGATCATCACCGGTGACCAGGTCACCGACGCCAGCGCCAGCTTCGACGAGAACGGCCGTCCGCAGGTGAACATCCGTCTGGATGGCCACGGCGGCGAGCTGATGAACCGCGCGACCCGCAACAACGTCGGCCGCAGCATGGCGGTGGTGTTCATCGAGCAGAAGCCGATCACCCGCTATACCAAGCAGGTCGTCGACGGCGTCGAGCAGGAAGTCGCCGTACAGGCGTTCAAGGAAGAGAAACAGATCATCAGCCTGGCGACCATCCAGTCGCCGCTGGGCAACCAGTTCCGCATCACCGGCCTGGACGCTCCGGGCGAGTCCTCGGAACTGGCCCTGCTGCTGCGCGCCGGTGGCCTGGCTGCGCCGATGTACTTCGCTGAAGAGCGCACCATCGGCCCGAGTCTGGGTGCCGACAACATCGCCAAGGGTATCGATGCATCCCTGTGGGGCATGGTCTTCGTTTCCCTGTTCATCATCGTCATCTACCGCTTCTTCGGCGTGATCGCCACCGTCGCCCTGGCCTTCAACATGGTCATGCTGGTGGCGTTGATGTCGATCCTCGGTGCGACCCTGACCCTACCGGGTATCGCGGGTATCGTGCTGACCATGGGTATGGCGGTGGACGCCAACGTGCTGATCTTCTCGCGGATACGCGAGGAGCTGGCGGCGGGCATGTCGACGCAGCGGGCGATTCACGAGGGCTTCAACCGTGCCTTCACCGCGATCATCGACGCCAACCTGACCTCGCTGCTGGTCGGCGGCATCCTCTACGCCATGGGCACCGGCCCGGTGAAGGGCTTCGCCGTGACCATGTCCCTGGGTATTCTCACCTCGATGTTCACTGCCATTCTGGTCACCCGCGCAATGGTGAACCTGATCTACGGCGGCCGCGACGTTAAGAAGCTGTGGATCTAAGGGGCCAGAGATGAATATCAAGATCGGTACTATCAACTTCATGGGTGTGCGCAACATTGCGTTCGCCGCGACCCTGA
The DNA here is from genome assembly GCF_002091755.1 of Pseudomonas nitroreducens NBRC 12694. Taxonomy (GTDB): domain Bacteria; phylum Pseudomonadota; class Gammaproteobacteria; order Pseudomonadales; family Pseudomonadaceae; genus Pseudomonas; species Pseudomonas nitroreducens. The sequence continues at coordinate 90,250 of NZ_BDAI01000013.1, forward strand.
TCCTGACCCTGATCGCCCTCGGCAGCTGGGTCTTCAAAGGCATCAACTTCGGCCTGGACTTCACCGGCGGTACGTCGATCAAGCTGAGCTACGAGCAGCCTGCCGACCTCTCCAAGGTCCGCGAGCAACTGGTCGCCGCCGGTTACAGCGAGGCCGTGGTGCAGAGCTTCGGTGACACCCGCGACGTGCTGGTGCGCATGCCCAGCGAGGACCCGGAGCTGGGCAAGAAGGTCGCCACTGCGCTGCAGAAGGCCGACGCTTCCAATCCGGCCAAGGTCAACGGCGTCGAGTACGTCGGCCCGCAGGTGGGTGAAGAGCTGCGCGACCAGGGCGGCCTCGGCATGCTCCTGGCGCTGGGTGGCATCCTCTTGTACGTGGGCTTCCGCTTCCAGTGGAAGTTCGCCCTGGGGGCGATCCTCTCGCTGATCCACGATGCCATCATCGTGATGGGCGTCCTGTCGTTCTTCCAGATCACCTTCGATCTGACCGTGCTGGCCGCGGTGCTGGCGGTGGTGGGCTACTCGCTGAACGACACCATCGTGATCTTCGACCGGGTGCGCGAGAACTTCCGCGTGCTGCGCAAGGCCAGCCTGATCGAGAACATCAACATCTCGACCAGCCAGACCCTGCTGCGGACCATCGCCACCTCGGTGTCGACCCTGCTGGCCATCGCCGCCCTGCTGTTCTTCGGTGGCGACAACCTGTTCGGCTTCTCCATCGCCCTGTTCGTCGGTGTGATGGCGGGTACCTACTCGTCGATCTACATCGCCAACGTGGTGCTGATCTGGCTGAACCTGTCCAGCGAGGACCTGATTCCTCCGCCGAGCAAGGAAGTCGACGAGCGCCCGTAATAGAGCGCTCCGGGCTTTCGACAAAACTCCCGCTTCGGCGGGAGTTCTTGTTTGTGGGCAGTAGCTCACGGGTTTGTTGGAACTTTCTTACAAATCCTTTGCTCCAAGGCAGGGTAAAGGGCAAGGCCCGAATGAGAAGAAAGACCAGGAGAACCCTATGAACAAGTCGTTGCTAATCGGTACCGTGCTGGGCGCTGTAGGCGTGACTGCCGGTGGCGCCGTGGCTACCTACAGTCTGGTGGACCGTGCGCCGCAATACGCCGAGGTGCTCGCCGTTCAGCCGGTCAAGGAAACCATCAAGAATCCGCGCCAGGTCTGCAAGGACGTGGCAGTGACCCATCAGCGCCCGGTCAAGGACCAGCATCAGATCGCCGGTACCGCCATCGGCGCCATTGCCGGCGGCCTGCTCGGCAACCAGATCGGCGGCGGCAACGGCAAGAAGATCGCCACCGTGGCAGGCGCCATCGGCGGCGGCTACGCGGGTAACAAGGTGCAGGAAGGCATGCAGGAGCGTGATACCTACACCACCACCGAAACCCGCTGCAGCACCGTCAACGATACCAGCGAGAAGGTCGTCGGCTATGACGTGAAGTACCTGCTCGATGGCAAGGCTGGTCAGGTCCGCATGGATCGTGATCCGGGCTCGCAGATTCCGGTCGACAAGAGCGGTCGACTGGTCCTGGGGCAGCAATAAGCCGTCGCCAGGTGTAAGTGGAAAAGGCGCCCAATGGGCGCCTTTTTCTTTTCCACCCTTGTGTAGGAAGTGCGTTCTCGCAGGCACAAAAAAACCCGGCATCGCCGGGCTTTTTCTGGTGCCGCTCAGCTTAGCGCTTGAGCGAAGCCGGCAGGTGCGGCTGGATGCTGGTCAGCAGTGCCTTGAAGCACTTGGTGTTGCCGGCGACGATCTGGCCCTTCTCGAGGAACTCATGACCGCCGGTGAAATCGCTCACCAGGCCGCCTGCTTCCTGGATCAGCAGGGCGCCGGCTGCCATGTCCCACTCGGACAGGCCGAATTCCCAGAAGGCGTCGTAGCGGCCGGCGGCGACGTAGGCCAGGTCCAGGCTGGCGGCGCCAGCGCGGCGGATGCCGGCGGTCTGGCCGACCAGGCTGCGGAACATGCCCAGGTAGGCGTCGAGGTTGTCCATCTGGCTGTCGCGGAACGGGAAGCCGGTGCCGAGCAGTGCGCCTTCCAGGCTCTTGCGGTTGCTCACGCGCAGGCGGCGACCGTTCAGTGCGGCGCCGCGGCCACGGCTGGCGGTGAATTCTTCCTGACGGACCGGGTCGAGGACCACGGCGTGCTCGAGGCGGCCGCGGTATTTGCAGGCGATGCTGACGGCGTAGTGCGGAACACCGTGGATGAAGTTGGTGGTGCCGTCCAGCGGGTCGATGATCCACAGGTAGTCGGCGCCTTCGCCGCTGCCTTCGAGCATGCCGCCTTCTTCGCCCATGATCCCGTGGTTCGGGTAGGCCTTGCGCAGGGCGGTGACGATGGAGAGTTCGGCTGCGCGATCGACTTCGGTGACGTAGTCCTTGGCTTCTTTCTCGTTGACCGACAGGGTATCCAGGCGTTCGATGGAGCGGAAGATCAGTTCACCGGCGCTGCGAGCGGCGCGCAGGGCGATATTCAGCATAGGCTGCATGGAGAGGTCACCTGGGTCGTTAAAGAAAGCCGGACATTCTAGCAGAAAGCGCCGGCGTTCATAGAGCGACCTGTCGCCTGCGTGGCGCAAGACCCACCGCTGCGGTAGGATTCCCTCCCTTTTTCGCTTTATGTGTGGAGTCGCGCGTTGCTCGACAAAATTCGCGTGGTGCTGGTCAACACCAGCCATCCCGGCAATATCGGCGGTACGGCCCGTGCGATGAAGAACATGGGCCTTTCGCGCCTCGTGCTGGTCGATCCGATGGATTTCCCCAGCGGTGAAGCGCGCGCGCGTGCTTCCGGTGCCGATGACATTCTCGACGCGGCCGTGGTGGTTCCGACCCTGGAAGATGCCCTGGTGGGCTGCAGCCTGGTACTGGGCACCAGTGCGCGCGATCGCCGTATTCCCTGGCCGCTGCTGGATCCCCGCGAGTGCGCCACCACCAGCCTGGAGCACGTCCAGCAGGGTGGTGAGGTCGCGCTGGTGTTCGGTCGCGAATACGCCGGCCTGACCAACGAGGAGCTGCAGCGATGTCAGTTCCATGTGCACATCCCGGCCAATCCCGACTTCAGCTCGCTGAACCTGGCGACGGCGGTGCAGGTGCTGGTCTACGAGGTGCGCATGGCCTGGCTGGCTGTTCAGGGGCAGCCGACCAAGCAGGAGAAGGTCGAGTCCACTGCGATGCTCAACAGCGTTCCGGTGACGTCGGACGAGCTGGAGCGTTTCTACGCGCACCTGGAGTCGACCCTGGTGGATATCCAGTTCCTCGATCCGCAGAAGCCGCGCCACCTGATGTCGCGCCTGCGCCGCCTGTATGGCCGTAGCGGGGTCAGCAAGCTGGAGATGAATATCCTGCGGGGTATTCTCACCGAGACACAGAAGGCTGCCCGCGGGGAGCTTTCCAAGCGGAGTGATGAAGATGTTTGAGCGTGTACGCGAGGATATCCAGAGCGTATTCCATCGTGACCCGGCGGCGCGCAACGCCTTCGAGGTGCTGACCTGCTACCCGGGGCTGCATGCCGTCTGGCTGCATCGCCTGGCCCATGGCTTGTGGACTTCCGGCTGGAAGTGGCTGGCGCGCATGGTGTCGAACTTCGGTCGCTGGATGACCGGCATCGAGATTCATCCGGGGGCGAAGATCGGTCGCCGGTTCTTCATTGACCACGGCCTGGGCATTGTCATCGGCGAAACCGCCGAAATTGGCGATGACGTGACCATTTATCAGGGTGTGACCCTGGGTGGCACCAGCTGGAACAAGGGCAAGCGCCATCCGACCCTGGCCGATGGCGTGGTGGTGGGAGCGGGTGCCAAGGTGCTCGGTCCTTTCACGGTGGGTGCTGGCGCCAAGGTCGGTTCCAATGCTGTGGTGACCAAGGAGGTACCGCCTGGGGCAACCGTCGTGGGTATTCCGGGTCGCATCATCGTCAAGGATGACGCGGATGCGGATCAGGCCGCCAAGCGCCAGGCCATGGCAGAAAAGCTCGGGTTCGATGCCTATGGCGTCAGCCAGGACATGCCCGACCCGGTGGCGCGCGCCATTGGTCAGTTGCTCGATCACCTGCAGGCGGTCGACGGCCGTCTGGAGGGCATGTGCAAGGCCCTGACGGCCCTGGGCAGTGACTACTGCGCGAAGGATCTTCCGGTTCTGCGGGAAGAGGACTTCGCCGGGGTCAAGGACCAGGAGAGCAGCCAGTCGGCGCAGTGATGTGCCGACGCCGCCATTACTGTTAGAATACGGCGCCGTTCGCTGGCTAAATCCGACTAAAGTAATAGGTCTTATAGTTGACTTAAATAGTCGGAAAAGAGCATACTTCCGCCATACCAGCGATTCTTCCGGATTTCCCCATGCGATTGACCACCAAAGGCCGCTATGCCGTTACCGCCATGCTCGACCTGGCGTTGCACGCCCAGCGTGGCCCGGTTTCTCTCGCCGATATCTCCGAACGCCAGGGTATCTCCCTGTCCTACCTGGAACAGCTGTTCGCCAAGTTGCGCCGTGGCAACCTGGTGGTCAGCGTGCGCGGTCCGGGCGGCGGCTACCAGTTGTCCCGTGACATGACCGGTATCCACGTCGCCCAGGTGATCGATGCAGTCAATGAATCGGTCGACGCCACCCGCTGTCAGGGTCAGGGTGACTGCCACTCCGGCGATACCTGCCTGACCCATCACCTGTGGTGCGACCTCAGTCAGCAGATTCACGAGTTTCTCAGCGGCATCAGCCTGGCCGACCTGGTCGAGCGCCGCGAAGTTCAAGAGGTCGCCCAGCGCCAGGACGAGCGTCGCTGCTCCGGCAGCAAGTCGCTGCGCCTCGACAAGATTGAAGCGTCCGCCATCGATTGAGCGAACGCCCGCCTGTAGGAGTTACCTGATGAAATTGCCGATTTACCTCGACTACTCCGCCACCACCCCGGTGGATCCGCGTGTCGCTCAGAAAATGGCCGACTGCCTGCTGGTTGACGGCAATTTCGGCAACCCGGCCTCGCGCTCCCACGTCTTCGGCTGGAAGGCCGAGGAAGCGGCTGAGAATGCCCGTCGCCAGGTCGCCGAGCTGGTCAATGCCGACCCCCGCGAGATCGTCTGGACGTCCGGTGCCACCGAGTCCGACAACCTCGCCATCAAGGGTGTCGCGCACTTCTACGCGACCAAGGGCAAGCACATCATCACCTCGAAGATCGAGCACAAGGCGGTCCTGGATACCTGCCGCCAGCTGGAGCGCGAAGGCTTCGAAGTGACCTACCTGGAGCCGACTCCCGAGGGCGTCATCACCCCGGCGATGGTCGAGGCCGCCCTGCGTGACGACACCATCCTGGTGTCGGTCATGCACGTGAACAACGAAGTCGGCAGCATCAACGACATCGCCGCCATCGGCGAGCTGACCCGCGCCCGTGGCATTCTGCTGCACGTCGATGCCGCCCAGTCCGCCGGTAAAGTCGACATCGACCTGGAGAAACTCAAGGTCGACCTGATGTCCTTCTCCGCCCACAAGGTCTACGGCCCCAAAGGCATGGGCGCTCTGTACGTGCGTCGCAAGCCGCGTGTGCGCCTGGAAGCCCAGATGCACGGTGGCGGCCACGAGCGCGGCATGCGTTCGGGCACCCTGGCGACCCACCAGATCGTCGGCATGGGCGAAGCCTTCCGCATCGCCAAGGAAGAAATGCACCAGGAAATGGCCCGCATCGAAGGCTTGCGCAAGCGCTTCTTCGATCAGGTGCAGGACCTGGAAGAGCTGTACCTCAATGGCAGCCCGGTTTCCTACGCGCCGAACATCCTCAACGTCAGCTTCAACTACGTCGAGGGCGAGTCGCTGATGATGTCGCTCAAGGACCTGGCCGTTTCGTCCGGTTCCGCCTGCACCTCGGCCTCGCTGGAGCCGTCTTACGTGCTCCGCGCCCTGGGTCGCAACGACGAGCTGGCGCACAGCTCCATCCGTTTCAGCTTCGGCCGCTTCACCACCGAAGAAGAGGTCGATTACGCCGCCAAGAAGGTGGTGGAAGCCGTTTCCAAGCTGCGTGAGCTCTCGCCGCTGTGGGATATGTTCAAAGAGGGTGTCGACCTGTCCAAGGTCGAATGGCAGGCCCACTGACCCGCCCCGTAGAAGTGAGGATTAGCCATGGCTTACAGTGACAAGGTCATCGACCACTACGAAAACCCGCGCAACGTCGGCAAGCTCAACGCCGAAGATCCGGATGTCGGCACCGGCATGGTCGGTGCTCCCGCTTGCGGCGACGTGATGCGCCTGCAGATCAAGGTCAACGAGCAGGGCGTCATCGAAGACGCCAAGTTCAAGACCTACGGCTGCGGTTCGGCCATCGCCTCCAGCTCCCTCGCCACCGAGTGGATGAAGGGCAAGACCCTGGACGAAGCCGAATCGATCAAGAACACCACCATCGCCGAAGAACTGGCCCTGCCGCCGGTGAAGATCCACTGCTCGGTACTCGCCGAGGACGCCATCAAGGCGGCCGTGCGCGACTACAAGCAGAAGAAAGGTCTGCTCTGAAGCGATTCGTTGAGTAAGGAGTTCCCATGGCCATCAGCATGACCGAAGCCGCCGCCAACCACGTTCGCCGCTCCCTCGAAGGGCGCGGCAAGGGCGAGGGCATTCGTCTTGGCGTGCGTACCACCGGCTGTTCGGGCCTCGCCTACGTGCTGGAGTTCGTCGACGAACTGGCAGCCGAGGACGAGGTGTTCGAGAGCCACGGCGTGAAGGTCATCATCGACCCGAAAAGCCTGGTCTACCTCGACGGCACGGAGTTGGACTTCACCAAGGAAGGCCTCAACGAGGGCTTCAAGTTCAACAACCCGAACGTGCGCGGTGAGTGTGGCTGCGGCGAAAGCTTCAACGTCTGAGGCTGGGTGTGGGTAGTCCCTGTCACTTCGCGCTGTTCGACCTGCAGCCGGGCTTCCGGATCGATCTGGAAGCCCTTGGCAATCGCTATCGGGAGTTGGTGCGTACCGTCCATCCGGATCGTTTCGCCGATGCTTCCGAGCGCGAGCAACGACTGGCGCAGTCCAAGGCCGCCGAGCTCAACGATGCCTACCAGACGCTGAAGAGCGTCCCGCGTCGCGCGCTGTACTTGCTGGCCCTGCGTGGCGATGCATTGCCGCTGGAAGCCACGGTGCAGGACCCGGAGTTCCTGCTGCAGCAGATGCAGCTGCGCGAGGATCTGGAAGATCTGCAGGACAACGCCGATCTTGATGGCGTGGCGCAGTTCAAGCGTCAGCTGAAATCCGCCCAGCAGCGTCTGGAAGAGGATTTCGCCGATTGCTGGGATGATGCCGCCCGTCGTGAGTTGGCCGAGCGTCTGGTTCGCCGCATGCAGTTCCTCGACAAGCTGGCGCAGGAAGTGCGGCAGCTCGAAGAGCGACTCGACGATTAATCCGCGCGGCCCGCGCCGCGCCCGATAGCCTGATTAGAAACCGCATGGCCCTACTGCAGATCGCCGAGCCCGGACAAAGTCCCCAGCCACACCAGCGCCGCCTGGCGGTAGGGATTGACCTGGGCACCACGAATTCCCTGGTCGCTGCCGTGCGCAGCGGCGTCGCAGCGCCCTTGCCCGATGATCGCGGCGAAGTGATCCTGCCTTCTGCGGTGCGCTATCTCGCCGATCGCATCGAGGTGGGGGAGAGCGTTCGCGCCAACGCCTCGCAAGACCCCTTGAACTCCATCATCTCGGTCAAGCGCTTCATGGGGCGCGGCCTGGAAGATGTGAAGCAACTGGGCGGCCAGCTGCCGTATCGCTTCACCCAGGGCGAATCGCACATGCCCTTCATCGAGACAGTCCAGGGGGCCAAGAGCCCGGTGGAAGTCTCGGCTGAGATCCTCCGTGTCCTGCGTCAGCGCGCCGAGTCGACCCTGGGTGGCGAGCTGGTGGGCGCGGTGATCACCGTTCCCGCCTATTTCGACGACGCCCAGCGCCAGGCCACCAAGGACGCCGCGCGTCTGGCCGGCCTCCACGTTCTGCGTCTGCTCAATGAGCCGACCGCTGCGGCCGTGGCCTATGGCCTGGACAAGAACGCCGAGGGCGTGGTCGCCATCTATGACCTGGGCGGCGGTACCTTCGATATTTCCATCTTGCGCCTGACCCGTGGCGTCTTTGAGGTCCTGGCCACCGGCGGCGATACCGCCCTGGGTGGCGACGACTTCGACCATGCCATTGCGGGCTGGATCATCGAGCAGGCCGGTCTCTCGGCCGACCTCGATCCGGGCGCTCAGCGCCGTCTGCTGCAGACTGCCTGCGCGGCCAAGGAAGCGCTGACCGACAGCGCCAGCGCGGCCGTTGCTTATGACGGCTGGTCTGGTGAACTGACCCGTGCCCAGCTTGAGGCTCTGATCGATCCGCTGATTCAGCGCAGCCTCAAGTCCTGCCGTCGCGCAGTCCGTGATTCCGGTGTCGAGCTGGAAGAGGTCAGCGCCGTCGTCATGGTGGGTGGCTCGACCCGCGTACCTCGGGTGCGCGAACTGGTGGGCGACCTGTTCGCTCGCGACCCGCTGACCGACATCGATCCGGACCAGGTGGTCGCCATCGGCGCGGCCATCCAGGCTGATGCCCTGGCCGGCAACAAACGCGGCGAAGAGCTGCTGCTGCTTGACGTGATTCCCTTGTCGCTCGGCCTGGAAACCATGGGCGGGCTGATGGAGAAGGTGATCCCGCGCAATACCACCATTCCGGTGGCCCGCGCCCAGGAGTTCACCACTTACAAGGATGGCCAGACAGCCATGATGATCCACGTGCTGCAAGGCGAGCGCGAGCTGGTCAAGGACTGTCGGTCCCTGGCGCGCTTCGAGCTGCGCGGCATTCCACCGATGGTGGCTGGCGCGGCGAAGATTCGCGTCAGCTTCCAGGTCGACGCCGACGGGTTGCTGGGCGTTTCCGCCCGCGAATTGTCCTCGGGCGTCGAGGCGAGCATCCAGGTCAAGCCTTCCTACGGCCTGACCGATGGCGAAATCGCCCGCATGCTGCAGGACTCCTTCCAATATGCCGGCGATGACCTTGCTGCCCGCGCCCTGCGTGAACAGCAGGTCGAGGCCCAGCGCCTGCTGGAGGCCGTGCAGTCGGCGCTGGACGCTGACGGCGAACGCCTGCTGGAGGCCGACGAGCGCCTGGTCATCGATGCCGGCATGGACTCGCTGCGCGAGCTGGCCACCGGCAGCGATACCGTCGCCATCGAACAACAGATCAAGCGTCTGTCCCAGCTGACCGACGCCTTTGCCGCGCGCCGTATGGACGCCACCGTCAAAGCCGCATTGGCCGGTCGCCGGCTCAACGAAATCGAGGAATAAGCGAAGATGCCGCAGATTGTCTTTCTGCCCCACGCCGAGCACTGCCCTGAAGGCGCGGTGATCGAAGCCCAGCCGGGCGAAACCATCATGAAGGCAGCGCTGCGCAATGGCATCGAGATCGAGCATGCCTGCGAGATGTCCTGTGCCTGCACCACCTGCCACGTGATCGTGCGGGAGGGCTTCAATTCGATGGAAGCCTCCGACGAGCTGGAAGACGACATGCTGGACAAGGCCTGGGGTCTGGAGGCGGATTCGCGCCTGTCCTGCCAGGCAGTGGTCGGCGAGACGGACCTGGTGGTGGAGATTCCGAAGTACACCATCAACCAGGTGTCCGAAGGTCACTGAGGCGGAGCGTTCACATGAGTCTGAAATGGGTTGATGTGCTCGAAATCGCGATCCAGCTGGCCGAGTCCAAGCCGGATGTCGATCCGCGCTACGTGAATTTCGTCGATCTGCACCGCTGGGTGCTGGCATTGCCGGAGTTCAGCGACGATCCTTCCCGCGGCGGGGAAAAGGTCCTGGAGGCCATCCAGGCCGCCTGGATCGACGAAGCCGACTGAGGGGGCGGCTCACCAGAGCCGCGTACCCATTTGTCATGAACCCGCGTATAATTCGCGGGTTTTATCTTTAGGTGAGCTGTCGAAAATTTCCCCAGGGGAATTTTCCAGTCGCCGGCCCTGTCGCAGTCGGGCCGGTTTCGCGGCCTTCGCCCTGCGGGCTCGGCACGCGGCAAACCCTAGAATCGCAGGAGCTCCTGGCCATGCCAGGGGCTTCTTGGCATTACCAACCTTGCTTTTCGGAGTTATTTCCATGGCCCTGCAACGTACCTTCTCCATCATCAAGCCCGACGCCGTTTCCAAGAACGTCATCGGCGAAATCCTGACCCGCTTCGAGAAAGCCGGTCTGCGCGTTGTCGCTTCGAAGATGGTTCAGCTGTCCGAGCGCGAAGCTGGCGGTTTCTACGCCGAGCACAAAGAGCGTCCCTTCTTCAAGGACCTGGTTTCCTTCATGACCTCCGGCCCGGTCGTCGTTCAGGTTCTGGAAGGCGAAGATGCCATCCTGCGCAACCGTGAGCTGATGGGCGCCACCGATCCGAAGAAAGCCGACGCCGGCACCATCCGTGCCGACTTCGCCGTTTCCATCGACGAGAACGCCGTACACGGTTCCGACTCGGAAGCTTCGGCTGCCCGCGAAATCGCTTACTTCTTCTCCAGCACCGAGGTGTGCGAGCGCATTCGCTGATCCGTCAGTGAATGAGCGAGGGTGAATCCATGACTGATACCGCTGTAAAGGCCAACCTGCTGGGCATGACCAAGCCCCAGCTCGAGGAATTCTTCGAGTCCATCGGTGAAAAGCGCTTCCGCGCCGGCCAGGTGATGCAATGGATTCACCACTTTGGCGCCGTCGATTTCGACGCCATGACGAACGTCGGCAAGGCCTTGCGCGAAAAGCTCAAGGCCGTTGCCGAAATTCGCCCGCCGGAGATCGTCAGCCAGGACATTTCCTCTGACGGTACCCGCAAGTGGGTCGTACGCGTGGCCTCGGGCAGTTGCGTCGAGACCGTGTACATCCCGCAGGGCGGCCGCGGCACCCTGTGCGTGTCGTCCCAGGCCGGTTGCGCGCTGGACTGCAGCTTCTGCTCCACCGGCAAGCAAGGCTTCAACAGCGACCTGACCTCCGCCGAGATCATCGGCCAGGTGTGGATCGCCAACCAATCGTTCGGGACCATCCCGGGCAAGATCGACCGTGCCATCACCAACGTGGTGATGATGGGCATGGGCGAGCCGCTGCTGAACTTCGATAACGTCGTGACTGCCATGAGCATCATGATGGAGGACCTCGGCTACGGCATTTCCAAGCGCAAGGTGACCCTGTCCACCTCCGGCGTGGTGCCGATGATCGACAAGCTCGCCGAGGTGACCGACGTGTCCCTGGCACTGTCGCTGCACGCGCCCAACGATGAACTGCGCAACAAGCTGGTGCCGATCAACAAGAAGTACCCGCTCGAAATGCTGCTCGACTCCTGCTACCGCTACATCACGCGCCTGGGCAAGGAGCGCGTGCTGACGGTGGAGTACACTCTGCTGGCCGGCGTCAACGACCAGCCCGAGCATGCCGAGCAGTTGATCGCATTGCTCAAGGATTTCCCTTGCAAGATCAACCTGATTCCGTTTAATCCGTTCCCGCATTCCGGCTACGAGCGTCCGAGCAACAATGCCATCCGCCGTTTTCAGGACATGCTGCACAAAAGCGGCTTCAACGTTACGGTTCGCACCACTCGCGGCGACGACATCGATGCCGCCTGTGGTCAGCTGGTAGGCCAGGTGATGGACCGCACCCGCCGCAGCGAACGCTATATTGCCGTACGACAGCTGGCCGCCGATGCCGAACAGGCTCCGACCAACGCCACTCGAAACTGAACTAGGGAGGAATCCGATGACCCTGCGCGCCGCGCTGTTCTTACTGTTGGCAACCGTGCTGACGGGTTGCGTGACGACTGGTAAACAGGATCCTCTGAAAACCGAGAAGGGCCGGGACGAGGCGCGTGACGCCTACATCCAGCTTGGTATCGGTTACCTGCAGATGGGCAATACCGAGCAGGCCAAGGTGCCGTTGCGCCAGGCGCTGGAGATCGACTCGTCCAGCGCTGACGCCCACGCTGCGCTGGCGGTTGTCTACCAGACCGAAATGGAACCCAAGCTCGCCGAGAGCGAGTACCGCAAAGCGCTGTCCGCGCGTTCGGGAGATGCCCGTATCCTGAACAACTACGCGAGTTTCCTGTTCGAGCAGAAGCGCTACAAGGAAGCCTACGACACCTATATGAAGGCCACCGAAGACGGCCTTTACTCCGAGCGCTCGCGCATCTTCGAGAATCTCGGCATCGTCAGCCTCAAGCTCAACGACCGGGTCCAGGCCAAGCAGTACTTCGAGAAGGCCGTGCGCCTGAATCGCAATCAGCCGGGGGCACTGATCGAACTGGCTGACCTGAACTACCAGGATCGCGAGTACGTGCCGGCCCGGACTTTCTACGAGGAATACCTCAAGCAGGGCCCGCAGACCGCACGCAGTTTGCTGCTGGGGATTCGACTGGCGAAGATTTTTGACGACCGGGATACCGCTGCCAGTTACGGGCTGCAACTCAAGCGCCTGTATCCCGCTTCTCCTGAATACCAGGCATACCAGGCGGATAAATGATGAATACGTCGCAGTCCGATGTCATCGGCACGACCCGCGCCAATCCTGGCGAGACCCTGCGCCAGGCGCGCGAGAACAAGGGCTGGAGTACCGCTCAGGTCGCCGGTCAGCTGAATCTCACCGAGAATGCGCTGCGCCAGCTGGAGCAGGGCTCCTTTGACCAGTTGCCGGGCCACACTTTCGCCCGTGGCTATATCCGCGCCTACGCCAAGCTGCTGGGCATGGACCAGGCCCAGATGGTCACTGCCTTCGATCAGTACACCGGCACCGATGCCAGCGGCAGCAACGTCCAGGCGCTCGGCCGCGTGGTCGAGCCGGTGCGCCTGTCGCGCAACCTGTTGCGCCTGTTCAGCCTGGCCCTGTTGGCCGTGCTGATCGGCTTCGGTTACTTCTGGTGGCAGGAACGCTCCGCGCGTCCGGCCGAGACGGGCAGCCTGAACATGGAGCACGTCGAGGTCGAAAGCGCCGACGGCACCACTGAAATCCACACCCTCGACGAGCCGGAAGATCAGGCCGTCGCCGAGGACCAGGCCAATACCCCGCCGGTTCCGTCCGAGCCCGCTGGCGACAGCGGCACCGCCGAGGCTCCGGCCGAAGGTACTCCGCCGGCCACTGCCGCACCTGTCGCTCCGGGCACACCCGCCGTACCTGAAGCCGCACAGGCTCCCGCACCGGCAGTTCCAGCCCCGGCGCAACCGCCGGCTGCGCAACAGCCCGCCGTACCGGCGAACCCCGCTGCACCGGCCGAGGCGCCGGCTGCTCCTGTGGTCGCGGCCGCCGGGCAGGGCGTGGTCAAGGTTCAATTCACCGCCGATTGCTGGACCCAGGTGACCGATGCCGACGGCAAGGTCATCCTCGAGGGCCTCAAGCGCAAGGGTGATTCGCTGGAAGTCGCCGCCAAGGCGCCGGTCCAACTGCGCCTTGGCTTTGCCCAGGGCGCCCAGGTCAGCTACAACGGCCAGCCAGTTGAAGTCACGCCAGCGCGCGGTGGCACCGCACGCCTGAAGTTGGGTGGACAGTAAGATGCATTGCGAGTCTCCGATCAAACGTCGCCTGTCCCGGAAAATCTGGGTAGGTAACGTGCCGGTAGGTGGGGATGCCCCCATTGCCGTGCAGAGCATGACCAACACCGACACCCTGGATGTGGCGGCCACCGTGGCCCAGATCCGCCGTCTGGAAGACGCCGGCGCCGACATCGTTCGCGTCTCCGTGCCGGACATGGACGCCGCCGAGGCGTTCGGCAAGATCAAGCAGCAGGTGAAAGTCCCGCTGGTGGCCGATATCCACTTCGACTACAAGATCGCCCTGCGCGTGGCCGAACTGGGCGTCGACTGCCTGCGTATCAACCCCGGCAACATCGGTCGCGAAGACCGGGTCAAGGCCGTGGTCGATGCCGCCCGCGAGCGCAATATCCCGATCCGCATCGGCGTCAACGCCGGCTCGCTGGAAAAGGATCTGCAGAAGAAATACGGCGAGCCGACTCCCGAAGCACTGCTGGAGTCGGCCATGCGCCACGTCGACCACCTGCAGCGTCTGGACTTCCAGAACTTCAAGGTCAGCGTGAAGGCTTCCGACGTGTTCATGGCCGTCGCCGCCTACCGACTGCTGGCGAAAGAGATCGAGCAACCCCTGCACCTGGGCATCACCGAAGCCGGTGGCCTGCGTTCGGGCACCGTGAAGTCGGCCGTGGGCCTGGGCATGCTGCTCGCCGAAGGCATCGGCGACACCATCCGCATTTCCCTCGCCGCCGACCCGGTGGAAGAGATCAAGGTCGGCTTCGACATCCTCAAGTCGCTGCGCCTGCGCTCCCGTGGCATCAACTTCATCGCCTGCCCGAGCTGCTCGCGGCAGAACTTCGATGTGGTGAAGACCATGAATGAGCTGGAAGGCCGCCTGGAGGACCTGCTGGTTCCGCTGGACGTCGCCGTGATCGGCTGCGTGGTCAACGGCCCGGGCGAAGCCAAGGAGGCCCACATCGGCCTTACCGGTGGTACGCCGAGCAACCTGATCTACATCGACGGCAAGCCGGCGCAGAAGCTGCAGAACGATAACCTGGTGGATGAGCTGGAACGGCTGATCCGCGAAAAAGCGGCCGAGAAGGCCGAGGCCGACGCCGCACTCATCGTGCGCGGCTGACCGCAACAAGGATCCTAAGTGAGCAAGTCCCTGCAAGCCATCCGTGGCATGAACGACATCCTGCCGGACCAGACCCCGGCCTGGCGCTATCTGGAGCGCACCTTTGCCGATCTGCTGGATGCCTATGGCTACAGTGAGATCCGCATGCCGATCCTGGAATTCACCGAACTTTTCGCCCGCGGCATCGGTGAAGGCACAGACGTGGTCGACAAGGAGATGTACACCTTCCTCGATCGCAACGGCGAATCCCTGACCATGCGTCCGGAGGGCACTGCCGGTTGCGTGCGCGCTGTGCTTGAGCACGGCCTGTCCGGTGGCGGCCAGGTACAGAAGCTCTGGTACACCGGCCCGATGTTCCGCTACGAGAAGCCGCAGAAGGGCCGTTACCGCCAGTTCCACCAGATTGGCGTGGAAGTCTTCAACCTGCCCGGCCCGGACATCGACGCCGAGCTGATCATCCTCACCTGGCGCCTGTGGCAGAAGCTGGGCATGGCCGACGCCGTGACCCTGCAACTGAACACCCTGGGCTCCAGCGAAGCTCGGGCGCGTTTTCGCGAGGACCTGGTGGCCTACCTGCAGGAGCGCTTCGACCAGCTTGATGAAGACAGTCAGCGCCGCATGACCACCAACCCGCTGCGTATCCTCGACAGCAAGGTGGAGGCCACCCAGGCCCTGCTGGTCGGTGCACCGAGCCTGCATGATTACCTGGACGAAGAGTCGATCGCCCACTTTGAGGGCTTGAAGGCCCGCCTGGACGCGGTCGGCCTGCGCTACGAAATCAATCAGAAACTGGTGCGTGGCCTCGACTACTACTGCCGCACGGCTTTCGAGTGGGTCACCGACAAGCTCGGCGCCCAGGGCACCGTATGCGGCGGTGGCCGCTACGACGGCTTGGTCAGCCAGTTCGGCGGCAAGCCGACGCCGGGCGTGGGCTTCGCCATGGGCGTGGAGCGCCTGGTGCTGCTGCTGGAAACCCTGGGCGTGGTCCCGGCCGAGCTGAATCGCCCGGCCGACCTCTATGTCTGCGCCTTCGGCGAGCCGGCCGAGCTGGCCGCGCTGACCCTGGCGGAACAACTGCGCTCGGCTATCCCGGGGCTGCGCCTGCTGGTCAATGCCGGCGCCGGCAGCTTCAAGAGCCAGTTCAAGAAGGCCGACAAGAGCGGCGCACAGTTCGCCATGATTCTGGGTGACGACGAACTGGCCAACCGCGTGGTAGGTTTCAAGCCCCTGCGTGGCGAGGGCGAACAAAAGAATATCGCCTGGGATGCTCTGCCCGAGCACCTGGCTGCCTGCCTCCAGCAGGCCTGAATCGAGCGGATAGGAGTATTGGGGTGAGTAACCGTACCGAAGAAGAACAGATCGCTGACATCAAGGACTGGTGGCAGCGTAACGGCATGCCCCTGCTGACCGGCGCCGCTCTGGCGTTGATCGTGGTGTTCGGCTGGCAAGCCTGGAAAAAGTACCAGACCAACCAGTCCCAGGGCGCTTCCATCATTTACCAGGCCCTGCTGGAAACCGCGTTGAACCCGGCCGGCAAGCCCGACACCACCAAGGTCGCCGAACTCGCTGGCAAGCTGACCACCGAGTACGCCGGTACTCCGTATGCCCAGTACGGCCGCCTGTTCGTCGCCAAGGTCGCCGTGGACAACGGCAAGCTGGATGACGCTGCCCTCGAGCTCAAGGCCGTGGTCGACAAGCCGGTGGATGCCACCCTTGGCGAACTGGCCCGGCAGCGCCTGGCGCGTGTCCTGGCTGCCCAGGGCAAGGCCGAGGACGGTCTCAAGCTGCTCGACGGCAACGTCGACAAGGCCTATGTAGCCACTCGCGAAGAACTGCGCGGCGACCTGCTGCTGCAGCTCAAGCGCAACGACGACGCCCGTGTCGCCTACGAAAAGGCCAAGGCTGCCCTGCCGGAAGACGCCGCCGTTGGCGCCCTGCAGATGAAACTCGACGACCTGGCCAAGGGAGACGCCTGAGATGTTGCGTTGGAAACACGTTGCACTGCTGGCACTGACCCTGATGGCTGTGGGTTGCAGCAGCAATAGCAAGAAGGAACTGCCGCCGGCCGAGCTGACCGATTTCAAGGAAGAGGTCCGCCTGGAGAAACAGTGGAGCCGTTCGGTCGGTGACGGCCAGGGCGACCTGTACAACCTGCTCGAGCCCGCTGTGGATGGCCAGACCATCTACGCCGCGTCTGCCGAAGGCCGCGTCATGGCCATGCAGCGCGAAACCGGCGAAGTGCTGTGGAAGAAAGACCTCGACCTGCCCATCTCCGGCGCCGTCGGCGTGGGTAACGGCATGGTCCTGCTGGGCACTCTGCGCGGTGACGTGATCGCCCTGGATTCCGGTTCGGGCGAGCAGAAGTGGCGCGCCAAGGTGAGCAGCGAAGTACTGGCAGCCCCGGCCACCAACGGTGACGTGGTAGTCGTGCAGACCCAGGACGACAAGCTGATCGGCTTCGATGCCGCCACCGGCAATCAGCGCTGGATCTACGAAGGCACCGTGCCGGTGCTGACTCTGCGTGGCACCGGCGCTCCGCTGATCGCTGGCCGCCTGGCCCTGGCCGGCCTGGCCAGCGGCAAGGTCGTCGCCGTGGACGTCGAGCGTGGCCTGCCGGTCTGGGAGCAGCGCGTTGCCATTCCGCAAGGCCGTTCCGAGCTGGACCGCGTCGTCGACATCGACGGCGGCCTGCTGCTGGTCGACAATGTTCTCTACGTCGCCAGCTACCAGGGCCGCGCCGCGGCGCTGGACGTAGGCACCGGCCGCGTGCTCTGGCAGCGTGAAGCTTCCAGCTACGTCGGCGTCGCCGAAGGGACTGGCAGTGTGTTCATCAGCCAGGCCAGCGGCACCGTGGAAAGCCTCGACTCCCGTGGTTCGTCCTCGCTGTGGAGCAACGACGCGCTGGCTCGCCGCCAGCTGTCCGCTCCGGCCGTGCTGTCGAGCAACGTGGTTGTCGGTGACCTGGAAGGCTATGTGCACCTGCTGAGCCAGGTGGACGGTCGTTTCGTTGGCCGCGAGAAGGTTGACGGTGACGGCGTGCGGGTTCGCCCGCTGGTAGTCGGCAGCTGGATGTACGTGTTCGGCAACAGCGGTAAGCTGGCCGCCTACACGATTCGCTAAGCTGAGTGTTACTGCCGGCCGCTGCCGTGAAAAACGGCAGCGGCCGTCGTGTTTTCTGAAAATCAAATTTCCTGGAGAGCCGCATGGTTCCCGTAATAGCCCTGGTGGGCCGCCCGAACGTCGGCAAGTCCACCCTGTTCAACCGCCTGACCCGCACCCGTGACGCCATCGTCGCCGAGTACGCGGGTCTGACCCGCGACCGCCAGTACGGCGAGGCCAAGTGGCAGGGCAAGAAATTCATCGTCATCGATACCGGCGGTATTTCCGGTGACGAAGAGGGTATCGACGCCAAGATGGCCGAGCAGTCGCTGCAGGCCATCGAAGAGGCCGATGCCGTCCTGTTCATGGTCGACTCCCGCGCGGGCCTCACCGCCGCCGACGAGATGATCGCCGACCACCTGCGCAAGAAGAACAAGCGCACCTACCTGGTGGCGAACAAGGTCGATACCGTCGATCCGGACATCGCTCGCGCCGAGTTCAGCCCGCTGGCTCTGGGGCATGCGATCCCGATCGCTGCCGCCCACGGCCGTGGCATCACCCAGATGCTCCAGGAAGCGTTGGGCGAGATGTTCGCCCCGGAGCCCGAGGCGCCGGAAGACAACGACCTGCCCAGCGAGCTGGAAGAGGTCGCCGAGGGCGAGGAAGCCAAGCGCATCCCCGGCCCGAGCGAGAAGGATGGCATCAAGATCGCCATCATCGGTCGCCCCAACGTCGGCAAGTCCACCCTGGTCAACCGCATGCTCGGTGAAGAGCGGGTGATCGTGTACGACCAGGCCGGCACCACCCGCGACAGCATCTACATCCCCTTCGAGCGCAACGAAGAGAAGTACACCCTGATCGACACCGCCGGCGTACGTCGTCGTGGCAAGATCTTCGAGGCGGTGGAAAAGTTCTCGGTGGTGAAGACCCTGCAGGCGATCCAGGACGCCAACGTGGTCATCTTCGTCATGGACGCCCGCGAAGGTGTGGTCGAGCACGACCTCAACCTGCTTGGTTTCGTGCTGGAGACCGGCCGTGCGCTGGTCATTGCGCTGAACAAGTGGGATGGCATGGAGTCGGCCGAGCGCGACTACGTGAAGACCGAGCTCGAGCGCCGGCTGATGTTCGCCGACTTCGCCGACATCCACTTCATCTCCGCGCTGCACGGCACTGGCGTTGGGCACCTGTACAAGTCGGTGCAGGATTCCTTCCGCTCCGCCGTGACCCGCTGGCCCACCAGCAAGCTGACGCAGATCCTCGAGGACGCCATCCAGGTCCACCAGCCGCCGATGGTCAACGGCCGCCGCATCAAGCTGCGCTATGCGCACCTGGGGGGCGCCAACCCGCCGTTGATCGTGATCCACGGCAACCAGGTGGATGCGGTGCCCAAGGCCTACACGCGCTACCTGGAGAAGACCTTCCGCCGCGTGCTGAAGCTGGTCGGTACGCCGATCCGCATCGAGTATAAGGGCGGCGACAACCCGTTCGAGGGCAAGAAGACCCAGCTCACCGATCGCCAGGTCAACAAGAAGCGCCGCCTCATGTCTCACCACAAGAAGGCGGAGAAGAAGAAGAAGGACAAACGTAAATAACGTCTGTCAGGCTTTAGACCGCAAGCCGCAGGCGATAGAGTAGGGACTTCCCTCCCATCGCCTGCAGCCTCCAGTCACGCCATGCTTACCAGCAAACTGCCGAATGTCGGCACCACTATCTTCACCCGCATGTCCCAGCTCGCCGCCGAAAGCGGGGCGCTGAATCTCTCCCAGGGCTTCCCGGACTTCCCCGGCCCCGCGCCGCTGCTCGAGGCGGTCGCCCGCCATGTCATGGCCGGAAACAACCAATACAGCCCGATGACCGGCCTGCCGGCGCTGCGCGAACAAGTAGCGATCAAGGTTGCCAGCCTGTATGGGCGTAGCGTCAGCGCCGACACCGAGGTGACTATCGTTCCTGGTGCGACGGAAGGTATCTTCTGCGCGGTGCAGGCTCTGATCCGCGCCGGTGATGAGGCCATCGTCCTCGATCCTTGCTACGACAGCTACGAGCCTTCGGTAGAGCTGGCCGGTGGTCGCTGCGTGCATGTCGCCCTGAGCCAGCCGGATTTTCGCATCGACTGGCAGCGCCTGGCGGATGCCATCACCCCGCGCACGCGCCTGATCTTCCTCAACAGCCCGCACAACCCCAGCGGTGCGCTGATCGACCGAGCCGACCTGGATCGCCTGGCCGAGCTGATCCGCGACCGAGAGATCTACGTGGTCAGCGACGAGGTCTATGAGCACCTGATCTACGACGGCGTGCAGCACGCCAGCGTGCTGGCCCATGACGAACTGTATCCGCGCGCCTTCGTCATCAGCTCCTTTGGCAAGACCTACCACGTTACCGGCTGGAAAACCGGCTACGTGGTGGCGCCGCCGGCGCTGTCGGCGGAGATGCGCAAGATCCACCAGTACGTGAATTTTTGCGGCGTGACGCCGCTGCAGTGGGCGCTGGCCGATTTCATGGCCGCGCATCCCGAGCACTTGCGCGAGCTGCCGGGCTTCTACCAGGCCAAGCGCGACCTGTTCTGCGACCTGCTGGAAGGCTCGCGCTTCACCTTCCAGCGCGCCGCCGGCACCTATTTCCAGGTGGTCGATTACTCGGCGATCCGCCCGGACCTCGATGACGTCGCCATGTCCAAATGGCTAACCCGCGAGCACGGCGTGGCTGCCATTCCGGTCTCGGTGTTCTACCAGCAGGCCCCGGCGGACATGCGCCTGGTGCGCTTCTGCTTCGCCAAGAAAGAGGAGACGCTGCGCCAGGCAGCGGAACGACTATGCGCGATCTGAGCCAACTATCAGACCTCAAGCTTGCCCTCGTGCAGACCACCCTGGTCTGGCACGACGCCAAGGCCAACCGCGAGCGCTTCGAGGCGCTGCTGGAAAGCGCCCGTGGCGCAGACGTGGTGATCCTGCCGGAGATGTTCACCACCGGCTTCTCCATGGATTCCGATGCGCTGGCCGAAGCGGAGGAGGGCGAGACTTACGTCTGGCTGCGCGAACAGGCGGCGAAACTGGACGCCGTAGTCTGCGGCAGCGTGATCATCCGCGCCGCTGACGGCAGCCATCGCAACCGCCTGCTCTGGGCGCGCCCGGATGGCGAAGTGCAGCACTACGACAAGCGCCACCTGTTCCGCATGGCTGGCGAGCACAAGCACTACACGCCGGGCGAACAGCAGGTGCTGCTGGATTGGAAGGGCTGGCGGATTCGCCCGCTGGTCTGCTACGACCTGCGCTTCCCGGTGTGGAGCCGAGATGCCCAGGACACTGACCTGCTGCTCTACACCGCCAACTGGCCGGCCGCGCGCCGCCAGCACTGGAATCGGCTGTTGCCGGCGCGGGCCATCGAAAACCTGTGCTACGTCGCGGCAGTCAACCGGGTCGGTGAAGACGGCAAGGGCCACGCCTATTCCGGTGACAGCCAGGTGCTGGATTTCCAGGGAGACAATCTGCTGGCCGCCGGGAATGCCGATGGCGTCTTCCAGATAGCCTTGAGCGCGGCGGAGCTGGCGGCTTACCGGGAACGCTTCCCGGCCAATCTCGACGCCGACCAGTTCGATATCCGTTTGTAGTCGCAGGCCAGTCGCCCCGCTCAATACGCACTGGCAGCATTCAATCGCTGGATCGCCTCATCGCTCAGCTTCAGGTCGACTGCTGCGATCAGGTCCGGCAACTGTTCCAGTTTCGAGGCGCTGGCAATCGGCGCGGTGATGCTGGGACGTGCCATCAGCCAGGCGAGGGCGACCTGCGTCGGCGTAGCGCGGAGTTCGCCGGCCACTTCCTCCAGCGCGTCGAGAATGGCAAAGCCGCGCTCGTTCATGAAGTTCTTCACCTTGTAGCCGCGTACGCTGCTCTTGCCCAGGTCCGCCTCGCTGCGGTACTTGCCGGTGAGGAAGCCCGCCGCCAGCGAATAGAAGCTGATCACGCCCAATCCCAGTTGCTGCACCGTGGGCTCCAGGTTGGTCTCGTAGTTGGCGCGGTCGTAGAGGTTGTAGTTGGGTTGCAGGCTCTGGTAGTTCGGCAGCTTCAGGCGGTCGCACACTTCGCACGCTTCGCGCAGGCGCTTGGCCTCCAGGTTCGACGCGCCGATCACCCGCACCTTGCCGCTCTTCACCGTTTCGGCGAAGGCGCCCATGGTTTCCTCCATCGAGGTGTGCGGGTCATCGCAGTGGGACTGGTAGAGGTCGATATAGTCGGTCTGCAGACGCCTGAGCGAGCGTCCCAGGGCCTGTTCGATGTATACCGCCGACAGGCCCTTGTGACCGTTGCCCATGTCCATGCCGACCTTGGTGGCGATCTGTACCTGGCTGCGCTTGCCGGTTTTCTTCAGCCATTTGCCGATCAGGATTTCGGACTCCCCGCCCTCGTGCCCCGGCACCCAGCGCGAGTACACGTCGGCGGTGTCGATGCAGTTGAGACCGGCGTCGAGCAGCGCATCGAGCAGACGGAAGGAGGTCGCTTCGTCGGCGGACCAGCCGAACACATTGCCGCCGAAGACCAGCGCGGGAATCTTCAGGCCCGATTGTCCGAGTTCGCGTGTACGCATCGGCTTTGCCTCCTCAGGGGTGTGCGAGAACCCTCAGTGTAGACGCCGCCTCTGCCCGCGCCGGGCGGAATAACCGGCAGCCGGCACCCAGCTGGTCTATCATGGCGGCCAGCCCAATTGCCGAGTGCCAAAGATGACCACGACTCCCTATCTGCTGGACCAGCTGGAAACCGCCGACATGCTCTTGATCGACGGCCTGCATGCCTGGCAGTTCGAGCTCAACGAGGCACTGCTGGACCAGGCGGACGCCGCCGCAAACGCCGGGCAACCCTTCGCCAGCGAAGACGTGGTGCTGCAGATCGAATCCATCGACGGTCGTGACCGCCGCGAATGGCGCTTCAGCTACAACCAGGTGATGGAGGCCAGCTACCAGGCCGAGGACGAGAGCTGGCTGCTGCAGGGGGGTGAACAGCAGCACCGCCTGTGTTGCCTGGGTGCTGTGACGGCCAGTGGCGACGACGAGTGAATAAAGAAGGCCCCGAAAGGGGCCTTCTTCATTTCTGGGCCTTCAGAATCCCAGCGGATAGCTGGTGATGAAGCGCACCTCGTCGTAGTCGCTGGAATAGCTGCTGCGCACGGTGGAGGTGCGCATCAGGAACGACAGTGCCTTCAACGGTCCGTCCTGGATGGTGTAGCCGATATCCGTATCGCGCTCGTACTCGTGGCCATCGCCCTTGCCAGGGCGCGCAATGTCGGTGCCCTTGGTGTAGCGTGTCATCAAGGTCAGGCCCGGCAGCCCGAGGCTGGCGAAGTCGTAGTCGTAGCGCAGCTGATAGGAGCGCTCCTGCGCCCAGAAGAACCCGCCGTTGGTGACCCAGTTGACCAGGTAGGGCTGCGGCGTATTGCCCAGCAGCATGGGGAACATGTCCTCGCCCAGCATGCGCTGGTAGGTGGCCGACAGCGTGTGGCCGCCGTGCTTCACGCCCAGCCGCGCCCCGTAGGCGCGATTGTCGATACGACCGGACAACGCCTGCCCGGATTCCTCGTTGTGGAAATAACTCAGGGTGCCGAGCAGCGCGGTGTTCTCCCCGACCGGCTGTTTGAAGTTGGCTCCCACATAGTGTTGGTCATAGATGTCCTCGAGTTGGGCGAAGTAGTAGCTGGTGGACAGCCCCGGCGTCCATTGCGCGTCGACGCCGCCCAGGTTCAGCTTGTTGCTGTCCTGGCTGGCGGGTCGAGTGGCGAGGTAGAACGACTCGCGATCGCTGGAGGCGCGGGTGCTGGTGTTCCACAACTGGGCCGCAGTGAACTTGAAGCGCTCCGACTCCTTCGACTCCAGCATCACGCCCTGAAAGGTCTGCGGCAGTACGCGCACATCGTCCTGGAAGATCACTGGCAGACGCGGCTCCAGCAGGCCGACCTTCAGCGTGGTCTTCGAATAGCGCAGCTTGAGCGTGGCGCCACCACGGCTGAAGTCGTCCACCGGCTCGCCGGTCGAGCGGTCATAGGGCAGGTTGCTGTCGTTGCTGGTGCCAGCGCCGCCGTCGAGCTTCAGGGCGTAGAAACCGGTGAAATCCACACCGACACCGATGGTGCCTTCGGTAAAGCCCGAGCTGAAGCGTGCCAGCACGGCTTGGGACCAGCTACCCGCTTGGGACTGCGGAGCGTTGTCCTGGCGGTAGTCGCGCAACATGTAGAAGTTGCGCAGGGTGGTGTCCAGGCGGCTGTCGTCGATCAGGTCGGCCTGGGCGCAGAGGGGCAACAGCGCGCTGGAAAGCAGCGCACTGGCAAAGCGATTACGCAACATCGTCATCTCCTGGGCTCGGTTCGCCGGGGCGCGGGGCGACCCGCCGGCGAACGGCCCTATGTCTTGTCGGGCGGACGCGGTCAATTCGCAGCGGCTGTGGTGCTGTTCAGCGGCGCGGCGGCTTCGGGCCGGGCCCGTTGCTCTTCGCCCAGGCTGCGGCGGAAATGCTTGCGACCGCTGCCCAGCAGCCACAGGCAGAGCAGCCCGGCGAGGGTGACAATGATGCCGATGGAGGAGCCGACGGCCTTCGGGTCCTTGAAGTAGTGGTCGGTGAGCAGAGCCACCAGCGTGGTGCCGACGCCCAGGCCGATCAGGTTGGAGACCAGCAGGAACAGCGCCGACACCTGCGCGCGCAGGCGGTTGGGCGTGAGCACCTGCATGGCGGCCGCCGAGGTGGAGATGCAGAAGGCGCAGAAGAACATCGCCGGGCCCATCAGCAGCACCGACAACTGCAGGTTACCGGCTGTCACGGAGCCGATGACGAAAGGAATGGTGCAGGCGGCGCCGAGCATGCCGCTGATCAGCGCGGCGTCGCTGCGCCCGCGCTTCTGCAGCCCGTCCACCAGCCAGCCGGCGCAGAACACCCCGGCAGTGTTGAGCACCAGCAGGATGCCGCCGAGGATGTAGCCCACCTCCAGTGGCGACAGGCCGTATTGGCGGATGTACATGGCCGGTGCCCAGCCCATCAGCGCGTACTGGCACATGGCGAAGAAGGAGAAGCCCAGGTAGTGGCAGGCGAAAGTGGCGCGATGGCGGCGCAGGAAACGCAGTCCGTCACGAACCGTTGCCTTTTGTTCCCGATCGCCCAGCTTGCGCTCCGGGTCGCGGATGGTCAGCGCGATCAGCAGCGCCACCAGCACGCCGGGCAGGCCGACGATGAAGAATGCGATCTGCCAGGAGCGCACCTGGCCCAGCCAGCCCAGGTCGATGGCCGGCACGTCGCGCAGCGCCTCGATCACGTAGCCGCCGACCAGGAAGGCCAGGCCACCGCCGAGGAAGGCACCCATGGAGTAAAGCCCCAGTGCGCGGCCGAGCTTTTCCTTGGGGAACAGGTCGCTGAGCATCGAATAGGTCGCCGGAGTCAGCGCGGCCTCGCCGACGCCCACGCTCATGCGCGCCAGGAACATCTGCACGAAGTTCTTCGACAGCCCGCACGCGGCGGTGGCGATGCTCCAGAAGGCCACGCCGATGGCGATGATCCTGACCCGCGAGGAGCGGTCGGCGAGGTAGGCAATGGGCAGGCCCATGAAGGCATAGAACAGCGAGAAGGCCAGCCCGCTGAGCAGGCTGAACTGGGTGTCGCTGATCTGCAGATCGGCTTTGATCGGCTCGATCATCAGCGAGAGGATCTGCCGATCAACGAAGGAGAAGATGTAGGCCACCATGCATAGCACGACGACATACCAGGAATAACGGGAAGCACGGACGGATAGCGGGTGGGGAGATTGCGGGTTCACGGTTACTGGCTCCTGAAGCGGGTGAAGGCAGATGGCCAAGCACGTCGAGCTCGTTGTTGTTGTAGGTAACCAGGCGCCTCTGTACGCAAGGCAGGGGCGGCCGAAAGTGTCTGATTGCGTGACACGATTTTTTGTTTGCCTGCCGCTTTCACGGCAGTGCACGCAAGACTAGGGAAGGGGAGAGCGGGGAGTAATCGGGGCGAGCCCCAGCATTGCGGAGACTTCCCCCTAGGGGGCTAGGGGGAATCTTTAGGTGATGTGCGGAGGATGATTCAGATCAGTCCGAACAGAGCCAGGACAAAGGCTCCGCCGAAGACCACGGCCATGACGGCGAGGAGGAACAGCAGGCTGACGCCGAAAGCGCGCCAGTTGGAGGCGAACTGGCCACCCTGGGCCGCATGCTGCTCGACGGCGCCGCCGGTGTGCTGCTTGGCGTAGTGATACA
Source organism: Pseudomonas nitroreducens NBRC 12694 (assembly GCF_002091755.1). GTDB lineage: Bacteria > Pseudomonadota > Gammaproteobacteria > Pseudomonadales > Pseudomonadaceae > Pseudomonas > Pseudomonas nitroreducens. The sequence continues at coordinate 116,179 of NZ_BDAI01000013.1, forward strand.
TGCCGAAGACGGCGGCAATGTTGATGGGGGTGGCGGGGACGCTATCCGGCAGGAACATGCCCAGCAGGAAGATCGCAATGAGGGCGCCGATCCCGGTGATCCAGGCGTTGCGCACCTGGGCGTGGCGGCCCAGACGTTTGAGGTTCTGGACGATGATCCAGGCTCCGGCGACCGGCGTGCCGAAGAAGGTGGCGATGCCCACGGCGGCGAGACGGTAGAGCGGTTCGCCCGTGGCGACGGCGGGGCCGTCCTGAAGTACGGCGGCGGGCGTCTGGAAAGGGTTGTCCTGCGATGTATCGGTCATGTTTTCACTCCGTTGAAAACAGCCCCGGACGCACGAGGCGTCCGGGGCAAAGGGGACTGCTTTATTACCGGGCTTACGCGGCTTTCGCGTGGCCCAGCGTCACCGCACGGTTCAGGGCGCTGAACAGCGCGCGGAAACTGGCGGTGGTGATGTTTTCATCGATGCCGATGCCGTGCAGCGAACGACCACCCTCGACGCGCAGTTCGATGTAGGCGGCCGCGCGGGCGTTGGTGCCGGCGCCGATGGCGTGCTCGTTGTAGTCCATGATCTCGACATCCACCGGCAGCGAGGCAACCAGGGCTTCCAGGGTGCCCTTGCCCTTGCCGTGCCAACGGTGCTGTTCGCCCTTGTGAGTCACGTCGATGTCGATGGCGCAGATACCGTTCTCTTCCTGCAGGCGGTAGTTCTTCAGGCCGAACGGGGAGACGGCCTGCAGGTACTCGGTCTGCAGCAGGGTGTAGATCTGCTCGGCGGTCATTTCCAGGCCGAGGCGGTCGGTCTCGTTCTGCACGACCTGGCTGAACTCGATCTGCATGCGGCGCGGCAGGCTGATGCCGTATTCCTGTTCGAGCAGGAAGGTGATGCCGCCCTTGCCGGACTGGCTGTTCACACGGATCACCGCTTCGTAGCTGCGGCCGATGTCCGCCGGGTCGATCGGCAGGTACGGCACTTCCCACACGGCGTCGTCTTTCTGCTGGGCGAAGCCCTTGCGGATGGCGTCCTGGTGGGAGCCGGAGAAGGCGGTGTGGACCAGGTCGCCCACGTACGGGTGGCGCGGGTGCACCGGAATCTGGTTGCACTCTTCCACCACCTTGCGCACGGCGTCGATGTCGGAGAAGTCCAGCTCGGGGTCGATGCCCTGGGTGTACATGTTCAGCGCCATGGTCACCAGGCACAGGTTGCCGGTGCGCTCGCCGTTGCCGAACAGGCAGCCTTCGACGCGGTCGGCACCGGCCATCAGCGCCAGTTCCGACGCGGCTACGCCCGTGCCACGGTCATTGTGGGTGTGCAGGCTGATCAGCACGCTGTCACGCTTGTTGATCTGGCGGCCGAACCACTCGATCTGGTCGGCATAGTTGTTCGGCGTGGCGCACTCGACGGTGGCAGGCAGATTGAGGATCAGACGGTTCGCCGGGGTCGGCTGGAACACGTCGATCACCGCGTTGCACACCTCGACGGCGAAATCGGTCTCGGTGGAGCTGAACACCTCCGGCGAGTACTCGAAGCCCCACTGGGTTTCCGGCGCGGCGGCGGCCAGGCGCTTGATGGTCTGGCCAGCGGCCACGGCGATGGCTTTCACGCCGGCCTTGTCCTGGTTGAAGACGATCTTGCGGAAGCTCGGTGCGCAGGCGTTGTAGTAGTGGACGATGGCTTTCTTCGCGCCCTTGAGGGACTCGAAGGTGCGCTCGATGAGGTCATCGCGAGCCTGGGTCAGTACCTGGATGGTGACGTCATCGGGAATATGGCCGCCCTCGATCAGCTCACGAACGAAGTCGAAGTCGGTCTGCGAGGCGGACGGGAAGCCCACTTCGATTTCCTTCAGGCCGACCTGCACCAGGCACTTGAAGAAGCGCATCTTCTTCTCGGCGTCCATCGGCTCGATCAGGGACTGGTTGCCGTCGCGCAGGTCGGTGGACAACCAGATCGGCGCCTTGTCGATGATCTTGTCCGGCCAGGTACGGTCGGGCAGGGTGATCTGGGTGAAGGCGCGGTATTTCTTCGACGGGTCTTTCAACATGCTCATGAGCGGAATCCTTGTTCTCTGCGGCCTGCGGGGCCGGCGCATAAAAATCTGAATGAGGCGAAACCGGGGGAGGGGGGCTCAGCCACGCAGTCGCGGGCTGACCAGGCGCAGGCAGGCGTGTTGGCGAAGCAGGATGAGGGTGTGTGCGGTTTTCATGAGTGCCAAGCTAAAGGCCTGGAAGACCAATGGCAAGCATTTGGGGAAATTTGGTAGAAATAGTCTCTGGAGAATGTCCTGTGAGATTAAATTGTTTGAATAATTGATTTTGAGCAATTTTTCCTAGCGCTTAACGCTGTGCTTAACTGATTCTGCGTCTACTTGCCGCAGCGGAGCTTTGTCACTCCATGCGATCATTGCGCACCTCGCCTCAGGCGGGGCCCACCATCCCCAAGGACATTTCGTGACCCGTCGCACGCGACAAGGCGTAGGAACCTGGCTGGCGCTGTTCGCCATGCTGATGATCTATGTCGGCCCGCTGGTTTCCCAGTCGATGCCGATGGATCACGCCATGCCTATGGATCACGTCATGCCGATGGAGCATGGCAAGGCCATGGACCATGGTGCGGCGGTCGCCGCCATGGACGAGATGGCCTGTTCGGACGGGCACCGGGCTGCTGCACAACACGCGGCACCGACTTCCCACGGCGAGCAACCGCTCACCGCCGACGCCTTCATGGAGAAGTGCGGCTACTGCAGCCTGCTGATCCACAGCCCGCCGCTGACGCCGCCACCGGTTCTGCTCGATCACAGCATGCCGGTCGCTGGGGCCCCTGTCGCACAGCTCTCCTCCTCTAGTATTCCCGCCTCGCCGGTCTTCCCCGGCGCCCGCTCGCGCGCACCTCCTGCCCTGATCGGCTGACCCGCAATCCCGACTCCCCGACCCCGGCGCGGATGCCTGCATTCGCTTGCGCGCCGTGCGAGTACGCGTGGAGCGGGCGTCATCACCGATCATGGAATTAATGGAATGTCCCGCATGCAAATGCGCCGTCGGCAACGTGCCGTCGGCTTGCGCGCCCTGTGCGCGCTGACCGCCCTTGGCGGTTTCACTGCCGTCCCGGCGATGGCCGAAGAGGAAGATCACTCTTCGCATGTCACCGAACTGTCGCCCAGCGTCATTACCGCCGTGGCGCAGAGTTCGCCGCTGACCATCGTCACCGACCCCAAGCAGCCGCGTCAGCCGATCCCCGCCAGCGACGGCGCCGATTATCTCAAGACCATTCCCGGCTTCTCCGCCATCCGCAACGGCGGCACCAACGGTGACCCGGTGCTGCGCGGCATGTTCGGCTCGCGCCTGAACATCCTCACCAACGGCACCACCATGCTCGGTGCCTGCCCGGCACGGATGGACGCGCCCACCTCTTATATCTCGCCGGAAACCTTCGACAAGCTCACCGTGGTCAAGGGCCCGGAGACCGTGATCTGGGGCCCCGGCGCCTCGGCCGGCACCATCCGCTTCGACCGTGAGCCGGAGCGCTTCGGCGAACTGGGCACGCGAATCAACGGCAGCCTCACCGCCGGCTCCAACGGCCGCTTCGACCGCGTGCTGGACGCCGCCGCCGGTGGACCGCTGGGCTACGTGCGGGTCATCGGCAACAAGTCGCAGTCCGATGACTACGAGGACGGCAGCGGCAACACCGTGCCCTCGCGCTGGAACAAGTGGAACGGCGACGTGGCCGTGGGCTGGACGCCGGACGCCGACACCCTGGTCGAGCTCACCGCCGGCAAGGGCGACGGTGAAGCGCGTTACGCCGGACGCGGCATGGATGGCTCGCAGTTCAAGCGCGAGAGCCTCGGCCTGCGCTTCGAGAAGTCCAACATCGGCGAAGTGCTCGACAAGCTGGAGGCGCAGGTCTACTACAACTACGCCGACCACGTGATGGACAACTACAGCCTGCGCACGCCGTCGGGCATGGGCATGATGGCCGGCCCGATGGCTTCCAACGTCGACCGCCGGACCCTCGGCGGGCGCCTGGCCGCCACCTGGCGCTGGGACGACTTCAAGTTGATCACCGGCGTTGACGCGCAGACCAACGAGCACCGCGAACGCTCCGGCATGGGTATCAATACTTATGACGAGCAGCCGTGGGACAAGGATGCCGTTTTCCACAACTACGGCGCCTTTGGCGAGCTGACCTGGTACGCCGCCGACCGCGACCGCGTGATCACCGGTGCGCGCCTGGACCGCGCCTCGGTCAAGGATTATCGGCAGAGCACCGGCTCGGGGATGATGGCGATGCCCAACCCCACGGCCGACGACACCCGCGCCGACACGCTGCCCAGCGGCTTCGCGCGCTATGAGCACGACCTGGCCGACACGCCGACCACGCTCTATGTCGGCCTTGGCCACGTGCAGCGCTTCCCCGACTACTGGGAGCTGTTCTCCCCGGACAAGGGACCGACCGGCTCGGTCAATGCCTTCGACAGCATCAAGCCGGAGAAAACCACCCAGCTGGACTTCGGCGCGCAGTACGAGGACGAGAAGCTCAAGGCCTGGGCGTCCGGCTATGTCGGCGTGATCCGCGACTACATCCTGTTCGACTACATGCCCGGCGGCATGATGGGCCGCACCTCCCAGGCGCGGAACGTCGATGCACGGATCATGGGTGGCGAACTGGGCGCGGCTTACGCGCTGACCAGCAACTGGACCGCCGACGGCACCCTGGCATACGCCTGGGGCAAGAACACTACCGACGACACCGCGCTGCCGCAGATGCCGCCGCTGGAGGCGCGTTTCGGCCTGAGCTACGAGGAAGGCGACTGGAGCGCCGGCGGTCTCTGGCGCGTGGTCGCGCGCCAGGGCCGCATCGCCGAGAACCAGGGCAACGTGGTGGGTTACGACTTCGACGAAAGCCCCGGTTTCGCGGTGTTCTCTCTCAACGGCGCGTACAAGCTGAGCAAGAACCTCAAGGTCAGCACCGGCGTCGACAACCTGTTCGACAAGGACTACGCCGAGCACCTGAATCTGGCGGGCAACGCCGGCTTCGGCTACCCGGCCAACGACCCCGAATCGATCCACGAGCCGGGGCGCACGTTCTGGACCAAAGTGGACTTCTCGTTCTAATGCCCGACCGGCCCCCGCCCGTCGGGGGCCTCCTTGCGTGAGGAGATCAACGAATGCAGCACAAGACATTCGATTTCTACAACCTGGCCTGGCGCTGGCACTTCTATGCCGGGCTGTTCGTCGCGCCGTTCATGATCCTGCTGTCGCTCACCGGCATCATCTACCTGTTCAAGCCGCAGCTCGATCCGCTGATGTACAGCGACCTGCTGACGGTGAAACCGGGCGAGGTGCGCCTGTCCGCCGATGAGCAACTGATGCACCTGCATCACCAGAACCCGCAGTTGCAGGTCAGCCAGTATTTGCCGGCACCGGCCGCCGACCGCAGCGCGCAGTTCGTCACCCAGCTCGATGGGCGCGAAGTGAATGCCTTCGTCGATCCGTACAGCGGCAAGCTGCTCGGCGTGCAGGATGCCAAGTCCAATTTGCAGGCCATGGCTCGCGCGCTGCACGGCGAGCTGATGATCGGCACTGTCGGCGACCGACTGATCGAGCTGGCCGCTGGCTGGGGCATCGTGCTCGTCGTCTCCGGCCTTTATCTGTGGTGGCCGCGCAAGCGTTCGCTGCGCGTGCTGCTCTGGCCGGACCTGTCCCGCAGCGGCCGTGCGCTCTGGCGTGAAGTCCATGTGGTGGTTGGTTTCTGGGGCTCGCTGCTGATGCTGTTCATGCTGCTCACTGGCATGACCTGGACAGGCTTCTGGGGCAAATCCTTCGCCGACGTGTGGAACCGCTTCCCGGTGGCCATGTGGAACGACGTGCCGAAGTCGGACCTGGAAGCGCGCACGCTCAACGAAGCGCACCGCCAGACCATCCCGTGGGCGATGGAAAACACCCCGATGCCGATGTCCGGCGGCGCCCATGCCGAGCACATGGCCCACGGCTCCGGCGGTATGGCGATGCCGCAGATCAGCCTGCAACAAGTGGTCGACATTGCGGACAAGGCCGGCGTGACGCCGGGCTACTCCATCGCATTGCCCAAGGGCGAGCAAGGCGTGTTCACCGTCTCGGTGTTCGCCGACGACTCGCGCAACGACGCCACCCTGCACATCGACCAGTACACCGGCAAGGTGCTCGCCGACGTGCGCTGGAAGGACTACGGGCTGGTGGCCAAGGGCGTCGAGTCCGGCGTGATGCTGCATGAGGGCAAGATGTTCGGCCTGTTCAACCAACTGCTCATGCTCGGCGTCTGCCTGATGATCCTGCTCAGCGCCGTCAGCGGCCTGTGGATATGGTGGAAGCGCCGTCCGCAGGGGCGACTCGGCGTGCCGCCGATGCCGCACGCGCTGCCGGTATGGAAGGGCGGGGTGGCGCTCATGATCATCCTCGGTGTCGCCTTCCCGCTGGTGGGCGCGTCGCTGCTGCTGGTGTGGGCGCTGGACTGGGCGGTGCTGTCGCGCCTCAAGTCGCGCAGCCCGGCGCTGGGTTGATGCGTGCGCTGTTCAACCCTGACGCCTGCCGCGAGGCAGGCTATGCTGCGGCGCGATCGTTTCGTCCGCCGCCCGATGTTTTGCCGCCGATCCGGCGGAACCGATCACAAGCCAACTGGAGTCTCGAACATGCGTAAAACCCTGCTCGCTTTCGCTGTCCTGCTGGGCTTCTCCGGGGCCGCCATGGCCCACGAATACGAGGCTGGCAACCTGCACATCGACCATCCCTGGTCGCTGTTGCTGCCGGCCAACTCGGTGAACGGCGCGGCCTACTTCATCGTGCAGAACCACGGCAAGGACGCGGACCGCCTGCTCGGCGCCGACACCGACCGCGCCGCCAGCGCCGAAATCCACCAGCACGTGGAGAAGGACGGCATGATGAAAATGCAGAAAGTCGAGGGCGTGGATATTCCTGCCGGCGGCAAGGTCGTCTTCGCGCCTGGCCAGTACCACCTGATGCTGTTCGGCCTGAAGAAGCCGCTCACCGATGGCGAGCGCTTTCCGCTGACCCTGCACTTCCAGAAGGCCGGCGACGTGAAGGTCGAGATCGCCGTGCAGAAAGAAGCCCCACTCTCTAAAGGAACAGAAGGGGGCACCGACATGGGCCACGACATGCACGGCATGCAGATGAACTGATGAGCGACCGGCTCCTGCGCCCCTTGGTGTGGGCGCAAGACGGCGAGTGGCTGCTGGGTTTCGACGGCAGCTACTCGAGCGACTCGATCCTGCGTGTCGAGAGTGCCGCCGATGGTTTCATCCTGCGCGAGGAGCGACTGGCCGAGACGCAGACCAAGCGCTATCCCTTCGCTGATCTGAAAGATGACGTCGCGGCGGCCGACTGGACCGCCGTGGTCGTCGACGAAGAAGGCGAACGTCTGGGCTTCGCTATCGCCCGCTACGAAATCTGGAATCGCCGTGCGGTACTGGACGACCTGTTCGTCCTCCCCGAGGCGCGCGGGTTGGGCGTAGGCAAGCAACTGCTGGAAGGCTGCCTGGACTGGGCGCGTGGCACCGAGGCGCGCCACCTGTGGCTGGAAACCCAGAACCTCAACCTGCCGGCGGTAGGCTTCTACCGCTCGCGCGGCTTCTCCCTCAGCGGGCTTTCCACCGACCTCTACGACCCGGCGCAGGTGCTGCCCGGGGAGATGGCGCTGTTCTTCAGTTACCCGCTGGCCTGAGAGCCAAGCGGGTCTGCCGCGCCGCGAGAATCAGCGCGAAGCCGATGCAGTAGGCCAGCACGTCCAGCCAGTCCGGCGTGGCGCCCAGCACGATGCGCAGTGCGCGGTTGCCGATCTGCCAGTGGAGGGTCGCGGCGAGGAACTGGCCGAATTCGATCAGCAGCCCGCAGGCCAGCGCCGCGCCGGCGAGCCAGTGCGCCGGTGCATCCAGCGCCGCGCGAAACAGGCAGTACAGCCAGATCACCGCCAGCACGTCGCCGCCGAAGCCGCGCAGCCAGCCGAGGTGCGCGCCGGCCGTGGCCAGCCAGACCAGCACGGCGAACCAGAGCAGCGCGAACAGCGCACTGCGCCCATCGAAACGAAGTCGCATCAGGGCTTGAACGCGCCGATGAAGATCGCCGGGTCGACGCGGGCGTCGTTCAGGCTGACGTTCCAGTGCATGTGCGGCCCGGTGGCGCGGCCGGTGGCGCCGACACGGCCGACCACGCCACCGCGTGGGAGCTGATCGCCGAGTTTCACGTCGATCTTCGACATATGGCAGAACATGCTGATGAAGCCCTGGCCGTGGTCGACGAACACGGTTTTGCCGTTGAAGAAGTAGTTGCCGATCAGGATTACCTTGCCGGCGGCCGGTGTCTTGATCGGCGTGCCGGCGGGCACGGCGAAGTCGAGGCCCGAGTGCGGGTTGCGCTCCTCGCCATTGAAGAAACGGCGCAGGCCGAAGGGGCTGGAGAGCGGGCCGTCGACCGGCTTGTCCAGCACCAGGTTGCTCGGCGTGCCGGGGCTGAAGCTGCGGTAGGCGGCGGTCTGCTCGGCCAGTTCGCGGTTGATGCGCTTGAGGTCCTCGGGCAATGGGTTCACCTGGCGGGTGTTCTTCAGGGTGATGCGCTGCTCTTTATAGTGCTTGGCGCCGACGGTGAAACCGAGGTTGCGGCTCGCGCCGGCCTGCTTCACGGCGATCTGCTGGTTGCCGGCCTTGGTGGTCAGCGGGATGCCGACGATGGCGATCCAGTCGCGGCCTTCCTCGCGCACCACCAGCACCGGCTTGCCCTGGAAGGTGGCGGTGGGCACGGCGGCATCCTGGCCCAGTTGCACCACGACGACACCGCCGGGCACTGGCTTGTTCAGGGTACGGCTGATGAAGCCTTCGGCGTGGGCGGGCAGGGCGAGGAGGGTGGCGGCGAGCAGGCAGAAGAGTCGGAACATGGCGCAATCCGTGGACGTGTCGGCGGATGAAGCGGGCAGTCTACACGGCGCTCTTCGGCGAGCGGGACGATTTCGTCGAAAGCGGAACGTCGTGGCAGGGCGCTCCTGCAGGTCCGGGCTCCCCGGCAGAGGAGAAAGCTAACGGAGCAGGCCCTCGAGCTGCTGGCGCCACAGCTGTTCCAGCGGCAGCACCTGCGCCGGGCCATAGATGGCGTGGGGCTTGCCCAGGTGCGCGGCCCACAGCTGGTCGCCGTAGTCGTAGTGCCACCATTCGCTGGACAGGTTGCTGAACCCTGCATCGCTCATGGCGTTGAACAGGATCCGACGGTTGTCGCGGATGCGCCCCTGCTGCTCGTCCGGCGCGGCGATCTCTTCGTAATGGCGGGTATAGGAGCGCGGCGTGGCTTCGTCGAACAGGCTGCCCATGTCCAGCCAGCGGCCTTCGCTGTCGCACAGGGTCAGGTCGATGGCGCCGCCGGTCAGGTGCGGGCTCGGCGATTCGGCGCGGGTGCTGGGCGGCGCGACGAATTCGCGGGTGCGCCGGGTCAGCTCGGCTGGGTCGGCGTCTGGCTGGTGCTGGCGGAGGATGTCGTAGAGCGTGTCGTACAGGTGTTGCTGCACGGCGAACGGCCGCCAGGCATCGAGGATGACCAGGCGCAGGCCGTCGGGCAGCAGGCTGGCGGCGTGCAACAGGCGCTCGAATACTCCCGTTCGGGCATAGCACTCCGGTTGCGCGTTGGGCACGCCGAGGCGGTGATAGGCCGGCCATACCGCGAAACCCGTGGCGATGCCCATGGCCTGCAGCGGCTGGTGGCACTCGACGATAGGCACGCGGAAGGCCTCGGCCCAGTCCGGATCGGGTTGCGGCAGGATCGGTGCGAGCAGGTCGGTCATCGGTTCTCAGTCCAGCAGCGACAGGGTGACGGGCGCCTGGTGGTTGTCTTCCACGCGCACTTCCAGCTCGCCGTCGCCCAGCTTGGCCTTGAGGCGCTGACCGTTCTTCGTCTGCGTGGCGCTGCGGATCGCCTGGCCCTTGTCGTCCAGCAGGATGCTGTAACCGCGCCCCAGTGTCGCCAGCGGGCTGACGATGTGCAGCGTCTGCATCAGGCTGTCGAGGCGCTGGCGCTGTTCGCGCAGGATCGCGTTGGTAGCGCGGGGCAGGCGGGCGCTGAGGTTGTCCAGGCGCTGGCGCAGCAGGGCCAGGTTGCGCCCAGGGTGTTGCGCTGCGAGGCGAGTATCCAGGCGTGCCACACGCTCCTGGCGGATCTGCAGCTGGCGCTCGAAGGCGCGGCGCAGGCGCATGTCCAGGTCGTCCAGGCGCTGGGACTGCTGGCGCAGGCGCTCGCCGGGGTGGCGCAGGCGCCGCGCGGTGCCTTCCAGGCGCAGCCGTTCGCGGGTCAGACGGTCCTGGATGCGCAGGATCAGCCGGCGGCGCAGGCTGTCCAGGCGCTGTTGCAGGTCGCCGCTGTGGGGCGCCAGCAGCTCGGCGGCGGCCGAGGGCGTCGGTGCGCGCACGTCGGCGACGAAATCGCTGATGGATACGTCGGTTTCGTGGCCCACGGCGCTGACGATGGGCGTCACGCAGGCGGCGATGGCGCGGGCCACCGGTTCCTCGTTGAAGCACCAGAGGTCTTCCAGCGAGCCGCCGCCACGGGCCAGGATCAGCGCGTCGAAGCCCTGCGCGTCGGCCAGCTTGAGCGCGCGGACGATCTGCCCGATGGCTTCGCGGCCCTGTACGGCGGTTGGGACCAGGGTCAGCTCGACCTGCGGCGCGCGGCGGCGGAACACGCTGATGATGTCGCGGATTACCGCGCCGGTGGGCGAGCTGACGATGCCGATGCGCCGGGGATGAGCCGGAAGTTCGCGCTTGCGCTCGGCGGCGAACAAGCCTTCGGCGGCGAGTTTCTCTTTCAGCGCCTCGAAGGCCAGTCGCAGCGCGCCATCGCCGGCGGGTTCGACGGTGTCGGCGATCAATTGGTAGTCGCCGCGCCCTTCGAACAGCGAAATCTTGCCGCGCACCCGCACGGCCAGGCCGTCGCGCAGGGCCTGGCGCACCCGCAGGGCGTTCTGCCGGAACAGCGCGCAACGCACCTGGGCGTTGCTGTCCTTGAGGGTGAAGTACAGGTGACCGGACGCGGGCCGCGCGAGGTTGGAGATCTCGCCCTCGACCCACACCTGCGGGAACACGTCCTCCAGCAGGTGGCGGGCGCGCTGGTTTAGCTGGCTGACGGTCAGAACCTCGCGGTCGAGGCCCAGCCGTTGGAAGGGATCGTTCTGCATGGCGAAGGATGATAAGCGGGCCTGTGGACAGGGGCCAGCACGCAAGGTGGAGAAAGGCCTTATTCAGATCGTCAGGTCACGTTGAGCCGCAGCCCCCAGCTGGGATATAATGCCGCGCTTCCATTTTTCCCGATCGGGAGCCCCCGCCATGCTGCGCATCAGCCAAGAAGCCCTCACTTTCGACGACGTCCTCCTGATCCCAGGTTATTCGGAAGTCCTGCCCAAGGACGTGAGTCTGAAGACTCGCCTGACCCGTGGCATCGAACTGAACATCCCGCTGGTGTCCGCCGCGATGGATACCGTGACCGAAGCCCGCCTGGCCATCGCCATGGCGCAGGAAGGCGGCATCGGCATCATCCACAAGAACATGAGCATCGAGCAGCAGGCCGCCGAGGTCCGCAAGGTCAAGAAGCACGAGACCGCGATTGTTCGCGACCCGGTCACCGTGACCCCGTCGACCAAGATCATCGAGCTGCTGCAGATCGCCCGCGAGTACGGTTTCTCCGGCTTCCCGGTGGTGGAAGAGGGTGAACTGGTCGGTATCGTCACCGGCCGCGACCTGCGCGTGAAGCCGAACATCGGCGACAGCGTGGCCGCGATCATGACCCCGAAGGACAAACTGGTCACTGCCCGCGAGAACACCCCGCTGGAAGAGATCAAGGCGGCGCTCTACGAGAACCGCATCGAGAAGATGCTGATCGTCGACGAGAACTTCTACCTCACTGGCCTGGTGACCTTCCGCGACATCGAGAAGGCCAAGATCTACCCGCTGGCGTCCAAGGATGACCTGGGCCGCCTGCGCGTCGGCGCTGCGGTCGGCACTGGCGCCGATACCGGCGAGCGTGTTTCCGCCCTGGTCGCGGCCGGCGTTGACGTGGTTGTCGTCGATACCGCCCACGGCCACTCCAAAGGCGTGATCGATCGCGTCCGCTGGGTCAAGGAAACCTTCCCGCAAGTCCAGGTCATCGGCGGCAACATCGCCACCGGCGAAGCGGCCAAGGCACTGGCTGACGCTGGCGCCGACGCCGTCAAGGTCGGCATCGGCCCGGGCTCCATCTGCACCACCCGTATCGTCGCTGGCGTCGGCGTGCCGCAGATCTCCGCCATCGCCAACGTCGCCGCTGCCCTGGAAGGCACCGGCGTTCCGCTGATCGCCGACGGCGGCATCCGCTTCTCCGGCGACCTGGCCAAAGCCATGGTGGCTGGCGCCTACTGCGTGATGATGGGTTCGATGTTCGCCGGTACCGAAGAAGCGCCGGGCGAGATCGAGCTGTTCCAGGGTCGCTCCTACAAGTCCTACCGTGGCATGGGCTCCCTGGGCGCCATGGCCGGTTCCACCGGTTCCTCCGACCGCTACTTCCAGGACGCCTCCGCCGGCGCCGAGAAGCTGGTACCCGAAGGCATCGAAGGCCGCGTGCCCTATAAAGGACAGCTGACCGCCATCGTCCACCAGCTGATGGGTGGCCTGCGCGCCGCCATGGGCTACACCGGCAGCGCCGATATCCAGGACATGCGCACCAAGCCGCAGTTCGTGCGCATCACCGGCGCCGGCATGGCCGAGTCCCACGTCCACGATGTACAGATCACCAAGGAAGCCCCGAACTACCGCGTAGGTTGAGGGTTTCAGGTTAATGAGTCGGACACGGGGCTGGTTGATACAGCCCCGTGTCGTTTAAGAATTTCGCTACGAGAGATGGCCATGGCCCAAGACATTCACGCTCACCGGATCCTGATCCTCGACTTCGGCTCCCAGTACACCCAGCTGATCGCCCGCCGCGTCCGCGAGATCGGCGTGTACTGCGAGATCCATCCGTTCGACATGAGCGACGACGAGGTTCGTGCCTTCGCCCCGCGCGGCGTCATCCTGGCCGGCGGCCCGGAGTCGGTGCACGAGGCCAACAGCCCGCGCGCGCCGCAGGCGGTGTTCGACCTCAAGGTGCCGCTGTTCGGTATCTGCTACGGCATGCAGACCATGGCCGAGCAGATGGGCGGCAAGGTGCTGGGTTCGGACCTGCGCGAGTTCGGCTACGCCCGCGTCGACGTAGTCGGCAAGGCCCGCCTGCTCGACGGCATCGAAGATCACGTGGATGAGGACGGCGTCTTCGGCCTCGACGTGTGGATGAGCCACGGCGACAAGGTTACCGAGATTCCGGCCGGCTTCCACATCCTCGCCAGCACCCCGAGCTGCCCGATCGCCGCCATGGCGGACGATGCCCGTGGCTACTACGGCGTGCAGTTCCATCCGGAAGTGACCCACACCAAGCAGGGCGGTCGCATCCTCTCGCGCTTCGTGCTGGACATCTGCGGCTGCGAAGCCCTGTGGACTCCGTCCAACATCGTCAACGACGCCATCGCCACCGTGCGTGCCCAGGTCGGCAACTCCAAAGTGCTGCTGGGCCTGTCCGGCGGCGTGGACTCCTCGGTGGTCGCAGCCCTGCTGCACAAGGCCATCGGCGACCAGCTGACCTGCGTCTTCGTCGACAACGGCCTGCTGCGCCTGCACGAGGGTGACCAGGTGATGGCCATGTTCGCCGAGAACATGGGCGTCAAGGTGATCCGCGCCAACGCCGAAGAGAAGTTCCTCAGCCGTCTGGCCGGCGTCAGTGACCCGGAGCAGAAGCGCAAGATCATTGGCGGCAGCTTCATCGAAGTCTTCGATGAGGAAGCCACCAAGCTGAAGGACGTGAAGTTCCTCGCCCAGGGCACCATCTACCCCGACGTGATCGAGTCGGCCGGCGCCAAGACCGGCAAGGCCCACGTGATCAAGTCGCACCACAACGTCGGCGGCCTGCCCGAGGACATGCAGTTCGAACTGGTCGAGCCGCTGCGCGAGCTGTTCAAGGACGAAGTCCGCAAGATCGGCCTGGAGCTGGGCCTGCCCTACGACATGGTCTACCGCCATCCGTTCCCGGGCCCGGGCCTGGGCGTGCGCATCCTCGGCGAGGTGAAGAAGGAGTACGCCGACCTGCTGCGTCGCGCGGACCACATCTTCATCGAAGAGCTGCGCAACTTCGACTGGTACCACAAGACCAGCCAGGCCTTCGTGGTGTTCCAGCCGGTGAAATCCGTCGGCGTGGTCGGCGATGGCCGCCGTTACGCCTGGGTCGTTGCGCTGCGCGCCGTGGAAACCATCGACTTCATGACCGCTCGCTGGGCGCACCTGCCGTACGAGCTGCTGGAGAAGGTCTCGAATCGCATCATCAACGAGATCGACGGCATCTCCCGCGTCACCTACGACGTGTCGAGCAAGCCGCCAGCCACCATCGAGTGGGAATGATCGGAGACGTCTAAAACCTGCTTTGATCTGCTGCGCGTCGGCCGTAGGGCGTTGGAAAGCGCCCTCAGGTGCCCATTTACAGCTGTAAACTCCGCTCTTCGGGCGCTTTCCGCCTACTACGGCTCTAGCTCGCGAGATCGAATTCAGGTTTTAACGTTTCCTTAACGAGGAAAGCGGCAATCTCGCCGCTTTCTTCGACAGGCGAGGACGGGGATACCTGTCCTTGACCTGGCGCATGAGAGGCGTTTGCGCCTTCATGCACAGTTGCCTTCTGCTTCCTATGTGGGAAGCGGAGCAATGCAGCCGGCCGCAAGAGCCTGGCGCCGGGCGCGAACGCGCCAACCTCCGTGAAAGCCGATGGGGTCGCAAGTCCCTTGTTCGAGGAGTCTGGACCCATGTCGTTTACCCGTAGACAAGTACTCGGTGGCCTCGCTGGCCTGGCCGTCGTCGGCCTGGGCGCCGGTGGCGCGCGCATCTGGCTGGCGCGCCCGCAGGTAGCCGCCGAGCATGATTACGAACTGATCGCCGCGCCGCTGGACCTGGAGCTGGTGCCCGGCCACAAGACCCCTGGTCTGGGTTATGGCGGCCAGGCACCCGGTGTGGAAATCCGTGCGCGCCAGGGCGACTGGCTGCGCGTGCGCTTCACCAACAAGCTGGACGAGCCGACCACCATCCACTGGCACGGCATCCGCCTGCCCATCGAGATGGACGGCGTGCCCTACATCTCGCAGCCGCCGGTGCAGCCGGGCGAGAGCTTCATCTACCAGTTCAAGACGCCGGACGCCGGCAGCTACTGGTACCACCCGCACCTGATGAGCAGCGAGCAACTGGGCCGCGGCCTGGTCGGGCCGCTGATCATCGACGAGCGCGAGCCCTCCGAGTTCACCAGCGAAAAGATCCTCAACCTGAAGACCTGGCACGTGGACGAGGAGGGCAACTTCACGGCCTTCAGCGTACCGCGCGAGGCCGCGCGCGAAGGGACTCGCGGACGCCTGTCGACCATCAACGGCGAACGTACCCCGGTGATCGAATTGCCGGCCGGCGAGATCGTCCGCGTGCGTATCCTCAACGTCGACAACACCGTGACCTACCGCCTCAACCTGCCGGACGCCGAGGCGAAGATCTATGCCATCGACGGCCACCCGGTGGAGCCGCGCGATTTCGGCAAGGGTCCGAATGACCAGTACTGGATCGGCCCGGGCATGCGCCTGGAACTGGGCATCCGCGGCCCGGCGGAAGGCGCCGAGCTGTCTCTGCGCAATGGCCCGGTGCGTCTGGCGACCATCCGTGGCGTCGCCAACCCGAAAGCGCCCACCGCCAAGTGGCCGGCGCCGCTGCCGCGCAACCCGGTGGCCGAGCCGGACCTGAAGAACGCCGAGACCATCAACTTCAAATTCGAGTGGGTCGGCGCCATGTCCGACTACTCCAAGGGGCAGTCGGCGCCGTCGCTGTGGCAGATCAACGGCGTGGCCTGGCAGGGCGGTGAGGAGCACAAGCACAACGCGCCGCCGCTGGCCAAGCTCAAGGAAGGCAACAGCTATATCTTCGTGCTGCGCAACATGACCCAGTACCAGCATCCGATCCACCTGCACGGCATGGCCTTCAAGGTGCTGGATTCGGATCGCCGCGACATCATCCCGTACTTCACCGACACCTACCTGCTGGGCAAGAATGAGACGGCACGCGTGGCGCTGGTGGCGGATAACCCCGGCCTGTGGATGTTCCACTGCCACGTGATCGATCACATGGAGACCGGGCTGATGGGAACCATCGCGGTGGGCGAGGCATGGTGCGGCTGACCAACAGCAAGGGGCATCCGACGGTGAAGGGGCTGGCGCCGGTCATCGACCGCAGCCAGGACATCCCCTTCATGCGTGAAGCCATGGCTCTGGCCGAGCAGGGCGCGGCGCTGGGCGAAGTGCCCGTGGGCGCCGTGCTGGTGCTGGACGGCCAGGTCATCGGCCGAGGCTTCAACCGCCCGATCACCTCCCACGACCCCAGCGCCCATGCGGAAATGGTCGCCATCCGCGAGGCCGCCGCCGCCGCGCAGAACTACCGACTGCCCGGCAGCACGCTCTATGTCACCCTCGAACCCTGCAGCATGTGCGCCGGCCTGCTGGTGCACTCGCGCATCCAGCGCGTGGTGTTCGGCGCCACCGAGCCCAAGTCGGGCGTGGTGGTCAGCCGGGGCAACTTCTTCGAACAGGGCTTCCTCAACCACCGGGTGCTGGTGGAAGGTGGAGT
This sequence comes from Pseudomonas nitroreducens NBRC 12694, assembly GCF_002091755.1. Taxonomy (GTDB): domain Bacteria; phylum Pseudomonadota; class Gammaproteobacteria; order Pseudomonadales; family Pseudomonadaceae; genus Pseudomonas; species Pseudomonas nitroreducens. Next base: position 132,897 of record NZ_BDAI01000013.1, read on the forward strand.
GCTGGGAGAGGAATGCAGCGCGATGCTCTCTGCCTTCTTCAAGGCGCGTCGCAAGGGCTGAGCACTTCTGGAGTTGTAGGAGCGCGAGTCGGCGTGGATCAGCTCAGAGCTTCTGATCCCGCCCGTCGTCGTCATCGTCGGGCTTGGTCTTGTTCACGCCCGGCAGGTGCAGGCCGCTCTCGGCGAGCTGGCCGCCTTCCATCTGCGGCTGGGTTACCCAGGTGAGGATGTCGTAGTAGCGGCGCACGTTCTGCACGAAGTGCACCGTCTCGCCGCCGCGCGCATAGCCGTAGCGGGTCTTGCGGTAGTACTGCTTCTGCGACAGGCGCGGCAGCATCTTCTTCACATCCAGCCACTTGTTCGGGTTGAGGCCCTGCTGCTCGGCCATCTTGCGCGCGTCGTCGAGGTGCGCGCCGCCGATGTTGTAGGCGGCCAGGGCGAACCACATGCGGTCCGGGTCCTTGATGCTGTCGGGCAGCTCGTCCTTGATCTGCACGTAGTACTTGCTGCCGCCCTGGATGCTCTGCTTCGGGTCCAGGCGATTGGCCACGCCCATGGCCTGGGCGGTGCGGTTGGTCAGCATCATCAGGCCGCGCACGCCGGTCTTGGAGGTCGCGTCGGGCTGCCACATCGACTCCTGGTAGCCGATGGCCGCCAGCAGGCGCCAGTCTGCCTCGAGCTTGGTACCGCTCTGGCGGAAGTGCTGTTCGTACTTGGGCAGGCGTTGCTGCAGATGCTGGGCGAAGGTGTAGGCGCCGACATAACCGAGCACGTCCACATGGCCGTAATAGCGGTCCTTCAGGCGCTGCAGCAGACCATCCTGCTTGGCCTTGTCGAGGAAGGCGTTGACCTTCTCCAGCAGGCTGTTGTCATCCCCGGCCGGCAGCGCCCAGGCCAACCCCTTGGCGTCGCCAAGGTCGAAGGCGACACGAACGTTGGGGAAATACACCTGGTTCATTGCCAGTTCGTTGGAGTCGACCAGGGTCAGGTCGATCTCGCCGACGTCCACCATGCGCAGCAGGTCGACCATTTCGTCGGCATCGGATTCGCGGTACTCCAGCTTGGGGTACTGCTTCTTCAGTTCGGCCAGTTGCGCGGCGTGGCTGCTGCCTTTCAGGACGACGATGCGCTTGCCCACCAGGTCGTCCGGGCGGGTAGGGCGCTGGGCACCGTTGCGGTAGACAACCTGCGGGGTGACGTCGAGGTAGGAGTGCGAGTAGCGCACCTGGCTATCGCGTTCGCCGCCCGGCGTCAGTCCGGCGGCAGCCAGGTTCGGCCCGCCGTCGCGGCCGATGCGATCATAGAGGTCGTCGATGTTGTCGGCGGTTTCGATCTGCAGCTGTACGCCCAGGCTGTCGGCAAAGCGCTTGGCCAGCTCGTACTCGAAGCCGGTGTCGCCGTTGCGGTCCTGGAAGTAGGTGGCCGGACTGTTGCGGGTGATCACGCGCAGCACGCCGTCCTTCTGCACGCGCTCGAGGGCCGTCGGGGCTTTCGCCTCGCTACAGCCGCAAAGCAGCAGAAAGATACAGGTCGCCAAGATCCAGGCGGTGCAGCGCACACGGGACACAGTCAGGGCAAGCATCAGGGCAGTATACGCAAAGGCAGTTGTGCGCCATATCTCGACAGCCGACGGCTTCTCTGCTAGCTGGCGCGCCGTTCGTCGGCCTGTCGGACACGGAGGCCCGGACGCAAGCGCTCGCGCGGCCGTCGCTCGAAGGCATTCGAAGATGAATGGCGATTTTCGCGGGAGCAACGGCAAGGAAGGCGCTTGAGAGCTGCCGCCACGCAGCGCTTTACGGTAGAATGCACGGCCTCTGTGGGCCGGCCCGTCCGGCCCCACACACTTCCCCGTCTCCAGAGGCTGTTCCGACAATGCTGATCCTGCGCGGTGCTCCCGCCCTTTCCGCTTTCCGCCACGGCAAACTGCTCGACCTGCTGACCCAGCATGTGCCCGCCGTCACCGGGCTGTATGCCGAGTTTGCGCACTTCGCCGAGGTCACCGGAGCCCTCAACGCCGAGGAAGAACAAGTCCTGGCGCGCCTGCTGAAATACGGCCCGAGCGTCCCGGTGCAGGAGCCCGCCGGCCGTCTGTTCCTGGTGGTGCCGCGCTTCGGCACCATCTCGCCCTGGTCGAGCAAGGCCTCGGACATCGCCCGCAACTGCGGCCTGGCCAAGATCGAGCGCATCGAGCGCGGCATCGCCTACTACGTCAGCGGTGAGCTGAGCGAGGCCGACGTACAAGCCGTTGCCGCCCGCCTGCACGACCGCATGACCCAACTGGTTCTGAGCCAGCTCGAAGAGGCTTCCGCCCTGTTCAGCCACGCCCAGCCCAAGCCGCTGACCGTGGTGGACATCCTTGCCGGCGGTCGCGCCGCGCTAGAGAAGGCCAACCTTGAGCTGGGCCTGGCCCTGGCCGACGATGAGATCGACTACCTGGTGAAAAGCTTCGTCGAGATGGGTCGCAACCCGCACGACGTCGAGCTGATGATGTTCGCCCAGGCCAACTCCGAGCACTGCCGCCACAAGATCTTCAACGCCAGTTGGGACATCGACGGCCAGTCGCAGGACAAGAGCCTGTTCGGCATGATCAAGAACACCTATGAAATGCACCGCGAAGGCGTGCTGTCCGCGTACAAGGACAACGCTGCGGTCATGAAAGGCTACGTCGCCGGCCGCTTCTACCCGAACGCGGAAACCCGCGAGTACGCGGCGAGCGAAGAGCCCGTGCATATCCTGATGAAGGTGGAGACCCACAACCACCCGACCGCCATCGCTCCCTTCCCCGGCGCCTCCACCGGCTCCGGCGGCGAGATCCGCGACGAAGGCGCAACCGGCCGCGGTGCCAAGCCGAAGGCCGGCCTGGTCGGCTTCACCGTCTCCAACCTGAACATCCCCGGCTTCGAGCAGCCCTGGGAAGTGCCCTACGGCAAGCCCGAGCGCATCGTCACTCCGCTGGACATCATGATCGAAGGCCCGTTGGGCGGCGCCGCGTTCAACAACGAATTCGGCCGCCCAAACCTGGCCGGTTATTTCCGTACCTTCGAGCAGGCCATCGCCACTCCGCGTGGTGAGGAAGTCCGTGGTTACCACAAGCCGATCATGATCGCCGGCGGCCTGGGCAACATCCGCGAAGACCACGTGCAGAAGGGCGAGATCTCGGTCGGCGCCAAGCTGATCGTACTCGGCGGCCCGGCCATGCTGATCGGCCTGGGCGGCGGCGCCGCGTCCTCCATGGCCACCGGCGCGTCCGCCGCTGACCTGGACTTCGCCTCGGTGCAGCGCGAGAACCCGGAAATGGAGCGCCGTTGCCAGGAGGTCATCGACCGCTGCTGGCAGATGGGCGAGAACAACCCGATCAAGTTCATCCACGACGTGGGCGCGGGCGGCATCTCCAACGCCCTGCCGGAACTGATCAACGACGGCGGCCGTGGCGGCCGCTTCGAACTGCGCGCCGTGCCCAACGACGAGCCGGGCATGAGCCCGCTGGAAATCTGGTGCAACGAGTCGCAGGAACGCTACGTGATGTCGGTCGACGCCGCCGACTTCGAGACCTTCAAGGCCATCTGCGAGCGCGAGCGCTGCCCGTTCGCCGTGGTCGGTGAAGCCACCGAAGAGAAGCAGCTGACCGTCGCCGACAGCCACTTCGGCAACAATCCGGTGGACATGCCGCTGGAAGTACTGCTGGGCAAGCCGCCGCGCATGCACCGTTCGGTCACCCGCGAAGCCGAACTGGGCGATGACTTCGCCACTGTCGGCCTGGACCTGACCGAGTCCACTCAGCGTGTGCTGCGTCACCCGGCCGTGGCCAGCAAGAACTTCCTGATCACCATCGGCGACCGCACCATCACCGGCCTCGTGGCGCGCGACCAGTTGGTCGGCCCGTGGCAGGTGCCGGTGGCCGACTGCGCCGTCACCGCCACCAGCTTCGACGTCTACACCGGTGAAGCCATGGCGATGGGCGAGCGCACTCCGCTGGCCCTGATCGACGCCCCGGCCTCCGGCCGCATGGCGATCGGTGAGACCATCACCAACCTGGCCGCCGCGAGCATCGACAAGATCTCCGAGATCAAGCTCTCCGCCAACTGGATGGCCGCTGCCGGCCACCCGGGCGAAGACGCGCGCCTGTACGACACCGTCAAGGCTGTCGGTATGGAACTGTGTCCGGCGCTGGGCATCACCATCCCGGTGGGCAAGGACTCCATGTCCATGAAGACCCGCTGGCAGGATGGCGACGCCGAGAAGAGCGTGACCTCGCCGATGTCGCTGATCATCTCCGGCTTTGCCCCGGTCAACGACGTACGCAAGACCCTGACCCCGCAACTGCGCCTGGACAAGGGCGAGACCGACCTGATCGCCATCGATCTGGGCCGTGGCAAGAACCGCATGGGCGGCTCCATCCTCGCCCAGGTCAACGGCCGGATCGGCCGCGCTGCGCCGGACGTCGACGATGCCGAAGACCTGAAGGCCTTCTTCGCTGTGATCCAGGGCCTGAACGCCGACGGCCACCTGCTGGCCTACCACGACCGTTCCGACGGTGGCCTGATGGCCACCGTGGTGGAAATGGCCTTCGCCGGTCATTGCGGTCTGGACCTGAACCTCGACGCGCTGGCCGACAGCCGTGACGAGCTGACCGCCGCCCTGTTCAACGAAGAGCTGGGCGCCGTCATCCAGGTTCGCTCCGCCGCCACCCCGGAAGTGCTGGCCCAGTTCAGCGCTGCCGGCCTGGAAGACTGCGTCGCCGTCATCGGCCAGCCGGTCAACGGCGCCGAGATCAACCTGGACTTCAATGGCGAGCGCGTCTTCAACGACCAGCGCCGCAACCTGCAGCGTATCTGGAGCGAAACCAGCTACCGCATCCAGCGCATGCGCGACAACGCCGACTGCGCCGACCAGGAATTCGACGGCCTGCTGGACGAGGACAACCCCGGCCTGTCGGTGAAGCTGAGCTTCGACGTCAACGACAACATCGCCGCGCCCTACATCAAGAAAGGTGTGCGTCCGCAGATCGCCATCCTGCGCGAGCAGGGCGTCAACGGCCAGGTCGAGATGGCGGCTGCCTTCGACCGCGCCGGCTTCGCCGCAGTCGACGTGCACATGAGCGATATCCTCGCCGGCCGCATCAGCCTGGAGCAGTTCAAGGGCCTGGTGGCCTGCGGCGGCTTCTCCTACGGCGACGTGCTGGGCGCCGGCGAAGGCTGGGCCAAGTCGATCCTGTTCAATGCCCGTGCCCGCGATGGCTTCCAGGCCTTCTTCGAGCGCAAGGACAGCTTCGCCCTCGGCGTGTGCAACGGTTGCCAGATGATGTCCAACCTGCACGAGCTGATCCCCGGCACCGAGTTCTGGCCGCACTTCGTGCGCAACCGCTCCGAGCAGTTCGAGGCGCGCGTGGCGATGGTTCAGGTGCAGGAGTCGCAGTCGATCTTCCTGCAGGGCATGGCCGGTTCGCGCCTGCCGATCGCCATCGCCCACGGTGAAGGCCATGCGGAGTTCGAAAGCGAGGAAGCCCTGCTCGAAGCCGACCTGTCCGGTACCGTGGCCATGCGCTTCGTCGACAACCTGGGCAAGGTCACCGAGACCTACCCGGCCAACCCGAACGGCTCGCCCCGTGGTATCACCGGCCTGACCAGCCGCGACGGCCGTGTCACCATCATGATGCCGCACCCGGAGCGCGTGTTCCGCGCCGTGCAGAACTCCTGGCGTCCGGACGAGTGGGAAGAGGATGGCGGCTGGATGCGCATGTTCCGCAATGCCCGCGTCTGGGTCGGCTGAGTTCGGCCTTCATGCGTGACGAAAAAGGGGAAAGCTTCGGCTTTCCCCTTTTTCTTTGCCTGGCCATCGCTGGAGGCTGCCTTGGCTGACGACCCCGTGCTTCCCGAAGTTCGCCCGGTGACGTCGGGGCAGGTGCTGCGCCTGTGTCGCTGCGGACATTGCGCGAGTCTGCCGGATGCTGCCGAGCAATGCCCGGATGTGCTGGAACTCACGGTGAAGCGCGAGCGTTACCTGCTGCTCTGCCGCTGCGGCCGGTCTGCCGAACTACCCTACTGCGATGGCCAGCATTCAAGGCGCCGGGAGCTTCGCTAGCGGCGCAGAACGGCTGAAGGAAGAACGGTGGCGAGTGGCCTGTGTCGACGGATCAATTCATCAGGTCCGCAGTGGTGGTCTGGCTGTTCCTGGCTTCAATCACTTTGCTCAGGTCGGGGAAGTGACGGGGCATCTTGTGCACCGCGTCGGCGCCGAGCTTGTCGTAGACCAGCATGGCGTGATCCCGGTAGTTGGCCAGGAATACCGCATAAGGGTTGAAGCGCCGCAAGAACGGCTGGGCCGCGCGGAAGACCGCTTGTACTTCGTCCCTATTCATGCCGCTGACCGTTTCATGGTGCCAGCGTCCGCCCAGGGGCGTGGGACGGGCCATCCAGGCGCGAGTAACGCCGAAGCGTTCCTGTTCCTTGTGGATGGGGGAGCCAGGCTCCAGCGAGAAGGTGCCGCGGTGAATCGAGTAGATGTAGTCGCGGTTGCGGTCCAGGAAGCGCAGTGTGTTGTGGAATTCTTCCTCGGTTTCGGTTGGGAAACCGCAGATCATGTAGACATGGTTGGCAATCCCCGCGGCGTGGGCATTGCGCAATACCTGTTCGACATCGTCGATTTTCGTGCCCTTGTCCATCAGGTCGAGAATGCGTTGTGTGCCGCTTTCCAGGCCCCAGAGCAGGTACTTGCAACCGGAACGCGCCATCTTGGCGAGAATCTCGGGGGTGAAGGTGCGGTTGGGCTTGCTCAGGGCGTAGTAGGAAATATCCAGGCCAGACTCGATGATGGCATCCGCCAACTTGGCAAAATGGCCGGGAGCGATCATTTCATCGACGAACGAGAAGTGCCGGATGCCCTTTTCGACAAAGCCTCGGAGCATGTCGATGACCATTTCCAGGCCATGCAGGCGATAAGTCAGCCCGGCGGACATGTAATGCACGCAGAAAGTACAGCGGCGCCAGTAGCAGCCGCGTGACAGCAGCAAAGGGATGACGGGAGTGGGGGAGTAATAGCGGTCAAGCGTCAGGTCGCCGAAGTCCGGCTTGCCGTAGGCGTCGATATCCCGACGGTATTCGGAGGGGTTGCGTTTGACTTCACCAGCCTCGAAAAACACGGCGCCCGGGACATTCGCTGGTGAGCCACCTTGCAGCAGCAGTTGCTTGAGAGGCTCTTCGCCATCGCCATCGATGATGACGTCTGCCGAATGGGGATACCAGCGGAGGAAGTCTTCCGCGCCTGCCGTAAAGCAGCTGCCGCCAAAGAAGACCTTGCGCCCGGTGACTTGCCGCACCAGGCGTCCGAACGCCGCACCGATGGGCAGTTGCTGGCTGAAGATCATGGAGAAGCCATAGCAGTCAGCCTGCTCCTTGATAATGAGGTCGAAGGCTTCTGAGAGCAGCGGGGTGAGGTGGGCGCCCTGGTGCAGGTCATCGGCCTCGCGCCCGAGTATTTCGCTCATCATGTGCGTGAGGGTGAGCAGCAATTCACCGTGTTGATCGTAGGCGACCGGGTCGCCGTAGAAGTCCTTCATCGATTTGCCACGGAAGAAGTCTGGTGTTTCCAGCAGTGCAGCGAGGCTGCTGGGGCTTGTCCCGGGTATCTGCAGGAACCCGCTGCGCAACATCTCGAACAATCGTTCGTAGCACCACAGGTTCAGGTCCAGCACCTTCACGTCCCAATTGGGCAGTTCCCGCTCGATGTAGCCCTTGAGCATCGGAGCACCCAGGGGCGGCGAGGTGGGGGTGGTCATCGGTGGGTAGATCAGTAGAAGTTTCTGGCGGCGCGTGGAGCCGTCGGGGTTGGAGCGGGCGATGAGGTCGTTCATGGTTCAGTACCGTACGAGTGGGAAGGACCGTGCAGTTATCGCCTCATCCCACGGCGGGTGCTGTGACCAGAGCGCCCAAAAAATCTCTTAGGGATTTACCCTACGCAGTAAGAAGAAATTTCGTTCGAAAAATCTCATTCAATGCTCAACAAGCTAGGTTGGTTATGCGGAATAGTCTGACGGCTTCCGCTCACCGCTTCGGCAAAGTGGAGCTCGAAGTCGGTCACAGATTTCATACAAAGGACCTCCCTGACGAACCAGCAGGGAGCCGGACGGTCGAACTTGGACGACGACTTGTCGGTCGCAAGAGGCAAAGTGCCACTATTTGTGGCAGCATTTGTCACCCGTGGCCCGTCTTGCCACGGTCGTGTCCCCGTTTCGATCGGAGTCTCCGATGTACAAACTGTGTTTCTACGTTCCGGAAAGCCATCTGGAATCGGTCAAGAAAGCGGTGTTCGCCGCCGGTGCAGGACGCATCGGTGCCTACGACAGCTGTAGCTGGCAGGCACTCGGACAGGGACAGTTCCGCCCCTTGCAGGGCAGCAATCCGTTCATCGGCCAGGCCGGCAGCATCGAGCAGGTCGCCGAATGGAAGGTGGAGATGGTGGTCGCCGACGAGTTGATCCATGACTCGGTCAAGGCCCTCAAGCAGGCTCATCCTTATGAGACGCCGGCCTTCGAGGTCTGGCGGCTGTCGGACATGGTGTTCTGAACCATACGAAAAAGGC
>NZ_BDAI01000014.1 GCF_002091755.1 Pseudomonas nitroreducens NBRC 12694
TCTGTCCAGCGCCGTCTGGGCGGGCGATCGCGAAGATGGCCTGCGCCTGGCACGGCAGATGCGCGCCGGCCAATGCTTCGTCAACGGCGGTGCCTTCAACTACCGTGCGCCTTTCGGCGGCTACAAGCAGTCCGGCAACGGCCGCGAATGGGGTGAGCAGGGCTTGCACGAGTTCGTCGAGCTCAAGGCCATTCAACTCTGAGCGCCTGAACAGCGCCCTCTCCCCAGCCCTCGGCTTTGCGCTCTACCTCCTGCAGCCATGCAGTCGTCTCCCGCAAGCGGGAGAGGGGCGCAAAAGCGCTTCGGCGCGACCGGCGGGAGACGGTGCATGAATACGAATACTCCCTCGCCCTTCAGGGAGAGGGCTGGGGAGAGGGTGCCGAGCCAACACACCGATCCGCCAAGAATTGCCTTTCCGGCCAGGAATCCACATGAACGTACTGATCGTCCACGCCCACAACGAACCGCAATCCTTCAGCACCGCGCTGTACCAGCTCGCCGAGGAAACCCTCCGCGGCCAGGGCCACGAAGTGCAGGTCTCCGACCTCTACGCGATGAACTGGAACCCGGTGGCCAGCGCCGCCGACTTCGGCGCCCGCGCCAACCCCGAGTACCTGGTCTACGCCCTGGAACAGCGCGAAGGCGCCAAGGCGAAAACCATCGCCGCCGACATCCAGGCCGAACTGGACAAGCTGCTCTGGGCCGACCTGGTGATCTTCAACTTCCCGATCTACTGGTTCTCCGCGCCGGCCATCCTCAAGGGCTGGTTCGACCGCGTGCTGGTCTCGGGCATCTGCTACGGCGGCAAGCGCTTCTACGACCAGGGCGGCCTGGCCGGCAAGAAGGCGCTGGTGACCGTGACCCTCGGCGGGCGCGACCACATGTTCGGCGACGGCGCCATCCACGGTCCGCTGGAAGACATGCTGCGGCCGATCCTGCGTGGCACCCTGGCCTACACCGGCATGAGCGTGCTGCCGCCGTTCGTGGCCTGGCATGTGCCCTACATCAGCAACGACGCGCGCCAGGACTTCCTGCGTCAGTATCAGGACCGTCTGCAGAATCTGGAGAACGACCAACCGCTGGAGTTCGTGCGCCTGGAGCAGTTCGACGAGCGCCTCTACCCGCTGCCGCGCTAGACGCTTTTCTACAGGTTCTGCCTTCTGCCCGGTGTAATGGCTTGCGCCTGCCAATCAGCTGACCAGAAACGAAAAAGGGCGGCCATCCGAAGAAGGCCGCCCCTGGAGAAAGAGTCAGTCGCTGCAGCCAGGTATGCGCGGGGGAGAGGGCCGTCGATTGGTGTATCGGCGGCCGTACGATGAGCCTGGTATGCCCAACGTTGCTGCAGCGACTTGTCCGGCACTATACGTGGTAACAATCACTAAAAAACGACCCTATACTGCGATTCAGTTTTGCGGCGCGGACAATAATTGTCGTCGTCTCCTACAAGACGGATAAGCAGGGGGAAGGATGGACGTACTTCACGCGATGCGGGCTTTCGTCCGGGTGGTGGATGCTGGCAGTTTCACCGCCGCCGCCAACGCCCTGGGGTTGTCCACCGCCCAGGTCTCGCGCGTGGTTTCCGACCTTGAAGCGCAACTTGAAGCCCGCCTCCTGCACCGCACGACACGGCGCCTGGCGCTGACCGAAACCGGCGAGCGCTACCTGCTGCGCTGCCGGGAAATCCTCGCCGACGTCGAAGAGGCGGAAGCCGAGGCCAGCGGCGCGCACCTCAAGCCGCGCGGCCGGCTGCGCGTGCACTCGCTCACCGGCCTTGGCCAGCAGCACCTGATCCCGCTGATCTCGCGCTACTGCGAATCCTTTCCCGAGGTCTACATCGAGCTGACCCTGGCCCAGCGCCAGCCGGACATCCTCGAGGAAGGCCAGGACGTGGTGATCACCCGCGACCGCGAACTGCCCGACTCCGAGTTCGTCGCCCAGACCCTGGGCACTATCTACAGCGTGCTCTGTGCCAGCCCCGAATACCTCAAACGGCGCGGCACCCCGACCAGCGTCGCCGACCTGCATCAGCACCAGTGCCTGCGCCTGCAGGACCCGACCTTCCCCGAGGGCTGGGCCTTCGAGGAGGGCAATGAAGAGAGCGTGATCCGCCCGCGCGACACCTTCATGGTCAACGTTGCCGAGGCGCTGACCGGCGCAGCTGCCGCCGGCATGGGCATCTGCCTGCTGCCCAGCTATGTCGCCGCGCCCGCCCTGCGGCGTCGCTCGCTGGTGCGCGTACTGCCCCGGCACAGCTTGCACGTGAGGCACATCTACGCGCTGTACCCGTCGCGACGCTTCCTCGACGCGAAGATCCGCACCTGGGTCGAGTTCCTCAAGATGGAATTGCCGAAGATGTTCGAAGAGGACGAAGCAGCGCTCAACGATCCCGTCAACTGGGCATAAGGCCATCTCGGACCTTGGGCGCTGGCGCGGCAGATCGTCGCAGCCGCTCTATATCGGTGTTCTCGGATGATCGGCGCGGATTGTTGCTTTTTAGGCAATGCTTTGTTGGTTAGCTAGCTATTTTTCTACCCACTGTTGCGCCGTAACCTTTCTCCAACCCCGACCAATCGGGTGTTCAGAAAGGATCAACGTCATGTCCCGTTCGCTTTATGTTGCTGCCCTGCTGTCCGTCTGCTCGCTGTCCTTCACTCAGCTGAGCTTCGCCGAAGAATCGCGCCTGATGACCGACAAGATGGTCAAGGCCAACGAAGCAGTGATCGCCCAGCAGCAGGCCCAGTCCGCTGAGCAGACTGCCAAGGCCGCTGCCAGCAGCAACGCCGATTCCTGATCGGCCGCTTCCCCCGGGAAGTCCGGAGCGTGAGCCGGGCTTCTCAACACCTTGCGCCGCATACGATATGCGGCGTTTTTTTGCCCGCGTTTCAGGTGGTTGCCAGATGACTGTTACAGATGCTGTAACAGTCTTTCCCCGTCCGTGATCTGTATTCCTGTCTGATCGGTCAATATACTTGACCCAACAGCGCGGCTTTCGAGCAACGCCGTTACCGGCCTCACCGCCGGCAAGCTTCCCGACGCCGATTCTTGATTGCTCCAGATCGACGTCCGTCTCAAGGCCGCTGCTATCAGCGGCCTTTTTTTATGCGCGGTGGAAAAGAGCCGGCGGGCTGGTAGGCTGGGCTCACTCCGCGCCGCAGGCCGGATTCGACAAGGATGCCGAGATGACCAGTGACAATCCCTTTGCGACACCCCAGGCACCGCTCACCGCATCGAAAGCCGCTTTGGCATCGGTCGGCCGCGAGCCCCTGCAGTTCGTCGCCGCCATGATCGTGGCCGCGGCCGTGGTGTTCTTCGGCAGCAATGCCGTGCAGTGGATCTTCGACCTGGGCAACTACCGCGAGCGCCTGCCTCAGTACTTGCCGACCATGCTGGCGAACTGGCTGGGTGGGCTGGCTTTCTATGCCGCGGCAGTCCTGCTGCTGGTGCATTACCAGCGCGAGCGCCACGGTATCGCACGCTTCCAGCCGCTGGCCGGACTGTTGGTAGGCTTCGGCGTGGCCTATCTGATCGCCACCATTGTCGTCAGCACCGCCGTGTCCTACCTGAGCGTGTCCTTCTACCAGTGGGCGTTCGAGCAGGGCTCCCGGACCCTCTGGATAGCCCTGTATGGCCAGGTCAATTCGCTGATCAACCTGGCCCTGGGCTGCCTCCTGCCGCTCTGGCTGGTCCTGCACCTGGCGCGCTCACGGTGTGAACCGATGGCGCCGGGCCAGGCCGCCACGCTGCCTTCCTGGCATGTGGCGCTGGCGGTTGCGCTGTGCTTCACCGCGGTGATCTACAAGCTGGTCACGGCACTCGGCTACGGAGTGCTCTACCTGTACAGCGGCGCTGACGGCTGGCAGTCGGTATTCATGCTGTCGAGCTGCGTACTGCCTTTCGCCATCGTCATGACGGCCGTGCGGACTCGCCTGCCCGCCCGGCTCTCGCGCTTCGCCGCCGGCCGCGTGCTGGCCTGCGCGCTGGTGCTGCTGGCGCTGTGGATGGTCGCTATCGTGCTGGCGTCGGTCCTGGTGGCCTTCGCCGCCTACAGCTCGCTGAACTCCAGCAGTCTGCCGCTCTACCTGCTTCCGCCGGCGATCCTGCTGCTGGCGCTGCTCTGGCCGCTGGCGCGCTGGTGTACCGGCTGGTTCTTCGCCGAGCAGATGGCTCAGTCCTCGCCCAGGTAATCCCCACGGCTCAGCCCGTGGCGCTGCATCTTCTCGTTGAGGGTGCGGCGCGGCAGGCCGAGCAGCTCCATCACCGCCTTGATGTCGCCCTTGCACTGGCCCAGCGCCTGGCGGATGCACTGCGCCTCGTAGGCTTCCATGCGTTCGAACAGGCCGTTGCCGGCCGGCGCTTCCGGTAGCTCGGCGCGGTCCAGGCCGAGCACGTGGCGCTCGGCGGCGTTGGCCAGTTCGCGGACGTTGCCCGGCCAGTCGTGGGCGAGCAGGCGGGCCAGTTGGGTTGCCGACAGCGGCACGGCCTCGCGACCGAACTTCTCGCTGGCCAGCAGCGCGTAGTGCTCGAACAGCAGCGGGATGTCCTCGCGGCGTTCGCGCAGGGGCGGCAGGCGCAGCTCGGCGACATTCAGGCGATACACCAGGTCCTCGCGGAAGCGCCCGGCGCGGGCCTCTTCCAGCAGGTCCGGCTTGGTGGCGGCGATCACCCGCAGGTCGACCTTGATGCTCTGGTTCGAACCCAGGCGCTCCAGCTGCTGTTCCTGCAGCACGCGCAGCAGCTTCACCTGCTGGGCCAGCGGCATGCTTTCGATCTCGTCGAGGAACAGGCTGCCGCCGTTGGAATGCTCCAGCTTGCCGATGCGCTTGCCCTGGGCGCCGGTGAAGGCGCCGCTTTCGTGGCCGAACAGTTCGGTCTCGAACAACTGCTCGGGAATCGCCGCGCAGTTCAGCGCGACGAAGGGCTTGCCGGCGCGCGGGCCGAAGTCGTGCAGGCAGCGCGCGACCAGCTCCTTGCCGCTACCGGTGTCGCCACGGATCAGCACGTTCACCGGCGTACCGGCCAGCGCCATGATCTGCCGGCGCAGGGTTTCCATCGGCCGCGAGACGCCCAGCAGGCGGGATTCGATCTGGTCCTTGAGCGCCGCCTGCTCGCGCAGCTGGCGGTTCTCCTGCACCAGCCGGCGTTTCTCCAGGGCGCGGCGCAGGCTGTCGAGCAGGCGTTCGGGGGTGAAGGGTTTCTCGATGAAGTCGTAGGCGCCCTGGCGCATCGCCTGCACCGCCATGGGCACGTCGCCGTGGCCGGTGACCATGATCACCGGCAGGTCGCGGTCGAGCTGCTGCAGGCGGTCGAGCAGGGCCAGGCCGTCGGTGCCGGGCATGCGTACATCGCTGATGACCACGCCGGGCAGCTCGCGGGCGACGCCTTTCAGGCACTCGTCGGCGCTGCTGCACAGGCGCACTTCGAAACCGGAGAGTTGCAGCCATTGCTGCACGGCGTCGCGGATGGCGGCTTCGTCGTCGACGAAGAGAATGGTCTCGCTCATGGTCTGGATTCTTCGCTGGCGGCCGGCAGGCTGAGCCGGAATACGGCGCCGCCGGAGGGCTGGTTGGCGGCGCCGAGGCGCCCGCCGAGTTCGTGGACGATGCCGTAGGATACCGCCAGCCCCAGGCCCAGTCCTTCGCCCACCGGCTTGGTGGTGAAGAAGGGGTCGAAGACGCTGGCCAGGTGCGCCTCATCGATGCCCGGTCCGTTGTCGGCGACTTCCAGGCACCAGTGCTCGCCGTCGCGGCGCAGGGTCAGCTCGATGCGTGGCTGGGCGCTGTTGGCCACTGCGTCCAGTGCGTTGCGGATCAGGTTGACCAGCACCTGCTCCAGGCGGATCGCGTCGCCCAGCACCCAGGCCGGTGATTCCAGCGCCTGGCGGATGTCCACGCCTTCGGTACGGATGCGCACGGCCAGCAGTTGCAGCGCCTGCTCGACCACGTGGCCCAGTTCGATGCGCTCGCGCAGGCCGCCGGGGGTCTTGCGGGCGAAGGTCTTCAGGTGGCCGGTCAGCGCGGCCATGCGTTCGAGCAGCTCGTCCACGCGCACCAGCGCGGCGCGGGCGTCGTCCTGGCGGCCGGCATCGAGCAGCAGGCGCACGCTGGCCAGCTGCATGCGCTGGGCGGTGAGCGGCTGGTTGATTTCGTGGGCCAGCGCGGCGGACATCTGCCCCAGCGCCGCCAGCTTGGCAGCTTGCACCAGGCCGTCCTGGGCAGTGCGCAGGGCGGCGGTGCGCTGCTCGACCAGGCGCTCCAGTTCTTCCTGGTTGCGCTGGCGCAGGCGGGCCAGGCGCCGTCGCTGCTGCAGCCAGAGGACGAGGAATACCAGTGCCATCCATGCGCCGGCGGCGGCCAGGCGGGCGCTGGTGACGTCCGACTGCACGCCGCGGGTGTCGCGCAGCAGGTGCAGGGTCCAGTCTTCTTCCGGCAGGCCGACCGATTGCCAGAGGTAGTCGCCGCTGATTTCCTGGCCGTCGACACGCACCATGCGCGCATGCTCGCCGAGGCTTTCCAGCGTCCGGTGCGGCAACGCGCTGAGCGGCTGCCGGTGGTACTGGCGGGTATCGGCCAGTTCCGCGCGGGCCACCGCGTCCAGCGGCATCAGCTCGCGGTAGCGCCAGCGCGGGTGGTTGGCGAGGAACACCACGCCCTTGCTGTCGCTCACCAGCACCACGTCCGGGGTCTGGCTCCACTGCCGTTCGAGGTCGGGAAACTCCAGCTTGACCACGATGGCGCCGAGGAAGGTGCCCGCGTCGTCACGCAGTGCGTTGGACAGGAAGTAACCGGGAATACCGGTGGTCACGCCGACTGCGTAGAAGCGCCCGGCGCCCTGGGCGATGGTCTGGCGAAAGTAGGGCCGAAAGCTGTAGTTGTGGCCGACGTAGCTGGTCGGCAGGTTCCAGTTGCTGGCGGCCACGGCGAGGCCGCTGCGGTCCAGCAGCTCCAGCGTCGACGAGCGTGCCGCGCCGTTGATTTCCTGCAGCTTGAGGTTAAGCCGGTGCTGCACTTCGTCCGTCAGCGGGCCGCGCATGGCCGCGCGCAGTTCCGGGTCCAGCGCCAGCACGGAGGGAATGCTGCGGAAACGCTCGATCAGGGTATGCAGGGAACTGGCGTAGAGGCCCAACTGCTCATGGGCGGTTTCCGCCTCGGCCAGCAGCGCGCGGTGCCGCGCCTTCTCGCCTGCCCAGAACACCGACAGCACCAGCCCGGCCAGCAGGAGCAGGCAGATCAGCAGCAGGCGAAGGGGGCGGGTAGGCGACATGTTCGACGGTGTTCGACCAAGGGTCGGCGACAATAGCATGACCGCGCGCTGGTCCGGCGCCCCGCTGCCTCGCTAAACTGCCGCATCCCGATGGAGAGCTTCGATGCAGTTGTCGTCCTGGACCCACGAAGGGTCCGCCGGTTTCACCCTGCGCGGCTGGCGCAGCGAGCCCAGTGGCAAGCCGCTGCTGCACTTCCTGCATGGCAATGGCTTCTGTGGGCGTGCCTACGAGCCGATGCTGAAAGTCCTGGCGGAGGATTTCGAACTCTGGCTGTGCGACGTCCAGGGCCACGGCGACAGTGACCACGGCGGGCGCTTCCATGGCTGGAACCGCAATGCCGAGATGGCGGTGGAGGCCTTCCAGGCCGGCAACAAAGCCTTTGGCGACGTGCCGCACTACGCCGCCGGGCACAGCTTTGGCGGCGTGCTCACCAGCCTGATCCTCGGCCGGCATCCCGAGCTGTTCCGCCGCGCGGTGCTGCTCGACCCGGTGCTCTTTACCCCGGCGATGATCGGCGTGATGGCGCTTTCCGAAGTACTCGGCCTGCACAAGCGCCGCACCATGGTGCAGAAGGCGCGCTCGCGGCGCAGCCAGTGGCCGGACCGCGAGGCGGCCTACGCCGGCCTGCACGGCCGCGGTATCTTCAAGGGCTGGACCGACGCCGCGCTCCGGGCCTACGTGGAGAACGCGATGAAGCGCACCGAAGCAGGTGTCGAACTGAAATGCCGGCCCAGCCGCGAGGCGGAAATCTTCAGTTCCTTTCCCAAGCGCCTGTGGCCGTCGCTGGGCAAGGTGGTGACGCCGACCCAGGTGCTGTTCGGTGAGCGCACCTACCCGTTCGTGCCCAAGTCGGTGGCACGCTGGTGCGCTTCGAACACGGTGGTGAGTGGCCAGTGCGTCGACGGTGGCCACTGCTTCATGCAGGAGTTTCCCGAAGACAGCGCCGAGCGCGTGTCGCGCTTCCTGCTGGGCCACGAATGAACGACCCGGCCCGCGAGTCCGTCTGGCTGGCCCTGTCCGAGCTGTGGCTGGATACCGAGCTGGACGAGGCCGATCTCGCTACCATCGCGAGCACCCTGGCGATCAGCGGCTACTCGCCGGATGAACTGGAGGCGATCTACCGCCTGGAAGTGGCGCCGGTGGTCTGGAGCAATAGCTGGGTAACGGCGGGGGTGTGGGACGGCTTCGATCCCGACTGGCTGTTCGAGGGCTGCCGGCGCAACCAGAAGCGGCGCTATTCACTCTGGCATCGCGGACGCTGCCGGCTGCTACGCAAGGCCATGACGGCGGCGGTGGAAGAGGACTGGCGGAAGATCCGCGCGCAGCTCTAGTCGCCGACTTTCTTGCCCTGGTGCGTGCGGCGCCATTCGTCCAGGCGCACGACTTCTGCCTTGGCGCGCGGCGCTGCAGGGGTGTCGTCGAAGACCGCGTCGATAATCTCTTCGTCCACCGGCTGGGCGGTGGGATGGAAGGTAGCGACCGGCGAGAGCGGCATGCGCGGCTCCGGCTCCATGCGGAACGGCGCCAGCTCGACCCGGCCCAGGTGCTGGCCGAACATGGCGATGCTACCGGCGTAGCGTTCCTGGCCGGTGGCGGTGAACTCGAAGGCGTATTCGCGGGCCAGGCGCAGGTTGCCGCGGCCGTCGCGCTGGAAGCGGAAGCGCTGCAGGGCCATGGCGTCATCCAGCAGTTCCACGCCCTCGCGCGCGCAGTGCTGCTTGGCCAGGACCAGTGCACGCTCGCGGATGCCATGGGCGCGCCACCACCAGGCGGCGCCCGCGACAACCAGCATGAAAATGAAAAGATTGCCCAGGTCCACTTCGGCTTCCTCGGAATCGGCGCATCAGCTTACTCACTCCGCCGCCGGGCGGCGAGAGGGGGATGTTCACAGCGTGTGAATTGCGCCCCATACTGCCCCATTCTGTAGCAGGACACCGTTATGCCGCGCACTCCCCACGTTCTCGCCATCCAGTCCCACGTCGTCTTCGGCCACGCCGGCAACAGCGCCGCGGAGTTCCCCATGCGACGCGTCGGGGTGAACGTCTGGCCGCTGAACACCGTGCAGTTCTCCAACCATACCCAGTATGGCCACTGGACGGGCCAGGTGCTGCCGCCGGAGCAGATTCCGGCGCTGGTGGACGGCATCGCTGCCATTGGCGAGCTGGGCAATTGCGACGCGGTGCTGTCGGGCTACCTGGGCAGTGCGGCGCAGGGCCGTTCGATCCTCGAAGTGGTGCGCCGCATCCGCGAGGTGAACCCGCGTGCGGTCTACCTGTGCGACCCGGTGATGGGCCATCCGGAGAAGGGCTGCATCGTCGCCCCGGAAGTCGGTGAGTTCCTGCTCCACGAGGCCGCCGCGGTGGCCGACTACCTGTGCCCGAACCAGCTGGAGCTGGACAGCTTCTGCGACCGCCAGCCGACCTCCCTGGAAGACTGCGCGGCAATGGCCCGTGGCCTCCTCGTGCGCGGCCCGAAGGCGATCCTGGTGAAGCACCTGAACTACCCCGGCAAGCCGGCGGATGCCTTCGAGATGCTGCTGGTGACCCTCGACGAGACCTGGCACCTGCGCCGCCCGCTGCTGGCCTTCCCGCGCCAGCCGGTAGGCGTGGGCGATCTGACCTCGGGCCTGTTCCTCGCCCGTCTGCTGCTGGGCGACGACCTGCGCACAGCCTTCGAATTCTGCGCCGCCGCCGTGCACGAAGTGCTGCTGGAGACCCAGGCCTGCGGCAGCTACGAGCTGGAGCTGGTGCGCGCCCAGGACCGCATCGCCCATCCGCGGGTGAAGTTCGAGGCGGTGAAGTTGGGGTGATCTGAACGGGGTTTTAGGGGGGAATCCTGCGCTGGGTGCGCCCCTCACCCTAACCCTCTCCCGGGGGAGAGGGGACTGTCCTGAGCGGGTGGGCAGAGTGAAGCTCTCCGGCTGACGCCGAGTTATCCACAGAATGCTGATCGGCCCCCTCTCCCTCCGGGAGAGGGTTGGGGTGAGGGCATGTCCAGCTCGCTCCTACACCATCCCGCCTGCCGCCTCAGAGCATGTACTTGCCCAGCAGCAACCCGCCCACCACCATCGCGGTGAGCAGGCCGAACGCCAGCCCCAGGCGTTTCTCGATGGCCTCGCGCAGTGCCGGGCCGGCCCAGAACAGCAGGGCGCAGGTCGCCGCGAAACGCAGGGTACGCGCCACCACGCTCAGGGCGATGAACAGCACCAGATCGAGCTGGGTCACCCCGCTGGTGAGGGTGATCAGCTTGTAGGGCAGCGGGGTGAAGCCGCCGCCCAACAGCACCATCAGCCAGCCGAGCTCGTTGTAGCGCTCGGCGACCTCGGCGAAGTTCTCCTGCAGCCCGTAGAAGGCCAGGATCGCCTGGCCCACCGTCTCGAACAGCAGCAGGCCGATGAAGTAGCCGGCGATGCCGCCCAGCACCGAGCTGACGATGCAGATCGCCGCATAGCGCCAGGCCTTGGCGCGGTTGGCCAGCACCATCGGCACCAGCAGTGCATCCGGCGGGATGGGGAAGAACGAACTCTCGGCGAAGGTCACTCCGCCCAGCGCCAGCTCCGCCCGCGGATGGCCCGCCAGGCGCATGGTCCAGTCGTAGAGCCGGCGCAGCATGGCGTCAGGCCGACTGCGGCAGGTGGTCGTCGCCCGGTGCCGCGGCGGCGTCCTCGCGTTCGACTCGCTCGACCATGCCGCGGGCGATTTCGCGCTCGCCCATGATCACCAGGCTGGCGCCGTTCTGCTCCAGGTAATCCACTTCGGCGTCGAAGTGGGCGCGGGCGATGATGTCAAGGTTCGGGTTGATTGCCCGCGCGTGGCTGGCGATGGTCCCGGCCTCGAAACCGTTGGGAATGGCGATCAGCAGCCAGCGCGCCGAAGTGATGTTGGCCTGGGTCAGCACATCGGGATTGGCGGCATTGCCCACCACCACGCAGAGGCCGTGCTCGCGCAGTTCGGCGGCCTTCTCGCGCTTGTCCTCGATGACCACCACCGGCACCTTGTCCTTGCGCAGCCGCTCGCTCACCAGCGCGCCCACGCGGCCGTGGCCGATGAGGATCGCGTGGTTGTGCTCCAGCACCGGCGGCGGCAGGTCCTGGGGCTCCACCTGGACCACGCCGGGCTCGCTCTCGGCCTTCTGCTCCTGGCGCGCCTGCAGGCGGTCGATGGCGATGAACAGCAGCGGGTTGACCAGGATCGACAGGATCGCGCCGGCCAGCACCAGATCGCGACCGGCTTCGGGCAGCAGGTTCAGGGTGACGCCCAGGCCGACCAGGATGAAGGAGAACTCGCCGATCTGCGCCAGGCTGGCGGCGATGGTCAGCGCGGTGCTGTTGGGGTGGCCGAACATGCGCACGATGACGTAGGCCGCCACCGACTTGCCGAAGACGATCACCAGGAAGGTCGCCAGCACCGGCAGCGGCTCCTGGATCAGGATCGCCGGGTTGAACAGCATGCCCACCGAGACGAAGAACAGCACGGCGAAGGCGTCACGCAGCGGCAGCGAGTTCTCGGCGGCCTCGTGGCTCAGCTCGGACTCGTTGAGGATCATCCCGGCGAAGAACGCGCCGAGGGCGAAGGACACGCCGAAGATCACCGCCGAGCCGTAGGCGATGCCCAGGGCGATGGCCAGCACGGCGAGGGTGAACAGCTCGCGCGAGCCGGTCTTGGCGACGCGCTCCAGCACCCAGGGCACGAAGCGGCGACCGCCGACGATCATCACTGCGACGAAGGCCGCGACCTTGCCCAGGGTCAGCAGGATCGGCATCAGCAGTCCGCCGTCGCCACCGTCGGAGGTGCCGCCCAGGGAGCCGGCCAGGGCCGGCAACAGGACCAGGGTGAGGACCATCGCCAGGTCCTCGACGATCAGCCAGCCGATGGCAATGCGCCCGCGCTTGGTATCGATCAGCTGGCGCTGCTCCAGCGCGCGCAGCAGAACCACGGTACTGGCCACCGACAGCGCCAGGCCGAAGACCAGCCCGCCGCCGAAGTTCCAGCCCATCATCCACGCAAGGCCCAGGCCGAGCAGGGTGGCGACGCCGATCTGCACCACCGCACCGGGGATGGCGATGGCTTTCACCGACAACAGGTCCTTGAGCGAGAAGTGCAGGCCGACGCCGAACATCAGCAGGATCACGCCCAGTTCGGCGATCTCCACGGACAGCGCCTGGTCGGCGACGTAGCCGGGGGTGAACGGCCCGGCCAGCACACCGGCGAGCAGGTAGCCCACCAGCGGCGAGATACGCAGGCGGTTGGCCAGGGCGCCGAGGACGAAGGCCAGCACGAAGCCGACGGCGAGGGTGGTCAGTAACGGGGTGTGATGCATGGTCTGGGCTCCGGGCACTCAGGGAGCGACCGGACTGCGCATCAGCACCGGGTCGCTCGACGGTGGGTCACGGGGGCAAACCCGCGTGTGAAAAGTTTAGGCGTAGTAATCAATTCCTACCTTGCTTTCACGCAAGGGTAACCTGTTGACGCATTGGGAAATTTCCGCGACACGCGGGATTTCTTTTCAGGAAATGTCGCGAACGTCCGTCATTCGTCGCGAAGCTCCTTGTAGCGCTGTTCCAGCTCCTGGCGAATTTGCCGACGCTGTTGGGCCTGGGCGAAGCGACGTTTCTCGTCCTTGGTCTGCGGATCGAGTTGCGGCACGACGATCGGCTTGCGCTCGTCGTCCAGCGCCACCATGGTGAAGAAGCAGCTGTTGGTGTGGCGCACGGACTTCTCGCGGATGTTCTCGGTCACTACTTTCACGCCGATCTCCATGGAGGTGCGGCCGGTGTAGTTCACCGAGGCAAGGAAGGTGACCAGTTCGCCGACGTGGATCGGCTGACGGAAGATCACCTGGTCCACCGACAGGGTCACCACGTAGTAGCCGGCGTAACGGCTGGCGCAGGCGTAGGCGACCTCGTCGAGGTACTTGAGCAGGGTGCCACCGTGGACATTGCCGGAGAAGTTGGCCATGTCGGGGGTCATCAGGACGGTCATGCTGAGCTGGTGGTTGCCAGGTTCCATGGAATTCTCGGGCAATTGTCTGGGGAAAAGGAAAGGGGCCTCACTCTGGACAACCCGAGCGCGGCTGGCGACACAGTTTTTTCTATATCCCTGATTGAGCAGCGGCGCCAGTGGACCCTTCGCCAGCGGTGTATCTGCCGTTCGAACAACGCCCTGAACGAAAACGGGCGACCCCTGGCCGCCCGTTCACGTCGCTGCGCTTCAGCGCCCGGCCGAGAGGCCGAAGTCGATGGCCAGGTCCGCACCGGTGATGGCTTCGGATTCCGGCTTGCAGAGGTACCAGACCAGCTCGGCGACTTCCTCCGGGCGGATGAAGCGCGCCACCTTGCCCTGTGGATAATCCTTCAGCAGTTCGCGCTTGTAGGCCGCCGGGTTGCCCTGGCCGTAGCGCTCGGCCTGGTAGTCGAGCATCGGCGTGGCGATGTCGGCCGGCGAGATGGCGTTGACCCGCACGCCGGATTCGGCGAGTTCCAGGGCCAGCGTGCGGGTGAGCATGGTCAGCGCCGCCTTGCTCGCACAGTAGGCCGCGGAGCCGCGATAGGCCTGGCGGCCGGAGTCGCTGGAGATATTGACGATGCTGCCGTGGTTTTCCTTGAGGTAGGGCGTCGCGGCCTGGCACATGTAGAACGCCGCCTTGAGGTTGACCCCCAGGACCAGGTCGAAGTCGTCCTCGTTGAAGTCTTCCACCGGGCCTTCGCGCCAGACGCCGGCGGCGTTCACCAGGGCATCGAGGCGGCCGGTGCGGGCGAGGATGTCGGACATCAGGCTGTGGCAGTTGTCCGCTCGTCGCAGGTCGCCGACGGCGGTGGCGTCCAGCGGTACTTGCGCGTTCAGCGCATGCAGGCCGGCTTTATCCACATCGGTGGCGGCGATGCGCCAGTGGCTTTGGGCGAAACGTTTGGCGATGGCTTTTCCGAGGCCACCGGCAGCGCCGGTGATCAGTACGACGGGAGTGCTCATTGTCTACGGGTTCTCCCTGCCTGAGAGAGGACGGCGGCCGGCAGGCAGACCGGCGGCGCCGCGTTGACCACGGAAGCGCTCAGCCGCGCCCCGTGGAACTACTGACCAAGAAAAGACCAGAATCTTCACTCTGGCAGGGTAAATTTTTCGTAAGTCTTTTGCGTGTCGGCGGGTGAGCTGATTGCTGGGCGCAAAATGGCGGATAACGCTTCGCGTTATGCGCCCTACGGGAGCCCAGGGGACATCTTACGTAGGGCGAATAGCCGTTCACGGTTATCCGCCTTTCGGTCAGTCGTTCAGGCGTGATGCAGATACCAGCGCCAATCCTGCTCGCCGACTTCGCCCATGAACTGGCGGAACTCTTCCCACTTGATCGCCAGGAACACCTTGAGGAATTCCTCGCCCAGCGCTTCGCGCGCCCAGGTGGAGGCTTCCAGCGCGCGCAGCGCGGTGAGCCAGTCGGTGGGGAGGAATTCGGTGGCCTGCTCGTAGCCGTTGCCGACGATGGGCGCGCCTGGGTCGATCTGCTCGCGGATGCCTTCATGGATCGCCGCAAGGATCGCCGCCGCCGCGAGGTACGGGTTGGCGTCGGCGCCGCAGATGCGATGCTCGATGTGCCGGCTCTTCGCCGGGCCGCCAGGCACGCGGAACGACACGGTGCGGTTGTTCACGCCCCAGCTCTTGGCCAGCGGCGCATAGCTGTTGGCCTGGAAGCGGCGGAAGGAGTTGGCGTTGGGGCAGAAGATCGCCAGCGAATCCAGCAGGCGCGCCATCATGCCGCCGATGGAGTGGCGCAGCAGTGGAGTGCCGTGAATGTCTTCGCTGGCGTAGAGGTTGTTGCCCTGTTCGTCGGCCAGGCTGACGTGCAGGTGCATGCCGGAACCGGCGCGGTCGCCGAACGGCTTGGCCATGAAGCAGGCCTGCAGGCCGTGCTTGTTCGCCACGCCCTTGACCAGGCGCTTGTAGCGCACGCCTTCGTCGATGGCCTGCATGACGTCGAAGCGGTGCTCCAGGGTCAGCTCGACCTGGCCTGGCGCGTACTCGGAGATCGCCGTGCGTACCGGCAGGCCCTGCACTTCGCAGGCGGCGTAGAGGTCGTCGAGGAACGGCTGCAGTTGTTCGAGCTCGTAGACGCCGTAGACCTGCGGCGCTTCCGGACGGATGCCGTTCATCTGCAGCGCCGGCTGCGGGCGGCCGTTGGCGTCGCGCTGCTTGTCCAGCAGGTAGAACTCCAGCTCCACCGCCATCACCGGGTGGAAGCCGTCGGACTTCAGCCGGTCGACCACGCGGGACAGCGCCTGGCGCGGGTCGGCGGGCGTGGCGGGCAGGCCCTGGGTCGGGTGCATGCTCACCTGCAGCTGGCCGGTGGGGCTGGCGCGCCAGGGTTGCAGGGTCAGGCTGCCGGGCAGCGGGTAGGTCCAGCAGTCGGCGTCGGCCACTTCCCAGACCAGCCCGGTGCCTTCGACGTCCTCGCCCTGCACGGTCAGCGCGAGGATCGAGCTGGGCAGCGGGCGGCCGTTGTCGTAGATCGCCAGCAGCTCGTCGCGGTGCAGCAGCTTGCCGCGCGGGATGCCGTTGGCGTCGATGATGAAGAGTTCGATGCTGCGCACGTCCGGGTGGGCGGCGAGGAAGGCTTCGGCTTCCTTTCGATCGGCGAATTGCATGGTGGTCCTCGGTGGGCGCGGGGCGCCGGGGTGTTCTGGGTTGGGGCGACTGGCGTTATGTCGGGCTTCCCTCTCCCCCGCCCTCTCCCTGAAGGGAGAGGGAGCTGTCCGTGCCGGCTGACGTTGAGGTTTCATCCTGCGCCGAACGGTCCCCTCTCCCTTCAGGGAGAGGGTTAGGGAGAGGGGCTCTAAAGGTCAGGCCTCGCGCGCGCCGGGAATCGCCAGCAGCTCGGTGATGCCGGCATCGAGGGTCTCGATCAGGCGATCCACGTCCGCGGCAGTAGTGTCCGGGCAGCACAGGGTCATGTTGTGGAAGGGCGTGATCAGGATGCCGCGGTTGATCAGGTACAGGTGCAGCGCCATCTGCAGCTCGTCGTGGAAGGCCGCTTCGGCCTCGGCGCCCGTACGCGGGGAGACGGGGCAGAACTGGAACTCGCTGCGCGCGCCCAGCTCGGTCACCGACCACTTCAGGTCGTGCTTGGTGATCAGCGTGCGGAAGCCATCAGCCAGGCGCTTGGCCAGCGGCAGCATGTGGTCGTAGGCCGCCTGGGTCATCACCTGTTCCAGGTTGGCGCGCATGCAGTGCATGGCCAGGGCGTTGGCCGAGAGCGTGGTGCCCATGCCGCTGTGGCCGTGCCCGTGGCTGTCTTCCTGGGCGCTCTGGCGCGAGGCGGCCATGCGTTCGGCCATCTCCGCGCTGCAGCCGAAGATGCCGCAGGGCACGCCGCCGGCGATCGGCTTGCCGACCACGAAGAAGTCCGGGTCGAGGTTCCACAGCTGGGTGCAGCCGCCGATATTGGTGGAGATAGTGTGGGTTTCGTCGATGATCAGCAGCGAACCGTACTTGCGCGTCAGTTCGCGGCACTTCTGCATGAAGCCCGGATCGGGCAGGACCATGCCGATGTTGGTCATCGCCGGCTCGCACAGCAGGGCGCAGACGTCGCCCTGGGCCAGCGCGGCTTCCAGCGCCTCGACGTCGTTGAAGGGGATGGAGCGGCTGTGCTGGGTCAGGTCGTAGGCCTGGCCGACCAGGCCGGAGCGGTGCACGGTTTCGCCGTCGCGGTAGCGCACCATCACGTCGTCGACGGTGCCGTGGTAGCAGCCGTCGAACACCAGCAGGGTCTTGCGCTTGGTCACCGCGCGGGCCCAGCGCAGCACGTAGCGGTTGGAGTCGGTGGCGGTAGCGGTTACCTGCCAGTAGGGCAGGCCGAAGCGCGCGGCGAGCAGCTCGCCGCAGACCACCGCGTCTTCGCCGGGGAGCATGGTGGTCAGGCCGCGCGCGCCCTGTTCGGCAAGGGCGCGGGCGATCGGCGCCGGCGAGTGGCCGAACATGCTGCCGGTATCGCCGAGGCAGAAGTCCACGTAGTCATGGCCGTCCACGTCGTAGAAGCGGGCGCCCTGGGCGCGTTCGACGAACAGCGGGCAGGGCGTGGACCAGTCGGCCATCCAGTGCATCGGCACGCCGGCGTACAGCGACTGGTGCGCACGCTCGGCGAGGGCGACGGACTTGGGATTCTGTTCCAGGAAGCGCTGGCGCTCGCGGGCGGTGAAGAGATCCACGGCCTGTTGGGCGATTCCGCTGGCAGTCATGTTGCACACCTCGTTTGTTATTTCGCACATCTTCCATTTGTGATCACAAAAATGTCAATACAGCGAAGCGACTGCCTGATAATCTGCCCTGTAACGAATTTTGTGATCACAGAACAAGAAGATGCCCATGAAAGATGTCACGAATGAGTCCGCCTGGGCCGGCCAGGTAGCTCTGGTCAGCGGCGCCGGCAGCGAGTCCGGCATCGGCTTCGCCAGTGCCCGCCGGCTGGCGCGCAACGGTGTGAAGTTGCTGCTCACCGCCAGCAGCGAGCGGGTCCTGCAGCGGGCGCAGGAGCTTTGCGCCGAGGGCTTCGAGGCCCGCGCTCTGCCCGCCGACCTGACCGATGAAGGCGACGTCCTTGCCCTGGCCGAGTGGGCGCAGGCGCAATGGGGAAGGGTAGACGTGCTGGTGAACAACGCCGGCATGGCCATGCAGGGTAGCCCCGAACCCTTCGCCGAACTCGCGGCGATGGACCTGGCAACCTGGAACCTGTCGCTGGCGCGCAACCTGACCAGCGCCTTCCTGCTCACTCGTGCGCTGCTGCCGGGCATGCTGGAGCGCGGCTACGGGCGCATCGTCAACGTCAGCTCCACCACCGGCACGCGGGCCAGCAATCCGGGCGAGTCGGCCTACAGCGCGGCCAAGGCCGGAATGCTCGGCATGAGCATGGGGCTGGCGCTGGAAGTGGCGCAGCGCGGGGTGACGGTGAACAGCGTGGCGCCGGGCTGGATTGCCACCGGCTCCAGCAGCGAAGAAGAAATCCAGGCCGGGCGGCGCACGCCGCTGGGTCGTTCCGGGCGACCGGAGGAGGTGGCCGCCGCCATTGCCTTCCTGGCCTCGCCCGAAGCCAGCTACATCACCGGCGAAGTGCTGGTGGTGGATGGCGGCAACTGTCTGATCGAAAACAAGGGATAAGCGAGATGAAGCACGACTGCAGCCTGACCTTCGCCCAACTGCCGGCGCCGCCGGCCGGGCGGGAGTGAAACCATGGCCGACAACCTTCAGGAACAGCTCTACCAGAACCTGCGCCAGGCCCTTTTGAGCGGGCGCTTCCAGCCTGGCGAGCGGCTCAAGATCCGCGACCTGGCTGACGAATGGGGCACCAGCCCGATGCCGGTCCGCGCCGCCCTGCAACGCCTGGTGGCAGAGGGCGCGCTGGAAGGTGAGCCGCAGCGCTCGCTACGGGTGCCGGTGATGACCCGCGAGCGCTACCTGCAGATCCTGCAGGTGCGGCAATCCCTGGAGGGGCTGGCGGTGGAGGATGCGGCGCGGCACCTGCGGCCCGCCGACATGGCCGTGCTGCGTGATTGCACCGAGCGCATGGAAAACGCGCTGAACGCCCGTGACGTCCATGGCTACCTGGAAGCCAACAGCCTGTTCCACCTGACGCTCTACCGCGCCTGTGGCAACCCCACGCTGCTGCGCATGATCGAGGCGCTGTGGCTGCAGGTGGGGCCGTTCTTCAACCGGCTGTTCACCGAGGCCGACCTGTCGCTGCGCCTCAACGACTTCCACGAAGACACCCTGCAGGCGCTGGAGCGTGGCGATGGCGCAGGCGCACGCAAAGCCATCGAACAGGACCTGGGCTACTGCGGCCAGTACCTGCTCAATCTGCTGGAGCTGGAAAGCGGGGGAAGGCTGGGGGCGCGCTAGGGCGCCCTTCAGGGGGTCTTGATGAAGCGGACGTTGTCCTTCTTGATCAGGATCGTCTCGCCGTTCAACTGCTCGAATTCGTAGTAGTCATTGTATTTGTCGTAGTCGGAGTGATCCTTCACCAGGATTTCGCTGCCGTCCTGCAGCGTCACCACGGCCTTGTCGGCGCATCCGGCGAGGCCGAGCAGCAACAGGCAGGTGAACAAGGCTTTCAACTTCATAGTTTCTCCACGGGGCATCGTACCCGCCCGGGCAGCAAGGGCTGGAGGTACGCTGGGTTGCCTGTGTGACCATGGAAGTTTCAGGAAATTCCGACATGGGGCTTCAAGTATCGAGCCATACGTCGCGTGCCCAGGTCCAGACGGAGTCCCAGGTTTCCTCGGTGAGCTCGCCGTCGGCCCAGAGAATCACCTCGCCGTCCTCGGCGACCGCGTAGTAGTCGTCACCGTCGGCGCAGAGCGGGATCAGCTCGCGCGGCAGGCCATTGGCCCAGGCCACGGCCGCGACTTCCGGCAGGTAGGTGTGGGACTGTGGATCGGTCGCCGTGACGGGTTCCAGGCGGCCATAGACGACGTCGCTGACCAGCAGGAGGAACTCGCGGAATTCCGACGGAATGCCGATCAGCAGCGCTTCCTCGATCTCCACCAGCAGTTCTTCGTCGGGCAGTTCCAGCGGTACCGGAACCGGCTCGTTCGCTTCACGCAGTTTCTCGATCACATCTTCCACAGACGGGGCCTCTCTATATTCGACGAATGGCGCGCTTTATACAGTAGTAGCCGGCCCTCCGCGCAAGACCACTGCGCGGGCGCCGTCCGGACGAGCGGCGGGGGCAGGGCAAGCCTGTGGCCGATGTGCAAAAACGAAAAAGCCCGGTAATCGCCGGGCTTCTTCTTCACGCGCTAGGGTCAGTTCTGGCGGATGCCAGCCACCAGCCAGGGCTGGTTGTCGCCCTGGGCGCGCTCCATGCGCCAGCTTTCGCTGAAGGGTTCGCCCTGGTCGAAGCGCGAGGACTTCGACACGCCGCTGAAAGTCAGGGTGGCGATGGTCTTGTCGGCCTGGTCATCCACGCCCTCGAGCTGCACGTCGAGGTTGTCGATGTAGGTGGACTGGTAGCTGTCGCCCAGGTCCGCGCGCTCCTGCTTGAGGAACTGCAGCATCTGCGGGGTGACGAATTCGGCGATCTTGTCCATCTCGTTGGCGTCCCAGTGCTGCTGCAGGGACATGAAGTGCTCGCGGGCGGCGCCGATGAAACGGGTCTCATCGAACCAGCTCGGGGCGTTGATCACCGGACGGCTGTCCATCACCGGGCGGGACGCGCCACCGAAGATCGACGGCGGAGCAGTCGGCATTTCACGCTGCATCGGCGCATGGCCGCCGGCCATGGCGGGCTGCTGGCCCTGCTGCTGGCGGCGACGCGAAGCGATGAAGCGGAACGCGATGAAGGCGATCAGCGCGATGATCAGGATGTCGAGGAACTGCAT
The DNA here is from genome assembly GCF_002091755.1 of Pseudomonas nitroreducens NBRC 12694. Lineage (GTDB taxonomy): Bacteria > Pseudomonadota > Gammaproteobacteria > Pseudomonadales > Pseudomonadaceae > Pseudomonas > Pseudomonas nitroreducens. The sequence continues at coordinate 20,619 of NZ_BDAI01000014.1, forward strand.
GCCCTGGAAGCCGTCGCCCATGAACATGGAGGCGAGCAGGCCACCGGCGGCGAGGCCGGCCAGCGGGCCGAGCCAGCGCGAAGCGCCGCTCTTGGCAGCGGCGCCGGCAGCGCCTGCGGCGGCACCGGTCGCGGCCGGGCCGGCGGCAGTCGGGGAATTCGGCGCGGCGTTGGGTTGCGCCTGGCGGGTCTGGTGGCTCGGCGCAGAGCCCATGCTCTTGCCGCCACCGAAACGTTTGGCGGCGTTGACGTCGAGGCTGAGCGTCACGGCGACACAGAAGGCCATGGCAAGGCTGAGAAAGCGCTTCATCGTTGTCATTCTCTTGGTTGGTATACGACGCACGTCATGTTGCAGGCCGGGGCCGGTGAGGGCCAGCCGGATTTTGTTTCGTGCTGTTGCCCTGTTCGGGCCCGACCCCTGATATGGGGGCGGTTGAATCCCTTTCCAAATCAGTCTGTTACTGATTCTTTCAGAGCCGCCTGTCGGAAGGCTCGGATGGTAGGCTTCGCTGAGCGAGGCCGTCAGCCGCGCGATCCCTGACCCCACGCCGCGAGGACCGCCGACCATGCATGCCATCGACTTCATCCAGGACCTCGCGGTGATCATGCTGATCGCCGGTTTCGTCACCATCCTCTGCCACCGCTTCAAGCAGCCGGTGGTGCTGGGCTACATCATCGCCGGGGTGATCATCGGCCCGCACACCCCGCCCTTCGCGCTGGTGCACGACGAGGACACGATCAAGACCCTCGCCGAACTGGGGGTGATCTTCCTGATGTTCTGCCTGGGGCTGGAATTCAGCCTGCGCAAGCTGTTCCAGGTCGGCGCCACGGCCTTCATCGCCGCGTTCCTGGAAATCACCCTGATGATCTGGGCCGGCTTCGAGATCGGCCGCCTGTTCGACTGGAGCACCATGGATTCGCTGTTCCTCGGCGCGATCCTGGCGATGTCTTCCACCACCATCATCATCAAGGTCCTGGGCGACCTGAAGATGAAGAACGAGCGCTTCGCCCAACTGATCTTCGGTGTGCTGATCATCGAGGACATCCTCGGCATCGGCATCATCGCCCTGTTCTCCGGCATTGCCGTGAGCGGCACGGTGGAGGCCGACCAGGTGTTCTCCACGGTCGGCAAGCTGAGCCTGTTCATGGTCGTCGCGCTGGTCGTCGGCATCCTGCTGGTACCGCGCCTGTTGGCCTACGTGGCGAAATTCGAAAGCAACGAGATGCTGCTGGTGACGGTGCTCGGCCTGTGCTTCGGCTTCTGCCTGCTGGTGGTGAAGCTGGAATACAGCATGATCCTGGGTGCCTTCCTGATCGGCGCGATCATGGCCGAGTCGCGCCAGCTGATCCAGATCGAGCGCCTGATGGAGCCGGTGCGCGACATGTTCAGCGCGATCTTCTTCGTCGCCATCGGCCTGACCATCGACCCCAAGGTGCTGGTGGACTATGCCGCGCCGATCCTGGTGATCACCCTGGTGGTGGTCGCCGGCAAACTGATCTCCTGCGGTGCCGGCGCCTTCATTGCCGGCAACGACGGGCGCACCTCGATGCGCGTGGGCATGGGCCTTTCGCAGATCGGCGAGTTCTCCTTCATCATCGCCGCGCTGGGCATGAGCCTGGGCGTGACCAGTGACTTCCTCTACCCGGTGGTGGTCGGCGTGTCGGCCATCACCACGCTGCTGACGCCCTACCTGATCCGCTCCGCCGACCCGCTGGCGCTGTACCTGGGCCGCAGCCTGCCATCACCCATGGTGCGGGTGTTCAGCCTGTACGGCGAGTGGCTGCGCAGCATCAAGCCGCGGGGCGACAAGGCGATCCTCGCCGGAATGATCCGGCGCATCCTGCTGCAGGTCGGGGTCAACCTGACCCTGGTGATCGGCATCTTCTTCGGCCTGGCGTTCTTCGCCGGGCAGATCGGCCAGTGGCTGGCGCAGTTCGTCGAGCCCGAGGCGCTGCACAAGGCGTTGATCTGGGGCGCCGCGCTGTTGCTGTCGCTGCCGTTCCTGATCGCCGCCTACCGCAAGCTCAAGGCGCTGGCGATGCTGCTGGCGGAAATGGGCGTGAAGGCGGAAAGCGCCGGCCGCCACACGGCCCGCGTGCGCCGGGTGATTTCCGAGCTGATCCCGCTGCTGTCGCTGGGCGGCATGATGCTGCTGCTGGCGGCGCTCAGTTCGAGCATCCTGCCGCCGGGTGAGTTGCTGGTCGTGGTGGCACTGATCGCCGCGCTGGTGATCGCGGTGTTCTGGCGCTGGTTCATCCGCGTGCATTCGCGGATGCAGGTGGCACTGATCGAGACCTTCGAGCAGAACGGCGGCGGGCATCACTGAGCCCGCCGGTCGAGCGGGGGAGTGACCTGTAGGAGCGAGCTTGCTCGCGAACCTCACGGCACTGCAGCTTCCGGTGAATCCGTTCGCGAGCAAGCTCGCTCCTACAAAAAGCGGCTCCGAGGTGCCGGCGGATAACCTGTTCCAGGTTATCCGCCCTACGGCCCTGAAGCAGACGGCTCAGATCGCTTCCAGCTTCGCGTAACCCATCATCAGCCACTTGCTGCCCTCGCTGTCGAAGTTCACCTGCACCCGTGCCTGGGCGCCGGAGCCTTCGAAGTTGAGGATCACGCCGTCGCCGAACAGCGGGTGGCGCACGGACTGACCGAGGCTGAACGGGGTGTCCGGCACGCTGGCGCCGCTGAACAGGTTGCCGCTGCGCTGGTTGCCCGAGAGCGGGCGGCTCACCGAGTTGGACAGGCGCACTTCCTGGATCAGGCTCGGCGGGATCTCGCGGACGAAGCGCGAGACCTTGTTGTAGGTCTCGCTGCCGTACAGGCGGCGGGTTTCCGCATAGGTCATGACCAGGCGCTGCATGGCACGGGTGATACCCACGTAGGCCAGGCGGCGTTCTTCTTCGAGGCGGCCGGGCTCTTCCAGGCTCATCTTGTGCGGGAACAGGCCTTCTTCCATGCCGGCGAGGAACACCAGCGGGAACTCCAGGCCCTTGGCGCTGTGCAGCGTCATGAGTTGCACGCTGTCCTCGAAGGCGTCGGCCTGGGTGTCGCCGGATTCCAGCGCGGTGTGGTCGAGGAAGGCCACCAGCGGCGGGGTGTCCTCGTCGTCCGGGGTCTCGAAGGCGCGGGCGGCGCTGACCAGTTCTTCCAGGTTTTCCACCCGGGCCTGGCCTTTCTCGCCCTTCTCTTCCTTGTGGTAGGTGACCAGGCCGGACTGCTCGATGACGATCTGGGTCATCTGGTGCAGCGGCAGGCCCTCGACCTTCACCGCGAGCAGGTCGACGGTCTCCAGGAAGCCGTTCAACGCGCTGGCGGCGCGGCCGGCCACGGCCTTGGCGGCGATCACGTCGTTGATCGCGCGCCACATGGAGGTGCCGTTCAGGCGCGCGGCGTTGCGGATCGCCTCGACGGTCTTCTCGCCGATGCCGCGCGGCGGCACGTTGATCACCCGCTCCAGCGCGGCGTCGTCATCGCGCAGGCGGATCAGCCGCAGGTAGGCCAGGGCGTTCTTGATCTCGGCGCGTTCGAAGAAGCGCTGGCCGCCGTAGATGCGGTAGGGGATCTTCTCGCGCAGCAGCGCCTCTTCCAGGACGCGGGACTGGGCGTTGGAGCGGTAGAGGATGGCGATCTCGCTGCGCTTCAGACCATCCTTGCGCAGGGCGTCCTCGATGGTCTCGACGATGTAGCGCGCCTCGTCGTGCTCGTTGAACCCCGAATACAGGGTGATCGGCTCGCCGTCGACGCCGTCGGTCCACAGCTCCTTGCCCAGGCGCCCGCTGTTGTTGGCGATCAGCGCGTTGGCGGCCTTCAGGATGGTGCCGGTGGAGCGGTAGTTCTGCTCCAGGCGGATGTCCTCGGTGCCGGCGAAATCGTCACCGAACTGCTGGATGTTCTCGATCTTCGCGCCGCGCCAGCCGTAGATCGACTGGTCGTCGTCGCCCACCACCATCAGGCTCTCGCCGCCCTTGCCGAGGAAGCGCAGCCAGGCGTACTGCACGGCGTTGGTGTCCTGGAACTCGTCCACCAGGATGTGGCGGAAGCGCCGCTGATAGTGCTCCAGCAGGCTCGGTCGGTCGCGCCAGAGGTCCAGCGAGCGCAACAGCAGTTCGGCGAAGTCGACGACGCCGGCACGGGCGCAGGCGTCTTCGTAGGCCTGGTAGACGCTGACCATGGTCGACAGGTAGAGGTCGCCGCCGGCCTGGATGTTCTGCGGGCGGTTGCCCTCGTCCTTCTGCCCGTTGATGAACCACTGCGCCTGGCGCGGCGGCCAGCGCTGCTCGTCCAGCCCCATCTCGCGCACCACGCGCTTGACCAGGCGCAGTTGGTCGTCGCTGTCGAGGATCTGGAAGTTCTCCGGCAACCCGGCTTCCTGCCAGTGCGCGCGCAACAGGCGATGCGCCAGGCCGTGGAAGGTGCCGACCCACATGCCCGCCGGGTTGATCCCCAGCAACTGCTCGATCCGCGCGCGCATTTCGGCGGCTGCCTTGTTGGTGAAGGTCACGGCCAGGATGCTGTGCGGCGAGGCGTTCTCGACCTGGATCAGCCAGGCGATGCGGTGCACCAGCACGCGGGTCTTGCCGGACCCGGCGCCGGCGAGTACGCGCTGGCGCCCCAGCGGCGCGGCTACGGCCTGGCGCTGCGGGTCATTGAGGGAGTTGAGCAGGTAGGAGATGTCATCGTTCATGGGGAGGCATTCTACCGACGGGCGGTTTTCCCCGGCAAACCGGGCCGCCGTCCGGCGTCTTCCCGACGAAAGTTGGGAGGGCTTACAGCCAATTGCCATCATCCTGCTTGGGTGGGGCTAGCTCCTCGGGTATGCTCCGCCGACGCCTAGGCCAGAACCTACAAGAAAAACGCCTATGACCGCTTATGTAGAGCCTTCGGCGATCCCGGTGAGCCATGCCGAGATCCGCCAGCAGTACGCTCACGAAATTGCCGTCGAACGCACGCGCCTGCTCTACCAGGGCTCGCGGGTGCCGACCCTGCTCATGCTGCTCAATGGCCTGGCCTGCGCCGGGCTGCTGTGGGACTACGTGCAGCCGGGGCTGCTGGCCGGCTGGCTGGTCTGGCTGGTGCTGCTGGCCGTGCTGCGGCTGATCCAGGTCTCCGCCTTCAATGCCGCTTGCGCCGAGCGCCAGGCCAGCCCGCACTGGCAGCGCACCTTCCTGTTCGGCGCCGGGGCTTCGGGCCTGACCCTGGCCTTTGCCGCGATCGCCCTGGTCCCGCCGGATGCCTTCCTCCAGCAATCCCTGGTGTTCGGCCTGATCGCCGCGGCCATCCTGTCCGCCAGTGTCGCCTACGCGGTCAGCCTGCCGGCCTTTCTCACCTTCGCCTTGCCCTGCCTGTTTCCGTCCATTGCCTATTTATTGATCAGCGATAACCCGTTGCAGCAGGGCTGGGGCGTGCTCGGGGTGATCCTGCTGGCCGCGCTGCTGGTGGTGGCCTGGCAGATTCATCGGGTCGTCCACGTCGGCCTCCTGCGGCGTTTCCAGGCCCAGGCGCTGGTGGCGCACCTGGAGCGCGCCAACGCACAGACCGAGGCGCTGAACCAGGACCTGGAGCGTGAAGTCGAGCAGCGCCGCCGCGCCGAGCGCGAACTGTGCCGCGCCCGCGACGCGCTGCAGGAGCGAGTGGAGGCGGGCAGCGCCAAGCTCAGCCACACCGAGGCGCGCCTGGCCCTGGCGCTGGAGGCCAGCGAGCTGGGCCTGTGGGACTGGAACCTGCTGACCGACGAAGTGCATCACTCGCACCTGGAGGAGATCTTCGGCATCACCCAGGAATCGGTGAAGAGCGTGCGCAACGACCTGCGCCCGCGCCTGCACCCCGACGACGTACCGCTGCTGCGCCGCGCGCTGGTCGAGCACCTCAAGGGCCGCACCGACGGCTACCGCATCGAATACCGCGTGCGCCACGCCGCCGGCCACTGGGTCTGGGTGGAAGACCGTGGCCGGGTGATGGAGCGCGATGGTCGCGGGCAGGTCACGCGGATGGTCGGCACCCGCGCCGACATCTCCCCGCGCAAGCTGCGCGAGGAGGAACAGCGCCTGGCCGCCACGGTGTTCGAGGCCGCCAGCGAAGGCATCATCATCCTCGACCCCGATTACCGCCTGATCGCCATCAACGAGGCCTTCACCTCACTCACCGGCTACCGCCGCGAGGAGTTGCTGGGGCACAACGTCGCGCGGCTGATGGGCTCGGCGGAGAGCCTGCGGCGCTACCAGTCGATCCGCACCGAGCTGGAGCGCCAGGGCACCTGGCAGGGCGAGCTGATCGAGACGCGCAAGAACGGCGAGTTGTACCCCCAGTGGCTGCAGCTCAACGTGGTGCGTGACAGCCGGGGAGCGGTGGCCCATGTGGTCGGCTTCTTCGCCGACCTCACCGCCCGCCGCGATGCCGAGGAGCGCCTGCGCTACCTGTCGCACTACGACGAACTCACCGGGCTGGCCAACCGCACGCTGTTCAAGGAGCGCCTGCACGAGGCCAGCCAGCGCGCGCGCCAGGAAGGCCGCACGGCGGCGCTGCTGCTGATCGACCTGGACCGCTTCAAGCTGCTCAACGACAGCCTCGGCCACGAGGTCGCCGACCAGTTGCTGCGGCAGATGTCGCGGCGCATGACCCAGACGGTGCCCGAGGCCGACACCATCGCCCGCTTGTCCGGCGACGAGTTCGCCGTGCTGATCGACTCCTACGCCAGCCTTGCCGCGCTGGCGCGGCTGTCCAGCCGGCTGCTGGCGAAGCTGCGCACGCCGATGACCGTGGGCGGCCACGAACTGGTGGTCAGTGCCTCGGTGGGCATCAGCCTGCTGCCGGACAACGCCTGGGAAATTTCTGCGCTGATGAGCCAGGCGAACATGGCCATGCAGCATGCCAAGCACCTGGGCGGGAATACCTTCCAGTTCTTCACCGACAACCTGCAGGCCTGCACCCTGGAGCGCCTGCAGCTGGAGACGCGGTTGCGCAAGGCGATCGACGAGGGGCAGCTGGACGTGCACTACCAGCCCAAGCTGAACCTCGCCAACGAGCGCCTGGACAGCGCCGAGGCACTGGTGCGCTGGCGCCATCCGGAGATGGGCATGGTGCCGCCGGGCGATTTCATCGGCTTGGCCGAGGAGACCGGGCTGATCGGCGCCATCGGCGAGTACGTCCTGCGCCGCGCCTGCCAGCAGGCCCGCGCGTGGCAGCGCCAGGGGCGCGAGCTGCGGGTGTCGGTCAACCTGTCGGTGCACCAGTTGCGCACCGGCAATCTGGTCGACCTGGTGCGGACCGTGCTGGAGGAAACCGGCCTGCCGTCGTACCTGCTGGAGCTGGAATTGACCGAAAGCCAACTGCTGGACAACGTCGAGAGCGTCACCGCGACCTTCCGCCAGCTGCGCGAGATGGGCGTGAAGCTGGCCATCGACGACTTCGGCACCGGCTATTCCTCGCTCAGCTACCTGAAGCGCTTCCCGGTGGACTACGTGAAGATCGACCAGACCTTCATCCGCGACCTGTCGGAGCGCGGCGAGGACGCGGCCATCACCCGCGCGATCATCGCCATGGCGCACAGCCTGGAGCTGAAAGTGGTGGCGGAGGGCGTCGAGCACGCCGAACAGCTGCGCTTCCTGCGCGCCCACGGCTGCGACGAAATCCAGGGTTACCTGATCAGCCAGCCCGTGCCGGCCGATGCCTGCCTGGCGTTGCTGGAGAGAAGCGACCGGCTGGTTCAGTGATGCTGGTGGTCGCCGGACACGCCCTGTAGCACGCTCTGGTCGATTTCGCTGAAGCGCAGTACTCGCCCGCCTTCGGCGGTGGCCATGCGGTCGGCGTCCGCGCGGTCGGCGAATGATGCCAGCGTGGCGCCCATGGCGCCGGGGCGCTTCACCCCGACCACGTAGAACGCGCTGGTGGCGTCGATCAGGTGGCGGTCATCGGGGTGGTTCCAGTCGCTGCGGGCCATGTCGTGCACGTACAGGCGCGCGCCGCTGTGCTGGTTTTCCGGCTGCAGCCACCAGCCCAGCAGCTCGGCGGTGGAGCAGAACTTGCGCACTGCGCCGGGGGCCACGGCTTCGCCTTTCGGCCCGGCGAAGTCGCCGATGTTCATGCCGCACACGTGGCATTCCTCGCCGTTCTGGAAAGGCACCGGAGCGAGATTGGCGTTTTGCCGGGCGGCATCGTCGCAGCCGCCGAGCAGCAGGGCGAGGATGCCGGCGGTGAAACCCAGGCGAAGGGAGCGGGACAGCAGCATGGTGAAACTCCTCAAGTCAGATCGGGCGCCGGCGGAACAGCGCGTAGGCCAGCGCCAGCGCGGCCAGGGTCCAGGCGCACAGCGCCAGCCAGAGTGCCGCGACGGGAACGGCCAGATCCCGGCCGAGGGTCAGCACGCCGCCCAGTTCGGCACCGAAATCGGGCAGGTTGATCAGCCGGTAAAGGTCGGTCGGGTTGAGCAGCAGTAGCCAGGGCAGCAGGTTGGCGCTGAGCTGGCCCTTGCCGATCACCAGCAGGGCGAGCAGCGCGAGGTCGAACAGCAGCACGAAGAAGAACCACACGCCCAGCGCCAGCCCGGCGGCGGTGGACTTCTCGCTGACCCGGCTGCTCAGCGCATAGGCCATGGCCAGGAAAGTCCAGCCGAGCAGGCAGGACGAGAGGATGAAGCGGGCGAAGGAGCCCAGCAGTTGCCCCAGCGGGATGCCCGGCACCAGTACGGCAATGGCCAACGCGGCGGCGGAGAAGCCCAGCAACGTGGCGAGACCGAGAATCAGGCCATGGCCGAGGAACTTGCCGACCAGAAGCTGCCCGCGGCCCAGCGGGTAGGTCAGCAGTAGCAACAGGGTGCCGCCTTCCTCCTCGCCGACGATGGCGTCGTAGGCCAGCAGCAGGGCGATCAGCGGCATCAGGAAGGTCGCCAGGCTGGTCAGGCTGGCCAGCGTTGCCGGTAGCGAAGTGAAGCCCACCTGTCCGCTGGCGGCCGCACCCAGCCAGGCGATACCGACTGCGAGCAGCGCGAACAGCAGGCTGATGGCGAGCAGCCAGCGATTGCGCAGGCCGTCGGCGAGCTCCTTGCGGGCGATGTTCCAGATCATGGTCATGTCGGGACTCCCGCGTGCGCGCTTTGCATGTGGTGCCGATAGAGGTCTGCCAGCGACGGCGGCAACACCTCGAGCTCCTGTGCTTGCTCGGCGAGCAGCACGCTGAGCACTTCGTGCTGGTGCGCTTCGCCGACCCGCACCTCCACGCGCCGGCCATCCAGGGCGGTAACGCCATGACCTGCCTCGCGCCAGTGTTGCGGCCAGTCGCCGTCGAGCCTGCCGGCGTAGCGGATGCGCACTGGCAGCCTGGCATCGCGGCGCAGGTCAGCGAGGCTGCCGGCGGTGAGCAGCCGGCCCTTGGCAAGGATCGCGGCGCGGTCGATGTGCGACTCCACTCCGGGCAGCACATGGGAACAGAGGATGATCCCGGTGCCCTGTGCGCGCAGGCGGTCCAGCCACTGGTAAAGCTCGATGGTGGCCAGCGGGTCGAGGCCGACGGTGGGTTCGTCGAGCAGCAGCAGTTGCGGCTGGCCGAGCAGCGCCTGGGCCAGGCCAAGGCGCTGGCGCATGCCCTTGGAGTAGGTTTTCACCCGGCGCTGCGCGGCGTGGCCGAGGCCGACCTGCTCGAGCAGTTCGTCCACCTCGGCGGGCCGTGCGCCCTTGAGCCGGGCGAAGTGCTGCAGCGTCTCGCGGCCGCTGAGCTGAGGGTAGAAGGTCACGTTCTCCGGCAGGAAGCCGATGCGCCGGCGCACCGCCGGGTCTCCCGGCGACTGGCCGAAGACGCGCACGCTGCCCCGTGTCGGACGCAACAGGCCGAGGATCAGCTTGATCGTGGTGGTCTTGCCGGCGCCGTTATGCCCCAGCAGGCCGAGGACTTCGCCGGCGCCCAGTTGCAGGTCGAGGCCATGCAGCGCTGTGAAGCCGCCGTAGTCCAGGGTTGCGTCTTGGATCTCGACGGGGTTCATGGTTGCGCCTCCAGGTCAGGGGCGCGCATCAGCGGGAAGCTGTCGCGCACGCCGGGTGGACGGGTGACGGGAAACGCGCGCTGGACCCAGCGCAGCAGTTCGATGGCGGGGCTGGTCATCAGCAACTGCACTTGTGGGTACATCCACAGCAGTTGATCGACCTTGTCGTTGGGTTCGTAGGCGACGTCGCCGACGCCGTCGGCATTGCGGTCCCAGCCCAGGTAGTCGCTCCAGTAGTTGCCGCGCCCGTCGGCGGACCATTCCTGGTTGCGGCTGGCGACGTACTTGACCTGCTGGCGGTTGCCGATGAAGGCATTGCCGCTGATGCGGTTGTCCTCGGAGCCGGCAGTCAGGTGGATACCCAGCGCGCTGCTTTCGAAGCGGTTGTCCTCGATGCGGTTGAACAGCGAGTTGTAGATGAACAGGGCCTTGCCCTCGGCCCCGGCGATCATTGCGTCGCCGCCGCCATCGCCGCTGCGCACGGCTTCGACACGATTGCCGGTGAGGGTGGAATAGGTGATGTAGTTCATCAGGATGCCGTAGTTCTGGTCATCCACCGAACGGTTGCCGATCACGGTGAGCTTGCGGCTCTGCATCAGCGCGTAGCCTGTGCGGGTGTGCCGGGTGGTGTTGCCGATGACGCGGCTGTTATGGGTGAACATGTAGTGCACGCCGTAGCGCAGGTCTTCGAAGAGGTTGCCTTCGATGGTGCTGTCGTTGGAGGTGTCGATGTACACGCCGTCGCGGGTCTGGCGGACCTGGTTGCCGCGCACCAGGGCATTCTTCACCGCGTAGAGGTGGACGCCGTTGCCGCGGTCCTGGGAGCGCACGGCCGGTTCGCCCTGGATGCGGTTGTCGAGCACCTGCACGTCGGCCGTTGCATCCAGCCAGATGCCGAAGCCGGCGCCTTGCAGGTCATTGCTACGCACCACGGTGCCGCGCGCGGCCTTGTCGACGAAGATCGCCGCGTCCAGGGCCGTCAGGTCACGCCCCCAGTTACGCAGGGTGCAGTTCTCGATGGTCACGCCGGGCACGCGCACATGCAGCGTGCTGCCGGCACCCTGGCCGTCGATCACGGCGCCGGGCGCACAGCGCAGATGCAGTGGCTGGTCGATGGTGAAGTTGCCGGTGTAGGTGCCGGCCGGCAGGGTGCGGATGTCGCCATCGCCCTGCAGCGGCAACTGGTCGATGGCTTGTGGTTGCGCCTGGGCGCTTGCCGCGAGCAACAGCGACAGGGCGAGGCCAGGCCTGGTGAGTCCCATGCAACACCTTCTCGTCGATGCCCCGCCAGCGGCTGCCGGCGGGGCCAGGGGCGCGGATATCAGGCCTTTTCCACCAGCATGCGGCCGACCATTTCCATGTGCAGCGCATGGCAGAACCAGCTGCAGTAGTACCAGTGCAGGCCGGGCTTGTCGGCGGTGAAGGTGATGGAGGAGGTCTGCTGCGGGCTGATCTCCATGCTGACGCCGTGGTTGACCACGACGAAGCCGTGGGAGACGTCCTCGATCTCGTCCAGGTTGGTGATGGTGACGGTCACTTCGTCGCCCTGCTTCACGGTGAACTCGGTGAGGCCATAGGCGGGAGCGGACGAGGTCATGTACACGCGAACCTTCTTGCCGTCGCGAATGACCTTGTTGTCCTGCATCAGGTCGATACCGTCGCGCTTGGCGATCGCCACGGTCTCGGCGAAGAAGGGATCGTCGCGCGCCCAGATCTTGCGGGTCTTGATCTGGTCGCGGCGGGCCAAGATGCAGTCATGCGGCTCGGCGAAGGTGGGGCCGTCGTGCACCAGTTTCATCTCGTCGCCGGAGATGTCGATCAGCTGGTCGTTCTCCGGGTGCAGCGGGCCGGTGGGCAGGAAGCGGTCCTTGGAGAACTTGCTGAGCACGACGATCCACTTGCCGTCGGCTTCCTTGGTCTCGGTCAGTGTCGCGTGGTTGTGGCCAGGCTGGTAATGCACGTCGAGCTTCTGGCGGATGTAGTCGACCTTCTCGCCCTGGTAGGCGCGAATCGCGTCATCGATGTTCCACTTCACCAGTTGGCTGTCGATGAACAGCGTGGTGTAGGCGTTGCCGCGACCGTCGAAGGTGGTGTGCAGCGGGCCCAGGCCCAGTTCCGGCTCGCCGACGATGACGTCGCGCGGGTCCTTGAGCTTGCCGGCGAACAGGTCGGGCAGCTTGTCGATGGCGATGATGCTGCAGGTGGGCGAGAGCTTGCCGTTGGCGATGAAGTACTTGCCGTCCGGCGAGGTGTTGAGGCCGTGGGGATTCTTCGGCACCGGAATGTAGCGGGTGACTGCGCTGTCCTTGCCATCCTTCTTGCGGCCATCGACCACCGGTACCTTGCTGTCGCCCAGGGTGATGAAGCGCTTGGCCTTGATCTCCTTCTCGATGGCGGGGACGTCGAACACGACCACCCAGTCGCGCTCGTTGCGCATCATGCCGGCAAGATCGTTGGCTTTTTCCGAGTTGTAGCAGGTGGAGGCGGCGAAGCGGCCGGTGTAGTCCATGTCGCTGTTGTCGAGGTTGCCGTCGACAATGACCTGCCACGCCACTTCCATGGTTTCGGCATCGAGCGCGTTGTACATGGTGAAAGCGTTGTCGCCGGTGATGTCGAAGGTCGAGCCGTCATTGGGGTGCGGGATGATGAACTCGGCGTTGCAGAACACGTATTGGGTGTGCGGCACCTTCTGCAGGCGCAGGCCGTGGATGGCCTGGACGTTGGGAATGGTGGTGATCCTGTCGCACTTCATGATGTCCAGGCGGACGCGTGCGACGCGGCTGTTGGCCTTGTCGTTGATGAACAGGTACTTGCCGTCGTATTTGCCGTCGGTCATCGAGATGTGCGGATGGTGGCAGTCGCCGTTGTGGAACCGTGCGCTGTCGCCGAGGACGCGCTTGCTCTCGTTGGTCAGCCCCCAGCCAGTGGCCGAGTCGACGTTGAACACCGGGATGCGCATCAGCTCGCGCATCGAGGGAATGCCCAGTACCCGCACCTCGCCCTGGTGGCCGCCGCTCCAGAAGCCGTAGTACTCATCCAGCTCGCCGGGGGCGACATTGATCTTGTCCTGCGCCGACTTCACCGCGTCCGCCCAGGCCTCGCGCGATGTGAAAGCACCCATCGAGCCCGCCGTTACCAGCGCTGCGGCACCGGTTACCGCGGAGGCGCCGAGGAATCCCCGCCGGCTGAGCCCGGCAATCTCGTCCTGTTGCTGCTTCTTGTCAGTCATGTCCTGCTCCTTCCTTAAGGCAAATGGTCAAATCTGTTGCACCGCGATCAGCTGGTCGTCGTCACTGGTGGCCGTGCGCCTGCCGCGCTTCTTGCGCTTGTTCACCAGCGGCGGGCACTTGTGCTCGTTGTGGTAGGTCATCTGGCAGTCGAGGCAGTAGTGGCACTCGTTGGCGTTGATCCTTCCATCGGGGTGGATGGCCTGGATCTCGCATTCCTTGGCGCAGAGCTGGCACGGCTGGCCGCATTCCTTGCGCCGCTTGAGCCAGTCGAACAGGCGGGCCTTGCCGGGGATCGCCAACGCTGCCCCGAGCGGGCAGACGTAGCGGCAATAGACCTTGCGGGTGAACAGGTTGATGACCAGCACCACCACCACGTAGGCGACGAACCACCATTGGCGATCGAAGTGCAGGGTGATGGCGGTCTTGAACGGCTCGACCTCGGCGAAGCGCTCGGCGGTGGACAGTGATTCCAGGGAGAGGCCGAACAGCACCAGCAGGACGATGTACTTGATCGCCCAGAGCCGCTCATGGACGGCAAAGGGCAGCTCGAACTGCGGCACCCTGAGCTTGCGTGCCGCCTCGTTGAGCAGCTCCTGCAGGGCGCCGAACGGGCACAGCCAGCCGCAGAACACGCCACGTCCCCAGAGCAGGATGCTGGCGGCGGTGAAGGTCCAGAGGATGAACAGTACCGGGTCGATGAGGAACAGTTCCCAGCGGAAGCCTTCGAACAGCGAGTGGACGAAGGTCAGCACGTTCACCACCGAGAGCTGGCCCAGGCAGTACCAGCCGATGTAGGTCAGGGTGAACAGCAGATAGCCGCGGCGCAGCCAGTGCAGCAACTGCGGCCGACGGGCCAGGTTGTCCTGCAGGAAGAGTATCCCCGCCAGTAGCCCCAGGGCGCCGAGCAGCACGCCGATCTGGAAGCTTTTCTGGTACCAGACGCGCAGCCACATTGGCCGCTTCGCATCCTCCAGGGCCTCCAGTTCCGCCGCGCTGGGCTGCGGCCGGTCGAGGTAGCCCTCCGGCGTCTGGTAGCCGAGGTCGAAGGTGGTGAACAGGCTGTCCACCGGGCCGGTCTGGCGCCGCACCAGCAGTTCCAGGTCGAAGGGTGTGCCGGGGTCGAAGCGTTGTGCGGCGCGGACGATGAAGATCGCCATCTCGGCGAAATGCGGCATGCCCTCTGCGTAGGTATCCGACAGGCGCTGGTAATCGAGGTCGCGGAAACTGAGGATGTCGCCGAACTGGCGAATCTGCACCCGGTCGAAAATGCCGCCGCGCACATAACCCGAGCCCTTGAAGGAGTACTCGCCGCTGCCCAGTACCACGACTGCATATTCATTGGGCTTCAAGGACTCCATCAGCTCGCGGTATTGCTTGTCGCCGAGCAGGTTGCGGCCGACGTTGGGCGGGTTGAGCAGGGCGGTGTAGAGATCGATGAAGGTGTCTTCGCGCTGTTGCGCATCGCGGGCCTGGTTGACCTTTTCGGCGGCGGTGCCCTTGAAGGCGTCGTCGATCTGCCCGCGGGTCAGTTTCAGTTGGCGGATCGCGCCATTGCCCAGCAGCTCGCGCCAGCTCGCCGGTTGATAAACGTCGGTGCGGACGAGAGCGGGCTTGGGTCGCACCTGGCCGTCGTCCTTGATCAGCTTGAGCGACACCGCCACGGTACGGGCAGCACGCATGATGATCTCGTTGACCACCATGACCGTCACGGTGGCGCCGGCGACAGCATCCACGGTCACTGTCTGCGGATCGCCGGAGCGCCCCACGGCCACGCGCTGGTCGGCGCGCAGGCCGCTGTAGCCGGCGGTGAAGGCGTGGAGTTTTTCTTCGGGAATGCCGATCAGCAGGATCGGCTCGTGGTGCTCGAGGACGTAGCTGTCGCGGATCACTGCCTCCGGATCGAGGATCACCTGGACGTTGATCGGCTTGCCGGAATACGCGGGAATGCGGGTGACACGAATGCTCTGGAAGGCGTAGCCCAAGAGTTTGTCGCCGTGGGACAGACGCCGCACGTCGTACTCGCCCTCGGGCTCGCCAATGTGGTCGGCCTGGGGGAACACCTGCTGGATGCGCGTTCGCTCCAGATCGCTGAGGTCGGCGCTGTGCGCCGCCAGGCCAAGCATCAGTAACAGGCAGCCGAGCAGCGCCCTGTACAGATCGCGAACGCCCGCCATGGGGCCTCCTTCCTCCATCGCCCGGTCGGGCGGAACTGCGTCAGAAGGCGGTGGGCGCCGATCTCACGCAACGGGTCACTTGAGGGTGACGATCCACTCGGCCAGGGTCTTGGCTTCTTCCGGGCTCACGGCGTTGGCGGGCATCGGGATCGGGCCCCAGTTGCCTTTGCTGCCGGTCTTGATGCTGTTGGTGATGTAGGCAACGCCGTCGGCCTGTGGGCCGTACTTGGCGGCAACGTCATGGAAAGCGGGGCCGACGAGCTTCTTGTCGACCGAATGGCAGGCCACGCAAGCCTTCGCCTTGAACAGCTCCTCGCCGGTGCTGGCCATTGCGGTTGTCTGGACCAGCAGGCCGCCGAACAGCAGGGCTACCAGGGCTTTGTTCATGAACGCTTCTCCTCACAGGCTGGCGCTTCGAGGCGCCGATCGTTTTCGCCGGCTTCCCGCCCGGCGTCTGTGGCGATTCTAGGAGCGGCCCCTGCGGCTTCCGCTTGATGCCAATCAAGAAGTTCCCGCGCCGTGCTTGAGGCATTGCGCCGCGCTGGCTAGCGTGCGAGCCGACAACTGCCAACCGAGAGTCGCCCGCCATGAACGCCCCCGCGCAGAACGATCCGCCGCTCTTCTATCAGCCGACCGGCAACGAGGTGGCGCTGTTCACGCAGGCGTCCGCGCAGGGCGTGCCGGTACTGATCAAGGGCCCGACCGGCTGCGGCAAGACCCGCTTCGTCCAGCACATGGCGCAGCGCCTGAACCTGCCGCTGTACACCGTGGCCTGCCATGACGACCTGTCGGCAGCGGACCTGGTCGGCCGCCACCTGATCGGTAGCGACGGCACCTGGTGGCAGGACGGCCCGCTGACCCGCGCGGTGCGCGAAGGCGGCATCTGCTACCTCGACGAAGTGGTGGAGGCGCGGCAGGACACCGTGGTCGTGCTGCACCCGCTGGCGGACGATCGCCGCGAACTGTTCATCGAGCGCACCGGTGAATCCCTGGTGGCGCCCCCCGGCTTCATGCTGGTGGTGTCCTACAACCCCGGCTACCAGAACCTGCTCAAGGGCATGAAACCCAGCACCCGCCAGCGCTTCGTCGCCCTGCGCTTCGACTATCCGGCGCCGGAAGCGGAGGCTGCGATCATCGTCCGCGAGGCCGGGGTCGCGCCGGAACTGGCGCAACGCCTGACGCAGCTGGGCGTGGCCCTGCGCCGGCTGGGCCGGCAGGAGCTGGAGGAAGTCTGCTCGACACGCTTGCTGGTGCTTACCGCGCGGCTGTTCAACGCCGGCGTGGCACCCCGCGATGCCTGCCGCGCCGGGCTCGCCGAGCCGTTGTCGGACGACGAGGCCACGGTCGCCGCGCTGATGGACCTGGTCGATGTCCACTTCGCCTGACGCGACACTCGATGCCCGGCACCTGCCGGGCGACCTGGCGATGTGGTTGTTCATCCTCGCCGAGCTGACCGTCTTCGCCATCCTCATCATCGTCTTCGCCGTGGCCCAGTACCTGGACGTCGAAGGTTTCCGTGCCGGCCGCGCGCAACTGGACCTGTCCACCGCCCTGGCGCTGACCCTGACACTGCTTACCGCCGGGTTCTGCGCAGCGCTGGCGGTGGAGCAGGTGCGCCACGGCCGGCAGCGGCGTGCGGCTGCACTGCTGGGGGTTGCCGTGTTGCTGGGGCTGGTCCACGTAGTGCTCAAGTCCGGCGAATACCATCACCTCGCCGCGCAGGGGCTGGACCTGGAATACAGCACCTTCTTCACCCTGTTCTGGCTGATCACCGGCTTCCACTTTCTGCACGTGTTGCTGGGGCTGGTGATCCTCGGCTGGATGACGTTGCGCTGCCTGCGCGGCGCCTACCGCGGCGATGCCCTGGGTGGGCTGGAGTCCGGCGCGCTCTATTGGCACATGGTCGACCTGGTCTGGGTGGTGCTGTTCCCGCTGGTCTACGTGCTGGCGCCTGGCTCGTGAACACGCTGCTGCTTGCCTGGCTGCTGATGCTGCCGATGTCCGCTGCCGCCGTCTGGCTCGGTCACCACGCGCCCGATGCCCTGTTGCCGGTGGCGGTGATCCTGCTGCTGGGCCTGGGCAAGGCATGGCTCATCGTGCTGCGCTTCATGGAACTCGGCCATGGCCCGCGGCTGTGGCAATCGCTGCTCCTTGGCTGGCCGCTGGTGGTTACCGGGGCGATCCTCGTCCTACATGCAACTCACTGATTTCATGTAGGAAAAATACCCGACTAGAAGCATTGGTCTTTCTTGATTGCCATCAAGCGAGGCGGCCAGGGACGGTTTCTACAATGGCCCCGACCGTGACCTAGGAGGGCCCCATGTCAGAGACATTTACCAAAGGGATGGCGAGGAACATCTACCTGGGAGGAGGCGTTTTCTTCTTCCTGGTGTTCCTCGCGCTGACCTATCACACCGAAACCACCTTCCCCAAGCGCACCAACGAGAGTGAGCTCACCGAGTCGGTGGTGCGCGGCAAGCTGGTGTGGGAACAGAACAACTGCGTGGGGTGCCACTCCATCCTCGGTGAAGGCGCCTACTTTGCGCCGGAACTGGGCAACGTCGCGATCCGCCGCGGTGGCGACGCCGCCTTCGGCTCCTTCCTCGCGGCCTGGATGAAGATGCAGCCGCTGGGCGTCCCCGGCCGCCGGCAGATGCCGCAGTTCCACCTGAGCGACCAGGAGGTCACCGATCTCGCGGCGTTCCTGCTGTGGACCTCGAAGATCGACACCAACAAATGGCCGCCGAACAAGGAGGGTTGAGCATGACCCCGGGCAATCCCTATCTGAAATTCGCCTCGCAGTCGGTGGCCAAGCCGTACTTCGTGTTCGCCCTGATGCTCTTTGTCGGGCAGATCGTCTTCGGCCTGATCATGGGCATGCAGTACGTGGTCGGCGACTTCCTGTTCCCCGCCATCCCGTTCAACGTCGCACGGATGGTGCACACCAACCTGCTGATCGTCTGGCTGCTGTTCGCCTTCATGGGTGCGGCCTACTACCTGATCCCCGAAGAGGCCGACCGCGAGCTGTACAGCCCGAAACTGGCCATCGTGCTGTTCTGGGTCTTCGCCATCGCCGGGGTGCTGACCGTCCTCGGCTATCTGTTCGTGCCGTACGCGGGTCTCGCCAGGCTGACCCACAACGAGTTGCTGCCGACCATGGGCCGGGAGTTCCTCGAACAGCCGACCATCACCAAGATGGGCATCGTGGTCGTGGCGCTGGGCTTCCTCTTCAACATCGGCATGACCATGCTCAAAGGCCGCAAGACCGCCGTCAGCGTGGTGATGATGACCGGCCTGGTGGGCCTGGCGGTGTTCTTCCTGTTCTCCTTCTACAACCCGGAGAACCTGTCGCGCGACAAGTACTACTGGTGGTGGGTCG
The DNA here is from genome assembly GCF_002091755.1 of Pseudomonas nitroreducens NBRC 12694. Lineage (GTDB taxonomy): Bacteria > Pseudomonadota > Gammaproteobacteria > Pseudomonadales > Pseudomonadaceae > Pseudomonas > Pseudomonas nitroreducens. Next base: position 39,372 of record NZ_BDAI01000014.1, read on the forward strand.
TGCACCTGTGGGTGGAAGGCGTGTGGGAACTGATCATGGGCGCGATGCTGGCCTTCGTGCTGATCAAGATCACCGGCGTCGACCGCGAAGTCGTGGAGAAATGGCTCTACGTGATCATCGCCATGGCCTTGATCACCGGCATCATCGGCACCGGCCACCACTTCTTCTGGATCGGCGCGCCGCAGGTCTGGCTGTGGCTGGGCTCGATCTTCTCGGCGCTGGAGCCGCTGCCGTTCTTCGCCATGGTGCTGTTCGCCTTCAACATGGTGAACCGCCGCCGCCGCGAGCACCCGAACAAGGCCGCCGCACTGTGGGCGCTGGGCACCACCGTGACCGCCTTCCTCGGCGCCGGCGTGTGGGGCTTCCTGCACACCCTGGCCCCGGTGAACTTCTACACCCACGGCTCGCAGCTCACCGCCGCCCACGGGCACCTGGCCTTCTACGGCGCCTACGCGATGATCGTGATGACGATGATCAGCTACGCCATGCCGCGCCTGCGGGGCATCGGCGAAGCGCCTGACGCCCGTGCGCAGAGCCTGGAGATCTGGGGCTTCTGGCTGATGACCATCGCCATGCTGCTGATCACCCTGATGCTCACCGCCGCCGGCATCGTCCAGGTCTGGCTGCAGCGCATGCCGGCCGATGGCGCTGCCATGCCATTCATGGCCACGGTCGAGCAACTGAAGATCTTCTTCTGGCTGCGCCTGTACTCCGGTGTGGGCTTCTTCATCGGGCTGATCTGCTACCTGCTGAGCTTCCGTCAGCGCGGTCGTATGGCTGTCGCTTCCGGCGTGGCACAGGTGGGCTGATCGATCTCGTCAACCCGGGCCCGTCCGCTTTGCGGCGGGCCTTTCGACGTTTACAGCGCCTGTCGGATGACTGCGAGATGACCGTCAGCGCTTCTAGCGCCCCCTCCCTGAGGGGAGAGGGGACTGGTTCGGCGCGGCATCCGGTGCCGCGCCTCCCTGTGCCTTCTTTCTCCCGGAGTCGCCATGACCATCCACCTCGAAATCGAAGAAGGCTTCGGCCGTGCCTGGCACCGTTTCATCACCCGCCGCGCCAGCCCGGAGTTCGAAGAGGCGGCAGTGGCCCTGGAGGAGGTGCGGCGCAGCCTGCTGCTGCTGTTCCGTGGCACCGGCGGCGAAGCCGGGGTCGGCGTGGAGGCGGCCAGTGCCCGTGAGCTGCTGGTACGCCGCAGCCTGCTGCAACAGGTTGCCGGTACCTGCCAGCAACTGCCGGTAGCCTGGTTCGATGCCGACTCCCTGCGCCTGCCGGCACAGCTGGCGGTATTCCCCGACGCCGAGCTGAACCGCGAGCTCTACCGCTGGCTGGCGCTGCTCGCCGCCCACAGCCAGCCGCTGCGCCACTGGGCCCGTGATAACCAGGCCTGGACGCGAACGGTGCTGGAGCGTTACCCACTGCTGCGCCCGCGCTATCACCGAATGGTGAACGCCCTGCTCAGCCTGAGGCCTGACCCGGGCACGCTGCCGCCTGCCGAAGCCGAGCTGGAGCTGGCGCTGCAACAGGCGCTGCGCGATCCGGGCAGCATCGAACGTCTGCCCCGAAGTGAAAAGGCGCCCTGGCCGGTGCCGCTGTGGCTCTACCCGCCGCAGCGCCTGGCCGCGCCGCAGCACACCGACCTGATCGATGGCGCCGAGCAAGGCCGCTCCGCCCACAGCGAAGCCAAGGGCCTGGCGCGCAAGCGTGCCGAGCGTGTCGAACAGGACCCCGGCCGTGGCGGGCTGCTGCTGTTCCGTCTGGAGAATCTGTTCAGCTGGTCCGAGCACATCGAACTGGATCGCGCCGGCGATGACAGCGAAGACCTCGATGCAGCGAAGGTTGCCGACGACCTCGATCACCTGAGCCTGTCCCGGCAACGGCAGAAGAAGGGCGGCGGGTTGAAGCTCGATCTCGATTTGCCCGCCGCCGACTTCGACGACGTGCCGCTGGGCGAGGGTATCCGCCTGCCGGAATGGGATTACCGCCGCCAGCAACTGATCGAAGACCACGTCTGCCTGCAGCCGATGCTGCCTCGCGATGCCGTGCCGGCGCCGCTGCCGGACGCTCTGGCGCCCATCGCGCGGCGGCTGCGCCGGCAGTTTGAAAGCCTGCGCCAGCAGCCGCAGTGGCTGCGCCGGCAACCCCAGGGCGCCGAACTGGACCTTGAGGCCTGGCTGGATTTCAGCGTCGAACGACGCCTGGGCGCCTGCAGCGAGCCGGGGTTGTTTCTTGAGCGACGGCAAACCCGCCGCGACCTGGCGTGCCTGCTGCTGGCGGACCTGTCGATGTCCACCGACGCGCATATCGACAACGACCACCGCGTCATCGACCTGATCAGCGACAGCCTGTTGCTCTTCGGCGAGGCGCTGCAGGCAGTTGGCGATCGTTTCGCCCTGTACGGGTTCTCCTCACTGCGCCGGCAGCAGGTGCGCCTGACCCAGCTGAAGACCTTCGACGAGCGCCACAACGACACCGTGCGCGGGCGCATCCGCGCGCTGCGTCCTGGCTATTACACACGCATGGGCGCGGCGATCCGCCGGGCCACGCAGTTATTGCTGGAGCGCAAGGAACGCCAGCGCGTGCTGCTGATCCTCACCGATGGCAAACCCAACGACCTGGATTTGTATGAGGGACGCTATGGCGTCGAGGACACCCGCCAGGCGGTGCTGGAAGCCCGTCGCGCCGGGCTGGTGCCGTTCTGCATCACCATCGACCGCGAGGCCGCGGACTACCTGCCGCACCTGTTCGGCAGCCAGGGCTACCTGCTGCTCAACGACCCGGCGCAGCTGCCGGTGCAACTGCCGCAGCTGTATCGGCAGCTCACCCGTCGCCAAGGCTGACGGCGGACGACGCATTCCTGAAGGAGCAAGGGCTAGGCGCCCCCTCGGTCCTACGAAAAGCAAAGGCGAGCGGGCCTCAGCGCGGCAGCCAGACCATCATCGCCGCGCAGAACACCGCGAGCATCGCGCAGTACCAGGCGAAGCGCTTCAGCCGGCGCTGCTTTGCCAGTTCCTGATCAAGCGGCAGATGCATCCCGCACTGCGGGCAATCGGCAGCGTCCTCGGGGCTCTCGTGCTGGCAATACAGGCACTGGCGCATGGACCTACTCGAACTGTTCCAGCCGCGCGACGTCGAGTACCTGCACGTTGCGTCCGTCGAGGTCGATGATCTTTTCGTCGATCAGCCGCCGTAGCACGCGGGAAAAGGTCTCCGGCTGGATCGACAGGTGCCCGGCCACCAGTTGCTTGGCCATCGGCAACTCGAAGCGGTTGATTTCGCTGCCCTGGCGATTGAGCTGGGTGATCAGGTAGCGCACCACGCGGTGGGTGGAGTTCTTCAGCGACAGCGTTTCGATCTCGTTGATCCGCCGGTGCAGGCGTACGCAGAGGGTGGCGAGCAGGGAGAAGGGCAGTTGCGGGTTGCTGTGCAGCAGCTCCATGTAGGTGCGGTTGGCGAAGCGGTAGACCTGCGTGGGCTCCAGCGCCTGGGCCGAGGCCACGTAGTCGGGGGTGTCCATCAGCATCATGGCTTCGGCGAAGGTCTGCCGGCTGCCGACCACCTCCAGCACCTTCTCCTGTCCCTCCGGCGTCAGGCGGTAGATTTTTACCGCCCCGGAAATAACGAAGTAGAAGGCATGGGCCGGCTCGCCCTGGAGGAACAGCTTGTCGCCCTTCTCCAGGTTGAGCAGCGTGCTGGTGGCGAGCAACTGCTCCAGCTGTTCCTCGTTGAGCACGTTGAACAGGTGGTGGCCGCACAGAATCTGGTGGTGGACGCGATGCGCTTGCATGGCGGGGCGCTCCTGGGCGGGGACAATCCCGCCAGTATGTGCGATGCCGCCGGACAGTGTGGTGAGGCAAGCTGTCACTGGTCGCCCTCCTGGCTCCCGGTCCGGCGCTCAGGCCGGGTGGTTGGCGCCGAGGAACAGCAGGTTGTTCTCCAGGTGGATGTGCTGCATCAGGTCGCGACGCAGTTCTTCCAGGCCGCTGTAGAGTCGCCGCCAGCTGTTGCAGCCGTCCGCTGGCACGGTAAGGTCGTCGGTCAGGTCGGCCAGCACGGCGAGGGATTGCGAGTGCTCGTCGTGCTCATGGCGCATCACGCCGATCGGGCCCTGCACGTGGGACAGCGGGATGCCCTGGCGCAGCCAGGGGAAGAGCACGCTCTCCTCCTTGCACATGTGCCATTCCAGCTCTTCCTGAATGGTCTTCAGGTGCGCCGTCAGGCCGGCGGGGCACTGCGGGTGCGCGGCGTGGGTCTTCTCCACCCGTTCGGCCAGCGGGATCAGCGCCGGCAATTGCTCGCGGTGGACCTTGTGGTAACGCTCGAGGATGTGGTCGATGAGCTGGTCGTTGCTGGTCAGACGCCAGTCGGTCTGCTCATTGGCCGGTGGCAGCGCCTGCAGTTCTTCGGCGATGCGCCGGGCGTCCAGGCCCTGCTCGCTGGCGGCCTCGCCCAGGCTGCGTTGGCCGGCACAGCAGAAGTCGAGCTTGTAGTCGTGGAACAGCGCACAGCTGCCCGGCAGGCTGAAGGCCAGGTCGCTCAGGGTGCGTTCGATGAGGGTATCGGTCATGGCTGGCCTCGGGCGGAGTGGGGTACGGCGGCCGCAGTCGTGGTGGCCGTCAATCTTGGCAGGGAGGCGGTCAGTCTAGGGAAGGGCGCGCACCACGCTCCTTGATTGCAGTCAAGCGTCCTCGACCAGCACTTCCCGCTCGTCGCCACCGGCCACTCGCATCAGCTGCTGCGGGTTGCACACCAGCAGCTTCTGCCGGCCACCGCGCACCAGACCACGCTCTTCCCAGGCGCTGAGAATGCGCGAGACGGTGTGCAGGGTGGTGCCGGTCATTTCGGCGATGTCCTGGCGGGTCACCGGGAAATCGATGCGGATACCGTCGGCTTCCGCTCGGCCGGACTGCTGCACCAGGCGCAGCACGGTATGCGCGACGCGCCGTTCGACCTCTTCGGTGGCCAGCTCGCAGAAACGTACGTGGGCTTCCTGCAGGCGCTCGCCGATGGCCTGGACGGTGTTCAGGGCGAAACCGGGGTGGCGGGCCAGCAGCGGTTCCCACTGGCTGGTGGGCCAGGCCAGCACGAGGCTGTCCCGGTTGGCGGTGGCGGTCGCGGGGTAACTGCTAAGGCCCAGGGCGCGCACGAAGCCGAACAGGTCGCCCGGATTGACCACCCGCACCAGCACCCGCTGGCCATCGCCGGTGAGCTGGGTGGCCTTCAGGCGGCCGTGCACCAGCAGGTAGAAGTTGCTCGCCGGCGCGCCCTGCTCGAACACGGCCGCGCCGCTGACCAGGCGCAGGATGCTGGCCTGGCGGAGGATGTCGTCCTGTTCCTCGCGGCTGCTGTTGGCGAAGGGCGGCAAACTGCCCAGCCAGGCGCGGTGGAGCGAGAGATTGGCGGTCACGGCGATGATTCCCGTCAGTTCGCCGCAGCATACCGGCTAAGGGCCGTGGCGGAACTTGAGGGGAATCAAGGGATGTCCCTGACCAGGCGGAAGCCGAGGTTGTCCGGTGGTTGCCCGGCGCTGCAGCCGCCACCGCGGGCATCGCGGACGAAATCGTTGATCGCCGCCCGGTGGCGACCTTCGGCGATGCGGATCGAGCAGTATTCGGCGCGTTCGGTCTGTGCGCCGCGGGCGTCGAGGTTGACCCGCTGATGGCAGCTCTGGGTCCATTCCCAGACATTGCCGCCCAGGTCGGCCACGCCGTATTCATTGAGCCCGTGATTGCCGCGCACCTGGGGCAGCGCCGAGGCACTCGTGCGGGTCTGTGCTTCCAGGCGGTAGCGCGCCAGCCAGCGCCGGGCCGGGTTGCTGCCATCGTCGTCGTCGATGCGCAGGGCATCGTCGGCCCAGCGCGAGCCGGCGAAGAAGGCCCACTCGCGATCGGTCGGCAGCCGCCACTGCTGGCCGGTGCGCTTGGACAGCCAGTCGGCGTAGAACTGCGCATCCAGCAGGCTGGCGCCGGTCAACGGCAGGTCGTCGCGGGGGGCGCTGTTGCCCAGCGGCAGGCAATCGCCTTCGGCCACGCAGCGGGCGTATTCGCCCTGGCTGACCTGGAATTTCATGACTTCGAAGCGCGGGGCGAGGTGTTCTCGCCGCGAAGGCGCGTCCACTGCCTGTTTCTCCAGCCAGTAGTCGCCCGCCGGACGGAAGTCGAAGTCGCGGGGTTCGAGTCTCACGGTTTGCGGTGCGAGTTCCGCTGCGTGCTGTGGCCGCAGCAGGAGGAAAGCCCCGCCCAGCAGCAGCGCGACGGGTACGCCGATCAGGATGGTCTTGCGCATGGTCTGCCCGGTCGTCGTTATCGTTTGCTGGGAAGGGGCCGGCCCGGATGGGCCGGCCTCGGGGCCTACTTGATCGCAGTGGGCGGCTGGATCTGGCTCATCAGGTCGTTGTTCCATTGGCCTTCGACCTGGATATGCGCTGCGGCGCCCAGCAGCACCGCTTCGATGAGGTTGTGGTTGAGGTAGGTGTACAGGCCCGGCTGGAGGAAGGTGTACAGCGCCGCGCCGGCCGCACCGCCGGGGATGAACCAGGTTTCCAGGTCCTCTTCCGGCGGATTGTTGAACTTGCCGGTGGCCCAGACGTGATCGCCATGGCCGCCGATCAGGTGCGGGCGGGTATCGCGGTTGGCCTGGGAGTGGACGATCAGCAGGGTCTCGCCGACATTGGCCTTGAGCGCATTCTTGCCGGTCAGGGCGCCGACCTTGCCGTTGAACACGACGTGGCTGGGAATCAGCCCCTTCATGACCTGCTGCATATCGTTGTAGCTTTCCATGGGCGTGCCATAGCGCTTGAAGTTGCCGTCCTTGTCGCGCGGGACGTAGAAGTCCTGCTCGCCGATATAGACCACCTTGTCGTACTTCAGCGCCTTGCCGTCGCGGTCTTTCAGGCCGTCGCGCGGTAGCACCATGATCGCCCCGTTCATGCCCGAGACCACGTGCCAGGGGATCATCGCGCCGCCCGGTGCGCAGTGGTAGACGAACACGCCGGGGCGGGTGGCGCGAAAGCGCAGTTTCACTTCCTCGCCGGGCTGGATGATGGTCAGCGCGCCGCCGCCCAGGGCGCCGGTGGAGGCATGGAAGTCGATGTTGTGGGTCAGGGTGTTGCTCGCCGGGTTGACCAGGGTGAGTTCCAGGTAGTCGTCCTGGTGCACCACCATCATCGGCCCGGGCACCGAGCCATTGAAGGTCATGGCGTGGATCTCGGTGCCGTCGTCGTCGATGACCTGCTTCTTCTCCTCGATCACCATGCGGAACTGCACGACCTTGGGCTTGCCCTTGGCGCGCTGCTCGTGGGCATGGACGAAGGGTGGCGCAACCAGCTCGACCTGGACGTGCTCCAGCTTCGAGAGGTCCACGGCCGGCCCCATGTTCTTCGGCGCTGCCTCCCCGTCGGCCATTGCCGTGCCGCTGCCAAGCATGCTGCCGGTGACGCCCAGAACCACGGCGCCGGCCAGCAGCGTGCGGCGGGAAAGCGAAATCTCTTCCTGATCAAGCATGGGTAACTCTCCGTATTCGACGATCTGTCGTTGGGAGAAGAAATACCCGGTCGGCAAATTCCTTCTTTGAGCCGGAACAAAGAAGGAATCAGCTGGACAACGTGTCGCAGGCCCTGCTGTGCGGTAGATCGCTTTTACAGTCTTGCCCCCATGCAGGCGGGCAAGACCAGGCGCGGCGAGGTAAGATTCTTCCTGCTCTGAATTCCGGCCCGGCGTGCGGGCTCCAACGGACAAGGATCATTCATGCGTCTGTACGGACTGACCCTGCTGGCCCTGATCACCGGCTGCCTCGGCGTGCAGGAGGCGCGCGCGAGCAGCGACGACTCCTGTTATCCGAGCTGGAACCTCAAGCGCGACACGCTGGACGTGTGCAACAGCCTGCCTTTCCTGAGTCCGGGCAACGACAGCCGGGTCAATCTGCAACTGCTGCTGGCCGATGCCGGCCAGGCCAGCATCCCCAACCGCGCGCTGACCGACGACGAGCAGCAGCTGGGTTACGGCCAGGTGCCTTTCCCGCTGGCCCGCTGGCTCGACGGCGCGGCCCCGGAAGACGCGCCCGACAGCACCAGCACCGCGTCCCTGGCCGATCTTGCCGCGCGCATCGGCCTGCCGGCGGATACCGTGCAGTCCTCCGCCGACAGCTTCGCCAGCGGCGAAGGCAGCCGCTGCCGCAGCAACAATCCGCTCACCGCCCAGGACTTCCTCAGCCAGCTGCTGCTGGCCGACAGCCTCACCGCTGGCGAGCGCCAGGGCCTGGCCCGGGCGCGTCTGACCCTGCTGGGTGCCTGCCAGTGGGACGAAACCCAGCTCAGCGTGCTGCTGCCGGGCGACCTGCAGAGCGCCCCGGCCAAGGCCTACCGTACTTACCTCAAGGGTGCGGCGGACTTCTACAGCGGGCGCTTCGCTGACGCGCTTAAATCCTTCCGTAGCCTGCAGGACAGCGACCAGGCCTGGCTGAAGGAAACCTCGCGCTACATGGTCGCCCGTGCGCTGCTCAACCAGGCGCAGCAGAACGCCTTCGACGAGATGGGCTACCCGGATCTGCGCAAGGTCGACAAGAAGATCCTCGTCCAGGCCGAATCCGCGCTGGGCGACTACCTCAAGGCTTATCCACAAGGCCGCTACGGCGCCTCGGCCAAGGGCCTGACGCGGCGTGTCTACTGGCTGATGAGCGATGAAGGCCGGCTGGCCGGCGAGTACGCCGAGCTGTTCGCCCGCCAGGATGCCGACGATCTCGCCCAACTGGTGCAGGAAGTCGACAACAAGCTGCTGGTCACCGCGCACCCGGCCGATGTGCGCGATGCGCGTCTGCTGGCGGTGCTCGATCTGATGCAGATGCGCCACCACGAGCCCAGCGAGCCCCGCGCCCTGGACGCTGCGGGACTGGCCGCGCAGAAGGACCTTTTCGCGAAGACCCCCGGCCTGCATGACTATTTGATGGCGGCCTACCAGCTCTATGTCGAGGAAAAGCCCGTCGAGGCGCTGAAGTCGCTGCCCGAAGATCCGCCCGCCAAGCTCGACTACCTTGCCTTCAGCCAGCAGGTCCTGCGCGGTTTCGCCCTCGAGGCCGGCAACGACTGGATCGCCGCCGAGAAACTCTGGCTGCGCCTGTTGCCGCTGGCGGTACAGCCGCTGCAGCGCGACCAGCTGGAGCTGGCCCTGGCCTTCAACTATGAGCGCAGCGACCGCCTGGTGAAGGTGTTCGCCGAAGGCTCGCCGGTGCACACGCCGATCATCCGCGAAATCCTCCTGCGCCACATCGCGGGGCCCGAACTGCTGCGCCAGCAGGCGAAATCCACCAGCGTCTCCGTGGAAGAGCGCGATACCGCGCTGTTCGCTCTGCTCTACAAGGACCTGCTGCATGGCCAGTACCAGGCCTACATCGACGACCTCTCCCTGCTGCCCACCGATGGCAGTGGCAAGCCCCTGGGCGCCAGCATCGGCTACCTCTACGGCAGCATGCCGCTGTCGCTGTTCCAGTGGCCCGGCGGCAAGAACGACAGCGGCTACGAGTGCCCGGCGATCGTCGACGTCGCCCGCGACCTGCTGCAATCTCCGCAGCCGCCCAAGGCGCTGAACTGCCTGGGCGAATTCATCCTGCGCAACGGCCTGGACGGCTTCCCCCTCGACACCCAGCCCAGCGAGCGCGAACTGGGCGGGGGCGAGTCGCTGTTCCCCGGCACGCCCTACTCGCGCATGGACGGCTACCTCAAGGTCATCGCCGACAAGCAGGCGGTGGAAGAGGACCGCGCGTACGCGCTGTTCCGCGCCATCAACTGCTTCGCGCCCAGCGGCTTCAATGGCTGCGGCAGCCAGGACATTGCCCCGGTGCAGCGCAAGCAGTGGTTCCGCACGCTCAAGGGCCAGTACTCCGCCACGCCCTGGGCGAAGTCTCTGAAGTACTACTGGTAATCCTGGTGCGCCGGGCCGTGGTGCTGGCGCTGGCGCTGCTCGTTGGCAACGCCTCGGCGGCCGGCGTGGACGCCGCGGACCACGATGCCTTCTGGCTCTGGAGCGGCGTCGCGCCCCAGCCAGTGCTGGCCCAGGCTCGCACGCTCTACGTCCTGCAGGGGCAGGTCAGCGCGCCGCGCCAGCGCGAAGGCCAGGCCCGCCTGATCGCCCAGGGCATCGCCATTCCGCGCCTGAAGCAGGGCGAGGTCTGGGTGGTCTACCGCGCCCACACCCTGCGCTGGAGCGAGGACATCTACCGCACCCTGCTGTCCCAGCTGCGCCGCTGGCGCGCGGCGGGCAACCCGGTGGTGGGCGTGCAGATCGATTTCGATGCCCGCACGCGTCACCTGGACGAGTACGTCGACTTCCTCCAGGACCTGCGCAAACGTCTGCCGGAAGACTGCAAGCTGAGCATCACCGGGCTGATGGACTGGGGCAGCAATGGCGCACCGGAGACCATCAATCGCCTGGCCGGCGTAGTGGACGAGGTGGTGGTGCAGACCTACCAGGGACGCACGACCATTCCCAACTACCAGGCCTACCTGCCGCGCGTGGCGCGCCTGCAACTGCCCTTCCGCATCGGGCTGGCGCAGTACGGGGAATGGCAGGCGCCGGATTACCTGGCGCAGAGCCGGTGGTTCAGGGGGTATGTGGTGTTCCTGCAGAACCCGTGAGAGTGGTGCAGGTGACTAACCAAGCTCGCGGTTCCTGCAGCTAAATCAACCGCCACCACACCCACACTTGCCGCACTCGTTCGCGCATCCGTCGGCCGTCGCTTCGCGAGCATCCCGTGTGGTTCCGCCATTCAGGTTACGCATCAGCAAGGCGTACTGCAGGTCCAGTTCCCCGGGCACCGGGATATGCACCAGATGGCCATCACCCGGCGCGACGCCGATTGACTCGCCACGGGCGTTCTCCATGGCATTCAGGCGGAAGGTGCGGTTGCCGGCCGGGGTCATCAGCTCGACGCTGTCGCCGACTTCGAAGCGGTTCTTCACCCGCACCTCGGCCAGCCCGTGACGGCGCTCGCCGGTGAACTCGCCGACGAACTGCTGGCGCTCGGACAGGGAGTGGCCGTACTGGTAGTTCTGGTACTCGTCATGCACGTGGCGGCGCAGGAAGCCCTCGGTATAGCCGCGATGGGCCAGGGATTCGAGGGTGTCCATCAGGCCGAGGTCGAAGGCGCGCCCGGCGACGGCGTCGTCGATGGCCTTGCGGTAGGCCTGGGCCGTGCGCGAGACGTAGTAGTGGGACTTGGTGCGGCCCTCGATTTTCAGCGAATGCACGCCCATCTGCGTCAAACGTTGCACATGCTGGATGGCGCGCAGGTCCTTGGAGTTCATGATGTAGGTGCCGTGCTCGTCCTCAAAGGCTTCCATCAGCTCGCCGGGGCGGTTGGCCTCTTCGAGCAGGACGATCTCCTTGGTCGGTGCGCCGATGCCCAGGGTCGGTTCGACGTTGCGCACGGCGTGGCCCAGTTCGTCTTCGTGGGCGGCGTGGGTCTGGTATTCCCAGCGGCAGGCGTTGGTGCAGGTGCCCTGGTTGGGGTCGCGGCGGTTGATGTAGCCCGACAGCAGGCAGCGCCCGGAGTAGGCCATGCACAGCGCGCCATGGACGAAGACTTCCAGCTCCATGCCCGGCACGCGCTCACGAATCTCGCCGATCTCTTCGAGCGACAGCTCGCGGGAGAGGATCACCCGCTTGAGCCCCTGCTGGCGCCAGAACTCCACGCTGGCCCAGTTCACCGCGTTGGCCTGCACTGAGAGATGTATATCAACCTCGGGGAAATGCTGGCGAACCAGCATGATCAGGCCGGGATCGGACATGATCAGCGCATCCGGCCCCAGGGCGATCACCGACTCGACGTCCTGCAGGAAGGTTTTCAGCTTGGCGTTGTGGGGGGCAATGTTGACCACCACGTACAAACGCTTGCCCAGGGCATGGGCTTCGTTGATGCCGGTGGCGAGATTGGCGTGGTCGAACTCGTTGTTGCGCACCCGCAGGCTGTAGCGCGGTTGGCCGGCGTAGACGGCGTCGGCGCCGTAAGCGAAGGCGTGGCGCAGGCTTTTCAGCGAGCCGGCGGGGCAGAGCAGTTCGGGGGCAAACGGAGTGCGGGACATGGCAATGCAGCGGGTAGTGGGAAAAAGGCTGCCACTCTAGAAAGTCCGCGGGCTGCGCGTGCTGAGCGAGGTCAACGGATCGCGCCAGAATTCGGTACGTCCGATGTATGCAAGAGTAACGGTCTTCTGTCGGCCACGCGGTGCCAGCGCATCCCCTCGCTCCAGCCCTCTCCCCAAGGAGAGGGAGCCGTCCGTACCGGCTGACGCCAAGGCTTCATCCTCCACCGAACGGTCCCCTCTCCCGCTTGCGGGAGAGGGTTAGGGTGAGGGGGCCTTTGATCCTGTAGGAGCCCTATCACTCCAGCCAGCGCCGTCCCTGCAGCTCCAGCAGCGTCTGCGCCTGCTCCGGCCCGTTGCTGCCGGCCGGATAGGGGCGCGGGCTCTGGTAGTGCTCGTGCCAGCCCTTGATGATCGGGTCGACCCAGCTCCAGGCCGCTTCCACCTCGTCGCGGCGCATGAACAACGTCGAGTCGCCCTCGATCACGTCCAGCAGCAGGCGTTCGTAGGCGTCCCAGCGGCGTTTGTTGATGCTGAAAGCCTGGGCGAGGTTGAGGTCCAGCTCCACTGGTTCCAGCTGCATGCCCTTGCCGGGGGCCTTGGCCATCAGTTGCACGCTGATGCGTTCTTCGGGCTGCAGTCTTATCCACAGACGGTTGGCCGCGCCGGCACCGTTGCCGATCAGGCTGTTGGGGACCGGCCTGAACTGAATGACGATCTCCGAGCACTTCTTCGCCATGCGCTTGCCGGTGCGCAGGTAGAACGGCACGCCAGACCAGCGCCAGTTATCGATCTCCGCCTGAACGGCGACGAAGGTCTCCGTATCGCTGTCGTTGTCGACGTTCTTCTCGAACCAGTAGGCCGGAACATCCTGTCCGCCAATGTGTCCGGCGGTGTACTGGCCGCGCACGGTCTTGTCCTGCACGTCCTGCCCGGTGATCGGCTTGAGCGCCTGGAGGATCTTTACCTTCTCGTTGCGTACCGCCTCGGCATCGAAGCGCACCGGCGCTTCCATGGTCACCAGGCAGAGCAACTGCAACAGGTGGTTCTGCACCATGTCGCGCATGGCCCCGGCATGGTCGTAATAGCCGCCGCGGTTTTCCACGCCCAGGGTTTCGCTGACGGTGATCTGCACGTGATCGATGAAACCGTTGCGCCATACCGGCTCGAACAGGGTGTTGGCGAAGCGCAGGGCCATCAGGTTCTGCACAGTTTCCTTGCCCAGGTAGTGGTCAATGCGGAACACGCGGGATTCGTCGAACACCTCGCCGATGGCCTGGTTGATCGCCACCGCCGATTCCAGCGAATGGCCCAGCGGCTTCTCCAGCACGATGCGCGCCAGCGGCCCGGCCAGGCCGGCGATCTTCAGGTTCTGTGCAATGGGCGCGAACAGGCTCGGTGTGGTGGCCAGATAGTGCACCAGCACGCGACCTTCGCTGCGCTTGAGGGCCTTGGCCAGGCGACCGAAGTCGGCGCTCTGCGAGGCGTCCATGGCGACGTATTGCAGGCGCTGGGCGAAGCTGCGCCAGGCTTCGGCGGAGAAGTCGCTGCGCGCCACCTGCACCCGGCAGTTGCGCTCGGCAAGGGCAAGGTAGGAGGCATTGTCGCGGTTGCTGCGGGCGAGGGCGAAGATCCGCGTGTCGGCCGGCAGGCGATTCTCCCGGTGCAGGTGATAGAGCGCCGGAAGCAGCTTGTGCAGGGCCAGGTCACCACTGCCGCCGAATACCAGGATGTCGCAGGAACTGGGAAGACTAAGGCTGGCGGGCATATTCAACGACTTATTCCCTGGGCTTGGCGAGTAGTTTTGTAGTATAACTACAACAAGACTACATAAATTTCAGACAACTATCACCGAGCCCATCCCTGTGAACCTTTTGCAGCACATTGCCCAGTCGCGTCATCTGCTCCGCAAGTCGGAGCTCAAGGTTGCCGATCACGTGATGCAGGACCCTGCATCGGTCATGCACAGCTCCATGGCGGACCTCGCCCATGGTGTCGGCGTCAGCGAGCCGACCATCGTGCGTTTTTGCCGCGCCATCGGCTGCAGCGGTTTCCAGGACCTCAAGCTCAAGCTGGCGCAGAGCCTGGCCGCCGGCGCCAGTTTCGGCCAGTTCTCGATCAACGAGAGCGACTCGGTGGCGGACTTCAGCCTGAAGATCTTCGACACCACCCTGCACTCGCTGATGGAAGTGCGCGAGCACCTCGACACTCACGCCCTGGAGCGCGCCATCGCGGCCATCGCCCACGCCCAGCGTGTCGAGTTCTACGGCTTCGGCGCGTCGGGCGCGGTGGCGGCGGATGCCCAGCACAAGTTCTTCCGCCTGCTGCTGTCGGCGGCGGCGTATTCCGACCCGCACATGCAGGCCATGTCGGCGGTGACCCTGAAACCTTCGGACGTGGCGATCTGCATCTCCCAGTCCGGCCGCTCCAAGGACCTGCTGGTGACCGCCAACCTGGTGCGCGAAGCCGGCGCGACGCTGATCACCCTGTGCCCCAGCCAGACTCCGCTGGCGGACCTGGCGACCGTGAACCTCGCGGTGGACGTGCATGAAGACACCGACATCTACACCCCGCTGACCTCGCGCATTGCCCACCTGGTGGTGATCGACGTGCTGGCGATGGGCGTGGCCATGGCCCGCGGCCCGGACCTGGTGAACCACCTCAAGAGCGTGAAGCGCAGCCTGCGCAGCCTGCGCCTGTCGCCCAAGGTGGTGAAGAACCACGAAGAGCGGCCGGAAGAGGCGTCCTGATTCGGCCGTAACGGTGCCGCCGACCGCTCGTCGGCGTCACCGCCGCTTTCATTGCCGCGTCGTCAAACCGTCATCCGCCCCCAGCATGCTGGCGTCTCCAGCCCTTAGGCCTTGGGAGATGCGAGATGCCCCGCCATATCGACGACACCCAGCTCCAAGTGGACAGCAAGACCCGCCGCAAGCTCGAAGACCAGCGGCGCATGCAGTTCCGTCGCGCCATCGAGGACCGCATGGAGGCCCAGCGCCTCGCCCTCGAAACCTCCGATTACCCTGACCTGATCGCCGCCGCCTACCTCACTTCGGCGAAGGCGGGCCGGCGAAGCGTTCGGCAAGCTGGCTGATCAGCGCCCGCTCTTCACGGATGAAGGCGACGAACGCCTGGGCCACCGGACTCAGGCGCTTGCCGCGGGCATGTACCAGACACCAGCTGCGGTAGAGCGGCAGCTCTTCCACCGGCAGTTCGTGCAGCAGCCCGGACTGCAGCTCGCGGCTCACCGCATGGCGTGGCAGCAGCGCCAGTCCCAGTCCCGCCAATACCCCTTCCCGTGACCCCTCCAGCGAGGCGAACTCCAGTGTCTGCGCGAAGTGCGCGCGTTTCTGCTGGAAGTGTTCCTCACAGGCCTTGCGCGTACCCGAGCCGGGCTCGCGGATCAGCAGCGGATAGGGTTCCAGGTCCTTCAGCGAAAGCTTCGCGGCGTTGCACAGCGGGTGGTCCGGCGGTGCCACGGCAACGATCGGGTTGTTCAGGAAGGGCAGGAACTCCAGCGCCATGTCCTGCGGCACCAGGGACATGATCACCAGGTCGTCGCGGTTATCCGAGAGGCGCTTGATCACCTGGGCGCGGTTGACCACCGTGAGGTTCAGGCTGACATCCGGGTGCTGGGCGTGGAACGCGGCGAACAGGTGCGGAGTGATGTATTTGGCGCTGGATTCCACCGCCAGGCGCAACTGGCCCTGCAGCGAGCCCTTGAGGTCGGAGAGGTTCATGTCCAGCACTTCCAGGCGCTGGAAGATGTCGTTGGTGGCGCGCAGCAGGGCGTCGGCGGCATCGGTCTGGTAGAGCTTCTTGCCGATGTACTCGAACAGCGGCTGGCCGACCAGTTCTTCGAGCTGGCGGATCTGCAGGCTGACCGCCGGCTGGGTCAGGGCCATTTCTTCGGCGGCGCGGCTGTAGGAACGGCTTTCGCACACCGCGCGGAAAACCTGCAGCTGGCGAAGGGTCATACGCATCAATGACTTACGCATAGAAGCCTGCTCGATGGCGACATTTTTCAGCGACTATAAAGCATTCTTTATGGCTACCCCAATAATTATTGATTTTGGTTAATCCTCCCTCCCGCGCTAGGGTAAAAACACGCCGGAACCCGCTCCGGCCACGAATATCCACAAGAGAATCCAGCTGCCTGAACGGGGCTGCCGATTGGTCTTTACGCCGGGGTCCACAAGGCCCGGGCCGAGGGAAAGCCGCAGTGATCAAGAAAATCCTGATCGCCAACCGTGGGGAGATCGCTGTCCGGATCGTGCGCGCCTGCGCCGAGATGGGCATTCGTTCGGTGGCCGTCTATTCCGACGCCGACCGCCACGCCCTGCATGTGAAGCGTGCCGACGAAGCGCACAGCCTGGGCGCCGACCCGCTGGCGGGTTACCTCAACCCGCGGGCGCTGGTGAACCTGGCCGTGGAAACCGGTTGCGACGCCCTGCACCCCGGTTACGGCTTCCTCTCCGAGAACGCCGAGCTGGCCGATATCTGCGCCGAGCGCGGGATCAAGTTCATCGGCCCGTCCGCCGAAGTCATCCGCCGCATGGGCGACAAGACCGAGGCGCGCCGCAGCATGATCGCCGCCGGCGTGCCCTGCACTCCCGGTACCGAAGGCAACGTCGCCGACCTGGCCGAAGCCCTGTCCGAAGCCGAGCGCATCGGCTACCCGGTGATGCTCAAGGCCACCTCCGGTGGCGGCGGCCGCGGTATCCGCCGCTGCAACAGCCGCGAAGAGCTGGAGCAGAATTTCCCCCGGGTGATCTCCGAGGCCACCAAGGCCTTCGGCAGCGCGGAGGTCTTCCTCGAGAAGTGCATCGTCAATCCGAAGCACATCGAGGCACAGATTCTCGCCGACTCCTTCGGCAACACCGTGCACCTGTTCGAGCGCGACTGCTCGATCCAGCGCCGCAACCAGAAGCTCATCGAGATCGCCCCCAGCCCGCAGCTGACCCCCGAACAGCGCGCCTACATCGGCGACCTGTCCGTGCGCGCGGCCAAGGCCGTGGGCTACGAGAACGCCGGCACCGTGGAGTTCCTGCTCGCCGATGGCGAGGTGTACTTCATGGAGATGAACACCCGCGTGCAGGTGGAACACACCATCACCGAGGAAATCACCGGCATCGACATCGTCCGCGAGCAGATTCGCGTGGCGTCGGGCCTGCCGCTGTCCGTGAAGCAGGAAGACATCATCCACCGTGGCTTCGCGTTGCAGTTCCGCATCAACGCCGAAGACCCGAAGAACAACTTCCTGCCGTCCTTCGGCAAGATCACCCGCTACTACGCGCCCGGCGGCCCCGGCGTGCGCACCGACACGGCGATCTACACCGGCTACACCATCCCGCCGTACTACGACTCGATGTGCCTGAAGCTGGTGGTCTGGGCACTGACCTGGGAAGAGGCGCTGGACCGCGGCCTGCGTGCGCTGGACGACATGCGCGTGCAGGGCGTGAAGACCACAGCGGCCTACTACCAGGAAATCCTCAAGAACCCGGAATTCCGTAACGGCCAGTTCAACACCAGCTTCGTCGAAAGCCACCCGGAACTGACCCAGTACTCCATCAAACGCACCCCGTCGCACCTGGCCATCGCCATCGCTACCGCCATTGCCGCCCACGCTGGCCTGTGAGGATCACGTACATGACCGTTGCCAAGAAAGTCACCGTCACCGATACCATCCTGCGCGACGCCCACCAGTCGCTGCTGGCGACCCGGATGCGCACCGAGGACATGCTGCCCATCTGCGACAAGCTCGACAAGGTCGGCTACTGGTCGCTGGAAGTCTGGGGCGGCGCCACCTTCGACGCCTGCGTACGCTTCCTCAAGGAAGACCCGTGGGAGCGCCTGCGCAAGCTCAAGGTCGCGCTGCCCAACACCCGCCTGCAGATGCTCCTGCGCGGGCAGAACCTGCTGGGCTACCGCCACTACAGCGACGACGTGGTCCGTGCCTTCGTCGCCAAGGCGGCGGTCAACGGCATCGACGTGTTCCGCATCTTCGACGCGATGAACGACGTGCGTAACCTGCGCGTCTCCATCGAAGCGGTGAAGGCTGCTGGCAAGCACGCCCAGGGCACCATTGCCTATACCACCAGCCCGGTGCACACCATCGAGGCCTTCGTTGCCCAGGGCAAGGCCATGGCCGACATGGGCGTGGACTCCATCGCCATCAAGGACATGGCCGGCCTGCTGACTCCGTATGCCACCGGCCAACTGGTCAAGGCGCTGAAAGAGGCGCTGCCGCTGGACGTGGTAGTGCACTCCCACGACACCGCCGGCGTGGCCAGCATGTGCCAGCTCAAGGCTGTGGAAAACGGCGCCGACCGCATCGACACCGCGATCTCCAGCATGGCCTGGGGCACCAGCCACCCGGGCACCGAATCCATGGTCGCCGCCCTGCGCGACACCCCGTTCGATACCGGCCTGGACCTGGAGCTGATCCAGGAAATCGGCATGTACTTCCACGCCGTGCGCAAGAAGTACCACCAGTTCGAGAGCGAGTTCACTGGCGTGGATACCCGCGTGCAGGTCAACCAGGTACCGGGCGGGATGATTTCCAACCTGGCCAACCAGCTCAAGGAACAGGGCGCGCTGAACCGCATGCCCGAAGTGCTCGCGGAAATCCCCCGCGTGCGCGAAGACCTCGGTTTCCCGCCCCTGGTCACCCCGACCTCGCAGATCGTCGGCACTCAGGCGTTCTTCAACGTGCTGGCCGGCGAGCGCTACAAGACCATTACCAACGAGGTGAAGCTCTACCTGCAGGGCCGTTACGGCAAGGCGCCGGGCAAGATCAACGAGCAGCTGCGCCGCCAGGCCATCGGCAACGAGGAAGTCATCGACGTGCGCCCGGCCGACCTGATCAAGCCGGAGCTGAACAAGCTGCGCGAAGAGATCGGCAGCCTGGCCAAGTCCGAAGAGGACGTGCTGACCTTCGCCATGTTCCCCGACATCGGCCGCAAGTTCCTCGAGGAGCGTGCCGCCGGCACCCTGAAACCCGAAGAGCTGCTGCCGATCCCCAACGGCAAGGGCGTCGCCGCTGCCGGCGGTGAGGGCGTACCGACCGAATTCGTGGTCGACGTGCACGGCGAGAGCTACCGCGTGGACATCACCGGCGTCGGCGTGAAGACCGACGGCAAGCGCCACTTCTACCTGTCGGTGGATGGCATGCCCGAAGAAGTGGTGTTCGAGCCGCTCAACGAGTTCGTCGGCGGCGGCGGCAACAAGCGCAAGCACGCCAGCGAGCCGGGCCATGTCAGCACCACCATGCCGGGCAACATCGTCGATGTGCTGGTGAAGGAAGGCGACAGCGTGAAGGCCGGCCAGGCCGTGCTGATCACCGAAGCCATGAAGATGGAGACCGAAGTGCAGGCGGGCATCGCCGGCACCGTGAAGGCCATCCACGTAGCCAAGGGCGACCGGGTCAACCCCGGTGAGATCCTGGTTGAAATTGAAGGCTGACCAAGGACAGACGGGTCTTTAAGGTTCAGTCCCACGGGGGAGCACGATGCTCCCCCTTTTTTTGCCCGCAGGTTTTTCAGCCGACGGCGCGTTTGCTTGATCTGCGTCGGAAACTTCCTTCAGAAACCCATTAGCGTCGACGCTGGGAAAACTGACCAGGGTGCGGTGATGGGGAGAGTCGTTCTGTGGTGGGTGCTGCTGTGCGCGAGCGCCCAGGCATTGGCGCAGTCATCGGAAATGATGGATCGGCTTGCTGCCCTGGAGAAGGACCCGGCCAAGCGCGAACAGGCCTATGCGGCCGCCGAGGAGCGCATCCTGCTGTGCAGCAAGTGTCACGGCAAGGACGGCAACAGCAAGCGCGATTACATCCCCAACCTGGCCGGGCAGAATCCGCAGTACCTGTTCGATGCCTTCGAGAAGTATGTCGACGGCCAGCGCACCGACTTCGTGATGAACCAGGCGGCCAAGCTGCTGACGCTCAACGAGCGGGTGAATATCGCTTACTACTTCAGCCAGCAGGAGGTCCTGCCACGCACGGAAGCCGTGCCTGACGCGGCGGAGATCGAGCAGGGTGCCCAGCGTTTCGCCACGGTCTGCGTGACCTGCCATGGCGCCCAGGCGATGGGCCGTGATGGCTTCCCGCGCATTGCCGGGCAGCCAAGGCCTTACCTGACCCACGCGCTGCAGCGCTACCGTGACAAGGACCCGAGCCGGGCCGGCTCGCCGATGCTGGCGGTAGCCGGGCTACTCAGCGATGACGACATTAAGGCGCTGGCCGCTTACCTCAGCCAACTGCGCCCCTGAATCAACCAGCCGCCCCGCGGCGGCTGGCTGGAATGCGCTGTAAAGCCGGGTGAAATCCTACTGCTGCTTGTTCTCGGCCGGCTTGTCGGCGGTCTCGGGTTGCGCTTGCGGTGCGGCCTGTTCGGCGGCTGGCTGCTCTGCCGGAGTGGCCTGTTCCTCGGTGGAAGCCGGTGCGGGCTGCTCCGCCGGCGCGGCTTCAGGTTGCGGCGCAGGCTTGGCTTGCTGGGTGGCGGCTGCGGGCACAGCGGTCTGCGAGGTCGACTCGGGTTTCTTGTCGCAGGCGGCGAGGACGGCGCAGGCGGCGATCAGGAGGCAAAGCTTTTTCATGAGGGTGCTCACTCATCGAGGGTTGGCGAATGCCGGTCGGTTGACCGGGGCCGCAAGCTTTGCCGTCTCCGGGGTGTGAGGCCATTTGCCGTGCTCCGAGATTGGCCGGGAAATTTCCGATTCATCCGTGTCAAAGACTCAAAGGAAAAAGCCCGGTGGGTACCGGGCTTTTTCGTTGCACGTTGTTCAGGTCAGAACGCCATCTGCCACTGGGCGATCAGCGCGTGGTTCTGCGCATTGCTCCCCATCTGCCCGCTGTAGCCGATGCCGACGCTATTGCGTGCGGACAGGCCGACGTCGAAACCGACGTCCAGCAGCAGGCTGTTGCGGTCCAACGCGGTGCCCTGGACGCTGAAGGCATCACCGCCGGCAATGAAGGACTGGCGGGTTTCGCTGTCGATGTCGCCGAAGGTGTGACGCCAGCCCAGGCCCAGGCGCGGGGTGAGACTCATGCCGTTGCTCAGGGTATCCAGGCGGGCGATGCGCAGGCCCAGGGTGCTGCTCAGGTTGTCCTGGTCCTGGGAGTCGACGTGCAGTGCGGCGGCGCCGCCTTTCTCGTCGTACGAATCGCGCTCGTAGCGCTGGTAGTCCAGGCGTGCGTAGGGCTCGGCGCTCAGGCGGCCGCTGCCCATGGCGTAGCCAGTCTCGGCGAAGGCCTGCCAGCTGTCGGCGTCATAGTCACCTTTGGGGCGATCGCTGACGCCGTCGAACTCGACCCGGCGTTTGCTCTCGCCGTCGTGGCTGCTGTAGGCCGCGCCCAGTCGCAGGGCCAGCGGGCCGCTCTGGTGCAGCGCGTAGGCGCCCAGGTGCCAGCTTTCGATATCGCCGGAAACACCGCCGCTGCCATCCAGATCAGTGTGCGAGTAGCCGCCCAGCACGCCCAGGCGCCAGTCCGGAGTCACTGCCCAGTCGGCACCGAGCAGGGTGCCGCCGGTGTCCTGTTGCAGGTCGCCACTCTTGTTGTGTTCGTCGAGCTTGCCGTGGCTGCCGATGCCCTGTACCCACAGCCGGCCGGAGGCGTTCGGGTCGTTCAGGTTGCGCGCTTCGCTGGGCACGCCGGTGGCGGCGAGCATCGGCGTATCGTTGCGCTCGGTGGCAGCCAGCAAGCTGCTGCTGCCCAGTTGGCGTACGGCGTTGAGCATGGCGCTGCCGACCTGCTGGCTGCCGACGATGGTCGCGGCGGCGAGGCTGGCGTTACTGGCGCCGGCCAACTGCTCCAGGGCAGCGCTGGCGTTGCTTGCATCGCTGGTGACCAGTGCGTTGTACAGCGCGCCGCCGTTCTGGCTTTGCAGCGCGGCGCCGGCATTGCGGCCGTTGCTGCTGCTGGCCAGGTCGCCGAACTGCACGTCGTTGCGGATCAGTTGCAGGTCGACGCTGTTGGCGCTGTAGCTGAGCGTCGGGGTGAGGAAGGCGAAGTTGCTCTTCACGTCGGCGAACTGCCCGCTGACGCCGCCGGTAGCACCGATGACCTGCACACTGCTCTGCCATGGCCAGTTGCCGCTGCCAGCCTGCACGGCGAGGTGCGAGCCTGCGATGCTGGCGGTGCCGTCCACCTGCACGATGGCATGGGCGCCGCTGGGCTCCACGCCGAAGGAGAGCGTCGAGCCGCTCTGCAGGTTGAGGTTGCCGGTGACGTGGGCAGCGCCCAGGGTCGGCGAGGCGACCAGGGTGCCGGCGACGTCCAGGCCGCCGACACTGCCGCTGCCCGAGTAGGTGGCGCCCTGGTCGACCTGCAGGGTGCCGAGGAGGCTGCCGGTGTTGCTCAGGCTGGCGCCGCTGAAGACTTCGCCGCCTTCGCTGAAGTCGTTCACGCTGGAGAGGGCCCAACTGCCCTGTTTCACGTCCAGCCATTCGAAGTTGCTGCTGTTGCCGAAGCTGCCGCCGGCGGCGTCGTCGAGGGTCACGCTATCGCGGCCGCTGCCGCCGTCCACCAGGCCTTCGAAGCGGCTGCCGGAGAGCAGCACCAGGCTGTCGTTGCCGCCGCCCATTTCCAATGCGATGCCGTTGCCGCCGTGGATCAGACCGTCGTTGATCACGGTGTCGTCGAGGTCGCCCGAGAGGGTAACGCCCGAGGAGGATTCGCCGGAAATCGTGCCGTGGTTTTCCAGTGTGGTGGAGCTGAAGCCGCTGTTGCCGTTGCCGTCGTCGACCAGGATGCCGCGGTCGACGCTGCGGATGACCGCGCCGGCGTAGTTGATGACGGTGCCGCCGCCCATGGCGATGCCTTCGCTGCCGTTGGGCGAGCCGTCCTTCGAGCCGGCTGCGCCGAGACCTTCGATGATGCCGTGGTTCTCGATGTGGCCGGTGTAGTCGATGTCCACGCCATCGCCGTCGCCGTCCGGCACCAGGCCGTTGTAGGCGCCGCTGATGCGCCCGTAGTTGATCACGGTGCCGTCGCCGTCCGAGCCGAAGCCCGAGCCGTTGCGGCCGATGATCACGCCGTCCGCATGGTTGATCAGGGTGGCGCCCACATCGGTGGTGATGCCGTGGCGGCCGCCGCTGATCAGGCCGTGGTTTTCCACCTGGCCGCCCGCGGCACCCTGGAAGTCGATGCCGTCGTTCTTGGTGTCGGCGGTGACCATGTCGGAGCTGCTGATCTCGCCGTAGTTGGTGATGCTCGCGTTGCCGCCGGGGCGAATCGCGTCGTTGCCGTCGCTGTGGATGACCCCGCTGGCGCGGTTGATGATCGTGGTGGCGGCGGCGCTCTGCAGCTTGTCCAGGTCCAGCGCCTGGCCGGTGGCCGAGGTGATGCTGCCGGCGTTGTCGATCAGCAGGCTGCCGGCGCTGAACGGGTTGTTCATGCGGATGGCGTCGTCGTAGCCGCCGATGCGGCCGCCTTCGCGGTTGATGATCTGGTAGAAGCGCGTGGTGCTGTCGCTGCCGGAGGTATCGACCACGCGGCCGGTGGTGGACTGCAGCAGGCCGCTGTTGTCGATGACCACGCCGCTGCCGGTAGCTGCGCCCTTGAGGTCGAGGCTCTTGCCGCTGGTGACCAGGCTGCCGATGCGGGTGACCGTCAGGGTGTCCTGGTTGGCCAGTGTCCGGCTGCTGGTCTGCGCGTCGCTGATGATGGGCGATACCGGAACGGCATTAGCGGTTTCCGCGGCCAGGCTCGCCAGAACGACGGCGATGCTCAGCGCGAGCGGGGAGGGCTTGTGCAGCATGGCGTGGCGTCCTTTTTCTTATCGAAGAGGCCGCCTTTTATAGCGATGGATTCTTACGCTTTTGTAACGGTGCTGGCTCATTGCCAATGCTGTTGCCGGGCAGGGACGGGAGAAACCTTATATACTCTGCGGTCTTTTTACCGTTTCCACTGTGAGAACCGCCGTGAGCCAGCTGCCGCCCTGCCCCAAATGCAATTCCGAATACACCTACGAAGACGGCGCCCAGCTGGTCTGCCCCGAGTGCGCCCATGAGTGGTCCGCCGATGCATCCGCCGAGGCTGACGGCGACGCGCGCGTGATCAAGGACTCGGTGGGCAACCTGCTGCAGGACGGCGATACCGTCACCGTGATCAAGGACCTCAAGGTCAAGGGCTCGTCCCTGGTGGTGAAGGTCGGCACCAAGGTGAAGAACATCCGTCTCGTCGACGGCGACCACGACATCGACTGCAAGATCGACGGCATCGGCGCGATGAAGCTGAAGTCGGAGTTCGTGCGCAAGGTCTGAGCCTACTGCACAGCGATGAGAAAGCCCGGCCAAGTGCCGGGCTTTTTGTTGCCTGCCTGCCGCAATACCTCCTACAGGTGACCCATGCCCCTCCGAAAACGGGTCTGAGGCACTTATTCCTTGTAGTAAACGATCTGGTTGCTGGTCGCCAGCAGCGCGCCGGACTCGCTCCACAGCTGCGCGCTCTGGTCGAAGAAGCCATTGCGGAATTCCTGGGCGCGGGCGTCGCCCAGCAGGTGGCCGGTGCCGACCTCGGCCAGTTGCGCCGCGTCGGTGTGGAAGTAGGTGGTGATCGACACGGTGCCGGCCGGTACCGGCGTGGCGCGGCGCAGCCAGACGCGCGGGTAGAAGATGTCGCTCAGCGCCGCCAGGGACAGGAAGTCCAGCGGGCGTGGTTGTGCATCGCGCATCCAGAGCTGGCTGCGGCTGGTCTCGCCGCTGCCGTCCCATTTCGTCGGGAAGGCGCCGGAGACCGGGCGCATCTCGTACTGCCTGGGCCAGGCCACGCCCTTGGCGGCTGGGCTCATCGGCTCGAAGTCGCTGGGCGGAGCGACGTTCGGCGCGGGGATATCGGTCAGGCTCCAGGTTTCGCGGCGCAGCGCGGTGACCAGGGTGGCAGTGGTGGTGACCTGCTGTTCGCCGGCGTCATCGGGCTGGGTCAGTTGCAGCAGCCAGTGCTGGGTGGAGCGGTTGGTGCGCACCGGGATGGCTTCGACCTGGAAGGCGCCTGCCACGACGGCAGCGGCATAGTTCACCGTCAATGACACCGGGCTGCCGAGCAGCTGCGGATGGCGCAGCGCGCCCTGCAGCAGGACTGCGGCGGTCACGCCACCGAAGGGGCCGACCATGTTCCAGTAGTCCTGGCTGGTGTGGCCTTCGTAGAGGTTGGGCTGGCCGGCTACGGGTTGCAGGGCCACGGCGCGGTCGAACGGGTGCAGGGCAGTATCGGTCATGACTCTCTCGGTGCTTTTTGTTCTCGGGAGAGGCTCTATGTAGAGGAAAGCGCCGAGGCGGGTCAAGGATACCGAGCGGTCAGGGCGTGACCTCGAAGCGCAATGTTCCGATGACTTGTCCGGCTTCGGTGAGCACCTGCACCTGCCACTTGCCGCTGGGGTCGCTGGGGAAGTTCTGCTTGTGCGTCCAGGCGCGATAGCCGGCTTCGCGGCCGCCCTTGATGTCCAGGGCGATGCGGTCGACTTCCTGGCCGTCCTTGCGCCAGGCGTGATAGATGCGCTCGTTCAGCCCGCGCGGAGCGTTGATCGCGGTGTAGGCGTAAAGGCCCTGGCTCTTGATCTGCGCGACGCTGACCGTCTCCAGGCTGTCGCCGGGAGTGCGCTGGGCGTTGTCGAAGCTCTCGGTCACCGCCATCTCGGTCATCCACAGGGTCGACGGCGGCACCCAGGCGCGGGCGAACCAGCCCACCGCGCCGATGGACAGGGTCAGGCCGACGAGGGCGAACCAACGCCACCATTTGTGGATCTTCACCGTCACCGCGAGGCTGGGGAAGGACAGCAGCACGGCGATGCCCAGCGCCGCCTGGTAGCTCTGCGGGGTGCTCAGGTGGAGGATGATCGGCAGCGCGGTGAGCAGCACCGCGA
Source organism: Pseudomonas nitroreducens NBRC 12694 (assembly GCF_002091755.1). Classification (GTDB taxonomy): domain Bacteria; phylum Pseudomonadota; class Gammaproteobacteria; order Pseudomonadales; family Pseudomonadaceae; genus Pseudomonas; species Pseudomonas nitroreducens. Next base: position 65,301 of record NZ_BDAI01000014.1, read on the forward strand.
ACAGCGTCAGGGTGTGATAGCCGAGGAAGGTCCAGCGCCGCACCGACAGCCACTTGTAATAGATCGGGTCGGTGATCGCGGCAAGCCCCGCCAGCGTCAGCACGCCGGTGAACAGCGCCTGGCCGCTGTTCCAGGTGGTGGTGACGAAGAAGAACGGCAGGCAGAAGAACAGGCTTTCCTGGTGGATCAGCTGGGTCGCGTAGCGCAGCAGGCCCGGCGGTACTTCCCAGCCGAAGCGGCTCTTGAAGCGCTTGGTGAGCAGGTTCTCCAGCATCAGCCAGATCCAGCTGACCAGCATGACGATGGCCATGGCGCGGGCGAAACCGGCGCGGTGGCGGTCGACCATGACGAAGCTGAACACCCCGGAGCAGAAACCGAAGAGGGCGATCAGGCGCGGGTAGCGCTGCAGCAGGCCGAGGACGAGGGTGATCAGGCGCTGCACGCGCTCTTTCCAGATGAGCATGGGGACGATGGGACAACGAAAACGAAAGGGGGCGAGATTGTAACGCCGGATGTCGGCGAGGGGCACGGGGAGTGACGGGAGGGGAGTTTGGTGCCTGGGTGTTTCCCTCACCCCAGCCCTCTCCCAGGGGGAGAGGGGGCCGTTCGCAGTGTTGGCTTGTTTTCGGAGTTAGCCGGCGAGCGCTGTGTATTCAGTGCATGCCGACCAGTCCCCTCTCCCTCCGGGAGAGGGTGAGGGCAGGCCGCAGCGCCGACGTCTGTTCGCGAGCGAGCTCGCTCCTACGAAGAGCGGGCTTCAATGCTTCCCGCTCAACTCCTCCCGTGCGAAGTCGACGAACAGCTGCGCCGGCTTGGTCAGCTGGGCGCGCTTGAGCCAGGCGGCGACCAGGCCGGAGGCGCTGACGTCCTCGGCGATGTTCACCATCACCACCTTCTTGCCGTCGTAGGTGCACTCCGAATGCGGGCGGGTGACCAGCACCGAGAAGCCGAAACCCTGGCCGACCATGCCGCGCACCATCTCGATGGAGGGCGAGCTGAAGGCGATGTGCGGGTTCAGCCCCAGTTCCTCGAAGATGCGCACGAAGTAGGTGCGGCTGGGTTGCACGTCCAACAGGATCATCGGTTCCAGCACCAGGTCGCGCAGGGACACCTTGTCCTGCTTGGCGAAGCGGTGGTTCTCCGGCAGCAGCGCGTAAGGGCGCTGGGCGGGCATCAGCGGGTCGGTGGAGATGGTCGCGTCGAGGTCGTGTTCGTAGAGCAGCGCCAGGTCGAAGCGGCCGGCGGTGAGGCCCTGCACCAGCTCCTGCTGCTCGCCGTCGCTGATGCGGATTTCCACGCCCGGGTAGCGCTCGCGGAAGCCCGAGATCAGGCGCGGCAGGTAGAGCGGGGCGACGGTCTCGAAGCAGCCGATGTCGATCTGCCCGGCGACCACGTCATTGTCGGCCAGGGCGTTCTGCTCGAACTCGTGGGCCATGCGCAGCAGTTCCTGCGCCTTGCGGTAGAAGCGCGCGCCGCTGGGAGTGAGCGACACGCCCTGGGCGTGGTGGCGGATGAACAGCTGCACGCCGAAGCTCTCTTCCAGCCCCTTGATCGCCGTGGAAATGGACGGTTGCGCGATGTACAGCTTGCGCGAGGCTTCAGCCACGCTGCCGCACTCCACGGTGGTCACGAAATACTTCAGTTGCCGCAAGGTATAGGAAGCCACTGCACGCCTCGTTGATGCTTTTTTATACAAGATACCGCGTTGAGCCGGCCGGCGGGGGCGGCCCGTGGCGAAGATTTTCCTCGCCGGGGACCACATTTTTCATGGCCTTGGCCGCCTGCTGCGTCCCTCCGGGCGCGGGCATACTCCGCCCAAACCCTAAATGCACCCTGCAAATCCCGTACACGCGGACTGGAGTAAAGCCCATGCGCATGGCCCTGTGGCAGACCTGCGGACTTCCCGGCGACGTTGCCGGCAACCTCGACCAACTGGAGCGCCAGGCCAGCGCGGCCGCCGCAACCGGCGCGCAGCTGCTGCTCTGCCCGGAACTCTGGCTGGGCGGCTACAACGTCCCGCAGCAGATGAACGAGCTGGCCGAAGCGGCGGACGGGCCGTCCGCCCGGCGTATCGGCGAGCTGGCGCAGCGCCTCGGGCTGGCTATCGCCTACGGCTACGCCGAACGCCACCCTCAGGGCGGCAAGCCGTACAACTCGGTGCAGGTGATCGGCCCATCCGGGAAGGCCATCGGGCACTACCGCAAGGCGCACCTGTTCGGCGCCATGGAGCGCGAAGTGTTCAGCGCCGGTGATGTGCTGGAAGCCCCGTTCGACTACGCCGGCTGGCGTATCGGCCTGCTGATCTGCTTCGACGTGGAGTATCCCGAGGCGGTACGCACCCACGCACTGAACGGCGCCGGGCTGATCCTCATCCCCACCGCGCTGACGCCGGAGTACGGCGCGGTTCCGGGCGTGATCGTCCCGGCGCGGGCGGTGGAGAACCAGTTGTTCGTCGCCTACTGCAACCACTGCGGCGTGGAGGACGGGCTGGCCTTCCTCGGCGGCTCCTGCATCGTCGCGCCGGACGGCGAGCGCCTGGCTGCCGCCGGGCCCGCGGAGAGTCTGCTGATCGTCGATCTCGACACGCAGCAGCGTGCCCGCCAGGCCGGCACCTTCCCTTACCTGGCGTGCCGCCGCCCCGAGCTGTACGGTGCGCTGACCCGCTGAATACGGGCCCTGCAGCGGTGCGCAGGCACGCCCCGCGATGGCGCGCCATGCTCCGGGCTGGTGCGAGGCTGCCCAGCTTTTTCATATACCCCGAAGACAAATTTAATAATTTTCCTTGGCAAGGCCTTCGGCGACCATCCAATCCACATTCCAACAACAACGATCCTCCACGGAGTGCCCTGGTGTACGAGCTCAACGATTGGCGGCAGCGTGCTGCCCGGCAGACCTTCATCGACAGCGCGCTGATCGGCGGCCGCCGCGTGGCTGCGCAGGACGGCGCGACCTTCGCGTCCATCGATCCGGCGACCAATCGCCTGCTGGCCAATGTCGCCGCCTGCGGCGCGGCCGAGATCGACGCCGCCGTGCGGGTTGCCCGCCAGGCCTTCGAGACCGGCCCCTGGGCACGCATGGCGCCGCGTGAGCGCAAGGCCGCGCTGCAGAAGCTCGCCGAGCTGATGATGGCCAACCGCGACGAACTGGCCCTGCTCGACACCCTGAACATGGGCAAGCCGGTGATGGACGCCTGGAATATCGACGTGCCCGGCGCCGCAGGCGTGTTCTCCTGGTACGCCGAAAGCCTCGACAAGCTCTACGATCAGGTCGCCCCGACCGCGCAGAACGCCCTGGCCACCATCACCCGCACGCCGCTGGGCGTGATCGGCGCCGTGGTGCCGTGGAACTTCCCGCTCGACATGGCCGCCTGGAAGCTGGCGCCCGCGCTGGCCGCCGGCAACTCCGTGGTGCTCAAGCCCGCCGAGCAGTCGCCGTTCTCCGCCCTGCGCCTGGCCGAGCTGGCGCTCGAAGCCGGCATCCCCGAAGGCGTGCTGAACGTCGTGCCGGGCCTGGGCGAAACCGCCGGCAAGGCGCTGGGCCTGCACCCGGATGTGGACGCCCTGGTGTTCACCGGCTCGACCCAGGTCGGCAAGTACTTCATGCAGTATTCCGCGCAGTCCAACCTCAAGCAGGTCTGGCTGGAGTGCGGCGGCAAGAGCCCGAACCTGGTGTTCGCCGACTGCCGCGACCTCGACCTCGCCGCTGAAAAAGCCGCCTTCGGCATCTTCTTCAACCAGGGCGAAGTCTGCTCGGCCAACTCGCGCCTGCTGGTGGAGCGTTCGATCCACGACGAGTTCGTCGAGCGCCTGATCGCCAAGGCCCGCGACTGGGCGCCCGGCGACCCGCTGGACCCGGCCAGCCGCGCCGGCTCCATCGTCGACAACAAGCAGACCGCCGGCATCATGGCCTGCATCGACCGCGCCCAGAGCGATGGCGCGCAGCTCGCCTGCGGTGGCCGCCAGCTGAGCTTCAATGGCTCGGACAACTTCATCGAACCGACCCTCTTCACCGGCGTGCGCCCGGAACAGTCCCTGGCCCGCGACGAAGTGTTCGGCCCGGTGCTTGCAGTCATCCCCTTCGACAGCGAAGAGGAAGCCGTGCGTCTGGCCAACGACAGCATCTACGGCCTCGCCGCTTCGCTGTGGAGCGATGACCTGCACCGCGCTCACCGCGTGGCCCGCAAGCTCAATGCCGGCACCGTGTCGGTGAACACTGTGGACGCGCTGGACCCGGCGATTCCCTTTGGTGGCGGCAAGCAGTCCGGCTTCGGCCGCGACCTCTCGCTGCACTCGTTCGACAAGTACACCCAGTTGAAAACCACCTGGTTCCAGCTGCGCGACTGAAGACAAGACAGGCCGCCGGGGTCGAACCCGGCGCCTGAGCAATACCCCGATTCATAAGAGCCTGTTTTTAACGCCGCCATGCCGACGCGCAGCAGATCGTAAACAGGTTCTAACCGAACCGTTCGAGACGGCCGGTGAGACTGCCCAGGTAAGTCCGTCGCCCTCGATCCCCTGAAGACCCCTCAGGCCGGCTGCCGGAGCACCGCCGAGGGATAGAGGAGAAAGTCGATGACCGACAACACCCGCGCCCCGCGCGACACCCGTGAATACCAGAAAGCCGATGCGGCCCACCACATCCATGCCTTCCTCGACCAGAAGGCGCTGAACGCCGAGGGCCCGCGCGTGATGGTGCGTGGCGAAGGCCTGCATCTGTGGGACAACGACGGCAACAAGTACATCGACGGCATGTCCGGCCTGTGGTGCACCAACCTGGGCTACGGCCGCAAGGACCTGACCGCCGCCGCCACCGCCCAGCTGGACGAGCTGCCGTACTACAACATGTTCTTCCACACCACCCACCCGGCGGTGATCGAACTCTCCGAGACGCTCTTCAGCCTGCTGCCCGACCACTACAGCCACGCGATCTACACCAACTCCGGCTCCGAGGCCAACGAGGTGCTGATCCGTACCGTGCGCCGCTTCTGGCAGATCGAAGGCAAGCCGCAGAAGAAGATCATGATCGGCCGCTGGAACGGCTACCACGGCTCGACCCTGGCGGCCACCGCGCTGGGCGGCATGAAGTTCATGCACGAGATGGGCGGCCTGATCCCGGACATCGCGCACATCGACGAACCCTACTTCTTCGCCGCCGGCGGTGACCTGACCCCGGCCGAGTTCGGCCGTCGCTGCGCGCTGCAGCTGGAAGAGAAGATTCTCGAACTGGGCGCCGACAACGTCGCCGGCTTCATCGCCGAGCCGTTCCAGGGCGCCGGCGGCATGATCTTCCCGCCGGAAAGCTACTGGCCGGAAATCCAGCGCATCTGCCGTCAGTACGACGTGCTGCTGTGCGCCGACGAAGTGATCGGTGGCTTCGGCCGTACCGGCGAGTGGTTCGCCCACCAGCACTTCGGCTTCCAGCCGGACACCCTGTCCATCGCCAAGGGCCTGACCTCCGGCTACATCCCCATGGGCGGCCTGGTGCTGAGCAAGCGCATCGCCAAGGCGCTGGTGGAAGAGGGCGGCGTGTTCGCCCACGGCCTGACCTACTCCGGCCACCCGGTGGCCGCCGCCGTAGCCGTCGCCAACCTGCGCGCGCTGCGTGACGAGGGCTGGGTGACTGCGGTGAAGAACGACACCGGCCCGTACCTGCAGCAGTGCCTGCGCGAGGTCTTCGGCAACCACCCGCTGGTGGGCGACATCCAGGGCACCGGCTTCGTCGCCGCGCTGCAGTTCGTCGAGGACAAGGCCACCCGCAAGCGCTTCGACAACGAGAACGACATCGCCTGGCGCTGCCGCACCATCGGCTTCGAGGAAGGCGTGATCATCCGTTCCACCCTCGGCCGCATGATCATGGCCCCGGCGCTGGTCGCCGGTCGTGCCGAGATCGACGAACTGGTCGACAAGACCCGCCGCGCGGTGGATCGCACGGCCCAGGAAATCGGCGTGCTGTAAGGCACGCACTTTTGTAGGAGCGAGGAGGACGCCTAGTCCTTGCTCGCGAAGCTTTTGTGCTGGGTCTGAGGGCCCCTCTCCCTAACCCTCTCCCTGAAGGGAGAGGGTTAGGGAGAGGGAACCCGCTAGCGCCGAAGTTTCACGAGCAATCCCGCTCCTACAAAAAAGAACACCAACAACAACGCCGCGAGCGCAAAGACGCCCGCGCGATGGAACCCTTTTGCCCGGCTTCTGGCCGGGGGTACTGCCCAGCAACACAACAACGCCAATCCGGCTGTGGGAGTCGTTCCATGAAAGTGTCCTTGCTCACGCGCATCTCCATCACCTGTGCCCTCGCCGCCGCTGTCGGCAGCGTGAACGCCCAGTCCCAAAGCATCACCGTCATCTCCTTCGGCGGCGCCACCAAGGCGGCCCAGGAGCAGGCCTACTTCAAGCCCTTCGAGGCCAGTGGCGCCGGCAAGATCGTTGCCGGCGAATACAACGGCGAGATGGCCAAGGTGAAGGCCATGGTCGATGTCGGCAAAGTCACCTGGGACGTGGTCGAGGTGGAAAGCCCCGAGCTGCTGCGCGGCTGCGAGGAAGGCCTGTTCGAGCGCATCGACCCGGCGGCCATCGGCGACGAGAAGAACTTCGTCCCCGGCACCCTCAGCGAGTGCGGCGTGGCCACCTACGTCTGGTCCATGGTCATGGCCTACAACGGCGCCAAGGTCGCCAAGGCCCCGCAGTCCTGGGCCGACTTCTGGAACACCGCCGAATATCCGGGCAAGCGCGGCCTGCGCAAGGGCGCCAAGTACACCCTGGAAATCGCCCTGCTGGCAGACGGCGTGAAGCAGGAAGATATCTACAAGGTGCTCGGCACGAAGGAAGGCGTCGACCGCGCCTTCGCCAAGCTCGACCAGCTCAAGGGCAACATCCAGTGGTGGGAAGCCGGCGCGCAACCGCCGCAGTGGCTGGCCGCCGGTGACGTGGTGATGAGCGCCGCCTACAACGGCCGCATCGCCGCCGCGCAGAAGGAAGGCGTGAAGCTGGGCATCGTCTGGCCGGGCAGCCTGTACGACCCGGAATACTGGGCCGTGGTGAAAGGCACGCCGAACAAGGCGCTGGCCGAGAAGTTCATCGCCTTCGCCAGTCAGCCCCAGACCCAGAAGACCTTCTCCGAGAACATCCCCTACGGCCCCGTGCACAAGGGCACCCTCGACCTGCTGCCGGCGGACGTGCGCGACGCGCTGCCCACCGCGCCGGCCAACCTCGAAGGCGCCCGCTCGGTGGACGCGGCCTTCTGGGTCGACCACGGCGAAGAGCTGGAACAGCGCTTCAACGCCTGGGCCGCTCGCTGATTTCCCTTTCCTGATCCGCGCCCGGCGCTTGCGCCGGGCCTGCCTTGCCAACGACGCGTGAGAAACACCATGACAACGACGCAAAACCAGGCGACGACGCTGGAGCTGAGCACCATCCAGCCCATCGCTGCGCACGAACGACACGGCCGCGCCCGCGACCTCTTCACCATCTGGTTCGGCAGCAACATCATGCTGCTGACCGTGGTCACCGGCGCCCTGGCGGTCACCGTGTTCAAGCTGCCATTCTTCGCCGCCGTGCTGGCGCTGGTGCTGGGCAACCTGGTGGGCGGCGTGTTCATGGCCCTGCACTCGGCCCAGGGCCCGCAGCTGGGCGTGCCGCAGATGGTGCAGACCCGCGGCCAGTTTGGCTCCTTCGGCTCGCTGCTGGTGGTCGCCCTGGTGGTGATCATGTACCTGGGCTTCTTCGCTTCCAACCTGGTGCTCGGCGGCCAGGCGTTGCACGCGCGCTTCGAGGTGATCGGCACCAACACCGGCATCCTGCTGGTGGGTGCGATCAGCGTGATCGCCACGGTGTTCGGCTACCGCCTGATCCACGGCTACACCCGCGTGATGTCCTGGCTGTCCGGCGCGGTGCTGCTGGTCAGCTTCGTCTGGCTGGTGTTCGTCCACGGCCTGCCGGCGGACCTGCTGCAGCGCAACGAGAACAACATCCCCGGCTTCCTCGGCGCGCTGTCCATCGCCGCGCTCTGGCAGCTGGCCTACGCCCCCTACGTTTCCGACTACTCGCGCTACATGCCGCAGGGCACCGGTGCGCGCACTGCGTTCTGGTCGAGCTACTGGGGCTGCTGCCTGGGCTCCATCCTGCCAATGCTGCTGGGTGTGCTGGTCGGCCTGTCGGTGGGCGAGGGCGACGTCATCGCCGGCCTGATCGAGATGACCGGCGGCTTCAGCGCCATCATGGTTGCGGTGTTCTCCATCGGCATCGCCGCGACCAACTCGATGAACCTGTACTGCGGCACGCTCTCGGCCATCACCGTCGGCCAGACCCTGCTGCCGTCCTGGTCGGCCCAGGCCGGCTGGCGCGCGGTGATCGCCCTGGCGCTGTTCGGTGGCTCGCTGGCCATCGCCCTGCTCGGCCAGGACAACTTCATGGCCAACTACACCAACTTCATCCTGCTGCTGCTCTACGTCCTGGTGCCCTGGAGCGCGATCAACCTGGTCGACTACTACCTGGTGGCCCACGGCGAATACGACGTGCTGTCGTTCTTCCGGCGTGACGGCGGTATCTACGGCACCTTCAACTGGACCGCGGTGAACTGCTACATCCTCGGCATCCTGGTGCAGGTGCCGTTCATGTCCACCGCGCTCTACACCGGCGCCGCCGCGCAGGCCATGAACGGCGCGGACATCTCCTGGGTCGTCGGCCTGGGCGTGGTCTCGCCGGTCTACTGGCTGTTCAGCCGCAAGCGCCAGCGCGCCCTGAAGGCGGCCCGCGCATGAGCCGTCGTACCGGGTTCTTCTTCGACGAGCGCTGCTTCTGGCACGCGACCGGGCTGCATGCCCTGATCCTCCCGGTCGGCGGCTGGCTGCAGCCGCCGGTGGGCGCCGGCCACGCCGAGTCGCCGGAGAGCAAGCGCCGGCTGAAAAGCCTGATGGATGTCTCCGGCCTGAGCAGCCAGTTGCACCTGTCCAGCGCGCCGCTGGCCAGCGAGGAAGACCTGCTGCGGGTGCACCCCGCCAGCTACCTGGAGCGCTTCAAGGCGTACAGCGAAGCCGGCCACGGCGACATGGGCGAGGAAACCATGGTCAGCCATGGCACCTACGACATCGCCCGGCAATCCGCAGGCCTGACCATCGCCGCGGTGGACGCGGTATTGCGCGGCGAACTGGACAACGCCTACGCGCTATCCCGCCCGCCGGGCCACCACTGCCTGCCCGATCGCGGCATGGGCTTCTGCTACCTGGCCAACATCGCCGTGGCGGTGGAGACGGCCAAGGCGCGCCACGGTATCCAGCGCGTGGCGGTGCTCGACTGGGACGTGCACCACGGCAACGGCACCGAGGCGATCTTCTACGGCCGTGACGACGTGCTGACCCTGTCGATCCACCAGGCCGACTGCTACCCCACTGGGACTGGCGCCGTGGACGACATCGGCGAAGGCGCGGGCAAGGGCTACAACCTCAATGTGCCGCTCTATCCGGGCAGCGGCGACGAAGCCTACCGCGCGGCCATGGAAACCCTCATCGTGCCGGCGCTGGAACGCTTCCAGCCCGAGCTGATCGTGGTCGCCAGCGGCTTCGACGCCAACGGCGTGGACCCACTGGCGCGGATGCTCGCCCACAGCGAGACCTTCCGCTTCATGACTGCCGCCGTGCGTGACGCCGCCGAGCGCCTGTGCGCTGGCAAGCTGGTGGTGGTGCACGAGGGCGGCTACGCGGAAGCCTACGTGCCGTTCTGCGGTCACGCGGTGATCGAGGAAATGGTTGGCGTGCGCACCGAGGTGGTCGATCCCTTCCTGCCGATGCTTGAAGGCCAGCAGCCGGACGCGGACTTCCGCGCCTTCCAGCGTCAGGCGCTGGAGCGGATGGCGGCGAAGCTGCTGGGCTGAACCTGCGACGAAACGGCGGATAACCGCGAGCGGTTATCCGCCCTACGGTATCGCGCCAAATCCCGTAGGGCGCATAACGCCCCCAGCGTTATCCGCCGCCTTCTCACGAGCTGAGCTTGGGTCGATGTCCTGCATCGACTTCGCGCCCGAGCGGCTAGAGTAGGGACTCCATCCAAAACAACGGATCGCGTCCCCATGAAGTTCCTGCTCCTTCCCCTCGGCCTGCTGGCCTTCTCCTCCCTCGCCCAGGCCGCTGCCGACTGCGCCGACGCCCAGACCCAGGCGGATATCAACGCCTGCATCGGCTCCGATTACAAAGCCAGCGACAAGCGCCTCAACGACCTCTACGGGCAGTACCGCCAGCGCCTGGATGCCGGACAGAAGAAAGCGCTCACCGCCGCGCAGAAAGCCTGGTTGAACTATCGCGACCTGAGCTGCAAGTTCGAGACCTCCAGCGTCGAGGGTGGTTCGGGTTACCCGATGGCCTACAGCAACTGCCTGAAGGCCATGACCGATCAGCGCATCAAGGAGCTGCAGACGCTGTCCGACTGCCAGGAAGGCGACTTCAACTGCCCCGCTCCCAAGCACTGACGGCTTTTCTGTAGGAGCGAGCTTGCTCGCGAACAGATGTCCCGGTTGCGCCGGTGCTGAGCGGGTTCGCGAGCAAGAACTAGGCGTCCCCCTCGCTCCTACACGTCCCTGCCGTGCGGACAAAAAAAGGGAGCCTTGCGGCTCCCCTGGAGAGACGGCCGCGGAAGTGGCTCGCGGCCGGGGGCGGGTGCGCCGTCAGGCGGCGCGGAACAGGTTGTGCGGGTCGATGACGAATTTCTTCGGCACCCCGGCATCGAACTCGCCGTAGCCTTTCGGCGCATCGTCCAGGGTGATGACCTCCACCCCGACGATGTCGGCGATCTTGATGCGGTCCCACATGATCGCCTGCATCAGCTGGCGGTTGTACTTCATCACCGGGGTCTGGCCGGTGTGGAAGCTGTGCGACTTGGCCCAGCCCAGGCCGAAGCGGATGCTCAGGCTGCCGTGCTTGGCGGCATCGTCCACGGCGCCCGGATCCTCGGTGACGTACAGGCCGGGAATGCCGATCTTGCCGGCCACCCGCACCACGCCCATCAGCGAGTTCAGCACGGTGGCCGGAGCCTCGTGCTGCGACCCGGAATGACCATGGCCGCGGGCCTCGAAGCCCACCGCGTCGACCGCGCAGTCCACTTCCGGCTCGCCCAGCAGATCGGCGATCTGTTCGTGCAGCGGAGTGTCCTTGGACAGGTCGGCGATCTCGAAGCCCTGCGCCTTGGCGTGGGCCAGGCGGGTCGGGTTGACGTCACCGACGATGACCACGGCGGCGCCCAGCAGGCGGGCCGAAGCAGCGGCGGCAAGGCCCACCGGACCGGCGCCGGCGATGTAGACGGTGCTGCCCGGACCCACGCCGGCAGTGACGGCGCCGTGGTAGCCGGTGGGCAGGATATCGGAGAGGCAGGTCAGGTCGCGGATCTTCTCCATCGCCGCGTCGCGGTTGGGCAGTTTCAGCAGGTTGAAGTCGGCGTAGGGCACCAGTACGTATTCCGCCTGGCCGCCGACCCAGCCGCCCATGTCGACGTAGCCGTAGGCGCCGCCGGCGCGAGCCGGGTTGACCGTCAGGCAGACGCCGGTGTGCTGTTCCTTGCAGGTGCGGCAGTGGCCGCAGGCGACGTTGAACGGGACCGAAACCAGGTCGCCGATCTTCATGGTCTCCACGCCCCGGCCGATCTCGACGACTTCACCGGTGATCTCGTGGCCCAGCACCAGGCCCTCCGGCGCGGTGGTACGGCCGCGGACCATGTGCTGGTCGGAGCCGCAGATGTTGGTGGAGACCACGCGCAGGATTACCCCGTGGTCGATCTGCTTGCCTTGCGGGTCCTGCATCTTCGGATAGGGGATGTTCTGGACCTCGACCTTTCCTGGGCCGAGATAAACCACACCACGATTGCCAGACATACGCATTCCTCATTGTGTTTGTGGGTACAAAGGCGGGCCCTGCGGCTCGCGGTTTTGCACTGGGATGTCGTGTGTTGCGCGACAGGGCCGGTCGGTACAGCTGGCAGCCGGCTGGGCTGTCGGTGTTGCTCGGTGCGTGGGAGGAGGTCTAAGAGCCCCTCACCCAAGCCCTCTCCCAGAGGGAGAGGGGGCTTGTTCGGTGCGCTGTCTGGTCACCGGCTTCACCGGTGGCTCCAGAAGCGTAGGGCGGATGAGCTCCATCCATCCGCCGTTCAGGCCGGCACGGCGGATAACGCCTGTGGCGTTATGCGCCCTACGGGTGCTGCTCTACAGCACCACCGTCCGGTTGGCATTCAGGAACACGCGCTTCTCGATGTGGTAGCCCACGGCCTTGGCCAGGGTCAGGCACTCCACGTCGCGGCCCTTGGCGATCAGGTCCTCGGGGTAGTGGGAGTGGTCCACGGGCTCGACGCCCTGGGCGATGATCGGGCCCTCGTCGAGGTCGTTGTTGATGTAGTGGGCGGTGGCGCCGACCAGTTTCACGCCCTTCTGGTAGGCCTGGTGGTAGGGCTTGGCGCCCTTGAAGCCGGGCAGCAGCGAGTGGTGGATGTTGATCGCCCAGCCGTCCAGGCGCCGGCATAGCTCGGGGGACAGCACCTGCATGTAGCGGGCGAGGATCACCAGCTCGGCGCCGGTTTCCTCGATCACCTGCCAGACCTTCGCCTCCTGCGCGCCCTTGTCGTTGGGGTCGAGGGCGAAGTGGTGGTAGGGAATGCCGTGCCAGCGCGCCAGCGGTTCCAGGTCCGGGTGGTTGGAGATCACCGCCGCCACGTCCATCGGCAACTGGCCGATGCGCTGGCGGTAGAGCAGGTCGTTCAGGCAGTGGTCGGCCTTGGAGACCATGATCACCACCTTGCTGCGGTAGCCCGGCGGGGTCAGTTCGACGTTCATCTGGAAGGGCGAGACGCGGTCGGCGAGGCCGGCGCGGAAGGCCGCCTCGTCGAAGCCGTCGCCGGCGCGGAATTCGATGCGGATGAAGAAGCGCTGCGCCAGGCGGTCGTCGAAGGAGTGGTGCTCGGTGACGTAGCAGCGCTGTTCGAACAGGTAGCGCGTGACCACGTCCACCGTGCCCAGCAGGCTAGGGCTGTCGGCGGTGAGGATCCAGGTATCGGGGGTGCGGCTCATGGTCTGGCTCCGAAGTTTTCCTCTGGTTGCAGAGGTTGGAGTGGGGTTTCCCTCACCCCGGCCCTCTCCCAGGGGGAGAGGGGGAAGAGCGTTTCTTACGCCGCTACCTGCAGGCCGTACTCGGCGCAGGCGTCCTGCAGCCACAGCCAGATGTAGTCGGAGAAGCTGCGGCGCACCACCAGCTCCCAGGTGTGCTCCCCGGTATGGCGGATCACCAGCTGGGACTTGGCGAAGTTCGTACCGACCGCCTTGCCCACCGGGAAGTTGCTCGGGTGCACGTCGTAGCCGGTGGACTTCATCAGCACTTCGCGGACCTTGGCGCCTTCGAGTTCCAGCAGGGTCTGGCCGCCGCTGACGTTGATCACCGAGTAGTGCAGTTCTTCGCCAAGCGCCTCGCGCAGGCGCTGCTCGACGGCGAATTCCTCGCCGCCGGGGACGATCAGCAGCCACTCGTCCGGGCCGAGCCACTGCAGCGAGGTTTCGCCCTTGGCCACCAGGCCCAGGGCGACCGGCAGCTCCAGGCCCAGGGCCTGGTGCACGCCACCGGCGAAGGCTGGGTCGTGGGCGTCGCCGCGCAGGGTCAGGTGGCCGAGGAATTTCTTCTCGCGCAGGGTCACGCCGGCATTGGCCACCTTGCGCGCGGCGAGCTTGTCCAGCTCGGCGTGGTGCAGGGGCGATTCGGCCTGGATGCCGTCGGCGGGGCGTTGCTGGTAGAGGTTGGCTTTGCTCATGTTCTGTTCACCTTGGGGGCGCTTATCGCCTGTTTCCCCTCACCCCAGCCCTCTCCCGAAGGGAGAGGGGGCCGAGCTGAGTATGCTGTGAGTGTCGTGCTCGCCGGCCGCCTCGAACTACACCCTCTCCCTCCGGGAGAGGGTGGGGGTGAGGGCAACCGGCCGCTCCGAATCAATCCACGTTCTGCCGCTCCCCTTTCGGGTCGTAGAACACCGAGCTGCAAATCTCCGCTTCGATCACCCGGCCGTCCGCCAGCGGGGCATAGACCTTCTCGCCCAGGCGCTTGATGCCGCCCTTCACCACCGCCAGAGCGAAGCTGTAGCCCAGGCTGCTGCTCATGTAGCTGGAGGTGACGTGGCCGACCATGGTCGCCGGGACGCTGTGCTGCGGGGTGAACAGCAGTTGCGCGCCTTCGGGCAGCAGGTCCATCGGGTTGGTCGGCTTCAGGCCCACCAGCTGCTTGCGGTCTTCGCGCTGGCAGTCGGCGCGGTTCATGCCGCGCCAGCCGATCCACGAGAACGGTTTGGTGCGGCCCACCGCCCAACCCATGTTCAGGTCGTCCGGGGTGACCGAGGCGTCGGTGTCCTGGCCGACGATGATGAAGCCCTTCTCGGCGCGCAGGACGTGCATGGTCTCGGTGCCATAGGGCGTCAGGTTGTACTTCGCGCCCGCAGCGACGATGGCCTCCAGCACACCCATGGCGTAGTTGGCCTGGATGTTCACCTCGTAGGACAGCTCGCCGGTGAAGGAGATGCGGAACACCCGCGCCGGGACGCCAGCGACCTTGCCTTCCTTCCAGGTCATGAAGGGGAAGGCGTCCTTGTCGAGGTCGATGTCGGTGACTTCGGCCAGCAGCTTGCGGCTGTTGGGGCCGGACAGGGTGAGGGTGGCCCAGTGGTCGGTGACCGAGGTGAAGTACACCTTCAGCTCCGGCCATTCGGTCTGGTGGTACAGCTCCAGCCACTCCAGCACGCGCGCCGCGCCGCCGGTGGTGGTGGTCATGACGAAGTGGTTGTCCGCCAGGCACGCGGTGACGCCATCGTCGAAGACCATGCCGTCTTCCTTGCACATCAGGCCATAGCGGGCCTTGCCCACGTCCAGCTTGGTCCAGGCGTTGGTGTAGACGCGATTAAGGAACTCGCGGGCGTCCGGGCCCTGGATGTCGATCTTGCCCAGGGTGGAGGCGTCGAGCAGGCCGACGCTTTCACGCACGGCCCGGCATTCGCGGGCCACGGCGGCGTGCATGTCTTCGCCGCGCTTGGGGAAGTACCACGGGCGCTTCCACTGGCCGACGTCCTCGAACTCGGCGCCGTTCTTCACGTGCCAGGCGTGCAGGGCGGTGAAGCGCACCGGCTCGAACAGGTGCCCGCAGTGACGGCCGGCGACGGCGCCGAAGGTCACCGGGGTGTAATTGGGGCGGAACATGGTGGTGCCGGTGTCGGCGATGCTCTTGCCCTGGGCGCGGGCGGCGATGGCCAGGCCGTTGATGTTGCCCAGCTTGCCCTGGTCGGTGCCGAAGCCCAGCGCGGTGTAGCGCTTGACGTGCTCGATGGACTCGAAGCCCTCGCGGCAGGCCAGTTCGATGGCGGCGGCGGTGACGTCGTTCTGGGTATCGACGAATTGCTTGGGCGCGCGCGCCGTGGATTTCTCGTGGGGCACCTGGAACAGCGCCAGGGTGGCGTCTTCGGCGCGCTCGGCGACCACCGGCAGCTCGCCGTCGACGGACTTGAATCCGCCGTCGACAGCAGCCTGGCTGCCGGCCTGGTAGCCGTCGGCCAGGGCATCGGCGAGACGGAACACGCCGTTCACCGCGCCGGCGCAGAGGCGTTTCTGGAAGGCTAGGCCGGGAACGAAGGCGAGGATGTCCTCGCGCCATTCCGGCTTGCCGCCCAGGTGCGAGGCCAGGTGCACCACCGGACTGTAGCCGCCGGAGCTGGCGACCAGGTCGCAGTCCAGCCACTCACCGGGCGCATTGACCTTGTGGCGGAAAGTGTCGATGGAGGCGACCTTCGCACCGCTCACGCGTTTGCTGCCGCGTGCCTCGATCACTGCGCTGCCGGTGATGACGCGCATACCGCGCTTGCGCGCTTCCTCGACCCACTCGCCACGCGGATTGGGGCGGGCGTCGGCGATGGCGACCACCTGCAGACCGGCTTCCTGCCAGTCCAGGGCGACGCGGTAGGCGTAGTCGTTGTTGGTGGACAGCAGCAGTTTCTTGCCTGGCGCCACGCCATAGCGGCGTACGTAGGTGGAGACGGCGCCCGCGAGCATGTTGCCCGGCACGTCGTTGTTGCCGTAGACCAGCGGGCGCTCGTGGGCGCCGGCGGCGAGCACCACGCGGTTGGCGCGCACGCGATGTACACGCATGCGCACCTGACCCAGCGGAGCGGTCTCACCGAGATGGTCGGTGCGGCGCTCGTGGATGGTGAGGAAGTTGTGGTCGTGGTAGCCGTTGACCGTGGCGCGCGGCAGCAGGAGCACGTCCGGGTTGCCTTCCAGCTCGGCGATCACCTTGGCCACCCATTCCTCGGCCGGCTTGCCGTCGAGGGTTTCGCGGGTATCCAGCAGGCTGCCGCCGAACTCTTCCTGTTCGTCGGCGAGGATCACCCGCGCACCGCTGCGCGAGGCGGCCAGGGCGGCGGCGAGGCCGGCGGGGCCGGCGCCGACGATCAGCACGTCGGCGTGGTGGTTCATCCAGTCGTAGCTGTCCGGGTCCACTTCGGTGGGCGCGCGGCCCAGGCCGGCGGCCTTGCGGATGTACTTCTCGTAGGTCAGCCACATGGACTGCGGGTACATGAAGGTCTTGTAGTAGAAGCCCGGCGGCATCAGCTTGCCGCCGACCTTGCCGAAGATCCCCATGAGGTCGTTCTGTACGTTCGGCCAGCCGTTGGTGGCGGTGGCCACCAGGCCGTTGTACAGCGCCTGCTGGGTGGCGCGCACGTTGGGCACCTGGGTGGATTCGCGCGAGCCGATCTGCAGGATGGCGTTGGGCTCTTCTGCGCCGGCGGCGACGATGCCGCGCGGGCGCGAGTACTTGAAGCTGCGGCCGAGGATGTCGACGCCGTTGGCCAGCAGCGCGGCGGCCAGGGTGTCACCGGCGAAGCCCTGGTAGCTCTGGCCGTTGAAGCTGAAGGTCAGCGGCTTGTTGCGGTCGATGCGACCGCCACGGGACAGGCGATTGATCTGGCTCATTAGGCCTTCTCCACGGCGGGCTGGACAGCGGATTTCTTCTCGGAGTTGGCGGCGGTGACGTTGGGTTTTTCGCCGATCTTGTAGGTTTCGAGAATCTCGTAGGTCACCGTGTGGCGGGTGACGTTGAAGTACTGGCGGCAGCCGGCGGCGTGCACCCACAGCTCGTGGTGGATGCCGCGCGGGTTGTCGCGGAAGAACAGGTAGTCGCCCCATTCGGCGTCGGTGCAGGCGGCCGGATCGAGCGGGCGCGGGATGTGCGCCTGGCCCTTGGCGTGGAATTCCTCTTCGGAACGCAGCTCGCCGCAATGGGGGCAGAAGATGTTTAGCATTTTGTAGCCTCCGGAAACTGATCTTGCCGGCTGACCGGCTCCCTCTCCCTTCAGGGAGAGGGTTGGGGAGAGGGTCGCTCTCCCGTTGTTTCGTTTCAGTTGAGGGTTGGCTCGCGCCTTCAGCACCCTCTCCCGCCCTTCGGGCACCCTCTCCCTGAAGGGAGAGGGTCATCAGATTTCGCCCTTCGGGCGGCTTTTAGTGAGCGACGGCGGCGGCGCCGTGTTCGTCGATCAGCGCGCCGGTGTGGAAGCGTTCGATGGAGAAGGGCGCGGCCAGCGGATGCGGCTCGCCCTTGGCGAGGGTGGCGGCGAAGACGTTGCCTGAACCGGGCGTGGCCTTGAAGCCGCCGGTGCCCCAGCCGCAGTTGAAGAACAGGTTCTTCACCGGAGCCTTGCCGATGATCGGGCAGGCGTCCGGGGTAGTGTCGACGATGCCGCCCCACTGGCGGTTCATGCGTACGCGCGAGAGCACCGGGAACATCTCGACGATCGCCTGCAGGGTGTGCTCGATCACCGGGTAGGAGCCGCGCTGGCCGTAGCCGTTGTAGCCGTCGATGCCGGCGCCGATGACCAGGTCGCCCTTGTCCGACTGGCTGATGTAGCCGTGCACGGCGTTGGACATGATCACGCTGTCGATGATGGGTTTCAGCGGCTCGGAAACCAGCGCCTGCAGCGGGTGGGACTCGATCGGCAGGCGGAAGCCGGCGAGCATCGCCATGTGCCCGGAGTTGCCGGCGGTGACCACGCCGACGCGCTTGGCGCCGATGAAGCCGCGATTGGTCTCGACGCCGATGACCGCGCCGTCCTGCTTGCGGAAGCCGATCACTTCGGTCTGCTGGATCAGGTCCACGCCCAAGGCGTCGGCGGCACGGGCGAAGCCCCAGGCCACGGCATCGTGTCGGGCCACGCCGCCACGACGTTGCACGGTGGAGCCCATCACCGGGTAGCGGGCGCTCTTGGTGCAGTTCAGGTAGGGAATCTCTTCGGCCACCTGCTGGGCGTTGAGCAGTTCGCCGTCCACGCCGTTGAGTCGGTTGGCGCTGACGCGGCGCTCGCCGTCGCGCATGTCCTGCAGGGTGTGGCAGAGGTTGTAGACCCCGCGCTGGGAGAACATGACGTTGTAGTTCAGGTCCTGGGACAGGCCTTCCCACAGCTTCATGGCGTGTTCGTAGAGCAGCGCCGACTCGTCCCACAGGTAGTTGGAACGCACGATGGTGGTGTTGCGCGCGGTGTTGCCGCCGCCCAGCCAGCCCTTCTCGACCACCGCGACGTTGGTGATGCCGTGCTCCTTGGCCAGGTAGTAGGCGGTCGCCAGGCCGTGCCCGCCACCGCCGACGATGACCACGTCATACACCGGCTTGGGCGTGGGCGTGCGCCACATGCGCTGCCAATTCTCGTGGTGGCTCAGGGAGTGCTTGAACAGGCCGAAGCCGGAGTAGCGTTGCATGGGGTGCTCCTGATCTCTTCCCCCTCTCCCCTGGGGAGAGGGCTGGGGTGAGGGGGTTGCTCCCCCTCATCCGCCCTTCGGGCACCTTCTCCCAGAGGGAGAAGGAAGTTCGTCAACGGTAGACCGGGAAGTCCGCGCACAGCCCGGCGACCTGAGTCGCCACCTTGGCCTCGACGTCGGCGTCGCCCAGGTGGTCCAGCACGTCACTGATCCAGCCGGCCAGCTCGCGGCACTGTTCTTCCTTCAGACCACGGGTGGTGACTGCCGGGGTGCCGATGCGGATGCCGGAGGTGACGAACGGGCTCTGCGGATCGTTCGGCACGGCGTTCTTGTTCACGGTGATGCCGACGCGGCCGAGGGCGGCGTCCGCTTCCTTGCCGGTCAGGCCCTGCTTCACCAGGCTGATCAGCATCAGGTGGTTGTCGGTGCCGCCGGAAACCACCTCAAAGCCGCGCTCGATGAACACCTTGGCCATGGCCTGGGCGTTCTTGATCACCTGGGCCTGGTAGTCCTTGAAGCCGGGCTCCAGTGCTTCCTTGAAGCACACCGCCTTGGCAGCGATCACGTGCATCAGCGGGCCACCCTGGGCGCCGGGGAAGACGGCCGAGTTGAGCTTCTTCTCGATCTCTTCGTTGGATTTGGCCAGGATCAGGCCGCCACGCGGGCCGCGCAGGGTCTTGTGGGTGGTGGTGGTGACCACGTCGGCGTAGGGCAGCGGGTTCGGGTACAGGCCGGCGGCCACCAGGCCGGCGACGTGGGCCATGTCGACGAACAGCAGCGCCCCGACCTTGTCGGCGATGGCACGGAAGCGCGGGAAGTCCAGCGTCTTGGAGTAGGCGGAGAAGCCGGCAACGATCATCTTCGGCTTGTGCTCCACCGCCAGGCGCTCGACCTCGTCGTAGTCGATCAGCCCGGTGTCGGTGTTCAGGCCGTACTGCACAGCGTTGTACAGCTTGCCTGAGGAGGAGACCTTGGCGCCGTGGGTCAGGTGGCCGCCGTGGGCCAGGCTCATGCCCAGGATGGTGTCGCCGGCGTTGATCAGTGCGAGGTACACGGCGGCGTTGGCCGAGGAGCCGGAGTGCGGTTGCACGTTGGCGTAGTCGGCGCCGAACAGCTGCTTGGCGCGGTCGATGGCCAGCTGCTCGACTTTATCCACATGCTCGCAGCCACCGTAGTAGCGCTTGCCCGGATAGCCTTCGGCGTACTTGTTGGTCAGCCCGCTACCCTGAGCCTGCATGACGCGCTTGCTGGTGTAGTTCTCCGAAGCGATCAGCTCGAGGTGGTCCTCCTGGCGCGCTTCCTCGGCATCCATCGCCGCGAGCAGTTCGTCGTCATAGCCCTGGATCTGGTCTTGCTTGCTGAACATCGCTGGTCTCCCTGCGGCGCCCGGAAGCGCCATGGCCGGTACGGAGCCGAGTGGCCCCCATGGCAGCGATGGTATGACTGGCCCAGCCGGTCCAGATGCCTGCGCACGTCGCGGGTAGGTGCGTTTGCGACATGCCGCGACAGGCGCAAAAGCGACCGGGTGCGTGGAATTGCTCGCGACGGCTGGTCAGAATGCGACATGCCTGCGCCAGGGCGGCGTGGCCGGTGGAGTCATGCGGATGAAGCGCTGCTTTCTATGGGGGTCGCTGGGCCTTGCCCTGCTGGTGTCGACGGGGTCGGCCTGGGGCATGTCGCGCCTGTTCGACGGCGACGCCAATGTCTGGATGCAGGGCAGGACGCTGTGCTTCGGCGGCGCGGCGTTCAAGTCGCCCGGTTTGTTCTTCAACCGCACGCTGAAGGTGGATGAGCGGCAGGTAGCGGTGCATGACATCGAGGTCTCCCGCGAGCCTTACGAGCCGTTCTGGGCATCTTCCAGTATCGAGCCGGCTCAGGGCGTGCCGCTGCGCAGCGACACCTGCTTCGCCTACGGCCAGGCGATCCCCGGCTTCACCGAGAAAACTCCGGCCCGGCCCCTCGAGCCGGGCCTGTACAGCGTCACCGTTGGTGGGCACGACAGCCGCGGGGACGGCGCACGGGCGACGTTCATGAGGACCTTCTGCCTGGAGTCGCGCGGCGATGGGCTCGCAGTCATTGACGCGGGCTTCGACGAGGGAGCCGGTCGCTGGCTCTGCAAACCCGCGCAATGAAGCTACGGATAGGAACCGCCCGGCCAAGGGACTAAACTGCGGCCCTCACGAAATGCGAGGACGCCATGAACCGTTCCCTGACTCTGCTTTCCGCCCTGCTGCTCACCGCGACGCTGCAGGGCTGTGGTGACGACAGCAAACCCGCCAAGGCCGAAGCGCCCCAGGCTGCCAGCAGCGCCGCCGCTACCCCGGCTGGCGACAGTTGCTCCGGCCATGAACTGGAACGCGCGTTGCCGCCGACCAAGGCCGTCTACGGCTATCCCTACCTGTCCCGCGAGTGCGGCTATGACAGTGCTACCATCGTCTACGGCAAGGCCGATGGCAGCCAGCAACTGGTCGTGACCCTGACCGATACCGGCCTGCCGGCGCCGGGCGCCGACCAACAGGGTGAGGCCGCCAAGCAGTACCTGGCCGCCCAGGCCAAGCTGCGCGACACCACCGCGAAGAACGTCTCGCTGCTCAACCAGGCGCGCCAGGCCGCGCTGCAGAACGGCACCGCCGCGCAGTTCGGCGGCGAGCAGTACCTGCCGGTGATCGACAGCACCCGTATGGGCGACCCGCTGGCCATCAGCGTGCCGGCCCCGGACGACAAGGCCGGCGAGTCGAGCCTGACGGGGCTGATCAAGGGCCGCTACGTGCTCAACATGACCTCGCCGGACAAGCCCAACGGCGGCACCGCCCAGTCCCTGCGCGAGCTGTTCGTGCCGATCTCCGAGCAGATGGCGCTGACCAAGCTGCCCTGACAGATAGAGATATATCTGACAGGAAGTCATTCCGGTTTCTGATCCTCCATCTCACCTAGTTCTTAGGAAGATTCTCGGCATCGTTCGTTACCGATCGCCAGAGGCCGAGGTGGAGGACCATGAAATTCAAATTGAGAAACCTGCCCCTGCTGCTGGCAGCGGCGTTTTCGCTGGCCGGCCATGCGACGCAGATACCCGCGCAACCCGCACCCGAGGTCAAGGCCTACAGCGGTGCGGACGGCGTCAAGGTCTGGCTTGAACAGATAGGCCCGCGCAAGGCCAATATGTTCCTGGTGCGCATCGGCGGGGTGGCCCACGCATGGAACATGCGCATCCATCGGATGGATGGCCTCAGCCTGCTCGACGAATCCCTGTTCAAGCTGCATTCCCAGGACAGGGAACCTATCGCCCTGGTACTGCGGGGCGATTGCGGTGAAGTGATGCTCCCCGGCGAGAGCAATACCCGGAAGGTCTGCTACGACCAGCAGTTGTCGGCGACCCAGGATGCCAAGCAGTTCGTCAGCGCCTACGTGAACCAGCGGCTGTAAGAGTCCGGCTGCACGAGAGGCGGGGTTTTCGCTACGCTGCTGACTGACATTTCTGCGCAGTGCCGAGGCAGCCCATGACCGACAACACCCAACAGTTCGCCAGCGACAACTATTCCGGCATCTGCCCCGAAGCCTGGGCGGCGATGGCCGAGGCCAACCGCGGCCACGAGCGCGCTTACGGCGACGACCAGTGGACCGCCCGTGCCTCCGACTATTTCCGCGAGCTGTTCGAGACCGACTGCGAAGTCTTCTTCGCCTTCAACGGCACCGCGGCCAACTCCCTGGCCCTGGCCGCCCTGTGCCAGAGCTACCACAGCGTGATCTGCGCCGAGACCGCCCACGTCGAGACCGACGAGTGCGGCGCGCCGGAGTTCTTCTCCAACGGCTCCAAGCTGCTGCTGGCGCGCACCGACGCCCAGGGCAAGCTGACCCCGGCTGCGATCCGCGAGATCGCCCTCAAGCGCCAGGACATCCACTATCCCAAGCCGCGCGTGGTCACCATCACCCAGGCCACCGAGGTCGGCACCGTCTACCGCCCGGATGAGCTGCAGGCGCTCAGTGCCACCTGCCGCGAGCTGGGCCTGCACCTGCACATGGACGGCGCGCGCTTCTCCAATGCCTGCGCCTTCCTCGCCGCGACCCCGGCCGAGCTGACCTGGAAGGCCGGCGTCGAGGTGTTGTGCTTCGGCGGTACCAAGAACGGCATGGCGGTGGGTGAGGCCATCCTGTTCTTCAACCGCGAGCTGGCCGAAGGCTTCGACTACCGCTGCAAGCAGGCCGGCCAACTGGCCTCGAAGATGCGCTTCCTCGCCGCGCCCTGGGTGGGCGTGCTGCAGGACGATGCCTGGATGCACTACGCCAGCCATGCCAACCGCTGTGCACAACTGCTGGCCGAGCGCGTCGCCGATGTGCCGGGCGTGCAGCTGATGTTCCCGGTGGAAGCCAACGGCGTGTTCCTGCAGATGTCCGAACCGGCGCTGGAAGCCCTGCGTCAGCTCGGCTGGCGCTTCTACACCTTCATCGGCGCCGGCGGCGCGCGCTTCATGTGTTCGTGGGACACCGAGATCGAGCGGGTCGAGGAACTGGCCGCTGACATTCGCAAGGTCATGGCGGCAGGCTGAAGGGCGCCGGAGTTGTCCCCAGGCGCTGGGGACGGTTGCACGGGCAACCTGTCGCCAACCTGTGGATGAATGCTTGCAGGCCGCGGGCGGACTGGCCTGCACAGGTCTGGTCAATATTTGAGCGGCGCGGGTTGATGGTAAGAGCGAGCTTGCTCGCGAACATCCGTAGCCTCGCTTCACTCCGTGGAATCAGGCGGACTGCGGTTCGCGAGCAAGCTCGCTCCTACAAGGGGGCTCACTCTCCACGGAGCGATTGGCACAGGATGAGACGGTGGTCTCAGCCGGCACGGATTGCCCCCTCTCCCTGAGGGAGAGGGCTGGGGTGAGGGGAATGCAAGGCACGGACCTCCCGGAGCACAAGCAGGATTTCTATATCTTCACCGCCGTCCCGCTCACGCTGACCATCAGCATGCTGCCGTTCTGGCCCACCACCTCGTAGTCCAGGTCGATGCCGACCACGGCGTTGGCGCCCAGCTCCTCGGCGCGTTCCTGCAGCTCCTCGAAGGCAATCTCCCGCGCCCGCCCCAGCTCCTTCTCGTACGCTCCGGAGCGGCCGCCGATGATGTCGCGCAGGCCGGCGAACAGATCGCGGAACACGTTGGCGCCGAGGATCGCCTCGCCGACCACGATGCCGCGGTATTCCTGGATGGTCTTGCCCTCGATGGTGGGTGTGGTGGTCAGGATCATGGGACTGGCTCCTCTGCTGGGGAAATCCAGCATAGCCCTGCACCTCAGGGAAGGCCGCGCCGGCTGTGTTTCAGCGTTTGGCGAAGATACCGGGGAAACCTTGTGATAAAGCTGTGGACAACCTGGTGGAAAATGACACTCCCGCGGCACTTTCGTGACGGCTGGAAAATCGTCGCTCATTTTCGCAAGGTGCCCGTTATTCGCGGCTTGCAGAGGTAGAAGTGAGCGTTGGGGAGATCTCCACAGCTGCTGTGGAGGCACGCTTGCCCAACCTGTGGAAAACCTGTTGGGAGGTGCCTGCGGAGCTGGTGGTGCCTGGCTTGCCCGAATCTGGCTGTTTTCTGATCAACTCCTTCTTTTCAACCACTTGGGAGTCTGTGTATCGATTTTCGGCAAAGGGTCTGTGCACGATCTTTCCTCCGCTATCCCCGGTTTGTGTTGACCCGCTTGTGCGCCTCCTGTGGAAAACATCCTCCGCGCCACGCCTGCCGTGGGTTTCACAGCCTTGCTCAAGGATTGACCAGCAAGGGAGCAAGCAATTGATCCACAGCGACTTTTCCCCGGCGCCGGGAGCGGCGTAAAACTTTCCACAATGGCTGTGGGGCGAATCTCGAGGAAGCTGTGGACAAGCTGTACCCAGATCGCTGGAGGCCGCGCACGGCGCGCCGTCCTCATATCAGTACGTTTTTTGATCAAATGGCGAAAGTGGCGTCGTTACTGGCTTCCAGCGGCTTTTCCGGCGAGTTTTCCACATCGGCTGTGCAGCGTTCTGCCAGGAACTTGTGGGCGGGTTGTGGATGGATCGCTGCGAGCCCCGCTCCCTATGGCTCTCGCGGGGTTGATCAATATTTGTCCAGGGCCCTGGGGGAGGCTGCCTATAATTTAGCCACGGCGGGCAGAAACCCTGGTGGCGGGAGATCCAGCATGTCCAGTTACTCGGTGGAACAGATCCGCACCGTGGCCCTGGTCGGCCACGGTGACAGCGGCAAGACCCTGCTTGCCGAGGCGCTGCTGCAGCACGCCGGCGCAATCTCCAGCATGGGTTCGCTGGAGCGCGGCGACACCCTCTGCGATTCCGACCCCATGGAGCGCGAGTACCACCACTCACTGGCCGCCGCACTGGCGCACTTCGAGCACGCGGGCGCACACATCCGCCTGGTCGACACCCCCGGTTATCCCGACTTCATCGGCCACGCGTTGCCGGCGCTCGCTGCGGTGGAAACCGCGCTGGTGGTGGTGAATGCGCAGAACGGCATCGAGCTGTCCACGCGGCGGATGATGGACTGGGCGGGCGAACGCGGCCTGTGCCGGATGCTGGTGGTGAACAAGATCGACGCCGAGCGCGTTGACCTGCCGGCCCTGTTGGCGGGTTTGCGCGAGTCGTTCGGCAAGGAAGTACTGCCCCTCAACCTGCCCGCCGAGGGTGGCGCGCGGGTTGTGGATTGCTTCTTCAATCCTGACGGGCAGGCTGACTTCTCCTCCGTGGCCGAGGCGCATCAGGCGCTGGTGGACCAGGTGGTGGAAGTGGATGAGGCGCTGATGGCGCATTACCTGGAGGAGGGCGAGGTGGCGCCCGAGGCGCTGCATGAACCCTTCGAGCGTGCGCTGCGCGAAGGGCACCTGATTCCCCTGTGCTTCGTTTCTGCCCGCACCGGTGCTGGCGTCCCTGAGCTGGCCGACATTCTCGCGCGCCTCGCGCCCAACCCCGGCGAAGGCAACCCGCCGCTGTTCCTGCGCACCGACGACAAGGGCAAGGAACACCCGGTGACCTGCCAGCCGGACCCCAAGGCCCATGTGCTGGCCCACGTGTTCAAGGTGGTGATCGATCCCTTCGTCGGCCGCCTGGCTGTATTCCGCGTGCATCAGGGCACGGTGCGCCGGGAAATGCAGTTGTTCGCCGGCGACGGGCGCAAACCGTTCAAGGTCGGACACCTGTTGCGCCTGCAGGGGAAGAAGCATGAGGAGGCGCCGTGGCTGATCCCGGGAGACTTCGGCGCGCTGACCAAGGTCGACGAACTGGAGTACGGGGTGGTGCTGCACGATTCCCACGATGAGGACCACATCCACCTCAAGCCGCTGGAATTCCCCGAGCCGATGCAGGGCCTGGCCATCGAGGCGAGCCGCCGCGGCGACGAGCAGCGCCTGGCGGAAATCCTCCAGCGCCTGCAGGCCGAAGACCCCTGTGTGCGTCTGGATTACAACGCCTCGACCCAGCAGACCGTGCTGCGCGGCATGGGTGAGATGCACCTGCGCTACCTGCTGGAACGCATGGCCGGTCAATACAAGCTGGAGGTGCAGACCCGCGCGCCGGCCGTCCCTTACCGCGAGACCGCCACGCGAGCGGCAGAGGGCCACAGCCGGCACAAGAAGCAAACGGGCGGAGCGGGGCAGTTCGGCGAGGTGTTCCTGCGCATCGAGCCGCTGCCGCGTGGCGAGGGCTTCGCCTTCGTCGATGCGATCAAGGGCGGGGTGATCCCCGGCAACTTCATCCCCTCGGTGGAAAAGGGCGTGCGCGCGGCGCTGGCAGCCGGGCCGCTGGCCGGCTTCCCGGTGGAAGACGTCAAGGTCACGGTGTTCGACGGCAAGAGCCATTCGGTGGATTCCAAGGACATCGCCTTCCAGGCCGCCGGGCGCAAGGCGATGCTCGATGCGCTGCGCAATGCCGGGGGCATCGTGCTGGAGCCGGTGATGCAGATCGAGGTGACGACGCCCGAGTCGCATCTGGGCGATATCACCGCCGATCTCACCGGCCGCCGGGGCCAGGTGCTGGGTACCGAGTCGCTGTCGGCCAGCGTCGCGCTGGTGCGTGGCCAGGTCCCGCTGGCGGAGATGGACGGCTACGCCAATCGCTTGAAATCCATTACCGCCGGGCAGGGGCTCTACAGCCTTTCCTCCAGCCATTACAGCGCCGTCCCACAGGACGTGCAGCAGCGCCTGTCCAGTGGCTACAAGGCAACCCCGGAAGAAGATTGAACGAATGTGGATAGTTGTCGCAGGCGGGCGCCGCAAAGGCCCGTGCCTGTGCGCTTCCACGCGTCGCCACAATGGCCTCGCCGGTCTGCCGTAAGCCACGTGGCATGCGGGTTGCAGGCGGGATCGAGGCGGCCATTCGGGTCGGCCGGAGGTGTCTCCAGCCTTGCGCCGGGACACCCCTTTCCTGTGGATAACTCGGTGGGTAACGTGTGGGACGGATGGGGGCAGCCTGTGATCAGTACTCGATCACCACATCGCCCTTGGGCACGCTGCAGCAGGACAGGATGTAGCCTTCGGCGACATCTTCGTCGGTGATCCCGCCGTTGTGCTCCATCTCCACCTCGCCGGAGCGCTTCATTACTTTGCAGGTGCCGCAGATGCCCATGCCGCAGGCCTTGGGAATGTGCAGGCCGAGCTGGGCAGCGGCGGCGTGGACGGTCTCGCCCGGCGCCACGCGGATGCTTTTGCCGGTTTCGCAGAATTCCACGAGGTTCTGCTCGGCCAGCGGCACGGCTGGCGCTTCGGCGGCCTCGGCGGCCAGCTCCTTCACGTCGGCGCGCACTTCCGGTGGGGTCGGGCCGAAGGCTTCCTCGTGGTAGCGCGACATGTCGTAGCCTTCGGCTTCGAGCAGGCGCTTGACCGCATGCATGTACGGCGTCGGGCCGCAGCAGAAGACTTCGCGTTCGAGGTAGTCCGGCGCCATCAGTTGCAGCATCGCCTTGTTCAGGAAGCCCCGATAGCCGGCCCAGGACTCGCCCATCTCGTACTTCTCGCAGACCAGGTACAGCTTGAAGTTGTTGATCCGCGAGTTCATGTGCTCCAGCTCGCGGTGGTAGATGATGTCCTTGGGCGTGCGCGCGCTGTGCACGAAGACCATGTCGACGTTGGCGTTGGTGTCGAAGAACCAGCGCGACATGGACATCACCGGGGTGATGCCGACACCGCCGGAGAGGAATAGCACCTTCTCGGCGGGAAAATCGATGGCGTTGAAGTTGCCCACCGGGCCGTGCACCGGGATCTGGTCGCCTTCCTTCAGGTTGTCGTGCAGCCAGTTCGAGACCTTGCCGCCGGGCACCCGCTTGATGGTGATGGAGAAGCTGTACGGCACCGAGGGCGAGCTGGAGATGGTGTAGGAACGCATGATCGGCTGGCCGTCGATCTCCAGTTCCAGGGTGACGAACTGGCCGGGCTTGAAGAAGAACATGATCGGCGCGTCGGCCATGAAGCAGAAGGTGCGCACATCCCAGGTTTCCTGGATGGCTTTCACGCAGCGCACCAGGTGGCGGCCGTTGGCCCAGGTCTGGGTGTTCACCGGGTTGAGGAAGGTGTTCGTCGACATGCTGTCTCTCCGCGCACGCGGGCCGTGCTGGGCCTGAGGGGGCAGCGCCGGGGTCCGTTGCCTACGTCGCTTGAGCGTAGAAAGCACGGGGCCTGTCGGCATGCCTGATGGGGCGGATTGTGTGCACGAGGATGACCGGTGCATTTACCTGCCAGCGACATTTGCATGCTTATCGCGACCTGCCGCCTGGGACGTGCCGTTGCGCGTCGGGAAATGATCTGGCCGTGTCGCCCATGGATAAGGGTTCCTACAGGGCGCGGCCCCACACTCAGCTCCATGCCGAGCAACCCCCCAGGTTGAGCGAGACGGCGGGAAACGGCGCACTCGGCGCGCCTGGCACCTGCCGCAAATGCCCTGCGTGGCACACCGTATCAGCCACTTATTTCCGCCGGCAGCTAAACGGGCTGCGGCATGAGGACCTAGCAATGGACGTCACTACTACCCTGAGTCTGGGCGATCCGCTGGAACCGGCCCGCAAGGCCACCGCCGAGATGCTGCGCACTCGCGACCACAGCTTCTCGCTGCCGCAACCCTTCTACAACGACGAACGCCTGTTCCAGCTGGACATGCAGGAGATCTTCCACAAGGAGTGGCTGATCGCCGGCATGACCTGCGAGATCCCCGCCAAGGGCAACTTCCTCACCCTGCAGATCGGCGACAACCCGGTCATCGTGCTGCGCGGCGCCGAGGGCAAGATCCACGCCTTCCACAACGTCTGCCGCCACCGTGGTTCGCGCCTGTGCGTCAGCGACAAGGGCAAGGTCGCCAAGCTGGTCTGCCCGTACCACCAGTGGACCTACGAACTGGACGGCCGCCTGCTGTTCGCCGGCACCGAGATGGGCGCGGACTTCGACATGAAGGACTACAGCCTGAAGCCGGTGAATGTGAAGACCGCCGGCGGCTATATCTTCATCTCGCTGTCGGAGAACCCGCCGGCCATCGATGACTTCCTGCGTACGCTCGAGCACTACATGGAGCCGTACGACATGGAGAACACCAAGGTGGCGGTGCAGACCACGCTGCGGGAAAAGGCCAACTGGAAGCTGGTGCTGGAAAACAACCGCGAGTGCTATCACTGCAACGGCTCGCACCCGGAGCTGCTGAACACCCTGCTGGAGTGGGACGACGTCACCGACCCGCGCGCTAGCCAGGCGTTCAAGGACCAGGTGGCGGCCTGCACCACCGCCTGGGAAGCGGAGAAGATTCCGTACGCCCACGCCAGCTTCGGCCTGCGCAACCGCATCGTGCGCATGCCGCTGCTGCAGGGCACCGTGTCCATGACCATGGACGGCAAGCAGGGCAGCAAGAAGCTCATGGGCCGCATCCAGAACCCGGACCTGGGATCGATGCGCATCCTGCACCTGCCGCACTCGTGGAATCACTGCATGGGCGACCACCTGATCGTCTTCACCGTCTGGCCGATCAGCGCGCAGGAAACCGTGGTCACCACCAAGTGGCTGGTGCACAAGGATGCGGTGGAAGGTGTCGACTACGACGTGGCGCGCCTGCGCGAAGTCTGGGACGCCACCAACGACCAGGACCGCCGCCTGGCCGAAGAGAACCAGCGTGGTATCAACTCCACCGCCTACCAGCCGGGGCCGTACTCCAAGACCTACGAGTTCGGTGTGATCAACTTCCTCGACTGGTACAGCGAGCGGATGTTGAACAACCTGGGCGAGGAATCCGCCCACGCGCGCCTGGTCGCCGAGAAGTAAGCCCCCGCCACCCAGCGCCCCCTTTGCGGGGGCGCTGTCGTTGAAGAGGAATCCCCTTGGACGCCATGCTCTTCTACAGCAGCTCCGCCTTCGTCACCGGCCTGGTGGCGTGGAACCTCTTCGCCTGTTGGCGCAAGCGCTGAAATCGCCCTGGCGCAGCGTTACTTGTAGGAGCGAGCTTGCTCGCGAATGTCCCCCGGGGGACCCGGTGCCGCCGACGAAATACCCCCTCCCTAACCCTCCCCCTGAAGGGAGAGGGGACTGTTCGTGCAGCGGGCAGATCAAGTGCTCGCTGGTTGACGCTGGTCTTTCCGCGAAATCAGGACCGCTCCCTCTCCCTTCAGGGAGAGGGCTGGGGAGAGGGCGTTTTCAGCTCTCACGCCGCGTCCCGCAACGAAGAGCATTCGCGAGCAAGCTCGCTCCTACAGGTACTGCGAACCCTGCAGCACATGGAGTTCCGCACCACACATTCCCCAGCGCGACGCAAACGCTGTCGCCCATGTCGCGAGGTTGACGCTTTCGGGTCGACCCTGGTCGTTTTCGAACCGGGTCGCCTCGGGGGGCAGGGATATCCTGCCTGCAAAGCGTCGGCACAAGCCCCGGCGCGCCAAGCCTGAGAAGGGGTACGCCAAGATGAGCCCAGCCGAAGTCCACGCCGACAGCATCGTCATCGATGGCCTGATCATCGCCAAGTGGAGCCGCGAGCTGTTCGAGGACATGCGCAAGGGCGGGCTGACCGCCGCGAACTGCACCGTCTCCGTGTGGGAAGGCTTCCAGGCCACGGTGAACAACATAGTCACGAGCAACAATTTGATCCGCGAGAACAGCGACCTGGTCATCCCGGTGCGCACCACCGCGGACATCCGCAAGGCCAAGGAGCAGGGCAAGACCGGCATCCTCTTCGGCTTCCAGAACGCCCATGCATTCGAGGACCAGATCGGCTACGTCGAGGTGTTCAAGCAACTGGGCGTGGGCATCGTGCAGATGTGCTACAACACCCAGAACCTGGTCGGCACCGGCTGCTACGAGCGCGACGGCGGCCTCTCCGGTTTCGGCCGCGAGATCGTCGCGGAGATGAACCGCGTCGGCATCATGTGCGACCTGTCCCACGTCGGCTCCAAGACCTCCGAGGAAGTCATCCTCGAGTCGAAGAAGCCCGTCACCTATTCCCACTGCCTGCCGTCGGGCCTCAAGGAACATCCGCGCAACAAGTCCGACGCCGAGCTGAAGTTCATCGCCGACCACGGCGGCTTCGTCGGCGTGACCATGTTCGCGCCCTTCCTCGCCAAGGGCATCGACTCGACCATCGACGACTACGCCGAAGCCATCGAGTACGTGATGAACCTCGTCGGCGAGGACGCCATCGGCATCGGCACCGACTTCACCCAGGGCCACGGCCAGGACTTCTTCGAGTGGCTGACCCACGACAAGGGTTATGCCCGCCGCCTCACCAACTTCGGCAAGATCGTCAACCCGCTGGGCATCCGCACCGTGGGCGAGTTCCCCAATCTCACCGAAACCCTGCTCAAGCGCGGCATGCCCGAGCGCGTGGTGCGCAAGGTCATGGGCGAGAACTGGGTGCGCGTCCTGAAAGACGTGTGGGGCGAGTAACACCGACTTTCCACTCTCCCGCTCGCGGGAGAGGCAAGGGGTGAGGGCCGCCGGCGCTCACCCGCGATCCTCTACATCCCGACCCTCTCCCAGAGTGAGCGGGTCCTACCCGGAATCGGAGCTGCACACATGGCCAAACACGCCCCCGAACTGCCCATCGAAGTCGACAGCGAAACCGGCGTCTGGACCACCGACGCCCTGCCGATGCTCTACGTACCGCGGCACTTCTTCGTCAACAACCACATGGGCATCGAGGAAGAGCTGGGCGCCGAGCGCTACGCGCAAATCCTCTACAAGGCCGGCTACAAGTCCGCCTGGCACTGGTGCGAGAAGGAAGCTGAGTGCCACGGCCTGGTCGGCGTGGAAGTCTTCGAGCACTACATGAAGCGCCTGTCCCAGCGCGGCTGGGGCCTGTTCCAGATCGAGCAGATCGACCTCGACAAGGGCACCGCCCAGGTTCGCCTGAAGCACTCGGCCTTCGTCTACGTCTACGGCAAGGTCAACCGCAAGGTCGACTACATGTTCACCGGCTGGTTCGCCGGCGCGATGGACCAGATTCTCCAGGCACGCGGCAGCGATATCCGCACCGTCGCCGAGCAGGTCTACAGCGGCGCCGAGGAAGGCCACGACGACGGCCTGTTCGTCGTCAAACCGCTCTGATCTTTCGCCCCCTGTAGGAGCGAGCTAGCTCGCGAACAAGCAGCCGCAA
This sequence comes from Pseudomonas nitroreducens NBRC 12694, assembly GCF_002091755.1. Lineage (GTDB taxonomy): Bacteria > Pseudomonadota > Gammaproteobacteria > Pseudomonadales > Pseudomonadaceae > Pseudomonas > Pseudomonas nitroreducens. The sequence goes on from NZ_BDAI01000014.1 coordinate 97,611, forward strand.
GGCCGCCAGACAACAAGAAACCTCTGATCCCGTGAGGATGCCGCAATGGCTTTCGAGGCAATGTTCCAGCCGATCCAGATCGGCAAGCTGACCATCCGCAACCGCGTACTCTCCACCGCTCACGCCGAGGTGTATGCCACCGACGGCGGCATGACCACCGAGCGCTACGTGAAGTACTACGAGGAGAAGGCCAAGGGCGGCATCGGCCTGGCCATCTGCGGCGGTTCCTCCGTGGTCGCCATCGACAGCCCGCAGGAATGGTGGAGCTCGGTGAACCTCTCCACCGACCGCATCATCCCGCACTTCCAGAACCTGGCCGACGCCATGCACAAGCATGGGGCCAAGATCATGATCCAGATTACCCACATGGGCCGCCGCTCGCGCTGGGACGGCTTCAACTGGCCGACCCTGATGTCGCCCTCCGGCGTGCGCGAGCCGGTGCACCGCGCCACCTGCAAGACCATCGAGCCGGAAGAGATCTGGCGGGTGATCGGCAACTACGCGCAAGCGGCTCGCCGTGCCAAGGCCGGCGGCCTGGACGGCGTCGAGCTGTCCGCCGTGCACCAGCACATGATCGACCAGTTCTGGAGCCCGCGGGTCAACAAGCGCACCGACGAATGGGGCGGCACCTTCGAGGGCCGCATGAAATTCGGCCTGGAAGTGCTCAAGGCCGTGCGTGCCGAAGTCGGCGACGATTTCTGTGTCGGCATGCGCATCTGCGGCGACGAATTCCACCCGGACGGCCTGTCCCACGAGGACATGAAGCAGATCGCCAAGTACTACAGCGACACCGGCATGCTCGACTTCATCGGCGTGGTCGGCTCGGGTTGCGACACCCACAACACCCTGGCCAACGTCATCCCGAACATGACCTTCCCGCCGGAGCCGTTCCTGCACCTGGCCGCCGGCATCAAGGAAGTGGTCAACGTGCCGGTGCTGCACGCGCAGAACATCAAGGACCCGAACCAGGCCACGCGTATCCTCGAAGGCGGTTACGTGGACATGGTCGGCATGACCCGCGCGCACATCGCCGACCCGCACCTGATCGCCAAGATCAAGATGGGCCAGATCGACCAGATCAAGCAGTGCGTCGGCGCCAACTACTGCATCGACCGCCAGTACCAGGGCCTGGACGTGCTGTGCATCCAGAACGCCGCCACCTCCCGTGAGTACATGGGCGTGCCACACATCATCGAGAAGACCACCGGCGTGAAGCGCAAGGTGGTGGTCGTCGGTGGCGGCCCGGCTGGAATGGAAGCCGCGCGCGTCGCCGCCGAGCGTGGCCACGACGTCACCCTGTTCGAGAAGAAGGAACAGCTCGGCGGGCAGATCACCACCGCCTCGAAAGCTCCGCAGCGCGACCAGATCGCCGGCATCACCCGCTGGTACCAGCTGGAGCTGGCGCGGCTGAACGTCGACCTGCGCCTGGGCACCGGCGCGGATGCCGACACCATCCTCGACCTGCGCCCCGACGTGGTGGTGCTGGCCAACGGCGGCCATCCGTTCCTTGAGCAGAACGAACACTGGGGCGCCGCCGACGGGCTGGTGGTCAGCAGCTGGGACGTACTCGACGGCAAGGTCGAGCCGGGCAAGAACGTGCTGGTCTACGACACCATCTGCGAGTTCAGCGGCATGTCGGTGGCGGACTTCCTCGCCGACAAGGGCGCCCAGGTCGAGATCGTCACCGACGACATCAAGCCGGGCGTGGCCATCGGCGGCACCACCTTCCCGACCTACTACCGCAGCATGTACCCCAAGGAAGTGATCATGACCGGCGACCTGATGCTGGAGAAGGTCTACCGCGAGGGCGACAAGCTGGTAGCGGTGCTGGAGAACGAATACACCGGCGCGAAGGAAGAGCGGGTGGTCGACCAGATCGTCGTCGAGAATGGCGTGCGCCCGGACGAGAGCCTGTACTACGCGCTCAAGCAGGGCTCCCGCAACAAGGGCCAGATCGACGTCGAGGCGCTGTTCGCGATCAAGCCGCAGCCGTGTCTCAGCGAGCCGGGTGACGGTTACCTGTTGTTCCGCATCGGCGACTGCGTGGCCCAGCGCAACACCCATGCGGCGATCTACGACGCGCTGCGACTGTGCAAGGACTTCTAAGACACGCCATGTGATGTCCGGCAAGCACGGACAACCCCCTCTCCCTTCAGGGAGAGGGTTGGCGAGAGGGTGGTGGGCCAAGTGACCGAGCCGACCGGAAACACCCTCTCCCCCCGCCCTCTCCCGCAAGCGGGAGAGGGCGCTTGTCCAGCGCCCCCTGAGGTCCCGTAGGGAGACCAGAAATGCTCAACATCATCCTCCCCATCCTGCTCTTCGCCGCCCTCGGCCTCGCCGTGCTGGGCGCCGTGAAGCGCTTCGCGATGTGGCGCCGTGGCCGGCCCGCGCAGGTCGACTGGATCGGCGGCCTGCTGAAGATGCCGCGTCGCTACCTGGTCGACCTGCACCACGTGGTCGAGCGCGACAAGTACATGTCGAAGACCCACGTCGCCACCGCTGGCGGCTTCGTGCTGGCCGCGCTGCTGGCCATCCTCGTGCACGGTCTCGGCCTGCACAGCCGCATTCTCGGTTTCGCCCTGCTGGCGGCCACCGCGCTGATGTTTGGTGGCGCGCTGTTCGTCGCCAAGCGCCGCCTTGACCCGCCGTCGCGCCTGTCGAAAGGCCCGTGGATGCGCCTGCCGAAAAGCCTGCTGATGTTCTCGGCGAGCTTCTTCATCGCCACCCTGCCGGTGGCCGGCATCCTGCCGGAGGGTTTCGGCGGCTGGTTCCTCGCAGCCATCCTTGCCATCGGGGTGGCCTGGGGTGTGTCCGAGCTGTTCTTCGGCATGACCTGGGGCGGCCCGATGAAGCACGCCTTCGCCGGTGCCCTGCACCTGGCCTGGCACCGCCGCGCCGAACGCTTCGGCGGTGGCCGCTCCACTGGCCTCAAGCCGCTGGACCTGCAGGACCCGATGGCGCCGCTGGGCGTCGAGAAACCCACCGATTTCACCTGGAACCAGTTGCTCGGCTTCGACGCCTGCGTGCAGTGCGGCAAGTGCGAAGCCATGTGCCCGGCGTTTGCCGCCGGCCAGCCGCTGAACCCGAAGAAGCTCATCCAGGACATGGTCATCGGCCTTGCCGGTGGCAGCGACGCCAACTTTGCCGGCAGCCCGTATCCCGGTAAACCGCTGGGCGAACACCGCGGCGGCCCGCACCAGCCGATCGTCGCGCTGGACGGCAAGGCGCTGGTGGATGCCGAGACGCTCTGGTCCTGCACCACCTGCCGCGCCTGCGTCGAGGAATGCCCGATGATGATCGAGCACGTCGACGCCATCGTCGACATGCGCCGCCACCTCACCCTGGAAAAGGGCGCGACCCCGAACAAGGGCGCCGAGGTGCTGGAAAACCTGATCGCCACCGACAACCCCGGCGGCTTCGCCCCCGGCGGCCGGGTGAACTGGGCGGCCGACCTGAACCTGCCGCTGCTGGCGGACAAGCAGCAGGCCGACGTGCTGTTCTGGGTCGGCGACGGCGCCTTCGATATGCGCAACCAGCGCACCCTGCGTGCCTTCGTGAAGGTCCTCAAGGCCGCCAACGTCGACTTCGCCGTGCTCGGCCTGGAGGAGCGCGACAGCGGCGATGTGGCACGCCGCCTGGGTGACGAAGCCACCTTCCAGACCCTGGCCCAACGCAACATCGCCACCCTGGCCAAGTACCGTTTCAAGCGCATCGTCAGCTGCGACCCGCACAGCTTCCACGTGCTGAAGAACGAATACGGCGCGCTGGGCGGCAACTACCAGGTGCTGCACCACACGACCTTCATCGATGAACTGGTGCGCAAGGGCGCGCTGAACCTCGGCCAGAGCAAGGCCGGCAGCGTGACCTACCACGACCCGTGCTACCTCGGCCGCTACAACGGCGAGTACGAAGCGCCGCGCGCCGTGCTCAAGGCCATCGGCATCGAGGTCAAGGAAATGGACCGCTCCGGCTTCCGTTCACGCTGCTGCGGCGGTGGCGGCGGCGCGCCGATCACCGACATCCCCGGCAAGCAGCGGATTCCCGACATGCGCATGGTCGACATCAAGGAAACCGGCGCCGAACTGGTTGCCGTGGGCTGCCCGCAATGCACCGCCATGCTCGAAGGCGTGGTCGCGCCGCGCCCGGAGATCAAGGATATCGCCGAACTGGTCGCCGAGGTCCTCATCGAGGCCACCGAGGTGCCGGCAAAAAAGCCCTCGCTGGCGCGCCGTGAAGAAGCGGTGGAGGTGCACCTGTGAACGTCCTGCGTAGCCCCGTAGGGCGCATAAAGCCGAAGGCTTTATCCGCCGCCTCGGCCACTTCGGCGGATGACGCTGCGCGTTATTCGCCCTACTCCAGCCCGGAGCATCGAGCATGAGCGACATCATCCGCCGCGACCCGCGGGCCGAGTGGATCGCCCGCAATCGCCTGCACCCGCTGCACGCGGCCATGCAATCGGCTCAGGGTGGCGAGAGCCGCTGGATGGGGCCGAACGGCGTGGTGCGCAAGAATCCCCACGCCGTCGGCTTCATCGGGGCCAATGGCGTCAAGCGCATCGACCGTTCCGGTGGCCAGCAAGGTACGGCAGGCGGCAAGCGCAGCAGCGCGCCGGAGGTGACGCAGCTGCCGCTGGTGATCATCGAGCAGCCGGCCTTCCTGATTGCCGTGGTGCCCGACATGGTGGGCGGCCGCCTCTCCAGCCACGACCGCGACCTGCTGGGCCTGGCCCGCAAGCTGGCCGGCAGCGACGGTGCGGTGCTAGCCGTGGTGTTCGGCGAGCACAAGGAAACCGCCTTCGACACCGCCGGCGTCGACCGCCTGTTGCAGATCGAGGGCAACGAATACGACGGTTACGCCCCGGAACAAAGGGTGCTGGCGCTGCGTTCGGCCAACAGCCAGTTCGCACCGCGTCACTGGTTGCTGCCCGACAGCCGCACCGGTGGCGGCGAACTGGGCCGCCGTCTCGCCGCCAGCCTGGGCGAACGCCCGGCCACCCGCGTCTGGCAGGCCGAAGGCGAGCGCTGCATCGGTCGCGCCGGAGCCGGCCAGCAGGACCTGCATCGCGACCTGCCGCGCCTGATTCTGGCTGCCGCCGAGTGTGCGGAGCCGGTCAGCGAAACCCGGCACGAGGCCCGCGCCGTGGAGCTGGAAAGCAGCGTCGCGCGCAACCTGCCGCGCATCGAGGACCTCGGCCCGGTGGCCGTGGACCCGGCGCAGATTCCCATGGCCGAGGCGGAGTTCATCCTCTCCGGTGGCAACGGCGTGAAGGACTGGGAGCTGTTCCATCGCGCCGCCGTTGCGCTCGGCGCCACCGAAGGCGCCTCGCGCGTGGCAGTGGACGACGGCCACATGCCGCGTGCCCGTCAGGTTGGCGCCACCGGTACCTGGGTCACCGCGCGGGTCTACCTTGCCGTCGGCATTTCCGGGGCGATCCAGCACCTGCAGGGCATCGGTTCCTGCGACAAGGTGGTGGCGATCAACATGGACCCGGGCTGCGACATGATCAAACGCGCCGATCTCTCGGTGATCGGTGATTCCGCCGCGATCCTCAAGGCGCTGATGGTCCTGGCCGAAGCCCATCGCAATGGAGCGGCGCGCGATGCAGCGTGATAGGAGTTCCTCGGTAGGGCGGATAAAGCCTTCGGCTTTATCCGCCGCCAACGCATCATCGGCGGATAACGCTGCGCGTTATTCGCCCTACGCCAGCTTGAAAGCCCGAGGTGGCTTATGAACGACCTGAACATCGTCGCCCTGGTGTCCATCGGCGCCCACCCGGCCTCTGGCCGTGCGCGGCGCGCCGACCAGGATGCCCGTGCGGTGGAACTGGGCATGAACCTCGCCGGTAAGCGCCTGCGCGTCGTGCATGCCGGTGATGCCGGGGAAGAAGCGCTGCGCGGTTACCTCGGCATGGGCCTGGATGAGCTGGCCGTGCTCGAACAGCCTGCCGGTGCCGACGCACTGCCAGCATTGGCCGCCTACCTGGGCGACAGCGATGCGCAACTGGTGCTCACCGGCACCCAGGCGGAAACCGGTGAAGGCTCCGGCATGTTGCCCTTCCTGCTGGCCGAGCGCCTCGGCTGGCCGTTGGTGGTCGGCCTGGCGGAAGTGGAGAAGGTCGAAGGCGGCAGTGCCCAGGTATTGCAGGCCTTGCCTCGCGGCCAGCGCCGTCGTTTGAAGGTGCGCCTGCCCTTCGTCGCCAGCGTCGACAATGCCGCGCCGGCGGCTCGCCAGAGCGCCTTCGGCCCGGCTCGCCGGGGTTATCTGGAAGCCCACGAAGTGGAGGTGGTGGACGATCCACTGCTTGCCGACGGCAACCTGCAACCCGCGCGCCCGCGTCCCAAGCGGCTGAAGATGATCAAGGCGAAGACCGGCGCCGAACGCATGAAGGCCGCCACCGCCAAGGCCTCTGGCGGTACCGGGCAGGTCCTCAAGGACGTCTCTCCCGAGGCGGGCGCCGAGGCAATCTTCAAGCTGCTGCGTGAGGAAGGCGTGATTCGCATCTGACGTTCCGGCTCTTCGTAGGAGCGAGGGGCCATCGATATTGCTCGCGAACAATCCCCGCAGCGAGCCCTGGTTCGCGAGCAAGCTCGCTCCTGCAGGATGCCTTCCCCATCGGAGCGGAAGCCGGCGCCGTAGGCGAACCTTGTGGGTTGATTCCCGGTCCAAATTTCGTTGGTGGTAGGAAATCATTGAAATAGCACGAGAATTATCTCGTAAGCCATTGAATTGACAGCATACGGCTTGTCAGAAGAACCGCGTTTTTACTGGCCCCGCCGCGCCCCTTTCTTTATCCTCCGCACCCTTTGAAAGGCTTTGCGGAGGCTCCCATGCTCGATTCCACCCTCGAACAACTTGAACAGCTGGTCGCCGAGCTGCTGCAGCAGAATGAAGTACTGGTGCAGGACAACGCCCAGGTGCGTGAAGAGCTGCTCAAGGCCCGTGAGGAAAACGACACGCTGCAACTGTCGCTCATGGAGCAGGAAGAGAAGCACAACGCCACCGCGACTCGCCTGCAGGCGCTGATCCGCCGCGTCAGCGACAGCCGCGCCAGCGCATGAGTGGCGACGGCGTCCGCGTCCTGCGCATCCTCGGGCGCGAATACAGCGTCCGGGCGCCGGCCGGTGAAGAGCGCCGGCTGCAGGACGCGGCTGCGCTGCTGCAGGCGGAGATCAGCGCCAGCAAGAAGAAATTCCCCTACGTCACCAGCAATGAGCTGATGGTGCTCTCTGCGCTCAACCTCTGCGCCCGCCAGCTCGGTGCGTCGGATACCGAGTGCGATGAGGCGGACGCCGTGGAGCGTATCGCCGCTCTCAATCGGCGGATTCTCGATCACCTGCAACGTCAGGATTGATCTCCCGCAGCCCCTGCTTTTTGTAGGAGCGAGCTTGCTCGCGAACCCCTCCTGCGCCGGTATTGACGGGAGGGAGATCGTGTTCGCGAGCAATGACGATGGCGTCCCCCTCTCTCCTACAGAAGCCGCACCGCCACGACCGGAACTCCAGGAAAGTGTTTTGTAGGGCGAATAACGCGCAGCGTTATCCGCCACTGTGCCTGGCACGGAACTGGCGGATCACAGCAAGCGGTTATGCGCCCTACGGTGCCGTGCGACTCATGCCAATCGCGGACGGAGTCCGTTCCTACGAAACCTGAACCGGCGTAGGCGCGGACTCCGTCTGCCATGTTTTCCGCCGCGCCCGGATTTCAGGCAAAAAAATAGGGACACCGGGGTAAGCGGTGTCCCTTCTAAAGGAGAGTGGGCCAAGAGGCCCCTCAACCGGTGAGACGTGGCGCCTCGGGTAAACCCGCGGCGCCGGGTATAAAAGAAGGGACTGGGGGTAACCAATCCCTGAAAGGTGAGGGAGGAATACTCCCCCTCAACCGGTGAGACGTGCCCGGCTCGCGCCGGGCGGAGGATCAGGCGCGCAGCGGAATCAGGCGCGGGGCGATCATGTTTTCCGGCAGCAGGATGTCGGCCAGGGTGGCTTCGTCCAGCAGCTTCTCCTCGCGAACCAGCTCCAGCACTCCGCGGCCGGTTTCCAGCGCAGTCTTGGCGATACGGGTGGAGTTTTCGTAGCCGATGTACGGGTTCAGCGCGGTGACCAGGCCGATGCTGTGCTCCACCAGCTGGTGGCAGCGCTCGACGTTGGCGGTGATGCCGGTGATGCAGTGCTCGCGCAGCATGTCCATGGCGCGCTGGAGCAGGCGGATCGAGTCGAAGATCTTGTAGGCGATCAGCGGCTCCATCACGTTCAGCTGCAACTGGCCGCCTTCGGCCGCGATGGTCAGCGCCAGGTCGTTACCCATGATTTCGAAGGCGCACATGTTCACCGCCTCCGGGATCACCGGGTTGACCTTGCCCGGCATGATCGAGCTGCCCGGCTGGCGCGGCGGCAGGTTGATCTCGTTGATGCCGGTGCGCGGGCCGCTGGACAGCAGGCGCAGGTCGTTGCAGATCTTCGACAGCTTGACCGCGGTGCGCTTGAGCATGCCGGAGAACAGCACGAAGGCGCCCATGTCGGAGGTGGCTTCGATCAGGTCGGCAGCCGGAACGACCGGGTGGCCGCTGATTTCAGCCAGGCGCTGGACAGCCAGCTTCTGGTAGCCGGGGTCGGCGTTGATGCCGGTGCCGATCGCGGTGCCGCCGAGGTTCACTTCGGTCAGCAGTTCCGGCGCCAGGCGACGCAGGCGGTCGAGGTCTTCGCCCAGGGTGGTGGCGAAGGCGTGGAATTCCTGGCCGAGGGTCATCGGTACCGCGTCCTGCAGCTGGGTACGGCCCATCTTCAGTACGCCGGCGAACTCGACGCCCTTGGCGGCGAAGGCCTGGATCAGGCTGTCGAGGCTGGCCAGCAGGGTGTCGTGGCCGAGCAGCAGGCCCAGGCGGATGGCGGTCGGGTAAGCGTCGTTGGTCGACTGCGCCATGTTCACGTCGTTGTTCGGGTGCAGGTACTTGTACTCACCCTTGGTGTGGCCCATGGCTTCCAGCGCGATGTTCGCGATCACTTCGTTCGCGTTCATGTTGGTGGAAGTACCGGCGCCACCCTGGATCATGTCCACCACGAACTGGTCGTGGAAGTCACCGCGGATCAGGCGGGCACAGGCTTCGCTGATGGCAGCGTGCTTCTCGTTCGACAGGTGGCCAAGCTGGTGGTTGGCATCGGCTGCCGCCTGTTTGACCATCGCCAGGCCGACGACCAGTTTCGGGTAGTGCGACAGCGGCACGCCCGAGAGGCGGAAGTTGTTCACAGCGCGCAGGGTCTGGATGCCGAAGTAGGCGTCAGAAGGTACTTCGAGGGTGCCGAGGAGGTCTTTCTCGATGCGGAACGATGCAACAGGGGACATGACGGGGATTGTCTCAGGGAAACACGGCCAGTGCCGCGATGCCCGGTAGACTAGGGATTTCGCCTTTCGTCGGCCAATGCTGTTAAAGGCTGCCTCATGCACGAACGGCATAATGTACCCTGTGACGAATTGATGACGGCGAGCGTGCGACTGTGCTACGCGCGCCCGGCTCCTGACCAATCGATCAGCGTGTGAATGCGTTGGAGTTGACGTGAACCTCGAGACCAAATGGCTGGAAGACTTCAGCACCCTGGCCACCACCCGCAGTTTTTCCCAGGCCGCCGAAAAGCGCTTCGTCACCCAGCCGGCCTTCAGCCGACGCATCCGCAGCCTGGAAGATGCCCTCGGCCTGACCCTGGTGAACCGCCAGCGCACGCCCATCGAACTGACCGAAGCGGGGCAACTGTTCCTCGTCACCGCCCGCGCAGTGGTTGAGCAACTCGGCCAGGTGGTGCGCCACCTGCACCACCTGGAAGGCGGGCAGGGCGAGGTGCTGCAGTTCGCCGCCGCGCACTCGCTGGCGCTGGGCTTCTTCCCCGCGTGGATTTCCCGGCTGCGCTCGGAAGGCCTGAATATCGCCAGCCGCCTGGTGGCGACCAACGTCGGCGAGGCGGTACACCTGCTGCGCGAAGGCGGCTGCGACCTGATGATGGCCTTCTACGACCCGGACGCCGCCTTGCAGATGGACCCGGAGGTCTTCCCCTCGCTGCACCTGGGGCGCACCGAAATGCTGCCGGTGTGCGCGGTGAACTCCGCCGGCGTGCCGCTCTTCGATCTCGACAGCGGGCAGAGCGTGCCGCTGCTGGCCTACAGTGCCGGTGCCTTCCTCGGTCGCGGCGTGAACCTGCTGCTGCGCCAGCGCAACCTGCGTTACACGACGGTCTATGAAACGGCGATGGCCGACAGCCTTAAAAGCATGGCGCTGCAAGGCATGGGTGTGGCCTGGGTGCCGCGCCTGAGCATGGAGTCGGAGCTGGCGCGTGGTGAGCTGGCGCTGTGCGGCGGCCCGCACTGGATTGTCCCGCAGGAAATCCGCCTGTACCGCTGTGCGCTGGTGCGCAAGGCGCAGATCCGCCTGCTCTGGCGCAAGCTCGAAGGCGGCCTGGGGCTGGACGAAACGCCCTGAGGCAGACAGCCGGGGCTATTCTGTTTATTTGATAAGCATTATCATTTGCGGCTTTCCACGGTCTCCCCCTCGCACCGGTTTCGGTGCGGACCGCTGGCGAGCCTGCAGCCCCGATGTCCCATTCCGACCGCCCGGCCGATTCCCGCACCACGGACGCCCCGGCGCCCGCCGAGGCGTTGCCGCGCGAGGATTTCCTGCGGGTGTTCCTTTCCCAGCGTCCGCGCATGGAAGCCCTGGTACGACGCCGCGTCGGTTGCCGGGCCACCGCGGCGGACCTGGTCCAGGACCTGTTCCTGCGCTTCTGGAAGCGCCCTCAGGCACCAGTGGAAGAACTCGGCAGCTACCTGCTGCGCAGTGCGCGCAACCTCGCCATCGATCACCTGCGCGGTGAAGATTCGCGCGGGCGAACCCTGAGCGCGCTGCTGCCCGACCAGGACGATGCCCAGCCTTCCCCCGAGCAGGCGGTGCAGGCCAGCGCCGAACTGGACCTCATCGAAGACGCCCTGCGCCAGTTGCCCGAGCGCACCCGCCATATCTTCCTGCTCAGTCGTGTGCATGGCCGCACCTACGGCGAGATCGCCGCGGCCATGGGGCTTTCCCAGAGCGCGGTGGAAAAACATATGATGCGCGCCCTCGATGCGTGCAAGGCGAGCCTTGAGCCCGCTGCGCGGGCAGATCGCCGTGGAGCCGCCGACCGATGAAGCCTGAAATCGCCACCTCGCCCGAGGACGCCCAGCGGCAGGCGCGCCAGTGGCTGCTGCGCCTGAACGACGCTGGCGGCGACGTATGGCTGGCGGCTTTCCAGGCGTGGCTGGCGGCTGATCCGCAACATGCCCGCGCCTATGCCGAAGTCGATGCGCTCTGGCAGGCCAGCGCCCTGCCGGCGCAGCGGCTGGCGGGGGAAGAGGGCGATGCTTTGGGCGCCTATCTCACCGCGATGGACCACCCGGCGCCGCGCCGCGCGCAGAGCAACCACCGGCGTTGGGCCTACCCGCTGGCCAGCGCCGCCTGCCTGTTGCTGATGCTCTGGGCCGGTGCCTGGTGGTCGCCGGGTCACTGGCTGACCGATCTCTCCGCCGACTACGTCAGTGCGCCGGGCGAAGTGCGGGAGATCACCCTGGGCGACGGCTCGCGCCTGACCCTGGACGCCGACAGCGCCGTCGCGGTTTCCCTGGACGGTGAACAACGCCGCGTCGACCTGCTGCGCGGTGCTGCGTCCTTTGCCGTGAAACATCTGCCCAAACCCTTCGTGGTGCGCGCCGGAGAGGGTGAAGCGCGGGTGCTGGGCACCGAGTTCGAAGTCCGTCGCCAGGGCGAGCAGACCCGCGTCACGGTCGCCGAAGGCCGCGTCTCGGTGCGTGGCAGCCATGCCGCCGGCATGCCGGAAGTGGTGCTGGGCGCTGGCGAACGGGTCGGCATCGACGGCACGCGGCTCGGTGATGCGCAGCCCGCCGATGCCCAGGCCGCGCTGGCCTGGCGCCAGGGCTGGCTGACCTTCTACCGCGCGCCGCTGGGCGAGGTGCTGGAGCGCCTGGGCACTTACTACCCGGGCCGCATCGTGCTGCTGGACAGCGAGCTGGCGCAGCGCCGGGTCAGCGGCAGTTTCCGCAGCACCGACCCTCAGGCGGCGCTGGATTCCCTGCAGGCGGTGGTGGGCTTCCATCAGCAGCCTCTGCTCGGTCGCTTCGTGCTGATCCGCTGAGGGCGAAGATTTTTTCGAAAAAGGGGTGAGGTACTGCGGCGGCTGCTCCGTGTAGTGGTCATGAATGCGATTTATTCGCATGTGTAGTCCGACCTTCGAGCAAGAGAGCCCCGATGATCCCGCTGCGCCGCGCTGTTCCCGAGCTGTCCCTGAAACCCCTTGCCGCCGTCGTGCTGGGCGCTGCCCTGGTCGCCGCGCAGGCTCCCTCCGCGTGGGCCGAGAATGCCGCCGCCGGCGCTGCCCTGCAGGCGCGCTTTGGTTTCGCCATCGCGGCTCAACCCTTGCCCCAGGCGCTGAGCGAGTTCAGCCGGGTGACCGGCCTCAGTGTGGTCTACACCGACGAGGCGCCGTACGACCTCAAAGCCCCGGCGGTCTCCGGCCAGCTCAGTGCCAACGACGCGCTGAATCGCCTGCTGGCGGGCTCCGGCTATCGCTTCCGCGCCCTCGATGGCCGCACCCTGACCCTGGAGCGCGTGCCGACCGACACCCTGAGCCTCACCGACACCACCGTCACCGGCCAGGCGGCGTCGACCAGCTACCAACCGGCACCGGTCGCCTCCATCGGCCGCACCGACACGCCGGTGTTGGAAACCCCGCAAAGCATCGTCACTGTCCCGGCCCAGGCGCTGCACGACCAGAAGCCGCGCAATCTTGACGACGCGCTTGGCAACATCAGCGGTATCACCCAGGCCAACACCCTCGGCGGCACCCAGGACGCGGTGATGAAGCGTGGTTTCGGCGATAACCGCGACGGTTCGATCATGCGCGACGGCCTGCCCTCGGTGCTGGGCCGCAACCTCACCGCCACCGCCGACCACGTCGAAGTGCTCAAGGGGCCGGCCTCGTTGCTGTATGGCATCCAGGACCCGGGCGGCATCGTCAACGTGGTGAGCAAGAAGCCGCAGCTGCAGCAGTACAATGCCGTCACCCTGCGTGGTTCGACCTACGCCCACGGCAAACAGGGCAGCGGCGCGCAGATCGACACCACCGGCCCGCTGGGCGAGACCAACCTGGCCTACCGGCTGATCGTCGATCACCAGGACGAGAACTACTGGCGCAATTTCGGCCAGCAGCGCGAGACCCTCGTCGCGCCCTCGCTGGCCTGGTTCGGCGAGGACACCACGGTGAACCTCAGCTACGAGCACCGCGAGTTCAAGACGCCGTTCGACCGTGGCACTGCCATCGACCCGCGCACCAACAAGCCGCTGGATATCCCCCGTACGCGTCGCCTGGACGAGCCCTTCAACATCACTGAAGGCCGCTCCGACCTGACTCGACTGGACGTCGAGCAGCGCATCGACGATGCCTGGAAGGCGCATTTCGCCTACGGCTGGACCCGCGAGACCTACGACGACAACCAGGCCCGCGTCACCAGGGTCAACAGCAACGGCACCCTGACCCGCCGCACCGACGCCACCCGCGGCGCGGTGAGCAGCGACAGCTTCGCCACCGCCGGGCTGAACGGCGACCTGCAACTGGGCGGCTTCCGCCATGAAGTCAGCTTCGGCATCGATAGCGAGAAGCGCAAGATCTACCGCGCCGACCTGATCCGCGACACGAAGAACACCACCTTCAATTACCTCGATCCGGTCTACGGGCAGATTTCACCCGCCACGCGCGTCAGCCCGGCGGACAGCGACCAGACCGACAAGCTGCGCAGCGACTCGCTGTTCCTGCAGGACTCCTGGCACCTGGACGACCACTGGATTCTGGTCGCCGGCGGGCGCTACCAGATGTATGACCAGTACGCCGGGCGCGGCCGGCCGTTCAAGGCCAACACCGATATCAGCGGACAGAAGTGGGTACCGCGCGCCGGGGTGATCTACAAGATCAACGACGAGATGTCGCTGTATGGCAGCTACACCCAGTCGTTCAAGCCCAACTCCACCATCGCGCCGCTGTCCACGGGCGAGGTGATCGACTCGGCGATCCAGCCGGAAGAAGCGACCTCCTGGGAGATCGGCGGCAAGCTCGACATCCCCGGCCGCGTCACCGCCAACCTGGCCTTCTTCGACATCCGCAAGCGCAACGTGATGGTCACCCAGCTCGACGCCAACGGCGACAGCCGCGTCAGCACCGCCGGCAAGGTGCGCTCCTATGGCGCGGAACTGGATGTCACCGGCCAGCTGAGCGAGCACTGGAACCTGATCGGCAGCTACGCCTGGCTGGATGCCGAGGTCACCGAAGACCCGGTGCTGGAGGGCAACCGCCTGCAGAACGTGGCCAAGGAAACCGCCTCGCTGGCGGCGGTATACGACGCCGGGTCGATCTTCGGCGGCGACAACCTGCGCCTGGGCGGCGGGCCGCGCTACGTGGGCAAGCGTGCGGGCGACCCGTCCAACTCCTTCGAATTGCCGTCCTACACCGTGACCGATGCCTTCGCCAGCTACGACACGAAGCTGGGTGGCCACAACGTCGGCTTCCAGTTCAACGTGAAGAACCTGTTCGACCGCACCTACTACCCGTCGGCGGCGAACAACCTCTACGTCGCCGTGGGCGAGCCGCGGCAGTTCGAGGTTTCGACCACTGTGGAGTTCTGAAGCTGAGCCCGGACGCTTTTGCAGGAGGGGTGGAGCGCAGCGATACCCTTGCTGTCTGCAGCGCGATCGATGGGTATCGCTGCGCTCCACGCCATCCTACGCAGAGCTTGGTGTTTGGAGCGGGGCCTACATCTCCACCACGATCCGTCCTTCGATCTGCCCGGCGCGCATGCGGTCGAGGATGGCGTTGATGTCATCCAGCTTGCCGGCGGCGACGGTGGCTTTCACCAGGCCTTCGCCGGCGAAGTCCAGGGCTTCCTGCAGGTCCGCACGGGTGCCGACGATGGAACCGGTGATGTGCAGGCCCTTGAGCACCACGTCGAAGATCGGCGTGGGGAAGTCGCCCGGCGGCAGGCCGACCAGCGACACGGTACCGCCGCGGCGGGCCATGCCGATGCCCTGGCCGAAGGCGCTGTTGGACACGGCGGTGACGACCACGCCGTGGGCGCCGCCGATATCACGCTGCACCACTTCGACCGGGTCCTCTTTCTTGGCATTGACGGTCAGGCTGGCGCCGAGCTTGCGCGCCAGCTCCAGCTTGGCGTCATCCACGTCCACTGCCACCACGTGCAGGCCCATGGCCTTGGCGTACTGCACGGCGACGTGGCCCAGGCCGCCGATGCCGGAAATGGCCACCCACTGGCCGGGACGTGCCTCGGTTTCCTTCAGCGCCTTGTACACGGTGACGCCCGCGCAGAGGATCGGCGCAATCTCGGTAAAGCCGACATTCTTCGGCAGGATGCCGACATAGTTCGGGTCCGCCAGCACGTATTCGGCGTAGCCGCCGTTTACCGAGTAGCCGGTGTTCTGCTGGCTTTCGCAAAGGGTTTCCCAGCCGGTCAGGCAGTGCTCGCAGCAACCGCAGGCGGTGTACAGCCAGGGCACGCCGACGCGGTCGCCTTCCTTCACGCGGGTGACGCCAGCGCCGACCGCGGCGACGAAACCGACGCCTTCATGGCCGGGGATGAACGGCAGGCTCGGCTTCACCGGCCAGTCGCCTTCGGCGGCGTGCAGGTCGGTGTGGCAGACGCCGGAGGCCTCGATCTTCACCAGGATCTGCCCGGGGCCGGGCAGCGGGACTTTGACTTCCTCGATCCGCAGCGGCTCGCCAAAGGCGTGGACGACAGCGGCTTTCATGGTCGTGGGCAGGGTCGTGGACATTGCACTCGCTCCTTGAAGGGTGAGGGACCTGCCCCGTCCGGGACAGGAACGTGTCAGAAGAGTCTGAGCCCCTGAGCCTAGGCCATCTTGAGCTGAGGCAAGCTTTTCCGAAGTCTCTTCGGAGGTCGTTGCAGGCATCTTCGATGCAGGAATGACGAAATCGGGACCAACGGTCATGCCCAGTGCACTCCGTCGTGCCCTTTGCGGTATACTGCGCCGCCTTCAAGCCGGCACTGCCCGCCGGTTTGGCCACGTACAAGCCACGCCCTCACGGAGTCGTGGCTTGTTGGTTTCTGACGCGCCCAAGAGCGCACTTGAGAGAGGCACGACGATGAGCGCACTGGTTGGCGTGATCATGGGTTCCAAATCCGACTGGAGCACCCTGAGCCACACCGCAGACATGCTGGACAAGCTCGGCATTCCGTATGAAGTGAAGGTGGTTTCCGCCCACCGTACTCCGGACCTGCTGTTCCAGTACGCCGAAGAGGCCGATGGCCGCGGCATCGAAGTGATCATCGCCGGTGCCGGCGGCGCCGCCCACCTGCCGGGCATGTGCGCCGCCAAGACCCACCTGCCGGTGCTCGGCGTGCCAGTGCAGTCCTCCATGCTCTCGGGCGTCGATTCGCTGCTGTCCATCGTGCAGATGCCCGCGGGCGTCCCGGTCGCCACCCTGGCCATCGGCAAGGCCGGCGCCACCAACGCCGCCCTGCTGTCCGCCAGCATCCTGGGCGCCAAGTACCCGAAATACCACGAGGCGCTGAAGCAGTTCCGCGCCACCCAGACCGAGACGGTGCTGGACAATCCCGATCCGCGCGAGGCCTGAGCAGAACCATGAAGATCGGTGTCATCGGTGGCGGCCAGCTGGGCCGCATGCTGTCCCTGGCGGGCACCCCGCTGGGCATGAACTTCGCCTTCCTCGACCCGGCGCCGGACGCCTGCGCGCAAGCCCTGGGCGAGCACATCCGTGCTGACTACAGCGACCAGGACCACCTGCGCCAACTGGCCGACCAGGTCGACCTGGTGACCTTCGAGTTCGAGAGCGTCCCGGCCGAGACCGTGGCCTTCCTCTCGCAGTTCGTGCCGGTCTATCCGAACGCCGAGTCGCTGCGCATCGCCCGCGACCGCTGGTTCGAGAAGTCCATGTTCAAGGACCTGGGGATTCCGACCCCGGCCTTCGCCGACGTGCAGTCCCAGGCCGACCTCGACGCCGCGGTGGCCAGCATCGGCCTGCCGGCAGTGATGAAGACCCGCACCCTGGGCTACGACGGCAAGGGCCAGAAGGTCCTGCGCAAGGCCGAGGACGTCACTGGCGCCTTCGCCGAACTGGGCAGCGTGCCCTGCATCCTCGAAGGCTTCGTGCCCTTCACCGGCGAAGTGTCGCTGGTGGCGGTGCGTGCCCGTGATGGCGAGACGCGCTTCTACCCGCTGGTGCACAACACCCACGAGAACGGCATCCTGCGCCTCTCCGTGGCGAGCACCGACCATCCGCTGCAGCAGCTGGCCGAGGACTACGTCGGCCGCGTGCTCGACAAGCTGGCCTATGTCGGTGTGATGGCCTTCGAGTTCTTCGAGGTCGACGGCGGCCTGAAGGCCAACGAGATCGCTCCGCGCGTGCACAACTCCGGGCACTGGACGATCGAAGGCTCCGAGTGCAGCCAGTTCGAGAACCACGTGCGCGCCATCGCCGGCCTGCCGCTGGGCTCCACGGCGAAAGTGGGCGAGAGCGCCATGCTCAATTTCATCGGCGAAGTGCCGCCGGTGGCCGAGGTGCTGAACATCGCCGACTGCCACCTGCACCACTACGGCAAGGCCTTCAAGGCCGGGCGCAAGGTGGGCCACGCCACCCTGCGCAGCGCTGACCTGCCGACCCTGAAGGCGCGTATCGCCGAGGTCGAGGCGTTGATCGCCAGGGGCTGACCGTTACGGTGCTCCGAAAGAAGCCGCGTCAATCACTGGCGCGGCTTTTTTCATGCCGGTCTTCCACAACGCTGTAAGGCTGGCGAAACACCGGCAGTCGCTCTGGGGCGCGGCAAAACACGGAACGCCGACGTTTCCTACACTGTCCCATGACAAGCGCGTACTCACCGCGCTCAACCCACAAGGAGGGTTTGTCATGGGATTAATCGGAACCATCGTCATCGGCCTGATCGTCGGACTCATCGCACGCTTCCTCAAGCCCGGCGATGACAGCATGGGCTGGATCATGACCATCCTGATCGGCATCGGCGGCTCGCTGTTGGCCACCTATGGCGGCCAGGCGCTGGGCATCTACGCGGCCGGCCAGGCGGCAGGCTTCATCGGCGCGGTGATCGGCGCCATCGTGCTGCTGGTCATTTACGGCCTGATCAAGAAGAATTGACGGTGAATTCCGGCCCTCTCCCACCAGGGGGAGGGCGCTGGAGGAATATCCCGCCTGTGCCCGACCGGGCCTCTCGAGTCCACGATGCGCCGACCATTGCTCGCCTGCTGCCTGATTCTGCTGACTTCCCTGGCGTCCGCCGCCGAACTCCCGGAAACCGACTGGCTGTCCCTGATGCCGCCCAGTGATCGCAAGGCGCTGGAAAACATGCCGGAAATCACCCACAACGGCCCCGAGGCCAATGGCACCTTCACCAACAAGGGCGGGCTCAAGCAGTCCGACAAGAAGCTGCCGCAGGTGATGTACTCGACCAAAACCGTTGCCGCGCTCAATGGCAAGGCGCTGCGTCTGGGCGGCTACCCGGTGCCGCTGGAGAACGACGCCAAGGGGCGTGTCACCGAATTCTTCCTGGTGCCTTACCCAGGCGCCTGCATCCATGTGCCGCCGCCGCCGCCGAACCAGATCGTGCTGGTGCGCTACCCCAAGGGCATCCGGATCGACGATATCTACAACCCGATCTGGGTCAGCGGCACGCTGAAGGTCGAAAAGGTCAGCAATGACCTGGCCGATGCGGCCTACGCCATCGACGACGCCAAGGTGCGGCCGGTGGAGGAGAGCGATCTGTAGGGTATTGCCCTCGTAGGAGCAACGGTCTTCTTCAGATAAGTCCGTGCCAGTGCCTTCCCTCACCCCAGCCCTCTCCCTTTGGGAGAGGGCTGGGGTGAGGGCCGCCCCAAGCGCAGAAGCATCTCGTAGGAGACTCCGTCCGCGATTGGCGTCCGGCCCGATGCGGACCGATCGCAGACGGAGTCCGCTCCTACGTATTGTCATACCGCTGAGGCATCAGCCCTCCAGCGGTTTGCCCCAGATTTCCACCGTCATCGTTTCGCTGCGTCCCGGCGCCACGCTCATCACGTCGTCCCAGACCCGCGCGGTCTCGATACACAGCATCTGCTGCCAGGCATCGTCGGGGAACTGTGACAGGCGCGCGGCCTTGTCGATCCAGGGGTTCCACACCACCGCCGAGCGCGAACCGCTGGCCTTGATGTGGATGTCGCGCTCCCAGGCCGGGTCGCGGATCACCAGCGGCCTCTCCACGTCCAGGTAGATGCGGTCGGTTTCCCCGGCAATTCGCACCACGCCGTGTTGCTCGCGTAGCTCCCAGTTTTCCAGCGTTTCGACATAGCGGCAGCCCTGCAGCCCCTCGATGCTGGCCTGGCGCGCGTCGCCTACGGCGAAGTAGGTGTGCAGGGCCTGGCTGATCGGCAACGACGCGGTGCCCAGGTTGTGGGTGGTCATTTCCAGCGTCAGGTGTTCGCCGAAGCGCATCACCAGCTCCAGCCGTGCGGAGTGGGCCCAGCCCGGCAGACCGTTGCGCGCGTCGAAGCTGAAGTGCACGGAAAGCTGGCCCAGCTCGTCGGCGATATCGTCCAGCTGCCAGTCCAGCGCTCGCACCAGGCCGTGGGCGGGGGGCTTGTCGCCCTGGTAGGCGGTACGGATTTCCACCGGGTTGCGCTCCAGGTTGCCGAACCAGGGCCAGCAGACGGGCGCGCCGCCGCGCAGCGACTGGCCATGGCGGTACTCCGCGGTGTCGCTCAGCCATACCAGCGGCGGTTGCTCGTGGGGCTGGTAGCTCAGCAGTTGCGCGCCCTGCTGGGCAATCAGGGCTTCACCATAAGCGGTATGGATGCGCCAACAGGGCAGCTCATCGATCTGCACCTGTTCGACGCGGGGAGTCTGGATGTCGCTGCTCATGGTGGTCTCCGGGACTGCGCTGCGAAAGTTTCAGTATCACCGATCCTTCGCGGCGCAGGCAGTTCCCGGAGAATGAAAAGATCAGCGCAGGCGCAGCTCTGCCAGGTGTGCGCGCTGTCGCCCTTCGCCGTCGAAGTTGGACGCACCCAGCCAAGCCTCGAAGGCCTGCTCGCAGCGCGGCCACTCGCTGTCGATGATGGAGAACCAGGCGGTGTCGCGGTTGCGGTCCTTGACTACCGTAGCCTGGCGGAAAGTGCCCTCGAAGACGAAGCCCAGGCGCTCGGCGGCGCGCATGGAGCGGGCGTTGAGTGCGTTGCACTTCCATTCCAGGCGGCGGTAGCCCATCTCGAAGGCCCACTTGGCCAGCAGGTACACGGCCTCGGTGGAGGCCGGCGAGCGCTGCATCACGCGGCCGTAGGCAATGTGGCCGATTTCGATGCTGCCGTCCTTGGGGAAGATCCGCAGGTAGCTGAGCAGGCCGACAGCGCGGCCGTTCGTACGGTCGATCACGGCGAAGAACAGCGGGTCATTGCTCGCCGCGTTGCCCGCCAGCCAGGCATCGAACGGCGCGCGTTCGGGGAAGGGCCCGTAGGGCAGGTAGTCCCACAGGAGCGGGTCGGAATCCGGACCTTGCAGCGCTAGCCACAGGTCATCGCCGTGGAGGGCGACGTCCAGCGGCACGAGGTTGATGCTGCGGCCGGTCAGGGTGCGGCGTTCGGGGCTGGCGGCGGGGTGCCAGTTCAGCAGGGGTTGGTCGTTCATGGGCGCTCCGGCTCAGAGAATCTTGCGGTACTGGACGAACCCGGAGCGGTCGGCGATCCGGTCGTAGAGGAACATGGCGTCGGTGTTGCTCTCGTGGGTCAGCCAGTGCACCCGCGAGGCGCCGTTGGCGCGGGCGTCGGCGTAGACGTGTTCGATCAACTGCGCGCCGATGCCGCCGCCGCGCTGGCCTTCAGCGACGTACAGGTCCTGCAGGTAGACGTAGTCGCCCTGGGTCCAGCAGGAGCGGTGGTAGATGAAGTGCACCAGGCCGATGGCCTCGCCGTCGCGCCAGGCGAGGGCCGCGTGCATCGGCTCGGCCGCATCGAGGAAACGCTGCCAGGTGACCGCGCTGGTGGCCTCATCGATGGTGGTCTTGTAGAAGCGCTGGTAGCCCTGCCAGAGCGGCAGCCAGGCGGCGTGATCATCGGTGGTGATCGGGCGAATCTCGACAGCGGAAGACATGGTGACGGCCTTGTGTGCGTTGGAATGCTTCCAGCCTAGGCGCTGAATTGGTTCTGCTAAAGAGCCATTCGTGATCAAATCAAAGGAACCATTGCCGCTGCCCTGGAAGCTGCCCCATGAGTGTTCCGCTGCCTTTCAACCCGTCCGGTATTCGCCTCGATCCCGCGCGCCCGCTGGGGCTGCAGTTGTTCCAGGCGCTGCGTGAGCGGATTCTCGATGGCCGCCTCGCGGCGCGTTCGCGATTGCCGGCCAGCCGCGACCTGGCGGCGTCGCTGAATGTTTCCCGCAATACCGTGGTGCGCGCCTACGAGCAGCTCTACGCCGAGGGCTATATCGAGGGGCGTACTGGCGATGGAACCTATGTGGCCGAACGGGTGCAGCCCTCTGTTGATACGGTGCGCAACGAAACGCGCAGCCCCGACGCACCGTCGCTGGAGCGCCTCGCGCGCCATCATCTGCCGCTGCCGCCCACCGGTGCGCCGCGCGCTTTCCGGGTCGGTGTGCCGGCCTTCGATCTCTTTCCCTTCGATACCTGGGCGCGTCTGCAGGCGCGCTTCTGGCGCGATCCGCCGCTGGACTGCCTGGGCTACGGCGACCCGGCCGGCGAGCAGCGCCTGCGCGAACTGGTCGCCGCCTACCTGCGCAGTACCCGCGGCCTGCACTGCGACGCCGGGCAGATCATCATCACCAGCGGTGCCCAGCAGGGCATCGCGCTGTGCGCGCAGGTACTGCTGGCCGAGGGTGACGGCGCAGCCATCGAGAACCCCGGCTACCGCGCCGCCGGGCATGCGTTCGCCACAGCGGGTGCGCATCTGCATGGCGTTGCGGTGGACGCGGACGGTCTGCGTACCGACCAACTGGAGCAATTGCCGGATTGCCGGCTGGTCTACGTCACGCCTTCGCACCAGTACCCCACCGGCGTAACGCTCTCGCTGGCGCGCCGTCTGGAGTTGCTGGAATGGGCCGAGCGCAGCAACGGCTGGATCGTCGAAGACGACTACGACGGCGAGTACCGCTACAGCGGCACGCCACTGATGCCGCTGGCGGCGTTGGACCGGCACGACCGCGTGCTCTACGTCGGCACCTTCTGCAAGATCGCCTTCCCCGCGCTGCGTCTGGGCTATCTCGTCGTGCCGCCGGCGCTGGCGCAGGCCTTTGCCCGCCGCCGCGCGCTGGACGTACGCCACTCGGAGGTCGGCACCCAGCGGGTGATGGCCGACTTCATCGCCGAAGGGCACTTCCAGCGGCATGTCCGTCGTATGCGCCGGGCCGCTCGCAGCCGCCGTGACGCGCTGCTGCGTGGCTGGCCGGAGGTCGCCGGCTGTGCAGCGATGCCGACGGTGGACGCTGGCCTGCACCTGTGCGTGCGGGTCGATAGCCGCGAGCGAGAGTTGGAATTGGTGCGGCGCGCGGCGTCCGTCGGCGTGGAGGTAAATGCCCTGAGCGATTACTGGCTGCCAGAGTCCACCGAGCCGGAAGACCAGCGTGCCGGACTGGTGCTGGGCTTCGCGGCGGTGCCGGAGGCGCGGATCGCCGAGGCGCTCAAGGCCCTGCGCAAGGCCTGGGCGTAGGGCGAATGACCGTTCACGGTTATCCGCCGTCCGGCCCCTGGCACGGCGGTTTTGGCGGATAACGCTTGAGGCGTTATGCGCCCGAAGTCGTGTCCTGACACCTGGTTATTTCCTTAGCTGACTTACGAAGTTGGCGGGAGGCACTACGCTCCCTAGACTGTCGCCCTCTCGAAAAACCCGGAGCCGCCATGAGCCTCGCCTTGTCCACCGTCCCCGAGCGCAAGTCCAGCGCGCTCTGGATTGCCTTCCTTCTGTTGCTGGCCGGCGCGCTGTTCCTCGCCCAGGCGGTAAGCGGGCGCCAGGCACTGTTGTTCCTGGTCGGCGGTGCGCTGGGGCTGACCCTTTACCACGCAGCGTTTGGTTTCACCTCCGCCTGGCGCGTGTTCATCCGTGAACGGCGTGGCGCCGGCTTGCGCGCACAGATGGTGATGCTGGCCATCGCGGTGCTGCTGTTCTTCCCGGCGCTTGCGGCCGGTACGCTGTTCGGCGAGCCAGTGAAGGGGCTGGTATCACCGGCCGGAACATCGGTGATCGTCGGCGCGTTCATCTTCGGTATCGGCATGCAGCTGGGCGGCGGCTGCGCTTCCGGCACGCTGTTCACCGTGGGCGGCGGCAATGCGCGGATGCTGGTGACCTTGCTGTTCTTCATCCTCAGTTCGGTGATCGCCACCCACCATATCGGCTGGTGGTTCGCCCTGCCGTCGTTGCCGCCGACCTCGATCGTCCAGTCCCTTGGTCTGTTCCCCGCGCTGATACTGAGCCTGGCGCTGTTTGCCGGCATTGCAGCCGTCAGCGTCGTGCTGGAGCGTCGTCGCCATGGCGTGCTGGAGCTGATAGCGAGCAATGGCGAGCACGGTGCCGGTCGCTTCCTTCGCGGTCCCTGGCCGCTGGTGTGGGGCGCCGTGGCACTGGCTTTGCTGAACTTCGCGACCCTGGCGCTGGCCGGGCGTCCGTGGGGCGTCACTTCGGCTTTCGCCCTGGGGGGCGCGAAGGCGTTCGAGAGCCTGGGGATAGCCGTCGACCAATGGGCGTTCTGGCAGGCCGACGCCAACGCCAAGGCGCTGGCTGCGCCGGTCTGGCAGGACGTCACCAGCGTCATGGACTTCGGCATCATGATCGGTGCATTGCTGGCCGCCGGCCTCGCCGGTCGCTTCGCACCGAGCCTGAAGATTCCCGCTCGCTCGCTGGTCGCGGCAGTGATCGGCGGCCTGCTGCTGGGCTACGGTGCGCGGCTGGCCTACGGCTGCAATATCGGTGCGTACTTCAGCGGCATCGCCTCCGGCAGTCTGCATGGCTGGTCGCGGCGTTCTTCGGCAATACCGTGGGGGTGCGCCTGCGGCCGATCTTCTTCCCCGCCGAGCGCGTGGAAGAGCGCCTGACCGGCTGCTGAGTCAGGCCGGGCGGGGCGTTTCGCGCTCTGCCCAGTAGGTCTGCCTGTGGCCGCGCGCCTGGTAGTCCCGCACCAGGGTTTCGGCCTCGGCGCGGGTCAGCTGGCGGCGCATGACGAAGCGGTTGCCGTTGTCGTCCAGGCGCAGCAGGCACCAGTCCCGCTCCTCAGGCATTGAAGGTCGATGTCTTGCGCAGGCGCAGCGCGAGCAGGATCAGCAGGACACCGAAGAACACCGAGTAAGCGCCGATCACCCAGGCCACAGCGATCGCCCCGGCACCTGGATTGCCGATCATCAGCACACCAAACAGCACCGACACCACGCCGGAAAGCCCCAGCCACCATTCGTTCTGCAGCGCCTTGCGCAGACGGATGGCGGCGATGATCTGCAGCACCCCCATCACCAGCGCCCAGCCGGCGATCAGCATCAGCAGGCCGAGCGCAGTCAGCTGTGGCCAGAAGAAGGCGACCAGCCCGGCAGCAATCCCCAGCACTCCCACCAGCACTAGCGGCCACAAGGGCCGGCCGGATTCGCGCATCTGCGCGGCGGCGATCAGGGTGAAGAGTCCGTCGACGAAGGCGTAGGCGCCGAAGAACAGCACCATCACCGTCAGCACGATGCCTGGCCAGACCATGGCGAGGATGCCGAACAGCAGGGCGGCGACGCCGCGCAGGGCGATCCATTTCCAGTGGCGGCCCAGGGCTTGCCAGAGTGGGTGTTGCGGCATGGCGGCGTTCCTCGCGAGGGGTATGAGTGAAACCATAGTCGTTGGCGCCCGGCGCAGGTCCTGACGTAGGGCAAAAGAAAGCCCGGCATGGGCCGGGCTGTGAAGGGCCCGTCGCAACGGGCAGGTGCCGTCAGGCGACGTCACCGGGGAGAGCGGCTACGACACATCCGGTGCGGATTCTGCGATCCTTGCGGGTTGGAGTGTGGCGTAGCGATGAACGGTACGGGCCCCGCCATGCGGGCGCCTGGGGGTGTTGATGCAACGCAGCATATTCTTAGTTGATTGAGCGTTCAATAAAAAACGAATAGACTGGCCCACAGTATCGCCGGACGGCACAGGTACGCCCGGCGAAGAGGAGATTGAAAAATGCCCAAGGTCGGTATGCAGCCGATTCGCCGCTCCCAGCTGATCCACGCGACCCTCGAGGCGGTGGACCAGGTGGGCATGAGCGACGCCAGCATCGCCCTGATCGCCCGCCTGGCGGGGGTTTCCAACGGCATCATCAGCCACTACTTCCAGGACAAGAACGGGCTGCTGGAAGCGACGATGCGACATTTGATGTCGGCATTGAGCAAGGCCGTCGCCGAGCGCCGCGCTACCTTGCGCAACGACGAACCGCGTTCGCATCTGCGCGCCATCATCGCGGGCAACTTCGACAGCTCCCAGGTCAACGGCCCGGCCATGAAGACCTGGTTGGCGTTCTGGGCCAGCAGCATGCATCAGCCGCAGCTGCGTCGCCTGCAACGGATCAATGACCACCGGCTGTATTCGAACCTGTGCAGCCAGTTCCGCCGCGAATTGCCGCTGGCCCAGGCCCGCAGCGCCGCTCGCGGGCTGGCCGCGCTGATCGACGGCCTCTGGCTGCGGGGCGCGCTTTCGGGCGACGCCTTCGACACCGAGCAGGCGTTGGCAATTGCCAACGACTACCTCGACCAACAACTGGCCAAGCGCCCCGGGTAGCGGGCGCAGCCTTGCGCTGACACCGACAAGAGAGGACCACCGCACCATGGCTCGATTCGAAGTACAGAAGCTCTACATTGGCGGTCGCTACGTGGAAGCCACCAGCGGCGCCACCTTCGAAACCATCAATCCGGCCAACGGTGAAGTCCTCGCCCAGGTACAACGCGCCTCGAAGGAAGACGTCGAGCGCGCCGTGCAGAGCGCGGTGGAAGGGCAGAAAGTCTGGGCGGCGATGACTGCCATGCAGCGCTCGCGCATCCTGCGCCGCGCCGTTGACATCCTCCGCGAACGCAACGACGAGTTGGCCGAACTGGAGACCCTCGACACTGGCAAGCCACTGGCCGAGACCCGCTTCGTCGACATCGTCACCGGCGCCGACGTGCTGGAGTACTACGCCGGCCTGGTGCCCGCCATCGAAGGCGAGCAGATCCCACTGCGCGAGACCAGCTTCGTCTACACCCGCCGCGAGCCATTGGGCGTGGTCGCCGGTATCGGCGCCTGGAACTACCCGATCCAGATCGCCCTGTGGAAATCCGCGCCGGCCCTGGCCGCCGGTAACGCGATGATCTTCAAGCCCAGCGAAGTCACCCCGCTTTCCGTGCTCAAGCTCGCCGAGATCTACACCGAGGCCGGCCTGCCCGATGGCGTGTTCAACGTGCTCACCGGCAGCGGCCGCGAAGTCGGCCAGTGGCTGACCGAGCATCCCGCCATCGAGAAGATTTCCTTCACCGGCGGCACCTCCACCGGCAAGAAGGTCATGGCCAGCGCTTCCAGCTCCTCGCTCAAGGAAGTCACCATGGAGCTGGGCGGCAAGTCGCCGCTGATCATCTTCGAGGACGCCAACCTCGACCGCGCCGCCGACATTGCCGTCATGGCCAACTTCTTCAGCTCCGGCCAGGTGTGCACCAACGGTACCCGGGTGTTCATCCCGCGCAACCTGCAGGCGCGCTTCGAGGCGAAGGTGCTGGAACGCGTGAAGCGCATTCGCCTGGGCAACCCGCAGGACGAAAACACCAACTTCGGCCCGTTGGTGAGCTTTCCACACATGGAGAGCGTGCTCTCCTATATAGAGTCCGGCAAAGAACAGAAGGCCCGCCTGCTGTGCGGTGGCGAGCGCGTCACCCAGGGCGAGTTCGGCAAGGGCGCGTATGTCGCCCCGACCGTGTTCACCGACTGCCGTGACGACATGACCATCGTCCGCGAGGAAATCTTCGGGCCGGTCATGAGCATCCTCGTCTACGACAGCGAAGACGAGGCCATCCGCCGCGCCAACGACACCGAGTACGGCCTCGCCGCTGGCGTCGTCACCCAGGACCTGGCCCGCGCGCACCGGGCGATTCACCGCCTGGAAGCAGGCATCTGCTGGATCAACACCTGGGGCGAGTCGCCGGCCGAGATGCCGGTTGGCGGATACAAGCAATCGGGGGTCGGTCGTGAGAACGGCCTGACCACCCTGGCTCACTACACTCGCATCAAATCCGTACAGGTAGAGCTGGGCGACTACACCTCGGTGTTCTGATCGCCGCGATCGAGCCATGAAAGGCCGGTCGCAGGCTTGACTCCCTGACCACCGGCCATTCCCCACACGCAGACACCGGCGCGCACGCGTCGCGGGCGGTGTCATGCCTGAAAAAGAGGAAGGCCTGCATGTCCCAGGAATACGACTACATCATCATCGGCGCCGGTTCTGCCGGTAACGTACTGGCCACCCGCCTGACCGAAGACGCCGACGTCAGCGTCCTGCTGCTCGAAGCCGGCGGCCCGGACTACCGCGCCGACTTCCGCACGCAGATGCCCGCCGCGCTGGCCTACCCGCTGCAGGGCCGCCGCTACAACTGGGCGTACCTGACCGATCCGGAACCGTACATGAACAACCGCCGCATGGAATGCGGGCGCGGCAAGGGCCTGGGCGGCTCGTCGCTGATCAACGGCATGTGCTACATCCGCGGCAATGCCATGGACTTCGACGGCTGGGCACAGGAGAAGGGCCTGGAAGACTGGACTTACCTCGACTGCCTTCCGTATTTCCGCAAGGCCGAGACGCGCGACATCGGCCCCAACGACTACCACGGCGGCAACGGCCCGGTGAGCGTCACCACGCCCAAGGCTGGCAACAATCCGCTGTTCCACGCCATGGTCGAGGCCGGCGTGCAGGCCGGTTACCCGCGTACCGAGGATCTCAACGGTTATCAGCAGGAAGGCTTCGGTCCGATGGACCGTACCGTTACCCCGCAGGGCCGGCGCGCCAGCACCGCCCGTGGTTACCTGGACCAGGCTCGCGAGCGCCCCAACCTGACCATCGTCACCCATGCACTGACGGACCGCATCCTGTTCAGCGGCAAGCGCGCCATTGGCGCGACCTATCTGCATGGCGATGACAACGCGCTGAAGGAAGTCCGTGCACGCCGCGAAGTGCTGGTCTGCTCTGGCGCCATCGCTTCCCCACAACTGCTGCAGCGCTCCGGCGTCGGCCCGTCCGCCTTGCTGCGCGACCTGGGCATCGAGGTCGTGCACGACCTGCCCGGCGTCGGCCAGAACCTCCAGGACCATCTGGAGATGTACCTGCAGTACGCCTGCAAGCAGCCGGTGTCGCTGTACCCGGCGCTGCAATGGTGGAACCAGCCGCAGATCGGCGCGCAGTGGATGTTCCTCGGTACGGGGCTGGGCGCGAGCAACCAGTTCGAGGCCGGCGGTTTCATCCGCAGCCGTCCGGAATTCGAGTGGCCGAACATCCAGTACCACTTCCTGCCGGTGGCGATTAACTACAACGGCAGCAACGCGGTGAGCGAGCACGGCTTCCAGGCCCATGTCGGTTCCATGCGCTCGCCCAGTCGCGGGCGAATCAACCTGACCTCGCGCGACCCGCGCAAGCACCCGAGCATCCTGTTCAACTACATGTCCTGCGAACAGGATTGGCAGGAGTTCCGCGACGGTATCCGTCTCACTCGCGAGATCATGAACCAGCCGGCGCTCGACCCTTATCGCGGCCGCGAAATCAGCCCGGGCCTGGACAAGCAGAGCGACGCCGACCTGGATGCCTTCATTCGCGAGCATGCGGAAACCGCGTTCCACCCGTCCTGTTCCTGCAAGATGGGCGAGGACGACATGGCGGTGGTCGATGGGGAAGGCCGCGTGCACGGCATGGAAGGGTTGCGGGTGATCGATGCGTCGATCATGCCGCTGATCATTACCGGCAACCTCAACGCCACCACCATCATGATGGCCGAGAAGCTCGCCGATAAGGTGCGCGGCCGTCCGGCACTGCCCCGCAGTACCGCCGACTACTACAAGGCCAACGGTGCTCCGGTGCGCGGCAAACCGCTACGCTGATTCCGTAAAGCGGAGACGAAAACGCCGGCGAGAGAGCCGGCGTTTTCAGTTTTCAGCCACGACGCGGAGGAACCGGACGGGTACGGCCGCTGCCGTCGATGGCGACGAAGACGAACACCGCCTCGGTGACCTTGCGCCACTCGCTGGACAGCGGGTCGTCGCTCCAAACCTCGACCAGCATGCGGATCGAGCTGCGGCCCACTTCCAGGGTCTGTGTATAGAAGGAGAGCTGCGCGCCGACAGCGACCGGGACCAGGAACGCCATACGGTCGATGGCTACCGTGGCTACGCGGCCTCCGGCAATGCGGCTGGACATGGCGGTACCGGCGAGATCCATCTGCGCCACCAGCCAGCCCCCGAAGATGTCGCCGAAGCCGTTGGTTTCGCGTGGCAGGGCGGTGATCTGCAAGGCCAGGTCGCCCTGCGGGATGGGGTCTTCTTGTTCAAGCTCGATCATAGGTAAGGGCCTCGTGCCCCCGGCGTACTCATGGTGAGGTTGTGGAAAAACTCTCCCAAGACACCTGCCGGTGCAAGGCCTTGGGGCAGCTTTTGATCGGCCCGGCTGCATTATATAGAAGCAGGGCCCTGTGCGACGACCGCAGGACTTCGAGATTTTCCCGCGGGCGCGGCCGCTGTGTCGTCTTCGCGCAATTTGCTATGGTGCGGCACCTGCGGCTGCCGGCCGCAGCCACCTTGCCTGCAGAGATAAAAAGCACCATGCCTTCTGTGAACGCTCCTGCCGCGCCCGCGTCACGTCCGTTGACCCGCAGCGACTACAAGACTCTCTCCTTGTCCGCCCTGGGCGGCGCCCTGGAGTTCTACGACTTCATCATCTTCGTCTTCTTCGCCACCGTGGTCGGCAAACTGTTCTTCCCCGCCGACATGCCCGAGTGGCTACGCCAGTTGCAGACTTTCGGCCTGTTCGCCGCCGGCTACCTGGCCCGCCCGCTGGGCGGCGTGGTCATGGCGCACTTCGGCGACCTGCTGGGCCGCAAGAAGATGTTCACCCTCAGCATCTTCCTCATGGCCGTGCCTACACTGATCATGGGCCTGCTGCCGACCTACGAGCAGATCGGCATCTGGGCGCCACTGGCGCTTCTGCTGCTGCGCGTCATCCAGGGCGCTGCCATTGGTGGAGAAGTGCCGGGGGCCTGGGTATTCGTCGCCGAGCACGTACCGCACCGCCATGTCGGCTATGCCTGCGGCACGCTCACGTCGGGTCTGACTGCGGGCATCCTTATCGGTTCGCTGGTTGCGACCCTGATCAACAGTGTCTTCAGCGCGGAAGAAGTCCATGGCTACGCTTGGCGGATTCCATTCCTGCTGGGCGGCATCTTCGGTCTCTTTTCCGTCTACCTGCGCCGCTGGCTGCACGAGACGCCGGTGTTCGCCGAACTGCAACTGCGCAAGCAACTGGCCGAGGAAGTGCCGCTGGGCGTGGTTGTGCGTGAACATCGCCCGGCGGTGGTGCTGTCCATGCTGCTGACCTGGGTGCTGTCTGCCGGCATCGTGGTGGTGATCCTGATGACCCCGTCGGTACTGCAGACCATTTACGGCTTCGATGCGGCGACCGCGCTGAAGGCCAACAGCGTGGCCATCGTCTGCCTGAGCGTCGGTTGCATCCTGGCCGGTCGCCTTGCCGACCGTTTCGGCGCGGGTCGCACCTTTATAGTTGGAAGCATCCTTCTGGGCGTAGTGTCCTGGGCCTTCTATACCAGCTTGAAGGCGCATCCGGACTGGTTGTTCCCGCTGTATGCGATTACCGGTCTGTGCGTCGGCGTCATTGGCGCAGTGCCTTATGTGATGGTCAACGCCTTCCCGCCGGTGGTCCGTTTCACCGGTCTGTCCTTCTCGTACAACCTGGCGTACGCCATCTTCGGTGGCCTAACCCCGATGGTCGTCGCGCTACTAATGAAGGAGGATCCGCTGGGCCCGGCTTATTATGTGGTGGCGCTGTGCTTGGTCGGCCTGTTGGTAGGTGTCTACCTGCTGCGCCAAGAGCGCCGTCTGCCAGGACAGGCGATGGCGATAAACTGATCGACCGGACAGTTTTTTTTCAGAAAGTTTAAATTAGTCGTTGACGGCCAATTTAAACTCCCTATAATGCGCACCACTCCCGGCGACGAAGCGCTGAAAGAACTTGAAAATCAAGTACTTACAGAGATTAGAGATTAGAGGTTGGGGGTGGCGATCAGGCAGGTGATTCACTTGCCGCTCTTCATTAGCTGCTCCGGCAGCGAGCTGAAAAGAAGGTCGCCGAGGTGCTTGACAGCGAGTTTGATCGCTGTAGAATTCGCCTCCCGCTGATGAGAGGTTTGACTTCTCGGAAGCCCAA
>NZ_BDAI01000015.1 GCF_002091755.1 Pseudomonas nitroreducens NBRC 12694
GGCACTGCCGCTCACGGTCAGGCCGCCATCGGCATTGGCCACGACATTCACGCTCGGTGCCTCCGGAGCCGTGGTGTCGCTGTAGTTCTCGGTCACCGAGGCGCCGGTGTTGCCGGCTTCGTCGGTGGCGTTGACGCTGACTTCGCCGGTGGGTTGGTTCTCCGGCGAGGTGATGCTGAAGCTGCCGTCTTCACCCACGACAACGGAACCGGTGCTGCCATCGGGATAGGTGACGGTGACGGTGCTGCCCGGCTCGGCGGTGCCGCCGACAGTCAGGCTGCCGTCTTCGTTGGTAACGATCGGGCCCAGCACCGGTGCGTCAGGCGCGGTGCTGTCGGTGAAGGTATCGGTGGATGCGGGGCCGGTATTGCCGTCCAGGTCGGTGGCCGCCGCGCTGACGTCACCATTGGGTTGCGGACGAGCGGAAGTCACCGAGAAGGCCCCAGCCGCGTCAGCGACCGTGGTGCCCGTGGAGCCGTCCGGGAAAGTCACCGTGACGGTGCAGCCAGGCTCGGCAGTGCCGCAAACGGTGACAGAGCCATCGTCCAGCGTAACCAGCGGATCGAGCAGCGGCGCGTCCGGCGGGGTGCTATCGACGTATGCCAGGCTGCCGGGCTCACCGGTATTGCCATAGACGTCGGTGGCGGTGGCACTGACTTCGCCACTGGCCTGCGGCACATGGGTGGTGATGCTGTACTGGCCGTTGCCGTCCGCCATGACATTGCCCACCGAGCCATCCGGGAAGGTAACGGTGACGATGCTGCCGACCTCGGCACTGCCACTGATGGTGAGGCCGCCGTCGGCATTTTCCGTGACGCCGATACTCGGTGCCGCGGGCGGCGTGACATCGACGTAAGGCAACTGGGTGCCCGGGCTGGTGTTGCCGGCCTCATCGGTAGCACTGGCGGTCAGGCTGCCCGAGGGCTGGTCGGGCGGCGATGTCAGGCTGTAGCCGCCATCCTCGCCGACGACGACGCTGCCGGTGCTGCCATCGGGATAGGTGACGGTCACGGTGCTGCCGGGCTCGGCGCTGCCGCTCACGGTCACACTGCCGTCGGCATTGGTGATCACTTCAGTGCTGGGGGCGCTCGGCGCCGTGGTGTCGGTGTAGTTGACGTGGGCGTCGCTGCTGTTGCCCTTGCCATCCTCGACGTGGATATCCACGCCACCACTGGTCTGCGGCGCGGAAGTGGAAGCCTGGTAGTGTCCGTCGGCATCGGCTACCACCGTGGTGCTGGAGCCATCCGGGAAGGTTACGGTTACGCTCGCACCGGGACTGGTGGAGCCACTGACAACCAGACCACCGGCCTCGCCTGCCTGCAGGTCTGCAGTGGGAGCCTTGAGCCCGCTGCCACCGTGATGGCCACCACCGCCGCCACCACTGGACGCAGCAACGCCGCCGGCAACCAGCGCCAGACCGCCCAATACCCAAGGCAGCGCACCCTGGTCGCCGCCCTCGGTCACCAGCAGCGACTCGACCGAGTCGACCTCGCTGTAGCTGGCGAAGGCGGAGCCCTCTTGATTGACCTCGGCGACCCAGTAGTGGCCGTCACCGCTGTCGAGCAGCAGATCGCTGTTCGGCTGACCGGGAGCCCCGAAGAACCCGTGGATAACGATGGTTTCGCCATCCAGGGTCTTGATCACCAGGGCGTTACCCTCGCGGGTCATGCTGACGACCTGCTCCTTGCTCAAGGCCAGCTTCACGACCGAAGGCGCGCGGAGAGTCAGGTCAGCCTGATTGACCTGAGTGGTCGCGTGGGTAGCCTTGTCGATTACAACGATTGTTTTAGCCATGATGGGCCTCGGAACTCGGCAGTCGTGGGAATGCCAGCGGTGGCTCCGCGGCCATTCCCGGTCACAAGGGCGCCCGCAAGCCGACAGGCTTGCAGGCCTTCTTCAACCACGGGGCTCGGTGACGCATCGCAGCGACCGGCAAGCGAAAGCCGGCGGGGGAAGGAAAGCGATTGATTATTGGAATTGGACGTCGAGGAACCGAAGGTGCTGCCGGCCAGCCTGCAGGGCGGCGTCACGGAGCAACCCGTGGATACTGGTCGAAGTATCCGTAGCAGCGATCTTCGCTGACATCAGATGATTCCTAATCCCTAGGCACCCGGCGTAGCCTCCGCAAAGGTGCTGGGCGATACCTGCGTCGGGCATTGCACCCGACCATCGAGGACATTCAGGAGGATGACCTGCGAACTTTAAGTCGCCCCGTGCCGGCACTAGCGCCCTTCCTCGCCAACGGCTCGACTCCCACTGCCAGAAAAGAAAAACCCCGCTCGGGGCGGGGTTTCTGACGGGCGCAGGTCAGTCCTTGCGCTGCGGCGACAGCAGCTCGATCTTGTAGCCGTCCGGGTCTTCGACGAAGGCCAGAATGCTGGAGCCATGCTTCATCGGACCCGGCTCGCGGGTGATCTTGCCGCCGCGCGAGCGGATATCCTCGCAGGCCTTGTAGACATCAGCCACTTCCAGGGCGATGTGGCCATAGCCGGTGCCCAGCTCATACTTGTCCACGCCCCAGTTATAGGTCAGCTCGATGACGCTGTTGTCGTCCTCGTTACCGTAGCCGACGAAGGCCAGGGTGAACTGGCCGTCCGGGTAATCCTTGCGGCGCAGCAGGGTCATGCCCAGGACTTCGGTATAGAAGGCGATGGATTTATCCATGTCGCCGACGCGCAGCATGGTGTGCAGCAGTCTCATCGGTTCTTTCCTCATCAGGTGCCCGGAGTGCGGGCTCATAAACACAAACCCCGGCTCGTGGCCGGGGTCTGCTTGTCACGGGAGACGCCAGCTTATCAGAACAGCTTGCGGCCCTTGTTCGCGGCAATACGCATGCGCAGCGCGTTGAGCTTGATGAAGCCCGCGGCATCGGCCTGGTTGTAGGCGCCGCCGTCTTCCTCGAAGGTCGCGATGTTGGCATCGAACAGCGAGTCGTCGGACTTGCGGCCAACCACGATGACGTTGCCCTTGTACAGCTTCAGGCGCACGACGCCGTTCACATGTTCCTGGGAGGCATCGATCATCTGCTGGAGCATCTCGCGCTCCGGGCTCCACCAGTAGCCGGTGTAGATCAGCTTGGCGTAGCGCGGCATCAGCTCGTCCTTCAGGTGAGCGACTTCGCGGTCCAGGGTGATCGACTCGATGGCACGGTGCGCCTTGAGCATGATGGTGCCGCCGGGGGTCTCGTAGCAGCCGCGGGACTTCATGCCGACGTAGCGGTTCTCGACGATGTCGAGACGGCCGATGCCGTTGGCGCCGCCGATGCGGTTCAGCTCGGTGAGTACCTGCGCCGGGCTCATGTCCTTGCCGTCGATGGCAACGATGTCGCCCTTGCGGTAGGTCAGCTCGATGTAGGTAGCGGTGTCGGGGGCCTTCTCCGGGGAGACGGTCCACTTCCACATGTCCTCTTCGTGCTCGGTCCAGGTGTCTTCCAGCACGCCGCCTTCATAGGAGATGTGCAGCAGGTTGGCATCCATGGAGTAAGGCGATTTCTTCTTGCCGTGGCGCTCGATCGGGATGTTGTGGGTTTCGGCGTAGTCCATCAGCTTCTCGCGGGACAGCAGGTCCCACTCGCGCCAGGGAGCGATGACCTTGACGCCCGGCTTCAGCGCGTAGGCGCCCAGCTCGAAGCGAACCTGGTCGTTGCCCTTGCCGGTGGCGCCATGGGAGATGGCGTCAGCGCCGGTGGCGTTGGCGATCTCGATCAGGCGCTTGGCGATCAGCGGACGAGCGATGGACGTACCCAGCAGGTACTCGCCTTCGTAGACGGTGTTGGCACGGAACATCGGGTAGACGAAGTCGCGGACGAACTCTTCTCGCAGGTCCTCGATGAAGATCTCTTTCACGCCCATCTGCTTGGCCTTGGCGCGGGCCGGCTCGACCTCCTCGCCCTGCCCCAGGTCAGCGGTAAAGGTCACTACTTCGCAGTTATAGGTATCCTGCAGCCACTTCAGAATCACGGAGGTGTCCAGGCCACCGGAATACGCCAGGACTACCTTCTTCACGTCCGCCATGCCACTCAACTCCACGGGGGTTGTCACGAAAGGGACCGATTCTACTGCCCGCCCAGGATAATTTACAGAGGGGCGACAGCTTTTGACGACAAAGCGACAAATACTATCGTCGGTGCGACCCGCCGCCGCAGGTTCAACCCTTGGGTGCGGCGGGGGACGTGGCGGCGTTCGCGGCCGGCGTCGAGGGCGCGCCTTGGGTCGGGGCATTGGCAGCCGGCGCGGGCGTGGAGGGAGCGGATGCGGCAGGCGCCACGGGCGCCTCGGCGGGTGCGCCCGGAGCGTCTTCGGTTACCGCTTCGCGGGACAGATTGACCGTCACCCGGCGGTTCTTCGCGCGGTTGGCAGCGGAATTGTTCTTAACCAATGGATAGCGCTCGCCGTAGAAACGCACGGTGATCTGCGACTCGGCTACGCCGTTGGCCTTGAGGTAGTCCATCACCGCGATGGCGCGACGGCGCGACGCCTCGCGATTGGCCAGGCGGTTGCCGCTGTTGTCGGAATGCCCGTCCAGTTCGATGCGATTCACCGTCGGGTCAGCCTTCATATACTGCAGGATGATGTCCAGCTTGGCGCGCCCCAGCGGGTCGACCTCGGTGCCACCGTCCGGGAAGCCCACCTGGCTCTGGCGCACCTGGTCGAAATTGACCGGGAGCATCTTCGTCGAACATTCCTGGAACTGCGCATAGCCATCGGCGAAACGCGCGGGCAGCAAGCGCACCAGCAGATTCTCACCCGTACGGGTGCGATGACGGACTTCCGGGGTACGCCCTTCGAGCAATCCGCCGAGCAGGCGTCCGGCCTGTTGCTGGGTGCTGTTGAAGGGCACCTCCCCCGAACCCACGCTCACCGAGCCCAGGTTCAGGTCGCCCTGCCCTGGCCGCCACGGCGGCGCGGCGGCCAGCAGCGTTGCCGAGCCCGTGCCGAGCCAGCCCTGCTGGGATTTGAGGCGGAAGGTCGGTTGCTCCCCAGCGCGCCAGACGAATTCGCCCACGCCGAAGCCCCCCACGCTCTGCGACAACCGGCACTCGAACTGATCGCCCGCCACCGTCCACTGGGCGCTTTCCAGGCGCGGCTGGAACGTCAGCCCCCAGGCCGGCAGGCTGGCGCAAAGTGTGAGCAGGAGAAGGGAGGGCTGGCGCACGGTGGCATCCACACAGGCAAATGGGCGTCCCAGATTCTATCGGTCAGCCTCGGCAAAACTTGATAGCGAGTGCCGGCGGCGGCCTTTTCCGGTAGCATTTCACCCTCTTCCCGCTGCAACCGCACCCCTGGAATCCGCATGTCCGACCGCCTGACACTCCTGCGCCCCGACGACTGGCACATCCACCTGCGCGACGGCGCCGCACTCGCGCAAACCGTCGGCGATGCCGCCCGCACCTTCGGCCGCGCCATCATCATGCCGAACCTGGTCCCGCCGGTACGCAACGCCGCCGAAGCCGACGCCTACCGCCAGCGCATTCTGGCCGCCCGCCCGGCCGGCAGCCGCTTCGAGCCGCTGATGGTGCTCTACCTCACCGACCGCACCAGCGCCGAGGAAGTCCGCGCCGCCAAGGCCTCGGGCTTCGTACACGCCGCCAAGCTCTATCCGGCCGGCGCCACCACCAACTCCGATTCCGGTGTGACCAGCGTCGACAACATCTTCCATGTCCTCGAAGCCATGGCCGAAGTCGGCCTGCCGCTGCTGGTACACGGTGAAGTGACCCGCGCGGACGTCGACGTATTCGACCGCGAGAAACGCTTCATCGACGAACACCTGACCCGCGTGGTCGAGCGCTTCCCGACTCTCAAGGTAGTCTTCGAGCACATCACCACCGGCGATGCCGCCGCCTTCGTCATGGCCGCCCCGGCCAACGTCGGCGCCACCATCACCGCGCACCACCTGCTGTACAACCGCAACCACATGCTGGTTGGCGGCATCCGCCCGCACTTCTATTGCCTGCCGATCCTCAAGCGCAACACCCACCAGGAAGCCCTGCTGGATGCGGCCACCAGTGGCAGCCCGAAGTTCTTCCTCGGCACCGACTCGGCCCCCCACGCGCGCCACGCCAAGGAAGCCGCCTGTGGTTGCGCCGGCTGCTACACCGCCTACGCCGCCATCGAGCTGTACGCGGAAGCCTTCGAGCAACGCAATGCGCTGGACAAGCTGGAGGGCTTCGCCAGCCTGCACGGCCCGGACTTCTACGGCCTGCCGCGCAACAGCGACCGCATCACCCTGGTGCGTGAAGAATGGGAAGCGCCGGCGGCCCTGCCGTTCGGCGACTTCGATGTAGTCCCGCTGCGTGCCGGCGAGAAACTGCGCTGGCGCCTGCTGGAGACCGTGGCATGAGTGACGAGAACGAAATCTTCGAAGAAGAACTCGACGGTTCTTTCCCACCAGGTCCGCGCCACCCGATGGCACGTCGCTTCCGCGGCTACCTGCCGGTCGTGGTGGACGTCGAGACCGGCGGCTTCAACGCCGCCACCGACGCCCTGCTGGAAATCGCCGCCGTCACCATCGGCATGGACGAAAGCGGCTACCTGTTCCCCGAGCACACCTACTTCTTCCGTGTGGAGCCC
This sequence comes from Pseudomonas nitroreducens NBRC 12694, assembly GCF_002091755.1. Lineage (GTDB taxonomy): Bacteria > Pseudomonadota > Gammaproteobacteria > Pseudomonadales > Pseudomonadaceae > Pseudomonas > Pseudomonas nitroreducens. Next base: position 6,570 of record NZ_BDAI01000015.1, read on the forward strand.
TTCGAAGGCGCCAACATCGAGCAGGCCGCGCTGGAGTTCACCGGCATCAAGCTGGACCACCCGCTGCGCATGGCCGTGCCGGAAGAACAGGCTCTGACCGAGATCTTCCGTGGCATCCGCAAGTCGCTGAAATCCAACGGCTGCAAGCGGGCGATCCTGGTCGGCCACAACAGCAGCTTCGACCTGGGCTTCCTCAACGCAGCGGTGAACCGCAGCGGCGTGAAGCGCAACCCATTCCATCCCTTCTCCAGCTTCGACACTGCGACCCTCGCAGGCCTCGCCTACGGCCAGACCGTCCTGGCGAAAGCCTGCCAGACCGCCGGCATCGAGTTCGACAACCGCGAAGCGCACTCGGCGCGCTACGACACCGAGAAGACCGCCGAGCTGTTCTGCGGCATCGTCAACCGCTGGAAGGAGTTCGGTGGCTGGATGGAAGACGATCACTGATCGGCTTCAACGCTCCATGAAAAAGCCCCGCACTGGCGGGGCTTTTTCATGGAGCCTGCATCAGCACCCCGCCTTACCTGCAGGAGCGAGCTTGCTCTCGCGAACCCCAGCGCCTTCGGATGCCTGACAGGCGGGATTGGCGCCATAGCTGCCCCTGTTCGCGAGCAAGCTCGCTCCTGCAAAAAACATATCGCTCCCGGTGCCTATGCGCGCAGCCCGCAATCCACGCGGGTTAGACGCTAAGTCATTGAACCCAATGACCATTTGTCAGACATCCCGGATGCGTACTCGAGAACTTTTGACAATCATTCTCATTATTATTAGTATCGCTTCCAACAACCCCACAGCGACTGTAGTGCAACCATGTACGTCTGCCTCTGCCAAGGTGTCACCGATACTCAGATCCGCGATGCGATCTACGATGGTGCTTGCAACTATCGCGAGGTGCGCGAGTGCACCGGCGTCGGCACCCAATGCGGAAAGTGCGCGTGCCTGGCCAAACAGGTCGTTCGCGATACGCTCGGCGAACTTCAAAGCGTCCAGAGCATGAACTACAACCTGGCCTACGCGGCGAGCTGAAAGATACCGCTGATCCGTTCAGCAGGAATTCCGAAGAAACCGGGCACTGGCCCGGTTTTTTTATGTCTGAAATTCAGGGATTTAGCGCCGGGATGCGGAATGAAAACATTCGCATTCATATTCCTTTTTATAACAAATTCAAGCACTTATGTTTGACATATGGTTATAAGGGGGCGAGAATTTCAATCTCTCCCACTCCACACGGCAGGACCCCGGCATGAAAGGCGACAAGAAAGTCATCCAGCATCTGAACAAGATCCTCGGCAACGAGCTGATCGCCATCAACCAGTACTTCCTGCACTCGCGCATGTGGAACGACTGGGGCCTGAAGCGCCTCGGCGCGCACGAGTACCACGAGTCCATCGATGAGATGAAGCACGCCGACAAGCTCATCGAACGCATCCTGTTCCTCGAAGGCCTGCCCAACCTGCAGGACCTGGGCAAGCTGCTGATCGGCGAGAACACCCAGGAAATGCTGCAGTGCGACCTGAACCTGGAGCTCAAGGCCACCAAGGACCTGCGCGACGCCATCGTGCATTGCGAAAGCGTGCATGACTACGTCAGCCGCGACCTGCTCAAGGACATCCTCGAGTCCGAGGAAGAGCACATCGACTACCTGGAAACCCAGCTCGGCCTGATCCAGAAAGTCGGTCTGGAAAACTACCTGCAGTCGCACATGCACGAAGACGACTGATCAGGAACAAGGCACCGGCGCGGTTGTGGACGCCGGTGCCCTTCCCTTCTAGCCGTTCGCCTTCGGCGGACGCCGCACCAGCCCGGCCTTGAATACCAGGCCAGCGCACAGCCCGATCACCACCAGCAGCGACAGGCGCAGCCCCACGTGCTCGGCGAGGAAGCCGATCAACGGCGGGCCCAGCAACAAGCCGCCATAGCCGAACGACGCCACTGCGGCCACGCCGCGCGAAGGCTCGACCCCCGGCCGGTTGCCTGCCGCGCCGATCAGGATCGGCACCACCACCGACAACCCCGCGCCCACGAGGGCGAAACCGGCAATCGCGCCGGAAATCCACGGGCTGAACAGCGCCAGCAGCATCCCCGCGATGGCCAGTAGCGCCAGGTTGCGTACCAGCGCCTCGTCGGCGAAGCGCACGCGCAGGCGGTCACCGAACAGACGCCCCAGCACCATGGTCGCGGAGAACGCCGCGAAGCCCAGTGCTGCCACTCGCTCCGACGCTCCCATGACCTGGTGCAGCAACAGGGCGCCCCAGTCGGCGACCGCGCCTTCGGAAACGAACGCGCACAGCGTCAGCACCCCAAGACCTATCAGTGCCGGTGGCGGCAGGCGCCAGCCACGTTGGGCTGGCGCCTCCTCCTCCGTGGGCTCCGGGCGCCCTTCGAACAGATGACGGGCGAAGAACGGCAGGATCGCCACCGCGATGACTGCCAGCAGGGTGAAGTGCCAGACAGGCGCCATGCCGGCAAAGATCGCCGCGCCGATGGCGCCGGTGAGTCCGCCCAGGCTGTACATGCCATGCAGGCTGGAGATGCACGGCCGGCCGAGGCGCCGCTCCACTTCCACCGCCTGGGTGTTCATGGCCACGTCCATGGTGGCGAAGGTCAGGCCAACCAGCAGCAGCCCCGCTGCCAGGTACCAGACGTTAGGCGCCAGCCCGAGCAATGGGAAGCAAGCCATCAGCGCCAACCCGGAAACCACCGTGATCGCCCGGCTGCCATAACGCCGTACCAATGCCCCGGCGAAAACGAATGCCAGCAGCGCGCCCACTCCGGCGCCCAGCAACGCCTGGCCCAGTTGCTGCTCGTCCACGCCGGTCATGTTCTTCAGCGCCGGCACCCGGCCCATCAGGCTGCCATGCACCATGCCGCCCATGGCGAAGCAATAGCCACACGCCCAGCGTGCGGCGTTGGCCCGTGATTGTTCACTCATCCTTTATCTCTTCCCAAAAACAAAGCCCCGCCAAGGCGGGGCTTTGTGCGACAGCACGAAAGACTCAGGCGTTGGCCTTGCCTACGGCGTCCTTGATCAGCGGTTGCAGCTCACCCTTTTCGAACATCTCGGCCAGGATGTCGCTGCCACCGACCAGCTCGCCACCGACCCACAGTTGCGGGAAGGTCGGCCAGTTGGCGTACTTGGGCAGGTTGGCGCGGATTTCCGGATTCTGCAGGATGTCGACGTAGGCGAACTTCTCGCCACAAGCCATCAGGACCTGGGCGGCGCGGGACGAGAAACCGCACTGCGGAGCATTCGGCGAACCCTTCATGTACAGCAGGACAGGGTTGTTGGCGATCTGCTCTTTGATGGTATCGATGATATCCATGAACTTCCTCGGCTGAACTATCAGATACTGATCCGGCAGCCGCCTCCTCGGATGGCGATGGCCGGCACGGTACCGCGCATTGTACTGCAAAGCCGAGCGCTACGCTCGGCTTTGCAGATGCCTTGCGACAGCCTGTCAGGCCGCCTCGACCTCCACTGGCACACCGTTCAGCGCGGTGTTTCCGGAGAGCGCATCCAGATGTCGCTCGTCGGTGAGGTCATTGGCACTGGCGCCGCCCTGCTCGCGAGCAATCGACAGCTGCACGCCCGGCCGTGCGTGCCCCCAGCCGTGGGGCAGGCTGACGACCCCGGCCATGACTTCGTCGCTGGCCGCCACCTCGATCTCGATACTGCCGACCCGCGAGCGCACACGTACCTTCTGCCCGTCCACCAGCCCGCGCGAGGCGAGGTCCTGCGGGTGCATGAGCAGTTGGTGCCGCGGCTTGCCCTTCACCAGGCGGTGATAGTTGTGCATCCAGGAGTTGTTGCTGCGCACATGGCGGCGACCGATCAGCAGCAGCTGGTCAATGGCCGGCGACTGGGTATCGGCGAAGCGACGCAGGTCATTGAGGAAGATTTCCGGCGCCGCCTCGATGCTGCGGCTGGCCGTCTTCAGCCGCGGCGCCAGGTTCGGCTGCAACGGCCCCAGGTCCAGCCCATGGGGGTGTTCGCGCAGCCGCGCCAGGTTGAGCTTGTGCTCGCTGGCATCGCCATAAGGGCCGAAGCGCAGGCCCATCTCGATCATCTGTTCCGGCGCCATAGTCGGTTTCAGCTCGGTGCCGCTGCGTGCCGCATAAGCCTTGGCCAGACCGACGAAGATTTCCCAGTCGTGCAATGCGCCCTCGGGTTTCGGCAGGATCGCCTCGTTGAAGCGGGTGACATTGCGCACCGCGAAGACATTGAAGGTGGTGTCGTAATGATCGTGCTCCAGTGGCGCGGTGGGCGGCAGGATCAGGTCGGCGTAGCGCGTGGTTTCGTTGATATAGAGGTCCACGCTGAGCATGAACTCCAGGCCGTCCAGCGCCTGTTCCAGGCGTCGGCCATTGGGCGTGGACAGCACCGGGTTGCCCGCCACTGTCACCAGCGCACGCACCTGCCCTTCGCCTTCGGTGAGCATCTCTTCGGCCAGCGCTGCCACCGGCAATTCGCCGCCATATTCCGGCAGGCCGGACACACGGCTCTGCCAGCGGTTGAACGCGCCACCCGCCGTGGTCGCCACCAGGTCCACCGCCGGCGTGGTGCACAGGGTCCCGCCGACGCGGTCGAGGTTGCCGGTGACCAGGTTGATCAATTGCACCAACCACTGACAGAGGCTTCCGAAAACCTGGGTGGAAACGCCCATACGCCCGTAGCAGACGGCCTTGTCGGCGGCGGCGAAATCCCGCGCCAACTGGCGGATGGCGTCGGCCGGCACGCCGCAGCGAACGGCCATGGATTCGACCTTGAAGGGCGCCAGCGCCTCACGCACCGCGCCCAGGCCGTTGACCGGCAACGAGGATTCGCGGGTCAGACCTTCGCTGAGCAGCGTGTCGAGGATGCCCAGCAACAGCGCGGCATCTTCGCCGGGGCGCACGAACAGGTGCTGGTCCGCAATCGCCGCCGTCTCGGTGCGACGCGGGTCGACCACCACCAGCTTGCCGCCGCGCGCCTTCACGGCCTTCAGACGTTTCTCCACGTCCGGCACGGTCATGATGCTGCCGTTGGACGCCAGCGGGTTGCCGCCCAGGATCAGCATGAAGTCGGTGTGGTCGATGTCCGGAATCGGGATCAGCAGGCCATGGCCGAACATCTGCTGGCTGACCAGATGATGCGGCAGTTGGTCCACCGAGGTCGCCGAGTAGCGGTTGCGGGTCTTCAACTGGCCGAGGAAATAGTTGCTGTGGGTCATCAACCCGTAGTTGTGCACGCTCGGATTGCCCTGGTACACCGCCACGGCGTTGCTACCGTGGCGCTCGCGGATTTCCGCCAGGCGCGTGGCCACCAGCTCGAAGGCCTCGTCCCAGCCGATCGGCTGCCACTCGTTGCCGACACGGCGCACCGGCTGGCGCAGGCGGTCCGGGTCGTTCTGGATATCCTGCAGCGCCACCGCCTTGGGGCAGATGTGGCCACGGCTGAAGCTGTCCTGGGCGTCACCCTTGATGGACAGAATGCGCTCGTCCTCGGTCTCGATGGTCAGGCCGCAGATGGCCTCGCACAGATGGCACGCACGGTGGTGGAGGGTCTTGCTCATGGCTCGCCTCGTTATTGTTGTCGCCGGCGCTCATGGAGCCGGTCGCGGGGTCGCAAGCACTATGAATCCAGTCCCGGCGAAGCACCACCAGCTTCCGTCGGGTGAATTGCGCGGCATCAGGAACGACCATGGTCAAGCCCCGCCCGACGGGCCTTCCGGGTGAAACTTGCGTAGATCCGTCATTTCCTTATAGGATCGCGCCTTCCCCCATTTTCCGCTCCATGCGGTCCCGCCGCAGGTTCAGCCCGTTTTTTCTCACGAAAGCCGGTCGGTACCTCGGCCTGATTCTGAGAATAAGTAGTAGGTACGAACCATGAGCGCACGTCACTTCCTCTCGATGCTGGATTACACGACCGACGAACTGCTCGGTCTGATCCGCCGTGCCACCGAGCTGAAGGACCTGCGCGACCGAGGTGTGCTCTACGAACCGCTGAAGAACCGCGTGCTGGGCATGATCTTCGAGAAGGCCTCGACCCGGACGCGAATCTCCTTCGAAGCCGGGATGATCCAGCTCGGCGGCCAGGCCATCTTCCTCTCCCCGCGCGATACCCAGCTGGGCCGTGGCGAGCCGATCGCCGACGCCGCGCGGGTGATGTCGCGGATGGTCGATGCCGTGATGATCCGCACCTTCGCCCACAGCAACCTGATCGAGTTCGCCGAGAACTCCCGCGTGCCGGTGATCAACGGCCTGTCGGACGACCTGCATCCGTGCCAGTTGCTGGCCGACATGCAGACCTTCCATGAGCACCGCGGCAGCATCGCCGGCAAGACCGTGGCCTGGATCGGCGACGGCAACAACATGTGCAACAGCTACATCGAGGCGGCGATCCGCTTCGACTTCCAACTGAATGTGGCCTGCCCGGAAGGCTACGAGCCCAACGCTGCTCTGATGGAGCAGGCCGGCGAGCGCGTGAAGATCTTCCGTGACCCGCGCGAAGCGGTCGCCGGCGCACATCTGGTGAGCACCGACGTCTGGGCTTCCATGGGCCAGGAGGACGAAGCAACCGCGCGCCTGCGCCTGTTCCAGCCATATCAGGTAACACGTGCGCTGCTCGATGGCGCGGCGGCGGATGTACTATTCATGCACTGCCTGCCGGCCCACCGTGGCGAAGAGATCAGCGAAGACCTGCTGGACGACGCGCGCTCCGTGGCCTGGGACCAGGCGGAAAACCGTCTCCACGCCCAGAAAGCCCTGCTCGAACTGCTGGTCGAGCACGCGCATTACGCCTGAGCCCTCCTGTTTCGAGCCCGATGACCAAACCGCTGCTGCTCACCCTCGACGACCTTTCCTGTGGCTATGAACAGCAGCGTGTGGTGCAAGGCGTCAGACTGCACCTGAACGCCGGCGACATCGGCTGCCTGCTCGGCCCCTCGGGCTGCGGCAAGACCACCACCCTGCGCGCCATCGCCGGTTTCGAGCCGGTGCAGGGCGGGCGTATCGAACTGGGCGGCGAAGTGATTTCCCGCCCCGGCTTCACCCTGTCGCCGGAGAAGCGCCGGATCGGCATGGTATTCCAGGACTACGCGCTGTTCCCGCACCTGTCGGTGGCGGATAACGTCGCCTTCGGCATCCGCAAGCACCCCGAGCGCGAGCGCATCGTCGGTGAGCTGCTGGAGCTGGTGAAGCTCGACGGCCTCGGCCAGCGTTTCCCCCATGAGCTTTCCGGCGGCCAACAACAGCGCGTGGCCCTGGCCCGTGCACTGGCCCCGCAGCCGCAACTGCTGCTGCTCGACGAACCCTTCTCCAATCTCGACGTGGAGCTGCGCCGCCAGCTCAGCCATGAGGTGCGCGACATCCTCAAGGCGCGTGGCACCAGTGCGATTCTGGTCACCCACGACCAGGAAGAAGCCTTCGCCGTCAGCGATCATGTCGGTGTGTTCCGCAACGGCCTGCTGGAGCAGTGGGATACGCCATTCAATCTCTACCACGAGCCGCAGACGCCCTTCGTCGCCAGCTTCGTCGGCCAGGGCTATTTCATTCGTGGACAGATGTGCGGGACCGATGCGGTGCAGACCGAGCTGGGCCTGCTGCGCGGCAACCGCGCCTACTGCCTGCCCGACGGCTGCGCGGTGGATGTATTGCTGCGCCCGGATGACCTGGTGCCGGCCGCCGATGGCGCGCTGAAGGCGCGCATCGTCGGCAAGTCGTTCCTCGGTGCGGCTACCCTGTATCGCCTGCAATTGCCCACCGGCACCCAGCTGGAATCGCTGTTCCCCAGCCATGCCGACCACCAGCCGGGCGATGAAGTGGGCATCGGCGTCGCCGCCGAGCATCTGGTGCTGTTCCCGGCGCAGGGCAGCGTGGCGCTCTAGGCGAGCGCCTTCTCCAGTTCAGGCAACAACTCGAACAGGTCGCCCTGCAAGCCATAGTCGGCGATCTCGAAGATCGGCGCGTCCGGATCGAGATTGATCGCCGCGATGACCTTGGCGTCCTTCATGCCCGCCACGTGCTGCACGGCCCCTGAGATCCCCACGGCGAGATAAAGCTCCGGCGCGACGATGCGCCCGGACTGGCCAATCTGCAATTCCGCCGGGGCAAAGCCGGCATCTACCGCTGCCAGTGACGCACCCACGGCGCCGTGCAGCCGGTCCGCCAGCGGATAGAGCGCGGCGAAGCCTTCTTCGGTTTGCAGCCCACGCCCGCCGGCGACTATGACCTTCGCCGACTCCAGCGCAGGGCGCTCGAAGTCCGGGTGTTCCTCGCCCTGCCACTGCGACAGACCGAGATCGCCCGCACCGCCGATACGCTCCAGTTCGGCATTGCCGCCGGCCAGTGCCAGCGGATCGAAAGCGGTTGGGCGAATGCCCAGCACGATCGATGGCCCCTCGCAGCGCACCGTGGCGATGGCATTGCCGGCGTAGATCGGGCGCTGGAAGGTCTGTTCGTCGATGACGGCGATGACGTCGGAGACCGCGTCCACATCCAGCAAGGCTGCGATGCGCGGCAGGCAATCGCGGCCCACGGCGGTGGCCGGCGCGAGGATGTGGCGGTAACGCGGAGCCAGTTGCACCACCAGTGCCGAGAGGTTTTCCGCCAGCAGGTGGTCGTAGGCGGGATCGCCTGCCAGCAGGACGCGATCAACGCCCTCGACACCACAAGCCTGCGTCGCCAGTTCCTCGAGGCCACTGCCCGCAAGCAGCAGATGAACTTCGCCGCCGATCTGCCGGGCGGCGGCCAGAGCGTTCAGGGTAGCGGGCGCCAGGACGGCGGAGTCGTCGGTAACGTGATAGTCAGCGATGAGCAGAAGGGCCATGGGCCTGCCTCCAGGTCGGTGAGCCGCGCCGAACGGGCGCGGTTTCCAGTGAAGGCCAGCCTACGCCGGGGAGCGCAAAGCCCCCCGGTCACAGATCAAACAACCAGCAGACGACCGCTGGCGACCAGACGTGCGTAGCCGGCGATGCTGACGCGCTCGCCTTCCAGGCGGCACCACAGCTCGCCGCCGCGTGCGGAGGCCTGGAAGGCGCGCATCTGCAGCTTGTTCAGGCGACGCGACCAGTAGGGGATTAGCACGCAGTGGGCGGCGCCGGTCACCGGGTCCTCGTTGAGGCCGATGGCCGGGGCGAAGAAGCGCGAAACGAAGTCATAGCCGTCGCTGCGCGCGGTGACGATCACACCCAGGTACGGCAGGCGCGCGAGAGCAGCGAAATCGGGCTGGCAGTCGCGCACCGCCTGTTCCGACTCCAGCAGCACCAGCAGGTGGTTGGCGGTGTTCAGTGCGTCCACCACGTCGACGCCCAGCGCATTCTGCAACTCCACCGTAGAGCCGGATTCGCTCGGCGGCTGCGCCGGGAAGTTCAGTGCCAGCCGGCCTTCCTCACGAGTCACACGCAGCGGACCGGACAGGGAGTTCAGCTCCAGCACTTCGCCCGGCTCGTCGAACACTTCGAACAGCACGTGGGCGCTGGCCAGGGTGGCGTGGCCGCACAGCGGCACCTCGGCGGTCGGGGTGAACCAGCGGATGCGCCAGCCGGCCGGCTCCCTCACCAGGAAGGCGGTCTCAGACAGGTTGTGCTCGGCGGCGATCTGCTGCATCAGTTCGTCGCTCAACCAGGCATCGAGGCGGTACACCATGGCCGGGTTGCCGGCGAACGGGCGATCAGTGAAAGCGTCTACCTGGTGAAAATCGAGCAGCATGGCAGTCTCCTGAAAAGTGATGTCCGAGCATGACAGAAGCCGATGAACGACGAACCGTACAGAAGCGAGCAGACAGTCGTTCGCTCAACCCCGACCGATGGGGGCGAAGGCCGCCGATGTCAGCCCGGCCAGCGTCTCGGCGCTCAACTCCACTTCCAGCCCACGGCGGCCGGCGCTGACGTGGATGGTGGGGAACCCCCGGGCGGATTCGTCGATGAAGGTGCGCAAGCGTTTCTTCTGCCCCAGAGGGCTGATGCCGCCGACCAGGTAGCCGGTGGCGCGTTGCGCGGCGTTCGGGTCGGCCATGTCGGCCTTCTTCACGCCCGCCGCATGGGCCAGCGCCTTGAGATCCAACGTGCCCACCACGGGCACCACCGCCACCAGCAACTCGCCCTTCTCGCTGGCCGCCAGCAGGGTCTTGAACACCCGCGCAGGGTCGAGGTTGAGTTTCTCGGCGGCCTCCAGGCCATAGGATGGCGCCTTCGGGTCGTGCTCATAGCTCAGCACGTGGTGTTCGGCGCGGTTCTTCTTCAGCAGGTCGATGGCGGGGGTCATGATCGGCGGGCTTCTCGCAAGCGGCTTTCCAGCGCATAACAGTAAGCCAAGGCGTGCTGCACTGCACGGTGTTCGCTTCACCGGCGCGGACGAATCCCGTATGGTCTGCGCCATTCACCTTCCGGCCCGCGTGGCCGGGACTGCCGAACGGAATCCGCACAAGGCCGCCGCCATGACGAACCTTACGAACAAGAAATACGTCGTCGCCCTCGACCAGGGCACCACCAGCTCGCGCGCCATCATCTTCGACCATGACGCCAACGTGGTCAGCGTGGCCCAGCGCGAGTTCGCGCAGATCTACCCGCAGCCGGGCTGGGTCGAGCACGACCCGATGGAAATCTGGGCGACCCAGAGCTCGACCCTGGTCGAGGCGCTCGCCCAGGCCAACATCAGCGTTGCCGAGGTGGCGGCCATCGGCATCACCAACCAGCGCGAAACCACCCTGGTGTGGGACAAGGCCAGCGGCCGGCCGATCCACAATGCCATCGTCTGGCAATGCCGGCGCAGCGCGGCCATCTGCGAGCAGCTCAAGCGCGATGGCCTGGAACAGCACATCCGCGATACCACGGGGCTGGTCATCGACCCCTACTTCTCCGGCACCAAGCTCAAGTGGATCCTCGACAACGTCGAAGGCGCCCGGGAACGTGCGCAGCGCGGCGAGTTGCTGTTCGGCACCATCGACAGCTGGCTGATCTGGAAGCTCACCGAAGGCGAGGTGCACGTCACCGACTACACCAATGCCTCGCGCACCCTGATGTTCGATATCCACACGCTTGACTGGGACGAGCGCCTGCTCGCCGCGCTGGATGTGCCGCGCGCCATGCTGCCGCAGGTACGCGCATCTTCCGAAGTCTACGGCCACGCCAAGGTCGGCGGCCTCGGGGTGCACCGCACGCCCATCGCCGGGATCGCCGGCGACCAGCAGGCCGCACTGTTCGGCCAGATGTGCGTGGAACCGGGTCAGGCGAAGAACACCTACGGCACCGGCTGCTTCCTGTTGATGAACACCGGCGACAAGGCGGTGAAGTCCACCCACGGCCTGCTCACCACCATCGCCTGCGGCCCGCGTGGCGAAGTCGCCTATGCGCTGGAGGGCGCAGTGTTCAACGGCGGCTCTACCGTGCAGTGGCTGCGCGACGAACTGAAGGTGATCAACGATGCCCACGACTCCGAGTACTTCGCCACCAAGGTGAAGGACAGCAACGGCGTCTACCTGGTCCCCGCCTTCACCGGCCTCGGCGCGCCCTACTGGGACCCGTATGCCCGCGGCGCCCTGTTCGGCCTGACCCGCGGAGTGAAGGCCGATCACCTGATCCGCGCCACCCTGGAATCCATCGCCTACCAGACCCGCGACGTGCTCGACGCCATGCAGCAGGACGCCGGCGAACCGCTGCGCGCGCTGCGCGTGGACGGTGGCGCGGTAGCCAACAACTTCCTCATGCAGTTCCAGGCCGACATCCTCGGCACTCCGGTGGAGCGCCCACAGATGCGCGAGACCACCGCCCTCGGCGCCGCCGTGCTGGCGGGCCTGGCCTGTGGCTTCTGGGGCGACCTCGCAGAGCTGAAGAGCAAGGCAGTGATCGAGCGGGTATTCCAGCCGGCCTGCGACGAAGCCGAGCGCGCGCGGCTATACAAGGGCTGGCAAAAAGCCGTCGAACGCACCCGTGGCTGGGCAGCGGAAGACTGATTGCTCTGCTGTAGGACCGAGGGGGACGCCCAGTCCTTGTTCGCGAACCGCTTGATTCCACAGAACCCGGCGGGGTCCGTGAGCAATAACGATGGCGTCCCCCTCGCTCCTACAAGTCCATGACAGCGTCGGCTCAGTGCGGCATCCTTGCCCTCCCGGCCCGTCCGCACGAGCGAACCGCATGAACCTGCCACCCCGCCAGCAGAACATCCTCGACCTGGTCCGCGAACGCGGCTACCTGAGCATCGAAGAGCTCGCCCAGCAGTTCGCCGTCACGCCGCAGACCATCCGCCGCGACATCAACCAACTGGCCGAGCAGAACCTGCTGCGCCGCTACCACGGTGGCGCGGCCTGGGATTCGAGCATCGAGAACACCGCCTACAACACCCGCGCCGACCAGATGCGCGACGAGAAGCAGCGCATCGCCGATGTCATCGCCGCGCACATCCCGGACAACGCCTCGCTGTTCATCAACATCGGCACCACCACCGAAGCCATCGCCCGTGCCCTGCTCGGCCACCGGAACCTGAAGGTCATCAGCAACAACCTGCACGTCGCCAGCATCCTCGCCGGCAAGGACGATTTCGAAGTACTGATCGCCGGCGGCACGGTGCGCAGCGACGGCGGTGTGGTCGGGCAGGCGGCAGTGGATTTCATCGAGCAATTTCGCGTCGACTTCGCCGTGGTGGGCATCAGCGGCATCGACGAAGACGGTAGCCTGCTGGACTTCGACTACCAGGAAGTGCGCGTCTCCCGCGCCATCATCGATAACGCGCGGCAGGTATTCCTCGCCGCCGACTCCAGCAAGTTCGGCCGCAACGCCATGGTGCGCCTGGGCCCGATCTCCCTGGTCAACCGGGTCTTCACCGACAGCCCGCCACCCGCCGCCGTAGCGCGCCTGATGAGCCAGCACAAGGTTCAGCTCGAGCTGGTCTGAGACTTCCCAGTCATTTCACTTTCGAACATTCAGACGAATACCTGCGCGAATTCGCGCCAAAGGCTGGTCATTTTTCGTTCACTGAACTAGGATATTTTCGAAAACGAACATAAAAGATTCACTTTCAACACCAGGCGGCCCCATGAATTCCACCCGCTCGCGCCACGCGCCCCTTGCCGAAGTCTATGACCTGGCCGTCGTCGGCGGCGGCATCAATGGCGCGGGGATCGCGGCGGACGCCGCCGGGCGCGGGATGTCGGTGTTCCTTTGCGAACAGCACGACCTCGCCGCCCACACCTCCTCCGCCAGCAGCAAGCTGATCCACGGCGGCCTGCGCTACCTGGAACACCACGAATTCCGCCTGGTCCGCGAAGCCCTCGCCGAGCGAGAGGTACTGCTGGCCAAGGCTCCGCACATCGTCCATCCGCTGCGCTTCGTGCTACCGCACCGCCCGCACCTGCGCCCGGCCTGGATGATCCGTGCCGGCCTGTTCCTCTACGACCACCTGGGCAAGCGCGAGAAGCTGCCGGCATCCCGTGGCGTACGCTTCGGCATCGACAGCCCGCTCAAGGCCGAGATCACCCGCGGATTCGAATATTCCGACTGCTCGGTGGACGACGCCCGACTGGTGGTACTCAACGCCATGGCCGCACGCGAGAACGGCGCGCATATCCACCCGCACACCCGCTGCGTCAGCGCGCGGCGCAGCAAGGGTTTGTGGCACCTGCACCTGGAACGCCGCGACGGCAGCCTCTACTCGATCCGCGCCCGCGCGCTGGTCAACGCCGCCGGCCCCTGGGTCGACCGCTTCCTGCGCGAGGAACTGCGCCAGAAACCGCCCTACGGCATCCGTCTGATCCAGGGCAGCCACCTGATCGTGCCGCGCCTTTACGACGGCGAGCACGCGTACATCCTGCAGAACGAGGATCGGCGCATCGTCTTCGCGATTCCCTACCTGCGCCAGTTCACCCTGATCGGCACCACCGACCGCGAATACCAGGGCGACCCGGCGCAGATCAGCATCAGCGAAGCCGAGACCGACTACCTGCTCAATGTGGTCAACGCGCATTTCAAGCGCCAGTTGAGCCGACAGGACATCCTGCGCAGCTTCTCCGGCGTGCGCCCGTTGTGCGACGACGAGTCCGACGATCCGTCCGCGGTCACCCGCGACTACACCCTGGCGCTGGACAACACCCCTGGCGAAGCGCCGCTGCTGTCGGTCTTCGGCGGCAAGCTGACTACTTACCGCAAGCTCGCCGAGGCCGCACTGGAGCAGTTGGCGCCGCACTTCGCCGGCGTGATGAAAGCGAGCTGGACCGCCAGTTCCCCGCTGCCCGGCGGCGAAGCCATGACCACCGTGGAAGACCTGGCCATCCAGCTCATGGAGCGCCTGCGCCAGCTCGACCCGGCCCTCGCCCGGCGCTGGGCCAGCACCTATGGCAGCCGCATCTGGAAGCTGCTCGACGGCGCGCACAACCTCAGCGAACTGGGCGAACACCTGGGCGCCGGGCTCTATGCGCGCGAAGTGGAATACCTGGTCCGCGAGGAATGGGCCCGCGACGCCGACGACATCCTCTGGCGCCGCACCAAGCTCGGGCTGTTTCTCAATGCTCAACAGCAACACCAACTGCAGCGCTATCTGACACCCGAAAGCCCTGCTCTGCCGAGTGCGTCTATTGCATAAGACGACGCCAACGATCACCCGTTAACTACAACGTTTTCGGACGCAACTGATATTTCCCCCACCTGAATCGCCGTAGCCTCCTGCCTTTTCCAGGGATAGCCCCAACAATCAGGAGGTTACATGTCGACCCGACACCGTCTCGCTATCGTTATTGCTTCAATCATGGCCGACCAGGCGTGCGCCGAGAGCCTTTCCGTCATCGGCAATCCGTTGCAGTTGGCAGATACCTATACCAATTCGATCGACCTGGTTGGCGAGGCTCACACCACCGAGCCGCTGCTCACCGCCTGGATATCTGCCACCGGCACCTTTCAGGGCGGTCTGAACAATCACGCCACAGTGACGGTGAGCGGCCCGACCGCCGGGACCATCAGTGGCAATGGCGCGCTCTACCTCCAGTCACGAAACAGCTCACCAGCCAGCATCCAGGGCGACTTCGTCCAGGCGGGATCGCTACAAGCCAGCAACATCGCCGATGCCACCGTCTATGTGGGGAAGGCCAACATCAGCGGCAAGTTCAGCAACCAGGGTACGATCAGCCAGAGCAACACGTTGGGCGCCCTCTCCCCCACCCTCGACAACTACAACCTGCTGATCGATCAGTCGACACTGGGAGGCGGCTTCGAAAACAGCGGAGTCATTCACTCCCAAGGGGATGATTTCCAGAACCTGGTCATCGAGAACAGCAAGCTCTACTCCTTCAGCAACAGCGGCACCATCAGCGCAGATGGCGCCCGCAGCGTCGCAATGCTGTTCGGCCAAGGCAACAAGCTCCTCAACACGGCAGACGATGTCCTCTACAACAGGGGCACCATCAGCGCCAAAGGCCAAGGCTCGATTGCCCTGAAAGTGGAATCAGGATTGGGGGTCGAGAACGCCGGCCTGATTCAGGCGGACGGTACTGCTGTCGATCTTTCCCAGACCAGCGTCTACTACACACAGGAGGATGGTCTGACCGCGGGAGGGCAGATCGCCCTGTTAGGCAACTTCTCGCCGGACTCAACAGCCAGCAGCGGCACTCTTGCGAGTTTCGATGGCGGTGCAGTGAAAGGCGATATCCGTAACATGTGGGTCACCGAGGTGGATGGCAACGTGGCCATGGACTCCGCGCTGATCCAGACCCGCTACCTCGAACTGGGCGGCGGCCGCCTGACACTGCTACGGCCCCACACCGTGCTGGAAGGCAACCTGGAGCTGATCGGCAGCGAAATGGAGCTGACGCTGAGCCGCGCCACCGAGCAGAACCGGCCGATTCTGAAGGTTACCGGCGAGGCGGAGGTGGATCCGGGCAGCAGAATTCTGCTCACACCCAAACCCAACGACTTCAGCACCCAGGGCGACCAGCGATATCAATTGATCAGCGCCAGCCGCTGGTACCAGTTGGGCCAGGAATCGGTAGAGGTTCCCATCTCCGCCAGTGAGCTGTCAGTCGCCAGTACTTCCGCGCTACTGACGGTCAATAGCCATGAGTTCGAAGGCAACACCCTGGTCGCCAACCTGCGAGCCATCACCGGCGAAGAGGCCGGCCAGATAGTCGCCGAGGAGGGCGCCAGCGTGGATGCGCAGACTGCCATTGGCGAGCTCTCCGGTCAGATAGACAAACTTCTGCCCACCGACCCAATCTTCGAGCAGATTGCAAACGCGGACGCCGGGCAGATCGCCAAGTTTGCCGAGTCACTCTATCCCGAGGTGAATGGAGGGGCCAATGCAGCGGCCATCTCCCAGCAGCGGCAAATGGAAAACGCCGTCCGCCAGCGTGGTATGGCATTGCGTCAACTCCCCGACAACCTTGATAAGGGTGGAGTCTGGGTTCAGGGGCTTGACGGCCACGGCAGCCAGGGCAGGCGCCAGGACATCACTGGCTTCGATATGAACGCGAGCGGCATTGCCGCAGGGGCGGACGCCGTCCTGGCCCCTGGCCTGATTGCCGGACTGGCATATGGCTACATGGACGGGAACGTCAAGAGCCACAACGGCAACAAGACCGACATCGACGGCAACGCACTAACACTCTATGGCAGCTACCAGCAGGGCGGGTACTTCGTCGACGCCAACCTCTCCTATGGCTGGAGCGAAAACCACAGCAAGCGTTACATCGCCGATACCCGCGCCAAGGGTAATTATCACGGAAAACTGGCCGGAATGAGCCTTCTGGCCGGGTATGATTTTGCCTTGGCCCACGGGCTAGTTCTTGAGCCGCGAGTGGGAGCGCGCTACAGCAATGTCCGACTGGACAACTACGACGAGAGTGGCTCCAGCGCGGCGCTTCACGTCAATAGCCAACGCTACGAGCGCGGCGAACTCGGCGCCGGCTTGCGAGTAGCTGGCGCGCTGCCTGCTGGGAAGGGCCAATTGGTACCGGAGGCGTCGCTCATGGCCTGGCACGACCTGATTGGTGACCGCACGTCCACCACCAGTAGCTTCCTGATCGGCGGAGGCGACTTCGAAACCACAGGTGTACGCCTGTCTCGCGATAGCTATGAAGCTGCCCTGGGGCTCGACTATCGCCTGGGTGCGGTGAGCCTGGGAGGTGGCTATCGCTACGAAGGCAGCAAAGACTTCAACGGCCGTAACCTGGAGGCGCGCCTGCGATATGACTTCTGAGGTCCGTTGACTTCCCAGCCACAGAACGAGATATCCACGCTGCCCCATGAGGCATACTACGCGACGCCACCGCCCCGGTGGCGTCGCCGCATAGAGAAAGACGTGGACCTGATCCTCAAGGCAGCCCTCGGCGCCGGCGTGGTGCTGATCCTCGCCGCGCTGTCGAAGACGCGCAATTACTACATCGCCGGCCTGGTGCCGCTGTTCCCCACCTTCGCCCTGATCGCCCACTACATCGTCGGCAAGAGCCGTTCGCTGGACGACCTGAAGACCACCGTCCTGTTCGGCATGTGGTCGATCATTCCCTACTTCGTCTACCTGGCCGCGCTCTACCTGATGGTGGATCGCATGCGCCTGGAGCTGTCGCTGGCGATGGCCGCGCTGGCCTGGCTGGTAGCAGCTTCGCTGCTGGTGTTCGTCTGGGTGCGCCTGCACTGAGTCAGGCGCGCGCCGCCAGCTGCGCTTCCAGTTCGCTGATTCGCGCCTGCAGGCGATCACGCTCGGCGCGTTCGGCACGGATGTCCTCGAACACGCTGATCAGGTGATCGGGCACCCCGTCCTGTGCGCGACGCTGCAGCGAGGTGCGCACGCGCACCCAGACATAGTCTCCGTCGCGGCGGCGCAAGCGTTTCTCGACCACGTAGCGATCGAAATGACCGGCCAGCAATTGACGCAGGAGCTCCAGGTTGGTCGCCAGGTCGTCGGGGTGGGTAATATCCTGGAAGGTGATGGCGTACAGCTCCTCGGGGCGATAACCGAGCAACTCGCAAAGGCTGCCATTCACCCGCTGCCAGCTGCCGTCCAGCCCAATGTAGGCCAGTGCGCCCCAGGTCAGCTCGAAGATCGCCCGGAAACGCTCCTCGCTGTTGCGCAGTCGTTCCTCGGTGGCCATGCGCTCGGTGTTGTCCATGCTGATGCCGACCATCTTCAGTGGTCGGCCGACGGCATCGTTGACCACCGTGGCGCGCGAGGCGATCCAGCGCAGGCTGCCGTCGGGCTGGAGAATGCGGAAATCGCACTCGCAGCCCTTGCCCTCGGCAGCAGCACGCTCATACATCGCCTGCATGGTGGCCACGTCCTCCGCCGGGAGGTGGCTCCAGAACGTCTGGTTGGAGCTGACATGCCAGCCGTAGACCGCTTCGACGTTCGGCGAATAGGTCACTTCGTCGCTGATCAGGTTCCATTCCCAGGTGACGATCCGCGCGCCCTCCTGGGCCAGCTTCATCCGCGTCTCGCTCTCCATGATCTCGGCGGTGTAGCGACGGCGCAGGTCGGTCATCGGCAGCTCGATCGGCTCGGCATCCTGCACGCTGCGCAGGGCTTCCTCGCCGTAGCGCAGCCAGAGCCAATTGACCTTGAGAAAGTCCGCCAGCCGACGCAGGTTGTCGTAGTCGATCTCGCCGCCCTTGGTCCACTTGTGCACCGCCGTGCGCGAAATACCCAGGGCCGAACCCACTGCCTGCAACGTCAGCTTGTGGTGTTCGAGCAGTTCCTTGAGACGGAAGGCGAAGCTGTTTTCCATCATGGGTAGCGCGGTTTCCTGGAGGTAATCGAGGACCGCAGTATACACAGCTGTAAACCGGTGGATGACAGCACTGGACGTGCAGGAACGAGCTTGCTCGCGAACACACCCCGCCGCGCAGTGGGTTCGCGAGCAAGCTCGCTCCTGGATCAAGGCCAGGAAGCTACAGGTCGATCACCAACCGCTCCCCGCGAGCGCGGGAGACGCAGAGCATCAGGGTCTGTTGCGACGCCTTTTCCTCGTCCGACAGGTACTGGTCGAAATGCTCCACCTCGCCTTCGAGGATGCGCGTCTCGCAGGTTCCGCAGACACCCTCGCGGCACAGGCAGTCCACCTGGGCGGCCTTGACGTTCTCGATGGCCTGGATGATGGTCATGCCCTCCTCCACCCGCAGTTCACGGCCGGAGCGGCCCAGTACCAGGGTGAAGGCGCCACCGCTGGCGGGAGCGGCCGCAAACTGTTCGAAGTGCACGCGCGCGTCAGCGATTCCAGCCTTCCTCGCGCCATCGATGACGGCATCGATCAGTGGCTTGGGCCCGCAGACATAGACATGGTCGTTCGCCGCCAGGGAGGCGAACAAAGCGGCCAGGTCGAGTCGGCGATCCTCGCTGTCCACATAGAAACGCACATTTCCGGCATGCGGACCGTCTGCCAGTTCGCCCTGGAAGGCGCCATGCTCCTGGCTGCGGAAGGCGTAATGCAACTCGTACGGGACAGCGCCGCCTTCCAGTTCATGCAACTGGGAAAGGAATGGCGTGATGCCGATACCACCCGCGATCAATACGTGACGCCCGGCCTTGGGATCGAGGGCGAAAAGGTTGTTCGGGGTGGAGATCGTCAACTGGGTGCCGACTTCGACCTGCTGGTGCATGAAGGCCGACCCACCCTTGGATTGCTCTTCCCGTCGAACGCCGATCTGGTAGTGACTGAGGTCGCGCGGATCGCTCATCAGCGAATAGGCGTTGCTCAGGCCGTCGGCCATCTTCACGATCACGTGGCTGCCGCCGCTGAAGGCCGGCATTGGCTGGCCGTCGGCTCGCGCCAGGGTGAAGCGCTTGATCTGCGGGGTTGCCTGCTCCACGGCAGTCACGCGCACGCTGAACATCTCGTAGGTATTGGCCATGGTTCACCTCAACTGACCGGGTGGCCGCGCCACCCGCCTCTCTTCCGGCTCCCCGAGCGGCGGAGGAAGAGAGCTGTTTTCTTGGGAATGCCGCCCCGCTGTCTGCGGGGCGGGTGCCCTGCGCCAACTTCGTCGATGCAAGGCCTCACGCAAGTGCCGCCCACAGGCGGCGCACCGGATCAGTCCAGGTGCGACACGGCGATCAGGTTGTGGAAGTGGGCGATGCCGTGCTCGCTGATACCCGTGCGCTGCTTATCCACCATGATCCGGCCCTGGCCGCGGTAGCCGCGGGACTTCAGGCCCTTCTGCACGCTTTCCACCAGACGCAGGTCTTCCGGCCGGAACACTTCGCGGTACCAGTCGATGAGCTTCTGCTGCTCCTCGGTGATGTCCTTGTTGAGGAAGTAGATGTCGTAGTGCTGCAGCGTGGTTTCGGCGTCGACCGGGAACTCGTAGATCACGGTCATGAAGTTGGCGCCCGGCGGCACGTTGAACATGGTGCACGGCCAGGCCCAGAAGCCGGAGAAGGACGGATCGCTCACCGACTCGTCGACCTTGAAGGACTGCTCCGAAGACTTGGCGACACCGTACTGCAGGGTCCAGTTGCCGTGCAGGGTGTGGACGTACTGGCCGACGTCCACCGAGTCGGCAAAGCTCGGGTGGGCCGGGCCGCAGTGGTAGCACTCCATGTAGTTGTCGACGATGGATTTCCAGTTCGCCGGGGTCTGGCTGACGAAGCGCGCGGCCAAGTGCAGATCGTCGATCACGGCGCAGGCAGCGCGCATCTTGGCTTGCAGGCCGGGCAGTTGGTCTTCCACGCTGCCGGCGTTCGGGTCCATATTGATGAAAATGAAGCCGGCGTATTCCTCGACGCGCAGTTGCACCAGGCTGTAGTCGCCCTTGTCGAAGGCCTCGACCTGGTCGCAGTTGCGAACGTGGGTCAGCTCGCCGTCGAGCTTGAAAGTCCAGGCGTGGTACGGGCACGCGATGACGTTCTTGGCAATGCCGCCAGTGCCTTCGAGCAATTGGTGACCACGGTGCGGGCAGACGTTGTAGAAGGCGCGCAGCACATCGTCGCGGCCGCGCACGACGATGATGCTCTCGCCGATCACCTCGCGGACGATATAGGCATTCTTCTCGGCCACTTCACTGCGATGGCCCAGGCAGATCCAGCTGTGGGCGAAGATCTTTTCCTTCTCATGCTCGAATACGGCATCGCTGGTGTAGAAGTTCGCCGGAATGGTGTAGGCGCGCTCGTGGTCGCTGCAAAAATCGGCGGGCAGGCGTTCGAAGTCGGTCATCGGATATCTCCAGGCTTTCATCGACTCGCGCAGGGCGCGGTCCATTTGTTTTTGGTTTACTGCAACCCGTTGGTTAACAGCGCAGGCAAAAAAAAGCCTGCGGGTGGCGTCGCCCGGGCTGGCGACGCCACGCAGGAAATCACTGGGCCAGGGCCACTTCCCGTACGGGTTCGGCGATAATCGGGGGCTCGACTACGGCCTCGCCTGCCAGCGCCATCGCTGCGGCCTCCTCCTCGATGCGGTAGGCCGGCATCGAGCCATAGTCCGCCAGCATCCACTTGAAGAAGCCATAGACCTTGACCAGCAGGATCAGGGTGAACGGAATCGCGGTGAGCACCACGGCGGTCTTCATCGTCGACAGCGAGGCCTTGGCGAACAGCATGGCCAGCGGCACCAGGGTCAGGGTGACGGCCCAGAACAGGCGGTGGGTCGGCGTCGGATCATCGCCTTCCTGCAGGTTGCGGGTGCTTGTGGCGGCCACGGCGTAAGCCGCGGCATCCATGTGCGAGGCGCAGAACACGGCCATGATGAACAGGTACACGGCGAGGAACAGCTTGCCCCACGGCAGCGCCAGCAGCAGCGCCTCTACGGCGCTTTCGCCCCCCTGCTCGGTGAGGATCTTCGGCACATCGACGGCACCGGTGATGAACTGGTGCATGCTGTAACTTTCCAGCGCACCGAAGAAGAACCAGCAACCGAAGCTGCCGCCCAGCAGCAGGGCGAATACCACTTCGCGCATCTGCCGGCCGCGCGATACGCGGGTCACGAACATGGCCACGCCAGGGGCGTAGGACACCCACCAGAGCCAGTAGAACACCGTCCAGTTGCGAGTGAAGGCGCCATCGCCGGCCGGGTCGGTGAACAGGCTCATGTGCACGTAGTTCTGGATCATCAGGCCGATGCCGTTGGCGGTGTTATTGATGGTGAACTGGGTCGGACCGACCAGCAGCACCACCGCGGCAAACACCAGCGCGCCGTAGCAGACGATCTTGCTCAGTTTCTGCAGGCCGCCATCGATGCCGATGTAGGAGCTCAGGGAGAACAGCACGGCGATCACACCGATCACCAGTACCTGTACGGTGAAGGTATCCGGCGTGCCCACCAGCCCGGACAGGCCACGGGTCAGGGTCGAGGCGGTCAGCGCCAGGGACACGGTGAGTGCGCCCATCATGGTCAGCAGGAAGATCAGGTCCACCAGGCGCCCCACCGGACCGGTGGCCTTGAAGCCGGTGACGGCCTCGACGATGGAAGCCAGGTTCAGGCCGCTCTTCTTGCGCACGTGGAAGTGGTAGGCCATAGCCAGGGATGCCAGGGCGTAGATCGACCAGGCGCTGATGCCCCAGTGGAAGAAGGAGTAGCCGACGCTGTACTCCAGCGCCTCACGGGATTGCGGAACGATGTTCAGGCCGGGGGTCTGGTAGTAGTAGGCCCACTCCATCACGCCCCAGTAGAGCGTGGAGGAACCCATGCCAGCGCAGATGAACATGAATACCCAGGTGGCCGTGGAATATTCCGGTTTGCCGCTACCGAAGCGGATGTGGCCGTACTTGCTGCAGGCGATGTAGAGCACGGCCAGGGAGCTGCCGAAGATCAGCAGCTGCACGGCGGTGCCGAAGGTGCGGGTAGCAACCTCGAACAGCTGATTCGCGGCTTGCTCGGCCTGGGCCGGAAACGCAGCGAGCCCGATCACGGTCAGGAGCACCGCGACCAGGCTCATGGATATCAGGAATACATCGACCTTCTGGGTCTTGCGGGGCATCAAGGGGGACATCAGGCGTCTCCTGGGACGTTTTTTGTTGTTGTTGCGCATCCGCCGCAGGCTGCGGATGAAGCATCGTCGGACCAGTTGACTCAAACGCGAATAAACCACTGGTTAACAACGATCTAATGGTTAACAGTCTGCGATGAATCGCCGCAGGGTGCAAGAGCTACCCATCGACTCATGCTGCCCTGCCACGACGCCCGTAACCGCTCAGCTACGGGCTTTTCATGGGCAATCCCCGCAGATGTAGGATTTATCTGCTAACGATCTCAGCAATTGCCGCACCCACCGTCTGGGTCGACAACTGCCCGCCCATGTCTCGTGTCACCGATCCATGGGCGATGACCTGTTCGATGGCCGCGAGAATATCGTCGTGGGCCGCGCGGTAGCGCGCATCGCCCTGGCCCACGAAGTCCAGCATCAGCGCCCCGGACCAGATCATGGCGATGGGGTTGGCGATGTTCTGGCCGAAGATGTCCGGCGCCGAACCGTGCACGGGCTCGAACAGCGAGGGGAATCTGCGCTCGGGGTTGAGGTTGGCCGAGGGTGCGATGCCGATGGTGCCGGCACAGGCCGGGCCGAGGTCGGAGAGGATGTCGCCGAACAGGTTGGAGGCCACTACCACGTCGAAGCGCTCGGGCTGCAGGACAAAACGGGCGCAGAGGATATCGATGTGCTGCTTGTCCCAGGCGATCTCCGGATAGCCGGCGGCCATCGCCGCGGTGCGCTCGTCCCAATAGGGCATGCTCACCGCCATGCCGTTGGACTTGGTGGCCGAGGTCAGGCGCTTGCGTTCGCGGGTCTGCGCCAGGTCGAAGGCGTATTTCAGGATGCGGTCGACGCCGCGACGGGTGAACACCGATTCCTGCAGCACGAACTCGTTCTCGGTGCCTTCGAACATGCGCCCGCCCAGGGACGAATACTCACCCTCGGTGTTCTCGCGGATCACCACGAAGTCGATGTCGCCGGGCTTCTTCCCGGCCAGCGGGCAAGGCACGCCGGGGAACAGGCGCACCGGACGGATGTTCACGTACTGGTCGAAGTCGCGGCGGAACTTCAGCAGCGAGCCCCACAGGGAGATATGGTCCGGTACCTTGTCCGGCCAGCCGACGGCGCCGAAGAACAGCGCGTCGAAATCCTTCAGCTGTTCGAACCAGTCGTCCGGCATCATCTTGCCGTGCTCCAGGTAGTAGTCGCAGCTGGCCCAGTCGAAGTGCTCGAACTCCAGCATCAGTCCGTGCTTGCGCGCAGCGGCCTGGACTACGCGCAGACCTTCGGGAAGGACTTCCTGGCCGATGCCGTCTCCGGGAATGGCGGCGATTCTGTATGTCTTGCTCATGGGGCACCCTCGCTGGTGTGAAGTTGGAAGCAGTGCCAGCCATGCTATAAGTGGCAAAAACAAACATAATCCTTGCCACCGTAGATTCTTGAAACACGAACTGTGAACAATCTGCCGAACCTGGAAGATCTCCGTGTCTTCGTCCACGTGGCACGCCGCTCCAGCTTTGCCGGCGCCGCCAGCGAGCTGGGCATGTCCGCCGCCTTCGTCAGCAAGCGTATCCGCCTGCTGGAGGAGGGCCTCGGCGTGCGCCTGCTGCACCGCACCACGCGGCGGGTCTCGGTGAGCGAAGATGGTGAGCGCATCTATCAATGGGCGCTGCGCATCCTCGATGCCGTGCAGCGCATGGGCGATGACGTCAGCGCCCTGCACCGCGAGCCCAGCGGCCAGCTGCGCATCGCCAGCAGCCTGGGGCTGGGCCGGCGCTTCGTCGCTCCCGCGCTTTCGGAACTCGCCGCGCGCCACCCGCAACTGGATATCCGCCTGGATGTGCAGGATCGCCTGGTGGACCTGATCGACGAAGGTTTCGACCTGGACGTGCGGGTCGGCAACGAGATCGATCCGAACCTCATCGGCCGCCCGCTGGCGCGCAACCGCAGGGTACTCTGTGCGGCACCGGATTATCTGGAGCGCCGCGGCACCCCGCGCACCCTTGCCGAACTGGCCGGGCACGATTGCCTGGTGATCAAGGAGCGCGACCATCCCTTCGGCGTCTGGCACCTGCAGGGGCCGGAAGGCGAGGAAAGCGTGAAGGTCACCGGGCCGCTGTCGTCCAACCACGGCGAGGTGGTGCACCAGTGGTGCATCGACGGGCGCGGCATCCTGCTGCGCTCCTGGTGGGACGTGCACGACAGCCTGGAGGATGGCCGACTGGTGCAGGTGCTGCCTGAATACCAGCAGCCGGCGGACATCTGGGCCGTTTATGCCGCCCCACTGGCCAGTTCGGCCAAGGTGCGGGTGGCGGTGGAGTTCCTGCGGCAGTATTTCGCCGAGCGCTACAGCTTGCCCGCCCCCTGAAACTCACAGCGAGCGTGGGAGCGGTTTCCGGCCGCGATGTGCAAACGGCCGGCTCAGCGTGGTCGGAAATCGATCGCGGACAAAGTCCGCTCCCACGAAAGCCTCAGAGCTGGGCGACGTGCCCGCCACCCTGGTGCTCGCGCAGGTAAGGCAGCACTGCGCCGAGCAAGGGTTCCTTGAAGTCTTCCTGGAAACGGTGCGCCATCCCCGGAATCAGCTTCAGCACCGAGCCGCGAATGTGCGCGGCCACATGCACGCCGTGCATCACCGGCAGCAGCGGATCGGCCGTACCGTGGACCACCAGGGTCGGCACGTTCAGCCGGTTGAGCAGTTCCACACGGCTGGGTTCGGCGAGGATCGCCAGCATCTGCCGTTGCACACCTTCGGGGTTGAAGGCGCGATCGTAGGAGCGCGTCGCCTGCTGCAGCAATTGCTGGCGGTCGTCGTGAACCTGCGGACTGCCGAGGGCGGCCAGCAGGTCGGCCTGCTGTTCGATGGCCTGTTCGCGGCTGGCGGCCTCGCGCCGGGCGAGCAGGCGCACCAGCGACTCGCTGGGCGCCGGCAGGCCTTCGGCGCCGGAGCTGGTCATCACCAGGGTGAGGCTGATCACGCGATCCGGCGCGAGGTCGGCGACATGCTGCGCGATCATCCCGCCCATGCTCGCGCCCAGCACATGGGCGCGTTCGACGTGCAGGGCGTCCAGCAGGTGCAGTGCATCGCCGGCCATGTCGGTCAGGCTGTAGGGCGCACTCACGGGCAAGCCGAGGCGATAGCGAATCACTTCGTAGGTCAGGTTGCCGCTGGGCGTGGGAACACGCCAGGAAGACAGGCCGACATCGCGGTTGTCGTAGCGGATAACCCGGAAGCCCTGCTGGCAGAGCGCCTCGACCACTTCATCCGGCCAATGGATCAGCTGCCCACCCAGGCCCATGACCAGCAGCAGCGTCGGATCCTGCGGACGCCCGATGCTCTGGTAGGCCAGGCGCACGTCACCCAGGTCGACCAGTTCGGTCGGCACCCGCGCATCGCAACGATCGGCGGCAATAGAAAGGGAGGGCAAGCCGCAGAAAAGTGCGACTGCCAGTAGAAAAGCACGCATGAATGAAAATCCGGAACGCAAAACCCCAGTTGATAGCGATTCTGATGAATTTCCGTCGCTCGCTCTGCCACAGGTCCGTGACAGTTTGATGAAAGGCGCTGAGCGGTCGCCGACGGCGCTTCCCATGATGCGGATCAAGGGAGGCCGCCCCCAACAGTCGCGAAGATAGAAGCCCCCGCTCGGAAGCTCTGCCATGGCCTACCCCATCCTGCTGGTGCTGCACCTGTTCGCCGCGATCCTGTTCGTCGGCACGGTGTTCTTCGAAGTGCTGATCCTGGAGAGCATCCACGCCCATGTGCCGGCGCGGGCGATGAAAATGGTCGAGGGCGCGCTCGGCCCCCGCCTGCGCCGGGTGATGCCCTGGGTCATCCTGACCCTGTTCGGCAGCGGCCTGGGCATGCTGCACCTGCGTTACGCGCCGCTGCTGGCCGAGCCGCTGGCATCGCCCTTCGCCACCCTGCTCAGCCTTAAGCTACTGCTGGCCCTCAGTGTCCTGGGCCACTTCATCTTCGCCATGTATTCATTCCGTGTCGGGCGCATGACCGGCCAGCGTTCCCGGCTCATCCACTACAGCGTGTTCGCCCTCGTGGTGCTGATCGTCCTGCTGGCCAAGGGCATGTTCTATCTGAGCTGGTGAATTCGGCCTGAAGGGGCAGGCCGGCGAACCCTGCTGGTGAAGCGCCAGCAGCCGGCTTATCATGAGGGCAGCTCAATTGATCCGCCTTTTCATCAAGATTTCCTCATACTGAGGCGAGGCCGCGCCATGCTTGAACTCCGTCACCTGAAAACCCTGCATGCCCTGCGCGAAGCCGACAGCCTGGTGGAGGCCGCCGAGCGCCTGCACCTCACGCAATCCGCCCTGTCCCACCAGTTCAAGGAACTGGAGGAACGCCTGGGCCTGTCGCTGTTCATCCGCAAGACCAAACCAGTGCGCTTCACCAGTGCCGGCCTGCGCCTGCTGCAACTGGCCGACGCCGTGCTGCCGCAGCTGCGCGGCGCCGAACGCGACCTGGCGCGCCTGGCGGGCGGAACCGCCGGCCGCCTGCACATGGCCATCGAGTGCCACAGCTGCTTCCAGTGGCTGATGCCGACCATCGACCAGTTCCGCGACGCCTGGCCGGAAGTGGAGCTGGACCTCGCCTCCGGCTTCTCCTTCGCCCCGCTGCCGGCATTGGCCCGTGGCGACCTGGACCTGGTGGTGACCTCCGACCCGGTGGACATCGCCGGCATCACCTACGTGCCGCTGTTCACCTACGAAGCGCTGCTGGCGGTGGACAACCACCACGCGCTGGCCGGCAAGTCCTTCATCGTTCCGGAAGACCTGGCCAACCTGACGCTGATCACCTACCCCATCGAGCGCGATCGCCTGGACATCTTCACCCGCTTCCTCGAACCGGCCGACGTCGAGCCAGCGCAGGTCCGCACCTCCGAGCTGACGGTGATGATGATGCAACTGGTGGCCTCCGGCCGTGGCGTCTGCAGCCTGCCCAACTGGGCGCTGCACGAGTACAGCTCGCGGGGCTACGTGACCGCCAAGCGCCTGGGGGAAAAAGGCCTGTATTGCACCCTGTTCGCCGCCATCCGCGCCGACATGCTGGACGCACCCTTCATGCGCGATTTCCTGCTGACCGCGAAGGACACTTCCTTCGCTACCCTCGAAGGCGTCAGCGCCGCCAAGGGCTGAGCACGGCCGAAACGCGCGCATAAAAAAGGCCCTCCTTGCGGAGGGCCTTGGGGACATGAATCAAGGAGCGGCTTGTAATAGCTTTAGTTGCCGACGCCACGCGATGGGGTGCGCGGCGTTGGGGTGATCATTGATCAATCGAGGAGGCGAGAAAATATTCCGACACGAGAAAAGGAATACTCCCACCTCACTTGAGACCAACTCCTCAAATCGCGCATCACCTTTCCAGCGCGCGCGATTTCCATCCAGCGCTCACGACGGCTTCGCTTCCGCCGCCCTGGCATGCTCCTCCGCCCACTGTACATCCCGCTCCCAAACCCGCTTGAAGGCCGGGCGCGAGGTCACCAGTTCCACGTAACGCTCGAACACCGGCAGCTTGGGCACGACGCCGAAGCCAATGGTCCAGCGCAGGGCCGCGCCCCACAGCACATCGGCAGCGGTCATGCGGTTGCCCAGCAGGTAAGGGCCGGTTTCCAGCTGTTCGGCGAGGGCGCGCATCACGCTGTCGTAGTCGCCGTAAGGGCTCATGGCCTGTGGTGCGGCATCGCGCTTGAGGGCACGGTCGACGATGGCCGGCTCGAAGCTGGAGCCATAGAACACCAGCCAGCGCAGGTAGGGGCCGCGCAGCGGATCGTCGAGGGCAGGAGCGAGGTTCGCGCGGGGGAATAGGTCGGCGAGGTAGATGAAGATGGCACCCTGCTCGGTGACCAGCGACTCGCCGATGCGGATCGCCGGCACCTTGCCCAGCGGATTGATCGCCAGGTACGCCGGTTTGCGCTGCTCGCCGGCCTTCATGTTGATCAGTTCGAGGTCGTACTCGGCGCCCAGCTCCTCCAGCAGCACCAGGGTGCCGCTGGAGCGTGTCTGGGGCGAATGGTAGAGAGTGAGGCGGGGCATGGCGGGATCTCCTCGGTCATCACGGCTCGGAGTCCCCAGCATAGCCCCGCGCGGGCCTCACGCCTCCTCGAAATGCATCTCCGGCGGTTGCTGGCGGAAGCCGCCGGTGATCACCGCGAGGTAGATCACGCCGAGCACCAGCCAGGTGGCGCCGAGCCAGATCGCCAGGTGATCGAGGCTGACCATCAGCCACAGGTCGGCGAGCAGGCCGATCAGCGGGAACAGCAGGAACAGCACCAGCTCGCGCAGGCCGCGGCGTTCGGCATTCAGGTAGTAATGGAAGATCACCGAGAGGTTCACCAGGCTGAAGGCCAGGAAGGCGCCGAAGTTGATGAACGAGGTGGACGTGGTGACGTCCATGTGCAGCGCCAGCAGGGCCACCACGCCGCACAGCACGATGCTGTTCACCGGGGTTTCGAAGCGCTTGCTGATGCGCCCGAAGAACGGCCGCGGCAGCACGCCGTCGCGGCCCATGGCGAACAGCAGGCGCGAGGCGCTGGCCTGGGCCGACAGGCCGGAGGTGAACTGGCCGACGATCAGGCCGATCAGGAAGAAGCTGACGAACAGGTCGCCACCGATGTTGCGGGCAATTTCATAGGCGGCGGAATCGGCGTTCTGGAACTCCACCGACGGGTGCGCCAGCTGTACGAAATAGCTGGCGGCGATGAAGATGCCGCCGCCGATCAGGGTGATCAGCAGGATGGCGCGTGGAATGGTCTTGCGCGGTTCGTGGGTTTCTTCGGTCAGGGTACTGACCGCGTCAAAGCCCAGGAACGAATAACAGGCGATGGCAGCGCCACCCATGATCAGCGGCAGCTGGGTGCCTTCCTTGAGGAAGGGTTCCAGGGTCCACAGCGGACGGCTGACGTCGCCCATCACGTAGTGGATGGCCAGGCCAACGAAAGCGATCAGCACGAGGAACTGCACCAGCATCAACACGCCGTTGATGTTCTTCGCCAGGCGCAGGCCGACCACGTTGATCGCGGTGGTTACGCCGATGAAGGCCAGTACCCACAAGGCTTGCGGCACGGCCGGGAAGGCGGAATGCAGATAGGCCGCGCCGATCAGCCAGATGGCCATGGGCAGGAACAGGTAGTCCAGCAGCACCGCCCAGCCGGCCAGGAAGCCCAGTTTCGGGCTGATCGACTTGCGCACGTAGGTGTATGCCGAGCCGGCAACCGGGAAGGCGGCGGCCATGCGCCCGTAGCTGAGCGCGGTAAAGAGCATGGCGACAGAAGCGACGAGGTAGGCCGAAGGCACTACGCCGCGGGTGACGTCGGCAAGGATGCCGAAGGTGCCAAGGACGATGATCGGGGTCATGTAGGCGATGCCGAACAGCACCACCGAACCCAGCGACAGGGTTCGTTTGAGTCGAGCCATTACTGCTTACTCCGCGTTGTGTTTGTTATGGCAGTACTTAAGTTGCCGACCTGCACTCACCCGCAGGCCTCGCGGGTGCTCGCGGCGCCCGTCGTTCTTGATGATTCGCTTGATCGGCGCAGCCCTGCGCCCCGGTACCCCGACAGCGGTGCCGGAAGAAAAACTCAGGCGGGAATGATCAGCTCGCGCAGACCGCCGTCGTGCTCGCGCAGCTCGCCGGGCAGCACGAAGCGCCGCTCGGCCAGGTAGCTGTAGTCGCGGCGCGACTGCGCCAGGCGTTCGAAGTCCAGCTCGACGATCTGCCGGCACTCTTCGCGGCCGGCCTCGACTATCAGCTGGCCGTACGGGTCGACCACGGCGCTGCCGCCGGCGAAAACCAGGCCGTCATCACCTTCGCCGACGCGGTTGACCATCACGGCGTAGGCCTGGTTTTCCATGGCGCGGCCCATGATCGCGGTGCGGTGGGTCGGGCCGTACGGGTCCATGTTGCCGTTGGTCACGATGATCAGCTCAGCGCCCAGTTGGCCCAGCGCGCGGGCGGATTCGGGGAATTCGATGTCGAAGCAGATCACGATGCCGACGCGGATGCCGTTCCACAGGCAGGTGGCGTAGCGGTCGCCGGGGGTGAAGATGCCGCGATCCGACGCCCACAGGTGCGTCTTGCGGTACTTCATGGCGATGCCTTCGGGGGTGATCAGCAACGTGGTGTTGTAGAAGCGGCCATCGTCAGCGGCTTCGGCGAAGCCCACGGCGATGGAGATGTTCTTCTCCTGCGCGGCGCGTTGCACGGCCTGCACGCTGGGGCCGTCCACCGGTTCGGCGATGGCGGCGATGTTCTGCGCGGTGGGGAAGCCGGTCAGCTGGGTCTCGGGGAACACCACCAGTCGGGTGTCGTCGGCGCAGGCGTGGATGGCCTCCAGGGTGCGGGCCAGGTTCCAGGCCACATCGCCATCACGACCGGCGAGTTGGACGAGTTCTACTTTCATGGGGCTTCCTCAGATTCTTGTCTTTGCGGTGACCGGACGCTGTCGGTCAAAATGCGCACCGCGCCGGTTCAAGGCATCCACCGAGTATGCCGGGCGTGCCATCACCGGGTAATTACGCCCGCGTGGTAACCCATCGGGGGTAGAGTCATGAGCCTTTCCCTTCAGGATATCGCCTGGCACCGCTCGGTCGGGCAGCTGATCGAAGCGCTGGACAAGCCGAACTTCTGGACCTCGCTGGTGCGCCTGCTGGGCCAGTATGTGCCCTTCGACAGCTGGGTCGTGCTGCTTTTCAGCAATGGCAGGCCCCAGGTGTTCGCCGAATGCCCAGGCGAGGACGGCGGCCCCGATCCGCTGTTCCAGGACTACCTCAAGGGCCTCTACCTGCTCGACCCCTTCTACATCGCCAGCCGCGAGGCGCCCGGAAGCGCGCTGCTGCGCCTGGACGACGTGGCGCCGGAGATGTTCGAGCAGACCGATTACTACCAGCGCTACTTCAGCCTCAACGTGGTGGCCGATGAAGTGCAGATCAACGTGCAACTCGACGGCGAGCGCACCCTCTGCTGTTCGGTGGGCAGCAAGGGCCGCTTCACTCCGGAACAGATCGCCCTGCTAGCCCTGGTACACCCCTGGGTCGCCGGCCTGATGCGCCAACGCATGGCCTTCGAACGCGAAGTCCAGGAAGCACCCCCGCCGCCACGCTGGCAGAACCGCCTGGAATCCACCGCCCAACAGATGGAAACACCGCTCACCGCGCGCGAGCTGGAAGTGGGCCGGTTGATGCTCAGCGGCTGCTCCAGCAAGGAGATCGCCCGCAAGCTGGCGATCTCCGCCGAGACGGTGAAGGTCCACCGCAAGCACATGTACGCCAAGCTGGGGATCAAGTCGCAGTCCGAGCTGTTCTCGCTGTTCCTGCAGGCGCAGGGCTAGAGCCCCGAAGTAGCAACCGCCTCTGCAGGAGTCTGCAGCCGTCGAGCGGTCGGTGAGCATTCAAGGCCACACGGGTCCATGCTGGAAGACAGGAGGAACCCCCATGACCCTCAGCGTCTTCGACATGTTCAAGCCCGGAGTCGGGCCGTCCAGCTCGCACACCGTGGGACCGATGCGCGCCACCCGCGAGTTCGTCGATCGCCTGCGCGCCGAAGGCCTGCTGGCCCCAACCAAGGCCATCGAGGTGCACCTCTACGGCTCCCTCAGCGCCACCGGCAAGGGCCACGCCACCGACCGCGCCTGCCTGATCGGCCTGCTCGGCATCGACCCGGCGGAAGCCGACCCCGCTGCCCTCGCCCCTCAGGTGGACGACATCCTGCTGCGTCATCGCTTGCGTCTTGGCGGCCTGCACGAAATCGACTTCGATCCAGCGCGGCAACTGGTCTTCCACGACGACAGCCTGCCCGCCCATCCCAATGGTCTGCACCTGCGCGCCCTGGACGAAAACGGCGAACTGCTGGCCGAACGCATCTGCTACTCGGTCGGCGGCGGCTTCGTGGTGGATGCGGCGGACTTCAATACCGACCGCGCACTGCCGGACAACCCGATGCCCTACCCCTTCCACAGCGCCGAGGAACTGCTGCGCCTGTGCCATGAGCACGGTTTCCGACGCATCAGCGACCTGATGTGGGCCAATGAACGCGCGCTACGCAGCGACGAGGAAATCCGCGCCGGCCTTGCGCATATCTGGGAGGAAATGCAGAGCTGTGTGAACCGTGGTCTGGAAACCGAAGGCACACTGCCCGGCGGCCTCAAGGTGCGCCGCCGCGCGCCCATGCTCTATCGCCGGCTGAACGAAGCGGACAGCGGCAATCTGATCGCCACCACCCTGGGTGCCCTGGACTGGGTGGACCTTTGGGCGCTGGCGGTGAACGAGGAGAATGCCGCCGGCGGTCGCGTCGTGACCGCCCCCACCAATGGCGCGGCCGGCATAGTCCCGGCGGTGCTGCACTACTACGCGCGCTACGACCCCGACGCCAACGCCGAAGGCATCGAGCGCTACCTGCTCACCGCCGCCGCCATCGGCATCCTGTGCAAACTCAACGCTTCGATTTCCGGCGCTGAAGTCGGTTGCCAGGGTGAAGTGGGTTCGGCCTGCGCCATGGCCGCTGGCGGTCTCGCGGAAGTCCTCGGCGGCAGCCTGGAGCAGGTGGAAAACGCCGCCGAGATCGGCCTGGAGCACAACCTCGGGCTGACCTGCGATCCGGTCGCCGGGCTGGTCCAGGTGCCCTGCATCGAGCGCAATGCCATGGCCTCGCTCAAAGCCATCAACGCCGCCCAACTCGCCCTGCGAGGCGACGGCCAGCACCTGGTCAGCCTCGACAAGGCCATCGACACCTTGCGCGATACCGGGCGCGACATGATGGACAAGTACAAGGAAACCTCGAAGGGCGGGCTGGCGGTGAATGTGATCGCCTGTTAGTTCGGCGGATGCGCCTCACGAGCGGGCTCGCTCCTGCCGGCCTGACGCCGGCGCGCGCAAGAGCGAGCTTGCTCGCGAACAGCCCAGGGGCAAACGCCATCGTTCTTGCACCGCCCGAAACAAGCTTTCTCAGCGCCGGAGAAAATCGTTAGCTAGCTTTCTTTTTTCCCCGCTTCGGGCTACCGTCGGTGCCCGCCAGAACTAGAAAGACCTCCGAAAGCCCGTGTCATTGACCTTTGCCCAGGCACGTTCGCGCGATGCCTGCCATGCTCTGTGGCGGCCCTTTCGGCCAACCTGACCGTGATCAAAGCCTGACGACTGGAGATTCCATGAACCTGTCGCTCCTAAGCCGCTATGCCTTTTTTGCCGCCTGCGTCCTGTTCACCGTGCTCAGCCTGCCCTTCCTCGGGCATGACTGGGTCTGGCCCTTCACCCTGACCACCCTCGCCCTGAGCGTGCTCGGAGTCTTCGACCTGCTGCAGGAACGCCACGCGGTGCGCCGCAACTACCCGATCCTGGGCAACATCCGCTACCTGGTGGAAGCCATCCGCCCGGAAATCCGCCAGTACCTGCTCGAAGGCGACCAGGAGGCCCTGCCTTTCTCCCGCGCCCAACGCGCCCTGGTGTACTCGCGGGCGAAGAACGAGACCGCCGACAAACCCTTCGGCACCCTGATCGACGTCTACCAATCCGGCTTCGAGTTCATCGCCCATTCCATCCGCCCGGCGCCGGTGGCCGACCCCTGCACCTTCCGCGTCACCGTCGGTGGCCCGGCGTGCAAGCAGCCCTACTCCATCTCGGTATTCAACATCTCGGCGATGAGCTTCGGTTCGCTCAGCGCCAACGCCATCCGCGCGCTGAACAAGGGCGCCAAGCTCGGCGGCTTCATCCATGACACCGGCGAGGGCAGCATCAGCCCCTACCACCGCGAATACGGCGGTGACCTGACCTGGGAACTGGGCAGCGGCTACTTCGGCTGCCGCAACGACGACGGCACCTTCAGCCCCGAGCGCTTCGCCAAGCAGGCGGTCGACCCGCAGGTGAAGATGATCGAGATCAAGCTCAGCCAGGGCGCCAAGCCTGGCCACGGCGGCATCCTGCCCAAGCACAAGGTCACCGAGGAAATCGCCGCCACCCGCGGCGTGCCCATGGGCAAGGATTGCATCTCGCCGTCCTCGCACAGCGCCTTCAGCACGCCCAAGGGGCTGCTCGATTTCATCGTCCAGCTGCGCGAACTCTCCGGCGGCAAGCCGGTAGGCTTCAAGCTGTGCATCGGCCACCCGTGGGAATTCATGGGCATCGCCAAGGCCATGCATGAGACCGGCATCCTCCCCGACTTCATCGTCGTCGACGGCAAGGAAGGCGGCACCGGCGCTGCGCCCCTGGAGTTCACCGACCACATGGGCCTGCCGATGCGCGAGGGCCTGCTGTT
The DNA here is from genome assembly GCF_002091755.1 of Pseudomonas nitroreducens NBRC 12694. GTDB lineage: Bacteria > Pseudomonadota > Gammaproteobacteria > Pseudomonadales > Pseudomonadaceae > Pseudomonas > Pseudomonas nitroreducens. The sequence goes on from NZ_BDAI01000015.1 coordinate 41,676, forward strand.
CGTACACAACACGCTGGTCGGCCTGGACCTGCGCGACAAGATCCGCATCGGCGCCAGCGGCAAGATCGTCAGCGCCTTCGACATCGCCAGCGTGCTGGCCATGGGCGCCGACTGGGCCAACTCGGCGCGCGGCTTCATGTTCGCCATTGGCTGCATCCAGAGCCAGAGCTGCCACACCAACAAGTGCCCCACCGGCGTCGCCACCCAGGACCCGTTGCGCCAGCGCGCCCTGGTGGTGCCGGACAAGGCCGAGCGCGTCTACAGCTTCCACCGCAACACGCTCAAGGGCCTGGCCGAGATGATCGCCGCCGCCGGCATCCGCCACCCCTCGGAGCTGGAAGCGCGGCATCTGGTACGCCGCGTCTCGGCCACCGAAATCCGCCTGTTCTCGCACCTGCATTACTTCCTGAAGCCGGGTGAACTGCTCTCCGGCAACATCGAGGGCGAGTTCTACGAGCGCATCTGGCGCATGGCGCGTAGCGACAGTTTCGACGCCATGCCTGGCTGATCCTGGCGGATAGTCGTGCAGCCGGCGGATCGACGGCTGCACGAATCTTCCAGACATTGCCTCATCGCGCGCTATGCTGGCCGACCGGGCAAGCGGTACGGAGGCGGCCCATGCACAAAGACAACTGGATCGACCTGCTGCAGGATGCCGACACCGGCATCCAGAGCCTGCGCGCGCACTTCAAGGGCCACGCCTACGACCCGCACTGGCACGACAGTTACCTGATCGGCTTCACCGAATCGGGCGTGCAGCAGTTCCGCAGCCGCAACCAGCGCTACGTCAGCACTACCGGCAAGGTGTTCTTCCTCGAGCCCGGCGATATCCATGACGGCGACGCGCCCACCGAGGGCGGCTTTACCTATCGCACCCTGTACCTCGACGCCCCCTGGCTTGAGCGCGAGATCGCCACGCTGTTCGAGGAGGCACCGGGCAATTGCCAATTGGCCGTGCCCGAGTTGCTGATCGACGACCCGCAGCTTGCCCGGCACATCGACAACGCCTTCCAGGCCGTGCATGGCCATGACCTGAAGATCGTCCGCCAGAGCGCCATCGACGATCTGCTCGATGGCATGACCCGTCACCTGCACTGGCGCCAGCGCGGCACCAGGCAGGCGCATCTGCCGCTGGTGGCACAGCGCGCGCGGGACTTCCTGCACGCCAACCTGACCACCGACATCGGCCTCGACGACCTGGCCCAGGCCAGCGGCTGCGACCGCTTCCGCCTGACCCGCGCGTTCAAGCAGGCCTTCGGCCTGCCGCCCCATGCCTACCTGATACAACTGCGTCTGGCACGAGCCCGACAGTTGCTCGGCCGCGGCCTGGCCCCGGCGGACATCGCCGCCGACCTCGGCTTCGCCGACCAGAGCCACCTCGGCCGCTGGTTCCGCCGCGCCTATGGTGTGACGCCCGCGTACTACCGCAAGCGCTGCTCAAAGCTTCCAGACTGAGCCCGCCCCGCTGGCGATGATGAACTCCCACCGATTCACTGGAGTTCCCGCCATGCACCTCGCCCAGTTCAGCCAGTGGTTGCCCTTCCTGCTCTTCGCTTTCGTCGCCTCCATCACGCCCGGTCCCACCAACCTACTGGTGTTCAGCAACAGCGCGCGCTTCGGCTGGAGTGCGGCGTTACCGATCATGCTTGGCGGCTGCGGCGCCGCAGCGGCGCTGGTGCTGGCGGTGGGCAGCGGGCTGGGCGAAGTACTGGCCAGCCTGCCACGGGTGCAACAGGCGATGAGCGAAGTCGGCGTGCTCTGGCTGAGCTGGCTGGCCTGGCAGATCTTCCGCAGCCCGCCGGCAGACCTGAAGCGCGATACCGACGCCGCGCGCCTGGGAGCGGTAGGCGCTGCCGCGCTGCAGCTGGTCAACCCCAAGACCTGGATGATGGCGCTGGCGGTGATCAGCGTATACGCCGGCTACGGCGCCGATCGATTGGACCGCGTGCAACTGCTGTCGCTGCTGTTCTTCCTCGTGTCGATTCCCTGCATGGCGGTCTGGGCCGGCCTGGGTATCGGCAGCCAGCGCCTGCTCTCGCCCCGGCAGATGCAGCGGCTCAACCAGTTGATGGCGATCCTGCTGCTGGTCTCGGCCTGGGCCGGGGTATTGCTGTAACAACCTAGAGAATGCCGTCGCGCCGCAGGTACTCGCGCAGGTGCTCGATGAATGCGTGGATCTTGCGCGTCGCCCGGCGGTTGCTCGGGTAGACCGCGAGAATCTGCGCGCCGAAGGTGTCGGGTTCGAAGAAGTAGTCATCCAGCACCGTCACCAGCCGCCCGCTGCGCAGATATTCCAGCACGCTCCAGCGCGGGCACGGCAACAGGCCGTGTCCGGCAAGGCAAGCGGTCAGCAAGGTGGCCTGGTTGTCGCTGCTCAACCGGCCATTGCGCGGCGTGGAAAAGCGCATGCCGTCCACGTCGAACCACCAGCGGTCGTCCAGCGCCGGGTGGCGGTAGACCAGGCAATCGTGGTCAATGATTTCGCTCGGATGGCTGGGTGCACCGCGCCGCTCAAGGTAAGCGGGGCTGGCGCACATCGCCAGGCGGCTTTCGGCCAGCGGCTGGGCTATCAGCCCTGGCAGGTCGCTGTTGCCCATGCGCAGGGCGAGGTCGTAGCGGCCGTCGAGCAGATCGACATAACTATCGCAGAGGTCCACCTGCAAGCGCACGTCCGGGTGCAGGTCGAGGAATTCGGCACAGGCCCGGTCGAGGAACACCGGGCCGACGATCAGCGGCCCTGTGATGCGCAGCACGCCCCGCAGGCTGTGCTGCAACTGGGCGATCTCCTCGGTGGTTTCGCGCATCCGCGCCAGCACCTCGCGAGCACCATCCAGGTAGAGCTGGCCAGCCTCGGTGAGTGACATGCTGCGCGTGGTGCGCTCGAACAGCCGCGCGCCGACATCGATTTCCAGCTGGCCGACCGCCTTGGTCACCGCCGATGGGGTCTTACCCAGTTGCTCGGCGGCACGGCTGAAACTGCCGGTCTCGGCACTGGCGACGAACATTGCCAAGCTGCTGAATCTGTCCATCGTCATTCGTGCCAATCCTTCACAAGTGTTATGCCCGTTAGCGACTTCCGCGGCACACGCCACGCCATTAGCCTGCGCTGCAAACCAACAATAATCCATCGAAAAGCAGAGGAAAGTCATGCACGGCATGCTCAAGGGAGCGCTGGCGCTCGCCATCGCACTCGGTACTTTTGAAGCACAGGCACAGAACGCGGACCTGATCCTGTACAACGCCAAGGTCTTCACCGCCGAACCTGGCCAGCCGCTGCAGCAAGCCATCGCAGTCGCCGGCGGCAAGGTACTGCAGGTGGGCTCCAACGAGGACATCCGCAAGCTCGCCGGCAGTGGCAGCAAGCAGGTCGACCTGGGCGGCAAAGTGTTGATGCCCGGATTCATCGACAGCCACTCGCACTCCATCTTCGGCGGCCTGGAGCTGATCTCCGCCAGCCTGCAGGATGAGCAGATGGACCTCGATGCCTTCGAGAAACGCCTCAAGCAGGACCGCGACAGCGGCAAGGCCAAGGTGCACGACACCGTGGTGATGAACGGCATGAACTCCACCTACTGGTCCCAGGCCGACGGCCTGGCCAAGCGCTTCAACCAGGGCGAGTGGAAGGACACCCCGGTGGTGCTGATCGGCAGCGACCACCACACCGCCTGGGCCAACGCCGCCATGCTCAAGCGCGCCGGGCTGGATGCCAAGCGCGTGCGCGGCCTGAGCCCGCTGGAGCAGCAGAACGTCGCCCACGACAAGGACTTCAACCCCAGCGGCTTCCTGGTCGACTCCGGTTTCGACCTGGTGGCCGCCGCCATGCCGGTGCCCGACGCCGCCACCATGGACCGCGCCGGCATGGCCGCGGTGAAGTACAACAACAGCCTGGGCATCACGGCCTGGATGGACCCGGCCGCCAACGGCACGCCCGGCGAGGCGCTGTTCGCCATCAAGCCCACCGAGAAGACCGTCGGCGTGCTGCCGGTCTATCGCGACCTGGCCCGCGACGGCCAGCTCACCGCCCACGTTGCCGCACTGCAGGTGGTGAACCCGAGAAGTACGCCGGCCGATCTGGACGTGATCGAGAAGGTCCGCCAGCAGTTCCAGGGCATCCCCAACCTGACGCTGCCGGGCATCAAGGTCTTCGCCGATGGCGTGATCGAGTTCCCGGCGCAGTCCGCCGCGCTGCTGGAGGACTACAAGAACAGCCACAAGCCGGGCGAACTGCTGATCGATCCGAAGCACTTCGGCGAACTGGTCAGCGCTGCCGACGCACGCGGCTGGCTGGTGCACATCCACGCCATCGGCGACCGCGCGGTGCGCGAATCGCTGAACGGATTCGCCCAGGCGCGCAAGGACCGGCAGAGCGGCGTGACCCACTCGATCACCCACCTGCAACTGGTCAACCCCAAGGACTTCCCGCGCTTCAAGGAGCTCGGCGTCATTGCCTCGATGCAGCTCGACTGGGCCGCCGCCGAGCCCTACACCGTGGAGCTGGTGAAGCCCTACATCGCCGATGAGACCTACCGCTACATGTATCCGGCCAAGTCCCTTCTGGACAATGGCGCCACCATCGCCGGCGCCAGCGACTGGCCGGTCTCCACGCCGGACCCGCTGAAAGCCATCTACCAGGCCGTGACCCGCAAGGGCGAGGAAGGCGTACTCAACGCCGCCGAGCGCGTGGACCGCCAGACCATGTTCTACGCCTACACCCGCAATGCCGCGCAGACGATCGGCCTGAGCGACAAGATCGGCACCCTGGCGGCCGGCAAGCAGGCCGACATGGTGGTGCTCGACCGTGACGTGTTCACCGTTCCGGACCAGCAACTGGACGAAGCCCGCGTGCTGCACACCCTGTTCGAAGGCCGCGAAGTCTACCGCGCCGACGATCAACCGGCTCTCTGAGCCGGGCTCCTGCGCCGGGGTCTGAACAGCCCCGGCGCCTTGCCCGCCAGCCCTGCCCTCCCTTCACGCTACCCGGCATAGCCGGGAAGGCGGGTGCTGCGCGGGATTTTTCATCTGCCCACAGACAATCACAACAAAGGGACTTCCCGCATGAATCGCCCCCATTGGCTGGCCGGCGCGCTGCTCGCCTGCGCGCCGCTCACCTCCGCCCTGGCCGTCGAGCTGGGCCACGACTTCAACCTGCAGATCGACACCGCGCTGGTCAGCGACTACCGCACCCGTGGCATCTCGCAGACCCAGGGCGACCCGGCCCTGCAGGTCGGCGCCACCCTGCAGCATGCCTCCGGCGCCTACCTGGGCGTATGGAGCTCCAACGTCGATTTCGGCGGTGGCCTGAAGACCCGTCAGGAAATCGACTACTACGGCGGCTGGTACTGGCAGGCCGACGAAGACATCGCCCTGGACCTGGGCTATATCAAATACGCCTACCCCAAGGAAAGCCAGTTCAACCAGAGCGATACCTACGCCATCCTCCACGCCTACGGCATCGAGGTCGGCGCCTACTACGGCAACGATTACCCGACCTACTTCGGCGAGGACCAGGCCAACCTCTACACCTACCTGGCCTACAACGCCGAGCTGCCGGAGGAGTTCAAGCTGCGCGTGCGCTACGGCCGCAACGACGCCAAGGACCCGCTCTATCTTTCCGGCGACGGCAGTACCCGCGACACCTACCACGAGTGGGAAGCCAAGTTGAGCCATGAATGGGTGGGCTTCGACTGGGCGGTGAGCTACATCGACACCGACCTGTCGCAGAACGAATGCCGGACCCAGTTCGGCTTCGGCGACGCCTGCACCGCAACGGTAGTGGCCAGCGTTTCCCGAAGCTTCTAACGCAGCGGTGGCGGACGGGGCGGCGTGGCGTCCCGTTCGCCCAGCAGGGCGATGGCGCACAAGGCCAGCGCGGCGACGTTGGTAGAGACCGGATTGAAGGCGCCCAGCAGCAGTTCCGGGGCGAACAGCGCCACATCCACCAGCAGGCCCAGCAGCGCAGCCGCCGCCAGCCATAGCGGCCAGCGGCTGCGGCGCAGCAGCAGGATGGCCAGGGCCAGGACGATCTCGGCGGCGCCCGCGACCTCGGCAATACGCTGGGTGGAGAGCAGCCAGCCGTGGGCCTCGATCATCCGCACTTCGTCCGGGCTGAGGAACAGCAGCTTGGGCACCAGGCCGTGGTAGAGGAACACCAGGCCCAGCGCCAGGCGCGCGATGGCCGCGCTAGTCATTGCCGAGGAATCGCCCGCGGTACTGCGGCGAGGGCACCAGGCACTGCTCTTCGCGGCCAAACAGGCGATAGCGGTTGAGGGCGATACGGTCGTAGCACCAGTCGCGCAGTGGCCGTGGAATCAGCCAGAGCACCCGCAACCAGTTCCACGGCGCCGGCAGTTGGCCGATCACCCGCAGGAAGGCGTCGCTGCGCTCGAAGCCTTCGCGTCCCTCGACGTAGAGCATGGTGTCGAAGTACTCGGTGGGCAGGCCGAACCAGTCGAGGATCGCCTGCCCCTCCGCGGACTGCACGCTGCACAGCTTTACCCGGCGCTCGCGGTCGTGCTGGAGGAGGAAGCGGCTCCAGCCGTTGCACAGGCGGCAGGTACCGTCGAACAGCACCACTTTATCGTCGGGCTGCATGTTGGGAGGCAGAGCCATGGGGTCGTCTCCAGATCCCTGATGCCTCAACTGTGCCCTCCGCGTGTGACAAGTCCTGCTCTTCATCGCTCATCCATTGGCGAGGGAGTACAAACGGTATTCGACCCAGCCCGGCCCCAGCCGGCCCTCACCCACCGCCAACTGGTGGTTGAGCCAGCGGTAGCGGTCGTCGCCGACCTCGAAACGCGGCTGGATCATGAAATAGGTGTCGCCGAACTCGGTACTGTCGCCCCGCGAGACTGCGTGGATGATCTTCGGGTTGGCCACCAGCAGTCCGTTGTGCTGCATCAGGATACGCGCGCCGTCGTCGGTGCGCAGCACCAGGCGCACTTCCAGGTGCCAGCCGCCGTCGCCATCCACCAGGATCCAGTCGCCGCCACCGGGCAGCACTTCGCCGCTCAGGCGCTGGCCCTTGAAAGTGCCGCCGCCGGCCGCAGAGATCAGCCGCTGGCCCTGGGGCACGCGGCCGATTTCCAGCGGCACGCTGGCCTTCACGTTCATCTCCATCAACGGCTCGAGCTTCATCGCAGCGCTCCTGCGCAAGGTCGTCGTAGACGCATCAGTAAAGCAGCCGCAAGCCCGCGCGGCCATCCGCCTAAGACGGCGTGGCGAAGCGATAGCGCAGCAGGCGCCCCATGCGGCGCATCGCCGGAATGGCCAGGGTGATCTCGTAGAGCAGGCGCATGCCCAGGGGCAGCCGGGCGATCTGCTCGCGGTCGTAGGCGGCGATGGCATCGACGAACTGCAGGGCCGGGACCTGCTGCTCCAGCTCCCGGGGCTCGTCGATCCCCCAGTGCAGCACGGCGCCGGTACGGCGGATCATCGGGTTCCACTGCAGCAGGCGAATGCCCAGGCGGCTGTAGCCATCGAGTACCAGTTCGCCCTGATGGAAGTGCGCTACCAGGGCGCGCAGCAGCCAGGGAACCTTGTCCGCCTCCACGTAGGGCAGCGCGCCTTCGGAAAGCATCAGCACCGGCCGCCCTGTCGGAATCACGCGCCACCAGTCCGGTGTGGTCAGCGCGCTGGCCAGCAGGTGGCAGTTCCCCCGCGCGGGGTACAGGCGCTCGCGCAGCTCGATCACTTCCGGGAAGTCCACCTCGAACCATTGCACGGTGGACGGCGGGTCGATGCGGAAGATCCGACTGTCCAGCCCGCACCCCAGCTGCAGCACCACGCAGGCCGGATGCCGCGCCAGGAAGTCGCGTACCCAGTCGTCGAACAGCTTGGCCCGCAGGGCAATCCCCACCTGCTCCGCGCGGCCGATGCGCAGGCGGGCGAAGTCATAGTCGATCTGCTCCACGGCGCGGCGCGAGAAGTGGTCGCGCAGCAGGCTGTCGGGCAGCTCGCTCTCCTTCGCCTTGGCGTAGAGGGTGATCAGCAAAGTTTCCGGCGTACCGCGCAGGCCGATGCGTTCCACGTCACTCGTGCAGGTAGTAGAGCTTGTTGACGATCTGCCAGCCGTTGCCGACCTGCAGCAGCGACAGGTAGTCGGTGAAGTGCATGCCCATGAACTCGTCGGTGACCTTGGCCACTGCGCTATCACCGGTGATGTCCAGGGACTTCAGCTCCCACGCCGGCGGCGCACCTTCGGCAGGCGGCGATTCGGCCTTGATGGCGCCGATGAACTCGTCCAGCGAGGCCCACTCCAACGCGCCGTGGTAGTTGCCGATGATCTTGCAGGAAGGATGGAAGGCCTGGCGCAGCCGGGCCTCGTCACCGAAAGTCATGCCCTCGACGTAATCGGTCAGTACCCGATTGATGGCGGCGCCGTCCGCCGTGTAGTTGCTCATCGCTGTTGCCCTCCCAGGCCATCTTGGCCATGGAGGAAGGCTAGCACCCTGCCCCGGCCGCGCCCTGGGGGGCGACGATCGGGGCCGGTGCGTGGTGCGGAGTCAGACCACCGCGAGGTGCTGCTTGCGGTTCGGCGGCGGGAAGGCGGCGTCGAGGGCGTCGAGGTCTTCGGGCGTCAGCCGCAATTGCAGCGCGGCGGCATTGTCGCGCACGTGCAGCGGCTCGACCGCCTTGGGAATGGCGATCACTCCCGGCTGCTGGATCAGCCAGGCCAGGGCGACGCGGGCCGGGGTGGCGTCGTGGCGGCCGGCGATATCCGCCAGTACCCGATCGCGCAGCAGGCGACCGCCCTGGCCAACCGGGCAGTAAGCCATCAGCGGCATGCGTTCTTCCTGGCACCAGGGCAGCAGGTCCCACTCGATACCGCGCTCCTCCAGGCTGAACTGCACCTGGTTGGTGGCGCAGGCCGGTTCGTTCAGCTCCTGCATATCGTCGAGGTCGAAATTGGAGACGCCCCAGCGCTTGATCTTGCCCGCCTCGCGCAACCGCTCGAAGGCATCCACGGTTTCATCCAGCGGGTACTGGCCGCGCCAGTGCAACAGGTAGAGGTCCAGGCAATCGGTACCCAGGCGCCGCAGGCTGCGTTCGCAGGCCTCGGGGATGCCACGCCGGCTGGCGTTGTGCGGGTAGACCTTGCTGACCAGGAAGACCTGCTCGCGCAGCCCGGCAATAGCCTCGCCAACCACCTCCTCCGAACCGCCCTCGGCGTACATCTCGGCGGTGTCGATCAGGGTCAGGCCCCGCTCGATACCTTCGCGCAGGGCGGCGACCTCGCGCTTGCGCTGGAAGCTGTCCTCGCCCATGCGCCAGGTACCCTGGCCGATGGCGGGTACGGCGGTGCCGTCGGCGAATACCACAGTGTTCATCTCGTGCTCCTTCTGACTGTTCGTTACGGGACACGGGGCCGGCCGCCCGAAACCGGGCGACGGGCACTCAGGGTAGCGCAGAAGCAGCTGGCGGGGCGTGGATCAGCGATTGGTCTGCAGGTTGCGCCGGGCGGCGTGGCGCTCGATGGCCAGGTCGATCAGGCGGCTGACCAGCTCGCTGTAGGTCATCCCGGCGGCCTGCCAGAGCTTGGGATACATGCTGATGCGGGTGAAACCGGGCAGCGAGTTGAGCTCGTTGACCAGCACCTCGCCACTGTCGGTGAGGAACACGTCGACCCGTGCCAGCCCGGAGCATTCCAGGGCGATAAAGGCGTCTACCGCGAGCTGGCGGATACGCTCGCCGGCCTCGGCCGGAATATCCGCCGGCACCACGACCTTGGCCGCATCCTCGTCGATGTACTTGCTGTCGTAGGAGTAGAAGCCGCTGCCGACGACGATCTCGCCGCAGCCGCTGGCGATCGGCTGATCGTTGCCCAGCACCGCGCACTCGATCTCGCGGCCCTTGACGGCGGCCTCGACCAGCACCTTGTCATCGAAGGCCAGCGCCAGGCGCACGGCTTCGTCGTACGCGGCCTCGTCCTCGACCTTGCTGACGCCCACCGACGAGCCCATGTTCGCCGGCTTGATGAACAGCGGCAGGCCGAGCTTGCGCTGCGCCTCGGCAAATGGCGTGCGGGCGGCATTTGCGCGGGTCAGCGTGAGGAACGGCGTGATGGCGATGCCGGCGTCGCGCAGCAGGCGCTTGCTCACGTCCTTGTCCATGCAGATGGCCGAGCCCAGCACGTCGGAGCCGACGAAGGGAATATCGGCCATGCGCAGCAGGCCCTGCAGGCAGCCGTCCTCGCCCTGGGTGCCGTGAACGATGGGGAAGATCACGTCGACGTGATCGAGCAGTTGGCGGCTGCCGGTTTCCACCAGTTGCCGCTCGGCCTTGCCCGGCACCACGGCCAGCTCGCGATTGGAACGGTTCAGCGCAATGAGGGCCGGGTTTTCCTGGTTGAGCAGGTAGTCGGAGGCATCGTTGAGGTGCCAGCGGCCTTCCTTGTCGATACCGATCAGCACCGGTTCGAAGCGCTCGCGGTCCAGCGCGTCGACGATGTTCTTCGCCGATTGCAGCGACACCTCGTGCTCCGCCGAACGCCCACCGAAAATCACTCCAACGCGCAACTTGCCCATGACAACCTCCCAAGGATCGATGGGCGCTTTCTAACACGGGCTCCCGCGCTTGGGTAGGAACAGTGAGCGGCGAACAGACAGGACGCTTGCGCTCAAAACCGGCGCAGCGCCTGCGCCAGTTCGCGAGCCGCCTGGCCGCTGTGCACGCCAGGGAACAGATGAGTGAACGGCAAGGCCACGAAGCGCCCTTCGCGCACGGCGCGCAGTCGCGACAGCACCGGGTCGGCACGCAGCGTTTTCTTTTTCTGCTCGGCCGTGGACCACAGCGCATCGGCCATCAGGATCACATCCGGATCGCGTGCCAGCAGTTGTTCGGTGTTGGCGGTGAAGCTGCCCAGGTCGACATCCTCGAACAGGTTGTGCGCACCGGCGGCATGCAGCAGCTGTGTAATGACTCCGCGCCGGCCCTGGCTCTCCAGTCCGTTGCTGGCGCTGTCGAGATAGAAGACGTCCAGCGGCTTGTGGTGGGCAAAGAGGCGGCGGGCTTCGGCCAGCTCGGCGCGTTGCTGGCGAATCAGTTCCTGCGCCCGCTCCTGCTCGCCAAGAATTTCGCCCAAGGTCGTCAGGTCCGTCTCGACACCGACGAACAGATCATCCGTCCACACCCCGCACCCAGCATCCAACAGGTAGCTCCCGACACCCTGGCCGGCCAGTTCTGCGCGGGACAGGTTGCCCAACCGGAAGGCCGAGGCGAAGCCGGCCACCACCAGGTCCGGCTTCAGCGCGTAGACCGCTTCCGCCGCCGGGTACTGGCGCGCCAGCAGCGGCACGCCGCGATAGCGGCCGCCACTCAGGTTGAGGTCGTCATCGATGTAGGCCACGCCGATCAATCGCGACCCGGCGCCCAGCGCCAGCAGCAGGTCGGCAGCGTGCTGGTTGAGGGCGAGGATGCGTTGCGGAGGGTGATCGATGTGCCAGTCCTGCGCGCAGTTGCGGTAGTCCTGGGCAGTGGCCGTCGCCATGCCCTGCAGCAACGCCACCCCGAGCGCCAATGCCAATGTGTAGGAGCGAGCTTGCTCGCGAACCAAACCGGGCACCGATGGCATCAAGCGCTTCGCGAGCAAGCTCGCCCCCACAAAGAGCCATGCCGGCCTCATGCTTCGTCATCCACGCGCAAATCCGCCACCGGCACGCCATCGCGCAGGTGCTCGGTCACCACCCGACAAACCTGCTCATCACTGCGCAAGCCGTACCAGACGCGCTCGGGGTAGACCGTCAGCACCGGCCCGCGATTGCAGGGGAACTGGCAACCGGTGCGGGTCAGCAAGGCGCCCTTGGCGTTCTCGTAGAGGTCGTGGCGAATCAGTTCGCGACGCAGGGTCTTCCACAACGGCAACGCGCCCCGGCGCACGCAGCGCGGCCCCGCGCAGAGGAACAGGTGATGACGATGCGGCGGCGGCGCGGACCAGTCGGGCTGCGACGGCACCGCACCGACACCCCGGCATTCCAGCTGCTGCGCCGGATCGTCGATCGCCGCCAGCACCGCACCGACGTCGAGCCCACGCCGGCCCAGCGCCGATGCCGTGATGCTCGGCACCGGCGCCTGCGAAAACTCATCCGCCAGTACCGCCAGTTCGGCGCGCAGCCAGTCGAGGTAGGCGCCGTCGGTGGCGGGCTCCAGGTCGACCAGCAACAACGACGCGGCATCGGCAAGCTGCGCGCGCGCTCGGGCCCAGAGCAGGTCGAAGCCCTCGCTGGTGTCGATGCTCTCGACACCCGCCAGACGCGCCGACACCTCGCGGTGCAGGCGCTCGCCCTGGGCGCCGGCCAGCGGGCCGACCAGCAGGATGGCCCTCATCAGAAGCTGAAGGTGTAGCGCAGCTCGGCGGTGCGCGGCCGGCCGAGGTTGTCCACCTGGCGGATGCCGTTGCTGGTGCGGCCGGTGGCGTAGTCGCGGTCCAGCAGGTTCTCCAGCAGCAGGCTCAGACGATGCGCGCGGGCCGCGTCGAGGTAGCGATAGGCATCGCCGTCGAACACGGTGTAGTGGCCGTAGTCGTCGTCCTGGGCGCTGACGATGGAGCCCACGTAGCGTGTGGCGAGGCCAGCGCCCCAGAGGTTGTCGTCATAGCCGGCACGCACGCGGGCGAAGAAGTGCGGGATGTTGTTCACCGTCACGCCCTTGCGGCTGTCCACCAGGTTGCGCGTGGCGTCGGCGGAGAGCTGCCAATGGCGGCCGAACTGCCACTGGCCGTTGGCTTCCACGCCGCGCACTTCGATCTCGCCGTTGCCGTTCACCCACTGATCGCCCGCGAGGGTGATCAGGTCGGTGATCTCGCGGCGGAACAGGGTGACGCTGCCGCTCCACGGCTGGTCGAACAGCTCGCCGGTGTAATCCAGGCCCAGTTCGGCGTTGCGACTGCGCTCGGGCTTGAGGTCACGGTTGCCGACTTCGTCGCCCGGCTCATTGACGAACAGTTGCTCGGCGGTGGGCAACTTGAAGGCCGTGCCGAACTGGCCGCGCAGCTTGAGTTGCTGGGTTAGGTCATAGAGCGAGGTCAGCATCCACACCGTGGCGCCTTCGCCGCCGGAGATTTCCTCGCGGCGCACGCCCAGGCTCGGGTGCCAGTCGGGCAGCGCGTCGATGCGCGGGCGCAGCTGGGCGTACAGCGCATGGGACTCGGCCTTGTCGTTGTCGATGATCAGCACATCGTCCTGGCCCTTGTACCACTGGTTGTCGCTCCCGAAGACCAGCTCGTGACCGCCACCGAACCTGGCCTTGCCTTCGAGCTGCGCCCCCCAGTCGGTAAAGCCCCAGTAGTCATTGTGATTGAGCACCTGGGTGCCGCCGCCCTGCAGGTTGTAGACGCGGTCGTAGCGGGTATCCCAGTCGTTGATGTGGGTCTTGGCGAACCAGCTGAAGTCGTCGTTGACGCTCTGCTGGAAGGTCGCCGTGGCGATCTGTTGCACGCGGTTGTTGCTGGTGTGATGGTTCGATGTCGGTCGGGCGAAGTCCAGCTCGGCGTCGGCGTACTGGTAGAACAGCTCCAGCCGCGAGGCATCGCCGATGGCCTGGATGGCCTTGGCGCCGAACACGTTGACGTCGTAGGAGCGGCGCTTGTCGCTGACGGTGTCGGTCATGTCGCGGTCGCGGTACGGCTGGTAGCCGTCGGAGCGGTTGTGGCTGACGTAGGCCATCAGGCCGAGGTCGCCCAGGCCGTTCTGCACGACTTTCTCCGCGCGGGCATCGCCGCTGCGGCCCTTGAACGTATCCAGGCCCAGGTTGACCTCGCCGGACGCCTCGCGCGAACGCGCGCTGCGGGTGACGATATTGATCACCCCGGACACCGCCTGGGTGCCGAACAGCAGGCCCTGGCCGCCCTTGAGCACCTCGATGCGCTCCACCGCAGTGGTCGGCAGGGTATCGATGTAGATGCCGCCGTAGAGGCGATTGTTCAGGCGCACGCCGTCCAGCAGGATCAGCGTGTCGTCGTTGCGCCCGCCCAGCAGCGAGTAGGTGCCGTAGTCGAACGGGCCGTTCTTCGGTGCGACGAACAGGCCGGGCACGTACATCTGCAGCACGCGGGTGATGTCGGCGCTGGGGCCGGCGCGCTCGATCTGCTCGCGGTCGATGACCTCCAGCTTGCTGCCGTAGCGCGCCATGTCGGCCACCGTGGTGGACTCCACGGAAGGCGCACTGACGATTTCATCGGCCAGGTCGAGGGGCGCTGCCACAAGCTGCGAACTCAGGGCGCAGAGGGAGAGAACGGGAGTCCAGCGCAGGGCGCGCCGGGAGATGGAAGCAGGAGAATGCAAGGTGATCGCCTCGAAATCGGGATTTCGCAGGCGGCGCAGCGACACCCGGAACGAGCGCGCCCCGGGAACCGGCTCACGCCCGCCCACCGCGGGTTTGCCAAACAGGTTCCAGGCCGGTCTCCGGGCTTGCGAGGGTCCTGGGGCATCCGCCTTCCCATGCTTGCGCACAGTGGCTTAGTGGATGCTCCGCTCGCTTACCGTTGCGGGGGCAGCGCCGGACTGATCGCACGAAGGCGACGCACCGGCTTCCCGTTTCACCCCACGCACGGCGGCGGGGGGCACCTGAAACGGGGCGCATATCAACACTTGCGATGGGAAAGCGTCAAGCTCGGGGCTTGCGCAGGATGTTGCAGGGCGAAGTCAGTGCCAGGGATCGTAGGTGCCGAAGCTCCAGATATGCCCTTCCGGATCACGGCAGGTGAAGCCCTGGCCGCCGTAGTCTTCGTCCTTGATGTCGATGACGATCTGCGCGCCGCCATCCACCGCTGCGCGGTACAGCGCTTCGGCGTCCTTCACCACCACGTAGATGCTCTGGGTACAGCCGCCGATCTCGTCGGGCTGGCGCATCAGGCGGCCGTACTCGTTGTCGTGCAACGAGCCGAGCATCACCAGGCCGCTGCCGTCGGCCAGTGCCAGCTGCGCGTGGGCGATTCCGCCGTGGTCATCGGCAACGACCAGTTGCCGCTGGAAGCCGAAGGTGGCGCACAGCCAGTCGATGGCCTGGGGGGCATCGCGGTAGCGCAGGCAGGGAATGACGCTGGGGCGGACGACGGAGGCGGGCTGGGACATGGCGATCTCCGGGGCAGGACGGGCGCAATGCTCTGAGCATAGTCGCCCGTTTTTCGCTCTTCAGCGCTGCGCGGCGACCAGCAGCAACATCGGCCGCTCGCGTTCTTCGGCCAGTGCCGGATTGGCCTGCACCTGCCCGGCGCTCGGGCCCCAGTCCTCGACGTGGCGCAACGTCAGCCCCGCGCCGATGACCGCATTCAGGATGCTGCCCAGGGTGCGGTGCTGCTTGATCACTCCCTTGGCGAGCCAGTCGGTGCGGCGCTCGCCTTCGTCCTGGTAGTGATCCACCGGCCAGCAGCGGCGGCCATCGCCATCGACGACCCAGCCCGGCTTGAGCGAGGCCATGTAGATCGGGTGTTCGATGGAGAACACCAGGCTGCCGCCGGGGCGCAGCGCATCGTGTACGTTGCGGAAGAAATGCGGCAGGTCTGCGAGGTAATGCAGGGTCAGCGAGCTGTAGGCGAGGTCGAAGGCCGCGGTGGGCAGTTCGAGTTGGTCGAGGTCGGCATGGAAGTAGCTCACCTGCGCGGCCTCGGTGTTCGCCCGTGCGTGGTCGAGCATTTTCTGCGACACGTCCAGCCCGCTCACCGTGCGCGCGCCCTGCTCCGCGGCGTAACGGCTGAACCAGCCATAACCGCAACCGAGGTCGACCACGTCCAAGCCTTCCAGCGGCGGCAACAGCGAGCGCAGCGAGGCCCACTCCGGCGCGCCGTCCAGGCCGTGCTGCGAACGTGGCAGCTGGGCGTAGCCCGCGAAGAATTCGGGATTGTCGTAGATGTTCTGCGCCATGGATCGGCACTCCTTTCTGACGGACCAAGGATCGATTGTCTGCGCCAGGGACGGGGCCGGCAACCCGATGAGGTCAATGCAGGGGCGATCGAAGCGCAATTTCCTGCAAGACCCGCGTCTTGGCTGGCCGTAGCTTCAAGGGATCGAACCAAGGGAGGAACCACCGTGACCCAACGCCAACCGATCAACCTGCAGGAAAAGCTCGGCCGCATCAGCGAAACCTGGCAACCGCGGGTGATCGCCGAGATGAACGACTACCAGTTCAAGGTGGTGAAGCTGCACGGCGACTTCGTCTGGCACAGCCACGCAGACACCGACGAAACCTTCATCGTGCTCGACGGCGAACTGCGCATCGACTTCCGCGACGGCCCGCTGACCCTGCGCGCCGGTGAGCTTTACGTGGTACCGCGCGGCGTGGAGCACAAGCCGTATGCCGAGCGGGAAGTGCAGGTGATGCTGATCGAACCGCGCGGCGTGCTGAATACCGGGGATCAGGGCGGCGAGCGGACGGCGGAGAATGATCGGTGGATTTGATCAGCTCTTGACGGGCACTTCCGCCGCTTTTGCCCCAAAGCGCTTGCGGTAATCACTCGGCGCCATCCCGGTGATCTTGCGGAAGGTGCTGCGGAACGAGCCCGGATCGAGGTAGCCGACCGTATAGGCGATGTGGTCCACCGTGCCGTTGGTGAACTCCAGCAGCTCCCGCGCCTTGCCCACGCGCAGGTGCTGGCAGTACTCGGTGGGCTTGAGCCCGGTGGCGGCGCGGAAGCGGCGCAGGAAGGTGCGCTCCTCCAGCCCGGCCTGGGCGGCCATGGCGGCGAGGCTGACGTCCACCGCGCCATTACCCTGCAGCCAGTGCTGGACCTTGAGGATCGCGGCGTCGCCATGCCCCAGCAGCGGCGCGAAGTTGCTGCCGCACTGCTGGGCGCTGTCGCTGTGCTCCACCACCATGAAGCGTGCGGTGCGGCTGGCGATGCTCGGGCCGAGCAGGCGGTCGACGATGCGCAGGCCGAGCTCCGACCAGGCCATCAGGCCGGCGGAGGTGATCAGGTCACCATCGTCGACCATGGGCTTGTGCGCCTCCAGGCGTACGCGCGGGAAACGCTTGGCAAAGGCTTCGGCACCGCTCCAGTGAGCGGTGGCGCTGCGGCCGTCGAGCAGCCCGGCTTCGGCTACCAGCAGCCCGCCGATGCAAACCGAGCCGACGATGGCGCCCTCGCCATGGCGCGCAGCAAGCCAGTCGGTGAGGTTGCGCAGCGGCGCGACGTCGGGCAGGCCGAACAGTGACGGCGGCACCAGCACCGCGACCAGGCGGCTGTCAGCGCCGGGATGCGTATCGAAGACACGATGCGGTTCGCTGCCGGCCTCCCCGCACCAATGGCTGACGCGCAGTGCCGGCAGCTGAGCGCCGGCCTCGTCGCCGGCGATGCGCTCCGCCACCGCGAAGAGATCGGTCAACCCGTGCAGCGCCGCCGTCTGCACGCCGGGATAGAGCAGCAACCCGATCTCGACGACGCTCCGTTCCACAGCCATTGTCAGTTTTCCCCTGATTATTGTCGTTCCACCTGATCCCCGCTCGGCGAGCGGCGAACCATACTGGTCCCACTTCCTCACCACTCAAAAGGAATTCGGAAATGGCCAAGCAAGCGCTCATCCTAGTGGATATCCAGAACGACTACTTCCCCTCCGGCAAGTGGCCGCTGGTCGGCATCGAGCCGGCCGCCGACCAGGCCGCCAAGGTACTCGCCGCCTTCCGCGAGCGCGGTGACCTGGTGGTGCACGTACGCCACGAGTTCGAAAGCGCCGACGCCCCGTTCTTCGCTCCCGGCAGTGACGGCGCGAAAATCCACGCCAAGGTCGCCAACCTGCCCGGCGAGCCGGTGGTCCTGAAGCACTTCGTCAACTCGTTCCGCGACACCGACCTCAAGGCCATCCTCGACCAGCACGGCGTCGACTCCGTGGTCGTTGTCGGTCACATGAGCCACATGTGCGTGGACGGCGTGGTGCGTGCCGCCGCCGATTTCGGCTACACGGTAACCGTGCTGCACGACGCCTGCGCCACGCTGGACCTGGAGTTCAACGGCGTGAAGGTGCCGGCCGCCCAGGTCCATGCCGCCTACATGGCCTCGTTTGCCTTCGCCTACGCCGAAGTGCTGTCCGTCGCCGAGTATCTGAACCGCTGATTTACAGGGCTCGGCAAAAGGGCCTCCATGGAGGCCCTTTTTTCATTTCGCAACACGCCGCAATACGGCCGATGCACTGCCGAAGCAAGACGTGAGAAGTTGCCCAACATTCAGCTGGCTTTCCGCTATTATCGACGCTCGATCGCCTGCCGATAAGGACATCCCATGAGCGTTTCCTCGATCATTACCCTCGCCATCATCGCTGGCGTGATCTTTCTGCTGATCAGTGTGTTCAACCGTCTGGTGGCGCTGCGCAACCGCTACCAGAACGCCTTCGCGCAGATCGAGGTGCAACTCAAGCGCCGCTACGACCTGATCCCCAACCTGGTGGAAACCGCCAAGGCCTACCTCAAGCACGAGCGCGAAACCCTCGAAGCTGTGATCGCTGCGCGCAACGCTGCCGTGGCCGGCCTGAAGGCCGCGTCCGAGCAACCGGGCGACGCCGGCCGCATGGCGCAACTGGCCGCCGCCGAGAATGCCCTGGGTGGCGCGATGGGTCGCCTGAACGTGACCCTGGAAGCCTACCCGGACCTCAAGGCCTCGCAGAACCTGCAGCAGGTCAGCGAGGAACTGTCCAGCACCGAGAACAAGGTCGCCTTCGCCCGCCAGGCGTACAACGACTCGGTGATGGAGTACAACACCTACCGCCAGTCCTTCCCCGCCAATGTCCTGGCCGCCACCTACGGCCACAGCAAGGACGCCAGCCTGCTCGAGTTCGAGGACAGCAAGGCAATCCAGGCCGCGCCGAAAGTCGCCTTCTAAAATCTCGGCGCAGGACGCGCGATGAACTTCTTCGAACACCAGGACCGCGCCCGCAAGCAGACCGGGCGCCTGGTCCTGCTGCTGACTATCGCCGTGGTGTGCCTGGTGACCATCACCAGCCTGGCGCTGGGCTGGCTCTGGCGTCACCTCGGCGAGCCTGCTCTGCACCTGACCTCGCGCGCCTCCCTGCCCGATCCGGAGCTGTACCTGTCGGTGGCCGCCGTGATCGTCGGCGTGGTCGTCCTCGGCGCGCTGTACAAGCAGGTGCAGTTGAGTGCGGGCGGCAAGGTCGTGGCCGAGAGCCTCGGCGGCCGCCTGCTCAACCTCAGCGCCAGCAATGCTGACGAGCGTCGGTTGCTGAACGTGGTCGAGGAAATGGCCCTGGCCTCCGGCTCGCCGGTGCCGCCGGTGTATGTGCTGGAAGACGGCTCGATCAACGCCTTCGCCGCCGGCCTGACACCCCGCGACGCGGTGATCGGCATTACCCGCGGCGCCATCGAGCAGCTCGACCGCAATGAACTGCAGGGCGTGATCGCCCACGAGTTCAGCCACATCCACCACGGCGACATGCTGCTCAACACCCGGCTGACCGCCCTGCTCCACGGCATGCTCCTGCTTGGCCTGATCGGCGGCATGCTGCTGCGCGGCTGGAGCGAGACCAGCACTGGCGTGCGCATCAGCAGCCGGAACAGCAGCAACGACAAGAACGGCGGCGGCAGCGTGGTGCTGCTGGTGATCGGCGCCGGCGTGGTGCTTTACGTACTCGGCTATGTCGGCACCTTCTTCGGGCAGTTGATCAAGGCCTCGGTCAGCCGCCAGCGCGAGTTCCTGGCCGATGCTTCGGCCGTGCAGTTCACCCGTGATCCCTCGACTATCGCCGGTGCGCTCAAGAAGATCGGTGGCAACCCGCTGGGCGCCCTGCTCAGCGCCCCGCGCGCGGCAGAATTCAGCCATATGTACTTCGGCGATGGCGTGGGCAGCAGCTGGTTCGACACCCACCCGCCGCTGAAGGACCGTATTCGCCGCGTCGATCCGGGCTGGGACGGAAACTACCCGAAATTCGAACCACGCCTGGACGTGGCGCTGATGAACAAGCAAGCCTGGACCTCCGCCGTCACCGGCCAGCCGTACCAGCCCAGCGCCGTGGACGTGGCAGTGGCCGCCGTCGGCGCACCCACCATCGCGCACCTGCAGGAAGCCCGCAGCACCCTGCAACGCCTGGACGAGCGCCTGCAGCGCGCCGCCCATGACAGCGAAGGCGCCGAAGCGCTGGTCTACGGCCTGCTGCTGGATAGCGACCCCGGCCTGCGGGCGCGCCAGCTGGAAGCGATCAAGCAACGCCTGAACCTCAGCCTGGCGCTGCAACTGGACCTGCTGGAGGAGTCGCTGCTTCGACTCGATCCGGGCCAGCGCCTGCCCCTGCTCGACCTGGCCATGCCGGCGCTCAAGCAACTGGACGCCAAGGCCTTCCTCGCCCTGCGCGAGAACATGGCGCTACTGATCAAGCTGGACGGCAAGGTCAAGCTGCTGGAATGGACGCTTCTGCGCATCATCGAGCGCAACCTGCGGCCGGGCAGCGGCAAGATCGGCAACGTGGCACTGGCGGACCTGTCCGAAGCCTGCGCAACGCTGCTGGCCTTCCTCGCCCGCGTTGGCGAAACCAGCGACCTGCAGACCGAGCAGGCGTTCGCCGATGCCTGGAGCGGCCTGCCCTTCGCCCCCCGGCCGCTGCCGGGCGCCGCCAGCCTGCGCGAGCTGGAGACCGCACTGAAGCAGCTGGAACAACTGCGCCCGCTGCAGAAGCCGCAACTGCTCAAGGCGCTGGCGCGCTGCATCGAGCACGACGGGCGCATCACCGCTGGCGAAGCGGAGCTGATGCGCGCGGTGGCGGATATCCTGGATTGCCCGATGCCACCGTTGCTGGCGACCTGAAGCGCCCTCAATCCAATCTGTAGGAACGAGCTTGCTCGCGAAACCGATTCCGCAGCGAAGTCCGTTCGCGAGCAAGCTCGCTCCTACAAAAGCCCCATGCTCTGGCTTTAAAGGATTTCCAGAGAAACATCCGCACGCTCCGGAATGCCCCTTTCAGGAGGCCTCGTTGAAGCGGAGTTTCAGGGGTTGAGCGACATGGATGTCGCGAGAGCCACGATGGGCCAGGGATGGCCCGTCGTGGCGTGCCCCTGAAACTTCGCTTCAACGAGGGAATTTTTCGCCCCAAGCGAAAAACCGGATGGAGGGGCAAGCCTTCTTGGTTACTTCTTCGGCGTTTGGAAGAAGTAACTCGCCCGAGGGGGCGAAACAGAATCTCTCGGCGCACACCAAAGCGGCGCAATAACACCCAATCCCAACTAAGTAATCACCCGTATGTCCCGCACAGGAGTGCCGTCCTAGGATGGCCAAAACCATACCTGGACAGACAACTCAATGCCCCACATCGCCATCGACTACACCGCCAACCTCACCAACGACCTGCTGCCTCTGGAACTGCCTGAAAAACTCCATGAAGCCGCAAAAGGCCTGGGCGTGTTCCCCAGCAACGGCCTGCGCACCTTCGCCCGCGCCATCGACCAGTTCCACGTTGGCGCCAACACCCGGGACGAAGCCTTCATCAACATCCAGATCCGCATCGCCCCTGGCCGCCCCGAGGAGTTGCGCCAGCGCATCGTCGACACCCTGTTCGCCACCGCCGAACAGACCCTCGCCGAACTCATCGAAAAACGCCCCATCGGCCTGCAACTGGAAATCACCGAACTCGATCGCAGCCTGACGCGCATGGCCGGCAGCCTGCCCACGGCGTAATCACCCAGCAAAAGAAAAGGGCCTCCGAAGAGGCCCTTTTTTCAATCGTTCAACCGCACATCAGGCGCGACTGGCGACGCTGCCCTGCTCCTTGGGAGCAAGGTTGAGCGCAAAGTACAGCACCGTCAGCAGCACCAGGAAGGCCGGGCCGATATACAGCGCGATGCGCGTATCTTCGAAGAACGCCATCAGCACCACTACCAGCACCAGGAAGGCCATGGCCAGGTACGAGCTGATCGGGTACAGCCACATCCTGAACTGCAGCTTGCCGGCTTCGGCAGCGCTCAGCCCGCGGCGGAATTTCAACTGCGCCAGCAGGATCATCGCCCAGGTCCAGATGGCACCGAAGGTGGCGATGGAGGTCACCCAGGTGAACACCTTCTCGGGCACCAGATAGTTCAGCAGCACGCCCAGCAGCAGCGCGAAGATCGACAGCAGCAGCGCATTGCGCGGCACGCCGCCGCTGGAGGTCCTGGCGAACACAGCCGGGGCCTGGCCATGCTGGGCGAGGCTGTAGAGCATGCGGCCGGTGCTGAAGATGCCACCGTTGCAGGACGACAGCGCGGCAGTGATCACCACGAAGTTGATGATGCCGGCGGCGGTCTTGATGCCCATGCGCTCGAAGGTCATGACGAAGGGGCTGCCCTGGGTGCCGATCTCGTTCCACGGGTAGATCGACATGATCACGAACAGCGCGCCCACGTAGAACAGCAGGATGCGCCAGAACACCGAGTTGATCGCGCCCGGGATGGTCTTCTGCGGGTTCTTCGCTTCGCCGGCGGTGAGGCCGATCATCTCCACGCCCAGATAGGCGAACATCACCATCTGCAGCGACATCAGCACGCCGGTGATGCCGTGGGGCATGAAGCCGCCGTTGCTCCAGAGGTTGGAGATGCCGGTGGCGATACCGCCGTTGCCCAGGCCGAAGAAGATCATGCCGGCGCCGGCCAGGATCATGGCGACGATGGTGACGATCTTGATCAGGGCGAACCAGAACTCGAACTCACCGAAGGCGCGCACGGCGATGAGGTTGATGGTGCCCATGCTCGCCAGCGCGGCCAGCGCCCAGATCCAGCGCGGCACGTCGGGGAACCAGATGCCCATGTAGATGGCCACCGCGGTGATCTCCGCGACGCAGGTCACCAGCCAGAGGAACCAGTAGTTCCAGCCGGTCAGGTAACCGGCCAGCGGGCCGAGGTAGTCCTGGGCGTAGCGGGCGAACGAGCCGGCCACGGGATTGTGCACGGCCATCTCGCCGAGGGCGCGCATGATCACGAGGATGGCGAGACCGCCAATGATGTAGGAAAGCATGATGGCCGGGCCGGCCATCTGGATGGCCTTGGCGGAGCCGAGGAACAGACCGACGCCGATGCAGGCGCCCAGGGCCATGAGACGGATGTGCCGCTCGTTGAGATCCCTTTGGAGATCGTGGGACGACATGGTGATGCAACCTCATTTTGTTCTTGGGAAATATCAGCCGAGGACTCTAAGTGCAGTCGGGATGCGGAACCGCCGAAAAGGCTTCGCCACCGCGCCGGGCGGCACGGAGGGAGAAGTGTCTGGCAGTTCCAGGACGGCACACCGGAAGAGGCTGCCCGCTCTTGTGAAGCGGACGTGGGCATTGCGGGAGGACCACGGCTGAGGTCGCGGGCGAGTGTTACACAAGTAGGAGGGAATCGTCTGCACCACCAAGGTGCAATGTGACCAAAGGGATAGCGGCGTATCGCCACATCTTCCCGCGCCACCAGGGCCGGTGTAGAGCGGTTCAGCCACCCAGCGGCTGAAACTCCAGCAGCAGCGAGCAGGGCTTGCCGGTGTCCGGATGACGAGGCTCGCGCAGTTGCCGCAGGCGCCAGCCGCTGGCGGCCAGCAGCGCCAGCCAGGACTCCAGGGTGCGGAAGAACCAGGGCATCGGTGCGCTGAACTCACCGCCGAAGGCAGCGAAGTCTTCCAGGCGCCAGCCGTCCACATAGGGCGCGTCACCGCAGGCGGCCCACGGATGCACGGTCTGGATCAGCAGCCGCCCGCCGGGATTGAGCCGCTCGCGAAGTACGCCGAGCAATGGCGCGAGGTACTCGTCGAGCAAGGCGAAATTGCACACCAGGGCGTCGAACTGGCCGAGTGAATCTCCGGCTTCGATGAGTCCCACGTAATCCATCACTTCATAGCGCCCACCGCCCGCCATCTGCGCGGCTTCAATGAGCGGTGCGGAAGCATCCACGCCGACACACTCGCTGCCCTTCTCGGCCAGCGCACGACACAACCAGCCTTCGCCGCAACCGATATCCAGCACACGGCGTGCCGGACCTTCGGCAATCGCGGCGAGGATCGCCGCGTCGGTGACCAGCCGCCGGCTCTCGATGCGCTGCTCGCGCACCGCGCGGGTCCAGGCATCGGCGTTGGCCTGCCAGCTCTGGCGGATTCGGGCGTCGTGGTCGGTCATGGCGATATCCGTGAGTGGGGAGAGGCGATCGCGGATCAATCCGCTCCTGTGCCGGTGACGGGCTACGGCGTCCTCAACGACTTGGGCACCGCCAGCCCCCTGGGCGGCGGCGTCTGCGGCAACGCCTTGCGGCACCCGGCATCACTGAACGGTCCGCCGATCTTCTGCCAGCCACTGCCCGGTGATGTCTGCTGGCAGGTATAGGCGCCATCGAGCTTGCTCTGCCATTTATAGAAGGGCATCGGCGCGGCGGCGAGGTTCAACGAAACGCCCAGCAGCGCGATCAGGGGCAAAAAGTACGAACGCATCGGCGGCCATTCCTGTCCAAATAATCACATTCCACCTGCTGGCCGTCGGCAAATCAATCCGGCGAGCCACGAACGGCACCTGGCGGCGCGCAGATTTTTCGCCGCCAACTACGCTGGAACTTAGGAAAGCCGCAGGTTAGGGGCTTTCGCGGCGCCGGGAGGGGCGTCGGCCATCACGTGGGCGGAGTTCGCTACCTGGGCTGTCGTACAAGCATGGGCGGGGCGTGAATATGGGCAACTCGAAGCATTCCGGTACGCAAGTGGCAGGCCAACCGGGAAGTCCGGGGCCCGGCCTTTCCCCACAGAAAGTGCATCACCACCGCTTCCTTCTTCTCTTCCTGTTTCTCCTGCCTTTGCTTGCCGCCATGGGTGCGGCGCTGCTGTATGAGGCGCGTACCTCCAAGCTGCAGGCGCGCGAGCTGGCACGCTACGCCACCGGCCTGACCTGGCGCCTGGAACAGGGCAGCACCGACGCTGTGGTTTATCCACAAGGCGGCCCCTTCGATCGGCGCCTGGGCTATCAGCAGTTGCCGACCTTCCTGGGCCGCCTGCACGAGCGCAACTTCGTCACCCTGAGCCAGGCGCGCTTCTCCGATCCGCTGATGCAGTACACCGGCCACGGGATGTTCCCGCCCTACCCGGAGAAGGCCCAGGCCGGCGTCGATATCGCCGACTGTCGCGGCCTGCCGATCTACAACTTCCGCTACCCGCAGCGGCTCTACGCCAACTTCGAGAGCATCTCCCCGGCCATCGTCAACAGCCTGCTGTACATCGAGAACCGCGACCTGCTCGATCCCGACCGCCCCTACCTGAACCCCGCCATCGACTGGAGCCGCTTCACCCAGGCCTCCGTGGCGCAGGTGGGCAAGCTGGTCGGGCTGGGCAACCACGCCCCCGGCGGCAGCACCCTGGCCACGCAGATCGAGAAATACCGCCATTCCGAGGATGGCCGCACCAACTCCATCACCGACAAGCTGCGGCAGATGGCTTCGGCCAGCGTGCGCACCTACCAGAACGGCGCGGAGAACATGGCCGCACGGCGCAACGTCGCCCTCACCTACCTCAACTCCGTACCGCTCTCGGCGCAGCCGGGTTACGGCGAAGTGAGCGGCCTGCCCGATGGCCTGTGGATCTGGTACGGCGCCGACTACCAGCAGGTCAACAAGCTGCTCAACGCCCCGCCCGGCTCCGGTGCGGAGCTTGCCGCGCAGGGCAAGGCGCTGCGCCAGGTCGTTTCGCTGATGATTGCCCACCGCCGGCCTTCCTGGTACCTCGCCCGTGGCCGCGACCAGTTGGCCGTGCTGACCGACAGCTACCTGCGCCTGCTCGCGCAGAACAACGTGATCGCCCCGGAACTTCGCGACGCGGCGCTCAAGCAGAAGCTGGTATTCCGCGATCCGCGCAGCGAGCCCAGCTTCACCCCGCTGGAAAACAACAAGGGCATCGGCCTTGCGCGCACCCGCCTGGCCGGCATGCTCGACGTGCCGCTGTATGACCTCGATCGCTTCGACATGAGCTTCACCACGACCCTGCAGCATGAACTGCAGGAGCAGGTCACCGGCTACCTGCGGCACCTGTCCGACCCGGACTTCGCCGAGCAGATCGGCCTGTTCGGCGAGCACCTGCTGTCCAAGGACAAGACCAGGGACGTGCGCTACAGCTTCACCCTGTTCGAGCGCACCCCCAGCGGCAACCGCGTGCGCGTGCAGACCGACAGCACCGAGCAGCCCTTCGACATCAACGAAGGTAGCAAGCTGGAGCTGGGCTCGACCGCCAAGCTGCGCGTGCTCGCCACCTACCTGGAAACCATCGCCGACCTGCACCAGCAGTACGCGCCGATGACGGTCGCCGAGCTGAAGAAGGTGGACATCGAACCGCTGGACATCCTCAGTCGCTGGTCCATCGATTACCTGATCGCCGCCAAGGACCGCAACCTGCCGGACATGCTCGCCGCCGCACTGCAGCGCAAGTACTCCGCCAGCCCCTATGAAAGCTTCTTCACCGGCGGCGGCGTGCACACCTTCAGCAACTTCCGCAAGGAGGACAACGGTCGCATTCCGACCCTGCAGGACGCGCTGCGCGAATCCATCAACCTGCCCTTCGTGCGCCTGCTGCGCGATCTGGTGCGCCACGACATCTACGCCAACGAAGGCAGCAAGGTTGCGGTGCTGGCCGACGACAAGGACCCGCGTCGGCAGGACTACCTGGACCGCTTCGTCGACAAGGAAAGCCAGGTCTACCTGCTGCGCTTCTGGCAGAAATACAAGGGCAAGGACAACGACGACCGCCTGAATACCTTTCTCGATGGCCTGCGCGCCTGGCCGGTGCGGCTGGCGGCGATCCATCGCTACCTGCAACCACAGGCCGATCTGCCGACCTTCACCGCCTTCCTGCAGGACCGCCTGAAGCAGGGCAAATACGCTGGCGACAAGCTCACCGACAAGCGCATCGAGGACCTCTACACCCGCTATGGACCGGGCGCCTTCGACCTCAATGACCAGGGCTACGTCGCCCGCGTGCACCCGCTGGAACTGTGGCTGCTGGGCTACCTGCAACGCCAGCCGGCGGCGACCTTCGCCGATGCCGTGGCCGCCAGCGGCGCCGAGCGCAAGCAGGTCTACGGCTGGCTGTTCAAGTCGCGGCACAAGTACGCCCGCGACAAGCGCATCCGCATCATGCTGGAGGTGGAAGCCTTCCTCGACCTGCATGAACAGTGGAAGCGCCTGGGCTACCCGTTCGACCACCTGGTGCCATCGCTGGCCACCGCGCTGGGCAGCTCCGGGGACCGCCCCGCCGCGCTGGCGGAGCTGATGGGGATCATCCTCAACGATGGTGTGCGCCAGCCGACCCTGCGCATCGATAGCCTGCACTTCGCCGCCGCCACGCCCTATGAGGTCACCCTCGGCCCGGAATCCAACAATGGCCGCCAGGTGATGCGTTCGGAGGTCGCCCAGGCTCTGCGCACTGCGCTGTCGCAGGTGGTGGACGCGGGTACCGCACGGCGCTTGTCAGGCACCTTCAAGCTGGCCAATGGCAACGCACTGGTGATGGGCGGCAAGACCGGCACCGGCGACAACCGCATCGAGAGCGTGACCCGCAGCGGCTGGGTGAAGAGTTCCAAGGCGATGAACCGCACGGCGACCTTCGTCTTCTACATCGGCCCACGCCACTTCGGCACGCTGACCGCCTACGTGGCCGGCAGCGAGTCGGACAACTTCAAGTTCACCTCGGCACTGCCGGTACAGGTGCTCAAGGGCATGGCGCCGATGTTGTCGAGCTACCTGGAGCCCGGGATCAGCACCGGCTGCCAGGAGCGCCTGGATAACCTGCGGGTGAGCTGGCGGTAAACCTGTAGGAGCAACTGTCTTCTCTGGATCGTCCGTCGCTGCGTCTTCCCCCTCACCCCAACCCTCTCCCTCAGGGAGAGGGGGCAGTCCGAGCCGACTGACGTGAAGGTTTGATCCTGCACCGAACGGTCCCCTCTCCCCTTGGGAGAGGGCTAGGGTGAGGGATGGCCCAAGCGCAGAGGTATCTCGTAGGAGCGGACTCCGTCCGCGATCGCCTCCAGTGCGCTGCGGACCCATCGCGGACGAAGACCGCTCCTACGAAAGTCCGACCTCACTTGCCCTGGACGCTCTTCACGTACAACGCCTCGACCTGCTCCCGCGCCCATGGGGTGCGACGCAGGAAGGTCAGGCTGGACTTGATGCTCGGGTCGTTCTTGAAGCAGCGCACGTCGATGCGCTTGGCCAACCCGTCCCAGCCGTACTGCGCCACCAGTTGGTTGAGGATGGCTTCCAGGGTCACGCCATGCAGCGGGTTCTTCGGTTTGTCGTTCATGCTCGGTGCCGTCGGGGAGAATGCGCGGCACCTTACCATCAAGCATCAGCCACCGGCGATCAGGCCCGCAGCCCGGCCACGCCGGCGATGATCAGGGCGACCGACGCCAGCTTGGTCAGCGTCAGCGCCTCGCCCAGCAGGAGGAAGCCGAAGAACACCGTGCCCAGGGTACCGATGGCGGTCCAGATCGGGTAGGCGATGCTCACCGGCAACTGGCGCATCGCCAGGGTGAGGAAGAAGATCCCGCCGATCACCGCGAACACCGTCACCACGGTCGGCAGCGGCCGGGTGAAGCCCTCGGCGTACTTCATCGACACCGCGAACATCACCTCGAACACCGCCGCCACCATCAGCATCGCCCAGGCCATCACGCACGCGCCCACTCGCTCTCGGCGAGGTCGGCCAGGGTTTGTTCAGCCTGTTGATAGGCAGCGCGGAAGGCCTCGGGATTGCCCTCCTCGCCCTCGGCGGCGATCACCTGTACGTCCTCGATACCAAGGAACCCCAGCGCCACACGCAGCCACGCGTCGGCATGGTTCATCCACTCCAGCTCACCGCCCGGCCCCATGCCGGCGCCACCGCGGCTGGTGATGATCAGCGCCTTGCGGCCCTTGAGCAGCGGCTCGTATTCGGCCTCGCCATCCTTGATGTGCAGGTCGAAGGTGCGGCCGATACGGACGATCTGGTCGACCCAGGCTTTCAGGCCGCTGGGCACGCTGAAGTTGTACATGGGCGTGGAAATCACCAGCAGTTCGTGGGCAAGCAGCTCGTCCACCAGCTCATCGCTCAACGTCAGCTCCGCCTGAAGTTCGGCCGGACGATGCTCGCCCTGCGGATGGAAGGCCGCGGCGATGAAGCCTTCGCTGACGTGGGGCAGATTGGCTCGGCCCACTTCGCGGTGAGTAATGTCCGCGGACGGCAGGGCAGCGAGGAAGCCCTCGGCCAGGCGACGGGAATGGGAACGCTCGGCACGCGGACTGGCGTGAATGGCAAGAATACGGCTCATCTGTGACTCCTTCGGTTCGACTTGTTCCAGGTGATTCATCCGTTACACTGGATTGCCACCCTGCTTGCCATCCACGGTATTTTCCGGCGGCTCCCCGGACAACTGAGGGAAACTGCACCCAGATGAGTTCAACTCATCCATGGAGATTTCGATGTTCGCCAACCTGCCCCTGCCCGCCCTGCGTACCTTCGAATCCGCTGCGCGCCAGCTGAGTTTCAAGGGCGCCGCCGAGGAACTGGCGGTGACGCCCACGGCGGTATCCCACCAGGTCCGCGCGCTGGAGGAATGGCTGGGCCTGCCGCTGTTCGAGCGCCTGCCACGCCAGGTGCGCCTGACCGAGGCCGGCGAGCGGTTGTTCCGCAGCCTGCACGGCGCGCTGCTGGAGGTCTCGCAGTCAGTGGACAGCCTGCGTCCGCAGCGCAACGCCAGCAGCCTGACGATCTCCACCACCCCCGCGTTCGCGGCGCTCTGGCTGGTGCCGCGCCTGGGGCGCTTCTATGCGCGCCATCCGCACATCCGCCTGCGCCTGGACAGCCAGTGCGAACTGCTCGACCTGCAACAGGACGCCAGCGTCGATCTCGCGATCCGCTACGGTTTCGGCGAGTACCCGCGCATGCACAGCCAGTTCCTCTTGGCCGAACGCTTCGCCGTGTATGGCGCGCCGGCACTGGTGGCGACCGCCGACGTGGACGTGCCGGAGATGATCAGCGTGCGCTGGTACAACTCCGAGCTCTACGAGCGCGGCTGGAAGGCCTGGTGCGCGGCAGCCGGTGAAGAATGCCTGCTGACCCAGGCGGTACAGCGCGAGTACGAGGAGGAGTTCTACGCCCTGCAGGCGGCCATCGCCGGCCAGGGGCTGGTGCTGGCCAGTTCGCTGCTGGTCTCGGAGAGCGTGGAGAAGGGGCTGCTGGTGCCCTATCGCCCGGAGATCAACGTCCCTGGTGCCAACTACACCGCGCTCTGCGTGCCCGGCCGCGAGCGCCATCCACCAGTGCGCGCGTTCCTCGACTGGCTGGCCGAGGAAGTGGCGCAGGCGGCCGATCCGCTGATCGACAACGCCGCCTGAGCCTGCCGCTGCGCCCGCGCAAGCGTCCCTTTGCCGTGCGCGGGCCGGGATGCGTGGTTAGAATTGCACTCCGCCGCAACAACAATTCTTCTTTGCCAGGGACGCGCTACAAGCGTGATCCCAAGGCACGGCCTGAGCCCCCTCTCACCTCAGGATTCCCATGACAACCGCGCAAGACCCCCGTACCGGCAGCTGGCTGAACGTCATCGCCCTGGCCATCGCCGCCTTCATCTTCAACACCACCGAGTTCGTCCCCGTGGGCCTGCTCAGCGATATCGGGCGCAGTTTCGACATGCGTCCGGAACAGACCGGCCTGATGCTCACGCTCTACGCCTGGGTGGTGTCGCTGGCCTCGCTGCCGCTGATGCAGCTGACCCGCAACATGGAACGCCGCCGCCTGCTGGTGGTGATCTTCTGCCTGTTCATCGTCAGCCATGTGCTCTCCGGCTTTGCCTGGAACTTCACGGTGCTGATGATCAGCCGTTTCGGCATCGCCTTCGCCCACGCGGTGTTCTGGTCGATCACCGCCTCGCTCGCGGTGCGCGTGGCACCACCGGGCCAGCAGGCGAAGGCCCTCGGCCTGCTGGCCAGCGGGACCATCCTGGCGATGGTGCTGGGCATTCCGCTGGGCCGCGTGCTGGGTGAAGCGATGGGCTGGCGCACCACCTTCCTGGCGATTGCCGGCGTCTCGGTGGTCGTGGTGCTCTGGCTGGCCCGCGCGCTGCCGCTGCTGCCCAGCCAGAACTCCGGGTCGCTGCGCAGCCTGCCGCTGCTGCTGCGCCGCCCGGCGCTGGTGTCGATGTATGTGCTCACCGTGCTGGTGATCACCGCGCAGTTCACCGCCTACAGCTACATCGAACCCTTCGCGCGGGAGATCGCCGCACTGGACAGCCAGAAGACCACGCTGCTCCTGCTGCTGTTCGGCGGCGCCGGGATGTTCGGTTCGATCCTCTTCAGCCGCTACAGCGAGCGCTTCCCGCGCGCCTTTCCGTGCATGGCCATCGCCGTGCTCGGCAGCTCGCTCCTGCTGCTGATGCCGCTTTCCCATTCGCCCACGGCACTGCTGGGCCTGAGCCTGTTCTGGGGCGCGGCGATCCTCTGCTTCGGCCTGGCGCTGCAGGCCAAGGTCCTGCAACTGGCCCACGACGCCACCGACGTGGCCATGGCGATGTTCTCCGGCCTGTACAACGTCGGTATCGGCGGCGGCGCGCTGCTGGGCAGCCGCGTCGCGGTGGGCATGGGGCTGGAGTGGATCGGCTATGTCGGCGGTGCGCTGGCGGTGGTCGGCCTGCTGCTCTGCCTGTTCGCCTGCTGGCGCTATGCGGCGGCGATGAGTGGCAACACCTCGCTCTGATCGCCCCACGCCGGATTTGCCAACCAGCGTAGGAGCGGACTCCGTCCGCGATAGGTTCCGGGAGCATCGCGGACAAAGTCCACTCCTACGCACAGGTCAGCACGGAGCCATGACCTGTAGGAGCGAGCTTGCTCGCGAACCTGCCCGACACCCACGGCATCAAGGGGGTTCGCGAGCAAGCTCGCTCCTACAGAAAAGCCAATCCTGACGCCACAAAAAAGGCCGCGCCCCTTGCGGGAGCGCGGCCTTTTTCATTCAGCTCAGGATCAGCGGCTGGTCACGGCAGCACCGGCCGGCTGAGTCGCCTCGGCGTATTCCGCCTCGGCTTCCTCGAAGCGCTGGATCATCGCCTTCGACGGTGCCGAGCCGATCAGGCTGAACACCACGATGGAGAGGCTGGAGAGAATGAAGCCAGGAATGATCTCGTACAGGCCGAGCCAGCCGAACTGCTTCCAGACGATCACGGTGACCGCACCGACGATGATGCCGGCCAGCGCGCCGTTGCGGGTCATGCCCTTCCAGAGCACGGAGAACAGCACCAGCGGACCGAAGGCGGCACCGAAGCCGGCCCAGGCGTAGGACACCAGGCCCAGGACGCGGTTTTCCGGGTTGGCAGCCAGTGCGATGGACACCAGCGCCACCAGCAGCACCATGGCGCGACCGACCCAGACCAGCTCGAGCTGGCTGGCGTTCTTGCGCAGGAAGGCCTTGTAGAAGTCTTCGGTCAGCGCCGAGGAGCACACCAGCAGTTGGCAGCTCAGGGTGCTCATTACCGCGGCGAGGATGGCGGACAGCAGCACGCCGGCGATCCACGGGTTGAACAGGATCTTGGCCAGTTCGATGAACACACGCTCGTGGTTTTCACCCACCGCGCCAGCCTGCTCCGGGTGCGCCTGGAAGTAGGCGATGCCGAAGAAGCCCACGGCGACGGCGCCACCCAGGCAGAGGATCATCCAGGTCATGGAGATGCGGCGGGCAGCCGGGATCGACTTCACCGAATCAGCCGCCATGAAGCGCGCCAGGATATGCGGCTGGCCGAAGTAGCCCAGGCCCCAGGCCATCAGCGACAGCACGCCGACGAAGGAAGCGCCCTTGAACATGTCGAAGTTGGCGGCGTCCTTGAGCTCGATGGCAGCGAAGGTCGGTTCCACGCCACCGGTGGCGAACAGCACGATCACCGGGGTGAGGATCAGCGCGAAGATCATCAGCGAGGCCTGCACGGTGTCGGTCCAGCTCACCGCCAGGAAGCCACCGACGAAGGTGTAGGCGATGGTCGCGGCGGCACCGGCCCACAGGGCGGTCTCGTAGGACATGCCGAAGGTGCTTTCGAACAGGCGGGCGCCGGCGACGATGCCGGAGGCGCAGTAGATGGTGAAGAACACCAGGATCACCAGCGCCGAGATCACCCGCAGGATGCGGCTGTTGTCCTCGAAGCGGGTGCTGAAGTAATCCGGCAGGGTCAGCGCGTTGCCGTTGTGCTCGGTGTGCACGCGCAGGCGCCCGGCGACGAACAGCCAGTTCAGGTAGGCGCCGCAGATCAGGCCGATGGCGATCCAGCTTTCCGAGATGCCCGACAGGTAGATGGCACCGGGCAGGCCCATCAGCAGCCAGCCGCTCATGTCCGAAGCACCGGCCGACAGCGCGGTGACGAAACTGCCGAGGCTGCGGCCACCGAGGATGTAGTCGGAGAAGTTGTTGGTCGAACGATAGGCGGCCAAGCCGATCAGAACCATGGCCGCGATGTAGATCACGAAGGTGATCAGTGTTGGCGTGTTGACGCTCATGGGGGCTCCCCTACAGCTTGTTTTTATCCAGGTTCGCGGGGTATCGCGAACCCTTGACTGGCAGCCGGCGTGGTTGACGCCGACCGGTTAGCGCTTGCTCACAGGCAAACCGGGTTGCGCGTGATGCCAAACAGGCACCGAACCTCTACGCGTCCCGACGCAGGCACGCCCTCATCCTTGCTGGCGTCATCCTGCAGCCGCCGTCTCACCACGGCGACTTCCGCCCCGCTTTCGCCGGTAGGCGAGGTGCGGGGCGTTTTCCGGGCGTTGCCCGGTCATCCCTCAGGCGCCGGAGTCGGCGTCCTGCTCCCGTCGAGTTATCTCCAGCCGCACAATACGGGGCTGGCGACGAAGCTCATCGGCAGTGACTGAAATTGAGCACACGCACGCATGAAAAAGCGGCAGGGAGTGGCCGGCGCGCGAGGGCGCGGATTGTACAGAAAGCAGGCGATGCGGTTGCACCGGTCCGACCGGTGACGGCGCGAGGCCACGGGCAGGCGCTGCAGGCCGGGCCGTGAAGGAAGTGGCGCGGCCAGGTGCAGGCGCGCGACAGGCAAAGACAGAACCGGTGATGGGCATGGCGCCCCTCCCGCGTATCGAGCTGGCTGTTGTTCTTGGTCTGACCGGGTTGCACCTTGGAACACCAGCAACGCGGTGGGCGGACTCTATGGGTTGCACCCAAAGGAATTCTTGCTGAAAGCTCTGGAGTTCTTGCAAAAGACTCCGGCGCCCGAAGGGCAATACCTGTCCATTCGATCAGCAATTCACGGTGCGCAGGCCCGCAATTCAGCAGCGGCGCAGGTTGCCGGGGGTCAAACCCAGGTAACGACGCATCGCGGTGGTCAATGCGCTCTGGCTGGAGAACCCACATTCCCCGGCTACGCCGACCAATGGCAGCTCGGTTTCCCGCAGCAGGCGCGCGGCGCGGTCGAGGCGCTGGCGCAGCAGGTACTGGTGCGGCGTGAGGCCGACACGGTCCTTGAACTGCGCATGGAAATGGCTCGGACTCAGGCAGGCGACCTGCGCCAGCTCCGCCACGGTAATGCGCCGGGAAAGGTGCTCGGCGATATAGCCGTCCAGCCGCTCCAGGTCCAGCGGCCCGTTGCGCGGCGCACGGTCTTCGCCGAACAGCCGCAGGTGCAATGCTCGCAGCAACACGCCGCCCAGGGCACGGGCGAGCAGCGGGTCATCGCCGTAGCGGGCGATTTCCGCCCCGGCGTAGCTGAGCAGGTTCTGGAAGTCCGCATCCAGCGTCGGGTAGCGCGGCATTTCGAACAGCCTCGCCAGCAATTCGCGGTCCTGCTCGCCGGTACCTGCCTCGGTCAGATCGACGATCAGCATCCGGTTGTCGCCCAGCCCGGCGAACTGGTGCCCGACATCTCCTGGCACCAGGCATGCGCGCATACGGCAGACCTCGCCGGCGGTACCGCCTATCTCGAACTCCGCACGGCCGCTCAGGGACATCACCAACTGGTGATGGTCATGGGCGTGCTGGTCAGCCTGGTCGGGCAACGTGGCGAGACGGGTATCGAACATGGCGCGATCTGATCAAATTTTGAGCATGGTACGAAAATTCCATCGACCTGCCCAGCCAGCAGGTGCAACCCGGCGCAACTCGGCACCGGACTCCGCACGAAATCATCTAAACAGGAAAGTCTTGCTAACCGATGAATATGTTATGTTATAACAAATAACACTTCCCCATTTTCCTCTTCCCGCCGCCTGGCACATCCCTGACCACGAGGGAGGGGTTCGCTTTGCCAGAAGAAAAACCAGGAGTTCGTCATGTCCCCATCCCTTCCCCGTCCACGCTGGCGTTTCGCACCGCTGGGCATCGCCCTCTGCGCCGGTGCGCCTTCGCTGGCCGATGCCGCCCCCACCGAACTGGAGCCGCAGGTGATTACCGCCAACCCGCTGGGCGATTCCTCCCCCGCGGCGCCCAGCAGCGTGCTGCAGGGCGACGAACTGACCCTGCGCCAGAAAGGCAGCCTGGGCGAAACGCTCAATGGCACGCCGGGCATGTCCTCCACCTGGTTCGGCCCCGGCGCCAGCCGCCCGGTGATCCGCGGCATGGACGGCGACCGCATCCGCATCCTGCGCAATGGCGTCGGCGCGCTGGACGCCTCGTCGCTGTCCTACGACCACGCCGTGCCGGAAGACCCCAACGTGGTCGAGCGCATCGAGGTCGTGCGCGGCCCGGCCGCCCTGCTCTACGGCGGCAACGCCATCGGCGGCGTGGTCAACAGTTTCGACAACCGCATTCCCAGCGAAGCGGTGGACGGCATCCACGGCCAGGGCGAGCTGCGCTACGGCGGCTCGGACACCACCCGCAGCGCTGCCGGCGCGCTCGAAGCCGGCGACGGCAACTTCGCCCTGCACCTCGACGCCGGCTCCCGCGAGTTCAACGACTTGCGTATCCCCGGCTACGCCCACTCGGCGCGCCAACGCCAAGTGGACGGCGACGACTCGAAGCACCGCGTCAACAATAGCGACGGCCGCCAGGACAGCGGCGCCATCGGTGGCAGCTACCACTGGGATCACGGCTATGCGGGCCTGTCCTACAGCGGCTACGACAGCAACTACGGCTCGCCCGCCGAGGACGACGTACGCCTGAAGATGCAACAGGATCGTTACGCCTTCGCCTCGGAAATCCGCGACCTCGACGGCCCCTTCAGCTCGGTGAAGCTGGACGCGGCCTACACCGAGTACCAGCACAAGGAAATCGAAGACGGCGAGACTGGCACCACCTTCAAGAACGACGGCTACGAGGCGCGTATCGAAGCCCGGCATAAACCGATCGGACCAGTGGAAGGCATCGTCGGCGCGCAGGTCGCCAACAGCCGCTTCTCCGCGCTGGGCGAAGAGGCCTTCGTGCCGCATACCGAGACCGACAGTGCAGCGCTGTTCTTCCTGGAGAACTGGCAGGCCACCGAGCGCCTGGCGCTGAACCTGGGCGGTCGCGCCGAGCACACGCGCATCGACCCCAATGCCAAGGACAACGAGCGTTTCGCCGAAAACGACGGTTCACGCAGCTTCACTGCCGGCAGCCTGTCAAGCGGCGCGGTGTACAAGCTGACGCCGATCTGGTCGCTGGCCGCCACCCTCGCCTACACCGAACGCGCACCGACCTTCTACGAGCTCTACGCCAACGGCGCTCACGCGGCGACCGGCACCTATGAAGTGGGCGACGCGGACGCGAGCAAGGAAAAAGCCGTTTCCACCGACCTCGCCCTGCGCTTCGACAGCGGCGGGCACAAGGGCAGCGTCGGCGTGTTCTACAGCCGCTTCTCCAACTACATCGGCCTGCTGGCCAGCGGTCGCTACCGCGACGAGGAAGGTGCGGTGGTGGATGCCGGTGACGACGAAGCGCTGCCCGAATATCTCTACAGCGGCGTGAAGGCCGACTTCTACGGCGTCGAGGCGCAGGACCGCATCCACCTGCTGGACAGCCCCTACGGCCGCTTCGATCTGGAACTGTCCGGCGACTACACCCGCGCCAAGAACAAGGACACCGGCGAAGCGCTGCCGCGCATCGCCCCGCTGCGCCTGAACAGCGCACTGCTGTGGGAATTGCAGCAGTGGCAGGCGCGGGTCGACGTGGAATACGCCGCCGACCAGAACCGCGTGCCGGAGAACGAGCTGCGCACCGACGGCTATACCACCCTCGGCGCCAGCCTCGGCTACCGCTTCGACCTGGGCGACAGCCGCTGGCTGGCCTTCGTCAAGGGCGAGAACCTGACCAACCAGACCGTGCGCTACGCCAGCTCCATCCTGCGCGACAGCGTGCCGGCTGGCGGGCGTGGCATCCAGGCGGGGGTAAAAGTGGCGTTCTAAAGGCTAAGGCCGACGCCCGGCGAAATCCCGGGCGAACTGCGCGGCGATCCGCCCGGACCGCGACCCGCGATGGGTCGCCCAGCGGATCGCCGCCTGTTCCCACTCCTCCTGCGCAACGCCGCCCAGGCCGTGGTATTCCAGCCAGCGCGCGACCGCCTCCAGGTACTGCTCCTGGCTGAAGGCATAGAAAGATATCCACAGGCCGAATCGCTCGGAGAGCGAGATTTTCTCCTCCACCGCCTCGCCCGGGTGCAACTCGCCGCTCTCGCTGCGCTGGAAGGCCAGGTTGTCCTCGGCACGCTCGGCGAGCAGATGGCGGCGGTTGGAGGTCGCGTAGATCAGCACGTTGCCGGACTGCCCGGACACCGAGCCGTCGAGCACGGTCTTCAGGCCCTTGTAGCCGGTCTCGCCATCCTCGAAGGAGAGGTCATCGCAGAACAGGATGAAGCGCTCCTGGCGATGGCGCAGCAGGTCGATGATCTGCGGCAGGTCGGCCAGGTGTTCCTTGTCCACCTCGATCAGGCGCAGGCCTTCGGCATGAAAGGCGTGCAGGCAGGCCTTCACCAGCGAACTCTTGCCGGTGCCGCGCGCGCCGGTCAGCAGCACATTGTTGGCCGGGCGACCGGAGACGAACTGGCGGGTGTTCTGCTCGATCAGCGCCTTCTGCCGGTCGACATTGCGCAAGTCGTCAAAGGCGATCAGCGCCGGCTCGATCACCGGCGTCAGGCGCGGCCGGCCCTGGCGGTATTCCCAGAGATGGGCGATAGCGCCCTCTTCCAGCGCCAGCTCGGCGCGCGCCGGCAGGGATTGTTCGAGCAGACTGGCGATACGAGCCAGTTGCTCGGCGATTACGGACAGGTCGGTCATGGCGGGATCATCGAAGCAGATGGGGACTGTTCATCAGCCTAACGATGGAGGAAAGTGGTCGTCTAACGACAAACAGGCATCCAGATGCTTAAAAAGGACATTCCACCTCAAGCCGTGGAAAACCACGGCGACGAACGGGCCGCCAGTCCGGTGGCCGCTGTCGCCCTGGATTTCCCCGACGGCCATCAGGTGCCCGCGCACAGCCATCACCGCGCGCAGCTGCTCTACGCCGTGCGCGGCGTGCTGGTAGTGGGTAGCGCCAGCGGTCAGTGGGTAGTGCCGGATAACCGTGGCCTGTGGATACCCGCCGGCGTGGAGCACTGGACGCGCATGGTCGGCGACGTGCGGGTACGCACGCTCTACGTGGAGCCGGGCAGCGCCCCGCACCTGCCGCCGGATTGCTGCGTGCTGGCGGTCTCGCCGTTGCTGCGCGAACTGATCCTGGCGGCGCTGTCGATCAGTGGCGAGGTGCTCCCCGACTCCCGTGACGGTCGCATCCTCGGCCTGATGCTGGACGAGCTGCGTGAAGACCCCATGCTGCCCTTGCACCTGCCACTGCCCGCGCATCCGCGGCTGCGCGCGCTCTGCCAGGCCATCCAGGCGCAGCCCGGCGACAACGCCAGCCTTGCCGACTGGGCGGCCCGGATGAGCGTCGACAGCAAGACGGTACAACGCTGGTTCTTCGCCGAAACCGGGCTGACCTTCGGCCAATGGCGGCAGCAGGCACGCCTGCTGACTGCGCTGGAGCGGCTGGCGCAGGGCGAGAGCGTGCTCAGGGTGGCACTGGAAGTGGGCTACAGCACACCCAGC
Organism: Pseudomonas nitroreducens NBRC 12694; assembly: GCF_002091755.1. Lineage (GTDB taxonomy): Bacteria > Pseudomonadota > Gammaproteobacteria > Pseudomonadales > Pseudomonadaceae > Pseudomonas > Pseudomonas nitroreducens. The sequence continues at coordinate 80,586 of NZ_BDAI01000015.1, forward strand.
GCTTTCAGCGCGATGTTCAGCCGCCAGTTCGGCCGCCCGCCCAGCGACTTCCTGCGGTCGCGCCGCTAATCCGCTCCTAAGCTCCGCTCTCACACAATGGGTTGTAACACCTTCGGATACATCCATCGAAGCAATGGGATTGAAACCCTGGGTCGGTTTCCCCATCTAGACTGTCATGTTCAATCAGTCAGGTGCCTCATGAGCGACCACGACGAGATTCACGATATTCACAGCGCCGAAGAGGTCAGCAACACCGGGCTGGTGTTGCCGGGGCAGAACCTGCCGACCACGGTGTACGTCATCCCGATCCACAACCGCCCGTTCTTCCCGGCGCAGGTGCTGCCGGTGATCGTCAACGAGGAGCCGTGGGCGGAGACGCTGGAACTGGTCGCCAAGACCGAGCACCACAGCCTGGCGCTGTTCTTCATGGAGAACCCGCCCGACGACCCGCGCCACTTCGATCCGGACAGCCTCCCCGAGCACGGCACGCTGGTGCGCGTGCACCATGCGAGCCGCGAAGGCGGCAAGCTGCAGTTCGTCGCCCAGGGCCTGTCGCGCGTGCGCATCCGCGGCTGGATCAAGCGCCACCGGCCGCCCTTCCTGGTGGAGGTGGAGTATCCGCACACTCCCAGTGACCCCAGCGATGAGGTGAAGGCCTACGGCATGGCCTTGATCAATGCGATCAAGGAACTGCTGCCGCTCAACCCGTTGTACAGCGAAGAGCTGAAGAATTATCTCAACCGCTTCAACCCCAACGACCCGTCGCCGCTGACCGACTTCGCTGCTGCGCTGACCACGGCGCCGGGGTCCGAACTGCAAGGCGTGCTGGACACCGTGCCCATGCTCAAGCGCATGGAGAAGGTCCTGCCGCTGCTGCGCAAGGAAGTGGAAGTCGCGCGCTTGCAGAAGGAGCTGTCCGCCGAGGTCAACCGCAAGATCGGCGAGCGCCAGCGCGAGTTCTTCCTGCAGGAACAGCTGAAGATCATCCAGCAGGAACTGGGCATCACCAAGGACGACAAGAGCGCCGACTCCGACGAATTCCGCGCGCGCCTGGAAGGCAAGACCCTGCCCGAGCAGGCGAAGAAGCGCATCGACGAGGAACTGAACAAGCTGTCGATCCTGGAAACCGGTTCGCCGGAATATGCTGTCACGCGCAATTACCTCGACTGGGCGACCTCGGTGCCATGGGGCCTGATGGGTGTCGACAAGCTCGACCTCAAGCACGCGCGCAAGGTGCTGGACCGGCACCATTCGGGGCTGGAAGACGTGAAGGACCGAATCCTCGAGTTCCTCGCGGTGGGCACCTTCAAGGGCGAGATCGCCGGTTCCATCGTGCTATTGGTGGGCCCGCCCGGCGTGGGCAAGACCAGCATCGGCAAGTCCATCGCCGAGAGCCTGGGGCGGCCGTTCTATCGCTTCAGCGTCGGCGGCATGCGCGACGAGGCCGAGATCAAGGGCCACCGCCGCACCTACATCGGCGCCCTGCCCGGCAAGCTGGTGCAGGCGCTCAAGGACGTCGAGGTGATGAACCCGGTGATCATGCTCGACGAGATCGACAAGCTCGGCAGCAGCTACCAGGGCGACCCCGCCTCGGCGCTGCTGGAGACGCTCGATCCGGAGCAGAACGTGGAGTTCCTCGACCACTACCTGGACCTGCGCCTGGACCTGTCCAAGGTGCTTTTCGTCTGCACCGCCAACACCCTGGACTCCATCCCCGGCCCGCTGCTGGACCGCATGGAAGTCATCCGCCTGTCCGGCTACATCGCCGAGGAGAAGCTGGCCATCGCCAAGCGCCACCTGTGGCCCAAGCAGCTGGAAAAGGCCGGCGTGCCGAAGAATCGCCTGTCGATCAACGACGCTGCCCTGCGTGCCGTGATCGAGGGTTACGCCCGCGAGGCCGGCGTGCGCCAGCTGGAGAAAGTGCTCGGCAAGCTGGTGCGCAAGTCGGTGATGAAGCTGCTGGAAGACCCGGATTCGGTGGTGAAGATCGGCGCCAAGGACCTGGAGGAATACCTCGGCACGCCAGTGTTCCGCACCGAGCAGGTGCTCTCCGGCGTCGGCGTGATCACCGGCCTGGCCTGGACCAGCATGGGCGGCGCGACCCTGCCGATCGAAGCGACGCGTATTCATACGCTGAACCGCGGCTTCAAGCTCACCGGCCAACTGGGTGACGTGATGAAGGAATCGGCGGAAATCGCCTACAGCTACATCAGTTCGAACCTGAAGAAGTACGGCGGCGAGTCGACCTTCTTCGACCAGGCCTTCGTCCACGTGCACGTGCCGGAAGGCGCCACGCCCAAGGACGGGCCCAGCGCCGGCGTCACCATGGCCAGCGCCCTGCTGTCCCTGGCGCGCAACCAGGCGCCGAAGAAAGGCGTAGCGATGACCGGCGAGCTGACCCTCACCGGCCAGGTGCTGCCGATTGGCGGTGTCCGCGAGAAGGTCATCGCGGCACGCCGGCAGAAGATCTTTGAGCTGATCCTGCCCGAACCCAACCGCGGGGATTTCGAGGAACTGCCGGAGTATCTGAAGGAAGGGCTGACGGTGCATTTCGCCAAGCGCTATGGGGACGTGGCGAAGGTGTTGTTCCCGGGCTGAGGTTCTATCGCTGATCGGCATAGTCCGCTCCTGCACGGGCTTCGACCTGTAGGAGCGAGGGGGACGCCCAGTTCTTGCTCGCGAACCCGGCGCCGCTGCGATGCGGTTCGCGAGCAAGCTCGCTCCTACACGAGAGCATGCCCTGCCCGCTGGCTTTGGCTTTGGCTTGAGTGGACTTCCAGAGAAACCACCACACACTCCGAACTGCCCCTTTCAGGAGGCTCGTTGAAGCGCAGTTTCAGGGGTTGAGCGACATGGATGTCGCGAGAGCCACGATGGGCCGGGGATGGCCCGTCGTGGCGGGCCCCTGAAACTTCGGTTCAACGAGGGTATTTTTCGCCCCAAGCGAAAAACCGGATGGAGGGGCAAGACCTTTTGGTTCCTTTTGGGGCGTTTGCCAAAAGGGACTCGCCCGAGGGGGCGAAACAAAATCTTGCAGCGCACACCGAGGCGACGCTGAAACACATCCCCACAAGGCGAACACAGTCCGCTTGAAACACCGATTGCGTTATCCTGCGGCCCAACCTGTCCCCTCCCAGGAGCCGTCATGCCGTCGTACCGCACATTGCTGCCCCTCTCCCTGGTCCTGCTCGCCGGCTGCGCCGGACAGACCAAACCCGTGGTCACCCTGGAAGACGCCAGTGACTGCAAGCCACTGAAACTGCACACCGGCCAGGAACTCGTGCTGATCCTGCCGAGCAACCCCACCACCGGCTTCCGCTGGGAACTGCGCAATGCCGCCAACGGCCTGCTGCGCGCCCTCGGCCCCGAGGTCTACAGCAACCCCGAAGACGCCGGCCTGGTCGGCAGCGCCGGCGAATCCACCTGGCGCTTTCGCGTGACCGCCGCCGGCGAGGACAAGCTGGAACTGGCATACCGCCGCCCGTGGGAAGCCGAAGTCGCCCCCGCACAGACCTTCGTCTGCCCTATCGCGGTAAAGTAATGCTGCCGACACCCGGCGCCAAAAGCCGCTCGCGCTGACGCCTTCGGCCTGTAGGCCAGGCACCGCGCTGCGGCACAGTGGGCGCTCATTTCCTCGGGAGGGAACCCCATGCGCTGGGCACTCTTGGCACTGATCGGCGGTGCCGCCTACCTGTTCGCCGTGACCTTCGACCTGCCCGCCCTGCGCATGCTGTGCAAACCGCTGCCGGTCCTCGCCATGCTCTTCTGGATTCTCGGTACACCTGCAGACGGCTATCGCCGCTGGGTTACCGTCGGCCTGGTGCTGTCGATGCTCGGCGACATCCTGCTGGAATGGCCGATCAACGCCTTCGTGCCTGGCCTGGCCGCCTTCCTGCTTGCGCATCTCGCCTACCTGGCCGCCTACCTGGGCGACACCCGCCGCCTAGCCCCGCTAGGCCTGCTGATCGCAGGTGGCGTGGGCGGCGCCCTGTTCGCCCTGCTCTACAGCCGCGGACTCGGCCCACTGCTGTTGCCGATCGCGCTGTATAGCCTGACCATCAGTGCCATGCTCTGGCGCGCCATCGCTCGTCTCGGCGTGCCGTCGATTGCCGGTGCCAGCCGGGTGTTCGCCGCCCTGGGCGCGCTGCTGTTCGTCAGCTCCGACTCGATGATCGGCATCAACCGCTTCGTCGCTGCCTTCGACGGTTCGTCCTACGCCATCATGCTCACTTACTGGCTCGGCCAACTTGGCATCGCCGCGTCGGTCACATCCCGTCATTTCGCTCTGCCATACTCGGAAGGACAAACCGCTTCCCGGGCCTGACATGCTGCGAATCGCTTCACCGCTGCTACTCCTCTGCTCGGCGCTGGCCAGCGCCGAACCCCTGCGCCTGGCCGGTGACGACTGGTGTCCCTACCTCTGCCCGGACGACCCGGACAAGCCCGGCTACCTGCTCGAAGCCCTCGGCCAGGTCCTGCCGCAGCCGCCGTTGTTCGAACCCCTGCCCTGGCCGCGCGCCCTGCAGATGGCCCGCGAGGGGCTGGTGGATGGCGTGGTCGGCGCCTATAGCGAAGAGTCAGAAGAACTGCTGATCGGCGAGGAGCCCATCGGTTGGGTGACCATGCGCTTCTACGTGCGCAACGACAACCCCTGGACCTGGCAAGGTCCGACCTCGCTGGGCAACCAGTCCATCGGTCTGGCCCAGGGCTACTCCTACGGCCGGGAGCTGGATGCCTGGCGCGACGAACACCTTTCCAACCATGAGCAGGTTCAGGTGCTCAGCGGCGAGAAAGTCCTCGAACGCAATATCCAGAAGCTGCTGCTGGGACGCATCACGGTGCTGCTCGAAGACAGCCAGATCGTCGAGCATTACCTGCATCGCCACGGCCTGTCGCAGAGCATTCAAGCCGCCGGTGAACTCGCCGATAAACGTCCCATGTACGTCGCCTTGAATCCGCGCCTGGATGGCGTGCAGGATCGCCTGGCCGACCTCGACGAAGGCCTGCGTGAACTGCGTCGCACTGACCAGTGGAAACCCCTGATGCAGGGTTATGGCATCGCCGTTGACTAGTCCCACGAAGGCATGAGAAAAGTCCGGCAGAGCCCTCTGTCATCGGCTATAGATCAATTATAAGAGACTGGGAAAAAGGGGAGCTCCATGCGTGCAGTAGTTCGCTCGATGTTGTTGCTGGGAGCCTGCCTGACTCTCTCGGCCTGTGGCAGCCTGCTGCCCAGCGAACGCGCGGAAGTGCAGTCACCATTCCTGGATTATCAGGATGCACAGAGCCGCTACAACCAGGTCGATCCTGGCAAGACCACCAAGTCGCAGCTCTATGCGCTGGGCTTCGATCCGCTGTCCCAGGGCAACGCCAAGATGCTCTCGTTCATCGACGTGCGCCTGCTCTTCGTGCAACCCAACATCCCCATCGACTACCTGCCTGACGGCCTCGTCACCTGCCTGCAGGCCAAGGACCGCTGCATCGGCTACGCCTTCGACTTCAACAAGACCGACAGCCAGCGCGTCGGCAGTTTCTGGGCCGACATCTTCAACTTCCGCAAGCGCCGCCAGGTGCAGGGCTGGTCGTTCCGCCCGGTGTTCGTGCTGATCGACGACGTGGTCGTGCACAAGACCAGCAATGGCGAGCCGAACATCCGCCGCATGGAAGACAAGAAGAACCCGCTCGGCCCGCTGCAGGGTGCCGGCGAATACTTCTCCGACCAGCTCAAGTGACCCTTATCGGCTGACGCTTGGGCGCACTTCGCGCCTCGGCTACAATGCGCGCCCCGGCAAACCGGGCGCGCCGCGCCCCGTCGCCAGTCCAGCGTAACGAGGCCCATCCAGCGTGAGCGAATCCGATCGCATCTTCGCCCAGCCGCAAGCCCAGGTTCCCGACTTCACCTTCAACGAAGACGTGGTGCGCGTCTTCCCGGACATGATCAAACGATCGGTGCCGGGCTACCCCACCATCGTCGAGAACATCGGCGTGCTCGGCGCGCGCTTCGCCACCCCGAACAGCGTGCTCTACGATCTCGGCTGCTCGCTGGGTGCCGTGACCCAGGCGTTGCGCCGCCACGTGAAGACCGACGGCTGCCGCGTCATCGGCGTCGACAATTCCGCGCCGATGATCGAACGCTGCGGCGAATACCTGCGCGCCCAGGACGCCATGCACCAGGAACTGCTGCCGGTCGAACTGATCGAGGCGGACATCCTCAAACTGGACCTCGAGCCCTGCTCGCTGATCGCGCTGAACTTCACCCTGCAGTTCATCGCCCCCGAACAACGCCTGGAGCTGCTCACCCGCCTGCATGGCGCACTGCTGCCCGGCGGCGCGCTGATCCTCTCGGAGAAGCTGCGCTTCGCCGACGAGCAGGAGCACGAGCTGCTCACCGACCTGCACATCGACTTCAAGCGCGCCAATGGCTACAGCGAACTGGAAATCGCCCAGAAGCGCACCGCCATCGAGAACGTCATGCGCCCCGACACCCTGGAAACCCACCGTGAGCGCCTGCTGGCCGCCGGTTTCTCCAAGGTCGTGCCCTGGTTCCAATGCCTCAACTTCGCATCCCTGATTGCCCTGCCATGATCGAACGCTTCGACCTCGACCGCCTCGGCCTTGAACTGGCCGGCACACCGCTGGAATCCTGGGCGGCCACGCTGCCCGCGCAACTGGCCGCCAAGGTCGACGACGGCCATGGCGACCTGGAACGCTGGCTGGCGGCGGTGGATCGTCTGCCCGAGCTGCAGCCCGCCGCCATCGAACTGCGCGAGCGCTTCAATCTGGAAGGCGCCTGCGACGAGGCCACCCGCAACCAGCTCAAGCTCGCCCTGCAAGGGCTGATCCCATGGCGCAAGGGACCGTTCCACCTGTTCGGCGTGCACATCGATACCGAATGGCGCTCGGACTGGAAATGGGAGCGTGTCTCGCCGCACCTCGACCTGACCGGCAAGCGCGTACTGGATGTCGGCTGCGGCAACGGTTACTACCAGTGGCGCATGCTCGGCGCGGGCGCGCGCAGCGTGGTGGGCGTCGATCCGAACTGGCTGTTCTTCTGCCAGTTCCTCGCCATGAAGCGTTACCTGCCAGACCTACCGACGTGGCACCTGCCCTTCGCCCTGGAAGACCTGCCCGAAAAGCTGGAAGGCTTCGATACCGTGTTCTCCATGGGCGTGCTCTACCATCGCCGCTCGCCCATCGACCACCTGCTCGCGCTCAAGGATTGCCTGCGCAAGGGGGGCGAACTGGTGCTGGAGACCCTGGTGGTGGAAGGCGACGTGAACACCGTGCTGGTGCCCGAGGACCGCTACGCGCAGATGCGCAACGTGTGGTTCCTGCCGTCGGTGCCGGCGTTGGAGCTGTGGCTGCGCCGCGCGGGCTTCACTGACGTGCGCAGCGTGGACATCAGCCGCACCTCGGTGGACGAACAGCGGGCGACCGAGTGGATGCGCTACCAGTCGCTACCGGATTTCCTCGATCCGGAAGATCACGGCCGCACCATCGAAGGCCTGCCGGCGCCGCTGCGCGCCACGCTGGTGGCACGCAAGCCCTAAATCTCGACAGGTTCGCGAGCAAGCTCGATCCTACGAAGAGCAGTGCTCCTTGTAGGACCGAAGGAGGCGACTAGCCCTTGCTCGCGAACCACCCCAATCAGCGATTGGCCGCCGCCACGATCAGCGCCTTCATCTCGGCAACTGCCTGCTTGAAGCCCACGAACAGCGCGTGAGCGACGATGGCGTGGCCGATGTTCAGTTCGTTGATCCCGGCAATCGCCGCCACCGGCTCGGCGTTGTGGTAATGCAGGCCGTGGCCGGCGTTGACGATCAGCCCATGGGACAGGCCGAATTCCACGCCATCGCGAATGCGCGCCAGTTCATGGGCCGCTTCGGCCGGGTTGTGCGCGTCGGCGTAACGACCGGTGTGCAGTTCGACGGCCGGCGCACCGATGCGTGCCGAGGCCTCGATCTGAAGCGGGTCCGGGTCGATGAACAGCGACACTTCGCAACCAGCGGCCGCGAGGCGCTGCACCGCTTCGCGGATGCGCGCTTCCTGGCCGGCGACGTCCAGGCCGCCCTCGGTGGTCAGTTCCTGGCGGGTTTCCGGGACCAGGCATACATGGGCCGGACGGATGATCTCGGCGAACTTCATCATCTCCTCGGTGACGCCCATCTCGAAGTTCATGCGCGTCTGCAGCACTTCGGCGAGCACGCGCACATCGCGGTCCTGGATGTGCCGGCGATCTTCGCGCAGGTGCACGGTGATGCCGTCGGCGCCGGCTTCCTCGGCGTCCAGCGCGGCTTTCACCGGGTCGGGATAACGGGTGCCGCGGGCCTGGCGCAGGGTGGCGACGTGGTCGATGTTCACGCCGAGCAGGATACGGTTGGCTTCAGTCACGGGAGTTGTCCTTGCGATTCATGAAGAGCTCGCGGCTGACCAGCGGTCGGCCGCCAAGATGGGGTGCCAGCGCCTGGCGCATCAGGCGCTTGGCCGCCGCCAGGGCGCCCGGCGCGCTCCAGTCGGCTTCGGCCATGGCCAGCAGGTCGGCGCCGTGGAACAGGCCCGGCTGCAGGCTGCCGACCGGCTCGAGGCCCGAGTCGGGCAACAGGCGATAGAGACCGTCCGGCGCAACGCTCTGGCCGACGATATCGGTGTCCAGGGAAAAACCATAGCCCAGGTCGTCCAGCAGCCGCCATTCGAAGGAGCGCAGCAGCGGCTCCAGCGGATTGCCGGCGGCCAGCAGCGGCAGGGTCGCGAGGTAGTGATCGAACAATGCGGGATGCGGATCCTCCGCCGGCAGCAGGCGGATCATCAGCTCGTTCAGGTACAGGCCGCTGAACAGCGCCTCGCCACTGAGCAGGTTGGGGATGCCGTTGGGTTCCAGGCGCACGACGTTCTTCAGCTCACTGCGTCCGCGGAACTCGACCTCCAGCGGCACGAACGGCCGCGCCAGCGCACCGGCCCTGCCCCGCGCGCCGCGCAGCACAGCACGCAGACGCCCCAGCGGGGTGAAGAAATCCACCAGCGCGCTGGTTTCCCTGTAGGGACGGCTGTGCAGGACGAAGGCGGCTTGGGCAGTGGAAGCGAGGCTCATGGCGCTACGCCTGGAGTGGAAGTCGGGAGGTGAACGCCCTCAGGCGCCCGAAGGGTGCGCCCCGCAAAAGGTCGCGGGGCGCCGAGGGTCAGAGGTCGCCGTAGCCCAGCGAACGCAGTGCGCGCTCGTCGTCGGACCAGCCGCCTTTCACCTTCACCCAGAGATTGAGCATGACCTTGGAATCGAACAGCACTTCCATGTCCTTGCGCGCGTTCTGGCCGATGCTTTTGATGCGCTCGCCCTTCTCGCCGATGATGATCTTCTTCTGGCCGTCACGCTCGACCAGGATCAGCGCATGGATGTGCAGGATCGGACCGTCCTGCTTGAATTCCTCGATCTCCACGGTGACCTGGTACGGCAGCTCGGCGCCCAGCTGGCGCATGATCTTCTCGCGCACCAGCTCGGCAGCGAGGAAACGGCTGCTGCGGTCGGTGATCTGGTCTTCCGGGAAGAAGTGCTCGCTCTCCGGCAGGCGCTCGGCCACCAGGGATTCCAGCACATCGAGATTCTGCCCGTGCTGGGCGGAGATCGGCACGACTTCGGCATTGGGCAGCTGTTCGGCCAGCCACTTCAGGTGCGGCAGCAACTCGCCCTTGTCTTCCATGCGGTCGACCTTGTTCACCGCCAGCAGGACCGGGCAACTCACGTATTTGACCTTGTCGTAGACCATCTGGTCTTCGTCGGTCCAGCGATTGCGATCGACGACGAAGATCACCACGTCGACGTCCTTCAGCGCGGCGCTGGCCGAACGGTTCATGTAGCGGTTGAGGGCCTTGTCGTTGTCCTTGTGCAGGCCGGGGGTGTCGACATACACCGCCTGCACGTCACCCTCGGTCTTGATACCCAACAGGGTGTGGCGGGTGGTCTGCGGCTTGCGCGAGGTGATCGCCAGCTTCTGCCCGAGGATATGGTTGAGCAGGGTCGACTTGCCGACGTTGGGGCGGCCGACGATGGCCACATAGCCGCAACGAACGACTCCTGCTTCATCGTGCTCGGATGGGTCGTGCTGGTCTTGCTCGTGCTCACTCATGGCCATTCTCCACGCCCAGGGCTGCCAGCGCGGCGGCGGCGGCCACCTGCTCGGCGATACGGCGGCTGCCGCCGTGCCCGTGGGTCTTGTCATTCAGCAGGGCCACCTCGCACTCGACGAAGAAGGTGCGGCAGTGCGGCTCGCCCTGGATATCCACCACGTCGTAGCGCGGCAGTTCGCACCCGCGGGACTGCAGGAACTCCTGCAGGCGGGTCTTGGGGTCCTTGTTGGTATCCACCGGGGTCAGCTCACGCAACTGCGGGCCGAGCCAGGCCATGATCCGCTCACGGGCAGAATCCATGCCGGTGTCCAGATAGATGGCGCCGATCAGCGCCTCCATGGCGTCAGCCAGAATCGACTCACGGCGATACCCGCCGCTCTTCAGCTCGCCCGAGCCCAGTCGCAGGTAATCCCCGATTTCGAAACCGCGGGCCAGCAGGGCCAGGGTCTCGCCTTTCACCAGGCGCGCACGCAAGCGCGACAGCTGGCCTTCACGGGCCTGGGGGAAATGGGTGAACAGGGCTTCGCCAATGACGAAGTTGAGGATGGCGTCACCGAGGAACTCCAGGCGCTCGTTATTGCGCCCGGCGAAACTGCGATGGGTCAGCGCCAGGACCATCAGGTCCTGGTCGCGGAAGGTGTAGCCAAGCTTGCGCTCAAGTCGATCCAGGCTGTTGTTGCTCACGGCACTCGTACACGGAATTCTTTGTCAAATTTGACCACCAGGTCAATGTTCTGCACCAGTGGCTCGCGTTTTTCATACTTCAGGTGGGCAAGGAACTCATTGTTCTCTTGCTTGATATCCAGCGCTTCATCCAGCTTTAGGTCGCGGATGCCGTTAAGCATCAGCGCCCTTTCCATATAAGCGTAGAAGGAATGCACATCACTGACTTCAGCGCTCTTGTCGGTCTCAACGGCTTTGATCGCTTTTTCTACGGCGTAGTAGTCCAGGTAATGCGGAATGACCTTGAACGCGGCGCTGGCAATGAATGCCACGAAGGCAAGCACTACCAGCCAACTCAGCAACGACATCCCCTTCTGCGAACGTGCGTACGTCATATCGACCTCATGTCGGTATCTTTCTTATTTGCCCGCCAACCGCAGCGGGTCCAAGTGAAGCGGGGCTGCCTCGCTCCCCGCGTGCAGCCCCGCCTTTTTTAGCATCGCTCCAACCTTGCCGGCCCGAAGCGTCTCACAAGTTTAGTGAATCACGCCGACTCGCGAGAAATTCGGCAGATTGCGCATCTTCGGATCCGGCCAGCTCATCCAGACTGCGAACGCCTTGCCGACGATATTGCGATCCGGAACCATGCCCAACAGGTCCTTCGGAATCTTCGGATCGTTCCAGTAGCGGCTGTCGTTGGAGTTGTCGCGGTTGTCGCCCATCATGAAGTAGTGCTCGGCCGGCACCTTCCACTGCTTGCCGGGCTCGATGCGGAAGCGGGTCATTTCCTTGCGGATCATGTGCTCCACGGCGCCCAGCTTCTCTCGGTACAGGGTCACACTGCCCAGCGTGCCCGGCTCCTCGCCCACCAGGGACTCGGCCACCAGTTGGTCGTTGATGTACAGGCGCTTGTCGCTGGTGTAGCGAATGGTGTCGCCCGGCACGCCAATGACACGCTTGATGTAGTTGATGTTCGGATCGCTGGGGTAGCGGAAGACCATGACATCGCCGCGCTGCGGGTCACCCACCGGGATCACCTTGGTATCCAGTACCGGAAGGCGGATGCCATAGGCGAACTTGTTCACCAGGATGAAATCGCCCACTTCCAGGGTCGGCTTCATCGAACCCGACGGAATCTGGAACGGTTCCACCAGGAACGAACGCAGCACCAGCACGATGAACAGCACCGGGAAGAACGACTTGCCGTATTCGACCAGCACCGGTTCCTTGTTCAGCTTCTCCAGCACCGCCGGATCGGCTTCGCTGACGGAGCCTTCATAGGCGGAAATGGCCGCCCGGCGACGCGGTGCGAACAGCACCAGGTCCACCAGGGCAAGAACGCCGCACACTGCGACGGCAATCACCAGCAACAGCGGGAAATTCAGGGTCATAGGGTTCAACTGTCCACTTTGAGCACAGCGAGGAAGGCTTCCTGCGGAATCTCCACGCTACCGACCTGCTTCATCCTTTTCTTACCGGCCTTCTGCTTTTCCAGCAGCTTGCGCTTACGACTCACGTCACCACCGTAGCATTTGGCCAGCACGTTCTTCCTGAGCGCCTTGACCGTCGAGCGGGCGATGATCTGCCCGCCGATGGCCGCCTGGATCGCGACGTCGAACATCTGCCGCGGAATCAATTCCTTCATCTTCTCCACCAGCTGACGGCCCTTGTACGGGGCATTGTCGCGGTGGACGATCAGGGCAAGGGCGTCGACCTTCTCGCCGTTGATCAGTACATCGAGACGAACCAGGTTGGCCGGCTCGAAGCGATCGAAGCTGTAGTCCAGCGAAGCATAGCCACGGCTGGTGGACTTCAGGCGGTCGAAGAAGTCCAGCACCACTTCGTTCATCGGCAGGTCATAGATCACCTGGACCTGGCCGCTGAGGAAGTGCATGTCACGCTGGACACCGCGCTTCTCGATGCACAGGGTAATGACGTTGCCCAGGTGCTCCTGAGGCACAAGAATCGTCGCGCGGCAAATCGGCTCACGCATCTCGTCGATGGAGGAAAGATCGGGCAGCTTGGATGGGTTGTCGACATAGAGGATGTCGCCATTCTTCTGCACGATCTCGAAGATCACGGTCGGCGCGGTGGTGATCAGGTCCAGGTCGTATTCGCGCTCCAGGCGCTCCTGGATGATCTCCATGTGCAGCATGCCGAGGAAGCCGATGCGGAAGCCGAAGCCCAGGGCCTCGGAGCTTTCCGGCTCGTACTGCAGGGCGGCATCGTTCAGGGTCAGCTTCTGCAACGCTTCGCGGAAGTCCTCGAAGTCATCGGAGCTGACCGGGAACAGGCCGGCGTAGACCTGCGGCTTGATGCGCTTGAAGCCTGGCAGCACGTCCACATCGGGTGTGTTGTTCAGAGTCAGGGTGTCGCCCACCGGGGCACCGAGGATGTCCTTGATGCCGGCGATGATGAAGCCTACTTCACCAGCCTTGAGGTCCGGGGTCTCGGTGTGCTTGGGGGTGAACACGCCGACGCTGTCCACCTGGTGGACCTTGCCGGTGGACTTCACCAGGATCTTGTCGCCCTTCTTGACGCAGCCGTGCTTCACGCGCACCAGCGAGACCACGCCCAGGTAATTGTCGAACCAGGAGTCGATGATCAGTGCCTGTAGCGGCGCATCAATCTCGCCTTCGGGCGCAGGAATGGCAGTGACCAGGCGCTCCAGCACATCTTCCACGCCCATGCCGCTCTTGGCCGAACAGGCCACGGCGTCGGTGGCGTCGATGCCGATGATGCTTTCGATCTCGTCCTTCACGCGGTCCGGGTCAGCCTGCGGCAGGTCCATCTTGTTCAGCACGGGCATGACTTCCAGCCCCTGCTCGATGGCGGTGTAGCAGTTGGCGACCGACTGCGCTTCCACGCCCTGGCCTGCGTCCACCACCAGCAGCGCGCCTTCGCAGGCGGCCAGCGAGCGGCTGACTTCGTAAGTGAAGTCGACGTGGCCGGGGGTATCGATGAAGTTCAGCTGGTAGGTCTTGCCATCCTTCGCCTTGTAGTGAAGGGTGACGCTGTGCGCTTTGATGGTGATGCCGCGCTCACGCTCCAGGTCCATGGAGTCCAGCACCTGGGCCTCCATCTCGCGGTCGGACAGGCCGCCGCACATCTGTATGAAGCGGTCTGCCAGCGTCGACTTGCCATGGTCGATGTGGGCGATGATGGAGAAATTGCGGATATGACTAAGGTCACTCACGGCTGAACACACTCGGAAGGCTGAAGGCGGCGGTCCGCCGAAAAATAGCCGGGAAGTTTACCTGAATACAGCCAGGGGCGTCACGCCGAGCCGGACGGTCAGGCATGAAAAAGGGCGGTCGAAACCGCCCTTTTCTGGTGCGCCGGCCTTACTCGGTCAGCTTGAACGTGATGAAGCTCGCACGCCCCTGGCGCAGCACGCGCATGGAAATCGAACGATCCTTCGGCAACGCCTTGGCGATTTCGCTGAAGGTTTTCGAGGAATCCACTGCGCGGTTGTTCAGGTGTGTGATGACATCTCCCGGACGCAGGCCGATCATGGCCGCCGGACCGCCCTGCACTTCCTTGATGACCACGCCGCCCTTGATATCCAGGGACTTGCGCTGCTCAGAGGTCAGTTCCGCCACGGTCACGCCCATGCGGTTGCTGCTGCGCTCGGCACCTTTGCCTTCGACGGCGGCGATTGCGTCGTCATCCTCGGGCAAGCTGCCAATGGTCAGACTCAGGGTCTGGCGCTTGTTGTCACGAATGACCTCCAGGGACGCCTTGTCGCCCGGCTTCATGTTGCCCACCAGGTGCGGCAGGTCGGCGGACTCATTGATGGTCTGGCCATTCAGGCTCAGGATCACGTCACCCACCTGCAGGCCGCCCTTGGCTGCCGGACCATCTTCCACCAGCTGCGCGACCAGCGCGCCGGCCGGCTTGTCGAGGCCGAAGGACTCGGCCAGATCCTTGTTCACTTCCTGGATCACCACACCCAGCCAGCCGCGATTGACCTTGCCGCCAGCCTTGAGCTGATCGGCGACGTTCAGCGCCACATCGATAGGGATCGCGAACGAAAGCCCCATGAAGCCACCGGAGCGAGTGAAAATCTGCGAGTTGATGCCTACCACTTCACCCTGCAGGTTCAGCAGCGGGCCACCGGAGTTACCCGGGTTGATCGCCACGTCGGTCTGGATGAACGGCACATAGTTCTCGTTCGGCAGGCTGCGGCCCTTGGCACTGACGATGCCGGCCGTCACCGAGTGATCGAAGCCGAACGGCGAGCCGATGGCCAGCACCCACTCGCCGACCTTCAGCTTGTCGGAATCGCCCAGCTTGAGCGTCGGCAGGCCCTTGGCGTCGATCTTCAGCACGGCCACGTCGCTGCGCGGATCGGCACCGACCAGCTTGGCCTTGTGCTCGCTGCGATCGGACAGGCGCACGAGAATCTCGTCGGCGTCGGCGACCACATGGTTGTTGGTCAGGATGTAGCCATCATCGGAAATGATGAAGCCCGAACCCAGGGACTGAGCCTCGCGCTGCTGGCCACGGGGAGCCTGCCCCTGACCGCCCTGGCCACGAGGAATGCTGCGCTCGAAGAATTCGCGCAGGCCCGGCGGCAGGCCGTCGAGGTCCGGAATGCCCATCTGTGCGCTGGAGCGATCAGGAAGCTTCTGGGTGGTACTGATGTTGACCACCGCCGGCGAGGCTTTCTCGACCAGCGGCGTAAAATCCGGTAGTTCAGCTCGCGCGGTAACCGACAGGCTAAGGGCCAGCAAGGCGACCAGCGCAGCCATGCTGCGTTTCAGGGTTTGCATTGACTACAGCTCCCGTGATGTTGATTGGGAAGATCACTAAATTGGGCCGGGCGGCCCACCGACCAGCGCACGCAGCACAACCGGTTGCATCGCCGGATCATCCGTATGGCGTCGCGTGTAGTGACGCACCAGCAGCCAGGCCAGCAGGAAACCCGCCAGCCCGGCGACGATGATGAGAGGCTCCCCCAGATCGAGGCCCGCCGCCAGGAGCGCCAGCGTGAACAGCCCGATCAGAGGAGACAGATAGAAAAGCAGGGCACTCTTGAGCAGCAGGCCTTCATCCATACCCAGCACGACTTCGTCGCCGGGCGCCAGCGCCAATGAAGACATGACCCGCATTGCGCCGCGCCGACGCACAACACCCAACTGACGCAAGAAGCCCTGGCCGCAACCGGCACTGACCGAGCACCCCGAGCAGGTGGAGTGGCGCAGCGTTTCGACCTGGACGGACCTAGAATCGACCGCAATCACCCTCCCCCGCTCTTGGATCACTGTGGCTGGGCTCCAGTTGGCCGCATGGACAACGCCACGCGCTCGGCCGTGCCACTGGGGATTTCACCGACCACGGTCACCATGGTGCCGCCATCGTCACCGGCGTACCGCCTCGACACCACCGTGGTCGGACCCAGCTGGGTGCGGGCATCGTCGACCTTGGCGCCGTGCAGCGGTTCAAGAAACACCGAGAAGCGCGCCAGCCCATCGCCATAGGCGAGACACAGGACCTGGTCATTGGAGACCGGGCTGCGCTCCTGCAGCGTACTATTCAGGGTAAAGCCCGGCGGCACCCATTCCGAATGCCAGGTGGTCTTCACTTCAGCGACCTTGGTTTCCTTCACCGGCTTGCAGGCCGCGCTCGGCTGGAGCGCTCCGTCGTCCGGCGCCTCCATGTCGATACGGGTGAACTGCAGGCGCTCGATGATCTGGCCCTTGTCGTTGAGCAGCAGGGACTTGAGCGGCAGCCCTGTTTCCTTGTCCAGGTGCAACTCGAACCCGTAGCGATGCTGATCTCGCGGGATGACCGCCAGCACCACCGCCGGGCGGTCGGCGATACGCGACTCGCCGGCGACGCGAACATCATAGTAAGCGGACAGATCCGTCGGATTGAGCTTGCGGGCCGGCCACAGCTCGCCGGTCGACACCTGTCCGGACATGCCGCCACCTACACACCGGGTGGCACCATCGACACGCACCACTTCCTGGCGCGGCCCATCGACCTGGACAAGATGCTCGCGAACCGAGCCATCACTCTCCACCCGATGCCAGACATCGTGGGTGGTGAAGGCTCCACTGCGTTCGTAGATGAATGTACCCTGGAAGTTCTGTTGCTGATCAGCCTCGGAAAGGCGCTTGATCCAGTCCAACGCATCAGCGGCCTGGACTGGCAATGCCAGCAGACCGCCGAGGAAGAACAACAGTGCTGTCGTAGCGCGCATGTCGCTCCTTAAGGTCGCAAATCAGCGGCTTTCCAGGCTCGCGGCGCGTGCGTAGGGCAGGGCGCTGTCGGTGCCGCTGACGGCGGACTGCTGCGCATGCTGACGCAGGTAACCCGGAAGACGCTGCTCGTGCCAGGTGGTCTGCCCGCCCTGGGCATTGGTGATCACCTGCGGCGCCTCGTCCTGAGTGTAGCCTGCCAGTACCGCCGGGCCTTGCACTTGCGGCAGGGCAATCTGCGGAGTGGCGCCTTGCTGGGCAAGGCCGTTGGCAACACTGTCATCCTGGTGGTACATGCGCACACCGGCCAGCACAGCCAGGGTCACCGAGGCGGCGACTGCCAGGCGGCCGACATTGCGCCAGGGATTACGACTGCGCGGGGCCGGCACGGCCTCGTCGGCCAATGCGGCGGATACGGCAGCCGCAATATCCAGCTTGGGCATGGCCGGCTCGCGGTGCATCACCGCACGGGCCAGTTGGTAACGGGACCAGGTGGCCCGCAATTCGGCGTCCTCGCCGCAGGCTGCAAGCACACGCCGCAGCTCCAGCTCATCCGCTTCGTTATCCATAACAGCGGACAGCGATTCCTGCAGGGCTTCACGACTCATAGCGGTACCTCTCTTGGCTTCTGCCGCTGTATCAGACTTCATCATGCAACAAAGGCTGCAAAGCTTTGTCGATCGCTTCCCGCGCACGGAAGATCCGTGAGCGGACGGTTCCCACCGGACACTGCATCACGGTGGCGATATCTTCGTAACTCAGGCCTTCGAACTCGCGCAGGGTCAACGCCGTGCGCAGATCATCGGGCAACTGCTGGATGGTGCGATGGACCGTTTCCTCGATCTCATCCCGCAGCATGGCTCTTTCCGGCGACTCGATGTCCTTCAGGGCATGATCGCCATCGAAGAACTCCGCGTCCTCTGCCGTGACATCGCTGTCCGGCGGCCGCCGACCGCGCGCAACCAGATGGTTCTTCGCGGTGTTGATGGCGATACGGTACAGCCAGGTATAAAAGGCACTGTCACCGCGGAAGTTACCCAAGGCGCGATACGCCTTGATGAATGCTTCCTGCGCGACGTCCTGGGCTTCCTGGGCGTCGTGCACGAATCGCACGATCAGCCCCAGAATCTTGTGCTGGTACTTCAGCACCAGCAGGTCGAATGCCCGTTTATCTCCGCGCTGTACCCGTTCAACCAGTTGCTGATCCGTTTCCTGGGTTAGCATGAATGCTCCTCTGAAAACCTGGAGGAGCTTCGAGCACCCTGGTGAATCGTCCTGCCAAGATAGACTCGGGTCTTTTGCAAAAGTTCTCCCCTCCAAGCATACGCCGCACAGTTTTTTCACATTGGCGGCAACCGGACCCCGACATGCGTCCGGAGCCCGTCAAATTCAACTGTACCGGGCGGAACACCCGCTCCCCTTCCGCGCAATGTCAATCTGCGCGCAAAGCTGATTGGGTATTCCGCGTTCGAACCGGAACGCCTGAAAAAGTTCCGGTGAATTGCTGTGATCCTGCAATGACCTAGACGCCGCCTCTGACGTCCGCCAGGCTGGCTTCAGCGGTGAGGAATGCCTCCGGCCCTGCGACTGCCGCCCACCGCACGCGCATTCGGTGTCATCGGTTCGCCAGTATTGTGCCGTGGCCCCCTTCTATATACTAGGGCGCCATTTTGTGGAGCCGGGTATGAGTCAGCATTTCCAGCACGATGTCCTAGTGATCGGCAGCGGGGCCGCCGGCCTGACGCTGGCTTTGACGCTGCCCTCGCACCTGAAGATCGCCGTACTGAGCAAGGGCGAGCTTTCCCAGGGTTCCACCTTCTGGGCCCAGGGCGGCGTCGCTGCCGTGCTGGATGACACCGATACCGTGGAGTCCCATGTCGAGGACACCCTGGTCGCTGGCGCCGGCCTGTGCCGCGAAGACGCGGTAAAGTTCACTGTCGAGCATAGCCGCGAAGCCATCCAGTGGCTGATCGAGCAGGGCGTACCCTTCACCCGCGACCATGAGCCGGGGCGCGAGGATGGCGGCTTCGAATTTCACCTGACGCGAGAGGGCGGCCACAGCCACCGTCGCATTATCCATGCCGCCGACGCCACCGGTGCGGCGATCTTCAATACGCTGCTGGAGCAGGCGCGCCAGCGGCCGAATATCGAGCTGCTGTCGCAGCGGGTCGCCGTCGACCTGATCACCGAGCGAAAACTGGGGATGAACGGCCAGCGCTGCCTGGGGGCCTACGTGCTGGATCGCGCCACCGGCGAAGTCGACACCTTCAGCGCGCGCTTCACCGTCCTTGCCTCCGGCGGCGCCAGCAAGGTCTATCTCTATACCAGCAACCCGGACGGCAATTCCGGCGACGGCATCGCCATGGCCTGGCGCGCCGGCTGCCGGGTCGGCAACCTGGAGTTCAACCAGTTCCACCCGACCTGCCTGTACCACCCGCAGGCCAAGAGTTTCCTGATCACCGAGGCGTTGCGTGGCGAAGGCGCCCTGCTCCGCCTGCCCAACGGCGAACGCTTCATGCCGCGCTTCCATGCCCTGGGCGAACTCGCCCCGCGCGACGTGGTGGCCCGCGCCATCGACCATGAGATGAAGCGCCTGGGTATCGACTACGTCTATCTGGACATCAGCCACAAGCCGGCCGAGTTCATTCGCGAGCACTTCCCCACCGTCTACGAACGCTGCCTGGACTTCGGCATCGACATCACCCGCGAGCCCATCCCGGTCGTGCCTGCGGCGCACTACACCTGCGGCGGCGTACTGGTGGACGAGCATGGCCATACCGATGTGCCGAACCTCTACGCCATCGGCGAAACCACCTTTACCGGCCTGCACGGCGCCAACCGCATGGCCAGCAACTCGCTGCTGGAGTGCTTCGTCTACGCCCGTTCCGCCGCCGCCGACATCCTCGCCAAGCTGCCCAAGGAGCAGGCCCCGGTCGCGCTGCCCTGCTGGGACGCCAGCCAGGTGACCGACTCGGACGAAGACGTGATCATCGCGCACAACTGGGACGAACTGCGGCGCTTCATGTGGGACTACGTGGGCATCGTGCGCACCAACAAGCGCCTGGCCCGCGCCCAGCACCGTGTGCGCCTGCTGCTGGACGAGATCGACGAGTTCTACTCCAACTACAAGGTCAGCCGCGACCTGATCGAACTGCGCAACCTGGCCCAGGTGGCCGAGCTGATCATCCTCTCTGCCATGCAGCGCCGCGAGAGCCGCGGTCTGCACTACACGCTGGACTATCCGGACCTGCTGCCCGAGGCCCGCGACACTATCCTGGCGCCGTCCACCTATTGCGGCTGAACCTCAGCCGCACCCGCAGACGCCGGTGCAACTCCGGCGCCAGGGCATCGGCGGGGACGCAGACGCTGCGCGCCAGCCAATCGCCGGGGCGGCGGAAACGCAGGACGATCAACCTGGGCAGCGCCAGGCTGTCCGGCATCAGCTGCACCGACTGGAAGCCTTCCCGCTCGCTCCACAGCTGCCAGCCCTCGGCGTTGTGGCGCAGCGCACGCACCGAATCCGGCGCGCGCAATAGAATCTGCCGCGGCACAACCCAGCAGGCATGCAGCAGGCCGAGACTCAGGCCGAGCGTTTTCCAGTGAAGGGGAATGTCCGCGAGCAGCAGCGCCAGGACGGCACCGAACTGCGCGGAGAGATAGGCCGCCAGCAAACCGATGGACGGTTGCCAGCGGCACTCGAAGGGGTCACTTCGGCTGGACACGGTCCAGGATCATGCGAACGATGATGCGCAGATCGGCATCTTCCGGTTCGCCGCGCTGCATGAACCAGCCGAACATGTCCTGGTCCTCGCACTCCAGCAGCTTGCGGAAGCGCGCCTGATCATCGGCGGGCAGGCCCGGGTAGACTTCCTGGACAAAGGGCACCAGCAGGACGTCCAGTTCCAGCATGCCGCGGCGGCTGTGCCAGAAAAGGCGTTTGAGTTCGGTTTCGTCGGTCATCTGCGGGCACCTCGATTAACAGCGGGCGAATACGTGTTGTCGCTCGCGAAGTCGACGGACGGCGCGAGCCGAGCGGCATTATACGCATGCTCGACTCCCCCGGCACCCGCTGACAAGGCGGGGCCTGAGCTCTATCATGAGGCCCCTAACTTTCTTCCAGCGAATCGTGATGACCGACTCTGCTTTCTACACCGAACTCAATCACGAAGGGATTCTCGCCGTCCGTGGCGCGGACGGCGCCAAATTCCTCCAGGGCCAGCTGACCTGCAATCTCAATTACCTCAACGCCGAGTACTCCAGCCTCGGCGCCCGTTGTACGCCCAAGGGCCGGATGACCTCCAGTTTCCGCATCCTCGCCGAGGGCGAAGGCTTCCTGCTGGCCATGGCCAGGGACCTGCTGGACAGCCAGTTGGCGGACCTGAAGAAGTACGCCGTGTTCTCCAAGGCCACCCTCTCCGATGACAGCAGCCAGTGGGCGCGCTTCGGCCTGAGCGCTGCGGACGCCGTTCTGGCCGAACTGAAGCTGCAGCTCTCCGGTGAAGCCGACCAGGTAGCGCGGGCCGACGGCCTGATCGCCATCGGCCTCGGCCAGGGCCGCGTCGAACTCTGGGTGCCGGCCGAGCGTGCCGCTGCCATTGCCGAGCTGTTGCAGGCCCACCTGCCCCACGCCGAACTCAACGACTGGCTGCTCGGCCAGGTGCGTGCCGGCGTCGGCCAGGTGTTCGGCGCCACCCGCGAACTGTTCATCCCGCAGATGATCAACCTGCAGGCCGTGGGCGGCGTGAGCTTCAAGAAGGGCTGCTACACCGGCCAGGAAATCGTTGCGCGCATGCAGTACCTGGGCCGCCTCAAGCGCCGCCTGCACCGTCTGAAGCTCAACAGCGGCGAACTGCCGGAGCCGGGCCGCGAGCTGTTCTCGCCGGTGCACTCCACCAGCGTCGGCGAGGTGGTACTGGCCGCCCGCGCGGCCGATGGCGTGGAGCTGCTCGCCGTGCTGCAGGACGACGCCGCTGCCGACGGCAATGTGCGTCTGGGTGAAGACCAACCGCTGCACCTGCTGGATATGCCTTACGTTCTGGACAGCGACCGCGAGATCCAGCGCTGAATTCCGTGCCGGGCGGGGAGCCCGGCTTTCCCTGAAGGACACTTCATGAGCAAGCTTGCCGAAAAAGTACAACAGGAACTGCTACGGGCCATCGACAACGATGAGCTGGTGCTGCCGACGCTGCCCGAAGTCGCCCTGCGCGTGCGCGAAGCGGCCGAAGACCCGGACATCAGCATCCAGGATCTGGCCAAGGTGATCGGCAACGACGCCGCCCTGACCGCGCGCATCATCAAGGTGGTGAACAGCCCCCTGCTGCGCACCAACAAGGAAATCAACGATCTGCAGATGGCGATCAGCCGACTGGGGATCAACTACACCTGCAACCTGGCCACCGGCCTGGCCATGGAGCAGATGTTCCAGGCCACCTCCGACGTGGTAGACCGCAAGATGCGCGAGGTATGGACCAAGAGCACCGAGATCGCTGGCATCTGCCACGCCCTGTGCCGCCACTACACTCGCCTCGCGCCGGACCAGGCGACCCTCGCCGGCCTGGTGCACCAGATCGGCGTGCTGCCGATCCTCACCTACGCCGAGGAGCACAGCGAGCTGCTGGCCGACTCCATCAGCCTCAACCACGTGATCGAGCGCATCCACCCGATCATCGGCGACCGCATCCTCAAGGCCTGGGACTTCCCGGCGCCGATCGCCGCCGTGCCGGGCCAGCACCTGGACTTCAGCCGCGACTCGGCCAAGGTCGATTACGTCGACATCGTCCAGGTCGCCACCCTGCAAAGCTACCTCGGCAGCCAGCATCCCTACACCGAGCTGGACTGGGCAATCATCCCGGCGTTCGCCAAGCTGGGCCTGGACCCGAAGGCGGACGTGAAGGAAGACGAAGACCTCTCCGCCGCCATGGAAGCGGCCATGAGCATGTTGCAATAACGGCATTGAGCTTGGCAGGGCTGCTCCTGCCCAGCGCTGAAACCCGCCCTTGCCGGCGGGTTTCGTGTTTCTGGCTCAGGCGTTTTCCGCCGGGAAGGTCACCCGCACCAGCAGCCCGCCCAGCTCGCCCTGGCCCAACTCGATGCGGGCACGATGCGCGCTGCAGATCTCGCCGACGATGGCCAGGCCCAGGCCGGTGCCCTGCTGGCGGCGGCGGTAGAAGCGGCGGAAGACCTTGTCGTGCTCTTCCGGCGGGATGCCGGGGCCATCGTCCTCGACCTCCAGTTCTGCCGGCGAACGCACGCGGATGATCACGTTGCCATCTGCCGGAGCGTGAGCGATGGCGTTATCCACCAGATTGCTGAGCAGTTCGTTGAGCAGCGTCGGGTCGCCCTTCACCCAGGCCGGTTCATCCGCTTCCAGCGCCAGCGCCACGCCGCGTGAATAAGCCAGGGGCGCCAGCGCCAGGCCGAGTTCGCGGGCCAGTTGGCCCAGTTCGATGCGCTCTCCTGCTCCTTCGGCAATGGCGCGGGCACCACTTTCGACGCGAGCCAGCGACAGCAGCTGATTGGCCAGCCCGGTCACCCGGTCGGTGTTCTGCACGGCCTCGACCAGCGTCGTGCGCCATCGCTGCGGGTCTTCCTCGCGCAGGCCCAGCTCCAACCGCGCCTTGAGCGCGGCCAGTGGCGTACGCAGTTCGTGGGACGCCTCGGCGATGAACTGCGACTGCCGGTCGAACAGCCCGCGCAGACGCACGGTGAAGTGGTTGAGCGCCGCCACCAATGGGCGCAGTTCCTTCTGCACACGGACTTCCGGCAGCGGGCGCAGGTCGTCAGGCTGGCGTTCCTCCACCGCTTCGCGCAGGCGATCCAGGGGGCGAAGGCCGGCGCTCACCGCGTACCAGACCATCATCAGCGCGGCGATGGCCGACAGCGCCAGGTTGAGCAAGGTGTCGGCGAGCAGGTTGCGCGCCAGCCGCTCCCGCGCGCCCATGGTTTCGGCGACGCGGATTTCCGCCATGCCGTTGACCGTCGGCTGGCTCACCGGCTGCAACAGGCTGACCACCCGCACGCCCTGCCCTTCGTAGGTAGCGTCATAGAACTTGGCCAGCGCCGGGTAATCGTCGGTGCGCGGGGTGGTCGGCAGCGGTGCCGGCAGGTTCTCGTAGCCGGAGATCATTTTCCCCTGGGGGTCGATCACCTGGTAGAAGATCCGCCCGGCGCTGTCGTACTCGAAGCTGTCCAGCGCCACGTAGGGCACGTTGGCGCGCAGGGTGCCGTCGCTGGCGTAGAGGCCGTCGGCGATGTCCCGCGCGGACGCCAGCAGCGTTCGGTCATAGGCTATGTCGGCGGCGTGGCGGGCACGCCAGTACGTGGCCGCGCTGCCGATCAGCAGCAGCACCAGCAGCAGGCCGCCAAGGCGCCAGAGCAGCCGCCCACGCAGGCTTCCCGTGCCGGGAAAGCGCCAGCGCCGTTCAGCCATCCTGGGCTTCCAGCAGGTAGCCCAGGCCACGGAAGGTGACGATACGCACCGAGCTGCCCTCGAGCTTCTTGCGCAGGCGATGCACGTAGATCTCGATGGCATCGGCGCTGGCATCCTGGTCCAGGCCGAACACCTGCGCCGCCAGTTGTTCCTTGCTCATCACCCGCCCCGGTCGCGCGATCAGCGCCTCCAGCACGGCCTGCTCGCGGGAAGTGAGGTTCATCGCCTGCTCGGCGAGAGTGAAGCGCCGCGCGCCGAGGTCGTAGACCAGTTCGCCGCAGCGCTGCTGCTGTTCACCGCCGAGCACACTGCGGCGCAGCAGGGCCTTCACCCGCGCTTCCAGCTCGGTGAGTTCGAAGGGTTTGGCCAGGTAATCGTCGGCGCCCAGGTTCAGGCCGTGCACACGGTCACGCACCTCGCCACGGGCGGTAAGCATCAGCACGGGCAGCGTCTTGCCGCGCTCGCGCAGGCGCGCCAGCACCTGGAAACCGTCCAGCCGCGGCAGGCCGACATCGAGGATGGCCAGGGCGTAGTCCTCGCTGGCCAGGGCCAGGTCGGCGGCCACGCCGTCCTGCAGCAGGTCCACCGTCCAACCCGCGCCCTTGAGCGCCTGGGCGACGCTCTCGCCAAGCTGCGGATGGTCTTCAACCAAGAGGATTCGCACGTGGGACTACCCCTTCGGACTACAGGTTCGGGCCGGCAGTTTACCCATCCGCGAGCCGCTGTGAATGGGGGAAATTCGCTGAAATCACTGTGAAAGGAGACTGAAAGCCTGGCGAAAGCTTAGCCCGTTAGCATCGCCGACGAGCCGCCTCCCAACCCCGTTCTTTTCAGCGCCGACTGCCCAGGCGCAACGGCGGGAGCAGCGGACTCGGCGACGGCAAAGACCGTCAACAGAGCGGAAGGCGGCGTGGTGCCCTTTCGCGACAACAACAAGAACGGAGACCACAGATGCCCACCGCCCAGCCTTTGGCTGCACCGGCTTTTGCCAAGCCCAACTCCCGCTGCCTGACACCCGCCCTGCTGGCTTTCGCCGGGGTCGCGCCGCTGTGCGATGCCGCCGGCTTTGTCGAAGACAGCAGCGCCACGCTCAGCACCCAGAACATCTATTTCAACCGCGATTTTCGCGACGGCGCCGGCCAGTCCAAGCGCGAAGAATGGGCGCAGGGTTTCATCCTCGACTTCCAGTCCGGCTATACCCCCGGCACCATCGGCGTCGGCCTCGACGCCATGGGCATGCTCGGCCTGAAGCTCGACTCCTCGCCGGACCGCACCGGCACCGGCCTGCTGCCCACCCATGACAACGGCCGCACCGCCGACGAATACAGCAAGCTGGGCCTGACGGCCAAGTTCAAGGCATCCGAGACCGAGCTGAAGATCGGCAGCCTGATTCCCGACCTGCCCACCCTGCAGCCCAACGACAGCCGCCTGTTCCCGCAGACCTTCGAGGGCGGCCTGCTCAACTCCACCGACCTGCCGGGCCTGAACTTCACCGGCGGGCGTCTGGAGAAAGTGAAGGACCGCGACTCCACCGACTACACCGACCTTGCGCTGAACAACAAGAACCGCCGCTTCTCCGGCGGCAGCGCCGAAGGCAAGCACTACGACCTGGCCGGCGGCGACTACAAGTTCACCGACCACCTCACCGGCCGCTACCACTACGCGCAGCTGGACGAGGTCTACCGCCAGCACTTCGTCGGCCTGCTCGCCGCCTATCCGCTGGGCCCAGGCAAGTTCAGCGCGGATGTGCGCCTGGCCATCAGCGACGACCAGGGCGAGGCGCGCGGCGGCGAAATCGACAACCGCGCCTTCAACGGCATGCTCGGCTACGCCCTGGGCGCCAACAAGTTCAGCCTCGGCTGGCAGCAGATGAGCGGCGATAGCGCCTTCCCCTACATCGATGGCAGCAACCCCTATCTCGTCAACTTCGTCCAGGTCGGCGACTTCGCCGAGACCGACGAGCGCTCCTGGCAAGTGCGCCACGACTACGACTTCGCCGGCCTCGGCATCCCCGGCCTGACCCTGATGAATCGCTACATCAGCGGCGACAATGCCAAAATCAACGGCATGGACGGTCACGGCAAGGAATGGGAGCGCAACACCGACATCAAGTACGTGATCCAGAGCGGCCCGCTCAAGGACGTGGCAGTGCGCGTGCGCAACGCCACCTACCGTTCGAGCTTCGCGCGGGACGCCGACGAGACGCGTATCTACCTCAGCTACTCCCTGGCGATCTGGTAAACCGACAACAACAAGAGAGGCATCGCACCATGTCCACCGTCCTGCGCAACCTGACCCTGGCCGGCGCCACCCTGCTCGCGGCCAGCCAACTGATGGCCGAGCCCAAGCGCCCGGAATGCATCGCCCCGGCCTCTCCCGGCGGCGGCTTCGACCTCACCTGCAAGCTGGCGCAGAGCGCCCTGGTGGACGAGAAGCTGCTGACCAAGCCGATGCGTGTCACCTACATGCCCGGCGGTGTCGGCGCCGTGGCCTACAACGCGGTAGTCGCCCAGCGTCCGGCCGACGGCAACACCATCACCGCCTTCTCCAGCGGCTCGTTGCTGAACCTGGCCCAGGGCAAGTTCGGCCGTTTCGACGAGAACGCCGTGAAATGGCTGGCCGCCGTGGGCACCAGCTACGGCGCCATCGCGGTGCCCAGCGACTCGCCGTACCAGAACCTCGGCGACCTGGTCGCTGCGCTCAAGGCCGACCCGGGCAAGGTAGTGATCGGCTCCGGCGGCACCGTCGGCAGCCAGGACTGGATGCAGACCGCGCTGATCGCCAAGGCTGCCGGCATCGATCCGAAGCAGCTGCGTTACGTCGCCCTGGAGGGCGGCGGAGAGATCGCCACGGCGCTGCTGGGCGGGCATATTCAGGTGGGCAGCACGGACATCTCCGACTCCATGCCGCACATCCGCGCCGGCAAGATGCGCATCCTCGCGGTGTTCGCCGAGGAGCGCCTGAAGGATGAAGGCATGGCCGACATCCCCACCGCCAAGGAGCAGGGCTTCGACATCGTCTGGCCGGTGGTGCGCGGTTTCTACGTCGGGCCGAAGGTGAGCGATGAGGACTACCAGTTCTGGAAGGCCTCCTTCGACAAGCTGCTGGCTTCCGAAGACTTCGCCAAGCTGCGCGACCAGCGCGAGCTGTTCCCCTTCGCCATGACCGGCCCGGAGCTGGACGCCTACGTGAAGCAGCAGGTCGCCCAGTACAAGCAGCTGGCCCGCGAGTTCGGCCTCATCCAGTAACGCCCCGTGCGGCGCCGCCTTCAACGAAGGCGGCGCCAGGAGACTCCCCATGTCCCGTACCAGCCTCTTCCAGCGGCTGTTCGCCGGCGCCTGGCTGTTCGCCTGCGTCGCCTTCGCCCTGATCGCCTGGCAACTGCAGGCGCCCTTCTCCTACGAACCGGTCGGCCCGCGCGCCTATCCGCTGCTCTGCCTGGGCTTGATGGCTGCCGGCCTCGCCTGGCTGATCGTGCGGCCCACACCGATCAAGCGCGAGGACGACGAGCCCGCGCTGGAAGGCGCGCTGCTGGCCAAGGTGGTGCTCTGCGTCGCGCTGCTCGCGGTCTACGCCGGGCTGTTCGAGCCGCTGGGCTTCATCCCCGCCAGTGCCCTGGTCGGCACCTTCATCGCGCTGATCTACGGCGGCCGCCCGGTGGCCAGCGTGGTCACTGCCACGCTGCTCGCCATCGGCCTCTACGTGCTGTTCGACCGCACCCTGGACGTCCCGCTACCGCTGGGCATCCTCGATCCCCTGCTCTGAGGACTGAATCATGGATACGTTGAGCTACCTCGGCCAGGGCTTCGGTGTTGCCCTGACCCCCTACAACCTGATCACCGCGCTGATCGGCACCCTGATCGGCACCGTCGTCGGCCTGCTGCCGGGCCTGGGCCCGATCAACGGCGTGGCCCTGCTGATCCCGGTGGCCTTCGCCCTCGGCCTGCCGCCGGAGTCGGCGCTGATCCTGCTGGCCGCCGTGTACCTGGGTTGCGAATACGGCGGACGGATTTCCTCGATCCTGCTGAACATCCCCGGCGAAGCCTCCACCGTGATGACCACCCTCGACGGCTACCCCATGGCACGCAACGGCCTGGCCGGCGTGGCCCTGTCGCTGTCGGCCTGGAGCTCCTTCATTGGCGCCTTCATCGCCACCTGCGGCATGGTGCTGTTCGCCCCGCTGCTGGCGAAATGGGCGATCGCCTTCGGCCCGGCGGAATACTTCGTGCTGATGGTCTTCGCCATCGTCGCCCTGGGCGGGCTGGCCGGCGACCGGCCGCTGAAGACGCTGCTGGCAGCGCTGCTCGGGCTGTTCCTGTCCAGCGTCGGGATCGACGCCAACAGCGGCGTGTACCGCTTCACCTTCGACAATATCCACGTCTCCGACGGCATCCAGTTCGTGGTGCTGGTACTGGGTCTGTTCTCGGTCAGCGAAATCCTCCTGCTGCTGGAGAAGACCCACCACGGCCACAAGATGGTCGAGGCCAGCGGACGCATGCTGTTCAACGCGAAGGAAGCGGCCTCGGTGGCAGTGGTCAACCTGCGCTGCGGCCTGCTCGGCTTCATCATGGGCGTGCTACCCGGCGCCGGCGCAACCCTCGCCAGCGCCGTGGCCTACATGACCGAGAAGAAGATGGCGGGCGAGTCGGGCAAGTTCGGCAAGGGCGACCTGCGCGGCCTGGCCGCCCCGGAAACCGCCATCGGCGCCTCCGCCTGCGGCGCCCTGGTGCCGATGCTGACCCTCGGCGTCCCCGGCTCGGGCACCACGGCGGTGATGATCGGCGCGCTCAGCCTGTACAACATCACCCCCGGCCCGCTGCTGTTCCAGGAACAGCCGAACATCGTCTGGGGCCTGATCGCCTCGCTGTTCATCGCCAACGTCATGCTGATCATCCTCAACGTGCCGATGGTCCGGGTGTTCACCCGCATCCTCTCGGTGCCGAACTGGGCGCTGGTGCCGGGCATCGCGATCATCACCGCCATCGGCGTGTACGCCGTGCACGCCACCACCTTCGACCTGTTCCTGATGGTCGCCATCGGCATCCTCGGCTACATCCTGCGCAAGCTGGACTTCCCACTCTCACCGCTGCTGCTGGGCTTCATCCTCGGCGGGCTGATGGAGCAGAACCTGCGCCGCGCGCTGTCCATCTCCAACGGTGAACTGGGCATTCTCTGGTCCAGCCCCATCGCCATCGGTACCTGGGCACTGGTCGCGCTGATGCTCGGCCTGCCGCTGCTCCGCGCCTGGCGCAAACGCGCCCGCCGCTCCCGCGAGGCGCTGGCTGACGCCGCGTAAAAGCAACCACGCTCGCCGCGTCGAGACGCGCGGCGATTTTCAAGGCCCGCCGTCGTGCGGGCCTCTTTTTGGGTAAGCGATCAAACCGGCGGCAGCGACCAGTCGATGGGCGGAAGGCCGTGCTGTTCGAGGAACTTGTTGGTGCGGCTGAAGTGGCCGTTGCCAAGGAAACCACGGTAGGCCGACAGCGGGGATGGGTGCGCGGACTTGAGCACCAGATGCTTCTGCGCGTCGATCAGCTTCTGCTTGCTCTGGGCATGGGAGCCCCAGAGCAGGAATACCAGGTTCTCGCAGCGTTGGCTGACCACTTCTATCACCTTATCGGTGAACGGGCCCCAGCCCGACTGGGCGTGGGAGCCGGCACGAGCCTGCTCCACGGTCAGCGAAGTATTGAGCAGCAGCACGCCCTGCTCGGCCCAGTGCTGCAGACAACCATGATTGGGAATCGGAATGTTCAGATCGCGATGCAGCTCTTTATAGATGTTCTGCAGCGACGGCGGCGTCGGCACTCCCGGCTGCACCGAGAAGCACAGGCCATGGGCCTGGCCGGGGCCGTGGTACGGGTCCTGGCCGATGATCACCACCTTGATGCGCGCAAGCGGCGTGGTGTTCAGCGCGTTGAAGATCAGCGGGCCGGGCGGGAAGATCACCTTGCCGGCGGCCTTCTCCGCGCGGAGGAATTCGCCCAACTGCTTCATGTAGGGCTTCTCGAATTCCTCGTGGAGGGCTTCTTTCCAGCTGGGTTCCAGCTTGATCCGATCTTCGTTGGTCATGGTGCGTCTGCCTGGTGAAACGAACCGGCACGCTAAGCAAGCGCCCCGGCCAAGTCAAGGCGCCTTGCGCCGCACCGCCCACCCACCCGGCAAACGCGGCACACCGCTGCCCAGGCCGGCGAGCATCCACACCACCACGGCAAGGGTCAGACCCAGGTGAAACAGCTCACGGCGTGGCACACCGGCCAGTTCACCGCGGGTACCGATCAGCAGGCCGCTGCCGATGAACAGCAGCGCGCCGAGCAGGGCCAGCAGAGGTCGCCGCGAGCGCCCCGGCCAGGCGATGACCAGAAGTGCAACGAGGTTGGTCAGCAGCGTGGCCTGGGACGGCAGCATCACCAGCGCCATGCACGCCAGCAACACCAGCGCGCGCTGCAAGGGCGAACCGGAGAGCCGCCCCAGCGCGATCAGCGGCAAGCCGACCGCACCGGAGAGCACGCTCGCCAGATGATGGGGTTCGGCCAGCACCGTGGCGCCACCGTACTCCAGCGCCCCGAGAAACGCCGCAGCGCCCATCGACACGAAGCCCAACGCCCGCCAACCCTGTTGCTCGCGCAGGGCGAGCCAGGCGGCGATGCAGCAGGCCAGGGTCAGCAGCAGTTCGGCGATCACGGGCAGCATGGGGCATTCCTTTATTGTCGTCGCCGCAGACTAGCGAGCCTCGACTCGATCTGCACGGTGTCACACGCCATCCCGGTAGACGCCGCGCGTCAGGCTCAACCGGTATGCAGCGCCCGGTAGTGACTGGGCGCCATGCCTACCACGCTCTTGAACAGCCGCGAGAAGTAGTACGGATCGGCGTAGCCCAGCTGCTCGGCGACCTGGCGCACTTCCAGGTTGCCCTGGTCGAGCAGGCGGCAGGCGTGGGTCATCTTCAGCCGGATGAAATCCTGGATCGGCGCCTGGCCGGTCAGCGCGCGGTAGGTCTTGGCGAAGTGGAAGCGCGACAGGCGGAACTGCGCGGCCAGCTCGTCGAGGTTCAGCGCGTCGTGCAAATGCTCGCGCATCATCGCCTGCACTGCCTCCACGTCCAGCACCCGGCCGGACTTCAGCCGCGCTCGCGCCGGGCGCAGGGCCAGGGAAGTCAGCAGGCTCTGCAGCAGATGGGCGGCATGGATGAAGTGCGGCAGGCTCAGGCCCTGGCGGCGCAGGGCCAACAGTGCGTCGAACTCGCCCAGAAGGCGTGGCTGCACACCCACGCGCAGGCGCGGCGACTTGCCCAGCGGACGGAGGAAATCCTCCGCCAGCCGGCCTTCCAGGTGCACCCAGAAGATCGACCAGGGCCGCTGCGGATCGGCGCCATAGGCATGGGCACGGCCCTTGGGCAGCACCAGCAGGTCACCGCTGGAGACCTCGAATCGTCCATCTGCTGTTTCCAGCCAGCCTTGCCCGGCGCTGCAGTAGATCAGCAGGTGATCGTCCGGGCTGTCCCGCTCCATGCGGTGCCCCACGGCTGCCGGGTAGTAGCCCAGGGCCAGTGGATAGCAGGCCTGCCCCAGCGGATGGCGGTCCAGCGCGCGGCGCAGGCGTGGCGGAGTGATGAAGCGCACGCCCTGCTGTGGCAGCGGCCAGGTGGAAATGAGCGGGCGGGACACGGCTGGCCTCCGGAATCGGCAATGCCAAGATCGTCCATCCATTGCCCAAGATCGTCAATCCACAGCCGCGGGCGCAACCGCTATAACCGGAAGTCTCCAAGCGAAAAGAACGCGTGCCGCCACGCACGCCGCTGTAGCCGACAAGAATAAACAGAGGTAGCTGCATGCATTTCGATCTGTCCGAAGAACAACGCCTGCTGGTGGACAGCGCCCGCGCCTTCGCCAGCCGCGAACTGGCGCCCCACGCCGCCGACTGGGACCGCCAGCACCACTTCCCGGTGGAGGTCATCCGTCGCGCTGCCGAACAGGGCTACCTGGGCCTGTACATCGCCGAAGAGGACGGCGGCCTGGGCTTGTCGCGGCTGTCCGCCTCGCTGATCTTCGAGCAACTGGCCGCCGGCTGCGTCGCCACCACCGCCTACATGACCATCCACAACATGGCCAGCTGGATGCTCGCCAGCTTCGGCGACGCCGCGCTCAAGGAGCAATGGCTGCCGGGGCTGATCGGCGGCGAGTTGCTGGCCTCCTATTGCCTTACCGAACCCGACGCCGGCTCCGACGCCGCGCGCCTGCGCACCCGCGCCAGGCGGGATGGCGACGACTACGTGCTCGACGGCGCCAAGACCTTCATCTCCGGCGCCGGCAGCACCGACGTGCTGATCGTCATGGCGCGCACTGGCGAGGAAGGCGCGAAGGGCATTTCCTGCTTCCTGGTGCCGGCCAACGCCGAGGGCATCCGCTACGGCCGCAACGAGGACAAGATGGGCTGGAAGGCCCAGCCGACCCGCACCATCACCTTCGAAGGCGTGCGCATTCCCGCCGGCAACCGCATCGGGCCGGAAGGCCAGGGCTTCGTCTATGCCATGAAGGGCCTGGACGGCGGCCGCCTGAACATCGCCAGTTGTTCCCTCGGCGCGGCCCAGGCGGCGCTGGAGCAGTCGCTGCGCTACGTCGAGGAACGCAAGCAGTTCGGCAAGGCGCTGGCCGAATTCCAGGCATTGCAGTTCAAGCTCGCCGACATGCTCACCGACCTCACTGCCAGCCGGCAGATGGTGCGCCTGGCCGCGCACAAGCTGGACCACAAGGACGGCGAGGCGACGCTGTATTGCGCCATGGCCAAGCGCTTCGCCACCGACCGCTGCTTTGTGTTGTGCAACGAGGCGCTGCAACTGCACGGCGGCTACGGCTACCTCAACGACTACCCGCTGGAGCGCTGGGTGCGCGACAGCCGCGTGCACCAGATCCTGGAAGGCACCAACGAGATCATGCGGGTGATCGTTGCCCGCCGGCTGCTGGAGCAGGGTGGGATGCTGGATCGTCTGCTCTGATCCGCCCCCCCAATCACTGGAAAAACCGCCCGCCTGCGCGGGCGCAATCGAACAGATCGGACATGGACGCGCCCTGCCGCGCGCACCTAGAGTCCATGCCCAAGACCGCCAAGGAGATGCCCATGAGCAACGCCCTCGAGCCCTACAAGCCCGGAGTCTTCGACCTGACCCACAAGCTGACGGTGGAAAAGCACGGCCACACCGCACTGATCACCATCAACCACCCGCCGGCCAACACCTGGGACCGCGACTCGCTGATCGGCCTGCGCCAGGTGATCGAGCACCTGAACCGCGACGACGACATCTACGCCCTGGTGGTGACTGGGCAGGGGCCGAAATTCTTCTCCGCCGGCGCCGACCTGAACATGTTCGCCGACGGCGACAAGGCCCGCGCCCGCGAGATGGCCCGCCGCTTCGGCGAAGCCTTCGAGGCGCTGCGCGACTTCCGTGGCGTCTCCATCGCCGCAATCAACGGCTACGCCATGGGCGGCGGCCTGGAGTGCGCGCTGGCCTGCGACATCCGCATCGCCGAGCGCCAGGCACAGATGGCCCTGCCCGAAGCTGCCGTGGGCCTGCTGCCCTGCGCCGGCGGCACCCAGGCGCTGCCGTGGCTGGTGGGCGAAGGCTGGGCCAAGCGCATGATCCTCTGCGGCGAACGCGTGGATGCCGAGACGGCGCTGCGCATCGGCCTGGTCGAGCAGGTCGTCGACACCGGCGAGGCACGCGGCACGGCCCTGCTGCTGGCGGCCAAGGTCGCGCGCCAGAGCCCGGTGGCCGTGCGCACCATCAAGCCGCTGATCCAGGGCGCCCGCGAACGCGGCCCGACCACCTGGCTGCCGGAGGAGCGCGAGCGCTTCGTCGACCTGTTCGACGCCGATGACACCCGCGAAGGCGTGAACGCCTTCCTGGAGAAACGCGATCCGCACTGGCGCAACCAATAAGGCCCCGACCATGAATGTGATGTTCGAAGAACGCCCCGGCCTGCACGGCTTCCGCATTGGCGTGGTGACGCTGGACGCGGAGAAGAGCCTGAACGCCCTGAGCCTGCCGATGATCGAGGCGATGAACCATCAACTGCGCGCGTGGAAGGACGACCCGCAGATCGCCTGCGTGGTGTTGCGCGGCAACGGCGGCAAGGCCTTCTGCGCCGGCGGCGATGTGCGCAAGCTGGTGGACGCCTGCCGCGAGCAGCCCGGCGAGGTTCCCGCCCTCGCCCGCCGCTTCTTCGCCGACGAATACCGCCTGGACTACCTCATCCACACCTACGGCAAACCGCTGATCTGCTGGGCCCACGGCTACGTGATGGGCGGCGGCATGGGCCTGATGCAGGGCGCCGGCGTGCGCATCGTCACGCCCAGCAGCCGCCTGGCCATGCCGGAAGTGAATATCGGCCTGTACCCGGATGTCGGCGCGAGCTGGTTCCTCGCCCGCCTGCCCGGCCGCCTCGGCCTGTTCCTCGGCCTGACCGCCACGCAGATGAACGCCCGCGATGCACTGGACCTGGACCTCGCCGACCGCTTCCTGCTCGATACCCAGCAGGAAGACCTGATCGAAGGCCTGGTGCAACTGAACTGGCGCGAACAGGCCGACGTGCAACTGCACAGCCTGTTGCAAGCGCTGGAAAACGAAGCCCGCGGTGAATTGCCGGATGCCCAGTTGCTGCCACGCCGCGAGCGCCTGGATGCGGTGCTGGACAGCGCCAACATCGCCGAGGCCTGGCACGCTCTAACCGCACTGGCCGATGACGAGGACACGCTGATCGCGCGGGGAGCGAAGACCCTCGCCTCGGGCTGCCCGCTGACCGCTCATCTGGTCTGGGAACAGATCCGCCGCGCACGCCATCTGTCGACTGCCGAGGTGTTCCGCATGGAGTACGCGATGAGCCTGAACTGCTGCCGCCACCCGGAGTTCCCGGAAGGCGTGCGGGCCCGGCTGATCGACAAGGACAACACCCCGCACTGGCACTGGCCGGATATCGCTGCCATACCTGATGCTGTGGTGAATGCGCACTTCGACGCCACCTGGGAGGGCGAGCATCCGCTGGCGGATCTTTAGCCGCCGCTGCCGTCCTCTGTAGGAGCGAGCTTGCTCGCGAACCAGCCCAGCAGCGAATCCGTTCGCGAGCAAGCTCGCTCCTACAAAGAGCAAAAGCGCTGGAGTGCCCTGCGGTCCAACAGGAGGAAACCAGCATGCAAACCATCGCCTTCATCGGCCTCGGCCACATGGGCGCCCCCATGGCCGCCAACCTGATCAAGGCAGGCTACCTGCTGCGCGTGTTCGACCTGGTGCAGAGCGCCATCGACGGCCTGGTCGTCCAGGGTGCCAGCGCCGCTCGCAGCGCCCATGACGCGGTAGACGGCGCCGACGTGGTGGTCACCATGCTGCCGGCCAGCGGGCACGTCGAGGGGCTGTACCTGGGCAACGAGGGCCTGCTGGCGCACATTGCCCCCGGCACCCTGGTGCTGGAGTGTTCCACCATCGCCCCCGCCTCGGCACGCAAGGTCCACCAGGCTGCGGCCGAGCGCGGTATTCCCATGCTCGATGCACCGGTCTCCGGCGGCACCGGCGGCGCCATCGCCGGCACCCTGACCTTCATGGTCGGTGGCGACGCCGAGGTGCTCGAACGCGCCCGCCCGGTGTTCTCCGCCATGGGCCGGAACCTCTTCCACGCCGGCGGCGACGGAGCCGGGCAGGTCGCCAAGGTGTGCAACAACCAATTGCTCGCCGTGCTGATGATCGGCACCGCCGAATCCCTCGCCCTCGGTGCCGCCAATGGGCTGGACCCTGCCGTGCTGTCGGAGATCATGCGCCGCAGCTCCGGCGGCAACTGGGCGTTGGAGGTGTACAACCCCTGGCCCGGTGTCATGGAGAATGCCCCCGCCTCACGCGGCTACACCGGCGGCTTCATGACGTCGCTGATGACCAAGGACCTGGGTCTGGCGCTGGAAACGGCGCAGGTCAGCGGCAACAGCACGCCCATGGGCAGCCTGGCACTGGCGCTGTATCGCCTGCTGGTGAAACAGGGCCATGGCGAGCAGGACTTCTCGGTGGTGCAGAAACTCTTCGATAACTGACCTTATTGTGAAGCCACGCTTACGAGTGCATGGCGTAAGGGTGGCTTTATCCACAACCGCGTCGGGTCGAAGATGAATCACCTGCCGCCAGCGCGCGGCGATTTCTCCCACAAAGGTGATTCCATGAACATTGCCCTGATCGGCGCGACCGGCCACGTTGGCCACTACTTCCTCGAAGAAGCCCTGCGCCGCGGCCATAGCGTGACCGCGCTGGTGCGCGACCCGGCGAAGCTGCCGGCGCGCGAAAACCTCAAGGTGGTCCAGGCCGACGTCTACGACCCGGCCCAGGTCGCCCGCGCCGCGGCCGGGCAGGACGTCGTGGTCAGCGCATTCAATGCCGGCTGGGGCAACCCGGATATCCGTGGCGCCCACGCCAAGGGCAGCCGCGCCATTCTTGACGGCGTGAAGGCGTCCGGTGTGAAGCGCCTGCTGGTACTCGGCGGTGCCGGCAGCCTGGAGATCGCCCCCGGCCAACGTCTGGTGGACAGCCCGGAATTCCCCGAGCAATGGAAACAGGGTGCACTGGGCGCCGCCGACGCGCTGGACCAGTTGCGTGCCGAGAAGGAACTCGACTGGGCTTTCCTCAGCCCGGCGATGCTGCTCGACGGCGAAACCCGCACCGGCAGCTTCCGCATCGGCGGCGACCAGGTGTTGTTCGATGGCAACGGCGAGAGCCGCATTTCCCTGCCGGACCTGGCGGTGGCGATGATCGATGAGGCCGAGCAGGCCAATCATCATCAACAGCGGTTTACCGTGGCGTACTGATCTGACGGGCAGAAAGAAAAAGGGCCACCCGATGGGGTGGCCCTTTTTTGTGCAGGCACTCTCGACTTACCGTTCCCGCAGCGCCTCCGCCTTGGCCCGCAGAATCGGCTTGAGCAGGTAGCTGAGGATGCTCTTCTTGCCAGTCATGATGTCCACGGTGGCGACCATGCCGGGGATGATCAGCAACGGTTTGTCGTCGCTGCCCAGGTGGCTTTTGCGGGTGCGCAGCTTGATCAGGTAGAAGCTGTTGCCATCCTCGTCGGTGACGGTGTCGGCGCCAATCTGCTCCAGGTCCGCCTGCAGGCCACCGTAGATGGTGTAGTCGTAGGCGGTGAACTTGACCATGGCGTGCTGGCCGGGGCGCAGGAAGGCGATGTCCTGCGGACGGATGCGCGCTTCCACCAGCAGGGTGTCGTCCAGCGGGACGATCTCGATCAGGTCGCTGCCCGGCTGGATCACACCGCCGATGGTGTTCACCAGCAGCTGCTTGACGATACCGCGCACCGGCGAAGTGACCAGGGTGCGGCTGACGCGATCCTCCAGTGCCTTACCGGTGGCGGTGGCCTTGCTCAGTTCGGTGCGGGCTTCGTTGAGTTCCTTCAGCGCATCGCTGCGGAAGCGCGAACGGGTTTCGGCAACCTTGCGCTCCACTTCCTTCACCGCTGCCTCGGCCCGCGGGATCGCCAGGGTGGTGGCATCGAGCTGTCCACGGTTTTCCACTTCACCGCGTTTCAGGCGCAGCAGCTCTACCTGGGACATCGCGCCCTGCGCCACCAGCGGCTCGGACATGGAAATCTCCTGGCGCAGCAGGTTCAGGCTGTTGCGGTACTGCGCCTGCTTGGAGACGAACTCGCGCAGTTCCTGCTGCTTCTGCACCAGCTGTTGCTGCAGGCCGTCGGTTTCGTCCTTGAGCTGCTGCTGGCGGCTGTGGAACAGCGCCTCTTCACTGCTGGCCTGGCCGGGCACCTTGGCGCGCACATCGTCGGGGATGTTCAGCGCGCGCTCTTCCACCTCGGCAGACAGCCGCTCCACCCGCAGGAACATCGCCAGGCGGTCGGCCTCGGTCTCGCCGACGTTGGACTGGAAGCGCGTCGGGTCCAGGCGCATCAGTTGCTCGCCGGCCTGCACCACCTGCCCTTCGTGGACGAATATCTGCGAGACGATGCCGCCTTCCAGGTTCTGGATCTTCTGCACCTTGGACGAAGGGATCGCCTTGCCCTCGCCGCGGGTGACCTCGTCGATCTGCGCGAAGTGTGCCCAGAGCAGCAGGAAGGCGACGAAGCCGATGAGGATCCAGATGGTCAGGCGCACCACGCGCGGCGCATCCTCGATCAGCGCCTTGCTGACTTCTGGAAGCGGCTGGCCGGAGAGGTTGTCGCCGCCCTTGAAATAGCCACGGACAGAGTGGCGGATACTGCCCAGAGGATTAAGCGACACTGATCTGCCCCTTCTTCAGTGCATCCATGACCACATCCTTCGGACCGTCGGCAATGATGCGTCCCTTGTCGACGATCACCAGGCGGTCCACCAGGCTGAGCATGGAGGCGCGGTGGGTGACCAGCAGCAGTGTCTTCTCGCCCATGATCGATTGCAGGCGCTGTTTCAGGCGCTCCTCGCCGGCGTTGTCCATGGCGCTGGTGGGTTCGTCCAGCAGCAGGATCGGCGGGTCGAGCAGCAATGCGCGGGCCAGGGCGACGTTCTGCCGCTGGCCGCCGGAGAGGTTGTGGCCACGCTCGCCGACCTGCAGTTCATAGCCCTGCGGGTGCAGGCGGACGAACTCGTTCACGCCGGTCAGCTCGGCCACTTCCAGCACGCGTTCGTCATCGATGTAGCGCGCGCCGCTGACCAGGTTGTCGCGCAGGGTGCCACTGAACAGGCTGATGTCCTGCGGCACGTAGCCGATGTTGTGGCGCAACTCGCTGATGTCCAGTTGGCGCACGTCGGCGCCGTCCACCAGCAGGTTGCCGTTCTCGGGCTGGTGCAGGCCGACGATCAGCTTGGCCAGGGAGCTCTTGCCCGAGCCGCTGCGGCCGATGATGCCGACCTTCTCGCCGGCGCGGATCTGCAGGTTGATGCCGTGCAGCGCCGCGACCTGCTGGTTCGGGTAGGCGAAGTCGAGGCCGCGCATCTCGATACCGCCGCGCAGTTGCGAGCGGGTCAGCGGACGTTCGTCGGCGTTGCGCTCCTGCGGCAGCTCCATCATCTGGTTGGTGGTGGCCATGGACAGGCGCGCCTGCTGGTAGCGCTGGATCAGCCCGGAGAGCTGGGTCAGCGGGCCGAGCGCGCGGCCATTGAGCATGTAGCAGGCGATCAGACCGCCCATGGACAGGTCGCCGGCGATGATCAGGTAGACACCGCCGATGATCATGACGACCCCGGCCAGCGCCTGGATCAGCACGGTGATGTTCATCGCCAGGGTCGACAGCAGCTTGACCCGCAGTTCCAGGCGGCTGAGGGTGCCGATGGTCTGCTCCCAGAGGTACTGGCGCTCGCTCTCGGCGTTGTTGACCTTCACCGCGTCGAGGCTGGCGAGGGTCTCGATCAGGCTCGACTGGCGTTCGGCGGCCAGCGCCATGGTGCGGTTCATGGTCTCCACCAGCGGCTTCTGCAGCAGCCAGCCCAGGCCCGCGGCCAGCGGGAAGGCAACCAGCGGGACGAACACCAGCGGCCCGCCGATGATGCCGATCACCAGCAGGATCAGCAGGGTGAAGGGCATGTCGATCAGGGTGGTCAGCGTGAGCGAGTTGAGGAAATCGCGCAGCGTCTGGAATTCGTGGATGTTCTGGGCGAACGAGCCGACCCGCGCCGGGCGGTACTTCATGCTCATGCCGACAATGCGCTCGAACAGCGTTGCCGAGATGATCAGGTCGGTCTTCTTGCCGGCCAGGTCCAGGCACAGGCCGCGCATGGTCTTGAGCAGCAGGTCGAACAGGTAGGCGCCGCTGATGCCGATGGCCAGCACCCAGAGGGTGGCGGCGGCCTGGTTGGGCACCACGCGGTCGTAGACGTTCATGACGAACAGTGGAGCGGCCAGGGCGATCAGGTTGATCAGCAGGCTCGCAGCGACGGCGTCGACGTAGAGCCAGCGCGAGCGCTTCAGGGTGTCGCGGAACCAGCTCTTGGCGCGCGGGATCAGCTCGCCATGCTGCAGGTCGAACTTGTGCTGCGGCTGGGCAAAGAAGGCCTGGCCGGCGTAGTCCTCGCTCAGCAGCTCGCGGGAAACGCGCACTTCACCGCCGTCGCTTTCCGACAGCAGCAGGCGCGCATCGCCATTGCTTTCCCAGCCCAGCAGCACCGCGCAGCGCCCTTCGCGCAGCAGCAGCATCGCCGGCATGGCAAGGGCCGGAATCTGCCCGAGCTTGCGCTGCAACAGGCGCCCTTGCAGGCCGGCGCGAGCCGCCGCACGGGGCAGCAGCTCGGCGGACAGGCGCTGCTTGGGCAGCGGCAGGCCGCTGGTGAGCATGGCGCGGCTGGCCGGCTTCTGGTGCAGCTGACAGAGCGTCAGCAGGCTGTCCAGCAGCGGATCGTCGAGCAGACCGCGCGGATCGTGGCTTAGGGGTACTGCGCTGACTTCTTGATCCACGCGGATGCTCTCTCGGGCAGGTTAGTTGAGGCCGGGCAGCTGGACTCGCGGCTTGATGTCTTCGGAAGCCACTGCAGCCATCGGTGCTACCACGCCCTGGCTCTTGAGCAGTTCGCCCAGGGTCGCCTTGATGCGGTACTGGGTGAACAGCTCGGTGTACTTCAGGTCGACCAGACGGCGCGAAGCGTTGAACAGTTCGTTCTCGCTGTCCAGCAGATCGAGCAGGGTGCGCTCGCCGATGGTGAACTGCTTCTGGTACGCCTCACGCACGCGGGTGCTGTAGTCCACGTACTGGCGGGCGATCGGCAGCTGGTCGCGGGCGTTGTTCAGGGCGTTCCAGGACAATCCGAGTTCCTCGTTCAACTGGCGCAGGGCGT
The DNA here is from genome assembly GCF_002091755.1 of Pseudomonas nitroreducens NBRC 12694. GTDB lineage: Bacteria > Pseudomonadota > Gammaproteobacteria > Pseudomonadales > Pseudomonadaceae > Pseudomonas > Pseudomonas nitroreducens. The sequence continues at coordinate 121,794 of NZ_BDAI01000015.1, forward strand.
TGTTGCGGATATCCAGGGCCTGGTTCGCCTCATAGGACTTGGCTTCCAGCTCGGCCTTGTTGCTGCCACCGGCGAACAGGTTGTAGCGCATGCGCAGCATGGCCTGCCATTCGTTGTTGTGGCCTTCTTCTCCGTCGAGGTTGTTATCGGCACCACGGGAAAGTTCTGCATCGAATCTCGGATAGAAGGTCGATTTCGCTGCGTCGTACTGTTTCTCGGCGGCGGCCACGTCGGATTCTGCGGAGCGCAGGATCGGGCTGTTCTCCACCAGCTGGCGACGGGCGGCCTGCAGATCTTCCGGCAGCTGGCCGGCAAGACCGGTCGGGTCGCTCAGGTCCACCGGATCGCTGCCCACCACGCTGTAGTAGTTGGTGCGGGCGTCGGCCAGGTTGGTCTTCTCGGTCATCAGGTTGTTCTGCGCCTGGGCCAGGCGGGCCTCGGCCTGGTCCTGGTCGGCGAGGCGACCAACGCCGCGGGCACTGCGCAGGCTGATCTGGTCGTAGACGCGCTGGTGGTTCTTCAGGTTTTCCTCGGCCAGACGAACCATTTCCTGACGACGCAGCACATCGGTGTAGACCTGGGCGACATCCAGCGCGGTGCGCTCGGAGGTTCCCAGCAACGCGTAGGCGCGGGAGTTCACGTTGGCCTGCTGGCGGCCGACTTCGCTGGAGGTGGCGAAACCGTCGAACACCATCTGGCGCAGGGCGAGGTTGGATTCGCCACGGTTCAGGGTTTCCCAGTGGTCGCCTTGGCCACGGGTGGTGGTGTTGTCGGAGCCTTCACGGCCATAACCGGCGGTCAGGTCGACGGATGGCAGGTAGCCCCCCTTCGCTGCACGCAGCTGCTTGTCCGCGGCGAGTCGGGAGTTCACCCCGGCCTGGATTTCCGGGTGGTACTCCAGGGCCTTCTGCATGGCCTGGTTGAGCGAGTCGGCGTGGGCGGGCAGGACGAATGAAAGGGCGAAGGGCACTACAGCAGCGAATCGCATACGCATGAGGAAAACATCCTTATCAATGGGATAGCCGCAGCGATTCGATTGCCGCCAATAGCGTCAAAAGACCGGCGAATGCGCTGCAAGGAAGCATCGAAAAGCGTGATGTATTTCACGCTAAATTTTTTTACGCGAGCACCCGATATCAAAGTGACATCGATTTGCCAATTGTTTAGGATGGCAATCGAATGGTCAATACATTGGCATATACGTAATTTCCATCCGCTATAAGCCATGTTTTTGACGCCAAGTTTTTGCTCTTACAGACAAGGGAATGCCCCTGGCGCCGACCTCCATGCGGCCCGGTCGGCAACCAGGCAAGCCTCACCAGGAGAAGTGCATGAGCAGCGTCGTCGCCGTCGTGAAAAGCATCATCGGCCAAGTGATTGCGGTATCCCCCGAGGGCGTCCAGCGCGTCCTGGTCGAAGGTGACCGCATCTACCAGGGCGAACAGCTGCTCACCGGCGCCGCAGGAGCGGTGACGCTCGACGTCGGCAAGGGCAAGCTGGTGGACCTGGGCCGGGACAGCCAGTGGAGCAGCGCCGACCTGCCGCAGGCCGAGACGCACCACGCAGCCGCGCAGCCGGCCAACGCTCCGAGCACCGAGGACCTGCAGAAGGCCATCGCCGCTGGCCTCGACCCGACCCAGGCCCTCGCACCTACCGCGGCGGGCCCCAGTGCCGCTCCGTCGGCAGGTGGCAATGGCGGCGTCGGTGGCGGTCACAGCTTCGTGATGCTCGATGCCACCGCCGGGCACGTCGACCCGAACATCGGCTACACCACCGCCGGCCTGGACAACGGTGGCTCCGCCGGCGACGAGCGCCAGGGCGACCTGCCGCCCAACCTCGCGCCCGAATTCAGCGAAGGCAGCAACGGTGTGCTGAACCTCACCACCGCCGAGGACACCCTGCTCACGGGCACCTTCGCCGCCCGCGATCCGAATGGCGACACCATCAGCTACAGCGTCGGCCAGGCCCCGGCCAATGGCCTGCTGGTGCTCAATCCCAACGGCACCTGGCAGTACAACCCGAACGGCGACTACAACGGCGCCGACAGTTTCACCGTGATCGTCACCGACGCCCGTGGCGCTACCAGCACCCTGGTGGTGAACGTCGGCATCACCCCGGTGAACGACGCTCCGGTGGCTACTGGCACCTATACCAGCACCGTCACCGACACCGCCGCCAACGACAGCTTCGCCGACATCAAGGGTCAACTGACCGCCACCGACGTCGACGACACCAACCTGACCTGGAGCGGCAGCGCCAAGGGCGCCTACGGTGAACTGACCGTCAACGCCGACGGCAGCTACACCTATGTGGTCGACGCCAATGCGGTGAACGCCCTGCCCCAGGGGCAGAACCCGAGCGAAAGCTTCACCGTGACCGTGACCGACCCGTCCGGCGCTACCGACACCCGCGTCATCACCATCAACGTGCAGGGCGCCAACGACACGCCGGTCGCCCAGGATGGCCAGGCCAGCGTCACCGAGGACAGCGTGATCGGCGGCCAACTGGTGGCCACCGACCGCGACACCGGCAGCACCCTCACCTTCACCACCAACGGCAACCCGCCGGCGGGCTTCACCCTGAAGCCGGACGGCAGCTGGACCTTCGATGGCAAGGACCCGGCCTACCAGCACCTGGCCGAGGGCGAGACCCAGGTGGTGCAGGTGCCCTACACCGTCACCGACGAGCACGGCGCCACCAGCACCGCCACGCTTACCGTGACCCTGACCGGCACCAACGACGTGCCGGTCGCCCTGCCGGGCGCTGCCACCACCGAAGAGAACACCGTGCTCAACGGCCAGGTTCCGGCCGCCAGCGACGTGGACGGCAGCGTCACCGGCTACCAGCTGACCACTGGCGTCGGCCAGGGCAACGGCAGCCTGAGCTTCAATCCGGACGGCAGCTACAGCTTCAATCCCGGCAAGGACTTCGACAGCCTCGCCCAGGGCGAGACCCGCGACGTGACCTTCACCTACCAGGCGAAGGACAACAACGGTGCGCTGAGTGACCCGCAGACCATCACCATCACCGTCACCGGCACCAACGATGCGCCGGTTGCCCAGCCGGGCACCGCCTCCACCGAGGAGAACACCGTTCTCAATGGCCAGGTTCCGGCCGCCAGCGACGTAGACGGCAGCGTCACCGGCTACCAACTGACCACTGACGTCGGCCAGGGCAACGGCAGCCTGAGCTTCAATCCGGACGGCAGCTACAGCTTCAACCCCGGCAAGGACTTCGACAGCCTCGCCGAGGGCGAGACCCGCGACGTGACCTTCACCTACCAGGCGAAGGACAACAACGGCGCGCTGAGCGACCCGCAGACCATCACCATCACCGTCACCGGCACCAACGACGCGGCGGTGATCACCGGCCAGACCAGCGGCAGCGCCGATGAAACCGACGCCCCGCTGACCCTCGGCGGCAAGCTCGATATCACCGACGTCGACGGCCCGGCCAGCTTCCAGGCGCAGAGCAATGTCGCCGGCCTGCACGGCACCTTCAACCTCGGCACCGACGGCACCTGGACCTACACCGCCAACAGCGCCTACAACGAGCTGGGCGTCGGCGACAAGCTCACCGACACCTTCACCGTGAAGGCCGCCGACGGCACCAGCAGCACCGTGACCGTCACCATCAACGGCACCAACGATGCACCGGTGGCCAGCGCCACCAGCGGCGCCGTGAAGGAAGACGCGCAGATCAGCGGCCAGCTCGCCGCCACCGATGCCGACGATGGCGCCAAGCTCACCTACACCCTGGACAAGACTGCCCCGGCCGGCTTCAGCGTCGATGCCGACGGCAAGTGGTCCTTCGATGCCAGCGTCAGCGAATACCAACACCTGAAAGCCGGTGCCACCCAGACCATCCAGGTGCCGTTCACCGTCACCGATGAACACGGCGCCACCAGCTCCAGCAGCCTGACCATCACCATCACCGGCACCAACGATGCGCCGGTGGCCCAGGCTGCCAGCGCAGCGGGCACGGAAGACAAGCTCAGCTTCGGCAAACTGGTCGCCACCGACGTGGACGACGGCGCCAAGCTCAGCTTCAGCCTCAACGACAAGGCGCCGGCCGGCTTCACCCTGCTCAAGGACGGCACCTGGGCCTTCAACGGCCTGAACCCGGCCTACCAGAGCCTCGCCGCCGGCGAGACCAAGGTCCTGTCGATCGACTACACCGTCACCGACGAACACGGCGCCACCAGCACCAACACCCTGACCCTGACCGTTACCGGCACCAACGACACGCCGATCGCCCTGCCCTCGCTGACCTTCGTCCGCGAAGACGCGCAGATCAGCGGCGAGCTCAAGGCCATCGACGTCGACAACGGCGCCCAGCTGACCTTCAGCCTCAACCAGGCCGCCCCGGCCGGCCTGACCCTGGGCAGCGACGGCAAGTGGAGCTTCGACGCCAGCGATGCCGCCTACCAGCACCTGAAGGCTGGTGCGGTGCAGGTCATCAACGTTCCCTACACCGTCACCGACGAACACGGCGCGAGCACCCAGAGTTTCCTGGTGATCACCGTCACCGGCACCAACGATGCTCCGCGCGCTGATGCCGCCACCGCTGCGGCAGTGGAAGACCAGGTCAGCAAGGGCCAGCTCACCGCCACCGACGTGGACGATGGCGCCAAGCTGAGCTTCAGCGTCTCCGGCAACCCGCCGGCCGGCTTCACCCTGAAGACCGACGGCAGCTGGACCTTCGACGGCAAGAACCCGGCCTACCAGTCCCTTGCCGAAGGCGAGACCAAGGACATCGTGGTCAAGTACATCGTCACCGACGAGCACGGTGCGACCGATACACAGACCCTGACCATTACCGTCACCGGGACCAATGACGCGGCGGTGATCACCGGCCAGACCAGCGGCAGCGCCAACGAGACCGACGCTCCGGTCACCCTCGGCGGCAAGCTCGATGTCACCGACATCGACGGCGCGGCCAGCTTCCAGGCGCAGAGCAACGTCGTC
>NZ_BDAI01000016.1 GCF_002091755.1 Pseudomonas nitroreducens NBRC 12694
CCGTCGACTTTCTCGGCACTGCCGGTGCGCGCAAGCTGATCAACGTTGCCAACGGTACCGTGGCCGCCGATAGCCAGGAAGCGGTGAATGGCGGCCAGCTGTTCAGCACCAACCAGAACGTGGCGCAGAATACTGCTGAAATCGCTGGCAATACCGCAGCGATCACCGGCATCGACAGCCGCGTGACCAACGTCGAAGGCAGCGTGACGAACCTCGACGGCCGCATGAACAACGTCGAAGGCGATATCACCAGCATCACCACCAACCTCAGCAGCGGCACCATCGGCATGGTCCAGCAGTCCGCCGCCGGTGAAAACCTCACTGTGGGCAAGGACAGCGATGGCGCCGCCGTCGACTTCCTCGGCACTGCCGGTGCGCGCAAGCTGATCAACGTGGCCGATGGCACCGTGGCCGCCGACAGCCAGGAGGCCGTGAATGGTGGCCAGCTGTTCAACACCAATCAGCGGGTCGAGCAGAACGCTACGGATATCGCCGGCAACACGGCCTCGATCGGTGACCTGAATACCCGTACCACCCAGAACACCGCTGATATCGCCGGCAACACGGTGGCGATCAGCGGCCTGGATGGCCGTGTCACCCAGAACACCACGGATATCAGTGGCATCAATACCACCCTCGCCAGCATGAGCGGCACGCTGTCCGATGCCCTGGTCTACGACTCGGCGGCGCACGACAAGGTGACTCTCGGGAGTACCGGCAAGAGCGTCCAGTTGACCAACGTCAAGGCCGGCCAGTTGTCCGAAGACAGCACCGATGCGGTCAACGGTGCGCAGCTGTTCGATACCAACAACAAGGTCGCCGTGATCGACGGTCGCGTCACCGGCCTGGAAAGCAGCGTCAACAACATCGTCAGCGGCGGTGGCATCAAGTACTTCCACACCTCGTCGAGTCTGGCCGATTCGGTGGCCAGCGGCGCCAATGCGATCGCCGTCGGCGGCAATGCCAAGGCCAGCGGCGACGGTTCGGTCGCGCTGGGTGAGGGCGCCGAAGCTTCGGCCAAGGGCAGCGTGGCGCTGGGGCAGGGGGCGAGCGACGGCGGTCGCGGTGCGCCGGCCGAGGCCTACGTCGGGCAGTATTCGGGAGCGAGCAACGACAAGGTCGTGGGCACGGTATCCGTCGGCAATGCTGCAACTGGCGAGACCCGCACCATCAGTAACGTGGCTGATGCCCAGGAAGCCGGCGACGCCGTCAACCTGCGTCAGCTGGATGGGGCAGTGGCTGCATCGAAGTCCTACACCGATAGCCGGGTCGAAGGGATCGCCGGGAGCGTCGCCAATGTCGATGAGAGTATCGCCAAGGTCGACAACCGGGTTACTCAGGTCGAAGACAGCGTCAGCAGTATGGGCGCGGTGAACAATACCGCGAAGCTGCAGAAGCCGACCGCCACCGGTACCAACGCTGTCGCTGTCGCCCCGGGGGCGGAGGCCTCGGGTGCCAGCAGCACGGCGGTGGGCTCCAACGCCAAGGCCAAAGGCAGGAACTCGGTGGCCGTCGGCGCCAACTCGGTAGCCGAGCGCGACAACAGTGTCGCCGTCGGCAGCGCCGGTAACGAGCGCCAGATCACCCACGTGGCGGCAGGCGTGGAGCGTACCGACGCCGTCAACGTCGGCCAGGTGGAGGATGCGCTGGGCAGCCTTGCGGGGCAGACCAACTCGCAGTTCAACAGCCTGCGCAATGATCTGAAGGAGCAGGACGACCGCCTGAGTGCCGGCATCGCCGGTGCCATCGCCATCGCCAGCCTGCCGCAACCGATGAGCAACGGCGGTAGCACCACCGCCGCCGGTATTGGCAACTTCAATGGCCAGTCGGCCGTGTCGGTGGGCGTATCGCACGTCTCCAACGACGGCAAGTGGACGACCAAGGTCGGCGGTAGCGTCGATACCCAGAGCAACTTCTCCCTCGGTGCGGGGGTGGGTTACAACTGGTAAATCGGCGGATCCTTCCCGCTGGAAACTCGGCGGGAGGGATCCTTGCAGGAAGCTCGAAAGAATGACGGGGCGCTCAGGCGCCTCGTTTTCTTGTCTGTTTTCACAGGGCTCCGGCTCTGCGGCAATACGCTGCCCCGACCATTGACAGCTGAACCCGTCTTGCACGCGGTATACGCCGGTTGGTAGCCTTCCCCATCTGAAAAAACCAGCAGGGCTGGGTATGGCGATCCGGGTTGTCGAAGCACAAGAAGTAGATCAGCAGCGAATAGCCATTCCTGGTTGGGAACAGCAGTACACGCAGATGTCCGCCGGGCGCTTCGCCGGGCGCATCCTGCATGCCGAGGTCGAGGGGATCGAGCTCTACGAGGAGCAGATGAACCTGCGCGTGGAGCAGGAATTCCATGCCCCGCCCGGTGCGCTGGTGTTCAGCTTCGACATGTCCGACAACGCGCTCTACCTGCTCGACGGGGAAACCCGCAACGCCTGGGTCACCCCGGAGAACTACCGCGAGGTGGCGGTGGTGATCAAGGAGTCCGCGCATTGGGGCCAGCCGGCGGATGCCTTCGCCGACCTGGTGCTGACGCCGCTGCGCTCGGGCCACTGCCAGTCGGTGGCAACCTCGCTGAGCAACCTCCTGACCGGCGCGACGACGGGCGATGATCCGATGGATGCACCGGGCGTGGCGCAGAGCATCGTGTCCAACTGTTTCTCGCTGCTGTGCGAGGCGCCCCTGGATGGCGAGCGTCGCGCGCGCTCCATCGTCCAGGCCAAGCGCGTCGTGCAGCGGGTCAAGGAAGTGGTGAACGACTGCCCCGACGAGCAGTTCGGCATGGCCGACCTCGCCGCCAAGGCGGGCGTCTCGCCACGCACGCTGCAGCAGTCGTTCCTGCATTACGCCGGTATCCCGCCCATCGTCTGGCTGCGCAACCGCCGCCTGAACGCCGCGCGCCGCGACCTGCTGGCTGCCGCCGAATCCGGCATGACCGTGGCCGAGGTGGCGATGAAATGGTCGTTCTGGCACCTGGGGCGGTTTTCCCAGTCCTATTTCGCGCTGTTCGGCGAGTATCCGAAGACGACGGCCAAACTGGGCGGCCGGGCCTGCTCCCATTGCCTGCAACGCAGCGGTAGCTGAGCCATCGCGGACAGTGGCCCCACGGCCGAGACGTGCAGAGATCACAGAAAAAGCCCCCGAATCGGGGGCTTTTCGTTTACAGCAGCGCGATTGATCAGCCGATCAGCTCGCGCACCCGATACCACGCCATGCCCAACGCCAGCAGGGGCGAACGCAGCAGCTTGCCGCCGGGGAAGGTCAGGTGGGGGACGGCGCTGAACAGGTCCAACCCCTTACTCTCGCCCTGGTGGATGGCTTCGGCGAGCAGTTTGGCCGACCAGTGCGTGACGTTCAGTCCGTGGCCGGAATAGCCCTGGGCGAAGTACACATTGGGATGGGCCTTGAGCCGCCCGACCTGCGGGAAACGATTGGCGGTGATGCCGATCATGCCGCCCCACTGGTAGTCGAGCTTCACCTGTTGCAGCTGGGGGAACACCTTGAGCACCTTCGGCCGCATGTAGGCGCCGATGTCCGCCGGGTCGCGCCCGGAGTAGTGGCAGGCGCCACCGAACAGCAAGCGGCGGTCGGCCGTCAGGCGGTAGTAGTCCAGCCCCACCTTCTGGTCGCACAGCGCCATGTTCTGCGGGATCAACTGAGCCGCCAGTTCCTCGGACAGCGGCTCGGTGGCCACCACGTAGCTGCCGGCAGGCAGCACCTTGCCCGTCAGCTTTGGTTCCAGCTCCTCCAGGTGCGCATTGCAGCCGAGTACCAGCGTGTTCGCCAGCACGCGGCCCTGGGCGCAGTGAACGACGGCGGTTGCACCGTGCTCGATACGCAGCACCGGGCTCTGCTCGAATATCTGCGCGCCGAAGGACTTGGCCGCCCGGGCCTCGCCCTTCACCAGGTCGAGCGGGTGCAGGTGGCCCGAGCCCATGTCGATGTGCCCGCCCGCGTAGCAGTCGCTGGCGACCACTTCGCGCATGCGTTCCGGCGGTACCAGCCGGGTTTCGTGCGGGTAATCCGAAGCGCTCAGCGATTCCTGCTCGCGGACCATGGCGGCATATTGCGCCGGGGTATTGGCCAGCTCGCAGAAGCCCCAGCGCAGGTCGCACTCGATGGCAAGCTCGCGGATGCGTTCGGCGACCAGGGCCACCGAATCGACACCTGCCTGCTCCAGATACTGCACGCCTTCCTCGCCGACGTACTTGGCGAAGCCGCTGACGTCATGGCCGATGCCACGGATCAGTTGCCCGCCATTGCGCCCACTGGCGCCCCAGCCGATGCGCCGGGCTTCCAGCAGCACCACGGAGTGGCCACGCCGGGCCAGCTCCAGGGCTGCGTTCACGCCGGTGAAGCCGCCGCCGATCACGCAGACGTCTGCCCGCACATCCCCGGTGAGGGAAGGGTACTGCTGACGGTCGCGGGCGGTCGCGGCGTAATAGGACGCGGCGTGCTCCTCGGTGTGCTTCATGGGACTTTCTCGCATCATTGGTTGAACTTGATCTTGCTCCAGCTGCGGGTCATCAGGCGCATGATCTTGGGCGGCGGCGCCTTGGCGATGTACAGCTTGTCGAGCACGGCCTGGCTCGGGTAGACCTCGGGGTTGTTCTGCATTTCCTCGGGCAGCAGGGTCTTGGCGTCAGCATTGGCGCTGGGGTAGCCGACGTACTCGCTGATGCCGGCGATCACCTTCGGATCGAGGATGTAGTTGATGAACGCCAGGGCCTGTTCCGGATGGGTCGCATCCGAGGGAATCGCCATCAGGTCGAACCACAGGTTCGCGCCTTCCTTGGGAATGCTGTAGGCGATCTCGATGCCGTTCTTCGCTTCCTTGGCCCGTGCGGCGGCCTGGAACACGTCGCCGGAGTAGCCGAAGGCCACGCAGATGTTGCCGTTGGCCAGGTCCGAGATGTACTTCGAGGAGTGGAAGTAGGTGACGTACGGACGCACCGCCACCAGCTTGGCCTCGGCCTTCGGGTAGTCCGCCGGGTTGGTGCTGTTGGGGTCCAGGCCGAGGTAGTTGAGCACCGAGGGGATCATCTCGTCGGGCGAGTCCATGAAGGCCACGCCGCACGTGCTGAGCTTCTTGATGTTCTCCGGCTCGAACAGCACCGACCATGAATCGATCTTGTCGACGCCCAGTACCTGCTTGACCTTGGCGACGTTGTAGCCGATGCCGTTGGTGCCCCACAGGTAGGGTACCGAATGCTTGTTGCCCGGGTCGTTCTGTTCCAGCAGCTTGAGCAGCGTCGGGTCCAGGTGCTTCCAGTTCGGCAGCTGGCTGCGGTCGAGTTCGAGGAACACGCCGGCCTGCACCTGGCGGGTCAGGAAGTGGTTGGACGGCACCACCACGTCGTAGCCCGAGCGGCCCGCCAGCAGCTTGCCTTCCAGGGTCTCGTTGGAGTCGAAGACGTCGTACACCGGCTTGATCCCGGTGGTCTTCTGGAAGCCGGCGAGGGTGTCCGGAGCGATGTAGTCGGTCCAGTTGTAGATGCTGACCGTCGGTTCAGCGTGTGCGGCCGAGGCAATGGCGGCCAGGGCGAAGGGCGCAAGGGTGCGCAGCAGTCTCATGGGGACTCCCGAATTGTTGTTGTGAAGTCGGTTGAGAAGGGTCAGACGCTCAGCAGGAGGAACTCACGCTCCCAGGAGCTGATCACCCGCTTGAAGTTCTCGTGCTCGGTGCGCTTCACCGCCACGTAGCCCTGCACGAACTTCTCGCCGAGGAATTCCTTGAGCACGGCGCAGTCTTCCATCTGCTGCAGTGCGTCCTCGATGGTGATCGGCAGGCGCAGGTTGCGGCGCTCGTACGCGCGGCCCTGGACGGCGGCGCTGGGGTTGATCTGCTCGATCATGCCCAGGTAGCCGCAGAGCAGGCTGGCAGCCAGTGCCAGGTAGGGGTTGGCGTCGGCGCCCGGCAGGCGGTTTTCCACGCGCATGGCGGCCGGCGGAGCAGCGGGGACGCGCAGGCCCACGGTGCGGTTCTCTTCGCCCCATTCGACGTTCACCGGCGCGGAGGTGTCCGGCAGGAAGCGGCGGAAGGAGTTCACGTTCGGCGCGAACATCGGCAGCACTTTCGGGATGTACTTCTGCAGGCCGCCGATGTAGTGCAGGAACAGCTGGCTCATGGAGCCGTCTTCAGCGGCGAAGATGTTCTTGCCGGTGGCGATGTCCAGCACGCTTTGGTGAATGTGCATGGCGCTGCCGGGCTCGTCGGTGATCGGCTTGGCCATGAAGGTGGCGCTGACGTCATGCTTGAGTGCGGCTTCGCGCATGGTGCGTTTGAACACGATGATCTGGTCGGCCAGGCTCAGCGCGTCGCCGTGACGGAAGTTGATTTCCATCTGCGCCGGGCCGTCCTCGTGGATCAGCGTATCGAGGTCCAGGCCCTGCAGTTCGCACCAGTCGTAGACGTCCTCGAACAGCGGGTCGAATTCGTTGGCGGCATCGATGGAGAAGCTCTGGCGGCCGCTTTCCGGGCGGCCCGAACGGCCCACGGGGGCTTCCAGCGGGAAGTCCGGGTCGCTGCTGCGCTTGGTCAGGTAGAACTCCATCTCCGGCGCCACCACCGGGCTCCAGCCCTTGTCGGCGTAGAGCTTGAGTACGCGCTTGAGGACGTTGCGCGGGGACAGTTCGATGGGGTTGCCGACCTTGTCGAAGGTGTCGTGGATGACCATCGCGGTCGGCTCCAGCGCCCAGGGCACCAGGAAGATGGCGTCCGGGTCGGGCTTGCAGACCATGTCGATGTCCGCTTCGTCGAGCAGGTCGTAATAGACGTCGTCATCGACGAAATCGCCGGTGACCGTCTGCAGCAGAACACTTTCGGGGAGACGCATGCCCCCCTCGCCGAGGAACTTGTTGGTGGGAGAAATCTTGCCGCGGGCGATGCCGGTGAGATCGCTCACCACGCATTCGACTTCGGTGATTTTCTGTTGCTTCAGCCGTTGCTCCAGTTGCTCGGCGGGGGTGGTCATACAAGCCTCGGTTTTGATTTTGTAATGGATGCACGCACAGCATCTTGCTGCCAGGCGAGACTAGTGTCGGCTGGAGGCGGGAGTGTGTTCTATCCACTTTCCGCAAGGCTTGGGAATCGCTGCAAAAAAGCGCCTGCTTCCAATGCAGAAAGCCCCGGACGCCGTGGCGACCGGGGCTGCTGGTGTAAAAGGAGCGGTTCGGGAATCAGACCCCGGACTTGATCCGGCTCCAGTCGCGGGTGATCAGGCGCAGGATCGATGGGCTCGGCGGCAGGCTGACATACATGCCCTTGACCAGTTCGGCATTCGGGTAGACCGCCGGGTTCTCGCGGACCTTCTGGTCCATCAGCGCCTTGGCCGGCACGTTGGCGTTGGCGTAGTGCAGGTAGTCGCTGGTCCTGGCGATCACGTCCGGGCGCATCAGGTAGTTGATGAATGCGTGGGCGCCCTCGGGGTTGCGTGCATCCTTGGGGATGGCCAGGTTGTCGAACCAGATGTTGGTGCCTTCCTTCGGCACGCTGTATTCCACCCGCACCGAACCGCCAGCTTCCTGGGCGCTCTTCTGCGCCTGCAGCACGTCGCCGGAGAAGCCGATGGCCACGCAGACGTTGCCGTTGGCGAGATCGGCGATGTACTTGGTCGAGCTGAAGTAGGTCACCGAGGGCTTGAGGCTTTCCAGCAGCCTGGTGCCCGCCTCGTAGTCCGCCGGGTTGTTGCTGTTCGGGTCCTTGCCCAGGTAGTGCAGGGCCAGCGGCAGGATCTTCGCCGGCGAGTCGAGGAAGGCCACGCCGCAGCCCTTGAGTTTGGCGAGGTTCTCCGGCTTGAACACCAGGTCCCAGGAGTCCAGCGGCGCGTCGGCGCCCAGCGCGGCCTTGACCTTCGCCGGGTTGTAGCCCACGCCGACGGTGCCCCAGAGGTAAGGCACGGCGAAGCGGTTGCCGGGGTCGGACAGGGCGACGCGGGCCAGCAGGTCGGGGTCGAGGTTCTTGCGGTTGGGCAGCAGCGCGTCGTCCAGCGGGCGGTAGACGCCGGCCTTGAGCTGGCGGGCGAGGAAGTCCGCCGAGGGCACCACCACGTCGAAGCCCGAATGCCCGGTGAGCAGCTTGGCTTCCAGCACTTCGTCAGACTCGAAGGCGTCGAGCACCACCTTGATTCCGGTTTCCTTCTGGAAGTCCTGCAGCACGGTCGGCCCGATGTAGTCGGCCCAGTTGGCGAAATGCACTTCCTGCGGCGCCGCCATTACCGGCAACGCGACACCGGCCAGCAGGCCGGCCAGACAACCCAAAGCACGCTTGTTCATCTTCACTCCTGAGGGCGCCGGCTTGCGCAGCGCCCATGCGATCGGCAGGTGGGAATCGGGCCTTGTTCTGTTGTTTTCGGCCCTGGCCGAAAACTAGGCGTGGCGCGGTTTTGCGTCGTTCTTCCGTGCACGGGCGGAATCGGCGATGCTGCTGCGGACCCGCGGCACTGTGCAGCGCGATCCTCGCGCCCTACGCTGCGGGCCTGGGCGGAGGGAAAACCATGAATGAAGAAACCGAGCGCACCCGCGAAGTGGTCACGCGCTACCACCGGTGCTGGATGAATCGCGACGTCGAAGGCGTGCTGGCGATGTTCCATCCGCAGGTGCAGTACTGCGACTTCTACAACGACCTGGAAATCCCCGCCAGCGAGCTGCCCGGCTACATCCGCACGGCGATGCCGCGCAGCCCGCAGCATCACATCGAGCATATCGACCAGATCCGTGCCGATGGCGACACCGCGTTCATCCAGTACCGCTCGCGCCTGACGCTGCGGCGCAGCAGCCGGCTGGCCTCGTTCCGCGCCAGCGAGGCGATCACCGTGCGCGATGGGCTGATCTGGCGTGTCCATGAGTACGCCACGCCCGTGCGCGAGCAGCGCGAGGAGGGCGTCAAGGACCAGCGCCGCCTCGGTCTGAACTCCGCGCAGGTGGGGAAGATGCTGCTGGATATCGAGTCCTACTTCGGCAGCGCCCATCCCTATCTCGATCCGGAGATGGACCTGGAGCGCCTGGCACGGGCCACCGGCTACACGCGCAACCAGATTTCCTACCTGCTCAACCAGGTGCTCGGGCAGAGCTTTTACCGCTACCTGAACCAGGCGCGCATCGGCCACCTGCTGGAGCGCCTGCGCGAGGAGCCGGCGGCGCGCATCGACGAACTGGCGTTCGCGGTGGGCTTCAATTCGTTGTCGGTGTTCTACCGCTGCTTCCGCGAGCACACCGGGCAGCCGCCGCGTGCGTACCTGGCGGCCATGCAGGAGGGAGGCCCGGCCTGACGCAGGCGTCAGGCCGGGCTCGGTCAGAGGACCGCGTCGAGCAGCCGGTACCAGGCGATACCGACGCCGAGATAGAGGCGCTGCAGCCCGTGGAAGGGGATCGGCCGCACCGGCGTGACCGGGAAGGGGAAGTCCTTCTCGCGGTCCAGCAGGCGCTCTGCCAGGTGGCGGCCCAGGGCGGAAGCCATGGCAATGCCGCGGCCGTTGTAGCCCAGCAGGATGCTCAGGTTCGGCGCCGGTTCGTGCAGCCGCGGCATGAAGTCCGGCGTCAGCGCCACGCGGCCACTCCACTGGTACTCGAACTCGACCTCGGCCAGCTGCGGGAACAGCCCCAGCAGCGAACGCTTCAGATGCAGCCAGTCACCGGACGAGCGCGGCTCGGCGAACGGCCCGCGGCCGCCCAGCAAGAGCCGGCCGCGGGCGTCCTGCTTGAAGTACAGCAGCAGGCGACGCGCATCCGAGCAGACCTCGCCACCCGGCAGCACGCTGCGCCGCAGGTTCTCCGGCAGGGGTTTGGTGGCGACGATGAAGCTGTTGGCGGCGATCACCGTCTGCCGCAGCTTCGGCCACAGGTCGTCGGTATAACCGTTGGTGGCGAGGACAACGCGCTCGGCAGTCACGCTGTGCCCGGTGGCCGTGCTGAGCTGCCAGCCGCTGCCGTGGCGGCGCAGCCCGGTCACGCGGTTGTGGCCGTGAATCGCGGCACCTTCGGCCAGCGCAGCGCGGGCCAGGCCACGCACGTAGCTCAGCGGCTGCACGCTGCCGGCGCGCGGGTCGACCCAGGCGCCAAGGTAGTCGTTGCTGCCGATGCGCTGGGCGACGCAGCTCTTGTCGAGCATCTCCACCGGCACGCCGCGCTGGCGCCACTGCTCGGCGCGTTTTTCGATGGCGCGCAGGGCGGCCGGGGAGGCGGCCGGTTGAATCCAGCCCTTGCGGGTGGCTTCGCAGTCGATGTCGTAGCGGCGGATCAGCGCGAAGACTTCATCGGCAGCGCCCCCGGCAACTTCGATCAGGCGCTCGGCCTTGTCGCCGCCGAACATCCGGCGCAGGTCGTCGGGGTCATGCTTGAGGCCGGGAATCACTTGCCCGCCGTTGCGCCCGGAAGCGCCCCAGCCGGGCTCGCCGGCGTCCAGCACGCAGACGCGCACGCCATTGCGGGCCAGGTGCAGCGCCGTGACCAGACCGGTGTAGCCGGCGCCGACGATGGCGACGTCGACCTGCTTGTCTTCAGCCAGCGCCGGTGTTGCCGGGCCGGCGTTCGCGGTGGCCGCCCAGAGCGAGGGTGGCAGTGCCAGGGGCTGGGCGTTCATGCCTGGCCTCCGTCGGTGTTGAGCAGGCGGCGGAGGAATTCCTGGGTGCGCGGCTGGCTCGGCGCGCCGAGCACGTCCTTGGCCGCGCCTTCCTCGACGATGCGCCCGCCATAGAGGAAGCACACCTTGTCCGCCACTTCTCGGGCGAAGCCCATCTCGTGGGTGACCACGACCATGGTCATGCCTTCGTCGGCGAGCTTGCGCATCACCGCCAGCACCTCACCGACCAGCTCCGGGTCCAGCGCCGAGGTCGGTTCATCGAAGAGGATTGCCTTGGGCCGCATGGCCAGGGCGCGGGCGATGGCGACGCGCTGCTGCTGGCCGCCGGAGAGTTCGTCCGGGTAGGCATCCATGCGATGGCTCAGGCCGACTTTTTCCAGCAGCGCGCGGGCGTGCTCGCGGGCCTCGCCCGGGCGTTCCTTCTTCACGTACACCGGGCCTTCCATCACGTTCTGCAGCGCGGTGCGGTGGGGGAACAGGTTGAAGCGCTGGAAGACCATCGCCACCTGGGTGCGGATCTCGTGGATGGAGTTGGCGTGGCGGTCGACACGCTCCTGGCCCACGAGAATGTCGCCACCCTCGTAGGTCTCCAGGCCGTTGATGCAGCGCAGCAGGGTGGACTTGCCCGAGCCGGACGGGCCGATCAGGCACACCACCTGGCCGCTCTCCACGGACAGGTCGATGCCTTCGAGGACACGGGTGCTGCCGTAGCTTTTGTGCAGCGACTGGATGCGGATCATGCTTTCTTCCTCGTGGCGATGCGCGCTTCGAGGCGGCGCAGGGCGTACGACAGCGGCAGGCTCAGGGCCAGGTAGAGCAGGGCCACCAGGGTGTAGACGGTCATGTTCTCGAAGGTCGAGGAGGCGATCAGCTGGCCGGCGCGGGTCATCTCGGCCACGGTGATGGTGGACACCAGCGAGGAGTCCTTGAGCATCATCACCAGGGTGTTGCCGTAGGGCGGCAGGGCGATGCGGAAGGCCTGCGGCAGCACCACTCGGCGCATGATCATCGGGCCGCGCATGCCGAGGGATTCGGCGGCTTCGATCTGCCCCTGCTGGATGGCCTGGATGCCGGCGCGGAAGTTCTCCGCCTGGTACGCCGAATAGGCGATGCCCAGGCCGATGATGCCGGCCTGCATGGCGCTGAGCTGCACGCCGAAGTCCGGCAGCACGAAGTAGATGTAGAACAGCTGCACGATGATCGGCAGGCCGCGGATCACGTTGACCACGGAGATGCCGAATAGCGCCACGGCGCGAATCTTCGACACCATCATCAGGGCGAAGGCCAGGCCGATGAGCGAGCTGAGCAGGAACGACGCAATCGTGACCTGCACGGTGACCACCGCGCCACTCAGGAGAATGGGCAGGAAGTCCAGAGCATTCTGGAGAAACATGGGAAGTGTCCGTGAGCGTAAATCAGAGAGCGCCCGTGGCCGGGCGCAGGAGGCGCGCGAGAAGGGCGACCGTCAGTCCAGGTGCCACTTGTCGATGATGCCGGCGAGGGTGCCGTCGGCCTTGATGCTGGCGATGCCCTTGTTCACCTGGGCGAGCAGAGCCGGATCGCCCTGGCGCAGGATCAGGCAGACCTCGCCCTTGATCTGCGGCTGGTAGCTGTCCACCAGGCGCACCTTCTTCAGGCTGCCCTTGGCCATCTGGTAGGCGAGGATCGGGTGGTCGCCGAAGCCGGCCTTGATGCGCCCCAGGGCCAGGTCGCGGGTGAGGTCGGCGAGGGAGTCGTAGCCGCGCACTTCCTTGAAGATGCCGCGCTGGTTGAGCTTGTCGATGAAGATGGTGCCAACCTGGGCGCCAACGATCTCGCCCTTGAAGTCATCCATGCTGGTGTAGGCCTTGTCGTCGTCGGCGCGTACCACCAGGCCTTCGCCGTACTCGAACACCGGGTCGGAGTACTGCACCACTTTCTCCCGCTCGGGAGTGCGCAGCATGGCGGCGGAGATCAGGTCGATCTTCTTCGCGGTGAGCGAGGGGATCAGTGCGGCGAAGGTGGTCTGGGCGATTTCCACTTCGAAGCCGCCGGCCTTGGCCACGGCCTGCGCGGAGTCGACCATCATGCCCTGGATGCTGTTGGTCTTGACGTCGAGGAAGGTGAAGGGAACGCCGGTGGCGGTGGCGCCGACTTTCAGAGGTTCGGCCTGGGCGGCCAGGGATGCGGCGCAGCTGGCGACGAGCGCGAGGGCGCAGGAAAACACGCGGAGGCGAGGATGCATGGATGAACTCCCATTTGACGCGGTTTGTTGTCTTTATGCGTTATGGATAGCCTCGAGTATCGGCAGGAGGCATTGGTCGCAATATAAATGATTTACAAAAATCGTAAAGAGATTTATAAATATCGCATATCGATATTTGAGATCTAATAAGAACCTGATCCTTCGCAAGGACGAGACATGAGCGACAACGAAAACAGCCTGTTCAACCAGTCGCTGGAAAAGGGCCTGGCCGTGCTGCGTGCCTTCAACGCGCGCAGCCGCACCATGAACCTGGCGGAAGTGGCGGAGGCCGCCGACATTACCAAGAGCTCCGCGCAGCGGATGATCCATACGCTCGAAGCGCTGGGGTATGTCTGCAAGCACCCCCAGACCAAGCGCTTCCAGCTGACCCCGCAGGTGATGGAGATCGGCTACAACTACCTCGCCGCCGACACCCTGGTGGACGTCGCCAACCCCTTCCTCGCGGAGCTGGCACAGACCACCGGCGAAACCACCAACCTCACCGAGCCGGTGCGCACCGACATGCTCTACGTGGCGCGCTTCGTGGGGCCGAAATTCATCCCGATCCACCTGCCCATCGGCAGCCGCATCCCGATGTACTGCACCGCCTCGGGCCGGGCCTTCCTCAGTGCGCTGAGCGACGACGAGGTGCTGGAGCTGCTGCGGGACAGCGATCTGTCCAGCCACACCCAGTACACCCGCACTTCGCTGGAGGAAATCCTCGCCGAGATCGCCGAGATTCGCCGCAAGGGTTATGCGATCAACAGCGAGGAACTGTTCCTGGGGGACATGGCGGTGGCTGCGCCGGTACGCAACAGTCAGGGCCGCCCGGTGGCCTCGGTACACGTGGTGGCGCCCACCAGCCGCTGGAGTCGCGAGGATGCCGAGCGCCGCCTGGCGCCGGCGGCCATTGAGTGCGCCAGGGCGATCAGTACGTCGATCAGGACGCTGTAAGGCGGCTCAACCGTTGTGCTCCACCTCGACGAAGTGCCGTGTGCCGGCCTCGACATCGTAGATGTGGTAGTTGTTCATCATCCGTCCGTACAGGTGCAGGCTGACTGCCCGTGTGCGGTCGGCTGGGACGCCGGTGACGTGGATGTGGTCGGGATTGGGCACGAAGCTGGTCACCGCACCCGGTGGCAGCAGGATCATGCCGCCCTTGACCAGTTCGATGCCGTCGTCTCGCGAGCGGTCGGCCGAGAGGCAGACGTAGCTGCGCTCCTCCAGCACGCCTTCGACAATGCCGACCACACCCCAGCTGCCGTGGTCGTGAACCGGCGTCCACTGGCCCGGGGACCAGACCAGGGCATAGAGCGACAGGTTGTCGTCCGGCGACTGGTAGATCAGGTTGCGCGCATAGTGGGCCGCGTCGCTCTGGTAGTGGTGCGCTTCGAGGAAGTCACCGGCATGGGCGAGCAGTTCCATCATGAAGGGTGCCAGCGAGGCCACGCACTGGCAGGGTTCGGATTCCTCGCGGCTCAGGCGGGTGGCCTGGTCGATGAAGCGGGAGAGGGTGGCATGCGGCATGAGCGGTGCGCTCCGGCGGGTGTTGGCGACACAACGGAAGTCACTCTAGTCGCTTTTTTCGAGCCTGCCCGGAACCGCAGGGCGCAAACCCCGGCAGAGGTTATCCGCCCTGCGTGGTCGCTCAATCGCCTTTCGGCGCGCGCCGCAGCAGGTAGGTGTCCATGATCCAGCCGTTGGCCTCGCGGGCTGCCCGGCGGGTGCGCTGGATGTCTTCAGCAACCTCGACGAGCCTGCCGCTGCGGAGGATTTCATCGGGCGTGCCGACGTAGGCGCCCCAGTAGATTTCCAGCTGCGGGTCCTCCAGTTGGCGGTAGGCGTCCTCGGCGTCGAGCATCACCACGACACTCTCTGCGTTGTCCGGGAAACCTTCGGCCAGGCGCCGACCGGTGGTGATCTGCACCGACTGGCCGATGGCATTGAGCGGCACCCGGTGGCGCGCCGCGAGGGCCTGAACGCTGGTGATGCCGGGGATGACCTCGTAGTCGAACTGCACGCGCCCCTGGCGTAGGATCGCATCGAGGATGCGCAGGGTGCTGTCGTACAGCGATGGGTCGCCCCAGACGAGGAAGGCGCCACACTGTCCCTCCGGCAGTTCATCGCTGATCAGGCGCTCGAAAACCTGCTGCTTGGCGTGGTTGAGGTCGCGCACCTGCCCGGTGTAGTCGCCTTCGCGCACGCGCTCGGGGCTGTCGGCCTCGACGATGCGGTAGTCGGAGTGGTTGACGTAGCGTAGCAGGATGTCGCGGCGCAGCCGGTTCAGCTTGTCCTTGCTCGCGCCCTTGTCCATGAGGAAGAACACGTCCGCGCGGTTCATCGCGTTGATGGCCTGGACGGTGAGGTACTCGGGGTCGCCTGCGCCGATGCCGATGATGAGCAGCTGCTTCATGTCTGGTCCTGCGTGCCGTGGATCGAAGGGCTTCAAGACTACGCCTGTCCGGCGACGCGCTCATCTACCGGACCGACGCGGTAGCAGTAACGTAGGGCGGATAACCCGGTACGGGGTATCCGTCGTGGCGGATAACGCCTGGGGCGTTATGCGCCCTACGGGGCGTCATCGACTCGCGTTCAGCCTAGCAGCGCCAGGTCCTTGCGCAGCTCGCGGGCGGCCGCGACCATGTTCACCAGCGCCGCCTCGGTTTCCGGCCAGGCGCGGGTTTTCAGGCCGCAGTCCGGGTTGACCCACAGGCGCTCGGCGGGGATGCGCTGTGCCGCCTTGCGCAGCAGCTTGACCATCTCGTCCTTGCCCGGCACGCGCGGCGAGTGGATGTCGTAGACGCCTGGGCCGATCTCGTTGGGATATTCGAACTTCTCGAAGGCCTCCAGCAGCTCCATGTCCGAGCGCGAGGTCTCGATGGTGATCACATCGGCGTCCATGGCGGCGATGGACTCGATCACGTCGTTGAACTCGCTGTAGCACATGTGGGTGTGGATCTGCGTTTCGTCGCGCACGCCGGAGGCGCACAGGCGGAAGGCTTCGGTGGCCCAGGCCAGGTAGCCGCCCCAGTCGTTGCGGCGCAGCGGCAGGCCTTCGCGGAACGCGGCTTCGTCGATCTGCACGATGCGGATGCCGGCGGCCTCCAGGTCGAGCACTTCGTCGCGGATCGCCAGGGCCAACTGGCGTGCCTGCTCCTCGCGAGAGATATCCTCGCGCGGGAAGGACCACATCAGCATGGTCACCGGGCCGGTCAGCATGCCTTTCATGACCTTCGCGGTGAGGCTCTGGGCGTAGCGGATCCACTCCACGGTCATCGGTTGCGGGCGGCTGAGGTCGCCGAAGATCACGGCCGGCTTCACGCAGCGTGAGCCGTAGCTCTGCACCCAGCCGAAGCGGGTGAAGAGGTAGCCGTCGAGTTGCTCGGCGAAGTACTCGACCATGTCGTTGCGCTCGGCCTCGCCGTGTACCAGTACGTCAAGGCCCAGTTGTTCCTGGATTTCCACGGCATGGCGGATTTCGCTGTGCATCGCCTCGGTGTAGTCGGCGGCGCTCAGTTTGCCCTGCCTGAACGCCTGCCGCGCGAGGCGAATGGAGGCCGTCTGCGGGAAAGAGCCGATGGTGGTGGTGGGGAAGTCCGGCAGGTCCAGGCCGGCGCGCTGCTTGACGATGCGCTGGGCAAAGGGCGATTGGCGCTGGCTGTCGGCGGCATTCACGGCGGCCAGGCGGGCCTTCACCTGCGGCTTGTGGATGCGCGGCGAGGCGGCCCGGCTGGCTTGCACGGCGCGGCTCTGCTCCAGGGCGGCAAGGACATCCGGCGCCTGCGGTTCATTGACGGCGCGGGCGAGCAGCGCAACTTCGGCGCACTTCTGCACGGCAAACGCCAGCCAGCTCTTCAGCTCGGTATCCAGTTTGTCCTCGCGCTCCAGGTCCACCGGGCTGTGCAGCAGCGAGCAGGAGGGGGCGACCCACAGGCGTTCGCCGACACGGTCATGGGCGTAGCGCAGTACGTCCAGGGTTTTCTCCAGGTCGCAGCGCCAGACATTGCGGCCGTTGACCACGCCGAGGGAGAGAATCTTGTAGGCCGGCAGGCGGTCGAGGATGCTCGGGAACTGCTCGGGAGCGCGCACCAGATCGAGGTGCAGGCCATCCACCGGCAAGCCGGCGGCCAGTCCCAGGTTGTCGTCCAGGCCGCCGAAGTAGGTGGCAACCAGCTTCTTCAGCGGCTCGCTCTGCAGCAGGTTGTAGGTGCGCTCGAAGGCGTTCTTCCAGGCTTGCGGCAGGTCGAGGGCGAGGATCGGCTCGTCGATCTGCACCCACTCCACGCCTTGCGCGGCGAGGCGGCGGAAGATCTGGCCGTAGAGCGGCAGCAGGCGCTCGACGAGGTCGAGCTTGTCGAAGTCGCTGCCCTTGGTCTTGCCCAGCCAGAGGTAGGTCAGCGGGCCGATCACCACAGGTTTCACCGTGTGGCCGAGGGCGTGGGCTTCGTCCACTTCCTCGAACAGTTGCTCCCAGCTCAGTGCGAACTGCTGTTCAGCGCTGAATTCAGGGACGAGGTAGTGATAGTTGGTGTCGAACCACTTGGTTAGCTCTTGTGCGAGAAGGGGCTGGGCATGGGCACCACAGCAGCCGGTGCTGCAGTCCGTCGCCACGGCGCCGCGCGCCATGGCGAACAGGGTCTGCAGCGTCGGTTTGGCATCGCCCCGGTCGCGGAAACGCTCGGGAATCACGCCGAAGGTCAGCGAGTGGGCCAGGACCTGGTCGTACCAGGCGAAGTCGCCCACCGGCAGCAATTCGATGCCGGCGTTCTTCTGCACCTGCCAGTGGGCGGCGCGCAGTTCGCGGCCGACGGCGCGCAGGCCGGCTTCATCCAGTTCGCCTTTCCAGAAGGCTTCCTGCGCCTTCTTCAGCTCGCGGTCGCGGCCGATGCGGGGGAAGCCGAGGTTGTGTGCGAACGCCATGTGAATCTCTCCATTGAATCAACGATGGGGAAATTCTCCGTGGCGCGCCTTCATGAGACAAACTCAATGTTCTCGTGATGAACATAAGATTTACTCATGTTGGTTCGTGTCAGCTTCCCGCACGCATCTGCCGCGCCAGGGCTCCTGGCGAGGTCCTGAGCTGGCGTTGGAACAGTTCGATGAAGGCCGAGGTGGATTCATAGCCCAACTCGCCCGCGATCAGCGTGACCGACTCGCCGCGTTCCAGCCTCGGCAGCGCCGCGAGCAGCCGTACCCGCTCGCGCCACTCGCGGAACGACAGCCCGGTCTCGTCGCGGAACAGCCGCGCCAGGGTGCGCCGCGAGGCGCCGACGCGCTGTGCCCAGTCTTCGATGCCCAGCCGCTCGCCGGGGTGTTCCTGCAGGTGATCGGTGACCCGCCGCAGGCGGGCATCGCGCGGCAGCGGCAGGTCCAGGCCGGAGTCCGGCGCATTGTGCAGCTCATCCACCAGCACCTGCATCAGCCGGGCTTCCGGCCCTTCGTCGGGGTAGTCGCTGGCGAATTCGCTGGCGCGCTGGATGAGGTTGTCCAGCAGTGGCGAAATCTCCACGACGCGGCACGGCCCCAGCCCGGCGGCGATCTCCGGGGCCAGGTAGAAACTGCGGAACACCACGGCGGTGCGTGCCCGTACGCTGTGCGTGACCCCCGCTGGCAGCCACATGGCGCGCCGGGGCGGGATGAGGCAGGCATGCTGCTCGGTGCTGGCCTCCAGCACTCCGCTGGCGGCGTACATCAGCTGGCCCCAGGGATGGGTATGCGGCTCCACGCTGTGGCCGGCCGGCATGTCGAAGGCGCGCAGCCAGACCGGCCGGGGCAGGGCGGCGAAGCCGGGAAGCGCCAGAGGAACCTGTCCCGTCGACGGCATAGCTTGTCTCTCTCACGGAAGTGGGCCACTTGATGCCGATGGTAGCGTCTTCCCCGATCAATATCAGCCCGTGAAGAGGAAACCGCATGAGCAGCCATCGCCCGCAACAACGCCTGTCCACCCTGGAGATTCGCCAGCGCCGCGAGCCCGGCAGCCTGGTCGTGCTGACGGCTTACTCGGCACCCATGGCGCGTTTGCTCGACCCGCACGTCGACGTACTGCTGGTGGGCGATTCGCTGGGCATGGTGCTCTACGGCCTGCCGGACACGCTGGCCGTCAGCCTGGACACCATGATCGCCCATGGCGCCGCGGTGGCCCGTGGCTCCCAGCGCGCCTGCGTGGTGGTGGACCTGCCTTTCGCCAGTTACCAGGCCTCGCCGCAGCAGGCCTTCCTGGCCGCCGCGCGGGTGCTCGCGGAAAGCGGCGCGCAGGCCGTGAAGCTGGAGGGCGGTGCGGAAATGGCCGAGACCATTGCGTTCCTGGTCGAGCGTGGCATTCCGGTGATGGCGCATATCGGCCTGATGCCGCAGAAGGTCAATGCCCTGGGCGGCTTCAAGGTGCAGGGCAAGGAAGAAGCCGGTGCGGCTCGGGTGCTGCGCGATGCCGAAGCGGTGGCAGCCGCCGGGGCGTTCAGCGTGGTGCTCGAAGGCGTGCTGGAACCCTTGGCGCGACAGGTCTGCGAGCGGCTGGAGATCCCGGTGATCGGTATCGGCGCGTCCCCTGCCTGCTGCGGGCAGGTGCTGGTGAGCGAGGACATGCTGGGGCTTTCCGGCGAACAGATTCCGCGCTTCGCGCAGCAGTATGTGCGGGTGGACGAGCTGATCTCGGCGGCGGCGCAACGCTTTGCCCGCGAGGTGCGCGAGCGGCAGTTCCCGCAGGCGCGGCATTGCTTCGGGATGGCGAAGGATTGACGCGCTGGCGCCGGAGCGGGGCTCGTCCCTGCGGGCGGATCACGGCGGTGACCCGTTCCCGCAGGGTGGCTGCTAGAACCCGCTTTCGCGCAGGGCGACCGCCAGCAGGCGGGTGAAACCTTCGCCCAGCCAGCTGCGCCTGGCGCCCTCGATCTGCAGGTGCCCGCGGGTCTCGTGCAGGCCCGGCGGCGCGCCATCGAGCTTCACCAGCACATGGAACAGCGCCGGGTTGGGCACCAGGGTATCGCCCTGCGGGTTGACGTTCAGCGGGCCGCCGTAGCGCGAAGCGAGCATCGGTTGCTCCAGCTGGCTGATGCGCGTGGTGCCGATCAGCACCACCTGGCCTTCGATGGGGCTGGGCACGCCCTCGGGGTAGAAGCGCACGCGGCCGCCGTCGGTGAGGCGCTGCACTTCGTCCTGCTTGACGTAGGCATCCACCAGCCAGTGCCGCGGGTCCACCAGTACGCCGATGGGCTCGCGGGTATTGATCCACTGGCCGGGTTTCCAGTCCGGGTTGACGTCCCGCCACTGGCCGGCAAAGGGCGCCTGGAGGTTCAGCCGCGCCATTTCATTGCGGGCGGCCCGTGCCTGCTGGTACTCCACACCCAGGCGCTGGCGGGTGACGGCTTCCTCGGCGAGGCCGGACGGGTCGGCCAGCATGCCGGCCAGGCGGCCCTGGTAGCCACGGATGCCGGCTTCGCTGCCGCGCACCTTGGCGGCGATGTCGGGCTCTTCCATCACCGCGAGCGTTTCCCCCTGGCCGACCGCGCCGCCAGGGCGCAGGTCGCGCAGCAGTGCCGGGAAGGGGGCATAGACGTGCAGTTGCTGCGCCGCGCGGGCCACGCCCATGGCGTGCACCTGGGTGCGCCATGGGATGGCGAGCAGGAGCAGCACGCCGCCGAGCACGGCCAGAAAGACCAGCTTGCGGCGCGGCTTCACTTCCGCGCGGCGCTGCCACCAGACCTTGAGTTCGCGCCACACGGGCTGAACGATGAACCAGCTGATTTCCACGGCGAACAGGAAGATCCCCAGCAGTTTGAAGAAGAAGTAATAGACCGCCACGGCGATGCCGAGGAACAGCAGCAGGCGGTAGACCCAGGTGCCAAAGGCGAAGGCCACCAACGCCCGGCGCTTGCCGGTCGGGAAATGCTCCGGCCAGGGCTCGTCCAGCCCCAGCAGGTTGCGCCGCAGTGTCGTGCGGGCCAGGGCGCCGGCGCGCTCGTGCAGGTTGGGGAAGTCGAGCAGGTCGGAGGTGATGAAGTAGCCGTCGAAGCGCATGAAGGGGCTGGCGTTCAGGGCCAGCGACAGCGCCCAGCTGGTGGTCGCCAGGTACAGCAGCGCATTGCGCAACGGGCCCGGATCGGCCAGCGCCCAGCCCAGTGTGGAGAGGCCGGCCAGCCCCAGTTCGGTGATGATCCCGGCGCTGGCGATCGCCAGGCGCTGGCGGTTGCTGCGCAGCTTCCAGCTCTCGCCGGTATCGGTATAGAGCATCGGCCACATCACCACGAAGGCGATGCCCATGTGCGCCACCTTCAACCCCAGGCGCGTCGCCACCAGCGCGTGGCCCAGTTCGTGGAGCGTCTTGGCCACCACCAGGGCGGCGGCAAAGCTGAGCAGCCCCTCGAAGGAGAAGGACTCCACCACGTCATGGGTGAAGGTGTCCCACTGGTGCGTCACCAGCACGATGCCGGCGAGGCTCAGGAGCAGCACCAGCATCGCCACGTAGCAATTGAACAGCCAGTCGAGGCTGCCGGCGATGGCGCGCAGGAAGCGCTGCGGGCGAATCAGCGGGATGCGGAAGAACAGGTAGTGGTGTAGCCACCAGTTCCAGCTCATCCAGGAGCCGCCCTCGCTGCGAGCCTGGAGCCGCGCCAGGGCTTCGGCGCCGGGGCGGAGCAACTGGTGCTGTTCGAGGAACTGGCGAAAGCCCAGCACCTGCTCGGCCTCGGGCTTGAGCGCGGTCTGCTCGGCGATCTGCTCGCTGATCTGCCGGGGCGTCTGCTCCCAGCGCAGCAGGCATTCGAACTCCAGCCAGCCGATGCGGTAGAAGCGGTTGAGCACGCTGTCGTGAATCACCCACACCGGCTCGCCGTCCGGGCCGGGGGCTGCTTCGTCGAGGCGCAGGTCGTCACGCAAGGGCGGGGTGGGCAGGTCTTCGGCGGCGATCTCCATCGAGGCTACCAGCCTGTCCAGGCGCGCAGCGAAGCCAGGGGCCGCCGCAGCAGGTAGTAACCGAGCACCACACGTTCGCCATAGAGCTTGGCGGTGCCGTGCAGGCCAAGCCGGGCGTGGGGCGGCGCGTCCTGCACGCTGGCCAGCAGGCGGTAGGAGGCCACGCCTTCTTCACTGGGCTTGGCCTGGTAGCTGGTGTCGAGGATTTCCCCATGCAGCGGGTCGAGCGGGTAGGCGGTGAGGAACAGCGCCACCTTCGCCCCCGGCTCCAGTGCTATGGCGTCGGCGACCGGCAGCTGGATGCGCATGCCCGGCGCCTTCGGGTCGGCGATCTGCAGGATGCGCTCGCCGGTGACCACCGGTTTGCCCAGCCAGTCGTTGGGGTCGCTGTACACGGCCACGCCGGCACGCGGAGCGAGCACGCGGGTGCGTGCGAGCTGCGCCTGCACGGCGGCCAGTTCGGCCCGGCGCTGGCGGGCGCGGCCATCGAGCACCGTGAGTTCGCTCTTGCTCTGCGGATTGTCGAAGGCCCGCTGGCTGGCGGCCATGAGCTCGGCATCGGCCACCGCGACTTCCTTGCTCAGCACGTCGGCGCGGCTGCGCAGGGTGGTTTCGTCCAGCTCGAAGAGCGGAGTACCGACCTCCACGCTCTGGTTGGGGCGAACCAGCATCTTGACGATGACCCCATCGATCGGCGAGCTGATCACCTGGGCGTTGCGCGAGACGACCTCCGCCGGTGCCAGTGCCGTCTGCCGCACCGGGATCAGCAGCAGCGCGGCCAGCGCGATGACGGCGACCAGCACCTGGCGTTTGCTGGGCCGCCAGTAGCGCAGTTTGCTGCGCGGACCGAAGGAGGCCCAGGCGTGCGCCCAGGTCTGCCAGATGCCTTGCAGCAGCGGTTGCAGGTTGCGCGCCGGTGCTTCGTCGAGGAGGAACAGCACCAGCCCCAGGCGTTTGCCCGCACGGTCGTGCAGCGGCACGCACCAGAGGCCGGCCGGCCACCATTCGCCCCAGCCTTCGGCGATATCCGCCGGCGGCGCAGTGGCGTCACGGGCCAGCCAGGCAGGCGTGGCGTCGGGCAATTGCGTGGCAACCCAGCGGCTGGCGCGTTCCAGCCAGACCAGGTAGGGCGAATCCTCGGTGGGCTTGGCCAGGCCGGACACCGCCAGCAGTTCGTTGCGCGTGTCGTGGCAGGCGAACACCAGCGCCTGGTGGAAGCGCAGCAACGGAAACAGGTCGTTGGCGATGCTGAAGGCCAGGCCGCCGAGGGAGTCGGCCGCCAGCGCCCTGTCGCGTACATTGGCCAGGCTCAGCAGCAGCTGGGGTGGCGGCAGCAGCTCACTCATGGCTTTCGGGGAAGCGCGCGACCCCGCTCATGCCAGCGATCAGTTCCGGGTAGCTGGCATCCAGCTTCGCCTCAAGTTCCACGGTCTGCGCCACGGCGTCGACGCGTGCGTTGATCACGCTGACCTTGGCCGGGTAGTGCTTGCCGGTCTCGTGGATGTCCACCTCCAGCGGCATGTCCGGGCGCAGGTTGGGCAGCATCGAGGAGGGCACGTTGAGGCGCACTTTCAGCGCGCCATCGCTGACCAGGTCGAACAGCGGCGTGCCGGCGGAAACCGTCTGGTACGGCTTGACGTAGACCTTGGCGATACGCCCGGAGAAGGGCGCATCGACCAGGCAGTAACCGGCCTGCGCCCGCGCCAGGGTGAGAGCGCCGTCGGCCTTCTGCAGCTCGGTATTGGCCATGGCGACCTCCAGGTCGCCCACCGCGTCGAGCTTGCGCAGGTTCTGCTTGGCGGCGAGGTTGGCGCGGGCCATGTTCAGCTCGGCGGCGGCGACCTTGGCGCGGGCGTTGACTTCGACGCAGTTGAGCTGGGCCAGCTCGGTGTCCTTGGCGACCTTGTCGCCCAGATTGGCCTTGAGCGCGCCAAGGGTGCCGTTCATCTGCGCTGAGAGAGTGGTTTCCAGGGCGGAGACCAGCAGCACGCGGATGGCGCCGGGGTCCTGGCTGTCGGGCAGTGGCGGCAGGCCGCTGGTGGCATCGTCGGCCAGCGCCGGCTGCAGGAACATCAGGCACAACGGGAGAAGCAGGTACGACGGTTTACTGCGCAGGTGCGGCATTGGCGCTTCCTTGTTGACTGCTCGGGGTGCTGCTGGCGAGGAGGTTGGTGCTGGTCTGCTGTTCGAGGGTGCGCTGGATCTCGCGGGCCAGTGTCTTCACGTCGTGGTTCTCGATCTCCTTGGGCATCACCTCGAAGCCCACCGAGTTGTACAGGCGGCCCCAGGCGGCCTGGGCATCGGAGTAGGCGGCCTCGCGCTGGTAGCGCGAGAGCAGGTAGCGACCCTCGGCGCGGATCAGCTCCAGCTCGCTGCCCAGGGCGGCGCCACGGGCGGACTGCGCATAGCTGAGCAGGCTCTGGTCGACGCGCAGGCTCTCGTCGGCGAACTCCACTTCCTGGCGCGCCAGCTGGTAGCGCAGCAGGCCGACCCGGACCTGGGTGAGGATGGCCATGGACAGCGCGGTGCGGCGCATGTCGTCGGTCTTCTCCTGGCTCGCCTCGGCGGCCTTGATGTCCGGGTACTGCGCCAGACGCAGCAGGTTCATCGAGACGTTGATGCCGGTCTGGTTCCAGTCGTTGTTGTACAGGTACTTGTTGGAGTCGTACTCGTAGCCGTAGTTGAAGCTCACGTTGGGCCACAGCTGGGCCTTGGCGATCTTCAGGTCGTTCATGTCGACGCGTTTGCGGTACCACTCCTCCATGATTTCCGGGCGGCGCTCCAGGGAGAGCCGTTCCAGCTGGTCGATGTTGTTGGTCACCAGCGGCAGCGGCTGTTCGCCGACGTCGGCCAGGACCATTTTCGTGTTCGGCGGCAGCGACATCAGCGCGGCCAGCTCGGCGCGGGCGAATTCCAGGTCCTGGCGGCGCACGGTGAGCATGTATACCGAGTCGAGCAGGGCGCGCTGGTAGGCGAGGATGTCCTGGCGCGGCAGCAGGCCCTTGCCTTCGGCCTCGCGGGCGGAGGTCAGGGCGCGGTGGGTGCGCATCAGCAGGCCGTCCACTTCCGGCAGCAGGCGCTGGGCGCCCAGGGCGCGCCAGTAGGCGTTGCGCACGTCCTGCAGGACGTTCTGCGCGACCTTCTCGCGGCGCTCCTCGGCCATCAGCATCTGGTCGTTCTTCTGCTGGGTGCGGTAGTAGGCGACGCCGAAGTCCAGCAGGCTCCAGGACAGGCCGAGGCTGTAGAGCTGGCGGTAGCGCTCCTCGGACGTCGAGGGCCGCAAGCTGACCTGGCGGTCCTCGATGCCGATGGAGGTGCCGCCCGAGTCGTTGTTGCGCCCGGCATAGCCGGCGGAGGCGACCACCCGCGGCAGCATCTCGTGGCTGGTGACGTCGCGCAGGTCGGAGGCCAGCGCGCTTTCCAGCAGCTTGAGGCGGTAGTCGAGGTTGTACTTCAACGCGCGCGCGGAGGCTTCGTAGAAGGTGATCGGCCCGCCGACCGGTTCCTGCTCCTTGTACATCCGTGCCTGGTCCTCGATCACCCGCTGGCGCATTTCCTCCTCGGTGTAAGGCTTGGGCTCGAACGCCGAACAGGCGCTGAGCAGAATACTCACGGTGATGGTGGCGCTCAGGCATTTCAGTGCATAGGCGGGCATGTTCTGTCCTTGATCGATCTGAATGGGTCGCATGTTCCTCATTGGCCACCGCTCCGGCGCTGGGCGGCCTCACGCAGCTGGGCACGGAAGCCCGGTGCGGTCTGCGCGGGTTTTTCCGCCTTGCCCACCATGTCGGCGGGGAAGGGCGCCCACAGCGAGGGATCGGGCAGCAGGCCGTCGGCGCTCAGGCTGATGACGCCGTGGCGGCCATCGACCCAGTTGTTGTCCAGGGCTGCCGCACGGCGGCTTTCGGCGACGGCGCGGGCGACGAACTGGCCCTTCACCTGGCCCAGTTGCGCACCCAGCGACGGGCTTTCGATCTCCGGCGTGGCGAAGAACTCGACGTTGCTGCCGTCGGCGCCCCAGCCGGAGAGCGACAGGCGCTCGTCGATGCGCTCGACCACCGGCTGCACGAAGATCGCCGGGTCGACGTCGGGTATCCGATCACGCGGGTAGCCGTCGTCGCCGAAGCGGTCGAAGTGCGGCCCCGGCGGGATGTAGGGCGTGGCGATGTTCAGGGTGATGGTCAGCTGCGCCTGGTCGGTAAGGCCGGCCAGGTCGCTGATGGTGTAGGTGAAATAGTCCTTGAGGATCTGCCCCAGGCCCGCAGCGGCGAGGACTTCGCGATTACTCAGGTCGATGGTGTAGGTGTAGCTGCCGTCGGCATTCAATACGAGCGTGCCGTAGCGACCGGCAATGGGCTGGCCGATGACACCGGCTGTGCCACTGGCGGTTTCCTCGCCGGTGCGGATGCCGGTGACGGTCAGCTGGTCGCCGCCATCCACGTCGCTGTCGTTGGGCAGCACATTGCCGCTGGCCTGCGGCGCCGGGGTTTCGTCGCTGGCAACATTGCTGTCGTCGCGGGCTACCGGGTTGTCGTCGGCGCCCCGGATGGTGACAGTCAGGCGGGCGTCCGAAGTTGCGCCGGCAGTGTCGCGCATGCGGTAGGTGAACACTTCGCGAAGGGTTTCGCCGGCGGTGCGCAGGGCTTGCACCGTCGGGTTGGCGTTGTCCACGACGTACTGGTAGCTGCCGTCGGCGTTGATCGTCAGTTTGCCGTAGAGCCCCTGGAGCACCTGGCCGGCGCTGACGGTGTTGCCATTCTCGCCGGTGTAATGGACCACGGTCTTGGTCTCTCCGTACTGCACGCCATCGACATCGGTGTCGTTATCCAGCACGTTGCCGCGCGGGTCGACGCCGGGGGTGCCATTGTTCACGCCGCCAGCCTCGACGGCGGTGGCGGTATCGTCACTGGCGATGGGCGTGTCGTTGCGGCCGTCGATGGTGATGGTCAGCAGGCCGGGCGTGGCGCCGCCCCAGATGTCCGCGCCGAGGTAGGTGAACTTGTCCTGCAGGGTCTGGCCGCTGGCGCGCAGGGCTTCGACCTCAGGCAGCGTATTGTCGAGCTCATAGCTCCAACTGCCGTCCTGGTTCAGCGTCAGCGTGCCGTACTGGCCGCGCAGTGTCTGTCCGGGTGCGCTGGCGTCGGCCGGCAGCGGGCGGTCGCCGGTCCAGAACGCCACCACGTGCATCACGTCCTGGGGAATGCTGGTGATGGTGTCCGGGTCGGTGTCGTTGGCCAGGACGTTGCCGGACGGGTTGCTGCCCTGCACGTTGTTGTGCAGGCCGCCATCCTCCACGGCAGTTCCGAAGTCCGGCTCGGTCACGGGTGGGTCGTTGCGCCCGCGAATGATGATGAACAGTGTTGCCTGGTCGTTGAGGCCACCGTCATCGGTCACCTGATAGGTGAACGCCTCGATGGCGAAGGCCAGCGGTCCGAGCGAGACGATGGTGGGATTGGTGCTGTCGACGAAGTACTGGTAACTGCCGTCTGCGCCGATCACCAGGGTGCCGAACAGACCCTGGATCGTATGGCCATTGGCGCCGGTGGTGCCCGCGGGCACCGGCGTCAGCGGAGGATTGCGGTTTTCGGCGCCGATTCCGATGCCGGTGATCACCAGGTGGTCGCCGGCATCGACATCGGTGTCGGCGCCGAGCGTGACGCCCAGTGCGCCCAAGCCCGTGATGACATTGCCGGTAGGATTGCGCCCGCCGCTGCCGTCGAGGTTGGCCACGGCGTAGTTGATGTCGTCGTTGGCCACCGGAGCGTCGTAGCGGCCTTCGATGGTGATGGTCAGTTGGGCAATGGACGTGGCGCCCGCCGAATCGTGCATGCGGTAGGTGAAGGTTTCCACCAGGCTGTCGCCGAGTTTGAGTGCCTGCACCGCGGCGAGGCTGTCGTTCACCGTGTAGGTGTAGGTGCCGTTGGCATTGAGCACCAGGGTGCCATAGCTGCCGGCAATCACGCCGCCGCTGGCGGCAAGGTCGATGAGCGTACCGCCGGCGGCTTCGGCGCCGGTGCGTGCGGCATCGACCACCTTGGTTTCGCCGTAGGCGGCACCGTCCACGTCCAGGTCGTTGGGCAGAACGTTGCCGGTAGCGGGAGCGCCAGGGGTGGTATTGAGTGTGCCGCCAGCTTCGATGGCGGTGCCGGTATCGTCGGCGGCGATGGGAGTGTCGTTCTGCCCGTGGATGATCACCGTGAAGGTTCGGGTGACGGATTTGCCCTGGCCATCGCTGACGGTGTAGGTGAAGACCTCGGTCAGTGTGTCGTTGTAGGTGCGCAACGACTGGACCGCCGGGTCGAGGTTGTTGACCAGGAAGCGGTAGCTGCCATCGGCATTGAGCAGCAGCGTGCCGTGATTGCCGGCCAGGTCTGCTCCCACGGTACCGTTGGCGCCACTGGGGCTGACCACCGCGGTGATGGTGAGGACGTCGCCATCCGGATCGGTGTACGAGCCACGAATGCTGCCAGTTGGGTCCAGGCCCGGAACGTTGTTGAGCAGCCCGCCGGCCTCGGTGGCGTGGATCACTACCGGTTGCACGATGGGTGGGTCGTTCACCCCGGTCACGCTGATTACCAGTTGCGCCAGGTCGGTCAGGCCGCCGCTGTCGTGGATGCGGTAGGTGAACACCACGTCGAGGGACTGGTTGGCGGTGAGCGCGCGGATGGCCGGGTCGGCGCTGTTCACCTCGAAGAGGTAGGTACCATCGACGCCGATGGTGAGCTGGCCAAAGTTGCCGCTGATGATCGTGCCGTTGGCCAGCCGTGCGGCGGTGCCGGTGATGCTGATCGTCCCGGCGACGGTGGTCAGCGTGCCGCCGGCAGTTTCCAGGCCGGAGCGCACACCATCAACCCGGAGCCTGTCGGCATTGGGCTTGTCCGCGTTGTCGACGTCGGTGTCCACGCCGGTGCCCGGAGCGCCGGTGATCACGTTGCCACTGGCGTTGACCGGCGCCGGGCTGCCGTCGCTGGCGCCTGCGGTGGCGGTGTTGTGGTCGTCCACGGCCACCGGGGCATCGTTGGCGCCCTGGATGGTGATGGTCAGAGTGGCGATGGCGCTCAGGCCACCCTTGTCGGTGACCTGATAGGTGAACACCTCGGTGAGGGTTTCCCCGGGCGACAGCGCATTGACCACAGGATTGCTGTTGTCGACGACGTAGCGGTAGGACCCATCGGCGTTCATCGTCAGGCTGCCATAGAGGACCGGCAGCGTCGCCGGCGCGCCGGGAGCAACCGGGAAGATGCGCCCGCCGCCGATGCCGTCGTAGCGCACCAGGCTGACGGCCTTGGTCTCGCCGTAGACCGTGGAGTCCACGTCGGTGTCGTTGAGCAGCACGTTGCCGATGGCATCCGCACCGGGGCTGCCGTTGTTGGTGCCGCCGGACTCAACGGCAGTGCCGGCGTCGTTATGCGCAATCGGGGTATCGTTGGCGCCGTGGATGTCGATGGTCAGGGACGTCGAGCTGCCGAGGCCGCCACTATCGGTGATGAAGTAGCCGAAGGAGTCGCGCAGCACGTCGCCGGCGCTACGCAGGGCCTGTACCGCGGCGTTGGTGTTGTCGACCACATACTGGAAGCCACCCGTGGCCGTGATGTACAGCGTGCCGTAGCGGCCGGCAAGGGGGGTTACGCCGGAGGCCGCCACGGTCGCGAAACCGCCGATGGAGTTCTCCACGCGGGTGACCTTGAGCACGTCGCCGTTGGTGGCGATGTCGACGTCGGTGTCGTTGTCCAGCACGTTGCCGGTCGGGTCGACGCCCGGGTCGGCATTGTTCAGGCCGCCGGCTTCGATGGCGATGGCGAGGTCGGGGTGGGCCACAGGCGCATCGTTCACCGGGTCGATGACGATGTTCATCGTGTTGATGGCCACCAGCGCGTCTTCGACTGTTTCGCCGGGAATGCCATCGTTGTCCGCGTCGCCGAAATTGCCTTGGTCATTGGTGGCCATGGTCAGGACTTCGACGTTTCTGCCGGTGTTGAAGTCCTGGTCGCCCTTGTAGTAGATCTGGCTGAGCAGCACGTTGATCTGCTGCAGGGTGCCGGTGAGCACGAGGCTGCGACCGGCGCCCGCGGGCGGCGTGTCGTTGGGGCCCGGTGCCGTCCCTGTCTGCCAGAGCACCCCGTGCATCACGGTGAGGGTCACGGTCATGACGCCGTTGGCGTTGCCGGCATTGACGTCCACGTCGCTGGTGGCCAGGCCGACGATGTGCAGTACGGTGTCTTCCTGGCCATGCTGGTCGGCGACGGTGTTGATCGGCGCTTCGTTGATATGCACGTAGCCGGCATTGGCGATGCCGATGGCGCCTTCGCCCAGGTTCAGGTTGATGTTGCCCAGGCCGACGGTGGCCGTTCCGGTGTCGGTATCCACGCGAACGTGGAAGCGGTTGTTGCTGGCCTGGGCGAAGTTCTGCGCCACGGCCACCAGGTAGTTGCCCGAGGGCAGGATGGCGAACTGGTAGGTGCCGTCGGCGGCCGTCGTGGTGCTGAAGGTACGGTCGTCGGCGTTGCCGAACACGCCGTCGTCGCCGGCCCAGGTCAGGGTCACGCCGATGCCGCCCAGGCCGGGGCCGTCAGGCGTCACGCTGTTGGTGGCCGACCGGGTGTCATCCCACAGGGTGCCCCGCACCACGCCCATGCCGGCGCCGTCGCTGAGGATGTAGTTGTTCAGCCCGCCGACGCCGTCCTGGCCGGTGCGTTCGCCATCGACGCCGCCGGCGGTCAGTGGCCGCGAGCCGCCCCAGCCGGCGTTCTCGAAGCTGGTGGGCAGGCTGGTCCAGGTCAGCACCGCGGAGCTGTTGGCATCGTCGGGAACGATGGTGTTGGGCAGCGTGACGCTGTAGACCACTTGCACCTTGTCGTTGACGTTCAGCTGGTCGAAGTTGAGCACCACCTGGCCGCCCACCACGCTGGCGGTGACGCCCGCCGGCAGGTTGCCGGTGGTGTAGCTGGTACCGTTGATGACGATGCTCTGGATCGCGTAGTCGCTGCCGCTGGGGAACTGGTCGCGCAGCACGACGTTGTAGGCCGGTACTTCGCCATTCTGGGTAAAGCTGACGGAGACGGTGGCGTTGGTCGTGCCCGCCACACTGCCGGCGGCGATGTCGATGACCGACTTATCCATGCCGGTGAAGCTCGGCTCCACCACATGCTCGAAGATCGTGGCGCTGTGGCCGCGATCGACCCCGGCACCGGCGCCGACGTGTTCGAACACATTCATGCCCAACTGGGCTCCGGACTGGTTGCTGGCGATGTTGGCGACCCGGACGTTGAATTCCAGGATCACGCCTTCGATATCGCCATCGTTCACCTCGGTGTTGGTCAGGTTGCCCAGGTTGAAGGTGATGGTCCGGCCATCAGGGGAAATCTGCAGGCGCCCGCTGTTGATGTTGAATATGCCGGTGGGCTTGTCGCCGGACAGGTCAGGGTGGATCGGTAGTGACACCTCGCTGTTCTGGTTGCCGACCATGCCCAGGGTACCGCCGCTGATCAGGTCGGTGGCGTCGGTGCTAAGCCCGCCGATGGCGCTGGAGCCCAGGGCGATCAGGATATTGTTGAGATCGGCGGGAATGAATTCCAGGCCGGGAGCCAGTTCGATGCGGATCTGGTAGTTGGGGTTGTCGCCGGTGGGTACCACGACTGCCACGCGGTACCGGATGATCTCGCCGACCACCACGGTTTCCTCCAGGCCGGCGGTGTCAGTGGCACCGGAGGAATTGGTGGCCGGTGGCGTGGCATCGAGGCCGCCGACGCGGGAGACCTGGATGCCGTTGGTGACGGGAATGAACAGTGTGTTGATCTGCCGGTAGTCGTTGAGCACCCCGGAATTGAGCAGTCCATCGTCGCCGCCGCGTTCGCCGGCGCCGGTGTCGGTGGTGTTGCTCAGGCCGTCCAGGCTGGTCCAGCGCACCACGACGTTGTTTGAAATGACCGCCTGGCCGGCTGCCGTGGCGTTCACCACGCCTGACAGGGAGATGACGATCTTGCCGCCGTTGGCGATGTCGATGTTCGCGCCATTGGCGGTAACCAGCTGGCCGTTCTGGATGATGAAGTCCACGCCGGTATTGTTTGTGGCGCCGCCGCTGTAGACGATGCCGGTGATCACTATGTTGTCCATCTGCGTGGGCAGGATGTTCAGCAGGCTGAGGTCGAAGGCATTGATCCCGGACGTGTTTTCGATGGTGATGTCGAAGGTGACCGTATCGCCTTCGTCGAAACCGCCGAAGGTGGGGGTGGAGTTGACCTTCTGCGTCACCGTGAGGGTCGGCTCGACGATGCTCACCGAGGGCTGCTGCGCGCTGGTGACTGTGCGATCCACCGCCGTGGCGCCGTTGGGCGTATCTCCATCGGGGTCGCTGTAGGTGATCTGCGCGCCGTTGTTCAGGGTCACACCCTG
Organism: Pseudomonas nitroreducens NBRC 12694; assembly: GCF_002091755.1. Classification (GTDB taxonomy): domain Bacteria; phylum Pseudomonadota; class Gammaproteobacteria; order Pseudomonadales; family Pseudomonadaceae; genus Pseudomonas; species Pseudomonas nitroreducens. The sequence goes on from NZ_BDAI01000016.1 coordinate 32,100, forward strand.
CTGGTTGCCCTGCACGTTGCTCGCCACCAGCACCAGGCGGATGACAAAGGCGTTGTTGGCGACGTTGTTGTCTGCCGTGGAGCCGGCGGCACTGAACACCAGGTTGAGGTCGCCGCCATCGCTGCCGTCGCCGCTGAAGGTAAGCACATTGACGTTGCCGGCAAAGTCCTGGCCCAGTGCGCCGCTACCGGCGACCGTGGTGATGATCTGGTAGCCGGCGCCGCCGAAGGCCGAGAGGTCCAGGCGCAGGCCGGGCGGGATCAGGTCGGAAAGACGCAGGTTGGCGGTGCCGCCTTCGGGCAGCGTGACGACGATGTCGTAGGTCATCTTCTCGCCGATCACCAGGTTGCTGCCGCTGGTGTGGCCGGCGCTGGAGTCGTCGTCGGTTAGGCTGCCGTTCTGGTAGGTCTTGGTGATGGTCGGCGCCGCCACCTGCTGGTTGGCGACCTCGACGATGTCCACCGGGGTGAAGTCCTGGCCGCCGTTCACGCTGGCATAGTTGGTCAGCGCGGCGCTGGTCTGCAGCGTACGCGAGGCGAGGATGGCGTTGTCCACGGTAACGTCGTAGGTGATCACCACGACGTTGGCGCCGGAGACATCGTTGGCGGTGCCGGCGCGGCCGGCGAGCAGGGTGGCCTGGTTATTGGCGTCGAGGAAGGTGATGCTGTTGCCACTGACGCTGTAGTCGACGCCCAGCACCAGCAGGGTGCCGTCGCCGCGATGGATCTGCAGGTTGGCCGTCGCGAGACTGCCGCCGACGAAGGCCAGCCCGCCGGGCAGCGTGATGCTGGTGGCGACGTCGAAAGCGCCGCCGCCGCCGGTATTCTTGATCGCGGTGGCCAGGCGCAGGGTGTCGGCGCCGTCGATGCCGCTGACGTTGCCGTCCACCGCCGCGAGGCTGGTGACGCTGCCACTGAAGGGTACTCCCGTGGTACCCGGCTGGGCCCAGGTGCCGGTGGTGCCGGTGACCGTGCCATTGGTGCTGGAAACCACGCCGTGCTTGATATCCAGCACCGGTTCGGCCACCGACTCGATGACCGCCACATCCGAGGAAATCAGCACTGTCTTGTCGATGGTGGTGGTCTGGCTGGATTGCGCCAGGACGTCCAGTTCGCGCTGGTCGGCGAAGGGCTGGTCGCCCACGACCATGGTGAACTGCACCTGCACCCGGCCACCATTCAGGCCGCCGGAAGCGTAGTTGCCGAAGTTGAAGATGATCGAATTGCCGGCACCGGTACGCACGCTGTCCGGTACATCGCCGATGGTGTTGCCGGCGCCGAAGGTCCATTGGCCCACGCCGGTGCCCTGGGTCCACTCGGTGACCTGCGAGGCGAGCAGCGGCAGCGGCAGGTAGGCGGTCAGGGTGAAGTTCTCGTAATCGGCCACCAGCAGGTCATAGGTGATGGTGAAGGTCACCACGTCGCCAGGGCGCAGCTCACCGTTGCCCGGCGGTGCGCCGCCGTTGACCTGGGTGAGCTGGATATCGATGTTGGAGGTCTTGATGGTGCTGGTGGTGCTGGAGCCGTCGGTCTGCTCGCCGCCGGTGTTCAGCGCGTCGCGTAGCACGGTGGCATCCACCAGCGCATTGTTGCTGACGCTGTCGCCCTCGTTGAGCTGGTCGTGGGGCGGGTGGTCGGAGGTGTAGGTGGTGTCGATGATCGCGTCATAGACGACGGACAACCGCGTGGCGCCTTCCTGGATGTCGCCGTCCCAGAGATCGCCGAACAGCGCGTAGAGCCCCGGCCCCTGCACGGCGGCGGCAATGGAGGCACCGATATCGAAGACCAGCGTGGTACTGCCATCGGCGTTCACCGTGGCGGTGTAGATCACCGGGATCACCTGCGATCCACCGTGTTGCTGGATGACGATGCTTGGCGCGTTGGCGGCGGAGAAGGTCTGGCCGTCGCTGAGTTGGTCGGTGATGGTGAAGCGGCCTTGGCCGAGGATGTTCTTGCCGAAGGCGTAGAAGTCGGAAATGGCCACATCCATGGTGTAGCGCAGGGTATCGCCGGGAGTGATGCCGGGGGTGCCGACATCGGTCTGCAGGTTCACCGTCTTGAGCAGGGTGATGGACTTGGCGACGAAGGCGACACCCGCGCCGTTGCCGGTCACGGTAAAGGGGTAGCCGTCCGGGTCGATCGGGCGGTCGCGCGGGTCCAGCGGATTCCAGTCGCCGCTCACGGTCGCGGTGCCGAAGGTTATGGTGCGCGGATTGCCGGTTGTCGGATCGAGCACCGGCCGCCCGGCGGCGTCGATCTCCGGGACGTAGAAGCCGACCGAGGTGGTGCTGGCGGCGCTCAGGGTGTCGTAATGGATGGTGTAGCTGGCGACGAAGGCATTGGGATTGTTCAGGGCCGCGGCGATCAGCGCCGGGTCGGTCAGCACGGTGCCGTCATGCAGGGTGATCGAGGACAGGGTGCCGCCAGCGCCGGGGGTGATGGAGCTGACATGTACCTGGTCGGGTACCGTCTGGGTGACCGTCACGTTGGTCAGGGTCTGGCCGGGGGCCGGGGTCACGGTGACCGTTTCGGTGCGGGTGAAGTTCGGGCCGGTGACGGTTTCGCCCTCGGGCATATCCACCGTCTGGGTGACCGACAGCAGGGTCGGGGTGACCACGAAGCTGTGCAGCGCGGCTTCCACCAGGGTCGGATCCTGCGCGGGGTTGTTCAGCGAGTCGTTGCCGTATTCGAAGCCGCCGCGGGCGTTGATGGTGAGGTTCGGCGCGCCGTCGGAATAGCTGGTATCGGCCAGGTTGCTCAACTGCGCGGTGACCTGGATGTCGATGGCCGGCTGGCCGACGGTGACACTGGCGTAGGGTAATTGCAGCACCACCATCTGGTCGCCCGGCTTCATGCCGACGCTGGCGGCGTTGATCACCAGGGCGTTGCCATTGGCGTCCTTGGCCAGTGGATGGGTGGCGTTGCCGCTGCCGTCGAAGGTGACGACGAAACTCTTCACGGACTGGCCCAGGTAGCTGGCGGAAACGAAGGTGGCGCCGTCGTTGCCGTCGCGGCCGGTGGCCGGCATGAACAGGTCGATGTAGGGGGCGTAGCCGACCTGCGTGGAGGGGTTACTGAAGATGACGTCGAAGGTGAAGGTATCGCCCAGGCGCACCGCCGCGCCGCCACTGCCCATGGCTACGGTGGGGCTGGCATTGGCCAGCAGGCCCTGGAAGTCCGTCAGGGTGCTGGCGCTCAGGGCGATGGTCTTGTCGACATCGCCTGCGCGCACTTCCAGGTTCCAGTCGCCGCCGGCGCGGGTAGCGCCGGTGGCATTGCTGGAGGCGCCGACATCCGCGCCGGTCCAGCGCGCCAGTTCGTTGACCAGCGCCTGACCGGCGCTGCCCGAACCCACGTCACAGCCGTACAACTGGATATCCGCCCCTGCATTGAGTTCGCCGCGCCAGGCGCTGAGGCGATCGCCGAGCTGATCGACGCTCTGGCGGGTGAAGGTCTGGTTGCCGAGGGTGAACTGGCCGGTGGCGCCGTGGGAGAAGATCTGGATCGAGTCGACTTTGCCCAGTTGCGCCAGCGCGCTGCTGATTGCCGCGATGGCGTCCTGGCCGGCATCCACTACCAGGGCGGTGGTGCCCACCGGCAGGTTGGCGGCCAGCTGGTCACGGTTCTCCAGGCGAGCATCGATGACCACCAGGTTGCGCGGCGCGGCCTGCGCGGGCGCCGCCGCCTGGGCCCGAGCCTCGACAGCCGTGGCCGGCTTGGCCGTGTCCTTGGCCTCGGCTCCCGTACTGGAGTCGTGGTGCTGCTGGTCGACGGCGGCCGCAGCGGCACCATCGAAAAGAATGCGTTGCTCCAGCGCGAGCGCGTGGGTGGCGGGCTGGAAAAGCTTCGAACGATACTTGGCCTGCATTTCCCTAATTCCGGCTGATCAATATCGAGAGAAAAAGCAGTCCTACGCATATCTGCTTACGCAATTGACGCTAGTACCATTCCGAATTATCGCAAGCAGAACAGCGACATAAGCGACAGGTAAGTAACAGGAGTCTTACAGCCCATCGCTGGTTCCTACGCTGTACGCGGCTTCCGGATGAATGGTCTGGCAGAGTGGCATTTCGCCGTCCGTCAGACGCCTATTCCGACTTTGGCTACGCTTCAGCGAGCGGACCATGAGAGACCGGAACAGGGCGCCGGAGCGCCGGGGGTTGGGGATGGGGAAAATGCTGGGCAGATGTCTGCTGTTGGTATGGCTGGCAGGGGTGTGGGGGCAGACCAGCGTCGCCGCCGAAATGCCGGCTACGGCGGTCCGCGCTGCCGACGATGCCGCGGCGGAGCTGAAAGTCGAGAATCGCCGCATCCTGGTGTTCCGCGCCACGCTGCTCGGCGAGTCACCGCAGGTGCGTGCGCACCGCGCCAAGGCGACCATCGAGGAAGCCCTGCAGGGTGGCGATGAGCTGAAGGTGAATCTCGACCCGATCCAGGACAGCTACATGGTCCTGCTCGGCTATAGCCGAGCCTTTATCGTTTCGCCCGAGGATGTCGACCCGCCGGGCAGTTCGGTGCGTGCCGCCGCGGAGGCGGCCGCGGGCAACCTGCGCCTCGCGGTGGCCGAGAATCGCGAAGCGGGCAGCGTGCGCTATCTGCTCAGCGCGCTGGGACTGGCGGCGGTGGCCACCTTGGCCTACCTGTTGCTGCTGCGCGGCGTCGGTTATGTGCGGGGCAAACTGCTGGATCGCCTGCCCGACGTGATGAGCCGGCACAGCGGCCGTCTCAAGGTCGGCCAGACACCCCTGCTGGGCAGCCGCTACCTCTATTACCTGGTGGGCCGGTTGATCTGGCTGGTCTACTGGCTGCTGGTGTTCCTCTTCAGCTACCAGTGGCTGAGCTTCGTGCTGTCGCGCTTCCCCTATACCCGGCCCTGGGGCGAGAGCCTCAATGTGCATCTGGTCAACCTCGCGCGGTACCTGATCAACGGCATGCTGGATGCGCTGCCGGGGTTGGCAGTCGCCTTGTGCATCCTGATCATCGCCCGCGCCATCAGCGGCTTCTCCCGTCATGTGCTGCAACGCATGGCAAGGCCGGGCAACCTGCGCTGGCTGACCGAGGAAACCCTGCAGCCGACCACGCGGCTGACCTCCCTGGCGATCTGGCTGTTCGCCATTGTCATGGCCTACCCATACCTGCCCGGCTCCGGCACCGAGGCTTTCAAGGGCCTGTCGGTGCTGGTCGGCCTGATGATTTCCCTCGGTGCGTCCAGTGTGATAGGCCAGGCTGCCTCGGGACTGATCCTCACCTATTCGCGCACGCTGCGGGTGGGCGAGTTCGTCCGCATTGGCGACAACGAAGGCACTGTGACCGAGGTCGGTGTCTTCAATACCACCATCCGCACCGGCCTGGGCGAGGTGCTGACGCTGCCCAATTCGATGATCACCGGCTCCGTGACACGCAACTATTCGCGCATCGTCCAGGGCCAAGGCTACGTAGTGGATACCGTGGTCACCATTGGCTATGACACCCCGTGGCGGCAGGTGGAGGCGATGCTGATCGAAGCGGCGCGGCGCACCGACGGGATCCTGCAAACCCCGGCGCCGCAGGTATTCCAGACCGCGCTGTCGGACTTCTACCCCGAATACCGCCTGGTCGCCCAGGCCATCCCCAGCGAGCCGCGACCGCGCGCACTGCTGCTGAGCGTACTGCACGCGAATATCCAGGACGTGTTCAACGAGTACGGCGTGCAGATCATGTCGCCGCATTACCTGGGCGATCCGCAGGAAGCGAAATGGGTCCCCAGGGAGCATTGGCACGCAGCGCCGGCGAAGCCTGAAACGCCTTCCGACCACTGAGGCCTGCGCCTTGCGGGCCTTCATCTATCCTGATCCGTCCACGGGCCCAGGTTGCGATGTCGCGCCCGCCCCATACTTCCGCCCCGGAGACACCCCATGAACCTGCATTTGTCCGACAAGCTCGCCTTGGTCAGCGGTTCGACCAAGGGCATCGGTTTCGCCATTGCCCAGGGCCTGGCCCGCGAAGGGGCGAGGGTGATCGTCAATGGCCGCAGCCAGGCTTCCGTGGACGAGGCGCTGGGGCGCATCCGCTCCACTCAGGCGGACGCCAAGGTGGAAGGATTCGCCGGCGATCTTTCCGATCCGCAGCAGGTTGCTGCGCTGGTGAAGCGCTATCCGGCGGTGGATGTACTGGTGAACAACCTCGGCATCTTCGACCCCAAGCCCTTCGAGGACATCCCGGACGAGGACTGGGTGCGCTTCCTCGACGTCAACCTGCTCTCCGGTGTCCGTTTGTCCCGCGCCTACCTGCCGGGCATGAAGCAGAAGAACTGGGGCCGGGTGGTATTCATCAGCAGCGAGAGTGGCATGGTGATCCCGGTGGAGATGATCCACTACGGCGTCACCAAGACGGCCCAGCTCAGCCTGTCCCGCGGGCTGGCGGAGACCTGCGCGGGCACCGGCGTGACAGTGAACGCGGTGCTGCCGGGGCCGACCGCCTCGGAGGGCGTCAACGAATTCGTCGAGAAACTCTCCGGCGGCCAGCCGTTCGCGGAGTTCGAGGCCGAGTTCTTCCGCAGTGCGCGGCCCAGCTCCCTGCTGCAGCGCTTCGCGCGCCCGGAAGAGGTGGCCAACCTGGTGGTCTACGTCTGCTCCGAGGCCTCGTCGGCCACCAATGGCGCGGCATTGCGGGTGGACGGCGGCGTGGTGCGCTCGCCGTTCTGAATCACTCGACGCTGTGGCTCTCGAACTCCAGCCCCAGCGCCAGTTCACCACTGCCGAGCTGGCCCAGCCACTGTTGAGCCTTCGGGCCGGACAGGTGTGCCTCCAGCTCGGCCTGGCTGGCCCAGCAGGTCGATACCTGCCAGCGGTCGGCGGCCAGCGCCTGCAGCTCGCCGGACTGACAGCCCGGTTGGCGGCGCACCTGTTCGAGCAGCTCGCCCAGGTAGGAACCCAGCGCGCTGGCCTGGCCGGGGAATGCCTGGACGCGGACGATGGCAATGGCGGACGGGGACATGGCGGGGCTCCTTCTGCAATGGATGGCCATTGGGCCCTGGCGCCGGCATCCGGTAAAGGCCGGAACCGGCTTTCAAAACCGACGCTGGAAGGTTACGGCCGCACCGCCTGCGCATGAACTGCCAATTCCCGGGAAAACCGTTGGACCAATCCTTCCGCTGCGCGCTGCGATGCTATCGGGAGCGTAGGAGCGGACTTCGTTCGCGATGTGCTACCGGCGGGCCTGGAATGGTCGGAAATCGATCGCGGACAGAGTCCGCTCCTACGAGATGCTTCTGCGCTTGGGTCGGCCCTCACCCTAACCCTCTCCCAAAGGGAGAGGGGACCGTTCGGTGCAGGATGAAACCTCAGCGTCAGCTGGCTCGGGCGGCCCCCTCTCCCTGAGGGAGAGGGCTGGGGTGAGGGGGATGCATTGGTACGGACTCCCCAGGAAAAGACAGTTGCTCCTACGCTCCCTGGGAATTGGGTTTTGGCGTCAGCCCAACTGCTGCAGCAGGTCGCGCACCTTGTCCAGCGCCGGGTCGATATCCAGCGTGTCGATGGCGCCGAAGCCCAGCAGCAGGCCGTCGCGCACCGGCACCTGGTGGTGGAAGGGCGCCAGGCCGTAGAGGCCGACTTCGACCTTGCGCGCCAGCTCGGTGAGCAGCGCCACGTTGGTCGGCTGGCGCAGCAGCGCGGTGAGGTGAAAGCCGGCCACCGAGGGCACCACCTCCAGCCAGGGTGCCAGGTCGCCGGTCAGCCGCGCGAGTATCCGTTCGCGGCGCCCGGCGTAGATACCGTGGCAACGGCGGATGTGTTTGAGCAAATAGCCTTCGGCGATGAACTTGGAAAGCGCCCATTGCGGCAAGGTCGAGCTGTGCCAGTCGCTGATCTGCCGGGCGCGCACCAGCGCGGGGAACAGGCTGGGCGGCGGGATCAGATAGCCCAGGCGCAGCTCCGGCAGCAGCACCTTGGAGAACGTTCCGATGTAGGCCACCACGCCGTGCCGGTCGAGGCTCTGCAGCGCATCGGTGGGCCGGCCTTCGTAGCGGAACTCGCTGTCGTAGTCGTCCTCGATCACCAGCGCACCCAGCTCCAGCGCCCGCGCCAGCAGCGCCTCGCGGCGCGCCGGGCTCATCGGCATGCCCAGCGGGAACTGGTGCGACGGGGTGGTGTAGATCATCCGCGTGCCTTCGGGAATCAGGTCAACGCAGATGCCCTCGGCGTCCACCGGCACGCTGGCCACGTCGGCACCCAGGGTCTGGAAGATCAGCCGCGCCGGGGTATAGCCGGGGTCTTCCATCGCGACTCTGTCACCCGGCCGCAGCATGATGCGGGCAAGCAGGTCCAGCGCCTGCTGCGCGCCATTGCAGACCATCACGTCGTCCAGCTGGCAGTTCACCCCGCGTGCATAGGAGATGTGCCGGGCAATGCCATCGCGCAACGGCGCGATGCCTTCGGGGGCGCTGTAGTGCCCGCGCATGCCGGCCATCTGGCGCAGCGCATGGTTCACGCAGCGCCGCCATTCTTCCTGGGGGAACTGCAACTGGGTGGTGGCGCCGCCGATGAAGTCGGCCTTCGCCGTGCCGGCGGCGCCGGGGTGACGCAGGCGAGTGTCGAGGTTGCACCAGCGCTCGATGTTTTCCTGGCTGGCGAAGCGCACGCCATCCTGGCGCCGGTCATGCCGCGGCAGGTGCGTGTTGACGAAGGTGCCGCTGCCGATCTTGCCCACCAGCACGCCTTCATAGGTGAGCTGGGCGTAGGTGTCGGAGATGGTCTTGCGCGAGATACCCAACTGCTCGGCCAGCAGGCGGCTGGGCGGCAGGCGGGTGCCGGCGGCGAGGCGGCCGGAGTCGATGGCTTCGCGCAGCTGGCGATAGAGTTGCCCGGCGAGATCTTTCTGGCCGTGGATGATCAGGTGCAGCTCCAAGGGCGAACTCCGGGGCAGGGCGGTCGCGCAAGCGTAGCGCCGGCATTGGCCGTGGTGAAGTTGCGCGGTGCAATTTCCACGGATTGGCCACCTCTCAGGGCGAGGCGCCGGCGCACAATGGCCAGGTCATCGTCTGGAGTTCCCGTCATGGAGCCGCGTCTGGATTACTACACTGCCTCGCCGGAAGCGCTGAAGGCAGTGCTGGCGCTGGAAGCCGCCATCTTCGAGCTGTCGGTGGAGAAGCCACTGCTGGAGCTGGTGCGCCTGCGCGTGTCGCAGGTGAACAACTGCGCCTTTTGTGCCGACATGCACGCCATGGAAGCGCGCCGCAATGGCGAGACCGAACGGCGCCTGTTCGCCGTCAGTGTGTGGCGTGAATCGCCGTTCTTCACCGAGCGTGAGCGCGCGGCGCTGGCTTGGAGCGAGTCGGTGACGCTGCTGTCCGAATCGAAGGTGCCACTGGAGGTCTTCCAGCTCGCCCGCGAGCAGTTCAGCGAGCGCGAACTGGTTGACCTCACCGTGGCCATCGGCGCCATCAACGTGTGGAACCGCCTGGGCGTGTCCTTCCGCCAGCCGCCGCCGGCCTGAGCGGGTGCCTTGCCTGCCGGACCGAGGGGGACGCCCAGTCCTTGCTCGCGAACAGATTTACAGGCAGCGGTGGTGTTGAGGTTGTTCGCGAGCAAGCTCGCTCCTGCAAAGGGCAGTCCGGCGCAGTGGCAGGCAGCACAGCGCGCCGATCAGCAGGGCGCTGGCGGCGGCGCCCAGGGCCGGAATGAAGCTGCCGGTCAACCCGCGCAGGGCGCTGGCGGCCAGTGGCCCGGCGATCTGCCCGACGCCATACAGCGCCGTCATCGCCGCCAGCATGTTGAAGCGCACCTGCGCGGCCACCGCGCGGGCCGCCGGCATGGCGATGGTCACGGTGCCCATGAAGCTGCCACCCACCAGCACCGCGCTGCCCAGATAAAGGAAAGCGGACTCGCCCAGTGCCGGCAGCATCACGCCGATGGCCTGCACCAGCAGGTTCAACGCCAATGCGCGACGGCCGCCGAGCCTCAGGTGCAGCCGATGCCAGAGGAAACACGACGGTGCCGCACCCAGGCCGAAGGCGGCCCAGACCTGCAGCGGGTCGATGGCGCCCAGGCCGCTCTTCATCAGCAATGGCAGGTAAGTGGCGGTGATGATGTAGCCGAAGCCGGCCAGGCCGTAGACCAGCAGGATGATCAACGCGGACAGCTCGGGCATCGGCCCCGTACCGTTCGTTGTCTGCTGCGGCGAAGTCGGTGCTGCGCGGCCCAGCGCGGGGGTGGCCAGCAGCGACAGCACCAGCCCGGCCAGCGCCAACACGCACCAGATCGCGGCGCTGCCCAGGCCGAAGGCATTGCCGGCGGCAATCAGTTCCGCCGAGACCAGGATGCCGACGCCCACGCCGGCGAACATCATCGGAGCGCCATGGCTTTCGCCCATGCTCTGCAACAACCATTGCGCCGCGCTGACCAGCACCATGGCCGTGAGCACGCCCGCCAGCAGGCGCACGCCGACGGCAAACCAGACGGGTGCCGGAATGGCCATGGCGGCGAGGGCGGCCAAGGTGCCGACCAGGGCGATCAGGCAGATGCGTGCAGCATGTCGTTCGTGGCTGCGCGCCAGCAGCAGCGCACCCAGCAGGTAGCCGGCGTAATTGGCCGAGGCCGCCAGCGAGCCGCCGGTGACGCTGAGCACGCCGTCGCGCACCATCAGCGGGTAGAGCCCGGTAAAGGCAAACCGGCCAAAGCCCATGCCCACGGCAAGGATCAGTGCTGCCGACAGCGCCGCGGGCAGGCGGCGGGTGCGGCTCACGGGCGTGCCTCGAGGGCTTCCCGCCAGCGCTGGAAGGCGCCGGTGGCGTAGCCTTCGCGCCAGATCAGCAAGGTGTCCACTTCCAGCAGCGGCACCACCTGCAGGGCCGGCATATCCCGATGCAGCTCCAGCACTGAACGAGGCAGCACGCCAAAACAGGAGCCGGCGTTAACGCAGGCGAGGATGCCATGGTACGAACCGACCTCCTGCACGGCGAGCGACGCTCCGTTCAACCAGCGCTCCAGCAACTGCCGGTAAGTGCAACCGCGGGCGAAGCCCACCAGCGTGCGGATCTGCACATCCTCGGGCCGGGTTACCGGTGGATGGTCGCCAGGCAGCACCAGCAGCAACTCCTCGCGGAACACCGGTTCGGCGCACAGGCCGCGCTCCAGCAGCGATTCGAAGCCGGGTTCGGCGTGGAGGATGTCCGGATGGGAGATCAGCGCGCAGTCGAGCTGGCGGTTCAGCACTTCATTGATCAGCTTCTGGCTGTGGCCGGTGGTGATGTGCAGTTCCACGTCGGGATAGGCCCGGTGAAAGCGCGCCAGGATTTCCGGTAGCCGGCTGGCGGCGGCGGCTTCCATGCTGCCCAGGCGCAGGCTGCCGGTGGCGCTGCTCGGGTGCAGCGACTGGCGGGCTTCGGTGGCGAGGGCGAGCAATTGCTCGGCGTAGCGGAGAAAGTCGCGGCCCTGGTCGGTCAGCGTCATGCGCTTGCCGTCGCGCAGGAACAGCGCCGCGCCAAGGTCTTCCTCGAGCTGGCGGATGCGCGTGGTGACGTTCGATTGCACGCGCTGCAGGCGGGCCGCGGCGCGGGTGACGCTCTGTTCCTCGGCCACGCAACGGAAGATTTCCAGGCTGGAGAGATCCATGATTAATCTTCAATAGAGAATATGTTGCGACGAATATTCTCTTTATGAGATGTTAAGTCAAGCCATTACAGGCCAAACGGCGACTTCGCCGACCCTGACGTTGAGGACCCCGTCATGCGCATCACCGACCTGCTCGGCATCCAGTTCCCCATCATCCAGGCACCCATGGTTGGCGTGTCCACCCCGGCGCTGGCCGCGGCGGTTTCCAATGCCGGCGGCCTGGGTTCCATCGGCCTGGGCGCCAGCAACGCGACGCAGGCCCGCGCCCTGTTGGAGCAGACCCGCGCGCTGACCGACAAGCCGCTCAACCTCAACCTGTTCTGCCACCGCCCGGCGGTGGCCGATCCGGCGCGCGAGGCGGCCTGGCTGGAGCACCTGCGCCCGCTGTTCGCCGAGTTCGATGCGCAGCCGCCGCAGCAGATCACCGAGATCTATCGCAGCTTCCTGGCCGATCCGGACATGCTGGAGTTCCTCATCGAGGCGCGCCCGGCCGTGGTCAGCTTCCACTTCGGCCTGCCGCCGCAGAGCTGGATCGATCGCCTGAAGGCCGCCGGCATCCGCCTGTTGGCGACTGCCACCTGCCTGGAAGAGGGCCGCGCCATCGAGGCAGCGGGCATCGATGCGATCGTCGCTCAGGGCTATGAGGCCGGTGGCCACCGGGGCGTGTTCGAGCCGGAGAAGGACGCGCGCATCGGCACCTTCGCGCTGGTCCGCACGCTGGTGAAAGGCACAGGCCTGCCGGTGATCGCGGCAGGTGGAATCATGGATGGGCAGGGCATGCGCGCGGTGTTCGAACTGGGCGCCCAGGCCGTGCAGATGGGCACCGCGTTCATAGCTGCCGACGAGTCTTCGGCCAACGCCGCATTCAAGGCAGCGCTGCGTGGCGAGCGAGGAGAACGCACCGAGGTGACGGCGGCGATTTCCGGCCGCGCCGCTCGCGGGATGGTGAATCGGCTGTTCACTGACCTGGGCAGCGCCGATGCGCCGGCGCTGCCTGACTACCCCATCACCTATGACGCGGCCAAGGCGCTGACGGCTGCAGCGAACGCCAAGGGCAATACCGACTTCGCCGTGCAATGGGCCGGGCAGGGCGCGCCGTTGTCACGGGAGATGCCGGCGGCGCAGCTGGTGGCGACGCTGATGGCCGAGTTGCGTGACAACGCCTGATTCAGCGAGCGCTGGCGGCCGTGACGGGTTTCTCCCGCGGCCGCCACAGCTCGGCCAGTAATACGCCGCTCAGGATCAGCGCGCCACCGATCAGGTGATAGCTGGTCAGTTGCTCGCCCAGCACCACGGCGGCGATGGCGGCGGTGAACACCGGCAGCAGGTTGAAGAACAGCGCCATTCGGCTCGGCCCCATGCGCTGTACGCCCTGCATCCAGGCCAGCGCACCGACGATGGAAGCCAGCAGCCCGGCATAGAGCACCAGCGGCAGGTTGGCCGTGGTCAGGCCGTGGTGCGGCGAAGCGATATACAGCGGGGCCAGCGCAACGATGGCCACCAGCACCTGCAGGTAGAGCATCAGCAGCGGCGGCAGCGGCAGGTTCCATTTCTTCAGCAGCACGCCGTACACCCCATAGGCCGCCGTGGCGACGATCATCATGCCATCGCCCAGGTTCACGCCGTGGCTGATCAATTGTTGTGGGTTGCCCTGGGTGATCACCAGCAGCACGCCGCCCAGCGACACCAGCGCGCCGAGCAGCGCGGTGGCGCTCATCCTGTGGCGCAGCAGGATCGATGCCAGGGCGAGGGACATCAGCGGCATCAGCGACAGGATGATCCCCATGTTGGTCGCCGAGGTCAGCGCGGCGGCGTAGTACGCCAGGCATTGGTAGACCGCCATGCCGAGCAGGCCGAGGGTGACGATCCTGCCCAGGTTGGCGCGGATCACCGGCCAGTGGGCAAGGGTGGCGCGCAGCAGGAAGGGCGTCAGCAGCGCGCCGGCCAGCAGCCAGCGGAAGAAGCCGATTTCCGCGGGGGCGATCTGCCCTACGGCGAGCTTGTTGACGACGGTGTTGCCGGACCAGATGACCACGGCCAGCAAGGGGAACAGGTAATTCATGGGAAACGCTTCCGGGGATAACGGTGCATATTCTCCGCTCGTCCGAATCCAGACGTATAATGAAAATAAGACAATCCACCCCGGCTTTCGGACATGACCCGCGTACTGCCGCTTCCCCTTCCTGACATCGACCGCCTGCCCGCCGATCTGTACTTTCGCTACGACGAGTTCGACGCCGGGACTCACTCGCCCAGCCACCGCCACGCCTGGGGCCAGCTCAATTACGCCTCCCACGGGGTGATGGAGCTGGAAGTGGACGGCCAGCGCTTTCTCTCGCCGCCGCAGTACGCGGTATGGGTGCCGCCGGGGCGTTTACACAGTTGTTACAACCGGCAGGCCATCGTCTATCGCTCGCTGTACGTGTCCGCCGAACTGGCGCGCAAGCTGCCACAGAATCCCTGCACTCTGGCGATCAGCGACATCCTCAAGGCGATCCTCTCCGACTTTGCCGCACGCCGGGTCAACATCCCGCAGAGCGCAGCCGACCAGCGCCTGGCCGAAGTGGTGATCGACCAGCTCCAGGCCGCACAGCCCCATGATGATTACCTGCCTTATGCCAGCGGCGGCGCGCTGGGTGAGGTGCTGGCCGCGCTGCAGGCCGAGCCGGGCGACAACCGCACTCTGGCGCAATGGGCCGAGCGCGTGCACAGCACCGAGCGCACCCTCGCGCGAGCCTGCCAGCGGGAGTTGGGGATGTCGTTCGGCGAATGGCGCCAGCGCCTGCGGTTTCTTGCCGCCATCGAGGCACTGGCATCGGGGGAGGGGGTGCAGCAGATCGCCTTCAACCTGGGCTACAGCAGCCCCTCGGCGTTCATCGCCATGTTCCGGCGGCTGTCGGGCACCACGCCGGAGCAGTATCGCTCGACCTTCCGCGCTCTGGCGGCGGAAGGCTGAGCATCAGCCGCGGCCTTCTTCCAGGCCCTTGAGGGTCTTGCGGCAGTGGATCAGCGCGTCGCGCACCATGAAGTTCACCAGGGTCGGGGAGACGCCCAGTTCCTCGGCGATTTCCTTCTGCGTGCGGCCGTGCAGGCGGTACATCTCGAAGGCATAGCGGGTGCGCTCGGGCAGCGTCTGCAGGGCGCTGGAGATAGCTTCCAGGGTCTCCCGGTCCTCGTGCTCCATTTCCGGTGACGCGGACGGCGTCGCGATGTGCATGCCTTCTTCCTCGCTACCCGAGTAGCGCTTCTCCAGCGCCTGACGGCGATAGAGATCGATGGCCAGGTTGCGCACCACACGCATCAGGTAGCCGCTCTGCGACTGGATGCCGGGGGTGAGGTCGCTCGCATTGAGCTTGATGTACGCATCGTGCACCACGTCTTCGGCATGGCTGCGGCAGCCGAGGATGCGTGCGGCCGCATTGATGAAGGTCTGCCGGTGGGTGGCGAACAGCTCGTGGAGAGCGGGGCGCGACTCGGCGGGCATTGGCTTGGACATGCAAGGTGTTCCTATGCGGCGGCGGAGGCGGGGACGTCCACATGGGTTGAGGCGGTAATCTAGATCAAATGATAATTATTATCAATTTATTCGAGAGACTCCGACTATCGCTCTGGGACAGGGTTCCCACACAAGTGTGAAGTTTTTTCATTCGCATCCATTCGTCAGAACTCTCGACTTACAGGTGAAGGACAAGCCAGGAAATTTCGCCGGCGCATATCTTATGAGAATTAATCGCATCCGAGAACACTAACTATTTCATTGCCTCCCTCGTCTTCATGGCAGAGCTGGAAAAACGGGGTAACCGCTCTGCGTCGGCATCCCCATCTGGAGAGAGGAGAAGAGCAATGGCTTTCGATCGCGAAGACGCGGTGTACAAGGTGCTGGTCAATGGCGAAGAGCAGTACTCGCTGTGGCCGGTCTACAAGGAAGTCCCGGCCGGCTGGCGTGAGGCCGGCAAGCAGGGGAGTAAGGCCGACTGCCTGGCCTTCGTCGAAGCCAACTGGACTGATATGCGCCCGCTGAGCCTGCGGCAGAAGATGGACGGCCAGGCTGCGGGGCACTGACCCGTGCTGCGTCTGTTCTGCCTGCCGTACTCCGGCGCCAGCGCCATGCTCTATGCGCGCTGGAAGCGCCAGCTCCCGGAGTGGATCGAGGTCTGCCCAGTGGAGTTGCCCGGCCGTGGTCGGCGCTTCGCCGAAGGCCTGCAGACCGATCTGCGAGCTCTCGCCAGCCAACTGGCCGATGAGATCGCCGCACGCCTGGATCTGCCTTACGCCATCTTTGGCCACAGCCTCGGCGGTCTGCTGGCCTTCGAACTGGCCCATGCCCTGCGCGAGCGCGGCCTGCCGCTGCCGCAGGCGCTGTTCGCCTCGGCCGCCTCTGCGCCGTCACACCGCGACAGCCATCGTGAGCTGGCGCAGGAGCAGAGCGACGCGCAGTTGATCGAACGCATGCGGCGGCTGGGCGGCACCTCGGCGGCGGTGTTCGCCGATGCCGAGATGCTTGCCCTGACCCTGCCGGTGATGCGCGCCGACTTCCTCCTCTGCGGCCGCTACGACTACCGCCGACGCGCGCCGCTGACCTGCCCGATCCATGTGTTCGGTGGCAAGGGCGACCGGCTTTCGGTCGAGTCGCTGTCGGCCTGGCAGGACGAGACCTGCGCCGGTTTCTCCCTGGAGATGCTCGAAGGCGGCCACTTCTTCATCAACACCGACGAGGCGCGCCTGCTCGAACTGATGCTCGGCCGCCTGCAGCAACCGGGGAAACCGTCCAGCGCAGCGCTGGCCTGAGTGCCCCTCGCGGAGAATCCAGATGCCTACCTCCACTCTGTTCGATATAGCTTCACTGGTTGAAGCGCGCGGCGGCCTGCCGTTGCTGGTGCAGGCGCGCGGCGAGGGTATCGACCTGCTCGATGCCCTGGCCGAACTGCGCCCGCTGGTTGAAGAGCGCCTGCCGGTGTGCGCCGGCATTCTCTTCCGTGGCTTCCAGGTCGGTGCGGCGGAGCGCTTCCGCGAGTTCGCCGCCGGCTTCGGCCATCCGCTGCTCAACTACGAATTCGGTTCTACGCCGCGCAGCAACGTCACCAGCGGCGTGTACACCTCCACCGAATACCCGCCGCACCAGCACATCCCGCTGCACAACGAACAGGCCTACACCCGCGAGTGGCCGATGAAGATCTGGTTCTACTGCGTGCAGGCCGCACAGAGCGGCGGCGAGACTCCCATCGCCGACAGCCGCGAGATCTACCGCCAGGTAGACGAAGGCATCCGCCGACGCTTCACCGAGCGCGGGCTGATGTACACCCGCAACTTCGGCAACGGCCTGGATGTGGCCTGGGAACAGGTGTTCAACAGCGACGATCCGGCCGTGGTCGAGGCCTACTGCAGGGCTCACAAGATCGGCTGGGAGTGGAAGGACGACGGCGAGCTGCGCACTCGCCAGGTCTGCCAGGCAGTGGCGCAGCACCCGACCACCCGCGACTGGGTCTGGTTCAACCAGGCGCACCTGTTCCACGTCTCCAACCTGCCGCCGGAAGTGCGCGAGAGCCTGCTGGAAATCGTCGACGAGCAAGACCTGCCGCGCAACGTCTACTACGGCGACGGCAGCCCCATCGAACCCTCGGTACTCGACGAAGTCCGCGGCGTGCTGGAGGAGGCCAAGGTGAGCTTCCCCTGGACCAGCGGCGATGTGCTGATGCTCGACAACATGCTGGCGGCGCATGCGCGCTCGCCGTTCAGCGGGCCGCGCAAGGTAGTCGTTGCGATGGCCGAAGGTCACGGGGCCTGAGCGGCTGCGCGTCGGCCATG
Organism: Pseudomonas nitroreducens NBRC 12694; assembly: GCF_002091755.1. Lineage (GTDB taxonomy): Bacteria > Pseudomonadota > Gammaproteobacteria > Pseudomonadales > Pseudomonadaceae > Pseudomonas > Pseudomonas nitroreducens. The sequence continues at coordinate 49,492 of NZ_BDAI01000016.1, forward strand.
CGTCGTTGGAAGACAGACAAAAAATGCTCATTCACTGCAGTGAACTGCGCTTTTTTGTCTGCCTTCCGCCTCGCCTGGCTCTAGCTCGCGCGCTCAGGTTCATTCCCGAAAATTTTTTCCCGGCGAATACCCACCATTCGCCGCCAGAACAGGTGATGTCATGAACGACCGTTACGAAGCCGCAGGAAACCTGGTCGAGGCCCTGCTGCAACGCGCCTGCGAAATGCCGCGCAAGACTGCCCTGCGATTCATCGCCGAGAATGTCGAACAGCCCATCAGCTTCCGCGAGCTGGACGAGCGCGCCCGCGCCATGGCCGCCTGGATGCTGCGCCACGGCCAGCAGGGCGACCGCGCCGTGCTGCTATTGCCCAGCGGTCCTGAATACGTCACCGCATTCTTCGCCTGCCTCTACTCGGGGATCATCGCCGTGCCGGCCTATCCGCCGGAGTCGGTGCGCCCGCAGCACCTGGCGCGCCTGCGCTCGATCCTCGACGACGCAGAACCCAGCCTGGTGCTCACCGACTCCACGCTGATCGAAGCCCTGCGCCCGGCCTGCGTGCGCGAGAACGGCGAGAGCCCGCTGCTGCTGGCGGTAGACCAGGCCGATCCGGCGCTGGCCGTCGAATGGCAGATGCCGGAACTGGCCGACGACGACATCGCCTTCCTGCAGTACACCTCCGGCTCTACCTCGACACCCAAGGGCGTGCAGGTCAGCCACGGCAACCTGGTCGCCAACGAGCGGTTGATCCGTCACGGTTTCGGCATCGGTGACGACGACGTGATCGTCAGCTGGCTGCCGCTGTTCCACGATATGGGCCTGATCGGCGGGCTGCTGCAGCCGATCTACAGCGGCATCGAGTGCGTGCTGATGTCGCCGCGCTACTTCCTCGAACGCCCGCGCCGCTGGCTGGAAGCCATCGCCCGCTTCGGCGGCACCGTCAGCGGCGGCCCGGACTTCGCCTACCGGCTGTGCTGCGAGCGAGTCAACGAGGCCGCGCTGGAAGGCCTCGACCTGAGCCAATGGCGCGTGGCCTTCTCCGGCTCCGAGCCGATCCGCCCGGACACCCTGGAACGCTTCGCCGCCTGGTTCGCCCCGGCGCAATTCGACGCCTCGTCCTTCTACGCCTGCTACGGCCTTGCCGAAGCGACCCTGTTCGTCACCGGCGGCGTGCGTGGCGAAGGCATAGCCCAGCTGGAAGTCGACCTCAACGCCCTGGGTGAAAACATCGCCCGCCCGGGGCGCGGTACTTCGCTGATCAACTGCGGCCGCACCCAGCCGGACCACGACGTGCAACTGGTCGACCCAGTGAGTGGCGAAACCCTCGGCCCGGATCGCGTCGGCGAAATCTGCAGCAGTGGCCCCAGCGTCGCGCTGGGCTACTGGCGCAACCCGGAAGCCAGCGCGCGCACCTTCGTCGAGAAGGACGGCCGCACCTGGCTGCGTACCGGCGACCTGGGCTTCCTGCACAACGGCGAACTCTTCGTTACCGGCCGCCTCAAGGACATGCTCATCGTTCGTGGGCAGAACCTCTACCCGCAGGACCTGGAGCGCTGCGTGGAAGAAGAGGTGGACCTGGTGCGCAAGGGCCGCGTCTCCGCCTTCGCCATCGAACACCAGGGCCGCGATGGCATTGGCATCGCCGCCGAAGTCGGCCGTAGCGTGCGCAAGCTGATCTCCGCCGAGGCGCTGGCGAAAGCCATCTCCGCCGCCGTGGCCGAGACCTTCCAGGAGGCGCCGCTGGTGGTGGCGTTGCTGGAGCCGGGCGCATTGCCCAAGACCTCCAGCGGCAAGCTGCAGCGCTCGGCGTGCCGCGCGCAGCTGCTCGATGGCAGCCTGCAGGCCTACGCCATCCAGCGTGCCGGCGAACCGATCAGCGATGGCGCCAGCGCCAGGCCGGTTGCTGCACTGACTGCCGAAGAGCAAGCCATCGCCGCACTCTGGAGCGAGGTGCTAGAGCTGCCGGCGATTCGCCGCGACGACAATTTCTTCGCCCTGGGCGGCAACTCCATCAAGGCCACTCAACTGATGGCGCGCCTGCGCGAACGCCTCGGCCGCGCCGTGGAACTGCGCCTGCTGTTCGAAGCGCCGGAGCTGGGCGCCTTCGTCGCCGCGCTGGCCGCACTGCCGACCACTCAGGTCGAGGCTGTGCCGCAGGTCCCGCGTGACGGTTTGCTGCCGCTGTCGCCAGCCCAGCGCCGCCTGTGGTTCCTCTGGAAGCTGGAACCGGAAAGCGCCGTCTACCACATCGCCGGGCGCATGAGCCTGCGCGGCGAGCTGCGCCGCCCCGCGGTGGAGCAGGCCTTCGCGATGCTGCTGGGTCGCCATGAAACCCTGCGCAGCCGTTTTATCGAACAGGCCGACGGCGAGGTGTCGCTGAGCCTGTCCGACGCGAATCAGGTCGAGCTGACCGAGAGCGACTTCAGTGCTCTGGGCAACGCCCGCCGAGACATCGCCGCCCGCGAGGACGCCGAGGCCTTCGCCTCGCAACCCTTCGACCTGGCCGCCGGCCCGCTGCTGCGCCTGCGCCTGCAGAACCTCGGCGGCGGCCGCCAGGCGTTGCTGCTCTGCGTGCACCACATCATCGCCGACGGCTGGTCGCTGAACCTGCTGCTGGACGAATTCGCCGAGTGCTACCGCGCCATCGTCGAACAGCGCGAGCCGGCGCTGCCGGCGCTGTCGCGCCAGTATCTCGATCTCGCTGCCGGCCAGCAGAACAAGCTGGAAGCGGGTGAGGGCGCGCGCCTGCTGGACTGGTGGAGTGAACGCCTGGGCACCCAGCATTCGCCGCTGGAGCTACCGTTCGCGACCGGTGAAAAAGGCCAGAGCGCCGAGCTGATCGAGCGCGAAGTGGACGCCGAACTGACCGGAAAACTGCGCGGTCTGGCCCAGGCCCACGGCGCCACCCTGCCGATGGTGCTGCTCAGCGCCTACAACCTGCTGCTGCAACGCTACAGCGGCCAGCACGACCTGCGCATCGGCCTGACCCAGGCAGGCCGCGAGCAGCTCGACAGCGAGGGACTGGTCGGCTTCTTCGTCAACCTGCTGGTGCTGCGCAGCGAGCTGCCCGAAGGCGCCAGCCTGCGCGGCGTGCTCCGCCAACTGCGCGACGACCTGCTGCAAGCCCAGGCGCACCAGGGCCTGCCGTTCGAACAACTGGTGGAAGCCCTGCAGCCCGAGCGCGGCCACGGACGCCATCCGCTGTGCCAGGTGGCCTTCGACCACCAGTGGCAGCCGCGCGCCGGCAACGGCCTGCCGGGCGTCAGCGTGGAAGCTTTGGAACAGCTTGACCTGGAAACCCCCTTCGACCTGGTGCTGCGCGTCCGCGAAGGCGAGCAGTCCTTGCGCGTGAGCTTCTGCTACGCGAAGGAGCGCTACGCCGCCACTGGTATGCAGCGCCTCGTCGGGCACTTCCTCGACCTGCTGCGCGCCTTGCCGCAGATGAATGCCGACGCCGCGCTTGATGCCCGCGACTGGTTGCCCGCCAGCGACTGGAGCATCGCCGTGGCCGGTGATGCGCCGGCCTTCGAGGCGCTGAGTGAGACCATCGCCGCCCAGGCCCGCCGCCATCCGGCGAAGGTCGCGCTGATCGACGATCAACGCGAGGTGAATTTCGCCGAGCTGGAAGACCGCTCCAACCGCCTGGCGCAGCGCCTGATCCAGCGTGGCATCGGCCCGGAACGCCGGGTTGCCGTGGCGCTGCCGCGCGGCGTGGATATCCCGCTGGCCCTGCTGGCGGTGATGAAGGCCGGCGGCGCCTACCTGCCGCTGGACGTCGACTATCCCGAGGAGCGCCTCGCCTGGCTGATGCAGGACGCCGGTGTGGACCTGCTGCTGACCAACGCCGCGCTGGCCGAACGCCTGCCGTTGCCCGAAGGCGTCGAGCGCCTGGTGCTGGAAGAAGCCGACCTCGCCAACGCCCTGGCCGTGCGCCCGCTGCTGCGCATCCAGGCGCAGAACCTCGCCTACCTGATCTACACCTCCGGATCCACTGGCCAGCCCAAAGGCGTTGCCGTCGCCCACGGCGAGATCGCCGCGCACTGCCGCGCCATCGGCCAGCGCTATGCGATGACCAGCGACGATCGCGAACTGATCTTCATGTCCTTCGCCTTCGACGGCGCCCATGAGCGCTGGCTCACCGCGCTGTCCCACGGCGGCAGCCTGTTGATTCGCAACGACGCGCTGTGGACCGCCGAGCAGACGCTCGATCAACTGCGCCGTCATGCAGTGACCGTCGCCGCCTTCCCGCCGGCCTACCTGCAACAGCTGGCTGAACAAGCGACGGCTCTGGATAAAGAGCATGGCCACGCACCGAGCATGCGCATCTACTGCTTCGGCGGCGACGCGGTGCCGGAAGCGGCGTACCAGTTGGCGCACCAGGCGCTGAAACCGCAACACCTGATCAACGGCTACGGCCCCACCGAAACCGTGGTCACCCCGATGCTCTGGAAGGCGGATGCGCGCACGGCGTGCGGCGCGGCGTATGCGCCCATCGGCGAAGTGGTCGGCGAACGCAGCCTGTATATCCTCGACGACCGCCTGCAGCCGCTGCCGCGTGGCGTGGCCGGCGAGCTGTACATCGGCGGCCACGGCCTCGCCCGCGGCTACCACCAGCGCGCCGGCATGACCGCCGAACGCTTCGTCGCCGACCCCTACGCCGACGGCCTGCGCCTGTACCGCAGCGGCGACCGCGTGCGCTGGCGTGAAGACGGCGCGCTGGACTACCTCGGCCGCGTCGACCAGCAGGTAAAAATCCGTGGCTTCCGTATCGAGCCGGGCGAGATCGAAGCCCGCCTGCGTGCGCTGCCCGGCGTGCGCGAAGCGGCAGTGATCGCCCGTGACAGCGAGCGCGGCAAGCGCCTGCTGGGCTACGTGACGGGTGAAGGCGTTGCCGAAGACATCCTGAAAGCCGCGCTGCGTGCGCAACTGCCGGACTACATGGTGCCGTCGCGCATCCTCGTCCTTGCCGAAATGCCGCTCAACGCCAACGGCAAGATCGACCGCAAGGCGCTGCCCGAGCCACAGGACGCCGCCAGCACAACCGAAGCCCCGCGCGAGGGCCTGGAAAGCCGTGTCGCCGCCGTCTGGGCCGAAGTGCTCGGCGTGCCGGCCATCGGCCGCGAGGATGATTTCTTCGAGCTGGGCGGCCACTCGCTGCTGGCCACGCAAGTCATCTCCCGCCTGCGCCGCGATCTGGGCTGCGAAGTCCCGCTGCGCGATCTGTTCGAAGCCAGTCGTCTGGACGAATTCGCTGCTCGCCTCAGCGCCTTGAGCCCGAGCGCCCGTCCGCAACTACGCGCCGTGGCACGCAACGGCGCTCTGCCGCTGTCCGCCGCGCAGAGCCGCCTGTGGTTCTTCTGGCAGATGGAACCGGCCAGCGCCGCCTACAACGTGCCGGGCGCCCTGCGCCTGCGCGGTCCACTGGACGAATCCGCGCTGCGCCGTGCCTTCGACGCCCTGGTGGCGCGCCACGAAACCCTGCGCACCACCTTCGATGAAGTGGACGGCCAGGCTTTCCAACGCATCCAGCCGGCCCAGCCTTTGGACCTGGCGCGTGTCGACCTGTCCGCCGAAAACGATGCCGAAGGTGCCGCGCGCCAATTGGCCGAGGCGGAAGCGCAGCGTCCGTTCGACCTGCGCAATGGCCCGTTGCTGCGCCTGACCCTCATCAAGCTTTCCGACGCCGACCACGTGCTGCTGCTGACGATGCACCACATCGTCTCCGATGGCTGGTCGATCCGCGTGCTGGTGGACGAGTTCAGCCGTCTCTATGGCGCCTTCGCTGCCGGCGAGGCACTGCAACTGCCGGCGCTGCCGGTGCAGTACGCCGACTACGCCCAATGGCAGCGCGAGCTGCTGGCGGGCGAGGAGGGCCGGCGTCAGCTGAACTGGTGGACCGAGCAACTCAGCCAGGACACACCGGTCCTGGAACTGGCCGCCGACCGCCCGCGCCCGGCGCTGCAGAGCTACCGCGGCGGCAGCCTCGGCTTCAGCCTGGATGCCGGGCTGGGTGGCCGTCTGAAGCAACTGGCCCGCGAGCAGGACGTCACCCTGTTCATGCTGCTGCTCGGCGCCTATGCCGTGCTGATGCAGCGCTACAGCGGCCAGCGCGACCTGCGCATCGCGGTGCCCATCGCCAACCGCCAGCAGTTGGAAACCGAAGGGCTGATCGGCTTCTTCGTCAACACCCAGGTGATGCCGTTCCAACTCGCCGACGACGAATCCTTCGCCGCGCTACTGGCCCGCCTCAAGCCGTTGGCGCTGGGTGCGCAAGCGAACCAGGACCTGCCGTTCGAACAACTGGTGGAAGCGCTGCAACCCGAACGCAGCCTGGCCTACAACCCGCTGGTGCAGGTGAAGTTCAACTTCGGCTTCGACGTCAGCCGCCTGCCCGATGCCGGCGCGCTGAAGCTGGAACTGTTCAGCGAAGAGCAGTACGGCGCGCGCTTCGACCTGGCCCTGGACATGGCCGAGGCGCTGGACGCCAACGGCCAGCCGGGCGATGAGTTGCGCGGCAGCTTCGTCTATGCCCGCGACCTGTTCCTTGATGCCAGCGTCGCCGTCATCGCCAGCCAGTTCGAAACGCTGCTGCGCCAGCTGTGCGCCGAGCCGCAGCGCGCCCTCGGTGAGCTGCCGCGCCCGGTAGCGTCGCGCCGCCGTGGCGAGGCGCGCCAGTGGCCGCAGCAGGACGTGCTCGGCTTATTCGCCGCGCAGGTCGTCGCGCAACCGGACGCCATCGCTGTGCAGGATGAGGGCGTGCGCTACAGCTATGCGGAACTGGATGCGCGCAGCAACCGCCTGGCCAATGTGCTGATTGGCAGCGGCGTGGAGCCGGTCGAGTGCGTCGCCATCTGCCAGGAGCGCAGCGCGCAGTGGGTGCTCCTGCTGCTGGGCGTGCTCAAGGCTGGCGCCACCTACGTGCCGCTGGACCCGGCGCAACCCGCCGAACGCCTGCGTAATCTGATCCAGGACAACGGCATCGGCCGCGTGTTGCTGAGTGAGGCTGCGCTGCTGGAAACCTTCGGCGAAGCGGCCATGCTGATCCCGTTCGGCGGCCCGCAACAGGGCAGCGCTGCCGCGCCCGCGCGCCGGATCGACCCGCAGCAGGCCGCCTATGTGATCTTCACCTCCGGCTCCACCGGCCAACCCAAGGGCGTGCGCGTCAGCCACGGCGCGCTGGCCAACTACGTGCAGGCCGTGCTGGAACGTCTGCAACTGGACCAGGGCCGCGCCCAGGGCCTGGGCATGGCGATGGTTTCCTCGGTGGCTGCCGACCTCGGCCACACCACGCTGTTCGGCGCGCTGTGCGGCGGTGGCCGCCTGCACCTGGCGGATGCCCAGGCGGTGGCGGATGCCGAACGCTTCGCCGCGTTCATGCAGGATGTGGACGTGCTGAAGATCGTCCCCAGCCATCTCGCCGGTTTGCTGGCGGCCGCACCGAATGCTGCTGCCGTGCTACCGCGCCGCCTGCTGGTGGTGGGTGGTGAAGCCTGCGACCGCGCGCTGCTGCAAGCGCTGCGCGAGCTCTCGCCCAAGCTGCGCATCGTCAACCACTACGGCCCCAGCGAGTCCACCGTGGGCGCGCTGACCCACGAATGGTCGCTGGTGGATGATCTGCCGGCGGCCAGCCTGCCCATCGGTACGCCGTTGGCCAACACCGCCATCCGCGTGCTCGACGAGCATGGTCGTGACCTGCTGCCGGGCGTAGCGGGCGAGCTGTACATCGGCGGTGCCGGCCTGGCACTGGGCTACCTCGGCCAGCCGGAAATGACGGTCGAACGCTTCGTGGAGATCGAGGGGGAGCGCCTGTACCGCAGTGGCGACCGTGTGCGCCTGAACCGTCACGGCGCCGTGGAATTCCTCGGCCGCGTCGATGACCAGGTGAAAATCCGTGGCTACCGCGTCGAGCCGGGCGAACTGGCGCAGGCGCTCAAGCGCCTGCCCGGCGTGCGTGATGCCGTGGCCTTGGCCGAGCGTGAGGGCGACGGACCGATGAGGCTGCTGGCCTGGGCCGTGGCTGAAGGGCAGGGCGTTGAAAGTCTGCGTGAAAGCCTGGCCGCCGAAGTCCCCGAATACCTGTTGCCGGCCCAACTGATGCTGCTGGAACGCCTGCCGCTGAACGCCAACGGCAAGGTGGACCGCAAGGCCCTGCCGCGTGTCGAAATGGCTGCCAAACCGTTGGACAGCGCACCGCTCTCCGAACTGGAACAGCGCATCGCCGACATCTGGCAGGCGGTGCTGAAGGTCGAGCGCGTTGGCGCCGAGGATAACTTCTTCGAGCTGGGCGGCGACTCCATCCTCAGCCTGCAGATCATCGCGCGCATCCGCAAGCTGGGTTACAAGCTCAGCCCGAAACAGCTGTTCGAGCGGCAGAGCGTCCGCCAACTCGCGCAGTGGCTGGAAAGCCGCGCACCGGCTGCCGTTGCGGCGCCCGCGCCGATGGCCGCCGTCACTGGCGAGGTCGCCCTGTCGCCGGTGCAGGCGCGCTTCTTCGAACGCGTACCGAGCGCCCAGCGTCACCACTGGAACCAGGCGCTGCTGCTGCAACCACGCGATGCTTTGGACAGCGACGCACTGGCCCGCGCGCTGCACTGGCTGGTTGGCCAGCACGACGCACTGCGCCTGCGCTTCGACGGCAGCCGCCAGCGTTACGCCGAACACGGCCCGCTCGATATGACCCTGCTCTGGCGCCGCCGCGCTGCCGACGCTCGCACCCTGGAGCGCCTGTGCGACGACGCCCAGGCCAGCCTGGATATCGCCAACGGCCCGCTGCTGCGTGCCATGCACGTCACGCTGGAAAGCGGTGGCGAGCGCCTGCTGCTGGTGATCCACCACCTGGCGGTGGATGGTGTGTCCTGGCGCATCCTGCTGGAAGACCTGCAGTACGCCTACCGCGAACTGCGCGCCGGCCGCACGCCCGCCGCGCTGCCGCGCAGCGACAGCTACCAGGCCTGGAGCGCTCGCCAGCAGGCGGCCGTCAATAACGCTGCCGCCGAGCTCGACTACTGGCAGGCCGAACTGCGCGATGCGCCGCGTCTGAACCGCGCGCGCAGCGACGCCCCGGCCACCTGGAAGGAGGCCGCCAACGCGCGCTTCAGCCTTGATGCCGACACCACCCGCCAACTGCTCGGCCCGGCACTGAAGGCGCAGCGCGTGCAGATCAACGACCTGCTGCTGACAGCGTTGGCCCGCGCGCTGTGCGCCTGGACCGGCGAAACCTCCGCGCTGGTGGACATGGAAGGCCACGGCCGGGATGCCTTCGATGGCGAAGCGACGCTGGACCTGAGCCGTTCCGTGGGCTGGTTCACCGCGCTGTATCCGCTGCGCCTGCAAGCCGGCGGCGAGCCGGGCGCGGACCTGCGCGCTACCCGCGAGCACCTGCGCAACCTGCCGCGCGCCGGCATCGGCTACGGCCAACTGCGCTACCTCAGCCAGCATGCCGCCAGCCTGCGTGACCTACCGGCGCCGCAGGTCACCTTCAACTACCTCGGCCAGCTCGACCAGGCGTTTGCCGACGCCGACTTCCTGCCGGCTTTCGAAGGCGTCGGCCGCAGCCAACCGCTGAATGCGGCGCTAGGCAATGCACTGGTCTACGCCGGCCGCGTGCTGGGCGGTGAGCTGAGCCTGGAAGTCACCTACAGCCGCTTCATGTTCGACGCTGCCGACATCGACGAGCTGCAAGCGCTGCTGCGCGCCGAATTGCAGGCGCTGGTCGCTTATTGCCTGAATACGCCACTCCCGCTGCAAGCCAGCGAACTGCCGCTGCTCGGCCTCGACCAGCCACAGCTCGATGCACTGCCGCTGCCGGCCGGCGTGGAAGACCTCTATCCGCTGTCGCCGATGCAGCAGGGCATGCTGTTCCACGCCCTCGACGTGCCGGGCTCTTCGCTCTACGTCAACCAGCTGCGCGTCGATCTTGACGGCCTCGATGAAGCCCGCTTCCTCGGCGCCTGGCGCGCGGTCATCGCCCGCCACGCCAACCTGCGCACCGGCTTCCTCGCCAGCGCGGATGCGGCGCCGTTGCAGTTCGTCCTGCGTGAGGTGCAGTTGCCGGTGCAGTCCTTCGATTGGCGCGACCAGCAGGTCAGCGAGCAGCAGTTGGAAAGCGTCGCCGACGCCCAGCGCAACCTCGGCTTCGACCTGGCCCAGCCGCCGCTGCAACGCCTGGCGCTGGTGCGTCTCGGTGAGCGCCGCTACCACCTGATCTGGACCTGTCACCACCTGCTGCTGGACGGCTGGAGCAGCGCGCGGCTGATCGGCGAAGTGCTCGCCCTCTACCGTGGCGAGTCGCTGCCGGCGCCCGCCGCGCAGTACGGTGACTACATCGGCTGGTTGCATGCCCAGGACGGCGCTATCGGTGAAACCTTCTGGCGCGAACGCCTGAAAGGCTTCGAGGAGCCGACCCTGCTGGCCATCGCCTGCAACGCGAGCTTCCGCGAGGAACCGTTGCGCGAGCTGCACAGCCGTCTCGACTCGGCGCCGCTGCAACGCTTTGCCCAGGCCCAGCGCATCACCCTCAACACCCTGGTGCAGGGCGCCTGGGCGCTGCTGCTGCAACGCTACTGCGGCCAGCGCAGCGTGACCTTCGGCGCCACCGTCGCCGGTCGCCCGGCCAGCTTGCCGGGAGCGGAGGAGAGCCTCGGGTTGTTCATCAACACCCTGCCGATCCTGCAGACCCCGGACGACGCCCAGCGCGTCGGCGACTGGCTGCGCCAATTGCAGGACTTCAACCTCGACGTGCGCGAGTTCGAGCACACGCCGCTGTACGACATCCAGCGCTGGGCCGGCCGTGGCGGGCAGGCGATGTTCGACAGCCTCATCGTGTTCGAAAACTTCCCCATGGATGCGGCACTGTCGTCGTCCACTGGCGATGAGCTGCGCATCCTCGGCCATCGCCCGGTGGACGGCACCAACTACGCCCTGGCCCTGGTGGCCAGTGCCGGCGAGCAGCTGGACGTGCGCTACACCTACCGTGCCGACCGCTTCAGCGCGAGCCAGATCGAACAGCTGCGCGGCCACTTCGAGCGCCTGCTGCTGGCTCTGGTGGAAGACGCCGAGCGCCCGCTGGGTCGCGTCAGCCAGCTGGCCGACGCGGAGCGCAACGCGCTGCTGCAACGCTTCAACGACACCGAGGCGACATTCCCGGCAGACGTGCAGCTGCAGGAGCTGATCGAACGCCAGGTTGCCGCGACCCCGGATGCGCTGGCCCTGCAATTCGGCGAACAGCGCCTGAGCTACGCCCAGCTCAACGCCCGCGCCAACCAGCTTGCGCACTGGCTGCGCGGCCAGGGTGTCGGCCCGGACGTACTGGTCGGTGTGGCCGCAGAGCGTTCGGTGGAGCTGGTGGTGGCCCTGCTGGGCATCGTCAAGGCCGGCGGCGCCTATGTGCCGATGGACCCGGACTACCCGCAGGACCGCCTGCAACACATGCTGGGCGACAGCGGCGTCAATCTTCTGCTGACCCAGCAATACCTGTTGGAACGCCTGCCGCAGACGGCTGCGGAAACCCTGTGCCTGGACAGCCAGTGGAGCGAAATCGCCACGGCTTCCGAGCAGAACCCCGTCATCCAAGGCAGCCCGCAGAGCCTCGCGTACCTCATCTACACCTCCGGTTCCACCGGTAAACCCAAGGGCGCCGGCAACAGCCATCGCGCATTGGTCAACCGCTTGCACTGGATGCAGAAAGCCTACGCGCTGGATGCCTCCGACCGCGTGTTGCAGAAGACCCCGTTCAGCTTCGACGTGTCGGTGTGGGAGTTCTTCTGGCCGCTCATGACCGGTGCGGCGCTGGTGGTCGCCGCGCCCGGTGCGCACCGCGACCCGTCGGCGCTGCGCCGGGTGATCGAGGCGGGGAGGGTCACCACGCTGCACTTCGTGCCGTCGATGCTGCAGGCCTTCGTCGCTTCCGGCGAACTGGAGCGCTGCACCTCGCTGCTGCAGGTGATGTGCTCCGGCGAGGCGCTGCCCTACGAGCTGCAACAGCAGTTCCGTCAGCGCAGCAGCGCGAAACTGCACAACCTCTACGGCCCGACGGAGGCGGCGATCGACGTCAGCTTCTGGGCCTGCATTGATGCCAACGCGCGGCACGTGGTGCCCATCGGCCGGCCTATCGACAACCTGCGCCTGGTGCTGCTGGACGAGCGCCTGGAGCCGGTGCCGCAGGGCGTGGCCGGCGAGCTGTACATTGGCGGCGTGGGTCTGGCGCGCGGTTACCACGCGCGCCCCGGTCTGACGGCTGAGCGTTTCATTGCCGATCCGTTTGGCAGCGCTGAGCGGCTGTACCGCACCGGCGATTTGGCTCGCCAGCGCGAAGACGGTGCCATCGAGTACCTCGGCCGCCTCGACCACCAGGTGAAGATTCGCGGCCTGCGCATCGAGCTGGGCGAGATCGAGGCGCGCCTGCAAGCGCAGCCGGAGGTCAGCGAAGCGGTGGTGGTGGCGAAGGACGGTGTGCTGCTGGCCTACGTCGTCGCCAGCGCCGAGCCCGAAGCCCTGCGCCAGGCGCTGCAAGGCGAACTGCCGGACTACATGGTGCCGTCGCGGATCATCGCCCTCGACGCCATGCCGCTGTCGCCCAACGGCAAGCTGGACCGCAAGGCCCTGCCGGACCCGCAACTGAGCGCGAGCCAGCGCGAGTACGTGGCGCCGCGCAGCGACCTGGAAGTCGAGCTGGCCGGTATCTGGCAGCACGTGCTGCAAGTGGATCGCGTCGGCCTGCACGACGACTTCTTCGAGCTGGGCGGCCATTCGCTGCTGCTCACCCAGGTCGGCCTGACCCTGCGTCAGCGCCTGGGCCTTGAGTTGCCGCTGCATCGCCTGTTCGAGCTGAGCAATATCGAGGCGCTGGCCGCCTGGATCGAAGCCCAGCGCGCGAGCTCCGCCAGTGCGGAAGAGGAACTGGACCTGATGGACGAACTGCTCGGCGAGCTGGAGAACCTGTAATGACCCACCCGATGGACGCTCAGCTGAAGCAGGTCGCGGAGCGCCTTGGCGCGCTCTCCGAGGACAAACAGATCGTCTTCCTGCGCCAGCTTCGCGAGAAGGGCGTGAGCCTGTCGCGCCTGCCGATCCTCCGCGAGGGGCGCGAACACGCGCCACTGTCGGCGGCCCAGGCGCGCCTGTGGTTCCTCTGGCAGATGGAGCCGCACAGCGCCGCCTACAACATCCCGGCCGCCGTACGCCTGCGCGGCACGCTGGACGAAGGCGCGCTGGAGCGTGCCTTCACCGCGCTGATCGCGCGCCATGAAAGCCTGCGCACCGTGTTCCGCACGGCACAGCCTGGGCACCATGCCTCGGCGGATAACGCTGGCGCGTTATGCGCCCTACGGGAGCCGGATGACGAGGTTCTGCGCTCGGCAGAGGACCGCTCTGGTAGGGCGAATGACGCGCAGCGTCATCCGCCGCAAGGTGGGCCGGGTATGGCGGCAGATGGCGCGGTGATGCAGTGCATCCTGCCGCCTGGGTCGGCGCAGCTGGAGGCGAAGGATTTCGGTAGCGAAGCCGAGGCGCGGCAATGGCTTAACGATTGTGCGCAGCGTTCCTTCGACCTCGCCGCAGGCCCGCTGCTGCGCCTGCACCTGGCGCGACTGCCGGGTGAAGCGCTGCTGCTGGTGAACCTGCATCACATCATCGCCGACGGCTGGTCCATCGGGGTACTGATTGACGAGTTCGCGGTGCTGTACAGCGCCGAGGTGCAAGGCGCGAAAGCCGACCTGGCCGAGCTGCCGATCCAGTACAGCGACATCGCCCGCTGGCAGCGCCTGTGGCTGGCGGCCGGCGAGGGCGAGCGGCAACTGGCGTACTGGAAGGAGCAGTTGGGCGACGAATCGCTGCTGCTGACCCTGCCGGGCGACCGGCCGCGTCCGCTGGTGCAGAGTTATCGCGGCGCCACTTTCGACTTCGAGCTGCCTCGCGAGCTGAGCGAAGCGCTGCGCGACCTGGCGCGAGGGCAGGGCGCCACGTTGTTCATGTTGATCCTCGCTGCGTACCAGCTGCTGCTGTCGCGCTACAGCGGCCAGCGCGAGCTGCGCGTCGGCGTGCCCATTGCCGGCCGTGGCCGTGCCGAGAGTGAGCGGCTGATCGGCTTCTTCGTCAACACCCAGGTGCTGACGGCACGCATCGATGGCGACGAATCCTTCAACGCCTTCCTGGCCCGCACCCGTGAAGCGGTGCTCGGCGCCCAGTCCAACCCGGACCTGCCCTTCGAGCAACTGGTGGATGCGCTGCAGCCCGAGCGCAGCCTGAGCTACAACCCGCTGTTCCAGGTGGCCTGCAACCACCAGCCGAGCCGCCGCGATACCCTGCGCGAGCTGCCCGGCGGCCTGCAGCTGGAAAGCCTGGAGCTGGACAGCGGCATCGCCAAATTCGACCTGACCCTGAACACCGAGGAAAGCCGCGACGGCCAGGTGCGCGGGCAGTTCATGTACGCCACCGACCAGTTCGATGAGGCGACCCTCTCACGCCTCTGCGGGCATTTCCTCAACCTGCTGCGCGGTATCGTCGCCGATCCGCATTGCCCGGTCGCGCGCCTGCCGTTGCTCGATGGCCGCGAGCGTGAACAATTGCTCTACGGCTGGAACGCCACCGACGTGGAGTATCCGCGCGATGCCTGCCTGCACCAACTGATCGAGCAGCAGGCGGCGCGCACGCCGAACGACATCGCGCTGACCGATGGCCAGCGCAGCTTCAGCTACGCCGAGCTGAACAGCCGCGCCAATCGCCTCGCGCACTGGCTGCGTGAGCAGGGTGTCGGCCCGGACAGCCGCATCGGCGTGGCGCTGGAGCGCTCCGTCGAACTGCCGGTGGCTTTGCTCGCCGTGCTCAAGGCCGGCGGCGCCTACGTGCCGCTGGACCCGGAATTCCCCGCCGAACGCCTGGCGCACATGCTCGACGACGGCGACGTGCGCCTGCTGCTGACCCAGCAGCACCTGCTCGGCGAGCTGCCGCAGACCGGCGCCCGCGCGTTCTGCCTGGACCGCGACTGGGCACAACTGGAAGGCTACGCCGACAGCGATCTGCACAACCTCGCTCGCCCGGACGATCTCGCCTACCTCATCTACACCTCCGGCTCCACCGGCAAGCCCAAGGGCGTCGCGGTGCGCCACGGCGGGGTGGTCAACTTCATGCTCAGCATGGCCAGCGAACCGGGCCTGGATGCGCGGGACCGCGTGCTCGCGCTCACCTCGCTGTCCTTCGATATTTCCGCGCTGGAGCTGTACCTGCCGCTGCTGGTCGGCGGCCGCGTGGTGCTGGTAGACCGCGACGTCGCCCGCGACCCGGCGCGCCTGCTGGGCGTGGCACTGGAGCAGGGCGTGACGGTGATCCAGGCGACGCCGAGCACCTGGACGCTGCTCAGCGGCCACGAAGACTTCCCGCGCCTGAATGGTTGCCGCTTCTTCTGCGGCGGCGAGGCGTTGTCCGCCGAGCTGGCGGACAAGCTCACCACGCAGACCGAGGCTCTTTGGAACCTCTACGGCCCCACCGAAACCACCATCTGGTCGGCGGCCTGGAAGATCGACAAGGGCGCCCGCGCACTGCTCGGCAAGCCTATCGCCAACACCCAGCTGTATATCCTCGACGGCGAACTGCAGCCGGCGCCCATTGGCGTGGCCGGCGAGCTGTACATTGCCGGCGACGGCCTGGCGCGCGGCTACCATGGGCGCCCCGAGCTGACCGCCGAGCGCTTCGTCGCTGATCCCTACGCTGGTTTATACGGCCAGCCAGGCCGGCGCATGTACCGCACCGGCGACCTGGCGCGCTGGCGGGCAGATGGTGTGCTGGAGTACCTCGGCCGCCTCGACCACCAGGTGAAGATTCGCGGCTTCCGTATCGAACTGGGCGAGATCGAGTCGCGCCTGCTCGGCCAACCCGGCGTGCGCGAGGCAGTGGTGATCGCTCGCGATGCGGGGCAGGTCAAGCAACTGGTCGGCTACGTCACCGGGCAGATCGATACCGACCTGCGTGCCGCGCTGCTGGAAGAGCTGCCGGACTACATGGTCCCGGCGCAGATCGTCCTGCTGGAGCGCATGCCGCTCACGCCCAACGGCAAGCTGGACCGCAAGGCCCTGCCGGAACCAGACTTCAGTCTGCTGCAGAAAAGCTACCGCGCGCCGGAGAGCGAGCGCGAGCAGACCCTGGCGGCCATCTGGTGCGCGGTGCTGGGCCTGGAACGGGTCGGCCTGGACGACAACTTCTTCGAACTGGGCGGCGACTCCATCGTTTCCATCCAGGTGGTCAGCCGCGCGCGTGCCGCCGGGTTGCAGCTGAGCCCGAAGGACCTGTTCCAGCACCAGACGCTGCAGGCACTGGCCCGTGTGGCCGGTGACATGGTGCACGCCGAGGTGCCAGTTGCCGCGGCTCAGATAGAGGCACCGAATGCCGCCCAACTGGCCGCGCTCGGTCTGAACCCCGACGAGATCGAAGACCTCTATCCGCTGTCGCCCATGCAGCAGGGCATGCTGTTCCACGGCGTGGACGGCAGCGAGGGGGGCGTCTACGTCAACCAGCTGCGCGTGGAAGTGCAGGGGCTGGACGTCGAGCGCTTCCGCGGCGCCTGGCAGGCTGCGCTGGATGCCCATGACAACCTGCGCGCCGGCGTGCACTGGCAGGGCCTCGATAAGCCGCTTCAGGCCGTGCACAAACGTGTCGAGCTGCCGCTGGAAGTCCTGGACTGGCGTGGCCGCGAGGACATGGATGCAGCACTGGACGAGCTGGCTGCCGCCGAACGCAGCCGCAGCTTCGACCTGGAGCGTCCGCCGCTGCTGCGCCTGGTGCTCGTGCGCAGCACCGAGGACAGCCACCAGCTGGTCTACACCCACCACCACATCCTGCTCGACGGCTGGAGCAACGCCCAGCTGTTCGCCGAAGCCCTGCGCCGCTACAACGGCGAAAGCATCGCCGAGCAGGGCCGCTACCGCGACTACATCCACTGGCTGCAAGCCCAGGACCCGCAGCAGGCCCAGGACTTCTGGGGCGCGCGCCTGCAAGGCTTCGCCCAGCCCACCGTGCTGGCCGACAGCCTGGCGCGCCCGGCCGAAGGCAGCGGCCACGGCCTGGAATACAGCCGCTACGACGCGGCGGCCACCGAACGCCTGAAAGCCTTCGCCCGTAGCCAGCGGGTGACGCTGAACACCCTGGTGCAGGCGGCGTGGATTCTCCTGCTGCAACGCTACACTGGCCAGCAGCGCGTGGCCTTCGGCGCCACCGTGGCCGGGCGCCCGGCGCAACTGGCCGGTGCCGACAGCCTGCTGGGCCTGTTCATCAACACGCTGCCCATCGTCCAGGCGCCGGCCGAACAGGCCGATCTGGGTGACTGGCTGCGTGAGCTGCAGGCCTACAACCTGGACGTGCGCGAGTTCGAGCACACGCCGCTGTACGACATCCAGCGCTGGGCCGGCCAGGCCGGGCAGGCGCTGTTCGACAGCATCATCGTGTTCGAGAACTACCCGGTCGACGAAGTGCTGCGCAGCGCCCAGGGCCCGCGTTTCGGCGAGCTGAAATCCAAGGACGAGACCAGCATTCCGATGGACCTCGCGGTGCGCGTCGGCGACAGGCTGGAGATCGAGTACCAGTACCTGCGCGCGCACTTCAGCGCACCGGCCGTGGCGCGCCTGCGCGGCAACCTGGAACAGGTGCTGGACAGCCTGCTGCACGGCGCCGGCAAGCGCGTCGGCGAGCTGCAGTGCCTGTCCGCCGATGACCGCGCGGCCCTGGCCGCCTGCCGTGGCCCGCACCAGTCGCTGCCGCCAGCCGAGCCGGTGCATCTGGCGATTGCGCGTCAGGCCGCTCTGCGCGGCGATGAGGTGGCGCTGATCTGTGGCGACGAGGAGATCGACTACGCGGCGCTGGAGCGCGACTCCAACCGCCTGGCCCATCGCCTGATGGCGCTGGGCGTCGGCCCGGAAATCCGGGTCGGCGTGGCCCTGCCGCGCAGCGTGCGCATTCCGTTGGTGCTGCTGGCGGTGCTCAAGGCCGGCGGTGCCTACGTACCGCTGGACGCCGAGTACCCGCGCGAGCGCCTGGAATTCCAGATGAGTGACGCCGGCATCGCGCTGCTGATCACCGATAGCCGCCTGCGCGAACGCCTGCCGCTGCCGGCAGGGGTGCAGTGCCTGGAGCTGGACGGCCTTGATCTTTCTAGCGAAGACAGCGACCTGCCGGTGGTGGCGCTGGAGCCGGAAAACCTCGCCTACCTGATCTACACCTCCGGCTCCACCGGCAAGCCCAAGGGCGTGGCGGTCAGTCATGGTCCGCTGGCCATGCACTGCGCGGCCATCGGCGAGCTGTACCGGATGGACGCGGCGACCCGCGAGCTGCACTTCATGTCCTTCGCCTTCGACGGCGCCCACGAGCGCTGGCTGACCACCCTGGTGCACGGCGGCAGCCTGGTGCTGCGCGGCGATGAGCTGTGGACGCCGGAGCAGACCTACCGTGTGCTGCACGACAAGCAGGTGAGCGTGGCGGCCTTCCCGCCGGTCTACCTGCAGCAACTGGCCGAGCACGCCCTGCGTGACGGCAACCCGCCGCCGGTGCGCATCTACTGCTTCGGTGGTGATGCGGTGCCCAATGCCAGCTTCGAGCTGGCCAAACGCGCGCTGCGCGCCGAGCACCTGATCAATGGCTACGGCCCCACGGAAACCGTGGTCACGCCGCTGCTGTGGAAAGCGGACCGCACCACGGCCTGCGATGCGGCGTATGCCCCCATCGGCAAGGGTGTCGGCGCGCGCAAGCTGTACATCCTCGACGAGCAACTGCGCCAGGTTCCACTGGGCGTGGCGGGCGAGCTGTACATCGGCGGCGACGGCCTGGCGCGTGGCTACCACGAGCGTGCCGGCCTGACCGCCGAGCGCTTTGTCGCCGATCCGTTCGATACGAACGGCGGGCGCTTGTACCGCTCCGGCGACCTGGTACGCGGCCGCGCCGATGGCGTGATCGACTACGTGGGCCGGATCGACCATCAGGTGAAGATTCGCGGCTTCCGCATCGAACTGGGCGAGATCGAGGCGCGCCTGCAGGATCACCCGCAGGTCAGTGAGGCGCTGGTGGTCGCTCGCGACGGTATCAGCGGCAAGCAACTGGTGGGCTACGTGGTCGGTGAGGTGGAAGGCGACGCGTTGCGCAGCTTCCTCCGCGCCCAGGTGCCGGACTACATGGTACCGGCGCAGATTCTCAAGCTTGCGCGCTTCCCGCTGTCGCCCAACGGCAAGATCGACCGCAAGGCGCTGCCCGAGCCGACCTGGCAGGGCGAGGCCTACGAGGCGCCGCGCAACGCGCGCGAGCAGGCCCTGGCCGACATCTGGCAGGATGTGCTGCAAGTGGAGCGCGTCGGCATCCGCGACAACTTCTTCGACCTCGGCGGAGATTCCATCCTCAGCCTGCAGATCGTCTCCCGCGCCCGCCAGGCGCTGGGCGAGGGCGTGGAAATCCGTCTGCGCGACCTGTTGCAGTACCAGACCATCGCCGGCCTGTTGGAGCGCGCCGAGAGCGTGGCCGAGGACGCGCCGACAGCGGCCGTGGCGGTCGCCGATGACGGCGAATCCTTCGGCCTGGTGCCGATCCAGCAATGGATGTTCGAGCAGCAGCTGGAGGAGCCCAACCACTTCAACCAGGCGGTGCTGCTGGAGTGTCGCCAGCGTCTCGACGCGGCTGCGCTGGAAGCGGCTCTGCAAGGCTTGCTGGCCGAGCACGGCAGCCTGCGCCTGTCCTTCGCCCGTGGCGCGGACGGCGTGTGGCGCCAGCGCTATTGCGAGGCCAGCGAGATCACCGGCGCGTTGCTCTGGCAGCGTCAGGCGGCGAATGCCGAGGAGGCGTTGCTGATCGCCAACCAGGCGCAGCGCAGCCTGGACCTGAGCGAAGGTCGTCTGCTGCGCGGCGTGCTCACCGACATGGCCGATGGCACCCAGCGCCTGCTGCTGGTGATCCACCACCTGGGCGTGGACGGCGTGTCCTGGCGCATCCTGCTGGAGGAGTTGCAGCAGCGCTACGCCGCGCAGCTTACCGGCGAGCCGGCGCCGCGTTTCGAGCGCACCAGCACTTATCGCGCCTGGGCCGAAGGCCTGCGCGAGTATGCCGACAGCCAACTGGCGCAAGCCGACCTGCCGTACTGGCTGGAGCAGACCGACACCACCGGCCTGGGCGAGCCGCTGCGCGACAACCCGCGCGGCGCCGAGCGCATGGCGCACCTGGAGCAGTCGTTCCTGCGCCTGGACCGCGAGCAGACCCAGCGCCTGCTGAAGGTAGCTCCGGAGGCCTACCGCACGCAGATCAACGACCTGCTGCTGACTGCCCTGGGCCGCACGCTGTGCCAGTGGTGCGACAGCGAGTCGGTGCTGATCGGCCTGGAAGGCCATGGCCGCGAGGACATTCTCGACAGCGTCGACCACAGCCGCACGCTCGGCTGGTTCACCAGCCTGTTCCCGCTGCGCCTGACGCCGGGGCAGGGCGGTTACGCCCAGTCCATCCCGACCATCCGCCAGCAACTGCGCGCGGTACCGGACAAGGGCATCGGCTACGGCGCCTTGCGCTACCTGGGCGACAGCGCGCTGCGCCGCCAGCTCGCCGCCCGCGCCGAGCCGCGCGTCACCTTCAACTACCTCGGCCAGTTCGACCAGAGCTTCGATGACCAGGCGCTGTTCGTGCCGCTGCAGGAGAAGCCCGGCGACACCTACGCCGCCAGCACGCCGATGAACAACTGGCTGGAGATCGTCGGCCAGGTCTATGACGGCGAACTGACCCTGCGCTGCATGTTCAGCCGCCGGGTGTTCCGCCCGTCGCGCATCGAGGCGCTGATGGCGACGCTGCGTGAAGAACTGGACGGTGTGATCGGCCACTGCTGTGCGCAGGTCGAAAGCGCCAAGGAAAAGGCCACGGTATGAACGCATTGATGACAGAGGTCGGCATGCTGCACCCGGAGATTTCCGCGTTTCTCGATATGGTCGACGAGGGCCGCCGCAGTGGTCGTCCGGCACTGCATGAACTGCCGGTAGGGCAGGCGCGGGAGGACTTCGAAGCGTCGTCCGAATCGCTCAAGGCCGGGGCGCCGTCGATGCCGGTGGAGGCATTGCGGATTCCTGCGCGGGATGGCCGTGAACTGCCCGCACGGTTGTATCGGCCCGCTTTCACCGGAAACGGGGCGGGCGACGCGGCGATCCTGTATTTCCACGGCGGCGGCTACACGGTCGGCAGCCTGGATTCCCACGATGGCTTGTGCCGGCTGCTGGCGAAGCACTGCGGTTGCTCGGTGATTTCGCTGGGCTACCGACTGGCACCGGAGGCGCCTTTCCCGGCGGCTACCCACGACGCCCGCGATGCCTGGAACTGGCTGCTGGCTTCTGCCGCCAGCCTGGGCTTGAACGCGCGCCGCCTGGCGGTGGGCGGCGACAGCGCCGGCGCCACCCTGGCCACGGTGCTCTGCGCCGAGCTGGCGGGCGAGGGCGTCGAGCAGCCCTGCGCCCAGTTGCTGTTCTATCCCGCGGCGGATGCCAGCAAGCGCAGCGAATCCCAGGAGCTGTTCGCCGAAGGCTATCTGCTGGAAACAGCCAGCCTGGACTGGTTCTACGAGCAGTACGTGCCCGACGTTTCTCAGCGCCGCGATTGGCGTTGCTCGCCGTTGCATGCGGGAGCGGCCCTGCAAGGCAGCGCTCCGGCGCTGCTGTTGGCCGCGGAATTCGATCCGTTGCTGGACGAAGGCCTGGCCTACGCCCATGCGCTGGTGGCGCAGGGCGTGGAGGTGGAAGCCGAGCGCTGCTGCGGGATGACCCATGACTTCCTGCGGATGGGCAACCTGGTGCCGGAAGTCGACGGGTATTACCGGCGGGTGGCGGAGTTTCTGGCGGCGCGCTGGTGAGCTTCCCTGTAGGAGCGAGCGTGCTCGCGAACCTCCGCCGCCCGAGCCGGAATATCGGCAGAGTGCGGTTCGCGAGCAAGCTCGCTCCCACGAAGAGCACGGGGCTGGCTATTGGAGTGCTGCCACCGGCTGCGAAGCCACCTCGCGGCTGGCGGCGTCCTGCAGCGCCGGGCTGGCCCAGTCGGCAGCCTTGAAGTCACGGCGGATCAGGCCGTAGCTCTTCGCTGCGGTGATCGATGCATCCAGGCGGCCGAGGAAATCGGCATCCAGCTTCGGCGACAGGACGTCTGCCAGCGGCCGGCCCTGGAATTCGCTCTTGAAGATCACCGTCGGGTAGCCGGCCTGCTGCGATACCAGGTCGATGAACGCGTCACGGTTGCCCTCCGTGCTGGCCCACTGCACTGCCTGCAGCTGCACCTTGAGCAGGCGTTCGGTGATGTCCGGATGAGCGTCGACGAACTCGCCGTTGCCCACCAGCAGCGCTTGCAGGGTGCCGGCGCCGCCGAGGTCGTGGGTGCTCAGCGGGATTTCCGCCAGGCCCTTGTCGCGTAGCGCGAACAGGCCGGCAAGACCCCAGGTGGCATCGATCTGCTTGGCCGCCAGGGCGGCGAGGGCGGCGCTGAAGTCGAGGTTGATCACCTTCAGGTCCTTCTCGGAAAGCCCGGCGCTGGCCAGGGCGTTGTCGAACGACAGCTGGCTGGCGGTGCCACGGAAGATCCCCACGCGCTTACCCTTGAGGTCGGCCAGGGTCTTGATCCCCGAACCCGGCTGCACGCCCAGGTAATGGTTGACGCCGCGCGCGGTGGCGGCCAGCACGCGGCTGTCCAGCCCGCTGGACTTGCCGATGATCGCCGCCAGATCGCCCAGGTAGGCGAAGTCCACCTGGCCATTGGCGAAGGCTTCGTTGACTACCGGGCCCGCGCCCTTGAAGAAGCTCCACTTGATCTGGATGCCGTCGGCGGCGAATTCCTTTTCCAGCAGTTGGCGGGCGTAGAGCACGTCCACCACGCCGCCGCCGGAATGTTTCTGCCCGGCGCTGACGTCTGGTACGGCGATGCGGATTTCCTTTACCGGCTCGGCGGCCTGGGTCACCAGCGGATAGGCGCCGAGCAGGCCGGCCAGCACTGGCGCAGCGAAAAGGGAGAGCAATTGATCAGTGAGGGCCTTCATGGCGCCTGCCTCCTGCAGTGGGGGAGCGCATGTGGCTCCGGCGCCTGCACTAAAAGCATGGGGCTTTCCATCAACAAAATAATAAAAATGCATTTTTTAGTAATTTTTCGAGCTAAGCGAACAACCACAGGGCTTCACCGGCAGATGCCCTGGCGGCATAAAAAATATTCGCCGAATGCATTGGATGAGCGCCGGGGGCTTCCCTTAAATGGCCTGGGTTAGCTCATTAATGCATTGAAAATACTATTAATATTCCAATGAAGAATATATCGAAGCCCTATCGCCTTGCTCTTCCCCCGCCGCGCCTGGGGTTCTCGCGGCCGTCCTGGCGCTGGCTGCAGGCCGGCTTGCCATGGTTGTTGCCGTTGACCATCGGCGTGCTCTGGTGGATCGCCAGCCATCGCCACTGGATGTCCGCGCAGATTCTGCCGACACCGGAACTGGTCCTCCAGGCCGGCCGCGAGCTGCTCGCCGGCGAGCTGTGGCAGCAGTTGGGCGTCAGCCTCAAGCGCCTCGCCTGGGGGCTGCTGGCTGGCATTTTCAGCGGGCTCGCCCTGGGCGCCTGGCTCGGCTTCAGCCGCCTTGCCGAGCGCCTGGTGCTGCCCACCTTCAGTGCCCTGGCGCAGGTCCCGACCCTGGCCTGGATTCCGTTGTTCATGCTGTTCTTCGGCATTGGCGAGCTGCTCAAGCTGGTGGTGCTGATCAAGGCCATCATCGTGCCGGTGACGCTGCACACCCTCGTCGGCGTGCGCGATGCCCAGCCGCGCCTGCGCGAGGCCGCCGCCGTGCTGCGCCTGCCGCGCCACCTGTTGCTGTGGCGGTTGATCCTGCCGGCGGCGCTTCCCGCGTTCCTTACCGGTGTGCGCCTGGCACTGGCGCAAGGCTGGACCTCGCTGCTGGCCGTGGAGCTGCTGGCTTCCAGTGAAGGCATCGGCTACCTGATGGTGCAGGCGCGGCAGCTGTTCATGCTCGACATCGTGTTCGTCTGCATCCTGGTCATCGGCCTGGTCGGCGCGGCGATGGACAGAGGCGTCCAGGCGCTGGACCGGCGCCTGGTGCACTGGCCGCAGCAGGCGGCCGGAGAGTTCCGCCGCAGCACGTCGGGCAAGGGCTGGGAGCGCCTGCAGCCCTGGCTTCTGCCACTGGGCCTGCTGGCCATCTGGCAGGCGGCGAGCGCGCTGCAGTGGGTCGATCCGGCCATCCTCGCCAGCCCCGCGTCAGTCGCTGTCGCTCTCTGGGATGGCCTGCTGGACAGCAGCCTGACCATAGCGCTGCTGGCGAGTCTGCAACGTACACTCGCCGGCCTGCTGCTGGGCGGCTCGCTGGGCTTCCTGCTTGGCTTGGGGCTGGGGTTGTGGCGCCCGGCGGAAAGACTGCTCGGTCCGTCTTTTGCCGCGTTGCGGCAGGTGGCGATCTTCGCCTGGGTGCCGCTGCTCACCGCCTGGTTCGGCCTGGGCGAGCTGGCCAAGATGGTGTTCGTCGGCCTGGCCGCGTTCTTTCCGCTGCTGCTGGCGACCCAGCGCGGCATCGCCAGCCTGCCGGCGCAACTGACCGAGGCGGCCATCGCGCTGCGCCTGTCGCCCTGGCAACGGCTGCGCCGGCTGGTGCTGCCCGGCGCTGCGCCGTCGGTGTTCGCCGGGGTGCGCCTGGCGCTGATCTACGCCTGGCTCGGCACCATCGGCGCCGAATACTTCATGCCCTCGGACGGCGGTATCGGCAGCCTGATGATCGGCGCGCAACAACTCTTCCGCATGGACCTGGTCGGCGCCGGCATGTTGCTGGTGGGCCTGACTGGAGCTCTGCTGGCTGCCGTCGGCCAGCGCATCGAAGCGCGGGTGACGCGCTGGAGACACGCATGAACGCATTCGCTTCCCCGGCCCTGGTGAGCTTTCGCCAGGTCGCCAAGAGTTTCCCCGTGGACGGCCGCGAGCTGCAGGCCATCGAGCGCTTCGACCTGGAGGTCGCCGACGGCGAGTTCATCGCCATCGTCGGTGCCAGTGGTTGCGGCAAGTCCACCTTGCTGCGCCTGCTGGTGGGGCTCGATCGCGAGTTCCAGGGCGAGATCCGCATCGACGGCAAGCCCATCGACGGCATCGGCGGCGAGCGCGGCATCGTGTTCCAGGAGCATCGTCTGTTCCCCTGGCTGACTGTGGAGCAGAACGTCGCCCTCGGTCTGGTCAACGAACCGCTGAGCGAGACCGGCAAGGCTGCCAGGGTCGCCGATTATCTCCAGCTGGTGGGCCTGACGGCCTTCGCCCGGGCCTACCCGCACCAACTCTCCGGCGGCATGGCGCAGCGCGTGGCCATCGCCCGCGGGCTGGTGGCCAGCCCGCGCATCCTGCTGCTGGATGAGCCCTTCGGCGCCCTGGATGCGCTGACTCGCCAGCAACTGCAGGAGGAACTGCAGCGCATCCGCCAGCGCGAACGCATCACCACGGTGCTGGTGACCCACGACGTGGAGGAGGCGCTGTTCCTCGCCGACCGCGTGGTGGTGATGGCGCCGCGGCCGGGGCGGATCAAGCGCATCGTCGAGGTGCCGCTGGAGCACCCGCGCGAGCGCGGCGGCTACGACTTCCTGCGCCAGCGCGAGGCGCTGCTGCACGAGCTGACGGGAGAGGGCGACTACGTCGCGCCGCAGCCCAAGCGCGTGGAAGACCTGCCGTTAGAGTTTCTTGCCTGCTGACCGAAAACCCTCACCCCAGCCCTCTCCCTCCGGGAGAGGGCTGGGGTGAGGGTGCTCTGGAAACACTGACCTCAACCATGAGACCCGCCATGAGCAAACGCCCCAACTTCCTCGTCATTGTCGCCGACGACCTCGGTTTCTCCGACCTCGGCGCCTTCGGTGGCGAGATCGCCACGCCACACCTGGACGCCCTGGCCCTCGAAGGCCTGCGCCTGACCGACTTCCACACCGCGCCGACCTGCTCGCCGACGCGCTCGATGCTGCTCACCGGCACCGACCACCACATTGCCGGCATCGGCACCATGGCCGAGGCGCTGACGCCGGAGCTGGAAGGCAAGCCGGGCTACGAGGGTTACCTGAACGACCGCGTCGTGGCGTTGCCCGAACTGCTGCGCGAGGCCGGCTACCAGACGCTGTTGTCCGGCAAATGGCACCTGGGCCTGAAGCTCGAACAGGCACCCCATGCACGCGGCTTCGAGCGTTCCTTCTCGTTGTTGCCGGGCGCCGCCAACCACTATGGTTTCGAGCCGCCGTACGACGAGACCACGCCGCGCATCCTCAAGGGCACGCCGGCCCTGTATGTCGAGGACGACCAGTTCATCGACGAGCTGCCGGCGGACTTCTATTCCTCCGACGCCTTTGGCGACAAGCTGATCGACTATCTCAAGGAGCGCGACCAGAGCCGGCCGTTCTTCGCCTATTTGCCGTTTTCCGCGCCGCACTGGCCGCTGCAGGCGCCCAAGGAGGTGGTCGACAAGTACCGGGGCCGCTACGACGCCGGCCCCGAGGCGCTGCGCCTGGAACGCCTGGAACGGCTCAAGCAGCTGGGCCTGATCGACGCCGACGTGCAGGCGCATCCGGTACAAGCGATCAGCAAGGAGTGGGCGCGCCTGAGCGACGGGGAGAAGGCGAAATCGGCGCGGGCCATGGAGGTCTACGCGGCGATGGTCGAGCGCCTGGACTGGAACGTCGGCCGGGTCGTCGAGTACCTGCGCCAGCAGGGTGAGCTGGACAATACCTTCGTCCTGTTCATGTCCGATAACGGCGCCGAAGGTGCGCTGCTGGAGGCCTTCCCGCGCTTCGGCCCGGACCTGCTGAGCTTCCTCGACCAGCACTACGACAACAGCCTGGAGAACATCGGCCGCGCCAACTCCTACATCTGGTACGGCCCGCGCTGGGCCCAGGCGGCCACCGCGCCGTCGCGCCTGTACAAGGCCTTCACCACCGAGGGCGGCATTCGCGTGCCGGCACTGGTGCGCTACCCGGCGCTGAAACGCCAGGGCGAGGTCAGCCACTCGTTCTCCACCGTGATGGACATCACCCCGACCATCCTCGACCTGGCCGGCGTGCGCCATCCGGGCAAGCACTGGCACGGCCGCGAGGTCGCCGAAGTGCGCGGCAAGTCCTGGCTGGGCTGGCTCTCCGGCGAGACCGAACAGGCCCACGACGAGAAGACCGTCACCGGCTGGGAGCTGTTCGGCATGCGCGCCATCCGCCAGGGCGACTGGAAGGCGGTATACCTGCCGGCTCCGGTCGGCCCGGCCACCTGGCAGCTCTACGATCTGGCCAGCGACCCGGGCGAGACGCGGGACCTCGCCAAGAGCGAACCTGCGCGCCTGGAGGCATTGATCGAGCACTACAAGCAGTACGTCAACGAGACCGGTGTGATCGACGCACCGCCGCCGTTCCTGGCGCGCTGAAGGCCGGCGCCTCGGCGTCCTTTCCTGCCCGCAGTCCGGCGGGAGGGGCGTTGAAACGCTCCGGCATGAAAAAGCCGGTAGCCGCCCGACTGCTCGGACTGACGGCGGCACCGGCATGCGCTTCGAGCCGACCTGGCCCGGTTATTTTGCTGCTGTGCCTGGCTCGCTCAGGCGGGCCCATCCTTGAGGCCGTCCTGGTGGGCGGCGGACAGGTGGGGTTCCTGCCGGCTGTCCTCCGGTTCGATGTCCACCCATTCCTCCAGTGACTCCTCGCGGCTCACTTGCGGATCGAGGTCGGGGATATCCACCGGGTTTTTCATGCTCACCTCGCTTGCCGGGCCTGTTTGTCGGCAAGGGCACGCAGGCGCACGCCGGCCACCACCACCTTGCGCGGCCGGTGGGTCGGGTTGACGGGGACGAAGGTCTGCAACTCGATGCGCTTGAGGAACCAGTCGACGTTGTCCTCTTCCAGCGGCCCTTCCACGGTCATCAGGTCGCGGCGGATGCGCTCCACCAGGTTGTTCAGCAGCACCGCGCTGGATTGCTCTTCCTGCTGGATGACCCGAGAGATGAGACGCTTGCCCGCGGCATTGCGCAGGTTGATCAGCAGCGTACCGTCGGGCCTGGTGGCGAACTGGGGGCGATAGTCGCTGAACAGGTGACTCAGGTGCTCGATGGCGGCATTGCGGCAACTGGACATGTCGTTCCCTCCCGGTGGTTGGCAGAGGCCGGAGCGCCGGCCTGAGCCAGGAACCTCGCATCAGCCATGCCAGGCCGGGGAAAGCTGTTTCATCTGCTTAACAGGTTGTTATTGCTGCAAATGCCTAACCGATGCTGGCCAATGGTCATTTGCAGGATGCAAGGGCGCACCAGCAAGGGGCTGGAAAATGCACGGCGCGGCGCTTCGCTTGCTCATTTGCGCGGCACGCCTTCCGTCTGAAATCCGCCTCGATTCCAGGTGTGCATTCGGCCGCCAGTACCGCTTGCCATGGCTGGCGCTTCGCCCGCCATGGCCAGTGAGCCTCGGTGCCTGGGCCAATCGCCAGCATTTCTCTCCGGCGCTCGGGCAGGCAGGGTTCAGCCAGAGGAGAGGAGGTGGCCATGACGCAGTTGCGACGCCTGGATGTGGAAGCGGTTCTCCACGAAGCCTATCCGCTGTTCGATTTCTCCTGCTTCCGGGAGGCCGGCGGCCGCTATTCGATCCGCTTCGGCAGCCAGTTGGCGGATATGCCCTGTGTCACCGTGGTCGGCATCCATGGCGACGAGTTGAGCAGCGCCGGGCGCGTCCGCAGCCTGGGCCTGGAGCTGATCGACAGCTTTATCGATTCTTAGCGAACGCCACGCCGCTGAGCATCGGGACCGGCGCGCGGTGGCGAGCGAGCGGGCCGCTGACCACCGCACGGGCATCAATGCTGATTGCGGCTCAAGGCGCAGGCCGCTGCCAGCAGGCCTGCGGCGGCGGCCAGTATTGCCGCCGTCTGCCAGGGATGTTCGCCGGCATATTCGCTGCCGGCACGGATGGCCCGGCGACTGCGGTGGATCAGGTGTTCACTGGTCTCCCGGCTCTCGTCCACCAGATCGCGCAATTTCGCCTTGAACGCCGGGAGCTGGTCGGCCGTCAGGTCTCGGCCGCTGACCAGCAGGTTTTCCAGGTCATCGACCAGTGATTGCAGTTCCTGCACGCCGCTGGTGCGGCTGGAGGGGAACCATCGATAGCTGCCCATGGAGTGTCTCCTTGTCTGTTCGGGTTGGAATGGGGGCGGAAGGGGCGTTCGGCTTCGCGTTGCTGCTCGACTGATTTCCGCCACCGCAGGCGTCGAGCCGTGGACGCGCTACCTCGCGCTTTTGCCGATTGGCGGAGCCATTCGGAAGAGTCCGACGCTCGACAGCCGTTCACTGATTCTGATGAGTGGAACCTGACGGTGGGCGCCCGGCGTGCTTGAGTGCAGGAGGCGCTTGCAGGCATCGGGTCACGGCGAAACGGGTGCGAGCAGGTGCGACGATTGGCGGCAGTGCGCGGGGGCGCGCAGCGATGATCCCTTGTGCGAGGATGCCGCCCGCCACGCCACGAGCACTTCAACGAACCGGGGGATTGCAGCCGATGATGATCCGCGACTTTCGCGACGACGACATGGACCGGGTGCTGGATATCTGGCTGCGAGCTTCGCAGCAGGCTCACGACTTCATTCGCGCCGACTTCTGGCGCGAACGCCTGCAGGACATGCGGGATATCTACCTGCCGGCCGCTGCCTCGCGGGTCGTCGAGAACGATGGCTGCATCTGTGGTTTCTACAGCCTGCATGACGGCGCACTGGCGGCCTTGTTCGTCGCCCCGGAATGCCAGGGCAAGGGCATCGGCTCGGTCCTGCTGAGCGACGCCAAGATTCACCTGCCGATGCTGGAGCTGGCGGTCTATTCCAACAATACCGGTGCCGTGGCCTTCTACCAGCGGCACGGCTTCGTCGTGCTGGAGGAGCGGCAGGACGAGCACACCGGGCACCCCGAAACCCTCATGGGCTGGACGGCACGGGCGATTTCCTGCGGGTGCTAGGCGGGAGAGGTGCGCAGCGGGCTACCAGAAACTGCTGGCGTGCCGGCTGGAGGCATAGTCCAGGTGCAGGGCGAACGCGCTCTGGAAGAACTCCAGGAGACGGGTGTCCAGCACCAGTTCGTTGAGTGAGGCGATAGAGCCGATCACCTGCTTCACATCGGCGTCGGTTTCCCCGCAGCGGTTCTCATGGCAGAGACGCTGGGTCTGCGGGTCGGCGCTGATGCGGCAGATGCATTCGGCGTCGCGGCAGGAGTTGCGCACCTTCAGGCTCAGCTCCGGCAGGTCGCGGCGGCCATCCAGCAATTCCACGCTGCATTCCAGGCCGTGCTGGCGGGCGAATTCGCTGGCACGTGCGAAGGCGGGCAGGGCCACTGCCACCAGGGCATTCTGGTAGGCGTTGGCGAAACTCTCAGGGTCAGCGCTCATCCGGTTTCTCCTGGGCTCAATGCACAAATCCCGGCGCATGACGGGCCGGGCTAGTGTGATGGACCACGGAAGGCGCAGCTTGCGCGATGGCTCGGCGGATTTTCCGCCGAGCGGTTGCACGGTCTGGCACCTCAGGCGACAGCCGGGACCTCTGCTTCGGCGCGCAACGCCTCGATCACCGCCGGGCGCGTTGCGACCGCCTGGCGGAAGCGGCGGATCGCCGGATAAACGCCGAGATCGACCTTCAGTTGCTCGGACCAGCCCAGCACGGTGAACAGGTACGCATCGGCAATGCTGAAGCTGTCACCGGCGACCTGGCCGTTCGCTGCCAGCTCCTGCTCCAGGTAACCCAGGCGCCGGGCCAGTTTCGAGCGAAGCAGGTCCTTCACCGGCTCGGGGATCTCGCTGTCGAACAGCGGGCTCATCCCCGCGTGCAGTTCGCTGCCGATGAAGTTCAGCTGCGCCTGCAGGTGCGTGCGCTCAAGGGTGCCGTTGGCGGGGGCGAGGCCCGCCTCGGGTTGCAGGTCGGCGAGGTACTGTAGAATCGCCGCGCCCTCGGTCAGCACAGTGCCGTCTTCCAGCTGCAGCGCTGCTACATAGCCCTTCGGATTGATGCGGTAGAAGTCCTGGCCATCGGCGGTGCGTTTGGTCCGGTTGTCCACGCGCACCAGCGAAAACGGCAGGCCCAGCTCGCGCAGAACGATGTGTGCAGCGAGAGAGCAGGCATTGGGGGCGAAGTAGAGTTTCATCGGGTCGGGCCCTGGTTTGAAGTGGGCGGCCAGTATTCCCGACCCCGATGCTGCGCGTAAGAACGCACTTTTTTGTGGCCTGGGCACAAAAAGGTTACCGGGAAGGACAGATGAAGAAGAACGTTTCGGGCTGCTCGGTCGAAGAAGCCATGCGCGTGATTGGCGGCCGCTGGCGCCTGTTGCTGGTGTCGTACCTACTCGATGGCAGCAAGCGCTTCAACGAGTTGCGACGCGACATGCCGGAAATTTCCCAACGGGTGCTCACCGCCGAACTGCGTGCGCTGGAAGAGGCAGGGCTGGTGACCCGCACCGTTTACCCCGAGGTTCCGCCCCGCGTCGAGTATTGCCTGAGCGCCGACGGCGCGCGGCTGCGGCCGGTGGTGGAGGTGGTGAAGACCTTCGGTCTGTGGCTCAAGGCGCGCCCGGCGGCCCGGGAGGCCGTGTAGCCTGATGGAACGCTTCTACAACTGAGCACCGGGAATGCTCCGGGTTGCACCTTTTCCAACCCTGGCACGAACACTGCTTTCTTCCTGCCGTCCGGCCGGTCCTTGCGGGTTGCAGCCGGGCGAGGCCGTTGGCATGCTCCGTTTGGTAGCGCCGGGTGTGGGAAATGTCACCGGTTGCACCGGATTCGCGCGTACGACCAAAGGCTTGTTTTTATTGGGTTGCACCTGGTTGCACCTTGCAATTCGGCGGTATAACCTTGCGCCGTTTTCAGGCACACCTTCTAACAACAGGAAGCCCCATGGCCACCACCACCCTTGGCGTGAAGCTCGACGACGCCACCCGCGAGCGCCTCAAGCTGGCTGCCCAGCAACTCGACCGTACCCCGCACTGGCTGATCAAGCAGGCTATCTTCTCCTACCTGGAGCAGGTGGAAGGCGGCCTCACGCCGGCCGAACAGTCCGGTCTGGCCGCGGCCGCGGGCGATGAGTCGCTGGATTCGCTGAACGAACAAGGGTTGCAGGTCTTCCTCGATTTCGCCGAGAGCATCCTGCCGCAGTCGGTGCTGCGCGCGGCCATCACCGCCGCCTATCGCCGCCCGGAAACCGAGGCGCTGCCGATGCTGCTGGACCTGGCGCGGCTGCCGAAGGAGCAGGCCGCCGCCGCCAACAAGATGGCGCTGGGCATCGCCGAGAAGCTGCGCAACCAGAAGAACGCCGGTGGCCGCCAGGGGCTGGTGCAGGGCCTGCTGCAGGAGTTCTCCCTGTCTTCCCAGGAGGGTGTGGCGCTGATGTGCCTGGCCGAGGCGCTGCTGCGTATCCCGGACAAGGCCACCCGTGACGCGCTGATCCGCGACAAGATCAGCAACGGCAACTGGAGCCAGCACCTGGGCCAGAGCCCGTCGATGTTCGTCAACGCCGCTTCCTGGGGCCTGCTGATCACCGGCAAGCTGGTCTCGACCCATACCGAGACCGGCATGTCCTCGGCGCTCAACCGCATCATCGGCAAGTCCGGCGAGCCGCTGATCCGCAAGGGCGTGGACATGGCCATGCGCCTGATGGGCGAGCAGTTCGTCACCGGCGAGACCATCGCCGAAGCCCTGGCCAACGCCGCCAACATGGAATCCCGCGGCTTCCGCTACTCCTACGACATGCTCGGCGAAGCCGCGCTGACCGAAGAAGACGCCAAGCGCTACCTGGCCTCCTACGAGCAGGCCATCCACGCCATCGGCAAGGCTTCCCATGGCCGCGGCATCTACGAAGGTCCGGGCATCTCGATCAAGCTTTCCGCCCTGCACCCGCGCTACAGCCGCGCCCAGTACGACCGCGTAATGGACGAGTTGTACCCGACCGTGCTCGGCCTGGTGAAGATGGCCCGCGACTACGACATCGGCATCAACATCGACGCCGAGGAAGCCGACCGCCTGGAAATCTCCCTCGACCTGCTCGAGCGCCTGTGCTTCGAGCCGTCGCTGGCCGGCTGGAACGGTATCGGCTTCGTCATCCAGGCCTACCAGAAGCGCTGCCCGTACGTGATCGACTACGTCATCGACCTGGCCAAGCGCAGCCGCCACCGCCTGATGATCCGCCTGGTGAAGGGCGCCTACTGGGACAGCGAGATCAAGCTGGCCCAGGTCAACGGCCTGGAAGGCTACCCGGTCTACACCCGCAAGCCGTACACCGACGTTTCCTACCTGGCCTGCGCGCGCAAGCTGCTGGCCGTGCCGGAAGCCATCTACCCGCAGTTCGCCACCCACAACGCCCACTCGCTGTCGGCCATCTACCAGTTGGCCGGGCAGAACTACTACCCGGGCCAGTACGAGTTCCAGTGCCTCCACGGCATGGGCGAGCCGCTGTACGAACAGGTGGTGGGCAAGGTTGCCGACGGCAAGTTCAACCGCCCGTGCCGCATCTACGCACCGGTGGGCAGCCACGAAACGCTGCTGGCGTACCTGGTGCGCCGCCTGCTGGAAAACGGCGCCAACACCTCCTTTGTCAACCGCATCGCCGACCACAGCATTTCGCTCAAGGACCTGGTGCTGGACCCGGTGCTGCAGGTCGAGCAGATGGCGGCGCAGGAAGGCACCCTGGGCCTTCCGCACCCGCGCATTCCGCTGCCGCGTGACCTCTACGGCGATGCCCGCCTGAACTCCGCCGGCATCGACCTGGCCAACGAACACCGCCTGGGTTCGCTGTCCTCGGCGCTGCTGTCGAGCACCAACCACGCCTACGTCGCCGAGCCGATCCTCGGCCTGGCCGACGCGGCGCCGGGCGAAGCGCAACCGGTGCGCAACCCGGCCGACCTGCGCGACGTGGTCGGCCACGTGCGTGAAGCCAGCGAAGCCGACGTGAACAACGCCATCCTCGGCGCGCTGTCCAGCGCGCAGATCTGGCAATCGACCCAGCCGGCCGAGCGCGGCGCCATCCTGCAGCGCGCCGCCGACCTGATGGAAGCCGAGATCCAGTCGCTGATGGGCGTGCTGGTGCGCGAGTCGGGCAAGACCTTCGCCAACGCCATCGCCGAAGTGCGCGAGGCCGTGGACTTCCTGCGCTACTACGGCGCCCAGGCCAGCACCCACTTCGCCAACGACAGCCACCGCCCGCTGGGCCCGGTGGTCTGCATCAGCCCGTGGAACTTCCCGCTGGCGATCTTCAGCGGCCAGGTGGCCGCCGCCCTGGCCGCCGGCAACACCGTGCTGGCCAAGCCCGCCGAGCAGACGCCGCTGATCGCCGCGCAAGCCGTGCGCATCCTGCTCGAAGCCGGCGTACCCGCCGGTGCCGTGCAACTGCTGCCGGGCCGTGGCGAGACCGTCGGTGCCCGTCTGGTCGGCGACGAGCGCGTGCGTGGCGTGATGTTCACCGGTTCCACCGAAGTGGCCGGCATCCTCCAGCGCAACATCGCCGGCCGTCTCGACGCCCAGGGCCGTACCATCCCGCTGATCGCCGAAACCGGCGGCCTCAACGCCATGATCGTCGACTCCTCGGCGCTGGCCGAGCAGGTGGTGGTGGACGTGGTCAACTCCGCCTTCGACAGCGCCGGCCAGCGCTGCTCCGCGCTGCGCGTGCTGTGCGTGCAGGAAGACGCCGCCGACCGCGTGATCGCCATGCTCAAGGGCGCCATGGCCGAGTACCGCGTCGGTGCGCCGGAGCGCCTGCACACCGATATCGGCCCGGTGATAGACGAAGAAGCCAAGGGCAATATCGACAAGCATATCCAGGTGATGCGCGACAAAGGCCGCAAGGTATTCCAGAGCGCCCGCGTGGATGCCGAGGAGATCAAGCGCGGCACCTTCGTCGTGCCGACCCTGATCGAGCTGGAGAGCTTCAGCGAGCTCAAGCGCGAAATCTTCGGCCCGGTACTGCACGTGGTGCGTTACGAGCGAGCCGAGCTGGACCAGCTGCTCGCGCAGATCAACGAATCCGGTTACGGCCTGACCCTCGGCGTGCACACCCGCATCGACGAGACCATCGCCCAGGTCGTGGGCAGCGCCCATGTCGGCAACCTGTACGTCAACCGCAACGTGGTTGGCGCCGTGGTCGGCGTGCAGCCCTTCGGTGGTGAAGGCCTGTCCGGCACCGGTCCGAAGGCCGGCGGCCCGCTGTACCTGTACCGCCTGCTCTCGACCCGCCCGCAGGAGGCCGTGGCCAACCAGCTCAAGGGCGACGGCGCGCAGGCGCTGCCGCGTCCGAAGGATGCCGAGAAGGCCGTGGAAGCACTCGCCCAGTGGGCGCAGAAGGACACCGCCCTGGCGGCGCAACTGGCCGGCTATGCCGCTCTCTCGCAGAGCTTCACCCAGCAGGTACTGACCGGCCCGACCGGTGAGCGCAACAGCTACACCCTGCTGCCGCGCGAGCACGTGCTGTGCCTGGCGGAAGACCGCGCCGACCTGCTCGCGCAGCTGGCCGCCGTGCTCGCGGTGGGCAGCCGTGCGCTGGTTGCCGAGTCCAACGCCGCCGTGGTGAAGGAACTGCCGAAGGAAGTCGCCCAGCGCATCGAGCTGGTCGCCGACTGGAGCACGACCGACAAGGTGTTCGACGCCATCCTGCACCACGGCGATTCCGATCAGTTGCGTGCAGTGTGCGAACTGGCTTCGCAGCGTAAGGGCGCCATCGTCGGCGTGACCGGGTTGAACCGCGGGGAAACCGATATCCCGCTGGAACGCCTGCTGATCGAACGCGCGCTGAGCGTCAACACTGCTGCCGCCGGTGGCAACGCCAGCCTGATGACCATCGGCTGAGGTCGATGCCGCAAGCGCCTCACCGGGCGCTTGCGGCAAGCTTTCGGCCGCTCCTGCGGCCATCCGGCCTGCCAGCCTTCGGGTGGGGCTATCCGCTCCCGGCAGACCGTTCCCCTCGCGCCTTCGGCGCAATTCGTTTCGGGCTTCGTGCCCGGCACAACGGCGGAGCTACCCGCTCCGCCGATTCCCTTCCCACAACATCAGACCGGCGCCGCGGTGCGGGTCAGTTGCTCCAGCAGTTCCAGGTCGGTACTCATGCCCGAGGTCTCGCGGATACGCGCGAGGATCTGTTTCTTCAGCGCGATGAATTCAGCCGACATCTTCATGTCCTGATTCCGCTCGGCGGGCAGCGGCACCTCGTAGACGCTGTCGATGCGCCCGGGGCGCGGCGCCATCAGCACTACGCGGCCACCCAGGTAGATCGCCTCGTCGACGTCGTGGGTGACGAACAGGATGGTGCTGTTCTCCAGCCGGTGCACGTGGCGGATCAGGTCGTGCATGACCTCGCGGGTCTGTGCATCCAGTGCGCCGAAGGGCTCGTCCATCAGCAGAATCTGCGGCTTGGGCATCAAGGCACGGGCAATCGCCACGCGCTGCTGCATGCCGCCGGAAAGCTGGCTGGGGTAGGCCTGGGCGAAAGCCGACAGGCCCATCAGGTTGAGCAGCGCATCGGCGCGGCCACTGGCGACTTCCACATCGGCATCGCTGCGCACGGTGTCGGACACCACCTTGAGCCGGCGGCAGAACTTGATGTTGTCCATCACCTTCAGCCAGGGGTAGAGGCTGTAGTGCTGGAACACCATGGCGCGGTCGATGCCGGGGCCGTCCACGGCGCGGCCATCGACCAGGATTTCGCCGCCGCTGTGGCGCTCCAATCCGCCGATGCTGCGCAGCAGGGTGGACTTGCCGCAGCCCGAGGCGCCGACGAAGGTAACGAACTCGTTGGCGCGGATATCCAGGTTGATGTCCTGCAGTGCCTGCACCTGGCGGCCCTGGCTGCTGAAGACCTTGTCGACGTGGCGGATGGCGATCTTGCTCTGGCTCATGCCGGTTACCTCTTCATCCAGGGGAAGGCTGCCCGGCCGAGCCAGCGGAACGCCTGGTCGGTGAGCAGGCCGATGACGCCGATCAGCAGGATGCCGGCGAAGATCTTGTCGGTCTGCATGTAGCGCTGCGCCTTGAGGATGGCGTAGCCGAGGCCCGAATTGGCGGCCACCAGCTCGGCCACCACCAGGTAGGTCCAGGCCCAGCCGCAGGTGATGCGCAGGGTGTCCAGCAGCGCCGGGCGCGCCGAGGGCAGTACCACCAGCTTGATGATTTCCGCGCGGTTGGCGCCCATGGTCTGCGCCGCCTCGATCTGCGCCATGGGCACGCGGCGCACGTCCTCGGCGACCATCAGCACCATCTGGAAGAAAGTGCCGATGAAGATGATCAGCACCTTGGAGCCTTCGTCGATGCCGACCCAGAGCATCACCAGCGGAATGAAGGCCACCGCCGGCATGTAGCGGATGAAGTCGGTGAGCGGTTCGAGGAAGGCCTGCACCGGGCGATAGGTGCCGATGTAAAGGCCAATGGGAAGGGCGATCACCGCCGAGGCGAGGAAGCCGCCCATGACCCGGTAGACGCTGATGGCGATATCGCCGACCAGGCCTTCGTCGCTCCACCAGTGGCCCAGGCGTGCGAGCACGGCATCGGGGCTGGGGAAGAACATCGGATTGGTCAGCCCCAGGGCGCCGCAGGCCCACCAGAGCACCACGGGCAACAGCAGGCCTGCGCTGGCCAATGCCCAGAAGGCGCCGCGCGGCAGGTCGCCGCGAATTACCCACCAGCGCTGGCGGGCGGGTTGCGCCAGTGGGCGCGGCAGGGGTTGGTGGGCGGTCATGGCGTCACCTCCTCGGGGAACAGGGGCAGTTCGCAGGGTTGCCAGCCACCGGCGGGCGGCGTGGCGCCGAGGCTGTTCAGCCAGGTGACGTCGGCCAGCAGTTCGGGGTGGTCCGGATCGGCCGTGGCGGGCAGCAGCTCGGCGCCGATGCGGGCGGGCAGGGTGGACAGCTCGATCTTCCAGGGCGTTTCACCGCCGTAGTGGCGCCCGAACGACAGCTCGAAATCCAGCAACTCCGGGTGGTCGCTGTCCAGCAGGGCGGCCAGTGAGTCGGCCATCGGCAATGCCTCCCGGCGCCCGGCGGCGAACAGGAAGCAATCGCCGGCCAGCAGCAGGCAACCCTGGCGGCCATCGGCGGCGCTTAACCACACGCCGCGATTGCGCCCGATGGATTCCGGCAGGCGCTCCCAGACTTCGTGGTAACTGCCATCCAGGCCGTCTTCCAGCACCTTCTCACTGTTTACGAAGTGCATGCGGCCGATGTCCTCGCCGCCATTGGGCGGCTGGAAGTCGATTGCCCGGTGCCATTGGCAAATGTCTCCGGTGATCTCGGTGATGCCGGCAAATCCCGCCTGGGCGGACAGCTCGCCGGGCGATTGCGGCGCAGGCAGGGGAATGCGCAGGTCGGCGAACAGGCGCCCGGTCTGCAGCCAGTAGACACGGGTGCGAGTGTCGTGGGTGCCGCCGGTGGTGGTCAGCAGGGTGCGTTGCCAGACGCCGAGGTAAGCGGGTGGCACCGCGGGAATGCTCTTCAGACGGGACATGCGGACTCCTCCCATTCGGCGAGTACGGCCGGGCTGCGTTGCACGCGACCGAACAGGCCGCCTTCCACCTCGACCATCGCCAGGGCGGCGGCATGCAGTTCGGCGCTGGGCGAGCCGCAGGCATCGCTCACCAGAGTACAGGCATAACCCAGTTCCACCGCGGCGCGCAGGGTGGAGGAAACGCACACTTCGGTAGTCACCCCGCACAGCACCAGGTGGCCGATGCCGCGGCTGCGCAGCAGCAGGTCCAGGTCGGTGTAGGCAAAGGCGCTGTAGCCGGGCTTGTCCACCACCGGTTCGCCGGGCAGCGGGCGCAGTTCGTCGATCAAGTCGTGGCCGTACTCGCCGCGCACCAGCAGGCGGCCCAGCGGGCCCTGGTGGCCGATCGGCGCACCGGCGAATTCGGCGCGGTGGCGCTTGCTGGCGTGCAGGTCGCTGAGGTCGGCGCGATGGCCTTCGCGGGTGTGCACCACCAGCAGGCCAAGGCTGCGGGCGCTGTCCAGCAGCCGGGAGATGGCCGGAATCGGCGCGCGCAGGCGGTCGATGTCCAACCCGGCCTGGTCGGCATAGCCGCCGGGGGCGCAGAAGTCGCGCTGCATGTCGATGACGATCAGGGCGGTGCTCACAGGCGGAACTCCTTGCGCACGGCCTGGGCGATGCCGCCGACGATGTCGCGGGCCATGCGCAGGCCCTTGTCGGCGCTGGAGCCGCGCGCCGAGGAGAGCACGCCCGACGGCGGCACCCACTCGGTGCGGCTGGGGTACATGTCGTAGGGCGGGAAGTCGGCGGGGCCGTCGTCGGGGATCAGGTCCAGGCGCACGAGGTTGGGCAGGTAGTGCAGCATCAGCGAGGTTTCGATCACTGCGGCGTGCTCCAGGGCGAAGCCGGGGAAGCCGTCGGGGAAGACGTCATTCAGAGTGGTCTCGCTGCAGAAATCCCAATGCTCCAGGCGCATCACTTCCAGCGGGCTGGAAGGCCCCAGTTCGCGCAGGGCGAGCTGGATGCCTTCGGTGACGAACCATTGGTTCTCGTAATGGCCGTCCACCAATACCAGGCGGGTCACGCCGTGGCGGGCGAACTCGCGCACGGCGTCGCGCACCAGCGCAATCAGCGTCTGCCCGTCGAGGCTGGTGGTGCCGCAGAAATGCTGGCCGCCGCCGCACTTGGGCTGCGACTTGTAGCCATAGGAGAGCGCGGGCGCGACCAGCCCGTCGACCTGCCGGGCGACGTCTTCGCACAGCGCGCTGGCCAGCAGCGCGTCGGTGCCCAGCGGCAGGTGCGGGCCGTGCTGCTCGGTGGCGCCGCAGGGCAGGAATACCACGGGGGATTGCTCGCGCACCCGGCGCGCGTACTCGACCCAGCTGAGCTGGTCCATCCGGACAGTCATGATTCGGCCTCGCAGAGAGTGGGGGAAGGTTCGGGTGAAGGGCGCGCGGCGATCAGTGCCGCGGCCAGTATCAGCGAGCCGCCGAGCCATTCGCGCAGGCCCAGCTCGCGCTCGCCGATCCAGGCGGCAGTGAGCACCGCCACCAGCAGTTCGATCACCACCAGCACCGCAGCGCGGCTCGCCTCGACATGGCTGAAGCCGTATTGCGCCGCGCCCATGGCGGCCAGCCAGAACAGGCCGAAGGCGGCCAGTTGCAGCCATTGCTGCGCGTCTACGGCCGGTAGAGGTGTGCCTTGCAGCCAGCAAAACAACCCGCCCAGCACGGCGCTGCCGATGAAGCCGACCACCGCCTTGCTGGTCAGCGGCACCTGCTCGGCGGCGCGGGTGGCCAGGTTGTTCAGGGCGAAGGCAAAGCCGGCGGAGAGCGCCAGCCAGTCGCTGGCGCCCAGCGGGCGGAAGGTTTCGCGGCTGACGCCCAGGGTCAGCGCGATGCCGCCCATGGCCAGTAGTAGCGCGCCGAGGCGTGGCGGGGTGAGGCGTTCGCCGAACAGCACTCGGCCGCCGATCAGACCCCATACCGGCGCCAGATAGAACAGCAGCATGGCGCGCACCACGTCGCCCTCGGACAGCGCCGCCACCAGCCCCGCCGTGGCCCAGCCGCCGAACATGCAGATAGCCAGCAGGGCATTGCGTTGCGGCCACCATTGCCGGCGCTGGCTCAGCACCAGCGGCACGGCCAGCGCGCTAAGCAGCCCATAGGTACAGAGCACCAGCGGCATGCCCGAAAGTCCCTGGCCGGCAAAGTGCGCCAGGGGCATCCAGCCCAGGCCCCAGATGGCGGCGCCCAGCAGCAGGACGATTTCCGCGCGCATCAGGCGCCCATCCAGGCACCGCCATTGGCGCCGAGTATCTGTCCGTGGAAGAAACTGGCCTCAGGCGAAACCAGGAACAGCACCGCCGCCGCGATTTCCTCGGGCTTGCCCAGGCGCCCGGCGGGAATCGCCGTTTCGCGGGCGATCATCGCTTCGCTCATGTGCTCCACCGAGACCATCGGCGTGTCCACCGGCCCCGGCGCCACGCCGTTGATGCGGATGTGCGGGGCGAACTCGCGGGCCAGCGCCTTGGTCAGGCCGATCACCCCGGCCTTGGCCGCGCAATAGGCGGCGTAACGCTCGCGGCCGAGCTGGCCAAGTTCCGAGGCGATATTGACCACGCAGCCATCCCCGCGCGCCTGCATGTGCGCCAGGGCGTGGCGGCAGCAGCGATAGACCGCCGTGAGGTCGACGCCGAGCAGCGCGGCCCAGTCGTCCTCGCTGGTGTCGAGAAAAGGTTTCTCCAGGATGATCCCGGCGTTGTTCACCAGGATGTGCAGGTCGCCCTCGGCAAGCACGCGGGCGAACAGGTCCTCGACCTGCTGCGGCGCGGAAACGTCAGCCTGAGCCGCGTAGGCCCGTCCGCCCGAGGCGGCGATGCGTGCCACCAGCGCGGTGGCGGCTTCGGGTTGGTCGAGGTGGTTGATCCATACCGTCGCCCCGGCTCCCGCCAGCGCCAGGGCCGTGGCGCGGCCGATACCCTGGGTGGCGCCGGTGACCAGCGCGGTCTGTCCTTCGAGCGGTTTCATCAGTGCATGACCTCGCCATGGCTGACCGACAGCGCCTGGCCGGTGAGGGCGGTGGCCAGCGGGCTGCCGAGGAACAGGAAGGTGCCGGCCAGGTCCGCCGGCGTCAGCAGCTCAGGCACCGCCTGGGCGGCGAGTATCTGCGCCAGTTCCTCGGTTTCGCTGCGCCCATTGGAGGTGGCCATCACCGCGAGCGAGCGCATGGCCGCCTCGGTGGCAATCCAGCCGGGGCACACGGCGTTGACGCGGATGCGCTGTGGCCCGAGTTCCCAGGCCAGCGAGCGCGTCAGGCCGATCACCGCGTGTTTGCTGGCGACATAGGCGGAGAAACCCGGCACGCCCTTCAGGCCCCAGATCGAGGCCTGGTTGATCACGCTGCTGCCCGCCTTGAGGCTCGGCAGCAGGGCGCGGGTCAGGCGCAGCATCGAGGCGACGTTGTTGTCCAGCAGCGCCTGCCAGCGGCTGTCCGCTTCGCCATCCGGGTCGTCCAGCGGCGTGGCGTACTCGACGCCGGCGTTGTTGATCAACACGTCCAGCGGCGCGCCTTCGCGGAGTGCGACAAATCCAGCGATGGCCGCGCTGTCGCCCAGGTCCAGGGCGTGGCTGCGCACATCGCTCAGCGCTGCCAGCTCGTCGACAACTGCCGCCAGGGCAGTGGCGTTGCGATCCAGCAGTTCCAGTGTCGCGCCCTGTTCGGCGAATGCCCGCGCCAGGCCCTTGCCGATGCCGCTTCCGGCACCGGTGATCAGCACGCGTTTGCCCCGGTAGTCGATCATGCTCAGACCGCCGTCAGGAAGGAGACGCCCACGGCGCCGTAGAAGCCGTCGGCGCGGTCCTTGCCCTCGGGCGCCACCTCTCCGTAATGGTCGTCGACCACGCGGCGCAAGCGGTGCCGATGGAAGCCCTTGAACAGCAGGTGCATCGGCAGGACCTGGGCGTAGCCGTCGCCATACAGCTCGTGGTGCAGTTTGCGCAGGCGGTACCAGGGCGC
Organism: Pseudomonas nitroreducens NBRC 12694; assembly: GCF_002091755.1. Lineage (GTDB taxonomy): Bacteria > Pseudomonadota > Gammaproteobacteria > Pseudomonadales > Pseudomonadaceae > Pseudomonas > Pseudomonas nitroreducens. The sequence goes on from NZ_BDAI01000016.1 coordinate 91,936, forward strand.
CACGGGCTTCTCGTGGTGGGCATTGTGGTAGGCGAAGTTGAGCAACAGCAGGTCGAGCACCGGCCAGCGCACCGAGACCACGTTGGAGTAGGTGTTCATCTGCTCGTAGGTGCGGTCGCGGGACTTGTCGTCGGGGATCTTGCCGCCGTCCTCCAGTACCGCGAAGGCGTCGTAGGTGTGCTGGTAGGCGTCGGTGAAGCGCAGCACGATGATCATCAGCGTCCAGGCGACGAAGTACAGCACCAGTGCCTTCAGCGAAACCGCCGCCACCAGCGCGAACAGTGTGCCGCGCACCAGCAGGGTCAGCGCTACACGACGGCGGTTGGCGCGATGGCGCGGGTTGTCGGTGATGAAGGGCAGCAGGATCACGTAGTAATGCATGATCAGCTCCACCGCCGGCACGTAGGCCCATTCCGCGGCCAGTACCAGGCTGCGCGCCCAGCGCGGGCAGCGGGCGAGGAAGGCCTTGGTGTCGAAGGTGATCACGTCGGCGCGGTCGACGTGGTGGCGCATGTGCTTGCGGCGCAGGTCCTGGAACCCGGCATAGCAACTGCCGCAGAGCCAGCTGCAGGCCTCGCCGGCCCAGGTGTTGTGCGTCGGCTTGGCGAAGATGGTGCCGTGGGCGAATTCGTGGATCAGGTAGGCCGCGACGATCATCGCGTGGCCCAGCAACAGGGTGCCGGCGGCGTTGAGCAGCCAGCTATCGGCGAACAGCAGGGCGAAGCCGGCGGCATAGCCGCCAAAGGCATAGGCCAGTGCCAGGCTGTTGGGCAGCCGGCCATCGGCGTAGCGGTACAGGGACGCGGACATGGATACCTCCGTGAGCGCTCCCGCCGTCCCGGCGAGAGCGTCGGGTGGGTGCCTTACTGGGCGAGGGCCTGGACGAATTGCGCGTCGAAGGTCTGGGCGAGGTCGGGGATCGCCGGGATCTGGCTGTTGTCCTTGAGCAGTTGGGCGATCACCGCGCCGCTGCCGAAGAAGGAGCTGGTGGCGTCGGACTTCTCGAAGTTCTTGCCCATCTCCGCCAGCGGGATGTTGTAGACCCCGGCCATCTGTTCCTTGGCCTCGGCGGCGCTGACGCCCAGCACCTTGCCGATGATTTCGGCGGATTCGTCCGGGTGCGCCTTCATGTAGGCCAGGCCGTCGGCGTAGCCCTGGATCATCGCGCTGATCGCTTTCTGGCGTTTGCCGATGACCTCCTGGTTGAACACCAGCACGTCGGTGATCAGGCCCGGTGCGTCCTTCGACGAATACACGACGTGGAACTTGCCGCCCGGCATGCCGAGGATCTGCGAGACATTGGGTTCGTAGGTCACGCCCACCGGCAGGCTGCCCGAGGCCATGGCGCCGGGGATGCCTTCGGGCGTCATGTTCACCGGGCTGACGTCCTTGTCGCTCAGGCCGTGGCTCTTGAGCGCGTAGGCGAGCAGGAAGTCGGATGGCGACAGCGGGTTGAAGCCGATCTTCTTGCCCTTGAAGTCGGCGACCGACTTGATCGACTTGTCCGCGACGATGGCGTCGCCGCCGTTGGAGAAGTCGATGGGCATCACCACGCGGTACGGTTGGCCCTTGGCGACGCCGCCGACCACCTGGTCGTAGGTGAGCATGCCGCCATCCAGCGCGCCGCCGGTCATGGCGGTGGGGATCAGGGCGGGGTCGTTGAAGAACTGCAGCTCCACCTTGAGGCCGTGGGGCTTGTAGAGGTCGAGCTTGTCAGCGACGTAGAAGGGCGCGTAACCGGCCCAGACGACGGTGCCGATCTTGAGCTTCTCGGCGGCTTGCAGAGTCAGCGGCACGACCCCGGCGGCAGCAACCAGACAGGCACCGAGCAGGGTCTTGCGCAGGGAACGCAGGGAAAGCGGCATGGTCATGGCATTGCTCCTAACGGTTGGAAATCGGCACGGGATGACATCACGTCTCCCGGGCTTTTCTCCCGCCGTGTAGCCCTGTCCCTAGGGCCGGAAAACTCTCGGACCAGACATCCCCTCACGGAGACCGGAACCCTAGTTCGCCTGTGGTGCAACTCCAGTGTGTGCCTTGCTGCGTTCGCTCACCCGGTGGCTACCTTGCCGTGGGCGATGCATCCCGTTGCAGGGGACTGAGCAATTGAAATGCCAGTTTTCGTGAAGCGGAAAAACCACTGGGGATTTCAATTGCTTAGCTGAAATCCCCAGTGGCAGGCAGGTGCCGGCCCTGATCACGCTGGCACCAAGTCGATGCGCCTTGCCTTCTATTGAGGCATCAGGCGGTGCGCATGGTGGCGCGGCGCAGCGAGGCGGCCGCGGTGGCGACGAACAGGCCGGCGGCCAGCGCCAGTGCCACCGGCACGCCTTGCGGGCCGAGGTCCATCAGGCTGCCGCTGAGTAGGGGGCCGAGCAGGCTGCCGACGCCCCAGAGCATGCCGGCGGCGGCGTTGGCGGTAACCAGGTCGCGGCCGCGGAAGCGCTGGCCGATCAGCACCAGCGCCAGGGTGTAGACGCCACCGGCCACCGCGCCGAGCACCATCAGCGCCGGCCATAGCAGCGCCGGCTGGCCGATCAGCCAGGGCAGGGCGAGGCCGATCAGCATGGCCGCCACGCCGCACAGCAGGTGCAGGCTGGAGCGGTCGAGGCGGTCGGAGAGCCAGCCCAGCGGCATCTGGAAGAGCATGTCGCCCAGCAGGATCACCGTCGCCATGAAGGCGGCGATGCCCACCGCGTAGCCGTGGCTGGAGGCGTACACGGGGAAGAGCGACAACACCACGCTGTCGAAGAAGGAGAAGAACAGCACGCCCATGCACAGCGCCGGTGCCACCCGCAGGAAGCCGGCGAGGGAGAAGCTGCGCGGCTCCTCGACGTGCTCGTGGATACCGTCCTCGGGCATGGCGAGCGCCACGGTGGCCAATGCAATCAGGTGCCCGGCGCTGACCAGCAGCACGACCCAGGGCGTCTGCGCGCCGAGCAGCGCCACCAGGGTCGGGCCGAGCAACTGGAAGGCGGTGAAGCTGGTCGCGTACAGCGCCACGATGGTGCCGCGGTTGTGCTCGCCGCACAGCTCGTTGACCCAGGCCTCGCCGAGGATGATCGCGATGCCCATGCCGATCCCCAGCGCCAGGCGCGCGGCGGCCAGCAGCCACAGGGAATGGCTGCTGAATTCGATGGCGACGGTGCTGGCGGTGCACAGCACGAAGCACAGTAGATAAAGACGGCGCCGGCTCATCAGCTGGCAGGCACGGTCGACCAGGGTGGCGGCGAGGATCATGCCGGCGGCGGGTACGGCGGAGAGAATGCCGATCTGCAGGGCGCTGGCGCCGTTATCCAGCAGACGCAGCGCCACCAGCGGCAGGGTGGCACCCAGGCTCAGGCCGACGATGGAAACGGCGAACAGCAGCACCGCGAGCAGCGGCTTGTTGAGGGTGGTCGGGGTGTTCATGGAAACCTTCTCTTGCCCTGCCGCTCCAGCGGCAGGGCTGCACATGCAAACGAGCCCGCCGGGATTCGCCGGTGGGCGGATTCGAAAGGCGGAATGACCGGCGCGAAGGCGCGCAGCGTCCGGCTCAGCAGCCGGCGGGAGGAGAGAAGGTGAAGGCGAACAGCACGCTGCGACGCAGGTTCAGCACGGCATCGACCTTGCGCACGCGCGGAGGCTCCCGGAGGAGGGCGAGCGAGGAGTCGGCGAAGCGGCAGAACGGGGTCATGATACGGGTGCAGCGTAGGATGTAGGAAAACGCGCACTCTAGTGAGTGCGCGTCAGAGCGTCAATCTCGGCCCGCCGCGCGGTCTGCCAACATGCGCATCGTCACCAGGCAACCTTTGCGTAGGATGGTGTTGAGCGCAGCGATACCCATCAAGGCCGTGTGCCGTCAGCATGGGTATCGCTGCGCTGCACCCATCCTACAAGGGTGCAGCCGCGATCAGCGACCGTAAACCGGGCTGCCCGCCGACACCTCCTGCGGCCGGCTCAGCACGTCGCGCCCCGGCAGGAAGGTGCCGAACACGCGTTCCTTGCCCAACGCCTCGGGGAAGCCGCTTTCACGCCGATACGCCACGCGGCCATTGATCAGGGTGGCGTCCACTGCATCGTCGTTGCGCTTCACCAGCCGCGTCAGCCCGATGACCTCCATCGGTGCCTCGCTGACTTCATCCAGCTCGTCGGTCAGCCCGGCCGGGTTGACCACCACCAGATCGGCGCGGTCGCCGACGCGGATATAGCCGGCGTCGATCCCGGCGAAGTCGGCGAGTTCACCCGTCAGGCGGTGCACCGCGCGGCCGGTATCCATGAAGCTCTGCCCGGCCAGTTCGGCGTCGCGCACGTACTTGAGCATGCGCAGCGGGAAGTTGTACTGCGCATGGGAGGCCAGGTGCGCACCGGAGTCGGCGAAGCCCGGCTGGGTCCAGGGGCTGGCCAGCAACTTGCCCATGATCTCGGGGCGGTGGTTGCCGTAGCAGGTGGTCCATTTGAGATCGTTGCGGTATTGACCGGCCAGCTCGAAGAAGGCGTCCACCGGGTCGAGCCCGCGCTCGCGGCCGATGTCCTCGAAATTGCGCCCGACCATCAAGGCGTCCGGGCACTCGCGCACCCAGCAGTCGGACAGGTTGCGGTGCCACAGGCCGAGGCTGAGGGTGGCCTTGATGTCCTTCTTGAAGCGTTCACGGAAGGCCGGGTCCTGGATACGCGTGTAGAGCTCTTCCGGGTCCTTGATGTCGCGCAGCACTTCGCCGGCGCCAAACTCCTCGAAGCCGTTCATGTTCAGCCCCTCGATGCGCACCACGAAGGGCGCTGGCAGGGTCTGCCAGCGGTAGCGGCCGCGCAGCAGGCGGTTGGCGACCCAGCCGGAGGCACGGGTGATGCGATGCATGAAGGGCTGGGACTTGAGGTCCAGCGCGGTGAGCATCGAGCACTTCAGCGGCCGGCGGAACCAGCCGTGGGCCTGGTAGAGGAAGGCGAACACGTTGATCTTGGTGACCGCGTTGGGCGCGCCCTGCATCAGCGCGTTGCGCCGGCGCAGCACGGCGAACAGGCGGGAGAATTCCTTCCAGCTGGCGAAGGTGGAGGGCAGCGGGCTGGACCAGGCGCGGTCGCCGTCCATCTTGTCCAGGCGCGTGGTCATTACCGACAGGCCGAAACAGCCGGCATCCAGCGCCTGCTCCAGCAGCTCTTCCATGCGTTGCAGTTCGGCTTCGGTGGGCTTGGCGCCGCTGATGGCGCGCTCAAGCCCCATGACTGTCACGCGCAGCTCGGAGTGGCCGAGGAAGGAGCAGAGGTTCGGTCCCAGTGGTTGCTGGTCGTAGAAGGCGCGATAGCCCTTGGCGTCCTTCCAGGTGCGCTTGTCACGCAGGATCGGCAGCACCTGCTCGCGCGGCACGGCCTCGACGCGGGTGAACAGGTCGGAACAGTCCTCGGCCTCGCCCAGCACCATGCTGATGGAGCAGGAACCAACGGAGACGGTGGTCACACCGTGGCGTACCGACTCCTTCAGCGCCGGGGCGGCGATGGCTTCGGCGTCGTAGTGCGAGTGGATTTCCAGGAAGCCTGGGGTGACCCAGCGGCCGCTGGCGTCGATGACCTCTGGGCAGCCGCCTTCGTCGAGCGGGCTGACGCTCAGGGTGTCGATGCGCCCATCCTTGATGCCGACGTGGCGCAGGCTGCCGGGGGCGTCGCTGCCGTCGAAGTAGAGGCCGTTCTTGATGATGATGTCGTAGCTCACAGGAGACTCCAGGGCGACAGCAGCAGGATGCCGCTGACCAGCAGCAGGCAGTGGATGGCGAGACGGAAATGGTGTTCCTCGAAGCGCTGGTGTAGGCGTTCACCGAGCCACACGCCGAGCAGCAGCAAGGGTGCGTAGGCGAGCACCTGCGGCAGCGCCGGGCGCAGGCGGCCATCGAGGAGGAAGGCCAGGGTCAGCAGGCCGTTGAGGGTGAACCAGACGCAGACCAGGGTGGCGCGCAGACGAGTTTTATCCAGCGGTCGGGTGGCCAGTGCGTAGACCAGCAAGGGCCCACCCGATGCGAACAGGCCGTGGCAGACACCGGCGGTCCCGGTCGCCAGGCGTACCACCCAGCTCGGTGTGTGGCCGCGTGCCGGTGCACTGGCGCGCAGGCGCCACAGTTCGCGGCCGGCGAACCAGAGAATCAGCACGCCCAGGCCGCGCTTGAGCGGTTGCGGGTCCAGATGCGGCAGCAACAGGTAGCCGATCACCATGCCCGCCAGCATGCCCGGCAACACGGTACGCAGCAGCAGGCGGGTATCGATCAGACGCCGGTGACGCCAGCACAGGTAGCCGGTCATGCCGATGTTCAGCGGCACCAGGATCGGCAGCAGCGTTTCGATGGGCATCAGCAGCGCACCGAGGGACAGGGCGATCACCACGCTGCCGAAGCCGGTGATGGCTTCCAGTGTGTAAGCCAGCAGGATGAAACCGCCAAGGGCGATGGCCGGAGCGTTCATGACGCGCTCACCGCGGTGCCTCGTGGTTCGCGGCGCGCCCACCATTGCGCCAGTAGCAACCCGGAAAACAACTGCCAGCAGCCCCAGAACGCGGCGATCAGCAGCATGCCGCCGGCCTGCGGGAAGAAGGTGAGGATCAGCGCCATACCCAGCGCCGAATTGTGGATGCCGCTCTCCAGGGTGACGGCGCGCACGTCGGCGTCCGGCAGCTTCCACAGCCGCGCGCAGCTATAGCCCAGGAGCAGCGCAGTGCCGTTAAGCAGCAGGACGAGCCAGAAGAACAGGTGGAAGTAGGCCATGAACTGCTGGAAGTTCTTGGCGAAGGCCATGCCGACGAAGCCCAGCATCACCAGCAGCGACAACTGTCGCATGGGCTTCTCCAGGCGCCGCGCGAGCTGTGGCTTGTGCTTGCCCAGGGCCATGCCCAGCAGCATCGGCAGGATCAGCACCAATAGCACCACACCGACCAGTTCCAGCGGGTCGATGTGGATCTGCGTGAGGCGGTCGCGGGTGGCCGGGTTGATGCCGGCATACAGGGCGAAGTTCAGCGGTGTGAAGATACCCGCGCTGAGGCCGGAAACCGCCGTGACGCTGGCCGACACGGCGACGTTGCCCCGCGCCATCCAGGTCATGATGTTGGAGAAGGTGCCACTGGGGCAGGTGGCGACCAGGATCATCCCCAGCGCCAGTTCCGGGTCGATGGGCAGGGCGATGGTCAGCAGGCAGGTGGCGGCCGGCAGCAGCAGGAACTGCACCAGCATGCCGATCACCGGCGCCTTGGGCTGGCGCAGGATGCGGGCGAAATCGTCGCGGCGCAGTTCCAGCGATACGCCGAACATCATCAGGGCGATGATCGCGTTCAAGGCGATCATCGAACCGCCGGAGAATTCGAGGTGGACTTCAGGCATCGCCGTTCTCCCACAGAGGGAGGGTGGGGACTGGCGAATGGACTGCAGCCGGCGGCACGGGCGCGGCTCCGGTGGGATTGGGCATGCAAGGCGACTCTTGTTTGTATTTATCGTTGTAATTGGCAAGCATAGGGCAGCGTTACCGCCCGGTAACGGCTCAATCGGGACCTTTACCGGTTAATTCGAGACCATGCCGCACACCATTACTGTCCATTACGCCCAGGGCATCCTGCAGGCCGCCGAGCGCCTGGGGCTGCCGGTGCCTGCCGATCTGCAGGCGGCCAGCCTGGAGCCGCGCATTCCGTTGCAGCGCCAGGACGCTTTCTGGGAAGCCATTTGTGCCGCTTCGGGCGATCCGTTGCTGGGCCTGCGCCTGGGCAGTGCGCTGCAAGTGGGGCACCTGGACATGGTCGGTGCGCTGCTGATGAGCTGTGACCACTATGGCGAGGCGCTGGACGCCTTGCTGGAGTATTACCCGATCATCGCCGAGGGCAGCGAGTTCCAGCGTGAGCAGGATGCAACGCAGGTACGCCTGGTCTATCGGCCGAGCTACACCGTGCGCCGCGAGGAGCGTGTGGAGGCCGCCCTGGCCAGCCTGGTGCACCTGACTCGCTGGATCACCGGCGATCGCGTCAATCCGCAGCGACTGATCCTCAGCCATGCCGCCCGGGGCGAGCCGACGCGGTATGTCGAGGTGCTGGGATGCCCGGTTATCTTCGAGGGTGCCGAGAATGCCCTGAGCTTTGCCGTGGCTGATCTCGACGTGCCGCTGATCCAGGCCAACGCCCTGATGCGCGAGCACCTGCGGGCGCTGGCCGACGCCCAGCTCGAACGTCTGGGAGCGCAGAGCCTGGCCGCGCGCGTGCAGCAGCTGCTGCGGCAGAACCCGCGCTGGGGCAAGGAGAAGGTCGCCGAGCAACTGGAGCTCAGCGGACGCCACCTCAACCGCAAACTGGCGGAGGAAGGCACCAGCTTCAAGCTGCTGCGCGAACAGGTGTTGCATGGCATGGCCGAACAACTGCTGCGCGAGTCCTCGCGACTGGGCGAGGTGGCCGAGCGCCTGGGGTTCTCCGACGAGAGCGCTTTCGCCAAGGCTTTCCGCCGCTGGAGCGGGATGACGCCGGGGCAATTCCGTCAGGGCAACTGAGCCACCTATTGGCGGTCGCGGTCCAGCGACGCCAGCGCATGGGCGGCGGGCAGGTCGACGCGTTGGGGAATGCTGCGCGGGTGTTCGATGGCACCGGTGCCGGGCAGCTTCGACACGAAGAACTGGTCGACGCCCAAGAACAGTAGGACCAGGGCGATAGCGCCTATCCAGCAGAGGACGTCGTAGTCCAGCGGCCAGCCACGGTGCTGGCGCTGGGAATGGAGGGGAGGCTGGCTTTTCTTCATGGCGGTCACCGCGATCGGGTTGAGGATCGGCGAAGCCAGGGGAGTGCCTGGATTCGCCGACCATTGTCCGGTTGGCGGTGATGTCGGGAACTCAGGGAGCTCTGTAGGATGAGTAGGAATTTCCTCTGTCTGAAAATTCCAGGCTCTTAGGGCGTACAGGGTTCGACGTTACACGCCGTTTCGCTCAGGCGCCCGGCAGTGACTTGTCCTTTGGCCAGAGCAGCCACAACTGGCCGTCCTGCTTCATGTGCCCGGCGAGCTCCCCGGCGGCATCGCCAGTGCCCCAGAACAGGTCCGCGCGCACTTCGCCGACGATGGCGCCGCCGGTGTCCTGCGCTGCGACCGGGCGCACCACCGGCGCACCATCCGGGCGGGTGGTGGAGAGCCACATCAGGCTCCCCAACGGGATCACCTTGCGATCGATGGCCACGCTGTAGCCGGGCGTCAGCGGCACGTTCAGCGAGCCTCGCGGGCCTTCGTTGCTGTCCGGGCGCTGGCTGAAGAACACGTAGCTGGGATTGCTCGCCAGCAGTTCGTCGACGCGCTGCGGGTGGGCGCGGGCCCAGTCGCGGATGCGCGCCATGCTGACTTCTTCCTTGCTCAGCTCGCCCTGTTCCACCAGCCAGCGGCCCACCGGCTTGTACGGGCGGCCATTCTGCTCGGCGTAGCCCAGACGCAGTTGGCGACCGGAGGCCAGCTGCACACGGCCGGAGCCCTGGATCTGCAGGAACTGCAGGTCCATCGGGTCGGGCAGCCAGGCCAGCACGGGCGCATTGACCCCATCGCGGCGGATACCGGCGGCGTCAGCGTAGGGTACGAGGGTGTTGCCTTCGAGCTTGCCGCGCAGGCGCTTGCCCTTCAGCTCCGGGTAGACGCTGTCCAGCGCGACGGTGATCAGGTCTTTCGGCACGCCATAGATCGGTACGGTGTGCGTGGCGTCGCGCTGCTGGCTGCCACGGTAGACGGGCTCGTAGTAGCCGGTGATCAGGCCGTTCCTGCTGCCTTCGCCGGAACGCAGCTGGTAGGGCTGCAACTGGGCCTGCATGAACTGGCGGATCGCCGGGGCGGAAGCCGGCACATTCGCCGCTTCGGCGCAGGTCGCGGCCCAGATGTCATCTTTCTTCAGGCGTACCGCGCAGGCCGAGCGCCAGGCGCTGAAACCTTGCAGTACGTCGCTGTCGGCGGTCTGGGGCAGGTCCGACCAGGCGACCTTGGAATAGGTGGGTGCCTGGGCTTCTTCGGGCTTTTTGCCGAACAGGCCGCAGCCTGAAAGCAGGATGGCGAAACACAGGGTGGCGAGGAGAGGGCGGGTCCAGTGGCGGGACGAATCGGTCACGGGCGAGTCCTGGCAGGCAAACGAAAGCCCGCTAGCTTGGGCAGACGCGGGGCGTGCGTCAAACGCATCGGTCGGATTTACACGCCTTGCAACGAATCCGCGGGCGGACCGGTAGAATGGCGTTCTGATTCGACAGACGGGTGGTTAGAGCGTGGAGGCAAGGCAGGGTTTCGTCCTGACCCGACATTGGCGGGATACGCCCGAAGGCACCGAGGTGGGCTTCTGGCTGGCCACCGATGAAGGGCCCCGGCATGTGCTGCTGCCGCCGCAGACCTCGGTGGCCTTCCTGCCGACCGAGCAGCGCGCCCGCGCCGAGAAACTGCTGGCCGGCGAGCGTGGTGCCGAACTGCGCCCGCTGGGCCTGCGTGACTTCCAGCAGCGTCCGGTGCTGGGCTTGTACTGCCAGCAGCACCGCCAGTTGATGAACCTCGAGAAAAAGCTGCGCGAAGCGGGCGTCGAAGTATTCGAGGCAGACATTCGCCCACCCGAACGCTACCTCATGGAACGCTTCATCACCGCTCCAGTGACCTTCCAGGGCGAGCCAGGCGAGGGCGGCAGTATCCTCACGGCGCAACTGCGGCCCGCGCCGGATTATCGACCAAGGCTGAAGCTGGCCTCGCTGGACATCGAGACCAACATCCGTGGCGACCTCTATTCCATTGCCCTGGAGGGCTGCGGCCGGCGCCAGGTGTACATGCTCGGCCCCGCCAATGGCATCGACGGCGAACGCGATTTTGAGCTGGAATACTGCGAGAGCCGCGCGCAGTTGCTGGAGCGTCTGAACCAGTGGCTGGCCGAGCACGATCCCGACGCGATCATCGGCTGGAACCTGGTGCAGTTCGACCTGCGCGTCCTGCAGGAGCATGCCAAGCGCCTGGAGGTCCCGCTGCGCCTGGGGCGTGGCGGCGACGAGATGGGCTGGCGGCAGCATGCCTCGTCCAATCACTTCTTTGCCGCGGCGGCCGGGCGACTGATCATCGACGGCATCGAGGCGTTGCGCTCGGCGTTCTGGAGTTTCTCCTCGTTCAGCCTGGAAAGCGTCTCGCAGACTCTGCTGGGCGAGGGCAAGGCCATCGACAACCCCTACGACCGCATGGCCGAGATCGACCGCCGTTTCGCCGAAGACAAGCCGGCGCTGGCGAAATACAACCTCAAGGACTGCGAGCTGGTCACGCGCATCTTCGAGAAGACCCGCATCCTCGACTTTCTGCTGGAGCGCGCCAGTGTCACCGGGCTGCCGGCCGACCGCAGTGGTGGCTCGGTGGCAGCCTTCACCCACCTGTACCTGCCGCCAATGCACCGGCTGGGCTACGTCGCGCCGAACCTCGGTGGCAAGGCGCCGGAAGCGAGCCCCGGCGGCTTCGTCATGGATTCGCGGCCGGGGCTCTACGAATCGGTGCTGGTGCTGGATTACAAGAGCCTGTATCCGTCGATCATCCGCACCTTCCTGATTGACCCCGTCGGGCTGGTCGAAGGGCTGAGCGACCCGTCCGACGAGGCATCGATCCCCGGCTTCCGCGGCGGACGCTTTTCGCGCACGCAGCATTGCCTGCCGGCCATCGTCGAGCGCGTCTGGCAGGGCCGCGACGCCGCCAAGCGCGACGGCAACGCGCCGCTGTCCCAGGCGTTGAAGATCATCATGAACGCCTTCTACGGCGTGCTCGGTTCCAGCGGCTGCCGCTTCTTCGACCCACGCCTGGCATCATCGATCACCATGCGTGGCCACGAAATCATGCGTCGCACCCGCGAGCTGATCGAAGGGCAGGGGCATCGGGTGATCTATGGCGACACAGACTCCACCTTCGTCTGGCTTGGCCGTGCCCATGGCGAAGAAGAGGCAGCACGGATCGGGCGCGATCTGGTGCGCCACGTCAACCAGTGGTGGGCGCAGCACCTGCGCGAGGAATATGGCCTGGAGTGCGCGCTGGAGATCCAGTTCGAGCGGCACTTCCGACGCTTCCTGATGCCGACCATCCGTGGCGCGGAAGAGGGCAGCAAGAAGCGCTATGCCGGCCTGGTACGGCGTGAGGACGGCAGCGACGAAATAGTCTTCAAGGGCCTGGAAACCGTGCGCACCGACTGGTCGCCGCTGGCCCAGCAGTTTCAGCAGGAACTCTACCTGCGCATCTTCCAGCGTCAGCCGTATCGCGATTACGTGCGCGACTACGTGAACCGCACCCTCGCCGGCGAGCAGGACGAGCTGCTGATTTTCCGCAAGCGCCTGCGCCGCCAGCTCGGTGACTATGAACGCAACGTGCCGCCTCACGTGCGCGCGGCGCGTATCGCCGACGACTACAACGAGCGCCAGGGTCGGCCGCGGCAGTACCAGCGCGGTGGCTGGATCAGCTACGTCATCACCGTCAACGGCCCGGAGCCGCTGGAAACGCTCAGCTCGCCCATCGACTACGACCACTACGTCAGCCGCCAGCTGCAGCCGATCGCCGACGCCATCCTGCCGTTCGTGGACGACGACTTCGGCGCGTTGATCGACAAGCAGATGGGCCTGTTCTGAGTCCCGGGCTGATATGAACAAGGCCGGCGATTGCCGGCCTTGTTCATGGCTTCGGGCGGATCAGTCGCCGCGATATTCGCAACCGCTGGTGCAGGTCTCGTGCACGCGCACCTTGGACAGCTCTGGCAGCAGCGGCTTGAGCTGTTGCCAGATCCAGCGGCAGAGATTTTCGCTGGTGGGGTTGTCCAGGCCGGGGATGTCGTTCAGGTAGTTGTGGTCGAGCTGATCGTAGATCGGCTTGAAGATCTGCTTGATCTCGGCGAAATCACGAATCCAGCCGGTATGCGGATCGACCTCGCCCTCGATGTAGATGGCGGCTCGGAAGGAGTGGCCATGCAGGCGGCCGCACTGATGCCCGGCGGGAACGTGGGGTAGGCGGTGGGCGGATTCGAAGGTGAATTCTTTGAACAATTCCACGTGGTGCACTCTGTGACGAATGCCGGCCCGAGAGCGGGCCGGCCGGAAAATGGCTGCATAGTTTATCACCATCGTGCCGCCGGCCCTGCCAGCGGTTCATCCGATTTTCAGCCTCAGGATCCGGTATTCGAGATTGAGCTCAGCATCTGCTGGTCCATGCGACGGAGAAGCGCTGTCCAGCCTGTTGCCTCGCGGTATTTCCTTTGCTCCTACGGCACCAGCAATAGCCGGCCACAAGGCGTCCGTTTGCTCTGTAGTCCACTGCGATCGTAGTTGCGGCGAATCCGCATTGATCTGCCGAATTGTCCTACAAATGACTCAATGACTCCCGCCTTAAGCTGGCCACCGCAGTTTTATTTCTGTGGCTGGATAAGGAAAATGCAGATGTCCGCTGAAAAAGTCCAATTGGTAGAAGTCTCCGAAAATGCAGCCCAGCGGGTTACGTTCAAGGATGGCGGCAAGGTCAAGGCAAAGGTCGGTACCAAGTACCTTCTTAAACTCGATAATAATGAAGTGGCTCCGGAGAACGTCACGGTCAAGCGGGACGGCAAGGATCTGCTGGTGTTTTTCCAGGGCAGCGACAAGCCTGATCTGGTCATCCAGGACTTCTTCGCAGACGGCATGGACAGCCAGCTCTATGGCGTATCCGAAGACGGCCAGATGTACGCGTATGTGCGTACCGATGGTGAGGGCTTCTACAGCCAGCTGTTGCTGGCCGATGGCGAGATGACCCCCATTGCCCTTGGGGGTGAACCGCTGGGCGCCGCCCCGGTGGTCAATGGCGAGATCGACGAATCTGCCGGTTTCCTGCTATGGCCGCTTCTGGCGGGCGCAGGAGCGGTGGGTGGTGTGGCCGCAGCGACCAAGAATGATGACAAACATCACACCAAGACCAGCCCCTCCGTCACTGATACCCAGATCACCGACCATGTGGGGCCGAAGCAGGGTGTGATCGCCAATGGCGACGCCACCGACGATCCGCGTCCGGTCATTTCCGGCAAGGGTGAGGCGGGCGCAGTCATCCACATCTATGACAATGGCCAGGAAATCGGCAGCACCACGGTCGGGCCGGACCAAACCTGGACATTTACCCCCAATGTTGACCTCAACGACGGCAACCACAGCATTGATGTCGTCCAGGAAGGCAAAGGGGAAAAACCCAGTGCTCCTGTCCACGTCATCGACTTTGCCGTAGACACGGTTCCGCCTTCCGCTCCCACTGCCGAGATAAGCGGTGCCGTCGAGCACGATGGCCAGACTTACTCGCCCAGCAATGAACCATCCATCCATGGTACCGGCGAACCCGGCGACAGCATCATCGTCGTTTACCCGACAGGCGAAACCGTTACGGTTGACGTAAAGGACGACGGTACCTGGGTTGCTCCGCCGCCCACTCAGCCGCTCCCCGAGGGCAATAACGACATCAAGGTTATCGCGCAGGACCCAGCGGGCAACCAGACCGAAATCGTCGTTCCGGTCATCATCGACACCATTGCTCCGGAAGCGCCGAAAGTCTGGCTGGACCCTGACTCGGACACTGGAGTCAAGGGTGACAACATCACTAATGACTCCAGGCCGACCATCGATGGTCACACTGAGCCGGGCGCAGATGTCACGGTGAAATTCCCCACCGGTGAAACCGTAGTTGTTACCGCCGACGCGAATGGCGATTGGTCCGTCACCCCGACGAAGCCATTGCCGGACGGGGCCGGCGACATCACTGTTGTTGCCACCGACCCCGCTGGCAACCCTAGCCAACCCACAGTCATTTCTCTGGATATCGACACCACAGCCCCTGATGCGCCCAAGGTCTGGCTGGATCCAGCGTCCGACACCGGTATCAAAGGTGACAATATCACCAGCGACACCATGCCGACCATTGACGGCAAGACCGAGCCGAACGCGGACGTCAAGGTGACGCTGCCAACCGGCGAGGTGATCAACGTCAAGGCAGACGACGACGGTAACTGGTCAGTGACTCCGACCAAGCCTCTTACGGAGGGTGACAACAGCATCAGCGTCACCGCGACGGATGCTGCAGGAAACGCCAGTCAGCCGACTGTGATCGTGGTCGGCATTGACACGACCACTCCGCCCAAGCCGGTGATCGGTCCGGATGGCACACTCGACATGGTTTACGACAACGTCGAGCCCAAGGTTGGCCCGCTCAATAGCGGCGACAGCACCAACGACACTCGGCCCACCTTCTCAGGCAACGGTGAGCCGAATCAGACCATCACCCTGTACGATGGTGGCAAGAAGATTGCCGAGGCAGTCGTCGGTCAGGATGGCAAGTGGAGCTATGAAGCTCCACAAGATAAGCCACTGTCTGAAGGTGCCCATGACATCACGGTGACCGTGACCGATGTTGCGGGTAATGTCAGTCCGTCTTCGGACCCGTTCGTGGTGGTAGTGGATACCATTGCTCCGGATGCCCCCCAGGTCTGGCTGGACCCTGACTCTGATACGGGCGTCAAGGGCGACGGCATCACCAATGAGACCAAGCCAACCATCGACGGCCATACAGAGCCTCATGCCGATGTGAAGGTCACATTGCCCACCGGAGAGGTTCTCACGGCCACGGCGGATGAAAACGGCAACTGGTCGGTTACGCCGAGCAAACCACTGCCGGAGGGTAACAACAACATCAGTGTCACTGCGGCGGACGCTGCTGGAAACACCAGTCCACCGACCGTTATCGTGGTTGATATCGATACCACCCCGCCGGACATTACCAAACTGTTGATTACTGGCGTGGAAGACCATGTGGCGCCGATCACCGGTAATATCCCGAATGGCGGCGAAACCGATGATGCGCGTCCTGAGATCAGTGGTAAGGGTACTGCTGGCGATACCGTTATCGTCTTCAGCAAGGACAGTACCGGTAACCATGAGATCGGTCGCGCCACAGTAGGTGCTGACGGTACATGGAAGCTGACCCCCACACTTCCGCTGGTTTCCGGTGCGAATGACCTGACCGCTGTCGAGATGGACGTAGCGGGCAACAAGACCGATCCAAGCGCGAAGTACAGCATTGACGTTGTGATCGGTGCGCCATCGGTACCGACTATCATCAGCGTCCATGACGATGTCGGTCCATATCAGGGCTTCCTGCAGAAAGGTGATGTCACTGACGACAGCACACCGACCTTCAAGGGCTCCGCTGATGGTGGCAGCGTCATCAAGCTCTATGACGGTAGCACTCTGATCGGCAGCGCCATGGTCGATGCCAGTGGTAACTGGAGTATCACCACCGACAAACTGGCCGACGGTCCGCATGAGGTGATTGCCACCGCCACCAACAGCGTAGGTCAAAGCAGTGAACCGACGGGAGGGTGGAACTTCAGCGTCGACACCACCGCGCCGGACAACGTGATGGGTTTGGCCATCACCGATAACGTGGGAGATGTGACTGGCCCGCTGCACGCTGGTGATACCACTGACGATAACCGCCCGGTGTTCAGCGGCGGTGCCGAGCCAAATGGCAAGGTCATCATCTACGACAACGGCAAGGCAATCGGCGAAGTCGATGTGGGTGCCGATGGCAAGTGGAGCTTCACACCGACCGCCGCGTTGGCAAATGGTGACCACGCGTTCAGCACGGAGGTACTCGACCAGGCTGGTAACAGCAGTGGCCAGAGCGCTCCACTGAGCGTGATCGTGGATACGTCCAAGGTACTGGTCTCGATCACCCACATGATCGACGATGTCGGCAGCATCACTGGCGACATCAGCAATGGCGGCTACACCGACGATACTCGTCCGACCATCCAGGGTACAGGCAAGGTCGGCAGCATCATCACCGTATATGACGGTTCTACCAAACTGGGAACCGCCGGGGTGGCGGCGGACGGTAGCTGGACCTTCAAGCCAACGGCCTCTCTGTCCGAAGGGGCGCACACCATCAAGGCCACTGCAACCGATCTGGCAGGCAACGTCAGCGACCCAGCGACGTTTGCTTTCATCGTTGATACCACTGCTCCGGGCAAGCCCACTATCGACCAGGTTCTGGATGATGTGGGCGCGGTTCAGGGGCCGATCGCCAATGGCGGAGTGAGTGACGACCCGAACCCGACCCTCTCGGGGAAAGCCGAAGCTGGCTCCAGGGTGGCGGTGTACGATAACGGCGCCAAGTTGGGTGAAGTGACCGCCGACAAGTCAGGTCAATGGAACTATACGCCAACCACCCCGATCACCGAAGGCAAGCATGACTTCACTGTCACTGCGACCGACGCTGCTGGAAATACCAGCGCCAACTCGGACGTCTTCAGCATCACCACTGACTACAGTGCCCCCGTCAAGCCGAGCATCGATTCGGTGTACGACAATGTGGGCGAAATCCAGGGGATTATTGCCAGAGGTGGTGTGACCGATGACTCCAAGCCGGTCCTTTCCGGTGAGGCGGAACCCGGTTCCAAGGTCATCATCTACGATAACGGTTTGAAGCTGGGTGAAGCGGTTGCCGATGCCAATGGAGCCTGGAGCTACACACCAGTCATTGCGCTTTCCGAAGGTCATCATGACTTTACGGTTACGGCAACCGATGCTGCAGGAAACGTCAGCGTCAAGTCCGACGATTACGCGGTGGATACCGACTACACGGCGCCGGACTTTACCAAGCTGTCGATTACAGGTGTTGAAGATCATGTCGGCCCGATCACCGGCAACATCGTAAACGGTGGCGAGACCGATGACGCGCGTCCGGAGATCAGCGGCAAGGGTACCGCTGGCGATACCGTCATCGTCTTCAGCAAGGACAGCACCGGCAACCATGAGATCGGCCGGGCCACTGTAGGTTCTGATGGCACCTGGAAGTTGACCCCATCACTTCCTCTGGTTTCCGGCGTCAACGACCTGACCGCTGTTGAGATGGATGTGGCGGGCAACAAGACCGCGCCGTGCGACAAGTACAGTGTCACCTTGGTGACGGTAGGGCCAACTGTGCCAACCGTCGAAAGCGTCTTCGACGATGTGGGGCCGTATACCGGCTTCCTGCAGAAAGGCGACGTGACCGACGACAACCAGCCGACCTTCAAGGGGGCGGCGGATGCGGGCAGTATCGTCAAGCTGTACGACGGCAATACCTTGATCGGTAGTGCGGCGGCAGATAGCAATGGCAAGTGGGAAATCACCACAAGTGTCCTGGCTGATGGTACGCACAATGTAATTGCGACTGCGACCAATAGCGTGGGGCTGGTTAGCAGCCCGACCGGAATCTGGAACTTCAGCGTCGACACCACGGCACCGGCTAATGTGACCGGCCTGGCGGTGACTGACAATGTGGGTGCGGTGACTGGCCCGCTGCATGCGGGTGATACCACCGATGACAACCGTCCGGTGTTCAGCGGCGGAGCCGAGCCGAATGGCAAGGTCATCATCTACGACAACGGCAAGGCAATCGGCGAGGCCGATGTAGGTGCCGATGGCAAGTGGAGCTTCACGCCGACCGCCGCGTTGTCCGATGGCAACCATGCGTTCAGCACGGAAGTGCTGGACAAGGCCGGCAACAGCAGCGGTCAGAACAGCCCGCTGAACGTGATTGTGGATACCTCCAAGGTGCTGGTCTCGATTACCCACCTAATTGACGATGTCGGCAGCATCACCGGCGACATCAGCTTTAATGGCGTCACTGACGATACCCGTCCCGAGATCCAGGGTACCGGGAAGGTTGGTAGCATCATTAAAATCACCGATGGCGCTGTCGAACTGGGCAGCACCACGGTTAAAGTCGATGGCACCTGGAGCTTCACACCAGTTTCGGATATGGGGCAGGGGGCGCACAGCATCATCGCCACTGCGACGGACAAAGCTGGCAACACTAGCGCTCCGACCATACCGTTCACTTTCAGCATCGACACAGT
>NZ_BDAI01000017.1 GCF_002091755.1 Pseudomonas nitroreducens NBRC 12694
GGTTGTTCATCAGCATGCGCAGCGGCGCTTCGGTCAGCCAGCTTTTGGCGTTCAGTTGGGTGCCGCGCGGGGCACGGATTTCGACGTCGCGGAATTTGGTCACGGAAGGCTCCTTCGCTTGCTCGGATCGTTCAGCCGGTGAGGGCTTTGGCGGTTCGTTGGACAGTTCCGAAAGTCTCGAAACCATCATGTCTATGCTTGTATGTACAAGTATAAGCAAAGCAAGGGCCAACCTTGTTTGGCGGTGCTGATCGCCCACCAGAACAATCAATTAAGCTATTGATTAATAAAAATAAAAATAGGAAAACATGAAACGAGCAGGAGCTGACAGAAAGCGCCGTCTGACAGACAGCCGCACCGGAAGAAGGCTTCCGTGCACCGTTTCGTAGCCTTCGGTAACACCGCTCGCTACGAAGAGACACAGGTTGTATAGACAAGCATGAGGACGAAGGAAAGTACGCCAGCGTCAGACCACGAGCACTGACAGGACAAGGGGAAGAAAAGCGTCCAGCACAATGACCACTCTTCAGGCACTCGCTCACTTCAACGCTGCATCGATCCTCCCCACCGCCTGGGGCGTCACCCATTTCGACCACAACGCCCGGTGCTCGCGGAAGAACTTTGCCCGCACGTCCGCCACGTTCCGATGATGCTGCGCCATGTCTGCGAGCAGCGCGTTGAATATCGGCAGCGGCAGCTCGACCTGCTCGAACACCTGCACCAGTTCCGGCGCCTTGTCGTGGAAGTCGCGCGACACGCCAATGCTGATCTTCGCCGGTAGCGAGCGAGAGCCCTCGGGATTGGGGTTGTTCGGGTCGGTCAAGGTCTTCCAGGCCTCCTCACTGAACGGTGGCTCCTCCAGCTGCACCAACTTGAAGCGCCCCAGCAGCGGCGTCGGCGCCCAGTAATAGAAGAGCACTGGCCGGCCCTGTGCGATGGCCGAGCTGATCGCCGCATCCAGCGCCGGGCCGGCGCCGGTACGGAAGTTCACGTAGCTGTCAGTCAGCCCGTAGGCCTTGAGCTTCTGTGTGTTGACGATCTCGCAGGTCCAGCCGGTGGGGCAGTTGTAGAAGCGGCCCTTGTCCGGCTCCTCGTCATCCTTGAACAACGCCTTGTAACGGGGCAGGTCGCTGACGGACTTCAGGCCCGGCGCGGAAGCCTTGATGCCGCGCTTGGCATCGCCGTGCACTACATAATCCGGCACCCACCAGCCTTCGCTGGCGCCCTTCACTGTCTCGCCCACGGAGAACACCTGGCCGGCCTGTTCGGCCTGCTGCCACACGGTACTGCGCCCGGCCCACTGCTCGCCGGTGACCTGGATGTCGTTCTGCTTCAGCGCGTTCTCCATGGTCACCGTGTTACCCGGCACGGCGTCGGTCTGACAGCCGTAGCCCTTCTCCAGGATGAAGCGCAGGACCTCGGTGGTGAACATCCCGCTCTCCCAGTTCAGCCCGGCGAATACCACGGGTTTCGGATAGGGACAGCCGGCAGCAAGGGTCTGGGCGCACAGGCCGAAGGCCAGTAGCAGCGCGAACAGGCAACGGGGGGCGGACATGGGCGACTCCGGACGCGTTGGTGTCCTTAGGGTTTAGCCGCCGCGGCGCGGTTTGCCCACAACCATCGGACTGGAAATGCCACCGGGGGTGACATTCACTTTCTCCCGAGCGGCCTCTCAGCGCGACCGGCGACGAAGGCATGGGCCCTGGCGCACCATGGCACAGAGATTGCTATACCTGTATATACAGGAACTATCCACGGTAACACTTCACCGAATCCAGGATGCCGACATGCCCGCAACCCTGATCCTGACGCCCGGCCAGTTCGACCTCGACCAACTGCGCGCCATCTACCAGCACCAGCCCGACCTGCAGCTTGCCGACGAATGCCGCGAAGCCATCCTGCACAGCGCGCAGACGGTCAGCCAGATCATCGCCGACCAGCGCACCGTGTACGGCATCAATACCGGTTTCGGCCTGCTGGCGCGCACCTCGATTCCCGAGGAGCAACTCGCCACCCTGCAGCGCAACCTGATCCTTTCCCATTGCACCGGCACCGGAGCGCTGCTGGACGACGCCAGCGTGGCGCTGATCATGGCGCTGAAGATCGGCTCGCTGGCGCGCGGCTTTTCCGGCGTCAGCCCGGCGGTGATCGAGACGCTGCTCAAGCTCTACCGCGCACGTGTCTACCCGTGTATTCCATCCCAGGGTTCGGTGGGCGCCTCCGGCGACCTCGCGCCGCTGGCGCACATGTCCGCGATCCTGCTGGGCGTCGGCCAGGTGCGCCATGAAGGGCGCATCCTCGAAGCCAGCGAAGGCCTCGCCATCGCCGGCGCCGAGCCGCTGGTGCTGGGCCCGAAGGAGGGCCTGGCGCTGATCAACGGCACCCAGGTTTCCACGGCTCTGGCCCTGCGCGGGCTGTTTGCGGCGGAGAAGCTGTTCATCTCCGCGGTGGTGGCCGGCAGCTTAAGCGTGGAAGCGCTGAAGGGCTCGTTCGTGCCCTTCGATGCGCGCATCCAGGCCGTGCGTGGCCAACCGGGACAGATCACGGTCGCCGCGTTGTACCGGGAACTGCTGCACGACAGCCCGATCAACCAGTCGCACATCGACTGCAAGCGTGTGCAGGACCCGTACTCGCTGCGCTGCCAGCCACAGGTGATGGGCGCATGCCTGGACCATCTGCGCTTCGCTGCTGGAGTTTTCCTGCGCGAGGCCAATGCGGTTTCCGACAACCCGCTGGTGTTCAGCGCTGACGGCGACGTTCTGTCAGGCGGTAACTTCCACGCCGAGCCGGTGGCCATGGCCTCCGACGTGCTGGCGCTGGCAATCTCCGAGATCGGCGCGCTGTCCGAGCGGCGCATCGCCCAACTGGTGGACCCGGCCATGTCCGGCCTGCCGGCGTTCCTGGTCAAGGAAGGCGGGCTCAACTCCGGCTTCATGATCGCCCAGGTCACCTCGGCGGCGCTGGCCTCGGAGAACAAGACCTGGGCGCACCCGGCCTCGGTGGACAGCCTGCCGACCTCGGCCAACCAGGAAGACCACGTCTCCATGGCCACCTTCGCCGCCCGCCGCCTGCAGGACATGGCCGCCAACAGCGCCGGTGTGGTCGCCATCGAACTGCTCGCCGCCGCGCAGGGCGTGGACTTCCACGCGCCGCTGCAAAGTTCGCCGCAGTTGCAGGAAGTCCGCACGCTGATCCGCAGCCAGGTGCCGCACTATGAGCAGGACCGCTACTTCGCTCCGGACATCGCCGCCGCGCGGGCGTGGGTCGAGGATGGGGTGATGAGCCGCTGGATTGGCTACGAGCGGTTGTATTCGTAACCCGCCCTACGGATCAACATCCCGCCAACAACAAGGGCGCCGAGGCGCCCTTGTTGTTCATCGCGGATCGAGTTCGATCACGCAGATATCTGCACTTCCCGCCATCGCCAGCCGCCACTCCCGCAGAACGCCCGCACCTTCGGCAATCAGCGTGTCATGCAGCCCCAGCACCCCGGCGGCCTCGCCGTTCAGACTGGGGTGAACCCCCTCGCCCGTACTGAACAACAGCACCGTGGAAGCGCTGCTGAAGAAATGCGCCTCGCGGTCCAACCGCAGCCACTGCAAGCGTGCCCGGTAGCGAGTGGGCGAATAGATCAGATTGAAGTCACGAATCGCGCCGCCCAGCAGCGTACAGTCCACCGCACTGGCGCCATCGAAGGCGAAGGCATCGAGTGCGCGCAGGTCGCGGGAATCGATGCCGTCCACGCTCAGCCGCATACCCTCGCCTTGCAACACGCTGATGACGCGCTGGTAACCGGTGAACGCAGAGAACGGCCCCGGCGCCCCTACGTCGGCGATGGACACGCGCCAGCCGAAGCCTTCCAGGCCATCGCCGGCATCGCGGACGATCTCGCGGGTCGTGCCCGCGCCGTTCTTCCAGGGCATCGCCGGGTAGTCGGCGGCGCGCAGAATTCGCACTTCACTCATGAACTGAATCGTCCTTCCAGGCGGTAGCGCGAACCCGGATAGAGCAGGCGCGCGCTGGTCACGGTATTGCGTCCCGACCAGGTGCGCCGGCGGATCAGCAGGCATGGCTCATGGCGGTCGACGGACAGCAGCTTGCATTCCTCGGGGCTGGGCAGCACCGCCTCGACCACGTGCTCGCCCTCGCTCAGCGGGGCGACCTGGGTGAGGTAGGCGAAGGGCGTCTGCCCGGTGAAATCCTGCTTGAGGTAATCCGGCGCCACGGCTGCGTTGACGTAGCGGTCCTCGATCTGCACCGGGATATCGTTTTCGTAGTGCACGATCACCGAGTGGAAGATGCGCTGGCCCTCGCGCACGTCCAGCGCCAGCGCGCGCTCGGCGCTGGCCAGCTCTTCCACCAGACTGATCACCACGAGGTGGTGCTTGTGCCCGCGGGCAGTGATTTCCTCGGCGATGTTCTGCACCTGGAACAGCGCCGACTGGCCCTTGGGCTCGGCGACGAAGGTGCCGACGCCCTGCATGCGCACCAGCAGGCCGTCGGCAGTCAGCTCGCGCAGCGCGCGGTTGATGGTCATGCGGCTGACACTCAGCTCGGCAACCAGCTCCGCCTCGGACGGCACGCGGTGGTGCGGCGGCCAGGTTCCGGACTGGATCTGCTGGATGATCATCTGCTTGACGCGAGCGTACAGCGGCGCGGGAATTTCCCCCATCTGCGCGGCGAGCGACGAACCCTCGGCGGGCGGGGTAGGCGTGGGCGATGCGGGCACGGGAAACTCCTTGTCGTGGCGACGGTGTTCTTTCTATGGAGGGCGACTGCGGTCTGACTCCGGCATGTACCGGATTCGACCCGTGCATACAAGTCCTCTGACGACCGCCGGGTTGCCTTGCAGTTTACGGCCCCGGCAAACGTCTGTATATGTATATACAAATTCCAAGAAACCTGCGAGGACCTCCCGCATGTCCGTTCTGTTCGCCGAAACTGCACTGCTGCCTTCTGGCTGGGCGCGCAACGTCCGCTTCGAAATCGATGCCGCGGGCCAGTTCACCGCGATCACCCCGGACGCCAGCGCAGAAGGCGCCGAGCGCATCGCCGGACCGGTCCTGGCGGGCATGCCGAACCTGCACTCCCACGCCTTCCAGCGCGCCATGGCGGGCCTGGCGGAAGTTGCCGGCAACCCCAACGACAGCTTCTGGACCTGGCGCGAGCTGATGTATCGCCTGGTCGGTCGCCTGTCGCCCGAGCAGGTCGGGGTGATCGCCCGCCAGCTGTACATCGAAATGCTCAAGGCCGGTTACACCGGCGTCGCCGAATTCCACTACGTGCACCACGACATCGACGGCCAGCCCTATGCCAACCCGGCGGAACTGGCGCTGCGCGTCAGCCAAGCCGCGGCGGATGCCGGCATCGGCCTGACCCTGCTGCCGGTGCTCTACTCCCACGCCGGTTTCGGCGGCCAGTCGCCGAGCGAAGGCCAGCGCCGTTTCATCAACAGCACGGACAGCTACCTGAAATTGATCGACGGGCTGCGCACGCACCTGGCAGACCAGCCGCAGCAGGGCCTCGGCCTGTGCTTCCACTCCCTGCGCGCGGTGACACCGCAGCAGATCACCGAGGTGCTGGGCGCTGATTCCAGCGGCTGCCCGGTGCACATCCACATCGCCGAGCAGCAGAAGGAAGTCGACGACTGCCTGGCCTGGAGCGGTCGCCGACCACTGCAGTGGCTGTACGAGAACGTCGCGGTGGACGAACGCTGGTGCCTGGTCCACGCCACCCACGCCGAACCCGACGAAGTCACCGCCATGGCCCGTAGTGGTGCGGTCGCCGGCCTCTGCCTGACCACCGAGGCGAACCTGGGCGACGGCATCTTCCCGGCGGTGGATTACCTCGCCCAAAACGGCCGCTTCGGCATCGGTTCGGACAGCCATGTATCACTGAGCGTGGTCGAGGAACTGCGCTGGCTGGAATATGGCCAGCGCCTGCGCGACCAGCGCCGCAACCGCCTCTACGGCAAGGACCAGCCCATGGTTGGCCGCACCCTGTTCGATGCCGCCCTCAGCGGCGGCGCACAGGCGCTTGGCCAGCCCACGGGGGAACTGGCTGTCGGCAAGCGCGCCGACCTGCTGGTACTCAACGGTGGCGACCCTTACCTGCAAACTGCCCGTGGCGACGCGATCCTCAACCGCTGGCTGTTCGCCGGCGGCGACCGCCAGGTACGCGATGTGATGGTTGCCGGGCAATGGCGTGTGCGCGAAGGCCGGCACGCGCTTGAAGAACAAAGCGCCCAGGCGTTCGGTGGCGTCCTTCGCGAGCTGCTGGACTGACAGCCCCTGTAGGAGCGAGCTTGCTCGCGAACAGCCTTCGCTGCGAGGCGAGTTCGCGAGCAAGCTCGCTCCTACGAAAAGCCCGCGCCGGCAATACCGCGCGAAATACCCGCCATGAAAAAACGCCCCGAGGGGCGTTTTTTATTGGGCCGCCGAACTGGAATCGGCTGCCCGCCAGATCAGGTCGTCGGTCTGGTAGCCGCGCTCATGGGCCAGCCCCAGCAGCTTCATGCGGGTGGCATCCGGCACCACCGGCTTGCGCGACAGCAGCCAGAGGTACTCGCGATTCGGGTTGCCCACCAGCGCGGTCTGGTAATCGTCGTCGACGTAGAGTACCCAATAGTCACCCTTGGCGAGCCCCGGGAAGATCCGCGTGAAGGTGTTGTCGAAACGCACCCAGAGCTTGTCGGTGCGGCCCGGCACCTGCGCTTCGGCGCGGCCGGTGGCCTGGTCCCATTCACCGTCGGTGGTCAGGCAGCGATTGGTCACCGCGATGCTGGAATCAGGCTGCAACCGATAGTGGGCTTCCGACTGCGCGCAGTGGCGCTGGAAAAACATCGGCTTGCGCGCCAACTCGTACCAGGTGCCCTCGTAGCGCTTGAGGTCGACCTGCACGGTCTGCGGCGGTTGCGGCGAGGAACCGGCACAACCGCTCAACGCGGCGAGGCAGGCCAACCAGATAAGGGATCGACGCATTGCGTTGCTCCTTGGCTGCCCGCCCCGTCCCCCAGGCCTACTTCAGGCCCTGGGCGGAGAACAGCAGCACTTTGTCGCCAGCGTACTGGATGCTGATGAAAGCCTTCTCGTCTCCCCAGGTGCAGCTGGAAACCCCCAGTGCGCCGGAGCATTCGGCAGGCTTGCCGAGCAGGCTTTCCACCTCGGCCTTGCTCATGCCGGTTTTGATCTTGGAATAGTTCTCCTGGTTCACTTTGCTGCAAGCGGCCAGGACGACACAGAACGCGACGAGCGCGAGGCGGCGGAAAGACATCGACAACTCCATTTTTTGGGGGCAGGCCAACAAGCTTGGCACAGAGCGACCGGTTCGGCCGCCGGGTTGGAGTCAGAAACGTGAGCCAGGTTCCGTGAGGAACTGTACTTCTTCGACCGTGGATTCGCGGCCGAGAATGGCGTTGCGGTGGGGGAAGCGGCCGAAGCGCTTGATCACCACCTGGTGCTTGCGCGCATAGGCGAGGTAACCAGCGAACAGCACCTTCTCGCTCTCGCTGGATTCGCCCTGCAATTCCTCATACAGGCGCACTGCCTCGTTCTGGCTGGCCAGATTCTCGGCGTGCTCCAGCACGATGTAGACGAACACTCGCTCGATGCGCGGCAACTGGCGATCGAAACCGGCCTCCAGCCCCTGGCGCACCAGTTGCTGGGCGCGGGCATCGCCGGCGTAGGCGCGCGGGGAATCACGGAAGATCATCCGTGGCAGCTGGTCCAGCAGCAGGATCAGCGCCAGCCAGCTCTGCGGCTCGCGCTCCCACTCCTGCAGACCACCGTCCAGGGCCTGGCGCACCAGGCCACCGAAACGGTTTTCCGAGTCCACGTCCTGGCAGGCGCTCTTGCCGAACCACAGGGCGTTGCGCTGGGCGGCGACTTCGTTGGCGTCCAGCGCGTTGCCGAACCACCAGTCGAGCAGCGACTGCCAGGGCGCGGCGCTCATCAGCCTTCCTGGTGGTAGGCGGTGGCGCGTTCGACTTCTTCCTTGGAGCCCAGGAACACCGCGACGCGCTGGTGCAGGTTTTCCGGCTGGATGTCGAGGATGCGCTGGTGGCCGTTGGTGGCGGCGCCGCCAGCCTGCTCGATGATGAAGGACATCGGGTTGGCTTCGTACATCAGGCGCAGCTTGCCGGGCTTCTCCGGCTCGCGGGAGTCGCGCGGGTACATGAACACTCCACCGCGGGTCAGGATGCGGTGCACGTCGGCCACCATGGAGGCGATCCAGCGCATGTTGTAGTTCTTGCCCAGCGGGCCTTCCTTGCCGGCCAGCAGTTCGCTGACATAGCGCTTCACCGGAGCTTCCCAGTGGCGCTCGTTGGACATGTTGATGGCGAATTCGGCGGTGCTGGTGGGCACGGTGATGTTCTCGTGGGTCAGCACGAAGCTGCCCAGTTCGCGGTCCAGGGTGAAGCCCTTCACGCCATTGCCCAGGGTCAGGATCAGCATGGTCTGCGGGCCGTAGATGGCGTAGCCGGCGGCGACCTGGGTGGTACCCGGCTGCAGGAAGGCTTCCTCGCGCAGGCTGTCATTCTGGCTCAGGTACTCATGCGGACAGCGCAGCACGGAGAAGATGGTGCCGACCGAGACGTTGACGTCGATGTTGGAGGAGCCGTCCAGCGGATCGAAGACCAGCAGGTAGGCGCCCTTGGGGTACTTTCCCGGAATCTGGTAGGGATGGTCCATCTCCTCGGATGCCATGCCGGCCAGGTTGCCGGCCCACTCGTTGGCCTCCAGGAGGATCTCGTTGGAGATCACGTCCAGCTTCTTCTGCACTTCGCCCTGCACGTTCTCGGTGCCCATGCTGCCCAGCACGCCGCCCAGGGCGCCCTTGGAGACGGCATGGCTGATTTCCTTGCAGGCGCGCGCTAC
Source organism: Pseudomonas nitroreducens NBRC 12694 (assembly GCF_002091755.1). Lineage (GTDB taxonomy): Bacteria > Pseudomonadota > Gammaproteobacteria > Pseudomonadales > Pseudomonadaceae > Pseudomonas > Pseudomonas nitroreducens. The sequence continues at coordinate 8,877 of NZ_BDAI01000017.1, forward strand.
TACCTCGACGAGGAAGCGCAGGTCGGCCGGGGTATTGTGACTGCGGGTCTGCTCGATCAGGTAGCGGCTCAGGGTAACGCGGGACATGGAAGGCTCCAGGGGAGAAGAGGAAAAAAATCAGGGCGCATTCTAGCGTGGAAACGACCGCGATGCCTCCTTGCACAGCGGCTCACCGAATGCTTGGAGCCCGCCGCTCACGGGCAGTTCCCCAACGCCGGTCGGCCCCGCGACCTTCGGCCGCGCGGCGAGCGGCCCACGTGAAAGAAAACGGGGTGACGGCCGCATCCGCCCGTCACCCCGCTCATTCACCTCAGGCGATCAGAAGTCCAGGCTCAGCGCCAGGTTCACCCCCTGTGCCAGGTCGTCGCTGCTGCGGTGTGCGCTGTAGCCGCCGCGCAGGGTCAGCTCCGGGGTCAGCTTCTGGGCGACGCCAATGGTGGCGCGCTGCAGGTGACTCTGCGGGGTATAGCCCTGCAGGCTGAAGCCGATGTCCGGCAGGCTGGTGAAGTTCATGCCGACGTTCTGGGTGTCGTCGGCATATTCCCGCTCTACCGCGACTTCACCGAACAGCTGGGTCTGCGGCGATACGTCGAACTTGCCCTGCAGGCCCACCCCGAGGCGCCGGGAGTAGCGATTCTGCTCGTCATAGGCCAGCGCGGTGGAACGGCCGCTGCCCTCTTCGTAGCTGTCCACTTTCACCCGCGCCCAGTCCGCACTGACGAAGGGCGACAGGTGCCAGTTCTCGCCGCCCTGGGCAATGTCGTAGCCCAGGCGACCGCTGAAGGCCAGCAGGCTGCCGTCGGTGTCGGCCTTTTCCTCGACTTCGTGGTTGATGATGCTGAACTTGCGATTGGCATCGTCGAAGTCGAGCTTGCCGCCAGTGATAGAGGCGTCGGCCCACCAGCGGTTCTGCTGGAACTGCACGAACAGGCTGCCCAGGTAGCTGTTGAGCTTGTAGTCGGAGTCGTCGGAACCCAGCTCCAGTTTCTGCCGGTAGAAGCCCAGCGAGCCACCGACGCGCCAAGCGTCGTCGAGACGATAGCTGGTGCCCAGGGTCAGGTTGGCGCCGTAGCCGGAGCCGTCGGCCGCGCTGTCCTGGTCGTCGTAGTCCAGGTGCTGCGCGCCGCCGCTGACGAAGCCGCGCCACTGGTTCACGCCCTGCCAGCTTTCCCAGTCCGCCAGCCACTGGCTGCGCAGTTGGTCCTGGTAGGCGTTGTACGTACCCAGGGCCATCTCCGGCAGCATGGTTGCTTCCCACGGGGCTGAGAGCACCGAGTAGGCATAGTCGGCAATCAGCGTCTGGCCGGCGATGGTCGGGTGCACGCCGTCGTTGAAGATCAGCTTGGTCGGATCGGGGCTGCTGCCGTGGCGACCATACACCGCGTTTTCGGGGCAGCTGTTGCCGCTGAAGCAGGTGCCGATCAGGTTCTGGTCGGTGGCCAGGCCATAGGCGCCCGGGTTGGCCAGGACTTCCTTGAACATCGCCGGGATGTTCAGCGGGATGACGTTGGCATTGGAGGCGGCCAGCTGCGCGGCCAGCTCCTCGTTGAAAATGCCCGACAGCTGGGTGCCAAAGGATTCCAGCACGGTGCCGTTGGTGGCCGGGGTCTGGCCGAGGTCGGGCAGCAGCCAGACCATGATGTAGCGCGCACCGGCGTTGTGCAGCGCATCGACGCTGTCCACCAGGCGGCCGGCGGCGGCGCGGGCCGTGGGGTCGTCGGTGATGCGGAACTGGAGGAAGTCGTTGCCGCCGCCGGTGAGGTAATACAGTGCGTTCGGGTCGGCGCGATTGTTCACCAGGTAGCCATCACGGGTACGGCTGTTGGAGCCGGAGGTGACGACAGAGCCACCGGGCGCGGTGATGGAATCGTAGATCTGGTCGGTGCGATAGCCGCCGACTGCCCAGTTGTTGCCGTCCACGGTGCCGGGGACCAGCGACGTGGAGGGGTTCAGGTCGGCGCCATTGATGCCCAGCTTGCCGCCCAGGATCATCGGCGCCGTGGGGCCGAAAATCTCGCCGCTGCCGTCCAGGTAGGTGGGGCCGACGCGGTTGGTGAAGCGGGTGCTGGCACCGGCAGGGCCGCCGGCGTCGGCGAACTGTCCGGAATCGCTCAGGCTGTCGCCGAAGACGACCATGGTGGAATACGGCGAAGGGGCTGCGGAGGCCTGTGCGGCAATGGCCATCGCGCACGCAGCCGCCAGCGGGGTGAGCGCCTTTCTGATCATTCTGCTACTCCATGCTTTGTTGTTATTCGGTAATCAGAACAACCAAGACAGTATCAGAATTTCTATAGGCGACACCCCTATCTTGCGGCGATCCGCGTCGATCAGCTGGCCTGGCGATGGCTCCGCAGCAGGCTCAGCGCCATCAGCGCGAGCAGGCCGACGCCCGCCAGCAGCAGCGCCCACAGGCCGTAGCGTTTCCAGTTTGTATCGGCCTTCGCCTCCTGGGCCGTCGCGGGTGTGGCAGGAGCCTGAAGAGTGCCCTTGAGCCGTGCCTCGCCCATGCCCGCCAGGCGCTTGGGCTCGTAGCCGGGCACCAGGGTGGTCAACGGCAGGCTGCCATCGGTGATCGAACCGTTGCCCACCGCCAGCTCATAGGGCGCACCGCCGCGCGCGAGGAACACCAGCTCGCTGGCGCGCACGCCCACGCTCAGGTGCGCTGTCGAGCCGCCGAGGCCACCACCGCGCGAATCCACTTGCAGGCGCAACTGGCCCAACGTGCGGCCAGGCAGCTCCAGTTCTTCCTGGGTAATCTCGCCACCCTGCCCCGGCAGGCGATACAGCACGCCGCGCGCCAGCGGGGTCCACTGCACGTTGCCGTCGTGGCGGCCAGAGATGACTACCGGTGCCAGGGTGTTGTCCTGCTGCAGAGGAATCCGCACGCGCTCCACCGGCAGCGCCAACGGGAGGCTCCAGTTGAAGTCACCATTAGTGTCGGCCTTGGCCGCCAGCGGTTCGGACCAGAGCATCGGCACCGGGCCGCTAGTGCTGCGGCTGCCACTGAGCGTGGCGCCCACCAGCTGCGCGGCCTGCTCGGGCGACTCCCACCACAGACGCAGGTAGCGCGCCGTCTCGCCGGGCAGCGCGATGTCGTTCTGCTCGATGCGCTGGCCGTTGAAATCCAGCCGCGCCAGTTGTCCCTCGCCCAGCGAGCGCCAGTGTTCGAGGTCGTCGCTGGCCTCGATGCGCAGGCGCTGGAAGCCGTCACCGTCGGCCGTCCAGTCAAGCTGCAGACGGTCCAGCGGCAGGTCGCCGGCACCGGTCTCCAGCAGCCAGCCGCGGAGCACCTGGGCCTTGTCCGGCGTCGGCGCATTCGGGGTGATTTCCAGGATGGTACCGGTGGTGCTGCGGACGATCTTCAGGTTGTCGCCGGCCGCACTGCCGGAGGCTCCACGCAGCGGGAAGATGCGCGCCTGCACCTCGCTGCGCACCTCTTTCTCGCTCGCCGCGCTGGTGCGCAGGCTGTAGGGCAGCGCCTCGCCCTCGGCGTTGAAGATGCGCACGTCGCGCAGGTCACCATGGCGGGCCGCGAACAGCACCTCGATGGGCAGTTGCACGCGGTACCACGGGCCGTTGCCGGAAACCTCCAGCGGCACGCGATTGGCGAAATCCGCCGGCGCGGGCGCAGCACTGGCGTGATTACCCAGCAGGCACGCGCCGATGAAAAGTACGAGTGTCTTGAGCTTCATGCGGAGGGTTGCTCCTGTTGCGATGACTCTTCGTCCACAGGCCGGCGCGGCGGCAGCGGCGCGAAGTAGCCGACGATCAGCATCAGCACACCGACACCGATGAAGGAAATGATGCGTTCCAGGCTGCCGCCACTGGCGCGGTCGACCAGGAACAGCTTGATCACCACCACGACCAGCAGCACCGCGCCGACCAGCCAGAAATCACGCCGGCCACGCAGGTGCCCGGCGATCATCAGACCCAGCGCGATCAGCGCCCAGACGATGGACAGCCCGGCCTGCACCAGCATGGACTGGCTCAGGGCGTCGAACTCGAACGGCACGCCGCCCCAATGGTGCGCGGTACGGCACACGGCCATGGTCAGCAGGGCAAACAGCGAGGCGCCCAGCAGCGCCTGCACCGGCAGGCGCAGGGTGGATTCGGCCACGCCCAGTTGCGGCAGGCCCAGGCGCGTCCACTGGAAGATCGCCCCGAGCACGATGAGCATGCCCAGCTCCAGCGGGTTCAGCAGCGGCAGGTACGGCAGCGGGTCGGCCGCGCCGTTGCTGAACAGGTTGACCAGCCAGAACCAGCCCAGTAGCGCCAGGGCTACCGGAGCGGCGGCGATGGCGCGGTACTCGCGCTCGAAGGCGGCCACCGGCCACGGCAGGCGCGCCACACCGCCCATGAGGATCAGGAACAGGCTCGGTACCAGCGCCCAACCCAGCCAGCGCCAGGCGTTGTAGTGCTCGGCCAGGGCGAAGAACAGGTAGCGCAGCTCCAGCGCCAGCACGCCGAGGATCAGCCAGCAGCCCAGCACATGGGCCGTGCGCGCGGCCAGGCGCGGTAGCAGCGCATCGAGGCGACGCAGTATGAGGAAGTGCACCACGAACACCGCCAGCCAGCCAAGCCAGCCCAGCTCTGCCAGCGGGTGGTACTGCAGGTTCCAGGCACTGGCCAGGGCCACTAGCGACATCGGCACCAGCGCCAGGCACAGCAGCGCCAGCGCGCGCCATTGCTCGCGGCGCGCCAGCAGCGACCAGAAGCCCACGCTGATCGCAGCCACCAGCACCGCCACGTGCTCACGCATCTCGCCGGGCACGAAGCGGGCGATCTCCCACAGCGCGGTCAATGCCCACCAACCGGCGCCCCAGACCAGCAGCAACTGCGAAAGCTGCTCCAGCCCAAGACCACCCAGCGCCAGGTTGCGCTCGCGCTCGCTGGCCCGGTGCAGGCGCCAAGCGCCGACCAGAGCGGCCAGCGCCAGCACCGCCGGAGTCCAGAAGCCCATGTGCGCCAGCGGCTTCAGGCCCTCGCTGGGCAGGTCGCCGAACAGCGCGGCGCCACCGAAGAGGAAGGCGCCCGCGCCAATCACCTGCAGCACCAGGCCGAAGACGAAAGCGGCGCGTTGCTGCAATTGCAGGCTCAACCAGAGGATCAGCAGGCCGCTGCCCGCCCACACCGCCGCCGCCGCTTGCCACGGCAGCACGAAAAGCACGGCGAGGTTGACGAAGGCCAGGCCCAGCAGCAGGACCACGCTCAATCCCAGCACCAGCCGGCGGTCGTCGCGGACCATGGCGTCTCTCGCAGCGACCAGCATGCCTGCGATCAGCGCGAGGCCAATCAGCGAGGCCGTGACCAGCCCGCGCCAGCCGGAGCCCAGCACCCCGCCGCCCTCCTGCGCGCCATGCAGATGCAGGAGGAACACCGCTCCGCCCAACAGCTGCACGGCAAATGCGCAGGCCAGGAAAGTGCGCGAGCGCAGGCGCAGCGCGGCGAACAGCGTGGCCAGCCCGGCGATGGCCCAGGTCATGGCCGTGCCGTCCGCGCCCAGCAGCAGGGGCGCGATCAGGTAGAGGAAGGCCAGGCCGAAAGCTGCCAGGACCGGACGCGCACTCGGCTCCCAGTTGCGCAGAATGTGTGGATCGGCATTGCGCAGGTTCCAGAAGCTGAACAGCAATGCCACACCGAGCATCAGCGCGCCCAGCGGTGCGCCTTCGAGCAGCGTCAGCGATTGCGGGTCGGCATGCAGCCCGGCGAGGAACGCCAGCGCTGCGCCCACTTGCAACAGCAGGGCAAAAATCCGCGCCAGCGGCCGCTGCTGGCGCAGCCCGAGCCAGAAGATACCGGCGCCTTCCACGGCCCAGGCGGCAGACGTCCAGCGCGCGTCCAGGCCCAGCGGAATCGCCAGGGTGCCGAATACCACGCCCAGCGCCAGGCAGGTTTCCACCAACAGCAGCGCGCGGCCGGCAGTGCGACCGGCCAGCACGCGGGCGAGCACCATGTAGAACAGGCCCAGCGCCAGGGCGCTGAACGCAGCGCCGAACTCCAGGTGCTGGATGATCCCGTACTGCAGGCCGAAGCCCGCCAACGGCGTGCCGAACAGGATGGTGCCGTCGACGTAGTCGGTCTGCCGCGCCGACCAGCGCAGCAGCGCCTCGCGGGAGTCATCCTCCGGCGCGCCAGCCGCCTCGCGCAGGCGCCGGCGGGCGAACAGCAGGCCGATGGCGACGTAGGTGAGGAAGAACAGGACCAGGAACGGCTCGGTGGTGGCGAACAGTTCCGGCTTGTAGGAGCGCAGCCCCCAGGCGAGACCGATACCGAAGGTGCCGAAGAAGCCGATCAGGTTGAGCAGGCGCCAGGCCTTGAACCAGGCGATGGCGAAGATACCGGCGTTGAGCAGGGCGAAGTAGCTGAACAGCGCGACATGGCTGCCGCCGCCGGTGGAAGCCAGGATCGGCGCGGCGAAACCACCCAGCACGGCAGCAGCGGCGAGGCCCAGCGCATCCTGGAGGATGGCCAGGATCGCCGAGAACAGGGTGACCGCCACCAGCAGCACGAACCCGGCCTGCGGATCGATCAGCACTTCGCCGTGGTTCATCGCCGGGTACAGCTTGATACTGGCGAACACCGTCAAGTAGAGCACGGCGATACCGGTGCCCTGAAGGATCAGCGCATAGGCCGGGCGCCGATGACGCAGCCACCAACCCAGGCCGAGCAACGCCAGCGCGGCGGCGGCGGTGCCGATGTACGGCCCCTGCGGCGGCATGGTCATGCCCTCGGTGGCGTAGCGCAGCAGGAAGGCCAGGCCGAGGAACAACAGCAGCACGCCGACGCGCAGTACGGTGTTGCCGCCGAGCAGCCAGTCGCGGGCGGCCCCGAAGGCGCGGTCGAACAGGGAGGGAACTGGCGGTTGTGGTGGCACCGGCGGGGCGGCAGGAGCCGCGTGTGGCCGAACCTCGGGCTCTTCGACACGCACCTGGGTTGCTGGCTTGTCCAGGGGTTCGAGCACCAGGTCCGACCACTCGACAGCTGCTTCCTCCCGCGCAGCAGGCGCTAGGGCGGGCGCCAGCTCGTCGGCAGGCAGCTCGATACTCCACTCCAGCTCGGTGGCAACAGCTTCGCGGGTGGGTGCCTCGAATTCGGGCTCGCCGTCGGCGTCTGCCTCAGTCTTGGACGCAGCAACGGGCATCTCGGGCGCGGTGTACTCGACGCCGGCCGGCGGCACCTGCCCGGCCGCGCCGCGCTCCACCTGCAGCAGCCGCTCATAGAGAGCCTTGGTGCCCTGGTCGAAGCGCTCGCCAAAAGCCTTCAGCTCACCACGAAGGCTGGCGTTCTCCCGTTGCAGGCTGTGCAGCGCGAAGGTCTGCCCCAGCGCGAGGCCCATCACCGCGCCGAGTACCGCCCCGGTGATCGACTCGCCCGCAGCGGCGCCGATGACCAGGCCGACCAGCATGAAAATCCATTGCATGCTTTCGAATCCTTGAGGTTCTGTGCGAATCCATCCCGATCCGGACGCGTACGCCCGGACAGCTGAGTATATCGGCCCGGCTCCCTGGCCTGCGTCCACGATCTCACAGCTTCGAATACTCTGACGTCGGAAGGTGTCGTTCGGCCACGCCCCGTGAAAAAGTCAGAAATTTCCTAAAAGGTGACACTTAGCTGTAGGAGCGAGCTTGCTCGCGAACCGCCCAGCTCCGGCGTTACCGGGTAACTCGTTCGCGAGCAAGCTCGCTCCTACAAAGAACAAACCTCCAGCGCGGAAGACGGGCAAAAAAAAGCCGGGCATAAGCCCGGCTTTCTCGTACTGCTGGTCGACTTAGACCTTGGCGCGCTCGTAGCGCTTGCGGTCGTTCTCGTTCAGCATCTTCTTGCGCAGACGGATCGACTTCGGCGTCACTTCCACCAGCTCGTCATCGGCGATGAATTCCAGCGCCTGCTCGAGGGTGAAGCGGATCGGCGGAACCAGGGCGATGACTTCGTCCTTGCCCGAAGCGCGCATGTTGTCGAGCTTCTTGCCTTTGGTGGGGTTGATCACCAGGTCGTTGTCGCGGCTGTTGATGCCGGCCAGCTGGCCTTCGTAGATCTCGTCGCCTGGGCCGAGGAACAGCTTGCCGCGGCTCTGCAGGGTTTCCAGCGAGTAGGTCAGCGCGGTGCCGGTGGCCATGGAGACCAGTACGCCGTTCTGACGGTTGGTCACTTCGCCGGCCTTGATCGGGCCGTAGTGGCTGAAGGTCGAGGTCAGGATGCCGGTGCCCGAGGTCAGGGTCAGGAAGTTGTTACGGAAGCCGATCAGGCCACGCGCCGGGATGGTGTATTCCAGGCGCACGCGACCCTTGCCGTCGGGGATCATGTTGGTCAGATCGCCCTTGCGCAGGCCCATCTGCTCCATCACCGAGCCCTGGTGCTGCTCTTCGATGTCGATGGTGACGTTCTCGTAAGGCTCCTGCTTCTCGCCTTCGGCGGTCTCGATGATGACCACTTCCGGACGGCCTACGGCCAGCTCGAAGCCTTCACGACGCATGGTTTCGATCAGTACCGAGAGGTGCAGTTCGCCACGGCCGGAGACCTTGAACTTCTCCGGGGAGTCGCCTTGCTCGACGCGCAGGGCCACGTTGTGCAGCAGTTCCTTGTCCAGACGGTCCTTGATGTTGCGGCTGGTGACGAACTTGCCTTCCTTGCCGGCGAACGGCGAGTCGTTGACCTGGAAGGTCATGCTCACGGTCGGCTGGTCGACGGTCAGCGGCGGGCGCGCTTCGACGTTCTGCGGGTCGCACAGGGTGTCGGAGATGTACAGCTCGTCCATGCCCGAGACGCAGACGATGTCACCGGCCTCGGCTTCAGCGACTTCGATGCGCTGCAGGCCCGAGTGGCCCATGATCTTCAGGATACGGCCGTTGCGCTTGGTGCCGTCGTCGCTGATGGCCACGACCGGGGTGTTGGTCTTGACCTTGCCGCGAGCGATACGGCCGATGCCGATCACGCCGAGGAAGCTGTTGTAGTCCAGCTGGGAGATCTGCATCTGGAACGGACCGTCGACGTCGACTTTCGGCGCCGGGACGTGGTCGATGATCGCCTGGAACAGCGCGTCCATGTTGTCGTCCATCTTCTCGTGGTCCATGCCGGCGATGCCGTTCAGGGCACTGGCATAGACGATCGGGAAGTCCAGTTGCTCGTCGGTGGCGCCGAGGTTGTCGAACAGGTCGAAGATCTGGTCGATAACCCAGTCAGGACGCGCGCCCGGACGGTCGATCTTGTTCACCACAACGATCGGACGCAGGCCGGCCTTGAACGCCTTCTGGGTCACGAAGCGGGTCTGCGGCATGGGGCCGTCCTGGGCGTCGACCACCAGCAGTACGGAGTCGACCATGGACATCACGCGCTCAACCTCGCCACCGAAGTCGGCGTGGCCGGGGGTGTCGACGATGTTGATGCTGTAGTCGTTCCATTTCAGGGCGGTGTTCTTCGCCAGGATGGTAATGCCACGCTCTTTTTCCTGGTCGTTGGAGTCCATCACGCGCTCGTTTTCCGCTTCTTTGCGGTCGAGGGTGCCGGACAGGCGCAGGAGCTTGTCTACGAGGGTGGTCTTGCCATGGTCGACGTGGGCGATGATGGCGATGTTGCGCAGTTTTTCGATCACAGTGTCAGTCTCGATAGTGAATCTTCGGCTGCCGTTTTCGGCAGCGGGGGCCGGGCCGTGGCGCGGCGGTGCAAAAGGTCAGGGCGTGAGCCTACGCACCCAATGTGTCGGGAGGTCGGTGGCGGATACTGCCGCCGAACAGTCCGGGCTGGCGGCGTTGGTCCGCACCTTTATTGCGGACGGTAAACACGCACATTGGTGTGCCCTTCGTTGACCAGGTGGTGGGCGTGCAGGCGGCTCATGACGCCCTTGTCGCAATACAGGAGGTACTGGCGGTTGGGGTCCAGTTCCTTGAACTTGCTGTTGATGGCGTAGAACGGCATCGGCAGGACTTCGATGCCCTCGATGGCCAGCGGTTCATCTTCCTGGGCATCCGGGTGACGGATGTCGATGACTATCTGGCCGGCCAACACTTCGTCGACCATCTCCACCGGCAGGTCCTTGCCGAGTTCGTCGATCACGCGGTCGACGGTCATCTGGGTGGAGCGTTCCAGGGCGCGGTCGAGCACGGCCATGTCGAACTTGGTTTCTTCGTAGTCGACGCGCTGCGGCTTGGCCTGGGTGGTCGGGTTCACCGAGATCACACCACAGTACTCGGGCATGTGCTTGGCGAACTCGGCGGTGCCGATCTTCGTCGCGGTATCGATGATGTCCTGCTTGTGGCTGACGATCAGCGGGCGCAGCACCAGGGTGTCGGTCACCCGGTCGATCACCGAGAGGTTCGGCAGAGTCTGGCTGGACACCTGGGAAATCGCCTCGCCGGTCACCAGCGCGTCGATCTCCAGGCGCTCGGCCACGCGGCTCGCGGCGCGCAGCATCATGCGCTTCAAGGTCACGCCCATGTAGCTGTCGTCGACCTTGGTGAGAATCTCGCCGACCACTTCCTCGAAAGGCACGCTGACGAACAGCACGCGCTGGGAGCTGCCGTACTTCTGCCACAGGTAGTGCGCGACTTCCATCACGCCCAGTTCGTGGGCACGGCCGCCGAGATTGAAGAACACGAAGTGGCTGATCATGCCGCGGCGCATCATCTGGTAGGCCGCCACGGTGGAGTCGAAGCCGCCGGACATCAGCACCAGCACCTGCTCCAGCGCGCCCAGCGGATAGCCGCCCAGGCCCTCGTGCTGAGCGTGGATGACATAGAGGCGGTCGTGGCGGATTTCCACGCGCACTTCCACTTCCGGGTTCTTCAGCGATACGCCCGCCGCACCGCAGTGCTGGCGCAGGCCGCCGCCGACATAACGCTCCACATCTATAGAGGTGAAGGGATGCTTGCCGGCGCGCTTGCAGCGCATGGAGAACACTTTGCCCAGCAGCTTGTCGCCGAAGTGCTGTTTGCACTTCTCGAGGATGTCGTCGAAATCGCCCAGCGGGTACTCATGCACTTCCAGGAAGTGGCCGATGCCCGGCGTGCAGGTCAGCCGCTCGATCATCTCGCGCAGGGCCTTGGGGTCGGTGACCCTGGTCTCGACCTCGAGGTTGTCCCACTCGCCTTCGACCATCAGCTCGGGGTCGAGGTCGCGGAGCACCGTGCGAATGTTCTTCGCCAGTTGCCGGATGAAGCGCTTGCGCACCGGCCGGCTCTTGATGGTGATTTCCTGGAAGACCTTGACGATGAGTTTCATGCGAATCGGGCGATTGCCATGGGACTGAAAAAAAGGGGCGGAATTATATCCGAAATTGCTCAAGACTTGAGCAGAAATCAGAGACTTTCTTTTTTGTGCACCAAAATGGACTTGTGCACCACCATGGAGCACCAAAGCAGTGCAGAGAAACGGCGCAGTTCGCCGCAACACCCGCCACAGCCCGCATTTTCAGGGGCCCTGCCCGTTTACGGGCACTGGCACGCAACTTGCTCTCTTGTGAGGCAGGTTGCCCTGGCGGAGTATTCCGGCCGGCATCACCCGATACTGGGGCACGAAAAAGCTCCCAGCTCTAATCCCTCCTGGAGGACAGCATGTCGTACAAGTCGCAACAACTGATCAAAGATCATGACGTGAAGTGGGTTGACCTGCGCTTCACCGATACCAAAGGCAAGCAGCAGCACGTCACCATGCCCGCCCGCGACGCCCTGGACGATGAATTCTTCGAAGCCGGCAAGATGTTCGACGGTTCCTCCATCGCTGGTTGGAAAGGCATCGAAGCCTCCGACATGATCCTGCTCCCGGACGACAGCACCGCCGTGCTCGACCCGTTCACCGAAGAGCCGACGCTGATCCTGGTCTGCGACATCATCGAGCCGAGCACCATGCAGGGCTATGAGCGCGACCCGCGCAACATCGCCAAGCGCGCCGAGGAATACCTGAAGTCCACCGGTATCGGCGACACCGTCTTCGTCGGCCCGGAGCCGGAGTTCTTCATCTTCGACGAAGTGAAGTTCAAGTCCGACATCTCCGGCTCGATGTTCAAGATCTTCTCCGAGCAGGCTTCCTGGAACACCGACGCCGACATCGAGACCGGCAACAAAGGTCACCGTCCGGGCGTTAAAGGCGGCTACTTCCCGGTACCGCCGGTCGACCACGACCACGAAATCCGTACCGCCATGTGCAACGCTCTGGAAGAAATGGGCCTGACCGTGGAAGTTCACCACCACGAAGTGGCCACCGCCGGCCAGAACGAGATCGGTGTGAAGTTCAACACCCTCGTTGCCAAGGCTGACGAAGTGCAGACCCTGAAGTACTGCATCCACAACGTGGCCGACGCCTACGGCAAGACCGTGACCTTCATGCCGAAGCCGCTGTACGGCGACAACGGCTCGGGCATGCACGTGCACATGTCCATCTCCAAGGATGGCAAGAACACCTTCGCGGGCGAAGGCTATGCCGGCCTGTCCGACACCGCCCTGTACTTCATCGGCGGCATCATCAAGCACGGCAAGGCCCTGAACGGCTTCACCAACCCGGCCACCAACTCCTACAAGCGTCTGGTTCCGGGCTTCGAAGCCCCGGTCATGCTGGCCTACTCGGCCCGTAACCGTTCCGCCTCGATCCGCATCCCGTACGTTTCCAGCCCGAAAGCCCGCCGCATCGAAGCGCGCTTCCCGGACCCGGCTGCCAACCCCTACCTGTGCTTCGCCGCTCTGCTGATGGCCGGCCTGGACGGCATCCAGAACAAGATTCACCCCGGCGATGCCGCCGACAAGAACCTGTACGACCTGCCGCCGGAAGAGGCGAAGGAAATCCCGCAGGTGTGCGGCAGCCTGAAAGAGGCGCTGGAAGAACTCGACAAGGGCCGTGCGTTCCTGACCAAGGGCGGCGTGTTCACCGACGAGTTCATCGATGCCTACATCGAGCTGAAGTCGGAAGAAGAAATCAAGGTGCGTACCTTCGTGCACCCGCTGGAATACGACCTGTACTACAGCGTCTGATCCACGAATACCTATAAATAGCGACAGCATTAAGGCCTCCTTCGGGAGGCCTTTTTTATGCCTGCAGAAAAACGCCGCAGCTCATCCCCGCAGGAGCGAGCCTGCTCGCGAACCGCCTGGCACTGATCTGATCGCGAGCAGGCCCCTTTCTGCAACGGGAGGCCGGGTCAGATACCACCGTCCGCCGGCACGCCCTGTTCCTCGTCGTCCTCGCGGCGCGATTTGCGCATGCGCGAAAGCTGCACGTTCAGGCGCGGCATGGAGAGCTCCAGCCCGGCCTTGTCGAGCTTCTGCCGCAGGCGCAGGTTGAACGCCCGCTGTACTTCCCACTGGCGGATCGGCGCGGTCTTGAAGCGGAAGCGCAGGATCGCCTGGCCGGCATCGAAGCTCTCGATACCCTGGATTTCCAGTGGCGACCAGATGGCGCGGTTGATGGTGCGGTCGGTGCGCAGCTCGCCGGAGACTTCCTTGACCAGCGCCAGCGCGTCGTCGATCGGCATGCTCGCCGGCACCGGCCAGCGGAACATGGCGTAGCCGAACTGGCGCGAGTAGTTCTTGATGCTCTTGATCTCGCTGAACGGGATGGTGTGCACCACGCCGTCCAGGTCGCGCAGGCGCACGGTGCGGATGGTCAGGCCCTCCACCGTGCCGAGGTGGCCGCCGACGTCGACGTAGTCGTCGATGGACAGCGAGTCCTCGATGATGATGAACAGGCCGGTGATCAAATCCGCCACCAGCGATTGCGCGCCGAAACCGATGGCCAGGCCGATCACACCGGCACCGGCGAGCAGCGGCGTGACGTTCATGCCCATGTTGGCCAGGGCGACGATCAGGGCGATCACCGCGATAGTCACGAACAGTACGTTGCGGATCAGCGGCAGCATGGTCAGGGCGCGGGCATTGGCGCTCTTCTTGCCGCCCAGTCCGAGGCTGTGCTGCACGGCGGTGTCCGTGAGGATCCAGACCAGCCAGGCGACCAGCAGGGTGGTGCCGAAGCTGAACAGCTTGAGGCTGATCTGCGAGCCGTCGCCCTCGGCGAAGCGGATCAGCGACATGCCCCAGACGCGCAGGCCGATCTCCAGGAAGAACAGCAGGCTGGCGATGTGCAGCAGCGTGTAGCCGAAGCTCTGCAATTGCTCGATGTAGGGCGCATGGCGACGCGCACCGCGCCGGGCAGAGCGCTGGTGCGCGCGACGGATCAGGCCGTTGACGGTCATCGCCACCACCGCCACGACGGCGCAGACCAGGGCCCGGCGCAGTGCGTAGCTGCTGTCGCCGGCAGTAACGATGGTGGCGAACAGCGAAATGCCCACCAGCACCAGCACCGGCAGGAACCAGATCGAGCCGATCAGCTCGACCAGGTCGCTCAGGCCGCGGCGCTTGAGCCGGCGTTCCAGCGGCTGGTTGCGGATCAGGTGTGCGATGGGGCGGCGGAACTGCAGGACGAACAGCGCGGTGAGCAGCGCCGCGCAGATGTTCGCCACCGAACCGACGAAGAGCGAGATGTTCATGCCCAGGCTCTCGATGACGCGCGGGTCGTGCATCACCTCGCCCAGTGCGGCGAGGCTGCCGATCAGCCAGAGCGGACGGAAGGCCCGACGGCGCAGGATATCCAGCGCGCGCATGCGGTGCGGACCGCTGAGCAGCGACAGGGAGATCACGCAAAGGGCGGAGAACAGCGTGCCGCACACCAGGGTGTAAGCGATCACCATCGCCACCAGTTTGCCGAGCGAGCTGGGCAGGACAACCGACAGGTAGACGGTAATCAGGAAGGCGACCAGCCAGGGGCCCAGTTTGCGCAAGGCGAACAGCAGCAGGTCGCGGGTCTTGGGATGCTGTGGCAGCTCGTCTTCCAGGCCGAAGCGCTTGCGCATGCGCCCGGCGATCCAGCGCAGGCCGAGGGCGACGCAGGCCCAGATGAGGATGACCAGGGCAAAATCGAGGATCATCCCCGGCCATTCCGCCAGCGACGGCGTACGCACTTCCAGCTCGTAACCCGCCCCCTGGAACAGCTCGGCCCAGCGCACCATCGGGCTGTTGGCGCCTTCGAACTGCTTCTCCAGGCTGCCCAGGGTATCGCCGATCAGGCCGAGCACGCCGCCCTGTTCCTGTGCACCCTTCTGCGTCGCATCGCGCAGCTGCTTGAGTTTCTTCAGCAGATCGCCGCGCTGCTGGTCATTCTCCAGGGTCTTGATCACCTGGTTCAGCGACTGCTCCAGCTGGGCATCGCTGACCTTGGCCTCGCCACCGCCCGTCACCCCGGCCAGCGGCCCGGGTAGCGCCGCCAGCACAGGACCGGCGGCGGACAAGCCGAGGCCAAGGCAGCACAGCAGCAGCCACTGACGAAGCAGGTAACGAATCGAAATCACAGGCACACCCCACACCGATGGAAAATGACGCTCGCCCGCATCATACAGACGCGGGCGCCAGGCTCGGACCCGTCCCGCGCGGGAAAGGTCCTTCGACGAGCAGCAGCGCACAACGCGCGGCACCCTGCTGAAAGACAATAGGCAACTTGCCAGCCGCCGTCGGCGGTGCAAGGCTTGGCACGACCATCCGGAGATTCTTCATGCGCCTGATCCTTACCGCCCTGCTGCTCGCCGCCGCATTGCCAGCCAGCGCGCAGATCTACAAGTACACCGACGCCAACGGCAAGACGGTGTTCACCAACCAGCCGCCGACCAACGTCGACGCCAAGCCCGTGGAATTGCCACCGACCAACACCGTCGGCCCGCAGGCTCCCATCGTCCCCGCCGTCAGCGGCAGCCAGAACCAGCCTGCCGGTGCCTATGCCATTCTCGCCCTGAGCAACCTGCCGAACGACGAAGCGCTGCGCCAGAACAACGGTACTTTCACGGTGAACGTCGTGGTGCAGCCGCCCCTGGCGCCGGATCATCAATTGCAGCTGTTGCTCGACGGCCAGCCCTACGGCGTCCCGACCAGCAGCACCAGCATCGGCCTGCAGAACATCGACCGTGGCGACCACACCCTGGCTGTCCAGGTGCTGCAGGGCAGCCGGGTGATCCAGGCCAGCAGTCCGGTGAGCTTCACCCTGCAACGCATCAGCACCAACAGCCCTGCGCGCAAGGCCAACTGACGATGCGTCATCTGCTGGTTTTCCTGCTCTCGGTACTGTTCTGCCTCTCGGCCAGCGCCGAGGTCTACACCTACATCGACAAGGACGGCAATCGCGTCTTCACCGACCAGCCACCGCGCGGCAACGCGCAGAAGCTGCAACTGGCGCCGACCAACTCCCAGCCCGGCTCGCCCAACGGCGTGCAGATGCCGCCGCCGCTCTACGCACCGGCCACTCCCGCGCTGCCGCCCGGCCCGCCGGCCTACCAGTTGCTGCGCATCATCGTGCCGGAGCCCGATGCCACCGTACGCGCCAATGACGGGGCCCTGATCGTTTCCGCCACCAGCGACCCAGCCCTGTTGCCCGGCCACCTCTACCGCCTGCTGCTGGACGGCAAGCCGGTCGGCGACCCTGGCCGCAGCCCGGTCTTCCCGCTGAACAACATCGATCGCGGCACTCACCAGCTGTCGGTGGAAATCATCGACACCCTCGGGCGCACCATCGAGCAGACGCCCAACCAGCCCTTCCATATGTTCCGCGTTTCCGTGGCCGACTCGCTCGACCTCGACCGCAGCCAACCGTTCAGCGCCGACCGTCGCTGACGGCGGCGTGCGACCAGCCACAAATGCACCATATCGGTGCATATGCCTGCACCACTTTCTATACTCTCCCCATTTCGGGTCACTCCCGCTGAGCGGATTGGCCGCCTGCGCACCGCAAATCAGCGCGATGCCGCGAAATACGCGTCTTTTCAGGGCCTGGTTTGCTTCTTGCATTTTCCCGCACAGTCTTGGGACATCTCCTACGCCATGCCTACAGAAACCCAGCTCCGCCTGTTGCTCGACAACCTCACCACGGCGGTGATCCTGCTCAACGCCGAGCTGCGCCTGGAGTACATGAACCCGGCAGCGGAAATGCTGCTGGCAGTCAGTGGCCAGCGCAGCCATGGGCAATTCATCAGCGAGCTGTTCACCGAATCGCCCGAGGCACTGCAGTCGCTGCGCCAGGCCGTGGAAGAGGCGCACCCCTTCACCAAGCGCGAAGCGACCCTGACCTCGCTGACCGGCCAGACCATCACCGTCGACTACGCGGTGACGCCGATTCTCGACCGTCGCGACACCCTGCTGCTACTCGAAGTCCACCCTCGCGACCGGCTGCTGCGGATCACCAAGGAAGAGGCGCAACTGTCCAAGCAGGAGACCACCAAGCTCCTGGTGCGCGGCCTGGCCCATGAGATCAAGAACCCGCTGGGTGGGATTCGTGGCGCGGCGCAGCTGCTTTCCCGCGAGCTGCCGGACGAGTCGCTCAAGGACTACACCAACGTCATCATCGAGGAAGCCGACCGGCTGAGGAACCTGGTGGACCGCATGCTCGGCTCCAACAAGCTCCCGCAGCTCTCGGTGACCAACGTCCACGAAGTGCTGGAGCGCGTCTGCAGCCTCGTCGAAGCCGAAACCCAGGGCACCATTCCGCTGGTACGCGACTACGACCCGAGCATCCCGGATCTGCTGATCGACCGCGAGCAGATGATCCAGGCGGTGCTCAACATCGTGCGCAACGCCATGCAGGCGATCGCCGCGCAGAACGAACTCAAGCTGGGGCGCATCACCCTGCGCACCCGCACCCTGCGTCAGTTCACCATCGGCCACACGCGCCATCGCCTCGTGTGCAAGGTCGAGATCATCGACAACGGCCCCGGCATTCCGGCTGAACTGCAGGACACCATCTTCTATCCCATGGTCAGCGGCCGCGCCGACGGCACCGGCCTGGGCCTCGCCATCACCCAGAACATCATCAGCCAGCACCAGGGCTTGATCGAATGCGAGAGCCATCCCGGCCACACCGTGTTCAGTCTGTTCCTGCCCCTGGAACAAGGAGTCCATTGACCATGAGCCGATCAGAGACCGTCTGGATCGTCGACGACGACCGCTCCATCCGCTGGGTGCTGGAAAAAGCCCTGCAGCAGGAAGGCATGACCACCGTCAGCTTCGACAGCGCCGACAGCGTGATGAGCCGCCTGGGCCGGCAACAACCGGACGTGATCATCTCCGACATCCGCATGCCCGGTTCCAGCGGCCTGGATTTGCTGGCGCAGATCCGCGAGGTGCACCCGCGCCTGCCGGTGATCATCATGACTGCGCATTCGGACCTGGACAGCGCCGTGGCCTCCTACCAGGGCGGCGCCTTCGAATACCTGCCCAAGCCGTTCGACGTCGACGAGGCCGTCTCCCTGGTCAAGCGCGCCAACCAGCACGCCCAGGAGCAACAGGGCCTGGAAGCCCCGGCCAACCAGACACGCACCCCGGAGATCATCGGCGAGGCGCCGGCGATGCAGGAAGTATTCCGCGCCATCGGCCGCCTCTCCCACTCCAACATCACCGTGCTGATCAACGGCGAGTCGGGCACCGGCAAGGAGCTGGTCGCCCACGCCCTGCACCGCCACAGCCCGCGCGCGGCTTCGCCGTTCATCGCGCTGAACATGGCGGCGATCCCCAAGGATCTGATGGAGTCCGAACTGTTCGGCCACGAGAAAGGCGCCTTTACCGGCGCAGCCAACCAGCGGCGCGGCCGCTTCGAACAGGCTGACGGCGGCTCGCTGTTCCTCGACGAGATCGGCGACATGCCGGCCGACACCCAGACCCGCCTGTTGCGCGTACTGGCCGACGGCGAGTTCTACCGGGTGGGTGGCCACACCCCGGTGAAAGTGGACGTGAGAATCATCGCCGCCACTCACCAGAACCTGGAAAACCTGGTGCGCGAAGGCAAGTTCCGCGAGGACCTGTTCCACCGCCTGAACGTCATCCGGGTGCACATTCCGCGCCTGGCCGACCGCCGCGAGGACATCCCGGCACTGGCCCGACACTTCCTTTCCCGCGCGGCGCAGGAGCTGGCAGTCGAGCCGAAGCTGCTCAAGCCGGAAACCGAGGAATACCTGAAGAACCTCGGCTGGCCGGGCAACGTGCGCCAGTTGGAGAACACCTGCCGCTGGATCACCGTCATGGCTTCGGGCCGTGAGGTGCATATCGACGACCTGCCGCCGGAGCTGATGACCCAGCCGCAGGACAGCGTGCCGGCCGCCAACTGGGAGCAGGCGTTGCGCCATTGGGCCGACCAGGCACTGGGACGCGGGCAGTCGAACCTGCTGGACACCGCCGTGCCGGCGTTCGAGCGGATCATGATCGAGACCGCGCTCAAGCACACCGCCGGCCGCCGCCGCGACGCCGCCGTGCTGCTGGGCTGGGGCCGTAATACCCTGACTCGCAAGATCAAGGAACTGGGCATGAAGATCGACGGCCCGGACGAGGACGGCGACGACTGAAGTCGTTCCACTGGAAAGGGGCCGAAGGCCCCTTTTTCTTGTGTTGCCGTGCCAAACCCCGCAGCGCGGTGCGGGGCTGACCGCTCGCGGACGAAGTCCGCTCCTTCACAGTTGGCGAGCGCGTCATTGGCTGTAAGCGGGGGCCACGGCCGCCATCAATGCCCATTAAACCAGGTCACATCCCGGTAGCATTTACCCCCAGAACCTGTGGATAACACTGTGCACGGAACGGGGAAGGAACGTGCTACAGCCCAGAGCATGCGCGGTCTGGGAGTTTGCTCGGTTTCTGTGCAGGAATTTGCGGGTTGCTCACATCGGCTGTGCGCCTGCCTGTGGATAAGCTTGGGGCAAGCCGCTGCGCTTCACGCCCGACGCGGGTTGGCGTGAGCCGTACAAAAAACGCTCAGTCCATGGCGAAGCCGTGTTGACGCCAGGCTTCATAGACGGTCACGGCGACGGTATTGGACAGGTTCAGGCTGCGGCAACCCGGACGCATCGGCAGGCGCACGCGCTGCTCCGGCGGCAGCGCGTCACGCACTTCCTCGGGCAGCCCACGGCTTTCCGGACCGAAGAGGAAAGCGTCGCCACGCTCGTAAGCCACTTCATGGAATGGCTGCGAACCCTTGGTGGTGAAGGCGAACAGGCGCGGGCGGCCGAGCTGTTCCAGGCATTGCTCGAGGCTCGCGTAGCGCCGCACGCTGGCGTACTCGTGGTAATCCAGCCCGGCGCGACGCAGGCGCTTGTCGTCCAGCTCGAAGCCCAGCGGCTCGATCAGGTGCAGGCTTGCGCCCGCGTTGGCGCACAGCCTGATAATGTTGCCGGTGTTGGGGGGAATTTCCGGTTGAAAAAGGATTACGTGGAACATGCAGCGCTCCGAGCCTGAGAACGGCGGGCATTCTACTCCCGCAAAGGAGCAAATGCGGCCCAGGCCCTGGCTGAAAGTGATGGTTTCGCTGTGTGTGCTGGGCCTGCTGCTGGGCCTGATGATAGGCCGCCTGGTCAATCCGCCGCACGAAGGGCCAACCCGGATCCTCGCCATAGAGCCTGCGACCGATGGCCTGGTACTCACCCTGGACGCGCAGCCGGCCGTTCGCGCCGGCCATCAGGACGGCGCACTGGTGCTGCAGATCGAAGCCGTTGCCACGGCACAGCAGGGGCAACTGCGGATCGGTGATGCGCCGGTGCGCTGGAGACTGGAGCCGCAAGGAGAAGGGCTTCTGCTGACGCTGCTGTCGACCCGGCGCCTGCAAGGTACCTGGGACAGCACCGAAGTCGAGGGCCGGTGGCGCCTGACCATCAGCGCGCGGCCCGAATAAAAGCGGGGTATTCCCGGCCTGCCTGGTCCGGGGCCCCGAAGTGGGAGGCGAAGCCTTCGAGCGAAGGTTCGCGGGCATAAAAGAGGGGTTTCCCCGGCCTGCCTGTACCAGGACCCCTAACGGGTGCGCAGGGCGCCGTGGCACGCCTGCGGGCATAAAAAGGGGGCTTTCCCGGCCTGCCTGTACCAGGACCCCCGAACCGGCTGCGACGGCCGCCGCTTCGGGCTGCACGCTCGCAAGATGTAAAAGAGGGGTTCCCCAGCCTGCCTGTACCGAGGCCCCTGAAATCGCTGTTGTCAGGGGTATTGCAGAGGGCGTGCCAAAATCGGCCCAGGGCCTTGCCGGCGAGCGGAGGCACGACACGAAAAGACCCTACAGGCCTTGCCGCATAAGGCTTTCAGCGATTTCTACCCGATAACCGAAACGCGCTGACGGCAGCATTCCCCAGGCATTTCCCGGCGAGTCGAGTGTCGCTGCACCTGCGCCCTGCTAGTGCGCATGCACCAAACTTGAACGCTCAGCCCGCATTTCCTTTCTACAGGAGCGAGCTTGCTCGCGAACGCCGGACTCCCTCAGCTACAGCCAGACTGTTCGCAAGCAAGCGCGCTCCCACGAAGAGCAGCAGCGCTTACCCACAGCAACTCTGAGCAACCGACGGAACAGCCTGTGGATAACCATGCACAGGCCATGCGGCTCGTAGCTCGCACAATGTTGTGCAAATTTTGACCACCCCGGATCGCAGGCAAAGAAAAAGGCGCCCGAAGGCGCCTTTCTCGTCGGGCGTCAGTGATTACTGAGCCGGGATCTCGCCGGAAGCCTGCATACGGGCAATTTCCTGCGCGTACAGCGCATCGAAGTTCACCGGGGACAGCATCAGCGCCGGGAAAGAACCGCGGACAACCAGGCTGTCCAGGGTTTCGCGAGCGTAGGGGAAGAGGATGTTCGGGCAGAAGGCACCCAGGGTGTGGCTCATGCTGGAAGCGTCCAGGCCCTTGATCAGGAAGATGCCGGCCTGCTGCACCTCAACGATGAAAGCGGTTTCCTCGTTGTTCTTCACGGTCACCGAAACGGTCAGGACCACTTCGTAGAAGTCGCCGTCCAGCTGCTTCTGACGGGTGTTCAGGTCCATCGAAATGGCCGGCTGCCACTCCTGGCGGAAGATTTCCGGAGCCTTGGGGGCCTCGAAGGAGAGGTCGCGTACGTAGATGCGCTGCAGCGAGAACTGCGGGTTGTTGTCTTGTTCGGCTGCGCCGTTGCTGGCTTGTTCAGTCATTTCGGGACCTTCTTGTGCATCGTTTCAGAATGAGGGATCACGCCGAGAGCAGCGTATCCAGCTTGCCCGCGCGTTCCAGCGCGTAAAGATCGTCGCAGCCGCCGATGTGGGTTCCGTCGATCCAGATCTGCGGCACCGAAGTGCGGCCCGCCTTGCTGGCCATCTCGGCGCGAACGCCAGGCTTGCCGTCCACGGAGATTTCCTCGTAGGCGACACCCTTCTTGTCCAGCAGGGCCTTGGCGCGGATGCAATAAGGGCACCACGCGCTGGTGTAGATCAAGGTCGACGGCATCTCACTTCACCAGGGGCAGGTTGTCGCCACGCCAGCTGCCGATACCGCCGGAGAGCTTGGCGGCGGTGTAGCCAGCCTTCTGCAGCACGCTGCACCAGGTGCCCGAGTGCTGCCCCATGCCATCGACCACGATGATGGTCTTGGCCTTGTGTTTGTCCAGCTCGCTCATGCGGGCGTTCAGCTTGTCCGCCGGGATATTCAGAGCACCGACGATGTGACCGGTGGTGAACTCCTTGGTGGGACGGATATCCAGCACCACGGCCTGCTCGGCGTTGACCATGGCAGTCAGCTCGCGGGTGGACAGCGCGCGGCCACCCTTGCGCATTTCGTGCAGGGCCAGCAGTACCAGCAGGATGACCAGGGCACCGACCAGCAGGTAGTGGTGGGTGGCGAATTCGATCAGACGAGGAAGAAACGAAGACATGCGCAGGACATCCAGACGTAAAAATGCCGGCCAGTATACACGCGCGTATCTGACGGCTGAACCCTAGGGATCATGGCGTCTGTCGGCACCAAAAGGTAAAATATGTGTCCTTTTCTGACCCCTATTCTCGGAAAGAGCCGTAACTATGACTGCAACGCCCAAACCGCTGGTCCTGATCATTCTGGACGGCTTCGGCCATAGCGAGAGCCCGGAATACAACGCCATCTATGCCGCGAAGAAGCCCAACTGGGACCGCCTACTGGCCAGCCAGCCCAACGGCCTGATCTCAGGCTCCGGCATGGACGTCGGCCTGCCCGACGGCCAGATGGGCAACTCCGAGGTCGGCCACATGAACCTGGGCGCAGGCCGTGTCGTCTACCAGGACTTCACCCGCGTCACCAAGGCCATCCGCGATGGCGAGTTCTTCCAGAACCCCGTGCTGACTGGCGCCGTGGACAAGGCAGCGAATGCCGGAAAGGCCGTGCACATCCTCGGCCTGCTTTCCGACGGTGGCGTACACAGCCACCAGGACCACCTGATCGCCATGGCCGAGCTGGCCGCCCAGCGTGGCGCCGAGAAAATCTACCTGCACGCCTTCCTCGACGGTCGCGACACGCCGCCCAGGAGCGCCGAGCCGTCGCTGAAGCTGCTCGACGACGCCTTCGCCCGCATCGGCAAGGGCCGTACCGCCAGCATCATCGGCCGCTACTTCGCCATGGACCGCGACAATCGCTGGGACCGCGTCGAAGCCGCCTACAACCTGATCACCGACGGCACTGCCGAATTCACCGCCGAGACCGCCGAGGGCGCGCTAAACGCCGCCTACGAGCGCGGTGAGAGCGACGAATTCGTCAAGGCCACCCGCATCGGCGCACAGGTGCGCGTGGAAGATGGCGATGCCGTGGTCTTCATGAACTTCCGCGCCGACCGTGCCCGCGAGCTGTCGCGCGCCTTCGTCGAGCCGGGCTTCAAGGAATTCCCGCGCCAGCGCGAGCTGCACCTGGCCGAATACGTGATGCTGACCCAGTACGCGGCGAGCATTCCGGCCCCCTGCGCGTTCAAGCCCGAATCCCTGGACAACGTCCTGGGCGAATACCTGGCCAAGAACGGCAAGACCCAGCTGCGCATCGCCGAGACCGAGAAGTACGCCCATGTGACCTTCTTCTTCTCCGGCGGCCGTGAAGAGCCGTTCGAAGGCGAAGAACGCATCCTCATCCCCTCGCCCAAGGTCGCCACCTATGACCTGCAGCCGGAAATGAGCGCGCCGGAGGTCACCGACAAGATCGTCGACGCCATCGAGAACCAGCGCTTCGACGTGATCATCGTCAACTACGCCAACGGCGACATGGTCGGCCACACCGGCGTGTTCGAAGCCGCGGTGAAAGCCGTCGAGTGCCTGGATACCTGCGTCGGTCGCATCGTCGAGGCGCTGGACAAGGTCGGCGGCGAAGCGCTGATCACCGCCGACCACGGCAACGTCGAGCAGATGGAAGACGCCATGACCGGCCAGGCGCACACCGCGCACACCTGCGAGCCGGTGCCCTTCGTCTATGTCGGCAAGCGCAAGCTGAGCATACGCGAGGGCGGCGTACTCGCCGATGTGGCCCCGACCCTGCTGAACCTGATGGGTCTGGAGCAGCCAAAAGAGATGACCGGGAAATCGATCGTCACCCTGCTTTAATAGCTATCGATCTGGCGGGAACGTGAGCCACCTCCCGTCGGTAAGAGCAAACGCCCCACGCCATGCGGCCTGGGGCGTTTTTTTTAATGCCCGCCACGGGCATACTAGGCCGTCCAGACTTCAGGTCCCCGCCGCCCAATGCCTCGCGCCCTCCTCCCGCTGCTGCTGATCTGCCTCCTGAGCCCGCTCCCGGCCGTTGCCGACGAACGCGCCGACGCCCAGCGTCAGCTGGAGCAGACGCAGAAAGACATCAACGAGCTGAAGAAAAACCTGAAGAACATCCAGGACGAAAAGTCCGGGGTGCAGAAGCAGCTCAAGTCCACCGAGACCCAGATGGGCGACCTGGAGAAGCAGATCAAGCAGATCCAGGACGAGATGAAGAAGAACGAGGAAGAGCTGCAGCGCCTCGATTCAGAGAAAAAAAAACTCCAGGGCGCGCGCCTTGAGCAGCAGCGTCTGATCGCCATCCAGGCCCGCGCCGCCTACCAGAGCGGCCGCCAGGAATACCTCAAGCTGCTGCTGAACCAGGAGCACCCGGAGAAGTTCAGCCGCACCCTCACCTACTACGACTACATCAACAAGGCGCGCCTGGAGCAGCTCTCGGCCTTCAACGAGACGTTGCGCCAGCTGAGCAACGTCGAGCAGGAAATCACCTCGCAGAAGGACGAGCAGGTCGCCCAGCAGAGCGCCCTGGAAGCCCGTCGCCAGGAACTGGCCGACGCCCGCAAGGCGCGCCAGGAGACCCTGGCCAAGCTCAACAGCGATCTCAAGGACGGCAGCAGCAAGCTCAAGGACCGCGAACAGAGCCAGGTGGACCTCAACAAGGTACTCAAGACCATCGAGGAAACCCTCGCCCGCCAGGCCCGCGAAGCCGAGGAAGCGCGACAGCGCGCCCTGGCCGCCGAGCGCGAGCGGGTCAAGCGCGAGCAGGAACTGGCGGCACGCGGCGAGAAGCCGGACACGCCCTCCAAGCGCCCCGATTACAGCGGCCCGCTGGTTTCCAGCGGCGCCGGTTTCGGCGGAGCCTTCGCCGCCACCAAGGGCCGGCTGCCCTGGCCGGTGGATGGCCGCGTCCTTGCGCGCTTCGGCAGCCCGCGTGGCGACGACCCCCGTGCCACCTGGGACGGCGTACTGATCGGCGCTTCTGCCGGCAGCACCGTGCGTGCCGTACATGGCGGCCGCGTGGTGTTCGCCGACTGGCTGCGCGGCTCCGGCCTACTGGTGATTCTCGACCACGGTGGTGGCTACCTGAGCCTTTATGGGCATAATCAAAGTCTTCTGAAGGACGCCGGCGATACCGTCAAAGCGGGCGATCCCATTGCAACCGTGGGAGCCAGCGGGGGTCAGAGTACCCCGGCGGTGTATTTTGCCATTCGCCATCAGGGCCGCCCGGCGGACCCTTCGACCTGGTGTCGCACGCAAGGATAAGCGGCGATCACGCATTAGGAGCCAAACATGTCGCAAGCTTTCCGTCTTACTACCCTGGCCCTGGCCTTGCTGCTCGGCGTCGGTGCGGCCCAGGCCGCCGACGCGCCGGCCGCATCTGCTGTGGCCAACGGCAAGGAGGCTCCGCTGCCGCTCGATGAGCTGCGCACCTTTGCCGAGGTCCTCGACCGGGTGAAGGCGGCCTATGTGGAACCGGTGGACGACAAGACGCTGCTGGAGAATGCCATCAAGGGCATGCTCAGCAACCTCGACCCGCACTCGGCGTACCTCGGCCCGGAAGAATTCGCCGAGCTGCAGGAAAGCACCAGCGGCGAATTCGGTGGCCTGGGCATCGAGGTCGGCAGCGAGGATGGCTTCGTCAAGGTGATCTCGCCGATCGACGACACCCCCGCCGCCAACGCCGGCATCCAGCCGGGCGACCTGATCGTCAAGATCGACGGCAAGCCGACCAAGGGCCAGTCGATGAACGAGGCGGTGGACAGCATGCGCGGCAAGGCTGGCTCGCCGATCACCCTGACCATCGTGCGCGGCGGCGGCAAGCCGTTCGACGTCACCCTCAAGCGCGCCATCATCAAGGTCAAGAGCGTGAAGAGCCAGATGCTCGAACCGGGCTATGGTTACCTGCGCATCACCCAGTTCCAGGTCAACACCGGCGAGGAGACCGTCAAGGCGCTGGCCAAGCTGCGCAACGACAACAAGGGTAAGCTCAAGGGCGTGATCCTGGACCTGCGCAACAACCCTGGCGGCGTGCTGCAGTCGGCGGTGGAAGTGGCGGACGCCTTCCTCACCAAGGGGCTGATCGTCTACACCAAGGGCCGCATCCCCAACTCCGAGCTGCGCTTCTCCGCCGATCCGGCCGACCCGAGCGACGGTGTGCCGTTGGTGGTACTGATCAACGGCGGCAGCGCCTCGGCGGCAGAAATCGTCGCCGGCGCTCTGCAGGACCAGAAGCGCGGCATCCTCATGGGCACCGACAGCTTCGGCAAGGGCTCGGTGCAGACCGTGCTGCCGCTGAACAACGACCGCGCCCTGAAGCTCACCACCGCGCTGTACTACACCCCCAACGGCCGCTCCATCCAGGCCCAGGGCATCACCCCGGACATTGAGGTGGAACGCGCCAAGGTGACCCGCGAGAAGAGCGAGTTCGACGGGTTCAAGGAAGCCGACCTGCAGGGCCACCTGGCCAACGGCAATGGTGGCCAGGATCGTCCGACCGCCTCCGGCAAGCCGCCGGAGGATCGCCCGCAGGATGGCGACTACCAGCTCAGCCAAGCCCTCAGCCTGCTGAAAGGACTCAGCGTCAGCCGCGGCAACAACTGACCGATGCGCCCGGCCCGGCTGCTACTGAGCCTGTGCCTGGGTGCGTTGCTGTGCCTGCCGGTGGCCGCCGCGCCCCGGCCGGATGGCAGCAAGCCGCTGGTCAGCATCGTCATCGACGACCTCGGGCAGAATCTGGCGCGCGACCGCCAGGTGCTCGACATATCTCCCGCCATCGCCCTGGCGATCATCCCCGACACGCCCCACGCCGCCGAGCTTGCGCGCGAGGCGCACCAGCGCGGGCGCACCGTGATGCTGCACATGCCGATGGACCCGGCCCGCGGTGACTTCGCCTGGAGCCCTGAGCTGACCCAGGACGAAAGAGCTCGGCGTCTGGACGCCGCGCTGGCAAAAGTCCCCTATGTGCAAGGCCTGAACAACCACGAAGGCAGCCGCATGACGGCCGACCGCCCGGCCATGGCCTGGCTGGCCGCGGAGCTGCAGCGCCGCCATCTGTTCCTCCTCGACAGCCGCACCAGCGCTGCCACCGTAGCCGCCGCCGAGGCGCAGAAGATCGGCCTCGCCAGCCTCTCGCGGGACGTATTCCTCGATGACGACCCGAGCGAAGCCGCAGTGATGGAGCAGATGCAGCGCGGCCTGCAACTGGCGCGCAAGCAGGGCACGGTGGTGATGATCGGCCACCCGAAGCCGGCGACCCTGGCGGTGCTCAAGCGTGTTTTGCCGACGCTGAAGGCCCAGGGCTTCGAACTGGTGAAACCGCCGTTGATGATCGCCGAGCGCGGCAACCGCGCCATGGCGGGGCATGGGCGGGATGGGATTTACCGATAGATGTAGCCAGGATCGGCTTTCTGTAGGAGCGAGCTTGCTCGCGAACAGCGCCCGGCACAGAAATCCGCGGAAGCTGGGTTCGCGAGCAAGCTCGCTCCTACAACGATAAGCCGACCTTACAGGTAGTTATTGGTCGCCTGCTCGATGAAGCCATCGGCGCGCATCTCGTCCAGCGCCTTCTGCAGCTTGGCCACCACCTCGTCCGGCGTGTCCTTGTTGATCGCCAGGTACAACTGCGCCTCATTGAAACGCAGCACGGTCTGCAGGCCGGACACGCCCTCCTGCTTGGCCAGGTAGCGACCCACGGGATCGGTGGTAGCCCAGAGGTCGATTTCGCCGGTGGTCAGCTTCTTCACGTTTTCCTGATCGCGTAGCGCGTTGAGCACCGGGATGCCCTGGCTCTCCAGGTTCTGGCTGACGGCGTCGTTCTTGTAGGCACCGAGCTTGTACTTGGCGGCGTCCTTGAGGTCCTTCACCTTGATCGAACTGCCCGGCGGCGCCAGCAGCACCCAGTGGGTCTTGGCGATCGGCCCGACCCACTTGAACAGCGGCACGCGCTCGGGCGTATAGGTGGTGGAGAACAGCCCGTAGTCGGGCTTGTCGAGGGCCAGTTTGTACAGGCGGTCCCAGGGGAAACGCAGGCTCAGGCTGTACTGGATGCCGGCGCGCTTGAACATCTCGCGAACGATATCGGCGCTGATGCCGTCGATACCCTCATCACGGGCGAAGTTCTTGTCGTCCACCGCCATGTTGAACGGCGGGAAGTTCTCGGTGAGCAGCACCATCTTGTAATCGGCGGGCAACTCGGCGCGGGCCGTGGCGGCCCCCAGCAACAGACCCAGGGTCAGGGTCTTGATCAGGACTTTCAGCATGGTCATACCGCTCGCTTGGTTATCGTTATTGGGCTTGCGGCATCCCTGCAGAGGGGACGTAATACTTCGCTCGTCTGCCTTCCGTGGCAAAACCGGCGCCGAGGGATGTCGGCGCCAAACACGAAGGCCGGCGAGCAGCCGGCCTTCGGGTGTCACAGGTAACTGTTGAGTACGTCGTCGACGAAACCTTCGGCGCGCATCTTGTCCAGCGCCGCCTGCAGCTTCTGCACCACGGCATCCGGGGTCTCGCGGTTCAGCGCGAGGAACAGCTGGTCGCTATTGAAACGCAGCACGGTCTTCAGGCCGGTGACGCCAACCTGCTTGGCCAGGTAGCGACCCGCCGGGTCACCGCTGGCCCAAAGGTCGATCTGGCCGTCGCGCAGCTTGGCGGCGTTCTCCTGGTCACGCAGCGCCAGCACCGGCTCGAAGCCGTGCTCGCTCAGGTACTGGGCCATGGCGTCGCCCTTGTAGGCGCCGACGCGATATTTCTTCGCTTCGTCCAGATTGTTCAGGCTGATCGGGCTGTCGGCCTTGGCCAGCAGCACCCAGTCGTCCGGACCGATCGGGCCGACCCACCTGAACTGGCTTTCGCGCTCGGGCAGGCGGGCGGTGACGAACACGCCGTAGCCGGGCTTCTCCAGCGCCAGCTTGTAGATGCGGTCCCAGGGGAAGCGCAGGGTCAGGCTGTACTGCACGCCGGCGCGCTTGAACATCTCCTTGACGATATCCACGGCGATGCCGTCGATGCTGTCTTCCTGGGCGAAGTTCTTGCCGTTGATGGCCATGTTGTAAGGGGGGAAGTTCTCGGTGAGCAGCACCACGCTGTAATCCGAAGAATCCGTTTCGGCCCTTGCCGCACCGGCCAGAAGCAGGCCGCAGCCTAGCCATGCGAGCAGAATGCGCTTCAGCATCGAGATATTTCCTGCGTATGACATTTCTGAGAAGGCGCAGAGCTTACTCGGAGAATTGACGCCAATAAACCCTATGAATATGGCAATGGGACATGGATACGCCATTACCTTGACTGAAGCCTTCGGCTAGCAAGCTTCGTGCGCAGGAAGGGGATGCGGCCACCGGACGCAGGAGAGGAAGGCTCGCGATAGAGCCATCGGGCCGGGAGAACCCCGGCCCGGAAGGGATCAGCGCACGACGATGCCGCGGCTGGCCAGGTAAGCCTTGGCTTCCGGCACGCTGTACTCGCCGAAGTGGAAGATGCTCGCCGCCAGAACCGCGTCGGCCTTGCCTTCGATGATGCCGGCGGCCAGGTGCTCCAGGTTGCCGACACCGCCGGAAGCGATCACCGGAACGCCCACAGCCTCACTGATGGCGCGGGTCACGCCCAGGTCGTAGCCGCTTTTGACGCCGTCCTGATCCATGCTGGTCAGCAGGATTTCACCGGCGCCCAGGCCTTCCATCTTCTTCGCCCACTCCACGGCATCCAGCCCAGTAGGCTTGCGGCCGCCGTGGGTGAAGATTTCCCAGCGCGGGGTTTCGCCGGGGGCCGACACTTTCTTGGCGTCGATGGCGACCACGATGCACTGCGAGCCGAAGCGCGCGGCGGCTTCGCCGACAAATTCCGGGGTGAATACCGCGGCGGTGTTGATCGAGACCTTGTCCGCACCGGCATTGAGCAGGTTGCGGATGTCCTGCACTGTCCTGACGCCGCCGCCCACGGTCAGCGGGATGAACACCTGGCTGGCCATGCGCTCGACGGTATGCAGAGTAGTGTCGCGGCCATCGACGCTGGCGGTGATGTCGAGGAAGGTGATCTCGTCCGCGCCCTGCTCGTCGTAGCGACGGGCGATTTCCACCGGGTCGCCGGCATCGCGGATGTTCTCGAACTTGACGCCCTTCACCACGCGGCCGTTGTCCACGTCGAGGCAGGGAATGATGCGTTTAGCCAGTGCCATGTCAGGGTTCCCCGTGGTTCAGCTCAGCCCTTGAAGGCGTCGCACAGTGCCTGGGCCTCGGCGACGTCCAGGGTGCCTTCATAGATCGCGCGACCGGTGATGGCGCCGACGATGCCCGGTGTGCGGGCGTCCAGCAGCTTCTGGATGTCGCCCAGGTTGTGGATGCCGCCCGAAGCGATCACCGGAATGCGCGTGGCGTTGGCCAGGGCAGCAGTAGCTTCGACGTTGCAGCCCTGCATCATGCCGTCCTTCGCGATGTCGGTGTAGACGATCGCCGAGACGCCATCGGCCTCGAAACGCTTGGCCAGGTCGATGACCTGTACCGAGCTCACTTCCGCCCAGCCATCGGTGGCGACGAAGCCGTCTTTCGCGTCGAGGCCAACGATGACCTTGCCCGGGAATGCCTTGCAGGCTTCGGCGACAAATTCCGGCTGCTTCACTGCCTTGGTGCCGATGATCACGTAGCTGACGCCGGCGCGGACGTAGTGCTCGATGGTTTCCAGCGAACGGATGCCGCCGCCGATCTGAATCGGCAGGTTCGGGTAGCGCTTGGCGATGGCGGTGACCACTTCACCGTTGACCGGCTTGCCTTCGAAGGCGCCGTTCAGGTCCACCAGGTGCAGACGACGGCATCCGCCCTCCACCCACTTGGCGGCCATGGATACCGGGTCATCGGAGAAGACGGTGGCGTCTTCCATCAGGCCCTGGCGCAGGCGCACGCAGGCGCCGTCTTTCAGATCGATTGCGGGGATGATCAGCATGGGTTGAACCTGCTCGAATCCAAAGATGAATGGGGTCGGGTCAGCTCTTCTCGAGCGCCCACAAGTCGCTTTCGATGCTCTCGAACCGGTCTTTCAGGTGAGATTGCACGTCGAAGATCGCCTTGTTGTAGAACAGCGGGCCGAACTCGCGCATGAAGAAATCCAGCGCCTCCTCGGCCTCGAAGGAGCCGACATCCAGCTCGAAACGGTCTTCGAGGAAACGCTGGATGGCCCGCGCCGCACTCTGGCGCTGGGCGCCATCGAGTTCGAGGATCGCGGGCTTGTCCTTCTGGCGGGCCATGGCTTACCAGCGGCCATCCCAGGCGGCGAAGTTCTGCAACAACTGCAGGCCATGGGTATGGCTCTTCTCCGGGTGGAACTGCACGGCGAAGCGCGAGCCATCGGCCAGCGCAGCGGCGAAATCACGCCCGTAATGGCCGCGGCCGACCACCTGGCGCGGGTTGCCCGCCTCGATGTAGTAGCTGTGCACGAAGTAGAAGCGCGCGTTGTTCGGGATGTCGTGCCACAGCGGGTGGTCGACGCCCTGCGCCACTTCGTTCCAGCCCATGTGCGGCACCTTCAGGTGCTCGCCGTCCTCGTGCAGGTCCTTGCCGAAGAAGCGCACCTGGCCGGGGAACAGACCGATGCAGTCGACACCGTCATTCTCTTCACTACGCTCCATCAGCGCCTGCATGCCGACGCAGATGCCGAGGAACGGACGGTCCTGGCTGACTTCACGCACCAGGCTGTCGAAGCCCAGGCGCTTGATCTCGGCCATGCAGTCGCGGATCGCGCCGACGCCGGGGAACACCACGCGGTCCGCCTCGCGGATCACATTGGCGTCGCTGGTCACCAGTACGCGCCCGGCGCCCACGCGCTCCAGCGCCTTGGACACCGAGTGCAGGTTGCCCATGCCGTAGTCGATGACGGCGACAGTCTGCATTACAGGCACCCTTTGGTGGACGGCATCTGGCCGGCCATGCGCTCGTCCAGTTCGATGGCCATGCGCAGCGCGCGGCCGAAGGCCTTGAACACGGTTTCGATCTGGTGGTGGGTGTTGTGCCCACGCAGGTTGTCGATGTGCAGGGTGACGTTGGCGTGGTTGACGAAGCCCTGGAAGAACTCCATGAACAGGTCCACGTCGAAGCCGCCGACGCTAGCGCGGGTGAACGGCACGTGCATCTGCAGGCCGGGGCGGCCGGAGAAGTCGATGACCACACGCGACAGCGCCTCGTCCAGCGGCACGTAGGCATGGCCGTAGCGGCGGATGCCCTTCTTGTCGCCGATAGCCTTGGCGAAGGCCTGGCCGAGGGTGATGCCGATGTCTTCGACGGTATGGTGGTCGTCGATATGCAGGTCGCCCTTGCACTCGATGTCCAGGTCGATCAGGCCGTGGCGGGCGATCTGGTCCATCATGTGCTCGAGGAAGGGAACCCCGGTATCGAAGCGGGCCTTGCCCGTTCCATCCAGGTCGATGGAAACCTTGATCTGGGTTTCCAGGGTGTCGCGCGCGACGGATGCCTTGCGTTCGGCCATCACCAGCTCCACAGCTAACACTGCACGTAATTATAAGAAGGGCCGGCATTATAGGCGCGCAGGGCGCTGCGCCGCTACGGGCGGTGGTCGGCGCTGGCCGATGGTCCTACACTGCGCGGCCCGAATACGAGGATCGAACATGCCCATCGTCGTCCAGCACCTGACCCAGCCCAGCGACCAGGACCGCCAGGACCTGCTGAAGATCTACGCCGACGCGCCCGACTGGCTGCTGGCGCCCTTCCCAGACGCCGGCGAGCTGGTCGAGCGTGGACTTGCCGACGGCCTGCTGTTCACCGGGCGCTTCAATGATCGCCTGCTGGGCGCCGCCTGGATCGAGCGCGATGGCGATACCTGGCGGCTTTCCCGCCTCTGCGTGCGCCAGGTCACCCGCGGACGCGGCGTGGCCCGCCGCCTTCTCGAAGAGGCGCAGCGCCTGGCTGTGCTGCAAGGGGCCGCGCTGCGGCTGACAGCACCTGACGGCAAACACGAAGCGGCTGTTTTTGCCGAGCATCTCGGCCTGACACTGGAAACGACCTGATCGCGTTCATGACGGGAACCGAGCGCCGCGTCCCCGTTCCAACTCCGCAATAACGCCACCCTGCCCTGCGGGCTGGGGTGCCGGCGCGTCATTGGTATACTCCTTCGCCATTCCATTCGCCGCCTGAACAAGGACCCGTCCATGAAAGCGTTCGGCAAACTCATCGGCATCATTGCCCTGGTCCTGCTGCTGCTCATCGTCGCCGCCGGCTTCGTGCTGACCCACTTCTTCGACCCGAACGACTACAAGGACGAGATCCGCCAGCTCGCCCGGGACAAGGCCAACCTCGAACTGAACCTCAAGGGCGATATCGGCTGGAGCCTGTTCCCCTGGCTCGGGCTGGAACTGCATGACACCAGCGTGGCGAGCCTGCAGACCCCGGACAAGCCGTTCGCCGACGCCCAGTTGCTGGCCATGTCCGTGCGCGTGCTGCCGCTGCTGCGCAAGGAAGTGCAGATGAGCGATATCCGCGTCGAAGGCCTGACCCTTTCCCTGAACAGGGACAAGGCCGGCGTCGGTAACTGGGAAAGCATCGGCAAGCCCGCCCAGCCCGCCGCCGGCACGCCGCCTGCCGCACAACCAGCGCCCGTACCGACCGAGCAGGCCAAGGCCGACGCCCAGCAATCCCACCAGGCGATGAAGCTGGACATCGACAGCCTCAACGTGAAGAACGCGCGTATCGACTACGCCGACGCCCAGAGCGGCAAGACCTACAGCGTCGAGGGCCTCGAGCTGACCACCGGGGCCATCCGCGAAGGCAGCAACATCCCGCTCAAGCTCAGCGCCTACCTGGGCACCAACCAGCCGGTGATCCGCGCCCGCACCGAACTGACCGGCAACCTGCGCTTCGACCGCGCGCTCAAGCGCTACCAGCTCGAAGACGCCAAGCTCTCCGGCGAAGTTTCCGGCGACCAGTTCCAGGGCAAGACCGCCAACTACAGCGCCCAGGGCCAGCTGGTACTCGACCAGGCAGCCCAGGTTGCCGAGTGGAATGGCCTGAAGGTCACCGTCAACCAGCTGCGCGCCCTCGGCGAGATCAAGGCCCGCGAGCTGGACAAGGAACCCAAGTTCGATGGCGGCCTGTCGCTGGCGCCGTTCAATCTGCGCGAATTCCTCGAAAGCATCGGCCAGACCCTGCCGGAAATGGCCGACGCCACCACCCTCACCAAGCTCGAAATGGCCACCCGCGTCAGCGCCACCCGCAACAGCCTGACCTTGAACGACCTCAAGCTGAAGCTGGACGACAGCAGCTTCAGCGGCAACCTCGGCATCGCCGACTTCGGCAAGCAGGCCATCCGCGCCCAGTTGTCAGGCGACAAGCTGAACCTCGACCGCTACCTGCCGGCCAAGGTCAAGCAGGCCCAGGACGCCACCAACAGCGCACGCAAGGCTGAAGTTGCCAGTACCGAGCAGAGCGCTATCAAAGGCGACACTCCGCTGCCCAACCAGCCGACCCAGCAGGCCTGGAGCGACACGCCGCTGCTGCCTATCGCCCGCCTGCGTGCACTGGACCTGGACGCCAGCCTGACCCTCGGCCAGCTGATCCTGGACAAGCTGCCCATCGACAACGCCGTGCTCAAGTTGCGCGGCCAGGGTGGCCTGCTCAACCTCGACGACATGCGCGGCGAGCTCTACGACGGCAGGTTCAACGCCAGCGCCAGCCTCGACGTGCGCCAGGACGTACCGACGCTGAAGGCCAAGAAACACATCGCCGACATACCGGTGGAGCGCCTGCTCGAATCCCAGGGCCAGAAGCCGCCGGTGAAGGGCCTGCTCGATCTGGATGCCGACATCACCACCCAGGGCAACAGTCAAAAGGCCTGGATCGACAACCTCAACGGCACCGCGCGCTTCGTCATGACCCAGGGCGTGCTGCTCAACGCCAACCTCGAACAACAACTGTGCCAGGGCATCGCCACGCTCAACCGCAAGTCGCTGACCGCCGAGCACGGCGGCAAGGACACCCCGTTCCGCGAACTGCAGGGCAACCTCACCTTCCGCAACGGCGTGGCCAGCAACCCGGACCTCAAGGCCAGCATTCCCGGCCTGACCGTCAAGGCTGACGGCGACCTCGACCTGCGTGTACTGGGCATGGACTACCGCGTCGGCGTGACCATCGAAGGCGACAAGAGCGACATGCCCGATCCGGCCTGCGAAGTGAACAAGCGCTATGTCGGCATCGAGTGGCCGCTGCGCTGCCGCGGCCCGCTGGAGCTGGGCGCCAAGGCCTGTCGCCTGGACAAGGACGGCATCGGCAAGATCGCCGCACGGTTGGCCGGGGACCGGCTGAACCAGAAACTCGAAGAGAAGCTCGGCGACAAGGTCAGTCCCGAACTCAAAGACGCACTCAAAGGGCTGTTCAAGAAGTGACCCCGCAAAGCTTCAACTCGGCCGTGCTCGACTGGTTCGACACGCACGGCCGCCATGACCTGCCCTGGCAGCAGAACATCACGCCCTATCGGGTGTGGGTCTCGGAAATCATGCTGCAGCAGACCCAGGTCAGCACCGTGATGGGCTACTACGACCGCTTCATGACGGCGCTGCCCACCGTGGCCGATCTCGCGAATGCGCCGGAAGACGAAGTACTGCACCTGTGGACGGGCCTGGGCTACTACACCCGCGCCCGTAATCTGCACAAGACCGCCAAGCGGGTCATGGAGCAGCACGGCGGCGAATTCCCCCGTGACGTCGAGCAGCTCGCCGAGCTGCCTGGCATCGGCCGCTCCACCGCCGGCGCCATCGCCAGCATCTCCATGGGCCTGCGCGCGCCGATCCTCGACGGCAACGTCAAGCGCGTGCTGGCGCGCTACCTGGCCTGCGACGGCTATCCGGGCGAGCCGAAAGTGGCCAAGCAACTGTGGGACGCCGCCGAACGCTTCACGCCACAGGAGCGGGTCAACCACTACACCCAGGCGATGATGGACCTGGGCGCCACGCTCTGCACCCGCAGCAAGCCGAGCTGCCTGCTCTGCCCGCTGCGTGAGGGCTGCCGCGCGCACTTCCTCGGCCGCGAGACCGATTTCCCGGTGTCCAAGCCGCGCAAGGCGCTGCCGCAGAAGCGCACGCTGATGCCGATCCTCGCCAACCGCGAGGGCGACATCCTGCTCTATCGCCGTCCGTCGACCGGCCTCTGGGGCGGCCTGTGGAGCTTCCCCGAGTTGGACGACCTGGCCGCCCTCGACCCGCTGGCCCAGCGCCACGCCCTTCGCCTGGGCGAGCGCCGCGAACTGCCCGGCCTGACCCATACCTTCAGCCACTTCCAGCTGGCCATCGAGCCCTGGCTGGTGCGCGTCGAAGACGCAACCCCCGCCGTGGCCGAGGCCGACTGGCTCTGGTATAACCTCGCCACCCCGCCCCGGCTCGGCCTTGCCGCCCCGGTGAAGAAGCTGCTCAAACGAGCCGCCGACGTGTTGAACGCAGGAGAAATGTCATGACCCGACTGGTGATGTGCCGCAAATACAAAGAAGAGCTGCCCGGCCTCGATCGCGCGCCCTATCCCGGGGCCAAGGGCCAGGACATCTATGAGCACGTTTCGAAGAAAGCCTGGGAAGAATGGCAGAAGCACCAGACCATGCTGATCAACGAGCGTCGCCTGAACATGATGAACGCCGAGGATCGCAAGTTCCTCAGCACCGAAATGGACAAGTTCCTCAGCGGCGAGGAATACGCGCAGGCCGAAGGCTACGTCCCGCCCAGCGCGTAAGCTCCGGTATTATTTGAAAAATTTTTTCGCGGCACGCTTGACACCCTTTCCGAAAACCCTTTTAATGCGCGCCACGTTGCCCAGGTAGCTCAGTTGGTAGAGCAGGGGATTGAAAATCCCCGTGTCGGCGGTTCGATTCCGTCCCTGGGCACCAAGCCTTCCGAAAAGCCCCTGAAATCGAGAGATTTCAGGGGCTTTTTCATTCCCGTCCGAACAAGTCACTCCCCCGCCCCGGCACGCTCCCACGATTCGTATCGAATGTTTGCTTAAGTTCAGTGTCTACTGGCACATAGCACACCGATCTTTCAGAATCATGACCATCCGGACGATTTCCACACTTTGAGTGGGATACCCTCCGGGATTCGATGTTTGGTAGCGGAGTCACTGTGCGCAAACTCATTAGCTGGTGGAATTCCCGGGGCAACCTGGTTTCTCTGTCTGCCCTTTTCCTGCTGATCCCGCTGATCGGCCGCTACAGCCTTGGCTGGAGCTCCCCCCTGGGCTACCTGTCGGACCTGGCACTCGGCACACTGCTGGTCGTCGCGCTGCACAATCGACGACTGTTCATCGCGATTCCGGTGATGCTGGTCTGGGCGCTCTCGGTGATCGGCACCGCCGAGCTGGTCAGCGCCGTGGGCCGCATGCCCGCGCCGGAAGACCTGCACTTCCTCGCCGACCCGACCTTCGTCGCCAACTCCACCGAGGGCGGCGGCCTCAACCACCTGCACCTGGCGATCCTGATCGGCGCCGGCATCCTGCTCAGCGCATTGCTCTGGCGCCGCCGCGAGAAGCCGCTGCCGCGCTACGCCTATGCCGTGCCGGCGGTTCTGCTGGCCAGCCATGCCGCCGTGCAGTACTTCCAGCCCAGCGATGCGGAAATGTGGAAGCAGTTCAACCTGCCGCACCAGCTTGTCTCCCGCGCTGTCACCAGCGGCGAGATGGCCTATCAGGACTGGCGCGACCGCGACCTTCCGGAAGTCCGCCCGGACGTCACCGGCCTGACCCAGCACGACCTCAACGGGACGCCGCTGCTGGCCGGTCGCGGCCAGGCGAAGAATGTGCTGATCATCGCCATGGAAGGTATTCCTGGCGCCTACGTGGCCACCAACCGGGCCGCGCTCAGCAGCAGCTACGAAGAATCGATGATGCCTCGCCTGAGCACCTGGGCCGAGCGCGCCATGACCACCCCGGACTACGTAGTGCATAGCCACCAGACCATCCGCGGCCTCTATGCCATGCTCTGCGGCGATTACAGCAAGCTGGACAACGGCACGCCCAAGGGCGTCGAGCTGCTGGGCAATCCGACCCGCGCCGCCGAGTGCCTGCCGGCGCAGATGCACCAGGCCGGCTTCAGCACCCACTTCCTGCAGGGCGCCGGGCTGCGCTTCATGGCCAAGGACAAGGTCATGCCGGCCATGGGCTTCGACAAGACCCTGGGCCGCGATTGGTTCAAGAAGAAGCCCTACCTGGAGTTCGCCTGGGGCATGGATGACAAGGCCTTCTTCGAGGGTGCGCTGGACTATGTCGGCCAGCTGCGCCAGAAGAAACAGCCGTGGATGCTCACCCTGCTCACCGTCGGCACCCACCAGCCGTATTCGGCCACCCCGGAGTATCTGGCCAAGTACCCGACGCCGCGCCAGGCAGCGGTCGCCTACCTCGACGACGCGGTCGATGCCTTCCTCAAGGGCCTGGAAGAGAAAGGCGTGCTCAAGGACACCCTGGTGATCGTCACCTCCGACGAATCCCACGGCATCGACAACGTACGCCTTGCCTCGGCCTGGGGCCTGAACCTGATTCTTGCACCGGAACAGGCCGCGCTCCCGCCGGTGAAGGCTGGCGTCTACGGACACGTCGACATGGAATCCTCGGTGCTCGACTACTTCGCCATCAAGGCGCCGCAGGATATTGCCGGCCGCTCCCTGTTCCGCGAATACAGCAACGGGCGCGAGATGGTGACGTTCACCAACGGCATGCAGCGCTACCACGACGGCAAGGGCAACTTCACCGAGTGCGACTTCCAGCAGGTTTGCCGGCGCTACCAGAGTGACGGCTTCATCGCTGACAGCGCCAAGTTCGTCGGGCGCTTCAGTGGCCGCGATGCCCGTCTGATGACCGCTCGCGCGGACATCCTCGACCAGTCGGTGGTCAATGCGCAGTC
Organism: Pseudomonas nitroreducens NBRC 12694; assembly: GCF_002091755.1. GTDB lineage: Bacteria > Pseudomonadota > Gammaproteobacteria > Pseudomonadales > Pseudomonadaceae > Pseudomonas > Pseudomonas nitroreducens. The sequence goes on from NZ_BDAI01000017.1 coordinate 48,244, forward strand.
GGCCCGCGAATACCAGTTCGCGACCAAGGAACGCATCCGCCTGAAGCCGCAGATCGACAATGAGTACACCGACAACCTGATCGGCGCGCAGTACCTGGAATTCCCGGCCAATACCCACACCACCGTGAGCCTGAAGATCCGGGCGATCCAGATGGACGCCAAGGGTGCAAAAGTGACACTCAAGACGCGCTCGTTCGAGAAGCCGGTGCCGATCCAGATGCCGGACTTCCCGCTGGTGAAACGCAACCAGCCGCTGGAAGTGACCTTCGGCTTCGACAACGAGGAAGCGCGCAAGGCGTTCTCCTTCCACCTGCTGGCCGAGGGCAAGGGCGTCATCGAGATCACCGACTTCCACGTGCTGACCCAGCCACGCAAATCGACGATCAATGCCACCGAAGCCGGCGGTACCGGCCTGGCCGACGCTAAGCCGCTGCCGGTCCCGCGCCTGTCCGGCCACCCGAATCTGATGGCCAGCCAGCCGCCGGAGTCCCAGGACGACATTACGCCCGCCGAGGCGTTGGAAGATCCGAATCCGCAGCTGCGGCAGATGATGCAGTAACCCGAACCGGCGGCCCCAGTGGCCGCCGGACTTTTAACTGCCGGCCTAAACTGGCACTATCCCGCGCCCGCGCCACCATCGGACACCCTCCTCCGGCGCGGCTAGTTCAGCCCAGGCGACAACGCCGAGCGGCAATGCGACAACTTGCCACTACAGCCGACGACCGCGGCAGATGGGCGCTTGGCGCACCCTGGAGTGCATGTTAGGTTGCCCCTCGCCAGGATGGCCCCGATTCTGCAGTGACCTGCTGCGAAAGCGTCCGAATAACAACAGAGGAGCCCCCTATGGCCACGGCCATACCCGCACTGGAAATCCGTAACCTGCACAAGCGTTACGGTGACCTGGAAGTGCTCAAAGGCATTTCCCTGACCGCCCGCGACGGCGATGTGATTTCCATTCTCGGCTCCTCCGGTTCCGGTAAATCCACGTTCCTGCGCTGCATCAACCTGCTGGAGAACCCCCACCAGGGCCAGATCCTGGTTGCCGGTGAAGAACTCAAGCTGAAGAAATCCAAGGATGGCTCGCTGGTCGCCTCGGACGGCAAGCAGATCAATCGCCTGCGCAGCGAACTGGGCTTCGTCTTCCAGAACTTCAACCTCTGGCCGCACATGAGCATCCTCGACAACATCATCGAGGCGCCACGCCGTGTGCTGGGCAAGACCAAGGCCGAAGCCACCGAGATCGCCGAAGCCCTGCTGGCCAAGGTCGGCATCTCCGACAAGCGCCACAGCTTCCCCGCACAGCTTTCCGGCGGCCAGCAGCAGCGCGCCGCCATCGCCCGTACGCTGGCGATGCAACCCAAGGTCATCCTCTTCGACGAGCCGACTTCGGCACTGGACCCGGAAATGGTCCAGGAAGTGCTTAACGTAATCCGCGCGCTTGCCGAGGAGGGTCGCACCATGCTGCTGGTGACCCACGAAATGAACTTTGCCCGCCAGGTTTCCAGCGAGGTGGTGTTCCTCCACCAGGGCCTGGTAGAAGAGCAGGGACCGCCGCAGCAGGTATTTGACAACCCGCAATCGGCACGCTGTAAACAATTCATGTCCAGCCACCGCTAACGGAGCATCACTGCATGAACAACTATAAGAAGATCGTTCTGGCTATCGCGGCCACCTTTGCACTGGGGAGCCAGGCCATCGCCGCGGACAAACTGCGCATCGGTACCGAAGGCGCCTACCCGCCCTTCAACGGTATCGACGCCAGCGGCCAGGTCGTCGGTTTCGACCTCGACATCGGCAAGGCGCTGTGCGCCAAGATGAAGACCGAATGCGAAGTCGTCACTTCGGACTGGGACGGCATCATTCCGGCCCTGAACGCCAAGAAATTCGACTTCATCGTCGCTTCCATGTCGATCACCGACGAGCGCAAGCAGGCCGTCGACTTCACCAACCCCTACTACACCAACAAGCTGCAGTTCGTGGCGCCCAAGTCCACCGACTTCAAGACCGACAAGGGCTACCTGAAAGGCAAGGTGATCGGTGCGCAGCGCGCGACCATCGCCGGTACCTGGCTCGAGGACAACATGTCCGACGTCGTCACCATCAAGCTGTACGACACCCAGGAAAACGCCTACCTCGACCTGTCCTCGGGCCGCCTCGACGGCGTACTGGCCGACAAGTTCGTGCAGTACGACTGGCTGAAGAGCGACGCCGGCAAGGACTTCGAGTTCAAGGGCGAGCCGGTATTCGACAACGACAAGATCGGCATCGCCGTGCGCAAGGGCGACCCGCTGCGCGAGAAGCTGAACGCCGCTCTGAAGGAAATCGTCGACGACGGTACCTACAAGAAGATCAACGACAAGTACTTCCCCTTCAGCATCTACTGATGCACGTGCCGCGCCGCCCTTGCCGGGCGGCGCGCGCCTTCAGGCGTGACTCCCCATGATTTTCGACCTGCACGGCTTTGGCGATCAGTTGATCGCCGGCACCTGGATGACGCTCAAGCTCTCGCTCGCCGCAGTCTGCGTGGGACTGATCCTCGGCCTGCTCGGCGCCGTCGCCAAGACCTCGAAGAATGGCTTCCTGCGCATGCTCGGCGGTTTCTACACCACCGTAGTGCGCGGCGTACCCGAGACGCTCTGGGTATTGATGATCTATTTCGGCACCGTGGCCGGCCTGAACGCCATCGGTGACCTGTTCGGCTACCCCGAATTCGCCCTGTCGCCCTTCGCCGCCGGCACCTGCGCCCTGGGCCTGTGCTTCGGCGCCTACGCCACCGAGGTGTTCCGTGGCGCGCTACTGGCGATTCCCAAGGGCCACCGCGAAGCCGGGCAGGCGCTGGGCCTCTCCGCTCCGCGCATCTTCTGGCGCATCGTCCTGCCGCAAGTGTGGCGCGTGGCGCTGCCGGGCCTGGGCAACCTCTACCTGATTCTGCTGAAGGACACCGCGCTGGTCTCGCTGATCACCCTCGACGAAATCATGCGCAAGGCCCAGGTCGCTTCCAACGCGACCAAGGAACCCTTCACCTTCTACATGACTGCGGCCTTCATCTACCTGGGCCTGACCGTCTTCATCATGGCCGCCCTGCACTTCCTTGAGCGACGCGCCGGCCGCGGCTTCGTGAGGAACGAGCTATGACCGATCTCGAGCTGATCCTCAAATGGCTGCCGAAGATGCTCCAGGGCGCCACCCTGACCCTGGAGCTGCTGGCCATCGCCGTGGTAGCCGGCCTGTGCCTCGCCGTACCGCTGGGCATCGCCCGCGCCTCGCGGCACTGGTACGTACGCGCCGTGCCCTACGCCTACATCTTCTTCTTCCGCGGCACACCGCTGCTGCTGCAGCTGTTCATCGTCTACTACGGCTTCGCCCAGTTCGAAAGCGTGCGCAAGGGGCCGCTCTGGCCATACCTGCGCGACCCGTACTGGTGCGCCCTGCTGACCATGACCCTGCACACCGCCGCCTACATCGCGGAGATCCTGCGCGGCGCCATCCACGCCATCCCGGTCGGAGAAGTGGAAGCCGCCCGCGCGCTGGGCATGTCCCGCCGCCAGGCGCTGTTCCACATCATTCTGCCGCGCGCCGCGCGCATCGCCATGCCGGCCTACAGCAACGAGGTGATCCTCATGCTCAAGGCCAGCGCCGTGGTCTACACCGTGACCCTGTTCGACATCATGGGCATGACCCGCACCATCATCGCGCGCACCTACGAGGCCATGCTGTTCTTCTGCCTCGCCGGGGTGTTCTACCTGGTCATCACCCTCCTGCTGACCCGCATCTTCCGCCTGCTGGAACGCTGGCTGAAGGTCGACTCCATGCAGGGCCGCTGACCGGCGCGCCGCTCCCCCACGGGGTCGCTATAATGCGCGCCCCGTGGCTTTCTCCCGCTTCGCACCGTGCTCCCGAACGACACTCCCCTGACCGGCCCCGACCTGCTCCAGCGCTTCCTGGCTCTGGACACCTTCCTGCTGGAACACCAGGCGCTCTGGCGGCCCAAACCCTTCACGGTGCTGGAGCTGCCCTGGGAGCACGACCACCCCGAACTGGCCACCTGGCTGCGCAGCCGAAGCCTCGAAGAGGCCGATGCGGTGCACAACGCACCGCAGCAACTCGACGCTCCCGCGCCCTTCCCCACGTTGGCTGCCATGGCTGCCAAACTGTCCGTCGTCGGCGAGTTCCCGGCAACGCCCATGGGAAAGCTGTCGAACCTGCTGACTGTCGATGTCCCCGGTCGCAAGTGGCAACAGATCGAAGCCTTCGCCAGCCGACTGGAGTTCACCGAGGCGCCGCAGCAATGGCTCGACTGGTGCGCCGGCAAAGGCCACCTGGGCCGCCTGCTGGCCCGCGACGGCAAGCCACTGTTGAGCCTGGAATTGGACAGTGCACTGGTTGAGGATGGCCAGCGCCTGAGCGACCGGCTCCAATTGCAGGCCCGACATCATCAGCAGGACGTGCTCGCCCCGAACGCCCTCGAGCATCTCCAGGCCGGGCACACCGCCGTCGCCCTGCACGCCTGCGGCGACCTGCACGTGCGCCTGTTGCAGCTCGCCAGCAGTCGCGGCTGTCGCCAGCTTGCGGTTGCACCTTGCTGCTACAACCGCATCGATAGCGAACACTACCAGCCGCTCTCAAACGCCGCGCAAGGCTCCACTCTCGGGCTTTCGCGCGAAGACCTGCGCCTGCCTCTGGCCGAAACCGTGACCGCCGGTGCCCGCGTGCGCCGCCAGCGCGATGCTTCGATGGCACGTCGACTGGCATTCGACCTGCTGCAGCGGGAGGTCCGCGACAGTGACGACTACCTGCCCGTCCCGCCCGTATCACCGACCTGGCTGGACAAATCCTTCGCCGATTACTGTCGTTATCTCGCCGCGCTCAAGGGCCTCCACCTGCCTGCCGTGGTCGACTGGCTCCATTTGGAGGCCCGAGGCTGGCAGCGACTGGCCCAAGTCCGCAACCTCGAACTGGTGCGCGGACTGTTCCGCCGGCCCATGGAGCTCTGGCTGCTGCTCGACCGCGCGTTATTCCTCGAGGAGCAGGGCTATCGCGCCACCCTGGGCGCCTTCTGCGCCACGCGAATGACCCCGCGCAACCTGCTGTTGCTGGCTGAACGCATCTGAGACGGGCGTTCCAGAGCTTCACCCACAGGCCCTGTGGATAACTCTGTTCGTAACCCAGGAAAAACGCCACCTTCCTTACCGGCCAGACCGTCTCGCTGCGATCTGATCATTTTCTGTACACGAAAAACAAATCTTTCAAAAACAGCAACTTACGAACTTTCGTGATTGCCATCACAGGGCATATGCGATTTGTGCCCTAAAGCTTTCTCCGTTGTGCATAAAGAGCCGCCAAGGTCGTAGGAAATCAACCATCCCTGTTGCCAATCACGTCCCAATTGCGCTTCGTCGAACGGATTGTTGCGCAATCGCGACAATCGCACCTTGTCAATCGCTGCCTAGGCAGTATCATTTCGAAACATTTCACTGCCTAAGCAGCTATCTGTTTTGACATGAATCACTACGACGTCGCGGACTTTCCGTTCAAAGGCTCAATCGGCCAGTTGCTGGGCGCCACCGCCATCCTCAAGGATCGCCTGCTGGACAAGCACCTGGCGCACCTGGACATCACCGCCGCGCAGTTCAAGGTGCTGTTCTTCATCGGCAACGACCGCGCCAACACCCCGGCCGAGCTGTGCCGCGAGCTGTCGATCGACAGCGGCTCCATGACCCGCATGCTCGACCGCCTGTCGCGCAAGGACCTGCTGCTGCGCCAGCCCTGTCCCAACGATCGCCGCAGCGTGCGCCTGAGCCTGAGCGCTGCGGGCCAGGCGGTGAACGACGAGGCGCCGCGCATCGCGGCTGCCGCCATGAACGAACTGGTCGGCGGCCTTTCCAGCGACGAACTGCAGACCCTCACCGGCCTGCTCGACAAGATCCTGCGCGCCCATGGCGCCGCGGCCAGCTGCCCGGCGCAGGAGAATTGAAGATGAAACGTCCTTGTATTGCCCTGCTGCCGGCGGCCGTGTTCGCCGCCATGCTCGGCCTTGCAGGTTGCGCCAACTATTCAGGCCTGCACACCAGCGGCAAGGCCGTTGATCCCACCAGCCTGAAGGCCGGCGTCAGCCTCGACGGCACCCCGCTGTCGCCCGCCGCCTGGCCCAGCGAGCGCTGGTGGACCGGTCTGGGCGACGCACAACTGGACAGCCTGATCGATGAAGCCCTGCGTGGCACCCCGGACCTGCAAATCGCCGAGGCCCGCGCCCGCCAGGCCACAGCCGCTGCCCAGGCGCAGGACGCGGAGCGCATGCCCAGCGTGAAGGGCACTGCCAGTTATGCCGGCATCCGCGCACCGGAAAGCGTCCTGCCGGCGCCGACCGGCGGCCGCTACTCAGCGGTGAAATACCTGTCGGCGAGCTTCAGTTACGACCTCGACCTCTGGGGCGGTCAGCGCGACGCCTGGGAGGCCGCGCTCGGCCAGGCCAACGCCGCCGAAGTCGACCGCCAGGCCGCGTCGATCACGCTGTCCACCAATGTCGCCCGTGCCTATAGCGAACTGGCCCACGCCTTCATCGCCCGCGACCTGGCCCAGGACGAACTGGATCGCTCACAACATCTCTTCCAGCTCAGCCAGAAGCGTATGGATGCCGGCCTGGACAGCAAGGTCCAGCTGCAACAGACGCAAACCCAGGTGGCCAGCGCCAAGCAGCAATTGGCGGCGGCGGAACAGGACATTGCCAGCGATCGCATCGCCCTGGCCGTCCTGCTCGGCCAGGGCCCGGACCGCGGCCAGGAGCTGCAGCGTCCGCAGGAACTCAAACCTGGCGCACTGACCCTGCCGTCGAACCTGCCGGCTGAACTGCTGGGCCGGCGCCCGGACATCGTTGCCGCACGCTGGCGCGTCGAGGCCGCGTCGAAAAGCATCGATTCGGCGAAGACCGAGTTCTATCCCAACCTGAACCTGAGCGCGATGGTCGGCCTGGCTGCCTTGCACACCAGCGACGTATTGAAGGCGCCGAGCCGCTTCTTCCAGATCGCCCCGGCGATCTCCCTGCCGATCTTCGACGGCGGCCGCCTGCGCGCCAACCTCGCCGGGAAAAACGCCGACTACGACCTGGCTGTTGCCCAGTACAACAGGACCCTGATCAATGCCCTGGGCGAAGTCACCGACGACCTCGGCAAGCTGCGCTCGCTGGAGCAGCAGATCGACGACCAGCGCGATGCCCGCGACATCGCCAAATCCAACTTCGACCTGGCCATGCGCCGTTATGGCGAAGGTGTCGGCAACTACCTCGACGCCCTCAGCGTGCAACAACAGTTGCTCCTCGCCGAACGCCAACTGGCCAGCCTGGACGCCCAGCGCATCGACCTCTCGGTGCAGCTGATCCAGGCCCTGGGCGGTGGCTACCAGCCCGACACCACTCCCACTCCCACTCCCGCCCCGCTCGCCCAGGCGAACGCGGCCGCCGCGCACTGAACGAGGCACCCGACATGAGCACCGCAATGCAAGAAACCCCGAGCAGCAATCCCAAGCGCAAGCGCTGGCTGCTGATCCTGCTCGCCGTCGTCATCCTCGCAGGCCTCGCCAGCGTCGCCTGGGAAGTCCTCTACGGCCGCTGGCACGAGGACACCGACGATGCCTACGTGAACGGCAACGTCGTGCAGATCACCCCGCAGATCACCGGCACCGTGGTCAGCATCGGCGCCGATGACGGCGACCTGGTGCGCAAGGGCCAGGTGCTAGTGAAGTTCGACCCCAGCGACGCCGACATCGCCCTGCAGCAGGCCGAAGCCAACCTCGCGCGCACCGTGCGCCAGGTGCGGGGGCTGTTCAGCAACGTCGACGGCTACAAGGCCGACGTGGCGGCCAAGAAGGTCGCCCTGGCCAAGGCCGAGGCCGACTTCAAGCGCCGCCAGAACCTCGCCAACGACGGCGCCATCTCCCAGGAAGAACTGGCCCACGCCCGCGACGCCCTGGACACAGCGCGCAGCTCGCTGACCACCTCCGAACAGCAACTGGACACCAACCGCGCGCTGGTCGACGACACCGTGATTGCTTCCCACCCTGACGTGAAGGCCGCTGCTGCGAAACTGCGTCAGGCTTATCTGGACGATGCCCGCGCTGTGATCATCGCGCCGGTTACCGGCTACGTTGCGAAGCGCACCGTGCAGGTCGGCCAGCGCGTGCAGCCGGGCGCCGCGCTGATGGCGGTGATTCCGCTGGACCAGGTGTGGATCGACGCCAACTTCAAGGAAACCCAGCTCAAGCACATGCGCATCGGCCAGCCGGTGGAGATCCGCTCGGATCTTTACGGCAGCGAAGTGAAGTACTCCGGCACCGTCGACAGCCTCGGCGTCGGCACCGGCAGTGCCTTCTCCCTGCTGCCTGCGCAGAATGCCACCGGCAACTGGATCAAGATCGTCCAGCGCGTACCCGTGCGCATCCGCATCAACGCCGAGGAACTGGCGAAGAATCCGCTGCGCATCGGTCTGTCCATGGACGTCAACGTCAGCCTGCACGACCAGAGCGGCCCCGCGCTTGCCCAGCAGGCGCCGCACGAGGCGGTGTTCTCCACCGACATCTACCAGGAGCAATTGGCCTCCGCGGACCAACTGATCGAGAAGCTGATCCAGGCCAATCTGGCCGACGCCAACCACAGCACCGCGCAGCGCTGATCCGACTGCCATGAGCCAGCCCAACAGCAGCAGTTTCAGCCCGCCCAGCCTGGTCATGGCCACCATTGGCCTGTCGCTGGCGACCTTTATGCAGGTGCTGGACACCACCATCGCCAACGTCGCCCTGCCGACCATCTCAGGCAACCTCGGGGTGAGCTCCGAGCAGGGTACCTGGGTCATCACCTCGTTCGCGGTGAGCAACGCCATCGCCCTGCCGCTGACCGGCTGGCTCAGCCGGAAGATCGGCGAAGTGCGGCTGTTCATCGCCGCCACCCTGCTCTTCGTCATCGCCTCGTTCCTTTGCGGCGTCGCGCAGCAGATGGGCACGCTGGTGGGCTTCCGCGCCATCCAGGGCTTCGTCGCCGGGCCGCTCTACCCGATTACCCAGACCCTGCTGATCTCCATCTATCCCCCGGCGAAACGGGGGATGGCACTGGCACTGCTGGCGATGGTGACGGTGGTGGCGCCCATCGCCGGGCCCATCCTCGGCGGCTGGATCACCGACAGCTACAGCTGGCCGTGGATCTTCTTCATCAACGTGCCCATCGGCCTGTTCGCCGCCATGGTCGTCTACCAGCAACTGCGCGCCCGCCCGGTGGTGATCAAGCACGCGCCGATGGACTACATGGGCCTGGCGATGCTGGTGATCGGCGTCGGGGCGCTGCAGATCGTGCTCGACAAGGGCAACGACCTGGACTGGTTCGAATCCGGCTTCATCATCGGCGGTACGGTCATCGCGGTGATCGCCCTGGCGGTGTTCGTGATCTGGGAGCTGACCGACAAGCACCCGATCGTCAATCTGAGACTGTTCGTGCACCGCAACTTCACGGTGGGAACCCTGGCACTGGTTGGCGGCTACGCCGGTTTCTTCGGCATGAACCTGCTGCTGCCGCAGTGGCTGCAGACTCAGATGGGCTACACCGCGACCTGGGCAGGCCTGGCGGCAGCGCCGATCGGGATTCTGCCGGTCTTCCTGTCGCCGCTCGTCGGCCGCTACGCGAACAATTTCGATCTTCGCCTGCTGGCTGGCCTGGCCTTTCTGGCGATGGCAGCGACCTGCTTCATGCGCGCCGACTTCACCACTGACGTCGACTACCTGCACATCGCGCTGGTGCAATTGTTCATGGGATTAGGCGTGGCGTTCTTCTTCATGCCGATCCTAAGCATCCTTCTGTCGGACCTGCCGCCGGACCAGATCGCCGACGGCTCGGGCCTGGCGACCTTCCTGCGGACCCTCGCCGGCAGCTTCGCCGCGTCACTCACCACCTGGATCTGGAACCGCCGCGCCACCATGCACCACGCCTACCTGACCGAGAGCATCAGCCAGTACGACCCGGCCACCCGCGCCACCGTCGAACAACTGGGCGGCCCCGGCCAGCACAGCGCCGCCCTGCTCGAACGCATGGTGGAAAGCCAGGCCTACATGATCAGCACCATCGACTACTTCACCCTGCTCGGCTGGCTGTTCCTCGCCATGCTGGTCATCATCTGCCTGGCCAAGCCCCCCTTCGGCGCCAAGCCCGGCGCGGCGACGGCCGGAGGACACTGACAGAAACTGTCGGATCAGTCTGACAAATCAGTGGTTTACACAAAGGTTGGCATGGCTATAATGGCCGCCCTCCTTGCCGGTATAGCTCAGCTGGTAGAGCAACTGACTTGTAATCAGTAGGTCCCGGGTTCGACTCCTGGTGCCGGCACCATCTCCCCCCTCGCGTATTCCTCTCTCTCGCTCCCCGGCCAGAGCCCTCCGGCCATGCAGCCTATCGCTACGAAACTTTTTCGGCCGAACGCACTCCAAACTCCCTTATAGCTCCTCCCCTTTCGCATGCCACTCACAAATTGAGGTAAACATGCGCTCTGTAGGACTATCCTGAGTTCAGATGCAGATTTACTACCCGAGCGCGATACATATAATGGCCGGCTCCTTCAATTTCCCGCCCAAGCTACGAGTCAACTCGTGCCGGTCAGTGAACACTGATCATGGATGCTGGAACCTTAGAAACCGGATGGATCCGCCGGAGGCTCAGCGTTGACGTTTTCCACCTTCTCTCTGAGCAGGACAGCGCCTAGTGCAGAAGTCGTCCCCGAGAACGTCGCCATTCTCATGTCGACGTTCAATGGCGAAGCTTTTCTCGCAGAACAGCTGGACTCTCTCATCGCCCAGACGCATCCGCACTGGACGATCTATGCATCCGACGACGGTTCCTGCGATGCCACCCTGAACATCCTTCAGGACTACAGCTCGCGCCTGGGCGAAGAGCGTCTGGTAATAGTGCAAGGACCTCATAGGGGCTTCGCCGCCAACTTCCTCAGCCTGCTGCGGCGCGACGACATTCAATCTCGCTATTTCGCTTTCTGCGACCAGGATGATTGCTGGAACCCCGATCATCTGGAGCGCGGCATCGCCTGGCTGCAAAGCGTGGACAACGACCTGCCGGCACTGTACTGCTCACGCACTCGCCTGATCGATGTTCGAGGCAACTCGATCGGGCTTTCGCCGTTGTTCTGCCGTCCGCCCTCGTTTGAAAACGCACTCGTCCAGAGCATTGCCGGCGGCAATACTATGCTTTTCAACGACGCCACGCGTGAATTGCTCCGACAGACACCCAACGACGAACACATCATTTCCCATGACTGGTGGGCCTACCTGCTGGTGACCGGCTGCGGTGGCGTCGTCTCCTATGAGAGCGAGCCAACGGTTGGATATCGGCAGCACGAGAAGAACCTGGTGGGCTCCAACGCCGGGGTGATGGAGCGCGCAGTACGCGTTCGGAAAATGTTCCAGGGTACCTTCCGTGGCTGGATGGATGCCAACCTCCATGCCCTGGCGCACTTTCGCAATCGACTCACCCCTCGCAATCGGCAAACCCTGGAGCTTTTCGAAGAAGCCCGGACTGCGGGGTTTGCACGCCGCTTGCAGTTGATCAGGCAATCCGGTGTACATCGCCAATCACTTTCAGGAACGCTCGGCCTGGCCGCGGCGGCCATTCTCCAAAGGATCTGACTCCATGACTCTCCTCGTTACCGGCAGCGCCGGCTTCATTGGCGCCAACTTCGTTCTGGACTGGCTGGCAGGCCATGATGAAAAAGTCATCAGCCTCGATAAGCTGACTTATGCGGGCAACCGCCAGAATCTGGCCAGTCTCGATTCGGACGCACGCCATCTGTTCGTACAGGGAGACATCGGTGACCAGGATCTGGTATCGCGCCTGCTGGCCGAGCACCAGCCGCGCGCCGTGCTGAATTTTGCCGCAGAGTCCCATGTCGACCGCTCCATTCACGGCCCGGAAGACTTCATCCAGACCAACATCGTCGGCACCTTCCGCCTCCTGGAAGCAGTCCGCAATTATTGGAATGGCCTCGCCGATGCCGATAAAGACGCGTTCCGCTTCCTGCATGTCTCGACCGACGAAGTCTATGGCTCCCTCGGCCCCAACGACCCCGCCTTCCTCGAAAGCAACAAGTACGAGCCCAACAGCCCCTATTCGGCCTCCAAGGCGGCGTCCGACCATCTGGTCCGCGCCTACCATCACACCTACGGCTTGCCCGTCCTGACCACCAACTGCTCCAACAACTACGGGCCCTATCACTTCCCGGAGAAGCTGATTCCACTGGTCATCCACAATGCCCTCTCCGGCAAGGCCCTACCCATCTATGGCGATGGCCAGCAGGTGCGCGACTGGCTCTATGTGAAAGATCACTGCGCAGCGATCCGTCGGGTTCTGGAAGCAGGGCAACTGGGAGAGACTTACAACGTCGGCGGCTGGAACGAAAAAGCCAATATCGACGTCGTCCACACCCTGTGCGACATCCTCGATCAGGAAAAACCACGCACCGACGGGCGGAGCTATCGCGAGCAGATCACCTTTGTCAAAGATCGCCCTGGTCATGACCGCCGCTATGCCATCGATGCCACCCGCCTTGAGCGCGAACTGGGCTGGAAGCCGGCGGAGACCTTCGAGACCGGTATCCGCAAGACCGTACGCTGGTACCTGGATAATGCCGACTGGGTCAGCAATGTCACCAGCGGCGCCTATCGCGAGTGGGTGGGTACGCAATACGCATGAAAAAAATTCTTTTGTTGGGCGCCAACGGACAGGTCGGCTGGGAGCTCCAGCGTGCCCTAGCCCCATTGGCGCAATTGGTAGTCTGTGACCGCAACAAGGCCAACCTTGGCGATCTCCCCGGCCTGGAACAGCTGATTGCCGCTGAAGCACCGGATGTCATCGTCAACGCCGGCGCCTATACCGCCGTCGACAAAGCTGAAAGCGACGCCGAGAACGCGCGCCGCGTGAACGCGGAAGCCGTTAGCGTAATGGCCCGAACTGCGCGGGGCCTCAATGCCTGGCTGGTCCACTATTCGACGGACTACGTGTTCGACGGCAGTGGCGACACTCCCTTCGACGAAGACGCCCCAACCGGACCTCTCGGTGTTTACGGCCAGACCAAGCTGGAAGGCGAAATCGCCATCCGAGACAGCGGCTGCCGTCACCTGATCCTGCGCACCAGTTGGGTATTCGCCACCCGCGGCGCCAACTTCGCCAAGACCATGCTTCGGCTGGCAAGGGACAGGGATGAGCTACGCGTCATCGCCGATCAGATTGGCGCTCCCACCAGCGCCGAGCTGCTTGCCGATACCACTGCCCTCATGCTGCTCAAGCTGAGCATTGATTCGAGCCTGAGCGACCGAGCCAGCGGCACTTATCACCTGGTCGCTTCTGGCGAAACAAGCTGGCATGGTTACGCGAGCTATGTCATTGCTGAAGCCATCCGCCTGGGCCAGGTTCTGCGCACGACGCCGGATCGGATCTCGCCTATTGCCACCAGCGAGTACCCACTTCCAGCCAAACGTCCGGCCAATTCCCGCCTGGCGAATAGCAAGTTGCAGAACACATTCGGACTGATCCTGCCCCACTGGCAGTATCACGTACAGCGCATGATCAAAGAATTGGTAGAAGCATGAAACGCAAGGGCATCATCCTCGCCGGCGGCTCCGGCACCCGACTCCATCCGGCAACGCTGGCCATTTCGAAACAACTGCTCCCGGTCTACGACAAGCCGATGATCTACTACCCGCTGAGCACGTTGATGCTCGCGGGAATCCAGGACATCCTCATCATTTCGACCCCACAGGACACCCCGCGCTTCGAGCAACTGCTCGGTGACGGCAGCCGCTGGGGCCTGAATCTGCAATATGCGGTACAGCCATCTCCGGACGGGCTCGCCCAGGCATTCCTGATCGGCGAACAATTCATCGGCAACGATCCCTGCGCACTGGTGCTGGGGGACAACATCTACCACGGCCATGAATTTCAGGAGTTGCTGCTTAACGCGATGAAGCGCACCTCCGGCGCCAGCGTCTTCGCTTATCACGTGCACGATCCCGAGCGTTATGGCGTGGTTGAATTCAATAGTGAAGGCAAGGCCATCAGCCTGGAAGAAAAACCCGCGAAGCCCAAGTCCAGCTATGCCGTTACCGGCCTGTACTTCTACGACAACCAGGTCGTGGATATAGCCAAGAGCATCAAGCCCTCCCCCCGCGGCGAGCTGGAAATCACTGACGTGAACAAGGCGTACCTCGAGCGCAGCAATCTGTCCGTTGAGATCATGGGCCGCGGCTATGCCTGGCTGGATACGGGCACGCACGACTCCCTGCTGGAGGCCAGCAGCTTCATCGCCACTCTGGAAAACCGCCAGGGCCTGAAAGTGGCGTGCCCGGAGGAAATCGCCTTCCGGCAGAAATGGATCAGCGCAGAACAGCTCAAAGTCCTCGCTGTACCACTGGCCAAGAACGGCTATGGCCAATACCTGAAACGCTTGCTGGTTGAGACCGTTTACTGATGAAAGCTACCCGTCTGGCAATCCCTGAAGTCGTCCTCTTCGAACCAAAGGTGTTCGGTGATGATCGAGGTTTCTTCTTCGAGAGCTTCAATCACCTGCAATTCGAGGAAGCCATCGGCCGTCAGGTAAAGTTTGTACAGGACAATCACTCCCGCTCATCCAAGGGTGTGCTGCGTGGCCTGCATTACCAGATTCAAAAACCCCAGGGGAAACTGGTTCGCGTGGTCAATGGCGAGGTGCTCGACGTGGCGGTCGATATGCGCCGCTCTTCGCCGACCTTCGGCAAGTGGGTCAGTGCATTGCTAAGCGCAGAAAACAAACAGCAACTATGGGTGCCGGAAGGCTTCGCACACGGGTTCGTCGTATTGACTGAGTCGGCAGACTTCCTCTACAAGACTACCGACTATTATGCCCCGCAATATGAACGCTGCCTGGTCTGGAACGATGCCGAAGTAGGCGTCGACTGGCTGCTCGATCGCCTCGAAGGCATCGCCCCGCAATTGTCCGCCAAGGATCAGGTCGGCAAGGTATTCACCGAAGCCGAGTACTATCCATGAATCCGCACGCCGCCGCTCCGCTGTCACCCCGTTCGTTACTGAAAAGCGTCTGGAACAACTGGCAGCTAATAATTCAAATGACCCAGCGCGAGGTAATCGGGCGCTACCGCGGCTCCGTGATGGGTCTGCTGTGGTCCCTTCTCAACCCCCTGTTCATGCTCGCCGTTTATACATTCGTATTCTCGGTCGTATTTAAGGCGCGTTGGGGCGGAAGTCAGGACGAGTCGCGCACTCAATTCGCGGTAATCCTGTTCGCCGGGATCATTGTCCACAGTCTGTTTGCAGAGGTTCTGAATCGAGCCCCCGGGCTGATTCTAGGTAATGCAAACTATGTGAAGAAGGTGCTATTTCCGCTGGAAACTCTTCCTGTAATCAGTCTAGGGGCAGCACTGTTCCACTGCCTTGTCAGCGTGCTAGTCCTGATCTCGGCGCAATTGCTGTTCTCCCATGAGGTTGTCTGGACAGCTATAGTGCTGCCTATAGTATTGCTGCCTCTGGCCATCCTCAGCCTGGGCCTTTCGTGGTTCCTAGCCTCGCTGGGCGTTTACTTGCGCGATGTAGGCCAGACCATCGGGATCATTACAACCGTGATGCTGTTTCTTTCGCCGGTGTTCTTCCCGGTGACCTCAATTCCCGAGCACCTCCGCCCAATGATCATGCTCAACCCTCTGACTTTCATCATCGAGCAGAGCCGCGAGGTATTGATCTGGGGACACCTTCCCAATTGGCACGGACTAGCGCTATACACGCTGGCCGCACTTGTCACAGCCTGGATCGGCTACGCCTGGTTCCAGATGACTCGTAGAGGTTTCGCAGATGTACTCTAGCGACATTGCGATCCGCGTCAGCGGAATCAGTAAGTGCTTCACCATCTACAACAAACCCCAGGATCGCCTGAAACAAGCTCTGGCGCCTCGGCTGCAGCGCCTCTTGGGCCGTCCGGCTCATAATTATGGCCGCGAATTCTGGGCCCTCCGAGATATCAACTTCGAGGTGGCGCGAGGCGAAACAGTCGGGATCGTCGGCCGCAATGGTTCCGGTAAATCGACATTGCTGCAGATAATCTGCGGAACCCTGATGCCGACAGCCGGCAAGGTGGAAACCTTCGGCCGGGTCGCGGCGCTCCTGGAGCTTGGTTCTGGCTTCAATCCAGAATTCAGTGGCCGCGAGAATGTCTACCTGAATGCCTCGGTGCTCGGCCTGAGCCGCGAGGAGGTCGATGAGCGCTTCGACAGTATCGCGGCCTTTGCCGATATCGGCGACTTCATCGATCAGCCGGTAAAAACGTATTCCAGTGGTATGGCTGTTCGCCTAGCATTCGCCGTGCAGGCGCAGATCGATCCAGAGATCCTAATCGTAGACGAAGCGCTTTCTGTGGGCGACGCACGCTTTCAGGTGAAATGTTTCGAGCGGCTTCGCCAACTCAAAGACAATGGCACCAGTATTCTGCTGGTCAGCCACTCCAGCGAGCAGATCGTGACCCACTGTTCGCGCGCCATTCTGCTCGACTCCAGTCATGTTCATATGTTGGGTGCGCCACGCAAGGTCATGAACCGCTACATGGACCTGCTCTTCGGGCGCGAGAAACGAGCCGAGACCAAGCCCAGAAATGCCAGTTCACTTAGCGAGGACAGCAACGGCGATTCGAACGGGAATATGCTATCCAGTGAGCTGAGCTTGGAGCAGGATATCTACTCAACCCGCCAGCACTATAATCCCCATGAATACCGCTGGGGGGACGGAGCTGCAACCATCCTCGACTTCGACTTACGTGCCGATGGAAAGCCGTTTTCCCATAGTGCAGAATCAGGCGCAGTCGTCACTCTGGATGTCTCCATTCGCTTCAATCATCTCGTAGTCAATCCGATTCTCGGGTTCAACATGAAGACAACTGAGGGCGTGACCGTCTTCGGCACCAACTCATATCTTCAAGAGTGCTCGCAATTCCAAGCGCAGGGCGAGGAAGGTACAGTCGTTACGGCAAAGCTGCAGTTCAAGAATCGCCTCACGTCCGGCAATTACTTCATCTCACTGGGAATTGCATCGCGCCAGAACGAGGAAATCGTTCCGCACGATCGTCGCTACGATTCCATCCATCTCGTAGTCGCGCCCACCAACAACATATATGGCCTGGTAGACCTGGGGCTGACCATGGAGATCGATAAGGAAGCTGCAGATGTTCTCGCTTGAAGCCCAAGGCTATGTCTCAAATGAGACGCTGGGCATCTGGTCACGACCAAACTACCCAGGCATCGCCTATAGCGATGGGGATTCCGTTGAGGAACACCTGCTGACCATCGTGCGCAACACTCAGGACTTATCTGTACTATCAGCCGAGCTCCGCCAACAGTGTCAGGACTGGGTGACTCTTTATCATCTGAGCTCCCAACGCGCCAACGTGCTGCGCCCCTTTACCGCCCACCTGAAGGGCGATGTATTGGAAATTGGAGCAGGTTGTGGCGCCATCAGCCGCTTCCTAGGCGAGAATGGAGGGCAGATTCTCGCGCTGGAAGGGAGCCCCCGCCGGGCAACTATTGCCGCGAGCAGGACCCGCGACCTAGACAATGTCACGGTCCTGGCCGAGCGCTTCGATGACTTTAATTGCGAGCGACAATTCGACGTAGTCACTCTGGTCGGCGTTCTTGAATATGCGAGCATGTTCAGCAACAGCGCCAACCCTTCGCAAAGCATGTTGGAAAAGGTTCGTCGCCTGCTCAAGCCCGGCGGCCACCTGCTGATCGCCATCGAAAACCAGCTGGGCCTCAAGTACTTCGCCGGTGCTCCGGAGGATCACATCGGGCAAGCGATGTACGGCATTGAGGGCCGCTACCAGATCGGCCAGCCTCAGACCTTCGGTCGACAAGCACTCGACAGGCTCATAAAGGCTGCGGGGTTCCCATCGGTACAATTCCTTGCGGCCTTTCCTGACTATAAACTGCCTCGCTCCATCGTAACCGAGCGAGGTTGCTCGACAGCGGAATTCGATGCCGCCGCACTGGCTTGGCAAAGTGTGCACGCCGATCCACAACTTCCGGATCCGACACACTTCGATCTCGCCCGCACCTGGCCTACAGTGTTTGGCAACCAACTGGGCATGGATCTCGCCAACTCGTTCATTATCGCTGCATCGCTCACTGAGGCAGGTCCGATAGACCCGCAGGTGCTCGCTTACCACTACACCACAGATAGAAGTGCCCCATTCTGCAAGGAAGCAATTTTCCTTCAGAACAATGAACAAGCGATTGTGGTGAGATATCGCAAGCTAGCGGAGCCCCCACAAGATTCCGATGCCAGCATCCTCTACCAATTGCAGGCGCACGCCGAATACCTAACAGGGGAACTACTGAGCCAGAAGTTCATAGAGCTCATGTCGAGCCCAGGCTGGTTGATAGCGGATATGGCCCAATTGATCAGGCGCTACCTCGAGACTCTCGATCAGATAATGCGCACCCGTAGCCAGGACGACATCGACCTGAGTTTCAGCTCGACACTGCTTCCCGGCCATTACATCGACGCGTTGCCGCATAACATCATCATCGGCAAGGATGGCACCCCAAGACTATTTGATATCGAATGGGTAGCCAAAAGCCCTATTGAGCTTGGGTATCTGCTGTGTCGCGGGCTTTTCGTGCTTATGCAGCAAGTCAAACACATGCCGCCACCCGCAGGAATTCACGCACTGTCTCGCCAAGCACTGGTGGAGTCGGTTCTACGGGAGTCAGGCATCCCACTTGAGCCCGGCGCATTTGATAGATATCACCAGCTCGAGACGACATTGGTCAGCGATATCTATCAAGGTGCCGCTAGCATCAAGGACGTATGGCGTCCCTTCGAACTCTTGATAGCCTCATCTGACCTGCATGCGCGTGCGTACTACTGTTCCGAAGGCGAGAGCTTCGACGAACAGAATACGGCGGATCGCCCCTTGCTCATGGGGCGCCAGCAGGTTCGCCTGGAAATGACGCTGCCTGATGGCCCGATCGCCAGAATACGCTTTGATCCCATCGACCATCCGCACTGGTTCGTGCTCCACGAAGCTGTGATGCGCGACAAAGAAAACCGAGAGGTATGGCGTTTTTCCGCAGGGCAGCCGCTGGAAAGCCTGGGTATGCGGTCACTACCTCCCGGAGAATCCGGCACACTGTTCTATGCGCTTCATGAAGATCCCCAGATGTACTTGCCAGTCCCTGTCGCTGAAGAATTTCTTGCGCTGGATGTGGACATCGAGTTGCTCGATGTCGAGTCCGTCATGTCCAGATTCGAGAACCTGCAGCAGCAACTCGCCGAACAGCGGGCAGCCTGTGCTTGTGCGGAGATCAGCCTTACCGAATTGCGCTCTCATGCCGAAAACCTGGATGCGAAGTATCAGTCGATGCAGAGCCATACTGAAAGCCTAGACGCCAAGTATCGGTCCATGGAGCAGTACACCGAGAGCCTAGATGCCAAGTATCAGGTGACGCTGAGTGAGAACAGAGCAATCAAAGCGAGCAAGACGTGGAAGATCATGCGGCAGATCGCACGTCTGAAACGGACGTCGTAACGCGCGTTTTCGAGAAGTTAACGAGAACAGGAATTCTGTGAAGGCATTTGAACCGATGATCCCAGTAACCAATGACCCATCGTTCGCAGCGCTCTCCCGTCGTGAGGAAGGCGCCAAGAATGATCTGCAGCGGGACGCTGCAAAGCTGCTTGCCTTCTATTTGCCTCAGTACCACCGCGTAAAAGAAAATTCCGAGTGGTGGGGGCCCGGCTTTACCGAATGGACCAACGTCGCCCGCGGCAAGCCCAACTTTAAAGGTCACTACCAACCGCACATTCCGCGTGATCTGGGTTTCTACGATCTATCTCACCCGGATGTCATGTTCGAACAGGCGGAAATGGCCAAGCTCTATGGTCTACATGGTTTCTGCTTCTACCACTACTGGTTCAGTGGCCGCCGCATTCTGGAGCGCCCGGTTGATAACTTTCTGAAGACCGACATCGATCTAAATTTCTGCCTCTGCTGGGCCAACGAGAACTGGACCCGAACCTGGGATGGAGATACCAAGAGTGTCTTGCTGGCGCAGAACTATGCCGAAGACGACGATGCTAAATTCATCGAGTCGCTGCTGCCGTACTTCAACGATAAGCGCTATATACGAGTAAATGGCAAACCGCTTCTCGTGGTATATCGCGCCAAGGATATCCCATCGGCGTCATCTAGCTTCGCGAAATGGCGGCAGATGGCGCAGGAACTCGGCTTCCCAGGGCTGCATATCGCCGTAGTAGATTTCTATGACATATCCACTGCCAGTGAAGTGGATGCTGACGCTCTGGTGGAGTTTCCTCCACATAAGTTTAACGGCCCTGGCAGCTCGCCCGACCAACCACCAGCCCTGGACAATCCGGAGTTCGCTGGCTCGCTGGTCGATTATACAAAAGTTGTTGCGCAAAGCCTTCGACGCGAAGCGCCGCCATTCAAACTTTACCGTGGCATCATTCCAAGCTGGGACAATACTGCCCGCAGACAGAACACTCCCACAACGCTTGTTAATGCCAACCCCGAGGCCTATGGCGAATGGCTGCGGTACCTGCGCGCCTACACACGCCAGAACCTGACCTCCAACGAAGACAACTTCATCTTCATCAACGCCTGGAACGAATGGGGCGAAGGCTGCCATCTTGAACCCGACCAGAAATGGGAGCTGCGGTATCTGGAGCAAACGCTCAAGTCCGCCTATTACAACGAGGCGGAGAACGACCTTGCAGCTCTGCGCGAGGGCCAGATGCAGAAGCTCGCGCAAATCCAGGCACGCCACCAACTACCTTCCGATCGCATACCAACTGCCACCACGGAATCCATTGCCCAGCAACTGACGGAATACCAATCACGACCGCATAGCGCCGCAGCGTTCGTCGCGGCCCGGCGACTCAATCAATGGCCCCTGCTTTACAAGATCGCCCGTCTCGGGTATCGCACAGTACGCAGGATCAGAGGTTGAAATGGTAAGGAGCGCGGCGGTTGTAGCCCATTTCGATGTCAATAATCTGCTGGAGGAAAATTTTCGGCAGGTCATCGACTGCCTGGCTCAGGCCTTCGATTCCGTCATTCTGGTCTCGACCAGCGAATTACCGGCGTCGCAGTTAGCAACCCTGGGGCCCAAGGTGCGCGCCTTCCTGCGTCCCAATTTCGGCTACGATTTCTACAGCTACCGGGTGGGAGTTCTGCACGCCTTGCAGCACGAGACTCTGGAGCAGTTGGTTCTGGTGAACTCCAGCTTCGTCGTCAGCGACAGCGTTCGGTTCTCGCAGACACTGCAATCACTACTGGCTCGCTCCCAGGACCACGATGTCGTCGGAATAACCGAATCCCAGCAATTCAGTTGGCACTTGCAGTCCTATCTTCTCTTGCTTGGCCCTCGACTTTTCCGCTCCAGCGAGTTCGGCGCTTTCCTTGACGGAGTCCGCCCTTTGAATTCCAAATTCGAGGTGATCCTGGCTTACGAACTGGGACTGTCCAAACTGATCGCGGAAATGAGTCTGAAAGTTTGCACGCTGTTTCGCCCCAACTGGCGAGCCCGCCTGCTGGCCTACGGGAACTGGCTGCGAATACTGCTGAAGAATGCCACTCCGGGTGAGCTGGCTAGGCTGCAGCCGCTGCGCCACCTTAAGGAGGTGAACTGGACCCATTTCGGCGCAACCCCTATCGCCCGCGATTTCGGCGTCATCAAAGTCGAGCTCCTGCGCAGCAATCCGCATGGCCTGAAAATCCAGCACCTGCTGAACAATTGCCCTGCAGAATCCCGCGCCAGCATTCAGGATCTGCTTCAGCACTCGGCGAAGCATTATGGCAAGGACGACTCCGGGCTCTCCACGCTCCATACAGCCCCCCCTGCTGTCCCATCAATCCGCACACTCAGCTATGGACACCCGCACGCAGGGGGTGTTCGAGTTGCAGTGCTCCTGCACCTTTATTACGTTGATCTACTCGATGAGATCTGCGGGTACCTGAGAAACATCATCGAACCCTTCGATCTTTACGTCACCACCCCATTTGAAGGTGACATCAAGAAAATCCTCGAGCACACCAGCCAGCTCGCCCATAGCGTCACCATTTGTGCCACGGAGAACCGCGGCCGAGATATAGGACCGTTCCTGGCGCTATACCGTAGCGGTCGGCTAGATGGTTACAAGGCTGTACTGAAGCTTCATTCGAAGAAGAGCAAGTACAGCGACCTCGGCAACACCTGGCGTAACCTTCTTTACTCCAGCCTGGTCGGCGACTCATTAAAGGTCCGCCGGATTCTGAACCTGTTCGAGACCGTTGCGGTTGGGGTTGTCGGTCCCCATACCTATTACCTGAGTCACGATAACTTCTGGGGAGCCAATCGGCACGGGATGGAACGCCTTCTTCGGGAAATGGGCGTCCTCGGTGTAGACGAGCCTGCTCGTCTTGGATTCTTCGCCGGCTCCATGTTCTGGTTCTCGCCCGCCGCATTCGCCCCGCTAAAGGTACTCAGCGACAAGGAACTGGTATTCGAGGCCGAAGCAGGCAAGCAAGACGGCACCATGGCGCATGCTCTTGAGCGGATATTTTGTGAGCTGGCCAGAAAACAGGGCTACATTACTACCAGCTGCGAGCTCGCTGGCGGTGAAATAAATGACACAGAAACCGGGGGGAATCGCGTTCCGGTGCTGTGATATTTGAAATCAAGCGACGACGAAATTGATCAAGCACGACAAATCACACGGTAGCACTCGTCTCCATTGATAGCCGGTACGCACCGGCGCAAGAGGGCCAGGCGTCATGGATTTTCGCAGTCAGATCAGCAGTATTGCTCGAGGAAAACGTCGTATTCTGGAAATAGGTCCGTCCTACAATCCAATTGTCCCCAAAAAAAATGGCCACAACGTTTACATTGTCGATCACGCCGATCAGCAGAGCCTTATCGAGAAGTACCAAGCGTACGGCGTCGATACCAGCAGTATAGAGCCGGTCGATTTCGTCACCACAGACCTAGCCAGCCTGCCTGTCGAGAAGCATAGCTTCGACCTCATTGTCGCTAGCCACGTCATCGAACACACCACCGACCTTATAAAATTCCTGAACGACTGTAGCCAGCTACTCAGCGATGACGGCACGCTGGCGCTTCTTGTTCCGGACAAGCGCTACTGCTTCGACACATTCCGGCCACTAACCAGCCCAGGTGCGGTGATCACTGCTCACCACAATCAACATTCACGACATATCGGCGGGCTGTTGGATCACTACACCTACTTCACGCTGAACGCCGGCTCCATGGCCTGGGGCTGCAACGACGAAATCGTCCACAAGCCCCTCCACACAACGGAACAGTGCAAAAGTACCCTGGACAAAAGTCTGTCGACAGACGATTACATGGACGCCCATGAGTGGGTGTTCACTCCTTCAAGCTTTCGCTTCGTTATTCAGGAACTCTCGGCTTACGAACTCACCGATCTGCGCGTCGAACAGTACCATGACACACTTGGCTTCGAGTTTTTTGCAACGCTAAGTCGCAACTCCCGACGCCCCACAGAGGACAAACTTGCTCTGCTGATGCAGGCCCGCCATGAAGAGCTGATGCCAAGCGCCTTGGCAAAATCCCTGAAGGAAACCGCAAATCTCCTTGGCCTCGACGACCAGGACCTCAACCAACTGGCCGATCAAATACTCCAACAGGTCCATTGCCTACTGACGGAGCGACAGGAATACATCGCCTTGAATACACCGCCCGAACCAGATACCCAGCCGGATCCCGAACCGACTAGGCGCTGGGCATCGCTGGCTAGGCGTATTTTCCCCGCCTGACGGCTTCCTTATACCAAGGCTGCCGAAGCACTTTTGCCGCCACGCCTTGCTCAGGGATCACATTGATGGTCCCATCGCAGGCAAGTTTATTCTTCGCGGTTATCTCATGATTACGGCACGTCATTGGCCACTCCGATTGATCAGTTGCTGTTGCGTGCTGATTCTTTTGCTTTGGCCCTTACAGTACTTCGCCGATCGCTACTACAGCGAGCAACTGGCCGAGCAGAACCAGCAGACCCTCGACCTCTACGTAGCCAACCTGCTGGGTACCCTGCGCCGCTACGAGGACCTGCCACCGATCCTTGGTGAATTGCCAACGCTGCGCGCAGCGCTGCAAATGCCCGACAGCCTAGTCGCACAGAGCGCCGCCAACCTCGAACTGCAACGAATCCGCGGGCGTACCGGCGCTGACGTCATCTACCTGATCCAGACGGACGGCATGACGCACGCGGCCTCCAACTGGGATCAACCCGACAGCTTCGTCGGCCGTAACTTCGCCTTCCGTCCTTACTACAAGGAAGCGGCACAAGGACGGCAAGGGCGCTTCTTCGGCTTGGGGACCACGTCCAAGCGTCGCGGCTACTATTTCGCCAGTGATATCCGCGACGGTGGCAAGCTGCTCGGCGTATTGGTGGTGAAAGTCGACCTCGAACACATGGAACAGCTCTGGGGCAATACTCCGGAACAGCTGCTGGTGATGGACTCCAACGGCGTCGTCATCCTATCCTCCAGCAACGCCTGGCGCTTCCGCACCGCAAAGGAGCTGTCACCTGCCAAGCAGCGCGAGATCGCCGAAAACATTCCCTATCCGGTACTCCACCCAGCTCCGCTGAAGATCGACCAGCGCCGCTGGATCAGTCAGAGCCGTCACTTGCCGGAGACAGGCTGGACGGTGAGCATCTATACCCCGCGCACTCAGGTAGACGCGCCGGTGCGCAGTGTCGTTCTGATTGGTGCGGCCACCTTGGTCGCGTTGCTTCTACTGCTGTCACTGCTGACTATCAGCCGCCGCCATTACCTCGAACGCATCGCCCTGGAAGCCCAGGCCAAGCACGAATTGGAGCTGCGTGTGCAGGAGCGCACCCAGGAACTGGAGGGCGCCAATACGCGACTGCAGGAGGAAGTTAGCAATCGCGAACAGGCACAACGCGAGCTGATGCACGCCCAGGATGAAGTGGTCCAGGCCGGCAAGCTCACCGCCCTGGGTACGATGTCCGCCAGTATCAGTCACGAACTCAATCAGCCATTGGCGGCCATCCGCAGCTATGCAGACAACGCCCGCGTCCTGCTCGACCACGAGCGCTACAGCGATGCACGTGGCAACCTCGAACAGATCGGCGAACTGACCGGACGTATGGCCTCAATCATCGGCCATCTCAAGGCCTATGCCCGCGGTGCTCGGCGGGCGCCAGAAAACGTGGCATTGCAGCCGGCGATCAATGACGCCCTGGCACTGCTCGCCCAACGCCGCCAAGCCATGAACGTGGAGCTGTTGCGCGACCTCCCCGACGCCGCGATCTGGGTCCAGGCCGGCGAAACACGACTTAGGCAGATTCTCTCCAATCTGGTCTCCAACGCGCTCGACGCCTTGGCCGAGAAGGGCCTGCCCAGGCGCGTCTGGCTGACTACAGAGCAGACGCCCGAGAGCATCATCCTTTCGCTGCGCGATAACGGCCCCGGTTTCTCCGAGGAAGCCCTGGCCCACGCCCGCGAGCCTTTCTTCACCACCAAGACCAGCGCGAAGGGCCTGGGTCTAGGCTTGGCCATCTGCGACACCCTGTTACGGACTTTGGGCGGGCATCTTGAATTGGGCAATCACCCCGAGGGCGGCGCTCTCGTACAATTGCACCTGTTGCCGGGCACACCCGGCGTGACCCTGACGCCGCAAGAGGAAACCCGCGCATGAGTTCGGCCGAGCCGTTCGACATCTCCATCCAGGTGCTACTCGTCGATGACGACCCACATCTCCGCCAGGCTCTCTGTCAGACCCTCGACCTCGCAGGCTTCAAGGCAATCGCGCTGGGGGATGCGCGGCAAATCGATCCCCAGCAGGCGCGCGATTGGCCGGGAGTGATCGTCAGCGACATTCGCATGCCCGGCATCGATGGCCTGCAACTGTTGGAACAACTGCATGAGCAGGATTCCGAGTTGCCGGTAATCCTCATTACCGGCCATGGTGATGTTCCCCTCGCCGTAAAGGCCATGCGTTCGGGGGCCTACGACTTCCTCGAAAAACCCTTCCCCAGCGATGCGCTGCTGGACAGCGTGCGCCGTGCGCTGGACGTTCGCCGACTGGTCCTCGAGAACCGCAGCCTGCGCCTGGCCCTGACCGAGCAGAAAGAAGTGCGCGGCCGGCTGGTCGGCCAATCTCCGCCGATGCAACGCCTGCAGCAGCAGGTCGCCTCGCTCGCAGCCATTCAGGCCGATGTTCTGGTACTGGGAGAAACCGGTTCGGGCAAGGAAGTGGTCGCCCGCGCCCTGCACGACCTATCGAGCCGCCGCAATGGCCCTTTCGTCGCCATCAACGCCGGCGCGCTGGCCGAGTCGGTGGTGGAAAGCGAGCTGTTCGGCCACGAGCAGGGCGCCTTCACCGGTGCGCAGAAGCGCCGCATCGGCAAGTTCGAGTTCGCCAACGGTGGCACTCTGTTCCTCGACGAGATCGAGAGCATGAGCCTGGACGTGCAGGTGAAGCTGTTGCGCCTGTTGCAGGAACGTACCGTCGAGCGCCTGGGTTCCAATCAACTCATCCCGCTGGATATCCGCATCATCGCGGCGACCAAGGAGGACCTGCGCCTGGCATCCGATGAAGGCCGCTTCCGCGCCGACCTGTATTACCGCCTTAACGTCGCCAGCCTACGTATCCCGCCTCTGCGTGAGCGCGGCGATGACATCCTGCTGCTGTTCCAGCACTTCACCGAACGCGGAGCGCAACGCCATGGCCTGAGCATTCGCCCGCTGGACTCGGCCCAGCGCGCGCAACTGCTGGCTCACGGCTGGCCGGGCAACGTCCGCGAGTTACAGAACGCTGCGGAGCGCTATGCGCTGGGCCTCGATCTAGGCCTGGATGAAAGCCAAGGCCGGGCCATAGCCGTGGCGCCCGACGCGGGACTGAACGAGCAGGTGGAATCTTTCGAGCGTTCGCTGATCGCCGCCGAGATGGGCCGGTCACACGCCTCGCTGCGCAGTCTTGCCGAAGCCCTGCGAGTACCGCGCAAGACCCTGTACGACAAGCTGCGCAAGCACGGTCTGCTGTTCAACCAGTCGGAAGACTCCGCCGGGGAAAGCTGAACCCGCTATTGCGGTCACAGCTGTTTCTCCTGAGAAACACCAGTTAGTACCACTAACATCTCGATAGAAATGTAAATCCATGCGTGCATAATGGACGCTTGAATGGCTATCCAGTGACATGAATGGCATTTCGCTCTGAAGCCTGATGGCAATCAGCCTTTTGCTGTTCAGTACTTTCAGCAAGCAAACCAAGGCCAAGTCGAGCGCCCCGATAGTCTATGTCCGCCCTGCCCAACGGGCGGGGCGCACCCACGGGGAGTGGCCGCACTTTGGCGGTTCAAATTGCAGCGACCGACCACCGAACAAGACAAGACAAGACATCGCAAACGCTAGATTGCATGGAGATGATAGTAATGAATTCCAGCTGGTACTCAGGGTACGGTGAGGAGAAGTTCGTCCTTGACGGCATAAGCTCCATTATTCAGAACGGATATTGTGTAATCCCCGGAAGCGTGTGCGAAGAGCTCGTCGATGCGGCCACCAACGCCTACGAGCGACTCAAGCAAAGCGAGATCGTGCCAAAGACTTCACAGCTCACCGAAGGTGAAGACTATGTCGACGGAAAGTTCCGGCGGATGGTGAACATGCACCTTCGGCTCCCCGAGTTCTCAGACCTTTTCAGTAGCAACAAAGCGCTCTCCGTGGTCGACCGCTTATTTGACGAGCCTGCTACTCTTTATACCTCCCTATTTTTCGAGATCGGATCCGCACAGAACTGCCACCGGGATACGCCCTATTTTTGGACCAATCCTGGCTACTCCTACTTTGGAGTTTGGCTTGCACTGGAGGACGTTAACGAAGATAACGGCGCCCTAGTCGTCATCCCTGGATCTCATAAGGTAATGGACGATCCGAAATTCCTGGAGGAAGTCGGCAAGATTGACTGCGATGCCGATGGAGTTCCAAAGGCCCACAGCCCAATGCTCTGGAACACCTATCAGTCAGCCGTGCATAAACGCTGCATGGAGCTTGGCCTCAAGGAAACTCCGATCTCAGTGAAGAAGGGCGACACAATCATCTGGCATCCGCAACTCATGCACGGTGGTTACAAGATTGCCAACACAACGCGCAGTCGTAAGAGCTTCGTCATGCACGTCACCCCGAAACACATGAACGTATTTGTCCAAGATAAGTTCTTCAGCCCCAGCACCTACGCTCAGCTTCCGCCGAAAAATCCCGAGTTGTCCTATATAACCAACCGGAATGGGCGCGAAGTAAGGAATGACGGCCTTTGGGCCATTTGCCAGAAGATCTACCTGCCGGCCTGATATCACGACCCGCCTGTACCTTCCCCACGAACTGAATCGCCTGGTTTCAAGACGGGCGATTCACTCGCGCAATCCAATCTTGCTTGTCCGCTGCGGCACCGGCACACGCCAGTTGAACACCAACTTCAAAAGGTGCCCACGCCTTCATTCAACCCGATGCTTACTCAGATGGCGGAAATTCCGCCGATGACAGCGACATCTGAGCAGAAATCCGCCGATGGCTTCGACTGCGACCAAGGGCGAACAGCGCCACAGAGCACTCTGACGTAGTCTTCAGCCCTGGCACACACCTTGCTATGCGACATGGGTGCGATTGCCTTGTGCATCACATCTCGCGACGTGTTAGTCACGTTGCGCCCGCCGTGCCACGAACACGGCGGTGTCCTTCGGGCTTCTTGCCATCTCGCACTTTCAATTCCACAGGTGCATCGCCGGGTGCAGTGATCCTGCCCCGGCCAATTCCCTCCTACCGCATCATCGCTCAGGATTTTCCTACACAACGATCCTCAGCCTGCTCGTAGCTGAGAATCAAGCGCCACCGCGCCTCCTGCGTGGATTTGCATATTCATCTGCCATTCCGCGGTCATGAAACCGCGCTCAAATCTTCACGAAATCCCCTCTAAATCGGGCGCTAATGCAAAACCTCTCCTATGGTTTATCCGGGGTGGGCAGAGCAGGAAGTACTGCCCAATACATTGGATAGCAAGCTATTGACCTGAGTCAGGGGTACCCCCCAGGGACAGGCGCCTAATAGCACCACTCTCCAACTTCCTATAGGGAGATTCTTAAATGTCGCAAGAAAGCAGCCAAAAACTACGACTCGGCGCGCTGACAGCCCTGGTCGTAGGATCCATGATCGGGGGGGGCATTTTCTCCCTTCCGCAAAACATGGCCGCCAGCGCAGACGTCGGCGCCATTCTCATCGGTTGGGCTATCACCGCGGTCGGCATGCTGACCCTGGCATTCGTCTTCCAGACCCTGGCCAACCGCAAACCCCAGCTCGACGGTGGTGTTTACGCCTACGCCAAGGCCGGTTTCGGTGACTACATGGGCTTCTCCTCGGCCTGGGGTTACTGGATCAGCGCCTGGCTGGGCAACGTCGGTTACTTCCTCCTGCTGTTCAGCACCCTGGGCTACTTCTTCCCGATCTTCGGCAAGGGCGACACGGTCGCGGCGATCGTCTGCGCGTCGATCCTCTTGTGGGCCCTGCACTTCCTGGTGCTGCGCGGGATCAAGGAAGCGGCGTTCATCAACACCATCACCACGGTGGCGAAGATCGTCCCGCTGTTCCTGTTCATCCTGATCTGCCTGTTCGCCTTCAAGCTGGACATCTTCACCGCGGACATCTGGGGCAAGAGCAATCCCGACCTGGGCAGCGTGATGAACCAGGTGCGCAACATGATGCTGGTCACCGTCTGGGTGTTCATCGGCATCGAAGGCGCGAGCATCTTCTCCTCCCGTGCGGAAAAACGCTCGGACGTCGGTAAAGCTACCGTGATCGGCTTCATCACCGTCCTGCTGCTGCTGGTACTGGTGAACGTGCTGTCCATGGGCGTGATGACCCAGCCGGAACTGGCCAAGCTGCAGAACCCGTCGATGGCGCTGGTGCTGGAGCATGTGGTCGGCCACTGGGGCGCTGTCCTGATCAGCGTCGGTCTGCTGATCTCCCTGCTGGGTGCCCTGCTCTCCTGGGTACTGCTGTGCGCCGAGATCATGTTCGCCGCCGCCAAGGACCACACCATGCCGGAGTTCCTCCGCAAGGAGAACGCCAACCAGGTGCCGGCCAACGCCCTCTGGCTGACCAATATCTGCGTGCAGGTCTTCCTGGTCATCGTGTTCTTCACCTCCGGCGGTGCCGACGGCGAAATGGATCCGTACACCAAGATGCTGCTGCTGGCGACCTCGATGATCCTCATCCCGTACTTCTGGTCCGCCGCCTATGGCCTGCTGCTGGCGGTCAAGGGCGAGACCTACGAGACCGACTCGGCCGACCGCACCAAGGACCTGATCATCGCCGGTATCTCGGTCATCTACGCCATCTGGCTGATCTACGCCGGTGGCCTGAAGTACCTGCTGCTGTCGGCGCTGCTGTATGCGCCGGGGGTAATCCTCTTCGCAAAGGCGAAACGTGAAGTGGGCCAACCCATCTTCACCAATATCGAGAAGCTGATCTTCGCTGGCGTTGTCATCGGCGCCCTGATCGCGGCGTACGGCCTCTACGACGGCTTCCTCACTCTGTAACTCCTGGAGACATCTCATGAGCACGGAAAAAACCAAACTTGGCGTCCATTCTGAAGCTGGCAAACTACGCAAAGTGATGGTCTGCTCGCCCGGACTCGCCCACCAACGCCTGACCCCGAGCAACTGCGACGAGTTGCTGTTCGACGACGTTATCTGGGTGAACCAGGCGAAGCGTGACCACTTCGATTTCGTCACCAAGATGCGCGAGCGTGGCATCGACGTCCTCGAAATGCACAACCTGCTGACCGAGACCGTCCAGAACCCCGAAGCCCTCAAGTGGATCCTCGATCGCAAGATCACCAATGACAGCGTCGGCGTGGGCCTGACCCAGGAACTGCGCGGCTGGCTGGAAAGCCTGGAACCTCGCAAACTGGCGGAATTCCTCATCGGCGGCGTGGCCGCTGACGACATCCCCGAAAGCGAAGGCGCCAAGGCGCTGAAGATGTACCGTGACTACCTCGGTCATTCCAGCTTCCTGCTGCCGCCGCTGCCCAACACCCAGTTCACCCGTGACACCACCTGCTGGATTTACGGCGGTGTGACCCTGAACCCGATGTACTGGCCGGCGCGACGTCAGGAAACCCTGCTGACCACCGCGATCTACAAGTTCCACCCGGAATTCGTCAACGCCGACTTCGAAGTCTGGTACGGCGACCCGGACAAGGATCACGGCATGTCCACCCTCGAAGGTGGTGACGTCATGCCCATCGGCAACGGCGTCGTACTGATCGGTATGGGTGAGCGCTCCTCCCGCCAGGCCATCGGCCAGGTCGCCCAGGCACTGTTCGCCAAAGGCGCAGCGGAGAAAGTCATCGTTGCCGGCCTGCCCAAGTCCCGCGCCGCGATGCACCTGGACACCGTCTTCACTTTCTGCGACCGCGACCTGGTCACCGTCTTCCCGGAAGTGGTGAAAGAGATCGTCGCCTTCACCCTGCGCCCGGACGAGAAGAGCCCCTACGGCATCAACGTCCAGCGCGAAGACAAGGACTTCATGACCGTCGTCGCCGAATCGCTGGGCCTGAAGAAACTGCGCGTGGTCGAAACCGGCGGCAACAGCTTCGCCGCCGAGCGCGAGCAGTGGGACGACGGCAACAACGTGGTCTGCCTGGAGCCGGGCGTGGTGGTCGGTTATGACCGCAACACCTACACCAACACCCTGCTGCGCAAGGCCGGTGTGGAAGTCATCACCATCAGCGCCGGCGAACTGGGCCGTGGCCGTGGCGGCGGTCACTGCATGACCTGCCCGATCATCCGCGACCCGATCGACTATTGATCGACGGTACGGACAAGAACGCGACTACAACCCACAGAGCGCATTGATTTGAAAAAGGCGGCCCAAGCCAGGGCCGCCTGCCCCGCCAGCCACGAGCTGTACTGACGAGGCCCAGCTTTCCATCCCACAAGGAGAACGAACATGGCTTTCAATATGCACAACCGCAACCTGCTCAGCCTGATGCATCACAGCACTCGCGAGTTGCGCTACCTGCTCGACCTGTCCCGCGACCTGAAACGCGCCAAGTACACCGGTACCGAGCAACAGCACCTGAAAGGCAACAACATTGCGCTGATCTTCGAGAAGACCTCGACCCGCACCCGCTGCGCCTTCGAAGTCGCCGCCTATGACCAAGGCGCCAACGTCACCTATATCGACCCGAACTCCTCGCAGATCGGCCACAAGGAGTCCATGAAGGACACCGCCCGCGTACTGGGCCGCATGTATGACGCCATCGAATACCGTGGCTTCAAGCAGGAAATCGTCGAAGAGCTCGCCAAATACGCCGGCGTCCCGGTGTTCAATGGCTTGACCGACGAATACCACCCAACCCAGATGCTGGCCGACGTGCTGACCATGCGTGAGCACAGCGACAAACCCCTGCACGACATCAGCTACGCCTACCTGGGCGACGCCCGCAACAACATGGGTAACTCCCTGCTGCTGATCGGCGCCAAGCTCGGCATGGACGTGCGCATCGCTGCTCCCAAGGAACTCTGGCCGACCGACGAGCACGTCGCCGCCTGCAAGAAATTCGCCGAAGAAAGCGGTGCCCGCATCACCATCACCGAAGACCCGAAAGTCGCCGTCAAGGGCGTGGACTTCATCCACACCGACGTCTGGGTATCGATGGGTGAGCCGGTGGAAGCCTGGGGCGAGCGCATCAACGAACTGCTGCCCTACCAGGTCAACATGGACATGATGAAAGCCGCTGGCAACCCGCGCGTGAAGTTCATGCACTGCCTGCCAGCCTTCCACAACAGCGAGACCAAGGTCGGCAAGGAAATCGCCGCCAAGTACCCGAACCTGAAGAACGGTATCGAAGTGACCGAAGACGTCTTCGAATCCCCGTACAACATTGCCTTCGAGCAAGCGGAAAACCGCATGCACACCATCAAGGCAATCCTCGTTTCGACCCTCGCCGACATGTAATGCCGGGCCGCCCCGGGCCGCGCCACAAGCGCCGGTCCGGGCGCGTTTCCACTCTTTCGGAGGTACTGAATATGCGTATCGTCGTCGCATTGGGCGGTAATGCCCTGCTGCGTCGTGGCGAGCCCATGACTGCTGACAATCAACGCTTGAACGTTCGCATTGCTGCCGAACAGATTTCCAAGGTCGCTCCCGGCAACGAGCTGGTGATCGCCCATGGCAACGGCCCGCAGGTCGGCCTCCTGGCCCTGCAGGGCGCGGCCTACGATAAGGTCGCTCCCTATCCGCTGGACGTTCTCGGCGCCGAAACCGAAGGCATGATCGGCTACATGATCGAACAGGAAATGGGCAACCTGCTGCCGTTCGAAGTGCCGTTCGCCACCATCCTCACCCAGGTCGAAGTCGACGCCAAGGACCCGGCCTTCCAGAACCCGACCAAGCCCATCGGCCCGGTCTACTCCAAGGAAGAGGCCGAAAGCCTCGCCAAGGCGAAAGGCTGGAGCATCGCCCCGGATGGTGACAAGTTCCGCCGCGTGGTGGCGAGTCCGCGTCCAAAGCGCATCTTCGAAATCCGCCCGGTCAAGTGGCTGCTGGAGAAAGGCACCATCGTCATCTGCGCAGGCGGCGGCGGTATCCCGACCATGTACGACGAATCCGGCAAGAAACTCTCCGGCGTCGAAGCGGTAATCGACAAGGACCTGTGCTCCTCGCTGCTGGCCCAGGAGCTGTCGGCTGACATCCTGATCATCGCCACCGACGTGGACGCAGCCTATATCGACTGGGGCAAACCGACCCAGAAGGCCATCGCCCAGGCACACCCGGACGAACTGGAACGCCTCGGCTTCGCCGCCGGCTCCATGGGTCCGAAGGTCATGGCAGCCATCGAGTTCGCTCGCGCCACCGGCAAGGATGCAGTGATCGGCTCGCTGGAAAACATCGTCGCCATCACCAAAGGCGAATCCGGCACCCGCGTCAGCACCAAGAAGGCTGGCATCGAGTACCGTTAAGTCCTGTCCTCAGCAAAGGCAATATTGAAACGGGAGCCCCCATGGCTCCCGTTTTCGTTCAAGGCCCCTGCGCGATTTGCCCGGAAACTCGTCGCCTACTTCCGACAATTCCTGGCGCAAGCGTGACTCGGCAGTCATCATCCTCGTCAGCTAAAGCATTCGAATCACTAGAAGCCACCGCCTGGCTTTGTGCCACCGGGCCGCGCCTCCCTGCGCAACTGGCGCCCAGTCGCACAAGATGCACTTGCTGAAGGAGTTTCCGAGAGATGTCTCGACTACCGGTCATCGTTGGTTTTGGTGGATATAACGCGGCAGGCCGCAGTTCCTTCCACCATGGGTTCCGCCGCACCGTCCTCGAATCCATGGAGAGCGCCGCCCGCCAGGAAACCCTCGCCGGCCTCGCGGTGATGATGAAGCTGGTGAAAGTCATCGACGGCCAGTATCAGGATGCCGACGGCAACGCCCTCGATCTGGTTGCCATCGAACAACGCTTCGGGCAGCAGATTCGCCAGTCCACCCTGATCCGTCGCATCGAGCTGCAGTACCTCGACGTCGACGCCGCGCATTGCCACAAGAGCCTGACCGTCAATGCCGCCGGCGCCCCGCTGACCTTCACCACCCTGCGCAAGCAACTGCCCGAGCCGCTGCCGGCCAACTGGTCGGTGGAAGAGACCGAAGGCGGCGAAGTCCGCGTCACCCTGCACGACAGCTGCGAATTCAAGGTCGACAGCTACCGCGCGCTGCCGGTGAAATCGGCCGGCCAGTTGCCCACCGGCTTCGAGCCGAGCGAACTGTACAACTCGCGCTTCCACCCGCGCGGGCTGCAGATGTCCGTGGTCGCCGCCACCGACGCGGTGCGCTCCACCGGCATCGACTGGCAGACCATCTGCAACGCCGTGCAGCCTGACGAAATCGCCGTGTTCTCCAGCAGCATCATGAGCCAGCTGGACGAAAACGGCTTCGGCGGCCTGCTGCAATCGCGCCTGCGCGGCCACCGTGTCTCGGCCAAGCAACTGCCGCTGGGCTTCAACAGCATGCCCACCGACTTCATCAACGCCTACGTGCTGGGCAGCGTCGGCATGACCGGCAGCGTGACCGGCGCCTGCGCCACCTTCCTCTATAACCTGCAGAAAGGCATCGACGTCATCACCAGCGGCCAGGCCCGCGTGGCCATCGTCGGCAATGCCGAGGCGCCGATCACCTCCGAGATCATCGAGGGCTACGCCGCCATGGGCGCGCTGGCCACCGAGGAAGGCCTGCGCCTGATCGAAGGCCGCGATGATGTCGACTTCCGCCGCGCCAGCCGCCCGTTCGGCGACAATTGCGGTTTCTCCCTGGCCGAGTCCGCGCAGTACGTGGTGCTGATGGACGACGCCCTGGCCCTCGAACTGGGTGCCGATATTCACGGTTCTGTGCCGGACGTGTTCATCAACGCCGATGGCTTCAAGAAATCCATCTCCGCGCCCGGCCCGGGCAACTACCTGACCATGGCCAAGGCCGTGGCCGCCGCCGCGCAGATCGTTGGCGAGAAAAGCGTGCGCCAGCACAGCTTCGTCCACGCCCACGGTTCCAGCACCCCGGCCAACCGCGTGACCGAGTCGGAAATCCTCGACCGCGTCGCTACCGCCTTCGGTATCGAAGGTTGGCCGATCACCGCAGTGAAAGCCTTCGTCGGCCACTCCCTGGCCACCGCCAGCGCCGACCAGTTGATCTCGGCACTGGGCACCTTCCACTACGGCGTCATCCCCGGCATAAAGACCGTGGACACCTTCGCCGACGACGTCTTCAAGGACCACATCGCCCTCTCCAACGCCGATGTGCGCCGCAACGACCTGGAAGTCTGCTTCATCAACTCCAAGGGTTTTGGCGGCAACAACGCCACCGGCGTGCTGCTGTCCCCAGCGGTGACCGAAAAGATGCTGCGCAAGCGCCACGGCGATGCTGCCTTCAACGACTACCAGGCCCGTCGCGAAGCCACCCGCGCCGCCGCCCGCCAGTACGACGAAGCTGCGACCCAGGGCCGTTTCGACATCATCTACAACTTCGGCAACGACATGATCGACGAGCAGGCCATCGAGATCAGCGACCAGGGCATCCAGGTCCCCGGCTTCAGCCAGACCATTGCCTACAAGAAGGACGAGCGCTTCAGCGATATGATCGACTGATCGCCGACGTTGAACGAAAAAGCCGGGTAGATTCCCGGCTTTTTCATGCCTTTCACCACAGGAGCGATCAGTACGTCCCCTGCCCCACGCCCAGCTCGAGAATACTGCCCTTGAGATTCTCGAAGTCGTATTCGGTGAGCCCGACGTAATC
This sequence comes from Pseudomonas nitroreducens NBRC 12694, assembly GCF_002091755.1. Classification (GTDB taxonomy): domain Bacteria; phylum Pseudomonadota; class Gammaproteobacteria; order Pseudomonadales; family Pseudomonadaceae; genus Pseudomonas; species Pseudomonas nitroreducens. The sequence continues at coordinate 84,656 of NZ_BDAI01000017.1, forward strand.
GAGTACCAGCGCGCGCACGCTCTCCCACTCGTGGTCCTCGTCCTGGTTACCCAGCACGCGGTAGGAACCGCAGATATGCTCGGCCATCTTCAGGATCGCCAGCAGGTTCTTCAGCTGGGTGTCACGGGAGTTGTCGTCGCTGAAGATCGACAGCGCATTGTGGTGGTTGGCGATGGCCTCGCAGACGTGCTCCGGCAAACGCCAGGAGCGCGCGGTAAAGTAACCGACGACCGCATGGTTGGTATTCAGCACGCGGTTCTCGGTGTCCACCACGCGGCGCTCGTCGCTGGCGCTGGCATACGCCTCCTCCAGCACCGCCATGTAGTGCGGGAAGCGCTTGAGCATCAGCGGAATGCCGCAATTGTGGAACAGCCCCAGCGCGTAAGCCTCGTCCACCGACTCGTAGCCAATGCGCTTGGCCAGGGTCAGGCAGCTCATGGCCACGTCCTGCGCCGTATCC
>NZ_BDAI01000018.1 GCF_002091755.1 Pseudomonas nitroreducens NBRC 12694
CAGCGCGGAAGCGGGCAGTACCGTCACCGTGACCTTCCCGGATGGTTCTACCGATACCGTCACGGCGGGAAGCGATGGCAGCTACAGCATCACCACCCACGTGCCGCAGACCAGCGGCGAGGTCAGCGCGACCGCCACTGATACGGCCGGCAACACCGGCGATGCCGCCACCCGGACCTATACCGACAGCACCGCGCCGCAAGCGCCTGTCCTCGATCCGGTCGCGACCAACGACGACGGCAGCATTACCGTGGGCGGCAGCGCCGAACCGGGCAGCACCGTCACCGTGACCTATCCCGATGGCAGTACCGGCTCCGTGGTCGCGGGTGAAGACGGCTCCTGGTCGATCACCTCGCCGGACAACCAGCCCAGCGGTGAGATCAGCGTCAATGCCACCGACGAGGCCGGCAATACCGGCGACTCGGCGACCGAGAGCTACACCGACACCACCGCGCCGGATGCGCCGAGCGTGAATGTCTTCGGCAATGCCGACGGCGGCCTGACCGTAAGTGGCAGTGCCGAGCCGGGCACGACCGTCACAGTGACCTTCCCCGATGGTTCCACCGACACCGTCACGGCGGGCAGCGATGGCAGTTACAGCATCACCACGAACGTGCCGCAGACCAGCGGCGAGGTGACCGCCAGCGCCAGTGATGCGGCAGGCAACGTGGGCGACAACACCACCGTGGGCTACATCGATAGCACCGCTCCGCAGTCGCCGAGCGTAACCGTCAGCGCCAACGACGATGGCGGATTGACCGTCAGCGGCAGCGCGGAAGCCGGCAGCACCGTGACCGTGACCTTCCCGGACGGCTCGACTGCCTCGGTGACCGCCGGCAGCGACGGTCGCTACGAAATCACCACCCATGTGCCACAGACCAGTGGCGAGGTCAGCGCCAGCGCGACTGATGCCGCTGGCAATGCCGGCGCGCCCACCGTCGAGAGCTACACCGACACCCAGGGCCCGCAGGCCCCGAGTGTGAACGTGACGGCGAATGCCGACGGCGGCCTGACGGTTGCCGGCAGCGCCGAACCGGGCAGCAGCGTGAGCGTGACCTTCCCCGATGGCAGCACGGCGACGGCCACGGCCGGCAACGACGGCAGCTACAGCGTCACCACCACGACTGCGCAAACCAGCGGTGACGTCAGTGCCAGCGCCACCGATGCCGCCGGCAACACCGGCGCTGCGGCGACTGTGGCCTACACCGACACCGGCGCACCGCTGGCGCCAAGCGTGAACGTGACGGCGAATGCCGATGGCGGCCTGACCGTGACGGGCACGGCAGAGGCGGGTAGCACCGTCACCGTGACCTTCCCGGATGGCAGCACCGGCACAGCGACCGCGGGCACCGATGGCAGCTACAGCGTCACCACCCTCATTCCGCAAACCAGCGGTGACGTCAGCGCCAGCGCCACCGATGCCGCTGGCAATACCGGCGCAGCGACCGTCGAGTCGTACACCGATGGCACCGCGCCGCTGGCACCGGTGCTGGACCCACTGGTCACCAACGGCGACGGCAGCGTCACCCTCACCGGCAGCGCCGAAGCGGGCAGCACCGTGACCGTCACCTTCCCGGACGGCACCACCGGCTCCGTGGTCGCGGGCAACGATGGCGCCTTCAGCATCACCTCGCCGGCGGGACAACCCACTGGTGATGTCACTGCCAACGCTACCGACGCCGCCGGCAATACCGGTCCGTCGGCCACCGGCGAGTTCGCCGACACCACCGCACCGGACGCACCGAGCGTAAACGTCAGCGCCAATGCCGACGGCGGCCTGACCGTGACAGGCACGGCAGAGGCGGGCAGCACCGTCACCGTCACCTTCCCGGACGGCAGCACGGGTACGGCAACCGCGGGTAGCGACGGTGCCTACAGCGTGACCACCACAGTGCCGCAGACCACCGGTGAAGTCAGCGCGACCGCCACTGATGGCGCCGGCAATACCAGCGGTGCCGTCACGGTGGACTACACCGACACCGGCGCGCCGCAGTCGCCGAATGTGAACGTCAGCGCCAACGCCGATGGCGGCCTGACCGTGACAGGCACGGCAGAGGCGGGCAGCACCGTCACCGTCACCTTCCCGGACGGCAGCACGGGTACGGCAACCGCGGGCAGTGACGGTAGCTACAGCGTCACCACCACGGTTCCGCAAACCACGGGTGAAGTCAGCGCGACCGCCACCGATGCCGCCGGTAATACCGGCGACGCTGCGACGGTGGACTACACCGATACCGACGCACCCTTGGCACCGAGCGTGAATGTCAGCGCCAACGCCGACGGCGGCCTGACCGTGGCGGGCACGGCGGAGGCGGGCAGCACCGTCACCGTCACCTTCCCGGACGGCAGCACCGGCACCGCAACCGCCGGTTCCGATGGCAGCTATAGCGTCACCACCACGGTTCCGCAAACCAGCGGCGAGGTCAGTGCGACCGCCACTGACGGCGCCGGCAATACTGGCGACGCGGCCACGGTGGACTACACCGACACCGGTGCACCGTTGGCGCCGAGCGTGAATGTCGTCGCCAATGCCGATGGCGGCCTGACCGTCGCGGGCACGGCGGAAGCGGGCAGCACCGTGACCGTGACCTTCCCGGATGGCAGCACCGGCACCGCAACCGCCGGTTCCGATGGCAGCTACAGCATCACCACCCATGTACCGCAGACCAGCGGCGAGGTCAGCGCGGCCGCCACCGATGCCGCCGGCAACGCCGGTGCGTCGACGGTCGAGCCCTACACCGACAATACCGCGCCCTTGGCGCCGGTACTCGATCCGCTGGTGAACAATGCCGACGGCAGCGTCACCGTCAGCGGCAGCGCCGAAGTGGGCAGCAGCGTCACCGTCACCTACCCGGATGGCACCAGCGGATCGGTCACCGCCGGTCCCGATGGCCGCTTCAGCCTCACCTCGCCAGTCGGCCAGCCCAGCGGTGAGGTCAGTGCCAGCGCCAGCGATGCCGCCGGCAACGCTGGCCCATCGACCATCGCCCCCTTCACCGACACCACCGCGCCGGACGCGCCGAGCGTGAATGTCGTTGCCAACGCCGATGGCGGACTGACCGTGGCGGGCACGGCCGAAGCGGGCAGCACCGTCACCGTCACCTTCCCGGATGGCACCCGCGGCACGGCGCTCGCCGGTACCGACGGCAGCTACAGCGTCACCACCCACGTACCGCAGACCTCGGGCGAAGTCAGTGCACTGGCAACCGACGCCACCGGCAATGACGGCTCGGCCACCACTGCCACGTACACGGACACCAGCCTGCCGCAGGCGCCGGTGCTTGACGCGCTGGTGAACAATGCCGATGGCAGCGTTACCGTCAGCGGCAGCGCCGAAGCTGGCAGTACCATCACTGTCACCTACCCGGATGGCACCACTGGATCGGCGATTGCCGGTTCCGATGGTCGTTTCAGCGTCACCTCGCCGGTTGGCCAGCCCAGTGGCGAAGTCAGCGCCAGCGCCACCGACCTGGCGGGCAACGCGGGCCCGGCAGCGACGGCCGACTTCACCGACACCACCGCGCCGGCTGCGCCGAGCGTGAACATCGCGGTCAACGCCGATGGTGGCCTGACCGTGACGGGTATGGCCGAGGTGGGCAGCACCGTCACGGTGACCTTCCCCAGTGGCACCACCGGTACGGCGACTGCCGGTCCTGACGGCAGCTACAGCGTCACCACCCACGTCCCGCAGAGCACGGGCGAAGTCAGCGCCGCGGCGACCGACGCGGCCGGCAACACCGGCGCGTCCGCCTCCGCGGACTACGCCGACAGCACCGCGCCGCTGGCGCCCAGCGTGCTGGTCAACGCCAATGCCGACGGCACCCTGGTGGTCAGCGGCAGCGCCGAGGCCGGCAGCCAGGTCACCGTGACCTTCCCGGATGGCTCGCAGCAGACCGTTACCGCCAACGCCGCGGGCAGCTACAGCGCCACCAGTGCCGCTGCCCAGGGCAGCGGTGAAGTCAGCGCCGTAGCCACCGACGCCGCCAGCAATAGCAGCGACAGCGGCAGCGCTCATTACGCCCTGGCGACGGTCAGCGGCATCTCCGAAGACAACGGCCTGAACAGCGGCGACTTCATCACCAACGACAACACCCTGGTGGTCAGCGCCGCGGTGGACGGGCAGCTCAACGCCGGCGACAAGGTGCAGATCTCGATTGACGGCGGCCAGACCTGGCACGATGCCGTCGACCAGGGCAATGGCACCTACGTCTTCGATAACAGCGGCTCGGTCATGGATGATGGCGACTATCTGTTCATGGCCCGCGTGGTCGGTAGCGAAGGCAACGTCAGCCTGGCCGGCGGCCAGGCGGTACAGATCGATACCCAGGGACCGTCCGCCAGCCTGACCATCAGCTTCGATGACATCAGCGACGACAACGGCTACCTCGGCAACGACTTCGTCACCAACGACAACACGCTGCTGTTCCACGGGCATCTGAGCCAGAACCTGGCGGACGACGAAGGGGTGGAAATCAGCCTCGACGGTGGCCAGACCTGGCAGCGGGTCGAGGTCAACGGCACCGACTGGAGCTTCGACAACACCGGCAACGTACTGGGCGACGCCGAGTACGACGTGCAGGTGCGGGTGGTCGACGATGCCGGCAACGTCGGCAACAGCTCCAGCCACACCGTAGTGATCGACACCGACGGCCCAGGCGCCGACAAGACCATCACCCTCGATGCCATCAGCGACGACAATGGCGCCCAGGGCAACGACTTCATCACCAACGACAACACCCTGGTGTTCTCCGGCAAGCTGGGCGTTGCGCTCGGTGACGGCGAAGGCGTGGAGATCAGCCTGGACGGCGGCCAGACCTGGCAGCGTGCCGAGGTCTCCGGAACGGACTGGCGCTTCGACAACACCACTAACGTGATCGCCGACGGCAGTTACACCGTGGTCGTGCGGGTGGTGGACGACGCCGGCAATATCGGCCAGAGCGCTCAGCACGACCTGAGCATCGATACCCTGGCGCCGACCTTCACCAGTTTCGTGCTCGACCTGGATACCGCCAGCGATAACGGCAGCAGCACTAGCGACAACAAGACCAGCGTTATGACGCCGAGCTTCACCGGCACCGTCGCCGGTCTCTCCGCCGCGGACGCGGCGGCAGCCGCGGCGGGCAAGATCACCGTGATGCTGTTCGACGACAAGAACGGCGATGGTGTTTATGGCGAGGGCGATGTCATCTACGCCCAGGACCTGGCACTGACGGTGAACGGGACCGGCGGCACCTTCAACGTGACGTTGCCGTCGATGTTCGATGGCAGTTACAACCTGAAGGCGGTGCTGGTGGACGAGGCGGGTAACCACTCGCAGGTCGGCCTGCTCGACAACAGTGCCGATGCCAGGCTGGTCATCGACGTGGCCGGGACGCCATCGGTGGCTTCCAGTACACAGGCCGCCGACGGTCTGGGGCTGTCGATGTCTTCCATCGGCGACTTCAACGGCGACGGCTACGAAGACTTCGTGGTCTCCGCACCGCATGACATCTACGGTTCCACCGCGGCCTACCAGTCGGACATCTATGTGCTCTACGGCAGCGCCAATGGCCTGCCGTCGTTGAAGAATATCGACAACCTGACTCCGGACCAGGGCTTCCGCATCAAGCAGACCGGGGTCACCGGCACCGGCGCCGACGTCGGTATCCAGGGACAACTGGTCACCAACCTTGGCGATATCAACGGCGATGGCTACGACGACTTCGCCATCACCGGCACACTGAACGATCGCGCCTACGTGATCTTCGGCCGGGAGGGCAACACCCTCAGCACCCTCGACCTGCTGAGTCTGGAGAACGGTGCCACCGCCAATGGTTTCGTGATCAAGAACAACAACACCGGTGGCTGGCCGGCTAACAACATCAGCGGTGGCGACATCAACGGCGATGGCTACGCCGACCTGATCATCGGCTCGGCCGATGGCAACGGTGGCAACGGCATGTACGTGGTGCTCTATGGCCATGCAGGCGCAGCAGGCTCTTCCGCCTGGAGCAACCTGCTGCTGCGCAACTACGTCAGCGACGCAGATCCGGGTGGCCTGTACTACGCCACCGGTGCGACTTCTTCCACCCTCGGTTCGCGCGTGGAGAACCAGACCAACGTGCGCACCACCTACGCGCCCGACGCCGATTCCGACCTCGGCTCGGTGATCAAGGTCATCGGTGACGTCAACGGCGATGGATATGCCGACTACATCGTGACCGCACCGCGTGGTAATGGCCTGAATGGCAGCACCATCACCAACAGCGGCACCGCCTACCTGATCTGGGGGAGCGCCGACGGCCTGGGCAACAGCTACAACCTGGCCAACCTGACCCCTGACCAGGGCGTGCGCCTGGTAGGGGCGGAAGCCGGCGAGTGGCTCGGCGGGGCGACCTATGACCAGGGTGGAGCGGCGCAGAACGCCGGCCAGTGGTATGCCGAATTCTCCTCGATCCAGAACATCGGTGACATCAACGGTGACGGCATCGAGGACTTCGCGATCGGCTCGCCGGGTTGGGGCGACTCGGCTTCCGACACCACCGCACCGGGCCGCGTCTATGTGATCTACGGCAAGGAGAGCGGGGTAGCCTGGGGCGACATCAATCTGGGCAACCTGAACGGCACCGACGGCTTCATCATCTCCAGCAGCAGCAATGGCACCGCCATCGGCGGCTCGAAGACCACCGCAGACGGCATGCTCGGCTATGCCGTCAGCTCCGGCGGCGATGTCAACGGCGACGGCATCGACGACTTCCTGATCGGTATGCCCGGCTACGACAATGGCGTCACCAACCGTGGTGCGGTGTACCTGGTCTACGGCCGTGCCGACGGCAGCTTCGACGCCAACACCGACCTGGATGCGCTGGTCGCGGCCGGCCTGGCAGTGAAGTACACCGGCGCCAACGCCAATGACTACGCCGGTACCGGCCTGGCCATGGGCGACTGGAATGGCGACGGCATCGCCGACTACGGCTATGGCGTCTGGCAGAGCGACACCGGCGCGACCAACGCGGGCGGCTACAACATCTACAGCGGCTCCATCGCGCTGCTGACCCACAGCTACACCGTCGGCGACGACGAAATCTGGGCCGGCACCACCAGCCCGGGAGCGTCCGCCATCAACAACGGGGTGGACATCATCAGCGGCGGTCAGGGCAACGACATCATCCACGGCATCGGTACCGACACCACTGGTACCACCGATACCAGCGTGCAGCATGACGTGGCCATGGGCGGTGCCGGCAACGACACCATCGGTCTGGTCGGGACGACCTTCACCCGGGTCGACGGTGGCCTGGGCATCGATACCCTCAAGTTCGAGGCCTCCGGCCTGCAGCTGGATCTCACCAGCTACGGCACGCGGGTCAAGGGCTTCGAGATCTTCGACCTGGGCAGCAGCCAGGAGGGCAGCGGCAACAACACCCTCTCGCTGCGACTGTCGGATGTCCTTAAGCAGGTCGATACCACCAGCGTCGAGGTACCCAACCTGATGATCAAGGGCGACGGCACTTCCACCGTGGATCTGGCCGAAACCGTCGGTTCCGGCGGCTGGGAAGTCAGTGGCAGCAAGACCGTGAATGGCGTCGACTACGACATCTGGCACAACGCGAGCATGGGGAGCAACACCAATGCGGACCTGCTGATCCAGCACGGCATCAACGTGGTCTGACGAGGACCCGGCCCAGGGGCGCTACGCGGCCAGAGCCCCTGGGTCCCGCTACCGGCCGCGACTCTCTTGCCTGACCGGCGGGGTGCTCAGCGCCTCCCGCCGGTTGGGCGCTTGTCGTTTAGGAAACGTCTCATTCATGTGCGGCAGCCGGCTCCAGATAATGACCCGGACGATTCGCAACAGGCCGTCCTGAGCGGCCTTCTTCTACAGCGGGTATCCCCCAGCACAGCCCTCCGGCGGCCGCTGGCAGGCCCCTCTCTCCACGCCCTCCAGGGTGCTGCAGACGAACGTCGCGTATCCAACGCGCGCTGGCACTCCAGGATGAGTTCCCCTCCGACGAGCACGGAAGACCGTACCGGCGCGCCTCAATTGACTCCGGGAGGCCCTCGGTGAACGCCTGGAAATTCGGACCCCTGGCCTGGCTCAGCCTGGCCAGCTTCTCCACCGCAACGCTCGCGGGCGTCCTTGATGACGGCTGGTTCGGCGCCAGCAGCCCCGAGCAGCGCAGCCTGGCTCCCAGCCATCTGATCGAACAGACCGGCGGCCAGCGCCTCACGCCTGAACTCGACGCGCCGGCCGCGCGCCGCCTGCTGGACATCAATCACGCCGTGCAGATGGCGGTCAACCGTCACCCCTCCATCGCCGATGCCGTCGCCACCCTGGCGCAACAAGGCGATGGGATTGCCATGGCCCGTTCCGGCTATTACCCCCAGGTGAAAATGGGCCTGGGGCGTGGCGACACCACGCAGAACGGCACCAGCCAGACCGCTTCGCTGTCGGTCTCGCAGCTGCTCTACGACTTCGGCAAGGTCGCCGGCAGCGTCGACGGCGCCCAGGCACAGTCGCGCCGGCAGCAAGCCCTGGTCCTCAAGCAGATCGACCTGATCTCCCGGCAGACCGCAGAAGCGACCATCGACCTGCATCGTTATCGCCTGCTGGGTCGCATCGCCGATGAGCAGGTGAGCGCGATGGAGCGTGTCTATGCCATGACCCAGGACCGCGCCGGTGCCGGTGTCACCAGCCGTTCCGACCCGATCCAGGCGCTGGCCCGGGTCGACGCCGCGCGTGCCAACCAGTTGCAGATCCGCTCGCAGTACCACCAGGCTCAGGAACGCCTGCGTACCCTTGTCGGGGGGGCAGTTTCCGGTGAGATCACCGCGCTCTCCGACGACCAGTCAGCTCGCGTCGACCTCGCCCGACGCCTGGATACCAGCCTGCTGCCCGACGTCCTGGCCGCCGAGGCCGAGCGCCAGGCCGCCGAGGCGCAATTGCGGGTGGCCAAGGCTGATCGCATGCCGACCGTGAGCATCGAAGCCGCCAGCACCAAGGCCCTGAGTGGTGACAACCCCAGCACCTACGAGCGACATGGCAGCGACAACAGCATCAGCCTCAACTTCACCTCCACCCTGTACCAGGGCGGAGGCCTGCGCGCCCAGGTCCGCGCCGCCACCAACGCCCTGGAAGCTGCGCGACAACGCATCGAGGATGCGCGCCTGTCGGCCAGCGACCAGATGCGCCATATGCGCGAGCAGATCATCGGCAACCGCGCGCGCCTGGGCGTGCTCGGCAGCCGCAAGCGTAACCTCGACGAGTCGCGCGAGCTGTACCGCGAGCAGTACAAGCTCGGCACCCGCTCGATCCTCGACCTGCTCAATACCGAGCAGGAGTACTACCAGGCACTCTCTGACGAGGAAATGGTGCGTCATGACCTCTGGCTGGGCCAGGTCGGCCTGATCGACGCCCAGGGCCTCAGCCGCGAGTTCTATGGCCTGAACTACACCAGCGTCCAGGGTATGGAGGTGCTGCCATGAGCCTGACCCCGCACTCCGCGCGCTGGCTGGATGCCATGCTCGCCGTCGCCCGCCACTATGGCATCGGTGTCTCCGAAGAGGGCGCGCGCGTGGCTCTGGCCTGGGAGCAGGGCGCTTCCGCGGATCTGATGCTGCTGCACATGGCCAAGAGCCTGGGACTCGCCCTGCGCTTCGGCAAACTCTCGCTCGAGCTGCTCGACGCCTGGCGTTTGCCGTTGGTTGCGGAGTTCGACGATGGCAGCGTCTGCGTCGTACAGACCATCGACGGCGAGGGTAACCTCGGCGTGCTGTTCAGTGGCGACAAGGGCCTGGAAACCCGTATCGGTGTAGAGGAGTTCCGCCAGCGCGTGCGTCGCGTGGCGATCCTGCGTCCGCAGGTGGCGGTGCCCGATGCGCGCGTCGACCAGTACATCCGTCCATACCGGCGCAACTGGTTCTGGAACATCGCCCTGCGCGACTGGAAGCGCTACGGCGATGTCATGCTCGCTTCGCTGGTGGCCAACGTCCTGGCCCTGGCCGGTGTGATCTTCTCCATGCAGGTCTACGACCGGGTGGTCCCGGCCAACTCCGAAGCGACCCTGTGGGTGCTGTTCGGCGGGGTGATGCTGGCGATCGTCTTCGAGTTCTGCCTGCGCGTCTCGCGCACGCATATCTCCGACACCGTCGGCAAACGTGCAGACCTGCGCATCTCCGATGTGGTCTTCGGCCGCGCGCTGCGACTGCGCAATTCGGCGCGTTCGCGTTCCACCGGCACGTTCATCTCGCAGTTGCGCGAGATCGACCAGGTGCGTGAGCTGTTCACCTCGACCACGGTCGGGGCATTGGCCGACCTGCCTTTCTTCCTGCTGTTCCTGGTGGTGCTGTGGATGGTCGGCGGCCCCCTGATGTTCGTCGCCCTGGGCGCGATTCCCTTGCTGGTCATCCCCGGCCTGCTGATCCAGAAGCCGCTGGAACGCCTGTCCAACGAGGGCATGCGCGAGTCCGCATTGCGCAACGCCATGCTGGTGGAGGCGGTGCAGGGTATCGAGGACATCAAGCTGCTGCGCGCGGAGGCGCGCTTCCAGAACCAATGGAACAACGTCAACGACGTGTCCGCTGGCATCAGCATGCGCCAGCGCTTCCTCACCAGCCTGCTGATGAGCTGGACCCAGGAAGTCCAGGGCATTGTCTATGCCCTGGTGCTGGCCCTGGGCAGCTACCTGGTGATGCAGGGCGACATGACCACCGGTGCCCTGGTGGCCTCGTCGATCCTCGCCTCACGGATGATCTCGCCGCTGGCGCAGATGGCCTCGGTATTTTCCCGCTGGCAGTCGGCGAAGGTCGCCCGCAAGGGCCTGGACGAGCTCATGAGCCGCCCGGTGGATCAGCCCGAACGGGCCCGCCGGGTGCACCGCGCGGCGCTCAATGGCAATTACCAGCTCGACGGCGTGAGCTTCCGCTACGGCGACAACGACAAGCGCCCCGCGCTGGTGGTGCCGCAGCTGCAGATCCGCGCCGGTGAGAAGATCGCCATCCTCGGCCGCATCGGCTCCGGCAAGTCGACCCTGCTCAACCTGCTCTCGGGCATGCACAGCCCACAGGAAGGCCGCGTCTCGCTCGATGGCCTGGACCTGGCGATGATCGACACCGCCGACGTGCGCCGCGACATGGCGATGCTGCCGCAGAGCTCGCGGCTGTTCTACGGCACCATCCGGGAAAACATCCTGCTCGGCGCGCCGATGGCCAGTGACGCCATGATCACCCAGGCGCTCTCCCTGTCCGGCGCCCTGTCCTTCGTGCAGGCACTGCCCGACGGCCTCGATGAGGTGATCCTCGAGGGCGGCCAGGGCCTGTCCGGTGGCCAGCGCCAGACCCTGCTGCTGGCGCGCACGCTGATCCGCAATCCGTCCGTCGTGCTGCTCGACGAGCCGACCGCCAACTTCGACGAGATGACCGAACGTCAGGTGATCGACGCCATGGGGCCATGGATGGCGCCGCGCACGCTGGTGGTTGCCACCCATCGCATGCCGGTCCTGAAATGGGTCGACCGGATCATCCTCATCGACAACGGGCGTGTGGTGCTGGACGGTCCCAAAGACAAAGTTCTCAAGGAGCTGACCCAATGACCGACCTCAAGCTCCCGGTGGCCAAGGCGGATGTCCCGCCGGCCATCCCGCCGACCACTGTTTCCACAGCCCGCGCGCACCAGCGCGGGGCCCCGGCCGAGCCGCCGCTGCCGCGCTCGAGCCTGGTGGTGTGGTTGATCGCGGCCATGCTCGGTGCCTTTGCCGTATGGGCCAGCCTGTTCTCCCTGGATGAAGTCTCCACCGGCAGCGGCAAGGTGGTGCCGTCTTCCCGCGAACAGGTCATCCAGTCCCTGGAAGGCGGCATCCTGGTCTCGCTCAAGGTTCACGAGGGCGATCTGGTCGAGGCCGGTCAGGTCCTCGCCCAGCTCGACCGTACCCGCAGCGAGTCGGCGGTGGAGGAGAGTGCCTCGCGCATGCGGGCTGCCAAGGCCGAGGCCGCGCGACTGTCTGCCGAGGTCAACGGGACGCCGCTGGCCTTCCCCGAAGACGTACAGACGTTCCCCGACCTGGTGAATAGCGAGACTGCGCTCTACCACTCGCGCAAGGACAGCCTGGCGAAGAACCTCGCGGGCATCAACGATGCACTGGGACTGGTGCGCCGCGAGCTGGCCATGACTCAGCCGCTGGTGGCGCGCGGAGCTGCCAGTGACGTGGAAGTGCTGCGCCTCAAGCGCCAGGCCAACGAACTGCAGCGCAAGGCCACCGAGCTGCAGACGCAGTATGTGGTCAAGGCCCGCGAAGACCTGGCCAAGGCCAATGCCGAGATTGAGGCTCAGAGCTCGGTCACCCGCGGCCGCTCGGACGCCTTGCATCGCACCACCTTCACGTCGCCGGTACGCGGTATCGTCAAGGACATCGAGGTCTCCACGGTCGGCGGCGTCATTCCGCAGGACGGCAAGCTGATGGAAATCGTCCCGGTGGACGAAAAGCTTCTGGTCGAGGCGCACATTTCGCCGCGCGACGTCGCCTTCATCCGCCCCGGCCTGGACGCCACGGTGAAGATCACCGCCTATGACTACTCGATCTACGGCGGCCTGCACGGCAAGGTCACGACCATTTCGCCGGACACCATTCAGGACGAGGTCAAACGCGAGGTCTTCTACTACCGGGTGTTCATCCGCACGGACGTCGACCACCTGACCAACAAGGACGGCAAACGCTTCGGCATCGTGCCGGGGATGATCGCCACGGTCGATATCCATACTGGCAACAAGACGATCCTGGACTATCTGCTCAAGCCGCTTAACAAGGCCCGCGAGGCGCTGCGCGAGCGCTGAGCCCGGGGTGACAGGCGATGACCTGCGTCGATGGCTGCAAACCCCGCCTCCCCGGCGGGGTTTTTCTTTGCTGACTGTCATCAGAAAGTCAGCGCAGGGTACATACTCAAGAGGCATCGACGTCGGACACGTCGATTGCGGAAGCAGTTTCCGCCATTCGCTTGTCACAGTCAGCAGGAGCGCGCTGCGGGCCGGAGAATCCCCGCCGCGACGCACCCGGCAATGACGGCCGAATGGACGGCCGCATCGATCTATCGGAAGACCCCGCGCCCAGGCGCCCGGCTTCCATCGTCAAGGAATACAGCATGTCCCCAAGACCGGTAAACAATGCCTCGGTCAGCCCCAAGGGCAGCCTCGAAACCCTCTCCCAACGTGAAGTGCACCAGCTCAGCGAAGCGGGCTCGGGCAGTACCTACAAGCTTTTCCGCCAGTGTGCCCTGGCCATCCTCAACACCGGCACGCAGATCGACAACGCCAAGCACATCCTCGACGCCTACCGCGACTTCGAACTGGAAATCCACCAGCAGGATCGCGGCGTGCGCCTGGAACTGTTCAACGCGCCGGCCGACGCCTTCGTCGATGGCGAGATGATCGCCAGCACCCGCGAGATGCTCTTCAGCGCCCTGCGCGACATCGTCTACACCCAGAATGCGCTGAACAGCCGGCGTTTCGGCCTGGACAGCTCGGCCGGCATCACCGACTACGTCTTCCACCTGCTGCGCAATGCCCGTGCACTGCATGCCGGCGTGGAGCCGAAGATCGTCGTTTGCTGGGGCGGACATTCGATCAGTACCAACGAGTACAAGTACACCAAGAAGGTCGGCCACGAGCTGGGCCTGCGCAGCCTCGACGTCTGCACCGGTTGCGGCCCCGGCGTGATGAAGGGGCCGATGAAGGGCGCCACCATCGGCCACGCCAAGCAGCGCATCACCGATGGCCGCTATATCGGCTTGACCGAGCCGGGAATCATCGCCGCCGAGGCGCCGAACCCCATCGTCAACGAACTGGTGATCCTGCCGGATATCGAGAAGCGCCTGGAGGCCTTCGTTCGCGTCGGCCACGGCATCATCGTGTTCCCCGGCGGTGTCGGCACGGCGGAGGAGTTCCTCTACCTGCTGGGCATTCTCATGCACCCGGAGAACCAGGACATGCCGTTCCCCCTGGTGCTCACCGGCCCGCGCAGCGCGGCGGCCTATATCGAGCAGCTGCATGCCTTCATCGGGGCGACCCTGGGGGAGGCGGCGCAGAAGCGCTATCGCATCATCATCGACGACCCGGCGGAAGTGGCGCGGGAAATGAGCGCGGGCCTCAAGCGGGTCAAGCAGTTCCGTCGCGAACGCAACGACGCCTACCACTTCAACTGGCTGCTGAAGATCGATGAAGGCTTCCAGCGTCCGTTCGAACCGACCCACGAGAACATGGCCGGCCTGGACCTGGGGCCCGACGTGCCGCCCCACGAGCTGGCGGCGAACCTGCGCCGGGCCTTCTCCGGCATCGTCGCGGGCAACGTGAAGGATCGCGGCATCCGTATGATCGAGGAGTTCGGCCCGTACGAGATCCACGGTGACGCGGCCATCATGGAGCCGCTCGATGCGCTGTTGCAGGCGTTCGTCGAGCAGCACCGGATGAAGCTGCCGGGCGGCGCAGCGTACGAGCCTTGTTACCGGGTGGTGCAGCGCTCCGGAGTGTCGGTGTGAACCTGTAGGAACGAAAAACAAAAAGCCCCGCCAGGATGCGGGGCTTTTTCATTCGGGCTTTACGTTCAGGAGAGGCTTACAGATCGAAATCGTAGTCGGACAGTTGGCGCTGCAGGCGACGCTCTTCCAGGTAGTTATCGATGATGCGGCGCTTGGTCAGGTTGGTCTTGGCGACCTCTGCCGTGGCTTCTGCGCCGTCATCGCTGTCGTCTGTGCTGACATCGTCCTCGAGTTCGAGGTCTTCTTTGTCGTTTGCCATTCGGTGCACTCCACAACACGGGGTGTGTTGGCGCCCCTTATAGCGACAAAGGAGTGGGCGGTAAAAAAGATTTTTTCAATCAGCCTGAAGGAATTTTCCCATAACGCTCAATCGTCCGACGTCTTGTGCTTGTACTCGCACAGGTCCTCGATCCGGCAACTGCCACACTGCGGCTTGCGCGCCTTGCAGACGTAGCGTCCATGCAGGATCAGCCAGTGGTGCGCATCCAGCAGGTATTCCTTGGGCACGAACTTGAGCAGCTTGCGCTCCACCTCCAGCACATTGCGCCCCGGCGCGATGTTGGTGCGGTTGGATACGCGGAAGATATGGGTGTCCACCGCCATCGCCGGCTGTCGGAAAGCCGTGTTGAGGACCACGTTGGCAGTCTTGCGGCCCACGCCGGGCAAGGCTTCCAGGTCTTCACGGTTCTCCGGCACCTGGCCGCCGTGCTTCTCGATGAGGATGCGGCAGGTCTCGATGGTGTTCTTCGCCTTGCTGTTGTACAGGCCGATGGTCTTGATGTACTCCGACAGGCCCTCCACGCCCAGGGCGTAGATCGCTTCCGGGGTATTGGCCACCGGGTAGAGCTTGGCGGTGGCCTTGTTCACCCCCACGTCGGTGGCCTGGGCGGAGAGCAGCACCGCGATCAGCAGCTCGAAGGGCGAGCTGTAGGCCAGTTCGGTTTCGGGGTTGGGGTTGTCTTCCTTGAGTCGGCGGAAAATCTCCGCGCGCTTGGCGGCATTCATTCGATCACTCCGGTCACGCGGACGCGCTGGCGCTCGGTGGCGGGTACGTTGCCCGCCTGCGCCTTGGCGCGGTCCGCCAGGCTTTCATCAATACGGTTCTTGAGGGCGATCAGCAGGCCCAGCACCAGGAAGGCGCCGGGCGGCAGCACCGCCAGCAGCAGGCCCTGGTAACCGGGGACCCGTACTGTCCAGCCGGCGGCGGCCGGGCCGAACAGCAGCTCCATGCCGGCCAGCAGGGTGCCATGGCCGAGCAGTTCGCGCAGGGTGCCGATGATCAGCAGGACCAGGGCGAAGCCCAGCCCCATCATCAGCGCGTCGAAGGCCGAGCGTGCCAGGTTGTTCTGCGAGGCGAAGGTCTGCGCGCGGCCGAGGATCACGCAGTTGGTGGTGATCAGCGGTACGAAGATGCCCAGCACCTGGTACAGCTCGAAGCGCCAGGCCTGCATCAGCAGTTCGATGCAGGTGGTCAGGGTGGCGATGATCAGCAGGAAGGCAGGCAGGCGCACGGTCTCGCTCAGCGTGCTGCGGATCAGCGAGACGCTGACGCTGGAGCAGACCAGCACGAAGAGTGTCGCCAGCCCCAGGCCGAGGGCGTTGACCATGGAGCTGCTGGTGCCCAGCAACGGGCACAGGCCGAGCAGTTGCACCAGGCCGGGGTTGTTCTTCCACAGCCCCTGCAGGGCGATTTCGCGGTAGCCGGGGTCATTCATGGTTTTCTCCCGAGGCGGGGGCGAGCAGCTCTGCTTTGTGCGCGTCGAAGTACTGCAGCGCCAGGTGCGTGGCCTTGACCACCGCGCGCGGGGTGACGGTGGCGCCGGCGAACTGGTCGAACTGGCCGCCGTCCTTCTTCACTTTCCAGCCATTGTCGCCCGGATCAGTCAGCGATCGACCGTCGAAGCCGTGCAGCCAGCCGCTCTTGCCCAGTTCGATACGGTCGCCCTGGCCCGGTGTTTCATGGTGGGCCACGACCCGCACGCCGAGCAGGCGGCCCTGTGCAGTCACGCCGACCAGCAACTGGATCGAGCCGCCATAGCCATCCCGTGCCACGGGCTGGAGTACGACCGCCGTGGCCTGGCCCCGGAGCCGGGCGATGTAAGCGGGTGCCGGCTCGTCGCGGCCCAGCAGCTTGGGATCGAAAGCGCTGACTTCGGTTTCCAGCGGATGGTTGTCATAGCTGCCCCTGGGCAGCAGCTCCAGCAGCGTGCGGCCACGCGCTTCGCGCTGGGCGGTATCGATGCGCTGGGCGGTGAGCTGGTGAACGGTCGCCACCACGCCCGTGGCGATCAGCGCGACCAGTCCCAGTGCCAGAGCGCTCTTGAGCAGTTCGCGGTTCATTGCTCACCTGCCTTGAAACCCTGCTCGGGTTTCTTGTGCCCGTAGGTGCGCGGGCGAGTGAAGGCGTCGATGGTTGGCGCGGCGAGGTTCATCAGCAGCACGGCGAAGGCCAGGCCGTCCGGGTAGCCACCCCAGGCGCGGATCACGTAGGTGAGCACGCCGACGCCGATGCCGAACACCAGTCGGCCACGGTTGCTGGTGGCGCCGGACACCGGGTCGGTGACGATGAAGAAAGCGCCGAGCATGGTCGCGCCGCTGAACAGGTGCAGCAGCGGCGAGCCGTGGGAGTCGGAGCCGGAGCCGTTCCAGAACAGCAGGCTCATGACGAACAGCCCGCCGAGCATGCCCACCGGCGCGTGCCAGGTGAACAGCTTGCGCCAGAGCAGGAACAGGCCGCCGGCGAGGAAGGCCAGGTTTACCAGCTCCACGCCGCGCCCGCCGACACTGCCGAAGGCCGGAGACTGCGCCAGCAGTTCCTCCATGGTCAGGCTGCGGTTGTTGCGCACCACATCCAGCGCGGTGGCGCCAACCCAGGCGTCCGGCACCTGGCTGGTGAAGCCGAAGATCTGCCGCAACCCTTCGCCGAAGCCAAGCGCGCTGTCCGGCGCTGGCCACTGGCTCATCAGTTGCGGGAAGGACACCAGCACCGCCGCGTAGCCGACCATCGCCGGGTTGAACGGGTTCTGCCCTAGGCCGCCGTACAGGTGCTTGCCGAAGACCAGCGCGAACACCGTGGCGACCGCGCTCAGCCACCACGGCGAGTAAGGCGGCAAGGCCAGAGCGAGCAGCACGGCGGTGACCAGCGCGCTGCCGTCCTTGAGGAAGAATGCCAGCGGCCGATCGCGCAGCTTGAGCATCACGGCCTCGGTGGAGAGGGCGAGCAGGCCGCACCAGAGCAGGTTGAAGAGGGTACCCACGCCGTACAGGCCGATCAGCACCAGGGCGCCGGGCGCGCAGGCGGCCAGCAGCGTCAGCATGACCCTCTGTGTGCGGTTGCTGCCGGTGGCGTGGGGAGAACTGATGCGAGGAAGCTTCATGCAGGCGCCTCGCCATCGGCATCGGCGACGGCACGTTCGGCCGCTTGCAGGCGTTCGCGGGCGGAGGCCAGGGCGTGGTAGCCGGCGCCTTCGCGCTCGAGCTTCTTCAGGTCGGCACGGGCGTAGGCCAGTTCGGTCTTGGCGGCGCGCAGGGCGGCTGTCACCGGGCGCTTGTCGGTACGCACGAGGTCTGGCGGCGCCTTGCCGCTGGCGTCTTCGGCGGCGTGCAGGGCGGCTTCCGCGGCAGCGAGGGTCAGGCGGATCGCGTCCAGTTCCTCGGCGGTGGCACCTTCGCGTTCAGCGGCGCGCAAGGCATCGCGCTGGGTGATGTAGGCCAGCTTGGCCTGGCGCAGGGCGAGTACGCCGTCGACGGGCTGAGCGGCTTGCGGGTCGGTCGGCACAGCGGTCCCCTGCAATTCGTTGAGTTGGCGTTCGATGCGCTCGACGTCCGCACGCAAGGAGGCGAGGGTGGCGCGCTGCTCGTCCGTGGGGGATTCGCCGAAGGCCTTTTCGGACTTCTTCAACTGGGCGCGGGCCATGGCGGCGTCGATCTTCGCTTTCTTCAGCGCGGCTTCATTGGAGGCAGGCGCAGCGAATGGCGCCGGCGCGGCGTTGGTGCCCTCCGATTCGGCTGCCGCCAGTGCGGCCTTGGCCTCCTCGGCGGCGATGCGCAATTCGGCCACCTGGGCGCGCAGTTGGTCGGTGTCGTGGGTGGCCAATTGCTTCTCGGCTTTCTTCAGCGCCACCTGGGCCATGCTTGCTTCGATCTTCAGACGCTTGAGTTGGTCGGGCGCATTGCCCACGGACTTCTCGGCCTTCACCCGTTCGATGACCGATTGCGCGGCGGGCGCGCTCGGCGATGCGATCTCGGGCTGTTCTTCCTGCACACGCGCGGCGCGTTCCTGGCGGGCCAGGCGGTCGGCGGCGCGCCGATCTTCTTCGTTGCGCAGGCGCTCCTGGCGTTGTTCGAAGCGCAGGCGCGATTGCTCGGCCTTCAACTGCCGCTGTTCCAGTTCGCGGATCTCGGCCTTGGATGCGCGATAGTACTGCACCAGAGGAATGCTCGACGGGCACACGTAGGCACAGGCGCCGCACTCGATGCAGTCGAACAGATTGTGCGCCACGAGTCGCTCGTGATCCTCCGCGAAAAAATACAGCTGTTGCGGCAACAGGCTGGCCGGGCAGACCTGCGCACAATCGCCACAGCGGATGCATGGCATGGCCGGCGCCGGCAATGGCAGCTCTTCGCGGGTGGCGGCCAGCAGGCAGTTGGCGGTCTTGAGCAGCGGCGCGTCGAGCGATGGCAGGCTGTCGCCCATCAGCGGGCCGCCGAGGATCAGCCGGTCAAGCTTGTCGAGATCGAGGCCGGCGAAATCCAGCAACTCGCCCACCGGCGTGCCGATCAGCGCTTCGACGTTGCACGGGCGCGCCAGCGCGGCGCCGGCCAGGGTGGTGATGCGCGAGATCAGCGGTTGCCCGCGCAGCACGGCGTCGGCCACGGCAACGGCGGTGGCGACGTTCACGCAGAGCATGCCGATGTCCGCCGGCAGGCCGCCGGAAGGGACTTCGCGGCCGGTGAGAACCTGGATCAGCTGGCGCTCGCCGCCCGAAGGGTAGCGGGTCGGGATCGCCTGCAGCCGGATGTTCCGCTCACCGATGGCGGCCTGCACGGCGGCGATGGCCTGGGGCTTGTCGTCCTCGATGCCGACCAGCACCTGTTGCGGCTGGAGGACATGCATCAGCACCTCGATGCCTTCCACCAGTTCGACGGCGCGTTCGCGCATCAGCAGGTCGTCGGCGCTGATGTACGGCTCGCACTCGGCGCCGTTGATGATCAGGGTATGCAGGTCGTCCTGCGCGCGGGAGGCCAGCTTGGCGGCGGTGGGGAAGCCGGCGCCGCCGAGGCCGGCGATGCCCGACTGGCGGATGCGCTCCAGCACTTCGACGCCGGAGAGCGAGCTGTAGTCGGACAGGGGCACACACGTGGCCCATTCCTCTGCGCCGTCGCTTTCAATGACGATGGCGGGCGCCGTCAGGCCGGAGGGGTGTGGGTAAGGCTGCTCGCTCACCTCGACCACGACACCGGAAGTCGGCGCATGCAGCGCGGCGCTGATAGTGCTGCCGGCCTCTGCGATCAGTTGGCCCTTGAGTACGCGCTGGCCGGCCTCGACGCAGGGGCGCGCGGGCTCGCCGATATGCTGTTGCAGGGGCAACACCAGCCGGCGTGGCAGTGGCGGATGCTGGATCGGCGTGGCGGTGGATTGCTGCTTGTTGGCTGGCAATCTCAGGCCGCCCGGGAAATTCCAGACCTGCATGTTCATGCCGCCTGCTCCCGGTCGCTGTGGATCAGTCGGTCCTGCGGCAGCGGCCACCTCCAGTCGGCGACGCCTACCGGCAGGTCGCGCATCTCGATGCAGTCCACCGGGCAGGGTTCCAGGCACAGGTCGCAGCCGGTGCACTCGTCGACGATCACCGTGTGCATCAGCTTGGCGGCGCCGACGATGGCGTCCACCGGGCAGGCGCGGATGCACTTGGTGCAACCGATGCATTCGGCTTCGCGGATGTAGGCCACGCGCAGCGGCGTTTCTTCGGCGGCGTCCAGCGGCAGCGGTTCGACGCCCAGCAGGTCGGCCAGGGCGGCGATGGTCGCGGCGCCGCCGGGCGGGCACTTGTTGATCGCATCGCCGTCGGCGATGGCCTGGGCGTAGGGCTTGCAGCCGGCATAACCGCACTGGCCGCACTGGGTTTGCGGCAGCAGGTCATTGATCTGCACGGCGATCGATTCGTCAGCGACCTTCACCCGCGCCGACGCCAGGCGCAACGCCACGGCGCCGGCAAGGCAGAGCAGGATGATCAGCAGCGCCGCGATCATGGCTTGAGCAGCCCGCTGAAGCCCATGAACGCCAGGGACATCAGGCCCGCGGTGATCATGCCGATGGCCGCGCCCTTGAACGGCTTGGGCACGTCGGCGATGGCGATGCGCTCGCGCAGGGCGGCGAACAGCACCAGCACCAGGGTGAAGCCCAGCCCGGCGCCGAATCCCTGGAAGATGGACTGCAGAAAGCCGAATTCGGGCTTGCGGGCATTCAGCAGGGCCACGCCCAGCACGATGCAGTTGGTGGTGATCAACGGCAGGAAGATGCCCAGCCCGCGGGCCAGCAGCGGGCTGGTCCTCTTCACCAGCAGCTCGGTGAACTGCACCACCAGGGCGATCACCAGGATGAAGGCGATGGTACGCAGGAATTCCAGGTCCAGCGGTTGCAGCACGTAGCGCTGCAGGATGTAGCTGAAGGCCGAGGCGAGGGTGAGCACGAAGGTGGTCGCCAGGGCCAGCGCAAACGCCGCCTCGATCTTGCGCGACACGCCCATGAACGGGCAGATGCCGAGGAATTGCACCAGCACGAAATTGTTGACCAGGATGGCGCTGACCAGGATCAGGGCGAGTTCGGTCATGGCCGGGCACTCGCAGCCAGGCGCGAGGGGAGGCGGATCATGCTCGGAGACCGGTGGTCGGCGGGTTGATGGCGACGAGAGTGCATAGGTCGAATACAAGGTGCGAAGTCGGTAATTGTACCTCCCCGAAATCAGTTGCGGTGCCAGGGGTGGCGGGAGGAACATCAGCGGCTGCCGAACCTGATCGGTTCCCCTCACGGAAGTCGCGATGCGCAAAACTCTGTCCGGACGCCTTACCGCACTCTGCCTGCTGTTCTCCAGTGGCCTGGCTTCGGCTGCCCCCTTTACCACGTCTGACCTGGTCAGTTGGCCGCGGATGAATGTCGCCGATTTCGCCTGCCTGCTGGAACAGCGCACCGGTCACGCCGACGCGCAGTTCAGTTGCGCCGCCAGCAGGAAGCTGAGCAACTGGGGTGACGCCTGCCATGACACCGACCTCAGCTACGCCGGCCCGCAGTTGCCCGAAGCCTTGGCGCGGCAACTGAACCCGCATGTCACGGCGGTGGACCTGGACTGGGAGTACGGCCGCCTGCAGTCGGTGAACGTCACCTTCGACAAGATCATGACCGCGGAGGAAGTCGCGGACATCTTCCCGGACGTGAACCTGGAAGACCCGACATCACGGGAAAACCTGAGCAACGCCTCGCTGCAGGACTGCGCCGAAGACGCCTCCTGCCTCTATCTGGAAGGTTTCGAGCACCTGGGCGGCGGCGATGTGGACTGCGAGGACGCTCAGTAGGTCATGCAGGCGGCGTTGAGCAGCCCCACGCACAGCGAGGCGCCGCCGAGGAACACGCCGTGGGCCAGGGTATTGTCGGCAATGCCGCCCTTGAGCTCCGGCACCACGCGCGACAGCCCGAGGAATACCAGCACCTGCACCAGCATGGCGATCGCGCCCCAGATCAGCATGTCGATGATGCTGACGCTGTGGGCGATGGCGCTTGCCAGCGGCAGGGCGAAGCCGAGCAAGGTGCCGACCAGCGCCACGGCGGCACTGAGGTTGCCCTGGCGGATCAGCTGGATTTCCGCGTAGGGCGTCAGGCGGATGTAGAGGCTGGTGAACAGGCCGAACAGGCCGATGGTCGCGGCAAAATACGCGAGAAAGTTGGGCAGGGTCTGCAGCAGGTTCATGGCAAATCCTTCAGACGAAATAGTGGGGGACGAAGCGGCTGCTGTCGCGGGTGATGGCACTGGCGTCCTCGCGGATGCCCAGGCCGGCGGCCTGGCCGTCGATCACCCAGCAGCCGAGCACGGCGTAGTTGTCGCCGTGCCTGGCCAACGGTGCGTAGCTTTGATAGATGCAGGGCGCGTCGGCATGGGGGCCGTCGCTTTCCAGCTGCAGATCGTCGGCGACGATGCGGATGTTCTCGCCCTCGCGCGAATACAGAGGCTTGCGCACGTAGGCGCCGGGGAGGTCCTGGCGGTAGCTGGCCGGTAGCAGGTTCGGATGGCCGGGGTTGAGCTTCCAGAGGATTGGCAGCATGGCCTTGCTCGACATCAGCAGCTTCCAGGCGGGCTCCAGGAAGCGGATGTCGCTGCGCTCCAGGTGCTCGGCGAAACTGTCCTGCAGCAGCCACTCCCAGGGATAGAGCTTGAAGCAGTGACGGATGTCCTGCTCGTACTGGTCGATGAAGGTGCCGCGCCCGGCGTGGTGGCCGATGAATTCCAGCGGCAGGTAGCGTGTCGGCAAGCCGGCCTGGTGCGCGGTGTCGAGCAGGTAGAGGACATTGCCGGTGTCTTCCTCGTGGCCATCGATGGCGGTGAAGTGCAGCGTGCCGTCGGGGGCGATGGCCTTCCAGCGCGCGATCAGCTTCTCGTGCAGCGAGTTGAACTGGTCGGCGTCCGGGTTCACGTCATTGAGCCATTGCCACTGCACCACGCTGGCCTCCAGCAGGCCGGTCGGCGTGTCGGCGTTGTACTCGAGCATCTTTGGTGGGCCTTCGCCGTTCCAGGCGAAGTCGAAGCGGCCATAGAGGCTCGGGTCCTGGCGCTGCCAGGAGCGCATGATTTCCTCGCGGGCACCCGGCGGCAGCTGGAAGGGCTCGAAGTGGCCGGTGCGAATCACCCATTCCACACATTCCAGGTAGCGCTGGTGCAGGTCTTCGCTGGCGGCTTCCAGCGTCTCGATCTGCTCGAGGCTGAATTCATAGGCCACCGATTCGTCCCAGTACAGGCCGTCGATGCTGTGGAAGGTGAAGCCGACCGCCTCGCAGCGCTCGCGCCAGTCGGGGCGCGGCGTCATCGCCAGACGACGCATCAGCCGCCCCCGGAGAAGCGGGCGCCGGAGTGGCCGAAGCCACCGCGGGTGACCAACTGGCGCGACTGTACCTGGTAGGTCTGCGCGGTCTTCGGTCGTGAGCCGTCCTCGTAGCTCGGCCCACGATAACGCCCAGAGCTGCTGCCGACATAACTACCGCCGCCGCTGCTGCTGGTGCCCGACTCTGGCTCGCAGGCGTTGGGCGTGGTGCCCCAGTCCTTCAGGCAGTCCTCGCGGTTGGCGTAGAGGTCGCGGTACACCGGGTTGTGGTGCAGCACGCTGTAGAGCACCCCGCCGGTGAGCAGGGTGGTGAAGACGATGTTGGATTTCTTCATGCTTTGTTCGCGGTGCGCCTGGAACCGAGTTTTCGCCACAACCAGCGCAGGATCAGGCCGGCGATGAGCAGTACCACCAGCAGCGGCAGGCCGAAGGCGGCGACCTGGATGGCATTGACGGTGCCGTCGGTAAGTTCGTCCAGCGAGTTGCCGAAGGCCCTGCCGATACGTGACCAGCGACCGGTCGGCTGGTATTCGCTGGAGAAGTCCAGGGTCAGCAGGTTGGTGGCGATGCGTCGCTGTTGTTGGGCGGAGTCCTGGCGGGCGGCCTGCAACTGCTGCTCGACCTCTGCGGTGGCCTTGGCCAGGGCCAGCAGGTCGCTGACGCTCATGTCCTTGCGGCCCTGGAAGCCTTGCAGGGTCTGGTACTCACGCTCCAGGCGCTCGCGCAGCTGCTGGTTGTCGCTCACCGCCTGGGCGAGGTCTTCGGCCTGGGTGCGGCGGCTTTGCAGTTGGCCGCCTTCGGCCGCGAGGGCGACGAGCTTTTCCACGCCTTCGGGGACGATGCGAACCACGAGATGCGCGTTGCGCATCTGGCTGTCGCCGCTTTGCTCGATGGCAATCAGCTCGCAGGGGCCGAAGCGGTCCTGGGTGCAGGCATCGCGGGAGGCGGCCAGCTGCGCGTCGATACGCTCGCTGGCCAGGCGGATGCCGACCTGGTGTTCATAGGCGAGGAAGGAACCGGCCTTCGCCGCTTCCCCCTGGAAAGCGGCGCCGGAACCGGCGGCGTGCTCCGAGGGAGCGCCGCAGCCGGCGAGGGCGGCGCTCAGGAAGAGCGCTGCGCAGTGGTGCAGTTTCATCGAGGGCCTCCTTGCCGTCCGATGCTTACTTGACGCGCTGGCCCGGCTTGGCGCCGCTGTCCGGGCTGAGCAGGTAGATCTCTTCACCGCCGGGGCCGGCGGCCAGGACCATGCCCTCGGAGACGCCGAACTTCATCTTGCGCGGGGCCAGGTTGGCCACGTACAGGGTCAGGCGGCCTTCGAGCTTGCTCGGGTCCGGGTAGGCGCTCTTGATGCCGGAGAACACGTTGCGCTTCTCGTCGCCGATGTCCAGGGACAGGCGCAGCAGCTTGTCGGCACCCTCGACGAACTCGCACTTCTCGATCAGCGCGATGCGCAGGTCGACGGCGGCGAAGGCGTCGAAGTTGATTTCCGCGGCGAGCGGGTCCTTGGTCAGCTCGCCATTGCCGGCGGGTTTCGGGGCACTGGCGAGGAGGTCTTCCTTGGAGGCTTCGATCATGGCTTCGATTTTCGCAGGCTCGATACGGGTCATCAGCGGGTTGAACGGGTTCAACTGGTGATTGGCCAGCAGTTGCTCGTGGTCGGCCCATTTCAGCGGGGCGACGTTGAGGAAGGCTTCGGCGGCAACGGCCAGCTTCGGCAGTACCGGCTTGAGGAAGATCACCAGCTGGCGGAACAGGTTCACGCCCAAGGCGCAGATGGCCTGGACTTCGTCCTGCTTGCCTTCCTGCTTGTTCAGCGACCAGGGCGCCTTGTCGGCGATCCAGGCGTTGGCCTGGTCGGCCAGGGCCATGATTTCGCGCATGGCGCGGCCGAAGTCACGGGCTTCGTAGGCGGCGGCGATGCTCGGCGCCGCGTCCTTGAAGGCCAGGGCCAGTTCCGGCGCGGGGTTGGCGTCCACCAGCAGGCCGTTGTTGCCCTTGTGGATAAAGCCGGCGCAACGGCTGGCGATGTTGACCACCTTGCCGACCAGGTCGGAGTTGACCTTCTGCACGAAGTCCTCGAGGTTCAGGTCGAGGTCGTCCACGCCGCGGCCCAGCTTGGAGGCGTAGTAGTAGCGCAGGTATTCCGGGTCCAGGTGGTCCAGGTAGGTGCGCGCCTTGACGAAGGTGCCGCGCGACTTGGACATCTTCTGGCCGTTGACGGTCAGATAGCCGTGCACGTTCAGCGCGGTCGGCTTGCGGTAGCCCGCGCCTTCGAGCATGGCCGGCCAGAACAGCGCGTGGAAGTTGACGATGTCCTTGCCGATGAAGTGGTACAGCTCGGCGTCCGAGCCCTGCTTCCAGTAGGCGTCGAAGTCCAGCTCCGGACGGCGCGCGCAGAGGTTCTGGAAGCTGGCCATGTAGCCGATCGGCGCATCCAGCCAGACGTAGAAGTACTTGCCCGGCGCGTCGGGAATCTCGAAGCCGAAATACGGCGCGTCGCGGGAGATATCCCACTCCTGCAGGCCGGAATCCAGCCACTCGGCGAGCTTGTTGGCCACCGAATCCTGCAGGGCGCCGCTGCGGGTCCACTGCTGCAGCATGGCCTGGAAGTCAGGCAGCTTGAAGAAGTAGTGCAGCGATTCCTTGAGTACCGGGGTGGCGCCGGAAATCGCCGATTTCGGGTCCTTCAGCTCGGTGGGCGAGTAGGTCGCGCCGCAGGCTTCGCAGTTGTCGCCGTACTGGTCGGCGGTGCCGCACTTCGGGCAGGTGCCCTTGATGAAGCGGTCGGCCAGGAACATCTGCTTTTCCGGGTCGAAGTACTGGGTCACCGGGCGGGTGGCGATGTGGCCGGCGTCACGCAGCTTCAGGTAGATGGCCGAGGACAGCTCGCGGTTCTCTTCCGAATGGGTCGAGTGGTAGTTGTCGAACTCCACCAGGAAATCGGCGAAATCGCCCATGTGCTCGGCGCGCACGCCGTCGATCAGTTGCTCGGAGGTAATGCCTTCGCGCTCGGCGCGCAGCATGATGGCCGAACCGTGGGCATCGTCCGCGCACACGTACACCGCCTGGTTGCCACGCATTTTCTGGAAGCGAACCCAGATGTCGGTCTGGATGTACTCCAGCATGTGACCGAGGTGGATCGAACCATTGGCGTAGGGCAGGGCGCTGGTGACGAGGATCTTGCGGGCTTCGGACATGATGATCGGCCGTTCCGGTTAAAACGAGGGAATCGGCAACTATATAGGTCTGGGGCGAAATTTTCATCCGTGGGCCGCTTGGCCGTAGGGCTGAGCCCGAACTACCCCCGATGATCCCGAGCAAGGGGCGGACGAGAGGCGTAAGATGCCCGCCTATTCTGCTCAGTCTTTCATCGGGAGTACCCATGAGCGCCGTTACCCGTGCCACGGTGGAGGCCGTCCTCCGCCAGATCAACGACCCCCACACCGGCCAGAACCTGCTGGACGCAGGCTACCTGCACGAGCTGGACATCCAGGGCGGGCGTGTCTCTCTGACCCTTGAGCTGGGTTACGCCGCCGGCCTGTTCAAGAATGGCCTGGCGCAGACCGTGCAGATGGCCCTGGAGGCGCTGGACGGCGTCGACTCGGCGCAGGTCAAGGTGGAAACCCACATCGCCGCGCACAAGGCCCAGGCCCAGGTGCCGGGCATGAGCAACGTGAAGAACATCATCGCCGTGGCCTCCGGCAAGGGCGGCGTGGGCAAGTCCACCACCGCCGCCAATCTCGCGCTGGCGCTGGCCCGCGAAGGCGCCAAGGTCGGCATCCTCGACGCCGACATCTATGGGCCGAGCCAGGGCATCATGTTCGGCATCCCCGAGGGTACCCGGCCGAAGATCCGCGACCAGAAGTGGTTCATCCCGCTGGAGGCCCACGGGGTGGAAGTCATGTCCATGGCCTTCCTTACCGACGACAACACCCCGGTGGTCTGGCGCGGCCCGATGGTCTCCGGTGCGCTGATCCAACTGATCACCCAGACCGCCTGGAACGACCTGGATTACCTGGTCATCGATATGCCGCCGGGCACCGGCGACATCCAGCTGACCCTCGCGCAGAAGGTCCCGGTGGCCGGTGCGGTGATCGTCACCACCCCGCAGGACCTGGCCCTGCTGGACGCCAAGAAGGGCGTGGAGATGTTCCGCAAGGTCAACATCCCGGTGCTGGGCGTGGTGGAGAACATGGCTGTGCACATCTGCTCCAACTGCGGCCATGCCGAGCACCTGTTCGGCGAGGGCGGCGGCGAGAAGCTGGCGGCGCAGTTCGGCGTCGACCTGCTGGCCTCGCTGCCGTTGTCCATGGCCATCCGCATGCAGGCCGACGGCGGCAAGCCCACCGTGGTTGCCGACCCGGAAAGCCAGCTGGCGATGATCTACCAGGAAACCGCGCGCTGCGTCGGCGCCCGCATCGCCCTGAGCGAGAAGGCCGCGCCGGCCATGCCGAATATTTCCATCAGCGACGATTGAGTCGGTTCAGGCCGTCCATTCAGTCCCTGCACCGTCGGGGAACTGCAGCGTACGCAGTTCCTCGCTGGTCAGCTCTCGTCCGGTCCAGACATGGACCTTGCGGGCGCCGGCCGAGCGGCACAGCTCGTAGAGTCCGCGCACTTCGACCTGGGTCAGACCGCCCTCCAGGTGTTCCTGGGGATGCAGCACGACGACCGGGGCCAGGCGGAACGCGGATTTCGGCACGAGGTGTTGAAACAGCAGCTGCAGGGTTTTTTCCGCAACGGAAAAGTTGGCCAGCAGCGTGCGCGGATGCTGGAAGCCATTCAGCAGCTCGATTCCTTCCTGCCCCTGCATCTGCTGCGCGGCGCTGCCAAACGCCAGGGCCTGGCGCTTGCCCTTCACATTGCCCAGGGCCAGCAGCGGCGGCTCGCCGAAGCTCGTTTGCGAGGGCAGCAGTACGCCGCTGATCCAGTGTGCGGAAAGCTTGAGATACAGGGTGGGGGTGAACTGTTCGAGCATGTGGGTCTCGTCCGTGAGAGTTCGCCGCAGCGTATAGAAGAGCACAGTGCGCGTCGACCATCCGGCCGGCCCCTTTGCTCGTAACTGTGACGCCCGGTAAGATACGCGTTTATTTTTTCGCCGACTTTCACAGGACGCTCGCCATGACCATCAAATCGGACAAGTGGATTCGCCGCATGGCTCTGGAGCACGGCATGATCGAGCCGTTCGTCGAGCGCCAGATTCGCGGTGCCGATGACAGCCGGGTGATTTCCTACGGCGTTTCCAGCTATGGCTACGACGTGCGCTGCGCCGCCGAATTCAAGGTGTTCACCAACATCCACTCGGCGGTGGTCGACCCGAAGAACTTCGACGAGAAGAGTTTCGTGGACATCAACAGCGACGTCTGCATCATCCCGCCGAACTCCTTCGCCCTGGCCCGCACCGTCGAGTACTTCCGCATCCCGCGCGACGTGCTGACCATCTGCCTGGGCAAGAGCACCTATGCGCGCTGCGGCATCATCGTCAACGTGACCCCGCTGGAACCGGAGTGGGAAGGCCACGTGACCCTGGAATTCTCCAACACCACCAACCTGCCGGCGAAGATTTACGCCCACGAAGGCGTGGCGCAGATGCTGTTCCTGCAGTCGGACGAAGCCTGCGAAGTTTCCTACCGCGATCGCGGCGGCAAGTACCAGGGCCAGACCGGCGTTACCCTGCCCAAGGCCTGATGGCCCTGTGCTGCACGAAGAACCGGGCCTTGGCCCGGTTTTTTATTGGAACGAAGAACCTTTAGGGCTGTGGGCCAGGACGAATTCCGCACGTTTCTGCAGGCTGCACAGGGGCAGTTCCAGCACTCGATAGCCCAGCTCTTCGTATGCTTCAGCCATCACCGCCGCCGTTCGCTGCGCTTCGGCGAAGTCCTGCCGGCGTTCGGTATCGTTGCGGTAGATGGCTTCCCACGCGGGCGCCAGGAATACCGTCGGCCCGTAGCGTAGTTTTCGTGCGGCGATTTGCAGTTCTTCCGGAACCGGTATGCCGCAGAGCCTCGCATATCCCAGCACATCCGGCAGGCCGCGATCGAACAGCCACAACCCACCGCCATCGAGCGCCTGCGCACGAGTCGTCAGCGCGTGCTCGAACATTTCCCGGCAGAAGGCATCCCGGTTTGCCCACGGCAATGCATCGCCACCACGGACCAGTTGCTCGCGGATGATGGCGCGGCCGCCTTCCTCGACGATGTTCAGGCCGTGATGGCGGTGCAGGTGATCGAGCAGTGTGCTCTTGCCGGCGCCGGGGCCGCCGGTGATGACGATGAGGGATTCGGACATGGCGACGACTCCTGGGAAAGGATGCAGGGGGGTACCAGCCGGGGAAGGTCTTGCAGGTAAGAAATGCAGCGGAGAGGAGGCGGGAAAAAAGAAAGGCACCCAAGGGGTGCCTGAATATGATCATGGAGTAAGTCGACAATTTTGATTCCGGGGCGGAAGCGAAGTTCCCGGCCCCGGAAAAATTCTTCAAATCATCACTTCTCCGGCACCAGCGTCAGGCGCTTCACGCCGTAGACCTTCTCAAGGTTCTGCGACTGGAAGGGGAAGCTCATGTAGTTGCCCTTCAGCCAGGCGTCGATGCCGTCGGCGTAGTGTGGGCTGGCCGGGTTGCCGGACTGGCCGCTGCTGTTGAGGCCGATCATCGGCTCGCTCTGGCCGAAGTCGACGACGATGCGCATGGCCGGGATCAGCCAGGTGTTGAAGTCCTGGCCCCAGTGGTAGGCCGAGACGTTCAGCGTGCTGTGGTCGCCGCCGGCCGGGTAGGGGCCGCGGTCCAGGTAGCCCTTGATCGCGCCGAGGCTGGCGCGCTCGCCGGCACTGAGGTTGGGCGCCATCTTGGTGCTGTCGCTGACCCACTCGTAGGTGTGCAGCTTGCCCCACTGCCAGGTACGGCGGTCGCTGCCCAGCTTCTGTTCGCAGAAGGCGGTGGCGGCGGCCAGGCTGCGGGCGAGGATGGTCGGTTTGTCTTCCTTCTGCGGGGTGCGGGTGTCATCCCAGAACGGGCTGTCGTCACGGCCCAGCAGGTGGTCGGCCTGGGCCGAGTAGGAGAGGTTGGCGGTCTCGACGAAGGCTTTCCAGGACGGGCTGTCCTCCGGGCCCAGTTCATCGAGGAAGATCTGCTTGCTGCTCTCCTGCAGGAAGGCTTCGTACAGGGCGGCGTCGCCGGAGGTCGCCGAGAGCTTGCCGTCGAACGCCATGATCCGGTCCAGCGCTTCGCGGGCGCGGGCGCGCTGGTCGGCGGGCAGGGCGTCGATGGCTTTCTTCAGCGGCTGCGCCATGCCCGGTGCATCGAACATGGCCTGCAGCTTGCCGGCAAAGGGCGTGGTCTGGTCGTACTGCATGGCGATCATGCTGCGGTAGTCGTGGCTCTTGCTGCCGCCGGCGAGTTGGGCGATGCGCTCGTAGCGCTCCGGGTAGTACCAGGAACTGGACAGCTGCGCGCCGTAGCCTGGCTGCACGCTGCGGTGGTTGGCGGTGCCCAGCCAGCCCTGCTGCGGGTCCTGGTCGGACGGGTGGAGGATCGGATCGGCGTAGCCGTCCCAGTCATAGCGGCCGTCCCAGCCGGGCGAAGGCAGCAGGCCGCGGCCTTCCTTGCGGTTGGGGAAGCGCCCGGTGACCTGCCAGCCGATGTGCTTCTCGTCGGCGAACACGATGTTCAGCGCCATGGCGCGCACGTCGCGGGTGGCGTCGAAGGCCTGCTCGACGTTCTTCGCGCGGGACAGGTCGAAGAAGGCGTCGAGGGTGCGGTCGGTCTCGCCCTGGATGCTCTGGTAGGCGATGCCGTAGCCGCTGGACAGCGGCAGCGGTTGCAGGTCGTGCTTGCGCTCGCCCAGCGCGCTGTTGAGCAGCGGGCCGTGGCGAGTCTCGTAGATGACTTCGCGGACCGGGCTCTGGCCCTTGATGAAGAAGGTTTCATTGCGCTCGATGGCCGGTTTCCACTGGCCATCGGCGAGATAGTAGAGCTTGCTGCCCTGGCGCTTCACCTGCTCAAGGAATAGGTCCTGATTGTCGCCCATGACCATGGTCATGCCCCAGGCCAGCTTGCCGTTGAAACCGGCGACCACGCCCGGTACGCCGGCGATGGAGACGCCCGCGGCGTTGTATTTCGGCGAGCGGATCTGCACGTAGTTCCACACTGAGGGCATGGACAGCGGCAGGTGGGTGTCGTTGGCCAGGATGCTCTTGCCGCTGCGCGTGCGCTGCGGGGCGATGGCCCAGTTGTTGGAGGCGGCGACGCCCATCATCTGCAGGGCGGCGACCTGGCCTGCCGCACGATCCAGGGCGTCGAGGCCGGCGATCCTGCCATCCAGGCGCAGGCCCTTGAGTTTGTCCGCTTCCTCGAACGGCAGCGCTTCGTCCGGGTAGATCGGCGTCAGCCAGGGCAGCTTGTCGGCACCGACTTTCTGCGCCAGTACCAGGGAGGCGATTTCCTCCTGCAGGTTCACCGCCAGGCCGAAGTTCAGCAGGCTGAAGACCAGTGCGGAATCTTCCGGCTTCCAGTACTCGGGGCGGTAGCCGGACTCGGCGAGGTCCATCGGCAGCTTGTCGCGGTAGCGGTACAGGTAGGCGTTGACGCCGCGCGCGTAGGTCTCGAAGAAACGCTTGAGGCGCGGTGAGGCGCCGGCGTAGAGGGCGTCCGCGGCCTTCTTCAGGTTCACCGTGCGCATGAATCGGTCGGTTTCCAGGGCGCCGGGGCCGACCATTTCCGACAGGCGACCCTGGGCCATCAGGCGCAGGCCGACCATCTGGCTGATGCGGTCGCTGGCGTGCACATAACCCAGGGTGAACAGCGCGTCGTGGAAGGTGCTGGTCTCGATCAGCGGCATGCCCAGGCTGTTGCGGCGGATCGACACGTTGTCGGCCAGGCCCTTGATCGGCTGCACGCCGTAGCTCGGCGGCAGGCTGTCGGAATAGCGGTCATTCAGCCAGCCCTGGCAGCCGGTAAGGCTGACAGCGGCAGTGACGGTGGCGGCAAGGCCGAAGCTGGGAAGCCGGCGGAAGGCACGCGGGGCCATGGGGATGTGCTCCTGCACAAAGAGGGTCGCGGAAAAGGCGCTACGTTAGTGAGCCGAGGATAGCTGTGCAAGCCGCGCGGGGCGGGATTTTCAGCAGCCGACGAATAGTTGGGCCAGACAGCAGAAGGCCCGCGCTCGGCGGGCCTTCGGGGCAGTGCTGGAAACCTGGGTCAGGCGCCGTGGCACTTCTTGTACTTG
Source organism: Pseudomonas nitroreducens NBRC 12694 (assembly GCF_002091755.1). Taxonomy (GTDB): domain Bacteria; phylum Pseudomonadota; class Gammaproteobacteria; order Pseudomonadales; family Pseudomonadaceae; genus Pseudomonas; species Pseudomonas nitroreducens. Next base: position 32,811 of record NZ_BDAI01000018.1, read on the forward strand.
CTGCCGCTGCCGCAGGGGCACGGATCGTTGCGGCCCACGTCCTTGAGCGGGTTACGCGCAGGCTCGTGGCTGTGGTTGCAGTGCGGGCCGTGCACGTGGCCATGGTCATGGTGGTGGTCATGATCGTGGTCGTGGTTGCAGTTCGGACCGTGTACGTGGGGTTCCTGGCTCATGGTGACGCTCACTCGGGGATGAAATCGCCGGGAATTATCTCGCCATTGCGCGCGATGTGCACGCTCTGTCCGAACAGCAGGCCGGTCTTCACTTCGCCGTCGAGGCGGTAGCGGATGGGCTTGTCCGGGTCTTCCAGCAGCTTGACGATGTACTTCATGTGCCGCCACAGGTTGGTGGTCACCGGTACTTCGAAGGTTTCGTGGCCGTTGGCTGGCACTGTGAACCAGTTATTCGACTCGCCTTCGGCCAGGTCGATATCGTTCAGCTTGACCTTGTAGGCCAGGCCACGGACCGGAAGGCTGAAATCGTTCGGGTTGTCGATGCGGAAATGCAGGACGAATTCCTGCTCCAGCAAACGAGCTTTCACGACGTCGACTTTCTGCAGCTTCACGTCGGGTTGCTCGAAATTACCTGTCATCCAGCCGCAGCCCGAAACAAGGCTGAACAGCCAGCACAGGCTGAGAATTCTTATCATTTGCGCCTGATAATTCATGTCTACCCCTCAAGACGCCCCAGTGTACCAAGCACCTGCTCGGCCGCAAGTTGTTGTTACGTTAAAAGAAGCTGCACCATACTGGCCGAATGTAACCGGCGGGTTAACACAGGAGAGTGAAGATGAGCCGTTATGAAATCGCGTTCTCGGGACAGACTATCCCGGGTGCACAGCTCGATACGGTGAAAGCCAACCTGGCCAGGCTGTTCCAGGCCGACGCCCAGCGCATCGAATTGCTGTTCTCCGGCCGCCGCATGGTGATCAAGAACAACCTCGACGCCGAGGCGGCGGAAAAGTACCGCAGCGTGATCGAACGCGCCGGCGCTGTCGTCGAAGTGGTCGACATGGACGCGCAGATCGAGGAGATCGAGCTGGCTCCACCGCCGCCGGCCGAGCCGGTCGGCACCGCAGTACAGCCGGCAGCACCTGCCTCCGGAGCGCAGGGACGCCTGAAAGTAGCGCCGCGCGACGAGTACATGGCCGCTTTCGCCGATGTGGAGGCGCCGGATTTCGGCCTCGCCCCGGTAGGCGCCGACCTGCAGGACGAGAAACCCGAGGCCGCCGCGCCGCGCGTGGACCTCAGCCAGTTCAGCGTTGCCCCCGTGGGCAGCGACATGGGCCAGGCCAAGCCCGCGCCGGCAGGGCCTGCGCCGGATACCAGCCACCTCAAGCTGCAGGACTGATCAGTCGCCCTGGTGCGGGTCGTCCTTGTAGACGAATTTGGGCATTTCCCAGCGGAAACGGATCGCCAGCATGCGGAACAGGAAGCCGGCGAACAGGGTGATCAGCATGGCCTGCTCCTTGGGCAGGTCGATCTGCAGGCAGATCAGGTAGCACCAGGCGCTGGCGAAGGACACGCTGGCGTACAGTTCGCGGCGGAAGATCAGCGGCACGTCGTTGCAGAAGATATCCCGCAGGATGCCGCCGAACACCCCGGTGATCACCCCGCTCACGGCAGCGATCAGCAGGCTGTGGCCCATCTCCAGGCTGACCTGGCAACCGATCAGGGTGAAGGCCACCAGGCCCACGGCGTCGAGCGCGAGGAACATCGAGCGCAGGTGGCGCATCAGCGGGGCGATGAACACGGTGACCAGTGCGGCACCAGCGGTGAGCGCCAGGTACTCCGGGTGGCGCACCCAGGTCAGCGGGTAGTGGCCCAGCAGCATGTCGCGCACCGAGCCGCCGCCCAGGGCGGTGACGCAGGCGACCAGCACCACGCCGAACAGGTCCATGCTGCGCCGGCCGGCGGACAGAGCGCCGGTCATGGCTTCGGCGGTGATGGCGATGATGTAGAGAACGGTCAGCAGCATGGCGAGGTCCGGCAGGAGTAGCCGGCGCGGCGAATCACCGCCGCCCCGGAAAAAAGCGCGGATTCTAGCCCAGACACTGAACGCCCCCAAGGGGGGCGAGCGGGCACCTCACTCGATCCACGGGCCGCAGCATTTCTTCAGCTTGCCGCCGGCACCGCAGGGGCAGGGGTCATTGCGCCCCAGCTTCATCGGCACGGTGGGGTCGAGGAAGTACCAGCGGCCGTCGCGCTGGACGAATCCCGAGCATTCGCGATGGCTGTGCTCGCCGCCGGCGTCGTGCCAGCGCGCGATGAAGGTCACCCGCGCGTGCTCCGGCTGGCCGCCGAGCACTTCATGGCTGACCACTTCCAAACCCAGCCAGGTGCTGCCCAGGCTCCAGGTACGGATCGCCTCCAGGTCCAGCCCCTGCTGCTGGGCCGGCAGCGTCGTGTCGCGCAGGTAATCCACCAGGCCCAGCGCGTAGGCGCTGTAGCGCGAGCGCATCAGCGCCTCTGCGGTGGGGGCCGCGACGCCGGCATGGAAGCGCCCGCAGCAGTCCGGTAATGGACGGCCGCTGCCGCAGGGGCAGGTCGGTTCGATCATGGTCACCACCAGTACTTGCCGAAGTTTTCCGGGTTGGCCCAGAACTTCGCGTTGAGCCAGTCCGGGACCTGTTTGTATTCGTGCAGATCGTAGGTGAACAGCGTGATCACCTGGGCGTCGCGCTGGAAGCGCTCGCTGGCCTGCATGGCCAGGGCGTAGAAGTCCGCATCCTGCGCCTGGGCGGCGTCGAGGTCGACCAGTACGGCCACGCGGCTGCTGTTGAGGTTGCGGATACCGCCCACCAGTTGCTGTGCCTCGCGGCGCGGCAAGTGCTCCAGGCAGTCGGCCAGCAGCGCCAGGTCGTAGCGCTGAGCGGCCAGCTCCGCTGGCAATGCGCCGGCATCGGCGTGGAACAGCTCGCAATCCGGATGCGCCGCGAGGAAGGCATCCACGGCCGGTATCTGGCTGGCGCCCACCAGCAGCAAGCGCTGTGGCGCGTAGCGGTCGAGCAGGGCGGCGAGGGCTTGTTGCGGCGTGCGTGTCGAAATCATCGGGCTCGTCAAAAGGCAAAAAATAATGAACGAAGACTAGCGTGTGACACCCATATGGCCTAGTGCTGGCGCATTCTGTCAGTCACGTCTTTACTCGGTAATTGTCGGTCAAGACCCGATCATTAGAGGAGACATAACTTTATGAGCATCACAAGGACCGCTTTACCCCTGCTGCTGGTAAGCACGTTGCTCACCGGTTGCGCAGGGCTGCAGAAGTCCGATTGGCCGACTTGCGCCGTGGTTGGCGGTGTCGGTGGCGCAGGTCTGGGTTCCATCGAAAGCAGCGCCTGGGCCGGTTGGGGAGCCCTGATCGGTGGCGTGCTGGGTGCGTCCTACTGCTGGGTACATGGCGCTGCCGAACAAGTGGCCGAGGTCCCGCCGCCTGCGCCGGCTCCTGAGCCTGCTCCGGCTCCGCTGCCCAAGGAAGAGACCATCGTGGTGCGTGACCTGCACTTCGCCTTCGACTCGTCGAAGATCGATGCGCAGGACAAGGACAAGCTCGACACCATCGCTACCCGCCTGAAAGGCGAGGCCGCGAGCACCGAGCTGAATATCGGCGGCCATACCGATAGCATCGGTACCGACGCCTACAACCAGAAACTGTCCGAGCGCCGCGCCAACGCCGTGTCCAACTACCTGGTCGATGCCGGCGTGCCTGCCAGCAGCATCAAGTCGGTGGTCGGTTATGGCGAGAGCCAGCCGGTCGCGGACAACAAGACCAAAGAAGGCCGCGCCGAGAACCGTCGCGTGGAGATCAAGATCACGCGTCAGTAAGTCGCTGTGATGTAGTCCGCAAAGGGGGCCTGGTGGCCCCCTTTGTCATTCCCGGTTGCCACTGGCATAGCCGGGAGCAGAGGCGTATGTTCCCCGGCAAAGAAAAAACCGGGGGCATTTCATGAAAGCGTTGTTGGGGCTGGGCAAGCTGATTGCCCTGTTGTTCTGGCTGGCGGTGCTGGCCAACCTGATCCAACCCTTCGCACATCCCTTCGCCCTGCTGCTCAATGCGGCCGGCGCGCTGATCCTGCTGATCCACATCCTCGAAGTCCTGGCGCTGCGCAAGCGTCTGCAGGGGCGCCCGCATCCGGGCATGGATCGCCTGCAGATCCTGCTGTTCGGCGTCTTTCATTTCGCGACCCTGCCGCAGCCGGCAGTGGCACAACCGGCACCCGCAAACGTAGAAGGAGATACCCATGCGTAAGTCGCTGCTGGGCCTCGCGCTGTTCGCCCCGTTGGCCTGTTCGGCTGCCGGCACCGTCTCGGTGGAAGCCAACACCGTGCTGCGTCTGCCGGTGAAGGGCGACAGCCTGAGCCTGGACCGTATCAGTGTCGGCCCGGAGGGCGCGCTGCTGATCCCGTCGCGGGTCAAGCAGCTGAAGATCGGCGAGCTGGACCTGGCGAAGAATGCGCGGATCGGCGTTTTCCCTGGCAATGATGCGCTGCAGATCGAAGTGCTGCACGGCAACCTCGCCGACGGTAGCGTGATCGCCGCGCAAGGTAGCTCCGGCAGCTTCGAGAAGCCCGCCAGCGGTGGCCGCAATCTGCTGCTGCGGCTGCAGGATGTGGCGGTGGAGAACCTGCTGATCGACGTCCGCGGCGGTGTCGGCGCACCGGGCTATGACGGCCTGGACGGCGGCAGTGCGCAGACTTCCGGCTGCCTGTGGGGCAGCGGCAAATCCGCCGGCGACGGGCAGGATGGCGCCGATGGCCAGACGGGCGCACCTGGCGGCGTGGTACGCCTGGAAGTGCCGGAGCAGTTCGACGTCGAGAAGGTCAAGGTACGTCTGGAAGGCGGTGCGGGCGGGGCGGGCGGCAAGCCCGGCAAGGCCGGGCCGCGCAGCGGCGAGAAGGGCTGCTGGTTCTATTCGGTGGCGGGCGAGAAGCCCGGCGCGGAAGGCCAGGGCGGTGCGGAAGGGGCGAAGGGCAGCGAAGGCCGCCTGGACGTGAAACGCTTCTGAACCCCTGGCTCGTTTCAACTGAAGGCCCGCCCGGCTAGCCAGGCGGGCCTTTTGTTTACCAGTGCGGGCGTGCTGCGACGAAGGCCACCAGCGCCATGCCGATCAGCAGGTTCAGGCCCACGGTCTTGCGGATCTTGCCCAGCGCGGCGCCACCGGCTGGCCAGTCCTCGGCGCCCACCGCGCGGCGCAGTTCCGGCAACTGCAGCGCCTGGATGCGCAGGAACAGCGCGAGCATCGCGACATACAACCCCATCATTACCTGCACGTAGCGCGGCGCGCCGGCCATGCCGTTGAAGCTCAGGTGCAGCATGCCCACGCCGGTCACCGGCAGCAGGATCACCGCCGCCCACACCCAGCGGAAGAAGCGCGGGAAGACCTCCAGCCACAGCTTCAGCCGGGCCGGTGCCTCCAGCGCGGCGACGGCGGCCGGGCGCAGCACCATCCAGGCGAAGAACATGCCGCCAACCCAGACCAGGGCGGCCAGGAGGTGCAGGGCATAGACGAAGGCAAAGGGTGTCATTCGGACGATCTCCGCTGGCGATTGAAGACAAGCGCGCTATCATAGCCGCCGATTCGAACCACTGAAAATTTATCCAGCATCCGGATGTGTCCATTGCGCCGCGTCCGGGGCCCGGGAAGTCCATGCTCAGCACCGAACTCAAGGCCACGATCCAGGGCGCCTACTCGCGCTTCCTCGAGGCCAAGGAACTCAAGCCGCGCTACGGCCAGCGCCTGATGATCGCCGAAGTCGCCAAGGTCCTGGGGACCATCGCCAGCGACGAGGAAGGCCATCGCCTGGGCGATGCCGCCGTGGTCGCCGTGGAAGCCGGCACCGGCACCGGCAAGACCGTCGCCTACAGCCTTGCCGCCATCGCCTGCGCCAAGGCCGCGGGCAAGCGCCTGGTGGTCGCCACCGCCACCGTCGCCCTGCAGGAGCAGATCGTCCACAAGGACCTGCCCGACCTGTTGCGCAACTCCGGCCTGTCGTTCAGCTTCGCCCTGGCCAAGGGGCGCGGGCGCTACATGTGCCTGTCCAAGCTCGACCACCTGCTGCAGGAAGGCCAGGCGCAGAGCGCCACCGCCCAACTGTTCGAGGAGGAAGGCTTCCGCATCGACGTGGACGAGACCTCCACCAAGCTGTTCAACCAGATGATCGAGCGCCTGGCTGGCAACCGCTGGGACGGCGACCGCGACTCATGGCCCGAAGCCATCGAGGACGCGCAGTGGGCGCAGGTGACCACCGACCACAGCCAGTGCACCAACCGCCATTGCCCGAACTTCCAGCAGTGCGCCTTCTACAAGGCGCGCGAAGGCATGACCAAGGTCGACGTGATCGTCACCAACCATGACCTGGTGCTGGCCGATCTGGCGTTGGGCGGCGGCGCGATTCTGCCGGACCCGCGCGACACCCTTTACGTGTTCGACGAAGGCCACCACCTGCCGGATAAGGCCATCGGCCACTTCGCCCACTTCACTCGCCTGCGCGCCACCGCCGACTGGCTGGGCCAGGTGGAGAAGAACCTGACCAAGCTGCTGGCGCAGAACCCGCTGCCGGGCGACCTTGGCCGCCTGATCGAGCAGGTGCCGGAACTGGCCCGAGAGCTGCGCACGCACCAGCAGTTCATGTTCACCGCCTGCGAAGAGGTCGGTGACTTCCGTGCCGGCGAGGACATGGAAGGCCGCGAGCGACCGCGCCATCGTTTCGAAGGCGGGGTGATCCCCGAGCACATCCGCGAGATGGGCATCGAACTGAAGAAGGGCTTCTCCAAGCTCACCGACCTCTTCACCCGCCTGACCGAGCTGCTCAAGGAGGCCATGGACGGGGAGGGCAGCGTCGGCATCGCCAGCCACCAGGCAGAAGAGTGGTACCCGCTGTTCGGCAGCCTGCTGTCCCGCGCCCAGGGCAACTGGGAATTGTGGACCGCCTTCACCAGCGAGGACCCGGAAGACAGCCCGCCCATGGCGCGCTGGCTGACCCTCGCCGAGAGCGGCACCTTCTACGACATCGAGGCCAACGCCAGCCCGATCCTCGCCGCCGAGACCCTGCGCCGCAACCTGTGGAATGTGGCCTACGGCGTGCTGGTGACCTCCGCGACCCTCACCGCGCTGGGTACCTTCGACCGCTACCGCATGCGCGCCGGCCTGCCTCGCGCGGCGGTCACTGCCGTGGTGCCGAGTCCGTTCCACCACGCCGACGCTGGCGTGTTGCGCGTGCCGGACCTGAAGGCCGACCCGCGCGATGCTGCCGCGCATACCGGCGCGATCATTCGCGAGTTGCCGGAGATAGTCGAAGGTTCGCGTGGTTCGCTGATCCTGTTCTCCTCGCGCAAGCAGATGCAGGAAGTCTTCGACGGCCTGGACCGCGACTGGCGCAAGCGCGTGCTGATCCAGGGCAACCTGTCCAAGCAGGAAACCCTGAACAAGCACCGCTCCCGCGTGGACGATGGCGAGCCGAGCGTGCTGTTCGGCCTGGCCAGCTTCTCCGAGGGCGTGGACCTGCCCGGCGCCTATTGCGAGCACGTGGTGATCGCCAAGATTCCCTTCGCCGTGCCGGACGATCCGGTGGAAGCGGCGCTGTCGGAATGGATCGAGGCGCGCGGCGGCAATCCCTTCATGGAGATCGCCGTGCCCGACGCCTCGCTGCGTCTGGTGCAGGCCTGCGGCCGGCTGCTGCGGACCGAGCAGGACCGCGGCACCATTACGCTGCTGGACCGTCGCGTCGTGACGCAACGCTACGGCAAGGCCATTCTTAATGCATTGCCGCCGTTCCGCCGCGAAATTGCTTGAGTGTGCGGGAGCGAGTTCCCGCGCTGGCTGTCAAACGATCGCCCGCCGTCCGGCGGGCGTGTTGCAAGGATTCGAATCCATGACTTCGATGCGTTGGCATCTGCCGTTGCTGCTCAGCCTGGCCATCGCCAGTGCCCCGGCCTGGTCGGCTGGCGGCAATGAAACCCTGTTCAACTTCGTCAAGCCGATGGCTGTGGTCTCGATCACCACACAGAACGCCGACCTGCCCAGTTCCACTGCCGAGGCCACGCCAGAGGGCGAGATCCTGCGTCGGGTGAACTTCAACCCTGCGCCGCAGCCGACCCTGCGCCTGGCACCGTCCAGCGGCAGCTGGGACTGGTCGCAGTCGGACAGCATGAGCCTGCGCATCCAGAACGCCATGGACTGGGCCATCACCCTGGAGGTGGAAATCGAAGGCGTTGCCGGCGCCCCCGGCCTGCGCGCGAGCATCGCCCTGCCGCCGGGCCCGGCGCAGACCCTGGTGATCCCGCTGCACGCCATCGCCCCGGAAGATTTCGGCATGCGCGCCGGCGTGCCCATGCCTGTCACCCAGGACGGCCAGCGCCTGCTGCTGGCGAGCAAGGTCACCGGCGAGCTGAACCGCAGCCAGGTCGGTGCGGTGAAGCTGTTTCTGACTTCGCCCAAGGCGGCCCAGGACATTCTCGTCGGCCGCTTCGGCACCCGCGCCGGCAACGACGAATACCACAAGGCGTACACCGGCATCGTCGATGGCTTCGGCCAGTCCACCCGCAGCGACTGGCCGGAAAAGGTCAAGAGTGCCGAGCAACTGGCCAACGCCTGGAAAGGCGAAGGCGAACAGCTGAGCAAATGGAAGCCCGCGCCCGGCCGCGACGCCTTTGGCGGGCTGCTGGATGGCCCGGCCTTCGAAGGCACCGGCTTCTTCCGCACCGAAAAACGCAATGGCCGCTGGTGGCTGGTGACGCCCGAAGGGCACTCGTTCTGGTCCATGGGCGTCAACGCGGTGAATGCCGACAGCAGCCAGACCTACGTCGAAGGCCGCGAATACATGTTCGCCAGCCTGCCCAAGGAGGACGAGCCGCTGGCCGCCTTCTACGGCCAGCGCGACGACCGCAGCGGCGTCGGCGCCCAGCAGGGCCGTGCGTTCGGCAACGGGCGCTGGTTCGATTTCTATGCCGCCAACCGCTTCCGCGCCGATGGTGGGCTGACCGGCGACGCCGCGGCAGCCGCCTGGCGCGAGCGCACCGTACAGCGCCTGGGTTCCTGGGGCTTCAATACCCTGGGCGACTGGAGCGATCCGGCCTTCGCCGACGATCCGCGCATGCCCTACAGCGTGCCGCTGTCCATCAGCGGCGATTACGCCACGGTGAGCACCGGCTACGACTGGTGGGGCGCCATGCCCGACCCCTTCGACCCGCGCTTTGCCATGGCCGCCGAGCGCGCCATCGCCATTGCCGCCCGCGACCATCGCGAGGATGCGTGGCTGCTGGGCTACTACGCCGATAATGAACTGGCCTGGGCCGGCCGTGGCGACGACGACCAGGCGCACTTCGCCCTGGCCTTCGGCACGCTCAAGCTATCCACCGACAGCCCGGCCAAGCGTGCCTTCATCAAGCAACTCAAGGACAAGTACGAGGATCACGAACAGCTTGCCGAGGCCTGGGGTGTGCAGCTGGGTTCCTGGGAAGACCTCGATGCGCCGGGCTACCAGGCGCCGGTTCCGAGCGAGGCGCACCCGGCCATTGCCCAGGACTACAGCGCCTTCCTGCGCCTGTATGCCGACCAGTACTTCAAGACCCTGAAGGACTCGCTGCAATGGCATGCGCCGAACCATCTGCTGCTCGGCCCGCGCTTCGCCGTCAGCACGCCGGAGGCGCTGGCCTCCTGCGCGCAGTACTGCGACATCCTCAGCTTCAACCTCTACGTACCGCTACCGCGGCAGGGCTTCGACGCCAACTACGTGCGCAGCCTGGACAAGCCGGTACTGATCACCGAGTTCCACTTCGGCTCCCGTGACCGCGGGCCGTTCTGGGGCGGTGTCGCCGAGGTATACAACGAGCAGCAGCGTGGCGAGGCGTACCAGCGCTTCCTCGCCGAGGCGGCGAAGCAGCCGAACATCGTCGGTGCGCACTGGTTCCAGTACCTCGACCAGCCGGTGACCGGGCGCCTGCTCGATGGCGAGAACGGCCACATCGGTCTGGTCGGCATCACCGACCTGCCGTTCACCGGCTTCGTCGACGCCGTGCGCAAGGCCAACCAGCAGACACTCAAGGGTATCGACGAGCAGGCCCGCGCCGCCGCCAAGGTGGCGCCGGATCCCGCACCGAAGCCGGTGCCGGCTGCCGACAGCGATGACGAGGAGTAGGCGTCGGAGCAATGATTCGTCATTCGTGAAGCCGCACCCTGCCTTCGGCAGGGTTCCCAGGGGCGGAGCGCGCTGAAAGAATGGCGCCTCCGCCCCTGCTCATTTCCGGAGTTTGAGATGACCCTGAACGGCCACTGCGATCCGCGCTTCACTCCCGTTGCCGATGCTTTCAGCGCGCTGTTCGAGGACCCGCAGGAGCGCGGTGCGGCGCTGTGCATCCAGGTCGGCGGCGAAACCGTGGTCGATCTCTGGGCCGGCAGCGCGGGCAAGGAACCGGGCCAGGACTGGCAGGCCGATACGTTGCTCAACCTGTTCTCCTGCACCAAGACTTTCGCTGCCGTCGCTGCGCTGCAACTGGTGGGAGAAGGGCGGCTCGACCTTGATGCGCCGGTGGCGCGCTATTGGCCGGAGTTCGAGCAGGCCGGCAAGCAGGGCATCACCGTGCGCCAGCTCCTGTGCCATCGCGCGGGCCTGCCGGCGATTCGCGAGCCGCTGGCGCCCGAGGCGCTATACGACTGGGACAGCATGACGGCCGCGCTCGCCGGCGAAACGCCCTGGTGGACACCCGGCGTCGAGCATGGCTATGCCCCCATCACCTACGGCTGGCTGATCGGCGAAGTGATCCGCCGTGTCGACGGTCGCGAGCCGGGTGCCGCCATCGTCGAGCGCACGGCCAAGCCATTGGGGCTGGATTTCCACATCGGCCTGGGTGACGCCGAATTCCACCGTGTAGCGCACATCGCCCGCGGCAAGGGCAACCTGGGCGACGCCGCGGCGCAACGGTTGCTACGGACCATGATGACCGACGCCGCCGCACTTTCCACCCGCGCCTTCACCAATCCGCCGTCGGTGCTCACCAGCACCAACAAGCCGGAATGGCGGCGCATGTCGCAGCCGGCGGCCAATGGCCATGGCAATGCGCGCTCGCTGGCGGGCTTCTACGATGGTCTCCTGCAGGGCAAGTTGCTGGACGAAGCGCTGCTGGCCGAGCTCACCCGCGAACATGCCGTCGGCGAGGATCGAACTTTGTTGACCTGTACGCGCTTCGGTCTTGGTTGCATGCTTGACCAGCCGAATGTCGCCAACGCCACTTACGGCCTTGGCCCGCAGGCCTTCGGCCATCCGGGGGCCGGTGGCTCCATCGGCTTCGCCGACCCGGAGCGTGAGCTGGCCTTCGGGTTCGTCGTCAACACCCTTGGCCCCTACGTGCTGATGGACCCACGCGCCCAGCGCCTGGCGCACCTCGCCGGCGACTGCCTGTAGCGACGAGCGGGAGGAACCTTCCTCCCGCCGCACCTTCTTAAGGTCGTCCGCTTTTGCCGTCGCGCTTGCGTGCGTGACGGCGTTCCCTGCGTGCAAACATGCGCCGCTCGTCAGTTCGAGATTAAAATCTCGTTCCAACTGAGTAAGTTATGTACAACTCTTAAGCCGATTGCTGAAGTCAGGGTGCCACCGCCTACCGGTGGCGCCTGGCCTCCCTTCATGTTCCGACTTGTGGAATCGCTCCCATGAACCTGCTGTTCTCGAATTCGCTGAAAGTCTCCACCCTTGCGCTGTGCGTCGGCCTTTCCGCCTGCAGCCAGTTCCAGTCCCAGGACCAGGCCAAGGCGCCGGATAGCGCCGTGGCCGCTGCCAAGCCCGGCACCGCTCACTGGTGGTGGCCCTTCGGTGGCGACGAGGAAGCGAGCGCGGCCGCGCCCGCACCGCAGAAGAAACCGGTCGAGGCAGCCAAGGTCGCCGATGCCGGCAGCCAGCAGCCCGGTGGCCACTGGTGGTGGCCATTCGGTGTGAGCGACAGCAAGCCTGGCGCCGAGAAGGCCGCCAAGCCGCAGGACACCAAGGTCAGCAAGGAGTGGCTGGACCAGCACGAGAAGTCCCTGCGTGAAGCGGTAGCGGGCAGCAAGTTCACCGTCGAGCGCCGCGAAAACGCCCTGGTGCTGATCGCGCCGGTGGAAGGCTCCTTCAATCCCAAGCGCCCTGAACTGCTGCTGCCGATCACCCTGGCGCCGCTGGGCAACGTAGCGAAGATGCTGCAGAACGATCCGGAGAGCGGCGTACTGGTGCTCGGCCACAGCGACAGCTCGGGCGACAAGGCGACCAACGACAAGGTCAGCCTGCAACGTGCCCAGGCAGTCTCCTCGATCTTCCGCCTCAGTGGCCTGGGCGCCGATCGCCTGCGCCTGAAGGGCGTCGGCTCCAGCCTGCCGCGCGCCGACAACGCCAGCGCCGAAGGCCGCGCGCTGAACCGCCGCGTCGAGGTACTGGTGACCCAGCGCACCAGCCTGCTGGCGCTCGCCCAGGCCAACTGAACCGCCGCACGCAAAGCGTCATTCCGTCTGGAATGACGCTTGTCGTGGATCAAGCGCGAAGGCGCAACTCTGGATAAGCTTAAGGACTTCTTCTGCAGGAGATTTCCGATGGCTCAGACCCTGGCCGATATGCGCCGCGAATACACCCGTGATGGACTGACCGAGGCCCAGGCGCCCGCCGAACCGTTCAGCCTGTTCAACCAGTGGTTCGAAGACGCGGTGAAGACCGAGCAACTGCCGGTCGAACCCAACGCGATGATGCTCGCCACTGCGGACGCCGACGGCCAGCCGCATTGCCGCGTGCTCCTGCTCAAGGGTCTGGACGAGCGTGGTTTCACCTTCTTCAGCAACTACGAAAGCGCCAAGGGGCAGCAGCTCCTGGAGAATCCGCGCGCGGCCATGACCTTCTTCTGGCCGGCGCTGGAACGCCAGGTGCGCATTGAAGGACGGGTGGAGAAAGTCTCCGCCGAAGAGTCCGCCGCCTATTACCGCGTGCGCCCGCTGGGCAGCCGCCTGGGCGCCTGGGCCTCGCCGCAGAGCCGGGTGATCGATGGCCGCGGCGAACTGGAGCAATTGCTGGCCGAGACGGAGCAGCGCTTCGCCGACAGCGCACCGAGCTGCCCGGACTTCTGGGGTGGCTTCCGCCTGCTGCCGAGCCGCATCGAGTTCTGGCAGGGCCGTCCGAGCCGCCTGCACGATCGCCTCAACTTCCGCGTCGAGAACGGCGCCTGGGTGCGCGAACGTCTCGCTCCCTGAGCTTCTGCCCTTCGTAGGAGCGAGCTGGCTCGCGAATTGCCTCACCGTTGGGGTTGTTCGCGAGCAATGTCGCTCCTACAGGTCATATCGACTTTCAGGCCTGAATCGGAACAATCGCGGACGAAGTCCGCTCCTGCGCACGTCGGGAAAACCGTGCTGCGGTGTAGGATGCCCTCCATCCTCTCGCCCAACGGACCTGTCCCATGAAAGTCGTCATCGCTCCCGACTCCTTCAAGGAAAGCCTTTCCGCCCCTGAGGTCGCCGAAGCCATCTCCCGTGGCTGGCTGCGCGCCCGGCCCGACGACGAAACCCTGCTGCGGCCCATGGCCGACGGCGGCGAAGGCACGGTGGATGCGGTGCTGGCCGCGCGGCCGGGCGAACGTCGCGAGCTGGAGGTCTGCGGCCCGCTGGAGCAGCCGGTGAAAGCCCACTGGGGCTGCCTGGCAGACGCCACGGCGGTGATCGAGATGGCTGCCGCCAGCGGCCTGCACTGGGTGCCCGAAAGCCTGCGCGATGCCACCCGCACCACCAGCCGCGGCACGGGCGAATTGATTCGCGCGGCGCTGAATGCCGGCGCGAAGAAAATCATCATCGGCCTGGGCGGCAGTGCCACCAATGACGGCGGCCTGGGTCTGCTGCAGGCGCTGGGTGCAAGTTTCCTCGATGACCAGGGCAAGGAGTTGGGCGCCGGCGGCGCGCAGCTCTCGCAACTTCAGCGTATCGACCTGTCGAACCTCGACCCGCGGCTGGGCGCGGTCGAGGTCGAAGTCGCTGCTGATGTGAACAATCCCCTTTGCGGCCCGCATGGCGCCTCAGCCATCTTCGGACCGCAGAAGGGCGCGAACCCGGCGCAGGTGCAGCAGCTGGACGCCGCGCTGAAACGCTTCGCCGAAGTGGCGGCGCAGGCTCTCGGGCAGGATCACAGCCTGTTCCCCGGCGTCGGTGCCGCGGGCGGTCTGGGCTTCGCCTGCCGGGCGTTCCTCAAGGCGCGGTTCCGCCCGGGCATCGAGCTGATCGCCGAGCTGTCGGAACTGGACACGGCGCTTGCCGGCGCGTCGTTGGTCATTACCGGGGAAGGGCGGCTGGATGGCCAGAGCCTGCATGGAAAGACGCCGGTGGGCGTGGCGCATGTCGCCCGTCGCACGGGCGTGCCGGTGATTGCACTGGCGGGTAGCGTTGGCGAAGGGTTGGCTGAATTGCGCGAGGCGGGTATCGAGGCAGCGTTCAGCCTGGCGCCGGGGCCCATCACCCTGGCCGATGCCTGCGCACGGGCGGCGCAGGAGCTGGAAAACCGCGCCGAGGCGCTGGCACGCTTCTGGTCGCTGGCTCAGGCTGCGCGGTAGTCGTCGGCGGCGCGCTGCAGCCAGTCAGGGAGGTCGCGACGTTTCACTTTCTGGCGCTTGGCATCCGCCAGGCATTCGAGCAGGTAGTGGCGTTTGTGCGGATCATCGCCCGCCAGCGACAGTGCCAGGTCGCGGTCCATCCAGCGACGGATGCGCCAGTAGATCCACCAGTGGAAATACAGGCCGGCGGCGGTGGTGGCGACGATGATGAAGTAGTCCATGCGCGAATCCAGGTCGGGTGCTTCTTCTGCGGGCACCAGCCTAACCGATACTCCTGCAGGAAAAACTGAGCCACGGCAGGCGATTTCGGCGGATATGGCACAAACTGTACGAAAGCTGAATCGAGATCAGCTGTTTCACGACCTGGCGTGACAGGCGGGCTGTCGTCGGAGTCTAATAGTCGTAGCCCTACTCGGAGGTTCCCCAATGCGTAAAACTGCCCTGATCGCCGTGACTTTCGCTGCTCTGGCCATGACCCTCGGTGGTTGCCAGTCCAGCTTGACCGGCGACACCTATACCCGTGAAGAAGCACGTACCGTGCAGAATGTTCGAATGGGTACCATCCAGGCCCTGCGCCCCGTGAAGATCGAAGGCACCAAGACACCGATCGGCTCGGTTGCCGGCGCTGCAGTCGGCGGCATCGGTGGCAGCGCCATCGGTGGCGGTAAGGGCAGCTATGTCACTGCCATCATTGGCGCCGTGGCCGGCGGCCTGCTCGGTGCGGCTACCGAGGAAGGCCTGACCCGTACCCAGGGCGTGGAAATCACCGTTCGCGAAGACGACGGCAGCACCCGCGCCTATGTCCAGCAGGTCGACGAAGGCGCCGTGTTCCGCGTGGGCGAGCGTGTGCGCATCCTGACCGTCAACGGTACCAGCCGCGTCTCTCACTGACCGGTTACCGGCCGCCCACCTGTAGCGGCCATCGAAACTCAGCGCGCGGCAGTCGCTCCGACTGTCGCGCGCTATCGTTTTGGGGATTGGAATGTCGACCTGGGGCGCTGCCGGCGCGACCAGGGCTGAATTTTCGTAATAATTCAATCCATGACGCGTAATCGATAGATATGGATAATCGTGGCCTTCGTACGCCGGCCCCTGCGGTGCGGGGTCGTTTGTATGGACGCCGTCCGCTGGCGAGAAGGAGCAGGACATGATTCTGGCGCTGATCATCGCGCTGCCTTTCTTCGGGGTATTGCTGCCGCTGATGGCCGAGCGTTTCGGTCGAACGGCCTGTGCTGCCGCGACCGGCCTGGTGCCGCTCGCCGGGTTGGCCCTGCTGTTGAGCCA
This sequence comes from Pseudomonas nitroreducens NBRC 12694, assembly GCF_002091755.1. Classification (GTDB taxonomy): domain Bacteria; phylum Pseudomonadota; class Gammaproteobacteria; order Pseudomonadales; family Pseudomonadaceae; genus Pseudomonas; species Pseudomonas nitroreducens. The sequence continues at coordinate 48,639 of NZ_BDAI01000018.1, forward strand.
GCGCGGGGTGCTGGGCGCTGATCCTCGGGTCTATCGCTCGGAGTGGTTGCCGGAGCTGGGCTTGAACCTCAGCCTGCGTCTGGATGGCCTGGGCTTCCTGTTCGCCCTGTTGATCCTCGGTATTGGCCTGCTGGTGGTCCTCTACGCCCGCTATTACCTGTCGGAGAAGGAGCCTGCCGGGCGTTTCTTCGCCTTCCTGCTGCTGTTCATGGGCGCCATGCTTGGCGTGGTGCTCAGCGAAAACCTGCTGTTGATGCTGGTGTTCTGGGAACTGACCAGCCTGTCGTCGTTCCTGCTGATCGGCTTCTGGGGGCATCGCTCGGATGCGCGCAAGGGCGCGCGGATGGCGCTGGCGGTGACCGGTGGCGGTGGCCTCGCGCTGTTGGCCGGCATCCTGCTGATCGGCCACGTGGTCGGCAGCTTCGAGTTGAGCAGCGTGCTCGGCGCGCGCGAGGTGCTGCAGGCCAGCCCGCTGTTCCCGCTGGCGCTGTGCCTGGTGCTGCTGGGGGTGTTCACCAAGTCGGCGCAGTTCCCATTCCATTTCTGGCTGCCCCACGCGATGGCCGCGCCGACGCCGGTCTCCGCCTACCTGCACTCGGCGACCATGGTGAAAGCCGGCGTGTTCCTGTTGGCGCGCCTGTACCCGCTGCTGTCGGGCAATGACCTGTGGTTCTACCTGGTCAGCCTCACCGGCCTGGCGACGTTGCTGATGGGGGCGTTCGTCGCGCTGTTCCAGAACGACCTCAAGGGCCTGCTGGCCTACTCGACCATCAGTCACCTGGGCCTGATCACCCTGTTGTTCGGCCTGGATTCGCCCATGGCCAACGTCGCGGCGATCTTCCACATCATCAACCACGCGACCTTCAAGGCCTCGCTCTTCATGGCCGCCGGGATCATCGACCACGAGACCGGCAGCCGCGACATGCGTCGCATCAACGGCATGTGGAAGTACATGCCGCACACCGCCGTGCTGGCGATGGTGGCGTCGGCTTCGATGGCGGGTGTGCCGCTGCTCAACGGCTTCCTCAGCAAGGAAATGTTCTTCGGCGAGACCCTGGCGCAGAACATGATGGGCAGCTTCAACTGGCTGATCCCGGCGCTGGCGACCTTGGGCGCGCTGTTCTCGGTGAGCTACTCGGTGCGTTTCATCCACGACGTGTTCTTCAACGGCGAGCCGATCAACCTGCCCAACCCGCACCCCCATGAGCCGCCGCGCTACATGAAGGTGCCGGTGGAAATCCTCGTGCTGATCTGCCTGCTGGTGGGGATCATGCCGGGCATCATCGTCGGCCCGCTGCTGGCCGGCGCCGCCGCGTCGAGCCTGAACGGCGCGCTACCCGAATACAGCCTGGCGATCTGGCACGGCTTCAATGTGCCGCTGGCCATGAGCTTCGTCGCCACCGCCGGCGGCGTGCTGCTCTATGTGCTGCGCAAGCCGCTGTTCGACTGGTACGCCGGGCTGCCGGCGATGGACGCCAAGCAGGTGTTCGAGCAACAGGTGCAGCGGGTGGTGCGCTTTGCCGCGCGGGTCACCGGCTACCTGGAGAACGGCTCGCTGCAGCGCTATTCGATGCTGCTGGTGCTGGCCGCCGTGGTCGTGGTTTTTGCCGGCCTCGCGCCGCTGCCGGGTATCGAAGGCAACCGTGCGCAGACGCCGCTGGATGGCATCACCGCCCTGGGCCTGGTCCTGCTGGCCATCGCCGGGCCGCTCACCGTCTGGTTCCACCGCCAGCGCCTGACCGCGCTGGTCATTCTCAGTATCGCCGGCCTGCTGGTGGCGCTGGCCTTCGCCCGTTTCGCCGCGCCGGACCTGGCACTGACCCAACTGTCGGTGGAAGTGGTGACCATGGTCCTGCTGATGCTGGCGCTGTACTACCTGCCGGCACGCACGCCGAAGAGTTCCAGCAGCCTGCGCCGCCTGCGTGATTTCATCATCGCCGTCGGCGCTGGCCTGATGGTCACACTGCTGGCCTATGCCGTGCTCACGCGTCCCTACGACAGCATCGCCGGCTACTACCTGGAGAACAGCGTTTCCGGCGGCGGCGGACACAACGTGGTGAACGTGATCCTCGTGGACTTCCGGGGCTTCGATACCCTCGGCGAGATCACCGTGCTGGCGATCGCCGCGGTTGGCATCTTCGCGCTGCTCGACGGCCTGCGCCTGCTGCGCCGCGAGCAGGATGACGAGGGCCACGCCTGGGCCAAGGACCGCTTCCCACCGATCCTCGCCACGCTCTCGCGCCTGCTTCTGCCGCTGGCGCTGCTGGTTTCGGTGTTCATCTTCCTGCGCGGGCACAACCTGCCGGGCGGCGGCTTCATTGCCGGGTTGATCACTTCGGTCGCGCTCATTCTCCAGTACATCGCCTGTGGCAGCCGCTGGGTGAGCACGCGCCTGCCGCTGGACTACGGACGCCTTGCCGGCCTCGGCGTGCTGATCGCCGGGCTGACCGGGCTGGGCGCATGGTTCTTCGGCTTCCCGTTCCTCACCTCGGCGTTCGGCCACTTCCACATTCCGCTGGTGGGTGAGATTGAGCTGGCCACCGCCATGCTCTTCGACCTGGGCGTGTACTTCACCGTGGTCGGCGCGACGCTGCTGATTCTTTCCGGGCTGGGTTCGGTCACCGCGCCGCCGGAGCCGCTGACTAAGGAGGCGTACTGATGGAAGCGCTGTTCGCCATCGCCCTCGGGTTGCTGACCGCCAGCGGCGTCTATCTGCTGCTGCGCGCGCGCACCTTCCCTGTCGTGTTGGGGCTGACGCTATTGTCCTACGCAGTGAACCTGTTCCTCTTCGCCATGGGCCGCCTTGCCGGTGACCCGGCGGTGATCGGCAAGGTCGCCAACGCCGGCGATCCGATTCCCCAGGCGCTGGTGCTGACCGCCATCGTCATTGGCTTCGCCATGACGGCTTTCGTCATTGTGCTGGCCTTGCGCGGGCTGGCGGATACCGGCGGCGACCATGTGGATGGCGGCGACGGGGAGGAAGGCCGATGAACCACTGGCTGATCCTGCCCGTCCTGCTGCCGCTGTTCGCCGGCTGTGCGCTGCTGCTGGTCGGCGAGCGCCTGCAACGCGGCCTGTCGCTGCTCGCCACGCTGACGCTGCTGCCGCTTGCCGCCGTGCTGCTGCAGCAGGCCGACAGTGGCGTGGTGCAGTTCTACGCGCTGGGCAACTGGCGGCCGCCGTTCGGCATCATTCTGGTGCTGGACCGCCTCAGTGCGCTGATGATTGCCGCCACCGCGCTGCTCGCCAGCCTGTCACTGATCTACGCGCTGCGCGGGGATGACAAGCGCGGCAAGCGCTTCCACCCGCTGTTCCAGTTCCAGTTGCTGGGGTTGAACGGTGCGTTCCTCACCGGTGACCTGTTCAACCTCTTCGTGTTCTTCGAGATCCTGCTGATCGCTTCCTACGCGCTGTTACTGCATGGTGGCGGGGCAGGGCGCGTGCGTGCGGGGGTGCACTATGTGGTGCTCAACCTCGTCGGCTCGGCGTTCTTCCTCATCGCCGTGGGCACGCTCTACGGCATCACCGGCACCCTGAACATGGCGCACATGGCCGAGCGCGTGGCGCAGCTGAGCGCCGAGCAGGCGCCGCTGGTGCGCGCGGCGGCGCTGTTGCTGCTGGTGGTGTTCGGGCTCAAGGCCGCGCTGCTGCCGCTGTATTTCTGGCTGCCCAGGGCCTACGCCGAAGCCACCGCGCCGGTGGCGGCGCTGTTCTCGATCATGACCAAGGTGGGCATCTACTCGATCCTGCGGGTGTACACGCTGATCTTCGGCGAGCAGGCCGGCGAGTTGGCGAATCTCGCGCAGGCGTGGCTGTGGCCGCTGGCCCTGGCCGGCATCGTCGCCGGTGCGCTGGGGGCACTCGCGGCGACCACGCTGCAAGCCATGCTGTCGTATCTGGTCGTGGTATCGGCCGGTACGCTGCTGGCGGCCATTGCCCTGGGCACGCCGGAAGCATTGTCCGCCGCGCTTTATTACTTGCTGCATAGCATCTGGGTGGCCGGTGGCCTGTTCCTGCTGGCCGACCTGATCGCCCGCCAGCGTGGCGACAAAGCCGGCCGGCTGGTACAAGGCCCGGCGTTGCTGCAGCCGCATTTGCTGGGCGGTGCGTTCTTCTTCGGCGCCATCGCGGTTGCCGGGTTGCCGCCACTGTCGGGCTTCCTCGGCAAGTTGATGCTGCTGCGCTCGGTAACCGGCGGCAGCGAGGCCGTCGCGCTGTGGAGCGTGGTCCTGCTCAGTGGGCTGGTGACCATCGTTGCCTTGAGCCGCGCCGGCAGCACGCTGTTCTGGCGCACCGGGAATACCGTGCTGGGCAGCGCCGAGCGCGAGCCGGTGAAGCTGTTGGCGACCTTCGGCCTGCTGGCCAGCGCGCCGCTGATGGTGGTGGCCGCACGGCCCCTGCTCACTTATGCACAGGCCACGGCGGCGCAGTTACTGGACGCCGGGCTCTATCGCCAGGCGATCCTGCTGGGAGGTGGCGCATGAGCCGTCGGCTGCTTCCGCACCCGCTGCTCAGTGGCGTACTGCTGCTGAGCTGGCTACTGCTGGTCAATGATTTCTCCCTTGGCCACTGGCTGCTCGGCGCCTTCCTCGGCCTGACGATCCCACTGCTGTGCCGCAACCTGCTGCTGTCCGCACCGCGCATCCAGCGGCCGGGGCTATTGCTGCGCTTCATCGGCCTGGTGCTCTACGACATCGTGGTGGCGAACCTGCAGGTGGCGAAACTGGTGCTCGGGCCGAAGGCGAATCTACGGCCGGGTTTCGTGGAAATCCCGCTGGAGCTGACCGACGATCTGGCCATCAGCATCCTCGCCAGCGTCATCACCCTGACCCCCGGCACCTGTTCCGCCGACCTTTCCGCCGATCGCCGCACGCTGCTGGTCCACGGCATCGACGTGCCCGATCCGCAGGCGCTGGTGGCGGATATCAAGGCGCGCTACGAGGCGCCGCTGAAGGAGGTGTTCCCGTGCTCGGCATCGTGATCCCGATCTGCCTGGCAGTGCTGGGCATCGCCGTGCTGCTCACCGTGGCGCGGCTGATCCGCGGGCCTTCGGTGGCGGACCGCATCCTCGCGCTGGATACGCTGTCGATCGAGGCCATCGCGCTGATCGTGCTATTCGGCATCTGGAAGGGCAGCGGCCTGTACTTCGAGGCGGCGCTGCTGATCGCGGTGATGGGCTTCGTCAGCACCGTGGCGCTGTGCAAGTTCCTCCTGCGCGGAGACATCATCGAATGAACGTGATCATCGAGGCGCTGGTCTGCTTCCTGCTGCTGGCCGGCAGCCTGTTCGCCCTGCTCGGCGCCATCGGCCTGTACCGCCTGCCGGACTTCTACACGCGCCTGCACGCGCCGACCAAGGCCTCGACCCTGGGTGTGGGCGGCGTGGTGCTGGCCTCGCTGCTGTACTTCAGTACGCGCGGCGAGGGCGTGAGCCTGCACGAGATTCTGATCACTGGATTCCTCTTCATCACCGCACCGGTGAGCGCGCACCTGTTGGCGAAGGCAGCGATGCAGCGGCGCGTGCCGGTGGAGCGGGGGACCAAGGGCAAGCCTTGGGAGTGAGTTTCCGGCTCTTGTAGAAGCGAGCACGTCGGCCCATACAGTTTCCCCTCCGTTCTGTACCTGTCGGCTGCAACCGGGCGCCTCCTATACTCCGGGGACCTTTTGACTGGAGCGTCCCGTGCAGCAATCCCGGCCGTTCGCCCTCGCGTGCCTGGTGCTGGCCATGGCGCTCTGGGGCAGTTCCTTCATCGCGCTGAAATTCGCCTTCCTGGAAATGCCCGCCATGTGGGTGATCTTCGCCCGGATGGCGCTGGGCAGCCTGATCTTCCTCGCCGCCTGGCGCTGGCGCGGGCGAATCGACTACCGACCCGGTGACTGGAGGTGGCTGCTCGCCCTGGCCGCTTGCGAGCCCTGCCTGTACTTCATCTTCGAGTCCCTGGCGCTGCAACAGACCAGTGCCGCGCAGGCCGGGATGATCACCGCGCTGCTGCCCCTGCTGGTGGCGGTTGGCGCCTTCTTCCTGCTGCATGAACGGATCGCCCGCAACACCTGGCTGGGTTTTGCCCTGGCGGTGCTCGGCTCGCTCTGGCTGACGCTGGCCAGCGAGCCGGACAGCCATGCGCCCAACCCGCTGCTGGGCAACCTCTACGAGTTGCTGGCAATGCTTTGCGCCACCGGCTACACCCTGCTGCTCAAGCACCTGTCGGCGCGTTATTCGCCCTTCATCCTGACCGCGATGCAGGCGTTCATCGGCTCGGTGTTCTTCCTGCCGCTGGCGCTGGCAACCTCCGGGCTGCCGGCGGCACCCGGCCCGACTGGCTGGTTCGCGCTGGTCTACCTGGGCAGCGTGGTAACCGTCGGCGCCTATGGCCTGTACAACTTCGGTGTCAGCCGCCTGCCGGCAAGCCAGGCGACCGGCTTCATCAACCTGATCCCGGTGTTCACCCTGATCTTCGCCGCGCTGCTGCTGGGCGAGGTGCTCAGCGGCCAGCAGGCGCTGGCCGCCGGCCTGGTGTTTGCCGGTGTCGCCCTCAGCCAGTGGCGCAGCGCGCCGCCCACGTCGCCCGCCGGTGTGCTGGACTGAACTCACTGAATCGCTTGCCCTGCCAGGAGAACGACACGATGGCCGCCCAGGAACGCAACTGGACCCGCGAGGCGATCCGCATCATCGAAGCGGATTTCCAACGCAGCGCCGATACCCACCTGATTCCCCTGGACATGCCCGGCCTGCCGGGCGTGGACCTGTATTTCAAGGACGAGTCCAGCCACCCCACCGGCAGCCTCAAGCACCGCCTGGCCCGCTCGCTGTTCCTCTACGCGTTGTGCAATGGCTGGCTGCGGCCGGGCGCTCCGGTGATCGAGGCATCCAGTGGTTCGACGGCGATCTCCGAAGCGTATTTCGCCCGGCTGCTCGGCGTGCCGTTCATTGCCGTGGTTCCCGCCAGCACCTCGAAGGAGAAGATCGCGCAGATCGCCTTCTATGGCGGCCAGGCGCACTTGGTGGACGACCCGACGCAGATCTACGCCGAATCCGAGCGACTGGCGAAGGAAACCGGCGGCCACTTCATGGACCAGTTCACCTACGCCGAGCGCGCCACCGACTGGCGGGCGAACAACAACATCGCCGAGTCGATCTTCCAGCAGATGCGCCACGAGCGCTTCCCCGAGCCGGCCTGGCTGGTCTCCAGCCCCGGCACCGGTGGCACCCTGGCGACCCTGGGGCGCTTCGCCCGCTACCGCCGGCATGACACCCGTGTGCTCTGCGCCGACGCCGAACGCTCGGTGTTCTTCGATTCCTACCGCACCGGCGACCGCGGCCTCACCCTGAGCTACGGCTCGCGCATCGAAGGCATCGGCCGCCCGCGCGTGGAAGCGTCGTTCCTGCCCAACGTGCTGGATGCCTGCTGCAAGGTGCCGGATGACCTGTCGCTGGCCGCCATGCACTACCTGGCGCAGCGGCTGGGCCGGCACGTCGGCGCCTCCAGCGGCACCAACCTGATCGGCGCGCTGCTGGTCGCGCGTCAGATGGTGGCTCGGCGCGAGAGTGGTTCGGTGGTGGCGATCCTCTGTGACAGCGGCGAGCGCTACGCGACAACCTATTACAACCCGCTATGGCTGATTTCCCAGGGCTTCGACCTCGATCCGCTGATAGAGGCCGTGCGCCAGTGCGCCGAACACGGCGCGGCGCTGCCCGGCGATCTGCCCTGTATCGGACTGGATTGATTCATCTGGAGCGAAGCATGAAGACCATTGGCCTGATCGGCGGCATGAGCTGGGAATCGACCATTCCCTACTACCGGCAGATCAACGAACGCATCAAGGAGCGCCTGGGCGGCCTGCACTCGGCGAAGGTCGTGCTGTACAGCGTGGACTTCCACGAGATCGAGCGTCTGCAGCATGTCGGCGACTGGGACGCTGCCGGCCGCGTGCTGGCTGACGCGGCTCGCTCGCTGAGGGCGGCGGGGGCGGATTTCCTCGTGCTCTGTACCAACACCATGCACAAGGTGGCGCCGGCCATCGAGGCGGCGGTGGATATCCCGCTGCTGCACATCGCCGACCCGACCGCCGAGGCGATACGCGCGGCGGGCGTGACCACGGTCGGCCTGCTGGGCACGCGCTTCACCATGGAACAGGCGTTCTACAAGGATCGCCTGGTGGACAGGTTCGGGCTGAAGGTGCTGACGCCGAGCGAGGCCGATCGCCAGGTGGTGCACCGGATCATCTACGAGGAACTCTGCCTGGGGCGGATTCGCGACGAATCGAGGGAGGAGTATCGGCGGATCATCGCCGCGCTGGTGGCGCAGGGCGCCGAGGCGGTGATCCTGGGCTGCACGGAGATTTCCCTGCTGGTCGGCCCGGCGGACGCCTCGGTGCCACTGTTCGACACCACCGCGCTTCACGCCCTGCATGCCGCCGACGCTGCGCTTTGACGAGGACAAACAGCATGAGCTTCATCAGCCTGAAGGTACGTGCCGCGTTCATCATGCACGGCTATGACGAGCAGAACCGCGAGGTGATCGAGCAGGTTTCGGACCCGGACTTCGTCGAGAAGCTGGTGCGCGTCGAGCGCATCCAGTCGATCAGCGAGAAGTACGTGCTGGTCACTGCCAGCGATGGCCGGCTGGCCTATTGGGAGTACGCCGAGGAATTCGCCGCACTCAAGGCAAGGTTGGTCGCGGCGGGGCTGCTGGTCTGAGCCCCGCCGGCGGCGATCAATCGCCGCTGGAGCCGCCCGGATAGGCGCAGCCGCGCATGACCTTGTTGTCGAGGCGCAGTTCGGCGGAGAGGTTGCTCAGGGCGCCGCTCATGCTGTCCTGGCAGCGGGCTGGAGCCACCCACAACTCGACCTTCTCGCCATTGGCCTCGCTGGAATAGCTGGTGCTGCCGTCAGGCACGCCCTCGGCGATGTACGGCAGCGCCAGCGATTCCTTGCCCGGCTGCTCGATCAGCATGCCCTGGCTGTTGACCAGCACGCTCCAGCCCGGCTCGTTGCCGTGGGCGCGGACCACCGCGCGCTTGAAGTTCGGGTCGTCGCAGCCCGAGCCCTCATTCTGCAGGCGATAGACCTTGGCCACTTCCAGCTTGCCGTCGGTGCCCTGGGCGCTGCTGCCGCTGAAGCTGCCGCGCAGGTCGGCGTACAGCGAGGTGGCGCCATCGTTGAACATTTCCAGTGCGTCGCGGGGCAGGCCGGTGTTGCCGGTGTCCTCGATGCTGAAGCGGCGTTGCTCGGTGCAGCTGCGGAACACCAGCTGGCCGTCCACACGGCTCAGTTCGCCCTGCAGGCGGGTGGAGGCGTTAAGATCGGTCTTGTTCGGCGTCCACACCTGGCAGGCGGCGAACAGGGGTAGCAGGCTGAACAGAATGAAACGGCTGGATCGCATGGAACGGGCTCCCTCGAAAGTGCGCCCACGTTACCCAGCGAAGCCGGTCACCTCAAGGGCAATGCCCAACGGCGAGGAGAATTTCGGATGATCCGCTGCAAGCGTGCTTACGAACCGGCGACCGAGGGGGACGGCCTGAGGGTGCTGGTGGACCGGCTCTGGCCACGGGGAATTCGCAAGGAAGACCTGTACATGGAGTGTTGGGCCAAGGAGGCCTCGCCGTCCAACGAACTGCGCCAGCGCTTCCACCACGACCCGAGCCTGTTCGAGGAATTCCGCAAGGCCTACCACGGCGAACTGAACGCTCACCCGGAGCACTGGATGGGGCTGCTGGACCTCGCACGCAAGGGCACGCTGACGCTGCTCTATGCAGCCAGGGACGAGGAGCACAACAACGCCCGGGTGCTGGCGGAGTTCCTTGAGGACGAGTTGGCGAAGCAGGGCGAGGGGAGTTCCCCGGTCTGCTATGCCGGGAAGAGAGAATAGAGGCAGTTCGCGAGCTCGCTCCTACAGTTCCCGGCGAAGGTTTTCCTGTAGGAGCGGGCCTGCTCGCGAACCAAGGCCAACGACCGACGCAGAAGCATCAGCCCGCCAGCCTCACCAGATCTTGTATACCTGCCCGGTCTGCTTGCCTTCCACGCTGCGGGCGAAGCCCAGCGCGGCATCCGCGGCAGGCACCGGCTTGAAGCCGCGGAAGAACGGCGCGTAGCCCTCCATCGATTCCACCAGCACATTCGGGCTGACCGCGTTGATCCGCTGGCCGCGCGGCAGCTCCAGGGCGGCGCTGCGCACGAAACCTTCCACCGCGCCGTTGACCAGGCTGGCCGAGCTGCCCAGCACGATGGGCTGTTCGCTGAGGATGCCGGTGGTGAGGGTGAAGGAAGCGCTGTCGTTGGCGTACTGGCTGCCGATCAGCACCAGGTTCACCTGCCCCATCAGCTTGTCCTTGAGGCCGACCGCCATTTCCGCCTCGCCCATTTCCGACAGCGCGCCGAAGTGCACTTTGCCGGCGGCGCTGATCAGCGCATCGAAGCCGCCAACCTGCTCGAACAGCTTGCGGATCGAGGCGCTGTCGGTGATGTCCACACGATAGTCGCCGCTGCTGCGACCGACGCGGATGATCTCGTGGCGCGGGGCCAGTTCGTTGGCGATGGCCTGGCCGAGGGTGCCGCTGGCGCCGATCAGGATGATTTTCATGAAGACTCTCCACTGAGGTGGTTTGGCTGAAAGTGAATTCAGTCTAGAGTGGTCTTCTGTTTTGATAATTAAGCTAATTGACAACCTTTGGTTTTCATATGGAAACAATCGCCAACGACCTGCAGGACCTTTCCGCCTTCGCCGTACTGCTGGAATGCGGCAGCTTCACCCGTGCCGCGGAAAAACTCGGCTGCAGCAAGGGGCAGTTATCCAAGCGGATCGCGACGCTTGAGCTGACGCTGGGCGCGACCCTGGTGCACCGCACGACCAGACGCCTGTCCCTGACTGCCGCCGGTGCTGCGCTGCTGCCCGAGGCTCAAGCGCTCAATGCCCAGGCCGCGCGGGCGCGGCAGGCGGTACTGGCGTTGCAGGAAGAGGCACAGGGCAAGGTGCGGCTGAGCGTGCCAGTGTCGTTGGGAGAGACTTTCTTCGATGCGTGGCTGATGGAGTTTTCCCGCCAGTACCCGGACATTTGCCTGGAGCTGGACCTCTCCAACGAGCGTCGCGACCTGGTGGCGGACGGCTTCGACCTGGCCATCCGCTCCGGCAGTCTGGCGGTGGATGAGCGCCTGGTGGCGCGGCCGCTCTTCGCTTTGCAGGAGTTGACCTGCGCCACGCCGGGCTATCTTGCGGAGCACGGCGTGCCCGAGGCGCCGGCGGACCTGGCGCAGCATTCCTGCCTGCAGAACACTCATTATCAGGACAGCGACGTCTGGCTTTACCAACGCCACCACGAACTGTTCCGCGTCACGGTCAGAGGCTTGCTTGCAAGCAATCACTACACCTTGCTGAAGAAGGCGGCTCTGGCCGGCGCGGGGATCAGCCGGCTGCCGTCCTACATGGTTCAGCAGGAATTGGCGGAGGGCAGCCTGGTCTGGTTATTGCGCGATTACCAGACCCGCACCCAGCCGGTGTTCCTCATTCACGCTTACCAAAGCCGCCTGCCGCGCCGCACACAGCTGCTGGCGGACTATCTGCTGGGCTGGTTCGAACACAGCCGCCGGCAGTTGGTCGCTCTGGAGGGGTGACAGACATTTCATTCAACTTCGTTCAGCTTTGTTCAGTGATGGTTCAGAAAGGGTTCAGGGGGAGTTCAGGCAAGGCCACGTAGGCTTTGCCCTAATCTTTCCGACCCTTCCGAGGTGACCACCATGAACCGTTCCACTCTGCTGTTGACCGCCCTGTTCACCAGCGCCGCTCTGCTGAGCGGCTGCGCTTCCGACCTCTCGGGTTCTTCCTATTCCCGTGCCGATGCCCGTGCGGTGCAGAACGTACGCATGGGCACCATCGAATCCCTGCGACCGGTACAGATCGAAGGTACCAAGACCCCCATCGGTACCCTGGCCGGTGCAGCCGTCGGTGGCATCGCCGGCAGCTCCATTGGCGGCGGCCGCGGCAAGGCCATCACCAGCATTCTCGGTGGCGTGGCGGGTGGCGCGGCGGGCTCGGCGGTGGAAGAGGGCATCACCCGCACTCAGGGCGTCGAGATCGTGGTCCGCGAGGATGACGGCGGCACCCGCGCTTATGTCCAGGCGGTCGATTCCCAGCAGTTCCGCGTTGGTGACCGTGTTCGCATCATGACGGTCAATGGCGCCAGCCGCGTCACCATCTGAACGGAGAACCCCCCATGCGCCGCCTGTTGATCGCCGCTCTCGTCCTGCTTGGCTGTGGTTTCGCCATTGCGGATGAAGACAAGGGCTTCTGGTACCTGCAGACCAGCGTCTACACGACCCACTGGACCACGGATCCGGATCACAACAACCACCAGGAGCTGATCGGCCTGGAGCGTAATCGCGGCGATGGCGTGGTATTCGGCGGCGCGACCTTCAAGAACTCCTTCAGCCAGCGCTCCAACTATGTCTACGCCGGCAAACGCTTCGACTGGGAAGGTACGCCGTTCTACGCCAAGGTCACCGGCGGCGCGTTGCAGGGGTATCGTGGCGAGTACCGCGACAAGATTCCGCTCAACCGCTATGGCGTGGCTCCGGCGATCATTCCTTCCGTTGGCGCGCACCTGGGGCCCGTTGGCGCTGAGCTCGTGGTGTTGGGAGGCTCGGCCGCGATGGTCAACGTTGGCGTGCGCTTCTGAGGATCGATCCCGTCAGAATGAAAAGGGTCGCGATGAGTGTTCATCGCGGCCCTTGTCGTTTCTGATAGACGCAGATGTCAGATGGCGACATCCGTCAGCGCCTTGTCCAGGCAGTCGAGGAACAGTTCCGCATGCTCCTGCTCGAAGGCCAGCAGCGGACGGACCTTCAGGATGTTCTCCATGGGACCGGCCGCGCTGATCAGCACGCCGCGCTCGCGCATGGCATTGACCACCTGGCGTGTCTGGTTGGCGGCCGGAGTTTTCGCGGTGCGATCGGTGACCAGTTCGACGCCGAGGAAAAGCCCTGCGCCGCGCACGTCGCCGATCAGTTCATGGCGCGCGGCGAGCTGGCGTATGCCCTGGAGCATGAAGGCGCCGATGCGCTGCGAACGCTCCTGAAGCTGTTCGTCGCGGATCACGTCGAGTACCGCCTGGGCCGCCGCGCAGGACACCGGGTTGCCGCCGAAGGTGTTGAAGTAGCGCACCTCGCGGCCGAAGCGTTCGAGGATTTCCGGGCGCACCACGACGCCGGCGATGGGCTGGCCGTTGCCCATGGGTTTGCCAAGGGTGACCAGGTCCGGCTGCACGCCGTGGCGCTGGAAGCCCCACATGGCGTCGCCGGTGCGGGCGAAGCCGCTCTGCACTTCGTCGGCGATATAAAGCAGGCCTTCGTCCTGGGCGACTTTCACGGCTTCGGCAAGGAATCCGGCCGGATCGGCCAGCACGCCGTCGCTGGCGAAGATGCCGTCGAGCAGCAGCGCGGCGGGCTTGATGCCATGGGCGCGCAGGTCGGCGATGGCGGCGCGCACATCGTCGGCGAAGAGTTTGCCGACGTTCTCTGCGCCCAGTCGGTAAGCATCGGGCGCGCGCACGGTGCGGGCGTGGGCGGGCAGGGTGATGCCGGCGCCGAGGGACGGCGAGAGCTCGGAAATGGTCCCGGTGACGCCGTGGTAGGCGAAGCGGGTGATGATCACCCCGGTGCCGCCGGTGTACTGGCGAGCGATACGCAGGGCGAGGTCGTTCGCCTCGCTGCCGGTGCAGGTGAACATCACCTGGTCCAGGCCTTCGGGGAAAGTGGCGAGCAGGTCCTCGGCGTAGTCGAGGATGCCTTCCTGCAGGTAGCGGGTATGGGTGTTGAGCACCGCCGCCTGGCCGGCGATGGCTCGCACCACGCGCGGATGGCAGTGGCCGATGGAGGCGACGTTGTTGTAGGCGTCGAGGTAGCGGTTGCCCTGGTTGTCGTAGAGCCACACGCCCTCGCCGCGCACGGTGTGCAGCGGGCGCTCGTAGAACAGGCGGTAGGCCGGCCCGAGCAGGCGCGCGCGGCGCTCGATCAGGCGGCGTTCCGCATCGCTCAGGCGCTCGGCATCGGCGGCACTGAATCCGTTGGGCATGGTCATGGGCGGGGCTCCTCTTGTGTGGCGCAGGCGGCGAAGATCTGCTCCTGCGCCTGTTCCCGGCTCAGGCGGGCCAGGCCTTGCACGGCCTGCCAGGCGTGGCGGGTGTTGCGCAGGATGTAGTCGCGGTTCTCGGGGTGCAGGCTGGCGCGCCAGGCGGTGATGCTCAGGGTCATGATCAGGCGCGTGGCAATCAGGTCGGCGAGGATTTCCTGCTCCTCGGCCAGCAGCGGGCAGCGGCGATGGTAGGCGGCGATCATCTCGCAGGCGGTGGCCAGCGGCGCGTCCGGCTCGCCCACCTGGTAGGCGGCGGCGACGCCGAGGTCGTTGATCAGCGGCGCGTGGACCATGTCGCCGAAATCGAGGATGTTGCGCACCCGGTCCGGATGCTCGGCATCGACGATGACGTTGTGCGGGTTCAGGTCGTTGTGGATGACCTGGGCGCGCAGCGTGGTCTGGCGGGGCAGGGCGTGGCGCTCGAAATTGTCGAGAAAGCGCTCGACCAGGGCGCGCTGTTCTCGATCCTGTATGTAGACCAGCAGGTTGCGCAGGCGCGAGGCGTGCTTGAGGTCCCAGAGCAGTTCGTGGTCGGCGGTGGCCGGGTGTTCGAAACCCTTCAGCGCCAGGCCCAGGCGCGCCAGGTCGTCGCCCAGGTTCTCGCGCAGGGCGCGGCTGCGTTGCGGGACGCGGTGCAGCGGAACTCCGTCGACGAAGGAGAACAGCCGGGCAATCATCGGCTGGCCGTCGACGCGGATGGAAATCTGGTGGTCGCCGTTGAGCGAGGGATAGACGCGCTGCACTGCCAGGGTCGGGTCGAGGGCCTCCACGCGCAGCAGGGCGCGAGTCTGGAAGTCCACGACCTGCGGGTCCTCCAGCGGGTGCGAGAGCTTCAGCAGGCGGTCGTCGCCATGGCCGTGGGCGATGTGGAAGTTCAGGTCGCGTTCGCCGGCGAGGCGGTGCAGCGTGCCGCGCTGGCCGAAGTATTCGTCGGCGATGGCAGCGGCCTGGGCGTCGCTCACCTGGGCGGGGGCCGCTTCCAGCAGGTGATCGTGGACGGGCGCGGTATTGAGGGGCACGGGTACATCTCCAGCAGGGTTCAGCGGTCGTTCGGTATTGCAGCGGCCGGGCGAGGTGGAGCGTCCGCCCGGCGCGGGGCCGGGCGGACGCCATCCACTTACTTGCTAGCCCAGGCGTTGAAGCGGGTTTCCAGTTCCTCGCCGTGGTCGATCCAGAACTCGGTGTCCATGGCGCGCGCGTTCTCCAGGTTCTGCGGCGCGGTGGGGAGTTTCGGCGCGATGGCGGCGTCGATCAGCGGGATGGTGTTCTTGTTGGTCGGGCCGTAGGGAATGTTCTCGGCGAAGACCTTCTGGTGCTCAGGCTTGTTGGCCAGGGCGATGAACTGCTCGGCCAGCTCCTTCTTCGGGCTGCCCTTGACGATGGCCCAGTGGTCCAGGTCGTAGATGCTGCCGTTCCACTGGATGGCGAAGTCGCGGCCTTCCTTCTGCGCGGTGGCGACGCGGCCGTTGTAGGCAGACGTCATCACCACGTCGCCGGCGGCCAGCCATTGCAGCGGCTGCGCACCGGCTTCCCACCATTGGATGTACGGCTTGATCTCGTCGAGCTTCTTGAACGCACGGTCCACGCCTTCCTTGGTGGCCAGTACCTTGTACAGGTCGGCCTGTTTCACGCCGTCGGCTTCCAGGGCGAATTCCAGGGTGAACTTGGCGCCACGGCGCAGGCCGCGCTTGCCGGGGTATTTCTTCACGTCCCAGAAATCGGCCCAGCCGGTGGGTGCGCTGGCGAGTTTCTTGGCATCGTAGGTGAGCACCGTGGACCAGATGAAGATGCCCACGCCGCAGTCGCTCACGGCGGCGTCGAGGAAGTCGGCCTGCTTGCCGAGCTTGCTCCAGTCGAGCTGCTCGAACAGCCCCTCGCTGCAACCGCGCATCAGTTCCGGGGATTCCACCTCGACCACGTCCCAACTGGTCTTGCCGGTGTCGGACATGACCTTGATCTTGGCCATCTCGCCGTTGTACTCGGCGCCCTGCACAGTGACCTTGGCCTGCTGCTCGAAGGGTTTGTAGAAGGCCTTTTCCTGGGCCACCTTGTTGTCGCCACCGAACGACACCACGGTCAGTGTCTCGGCGTGGAGCTGGGCGGCGCCGCCGGCCAACATCATCAGTGCTATGGCTTTCTTGAACATGCGATGACTCCTGAGCGGGCCAATCCGGCCCATGAATAAGAGGGCAGCTTCAAGAGTGGGGCGGCGCGCCGGACCAAGCTGTAAGGCCGGCTGGCGTTGCCCTCGGACATCAGGGAGAGGAACGGGCGGAACAGGTGCGGTCGATCATGGGAAGTTGCTCCGTTTCTTGTTGTTGTTCGGATAGCTCGTTGCAGGACCAAGCTGGACCGATTAAAACATCTTCCAAAACATGATGCATCATGTTTTTATTGGGGCCAGCGCTCCAAGGACGCTGACCACTCGAGCGCACTCATACGAAGGGGATGCCTGCACCATGAACCAGACCAGAACCCTGCTTCTCACTGGCGCCAGCCGCGGCATCGGCCATGCCACGGTGAAGCATTTCAACGCTGCCGGCTGGCGCGTGTTCACCGCCTCGCGCCAGGACTGGAGCGCCGAGTGCCCCTGGGCCGAAGGCCTGATCAACCATATCCACCTGGACCTGGAAGACATCGACAGCGTGCAGGCCAGCCTGCCGATGATCCGCGAGAAGCTCGGCGGCTCGCTGCACGCCCTGGTGAACAACGCCGGCATCTCGCCCAAGGGCCCGGAGGGCGAACGCCTGGGCGTTCTGGGCAGCGACTACGCCACCTGGCTGAAGGTGTTCAACGTCAACCTGTTCTCCACCGCGCTGCTGGCGCGCGGCCTGTTCGACGAACTGAAGGCAGCCAAGGGCTCGGTGATCAATGTCACCTCCATCGCCGGTTCACGTGTGCACCCGTTCGCCGGCGCTGCTTATGCGTGCTCGAAGGCTGCCCTGGCCGCATTGACCCGCGAGATGGCCCATGACTTCGGCCCGCACGGCGTGCGAGTGAACGCCATCGCGCCGGGGGAAATCGACACGGCCATCCTGTCTTCGGGCACCGAGCTGATCGTCGAGCGCGATATTCCGATGCATCGCCTGGGTAAGCCGGAGGAAGTTGCTTCGCTCATCCATTTCCTCTGCACCAGCGGCGCGTCCTACGTGAATGGTGCAGAAATCCACGTCAACGGCGGGCAGCATGTGTGAAACCGGCTGGCATTCGGCGCGATCAGCGACCATCATTCGCGCCCGAATTCCGCACCACGTGATGAGACGGCGATGAACTACCCGATCGAAG
This sequence comes from Pseudomonas nitroreducens NBRC 12694, assembly GCF_002091755.1. Classification (GTDB taxonomy): domain Bacteria; phylum Pseudomonadota; class Gammaproteobacteria; order Pseudomonadales; family Pseudomonadaceae; genus Pseudomonas; species Pseudomonas nitroreducens. Next base: position 66,046 of record NZ_BDAI01000018.1, read on the forward strand.
GGCTCAATCATTCCTACCTGGGCAGCGGCGTCTACGCGCTGCTGCGCGAGGCACTGATCACCGGCCGCTTCAAGCCGGACGATCGCCTGCGTATCCGTGACCTGGCCCAGCAGCTGGGCACCAGCGTTACCCCGGTGCGTGACGCCATCCTGCAGCTGGCCAAGGAACAGGCGCTGGTGCTGAAGACGCCGCGGGACATCCGCGTGCCGCTGCTCACCCTCGAGCAGTACCTGGAGATCCGCAGCATCCGCGTGGCGCTCGAAGGTCTCGCCGCCGAGACCGCCGCCGCGCGCGCCAGCGATGAGCAGCTGGACGAGCTGGAAGCCAACATCCGCGAGAATCTTGACGCGATCCACGCGGATGACCTGGTGCTGGCGCTCAAGCTCAACCAGGCCTTCCACTTCGCCCTCGCCGACATCGCCGGCATGCCGCTGCTGCGCGCTTTCCTCGACAGCCTGTGGATGCGCACCGGCCCGCTGATCGCCCAGGCCTACGCCGACTTCAACGAGCGCATGGCCATCGAGCACCACTGGGACGTCCTGCGCGCCCTGCGCGAACGCAACGGCGCCGCCGCCCGCGAGGCGATCCACGCCGACCTGCTGGACGGCAGCGAGAAGATGCTGGAGTTCATCGCCCAGAGCGAGGCGCCGGAGCAGGAAGCGGGCTGACTGGCTTTATTGCAGGAGCTCGCTGCTACACCAAGAGCCGTAGGGCGAATAACCTGGAACAGGTTATCCGCTGGCTTCAATACGGCGGATAACGCTGGCGCGTTATGCGCCCTACCAAAGCAAAGTGGTCAGACCGCGCCATCCTTGCGCATCGCCGCGATGGCGGCTGCGTCGTAGCCCAGTCCGGAAAGCACTTCGTCGGTATGCTCGCCCAGTTTCGGGCCGATCCACTCGGCGCTGCCGGGGGTATCGGAGAGCTTGGGCACGATGCCGGGCATGCGGAAGGATTTGCCGTCCGGCAGCTTGGCGGAGAGGAACATCTCCCGCGCCAGGAATTGCGGGTCGCTGAACATGTCCTCGGCGGAGAAGATGCGGCTGGCCGGCACCTCCGCTTCGTTCAGCACCTTGAGCACGGTCTCCAGCGATGCGGAGCGCGCCCAGCGATCGATGATGCCGTAGAGCTCATCGCGACGGGCATCGCGGCCGTCGTTGCCGGCAAGCGTGGGGTCTTCGGCGAGGTCGGGGCGGCCGATGGCCGTCATGAAGCGGCGGAAGATGGCGTCGCCGTTGGCGGCGATCTGCACGTGCTTGCCGTCGGCCGTGGTGTGCACGGAGGAGGGCGTGATGCCAGGCATGATGTTGCCGGTGCGCTCGCGGATGAAACCGAACACGTCGAACTCCGGAACCATGGATTCCATCATGGCGAATACCGCTTCGTAGAGGGCCACGTCCACCACCTGGCCGGCGCCGCCGTTCACTTCGCGGTGGCGCAGCGCCATGAGCGCGCCGATCACGCCCCACAGCGCGGCGATGGAGTCGCCGATGGAAATGCCGGTGCGCACCGGCGGGCGGTCCTCGAAGCCGGTGATATAGCGCAGCCCGCCCATGGACTCGCCCACCGCGCCGAAGCCCGGCTGGTCCTTGTAGGGGCCGCTCTGGCCGAAGCCGGACAGGCGCACCATCACCAGCTTGGGGTTCAGCGCATGGATCACTTCCCAGCCCAGGCCGAGCTTCTCCAGCACGCCGGGACGGAAGTTCTCGATCAGGATGTCGGCCTCGGCCAGCAGCTTCTTCAGCACCTCGCGGCCGGCTTCATGCTTGAGGTTCAGCGTCAGCGAACGCTTGTTGCGCGCCTGCACGAACCACCACAGCGACGTGCCTTCGTAAAGCTTGCGCCATTTGCGCAGCGGGTCGCCGCCGTCCGGTGATTCGACCTTGATGACCTCGGCGCCGAACTCCGCGCAAAGGCGCGAGGCGAAGGGGCCGGCGATCAGGGTGCCCAGTTCGATGACCTTGAGGCCGGCGAGGGGTTTGGCGGTGCTGTTCATCGGTCTGTCCGATCAGAGAGGAATCGCCGGACTCTAACGCGTGCACGGCGCTTCGAACAGGCCGCCGGGCAGGCGTCTGGAAACGTCGCTTTGCGGCGGCCTTGAGCGCGCGTAGAGTAGCCACATTCAGATGCTTCTTACTTCAGCTCGCTCGGTTTCGCGCAGGTATGCCGTGATGCGTTCGTCTTCCTTCCAACAGCCCGATGGTCTGACGGCATTCTCCGGGGAATGCGAGCTGACGGGTGGCGAGGGGGCTGCATGACGTTGAACCTGCCGACGCTGGTTGTCGTCGACCTCTACGTACTGACTCTTGTCGGTGTGCTGATGGCATTCGCCTGGCACAGCGGTCGTCGCGATCACTCGCTGGGCTACATGAGCGTCGCGTTGCTGCTGGGTGCCATTGGCACCTTCCTGGCCACGTTGCGAGGCATGGGCATCGACTGGTTGCCGATCCTGCTCGGTAATGTGGTCCTGCACCTCTGTTCGGCAATGACCTGGACTTCCATGCGCGTCTTCACCGGACGCAAACCGCACTGGCCGTTGATCGGCGCAGGCGCGACATTCTGGGCGCTGCTGTGCCTGCTCCCGCCCTTCTACGAGTCCCTGGCTGCGCGCATCGCGGTCAGTACGGGGATCACCATCCTGTACTGCCTCGCGGCGATCAGCGAGCTGTGGCGCGACCGGCGCAAGCTCGAAGTCGAACTCAAGCCGACACTGGCGTTGTTGCTCTTGCATACCCTGGTCTATTCGGTACGTCTGGTGGTCGACCGCGGCATGCCGTTCGAGAGCGTGGCCAACAACGGCCAGGGTTCTGCTTTCTTCACCTTCCTGGTCTTCGAGACCATGCTGTTCGCCATCGGTATCGCCTTCGCCACCCTGGCGATGGTCAAGGAACGTGCCGAGCTGCAGTTCCGCAGTGCTGCCCTGAGCGACCCGCTGACCGGCGTGGGCAATCGCCGCGCCTTCATGGAGACCGGCGAGCGCCTGCTTCGCCTGTGCGCCGAGCGGGGCGAACAGGCCTCGCTGCTGCTCTGCGACCTGGACAACTTCAAGCGCCTCAACGACTCCTTCGGCCATCCCGCCGGCGACCGCGTGCTGGTGGAATTCAGTCGCATCACCGCGTCGCGGATGCGTAAACACGACCAGTTCGCCCGCATCGGCGGGGAAGAGTTCGCCTGCCTGCTGGTGGGCGCCGATACCGAGGGCGCGTGCCAGGTGGCGGAGCGGGTGCGCCGGGAGTTCGCCGAGTTGCCGTTCATGGCCGAGGGCCAGCTCAGCGTAAGCATCGGCATTGCTACCAGCCGCGAGGCCGGCCACGACCTGCTGCGCCTGCTGTCCCTGGCTGACCAGGCGCTCTACGCCGCCAAGGCAAAGGGCCGCAACCGCATCGAACTGGCCGCGCCGGAGCCTGGAGCCGACCGACGTCCGCGCACTTGACCCACGGTGCCGGCGCTTTCGCGGTAGACTTGCCGCCTTCGAAAATTCGCCGGGAACGCCCATGGCCCTGTCCGCCACGCCCTACAAAGCCGATATCAGCCTGACCGACCTCGACCGTGGGGTCTACGAGACCCTGCGCTTCACCGTCGCCCGCCACCCCTCGGAAACCGAGGAGCGCCTGGCGGTGCGCCTGCTGGCCTACGTCATCTGGTACAACGAGCAACTGGCTTTCGGCCGTGGGCTGTCGGACGTGGAAGAGCCCTCGCTGTGGGAAAAGAGCCTGGACGACCGCGTGCTGCACTGGATCGAAGTCGGCCAGCCGGATGCCGATCGCCTGACCTGGTGCTCGCGCCGCTGCGAGAAGCTGACCCTGGTCGCCTACGGCAACCTGCGCGTGTGGACCACCAAGGTGCTCGACAGCGTCCGCCACCTGAAGAACCTCAATGTCGTCGCGCTGCCGCAGGAAGCGCTGGAAGAAATCTCCCGCGACCTTCCGCGCTCGATCAACTGGACCGTGATGATCAGCGAAGGGACTATCTTCGTCACCGACGAGCGCGGCCAGCACGAGCTGCAGGTGGAATGGCTGATGGGCGAGCGCTGATTTGCGCTAGCTGCGCGTCGGCCCGGCTGCGTTGTGAACAGGCGTGGGCCTGCTCATTTGCTGCAGCAAACTCCGCGGCCCACGCCTGTTCACGCCTTGCCGTGCTCTAGCTCGCAAGGCGCAAGACCAAGCACAAAGGAATAGTTGGACTTCATGCGCATCGAATCCCGCCCCCTCCCGCCAACCCTGCCCGACCTGGGCGACCTGCCGCCGCTGCTGACCCGTCTCTACGCCGCCCGCGGCGTGCAGAGCGCGGCCGAGCTGGACAAGGGCCTGGCACGGTTGATCCCGTACCAGCAGCTCAAGGGCGTGGACGCGGCGGTGGAGCTGCTGGTCGACGCGCTGGAAAAGGGTCAGCGGATTCTCTACGTCGGCGACTTCGATGCCGATGGCGCCACCGCCAGCAGCGTTGGCGTGCTGGCGCTGCGCATGCTCGGTGCGGCCTGGGTCGATTACCTGGTGCCCAACCGCTTCGAGTACGGCTACGGCCTGACGCCGGAAATCGTCGCCGTGGCGCTGGAGAAGCGCCCGGAGCTGCTGGTGACCGTCGACAACGGCATCTCCAGCATCGACGGCGTCGCCGCCGCTAAGGCCGCCGGCCTGCGCGTGCTGGTCACCGACCACCACCTGCCGGGGCCGGAACTGCCCGCCGCCGACGCCATCGTCAACCCGAACCAGCCCGGCTGCGATTTCCCCAGCAAGGCCATGGCCGGTGTCGGCGTGATCTTCTACGTGATGCTCGCCCTGCGCGCCCGCCTGCGTGAACGAGGCTGGTTCGCTGCGCGCGGCATCGCCGAGCCGAACCTGGCTGAATTGCTCGACCTGGTGTCCCTGGGCAGCGTCGCCGACGTGGTGCCGCTGGACGCCAACAACCGCATCCTGGTCCATCAGGGTCTCGCGCGTATCCGTGCCGGCCGCGCCCGCCCGGGCCTGCGTGCGCTGCTGGAAGTGGCCGGGCGCGATTGCCGGCGCATCACCTCCACGGACCTCGGCTTCATCCTCGGCCCGCGGCTGAACGCTGCCGGGCGCCTGGACGACATGTCCCTGGGCATCGAACTGCTGCTCTGCGAAGACGAAAGCGTCGCCCGCGACATGGCGGTGCAGCTCGACCAGCTCAACCAGGATCGCAAGGCCATCGAGCAGGGCATGCAGCGCGAGGCGCTGGCCCAGCTCAAGGAACTGCCGGTGGAGGAGATGCCCTTCGGCCTGTGCCTGTTCGACCCGGAATGGCACCAGGGCGTGATCGGCATCCTTGCCTCGCGCCTGAAGGAGCGTTACCACCGGCCAACCATTGCCTTCGCCGATGCCGGCGACGGCACGCTCAAGGGCTCGGCGCGTTCGGTGCCGGGCTTCCATATCCGCGATGCGCTGGACGCCGTGGCGGCGCGCCACCCAGGGCTGATCAGCAAGTTCGGTGGTCACGCCATGGCCGCCGGCCTGTCGCTGCCGCAGGAAAATTTCGGCGCCTTCGCCGCTGCCTTCGACGCCGAAGTGCGCCGTCAGCTGGATGAAGAAGACCTCACCGGGCGCCTGCTCTCCGACGGCCAGCTGGGCGCCGAGGAGTTCCACCTGGAGCTGGCCCGCGCGCTGCGCCAGGCCGGCCCCTGGGGCCAGCATTTCCCGGAGCCACTGTTCCACGGCATCTTCCAGGTCGTCCAGCAGCGCGTGGTTGGCGAGCGGCACCTGAAGCTTGTGCTCAAGACCGAGTGCGGCTCGCTGCAACTGGACGCCATCGCCTTCAACATCGACCGCGAAATCTGGCCCAACCCCACCGTGCGCTGGGCGGAAGTGGCCTACAAGCTCGACGTCAACGAGTTCCGTGGCAACGAGACGGTGCAGCTGATGGTGGCGCATATTGCGCCGCGCTGATCATGAGTACGGATTTTCGTCGACTGTAGGGCGAATAACCTGGAACAGGTTATCCGCAGCCCACATCGTGGGGGATAACGCTGGCGCGTTATGCGCCCTGTCAAAGCTGCACACCTATTGCCCGTGGTTCGGCTTCGGTGACGGCGCGTAGGCGGCAGGCGTAGCCGCGGGTAAACTGGCGGCTAGCCCGCCTTCCGCCGATTCAGGAGCTGCCGTGTCCCAAGATCATTCCTCCCTGGCCGCGTTCGCGCTGGAAACTCCGGCGCCCCTGTATGCGCGGGTGAAGGAAATCATCCTGCAGCAGATCCGCAACGGCGTCTGGAAACCCAACTCCAAGCTGCCGTCGGAAAGCGAACTGTTCGCCCTGCTCGGTGTGAGCCGGATGACCATCAATCGCGCATTGCGCGAGCTGACCATCGAGGGCGTGCTGGTGCGCCTGCAGGGCGTGGGGACCTTCGTTGCCGAACAGAAGGGCCACGCGGCGCTCTTCGAGATCCATAACATCGCCGAGGAGATCGCCGCGCGCGGGCATCAGCACCGCTGTGAAGTGGTGCTTCTGGAACCGCTGCCCGAGGGCGCGACCCTGGCGCTGCCGTTCGAGCTGGAAAACGTCCAGCGCATCTTTCACTCCGTTGTCGTGCACTACGAGAACGAAGTGCCGGTGCAACTGGAAGAGCGCTTCGTCAATGCCGAGGTAGCGCCGGAGTACCTGCAGCAGGACTTCACCCGTATCACCCCCTATGCCTACCTGATCCAGCTGGCGCCGCTGACCGAGGGTGAACATGTGGTCGAGGCGATCAACGCCGAAGCGGCCGACTGCAAGCTGCTGCGCATCAAGCGTGGCGACGCCTGCCTGCTGATTCGCCGCCGCACCTGGTCGGCGAAGGGGCAGGTGGGTGCTGCGCGACTGGTCTATCCGGGGTCGCGCTATCGCCTCGAAGGTCGTTTCGGGCAGTAGTCAGCTGTCATCCCGAGGGGGCGGAAAATCCGCCCCGCTGTCTCCTGTGGTGCACCGTTTTGTTACCTCTGTGCACCGCGCTGTTACTTTTTCTCCTTCCTTTCTCGCCGCCTTCTCTCGCTGCTGGCCGTGGTGAGGGGCGCCGCCTGCCTGTGCATAAGATTTCTATCCATTTGAAATAAAACGACATTGTCGTCACGTGACTGTGCTCCCTGGGTACCGCCGGCCTATTTTGGCCCTCGCTTTGCATTAGCTTGTATATACAGGTTGATATAAGGTTTTACACATATAAGGTGACACTAGATGAGTAAGGCAATGCCCGTTGCCCTCTATTCACCCGTTTCCGCCGCGCCGGACCGCCTTCCAGCGTGGCGCCACCCCTGCATCGAGGAAGTCCAGATGAGCTCCACCGGCCGTTACCGTGATACCGAAATCCGTGCCCCGCGCGGCACCCAACTGAACGCCAAAAGCTGGCTGACCGAAGCGCCGCTGCGCATGCTGATGAACAATC
>NZ_BDAI01000019.1 GCF_002091755.1 Pseudomonas nitroreducens NBRC 12694
GCCGCGGGCGGTGAGCCAGACCAGCAGCAGGCCGACGATGGCGGCGATCAGGCCGAAGATCGTCTGCCACAGCGCGCCGCTGGAGTTGCGCTCATCGAGCTGCTTCTGCAGTTGCAGCGCGGGAGCCAGCAGCACGTCCTGCGGTACGTCGAGCACCACGGCCCATGGCTTGGTGGCGTCCGGGATCGGCAGCAGCGGCTCGACCACCCGCAGTTGGCCATCCTTCTCCAGCACCTGCGGGCGACCGCTGGCCTGCAGCGACAGCAGTTCGGCGGCCTGGCCGGGAATGGCCTTCTCCAGCGGCTGGCCGAGCAACGCTTCGTCGCTACTGTAGCCGGCGAGCAGGCCCGCCGGGCTGACGATGCTGACGCTGCCGGCACCGTCGTAGAGCTCGCGGTCGCCATCAACGGCCAGCTGTTGCAGGCGGCTGAGGCTGATGTCGATACCGATCACGGCGATGACCTTGTCCTGATCCATCAGCGGGAAAGTCACGGTGGTCATCAGCACCTTGGTGCCCGAGGCGCTGTCGAAATAGGGGTTGAGCACGCAGGCCTTGCGGGTCTGCAGCGGGCACAGCTGCCAGGTGTTGAACGGGCTGCCGTCGAGCATGGCCGAGGTGTCGGCGATCATGTCTTCGGTCACTGCCAGGCCGGTCATTTCACCGGAGGCCTTCTGCGCCCAGTAGGCACCGAAGCGGCCCTTTTCGTTGCTGCCGGCATCGGGCGGGTCATGGAAGGCGGCGTCCTGGCCGTCCAGCGCATCGGGCTCGAAGACCACGTAGAGGCTGAGCAGGTTGGGGTTGCTCTTCAGGCCGTCACGCACCAGCAGGTTGAGGTCCTTGCGCACGGCTGCCGGGTCCGCGCCGTGCTTGGTGGACTGTTCGCGCAGTTGGGCGACCTGGCGGGAGAACTGGTTGCCGAAGTGGTACACGTCGGTGAAGAAGCGCTGGATGATTTCCGCCTGCTGCTCGCTGCGCGCCTGCATCCGCGACTTGGCCGCGTCCTTGAGCATGTCAGCATTGGCCGCCTTGATCAGCTGCGCATCATGGTTCATCCGGAACAGCGAGAGGCCGACCAGCAGGCAGACGATACAGAGCAGGCAGAGGCCGGTCAGCAGCGTAATCTTCCACTGGATCGAAAGGCGGGACAGGGGCATGGAGGGGCGTCCTTGGGCAAGAGCGGTTCTGTGTCGTTCTATCGGCTTGAAAGGCGGCTACTTGAGCGGCGCCCTTAAATTTCAGGCTCCTGGCGGATCAGTGCGCGGTATTGCCCCGGCGTCGATCCGGTCCATTTGCGGAACGCCTTGTAGAAGGCGCTGGTGTCGGCGAAACCCAGCTCTTCGGCCAGGTCGGCGAAGTTGCCGTCGCCGCTGTCCAGCCGTGCAAGGGCGAGGTCGCGGCGCAACTGGTCCTTGAGTGCCTGGTAGGACTGCCCCTCGGCGGCCAGCTTGCGGCGCAGGGTAGAGGGCGCCATGTAGAAGTGGCTGGCCAATGCGTCGAGGTCCGGCCAGCGCTCGAACTTCAGGCTGCGCAGGTAGGCCTTGGTACGTGCAGCGAGGCTCTGCGGGTCGCGGTAGCGCACCAGGATATTGGCCGGCGCGCCACCCAGGAATCGCCGCAACTCGCGCTCGTCGCGGCGCACCGGCAGCTCCAGCGCTTCGGCGTTGAACAACAGGCGCGACTGGCGGCGGGCGAAGCGCAGATTGTCACAGAACATCACCCGGTAGTCCTCGATGAAATCCGGCCGTGGACAACGCAGCTCGATGGCGAGGATCGGGATGCGCCGCCCCACCAGCCAGCAGGCCAGGCCATGCAGCATCAACCACAGGGTGAAGTAGCAGAAAGCGCGAGGCGCGGAGCTTGCAGGCTCGTCGAGGGTGATCGAGGCGACGCCGTCCTGGCGCACCAGGCGCGGCGAGAAGTCGTCGAACACCAGGCCCATGAAGCGCAGCGCGGCGTTCATCGCCGCTTCCAGGGTCGGTTCGCGGATCGCAGCAGCGGCCATGAAGTTGAAGCTGCCGGACTTCATGCGCCGGGCATTCATGCCGAAGAATTCGTCGTCCATCTCCTTCGCCAGGCGCAGCCAGAGCCGCGCGTAAGCCTGGCTGGAAACCCGCGCGTAAGGCTTGCCGAACAGCTCCGGGGCGATGCCGGCGGCGGCCAATAGAGGCCCGTCGTCACGGCCGGCGCGACGAAACTCGGCCAGCGCTTCGCTGACCAGGCGGATGGAGATGGTGCCCTTCTCTACGCCCATGGCGCGCCGATGTCAGGGACGCACGCCTGGGCGCAGGAAGGTGTCGAACGCTCAGCCACGCTTGGCGCGCACCTCGTCGATGCTGATTTCGCGCATGCGGAACTTCTGGACCTTGCCGGTCACCGTCATCGGGAACTCGTCGCAGAAGCGGAAGTGGCGCGGCACCTTGAAGTGGGCGATGGCGTTCTTGCAGAAGGCGCGCAGCTCGTCCTCGGCGACGCTGTGGCCGGGGTGGAACTTGACCCAGGCCACCAGCTCCTCGCCGTACTTCTCGTCGGGAATGCCGATCACCTGCGCGTCGGCCACGGCGTGGTGGGTATAGAGGAACTCCTCGATCTCGCGCGGATAGATGTTCTCGCCGCCGCGGATGATCATGTCCTTGCTGCGCCCGACAATGCGCACGTTGCCCGCCTCGTCCATCTCGGCGAGGTCGCCGGTGAGCATCCAGCGCGCCGGGCTGATGGCCTCGGAAGTCGCCTGCGGGTTGTTCCAGTAGCCGAGCATCACGCTGTAGCCACGGGTGCAGAGTTCGCCGATGGTGCCGCGCGGGACGACACGGCCGTCGGCGTCGATGATCTTGCTTTCCAGGTGCGGCTGGGTGCGACCGACGGTGGTGACGCGGGTTTCCAGGTCGTCTTCCGGGCCGGTCTGCAGGGACACCGGGCTGGTCTCGGTCATGCCGTAGGCAATCTGTACCTCGGCCATGTGCATCTCGTCGATCACGCGGCGCATCACTTCGATCGGGCAGGTGGCGCCGGCCATGATGCCGGTGCGCAGGCTGGAGAGGTCGAAGTCGTGGCGGGTCGGGTGATCCAGTTCGGCAATGAACATGGTGGGCACGCCGTACAGCGCGGTGGCCTTCTCTTCTGCCACCGCCGCCAGGGTTGCCTCGGGCTCGAAGCTGGGCGCGGGGTAGATCATGGTGGAGCCGTGGGTCAGGCAGCCGAGGTTGCCCATCACCATGCCGAAGCAGTGGTACAGCGGCACCGGGATCACCAGGCGGTCGTGCTCGGTGAGGCCGAGGCTGTCGCCGACCATCAGGCCGTTGTTGAGGATGTTGTAGTGGCTGAGCGTGGCGCCCTTGGGGAAACCGGTGGTGCCAGAGGTGTACTGGATGTTGATCGGCTCGTCGAACTGCAGCAGCGCCTGGCGCTCGGCCAGCTCGGTGGCGGACGTGCCACGGCCCAGCGGCTCCAGCTGGCTCCAGCGCAGGAAGCCGGACGGCGCCGTATCGGACAGGCTGATCACCCCGCGCAGCTCCGGCAGGCGGTCGCTGGACAGCTCGCCCGGTCGCCCCTGCCCCAGTTCGGGCAGCAGGTCGGCAAGCATGCCGTGGTAATCGGACGTCTTGAACGCATCGGCGCACACCAGCCAGCGGCAGCCGGACTGCTTGAGCGCGTATTCGAGTTCGCTCACCCGGTAGGCCGGGTTGATGTTGACCAGCACGGCGCCGACCTTGGCGCTGGCGAACTGGGTGACACACCATTGCGCGCAGTTGGGCGCCCAGATGCCCAGCCGGTCGCCGGGGCGCAGGCCGAGGGCGAGGAAAGCGCGGGCGATGCCATTGACCACCTCGGCCAGCTCGGCCCAGGTGTAGCGCAGGTTCTGGTGACGCACGACCAGAGCCTCGCGGGCCGCGAAACGCTCTACCGTGGCGTCGAAGGCAGCGCCGACGGTCATGGCCAGCAGGGGTTTGTCCTGGGGGCCGCGGGTGTAACTCAGGTGGTTCATGGCTTTCCCTTGTTGTGCTTGTTCTGGGATCAACGCTGAACGATCGACTCTGGCAGCGGTGCCAAAGCACCGAGAGCCAACCTACCCCGCCGGACTGACTGACCGGTCGCGGGCGACGGAGAATGTTTACGTTAACGTAAAGGTAAACGCAACCCCGACCATCGGCAGAACGATGTTGGCGGGCGCCTCCGCATCATTCAGGATAGCTACTCACAAAGCGTGCCATTCGGCCTGAAAGCCAGAGCTGGCGAGGCCTTGAGAAGAGTTTCGGAAGTTCGCCTCCCAACCGCTGCGGTTGCATTTCGCAACAGCTCGAGCTGGTAGCTGAGCTACGGCCGCCAGTACCAGTCGTGGCCTTGCCTGGACGACGTCGGCACGTCTCAGGTTGTCGCAAACTGAGACGCCCAGCGCCAGGTGCGCTAGCGCAGGCCTTGCAGTAGAATTCGACGAAAATGCCTACATGGATGTAGACAAATTCCCACTCAACGCTTGCGAATCACATCCATGACTACTCGTCGTTCGATACTGAGCCTGCTGTTTGCCTGCGCCGCTGTTGTCTGTACATCGAACTCCTTTGCTGCCACCCCCAAGACGGCCTCCGCCAAAGAACTCGTCCTCGCCTCCGGCAGCGCGCTGGTGGTCGACCTGGAGAACGGTAAGACCCTCTACTCCAGCAACCCCAACCTGGTAGTGCCTATCGCCTCGGTGACCAAGCTGATGACCGCGATGGTTACCTTGGACGCCAAGCTGCCGATGAACGAGCTGATCCCCGTGGACATCTCCGAGACCGCCGAGATGAAGGGCGTGTTCTCCCGCGTCCACCTGGGCAGCATGATCAGCCGCCAGAACATGCTGCTGTTGGCGCTGATGTCCTCGGAAAACCGCGCCGCCGCCAGCCTCGCGCACAACTACCCGGGCGGCTCCAGGGCCTTCGTCGCAGCCATGAACGCCAAGGCGAAATCCCTCGGCATGACCAGCACTCATTATGTCGAGCCCACCGGCCTGTCGATCCACAACGTTTCCGACGCCAATGACCTGATCCGCCTGGCCAAGGCTGCCTACACCTACCCGCAGATCCGCCAGTTGAGCACCACGGCGACCAGCGATGCGCGCTTCAGCAAGCCCAGCTATTCGCTGAGCTTCTTCAACACCAACCCGCTGGTGCGCAACGGCAAGTGGGACATCCGCCTGACCAAGACCGGCTTCACCAACGACGCCGGCCACTGCCTGGTGATGGTTACCATGATGAACGGCCGCCCGGTCGCCCTGGCCCTGCTCGATGCCTTTGGCAAACGCACCCACGTGGCCGACGCCGGCCGCATCCGCCGCTGGGTCGAAACCGGTGTAGCCTCGCCGGTGCCCGCCGTCGCCCTGCAATACAAGGCTCAGCGCAGCCAGGCCCGCGCGGCCAGCATGACCGCTACCGCCGAGTAAAGCCCTCCGCGCTGGCGGAGTCCGCTCCGCCAGCGCCCTCTCCTTCCCCCTTTCCCTGTCGTTTCAGCCCTGCTGGATGGCGCTTCCGTCACTTATATGCCAATCATCATTCAATGCTAGTATGATGACCGTAATATTTAATCGAAGTGCTGGAGCCCGCGATGACCGAACTGACACTGACCCGTGAACAGAAGATTGCCGCCTGGGAAGCGGCGGCCGCGCAAATGCGCCAGCGCCTGGCCGAGCCCGGCGTGATTGCCCTGCAGGAACTGCGCAGCAAGACGCCCCAGGAGTTCTTCGACGGCATCGGAGCAGGCGAGCTGCCCGCCCCGCCGATCAACGCGCTGATCGGCTTCGTCCCGCTGGAATGGAGCCAGGGCCGCTTCATCTTCCAGGGCACCCCGGACATGCGCCACTACAACCCGCTGGGCACCGTGCACGGCGGCTACGCGGCCACGCTGCTGGACTCGGCCATGGGCTGCGCGGTGCACACCATGCTCGAACCGGGCCTGGGCTACACCACCACCGACCTGCGCATCAGCTACATCCGCGCACTGACCCGCGACACCGGACCGATCCGCGCCGAGGGCACGATCGTGCATGTCGGCCGCTCCACCGCCCTGGCCGAAGGCCGTCTCTACGACGTGGACGGCAAGCTCTACGCCACCGGTTCCACCACCTGCCTGATCCTCGGGCGCTGACAGCTGTTCAGGAGACCGACCATGACTTCCGTAGTGATCGCGGGTTATGCCCGCTCCCCGTTCCACTTCGCCAAAAAGGGCGCGCTGATCGACGTACGCCCGGACGACCTCGCCGCGCAGACCGTCAAGGCACTGGTACAACGCAGCGGCCTGGATGCCAGCCTGATCGAGGACCTGATCATGGGCTGCGCCTATCCCGAGGCCGAACAGGGCATGAATATCGCGCGCATCACCAGCTTCCTCGCCGGGCTGCCGGAAACGGTGGCCGGCGCCACGGTGAACCGCTTCTGCGGCTCGTCCATGACATCCATCCACTTCGCCGCCGGGCAGATCCAGCTCGGCACCGGCGATGCGTTCATCTGCGCCGGTGTGGAATCCATGACCCGCGTGCCCATGGGTGGCTTCAACCTGTCACCCAACCCGCACCTGCTGGCCGAATTCCCGCAGGCCTACATGCCGATGGGGCAGACAGCGGAAATCGTCGCCGAGCGCTTCGGCATCTCGCGCGCGGACCAGGAAGCCATGGCGGTGGACTCCCATGCCAAGGCGGCCCGTGCCCGCGAGCAAGGGCTGCTGGCCGCGGAGATCGTGCCCATCGACACACCCAACGGCGTGGTCAACGAGGACGGCTGCATCCGCCCCGGCACCAACCTGGAGGCGCTGGCGCAGCTCAAACCGGCGTTCGGCGGCAGCGTCACCGCGGGTACTGCCTCCCCCCTCACCGATGGCGCAGCGGCCGTGCTGGTGTGCAGCGAAGACTTCGCCCGTGCCCATGGGCTGGACATCCTGGCGCGGGTGAAAGCCGTCGCCGTGGTTGGCTGCCCGCCGGAAATCATGGGCATGGGCCCGCTCTATGCCACCCGCAAGCTGCTCGACCGAGCGGGTCTGCGCATGGCCGACATCGACCTGGTGGAAATCAACGAAGCCTTCTCCAGCCAGGCACTGGCCTGCCTGCGCGGGCTTGAGCTGGATATCGACCGCGTCAACCTGCACGGCGGCGCTCTGGCCATCGGTCACCCGCTGGGCGCAACCGGCGCGCGCATCACCGGCAAGGCGGCGGCGCTGCTGAAGGAAACCGGCGGGCGTTATGCCATTGCCACCCAGTGCATTGGTGGCGGGCAAGGTGTGGCGACGTTGCTGGAAGCTGTTCGCTGACGGTTACCGAGCGCTTTTGACGTTTGTGGGAGCGAGGGGAACGCCTGGTCCTTGCTCGCGAACCTGGACCCGCTGCGGGGGTTCGTTCGCGAGCAAGCTCGCTCCTGCAACTCCATCAACACCTCTGCCCTGAATCACCTCCCCTCGCCCACCCTGCGTTAGAATGTCACCCAGCATTCCATGCACCGCAGGAGACACCCGGTCATGCGTTACTCCGAAGACCACAAGGCCCAGACCCGCGAACGCATCATCAACGAGGCGGCACAGCGCTTCCGCAGCGAAGGCGTCGACGCCACCGGCCTGCAGACGTTGATGAAGGCGCTGGGCCTGACCCACGGCGGCTTTTACGCGCACTTCAAGTCCAAGGACGAACTGGTGGAAATCGCCCTGCAGCAGGCCGCCGAGCAACTGCGCCCGGTGGTCGACCAGCAGTTCGCCAAGGACGACCCACTGCCCGGCTTCATCGACCAGTACCTCTCCACCGGCCATCGCAACACGCCGGGCAAGGGCTGCCCGTTGCCGACCATCTCTGCCGAACTGGGCGCCCGAGGGCATGCCAGCGCCACCACGGACGCCATCGTCCGGGCACGCATCAAAGCCATCGAGCAGGCGCTGCCAACCGAGCATGCCGAGGACGAAAGCGTCGCCCTGCTCGCCACCCTGATTGGCGCGCTGGTGCTGTCGCGCAGCGTGGCGGACACCGAGCTGGCCGAGCGCATCCTGGACAGCACCCGCCGGCACCTGAAGCGGGAAATCGGCGCGGCGGAATAAGAGACACCCGCAGGACCGAGGGGGACGCCCAGTCCATGCTCGCGAACCGCTTGGCAGCGTGCCTTGCAGGTTCGCGAGCAAGCTCGCTCCTACAAAGAGCCGCGCATAAAAAAGCCCCGGCGCAAGGCCGGGGCAAGCTTTTCGCCACTCAGTTACTCGGTTAGCCCACTGCAACTCCGTAGCGCTGCGCCGGCACGCTGCGCGAGAGGTTCGGCGCCAATTTCAGGCGCGCAGCGGTGAAGGCGTCGAACTCGCCGGCATCCGGCAGCGCCGGCAGGGTCACTACTTCGCCCTGGGCCAGGCCGGCCAGCGCGGCGTCGACCATGTGGTTCACGTCCATCAGCATTTCCGCCGGCAGTGCGGAGATATCGGTGCCGGCGCGATCCCAGATTTCAGTGCGGGTGGCACCCGGCAGCACGGCCTGGATACGCAGGCCCTGCGGCGCCAGTTCCTGCTGCATGGATTGGGTCAGGTTGAGCACGAAGGCCTTGGTGGCGCTGTAGCTGCCGTTGAACAGCTCCGGCGCCAGGGCCAGCACCGAGGCCACGTTGATGATGGTGCCGCGCCCGCGCCCGGCGAAGGCCTTGGCGGCAGCGCCGGCCAGGCGCGCGGTGGCGGTGACGTTCAGCTCGATCATGCTTTCCAGGCGGTCCAGGTCGGTCTCCAGCAGGGTGCCGTTGATGGCGACACCGGCATTGTTCAGGAGCAGGCTGATGCTGCTGTCTTCGGCCAGGCGCGCTTCGACGCGGGCACGATCCTCGCGACGGGTGAGGTCGGCCTTGAGCACATCCACGGAAACGCCGTACTCCTCGCCCAGCCGTGCGGCCAGGGCCTCCAGGCGTTGCTGGTCGCGGGCCACCAGCAGCAAGTCGTAGCCCTGGGCGGCGAAGCGCTGGGCGTAGGTGGCGCCGATGCCGGAGGAAGCACCGGTGATCAGTGCGCGGCCCAGTTCGGATTTGGCATTCATGGTTCTGTCTCCAGTGAGGCGGTTGCCCCGCATGCAAGGTGGGTAGGGCCGATTGGCCGTCTGGAATGTCCGACCCGATTCAGATTATGGCCGTCATCTGAAGGTGAATATTATGCTCATAATATTAACTGTCAAGGTCCATTCTCTGAGGGTGACGAGTGGTAACCGGCGTGGCGGCAGACCGCACCGCACGGGCCATGAAGGCCATTGGGCGGTTTAGATTGCCCATTCTAGAGCGCTCGCGAGAACCTCTCGGGCGTCTCCACACAAGAACAAGCCGGGAGCCCCACCTGCACCTTTCTGCCTGTCTCAACACCGGCGTTGCCGGAGGAGGACACATGCGATTGCGCTGCTTTTTCCTGGGCTGTGCTTGGGATGAAGGGAATCTGACCGAGGTCGGCCATGTGCCGATGCTGTGCCAGCGCTGTGCGCGCTGTGGGGCGCAGCGGTACCTGAGGCCCGCTCCGGAAATCTGAGCCGGGATTGCGGGCCGGAAACGAAACTGCCCGGAGCACGCAAGTGCTCCGGGCAGTCCGGTACAGCGGAGGTGAATCAGTTCGCCACGAAGGCCTGGCTGGTGGTGATCGCCATGTCGCCGCCCGGCAGCTTCAGATCGCCGATGCGCTCCAGGCTGTCGGCATCGTAGATCTCCACGTCGTTCAGGGTGCCGGTCAGGTACAGCTTGTTGCCGGCCTTGTTGGTCGACAGGCAGTAGTAGGAGTGGTCCAGGTTCGCCGCCTTGACCAGCTTCTGCTCCTTGATGTCGTACTTGGCCAGGCGGTTCAGCACGCCGTAGATGACGTTGCGGTCCTTGGCCGAGCGAATACCGCTGAAGTACACCTCGGTGACCGGGCCGAAATCGACGGTCTCGGTCTTGCCGGTGGCCAGGTCGATGTTGAAGAAGCCGTAGAGGAAATCGGCCGTGGCCATGTCCTGCTTGGCGTCCTTGAACTTCGCCGTGGTGTAGAGCAGCGAGAAGTCACGCGGGTAGGTCTGCTGGTTCCACACGTAGAGCACATCTGGCGGCGCGTAGTTGGGGCGCTTCCAGTTGCGGCTGGGGATGATCACGTCGAACTTGCCGGTCTTCACGTCCACCTTGTAGATGTCCGGGCCCGCCACGTAGAGGGTGCCGTCATCGCCGCTCTGCATGATGGTCAGCTGCCGCGGCGCCGGGAAGGTGCGCACCGGCTTGGCGCCCATGCCGTCGGCCACCAAGTAGACCTGCAGGCGCGGCTGCTGCACTTCGTAGTGTTCGGAGAGGATCAGCGTCGGGTTGGCGATGGCGTAGATCTCCTTGCCGTCGTGGCTGACGGTCATGGAGAACATCGCCCGCGCGTTCTCGCCCGGCTTCTGCGCGATGGTGGCGTGGAACACCGGTTTGCAGTCATCGAGCTGGATGCCGTAGATGTCCGCGTAGTGGTTGCTGAGGATGTAGGCGACCTTGCGATCCGGCGACAGCTGGGTCATGCCCGGGCCATAGGCGCCGGGGATCGCGCAGGTCTTGTAGAGCTTGTCGGTCTGCATGTCGATGACGTGCAGGTTGTTCGGGTAGTTGGTGCTGATCAGGTACTCGTGGCCACTTTCCAGCGCTTTGCCGGTGTCGGCGCCGGCATCGGCGGCGACGGCTTGCAGCGCGCAGGCCAGCGAGAGGCCGCCGAGCGCGGCGGCGAATGCTTTTCTGGACATGCAGGTTTTCCTCTTGTTCTTCTGGTCCATGCTCTGTGGGCCGATATTCGTCAGTCCGGTCATTTGTCGTCCGGGAATACGGTGCCGAGGTTGCGCCAGTTCTCGGCCGAGGCCTGCGCATCCTTGTTCCAGTCGGGGTAGGTGCTCATCATGTCCGGCACCTGGGCCGGCCACCAGCAGGGGTCGGAGCAGCCGTAGAGGTCCGCTTCCATCGGCTGGCAGAGCGAGGACACGCCGCCGAACACGTCGACTTCCCAGCCCGGGTCGGTGGTGGCCGCGCAGCCGGCCACGGAGTTCATCGCCACCACGTCCTCGATGCGATCCTCGGCGGCGGCCTGTTCGAGCTTCTGTGCTTTGGTGTTGATCGCTTTCAGATGTTTCATGTCAGTGCGCCTTCCGCGGAGTGATGTGGCGGTCGATGAAGCTGGGGTTGGAAGCCATGATCCGGCTGTAGACCTCGATGCCGAAATCGACCCAGTCCCTCATCAGTTCGCAGTAGTGGTAGGTGGGGTGCGCCGGGTCGCCGTAGCGCGCATAGCTCTCGTGGTAGCAGCCGCCGGAGCAGAGGTTGCGGATGTGGCAGCTGGCGCAGCCGGTGTCAGTGCGGTCCAGGCGCTGGGAGAGGAACTCGTTCAGCTCGGCCTGCTTCACCCCTTCATGCACGTTGCCGAAGGTCGGCAGCGAGGAGCCGGTGAAGCGGTGGCACAGGTTCAACTCGCCCTTGTGGTCCACCGCCAGCATCTTCAGCCCGGCGCCGCACGGCAGGGCCTTCTTCTGCCCTTCGTGGATATCGGTGATCAGCTGGTGCAGGTTGGAGAAGCCGATGTTGCGCCCTTCCAGTGCCTCGTCCAGGTAGCGCCGGCCGAGGGCCTTCATGCCGGCGAAGACCGCCTTCAACTCGTCCCCGGTGAGGTTGTAGCTGCTGATGTCGCCCGAGGTGACCGGGGCGAAGCCGACTTCGGCAAAACCCATCTCGTTGAACAGGTGATTCCAGATGGTCTCGACATCGGTGACGCCGGTGGTCAGCGTCACCCGCGCGCCGACCGGCCGCGCGGTATAGCGCGACAGCAGCATGTCGGCCTTGCGCCGCACCACGTCATAGGTGCCCTGCCCGCCCACGGTGATGCGGTTGCGGTCGTGCACCGTCTTCGGCCCGTCGATGCTGATGGACAGTCCGAAGCGATGGGCGTTGAGCCAGTCGACGATTTCCTCGGTGAGCAGCGTGGCGTTGGTGGTCATGACGAAGTCCACCGTCTTGCCCAGTTCGCCGAAACGGCGCTCGCAATACGCGACCATGTGCTCGATCAGCGGGCGGTTGGACAGCGGTTCGCCGCCGAAGAACACCACGGTGTAGCGCTGCTCGTCGGGGGACTCCTGGATCAGCATTTCCACCGAGGCCTCGGCGGTTTCCGCACCCATCTTCTTGCCGGCGGAGGGCTTGTCCAGGTCTTCCTTGTAGCAGTACGTGCAGCTGAGGTTGCAGCCGGTGTTGACGTTCAGCACCACGGTATTGAGTGCGGTGCGGTCAACCTTCTTGATACCGATTTCAGGGGTCAGCGGCGAGCCGTCGCTGACCAGCTCCAGCGCGATCAGCTCGCGCAGGGTCTCGTCGATTTCCTCGGCGCCGAAGCGCCCGGCCAGGCGTTGGGTCAGCTCGTCCGGCGAGCAGGCATGCCCGCGCAGCGCGTCGATGATCCCGCCGGTCAACTCGTCGCTGGCGAACAGCGAGGAGCTGGGGATATGGAACAATAGGCGGTCGGCGTCGACCTGCACTTCATGCAGGTTGCGTTCGACCAGATTCAAGATGGCGCCCATGGCGACCTCCCGGAACTTGCTTGCCAATCCCCGTCCGAAGACGGGGTTCAGGGGTTCAGTTCATCCGATCCCGCATCACGGAATCGGCGGGTTGTTCCAACGCTGCACGGTGACGATCATGTGCCCTTCGCCCTTGTGCGACTGGCCAGCGTCGTCCACCGCGGCAATCACCTTCAGGTTGCCGGCGTTGTTGGTCATCATCTTGCGCGCCGGGTTCGGGCCGGCGTCGCCCGGTGTGAAGATGCCGCTGTCGGCGTCCATCACCCCGGCGTACTTCACGTCCTGGTCTTCCTTGGCGCGGTCGTCGAACGGCTCCACCGACCACTGCGCGGGGAACACGCCGATGCGGAACGGTTTGCCGTCGGCACCCTTGCCCCAGGCCTCGGCGTCGAAGCTGCCCTGGACCTTGGGCGTGGAGCCGCCATTGCCGCCGATGCGGGAGATGGAGAACTCCGGCACCACCTTCACTTCGGCGATGTCCTTGTACACCGCGAGGCTGCCGCCCTTGGCGCTGCCCACGGCGACATCGCGCTCGCCGACGGCAGCGGAGTCGGCGGCCTTGACCTTCACGGTCACGCGCTCGGGCGTCGCGGAAACCACCGACACCACCTCGACGCCCGGGCCGAACGACGGCTTGCCTTTCAGGCCGCTGCCGATGACGCTGACTTCGGTCTCGGCGCCCGCCCTCAGGTACGCCGGCTGCACGCCCAGGACGCGGCTGGTGCCGTTCTGTGCGGCGACGAAGTCCAGGCCGCGCTCGTCGTGGGCCTTGTCGAACATGCGGCCCTGCATCTGGCCGTTCAGGGCGGCGAACACCTGGCGCATGGTGACGTCACCGACCTTCACCGCGCCGCGCCATTCGTAGCCGTTGTAGAGCACAGCGCTGCCCTCGCCATCGAACGGCGAACCGTCGGCATACTTGCCGGTCACGCTGACCTTGAAGGCGTCGTCGCCGTCCTTTGCGACTTTCATGCTGCCGGCGACATCGCCCTTGCCCGGCATGTGCCCGGCGAAGCTCCATTCGCCAGCCAGTGTCTCGGCCTTGGGCCGGTTCTTCTGCCAGTCGCTCCAGGCCTTGTCTTCCAGCGGGAAGCGTTTGGCCAGCTCCGGGACCATCTCCTTCTTCGCCAGGTCGAACCAGTCACGGTCACGGGCCAGGGCCTGGTATTCCAGCGACGGCCAGCGGCCGAGGTGGAAGTTCACCAGCTTCTCCCACTCCGCCGCCGGGCGGCGCTGCAGGGCGATGCGCGCGCCCGAGTGGCAACGGGCGCACATCTGCTCGAAGTTGGTATCGAATGTCTCGACGGTGTTAAGCCGGCGCTCGAGGGCGTAGCGCACGCCTTCGGTCTCGCTGGGCGCCAGGCCCTGCTTGTCGGCGAGGAACTTGACCACCGCACGACGCTCCTCGTCGGTGATCTTCAGGCCGTACATCACCTGCATGCGGCCGATGCTCATCAGCCAGCCCTCGGGGGTCTTCCGCTGATGACTGATACGGCTGAGGGAGTTGTTGCCTTCGGGCGTGTGGCACGCCTGGCACTTGGCGTTGATGATCGCCTGACCCTCGGGTGCGGCCTGGGCCGTCTGGTGCAGCGCAAGGGCCAGTGCGGCCAGGGTTCCGGCACCCAGATAGTGCCGAAGTCGTGTCATCTTCAAGGTCAGGCCTCCTCGGTATTCTTGTTGGTTATTGGCGCCCACCGATGGGCTAAGAGCGAGCTCTTGAAAGCGGTTTAGCAGGTTGTGTGCCACTCCTTTGCAAACCCCGCCTACTCAGGCTTCCGGCGGCACTTGCCGGCACGCCCGGCGGGTGGCAGCGGGGTTGCGACGTCACATTTCGCGATTGCTGTCTAACTCTGAGACAGGGCCTGTGAGACACCCTGCGAAGCAGTATGGTCCTGCCTGCGCAAAGTGCCGCCCGCCGGCAGCATCAGGGCGCCGAACAGCATGGTGAGCAGGCCGATCCAGACCAGCGAGAGGAACGGAAAGCGGCGCACCACCACCACGCTCTCAATGTCGTCGCCGGGCTGGTTGAGCAGACGCGCCGAGGCTGGCACCCATATCTGCAGATCGCCCCTCCAGCCGCGAACGATGAAGGGATGCAGCACGTAGCCGCGGTCCGAGGCGAAGCGCGCGTAGTGGTAGTCGAGGATTTCACAGAGTTGGCGGACCGGCCCCTGGTAGGCCGGCGGGTTGCCGCGGCTGTCCTGGAACAGCGCGTGGCCGGCCAATGTGTGCTCGCCGTCGCGCAACTCGACCTTGGCCACCGCGTGGTAACCGGAGAAATCCGGGCGGCTGGAATCCGGCGAGACGCGCATCTGCATGCCGCCGATCACCGCGTGCCACTGCTCGAAGGACGTGCCCGGGGGGATGCTGATCTGCTGGTAGCTGTTCAGCGCCGTGGCGGCCAGCCCACCCACCAGCGCAATCACCGCGCCGCCGTGCACCAGCGCCAGCCCGCCGCTGTAGCGCAGGTTGCCCAGACGTCGGCTGCGCCACAGGCTCTGCACGCCCCACAGCAGGCAACTGCCCATCAGGAAGGCGCCCCCCAGCAGCGCCGCGTCCAGCCAGGGCAGCACCCGCACGATATTCTGCGAAAGCATGCCGTCGCCGTTGTAGCCGCCGCTCAGCCAACCGCCGCGCCAGCCGGTCCAGAGCATCAGGGCGGCCATCAGGGCGGTTGCCAGCAGCGCCGGCCGCGGTCGTCCACATCGACGCAGGAAGCTGTAGCCGCCCATCAGGCCGAGGGCCGCCAGCAGCGGCACCACCCAGTGCGCCAGGCTGTAGCCGTTGACGTCCCACTGGTCGAAGGCGCGACGCAGGCTGTCCATCTCGGCGGTGGTGGCCCAGGCGGTCAGGGTTTCGAAGAAGGGTTTCAGCTCGCTCGGCCGCTCCATCCCCAGCCATTCGTAGAGGTGCGCCTGGAGCAGCGCGCCCAGGGCCAGCAGGCCGGCGCCGGCGAACAGGTAGATGGCCACGTCGAGCGTCCAGTCCGAGGCTCCGCGCCGCCGCCCTGCCCGCTTGCGGGATCGCCATCCGGCCAGCAGGTGGAACGCCGCCAGGGCCAGCAGGATCGCCGCCAATGCCAGGTGGCTGAGCCAGGACGTGGTGCCGATGTAGCGGTGCGAGCTGGCCAGCACCGTGCTGCGGGTCACCGCCATGGCGCCGCAGGCCATGGCCGCCGCCAGCAGGCTGAGCACCGGCAGC
Source organism: Pseudomonas nitroreducens NBRC 12694 (assembly GCF_002091755.1). Lineage (GTDB taxonomy): Bacteria > Pseudomonadota > Gammaproteobacteria > Pseudomonadales > Pseudomonadaceae > Pseudomonas > Pseudomonas nitroreducens. The sequence continues at coordinate 15,714 of NZ_BDAI01000019.1, forward strand.
AGACGTGCGTAGGCGCCGTCAGCGCGCCAGCGACGGGCGCCGTGCAACACCGCGCCAAGCAGCGCCCAGATGATGAAGGCCGAGGTCTGCACCGGGTCCCAGTGCCACAGCTGGCCGTAGGTGAAATCTTCCATGGCCCAGGCCATGCCGACGCCAATGCCCGCGCTGAGGATCAGCCAGGCGCGACGGCTATAGCGCGGCATCACCCAGGCATAGGCGTGCCCGCCTCGCCCCAGCGCTTCGAGCGCGGCCCCGGCGGGCGCCAGCACCCAGGCATAGGCGCAGAGAATCAGCGGCGCGTGCAACGACATCCAGAACGTCTGCAGGTGCGCGTTCATGCCCTGGCTCGGCTGCGCCGCCAGCCAATCCCCCGGTGTCGCACTGAACGGCCCGAGCCAGGCGGCGGTGGCGACATACCAGGCAGCGATCAGCGCCATGCCGCGCCCCGCCCAACCGGGCAGCGCGGCGCTTTTCAGGGCGATCGCCATGCAGAAGGTCGCCAGCAGCAGCACCGTGCCTTCGTCGCCACCCCAGAGATTGGAAAACTTCAGGTAGGCCGGCAGCCCCGCGCTGCTGTAGAGCCACGCATAACGCAGCTGAAAGTGGTCGGCCACCAGGTGCAACGCCAGCGCCAGGCAGGCGCCGCAGAGCGCACCGACGGCAATCGGCCAAGCCGGCCCTCGCCATTCATGGCGGATGGCGCCCAGGGCAATCAGACCCGCCAGCGCCCAGAGCAAAGCGTTGCCCACGCCGGGCAGCAACCACAGCAAAAGGCAGGTCAACGCGGCGGCCGGCGGCCCCGCCATCCACGGCAACGACAGATGCATCCTCTTCAAGCCAGGCCTCCTTGTGCAGCGCCGACGCGGCGCTTGGCGAAACCCAGCGCTCTTCACGTTGCGTGCCAGGGGGGAAAATCCTTGTGAAACAGCAGGCTGCGCTCACGCGATGGGCAATGCGGCGTGGCAGATCGCGACAGCTGTAGCAGCCTGAGACAGCTCCACCCGTTATAGACGATGGTCTAACAGCAGAAAGCCATCATCGAATACCGCTCCCGAGAAAGGCGCCAGCCAGACGCGTCACTTCCCACCGCTTGTCCAGAACAGGTGCCAATCCGCGCCAGCCGGGGCTTTTCCGGTGATGGCCAGTGGATATCCGCGGCAGGCCGATTATGCTTCTCATTGACCTTGCGACGTGCCGCAGGGCTGCCTGTATTCAAGCTTCGCGCAATCCGTACGACCTGACATCAGCCCTGGGCTCGAGTGCGGTAACGGTATTGAGGGACTCCGGCCCAACACAACAACAAGACGGAGACGAACATGGCACAGACATACAGCCCGTCCGCGGGCAACGCGCCTTCCACCGGAGTGACGAAGGAGGAGCGCAAGGTCATCTTTGCCTCCTCCCTGGGCACCGTTTTCGAGTGGTACGACTTCTACCTCTATGGCTCCCTGGCGGCGATCATCGCCAAGCACTTCTTCGCCGGGGTCAACGAAACCACCGCCTTCATCTTCGCCCTGCTGGCCTTCGCCGCCGGCTTCGCGGTGCGGCCCTTCGGCGCCATCGTGTTCGGCCGCCTGGGCGACATGATCGGGCGCAAGCACACCTTCCTCATCACCATCGTCATCATGGGCGTGTCCACCGCCGTAGTCGGCCTGCTACCGGCCTACTCCACCATCGGCGTCGCTGCGCCGATCATCCTCATCACCCTGCGCCTGCTGCAGGGCCTGGCGCTGGGCGGCGAGTACGGCGGCGCAGCGACCTACGTCGCCGAGCACGCGCCCAAGGGCAAGCGGGGCTTCTTCACCTCGTGGATCCAGACCACCGCGACCCTCGGCCTGTTCCTCTCGCTGCTGGTGATCATGGCCTGCCGCACCGTGCTCGGCACCGAGGCGTTCGAAGCCTGGGGCTGGCGGATTCCGTTCCTGCTGTCGATCCTGCTGCTGATCATCTCGGTGTACATCCGCCTGCAACTCGCCGAGTCGCCGGTGTTCATGAAGATGAAGGAAGAAGGCAAGGCCTCCAAGGCGCCGCTGACCGAGTCCTTCGGCCGCTGGGAGAACCTCAAGGTAGTGATCATGTCGCTGCTCGGCGGCACCGCCGGCCAGGCCGTGGTCTGGTACACCGGGCAGTTCTACGCGCTGTTCTTCCTGCTGCAGACACTGAAGATCGACCCGCAGACCGCCAACCTGCTGATCGCCGGCTCCCTACTGCTGGGCACACCGTTCTTCGTGTTCTTCGGCAGCCTGTCCGATCGCATCGGCCGCAAGAAGATCATCATGACCGGCTGCATCCTCGCGGCGCTGACCTACTTCCCGATCTTCCACGGGCTGACCCAGTTCGGTAACCCGGACGTGTTCGCCGCCCAGGAGAAGAACCCGGTGACGGTGGTCGCCGACCCGAGCGCCTGTGCCTTCCAGTTCGACCCGGTGGGCAAGGCCAAATTCGTCAGTTCCTGCGACATGGCCAAAAGCCTGCTGGCCAAGCGCGCGATCCCCTACGAAAACCTCAAGGCCGAAACGGGCGCCGTCGCCCAGGTGCACATCGGCGACAAGGTCATCGCCAGCTTCGAAGGCGCCGGCATGCCGGCGGCAGAGTTCAAGGTGCAGTCCGAAGTCTTCACCGCGCAACTGGCCGCCTCGCTGAAGGAAGCCGGCTACCCCGAGAAGGCCGACCCGGCGAAGATCAACCACCTGATGATGCTGGTGCTGCTGACCGTCCTGGTGATCTACGTGACCATGGTCTACGGCCCAATCGCCGCGTGGCTGGTAGAGCTGTTCCCGACGCGCATCCGCTACACCTCCATGTCGCTGCCCTACCACATCGGCAACGGCTGGTTCGGCGGCTTCCTGCCCACCGTCGCCTTCGCCATGGTGGCGGCCACCGGGGACATCTACTACGGGCTCTGGTACCCCATCGTCATTGCCGTGATGACGGCGGTGCTGGGCATTCTGTTCCTGCCGGAGACCAAGGACCGGGATATCACCCGCACCTGAGCCCGACGTCTCAGCCGCTGTCGCACAATGCGACAGCGGCTTTCCTTTTTCTTTTCCTCCATAAAAATAAAATCCTTTTAATTCATAAAGTTGCCTTCAATTTTCAGCCTTGGCACAGCCGTTGCGATATCCCGCCTCAACGTTCCTGGAACAGACAACAAGAGGCCACCGCAATGCTCGCTTCCCTGCCCATCAAGCCCGAATCCCGCGCCTTCCTGCAGCGCGCGCCGAAGATGCTCATCGGTGCCGACTGGACCTCCGCCAGCGACGGCGCCCTGATGGACCTGCGCAATCCGGCCACCGGCGAAGTGCTCTGCCAGGTGCCGGCCGGCACCGTCGACGATGTCGACCGCGCCGTGCGCGCCGCACGCCAGGCCTTCGATGACTCCGCCTGGAGCCGCACCCGCCCGCGTGAGCGGCAGAACCTGCTGTGGAAGCTCGCAGGCCTCATGGAACGCGACGCCGACCTGCTGGCCGAACTCGAGTGCCTGAACAATGGCAAGAGCGCCGCCGTCGCCCGCGTGATGGACGTGCAACTGGCCATCGACTTCCTGCGCTACATGGCCGGCTACGCCACCAAGATCGAAGGCAGCACGGTGGATGTGTCCATGCCGCTGATGCCCGACGGCGACTTCCACGGCTACATCCGCCGCGAAGCCGTCGGCGTGGTCGGCGCCATCGTCGCCTGGAACTTCCCGCTGCTGCTGGCCTGCTGGAAGCTCGGCCCGGCGCTGGCCACCGGCTGCTCGGTGGTGCTCAAGCCCGCCGACGAGACGCCGCTGTCCGCGCTGAAACTTGCCGAACTCGTCCTCGAAGCGGGCTACCCGGCCGGCGTGTTCAACGTCGTCACCGGCACCGGCATCACCGCGGGCGCCGCCCTCTCCCACCACCCGCTGGTGGACAAGCTGACCTTTACCGGCTCCACGCCGGTGGGCAAGCAGATCGGCAAGGCGGCCATGGACAACATGACCCGCGTGACCCTGGAGCTGGGCGGCAAGTCGCCGACCATCGTCATGGCCGACGCCGACCTGGCCACCGCCGCAGCCGGCGCCGCCCAGGCGATCTTCTTCAACCAGGGCCAGGTCTGCTGCGCCGGATCGCGCCTGTATGTGCAGCGCAAGCACTTCGACAACGTGGTGGCCGACATCGCCGGCATCGCCAACGGCATGAAGCTGGGCAACGGGCTCGACCCGAGCATCGACATGGGCCCGCTGATCTCCGCCAAGCAGCAGAAACGCGTGTTCGACTACATCGAACTGGGCCGCGACAAGGGCGCCACCATCGCCTGCGGCGGCGAGCAGTTCGGCCCCGGCTACTTCGTCAAGCCGACGGTGATCGTCGACGTCGACCAGAAGAACCCGCTGGTGCAGGAAGAGATCTTCGGCCCGGTGCTGGTCGCCCTGCCCTTCGACGACATCGAGGATGCCCTGCGCCTGGCCAACGACAGCCCCTACGGCCTCGGCGCGAGCGTCTGGTCCAACGACCTGGCGGCGGTGCACCGCATGGTGCCGCGCATCAAGTCCGGCTCGGTGTGGGTCAACTGCCACAGCGCTCTGGACCCGGCGTTGCCCTTCGGTGGCTACAAGATGTCCGGCCTCGGCCGCGAAATGGGCGCCGCCGCCATCGAGCACTACACCGAGCTGAAGTCGGTGCTGATTCGCCTGTAACTCTCCACTCGTCTACCTCATCCGCGCATCCTCTGTGCGGGTCTTGCATCCCCCGGACGCGGCAGCGCACGGGGGATTTTTTTGCGCTCAATCGCGATCCGGCGCTCCCAGCGGGAACAGTGTCCGCAGAGGTCGCGCATCCTCTACCGCGCGGGCGAAGGACGGGCGCGCCAGCAGGCGCGAACGGTAGGCGCGCAGGGTCGGGTAGCGGTCGCCGATGGGGTGGGTCCAGTCGGCGTAGAACAGCGAAGGAGCCGCGGCACAGTCGGCAAGGCTGAAGCTGTCGCCCGCCGCCCAGGCGCGCCCGGCCAGTTCCTCTTCCAGCCAGGCATAGGCCAGTTCGAGCTTGCTCACCGCGTGGGCCAGGCCTTCGGCGCGCTTGCTCGCCTCGCCGCTCATGGCCCCCAGCACGGCGTGCTGCACCGGGGTCATCACGTGCCAGTCGAAGAAGCGGTCGAGGAAGCGCACGTCCAGCGCCTTCAGCGGATCGTCCGGCAACAGCCGCACCGGGCCGGGATGCTGCAAGTGGAGGTACTCGATGATGATGCTGGTCTCGGCGACGCTGTGCTCACCGTCGAGCAGCACCGGGAACTTCGCCAGCGGCCACAGGCGCAGCCAGTGCGCACCGTTGTCCGGCTCATCCGGGCCCAGGCCGCGGAACTCGAAGGGCGTGGCGTTCTCGTACAGCGCGATCAGCACCTTCTGCGTGTAGGAGGAAAAGAGATGGCCGAAAAGGACAAGGGACATGGCGGAATTACCTGGGGTGGACCAAATCCTTGAGCCTAGCCCGGAATGTCGGAGAGCGACCGACGGCCCCGCCGACCGGCCATGTCGTTTTTGGCGATGCCCACGACGATGTCGAGTAACTCACAGCTCAGCCACTGCCTTAGCTTGAGCCTCACGGCGCCCCCCATTCCCAGCCCGCCCACGGCCATCGGGCCGTTCACGGTTGACGCTTGCCCACAGGAGAACCGCCAATTGGTCGAACGCCGCCAGTTCAGTGGGGCCATGCAGAGGCGCAACCTGCGCTATCTCGACGGAGAGTCCCGGGAGCCCGGCCGTCTCGCGCGGGTAGGCTTCCTGCTGCTGGAGCACTTCTCCCTGCCGGCCTTCACCCAGGCTCTGGATACTCTGGTCACCGCCAACCTCATCCGCGCACAGACCTTCGCCACCCAGACCTTCAGCCTCGACGGCGAGTCGGTCACCAGCGACCTGGGCCTGGTGATCTGCCCCGGCACGACGCTGACCTCGGCGCAACTCGCCGAGCTCGACCTGCTGGTGGTCTGCGGTGGCTTGCGCACCTCGCTGCGCGCGATCCCCGAGCTGACGCGCCTGCTGCGGATCGCCGCCGACCGCGGCATCGCCCTCGCCGGCCTGTGGAACGGCGCCTGGTTCCTCGGCCAGGCGGGCCTGCTGGACGGCTACCGTTGCGCCATCCACCCGGAGAACCGCGCGGCGCTGGCGGAGATCGCCCGGCACAGCGATGTCACCAGCGAGAGCTACCAGGCCGACCGCGACCGCCTCACCGCCGCCAGTCCCACCGGCGCCTTCAACCTGGTACTGGAGTGGATCAATGTGCGACACGGCCGCGAACTGGTCGATGCCATTGTCGACATCCTGGCCTTCGAGGAGTCCCGCTTCCGCCGCACTCGCCCGGCACTGCACGAGAAGCTCAGCGAGCCATTGCGCGAGGCGATCAACCTGATGAGCGCGAACATCGAGGAACCGCTGAGCCAGGACCAGCTGTCGAACTACGTCGGGCGCTCCAAGCGGCAGATCGAGCGACTGTTCCAGGACCAACTGGGCACCACGCCGGTACGCTATTACCTGGAGCTGCGCATTACCGAAAGCCGTCGCCTGCTGCAGCATTCCAGCCTGCCGATGTACGAGGTGGGGCTGGCCTGCGGCTTCGTCTCGCCCAGCCATTTCAGCAAGTGCTACACGTCCTTCTACGGCTACTCGCCGTCCAAGGAGTCGCGCTTCGGTTGCGTGAAGGCGGTGCGCACAGGGGAGCGGTTGTAGAGGCACGCTTCGCCAACCGGGCCGGCGCCTGGTCGCTAATATGGCCCATTAGCACACCAGATCATCGAAAACGTCGCACCCAGCGCTTCTGGCAATAAAAAACCGCGCCCTGGGGCGCGGTTTTTCATCCTGCTGGAAGCAATCGACCGATCAGCCCAGCGGCGGCGTGCTCGGCGGCACCAGGCGCTTGGAGCCGGTGGCCTCGAAGGCCGCGGCAAAGGTCAGCAGCGCCGAGTCGTCATAGGCGCGACCGGCGAAGGTCAGGCCCACCGGCATGCCGATGTCGGCCATCACGCCCATGGGCACGGTGACGGTCGGCACGCCCAGGTGACGGATCGCCAGGTTGCCGTTGGCCACCCAGATGCCGTTGCTCCAGGCGATGTCGGCCGACTCCGGATTGACGTCGGCGTCCGCCGGGCCGACATCGGCCACGGTGGGGAACAGCACGGCGTCCAGCCTCAGCCCGTCCATCCAGTCTTCCAGATCGAGCTTGCGGGTCTTTTCCAGGCCACGCAGGCCGTCGGGCAGGGTCTCGATCTGGTCCCAGGTCTTCAGGCCGCGCTTGGCCATGTTGACGTACTCGTCCATGCCGGCGACCAGGTCGTCCTCGCGGTTGGGCAAGGTGCCCGGATCGTGCGGGAATATCTGCGGACCATCGACGTCGGCCAGCTTGTTCAGCTTGGGGTCGCCGTTGGCGCGCAGGAAGTCGTCGAAGCCCCAGCCGGACAGCTCCCACAGTTCATCGTGGAGGAACTCGGGGGATACGATGCCGCGGTTGAATACGGTCGGCGCGCCGGGACGGTCGCCTTCGCAGTTGGAGACCAGCGGGAAGTCCACTTCGACGACTTCGGCGCCGGCGGCTTCCAGGGCCTTGCGGGCCTGTTCCCAGAGGTCGATGACCGAGGCGCGGGTGTTGATGCGCTGGCCGGTCGGGCCGCCGATGCCAGGCTTCTCGCTGGTGCCGGCCAGTTCGTCCTTGTTGATGAACATGCGCGGCACGCCCAGGCGCTTGCCCTTGAGGGCTTCCGGGCCTGCGGCGAGGTCCAGGTAGGACGCCGGGCGCACTTCGGAAACGGCAGGAATCGGCACCCACGGCTGCAGGCGCCACAGGTCGCCACGCTTGTCGGCGTCTTCGGCGACGACCACGTCGAGCACTTCCAGCAGGTCGGCCATGGTGCGGGCGTAGGGCACCACCACGTCCATGGTCGGGGTCAGCGGCCAGTTGCCACGCACCGAGATCACGCCACGGGACGGGGTGTAGGCGCACAGGCCGTTGTTCGAGGCTGGGCCGCGGCCGCTGGACCAGGTTTCTTCCGCCAGGCCAAAGGCCGAGAAGCTCGCGGCAGTCGCAGTGCCGGCGCCGTTGGAGGAGCCGGAGGCGAAGGGCGCGGTGAGGAACTTGCGGTTGTACGGGCTTTCAGCACGGCCGTAGACGCCGCGCTGCATGCCACCGTTGGCCATGGGCGGCATGTTGGTCTTGCCCAGGCAGATGGCGCCGCCGGCGCGCAGGCGCTCGACGGTGAAGGCGTCGCGGTAGGCGATCAGGTCCTTGAAGGCCGGGCTGCCGGAAGCGGCGGTCAAGCCTTTCACCAGGTAGCTGTCCTTGGCGGTGTACGGAATGCCGTCCAGCGGGCCGAGGGTTTCGCCACGGGCGCGGCGGGCGTCGGAGGCTTCGGCTTCCTTCAGGGCCTCGGGGTTGCGCACGACCACGGCGTTGAGCTTGGTCGGGCCATCGTAGGCATCGATGCGCGCGAGGTAGGCCTTGACCAGTTCGACCGCGGTGGTGCGGCCCGACTCGAGGGCTTCACGCAGCTGCGCAATGGAAACTTCGGTTACCTCGATCATGCTTTCACCGTCGGCTGAAGGTTGGTGGGAAGGGACAGGTCTGCGTCGCGAAGGACCCAGACGGCGCAAGTCGGAAAATGCGTGTTCATCTCGATTCTCTTGTACTTCTGTTACGCGACGGGAGTGAGTTTACCGTCGGCCGGCGGCGTCGTTCAGCGCCCGGCGGACAAACCGGATGCGCATCCTGGGCAAGGCAGGGCGAATACAGCCACCAGGGCGCACACACTGGCATGTCCGATCAGAATACACAACACGCGTAAATTAAAAAAAACGCCCGCCGAGCGCGGACTCGACGGGCGAGATACGGGTGCCGGGGGAAGCACCCTTGGAGAGTGAATCAGCGAAAGCCCGAAGGCAGACGCTGGCGCAGGCTACTCGCCGCCTGCCGGCGCTGGGCGGGTCGCTGGGGGGGAGCGATCCGCTCGAAGACGTATCAACCTCTACAGATCATCAACCGTGCTGCGAGCACTGGTAGGCGGCGTCCAGCAACTCGCCCTTGTCCTGCCAGGCGCTGCGCTGGAAGGCGCTGAAATGGTTACCGCCGGCGATGGGGGTCACCTGGACGATGCCGCTGGCCTGCAGCGGATCGGCGCTGCCGGTGAGCAACTGGCGGGTGGTGCCGCGGTCGCTGACGAACGTGGCGGTGCCGGGAGTCAGCCTGCCGTCGACGCAGTTGAGGTAGGCGCTGCTGTCCTGGGCAGTCATGCCACCGAGGCTATCCCAGCTCAGCTGGCTTTCGGAGGTCGCCGCGCAGCCGGTCAGGCTTGCCACCGCCAGCAGCAGCGGACCAAGGGCGATACGGGCAGCCGGGCGATTGGCGGTGGGGCGCTGGGTGTTCATCGAATCTGTCCCTTGCTCGGTTCATCGATCTCGTGGGGCAGATAGTCAGCCGCGCCCGGCCCGCGCACCACTCGATTGCATCGATAGTGAAGCTCGACGGCATTGATGGTTGCGCGCCGCTGCGCAGGAAGTTCGAACCCTCCCCGCCCTGGCCGGTCGCAAATCAGGAAGCCCCCGACTTTCCAACCCCGGAGGACATACCATGAGCTACGACTGGGACCTGATCGAACGCTTGCTGCTGCGCGCTCAGGAATGCGCCGACCAACCCTACAAGGCTCGCGAATGCGGCGAGGAAGTGGCCGAGCAGCACCGGCTGCAGGGCGAGCCGGTGGAGGGCAGCACGGATCATCTGAAGAAGGTCGCCGGCGACCTGGAGGGCGATCTCTACGCCAACGGCTATATCCAGGAGCGCCCGCGCGAGCACGGCGGCACCGGCAACAACTTCGAGCTGACCGAACGCGGCACCGAGCTGCTCACGCTGATCAGCCGCAGCTTCCCGGACCACCTGGTATTCCGCCAGCTGCTGGACGAGCAGGGCGAGGCGGCGCTGCTGCCGGAATCCTTCGACCGGCTGGCCGAGCGCGCCACCCGCGACCGGGTGAACGATCGACCGGAGCGCTGAAGGCTCAGGCGGCTGGCAATTCCATGACCATCTCGTGCCACGCCATGCCGCCATGGTCGGACGCCGACGGCTTGACGTAGCGGTAGCCGAAGCGCTCGTAGAGCGGCACGTGGCGGTCCTTGCACATCAGGTGGATGGTGCGCTTGCCCAGGCCCGCCATGCGTTCGACGAAGGTGCGCATCAGCAGCGACGCATAGCCTTTGCCCTGCTGCGCCGGGTCGATCACCACCGACATGATCACCACGTTGGGCGCCGCCGGATCATGGCCGATGAGTTCCTTGAAGCCCTCGTCGGACATCACCACGTCGAACGCGCAGCCACTGTTGATGAAGCCGATGATCTCGCCGTCCAGCTCCATGATCAGGAAGCCTTCGGGATATTGCGCGATGCGCGTGGCGATCTTCTCGTGCGTCGCCGCCTCGTCGCCCTCGTAGGCGGTGGTTTCGATCGCGAAGCAACGGTCGGTGTCGGCGGGAACGGCGGTGCGGAAGGTCGGAGCGGTCATGGGGAAATCCTGGCAGAGCAAAACAGGACGGCATGGTAAAGAAACCCGGCCGTCCCGTCTCGCCGCCCTGCCCTGCGGCCGGTTTCAGCCCTGTGGCAGGCGCGCGATCACCTTGATCTCGAAATCGAAGCCGTAGAGCCAGGTCACGCCCACCGCCGTCACCGTCGGATAGGGGGCTGCGCCCCAATAGTCGGCGGCGACCTGCCAGGCGCGCTCGAAATTCGCCTGGGGGTCGACCATGAAGATCGTCACGTCCATCACGTCATCGAAGCTGCAACCGGCGGCGTCGAGGATCCCGTTGAGGTTTGCGAAGGCACGCCGCACCTGGGCATCCAGCCCGGCCTCGGGCGAACCGTCCTCGCGGCTGCCAACCTGACCTGAGACGAACAGCAGGCCGTTGCTGCGGATCGCCGGGGAATAGCGGTTGCGTTCATAAAGAGCCTGGCGGCCGGAAGGGAAAACCACGTCACGTGTACTCATCTGCTTGCTCCAGCGAGGGGCGCGATGGCCCCGGTTCAACGATGGAGGCAGGTTACGGCGCGCGGGGGCAGCGATAATCGGGCAACACTGGTCAGCATTGTTTGTAGAATCCAAACAATCAGCCCCTCTCAACGCCCTCCTTCCTGGGTCAGCCGGAGCCGCCATGGACCGTTTCGATGCGATGCAAGCCTTCGCCCGCGTGGTGGAAACCGGCAGCTTCACCAAGGCCGCCGACACCCTGCACATGAGCCGCACCAGCGTGACCCAACTGATCCAGCAGCTGGAGGCGCGCCTGCGCGTGCGCCTGATCAACCGCACCACGCGCAAGCTCAACCTCACCGCCGACGGCGCCGCCTACTACGAGCGCGTGGTGCGCCTGCTGGCGGACATGGACGACGCCGAGACCAGCCTCTCCAGCGCCGCCGCCCTGCCTCGCGGGCGGCTGAGGGTGGACGTGCCCAGCCCGCTGGCGCGCATCCTGCTGATCCCCGCGCTGCCGGGCTTCCACGCGCGCTACCCGGACATCCAGATCGACCTGGGCGTCAGCGACCGCATGGTCGACCTCATCGATGAAAATGTGGATTGCGTGGTGCGCGGTGGCGAACTCACCGATCAATCGCTGATGGCCCGGCGCGTCGGCGACCTGCAGTTGGGGGTCTTCGCCGCGCCTTCCTACCTGCAGCGCGCCGGAATGCCGGAACACCCGCGTGACCTGGAGAACAGCCAGCAGCGCATCGTCGGTTACCTCTGGGCGCGCACCGGCAAGCCGTTGTCGTACGCGCTGCACAAGGCGGGAGAGACCGTGCAGGTCCAGGGGCGGCCGGTGCTGACCGTGGACGACGGCAACGCCTACCTTGCCGCCGGTATCGCCGGCATGGGGGTGCTCTGGCTGCCGCGCTACATGGCCGACGAGGCCGTGGCGCGCGGCGAACTGGTGGAGCTGTTCGCCGGCTGGACGATGGAAACCATGCCGCTGTTCGTGGCCTTCCCGCCCAACCGCCACGTCAGCGCGAAGCTGAGGGTGTTCATCGACTGGATCGTCGAGCTGATGGCGCGGCACGCGCCGGTGGCCCAGCCCCGACTCTAGACAGCGCAGCTTCAACCCAGGCGCATGGACAATTCCACGTCATCGGCAAAGGGAATCGACAGGTAGCGCCCGCCCGGCAGGCGGACCTCCGCCAGGTACTCCGCGCTGTAGTCGGCGTTGTCGGCGATGACCAGCGCACCGGGCCGCAGGCGGTTTTCCACCAGGGCGAGGACTTCCGGGTAGAGCGCCTTGGCGCCGTCGAGCAGCAACAGGTCGATGCTCTCAGGCAGGTCGCGGGCCAGCGTCTGCAGTGCATCGCCCTCGCGGATTTCCACCAGGTCGGCCACGCCACCCGCGACCAGGTTGGCCTGGGCGCGTGCCACTTTCGAAGGCTCGAACTCGCTGGTGATCAGCCGGCCGCCGCCGTTGTCGCGCAAGGCAGCCGCCAGGTGCAACGTCGAAATACCGAAGGAAGTGCCGAATTCGACGATGTGCCTGGCGCCGATGCTGCGCGCCAGCATGTACAACAGCGCAGCGGTTTCCCGCGAGACGGGCAGCGGCTGGTCCCTGAGCTGGCCGTAGAGCTCCCGATACTGGGTCTTGCTCTGCATCAGGCGCGTCAGCGCGGCCTGGTCGAGATTGGCGAAGGCCGGGCTGGACTGGGGAGAGGCCGCATCAGCTTCCTCGAAGAGGCGTTGCAGCAGGGGTGCCAAGGGGGCAGAAGTGAGGGTCGTCATGGTGGTCTCCGGATAGGGGATTGAGCGCGAAAAAGCGCCCGACTAGAATGCGACGAATTCGTCAGGTTCCACTATTCGCATTGCCGGAGAGCCCCATGCCCGAACGCCGCAGCCCGCGTATTTCCACGCGCAAGGAGCCGAAACAGGCGCGCTCCAACGACCTGGTGACGGCCATTCTGGATGCCGCTGTTCAGGTTCTGGAGAAGGAAGGCGCCTCGCGTTTCACCACCGCGCGCGTGGCCGAGCGCGCCGGCGTCAGTGTCGGCTCGCTGTACCAGTACTTCCCGAACAAGGCGGCGATCCTGTTCCGCCTGCAGAGCGACGAATGGCGGCAGACCACCGAGATGTTGCGCGGCCTGCTGGCGGACGAAACGCAGGCGCCATTGCAGCGCCTGCGCAACCTCGTCCATGCCTTCATCCGCTCCGAGTGCGAAGAGGCGCGCATGCGCATCGCCCTGAGCGATGCCGCCCCGCTCTACCGCGATGCGCCGGAGGCCCGCGAAGCCAAGGCCGTCGGCGAGGGGATTTTCCAGGCGTTCATCGCCGAAGCCCTCCCGCTCGCTCCCGCAACCCAGCGCACGCTGGCTTGCGAGTTGATCACCACGACGCTCGGCTCAGTGGGCAAGCAGTTCTCGGAAAGCCCGCGCAGCGCCGAGCAGATCGATGCTTTCAGCGATGCGCTGGCAGATATGTTCTGCGCCTACCTGAAGAGCCTCATGCAGTAGAGGCTTAACCCCGGCACTCCACCAACTGCGCCTCGGCCTTGGCGCCCGGCATCATCGCCTGCAACCCGGCGATCAGTTGGTCGCCCGCCTCGCGCAGGGCTTCCAGCGGCATCTGCGGCAGGCTTTCGAGGATGAACCACATCTGCTGCGCGTCGGCGTCCAGGCGGGTGCGCACGCCCTGCCGCCAGTTCCAGCGGCGACAGGTGACACCGAGGTCGTCACGCCAGATGACTTCGCCGGATTCGGGCGATTCGTGGGCCGGCGCGCCGTCCTTCATGGTGTCGAAGAGTTCGTTGCCGTCGGCGATCACCAGGCGCGGGGTTCCGGCGTAGGCGGCGAGGTTCTCCCCACCCACCGGAATCGCGAACTGCACGCTGATGGCGTTGTACAGGTCCACCACCGGATCGATGACCGGCAGGCTGCCGTCACGCAGTACACGCTTGCGCAGCGCCTCCGCCGAGCAGGGCGTGCGCTGAGGCTTGGCACCAAAACGGCGGAACACGTCGGCCCACGCCGCCAGGTGTGCCTCGGCCCAGGCCGGCTCACCCGCCAGGAGAGCCGCGCAGGCTCGCTGCAGGGCCTGCTCGGCCACCGCCGGGTGGCGGATCGGCGCGGCCTCGACCGTGATGCTCAGGGCCCGAAAGCCGGGGGCGATGGCGGCGATGGCGGGGGCAATGCGAGGCGTGACGGGATGCATGGCGAAATCCTTGGTGTACAGCGAATGCGGACGATCAAATTGCCCATCTCAGCGGCGGACGAAGTTGCGCTTGTGGTAGTCGCCCCAGGCAACGGACAGGGTTTTCAGCAGGCAAAGCAAAGTGGTCCATCTGGACCTCATGGGAATGTCTCCGGAGTCGGTGGGCACGAAGGCGCCGGGCAGCAAGCCTGGCCAGGCTATTTCTACCGGGAAGGCGCCGACGCTGCCATGAAATCCCCGAATGAAGTATTAGCCAGGCTTATGCAAGCTCTCAAAAATCAGCCCAGCTAATCCGCAATGCTTTAGTCGAACTGAACTGTCGGGCCACAGAAATCGTGCATTGAAGTGCGCCCCTGCCAGCGGTGAGATGGAGAAGGACATCAGCATCCTGACCGACATCCAGTTCACGGATGGGCGCGGTTACGGCTACTGAGGCCTGCGCCCAAGCCGCCTTTTGCAGACTCACCCAAGCCACAGCGCTCCCGGGTTGAGCACTACTCACCAACCGACAGCAACCACTCGATGAACGCCCGGACCTCCGGGCGTTCCCGCTTCGCCTCGGGGCAGACCACGTAGTAGTTGTGCACTGCCGCCACCGAGATCGGCGCCGGACGCACCAGCCGGCCTTCGTCGAGGTCGCGCTGTGAAACCGTCTCGTCGCTGAGCGCCACGCCGAAGCCAGCGCGCTGACCACGCTCTTCTGCAGCGCTCGCCCACTGGCGGTCAGCCCCAACTGGCGGCCGCGCTTCTCGAACAGCTCCACACCCAGGCCGGCCTGCAGCGCCTTGACCGGCTGGCTGACCGCGCCGCTGGTGACGTGCAGTTCGATGGCAGCCGCCGCCAGGCTGCCCAGGCGGGCCACGCTTTCGAACACCCTGAAACTGTGCAGTGGCGGGAGGGCCACCTTCTGAAGCAGTCCTGCGCAAATCGTGACGGACGGTTATAGCAGGAGCGGCCTTCACCCGGGAATGCAACGCGCTCCAGGCACCTCTGGCCCGCAATTTGCGAAGTCCTGTGTCCAGGTGGGTGCAAAGAAGCTTGCGGCGCTTTGCATGCAGCCAACTGGTGCTTTTGGATTCAAGAATGCACACATTTTGGGCAGAGCATATCGAGTCAGGATTTCATGCATAACGCTGATTACAGAGCCATCTCAACGGAAAAGGCACCTAACCACCCGGTCAGATTCCGGACCATTGGACGCAAAAATGTATACAAACCAGTGGATATTTCCCACGAACTTTGTCTACAGTGGCCGCACAACAAAAACAAGCGAGTCCTCAGCCATGAATGATCGTTCAGCTGTAGCGTCCGCCGGCGCACGCCCGGAAGACGAGAACCTCGGAATCGGCGCCAACCTGGCGTACGGCCTGCAACACGTTCTGACCATGTACGGCGGTATCGTCGCCGTACCCCTGATCCTCGGCCAGGCGGCCGGGCTCTCCCCCAGCGAAATCGGCCTGCTGATCGCCGCCTCGCTGTTCGCCGGCGGCCTCGCCACCCTGCTGCAGACCCTCGGCATCCCGTTCTTCGGCTCACAGATGCCGCTGGTGCAGGGCGTATCCTTCGCCGGCGTCGCCACCATGATCGCCATCCTCGGCGGCGGCTACGAGGGCGGCGGCCTGAATGCCGTGCTCGGCGCAGTCATGGCCGCCTCGTTCATCGGCTTCCTGATCACGCCGATCTTCTCGCGCATCACCAAGTTCTTCCCGCCGCTGGTGACCGGCATCGTCATCACCACCATCGGCCTGACGCTGATGCCGGTGGCCGCGCGCTGGGCCATGGGCGGCAACCCCAAGGCACCGGACTTCGGCAGCATGGCCAACATCGGCCTGGCCGCGCTCACCCTGGTGATCGTCCTGCTGCTGAGCAAACTGGGCAGCGCGTCGATCTCGCGCCTGTCGATCCTGCTGGCCATGGTGATCGGCACCCTGATCGCCGCCGCCCTGGGCATGACCGACTTTTCCCGCGTGGCCGAAGGTCCGATGGTGGCCTTCCCGGCGATCTTCCACTTCGGCATGCCGACCTTCCACATCGCCGCGATCCTGTCGATGCTGATCGTGATCATGGTGACCCTGGTGGAGACCTCGGCGGACATCCTCGCCGTGGGCGAGATCATCGGCACCAAGGTCGACTCCAAGCGCCTGGGCAACGGCCTGCGCGCCGACATGGCGTCGAGCATAGTGGCGCCGATCTTCGGCTCCTTCACCCAGAGCGCGTTCGCCCAGAACGTCGGCCTGGTGGCGGTGACCGGCGTCAAGAGCCGCTACGTGGTAGCCACCGGCGGCCTGATCCTGGTGACCCTCGGCCTGCTGCCGGTGATGGGCCGGGTGATCGCCGCGGTGCCCTCCTCCGTGCTGGGCGGCGCTGGCGTGGTGCTGTTCGGCACCGTGGCGGCGAGCGGCATCCGCACGCTGTCCAAGGTCGACTACCGCAACAACATGAACCTGATCATCGTCGCCACCTCGATCGGCTTCGGCATGATCCCGATCGCCGCGCCAAGCTTCTACGAGCACTTCCCCAGCTGGTTCGCCACCATCTTCCACTCGGGCATCAGCTCGGCGGCGATCATGGCCATCGGCCTCAACCTGCTGTTCAACCACTTCAAGACCGGCAACTCGGACCAGCAGTCGGTGTTCGTCGCCGCCGAGGAACGCACCCTGCGCTACCGTGACATCGCCGCGCTGAACGAGGGTGACTACTTCCAGAACGGCAAGCTGTTTGACGCCGAGGGCAACGAAGTACCGGTAATCGTCGACGATCACGACCACGACGAGCACCACGCGCCAGCGACCAGACCGCTCAAGCGCGAGACGGTGAACAGCAGCGCCTGATACTCAGTCAGACGTCCATGAAAAAGGCCCCTTCCGGGGCCTTTTTCATTCAGGGCGCCTGTTCCTGCTGCAGGGCCTGATCGATCAGCCGCCAGGTCTTCGGCCCCACTATGCCATCGGCCACCAGCTCGTGGCGGCGCTGGAACTCCCGCACCGCAGCTTCGGTCTTCGCGCCAAAATGGGCGTCCTCATCGGCACCACAGGCACGCTGGACAAGGCGCACCAGGTCACCTACCGCACCGCGCCGCAAGGTCGGCCGCGGTAACTGACCAGGCACCGTATCCGACTCCAGGGCCGGGATCATCGGACGCAGGATCGCCTTGCCATCGAGTATCTCGCGCACCCTCGTGCGAAATGCCTCCATGTCGAAGGTCGGATCGTTCTTGCGCCCATGCGGCAGGGCGTACTCCTTGTGGCCGGCGCAGGCCTGTTCGTCCTGCTTCAGGTGCTTGAGAATGGCCGCGACACCGCGCTGGTAGCTGTCCATCTGTACATCGCTCCAGGCTTCATCGAGCCCGGTATTTTCCGCCTCGATGCCGATGAAGCTGCTGTTGCCGGAACTTAAGCCTTCCCAGCTTCCCTTGCCGGCATGGTTGCAGCGGCCGGCGGCGATCACGTAGTAGGTGCCGTCACGCCCGAGCCCCAGCTGGGCCAGAGGCCCACTGAGGTCACGGCGCCCCTCGATCAGGGTCTTCAGGCTGGGCATATTGCCGCGCAACGGGCCAGCGGTGTGATGGCAGATCACGCCATGCACCTGCCCCATATCACCCACCCCGCGACTGCTCCAGCCGTCCACACGGGCGACTTTCAAGCCGGCGGCTTCGAGCACGTCCGGCAACCAGGTCAACGCGTAGTTCATGCTTGGACTCCTCCGGTAGCGGCGGGCAGGTCCTCGTCCGCGGTTTCCTCTTCGATGGGGCAATCGCAACCGTCGATCTCAACCTCCGGGTGCAGCATGACGACGCCAGGCGCCGACAGCCCCACCGGCGCCGCGAGCGGCGGCGCGGCAGCCTCCAGCAACGGCAGCATCAGCGGCGCCGAGGCGCCTCCCCCCGGAGGCGGATTGACTACCACCAGGCTCAGTTGGCGGCCCGTCAGCAGGTCCTCCTCCAGCAGCTGCACCGCCAGGCGAGTGCTGTCGCTGACGGTGGTTTCACGGCTCACGCCGTTGACCTGGACGACGGCGCCGCGCACGAAACCGCCGCCCTGCAGGCAGACATGGAGGGACTGGGCATCCACGGCGCCAGGCTGTGCGTCGGTCAAGGTCGGCACGGGATTGCCCAGACCGTCGCGGCGCTTGTCGCTTTCACGGGTACGGAACAGGGTGTCGAACAGCTCGCCCAGCTTGTCGGTGGCCTGCTTGGCGAACATACCGGCAAGGCATGCCATGCCCACCAGGCCGTAGAGGTTGACGTTGACCACACCGTCATCGGCAGCCGCCGTGGTGCCGACGGTGAGGAATCCGCCGCGGATGACCAGGTAGAGCATCAGCGCGAGGATCATGCCGATAAAGGGCTTGAGGATGTACCACCAGATCCAGCTGGCCATGAAGCGGTCGTTGCCGACGAAGTCGCCGAACGACTTGGCGATATGCACGAAGCTGCCCAGGCCGCCCGCGACCATAACCATTACCAGCAGCCGGGCATCTGGGCCAGGGCACCAGCCGAGCAGGCATTGCGCGCCAGCATCGCCTTCGACACCGGCCAGCGGGAACTTCGGGTAGTGCTGCGGCCACAACGACACCAGCAGCCAGGCCAGCAGAAGGGAAAGGAAGATCAGGCCAGCGCCCATCGTCCATATCTGCAGACGATTCGCGCGACGGGTCCGGGGGCGTGTGTCCATAGTGGCTCCGGGCAACGAGGGATGGAAACGATCCCTGTCGCGAAGCGCCACGGCATGCGCCCAATGCTCCAACCACGGGCGCCTTCCGCGCATTCGCACGGCTGACAGTCCAGCTCACGTTAGCGCAGCGCAAAGGCTCTGCAAGGGGGCTTTGCGGATAAATTCGAGCGTATTGCCAACGTTACGTTGCAGCGCTGAAACAGCTGCTGTTTCAGCGCTGAAATCAAGCCGCTTCGGTTTCCGCGCCCGGCGCGTCCAGTAGCTCGATAAAGGCCCGCAGCGCCGGCGTATCGGTGCCGCGCCGCCAGAACAGCCAGGTCGTCGCATCGGCATGCTGCGGCGCCAGCCGGTGGATCGCCACGTTGCGACCGCCGGCCAGGCTGTCGAACATCCCCCGCGGGATGATCGCCACGCCGCCGCCCGCCGCGATGCAGGCGAGCATGCCGTGGTAGGACTCCATCTCGACGATCTTGCCCGGCACCACCCGGTGTTCGGCGAACCAACCCTCCAGGCGCTTGCGGTAGGAACAGGTATCGCGGAAGGCGAATACCGTCTCCCCCGCCACGTCCCGCGCGTCATGCACCGGCGCATGGTGCTTGGCGCTCATCAACACCAGCTCTTCTCGGTACACCGGCTGGCCGTCCAGTTGCGGGTGGTTGGCCGGGCCGTCGGCGAAGGCGGCGATGAAGCGGCCGGAGAGCACGCCGTCGATCATCTCCCCCGACGGGCCGGTGGACAGGTCCAGCTGTACCTTGGGGCAATTCTGGTGATAGCGAGCGAGCATCTCCGGGATGCGCACCGCCGCCGTGCTTTCCATCGAGCCCAGGGAGAACCCGCCGTGCGGCTCGGCGCCCACCGCGACCTGCCTGGCTTCCTCCACCAGATCGAGGATGCGCTCGGCGTAGTCGAGAAAGCTGCGCCCGGTTGGCGACAGACGCAGGCGCAGCTTCTCGCGGATGAACAGCTCGGTGCCCAGCTCCGCTTCCAACTGCTTGATCCGCGTGGTCAGGTTCGAAGGCACGCGGTGCAGACGGGCCGCAGCGGCGGTGATGCTGCCTTCGGTGGCGACGGCGCGGACGATTTCCAGCTGGGTCAGGTCCATCATTCTCTCCTGGAGAAAGAGTCTTTCTTGATTATTCATTTTACATGAATGGTTCGACATCTTAATTTCAGCGTCATTCCGGAGCCAGTGCGACCGGACGAACCGCCTCCTACAGAACAAGCAGGACTCACCATGAACCAGATCGCCGCCATCCCCGCTGCCATCTCCCGCAGCCCCGCCACCGGCCAGGAACTGGCCCGCTACACCTTCGAAGACGCCGCCCAGCTGGAAACCGCGCTGGCCCGCACCGACGCCGCGTTCCGCCAATGGCGCGACACCGGCATCGCCGAACGTGTCGCCGTGCTGCGCAAGATGGCCGAGGTGCTGCGCGCCAACGTCGAGCCGATGGCTCGCATGGAAGCGCAGGAAATGGGCATGCCGGTCACCCAGGCCCGTGGCGAGATCAACAAGTGCGCCAATCTCTGCGAGTGGTACGCCGACAACGGCCCGGCCATGCTCGAAGACGAGAAGACCAGCATCGACGGCGCGTACATCTCCTACCTGCCGCTGGGCCCAGTCCTGGCCGTGATGCCGTGGAACTTCCCCACCTGGCAGGTCATGCGTGGCGCGGTCAGCATCATCCTCGGCGGCAACACCTACGTGCTCAAGCACGCGCCCAACGTCATGGGCTGCGCCTATCAGCTGCGCGACGCCTGGCTGCAGGCCGGCCTGCCGGAAGGCGTGTTCGAGGTGCTGAACGTCGAGCCGCCGCTGGTCTCCAAGGCCATCGCCGATGACCGTATCGCCTCCATCGCCGTGACCGGCAGCGTCGGCGCGGGCGCCGCCATCGCCTCCCAGGCCGGTGCCGCGCTGAAGAAGTGCGTGCTGGAACTGGGCGGCTCCGACGCCTTCATCGTGCTCGCCGACGCCGACCTCGACGCCGCCGTGAAGGCTGCCGTCGCCAGCCGCTTCGGCAACTGCGGCCAGGTGTGCATCGCCGCCAAGCGCATGATCCTCGAAGAATCCATCGCCCCGGCCTTCACCGAGAAGCTGCTGGCTGCGGTGAAAGCGCTGAAGATCGGCGACCCGCTGGCAGACGACACTTTCGTCGGCCCCATGGCCCGCTTCGACCTGCGCGACGAGCTGGACGGCCAGGTACAGCAAGCCATCGCCGACGGCGCCACCCTGCTGCTGGGCGGCCACAAGCTCGACGGCGAAGGCAACTACTACGCGCCGACCGTGCTGGCCAACGTGCAGCCGGGCAACACCGCGTTCAAGAAGGAAATCTTCGGCCCCGTCGCCTCGCTGATCGTCGCCCGCGACGCCGAGCACGCCCTGGAACTGGCCAACGACAGCGAGTTCGGCCTCTCCGGCGCGATCTGGACTGCCGACAAGGCCAAGGCCCAGCACATGGCCCGTCGCCTGGTCAGCGGTGGCGTGTTCATCAACGGCTTCTCCGCTTCCGATCCGCGCGTACCGATCGGCGGCGTGAAGAAAAGCGGCTTCGGTCGCGAACTGTCGCACTTCGGCCTGCGCGAGTTCACCAACCCGCAGACCGTTTGGATCGACCGCAAGTAAGCCGCTCTGAAAGCAGAAGGCCCCTCTATCGCCAAGCGGTAGCGGGGCCTTTTTCATGGGCGATGTGCCGTGCGTTTCGTTCAAGGCAGAAGGGCCTTTGCAGGGGCAGACTTCTTGCTCGCGAACCGGACCGAAGTCCGTCATCAAGCCGTAGGGCGCATAACCTGGAACAGGTTATCCGCCGGCTCATCCTTCGGCGGATAACGCTTGCGCGTTATGCGCCCTACAAGAACTTGAGGCGCTTCTGCATCAGGGCTTGGCCGCGCCCTTCTTCAGCTGCAGGAGCTCACGGGTGCTATGCCGGAGATTCTCGGCCAGGCTGCCCTGCTCGTTGAAGCAGTCCTCGACGAGCCAGCCGCCTGACGTGCGATGCAACAGCAGGCCAAGGTCGCGGTCCTCCCCGGTCAGTGCATCCTTGAGCACCACCCGGGCCTTGATTCGCTCATCGTCCACCGGCGCAAACTCCAGCGACTTCACCTTGATATCGCCCCAGTCCTGGCAATCGCATAGCGGGTCGCCACCCAGGTAGCCCAGCTCGCCATCGGCGGCGTCCTGGTCGGCCTTCATCAGGGCGATCAGCGAGGCATCGTAGACGTCCTCTTCCTTCAGCGACGGGTTCGGCACGCCCGGCCCGTCCGGCGAATAGCTGGCGTACAACTGGCGCAGGAAGCGTTCCGCGCTGGCGGTGTCGACCGCCGACGTCGAAGCCGCGAGCGAGGTATCGAAGAGCGTCAGCAGGATCAGCGACAGGGCAAAGGCGGATCGCAGGAAGGCCATGGGATTCTCCATCGGGCAGCCGTACATCATCGCCCGGCGCAGCCTCGAAAATCCGTGAAGTGGTTAAAGCTGCGGGCGATAGCCCTGGGCGAGCAGCCAGCCCTGGAAGGCTCGACGCCGTTCCGGCGGCAGGTCCGCCAGCACCTGGGCTTCCGGCTCCGCGCGCAGCCGCCGTAGCCAGGGCGCCAGTTCCAGGCCGTCGAGGTGCCAGATGCCCAGCGGCTGATCGGCGCTGACCACCACTTCCGCCTCATCGACGAACTCGCCCTTCAGGACCGGTGCACGCTCGATGCGCAGGCTGGCGAAATCCGCAGGCACGTGGCTCGGCTGCTCGTCCGGCCACCCGCGGCGAGCCTGCCAGAACGGCTGGCCACTCCATTGTTCTTCGCTGGCATAAAAGTCACGGCCAACGCGGGCGAAGCGCAGGAACAGCTGCTCGACCCGTTGCCGGTGGAAGCGCTTGGCCAATTCAGCCCGCTCCGGCGCGCGCAGCAGCGTGTTGATCACCAGCGGCGCCTGCAAGGCCGAGGACAGCGACTGGAAGATGCCATTGCCCGACAACGGATCCACCGCCATCGCCGCATCGCCCACGCGAATCCAGTTATCGCCGCAAGCCTCCAGGCAGAGGATCGCCGTGCTGCTGCGGGCGTGCAGGTCCAGTTCGCGCTCCTCGGCATCCCCGAAAAGTTGCCGGACCAGCCTCGACGCGCGGCGGCGCTCGCGGCAGTAGTCCAGCAGTTGCTCGCGGGGCGGCAGTTGGCTGCTGGCGACGTCCAGGGTGAGCTGCCAGTAGCAGCGCCCATCCTCCAGCCGCGCCATCCACGCCCAGCCGTCGGGCAGACTCTCCACCGCTGTCGCCAAAGGACCGGGCTCGCCCCGCCAGCGATTCAGCAGGCTGAGGGTTTCCGGGCCGCGCCGGGCCTTCTGGCCCTTTTGATTCAATGGTGCCTGGCGGCCGCGGGCTTCGACGAGGAAGGCGCCCTGCACTACCCGGCCGTCATCCAGCGTCACGCGCCAAGCAGCGCCGTCTTTCTCCACTGCCAGCACCTGCGCTTCGATCAGCTCGACACCGGCTTGCGCCATATCCTCGCGCAGCCCGGCATCGAAGCGCGGACGGTCGAGGATGCATTCGATGTTCTGCGCGCTTTCCACGCCGTTCCAGTGCACGCGACGCTGTGAGGGTGGCGCGGCGCACTCCAGCGCATGCCGCAAGCCGGCATTGCGCAGGCCTTCGAGTACGCGCTGGGAGACACCTTCGACGGCGGCGAAGCGGCGCCATTCGCTGATCACTGTGACGGGATGACCGAGACGGCGCAGGCCGAGGGCGACGGCGGCTCCGGCGGGGCCGGCGCCAAGAATCAGGATCGGGCGTTCACTCATGCTACGGAGGCCCTCACCCTAGCCCTCTCCCAGAGGGAGAGGGGACTGATCGGCGTGCATGGGGATTTCTGCTCACGCCGAGGGCTGCAGCAAAGTCTCAGAACTGAACGCCTGCAGAGGACGGCTCTCTCCCGGAGGGAGTAGGGACTGATCGGCGTGCTTGGGAGTTTCTTCGCACGCAGAGGGCCGCGGGAAAGTCTGCGTAATGAACGCTTGCAGAGGACGGCTCCCTCTCCCTCCGGGAGAGGGTTGGGGTGAGGGGAAAGAACTCGACCATGACTCACAAACTCACCTTCCGCTCGATCCCCCGAAAAGCTGCCCGCTCCCGCATCAGCTCAATGAGCTGCACATTGGAAAGCTCCGGTCGTTCCACCAGCAATGCCGCCAGATGCCCGCAAAAAGCCGCACACCCCAGGCTCGCCCCGGAACGCCCGCCAACCTTCACCGCCGCGCCAAAATCCGCCTGCGGACTATCCAGCCAGGACCACTCGCCTTCACCGCAGCGCGCATCACCCGTTACGCGAATCACACCCGGATAACCTGCCGGAAACACCGCTTCCCCCCGCGCCGGGCTGGACGCGCAAACGATCAGGCCGGCTTCGACCAGTTCCGCCACGGCATCACGCAGGATCGGCCGATCCTGGCGCACGCCCAGGCTCAGGTTGATCACCCGCACACCCTGCTCGCCGAGCCAGTGCAGCGCAGCGGCGATCTGCAGCGGGCTGGTCACGCCGCGTTCATCGAAGACCTGTGCGACAGACAGTCGGACACTCGGCGCATGGGAAAGAATGGCTTCGCAGACAGCGCTTCCGTGGCCAAGGGCATCCACCTGGGGTTCGCTTCCAGCATGGCCGGTGTCGGTGAGGAAGAAACGGCGCGCAGCGCTGACATTCGCTGACTGCGACTCGGCAAAACCGCTATCGACCACCCCGACCCGCAGCTCAGGCCTCATGTCGCTGCACCGGCTGCGCTGCGCGCACGCGCATCTGCCCGTCCTGCAATTCCAGGTACAGGTCGGCGGCGGCCAACGTGGAAGTACGGTGGCTGATCAGCAATCGCGTACGCCCGGCAAACAACTGGTCGATGGCCGCGATCACCTCGCGTTCGGTGCTCTCGTCCACCTGCGAAGTAGCCTCGTCCAGCACCAGGATCAGCGGGTCCTGCAGCAGCGCGCGGGCAATGGCGATGCGTTGCTTCTGCCCACCGGACAGCTGCTGGCCGCGCTCGCCCAGCGGGCTGTCGAGGCCTTCGGGCAGGCTGGCGATCAGGCTGTCCAGCTGTGCGGCGCGAGCGGCCTTCTCGATGGCCTCGCGGCTCGACTCGGGTGCGCTGTAGGCCAGGTTGTCGGCGAGGCTGCCGCGGAACAGCACGATGTCCTGGCTGACCACCGCCACGCGCCGGCGCAGGGCTTGCAGGTCGAGTTCGCGCAGGTCCACGCCGTCCAGCAGGATGCGCCCCTTGTCGGGGTCGTAGAAGCGTTGCAGCAAGTCGATCAAAGTGCTCTTGCCGACGCCTGATGGGCCGCTCAGCGCGACTTTCAGGCCGGCAGGAATCACCGCCTGTACGTCCAGCAAAACGGCTTGCGCACGGCCCGGCCAGGCGTAGCTCAGGTTCTCCAGGCGCAGCTCGCCAATCGCAGGCATGGCCCGTGGAGAGACCGGTGAAACGATGCTGGCCTCCTCGCCGCGCAGTTCCATCACCCGGCCAAGGCTGACCGTCATGCGCTGCAACGCGACATACAGGCCGAGCAGGCTCTGCACCGGCCCGATGGCCATGCCCAGGTACGTGGAAAAGGCGATCAGCGAACCCAGTTGCCAGGTGCCCTGCACCACCCAGTAGCCACCGACCAGGAAGGCGCAGGCGCGGGACAGCGACATCAGCGTGCCCGGCACGGCCTGGGTGAAGAACTCGGTGAGTTGCAGGCGCAGCAGCTGGCCCAGATAGCCCTGCCCCAGGCCTTCCAGGCGCCCGGCTTCGCGGTTCTGCTGGCCGGCGGACTGGATGAACTTCATTGCCGGCAGGGTCTCGACGAAGAACGACGAAAGGTCCGCCGAACGCTCGCGCAAACCGCGCGCCTCGCGCTCGACCTTGCGCCGCATCCAGCGCAGCCAGAGCACGTCCAGCGGAATCAGCAGCGCCACCAGCAGCGACAGTTTCCACGACAGGGTCAGCAACAGCACCAGCGCACCAACCAGGCCGATCACGCTGGAAACGGCGGAGAACAGCGAGTCCACGGCGAAGCGCTGGATTTCCGCGACATCGCCATCCAGCCGGGACATCAGGTCGCCGATGCGACGGCGGCCGAAGAAGCTCGGCGAAAGCGTCTGCAGGTGGCGGTACAACGCATCGCGCAAGGCGAACAGGATGCGCCCGGACAGCCGCGTGTGCAGGTAGCGGTTAAGGCCGGACAACGCCGTACCCGCCAGGCCGACGATGATCATCGCCACCGCCACCGTCACCAGCACCGGGAAGTTCTTCGCCAGCAAGCCGTCGTCGATCAGCGTCTTGGTCAGCCAGGGCTGCGCCAGCACCAGCAGGGATGCGCAGAACGACAACCCGAGCAGGCCGGCGATGGCCGCCTTGTGCGGCCTCACGAAGCCGTACAGCCAACGCAGCGAAGCCTTGAGCGCCTGGGGATCGTCGCTCTCGATCAGGCGGGTGAAGAACATCAGCCCACCTTGAGTTGCTTGAGCTTGCGGTACAGCGTGGCGCGGCTGATGCCCAGCGCATCGGCAGCGGCGGAAACGTTGCCCTGGTGGCGCTCCAGCGCCTGGCGGATCAACTCCAGTTCGTTCTCGCGGATGCTGCCGCTCTGCGGCCGCTCGCCAGCGGCGAGTTCGTCGAGAGTGCTGTCGGGCAGATGGTCGAGGCCAAGTTCCTCCTCGCCCTCCTCGCGCATGGCCAGCGCGGTGCGCAGGACCATCTCCAGCTGGCGGATGTTGCCCGGCCAATGGTATTCGCGCAGCAGGCCGAGCAGTTCGGCTGAAAGTTTCACCTTGGGTGCGCCCAGGCGTGCCAGTAGACCCCTGGCGAGCTCGGCGAGGTCGTCGCGTTCGCGCAGCGCCGGCAGCTTCACGCTGATGCCGTTGACGCGGTAGTAGAGGTCCTCGCGGAAGTGTTTCTCTTCCACCAGGCGCTTGAGGTCGCGGTGGGTGGCGCAGATCAGCGCGACGTCGATGTCCTGCTCTTCGCCGGCGCCCAGCGGCGCCACCTTGCGCTCCTGCAGTACGCGCAACAGCCGCGCCTGCAGGGCCAGGGGCATATCGCCGATTTCATCGAGGAACAGCGTGCCGCCGTGGGCCTGCTGCAGCCGTCCGACCATGCCGCCGCGCCGAGAGCCGGTAAAGGCGCCGTCGCGGTAGCCAAAGAGTTCGGACTCGATCAGGCCCTCGGGAATCGCCGCGCAGTTCACCGCGACGAAGGGCTTGTCGCTGCGCGCGCTGGCCTGGTGCAGGGCACGGGCCACCACTTCCTTGCCGCTGCCGGTTTCGCCCAGCAGCAGCACGGGCAGTTCGTTCACCAACCCCTGGCGCGCCATGCGCAGGGCACGGGCGTAGCGGGGGTGATTGCCGGCCAGAGCTTCGAGTTCGGGACCGGCCGCCGGGCGCGGTGCACGCGTACTGACCGGCACCGCATGGCTGCGCAGCGGCGCTTGCAGGGTCTTGTAGAACAGCTCGCCCTTGGGCGTCTGCAGGCTGCCCACGCCGCCCTGGTATAGCCGCGCGATGAGCTGCTCACCGCGCACGCCGAGGAAATCTTCACTGCGCCGGCCGACGAGGGCTTCGCGGTTGGCGCCGAGCAACTGGCAGGCCTGGCCGCTGACGGCCAGCACCTTGCCGTCCAGCCCCAGCGCCAGCAGGCCCTGCCAGGCGGAATCGAGGTACTGGCGGCGGTAATGGAAGGCGATCACCACCTGTCCCGGATGGCTGACGGCGAACAGCCGCGCCTCGATCTGGAACACCGCGAGGCTGAGCAGCGAGAGGCTTTCCCGCGGACCGGAAAGCGGCCCTTCGCGGGTCATGTCGAGCACACCGAGCAACGTGCCTTGCGGCCCCTCGATGGGCACCGAGGTGCAGGAGAAGCGGCTCAGGCGGTCGAGGAAGTGTTCGCCGCAGTCGATCTGCGTGGCGCGCTTTTCCACCAGCGCGGTGCCCAGGGCGTTGGTGCCGCGGGAAGCTTCACTCCAGCAGGCGCCCTGGACGATATCGGCCAGGCCCTTGCTCTGCATGCGCTCGCGCGCGCCTTCGACGGACAGGATGGTGGCGTCGGCGTTGGCCAGGATGATCACGCCGTCGTGGCCCTGGCGCTGCTGCAGGTAGTCGAGCTCGGGCGTGGCGGCGTCGAGCAGTAGGCGATTGCCGGCCAGCAGCACGTCGGGCTTCACCCGCGTGTCGAGGCCGTGCTCGGTGCCGCTGGCGCAGTCCAGGCCGTGGCCGAGGCTGCGTCGCCAGGAGGCGTCGATTTCCTCGCGGAGCACGCCGCTGGGCACTTCGCCCTCCTGCTGCAGGTGTTCACGGGCAAGGTGGGCTTCGCGCAACAGGTTGCTGCTTATTGTTCTTGTCGTCATGCATCGCTCCGGTAGGTTCCGCGCCCTCTTTCAGGGCACGGAACTCGCAGGCTGGTCAGGGCTGTGTACACCCGCCGGCGGCGTCCGTAAAGGGGAAGCCCCTGGTGGGAAAGGTTAGAGGCGACCACGAGGCAATTCCCGCGCCATCCACCTTTCCTACGCCGCCTGCGAGGTGTGTTGACAGTGACCCAAGGCAGGTTTACGTTAACGTAAAGGTAAACGACCGAGCAAGAAGATTCCCATGCCCACGACCTACACCATCTCCGAGCTGGCCCGCGAACTGGACGTCACCACCCGCGCCATCCGCTTCTACGAGGAGCAAGGCATGCTCAGCCCCGAGCGCCGTGGCCAGGAGCGCATCTACAGCGCCAAGGACCTGGTAGCCCTGAAGCTGATCCTGCGCGGCAAGCGCATCGGCTTCTCGCTGGCCGAGTGCAAGGAGCTGATCGACCTCTACGACCCCAGCAGCGGCAACACCAGGCAGCTGCAGACCTTCCTCGACAAGATCACCGCGCGCCGCGCGCAGCTTGAGCAACAGTTGCTCGACATCGAGCAGATGAAACTGGAACTGGACACGGCCGAGGAGCGCTGCCTGGCGGCCATGGCCGAGACCGACAAACCCCGCAAGCAGCGCGCCACGAGCTGATCTCGCCGCCCTGCCCGCTCTCTCATCCGCATATAAATACAAGTACAGGTGATTCCATGAGCTACCCCTCCCTCAACTTCGGCCTCGGCGAAACCATCGACATGCTGCGCGAGCAGGTGCAGGGCTTCGTCGCCAGCGAACTGGCCCCGCGCGCCGCGCAGATCGACGCCGACAACCTGTTCCCCATGGACATGTGGAAGAAGTTCGGCGACATGGGCCTGCTCGGCATCACCGTGGCGGAGGAATACGGCGGCGCCAACATGGGTTACCTGGCCCACGTCATCGCCATCGAGGAAATCAGCCGTGGCTCGGCGTCGGTCGGCCTGTCCTACGGGGCGCATTCCAACCTGTGCGTCAACCAGATCAAGCGCAACGGCAACGCCGAGCAGAAGGCTAAGTACCTGCCCAAACTGATCAGCGGCGAGCACATCGGCGCCCTGGCCATGAGCGAGCCCAACGCCGGCTCCGACGTGGTATCGATGAAGCTGCGCGCCGAGAAGCGCGGCGACCGCTTCGTCTTGAACGGCAGCAAGACCTGGATCACCAATGGCCCGGATGCCAACACCTATGTGATCTACGCCAAGACCGAACCGGAAAAAGGCGCCCACGGCATCACCGCGTTCATCGTCGAGCGCGACTGGAAAGGCTTCAGCCGTGGCAGCAAGTTCGACAAGCTGGGCATGCGCGGCTCGAACACCTGCGAGCTGTTCTTCGATGATGTGGAAGTGCCGGAAGAGAACGTGCTGGGCGCAGTCAACGGCGGCGTAAAGGTGCTGATGAGCGGCCTGGACTACGAGCGCGTGGTTCTTGCCGGCGGCCCGATCGGCATCATGCAGGCGTGCATGGACGTGATCGTTCCCTACATCCACGACCGCAAGCAGTTCGGCCAGAGCATCGGCGAGTTCCAGCTGATCCAGGGCAAGGTCGCCGACATGTACACCCAGCTCAACGCCAGCCGCGCCTATCTCTATGCCGTGGCCCAGGCCTGCGACCGTGGCGAAACCACCCGCAAGGACGCCGCCGGGGTGATCCTCTACACCGCCGAGCGCGCGACCCAGATGGCCCTGGACGCCATCCAGATACTTGGCGGCAACGGCTACATCAACGAGTTCCCCACCGGCCGCCTGCTGCGCGACGCCAAGCTCTACGAGATCGGCGCCGGCACCAGCGAAATCCGCCGCATGCTGATCGGCCGCGAGCTGTTCAACGAGACCCGCTGAGCAGCCTGAGAGCACCCTCACCCTAACCCTCTCCCGGAGGGTTAGGGAACTGAGCGGTGCCGGCTGAACCTTCAGCGTTCCGATTGCGCCCCCTCTCCCTCAGGAGCGGGGCGCGCAGCCAGGGTCGGGGTGAGAGAAAAGCCCCCGCACCGAGCTCAACCTGATGGAGCCCCCATGGCCATCCTGCACACCCAGATCAACCCGCGTTCCCCCGACTTCGCCGCCAACGCCGCGACCATGCTGGAGAACGTCCAGGACCTGCGCGCCGTCCTCGGCCGCGTCCATGAAGGCGGCGGCGCCGCCGCCCAGGCCAAGCACACTGCGCGCGGCAAGCTGCTGGTGCGCGAGCGCATCAACCGCCTGCTCGACGCCGGCTCCCCTTTCCTCGAAGTCTCCGCCCTCGCCGCCCATGAGGTGTACGGCGAAGACGTCGCCGCCGCCGGCGTGGTCGCCGGCATCGGCCGCGTGGAAGGCGTGGAATGCATGATCGTCGGCAACGACGCCACGGTAAAAGGTGGCAGCTACTACCCGCTGACCGTGAAGAAGCACCTGCGCGCCCAGACCATCGCCCAGCAGAACCGCCTGCCGTGCATCTACCTGGTGGACTCTGGCGGCGCCAACCTGCCGCGCCAGGACGAAGTCTTCCCCGACCGCGAGCACTTCGGCCGCATCTTCTTCAACCAGGCCAACATGAGCGCCCAGGGCATCCCGCAGATCGCCGTGGTGATGGGCTCCTGCACCGCCGGCGGCGCCTACGTGCCGGCGATGAGCGACGAGACCATCATGGTGCGCAACCAGGCCACCATCTTCCTCGCCGGCCCGCCGCTGGTGAAGGCCGCCACCGGTGAAGTGGTGAGCGCCGAGGACCTGGGCGGCGCCGACGTGCACTGCAAGACCTCCGGCGTGGCCGACCATTACGCCGAGGACGACGAGCACGCGCTGGCCATCGCCCGCCGCTGCATCGCCAACCTCAACTGGACCAAGCAGGGCCAGCTCAACACCCGCGCCCCGCGCGCGCCGCTGTACGCCGCCGACGAGCTGTACGGGGTCATTCCGGTGGACAGCAAGCAGCCCTTCGACGTGCGCGAGATCATCGCCCGCCTGGTCGACGGCAGCGAATTCGACGAGTTCAAGGCGCTGTTCGGCACCACCCTGGTGTGCGGCTTCGCCCACCTGCACGGCTACCCGGTGGCGATTCTCGCCAACAACGGCATCCTCTTCGCCGAGGCCGCGCAGAAAGGCGCGCACTTCATCGAACTGGCCTGCCAGCGCGGCATCCCGCTGGTGTTCCTGCAGAACATCACCGGCTTCATGGTCGGCCAGAAGTACGAGGCCGGCGGCATCGCCAAGCACGGCGCCAAGCTGGTCACCGCCGTGGCCTGCGCCCAGGTGCCGAAGTTCACCGTGATCATCGGCGGCAGCTTCGGCGCCGGTAACTACGGCATGTGCGGC
This sequence comes from Pseudomonas nitroreducens NBRC 12694, assembly GCF_002091755.1. Classification (GTDB taxonomy): domain Bacteria; phylum Pseudomonadota; class Gammaproteobacteria; order Pseudomonadales; family Pseudomonadaceae; genus Pseudomonas; species Pseudomonas nitroreducens. Next base: position 47,209 of record NZ_BDAI01000019.1, read on the forward strand.
CGCGCCTACGACCCGCGCTTCCTGTGGATGTGGCCCAACGCGCGGATCGGCGTGATGGGCGGCGAACAGGCTGCCGGCGTGCTGGCCCAGGTCAAGCGCGAGCAGGCCGAACGCGCAGGCTCTGCGCTGTCCGCCGAAGACGAGGCAAAGATCAAGGCACCGATCCTCGAGCAGTACGAGCGCCAGGGCCATCCCTACTATTCCAGCGCCCGCCTGTGGGACGACGGCGTGATCGACCCGGCGCAGACCCGCGACGTGCTCGGCCTCGCCCTCTCCGCCTCGCTCAACGCGCCTGTCGAAGCAACCCGCTTCGGCGTCTTCCGCATGTAAGGCCGCAGCCATGACCGACTATCAGACTTTCTCTTTTGAGAGCATCGAGCTCGATATCGACCCGCGCGGCGTCGCCAGCCTGTGGCTGAACCGCCCGGAGAAGAACAACGCCTTCAACGCACAGACCATCGCCGAGCTGATCCAGGCACTGGACACCGTGGCCAACGACGACCGCGTACGCCTCGTCGTGCTGCGCGGCCGTGGCCGCCACTTCTGCGGCGGTGCGGACCTGGCGTGGATGCAGGAGTCCGTGAAGCTGGACTACCAGGGCAACCTGAACGACGCCCAGCAACTCGCGGAGTTGCTCTACAACCTGCACCAACTGAAGAAGCCGACCCTCGCCATCGTCCAGGGCGCGGCGTTTGGCGGCGGTGTCGGACTGGCCGCCTGCTGCGACATGGTGCTGGCCGCCGAGGACGCGCAGTTCTGCCTGTCCGAAGTGCGCATCGGCCTGATCCCGGCCACCATCGGCCCCTTCGTCACCAAGGCCATCGGCCAGCGCGCCGCCACCCGCTACGCAATGACCGCCGAGCGCTTCAGCGGCATCCGCGCGCGAGAGTTGGGCCTGGTGGACGAAACCTATCCGGCGGCCGAACTGGACGACGAGGCCGAAGCGTGGATCGCCAACCTGCTGAACAACAGTCCGGCGGCCCTGGTCGCCTGCAAGGCGCTGTTCCACGAAATTGGCGCCGGTGATCTCAAGCCCGAATTGCGCCGCTACACCGAAGCCGCCATCGCCCGCATCCGCATCAGCCCCGAGGGGCAGGAAGGCCTGCGCGCCTTCCTGGAGAAGCGCAAGCCGGCCTGGCAGGAGCAAGTCTGATGAAGAAGATCGATACCCTGCTGATGGCCAACCGCGGCGAGATCGCCTGCCGCGTGATGCGCACCGCCAAGGCCCTGGGCCTGACCACCGTGGCCGTGCACAGCGCCACCGACCGCAATGCCCGCCACGTCGAAGAGGCGGACATCGCCATCGACCTGGGCGGCGCCAAACCGGCTGAAAGCTACCTGCGCGCTGACGCCGTGCTGGCCGCCGCGAAGGCCGCTGGTGCCCAGGCCATTCACCCTGGCTACGGCTTCCTCTCGGAGAACGCCGGCTTCGCCCGCGCCTGCGAAGAGGCCGGGCTGATTTTCCTCGGCCCGCCGGCCAGCGCCATCGACGCCATGGGCAGCAAGTCTGCGGCCAAGGCGCTGATGGAAACCGCCGGCGTACCGCTGGTGCCCGGCTACCACGGCGAGGCGCAGGACTACGCCACCTTCCAGCGCGAAGCGCAGCGCATTGGCTACCCGGTGCTGCTCAAGGCCGCCGCCGGTGGCGGTGGCAAAGGCATGAAGGTCGTCGAGCGCGAGGCCGAACTGGCCGAGGCGCTGGAATCCGCCCAGCGTGAAGCGCAGTCCGGTTTCGGCGATTCGCGCATGCTGGTGGAGAAATACCTGACCAAGCCGCGCCACGTGGAAATCCAGGTGTTCGCCGACCAGCACGGCCACTGCCTGTACCTCAACGAGCGCGACTGCTCGATCCAGCGCCGCCACCAGAAGGTGGTGGAAGAAGCGCCGGCACCCGGCCTCTCCGCCGAACTGCGCGCCGCCATGGGCGAGTCCGCTGTGCGCGCGGCCCAGGCCATCGGCTACGTCGGCGCCGGCACCGTGGAGTTCCTCTACGACGAAGGCAGCGGGCAGTTCTTCTTCATGGAAATGAACACCCGCCTGCAGGTGGAACATCCGGTCACCGAAGCCATCACCGGCCTCGACCTGGTCGCCTGGCAGATCCGCGTCGCCCGTGGCGAGCCGCTGCCGATCACCCAGGAACAGGTGCCGCTGAACGGCCATGCCATCGAAGTGCGCCTGTATGCCGAAGACCCCGAGGGCGGCTTCCTGCCCGCCAGCGGCCATCTGGCGCTGTACCGCGAACCCGCCGCCGGCCCCGGCCGCCGCACCGACAGCGGCATCCGCGAGGGCGACGACATCTCGCCGTTCTACGACCCGATGCTGGCCAAGCTGATCGCCTGGGGCGAGAACCGCGAGGAAGCGCGCCAGCGCCTGCTGTCGATGCTCGCCGAAACCGCCGTTGGCGGCTTCAAGACCAACCTGGCCTTCCTGCGCCGCGTGCTGGCCCATCCGGCCTTCGCCGACGGCGAGCTGGACACCGGCTTCATCGCCCGCTACCAGGACACCCTGCTGCCCGCTCCGACCGCACTGCCCGAGCGCTTCTGGCAACTGGCCGGCGAAGCCTGGGTGCAAAGCGAAGCCACCCGCGTGCGCGGCGACGACGCCCATTCGCCCTGGTCCGCCCAGAGCGGCTGGCGCAGCGGCCTGCCGGGCGAGACCGACCTGCACCTGCTGGCCAAGGGTGAGTCGCACGTGGTGCGCCTGCGCCATGCCGATGGGCAGCGCATCGCCCAGCTCGAGGGTCAGTGGCTGGATGTGAAGGACGGCGAGATTCGCCGCCGCCATCAGGTGATCCGCCGTGGCGACAGCCTCTATCTGGAGTGGAACGGTGAACTGGTCAACGTGCAGCGTTTCGACGCCATCGCCGAGGCCGAAGCCGCGCATTCGCACCAGGGCGGCCTGGGCGCGCCGATGAACGGCAGCATCGTGCGCATCCTGGTCGAACCGGGGCAGAGCGTCGAAGCCGGCGCCGCACTGGTGGTGCTCGAAGCGATGAAGATGGAACACAGCATTCGCGCGCCGCACGCCGGCGTGGTGAAATCGCTGTATTGCAGCGAGGGCGAACTGGTGTCCGAAGGCACCGCGCTGGTCGAACTGGAAGAAGCGCCGGCCTGACCCCGGCTCTTGTAGGGCGCATAACGCGCCAGCGTTATCCGCCACCAGGCAACGGCGCATAAAGCGTTCCGCTTTATGCGCCCTACTTGGCCGAAAGCTCCTGCGCCCTTCGCCCAAACCCAACGAGGACATTTCATGACACTGCCAACATCCGTCCGCCTGGTCGAAGTCGGCCCGCGCGACGGCCTGCAGAACGAGAAGCAACCCATCGCCGTCGCCGACAAGGTGCGCCTGGTCGATGACCTCACCGCCGCCGGCCTGGGCTACATCGAAGTCGGCAGTTTCGTGTCGCCCAAGTGGGTGCCGCAGATGGCCGGCTCGGCCGAAGTCTTCGCCGGCATCCGGCAGAAGGCCGGCGTCACCTACGCAGCCCTGGCGCCGAACCTGAAGGGCTTCGAAGCCGCGCTGGAGTCCCAGGTGAAGGAAGTCGCGGTATTCGCCGCCGCCTCCGAGGCCTTCTCGCAGAAGAACATCAACTGCTCGATCAAGGAGAGCCTGGAGCGCTTCGTCCCGGTGATGGAAGCGGCACGCCAGCACGGCGTGCGCGTGCGCGGCTATGTCTCGTGCGTGCTCGGCTGCCCCTACCAGGGTGAAGTGGACGCAGAGCAGGTCGCCGCCGTCGCCGCGGAACTGCACGCCATGGGCTGCTACGAAGTCTCCCTGGGCGACACCATCGGCGTCGGCACCGCCGGCGCCACCCGGCACATGTTCGACGTCGTCGGCCAACGCGTGCCGCGCGCGCAACTGGCCGGGCACTTCCACGACACCTATGGCCAGGCGACGGCGAACATCTACGCCAGCCTCCTGGAAGGCATTGCGGTGTTCGACAGCTCGGTCGCCGGCCTGGGCGGCTGCCCCTACGCCAAGGGCGCCACCGGCAACGTCGCCACCGAGGACGTGCTCTACCTGCTGGGCGGCCTGGGCATCCACACCGGCGTCGACCTGGACCAGCTGATCGATGCTGGCCAACGCATCTGCGCGGTGCTGGACAAGCCCAACGGCTCGCGGGTGGCCAAGGCGCAACTGTCCAAGCGCTGACGTCGACCGATCCTACAAGAGCCCCTCACCCTAACCCTCTCCCAAAGGGAGAGGGAACCGTTCGGCGCCGGCTGACACCAATGTGTCAGCCGGCACGGACTGCCCCCTCTCCTCGGGGAGAGGGCTGGGGTGAGGGGGAGCCGGTGACGCCGATTCACGGGGCTGCTCGCCGGCACACTCCCAGAACGTAGGGCGCCTGAAGCAGCGCGCTTCATCCAGCGCCGAGCCATCGGCGGATAACGCCTGTGGCGTTATTCGCCCTACCGGCTGACCTGATCTTCGCATCCCGGTACAGTGCGCCCTCTGCCCTCCCCGCGCACGGCCTGACCATGACCGACACCCACAGCCTCAAGGACTACCCCAGCGTCCGCCAACTGGCGATCCGCTCGCTGTTCGAGATCTTCGAGCAGTTCAGCGAGGGCACGGTGATCGTCGACCGCGAGGCGCGGATCGTCTGGATCAACCAGCGCTATGCGCAGCGCTTCGGCCTGGACAGTGCCGAGCAGGCCGTCGGCCGCCCGGTAGAACAGGTGATCCCCGGCAGCCTGATGCGCGAAGTGGTCAGCAGCGGCCGGCCGATGCTGCTGGACATCCTCGACATGGCCAAGGACCCGCTGGTGGTCATGCGCGTGCCGATCCGCGACGATGCGGGCGAGGTCATCGGAGGCATCGGCTTCGCCCTGTTCGACGAACTGCGTGCGCTGTCGCCCCTGCTCACCCGCTACCAGCGCATGCAGGCCGAGCTGGCCTCGACCCGTTCGCTGCTGCAGGCGCGCCAGGCGAAGTACAGCTTCGGCCACTTCATCGGCACCAGCCCGGCCAGCCTGGAAGTGAAGCGCCGCGCCCGCCGGGGTGCCGCCAGCGAGGCACCGATCCTGTTGCTGGGCGAGACCGGCACCGGCAAGGAACTGCTGGCCCACGCCATCCACGCGACCTCGCCACGCGCCGACAAACCCTTCGTCAGCCTCAACGCCGCCGCCATTCCCGAGTCCCTGCTGGAAGCCGAGTTCTTCGGTACCGCGCCGGGCGCCTTCACCGGTGCCGACCGCAAGGGCCGCGCCGGCAAGCTGCAGATCGCCCAGGGCGGCACGCTGTTCCTCGACGAGATTGGTGACATGCCGCTGACCTTGCAGAGCAAACTGCTACGGGTGCTACAGGAGAAGGAGTTCGAACCGGTCGGCTCGAACGAAGTCCTGCGCAGCGACATCCGCCTGATCGCCGCCACCTCCATCGACCTCGCTGCGGCCGTGCGCGAGGGACGTTTCCGCGCCGACCTGTTCTACCGCATCAACGTCCTGCCCATCGAGATTCCGCCGCTGCGCGAGCGCCTGGAGGATTTGCCGGCGCTGTGCGAAGCCATCCTCGACGGCCTGCGCGACGACCGCCAGACACTTTATGAACTGAACACCGATGGCCTCGCCCTACTCGCCCGGCACTCCTGGCCGGGCAACGTGCGCGAGCTGCGCAACCTGCTGGAGCGCACCGTGCTGCTGGGTGATCGCCCGCAGATCGACGCCGCCGCGCTGCGTTCGGCACTGGGCGAGTTGCAGCCACTGCCCGTCGCCTCGACGACACCGGGAACCCGTCTGGCCGAGGGGCAGGACTTCTACGCAGCACGGGATGCCTTCGAGCGCGAACTGATTGCCAACACCCTGGCCGAGCATGCCGGCAACGTCGATGCGGCCGCACAACGCCTGGGCCTGGGGCGCTCGACGCTGTACAAGAAAATGGCAGCGCTGGGCCTTCAGTCCTGAAAAAGAGACAAGTCTCAAAAAAGAGACAAACACTCCAAACTCTTGAGTGATGGGCCCCAGGCGATTCAATCCGTCGCCTTGTCTCCAGTTAGAGACAAACCGCTTCTCCCAATCCACGAAAATCTCAAAATAAGACTTATAAATCAAATAGTTACAATCCTGGCACGGTCCTGGCTATGTCGCCTCTCGCGGCCTTCGCGCCGCACAGCCGACATAACAACAATCAACGCTGCCCGAACGCGAACAGACCCCAGCGGACACCACGGCTAGTCCCGCTTCGCATACGGCGCCGCGCCAGGAGATCACCCGATGAGCCGCTCCACGCTCAATCATGCCGCCGTCATCACCGCCCTCGGTTCCACCCTCGCCCTTTCGCCCCAGGCCTTCGCCGAATTCCTTGCCGACAGCAAGGCCAGCGTCGAGTTGCGCAACTTCTACTTCAACCGCGACTTCCGCCAGGACAACGCCGCGCAATCCAAGCAGGACGAGTGGGCGCAGGGCTTCCTGCTGCGCTACGAATCCGGCTTCACCGAAGGCACCATCGGCGTGGGCGTCGATGCTATCGGTCTACTGGGCCTAAAGCTGGACTCCAGCCCCGACCGCGCCGGGTCCGGCCTGCTGCCGCGCGACAAGGACAAGGTCAACGGCGCGCCGGACGACTACAGCGAACTGGGCCTGACCGCCAAGCTGCGCGCCTCGAAGAGCACGCTGAAGATCGGCACCCTGCTGCCCAAGCTGCCCACCGTGCTGGCCAACGATTCGCGCCTGCTGCCACAGACCTTCGAAGGTGCGCACCTGAATTCCGCCGAGTTCGCCGGCCTGACCTTCGACGGCGGCCGCCTGCGCCAGGTGAGCCAGCGCGACTCGTCCAACCGCGAGGACATGACAGTCACCAGTGGCAGCGCGCGCGGCATCGTCGCCACCGACACCAGCGACCAGTTCGACTTCGCCGGCCTCAGCTACAAGTGGACGCCGCAACTCACCACCGGCTACAGCTACGCCAAGCTCGACGGGCTCTACGACCAGCACATCGTCAACCTGGTGCACGTACTGCCCATCGCCGCCGGCCAGTCACTGAAGACCGACCTGCGCTACGCCCGCTCCGACGACGACGGCCACAGCAACGTCGACAACCGCGCCTTCGGCGCCATGCTCACCTACACCCTCGGCGGCCACGGCTTCGGCGCCGGCTACCAGAAGATGAGTGGCGACACCGGCTTCGCCTACATCGGCGGCACCGACGCCTTCCTGGTCAACTTCGTGCAGATCGGCGACTTCGCCAACCGCGACGAGAAATCCTGGCAGGCGCGCTACGACTATGACTTTGCCGCCCTTGGCGTGCCCGGTCTGACCTTCATGACGCGCTACCTGTCCGGCGACAACATCGAACTGGGCGCCGGCAAGCCCGAAGGCAAGGAGTGGGAGCGCGACACCGACATCGGCTACGTGGTGCAGAACGGGCCGCTGAAGAACTTCGGCGTGAAGTGGCGCAATGCGACAGTTCGTTCCAGCCACTTCGGCAACGACCTCGACGAAAACCGCCTGATCCTCAGCTACGTGCTGCCGCTGTGGTGATCATCTGAGCGTCAGGCAATCCCACTACAACAAGAACGACGCGCGGCCCGGAGCCGCGCGACAACTGGAGATACTTCGATGAGCGTGGTCATCGCCCTCGCGGCCCTCGCCCTGCTGATGCTCGCCGCCTACCGCGGCTACAGCGTGATCCTCTTCGCCCCCATCGCCGCGCTGCTGGCAGTGCTGCTCACCGACCCTTCCGCCGTGGCACCGGCCTTCACCGACGTGTTCATGGAGAAGATGGTCGGCTTCGTCAAACTCTACTTCCCGGTGTTCCTGCTCGGTGCGGTGTTCGGCAAGCTGATCGAGCTGTCGGGCTTCTCGCGCTCCATCGTCGCCGCGGCCATCCGCCTGCTCGGCACCCGCCAGGCGATGCTGGTGATCGTGCTGGTCTGCGCCCTGCTCACCTACGGCGGCGTGTCACTGTTCGTGGTGGTGTTCGCGGTCTATCCGTTCGCCGCCGAGATGTTCCGCCAGAGCAATATCCCCAAGCGACTGATCCCGGCGACCATCGCCCTGGGCGCCTTCAGCTTCACCATGGACGCCCTGCCCGGCACCCCGCAGATCCAGAACATCATCCCCACTGCCTTCTTCAACACCACCGGCTGGGCCGCGCCCTGGCTGGGGGTGATCGGCAGCCTGTTCGTGTTCACCGTGGGCATGCTGTTCCTCCGCCGCCAGGCCGGCAAGGCGCGCGCGGCCGGTGAAGGCTACGGCAACGAACTGCGCAACGAGCCGGAAACCGCGGACGACATCCGATTGCCCAACCCGCTGCTGGCGCTCTCGCCGCTGGTGCTGGTGGGCGTCGCCAACCTGCTGTTCACCCACTGGATTCCCCAGGTCTACGGCAAGACCCACAGCCTGCAACTGGCCGGCATGGCCGCGCCGGTGGCCAGCGATGTGGCCAAGCTGACCGGCATCTGGGCGGTGCAGGCGGCGCTGCTGCTGGGCATCCTGCTGGTGCTGGTGACCAGCTTCGCGGTGATTCGCAGCAAGATCGCCGAGGGCAGCAAGACCGCTGTTTCCGGCGCGCTGCTGGCGGCCATGAACACGGCTTCGGAATACGGCTTCGGCGCGGTGATCGCCTCGCTGCCGGGCTTCCTGGTACTGGCCGACGCACTGAAGAAGATTCCCGATCCGCTGGTCAATGAGGCCATCACCGTCACCACCCTGGCCGGCATCACCGGCTCGGCGTCCGGCGGTATGAGCATCGCGCTGGCGGCCATGTCCGAACAGTTCATCGCTGCCGCCCAGGCCGCCAACATCCCGCTGGAAGTATTGCACCGGGTGGCGGCCATGGCCTCCGGCGGCATGGACACCCTGCCGCACAACGGCGCGGTCATCACCCTGCTCGCGGTCACCGGCCTGACCCACCGCGAAGCCTACAAGGACATCTTCGCCATCACACTGATCAAGACCCTCGCGGTGTTCGTGGTGATAAGCACCTTCTACGCCACCGGCATCGTCTGAGAATCCGCTTGTGGCTAGCTGCGCGTCGGCATAACTGCGTCAAAAGCAGGCGATGACTGCTCATTGACTACACGTCAACTCCGCGTCCTCGCCTGCTTTTTCCTTGTTCTGCTCTAGCTCGCAAGGCCACAAACGAATTCTGGGTATTCCAATGTTTTGATAGTCGCAGCGATGCGGCTAACCCGTTCCAGAGGAGATTTGCATGACACTCAAGGGCAAGACCGCACTGGTCACCGGCTCCACCAGCGGCATCGGCCTGGGCATCGCTGCGCGCCTGGCCCAGGCGGGCGCCAATGTGGTGGTCAACGGCTTCGGCGACATCGACGCGGCCGTGCGCGAGCTGTCGGTGCACGGCACGCGCATCGGGCACCAAGGTGCGGACATGGCACAACCCGAGCAGATCGCCGAGATGATCGCCTACGTCGAGCGCGAGTTCGGCGGCCCCGACATCCTGGTCAACAACGCCGGCATCCAGCACGTCGCGGCGCTGGAAGACTTCCCCGTGGAGCGCTGGAACGCGATCCTCGCCATCAACCTCTCCTCGGTGTTCCACACCACCCGCCTGGCGCTACCGGGCATGCGCCAGCGCGGCTGGGGGCGCATCCTCAACATCGCCTCGACCCACGGCCTGGTCGCCTCCGCCGGCAAGAGCGCCTACGTGGCCGCCAAGCACGGGGTGATCGGCCTGACCAAGACCACCGCCCTGGAAACCGCCACCACGGCCATCACCTGCAACGCCATCTGTCCCGGTTGGGTGCTGACGCCGCTGGTACAACAGCAGATCGACGCGCGTATCGCCGCCGGCGCCAGCCCCGAACAGGCGCGCCACGACCTACTGGCGGAGAAGCAGCCGTCGCTGGACTTCGTCACCGCCGACCAGCTCGGCGAGCTGGCGCTATTCTTGTGTTCTGAAGCTGCCGCCCAGGTCCGCGGCGCCGCCTGGAACATGGATGGCGGCTGGGTCGCCCAGTGACTTGAGGGTTCTTGCGGCGCTTCGTGACATGCTGCGCAGGCACCGTTCGTCGGCGGTGCCTTCCGTCCCACACGAATCAGTTGGAGTCGTAGTCGATGAACCAGGCGCTCTGGAGCCCCTCCCCCGAACGCATCGCCGCCACCCGCATGGACGCCTTCCGGCGCAAGGTAGCGCAGCAGCACGGCCTTGACCTGCCCGATTACGCCGCCCTGCACGCCTGGAGCATCGCCGAGCGCGAGGCCTTCTGGCTGGCCATCGTCGACAGCTTCGACGTGCAATTCCACGAGGCGCCCACGGCGGTCCTCGAGGAAGGCCCGGAAATGCCCGATGCGCGTTGGTTCCCCGGCGCCACCCTGAACTTCGCCGAACACCTGCTGCGCCGCCGCGACCACAAGCCGGCGTTGATCGCCGTCAGCGAGGATGAACAGCGCGAAGTGCTCAGCCACGCCGAACTGGCCGCCCAGGTCGCCGGCCTGCAGCGCGCCCTGCGCGAAGCCGGCGTGGGCGTCGGCGACCGCGTCGCGGCCTTCATGCCCAACACCTGGCAGACCGTGGTCGGCATGCTCGCCACCACCAGCCTGGGCGCCACCTGGTCGAGCTGTTCGCCGGACTTCGGCACCCAGGGCGTGATCGACCGTTTCGGTCAGATCGAACCCAAGGTGCTGATCGCCTGCGCCGGCTACCGCTACGCCGGCAAGGTGCTGGACCTGACCGCCAAGCTCAACGAAATCCTCGCCCAGTTGCCGAGCCTCGAACAGTTGCTGATCGTCCCCTACGCCAACGGCCATGCGCGCCGCACGGACTTCCAGACGCCGGCGCGGGTCAGCCTCTGGCAGGACTTCTTCCACAGCGGCGGCGAGCCCGTATTCACCCCGGTGCCCTTCGACCACCCGCTGTACATCCTCTACTCCTCCGGCACCACCGGCGTACCCAAGTGCATCGTCCACGGCACCGGCGGCGTGCTGCTGCAACACCTGAAGGAACACGGCCTGCACGTCGACCTGGGGCAGGACGACACGCTGTTCTACTACACCACCTGCGGCTGGATGATGTGGAATTGGCTGGTCTCCGGCCTGGCCGTCGGCGCCACGCTGGTGCTCTACGACGGCTCGCCCTTCCACCCCGGCCCCGAGCGCCTGATGGACCTGATCGATGCGGAACACATCAGTGTCTTCGGCACCAGCGCCAAGTACATCGCGGCGCTGGAGAAAGCCAATGTGCGCCCGCGCCTGACCCACTCGCTGGAGCGTCTGAAGACGCTCCTCTCCACGGGTTCACCGCTGGCCCACGAGAGCTTCGACTACGTCTACCGCGAGGTGAAACCCGACCTTTGCCTGTCGTCGATTTCCGGCGGCACCGACATCGTTTCCTGCTTCGCCATCGGCAATCCGACTGCGCCGGTCTGGCGCGGGGAAATCCAGTGCAAGGCGCTGGGCATGGCAGTTGAGGTCTGGGACGAGACGGGTAAAGCGGTGCACGGTGAAAAGGGCGAGCTGGTCTGCGTGAAGCACTTCCCATCGATCCCGGTGGGTTTCTGGAACGACGAAAACGACGAGAAATTCCACGAGGCCTACTTCGCCACCTTCCCCGGCGTGTGGGCCCACGGCGACTACGCCGAAGAAACCGAGCACGGCGGCCTGGTGATCCATGGTCGTTCGGATGCCGTGCTCAACCCCGGCGGCGTGCGCATCGGCACCGCGGAAATATACCGCCAGGTGGAAAAGGTCGAGCAGGTACTGGAATCCATCGCCATCGGTCAGGACTGGCAGGGCGACGTGCGCGTGGTGCTGTTCGTGCGCCTGCGCGACGGCGTGGAACTGGACGAGACACTGCAGGAGCGCATCCGCCAGACCATCCGCAGCAACACCACCCCGCGCCACGTGCCGGCGAAGATTCTCGCGGTCACCGACATCCCGCGCACCATCAGCGGCAAGATCGTCGAACTGGCGGTGCGTAATGTGGTGCACGGCCGGCCGGTGAAGAACACCGATGCGCTGGCCAATCCGCAGGCGCTGGAGTTGTTCAGGGATCGCAAGGAGCTGGAGAGCTGAGTCTCTCCAGAGTCGTGGGAGCGGCTCTTGATCTCATGGGAGCGGAGTTTCTCCGCGAGACTTCCCCGCTCGGACTATCGCAGGGTCGTAGGGCGGACGAGCATCAGCCAATCAGGCACCGCCCGGATGCGTGGTCCGGGCGGCGCTGAATCAGGCGTCGTCCAGCGACTCGGTACCCAGCTCGTCCCACACCGCCTCGGCGAGGTGGAAGGTGGCGTTGGCAGCGGGGATGCCGCAGTAGATAGCGCTCTGCAGCAGCACTTCCTTGATCTCTTCGCGGGTCACTCCATTATTGCGCGCGGCGCGCAGGTGCAGCGTGAGTTCGCCCTCGCGGTTCATGCCGATCAGCATGGCGATGGTGATCAGGCTGCGGGTGTGGCGCGGCAGGCCGGGGCGGGTCCAGATGTCACCCCAGGCGTGGCGGGTGATCATTTCCTGGAACTCTTCGTTGAAGGCGTTGCGCTTGGCCAGGCTGCGGTCGACGTGGGCATCGCCGAGTACCGCGCGACGCACCTGCATGCCGGCTTCGTAGCGTTCTTTTTCGTCCATCTCAAACTCCAAATCGGAACCTTGTAGGAGCGAGCAATTACGCGCGCAGGAAGGAAAGCACGCGCTGGCTGAAGGCATCCCCCGCCTGCACGTTGGACAGGTGCGCGGCGCGGAACTCCACCAGCTCGGCGCCGGGAATGCGCGCCTGCAGGAAGCGGCCGTCCTCGGTAGTGGTCACCGGGTCGACTGAGCCGCAGACCACCAGGGTCGGCGCGGTGATCGCACCGATCTCGCCACGGAAATCGGCATCACGCACGGCTGCGCAGTTGGCCGCATAACCTTCCGGCGACGTCTGCGCCAGCATGCCGACGATGGGCTCCACCTTGCCCGGCTCAGCCTCGGCAAAGTCAGCGGTGAACCAGCGCGAGATCGACGCGTCACGCAGGTTGCGCATGGCCTCGGCACCGCCGCTGAGTACGGTCTCGATGCGCGAGTTCCAGACTTCCGGGGTGCCGATCTTCGCGGCGGTATTGCACAGCACCAGCCGCGAGAGGCGCTCCGGCGCATGGATGCCCAGCCACTGACCGATCAGGCCGCCCATGGACAGACCACAGAAATGCGCGCGCGGAATGTCCAGCGCGTCCAGCAGCGCCAGCACGTCGCGGCCGTTCTGCTCGACGCTGTAGGGGCCGGGGGTGACCAGCGAAGCGCCGTGGCCACGGGTGTCATAGCGCAGCACGCGGAAGTGTTCGGCGAAGGCCGCGACCTGCGCGTCCCACATGTGCAGGTCGGTGCCCAGGGAGTTGGACAGCACCAGCACCGGCGCACCGGCCGGGCCGTCCAGTTGGTAGTTCAGGTCGCCATCGGCGAGACGTACGGCAGGCATGCAAGGCTCCTATCGGGATTCTTTGCGCAAGGAAAGTTCTTGGTGTTCGGCCAGCGCGCGTTCGACCCAGCGGCGCGCCTGACCCAGGTAATGGGCAGGATCGAGCAGTCGATCCAGCTCCTCGGCATTCAGTTGTGCAGTGACCTCGGCATTGGCGCCGAGCACCACGCGCAGGTGCGCGCCCTCCTTCACCGCCTGCTTGCAGCACTTTTCCACCAGGTGGTGCGCGGCATCACGGCCGATACGCTGGGCCAGGGCGATGCTCACTGCTTCGGCGAGCACCAGGCCGCGGGTCAGGTCGAGGTTGGCGAGCATGCGCTCGGCGTCGACTTCCAGGCCCGGCACGAGGGACAGCGCCTGTTGCAGGGCACCCGAGACGAGGCAACACAGCTCCGGCAGGCTTTCCCACTCGGCGTGCCACAGGCCAAGGCTGCGCTCGTGTTCCTGGGGCATGGCGGCGAATAGCGTCGAGACCAGCCCCGGCGCACGGGTGGCCGCACCGATCAGCACGGCAGCGCCCACCGGATTGCGCTTGTGCGGCATGGTGGAGGAACCACCCTTGCCCGGCGCGGATGGCTCGAAGACTTCGCCGGCTTCGGTCTGCATCAGCAGGCTGAGGTCGCGGCCCAGTTTGCCGAGGCTGCCGGCGATCAGGCCGAGCAGGCTGGCAAACTCCACCAGACGGTCGCGCTGGGTGTGCCAGGGTTGCTCGGGCAGTTGCAGGTCCAGCTCTTCAGCCAACGTCTCAGCCACGGCAAAGCCCTTCTCACCCAATGCGGCGAGGCTGCCGGAAGCGCCGCCGAACTGCAGGCAGAGCAGGCGCGGCTTGAGTTCATCCAGGCGTTGGCGGTGGCGGGTGATCGCGCCCAGCCAACCGGCGATCTTCATGCCAAGGGTGACCGGCGTGGCATGTTGCAGCCACGTGCGGCCGACCATGGGCGTACCGGCGTGGGCTTGTGCTTGAGCGACGAGCGCGTCGGCCAGTCGAGCGAGATCACTCTCCAGAAGCTCGATGGCAGCACGCAGTTGCAGGACCAGTCCGGAGTCCATGACGTCCTGGCTGGTGGCGCCCAGATGCACGTAGCGCTCGGCCTCGGCGTCCTCAGCGGCGATGCGCTTGCCCAGCGCCTTCACCAGCGGGATCGCGGAATTGCCGGCGCTGCAGATGGCCTGGGCCAGTGCCTCGAAATCGTAGAGCTCGGCACGACAGGCAGCGGTGATGGGTGCCACCGCGTTCGCCGGGATCACGCCAACGCGGGCCTCGGCACGAGCCAGGGCGGCCTCGAAGTCGAGCATGCCCTGCACCCGGCCGTGGTCGCTGAAGATCGCGCGCATGGCGGGCTGGGTGAAGTAGGCGTCGAACAGAAGGTTGGTGCTCACGAGGCAGCTCCGGAGATCGGCGGGCGTTGTCGGGACAGTATGGCGCGTTGGGCGGCCCTCACCCCAGCCCTCTCCCAGAGGGAGAGGGAGCCGTTCGCAGTGAGAAGATATTCCGCCATGCATCCTGACACTTCAGGATGCGCACGCAATCACCGCCATGACGGACAATCCCCTCTCCCTCCGGGAGAGGGTTAGGGTGAGGGGCTCTTGGGATCACACCCGCTCAACCACCAGCGCCACACCCTGCCCTACGCCCACGCACATGGTGCACAGACCGAGCCTGCCGCCCGTCTTCTGCAACTGATGCACAGCAGTGAGCACCAGCCGTGCACCGCTGGCGCCCAGCGGATGCCCAAGGGCGATGGCGCCGCCGTTGGGGTTCACCCGCGCATCGTCATCGGCGACGCCAAGTTCACGGGTCACCGCCAGGCCCTGCGCGGCGAAGGCTTCGTTCAGCTCGATGACGTCGAGCTGATCCATCGACAGATTCAGGCGCTCCAGCAGCTTGCGCACCGCCGGCACCGGGCCGATGCCCATCACCCGCGGGGCGACGCCGGCGCTGGCCATGCCGAGCACTTTCGCACGCGGTGTCAGGCCGTGTTTCTTCACCGCTTCAGCACTGGCGAGAATCAGCGCCACAGCGCCGTCGTTGACGCCCGAGGCGTTGCCGGCGGTGACGGTCTTGCCTTCGCCGTTGACCGGCTTGAGCTTGGCCAGCGCTTCCAGCGTAGTGTCCGGGCGCGGGTGTTCGTCGGTGTCGACGACGGTTTCGCCCTTGCGACCCTTGATCACCACCGGGACGATTTCCTCGGCGAAGTAACCGGAAGCCTGGGCGACGCCGGCGCGCTGCTGGCTGCGCAGGGAGAAGGCGTCCTGGTCGGCGCGGTTGACGTTGTAATCGTCGGCCACGTTGTCGGCGGTCTGCGGCATCGCGTCCACGCCGTACTGCGCCTTCATCAGCGGGTTGATGAAGCGCCAGCCGATGGTGGTGTCCTCGATCTTCTGCCCACGGCCAAAGGCGCTGTCGGCCTTGCCCATCACGTAGGGCGCGCGGGACATGGACTCCACGCCACCGGCGATGACCAGTTCGGCCTCGCCGCTGGCGATGGCGCGGAAGGCGGTGCCCACCGCGTCCAGGCCCGAGGCGCAGAGACGGTTGAGGGTCACGCCCGGCACGCTCTCCGGCAGGCCCGCCAGCAGCAGCGCCATGCGCGCGACGTTGCGGTTGTCCTCGCCGGCCTGGTTGGCGCAGCCGAGGTAGACCTCGTCCAGCGCGGCCCAGTCGACCTGCGGATTGCGCTCCACCAGCGCCTTCACCGGCACGGCGGCGAGGTCGTCGGCGCGCACACCGGCCAGCGCGCCGCCGAAGCGGCCGATGGGCGTGCGCACCGCGTCACAGATGAAGACCTCGCGGCTCATTCCTCACCTCCCTGCTGACCATGGGCGGCAGCGGTGCGGGCCTCCAGGGCGCGCAGGGCTTCCAATTCGACCTCGGTCGGCGCGACGGTTTCGCTCACCTGCTCGGCGAAGCGAATCGCCCAGCCAGTTGCTTCCACGACCTGCTCGCGGGTCACGCCCGGGTGCAGCGAGGTGACGATGAATTCGTTGCTGCCGGCTTCCGGTTCCATGATGCACAGGTCGGTGATGATCGCCACCGGGCCTTTTCCAGGAAGGCCCAATTGCTGGCGGTGGTCGCCGCCCTCGCCGAAGCCGACCGAGGTGATGAAGGCCAGCTTGTCGACGAAGGTGCGGTGGGACTGCTTCAGGATGATCAGCACTTCCTTGGCGGAACCGGCGATTTCCGGCGCGCCGCCGGCGCCGGGCAGGCGCACTTTCGGCTTGTTGTAGTCGCCGATGACGGTGGTGTTGATATTGCCGAAGCGATCGACCTGGGCCGCGCCGAGGAAGCCGACGTCGATGCGCCCGCCCTGCAGCCAGTAACGGAAGATTTCGCCGGTGGGCACCACGGTGTCGGCGGTTTCGGCCAGCTCGCCGTCACCGATGGACAGCGGCAGCACGCTGGGCTTGGCACCGATGGGGCCGGATTCATAGATCAGGACCACGTCCGGCGAGGCAGTCAGACGCGCGAGGTTGGCAGCCTTGGACGGCAGGCCGATGCCGACGAAGCAGACGGCGCCGTTCTTCAGGCGGCGGGCGGCGGCCACGGTCATCATTTCATTGGTGCTGTAGGCGCTCATTACTTGGCCTCCGCGAGCTTGGTACGAAACTCGCTGAAATCTTTCGTGCCACGGATGTAGGTATCGATCCAGGCGTTGAAGGTGTCGCGGTCGCGGGCGATCGGGTCCCAGGCCTGGTAGAAGCGGTTGTCGCGCTCGGAGTAACCGTGGGCGTAGGACGGGTGCGAGCCGCCGGGCACCAGGCAGACGGCGGACAGCGCCCAGGTCGGCAGCACGCAGGAGTTCATCGGCGCGTTCAGGTCGTCGACGATTTCTTCCACGGTGACGATGCAGCGCTTGGCGGCCAGTGCGGCTTCCTTCTGCACACCGAGGATGCCCCACAGCAGCACGTTGCCCTTGCGGTCGGCCTTCTGCGCGTGAATAACGGTGACGTCCGGGCGTACCGAAGGCACGGCAGCCAGTTGCTCGCCGGTGAACGGGCAGTTGATGAACTTGATGTTCGGGTTGACCTTCGGCAGGTCGGAGCCGGCATAAGCGCGCAGCACCGCGAACGGCAGACCCGAGGCACCGGCGACGTAGGAGTTGGCCAAGTCGGCGTGGCTGTGCTCGTCGATCTCCAGCTCGCGCGGCCAGCCCTTCTCCACCGCGTCACGCAGGCGATGCAGTGAACCGACGCCAGGGTTGCCGCCCCAGGAGAAGGTCAGCTTGCGTACGCAGCCGGCACCGATCAGCAGGTCGTAGACCAGATCCGGCGTCATGCGGACCAGGTGCAGATCTTTCTTGCCCTGGCGAATCAGCTCGTGGGAGGCGGCGGTCGGGATCAGGTGGGTGAAGCCTTCGAGGGCGACGGTATCGCCGTCGTTGACGAAGCGCTCGACCGCTTCGCGGAGAGTCAGGAGTTCAGCCATGGTCGGTCTCGTTGTAGGGGTGGTGCAGGTGGGAAAAAGGTACCGCCGGGGGGATGGGCAAACAATGCGATAATCGACTATTGGTGCGAATATCGAACACTTCTCTTAGGGGACTAACGGCTGCGCTGCGAGTGAGGATTGCCATTTGAGCGAGTGCGCGGGAGGCGCAGCCCCCTGCAGGAGGGAGCTTGCTCGCGAACCCGCCCGGCGCCGGAGCAGCCGGAGAATCCGTTCGCGAGCAAGGACTGGGCGTACCCTCGGTCCTACCCGGTCAGGCCTCCTGCAGCGCGCGAGGACGATTGCTGCGGTCTTCGGCTCCGGCAGCGACGGCCCGCTGCAGCTGGAAATCGAACTCGATCTCGGCGAAGCGCCCTTCCACACCGCGCGCCTTGGCCGCCGCCGCGTCCTCGACGAAACGCACCTCGCCGATCAGCCCGTCGCGGGTGGCATAGGCGAAGTCGTCCCACAGGTACTGGTCGCCGGCGAGATTGATCTGTGTGGTCAGGTGGCGATGGCCCGGCGCGGAGATGAAGAAGTGGATGTGCGCCGGGCGCTGGCCGTGGCGGCCCAGTTGATTGAGCAGCTCCTGGGTCGGACCGTCCGGCGGGCAGCCGTAGCCGCTGGGCACGATGCTGCGCGCCTGGTAGCGGCCTTCGGCGTCGGTGACGATGCGCCGGCGCAGGTTGTACTCGGACTGGGTACTGTCGAAATACGAGTAGGTGCCCTTGGTGTTGGCGTGCCAGAGGTCGACCACCGCGCCGGCCAGCGGCTTGCCGTCGAGGTCGAAC
>NZ_BDAI01000020.1 GCF_002091755.1 Pseudomonas nitroreducens NBRC 12694
ATTAGTGTAAGCAGCCCGAATTCGGATGAGCGCTTAGGCGAGCATCCAACCGAATTGCTTGACGACCATAGAGCATTGGAACCACCTGATCCCATCCCGAACTCAGTAGTGAAACGATGCATCGCCGATGGTAGTGTGGAGTTTCTCCATGTGAGAGTAGGTCATCGTCAAGCTTCTAATTCCAAAGCCCCTGATCAGCGAAAGCTGGTCGGGGGTTTTGTTTTTGGGGCGGAAAAAAATGCCGACAGGATGCTTCGGTATGGTGCTGCCCTCTCCCTGAGTGGAAAGGGGAAGGGAGTCGTTCCCGGGCTGGAACCTTGAGGGATTCGGTTCGCGAGCAAGCTCGCTCCTACAGAGGTACAAGGCGCTTGGTCATGATGATGGTGCGCTCTTCTCCCTGGAGTTGTTCGCGTACGACGTGATAGCCCAGATGCGAGTAGAAGCTCTCAGCGGTGAGGGAAGACGGGACCAACAGGGCGTCTATACCGCGCTCCAGGGCGGCCTTCTCGATTTTCCTCATCAGCCCCTGGCCGACGCCTTTGCGTTGCTGCTGAGGCGCTACGAAGAGGCTGCGCACGGCATTGCCATCCAGTGCGCCTGTGCCGACCACCTGGTTGCCCAGCAGGGCGACGAACGCCAACCGATGTTCGAGTAATTCTATCACCCGTTCAGGCGTGAAGTGCGCCACCACCGACTCGATGATGCTCGTCGGGTAGTCCTGGCCGTTGCTCTCCCTGACCGCCGCCACGATCACCTGGCTGATGGCCTTGGCGTCGTTGCTGCGGGCTTGTCTGATCATCAAATCCATCTGCGTACTCCCTTTTATCAGCCTGTTCATCCTGACCGGATCGAGCGCGGGAGGGTAGGGCGGAATCGCAGGCAACAAAAAAGGCGCCCTGAGGCGCCTTTTTTGTTTGGATCACCGATCAGCCGTTGTGGCGTTTCAGGACCAGGGTGGCGTTGGTGCCGCCGAAGCCGAAGCTGTTGCTCATGACGGTGTCGATCTTCGCGTTTTCGCGGGTCTCGCGCAGGATCGGCAGGTCGGCGACCTCCGGGTCCAGTTCGTCAATGTTTGCGGAGCCGGCGATGAAGTTGCCTTCCATCATCAGCAGGCAGTAGATCGCCTCGTGAACGCCGGCAGCGCCCAGGGAGTGGCCGGACAGGCTCTTGGTGGAGCTGATGGCTGGGGCGTTGCTGCCGAACACTTCGCGTACACCACGGATTTCAGCGACGTCGCCGACCGGGGTGGAGGTGCCGTGGGTGTTCAGGTAGTCGATCGGGGTGTCGACGGTGGCCAGGGCCTGCTGCATGCAGCGGATGGCGCCTTCGCCGCTCGGGGCGACCATGTCGTAGCCGTCGGAAGTGGCGCCGTAGCCGACGATCTCGGCGTAGATCTTGGCACCACGCTTGAGGGCGTGTTCCAGCTCTTCGACCACGACCATGCCGCCGCCGCCGGCGATGACGAAGCCGTCACGCTTGGCGTCGTAGGCGCGGGAAGCCTTTTCCGGGGTGTCGTTGTACTGGGTGGAGAGGGCGCCCATGGCGTCGAACAGGCAGCTCTGGCTCCAGTGTTCTTCCTCACCGCCGCCAGCGAAGACGACGTCCTGCTTGCCCAACTGGATCTGCTCCATGGCCTGGCCGATGCAATGCGCGCTGGTGGCGCAGGCCGAGGAGATGGAGTAGTTCACGCCCTTGATCTGGAAGGGAGTGGCCAGGCACGCAGATACGGTGCTGCCCATGGTGCGGGTCACGCGGTATGGGCCGATGCGCTTGACGCCCTTCTCACGCAGGGTGTCGATGGCTTCCATCTGGTTCAGGGTGGAAGCACCGCCGGAGCCGGCGATCAGGCCGGTGCGCGGGTTGGAGATCTGCTCGGGGGTGAGGCCGGAGTCCTTGATCGCCTGTTCCATTGCCAGGTAGGCATAAGCGGCGGCGTCGCCCATGAAGCGGAAGACCTTGCGGTCGATCAGCTCTTCCAGGTTCAGGTTGACCGAACCGGACACGTGGCTGCGCAGGCCCATCTCGGCATAGCTCGGGTTGTGGCGGATGCCAGCACGGCCTGCGCGAAGGTTGGCGGAGACGGTGTCTTTGTCATTGCCCAGGCAGGAAACGATGCCCAGACCGGTGATCACGACGCGACGCATGCGGATACCCTTAGAAGCTGTCAGTGGAAGTGAACAGGCCGACGCGGAGGCCTTCGGCGCTGTAGATTTCGCGGCCATCGACGCTGACGGTGCCGTCGGCGATGGCCAGGATCAGCGAACGATTGATCGTACGCTTGATGTGAATGTTGTAGGTGACTTTCTTGGCGGTCGGCAGGACCTGGCCGAAGAACTTCACTTCGCCCGAACCCAGGGCGCGGCCGCGGCCGGGATTGCCCTGCCAGCCGAGGTGGAAGCCTACCAGCTGCCACATGGCGTCGAGGCCCAGGCAGCCCGGCATGACGGGGTCGCCTTCGAAGTGGCAGGCGAAGAACCACAGGTCCGGGTTGATATCCAGCTCGGCGACCAGTTCGCCCTTGCCGTACTTGCCGCCGACATCACTGATGTGGGTGATGCGGTCGATCATCAGCATGTTCGGGGCGGGCAGTTGCGCATTACCCGGGCCGAAGAGCTCGCCGCGGCTGCAGCGCAGCAGGTCTTCTCGGGTGAAGGCGTTTTGTTTGGTCATGCGAGCTCCTCAAAAATCCTGGATAGCAGGCGTTGTTTGGCTTGTGCCTGCGGTGCCGCGTACCGTCGTACTTGTCACGGTGTCATGCGGCAGCCTAGTCATAGACTATTGCCTTTAAGTGAAAGTCACAGCAATCGGCGAACGCTTGTTCACTTTTCGCCGACGCCAGGTTTCCCTGTCGGGACGCAGGCCGTGGGCCGGTCCGCAGTTTGCGGGCAAGTGCTCCCTGGATCAACGACCTGGAGCAACCCAGCGCTGCAGAATCCGCTGCAACTCCGCACGTTTGAACGGCTTTGCGAGATAGTCGTTCATTCCCGCCTCAAGGCACGCTTCGCGATCGCCCTGTAGCGCATTGGCGGTCAGGGCGATGATCGGCACCTGTTCGCCGCCCGGTTTTGCGCGGATCTGCCGGGTAGCTTCGTAGCCGTTGAGCACGGGCAGGCGGCAGTCCATCAGGATCACCGCGAACTCGCCGCGCTCCGAGGTGCGCACTGCCTGGGCGCCGTCACCCACCAGCGTGACGCGATAGCCCAGGCTGCGCAACATAGCTTCTATGACTGTTTGATTCACCGGGTTGTCCTCCACCAGCAGCACGGACTGACCAGTGGCAAGCGCGGCGCCACCGTTCGTCCCGTCCTCCGCGGCGCTTTGACGCTCGCGGAAGGGCAGGGGAATCTCCAGGGTGAAGGTCGAACCGCAGCCTTCTTCGCTGACCGCACCCAGGGTGCCGCCCATCCGTTCGGCGAGTGTGCGCGCGATGGACAGGCCCAGCCCGGTGCCGCCATAGCGCCGCGAGGTGGATGAGTCTGCCTGCTGGAAGGCCTCGAACATGTGTTCCAGGCGTTCGTGAGAGATGCCGATGCCGCTGTCCTGCACCGAGCAACTGAGCCAGAGCACCTCTGCGTCCAGTGCCTGCCAGGTGGCCTCCAGTCGCACGCCGCCTTCTTCGGTGAATTTCAGCGCATTGCCCAACAGGTTGACGAGGATCTGCCGGATGCGCGTCGGGTCACCCTGCACCTCGAGATTGTCCAGCCCGTCCTGCACATTCATTTCCAGTGCCAGGCCGCGCTGCTGGGCGCTGTGCTGGAAGACCTGAATGGAACTCTGGATCAGTTCCAGCAGGTTGAATGGAATGCGCTCCAGTTCCAGAGCGCCGCGCTCGACGCGGGAGAAGTCGAGGATGTCGTTGATCACCTTGAGCAGGTGCTCGGTGGATTCGGTGGCCAGTGCGCTGTATTCGGCCTGCTCCTGGTTCAGTTCGGTGGTTTCCAGCAGTTGCAGCATACCCAGCACGCCGTTCATCGGAGTGCGCAGCTCGTGGCTCATCATCGCCAGGAAGTCGGATTTGGCACGGTTGGCCTCCTCGGCCTCCTCCCGCGCCGCCACCAGTTGGGCAATGCTGCGCTCCTGCTCCAGGCTGGCCTGTTGCAGGCCGCGGGCGAGGTTGTTGATGTGGCGGGCGAGGTCACCGACTTCGCCGTCGTCCGGCACCGGCAGGGTGGTGTGGTAGTCGCCGGTCTGGATCGCCTGCACGGCGCGGCCCATGGTGCGGATCGGCGCGGCGAGGCGACGGGCGAGACGGCGCGCCAGCAGGTAGGTGAGGATCAGGGCGAACAGGGCGAGCAGGCTGGCCTTGAGGAGGATCTCCTGCTGCCGCTCGCTGAAGGCGTCGCTGGCCATGCCGACCACCACGCGGCCCAGGTAGTCGCCGCTGGGCGGTGCGGCGGCCGGCAGCATGTCGTTGGAGCCGCCCAGCTCGCTGCCATTGAGGGCGATGTTCTCGCGCTGGATCGAGGCGTGGAAGATTTCCACCTTGGTACTCGCCTGCGCGGGATCGGCTGCGTGCTCGACGTAGACGAGGATGTTGTCGCCCCGGTCGCGCACCTCGATGAAGCGCACGTGGGCGGTGCTCAGGGTCGCCCGCAGGAGGCTCTGCAGCACGGGCAGGTTGCCGGAGATCACCCCGTATTCCGCCGCCGGGGCGAGCTGGTTGGCGATCAGTTGGCCGGTATGGTTCGACTCCAGGCGCAGGTCCTGCAGACGCGAGTAGGTGAAGTAGCCGGTCAGCAGCACGGTCAACAGCAGTGCGGGCCCCAGGCTGATGGCCAGCATGCGCGTCTGGATGTTCCAGCTCTTGCGGGAGCTCATGGTTTCTCTCCTTCGGCCAGGCGCTGCGCAAGCTGCGCGTCGTCCGGCAGGTCGATGCCCAGCGAACGCGCCACCTGGCGGTTGCTCTGCACCTTGAAGCGTTCGGGGTAGAGGCTGCGCGGCCATTGTTCCGCTGGCCGGTCGAGCAGGGTGTCCAGGGTCTCCAGCCAGTCGCTCTGGTCGCTGTAGCTGCTGGCCAGGCTGCCGGCCTTGACGAAGGCGGCGGTAGGGCCGATCAGCGCCCGGTTCTCGGCGTAGGCGCTGAGGAGGATGCCCTTGATGGTCTGTGCGTTATAAAGCTGTTTGTCGTCCAGCCCGAGCAGCAGGTCACTGCGACCGAGCAATTCTCGCAACGGGCGGCTGTCGTCGGGGCGGGTTTGCCGTTCGCTGATGAGCTCGACGCCGAGCTCCCGCGCAGCCTGGTCGAGCTCCGGCAGGAGGAACTCGCTGGCAGGGCCGAGCAGTACGCCAATGCGCTGCGGACGCGGGCTGAGTTGCAGGGCGAGTTGCAGTTGCCGGGCCGGCGGCGGGTCGCTCCAGAGCAGGCTGAGATGCGGTGGCTCGCGCTCGCCCAGGACCTGCCGGGCTTCGACGCGGCTGACCAGTAGCGTCAGCGCCGGCGGTGCGTCGTGGCTGGCCAGGCGCCAGTTCAGCGCGCCGCTGCCGAGCAGCAGCAGGCGCGTCTGGCCATCGAGGTTGGCGGCGGGGGGCAGGTTTTCCGGGGTCTCCAGTCGCACCTGGTCATTCGGCCGATGTTGCGCCAGCGCTTCGGCGAAGTCCTGCAGGGCTGGGCTCTGCTCGGTGCTGACCAGCAGGATGTCGCGGGCCTGGGCCGGCAGCGCGAAGAGGCAGGCCAACCAGAGCAGCAGGGCGGCGAAGAGGGGGCCGGGGCTCGTCCATGAGCGGCGGGCAGACATGCTAGAAGGCCACCTCGGCGCTGAAGTAGAGCAGGTGGCGGTTGTCGTAGCGGTTTTCCGGCCAGGTCAGTGGTTCGTCGTCCATGCGCTGCTGCAGGACGCCGGCCAGTTCCAGCGCGGCGCGGCCCAGGGGAATGCGCTTGGCCACGCGCAGGTCGATGCGCTCGAAGCGGTGTTCGTTCAGCGCATCGTCGCCATAGTAGAAGACCGAGCTGGACCAGCCGCGGCCCCAGTCGCGCATCCACCCGGCCGAGCCGCTGTTGCGCGCGGTGAGGCGCCGGTCGAATCGGCTGCTGGCGTCATAGTCGACATAGGCATAGGTCAGCCGCACGCGGTCCTGCCGCGTCAGGCGCCAGTCCAGCTGAGTTTCGGCGCCGCTGAAGCGGATGTCGTTGTCGTTGGTCGGTTCGAAGTCGGATACCTGCAAGGGATCGCTGATCAGCCCGTGGATTTCGTCGTAGTAGGCTTTGATGTCCACCGCCAGCCCGAGTTCGTCGAACTGGCCGTTGTAACCGATTTCCCGCGAGCGCATGCGCTCCTGGTCCAGGTCGCCTGGGCCGTGGGCGCGGGCAAAGTAGTAGGCGCTGGACTGGCCATACGCGAGCGGCGAGAGGTGGCGCGCCCGGTAGCTCCAGTTCACGTCGTTCTCGTACATGTCCGGCGAGCGCACGGCTTCGGAATACACCGCTCGCAGGCTGTGGCGCGGATTGATCAGGTAGTTCAGCGCGAGGCGCGGGCTGACCGAGCTGCCGGAAAGCTGGTCGTCCTCCGCCATCGCACCGCCCTGCAGCAGCCAGTGCGGCGACAGGTGCCATTCCAGCTGGCCGAACAGGCGCCAGATGTCGTTGTTCACCGTGCCGTCGAAGTAGGTCTCCGAGGTGGCCTGGTCGTGCCGATAACTCATGCCGCTGACCAGCCGCACGCTTTCGGCGAGGCTCAGGGTGTCCTGGATTTCCAGGTCGTAGCGGGTCTCGCGAATGTTCTGGTTCACCTGCCCGCACACCGGCAGGTAGGCGCCATTGGCCAGTTGCTGCAGCACCTGTCCGGCCAGTGCCTGTTCCTGAGCGGTCCCGCGGGGAATCCTGGGCAGCGACTCGGCCAGGTCGTCGACGTACTTCGGGTTCAGCGACCAGAGCTGCGCCAGCTGGGGGCTGAAGGCGACCTGGGCCTCGCAGGCGCCGAAGTCCTGCAGGCGCTCCCAGTGCTCGGCGTAGCCCTGCACATAGAAGCTGTGCTCGGGGTTCACGTCGAAGGTCCAGCGCATCGAGCCCGCGTAGTCGCGCGCGGTCAGGTCGGAGTTGTCGTCGCCGGGGGCGATGTCGCCGAAGATCGGCTCGTAGCTGTAGGGCCGCTGGTTGGTGCCTTCCTTGGCTGCCAACTGCCAGTCCAGGCTGTTGCGCAGGTCGAGGTTGTGGCTGGCCACCAGGTTGAAGCGGTTCAGGCGCCGGCCATCGCGGTAGTCGCGATCGAACTGGTCATGGTCGAAGCCGTCGTCTTCCTGGCCGGACAACGACAACCGGTAATCGCCTGAGCGGTCGTGGATGCCCTGGCTCGCGTACCAGTCGCGGACGCCGTTCTGCCCGGCGGTGTATTTCAACCGCGTGCCCTGGCTGTCGGCCGGGTGGCGGGTGAGGATGTTGATGACGCCCATCAGCGCGTTGGCGCCGTAGCTCACCGCGTTGGGGCCGCGGAAGACCTCGATGCGGTCGATGTCCTCGATGGCCACCGGGATGTCGCTCCAGTCCACCGTCGCCAGGCCCGGGCGGTACATCGAACGGCCGTCCACCAGCACCTGCAGGCGCCGCGCCTCGGTGACGTTGGTGCCGTGGTAGTTCACCGTCGCCTGGTTGCCCGACAGGTAGCCGACCATCATGCCCGGTACCAGGCGCATCAGCTCCGGAATGTCGCGAGCGCCGGAAGCCTTGATCAGGTCGCGGTCGAGTACCGTCATGCTGCCGGGCACCTCCGCGGGGGACTGTTTGAGCCGCGTCGCGGTCAGAACCTGGGGAACGTCGAGGCTATCCACGAACAGATCGCCCGCCATGGCCTTGCCGGCCAGCAGCGCGGCAAGCAGGGTAAGCGGCAAAGGGACGCGGGCGGGATGCTGCACGGAACGACCTTGTTCTCGGTTTTTATCAGATGTGTCGACGTCTGGAGTTAGACGTTTTCTGTCAGACGGATGTTAAACGAGGCAGCGCTGATTGCCAGTCCGGCGATCCGGGCTGGTCGCTCGCCGATGCGGCCTTATAATGCCCCAATCGCTGCCTCAGGGCGGCCACCAATGGAACAGACATGACACAGCAGCAACCGATCGCCGTCCTCGGTGGTGGCAGTTTCGGCACCGCCTTCGCCAATCTGCTGGCAGAAAACGGGCAGCGCGTTCGTCAATGGATGCGCGACGAGGAGCAGGCCGAGGCGATCCGCACCCGCCGCGAGAATCCCAACTACCTCAAGGGCGTGCGTATCCATGACGGCGTGGAGCCGACCACGGACCTGGTGGCGACCCTGGCCGAGTGCGAGATGATTTTCGTCGCAGTGCCTTCCAGCGCCCTGCGCAAGGTGCTCGACGGCCGCAGCGAAGAGCTGGCGGGCAAGATGCTGGTCAGCCTGACCAAGGGCATCGAAGCGCAGAGCTTCAAGCTGATGAGTCAGGTGCTCGAAGAGATCGCACCGAAATCCCGCATCGCGGTGATTTCCGGCCCGAACCTGGCGCGCGAGATCGCCGAGCACGAGCTGACCGCCACCGTGGTCGCCAGCGAGGACGAAGACCTCTGTGCCCAGGTGCAGCAGGCCCTGCACGGCCGCACTTTCCGCGTCTACGCCAGTGGCGACCGCTTTGGCGTCGAACTGGGCGGCGCGCTGAAGAACGTCTACGCCATTATTGCCGGGATGGCTGCCGCGCTGGGCATGGGCGAGAACACCAAGGGCATGCTGATCACCCGCGCCCTGGCGGAGATGACCCGCTTCGCCGTCAAGCTCGGCGCCAACCCCATGACGTTCCTCGGCCTGGCCGGTGTGGGCGACCTGATCGTCACCTGTTCGTCACCCAAGAGTCGTAACTATCAGGTGGGCTTCGCCCTGGGCGAAGGCCTGACCCTGGAGGACGCCGTGGCGCGCATGGGCGAGACTGCCGAGGGCGTGAATACCCTCAAGGTGCTCAAGGCCAAGGCCGACGAGCTGCGGGTCTACATGCCGCTGGTGGCCGGCCTCAACGCCATCCTGTTCGGCGGCCGTACACTGGAGCAGGTCATCGGAGCGCTGATGAGCGGTGAGCCGAAGACCGACGTCGACTTCATTCCCACCACCGGTTTCTGAGGAGGTTTCGCCATGTCCGCTGAACGTCAGCCCGCTGACCGTCTAGAGAAGGAATCCCTGGTCCTGCGCGTCGTCTGGATGCTGGTCTTCGCGCTGGTCTGGTTCGTCGCCGAGATGATCCTCGGCGCCGTGGTGATCATCCAGCTGATCTACCGCGTCATCTACGGTTCGCCCAGCGGCAGCCTGATGGGCTTCGGCGACAGCCTGAGCCAGTACTTTGCGCAGATTGGCCGCTTCGGCACCTTCCAGACCGAAGAGAAGCCCTGGCCGTTCGCCGACTGGCCGACTGCCCGCGCCCCGGAAGGCGAGGCCCCGCACGACGTGCCGCCGGCGCCGCACCCGGTGCGTGACGAGGAGCCGAAGCTTTGAAGCTCTGGCTGCTGCGCCATGGCGAGGCCGAGCCCCAGGCCCGCCGTGATGCCGAGCGCCGACTGACGGCCCATGGCATCAAGGAGGCGCTGAAAAGCGCCGCCCAGTTGGCCGGCCAGCCGCTGGACGGCATCCTCGCCAGCCCCTACGTGCGCGCCCAGGAAACCGCCGAGCTGGTTCGCGAGGCGCTGGGTTTCGAGGGGGCGGTCGGCACCGCGCCCTGGCTGACTCCGGATGACGATCCGAAAGACGTGCTGCGTTTCCTCGATGGCCGCAACGAGCAGAACCTGCTGCTGGTCACGCATCAGCCTCTGGTCGGTGCGCTGGCCGGCCTGCTGGTGCATGGCAGCCGCAGCGATGCCGTGCCGTTCAGCACCGCCACGCTGGCGGAACTGGAAGGCGAGGTGCCGGTGGCGGGATTGATGGAGCTGGTGTCGCTCTACCATCCGCGGCATTCCTGAGTCGTCCGTTTCCGAAAAAGGCCCCGAAAGGGGCCTTTTGCATTTCCATTGCCGGCAAATCGTGCCTGGATGTTTCTTCGCGAGCCCCGTTGCAGAGCGGCTGGTGGCCAATCCTTCGGCTAAATCCTACAAAAGTTCACACGACCAGCCTTGTCTGCCGCTGCGCTGCGTGGAATATTCAACCAAGCAAGTGCTTGGTTGATCCATCGCTATATCCCTGAGCTACACCTCTGACAAAAAAAACAAAGGAGGGGCACGTGGTTAAAGCAGTCCGATTACCACTCGACCTGTTCTATCAGCGCGAGAAGAGCCACCCGAACAAGCGCTACCTGGTGCAGCCGCTCACTGGCGGCCAAGTGCAGACCCTGACCTGGGGCGAAGTGGGCGACCAGGCCCGCCGCGCCGCCGCCTGGCTGCGCAGCCTTGACCTGCCCGAAGGCAGCCGGGTGGCGATCATTTCGAAGAACTGTGCGCACTGGATAGTCGCCGACGTCGCCATCTGGATGGCCGGCCACGTTTCGGTGCCGCTGTATCCCAACCTCACCGCCGACTCCGTGCGCCAGGTGATGACCCACTCCGAAGCGCGGGTGGCCTTCATCGGCAAGCTGGACGACTGGCCGGCAATGGTCGACGGTATTCCCGAGGGCGTGCCCACGGTGGCTTTGCCGCTGCATCCGGAAGGGCGATTCGACCACCAGTGGGGCGATCTCCAGCAGCAGGCGCCGATCAGCGATGATCCGCGCCCGGACACCACCACCCTGGCGACCCTCATCTACACCTCCGGCACCACCGGTACGCCCAAGGGCGTGATGCACACCTTCGGCAACTTCGCCTTCGCCGCCAGCCATGCCATCGACCTGTTCGGTGTCGGCGAGGAGGACCGGCTGCTGTCGTACCTGCCGCTGTGCCATGTGGCCGAGCGGATGTTCGTGCAGATGGCGTCGATCTATGCCGGGCAGACGATCTTCTTCGCCGAGAGCCTGGACACCTTCGTTGCCGACATGCGCCGGGCGCGGCCCACGGTGTTCTTCGGCGTGCCGCGCATCTGGACCAAGTTCCAGATGGGCGTCTACGCGCAGATGCCGGCGAAAAAGCTCGACCGCCTGCTGCGCCTGCCCATCGTCGGCCGCCTGGTCGGTCGCAAGGTACTCGCCGGCCTTGGCCTGGACGCCGTGCGCTACGCCCTGTGCGGTGCCGCGCCGGTGCCCGAGGCGCTGCTGAACTGGTACCAGCGCCTGGGCCTGAATGTTCTCGAGGTCTACGGCATGACCGAGAACTGCGGTTACTCCCACGTCTGCAGACCGGGCGAGCAGAAGACCGGCTGGATCGGCCGCAACAGCCCCGGCGTGGAAGTGCGCATCAGCGACGAGGGCGAAGTGCAGGTGCGCAGCGGCGCGACCATGGTCGGCTACTTCAAGGACCCGGAGCGCACTGCCGAGACCATCACCGAGGACGGCTTCCTGCGTACCGGCGACAAGGGCGAGCAGGATGCCGAAGGCCACCTGCGCCTGACCGGACGCATCAAGGAAATCTTCAAGACCGCCAAGGGCAAGTACGTGGCCCCGGCGCCCATCGAGAACCGCCTGGCCGTGCATTCGCGGATCGAGCAGATCTGTGTGGTCGGCGACGGCCTGATTGCCCCGCTGGGCCTGTGCGTGCTCTCCGAGGTGGGCCGCCAGGAAGCCGCCAACGGCTCGCGCATCGAGCTCGAACAGAGCCTGCAGGCGCTGCTGACGGAGGTGAACGAGGCGCTGGACAAGCACGAACGCCTGGCCGGACTGGTGCTGGTCAAGGACGTCTGGACGGTGGATAACGGCTTCCTCACGCCCACTCTGAAGATCAAGCGCAACGTGGTGGAAGGCACCTACGGTCAGCGCTTCAATGAATGGGCGGAGCGCCGCGAGGCGGTGCAATGGCATGAATGAGACGACATGAGGGGAATGGCATGACCTGGCGCACCACGCCCGATCTGGAAAAGCTCAATGCGAACCTGAAGAACACCATCGGTGAAGTGCTCGATATCCGCTTCGAGGCGTTCGACGACGACTCGCTGACCGCCAGCATGGTGGTGGATTCGCGTACCCACCAGCCCTACGGCCTGCTGCACGGCGGCGCCTCGGTGGTGCTGGCGGAGACCGTCGGCTCCACCGCCAGCTACCTGTGCCTGGATACGTCCAAGTACTACTGCGTTGGCCTGGAAGTGAACGCCAACCACCTGCGCGGCCTGCGCAGCGGGCGGGTGACGGCGGTGGCCAAGGCGGTGCACATCGGTCGCTCGACCCACGTCTGGGAAATCCGCCTGCACGGGGATGATGGCAAGCCGAGCTGCATCTCGCGGCTGACCATGGCGGTGGTGCCGCTGGAGCGTTGAGGGGGCCGGGAACTGGCTCGAACGTGGGATGGCATGGAGCGAAGCGATACACATCAATTACTGCTCCGGCAGCATGGGTATCGCCTAGGCTCCACCCATCCTACAAGGGCGCTCCCTGCGGTTGCATCTGACTGGAGGAGCGGGCGCTCGCAATTTTGTCCAAGACCCGCCGTTCCTGCGCCGGTAAAGTAGGCCCATGGAACGCATCGAACACCACAGCAGCGGCTTGCCCGGCGTCCGTTTCATCGACGCCGAGTACCGCCGTTTCGCCTTTCCGCGGCATTTTCACCTCGACTATCACGTCGGGTTGATGTTCGACGGTCGCCAGCGCTACACCCATCGCGGTGAGCGCTCGCTGGCCGGGAATGGCGACATCCTGCTGATGAGCCCCGAGAGTATCCACGACGGCTCCAGCGACGGTGAGGACGGCTATCGCATCCGCGTGCTGTCCATCGACCCGCACTGGCTGGACGATGCCTGCCGCGCCTTCAGCGATGGCCGCCAGGGCGCGCCGCGGCTGACGGCCGCGCAACTGCGCGATCCACGGCTGCAGGCCGAACTGCAACAAGCCCATGCCCTGATGCTGGGTGGCGAGCGGCTGGAGCAGGA
The DNA here is from genome assembly GCF_002091755.1 of Pseudomonas nitroreducens NBRC 12694. Classification (GTDB taxonomy): domain Bacteria; phylum Pseudomonadota; class Gammaproteobacteria; order Pseudomonadales; family Pseudomonadaceae; genus Pseudomonas; species Pseudomonas nitroreducens. Next base: position 12,861 of record NZ_BDAI01000020.1, read on the forward strand.
AGGCCAGCTGTGGCAGGCGCTGGCCGCCTTGCTGGAGCGCGCCTCCAGCCTGCGCATCCGTGAGCCGGGGCAGGGTTTCGACGCGCCGACCTGGGCACGTATCCGCGAATGGCTGGAGTCGCGCCTGGAAACGCCGCCGACGCTGGAGGAGATCGCCGAGTTCTGCGACCTCAGCCCCTGGCAGGTATTGCGCCGCTTCCGCCACCAGTGCGGATTGCCGCCGCACCAGTGGCTGACGCACCTGCGACTCGAGCGCGCCTTGCCGCGGGTGCTCAAGGGCCAGCCGCTGTCGGAGATCGCCCTGAGCCTGGGCTTCTATGACCAGGCGCACTTCAGCCGCCTGTTCCGCCGCACCTACGGATTGCCGCCCGCGCGACTGCGCCAGCGCTGATCCACCCACCGATCCCGTTTCCTTTCCCACTGGAGAATCCCGCGATGCAGGAGGTTCACGTCTTGCTCATGCTCACCGCCGTGTTTGCCGTCGCCCTGGTCAGCCCCGGCCCGGACGTCGCGCTGGTGGTGCGCACTTCTCTGCACCAGGGCCGCCGCGCCGGCGTGCTCAGCGCCCTGGGGCTGGCCTGCGGCATCCTGGTCCACGGCACGTTGGTGCTGACCGGCGTGTCGCTGCTGCTCAGCCGTTCGCCGCTGCTGTTCAGTGCGTTGCAGCTGGTGGGCGCGTTCTATCTCGGCTGGCTGGGCATCGGTGCTCTGCGTGCCCTGCGCAAGCCGGGCGGGGCAGGGCGGATCGACGGCGAGCTGGCTGAATCCAGGCTTGGCCCCTGGCTGCGCGGGTTGGCGACCAACCTGTTCAATCCCAAGGCGCTGGTGTTCTTCCTCGCATTGCTGACCAGCCTGATCCCGGTAGACATGTCGGCACCCGGCAAGGTGGCGGTGGCTGTGATGCTGTTCGGCACTGGCTTCCTCTGGTTCAGCCTGCTCAGCGTGATCCTCACCCGACCGGTCTGGCAGAAGCGCCTGCTGCGGGCGGTGCCGGTGATCGATGGAGCCTGTGGGCTGGTGTTCCTGCTGGTGGCTGGCGGCATCCTGTTCAGCGTGGTGAACCACGCGGTGCAGTGGGTCTGAGTCGCGCCGCAAGAGGGCGGGAAGGGCAAATCCGCCGGAGCGCCATGGACTTTGGCCGTAGTGCCGTCATTCGCGGGAATGCGGGTCATTGCCGCACTCGGGTTGCTGTCGGAAAATCCGGGCTGTCATTCCCCCGAGTTCACCCAGCATGTCGCAAGCGGTCTTCTTCGCCCACGCCAACGGTTTCCCCTCGGGTACCTATGGCAAGTTGTTCGACGCCCTGGAGCCGGATTACCGGGTCCATCGGCTGGACATGCACGGCCATGACCCGCGCTTCCCGGTGAACGCCAACTGGGAAAACCTGGTGGAAGAGCTGCTGCATCACCTGGCGGCGCTGGATGAACCGGTGTGGGGCGTCGGCCATTCCCTGGGCGGCGTGCTGCATTACCACGCGGCGCTGCGCAGGCCCGAGCTGTATCGCGGGGTGGTCATGCTCGATTCGCCCCTGCTGACCTTGGCCGATCAACTGGTGATCCGTGTCGCCAAGCGCTTCGGCTTCATCGACCGGCTGACGCCCGCCGGCCGCACGCTCGGTCGCCGCGAGGATTTCGACGATTTTGCCGAGGCGCTGGAGTATTTCGCCGGCAAGCCGCTGTTCAAGCGTTTCGACCGCGATTGCCTGGAAGCTTACGTGCGCCACGGGCTGGCACCGGCCGACGCAAGGGGCCTGCGGTTGAAGTTCGACCCGGCCACGGAAATCTCCATCTACCGCAACGTGCCACACACCAGCCCCGGCCGCGCGAAGCAGCTCGCCGTGCCGTTGACCATGGTGCGCGGCCGCCACAGTCGGGTGGTGCTGCCGCACCACGCCCGTATGATCGGCCGCATCCCCATGGGGGAGAGCCTGTCGCTGCCCGGTGGGCACATGTTCCCGCTGGAGCGCCCGCAGGACACCGCCGCTCTGCTCAAGACCGTCTTCGCCCGCTGGCAACAGCGCACCAACGCCTGAGGAACCGCCATGACCGCCAAAGTCCAGGAAATCCGCCTGAACCTGCCGCATATCGAGCTGGCCGCGCACCTGTTCGGCCCGGAAGACGGCCGGCCGGTGATTGCCCTGCACGGTTGGCTGGACAACGCCATGAGCTTCGCCCGCCTGGCACCGAAGCTCGAAGGCGTGCGCATCCTCGCCCTCGATTTCGCCGGCCACGGCCACTCGGGCCACCGCGCACCGGGGGCCAGCTACCTGCTCTGGGATTACGCGCTGGACGTGCTGATGGTGGCAGACCAGATGGGCTGGGAGCGTTTCTCCCTGCTCGGGCACTCCATGGGCGCGATCGTCTCGGTGCTGCTGGCCGGCGCCATGCCCGAGCGCATCGAGCGCCTGGCGCTGATCGACGGCCTGGTGCCCTACACCGGTGAACCGGACACCTCGCCGCAGAAGCTTGGCGAAGCCTTGCGCGCGCAACTGGCCCTGCCGAACAAGCGCAAACCGGTGTACGAGGCTATCGACCGCGCGGTGGAAGCGCGCATGAAGGGCGTCGGCGCGGTGAGCCGGGAAGCCGCCGAGCTGCTGGCATCCCGTGGCCTGGTGCCGGTGCCCGGCGGCTACACCTGGCGTACCGACGCGCGCCTGACACTGCCGTCGCCGCTGCGCCTGACCCGCGCCCATGCGCGACAATTCGTCCAGTCCGTGCAGTGCCCGACCAGCCTGGTGCTGGCGCAGCAGGGGTTGATGCTGGTCGAGCCGGCCACCCGCGAACTGCTCAAGGACAGGCCCTTCGAGGTCCATGAACTGCCGGGCCAGCACCACCTGCACCTGGATGACGAGGCGGGCGCCGAAGCGGTTGCCGCGATCTTCCGGCAGTTCCTGCTGGCGGACTGAGCAATACCCTGTAGCGGCGCGCAGCTTGACTAAAGCGGGGCCTGCCGCGAGTCTGCACGGATCGTTTCAGGGAGATTGTGCATGCTCGACGTCCAGACCACCGCGCGCCAAGACGGCAAAAACCTTTCGGCGGACGCGCAGAAGGCCCGGATCTCGCGGCTCCTTCACTCCCTGATCTTCACCGGTCTGCTCGGTGTCAGCGCCGTTGCCGGCGCCGCCGACCTGCCCGACAGCCACGACCTGGACATCCTCCCGCGCTTCCCGCGTTCGGAGATCGTCGACTTCAACCAGGCTGCCGGCCAGGAGCGCATCTACCCACAGGGTTCGATCAGTCGTATCAGCGGGCGCCTGCGCATGGAGGGGGAGGTGCGTGCCATCGGCGACCTGACCGCCGTGACCTACCGCCTGCCCGACGAGGACTCCAGCCAGAGCGCCTTCGCCGCCGCGCGCAAGGACCTGCTCAAGGCCGACGCCACGCCGCTATTCTGGTGCGAGAGCCGCGATTGCGGCTCCAGCAACCTGCTGGCCAATTCGGTGTTCGGCAACTCCAAGCTGTTCGGCCCGGACGACCAGCAGGCCTACCTGCTGGTACGCCTTGCTGCGCCTCACGAGGACAGCCTGGTAGCGGTCTACACCATCACCCGCGGCAACCGCCGCGCCTACCTGCATGCCGAACAGCTGGACAGCGGCGCCGCCCTCGGCGAGTTGTTGCCCAGCCCGGCGACCCTGATGCGCCTGCTCAAGGCCAACGGCGAGCTGACCCTCAGCCATGTGCCGCAGGAGCCGGGCGGTGCCTGGCTCGACCTGCTGGTGCGTACCCTGCGCCTGGATACCGGGGTGCGCGTCGAGCTGGCCGGCAAGCATGCCAGTGACTGGCGCGCAGCACTCACCGCCCAGGGCGTGCGCGATGCGCGTCTGGAGCAGGGCAAGGACGACAGCGACGGCCTGCACCTGACCTGGCTGCGCTGATTCCCCTACGCTGAAGGGCGAAACGCCCTACACTGGGGCTTTCGAGCCAACCGGGGTTTCCAATGTTCGACAATGATCGCCTGTTGCTGCGCCTGCTGTTGCTGGGCCTGCTTGCGGCCAGCATCTGGGTGTTGCTGCCCTTCTGGTCGGCATTGGTCTGGGCCGCAGTGCTGGCCTTCGCCAGCTGGCCGCTGATGCGCCTGCTCACCCAACTGCTGGGCGGCCGCCAGGCAGCGGCGGCCGGCGTGCTCACCGTCTGCTGGATCGTGCTGGTGGCGCTGCCATTGGTATGGCTGGGCTTCGGGCTGGTGGACCGGGTGCGCGAAGGCGTGGAGCTGGTGAAGAACCTGCAGGTCTCCGGCCTGCCGCCGCCGCCGGAGTGGATGGCCCGCGTGCCGCTGATCGGCGATCGCCTGATCGGCTGGTGGTACCAGGCCGACCAGCAGGGCGTGGCAATGTTCTCCGCGCTCAAGCCCTACATGGGTGAGGTCGGCAACTGGGTGCTGGCGCGCAGCGCCAAACTGGGGGCGGGGATCTTCGAGCTGGTACTCAGCCTGGTGCTGATCTTCTTCTTCTACCGTGACGGCCTGCGCCTGCAGGCTTTTGCCCACGGCATGCTGCAGCGCCTCATCGGCGACACCGCACAGCAGTACATGGACATCATCGCCGGTACCGTGCAACGGGTGGTCAACGGGGTGATCGGCACCGCCGCCGCACAAGGGGTGCTGGCGACCGTCGGCTTCCTCATCGCCGGCGTGCCGGGCCCGCTGGTGCTGGGCTTGCTGACCTTCGTCTGTAGCCTGCTGATGGTGCCACCGCTGATCTGGGGGCCGGCCGTGCTCTGGCTGTTCTACCAGGAGAGCTATGGCTATGGCGTGTTCATGGCCATCTGGGGCTTCTTCGTGATCAGTGGCGTGGACAACATCCTCAAGCCCTACCTGATCAGCCGGGGCGGCAACCTGCCGCTGGTGGTGGTGCTGCTGGGCGTGCTTGGCGGCTTGCTCAGCTTCGGCTTCATCGGTTTGTTCCTCGGGCCGGTGCTGCTGGCGGTGGTCTACAACCTGATCAGCGCCTGGGTCGAGAGCTCGCGCCGGCCGCCGTCACCGCCTGTAGTTTGATGGTTCGGAGCAGGGTTTTGCCCTCTCCCTAACCCTCTCCCTGAAGGGCGAGGCGACTGTCCGGCGTGTGCCGAAAGCGCGGCACTCGCCGGCTGACTCCGTAGAAGAGCCCCGCGCCGAGCGGCTCCCTCGCCCTGCGGAGCGGGGCGCGCAGCCAGGGCGGGGGAGAGGGCGCAACGGCCGCTTCGGAGCTGACGGGAAGCTCCATTCGCGAGCACGCTCGCTCCTACAGGTAAGGCGCAATCCCGAACGGGTTATGCGCCCTGCGGCTTCAGGTGTCAGACGTGCTCGCTCTTCACATGCACCAACCGATCCCGCCCGGCGCCCAGGCCGAAGATGATCGCCGCCACCGTCACCACCACGAAGATCACCCCGGTTGCCGCCCAGCCGCCGGTGAGGTCGTGCACCACGCCGACCAGGAAAGGTCCGCAGGCCGCCAGCGTGTAGCCCACGCCCTGGGCCATGCCGGAGAGGTTGGAGGCGACGTGGGAGTCCGGCGAGCGCAGCACGATCAGCGCCAGGGCGATGCTGAAGGTGCCGCCCTGGCCGAGGCCGAGCACCATCGCCCAGCCCCAGATACCCGAGAGTGGGGCGAGCAGCAGGCCGAGCAGGCCGGCCAGGGTCAGGCTCATGACGATCACCACGGCGAGGCGCTGGTCCTTGCCGCGGGTGGCCAGCCAGGGGGCGGCCAGGGCGCTGAACAGCTGCACCATCACCGAACCGGAGAGCACCAGCCCGGCTTCCACCGCACTGAGTCCACGGTCGATGAGGATCGACGGCACCCAGCCGAAGACGATGTAGGCCAGCGACGATTGCAGGCCCATGTACAGCGTCACCTGCCAGGCCAGCGGGTCGCGCCACAGGCCCTTCACCTTGTACACCGCACGGTGGGCGTGGTGGTTCTGGCGCGTCTGCGGCAGCCAGATCGCCGCCGCGACCACGGCGGGAATCGCCCAGAACGCCAGGGCCAGTTGCCAGCTGTTGCCCATCAGCCCGGCCAGCGGCACGGTGGAGCCCGCGGCGGTGGCGGCGCCCAGGCACAGGGCCATGGTGTAGACGCCGGTCATGGTCCCGGCGATATGCGGGAAGTCGCGCTTGACGATGCCCGGCAGCAGCACGCCGATGATGCCGATGCTGGCGCCGGCCACCAGGCTGCCGAGGAACAGCCCGGCCACCGGGAACAGGCTGCGCAGGACGATGCCGCCGGCCAGGGTGAAGAGGATCAGCAGCACGGTGCGCTCGGCGCCCAGGCGCCGCGCGAGCATCGGCGCCAGCGGCGCGAACAGGCCCAGGCAGAGCACCGGCAGGGTGGTCAGCAGGCCGGCGGCGGCAGCGGAAAGGCCGGTGCCGTCGCGCACGGTGTTGAGCAGCGGCGACAGGCTGGAAAGCGCCGGGCGCAGGTTGATCGCCACCAGCACCAGGCCCAGCAGCAACAGCCAGGTACGTTGCGGGCGCGGTCCGATCTTCGGCGCGCTGTCGTCTTCGGCGTCGATCAGCAGTTCTTCGGGCGGGCAGGACACCTTGTGTTCGATGTCTTTCGGGTCATTGGGCAGGGACATGGTGGGCATTCCAGGGCAGCAAGGCAGAAAGCGTTCGGTATAGGAAATGGGAGTCAGATCAGCAGCGCGCGGTTCGCTTTCGCGGCCGCTTCGGCGTCGCCACGGGCAATGGCGTCCACCAGCTCGCGGTGCAGCTCGAAGCTCGGCTGCGGCCGGCTCGGGTCGCCGATGGTGCGCTCCAGCCCGGCGCGGATGACCTGGGAGAAGTAGCGGTACAGCTCGCTGAGCACCGGGTTGTGGGCGCTGTCCACCACGCGTTGGTGGAAGGCCAGGTCGTGGGCGATGTATTCGTCCAGCGATCCGCCGTGGTGCACGGCGGAAGCTTCGAGGGCCTCATGCAGCGCGGCGAGGTCGGTTTCGCTGCGGCGCTCGGCGGCCAGTCGGCTGGCTTCCACCTCGATGATGCCGCGTGCCTCCAGCGCCTGCTCCACCGAGCTGCGGGCGAGCACCAGCATGGCGTCCAGCGGGTTGGCGCAGGCGCGTACGTAGGTGCCATCGCCCTGGCGCACTTCCAGTACACCGGAGAAGGTCAGCACGCGCACGGCCTCTCGAACCGTATTGCGGCTCATGCCGAGAGCTTCGGCCAGTTCGGGTTCGGGGGGCAGGCGCTGGCCCAGCGGCCAGGTGCCGTCGCCGATGCGCTGATGGATCTGCTCCAGGGCGATGTCGACCAGGGAGCGCTTTTGAAGAGGGCTTGGCATGGAAACATCCAATCATCGGATGAATTTGAAGGGGCCAAGACTAGGCCAGGCACGGGGTCGCTGGCAATGCGGGGCTGACGGGTGATACCGCCGGAGCGGGGGCTCCGGCGGTGGGTACGACGCGGATCAGGCGGCGATGTTCACCAGGCTGCCGCTGGTAGCCTGGAGTGCGGTGACCTCGCTGCTCTGGTATTGCTTGAGCAGGTTGGCCACCAGCTTCTGGTAGGCAGCGCCGGTGTTGGCGCTGCTTGCGGAGTTGCTGGAGGCGATAGTCGTCGAGCTGTCCGAGGAATCGCTGGACGAGCCACTGGAGGCCGAAGGCGGCGGTGGCGGCGGACCGTCGCTGCGTTGCGCCTGCAGTGCGCTGGCGAGTTCGTCGCTGCTGATGGAGCCGTTGCCGTCGGCGTCGAGCTGGCTGAACAGTTCGCTCAGGCGCTCGCTGTCGTCGCTGCTGCCCAGAGCGGAAAGCTCGTCGCTGCTGAGGCTGCCGTCGCCGTCGCTGTCCAGGGCGCTGATCAGGTCGTCGGCGGACTCCCCCGCATCGGCCATTCCCCCCATGCCGCCCGGCGGTGGGGGAGGCGGGGGCATGGCGGCGGAGAGTTCGTCCTGGGAGATGCCGCCGCTGGCATCGCTGTCCAACTCGCTGAGCAGGGCGTCGATGTCGATATCGCTGCTGTCCGAGTCGTCGCCGGACGACAGCGCGTTGGTCAGTTCGTCCTTGCTGATGCTGCCGTCGCCATCGCTGTCGATGGACTTGAACAGGTCTTCCTGGAACTTCGCCGCGCCCTGGGACGCGCCAGTGCTACCGCTCTGTGTGGCGGTGCTGCTGGCGGTCTGGGTCCGGGCGAGCGAGCTGGTGTAGTAGCTCGCATAGCTGCTGCTCACGCCGCTGATCATAGGAGAGTCTCCATGGTTGCCAAGCCGGAGGGTTCTCCGGTGATGACAGCCTCGGGCGCGCCTGTGTCGCGGGTTTGTGCGCTTTGTTTGCTGGCGGCTACAACGGCGTTACGCAGCCGCGCTTCTGGGCAGGCGCAGCACGGCGGTGGCGCCGCCGCCAGGGGTTTCCTCGAAGAACAGGTCGCCGCCCTGGCGCCGCGCGGCATCGCGGGCGATGGCCAGGCCCAGGCCGACGCCGCCGGAGTTGCGGTTGCGTGAGCCTTCCAGGCGGAAGAACGGCTCGAACACCTGCTCGCGCAGCTCCGCGGGAATGCCCGGGCCGTGGTCGCGTACGCGGATTTCCAGCTCGCGGGTGCCGTCACGCAGCTCGATGCTGACATCGCCGGCATAGCGCAGCGCATTGTCCAGCAGGTTGTTCAGGCAGGAGCGCAGTGCCATCGGCTGCACCTTGAGCGGCGCGCAGTAGCCTTCCACGCCGACATCGGCGCCGCGCTCGCAGGCGTCCTCGGCGAGGGAGTCGGCCAGCGCCTTCACGTCGAACCACTGCAGGGGTTCGCTGGCGCGCTCCTGCTGCAGGTAGTGCAGGGTGGAGTCGAGCATGCCGATCATTTCGGCCAGGTCCTGGCTGATGCGGGTGCGCAACTGCGGGTTGTCGACTTCCTCGACGCGCAGGCGCAGGCGCGAGAGCGGCGTGCGCAGGTCATGGGAAACCGCCACCAGCATGCGGCTGCGCTGCTGCACCTGTTCGCGAATGCGCTCGCGCATGCGGTTGAAGGCGCGCGCGGCCTGGCGCGCTTCACGCGTGCCGGTCTCCGGCAGGGGCGGGCTGTCCAGGTCTTCGGAGAGGCGCAGCGCAGCGTCGCCCAGATGCTGCACCGGGCGGGCCAGCAGGCGCGCGCCGATGTAGGCGGCGAGGATCAGGGTCAGCAACTGGAAGGCGAACGGCACGCTCCAGAACGGCAGGCGCGGGCCGGGCGGTGGCGGCGGCATCATGCCGGGGGGCGGCGGGCCGCGCTCGAAGCCGTGCTCCGCTGGCGGCGGAGGCGGTGGCTCGTGACGCGGCCCGTAGTGATGGAACCAGGCGAAGGCCAGCAGGTGCGCGACCACGATGGCCAGCAGGAATACGCCGAACAGCCGGGCGAACAGGCTGTCGGCGCGCTCCAGGGGTTTTTCCTTCGCGCGCACGGGCGCGGACTCAGGCGATGTCGCGGACATCGAACAGGTACCCTTCGCCGCGCACGGTCTTGATCAGCCGGGGCGAGCGCGGATCGTCGCCGAGCTTCTGCCGCAGACGCGAGACCAGCAGGTCGATGCTGCGGTCGAAGGCCTCGATGGCGCGGCCACGGGCGGCGTCCAGCAGCAGTTCGCGGTTGAGCACCCGCCGCGGGCGTTCGAGGAACACCCAGAGCAGGCGGAATTCGGCGTTGGACAGCGGCACCACCAGGCCATCCGGGGCATGCAGCTGGCGCAGTACGCTGTCCAGCCGCCACTGGTCGAAGCGCACCTGGGCACGCGGTTCGCCGCGGGTGCCTTCCTCGCTGGGGAGACTGGTGCCGCGCACGCGGCGCAGGATGGTCTGGATGCGCGCTACCAGCTCGCGCGGCTCGAAGGGCTTGGCCATGTAGTCGTCGGCGCCCAGTTCCAGACCGATGATGCGGTCCGCCGGTTCGCAGCGGGCGGTGAGCATGAGGATCGGGATGTCCGACTCGGCGCGCAGGTAGCGGCACAGGGACAGGCCGTCTTCGCCGGGCAGCATCAGGTCGAGCACCACGACATCGAAGTTTTCGTTTTCCAGCGCACGGCGCATCTCGACGCCGTCGGCCACGCCATGGGCCTCGATGTTGAAGCGCGCGAGGTAGCCGCAGAGCAGCTCGCGGATCGGCTGGTCGTCGTCCACCAGCAGGGCGCGGGTGGTCCAGCGGCGTGGGTCGTCGGAAGTGGTCGGGTGCATGAAGAAACCTGTCGCGGGAGAACGTGGGGCAGGATGGCCAGGGGCCGCCAGGGGCATGCGACGCACGCATGCTAACCCGTCAGCGCGTGCGCGGGCCATGGTCGGCGAGGCTGCAGCCGACGGGTGTCGCCAGCGTGTCCGCTGTGTATCGGTTTCGATACATGCCCGCCGGGCGCCGCTCCCGTGCGGTTTTTTACGCCTTCTTTACGCCGCCCGGCGAGCTCGGGAATCGCTCCTTTACGCGTTCCTTGCGGAAACTTTCCGTCAAGCGGCAAACAGCCGCATCAAGCGATGGAATCGCCCGCGTGAGGAGAAATAGATCATGAGCGTGCTCGACGCTGTGTCACTGGTCCTGGCCACGGGACTGTTCATCTACCTGCTGGTGGCGCTGCTGCGCGCCGACCGTTCCTAGGAGCGTTCATGAACAGTCATGACGTGCTGCTGATCATTGCCTTCCTGGCTCTGGTGCTGGTGCCAGCGCCGTTCCTCGGGCGCTTCTACTACAGGGTGATGGAGGGCCAGCGGACCTTCCTCAGCCCGGTCTTCCTGCCGGTGGAACGGGCCATTTACCGCGTCTGCGGCATCCATCCTGACGAGGAGCAGAACTGGAAGAGCTACACCCTGGCCCTGCTGGCCTTCAACCTGGTAGGGCTGGTGTTGCTGTTCGCCATCCTCCTGCTGCAGGGCGGCCTGCCGCTCAACCCGCAGCACCTGCCGGGTCTGGAGTGGACGCTGGCGTTCAACACCGCGGTGAGCTTCGTCACCAATACCAACTGGCAGGCCTACAGCGGTGAGGCTTCGCTGAGCTACCTGAGCCAGATGCTCGGCCTGACCGTGCAGAACTTCGTCAGCGCCGCCGTCGGCCTGGCCGTGCTGGTGGCGCTGGCCCGTGGTATTTCGCGCAAGTCGACGAACAACCTCGGCAACTTCTGGGTCGACCTGACCCGCGCCACCCTCTACGGGCTGATCCCGCTGTGCCTGCTGCTGGCGCTGCTGCTGGTCTGGCAGGGCGTGCCGCAGACCTTCCTCGACTACGCCCACGCGCTGACCGTGCAGGGCGCCGACCAGTCCATCCCGCTGGGCCCGGCGGCCAGCCAGATCGCCATCAAGCAACTGGGCACCAACGGCGGTGGCTTCTTCGGCGTGAACTCGGCGCACCCGTTCGAGAACCCGACCATCTGGAGCAACCTGTTCGAAGTCGTTTCGATCATCCTGATCCCGGCCGCGCTGGTGTTCACCTTCGGCCACTACGTGAAGGACCTGCGCCAGAGCCGTGCCATCCTCGGCTGCATGCTGGTGCTGTTCGCCCTCGGCCTGGGCGCCTCGCTGTGGGCCGAGTACCAGCCCAACCCGGCGCTCAGCGCGCTGCCGGTGGAGCAGGTCGCCCCGCTGGAAGGCAAGGAAAGCCGCTTCGGCACCACGGCCAGCGTGCTCTGGGCTGTGACCACCACCGCGGCCTCCAACGGCTCGGTGAACGCCATGCATGACAGCCTGAATCCGCTGTCCGGCATGGTGGCGATGCTCAACATGATGGTCGGCGAAGTGATCTTCGGCGGCGTCGGTGCGGGGCTCTACGGCATGCTGCTGTTCGTCCTGATCGCCGTGTTCCTCGCCGGGTTGATGGTCGGCCGCACCCCGGAATACCTCGGCAAGAAGCTCGAAGCCCGCGAAGTCCGCCTGCTGGTGGCAACCCTGCTGGTGATGCCGGTGGGCGTGTTGGTGCTCGGCGCCATCGCCGCCAGCCTGCCCGGCCCGGCCGCCTCGGTGAGCAACCCCGGCGCCCACGGCTTCAGCCAACTGCTCTACGCCTATACCTCGGGCACCGCGAACAACGGCTCGGCCTTCGGTGGCTTCGGCGCCAACACGCCGTTCCACAACCTGATGATCGCCCTGGCCATGCTGATCGGCCGCTTCGGCTACATCCTGCCGGTGCTGGCGATCGCCGGCAGCCTGGCGGCGAAGAAGGCCACGCCGGTCGGCCCCAACAGCTTCCCGACCCACGGCCTGCTGTTCGTCAGCCTGCTGACCGCGACCATCCTGCTGGTCGGCGGCCTGAACTTCCTGCCGACGCTGGTGCTGGGCCCGGTGGCCGACCACCTGACGCTTGGTTTCTGAGGAGCTCCTTGAATGAACGCACATACCCGGGAACTCGCAATGAAAAAGGCCGTTGAAAAACGCCCGACCACCGCGCTGTCCGCCCTCTGGAAGCCGGCACTGCTGCAGGCCTTCATCAAGCTCGACCCACGCCAGCTGCAACGCTCGCCGGTGATGCTGGTGGTCGCCCTGACCGCCGTGCTGACCACCGTGCTGTGTGTGGTCGGCGGCGAGGCGGTGCCCACCTTCGTCGCCGTGCAGATCGCCGTGTGGCTGTGGTTCACCGTGCTCTTCGCCAACTTCGCCGAAGCCCTTGCCGAAGGCCGCGGCAAGGCCCGCGCCGACAGCCTCAAGGCCGGTACCCAGGGCCTGCAGGCCATGCGCATGGCGGTGACCGGCAAGTTCGAGAAAGTCGCCGCCAGCAGCCTGCGCAAGGGCGACGTGGTACGCGTCGAAGCCGGCGAGCTGATCCCCGGCGACGGCGAGGTGATCGAAGGCGTGGCGGCGGTCAACGAGGCCGCTATCACTGGCGAATCCGCGCCGGTGATCCGCGAATCCGGCGGCGACCGTTCGGCCGTCACCGGCAACACCCGGCTGGTCTCCGACTGGCTGCTGGTGAAGATCACCGCCAACCCCGGTGAATCCACCCTCGACCGCATGATCGCGCTGGTGGAGGGCGCCAAGCGCCAGAAGACCCCCAACGAAGTGGCGCTGGACATCCTGCTGATCGGCCTGACGCTGATCTTCCTGCTGGTGGTCGTGACCCTTAAGCCCTTCGCCCTGTTCGCCGGCGGCAACCTGCCGCTGGTGTTCCTGGTGGCGCTGCTGGTGACCCTGATCCCCACCACCATCGGCGGCCTGCTCTCGGCCATCGGCATCGCCGGCATGGACCGACTGGTGCGCCTGAACGTCATCGCCAAGTCCGGCCGCGCCGTGGAAGCGGCGGGGGATGTGCACGTGCTGATGCTCGACAAGACCGGCACCATCACCTTCGGCAACCGCCGCTGCAGCGCGCTGCACACCGCGCCCGGCGTGCAGCCGCTGGAGCTGGCCGAAGGCGCTTTCCTCGCCTCGCTGGCCGATGACACACCCGAGGGCAAGTCCATTGTCGAATTCCTGCGCGCGCAGATCGTCCTGCCTGAGCCGGAACGCAGCCGCGTGACGCCGATTGCCTTCAGCGCCGAGACGCGCCTGTCGGGCATCGACATGGACGGCCACGTCTACCGCAAGGGCGCCGTCGACGCCGCGCTGGCCTTCGTTGGCCTGGATCGCGCGCAGATGCCGGAAAGCCTGGCCAAGGAAATCGAACGCATCGCCCAGAGTGGCGGCACGCCGCTGCTGGTAGTAGCCGACGGCAAGCTGCTGGGCACCATTCACCTCAAGGACGTGGTCAAGCCGGGCATCCGCGAGCGCTTCGCCGAGCTGCGCCGCATGGGCATCCGCACCGTGATGGTGACCGGCGACAACCCGCTGACCGCCGCCGCCATCGCCGCCGAAGCCGGTGTGGACGACGTGATCGCCGAAGCCACGCCGGAGAAGAAACTGGCGCGCATCCGCCAGGAGCAGGGCGAGGGGCGCATGGTCGCCATGTGCGGCGACGGCGCCAACGACGCTCCGGCCCTGGCCCAGGCGGATGTCGGCATGGCCATGAACGACGGCACCCAGGCCGCCCGCGAGGCCGCCAACCTGGTGGACCTGGACAGCGACCCGACCAAGCTGCTGGACGTGGTGCAGGTCGGCAAGGAACTGCTGGTGACCCGTGGCGCGCTGACCACCTTCTCGGTGGCCAACGACGTGGCCAAGTACTTCGCCATCCTTCCCGCGCTGTTCGCCGGCATCTACCCGCAGTTAGGCGTGCTCAACGTGATGAAACTGGCCAGCCCGCAGAGCGCCATCCTCTCGGCCATCGTGTTCAACGCGCTGATCATCGTCGCGCTGATCCCCCTGGCCCTGCGCGGCGTGCGCGTGCAGGCCAGCGACGCCTCGCAGCTGCTGCGGCGCAACCTGCTGATCTATGGCGTGGGCGGCCTGGTCGCACCGTTCGTGGGGATCAAGGTGATTGACATGATTCTGGTAGCGGTGGGCCTGGCCTGAGGCGCGCGCCTTTTCCCCTCGCCCTGGCCCTCTCCCAATGGGAGAGGGGACCGTCCGGAGTGATCGGGAAACGCCGAGCTCGCCGGACACACCGAACGTCTCCCTCTCCCTTCAGGAGAGGGCTGGGGTGAGGGACGCCTCTCGCTCCGAACCCAACAGAGGATCACGAAAAAATGCTCAACCAACTCCGCCCCGCCATCGCCTCGCTGGTCCTGCTCAGCGCGATCACCGGTGTTGTCTACCCGCTGGCCGTCACCGGCATCGCCCAGGTGGCCTTCCACGACCAGGCCAATGGCAGCCTGGTGCGCGACGAGCAGGGCAATGTCCGCGGCTCGGCCCTGATCGCGCAGAAATTCGACGGCGCCCAGTGGTTCCATTCGCGCCCCTCGGCCGGTGATTTCGCCACCGTCTCCAGCAGCGCCAGCAACCTTGCGCCCGGCAACCCGGCGCTGGCCGAACGCATCGCCAAGGATGCCGCCGCCCAGCAGATTGGCGGCCAGCCGGTGCCGCTGGCGCTGGTCACCACCTCCGGCAGCGGGCTCGATCCGCAATTGCCGCCCGCCGCGGCGCTGTATCAGGTGCCGCGCATCGCCCTGGAACGTGGCGTACCGGCGGCGAGCCTGGAGAAGCTGGTGGAGGCGAACACCGAACGCCCGCTGATCGGCCCCGCCGTGGTCAACGTGCTGGCGCTGAACATGGCCCTCGCCAGCCTGCCTCGCTAGACTCCAGCGCCTGTGTAGCAGGGTGCAGCCAGGGTTGGACCGTAGGGCGAATAACCTGGAACAGGTTATCCGCCGACTCTGATCGTGGTGGATAACGCTGGCGCGTTATGCACCCTACAAAAGCACGCGCGCGTTGTTCTGGTAGGAGCGCCGTCGACGCTATGCAGGAAGGCGGCGCTGGCTGACGGTATCTTCCCGTGGGAAAGAGGTTTCGGCCCCTTCTCCAGCAACACATGAACGAGCGCCATCAGGCACTTCGAGGATAGCGACATGACCGACCCCAACCGCGCCGACGCCCTGCTGGCCGACCTGCCTGCCATGGGCCGTGGCCGCCTCAAGGTTTTCCTCGGCGCCGCGCCGGGTGTCGGCAAGACCTACGCCATGCTCCTGGCCGCCCAGAGCCAGTTGCGCCAGGGCGTCAAGCTGCGCGTCGGCATCGTCGAAACCCACGGCCGCGCCGAAACCGAAGCACTGCTCGCCGGTCTGCCGCAGCAGGCACTCAAGCGCTCCGTCTACCGTGGCATCACCCTCGAAGAAATGGACCTCGACGGCCTGCTCGCCGACCCGCCCACGCTGGCGCTGGTGGACGAACTGGCCCACAGCAATGCACCTGGCAGCCGCCACGCCAAGCGCTGGCAGGACATCCAGGAGCTGCTCTCCGCCGGCATCGACGTCTACACCACGGTCAACGTCCAGCACCTGGAAAGCCTCAACGACCACGTCCGCGACATCACCGGCGTGCAGGTGCGCGAAACCGTGCCCGATTGGGTCCTGCAGGAAGCCTACGAGCTGTTGCTGGTGGACCTGCCGCCGCGCGAACTGCTGGAGCGCCTGCGCGAGGGCAAGGTCTACGTGCCCGAACAGGCGCGCGCCGCCATCGATGCCTTCTTCAGCCAGACCAACCTGACCGCGCTGCGCGAGCTGGCCATGCAGACGGCCGCCGCGCGGGTCGATGCCGACCTTACCCATCGCTACCGCCAGCAGGGCGGCGAGGCGCCCGCCGTGCGTGGGCGCCTGCTGGTCGGCGTGGATGGCGAACACAACGCCGAACGCCTGGTGCGCCACGCCAGCCGAGTGGCCGAGCGCCGGCATCTGCCCTGGTCGCTGGTGCATGTCGACACCGGCGAGGCGCGCAGCGAAGAGTCGCGCATGCAATTGCAGAGCGCCCAGCAACTCGCTGAGCGCCTGGGCGGCGATGTCGTCGAACTGCGCGGTGGCGAAGTCGCGCGAACCCTGGTCGAACATGCCAAGGAGCGTCGCGCCACGCTGTTGCTGGTCGGCCGTTCACGACAACGCTGGTATCGCCAGCTGTTCGGCGGCGGCCTGGCGGCGCGCCTGCTGCGCCTGGGCGACGGGCTGGAAATCAGCGTGCTCGACAGCGAGGCTGATCTCACGCCACCCAAGGTCCGCGCGCAGACGCCCTGGCCCTGGGGCAATTACCTGCTCGCCGCGCTGGCCGCTGCCTGCGCCAGCGCGCTGGCCTGGGGCGTGGCCAGCGTGCTGGAACTGCCGAACATCTCCCTGGTGTTCCTCGCCGCCGTGCTGCTGGTGGCGGTACGCAGCAGCCTCGGCCCGGCGCTGGCCTGCGCGGTGCTGTCGTTCCTGGCTTACGACTTCCTGTTCATCCCGCCGCATTTCTCCTTCTCCATCCAGCGCGAAGAAGACGTGCTGACGCTGCTGTTCTTCCTGCTCATGGCCGGCCTCACCGGCAACCTTGCCGCCCGCCAGCGCCGGCAATTGCAGGCCCTGCGCGAGACGCAGGAAGAGACCAGCCAACTGCTCGACCTGTCGCGCAAGCTCACCGCCGCCACCGACCGCCAGGCGGTGATGGCCGCCGCCGCGCAACAACTGGGTGGCTGGGATGGGCTGGACATCTGCCTGCTCGGGCAGGTCAACCGCGAGTGGAAAGTCGAAGGAGGATTGAACCGGCCTTTCGACGACCAGGAGCGCGCCGCCGCCGACTGGGCCTGGCAACACGACCAGCCCGCCGGGCTGGGTACCGGCACGCTGCCGGGGGGGCGCTGGTGGTGGTGGCCGCTGTTCGGCGAGGATGGCCCTTTGGCTCTGCTGGGTGTCAGCCCGCGCGATGGCCAACCGCTGCCAGGTTCGCGCCGCCGTCTGCTCGCCGCCCTCGGCCAGCCGCTGGGGCAGGCCCTGGCCCGTGCGCGTCTGGCCGAAGACCTGGAAGCCGCGCGCCTGCACGGCGAAACCGAACAACTGCGCAGCGCGCTGCTGGCCTCGGTCAGCCATGACCTGCGCACGCCACTGACCTCCATGCGCGGCGCCATCGACAGCCTGCTGGCATTGGGCGACGCGATCCCGCCGCCGGACCGCCGCGAACTGCTGGAAAGCACCCGCGACGAGGCCGAACGCCTGGACCGCTACATCCAGAACCTGCTGGACATGACCCGCCTCGGCCACGGCGGCCTGAAACTCTCGCGCGACTGGGTATCGCCCGGCGACATCGTCGGCAGCGCGCTCAACCGCCTGCGCGCCGTGGTTGCCCCGTACCGCGTGGAAACCCGCGTGCCGCCGGAGTTGCCGCTGCTCTACGTGCACGCCGCGCTGATCGAGCAGGCGCTGGTCAACGTGCTGGAAAACGCCGCACGCTTTTCGCCGCCACAGGGCCGCTTGCGCGTTGCAGTGGATTCCATCGAGGACGAGTTGCGCTTCTCGGTCAGTGACGAAGGGCCGGGCATTCCGCCGGCGGAGCGGGAGAAGATCTTCGACATGTTCTATACCGCGGCCCGCGGTGACCGAGGCGGGCAGGGCACCGGGCTGGGCCTGGCGATCTGCCAGGGCATGGTCGGTGCCCATGGCGGGCGGATCACCGTCGAGGATGGCATCGACGGGCGCGGCACCACCCTCGTGCTGCACCTGCCGCTGCAGCAGCAGCCGGATATGGAGGAGCTTGATGCTGCTGTCTGAAAGGCTCAAGCTGAACGCTTCCGTCAGCCAGCCCAACACCCCGATGAACGCCAGCGCCGCCACGATTCTGGTCGTCGACGACGAACCGCAGATCCGCAAGTTTCTCCGCATCAGCCTCAGCGCCGGCGGCTACAAGGTGCTGGAAGCCGGTACCGGCGAGGAGGGTCTGGCCCAGGCCGCGCTGGGGCGACCGGACCTGGTGGTGCTCGACCTCGGCCTGCCGGACAAGGACGGCCAGGACGTGCTGCGTGAGCTGCGCGAGTGGTCGCAGGTACCGGTACTGGTGCTGTCGGTGCGCGCCAGCGAAAGCGAGAAGGTGCTGGCGCTGGACAGCGGCGCCAACGACTACGTGACCAAGCCCTTCGGCATCCAGGAGTTTCTTGCGCGCATCCGTGTGTTGCTGCGTCAGGGCGGCAGTGGCGAGGCGCAGGAAGCGGTGGTGGCGGTCGGGCCGCTGAGCGTGGATTTTTCCTACCGCCGTGTGCTGCTCGACGGTGACGAAGTCTCGCTGACGCGCAAGGAGTACGCGGTGCTTTCGACCCTCGCTCGGCACGTCGGGCGGGTGGTTACCCAGCAGCAACTGCTCAAGGATATCTGGGGGCCGACGCATACCGAGGACACGCACTATCTGCGGGTGGTGGTTGGGCATCTGCGGCAGAAGCTCGCCGATGATCCGGCGACGCCGCGATTCATTGTCACTGAAGCCGGTGTTGGCTACCGCTTGCGCGAGGCCTGATCGCGCGACGTAAGTTCCCGCGTAGGAGCGGACTTCGTCCGCGATGTGTCTGCCTCGCGCCTTTGTTTCCCGCGTCGCGCCGGAGTGCGCGCGAACTTCCTGTTTCGCCCCCTCGGGCGACCTACTTTGCCAAACGACGGATGGCCGCCCCACGCAAAGTAGGCAAAGGTCTTGTCCCAATCATCCGGTTTTTCGCTTAGGCGAAAAATACCCTCGTTGAATCGCAATTTCAGGGGCACGAACTAGGCGTCCCCCCACGAAGGGCCGTCCCTGGCCCATCGCAGCTCTCGCGACATCCATGCCGCTCAACCCATGAAACTCCAATTCAACGAGGCCTCCTGAACGGGGCGATTCGGAGTTTGGGGATGTTTCTCTGGAAATCTTCAAGAGCCAGAGCCAGAGCCAGAACAGAGTGGCTTTTCGTAGCGAGCTTGCTCGCGAATTGCATAACACCTAACTCGGCCGCCTTACGAAATCGGCTATGGTGGGCCTGCTCTAACCAGTGAGTATCCCTCACTGAGCAGATTCTGAAGCGATTGAACCGTCTCAACCAGCGAGTCTTGGTTGCAGAAATACTCTTCAATAACACCGAATTGGCGGTAGACAGAGATATTGAATCCGCGCTCTATGTCGTTGTACCAGAGCACTTGCTGTCCAATCACAGCAACCACCCAGAAGCCGCCACTCCGTTGGCCATAGGGAACTTGTTGCCACTTCTCGGGCGCAATCTGAATGGCCTCCCATAGTCGGTACAGAGACGGCCGCATTGTACTTTCCGCCTCATTGATCAGATTCCAAAGTTCGAATTCAGATAACGGTGCCCATGTCATAGGGGATTCTCCGCCTCATACCTATCCAGCGTATCGCTGGCGATCTGCCGGCCGAGGGCGATGAGTTCCGGGGCCTTGTAGAACTCGAAGAAGCGGCACACGCGCTTGGGCACGTTGATCAGGATATCCGGCGGGTAGCCGGCGATCTTGTACTGCGCCAGCGACGTCTGCATCACCTCGAAGCTCTGGTTCACCAGTTCCAGCAAGGAGGCCGGGCTGCTGCTGTCGATCACGTGGCTGCCGGTCGCGGAGCGTGGCGAGCCCTTGGCCTGCGGGGCGGCGGCGGGTTGCTGCATTTCCGGCTCGGCGGGCTCCTCGGCGGCGGCCGGGACCGGGTGGAGCAGGGCGTCGGCGATCAGCTCGGGTGGCGGCTCGGACTCCCCTTTACGGAAGAAGCTCAGCTTGTTGGACAGCCCGGAGAGCACCGCATCGAAGCGGCCTTTCAGAGCGGCGGGGCGCTCGATCACCGGCAGGGAATACTGGCGCTGGTTGGTGGCGTTGAGATTGACCGCGACGATCAGGTCGGCGTGGGTCGAGACCACCGGGACGATGGGCAGCGGGTTGAGCAGGCCGCCGTCCACCAGCATGCGGGTGCCCTGCATGACCGGGGTGAACAGGCTGGGAATCGCCGCCGAGGCGCGCATGGCCTGGTGCAGGCAGCCTTCCTGGAACCAGATTTCCTGCTGGTTGGTCAGGTCGGTGGCGACCGCCGTGTAGGGGATGGGCAAGTCCTCGATATTGATCTCGCCGAGCAGTTCGTGAATCTTGCCGAACACCCGCTCGCCGCGGATGGCGCCGAGGCGGAAGCTGACGTCCAGCAGGCGCAGCACGTCGAGGTAGTCCAGGCTTTCCACCCAGTCGCGGTATTCGCCCAGTTTGCCGGCGGCGTAGATGCCGCCGATCACCGCGCCCATGGAGCAGCCGGCGATGCACACCACTTCATAGCCGCGCCGCTCGATCTCCTCGATTACGCCAATGTGCGCATAACCTCGGGCTCCGCCGGAGCCAAGCACCAGCGCAATCTGTTTTGACATAGGGCAACTCCGCGTTACGAACTGCCTGACGATACGCCGGGCACACCGGTCGAGCCAAGCCGGGCTTTGCTAGAATCGGCGTTTGTTTCCCTGCCGGAGCCTCCCGATGAGCGAACCGATCCGCCTGACCCAGTACAGCCATGGTGCCGGTTGCGGCTGCAAGATTTCCCCCAAGGTGCTGGAGGTGATCCTCGCCGGCAGCGGCGCGCAGAACCTCGACCCGAAGCTGTGGGTCGGCAATGCCTCGCGCGATGACGCTGCGGTTTATGCTATCGACGCCGAACGCGGCGTGGTGTCCACCACCGACTTCTTCATGCCGATCGTCGACGATCCCTTCGATTTCGGTCGCATCGCCGCCACCAACGCGATCAGCGACATCTACGCCATGGGTGGCGACCCGCTGATGGCGATCGCCATTCTCGGCTGGCCGGTGAACGTGCTGGCGCCGGAAATCGCCCGTGAAGTGATCGCCGGTGGCCGCAAGGTCTGCGACGAAGCCGGTATCCCGCTGGCCGGCGGGCATTCCATCGACGCGCCCGAGCCGATCTTCGGCCTGGCCGTCACCGGGCTGGTGGAGAAGCGCTTCATGAAGCGCAACGACACCGCCACCGCCGGCTGCAAGTTGTACCTGACCAAGCCGCTGGGCATCGGCATCCTCACCACCGCCGAGAAGAAGGCCAGGCTGCGCGCCGAAGACGTGGGCGTCGCCCGCGACTGGATGTGCACCCTGAACAAACCCGGCGCGCGCTTCGGCAAGCTCGACGGCGTGAAGGCGATGACCGACGTCACCGGCTTCGGCCTGCTCGGCCACCTGGTGGAAATGGCCGACGGTAGCGGGCTGACCGCTCGCGTGCGCTACGACGCCGTGCCGCGCCTGGCCAGCGTCGAGCATTACCTGGAAGCCGGCTGCGTGCCCGGCGGCACCCTGCGCAACTTCGACAGCTACGGCGAGCGCATCGCGCCGTTGCCCGAGCTGCACAAGCTGCTGCTGTGCGACCCGCAGACCAGCGGCGGCCTGCTGGTGGCAGTGGAGCCGGAGGGAGAAGCGCAATTCCTCGCCACGGCGAAGGAACTGGGCATGGACCTGGCGCCCATCGGCGAACTGGTTGGCCGACAGCGCCACGCGGTCGAGGTGGAGTGATGCGCGACAACACCCGCCACTACCGCGAGCTGTTCCTCGGCGATGTGAAGATGATGGACGTGCGTGCCCCCGTCGAATTCGGCAAGGGCGCCTTCCCCAATGTGATCAACCTGCCGCTGATGAACGACATCGAGCGGCAGAAGGTCGGCACCAGCTACAAGCAACATGGCCAACAGGCGGCCATTGCCCTGGGCCACGAACTGGTCTGCGGCCAGATCAAGGCCGAGCGGATCGAAGCCTGGGCGAATTTCGCCAAGGCCAACCCCGAAGGTTACCTGTACTGCTTCCGCGGTGGCCTGCGGTCGCAGATCACCCAGCAGTGGCTGAAGACCGAGGCTGGCATCGATTACCCGCGGGTTGTCGGCGGCTACAAGGCGATGCGTGGATTCCTCTTCGATACCACCCGTGCGGCCACCGAGGAATGCCAGTTCGTGCTGGTGGGCGGCTTGACCGGCACCGGCAAGACCGAGGTCATCGCCCAACTGGCCAACAGCCTGGACCTTGAAGGCCACGCCAACCACCGCGGCTCCGCCTTCGGCCGCCGCGCCACGCCGCAGCCCGCGCAGATCGATTTCGAGAACCGCCTGGCCATCGACATCCTGAAGAAGCGCCACGCCGGCATGGAGCAGTTCGTGCTGGAGGATGAGGGCCGCATCGTTGGCAGCTGTTCGGTGCCGCTGGAGCTGTACCAGGGCATGCAGCACTACCCGCTGGTGTGGCTGGAGGACAGCTTCGAGCAGCGCGTGGAGCGCATCCTCAAGGACTACGTGGTGAATCTGTGCGCCGACCATGTCCAGGTGGTGGGCGAGGAGGGGGGCTTCGACTCCTTCGCGGCTTACCTGCGCAAGAGCCTGTCGGGCATCGTCAAGCGGCTGGGCGGCGAGCGCTACCAGCGCCTGGCGGCGATCATGGACGCAGCGCTGGACGAGCAGAAGGTGACGGGCGCGGTGGACCTGCACCGGGGCTGGATCGAGGGACTGCTGGGCGAATACTACGACCCGATGTACGCCTTCCAGCGCGAAAGCAAGGGCGAGCGCGTGGAGTTCCGCGGCACCCAGGACGAGGTGGTGGAATACCTGCGGTTCCGCGCGGAGCGTTGATCGAATCTTCTGCAGCGGCTGGCTGATCGCGGACTCCGTCCGCGATGATTTCAAGGCCGCAGCGGGGCATTGGTCTGTTCACCGGCTCTTGCCGTCGTATTCCTTCACCGTCAGCCCGGCGAGCTCCACTCCCGGCAGGCAGCGCACATTGATCGCCGCCATCGGCGTGCCGTCCGGCGCGCTGGCGTAGGCCAGCGGTGCGCAGCCGCAGGTGGGGCAGAAGCGATGCTCGATGCGATGGGTGTTGAACGTATAGGTGCTCATCGCACTCTCAGGAGTCGTCAGCTTCAGCTTGCCGCGCGACACGAACCAGAGCAGCGAGCCCTTGCGCCGGCAGATCGAGCAGTTGCATGACACGACCTCACCGACATCCCCTTCCACTTCGAACGCGATCTGCCCGCAATGGCAACTGCCCTGATGCACCATGATCCTTCTCCTGTCGGGATATCCCGTGGGCAGTCAGTGTAGTAGTCGCTTGAACGCCATCCGTCCGATGGCATACTGCGGCGCCATCCGGCAGGCCCCCGCGCCGCGTTCTAAGCTGGATTCACCGCGAATATTCCCAGGAGTTCCGTCATGCCGCGCATTCCCCTGATCATCGCCCTGGCGCTGGCCGTCGCTGGCTGCTCGGGCAAGACCGTCAACCGCGACAGTTGCGCCTCGCAACTGGATGCCGCCTGGCACGAACTGGACCTGGCCAAGGCCGAAGGCTTCGCCGGCACAGTCAGCTACTCCAAGGCCCTGGGCCTGCTGACCGCCGCCAAGACCCAGCAGCAGGTCGAGGCGTACACCGGTTGCTCCGACAAGGCCAGCCGCGCGCGTTTCTACATCAAGGAATCCCGCGCCGGCCGCTGAGCCGCGCACCGCCGGGCCGCCTGGCGCGGTCCGCGTCTTCCCACCGATTTGTCCGGATCTGCCCATGCAACTCGACTTCACCCAACTGCCCAAGGCCGAGGCCTATCGCTGGCTGGCTTCCACCGTCACGCCGCGGCCCATCGCCTGGGTCTCCACGCTGTCGAAAGAGGGACAAAGCAACCTCGCGCCGTTCAGCTTCTTCCAGGTCATCAGCGATTCGCCGCCGACCCTGCTGGTCAACACCAGCGTGCGCGACGACGGCAGCGTCAAGGACACCTTGCGCAACGTGCGCGAGACCGGCGAGCTGGTGATCCACCTGGTCAGCGCCGCGCAGGCCGAAGCCATGAACGCTACCGCCGCCTGGCTGCCCCACGGCGTCAGCGAGATCGAGCACGCCAGCATCGCCACCGTGCCCAGCGAGCGTGTTGCTCCACCTCGCGTCGTGGGCGCGCCGGTGGCCTTCGAATGCCAGTTGGCGGAAATCATGCCCTACCCGGCGGAAAACCCCTCGAGCATGCTGATCTTCGCCCGAGTGCTACTGGCGCATATCGACGATGCGGTGATGCAGGACGAACGCCACATCGACCCGGCGCGGCTGGACCTGGTGGGCCGTCTGGGCGGCACCCAGTACAGCTACACCCGTGACACCTTCAGCATGATTCGTCCGAAGTAGGGCTGCGCGCCTGGCGCTGCGACGTCAGGCAAATTCCAGCTCCAGGCCGAGTTGCCAGCGGATGTCGCCGAGGCGCGCCTCGTCCAGCCGCTCGCCGAGGGCGAAGAGTTCCGAGAGCAATGCGTCGCGGTGGGTGAATTCCAGCGTACTGCCGTGAACCAGGCTGACGACGACCTGTACCAGGCGCCAGCCGGCCTGCGCCTCGAACCAGCAGTCCAGCCATTCGCCCTTGCTCTCGTCGTAGGTCTGCGGGCAGACGAAATGCCGAATCGGCAGATGCCCGCGCGTCAGCAGCAGGGGGTCGAGGCGGCGTTGCTCGCGGTACAGCTCCGGCAGGAAGAGTTGGTCGGCGAATCCTGTCAGCGGGCGCTGCAGGACCAGTTGATAGAAGGCGTTCATCCGCGCACCTGGAGTGGAAGGGCAGGTGTCGGAATCTGAATGGTCGGGCAGGCAGGTCGCTGTCGGCGATTTCCGTATCCGTGCCAGGAAAGTCCTGTTCAGTGTTCTGGATACGACCTCCACGTATCCCTGCGCAGCATCACCGTGCCATCACCGTCGCGCCCTCTATCCAGTCGATGGGCAGCGCTCCTAATGTTCCGCCCACAAGCACCGATAACGAGCAGGAGACCTACGAGGATTTCCTGCAACGCCATTGCGGATGGGGGGAGTAGCCATGGTTGCCTTCGTGCAGCGTCGTCTGGCCGACATGGGCACGGCGAAGAAACTGGCCATCGGCTTCGGCCTGGTGCTGTTGCTCACGGCGCTGGTGGCGGTCATCGGCGTGACGTCGTTGCGCGCCATTTCCCAGCGCTTCGACCTGCTCGGCGACATGTCGACCATCAACCGCGAACTGCTGGAGATGCGCCAGAGTGAGAAGGATTTCGTCATCGACGCCAGCGATGCTTCCGCCAAGCGCCTGCGCGAGCACGCCGGCAATCTCGGCGAGGCGGTGGCGCGGCTCAAGGCCCGGCCGGACCAGGCGGCAGCCATGGCCCGGGTGGAGCAGGGCATCGCCGATTACCTGGCGGCATTCGAGAAGTTCGAAAAGTCCAGCAAAAGCCGGCGGCTGTCGCTGGACGCCGCCACCTGGTCGGTGAACGGTGCGTCCAACAGCCTGGACATCCTGCAATCCAGCCTGGCCGATGACGGCGCCTACGAACTCAAGGAATCCCAGGGCCAGAAGGGGGAGGAGTTGCTGCAGCAGGCCGCCCAGGTCAGCCAGCTCTACCGTCTGGTGCTGCAGGGCCTGAACGAGGCGCGCTCGCGCATGGAGGTCGGCGGCGAGAGCGGTGAGAAGGCCGAGGGTGGGCGCATCAAGTCCGCCGCCGAGGCGCTGGAACTGTCCGCCAAGCTGCAGGAGGCCATCACCGATCCGACCTACGTCTCGGTGCTCAAGGACGTGATCACCAACATCAACGCCTTCGTCGAGAAGCTCGACGAATACACCGCCAGCCTCGAGCAGGAAAAACAGGTCCACGCGCAGATGAACGACCGCGCGGCCCAGGTCATGCAGCAGGTCGATGACGCCTATGCGGCGCAGCGGGCGGCCATGCAGACGCAGCTACGCACCAATACGCTGCTGATCGTCGCTTCGGCGGCGCTGGCGCTGCTGGTGGGCGCACTGGCTTCGCTGCTGATCACCTGGATGATCGTGCGGCCGCTGCGCCAGGTGATCGGCATGGCCAGCCGCATCGCCGAGGGCGATCTGAGTGTGAGTGTCGAAGTGCGGCGCAAGGACGAAGTCGGCCAATTGATGGGCGCGGTGGGCAGCATGGCCGACAGCCTGCGCGGCATTGTCAGCCGCCTCAGTGATGGCGTGGGGCAGATCACCGCGTCGGCGCAGGCGCTTTCCAGCGTCACCGAGCGCACCCAGCACGGGGTGAACTCGCAGAAGGCCGAGACCGATCAGGTCGCCACGGCGATGAACCAGATGGCGGCCACCGTGCATGATGTCGCGCGCAACGCCGAGGAAGCCGCCAGTTCCGCCGAACAGGCCGATGGCAAGGTCGCCAGCGGGCAGGATGTGGTACGCCAGACCCTTGGCCGTATCGAGCAACTGGCCGACGCCGTGCGCGCGGCCACCGAAAGCATCGAGCAGCTCGGCCGCGAGAGCCAGAGCATCGGCAGCGTGCTGGTGGTGATCAAGAACGTCGCCGAGCAGACCAACCTGCTGGCGCTCAATGCCGCCATCGAGGCGGCGCGGGCCGGCGAGCAGGGCCGGGGCTTTGCCGTGGTGGCCGACGAAGTGCGGGCGCTGGCGCGGCGCACCCAGCAGTCCACCGCCGAAATCGAGACGTTGATCGCCGCACTGCAGAGCGGCGCGACCACGTCGGTCCAGCGCATGCAGCGCAGTCACGCGCTGGTGGAGATGACCGTGGGCGACGCGGTACAGACCGAGGCCGCGCTGGGCAACATCGCCTCGGCGGTGGCGGTGATCCACCAGATGAACCAGCAGATCGCCGCCGCTTCCGAACAGCAGAGCGCGGTCGCCGAGGAGATCAGCCGCAGCGTCACCAGCATCCGTGGCATCGCCGACGAATCGGCGCAGGCCATGGAGTCCACCGCATCGTCCAGCGTCGAGCTGGCGCAGCTCAGTCGCGAGCTACAGGGGCTGGTGGGGCAGTTCCGGCTGTGACGCCGCCGCGGCGCGCTCGGCCGCTTCCTGCTCGCGCTTGCGCTGCTGGTGCCAGCGCCGGTAGGCGTTGACACCCGCACGCACGGAGCTGAACACCAGCGGCGGCTTGACCTCGCCCAGCAGTTGCGAGCGTTTGAGCAGGGCCAGCGTTTCGCCGGTGACCCGCGCCAGCGACAGGTAAACGCCCCGGGCCTCCAGGGTCTGCTGCACTTCGCGTAGCGTGGTCAGGCCGCTGATGTCCAGGTTGAGGATGCCTTCGGCGTTGAGCAGCACGGCGCGGGCGTTCGGCGTCTGGGCCACCACCTCGAGGATGCGTTGCTTGAAGTAGTCGGCATTGAAGAACAGGATCGGCGCGTCGAAGCGGTAGATCACCAGCCCCGGCAAGGTGCGCGCGTTGGGGTATTGTTCGATTTCCACCTGGCCGTCGATGCCATGCACCCAGCCCATCACCGCGTCGTGCGGGCGATAGGTGAGATAGAGCAGGCGCAGCAGGGCCAGCATGATGGCGACGAAGATGCCCGGCAGCACGCCGACGCTGAGCACGCCGACCGTGGTCAGCACGCACAGGCCGAACTCGAACCGGCTCAGCGCCCAGAAACCGCGCAGTGCGCGGAAGTCGATCAGGCCCCAGCCGGCCATCAGCAGCACCGCGCCCAGCGCCGGCATCGGCACCCAGCCCAGCGGCTTGCTGAACAGCAGCAGGACCAGGCCGATCACCAGGGCGGCGACCACGCCGACCATCTGGCTCTTGCCGCCGACCATGTCGTTCACCGCGGTACGCGAGTCGGCGCCGCTGATGACGAAGCCCTGGGAAATCCCCGCGCCGATGTTGGCCATGCCCAGCGCCATGAACTCGTGGTTGGCGTCGATGGCGTAGCCGTGGCGGGCGGCGAAGCTGCGCGCGGTGAGCATCGCGCTGCAGAAGCTGACGATGGTGATGCCCATGGCATCGCGGAACAGGCTGCCGGCCTCCTCGACGCTGGTCTTCGGCCAGGTCAGGTGGGGCAGGCCTTGCGGCACCTCGCCGAGCAGCTTGATGCCGTACTGGTCCAGGCCGAACAGGGCGGCGATGACCGAGGCGAACAACACGCCGACCAGCGCGCCGGGAATCTTCGGGTAGCGACGTGGTAACAGGATCATCAGCGCCAGGGTGCCGACGCCCAGCGCCAGCGTCGGCAGGTGCGTATCGGCGAGATTGCGCACCAGCGCGATCAGGCCGCGGACGAAACCGCTGGTCTCGCTGTGGTAGCCGAGGATCTTGCCGAGCTGGCCGGCGATCAGGCTCAGGCCGATACCGTTGAGGTAACCCACCAGCGTCGGCCGCGACAGGAAGCTGGCGACGAAGCCCGCACGCGCGAAACCGGCGGCGATGGACAGCGCGCCCACCAGCACCGCGACTATCATCGACAGTTGGAGCAGCCGCTCCGGGTTGCCTGCCGCCAGCGGCGTGATGGCCGCCGCGACCATGGCGGCGGTGGCGGCATCCGGGCCGACCATCAATTGCCGCGAGCTGCCGACGATGGCGTAGATCAGCATCGGCAGGATGCAGGCGTACAGCCCGACCTGCGGCGGAAAGCCGATGATCTGCGAGTACGCAATGGCAGTGGGAATCTGCACCGCAGCCACCGACAGGCCGGCCTGGATATCGCGCGGCAACCAGTCGGAGCGGTAGTGCAGCAGGCTGTCCAGACCGGGCAGCCAGCGGGCGAGGGACATCGGGGATCTTCCATGGAATCGGCCAAGGGAAATCCTAGCTGGAAAGGCGCCTCAGAGCTTGTCGGAAATCATTGAGATAGAGGGCGCATAGCCATCCCAGCAACTCACGGCAACTTCAGCGCTGGGTTTACCCCTCACCCCAACTCTCTCCCGCTAGCGGGAGAGAGGGGCTTTGGGGCTGAGGGGCGGATCAGACCTTGAGCACCAGCTTGCCGAAGTTCTCGCCGCTGAACAGCTTGGCCAGGGTCTCGGGGAAGGTTTCCAGGCCTTCGACGATGTCTTCCTTCGATTTCAGCTTGCCTTCGCCGATCCAGGTCGCCATGTCCTTGAAACCTTCCTGGAAGCGGTGGGCGTAATCCATCACCACCATGCCTTCCATGCGCGCGCGGTTGACCAGCAGGGAGAGGTAGTTGGCCGGGCCGCGCACGGCTTCCTTGTTGTTGTACTGGCTGATCGCGCCACAGATCACCACCCGCGCCTTGGGCGCCAGGCGGGCCAGCACGGCGTCGAGGATGTCGCCGCCGACGTTGTCGAAGAATACGTTCACGCCCTTGGGGCATTCGCGCTTGAGGCCGGCGTTGACGTCCTCGGCCTTGTAGTCGATGGCGCCGTCGAAGCCCAGCTCATCCACCAGATAGCGGCACTTGTCGGTGCCGCCGGCGATGCCCACCACGCGGCAACCCTTGATCCTGGCGATCTGCCCGACCACGCTGCCCACCGCGCCGGCGGCGCCGGAGACGACCACGGTGTCACCGGCCTGAGGCAGGCCGACGTCGAGGAAGCCGAAGTAGGCGGTCATGCCGGTCATGCCCAGTGCCGACAGGTAGAGCGGCAGGGGCGCGCGCTGGCTGTCGACCTTGTAGAAACCCTTCGGCTCGCCGAGGAAGTAATCCTGCACGCCGAGGGCGCCGTTCACCTCGTCGCCGACCTTGAAGTCCTGGTGCTGCGAGGCGATCACCGTGCCCACGCCGAGGGCACGCATCACGTCGCCGATGGCCACCGGGGCAATATAGGACTTGGCGTCGTTCATCCAGCCGCGCATGGCCGGGTCCAGCGACAGGTACTGGTTCTTCACCAGAATCTGCCCCGGGCCGGGTTCGCCGATCGGGGTTTCCACATAGGTGAAGGTGTCGCGGGTGGCGGCACCGACCGGGCGCTGGGCGAGCTGGAACTGGCGGTTGATCTGGGCAGACATGGCAGTGGACTCAGTCAGGGGGAAAGCCTAGGTGATAGTCCGCCTGCTGCGCCGGGGCAAGTTTCGTCCGCCGGAGGAATGTTCACCCATCGGTTCCAGTGATCCGGATTTGCAGGAATCATCATTGCCATGGATGCAGGAACGTCGCCCCGCCTGATAGTGCTTCGCGCCGCTGGAGCGCTGGCTAGACTGCGACGGTTATTTCCCAAACCGCTTCGAGGTTCGCTCATGAGTCAGCTGCTTTCCGGCCAGGTTGCCCTGGTCACTGGCGCCGGTAACGGTATCGGCCGCGCCACCGCCCAGGCCTTTGCCCAGCAGGGTGTGAAGGTCGTGGTTTCCGACGTCGACGCCAAGGGCGGCGAAGCTACCGTCGAGCTGATCCGCGCCGCCGGTGGCGAGGCCACCTTCATCCGTTGCGACGTGACCCGCGACGCCGAGGTCAAGGCGCTGGTGGAAGGCACCGTGGCCGCCTACGGCCGCCTGGACTACGCCTTCAACAATGCCGGCATCGAGATCGAGAAGGGCAAGCTGGCCGACGGCGAGGAGAGCGAGTTCGACGCCATCATGGGCGTCAACGTCAAGGGTGTCTGGCTGTGCATGAAGCACCAGATCCCGGTGATGCTGGAGCAGGGCGGCGGCGCCATCGTCAACACTGCCTCGGTCGCTGGCCTGGGCGCCGCGCCGAAGATGAGCATCTACGCCGCCTCCAAGCATGCGGTGATCGGCCTGACCAAGTCCGCCGCCATCGAGTACGCGAAGAAGAAAATCCGCGTCAACGCCGTCTGCCCGGCGGTGATCGACACCGACATGTTCCGCCGTGCCTACGAGGCCGACCCGAAGAAGGCCGAGTTCGCCGCTGCCATGCATCCGGTGGGGCGTGTGGGGCGCGTCGAGGAAATCGCCAGTGCGGTGCTGTACCTGTGCAGCGACCACGCCGGCTTCACCACGGGCATTGCGCTGCCGGTGGATGGCGGGGCCACGGCGATCTGATCGTCTCGGGGGAGCGGTGCGTTCGAGTGTTCCCTCTCCCCAACCCTCTCCCTGAAGGGAGAGGGGGCTGTTCGGCATGCGGGTGACACGCCCGTTTAGCCGGCTCGTCCCCCGTTTCATGTAACCGAAACGGTGTCAGGTGAGCGACGAACTGAATGTGGCGGAGGACGAATCCCTCTCCCTTCAGGGAGAGGGTGTTCCCAGTCCTATTACTTCATGAATCACCTGTAGGAGCGCATTTACCAGCCGATTCGGCGCTGGGCGGTTCGCGAGCAAGCGCGCTCCTACAAAAAGCGTACCCGCCGACGATCCCGACCCGTTCGCAACAAGACTTTGCATTCTGTTACAGGATGAAGTGGTTTTGGCCTGCAAGGCCAGTTACAAGCGCCCAAGAGGCCGAAACAATCGGCCCACCCCAGTTGGAGAATAATGACAATGACCAACGATCCCTTGCTGACGCTCTTCATGCCCATCGCCCTGGGCATCATCATGCTGGGCCTCGGCCTGTCCCTGACCGTCGCCGACTTCGCCCGCGTGGTGCGCTATCCCAAGCCGGTGCTCATTGGCCTGGTCTGCCAGATCATCCTGCTGCCCCTGGCGTGCTTCCTCATTACCGTCGGCTTTGCCCTCGAAGCCGCACTGGCGGTGGGCATGATGCTGCTCGCCGCATCGCCCGGCGGCACCACCGCGAACCTCTACAGCCACCTGGCCCACGGTGACGTGGCGCTGAACATCACGCTGACCGCGGTGAACTCGGTGATCGCCATCCTCACCATGCCGCTGATCGTCAACATGTCTCTGCTCTATTTCATGAACGATGGCCAGACCATCCCGCTGCAATTCGGCAAGGTGCTGCAGGTGTTCGTCATCGTCCTGGGACCGGTCGCCATCGGCATGATCGTGCGGCGCCTGCTGCCGAGCGTGGCGGCGGCGCTGCAGAAGCCAGTGAAGATCCTCTCGGCGCTGCTGCTGGCGGTGATCATCGGCGTGGCCGTGACCAAGGACTGGCAGACCTTCCTGACCTACGCCCCCATCGTTGGCGCGGCCGCCCTGAGCTTCAACCTGCTGAGCCTCGCCGTGGGCTACTGGGTGCCACGCCTGCTCAAGCTGTCCAAGCCACAGTCCATCGCCATCGGCATGGAGATCGGCATCCACAACGGCACCCTGGCCATTGCCCTGGCGCTCAGCCCGATGCTGCTGAACAACAGCACCATGGCGATTCCGGCGGCGATCTACGGCGTGCTGATGTTCTTCACTGCTGGTCTGTTCGGCTGGTGGGTCAGCCGCGGCGTGGCGAAGACAGCCGCGGAGCAGGCGCCTGCCTGATCCGCTACCGCACCCGCCATCGGGTGTCCATTGTTCTCGTGAGCGCAGGAGCGGACTCCATCCGCGATAGTTTTCCCGTCGCTCCTACGCCATATCGTTGCCTGACTCCGAGCTCAATCCGCCCAATGCCACGCCGGGGCATCGAACATGCCCTGGTCGCGGATGCGCGTCTGGCCCAGTTCCTTGTCCAGATGCAGGCAATTGCACTCGGGGTGTTCCTCCAGCGTGGCGATCAGCCGGCTGGCGTGGGACACGACCCAGACCTGGGTGTGTTTCGACGCCGCGATGATCAACCGTCCCAGCGCGGGCAGCACGTCCGGGTGCAGGCTGGTTTCCGGCTCGTTGAGCACCATCAGCGACGGCGGCCGCGGAGTGAGCAGGGCGGCCACCAGCAGCAGGTAGCGTAACGTACCGTCGGAGAGTTCCGCCGCGCTCAGGGGGCGCAGCAGCCCGTGCTGTTTCAGCGCGACGGCGAAGCGCCCGCCAAGCTGGCAATCGATCTGTAGTTCGGCGCCTGGGAAGGCGTCGCTGATGGCGGCTTCCAGGGCATTGGCATCGCCGATTTCCCGAATCGTCTGCAGCGCGGCGGCCAGGTCGCGGCCGTCGTGGTGCAGCACCGGCGTGCGGGTGCCCAGTTGCGGCTGGCGTGCGGGGGCGTCGGCGTCGGTGCGGAAGTGGTCGTAGAAGCGCCAGCCGCGAATCTGCTCGCGCAGCAGCAGTGCTTCGGGGCAGTCCGAGCCACTGCCGATCTGGGTGAACAGGCTGTCGAAGGTCGGGATGTGCTGTTCCAGCACCTGCCAGCTGCGGCCTTCGCGGGCACGCAGCATCGGACCGTTGCGTTCCACCAGTTGCGAGGCGGGGCGATACCAGGGGCCGGCCCAGATGCTTTCGTGCTTGATTTCCGGGTCCAGGCCGAAGGCGCTGACCACCGGCGGGGGCGGCAGGCCGAGGGCGATGGCGTAACCGAAGTCCTCACCGGCGAAGCCCAGGCGCAGGCGCTTCACTTCGTTGCGCGGGCCGCCCTGGACTTCCACTTCGCCCGAGCGCATGCGCCGCGAGTGGTTTTCCGGGCCGGCCCAGAAGGTGGATTCCAGCCCGCCTTCGCGCGCCAATGCATTCACCACGCCGCCCTGGGCGGTCTCGGCGAGCAGGCGCAGGGCACGGTAGAGGTTGGACTTGCCGCTGCCGTTGGCGCCGGTGATCAGGTTCAGCCGGCCCAGCGGCAGCACCAGCGAGTTGATCGAGCGGTAATTGGCGACGGCCAGGGTGTGCAGCATGCGGGCGATCCGGTTCGGGCAAACGCCCGCATGCTAGCAGAAGGGTCTTACGCGGAACGACGCCAGTTCAGTACCAGCTGTGTCAGCAGGCCTGCAACCAATCCCCAGAAGGCGGAACCCACGGAGAACAGGGTGAAACCGGAGGCTGTGACCAGGAAGGTGACCATCGCCGCTTCGCGCTGGCGCGCATCGGCCATCGCGTTGGTCAGGCCATTGGTGATCGAACCAAGCAGCGCCAGCGCGGCGATCGACAGCACCAGCGCCTTGGGCAGCGCGGCGAACAGCGCTGCCAGGGTGGCGCCGAAGATGCCGGCGATGCCGTAGAACAGCCCGCACCAGAGCGCGGCGGTGTAGCGCTTGTGCGGGTTCTCGTGGGCTTCCGGGCCGGTGCAGATCGCCGCGCTGATGGCCGCCAGGTTGATGCCGTGGGAGCCGAAGGGCGCCAGCAGCAGCGAGGCGATACCGGTAGTGGAGATCAGCGGCGAGGCGGGCACCTGGTAGCCATCGGCGCGCAGTACGGCGAGGCCCGGCATGTTCTGCGAGGCCATGGCGACGATGAACAGCGGGATGCCGATACTGATGGTGGCGGCCAGGGAGAAGCTCGGCGTCGTCCACACCGGACGGGCGATCTCCAGCTGGAAGTGGCTGAAGTTGAGCAGGCCGAGGAAACCGGCCAGGGCGACGCCAACCAGCAACGCAGCGAACACCGCGTAACGTGGCGAAAGACGCTTGGCGACGAGGTAGCTGACGAACATCGCCACTACCAGCGCCGTCTGCTGCTGCGCGGCGTTGCAGATCTCGATGCAGATGCGGAACAGCACGCCGGCCAGCAGCGCCGAGGCCAGCGAGCCGGGCACCTGGCGCATCAGGCGGTCGAAGCTGCCGGTGACGCCGCAGATCGTGATCAGCGCGGCGCAGACAATGAACGCGCCGATGGCCTCGCCATACGGCACGCCGGGCAGGCTGCTGATCAGCAGCGCCGCGCCGGGGGTGGACCAGGCGATGACGATGGGGGTGCGGTAGCGCAGGGTGAGGCCGATGGTGGTCAGCGCCATGCCGATGGACAGCGCCCAGATCCACGAAGAAATCTGCGCGGTGGTCAGCCCCGCCGCCTGGCCGGCCTGGAACATCAGCACCAGCGAGCTGGTGTAGCCGGTAAGCATGGCGACGAACCCGGCGACGATGGCGGCGGGGGAAGAATCGGCCAGCGGGCGCAAGGGCGCGGCGGCGGGAGTGGTGTCAGTCATGCACGAACTTCCATCAGGTGCGGGTGAATAGCGGGTAGAGCGAGGCTACCAGCAGGGCGGCCATGCCGACATTGAACAGGCGCAGCCGCAGTGGGTCTTCCAGCCAGCGCCGCAGCAGGCTGCCGAGTATGGTCCAGACGCCCACGCTGGGCAGGTTGACCACGGCGAACAGGGTGGCGATCAGCACGACGTTGCCGATCCAGCTGTTGGCCGGCAGGTAGGTGGCGATGGCGCCGACGGCCATCACCCAGGCCTTGGGGTTGACCCACTGGAAGGCGGCTGCCTGGAGAAAGGTCATGGGTCTGGCGGCGTTCTCACCGTTCGCTTCGGGCGCGCCGGAGCGGGCAATCTTCCATGCCAGGTAGAGCAGGTAGGCGCCACCGGCATAGCGCAGCGCCGTGTAGGTCGCCGGGAAACGCTCGAACAGCTGGTGCAGGCCCAGGCCCACGGCGACCACCAGCAGCAGGAAGCCGATGCTGATGCCGAGCATGTGCGGGATGGTCCGGCGCACGCCGAAGTTCACGCCCGAGGCCAGCAGCATCATGTTGTTGGGGCCGGGGGTGATGGAGGTGACGAAGGCGAACAGCACGAAGGCGCCGAGGAGTTCGAGGGGCATGGCGGAGTACCGGTCTAATTGTAGGGCCAGACTAATCCTGCCAACGCGGGGCTGTCCCATAACAGCCAGTGGCCGAGTGGCCCGTACAGTGGCGGCATCGCTGGCACGGCCCGCATGCCCGCAGTATGTTGCACACTACCGACAGACAGGAGTCAGCCGTTCATGGAGCGGAACCCATACGCCGCGCCGCAGGTGGAATTGGTCGACACGCGCGCGCCCACGCCTTTCCTCGTCGGCGACTGGTCGTCCGGCAAGCTGCGGCTGCTGGCGGGACTCACGCTTGCTCTGCTGCTGACGGACCTGACGCTGATCGGTATCGGCATGGTCGCTCGCCTGCCGGGTGGCCCGAAGTTCCTGATGCCGTATGAGGAGTGGCTGGGTGCGCTGAGTATGCTGCTGGGGTGTTTTCTGGCCTGGCGCAGCACGCGTCTGCTTGAGGATCGATTCGCGGCCCGCGGGCTCCGCTGGCCAATGTGGATTCTCATCGTCATCGCCGTGGTGATGCAGGTGTTTTCCATGCTTTTCGACGTCGACCTGACCGGCTCGCACCAGAGCAACGCGACGGTGTATTTCATGATGATGTACCTGCCCAGCGGCCTGGTGCAGCTCTGGTATGGCATCCGTGTGCTGAAGATCCAGCTGCCGTTCACCTCGGTGAAGGTCATGGGCTGGTTCGACGTCGTGAGCGGCATCTGCCTGGCGAGCATCGTACTGTTCGCCTTTGGCACCTTGCTGTCGATCATCAACACCATCCCCTTGGCGCTGATTTTCCTGCGCGCCGCCGGCGAGCAGGAGCGGGCCGCCCGCTAATCGTCCGGCGAGCGGGCAATGGCCTGGTTCACCGCCAGCCAGCCTTTCACCGCTTCTTCCCCGGCCTCGCCGAAGGCGCGCTGCAGCAGGCGGTCCTGCTCGCGGCGCAGGGCCTTTTCCAGCTTGCCGCCTTCAGCGGTCAGCCCCAGCCGCCGCTTGCGCTTGTCGTTGCCGCAGGCCTCACTGCTGATCAGTTCGCGCTCGAGCAACTGACGCAGCGGCAGGTTCAGTGCCTGCTTGGTCACGCCCAGGGCGGCCAGCAGCTGGCTGACACTCAGCCCCGGATTACGCGCGATGAAGAACAGGATGCGGTGGTGCACCCGGCTCAGCCCGCGGCGGGCGAGCATCTCGTCGGGTTTCGCGGTGAAGGCCCGGTAGCTGTAGAAGAAGGCCTGGATCGCTTCGAGTTGCAGGCTGTTTTTTGTTAGGTCAGGCATATTGACGTATCCATCCCGGGCGTCGTAGCTTCGGTCAAGCAGTTTGACTCATTCTTCCATGCTCCCGCTACCGGTGACCCCCATGGCCTTCTCCGAACGCATCGCCCGACTGAAAAGCTCTCTGATCCGTGAAATCCTCGCCGCGGCGCAGCGCCCGGAGGTGATGTCCTTTGCCGGCGGCCTGCCCGCCGAGCCGATGTTGCCGAAGGTGAATTGGGACGACATGCCGGTGAGCATGGGCCAGTACGGCATGAGCGAAGGGGAGCCGGCGCTGCGCGAGGCCATCGCCGCCGAGGCGCGAGCGTTGGGCGTGCCCTGCGAAGCGAGCCAGGTATTGATCGTCAGCGGTTCGCAGCAGACGCTCGACCTGGCCAGCAAGCTGTTCATCGATCCGGGCACCGAGGTATTGCTCGAAGCGCCGACCTATCTTGCTGCGCTGCAGGCCTTCCAGCTGTTCGGCGCGAACTGCCTGACCGTGCCGCTGGGCGCCGAAGGCCCGGATGTCGCCGCGCTGCGCCAGCGCCTGCAGGCCAGCAAGCCGGCCTTCGCCTACCTGATCCCGACTTTCCAGAACCCGTCCGGCGTGCGCTACAGCGAGCAACGCCGCGATGAAGTGGCCGCCGTGCTCGACGAGTTCGGCGTGACCCTGATCGAGGACGAGCCTTACCGCGAGCTGGTGTTCGATGCGGGCGCCGCGACTCCGTTGGTCAGTCGCCTGAAGAAATCCAGCTGGATCTACACCGGTACCGTCTCCAAGACGCTGCTGCCGGGGCTGCGCGTGGGCTTCCTGATCGCCACGCCGGACCTGTTCCCGCACCTGCTGCGCCTGAAGCAGTCCGCCGACCTGCACACCAACCGCGTCGGCCAGTGGCAGGCACTGCAGTGGTTCGGCACCGAGGCCTATCGCGGCCACCTGGCCGAGCTGCGCGATTTCTATCGCATTCGCCGCGACGCCATGCAGCAGCAACTGGAAGAGCATTTCGCCGAGCTGGCGGAGTGGAATGTGCCCCAGGGCGGCTTGTTCTTCTGGCTCAAGCTCAAGCAGCCGCTGGATACCCGTACACTGCTGGACGCGGCGTTGGCGCAGAACGTGGCCTTCATGCCGGGCGAGCCTTTCTTCACGCAACCGGATGCCAATCCCGGCTATTTGCGGCTTAACTTCAGCCACGTGGCGCCGGAACGTGCCGGCGAAGGTTTGCGCCGTCTGGCGACGGTCATCCGCGAAGCCCAGGCCCAATGAGGAGATGAGCATGTACACCGTCTACGGCGATCGACTGTCCGGCAACTGCTACAAGGTCAAGCTGGCCCTGCACCTGCTCGGCCTGCCTTACCAGTGGCGCGAGATCGATATCCTCAAGGGCGAGACGCAGACCGCCGAGTTCCTGGCGATGAACCCCAACGGCAAGGTGCCGGTGCTGCAGCTGGAAGATGGCACCTGCCTGTGGGAGTCCAACGCCATCCTCAACTTCCTCGCCGATGGCAGCGATCTCCTGCCACGTGAACCGCGCCTGCGCACCCAGGTGCTGCAATGGCAGTTCTTCGAGCAATACAGCCATGAGCCCTACGTGGCGGTGGCGCGTTTCATCGAGTTCTACCTGGGCCTGCCCGAAGAGCGCCGCGAGGAGTACGTGCGCTGCCAGAAGGGCGGTTACAAGGCGCTGAAAGTGATGGAAAAGCAGCTGCAGCAGACGCCTTACCTGGTGGGTGACCAGTACTCCATCGCCGACATCACCCTGTATGCCTACACCCATGTGGCGCACCAGGGCGGCTTCGACCTGTCGAACTTCCCGGCCATCAATGCCTGGCTGGCGCGGGTGGCCGACCATCCGCGGCACGTGGCGATGCAGGACTGATCATCCCGCCCGGCCATTGAAAACGCCGCTTCCCTCGAAGCGGCGTTTTTCGTTGGCAGACCCAATGATGCGGAAGCGGATTCAGTCCGCGATCGTTTTCTCGTCGATTCGAGGTGGCCGGATAGCACTCGCGAACGGAGTCTGCTCCTACGCAAGGTTTCGCTTTGTGCGAAGCGAAAACAGGCAATTTGCCATCAGATAAGTCCGAAAAGCCGCTCTAAACCGCTGATTTCGGTACTTTGGGGTTGACCGGCATCATGGCGGCGTTTTGTCGCCCTCCCTAATCTGGACGGGCTGCCATGCGGGACGTACCGATGTGGCCGGGCGCGAGCGGCAGGCAGTGTCGTCGCCCGGCGTGGGGAGGGGAAAGATGGCCTATCTGGTCTGGCAGGCGGATCTCGACACCGGGATCGGAGTGATCGACGCGCAGCACAAACGCATCGTCGAAATGATCAACCAGCTGCACGAGGCCCAGGCCCATCACGACCGAGCCATGCTCGGCGGCGTGATCGAGGAACTGGTCGACTACACCATCTCGCACTTCGCCTTCGAGGAGACGCTGCTGGAGGATTCCGGCTACCAGTTCACCCGTGCGCACAAGAAGGTCCACGAACTCTTCATCAAGCGCGTTTCCGACTACCGCCTGCGCTTCGACGCCGGCGAGGACGTCGCCGAGGAGCTCAAGGGCCTGCTCGGACGCTGGCTGTTCAACCATATCCGTAATGACGACGCCAACTACGTGGAGTCGGTGATGGCCAGCATGCACGAGCTGACCCGCGACCAGAGCCACGGTGGCTGGCTGTCGCGCTCGATGAAGCGATTCTTCGGCTGAATTTTCAGTCACTTCGGCGGTGAATGCCGACGCGAATCCCCTTCGGCTGGCTATGCTCTGTGCACAACTACAAGCAATGCCACGGGGGTATTCGCGCATGAAGACGCTGTTGAAGTCACTGCTGCTGCTT
The DNA here is from genome assembly GCF_002091755.1 of Pseudomonas nitroreducens NBRC 12694. Lineage (GTDB taxonomy): Bacteria > Pseudomonadota > Gammaproteobacteria > Pseudomonadales > Pseudomonadaceae > Pseudomonas > Pseudomonas nitroreducens. The sequence goes on from NZ_BDAI01000020.1 coordinate 52,232, forward strand.
TCTTTCCTCTCATCCTTCCCATTGTTCGCCGCCCAGCCGACGACCTCGCCAACGGACGACCAGCGCGCCAAGGCGTTGCTGTCCAAGGCGGTGGCCGCCTACAAGCAGGAGGGCGACAAGGCCTTCGCTGCGTTCAGCCGCCAGGGCGAGTTCATCGACGGGGACCTGTATGTGTTCGTCGTGGACAGCAAGGGCACCATGCTTGCCAGCGGCGGGCCGTCGGTGGTGCTGATCGATCGGGATGTGTCGACCACACTCGATCCGTCGTTGCAGAAGCAGTTTGCGCAGGCGCTGAAATCGCCGGAGACCGGCAAGGTGCAACAGGCCGACTACCGCTGGAAGAACTGGGCGGACGGCAAGGTCGAGCGCAAGCACGTCTATTACCAGCGTGTGGGTGAGCGCTTCCTCGCGGTGGGCTACTACATCCCGCGCGCGTCGGCGCAGCAGGCGGCGGCCATGCTGGACAAGGCGGTGAAGGCCGTCGCGGCCGATCCGCAGGACACCTTCAAGAAGATCACCGCGCGCGATCCCGCATTTATCCAGGATGACCTCTACGTCTTCGTTGTCGACCTGGATACGTCGAAATTCGTTGCCCATGGCTTCAATACGCGGATGGTCGGCACGGACTTCGATTCGCTGAAGGACCCGGGCGGCAACCCGATCGGCCACGCCATGCTGGAACTGGCCAAGTCCAAGGGCGAGGCGGAATTCGAGTACCAGTGGCGCAACCCGGTGACCAGCAAGGTGGAGAACAAGCACGCCTTTCTGCGCAAGGCCGGCCATTACCTCGTTGCGGTGGGTTACTACACGCGCTGATTGCAGCGATTCACAGGCACAAAAAACCGGCCCGAGGGCCGGTTTTTTCATGACGGCGGCTGTCAGCGGATCAGGCTGAGGAACTCGCTGCGGGTGGCGGCGTTCTCGCGGAACTCGCCGAGCATCACCGAGGTGACCATGGAGGAATTCTGCTTCTCCACGCCGCGCATCATCATGCACATGTGCTTGGCCTCGATCACCACGGCCACGCCCAGCGCGCCGGTGACCTGCTGGACCGCCTCGGCGATCTGCCGCGACATGTTTTCCTGGATCTGCAGGCGGCGGGCGTACATGTCGACGATGCGCGCCACCTTGGACAGCCCCAGCACCTTGCCGTTGGGGATGTAGGCCACGTGGGCCTTGCCAATGAACGGCAGCAGGTGGTGTTCGCACAGCGAGTAGAGCTCGATGTCCTTGACCAGCACCATCTCGCTGTTGTCGGAGCTGAACAGGGCGCCGTTGACGATCTCCTCCAGCGTCTGCTGGTAGCCGCGGCAAAGGTACTGCATGGCTTTGGCGGCGCGCTTGGGCGTGTCCACCAGGCCTTCGCGGGTGACGTCCTCACCGAGCTGGCTGAGGATCGCGGAGTAGTTTTGTTCCAGGGACATGATCTACCTGTGGCAATGACAAAAATAAAAACCGTGGCGCAGGGTAGGGCGCTCAGCCTTGGCTGGCAAGGCCCGAGCGCCGGTTGGCGCGTTATGGCAGGCGGATTGTCGCCGGACGCGAGTGCTAGCCGGGGGCAGGGCTTTTACTCGTCGCGGCCTTCGAGCATGTTGCGGCGCAGCATCACGTAGATGGCACCGGTACCGCCGTGGCGCGGCAGGCAGGAGGTGAAGCCGAGTACCTGCGGGTGCTGGCGCAGCCAGGTGTTCACATGGCTCTTCACCATCGGGCTGCGGCCGTCGACGCGCGCCGCCTTGCCGTGGGTAACGCGGACGCAGCGGATCTCGAAGCGCGTGGCTTCGGCGATGAAGTCCCAGAGGGTTTCGCGGGCCGTTTCGATCTTCATGCCGTGCAGGTCGAGGCTGCCCTCGAAACTGATCTGGCCGGCCTTGAGCTTGCGTATCTGGCCTTCCTGGACGCCGTCGCAGGCCCAGTAGAGTTCGTCCTCGGGGCCGACGTCGATGACGAACTGGTCGGAGAGGCCGTCGACCCGGATGTTCTCGGTGCGTACGGTCGCGTTCTGTCGCAGCTCCTTGAGCTGCTTGCGGTCGGCCTTGGGTTTACCGGTGTCGGCCTGGTCCACGGTGATCCGTCTGACGCCGCGCATTTCGCTGGCGAATTGGGAAAAATCGTCGTCTTGCATGCGCACCTCCTCAAACAGCCGCGCAGTCTAACGGATCGCGCCGGTCCTGCGGAAATGCGCCGTGCGGGGATCAGTCGCGGCGCTTCATCAGCCGGGGCGACAGGCTCAGGCCTTCACGGCCACGGGCACGGCGGCGCGCGGCGCGCCAGAATGTGACACCCAGCCACAGACAGAACAGTCCGATTACCAGCAGCACGGCGCCGGCTCCCGGTTCGATGTGCAGCACGCCCACCGCGGGCTGGCGGCGGAGCAGGGCGGCGACGCCGGCCATGGCGGACAGGATGCCCAAGGTGGCGATTACCGCGGCGATCGCGGCGGCGAAGCGCCAGCGCCAGCGACCCGGACGCTTCGGGCGCAGGCTGGGTGGATCGAATTTATCGGTCATCTTCATCCCGACTTCCTCATCTATTGAACGAGGCTATGACCGGTGGGGAGGGGTGGGGTTCCAACCCCAGGGTCGGGAAGCGCGGCGAACCCGCTGGGTGAGCGGGTTCGCGGGCTATCGCGCCTAAGCTGAGCCTAACCCCGGGTGCTTGTCGTTGCCGCCCGTCGGGACGAATGGCTTCAGACCAGCGCCTGGGCTTGTGCGACCACGGCGGCGAAGTTGTCGCCCAGGGCGGCGATTTCGGCGCGGTGCAGGTCGCGCGCGGCGAGCACGCCGCCTTCGGGGGTGGGAATGTCGCGGGTGGCGCAGGCGGCATCCACCAGGGTGCAACGGTAGCCGTAGTCCTTGGCGGCGCGGACGGTGGTGCTGATGCTGGAGTGGGTCATGAACCCGCAGACGATCAGGTCCAGGCGGCCGCCGGCCTGCAGGCGGTCATGCAGGTCGGTGCCGGCGAAGGCGTTGGGCAGGCGCTTGTCCACCACCACCTCGCCCGGCAGCGGCGCCAGTTCGGGCAGGAAGCGGCCGCGCGGGCCCTGAGGGTCGAGGAGGCCGCCGACCACGCCCAGGTGGTGCACGTGGACAATGGGAGTGCCCATGGCCCGGGCCGTCTCCAGCAACAGGCGAATCTGCGCCACCGCGGCATCCAGGTCAGGCAGGGCCAGTACGCCGCTGCGGTACTCCTCCTGGGCATCGATGATCAACAGAGTGCTCTGGCGCAGGGTGGCCGGCGGATATCCGCGCCCACTGATCTGCAGCATGCTGAGCGGAAGGGACATGTCACGACTCCTGTAAATGCATGTTCACTCATTGTGGGCCGTAACGCGTCCGCTGTGAATCTTTGCGAACTCGCGCCAAAGTGGTAATGGCATTCTGTGGCGGAACGGGCTGGAAAGCCCCCGGAGTGTCCGCATTCCGCTAGAATGCGCCCCTTTTTGCGAGCTGCGAGGACTGCTGCCGTGACCGAATCTCGTTTGCTGACCCTGCGTGACCACATCCGCTGGGCCGTCAGCCGCTTCCACGCCGAGGAACTGTTCTTTGGCCACGGTACCGACAACGCCTGGGATGAGGCCCGCCAACTGGTGCTGGGCGCGCTCCATCTGCCCTGGGAAATGGCCGACGCCTACCTGGATTGCCGCCTCGAGGACGAGGAGCGCGAATACCTGATGCACCTGCTGCGCCGACGCATCGAGGAGCGTGTGCCGACTGCCTACCTGCTGGGTGAGGCCTGGTTCTGCGGCATGCCCTTCGTGGTGGACGAGCGCGTGCTGGTGCCGCGCTCGCCCATCGCCGAACTCATCGAACGTCGCTTCGAGCCCTGGCTGGCGGCCGACCCTGCACGAATCCTCGACCTGTGCACCGGCTCGGGCTGCATCGGCATCGCCTGCGCCAGCGCCTTCCCGGAATCCGAAGTGGTGCTGGGCGACCTGTCGTTCGATGCCCTGGAAGTGGCCAATATCAATATTGAGCGCCACGAGCTGGGCGAGCGCGTCTACACCGTGCAGGGTGACGGCTTCGAAGGCCTGCCGGGCCAGCGTTTCGACCTGATCGTGTCGAACCCTCCCTATGTCGACGCCGAAGACTTCGCCGACATGCCCGCCGAGTACCACCACGAGCCGGAGCTGGGCCTGGCCTGCGGCAACGACGGCCTGGACCTGGTGCGGCGCATGCTGGCCGAGGCGGCGGACCACCTGACCGAGCGCGGCACATTGGTGGTGGAGGTGGGCAACAGCCAGGTGCACGTGGCGGCGCTCTACCCGGAAGTGGACTTCACCTGGCTCGACTTCGAGTACGGTGGCCACGGGGTATTCCTGCTCTCGGCGCAGCAATGCCGCGAGCATCAGGAGCTGTTCAGGGCGCGGGTAAAGGCCTGATCCGCTCCAAGGGTGGGCTGAATCTGTAGGAGCGAGCTTGCTCGCGAATGGATTTACCGGTTGGTCCGGCGCCTGGCCGGTTCGCCAGCAGGCTCGCTCCTACAAAAGAATGCTTCGGCGTGGGACTCAGCCCATCGCGGAGGTCGGCTTTGGGTAGGAGCGGACTTCGTCCGCGGTTGCCCACCGGCCGCGCCGATCGGTCGGCGGCGCATGCACGCTAGTGCGTGGCGATCCAGATCAGCAGTCCCGCCTGGAACACGGCGAACACCGTCAGGCAGGCGATGGTGAAGCGCAGGCTGGTGTCGTCGCGGCGGAAGGTCTCGATGCGCTGCTCCAGCCGGCGAATCTCGTTGGACTGGGTGGCGAGGTTCTGGTCAGCCTGTTCCAGCATCGAGCCGGCTTCCAGCAGCGGGACTATCTGCACCTTGTCCTTGTGCCAGTCGTCGTACAGCTCGCTGACCCGGCCGACGCTGTAGCGCGCCTTCAGCAGCCGCGAATCCTCGTAGATCACGTCGAAGCCCTGGGCGCGCAGGAAGTGGTCGCGGCGCTGCCGGGCCTCTTCGTTGGGTGCGTCCTTCATCGCCAGCGCGCCACCCTCGACACGGTAGTGCGACCACTTCTTTTTCGCCCAGGCCACTCCCTGGGCCAGCAGGAATCGCCCCAGTCCGCGGTTCAGCGGTTCGGTGGTGAAGCCCGAGTCGGCGCCGAAGCGCACTTCCTTGTTGCGGTGGTCCGCCCAGACCTCCAGCAGGTTCACTTCCTTGCGCAGCACCTGGCCGGGCACCTGTACGGTCAGCCGCAGCAGGCTCTGCTCGCCGTTGTGGCGTTCCACCCGGCCCAGTTGCACGAAGCGCAGCGGCCGCGCGCCAGTGGTGCGGTCGGTGGGCAGCGGCGCCAGGCGCAGCAGGCGATAGTGTTCCGGCGCCAGGTCCGCCCAGGGATGCGGGCGGGCGGCGGCGCTCTCGTCGGCGGCGACGGCTGTCTGTTCGGCTTCGGTCATGGGGTCTACCTCGGGGCCTGGCGGGCGTGGCCAGGGCTCTCCCGTGGTTTATCGACGCACCGGCGGATTTCTTGAGACGTTCGCTCCAGATCCGGGCGCATTTTCGGCAAGCGTACTGCCGGGCAGGCTCGGCGCGTGCTGGATGAAAGTCGTGATGCGCTGCACCAGCTCACGGGCCAGCGGCAGGTTGGGGTTGTTGTAGGAGGCGAGCTGCTGCGGACCGCTGGTCGGAACGATCCGCAGGATATGGTTCATCCCCGAGATCAGATGGAAGTCGCTGTCGGGCTTGGCGCGCTTGAGCGCCTGCGCATCCTCGACGCCGACCTGGATATCGTTGGTGCCCTGCAGGACCAGCGTCGGCAATTTCAACTCGGCGAAGGCGCGGGCCGGGTCCTGGCGGAACAGCGAGATCAGGTAGGGCTGCACGCTGGGGCGGAACAGCACCTTCAGGGGCTCCGGCACCCGTGGCTGCAACTGCCCGGCCTGCAGACCGTCGATCAACTGGTCAGCCTGGGCGAGCAGGGGCGGCGGCAGGCGGGCTTGCAACTGCTCGCGCAATACGTCGCCGATCGGGCGGGCGCTGCCGGCCAGGGAAACCAGCGCCTCGGCGTGGGTTTGCGGCGCGGCGAGGCTGGCGATCAGCGCGCCCTCGCTGTGGCCGATGAGAATCTGCCGGCCGAAGCGCGGGTCGTGGGCCAGCTTGTCGCTCCAGGCCACCACGTCGCTGACGTAGGCTTCGACGCTGAGCTCTTCCTCACGCGGCGCGGCCGGCAGGCTGCGGGCCACGCCGCGCTTGTCGTAGCGTACGCTGGCAATGCCGTTTTCCGCCAAGGCCTCGGCCAGTTTGCGCAGGTAGGCGTTCTGTCCGCCCTCGGGGTTGTTGCCGTCGCGGTCGGTGGGGCCGGAGCCGGCGATCAGCAGTGCTACTGGCGGAGGGGTATCGCCCTGGGGCAGCAGCAGCGTGCCGCGCAGCACGCCGTGGCCGGTATCCAGGTCATAGGGACGCTGCAGGATGCTGGTGGGGGCGGCCTGGGCGATGCTGGTGACGAAACAGAAGAGGAGCAGGGCGAGACGGCGCATCGAAGACTTCGCGATGGGGCTGATGGCGCTTTGATCCTCGCGGGCGGCGAAGGTTCGCAGGGCGGATTGACGCAGGTATACTGCTCGGCCTTTTCGATACCAGTCTTTTCGCGGAGCCTCGCATGTCCGGCAACACCTACGGCAAGCTGTTCACCGTCACCACCGCTGGCGAAAGCCACGGCCCGGCGCTGGTCGCCATCGTCGACGGCTGCCCGCCCGGCCTTGAGATTTCCCTGGAAGACCTGCAGCGCGACCTGGACCGCCGCAAGCCCGGCACCAGCCGCCATACCACCCAGCGCCAGGAAGCCGACGAGGTGGAGATCCTCTCCGGCGTGTTCGAGGGCAAGACCACCGGTACCCCGATCGGCCTGCTGATCCGCAACACCGACCAGAAGTCCAAGGACTACTCGGCGATCAAGAACCTGTTCCGCCCGGCCCACGCCGACTACACCTACCACCACAAGTACGGCATCCGTGACTACCGTGGCGGCGGCCGTTCCTCGGCGCGCGAGACCGCCATGCGCGTGGCGGCTGGTGCGATCGCCAAGAAGGTTCTGGCGGGCATGGGTATCAGCGTGCGCGGCTACATGAGCCAGCTCGGCCCCATCGAAATCCCCTTCAAGACCTGGGACAGCGTCGAAGACAATGCCTTCTTCAGCCCCGACCCGGACAAGGTGCCGGAGCTGGAGGCCTACATGGACCAGCTGCGCCGTGACCAGGATTCGGTGGGCGCGAAGATCACCGTGGTCGCCGAAGGCGTGCCGCCGGGCCTGGGCGAGCCGATCTTCGACCGCCTGGACGCCGAACTGGCCCACGCGCTGATGAGCATCAACGCGGTGAAGGGCGTGGAAATCGGCGCCGGCTTTGCCAGCGTCGCCCAACGTGGCACCGAGCACCGCGACGAGCTGACGCCCGAAGGCTTCCTGTCGAACAATGCCGGCGGCATCCTCGGCGGTATTTCCAGCGGCCAGCCGATCATCGCCCACCTGGCGCTCAAGCCCACCTCCAGCATCACCACCCCCGGCCGCTCCATCGACGTCGACGGCAACCCGGTGGATGTCATCACCAAAGGTCGCCACGATCCGTGCGTGGGCATCCGCGCCACGCCCATCGCCGAGGCGATGATGGCCATCGTGCTGCTCGACCACCTGCTGCGCAATCGCGCGCAGAACGCCGACGTGAAGGTCGGCACCCCGGTCCTCGGCCAGCTTTGAGTGACCTGGCGCTCCCGCCGGCCTGATCAGGTGGCGGGAGCGTCGGATATTCGCCGCCGATGACTCAGGTTCCCTACTGGCGGCTGTCCAGTTTCTACTTCTTCTACTTCTGCCTGCTGGGTGGGACGGCGCCGTTCCTCGCGCTGTATTTCCATCACCTGGGGTTCTCTGCGCCACGCATCGGCGAACTGGTGGCGATCCCCATGCTGATGCGCTGCATCGCCCCCAACCTGTGGGGCTGGTTGGGCGACCGCAGCGGCCAGCGGCTGGCCATCGTGCGCTTCGGCGCGGTGTGCACGGCGCTGTGTTTCGCCGGCATCTTCCTCGATCACAGCTATGCGTGGCTGGCGCTGATCATGGCCGGGCACGCGTTCTTCTGGCACGCGGTACTGCCGCAGTTCGAGGTGATCACGCTGGCGCACCTGCGCGGGCGCACCGAGAGCTACAGCCGCATCCGCCTGTGGGGTTCCATCGGTTTCATCTGTACCGTGGTCGGCCTGGGCTGGCTGTTCGAGTTCGCCAGCCTGGACGCCTATCCGCTGGCGCTGCTGACGATCATGCTCGGCATCGTCGGCGCCAGTTGGTGGGTGCCGAATGCCCAGCCGCCGGCGCGGCAGGATGAGGCCAGCGCGGGCGGTTTTCTCCAGCAACTGCTCAAGCCCGGCGTGCTCGCCTTCTACCTGTGCGTGTGCCTGATGCAGCTGTCCCACGGTCCGTACTACACCTTCCTGACCCTGCACCTGGAGTCGCTTGGCTACGCGCGCGGGCTGATCGGCCAGCTCTGGGCGCTGGGGGTGGTGGCCGAGGTGCTGCTGTTCCTGGTCATGCCGCGCCTGCTCAAGCGCTTCTCGCTGCGCCAGGTGCTGGTGGCGAGCTTCCTGCTGGCGGCCTTGCGCTGGCTGCTGCTGGGCATGTTGGCCGGGCACCTGCCGGTGCTGCTGTTTGCCCAGTTGCTGCACGCGGCGACCTTTGGCAGCTTCCACGCCGCCGCCATTCATTTCGTCCAGCGCAGCTTCCAGGCTCGCCAGCAGGGGCAGGGCCAGGCGCTGTACGCCGCGCTGGCCGGCACCGGTGGCGCGCTCGGCGCGCTTTACTCCGGCTACAGCTGGGGTAGCCTTGGGCCGGCCTGGACCTTTGCCATCGCCAGCGTGGCTGCGCTGGCTGCCGCCTTCATCATCTGGACCCGTCTGAACGAGGACCCGCATGAACGACACCCGTGAACAGCTGACCCAACAGATCATCGAGGCCGGCCGTTTCCTCTACGGCCGTGGCTGGTCGCCGGCCACCAGCAGCAACTATTCCGCGCGCCTGGCCGCCGACCGTGCGTTGCTCACCGTTTCGGGCAAGCACAAGGGCCAACTCGGTGAGAATGATGTGCTGGAAACCGACCTCGCCGGCAACAGCCTGGAACCGGGCAAGAAGCCCTCGGCGGAAACCCTGCTGCACACCCAGCTCTACGCCTGGCGCCCGGAGATCGGCGCGGTGCTGCACACCCATTCGGTCAATGCCACCGTACTCTCGCGCCTGACCGTGGGTGACCGCCTGGAGCTGGAAGACTACGAACTGCAGAAGGCCTTTGCCGGCGTCAGTACTCACGAAGGCCGTGTGACCGTGCCGATCTTCGATAACGACCAGGACATCGCCCGGCTGGCGGCCAAGGTGCAGCCCTGGCTCGATGAGCATCCGGACTGCCCCGGTTACCTGATCCGTGGCCACGGCCTGTACACTTGGGGGCCACGCATGGCCGATGCCCTGCGCCAGATCGAAGCCTTCGAATTCCTCTTCGAATGCGAACTGAAAGTACTGAGCCTTCGCGGCGGCACGCGCTGAGCGAACCCGGCCCGCTTTTGAGAAAAAAGCCCAGAAGGACAACGACCATGAGCAGCCTGACCGTCTACCACGAATCCAACCCCGAGCAGCCGCTGAAACTGCTGACCCACGCCGAGGACATCGCTTCCACCCTGGGCGAGCTGGGCGTGCGCTTCCAGCGCTGGGCGGCGAATGCCCCCATCGTTCCCGGCGCCAGCCAGGAAGAGGTGATCGCCGCCTACCAGCACGAGATCCGTCGCCTGCAGGAGGAGGAGGGCTACGTCACCGTCGACGTGGTCAGCCTGACCGCCGATCATCCGCAAAAGGATGAACTGCGCGCCAAGTTCCTCGATGAACATCGCCATGGCGAGGACGAGGTACGCTTCTTCGTCGCCGGCCGCGGGCTGTTCACCCTGCACATCGAGGATCACGTCTACGCCGTGCAGTGCGAGAAGAATGACCTGATCTCGGTGCCCGCCGGCACCCGCCACTGGTTCGACATGGGCGAGCGCCCGCACTTCGTGGCCATCCGCCTGTTCAACAATGCCGAAGGCTGGGTCGCGAAATTCACCGGCGACGAGATCGCCAAGCGGTTTCCGTTGCTGGAAGACTGATCTCTCCTTAGCCGGGGAGGGTAGGCTGTTTCCTGCTCTTCGTAGGAGCGAGCTTGCTCGCGAACAGTGTTGCCGGCCCACTCGGTTCCATGCGGTTCGCGAGCAAGGACTGGGCGTCCCCCTCGGTCCTACATGTCATCCCGCCTGGGTTAAAGGCGGGCTTTTGGAGTCCCCATGCCCATCAAAGCCATCCTCACCGACATCGAAGGCACCACCAGCGCGGTCAGCTTCGTCTTCGACGTGCTCTTTCCCTATGCCGCCGCGCACCTGCCGGACTTCGTGCGTGGGCATGCCGACGAGCCGGCCGTGGCCGAGCAACTCGCCGCCGTGCGCGCCGACAGTGGTGAGACGAACGCCGACACCGAACGCTGCATCGAAATCCTTCTCGGCTGGATCGCCGAAGACCGCAAGGCCACGCCGCTCAAGGCACTGCAAGGCATGGTCTGGGAGCAGGGCTACAGCGCCGGCCAGCTCAAGGGCCATGTCTACCCGGACGCCGTCGACGCGCTGCGCCACTGGCACGCCGAGGGCTACCGGCTGTACGTCTATTCCTCCGGCTCTATCCAGGCGCAGAAGCTGATCTTCGGCTGCTCGGAGGCGGGCGACCTGTCGCCGCTGTTTTCCGGCTACTTCGACACCACCAGCGGACCCAAGCGCGAGGTGGAGTCCTACCGCCGCATCGCCGCCGCCATCGGTCTGCCGGGCGAAGACATCCTCTTCCTCTCCGACATCGTCCAGGAGCTGGATGCCGCGCAGCAGGCCGGCCTGCAGACCATCGGCCTGGCCCGCGAGG
>NZ_BDAI01000021.1 GCF_002091755.1 Pseudomonas nitroreducens NBRC 12694
CATCCGCAGCTCGGTGTTGGCGATCACCACTGACCAGCGTTTGCAGGTGGTGCTGATCGGCTTCTCCTTCGGCGCGTTTCTCGAAGGCGCGGCGGGCTTCGGCGCACCGGTGGCGATCACCGCGGCGCTGCTGGTCGGCCTGGGCTTCAACCCACTGTATGCGGCAGGGCTGTGCCTGATCGCCAACACCGCGCCGGTGGCCTTCGGTGCGCTGGGCATCCCGATCATCGTCGCCGGGCAGGTGTCGGGCGTGGATGCCTTCAAGATCGGCGCCATGGCCGGGCGGCAGTTGCCGATCCTGTCGGTGATCGTGCCGTTCTGGCTGGTGGCGATGATGGACGGCTGGCGCGGAGTGCGCGAAACCTGGCCGGCGCTGCTGGTGGCCGGCGGTACCTTCGCGATCAGCCAGTTCCTCACCTCCAACTTCATCGGCCCGGAACTGCCGGACATCACCTCCGCACTGCTGAGCATGGTCTGCCTGACGCTGTTCCTGCGCGTGTGGCAACCGGTGAACCTGCGTGAGACGGAGTTCTCCAGCCTCAACGCCGACGGCACCACGACGCTCGGCGGCCTGGGTGGTGGAGGCGGCGGAAGGCAACGCGAATCCCAGTACAGCTTCGGGCAGATCTTCAAGGCCTGGTCGCCGTTCCTGATCCTCACGGTGCTGGTGACTATCTGGACCATGAAGCCGTTCAAGGCGCTGTTCCTGCCCGGCGGCGCGCTGGAAAGCTGGGTGGCGGTGATCGCCGTGCCCTACCTCGACCAGCTGGTACTGAAGGCCGCGCCGATTGTCGCCAACCCGACGCCGATGCCGGCGGTCTACAAGTTCGACCTGGTCTCGGCCAGCGGCACGGCGATCTTCCTTGCGGCGCTGGTCTCCATGGCCATCCTGCGTATTGGCGCGAAGAGCGGCGCAGCGACCTTCGGCGAGACACTGAAGGAGTTGAAGTGGCCGGTACTGACCATCGGCATGGTGCTGGCCTTCGCCTTCGTCACCAACTACTCGGGGATGTCCACCACCCTGGCGCTGGTGCTCGCCGGAACCGGAGCGGCCTTCCCGTTCTTCTCGCCTTTCCTCGGCTGGCTGGGGGTATTCCTCACCGGGTCGGACACGTCATCCAATGCCCTGTTCGGCTCGCTGCAGGCGACCACCGCGCACCAACTCGGCGTGAGCGACACGCTGCTGGTGGCCGCCAACACCACTGGCGGGGTGACCGGCAAGATGATCTCACCGCAGTCCATCGCCGTGGCCTGCGCGGCCACCGGCATGGTCGGGCGCGAGTCGGACCTGTTCCGCTTCACGGTCAAGCACAGCCTGATCTTCGCCGCGTTCATCGGGCTGATCACCCTCGCGCAAGCCTATGTATTCACGGGGATGCTGGTGCGCTGAGTCGCCACTGGAGTTTCCTGCAGGAGCGCGTGTGGTGCGCTCCTGCAGGGCGCGTTATCGCTTCAGAAGTCCACCTTCCCCCGCCCCGCCTTGATCGACCCACGCTTGCTCTTGCCCTCCAGCCGGCGCGTCTTCGAGCCCAGCGTCGGCTTGGTCGGGCGGCGCTTCTTCTCCACTTTCGTGGCGCTGCGGATCAGCTCCGCCAGGCGGTTGAGGGCGTCCTCGCGATTCTGTTCCTGGGTCCGGAACTGCTGCGCCTTGATTACCACCACGCCGTCGCTGGTGATGCGCTGGTCGCTGAGCGCGAGCAGGCGTTCCTTGTAGAACTCCGGCAGGGACGAGGCGCGCACATTGAAGCGCAGGTGCACCGCGCTGGACACCTTGTTGACGTTCTGCCCGCCGGCGCCCTGGGCGCGGATGGCAGTCAGCTCGATCTCCGCATCGGGGATCTGCACGGTGTTGGAAATCTGCAGCATGGGAAGCATTCAAAGTGGAAATGAACGTCAGGATACCGCGCAGCGCCGCTGGTGTCCCGAAGCCATCTAGCCCGCCGTGAAGCGCCCGTTCCTGACTTCTGCGTCAATTTCTGTATACGAATTTGTGTACAAGTTTTTCTTGCAATGTCATCAATTCACCATTAGAACCCAGCCTGTCACCGACCGCAGTTCCTCCTGCGGGACGCCGGCCCCCCAGCCACAAAAACAAGAAAAAGACAGAGGTGCAGCATGGTTTCATCCGCGACGACGGCCGTTGGCGCCGCCCGCCCCCAACCGCGTTCCAGCCGCCGCCTGAGCAACGGCCGCCGGTTCGCCCTCGGTACTGCACTAGTCCTCGCCCCGCTGGGCATGGCGCAGGCCGAAGACGATCGCTTCTTCGAGTGGACCAGCAACACGCTGGGCTTCCGCTACGGCAAGGGCTTCACCAACCCGAACAACCCGCACGACATCAGCAAGCGCATCTTCAGCTTCAGCCACGCCGACGGTTACCGCTACGGCAGCAACTTCTTCCACCTCGATGTGCTGCAGTCCGACAGCGATGATCCGCGCAAGGGCACCGACCACGGCAGCAGCGAGGTCTACGGGGTATTCCGCAGCCAGCTGTTCGCCTCGCGGGTGTTCGACCTGCCGCAGGGCAAGGGCCTGGTGAAGGACCACGCCTTCACCTTCGGCTTCGACGCCAGCCGCAACAACAACCTGGGCTCGGCGAAGAAGCGCGCGCTGGTGTTCGGCCCGACCATCAAGTTCAACGGCCCCGGCGTGCTGGACCTCTCGCTGTTCTACTACCGCGAGAAGAACCACTCCGGCATCCCCAACGCGAAACACCCAGACCACACCTTCGATACCACCTACATGCTCAACCTGACCTGGCTGCGGCCATTCCAGCTGGGCGACCACGGCGCGAAGTTCCAGGGCTTCCTGAACTACACCGGGGAGAAGGGCGAGGACTACAACGACAACGACACCGCGCCGGAGACGCTGGTCCGTACCTCGCTGATGTTCGCCACCCTGCCCGGCACCAAGCGCCAGCCGAACCTGTGGCTGGGCGTGGGCTACGAGTACTGGCACAACAAGTTCGGCGTGGATGGCGGGCGTGGCACCCGCACCTCGACGCCGACGGTGAACCTGGAGTTCACTTTCTGATCATTTGGCTCGACGGAGGATGGGTGGAGCTTGCGATACCCATCAGCGATGCCGCAAAGAATCGATGGGTATCGCTGCGCTCCACGCCATCCTACGGCTGCTCCCGTTGTCGACGCAGATTGATCCACCCATGAAAAAGCCCGGCCAATGCCGGGCTTTTTCGTCAGCGCAGTGCAGGAAGCATCAACGCTCCTTGCAGGCCACGCCATCGGCGGGCTCGCCGCCTTTCCAGTCCTTGTACAGGGTCGCGTCTTCGCCCTTGGTCCACCAGACGTACTGCCCGGCGGCATAGCGCGCACCGGAGGCGGAGATGACGTTGGCGAAGACCAGGCTGGAGGCGTCCGTCACCGGCACTACGGCCAGGCTGTTGTCGCCCTTGTTCAGGTACTGCACGCTGATCTTGCGGCCGTCCTCGCACTTGTACGAGACGCTGCGCGAATCCAGCTTGGCGTCGCCGGGCAGGACCAGCGCATCGACCTGGGGTGCTTTCTTCTCTTCACCGCCGCAAGCGACGAGGATGACCGGCACGGCCGCCGCGAGCAGCCAAAGTGCTTTTTTCATGAGTATCCCTCTGACGAAAAATGGCCCGGTCACTCTAGGAAGGATCGGGCCACGCGGTCAATCGCGCGCGGCTCGACCCAACGTAGGATCAGGCCGCCAGGTCAGTCAGCCAGCGCGGCGCTGGCGCTGCTGTGCGCCGCCGGCTGGCGCTTGAGGCGATAGCAACCGTACATCACCAGCAACCACACCGGGATCGCGTAGACCGAGATCTGGATGCCCGGCGTGAGCAGCATGACGCCGAGGATGAACACCACGAAGCCCAGGCACAGCCAGTTGGCCGCCGGATAGGCGACGGCCCGGAAGGCGCTGCGCTTGCCCTCGGCATCCATGTGCGCGCGGAACTTCAGGTGCGCCAGGCTGATCATCGCCCAGTTGATCACCAGCGCGGCGACCACCAGGGACATCAGCAACTCCAGCGCGCGGGCCGGCACCAGGTAGTTCACCAGCACGGCGAGGAAGGTCACCGCCGCGGAGACCATCAGCGAGCGCACCGGCACGCCACGGCTGTCCACCTTGGCCAGCGCGCGCGGGGCATCGCCCTGCTCCGCCAGGCCCACCAGCATGCGGCCGTTGCAGTAGGTGCCGCTGTTGTAGACCGACAGCGCGGCAGTGAGCACCACGAAGTTGAGAACGTGCGCCGCGGTGCCGCTGCCGATCATCGAGAAGATCTGCACGAAGGGGCTGCCGCTGTAGGAGTCGCCGGAGGCGTTGAGGGTCTGCAGCAGGCTGTCCCACGGGGTCAGCGAGAGCAGTACGGTGAGCGCGCCGATGTAGAAGATCAGGATGCGGTAGATCACCTGGTTGATCGCCTTGGGGATCACCTTTTTCGGCTGGTCGGCCTCGGCGGCGGTGAAGCCGAGCATCTCCAGCCCGCCGAAGGAGAACATGATGATCGCCATGGCCATCACCAGCCCGCTGATGCCATTGGGGAAGAAGCCGCCGTGGGCCCACAGGTTGCTCACGGTTGCCTGCTCGCCGCCGGTGCCGCTGGCCAGCAGGTAGCAGCCCAGAGCGATCATGCCGACGATGGCGGCGACCTTGATGATGGCGAACCAGAACTCCGCCTCGCCGAAGGCCTTCACGTTGAACAGGTTGATCGCATTGACCACCACGAAGAAGACTGCCGCCGTGGCCCAGGTCGGTACGTCCGGCCACCAGTAGTGGATGTACTTGCCCACCGCGGTGAGCTCCGACATGCCCACCAGGATGTACAGCACCCAGCAGTTCCAGCCGGAGAGGAAGCCGGCGAAGCCGCCCCAGTACTTGTGCGCGAAGTGGCTGAAGGAGCCGGCCACGGGCTCCTCGACGATCATTTCGCCGAGCTGGCGCATGATCAGGAAGGCAATGAAGCCGGCGATGGCATAACCGAGGATCATCGACGGGCCGGCCGACTTGAGCACCCCGGCCGAGCCGAGGAACAGCCCGGTACCGATGGCGCCGCCGAGGGCGATCAGCTGGATATGGCGATTCTTCAGGCCGCGCTGGAGCTGGCCTGCGTGTTGAGTTTCACGCGTCATGCGTCACCTGTTGTTTTTATCTGTGACGGGATTCGGCCGCCCGGCTTGTGGCCAGGCGGTACGGGCAAGGCAAGGCTAAAGAGCGGTGGAGCGGGAAGGCTGGTTTACAGGGTTACTGGGCGTCGGGCTGCACCTCCGGAGCGGCCTGCTGGAAGGCTTCGAGGAACTCGCAGCGCGCGGCGATGGCGAGCAGGCGCGGGCAGCCGGAGAGGTCGCAGTCAAAGCGACGGGCGTTGTACAGCTGGGGAATCAGACAGGCCTCGAAGTAGCCGGGGCGCTCGCCGAGGGATAGCGGGCCGCTCCAGTTGGTTACGCCCTCCTCCAGCGCGTGCAGGCCGGTTTCGACCCAGTGGCGAATCCATGCCGTCTTCGCCTCGTCCGCCACCGCCAGCGGGCCGCTGAGGTACTGCAGCACACGCAGGTTGTTCAGCGGGTGAATGTCGCAGGCGATATGCAGGGACAGTGCACGAACCTGCGCACGCTGCAGCGCATCGCGCGGCAGCAGGCCGGGTTGCGGATGGGTTTCGTCGAGGTATTCGAGGATGGCCAGGGACTGGGCAATGCGCGCGTCACCGTCCACCAGCAGCGGCACCAGTTCCTGGGGATTGAGCGCCGTGTAGTCGGCAGCGTGCTGCTGGCCGCCGTCCTTCACCAGGTGCACGGGCACCTGGCGGTAGGCCAGGCCCTTGAGGCCGAGCGCGATGCGCACACGGTAGGCGGCGCTGGAGCGCCAGTAGGAGTACAGGGTGAGCATGGCGTTTCTCCGAGGGTGGCCACGCTACGCGCAGCCACCCTGCTGGCGATTTACTGATCGGAGATCACGCCACGGCGAATCTGGTCTTCCTCGATGGATTCGAACAGGGCCTTGAAGTTGCCCTCGCCGAAGCCCTGGTTGCCCTTGCGCTGGATGATCTCGAAGAAGATCGGGCCGATCACCGTGTTGGTGAAGATCTGCAGCAGGATGCCGTCGTCGCCCGGCGCGCCGTCGATCAGGATGTTCAGATCGCGCAGGTCCTTCAGGGACTCGCCGTGACCGGCGACGCGGGTATCGACCTTCGCGTAGTAGGTGTCCGGGGTGCTCATGAAGTCCACGCCGTTGGCGCGCAGCTGGCGCACGGTTTCGTAGATGTCGTTAGTGGACAGGGCGATGTGCTGGATGCCTTCGCCGTGGTACTCGCGGATGAATTCCTCGATCTGCGACTTGTCGTCCGCCGACTCGTTGATCGGGATGCGGATCTTCCCGCAGGGCGCGGTCATCGCGCGAGACAGCAGGCCGGTGAGCTTGCCTTCGATGTCGAAGTAGCGGATCTCGCGGAAGTTGGCGATGCGCTCGTAGAAGCCGGACCAGACGTCCATCTGGCCGCGCTTGACGTTGTGGGTCAGGTGGTCGATGCACAGCAGGCCGACGGCGTTGTCGGTGGCGCTGCGGCCTTCGATGAACTCGAAGTCGACGTCATAGATGCTCTTGTCGCCATAACGATCGACGAGATACAGCAGCGAACCGCCGATGCCCTCGACGCAGGGGATGTTCAGCTCGCCGAAGTTGGCGTGGCTGCCCACCAGCTTGGCGCCCTGGGACTCGACGTAGGCGGCGGCCTGGGCGGCATTCTTCACCCGGAAGGCCATGGCGCAGGCGCTCGGCCCGTGCTTCCTGGCGAACTCGTGGACGTGGCCGGTGGGGCTGCCGTTGAGCACGATGTTGATGTCGTTCTGCTGGAACAGGAAGACTTCCTTGGAACGGTGCTTGGCGGTCTCGGTGAAGCCCATGCCGGTGAATAGCTGGCGCAGTTGCTCGATGCCCTGGGCGTCGGGGGCGGTGAATTCGACGAACTCGAAGCCGTCGGTGCCGATGGGGTTGTGTTGCTCGATCTTGGTCACGGCGTTCATCCGGCCTCCTCGTTGTCGTTATCGGCTGGTTCGGCGCAGGGGCCGTCCAGGCGTTTGGAATACCTTCATCACAACCGTCGCGGCGCTTTGGAACAAGCCACCGGCGGGGCATTACCGGGGCCACGGGAGCCGCGGCGCGGCAAGAAATCCTTACGTCGCCCAAAGCCCCGTGCGGCATGCCGCCGCACCGTAAAGAATTCGTGACAAGGTGGAGCGCCGGCGTGCCAGTGCGAGTGCCGCGTACTCGTCAGGCCGTCACGCGGCGGCTACCATGCGGCCCATCTCCCCTGCCCGAATCGTCCCATGGCCCGCGCCGCTCCCCCCGATTTCGACGCCACGCCCGCTCCACTGCGCGCCCTCGCCCGCAGCTATCCGCGCGGCCTGCACATCGAGCCGCACTCCCATGACTGGGGGCAGGTGCTCTATGCGATGTCCGGGGTGATGTGGCTGGAGACGCCCTCCGAAGCGCTGCTGGTGCCGCCCAATCGTGCCGTCTGGCTGCCGCCCCAGGTGCCCCACGGCATCCGCGTGGTCAGCGAGCTGCAGATGCGCAACATCTACCTGCGGCCGGGCACGGCGGACTCGCTGGGTGAGCAGGTGCAGGCGTTCGAGGTCGGCGGGCTGCTGCGCGAGCTGATCGTCACGCTGGTGCAGCACGAGCGCGAGCCAGACACTGACTACTACCAGGCGCTGTCGCAACTGGCCGTGCTCGAGCTGCAAAGGGCCCGAAGCCTGCTGCTGCGCGTGCCGCTGCCGGAGGATTCCGACCGCCGCCTGCTGAACCTGTGCCTGACGGTGATGGCCGAGCCGAGCCAGGAGATTTCCTTCGAGCAGCACGCCGCCGACGCCGGCGCCAGCGTGCGCACCCTCGCCCGCCTGTTCCAGCGCAGCCTGGGCATGGGCTTCGCCCAGTGGCGGCGGCAGGTGCAGTTGGCCACGGCGGTGGCGCAACTCAACGAGGGTATGCCGGTGAGCCAGATCGCCCATGGTCTGGGGTACCAGCCGGGGAGCTTCAGCGAGATGTTCCGGCGCGAGCTGGGCGTGGCGCCTTCGGAGTATTGCGCCCGGTAGCGCATCGTTTCGGGAGCGGCGCTTCTTCGTGATTCGCGATCAGCGCCGGCACGGGGCGGGTTCGCGAGCAAGCTCGCTCCTACAGGAAAAGCATGCTCCACGCTTCGGCTCTGGCTCCGGCCTCTGGAAGACTTCCAGAGAAGTATCCGCACACTCCGGACTGCCCCTTTCAACGAGGGAATTTTTCGCCTAGGCGAAAAACCGGATGGAGGGGCAAGACTTTTTGGTTCCTTTTGTGGCGTTTGACAAAAGGGACTCGCCGAGAGGCGAAACCCAATCCATCAGCACACGCCGAAGCGACGCAGGAAACTTCAGAGCAAGGCAGGCACATCGCGGACGAAGTCCGCTCCTACGCGGGTGCACGCCCATCCCATACTCCCCACCGACATCTGTCCGATATTCCGAAGTCCCTGACCGGCGACACCCTCCAGCAGTCCCTAGACTGCCCCTATCCCATCCAGCCGCCGGAGCGATCCACGGAGGACACATGAGCTACCTGATCTCCCTGGCCATCGGCATTGCCGTCGGCCTGGCCTACCACTTCCTCGACTTCCGTTCGCCAGCGCCGCCGCTGGTGGCGCTGGTCGGCCTGCTGGGCATGCAGATCGGCGAGAACGCCCTGCCGCTGCTGACCCGCTGGTTCCACTGATCCCATCTCCCACTGCTTGCCAAGGACCCGTGCCATGAAAGCCCTGCAATTCGACCGCACCGGCGACCTCGCCGCCCTGAGCTTCACCGAAATCGCCGATCCGGTGCCCGCCACCGACGAGGTGCTGGTGGAAGTCCACGCCGCCGGCCTGAACCCCAGCGACGTCAAGAATGTCCTCGGCCGCTTCCCCTACACGACCCTGCCCCGCGTGCCCGGCCGCGACTTTGCCGGCACCGTGGTGAAAGGCCCGACCGAGTTGCTCGGCAAATCCGTCTGGGGCACCGGCAAGGGCCTGGGCTTCACCCGCAATGGCAGTCACGCCCAACTGATGAGCGTACCGCTCGGCGGCGTGGCGCTGATGCCAGAGCGCATGAGCTTCGCCCAGGCCGCCAGCTGCGGCGTCCCCTTCACCACCGCCTGGGATGCCCTGGAGCGTAGCCAGGTCGGCAAGGGGACGCGCCTGCTGGTGATCGGCTCCGGCGCTGTCGGCGCGGCGGCCATCTCCCTGGCCAAGGCCCGAGGCGCGCAGGTGCTGGGCGCAGTGCGGCGCGCCGAGTCGCAGGTGGAACTGCAGGCCCAAGGCATCCCGAGCCTCCTGCTGGACTCCGCGGAAACGCTGGCGGCGCAGGTGGACGAACATTTCCCCGGCGGCGCCGAGGTGATTTTCGATACCACCGGTTTCTGGCTGCCGGCCGCCGTTTCCGCCCTCGCCACCTTCGGCCGTATCGCTATCATCGCCGCGCCAGTGGACGGCCACGTGCAGTTGCCGGCCCTGGCGCTGTATCGCCGAGGCGGTTCGGTGGTGGGGGTGAATTCGCTGCTGTACGACACGGTCGCCTGCGCCGCGATGCTGCGCCAGTTCGGCCAGTGGTTCGACGACGGCAGGCTGCCGCTGCCCGGCGGCCTGCGCGAAGTGCCACTGAGCGAGGGTATCCAGCGTTATCACGAGATCAACGAAGGCAGCAGCGAGAAGATCATTCTCGTGCCTTGAAGCTGAATCACCGAGCGCTGGAAGCGCCCCTAACCTCGGCCCTCTGCCGAGAAAGAGGGGGCGCCCGGCGTCCCCCCGGGGAAAAGGGCCATTAACGCGGCTATCCGGCAGGCACCGAGGCAGGCCATCACACCGAACCGCCCCCTTTCCCTCTGCAAAGGGGTGCACAGCCAGGGTGAGGGGATGGCATCACCCCGCTCCCATGCCGACAGAGACCTGAGCGCGGGTGAAGACTACCCCGCCGCCTTCATCGAAGCAGTGCGCCGCGCCCCGCCCTGCGCCTGTTCCAGCGCGAGGCAGTGGTCAAGGAACATGCGCATGTAGCCGTAGCTCTTGCAGACGGCCTCGCGCAGCGCCAGCACACGCGGCACCGGCACCTGCGGGCCACAGAGGGTACAGATGATCTCCAGCGCTTCCCAGGGGTGATCGTCATCGTAGCGGGCGTGCATCTTCAGCCAGCGCATGGCGTCCTTGCGGGCGCCACTCGGGAGGGTGCGTTCGTAGGTATCCAGGGAACAGACCAGTGCCGACCAGTCCCCCGTCGCACCTTCGATGGCGTAATTGGTGGCCGCCATCGCCAGCGCCAGATCGTCGGTAGCGCAGGTGTGCCAGCACCAATGACCGAGGGCGTGCAGCTCCGCCGGCACCAATTGCGCCTTGAGCTCGGCGAGGGTCACGCCGTAAGCCTCGGCCCAGTGCAGCCAGTAATCAGCGTGATTGAGTTCGACGCGAATGTTACGCATCAACCAGCGCCGCGCCATGTCTTCGCCGGGGCTGCGGCCGAAGCGCGTCTTGAGCAGGTTCTGGGACATGTACAGGGGGAACTGCTCGACTACCTGCCAGCCGCCGATGAGGAAGGCGCGCATGGTCTGCCGGCTCAGGTGGCCGTCTCGCATGCGAGCGTAGAGTGGATGGCCCACCACCGCCAGGCGGCTGGTCTCGCACTCCTGCACCAGGCGTTGCGCCCAGTGCGGATAACTGGAAAGCTCCTTGAGCGGCCCACTTCGAACAAAGGTGTCGTTCATCCAAGGCTCCGTGCTGGTCGATCCATGCGAGCACCGGTAAATCAGGCCTCAGGTTAGTCCCCTATAGGCTGCGCGTCACCGTCCGGAGGTTGTGTCGGTTGCCACGACTGAGACGTGCGTCTCACGCAGGAAGCTGCGATTGAAGGGTTGCGGCCGAGCCAGGCCGTAACCCTGGGCGTAGTCGATGCCTATTTCGCGCAGGACTTCGAGGATTTCCTGCGTTTCGACGAACTCCGCCACGGTGCGTTTGCCCATCACGTGGCCGATCTGGTTGATCACCTGGACCATGGCACGGTCGATGGGGTCTTCGAGCATGTCCTTGATGAAACTGCCATCGATCTTCAGATAGTCCACCGGCAGATGCTTGAGGTAGACGAAGGAGGACATGCCGGCGCAGAAATCGTCCAGGGAGAAGCGGTACCCGAGGGCCTTGAGCTCCTGGATGAAGCGCGTGGCGTTGACCAGGTTGGCAATGGCGCTGGTCTCGGTGATCTCGAAGCACACGCTTGACGGCTCGATGCCATAGCGCGGCTGCATCTCGCGGAGGAAGTCGAGGAAGGTGTCGTCACCGATGGTAGCGCCGGAGAGGTTGATGGCGCAGGTGTGGATCGGTTCGTAACCACCATCGGCGATGCGCTCGGCCAGGGTCCGGAAGGCGTTCTCGACCACCCAGCGGTCGATGTCCGGCATCAGGCCGTAGCGTTCCGCGGCGGGGATGAAGTTGATCGGCGCCACCAGCCGGCCGCACTCGTCGTTCAGGCGCAGCAACAACTCGACGTGTGCGCCTTCCATCACACTGTCGTCGACCGGGAAGATCGACTGGGCGTAGAGACAGAAGCGCTCTTCCTCCAGCCCCAGGCGGATGCGCTGCACCCAGGCCATTTCGCCGACGCGGTTGGACAACTCGGTGTCATCCGGGCGGAACACCTGGGCTCGGTTGCGGCCCTTCTCCTTGGCCATGTAGCAGGCCATGTCGGCGCAGCGCAGCGCCTCCTCCACCGACACCAGCATGGCGGAAATGTGCACCACACCGATGCTCACGGTGATGTTGAAGCCACGGCCTTCCCACATGAAATGCAGGGCCTGGACGGTCAGGCGGATGCGCTCGGCGATCTGCACCGCCATGTCCGGCGGGCAATGCTCCAGTAGGATGCCGAACTCGTCGCCACCAAGGCGCGCGAGGGTGTCGCCGTCACGCAGGCACTGCTGCAACACCGAGCAGACCTGGCGCAGCAGTTCGTCGCCGGCGGCGTGGCCGCAGGTGTCGTTGACCAGTTTGAACTGGTCCAGGTCCAGGTACATCAGCGAATGCTGGTCGTGGGAGTCCGCCGAGCTTTCCAGCGCCTGCTTGAGGCGGAATTCGAATTCGCGGCGGTTGGTCAGGCCGGTCAGCGCGTCGTGGGTCGCCTGCCAGGAGAGGCTGGCCATGTACTGGCGCTCGCGGGTCATGTCGTGCAGCACCAGCACCACGCCGACCACCCGCCTGTCGGCATGGATCGGCGTGGCCACCAGGGTCACCGCCACACTGGTGCCATCCAGGCGCTGGATCAGCTTGCTGGTCTCGCTGCCGCCGTCCACTTCGCCACGCAGGATCTGCCCGACCAGCGGCAGGCCCTCAACCTGGGAGCTCTCGTCGAGCACCCGTAGCAACGAGCGCAGCGGCAGGCCGACAGCCATGGAATTGTCCCAGCCGATCAGGCGCTCCGCCGCGGGGTTGAAGTAGGCGATGCACTCATGTTCGTCGAGGGTGACCACCCCGTCGCCGATGGCCGCAAGGGTGGTCTGCGCGCGCTCCCGCTCAGTGTCCAGGGCACTTTCGAAGGCGCGTTGCTGGTGCAGAAGCTTGCGCGTGCGCCACACGGCCAGAAGGATCAGCGCCAGGCCAGTGACGCCGTTGGTGACCAGCAGCACCCACATGATCATCCGCGAGCCCTGCCCCAGCGCGGCCGAGAAGGCCATGGCCGCCGGTGTGACGCCGTCGTTGATCGCCTGGATACGGCTGTTCCAGTAGCTCAGGTCGCCCGGGCGGACGTCATTGGCGCGGATCCTCGCATTCATCTCCTCGGACAGTTGCTCCAACTGATCGAGATAGGCGTCGCCGATGATCCACATCTTCACCGCCTGATCGAAGTAGCTGTACTCGTGGAAGTAGCGGTACAGCCAGATCAGCACGCCAATGTCGTCGGGATGGATACCGCCCTGCAACGCTCCGGCGCGAGCCAGCGCAAAGTCCGGTTGATTGAGGTCAAGGGCGGCGCGGAAGGTCCGGTCGCCCTGGGGAATGGCGATGGCGGCGCGGTAACGCGCGTAATCCGCGCTGTCCCGACTCTGGCCGTAGAGTTGCAGGTAATGGATGGCGTCCTTCTGACCCTTTGACCAGAGGCTCTCGCCGCCGACGTAAGCGCGCACGCCAGAGAGGATGAAGAAGCTGCCGCTGCCGATCAGCGTCTGCAGCAGGACCACGACCATGAAGGGCCAGACCAGCTTGAGCAGACGCGTCGTACGCCGGGTCGGCAAGAGTCCCATTGCATCCATAACCAGTTTCGACTTCCCTCTTCTGATCCCTGCCAGGCCACAGGGCGGAGTTACCCTCTCCGCCTCGGGGACATCTCTGTCAGGCCGCCCCTTCTTAACTTCTAGCCGATCACGGGAAATCCACAAACCAGACGGCATGACGCTTGGTCGGCTAGATACCCGCCGTCCGGCGGAAAATGTCGGGAACGTGCAGGGAAAACGCCTTGGCCGCCTGCCAGGTACTAGCCCCGAACAGCCGATTAGTGGCCTTGCGACAGCTAAGGCCATGTGCCATACCTCAGTCGATCGTGCAAAGTGCAATCCGCGAGCAACCGATGGAGCGACCATGCCGCAGCGGGATATGGAGATGCAGTACGACCGGCTGGTGGGCCTGACCTACGAGTGCGTGCTCGATGAGGCCAATTGGCTGCCGCTGCTCACCGAGCTGATCTGCGCCAGCGGCCGTCAGCAAGGCGCCCTGCTGTTCTGGGACCAGACCGAGAGCGGCGCGCTGGCGAGCGAGATCAACCTCTGCGATCCCGGCGCCATCGAAACCTATAACCGCGAGTTCTGCACCATCGACCCGTCCAAGGGGTTCATGCTCCACCGCCCGGTAGGCCACTGGTACCACGATCGCGACGAGTACGGCCCGCAGCGCATCGCCCGCGATCCGTACTACCAGGAGTTCCAGCGCCCCAACGGCATGCACAACGTGTCCTGCCTCAAGCTCAACGAACAGGCCAACTGCGGCGTCTACCTGTCGGTGCTGACCAGCCTCGGCGCTCGCTATCCAGATACGCAGGAACAAACCTTGCTGACCCGCCTGAGCGAGCATCTGACCCGTGCGGCACGGATGTTCGGACGCATCGATGAGATGCGCCAGCAACTGGCCCACCGCGACCTGCTGCTGGACCGGCTCCCCACCTCGCTGTGGCTGCTGGAGGGCAATGCCCGCGTGCTCTACGCCAACCAGGCGGCGCGGCAACGGCTCGGGCAGCGCGCCGGGCTGTTCCATGAAGTCTTCGGCCGCCTGCACTGCCGCCAGCACGACTCGAGGCTCCAGGCGCTGGTGCGCCAGGCCGCGCCACGCGCCGGCAAGGCAAAGGCCGGTTGGCTACCGCTGGACGATGGCAGCGGGCAGGAGCTGCTGGTCACCCCGGTGCCTGCCGAAGCAAGCTTCAACCAGCCCTTCCAGCGCCCGCTGGTGCTGCTGGCGCTGCTCGATGCGCACCGCCAGAGCGGTCTGCTGGGCGACCTGTTCGGCCTCACCCCGGCCGAACAGCGCCTGGGCGCCCTGCTGGTACGCGGCCTGACAGCCGAACACTGCGCCGACCAGCTCGGCACCTCGATCAATACGGTACGCAGCCAATTGCGCGCGCTGTTCCGCAAGACCAACACCAGCCGCCAGGCCGAACTGGTCAGCCTGCTGGTGCGGCTCGGGCAGCGCTGAGTTTTCGCGGCCGTCATTCATTCAGATGATGGCCCGGGGCCAACTGCCCCCTAAGGTGTTGGACGGATCACCGGCCAGGCCGGTGGCGCTTTCTTATCACTGAGCATTCTCTCAGGTGGACGGCATGGACAACGGCACCCAGCAGAATCCGAACTCGCTTACCGAAGCCATCGAGCAACTCGAACAGCATCTGCGTCACCTGAGGGATGACGAGGCCGACCTGCTGGCGCTCGCCACGGGTGGCGCGCCGCCGTCCGCAGCACCGCGTGTGGTGCCCTTCCCCCGGCGCCGTGAACGGCCGATGGGAGAAGGCGCCGGCAACGCCGTGCTGATGGACTATCTCTACGGCATCGACAGCACCCTGCGCTCACTGCTGCCCGACGGACCAACCGATGAGTTGTTCCGCTACGCCAGCTCCGCCCCTGCGTCTCGCGCACTGCGCTCGCGCCGCCAATTGCTGGCGCGAGAGATCGACCGCTGCTGCGATCAGCTCAGCGGCCAGGCGCGCATCCTCTGCGTGGGCTGCGGACACCTGCGCGAGGTCGAGCTGGCACGCTCGCTGCGCCACGGTCAGTTCCGCGAGTTCGTTGCCCTCGACACCCAGACACTGTCGCTGCAGACCGTGGAGGCCTGCTACGCCGCGCTCGGTGTGCTGACGCAGCAGTGCACCCTGGACGACCTGTTCTACGGCCGCCCCGACCTCACCCGCTTCGATCTGATCTACTCCCCCGGCCTGTACGAAGTGCTCGACGACCACGACGCCCGCGACCTGACGCGCAACCTGTTCGCCCGCCTGCTGCCTGGCGGTCGCCTGCTGATGGGCAACTTCCTGCCCGGCGTGCCGGACATCGCCTACCTCGAAGGGCTGCTCGACTGGCGCCCGCATTACCGCAGCGACGCCTGCCTGCTCGACCTGCTGCTGGGCATTCCCTACAACGACATTGGCGGCGCGCGGGTCTTCCACGATCTGGGGAATTGCGTGGCCTTCCTCGAAGTTACCCGCTACGGCTGATCAGCCCTGCTGCAGGTGGCCATACAGGCGAGCGTAGAGTCCGCCTTCGGCGATCAGTTGCTGGTGATCACCGTCCTCGGCGATGCGCCCACCATCGAACACCAGCACGCGGTCGGCCTGTTTCACCGCGGACAGGCGGTGGGCGATGATCAGCGTGGTGCGGCCTTCGAGGAAGCGCTGCAGAGCCTGGTGCAGGGCATACTCGGTGGCGGCATCCAGCGCCTAGGTAGCCTCGTCGAGGATCACCACCTTCGGCTCGGCGAGCACCATGCGAGCGATCGCCAGGCGCTGCCGCTGGCCGCCGGAGAGGCGTACGCCGGAACGCCCGACCACGCTGTCCAACCCCTGCGGCAAGGCGCGGATGGTGTCCGCCAGTTGCGCTACTTCCAGCGCGCGCCAGCACGCTTCATCGCCGCGCTCGCGGCCCATGGTCAGGTTGGCGCGCACCGTATCGTTGAACAGCGCCGGATGCTGCAGGACCACGGCGACATGCTCGCGCACGCAGTCCAGGCCAATCTCCTCCAGTACCGCGCCGCCATAACGGATGGTCCCGGATTGCGGCTGGTAGAGGCCCAGCAGCAACTGCACCAGGGTGCTTTTGCCACCGCCGCTGGCGCCGACGATGGCAACCTTCTCGCCGGGGGCGATATCCAGGTCGAGACCGTCCAGCACCAGCTCATCGCGGTAGGCAAAGCTCAAGTCGCGCACCTGGATGCCGACGCTGTTCTGCCCGGCGAACGGATCGCGGCGATGTTCGTAATGCGGTTCATCGGCGCGGGCCAGTAGCTCGTTGATCCGCGCCAGCGCACCGCCGGCGGCGTAATACGCGTATTGCAGGCTGAGCAATTGCTCGACCGGGCCGATCATGAACCAGAGGTAGCTGAATACCGCCAGCATCTGGCCGATGGACAAGTCCGAGAACAGTACGGTGACCATGGCCGCAGCGCGGAACAGGTCGATGCCGAACTGGAACAGCAGGCCGCTGGCGCGCCCGGCGGCATCGCTCTTCCATTGCGAGGCGACGGCATAGTCACGCACTTCGCGGGCGCGCACGCCGAGGCGGCCGAGGAAGAAGCCCTGGCGATTGCCGGCGCGCACTTCCTGGATGGCTTCGAGGGTTTCGGTCAGGGCCTGGGTGAAGCGCGAGGTGCTGTCGTTCTCCAGCTTCTTCAGGTGCTTCACGCGCTTGCCCAGTTGCACCGTGGCGAAGATCACCAGCGGGTTGAACAGCAGGATCAGCAGTGCCAGCTTCCAGTGCATCCAGATCAGGATGCCGGCGGTGCCGCACAAGGTCAGCAACGCCACCAGGAAGCGGCTCAGGGTGTCGCCGACGAACTTGTCGAGGGTGTCGAGATCGGTCACCAGGTGTGCGCTGACCGAGCCGCCACCGAGAGTCTCGTACTCGCTCAGGGCGATGCGCTTCAGGCGCTCGATCAGGCGCAAGCGTACGCGGTACACCACGTCCTTGGACAGCCGCGCGAACAGCTTGGCCTGCAACACGTTGAACACCAGCGCGCAGCTGCGCAGCACCAGGGTCACCAGCAGCATCAGGCCGATGTAGCCGGCGGGCTTGTGCCAGCCGGCGGGCAGCCAGAGGTTCATCACCTGGAGGGCAGCGTCGCCCTTGCCCAGCAGCACTTCGTCCACCAGCAGCGGCAGCAGCAGCGGGATCGGCACGCTGCAGGCGGTGGCCAGCACGGCGACCAGGTTGGCGAGGAGCAGGGCCTTGCGATGACGGAAAGCGAGCCGGCGAATCTCCGCCCAGCTCAGGCGGTCAGCGGACAGCTCAGGCATGCCGCCCACGCTCCAGCCAGCGCGCCAGCAGCGGCGCGAGTTCGCCCAGCGGCTGGTAGCCGTTGGTCAGCAGGGCCAGTTGGCCGTCGCGCTCGGCCAGCAGCGTGGGGAAACCGGCGATGCCCAGGTCGCGGGCCCAGGAGAAGTCGGCGAGCGTTGCCAGGTGATTATCCTGGCTGTCGAAGGCTTCGGCGAATTCGATGCGCGGCAGGCCGACCTGTTCGGCCAGTTCGGTAAGCACGCTGGCCTGGGTGACATCGCGGCCTTGCACATAGAAGGCCCGCTGGATTTCGCCGACCAGCGCCCAGGCGCAGTCTTCATCGAGGCGGCGCGCGGTAACGATGGCGCGGCAGGCCGGCTCGGTGTCGTAGACGAAGCCATCAGGCAGCGCGTCTTCGAAGCGGAACGGCTGGGCAGTGGCACGGTGCACCGCTTCCCAGTGTTCGAGGATGTAGCGCTTGGTGGTCGGCTCCAATGCCGCGCCCTGCCCCGTGCGCAGGCCACCCATCACCAGTGCCAGCGGCACGCCGGCGGTGCGCGCCTGCTCTGCCAGTGCCTGGGCAACCGGGGCAAAGCCCCAGCACCAGGAGCACATCGGGTCCATCACGTAGAGCAGGCGACTGGTCATGGATCAGTTCTCCGCGCGGGGATCACGGCCAATGGGGTGCGGCTGGTTGCGCTGGCGCGCCAGCTCGATCTGCTTCTGCCGTTCGCGGGCACTGGCACGGGTCTTCTCCGAGAGCGAGTCCCAGCAGTGCGGGCAACTGATGCCGGGGGCGTAATGTTCGGAGGCGCGGTCCTCGACCGAGATCGGGTTGCGGCAGGCGTGGCACTGATCGTAGTCGCCTTCGCTCAGGTCATGGCGCACGGTCACGCGGTTGTCGAACACGAAGCAGTCGCCACGCCAGAGGGTTTCGGCCTCGGGCACTTCTTCCAGGTACTTGAGGATGCCGCCCTTGAGGTGGAAAACCTCTTCGAAGCCTTCATTGAGCATGTAGCTGGAGGCCTTCTCGCAACGGATACCACCGGTGCAGAACATCGCGACCTTCTTGTGCTTGGCCGGATCGTAGTGCTCGCGGATGTAGTCGGGGAACTCACGGAACGACTTGGTCTTCGGGTCGATGGCGCCCTCGAAGGTGCCGATGGCCACTTCGTAGTCGTTGCGGGTGTCGATCAGCAGGACTTCCGGGTCGGAGATCAGCGCGTTCCAGTCCTTGGGTTCGACGTAGGTACCGACCTTGGCGTTGGGGTCCACCCCAGGCACGCCGAGGGTGACGATTTCCTTCTTCAGCTTGACCTTGGTGCGGTAGAAGGGCTGCTCGTCGCAGTAGGACTCTTTGTGGTCCACATCGGCCAGGCGCGGGTCGTTGCGCAGCCAGGCCAACAGGCCGTCGATACCGGCGCGAGTGCCGGAGACGGTGCCGTTGATGCCCTCTTCGGCGAGCAGCAAAGTGCCCTTCACGCCGTTTTCCAGCAGTGCTTGCAGCAGGGGCTCGCGCAGGGCGACGTAGTCGGGCAGGGAGACGAACTTGTATAACGCCGCGACGACGATTCTTTCGGTGGTCATGCATCACTCCAGTGGTCGCCCGCGTAAAGGGCGGACCGGGTCTTTATCAACAAGAGCTGAAACGAACAGCTGAAAATGACAGCGCCGGCAGGAGCCGGCGCTGGGTGTCGCATTCTACCGGAGCGGGACGAAGCCCGCATCCGGCAGCCGATCAATGCGGAAGATCGTGCTTGCTGCCGCCACGGCAGGTCGGCGAATCCGGCGCTTGTCCCTGCTGCGCCCACTCCTCGGGGGTGTAGGTGTGCAGAGCCAGCGCATGGATCTGGCCCATCAGCTCGCCGAGCGTGGCATAGACCTTCTGGTGCCGCTTCACCGCGTTCAGCCCGGTGAACGCCGGGCTGACGATCACCGCCTTGTAGTGCGTTTCCTGCCCGCGGCTGTGCATGTGGCTCTCGTCCAGCACGTCGAGGTGCTGAGGTTCGAGGGCGCCCAGGGCGGTCTGGAGTCGGTCACGCATGCTCATGTCGGGTCTCGCTGGCAATCAGTACGGTTCAGGCAAGTGGTAATCAGGACGATCAGGGCTTCTTGGCCGGAGCGGCTGGGGCTTTCACGCCCAGTTCCTTGTCCATGTCGGCCATCAGCTTGTTCACCGGCTCCACCGCGGTCTGCAGTTTGGCCTGGGTCAGCTGGGCGGATTCGGCGGTCAGGCGCGGCATCTTCTCCAGGACCTTGCGGCCCAGGGGGGATGCGTAGAAATCGTTCAGCTGCTTGAGCTCGGACTCGCTGAAGTTGCTGGTGTAGAGCTTGACCAGTTCGGGCTTGAGCTTGTCCCAACCCACGGCACGGTCCAGCTCGGCGTTGGCCTTGGCCTGGTAGCGGTCGAGCACGGCCTTCTTGCTGTCCGGCGCCTTGGCCTGGGCGAAGCGCTGGGCGAGCATCTGCTGGACTTGCGCGTAGACCGGCACGGTCAGCTTGTCGGCGTGCACCTGCTTGAGGAATTTCTCCGCCTCGGCGTTGGCATCAGCCAGTGCCACGGAACTGAAGCCAACCAGAAGTGCTGCGGTGCAGAGGGAACGAAGAACGGTCATGGGGCAGTCCTGTGAGTCTGAAGGGTGTCCGTGTCGGACCCGCCATTCTGCGCCTAAGTTCGGAATGCGCTCAAGTGAGTGCCAATTGAGCGGGAAGTGACCGGCTTCTCTTGTAGGACAGTTCATGAAACGGCATGCTGCGGCGCGTTGCCACATGGATGTGACCGATGAACACCCTCAGCCACCCGCCGACTTCCGTCGCCGCACCGCCCCTGTGCGATGCGCGCGGCCGCCTGAACAGCGCGGCCGTGGGCTGGTCGTCGCGGCCACAGACGCTCTGCCAGCTCTCCGGCAACGCCGGCCGGCGCAAGCGCTGGAACCACTGGTGCATCAACGCACCGGGCTGGATGCTCTCGATCACCATCGCCGACCTCGATTACCTGGGCTACGGCGCCGTGTACTTCCTCGACCTGGAAACCGGACAGTCGGTGCACCGTACCCAGTTCAGCCCGTTCGGCCTGGGCTGCCACCTGCCGGACATGCCGAACCAAAGCCACCGTTTCGCGCATGGCCAGCTCAGCCTGGGCTTCGACGAGCAGCCGGGCCAGTTGCGCATCACCGCCTGCGCGCCGAACCTGGGGGGCCAGCCGCTCAACCTCTCCCTGGAAGTACAGCGCCCGGCGCACCTGGAGTCGGTCAACCTGGTGGTACCGATGAGCGGCAAGTGCTTCCACGCCTGCAGCCGGCAGATGGGCCTGCCGATCAGCGGCAGCCTCAGCCTCGGCCACAAGACCTACCGCTGCAGCGAGGGCCAGAGCTTCGCCGCGCTGGATTTCGGCCGCGGCGTCTGGCCCTTCCACACCCGCTGGACCCGCGCCGCCTTCGCAGCGCCCGGCGGCATCGCCGGCAACTTCGGCGCCGGCTGGACGGAAAACAGCCACCTGAGCGAGAACGCCTTGTGGTTCGGCGGCGAACTGCAGGCGCTGGCCGGCCCTGTGGAGATCCACCAGGTTCCCCACGACCCGCTGTCGCCGTGGCAATTGCGAGATGCCGACGAGCGTGTCGACCTCACCTTCACTCCGCGCAAGCTGCATCGCGCCAGCCCGCGCCTGGGCCCGCTGTTCGCCGAGACCAGCCAGTGGTTCGGCCGCTTCGACGGCTCCCTGCGCGAAGCCGGCGGCGAACTGGTACCGGTCAACGGCGCGCTCGGCTGGATCGGCGCCACTCACGCCCGCTGGTAACCCGGCGCGTCGTTGAAACCGCTCTATCACGGCCATTGAGCCAGAGTGGAACCCGGAAGCCCCGTGGCGGCCTAAACTGGCCGAGACCCTTTTCCGGAGAAGCACCATGAGCCGCACCGAAACCGACAGCCTCGGCCCCATAGAAGTCCCCGAAGACGCCTACTGGGGCGCCCAGACCCAGCGTTCGCTGGAGAACTTCGCCATCGGCGGGCAGCGCATGCCACTGGCGGTGGTCCACGCCCTGGCGCTGATCAAGAAGGCCGCCGCCCGCGTGAATGCACAGCTGGGCGAGCTGCCGGAGAACATCACCAGCCTGATCGAGGAAGCGGCTGACGAAGTGCTCGCGGGCGAGCACGACGACCAGTTCCCCCTCGTCGTCTGGCAGACCGGCAGCGGCACCCAGAGCAACATGAACGTCAACGAGGTCATCGCCGGGCGCGCCAACGAGATCGCTGGCAACGGCCGCGGCGGCAAGAAGCCGGTGCACCCCAATGACCATGTGAACTGCGCGCAGAGCTCCAACGACAGCTTCCCCACCGCCATGCACATCGCCGCCGCCCAGGCGGTGCAGAACGACCTGCTGCCGGCCATAGCCGAACTCAGCGGCGGCCTCGCCCAGCAGGCCGCGCGCCACGCCAACCTGGTGAAGACCGGGCGCACCCACCTGATGGACGCAACGCCGGTCACCTTCGGCCAGGAACTTTCCGCCTTCGTCGCCCAGCTCGACTATGCCGAGCGCGCCCTCCGCGCGGCACTGCCGGCCGTCTACGAGCTGGCCCAGGGCGGTACCGCCGTCGGCACCGGGCTGAACGCGCCGAAGGAGTTTGCCGAGGCCATCGCCGCTGAACTGGCCGACCTTTCCGGTTTGCCTTTCGTTTCCGCACCGAACAAGTTCGCCGCCCTCGCCGGCCACGAACCGCTGGTGACCCTCGCCGGCGCGATGAAGACCCTGGCCGTGGCCCTGATGAAGATCGCCAACGACCTGCGCCTGCTCGGCTCCGGCCCCCGCGCGGGATTCGCCGAGGTGAAGCTGCCGGCCAACGAACCGGGCTCCTCGATCATGCCCGGCAAGGTCAACCCGACCCAGTGCGAGGCCCTGTCGATGCTCGCCTGCCAGGTCTTCGGCAACGATGCCGCGATCACCTTCGCCGCCAGCCAGGGCCACCTGCAGCTCAACGTCTACAAGCCGGTGATCATCCACAACCTGCTGGAGTCCGCACGCCTGCTGGCCGACGGCTGCCGCAACTTCAACACCCACTGCATCGCCGGCATGGAACCGGACGCCGCGAAGATGCGCGAGCATCTCGACCGCGGCCTGATGCTGGTGACCGCACTCAACCCGCACATCGGCTACGACAAGGCCGCCGAGATCGCCAAGAAGGCCTATGCCGAAGGCAAGACGCTGCGCGCCGCCGCACTGGAACTGGGCTACCTGAGCGACGCCGAGTTCGACCAGTGGGTCCGCCCGGAAACCATGCTGGAGGCCGGGCAGAATGGTTGAAGCCGTCAAGCATGGCGCCACGCCCCTTGAAGGCGACGGCAAGCGCGTGCTGCTGGTGCTGGGTTCGCCCAAGCCCGGCGGCTTCTGCCACGCGCTCGCCGAGGCCTACGCCCACGGCGCCCGCACCAAGGGCCATGTGGTGCACATGCTCAAGCTCGGCGAGCTGAACTTCGACCCCGTGCTGCGCGGCGGCTATGAACTGGGCCAATCCCTCGAACCGGACGTGCTCGAAGCGCAGCGGCAAATCCACTGGGCGCAGCACATCGCCTTCGTCTACCCGGTCTGGTGGGGCGGCCTGCCGGCGCTGCTGCAGGGCTTCTTCGACCGTGTGCTGCAACCCGGCTTCGCCTTCCGCTACCGCTCGGTGGAGTCCCGCGAGTTCGAACCCTTGCTGGGCGGGCGCAGCGCCGACCTGCTGGTCAGCCACGACCAGACGCACTGGCACTACCGCCTGCGTCAGGGCGCACCGGCCCATCGGCAGATGACCCGCTGCATCCTCGCGCCCTGCGGCATCGCCCTCCATCACCTGGAGGAATTCAGCCCGGTGCGCGGCTCGGGCGAGGAACAACGCCAGTCCTGGCTGCGGCGGGCGGAGCAGATCGGCTCACAAGTCTGATTCGGTCGTAGAGCACGGGATTACAGTGCTCTATGCCGCCTTCGGCTTTCATGATCGGCTTTTGCCCCGTCACACATAGGATTTCCCCTACACCAGTCGCCCCGACCCTTTCTCTTAGCATGCCTACACCCAAATTCCGGGTACCTCTCCCCGCCTCTGGAGGCAGCATGCTTCGCAAACTTTCCGCCGAGATGATCGGCACCTTCTGGCTGGTGTTCGGTGGTTGCGGCAGCGCCATCTTCGCCGCCCACGCCATTGGCGTCCTGGGTGTCGCCCTGGCTTTCGGCCTGACGGTCGTGACCATGGCCTACGCCATCGGCCCGATCTCCGGTTGCCACCTCAACCCCGCGGTCAGCCTCGGCCTGTGGGCCGGCGGCCGCTTCCGCACCGCTGAGTTGGTCCCGTACATCGTCGCCCAAGTGGTTGGCGGCATCCTCGCTGGTGCGGCGCTGTACTTCATCGCCAGCGGCAAACCGGGCTTCGACGCGCTGGCGGGCTTTGCCGCCAACGGCTTCGGCGAAGGCTCGCCAGACCACTACAGCATGCTCTCCGCGCTGACGGCCGAAGTACTGCTGACCGCGTTCTTCCTGTTCGTGATCATGGGCGCCACCGACAGCAAGCTGGCCCCGGCGGGCTTTGCGCCGATCGCCATCGGCCTGACGCTGACGCTGATCCACCTGATCAGTATCCCGATCGACAACACTTCGGTGAACCCGGCGCGCAGCCTGGGCGTGGCGATCTTCGCCGACCCGCTGTTCATGAAGCAGCTGTGGCTGTTCTGGGTCGGCCCGCTGGTGGGCGGCGTGATCGGTGCGCTGGTCTACCGCGTGGTGCGTCCGGCTGCCTGAGCCTGATACCCGCAATAGCAAACGGGCGCCTTCGGGCGCCCGTTTTCGTTGGTACTTGGCGCAGGCCTTTTGGTAGGGCGGATAACGCCAACGGCGTTATCCGCCGTGAGCACCATCGGCGCATAAAGCGTCCCGCTTTATGCGCCCTAGGAGCACGCCGGATCGTAGGAGCGAGCTTGCTCGCGAACGCGCCCTGCTCCGCTGCTGCCGGGAAATCCGCTCGCGAGCAAGCTCGCTCCTACAGTCGACAGTGAGCCTCTCAGAAGTACTGGGTAAGGCTGAACTTGGCGTTGCGGCCCTGGCTGTAGACGCTGTCGCCGGCCAGCGCCGGGTGGTAGTCGCGGTTGAACAGGTTGTCCACGGTGAAGTTCAGCTCGGTATTCTCGAAGCCCAGGCGGCGCGGCTTCCAGCTGGCGAAGACGCGCTGGGTGTCATAGCTGTCGTTGACCGTCTGGTCCCAGAAGATGTCGCCGACGCTGGTGCCCATGCCGCCCTTGTACTTGTCGCTGGGCAGGCGGTCGGTCTGGCGGACGAACTCGCCCTGCCAGCCGATCTGCGCGTCCCACGCCGGAATCTTGGTGCCCAGGGTGGCGACCCACTTGGCCGGCGGCACGTCACGCGCCCACACGTTCGGCCCCCAGGGATTGCTGTAGGCGCCGTCGTGCTTGCCGGTCACCCACGAGTACGACAGCCCGCCGAACAGCCAGGGGCTGTCGTAGAAACTCTCGATCTCGAAGCCCTTGTAGGTCACGCCCGGCAGGTTGCGGTAGTTGGAGAGCGGCAGGTAGTCGCCGCAGCTGCCGGAGATGGTGCCGTTGTCGATGGCCTGCTGCTCGCAGCCGACGCTGCGGGTGCGGAAAATCTCGTCCTTGATCTTGTTCTGGAACAGCGTGGTGCGCACCTGCAGGTTGTCGCCGTTGATGAACAGGTCCGGCAGGTTGACCAGCGAGCCGAAGCGCAGCGCATGAATGCGCTCGGGGTCGAGGTCGCGGCTGGTGGCGCTGACCGTGCTGCTGTTCTGCACCTCGTACATCTCGTCGATCACCGGCGCACGCCAGGTGCGGCTGTAGTCGGCGAAGAAGCCCAGGCGCTCGGTGGCCGTCCAGAACAGCGAGAGGCGCGGCGACCAGCCGCTGTAGGTCTGCGAGCTGTAGTCGTGGCCTTGCGCGGCGTTGTTGTAGATCGGCGCGTCATTGTCCTTGCCCTGGTTGCGCACATGGTCGAAGCGCAACGACGGGGTGATGGTCACGCTGCCCAGGGTCAGCGCGTCCTGGATGTAGGCGCTGTTGGTGTTCTGCTTGCCGCTGGGCATGAAGGTCGGCTGGAAGTGCCCATAGTTGTAGCGCGCGGTGTTGTAGGTGGAGCCGGGGATATACATGTCGGTGGTGCGGGTGTGCCGGTGGAACTCGGTACCCACGGTGAACGCATGCTGTACCGGGCCGGTGGCGAACAGGCTGGTGTTGCGCAACTCCAGCACCTTGTCCTTGTAGTCGGTATCCATCTTGCGGCCACCGGTGGAGACCTGGAAGAAGGCGTCCGGATTACGCTCGTCGGTCTGGTCGATGTGCGACTCGGAGTACTGCACCATCAGGTCGATCAGCGGGTTATCGATCGGGTGGTATTCGTACTTGCCGGACCAGGTCGTGTCGGTGGTGTCGCGGTGCGCCAGCAGGCGCTTGAGCGCCGCTTCATAGCCGTAGCGATCAATGCTCGACTGGGTCGGTGGCGTCGGGTAGGAGGCCGAGGAGAACGGCGTCCAGCGGGTGCTGTGGGAGCGGCTGTAGGCCAGGCTGATGTCGTTGTCGAGGTTGGGGTGCAGGTTCAGCTTGAACAGCCCGGCGTCCAGGTCCTGGGCGCTATTGGGCAAGCGGCTGGGGTTGATCGGGTAGTTGTTGTTCGGGTCGGGAATGTGCCCGGCGAGCTTGATGTCGCGGCCATCGCGAGCGGTAACGTAGGCCAGCGCATCGACCTTGCGGTCCTCGGTGCGACCATAGACGGCGCCGCTGTAGATCTTCTGCTGGTCGTTGGAGTGGTAGCCATACTTGAGCATGGCGCCGACGTTCTGATCGTCGCGCAGCAGGTCCGGCGCGTCCTTGGTTTCCATGTGCACGGTGCCGCCGAAGCCGCCGTTGCCGTTGTAGACCGAGTGCGGGCCCTTCTCCACTTCGATGCGCTTGATCAGCTCCGGCTCGATGAACACGGTGCCCTGCTGGTAGCGCTCGAAGCCGCTCTTGGGTGCGCCGTCGAGGGTGAAGGGCACGTCCTCGGCATCGCCCAGGCCCCAGATGTTGACGGTCTGCCCGCCCGGCTTGGGCGAGCCGCCCATGGTCACGCCGGGCAGGGTCTGCAGCAGGGTGGGAATGTTGTCGGCCTGGATGCGCTCGATGTCCTTGCGGGTCAGGGTCGAACGGCCGACATTGCTGGAGTCCACCGACAGGCCGCTGCCGACGACGGTCTGCGAATCCAGTTCCATGGCGTTGTCGCTGAACTTGTCGACCTTGCCGGAGCGCCGCACGACAAAGCCGTCGCCCGCCTCCACCAGTTCCAGCGACGAGCCCTTGAGCAGGTGCTCCAGGGCTTCGCGCATGCTGTAGCGGCCGGCTACCGCGGGAGCCTTGAGCCCCTCCAGCTGGGAGGCGTCATAAAGCACCTGCACGCCGGCCTGCTGCGACAGGCTGCCGATGGAGTCGCTCAGTGCCTGCGCCGGCAGGTCGATCTGCCAATCGGCAGCGCGGCTGTACTCGGCCATCATCAGGCTGCCGAGCAGCACGGCACAGCCCAGCGGGCGTGCGAACGGGAAGTTGAAACGAGACTGCATGCAAGGCCCTCCCCAGGGACGAAAAGCGCTGCGCGTTTCGCAGCGAATGACGGGGAAGACCCTCATTCGAGAAAAAACCACACCTGCAAATAAAAATATTTCTCAAAAATGATTCAGGGTACGTGGGAGCGGAAACGGGTACGGGATTTTCGTAGGAGCGAGCCTGCTCGCGAACCGGCCCAGGTCCGGTGCTTCCGGGAAATACGTTCGCGAGCAAGCTCGCTCCTACAAGGGAGGGGCGATCAGCGCGGCAGGATCACGGCGCTGCCATCGGCCTTGCGCTGCACGCGCACGTCGAGCAGTACCGGCAGGGCCGCGAGGAAGTCGTCCGGGCGGGCCAGGCGCACGTTGCCGGAGATGGGCCTCTGCGCCAGGCGCTCATCGCCGAGGCGGATGGGCGCAGCGCGGTACTGCGACAACTCGTCCACCAGCGCCCCCAGGGGCTGATTGCGGAAGGCGAGCATGCCGTCGCGCCACGCAGCGATGGAGGCGACAGGTACGCGGTCGATCTGCGCCTCCCCTGCCCCGGCAGCAAGCTGGGCGCGATCACCCGCGGTCAGGGTCTGCTCGTCACGCGCATCGAGTTTCGCCTGCAAGGCCACCTTGCCGTGGCGCACGGCCACCGTCAGGCCGTCGTCCGTGCGGTGCACATCGAAACCGGTGCCAAGGACGCGCACACGGCTGCCACCGGAGGTCACCCGGAAGGGCCGGGCAACATCGTGGGTGACTTCGAAATAGGCCTCGCCGCGCAGCAATTGGACATCGCGGAACGCATCCGAGAAGTTCACGCGCAACGACGAATCCCCCGCGAGGAAAACCCGCGTGCCGTCGGCCAACGTCACCTCGCGCTGCTCGCCCGCAGCGGTGCTCTGCACCTGTTGCGGATCGGCCAGGCGGCCGCCGCTGAAGTCGTTTGCCAGCAGCAACGCCGCGCAGAACACACTGGCAGCCGCGAGCCCGCGCCAAGGCCATGCCGGGCGACGGCCAGGCACGATGGCCGGTCGGCGGATATGGTCGAGATCGCTCCACAACTGCTCGATCTCACGGTAGGCGGATTCATGCGCAGGGTCTTCCGCCAGCCAGTCGGCGAAGGCCTGGCGCTCGCGGGCATCCCAGGCGCCTGCGCGCTGGCGGCTGAACCACTTGGCGGCGAGTTCGTCGATCACCTGCTGGCGTTCTTCCTGCGGCGTCATGCTTCGCCCTCTCCCTGAACCTGACGCTTGCAATGCAGCAGCGCGCTGGCAACGTGCTTCTCCACCATGCTCAATGAAATCCCCATGCGCCTGGCTACCTCCGGCTGCGAAAGGCCATCGAACTTGTGCAGGATGAAGGCCTCGCGGCGCCGTGGCGGGAGGCTGTCGAGCGCCTTCGAAAGCTGGCGAAGATAACGTTGTCGCTCGAACTGCACCACGGGTTCGCCTCCTTCGGCGGCCGGTTGCTGGTCATGGTCGAGGGCCTCTTCCGGCTCATTGGAGAAGCGCCGGGAGCGCTGCCAGTGGTCGCGCAGCAGGTTGCGCGCGACCTGGAAGAGAAATGCGCGCGGCTGTTCCACTTCATGCCGCGAGGAGGACTTGAGCCACTGGGCGAAGGCATCCTGGGCGAGGTCGGCGGCATCCGCCGAACTGCCCAGCTGCTTGCGCAGGAAACGCAGCAGTTCGCCATGGAAGGAGCGATAGGCCTGGGACACCGAACGGGAGAAACGCTCATCCATCGACCCACGCCTCCCGGCGTCGCCGCCCTGCCCCGCTGTTGCCCGCTACCACGTCGCCCCCGAACCGAGGCGCTGGGCCTCGACAACCATCGAACCGCACAAATGATAATACATATCATTTGCGAAAATGAAGCCGAACGCGAGCGCCGGATAGCAGAAGGCCGCCTCGCGGCGGCCCTCGGGGATTCAGAGGTTGGCGATGCGCGCCCTTCGCGCCCGGTAACTGCGCAACAGTGAAGGCGCCAGCGCGGTCAGCGCGGAGCCGCTGACCACCAGCAGCGCGCCGACATAGGCCAGCCCGTTGAGGTCTTCGGGCAGCACGAACTCCGGCCACAGCGAGGCAGCCAGCGCCACCGACGCGAAGGTCACCAGCGGGGTGATCGCCAGGGTCGCGCTGACCCGCGAGGCCTCCCAGTGCGCCAGCGCCTCGGCGAAGGCGCCATAGGCCACCAGGGTGTTCAGGCAGCAGGCCAGCAGCAGCCAGCCCTGGAGCGGCGAGAGGTCCAGCGCTTCCAGCGGATGCGCCCAGAGCGTGAGCAACGCGCCGCAGCCCAGGTAGATCACCATCATTACCTGCACCGAGGTCCACTGGGTCAGCAGTTGCTTCTGCGCCAGGCCGTAGAAGGTCCAGATGAAGGCGGCAAAGACCACGATCAGCACGCCGGTAGTGTACTCGCCCAGCGAGCTGAACAGTTCCGCCAGACGCTGGTTGAAGAACAGCCCGAAACCGAAGATGAGTACGGCAAGCCCCAGCGCCTGACCGATGCTGAAGCTCTCCTTGAAGACGAACAGGCTGCCCAGCAGGAGCAGGATCGGCGCGATCTGGATCACCAGTTGCGTGGTGCCCGGCGTGAGCATGCGCAGGCCGATCAGGTAGCACACGTAGTTGCCGGTCAGGCCGAGAATGGCCAGCAGCACCAATCCCTTGCCGCGCGCGCCAAGTGGCGAGAAGCGCGGCAGCTGGCGGGTGAAGGCCAGGTAGATCAGCAGCAGACCACCGGACACCACCAGGCGAAACCAGGTGACGGTGATCGGGTCCATGACCTTGAGCACTTCCTTGAGCTTGATCGGCAGGATGCCCCAGAGAACGGCGGTGACCAGGGCCAGGAACAGGCCGAATTGCCAGCGGCCGGATGAAACGTGCATGGAAGCCTCGACGCGTGTGCGGTCCGCCATGCTAAGTCATGGCGGTATCGCCCCATAGGAACAGTTGCGTTGCGCAACTGTTCCGGTCGCCGCTCAGATCAGGGTCGAGAGGCGCAGCAGCCACCAGATCAGGATGATCAGCTGAACGAAGAAGGCAGCGAAACGCACCCACACCGCCAGCGCGGAAGTACTGAGCAGGTGCACCACCGACTGGACGATGCGCGCCACCAGCAGGGTTGGCGCCAGCGGGTCGGTGATTACCGTCTGCTGAGTGACCATCGCATAGAGCAGCACCGCGCAGAACAGCGGCACGTTCTCCACGCAGTTGGCGTGGGCACGCACCAGGCGCTGGCCGAAAGTGCCGGGGGTGTTGCTGCCGTCGGCGGCGAAGACGTTGACCTTCATGCGGCCGCTCATCACCAGCAGGCCACGCTGGTTGACCAGCAGCAGAACCAGCAGCACGGTCCAGGCGACCAGGCCGAGCAATGCGAAGGCAGAGGGACTCAGGGACATGCGGGACTCCTTTCTCTTGTTGGTTTGAGC
This sequence comes from Pseudomonas nitroreducens NBRC 12694, assembly GCF_002091755.1. Lineage (GTDB taxonomy): Bacteria > Pseudomonadota > Gammaproteobacteria > Pseudomonadales > Pseudomonadaceae > Pseudomonas > Pseudomonas nitroreducens. Next base: position 30,461 of record NZ_BDAI01000021.1, read on the forward strand.
GGGAGTCTAAGGGAAGTAGAGCAATTGCTCTAGCCGTTTGCCGCTGGCGCAAAGCCTGGCTATTCGTAGGATGGGTGGAGCTTGCGATACACATCGGGCCACGCGCCGACAGCATGGGTGTCGCTGCGCTCCAGCCCTCCTACAAAATCGCCCGGCGCGTCCCGGAAGCCGTCGCGCAAAAGGAAACGGGCAGCCCGTTTCCGGACTGCCCGTTGTATTCCAGCGCCGCATTCAGAGCTTGGCGATGGACACCTCGGTGGATTTCACGAAGGCGATCACTTCGCTGCCGATGGCCAGTTCCAGCTCTTTCACGGAACGGGTGGTGATCACCGAGGTGACGATGCCAGCGGCAGTCTGCACGTCGATTTCCGACAGTACATCGCCTTCGACGATTTCCTTGATGGTGCCCTTGAACTGGTTGCGGACGTTGATGGCTTTGATGGTCATGGCGTAGCTCCTTGGGAGAATGGGGTCTTCGGATGAACGTTGGATCAGAGCGCCCAGCGCAGCTGCGTGGGCAGTGGGGAAACAGGTTCCGGCTCGGGCGGCTGCGCCGGCAGCGACAGCACGCGTTCGAGCACTTCGGCTTCCAGCGCGGCCAGGCGTGCCGAACCACGGGCGCGCGGGCGGTGCAGCTCGACATTGAGGTCCAGGCCGATCTCGCCATCCTCGATGAGGATCACCCGGTCGGCGATGGCCACGGCCTCGGCGACATCATGGGTGACCAGCAGCACGGTGAAGCCATGCTGCTGCCAGAGGCGCTCGATCAGTTGCTGCATCTCGATACGGGTCAGGGCATCCAGCGCGCCCAGCGGCTCGTCGAGCAGCAGCAGGCGCGGCTGGTGGATCAGGGCGCGGGCCAGGGCCACGCGCTGCTTCTGGCCACCGGACAGGCTGGCCGGCCACTCGTTGGCGCGGTCGGCGAGGCCCACGGCTTCCAGCGCGTCCAGCGCCTTCTTGCGCCAGTCGCCTTTGAGGCCGAGGCCGACGTTGTCGATCACCCGCTTCCAGGGCAGCAGCCGCGAGTCCTGGAACATCAGACGGGTTTCTTCGCGGGCACTGTCCAGCGGCGCGGAGCCGGCCAGCAGTTGCCCGTCGCTGGCCTCGTCGAGCCCGGCCAGCAGTCGCAGCAGGGTGCTCTTGCCGCAACCGCTGCGGCCGACGATGGCGACGAACTGGCCGGCGGGAATCCGCAGATCGATACCCTTGAGCACTTCACGCTCGCCGAAGCGTTTACGGACGTTTTCCAGCGCCAGCGGGATGCCTTTCTTGAGTTTCTGAGGCAGGTTGTTCACCGCATTCATGCCGCACCTCCCTTGACCTGATAGGCCGGGTGCCAGCGCAGCCAGACGCGCTCAAGGCCGCGGGCGGCGAGATCGGCCAGCTTGCCGAGCACGGCGTAGAGCAGGATGGCCAGGACTACGACGTCGGTCTGCAGGAATTCGCGGGCGTTCATCGCCAGGTAGCCGATGCCGGAGTTGGCGGAAATGGTCTCAGCGACGATCAGGGTCAGCCACATGAAGCCCAGGGCGAAGCGCACGCCGACCAGGATCGAGGGCAGCGCGCCGGGCAGGATCACCTGGCGGAACAGGGCGAAGCCGGACAGCCCGTAGCTGCGCGACATTTCCAGCAGGCCCGGGTCGATGTTGCGGATGCCGTGGTAGGTGTTGAGGTAGATCGGGAACAGCGTGCCGAGGGCGACCAGGAAGATCTTCGCCGACTCGTCGATGCCGAACCACAGGATCACCAGCGGGATCAGCGCCAGGTGCGGCACGTTGCGGATCATCTGCACGGAGCTGTCGAGGAAGCGCTCGCCCCACTTCGACAGGCCGGTGATCAGCCCCAGCACCAGGCCGATGCTGCCGCCGATGAGGAAGCCGACGGCGGCACGCCAGGTGCTGATCGCCAGGTGTTGCCACAGTTCGCCGCTGACCACCAGGTGGTAGCCGGCCTCGGCCACCGCGCTGGGCGCCGGCAGGATACGGCTGGACAGCCAGCCGAATTCCACCGCCAGTTGCCAGATCACCACCAGGCCCACCGGCAGGGCCCAGGGCGCGAGGCGCTGGGCGAGTTGATTGGAATTGCTCATTTCGTCTCTCCGGATTCTTCGTCGGGCGGATCACGCGGCGCGTTTGCCGCCCGACCGCCTTATCAGCTCGCCGATGCCGCCTTGGGCAGAATGTCGTTGGCGACCATCTCGCCGAACGGGCTGACGTAGCCGCGCTCCTGCGGTTGCTGCGGGCGAGCGAGGTCCAGGTGCGGGAAGAGCAATTCGGCGACCCGGTACGACTCTTCCAGGTGCGGGTAACCGGAGAAGATGAAGGTGTCGATCCCCAGGTCCGCGTATTCCTTGACGCGCGCCGCCACGGTCGGGCCATCGCCGACCAGCGCGGTGCCGGCACCGCCGCGAACCAGGCCGACGCCGGCCCAGAGGTTGGGGCTGACCTCCAGCTTGTCCTTGTTGCCGCCATGCAGGGCGGCCATGCGTTGCTGGCCGACGGAATCGAAGCGCGCCAGGGACGCCTGGGCACGGTCGATGGTGTCCTGGTCCAGGTGGGAGATCAGGCGGTCGGCGGCCTGCCAGGCTTCGTCGTTGGTCTCGCGGACGATCACATGCAGGCGGATGCCGAAGCGCACGCTGCGGCCTTGCCGGGCGGCCTTCTCGCGGACCTGGGCGATCTTCTCGGCGACGGCGGCCGGCGGCTCGCCCCAGGTCAGGTACAGCTCGACCTGCTCGGCAGCGAGGTCCTGCGCGGCGTCGGAGGAACCGCCGAAGTACAACGGCGGACGCGGTTGCTGGATCGGCGGGTAGAGCAGCTTGGCGCCCTTCACTTGCAGGTGCTTGCCGTCGTAGTCGACGGTCTCGCCCTCCAGTACGCGGCGCCAGATGCGGGTGAATTCGACCGAGGCTTCGTAGCGCTCGGCGTGGCTCAGGTGCAGGCCGTCGCCGGCCAGTTCGTCCGGGTCACCGCCGGTCACCAGGTTGAACAGCGCGCGCCCACCGGAGAGCCGGTCGAGGGTTGCGGCCTGGCGGGCGGCCACGGTCGGGGAAATGATGCCCGGACGCAGGGCGACCAGGAACTTCAGGCGCTGGGTCACCGGGATCAGCGAGGCGGCAACCAGCCAGGAGTCCTCGCAGGAGCGGCCGGTAGGGATCAGCACGCCGCCGAAACCGAGGCGGTCGGCGGCCTGGGCGACCTGTTGCAGATAACCGTGGTCCACGGCACGGGCGCCTTCGGCGGTGCCCAGGTAGTGGCCGTCGCCGTGGGTCGGCAGGAACCAGAAGATGTTGAGACTCATCGCTGTAACTCCAGATAAGCGCGCCGGCGTGGCGTAGCCGCGCGATGATGGGATGGGTGTACGTGTTGCTACTGTTCTTCGCAGGAGCGAGCTTGCTCGCGAACAGACTCCCGGCAGCTCCGGAGCTGGGCGGGTTCGCGAGCAAGGACTAGGCGTCCCCCTCGCTCCTACAAGGGAATCATTGGGCGGTAGCGACCTTGGCAGGCGCCGTCCACACCACGTCCTTGATGCTCAGCTTCTTGGGGATCAGCTTCAGGTCGGTGAAGGTGTCGGCGATCTTCTGCTGCGCGGCAGTAACGTCCGGGGTGATCGGCTGGGCGCCGTAGCCCTGGCGTTTCACCGCGGTGAAGGTGATGTCCGCCGGCAGGCCGAGCAGCGGCGCGACCTGGTCGGTCACCTGCTGCGGGTTCTGCTGCGACCACTCGCCCACCGAACGCACTTCGTCGATCAGGGTGGTGATCACCTGCGGGTGGTTGTTCGCATAGGGACGGGTGGCCAGGTAGAACTGGTGGTTATCCACAAGGCCGGTGCCGTCTACCAGGGTGCGGGCGGAGAGCTGCTTCTCGGCGGCGGCCTGGTACGGGTCCCAGATCACCCAGGCATCGACGCTGCCACGCTCGAAGGCGGCGCGGGCGTCGGCCGGCGGCAGGTAGACGGGCTGGATATCGGTGTATTTCAGGCCGGCTTTCTCCAGGGCGCGCACCAGCAGGTAGTGCACGTTGGAGCCTTTGTTCAGGGCGACTTTCTTGCCCTTGAGCTCGGCGACGGATTTGATCGGCGAATCCTTGGGCAGCAGGATCGCTTCGCTGGTCGGCGCCGGCGGTTCGTGGGCCACGTAGACCAGATCGGCGCCAGCGGCCTGGGCGAATACCGGCGGGGTTTCGCCGGTGACGCCGAAGTCGATGCTGCCGACGTTCAGGCCTTCGAGCAGCTGCGGGCCGCCGGGGAATTCGGTCCATTGCACCTTGACGCCCTGCTCGGCCAGGCGCTTCTCCAGCGTGCCACGGGCCTTGAGCAGCACCAGGGTGCCGTATTTCTGATAGCCGATACGCAGGGTGCCGGGCTGTTCGTCCGCCTGGACGTTGTAGGACAGGGCCGCGATCAGCAGGGCCGCCAGTCCACTACGCAAAGTAAGGGTCCGCATGGGAGTGATCCTTCGTCGAGTGTGATTGCCGGACCTGCGGTCCCGTTGACGGGACGGTGAGGGCCTTTTCTTGTTGGTGACGCAGTTGCCGCCTGCCGGGTTGGGGCTTGGCGCTCTCCTGCGTGGGGTTGTCTGTCAGATGCTCCAGCGGGCGTTGATCAGCCGTTCGTTGAGCAGGTTCGGGTCGATGGGTTTCGGCCGGCGCGCGAGGGCGCCATGGAACTGTTCCAGGGACTCCAGCAGTCGGTGTTCGAGGGTCGGTTCCAGGCGCGCCGGGGAATTGCCCTCGAGGTATTGCACCTGGCTCTCTTCGGCGAACACCCCATGCAGGGTTTCCTGTGCCTTCAACGCAGCGAGGACTGGCTTGAGCGCGTAGTCCACCGCCAGCATGTGCGCGTTGCTGCCGCCAGTAGCCAGGGGCAGCACCACCTTGTGCGCCAGCGCCCGCTCCGGCAGCAGGTCGAGAATGACCTTCAGCGCACCGGCGATGGATGCCTTGTACACCGGGGTGGAGATCACCAGGCCGTCGGCGCGCAGGACCTGTTCGATCAGCTCGACCACCCGCGGGCTGTCGAAGCGTGCATGCAGCAGGTCTTCCGCCGGAAAATCGTGCACGGAGTAGGAGCGCACCTCGGCGCCGTGGGCGTGCAGCCAGTTCCGTGCGACGTCCAGGAGGACGCCGGAGCGGGAACGCTGGCTGGGGCTGCCGGCTAGGGTGACTACATACATCTGCACGCTTCCTTATAACGATCAGGACGATACAAATGCCGCCCTGCTAACCAATGTGCATAGACCTTAACAGGCAACCTCATATTCCAATAAATGTTATTTTTTCATTTGGTTATTCGATTTTGTTTTTAATGTAGGAGCGAGCTTGCTCGCGGACGCTTTCCGGGCAGCTCCGGCATCAAGCGGTTCGCGAGCAAGCTCGCTCCCACAGAACAGTGATGAGTCAGATGACGTGGGACTGGTGCAGCTCGGTCAGCGCTTCGCCGCGCAGGAAGGCCAACTCGACGGCGCGACGATCCCGAGGGCGCGGCAGCGGCACGGGGAATTCGCGGCGCAGGCGGCTGGGCGTGCCGCCCAGCAGCAGGACGCGGTCGCTGAGGTAGAAGGCTTCGTCGAGGTCGTGGGTGACCAGCAGGATGCTGATGTCGTACTCCAGCGCCAGTTGCTGGATCAGGTCCTGCAGGCGGATGCGGGTGAAGGCGTCCACCGCGCTGAAGGGTTCGTCCAGCAGCAACACCTGCGGACGACCGTAGAGACCACGGGCGATGGCCGCGCGCTGGGCCATGCCGCCGGAAAGTTGTTTGGGCAGCAGGTCACCCTTGCCTTCCAGGCCCACGTCGCGCAGCAGGTGCGCGATACGGTGGTCATCGGCCAGCCAGCCGTCGGCGAAACCGATGTTCTGCGCCACGGTGAGCCAGGGCAGCAGGCGCGGTTCCTGGAACACCACGCCGACGCCACCACCGCCACGACCGGTGTCGCCGTCCGGGCCGAAACCCAGCAGCGGGTTGCGCTCCAGCGAGCCGGCGAACTCGTCGTCCAGCCCGGCGGCGATGCGCAGCAGGGTACTTTTGCCACAGCCACTGGGGCCGAGCAGGCTGACCACTTCGCCCGGCGCCAGGCTCAGGCTGACGTCGTCCAGCACCCGCACGCCGGAGAAGCTCTTGCGGATATCACGCAGTTCCAGCAAGGCGCTCATCAGCTCTCTCCATTGCCCAGGAAGGTATCGCGCCAGGCCAGCGCACGCTGCTCCAGCGCCTTGAGCAGGCTGTCGCTGAGCTTGCCGAGCACTGCCAGCACCAGGATGGCGGCGATGACGATGTCCGGCCGCGAGGTTTCCCGGCCGTCGCTGAGCAGATAGCCGAGGCCACGGGTGGCGGCGATCAGCTCGGCAGCAACGAGGAACATCCAGCTCAGACTCAGGGCGCCGCGCAGGCCGGTGAACAGGCTCGGCAGCGCCGCCGGCAGCAGAATCCGCCGCACCAGGGCAAAGGGCGAGAGGTGATACAAGCGGCCCAGCTCGACCCACTTGCGGTCGACGTTACGCACGCCGGCTACCAGCGAGAGATACACGGGGAAGAAAGCGCCGAGGGCGATCAGCACGATTTTCGGCGTCTCGTCGATGCCCAGCCAGAGCAGCAGGAGCGGCACCCAGGCGAGGCTGGGAATGGCCCGCAGCGCCTGGAAAGTCGGTCCGAGATAAGCCTCGGCACGCTGGCTGAGGCCGACCCAGGTGCCGATCAGGATGGCCAACGCCGCGCCGATGGAGAAGCCGGCAGCCACCCGTGCGAGGCTGGCCGCCACGTGCCTCCACAGCTCGCCCTGGGCCAGTTGCCAGAGCGTCAGCGCGACACTGCTGGGCGCGGGCATCTGGTGCTCGGGCAGCCAGCCGACGCGTACCACCAGCTCCAGCACTGCGCACAGCAGCAGCGGCAGCAGCCAGGCGCGCCAGCTCAGTCGCGGCCAGCGCAGCCTTGGCAGGCGGCGCTGGCGAGCGAGGCGCAGGCTCTGGGTTGGCATGGATTACTGCTCCGCCTTGGCGACAGCGCCAGCCTTGCCAATCACCTCGCCGGCCAGTTGCGGGGCAATCAGCTGATCCACCACGGCGGTGACATCAGTGCCCGGGCGAACCAGTTGCTCATCGATCAGGATCGGCGCGGCGGCTTTGAGCGCGGCAACTTGTTCGGCGCCCGGCAGCGGCTTGCTGAAATCAGTGCGCGAGAGCTGCAGCTTGGCCACTTCCAGCGGCAGCTTGGCCTCCTCGGCGAGCAGCTTCGCGGTCTCCTCCGGATGGGCGATGGCCCACTGGCGCGCCTCTTCGTAGGCGGCGATGACCTGCTTGATCAGCTCCGGCTGCTCCTGCTCGAATTTCTCGGTGACGCTGAGCACGCCGTAGCTGTTGAAGTCGACGTTGCGGTACAGCAACCGCGAGCCGGCCTGCAGTTCGCTGGCGGCCATGTGCGGGTCCAGCCCCGCCCAGGCATCCACCCTGCCCTGCTCCAGCGCGGCGCGGCCGTCCGGGTGCTGCAGGTGGACGATTTCCACGTCGTTCTTGTCCAACCCGGCCTTTTGCAGGCTGCGCAGGAGGAACAGATAGGGATCGGTGCCCTTGGTGGCGGCGATCTTCTTGCCCTTGAGGTCAGCGACGGACTTGAGCGGCGAATCCTTGGGCACCACCAGCGCGGTCCACTCCGGCCGGCTGGCGATGTAGACGGTCTTCAGCGGCGCGCCGTTGGCGCGGCTGAGTACGGCGGCCAGCCCCGCGGTGGAGGCGAAGTCGGTACTGCCGGCGTTGAGGTATTCCAGGGAACGGTTGCTGCCCTGGCTGAACACCCAGCGCACTTCGGTGCCCTGCGGCTTGAGGGACTTCTCCAGCCAGCCGAAGTGCTTGAGCACCAGGCTGGTGGGCGCGTAGTAGGCGTAGTCCAGGCGCACCTCCTTCGGTGCGTCGGCGGCTTGGGCGGGGCTGTTGTAGGCGCCGATCGGCAGGCTCGCGAGAAGAGCGACGGCCAGGCTGCGGCGCCAGGTGGAATGACCCATGGTCGTTCTCCTTGGCGTGGGCTGGTGTCTTCTTCCCGTCTGGCGGGCAAGTCAGATCCTTGGTGATGGAGCGAATAAAAAAGCGCGGCGTGGTCCGCGCGTGAAAGATAAAAAAGGGGCCGGCGGACCGGCCCGATTTCCCGCTCGAGGCGTGAGTGATTCCCCGGATGGGGATCGGAGAATCATTTGTTCGGTTGAGGGGTGAGGCGCAGGTACGGCTTGATGGCGCGGTAGCCCTTGGGGAAGCGCTGCTTGATCTCTTCCTCGTCCTTGAGCGAGGGCACGATCACCACGTCGTCGCCGTCCTGCCAGTTACCGGGCGTGGCGACCTTGTGGTTGTCGGTGAGCTGCAGCGAGTCGATGACGCGCAGGATTTCGTTGAAGTTGCGCCCGGTGCTCGCCGGGTAGGTGATGGTCAGGCGCACCTTCTTGTTCGGGTCGATGACGAACAGCGAACGCACGGTGAGGGTGTCGTTGGCGTTCGGGTGGATCAGGTCGTACAGCTCGGAGACCTTGCGGTCGGCGTCGGCGATGATCGGGAAGTTGACCACGGTGTTCTGGGTCTCGTTGATGTCGTCGATCCACTTCACGTGGGAGTCCACCGGGTCGACGGACAGGGCAATCACCTTGACGCCCTTGGCGGCGAACTGGTCCTTGAGCTTGGCGGTCAGGCCCAGCTCGGTGGTGCACACCGGGGTGAAGTCGGCCGGGTGGGAGAACAGAATGCCCCAGCTGTTGCCCAGCCATTCATGGAAACGGATGCGGCCTTCGCTGGATTCCTGTTCGAAGTCGGGGGCGATGTCGCCGAGTCGCAAGCTCATGGGTCTCTCCTTGTTCGTGTTGGTAGCCACTATGCACAAGGTCTTTACGCATTAAAAAGAATATATTTTGATTTTCTTATAACCAAAATCAAGCACTCGTATCGACCCTGCCCTGGCGCCCCGGGCGCGCTGGACACTGAGCATAGCCAAGGCTGCGGGAAGCTCTGCCCGCCAAGTGTTTCACCGCTGAGACAAAACCCAACCGTTCGTCGCCATCCCCCTGCAGCCCCTGTACGGCGGGGCTTTGCGGCATACACTCGAATCAATTAATCCTTTTGTACGGGAGGTCAGCGTATGTTGGGACAACGTGTCGGCGACAATCAGGCGGCCACCCATTACCGCAGCGATCGGATCAGCGCGGTCAATGGCCAGTACTTCTTCTCCACCCGCGAAGGGACTCTCGAAGGGCCCTACTTCACCCGCTTCGATGCCGAACGCGAGGTGGCGCAATACATCACCCGCATGCGCCAGGCGGCAGGGTTGATGGCGCGCGTGGCGCAGTGACGGCGAGCTGACCGAACGCGAGTGCGCGACCCCGGCCCGGTGCCGGGGTTTTGTTTTTCCCGCTGCGTTCAATTCCTGGGAGTCGCTCAGGACTCCTCGCTTTGCCCCAACCCATGCAGGCGCAGCTTGTTGGCGATGGTGGTGTGCGACACCCCCAGGCGCTTGCCCAGTTGCCGGCTGCTCGGGTGCTCGCGGTAGAGCCGCTCCAGCACCGCTCTCTCGAACCGACCGACGATGGCGTCCAACCCGCCCTCCAGGGAGAAGTCGCCCAACGGATGCGGCGCGCCGTAGTCCGGCAGGCGGATGTGTTCGGGGCGAATGGTGCCGCCTTCGCACAGCGAGACCGCCTGGAACAGCGCGTTTTCCAGCTGCCGCACGTTGCCCGGCCAGTGGTAGCGGCCGAGGCGGTCCAGCGCCTGGGGCGAGAGCTTGGGCAGAGCGCAACCGATCTGCCGGCTGGCCTGGTCGAGGAAGTGCTGCACCAGCGGTTCCAGGCCGTCCAGGCATTCGCGCAGCGGCGGAATGTGCAGCGACAGCACGTTGAGGCGGTGGTAGAGGTCCTGGCGGAACTCACCCTTGGTGCACAGCTCGGACAGATCCACCTGGGTCGCGCAGATCACCCGCACGTCCAGGTACACCTCCTCGTCACTGCCGACGCGGCGGAAGCAGCCATCCTGCAGGAAGCGCAGCAGCTTGGCCTGCAGGCGCGGGCTCATCTCGCCGACACCATCGAGGAACAGCGTGCCGCCCGCGGTGAGTTCCAGCAGGCCGAGCTTGCCTTCCGGGCGCGCGCCCTCGAAGGCGCCCGGGCCGTAGCCGAACAGCTCGGTCTCGGCCATGGATTCGGGCAGGCCGGCGCAGTTCAGCGCCATGAACGGCGACTGCCCGCGCGGGCTGGCCAGGTGACAGGCGCGGGCCAGCAGTTCCTTGCCGGTGCCGGTCTCGCCCTCGATCAGCAGCGGCGCATCCAGCGGCGCCATGCGGCGCGCCTCGCGCACCACGGCGGCCATCACCCGCGAGCTCTGGAAGATGCTGTCGAAGCCGCGCAACTCCAGGCGCCGCACGTTGTAGATGCGCTCGCCGACGCGGTCGGCGCGGTGCAACGTCAGCACGGCGCCAGCCAGCGCCTCGCTCTCGTCGTGTTCGGATTGCAGCGGCGCGATGTCCGCGAGGAACACATCGCCCTTCACCTTCACGCGCAGGCCGTTGATGCGTGCCTTGTTGGCTCGCACCAACTCCGGCAGGTCGAGGTCCTCGACGTAGCGCGACAGCGGAATCCCCGGCACTTCGTCGACCCGCGAGCCCAGCAGCTGCGCGGCGGCCCGATTGGCCGCGACGATCTGCCCGGCCATGTCGATGGACAGCACCGGGAACTCCAGCGCCGCCAGCAATGCGTTCAACTCCAGGTGGCGCCGTTCGCTGGGCATCAGGCCGACACGCTTGACGCCGAACACGCCGGGCACCGCTTCGAGCTTGGGCTTGAGCGACTGGAACTGCAGGTTGATCAGGTTCGGGCAGAGCAGGTAGATGGCGTTGCCCTGCTCGCCGCCGACTTCGCCGCGGTTGACGTTGATGCCGTAGTCGACCAGCAGGTTGAGGATGTCGCGCAGGATGCCGACGCGGTTCTGGCAGTGCACTTTGATGCGCATGGCGGGCCCGTGGTTGTCGTTGTGGTGGGCGCTCCGGCGCGGATTTTCGCAAGGCAGCCGGAAATTACCGTCAAGAATATGTGACACCAAGCCGCACCTTCAAGCCATGGCCGGATGCCCGCGCCGCTTTGCGTAATTTTTTCTTTACGGATTACAGCCCTGGCAGCCTGAAAACACCGCGAACAGGGGGCTGATCGGCGGCACGACTCGCGCTATCTGTTGGTCATCACAACAACAAGGCCTCGACGCCACAGTACCTATGAGGGCACCCATGAAGACAACGCAGTACGTGGCCCGCCAACCTGATGAAGATGGCTTTATCCACTACCCGGCAGCCGAGCATCAGGTCTGGAACACCCTGATCACCCGCCAATTGAAAGTGATCGAAGGCCGCGCGTGTCAGGAATACCTGGACGGCATCGAACAGCTTGGCCTGCCGCACGACCGCATCCCGCAACTGGGCGAAATCAACCGGGTACTCCAGGCCACCACCGGCTGGCGCGTGGCGCGGGTGCCGGCGCTGATTCCCTTTCAGACCTTCTTCGAGCTGCTGGCCAGCCAGCAATTCCCCGTCGCCACCTTCATCCGCACCCCGGAGGAGCTGGACTACCTGCAGGAGCCGGACATCTTCCACGAGATCTTCGGCCACTGCCCGCTGCTGACCAACCCCTGGTTCGCCGAGTTCACCCACACCTACGGCAAGCTCGGCCTGGCCGCCAGCAAGGAAGAACGGGTGTACCTCGCCCGCCTCTACTGGATGACCATCGAGTTCGGCCTGCTGGACACCCCGCAAGGCCTGCGCATCTACGGCGGCGGCATCCTTTCGTCGCCCAAGGAGACGGTCTACAGCCTCTCCGATGCGCCCGAGCACCAGGCCTTCAACCCGCTGGAATGCATGCGCACGCCGTACCGCATCGACATCCTGCAGCCCCTGTATTTCGTGCTGCCTGAGCTCAAGCGCCTGTTCGACTTGGCCCATGAGGACATCATGGCGCTGGTGCGCGAAGCCATGCGTCTGGGCCTGCACGCGCCGAAGTTTCCGCCGAAACAGGCCGCCTGATCCGCTGCAATCGATCCCATCTGTGCCTAGGATGAGACGTGCTAGCGAGCCTAAGATGGGTCGCGAGCGCACTCCTATGCCACCCCACGACAAGGAGAACCTTTCATGACCGCACTTACCCAAGCCCATTGCGAAGCCTGCCGCGCAGACGCCCCGAAGGTGTCCGACGAAGAACTGGCGGTGCTGATCAAGCAGATTCCGGACTGGAATATCGAGGTCCGCGACGATCACATGGAGCTGGAGCGGGTCTTCCTGTTCAAGAACTTCCGCCATGCCCTGGCCTTCACCAACGCGGTAGGCGCCATCGCCGAGGAAGAAGGCCACCACCCCGACCTGTTGACCCAGTGGGGCAAGGTCACCGTCACCTGGTGGAGCCACGAGCTGAAGGGCCTGCACCGCAACGATTTCATCATGGCCGCGCGCACCGACGAGCTGGCCGCGAAAGCAGAGGGACGCAAATGAGCCATTTCGCCAAGGTCACCCGCGTACCGGGCGACCCGATCCTGGGCCTGCTCGAAGCCTACCGGGCCGACCCCAACCCCGCGCGGCTCGACCTTGGCGTGGGCGTCTACAAGGACGCCCAGGGCCTCACGCCGATTCCCCGCGCGGTGAAGCTGGCCGAGCAGCGCCTGGTGGATAGCGAGACCACCAAGAGCTACGTCGGCAGCCACGGCGACGCGCTGTTCGCCGCTCGCCTGTGCGAGCAGGTGCTGGGCGTCACCTCACCGTTGCTCGCCGATTCGCGTGCCGACGCCACGCAGACGCCCGGCGGTACCGGCGCCCTGCGCCTGGCGGCGGAGTTCATAGCGCATTGCCTGCCGGGGAAAAATATCTGGCTGAGCGACCCGACCTGGCCGATCCACGAGACCCTGTTCGCCGCCGCCGGCGTGCCGATCAAGCACTACCCCTACGTCGGCGCGGACAACCGTCTCGACGCGGAGGCCATGTTCGCCATGCTGGAGAAAATCCCGCAGGGCGACGTGGTGCTGCTGCACGCCTGCTGCCACAACCCCACCGGCTTCGACCTGGATCACGCGCAGTGGCAGCGCGTGCTGGAGATCGTCCGTCGCCGCGAGTTGCTGCCGTTGCTGGACTTCGCCTACCAGGGCCTGGGCGATGGGCTGGAGGAGGACGCGTATTCCGTGCGCCTGCTGGCCGAGAGCCTGCCGGAAGTGCTGATCACCAGCTCCTGCTCGAAGAACTTCGGCCTCTACCGCGACCGCGTCGGCGCGCTGATCGTCTGCGCCGAGAACGCCGACAAGCTCACCGACATCCGCAGCCAACTGGCACTGTTCGCCCGCAACCTGTGGTCCACCCCACCGGCCCACGGCGCCGAAGTGGTCGCCACCATCCTCGGCGACCCGGAACTGAAGAACCTGTGGCTGGCAGAGCTGGACGCCATGCGCGGGCGCATCGCCGACCTGCGTATCGGCCTGGTGGAAGCCCTGCGCCCCCACGGGCTGGCGGAGCGCTTTGCGCACATCGCCATCCAGCGCGGCATGTTCTCCTATACCGGCCTGCACGCCGAGCAGGTGCGCATCCTGCGCGAGGAGCACAGCATCTACCTGGTCAGCAGCGGCCGCGCGAACATCGCCGGGCTCGACGGCGAACGCCTCGACCACCTGGCAGCGGCCATCGCCCGCGTCTGCCGCTGACGTCGTTTTCTTCCCCCTCGACCGGCCATTGGGCAGGTCTTTTTTTGCCCGGAAATCGGGGCCCTGCCTTGCCTGTAGGAGCGAGCTTGCTCGCGAACGGTATCAACCGGCTGCTCTGGTGCCGGGGTTGTTCGCGAGCACGCTCGCTCCTGCAAAGTGCCCCTGCCGGCGTTGGTCAGTAATCGTCGCGCTTGCGAAACGCCCAGCGCCCGGCCAGGCCGGTGAAGCTGGCTACCAGCACGACCAGAATCCAGAACCCCTCCGGGTCGCTGGAGAAGGGAATGCCGCCGACGTTCATGCCGAAGAAGCCGGCGATGATGTTGATCGGCAGCGCCAGCACCGTGACCACGGTGAGGGTGAACAGCGTGCGGTTGCTCTGCTCGTTGATCTTCGCGGCGATCTCTTCCTGCAGCAGCTTGATGCGTTCGCCCAGGGCGGTGAGGTCGTTGATCACCAGGGAGAACTCCTCGGTGGCCTCGCGCAGCACGCGCACGTCGTCTTCCTTCAGCCACAGCGGCGGGCGGTTGAGCAGGCGCATCAGCGAGCCCGGCTCCAGCGCCAGCAGGCGTTGCAGGCGCACCAGCACCCGGCGCATGCCGCCCAGGTCGGCGCGGCTGGCGGAGAGGCGCGAGGACAGCAACTGGTCCTCGATGCGGTCGACGCTGATGCTGGTTTCGCGGACGATGCGGGTGAGGATTTCGCCCTGGTCGCGCAGCAGGTGGACCAGCAGCTCCAGCGGCGAGTTGAAGCTTTCGCCGTGCTTCACCGAGGAGCGCAGCGTATCCACCGAACGTAGCGGCTGCGCACGGGCAGTCACCAGCAGGCGGCCACGGGCGCAGACCCACAGCGTGGCGACGTCCGAGGACATGCGGCTGCTGAAGTCGAACACCACGTCGTTGACCACCGCCAGCAACGCGCCGTCCACATGCTCGATGCGGGTGGAGCGCGAACCTTCGCGCAGGGTCTCGAAGAAGTAGTCGGGCAGTTCCAGGTGCGACTTCATCCAGCGCTCGCAGGCCGCGTGCGCCAGGTTCAGGTGCAGCCAGAGGAACTCATCCGTCGCCCGCGGCTCCTGCAGGCGCTGCAGCGCGGTAGGCGAGTCGATTTCCAGGCCGGGCTGGCCGGGACGAAAGCTGAAGCCATAGAGCAGGCCGAACAGGTCGGAATCCTGATGGCTCTGAACGATGCTGTGGTTCATGTCTCTCCGCGCGCGCAGCCTGTAGGAGCGAGCTTGCTCGCTCCTACAAAAAAGCGAATCCGTGTGTGCCGGTAGTACCAGAACCCAGTGAACGGCAGATGACAGCTGCGTGTCAGCCAAACAATCCGGCCACGGTGCGCTCGCCCAGCGCCGGGCCGATGCTCATGCCGACGCCGGTGTGCATCAGCACGGCGGTGATGCCGTCGGCGGCCTGCAGCACGGAGAACGGCCCCGGCCCGCGCGAGCCGTAGACGCCCTGCCAGCGCTCGACCACCTCCACATGCATGCCCAGGGTGTCCTCGGCCAGCTCCAGCATGAGTCTGTCCACGGCCTCGGCATTGAACGGCGCGGCGTCGCTGCCGTAATGGTGGGAGTCGCCGATGATCAGCTCGCCATGAGGCGTCGGGCTGACCAGCAGGTGGATGCCCTGCTCTTCCAGTTCCGGCGTCTCGCGGCGAATCTGCTCGCGTACCGCGTCGGCCTCGGGCAGGTCGGAGAAGGCACCGTAATGCACGCAACTCAGGCCGGTGAGGATCGAATGAGCGAGGCCGAAATCGACCTGCGGGCGGGCGCGCAGCATCTGCAGGCGGCACACCTGCGGCTCCAGCGGCGCGATGACCTCGGCCAGCAGTGTCTGGTAGTCGTGGCCGGAGCAGACGATCACCTGCCCGGCGGCGAAGCTGCCCGCCGTGGTGCGCAGCACGCCGCTGTCGACGTCACGCACGAGGGTGGAGAAATGGAACTGCACGCCGTGCTCGCGGCGCAGGTAATCGATCAGGCTCGGCAGCGCTTCGCGGGAGTACAACTGCTGGTCGTCGAAGCCGAGCAGCGCGGCGCGGTGATGGCGGAAGTGCCCCTGGTAGAGGTCGTTCAGCTCGCTGCCGCGCAGCAGGCCCACGCGGTAGTCCAGCGCCTTCGCGCGGCCGGCGCAGAAGGCTTCCAGCAGATGCTCCTCGGCCTCGGTGCGAGCGAACAGCAACGAACCGTTGCGCCGCAGGGAGAACCCGGCGCCTTCCGCCCATTGCGCCCAGATCGGCCGGCTGGCCCGTGCCAGGTCGGACATCACGCCCGGCGGCTGGCCGGTGACCAGCGCCTGGCCGAAGTTGCGTATCGAGGCGCCCAGGGGTGTGGCGGTGCGTTCGAAGACACGCACGGAAAGCCCGCGGCGGGCGGCGGCGTAGGCGTGGGAAAGGCCGAGGATACCGGCGCCAACGATGGCGACGTCGCAGTGGGTGTGGCTCATGGGGGTATTTCCTGCGTGGCGAAGAGCCCCTCTCCCCCGCCCTCTCCCTGAAGGGAGAGGGTTGGGGAGAGGGAGCCATTGGTGTCAAACCTTACTTCTGCGCAACCTTCTCCGACTTGCCGTCATAGCGCTTGCGCCACTCGGCGAGGATCTCGTCGCGGTTCTTCGAAGCCCAGGCGAAGTCGTTCTTGATCAGGCGCTGCTCGTAGTCGGCCGGCAGTTCGGTCTGCGGCTTGGCGATGCCCGGTTGGGCCAGCACGGCGAAGTTTTCCTTGTACAGCTCCATGGCTTTCGGGCTGGCGGAGAAGTCGGCGAGTTTCTTCGCGGCGGCTTCATGCTGGGTGCCCTTGACGATACCGGTGGCTTCGATTTCCCAGCCCAGGCCTTCCTTCGGCAGGACGATGTCCAGCGGCGCACCCTGGCGCTTGAGCTGCACGGCCGGGTACTCGAAGGAGATGCCGATCGGGAACTCGCCGGCGGCGGCCAGCTTGCACGGCTTGGAGCCGGAGTGGACGTACTGGCCGATGTTCTCGTGCAGGGCGTCCATGTAGGCCCAGCCCTGCTTCTCGCCGAAGGTCTGCAGCCAGGCGGAAACGTCGAGGAAGCCGGTGCCGGAGGATGCCGGGTTCGGCATGACGATCTTGCCCTTGTATTCCGGCTTGGTCAGGTCCTGCCAGCTCACCGGTTTCTCCAGGCCCAGTTTCTCGGCCTCGACGGTGTTGAAGCAGATGGTGGCGGCCCAGACATCCATGCCGACCCACGCCGGCGGGTTGGCCGGGTCGCGGTAGTTCTTGCCGATGGCGTCCAGGTGCTTGGGCGCGTACTTCTCCAGCATGCCCTGCGCATCGAGGATGGCCAGGCTGGAAGCGGCCAGGCCCCAGACGGCGTCGGCCTGCGGACGGTCCTTCTCGGCCAGCAGCTTGGCGGTGACGATGCCGGTGGAATCACGTACCCACTTGATCTTGATGTCCGGGTTCTCGGCTTCGAAGGCCTGCTTGTAGGCGGTCAGCTGTTCCGGTTCCAGGGCGGTGTAGACGGTCAGTTCGGTGTCGGCGGCGTGGACCTGTGCGGCGAAAGCGGCAACCACGGCGGCGGCGAGGGCGAGACGTTTGAACATGTGGAGCTCCTTGGCAGTGTTTTTTCCCCGCGCGGAGGCGGGTTTTGTCAGGGGTTGAGCCCTCGCCGAAACGGGGGCGACAGCGTCCAGCGGTGTTACGGGTTTCTCCAGGCCTGGGAGCGGCGCAGCAGGCCGTGCGAGGCGCCGGCCAGCAGCAGCGACACAGCCGCGGAGGTGAGCAGGATCAGGGTGGACATGGCGGCGGCGCCGCCGACGTTGCCGGAGTCGTCCATGTTCAGCACGGCGACGGCGGCGAGGATGGTGTCCGGGTTGTAGAGGAAGATCGCCGCCGAGACCGTGGTCATCGCCGAGACGAAGAGGTAGCGGGTGATGTCCAGCAGCGCCGGCAGGCAGATCGGCACGGTGACGCGCAGGTAGTGGCGCCACAGCGGCATCTTCAGCGACAGCGCGGCCGCCTCGAACTCGCCGTCGAGCTGGCGCAGCGCGGCGGTGGCGGTCATCTGCGCGGTGGTCAGGTAGTGGGCGATGGTGCACACCACCAGCAGCGCCATGCTGCCGTAGAACACATGCAGCGGGTTGCCCGGCAGGTTGAAGAAGAACACGTAGCCCAGGCCCAGCACGAGGCCCGGCACGGCCATCGGCACGAAGCAGAGCATGCGCAGCAGCTGGCTCAGCCAGCGCTGCTCGCGGGTCTTCTCGATCAGGTAGGCGCCGGTGAAGATCAGCGCGCTGCCGATGATCGCGGTGCACACGGCCATGGTCAGGCTGTTGCGATAGGCCAGCCAGCCGCCGCCGGCAGTGGTGTTGAAGTCGTAGTGGTTCAGCGACAGCGAGAGGTTATAGGGCCAGAACTTCACCAGCGAGGAGTACACGGCCATGCCCAGCACGCCCAGCAATACCATGCTGATCAGCACGACGATGGCGAGGAAGGCGGCATCGCGGCGACGCGAGGGTTTCGGGTGATAGACCTGCGCGCGGCCGCTCATGGCGTCGCCCTGGCGACGGCGCAGCCAGGTATCCACCGCAAAGCTGAGCAGCGCCGGCAGCAGGAGGATCATGCCGATCTGCGCACCACGGCCGAACTGCTGCTGGCCGACCACTGCCTTGTAGGCTTCCAGCGCCAGCACCTGATAATCGCCGCCCACCACGACCGGCACGCCGAAGTCGGTGATGGTCAGGGTGAACACCAGGCAGAAGGCGGCGAACACGCCCTGCCGCGAAGCCGGCCAGGTGATGCTGCGGAAGGCCTTCCACGGACCGGCGCCCATGCTGGAGGCGGCATCGAACAGGCGCGCGTCGGCCAACGACAGCGCGGACAACAGGATCATCAACGCATGGGGGAAGGTGTAGATCGCCTCGCCGAGGACGATGCCCCAGAAGCCGTAGATGTTGTCCGACAGCAGGTGGCGCAGCAGGCCCTGGTTGCCGAACAGGTAGATCAGCGCGATACCCGGCAGCATCGAAGGCGCCAGCAGCGGCAGCAGGGAAATCCCGCGCCACAGGCCCTTGGCCGGGATCAGCGTGCGTTGCAGTGCATAGGCGAACAGGTAGGCCGCCGGCACGACGATGCACGCCACGCTCACCGAGACCTTCAGGCTGTTGCCCAGCAGCCAGTGGAAGTTGTCGCTGCGCAGCAGCTCGCCCATGGCCGCCAGGCCGCCGCCCTGCCCCGCCTCGCCGCTGAAGCCGCGCCAGAAGATGGCCAGCAGCGGCATCAGCACCGCCAGGATGAGCAGGACCAGCAGCAGGACCTTGCCGCCCCGGACGAACAGGCGATCACCCAGATCGCCACGAACCTTGCCGACGGACAGCGTCGGGCTGTGCTTCACCACGGCTTCCATTTCAGGCGAACACCTGCAGGCTGCGCGGCGGCAGTGACACCCAGATATCCGGAGTGCCCAGGCGCGGCATGTCCTCCGGCGCCAGCTCGGCGAGCAGCGCATGGCCCGGCAGTTGCTCCAGCTCGAAGCTCATGCGGCAGCGGTTGCCGAGGAAGGTGATCTCGCGGATCTGCGCGCGGAACAGGTTTTCCTGGTGCACCGCCGGGTTCACGCTGATCGCTTCCGGGCGGCAGAACAGCCGGCCCGAGGCGCTTTGCGCCTGGCTGTGCAGGCGCAGGTTGAGGCTGCCGACGCGAGCATGACCATCACTGCCGCGCTCGAAGGGCAGCCAGTTGCCCTGGCCGACGAACTCGGCGACGAAGGGCGTGCTCGGCGTGCTGTAGATTTCCTGGGCGGTGCCGTACTGCTCGATGCGCCCGTGGTTCATCACCGCGATGCGGTCGGCCATCAGCATGGCTTCGTCCTGGTTGTGGGTAACCATCACGGTGGTGATGCCCAGGCTCTTCTGCAGCTGGCGCAGCTCGCCGCACAGGTGTTCGCGGACACGGGCGTCGAGCGCCGACATCGGCTCGTCGAGCAGCAGCAGCGACGGACTCGGCGCCAGCGCGCGGGCCATGGCGACGCGTTGCTGCTGGCCGCCGGAGAGCTGGCCGGGGTACTTCTTCTCGCTGCCGGTCAGGCCGACCAGTTCGAGCATCTCGGCGACGCGGCGGCGGGCTTCTTCCTTGGATGCATTGGTCAGGCCATAGGCAATGTTCTGTTCCACCGTGAGGTTGGGGAACAGCGCATAGGACTGGAACAGGATGCCGTAGTCCCGCGCCTGCGGCGGCAGGTTCGACACGTCGCGCTCGCCCAGGTGCAGGCTGCCATCATCCTGTTGCTCCAGGCCGGCGATGCAGCGCAGCAGCGTGGTCTTGCCGCAACCGGAGGGACCGAGCAGGCAGACCAGCTCACCGGCCTTGACGTCCAGCGACACGCCGTCGAGAGCGACGAACTGGCCGAAACGCTTGCGGATGCGGCGCACGCTGAGCGGTGTGCCGGCGATGGTGGGATGCATGGCGGTACCTCGTTTTCTTGTGGTCCACGCTGCGGGTGCCGCGGCGTGAAGGAACGAGGTCCATGCTAGGGACGGATTGCGACGGCACTATTTCCAAAGGGCCAAGTGCGCCGATAGATCCATAGGCAGATTTTGGTATAGGGGCGAAAAAATTTTGGAAGTGGCGGCGTTGAGCGGCTCGTCCTTCGTCCTGCAGGAGCAGACATGACCCCCCCCGGCGTCGCCGCCGGGGGTTCTCCTGGGCCTCGTACCGCTTGCGTGGAGCGGTCGCTGCCGATCAGCCAGCGGCGCAGGCCGCTGGCCGTCTTGCCTGGATCAGCGTACCGCCTCGAACAGGCCGGTGGCGCCCATGCCGCCGCCCACGCACATGGTGACGATGCCGTAGCGCAGGTTGCGCCGCTGCAGTTCGCGCACCAGGTGGCCGACCTGGCGGGAGCCGGTCATGCCGAACGGGTGACCGATGGAGATGGAGCCGCCGTTGACGTTGTACTTCTCGTTGTCGATGCCCAGGCGATCGCGGGCATACAGGCACTGGGAAGCGAAGGCTTCGTTAAGCTCCCAGAGGTCGATGTCGGCGACCTGCAGGCCCTTGGCCTTGAGCAGTTTCGGTACCGAGAACACCGGGCCGATGCCCATCTCGTCCGGCTCGCAGCCGGCGACGGTGAAGCCACGGAAGAAGGCCTTGGGCTTGAGGCCCAGTTCCAGCGCCTTTTCCAGGGTCATGATCAGAGTCATCGAGGCGCCGTCGGAGAGTTGCGAGGCGTTGCCGGCGGTGACCGAGCCATCCTCGGCAAACACGGGCTTGAGGGAGTTCAGGCCCTCGAGGGTGGTTTCCGGGCGGTTGCAGTCGTCGCGATCCACCACGGCGTCGAGCACCTTCTTCTCGCCGGTGGCCTTGTCTTCCACCAGGTACTTCACGCTCATGGGCACGATTTCGTCATCGAACAGGCCTTCGGCCTGGGCCCGTGCGGTGCGCTGCTGGCTCTGCAGCGAGTACAGGTCCTGCGCTTCGCGGGTGACGTTGTAGCGGCGGGCGACGATCTCGGCGGTCTGGCCCATGGGGTAGTAGATGCCGGGGAAGTCCGACTCCAGGCGCGGGTTGACGAAGTTGTCACGGTTCATCTTGCCCGCGGTCAGGCTGATGGACTCGACGCCGCCGGCCACCAGGATGTCGCTGCAGCCGGAGGCCACCTGGTTGGCGGCAATGGCGATGGCCTGCAGGCCCGAGGAGCAGTAGCGGTTGAGGGTCATGCCGGCGACGTGGGTGCCCAGGCGCGACAGTACCGCGGCATTGCGGCCGATGTTGTGGCCCTGGGCGCCTTCGTTGGAGCCGGCACCGACCACGCAGTCGTCCACCAGCAGCGGATCGAGGTTGTTGCGCGCCAGCAGCGCGTCGATGCAATGGGCGACCATGTCGTCCGGACGGGTCATGTTGAATTTGCCACGGAAGGACTTGGCCAGGCCGGTACGGACGCTGTCGACGATCACCACTTCGCGCATGGGAAACCTCGTTGCTTGTTGTTGGACTGAGGAAGGTGTGCGTGGAGCATAAGCGCCACTGACGGAGCACCGCGACGATCATTCACCAGCCGTATAGCCGTGCCCCCACCCTCGTTGGGCAGGCACGAACGAAACCGCCGCCCGGAAGCGGCGGTTTCGACCGGTATTGCGCCGGTCAGACGGTGTCGGTCTTGATCGCGTGGTCACCCAGCAGGCCGTTGAGCACGGTATGGGTATCTCCCGCCGAGAGCACGCCGCTGCCGGCGTGGCCCGCGTACTTGGCGGAGAGATCGACGTTGGCCAGGTCGATGGTCTGGGTCGCGGCGCCGCCACTGGTGGGGCTGACGGCGATGCTGGTGGTGCCCGAGTTGACCGAGAAGGACAGGTAGTGGGACAGCGAATCGGCGGTGGGCAACGCGCCCTGCAGCAGGTCGGCGAGGTTCAGCGAATCCCCTTCGGCGATGCTGAAGTCCTTGATCACGTCGTGCCCGGTATCGCCCGACTTCCAGATGAACTCGTCCGCGCCGGTACCGCCGTACATGATGTCGTCGCCGGGGCCACCGATCAGCTTGTCGTTGCCGCCCTGGCCGAACATCAGGTCATTGCCGGCGCCGCCCTCGAGGATGTCGTTGCCACCGCGGGTATCGCCGGCGACGTTGAACTGGTCCGCGTGCTGGACGATGTAGTTGGTGATCTGCGCGACCGTCGGCGCACTGCCGTTGGTGGCGGTCAGGTAATCCACCAGCCCCTGGTACCCCTGGCCGTTGTGACTGCCGGCGGCATGCCCGGCCCAGGCCAGCGAGTCGGTGTTGATGACATCGCCGAAGATGATGTCATTGCCCGAGCCACCGACCAGGTGGTCGTTGCCCACGGTGACCGGCGTGCTGGTGCTGAAGCCTTCCTGCAGCGCTGCCTGCAATTGCTCGGCGGTGTTGATGATCTGCGGCTCGCCGACGCTGGCGTTGATGGTCTTGCCATCCAGGGTGACCGAGCCGGTGCCCGTGGTGTCGGTGTTGTCGAAGAACTTCAGGTAGTTGCTGTTGATGCCGTTGCCGATACCGATGGCATTGACGTCCACCGCGTTGTCGCCCGTGAGCGCCCCGGCGTGGTGAAGCATGTCATTGCCCGACACCAGTGCATTGTTCATGTCGCCGTAGTTGGTGATGTTGCCCGAGCTGGAGTCGCTGTTGGAAACGGTCGGGTTGCCGTCGGTGAGGAAGAACGCCAGGTTGATGTAGCCATGGGCCGCATCGGCATGGTTGGTCGTCACCTGGGTGTTGAACCACTGCGAGGCCGCTTTCATCGCGTCATCGTAGTTGGTCGCACCGTTGGCACTCAGAGCGTTGATGGCGGCGATCAGCGCGGTCACGTTGGCGGCGCTCAGGCCATTGAAAGTGGTGACGTGGGAGTTGTCGCTGAACGACACCAGGCTCACGTTGATCACCCCGTCGTGTCCCTTGATGGTGTTGACCAGGTTGATCAGTGCGTTCTTCGCCAGGGCCATGCGCGACATGTTGCTGCCCGACGGGTCGGCCATGCTGCCGGAGGTATCGACGATCAGCGAGATGTTGTAGTTCTTGCCCGGCTGGGTGTAGACCGAGACCCCGCCGGCATCGCCGATCAGCACGTCGTTGCCGCCGCTGCCGTTGATCTGCCCGGCCTTGTCCGCATCCAGCGGGCTGGGGACGGTGTGCAGGACGGTCGAGCCATCCACGTCGCCGCTGTTGCTGCCCACCACCAGGATCGGCTGGCCGTACTTCAGGCAGATGTTGAGGTTGGCCGACGCAGTGTCGCCGTCGCCATCGACGATGGTGTACTTGAAGACCTCGCTGATCTGCCCGCTTTCCGGGAACGCCACGCCGGCCTTGGAGGCGTAGCTGTAGTCGCCGGCCTGGTGGCCGGTCACGTCCTTGAGGTAGACGGTGAGCGTGCCGTTGGCCGTCTGGATGGTCAGCAGGCCGCTGCTGGCGTTGTAGCTGCCGGTCGCGGTGGTGGCGTTGGGGTTCTCGTTGGTGAGGTTGCCCGCGGCATCCACCGCGAACTTCTCGCCGCCGAACTCGACCTGGGTGATGCGCACGGTGCCATCGGCGCTGACCGGCAGGTCGTTGGCCAGCAGGTTGCCGCTCACCGAGTCGATGGTCACCAGGTTCTGCAGGGTGGCCGTCAGGTCGCTGGGCTTGGTGACGATGATCGGATCGCCAGTGTTGGTCACGCCCTTGAGGTCGACATCGGTGATCGAGGCTCCCAGACCGACGGCGTAGGCATCCACATGGTTGGTGGCGTCATTGCCGTCGCCGTCCGGGTTGGCCAGGAAGGCCTTCCACTGGGTGATTGCCGAGTTGGTGTTGCCGGTGGTCGGCTCGCCATCGGAGATGAAGTACACCCGGTTGATCGCCGCCGGATCATGGCCGCTGACGGTGATGTCGGAGGTGACATTGGTCCTGGCCAGGTCCAGGGCAGCCTGGTAGTTGGTCTCGCCGTCGGCGCTGAGGCCATTGATCTTGTTCACCAGCGCCGTGTACTGCGCGTCGGAAGTGCCGGTGAAGTTGAAGTCGCCCAGGTCCTTGGCAGTGGCCGCGAAGCTCAGCAGCGATACATGGATGGCAATCCCCATGGCCGCATACTGCTGCACCAGGTTGACCAGGGCCGCCTTGGCGTTGGTCAGCTTGTCGCCAGCCATGCTGCCGGAAACGTCGACCACCAGGGTCAGGTTCACCGCTGGCGGCGCCTGCTGCACCAGGCAGCGCGGCGAGTCGTCCACCGCGGTCGGGCCGTCATCGAGGAAGCTGAGCTTGCTGCCCAGGTCGATGCTCGCTGATTTCGTGTCGCCGTCACCGTCGGTCACGGTGGCGACCAGGCCGATCTTGCCGCTGGCCAGGCTCAGCGGATCGTTCGGGTCGCTGGCGTTGGGATGCTTGAGCGCCAGTTGCTGGTCGAGCTTGACCACGCCGGTGCCGCTGTCGAGCGTCAGGGTGAAGGCGGTCGCGCCACTGGCAGTGCCGACGTGGCCTTCCACCACGGTGGCGCTGACCTTGACCAGCACGATGTTCTGCCCGTCGGTGGTCTGCAGGCCGCTCTGGGTGCCCGTGGTCGCGCTCAGGCTGTAGGTCGTGCTGCCGCCGTCAGCGCCGGCATTGGCGGTGAAGGCCGTGCTGAAGTTGGCGGTGGCATCGACGTTCAGGTGCGTTTCATCGACGGTCAGGGTCGGCGCCGCAGCGGCATTGGCGGTGATGCTCGGGCCGTCGTCATGGAAGCTGAGCTTGCTGCCCAGGTCCAGGCTGGCGGACTTCGAATCGCCATCGCCATCGGTGATGGTGGCGGTCAGGCTGATCTTGCCGTCGGCGATGCTCAGCGCATCATCGGGGTTGCTGGCGTCGGCATGCTTGAGCGCCATCTGCTGGTCGAGGGTCACGCTGCCGTTGTTCAGCGTCAGCGTGAAGGCAACGGCGCCGTTGGCTCCACCCACCCGACCGACGACACCATTGCCCTCGTTGTACAGGTAGATCTTGTCGCCGCTGGTGACGCGCAGCCCGCTATCGCCGCCGTCCTGCGCCGCGGCCACCTTGTACACCAGCGAGCCCGCACCGTCGGCGCCATAGCTGCTGGTGAACAGACTGGTAATGTTGGCGCTGGCGTCGATACCCAGGTTGGTCTCGTCCACCACCAGGGCCGGTGCGCCTTGCGCACTGGCGGTGATGCTCGGGCCGTCGTCATGGAAGCTCAGCTGGCTGCCCAGTTCGACACTGGCGCTGTGGGAGTCGCCATCGCCGTCGGTGATGGTGGCCGTCAGGCTGATCTTGCCGCTGGCGATGCTCAGTGCATCATCCGGGTTATTGCCATCGGGATGCTTGAGCGCCAGTTGCTGGTCGAGAGTGACAGTGCCGTTGTTCACCGTCAGCGTGAAGGCGACCGCCCCACTCTGCCCGCCGACCCGGCCGACCACGCCATTGCCTTCGTTGTACAGGTAGATCTTGTCGCCATTGGTGACGCGCAGGCCGCTGTCGCTGCCATCCTGCGCAGCGACCACCTTGTACACCAGCGAACCCGCGCCATCGGCGCCGTAGTGGCTGGTGAACAGGCTGCTGACGCTGGCGCTGGCATTGGCGCCCAGGTTGCTCTCGTCCACCACCAGGGCAGGGCCATCGGCCTGGTTGGCCACGATGCTCGGCCCGTCGTCGTGGAACACCAGCTTGCTGCCCAGATCGATGGAGGCGCTGTCGCTGTCGCCATCCTTGTCGGTGATGGTGGCGGTCAGGGTGATCTTGCCGCTGGCGATGCTCAGGGCTTCATCGTCGTCATGGGCATCGGGATGGATGAAGGCCACGCGCTGGTCCAGCGTGAGCGCACCGCCATCGGGGCGCACCACGAAGGCGATGGCGCCAGTGCCCTCGACCTTGCCCACCACGCCGTTGCCGTCATTGAACAGCAGGATGCGCGCGCCGCCGGCGGTTTCGCGCAGGCCGCTGTCGGTGCCGTCCACGGTGCTGACCTTGTACGTGACCGACCCGGCGCCGTCAGCGCCGAAGCTGGCGGTGAACAGTTCCGACACCAGCGGCGCTTCGACCCGCGCGTCACTGGCGAGGTTGCTTTCGTCCACTTCCAGGCGGATGTCGGCATCGGTGCACGGCTGGATGCTGGGACCATCGTCGAGGAAGGTCAGCTTGCCGCCCAGGTCGATGCTGGCCGATGCATGATCGCCGTCGCCATCGGTGATGGTCGCGGTGAGGGTGATCTTGTCGGCGTCGATGCTCAGCGGATCATTGGCATCGGTGGTCACCGGGTGTACCAGCGCCCGTTGCTGGTCGAGGGTAATCACCCCGTTGTGCTGGTTCACGCTGAAGGCCACCAGGTTGGTGCCCTCCACGCGCCCTTCGACACCATTGGCGGTGTTGTAGAGGAAGATCTTCCCGCCCGTGGCGGTGTCCTTCAGGCCGCTGTCGGTGCCGTCGGTGGTGGTGACCTTGTAGGTGATGCCGCCAGCGCTATCGGCGCCGAAGTGGCCGGTGAACAGTGCCGCGACATCACCCGCCGAAGCCTGCGCGTCGACACCCAGTTTGGTCTCGTCCACGGTCAGCTTGATATCGGCGTCGGTGCACGGCTCGATGCGCGGACCGTCGTCGTAGAACACCATCTTGCTGCCCAGGTCGACATGGGCCGAAGCCTTGTCGCCGTCACCATCGGTGATGGTGGCGGTCAGGGTGATCTTGCCGCTTTCCAGGCGCAGCGGATCATCGGCGTCGTTGGTGTCCGGATGCTTGAGCGCCAGGCGCTGGTCGAGCATGAGCGCGCCCTGGTCTTCGCTGACCACGAAGGCGATCGCGCCGCTGCCCTGGACCTTGCCGACCACGGTGCCGTCGACGTTGTACAGCAGGATGGATTCGCCCTGGGTGGTCTTCAGGCCACTGTCGGTGCCATCCACCGTGCTGACCTTGTAGGTGATGCTGCCCGGACCGTCGGCGCCGAAGTGCGTCTCGAACAGCAGCGAGACCAGGCTGGACTCGACGCGGGCGTCGTTGGAGAGGTCGGATTCGTCCACTTCCAGGCTGATGTCGTAGATGCTCGACGGGGCAATGCTCGGGCCGTCATCGAGGAAGGTCAGCTTGCTGCCCAGGTCGACATGGGCACTGGCACTGTCGCCGTCCTTGTCGGTGATGGTCGCTGTCAGGGTGACCTGGCCGCTGAGGTTGAGCGAATCGTTGGCGTCACTGGTATCGGGGTGCGCCAGGGCGCGCAACTGCTCCAGGGTGACCTTGCCGTCGCCGTCGATGGACACGCGGAAGGCCACGGTATTGGTGCCCTCCAGGCGCCCCTCGATGCCGTTGGCGGTGTTGTAGAGGAACACCCGGCTACCGGTTGCGGTGTCCTTCAGACCGGTATCGGTGTTGTCGGCCCCGGCCAGCTTATAGGTGATCTCGCCGGCGCCGTCCGCACCGAAATGGGTGGTGAACAGATCGGCGACCGAAGCGCTGCTGGTGTCCGGCACGCCCAGGTGGGTTTCGTCCACGCTGAGCTTGATGTCGGCGTCTTCGCACGGCGTGATGCTCGGGCCGTCGTCGAGGAAGGTCAGCTT
>NZ_BDAI01000022.1 GCF_002091755.1 Pseudomonas nitroreducens NBRC 12694
CGCATCAGCATCCGCGACCACGGCCCCGGCGCCAGCGAGGAACACCTGACGCAACTGGGCGAACCTTTCTTCCGCGCTCCCAACCAGAGCAGCGCAGGCCATGGCCTGGGCCTGGCCATCGCCCGGCGCGCCATCGAGCGCCACCATGGACGACTGCGCCTGGCCAACCATCCCGACGGCGGATTCGTCGCCAGCATCGACTTGCCACTACGCCGCCAGGTCGGCTGAACCCTGCGCACTTTCGGAGAGCAACCATGAGCCTGCCTGCCTTCGCTACCCCGATCCCCGCTCTGCAACAGCCACTGCCGCCGTCAGTCCTGCTGCGCAGCGAGCCCTGCGACGACCCGCAGTACCTGGTGCTGGCTGTAGAACTGGCACGTCACGCCGCGCGGTGGCGCACACGCTGGCCCGGCTTGCGCCTGAGCCTGCCGCAGAGTGGCACCTGGCCACTGGAAAGCTGGCCGGACGCGCTGGGCGAGGCCCTGGATTCGTTGCTGGAGGCGGCACTGGCGCGGCAACCGCACGCAGCGCTGAAACTCTTGCTCAGCTCCGCCCACGGAGAACTGCGCCTGGACCTGCACGGCCACGACCCGCAAGCACGGGCCTGGCTGCCGGAGGCCCTGCCCCCGGCGCGGCGCCTGGCCGGCTGGCAGGGTGGCCACCTGTTCTGGCGCGCGCGCGACGGCGGCTGGAAGGTTCGCCTGGAACTGCCGCTCAGCCCCGCCAGGCGCTGACGAAGCCGGCCGGGTCCAGCGGCGCCGGGCGGCGCAGTTCGCCGACCGGCGTGCCGAGGTAGATGAAGCCGACGATGCGCTCATTCTCGGTCAGGCCGAGGCCCTCGCGCACCAGCGGATCGAATGCCATGGCGCCCGTCCGCCACATCGCCCCCAATCCTTCGACATAGGCTGCCTGGACGATACCGTGGGCGGCACAGCCTGCCGCCAGCCACTGCTCGATTTCCGGCACCTTGGGGTGCTCCTGCAGGCGTGCCACGGCCACCACCAGCAAGGGCGCGCGCAGCGGCATGGCGCGAGCCTTGTCCAGCGCCTCGGGCTTGCCATCCGGCTCGCTCGCTGCCACGGCGCGGGCGAACAGCTCGCCCAGTTCCTTCCGCGCCTCGCCTTCCACGGTGATGAAACGCCAGGGGCGCAGTTGCCCATGATCCGGCGCGCGCAACGCCGAACGGAACAGGCGGTCCAGTTGCTCGGCGGACGGTGCCGGCTCGCTCAGGCGGGCGTGGGACACACGGTTGAGCAACGCGTCGAGAGCCTCCATGGGCTGCCTCCAGTCAAACTCGAAAACCGCCATTGTAGACGCAAGGGGTTCGCATTTGCTGAGGAAAGACAGCGCCTCAGGCCACCCGCTCCGGTGACAATGTCGGCAACACCGGTGGTGTCAGCGGCGGCAGCCCATAGGCGGCGCGGGCCGCGTCGCAGTTCGGGTTGTGAACGCCATCGGTCCAGGACGCTTCGAACTCCCGGCAGGTCGAGGAACGCTGCTCGTACAGGGTGCAGCGCACCCCGCAGCCGACATCGCCCAGCAGCGCCGTACAACGCGATGGACGCACCTCGGTGCCACGCATGGCAACCAGGTGCGGGCTGACCTGGACAACCTGGTCATCGGGGACGATACCGCCAGAAGAGCGGCACTCGCCAAAATAGAAGGACACACGAAAATGCGCGCAGCAGGCGCCGCAGCTCAAACACGGATTGTGAGTGGACATGGATTCGAATGCACTAGAGAAACCGGCGAGCGCCGGCGGGCGGAGACAGATTCTATCCATCCCGTTGCACTTGTGAAGAGGGGGATTTCACGCGGTTTACAGGCAGCAGGCGACAGGTAAAATGGCCGATTCCCATTGGTTTCAGACCTCAGCGCATGGCCCTGCCGACACTACGCACCCTCGGATTCATCATCGGCATCTTCGTGATCACGCTGGCGGTCGCCATGCTGGTTCCCATGGCCACGCTGCTCTACTACGGCCGCGCCCACGAACTGCACCCCTTCATCTGGTCGGCGATCATCACCTTCACCTGCGGGCTTGGCATGGTCATCCCCGGCCGCCCGGAGCAGGTGCACCTGCGTCCGCGGGACATGTACATGCTCACCGTGTCGAGCTGGGTGATCGTCTGTTTCTTCTCCTCCCTGCCCTTCATGTTCGCCCGGCACATCAGCTTCACCGACGCAATCTTCGAGAGCATGTCCGGCATTACCGCCACCGGCTCGACCGTCCTCAGCGGGCTGGACAAGATGTCGCCGGGTATCCTCATCTGGCGCTCGCTGCTGCACTGGCTGGGCGGTATCGGCTTCATCGCCATGGCGGTGGCGATCCTGCCGATGCTGCGCATCGGTGGCATGCGCCTGTTCCAGACCGAATCCTCGGACCGCTCCGACAAGGTCATGCCGCGCTCGCACATGGTGGCCAAGTACATAGTCGGGGTTTACGTGGCCATCACCATCGCCGGCACGCTGGCCTTCTGGTGGGCCGGCATGGGCCTGTTCGACTCGCTCAACCACGCCATGTCGGCGATCTCCACCGGCGGTTTCTCCACCTCCGACCAGTCGCTGGCCAAGTGGCACCAGCCGGCGGTGCACTGGGTCGCGGTGGTGGTCATGATCCTGGGCAGCATTCCCTTCGTGCTGTACGTCTCCATGCTGCGTGGCAACCGCAAGGCGCTGATCCGCGACCACCAGGTCCACGGCTTCCTCGGCCTGCTGCTGGTCACCTGGCTGGTGATGGGCACCTGGTACTCGGTGACCTCCAGCCTGCCCTGGCTGGACGCCTTCCGCATCGTCGCGGTGAACGTGACCTCGGTGGTCACCACCACCGGCTTCGCCCTGGGCGACTACAGCCTGTGGGGCCACTTCTCGATCATGCTGTTCTTCTACCTGGGCTTCATCGGCGGCTGCTCCGGCTCCACCGCCGGCGGCATCAAGATCTTCCGCTTCCAGGTGGCCTTCACCCTGCTGCGCGCCAGCCTCTACCAACTGATCCACCCGCGCGCGGTGATCAAGCAGAGCTACAACGGCCACCGCCTGGACGAGGAGATCGTGCGTTCGATCCTGACCTTCTCGTTCTTCTTCGGCGCCACCGTCGGTGCCCTGGCGCTGGGCCTGTCGTTCCTCGGCCTGGACTGGATGACCTCGCTGACCGGCGCGGCCAGCACCGTGGCCGGCGTCGGCCCGGGCATGGGGCCGATCATCGGCCCCTCGGGCAACTTCGCCTCGCTGCCGGATGCCGCCAAGTGGCTGCTCTGCGGCGGCATGCTGGCGGGCCGTCTGGAGATCATCACGGTGCTGGTGCTGTTCACCCCGGCGTTCTGGCGGCACTGATCGTCCCTGCCAGCAAATTTGCAGGATGAACACGCAGTAGGATGGCGTGGAGCGCAGCGATACCCATCAATCCCAGGCGCCGACTGCGCCAGGCTTCTGTAGGAGCGAGCTTGCTCGCGAACGCTTGGGCGCCGGTATCAAGCGGTTCGCGAGCAAGCTCGCTCCTACAACCAGCCGCTTGGCGCCGGAGGAATCACAACTCCTCGCGGTATTCCCCCGGCGTCTTGCCGAACCAGCGGCGGAAGGCACGGAAGAAGTTGCTCGGCTCCGAGAACCCCAGCAGGTAGGCAATCTCCAGCAGTGTCATGCGCGGCGTGGCGAGGTACTGCTGGGCCAGCTCGCGGCGGGTGTCGTCGAGCAGTTGCTGGTAGCTGGTGCCCTCTTCCTGAAGGCGGCGCTGCAGGGTGCGTTCGGACAGGTGCAGCGCCTGCGCCACGTTCTCGCGCTTGGGCTCGCCCTGGGGCAGCAGGCGGCACAGGACCTGGCGCGTCTGGTGGCTGAAGCGGCTGCTGACGAAGCGCGCCAGGTATTCCCCGGCAAAGCGGTCGTGCAGGCGCGCCAGTTCCTCGTTGGCAGTGGGTAGCGGCGCAGCCATGTCCTCGTGGGAAAACAGCATCGCGCAGTCGGCGTGGCCGAAGCTCAGCGGCGCCTGGAACAGTTCCCGGTAGGGCTCGATGTCCTGCGGCGGCTCGCCCGCCAGGCGTACCTCGAGCGGCTTGATTGCCCGCCCGGTAATCCAGCGCAGCATGGCGGTCAGGCTGGCCAGCGAGCATTCCGCGCTCTGCCGCGGCACCGGCAGGCGGTCGCCGTGGACCACGATGCGGTAGAGGCAGCCTTCGGGGAGGCGGCGGAAGCTCAGGTCGGCGCCCTCGGCAATGATCCGCTGGTAGCGCTCGAGCCGCTCGAAGCCCTCGCCCAGGTTGCGGCTGGACATCAGCGCGTAGCCCACCACCGGGAACGCCGGAGTGTGCACGCGGGCAATGTTCAGGCCGATGGCCGGATTGCCGGACAGCTCCACGGCGCGGTTCCACAGGCGGCTCATGGCGTCCTGCGGGAAGCGCGCATCGGGGTCGTCGAGGGCAGCGAAATCCAATCCCAGTTCGGCGAACAGCGCTCGGCTGTCCAGGCCTTCCAGTTCCAGGGACTGGACGATTCCCCGCACCCAACTGGACAGGGTCGTACGCTCAGGCATGCGTTTTCTTCTGGTTATGGTGGTCAACGGCGCCACCGCCAGTCAGCTGGCGGCGCAGGGGGATACTAAACTGGTCCCCTATGCCATCCGCAAGTCCGATAGCTCCAGCCTACACTGGGCCACCACAACAACAGGAGGTGCGCCATGAGCACCCAGACCGCCGATCGGTTCCGGAGCTTCGCCGAGTTCTACCCGTATTACCTGCAGGAGCACAGCAATGCCGTGTGCCGTCGCCTGCATTACGTGGGCAGCCTGCTGGTGCTGTCGATCCTCGCCTACGCCATCGTCAGCGGGCACTGGTTGTGGCTGCTGGCCATGCCATTGGCCGGCTACGGCTTCGCCTGGGTCGGCCACTTCGTGTTCGAGAAGAACCGCCCCGCCACCTTCAAGTACCCGTTGTGGTCGCTGATGGGCGACTGGGTGATGCTCAAGGACGCCTTTACCGGACGCATCCGCTTCTAAGGCTGCAACGCAACGGTTGCCCTCAGCGCGCCGCGTTACGTTGTGCCGTGCGCTCGAAGAGGATCGCCTGCACCTCCCCGCCGGCATGCTGCGCCACCCGTTTCCAGGTGGCCGGCACGTCGGGAATCTCCTGGTCGTTGTAGCGGCTCATCACCAGCCAGACGCGCCCCTGGTCCTGCGGCAGGTCCGCCAGGTGGTCGACGAAGGCATGCTGGCGGTCGTCGATCAGCGAACCAAAGCCATAACGCCCCGGCCGGCCCGAGCTGCCATCCGCCGCCGGGGCGGTGTAGAGCAATGGTTCGTGGCCGGTCTGGTTGTAATAGCGGAAGGTCAGGTACCAGAGGATGTCATCGACCACCACCCGGTCGCCGGCGCGGTAGTGGGCGTTGACGTAGGCCGCCATGCCGTCGAACTGCTCGTCCGGGTCGATGGCGATTGCGCGCCCCACCCCTAAGCCCTGCAACCCCAGCAGGGTCACCAGCAGCACCGTCCCCAGCGCACGGCGCTTATCCAGCAGGCGATCCAGCGCCAGCGCCAGCAGCAGCGGCAAGCCCAGGGCGAAAGCCGTGAGGTAGCGTTCGACGAAGACCGGGGAAATGAACGAGATGCCATACAGCAGCAGCAAGGGCATGCCGCAATAGAGCGCCAGCAGTACCCCGCCACGCTGGGGACTGCGGTCGGCGCGCAGCACCAGTGCAGCCGCCGCCACCAGCAGCAGCGGCACGCCGAGCAGCACGGGCCAGGGCAACTCGTTGCCATCGGATTGCGCCAGCCACTGCCAGAGCATCGAGGGTAGCGAGCGCGCATCCACCGGCGGCTGCCAGCCCACGTCGCCACCCGCTTCCAGCACCGCCATGTGGCGGATCAGGTCGAACAGCCCGGGCAACCAGGGCAGGAACAGCACGGCGATGGCCAGGTTGGCCAGCCACCAGTCGCGTCGGCGCAGCGGGTTGTTCGGCAGCGTTGCCAGCCACAGCCACTGCACGAGTGCGCCGAACAGGCTGAAGTAATGGGTGTAGAAGGCCGCGGTCATCAGCGCGACATACACCAGCAGATAGCGCCGCCGCTGCACCTGCCGCCAGTACAGCAACGCCAGCGTCGCCGCCAGCAACCAGCAGCCGAGCAGCGAATACATGCGCACTTCCTGGCTGTAACGTACCGCCGTGGGCAGCATTGCCAACAACAGCACGGCGATGAAAGTGGCCCGCGGCGAAGCCAGCCGCCACACCAGCCAGCCGCCGAGAAACACCGCAAAGGTGCCGAACACGGCGCTGAACGATCGCAGCGAAAGAACGCCCTCGCCCGCCACTGCGACCCAGGCATGCAGCAGGAAGAAGTACAGCGGCGGATGCACGTCGTGGGCGGCGTGCTGCCAGAGCTGGACGGGCGAATAGCGGGCGAGGAACAGGCTGGAGGTCTCGTCCCCCCACAGTGCCGAATCCGACAGACCATAAAGGCGCAGGCACAGGGCGAGCACCAGCAGCGGCAGGAACCACCACTGGCGCAACAGGACAGGCAGAGTCGGCGGCTCGCGGGACAGCATCACACCCTCGGAGGAAAGACGTGCGTGCCGCTGAGTGTAAGCCAGGCAAGGCCGAAATCAGCGACGGATCAGCAGCTCCCGCGCACGGGCCTGGTCCGCGGGCGGCAGTTCAGCCAGCAGTTCCACCTCACCGGCGATCAGCGCACCCACCGGCACGCCATCGCGATAGAGCACGCGGTTGCCGCTCACTGCCGGCACCTTGCGTCCCGGCAGCAGCGTGCCGGCGAGGTTCAGCGGATCCACCGCGGAGACCACCACCCATTCGCCGTTCGCCTCCCGGCGCCGGACTTCGCGCAGCAGGCCGACCGCTTCAGGGAGGGCGAACTGCTCGCCGGTCAGCCCGGCGACGAAGCGCCCGCCGCGGATTTCCCCGCGCGCCTCCAGGCGATGGTAGACCCGCAACAGGTCGCGCCACGGCGGCAGCCAGTCGGCCTCGCGGTCAAGCAGGCGCCAGCAGACCACGCCATAGCGGCGCAGCAGGGTCATGGCGACGTGTTCCAGGGTTTCCGCCGGCAACCGTGCTCCGGGCTCCAGCGCGGAGCGCCGCAGCAACGCCCAGCGCCCGGCATCGGCCATACCGAACAGCGGCGTGCGCGAACGGCGCCGCGGATGGCGACGCGCCGCCGGCATCAGCAGGGCGCGCAGG
This sequence comes from Pseudomonas nitroreducens NBRC 12694, assembly GCF_002091755.1. GTDB lineage: Bacteria > Pseudomonadota > Gammaproteobacteria > Pseudomonadales > Pseudomonadaceae > Pseudomonas > Pseudomonas nitroreducens. The sequence continues at coordinate 7,177 of NZ_BDAI01000022.1, forward strand.
CCGGCGAAGCTGTCGGCATTCACCCGCCCAGCCGCCACCAGCTCGCCCAGCACGCTTTCCAGTTCGGTGCGCAGCAGGTGGCTGTCGCTGGCCAGTTCCTCGAAGAACGACGCGCCGTGCTCCTTGAGCACGTCAAGCACCTTGCCGGCCTTGGCCGACAGCTCGGCATCCGCTTGCCCCGCACTCAGCTCGCTCCACTGCGCCATCTGCGTGCGCGGAAGCAGCACGATGGGCGTGCTCTTCAGTGGCCCGCCGCGGGCCTTACCGGCGCTGTGACCGGGCAAGCGCGCCCAGACGATGCGACCGGCGCGGCAGAGGTCGTCCAGCCAATTGATCCCGTAGTCGGCCACGCGGCTGGGCAGGATGTCGCTCTCCCAGGCCGAGGCTGCGGCCTGGAAGCCTTCCAGCTGACTGAGCACGCCGGCCAGGGACTCGGCCCCGCGCACCCGCGTGCCGCTGGCGACGCGCTGCCAGTCGAAGAGGAAGCGCATGAAATCGGCACGTTGCACCGGTTCGATTTCCCGGCGCAGGCGCTTCACCGTGTAACGATGGATACGCGCCAGCAAGTGGCGCTCGCACCACTCCTCTTCCTGCGCGCCCGGCGTGAAGCGGCCGCGCAGTACGTAACCCTCGCGCTCCAGGCTGGCCAGGGCGAAACCGGCATCGCCGGTGGATATCCCCAGGTCGTCGGCCAGCTCGCGCAACAGCCGCGGGCCGAAACCGGTCAGGCGCGCCCGTACCAGTTCGACCTGCGCCTCATCGGTCGTGCAGGGTTGAAGCAGTGACGGTGGCAGGTCCAGCAGTGGCGTCCGTGTGACCTGCGGATGCAGCGCCAGCCACTGGCTGAGCCGCTCCGCCGCCACCCAGACATCGCCCACCGGCAGCGCCAGGCGCGTCGCCCGGCCCGCCCTGGCCAGCGACTTGAGCAGGAAGGGCCAGCCCTCGTTGGCCTGTGCCTCGCTCTCGCGAATACCGCCCAGGCCCGTCAGCGCCTCGTGCATCTCGTCGGCGTCGCGAGCCTCCGGCCAGGCCTCGGCGCGCACCGCGTCGATGGCGTCGGCATCCAGCGCACCGAGGTCGTCGGCGCTTTCCGGATCGGTCCAGCGACGGCTCTGCACCGCCTGGGTACGCCGCTCCTCCAGTGGCGCATCGTCGAGGAAGGCATAGGGGCTGGCCGACAATACTTCCGCCGCCAATGGCGAAGGTGCTGGCAGATCGCGCGCCAGCAAGGTCACCTCGCCGCGCTCCATGCGCCGCAGCAATGCCAGCCAGCCCTCGCAGTCCATGGCTTCGTGCAGGCAGTCGTCGAGGGTCTGCGCCACCAGCGGGTGATCGGGAATCTCTCGCTCGCCAACGATGTTCTCCAGGCACGCCACCTGGTCGGGGAACACCGAGGCCAACAGGTCTTCGCTGCGCATGCGCTGCAACTGCGGGGCGACCTTGCGGCCGCCGCTGTAGCGCGGCAACGCCAGCGCCGTGGTGGCGTTCCAGCGCCAGCGCACGCCGAACAGCGGCGCGTCGAGCAGCGCCTGGATCAGCACGTGCTCGGCGCTGTTGGAATGCAGGTAGCGCCAGACCTCGTCCAGCGGGAAGCTGTGGCTGGTGGACAGCGACAGGATGATCGCGTCTTCGGTGGCGGCGGCCTGCAGTTCGAAGTTGAAGGTGCGACAGAAGCGCTTGCGCAGCGCCAGGCCCCAGGCGCGGTTGAGGCGGCTGCCGTAGGGCGAATGGATGACCAGCTGCATGCCGCCGGATTCATCGAAAAAACGTTCGAGTATCAGGGTCTTCTGCGTCGGCAGTGCACCGAGGGCATGGCGCGCACGGGCCAGGTATTCCACCAGTTGCCGCGCTGCCGCATCGTTCAGGCCGAGCTGTTCCCGCAGCCAGTCGATGGCCCGTGCCAGCGGTTCGCGATCGTTCTCGCCCTGGGCCAGCAACTCGTCCAGCTGGCCGCGCAGACGAGCGACACTGGTGGACAGCTCGTCGCTGCGCCCCGGCGCCTCGCCGAGCCAGAAGGGAATGTTCGGCGGTTGGCCCTGGGCGTCCTCGACGCGCACGCGGCCCGGTTCGACGCGCAGGATGCGGTAGGAAATGTTGCCGAGCTGGAACACGTCGCCCGCCAGGCTTTCCACGGCGAAGTCCTCATTCACCGTGCCCACGGTCAGGCCTTGCGGCTCCAGCAGTACGGCGTAGTCGCCGGTATCGGGGATGGTGCCGCCGGAGGTCACGGCGGTCAGCTTGGCACCGCGCCGGCCGCGCAGGCGCTGGTGGACCGCATCGCGGTGCAGGTAGGCGCCGCGCTGGCCATTACGGCTGGTGTAGCCCTCGGCGAGGGTGCGCAACATGCCGTCGAAGTGCTCGCGGCTCAGTTCGGCGTAGGGCTGCGCGCCGGTGAACAGGTCGAACAGCGCGTCCTCGCGCCATTCCTGGCAAGCCACTTCAGCGACGATCTGCTGGGCCAGGACGTCCAGCGGTGCGCGGGGAATTGCCAGCGCGTCCAGCTCCCCCAGGCGCACGCTGTCGAGCAGCGCTACGCATTCGATCAGGTCGTCACGCGAGGTCGGGAACAGCCGCCCCTTGGGCGTGCCGCCAACACTGTGCCCGGAACGCCCCACACGCTGCAGGAAGGCTGCGATGGAGCGCGGCGAGCCGAGCTGGCAGACCAGCTCCACGTCGCCGATATCGATACCCAGCTCCAGCGAGGCCGTGGCTACCAGCACCTTCAGCTGCCCGGCCTTGAGCCGCTGCTCGGCGCCCAGGCGCAGTTCCTTCGACAGGCTGCCATGGTGCGCCGCCACCCAGCCGGCGCCGATGCGCTCGGCGAGATGCCGGGTCACGCGCTCAGCCAACCGCCGGGTGTTGACGAACACCAGCGTGGTGCGGTGTTCGCCGGCCAGTTCGGCGAGGCGGTCGTAGACCTTGTCCCAGACGTCGTGGGACATCACCGCTTCCAGCGGCGCGGACGGCACCTCCAGGTTCAGGTCGCGCTGGCGGCTGTAGCCGATGTCGACGATACGGCAGGCCGGGTGGCGGCCGACCAGGAAACGCGCCACCGCTTCGATGGGTTTCTGCGTGGCAGACAAGCCGATGCGCACCAGCGGCGCCTCGCACAACGCCTGCAAACGCTCCAGCGACAGCGCCAGGTGGCTGCCGCGCTTGCTCGCCGCCAGTGCATGGATTTCATCGACGATCACGCTACGCGCCCCGGCCAGCATGGCGCGGCCGGAGTCCGAGCCGAGCAGCACGTAGAGCGATTCGGGCGTGGTCACCAGGATATGCGGCACCTGCTTGCGCATGGCCTCACGTTCCTTGGTCGTGGTGTCGCCGGTGCGCACGGCAGTGCGGATCTCCACTTCCGGCAGGCCCATCTCGCCCAGCGCGGCACGGATACCGGCCAGCGGTTCCTCGAGGTTGATGCGAATGTCGTTGGACAGCGCCTTGAGCGGCGAGACGTAGACCACCGTGGTGCGGTCCGGCAGCACGCCGCCGTTATCCAGCCCCTCGCGGACCAATGCATCGATGGCCGAGAGGAAAGCCGTGAGCGTCTTGCCCGAACCGGTGGGTGCGGCGACCAGTGTCGATTCCCCCGCCTGGATCGCCGGCCAGGCCTGTACCTGCGCCTGGGTCGGCGCCTTGAAATGCGCACGGAACCAGCGGGCCACCGCCGGGTGGAAGGCGGACAGCACATCGGCGCGCTTGCCGCGGGTGGAGGTTCGAGGGGCAGTCATGCAGACCAATATGGTGGTGCGCGAAGCCCGTCACAAGGACCACTGATCGCGCCTCGCCGCACGCTGCGCCAGCCGTTACGCTGCACCCATCCAGCCGGCGGAATGACACTCGATGAGCGAGCGTGATCGCGACTACTACTGGGAACAGGTCAAACAACAGAACCGGCAGAAGCCGCCCGATGTGCCGAAGCGCAAGTGGCGGATGCTGGTGAAGGCGTTGCTGTGCTTCCTCATCCCCTTGCTGATCGTGGCGGCAGGCGCAGCCCTGTGGCGCAACCCCGCCAGCCAGTTCTGGCTCCAGGAACGCTGGGGGCTGCTGCAGACACGCCTGGGCATTTCCCCGAGCGGCCTGCCGGCCACTCCGCCAGCGTCGCCCTACAGCGACAGTCCGCGCAGGCTGTCGGACTGCATCAAGCCGGGCAACGTGATCGACGACGAAGTGCGAGCCTGCGTCAAAGGCTACCGGCCGAAGACCTGGTGACGGGCAGCCTGCGGATCATGGCCATGGCCGCACAGCGCGATGAGAACCCCGCCCGCTCGGGCGGGGTATCGGCCGATCACTTGGCCTTGTAGATGATGCCCGGGCTGCACTGGACCATCTGGTAATGATCCGGCAGTGCGTTGAGCGCCTCGGAAGCGCCGAGGAACAGGTAGCCGCCGGGCTTGAGGGTGGCATGGATGCGCAGCAGGATGTCGCGCTTCACCTCGGCCGAGAAATAGATCAGTACGTTGCGGCAGAACACCATGTCGAACTTGCCCAGCGTCGCGTAGCTGTCCAGCAGGTTCAGCGCGCGGAACTCCACGCGGCTCTTGATCGCCGGCTTCACCGTCCAGCGCCCCGGGGTCTTCTGGTCGAAGTAGCGCGCCAGGCGCTCCTGCGACAGGCCGCGGCCAATCGCCAGGCTGTCGTACTCACCGGCCTTGCAGGCGCTGAGCATCGAGCCGGAGAGATCCGTGGCGACGATCTGCACGCCCGCCTTGAGCTGGCCGAGGTTGGTGCGCTCGAACTCGTCGATGGCCATCGACAGCGAATAAGGCTCCTGCCCCGAGGAGCAGGCCGCCGACCAGATGCGCAGGCGCTGGCCGGGCGCAGCCTTGATCATCTCCGGCAGCACGCGGTTCTTCAGTACTTCGAAGGGGTAGGTATCGCGAAACCACAGGGTCTCGTTGGTGGTCATCGCGTCGACCACCTGCTCGCGCAGCTGGCTGCGCATCTGGATCTTCTGCACCAGCTCGCCCAGGGACTTGATGCCCTGCTGTTCCATCAACTTGTTCAAGCGGCTGGAGACCAGGTACTGCTTGTTGGCGCCCAGGAGGATGCCGCAGGTCTTCTCCAGGAAATCCCGGAACAGCTCGAATTCAGAATTGGTGGATGTCACAGATAAACCTCTTTGCTCGTGGACGGCTGCCGACGGTGCGGCGGCAACTGCCTGACCGGTGCTCAAAAAAACATAGACGATGCGGGCGGCACCGGCGCCACCCGCACCTCGTCACTGCCCGTCAGGCCGACGCGCCATCCACGGCCTTGATCCGGTCCGACACGCGGGCCGCCAGGTCATCGGGACGGAACTTGGCAAGGAAGTCGTCAGCGCCGACCTTCTTCACCATGGCCTGGTTGAACACCCCGGACAACGAAGTATGCAGGAGAATGTGCAGATCCTGCATGCGCGGGTCGTGACGGATTTCCGCCGTGAGCGTGTAGCCGTCCATCTCCGGCATCTCGATATCCGAGATCACCATCAACAGGTCGCTGCCCGGATGCCCGCCGGCCTCCACCATCTGGTGCAGGTAATCCAGCGCCTGGCGGCCATCGTTGAGTGCCAGCACCTCGACGCCGACGGTTTCCAGGCAACGCACCAGTTGCTTGCGCGCCACCGAGGAGTCATCCACCACCAGCACGCGCTTGCTCACCGCGCGGGCCTGGGTGTCGGCATCCAGCACGCCTTCGGAGATATCCTCAGAGGTCGGCGCCACTTCGGCGAGGATCTTCTCCACGTCGATGATTTCCACCAGCTGGTTGTCCACCCGAGTCACTGCCGTCAGGTAGTGGTCGCGACCGGTGCCCTTGGGTGGCGGATGGATCGACTCCCAGTTCATGTTGACGATGCGCTCCACCGAGTGCACCAGGAAGCCCTGCACCTTGGTGTTGTACTCGGTGATGATCACGAAACTGTTGGCGACATCCCGCAGGGCGTGACGCCCCGTGGCCAGCGCCAGATCGAGGATCGGGATGGTACCGCCGCGGATGTTCGCCACCCCGCGCACCACCTGGCTGGACTTGGGCATCACGGTCAGGCGGGGGCACTGCAGCACCTCCTTCACCTTGAACACGTTGATCCCGTACAGCTGGCTGCCGTTCAAACGGAACAGCAGCAGTTCGAGACGATTCTGGCCAACCAGCTGCGTACGCTGGTTGACCGAATCCATGACTCCGGCCATTGAGCCTCCTGTGCACGCAACGCCGCCCTGCTGGCAGAGACGGCATGACCATTGCTTAAACCGTTGCATGAAACAGGCAACGACATTTTTCCGACATCCGAGACCCGCGCGCGCCCTGGTGGCTGCGCTACTCGGCATGGCGGGTGCGCTGACCCTCTCCCCGGCTGGGGCGGAAGGCTTCACCGCGCCTGAGATCCTTATCGGCTCCACCCAGGGCTTTCTTGAGTTCAAGGTGGAAGATTATCTGCAGACTTCCGGCATAGACGCACGCTACGAGATCGAAGTCGCCCGCATCGACCCCCGGCTGCGCCTGGCGCAGTGCGACAAGGACCTGACGCAGAAGCTGGAAAGCCCGGCACAGCCCGTTGGTCGGGTCACCGTGCGGGTCATCTGCGAAGGCAGCTCTCCCTGGACGGTATTCGTTCCGGCGACGGTCAGGCTGTACCGTCAAGTTGTCGTCACCACCCTGCCCCTGCAGCGCAACCGGGTCATCGAGCCTGGCGATATCAGCGTCGTCGAGCGCGACGTCGGGCAACTGAACCAGGGCTACCTCACCGATCCGCAGCAGGTGGTCGGCATGAAGCTCAAGCGCCCGACGGTCAACGACCAGGTACTGGCGCCGGTGTTCCTCGAACAGGCAGCGGCCGTGCGCAAGGGCGACCAGGTGGTGATTCGCGCCAAGACCAATGCGATCAACGTATTCATGCCCGGCGAAGCGCTCTCGGACGGGGTGCCCGGCGAGCAGATCCGCGTGCGCAACCTGCGCTCCCAGCGTATCGTCAGGGCTCGCGTGGTCGAGCCGGGGACCGTGGAAGTCAGCCTGTAGCGCTCGGCCCTGGCGATTTTCTGGCATGATGAACGCAGCCCTCTGCAAAATGTGCTCGGGCGCACGAAAATTCGGCCTAAAGTTTCTCTCAGGACGGCCGAAAAGCTTGGCAAGCGTCCAATACCTCCAGAGGTTTCCACCATGGTCATCGACTTCAACCGGCTGAACCCAGCCTCTACGACAGCCAGCACTGGCCGTAGCAGTGCTGCCCAGAGCGGTCGCAGCGAAGCCGCCGCAGAGAATGCCTCCGTCAACGCCCCGGTCAAGAGCGGCGAGTCGGTACAGCTGAGCGATACCGCGCAGCAACTACAGAAAGTAAGCGATCAACTGAAGGACCAGCCCGTGGTCGACAACGAGAAAGTGGCTCGCATCAAAGCGGCCATCGCTGACGGCAGCTACCAGGTCGACAGCCAGAAAGTCGCCAGCAAGCTGCTCGATTTCGAATCCCAGCGCTGAGTTCACTCAGCGCCTGGTCAACCGCTAGTACGCCGAGCCCAAGATGTCCGACGCCCTGCTTTCCCTGATCAACGGCGACATCGAAGCAGCCAGCACCCTGCTGCAACTGATCGACGACGAGTACCAGGCGCTGCAAGCGCGGGATCTCGATCAGCTGCAGAAGCTGCTCGACGGCAAGCTGCCGCTTCTGCAGCAGCTTGAGCAGAATGGCCGCATCCGCGCCCAGGCACTGCTGCAGGCCGGCGTCAGCGTGGATCGCGAAGGGCTCGCGCAGATCGCCCAGGCCACCGGCAATTCCCTGCTCCCCGCACGCGCGGAAGAACTGGGTGCGCTGCTGGAACGCTGCCAGGAAGCCAACCAGCGCAACGGCCGAATCATCCGCTCCGGCCAGGCCAGCACCGAGCGCACGCTCGACATCCTGCGCGGCCAGGACACCCCACGCCTCTATGACCGCTACGGCGGTTCGACCCAGGGCAACCGCCAGCGTCCGCTGAGCCAGGCCTGAGCGTTCGTCGGAAAGCTGGCCTGGCAGCCAGCCTTTGGGCAAAATGCCACTATCGATCCTGCCTCGTGCCTTACTCATAACAAACACAATGGAGATTCGCGGACCGTGTCCAATCCGTTCGTCGAGGAAAATGGCCCTCAACCACCGAAGGTCCTGAAAGCTCCGGTGGAGATCCACGCCAGCCTGAAATTACTGATGGACAGTCACGATCCCCTGGTCATCACCTTCGAAGGGCGCGGCCAGCGCTTCCAGAGCTTTGTCGTCGAGGTCAACCGCGAACGCAACATCGTCGCCCTGGACGAACTGATCCCCAACGATGGCGAGCGCTTCCTGCAGAACGGCGAGCAGTTCCGTATCGAAGCCTTCCATGAAGGCGTGCGCATTGCCTGGGAGAACACCCAGAACGCCTACTTCTCCGAGATCGACGGTGCCCGCTGCTACTGGCTGCCGGTGCCGACCGAGATGCTCTATCACCAGCGCCGCAACGCCTTCCGCGCCCCCGTGGGCCAGGGCCAGCCGGTGGCCGTGGAAATTGCCGGCAGCAAGCTCAAGGCCCCGCTCAAGGGCAACCTGATCGATATCTCCGCCACCGGCTGCAAGATCCGCCTGGAAGGCAACGCTGCCGAGCGCCTGCAGCCCGGCCAGATCTACGAGGAATTCACCGCGCGCCTGCCCTTTGGCGCCCTGACCATGGAAGTCGAACTGCGCCACGTGCATTTCGAGGAAAAGGTCGGCTACAGCTTCGCTGGCGTACGCTTCCACCAGATGAGCGGCCTGGCCCAGCGCAACATCGAGCGCTTCGTCTACCAGCTGCAGCGCGAAGCCCGACGCTTCGAGAAGGACGAACTGTTCTAGTCCCTGCGGGGCGGCAAGCACCTGCCGCCCTTCCCTCTCGGCCTCACGCGGGCCGGCTTTCTTCCTCTGCTTCCGTGCCCTTCTCGGGTACCGGCGCGCTGTTGTCGTTGCCCTTCATCTGCTCTTCCACGGCGGCCTCGTCGACCCGCGGGTCGAGCGCGGCGGACAATGGCGAGGATGCCAGGCTGTCCGGCGTGGCGACGTGCTTGACCGGCGCCTCGTCGACCCGGTGTACGCCGCTGACCCTCTCCGGGCGCACGCGCCAGATCAGGATCAGCGAACAGGCGCAGACGAACGCATAGAGCATGTTCGCACCGAAGACTTTCATCAGCGCACCGGCCGCCAGCGGGCCGATACAGGCACCGACACCGAAGGTCACCAGCAGCATGGCGGTCAGCGAAACGCGCCGCTCGCCTTCGACGTGGTCATTGGAGAACGCCACCGCCAGCGGGTAGAGGGTGAACTGCACCAGGCAGACCACGAAGCCCAGCGGCAACAGCCAGGCCAGCGTCATCGGCGGCAACGGCAGCACCGGCAGCAGGGCCAGCGGCAGGGCGACCACCAGCAGCAGTATCGCGGCATTGCGGATGAGCGCCGCGCGGTCATAGCGATCCGACAGCCAGCCCAGCGGCCACTGCACCACCAGCCCGGCGAAGATGCAGCCGCCCATGAACAGGCCGATTTCCTCGGTGCTCAAGCCCTGGCGCACCGCGTAGAGCGGCGCCAGGCCGTAGAACGAACCGATCACCAGCCCCGACACCAGCACCGTGGTCAGCGACTGCGGCACCCGCTGGATGAAGAAGCGCGGCTCCAGTGGCGCCGGGCGCAGCGGCGCGGGGTGGACCTTGTGGGTGATCGCCACCGGGATCAGCGACAGCGCAAAGCACAGCGCAATCAGCATCGGCAGCTCCGGGCCCAGGCCCGGATGCACCACCAGCACCAGTTGGCCAAGTACCAGGCCCAGGTATGACGCGACCATGTAGCCGGCGAACACCAGCCCGCGCTGGCGCGCCTCGGCCTGCTCGTTGAGCCAGCTCTCGATGACCATGTACTGGCACATCATGCCCAGGCCGATGGCGACCCGCAGCACCAGCCAGAAGCCCACCCACGGCAGCAGACCAATGCCCAGCACGGCGGCGGTCACCAAGCCGCCACAGGCGACGTAGGCGCGGATATGGCCGACGCGGGCGATCAGCCGGTGGCCGATCTTGCCGCCCAGCACCAGGCCAAGGTAGTAGGCGGCCATCATGGCGCCGATCCATAACCCATCGACCTTCTCCGCGCCCAGGCGCAGGGCGAGGTAGGTACTGAGCAGACCGGAACCGGTCAGGAGCATGACGGCGGCGAAGTACAGAGCGCGGAAGGCAGTGACGATCCGAAGCATTGGACCTCCTGGTCCAGAACAACCCCGGCACAGTGTCCGGGCAGCGGAAAGCGGGACTTGCCGTGACACATTAGAGGCTGCCAATCGACGCGTCGAGAGCCCTGCCGGGCCCGGAATAGCGAGTGTCGCCCCCGGTGATGCGGGCCAGTTCGAAGGATACCGGCGGGATGAGCGAGGATGGCTTGAAGATCGCCTGGAGATAGGCGCCGATCACAGCTGCATCAGACTTTCGCCGCAGCTGTGTCGGCGGGCACGCGGCTCACGACCTTGACATCAGGCTTTCGACTTCAGGCCTGGGCTGCGAGTACGCGGCGCTCCCAGGGGCTGATCTCGTCGAAGAAGCTGGTCAGCTCCATGGACTTGGTCGCGCAGTAGCCGTCGATGAACTCGTTGCCGAATACCTCGCGGGCCAGCTCGCTGCGCTTGAGGCGCTGCATCGCGTCGTACATCGTGCACGGCAGCAGCAGCTCGTCCGGCACCTCGAACTCACCCTGGATCGGCGCGGTGGGCTCCAGCGCCTGCTCGATGCCGTGCAGGCCGGCCGCCAGGCTCGCGGCGATGGCCAGGTAGGGGTTGGCGTCGGCGCCGGCCAGGCGGTTTTCCACTCGCCGGGCGACCGGTGCGCTGGCCGGAATGCGCAGGCCGGCAGCGCGGTTGTCGTGCGACCAGCAGGCGTTGTTCGGCGACGCGTAGGGGTGGCACAGGCGCTGGAAGGAGTTGACGTTCGGCGCGAACAGCAGGGTGAAGTCCGCCAGGCACGCCTGCTGGCCACCGATGAAATGCCGGAACGCCGGCGTGGCCTCGCCATGGGCATCAGTGAAGATGTTGCGGCCCTCGCCATCGACCACGCTCTGGTGGATGTGCATCGAACTGCCCGGCGTGTGCGCCAGCGGCTTGGCCATGCACACCACGATCAGCCCGTGCTTGAGCGCGACTTCCTTGAGCAGGTGCTTGAAGAGGAAGGTCTGGTCGGCCAGCAGCACCGGGTCGCCGTGCAGGAAGTTGATCTCGAACTGGGTGGTGCCCATCTCGTGCATGAAGGTGTCGCGTTCCAGCCCCACCGCTGCCATGCAGCGGTAGACGTCCTGGAAGAACGGCCGCAGGCCGTTGTTGGAGGACACGCTGAAGGCCGAGTGGCCGATCTCGCGGCGACCGTCGAGGCCGACCGGCGCCTGGAAGGCTTCGTTGGCGTCGGGGTTGGGCGCGAACACGAAGAACTCCAGCTCGGTCGCCACCACCGGGCTCCAGCCGCGCTCGGCGTAGCGCGCGACGACTTGCTTGAGCAGGCCGCGGGTGGACAGGCCGGACGGCTTGCCGTCGAGTTCCACCGCATCGCAGATGGCGAAGGCGCGGGGTTCGTCGCTCCAGGGCAGGCGGTGGATCTGGGTGGGCTCGGCGATCAGCGCGAGGTCGCCGTCGTCGCTGCCGTAGTACTTGGCCGGCGGGTAGCCGCCCATGATGCATTGCAGCAGGACGCCACGCGCCAGTTGCAACCGGCGCCCGGTGAGGAAGCCCTCGCCGGTCATCACCTTGCCACGCGGCACCCCGTTGAGGTCGGGGGTGACGCACTCGATCTCTTCCACTCCAGCCAGGCGTTCGGCGAGCGGGATTCCTAGATCGTTACTCATGACTTCTTATCCTTGTTCTTCTTGTCCTTGTCACAGGACGCCGCGCGAGGTGCGCGAGCCCGTACAAAATACGCACCACGCGTTCGATATTTCAAGCGGGCCGAAGATCGGATTTTCCTCGCCGGATCGCAGGCAGGACACGTGTGGAATGAGTTCGCGCGAATGAAGACGCCGCTCCCTGGAGCGGCGTCTTCATTGAGTCACCCGCCCTCAGAACAGGTGGGTGAACAGCCAGTACAGCGAAGCGGAGAGCACGATGGCCGCCGGCAGGGTCAGCACCCAGGCCATCAGCAGGTTGCGGATGGTGCGCATCTGCAGGCCGGAGCCGTTGGCGGCCATGGTGCCGGCGACGCCGGAAGACAGCACGTGGGTCGTCGATACCGGCAACCCGTACATGTCCGCTGCGCCGATGGTCATCATCGCCACCAGCTCCGCCGAGGCGCCCTGGGCGTACGTCAGGTGGGTCTTGCCGATCTTCTCGCCGACGGTGACCACGATGCGCTTCCAGCCGACCATGGTGCCCAGGCCGAGGGCGATGGCCACGGCAACCTTCACCCACAGCGGGATGAAGCGGGTCGACTCGTCGATCTTGCCCTTGAACGCCGCCAGCTTGCTGGTGGTATCGGCGTCGAAGTTGCCGACCTTGTCCTTGTCCATCAGGCGGATCGCCTCGCTGGTCAGGTACATGTCGTTGCGCACGTTGCCCATGGCTTCGGCCGGCACGCGAGCAAGGCTGCCGTAGCCCTTCACTTCCGCGCCGATGGCGCCGGTCAGCGCCGCCAGCGACGGGATCAGTTCCGGGCTGGCTTCCTTGGTACGCACGTATTCCGACAGCACCGCGCGCGGGTCGGCCGGGGCCGGCTGCGGCGCGGCGCGGACCAGCGCCTGCTGGGTGACTTCGGCGATGGCGACGAACTGCACGGTCTGGTCCGCCGGCATGGTGCGGTTCAGCGCGTAGGCCATCGGCAGGGTGCCAACCAGGATCAGCATGATCAGGCCCATGCCCTTCTGCCCGTCGTTGGAACCGTGGGCGAAGGAGACGCCGGTGCAGGTGAGAATCAGCAGGCCACGAATCCACCACGGCGGCGGCGTCTTGCCCTTGGGCGCCTTGTACAGCGCGCGGTTCCTTACCAGCAGGCGCAGCGCCAGCAGCAGGAGCGCGGCGCAGACGAAGCCGATCAGCGGCGAGAGCAGCAGCGAGTAGCCGACCTTGGTCGCCTGCGCCCAGTCGACGCCGCTGGTGCCGTCGCGGCCATGCATCAGCGCATTGGCGATGCCCACGCCGATGATCGAGCCGATCAGCGTGTGCGAGGACGACGCCGGCAAGCCCAGCCACCAGGTGCCGAGGTTCCACAGGATGGCGGCGATCAGCAGGGCGAAGACCATGGCGAAACCGGCCGAGGAACCGACCTGCAGGATCAGCTCCACCGGCAGCAGGGCGATGATGCCGAAGGCCACCGCGCCGCTGGAGAGCAGCACGCCGAGGAAGTTGAAGCAGCCCGACCAGACCACCGCGAAGTGCGGCGGCAGCGAGTGCGTATAGATGACGGTGGCCACCGCGTTGGCGGTGTCGTGGAAACCGTTGACGAACTCGAATCCCAGGGCGATGAACAGGGCGACCCCGAGCAGCAGGAACGGCGTCCAGGTGGTGACCGCAGTGGTGACGTCGTCGACGTCACGCACCAGGCTCCAGGCCGAGAACAGCAGGCCGACGGCGAGCACGGCGAAGAAGACGAAGGCGGTCAGGCGGCCGGGTTTGTGCTCCAGATGGGGCCGTCCTTCGGCGATGGGAACGGCCAGGGTATCGGTGGTCATGCTGGGAGTCCGCGTGGGGGATGTCCCAGTCATGATCGGCGGGGAATGTTACAGGTTATGTCTCTGCCGGAGCTGTCCGCAGGTGGGCTTTACGTAGGAGCGGACTCCGTCCGCGATGTGCCGCCGGCCGGCTCGGAGCCGCTGGAAAACGATCGCGGACAGAGTCCGCTCCTACCCGACAGTCCTGTACTCGGATCAGCCCTCACCCCAGCCCTCTCCCTCTGGGAGAGGGCTGGGGTGAGGGAAGGCACTAGCACGGACTTACCTGAAGAAGACAGTTGCTCCTACGGGGTATGCAACGCCTCAGTAAACCTCTGGCACCACGATTTCCCGTGGGGTCGGCGTGCGCGAGTAATCCTCGTTGCGCTGCCGCGCGGGCAGGATCACCGACGGATGCTCCACGTCCTCATAGGGAATCAGGTTCAGCAGGTGGCTGATGCAGTTCAGCCGCGCGCGCTTCTTGTCGTCGGCCTGCACCACCCACCAGGGCGCCTCGGCAATGTGGGTGCGCTCCAGCATGATTTCCTTGGCCTTGGTGTAGGCCTCCCAGCGCCGGCGCGACTCCAGGTCCATGGGGCTGAGTTTCCACTGCTTGAGCGGGTCGTGGATGCGGCTGAGGAAGCGCAGGTGCTGTTCGTCGTCGGAGATGGAGAACCAGTACTTGATCAGCTGGATGCCCGAGCGCGCCAGCATGCGCTCGAACTCCGGCACGCTGCGGAAGAACTCCTCGTACTGCTCGTCGTTGCAGAACCCCATGACCCGCTCGACGCCAGCGCGGTTGTACCAGCTGCGGTCGAACAAGACGATCTCCCCCGCCGCCGGCAGGTGCGAGACGTAGCGCTGGAAGTACCACTGGGTCTGCTCGCGGTCGTTGGGCGCGGGCAGCGCGGCGACCCGGCACACGCGCGGATTGAGGCGCTGGGTGATGCGCTTGATCACGCCGCCCTTGCCGGCCGCGTCGCGGCCCTCGAAAAGGATGACCACCTTGTGGCCGGTCTTCACCACCCAGCTCTGCAGTTTCACCAGCTCGCCCTGCAGGCGGAACAGCTCGCTGAAGTAGCGACGGCGGGCGAGCTTCTCCTCGTCGACGTCGGCGTGCTCGTCGAACAGCTCATCGAGGTTGCGCACGTCTTCCAGCAGTTCCAGCTCCAGCTCTTCGTCGCTGTGGTCGAGCAGTTCGCGGTGGATGCGGCGGATCACGGATTCATGGGTCAGGGGCATGGCAGCGGCCTACGCGTCGGGGCTTTGCCGCCAGACTAGGGGCGCCCGGTGTCAGGCTGGTGACAGCCTTGCTCGGCCCTCTGTGCTGAGGCTTGCCCCTCTCCCCCGCCCTGGCTGCGCGCCCCGATCCGAAGGGAGAGGGAGCCGTTCGGCGCAAGCTGATAGATCGGAGAGTTCATGACGCTGCCTGCACTGAGGACAGTTCCCTCTCCCTTCAGGGAGAGGGAAACCGGCACACGCACCGACCTCGTATCCGCTCTCGCTGCTATCTCCCTACTTCTCGCGCAGTTCCATCACCTTCAGCTCCGGATCGGCCTTGATCTGCTCGTCGGTAAACGGCAGCTCCGGCCATTGCTGCCGGGCGAACAGCTCCGTCTGGTCGCGATGGTGCGGCGAGCCGGGTTCGCTGGACTGCGAGAACGCCAGCAGCCCGCGCGCCTTCGGCCCGTCGGCGGTGAAGTCGACCAGCTGGATATAGCTGCTGCCGCTGAGCACGCGATAATGGTCGCCCTGCCACTGCGAAGTGATGGCGTTGTACACGCCCTCGTTGCCGGTGCCGCCAGGGATGCCCAGGGGATTGGCCTGGTCGCCGGTCAGTTGCAGTTCGCCCCAGGTCTCATCTGCCTGGATCTTGCGGGCGCCGATCTCCTGCCCGGCTGCCACCAGGGCCTGCTGCGCCTGCTGGCGGACCTCCGGCTTGTCCAGGGCGATGCCCGAGGGCGTGGCCAGCGGCAGCTTGGGATCGAAGGGCAGGCGCCAGCCACCCTCGATCTTCAGGAAGCGCGCGACAAACGCCTGGAAGTAGGCGAAGCCGGGATTGCTGTCGAGGTTGACGTGGCGGTCCCACGAGCCCAGCGCGGCGCAGGCCGCCTCCGCGCCCGCCGGGGCTGGCTTGCACAGTTGCAGCAGGTCGTCGAGGAGCATGTCGGCCACGTAGACGCGGTTGTCGGTGACCAACTTCTGCAGGTCATCCGGGCCGATCTTGCCGTCGCCCTTCAGACGTTCCAGGGCGAAGCGAGCACGGGCACTGACCGGGATCGAATCGCGGCTCACCAGCGGCGAGAAGCCGGTCAGCGGCTGCGCCGGGTTGCTCAACCAGGCGCTGTCATTGGAGTTCTGCACGAAGTCCTGGCGTTCCAGCGCCGGCATCTGCTCCGGCGGCGTGAGGCCGGCATGACGCGCCCCCGGTGCGCTCGACCAGTTGCAGGCACGGCGTCCGCCCTGCAGCACCGGTAGGCCCTGCTTCTGGAGCGCGGGGATCGCGCAGTCGGCCAATTGTTGCTGGCTCAGGTAAGGCACCACCGATTGATTGAGGTAGAGCACCTTGCCTTCTGCGTCAGTGGCCAGGGTGTTGACCCACGGAATCCCCTGTATCCGCTCCACGCTGTCGCGCAGCTCATCCAGGCTGCGCGCGTGATCGATGGCGTACCACTGCTGCAGCACGCGGTCGTTGCCCAGGTTGGCGTCGCGCACGGCGAAGGCTTCATTGGCGTTCCAGGGGAATTTGCCGGGCACGCTGAGCAGCGGGCCGTACTCGGACTCGTACAGCGTATGGCTGCGCGTGCCCACGCGGCCGTCGGCCTCACGTACCCGCACGCGCAGGGTGACTTCCTTCAACGGCCGCGACTGGCCATCGACGCGGTAGCTGTGCGGGTCCTGCGGGTCGAGATCCAGTCGATACAAGGTGAAGTGGCTGGAGGTGTCCACCGTATGGCTCCAGGCCAGGTCCTTGCCGAAGCCGATGTTCACCAGCGGCATGCCCGGCAGCGAAGCGCCCATCACATCGAGCTGGCCGGGAATGGTCAGGTGCATCTGGTAGAAACGCAGCGCGCCGAACCAGGGGAAATGCGGGTTGGCCAGCAGCAGGCCGTTGCCGTCCACAGAACGCTCGCTGCCCACCGCGACGGCGTTGCTGCCGTGGTTCTGATGGAAGTTCTCGCGACGCTCCATCGCCGCCAGCACCTCGCCGGCGCTGACGATGGAGGACGTTGCCTGGCCCGGCGGCGTCGCTGCCATCATCGCCTCGGCGAACTGCCCGGCACCGGATTGCACCAGCAGCCGGCGGGTCAGGCGCAGCAGGTCGTCGCTCTCCAGCGGGCGCAGCCAGGCCTTGCCCGCGCACTGGGTGCCGGCCGCCTGGGTATCCCACAGCCAGCGGTTGTAGCCGGCCGCGTAGCCATCGAGCAGGTCGCGGATCGGCTGCGGCTGGGCGCTGCGCAGGCGACGCAGGGATTCGTTGTCGTTGAGCCAGGTGTAGAAGAAGTCCGAGGGCAGGTTGCCGATGCCGGCGGAGGACTTGCCGTCCACGCCGAAGTAGCGCGAGCGTTCGCCCCGCGCGGTGAGGACTTCCTCGGCCAGCAGGCAGGCGTTGTCGCGGGCATAGGCGTAGCCGATGCCGTAGCCCAGGCCCAGTTCGTCCCGAGCCTGGATGTGCGGAATGCCGTAACGGGTCCAGCGGATCTGCGCCTCGAGTTCGGCGCCATAGGCCAGCGCGGGTAGTCCGGAAGCCAGCAGGCTGCCGGCCACGGCGGCCAGTCGGAAGGTCTTGCTCATTGATTCCCTCAATGCTCGGATGACGGCCGGATGCCCGGCCAGGGGCACGCGGCCGCGCCGCTCGCGCGGTGCCGGTGCAAGGGTTGAGTGGCGGCTCACGCCGGCCAATGCAGTGCGCTGAAGGTCATCGCGCCGCGCCTTCCGAGGCACGCGCGCAGGCAGGTTGCTGAGGACATGGGTTCTCCTTTTTCTTGTCGGTCGCCTCGCGAAAAAAGCGACGCGCCTCTTCAGGGGAACGGATGGGCCGCACGCGAAATTAACCCGCGACCGATGGCAATCGGCCACACAGCAAGGCTCTATCTCGCGGCTTTCGCCCGTTCCAGAGGCGTCGCGGGCGGTTCGACTTCAGGGCGCCGGGAGGGTTCCGGACTGTCGCTTCCAACGACCGGGCGACTGCCCCGTCCAGCGCTGGAAAGCGCGGGAGAAACTCGCCGCCTCGGCGTAGCCCAGGCACTGCGCGATGCCATGCAGATCCATCCGCGATTCGCATAGCAGGCGCTCGGCCAGACGCCGTTTGATGCCGTCATTCAGCCCCTGCAGGCTCTGCCCCTCCTGCGCCAGGCGCCGTTGCAGCGTGCGCTCGGAAAGACCCAGTCGCTCGGCCACCGCGGCAGCGCCGAGCAGGCTGGCGGAATCACGCAACAGCAGTTGCTGGACCTGCCGAGCTGTCGGTGTGGCGGCCAGGGTCAGCGCCAACTCTCCACAAAGGCGCTCGCAGAGCTGCTCGCCGCTGTCGCGCGCGCTGATCTGCGCTTGCGGCAGCGGCGCCTGCAGGTCTTCCAGGGCAAAGAGCATGGCGTTGCGTGGCGCCTCGAACAGTGGCTCGATGCCGAAGATGTCGCGGAACACGCTGGCATCGGCTGGCGCCGGGCAGCGCAATTCGATGGCCAGGGGCTGCAGCGGCCGCTGCAGCAATTCGCCGGACAATTGCCAGCAACCGGCAATGCCGCGCTCCACCACGAAAGCTCGGGCATCCTCGGGCAGTACGCGATCGTCGTACACCAGCCACACCCCGCGCGCCTCCACCTCGCTGCTCACGGGGCAAAGGGTCAGGGCCAGGCTCTGGTAACGGCCGAAGGTTTCGAAGGCTTCCTGCAGGGTGCGGCTGGCGAGCATGGTGAAACCCAGCAGCCCCAGCGACGTCAGGTGATAGCGCCGCCCGGTGGCCAAACCCAGGCCCGGCCTGTTCCTACGCTGCAACAGGTTGCGGATCACCGCCAGTTCCTGCCACGCCTGGATGCGCCCGGCGCGCGCCTGCAGGTCGGCGGGCGAGATGGCGCTGCCCACCAGGCAATCGTCGGCGTCGATGCCTTCGTCGCGGGCGCTGTCGAGCAGGTACTGCACTCCGGTGATTTCGCGGGTCTGGCGCCAATCCATCACGAATTCCTCGTTGGCCGCTGCATGGCGGGAAAAGTCAATTTTTGGCGGCTTTGATCATGGAAGAAAGTGACGGCGCTGACCATGCTTGAGGTGCCAATAACACTCACAAGAGGCTTCCCCATGTTCGAGTTCTTCTACGCGTTGCCCAGCCAGAACCGCGCCGCCGAGTACAAGCACTTCCGCATCGTCCCGGCCACCGGCGCCATCGGTGCGGACGTCAGCGACCTTGACCTGACCACCCTGGGCGACGACGGCTTCGCCGAGCTGCGCCAGGCACTGCTGGCGCACAAGGTGCTGTTCATCCGCGGGCAGGACCTGAGCGTGGAAAACCTCGAAGCCGTGACCCTGCGCTTCGGCGAATTCGGCCGCGAACCCTATGTGGTCGGCATGGAGGACCACCCGCATGTGGTGCGGGTGGTGAAGGAAGCCAACGAGAAGACCCCGGTGGTGTTCGGCGGCGCCTGGCACAGCGACTGGTCGTTCCAGGAGCGTCCGCCGGCTTTCACCCTGCTCTACGGCCACGACATCCCGCCGTTCGGCGGCGACACCCTCTACGCCAACCTGGCGCTGGCCTACGAATGGCTGTCGCCGAAGCTGCGCGCACAGCTGGAAACCCTCGACGCCATCCACAGCCCGGAGCGCGCCTACGGCGCCGAGGCCAAGCACAACGACCTGATGGAGAACATGGCGGTGCGCTATGGCAGCCACGATGGCGAAGTGCGCTCCCATCCGCTGGTGACCCGGCACCCGGAAACCGGCAAGAAAGTCCTCTACATCAACCCGGCCTACACCAGCGGCATCAAGGGCATGCGCCCGGCAGAGTCGCAACCGCTGCTCGACTACCTGTTCGGCATCGCCACCCAGCCGGCCTTCACCTGCCGCATGCGCTGGACTGCCGGCACCCTGGCGATCTGGGATAACCGCAGCACCTGGCACTACCCGGTGTCGGACTACCACGGCATGCGCCGGGAGATGTACCGCACCACTGTGGTGGGCGAAGTGCCGAGCCGCTGAGGAGCCCCACGATGAACACGGACAAGTTCCACGCCGCCGCCCAGGCCCTGGCCGAGGCGCGGGCCAGCCGAACGCCCATCGCCACGCCAGCGGCACACTTTGGCCTCACCGGGCTGGACGACGCCTATCGCGTGCAGGCGCAGGGCATCGACCTCGCGCTGGCCGGCGGCGAGCGCCTGGCGGGCGCCAAGGCCGGGCTGATCTCGCCGGCAATGCAGGCGGCGCTCAAGGTCGACGAACCGGTTCACGGCCGCTTGCTCGCCAGCCTGCGCTGTCGATCCGGCGCGCTTATCGCCCGCAAACGCCTGCTGCAACCGCGAATCGAGGCAGAACTCGCCCTGCTCATCGGCCGCGACCTGCCGACGGGAGAGCTCGATCTGGCCACTTTTCGCGCCTGCATCGAAGGTGCGGTCCCGGCCATCGAGATCAACGACACCGCCGTGGCCAACTGGCAGATCGGCCTGCTCGACTCGGTGGCCGACAACCTCTGCGCAGGCCTCTACCTGACCGGCGACCAGCCGGTGGCGCTGGGAAGACTGGACGACGCCGCGCTGGCAGTGCAACTGCTGCGCAATGGCGCGCCGGCCTTTCCGCCGACCCGGACGACCCTCGGAGCGATGCTTGACATCGGCCTCTGGCTGGCGCGGCGCATGGCACGTCTGGACGCACCGTTGAAGGCCGGCGACGTCTTGCTGTGCGGGGCTCTGGCGCCGATGTCGCCGGTTGCGCCGGGAGATGCGTTCGAGCTGGAAATCGAGGGTGTGGGACACGTCGGCTGCAGCTTCGAGCGGTGAGTGACTGGACGGCCCGCTCGAGATTCGCGCGCGTGGTCTCCTACAACCCCGCCCCAAACCGCCCTGCATGCTCGCGCAGCATCCCCCGCAGCAACTGTGCGGCGGGCGACAGGTAGGCGCCCTCCCGCACCGTCAGCCCGATGGTCCGCGTCAGCGTGGTCTCGGCCAACTGCACCTCGCGCAACTGATCCATCCCGTGCCCGCCCGCCAGCGCCTCGCGGGCGATGAAACTGAGCAGGCGGGTGCGGGCGATCAGGTTGGGCAGCATGGGAATCGCGTTGGTCTCGATCTGCACCTGCGGCAGTGGCAGTTGGTAGGCCTGGAAGGTGGCGTCCATCCAGCGTCGCGACGACACCCCGGTAGCCGGCAGTACCCAGCGATAGCGGCACAGGTCGGCCATGGCTACGGGTGCGTCGAAGATCGGATGGTCGTGGCTGGCGACCACCACTACCTGGTCCTGCAGCAGCGGTTCGCTGCTCAGTTGCGGGTCGTCGACGATGCGCGAGCAGATCGCCATGTCCAGCCGCCCGCTGCGCAACGCTTCGCGCAGCACGTCGTCCTGGCCCAGCACCAGGCTCATGGTGACCTCCGGCGCACGGGCCAGCAGGTCCTCGGTGAGGCGCGGCAGCAGGTACTCGGCCATGGTCGCCGCGCAACCCAGGCGGATGTTACCTACGACACCACTGGCGAAGTCGCGCACCTCGCGGCGGGTTTCCTCGATGTCCTGACGCAATTGCCGGGCCCGCTGGAGCATCAGTTCACCGGCCGGTGTCAGGCGAATCCGTCGGCCGTCACGCTGGAACAACCGCGCACCGAGGGACTCCTCCAGGCGCTGGATGCTCTTGGTCAGCGCCGGCTGGCTGCGCCCCAGCCGCTCGGCGGCGCGCCCCAGGTGGCCGAGCTCGGCGATGGTTTCGAAGTAGGCGAGATCACGCAGGTCCATGGTGGCCAACCGATAAATTTCAGGAATGGATTCATGACTATTAGAAAATAGACTTGATCGATCCGGCTACCGATAATTCTTCCGTCTTCCCCGTCCGGAGCCGTCCGTGTCCAGTCGCCCCGCCCTCTTCGTCGCCCGTATCCCCGTCAGCCTGCAATGGTTGACCCTGGCGCTCGGGGCCGCAGGCGCCGGGCAACTGCTCACCTGGCTCGGCATTCCCGCCGCGCTGTTCCTCGGGCCCATGCTGGTGGCCATCGCCTTCGGCGTCAGCGGCGCGGAAATCCGCCTGCCGCGCAGCGCCTTCCGCCTCAGCCAGGGCTGCATCGGCCTGCTGGTCGCCCACGCCATGAGTTGGTCGGTACTGCAGGCGATGGTCGCCTCCTGGCCGCTGATGCTCAGCGCCACGGTGCTCACCGTGCTGCTGTCCGCTGCCGTCAGCTATGCCATGGTGCGCTTTGGCGGCATCCCCGGCAGCACCGCCGCCTGGGGCACCGCGCCGGGCGGCGCGGCGGCCATGGTGTCGATGGCCGAAGCCAACGGCGCCGACCCGCGCGTGGTCGCCACCATGCAGTACGTGCGGGTGGTCTGCGTGGTCATGGCCGGTGCGCTGGTGGGGCGCTTCCTCGGCATCGAGGGCGGCGGTTCAGTGGCGCACAGCACGCCGATTATCGACACCGCCACCCTGCCCGACCTGATCAATTGCCTGTTGCTGATCTTCGTCTGCACCACTGCCGGCGCGAAGCTGCCGGCCGGTCCGCTGCTGGTACCGCTGGTGGCCGGAGCGGTTCTTCAGCTCACCGGCGTGTTGCACATCACCCTGCCGCACTGGTTGCTGGCCAGCGCCTACGGCGTGATCGGCTGCTACATCGGCCTGCGCTTCGACCGCGAAAGCCTCGCCTACGTCGGCCGTCACCTGCCGGCCATGCTGGTCAGCGCACTGGCGCTGATCGCCAGCTGCGCGCTGTTCGCCTGGGCGCTGGCAGCCATCACCGGGATGGACTTCCTCTCCCTCTACCTCGCCACCAGCCCCGGCGGCCTGGATGCCATGGCGATCATCGCAGTGGACACCCATTCCGACGTCGGCCTGGTCCTGGCGATGCAGACGCTGCGGCTGTTCGTGGTGCTGTTCACCGGGGTTTCAGTCGCCCGCACGGTGATTCGCCTGAGCCGCGCCTGAGCCTGGCGCCGGGCCTGTAGGAGCGACTGTCTTCTTCGGTCAATTTGTGCCACTGAATTCCCCTCACCCCAGCCCTCTCCCACCGGGAGAGAGCTGGGGTGAGGGGGCTCTTGATTTTGCAGGAGCGAGCTTGCTCGCGAACCGCCCAACTCTGGAGACGCCGGCTGACTCCGTTCGCGAGCCAGCTCGCTCCTACACAATGCGCCCACCCGTGCCCTTGTGCCGGCGAACCCACCCCCGCTAAGGTCGTCGCTCCTTCACCGAGCGAGCCCGCCATGGATAGCCTTCGCTACCGCCCCACTGCCTTCCACGTCACCCACTGGAGCACTGACCCGTTCAGCCGCGGCGCCTACAGCACCCTGTTGCCCGGCGCTACGCCTGAGCATCGGCGTCGGCTCGGCGAAGTGCTGGGCGGCAAGCTGGTGCTGGCCGGCGAGGCCTGCAATCCCGTCGCCCCGGCCATGACCCATGGCGCCTGGAACGATGGCCTGCGCGCCGCCGAAGCCGCCATCGAAAGCGCCGCCCGCCGGGTGCTGGTGATCGGCGCAGGGTTCGCCGGGCTCGCCGCCGCGCGCCGTCTCAGGGAGGCGGGAATCGAGTGCGTCGTTATGGAGGCCCGTGGCCGCATCGGTGGCCGCGTCCACAGCATTTCCCTCGGTCCGGTGCGAGTGGACGAAGGCGCCGCCTGGCTGCAGCACTTCGACGATAACCCGCTGGCCGCTCACGCCCGGCAGCTCGGCCTGCCGCTGCGGGAAACCGATTTCGGCCAGCCTCTGGCCGCTGCGGTGGATGGCCCGGTGCCCGATATCGACGCGGCCTGGGAAGCCCTGCGCGCCGGAATCGACCGCAGCCTGCCGCTGGCGGAAGGTGTCGCGCGCTATCTCGAAGAGCGCGATGAGCCAACCCGCCGCGCCACCCGCTTCGCCCTGGATGCCAACCTGATCCTGGAAGCCTGCCTGCCCCTGGAATCACTGTCGGTGGATGCGCTGGACGAGGAAGGCGTCGGCGCCGGCGACCGCTTCCTGCCGCAAGGCTATTCACAGCTGGTCGCGCATCTCGCCCAAGGGCTGGATATCCGCCTGTACCAGCCAGTGGCAGACATCGACTGGTCGGGCGCAAAAGTGCGGGCAGGCGATGAAAGCTGGGACTTCTGCATCTGCACCGTGCCCATCGGCGTGCTGCGCGATATCCACTTCAATCCGCCTTTGCCGCCAGCGCAGCTGGATGCGCTGGAGCATCTGGGGATGGGTCTGCTGGAAAAGGTCGTGCTGCAATTCGAGGAACGCTGGTGGCCGGTGTCGCCGTCGGGATATCTGCGCTGGTACGACACGCCAGCCAGCTTCGGTGAATGGCTTGATCTCACCGACGCAGTGGGCACGCCCACGATCGCCGGGTTGATCGCCGCAGATGCACTGGAGCGCGTATTCGCGGGGCGCAGCGACGAAGAAATTGCCCTCGCGGCCTGCAAAACTCTGCAGGCGTGGGCGAGTGCCATTCGAAACGCCGGCGCTCCGAGTTGAAACGTAGGATGGGGTGGAGCCTAGGCGATACCCATGCTGCCGGTGCCAGGGTCGATAGGTATCGCTGCGCTCCGCGCCATCCTACGAATGCGCCAATGGCAGGCAGGAAGCCTGTCCACGAATCCGCTACACCCCGTCCAGCGTCAGATCGACCAACCGCTCGACATAGCCCGTATCCAGCTCCTCGGCGGAAAACAGGATGCGGTACACCAGCGGCGCCATCAGCCGGTCGACGATGCGGTCGACGTCCGGCAGCTTCTCGCCGCGCTCCCTGGCGCGCAGCAGAATGATGTCGAACTGGCCACAGGCGATGGCCATGCAGCGCCCTGAGCAGCCACCGCCGGCCGCGAGCAGATCGAGCACCACCGCGCGGCCGGGCACCGAAGCGGTTTCCTCCATGTACTGCTCGCCCCAGGCCAGCAGGTCGCCACGCAGGCTGCCGGTATCGGCAGGCTCGGCATCCGGGCGAATACGCTCCAGGGCAACGTCGCCCAGCAACTCGCTGAGATCGCCCCAGCGCCGGTAGATGGTCGAGGGCGTGACGCCGGCTCGACTGGCGATCAGCGGCACGGTCAGTTCCGCGCGGTCGCGCTCTTCCAGCAACGCCTGGACAGCCTTGTGCACCGATGCCTGCACCCGCGCGCTGCGGCCGCCTGGACGAACACCCTGATTAATTGCCATAAGCACCTTAACGCAAAGAATTTGCTTTTATCCGAAATCGGGTCCAGCATCTCGCAAAAGCAAAATCTTAGCCTTTGCGAGCTGAATCATGGCACAGACCTTACCCAAAAGCGCGCCCGGCTTTTTCCCGGCCCTGCTGCTGACCGCGATCCTCATGGCCTTCCTCGCCGCCGCTGCCGCGCCCACGCCGCTCTATGCGCTGTACCGCGAGTCCTGGCAATTCTCCCCCGCCCTGCTGACGCTGGCCTTCAGCATCTACGCCGGCGGGCTGATGCTGGCGCTACTGGTGTTCGGTTCGCTGTCGGACCACCTCGGCCGTCGCCCGCTGATCCGCGCGGCACTGATCATCGAACTGCTGGCGATGAGCGTGTTCCTCTACGCCAACTCGGTGGAACTGCTGATCGCCGCGCGCCTGCTGCAAGGCTTCGCCACCGGCATCGCGACCGCTGTACTGGGTGCCGCCATGCTCGACATCGACCGCGAGCGCGGCCCGTTGATCAACAGCGTCGCGCCCATGCTCGGCATGGCGCTGGGCGCACTGGGCAGCAGCGCACTGGTGCAGTTCGGCGGCGACCCGCTGCACCGCGTCTATGTCTGGTTGCTGGCGGTATTCGCGCTGGCCCTGGTGCTGTTGCGCTGGCTGCCGGAAAGCGTCAGCAGGCAGCCCGGCGCGCTGGCCTCGCTGAAGCCGCGCATCCGCATTCCCCCGCAGGCGCGCCGGGCGTTCTGGAGCGTGGCGCCGCTGAACGCCAGCCTCTGGGCGCTGGGCGGTTTCTACCTGTCGCTGGGCCCGACCCTGGCGCGCCAGGTGACCGGTCTGCCGGTTCCGATGATCGGCGGTGGGCTGGTCTCGCTGCTGTGCTTCTGCGGCGCCGTGGCGATCTTCGCGCTGCGCAACCGGCCGGCAGCGGTCATCCTGCGCCGCGGCGGGCTGGCCCTGATCATCGGCCTGCTGATTACCCTGCTCGGCGTGGATTCCTCCAACCTCTGGCTGTTCTTCCTCGGCACCGCGGTGGCGGGCCTTGGCTTTGGCGGCGCCTTCCTCGGCGCATTGCGCTCGGTGGTGCCGCTGGCCCACGCCCACGAACGTGGCGCGCTGATGGCAGGCTTCTACGTGCTCAGCTACCTGGCCTTCAGCGTACCGGCGATCCTCGCCGGGCTGGCGATCCAGCGTTATGGCCTGGTCGCCACCACCAACGGCTATGCCAGCCTGCAGATTCTCGCGGCGTCGCTGGTCCTGCTGCTGTCCTTGCGCGCACCCGCCGCGCAGAAGGCGCCGGCCTGAATCAGACCGCCTCGCGGGCGCGCAGGAAGTCGTAGAGCGCGCGCACGGCCGGCTGCTCCAGCGCCTGGGCGGCGTGGCAAAGGCCGATGCGGCGCACGGGTAGCGGCAGGTTCAAGGTTCCGCTGCGCACGGCCGGGGCGCCGCCGAGCAACGAGGCCGGAAGGATCGCCGCGCCCAGGCCGGCACTGACCAGCCGCAGGGCAAGATTCAGGGTGCTGGCCTGCGCGACCACCGGTGCGCTGCCGTAGGCAGTCATCAAACGCTGGTGCGACGGGTGCGACGGACAGGTGATCCACGCGTCGACTGGCACACTCTCGGCGCCGGGCGGCAGCGCCAATACGTACGGATCGTCCCACACCGGAACGAACAGTTCGTCTTCGCAACAGAACTCCTCCGCCGCCAGCCGCGCCTCCCCCACACAGCCTTCCTCCAGGTGCAGTTGCAGGTTGGGGATCGCTTGCCGGGCCAGGCCGACGAAGCGCTCGATCTGCTCGGCGCTGATGTCCCCTTCCACCCCCAGGTGCAGCGGCTGCCGCTCCGACGACTGGCGGAACAGCTTGCGCAAAACCTCCGCCTCGGCCAGCAGGGCACGGGCTCGCGGGTACAGGGTGCGCGCCGCTTCGCTGACATCCACACCGCGCGGTTGGCGCACGAACAGCTCGGTGCCCAGGCTCTCCTCCAACTGGCGAACGGTGGCGGACAGCGTGGGTTGGCTGACGAACAGGCGCTGCGCGGCGGCGGTGATGTTGCGCTCTTCGAAGACCGCGACGAACGCGGCGAGCTGTCGAATATCCATAGGAAATCCCGATACCAGGCACAGGAATAAGCCATTTTTCAGGCAGCAATGCGCTAAATATACTTCACTGCATCGTCCAGGCATCCAGATTTTCGATTGCAGGAGAACCACCATGAGCAAGCCCCTGATCATCGTCACCGGCGCCAGTTCCGGCATCGGCGAAGCCACCGCCCGCCTCTTTTCCCGGCAAGGTCACCCGCTGCTGCTGCTCGCCCGGCGCATCGAGCGCCTGGAAGCACTCAAGCTGCCGAACGCGCTGTGCCGTGCCGTCGATGTGACTGACCGCGAAGCCCTGCTGGCCGCCGTCGAGGAGGCCGAGAAGCGTTTCGGCCCGGCTGACGCGCTGGTGAACAACGCCGGCGTGATGCTGCTGGGCAATATGGTCGAGCAGGACCCGGCCGAGTGGGAGCGCATGCTCGACGTCAACGTGAAGGGCCTGCTCAATGGCGTGCACGCCG
This sequence comes from Pseudomonas nitroreducens NBRC 12694, assembly GCF_002091755.1. GTDB lineage: Bacteria > Pseudomonadota > Gammaproteobacteria > Pseudomonadales > Pseudomonadaceae > Pseudomonas > Pseudomonas nitroreducens. The sequence continues at coordinate 34,635 of NZ_BDAI01000022.1, forward strand.
TGCTCAAGGGCATGGTCGAGCGCAACCAGGGCAGCGTGATCAATGTCAGCTCGGTGGCCGGGCGCAAGACCTTCCCCAACCACGTCGCCTATGTCGGCACCAAGTTCGCCGTGCACGCGATCTCCGAGAACCTGCGCGAGGAAGTCGCGGCGCATAACGTCCGCGTGGTGACCATCGCTCCCGGCGCGGTGGAAACCGAGCTGCTCAGCCACACCACCGACGAGGCGATCAAGAGCGGCTACCAGGACTGGAAACGCGAGATGGGCGGCAAGGTGCTCAGTGCCGAGGACGTGGCCAACGCCATCGGCTACGCCTACAACCAGCCGCAGGGCGTGTGCATCCGCGAGATCGTGCTGGCGGCGACTCGGCAACAGGCTTGATCGGCCAGGCCCGAGGGTTCTCGCAAGAGCGCATGCGCGAACTCCCCGGAAGAACACCACCGTAGGATGGGTGGAGCCTAGGCGATACCCATGCTGCCAATGCGGCAGGAGTCGAGGGGTATCGCTTCGCTCCACGCCATCCTACGAAGGCGTCAGCCGGTGAAGATCATCCCGCCTGCCTAGCCGCCCAGCGGCGGTACTGCTTGGCCCGGCGCAGCGTGCGCCACTGCTCCATCACCAGCGTGCGCCACGGCGAAGCCTGCGGGTTGGGCGCACGGTGGGCGCCGATGCGGTGCAGCTGCAGCTTGACCAGCGCCATGTAGGCCAGCGCCGCCAGCGGCTTGGAGCGCCAGCGGATCGGCGGCAGTTGCGGCTGGGTCTGGCTGCCACGCTGCCAGTGCAGTACCAGTTGCGGCTCCAGGGCCAGGGCGGTGCCGATGCCGACCATGTCCAGCCCGCTGTCCAGCACCTGTTCCGCCACCGGCAGACGACGGATGCCGCCAGTGACCATCAGCGGCATGCGCGCCGCTTCGCGCATCTCGCGGGCGAATTCGAGGAAGTAGGCCTCCCGCGCCAGGGTACGGCCGTCACGGGCGTCGCCCTGCATCGCCGGCGCCTCGTAGCTGCCGCCGGACAGCTCGACCAGGTCGACCTTCTCGTCGTTCAGCCACTCGATCACCTGGCGCGCGTCGCTGGCGTCGAAGCCGCCGCGCTGGAAGTCCGCGGAATTGATCTTCACCCCCACGCAGAATTCCGGCGACACTGCGGCGCGCACCGCACGCACGACCTCGAGCAGCAGCCGCGCACGGTTTTCCAGCGAACCGCCCCAGCGATCCCGGCGCTTGTTCGCCAGCGGCGAAAGGAACTGGCTGAGCAGGTAGCCGTGGGCGGCGTGGATCTGCACGCCGGTGAAGCCGGCCAGTTCGGACAACTGCGCGGCGCGGACGAAGCGCCGGATCACCTCGGCGATATCGGCCTCGGTCATCTCGCGGGCGACGGCGAACAGCTTGGAGAACTTGCCCATCTCCAGCGGCACCACCGACGGCGCGATGGCGCCCTGGCCGAGGTTGGTCTGCACCTGGCGGCCAGGATGGTTCAACTGCAACCAGAACTGCGCACCCCGGGAACGGCCGATGCGCGCCCATTCGCGGAAGCGCTCCAGATGCCGGTCATTTTCCAGCACCACGCCGCCGGGGCCGGTCATGGCGCGGCCGTCGATCATCACGTTGCCACTGAGGATCAGGCCGACGCCGCCGTCCGCCCAGGCCTGGTAAAGGCGCAGCAAGGCAGCCGAAGGCGCCTGGTCGGCATCGGCCATGTTCTCTTCCATGGCGGCCTTGGCAATACGGTTGGGGACTTCGCCGCCGTTGGGCAGGCGCAGGGGCTGGAAGGGCGACATGGCTAGGCTCCGAGGTTGTCCTGATGGGTTGTGACGGCAGTGAGGTTAAGTTTAAAGTTCACTTCAAGGTCAAGCCCCTTCGGAGCCCTGCATGAAAATCGGTGAACTGGCCAGGCTCAGCGGCCTCGCCCCCTCGCGCATCCGCTTCTACGAAGCCAGCGGGCTGATCGCTCCGGCGCGCCGCCTGGCCAACGGCTACCGCGAGTACCCGGCAGAAACCCTCGACCTGCTGGAAATCATCCGCAGCGCCCAGCAGACCGGTTTCACCCTGGAGGAAATCCGCAGCCTGCTGCCGCACTCCAGCCCCATCGAGAACGGCCACGGCGAACTCGTCGCCGGCCTGCGCCGCAAGGTCGCGGAGATCGAGGCGATGGAGCGGCAACTGCGGCAGAACCGTTTACGCCTGCTGGAAGTGATCGAGGGTATCGAGAACAAACCCGAGGGCATGGGTTGCGCGGCGAATGCCGAACGCATGCTGGCGGAGATGCGCGAGCGCAAGGCGCGCAGTGAAACCGCCAAACCGGCATCGCGGGCAAAATCCGCCTCCACGGCAAAACGCCCGGCGCCGACGCAAGCCTGAAAGCCGGCGTTCCGCTCCCGCGTTATTTCCAGCCTTCCATGCGCAAGGTCGCGCGCACCAGCCGCTGTTCCTCCTGCTCGATCTCCCGCAGATTGTCGCGCACGCCGTGGATATGCTCGCGGGCGGCGCGCTGGGCCTGTTCCGGCTGGCGCTCGACGATGGCGCGATACAGCCGCGCATGCTGGCGATCGATCTGGCGCTTCTGCGGCGGGCGGTTGTAGAGGTTGTTCACCGAGGCGAACACGGTGCTGAGCATCAGCTCGTTGAGCGACTGCAGCGTATGCACCAGCACCGGGTTGTGCGAGGCCTCGCTGACCGCCTGGTGGAAGGCGTGGTCGCGCCGCGCGTGTTCGCGTGGGTCCAGCGGTTGCGGCTCGTCGAAAGCCGCATGCATCTCCTCGAAGCGCCGGCCGATCAGCAACAGGTCGACCTCGGTGGCGCGCAGGGCGGCCAGCCGGGCAGACTCGCCCTCCAGCAGCGCGCGCACTTCCAGCAGGTCGTAGAGCGTGCGCGGCTGCGAGCGGAACAGGTGCATCAGCGGCGAGATATCCTCGGCGCCGGTCAGGTCGGCAACGAACGATCCCCGCCCCTGCTCGGTATCGACGATGCCGCGTCCGCGCAACGCGCGCAGCCCTTCACGCAACGCCGAGCGCGAGCAGCCGAGCTTCTCCACCAGGCGCCGTTCCGACGGCAACGCCTGGCCGACCTTGAGTACGCCATCGACGATCAGGCGCTCGATCTTTTCCGCCACCTGGTCGGCGACGCGCTGCTTGCGCTGCTGGATGCTGGTCATCGAATGGCTCCACAACTGGTAGGACCAGCAGGTAACCACCTGCCTCATGCCCAACAACCATAGCCGCCATGACGGGGCGTTTCCAGCGCAGCAGCACGCAACAACTGGTCCGACCAGTGTGAAAGCCGATGGACGCCCGCGAAGCGGCGGCCGCATGTTCACGGCGCTGTGGCTCATGAAGCCCGCCTGACGGGCTCGTCCAATAACAAGATCAGAGCACCGTGGCCCATGAATATCCTCTACGACGAGCGCGTCGACGGCGCGCTGCCTGCCGTCGACAAGTCCGCCCTGCTCGCCGAGCTGCGCGCGACACTGCCCGACCTCGAACTGCTGCACCGCGCCGAAGACTTGAAGCCCTATGAGTGCGACGGCCTCTCCGCCTACCGCAGCGTGCCGATGCTGGTGGCGCTGCCCGAGCGTATCGAGCAGGTGCAGGCGCTGCTCAAGCTCTGCCATGCGCGCCAGGTACCGGTGGTGGCGCGTGGCGCGGGTACGGGCCTGTCCGGCGGTGCGCTGCCGCTGGAGAAAGGCATACTGCTGGTGATGGCGCGCTTCAACCGTATCCTCGAAGTGAACACCGCCGGCCGCTTCGCCCGCGTGCAACCCGGCGTGCGCAACCTGGCGATCTCCCAGGCCGCCGCGCCGCACGGGCTTTACTACGCACCCGATCCGTCGTCGCAGATCGCCTGTTCCATCGGCGGCAACGTCGCCGAGAACGCCGGCGGCGTGCATTGCCTCAAGTACGGCCTGACCGTGCACAACCTGCTGAAGGTGGACATCCTCACCGTCGAAGGCGAGCACCTGACGTTGGGCAGCGACGCCCTCGACAGCCCCGGCTTCGACCTGCTGGCGCTGTTCACCGGCTCCGAAGGCATGCTTGGCATCGTCACCGAGGTCACCGTCAAGCTGCTGCCCCGGCCGCAGGTGGCGCGGGTGCTGCTGGCCAGTTTCGATTCGGTGGAAAAGGCCGGCCGCGCGGTGGCCGATATCATCGCCGCCGGCATCATCCCCGGCGGGCTGGAGATGATGGACAACCTGTCGATCCGTGCCGCCGAGGACTTCATCCACGCCGGCTACCCGGTGGACGCCGCGGCCATCCTGCTGTGCGAACTGGATGGCGTGGAAGCCGACGTACAGGACGACTGCCAGCGCGTCGACGGCGTGCTGCGCACGGCCGGCGCCACCGATGTGCGGCTGGCCTGCGACGAGGCCGAGCGCGTGCGCTTCTGGGCCGGGCGCAAGAACGCCTTCCCCGCGGTGGGACGCATCTCCCCGGACTACTACTGCATGGACGGCACCATCCCGCGCCGCGAACTGCCGCGCGTGCTGCACGGCATCGCCGAGTTGTCGAAGGAATTCGGCCTGCGCGTGGCCAACGTATTCCATGCCGGCGACGGCAACATGCACCCGCTGATCCTCTTCGACGCCAACCTGCCCGGCGAGCTGGAGCGCGCCGAAGCCATCGGCGGCAGGATCCTCGAACTCTGCGTGGCGGTGGGCGGCAGCATCACCGGCGAACACGGCGTGGGGCGCGAGAAGATCAACCAGATGTGCGCGCAGTTCAACAGCGACGAACTGACCCTGTTCCATGCGGTGAAAGCGGCCTTCGACCCGGACCGCCTGCTCAACCCCGGCAAGAACATCCCGACCCTGCACCGCTGCGCCGAATTCGGCGCCATGCACGTGCACCACGGCCAGTTGCCCTTCCCCGACCTGGAGCGTTTCTGATGGCCGATGCCAGTGCCGACCTGCTCGAACAGGTGAACCAAGCGCTCCACGCTCGAACGCCGCTGCGCCTTCGCGGCGGTGACAGCAAGGCCTTCCTCGGCCGCCCGGTGAACGGCGTGGAGCTGGATACCCGCGCCCATTGCGGCATCGTCAGCTACGACCCGACCGAGCTGGTGCTCACCGCCCGCGCCGGCACGCCGCTGGCGGAGATCGAAGCGGCGCTGGAGGGCGCCGGGCAGATGCTGCCCTGCGAGCCACCAGACTTTTCCACGGCGACCTTCGGCGGCATGGTCGCGGCCGGGATATCCGGCCCGCGCCGGCCCTGGTCGGGCTCGGTGCGCGACTACGTGCTGGGCACACGGGTGATCACCGGCCATGGCAAGCTGCTGCGCTTCGGCGGCGAGGTGATGAAGAACGTCGCCGGCTATGACCTCTCCCGCTTGCTTGCCGGCAGTTTCGGCTGCCTGGGGCTGATCACCGAAGTGTCGATGAAGGTGCTGCCCAAACCCCGGATGTGCGCCAGCCTGCGCCTGCAAATGGACGTTCACCAGGCGCTGGGAGAACTGGCGGAATGGGGTGCGCAACCGATCCCGATCTCCGCCGCCTGCCACGACGGAGCGGCGCTGCATCTGCGTCTGGAAGGCGGCGAAGGCTCCGTGTGCTCCGCCCGCCTGCGCCTGGGTGGCGAGGAGATCGACAGTACCTACTGGCAGGACTTGCGCGAGCAGCGCCTCGGCTTCTTCACCGGCCCCGGCACGCTGTGGCGGCTGTCACTGCCCAATGCAACCCCGGCGATAGCCCTGCCGGGTGAACAACTGATCGACTGGGGCGGCGCGCAGCGCTGGCTGAAGTCCGACGCGGACGCCGAGCTGATCCGCCACAGCGTCGCCGAGTTCGGCGGCCACGCCACTCGCTACGCGCCGGGTGACGATGCGTTCCATCCACTGCCTGCCGCCCTGCTGCGCTACCACCGCAGCCTCAAGCAGCAGTTGGACCCGCAAGGCATCTTCAACCCCGGTCGCATGTACAGGGAGCTCTGATGCAAACCAACCTGAGCGAACAGGCCAGGCACCTGCCGCGCGCCGAGGAAGCCGAGCGCATCCTGCGCTCCTGCGTGCACTGCGGCTTCTGCACCGCCACCTGCCCGACCTACCAGTTGCTGGGCGACGAACTGGACGGCCCGCGCGGGCGCATCTACCTGATCAAGCAGGTGCTCGAAGGCGTTGATCCCAGCGCCAGCACCCGCGAGCACCTGGACCGCTGCCTGAGCTGCCGCAATTGCGAAAGCACCTGCCCTTCCGGGGTGGACTACCACAACCTGCTGGACATCGGCCGCGCGGTGGTCGAGGAGCAGGTGCCGCGAACCTTCGGCGAGCGCGCGATGCGTCGCGGCCTGCGCGCCGTGGTGCCGAATGCCGCTTTGTTCGGCGCGCTGGCCAAGGCCGGGCGGACCTTCTACCCACTGCTGCCGGAGAGCCTGCAGAGCAAACTGCCGCGCCATCCGCACCCGCCCGTGGCACGCCCGAAACCACACCACACCCGGCGCATGCTGATGCTCGAAGGCTGCGTGCAACCGGCGCTGTCGCCCAACACCAATGCCGCTGCAGCGCGGGTGCTGGATCGCCTGGGCATCAGCGTGATCCCGGCGGCGGACGCCGGTTGCTGCGGCGCCGTGGACTATCACCTGAATGCCCAGGCGCAAGGCCTTGAGCGCGCACGCCGGAACATCGACGCCTGGTGGCCGTCCATCGAAGCCGGCGCCGAGGCCATCGTGCAGACGGCCAGCGGCTGCGGCGCCTTCGTCCGCGACTACGGCCATCTGCTGGAACGCGACACCGCTTACGCCGCCAAGGCGAAGCGGATCAGCGAGCTGTCCCGCGACCTCTCCGAAGTGCTGCGCGACGAGCCGCTGGAAGAACTCCACCTGCAGGGCGACCGCCGCCTGGCCTTCCACTGCCCCTGCACGCTGCAGCACGCGCTGAAGCTTGGCGGCGCGGTGGAAAGCGTGCTCACACGCCTGGGCTTCAGCCTCACCGGCGTGCCGGACAGCCACCTGTGCTGCGGCTCCGCCGGCACCTATTCGCTGACCCAGCCGGCGCTGTCCAGGCGGCTGCGCGACAACCGGATGCAGGCACTGGAAAGCGGCAACCCCGAGGTCATCGTCACCGCCAATATCGGCTGCCAGACACACCTGGGCGGCGCGGGACGCACGCCGGTGCGGCACTGGATCGAACTGGTGGAGGAAGCGCTGGCCGACGCGCCGCAACCCCACTCTCAAGGCGAGGTGCAAGCATGCTCAACAAAGCCGTTCTGACCCAGCAGGAGGTCGGCCGCATCCTCGCCGCCGCCCGCGATGAGGCGCAGCGCAATCACTGGGCGGTGTCCATCGTGGTAGTGGACGACGGCGGCCACCCGCTGGCCCTGGAGCGCCTCGACGGCTGCGCGCCGGCCAGTGCCTATATCGCCACCGAAAAGGCCCGCAGCGCGGCGCTAGGCCGGCGTGAAACCAAGGGTTACGAGGACATGGTCAACAACGGCCGCGTGGCCTTCGTCAGCGCGCCGCTGATCACTTCGCTCGAAGGCGGCGTGCCGGTCGTCGTCGAAGGCCAGGTGATCGGCGCGGTCGGCGTCTCCGGCGTGAAAGCCGGGGAAGATGCGCAGGTCGCCAGCGCAGGCGTGGCGGCGCTGTGAAGTCGTCCACGCGGCTCTGGCGTCAGGTGCCCAGCGTCCGGGCTGCAGTCGCCGTCGGCTTCAAGCGGGCCGGCGGCGACCCCCGCGAAAGCTTGCCCGCCTCGTTGTTCAGAAGCCCCGCTACGCGCCGCGTGCCGGGGCTTTTTCCATGGGCGCCGGCACATCGCCGACCGCCGTCCAACGCACCACCGACAAAAGTTATCCACCGCTGACGCTTTGCCGTGTGCATCCACAACAACAAGGGACAATCCCCATGCAAACCTGGCAACAGCTCTACACCCCACTCGGCAGCCTCGGGCTGTCGGCACTGGCGGCCCTCGTGCCGATCATCTTCTTCTTCCTCGCCCTGGCGGTGTTCCGCTTGAAGGGCCACATCGCGGGGGCGATCACCCTGCTGCTGTCGCTGCTGATCGCCGTCACCGTCTACCACATGCCGGTGGACAAGGCGCTGGCCTCGGCGATCTACGGTTTCTTCTACGGGCTCTGGCCGATCGCCTGGATCATCGTGGCCGCAGTGTTCCTCTACAAGCTGACGGTGAAGAGCGGGCAGTTCGAGATCATCCGCAGCTCGGTGTTGGCGATCACCACTGACCAGCGTTTGCAGGTGGTGCTGATCGGCTTCTCCTTCGGCGCGTTTCTCGAAGGCGCGGCGGG
>NZ_BDAI01000023.1 GCF_002091755.1 Pseudomonas nitroreducens NBRC 12694
ATGAAGCGCGAGATCCTCGGGCTGCTGCACGACGACCTGGAAGAAGCGCACTGACCTGCCGTCGGCCGGCGCCTCCTGCAGGGCGCCGGCCGATACGGTGATTCGCTGCAGCACCGTTCGGCCCCCTCTGCCTCGGGAGAGGGTTGGGGTGAGGGGTTCTGCCATTCACGCAAGGACCAAAGGAAAACCCCCATGTCCAACGATTCCACCTACGACTACCTCATCGTCGGCGCCGGCTCCGCCGGCTGTGTCCTGGCCAATCGACTGAGCGCCGACCCGTCCGTGCGCGTCTGCCTGCTGGAAGCCGGCGGCAGCGATGCCAGCCCGCGCGTGCAGACCCCTGCCGGCACCATCACGCTGTACAAGAGCAAGATCTTCAGCTGGAACTTCTACTCCGCACCGCAGCAGCGCCTGAACAACCGCTCGCTGCACTGCCCCCGTGGCAAGGCCCTGGGCGGCTCCAGCTCGATGAACAGCATGATCTACATCCGTGGCCACGCCTCCGACTACGACCGCTGGGAGCAGGACGGCTGTCCCGGCTGGGGCTGGAAGGACGTGCTGCCGTTCTTCAAGAAATCCGAGCGCAACCTGCTGGGCCAGGACCCGGCGCTGCACGGCACCCTCGGCGAGTTGGTGGTGGACAAGCCGCGTGATCCGAACCCCTTGTCGCACCTGTTCATCAAGGCTGCCGAACACCTCGGCCTGCGCCGCAACGATGACTTCAACGGCCGCGAGTTCGAGGGCGTGGGCATCTACAACGTGACCCAGAAGGACGCCAAGCGCCTGAGCAGCTACCGCGCCTTCGTCGCGCCGCTGCAGCGCCCGAACCTCACCGTGCTGAGCGGCCGCCAGGTGGGCCGCCTGCTGCTGGAAGGCGAGCGCGTCACCGGCATCGAACTGCGCAGCGGCGAACGCCTGCTGGCGCGCCGCGAAGTGATTCTGTCGGCCGGCTCCCTCGGTTCGCCGCAGATACTGCTGGCTTCCGGCATCGGTCCGGGCGAGGAATTGAAAGCCGCCGGCATCGCGGTCACGCACGACCTGCCGGGCGTGGGCAAGAACCTCCAGGACCACCTCGACGGCCTGGTCACCGTGCGCTCGCCCAGCCCGCTTAGCCTGGGCTTCTCCCTGGGTTCGCTGCCGCAAATCCTGTTGTCGCCGTTCAAGTACCTGCTGGCGAAAAAGGGCTGGCTGACCACCAACTACGTCGAAGCCGGCGGCTTTGCCCGCACACCGCTGGCGGATGGCCTGGCCGACGTGCAGTTCCACTTCGTCCCCGGTTACCGCAGCCACCGTGGCCGCCTGTTCGAGTGGGGCCATGGCTACGCCGTGCACACCTGCGTATTGCGCCCGAAGAGCATCGGCGAGCTGCGCGTGAAGCCCGGCGGCGACATCGAGATCGACTACAACTTCCTCGCCAACGAGGAAGACGGCCGCGTGCTGGTGGAAGGCGTGAAGCTGGCGCGCAAGATCCTCGCCCAGCCGGAGTTCGACAACATCCGCGGCGCCGAAATGCTGCCCGGCCCGCAGGTGCAGACCGACGAGCAACTGCTGGAGCACCTGCGCGAATACGCCGCTACCGTGTTCCACCCGGTGGGCACCTGCAAGATGGGTGAAGACGCGATGGCTGTGGTCGACCTGCGCCTGCGCGTGCATGGCTTGAAGGGCCTGCGCGTGGTGGACGCGTCGATCATGCCGACGCTGATCAGCGGCAACACCAACGCGCCGTGCATCATGCTCGGCGAGCGGGCGGCGGCGATGATCCTGGAGGACAGCCGCATCTCCTCCACCGTTCCCGCCCGCGCTGTCCCGGCATAACAGCTTTTGTAAAGGCGAGCTTGCTCGCGAACCGGCCTCGTTGCCGAGGTCGTTCGCGGGCAGGCCCGCTCGTAAAACAGCCAACCGGCTGTGGCTTGTGGATAACCCGCTACAGTCCCAGCCCGCTCAGCGACGGATGCTCATCCGGCCGGCGCCCCTGCGGCCAGCGGAACAGGCGCTCGTCCTCGCTGATCGGCAGGTCGTTGATACAGGCGTGGCGCTCGTACATCAGGCCGTTCTCGTCGAACGCCCAGTTCTCGTTGCCGTAGGAGCGGAACCAGTTGCCCGAGTCGTCGTGCCATTCGTAGGCGAAGCGCACGGCGATGCGGTTGTCGGTGAAGGCCCAGAGCTCCTTGATCAGCCGGTACTCCTGCTCGCGCACCCACTTGGCGGTGAGGAACTGCACGATCTGCTCGCGCCCCTGGACGAAGGTCGCACGGTTGCGCCAGCGGCTCTCCGGTGAATAGGCCAGTGATACACGGTGCGGATCGCGGCTGTTCCAGCCATCCTCGGCGAGGCGGACTTTCTGGATCGCGGTTTCGCGGGTGAACGGCGGCAGAGGGGGGCGGGCTTCGTTCATGGTGGTCTCCAAAGGCAGTGGGGGGGAAGCTGGTCTCCATACTCCGCTCGGCCCGTGAACGGGTAAATGACGGCGACCACACAGATATTGCCAACCTGCTATTCGTGGGACCGAGGGGGCGCCTAGCCCTTGCTCGCGAGCCCGCGAAGCTCCGACGCTGCCGATTGACACCGTTCGCGAGCCCGCTCGCTCCTGCAGGAGATTCATGCCTGCGGGATGACTGCCTTGGCGACGACCTTGCGCAACCCGACCCGATCCTGGCTCGGGCACACCCCGAACTTCGCCCGGTAGCTGCGCGACAGGTACGAGGGCGTCTCGAAGCCGCAGGCCACGCCGATCTCCAGCACGCTCATGTCCGTCTGGCGCAGCAGCTGGCGGGCCTTATCCAGGCGCAGGCCGAGGTAGAAGTTCGACGGCGTGTCGTTCAGGTGCAAGCGGAACAGGCGCTCCAGCTGGCGCCGTGTCACCTGGATGCGCTCGGCCAGCTCCAGCGTGGTCAGCGGCGGTTCGGTGTGGCGCTCCATCTCGCCGATCACCTGCACCAGCTTGCGGTTGGAGACGCCATAGCGGCTGGCGATCTGCAAGCGCTGGTGGTCCTGCCGGTTGCGAATACGCCCGACCACGAACTGTTCCGATACCTGCACCGCCAGCTCCGGCCCGTGGGCCTGGGCGATCAGGTCGAGCATCAGGTCGATGGACGCGGTGCCACCGGCGGAGGTGATGCGCGGGCCGTCGATCTCGAACAGCTCCTGGGTCGCCTGCACCTGTGGATAAGTCTCCCGGAAGGCCTCCAGCGCTTCCCAGTGCACCGTGCAGCGCTGGCGCTGCAGCAAGCCAGCCTCGGCCAGCACGAAGCTGCCGGTGTCGATGCCGCCCAGTGTCACACCATCACGGTCCAGCCGTTTCAGCCAGTGCAGCAGCGCCGGGGTGCAGGCGCGCAGCGGCTCGAAACCCGCCACCACCAGCAGCGTATCGCCTTCGTGCAATGCCTCCAGGCCGCTGTCGGCGTTCATCGACATGCCGTTGCTGGCCAGCACCGGTCCGCCATCCATGCTCATCAGGTGCCAGCGGTAGAGTTCGCCGCGAAAGCGGTTGGCCACCCGCAGCGGCTCCACGGCGGAGACGAAACCCATCACGGAAAATCCGGGCAACAGCAGGAACCAGAAGTCTTGGGACATGGCGGGTACCGTGCGATGGGAGGGCGACATAGTGGCAGCCTGCCCTTGCTTATGAACCATGCAAGTCGCCCTGGCAATCGGGGAGGTCGCTGCTGTGCAAGAGCTGGTCGCCGCAGTGCGATTCGCCGGGGCTGCGCCTGCGTAATTTGTTCTCCAGCCCCCTGAGGGCCGCATGACGTACAACAACGATAACCAACGCCGCAAAGGCCTTGAGGGAGAAGTCATGAAGCTATCGATCAGAGCGCTCGGCTGCGCCGCACTAATGGCCGCCGCCAGCACCACCTGGGCCGCCGAGCCCGCCCAGTGCCAGAACGTGCGCATGGGCACGGTGAACTGGACCGACGTCGTCGCCAGCAGCGCCGTGGCCGAAGCCGTGCTCGACGGCCTGGGCTACAAGGTCAAGCAGACCAGCGCCTCGCAGCAGATCGTCCTCGCCGGCATGGCCGACAAGCAGCTCGACGTCTTCCTCGGCTACTGGCAGCCGACCATGCAGCCGGTGGCCAAGCCCTACCTCGACAAGCAGCAGATCGACGTGATCACCCCGCCGACCTTGCCGGACGCGCAGTCCACCTACGCTGTGCCGACCTACGTCTACGATGGCGGTCTGAAGACCTTCGCCGACATCGCCAAGTTCAAGGACAAGCTGGGCAACAAGATCTACCTGATCGAGCCCGGCAGCGGCTCCAACCGCATCACCGCGAAGATGATCGCCGACGACAAGTTCGGCCTGAAGGGCTTCCAGATCGTCGAGTCCAGCGAGGCCGGCATGCTCACCGCGGTCAAGCGCGCCATCAAGCGCCAGCAGTGGGTGGTGTTCTTCGGCTGGAAACCGCACCCGATGAACTTGCAGATCGATATGAAGTACCTCACCGGCAGTGACGACGTGTTCGGCCCGAACGAAGGCTCCGCCACCGTCTCCATCATGACCGCCGGCGGCTACCAGGCGCAGTGCGGCAACGTCGCCAAGCTGCTGCACAACCTCAAGTTCAGCAGCCAGCAGGTGAGCCAGGTGATGGTGCCGATCCTCGACCGCAGCCAGCCGGTGGATGCCGCCAAGGCCTGGCTGAAGCAGAACCCCGAGCCGCTCAAGGCCTGGCTCGATGGCGTGACCACCTTCGACGGCAAGGACGGCCTCGCCGCCGTACAGGCCTCGCTCAAGTAACCACTTACCAGCAACTCCCTGCGCGTCGTCCGGCGCGCAGTGGGTTCGTTCGACCTCAAGAAGGACAGCCACCGTGAACTACGAAGTAATCGTCACCTGCGCGGTGACCGGCGCCGGCGATACCGTCGGCAAGCACCCGGCCATTCCCGTCACCCCGAAGGAAATCGCCGCCGCCGCCATCGAGGCCGCCAAGGCCGGCGCCACTGTCGCCCACTGCCACGTCCGCGACCCGCTGACTGGCAAGCCCAGCCGCGACGTGAAGCTCTACCGCGAAGTGGTCGAACGCATCCGCGAGAGTGACACCGACGTCATTATCAACCTCACCGCCGGCATGGGCGGCGACCTGCAGATCGGCCAGGGCGAACAGCCGCTCGAGTTCGGCGCCGGCACCGACCTGGTCGGCCCGCTGGAGCGCCTGAAGCACGTCGAAGAACTGCTGCCGGAAATCTGCACCCTGGACTGCGGCACCCTGAACTTCGGCGATGGCGACTTCATCTACGTCTCCACCCCGGCCCAGCTGCGTGCCGGCGCCAAGCGCATCACCGAGTTGGGCGTGAAGGCCGAACTGGAAATCTTCGACACCGGCCACCTCTGGTTCGCCAAGCAGATGCTCAAGGAAGGTCTGCTGGAGGACCCGCTGATTCAGATCTGCCTCGGCATCCCGTGGGGCGCACCGGCGGACACCACCACCATGAAGGCCATGGCCGACAACATCCCCGACGGCCTGACCTGGGCCGGCTTCGGCATCGGCCGCTCGCAGATGCCCATGGTCGCCCAGGCCATGCTGCTGGGCGGCAACGTGCGGGTCGGCCTGGAAGACAACATCTGGCTGGACCGTGGTGTGCACGCCACGAACGGCCAACTGGTCGAACGCGCCATCGAGATCATCCAGCGCCTGGGCGGCCGCGCCCTGACCCCGGCCGAGGGGCGCAGGAAGATGAATCTCAAGCCGCGCTGATCCAATCACCCTGCGTACGAACTGCTCTTCGTAGGAGCGAGCTTGCTCGCGAACCAGCCCCGCTGCGGACTTTGTTCGCGAGCAAGCTCTCTCCTACAGGTAATCCCTCATTCCTGCTGGAGCTACCATGCCCTTCATCACCGACATCAAAACCTTCGCCGCCCTCGGCAGCGGCGTCATCGGCAGTGGCTGGGTCGCCCGCGCCCTGGCCCACGGCCTCGACGTCGTCGCCTGGGACCCGGCTCCCGGCGCCGAAGCCGCTCTGCGCGCGCGCATCGCCAATGCCTGGCCGGCGCTGGAAAAGGCTGGCCTCGCCCCCGGCGCCTCGCAGGACCGCCTGCGCTTTGTCGCGACCATCGAAGAGTGCGTGCGCGACGCCGACTTCATTCAGGAAAGCGCCCCCGAACGCCTCGACCTGAAGTGCGAGCTGCACGCCAGGATCAGCGCCGCCGCCAAGCCCAACGCCCTGATCGGCTCCAGCACCTCGGGCCTGCTGCCCAGCGAGTTCTACGCCGACGCCACACACCCCGAGCGCTGCGTGGTCGGCCATCCGTTCAATCCGGTGTACCTGCTGCCGCTGGTGGAAGTGGTGGGCGGCGAGAAGACCGCGCCCGAAGCCGTCCAGGCCGCGATCAAGGTCTACGAATCGCTCGGCATGCGGCCACTGCACGTGAGGAAGGAAGTACCGGGCTTCATCGCCGACCGCCTGCTCGAAGCCCTCTGGCGGGAGGCGCTGCACCTGGTCAACGATGGCGTGGCCAGCACCGGCGAGATCGATGACGCCATCCGCTTCGGCGCCGGCCTGCGCTGGTCGTTCATGGGCACCTTCCTCACCTACACCCTGGCCGGCGGCAACGCCGGGATGCGTCACTTCATGGCCCAGTTCGGCCCGGCGCTGCAGTTGCCCTGGACCTACCTGCCGGCCCCGGAGCTGACCGACACGCTGATCGACCGCGTCGTGGAAGGCACCAGTGAACAGCAGGGCTCGCGGAGCATTGCCGAGCTGGAGCGCTATCGCGACGACTGCCTGCTGGCGGTACTCGGCGCCATCAAGGACACCAAGTCCAGACACGGCTTCGCCTTCGCCGACTAACCTCACGGTTCATCACCCTCTCCGAACCGCCCCTCTCCCTACTGGGAGAGGGCTGGGTGGGGGCCTCACGGACGCACAGCCATGCACGCCCTGAAAACCTGGGAAACCCCCATCCTCGCCGAATGGACCGACTACAACGGCCACCTGCGCGACGCCTTCTACCTGCTGCTGTTCAGCTACGCCACCGACGCCCTGATGGATTACCTGGGCCTCGACGCGGAGCATCGCGCCGCCACCAGCGCTTCCCTGTTCACCCTCGAAGTACACCTGAACTACCTGCACGAGGTGAAGGAGGGTGAAAAGGTCGAAGTGCGCACCCAACTGATCGCCCACGACCGCAAGCGCCTGCATGTTTTCCACAGCCTGCACCGCGCCGGCGAAGACCTCGCCCTGGCCGCCAGCGAACAGATGCTGCTGCACGTGAACCTCGAAGGCGGGGCACGTTCAGCGCCCTTCGAAGGCGTGGTGCTGGAGCGCGTGCTAGCGCTGGCCGAGGCCCATCGGCCGCTGCCGCGTCCGGACTACGTGGGCCGTGTCATCGGCCTGCCGGGTTGAGCGCTCCATGACGCGGCGCTATCCGCTGTCCGATGCCATGCAGGCGTTCGTCGTTCGCACGCAATCGATGGCCGTCGCCAGTCCCACCCTCGCCGCCCAGCGCGAAGGTTATCTACGCATGGCCGAGGCCTTCTGTCCGCCGCGCCCGGCTGGGCTTTGCATCAGCGAACTGCTGCTGGAAGGCCTGCCGGAAATCCGTCTTTACCGGCCCGCCTCGCTCGCGCCGGAAAGCGGCTGGCCCACGGTGCTCTATCTGCACGGGGGCGGCTGGACGCTGGGCAATGCCGGCAGCCACGACGTCATCTGCGCGGAACTGGCCGCCCAGCTCCAGGCCCTGGTGGTCGCCGTCAGCTACCGGCTGGCGCCGGAGCATCCCTATCCCGCCGCCCTGCACGACTGCCGGATCGTCTGGCAGCGCCTGCGCAGCGGCAGCCTGGGCGAACCGGTGGACATCGCCCGCCTGGTGGTGGCCGGCGACAGTGCCGGCGGCAATTTGAGCGCCGCGCTCTGCCTCGCCCTGCGTGACACGGGAGAGCCGCTGCCGGGGGCCCAGGCGCTGATCTACCCTGCTCTGGGCGACCAGCCGACACCCTCGCGCACGCAGTGCGCCAACGCGCCCCTGCTGACTCGCGAGGAGGTGGATAACTGTTTGAACGCCTACCTGTCGCGGCCCGCCGACCGTCGCGATCCCCTCGCGCTGCCGCTGATGGCTGAAGACCTGCGTGGCCTGCCGCCGGCCTTCATCGCTGTCGCCGAATTCGACCCGCTGCGCGATGACGGTGCTCTCTACCGTGACCGTCTGCGCGCGGCTGGCGTGGACGTGGAGTACTTCGCCGGGCCCGGCCTGGTCCACGGCTGCCTGCGCGCCCACGACGTGGCGGAAGTGGTGCAGTTGCGCGTCGCTCTGCTGGCATTCCTGCGCCGCCACTTGCGCTGAGCCAAAAAAATCCCCTGCGGCGCCCGACGCGCGGCAGGGGACAAATCGAGCCGATGCGGGCTCTCAGTGTGCGAGGCCCTGCAGCCGGTGCTGGTGCCGCCGCAGGGTGTGGAAGCCAGTCTGCGCGCCGCGCCGCCGCCCCGGTTAGCCGAAAACGACCTGCGCTTGCCCGCCGCGGACATTCCGCCGGACAGGTGCTTGCCGCGCCCCGCCGGGCTTACCAGAATCGAGGCAGACCCTGCCGCTCCCAAGGAGACCCGCGATGATGCACGCCGACCTGATCGACCAGGACGATTTCCGCGAACGCCTGCAAGCGCTGGGCTTCGCCGTGCCGCCGGATGTCACCGCGGAGCAGGCCTGCGAATACGCCGTGCGTGGTCTGACGCCGGAGCGCTCCCTGGCGCTGCGTCGCCTGGTGGAGGAAATGCTCGCCGGCAACGCCACCCTGCTGCCGGCCGTACGCGAGGCGATCTCCCGCCAGCTGCTGCCGGCGCTGGTACCCAAGGCGTTGTGATCGCCGCTGGCGCCAGCCCTGCCTTCAGGGCAGGTCGGCGGCCACTTCCAGCGGTGACAGCGGGAAGGTGTCGCCAATGGGATCGCCCAGCAGGGCCAGGTAGCGTCGGCCCTGGTCCTCCACCGTGACCTTTCGCCCGGCATCCAGCGGCAGTGTCGGGCAGAGCACGCGCAACCCATTCCCTTCAGGCAACAGCAAGCCGTGGCGCGGCGCGCTCTCCTGCAGTTTGCTGCGCAGGCTGAGGCGGCAGGGGCGCGGCTCTGAGGAAAGCCAGGCGCCGCGCAACTCGTAGCGTTCGCCGCCGAGCAGGCGGAGGCTTTCCACCTGTGCCAGGTGCCAGGAGCCGCTGGCCGACTGGCGGATGCCAAGCAACTCGCCGACGGTGGGTGGCGGCGAGCCTTCCCAGTGGCCGCTGAAGTGCCGTTCGCTGCTACGAGGCTGCGTCAGCGGCCGGGCAGGCGGGAGGCTGGCCTTGGACACCGGGCGGTTGAATTCGATGTCGTGCGGGTGCGCGACCATCTCGTCCAGCCCGCCACGGCCGCCGCGTTGCTGGGACCAGACATCGCTCACTTCTTGCTGGCGCTCGAAGTGGCTCGCATCCAGGCGTGTGTCGTCGGCGACGCCCAGGTGCGCGAGCAGTGCCGGGAAGCCCTGGCAGACCTGCCAGGGCTCGGTGCCGGTTTCGTTCCAGCAAGCGAGCAGGTGGGCATTCAGGTCAAAGGCTGAGTCGCCCGCACTCGCGTCGGTGAAGCGCTTGAGCATGTCCAGCAGTTCGTCGAGCGCCAGGGCGAGGCCCTGCTCACGGCTGGTCGTGTCGGGTTCGCGGAAGGGCCGGTCGTACTCGCGTTCGAGCAGCCAATGGCTGCCAGGTTGCTCCGGTCGGATGTGCACGATGGAGGAGAAGACCTGGGTCGATTCGATCAATGCCGGCAGGTATTGCGTGGGAATCTCCAACGGCCGGGAGCCAACCACGAGCAGGCAGTGCAGATAGCCACCGGCGACGGTCTGGCTGCGCGGCTCGAAGGCTTCGCCGTCGTCGATGGGCAGGTGCTGGACTTCGATTCGCAGGGCGCGCCCGTACACCTGGTGCAGCAGGCTCCACAGCCCTGGCGGGGCGGGGTGGTGGTTCTGCAGGCAGTTGAAGTGGATTTCCTGCAGGCTGCGGACCATGCGTTGCATCAGCAGGGCGGCGGTCTTGCGCTCGGCGCGGCGGGTGCGCAGTAGGTGCCAGTAGCCACTGAGCAGCCGGCGGTGGAGGGCGACGATGAGTTTTTCCGCCTTGTCGGCCCTGGCCTGTTCGAGCGCGCCGGTGTGCTCGCCGAAAAGGTCGGTGAGGTGGCGGCTGACGTCGAAGATTTCCGGGCGCAGGCGTTCGAGTTGGCGCAGCAGCTGGATGCCGGTCAGGCTTGCGTGATCCTGTTCGATGGCCTTGCGATAGAGCTCCCGCGTTCGCTGGGCCAGGTATTCGAGGGCGGTTTCCATGTGTCCCGAGGTTCCGAAGAATGCTGGCGAACCCTTCGGAGACTGCGAGATTCAGCGCGATTTGCGATTCAGACGAATCTGAATGATGGGGCGTAATGCGTCACAGGAATGAAAAAAGGGAGGCCATGGGCCTCCCCTTTTCGTTTCCCGCCTCCCTGGATTCAGAGCACCCGCACGCTGGCGAAGGTGGATTCGCCCTGGGCCTGACTGAGGGCCGAGATGGCCGAGGAGTTGGGCATGAGGGCGAGATCCTGCGGGATCGGCATGACCATGACCGGCTGGCCGATCGGCTGGCCCTGGCGCTCGTCGCGCGGCGGGATGCCGAAGTACTCGCGGTAGCACTTGGAGAAGTGCGGCGTGGAGACGAAGCCACAGACCGAGGCGACTTCGATGATGGACATGGAGGTCTGCTTGAGCAACTGGCGCGCGCGGATCAGGCGCAGCTTCAGGTAGTAGCGCGACGGCGAGCAGTGCAGGTACTTCTGGAACAGGCGCTCGAGCTGGCGACGCGAGACATTGACGTAGACGGCCAGTTCGTCGAGGTCGATGGGTTCCTCGAGGTTGGCTTCCATCAGCGCGACAATTTCCTGCAGCTTGGGCTGGTTGGTGCCGAGCATGTGCTTGAGCGGCACGCGCTGGTGGTCCTGCTCGTTGCGGATGCGCTCGTAGATGAACATTTCGGAGATCGCCGCCGACAGCTCGCGGCCGTGCTCGCGGCCGATCAGGTGCAGCATCATGTCCATCGGCGCGGTGCCGCCGGAGGAGGTGAAGCGGTTGCGGTCGATGGAGAACAGGCGGGTGCTCATGGCCACGCGAGGGAAGGCTTCCTGCATGGCGGCCAGGCATTCCCAGTGCACCGAGCAGTCGTAGCCGTCGAGCAGGCCGGCGCGGGCCAGGGCCCAGCTGCCGGTGCACACGGCGCCGAGCTTGCGACCCAGGCGCGCCTGGGCCTGGAGGAAGGTGGTGTGCTCGCGGGTGACGCTGCGCTGGATGCCGACGCCACCGACCACGATCAGCGTGTCCATCTGCGGAGCGCTGTCGCAGGCTGCGTCAGGAGTGATCTGCAGGCCGTCGCTGGCCCAGACCTGGCGGCCGTCGAGGCTCAGGGTGTGCCAGCGGTAGAGTTCACGACCGGACAGCTGGTTGGCCATGCGCAGCGGTTCCACCGCCGAGGCCAGGGAGATCAGGGTGAAGTTGTCCAGCAGCAGGAAGCCGATGGACTGCGGAGCTCGGTTTTGCGGGGGAACTCCGGGGTTGAACGCGTTCATTCGATCACCTCACGCTAGTCACAGTCGCCTCGCTGGAGGCGTTTCTTATGCTTGTTGTTCTGTTCGGGAACCTGACCCGGGCGCGGCCCGGACTGCTCCTCTGTTCTCTCTACCTATTAGCAAGGCAAATGCCGTGCCTAGGTTGAATGGGCGTTCAATTAAAAAAGAAAACGGCATGGGAATGCCGCTTTTGCAGGCCCGGATTGCGACGCCTCGAAGGTCGCAAATACGCATGGATCTTGGGCTGGGGTTTTTGGTAGCACTCACCGGTCACGCGACCGGCGGTGCTGTGCCCGGAACGGTAACGCCCCTGGTGCCGTCGGGACGGGCGTACCGCTTGCGCCATCAGGGGGCGTGCCAGGCCTGGCGTGGTCGATTGCGGGTCAGCACTCGATGATGCTGACGGCCAATCCGCCGCGCGAGGTTTCCTTGTACTTGTCGTGCATGTCGGCGCCGGTGTTGCGCATGGTGCGGATCACCTGGTCGAGGCTGATGAAGTGCTGGCCGTCCCCGCGCAGGGCCATTTGCGCGGCGTTGATGGCCTTCACCGCGGCGATGGCGTTGCGCTCGATGCAGGGCACCTGGACGAGGCCGCCGACCGGGTCGCAGGTCAGGCCGAGGTTGTGTTCCAGGCCTATCTCGGCGGCGTTCTCGACTTGCTCGGGGCTGGCGCCGAGCACTTCGGCGAGGCCCGCGGCGGCCATGGCGCAGGCGGAACCGACTTCGCCCTGGCAACCGACCTCGGCACCGGAGATGGAGGCGTTCTTCTTGCACAGGATGCCGACGGCCGCAGCGGCCAGGAAGTAGTTGGTGACGTCGTCGTCGCTGGCATCGGGGTTGAAGCGCATGTAGTAGTGCAGCACCGCCGGGATGATGCCGGCCGCGCCGTTGGTGGGCGCGGTGACCATGCGCCCGCCGGCGGCGTTTTCCTCGTTCACGGCGAGGGCGAAGAGATTGACCCATTCCATGGCCGAGAGCGTCGAGCCGATGACGTTGGGTTTGCCGATTTCCTGCAGGTTGCGGTGCAGGCGTGCGGCACGCCGCTGCACGTTGAGGCCACCGGGGAGGATGCCTTCCTGGCTCAAGCCGTTGTTCACACAGTCGCGCATGGCCTGCCAGATGACCTTGAGGCCTTCGCGGATGTCGGTTTCGCTGCGCCACATGCGCTCGTTGGCCATCATCAGCTCGGACACGCGCAGGTTGTGGCGGCGGCAGAGCACGAGCAGTTCGGCGGCGCTGGCGAAGTCGTAGGGCAGCACGGTGCTGTCGGTGTCGAGGCTGCCGGAGGCGGCCTGTTCCTCGTCGACCACGAAGCCGCCACCGATGGAGTAGTAGGTGTCGCTGTGCAGCACCTGGTCGCCTTCGATGGCGGTCAGGCGCATGGCGTTGGGGTGGTAGGGCAGGTTCTCTTCGAGCAGGCGCATGTCGCGGATCCAGTCGAAGGGGATCGCGCGACTGCCGGCCAGCAGCAATTCGCCGGACTCGCGCAGCGTGGCCATGCGTGGTTCGATCTGGCGCGGGTCGATGCGGTCCGGCCATTCGCCCATCAGGCCCATGATCACCGCGCGGTCGGTGCCGTGGCCGACGCCCGTAGCGGACAGCGAGCCATACAGGCGCACTTCCACGCGCGTGGTGCGTTCGAGCATCTGCCGCTCGCGCAGGGCGCCGACGAACAGCGCGGCAGCGCGCATGGGGCCGACCGTGTGCGAGCTGGAAGGGCCGATACCGATCTTGAACAGGTCGAACACACTGATTGCCATGCCGGACTCCGAGCGAGCTGCGCATCCGTAAGAGAGTGGGATAGGCACGTCCCTGTGCCCGCGATGCCCGGTCATGATCGACCCAAGTCCGGCTCCGGCGACGTCCATCGACGACGCGGCCGTATCCAATAACGCCGCCGGTACACCTTGCCGGAGCAGGGCATGGGGCCGCCTGTTCCGGGGCCGACGAAAGCTTGCCTCTTTACGACGCGATCGCCGCGAACCACGACCGGTCGATAGGCGTGGGCGGTCGCGCTGTTCCATGATCCGCCACCGACGAACGGCCGCGTTCGCCCGTGTCCACCCCCCTTCTCCGCAGTCAGAGGCTGGCCTCATGAAGAGTCTTGTGTCGTCGCTGTTGGCGTTATCCGTGGTACTACCGGGCGCTGTGCGCGCCGCCGAACCCGAATCCTGCTCCGTGGTGCGTTTCGCCGACGTGGGCTGGACCGATATCACCGTGACCACCGCGGTGACGCGACTGGTGCTCAGTCACCAGGGTTACCGTACCCAGGTGGTGCGGCTGTCCGTGCCGGACACCTACAAGGCGATGGCGGAGAAGAAGATCGACGTGTTCCTCGGCAACTGGATGCCGAGCATGGCGAACGACATCAAGCCCTTCGCCGACAAGGGCCAGGTGGAAACCGTCGGCGCCAACCTCGAAGGCGCCAAGTACACCCTGGCGGTGCCGCGCTACGCGTACGAGGCCGGGCTGAAGACTTTTGCCGATATCGCAAAATTCAGGGAGCAGCTGGGTGGGCGCATCTACGGTATCGAGCCGGGCAACGATGGCAACCAGCTGATCCAGAAGATGATCAAGGAAAAGGCCTTCGGCCTGGGCGACTTCAAGCTGGTGGAATCCAGCGAGGCCGACATGCTGGCCTACGTCAAGCGAGCCGGGGCCTTGAAACAGCCCATCGTGTTCCTGGGCTGGGAGCCGCACCCGATGAATACCCGCATCCAAATGAACTATCTGGAGGGAGGGGATTCCTACTTCGGTCCCAACTTTGGCGGCGCAACGGTCTTCACCAACGTCAGAGCAGGCTATCTTCAGGAGTGCCCCAATGTCGCGCGGCTGCTGAAGAACCTGAAGTTCGATCTGGCGATGGAGAACCAGTTAATGGATGCGGTGCTCAACGAGCGACGCAATCCCCGCCAGGCCGCCAAGAGTTGGTTGAAAGCCAATCCGCAGGTGCTCGATGGCTGGTTGCAGGGTGTCGCTCCCGGCTCATCGGGCGCGGCGCCGGGGGGCCAGAAAACCGCCGCCATGGATTGATCCGAGCTGCTGGAAGTCGCTGGAACCGGGCCTTTCCACTGGATGCGACATGGCTGGTGCTGAATACGACTTCGCCTGCACTGGATGCGACCCACCCGGTATGCGACGAAATTTTCCTGCTCCATGATCGTTTACGAAATGACAACAAAAGGGCCCGCCCCAGGCCCCAACCATAATTCAGACCGCCGCGCCCCACCGTGGGCAGCGCCGGCGCCCACCCCGCAGAGGAGTACGCTCATGAATGGTTTCAAGTCTTTGCTGCTGGCTGTGTCCATTTGCGCGCCGCTGGCGGTTCAGGCCGCTGAACCTGACTCGTGCGGCACGGTACGATTCTCCGACGTCGGCTGGACCGACATCACCGTGACCACCGCCACTACCCGACAGGTGCTGGAGTCCCTTGGCTACAAGACCAAGGTGACCATGCTTTCCGTCCCGGTGACCTACAAGTCGCTGGCGAACAAGGACCTGGACGTCTTCCTCGGCAACTGGATGCCGAGCATGGCCAACGACATCAAGCCCTACGCCGACAACGGGTCGGTGGAGACGGTGAAGGCCAACCTCGAGGGCGCCAAGTACACCCTGGCTGTCACCCAGGCGGCCTATGACGGCGGCCTGAAGTCCTTCGCCGACATCGCCAAGTTCGCCGACAAGCTCGACAACAAGATCTACGGCATCGAGCCGGGCAACGACGGCAACCGCCTGGTTCAGGGCATGCTCGACAAGAACCAGTTCGGCCTGGGCAAGTTCAAGCTGGTGGAGTCCAGCGAGGCCGGCATGCTTTCGCAGGTCGGACGCGCCGACCGCCGCAACCAGTGGATCGTGTTCCTGGGCTGGGAACCGCACCCGATGAACACTCGCTTCAAGATGAAGTACCTCGAAGGTGGCGATGACGTGTTCGGCCCCAACTACGGCGGCGCGACCATCTACACCAACGTGCGCAAGGGCTACGCCCAGGAGTGTCCGAATGTCGGCAAGCTGCTGACCAACCTGACCTTTACCCTGGACATGGAGAACAAACTCATGGACGCCGTCCTCAACGGGGGCAAGAAGCCCGAAGAGGCGGCCAAAGCCTGGTTGAAGGACCATCCGGAACTGCTCGACGCCTGGCTCGCCGGCGTGACCACCCGTGACGGCAAACCAGCCTTGGCGGCAGCCAAGGTGGCATTCTCGAACTAAGAGCCGAAGTAATTGCCGTTGGCCGATTCCCTAAGCTTCTGATGGGCCCGCATTATGTTTCTGACTGACCACAAGCTACCGCTGGGTGAGCATATCGCCGCCTTCGTCGACTGGCTCACGCAACATGGCGCGTCGGTGTTCGACAAGATTTCCGACACCCTCGAGTTCCTCATCCACGGCGTCACCAACAGCCTGCTCTGGTTCAACCCGCTGGCGCTGATCGCGCTGATGGTCTTCCTGGTGTTCTACATTCAGCGCAGCTGGGGCCTTGCGGTATTCGCCCTGGCCTCGCTGCTGCTGATCCTCAACCTGGGATACTGGCAGGAGACCATGGAGACCCTGGCGCAGGTGATCTTCGCCACGGTGGTGTGTATCGCCATCGGGGTGCCGCTGGGCATCCTGGCGGCGCACAAGCCCTGGTTCTACACCGGGCTCAGGCCACTGCTGGACCTGATGCAGACGGTACCCACCTTCGTCTACCTGATCCCCACCCTGACCCTGTTCGGCCTGGGTGTGGTTCCGGGCCTGATCTCCACGGTGATCTTCGCCATCGCCGCGCCCATCCGCCTGACCTGCCTGGGCATCCAGGACGTGCCGGCGGAACTGATGGACGCCGGCAAGGCCTTCGGCTGCTCGCGCTGGCAACTGCTGACGCGCATCGAGCTGCCGCACGCCATGCCGAGCATCGGCGCGGGGATCACCCAATGCATCATGTTGTCGCTGTCGATGGTGGTTATCGCCGCGCTGGTGGGTGCTGATGGCCTCGGCAAGCCGGTGGTCAATGCGCTCAACACCGCGGACATTTCCCTCGGCTTCGAGGCCGGTCTGGCCATCGTCCTGCTCGCCATCCTGCTCGACCGGGTGTGCAAGCAACGTTCGCTGCGGGGGAGGTAAGCACTATGTCGGCGATTCGATTCGAACATGTGGATGTGATTTTCGGCACCCACACCAAGGAAGCGCTCAAGCTGCTGGACCAGGGCCTGGGCCGCGAGGAAATCCTCAAGCGCACCGGCCAGGTACTGGGCGTGGAGGATGCCTGCCTGGACGTCAATCGCGGCGAGATCTGCGTGATGATGGGGCTCTCGGGCTCGGGCAAGTCCAGCCTGCTGCGCTGCATCAACGGCCTCAACCGGGTCAGCCGCGGCAAGCTGCTGATCGAGCACGAGGGCCAGCAGGTGGATATCGCCAACTGCTCGCCGGCGACGCTCAAGACCATGCGCACCAAGCGCATCGCCATGGTGTTCCAGAAGTTCGCGCTGATGCCCTGGCTGACCGTGGCCGAGAACATCGGCTTCGGCCTGGAGATGCAGGGCCGCCCGGCCAGCGAGCGGAAGAAGGTGATCGACGAGAAGCTGGAGCTGGTCGGCCTGTCGCAGTGGCGCGACAAGCGCCCGGACTCGCTCTCCGGCGGCATGCAGCAGCGCGTCGGCCTGGCCCGTGCGTTGGCCATGGATGGCGACATCCTGCTGATGGACGAACCCTTCTCCGCGCTGGACCCGTTGATCCGCCAGCAATTGCAGGACGAACTGCTGGTGCTGCAACGGCAGTTGCACAAGACCATCGTCTTCGTCAGCCATGACCTGGACGAGGCGCTGAAGATCGGTACGCGCATCGCGATCATGAAGGACGGCCGCATCATCCAGCACGGCAAGCCCGAGGAAATCGTGCTCAGCCCCGCGGACGACTACGTGCGTACCTTCGTCGCCCACACCAATCCGCTCAACGTGCTCTGTGGTTCGAGCCTGATGCGTGGCCTGGACCAGTGCCGCCGCCAGGCCGACGAGGTGTGCTTCGACCAGGGCCGCGACTGCTGGCTGGGCCTGACCGAGACCAACCAGATCAAGACCGCGCGCCAGGGCAGCAACATCATCGACCTGCAGCAATGGCGCCCGGGCGACCCGGTGGAGAAGCTCAAGCACGAGCCGACCCTGGTGGACGTCAACATCCGCATGCGCGACGCGCTGCAGATTCGCTACCAGACCGGCCACAAGCTGGTACTGCAGGAGCAGAGCCGCGTGGTCGGCGTGCTCGGCGATAGCGAGCTTTACCACGCGTTGCTGGGCAAGAACCTGGGCTGATTCTTTCAGCTGAATGAAAACGCCGGCTCCCTGCGAGGGGAGCCGGCGTTTTTGTTGGCGCTGTCGACGGTATTCGCCTGTAGGAGCGAGGGGACGCCCAGTCCTTACTCGCGAACGGATTACCCGGCGGCGCTGGCGCTGGGCGGTTCGCGAGCAAGCTCGCTCCTACAACTTGTGCCCTGTGCCTCGGCAGGCCCTCACCCTAACCCTCTCCCAGGGGGAGAGGGGACTGTCCTCTGCGCTCGGGAAGCTTGGAGCTTTCCGGCTATCTTCGTTACCGATCCAGTACACCGAACGGCTCCCTCTCCCTTTGGGAGAGGGTTGGGGTGAGGGGCTCTCCCCGTACCGGAGCTTCAGGGGAACGTGGGAGCGGACTCTGTTCGCGATAGCCCCACGCCGGCACAGACCACGGAAGAAGCATCAGTGCTTCAGGTCCGCCAACCCCTTGAGCAGCGCCTCGTGGAAGCGCTTCGGGTCCTGGATCTGCGGCGCGTGGCCCATGTCGTCGAACTCCACCAGGGTGGCGTTGGGGATCGCCTTGGCGGTCGCCTTGCCCAGTTCGGCGTAGTTGCCCAGCTTCGGCTTGAGCTCGGCCGGAGCGATGTCCTTGCCGATGGCGGTGTTGTCCTTGGTGCCGATCAGCAGCAGGGTCGGCATCCTCAGCTGGCCGAATTCGTAGACCACCGGCTGGGTGAAGATCATGTCGTAGAGCAGCGCCGAGTTCCATGCCACGCGCTCGTGGCCGGCGCCGTTGAACAGGCCGGCGAGCATGTTCACCCACTTGTCGTACTCCGGCTTCCACTGGCCGGCGTAGTAGGTCGCCTGCTCGTACTGGCGGATGCCCTCGGCGCTGGTCTTCAGCTCGCGCTCGTACCACTGGTCCGGCGTGCGGTAGGGCACGCCCAGGGCTTTCCAGTCTTCCAGGCCGATGGGGTTGACCATGGCCAGCTGCTCCACCTGCTGCGGGTACATCAGCGCGTAGCGGGCGGCGAGCATGCCGCCGGTGGAGTGGCCCAGCAGGGTGATCTTGCCGATCTTCAGGTGCTCCAGCAGCGCGTGGGTGTTGGTCGCCAGCTGCTGGAAGCTGTACTGGTAGCGCTCGGGCTTGGTGGATTTGCAGAAGCCGATCTGGTCCGGCGCCACCACGCGGTAGCCGGCGTCGCTCAGCGCGGCGATGGTGGTTTCCCAGGTACCGGCGCAGAAATTCTTGCCGTGCAGCAGCACCACGGTGCGGCCGTTGGGCTGTTTCTTCGGCTTCACGTCGATATAGGCCATGTGCATGTGGTGGCCCTGGGACGCGAAGCTGTAATGGCCGACCGGATAGGCGTAGTTGAAACGCTCCAGTTCCGGGCCATAGGTGGGTTTGGATTCGGCGGCGTGCAGCGGCAGGGCGGCGGCCAACAGCAAGGCGGGAAGCCAGCGGCGGGGCATCGGGAAGCTCTCCTGGTGGTGGGGCACGGGTCAGACAGCGGGAAAGGCCATAGGTTGGCAGATTTCCGGGCGGGATGCCGCATCGGCGGGTAATGCGAGAAGCGCTTTTTTGTAGGAGCGAGCGTGCTCGCCAACCGGGTGGGTGCGGCCTAGGCGTTCGCGAGCAAGGGCTAGGCGCCCCCCTCGCTCCTACAGGTTTGGGCCAGCGCCGAAGTGGCGTCAGGCCGCGGTGGCGCCGCCGGTCAGCCAGTCGATGAACAGCGAGAACAGTTCCGCCTGGGAGTTGATCTCCAGCTTGGTGTAGAGGTGCTTGCGGTGCATGCGCACGGTTTCCGGTGAGATATCCAGCACCCGCGCGCTGGATTTCACCGAGTGGCCGCGCAGTAGCAGGTGGGCGATTTCCCGTTCGCGCTCGGTCAGCCGGTCGGCGCCGAAGTTCATGAAGGCGGCGCGGATATGCCGGTTCAGCGGCGCCTGCTCGTCCGGGTCGCTGACACTCACACCGCGCCCGGCCAGCAGCAGGTCCAGCCCGCCGTTGCGCTCGAACTGGCGGACCAGTTCGCGCACCAGCGGCAGGACGGTAGCCAGCAGGTCCAGCTGGGTTTCGCTGAAGCGCGCGCCGCTCCTGCCCTGGTACAGGCACAGCGAGACCTTGCGCGACTCGCCCAGGTCGATGATGAAGTGGCAGTCCTCGGTGCAGCCGAACTTGAGGTAGTAGGTCTTGTAGTACTCGCTGGCGAAGAAATCGTCCGGGGCGATATCGGCCAGTGGGTAGAAGCCTTCGGTGAGGCCGTCTTCCATGGCCAGGCAGAACGGGTCGAGCAGGTAGCCGCGGGCGTAGTAGCGATCGATCAGCGCCTCGTGGTGCTCCGGGTCGATGCCGCGCTGGTATAGCGGTTGCGGCGGCTGGCCACGCTGTTCCAGGCCAAGCATCACCGACTCCAGTGGTACCAGGCAGCCCAGGGCGTCGGCCAGGCGTTCGACGAAGACGACCTCGCCGACACTGGCCATGACGCGCGCCAGCCCCGCATGCCAGGCATGCAGGGCCAGTGCATCGGACGTTTCGCTCAGTGCCTGAGATTCGCTCATGCCCGGCAGCATAAAGGGCTGCCGGGGTGTAGGCAAAATCCTCGGATCGATCATCAGTGCCCCGCGTAATCACCGCTGCGCTGGAGGTCAGCGGCGGCCTCCAGGATCGATTCGCGCAAGGTGTCGACGATCTCGTCGACCTGCGCGCGGGTGATGGTCAGCGGCGGCGACATCACGTTCAGGTGCACGATGGGCCGCACCAGCAGGCCCTTGGCCTGGGCGCGCAGGTGGATCTTCTCGCCGATGTTCAGCTCCTCGGGGAAGAGCACCTTGCTGCGCTTGTCGGCGACGAACTCGACGCAGGCCATCAGCTTCTGGCAACGCACGCTGCCCACCAGCGGCAGGTCGGCCAGTTCCTGCAGACGCTGCTCCAGGTAGCCGCCGACGTCCTTCACGTGCTCCAGCAGATTCTCACGCTCGATGATCTCGATGTTCTTCAGCGCCGAGACGCAGCTCACCGGGTGCCCGCTGTAGGTGAAGCCGTGGGCGAAGCAGCGGCCCTTGTCGGCCTCGCCGATCACCTTCCAGATGCGCTCGGAGAAGATGCACGCGCCCAGCGGCAGGTAGCCGGAGGTCAGGCCCTTGGCGGTGGTGATGATATCCGGCTGCATGCCGAACACGTCCTCGGAGGCGAAGAAGGCGCCCAGGCGGCCGAAGGAGGTCACCACTTCGTCAGCGACGTAGAGCACGTCGTACTTCTGGCATACCTGCCACATGCGCTGGTGGTAGCCCTTGGGCGGGATGATCACGCCGCCCGAGCCCATGATCGGCTCGGCGAAGAAGGCGGCGACCTTGTCTTCACCCAGTTCCAGGATCTTGTCTTCGAATTCCTTCACCAGGAATTCGAGGAAGTCCCCTTCGGTCATCCCTTCCGGCGCGCGGTAGGGGTTGGGGCAGGAAATGTGGTGGATGACGTCCTTGAGGAAGTCGAACTCGGCGGGGTGGTCGGCGACCTTGCCGCCCAGCGACATGGTGAGGAAGGTCGAGCCGTGGTAAGCGTTGACGCGGCTGATGATGTGCTTCTTGTCATGCTTGCCGCGGCAGTTCTGGTAGTACTGGATCAGCCGGTAGGCGGTGTCCACGGCGGTGGAGCCGCCGGTGGTGAGGAACACGTGGTCCAGGTCGCCAGGGGCGAGCTGCGCGAGTTTTTCGCAGAGCTGGATGGCGGTGACGTTGGCCATGTCGCAGAACGGGTTGGAGTAGGCCAGCTGGCGCACCTGCTCGGCGATGGCTTCGGCCATTTCCGCGCGGCCCAGGCCTATGTTGGTGCACCACATGCCGCCCACGGCATCCAGGTAGCGATTGCCCTTGGTGTCGTAGATGTACGCGCCCTCGCCGGCGGCGATGTTCAGCGCACCGTTGACCCGGTGATCGTCGAACACGTGGTAGCCGTGCATGTAGTGGGCTTTGTCGGCGGCGACCAGCTGCTCGTCGTTGAACTGGGCGAAGAAGGCTGGGGTGGTGGTGGTCATTGTCTGTACCTCGAAATTACGGTTCGTCGTGCGAGTCCTTGCCCTCTCCCTGACCCTCCCCCTGAAGGGAGAGGGGACCGTTCGGAGTACTCGGTGACTACGACGGTCATTGCGGGCACGCAGTCAGCGACATCACAGGAAGACGACTTCCTTGAACGTGGCTGCGGGCTGCCCCCTCTCCCTTCAGGGAGAGGGCTGGGGAGAGGGGGCTGTGGTCTTGCGCTATCAGGTCCCGGTCTTCACCGCGTTCCAGGTACGGGTGATCAGGCGAGTGGCCTTGGGGGTCTGCACTTTCTGGGTGAACAGGCGGGCGCGGGTCTCGGCGTCGGGGTAGATCGCCGGGTCGTTGCGCACTTCGGCGGCCAGCAGCGGGGTAGCGGCGGCGTTGCTGGAGGCGTAGCGGATGTAGTCGGCGACGCCCGCGGCAACCTTCGGCTGCAGCATGTACTCGATGAACTTGTGGGCGTTTTCCACGTGGGGCGCGTCGGCCGGGATGTAGAAGTCGTCGAACCAGATCAGCGAGCCTTCCTTGGGCACGAAGTAGCCCAGCTTGACCTTGGCGCCGGCTTCGTCGGCGCGGGCCTGGGCGGTGGCGTAGTCGCCGGACCAGGTCATCGCCATGCACTGGTCGCCGTTGGCCAGGCCGTTGAGGTAGCTGGTGGAGTCGAACTTGCGGATATACGGGCGGATCGATTGCAGCAGGTCCTGGGCGGCCTTCAGATCCTCGGGCAGCGCGCTGTTGGGGTCGCGCTTGAGGTAGGCCAGGGCCAGCGGGATCACGTCGGTGGGGGAATCGATGATGGTCACCCCGCAATCGGCGAATTTCGACACGATCTTCGGATCGAACAGCATCGCCAGCGAGCCGATGGGCGCATCGGGCATGCGCTGCTTGATCTTGTCGATGTTGTAGGTGATGCCGTTGCTGCCCCAGGTGTAGGGCGCCGAGTACTTCACGCCCGGATCGTAGTGGTCCAGGTGCTTGAGCACGTCGGGGTCGAGGTTGTTCCAGCTGGGCAGCTTGGACTTGTCCAGCGGCTGGAACACGCCCGCTTTCAGCAGCGGCGGCACCAGGGCGGCGTTGAGCACCACCAGGTCGTAGCCCGAGCGGCCGGGCAGCAACTTGCCCTGCACGGTCTCGTAGGAATCGAAGGTGTCGTAGACCACCTTGATCCCGGTTTCCTTCTCGAAGTCGGCGACGGTGTGCTCGCCGATGTAGTCGGTCCAGTTGTACAGCCGCAGCGTCTTCGCGCCAGCGGCATCCTCCCCGTGACCCAGTGCCGGCAAGGTCGCCAGCGCCGCGCTGAGTACTGCTGCGAGCGTTTTCTGCATGTCAGTCCCACCTTTGATTTTGTTATGGATTGGAGATATCGCGGATGAAGCCACTCTCGACCAGGGGCACAACCCGGACCATTCCCCGAACGGGTAGGTACTGGCGCCTAATCGAACAATCGTTCAGATTGGCCACCTGACACTTTAGGAGCCAGGCATGAACGAGGAAGTCCGCTTTACCCGACTGGAGCCGGAGCAGCGCAAGGCGCTGCTGATCGAGGCCACCCTCGCGTGCCTGAAGCGCCATGGCTTCCAGGGGGCTTCCATTCGCAAGATCTGCGCCGAAGCCGGCGTCTCGGTGGGGCTGATCAACCACCACTATTCGGGCAAGGACGAACTGGTGGCCGAGGCCTACCTGACCGTCACCGGGCGCGTGATGCAGTTGCTGCGCGAAGCCATCGCCGAGGCGGCGCCGGATGCACGCGCTCGGCTGTCGGCGTTCTTCCGGGCGTCGTTCTGTGCCGAACTGCTTGACCCGCAACTGCTGGATGCCTGGCTCGCGTTCTGGGGCGCGGTGAAGACCGCCGAAGCCATCAACCAGGCGCATGACCATTCCTACGGTGAGTACCGCACCTTGCTGGCGCAGGCGCTGAAGGATCTGGCGCAGGAACAGGCATGGTCCGATTTCGACGCCGACCTCGCCGCCATTGCCCTCAGCGCCTTGCTCGATGGCTTGTGGCTGGAATCCGGGCTGAACCCCAATACCTTCACCCCGGAACAGGGCGTGCAGATCTGCGAGGCCTGGGTAGACGGCCTCCAGCATGGCGGCCGGCAGCGTTTCAGCCGGTCGCCGGCGGCCTGTTGATCGATTGTTCAGCGAGCGGTAACCTGCGGCCATCTGCAGGACAGCTCCTACAGCTCTACCTCCACGTATAACAAGAATTGCCCCGCCACGAGCGGTGGCGTCAGCAGGGTATTGCGATGACTTCCCGTGTACTGATCGTCGACGACGATCCGGTGGTTCGCGAGCTCCTCCAGGCCTACCTGGGCGAGGAGGGCTATGACGTGCTCTGTGCCGGCACCGCCGAACAGGCCGAGGCGAGCCTGGCCGAAGCCGAACAGGGCGGGCAGCCCATCGACCTGGTGATGCTCGACATCCGTTTGCCCGGCAAGGACGGCCTGACCCTGACCCGCGAGCTGCGCGTGCGCTCGGAGGTCGGCATCATCCTGATCACCGGCCGCAACGACGACATCGACCGCATCGTCGGCCTGGAGTGCGGCGCCGATGACTACGTGATCAAGCCGCTCAACCCCCGCGAGCTGGTCTCCCGCGCCAAGAACCTGATCCGCCGCGTGCGCCACGCGCGCCAGCCCGCTGCCGCCTGCACGCCAGTCAATCGTCAGCACCACAAGCGCTTCGCCCAGTGGACCCTGGACCCGGACCGCCGCCGCCTGATCGACCGCGATGGCAGCGAAACCCCGCTGACCCACGGCGAGTTCCAGCTGCTCGGCGTGTTCCTGCGCAACACTGGCCATACCCTCAGCCGCGACCAGTTGATGGACCAGATCCGCAACCGCGAATGGCTGCCCAACGACCGCTCCATCGACGTGCTGGTCGGCCGCCTGCGCCGCAAGCTGCGCGACGACCCGGCCGAACCGGAGCTGATCATCACCATCCACGGCGCCGGCTACCTGTTCACGGCCACGCCTGCCGACGCCTGAGACATGCGCTGGCTGTTCCTGCTGTGCCTGGCGCTATCTTTGCCGACTGCGGACGGTGTTGCTGGTGCCGCCCAACCCGTCCGCTATTGCGACTACCCCGTCTATCCGCCCATCTCCTGGAGCGACGGCCACGAAGTGCGCGGCCTGGCGCCGCAAACCGTGCGCAGCGTGCTTGGCGAACTGGGCTACGAGGTGAAGACCGTGGTGCTGGGCAACTGGAAGCGCTGCCTGCTGGACGCCGCCGAAGGCCGCGTCGACGTGGTGCTCGCCTACCAGACCCCGCAGCGCGACGACGGCCTGCTGTTCTCCCGCGTGCCGGTGCTGCGCGAGGAAGTGGCGATCTTCTACAACCGCCGCAAGCCGGTGCGTTTCGACCAGTTGAGCGATCTGGCGAATTACCGCGGCGGGCTGCTCTTCGGCGAGAGCTACGGACCTGAATTCGACCGTTTCGTCGCCGAGCACGGCAACGTCGAATGGGTCTCCGACAGCCGCCAGAACTTCGGCAAGCTGATCCGCCAGCGCATCGATTTCATCGCCCATGAGCGGCGCACCGGCACCCTGTTCGCCGAGCAACTGGCCGGCGGGCAGGACATCGCCGCGCTGCCCCGGCCGCTCACCGTGGATTACCTGCGCATCGCCGTCTCGCGCCATTCGCCGCTGGCCGCGCGGATGGACGAGATCGACGCCGCGCTGAAACGGCGCGTGGACGACGGCAGCATCGCCCGCTGGCTGGACGAGAGCGAGCGCGGTTACCGCGCCATGCTCGCCGGCGACGGGGTGCCGCGTTGAAGCTGCCCAGCGGCCTGGCCCGGCGCCTGCTGCTGCGGGTGCTGCTGTTCAGCCTGTGCTTCACCGTGCTGGCCAGCGCCGTGCAGCTGTACTTCGAGTACCGCCGCGAGATGCGCGACATCGATACACGCCTGGAGCTGATCCGCGTCGGCTACCTCGCCAGCTTCGAGCGCAGCCTGTGGGACCTCAACCAGGAGCAGCTCAACGTGCAGTTGCACGGCCTGGCCGACTTCCCCGACATCGCCCAGGTGCGCCTGCGCAGCGCCGACTTCAACCTGGTGCAGGACGCCGACGACACACTTGGGCCGTTCCGTACCGAGCGCTACGCCCTGGCCTTCCAGCCGCCGGACGGCGAGCGCCGCGACCTGGGCGAGCTGGAAGTCAGCATCGACCTGGGCGCTGTCTACCTGCGCCTGCTCCACGGCGGGCTGACCAGCCTGTTGTGGATGGGCGTGTTCCTCTGCGGCCTGGCGGTGGCACTGAGCTGGCTGTTCCACAGCCTGGTTACCCGCCACCTGCGCGCCATGGCCGAATTCGTCCGCGGGCTCACTGGCGGCAACCTGGGCACCGAGCTGGCGCTGGTTAAAAAACGCTCAGGCGAAGAAGACGAGATCGACACCGTCGCCGATGCCCTCGACGGTTTGCGCCGGGCCCTGCGTGCCGAGTTGCGGCGGCGCGAGGCTGACCGCGAGGCGCTGCAGAGCAAGCGTGACGAATTGCAGCGGCGGGTCGAGCGGCGCACCGCCAGCCTGCGCCGCGCCAAGGAGGAGGCCGAGGCGGCCAACCGCGCCAAGAGCCGCTTCCTTGCCACCATGAGCCACGAGATCCGCACGCCGCTCAATGGCATCCTCGGCATGGCCGAACTGCTGCGCGCCGCGCCCCTGGGGGAGCAGGACCGGCGCCGGCTTCAAGCGTTATCCACAGCAGGCGAAGGACTGCTGGCGATCCTCAACGAGGTGCTGCACTTCGCCAAGCTGGAGGACGGCGCCAGCCAGCCGGAGCCGGTGGACTTCTCCCTGCGGCGCCTGCTGGACGACGTGGTGACCCTGCTGGAGCCATGCGCCGACGACAACGGCACTTGCCTGCGCCTGCGTATCGAACCCCAGGTACAGGACGGTTGCCGGGGCGCCGAGCAGTTCCTGCGCCAGGTACTGAGTAACCTGCTGGCCAATGCGCTGAAGTTCACCGAGGAGGGTGAGGTGCTGCTGGAGGTCGCTGTGCTGGAGACCGGCGACGCCGGCCAGC
Organism: Pseudomonas nitroreducens NBRC 12694; assembly: GCF_002091755.1. Lineage (GTDB taxonomy): Bacteria > Pseudomonadota > Gammaproteobacteria > Pseudomonadales > Pseudomonadaceae > Pseudomonas > Pseudomonas nitroreducens. The sequence continues at coordinate 26,847 of NZ_BDAI01000023.1, forward strand.
GGCTGCGCTTCACGGTGACCGACGACGGTATCGGCATCTCCGCCGAGCAGCAGGAAAAGATCTTCCAGCGCTTCACCCAGGCCAGCGACGAGGTAGCGCGGCGCTACGGTGGCACCGGACTGGGGCTGGCGATCAGCAAGCGGCTGGTGGAAGCCATGGGCGGCGAGATTGGCGTGGAAAGCCTGGAAGGCGAGGGCAGCACCTTCTGGTTCGACATCGTACTGGCGCCGGGCGTGGTCCCGCGCTCCAGCGTGGCCGTCGAACAGGCGCCAGCGCTGGACGTGCTGGTGGTGGAGGACGTCGCCCTCAACCGCGAGGTCGCCCAGGCCCTGCTGGAGCGCGACGGTCACCGCGTGCAACTCGCCGAGGACGCGGCGCCGGCGCTGGCGCTTACCGCTGCACGGCGCTTCGATCTGATCCTGCTGGACATGCACCTGCCGGGGATGAACGGCCTCGACCTGTGCCGGGCGATCCGCACGCAGGCCAGCGGACTCAACGCGACCACACCGATCCACGCCTTCACCGCCAGCGTGCAGCCGGGCATGGTCCGGCGCTATTTCGAGGCTGGCATGCAGGGTGTGCTGGGCAAGCCGCTGCGCCTGGACGACCTGCGCCGTGCGCTGTCCGGCGTGACCTGGGAGCTGTTGCCGGAGGCTGTGGATAACGGCCCGCTGGATCGGCAGGTCCTGGAGACCCATCGTCGTTTGCTGGGCGAGCACAAACTGAACGAGCTGCTCGCCAGCCTGTGGAAGCTGCTCGATGAGCAATGGCCGCTGCTGCTGGATGCGCTGCGCCAGGATGACGCCGTTGAAGCCGCGAGCCTTGCGCATCGGCTGGCCGGGAGCTGCCGGTCCATGGGGTTGCGCGGGTTGGGGGATTGCCTGGGTGAGCTGGAGGAGGCGGCGTTGGCGGGGGCTTTGCTCGGTGATTGGCTGGAGCGGCTGGAGCGGGAGAGGGTGGTTGCTTCTGAGCTTTTTAAGAGCATCCGGGCGTAGTTTCGGCGCGGGCGGACGGCCCTCACCCCAGCCCTCTCCCTGGGGGAGAGGGGGCCGTTCGGCGTAGTTGGCGCGTTCGGCATTCGCCGGCGAGCACCAATTTTGCAGCTTGCGCAGGACAGTCCCCTCTCCCTTTGGGAGAGGGCCAGGGTGAGGGGATCGCCCCAGCGTCTTGCCAGCCAGGGAGCGCTCTTACAAAAGAAACCCGCTGAAAGCCCAGCCCCACGCGCCCCGCACAAAATCCTTACATCTTTCTACAACTTCGATCCGTAGGAACAACGGGGTCTTACATCGCCTTCCAATAATCCGGTGGCATCCGTGCCCGAGCCACGGCCTCTGATTGATTGGAGATAACAATAATGATCCAACGTAGAGTTCCGCTCCGTCGCGCCCGCCGTTTCCCGGAGGTGCGCCATGTCTGAGTCCCATCACGCCCGTAGCGGCGAGAAGATCCAGCTCACCCGCGCGCTCAAGAGCCGCCACATCTTCATGCTGTCCCTCGGCGGCGTGATCGGTACCGGCCTGTTCATGGGCTCGGGCGTCACCATCAGCTCGGGCGGCCCGATGGGCGCCATCCTCGCTTACCTGGTTGCGGGCCTGCTGATGTATCTGGTGATGGTCTGCCTGGGCGAGCTATCGGTGCAGATGCCCGTCTCCGGCTCCTTCCAGGCCCACGCCACGCGCTTCATCGGCCCGGCCACCGGGTTCATGATCGGCTGGGTCTACTGGATGAGCTGGGCCTCCACCGTCGGCCTGGAATTCACCGCCGCCGGCATGCTGATGACCCGCTGGTTCCCCGACGTGCCGATCTGGCTGTGGTCGGGCTTCTTCGTGGTCGTGCTGTTCTCCCTCAATGCCCTGGCCACCCGCGCCTTCGGCGAGGCCGAATACTGGTTCTCCGGGATCAAGGTTGCGGCCATCCTCGGCTTCATCGTGGTCGGCCTGCTGGTGATCTTCGGCGCCATTCCGCTGAACAGCGGCGAGGCCGCGCCGGGGCTGTCCAACCTGGTCGGCGACGGCCTGTTCCCCAACGGCCTGTCCGCCGTGTTCGCGGTGATGATGACGGTGGTCTACGCCTTCCAGGGCTGCGAGATCATGGGCGTCGCCGCCGGCGAGACCGACCAGCCGGAAAAGAGCATCCCGCGCGCCGTGCGCAACGTGGTGTTCCGCGTGCTGATCTTCTACGTGCTGGCGATTGCCGTGCTGTCCTGCATCGTGCCGTGGAAGCAGGCCGGGCTGATGGAAAGCCCCTTCGTGCAGGTGTTCGACATGGTCGGCATTCCCTACGCCGCCGACCTGATGAACTTCGTGATCCTCACCGCGATCCTCTCGGTGGGTAACTCCGGCCTCTACGCGTCGACCCGCATCCTCTGGGCCATGTCCAAGACCGGCATGGCGCCGCGCAAGCTGTCCAAGCTCAGTGCCCGTGGCGTGCCGCTCTACGCGTTGCTGATCAGCCTCGGCTTCGCCCTGCTGTCGCTGCTCACCAGCGTGGTCGCCGCCGACACCCTGTTCATGGTGCTGATGGCGGTGAGCGGAATGGCCGGCACCGTCACCTGGATCGTCATCGCCTACGCCCAGTACCGCTTCCGCCGCGAGCACATGGCCAAGGGCGGCACCGTGGCCGACCTGAAATACGCAGCGCCGCTGTTCCCGTTGATCCCGCTGGCGTGCATCGCGATCTGCTGCTCGCTGTTCGTGTTCCTCGCCATGGACCCGACCCAGCGCCCGTCGCTGTACTGGGGCTTCGGCTTCATGGGCGCGTGCTACCTGGCTTACTACCTGCTCAGGCGCAAGCGTGGCCAGGTGTTGAGCGAGGAGGCGCTGCCGAGTATCGGTTGAGTCTTCCTGCATCGGAAAAGCCCCGCCTCGCGGGGCTTTTTCTTTGGCTCTTTGTAGGAGCGAGCTTGCTCGCGAACCCGCCCAACGCCGGAACCGCCGGAAAATCTGTTCGCGAGCAAGCTCGCTCCTACAAGGATTCCACCGCTCCCGGAGGCGCAGGAGCGGACTCTGTCCGCGAAGGCCCGCAGGGCCGTTTGTTCGAAGTTGTAACAAGCTCTCGGGGAAAACCCTGTGGAAACCCCTCAGCCCCCGCGTCGCGCGGCCTTCCCGCCGTTCGACGGCACGTTACAAGCCCCCCATTCGGGTGGATTGCGAGCTTGCTGAACACTTGTTTAGTATTGCCTCCAACGCTTCATCCGCCTCAGCCAACGACTACAAGAACGAGGGCAGCATGACTCAGCCATCCCCGCTCAGCCGGGTCCAGGACGGTATCGCCTGGATCACCCTGAACCGCCCCGAGCAGCGCAACGCGCTCGACGTCCCCACGCTCAAGAACCTGCTGGCCCTGCTCGACGCTTATGAAGTCGACGAGGCCGTGCGCGTCATCGTGCTGACCGGCGAAGGCCGCAGCTTCTGCGCCGGCGCCGACCTTGCCGAATGGGCCGAGGCCGAAGCCCGTGGCGAGCTGGAAACCTACGGCTGGACCGAAACCGCCCACGCCCTGATGCGCCGCCTGCACAGCCTGGACAAGCCGACCATCGCCGCCGTCAACGGCACCGCCGTCGGCGCCGGGATGGACCTGACCCTGTGCTGCGATTTCCGCATCGCCGGCGCCTCCGCCCGCTTCAAGGCCGGCTACACCGGCATGGCCTACTGCCCGGACGCCGGCGCCAGTTGGCACCTGCCGCGCCTGATCGGCGGCGAAGCGGCCAAGCGCCTGCTGTTCCTCGATGAACTGTGGAACGCCGAGCGCGCGCTGAACGCCGGCCTGGTGGGCGAAGTGGTCGCTGACGATCAATTGCAGGCTCAGGTCGGCGAATTCGCCGCACGCCTGGCCGCTGGCCCGACCTACGCCTTCGGCCACACCAAGCGCCTGATCCGTGAAGGCGCCAGCCGCACCCTGGCCCAGCAGCTGGAAGCCGAACAGGCCGCCGGCTTGCTCTGCGGCCGCAGCGAAGACGCCGCCGAGGCGCTGCGCGCCGTGGCCGAGAAACGCTCCCCCCAATTCAAAGGCCGCTGACGGCTGCAGGTGATGTGATGGATTTCCAACTGACCCAGGAACAGGAAATGCTCGTCGAGGCGGTCAAGGCTTTCGTCGAGAAAGAGCTGCTGCCCTACGAGGAAGAAGTGGACCGCGCCGACGCGGTGTCCCCGGAGCTGGCCGCGACGATTCGTGGCAAGGCCCTGGCGGCCGGCTTCTACGCCTTCAACATGCCCGAGGAAGTCGGCGGCGGCGGCCTGGACTACCTGTCCCAGGCGCTGGTCGAGCGCGAGCTGTCCAAGGTTTCCTGGGCGCTGCATGTGTTCGTTGCGCGTCCCTCGAAGATCCTCATGGCCTGCAAGGGCGAGCAGATCCAGAACTACCTGCTGCCAGTGGTGCAGGGCGAGAAGATCGACTGCTTCGCCCTCACCGAGCCGGGCGCCGGTTCCGACGCCAACTCGATCAAGACCCGCGCCGTGCGTGACGGCGAAGACTTCGTGATCAATGGCTCCAAGCACTTCATCAGCCATGCTGGCCACGCCGACTTCGCCATCGTCTTCGCGGTGACCGACACCTTCGAGCGCAACGGCAAGAAGCGCAACGCCGTGACCGCCTTCCTGGTGGACAAGGGCACTGCCGGCATGACCGTGCGCCGCGGCCCGAAATGCGTCAGCAACAAGGGCTACCACACCTACGAAATCTTCTTCGACGACTGCCGCGTACCGGCCTCCCAGGTCCTCGGCGAAGTCGACAAGGGCTGGGAAGTGGCCAACGCCTGGCTGACCGCCGGCCGTGTGATGGTTGCCGCCAACTGCGTCGGCCAGGCCCAGCGCGCGCTGGACCTGGCGCTGCAATGGTCGGCCGACCGCAAGCAGTTCGGTGCGGCCATCGGCAGCTACCAGGGCATCTCCTTCAAGCTCGCCGACATGGCCACGCAGATCCGCGCCGCTGAACTGATGACCCTGCACACCGCCTGGAAGATGGACCGCGGGACCATGACCGACGGCGAAGCCGGCATGGCCAAGCTGTTCGCCAGCGAAGTGCTGGGCAAGGTCGCCGACGAGACCGTGCAGATCTTCGGCGGTATGGGCCTGATGGACGAAGGCCCGGTGGAGCGCATCTGGCGCAACGCGCGTATCGAGCGCATCTGGGAAGGCACCTCGGAAATCCAGCGCCACATCATTTCCCGCGAACTGCTGCGTCCGCTGCTGCGCTGAGGCCCGTGCCATGAAACGCGAAAACCTCCAGCGCCTGCTGGCCCCCCGTCACGTCGCCTTCATCGGTGGCCGCAGCATGGCGCGCGCGCTCAAGCGCTGCGCCGAAGGCGGCTTCGCGGGTGCGATGTGGCTGGTCAACCCGCAGTACGACGAACTCGAAGGCGTGCCCTGCGTGCGCAGCGTTGCCGACCTGCCGGAAGGCCCGGACGCGGTGTTCGTCGCCACCAACCGCGACCTGACCCTGCAGGCCGTTGCCGAGCTGGCCGCCAAGGATGCCGGCGGCGCCATCTGCTACGCCTCCGGCTTCGCCGAGACCGGCGCCGAAGGCGAAGCGCTGCAGCGCCGCCTGCTCGAATCTGCCGGCGACATGGCGCTGCTCGGCCCCAATTGCTACGGCCTGCTCGACTACCTGCACGGTTCCGCGCTGTGGCCGGTGGCCCATGGCGGCCACATGGTCGAGAAGGGCGTGGCGGTGCTGACTCAGAGCGGCAACTTCGCCTACAACCTGTCCATGAGCGACCGCTCGCTGCCCATCGCCTACATGGCCTCGGTGGGCAACCAGGCGCAACTGGGCGTGGCCGAACTGATGGACGTGCTGCTCGACGAGCCACGCGTCACCGCCATCGGCCTGCACCTGGAAGGCCTGAAGAACGTTCCCGGCTTCGCCCGCGCCGCCTTCAAGGCGTTGAACAAAGGCATTCCGGTGATTGCGCTGAAGACCGGCGTGTCCGAGATCGGCGCCGAGCTCGCACTCAGCCACACCAGCTCCCTGGCCGGCTCCGATGCGCTGTACGACGCGCTGTTCGACCGCCTCGGCGTGATCCGCGTCAGCGGCCCGGTGAGCTTCATCGAAACCCTGAAAGCCGCCGCCTGCGGCAACCTGCCGGCCGGCCCGAGCCTCGCCGCGTTGGCCTGCTCCGGCGGTGACGCCGGGCTGATCGCCGACTACGCCGAACGCAATGGCCTGAGCCTGCCCAAGCTGCTCGATGCCCAGCGCGCCGAACTGGCCCAGGTGCTGCCGGACTACGCCAATATCGCCAACCCGCTGGACTTCACCACCGCCATCTGGGGCGATGGCCCGGCGCTGGAGAAGATGCTCGACAGCGCCCTGCGCACGGAAGCCGACGCCGCCCTGCTGGTGCTCGACTATCCCGGCGAAGAGACCGGTGAGCGTCCGCAGTGCGACCTGCTGCTGGAGCTTTACTGCGCCGCGCTGGAGCGTCACGGCAAGGTGGGCTTCATTGCCTCCGCGTTGCCGGAGCTGCTGCCCAGGCATGCCCGAGAACTGCTGCACTCCCACGGCGTCGCCGCGCTGCAAGGCGTGGAAGACGGACTCGCCGCCTGGGGCCGCATCGCCCATTACCGTCAGCGTCGCGAAACCCTGCTGGCCCGTGGCGAAGCCGCCCTGGTGCCGCTCTGCCCGCAGACGCTGGAAGGCGAAGGTCGTCTGCTGGACGAGTGGCAGTCCAAGCAGGCGTTGAAACCCTTCGGTCTGCCATTGCCGCGCGCTGCGCTGAGCACCCCCACACAAGCCCGCGAAGCGGCCGCCGATGTCGGTTTCCCGCTGGCACTGAAAGTGGTCAGCGCGCAACTGCCGCACAAGACCGAAGCCGGTGGTGTGGCGCTCAACCTGCGCAACGAGGCGGCGCTGGAAGCGGCGTTGTTCGACATGCGCGAGAACATCGCCCGCCACGCGCCCGGCGTGCCCTTTGACCAGGTGCTGCTGGAGCGCATGGCCAATCCGCCGCTGGCCGAGCTGATCGTCGGCATCAAGCGCGAGAACGGCTTCGGCCTGGCGCTAGTGCTGGGCGCCGGCGGCATCCTCGTCGAGCTGCTCAAGGACAGCCGCAGCCTGCTGCTGCCCACCACCGACGCGGCGATCCGCGATGCCCTGCTGAGCCTGCGCAGCGCACCGCTGCTCACCGGCTTCCGTGGCCGCGCGGCGGTGAACCTGGAGGCGCTGGTGGAAGCCATCCGCGCCGTCGCCGACTACGCCTGCGAGCACGTGGACACCCTGCTGGAACTGGACGTGAACCCGCTGCTGGCGGACGCCGAGGGCGCCGTGGCGGTGGATGCGCTGATCCGCACCGTTGAATGACCTGCCTGTAGGCACGGGCTGCCCGCGAACGAATCCACCGAGGAGCGTTCGCGGGCAGGCGTGTTTCTACGAAGAACGCTTCGAGGAGTGAACATGCAGAACGACAAGAAACTCACCGGCGGCCAGGCCCTGGTGCGCCTGCTGGCCAACTATGGCGTCGACACCGTGTTCGGCATTCCCGGCGTGCACACCCTGGAGCTGTACCGCGGCCTGCCCGGCAGCGGCATCCGCCATGTGCTGACGCGCCACGAGCAGGGCGCCGGCTTCATGGCCGACGGCTACGCGCGGGTCAGCGGCAAGCCGGGCGTGGCCTTCATCATCACCGGGCCGGGCGTGACCAACGCCGCCACCGCCATCGGCCAGGCCTACGCCGACTCGATCCCGATGCTGGTGATTTCCAGCGTCAACCACACCGCCAGCCTGGGCAAGGGCTGGGGCTGCCTGCACGAGACCCAGGACCAGCGTGCGATGACCGCGCCGATCACCGCATTCTCCGCCGTCGCCCTGAGCGCCGAGGACCTGCCCGAACTGATCGCCCGCGCCTTCGCCGTGTTCGACAGCGAGCGCCCGCGCCCGGTGCACATCTCGGTGCCGCTGGACGTGCTCGCCAACCCCGTCGCCCGCGACTGGACCCATGAAGTCGTGCGCCGCGCCGGCCGCGGCCAGCCCAGCGCCGAGGCGCTCCAGCGGGCTGTGGATAAACTCCAGGCCGCCCAGCGCCCGATGATCATCGCCGGCGGCGGCGCGCTGCATGCCGCCGATGCCCTGGCTGCGCTGAGCGAGCGCCTGGCCGCGCCGCTGTTCACCAGCGTCGCCGGCAAGGGCCTGCTGGCGCCGGAAGCGCCGCTGTCCGCCGGCGCCACCCTGTGCACCCAGGCCGGTTGGGACATGATCGCCGAGGCCGACGTGGTCCTCGCCATCGGCACCGAGATGGCCGACACCGACTTCTGGCGCGACCGCCTGCCGGTCAGCGGCGAAGTGATCCGCATCGACGTCGACTCACGCAAGTTCAACGACTTCTACCCGAGCGCCGTGGCGCTGCTGGGCGATTCGAAAGCGACCGCCGAAGCCCTGCTCGCCGCACTGCCGAGCGCAGATCGTGACGCGGCGAAAGCACAATCGCGCATCGCCGAACTGCGCGCGCAGATCGACGCCGGCCACGCGCCGCTGCAACGCATCCACCAGTCGATCCTGCAGCGCATCGCCAAGGTCCTGCCGGACAACGCCTTCATCGCCAGCGACATGACCCAGCTGGCCTACACCGCCAACTATCTGTACCCGAGCAAGGCCCCGCGCGGCTGGCTGCACCCTACCGGCTACGGCACCTTGGGCTATGGCGTACCGGCCGGCATCGGCGCCAAGTTCGGTGCGCCTGAGCGCCCAGGCCTGGTGCTGGTGGGCGACGGCGGCTTCCTCTACACCGCCCAGGAGCTGGCCACCGCGACCGAGGAACTGGACAGCCCGCTGGTGGTGCTGCTGTGGAACAACGATGCGCTGGGGCAGATCCGCGACGACATGATCGGCCTGGACATCGAGCCCATCGGCGTCCTGCCGCGCAACCCGGACTTCGCCCTGCTCGGCCGCGCCTATGGCTGCGAGATGCGTCAGCCGCAGAGCCTGGACGAACTGGAGCGCGACCTGCGCAGCGGCTTCGCCCATCCGGGCGTGACGCTGATCGAGCTGAAACACGCCTGCGCCCAGTAGGACCTGTTGCACCCGCCGGGGCCCCTGGGCCCTGGCGCCTTGAAGGATGAACACCATGCGCTACTCGAACTTCACCCAACGCATCGCCGGCGACGGCGCCGCCGCCTGGGACATCCACTACCGCGCCCTGGCGCGCCTGGAGCAGGGCGACGACATCCTGCTGCTGTCGGTGGGCGACCCCGATTTCGATACTCCCGTGCCCATCGTGCAGTCGGCCATCGACAGCCTGCTGGCCGGCAACACCCACTACGCCGACGTGCGCGGCAAGCGCGCGCTGCGCGAGGCCATTGCTCGCCGTCATACCCAGCGCAGCGGCCAGGCGGTCACCAGCGACGACGTGGTCGTACTGGCCGGCGCCCAGTGCGCGCTGTATGCCGTGGCGCAGTGCGTGCTCAATCCGGGCGACGAGGTGATCGTCGCCGAGCCGATGTACGTCACCTACGAAGCGGTGTTCGGTGCCTGTGGCGCCAAGGTCATCCCGGTGTCGGTGCGTTCCGAGCACGGCTTCCGCGTGCAGGCCGAGGACGTCGCCGCGCTGATCACCCCGCGCACCCGCGCCCTGGCCATCAACAGCCCGCACAACCCCTCCGGCGCCAGCCTGCCGCGCGCCACCTGGGAAAAGCTCGCCGAGCTGTGCGTGAGCAATGACCTGTGGATGATCTCCGACGAGGTCTACAGCGAGCTGCTGTTCGACGGCGAACACATCAGCCCCGCCAGCCTCCCGGGCATGGCCGAGCGCACCGCGACCCTCAACAGCCTGTCGAAATCCCACGCCATGACCGGCTGGCGCGTGGGCTGGGTGGTCGGCCCGCGCGAGCTCTGCGCGCACCTGGAAAACCTCGCCCTGTGCATGCTCTACGGCTCGCCGGACTTCATCCAGGACGCCGCCTGCACCGCGCTGGAAGCCAAACTGCCGGAACTGGAAGCCATGCGCGAGGCCTACCGCCAGCGCCGCGACCTGGTGCTCGACTGCCTCGCCGATTGCGTCGGTGTGCGCGCCCTGCGCCCGGACGGCGGCATGTTCGTGATGGTGGATATCCGCGCCACCGGGCTCTCCGCCCAGGACTTCGCTGATGTGCTGCTGGACCGCCACGGCGTCTCCGTGCTGGCCGGCGAAGCCTTCGGCCCCAGCGCCGCCGGGCACATCCGCCTGGGCCTGGTGCTCGGTGCCGAACCGCTGCGCGAAGCCTGCCGCCGCATCGCCCTGTGCGCCGCCGAACTGCTCCAGGAGAAACGTTATGCGTGATCGTTCTCAGCTTTACATCGATGGCGCCTGGGTGGCGCCCCAAGGGCAGGGCGTGGCCGAGGTGCAGAACCCCGCCACCGAGGACTGCGTCGGTCGCGTGCCGCTGGGCGGCGAAGGTGACGTGAACCGCGCGGTGGACGCCGCCCGCCGTGCCTTCCCGGCCTGGTCGCAGACGCCGTCCCACGTGCGCGCCGGCTACATCCGCGCCCTCGCCGAACAACTGAAGAACCGCGCCGACGAAATGG
>NZ_BDAI01000024.1 GCF_002091755.1 Pseudomonas nitroreducens NBRC 12694
CCCCGGCCGTGTGCCGTGGCTTCCCTCACCCCGGCCCTCTCCCAGAGGGAGAGGGAGTTCCCGCCCCACCCAATTCGCATCGATTCACCCGTATCTCAGATTTACGGGCAGGGCCCGGCCGCGCCGGATTCCTGCCCCTTGGAGCGTGCACCATGACCACCCCCGCTGTTCAATTCACCCAGGTCTCCCGCCAGTTCGGCGAGGTGAAAGCCGTTGACCGGGTGTCCATCGACATCAAGGACGGCGAGTTCTTCTCCATGCTCGGCCCGTCGGGTTCGGGCAAGACCACCTGCCTGCGCCTGATCGCCGGCTTCGAGCAACCCAGCGCAGGTTCCATCCGCATCCATGGCGAGGAGGCCGCGGGCCTGCCGCCCTACCAGCGCGACGTCAACACGGTGTTCCAGGACTACGCGCTGTTCCCGCACATGAGCGTGCTGGAGAACGTCGCCTACGGCCTGAAGGTGAAAGGCATCGGCAAGGCCGAACGCCTGAAGCGCGCCGAAGAAGCCCTCGGCATGGTCGCCCTGGGCGGCTACGGCGTGCGCAAGCCGGTGCAGCTCTCCGGCGGCCAGCGCCAGCGCGTTGCCCTGGCCCGAGCCCTGGTGAACCGCCCGCGCGTCCTGCTGCTGGACGAACCCCTCGGTGCCCTCGACCTCAAGCTGCGCGAGCAGATGCAGAGCGAGCTGAAGAAGCTGCAGCGCCAGTTGGGCATCACCTTCATCTTCGTCACCCACGACCAGAGCGAAGCGCTGTCCATGTCCGACCGCGTGGCCGTGTTCAACAAGGGCCGCATCGAGCAGGTCGACACCCCGCGTAACCTCTACATGAAGCCAGCGACTCCGTTCGTGGCCGAGTTCGTCGGCACCTCCAACGTGCTGCGCGGCGACATCGCCCAGAGCCTGACCGGCAACGCCCAGCCCTTCTCCATCCGCCCGGAGCACATCACCTTCGCCAACGGCGAGCGCGCCACCTCGGACATCGAGATCAGCGGCCTGCTGCACGACATCCAGTACCAGGGCGCCGCGACCCGCTACGAGATCCGTCTCGACAACGGCCAGAACCTCTGCCTCAGCCAGGCCAACAGCCAGTGGGCCGACATCGACCTCGCCCACCAGCCGGGCCAGCGCGTGACCGCTCGCTGGGCGCGCGAGGCGATGGTGGTGCTGAACGAGGGCGCGTGAGATGGAACTGACGATGAATGCAGCGCTGCCGGCGGCCAGCAATGGCCCGCTGCGCCGCCTGTCCAACCTGCTCTACCGCAAGCCGACGCTGTACCTCTCGCTGCTGCTGATCCCGCCGCTGCTGTGGTTCGGCGCGATCTACCTCGGCTCGCTGCTGACGCTGCTGTGGCAGGGTTTCTACACCTTCGACGACTTCACCATGACGGTGACGCCGGACCTGACCTGGGCCAACTTCGGCTCGCTGTTCAGTGGCTCCAACTTCGACATCATCCAGCGCACCGTGCTGATGGCCGTCGCGGTGTCCATCGCCAGCGGCGCGGTGGCCTTCCCCATCGCCTACTACATGGCGCGCTACACCACCGGCAAGACCAAGGCGTTCTTCTACATCGCCGTGATGATGCCGATGTGGGCCAGCTACATCGTCAAGGCCTACGCCTGGACCCTGCTGCTGGCCAAGGGCGGCGTCGCCATGTGGTTCGTCCAGCACCTGGGCCTGGAGCCCGTGCTGAACCTGCTGCTGGGCATTCCGGGGATCGGTGGCAACACCCTGTCCACCTCCAGCTTCGGGCGCTTCCTGGTGTTCGTGTACATCTGGCTGCCGTTCATGATCCTGCCAATCCAGGCCTCCCTGGAGCGCCTGCCGCCGTCGCTGCTGCAGGCCTCGGCGGACCTCGGCGCGCACCCGCGGCAGACCTTCTTCCAGGTGATCCTGCCGCTGTCGATCCCCGGCATCGCCGCCGGCTCGATCTTCACTTTCAGCCTGACCCTGGGCGACTTCATCGTGCCGCAACTGGTGGGCCCGCCCGGCTACTTCATCGGCAGCATGGTCTACGCCCAGCAGGGCGCGATCGGCAACATGCCGATGGCCGCCGCCTTCACCCTGGTGCCGATTGTGCTGATCGCCGTCTATCTCTCCATCGTCAAACGTCTGGGGGCCTTCGATGCACTCTGAGAAAGCTTCCTGGGGGCTCAAAGCAGCTGCCTGGGGCGGGCTGGTGTTCCTGCACTTCCCGATCCTGATCATCTTCCTGTACGCCTTCAACACCGAGGACGCGGCCTTCAGCTTCCCGCCCAAGGGCTTCACCCTGCACTGGTTCAGCGTCGCCTTCGCGCGCCAGGACGTGCTCGAAGCCATCGAGCTGTCGGTGAAGATCGCCAGCGTCGCCACGCTGATCGCCATGCTCCTGGGCACGCTTGCTGCCGCCGCGTTGTACCGCCGCGACTTCTTCGGCAAGGAAGGCATCTCGCTGATGCTGATCCTGCCGATCGCCCTGCCCGGCATCATCACCGGCATCGCGCTGCTGTCGGCGTTCAAGACCCTCGGCATCGAGCCGGGCTTCCTGACCATCGTCATCGGCCACGCGACCTTCTGCGTGGTGATCGTCTACAACAACGTCATCGCGCGTTTCCGCCGCACCTCGCACAGCCTCATCGAAGCCTCGATGGACCTGGGCGCCGACGGCTGGCAGACCTTCCGCTACGTGATCCTGCCCAACCTCGGCTCGGCGCTGCTGGCCGGCGGCATGCTGGCGTTCGCGCTGTCCTTCGACGAGATCATCGTCACCACCTTCACCGCCGGCCACGAACGCACCCTGCCGATCTGGCTGCTCAACCAGCTGGGCCGCCCGCGCGACGTGCCGGTGACCAACGTGGTGGCGATGCTGGTGATGATCGTGACCATGCTGCCGATCCTCGGCGCCTACTACCTGACCAAGGGTGGCGAGGGCGTGGCGGGGAGCGGCAAGTAAGCCAACAGAACCCCTCAGGCCCGCCGGCTCAAAACCGGCAGGCCCCTAAAAAGAAACACCCAACCGAATTTGCACCACGTTCCTGACCAAGAGGACTCAACCATGCAAACCCACCTGCTGATCAACGGCCAACTGGTCGCTGGCGAAGGCGAGAAGCTCGCCATCCTGAACCCCTCCCTGGGCACCACCCTGGTGGAAATCGCCGAGGCCACCCCGGCCCAGGTCGACGCCGCCGTGCTGGCCGCCGATGCCGCCTTCGACAGCTGGTCGCAGACCGCGCCGAAAGACCGCGCGATGCTCCTGCTGCAACTGGCCGACGCCATCGACGCCAATGCCGAGGAACTGGCCCGCCTGGAGTCCAACAACTGCGGCAAGCCCTACGCCGCCGCGCTGAACGACGAACTGCCGGCGGTGGCCGACGTGTTCCGCTTCTTCGCTGGCGCCTGCCGCGTGATGCAAGGCTCCGCCGCGGGCGAATACCTGCCGGGCCACACCTCGATGATCCGTCGCGACCCGGTGGGCGTGGTCGCCTCCATCGCGCCGTGGAACTACCCGCTGATGATGGTCGCGTGGAAACTCGGCCCGGCCCTGGCCGCCGGCAACACCGTGGTGCTCAAGCCCTCCGAGCAGACCCCGCTGACCGCCCTGCGCCTGGCGCAGCTGATGGCCGGCATCTTCCCCGCTGGCGTGGTCAACCTGGTGTTCGGACGTGGCCCGAGCGTCGGCGAGCCGCTGACCACCCACCCGAAAGTGCGCATGGTGTCGCTGACCGGTTCGGTCGCCACCGGCAGCCGCATCATCGCCGGCACCGCCGACACCGTGAAGCGCATGCACATGGAACTGGGCGGCAAGGCCCCGGTGATCATCTTCGACGACGCCGACATCGACGCCGCCGTGGAAGGCATCCGCACCTTCGGCTTCTACAACGCCGGCCAGGACTGCACCGCCGCCTGCCGCATCTACGCGCAGAAAGGCATCTACGCCAAGTTCGTCGAGAAGCTCGGCGCAGCGGTTGCCAGCATCCAGTACGGCGAGCAGGACGACCCGAACACCGAGCTGGGCCCGGTCATCACCGAACAGCACCTGGAGCGCGTGATCGGCTTCGTCGAGCGCGCCCGCCAGGTGCCGCACATCGAAGTGGTCACCGGCGGCAAGCGTGCCGACCGCGCAGGCTTCTTCTTCGAGCCGACCGTGCTCGCCGGCGCCCGCCAGGACGACGAAGTGGTGCGCCGCGAAATCTTCGGCCCGGTGGTTTCGGTCACCGAGTTCGACGACGAAGCGCAGGCGCTGGCCTGGGCGAACGACTCCGACTACGGCCTGGCCTCCTCGGTGTGGACCAGCGACATCGGCCGCGCCCACCGCCTGTCCGCGCGCCTGCAGTACGGCTGCACCTGGGTCAACACGCACTTCATGCTGACCACCGAGATGCCCCATGGCGGCATGAAGCTGTCGGGCTACGGCAAGGACATGTCGATGTACGGCCTTGAGGACTACACAGCCATCCGCCACGTAATGATCAAGCACTGATTGGAGCGCGGCCCAACAGTACGGTGAAAAAAGCAACCAGCGGACCAAGGTCCGCTGGTTCAACGGCACCCCGCTCGACCGGGGCCGCCGCGCGGCCACGCATGCCGCAACCCCTTCCGGCAGGGAAGGGCAAAACCATGACAGCCCTGCCCCGGGCCATCACCTTGCAAGGACTTCCCATGACCATCACCCGCCGCGACTTCCTCAACGGCGTTGCCCTCACCATCGGCGCGGGCCTCACCCCGCTGCAACTTCTCCAGGCCGCTCCGTCCGGCCGCTACTACCCGCCTGCCCTGACCGGCATGCGCGGCAGCCATCCCGGCGCGTTCGAGGTCGCGCACCAGATGGGCTGGGAGAAGAAGGTGTTCGACACCGATGGCCTGAAGATCGAGGAGCAGTACGACCTGGTGGTGGTCGGCGGCGGCATCAGCGGCCTGTCCGCGGCCTGGTTCTACCGGCAGAAGCACCCCAAGGCGCGCGTGCTGATCATCGAGAACCACGACGACTTCGGCGGCCACGCCAAGCGCAACGAATTCCAGGCCGGCGGCCGGATGATCCTCGGCTACGGCGGCAGCGAAGCCTTCCAGTCGCCCAAGCACCTGTACAGCGACACGGTCAACAACCTGCTCAAGCAGCTCAACGTCGACGTCGACCGCTTCGAAACCGCCTTCGACCGTGACTTCTACCCGAACCTGGGCCTGTCGCGCGGCGTGTTCTTCGACAAGGCCGGCTTCGGCGAGGCGAAGATGGTCAGCGGCGACCCGACGCCCATGGTGGCCGACGACATCGCCCCGGAAAAACTCAACGCCCGCAGCTGGCGCGCCTTCATCGGCGACTTCCCGCTGCCCGAGGCCGACCGCCAGGCGCTGATCGACCTGCACGAAGCACCCAAGGATTACCTCGCCGGCAAGACCCGCGAGGAGAAGGAAGCGCACCTGGCCAAGACCAGCTACCAGGACTTCCTGCGCAAGGACGTCGGCCTGAGCGAAGCCGCCACCCGCTACTTCCTCAGCCGCACCAACGACTTCTCAGCGCTGAGCATCGACGCCGTCTCCGCCGATTCGGCCTACTCCGTGGGCTTCCCCGGTTTCGGTGCGATGGACCTCTCGCCGATCAGCGAGGAAGCCAGGTCCGAGATGGAAGAGCCGTACATCTACCACTTCCCCGACGGCAACGCCTCGCTGGCGCGCCTGCTGGTGCGCGGCCTGATCCCGGGCGTGGCGCCGGGCAAGGACATGAACGACATCGTCCTGGCCACCTTCGACTACTCGAAACTGGACCAGCCCAAGAACGCCGTACGCCTGCGCCTGAACAGCACCGCCGTGAGCGTGAAGAACCGCGACGGCGGCGTGGACGTCGGCTACAGCCGCGCCGGCGCCCTGCACCGCGTGCGTGGCAAGCACTGCGTGCTGGCCTGCTACAACATGATCATCCCGTACCTACTGCGCGACCTCTCCGCCGAGCAGTCCCACGCCCTGGCGCAGAACGTGAAGTTCCCACTGGTGTACACCAAGGTAGTGATCCGCAACTGGCAGAGTTTCATGAAGCTGGGCGTGCACGAAATCTACGCCCCCAGCCAGCCGTACAGCCGCGTGAAGCTGGACTACCCGGTGGACATCGGCGGCTACAGCCACCCGCGCGACCCGAACCAGCCCATCGGCCTGCACATGGTCTACGTGCCCACCAGCCCCAACACCGGCATGGACGCGCGCACCCAGGCCCGCGTGGGCCGCGGCAAGCTCTACGGCATGAGCTTCGAATACATGGAAGGCATGATCCGCGACCAGTTGCAGGCCATGCTCGGCCCGGCCGGCTTCGACCACCAGAAGGATATCCAGGCGATCACCATCAACCGTTGGTCGCACGGCTATTCGTACTTCTCCAACAGCCTCTTCGATGACGAGCAAGAGAGCGAAAAACTGATGAACCTGGCCCGCACCAAGGTCGGCAACGTCACCATCGCCAACTCCGATGCCGCCTGGGACGCCTATGCACATGCCGCCATCGACGAGGCCTGGCGCGCGGTGGGTGAACTGTCCTGATATCCCCGGCGCCACACCCTGCGTGGCGCCACATCCAACGGCCATCCGGCCGACAACCCGCGGGCACGCCCGCAACGGAGGCAAGCATGCGTCACCTCGTCAGAGCGTTTTACCTGCTGTCGCTGTTCACCTTTGCCGGTCTCGTACAGGCCGCAGAGTCGCCCAAACAGATCGTCGATGCCTACATGGCCGCGTGGAACGCCCACGATGCCGAGAAGGCCGCCGGCTACCTGGCCAAGGATGCGGAGTACTTCGACGTCACCGTCGGCACCCCGCAGAAGGGCCGCGATGCCGCGCGTGACAATGTGATCAAGGTGTTCGTGGGAGCCGTGCCGGACCTTACGTGGAAGATGAACGGCAAGCCGATCGTCGACAAGGACGGCATCGCCTTCCAGTGGACCTTCAGCGGCACCAACACCGGCGCCTGGGACGCCCAGACCCCGGCGACCAACAAGCCGCTGTCGTTCGACGGTGTGAGCTACGTGAAGATCAAGGACGGCAAGATCGTCTACCAGGGCGACTACTACGACGCCCTCGGCCTGCACAAGCAGTTGGGCTGGTAACGGAAACGCAGGGCACATAACCCGGAACGGGTTATCCGCCGTCCAGCCATGGCGGCGGATAACGCTACGCGTTATTCGCCCTACGGGTCGATATCCAGCATTTGTGTTCTACAGCCGCGCCGGAAGGCGCGGCTGACATAACAAGAAGACAAGCCCTCGCCTACCCCTGCCCTCCTCCGCCACTGCAGTGTCCGAATCCATGTCAACCACACTCGACAAGCGGCCCGCCAAGGCCGAAGACAGCTCCAGCACCCGCTCCACCATCGACCAGGTCAAGCAGCTTATCGCCGACCTCAATGTGCGCTGGACCGAGATCAGCAAGGTCTCCGAAGTCATCAAGCAGATCGCCAAGAACACCAACCTGGTGGCCCTCAACGCCGCCATCGAGGCCGCCCGCGCCGGGGAAAGCGGGCGTGGCTTCGCGGTGGTCGCCGACGAGGTGCGCCGCCTGGCGACCCAGTCGGCCAACGCCACCGCCGACATCGGCAACGTCGTCGCCTCGATCAAGAGCGAGAGTGCCAAGGCCCTGGCCGATGTCGAGCAGGCCGAGCGTTCCAGCCTGCTCGACACCGCCCGCGTGGTGCTGGCCAGCGAAACCCAGCGCCTGGAAGCGCGCTTCGCCGTGATGGCCACCGCCCTCTACGGCCTGAAACACTTCATCCTCGGCATGAAGAGCCGCAACCTCGGCCCCCAGCGCGAGCAGGTCGACGCAGTGATGCACGAATATCTGACCCGCAATCCCGAACTGCTGGCCTTCGCCTGCGGGTGCGAGCCAAACGCCTTCGACGGCCGCGACCGCGAGTTCATCGACAGCCCCGGCCACGACGCCAGCGGCCGCCTCATGGCTTACTGGCACAGGGGCAGCGGCGTGGCCCAGCGCGAATGCCTGGTCGGCTACGACAAGGCCGACGGTAGCGGCGACTGGTACCAGATCCCCCGCGACAAGGGCCGCGACGTGTTTATGGAGCCCTACGAGTACAGCGTCGGCGGCAGCACCGTGCTGATGACCTCGTTCATGTCGCCCATGTATTCCAACGGCCGCTTCCTCGGCATCCTCGGCGCCGATTACACGCTGCACCAGTTGCAGGAAAGCCTCGGCAAGCTGGCGCCGATGGGCAATGGTCGCTACGCCCTGCTCTCCAACGCGGGCGTCTACGTCACCCACGCCGACCCTAAGCGCCTGGGCGACAAGGCCAGCGAACTGCCGCAGGAGGCGCGCAACGCCATCGCCCGGGGCAAGGCCTGGGAACAGGTGAAAGGCCAGCGCGTGGAATTGCTGCAACCGATCCGCGTCGGCGACAGCGATGCGCCATGGGCGCTGCTGATGAGCTTCGAACTGGCCAAGGCCGGCGAGTAAGCACCGCACTGTTCGCCAGCAAGATCGCTCCTGCCAGGTCGGCTCCAGCGTTGGAGGCATCGGTAGGATCGAGCTTGCTCGCGAGCCTGGGCGTATGCCTAGGTCCTGTCCGGCAACTCGGTGATATGGATTTCCGTCACCAGCGCCGGCTTCGCCAGTGGCGTGCGCGACAGCAACGGACAGAAGCGCGAGAGCGCGCCGATCAGCTCCCACTGGGTATCCAGTGATTTCGACAGCACATCCACATCCGCGAGTACTCGCTGCCCCACGCGCTGCAGGTGCGGATCGGGGCTATGCCCAAGCTCCACCGACAACTGGGTGATCAGGGTGCTGAGGTTCGACATGTTGCGGGTGGCGAGGGCGAGGATGTTCGCCAGCAGGGCGATTTCCGATTGCGGGATGACAGCAGGCGTTGCAGAAGCGTCCATGCGTGCTCCAGTGATGCTCTGGTGGGTAGTGGCGCGATCCTTGCGCGAGCGCCCAGAGAGTAACATCAGATCGCCATCTTGCGACAGATATCACATTTCATTTCTTTTCCTGACCATTGAGTCACCTCTTTCCTTCAGCCGCGTATTCCGCTCGTAAAGCGCGACCTGATGCTCATTTCCCCGTCCCAGCCCAGGAAACAGCTCGGCGCATTTGAGCCGAAAGGCCCCCGCTTCCTATGATCCGCGGCCATTTTCCAGCTTTGTATTTCTGCTCCTGCTGTATGGCGATCTGCCTGCGGCCTGAAGCCAGCAAGCCTCACCTCGCGTCACCCCTTGAAGATGTAGCCGATGGAACCGAACGCCAAGACTCCCTGCCCGCCAGATACATGGAACGACCCGAATGGCTCGCTTCCCGAAGCCCCCTCCGGCGAGGCAGCAATGGGGGTCTCGTATGCAATCGACGAGAGCGAAACATTTCCCAGCGAGCCGGCTCGATCGGTTCCCACGGAAGCCTTGAGCTCCTGGGATGGCCCCGGTACCACCTACACACTGCCGCCGCGCCCGGTGGCCCCGCTCCCCACAATCGCCCGGCCGGCTCCGCAGGTGCCGGTCGAGCCTCTGCCGACGGCCGAGCCGTACTTGCTGACGCCCGTCCCCCGACCGGCCGTCAACTGGCCGCTGATCGCCGGCGTCATCGTCGGGACGCTGGTCACCGCTCTGCTGCTGGCGCTGTGGCAACCCTGGGCTCTCGATGATGAACTCAATCTCCCGAGCGAACCCGCGCCGGACAAGCTCTCGCAGGTAGAGCCCGGTCAGCAGGGCGTGGTGGACCGATCAGCGTCCCCGGCAGATAGCCTCGATACCGTCACCCAGGAACCCATGGACGACGGCCCCTTGGTCATTCCGCCATCCGAGCCGGTGCCGGAGGAACAGGCTGCCCCGCTCTCCGATGCAGCCGTACCGGCCACGCCGGCTACTCCCATCGATCCGGTTCAAGCAGCAGCACCAGCCCCCACGCCGGCGCCCCATGAAGTATCGGCTCCGGTGATGAAACGGCCGTCAGCTCCCATGGCCGCAGCCGAGCAGAAACACAAGCCTCATCCGCAGCGCACCCAGGCCATGCCCGTCACCGGCAGCAAGGCCATGAGCCCGACGCCACCTGGCAGTACGCCTGCGCCCGTCGCAACAGGCACCCTGAGCGTCATCGTTCAGCCCTGGGGCGAAGTCTGGATCGACGGCAGGAAGCGCGGCATCAGCCCGCCCCTGTTCAAGCTGCAACTGCCACCGGGAAGTTACCGAATCGAACTGCGCAACCCCGACCTGCCGGCCTACAGACAGGATGTGCAGATTTCCGCAGGACAATCCGTGACGCTCCGACACAGCCTCCAATAAACGTCGGCCGGCCCCCTTTGACCTGTATGGATCCCTCCATGAAGACTCTGCGCACTCTCTCGACACCGCTGCTGATCGCCTGCCTGGCAACGGTTTCCGCTTGCAGCAGCCAGCGCGAGGCACCGCCCGCACCACCTGCGGATGATGCCCAGGTACTCGCCGAGCACACCTTCGACGAAGGCCTGCGCGCATACGAGGCCGGGAATTACTACCTGGCCGAACAGACGTTCCTCTCGCCAGCCATCTGGCGCGCCGATGCGCAGGTACAACTGAAGGCCCTCAAGTACCTGGCGTTCAGTTATTGCGTGACCGAACGACCGATCCAGTGCCGCTTCGCCTTCGACCGCGCCCTGCAGATCGATCCGACCTTCCACCTGGGTACCAGCGAGGCCAGCCATCCGCTCTGGGGACCGGTGTTCGTCCAGGCGGCGCGCCGTTGAACATCTCTACTGATCTCGAGGCTCCCATGCCGCTCACTTACCGGCTACACCGCTGCATGCTGACATTGGCGCTTCTGACGGTGCTGCCGCTCGTCCAAGCCGAAACGCATGAAAGCCTGAACTCGGCTGTCGAGAGCCTCTGGAGCATCGAACAGGTTTCCACCTCCGTGCTGGGCTCCCATTTCACCCCGCAGGAGTCGAAAGCCGGCACCGAATACCGCACCGACGTGAAGAACGCGCCGTCCTACCTGGAAATTGCCGGAGAGGCCGCCTCGGTGGTGATCGGCAGCAAGCGCTTCGACGCCATCGACACGCCCTGGGGCAATTTCCCCCGGCTGGACATGCGCAACGCCCGCCTATTGGACATCAAGCTGCCGAAACGCCATTACCAGGTACTGGCGGGCCCCGGCACCGGTCTGTTCGGAGCTGGCGACTGGCGACTCTACGGCTTTCTTCACGTTGTCGACGTCAGCACGCCCGCCCCCACTTACTATCCGATTTATGCCGAGGCCTCGCTGGGGGAACACCTGCTGGGGCGCCTACCCGGTTCTGCCGTGCTGAACTATGCGCGTCTGGTTCCCGTCGACCGCGGCCAGGCCGGAGAAGCCGAAGCCTACGAAGTCACACTGTATGCCCTGGCGCGCGCGAGACCCGAGCCCGTGCTCAGGAACGGCGTGCCGCTGGCCTATTCGCTGAAACACGAAGGGGACACCTGGGTCATCAACAGCGTAGACAGCACGCCAGTGACCACCGCGCTCGACGAAGAGAAGCGCTCCTTCACCACCCCGCTGCGCCCAGCGCTGTTCCAGTTCAAGGAAAGCGTCCGCAGATGATCGGCAGCCACCGGTCTGGTGGCTGCCGCAGAACGTCCAGGGAGTGAGCCCGTCCGGCCTCAGGCCTGCCCGAAGGCCTTGCGTTTGGGCGTACCTCGTTGCGCGGCGCGCAGGTATTGCGCCGGCCACGGCACCGGCTGCCCGCCCAGCTCATCGGCGGCGTGCAGCGGCCAGTACGGATCGCGCAGCAGCTCCCGGGCCAGCAGGATCAGGTCGGCCTGCCCGGTACGCAGGATGTGTTCCGCCTGCACCGGTTCGGTGATCATGCCGACGGTGCCGCTGGCGATACCGGCTTCCTTGCGCACCCGCTCGGCGAACTGCGTCTGATAGCCCGGCCCCACGGGAATCTCGGCGTTGGCCGCAGTGCCACCGGAAGACACATCGATCAGGTCCACCCCCAGGCCCTTCAGGCGCCGTGCCAGCTCAACGGTCTCGTCGGGGTTCCAGCCGTCCTCCACCCAATCGGTGGCGGACAGGCGGACGAACAGCGGCAACTCCTGCGGCCACACCGCACGCACCGCCTCGGTGATTTCGAGGAGGAAGCGGATGCGGTTCTCGAAGCAGGTGCCGTACTGGTCGCGCCGCTGGTTGGAAAGCGGCGAGAGGAACTGGTGCAGCAGATAGCCATGGGCGGCATGCACCTCGGCGATCTTGAAGCCGGCGGCAAGGGCCCGCTCGGCGCCGCGCACGAACTGATGCTTGATGGTCGACATCTGCTCTTCGCTCAGGGCGATGGGCGCGGTGTGCTGTGGGTCGAAGGCGATGGCCGAGGGCGCCACCGGTGTCCAGCCGCCTTCGCTGATCGGCACCGAGCCGTGCTTGCCCAGCCAGGGTGCCCAGGTACTCGCCTTGCGTCCGGCATGGGCCAGCTGCACGCCGGCCACCGCGCCCTGGGACTCGATGAAACGGGTGATACGCCGCAGCGGCTCGACCTGCTCATCATTCCAGATGCCCAGGTCCTCGGCGCTGATCCGCCCTTCCGGGGCGACCGCCGTGGCCTCGACTATCACCAGGCCGGCGCCGCCGACTGCGCGGCTGCCCAGGTGCACCAGGTGCCAGTCGTTGGCCAGGCCGTCCTGGGCGGAATACTGGCACATGGGGGATACGGCGATACGGTTGGACAGGGTCAGCTGGCGCAGGGTCAGGGGCTCGAACAACTGGCTCATGGTGGCACTCCCTCGGGTCTTCAGAACTTGTCACTTCAACTGTAGACCGGGATCGCCTAAGGATAGGTCCTGACGATAGGTGGCCGCCGCCGACCACTGACGGAGCCTGGCGGGTTCAATGCGCACGGCCTGCTATTGCACTGGCTGATGTATGAACGAAGCTTTTGCGCGAAATCTCGGCTCCGCCAGGGCCGATGGCGACGCGCTGAGCCGGCCTGCAGGCCGGATCGCGGAGATGACTCGCTCCCACAGGGGAGCCACCGTCATCAGTGCAACTCGCTCGACTTGCCCATGGCCGCCACCGCTCCGGGTGCCAGGCTGTAGCGCTTGTTCTCGTCACGTTCGAGCAGGCCGGAGAGGTGCAGGCGGCGCAGCGTCTGGCTGACGCAGCTGAGGGAGATGGGCAGCCCTGGCTCCTCCAGGTAGGCGTGCAGCTCTACGGCAGTCGCCTTGCGGCAAGCCACCAGCGCATCGAGGATGTTCAGCCGCGGCAGGCTGCTGCGCAGGCCGGCATGTTCCAGCAGTTGCCGGGCCGGGCGCGGCAGGCGTGGGCGGATCACCGGACTGGCTTTGATCGCAACTCTCATGGGCGCACCTCGAAGGACAGGGTGGAAACGTGGATCACGCTGTCGTAGCGCTTGCCATCGACGCTGGCACCGCCGTTGACCTGGGCCGAGACCTCCAGCACGTAGCGCGCCGGGAACGGCGTGGCCAGGGTCACGGTGCCGTCGGCTGCCGGCTTCAGGCTGCGACTCCACTGCTCGGAGGTGTACACGTTGACCTGCGAGGCCGGCACCACGGTGCCCTTCCAGTGCAGGGCGAAGGTATTGCCGCCGGGCGTCGTGGGCACCAACTCCAGATCATTCTGCGCCCGGGTCTCGGTGCGTCCCTCGCGGGCCTGATAAATGGTCAGGGTGCTGCCTTCGGCACGCTGGGCGGCGACGCGCAGGTCGCCCGGCGGCACGGCGCCGATATCGAAGGACTCGACGCCAGCCTTCATCGGCGCCGTCTTGCCCTCGCCGAGCACGACGTGAGCGTTCTGCAACTGGGTCACCGGCAGGTGCTCGCCGGGCTGCTGTTCGCTGAAATAGCTTTTCGCGCTCTGGCCTGCATTGCGCTCCAGCCACAGGTAGTCCGCGTTGGCCAATGGCGCACAGCTCAGCGCCACGGCCAGCAGCGTGAGCTGGCGAAGGTAGAAGGTCATGCGGTTCTCCTGTTGTCTGGCTGAAGTTCGCTTCCGTTGCGAATCGATCGTTTTCACATACAAGACGGATGAGCCGCAAAAAACACGCACAGAAAATGTGTAAAGAAATGGAAAAGACCGCGAAAACCGCACCGAAACATTTATTTGCAACTGCAGATGGCCGGTTTTTCGATCTCATCCGTCCTTACTCCTAGAACACCGCTGCGACTGGGTGTCTTCGCGCCTCGCCGGCCTTGTCCGGCGGGGGCCTTTTCCATTGCCTTTCCCTTGTGTGGCCGTGATTCCCCATGTCCAAGAAATCCCGCTCCAGGCTCTGGTTCCTGGTCCACAGCTGGCTGGCCCTGCCCATCTGGTTCTTCGTGTTCCTGGTGTGCATCACCGGCACCCTGGCCACGGTGAGCCAGGAGATTGTCTGGCTGGCCGATCCGTCCGTGCGCGCCAATCCGCCGGATGATGACGCCCAACGCCTGGGCTACGATCAGGTACTCGCCGCCATGGCCCAGCAGCAACCGCAGGCCGCCGTGCGCATGATCAGCGCACCCAGCGAAACGCATTTTGCGCTGCGAGTCAGCGTCACCTATCCCGACAGCGCTACCGCCATGCTCTACGTGAACCCCTATACCGGGGTCATCCAGGGCAAGATGCCGCTGTTCGACTTCCGCCAGTTCACCCGTGCACTGCATGGCTGGTGGCTGGTGCCCTTCAACCACGGTTTCAGCTGGGGCTGGTACCTGGTCTCGCTGCTCGGTTTGCCGATGCTCGCCTCGCTGGTCACCGGCCTGGTGGTGTACAAGCGCTTCTGGCGCGGCTTCCTCAAGCCGACCCTGCGCCTGCGCCAGGGCGCGCGCATCTTCTGGGGCGACATGCACCGGCTGATGGGTATCTGGTCGATCTGGTTCATCGCAGTGATTTCCATCACCGGCACCTGGTTCCTGATCCAGGCGGTGCTGTTCGACAACAGCATTTCCATCTCCAGCGAGGGCGTACCGACCATCATCCAGCGCGACAGCATCCCACTGGGCGTGGACGGCAAGGCGCCACCGCGCATCGGCCTGGACGCCGCCGTGCTGTCCGCGCAGCAACGGATTCCCGGCTTCGAGCCGACCTTCTTCCGCCTGCCCTCCAGCGCCTACGACCCGGTGACGATCTTCGGCAAGGCCTGGTACCCGCTGATGTCCGAAAGCGCCCAGGTGAATCCCTATGACGGCAGCATCGCCTCGACTCGCCTGCTGGGCGACCGCTCGGGCCTGGAGTTCGTCACCGAGTCCATGCGCCCGCTGCACACCGGCGATTTCGGTGGCGTGTGGGTCAAGCTGATCTGGTTCGTGTTCGGCCTGATCCTCAGCATGATGGTGCTCAGCGGCCTGATGATCTGGAGCAAGCGCACCCTGATCGCCACCGCCAAGGAACTGAAGAAGCAGAAAGCCCGCGAGCGCATCGCTGTCGCGGCCACCGCGGAGGCCAGCCAATGAGCGGCAACAGCAAGCTGCGCCGCCTATGGCTGCGTTGGCGTTTCCACCTCAGCGCCCTGTTGGTGCTGATTCCCCTGGGCTTCATGCCGCAGTACTTCCACGAGGCGAAACTGGACCGTGGCCTGCGCGGCCTGGGCGAGCGCGAGATCGGCAATCTGCAGGTCGGCCCCTGGACCGCGCGCATGGCCGAATGGGAAGTCGGCGAACCGGAAGACGAAGGCCGCGCCGGCTTCGTCAAGGCCTTTACCCTGGCCCTCTGCGACAGCTGCTCTGCACAGGTGAAGGCCGCCTACCTGCGTATCGGCGAACCGCGCAGCCTGCGGGCCGCCGGCGGGCTGTTCGCCGGTACGCCGCACCAGCAGTTCGCGGAAGTCACGATCCCGGCTCGGGTCACCCCGGCCGACAAGCTGTGGCTGACCGTGGAAGGCTGGGATGGCGCCGTGCACCAGGCGCAGATCCCTCT
The DNA here is from genome assembly GCF_002091755.1 of Pseudomonas nitroreducens NBRC 12694. Lineage (GTDB taxonomy): Bacteria > Pseudomonadota > Gammaproteobacteria > Pseudomonadales > Pseudomonadaceae > Pseudomonas > Pseudomonas nitroreducens. The sequence continues at coordinate 15,817 of NZ_BDAI01000024.1, forward strand.
CGACCAGGCCACGCCTTCGCTGGTGGCCTGGCTGGAAAAGACCCGGAGCAATCGATGAAAGCGATCATCAAGCACAGCGCCCTGCTGCTCGGCCTGGCCGCCAGCGCCAGCGCCCTGGCCCACGCGCCCTTCTGCGAATGCACGGCGCTGGATGCCGAGACCATCCGCTGCGTTGGCGGCTTCACCGACGGCAGCGACGCCCCGGGTGTGACCCTGGACGTGATGAGCGCCGCCGACAACCGGGTGCTGGCCCCCGGCAGGCTGGGCGCGGATTCCAGCTTGACCTTCAAGCGCCCCGGCGAGGACTTCTACATCCTCTTCGATGTCGGGCCGGGCTATCAGGTGGAAGTCGAGCCAAGCGAGATCCGGGGGCTCTGAGCGCAATCAGCCGAGCCCCCGTCCGGGAAGCGAGGGTGCGCCAATAGCGGCGCACCGTCCCTCAGGCAGCGGAGGACTCGCCCTGCCCCGGCAGCACCAGCGCGGCCGGCACTGAGCGTTGACTCCTGGCGGCCAGCCAGTAGTAGGCCAAGGCCGGCAGCAGCAGGCCGATAAGCCAGGAGATATCCACGCCCCCCAGCGTCTCCACCAACGGCCCGGTGTAGAAACCGCTGTCGATGAAGGGCATCTGCACCAGCACACCGAAGCAGTAGACGCCGATGCCGGTCCAGTTCCAGCGGCCATAGCGGCCGTCGGGATCGGACAGCGCGGGGATGTCATAGCGCTCGCGGGTAATGCAGTAGTAGTCCACCAGGTTGATCGCGCTCCACGGCGTGAAGAACGCCAGCAGGAACAGCAGGAACGACTTGAACGCGGCCAGGAAAGAGTGCTGCCCGGCCAGCGCCAGGCCGGTGGAAAGGCCGACGATCACCAGCACGAACAGCAGACGCTGCAGGTGCGTGACCTTCAACTGGCCACGGAAGCCGCTGATGATGGTGGCGATGCACATGAAGCTGCCATAGGCGTTCAACGTCGCGATGGTCACCTTGCCGAAGGCCACGCTGAAGAACAGTGCGGACGCCATCATGCCACTCGCCCCCAGGCCGACCACGTAAGCCACCGGCTGCCCGGAGAACTCCTTGCCGGCCAGCGCCGCGGCGAACACGCCGAGGACCATGGACGTCTGCGAACCGAGCACCGAGCCAAGGCCCACCGCGAAGAAGGTCTTCGGCGACGAGGTTTCGCTCGGCAGGTAGCGCGAGTAGTCCGCCACGTAGGGCCCGAAGGCGATCTGCCAGGACGCCGCCAGGGAAACGGCGAGCAGGAAGGTGTTCCAGGCGAAGTGGCGGTTCTCCAGCAGCACGCCGATGTCGTTGACCGACAGCAGACGCACGAACAGGTAGGCGAAGGCGACGATGCCCAGCACGCTGGCGGCCTTGCCCAGCCAGTGGATCACCCGGTAACCGCAGACTGTCACCGCGACGATGACCGCCGCGAACATCAGGATGCCGACGGTATCGCTGACATGGGCCAACTGGCCGATGGCCTGGCCCGCCAGCACCGTGCCGGTGGCGTTGAAGCCGACGTACATCACGCAGACCAGCACCAGCGGGATCACTGCGCCGAACACGCCGAATTGCACGCGGCTGGAGATCATCTGCGGCAGACCGAGCTTGGGCCCCTGGGCGCCGTGCAGCGCCATCACCACGCCGCCGAATATCTGCCCGATGAGCAGGCCGATCAGCGACCAGAACACATCGCCGCCCAGCACCACCGCCAGCGCGCCGGTGACGATGGCGGTGATCTGCAGGTTGCAGCCGAACCACAGAGTGAACTGGCTGAACAGGCGGCCGTGCCGTTCAGCCTGGGGAATGTAATCGATGGAGCGGGTTTCGATCAGGGACTTACCAGCCATGAAGCGTTCTCCTCGCCGCCGGACGTTCGCCCAGCCGCGCTGTTGTTGTTATGCACAGCGTTTCCTGATTCGCCGGGGCGGCAGCGGAGGCCGCCCCGTACCTGCCGTCAATGGCGGGCGGCATCCAGCACGGCGCGGGAGATGATGATCTTCTGCACCTCGGAGGTTCCCTCGAAGATCCGCAGGATTCGCGCGTCGCGCACGAAGCGCTCCAGCGGCAGGTCGCGGATGTAGCCGTAACCGCCGTGCAGTTGCAGCGCGGCGTCGGTGATGAAGCCGCAGGCCTCGGCGGCGAACAATTTGGCGGTCGCCGACTCGAGGCTGAAGCGCTCGCCGCTGTCACGCCGCGCGGCGGCCTGCTGGGTAAGCAGGCGCGCGGCCTGGAACTGCGCGTGCATATCGGCGATGCGCCACTGGGTGCCCTGGTAAGCCGACAACGGCTTGGTGCCGATCTGCCGCTCATCCACCCACTTCAAGGCGTACTCCATGGCCGCGCGGGCGATGCCCAGCGACATGGCGGCGACTTCCACGCGGCCGCGATCCAGCACTTCCATGGCGGTGCGGAAGCCCTGGTTTTCCTCGCCCAGCAGCGCATCCGCCGGCAGCCAGCAGTCCAGCGCCAGCTCGTAGATGGTGCTGCCGCGCAGGCCCATGGTCTTTTCCGGGTTGGCGAAGGTGACGCCGGCGGTGCCCTTGGGAATCAGGAAGGCGCTGATGCCACGGGCGCCGGCCTCCGGGTCGGTCTTGGCGTAGAGCACGATGAAGTCGGCTTCGCGGGCATTGGTGATGTAGTGCTTGCTGCCGCGAATCCGCCAGCCGCCGGTCTCGCGCACGGCACGGGTGCGCATGTCCGCCGGGTTGGAGCCGGCTGCCGGTTCGGTCAGGCCGAAGGCGCCGAGCAGCTCACCGCTGGCACAGCGCGGCAGCCATTCCTGGCGTTGCTCCTCGGTGCCGCCGATGAGGATCGAATCGGTGGCGAGGAAGTGTGCGGTCAACGCTGACGCAGTGGAGGCGCAGGCCGCCGATACCGCCTCGACCACCCGGCTCATGGCCAGGCTGCCGATGCCGAAGCCGCCATAGGTTTCCGGCAGGTTGATGCCCATGAAGCCCAGCTCGCCGAGGGCCTGCAGGCTTTCGGCGCAGAAGACCTCTTCTTCGTCATAGCGCTGGGCGTTGGCGGCCAGCACGTCGCGGCATACCCGCTCGGCGGAGTCGACGATGGCCAGTTCGGTGGCGTCGATATCGAAGTTCATTGCACAGCTCCTGCTTTATTCGTGAGGCCGAACGCGGCATTGGCTTCGCCCAATCGGGGAGCGCGCGTCGCGGCGTGGGGCTTGCGCCCGTTGAAGTAGACCGGTTGCGGCACCAGTGGCGGCTGGCCGTCGGCCGGCTGCACCAGCAGTTGGCGAACCTGCGCCTGTTCGCTGCCGGTGGCCTCGGCGAGGTTCCATACCGGCGAGGCCGGCACGCCGGCATCCAGCAGCAGGTCGCAGGCCTGCTCGACGCTGCGCTGGCCAGTCCAGGCCTCGATCTCGGCACGCAATGCCTGTTCGTTGCGGGTGCGCGAGGGGTCGTCGGCAAAGCGCGGATCGTCGGCCAGTTCGCCGCGACCGATGCTTTCGCAGAAGCGCCGGAACAGCTTGTCGCTGGCCACCGCGATCACCACCAGGCCGTCGGCGGCGCGGTAGGTGTCGAACGGCGTCGACACCGGGTGGCGGTTACCCACCAGCCCCGGCGCCCTGCCGTGGGCGAACAGGTTGGACAGGCCGGTCATCTGCAGGCTGACCAGCACGTCGAACATCGCCACGTCGATGTACTGCGCGCTGCTGCCCTGGTGCTCGCGGGCGAACAGAGCACTGCTGATCGCCCAGGCCGCATAGACGCCGGCGCACAGGTCGCCGAGTGCTTCGCCGCTGCGGGTCGGCCCGGTCTCGGGGAAACCGCTGACGCTCATCAGCCCGGACATCGCCTGGGCGACGATGTCGTAGGCCGGGCGGCGCGACAGTGGGCCGTTCTGGCCGAAACCGGAAATGCTCGCGTAGATCAGCTTCGGGTTGTGCTGCCTGAGGCTGTCGAAATCGATGCCCAGGCGCTGCGTGACGCCGGGGCGGAAGTTTTCCACCACCACATCGGCGTCCGCCACCAGGTCATAGAAACGTTGCAGGTCTTCCGGCGCCTTGAAGTCCAGTTCGACGCTGCGCTTGCCACGGTTGATCAAGCCGAAATAGACACTTTCACCGTCCTTGAACGGGCCGAGGTGGCGGCTGTCGTCACCGTGCCCGGGCACCTCGAACTTGATCACCTCGGCACCGAGATCGGCGAGCATCGCGGTGCAGTGCGGCCCGGCCAGCACGCGGCTCAGGTCCAGTACGCGCACACCATTCAGCGGCTGTGGTGTGGGCAGTTCAGTCACATTGCTCATGCTCGATTCCTCAGCCGGTGATCATCGGCAGGTTCAGGCCCTGCTCCTTGGCGCAGTCGATGGCGATCTGGTAGCCCGCATCGGCATGGCGCATCACGCCGGTGCCTGGGTCGTTGGTCAGTACGCGGGCGATGCGCTCGGCAGCTTCGTCGGTGCCGTCGCAGACGATCACCATCCCCGAGTGCTGGGAGAAACCCATGCCCACGCCGCCGCCGTGGTGCAGCGAGACCCAGGTGGCGCCGCTGGCGGTGTTCAGCAGGGCGTTGAGCAGCGGCCAGTCGGACACGGCGTCGGAGCCGTCGCGCATGGCTTCGGTCTCGCGGTTGGGGCTGGACACCGAGCCGGAGTCGAGGTGGTCGCGGCCGATCACGATCGGTGCTTTCAGCTCGCCGCTGCGGACCATTTCGTTGAATGCCAGGCCGAGTTTGGCGCGCTGGCCCAGGCCGACCCAGCAGATGCGCGCCGGCAGACCCTGGAAGCTGATGCGCTCACGCGCCATGTCCAGCCAGTTGTGCAGGTGGGCGTCGTCGGCGATCAGCTCCTTGACCTTGGCGTCGGTCTTGTAGATGTCCTCGGCGTCACCGGACAGCGCGGCCCAGCGGAACGGGCCGACGCCGCGGCAGAACAGCGGGCGGATGTAGGCAGGGACGAAACCAGGGAAGTCGAAGGCGTTGGTGACGCCCTCTTCCTTGGCCATCTGGCGGATGTTGTTGCCGTAATCGAAGGTCGGCACGCCCTGCTTCTGGAATTCCAGCATGGCGTTGACGTGCACGGCCATGGATTGCTTGGCGGCCTTGACCACGGCGGCCGGGTCGGTCTGCGCGCGGTCGCGGTACTGCTCCCAGGTCCAGCCGGCCGGCAGGTAGCCGTTGAGCGGGTCGTGGGCGGAGGTCTGGTCGGTCACCATGTCCGGGCGCACGCCGCGCTGGATCAGCTCCGGGAGGATTT
>NZ_BDAI01000025.1 GCF_002091755.1 Pseudomonas nitroreducens NBRC 12694
TTGACGTGCGGTTTGTTACGTTCAAATTTTTCTTTAGCCACGAGAGTAACCTCTTACTAAAAGAGCTGAATCAAGCTTGTTTTTTGGCCAGAGCTTCGACGACGTTCGCCGGAGCTTCAGCATACTTGGAGAATTCCATGGAGTAGCTAGCGCGACCCTGGGACATGGAACGCACGTCGGTTGCATAACCGAACATCTCGCCCAGCGGAACCTCGGCACGGATCACCTTACCGGAAACCGAGTCTTCCATCCCCTGAATCAGACCACGACGACGGTTCAGGTCACCCATCACGTCACCCATGTAGTCCTCAGGAGTCACCACCTCCACCTTCATGATCGGCTCCAGAACCTTGCCGCCGCCCTTCTGGGCCAGCTGCTTGGTCGCCATGGAAGCAGCGATCTTGAACGCCATCTCGTTGGAGTCGACGTCGTGGTAGGAACCATCGAAGACGGTCGCCTTCAGGCCGATCAGCGGATAGCCGGCGACAACGCCGTTCTTCATCTGCTCCTCGATGCCTTTCTGGATGGCCGGGATGTATTCCTTCGGAACCACACCGCCCACGACTTCGTTGGTGAAGACCAGGCCTTCAGTGATGTTGCCCTTCTCGTCCACATCGGGAGCGGAGAAGCGGATCCAGCAGTGACCGAACTGGCCACGGCCGCCGGACTGGCGAACGAACTTGCCTTCGATCTCGATGTTGTCCTTCGAGATGGTTTCGCGGTAGGAAACCTGCGGCTTACCGATGTTCGCTTCCACGCCGAATTCACGCTTCATGCGGTCGACGAGGATGTCCAGGTGCAGCTCACCCATACCGGAGATGATGGTCTGGCCGGTTTCTTCGTCGGTCTTGACGCGGAACGACGGGTCTTCCTGAGCCAGCTTGCCGAGGGCGATGCCCATCTTCTCCTGGTCAGCCTTGGTCTTCGGCTCAACAGCTACCGAGATCACAGGCTCCGGGAAGTCCATACGCTCGAGGATGATCGGCTTCTCGATGTCGCACAGGGTGTCACCGGTGGTGACGTCCTTCATGCCGATCAGAGCAGCGATGTCGCCAGCGCGTACTTCTTTGATCTCGTCACGCTGGTTGGCGTGCATCTGCACCATACGACCAACGCGCTCTTTCTTGCCTTTCACGGAGTTGATAACCGAGTTACCGGACTCCAGAACGCCCGAGTAGACGCGAACGAAGGTCAGAGTACCTACGAACGGGTCGGTGGCGATCTTGAACGCCAGAGCCGAGAACGGAGCATTGTCGTCAGCCGGGCGCTCGTCTTTCGGAGCGTCGTCGCCGTCGTCAATGTGATCCGGGTGAATACCCTGGATCGCCGGAATCTCGGTCGGAGCAGGCAGGAAGTCGATGACGGCGTCGAGAACCAGGGGCACGCCCTTGTTCTTGAACGAGGAGCCGCAGACAGCCGGTACGATTTCGCAAGCGATGGTACGCAGACGCAGGCCAGCCTTGATCTCTTCGATCGACAGCTCACCCTCTTCCAGGTACTTGTTCATCAGCTCTTCGTTGGCTTCGGCAGCAGCCTCGACCATGTTGTTGCGCCACTCGGTGGCCAGCTCGACCATATCAGCGGGAATTTCTTCCTCGCGATAGGAAGTGCCTTTGTCGTCTTCGTTCCAGTAGATGGCCTTCATCTTCAGCAGGTCAACCTGACCCTGGAAGTCATCTTCTGCACCGATGGCCAGCTGAACCGGAACCGGGGTGTGACCCAGGCGGTTCTTGATCTGACCGACGACGCGCAGGAAGTTGGCGCCGGCGCGGTCCATCTTGTTCACGTAAACGATACGCGGAACGCCGTACTTGTTGGCTTGACGCCATACGGTTTCGGACTGCGGCTCAACGCCGGAGGTGCCGCAGAACACCACGACGGCGCCGTCCAGTACGCGCAGGGAGCGCTCAACTTCAATGGTGAAGTCTACGTGGCCGGGGGTGTCGATGACGTTTACGCGGTACTTGTCGTACTGGCCGCGCGAACCTTCCCAGAAGGTCGTGATCGCAGCGGAGGTGATGGTGATACCACGCTCCTGCTCCTGCACCATCCAGTCGGTGGTAGCAGCGCCGTCGTGCACCTCACCCATCTTGTGGCTGAGACCTGTGTAGAACAGGATCCGCTCGGTAGTGGTGGTCTTGCCCGCGTCAACGTGGGCACAGATACCAATGTTCCGGTAGCGGTTGATTGCTGTGTTACGAGCCATAAAGCCCTCGCAGAAGTGTTGATGCCGTAATTAGAAGCGGTAGTGCGAGAACGCTTTGTTGGCCTCGGCCATACGGTGCACGTCTTCACGCTTCTTGACGGCAGCGCCTTTGCCTTCAGCGGCATCCAGCAGCTCGCCAGCCAGGCGCAGAGCCATGGACTTCTCGCCACGCTTGCGGGCGAAGTCCACCAGCCAACGCATAGCCAGTGCATTACGACGGGACGGACGTACTTCAACCGGAACCTGGTAGGTAGCACCGCCGACACGGCGGGACTTCACTTCGACCAGCGGAGCGATGGCGTCGAGTGCTTTTTCGAAGATTTCCAGGGGGTCGCCTTTACCGCGCTCTTTGACCTTGTCCAGAGCACCGTAAACGATACGCTCGGCAACGGCTTTCTTGCCGCTTTCCATCACGTGGTTCATGAACTTGGCCAGAATCTGGCTTCCGTATTTCGGATCGGCCAGGATCTCACGTTTGGCCGCTACACGACGTCTTGGCATTGATAAGCCCTCAAACGGTCTTCAGGTAATCCGGGACTCGATGCCCGACCTTACTCTTATCGACTCAGCAAATAGGAAAACAAAATTACTTCGGACGCTTCGCGCCGTACTTCGAGCGACCCTGCTTACGGTCTTTGACACCGGAGGTGTCCAGCGAACCGCGCACGGTGTGGTAGCGAACACCCGGAAGGTCTTTTACACGACCGCCACGGATCAGCACTACGCTGTGCTCTTGCAGGTTGTGACCTTCACCGCCGATGTACGAGGAAACCTCGAAACCGTTGGTCAGACGAACACGGCACACTTTACGCAGTGCGGAGTTCGGCTTCTTCGGGGTGGTGGTGTAGACGCGGGTGCATACGCCGCGACGCTGAGGGCAGTTCTGCAGGGCAGGAACGCCGCTCTTGTCTACCAGGCGCTTGCGCGGCTTGCGCACCAGCTGGTTGATAGTTGCCATCTATAGCTCCACTGATTGTCTTACGACACTTAAAAACGAAAATGGGCAGAGCAAGCGCCCTGCCAATTTTCGGGGTACAAGATACTAAAGAGCTTACGGATTCCAGTCAAGACAAAGCCCCGGTTGTCAAGACAACCGGGGCTTCGTTTGAGGCTTAGTTACCGCTCAGATTGAGCGCTTCGGCCAATGCTGCTTCAGCCTCGCTCGCGCTCACGCGCTGCGGTTTGCCGAGTTCGCGCTGACGCTTGCGCTCGCTGTGGTAAGCCAGACCGGTACCTGCCGGGATCAGTCGACCCACGACCACGTTTTCCTTCAGGCCGCGCAGGAAGTCGCGCTTGCCGGTGACCGCCGCCTCGGTGAGGACGCGGGTGGTCTCCTGGAAGGATGCCGCCGAGATGAACGACTCGGTGGACAGCGAGGCCTTGGTGATACCCAACAGAACGCGCTCGTACTTGGCCGGGAACTTGTCCTGGGTACCCAGTACTTCGTTCTCTTCCAGCACGTGGACCAGTTCGACCTGGTCGCCCTTGATGAAGGACGAATCGCCCGACTCGGCCACTTCGACCTTGCGCAGCATCTGGCGCAGGATGGTCTCGATGTGCTTGTCGTTGATCTTCACGCCCTGCAGACGGTAAACGTCCTGGATCTCGTTGACGATGTACTTGGCCAGCGAGCTCACACCCAGCAGACGGAGGATGTCGTGCGGGTTGCTCGGGCCGTCGGAGATCACTTCACCACGGCTGACTTGCTCACCTTCGAACACGTTCAGGTGACGCCACTTCGGAATCAGCTCCTCGTACGGATCGCTACCGTCGGTGGGAGTGATGACCAGACGGCGCTTGCCCTTGGTTTCCTTGCCGAAGGAGATGGTGCCGCTGATTTCCGCCAGGATCGAAGGCTCTTTCGGACGACGAGCTTCGAACAGGTCGGCAACGCGCGGCAGACCACCGGTGATGTCGCGGGTCTTCGAGGTTTCCTGCGGGATACGCGCGATAACGTCACCGATACGCACTTTCGCGCCATCGTTGAGGTTGACCAGGGCGTTCGCCGGCAGGAAGTACTGAGCCGGTACGTCGGTACCCGGCAGCAGCAGATCCTTGCCTGCGGCGTCGATCAGCTTCACGGCCGGACGGATGTCCTTGCCGGCAGCTGGACGATCCTTCGGATCCATCACTTCGATGTTGGTCAGACCGGTCAGTTCGTCGGTCTGGCGCTTGATGGTGATGCCCTCTTCCATGCCCACGAAGGCCACGGTGCCGTCCATCTCGGTGACGATCGGGTGGGTGTGCGGGTCCCACTTGGCGACGATGGCGCCCGGGTCGACCTTGTCACCTTCCTTCACGGAAATTACCGCACCGTACGGCAGCTTGTAGCGCTCGCGCTCACGACCGAAGTCGTCGGCTACCGCCAGCTCACCGGAACGGGAAACCGCCACCAGGGCGCCATCGGCACGCTCTACGTGCTTCAGGTTGTGCAGGCGAATGGTGCCGCCGTTCTTGACCTGAACGTTGTCCACGGCAGAAGTACGGCTGGCCGCACCACCGATGTGGAAGGTACGCATGGTCAGCTGGGTACCCGGCTCACCGATCGACTGGGCAGCGATAACGCCGACAGCCTCGCCGATGTTCACGCGGTGACCACGGGCCAGATCGCGGCCGTAGCACATGGCGCAAATGCCGTGACGGGTTTCGCAGGTGATCGGCGAACGCACAACGACTTCGTCGACGCTCATCTGCTCGAGGAAATCAACCCACTTCTCGTCGATCAGGGTGCCAGCTTCAACGATGACGTCGTCGCTGCCCGGCTTGAACACGTCGCGCGCAATCACACGACCGAGTACACGCTCACCCAGCGGTTCAACCACGTCGCCGCCCTCGATGTGCGGGGACATGACCAGGCCATGCTCGGTGCCGCAATCGATCTCGGTCACCACCAGATCCTGGGCCACGTCGACGAGACGACGGGTCAGGTAACCGGAGTTCGCGGTCTTCAGTGCGGTATCCGCCAGACCTTTACGAGCACCGTGAGTGGAGATGAAGTACTGGAGTACGTTCAGGCCTTCACGGAAGTTCGCGGTGATCGGGGTCTCGATGATGGAGCCGTCCGGCTTGGCCATCAGGCCACGCATACCGGCCAGCTGACGGATCTGGGCCGCAGAACCCCGCGCACCGGAGTCCGCCATCATGTACATGGAGTTGAAGGACTCCTGGTCGACCTGCTTGCCCTCGCGATCGGTCACCTTCTCTTTCGAGAGGTTGGCCATCATCGCCTTGGACACTTCGTCGTTGGCCTTGGACCAGAGGTCGATCACCTTGTTGTACTTCTCGCCCTGGGTTACCAGGCCGGAGGCGTACTGGCTCTCGATCTCCTTCACTTCCTCGGTGGCGGCATCGATGATGCGGGCCTTTTCGTCCGGGATGACGAAGTCGTTCACGCCGATCGACACACCGGAGATGGTCGAGTAGGCGAAGCCGGTGTACATCAGTTGGTCAGCGAAGATGACGGTGTCCTTCAGACCGACCACGCGATAGCAGTGGTTGATCAGCTTGGAGATCGCCTTCTTCTTCATCGACTGGTTGACCACGTCGAAGGGCAGGCCCGCCGGGACAACCTGGAACAGCAGCGCACGGCCGACGGTGGAGTCGACGATGCGGGTGTTGGCGGTCAGGGTGCCGTCTTCGTTCTTGATCTTCTCGTTGATGCGCACTTTTACGCGGGCGTGCAGGGAAACCTGACCGCTACGATATGCGCGGTCAACTTCCTGCAGGTCTGCGAACGCCATGCCCTCGCCCTTCGCGTTGATCGCTTCACGGGTCATGTAGTACAGACCCATGACCACGTCCTGCGACGGAACGATGATCGGCTCGCCGTTGGCGGGCGACAGAATGTTGTTGGTGGACATCATCAGCGCGCGCGCTTCCAACTGAGCCTCGAGGGTCAGCGGAACGTGCACGGCCATCTGGTCACCGTCGAAGTCGGCGTTGTATGCGGCGCAGACCAGCGGGTGCAGTTGGATGGCTTTACCTTCGATCAGTACCGGCTCGAACGCCTGGATGCCCAGACGGTGCAGAGTCGGCGCACGGTTCAGCAGTACGGGGTGTTCGCGGATGACTTCAGCGAGAACGTCCCACACTTCCGGCAGCTCGCGCTCGACCATCTTCTTAGCGGCCTTGATGGTGGTGGCCATGCCACGACCTTCCAGCTTGCCGAAGATGAACGGCTTGAACAGCTCCAGGGCCATTTTTTTCGGCAGACCGCACTGGTGCAGACGCAGGGTCGGACCTACGGTAATGACCGAACGGCCGGAGTAGTCCACGCGCTTGCCGAGCAGGTTCTGACGGAAGCGACCCTGCTTACCCTTGATCATGTCGGCCAGGGACTTCAGCGGGCGCTTGTTCGAGCCGGTGATGGCACGGCCGCGACGGCCGTTGTCCAGCAGGGCGTCGACGGCTTCCTGCAGCATGCGCTTTTCGTTGCGCACGATGATGTCCGGAGCAGCCAGGTCGAGCAGGCGCTTCAGACGGTTGTTACGGTTGATCACGCGGCGATACAGATCGTTCAGATCCGAGGTCGCGAAGCGGCCGCCATCCAGCGGAACCAGCGGACGCAGGTCCGGCGGCAGTACCGGCAGGACGGTCAGCACCATCCACTCGGGATGGTTGCCGGAGCCCTGGAAGGCTTCCATCAGCTTCAGGCGCTTGGACAGCTTCTTGATCTTGGTTTCCGAGTTGGTCTGCGGAATCTCTTCGCGCAGGCGGCCGATCTCGTGCTCCAGATCGATAGCGTTGAGCAGCTCGCGAACGGCTTCCGCACCCATGCGGGCGTCGAAGTCGTCACCGAACTCTTCGAGGGCTTCGAAGTACTGCTCGTCGTTCAGCAGCTGGCCCTTTTCCAGGGTGGTCATGCCCGGATCGATCACCACGTAGCTCTCGAAATAGAGCACGCGCTCGATGTCACGCAGGGTCATGTCCAGCAGCAGGCCGATACGGGACGGCAGGGACTTCAGGAACCAGATGTGGGCGACCGGCGAAGCCAGCTCGATGTGGCCCATGCGCTCACGGCGCACCTTGGCCAGCGCGACTTCAACGCCGCACTTCTCGCAGATCACACCGCGGTGCTTGAGGCGCTTGTACTTACCGCACAGGCACTCGTAGTCCTTCACCGGGCCGAAGATCTTGGCGCAGAACAGGCCATCGCGCTCCGGCTTGAAGGTGCGGTAGTTGATGGTCTCCGGCTTCTTGACTTCGCCGAAGGACCAGGAACGGATCATCTCGGGCGAGGCCAGGCCAATACGGATGGCATCGAACTCTTCGATCTGACCCTGGTTTTTCAACAGATTAAGCAAGTCTTTCAAGGCCTTTCCTCCTCACGGACCCGGTGCGACCGGCCTTGACCAGCCGCACCGTCTGACGTCACGTGTTATTCGGTTTCCAGTTCGATATCGATGCCGAGCGAGCGGATCTCTTTGATCAACACGTTGAAGGACTCGGGCATGCCGGCCTCCATGCGGTGATCCCCGTCCACGATGTTCTTGTACATCTTGGTACGGCCGTTCACGTCGTCCGACTTCACGGTCAGCATTTCCTGCAGGGTGTAGGCGGCACCGTAGGCTTCCAGCGCCCAGACCTCCATCTCCCCGAAACGCTGGCCACCGAACTGCGCCTTACCACCCAGCGGCTGCTGGGTAACCAGGCTGTAGGAGCCGGTGGAACGTGCGTGCATCTTGTCATCGACCAGGTGGTTCAGCTTGAGCATGTACATGTAACCCACAGTGGTCGTACGCTCAAACTGGTTGCCGGTGCGGCCGTCATACAGACGCATCTGACCGCTCTCCGGCAGATCGGCCAGCTTCAGCATGGCCTTGATCTCGCGCTCCTTGGCACCGTCGAACACCGGGGTAGCCATGGGCACGCCGCCCTTGAGGTTGTTGGCCAGAGCGAGGATCTCGTTATCGTTCAGCTCGTCCAGGCTCTCCTGGCGGCCACCGATCTCGTTGTAGATCTCGTTCAGGAAGACACGCAACTCGGCGATCTTGCGCTGCTCTTCGAGCATGCGGTTGATCTTCTCGCCCAGGCCCTTGGCCGCGAGACCCAGGTGGGTTTCGAGGATCTGACCGACGTTCATACGCGACGGTACGCCCAGCGGGTTCAGAACGATATCCACCGGAGTACCGTTGGCATCGTGCGGCATGTCTTCGACCGGCATGATCACCGAGACCACACCCTTGTTACCGTGGCGGCCCGCCATCTTGTCGCCCGGCTGGATGCGGCGCTTGATGGCGAGGTAGACCTTGACGATCTTCAGTACGCCCGGCGCCAGGTCGTCGCCCTGCTGCAGCTTGCGCTTCTTGTCTTCGAACTTGTCGTCGAGCATCTGGCGACGGTCGCTGATGTAGGCCTGGGCCTTCTCCAGCTGCTCGTTCAGAGCGTCTTCCGCCATGCGCAGCTTGAACCACTGGCCGCGCTCGAGGCCGTCCAGGTACTCGTCGGTGATCTCTGCGCCTTTCTTCAGGGCAGGACCGCCATCGGCCTTGGCACCGACCAGAGCGGAACGCAGACGCTCGAAGGTCGCGCCTTCGACGATGCGGAACTCTTCGTTCAGGTCCTTGCGGATCTCGTCCAGCTGCATCTTCTCGATGGACAGGGCACGGCTGTCGCGCTCCACGCCATCACGGGTGAAGACCTGTACGTCGATGACGGTGCCCTTGGTACCGGTCGGCACACGCAGGGAGGTGTCCTTCACGTCGGACGCCTTCTCACCGAAGATCGCGCGCAGCAGCTTCTCTTCCGGAGTCAGCTGGGTCTCGCCTTTCGGGGTGACCTTGCCGACCAGGATGTCGCCGGCCTGTACTTCGGCGCCGACGTAGACGATGCCTGCTTCGTCCAGCTTATTCAGCGCAGCCTCACCCACGTTCGGGATGTCCGCGGTGATTTCCTCTGGGCCGAGCTTGGTGTCACGGGCAACGCAGGTCAGTTCCTGGATGTGGATCGTGGTGAAACGATCTTCCTGGACCACGCGCTCGGACAGGCAGATGGAGTCTTCGAAGTTGAAGCCGTTCCAGGGCATGAACGCAACGCGCATGTTCTGACCCAGAGCCAGTTCACCCATATCGGTGGACGGACCGTCGGCCAGGATGTCGCTGCGCGAAACCTGATCACCCTTCTGCACCAGCGGACGCTGGTTGATGCAGGTGTTCTGGTTGGAACGGGTGTACTTGGTCAGGTTGTAGATGTCGACGCCGGCTTCGCCAGTCTCGACTTCATCGTCGTTCACGCGGACCACGATACGGCTGGCGTCGACCGAGTCGATCACGCCGCCACGACGAGCCACCACGCAGACGCCGGAGTCACGGGCAACGTTGCGCTCCATGCCGGTACCGACCAGCGGCTTGTCGGCGCGCAGGGTCGGTACAGCCTGACGCTGCATGTTCGAACCCATGAGTGCACGGTTGGCGTCGTCGTGCTCGAGGAACGGAATCAGCGAGGCAGCGACGGAAACGACCTGCTTCGGCGATACGTCCATGAGGGTGACGTCTTCCGGCGCCTTCACGGTGAATTCGTTCAGGTGACGGACGGCTACCAGTTCGTCGATCAACTGACCCTTTTCGTTCAGGGTCGCCGAGGCCTGGGCGATCACATGATCGGCCTCTTCGATCGCGGACAGGAAGACGATGTCGTCGCTGACCAGACCTTCCTTCACCACGCGGTACGGGCTTTCCAGGAAGCCGTACTTGTTGGTGCGAGCGTAGGTGGCCAGGGAGTTGATCAGACCGATGTTCGGACCTTCAGGGGTTTCGATCGGGCACACGCGGCCGTAGTGGGTCGGGTGTACGTCACGAACCTCGAAGCCCGCGCGCTCACGGGTCAGACCACCCGGGCCGAGTGCGGAGACACGGCGTTTGTGAGTGATCTCGGAGAGCGGGTTGTTCTGGTCCATGAACTGCGACAGCTGGCTGGAACCGAAGAACTCCTTGATCGCGGCAGCCACCGGCTTGGCGTTGATCAGGTCCTGCGGCATCAGGCCTTCGCTTTCGGCCATCGACAGACGTTCCTTGACCGCGCGCTCGACACGCACCAGGCCAACGCGGAACTGGTTCTCGGCCATTTCGCCGACGCAACGAACGCGACGGTTACCCAGGTGGTCGATGTCGTCGACGATGCCTTTACCGTTACGGATGGCAACCAGGGTCTTGAGGACCTCGACGATATCTTCCTTGCTGAGGACACCCGCGCCTTCGATCTCGGTACGACCGATGCGGCGGTTGAACTTCATACGGCCGACTGCCGAAAGGTCGTAACGCTCGGCGCTGAAGAACAGGTTGCCGAACAGGGTTTCGGCGGCTTCCTTGGTCGGCGGCTCACCGGGACGCATCATGCGATAGATCTCGACCAGCGCTTCCAGTTGGTTGCTGGTGGAGTCGATCTTCAGCGTGTCGGAGATGAACGGACCACAGTCGATATCGTTGGTGTACAGAGTTTCCAGGCGCGCAACCTGGGCCTTGGCAATCTTGGCCAGGGCATCGACGGTCAGCTCGGTGTTGCACTCGGCGATGATCTCGCCGGTAGCCGGGTGCACGACAGCCTTGGCCACGGTACGGCCAATCAAGTAGTCGAACGGCACTTCCAGCTGGGTGATACCAGCCTTCTCGAGCTGGTTGATGTGGCGCGCAGTGATACGACGGCCCGCCTCGACGATGACCTTGCCGCTGGCATCCTTGATGTCGAAGCTGGCGATCTCGCCACGCAGACGCGACGGCACCAATTCCAGGTTCAGGGTCTCGCCCTTGATCTGGTAGACGTTGGTGTCATAGAACGCGTTGAGGATTTCCTCGGTGCTGTAGTTCAGCGCGCGCAGCAGGACGGAAGCCGGCAGTTTGCGGCGACGGTCGATACGAACGAACACGCAGTCCTTCGGATCGAACTCGAAGTCGAGCCACGAACCGCGGTAAGGAATGATACGAGCGGAGTACAGCAGCTTGCCGGAGCTGTGGGTCTTGCCACGGTCGTGGTCGAAGAACACACCCGGGGAACGGTGCAGCTGGGAAACGATGACGCGCTCGGTACCGTTGATGATGAAGGTACCGTTCTCGGTCATCAGGGGGATTTCCCCCATGTAGACTTCTTGTTCCTTGATGTCCTTGATCGCTTTGTTCGACGATTCTTTGTCGAAAATGATCAGGCGCACTTTCACACGCAGCGGGACCGCGAAGGTCACACCGCGCAGCACGCATTCCTTGACATCGAATGCCGGCTCACCGAGGCGGTAGCCGACGTATTCCAGGGCAGCATTGCCGGAATAGCTGATAATCGGGAAGACGGACTTGAAGGCCGCATGCAGGCCGATGTCTCGAACCTGGTCCTTGCTCGCACCGGCCTGCAGGAATTCGCGATAGGAATCCAGCTGGATGGCCAGCAAATACGGCACATCCATGACGTCCGGCAACTTGCTAAAGTCCTTGCGGATACGTTTTTTCTCAGTGTATGAGTAAGCCATCAGCGTTCCCCAGCTTGGTCACCTGCTTGATTGGCCTCTCCCGCGCGGGGAGCAGCCCAAAATCGTGCAAACCCTTGGTTTGCGCCGCCAGTCGTGGCGGGATTTTCACGTCATGGAGGGGCACCCACGGCACCCCACCCATAACGGAAAAAGGCCGGTGGCATTTGCCACCAGCCATCAGCCTGTCGCTTAACGCTCGGGCTGTCGACGCAAGGTACGAACTTACTTGAGCTCGACCTTGGCGCCTGCTTCTTCCAGGGCTTTCTTGGCAGCTTCGGCTTCTTCTTTCGAAGCGCCTTCCTTGACCACGCCCGGGGCGCCGTCAACGACAGCCTTGGCTTCTTTCAGGCCCAGGCCGGTCAGTTCACGAACGACCTTGATCACGTTCACTTTCTTGTCGCCAGCTTCGGCCAGGACGATGGTGAACTCGGTCTGCTCTTCAGCAGCGGCAGCAGCCGGGCCGGCAGCAGCAACGGTAGCGGCAGCAGCGGTAACGCCGAACTTCTCTTCCATCGCCTTGATCAGTTCAACGATCTGCATGACGGACATTTCGGATACGGCGGAGATGATGTCTTCGTTGGTCAGAGCCATGACTCTAATTCCTGTATTGGGTGACGGCCTAAGGCCATCGAATTAAACAAAAAAGGTTGAAAGCAGCTGTCGAGCCTTAGGCTGCGGTCGCTTCTTTCTGATCGCGAATTGCCGCCAGAGTACGAGCCAGCTTGCTGGTAGCGCCTTGGATCACGCTCATCAGCTGTGCAACAGCTTCGTTGTAGGTCGGCAGGGTCGCCAGCACGTCGATCTGATTGGCTGCGAGGAACTGACCCTCGAACGCGGCCGCCTTGATCTCGAACTTGTCCTGACCCTTGGCAAACTCCTTGAAGATACGAGCGGCAGCGCCCGGATGTTCGTTGGAGAAAGCAATCAGGGTCGGGCCCTTGAACGTGTCGTTGAGCACTTCAAACTGAGTGCCTTCAACGGCGCGCTTGAGCAGGGTGTTACGTACGACTTTCACGTACACACCAGCTGCGCGGGCCTCTTTACGGAGTCCGGTCATAGCGCCGACAGTCACGCCGCGTGCATCAACCACGACAGCGGACAGACCGGCTTTGGCAGCCTCGTTGACTTCAGCGACGATGGCCTTCTTGTCTTCGAGTTTAATTGCCACGGGTTTACTCCTGGATGTTACCGATTCGCCCAGCCAGAGCCGGGCGGCGTTTTGGTGTCTGATTCGGTAAACGAATCGGGAGCACCATCTGCGTAGGCTTGAGAGGATCGCCTCCCGGGTTTAAGGCTTGCGCCGCCTACGGTCTTGGATAGCCCCCGCCAGGCAGGGACCCCAATACCTGCGAACAGTGGGCGAACCCACTGCTCGACTTAGTTCATCAGCCTTCCAGCGAAGCCTGATCGATCTGCAGACCTGGGCCCATGGTGGTGCTCAGGGTTACGCGCTGAACGTACACGCCCTTCGAGGAGGACGGCTTCAGACGCTTCAGATCGCTCAGCAGCGCTTCCACGTTCTGCTTCAGCTTGACCGGCTCGAAGTCGATCTTGCCAACGGAAGCGTGGATGATGCCGTTCTTGTCGGTACGGAAACGTACCTGACCGGCTTTGGCGTTCTTGACAGCGGTGGCGACGTCCGGGGTCACGGTGCCGACTTTCGGGTTCGGCATCAGACCGCGCGGGCCGAGAACCTGGCCCAGCTGGCCAACAACACGCATCGCGTCCGGGGAGGCGATGACGACGTCGTAGTTCAGGTCGCCGGCTTTCATTTCGGCAGCCAGTTCGTCCATGCCAACCTTGTCTGCACCAGCAGCCAGGGCAGCTTCAACACCAGGACCCTGGGTGAAGACGGCAACGCGTACGGATTTGCCGGTGCCGTTCGGCAGAACAGTGGCACCACGCACGACCTGGTCGGATTTACGCGGATCAACGCCCAGATTGATGGCGATGTCCACGGACTCCTTGAACTTGATGGTCGACAGTTCGGCCAGCAGCTTGGCGGCATCTTCGAAGCCGTATTGCTTGCCCGCTTCAACCTTCTCGGCGATAGCCTTTTGACGCTTGGTCAGCTTAGCCATTACACACCCTCCACGTTCAGGCCCATGCTGCGCGCGGAGCCAGCAATGGTGCGTACGGCAGCGTCCAGGTCAGCAGCGGTCAGGTCAGCCTGCTTGGCCTTGGCGATCTCTTCCAGCTGGGCACGGGTAACAGTGCCGACTTTCTGAGAGTTCGGACGAGCGGAACCGCTGGTGATGCCAGCTGCTTTTTTCAGCAGGACGGCAGCCGGGGTGCTCTTGGTTTCGAAGGTGAAGCTACGGTCGCTGTATACAGTGATGATCACAGGAGTCGGCAGACCCGGCTCTTGGCCTTGAGTCTTGGCGTTGAACGCCTTGCAGAATTCCATGATGTTCACGCCATGCTGACCCAGAGCGGGGCCTACGGGCGGCGACGGGTTGGCCTGGCCGGCCTTAACTTGCAGCTTGATGTAAGCCGTGATTTTCTTAGCCATTTGCTACTCCAAATGCGGGTCAAGCGCCCTGACGGGCTCCCCGGTTGCTATCGCGTTTATCCCAATGACGACAAAACCCCGCAGCCTAGGGCTGCGGGGTGTGGGATTCATTGTGCCAGTTAGACTTTCTCTACCTGACTGAACTCCAGCTCTACCGGAGTAGAGCGACCGAAAATGAGCACGGCGACCTGGATGCGGCTCTTTTCGTAGTTAACTTCTTCGACGACACCATTGAAGTCGGCGAACGGACCATCGATCACACGAACAGTCTCGCCCGGCTCGAACAGGGTCTTCGGCTTGGGCTTGTCGCCGCTATCGGCAACGCGGCGCAGAATGGCATCAGCTTCTTTATCAGTGATAGGCGCCGGCTTGTCGGCAGTACCACCAATGAAGCCCATGACGCGAGGAGTGTCCTTGACCAAGTGCCAGGTACCCTCGTTCATCTCCATCTGCACCAGGACATAACCCGGGAAGAATTTGCGCTCACTCTTGCGCTTCTGGCCGTTCCGCATCTCTACCACTTCTTCGGTAGGGACCAGAATCTCACCAAACCCGTCTTCCATGCCGGCCAGTTTGACCCGCTCGATCAGCGAGCGCATGACATGCTTCTCGTAACCCGAGTAGGCATGCACAACGTACCAACGCTTAGCCACGGAACACCCTTAACCTACGATCATGGAAACCAGCCAACCCAGCAGGGAGTCGAGCCCCCAAAGCACCAGCGCCATTACCAGCACTACTGCCACTACGATCAGCGTGGTCTGAGTTGTCTCTTGACGAGACGGCCATACAACCTTGCGAATCTCGGCGCGAGCCTCTTTAGCCAAAGTAAAGAACGCACGCCCCTTGACGGTCTGCAGCGCAATGAAACCTGCAACAGCCGCCATCACGAGGATACCGAGAACGCGATAGAAGATCGGTTGCGTGGAGTAATACTGGTTGGCAACCACAGCCACCACCACCAGCACCGCAACCACAAGCCACTTCAAGAGATCAAGACGCGACTCTTTGGCTTCTACCTTCGCATTCATCTGCTAGGAATCCCGTTTAAAGAAGTGCCAGATCTTGAGGAATCTGGCAGGCCAGGAGGGAATCGAACCCCCAACCTGCGGTTTTGGAGACCGCCGCTCTGCCAATTGAGCTACTGGCCTAGAACAAAGTCAGGCCGACCATTATGCCGGCCTGATAGGGAAAGATCAATCGATTATTCGATGATCTTGGCAACCACGCCGGCGCCAACGGTACGA
>NZ_BDAI01000026.1 GCF_002091755.1 Pseudomonas nitroreducens NBRC 12694
TCTGAGGTTTTACACCGGCGCGTGGGCTTCCCCCTCACCCCAGCCCTCTCCCAGCGGGAGAGGGGGCAGTCCGCACGCGCCTGTACGCTCGCCGCTCTTTCTGCGTCATTGATAACCAGCTAACGCTTTACTTCCACAGCACTCCGAACGGTCCCCTCTCCCGCTGGGAGAGGGTTAGGGTGAGGGCCGGCCAAGCACACGCCTATCCCGTAGGCGCGGACTTTGTCCGCGATTCAGCCACATTGCACCGGGTTCGCGAGCAAGCTCACTCCTACAAAAAGCCCACGCTGCAGCCCCTGTAGGAGCGAGCTTGCTCGCGAACGGCACGGCACGGCACGGCACGGCACCATCCCAACCCATCCGAACAACGCCAACCAATAAAGTCGCGCCGGCTCTATCACGCCAAGCGGCGGGGCAATTCGACAACCACCCGCAACCCACCCAGCTCGCTGCTTTCCAGCTTCAGGCTGCCACCGCAGGCCGCCGCGATATCTCGCGCGATGCCCAGGCCCAGACCATGCCCGGCCACCTGCTCATCCAGCCGAGTGCCACGTTCCAACACGCTGTCTCGCTGGTCCTCGGCAATACCGGGACCATCGTCGTCCACGCTCAGCCGGTATGCGTCTGCGCCCTTCTCCACCGTCAATCGCACCTGGGCATCGGCCCATTTGCAGGCGTTGTCCAGCAGATTACCGAGCATCTCCAGCAGGTCTTCCCGGTCATACGGCAAGCGCGTGGCGGGCGGCGCCTGCCAGTCGATGGCGAGGTGATCGCCATGAATGAGCTTGAGCATGTCGCACAAGCTGGGCAACTCGGCATCACAGTCGAAGTGCGCGCCGGGTAATGCCTCGCCCACCAACCGCGCACGCCCCAGTTCGCGGGCCAGGCGCTGTTCGATCTGCTCCAACTGCTCCTGCAGCACTCGCCGCAGCTCCGGGTGATCACGCAGCTCTTCGCGTTCGGCAAGGCTGATGAGCACCGCCAGCGGGGTTTTCAGGGCATGGCCCAGGTTGCCCAGCGCATTGCGCGAGCGGCGCAGGGTATCCTCGGTGTGTTGCAGCAGGTGGTTGGTCTGTTCCACCAACGGCTCCAGCTCACGGGGCACCTGGCTGTCCAACTGGCTGCGCTGACCTTCCTGCAACTGTGCAATCTGCTGGCGTACCCGCTCCAGCGGGCGCAGGGCACGGCGCACGGTGAAGCCCTGGAACACCAGGATCAGCAGCAACGCCAGGGCTCCGGCGCCCAGGCCGATATTGCGCAGACGATTGAAGCTCTTGAGGACGGGTGTGTAGTCCTGGGCGACGACGATGCTGATTTTCTTGCCATAGCGCTTGTAGTCGCCGCGATAGACCAGCAGCCGCTGGCCTTCGGGGCCTTTCTCCAGCGACTTGGCCAGCCCCTTGTGCGAGGGCAACTGCAGCTCGTTGTCCCACAGCGATCGAGAACGCCAGGTCTGCTCGTCGAAGCGGATGACGAAGTAGCGCCCGGAGAACAGCCGCTCATAGACCGCATCGACACGCTGGCCGTCCAGCTGCAACCCCGCGGGACCACGGGTGATACCCACCAGCAGGCTTTCCGCCTCGTCCTGCAAGCCGTTCACCAGATAGCGGCGCAAGCCCTGGTCGAACAGCCAGAGGCCCGCCTGGGCCAGCACGAGACCGACCACCACCAGTACCACACCCAGCCCAAGACCGAGCCGGCGCTGGATCGATATCAATTGGCGGCTCCGTTGCCGGTGAAGCGATAGCCCTGCCCGCGACGGGTCTCGATGATCTCGCGGCCCAGCTTGCGGCGCAGGTGATTGATATGCACCTCGATGACATTGGAGTCGCGCTCGGTCTCGCCGTCATACAGGTGCTCTGCCAGATGCGACTTCGACAGCAGCTGGCCGGGATGCAGCATGAAGTACCGCAGCAGACGGAACTCGGCGGATGTCAGGTCGACTTCCTTGCCGCCCTGCTGCACGCACTGGCGCGATTCATCCAGGCTCAACCCGGCCACTTCCAGCTGGCTCTGGTTCGCCAGCCCGTGGGCACGCCGCAGCAGCGCCTGGATACGCAGCATCAGTTCCTCAGGATGAAACGGCTTGGTCAGATAGTCGTCGGCGCCGGCCTTCAGGCCGTCGATGCGCTCGGCCCAGGAGCCCCGTGCGGTGAGAATCAGCACCGGCGTCGCCAGGCCCATGCCGCGCCACTCCTGCAGCACCTCCAGCCCGGGACGGCCCGGCAGGCCCAGGTCGAGGATCACCAGGTCGTACGGCTCGCTGGCGCCTTGCACCGCAGCGTCGCGACCGTCGGCCAGCCAGTCCACCGCATAGCCCTGGCGCGTGAGGGTCGCCAGTAGCTCGTCGGCCAGAGGTACGTGGTCTTCCACCAGCAACAGGCGCATCAGTCGTCTTCCTTATCCTTGAGGATGCGGCCGTCGCGGGCATCCAGTTCCAGTTCGCGCACCACACCGTCGACGGTGAGCAACTCCACTTCGTAAATGTAGTTGCCGTGCTCCCTCTCCAGCTCGGCTTCGAGCAGGCGCGAGCCAGGGTAGCGGCTCAGCGCGGCGGGGAGGATTTCCTCGAAGGGGCGGATCACCCCTTCCTTGCTCAGGCGCAGGGCTTCGTCCTGGCTCAGGTCATGGGCCTGCGCGGCGCCGGCCAGGGCGGTGAACCCCAAGCCGAACAGCATCGCGCGCAGCAAAACGGTCTTCATCAGTCGTCCTGGTGATCGGTGAGGACTTCGCCGGTGACCGCATCCAGTTCGACATCCCACTTCACGCCTTGTGCGTCCTTGATGTCGACCTTGTAGAGATAGCGGCCATGCTCCAGCTCGAGCTCGCTATCGTACACCGAACCGCCGGCATGCTTGGTCAGCGCGGTGCGGTTGAGCTCCTCGAAATTGCGGATGGTGCCCGCATCGCGCAAGCGCAACGCCTCGTCAGGACCAATGTCATGGGCCGTGGCAACGCCGGCACCCAGCAGCAGTGCGCAGAGCGTGGTCAGGATCAGCAGCCATTTCATGAGCGTACCTCATCAGAATTTCACTGCTGTCAGATTAAGGTGAAGGACTTAATTCAAGCTGAATCGGCAACGATCATTCACCCCGTGAAGTATCCTTGCTCCACGCGCACAGGCTCTATAATCGCGGCCTGCCACAGCGAGGCCCGCATGACCGCCATCCAGATCAAGACTTCCTCCCTCACCCTCAAGGCTGGAAGCCGCGCGCTCCAACGCATCCGCGAACAGGGGCTGGCCCCCGCCGATGTAGGAATCCTCCCCGGTGCCGCCGGCGGGCCGAAGGCACTGGGCATCCAGGGCCTGGACCTCGCGCTGTTCGGCGAATGGTTGCCGCGAGCGCCACGTGAGCGCTCGCTGATCGGGGCGTCCATCGGCTCCTGGCGATTCGCCAGCGCCTGCCTGCCCGACCCGGCCGAAGGCATTCGCCGCCTGGGCGAGCTCTATACCCAGCAACGCTTTGCCCGCAACGCGAGCATCAGCGACGTGTCGAGGAGCTGCGCGAAAATGCTCGACGACCTGCTCGACGGCCGCGATACCAGCGTACTGGACAACCCCTGGTACCGCCTCAACGTGGTGGTGGTGAAGAGCCACGGTCGCCTCGCGCAGGACGGCAAGGCCAATCTCGGCCTGGGCCTGGGGGCGGTGATCCGCGACAACCTGGTCGGCCGCCGCCACCTGCACCGGCACTTCGAACGGCTGATCATCCATGACGCCCGCCGGGCACCGCCGCTGGAGCCGCTGTCGGACTTCCCCTCGCGCTACCTGCACCTGGACCTGGCCAACCTGCGCCACGCGCTGCTCGCCTCTGGCTCCATCCCCATGGTCATGGAAGGCGTGCGCGACATTCCCGGCGCCGGCCCCGGCACCTACCGCGACGGCGGCCTGCTGGACTATCACCTGGACCTGCCCTACCAGCCCGAAGGCGTGGTGCTCTACCCGCACTTCACCGACAAGGTCATTCCCGGCTGGTTCGACAAGGGCCTGCCCTGGCGCCGTGGTGACGCCGGACGCCTGCAGGATGTGCTGCTGCTCGCCCCGTCGAAGGAGTACCTGGCGCGCCTGCCGCACAACAAGCTGCCGGACCGCAAGGACTTCCACCGCTACATCGGCGACGACGCGGGCCGCGAGCGCTACTGGCGCAAGGCAATGGATGAAAGCCGGCGGATGGGCGACGAGTTTCTCGAACTGGCGGACAGCGGTCGGCTCGGCGAGCACCTCTTGCCACTCTAGCCATCTCCCCGCCACCGGCGGTTCGCGAGCAGGCTCGCTCCTGCAAAAACGCACAGCAGCAACCCGCGCGCAGGAGCGGACTCCGTCCGCGATGTCTCTCCGGCCGCCCCATTGAGAAATCTGCAGCGTGATCAGCAGACCGCAGCGACAGACTCAGCCCGGCTGCCCATCCAGCCGCGGCTTCCAGAACATCGGGCCGTAGTGCCAGGCGAACATCAGGAAAGCCACGACCCAGCAGCCAGCCGCGATGCTCAAGCCTTCCAGCGGCCACCAGATCACCAGCAGGACCCGCGCGACCACGCCAAGGTTGAGCAGAGCGAACGCCCAGGCCATTGCCTTGGGCGGCTGCAGCGGTCGCCCGGTATGGCCCAGGCTGACGCGGGCGATCATTGCCAGGATCAGACCGCCCACCCCGCCCACGGTCAGGGCGTGGATCGCCAGGCTGACGTTGAAGGTCGGCGCAAAGTTCCACAGCGCCATCCCCGCCGGGGCCAGCAGCATCCACAGGTAGGCCAGGTGCAGCGACCAGAGCAGCGGCACACCCCAGAAGCCCTTGTCGTACCAACGCCACAAGCGGATCAGGTGCCCAATCGCCAGCGCAGCAAACAGCAAGCCCACCAGCGGGTGCGGGGTCAGGCCGATACCGACTGCGGTCAGCGCCGCCACCAGCAGGGTGCCGCCCAGCAGTGAGTTATCCAGCCAGTTCCAGGCCGGCACCTGAGCGGTGCGGCCCAGCCCGCGCTGGGTGAAGAAGGGAATCACGCGACCGCCGATCAGCCCCATCAGCGCCGCCACCAGCCACAGCGCACCCAACGCGCCACCGCGCTGCCAGCTCTCGTTACCCTCCCAGACGCCGGCCATCACCAGTGCATCGGCAAGCGTCAGCAGGCTCAGCACCAGGATGATCGGGTAGTTACGTTTCTGGCGGACCTGCCACAGACTGCGACCGATGAAGAACACCAGTGCCGGCATGAACGCCAACTCCAGCACGGTGACCAGCCATAGCGGCGCCCCGACGAGCCAGCCCACCCGCGCCGCCAGCCAGACCAGCGACAGCACCATCAACGGCGTGCCACTGACGCCGGGGCGCCCGGTCCAGGTCTGCACGGCGGTCAGCAGGAAGCCGGCAATGATCGCCGCCGCGAAGCCGAAGAGCATTTCATGGCGATGCCAGCCCAGCCAGCCGCCCAGCGGCTGCCACGTGGGCAATACGCCAAGCAGCACGGCCGCCCAGGCCGCGATGGCGATCAGCGCGAACACCGCTCCACCGAGGAAGAACGGGCGGAACCCCAGGCGCCATAATGGCGCGATGGTCAGCAGAGCCTTTCGATCAACCAGCAACACAGCAAGCCTCCCAACCGTCCTTGCGCATCTGATGCTGGGCCACCAGCCGCAGCACGTAGCCCAGCTTCAATAATGTGGGCCCGAGGATGGTGAAGGCATGAGCTGCGACAACGCTTTGCAGGCTCAGATGACCATCGACGAAATAGGCTCCCACGATTCCCAGCAGCAGCAGCACGAGGCCGCCGGTCAGCAGCGACCAGGACATCGACAGATTGCGTTGCGGGCAGGCGAAAAGACGTTCCATCACACACCTCCTCGGGTTGCGCCGGCCCATCGGACCGGCGCCAAGGTTCAGGCCTCCAGCGCGCTGGCCGGGCCGAAGAACTCGTAGTGGGACTGTTGCTCAGGTACGCCGATCTCGCGCAGGTGACGCTTAACCTGCGCCATGAACGGCTTGGGCCCGAGGAAATAGGCGTCCAGATCGCGGTCTTCCGGCAGCCAGTCAGCCAACAGCTCCTGGCTGAGGAAGCCTTCGACGTGCGCGGCGTCCTGGGCACGCGGCTCGCTGTAGCAGAAGTAATGCTTGAGCTGCGGATGCGCGTCGGACTGCGCCTCTACCCACTCGCGGAACGCATGCACACCACCGTGGCGAGCGCAGTGGATGAAATGCACTTCGCGACCGGATTCCAGCGCCGGTTTAAGCATCGCCAGCGCCGGGGTGATACCGACCCCGGCCGTGATCAGTGCCAGCGGCTTGTCACTACTGCGCAGGACGAAATCGCCCGCAGGTGGGAACAGGTCCAGTTCATCACCGACGTTCAGGCGGTCGTGCAGGTAGCTCGAAACCTTGCCTTCGGGCTCACGCTTCACACTGATGCGGTACTCACGGCCATTCGGCGCGTCGGACAGCGAGTAGGTGCGGCGCACTTCTTCCCCGCCAATCTCCAGGGACAGTCCGATGTACTGCCCAGGCTGGAAGTCCAGCAGCGGCTCTCCATCCAGCGGCTGGAAGTAGAACGAGGTGATCTCCTCGCTCTCGGCTTCCTTGCGGGCGATGCGGAAGCGCCGGGCGCCACGCCAGCCGCCGCGCTGCTCGGCATTCTGCTGATACACCGACTCCTCGGCGCCGATCAGAATGTCCGCCAGTTGGCCGTAAGCGGCGGCCCAGGCATCGATCACTTCCTGCGTGGCGATCTCCTCGCCCAGCACTTCGCGGATCGCGCGTAGCAGGCAGGCGCCGACAATGGGGTAGTGCTCCGGCTGGATCTGCAGGGCGACGTGCTTGTTGACGATCTTCGCCACCAGCGGGCCGAGCTGCTCCAGTTCATCGATGTGGCGGGCATACATCAGCACGCCATTGGCCAGCGCGCGGGGCTGGTCCCCGGAGGCCTGGTGCGCCTGGTTGAACAGCGGACGAACTTCCGGGTACTCGCTGAGCATCATCTTGTAGAAATGCTGGGTCAGGGTCTCTCCGCCAGTCTCCAGCAGCGGGACAGTGGCCTTGACCAGGGTACGGTGTTCGTTGGACAGCATGTGGATCTCCTCGAGTTGGCCAGACAGCCAGTGGGTCTGCCTGTGCTTTCTGAAAGGTGTGTTTCAGGAAGCGTGCCAAGCTCGCAGCCCTTTATTTCCGGGCCATGCGCTTAAAAATGAGTCATAATGACCCATATCTTCTGTTGTCAAAAAGACTTAATAGAGGTCAAAATGACTCGAAACCCTCTGCTAGCCACCCTCCTCCCGCTGGTCGCCGATCTGTCCCGCGAATTACCGGACGGCGAACGCTACCGCCGCCTGCTCGAAGCCCTTCGCGGCCTGCTGCCTTGCGATGCTACCGCCCTGCTGCGCCTGGAAGGCGACCAGTTGGTGCCGCTGGCCGTCGATGGACTCAGCCAGGACACCCTCGGCCGCCGCTTCAAGATCAGCGAGCACCCTCGCCTGCGCGCCCTCATCGAACATCCGGGGCCGACACACTTCGCCGCCGACTGCGGCCTGCCTGATCCCTATGACGGCCTGGTGGAGGGACTCCACGGCCACCTGGAAGTCCACGATTGCCTGGGCTGCCCACTGTTCCTCGACGGCCAACCCTGGGGCCTTCTGACCCTGGATGCGCTGGATCCTGAGCGGTTCTCCACGGGCGACCTGGACAACCTGGAGGCCTTTGCCAGCCTGGCAGCTGCCACGGTCAAGGCCAGCCAGCGCATGCTTGATCTAGCCTTGCGCGCCGACCAGGAGCAGCAGCGCGCGGATGCCTACCAACGCGCTTCTGGCGATCAGCCAAAGGAGCTGATTGGCCAGAGCAAAGCCCACCAGGCGCTGATGGGCGAAATCCAGGTGGTTGCCGGGAGCGATCTGAGCGTATTGATCACCGGGGAGACCGGTGTTGGCAAGGAACTGGTGGCCCAATCGATCCACGCCAACTCGCTGCGTCGTAGCCAGCCGCTGATCAGCCTGAACTGCGCAGCACTGCCGGAAACGCTGGTGGAAAGCGAGTTGTTTGGCCACGTTCGCGGCGCCTTTTCTGGCGCTGTGGGTGAACGACGCGGCAAGTTCGAGCTGGCCGATGGCGGCACCCTCTTCCTCGACGAAGTCGGTGAACTACCGCTGGCGATCCAGGCAAAGCTGCTGCGCGTACTGCAGAGCGGCCAACTGCAACGCCTGGGCTCTGATCGAGAGCATCACGTTGATGTGCGCCTGATCGCTGCCACCAACCGTGATCTCGCCGAAGAGGTCCGCGCCGGCCGCTTCCGTGCCGATCTATACCACCGGCTGAGTGTCTACCCACTGCGCGTGCCGCCGCTGCGTGAAAGAGGAAACGATATCCTGCTGCTGGCGGGCTACTTCCTCGAACAGAATCGGCCGCGCCTCGGGCTGCGCAGCCTTAGACTCACGCGCGAAGCCCAGGCAGCGCTGGTTGGCTATCCGTGGCCGGGAAACGTAAGGGAACTGGAGCACCTGATCGGTCGTGCCTCTCTGAAAGCGCTCGCGAATCACTCACAGCGCTCGCGCATCCTAAGCCTGGGTGTCGAGGATCTGACACTCAACTCCTTGCAAAAGGGTGTCGATGAGAACCGCGCCGCAGAGACTTCGAGCGATTCGGACAGCGTGCCGACCGGCGGGCTACGCCCCGCGGTGGATGCCTTCCAGCGGCGCATGATCAGTCAGAGCCTGGAACGGCACGACGGCAACTGGGCTGCCGTCGCCCGCGACATGGGGCTGGATCGTGCCAACCTCAACCGTCTGGCCAGACGCCTGGCGATCAAATGAACCCTACCGGACCCGCACGACGCTAGGTGGGCGAAATCGTGGGCAGGCCCGGAGGGTACTCTTCTCCGATGAGGCAGCTGATGAGCTGATCAGCCCGATTGCCTCACAGGGCCATTCTCAGGTATCGGAGCGCTTACCGCGAATCAACAGGTCGACGCGTCGGTTGGGCGCGTTGCAGTTGATTCGATCGTTACGCGAACCGCCATCACACTGCACCACAGGCTCACTACTGCCATAACCTACGGCTCGAATCGCCTCGGTGCCCACGCCCAGTTGCAGCAGGACACTTTTCACCGTTTGCGCACGGGCCTCCGACAGGCGTTGATTGAACTGTGCGCTGCCGATGGGATCGGCATGCCCGCCCACTTCCACGCTTTCCACATGCTGCGACTTGATCGCTTCGGCGATCTTGCGTAGCTCCGCGTGCCCCACGTCGGTAATGTCCGAGTATCCGCTCTTGCCAAAGTGGAACAACACGTCACTGCGCAGACTCAGGTGCGTCTCGGTCTGGCAGGGCACGACCGCACTGGCGCGATTGATGACATGACGCTGCATGCGCAGGTCCTGCAACTGCCGCTCGGCACTCTGGCGAGCCTGAACCACCGGTGTGCTTGATTTCGGGTTTACCGGTACTTCGAGGAAGTAAGTCTTTCCGCCCTCGAAGACTGCCGACGCCCGAGGGTTCAGCTTGCCCTCATACAGCGGTTCATCGCCTATATAGGACTCCAGGGAGTGCTCCCCCGCCGGAATACAGAACACGGTATAGCCTCCAGGCATCAAGGCACCTTGCAGCTCGCGGTCCACATACACATTTGCACCTTGCGTACCCTGGTCGGCACCGCGGAAGAACACGACCTGGGACTGCTCCGCAACGACAGACTCCACCGGGTGGTACGCAGCACCAAAGATTGATTCGTTCTGACTGGCCAGAGCAGAGGCACTGCAACTGATGGCCACACTGAGAATGCTCAGTTGGACCGCTCTGTGCGTAGCACTGTAAATGGCATATTCCATTGAAAGACTCTCCTTCGCCTCGTTGCGAATACAACAAGGCGCGCAATTGAATTGGGGCTAGTGCCGGAGCGCGGGAGACCCGCGCTCCGGTCGACGCTTAGCCGACGAGATGGACCTGAACGTGGTCCTCGATCCACACCTCGCCAGTACCCGAGCTGTACACCTTGTAGGCGTGACCATCGTTGCCGGTGGCACTCGACTCGGTCCAGGTGATCCCGGTCTTGACCAGGTCGACGTTGCCGCTGGCGTCACCATTGACCACCAGTTGCTTCTTGCCGTCCTTGAACATCAGGTCGCTTTCACCCATCCGCAGCACGTCGTCCAGCTTGACCGTCAGGCTGTTGCCGCCATGCCCCAGGTCGAACTTCTCGAAGCTGATCACCTTGTTCTTCATGACTGCCAGATTGATGCTCAACCCCTGGCCATCGAACACCAGGGTGTCGGTCCCCGAGCCACCATTCACGCCAAGGAAATCGGTGCTGACGATGTGGATGAAGTCATTGCCCTCACCGCCGTTGGCATAGTCCAAGGTGCCGATGTTGACGATGGTGTCGTTGCCAAACCCACCAACGATGTAGTCATTGACCGGGTTGCCATGGTCGTCCTTGCCATCCGCGACGATGTAATCGTCACCGTTGGTGTACTTCTTGGTGAATGCGTCGGAAGCGGAGTAGTAGACATACATCGCCCCCGAGTCGGTCGCCGTGAAATCAGCGTTATAGGCGCCGGTGGCGATATCCATCATGCCGTCGCCGTTCCAGTCGCCCATCGCCACACCGTTGCCCAATTCGAAGCCGGCGCCCTCGCCGTACAGCGCATAGCCCTTGGTCGGATCGTTGATCACATCCTTGATCGACCAGATAGCCGGCAAACCATGCTCATTGCCATAGACCACATACACCGCGCCGGAGTTATCACCGCTCCCCTTGCCAGGTCGGTCGGCGTAACGCGCACCGATGATGAAGTCATTGATACCGTCACCGTTGATGTCGCCACCCGCGCGGATGCTCACGCCGAACCATTCATCGACGGTGCTCTGCGTCCACTTTCCGGTGGCCGTGTTGTAAGTCGCCTTCTCGTTGAGGATGAGCGAGCCGACACTGGAGTCGAACATCGGGTTGGTGTTGAACTGCGACGGCACGCCGACGGTATTGAGCGCATCCAAGTTGATATCGCTGGTGTAGCCACCTGCCTTGCCATAGATAATCCAGACACGGCCCGGATCGCCCGGCTCCGAGTAAGGAGCGCTGATGGCGAAGTCGTTGATGCCGTCACCGTTAATGTCGCCCAACGCAGTGATGGTGTTGGTGGAGTAATCCTGGCGCGCCGAACCCAGCCACTCGTAGTGCTGCGAGTTGATCCGGATGCCTTGATCCAGGGTCATGTTCTTGAGGTCGATTGAAGATCCCAGGCCCCCCGCCTTGCCGTAGACCAGGTAGGCGGTCCCCGCGGAAGCACCGTAACCCTGCGACATGACGTTGTTGGCACGTGGGTCGGCGATCACGAAATCGTCGATACCGTCGCCGTTGACATCGCCGACATTGTTGATCGAGTCACCCAGGTCAACCCCGTTCACCTGCGACGAATTGGTAACCGTGCCGGTGAACGAGTTGGTGATCGTGGTGCCATTCACGCCCGCCGGGAAGTGCGCCCACGTCTGGCTGGAACCGGTACCAGTCGCCGGGTTGCTCCAATCCATGACGATGTTCTTGTTGACGTTGGCGCCGCCGTACAGCACGTAGCCAGCGCCACTGTTATTCGGGCCCGCTTCGCGGTTACCGAACAACAGGTCCGTGTAGCCATCGCCGTTGAAGTCGCCACCGCCACCCACGCCGATACCGTTCCAGCTGTCATAGCCCGGCGCGGACGGGTTGTTGGGGTTGACACCCGGGTTACGGATCACGAAGCCATGGGTGTTGTCGCCGGCATCGATGGTCGCAAGGTCCACCGTGCCATTGCCCCAGCTATTGTTCGGCCCGCCGAAGATCACATAGATCTTGTCCGGCCAGTGAGAAGAAATGATGACGTCCTTGTAGCCGTCGCCATTGAAATCTCCCAGCGCGTTGATGCCGGTGCCCATGATGTCGCCGTTGTAGGCACCCGCGAAGAAGATGCCCTGGCTCGGCTTCAGATTAGTGATGGTGTTCTGGTCCAGAACCGGCAAGCCATTCTCGCTGCCGAACAGGATCCAGGCTCCACCGTTGTTGACCCGACCCAAGGTATCGGAGTTACGTGCGGACACCAGCAGGTCATCAATGCCATCACCATTGAAGTCACCGATGTTGACCACATCCCAGCCGAACTCGAACCCTGCCTGCTTGGCGCCGTAATAGTGCTGCGGCACCGACTGGGTGATGGTCAGGATGTGGTTCTGGTCATCCAGGGAGCCCACATAGCTCGCCGAACCAGTCACGCCGGAAGCAGTGGTCGCCACCGCCTTCAACAGGTAGTCGCCATAGTGCAGCGACCACAGATCGGTACTCCAGGTGCCATCGCTCTTGACCTTGATGCCCTGGCCGTAGATGTCCTCGCCTTCGTCGATCTGGTTGTTCCCGTTCTTGTCCCAGAACAGCGTAATGGTCAGATCTTCGAGCTTGTGACTACCCGACTTCACCGTACCGTTGATCGTTGGCGTCATGATCGAGGTGATGTTATCGGTGTTGGACACGCCGTTGTCGCTGGCAGGATCCAAAGCAAATGTCACCTTGTTCGTGGGTTGCGAGTTGTCGATTACCACCTGCTGAGTCGTGACCTGACCGGCGATACCCGATTCACTGACGACGCGCGCCTCGAAGGTGTAGGTACCATCCGCCAGGGACACCGACCGGTTGTCATAGGTCCAGCGCAAGCGATCATCGCTGAGCGTGGCATCCTTCCAGGTTAATCCTCCGTTCGCAGAGAACTGCACCTTCTGCCCAGACTGAACTTCACTGTTTACCTGACCACTGACCAGCAACGTACGGTCCTGTGTGATGAAATCATGATCGGAGAAGCCGGTGTCGTCAGCGATTCCAGTGATGGTAGCGAGGTTGGTTGGCGTCGTCGTATCCAGTGTGATGCTGTACTTCGCACTCGGAGCAGTGGCGTTACCAGCCGGATCGGACTCTACCGCTGTCAGGTCATTCAGCCCCAAAGCTAGGGCAGTCGCAGGCTGCAGCGTCCAATGCCCGGTCGCGTCCACAATTGCAGTACCGATCCGATGGTTATCGGTGCTGTCCTTGACGTACACGGTGATGGTGTCACCGGCTGTGCCGATACCGCTGATCACCGGACGCGCGTCGTCGGTGACACCGCCATTGCTGACGTTGCCGGTGATATCACCCACGCTGTCCAGCACGCCAGTAATGGCCAGCTTGCTGTAGTCCGGCGGGGTGTAGTCGGTGGTGAGGTTGAAGACATCCGACTTGACGCTGGTGTTGCCGGCCTTGTCGGTCGCATCGACGGTGAAGTTGTGATCTCCCTCGCTGATACCGGTGGTCGGCGTGTAACTCCACGCGCCATTGGCGTCCGCCATCACCGAGCCCAGCACGGAGCCGTTGTCGTAGATGGTGACCTTCGAGTTGGCTTCGGCCTGGCCCGACAGGGTCGGGGTCGGGTCGTCCGTCACGCCATGGTTGGCGATCGGGCCCTGGATCGCACCGACATCGTCCAGCACCTGGTCAATGGTCGGCTTGAAAGGAGCTACTGTGTCGATGGTGAAGGTGAACGGAGCGGTCGGATCGCTGACGTTGCCAGCCTTGTCGGTCGCCTTGGCTGTGATGCTGTGCGCACCCTGCCCCAGGTCAAATGCCGGGGTAAAGCTCCATTTCTCACTTGCATCAACGGTGAGAGAACCCAGCACCGTATTGCCATCGGAGATCGTGACAACACTGCCAGCCTTGCCAGTACCCTGGATTTCCGGACGGGTATCGTCGGTATAGCCACCATTGCTGATGTCGCCGGTGATGCTGCCGACATCGTCAATCAGGTGGGTAATCGAGACCAGCACCTTGGAGGTATCCACAATCACGTTCAGCGGGCTGTTCTGACCGCTGCTGTTGCCGGCCTTGTCCAGCACTTCCGTGCTGAACGCATGGTTGCCATCGGACAACGCGGCGGTCGGCGTGAAGCTCCACTTGCCATCGGCACCTACATCGGCCTCGCCGATTGCCTTGCCGTTGTCGTAGATGATGACCTTGCCATTCGGCTCGGCTCCGCCGCTGAACACCGGACGGTTGTCATCGGTGGTATCACCCGCATGCAGCGGGCCAGTCACCGCACCCACATTGTCAGTCACCGCCAGGCCGGTCACATTAGCCGGTGCCGTGGTGTCGACGCTGAAGTTCCAGATTCCCGTCGGAGCACTGACCTGACCGATAGGATCGGTCGCTGTGGCGGTTACGTTGTGCAGACCATCCGCCAGCGCGCTGGTGATAATGCTCCAGCTGCCATTGGCATCGGTCACCGCACTGCCAATCAGCGTGCTGCCGTCGTACAGCTTGACGGTGGTGCCCGCATCCGAAGTGCCCTTGAAGGTCGGTTGGCTGTCGTCGGTCACATCACCTTTCTGCAGGAAGCCGGTGTACGGCCCTACATCGTCGAAGACGCTTTCGATGGTCGGCACAGCCGGCCCTACCGTTACCACGGTGACGCTGTATTTCGCGCTCGGTGCCGTGGTGTTGCCCGCCGGGTCACGCTCGACTGCAGTCAGCTCGTTGACCCCCGAGATCAAGGGGGCCGTCGGGGTCAGCGACCAGTGGCCGCTGGCATCGACGATGGCACTGCCGACCTGATGGTTGCCAGTGGAGTCCTTGTCGTAGACGAAGATCGTGTCACCGGCCGTGCCGGTACCACTGATCACCGGACGGGTGTCGTCGGTGCTGCCATTGTTGACGACGTTACCGGTCACTTCACCCACGCTGTCCAGCACGCCAGTAATGGCCAGCTTGCTGTAGTCCGGCGGGGTGTAGTCGGTGGTGAGGTTGAAGACATCCGACTTGACGCTGGTGTTGCCGGCCTTGTCGGTCGCATCGACGGTGAAGTTGTGATCTCCCTCGCTGATACCGGTGGTCGGCGTGTAACTCCACGCGCCATTGGCGTCCGCCATCACCGAGCCCAGCACGGAGCCGTTGTCGTAGATGGTGACCTTCGAGTTGGCTTCGGCCTGGCCCGACAGGGTCGGGGTCGGGTCGTCCGTCACGCCATGGTTGGCGATCGGGCCCTGGATCGCACCGACATCGTCCAGCACCTGGTCAATGGTCGGCTTGAAAGGAGC
>NZ_BDAI01000027.1 GCF_002091755.1 Pseudomonas nitroreducens NBRC 12694
GTGGCGTGCCCCTGAAACTTCGGTTCAACGAGGGAATTTTTCGCCTAAGCGAAAAACCGGATGTCCGGGGCAAGACTTTTTGGTTCCTTTTGTGGCGTTTGACAAAAGGGACTCGCCCGAGGGGGCGAAACAAGAAGT
This sequence comes from Pseudomonas nitroreducens NBRC 12694, assembly GCF_002091755.1. Taxonomy (GTDB): domain Bacteria; phylum Pseudomonadota; class Gammaproteobacteria; order Pseudomonadales; family Pseudomonadaceae; genus Pseudomonas; species Pseudomonas nitroreducens. The sequence continues at coordinate 139 of NZ_BDAI01000027.1, forward strand.
CAGCCTGCACGCCGAAGCGGCGCAGAAATGCCCAAGCCAAGCACCTCGATTCCAACGCATGCCCAGCATGGGTATCGCAAGCTCGCGAAACGCCGCCCGACCCATCCTACGAATGCACTCATCGACAGGGACGGCAGAGTGCAGTTCGCGAGCAAGCTCGCTCCTACGAAAAGCAAAAAGGCCGCCCGAAGGCGGCCTTAGCTGCAACTCAACGGGCAAATCAGTCCCCGTAGATATCACTCTTGAAGTACTTGCCTTCGATTTCCTTGTACTTGCCGCTGGCGCGCAGTGCGTCGATGGCGGCGTTGAGTTGGCCGACCAGTTCGGTATTGCCCTTGCGCACCGCAATGCCGGCGCCTTCGCCGAAGTATTTCGGGTCCTTGAACTCCGGACCGATGAAGGCGAAGCCCTTGCCGCGCGGGGTTTCCAGGAAGCCGATTTCGAGCGGGATGGAGTCGGCGAAGGTGCCGTCCAGGCGACCCGCTAGCAGGTCCAGGTAGATCTCGTCCTGGCTGGTGTAGCGCACCACGTTGGCGCCGGCCTTGCCCAGCACTTCGGTGGCGAAGCGGTCGGCGGTGGAGCCGCGCTGCACGCCGATGTTCTTGCCCTTGAGCTGGCTGAACTGCTCGTCCAGCTGCGAGCCTTCCTTCATCACCAGGCGGCCCGGGGTGAAGTAGTACTTGTGGGTGAAGTCCACCGAGTGCTTGCGCTCTTCGGTGATGGTGATGGAGGACAGCGCGGCGTCGATCTTGCGCACCTTCAGCGAGGGGATCAGGCCGTCGTATTCCTGCTCGACCCACTGGCATTTGCGCTTCATCTCTTCGCACAGCGCATTGCCGATGTCGTAGTCGAAGCCGGCGATGCCGCCTTCAGGGGTCTTGTAGGCGAAGGGCGGGTACGCCGCCTCGATGCCGATGCGCAGCGGCTTGTCGTCGGCGTGGGAGAAGGTGGCGAAAGCGGCCAGCATCAGGCCGCCCAGCAGGGCTTTGCGATTCATCGATGAACTCCGTGGCATGTTCGGTGACAGGGCCGGGCGGCCGGCCGCTGCGTCTTGGCAGAGAAGTATCGGTGTCTTGTGATTCGTCCAGGGGCGCAACGTGGCGCGTTGCAGCGGCATTGCCTTGCCCTGACCCAGGCGACCAGCTTGTTATCGTTCGTCCACGCGCACTGGCGCGTAAACTTAAAATCCAATCTGGACTAAAAAGTACACAACGTCAATCGCCCTGCGACCGCACGGCACACTCCCTTTTGCGACCGCAGCCCTACTCCTTCGGAGGAATGTCGCGCGCTGGGCTACAGCCTTAGTCTGGGAAGCGTTCCAAGGCGATCCGAGGAGGATTCGAAACGATTCTTTCGCATGATTTACCGTAGCTTCCACGGTTATACCTTTGGCAGATGCCCAGAGCCCCCGCGATACGCTCATGTCGCAGGGGCTTTTCTTTTGTTTGGAGTAAAGCGCTGCGCTTGAAAACCTGGAGCAAGGGCCGCCCTCACCCCAACCCTCTCCCAAGGGGAGAGGGGGCTGATCGGCGTGGAGGCAGAGTTCAGCGTTAGCTGGCGATGGATGCAAGCAAGGCAAAGGGCGGGCGCAAGGCCCGCCAAGGGAGGTCTGTTTCAGCCGCCGCTGAGGTTCATGAAGCGCAGCACCTGCACGTCGCCAACGCTGAATTCGTGGCGGGCCGGCTTGCGCTGCAGGGCGCCGCGCAGGGCCTCGAGAACGGGCTCGTCATGCAGCGGATGGCGGCGCAGCAGGCCGCGCAGGTCCAGGGAGTTTTCGTGGCCCAGGCACAGGAGCAGGCGACCTTCGGCGGTCAGTCGCAGGCGATTGCAGGTCGAGCAGAAGTTATGCGAATGCGGCGAGATGAAGCCGATACGCGGGCCCGGATGCTGGGCCAGGCGCACGTAGCGCGCGGGGCCGCCGCTGTGTTCGGCGCTGTCCAGCAGTTCGTGGTGTTCGGCGATCAGCGCGCGGACTTCATCGCTGGAGCAGAAGCTTTCCTCACGCTCGCGGCCCACCTGGCCCAGCGGCATTTCCTCGATGAAGCTGATGTCCAGCCCATGGGCGATGGCGTAGTCCACCAGCGCCGGTACCTCGTCGGCGTTGCGGCCTTTCATCACTACGCAGTTGAGCTTGATGCGCTCGAAGCCGGCCTGCTGGGCGGCGTCGATACCGCGCAGCACCTGTTCCAGGCGACCGGTGCGAGTGATGGCGGCGAAGCGCTGCGGATCGAGGGTGTCGAGGCTGATGTTGAGGCGGGAAAGACCGGCGGCCTTCAGATCGCCGGCCAAACGGGTGAGCTGCGAGCCGTTGCTGGTCATGCACAGTTCGCGCAGGCCGGGCAGCGCAGCAAGGCGTTCGCAGAGGTGGACGATGCCGGGGCGCACCAGCGGTTCGCCGCCGGTAAGGCGCAGCTTCTTCACGCCGCGCTCGACGAAGAGCCGAGCTACCCGTTCGATCTCTTCCAGGGTCAATACCTGCTGGCGCGGCAGGAAGCGCATGTTTTCCGACATGCAGTAGACGCAGCGGAAGTCGCAGCGGTCGGTCACGGACAGGCGCAGGTAGTCGATCTTGCGGCCTTGGCCGTCGATCCATTCGGACATGGTTTTAGCTCCTTGGACACCACTACCCCTCACCCCAGCCCTCTCCCAGAGGGAGAGGGGGCAGATCGAAGCGGCGGCGAGTACGACTCTCGCCTGACGTTGCAACAAAGGAAGTGCCGATGCGCACACCGATACGACCTCTCATAGGGCAGAGGACAGCCCCCTCTCCCTCCGGAGCGGGGCGCGTAGCCAGGGTTGGGGTGAGGGGGCTGCGTAACAGATCATTGCACCAGCGGCGACTCCGCCCCGTCGAAGACGAAACCATCAATCCGCGCCTCGCCGGCCAGCACGCTGATGTACTGGCTGACGGCGCGCTGCAGCACCTGGGCGCGAAGGTAGCCGGCGATACGCGGGCGCGCCTGCTGGAAGTCCAGCGGCTCTCCGCCTTCACGCTCTAGCAACTCGACCACGTGCAGGCCGTAGCGGCTTTCCAGCGGATGACCAAGCAGGCCGGGTTGCTGTTGCAGCAGGCGCTTCTCGAACTCGGGAACGGTCTGTCCCGGTTCGATCCAGCCCAGTTCACCGCCCTCGTCTTTCGACGGGCAGTCGGAGAAGCGCATGGCCTTTTCGGCGAAGCGTTCGGGGTGCTCGCGCAGTTCGGCGAGCAGTTCCTCGGCCTGTTCGCGGGACTTGGCGCGGCCTTCCAGGTCATCCGGCGCGCAGCCGAGCAGCACATGGCGCAGACGCATGCGCCAGGGCGAGGTCAGGCGAGTCGGGTTGGCTTCGTACCATTGCCGGCAGCTGGCTTCGTCGGCCTCGGGTACGCCGACTTCACGGTCGATCAGGGCGCGGATATTCGCCTCTTCGGCGGCCTCGCCCTCCTCGACCTGCCCCATCACGCCAAGCTCTGCGGCGCGTTGCACCAGCAGTTGGCGCACCACCAGGGCACGGCAGGCGGAGTACAGCGCCTCGGCGTGGCTGGCGGCAGGATGGTATTGCAGCTCGCGGGCCAGTTCGTCCTCGGCGATGGCGACGCCGTTGACAGAGATGGCAGGCAGCTCGACGTGTTCGACCTTGGCTTCGTAGTGGGAGCAACTCATTTCGATTACCTCCAGTAACCCTCTCCCCGACCCTCTAACTGGGCGTCCCCCCCATGAAGGGAGAGGGGGAAGAGCATCAGGTAGGGCGAATAACGCGCCAGCGTTATCCGCCGTTTCATCACACGGCGCGACGCTTGGTACGGACGACCTGGTAGCGGCGGCCGAAGTACCACACCGGAGCGCTGACGATGTGCACCAGGCGGGTGAAGGGGAACAGCACGAACAGGGTCAGGCCCAGGGTCACGTGCAGCTTGTAGACCAGCGATACCGGCGCGATGGCCTCGGCCGCGGCCAGCGGCTGGAAGGTGACGATGGACTGCGCCCAGTTGGCGAGCATGACCATCACCGAACCATCAAGGTGATGGGTGGAGGCGACGATGGTCGACAGGCCGAGGATCAGCTGGACATAGAGCACCAGCAGGATCATCAGGTCCGACGCATTCCCCGTGGCGCGTACGCGCTCGTTAGTCAGGCGGCGCAGGATCAGGCCGGTCAGGCCGATGAAGCAGAGGATGCCGAAGAAGCCGCCGGAGACCATCGCCAGCAGTTGCTTCTGCTCGGTGCTGATCAGGTGCTCGTAGACCGCGTGCGGGGTCAGCAGGCCGACGAAGTGGCCGGCGAGGATGAACAGCACGCCGACGTGGAACAGGTTGCTGTAGACCCGCATGCCCTTCTTGCTCAGCATCTGGCTGGAGCCGGCTTTCCAGGTGTATTGCGAGAGGTCGAAGCGCGCCCAGCTGCCGATCAGGCAGATGGCGAGCGCGACGTAGGGGTAGATCCCGAACGCTAGAAGATCGAGGGACATGTTCAGACTCCTTCTCTGGCCGCCCGGTACTGCATCTGCGGCACCGGCTGGGCGACCCACTGCATGGGTTGTTCGGCGGACGTGGAGACGCGGCGAGCGCTGGTGGACGGGCAACCAACGGCGGGCTCGGTGAAGCTCACCGGGGTTTCCTCCCAGGCCTTGTCGATGGCCTCCAGGCTGTCGTCGCGCACTTCCTGCTCGCGGTCGCGCTTGAGCGCGCCGAGGTCGGGCTGCTCGCCGGACAGTTCCAGCAGGCTGCGGAAGACCGCCGCATAGCCGCTGCCGCGCTCTTCCAGGCGCAGGGCGATCAGCGCGAGGATGTGCGCGACTTCGGCCAGGCCGGCGCGGGCCGACTCGGCGTCCTGCAGGGCGAGGAACTCCAGGTACAGCGGCAGGTAGTCCGGCAGCTCGTTGACGTCGATGACCAGGCCCGCCTGGGTGTAGCGGTCCATCAGGTCGACCATCGCCTGGCCGCGGTCACGGCTTTCGCCGTGCACGTGTTCGAAGAGCAGCAGCGAGACCGAGCGACCGCGCTCGAACAGGCCGTCGTAGCTCGCCTGCACATCGAGGATGTCGCCCTTGCACAGCTCGTTGAGCAGCGCGGCGAGGCCGTCGCGCTGCTGTTCGGGCAGGTTGCAGGTGCGGATCAGGGCATGCAGGGCCAGGCTTTCCTCACGCAGTTCAACGCGCGGGTAGTCCAGCATCAGCGCGCTGAGCTTGAGCAGTTGGCTGTGACTTTCCATTGAGATGGCCATGGTCGTCACTCCTGTATCTGCACGGTCTGGATGACGTTGCGCTGGTCCACGGCCTTGCCGCCGAACAGGTTGACGCCAGAATTGCTGCCAGAGCTGCTGGAGCAACCGTTGCCGAAGCTGAAGCCGCAACCCGAACGCTCGGCGAAGGCATCCGACAGCGCTTCCTCGCGGTGGGCAGTCGGGATGACGAAACGGTCTTCGTAGTTGGCGATCGCCAGGTAGCGGTACATCTCTTCCACCTGGTTGACCGACAGGCCGACCTTCTCCAGTACCGCCAGGTCCTGCTTGCCTTCGACGTGCTCGGCACGCTTGTAGGCGCGCATGGCCAGCAGGCGCTTGAGGGCCAACAGTACCGGCGCGGTATCGCCGGCGGTCAGCAGGTTGGCCAGGTACTGCACGGGGATGCGCAGGGACTCGACGTCCGGGATCACCCCGTCGCTGCCGATGTGGCCTTCGGAAGCGGCGTTCTGGATCGGCGACAGCGGCGGCACGTACCACACCATCGGCAGCGTGCGGTATTCCGGGTGCAGCGGCAGGGCCAGCTTCCAGTCCATGGCCAGCTTGTACACCGGCGACTTCTGCGCGGACTCGATGACGCTGTCCGGTACGCCGTCCTTGCGGGCCTGTTCGATCACTTTCGGGTCGAACGGGTCGAGGAAGATTTCCAGCTGCTTCTGGTAAAGGTCGCGCTCGTTCTCGCAGGTGGCTACTTCGTGGATGCGGTCGGCGTCATACAGCAGCACGCCGAGGTAACGGATGCGGCCCACGCAGGTTTCCGAGCAGACGGTCGGCTGGCCGGCCTCGATGCGCGGGTAGCAGAAGATGCACTTCTCGGATTTGCCGCTCTTCCAGTTGAAGTAGATCTTCTTGTACGGGCAGCCGCTGATGCACATGCGCCAGCCCCGGCACTTGTCCTGGTCGATGAGGACGATGCCGTCTTCCTCGCGCTTGTAGATCGCGCCGCTCGGGCACGAGGCCACGCACGCCGGGTTCAGGCAGTGCTCGCACAGGCGCGGCAGGTACATCATGAAGGTGTTTTCGTACTCGCCGTAGATGTCCGCCTGGATCTGGTCGAAGTTCTTGTCCTTGCGGCGCTTGGCGAATTCGGTGCCGAGGATTTCCTCCCAGTTCGGGCCCCATTCGATCTTCTGCATGCGCTGGCCGGAGACCAGCGAGCGCGGGCGGGCGACCGGCTGGTGCTGGGCCTTGGGCGCGGTGTGCAGGTGCTGGTAGTCGAAGTCGAAGGGTTCGTAGTAGTCATCGATTTCCGGCAGGTCCGGGTTGGCGAAGATGTTCGCCAGCACGCGGAACTTGCCGCCGATGCGCGGGACGATGGAGCCGTCGGCGTTACGCTTCCAGCCGCCCTTCCACTTCTCCTGGTTCTCCCACTCTTTCGGGTAACCGATGCCGGGCTTGGTTTCGACGTTGTTGAACCAGGCGTACTCGACGCCTTCGCGGCTGGTCCAGACGTTCTTGCAGGTGATGGAGCAGGTGTGGCAACCGATGCATTTGTCGAGGTTCAGCACCATGCCGACTTGCGAACGAATTTTCATGGCAGTAATCCTCAAATGTCCTGGGGCAGCGGTTGCGGCAGAGCGTCACCGCCCAGCCCGCCCTGCTCCGGCTCGTCGAGCCAGTCGACCTTGTTCATCTTGCGCACCACGACGAATTCGTCGCGGTTGCAGCCGACCGTGCCGTAGTAGTTGAAGCCCCAGGCCTGCTGGGCGTAGCCGCCGATCATGTGGGTAGGCTTGAGGACCACGCGGGTCACCGAGTTGTGGTGGCCGCCGCGGGTCTTGGTGGTCTCGCTACCTGGCAGGTTCACGATGCGTTCCTGGGCGTGGTACATCATCACCATGCCGTCCTTCACGCGCTGGCTGACCACCGCGCGGCAGGTCGCGGCGCCGTTGGCGTTGAAGACCTCGACCCAGTCGTTGTCCTCGATGCCGGCGCGTTTCGCGTCGTTCTCGCTCATCCAGATGATCGGGCCACCGCGCGACAGGGTGAGCATCAGCAGGTTGTCGCTGTAGGTGGAGTGGATGCCCCACTTCTGGTGCGGGGTGATCCAGTTCAGGGTGATCTCGGTGTTGCCGTTGGGCTTCTTGTTGAACAACTTGTCGGTGCTGCGGGTGTTGACCGGCGGCCGGTAGCTGACGAAACCCTCGCCGAAGGCCTGCATCCAGGGGTGATCCTGGTAGAACTGCTGGCGACCGGTGATGGTGCGCCACGGGATCATCTCGTGGACGTTGGTGTAGCAGGCGTTGTAGCTCACGTGTTCATCTTCCAGGCCCGACCAGGTGGGGCTGGAGATGATCTTGCGCGGCTGCGCCTGGACGTCGCGGAAGCGGATCTTCTCTTCTTCCTTGGGCAGCGCCAGGTGGGTGTGGTCGCGGCCGGTGAACTTCGACAGCGCTTCCCAGGCCTTCACGGCCACCTGGCCGTTGGTTTCCGGCGCCAGGGCGAGGATCACCTCGGCGGCGTCGATGGCGCTTTCGATGCGCGGGCGGCCTTCGCTGATGCCGGTTTCGGTGACCTTGTGGTTCAGCTCGCCGAGCAGTTTGATTTCCTTCTCGGTGTTCCAGCCGATGCCCTTGCCGCCGTTGCCCAGCTTGTCCAGCAGCGGGCCGAGGGAGGTGAACTTCTTGTAGGTGTTCGGGTAATCACGCTCGACCACATGCAGGGTCGGCATGGTGCGGCCAGGGACAGGTTCGCACTCGCCCGTCTTCCAGTCGGTGCCGCCGAAGGGCTGCGCGAGTTCGTTGGCGGTGTCGTGCAGCAGCGGCACGGTGACCAGGTCCTTCTCCACGCCCAGGTGGCCAACGGAAACTTCGGAGAACTTCTTGGCGATGGCCTTGTAGATTTCCCAGTCGCTCTTGGCTTCCCAGGCCGGGTCGGTGGCGGCGGACAGCGGGTGGATGAAGGGGTGCATGTCGGAGGTGTTGAGGTCGTCCTTTTCGTACCAGGTCGCGGTCGGCAGGACGATGTCCGAGTACATGCAGGTGGAGGACATGCGGAAGTCCAGGGTGGTGACCAGGTCCAGCTTGCCCTCGGCGCCTTCATCGACCCAGTCCACTTCGCCCGGGCAGGGGCCGCCGGCCTTGCCGAGGTCATCGTTCATCACGCCGTTCTTCGCGCCCAGCAGGTACTTGAGCATGTACTCGTGGCCCTTGCCCGAGGAGCCGAGCAGGTTGGAGCGCCAGATGAACATGTTGCGCGGGAAGTTCTGCGGGTCGTCCGGCTGCTCGCTGGCCACGCGCAGGTTGCCGGCCTTGAGTTCACGCACCACATAGTCCTGCACCGGGATGCCAGCGCGCTCGGCGTCGGCGGCGATGTGTAGCGGGTTGCGGTTGAGCTGCGGGGCGGACGGCAGCCAGCCCATGCGCTCGGCGCGGATGTTGTAGTCCAGCGCGTGCTCGGGGAACTGCTTGGTGTCAGCCAGCGGCGAGAGCACCTCGTGCATCGAGATCTTCTCGTGGCGCCACTGCGAGCTGTGCAGGTAGAAGAAGCTGGTGCCGTTCATCTGCCGCGGCGGGCGGCTCCAGTCGGTGCCGAACGCCAGCGGGACCCAGCCGGTCTGCGGGCGGAGTTTTTCCTGGCCCACGTAGTGCGCCCAGCCGCCACCACTCTGGCCGATGCAGCCGCACATCATCAGCATGTTGATGACCGCGCGGTAGTTCATGTCCATGTGGTACCAGTGGTTCATCGCGGCGCCGATGATGACCATGGCCTTGCCGTGGGTCTTGTCGGCGCTGTCGGCGAACTCGCGGGCCACCTGGATGGCACGGGCGGCCGGGACGCCGGTGATGCGCGCCTGCCAGGCCGGGGTGTAGGGCACGTCGGCATCGGTGTAGGAGGCGGCGACGTTGCGGCCACCCAGGCCACGATCGACGCTGTAGTTGGCCATCTGCAGGTCATACACGGTGGCGACGCGCAGGGTCTGGCCATCGACGCCAGTGAACTCGCGGAAGGGTACGCGGCGCACCAACACCTCGTCGTTGTCCACGCCCTTGAAGTGCGGGTGTTCCTGCCCGGCGAAGTACGGGAAACCGACGTCGCAGGCGTTTTCCGGGCCATCGATCAGGCTCAGCGCCAGGCGTGTTTCACGTTGCGCGCCGCCCTCTTTCTCCTCGATGTTCCACTTGCCCGACTCGCCCCAGCGGTAGCCGATGGCGCCGGTGGGTGAGACCAGTTCGCCGCTGATTTCGTCGAGGCCGATGGTCTTCCACTCGGGGTTGTTTTCCTGGCCGAGGTTGCCGGCGAGGTCCGCCGCGCGCAGGTAGCGGGTCGGCTTGAGCACGCCTTCGGTGTGCGGTTCGAGCAGCACCAGCATCGGCATGTCGGTGTACTGGCGGCAGTAGTCGACGAAGTAGGCGCTGGGCTTCTCGAGGTGGAATTCCTTGAGGATGACGTGACCAAAAGCCATGCCCAGTGCGGCGTCGGTGCCCTGCTTGGGGTTGAGCCAGAGGTCGGTGAGCTTGGCCACTTCGGAGTAGTCCGGGGTGACGGCCACGGTCTTGGTGCCCTTGTAGCGGACTTCGGTGAAGAAGTGCGCGTC
>NZ_BDAI01000028.1 GCF_002091755.1 Pseudomonas nitroreducens NBRC 12694
GCCGGTGGTGGCATTCACCGTCACGCTGCCGTGGGCCGGTGTGGCACCGGCTTTCACGGCGTAGCTGAGGGTGTCGCCATCGACGTCGCTGGCGACGATCTTGCCGGTCAGCGGGGTGTCTTCGGCAGTGCTCTGGTTCTGGTTGGCACTGGTCGGCGCATCGTTCACCGGGTACACGGTGACGTTGAGGTCGACGGTGCGGGTCGCCGCATCGTTGTTGCTGCTTTCGGTCGCCGTGGCGCTGACTTCCAGCTTGATGGTGCCGTTGAAGTCGGCCGGCGGCGTCAGGGTCAGGGTGTCGAGGTTCCAGCCCTTGAGGTCGACGCTGCTGTGGGTAGCGTCGGCGGTGAAGCTGTTCTTGCCGTCGCTCAGGGTGGCGCCGACTGGGATCTTGCCGATGCTGATCGACAGGGTCTCGGAGCCGTCGGTATCGACCAGCGAAGCCTTGATCTTCGACAGGTTGATCGCGCTGTCTTCGTTGCCTTCGTTGAGGCCGAACACCTTGTAGTGGCTCTGGCCGCTGCTGCCGGTCAGGTCGGTCAGGCGCTCGCCGCCCGCGGTCAGCTCACTGGTGTCGTGGTAGACCTGCGCGCTGCCGGTGCCCAGTACCTGCGCGGCGCTGCCATTGTCGGAGATGCTCAGGGTGTAGTTGCCCGGGCCACTCTGGTTGTGCTGGTAGAGCGCGATAGGGTAGTAGCCGCTCTCGGTCGGGGTGAAGGTGCCGCTGAATTTGCCGCTGCTGCCGCCCCAGGTGGCCTCGGCGACGGTGCTGCCGCCGATCACCAGGCGCACGCTGTCATCGCCCACGCCGGTGAAGGTGTAGGTGTGGCCGGCTTCGAGGAAGATCAGGCCACTGACCTTGGTGGCGGTGCCGGCGGTGACGTCGGTGTTGCGCACGCTGTCGGTGGAGCCGTGGGTGGTCGGAGTGCCGGCTGCGTCGATCTTCGCCTGCAGGTCGGCCGGCGATGCGCCGTTGCCGCCATTGCCCAGGGCCAGGCCGGTCCAGGTGTCCACGGTCAGGCCGGTGGCTTTCGGGTGGCTGCTGCTGCCGTCCAGGCTCAGGTTCGGCTTGTCCGCCACGGCCTCGATGCTCACCGCCACGGTGGAGGTGGACGTGCCGCCTTTGCCATCGCTGATGGTGTAGGTGATGGTGTCGGAGCCGCTGAAGTTCTCCTTCGGCGTGTAGCTCAGGCTGCCGTCCTGGTTGATCACCACGGTGCCGTTGCCGGCGCTGGCGCCGGTGACGATCAGGGCGTCGTGTTCGGCATCGGTGTCGTTGCCCAGAACGTCGATGCGGATCGCGGTGTCTTCGTTGGTGTGCGCGATGTCCGGCACGGCAACCGGGTTGTCGTTGGTGCCGGTGACGGTGATGGTGATGGTCTGCGGATCGCTCAGCGCGCCATTGTTGTCCTTCGCCTGGTAGGTGAAGGTGACGCTCTCGCTCTGGCCGGCGGCCAGGTGATCGAAGGCGGTACCGGGGGTGAAGGTGTAGCTGCCATCGGTGTTGAAGGTCAGCGAACCTTTGCCCTGTGCCACGTCGGTGGCCAGTTGATAACCCGCGATGGTGCCGTCGACGTCGGTGGCAACCGGGACCTGGCCGTGCAGAACAGTGTTCTCTTCGGTGGTCTGGGTGTCAGCGTAGGCGACCGGCTTGTCGTTGGTGCCGGTGACGGTGATGGTGATGGTCTGCGGGTCGCTCAGCGCACCGTTGTTGTCCTTCGCCTGGTAGGTGAAGGTGACGTTCTCGCTCTGTCCCTGGGCCAGGTGATCGAAGGCGGTGCCCGGGTTGAAGCTGTAGCTGCCGTTGGCGTTGAAGGTCAGCGTGCCCTTGCCGGCGGCGACGTTGGTCGCCAGCTGGTAGCTCGCGATGGTGCCGTCGATGTCGGTCGCAGCCGGTACATGGCCGTTCAGCACGGCGTTTTCGTCGGTGGTGACGGTATCGCCGAAGGCGAGCGGCTTGTCGTTGGTACCGATGATGTTCACGGTCACCGTGGCGCTGGTGCCATCGGCAGCCTTGACGGTGAAGGTGTCGGTCAGGGTCTGGCCCTGTTTCAGCTCGTTGTAGGCGCTGCTGGCGACGTAGGTCCAGTTGCCATCGGTACCGAGGTTGAAGGTGCCGTACTTGCCGGCGACGTTGCTCTGGGCCTGGAAGCTGGCCGGGCCGTCGACGTCGGTGATGTTCAGCTTGCCGCCGGTGCTGATCGGCGCGTCGGTTTCATTCACGTCGCGCGAGCCGACACCGCTGATGACGGCGGCGTCGTTGCTGCCGGTAACGACGATGGTGATGGTCTGCGGACCGCTCACGGCACCGTTGTTGTCCTTCGCCTGGTAGGTGAAGGTGACGTTCTCGCTCTGGCCGGCGGCCAGGTGGTCGAAGGCGGTGCCCGGGTTGAAGGTGTAGCTGCCGTCCTCGTTGAAGGCCAGGGTGCCCTTGCCCTGGGCGAGATTATTGACCACCTCGTAGCGAACGATGGTGCCGTCGACATCGGTGGCGACCGGGACCTGGCCGTGGAGAACGGTGTTCTCTTCGGTGGTCTGGGTATCGGCGAAGGCCACCGGCTTGTCGTTGGTGCCGTTGATGGTCACGGTGACGCTGGCGCTGGTGCCGTCGGCGGCCTTCACGGTGAAGGTCTCTGTGAGCTTGTCGCCGACTTTCAGTTCGTTGAAGGCGGAGTTGGCGACGAAGCTCCAGGTGCCATCGGCAGCCAGGCTGAACGTGCCATAGCTGCCGGCGGTGCTGGCCTGGGGCTGGAAGCTGGCTGGGCCGTCGACGTCGCTGATGTCGAGCTTGCCGCCGATGGTGACCGGGGCATCGGTTTCGTTGGCGCTGCCGCTGGTCTGCCCGCCAATGATGGCCGCGTCGTTGCTGCCGGTAACGGTGATGGTGACGGTCTGCGTGTCGCTCAGCGCACCGTTGTTGTCCTTCGCCTGGTAGGTGAAGGTGATGTTCTCGCTCTGGCCGGCGGCCAGGTGGTCGAACGCGGTGCCGGGGGTGAAGGTGTAGCTGCCGTCACTGTTGAAGGTGAGGTTGCCTTTGCCCTGGGCGATGCCGGTGGCCAGTTGGTAGCTGGCAATGGTGCCGTCGATGTCGGTGGCGACCGGAACCTGGCCGTGGAGAACGGTGTTCTCTTCGGTGGTCTGGGTATCGGCGTAGGCCACCGGCTTGTCGTTGGTGCCGTTGATGGTGACGGTCACGCTGGTGCTGGTACCGTCGGCGGCCTTCACGGTGAAGGTGTCGGTGAGTTGATCGCCGACTTTCAGTTCGTTGAAGGCAGAGTTGGCGACATAGGTCCAGG
>NZ_BDAI01000029.1 GCF_002091755.1 Pseudomonas nitroreducens NBRC 12694
GGTATCTTGCACTGAATACATAGGTGTAAGAGGCGAACCAGGGGAACTGAAACATCTAAGTACCCTGAGGAAAAGAAATCAACCGAGATTCCCTTAGTAGTGGCGAGCGAACGGGGACTAGCCCTTAAGCTTCTTTGAATCTAACAGAACGCTCTGGAAAGTGCGGCCATAGTGGGTGATAGCCCCGTATGTGAAAGGTTCTTTGAAGTGAAATCGAGTAGGACGGAGCACGAGAAACTTTGTCTGAATATGGGGGGACCATCCTCCAAGGCTAAATACTACTGACTGACCGATAGTGAACCAGTACCGTGAGGGAAAGGCGAAAAGAACCCCGGAGAGGGGAGTGAAATAGAACCTGAAACCGTATGCGTACAAGCAGTGGGAGCCTACTTTGTTAGGTGACTGCGTACCTTTTGTATAATGGGTCAGCGACTTATATTCAGTGGCGAGCTTAACCGAATAGGGAAGGCGTAGCGAAAGCGAGTCTTAATAGGGCGAATTAGTCGCTGGGTATAGACCCGAAACCGGGCGATCTATCCATGAGCAGGTTGAAGGTTAGGTAACACTGACTGGAGGACCGAACCCACTCCCGTTGAAAAGGTAGGGGATGACTTGTGGATCGGAGTGAAAGGCTAATCAAGCTCGGAGATAGCTGGTTCTCCTCGAAAGCTATTTAGGTAGCGCCTCACGTATCACTCCAGGGGGTAGAGCACTGTTTCGGCTAGGGGGTCATCCCGACTTACCAAACCGATGCAAACTCCGAATACCTGGAAGTGTCAGCGTGGGAGACACACGGCGGGTGCTAACGTCCGTCGTGAAAAGGGAAACAACCCAGACCGTCAGCTAAGGTCCCAAAGTTATGGTTAAGTGGTAAACGATGTGGGAAGGCTTAGACAGCTAGGAGGTTGGCTTAGAAGCAGCCACCCTTTAAAGAAAGCGTAATAGCTCACTAGTCGAGTCGGCCTGCGCGGAAGATGTAACGGGGCTCAAACCATACACCGAAGCTACGGGTGCATCGCAAGATGCGCGGTAGAGGAGCGTTCTGTAAGCCTGTGAAGGTGAGTTGAGAAGCTTGCTGGAGGTATCAGAAGTGCGAATGCTGACATGAGTAACGACAATGGGAGTGAAAAACTCCCACGCCGAAAGACCAAGGGTTCCTGCGCAACGTTAATCGACGCAGGGTTAGTCGGTCCCTAAGGCGAGGCTGAAGAGCGTAGTCGATGGGAAACAGGTTAATATTCCTGTACTTCTAGTTACTGCGATGGAGGGACGGAGAAGGCTAGGCCAGCTTGGCGTTGGTTGTCCAAGTTTAAGGTGGTAGGCAGAGATCTTAGGTAAATCCGGGGTCTTAATGCCGAGAGCTGATGACGAGTCATCTTTCAGATGATGAAGTGGTTGATGCCATGCTTCCAGGAAAAGCTTCTAAGCTTCAGGTAACTAGGAACCGTACCCCAAACCGACACAGGTGGTTGGGTAGAGAATACCAAGGCGCTTGAGAGAACTCGGGTGAAGGAACTAGGCAAAATGGCACCGTAACTTCGGGAGAAGGTGCGCCGGCGAGGGTGAAGTATTTACTACGTAAGCCCATGCCGGTCGAAGATACCAGGCCGCTGCGACTGTTTATTAAAAACACAGCACTCTGCAAACACGAAAGTGGACGTATAGGGTGTGACGCCTGCCCGGTGCCGGAAGGTTAATTGATGGGGTTAGCGAAAGCGAAGCTCTTGATCGAAGCCCCGGTAAACGGCGGCCGTAACTATAACGGTCCTAAGGTAGCGAAATTCCTTGTCGGGTAAGTTCCGACCTGCACGAATGGCGTAACGATGGCGGCGCTGTCTCCACCCGAGACTCAGTGAAATTGAAATCGCTGTGAAGATGCAGTGTATCCGCGGCTAGACGGAAAGACCCCGTGAACCTTTACTGTAGCTTTGCACTGGACTTTGAGCCTGCTTGTGTAGGATAGGTGGGAGGCTTTGAAGCGTGGACGCCAGTCTGCGTGGAGCCATCCTTGAAATACCACCCTGGCATGCTTGAGGTTCTAACTCTGGTCCGTTATCCGGATCGAGGACAGTGTATGGTGGGCAGTTTGACTGGGGCGGTCTCCTCCTAAAGAGTAACGGAGGAGTACGAAGGTGCGCTCAGACCGGTCGGAAATCGGTCGTAGAGTATAAAGGCAAAAGCGCGCTTGACTGCGAGACAGACACGTCGAGCAGGTACGAAAGTAGGTCTTAGTGATCCGGTGGTTCTGTATGGAAGGGCCATCGCTCAACGGATAAAAGGTACTCCGGGGATAACAGGCTGATACCGCCCAAGAGTTCATATCGACGGCGGTGTTTGGCACCTCGATGTCGGCTCATCACATCCTGGGGCTGAAGCCGGTCCCAAGGGTATGGCTGTTCGCCATTTAAAGTGGTACGCGAGCTGGGTTTAGAACGTCGTGAGACAGTTCGGTCCCTATCTGCCGTGGACGTTTGAGATTTGAGAGGGGCTGCTCCTAGTACGAGAGGACCGGAGTGGACGAACCTCTGGTGTTCCGGTTGTCACGCCAGTGGCATTGCCGGGTAGCTATGTTCGGAATAGATAACCGCTGAAAGCATCTAAGCGGGAAACTAGCCTCAAGATGAGATCTCACTGGGAACTTGATTCCCCTGAAGGGCCGTCGAAGACTACGACGTTGATAGGTCGGGTGTGTAAGCGCTGTGAGGCGTTGAGCTAACCGATACTAATTGCCCGTGAGGCTTGACCATATAACACCCAAACAATTTGTGTGTTGTACGGTGAAGACGTAACGAACCGAAAGTTCGTGTGAACCGCAAATTACCTGTCACATACCCGAATCTGGATGAGCGTGTGCAACTGCCACGAGCGTCCTAAAGAATTGCTTGACGACCATAGAGCGTTGGAACCACCTGATCCCATCCCGAACTCAGTAGTGAAACGACGCATCGCCGATGGTAGTGTGGAGTTTCTCCATGTGAGAGTAGGTCATCGTCAAGCTCCTATCCC
>NZ_BDAI01000030.1 GCF_002091755.1 Pseudomonas nitroreducens NBRC 12694
TTTACGTGCGGCTTGTTACGCTCAAATTTTTCTTTAGCCATCTTGACCGCCTCCCGTAAGGAATTGAGAAAGTCACGTCACCATTAAAACAAAGGCAGATATTTTCATATCTGCCTTTGCGAGATGGAGCTCATGAGCGGATTTGAACCGCTGACCTCACCCTTACCAAGGGTGTGCTCTACCAGCTGAGCTACATGAGCAAGACATCAGCAACAAACTTGGAGCGGGTAGCGGGAATCGAACCCGCATCATCAGCTTGGAAGGCTGAGGTTCTACCACTGAACTATACCCGCGGAGCTTGCAGCTCACGCTTGAAACTGGTGGAGGGGGAAGGATTCGAACCTTCGAAGTCTGAGACGTCAGATTTACAGTCTGATCCCTTTGGCCGCTCGGGAACCCCTCCGAGTGAGGCGGCATTCTACAGCCTGCCACCACGTTGTCAACTGTTTTTCTTTAAAAAACTTGAGCTTAGCTCTTCGACAACGGCTTCCAGTGCTCAACCTTTTCAGGTCACCCCTGTGAAGCGGGCGCCATTCTATTCAAACTATTGAGCGCTTGCAACGTTTTTGCACGGCATTGTTTGTTTCTGCAGTTCGGGGAAATCCGGCGCCAGTTGACGCACCAGGGAGTCGTCAACCAGGCGCCCGCTTTCCGGTGTGATCTGCGCCCAGTAATCATGCTGCGAACGAGCCAGCTCACGCACCAAAGCGTCGTAGCCAGCGGTCTTCAGCCGCTCCACCACGCTGTCGGCGGAGTCCTTGCGCTGAAAGATGCCAAGAGAGATCCCGTCAGTCAGATCCCCTTCCGTAATGATGTAGCTGTCAATCTTTCGAGCCTGCAACTCCCGCAGCTGCCAGAGTGATGCCTGGCGCGACGCCAACGGTGGCAGATAAACCCAGAAGTCGACACCAGCAGCAGCGTCCACTGTTTGCACGGAAGCCTGCACATCCAGACTCAACAGACGCTGCACCAATTGCCGGGCGCGATCGTCGACCGGGAAGCTGCCCAGGTAGACGCAAGCAGATGCGGGAGCGGTCGCCACCTTTTCTTCAGCCTGGCGACGTTGAGGTGTTTCTGCAGACTCGCTGAGCAGCCGAATATTCTTCTGCTCACTGTGAAACAGGCTGAGCGGGGCAATCTCCTTGGGGCGGAGAGGCGCCTGCTGTTGATGCCAGACGTAGTAGAAGACGTTGAGGGCAAGCAGGAAAAGAAAGAACCAGCGCATCAATCAGACTCACTCGATCGGACAGGCTAGTGCCAGCCCGAGAAATACCAGGTCCGGAAGCACAACCGCGCGAGCAGACTCATCCTTGACGAGCTCAGCATCTCCGCCGGTCAGGTAAACAGCACTGTCATCACCCAGCAGCTTGTTGGCAAGCTCGATCTGCTCCCGTACGAACCCGCGCAACATCAGCACGCAACCGCGCTCCACCGCCTCGGAAGTTTCCTGCCCCGGCAGTAGATTCTGTAGCGCCTCATGGGCCGCCTCGTCGTCATAACGAATCCGCCGAGTGTGAGTACGCAACTGGCTTCGCATCAGCGGCATGCCGGGTGCGATATAGCCTCCCAGATGCTTGCCCGCGGCATCGACCAGATCCGAGGTCACAGCAGTTCCAAGGTCGAGCACCAGGCATCCGCGCCCCGCCAGACAGTGACCAGCCACCAGGGCCAGCCAGCGGTCCATTCCCAGGCGCTGATACTCCCGGTAGCCGTTGACCACACCGCCGAGCTCGATTGCCGGAGCAGCAATCTGCACCGCAATAGGGAAAGCACTCTCCAGGCTCACACGAAGCGCGTCGGTTTCCTGCTCACTGCGAACACTGACCATGCGGCAATAGCGGATATCCACCGCCTCACTGCCCTGCAGCTGCGCGAGCAAGGCTTGATCCGAGTCCGCCACGCCACCGGCGACAGTCACCAGGTCATGCCTTCTGACCACTCGCCACTTGATCAGGCTATTTCCACAATCCAACTCAAGAATCATCCGACAACCTCAGACTCAACTCGCCTCCGCTGTAGCTGTGCTCCTTGCCATCGACCAGAAGGCGAAGCGCGCCCCGCTCATCGATGCCAAGCGCGCGCCCAACGATATTATTGGCAGCAGTGGACAGCGTGACCTGCCGCCCCTGCCATAGATGAAGGGACTCCCACTCTTCGCGACTGGCAGCGAAGCCATACTCACGATGACGGGATAGAACATCCGCAAGCTGAGACTCCAGCGCCTGCAGCAACTCGTTACGGTCAACCAGCCTACCCAGCGCCTCGCGCATCGAAGTCCAGGGCTGATCGATCGCCTCTGCCTTGCGCATGTTCACATTGATGCCGACGCCAATCGCAACACTACAGATGTCAGCAGGATCTCCCGTGAGCTCAAGCAGGATGCCGGCAATCTTTTTGCCACCCACCAGAACGTCATTGGGCCACTTGAGGCCTACATCTTTCACGCCCAGAGACTGGATCGCTCTTGCCACCGCAAGGCCGACCACCAGACTCAACCCCTCCAACTCCTGCGCACCACCACGTACAGTGATACCCAGGGTGTAATAAAGGTTGGCACCAAAGGGACTCTCCCATTGCCGCCCTCGCCTGCCGCGCCCAGCGGTCTGCCTCTCACCCAGGATGGCAAACGGCGCCGCAGCGCCGGCAGAAAGCCGCCGCAGCACTTCGGCATTGGTGGAGTCGATCGAAAACAGGACATCGAGAGGCCACAGGCCGAAGTCGCCCCTGGGCGAGATAATGCTCAGCGGCTCTTCCAGGCGGTAACCACGGCCGCGCACTCGCTGCACGACCATACCGTAGTCACGCTCAAAGCCTTCAAGGCGCTTCCAGACGGCGCTGCGACTTACTCCGAGGAGAGCACCCAGCTCTTCTCCGGAATGAAAGCGGCCATCGCTCAGCAATTTCAGCAAGGTCTGCATATCACCCCCGCAACAGTCAGGCACGCATCATATAGAGGCATGCCTGAATTGCCTACGCAGCAATGGCCCGACTTTCCCGCGCGC
>NZ_BDAI01000031.1 GCF_002091755.1 Pseudomonas nitroreducens NBRC 12694
ATGGTGATCTTGCCGAAGGCGATGCTGAAGTACAGCAGCGCAGCAACGGCGCCACTGCCGCTCAGGCCGACGATATAGGCCACCTCATGGCCGGCGAACTGCCCGTTGGCCCCGGCCGCGGCGAACACGCCGAAGATCATCGCCACCTGGGCACCGATCACCGAGCCCGCGCCCACGGCGAGGAAGGTTTTCACCGAGGACGTCTTGCTCGGCAGGTAGCGCGAGTAGTCCGCGACATACGGCCCGAACGCAATCTGCCAGGAGGCGGCCAGGGACACCGCGAGCAGGAAGCTGCTCCAGCTGAAGTGGCGGATCTGCAGCAACGCGCTGACGTCGGTCTGGCTCATCAGGCGGCTGAACAGGTAGACGAAGGCGATCACCCCGATGACGCTGGCGATGCGACCGATGACGTGGATGACGCGGTAGCCGAGCACGGTCACCAGCACGATGACGCTGGCGAACATCAGGATGCCGGCGCTGTCGCTGACGCCGAACAGCTGGCCCAGCGCCTGGCCGGAAAGCACCGTGCCGGTGGCGGTGAAGCCCAGGTACATCAGGCACACCAGCACGATCGGGATGGCCGCGCCGTAGACGCCGAACTGCACGCGGCTGGAGATCATCTGCGGCAGGCCGAGCTTGGGCCCTTGGGCGGCGTGCAGCGCCATCACGCCGCCGCCCAGCAGTTGGCCGATGAGCAGGCCGATCAGCGACCAGAACACGTCGCCGCCCAGCACCACGGCCAGGGCGCCGGTGACGATGGCGGTGATCTGCAGGTTGGCGCCCAGCCATAGGGTGAACTGGCTGTAGAGCTTGCCGTGGCGCTCGGCCTCGGGGATGTAGTCGATCGAGCGCACCTCGATCAGGGGTTTGGAGCTATCACTGGCCTGGGACATCGTTATTGTTCTCCCGAAGGGAATTCTTGTCTGTCGATGTACTGCTGCTTTACGGACCTGGCCGCCGCACCACGCCGTGCGGCGGCCCTCTCCCTGGTCCTGGCTTGCTATCGCCGAATTACTTGCCGGTGATCATCGGCAGGTTCAGGCCCTGTTCCTTGGCGCAATCGATCGCGATCTGATAACCCGCGTCGGCATGGCGCATCACGCCGGTGCCTGGGTCGTTGGTCAGCACCCGGGCGATGCGCTCGGCAGCTTCGTCGGTGCCGTCGCAGACGATCACCATCCCCGAGTGCTGGGAGAAGCCCATGCCCACCCCGCCGCCATGGTGCAACGAGACCCAGGTGGCGCCGCTGGCGGTGTTCAGCAGGGCGTTGAGCAGCGGCCAGTCGGACACGGCGTCGGAGCCGTCGCGCATGGCTTCGGTCTCGCGGTTGGGGCTTGCCACCGAACCGGAGTCGAGGTGGTCGCGGCCGATCACGATCGGTGCCTTCAGCTCGCCGCGGCGGACCATTTCGTTGAACGCCAGGCCGAGCTTGGCGCGCTGGCCCAGGCCGACCCAGCAGATGCGCGCCGGCAGGCCCTGGAAGCTGATGCGCTGCTTGGCCATGTCCAGCCAGTTGTGCAGGTGGGCGTCGTCGGCGATCAGTTCCTTGACCTTGGCATCGGTCTTGTAGATGTCCTCGGCGTCGCCGGACAGCGCGGCCCAGCGGAACGGACCGACGCCACGGCAGAACAGCGGGCGGATGTAGGCCGGGACGAAGCCGGGGAAGTCGAAGGCGTTGGCGACGCCCTCTTCCTTGGCCATCTGGCGGATGTTGTTGCCGTAGTCGAAGGTCGGCACGCCCTGCTGCTGGAACGCCAGCATGGCTTTGACGTGCACGGCCATGGATTGCTTGGCGGCCTTGACCACGGCGGCCGGGTCGGTCTGCGCGCGGTCGCGGTACTGCTCCCAGGTCCAGCCGGCCGGCAGGTAGCCGTTGAGCGGGTCGTGGGCGGAGGTCTGGTCGGTCACCATGTCCGGGCGCACGCCGCGCTGGATCAGCTCCGGGAGGATTT
>NZ_BDAI01000033.1 GCF_002091755.1 Pseudomonas nitroreducens NBRC 12694
CCGCCTTCGCGAATCGCGAAGCGCAGGCCATCTTCCATGGCGATCGGAGCGATCAGGGTGACAACCATTTTCACGTTGTCGCCCGGCATTACCATCTCAACGCCTTCCGGCAGTTCGCAGTTGCCGGTTACGTCGGTGGTACGGAAGTAGAACTGCGGACGGTAGCCCTTGAAGAACGGGGTGTGACGACCACCTTCTTCCTTGGACAGCACGTACACTTCGCATTCGAACTTGGTGTGCGGCTTGATGGTGCCCGGCTTGGCCAGAACCTGACCACGCTCTACGTCTTCACGCTTGGTGCCGCGCAGCAGGACGCCGACGTTCTCACCAGCACGACCTTCGTCGAGCAGCTTGCGGAACATTTCAACGCCGGTGCAGGTGGTCTTGGTGGTCGCCTTGATGCCGACGATTTCCACTTCTTCCTGGACCTTGACGATGCCACGCTCAACACGGCCAGTTACCACGGTGCCACGACCGGAGATCGAGAACACGTCTTCGATCGGCATCAGGAACGGCTGGTCGATTGCACGAACCGGCTCAGGGATGTAGGAGTCCAGGGTTTCTACCAGCTTGCGCACGGCGGAAACGCCCATCTCGTTGTCGTCCTGGCCGTTCAGAGCCATCAGAGCGGAACCGATCACGATCGGAGTGTCGTCGCCCGGGAAGTCGTAGGTGTTCAGCAGATCGCGAACTTCCATTTCGACCAGCTCCAGCAGCTCGGCGTCGTCAACCATGTCGGCCTTGTTCAGGAACACGACGATGTAAGGAACGCCTACCTGACGGGACAGCAGGATGTGCTCGCGGGTCTGCGGCATGGGGCCGTCAGCAGCCGAGCAAACCAGGATCGCGCCGTCCATCTGAGCAGCACCGGTGATCATGTTCTTCACGTAGTCGGCGTGGCCCGGGCAGTCTACGTGAGCGTAGTGGCGTACCGGCGAGTCGTATTCAACGTGAGAGGTGTTGATGGTGATACCACGAGCCTTCTCTTCCGGCGCGTTGTCGATCTGGTCGAAAGCGCGAGCGGAACCGCCCCAGGTCTCGGAGCAGACCTTGGTCAGAGCAGCGGTCAGAGTGGTTTTGCCGTGGTCAACGTGACCGATGGTGCCGACG
>NZ_BDAI01000034.1 GCF_002091755.1 Pseudomonas nitroreducens NBRC 12694
GTGACCCGGCCGATCCTCGGTGTGGCCGCCATGTTGCGCAACATCGCCAGCGGCGAAGGCGACCTGACCAAGCGCCTGGACTACGCCGGCAAGGATGAACTGGGCGAGCTGGCCGGCTGGTTCAACCGCTTCCTCGACAAGCTGCAGCCGATCATCCGCGACGTGAAATCCTCGGTGCACGACGCCCGCGCCACCGCCGACCAGTCCTCGGAAATCGCCAGCCAGACCAGTGCCGGCATGCAGCAGCAGTTCCGCGAAGTCGACCAGGTTGCCACTGCTTCGCAGGAGATGAGCGCCACCGCCCACGACGTCGCCAACAGCGCCGCCATGGCCGCCGATGCCGCCCGTGGCGCCGACGGTGCGACCCGCGACGGCCTCAACGTGATCGACAACACCACCCGCCTGATCGACGAACTGGCCAGCGACATGAGCAGTGCCATGAGCCAGGTGGAAGGCTTGGCCGCCAGCAGCGAGCAGATCGGCTCGGTGCTGGAAGTGATTCGCGGCATCGCCGAGCAGACCAACCTGCTGGCGCTCAACGCCGCCATCGAAGCGGCTCGCGCCGGTGAAGCCGGGCGCGGCTTCGCGGTGGTCGCCGACGAGGTGCGCAACCTCGCCAAGCGCACCCAGGATTCGGTGGAGGAAATCCGCCAGGTCATCGAGGGCCTGCAGAACGGTACCCGCGACGTGGTTGGCGCCATGAGCAACAGCCACCGCCAGGCCCAAGACAGCGTGTCCCAGGTCGAGCAGGCCGTGGCCGCGCTCAAGCGCATCGGCGATGCGGTCAGCGTGATCACCGACATGAACCTGCAGATCGCCAGCGCCGCCGAGGAGCAGAGTGCCGTGGCCGAGGAGATCAACCGCAACGTGGCAGGCATCCGTGACGTCACCGAATCGCTGTCGAGCCAGGCGCAGGAGTCGGCGCAGGTGAGCCAGTCGCTGAACAAGCTGGCGAATCACCAGCAGGGGTTGATGGATCAGTTCAGGG
>NZ_BDAI01000035.1 GCF_002091755.1 Pseudomonas nitroreducens NBRC 12694
GGCGACGTTGCTCTGCGCCTGGAAGCTGGCCGCGCCGTCGATGTCGGTGACATCGAGCTTGCCGCCGAGGGTGACCGGGGCGTCGGTCTCGTTGGCGCTGCCGCTGGTCTGGCCGGTGATCACCGCCGCGTCATTGGTGCCGGTGACGGTAATGGTGATGGTCTGCGGGTCGCTCAGCGCGCCGTTGTTGTCCTTCGCCTGGTAGGTGAAGGTAACGTTCTCGCTCTGGCCGGCGGCCAGGTGGTCGAAGTCGCTGCCCGGATTGAAGGTGTAGCTGCCATCGCTGTTGAAGGTCAGCGAACCTTTGCCCTGTGCCACGTCGGTGGCCAGTTGATAACCCGCGATGGTGCCATCGACATCGGTGGCGACCGGAACCTGGCCATCGAGAACGGTGTTCTCCTCGGTGGTCTGGGCATCGGCGAAGGCCACCGGCTTGTCGTTGGTGCCGGTCACGGTGATGGTGATGGTCTGCGGGTCGCTCAGGGCGCCGTTGTTGTCCTTCGCCTGGTAGGTGAAGGTGACGTTCTCGCTGGCGCCAGCGGCCAGGTGGTCGAAGGCGGTACCCGGATTGAAGGTGTAGCTGCCGTTGGCATTGAAGGTCAGCGTGCCTTTGCCTTGCGCCACGTCGGTGGCCAGCTGGTAGCTGACGACGGTGCCGTCGACATCGCTGGCGGCCGGAACCTGACCGTTGAGCACGGTGTTCTCTTCGGTGTTGGCGACGTCGGCCGAGGCGACCGGGGCATCGTTGGTGCCGTTGATGGTGACGGTCACGGTGCTGCTGGTGCCGTCGGCGGCCTTCACGGTGAAGGTGTCGGTGAGCTTGTCGCCGACATTCAGCTCGTTGTAGGCGCTGTTGGCGGTGTAGGTCCAGC
>NZ_BDAI01000036.1 GCF_002091755.1 Pseudomonas nitroreducens NBRC 12694
TCGACCCGGAAGTCGCCGAGAACCCCAAGGAGCTGGTGGTGTACGGCGGCATCGGTCGCGCCGCGCGCAACTGGGAGTGCTACGACAAGATCGTCGCCACCCTGAAAGAGCTGAATGAAGACGAGACCCTGCTGGTTCAGTCCGGCAAGCCGGTCGGCGTCTTCAAGACCCACGCCAATGCCCCGCGCGTGCTGATCGCCAACTCCAACCTGGTGCCGCACTGGGCCAACTGGGAGCACTTCAACGAGCTCGATGCCAAGGGCCTGGCCATGTACGGCCAGATGACCGCCGGCTCGTGGATCTATATCGGCAGCCAGGGCATCGTCCAGGGCACCTACGAAACCTTCGTCGAAGCCGGCCGCCAGCATTACGACGGCAACCTGAAAGGCAAGTGGGTGCTCACCGCCGGTCTCGGCGGCATGGGCGGCGCCCAGCCGCTGGCCGCGACCCTGGCCGGCGCCTGCTCGCTGAACATCGAATGCCAGCAGAGCCGCATCGACTTCCGCCTCGCCAGCCGCTACGTCGACGAGCAGGCCAAGGACCTCGACGACGCCCTGGCGCGCATCGCCCAGTACACCGCCGAAGGCAAGGCCATCTCCATCGCCCTGCTGGGCAACGCCGCGG
>NZ_BDAI01000037.1 GCF_002091755.1 Pseudomonas nitroreducens NBRC 12694
GAGCTCCCACACGAATTGCTTGATTCACTGGTTAGACGATTGGGTCTGTAGCTCAGTTGGTTAGAGCGCACCCCTGATAAGGGTGAGGTCGGCAGTTCGAATCTGCCCAGACCCACCAATTGTTGTGGTGTGCTGCTGATCCGATAAGGGGCCATAGCTCAGCTGGGAGAGCGCCTGCTTTGCACGCAGGAGGTCAGGAGTTCGATCCTCCTTGGCTCCACCATTAATCGTCGAAAGCTCAGACATGAATGTTCAGGTTGAACGAACATTGATGTCTGGTCTTTGTGCCAGAACTGTTCTTTAAAAATTTGGGTATGTGATAGAAGTAGACTGAATAATCTCTTTCACTGGTGATTATTCAAGTCAAGGTAAAATTTGCGAGTTCAAGCGCGAATTTTCGGCGAATGTCGTCTTCACGTTAGAGACAATAACCAGATTGCTTGGGGTTATATGGTCAAGTGAAGAAGCGCATACGGTGGATGCCTTGGCAGTCAGAGGCGATGAAAGACGTGGTAGCCTGCGATAAGCTTCGGGGAGTCGGCAAACAGACTTTGATCCGGAGATCTCTGAATGGGGAAACCCACTCAGCATAAGCTG
>NZ_BDAI01000038.1 GCF_002091755.1 Pseudomonas nitroreducens NBRC 12694
AAGCTCCCACACGAATTGCTTGATTCACTGGTTAGACGATTGGGTCTGTAGCTCAGTTGGTTAGAGCGCACCCCTGATAAGGGTGAGGTCGGCAGTTCGAATCTGCCCAGACCCACCAATTGTTGTGGTGTGCTGCTGATCCGATAAGGGGCCATAGCTCAGCTGGGAGAGCGCCTGCTTTGCACGCAGGAGGTCAGGAGTTCGATCCTCCTTGGCTCCACCATTAATCGTCGAAAGCTCAGACATGAATGTTCAAGTTGAACGAACATTGATGTCTGGTCTTTGTGCCAGAACCGTTCTTTAAAAATTTGGGTATGTGATAGAAGTAGACTGAATAATCTCTTTCACTGGTGATTATTCAAGTCAAGGTAAAATTTGCGAGTTCAAGCGCGAATTTTCGGCGAATGTCGTCTTCACGTTCGAGACAATAACCAGATTGCTTGGGGTTATATGGTCAAGTGAAGAAGCGCATACGGTGGATGCCTTGGCAGTCAGAGGCGATGAAAGACGTGGTAGCCTGCGATAAGCTTCGGGGAGTCGGCAAACAGACTTTGATCCGGAGATCTCTGAATGGGGAAACCCACTTGGCATAAGCCA
>NZ_BDAI01000039.1 GCF_002091755.1 Pseudomonas nitroreducens NBRC 12694
GGCGCAGTTCATGAATGAACTGCAGCCGGTTGAGGCCGGGCATGTTCAGGTCGAGCAGGAGGAGGTCCGCACGCTGCTCCTCCAACAAAGCCTGCAGGCGCAGGCCGTCCGCCGCCTCGCCGACGATGCGGATGTCGTCCAGGGTCGACAGCAGCAGGCGCAGGCCGTCCCGTACGATGCCGTGGTCATCGGCGATGAGCACCCGCAGTTCGCGCTTCCCTTCCATCACTCGTCTCCCTGAGGCACTACGGACATGCATAACAGCCTGCAACAGCGCGACCTGGTCGATCTCTTGTTCCGCCAGTCGTATGCCGTGCTCTTCGCCAACCTGGTGATCCCTCTGCCGGTGCTGTACATCTTCCGTAATGCCATGGCGCCGACGGCGATGGTCTTCTGGCTGGCCGTGCTCTACTCGCTCACGCTGGCGCGGATTGTCCTGGCACGGGCGTACTTCCGGCAAGCCCCTGCGCGCACGCTGGGCAAAAGTTGGCTATGGAGCAATACGCTTTTGTCCTGGGCGAGCAGCCTGCTGTGGGGCTGGCTGGGCTGGGTCGGCTTCGTCCACGGCGATCCGCAACTGTTCGCC
>NZ_BDAI01000040.1 GCF_002091755.1 Pseudomonas nitroreducens NBRC 12694
CAGGTAGTAGGCCTTCTGCTCGGCGCTGCCGTTCCGCAACAGGGTGAACATGTTGTACATCTGCCCGTGGATGGTGCCGGAGTTGCCGCCGCAGCGGTTCACCTCCTCCAGGATCACCGAGGCCTCGGCCAGCCCCAGGCCCGAGCCGCCGTACTCTTCCGGGATCATCGCGGAGAGCCAGCCGGCTTCGGTCATGGCGCGGACGAAGTCCTCGGGGAAGCCTTTCTCTTCATCGATCCGGCGCCAGTACTCGGCGGGGAACTCCGCACACAGGGCGCGCACGCCTTCACGGATGGCCTGGAGTTCTTCGGGGGTGGAAGTCATCGAATCACCTTTGCTCTTTTCTTGTTGGGAGGGCACCGCAGGGGTGCGATCAGTCGAATTCCACTTCGCCGCGCTGGGCGATGCCGGCACCGTTGCCAGCCCAGACTTCGGCCTTGTCTGGGCCGCTCAGGCGGCCGCCGACTGCGAAAGGTTCGGGGCTGATCAGCGGGCGCAAGCCACGGTAGGCGTATCGGCGCAGGCGTGCTTCGGGGTTGGCGCGGCAG